>NZ_JAPEQF010000002.1:0-43538 GCF_026339755.1 Micromonospora sp. NBC_01655 | reverse complement strand
CTCGTAATGCGTAGGTCGACGGTTCGATTCCGTCAGGCGGCTCGGGGTAGCAAAAGGCCCTGGTCACTTCGGTGACCAGGGCCTTTGCCGTTGCTCGTATCGGTGTCCGGCTATCAGGAAGATCGGCGGCGGCGGCGCTCGGTGACAAGATCGGTGACAGTGGCCAAGTTCTCCGGCTTCGCCGCAGGCTGGCTCGGACCGAACATCCCGGCCTCCATCGCCGCGGCGGCACGACGGGTTAGCTCCACCCCGACGTCCTGGTACCCACGGGTCGTGCGGATGTCCGTGTGCCCCAACGTCTCCTGAACGATGGAGATGTCCACACCCATTTCCAGCAGCGCCGTTGCGGTGGAATGCCGCATCACATGCACGCGGGCTTCCGGCACCCCAGCTTCCCGGAGAATCTCCTTCCACTCCGCCCAGTCGACGCGCGGATCTATCGGCCGGCCGTCCCGATGGCAGAACACGTAATCGTTCGCCTTCCACCAGGTGCCCGCCTCGCGCATTTCGGCCTTCTGCGCCTCCTGGTGCTCCCGCAGCAACTGGGCCACCCCGGGCGGCAACGCGACAACACGCGGATGCGGCCGGCGTCGCCAACCCTTCGGACGCGTAATCACCAGTCCTCCATCCTGTTTGTTCGGGCACGTTGATGCGTGTCCCTCGCAATCGCGCGGGCACGGCGGCGGGCAGCCGCGCTTTCCCTTGTGCCGCTTGCAGTCTTTCGGGCACGGCTCGAACCGGTGCAGCCCCTTGCGATTCTTCGGCCGCGGCCGGGCACCGCACGCGTGCGGGTCGTCGCAGCCGTGCCGCCAGGTGAGCCGCTGCAGCTGCCACTGGATCGTGACGACCTCGTTGTCCAGGTCCAGATCGGGCCAGCGGAGCCCGAGCGTCTCGCCCTGCCGGGGGCCGATGGCGAGCCCTACGTACCAGCGGGCGCCGTTGCGGCGGCGCCGCGCCACCTCCAGGACCGCCCGCGACTCGTCTCGCGACAGGGATTCCCGAGCCGTCGTCGGCGCGCCCGGCGGGTCCATCAGCTTCGCCACGTTCCGGGTAACCCGCCCACGCCGCAGCGCGATCTCCAGCCCTCGCCGGATCACCGCGTGCGTCTTCAGGACGTGCCCCTCCGAGCACGGCTTCGGCTTCTTCGAGTACATCGCCTTGTACAGCCGGTCGAGATCCTCGGTTTCTAGCGCGTCGACCAGGAGCCCGCCGAGGTGCGGGAAGATCCAGTTGCGGCAGCGGGACCAGTAGTCGTCGAGGCTGCGCCGGGCGAGCTGCTTCGCGCCGTACGGGGCGATGTCGGTCAGCCAGGTGGTGAACCACTGCTCGACGGTCGGCGTGCGGCCGACGCGCGGCTTGTGGCCGGCGTCCACCTTCTTCAATAGGTCGCGGAGCTTGCCCCGTACATCGGCTTCCGTCTTGCCGGACCGGTGCCGGCGGTCGAGCTGTCCGTTCGGCTTTCGGCCGACAGTCACCTTGGCGTGGTAGAGCCCGTCGGGGCCGAGGGTGACCGGCACGTCCCGCCAGTGCGGCACATCCATGCTCAGTCCGCCTCGCGCTCGCGGCGACGCCGGGCCAGGTAGCGGATCATGGTACGGATCTCCTGCTTCTCGGCCTCGGAGACGTTGGGATCGCGCAGCCGGCGAGCGACCTCCTGCATGTCGGGTTCCAGATCCAGCGGCTCGGACGGTTGCGGCTCCCCGTCCTCGGCCCATCCGAGCGTCTGGTACGCCACGCGGATCGACACGCCGAGGCCTTCGCAGAAGCCCCGGACCTGGCTGGCGCGCGGGTCCTTTGTCCACTCGCCGCTGCGCCACCGATACAGCGTCGCCGAGCTGACCCCGGTCGCCTTGACGATCTCGTCAATGGTCATGCCGCGCTCGCGGGCCTCGCGTAGCGCGCGGTCAACGAGACGACCGAACTTAGCGGCCCTGACCTGCGCAGATGTTGACATGCGCAGACGGTATTTCCCGTGATCGGGAAGGCCTTCCTGTCCACGGAAGAATTCCCGATCTCGACGACGCCGCGGCGGGCTGAGGAGCCGCATCGGTCGGACCGGGACGCGGCCCCCCAGCAAGCCTGAATTGCTCTGCATGGCTTGACCATAGACGTACAGGAGATCAACAAGAACTGACCGAAAGTATGAGTCCTTCCCGATGTCGAGAACCCGGCCGGTGGCGTACGGTCTTCTCGAACACGAGAAAGGATTTCTCAGTGATTCCCGAGATTGAGAAGACTGCCCCGCCCGCAACCCGCGACCTGTATCCCGTCAACGACGTCGCCTACCGGCTCGGTGTCACCCCCCGCAAGGTCTGGATGCTGATCTCCAAGAACCGCATCCGGACCAAGCGGCTCGACGGCCGCCGGCTTGTCCCCGCCGACGCCCTTGCCGAGTTCATCGCCAACCTGCCGGACGGCGACTCCGACAAGGCGAGCGCGGCATGACGCACCCGGGTGGCGGATCCGGTGGCACCGGACCAGGTGGCGGTGCTGGCACCGGCCCCGGCCGCCTGCACCGCCGCCTCGGCGGGCTCCAGCCACCGCGGCTCGGTGAGCAGTTGGAGCTGGTCGCCGCCGTCACGCAACCGCCGCGTTTGCACCCCGGGCCGCACGTGCCCGCGCCGATCCAGCCGGGCCGGCCGGGGCAGTCGGGGCCGCACGCCCCGAAGCCGACGCCGGTCAGGTAGCAGCACCCGACACGACGCGAGCCCCCGGCCGGTGCAACGGCGCGAGGGCTCCACACCCGGACACACCAACCGCGAAGCAAGGAGTCCAGATGCACCCGAACCCTATCCCGGCCGAGCAGCCGCGCACGATCAAGGCCCGGTACCTGGCGGCCGGCCTGTCCGTCGTCTACGGCGACGGCACCCGCGACCTGGTCGCCGACGTGGTACGCGACGGCGACGACGTCACGGTGACGATGGCGGACGGCGCGGCGGCGTCGTACGACGTCGAGGAGGGCGTCACGGTCCTGCGGACGACCAAGGACGAGCTGACGATCCCCGCTGGCGCGGTCGACGTCCTCGCCGCCCGGATCGCCGACGTCAACGCCGAGGTCGCCGAGGTCGAGTTGGACCCGCGCCGCGCCGCCTACGAGCTGGTGCTCGCCGGGGTCGCCGCCGGCCTGCCCATCCCCGACGAGACGTGGATCCCGTCGAACAACACCGTCTTCACCGTCCACCTGGCCGACAACGACCCGGCCAGCGTGGACAGCTGGGCCGCCTTCCTCGGACTGGAGACGCCGGCCTACGGCAGCACCATGCGGGGGCCCCGGCGGCCGTTCCGGTCCTACGAGGCGAAGGGGCGGAACTGCCCGGGGATGCCGGGTTGGTTGGTGGACGTGCAGAGCTTCTGCGACGTCGCCGAGCTGGAGGCGCAGCAGGCCGGCGGTGTCCAGTGACGGCCCCGGACCTGCCCCCGGTGCAGCCTCTCGGCCCTACCCCCGGCACCGGCTCCGGCAGCCGCCCCGGCCCCGACTTCGACGCGACGGGTCTGCGCTACGACCGCGGCGACCTGGAGGAGCAGCCCACCACCGGCGTGCTGCCGACCGGGGTGGAGGGCTGGTCCGCGACCGGCCGCCGGACCTCCGCCGACGTGTTCACCGTCCAGCTCAAGCCCTGCTGCGGCGACGTGCTGCTCGGCGAGTACTGCGACTGCGCGGAGTTCGCCGCCGGCCTCGACCTCGCCCCGGTGATCGTGATGCCGCCCTTCGACCTGCGCCGGCTCGCCGAGCAGCACGTGACGGCCGCCGAGTGGGACCGGCGCGAGCGGGGCGCTGCGTGATGGCCGCCCTGATCATCGCCGTCGCCGTGCTCGCCGCCACCGTGGCCGTCCTGGTCCGGCTGCTGGTCCTCGCCGACCGGCAGATGCGCTCCCTGTCGGTCCGGGTGCGGCACCAGGCGGACCGCATCCGGGCGCTGCGGGCGGAGGCCCGGTCCCGCGCGGACGAGGTGGACCTGCTGTCGGCGGCCTGCGACCGGCTGACCGCCCGCAACGAGGCCCTGCGCGACGAACTGGACGCCCGGCAGGGCCGTCGCCCCTCGCTGACCGACTGGTGGCAGGCGTACGTGGCCGAGCTGCCTCTGACCCACCCGGGAGATGCCCGATGACGACCACCGACACCCCGACCACCGCGCTGGACCTCGACGCCATCCGCCCCGCCACCGACCTGCTGATCACCCAGCTCCGCGAGGCGCTCGGCGAGATCAAGGCCCACACTCACCCGGCCAGCGGTGAGGACTTCAACTGCCTGAACCTCGTGAGCTGGCTCGGTGAGCGCATGGGGCCGGTCTTGCGCCGGCTCGCCGACGAGCAGGCCGAGACCCGGAAGTGGCAGGAGCGGAACGCCGCGCTGGCCGACGAGTTCACCGCCGAGGCGGACCGGTTCCGCGCCGCCCTGGCCGCCGAGCAGACCCGGACCTCCCGGCTGGAGGACGCGCTCGCCGCCACCGAGCAGCAGGCCGCCTCCATGCGGATCGCCCTCGACCGGGCCGACGCCGAGGCGGAGGGCCGATGAGCACCGACGAGCTGGCCCCGCTGCACCCCGACGCCACCGGCCTCACGCTCTTCCGGGCCCTCCCGAACGACGACTGCCGCGCCTACAGCGAGGTCGAGTTCACCCAGGGCCGGGCCGGCGTCGCGCGCTTCCTCCACCGCCTCCGCGCGCTCGGCTACATCCGCAACAGTTCCGCCGACCCGAAGTCCGGCTACGGCGTCCTCGACGTTCTCAACGCCGACGGGGACATCGTCCAGGACTACGAGGTGACGTCGTCGCGGGCGCACGCCTACATCAAGCGGAAGCTCCGCCTGACGGTCGTGCGCCCGCCCGCCGAGGCGGCCCGGTGAGCCGCGCCTACACCGGCCTGCACCGGCCGGACACCGTCCAGGCCGTCGGCCCCGACTACAGCCCGCTGCACCCGGCGGACCGGCTCCGCCTCAACCCGACCACGTGGCAGGACCCGGCCCGGGCGCTGCCCGCCGGCCCGGAGGAGCGCACCGGCGTCATGCCGGCCGTGACCGCCGCCGACACGGCCGTCATCCCTGCGGTGCCGGCGTCCCGTGACGACGTGCTCGCCGAGATGCGCGCCGACCTGGGCGCCCCGGCCGGGCCCCTCGACCAGTGGGCCACCGCCGGCCACCCCACCACCGACACCCGAGAGGAGCAGCAGGCGTGACCGATCTGGACCTGCGGCTCGCCGACCTCGTCGGCACCGACGACCCGCCCACCCCGCCGCCGGCGCCCGCCACCCGCGAACTCGAGTTCGCCCCGCAGCAGCAGGAAGCCATCCAGCGGATCACCGACTGGTTCGCCGACGACACCAGCCAGGTGTTCCGGCTGTTCGGGTACGCGGGCACCGGCAAGACCACCCTCGCCCGACACATCGTCGAAGGCCTAGGTGTGTCCGCCCTCTACGCCGCGTTCACCGGCAAGGCCGCCTACGTGCTCCGGAGCAAGGGCTGCGACAACGCGTCCACCGTCCACAGCCTGATCTACCAGCCTGTGGAAAAGGCCCGCAAGCGGCTGGAGGAGCTGAAGGCGCAGCTGCGCGACACCGACGACCCGGCCGAGCGGGCCGAGCTGGCCCGGCAGGTTGCACACGAGCAGTCGAAGATCGACTCCCCGGACTGGATCCTCCGCGACGAAACCGAACTGACCGCCGCGAACCTCCTCGTCCTCGACGAGGTGTCGATGGTCGGCGAGCGCATGGCCTACGACCTGCTCAGCTTCGGCACGCGGATCCTGTGCCTCGGCGACCCGGCCCAGCTGCCCCCGGTCGACGGCGGCGGCTACTTCATCAACCACGCCGCCGACCACCTGCTCACCGAGATCCACCGGTCCGCCCTCGACTCGCCGGTCACCCGCATGGCCACCGCCATCCGCAACTCGGAACCCGGCCGGCGCGACTACGGCATCGGCGGCCGCGACGGCGACTCCGGCCGCGTCGACCGCCTGTCCATCGCCGACCTGCTCGCCTTCGACCAGGTCCTCGTCGGCCGCAACGCCACCCGCTGGCAGGCCGTGCACCTCCTCCGGGCCCTGCGCGGCCTCATCGGCGCCCCGCAGTCCGGTGACCGGATCATCGCCCTGGCGAACTCCGGCGAGGCCGAGGTGTTCAACGGCCAGCAGTTCGACGTCATTGACGCTCTGGACTCCGACCGGCCGGACCGGCACCGCCTGGTCGTCCGCGACGACGAGGGGAGCGAACGCGACCTCACCGTCTGGGCGTCCGGCTTCAAGGACCTCGAAGGCGAGAAGCAGGCCAAGCGCGACGGCCGCGGCACCATCGTCGCCGCCACGTTCGCCCAAGCCATCACCACCCACAAGAGCCAGGGGTCGCAGTGGCCGCGGGTGCTGGTCGTCGACGAGTCTTCGGTGTTCTACGGCGCGGCGTACCGCGAGCACGCAAAGACGCTCGGGCCGGCCACGGCCGCCATCGAGGGGCACGTCAACGGCCGCCGCTGGCTCTACACCGCCGTCACGCGGGCAGCCAAGCAGGCCGTCATCGTCCCCAGCCTCAACGGAGTCCTCGCATGAGCCAGATCGACATCGGCGCCGATCAGGACCGCGTTGACGCCTTCAACACAGAGCACTCGGTCGGCAGCTGGGTCCGCTACTGGACCGGCACCCGCCAGGACCCGGCCAAGAGCGGTCAGACCCGCACCGAGGCGCAGCTGCTCAGCGGCCACACCCCGGTTGTCTGGGTGACCGGTCACGGCGCGTGCGTCGCCCTGACCCACGTCGACGTGATCCCGGGCCAGCCGGAGGACATCGAAGACGACAGCCGAGACCTGCCCAACCTCTACGCCGCCGCCGAGCGGGTCGGCGAGTACATCGCCGCCAACGGCGACGGCATCTACGACGTCATCGGCGGCCACCCGCTGTACGCCCGCGACCTGGAGGCCCTGCGCCAGGCCGCCAACGACGTTGAGCAACTGCGCGAGATGCTGCTCAACGAGCGCGAGGCGCACGCCAAGACCATCCGGGACCGCGCATGACCGCCGCTGTCTCCGACGCCGAGCTGGCCGCGCTCATCGCGTCCCTGCGCATCGACCAGCCCGCCCCCGCGCCGGCGCCGGCCGGCCCGCCGCCGTCAACGGTCGCCGAGATGCGGGAGGTCCTGGGCGACCTCGACGCGTCCCGGCCCCGCAGCCAGCAGACCCGCCTCGGCCCGTCCGAACTCGGCACCCCGTGCCAGCGGCAGATCGCCATGAAGCTGGCCGGCATCGTCCGTCAGCCGGAGGACAAGCGGCCGCCGTGGGCGCCGATGCAGGGCACCGCCATGCACGGACTGATGGAGGAAGCCCTGCGCTTCCACAACCAGCAGCTCGGCCGCGACCGGTGGGTCATCGAGGAGAAGCTGACCGTCGACCCCGGGCTGCCCGGCGTCGACCCGATCACCGGCCACGGCGACGCCTTCGACACCGACCACGCGTGCGTCGTCGACTGGAAGTACACCGGCGTCACCGCGCTGCGTGCGGTCAAGCGCAAGACGGTTCCCAACGCCGAGCTGGTCAAGCCGGAGTACCGCATCCAGGCACACCTCTACGGCCGCGGCCACGAACGCGCCGGCCGGGACGTGCGCTACGTGCGGCTCGTCTTCCTGGCCCGCTCCCACGACTACGCCGACAGCGCGGAGTGGACGGAGGAGTACCGACCCGACATCGCCGACTGGGCCATCGACCGGTACTTCGCCACCCACGACCTCATCGGCCCCCACGGCCTGGACGTGGCCACCAACCCCGACCGGTGGCCCGCCGTGCCGGCCACCCCCGGCAAGGCGTGCGACTGGTGCCCGTTCCGCCGGGTCGGCGGGCCCGCCGACGCCACCGGCTGCCCGGGCGACACCGACCAGAAGATCACCAATCAGCTCCGCGGCCTCATCGCGTAGCACACCACCCCTCAAGAAGGAGAACGTCATGAACGTCATGGACGCAAACGCCCTGCTCATGGGTGGCGGAGTCAAGTCCGTCAACTGGAAAGACAACCCGATCGGCCACACCGTCATCGGCACCATCGCCGAGACGCCGAAGGTCGAGCAGATGAAGAAGTTCAACTCCGACGAGCTGGACTTCTGGCCCTCGGGTGACCCGAAGATGCAGATCGTCGTCACCCTCCAGACCGACCAGCGGGACCCGGCCAACGAGCAGGACGACGGCAAGCGGCGCCTGCACATCTCGCCGCGGATGATGAGCCCGGTCCGGGAGGCCGTGCAGCGGATCGGCGCGAAGGGCCTGGAGATCGGCGGCCGGCTCGCCGTGCGGCGGGTCGGCGGCAGCGGCGCCGTCGGCGACCCGTACACCTTCGCCGCCGAGTACGGCGCCCCCGCGATCGACCCCGGCAGCCTCCTCGGTGGCAACGGTGGCGGGCAGCCGGCGCAGGCTCCGGTCAGCCCGGCCCCCGCCGCCCCGGCAGCGCCGATGCTCACGCCGGCGGCCCCCGCCGCCCCGGCAGCGGCGCAGTCCCTCGGCATCACCCAGCCCGCCGCCGGCGCCATCCCGTGCCCGGCCGGCATGGACCCGGAGAAGTGGGCCGCCCTGCCCGAGATGCAGCAGCGGGCCATCGCCGCCGCCATGGCCCCTACCGCGGGCGCCGGCATCCCGTTCTGACCCACCCGCTCAACCGTTCCTAGCAGCCCCCGCCCCGCCCTTCGGGGCGGGGGCTGCCCCACCCAGATCGGAGCATCGATGACCATCACGACGGCAGGCAGCGCGGCAGGCGTCACCATCGACCTGGCCGCCGTCCGCCGCTGGCTCGGGATCCTCCACGGCGACTCCCCGGGCCACGTGCATGTGTGCTCCACCGGCGACTGGACCGGCCGCATCTTCGGCGACCTCGACGCCGCCACCACGTACGCCAGCTACCTCGACCAACAGGGCCGCGAAGGCATCTACCTCCGGATCACCACCCTGCGCACCGACCGCACCATCGGCGGCCGCGGCGGCGCCACCGACTCCGCCGCCCTGCCCGCCCTCTGGGCCGACCTCGACCTCGCCGGCCCCGGCCACGCCGAACAGGACCTCCCCCCGGACGAGACCGCCGGCCGCGCCGTCATCGCCGCCACCGGGCTCCCGGAGCCAACCATCTGGGTGCACTCCGGCGGAGGCCTCTACCCGATCTGGCTCCTCACCGAACCGCACACCATCACCCCCGACAACCTCGACCAGGCCAAGGCCCTCGCCCGGGACTGGCAGCGGATCATCGAACACGCCGCCGCCTCCATGGGCTGGCGGTACGGCCGCGGCGTCGGCGACCTCGCCCGGGTGCTCCGCATCCCCGGCACCGTCAACCGCAAGGAAGGCCTCGCCCGGCCCTGCCGCATCGTCGGCGCCATCCCGCACCGGTACACCGTCGCCCAGCTCCAGGTAGCCCTCGACGCCGCCATGCAGCGCATCGCCCCGGCCCCGGCAACCCCACCGACGGCGGCCAGCCCGATCATCAGCGGACCCACCAACGGCACCCGAGCACCCGGCCAGGTCCACCCCGGCGAGGACTTCAACGCCCGCACCGAATGGTCACAGGTCCTCGGCGTTGCCGGGTGGCGCGAGCACTACCGCTCCGACGACGACGTCACCTACTGGACCCGACCGGGCAAGCCCACCGGCATCAGCGCCTCCACCAACGCCCTCGGCACCGACCGACTCCACGTCTTCACCACCAGCGCGGCCCCGCTTGACGGCGGCGAGTCCTACAGCAAGTTCGGCGCATACGCGGCGCTGCACTTCGGCGGCGACCACAAAGCCGCAGCCCGGGCACTCGGCCAGCAGGGCTTCGGCAGCGGACTGCCCGACCCGGCCACCGAACAGGCCACGATGATCCGCGACCTCGTCGGCCACCTCCACCAGCCCGGCCCGGCCACCGCCACGCCGACTGCCGCCGGCAGCCCTGCGACCGAGCCGACCCCGGCCGACCCGGCCCGCACGCCGCCACGGATCTGGACCCCGGAGATCGACGTCACCAACCCGGCCGTCGCCGCCGACTGGCTACGCGAAGAGGCAGGGCGCGGGAAGCTCGCCGGCCTGTTCCGCCGCCTCGACGCCATCGTCCACACCCCTCGCGAGGGTGAAGACGGGTACGTGCCGCTCACCGACGTCGAGACCAACAACGACGGCCCCGCCCAGGTGCGCCCGGTCAACGACTCCACCCTTGCCAGCAGGATCACCTACACCTACGGCTGCTTCCGCTGGACCAAGAAAGGCGAAGAGGACGTACCCGTCCAGGCTCTCTTTCCCCGGCCCGCCGCACGCACCGCCATCGACGTGCCCGACATGCTGCCCAACCTGCGGGTGCTGCGCGGCGTCATCCACACCCCCGTCGTCCGCCCCGACGGCAGCCTCATCGAAGCCCCCGGGTACGACCCGGCCACCGGACTCCTGCACCTCCCGGAGCCCGGCCTCGTCGTGCCCCGCGTCCCCGAGCAGCCCACCGACAGCGACGTCCGCGATGCCGTGAAGCTGCTCCTGGAGATGATCGACGGATTCCCCTTCATCTCCGAGCACTACCGCGCCAACTACCTCGGTGCCCTGCTCACCCCGCTGCTGCGGTCGCTGACCCCGCCGCCGTACAAGCTCCACGCCATCGAGGCCCACCAGCCCGGCTCCGGCAAGACCCTGCTCGCCAATCTCGCCCGGCACATCCACGGCGGGGTGTTCCGCGCTGAGCTGCCCGAGGACGACGCCGAGCTGCGCAAGCAGATCACCGCCATCCTCTCCATCACCACCGGGCCCGTCGTCGTCCTCGACAACGTGAGCGGCGCACTGAAGAGCAGCACCCTCGCCGGTCTGCTCACCACCGACCTGTGGGACGACCGGCCCTTGGGCTCCACCTCCTGGACGCGGTCCACCAACGACCGCATCTGGACCGTCACGGGCAACAACATCTCCATCGGCGGTGACCTGCCGCGGCGCACCATCCGCACCGTCATCGACCCCGGCCAGCCCAACCCAGAACTGCGCACCGGCTTCGCCATCGACAACTTGGAAGGCTGGGTGAAGGAACGGCGCGGGGAATTGCTCCACGCACTCCTGACCTTGGTGCGTGCCTGGGTGGCCGCCGGAAAGCCGCTACCGGTCGAAAGAGCCAGCGACAGTTACGCCCGATGGGTCCGCACCGTAGAAGGCATTATCACCACCGCCGGAATCGCCGGCCAATTCGATCACGTCTCCACTCAGGTGGAAGTCGGCACCGACGACGACGAATGGTCGGTTTTCTTGGCTGCCGTGTTCAAGGCGTATAAGGATCGGGCCTGGACGGCAAAAGAGCTCCTCAGCGACGTCGACACCGGCAACCTCATCGCGCCTGGGCTGATTCCTGCGGAAGCGCTGCCGGACGAGCTCGCCGCCAAGGCCGCCAAGGCGCCGAAAGGTCCGGTGGGCATCGCCAAGTCTCTCGGTCGGTGGCTCGCCAACCGCGAGGGCCGGTGGGCCGGTGGTCTGGCTGTCCGCTGCATCGGCAAGGACCGCGACGGGATCAAAGAGTGGCAGATACGGGCGAACTCGGACAGGGGTGAGTCGTGAGTTGCGGGGTTTGGGGGTTTGCCGGGTTTCTTTCGGCCCCCCGCGCGCCCCTGAACGACCAAGCGACTACACATCGTAACCGATTGGTTGGTGGCACTCCCGGCGTCCGTCGCAGAAAACCCGGCAAACCCCCAAACCCCGCAGGCGGTCAACCGAGGCGGACCCGATGAGGCAGCACTTCATCTCCACCACCGCCACCGAAGCCCGGTGCCCCCGCTGCCACGCAGCACTCCTCACCGCCCTGGACGAAGGCCTCCCCGTCCGCGTCGACGCCACCCCGCTGCCCGACCGCGCCGCAGAAATCAACGCACTCCTCGATGGCCGATGGACCTACACCCACACCGCCAACAAACACCTCGTCATCCGCGACGAACACCGAATCGCCGCCAACACAATGCGCGGCACCGTCCACGCAGAACACAAATGCACCGGCCCCACCCAACTCACCATCGAAGACCTGATCGGAGAGAAATGACCGGCCCCCGCGTAATCGGACTCGACCTCTCAATAACTGCCACCGGAATCGCATGGTGCGACGGCAGCACCTACACCGTCGCGACGAAGAAGACCGGTGACTCCCGACTGCTCGCCATCACCGACGAGGTATGCCGCGCCGTCGACGGCCGCTCCATCGACCTCGTCGTCATCGAAGACCTCCCCACCCACGCCAAGGCCGCCGGCATCACCGGCATGGTCCACGGCGCCGTCCGCGCCTACCTGCTCCACCTCGGCACCCCGTACGCCCTCATCACCCCCGCGAGCTTGAAGAAGTACGCCACCGGCCGCGGCAACGCCGGCAAGCCCGAGATGGCCGTTGCGCTCTACAAGCGGGCCGGCCGCGAGCTCGCCGACGACAACCAGGTCGACGCCTGGTGGCTGCGCGCCGCCGGCCTCGACCACCTCGGCCACCCGCCGGCCGACATGCCGAAGAACCACCGGGCCGCCCTGGACGCCGTCCGCTGGCCCACCGCCGCCCAGCTCGCCTGACCCGGAAGGACACCGCCATGACCTACGCCGACCGCATCCCGCTCATCCGCCCCGCCGACGCCCTCCGCCAGGCCCGCACCGCCGGCATCTTCGCCCCGGACCGCCCGGCGCCCACCGACGCCGACCGCATCGAGGCCGAGCGTGACGACCTCCGCATCCAGCTCGGCCGCGAGCAGGCCGAGACCCGCAACATGGTCCGCGACCGCGACGAGGTGATCCGCGAGCGCGACGAGGCCCGCCGGGCGTGCGACGACGCCCACGCCACCGCCGACTACTGGCAGGGCATCGTCACCACCGTCTGCGGCGAGCGCGACGAGGCCCTCGGCACCATCAGCCAGGCCTGGGCCGCCCTCAACGCCGCCGGCCTGGCCAGCCCCACCGCCTCCGTCGCCGAGCTGATCGGCCAGCTCACCGCCGAGCGCGACGAGGCCCGCCGGGAGCGCGACAAGCTCGACGCCGAGGCCACCCGGTGGAAGACGCGGCTCGTCGACGACCTCGACCGCGAAAACCGCGCTCACGGCGAGACCGTCAAGGAGTACGAGCGCGTCGAGCAGATGGCCGACAACCTCGCCGCCGCCATCGCCCGCCTCACCGGCGCCCAGATCGGCGAGCACAGCAGCATGAACTGCCCCTGGGAGAACGCCCTCCAGGCCGCCACCGAGCGGGCCGAGACCGTCCCCACGCCGCGGCCCCCCGGTTCCGCCCCGGACCGCGCGCAGGACGAGCCCGCCGAAGAGCGCACCGAGTACGGCGTCCGGCTCATCCTCGCTGACGGCACCACCGAGACGCTCGACAGAGTCGACCTCGCCCTCGCCGAGCTGACCGTTGCCCGCCACGCCCGGGCCCGCGCCGACAACCCGGGCTGGCGGTGCGTCAGCGCCGAGGTCATCCAGCGGACGCTCACCCCCTCGGCGTGGTCGGTGCGTACCGGACCCGTCGACCCGGCGTGCGAGCAGCACTCGCTCGGCCCCGAGTCGACCTGCACCACCACCTGCCCGGCCAACCCGGCCAACACGCCGGTGGAGGGCTGACCGGTGGCCGCGACCCCGCACTCCGCCCGCGTGTTCATCGCCGTCGACCCGGTCCAGGACTACGAGGAGACCCTGACCATCCTCGGCGTGTACGGCTCCCTCGCCGCCGCGCAGGTCGGCGTGCGGCAGCACCGCGCCCGCCCCCACGGCCCGTACGCCGGGTGGCCAGGCCGCTCCACCGAGGTGCAGGAGTGGGTCGGCGACGAGCATCGCAAGACCTGGACGTACCGCCCGGCGACCGGATGGCGGGAGGGCTGACCGGTGCAGGGACAGATGGAACTGTTCGCCACCGATGCGCCCGCCAACGTGGAGACCGCCGCCCCCGTCCGCACCTGGGCCGACGTGCGCCGCGGCGAGCGGCGCACCTACAACGTGCCCGGATCGCCATGGCGCGGCACCTGGACCGTCCGCCGCATCGAGCAGCACCCCAACGCCCCGTACGCGCTGATCGTCGACTTGGTTAACGAGGACGGCCGCGTCTGGCAGTCGTGCCCGCACCGCGACGCCCCCGCCGACGTGGACGCCACCTCGTGACCGCCCGCCGCGTCCTGGCCGTCTCCGCCGCCGCACTGGTGGCGGGGACGGCCGCCACCCTCGCCGCCGCCGCCGACGCCTGGACCCGCGACGGCGCCCTCGTCCTCGTCGCCCTCGCCGCCGTCTGGACCGCCCAGGCCATCCCGCCGCTCATCCGCACCAGGAGGACCAGGTGAGCCAGCCGTGGCGCCGATCCAGCCGCGCCGACCCTCGGGCCCTACCCCTCGCCGACCGCCACTACAACCGCCAGAAGCCCGGCTCGCCGCAGTTCGTCCCACCCGGACGCTGCCTCGTCCTGCTCACCGACCCCGCCGACGCGCTCTGGGTCACCTCCTGGCCCATCGCCGCCTACGTCCGCCATGCCTGGGCCGGCGCGTGGATGAACAGCCTGTTCCGCCGGGAGCCGGAGTGCGAGTACCTCGCCTCCGACCTCATCGCCGCCGCCGTCGCCGCCACCCGCGCGCACTGGCCCGATGTCCCGCCCCTCGGGATCGTCACCTTCGTCGACCCCACCAAGACCCGCCGCAAGCGCGACCCGGGCCGCTGCTACCGCCGCGCCGGCTTCACCCCGGTCGGCGAGACGAAGGGTGGACTGCTCGCCCTCCAGCAACTGCCCGCCGACATGCCCGACCCGATCGACGCCCGCCCCCCGGCCGCCGCCGGTGGCCAGGGCGACCTGTTCGACCTCACCGCCTGAGGAGCACCGTGATCAGCCCGCACCACCTCCACGCCCTGGCCGCCGCCTGGTCGCTTCACGCCGCGCTCGCCCGGCTCACCAAGCTCACCGAGGACGAGGCCACCCAGATCCTCGCTGAGTGCCTCGAAGCCGCCGACAGCCTCCGCTCCCCGAGCTGGGGCAGCCGACACGCCAGCGGCGGCCACAGCGACCCCGTGAGCGGCCTCCTGCTTGCCAGCCAGCGGACGGAACGGATCAACCGGTGGGCGACGCTGGCCGAACGCGCGGAACGCCGCCTCACCGGCATCGCCGGCATGCTCCGAACGCCGGCAGACCTCGGACCGCTCGGCCAGATCATCACCGCCATCCCGCAGCTCCAGCCCGGCACCGCCGCCGTCGTCCACCGGCACCTGGTCGACGAGGACACCTGGGTCCGCGCCGCGGTCGGCCTCAGCCCAGACCGCAAGCCCTTGCCCGGCGTCGCCTGCCCGCACTGCGGGGAGCGGCAGCTCGTCGTGCAGGCCGCCGGCCCCGTCGAGGCCTGGACCGTCGTCTGCGCCACCGGCCGGCTCTGCGTCGGCCGCGGCTGCCCGTGCGGGATGCCCGGCGCGGTGGAGGGTGCCGCTCACATCTGGCCCCGGGCCGCCGTCCTCGGTGCGGTCGCGGGGCCGCACACGCCCAGACCCGCTGACCCGACCGACCCGAGAGGACCGACCATGCCGGTAGAGATCGCGAAGTGGAAGACCGTCCACGCCATCTGCCACCACGTCTACGGCGACGAGTGGGACGACGAGGAGGCAGCCCAGGCGTACGACGAGGAAGGCAACGGCCTCTGCGCCGACTGCGGCTGACCGCTCCGGCCCGGGGTGCGACCGTGCGCCCCGGGCCACCCGACCGTCAGAAGCCCAACGCCGTCAATCCGAGCTCAGCCAGCGTCGATGACGCCGACTGGCCGCCGCGCTGACCAGCAACCTCGGCAAGCGTGACACCAGCAGCGATCAGGGCCTTGATCGTCGTGTCGGCGTCCTCGAAGCTGAGCAGCTTCCGGACCCCGTCCTCGTCGCCTTTCACGGCAACGCTGAGGATGGCCACACCGTGAGCAACGGTCTCTTCAGGGGTCATTGAGCCAGGGTGCCGCACGAGGGCTAGCCCTGCCGGACAGCCAGTGCGCTGGAGCGCTTGCTCGCATATTCACAGCCGGCACTCAGAAAACGCGCATCATAATCGCTGTTATGTGTGGCGCGACCCGCATCAGCCTAGGAAGGTACGGTTAGGACCGTGATCACCGTGGAGGGCCGGGAGTGGGGCACCGCCGAGCAACTCGCCGAGCGCCTGGGCCCCGACGTCACCGTCGCCATGGTCCGCCGCTGGCGCGACCGCAAGGGACTCGCTGTGCGCGCCGGCTACAGCCCGCTCGACGAGGCCGCCGCCATCGAGCACGCTACCCGGACCTCGGCGCGCGGACGGCCTCGTCGACTTGACCTTGCCGCCGCCTGACCGCATCATTTGTTCACATCCCGCGTAGGCGGAGTGTGCCCACAGCCCGGCCGGTTGACCTCAGGTCCCGCCGGGCTGCTGCGTTCCCGGGGACAGGACGCAGGGCGTGACGCGGGCAGGCCGACGTGGTGGCCGGCCTGCCCGCACCAACCACCAGGAACCACCGGGGGCACCGCGAAGTCCGGGGGAGGTGACCATGCCCACCACCACCGACCGCGGCCTGGGCTGGGAGCACCAGCAGGCCAGAGCCCGCGCCCTCGCCGTCCTCAAGCCAGGCACGCCCTGCCACAAGTGCGGCCACCCGATGGACAAGGCCACGCAGAAGCTCGACCTCGACCACCTCAGGCCCCGCGTGTACGGCGGCACCGGTGGACCCCGCCGCCTGGCCCATGCCTCCTGCAACCGACGCGAAGGACAAGCGATCGGCCAAGCGCGACGACGCGTTGCAGCACGAGCGCAGCAGCCTGCGGTCAACTCCCGCCCTTGGTGACGCAGGGTGCGGGTAGGGGGGCACCCTGACGACGCAGAGTGATGCACCCTGACCCTCCGCTCTTCCGTCAGGTTTCTCTCCCCCCGCGCCGGATCTTGGAGGCGGCCATGGCCACGTCGGCAGCGGAACGGCAGCGGCGGTCGCGCCGTCACCGTGCTGGTGACCACTCGCTTTGCGACCCGGCACGTTGTGACGGTGTGACGGTCACACCTGATGTCACAGCCGCTGTGACGCGGGTGCCAGCGAAGCCGGCCGAGGCCCGGCCGCCGGACCTCGGCACCCGGGGCCGCCGAGTGTGGCAGCAGGTGCACGACGAGGGGCCGGAGCTGAAGCCGGCCGAGCGGGTGCTGCTGGAGGAGGCGTGCCGGACGGCCGACCGGTTGGACGTGCTCGACCGGATCCTGCGTGGCGATGAGGACTCCTGGATGACCTTTCAGGCGATGTCCGAGGACGGCGACGTCGTCCGGGTGGTGCTGAACAACGCGCTGGCCGAGGCGAGACAGCAGCAGGTGGCGCTCAAGCAGTTGCTGGCAGAGCTGCGGCAGTCCCGGGCTGGGGTCGTGGGTGGCGGCAGGTCGGGAACGCCGCGTAGGCCGGCGGCGAGCGCTACGGAAGGCGGCGGCGGTGGCATCACGGATCTCACCGCTCGGATTGCTCGGCGGGCGCAGCCCGCGGGTTGACACCCAGCCCGCCTCGGTCGACTCGTACGGGCCGGAGGCAGTCGAGCTGATGCGCCGGGCCGGGCAGCCGCTCGACGCCTGGCAGGAGGATTCGATCCACGCCATGCTCGCGGTCCGCGAGGACGGCAAGTGGGCGTGCTTCGAGTTCTGCGAGTGGTGCTCCCGCCAGAACGGCAAGTCGGCCGTGCTGGAGGCCCGGGCTCTGGCCGGTCTGCTGCTCCTCGGTGAGCGGCTGATCATGTGGTCGGCGCACGAGTACAAGACGGCGATGGAGCAGTTTCGCCGGGTCGTGTGGATTCTGGGTCGGCTCGGCACGAGGCTCAACGACAACCTGTACGACGTTGACGGCATTCTCATCAAGGTCATCAACACCAACGGTGAGGAGTCGCTGGAGCGCCTCGACACCGGCGCCCGAATCAAGTTCGTCGCTAGGTCGAAGGGCTCCGGTCGCGGGTTCAGCGGCGACGTGAACCTCATCGACGAGACGTTCGCGTACACGCCGGTGCACCAGGCGGCGCTGATGCCGACTATGAGCGCCCGGCCGAATCCGCAGGTCGTGTACGCCTCGTCGCCGCCGCTGACCGGCGAGACCGGCGAGGTGATGTTCGCGCTTCGGCGCCGGGGCGACCCGGGCGCACCGAGGGGTGAGGATGACCCGCCGTGGACGCAGGATCCGGCCCTCGGGTACCGGGACTGGGGTCTTGCCGGCGACCTGGACCACCTCGACAAGGTTGATCTGGGCGACCAGCGGCTGTGGGCGGCGACGAACCCGGCCCTGGGTATCCGGATCAGCCTGGAGCACATCGCGCGGGAGTTCCGGGCGATGTCGCCGGAGGACTTCGGGCGCGAGCGGTTGGGCATCTGGCCTCGGTGGGTCGGTGGAGCGGAGCCGGAGTGGCAGGTCATCGGCGAGGCCGAGTGGTCAGACGCGCAGGACCCCGCGTCGCAGCTTGATGGACGGCCGGCGATCGGCGTGTATGTGCCGCCGGACCGGTCGTACACGGCGATCGGGCTGGCTGGGGCGGCTGTGGGCGGCGGTCGGCACATCGAGGTGGCCGGCGACGGCACCGTGCTGGATTACCGGCCGGGCACCGGGTGGGTCGTGGCCCGGCTGAAGGAACTGGAGCGGCATCAGCCGAGCGTGTTGGTGATCGACGACAAGGCGTTGGCCGAGGAGGCGGAGGCCGCCGGGTTGACGGTGCACCGGGCGAACGTCGGGGACATGGTGGCCGGCTGCCAGCTCCTCTACGACGGCATCTGCGGTCCGGACGTGGGTGGCCGGGATGTGGCGCACATCGGCCAGGGCGTGCTCACCGATGCCGCGCGGGGCGCGGTGAAGCGGGACGTGGGCGGGTCGTGGGCTTGGGCGCGCCGGGACGTGGCTGTCGATACCACCACCCTGGCGGCCGTGAGCTTGGCCCTGTTCGGCCACTCCACGCCTCGGCTGCACCGGCCGGTGTCGCGGATCCCGCTGGCCGCATTCGCCTGAGACGAAGGAGGTCCCCGGTGGCGGTGCTTGAGTACGCCGACGTGACGCGGGTGGACCGGGTGGACCGGATCACCGCGCAGGCCCGGCAGTGGCCGGCCGGGCGGACCCTGCTGGGGCTGCTGGCGGCGTTGCTGGTCGGGATCGGCCGCCTGGCGTTCGCCGTGTTCGCCGTGCTGTGGCTGGCGTGCACCTGGTGCGCGGCGGCGGTGAAGGTCGGGTGGGACGACGCCCGGGCTGCCCGGCAGGCGCGCGTCGACGAGGCGATGAGGCGGGCGGACGATGGCGTCAGCGCTTGAGCGGGTGACCGCCCGGCATCAGGCGATGCGACGGCCCGGCGGCGAGGTGAAGGGCTGGTCGGAGCCGCCATTCTGGCGGATGGAGCAGCTGCGCAACGCGCTGATCGGCTCGTCGGCCCCGGACCGGGAGCGCATCGAGCACGAGTTCGAGGGCTACGTCCAGGGCGCGGGCAAGGGCAACGCGGTGGTGTTCGCCTGCTGCTACGCCCGGCTGCGGGTGTTCGCCGACGTGCAGATGCTGTGGCGGGACCGCGTCGACGGGCAGCTCGGCCCGTTCTACGACTCGCCGGAGTTGGCGTTGCTGCGGCGGCCGTGGCCGACGGGCACGCTGGCGAACCTGCTGGCGTGGATGGAGGTCGACGCCACGTACGCGGGCAACTCGTACTCGACGTGGTGCGACGACGTCGGCCGGTTCGGTCGAGCCGCCCGCGGCCCGGGCCTGCGGTTGACGCGGCTGCGGCCGGACTGGGTGACCCTGGTGATCGGCTCCCACTCGGAAGACCCATTCGCGGTCGACGCCCGGGTGGTGGGGCTGCTGTACGAGCCGCCGACGTCGGGGCTGGGTGCCAGCACGCGGGCGAAGCCGGTGCTGCTGACGCCGGACGAGGTGTGCCACTACTCGCCGATCCCTGACCCGGCCGCCCGGTTCCGGGGCATGTCCTGGTTGACGCCGGTGCTGCGGGAGATCGGCGCGGACCTGGCGGCCACCGAGCACAAGTCGCGGTTCTTCGAGAACGGCGCCGCGCTGAGCACCGTGGTCAGCCTCGACAAGGACGTTACGCCGGAGAAGTTCGCCGAGTTCGTCGAGCTGTTCAAAGCCCAGCACGAGGGGCCGCGCAACGCGTACAAGACGCTGTTCTTCGGTGGCGGCGCGGACGTGACGATGCGCGGGGTGGACCTGCGCAGCCTGGACTTCAAGGCGGTGCAGGGCGGCGGGGAGACCCGGATCGCGGCGGCGGCCGGCGTGCATCCAGTGGTGGTGGGCCTGTCCGAGGGCTTGTCCGGGTCGAGTCTGAACGCCGGGAACTACAGCGCCGCTCGGCGCAACGTCGGCGACGGCACGCTGCGGCATCTGTGGGGTGAGGCGGCGGCCAGCCTGGAGACGCTGTTCCCCCTGCCGCGGCCGGCGGCGGAGCTGCGGCCGGACACCCGGGACACGGCGTTCGTGCGGGAGGACGCGAAGGACGTCGCCTCGATTCAGCAGACCCGGGCGACGGCGCTGCGGTCGCTGCTGGATGCCGGCTACGAGCCGGACGCGGCGGTCGAGTACCTGCGCACCGACGACCTGGCCCGCCTGGTGGGCCGACACTCCGGCCTGTTCAGCGTGCAGCTTCAACCGCCCGGCGCCGGCCAGGGCGATCCGTTGACCGAAGGAGGCGCGGCGTGACGTTCGAGGTTCGGAAGATCGCGTACGCGGTGACCGTCAACGTGGTCGACGGGGTGCCGCAGTGTCCGTGCCATCAGGAACCGATGGTCAAGCGCAGCGAGGGCTGGATGTGCGCGGACGGCGCCGTCGTCCTCGACGCGCTCGGGCCGGCCATGGCCCGGCTCGACATGCTGATGGGGGTGGCGTGATGCAGGTCAAGGCGCTGCGCGGGGTGGAGATCAAGGACGTCGACAAGGGCACCGTCGAGGCGGTGTTCTCGACGTTCAACGTGATCGACTCCGACCGGGACGTCACCCTGCCGGGCGCGTTCGAGGACGGCGCGCCGTGGAAGATCAGCGCGTACGGGCACCGGTCGTGGATGGGTGTCCTGCCGGTCGGCAAGGGCACCGTCCGCACGACGAACACCGAGGCGATCCTCGACGGCCAGTTCTTCATGGACACCACCCACGGCCGGGACACGTTCGCCACCGTGAAGGCGATGGGTGAGTTGCAGGAGTGGTCGTACTCCGTGCACCCGACCAAGGAGTCCTACGGCGAGTTCGAGGGCCGGCAGGTGCGGTTCCTGGAGCAGCTCGGTCCCGGCGAGGTGTCGCCGGTCCTCGCGGGCGCCGGGATCGGCACCCGCACCCTGGCGGCGAAGTCCGACGGCGGGCTGCTGCTGCACGAGATCGAAGAGGCGCTGGCGGCCATGGGCGTGGTCGACAGCGCGATGACCAGCGCAAGCAGAGTGGGCGCTCTCCGCGCTGAGCGAGGCAAGTCCCTGTCACGGGTCAACGCCGATGCCCTCGCCCGCCTCGGTGACGAGCTGAAGCGGCTCGGCGAGGCGTACGAGGCGCTGAAGGCCGGCGACCCGGGCACCGACCCCGACGGCGAGGCGGCCGAGGCCGTCGCCCGCGAGTACCTGCGGGCCGTCGCACGAGCAAGGAGAGCGTGAGCGTGAGCGACACCCAGGAGATCGAGTTCCCGGCGCTGAAGGAGGCGCAGGGCAAGCTCGACGCGAAGAACAAGGAGCTGTTCGCCGTCCTCGACGAGGCCGGTCCGGACTACGACATGAAGCTGGTGAAGTCCCTGCAGGGCGACACCATGGCGAAGGTCGAGTGGATCCGGGCGAAGAACGCCGAGATCGACGAGGTCGGCAAGGAGGTCGAGGGCCTGCGGCAGGTGGCCAAGGCCGCCGCCCGTCGTGGCGCCGCCGGCCGGGAGAAGGGTTCCGAGCCGGACTCGACGAAGGCCGGCCGGACCGGGCAGGGCCAGCCGGAGCTGAAGTCGTTCGGTGAGCTGTTCGTCGGCTCGGCCGCGTTCAAGGGCAAGCAGGGGTCGATCGGTCCGGAGGCCACTCTCGACCTCGACCTGAAGACGCTGATGCAGACGTCGGCCGGCTGGCTGCCGGAGACGACCCGCACCGGCCGGATCGTCGACTACGCCACCCGCCCCATCCAGGTTCTCGACTACATCCCCACCACCACGACCGCCCAGGCCGCGGTGGTGTACATGGAGGAGACGACCTTCACCAACAACGCGGCGGAGACCGCGGAGGCGGGCACCTTCCCGGAGTCGGCGCTGGCACTCACTGAGGTGTCCAGCCCGGTTCGGAAGGTCTCCACGTTCATCCCGATCACCGACGAGCAGCTGGAGGACGTCGACCAGGCCCGCGGCTACGTCGACAACCGGCTGCGGTTCATGCTGCGCCAGCGCATGGACGGCCAGGTGCTGGTCGGTAACGGCACCGCCCCGAACCTGCGCGGCATCAACAACGTTGTCGGCATCCAGACGCAGGCCAAGGGCACCGACCCGACCCCGGACGCCTTCTACAAGGCGATGACCCTGATCCGGACCGTCGGGCGGGCGATCCCGGACCTGCACATCATGCACCCGCTGGACTGGCAGGACATCCGGCTGCTGCGCACCGCCGACGGCGTGTACATCTGGGGGTCGCCGAGCGAGGCGGGCCCGGAGCGGCTGTGGGGCCTGCCGGTCGCCCAGTCCGACGCGCAGACGCAGAACACGGGCCTGACGCTCGACACCTCGTTCACGGAGCTGTCGATGCGCCGGGGCATCGTCGTGCAGGTCTCCAACAGCCACGGCACGTACTTCGTCGAGGGCAAGCAGGCGGTCCGCGCGGACGTGCGCGCCGCGTTCATCGTCTACCGGCCCACCGCGGTCTGCACGGTCACCGGTATCTGAGACGGCGCCGGGGGCGGGCCGGTCCGGTCCGCCGCCCGGCGCGCAGAAGGGACATCGACATGCCGATCCTCACGGGCGGTCAGGTGATGCCGGGCAACGGCATCCCCACGAGCGCGTTCACCAAGGCGGGCGCGCTCGCCGCGAACAACTTCGCCGGCCAGTGCGTCGTCGGGTCGCTGGCCATCGACACCTCGGCGGGCGTGCTCTACATCTGCACG
Organism: Micromonospora sp. NBC_01655; assembly: GCF_026339755.1. Taxonomy (NCBI): domain Bacteria; kingdom Bacillati; phylum Actinomycetota; class Actinomycetes; order Micromonosporales; family Micromonosporaceae; genus Micromonospora; species Micromonospora sp. NBC_01655. Next base: position 20,555 of record NZ_JAPEQF010000002.1, on the reverse strand, counting down.
GCCACGAACGGCACGACCACGGCGACGTGGGTGACTGTCGGGTCGCAGACCTGATGGCACTCGATATCCAGCGACTCAGGGACCAGGAGGGCCAGCAGATGGCGGGAAACATCAAGGCGGACCGGCGAATCTACCGCACGACCGACGGGCAGCTGGTGCGGGAGAACGACCCGCGCGGCGCGTACCTGGCGTACGCGGTCGGCGACGACGTCGCAGACGGGGAGGCGGACGCCTACCGCGCCCTGGTCGACGGAGACGCCGCCGAGCACGAGGTGCCGGGGCTGATGCACGACCGGCTGGCCACCCAGATCGCCGACGCGCAGCGGGTCATCGCGAACGCCCCGGGCTCCCCGGCGGCGGACGTGGCCGCGGACCGGATCGCCGCGGCGGCCGACCAGGTCGACGCCGGGTCGATCCCCCCGCCGCCCGGCCGGGACCACACCTCGCCGGTGGCGATCGTGCGGGAGTTCGCGGCCAGCGGGGACGGCCAGGACACCGGCCAGCCGGCCGCGAAGGGCCGCCGCCGCGCCGACACGAAGGCGACGGCGAAGCCGGCGGACAAGGCCGTCGACAAGCCCGCCGACAAGGCGTCGGGGAACTAACCCGTGTATGACGTCGGAGACACGGTCACGCTCAGCGCCACGTGCCACGACGCGGCGGGTCAGCCGGCGAACGCGGCCACCGCGACGCTGACCGTGACCCGGCCCGACGGGACCGTGGACCCACAGACGCCGACGAACCCGCCGGCGTCTGCGGGCCTCTACCAGCACCCCTATGTGCCCAGCCAGTACGGCCGGCACGTGGTCCGCTGGACGTTCACCGGTGGGGTGCCCGACCAGGCATACCCGGACGTGGTGAACGTCGCGGACGCGTCCTGGCCGGCCATCGTCGGACTCGGCGAGACCAAAAACCACCTGAACATCGACCCGACCAACACCACCCACGACGACGAGCTACGCGGGTTCATCCTGTCCGCCTCGGAAGTGGTGGAGTCCATCGTCGGGCCGGTCGCCCGCCGCACCGTCGTGGAGACACACGGCGGCGGCGGGCATCAGGTGGTGCTACGGCAGCGGCCGGTGCTGTCGGTGACGAGCGTGGTCGAGAACGGGGCGACCATGCCGCCGTCGGAGTACACGGTGACTCCGGCCGGGGTGCTCAGCCTCGGCTCGTCGTACTGGTGCAACCCCACGGTCACCTACGTCGTCGGCCGGCTCGCCGTGCCCGCCGCCGTGCTCGACGGCACGAAGGAGCTGATCCGCATCAACTGGCGACCCCAGACCGGCGGCAACGGGTCGGTGTTCGACCAAGGCCGCGGCGACACGTTCGGCCCGACCGGGCAGGGCGAAGTCCGGCTGGGGTTCTTCGTGCCGAACACCGTCATGCAGCGCCTGGAAACGGCCGCACGGCCACCGCTGGTGGCGTGATGGCGACGTCCAGCATTCCCGCCGCCGTGGACTACCTGGTGGCCACCGCCCGAACGCTGCCGGGCCTGACGTCTGACTCGGTGTCGGACGGCTTCCCGGCTGGCGTCGCCAACCCAGCGTTCGCGGTCGGCGTGGTCCCGTTCGACGACGGCGACACCGCGAACGAGGTCGTACACGCCCAGCTCGGCGCGCAGATGGAACGCGAGACGTACGAGATTCCGTGCGAGATCGCTGTCGGCGTCGGCGGTGGCGAGGAAGCCGCGAAGGCCGTCCGCGACCAGGCGTTCGGCATCTTCGACGCGTTCGTCACGGAGATCCGCCGCGACCGGACCCTCGGTGGTGCGCTGCACTCCGGCGCTGCGCTTGTGACGCGGGTGCGCATGGATCAGACCGCGACCCCTGAGGAAGCCGGCCGGGGCCGTATCTGCTCGATCAAGTTCGCGGTCCGCTGCGACAACCGGTTCTGAGGAGGGGCTATGGCGAGGGTGAAGCAGCCGTACGACGAGGCGCGGTTCGTGCCGTGGATCGGCCGGTCGGTCGCGCCGGGCGACATCGTCGAGGTCCCGGACGAGGACCTGGCGAACTACCTGGAGGCCGGGTGGACGGCCGCGCAGGACAAGGACACCAAGAGGGCCGTCGAGAAGCTCGACAAGCCCCCGACCAGCGGTGAGGAGCAGGGCTGATGGCGATCGGATCGGGGCTCGGCTCGTCGTTCGGGCTGGCGCCGGAGGTCACTTACGGCACGTACGTCGCGCCGAGCCGCTTCCTTGAGGGAACGGCTCAGCTCAGGAAGCGGAAGACCACCTACCAGGGTGGCGGGATGGCGGCCGGGCGGATGGTGCATCCGGGTGGCCGGCGGTATGTCACGACCCGGGGTGCGGGCGGCAACCTGTCGATGGGGGTCTACTCCAAGGGTATGGGCCTGCTGCTGGGCGGGTTGATGGGTGGCACGGTGTCTCCGGTGCAGCAGGGGGCGACGGCGGCGTACCTCCAGACGCACCCGCTCGCCGACCCGGCCGGCAAGAGCTACACCATGCAGGCCGGCGTCCCGGACCTGGGCGGCACGGTCCGCCCGTACACGTACCTGGGCTGCCAGATCACCGCCGCGGAGTTCAGCTGCGAGGTCAACGGTGGCCTGACGGTGTCGATCGAGGTCGACGCGCGGGACGTCTCCGAGGCGCAGACCCTGGCCGCGCCGTCGTACCCGGTCGTCAACGAGTTCCACTTCGCCCAGGCCGCGCTGAAGCTCGGCACGTACGGGGCGGAGGCGCTCGTCGACGGGATCCGGTCGATGTCACTGCGGATCGAACGGCCGAAGCACGACGGCGGCCCGTACATGGGCTCTGCCGGGCTGCGCAGCCAGGGCGTGCTGAACGCCTGGTCGGCGGTGTCCGGCACCATCCAGGCCGACTACCTGACGAAGGCCGACCTGGCGGACCGGTTCGCCTCGGACACCCCGACCGCGCTGGTGTGGGAGTTCGTCGGGCCGCTGATCGCCTCGACGTACTACGAGACGATCCGCTTCAAGGTGCCGATGATCTTTTTGAACGGTGACACGCCGACGGCTGACGGTCCGGGCGTGGTCAGCACGTCGTTCCCGTGGGTCGGCCAGCACGACGGCACGAACGCCCCGGTGACGATCGAGTACATCTCGTCGGACACCACGCTCTGATGCAGATCCAGGTCCAGGGAGGCGACCGCTTCCAGGTCGTGGCCCGCCGGCTGCGTACGGCCGCTGAGCGGAAGGACCTGGTCAAGGAGTTGCGGAAGGGCATCCTCGACGCGGTGCCGGCGCTCAAGGCCGCGGTCCGGGCAGACGCTGCGGCGTACCTGCCGGATCGGTACGCCCGGGAGCTGGTGCCGTCCATGCGGATGACGACGGCGACCACGACGACCGGCGACCAGGTGACGGTACGGATCACCACAACCGCGAAGGGCGCTGGGGGTAACCCCCGGCAGGTCGCCGGCCTGGAGGGCGGACGGCTCAAGCACCCGGTGTTCGGGCGCAGCCGCCCGCTGAAGCGGCACGCGAAGCACCGGGCGACGTCCCGGGCGAACCCGTGGGTGACTCAGGCGGTGAAGCCGAAGTTCGTCACGGAGCCGATGACGGCCGCCCGGCCGGCGGTGCGAGCAGAGATCGAGGCGGCGGTGGACCGCGTCCTCGACCAGATCACGAGAGGCTGACCATGGCGATCATCCGGGTACGGCTGTGCGAGGCCGACCGTGACGAGTACGGCGTTGACGGGATGTCGCTGCCTGAGGAGCTGACGCTCGACACCGAGGCGCTCAAGGATCTGACGGCGGGCGAGCTGGAGGCGATAGACGCGGCGATCGAGGCCCCCCTCGCCGCGTTCATGCCGCACCTGGAGCGGGGTCCGCTGAAGCTGTCGCAGGCCCGGTGGGTGGCGGCGTGGCTGGCCATGCGGCAGGCGACCGGCTCGACGCGGCGGCTGACCGACTTCCAGGTGCGGCTGCTGCGGGCCGAGCTGGTGCGGGAGGACGAGCAGCGCCCCCCGGCTGGTGGGACCTCGGGGTCTTCCTCCGAGGTCGCCGGGTAGCCGTCCTGCTCGCCGCGATCGAACCGTTCATGACGTTCGAGGCGCGAGTGCCTCCGTACGAGCTGCGCCGGATGACGGCACGGCAGATCCGTGACCACCTGGTGTGGTGGGACAACAACCGCGGCGGTCTCGACCTATCGCTGTGAGGGGGTGCCGTGGCTGAGCAGGTGCGCTTCGACGTCGTCGGCCGGGACGCTGGCGCGTCGAAGACCTTCAAGGACGTCGGTGACGCGGCGGCGAAGACCGGCGACGAGGTCGCCAAGCTCGGCACGAAGGCCACCGTCGCCGGTGAGCAGGTCGAGGGCCTGGGCGACAAGACCCGACGGTCCGGCAAGGAGGCTGACGAGGCCGGCGACGAGTACCGCGGCCTGGCGGCCGACATCGCCGTAGCCGAGGCCGCGATGCGGTCCCTGGCGGCGGAGATCGACCGGACCGGCAACAAGGACCTCATCAAGGACCTGAACCGGCAGCGGTCCGAGCTACGGAAGCTGAACAACGTCCAAAAGCTGCTGCCGGACCTGGAGCAGCAGGGCGAGGAAGCGGCGTCCGGCTTCGCCGCAGCGTTCGTGGCCCGAGTCGGCCCGTTGATCGCCCGGGCGCCCCTCGGCCCAGTGGGGGCGGTGGCCGCCGCCACGCTGGCCGCGTTCCTGGTGCCTACCCTCTCGGCGGCGGTGGCCGGGGCGGTCGTCGGCGGGGTTGGTGTCGGCGGTGTGGCTGGCGGGATCGCGTTGGCCGCCCGGGACGCACGGGTGAAGGCCGCCTCGGCTGATCTCGCCGACACGGTGATGGGTGACCTCGACGAGGTCGGCGCCCAGTTCGTGCAGCCGACGATCGCCGGGATCGGTGAGATCCGGGCCGCCTGGAACGACATCTCCGACGACATCGACGGTGCGCTGGGCGCCGCCGCCGAGTACGTGCAGCCGCTGGCCCGTGGGGTCGGTGACCTGATGCGGGAGCTGGCGCCGGGGATCCGGGACGCCGCTGAGGCGGCCGGGCCGATCGTGCGGGAGATTTCCGAGGGCCTGCCCCGGCTGGGCGACGCCCTGTCCGACATGCTGTCGACCTTCGCCGACGACGCCGACGAGGGCGCATCGGCGCTGCGGTACGTGTTCATGGTCGGCGAGTCGGGCATCCGCACCGTCACCACGCTCGTCGATACCTTCGCCGACCTGTACCGGGGTGTCCTCGATGTGGCCGATGCCGGCTACACGGCGGCGGACGCGCTGTGGGGCTGGAACCCGCTGTTCTCGGACCGGATCGACGACGGCCGGGCGAAGGTCGACGAGCTGAAAGGCGCTCTCGGCAGCACCGCCGTCATCGGGAAGATCGCTGGCGACGAGACGGCCGACGGGCTGCGGAAGGTCGACGAGGCCGCAGGATCTGCTACCGCCGAGGTGAAGTCGTTCCAGGAGCAGTTGCGGGAACTGCGCGACCAGAACCTCGCCGTCATCGACACGGAGATCGCATTCGAACGCTCCTTGGACGACACGGCGGCGGCGGCGAAGCGGGCCAGCGGCGGCGTTGAGACCAACAGTGAGGTCGGCCGGAAGAACCGGGAAGTCCTGAACGGGCTGGTGCGGGACACGAAAGCTCATGCGCAGGCGGTGCTCGAACGGACGCAGAGCGAGGACCAGGCCGCCGCGGTGACCGAGCGGGGCCGGGCGGCGTTCATCCGCAGCGCCGTGGCGATGGGGGCGTCTCGCAGGCGGGCTGAGGAGTTGGCCGCTGAGATGTTCGGGATCCCGAACATTGAGCGTGAGGTCAAGGTCGACACCAGCCAGGCTGAGCATGACCTGAAGACCGTCCGGGGGCTGATCGCGGCGATCCGGTCCAAGCGGGTGGTGATCACCACCCAGCACAACGAGGTGGTGGTGCGCTCCGAGGGCCGCAACGTGCCCATCGGCACCGGCATCGGCGGCCGGGCCGGTGGCGGACCGGTCGAGGCCGGTGAGACGTACTGGGTGGGTGAGCGGGGCGCGGAGCTGGTGACGTTCGGTGAGGACGCGTACGTGCACGACGCGGGCCGGTCGGCGGCCGTGGCCAGTGCCCCGCTGCGGCAGCTCGCGCCGGCCCGGGCCGCAGGCGCGGCCGGGCGGTCTGGGGGCGGGCCTGACGACGCGCTGGCCGAGCAGTTCGGCCGGCAGATGGAGCAGGCGCTGACCCGGGTACTGGCCCGGATGCCGATGGTCCGGATCGACTCTGGCCGGACCGCTGACCTCTACACGCGGGCGGGGTGAGGCGTGGACACTGTCCAGTTCGTCGATGCGATCTCGGCCACGCCGACGGTCCGGCTCGACCTCAACGACGACATCAGCTGGGGCCTGCGGTACGAGGGCACGGACCTGTCGCCGCCGGAGCTGCGGCGGGGCATGTCGCAGACGCTCCTGACCGACGGGGCGACGGTCACCGCGGCGGTGTACGACAACCGGACGCTACGGCTGCGCCTGGAGCTGATCGTCTCCAGCGCGGACACGGCGGCGTCTCGCCTCCAGGCCCTCAGCCGTGAGCTGGACCGGCCGACCAACGTGCTGCGCTGGCAGCCGGGCACCACCGCGCCGGTGTTCTTCCGGACGCTGAGGTCGCCGATCAACCGCATCACGGAGGTGGCGGGGTCGACGATGCTGCGGTTGGTCGACGTGGACATTCTCGCCGAGCCGTTCGCGTACGGCCTGCGCGAGACGCTGGCCCCGGTCACCGTGCCGAACAACCCGGCGAGCCCGGGCGGCTGCTACCTCGACATCGCCGGCGTGCGCGGTGACGTAGAGACGCCCCTCTACCTGCGGCTCGGCGGCGACGTCATGGGCAGCGTCTACGACTACCGCACCGTGGCGATGGGCATCCGCCGGCGGGGCACGCCGTCGCAGATGCCGATGGTGCTCCAGGCGGAGGCGATGACCACCGGCACCGCCACGGCGCTGGCCGCCTCCAACGACCCGCTGATGAGCGGGACCGGGCCGAACTACGCCCGGATCACCCCGACGACCTCGTTGATGGAGCAGCGGCTGTACGCCACATCGTGGCCGGCGGTCGCCACCCCGGACGTGCGCGGCCGGTACCGGATCCTGGCCCGGATGCGGCACTCGCAGATCTCCGACGTGTGGTCGGTGCAGCTGGTCTACGGCAACACCACCAACCGTCCGATCTACAACACGCCGGTGACGGTCACGCAGAGCGGGGTGGTCGCCTACTACGACCTCGGCACCATCCAGCTGCCGGTGGGCGCTGACCCGGTGTACGACGGCTACTCGGCGACCGAGACGCCGGTCGGCGGGACCAGGATCGCCGTGTACGCCCAGCGTGTGTCCGGCACAGGCACCCTCGACGTCGACCTGCTGCAACCGGTGCCGGCGGACGATCGGTACGCGGTGGCCCGGGTGTGGTCGGACTCCGGGTCGGCGGCCGGGATCGTCGACGGCGCCAGGCACATGGTGTACGCGGTCGGCGCGGGCGGTGAGGTGCGGATGCCGGCGCAGCCGGATTCCCCGGTCGGTGGCCTGCCCCTGATCTCGCCGGGGGTCACCAACCGTGTCGTGTGGCTGGTCGACGGCGGGAGCCCTCGGGACGTCCTGACCTCGACATCGACGCTCACCCCGTACTACTGGCCGCGCTACCTCTACGCGCGCCCACCGTCGAGCTGAGGAGGTGCCGTGAGCCCCGACGAGCCCATCGAGCAAGTTGTGTACCCCGATGGCGTCACCTCCGCCGAGGTGCTGGCCGAGCTTGTCACCATCCGCTGGCGGGACAGCGACGGCACCGTGATCTGGGAGGGAAAGCTCGAAGACCCGGAGGCAGACGCGTGAGCCTGCCCATCCCCCTGACGGTCCGGCTCCGCACCCCCCGCGTGGACCGGCACGTCACCGTCGACGCCCGGGACCTGGTGATGCGGTGGACCGACCCGGGCGGGTACGCCTCGTGCACGGTGCCACTGGCCCGGCCGCTGACCACCCAGCCCGACGAGATCGCCTACTACGGGCAGGTCACCGTGTACGACGCCCGCGACGGCAGCGTGGTGTGGGACGGCCGGATGGAGGACCCGGGCCGGGGGGCGGGCGGCGACGGGCAGATCTGGGACCTGACGGCCGTCGGCGGCCAGGCCCACACCCGGGACCGCACGGTGCCGCTGATCTACGTGCAGCGCCTTGGCAGTAGCGACTTCCGCCGGGCTGCGGTCAACGTGACCGGGGCGACCGTCGGCGGCGGGGACGACCCCGGCGGCAGCGGCAAGGACGCGCTCGTGGTCCAGTTCCCCGACGGGCTGCACATCTCGAACACGTCCCGGGTGAGCGCCCGCTACGACGGGATCGCTTTGGCCGGTCAGAAGATCGCGCTGATCGGATACGCCTGGGATGGCGGCTCCAACGATGCCAATATGAACGTCGATGCAATCCTGAGCACCGGCGGTGGCGCGAACGACACGGCCCGCACGGCGACGATCAGCACCAACGGCGGCCCGTACGCCACCCGTGTGGTCGGCACCAACTGGGCCAATGGCAGGGACACCCTCGACCTGCGGTACTGGCGCACGGCCGGCGGGCTGTATACGGTGCCCAGCGATCTGGCGTGGGCCAGCTTCACCGACATTGCGGTCGTGGCGATGCGTTTCGACGCGACCGGCAGTGAGCGGACCACGGGGTACGCGGATACGGTGCTCGCCTCCGAGGTGGTCGCCGATCTCATCGGCCGGCTGCTCACCGACTACGACGGCGCGACCGCCACCATCGCGGCGACGACGCACGCAATCGATCAGCTCGCGTACCCGGACGGGGTCACCGCCGCCCAGGTGCTGGAGGACCTGCTCGCGCTGGAGTCGCGGTACACGTGGCGGGCATGGGAGCGCACCGACGCCGGCCGGTACCGGTTCGAGTGGGTGCAGCGCCCCAGCTCGGTCCGGTACGAATGCGACGTCGTCGACGGCTACGACTCCCAGGGCAGCGCCGACGGGCTTTACAACATGGTCACCGTCCGCTGGCGCGACTCGGCCGGGCGCAGCCGGTTCGTGTTCCGGTCGTCGGTGGTGCCGGAGCTGGTCGCTGCTGGGCTCAACCGCCAGGCGTCGATCGACCTCGGCTCCGACGTCGGTTCGTCAGCGGACGCGATCAGGGCCGGGGACCAGTTTTTGGCCGAGCACCAGTACGCCCTCAACGGCGGCCGACTCAGGGTCGCCCGGCCGATCCTCGACATGGAGACCGGCCGGATGGTCATGCCCTGGGAGATCCGCCCCGGCCTGATCCGGGTGCGCGGCATCCTGCCCAGGATCGACGCGCTCAACGCGACCGACCGAGACGGCGTCACGGTCTTCCGCATCGTCTCCAGCGAGTACCGGGCGTCGGACGGCGCGGCCACGTTGGAGCTTGACTCGTACGCCCGCACCACCCCGCGGCTGCTGTCCACGCTGATGCGCCGCATGCCGTCCTTCCGCCGCCGCTGACCTGGAGGCCCCGTGTCCCTGTCCCTGCCCGAGCCGCCGGTGACCGGCATCGTCACCGACTCCGCCGGCATCGAGTGGCGCCGCGACTCAGCGGGCTGCTGGAACCCGGGCGGATGCCCGACCTGCGGCACCGTGCTGGCGACCGGCCTGTCCTGGCCGGAGCTGCTGGAGCGCCGCGGCCCCCTCACCCCTGTAACCGGAGGACCATCGTGACGAGCGCCCCTGCCCCGCTGCTGGCCGTCCGTCAGCTGCTGCTTCAGCACCTCGACATCAACAAGGGCACCGCCCGCGCCGCCGACCTGGACCCGGCGGAGGTCGGGATCGTCGGCGACCCCGCCCACATCGGCGGCTACCACTGCGGCTCGGACCGGGTTCGTCGGGTGTCCGGCAAGGTCAGCGACTACTCCGTGGTCGAGTCCCCCCGGGATCAGGCTGGGCTGGCCGGCTGGGCGTGCGCCCTGGACGTCGGCGACTGGTCCGTCCGCGTCGGCGGCAAGACCCATGACCTGCGGTCGTTCTCCCTGTGGCTGGTCGCCCAGTGCAAGGCGGGCACGGCCGACACCCGGGACATCCGTGAGGTCATCTACTCCCCGGACGGCAAGACCGTCAAGCGGTGGGACCGGCTCGGCCGGCGCACGACCGGCGACTCGTCGCACCGCTGGCACACGCACATCAGCTACTTCCGGGACGCCATCAAGGCGGGACGGGACCAGACGGCGGTGTACCGCCGGTACCTCACCACCATCGGCCTGATCAAGGCCCCCACCAGCAAGGAGAGCACCATGACCGCTGCCGAGTTCCTGGCCATCCTGAAGGACCCGAAGGTCGCCGCCGAGATGTCCCGCCTGCCCTGGGCGTTCGTTCCGGCCGGCTTCGACGGGCGGACCGCGCACGGGATCGTGCTGGTCGACCAGACGGCCGCGCTGGTCACGGCCAACAACCTGGCCACCAACGCCGACGGCCGCACGCTCCAGATCCTGGAACTGCTCACCGGGTCGGGCGACCAGACGGCCGCCGAGGTCGCCGCCGCGCTGGTGGCCGCAGGCCAGGACCCGGCGGCGCTCGCCGCCGCGCTGACCGCGCTGGCCGGCCCGGGCCAGGCACGTGAGTGAGGCTGGAGCGACTCACCCGGGCGCTACGCGACCTCGGCTGCGTCACGGTTGGCCTGGGGGTGATAGTCCACCAGACCGTGCTGGTCCCGGCCGGCCGGGCTTCGGAGGCGCTGCTGGTCGCCGCAGTCACGCTGCTGACCGGGCCGGCGGTGGGCGGGGTGCTGGGGCTGCGACGCGAGGCGGCGACGTCGGACGGATCTGGCTCTCCGTCACCGCCATCGTCGTCGCCGCCGTCCTTATCGTCGCCGGCCCCATCATCCGGGGCGGGTGATCCGCGGTGACGGTCCGAGGCTGGCACGTCCTGGTCGTGGTGCTGCTGACGGCGGTATTGGCGGCCGGGCTGGCGCTGGTGTCGTCAACCCGTTCGGCGGCCCTGTCCGCTGAGGCGCGGCGAGAGTCGGAGCGCCGCTGGTGCGGGGTGGTGGTGGCCCTGGATGACGCGTACCGGGAGTCCCCACCGCAGACCCCGGCCGGCCTGCGGATCGCCGCGAGCATCGCCCAGCTCCGTACCGAGTTCGGCTGTCCGGGCTAGGGTCGCCCGCGCCTCACTGCTGGCACTGGTGCCGGTCCTGCGTCACCCGGTCGCATCCGGGCCGCCGGCACCGCCACTGCCTCCCCATCACCCCGCAGCCCGGCACCGGGCACGCACCCCACGCCGGGGTCGTCTCGGCATGCCCGGCCGGGCACGGCTCTGGGATCTCCGCCCAGCCGGCGGGGACCCGCCTGTACCGCACCATCTCACGACCGTACCCAGGAGGTACTGATGACCCAGATCCCCTCGCTCGACTCTGCGGCCACGGAGCCGCTGGTGACCGTCGGCGTGCTCACCGCGGCGGTCACCGCTGTGCTGGCGCTGCTGGTGGCGTTCGGTCTGCCGATTTCCGACGCCCAGCAGACGGCGATCCTCGGCGTGGTGGCCGTGCTTGCGCCGCTGGTGGTGTCGCTGGTGGGTCGGGGCCGGGTGTGGTCCCCGGCGACCGTGGCCCGGGTGGCGGCACCACGCCGGTAGGTTCTCCACTGCGGTGCCCGCCGGTGAGCTCCCGGCCGGCGCCGACCAGACAGACAGCGCCCCCGCTCTGGCCTCACGCGGCCGGGCGGGGGCGCATCGTCGTGTCCGGGCTACTTCACCGCCCAGCGTGGCGTCACTTCCTCGCCTTCCGGCGCGTACTCCACAAACGCTGGCCGCTTCTTCCCCGGCACCGGGAACGTGATCCACCCGCGCACGCACCGGCCCGGCGCGAGGGCCTTCTCCGCCCACGGGTACGCCGGCTCCGGGAACGATTCGTAGCCGGTAGACGACGGCTCGGCGACCGTGTCGTCGGCGAACACGAGGACCCACGGCCCGTGGGACACCCCTACCGACGAGGCGGAGATGTCCTTGTTGGCGCACACCTTCACGTCTGCGGCGCCCCACACGTAGCCGGGCTGCTCGTCGGGGCGGGGCGCGCTCTTGGCGACGTTGTGCCGGTAGCCGTACACGGTCGCGGTGACGTACCCGTCGGCGGTGCGGGTGCTCTTGCCGAGGGGCAGCGGTGTATCCGGGTTGACGGACGGGCTCGGGCTGGCGGTGGGGCTTCCGGTCGGTGAAGAGCTGGCAGTCGGCGGTGGTGGCGAAGATGGCGGCGCGGCTGCGGGCTTGGTGTCGCTGGAGCAGCCGGCGAGCGCGGCGGCCAGGGCGACGAGCGCGGCGGTGGCGGGGAGGGCGCGGATCATCCGCGCACCGTAGCGGCGGCGGTCAAGCGGGACTGTCCGGGAGGCGACAGCCGCCCCGGTAGGATCGGCGGCGCGGTGCTGCCCGGTGACGTCCCGGCCAGCGCCGACCAAACCTCAGCGGCCCCGCTCTCCCCTGGTGGGAGGGCGGGGCCGATTCGTGTCTGGGGTCAGTCCTGAGGTGCGGCGAGCGCGGCGAACAGGCGCCGGCCGGCGCGGATCAGGTCCTCGTGCTCCTGCAACTTGGCGTCCCGTGCCCGGCACTCGTCCCCGTGCTCGTTCAGCCGGTCGACCAGCGCCTCCAACGTGTCGGCCAGGCTGTCCACGGTCATCTCCTCTGGGGATCGGGCGCCCCGGAGACCACCCCCGAACGGCATCCGGCCGAGGATGCGGAACAAGCGGAGGCGGTCCTGAGGGGTCAGGGCGCTGGTCGGGGTGGCGGTGGCGGGCTGGCTCATGGGATTCCTCCAGGTCGGTACGGGGTGGGGCCGACCTGGTGGTCGGCCCCGGGGGGCGGTCAGCGGTCCTGGGCGGGGAGCCCGGCCCGCCAGGTGGCGGCGGCGAGGGCGGCCTCGGCGTTGAGCAGGATGCCGGTGGCGGCGGCCAGGGTGGGGGCGGTGCCGGCCTGGACCATCTGGCGGGCGGCGGTGCGGATCTGGGCGGCGGTCATCTCTGTCTCCCTCGGTTGGTGCGCTCCCCTTACGCCAACTAGTTTGGCACAACGGGTTGGCGTGACGCAAGCGGGTAGGCCAAGTTGTTTTGCCAAGCTGGTTGTGCCACACTCGGCCCATGGATGAACTGGAGGCCCTCGGCCAAGAGCACCGCCAGGCCAAGGCGGCCCTCGACGACGTACGCCCCCGCCTCGCGGCGGCCATCGTCGAGGCAGCCCGCGCCCGGCGCCCGCAGCGCGAGATCGTCGCCGCCACCGGCTACACCCGGGAGCGAATCCGCCAGATCTGCCGCGCAGCCGGCGTCGAGCCCGCCGAGTAGCCCTCCCCCGCACACGCAGCGCCCCCGCTCGGCTCCGGCCGGCGGGGGCGCTCTCGTGCGTCCAGGGATCAGCTCGTGGGCTGCTCGGCGCGGGCCGCCCGCGTATCCCGGATCCGCCGCTTCGCCGTCGACTCGCTGACCCGGAACCCACCCATCACGGTGGCGACGATCTCGGCATACGGCACACCCCGGAAGTCGAGGCGGTCGATGACGTCCTCGATCGTCTCCGGCTCGTCCTGCTCGTCGTCGCCGTCCAGGTCGAGGTCCACGTCGGCCTCGCGGGCCGGCGCCGTCCTGGCTCCAGTGGCCCGGACGCGCTGGCCCCCGACCTCCACGATCCGCCCCCACCAGCCGGTGTCACGAGTGGTGTCATCGGTGTCAGACGCCGCGCTGACCTGCGGTTTGACACTGACACTGGTGTCACCCTCCCCGGTGGGGGAGGGGTCCTGACGGGACCGTACGTGGTGGTGGATGGTGGCCCCGGCGATGTAGACGGCGGCGACGATGGCCAGGGCGATGGGCCCGCCCCAGCCACGGGACGGCTCCTCGGCGGCGGCCAGCAGCGTGGTGGTGGTCAGCATCAGGCAGCTCCGAACAGGAGGGCGGGCAGCGGGGCGACGACGCCGGTCACGATGTCGACCAGCGAGCGGGTGAGGTCCCCGACGACGCCGCCGGGCAGGTCGGACATCATGCCGAGGATGATCGCGACGATCCAGAGCTTCCCGTTGAGCCGGTAGAGCGGGCTCTGCGGGAAGCTCAGCGTCGCGAACCGGCCGAGCTTCTTGCCGAGCTTGACGGGCAGCAGGCAGCCGATGGTGTAGATCCAGAGCAGGCCGATGATCGCGCCAAGGATCGCGTTGACGCTGGCTCCGGCGATGTAGGCGCCGCCGGTGGAGTCGAGCAGGCTCTGGATGACGCCGCCGGCTGCGGCGACGGTCTTCTGGTCGGCGGGCGACCCGTTGAAGCCCTCGCGGATGGCGGGCAGGGCCATGAAGAACGCGGCCCGGTCGCGCAGCGAGTTCGGGCCGATGCTCATGTAGTCGACGACGATCGCGAGCAGCAGCAGGATCGCCACCGCCGTCGGGGACATGGTGTGTTCCACGTCAGCCCCCCAGCCAGTCGAGGACCGTCGTGCCGGTCCGGGTGTCGCGGATCTCCAGCCGCGGGGAGTCCATCGGTTCGTTCTCCGCCCGCGCCGCCCGGGTGAGGGCCTGGAGCAGGCGGTCGAGCATCCCATCGACGCCGGGGCCCTCCAGGTCGAGCTGGTAGGTGATGACGCGCTTGTGCAGCACCTCGTACTGGCCGTCGAAGACGTGCACGCGGTAGATGGTCACCGGTCCATCTCCAGGTGGGCGAGCGCGGGGAACAGCAGGAGGCCGTTCACGACCATGGCGCCGGCGGCGATCCCGGCGAGCAGCTCGTGGCCCTCCAGGATCGCGATGAGCGCGGCGGCCAGGGCGCCGAGGACCGCACCGGCCAGGCCAAGGGCGATGGGCGTCCAAGGCATGGGCCGGGTCAGCCAGACGACCGGCACGGCACCGGCCTGGCATAGCTCGGCCGCCCGCCGGTTGGCGTCGTCCTGCGTGCGGGCGGGGAAGGTGATGGTGTGGCCGGCGAGGGCCCGCAGCGGCGAGTCGGCCGGCACGGTGCCGGCGACCCGGTAGGGAGCGGTCATCATGGGTGGTGCCTCTCTGTAGGTGCGGGGCCCGGCCGGGCTGTCCAGGCGTAGGCCGGGCCCCGCGTGGGTGGGTCAGCGGGCGCCGCGCCGCCACGCGTCGTACGCGGCGTCGATCTCCGCCGGGGTGGACGCCCTCGCCACCGCGTCCCGGACCGCCCGGGCGCGCCCGAACTGCGGGCTGTCGATGTCCCGGGCGGCGGCGGTGTCCTCGTCGTCGGTCGCCTTGATGAGCCGGGCGACCTGGTCCTGCCGCACGGGCGGCTCGGGCTGGCGCTTGCCGAACATCAGCTCTCCTCGGTGGTCTTGGTCCGCTCGGCGCGGACCAGGTTGATGGCGGTCTGGGCGTCACCGGCGCTGGTCCAGCGCATGCGGTCCATGACCGTCCGGCGGCCCGGGATGTCGCCGCGGTACGCCCGCTTCAGGTCGCGAACCATGTCCCGGATCCGGGGCGGCACCTCGCCCCCGGCGGCGGGGCTGACCGGGCGGGCGCGGTCCACGCGGGCGGTGGTCCGCTGCACCGGAGTGGTCCGGACGGCGGGCACAACCGCGCTGGTCGCGGGCTGGTCCACGGGGGCCGGGTTGGTCCGGGCGTGGACCAGGTCGCGCGGCCCGGTCTGGTCCGGGATCTGGTCCACCTCGCTGGTCCGGTCCGGTCCGGCCGGCTGGTCCACCGGAGTGGTCCGCGACTGGTCCAGGTCGGCGGCCGGGATCTGGTCCGCCGGGTGGTCCAGGTCAGGGGCTTCGGTCTGGTCCACCGTGCTGGTCCGGAATCGGTCCAACCACTCCTGCGGAATCTGGTCCGGGATCTGGTCCGCAATGTGGGCCGGCATCAGGACGCCGTGGACCATCCGGTGGCGGGCCTGCGGCCGGGCGTCGACCGTCCGGATCTGGTCCACCTCGTTGCGCCACTTCGCTGTCGTCATCCGGGTGCTGATGCGGATCTCGTCCATCAGCTCGCGCTCGGTCGCGGTCGGCTGGGTGTCGTCGCGGAACAGCTCGGTTTCGATCGACAGGACCCGGCGCAGTTGCTCCCGAGCGGCCTGGACCGTGTCGGCGTCGGCGGCCTTGGTGAGCTGCTGGAGCCGGCGCAGTGCCCCCGCGAGCGGGTCGGACTTGCGGCGACGCCGCCACCGCGACGGCTCGGCCGGCTTGTCGCCGCGCAGCTTCGCGGCCTGCTGCTGGACGTACAGCTCCATGCCTGCCTCGACCAGCGCGGAGATTCGCCGCTGAGCGAACACCTCGGTCAGGTCGTCGACCGCGCCGGGCTTGAGTAGGCCCAGGCGCACGCCGATGCGCTGCGGCGTCCAGATCCACCGGGACGGCTGCCGCTCGGCGGGCTCGACGTCGGCGTACAGGCTCATGTACCAGATACCGGCTGCCAGCGGCGGGGTGACGAGCCGGAGCACCACCTCGGTGACGGAGTTGGAGGCGGTGGAGGCGATGACACCGGAGGCGACCGCGACGAGCCACACGAACCGCATGTGCCTGGTGATGTCCGGGGCTTGACCCTCGGCGGCGGCGGCGAGCTTGTGGGCGGCCAGGCTGCCCTGGTGCAGCATCACCACCTCGAACGTGGCGCAGAACATCAGCGACCCGGCGGTGTTGAGGCCGAGGGGCCCGTGGGCGACCTCGAACATGCCCTCCATCGCGAAGAGGGTGGCCAGGCTGACCGCGACCACGCCGAGCTTCTCGTGCACCTCACCGGTGCGCAGGAACCGCCAGATCAGGGCCAGGGCGAGCAGCGCAGCCACCACTCCGGCGCCGAAGAGCATCGGCTGGCCGTAGCCGGTCAGCCAGGCGAGGACGGCGTCGATCGTGGGTCGGATCGACTCGGGGATCTGCATGCCGGTCACCGTACAGCCATATGCATGAGGCAGCAAGGATGAGTAGAGTCGAGTCTCCAAGGAAGTTGCGCGATCAGGCAGTAAGGTCAGCCGCAGGTCAGCGCGAGTCGAGGGGGAGCCGGATCATGGGACAGCCGAGGTGGGCCACCACCTCCGACCAGTACATCCTGCCGACAGCCGGAGACGCCTGGGCAGCCGAAGCCTCCGCTGGTGGCGAGCGGGGCAGCCAGCGCATCCTCAGCGCCGGCACGATTCCCGCCCCGGACGACATCGCCGAGGGCCTGCGCATCCCGGCCGGCACGTCGGTCGTCGCCCGGCGACGGTTGATCCTCGCCGACGACCGGCCCGTCGAGATCGCCTGCTCGTACTGGCCAGCGAGCATCGCAGGGATGACCATCCTGGCCGAGCCGGAGAAGGTCTCCGGCGGGACCGCCCGGTTCCTCGCCGAGGTGGGCTACGAACCGCACGAGGTGCACGAGGACATCACCGCCGCCGCAGCGCAGGCCGTCACCAGCCTCGACGAGCGGATGGCGATGCAGCTCGGAGACGGCGACCCGGTCCTGGTGCTCACCCGCATCGTGCTTGACGCCGCTGGCCAGCCCTACCAGGTCGACGTCAACGTGATGGTCGCCGGCAGGCATACCCGCTACGTCCGATCGGCAGGCTAACCCGGTGCCCACCCCTCCCCGCGACACGCGGCCCCGCAGCCAGCAGATCGCCGCCGACCTGCGCGCCGACATCATGAGCGGCGACCTGGCCGCCGGGGCGAAGCTGCCGTCCACCGCCGAACTGGGCCAGGCCTACAGCGCACCCGGCGCGACCATCCAGAACGCCATCGGCATCCTCAAGGCCGAGGGCTACGTCGAAGGGCAGCCCGGCCGGGGCGTGTACGTCCGTCCCACCCAGCAGCAGACCGTCACCCCGGCCGAGTACGCGGTCCCTGCGGCGCCCGGTCAGCCGTACGCCTGGATCACTGCGGCGACCGAGCGGGGACAACGGGGCGCGTCCCGGCTACTCGACGTCGGCGAGGTGGCGGCACCGGTGCAGGTGGCCGCCGCGCTCGGCCTCGCCCCAGGGCAGCCGGTGGTGCGCCGGGCGCAGGTGCTGTCCCTGGATGACGACCCGGCGGAGTTGGTGCACGTCTACTACCCGGTCGATCTGGCGCGGGGGACGGCCCTGGCGGAGCGGCGGCGGATCCGGGGCGGGGCGGCGGCGGTGCTCGCCGAGCTGGGCGTGGAGCTGACGGCGTTCGAGGACATCATCTCGACCCGGCCGCCAACCAGCGACGAGTTTGTGACGCTGGAACTGCCGACAGAGGTGCCGATTCTCAGAACGTTCCGGGTGTGGGCTGCGGCGGAGGGCCGACCGGTCTATTGCGAGGTGCTGATCAAGTCGGGGCATCTGCATGAGCTGCGGTACCGCTGTTCTGTGTGACCCTGACGCAGAGCCGCCCCCGACCGTGCTGGTCAGGGGCGGCTTTCTGCGTGCGTCATCGCATCCGATCGACCGCCCCGGGCGCCCACTCCTCCAGCGCCACCTGGAGCGCCAACAGCCGCCACCGGCTCACCGCGACGTGGTCTCCCGGGGCTGAGGCGCTCAGCTCCTCCGGCGGCACCGCGGCGAGCAGTCGGGCCGCCTTGACCGCGACCTGTTCGGCCCGGTCCGCCCTCGACCCGGGGGCGGGGATCTCCAGCACCGGCCGGATGGTCCGGGCGAGTCGCTCGGCCACGGTGGCCAGATGGTCGAGCTGGCTGCGGTCCATGTCGGCGAGGACGGCCGGCAGCGCGTGTGCGGCGTGCTCGTCGGCGGCGAGGGTGATCGCGAGCCACGTCATCTCGTCGTCGGTCAGGGCGGGAGCAGGTGCGTCGGTCACGGGGGCCTCCAGGCGGCGGGGTTACAGGTCGGCGGGTGGTCCGAGGTGCCAGAGGCCGGCGACGATCAGCGCGGCTCGGGCCTCGGCGCGGCGCCAGCAGCGGGCCACCCCGCACCGCGGGCATCGGCCGTCGACGGGACGGTGGGCGATCATCGTTCGCCACCAGGTGCGTTGCCCACCCGTCGTGGTCGTGCTCACCGCAGCAGGCCGATGACGACGGCAGCTACGACCAGGGCGACGCAGATCCAGCCGTAGACGACCTCGCGGGTGGCCAGCGGCAGCCGGCGGCTGCTGGGCGGCTGGGGGACGGTATCGCCGTCCGGCTGCGGGGGCCGGCCGTGCGCCACCGGGTGCGCGTGCGGGAGCGGACCGTCGTGCGGGCGCTCGACCATCGGTGCCTCCGTCGCGGGGGAGGTGGGGGCCGGGCGGGACAGTACGGGGGGACCGCCCCCGCCCGGACCAGATGCCGCGCGACCCGTGCCAACGAGACCGGGCGACCACCCGAAGGTAGGACTCCAAGTGCTCCTAGTCAACCCAGGACACACACAACGTCACCACTGCTGGCAGGCTCGGATGTGCCAACGAGACCGAGGTACGCCATGCCCAGAACGCCCGTGTACCGGGAGATCATCCGCGACATCCGCACCGCGATCGAGACCGGACAGCTTCAACCGGGCGACCGGCTGCCGACGATCGCCCAACTCTGCGAGCAGTACCAGGCCAGCAACACGCCCGTGAAAACCGCGATGCGGCTCCTCGAGGAGATGGGCCTGATCGAGACGTGGCAGGGCAAGGGCATGTTCGTCCGCCAGCGAACAGAGGACGCCAAGTAGATCACCGGTCTACCGGTTAACCGGTGATCCGGTCTACCGGTCGGCTGTCCATACCGTCCGACCTGTGACCCTCGATCCCCACTCCGGGGTGCCTCTGCACCGGCAGCTCGCTGCTGCGCTGCGGGCCCGGATCGCGGCCGGGGAGTGGGTGCCGGGCACGCTGCTGCCGGCGCAGGCCCGGATCGGGTACGACTACGGCGTGGGCAAGGCGACCGCGCAGAAGGCGATCGACACCCTGCGCGCCGAGGGTCTGATCGACGTCGAGCGTGGCGTTGGCATCCGGGTGCGCGGTCCAGCGCCGGAGGTCGATGAGCTGATCGGCGAGCCGGATCAGCTCGTGACGGCGCGGATGCCGACGCCGGAGGAGCGGGCGCGGTTCGGGATGGCCGAGGGCGTCCCGGTGCTGGTGGTGCGCCAGCCGGACGGGCTGATGGACGTGTATCCGGCCGATGAGTACGGTGTGCGCATTCCGCGCGGTTGATTGCCCAACGTCACTTGATGCGCTATCCGCAGATGTGATGTCCCGGCAATCCTGATTCAGGCTGACGGCAGCCCATGTTACGGACACGTTGCGTGGATATCTAGCAGCGCTCGAAGCGTGGGATTCCCGCATTTCATCACGCTGAGTTGATCAGATATCACGTGCAACTTGCACGCGCCACCGACTATCAGGGTGCTTTCAGGATCGCCGGCAGTTGGCCGGTCACCCCCTTCCCACAGGCTCTCGTACAGGTGTTTTATCTGTCTTTCGCAGCCGCAGCGTCCCTCGGGGGGGATACCACATGCGCCACCATCCGTACGCACCAGGCGTCACTCTTGTCGCAATCGTCGCCGGGACCGCTGCGGTCTGCTGGGCGGTCCGGTCGGCGGGGAGGCGAGTCCGAGCGGCGCAGCAGCCGGACACCCGGCTGGAGTACTGGCGGATCTACTCGGACGTGCTGGAGGACCTCTGCGGCCTGGATGGCAGCACGCCCAGGCGGTGACAAGATCAGTGACAGTCGGGGCCGACTGAACGGTTGTGCATCGTCATGAAATGTGTTCCGAAACCCGCTCTGACCTGGGCCGCAGGGAAAGGGTTCATAGCTGATCAGCACTTTCCGACCTA
>NZ_JAPEQF010000001.1:4237500-7104363 GCF_026339755.1 Micromonospora sp. NBC_01655 | reverse complement strand
GGGTGGCGGCGTGGCTGGCCATGCGGCAGGCGACCGGCTCGACGCGGCGGCTGACCGACTTCCAGGTGCCGCGGCTGCTGCGGGCCGAGCTGTGCGGGAGGTAGCGCCCCCGGCTGGTGGGACCTCGGGGTCTTCCTCGAGGTCGCCGAACGTGCCATCCTGCTCGCCGCGATCGAACCGTTCATGACGTTCGAGGCGCGAGTGCCTCCGTACGAGAGCTGCCGGATGACGGCGGCAGATCCGTGACCTGGTGTGGTGGACGGCAACCGCGGCGGTCTCGACCTATCCGGCACGAGGGGTGCCGTGGCTGAGCAGGTGCGCTTCGACGTCGTCGGCCGCTGGCGCGTCGAAGACCTTC
The DNA here is from genome assembly GCF_026339755.1 of Micromonospora sp. NBC_01655. NCBI lineage: Bacteria > Bacillati > Actinomycetota > Actinomycetes > Micromonosporales > Micromonosporaceae > Micromonospora > Micromonospora sp. NBC_01655. The sequence continues at coordinate 7,104,005 of NZ_JAPEQF010000001.1, read as the reverse complement.
AAGGACGTCGGTGACGCGGCGGCGAAGACCGGCGACGAGGTCGCCAAGCTCGGCACGAAGGCCACCGTCGCCGGTGAGCAGGTCGAGGGCCTGGGCGACAAGACCCGACGGTCCGGCAAGGAGGCTGACGAGGCCGGCGACGAGTACCGCGGCCTGGCGGCCGACATCGCCGTAGCCGAGGCCGCGATGCGGTCCCTGGCGGCGGAGATCGACCGGACCGGCGGCAAAATCATCCAGGACCTGAACCGGCAGCGGTCCGAGCTACGGAAGCTGAACAACGTCCAAAAGCTGCTGCGGACCTGGAGCAGCAGGGCGAGGAAGCGGCGTCCGGCTTCGCCGCAGCGTTCGTGGCCCGAGTCGGCCCGTTGATCGCCCGGGCGCCCCTCGGCCCAGTGGGGGCGGTGGCCGCCGCCACGCTGGCCGCGTTCCTGGTGCCTACCCTCTCGGCGGCGGTGGCCGGGGCGGTCGTCGGCGGGGTTGGTGTCGGCGGTGTGGCTGGCGGGATCGCGTTGGCCGCCCGGGACGCACGGGTGAAGGCCGCCTCGGCTGATCTCGCCGACACGGTGATGGGTGACCTCGACGAGGTCGGCGCGGATTCATTCGGGATCGGTCGGGCCGCTGGGTGTACATCTCCGACGACATCGACGGTGCGCTGGGCGCCGCCGCCGAGTACGACAGCCGCTGGCCCGTGGGGTCGGTGACCTGATGCGGGAGCTGGCGCCGGGGATCCGGGACGCCGCTGAGGCGGCCGGGCCGATCGTGCGGGAGATTTCCGAGGGCCTGCCCCGGCTGGGCGACGCCCTGTCCGACATGCTGTCGACCTTCGCCGACGACGCCGACGAGGGCGCATCGGCGCTGCGGTACGTGTTCATGGTCGGCGAGTCGGGCATCCGCACCGTCACCACGCTCGTCGATACCTTCGCCGACCTGTACCGGGGTGTCCTCGATGGCCGATGCCGGCTTCCGGGCCTTGTGGGGCTGGAACCCGCTGTTCTCGGACCGGATCGACGACGGCCGGGCGAAGGTCGACGAGCTGAAAGGCGCTCTCGGCAGCACCGCCGTCATCGGGAAGATCGCTGGCGACGAGACGGCCGACGGGCTGCGGAAGGTCGACGAGGCCGCAGGATCTGCTACCGCCGAGGTGAAGTCGTTCCAGGAGCAGTTGCGGGAACTGCGCGACCAGAACCTCGCCGTCATCGACACGGAGATCGCATTCGAACGCTCCTTGGACGACACGGCGGCGGCGGCGAAGCGGGCCAGCGGCGGCGTTGAGACCAACAGTGAGGTCGGCCGGAAGAACCGGGAAGTCCTGAACGGGCTGGTGCGGGACACGAAAGCTCATGCGCAGGCGGTGCTCGAACGGACTGACGAGGACCAGGCCGCTTGCGGTGACCGAGCGGGGCCGAGGCGGCGTTCATCCGCGCTGCGTGGCGATGGGGAGAAGTACTGCAGGCGGGCTGAGGAGTTGGCCGCTGAGATGTTCGGGATCCCGAACATTGAGCGTGAGGTCAAGGTCGACACCAGCCAGGCTGAGCATGACCTGAAGACCGTCCGGGGGCTGATCGCGGCGATCCGGTCCAAGCGGGTGGTGATCACCACCCAGCACAACGAGGTGGTGGTGCGCTCCGAGGGCCGCAACGTGCCCATCGGCACCGGCATCGGCGGCCAGCGGTGGCGGACCGGTCAGCCGGTGAGACGTACTGGGTGGGTGAGCGGGGCGCGGGCTGGTGTCGGTGAGGACGCGTACGTGCGACGCAGACCCGGTCGGCGGCCGTGGCCAGTGCCCCGCCGGCCTTCCGCCGGCCCGGGCCGCGGAAAGCGCGGCCGGGCGGTCTGGGGGCGAAACCTGACGCTGGCCGAGCAGTTCGGCCAGCAGATGGAGCAGGCGCTGACCCGGGTACTGGCCCGGATGCCGTGGGTTCGACTCTGGACCGCTGACCTCTACACGCGGGCGGGGTGAGGCGTGGACTGTCCAGTTCGTCGTCGATCTCGGCCACGCCGACGGTCCGGCCGACCTCAACGACGACATCCGCTGGGGCCTGCGGTACGAGGCGCGGACCTGTCGCCGCCGGAACTGCGGCGGGGCATGTGTAGACGCTCCTGACCGACAGGGCGGCGGTCAGCACGGCGGTGTACGACAACCGGACTACGGCTGCGCCTGGAGCTGATCGTCTCCAGCGCACCCGGACGGCGTCGCCTCCAGGCCCTCAGCCGTGAGCTGGACCGGCCGTTCAACGTGCTGCGCTGGCAGCCGGGCACCACCGCGCCGGTGTTCTTCCGGACGCTGAGGTCGCCGATCAACCGCATCACGGAGGTGGCGGGGTCGACGATGCTGCGGTTGGTCGACGTGGACATTCTCGCCGAGCCGTTCGCGTACGGCCTGCGCGAGACGCTGGCCCCGGTCACCGTGCCGAACAACCCGGCGAGCCCGGGCGGCTGCTACCTCGACATCGCCGGCGTGCGCGGTGACGTAGAGACGCCCCTCTACCTGCGGCTCGGCGGCGACGTCATGGGCAGCGTCTACGACTACCGCACCGTGGCGATGGGCATCCGCCGGCGGGGCACGCCGTCGCAGATGCCGATGGTGCTCCAGGCGGAGGCGATGACCACCGGCACCGCCACGGCGCTGGCCGCCTCCAACGACCCGCTGATGAGCGGGACCCGGGCCGAACTACGCCCGGATCACCCGACGACGGCACGCCACATCGTGGCCGGCGGTCACCACCCCGGACCGTGCGCGGCCGGTACCGGATCCTGGCCCGGATGCGGCACTCGCGATCTCGACGTGTGGTCGGTGCAGCTGGTCTACGGCAACACCAACCGTCCGATCTGGCACGCCGGTGACGGTCACGCAGAGCGGGGTGGTCGCCTACTACGACCTCGGCACCATCCAGCTGCCGGTGGGCGCTGACCCGGTGTACGACGGCTACTCGGCGACCGAGACGCCGGTCGGCGGGACCAGGATCGCCGTGTACGCCCAGCGTGTGTCCGGCACAGGCACCCTCGACGTCGACCTGCTGCAACCGGTGCCGGCGGACGATCGGTACGCGGTGGCCCGGGTGTGGTCCGGACTCCGGCGGCCCGCGCAGGATCTTGGCGCCAGGCACATGGTGTACGCGGTCGGCGCGGGCGGTGGTGCGGATGCGCAGCCGGATTCTACAAGTCGGTGGCCTGCCCCTGATCTCGCCGGGGGTCACCAACCGTGTCGTGTGGCTGGTCGACGGCGGGAGCCCTCGGGACGTCCTGACCTCGACATCGACGCTCACCCCGTACTACTGGCCGCGCTACCTCTACGCGCGCCCACCGTCGAGCTGAGGAGGTGCCGTGAGCCCCGACGAGCCCATCGAGCAAGTTGTGTACCCCGATGGCGTCACCTCCGCCGAGGTGCTGGCCGAGCTTGTCACCATCCGCTGGCGGGACAGCGACGGCACCTGGGAGAGCTCGAAGACCCGGAGGCGAACGTGAGCCTGCCCATCCCCCTGACGGTCCCGGCTCCCCCGCGTGGACCGGCACGTCACCGTCGACGCCCGGGACCTGGTGATGCGGTGGACCGACCCGGGCGGGTACGCCTCGTGCACGGTGCCACTGGCCCGGCCGCTGACCACCCAGCCCGACGAGATCGCCTACTACGGGCAGGTCACCGTGTACGACCTTTTGACGGCGTGGTGGGACGGCGGATGGGCCGGGGCGGGCGGCGGGCAGATCTGGGACCCTTGGCCGTCGGCGAGGCCCACACCCGGGACCGCACGGTGCCGCTGATCTACGTGCAGCGCCTTGGCAGTAGCGACTTCCGCCGGGCTGCGGTCAACGTGACCGGGGCGACCGTCGGCGGCGGGGACGACCCCGGCGGCAGCGGCAAGGACGCGCTCGTGGTCCAGTTCCCCGACGGGCTGCACATCTCGAACACGTCCCGGGTGAGCGCCCGCTACGACGGGATCGCTTTGGCCGGTCAGAAGATCGCGCTGATCGGATACGCCTGGGATGGCGGCTCCAACGATGCCAATATGAACGTCGATGCAATCCTGAGCACCGGCGGTGGCGCGAACGACACGGCCCGCACGGCGACGATCAGCACCAACGGCGGCCCGTACGCCACCCGTGTGGTCGGCACCAACTGGGCCAATGGCAGGGACACCCTCGACCTGCGGTACTGGCGCACGGCCGGCGGGCTGTATACGGTGCCCAGCGATCTGGCGTGGGCCAGCTTCACCGACATTGCGGTCGTGGCGATGCGTTTCGACGCGACCGGCAGTGAGCGGACCACGGGGTACGCGGATACGGTGCTCGCCTCCGAGGTGGTCGCCGATCTCATCGGCCGGCTGCTCACCGACGACGGCGCGACCGCCACCATCGCGGCGACGACGCACGCAATCGATCAGCTCGCGTACCGGACGCTGGGGTCCTCGCCCAGGTGCTGGAGAAGCCTGCTCGCGCTGGAGTCGCGGTACGTGGCGGGCATGGGAGCACCGACGCCGGCCGGTACCGGTTCAGTGGGTGCAGCGCCCAGCAGTCCGGTACGAATGCGACGTCGTCGACGGCTACGACTCCCAGGGCAGCGCCGACCGGAAAGCAACATGGTCACCGTCCGCTGGCGCGACTCGGCCAGGCGCAATAGGTTCGTGTTCCGGTCGTCGGTGGTGCCGGAGCTGGTCGCTGCTGGGCTCAACCGCCAGGCGTCGATCGACCTCGGCTCCGACGTCGGTTCGTCAGCGGACGCGATCAGGGCCGGGGACCAGTTTTTGGCCGAGCACCAGTACGCCCTCAACGGCGGCCGACTCAGGGTCGCCCGGCCGATCCTCGACATGGAGACCGGCCGGATGGTCATGCCCTGGGAGATCCGCCCCGGCCTGTCCTCGGGTGCGGCATCCTGCCCGTCGACGCGCTCAACGCGACCGACTTCAGCGTCACGGTCTTCGCATCAGCGAGTACCGGGCGTCGGACGGCGCAGCCTGGAGCTTGACTCGTACGCCACACCACCCCGCGGCTGCTGTCCACTGATACGCCGCATGCCAAATCCTTCCTGCCGACCTGGAGGCCCCGTGTCCCTGTCCCTGCCCGAGCCGCGGTGACCGGCATCGTCCACCGACTCCGCCGGCATCAGTGGCCGCCGCGGCCTCAGCGGGCTGCTGGAGCGGGCGGATGCCCGACCTGCGGCACCGTGCTGGCGGCCGACGCTGTCTGGCCGGAGCTGCTGGAGCGCCGCGGCCCCCTCACCCCTGTAACCGGAGGACCGATGACGGCACCCTGCCCCGCTGCTGGCCGTCCGTCAGCTGCTGCTTCAGCACCTCGACATCAACAAGGGCACCGCCCGCGCCGCCGACCTGGACCCGGCGGAGGTCGGGATCGTCGGCGACCCCGCCCACATCGGCGGCTACCACTGCGGCTCGGACCGGGTTCGTCGGGTGTCCGGCAAGGTCAGCGACTACTCCGTGGTCGAGTCCCCCCGGGATCAGGCTGGGCTGGCCGGCTGGGCGTGCGCCCTGGACGTCGGCGACTGGTCCGTCCGCGTCGGCGGCAAGACCCATGACCTGCGGTCGTTCGCCGGCATGGCTGGTCGCCCAGGTGCAAGGCGAGCGGCCGGTACCAGGACATCCGTGAGGTCTACTCCCCGGACGGCAAGACCGTCAAGCGGTGGGACCGGCTCGGCCGGCGCACGACCGGCGACTCGTCGCACCGCTGGCACACGCACATCAGCTACTTCCGGGACGCCATCAAGGCGGGACGGGACCAGACGGCGGTGTACCGCCGGTACCTCACCACCATCGGCCTGATCAAGGCCCCCACCAGCAAGGAGAGCACCATGACCGCTGCCGAGTTCCTGGCCATCCTGAAGGACCCGAAGGTCGCCGCCGAGATGTCCCGCCTGCCCTGGGCGTTCGTTCCGGCCGGCTTCGACGGGCGGACCGCGCACGGGATCGTGCTGGTCGACCAGACGGCCGCGCTGGTCACGGCCAACAACCTGGCCACCAACGCCGACGGCCGCACGCTCCAGATCCTGGAACTGCTCACCGGGTCGGGCGACCAGACGGCCGCCGAGGTCGCCGCCGCGCTGGTGGCCGCAGGCCAGGACCCGGCGGCGCTCGCCGCCGCGCTGACCGCGCCGGCCCGGGCCAGGCACGTGAGTGAGGCTGGAGCGACTCACCCGGGCGCTACGCGACCTCGGCTGCGGCACGGTTGGCTGGGGTGATAGTCCACCAGACCTTTGGTCCCGGCCGGCCGGGCTTCGAGCGCTGCTGGTCGCCGCAGTCCACGCTTGCTGACCGGGCCGGCGGGTGGGCGGGGTGCTGGAGCTGGAAACGAGCGGCGACGTCGGACGGATCTGGCTCTGTCCTCGCCATCGTCGTCGCCGCCGTCCTTATCGTCGCCGGCCCCATCATCCGGGGCGGGTGATCCGCGGTGACGGTCCGAGGCTGGCACGTCCTGGTCGTGGTGCTGCTGACGGCGGTATTGGCGGCCGGGCTGGCGCTGGTGTCGTCAACCCGTTCGGCGGCCCTGTCCGCTGAGGCGCGGCCTTCGGAGCGCCGCTGGTGCCGGGGTGGTGGCCCTGGATGACGCGTACCGGGAGTCCCCTGCAGACCCCGGCCTGCGGATCGCCGCGAGCATCATACTCCGTACCGAGTTCGGCTGTCCGGGCTGGGTCGCCCGCGCCTCTGCTGGCACTGGTGCCCAGTCCTGCGTCACCGGTCGCATCGGGCCGCCGGCGCACCTCCCCATCACCTGGCCCGGCACCGGGCGCGCACCCCGCGCGGGGTCGTCTCGGCATGCCCGGCCCGGGCTGTCTGGGATCTCCGCCCAGCCGGCGGGGACCCGCTGTACCGCACCATCACGACCGTACCCAGGAGGTACTGATGACCCCGAATCCCCTCGCTCGACTCTGCGGCTACAGGCTTGCTGGTGACCGTCGGCGTGCTCACCGCGGCGGTCACCGCTGTGCTGGCGCTGGGTGGCGTTCGGTCTGCCGATTTCCGACGCCCAGCAGACGGCGATCCTCGGCGTGGTGGCCGGCGCCGCTGGTGGTGTCGCTGGTGGGTCGGGGCCGGGTGTGGTCCCCATGACCGTGGCCGGGTGGCGGCACCACACCGGCCAGGTTCTCCACTGCGGTGCCCGCCGGTGAGCTCCCGGCCGGCGCCGACCAGACCAGACAGCGCCCCCGCTCGCGGCACTCCTTGCGGCGGGCAGGGGCGCATCGTCGTCGGGCTACTTCACCGCCCAGCGTGGCGTCACTTCACCGGCGCGTACTCCACAAGCGCTGGCCGCTGCCACGGCACAGGGCGATCCACCCGCGCACACCGGCCCGGCGCGAGGGCGCTTCTCCGCCCACGGGTACGCCGGCTCCGGGAACGATTCGTAGCCGGTAGACGACGGCTCGGCGACCGTGTCGTCGGCGAACACGAGGACCCACGGCCCGTGGGACACCCCTACCGACGAGGCGGAGATGTCCTTGTTGGCGCACACCTTCACGTCTGCGGCGCCCCACACGTAGCCGGGCTGCTCGTCGGGGCGGGGCGCGCTCTTGGCGACGTTGTGCCGGTAGCCGTACACGGTCGCGGTGACGTACCCGTCGGCGGTGCGGTCGCGCCTCTTGCCGAGGGGCAGCGGTGTATCCGGGTTGACGGACGGGCTCGGGCTGGCGGTGGGGCTTCCGGTCGGTGAAGAGCTGGCAGTCGGCGGTGGTGGCGAAGATGGCGGCGCGGCTGCGGGCTTGGTGTCGCTGGAGCAGCCGGCGAGCGCGGCGGCCAGGGCGACGAGCGCGGCGGTGGCGGGGAGGGCGCGGATCATCCGCGCACCGTAGCGGCGGCGGTCAAGCGGGACTGTCCGGGAGGCGACAGCCGCCCCGGTAGGATCGGCGGCGCGGTGCTGCCCGGTGACGTCCCGGCCAGCGCCGACCAAACCTCAGCGGCCCTTCTCCGGAGTGGGAGGGCGGGGCCGGTCCTGGGGTGCGGCGAGCGCGGCGAACAGGCCGACGGCGCAGATCAGGTCCTCGTGCTCCTGCAGCACCCAGCGTGCCCGGCACTCGTCCCCGTGCTCCTTTCGAAGCCGGTTGACCAGCGCCTCCAGCGTGTCGGCCAGGCTGTCCACGGTCCTCATCCTCTGAGGGATCGGGCGCCGAGACCACCCCGGGCGGCAGCATCCGGCCGAGGATGCGGAACAAGCGGAGGCGGTCCTGAGGGGTCAGGGCGCTGGTCGGGGTGGCGGTGGCGGGCTGGCTCATGGGATTCCTCCAGGTCGGTACGGGGTGGGGCCGACCTGGTGGTCGGCCCCGGGGGGCGGTCAGCGGTCCTGGGCGGGGAGCCCGGCCCGCCAGGTGGCGGCGGCGAGGGCGGCCGGCGTTGAGCAGGATGCCGGTGGCGGCGGCCAGGGCGGTGCCATTTGGACAATCGGCGGGCGGCGGTGCGGATCGGGCGGCGGTCTCCCTCGGTGCGCTCCCCTTACGCCAGCTGGTTTGGCACAACGGGTTGGCGTGACGCAAGCGGGTAGGCCAAGTTGTTTTGCCAAGCTGGTTGACACTCGGCCCATGGATGAACTGGAGCCCTCGGTAAGAGCACCGCCAGCCCAGAGCGGCCCCCCGCCTCGCGGCGGCCATCGTCGAGGCAGCCCGCGCCCGGCGCCCGCAGCGCGAGATCGTCGCCGCCACCGGCTACACCCGGGAGCGAATCCGCCAGATCTGCCGCGCAGCCGGCGTCGAGCCCGCCGAGTAGCCCTCCCCCGCACACGCAGCGCCCCCGCTCGGCCGGCCAGCAGGCGCTCTGCGTCCAGGGATAGCTCGTGGGCTGCTCGGCGCGGGCGCGCTCCCGGATCCGCCTTCGCCGTCGACTCGCTGACCCGGAACCCACCCATCACGGTGGCGACGATCTCGGCATACGGCACACCCCGGAAGTCGAGGCGGTCGATGACGTCCTCGATCGTCTCCGGCTCGTCCTGCTCGTCGTCGCCGTCCAGGTCGAGGTCCACGTCGGCCTCGCGGGCCCGGCGCCGTCCTGTCCGGACGCGCTGGCCCCCGACCTCGATCGCCCCCACCAGCCGGTGTCACGGTGGTGTCATCGGTGTCGAGCGCCCGCGCTGACCTGCGGTTTGACGCACTGACACTGGTGTCACCCTCCCGGTCGGGGAGGGGTCCTGGCCGGCCGTGGTGGTGGATGGTGGCCCCGGCGATGTAGACGGCGGCGACGATGGCCAGGGCGATGGGCCCCGCCCCAGCCACCAGGACGGCTCCTCGGCGGCGGCCAGCAGCGTGGTGGTCAGCATCAGGCAGCTCGAACAGGAGGGCGGGCAGCGGGGCGACGACGCCGGTCACGATGTCGACCAGCGAGCGGGTGAGGTCCCCGACGACGCCGCCGGGCAGGTCGGACATCATGCCGAGGATGATCGCGACGATCCAGAGCTTCCCGTTGAGCCGGTAGAGCGGGCTCTGCGGGAGCTCAGCGTCGCGAACCATGCCGAGCCCGGCCAGGCAGCAGGCAGCCGATGGTGTAGATCCAGAGCAGGCCGATGATCGCGCCAGGATCGCGTTGGCGCTGGCTCCGGCGATGTAGGCGCCGCCAGTGGAGTCGAGCAGGCTCTGGATGACGCCACCGGCTGCAGCGACAGTCTTCGGGCGACCCGTTGAAGCCCTCGCGGATGGCGGGCAGGGCCATGAAGAACGCGGCCCGGTCGCGCAGCGAGTTCGGGCCGATGCTCATGTAGTCGACGACGATCGCGAGCAGCAGCAGGATCGCCACCGCCGTCGGGGACATGGTGTGTTCCACGTCAGCCCCCCAGCCAGTCGAGGACCGTCGTGCCGGTCCGGGTGTCGCGGATCTCCAGCCGCGGGGAGTCCATCGGTTCGTTCTCCGCCCGCGCCGCCCGGGTGAGGGCGCAGACCGAGCATCCCATCACCGGGGCCCTCCAGGTCGAGCTGGTAGGTGATGACGCGCTTGTGCAGCACCTCGTACTGGCCATCATGCACGCGGTAGATGGTCACCGGTCCATCTCCAGGTGAGCGGGGAACAGCAGGAGGCCGTTCACGACCATGGCGCCGGCGGCGATCCCGGCGAGCAGCTCGTGGCCCTCCAGGATCGCGATGAGCGCGGCGGCCAGGGCGCCGAGGACCGCACCGGCCAGGCCAAGGGCGATGGGCGTCCAAGGCATGGGCCGGGTCAGCCAGACGACCGGCGGCACCGGCCTGGCATAGCTCGGCCGCCCGCCGGTTGGCGTCGTCCTGCGTGCGGGCGGGGAAGGTGATGGTGTGGCCGGCGAGGGCCCGCAGCGGCGAGTCGGCCGGCACGGTGCCGGCGACCCGGTAGGGAGCGGTCATCATGGGTGGTGCCTCTCTGTAGGTGCGGGGCCCGGCCGGGCTGTCCAGGCGTAGGCCGGGCCCCGCGTGGGTGGGTCAGCGGGCGCCGCGCCGCCACGCGTCGTACGCGGCGTCGATCTCCGCCGGGGTGGACGCCTCGCCACCGCGTCCCGGACCGCCGGGCGCTGCGGGCTGTCGATGTCCCGGGCGGCGGCGGTGCGATCCTCGTCGTCGGTCGTGGAGCCGGGCGACCTGGTCCTGCCGCACGGGCGGCTCAGAACAGCTTGCCGAACATCAGCTCTCCTCGGTGGTCTTGGTCCGCTCGGCGCGGACCAGGTTGATGGCGGTCTGGGCGTCACCGGCGCTGGTCCAGCGCATGCGGTCCATGACCGTCCGGCGGCAGGATGTCGCCGCGGTACGCCCCACTTCCGCCTTGAACCATGTCCCGGATCCGGGGCGGCACCTCGCACGCCCCCGGCGGCAGGGCTGACCGGGCAGGCGCGGTCCACGCGGGCGGTGGTCCGCTGCGGACGGCGGGCACAACCGCGCTGGTCGCGGGCGTAGTCCACGAGGGCCGGGTGGTCCGGGCGTGGACCAGGTCGCGCGAAGCCCGGTCTGGTCCGGGATCTGGTCCTCGCTGGTCCGGTCCGGTCCGGCCGGCTGGTCCACCGGAGTGGTCCGCGACTGGTCCAGGTCGGCGGCCGCGGATCTGGTCCGCCGGGTGGTCCAGGTCAGGGGCTTCGGTCTGGTCCACCGTGCTGGTCCGGAATCGGTCCAACCACTCCTGCGGAATCTGGTCCGGGATCTGGTCCGCAATGTGGGCCGGCATCAGGACGCCGTGGACCATCCGGTGGCGGGCCTGCGGCCGGGCGTCGACCGTCCGGATCTGGTCCACCTCGTTGCGCCACTTCGCTGTCGTCATCCGGGTGCTGATGCGGATCTCGTCCATCAGCTCGCGCTCGGTCGCGGTCGGCTGGGTGTCGTCGCGGAACAGCTCGGTTTCGATCGACAGGACCCGGCGCAGTTGCTCCCGAGCGGCCTGGACCGTGTCGGCGTCGGCGGCCTTGGTGAGCTGCTGGAGCCGGCGCAGTGCCCCCGCGAGCGGGTCGGACTTGCGACGCCGCCACCACGTCGGCCGGCTTGTCGCCGCGCAGCTTCGCGGCCTGCTGCAAGCGTACAGCTCCATGCCTGCCTCGACCAGCGCGGAGATTCGCCGCTGAGCGAACACCTCGGTCAGGTCGTCGACCGCGCCGAGGTGTAGGTAGGCGCACGCCGATGCGCTGCGGCGTCCAGATCCACCGGGACGGCTGCCGCTCGGCGGGCTCGACGTCGGCGTACAGGCTCATGTACCAGATACCGGCTGCCAGCGGCGGGGTGACGAGCCGGAGCACCACCTCGGTGACGGAGTTGGAGGCGGTGGAGGCGATGACACCGGAGGCGACCGCGACGAGCCACACGAACCGCATGTGCCTGGTGATGTCCGGGGCTTGACCCTCGGCGGCGGCGGCGAGCTTGTGGGCGGCCAGGCTGCCCTGGTGCAGCATCACCACCTCCGAACGTGGCGCAGAACATCAGCGACCCGGCGGTGTTGAGGCCGGGGGCCGGCGGGCGACCGACATGCCCTCCATCGCGAAGAGGGTGGCAGGCTGACCGCGACCACGCCGAGCTTCTCGATGCACCTCACCGGTGCGCAAGGTCGGGCCAGGGCGAGCAGCGCAGCCCTTCCGGCGCCGAAGAGCATCGGCTGGCCCGTAGCCGGTCAGCCAGGCCGAGGACGGCGTCGATCGTGGAGGTCGGACTGCCGAGGAATCTGCATGCCGATGCTGGCACAGCCATATGCATGAGGCAGCAAGGATGAGTAGAGTCGAGTCTCCAAGGAAGTTGCGCGATCAGGCAGTAAGGTCAGCCGCAGGTCAGCGCGAGTCGAGGGGGAGCCGGATCATGGGACAGCCGAGGTGGGCCACCACCTCCGACCAGTACATCCTGCCGACAGCCGGAGACGCCTGGGCAGCCGAAGCCTCCGCTGGTGGCGAGCGGGGCAGCCAGCGCATCCTCAGCGCCGGCACGATTCCCGCCCCGGACGACATCGCCGAGGGCCCTCGAGCCGGCACGTCGGTCGTCGCCCGGCGACGGTTGATCCTCGCCGACGACCGGCCCGTCGAGATCGCCTGCTCGTACTGGCCAGCGAGCATCGCAGGGATGACCATCCTGGCCGAGCCGGAGAAGGTCTCCGGCGGGACCGCCCGGTTCCTCGCCGAGGTGGGCTACGAACCGCACGAGGTGCACGAGGACATCACCGCCGCCGCAGCGCAGGCCGTCACCAGCCTCGACGAGCGGATGGCGATGCAGCTCGGAGACGGCGACCCGGTCCTGGTGCTCACCCGCATCGTGCTTGACGCCGCTGGCCAGCCCTACCAGGTCGACGTCAACGTGATGGTCGCCGGCAGGCATACCCGCTACGTCCGATCGGCAGGCTAACCCGGTGCCCACCCCTCCCCGCGACACGCGGCCCCGCAGCCAGCAGATCGCCGCCGACCTGCGCGCCGACATCATGAGCGGCGACCTGGCCGCCGGGGCGAAGCTGCCGTCCACCTGGCGCACCCGGCGACCATCCAGAACGCCATCGGCATCCTCAAGGCCGAGGGCTACGTCGAAGGGCAGCCCGGCCGGGGCGTGTACGTCCGTCCCACCCAGCAGCAGACCGTCACCCCGGCCGAGTACGCGGTCCCTGCGGCGCCCGGTCAGCCGTACGCCTGGATCACTGCGGCGACCGAGCGGGGACAACGGGGCGCGTCCCGGCTACTCGACGTCGGCGAGGTGGCGGCACCGGTGCAGGTGGCCGCCGCGCTCGGCCTCGCCCCAGGGCAGCCGGTGCGCCGGGCAGGTGCTGTCCCTGGATGACCCGGCGAGGTTGGTGCACGTCCTGCGGTCGATCTGGCGCGGGGTGGCCCTGGCGGAGCGGCGGATCCGGGGCGGGGCGGGCGTACTCGCCGAGCTGGGCGTGGAGCTGACGGCGTTCGAGGACATCATCCCGGCCGCCCAGCGACGAGTTTGTGACTGGAACTGCCGACAGGGTGCCGGTGCAGAACGTTCCGGGTGGGCTGCGGCGGTGGGCCGACCGGTCCTGTGCGAGGTGCTGATCAAGTCGGGGCATCTGCATGAGCTGCGGTACCGCTGTTCTGTGGCCTGACGCAGAGCCGACCGTGCTGGTCAGGGGCGGCTTTCTGCATGCGTCATCGCGGTGACCGCCTTCTCCTCCAGCGCCACCTGGAGCGCCCAGCTTGAAGCCGCCGGCTCTGCGACGTGGTCTCCCGGGGCGCTCAGCTCCTCCGGCGGCTTGCCCGCGGCGAGCAGTCGGGCCGCCTTGACCGCGACCTGTTCGGCCCGGTCCGCCCTCGACCCGGGGGCGGGGATCTCCAGCACCGGCCGGATGGTCCGGGCGAGTCGCTCGGCCACGGTGGCCAGATGGTCGAGCTGGCTGCGGTCCATGTCGGCGAGGACGGCCGGCAGCGCGTGTGCGGCGTGCTCGTCGGCGGCGAGGGTGATCGCGAGCCACGTCATCTCGTCGTCGGTCAGGGCGGGAGCAGGTGCGTCGGTCACGGGGGCCTTGGGCGGCAGGACACAGAATTCGGCGGGTGGTCGAGGTGCCGAAGGCCGGCGACGATCCGCGGCTCGGGCCTCGGCGCGGCGCCAGCAGCAGGCCACCCGCACCGCGGGCATCGGAAGACTCATCGTTCGCCACCAGGGCCGCGTTGCGCACCCGTCGTAGTCGTGCTCACCGCAGCAGGCCGATGACGGCAGCAGCTACGACCAGGGCGACGCAGATCCAGCCGTAGACGACGGGTGGCCAGCGGCAGCGGCGGCCTGCTGGGCGGCGCAGGGGATGATGTCGCCGTCCGGCTGCGAAGGCCGGCCGCCCACCGGAGTGCGCGTGCGGGAGGCGGGCCGTCGTGCAGGCCGACATCACGGGCCTCGTCGCGGGGAAGTTGGGGGCCGGGCGGGACGAGCCGCCCGGACCAGAATGCCGCGCGACCCGTGCCCAACGAGACCGGGCGACCACCCGAAGGTAGGACTCCAAGTGCTCCTAGTCAACCCAGGACACACACAACGTCACCACTGCTGGCAGGCTCGGATGTGCCAACGAGACCGAGGTACGCCATGCCCAGAACGCCCGTGTACCGGGAGATCATCACGACATCGCGCCGCGGTGATCAGGGCCGAGGCCTTCAACCGGGCGACCGGCTGCCGACGATCGCCCAACTCTGCGAGCAGTACCAGGCCAGCAACACGCCCGTGAAAACCGCGATGCGGCTCCTCGAGGAGATGGGCCTGATCGAGACGTGGCAGGGCAAGGGCATGTTCGTCCGCCAGCGAACAGAGGACGCCAAGTAGATCACCGGTCTACCGGTTAACCGGTGATCCGGTCTACCGGTCGGCTGTCCATACCGTCCATCTCGATCCCCCACTCCAGGGTGCGCTGCACCGGCTCGCTGCTGCGCTGCGGGCCCGGATCGCGGCCGGGGAGTGGGTGCCGGGCACGCTGCTGCCGGCGCAGGCCCGGATCGGGTACGACTACGGCGTGGGCAAGGCGACCGCGCAGAAGGCGATCGACACCCTGCGCGCCGAGGGTCTGATCGACGTCGAGCGTGGCGTTGGCATCCGGGTGCGCGGTCCAGCGCCGGAGGTCGATGAGCTGATCGGCGAGCCGGATCAGCTCGTGACGGCGCGGATGCCGACGCCGGAGGAGCGGGCGCGGTTCGGGATGGCCGAGGGCGTCCCGGTGCTGGTGGTGCGCCAGCCGGACGGGCTGATGGACGTGTATCCGGCCGATGAGTACGGTGTGCGCATTCCGCGCGGTTGATTGCCCAACGTCACTTGATGCGCTATCCGCAGATGTGATGTCCCGGCAATCCTGATTCAGGCTGACGGCAGCCCATGTTACGGACACGTTGCGTGGATATCTAGCAGCGCTCGAAGCGTGGGATTCCCGCATTTCATCACGCTGAGTTGATCAGATATCACGTGCAGCACGCCACCGACATCAGGGTGCTTTCAGGATCGCCGGCAGTTGGCCGGTCACCCCCTTCCCACAGGCTCTCGTACAGGTGTTTTATCTGTCTTTCGCAGCCGCAGCGTCCCTCGGGGGGGATACCACATGCGCCACCATCCGTACGCACCGAAGGCGACCATCGCATCGCAATCGTCGCCAGGACCGCTGCGGTCTGCTGAGCAGTCGGCGGGGAGGCGGGGCGAGCAGCAGCCGGACACCCGGCTGGAGTACTGGCGGATCTACTCGGACGTGCTGGAGGACCTCTGCGGCCTGGATGGCAGCACGCCCAGGCGGTGACAAGATCAGTGACAGTCGGGGCCGACTGAACGGTTGTGCATCGTCATGAAATGTGTTCCGAAACCCGCTCTGACCTGGGCCCACCCGAGAAAGGCCCCGTGACCAGGCGAGATGCCAAGGTCACGGGGCCTTTCTCTGGTGCCGTGGAGATCGGCCGGCGACCCGCCGCGGCTGCCGCTGCGGCGTGCCCGGGCGGTTTGCCACGCGGTGCCGGCACGCGGCTCCGTCGGTCCCCGCCCGGTCGACCGCCCTCGCCCGCCGGTTGATGACTCTGCGTGTACAGGCCGAGGGTTCTTTGCTTCGTCCCTGGGGTGTGGACTCCTCCCCCTGAGCGAACCCTCCGGCAACTAGCACTATCCGAAGAGCAGGCATTCGCGCTGGTAGACGCATGGCCGTCTGGTTACCCTTGGGTCATCTGCCCGACGATGCGCATTTTTGGTCGGGCGCGTCCCGCACTTTCGGTCTGTTACTCGGAGTGATCGTCGTGCTCGGCCCTCCTGACGGAAGGAGGGCTCCATGACCCGGGCCCCGACGAATCTGTCGAACGTTCGGACCCTGTTGTTGTCGTACCTCAAGGACCTGGACCCGGCCGCCGTCGGCATCGTCGGCGACCCGGCCCACCGCGGGGGCTACCACTGCGGCTCCGACCGGGTCGTGGCCAACGACTACTCGGTCGTGGAGTCCCCCCGGGACCGAGCGGGGTTGACCATCGACGCCTCCGCACTGGACGTCGGCTCGTTCACCGTACGGTCTGCCGGCCGTGCCCACGACCTGCGCTCGTTCTCCGTCTGGTGCGTGCAGCAGTGCGCGGCCGGCGCGGCCGACACGCGGGACATCCGGGAGATCATCTACAGCCCCGACGGGAAGACGGTCCGGCGATGGGACCGGCTCAAGCGCCGGTCGACCGGCGACAGCTCCCACCTGTGGCACACCCACTTCAGCTTCTTCCGCGACTCCACGAAGGCGGGTCGGGACCAGGTCCCGCTGTTCCGCCGCTACCTGACGGCCATCGGACTGCTGACCACGACGATCCCGGAGGACGACATGAGCGCTCAGGCCGAGAACGAGATCCACCAGGTGTACGCCGGGCTCTTCACCGGCGGGTCGAGCATGGGCCGGACCGTCGACCCCGACGGCCCCGGGCCCGAGAAGGCCAGCAACAGCATCGTCGCCAAGCTCGACTACGTGATGTCCCGCCTGGACGGTGTGGCCGCCGGGGTCACCACCCTGACCGGGAAGGACTTCACGGACGAGCCGGCCATCGTCGCCGGGGTGCTCGCCGGGCTGTCCCCGCAACGGCTCTCCGAGGCGTTGAAGGCCGCCGGGCTGACCCCGGAGGCCATCGCGGCGGCGGTGCCGCCGGACATGGCCCGACAGGTCGTCGACGAGCTGACCGCCCGGCTGTCCTCCTGACGACGGATGGAGCCGGCGACTCGCCTCCCGCCCGGCGGGGCCGCCGAGGCGGGCAGGGGCCGCAGGGCGAGGTGGGCCGCCCGGGCCCCGGCGCCCCCTGACGGTACGACCGCACAGGTCGCCGTCGGCACCACCGACGGCGCGTGGCGCAGCGCCGCCCACGTGACCGAGTGACCGACCAACTGAGGAGACCCGGCATGTCCGACCCCACCCCCGCCCCCGTCCCCACCTCGACCGCGACCGAACCGCTGTTCACCGTCGGCGGGATCACCGCCGCCGGGACGGCCGTGATCAGCCTGCTGGTCGCCTTCGGCCTGCCACTGTCCGCGAACCAGCAGACCGCGATCCTCGGCCTGCTCGCCGTGCTCGCCCCGCTGCTGGTGGCGGCGATCGCCCGGGGCCGGGTCTACTCGCCGGCCACCGTGGCCCGGCTGCTGGAGAGCCGCCGGTAGCGCCCCGCCCCGAACGTCGCGGCCCGATCGGCTGGACCGGCCCGCCGGACACGCCCGCGGTCCGCGCGCCGCCGCGTCCGCCGGGCCCGGACGCGGCGGCGGCCCGGGCGCGCGCCCGGGCCTGCGCCGTGCCGGGAACTGGTCAGAGCGGCCGGTGGGCGCCGTCGGGGCCGGCGCCGGTCGGGTACGGGGCGCCGGCCGGTGTGGTCGCCCCGGTGCCGGTGTCCCGGCCGGACCCGTCGACCCGGCCGCTGTCCCCCCGGGTGCCGGCGGCGTACTCGACGCCGGGCGTGCCGAGCTGGCGGCCCTCGTCGATCGTGCCGCGCCAGCCCCCGGTCTCGACGCCCCGGCTTTCGATGTACGCCTTGAACCTCTCCAGGTCGGACTCGGCCTGCCGCTCGACGAGGTGCAGCCGGTCGCCGGCCTTCTCGACGAAGCCCTCCGGTTCGTACTCCAGGAACAGCCGGACCATCGTGCGATCCGTGTCGACCGGCTGGAAGTGGACGGCACCGGCGTTGGTGGCGCCCTCGGTGGCGGCCCAGGCGACCTTGCGGTCCGGCACCTGCTCCAGGATCTTCGCGTCCCACTCGCGCTGGACGCCGGCGATCTCGGCGACCCAGTGCATGCGCCTGTCGTCGAGCTGGCGTACCTCCCGGACGCCGCCCATGAACCTCGGGAACTCCTCGAACTGCGTCCACTGGTTGTACGCGGTGCGGATCGGGACGTTCACCTCGACGGACTTCTCGACCGTGGTGGTCATCGGCACTCCTTCGGGTTGTCTCCGCGCTCGCTCGTCGAGAGCGGATCTCTCGTCCACCGGGAGTCGTACCCGGGAGCGGTCACCTCAATCAGGTCCACACCGGGACGCGGGACACACCTCTCCCGCCTGGGCGCGGCGGAGGACTGTCGGTGGCGCCCGCTAACCTCCGCTGCCATGAGCATTTCAGCGGATGGCGTCGCGGAGCTGCCCAGCGTCGAGGACGAGGCCCGGTTCTGGTCCCTGGTGGAGACCGCGTGGGAGCGGCTGGGCCCCGGGCCCGCGGCGCTGCGCCGGGCCCTGCGGGAACGGGACCCGGCGGCCGGTGACGTCGACCCGGACTCCGTCGCCGAGTGGTTCGCCCCGTTCCTCGACAACCTGCGCGCCCTCGGCGCCGACCTGTCCAGCGAGGAGTTGACCGGCCTGGACCGGGTGGTCGAGCGGAAGCTCCACGAGATCGACCGCGCCGACATCCACGCGGTGACCGACGGCTCCGACGACGGCTTCCTCTACGCCCGGGGGCACATCGTCGCCCTCGGGCGGGAGTACTACGAGGCGGTGCGCGCCAACCCCGCCCTGGCCGTTCCGGACGGCAGTTGCGAGAGCATCTGCTACCTGTTCGCCCACCTGCACGACAAGCTGTTCGGGGATTGGCCGCGCAACGGGTCGGGCATCTCCCGGGAGTCGTTCAGCAACCCGGAGGGCTGGCGGGGGTAGGTCAGAGGGCGCGGTACATCACGTGCAGTCCGACCCGGCCCAGGCCCGGGTGGGCGAACGCGCCCGGCACGGTGCCGACGATCTCGAAGCCGTGCCGCCGGTACAGCTCGACCGCCGTGTGGTTGGTCTCGACCACCGCGTTGAACTGCATCCCGGCGTAGCCGTGCTCGTGGGCCCAGTCCAGCGCGAACCGGCACAGCGCGGTGCCCACCCCGCGCCCCCGGGCGTCCGCCGCGACCATGAAGCTCGCGGTGGAGACGTGCGACCCGGGACCGGGCCGGTTGGTGCCCATCTTGGCCGTGCCGACGACCCGGTCGCCCTCGACCGCCACGACGGTCAGGCCGGGCGGGCGCTCCACCCACATGTCGTACGCCTGCCCGGCGGTCATCGCCGGGTCGTACGGGAAGGTCTCCTCGGCCCGGACGACCGCGCCGACGATCTCCCACACCTGCGGCCAGTCGGCCTCGGCGAACTCCCGGATCAGCACGACCGGCGACGCTAGCATCGCCGCCGGCCCGCGCACGACCGAATTCCGGCACCGGTCAGGCGCGGGTCGGCTGCTCGGGCCGGTCGGGGAGTTCCCGCAGGCCGCGTACCGGGGAGAAGAGCACCCAGAGCACGCCGAGGAGCGCGCCGGCGGTGGCGATCGAGAGTGCCGGCCGGACGCCGAGGGCGGTGCCCAGCGCACCGCCGAGCAGCGCGCCGATCGGCCGGATGCCGTAGTTGACCGTGCGCCGTGCGCCCATGGTGCGGGACAGCAGCGAGTCGGGGGTGAGCGCGGTCTGCATCGAGCCGGTGGTGATGTCGAGCATCATCACCCCGACGGCGGAGCCGAACTCGGCGGCGAGGAGCATGCCCAGCACCATCGGCTTGGGCCCGTCGGCGAGCGGCACGAGCAGCAGCGGGGCGGGGAAGGCCACGAAGCTGGCCACCATCGTCGGGCCGACGCCGAACCGCCGGGTCAGCCGCCCGGTGATCGCCGCGCCGAACAACCCGCCCACCGCGCCCGCGCCGAGCACCGCCCCGAGCACGCCGGGGGAGAGGCCGAGTTCCTGGACGGCGTAGAGCACGAAGAGCGCCGAGAACATGAAGTTGAAGAGGTTGAGGGTGGTGGTGCCGAGCAGGATGGACCGCATCGCCGGCGCCCGCGCGAGGAACCGCAGCCCGTCGGCGAGGCCGAGCCCGGCGCCCCGGGCGGGCACCGGCTCCGTCGGTCGGATCCGAACCAGGAAGTACGCGGACACGACGTACGAGGCGGCGTCGACGAGCAGCGCGATCGGCGCGGTGAGCAGTTGCACCAGGACGCCGCCGATGCTCGGGCCGGCCACCAGGGACATCGCCCGGCTGCCCGAGATGAGGGTGTTCGCGGCCACGTAGTCGGGCCGGCGCACCAGCGACACGAAGAGCGGCGCGCGCGCCACCTCGAAGAACACGGCGAGGGTGCCCGTGGCGAAGGCGATCAGGTAGAGCTGGGGCAGGGCCAGCAGGTCGAACAGGTACAGCACCGGCAGGACGGCCAGCAGCAGGGCGCGACCGATATCGGCGAGGATCATCAGCCGGCGCTTGTGCGGCAGCCGGTCGACCCACGCGCCGGCCAGCAGCGAGAAGAAGAGGTTCGGGGCGAGGGCGGCGGCCGTGAGGTAGCCCATCTCGGCCGGCCCGGCGCCGGCCCCGAGCACGGCGAGCAGGGGCAGGGCGAGGGTGGTGACCTCGTCGCCGAAGTAGGAGACGGTCTGCGCCGACCAGTACCGCCGGAACGTCCGCTCGCGCAGCAGGCGCAGCGGCCCGCCGCGTGGGACGGGGCCGGTCGGCGTGGCGGCTACCGGCGCGGTGGTCGCAGCACCGCTCACCGGGTACTGTCCGGGCCGGCGTCCGACCCGGTGCCGCCGCCGTCGGTCGGGGCCGGGGTGCCGAGGAGCGCGAGCTGCACGAGGGTGACCCGGCGGGCGCCCGCCGGCCGGGCGGACGGGTCGGTGATCCGGCCGTCGTACTCGGCGAGCAGGGCGTCCATCCGCGCGGTCAGCGCGGCCATCTCGTCGGCGGTGACGTAGAGCGGCTGGTCGCCGAAGCCGGTTACCGTGCGCCATTCCGTCGGCTCGTCGGCCCGCCGGGCGAGGTACTCCTCGGCCTGCCGGGCGTAGTGGGCGAGCTGGGTGGCGTTCAGCACGTCCGTGGCCGCCCGCACGCGGGGGTCGTCGGAGGCGTCGTCCCAGGTGGTGACGAGCGCGGTGGCCCGCCAGGGGCGTTCCCGGGCGTCGGCGCCGGGGGCCCGCTCGGCGAGCCCGTACTTGGCCAGTTGTCGCAGGTGGAAGGAGCAGTTGGGCACGTTCTCGTCGAGCCGCTCGGCGGCCCGGGTGGCGGTCATCGGGCCCTCCCGCCGCAGCAGCCCGATCAGGGCCATCCGCAGCGGATGCGCGTAGCCGCGCAGGGCGACCGGATCGGAGAGATTCACCCGGGGCAGCGCCATTTGCTAAAGATATCTTTCTAAAGATGTCTATAGCAAATGGGCGGGGCTGGTTCGCCGCAGGTCCGGCGTGGGATCAGGTGTAGATGGACTTCGCGTACGCGGGGCCGTAGTGGCGCTCCAGGTCGGCCAGGCTCTCGGTCGGGGCCTCGACCTCCTTGATCAGCCGGGCCCGGGACGGCAGCGCGTCCGGCTGCCAGGTCTCCGGCCGCCACAACTCGGAGCGGAGGAACGCCTTGGCGCAGTGGTAGAAGATCTGCTCGATCTCCACCACGATCGCCAGGATCGGCCGGTGCCCCTTGACCACCATGTCGTCGAAGAACGGCGCGTCCCGCACCAGCCGGGCCCGGCCGTTGATCCGCAGCGTGTCGGTCCGGCCGGGGATCATGAAGATCAGCCCGACGTGCGGGTTGTCGAGGATGTTGCGGTATCCGTCCGCCCGTCGGTTGCCGGGCCGCTCGGGCACGGCGATCGTCGTGTCGTCCAGTGCCAGGGCGAAGCCGGGCGGGTCGCCCTTCGGTGAGACGTCGCAGGTGCCGTCCGCGCCCGCCGTGGCGACCAGGCAGAACGGCGAGGCGGCCAGCCACTGCCGGTCCCGCTCGTGCAGAACGCTGCGCTCCTTGGCTGCCGCCCGGGCGTTCGGGGTCCCCAGCAGTTCGCGCAGCTCCTCGTGCGAGGTGATCTCCACCGTCACGTCTTCCTCCCCCGACCGTTGACCTCGGTGGCGGCGTGCGGTGCCGGTGCCCAGGCCACCTGTCGCCCTCAGCCTAACCGGGCGCGTCTGGCCGGAGGTTTGTCCGGCGGTGGCCCGGGTACCGCGCCAGCCAGCGCCCCGCAACGACCAACGGAGGCCGCGATGGAGAGCCGACTCAAGGTGCTCGGGCACCCCGTGCATCCGATGCTGATCACGTTCCCGGTCGGCCTGCTGGTCACTGCGGTGATCTTCGACGTCATCGACACCGTCGGCGGCCCGCGGTTCCTCGGTGAGGTGGCCTACTGGAACATCACGGTCGGCCTGATCGGCGGGCTGCTGGCCGCGGCGGCGGGCGCGTTCGACCTGCTCGCCATCCCCACCGGCACCCGCGCGAAGCGGGTCGGCCTCAGCCACGCCGCCGCGAACATCGCGGTGATCCTGCTCTTCGCCGCCGTCTGGGCGGTCCGGCTCAACGCCGACTCCCGGGCGGCCGGCGGCGCGCTCATCGCCATCGAGGTGGTCGCGCTGGCCATCCTCGGCGGCAGCGCGTGGCTCGGCGGCGAACTGGTCGACCGGCTCGGCGTCGGCGTCGACCCGGACGCCAACCTGGACGCCCCCAGCTCGCTGCGGGCACCGGCGGCCACCCACTCGATCGGAGACCTGCGATGAGCGAACAACCCGGAGGCGGACGGGGCTGGCGCGGCCGGCAGCAGGGCTGGGACCCGATGGGGGAACTCCAGTCGCTGCGCGCCGAGCTGAGCCGGCTGGTCGGCGGCACCCGGCCCGGCCCGCCCGAGGTGGAGCTGACCGAGACCGCCGAGGGCTGGCAGGCCGTGGTCCGGCTGCCCGGCGTCGCCCCCGAGGAGGTGGCCGTCGAGCTGGACGACCGGGAGCTCTGCGTCCGGGCCCGCTCCGAGGCCGAGGTCAACGCCGACCAGGGCATCCCGGGCGGCTTCCAGACCCGGGGCTTCGAGTACCGGGTCGACCTGCCGTCCCGGGTGGACCCGGACCGGATCGACGCGGTGATGGACCACGGCCTGCTCCGGGTCCGGCTGCCCCGGGCGGCCCGGCCCGCGCCGCGCACCATCACCGTGGGCCGCGCCGGCCCCCGGGTCGCCGGCCCGGGTACGGGCCATCCGGTCGACCCGGCCGCCGACCGGGAACTGCACCACCCGGACTTGGCTGCCGGCCGGGAACTGCACCACCCGGACCGGGCCGCCGACGAGATCGACCGGCCGTAGCGGGTCGTGGTCACCCCGTTCCCGCTGGACCCGGTGGGCGAGCGCGTGCCCGACGTCGCGCGGATCGCCGTGCTACGGGCCAACGCGCTCGGCGACTTCATCTTCGTCCTGCCCGCGCTGGAGGCGCTGCGCGCCGCGTACCCGGGGGCGGAGATCGTGCTGCTCGGCGCGCCGTGGCACGCGAAGCTCTGGCGCGACCGGCCCGGCCCGGTGGACCGGGTGCTGGTGGTCCCGCCCGCGCCCGGCATCCGCGCCCCCGACCCCGGCGAGCCGGAGTCCTCGATGGACGACTTCGTGGCCGTGGCCCGCGCCGAGCGTTTCGACCTGGCGCTGCAACTGCACGGCGGCGGCGGCAACTCCAACCCGGTCGTCGCCGGCCTGGGCGCCCGGGTCACCGCCGGGCTGCGGGCCGAGGACGCCCCGCCGCTGGACCGCTGGATCCGGTACGTCTACTACCAGCACGAGGTGCTGCGCTACCTGGAGGTGGCCGGCCTGGTCGGGGCGCCCGCCACCACGATCGTCCCGACGCTGGCGGTCACCGACGCCGACCGGGCCGAGGCCGCCGACGTGCTCGGCGCGCCGGCGAGGCCCCGGGTGGCGCTGCACCCCGGGGCCACCGACACCCGGCGGCGCTGGCCGGCCGAGCGGTTCGCCGAGGTGGCCCGCGTCCTGGCCGGCGACGGGTACGAGGTGCTGGTCACCGGCACCCGCGCCGAGCGGGAGCTGGTGGACCGGGTGGTCGCGGCGGCCGGGGTGCCCCTGCGCCCGCTCGTCGGCACGCTCGGCCTCGGCGGGTTGGCCGCCTGCTACGCCGGCTGCGCCCTGCTGGTGTCCAACGACACCGGCCCGCTGCACCTGGCCGCCGCCGTCGGCACCGCCACCGTCGGGATCTACTGGGTCGGCAACCTGATCAACACCGGGCACCCGTTGCGCGCCCGGCACCGCCCGATCGCCTCCTGGACGGTGCACTGCCCGGTCTGCGGCGTCGACTGCACCCCGGGTATCTACCCGCACCGCCCCGGGCACGGCGACTGCCCGCACCGCGACTCCTTCGTCGCCGACATCCCGGCGGTCGAGGTCGTCGAGGCCGCCCGCGAGCTGCTGGGCTGAGCGGGGCGCGCGCCCGGTGGCCCGCCCACCGCCCGTCAGGCGGGCTGCGGGGCGTCCGAGTCGGCGAGGACGACCTCCCACGCCTCCACGTCCCGCTCGGTGACGGTGGTCGGCGACTCCAGGTGGTACGCCCCGCTGGGCAGGACGCCCGCGCCGCCGTGGCGCTCCAGCACGGCGAGCTGGGCGGCCACGTCCTCGCCCTGGTGCCTCTCCTGCACCCGCCGCCAGAACTCGAAGCCGCCCGAGTCGACCAGCGCCGCCCGGTCGTAGAGCACGCACCCGCCGATCCAGGAGACCTTGTACGCCCGCCAGGCCCCCGGCGGCAGGTTCAGCCGCTCCGTGACGTGCAGCAGGTTCGCCGCCGGATGGATCGAGGCCCGCTGCCACTGCGGGGTGCCCGGGCGGACCCGCTCCGGCACCGGCCGGCCCACCCACTCCTCGTAGTGCCCGTGGGTCTCCGGGCGCACGTCGTCGACGTACGACAGCCCGTGCACGGCGTTGCCGACGAAGCCGCAGCCCAGCTCGCCGATCGCGGTGACCAGCCGGTGCAGGGTCCCCGGCTCCAGCCAGACGTCGTCGTCGAGGCAGAGCACGTACCGGGCCGCCGAGCGGTCCAGCAGGTACGCCCGGTGCTCGGCCAGCCCGCGCCGGGGCAGCCGCCGGGTCAGCAGCACCGGGTGGCCCCGGTGGCGCAGCGCCCGCGCCATGGTGGCCGCCGCCGGGTGGGCGTACGCGGGGTCGCCGTCGGACTGGTCGCTGACCACCACCCCGAAGCCGGGCACGCCCTCCTGGGTGGCCAGACCGGAGAGGGTGACCGCCAGCTCGGCCGGGCGGTTCCGGGTCGGGATCAGCACGTCGAGCTGCCGCTCCCGGCGGAACTCACCGGCGTCGCCGGGGTCTAGCGGACGGTTCACGCCGGCCTGCCGGTCAACGTGTGCCCCGGTCCGTCGGACCGGTGTCCGGTGCCGGGCGCGTCCGTCGCCTGCGCCCGGATGCGCTCGATGATCGCCGAGGTGGAGCGGTCCGGCACGTACCCGAGGGTGCGGACCTGACCGCCGAGCCGGCGCACCAGCGGCGCCTCCGGCACCATCTCCGGTGGGTAGTCGCCACCCTTGACGTAGACGTCCGGACGGACGGTCTCGATCAGCCCCGCCGGGGAGTCCTCCTCGAAGACCACCACGTGGTCCACGCAGGACAGCGCGGCGAGCAGCGTCACCCGGTCCTCCACCGGGTTGACCGGCCGGTCCGGCCCCTTCAGCCGGCGTACGCTGCCGTCGGAGTTGACCGCGACCAGCAGCAGGTCGCCGAGGGCCCGGGCCTGTTCCAGGTAGCGCACGTGCCCGGGGTGCAGCACGTCGAAGCAGCCGTTGGTGAACACCACCGACCGGCCCGCATCCCGGTGCGCGGCCACGATGTCCGCCAACTCGTCCGGGGCGACCAGCACCGGGTGCCCGGGAGCGCCGGCCGGGACGCCGAGCGCGTCGAGCAGGTCCTCGCGCCGGCACACGCAGGTGCCGGTGTCCGACACGGTGCTGGTGGCGGCGAGCTGGGCGAGTTGCGCGGCGGTCGGCAGCGGCGCGTCGGCGGCCAGGGCCAGCGTCATCGCGGCCAGGTACGCGTCCCCCGCGCCGACCGCGTAGCTGGCCGGGACGGGGGTGCTGTGGCTGCGCCGGGGCGCTCCGTCCGCGCCGCCGACCACGGCGCCCTCGGTGTCCAGGGTGACCGCGACCACGTCCGCGCCGGTGTGCGCGCGCAGCTCCGCGAGGCGGGACTCGGCCAGCACCGCCCGGTCCACCCCGTCGCCGGCCCCGGCGTTCACGGTCACGCCCGTGCCGGTGACGCTGAGCCCGTCGCCGGTCATCGCCACCCGGTCCTCGCCGGGCGTCGGCTCGCCGGTCGGGCCCGTCGGGCGGCCGAGCGGCACCCGGGACGCCTCCGTCGGCCCGCCCGAGCCGCTGTCGGCGGGGTTTCCGGCCGACCCGGGACGGCCCGGCGCCGAACCCACGCTCAGCTCCGACGGCCCGTCCGCCGGATCGGACCCGGGGTGGTCCAGGTGCAGGTGGGAGTCGGACCGGGCGGCGGCCCGGGCGAGCAGCCGGGTGGCCTCGGCGAAGCTCGGGGTGACCACGGTGGGCGCGAGGCCCCGCCAGTCGGCGAGGTCGTGCGCGTCGAGCGCGACGGTGGCGTACCGGTCCCGGGCGGCGACCAGCCAGGCGCGCACGGGGGCGGGCAGCGAGCCCAGCCCGTAGTCGCAGACCACCAGGGTGGGCACCTCGCCGCCGGCGGCGGCCCGCAGCTCCTCGGTGGCGCACTCCAGCGCCGTGAGCAGGCGGACCACGCCGTCCTGTTCGAGTGCGTCGTCCGGGTCGCCGGAGTCCTCGCGCAGCAGGATCTGGTTGCCGGCGAGCATCCGCCGCTTCACCGGGGTCGGCCGGCCGGGCTGGTTGACGGTTCGATCCCAGACGCCGGCCCGGTCCAGGCAGTCGTGCAGCTCGTCCCCGGCGGCGTCCGCGCCGACCGGGGCGACCAGCACCGCCCGCCCGCCCAGGGCGGCCACGTTGACGGCGGTGTTCGCCGCGCCGCCGGCCGCCGAGAGGCGTCGGCGCAGGCTGAGGACGGGGGCGGGCGCCTCTCGGCAGAGTCGGTCGGACTCCGCGAACCGCCACTCGTCGAGCATGGCGTCGCCGATCACCAGCACAGGACGGCCCAGCCAGCTCTCCACGACGGTGGCGAGCCGGCGCTCTTCCGCTGCTGCTCCTGCCATGCCCGTCGGGTCCCCCGCGGGTGCCGGGTCAAACCTGGGCCGCCGCCCGCCCGTTGGGGCGTGGAGCGGGTCACCTCGGGGGCCGGGTTTCGGGCATCCGGGCCCGGGAACGGTCCAGAAGTACCTCGGAGAGGAGATGCACGAGATGGCAGCGACGACACTACAGGGCAAGCGGATCGCCTTCCTGGCCGCCGACGGCGTCGAGGAGGTCGAGTACACCCAGCCGCGCGAGGCGGTCGAGAACGCCGGGGCCACGGCGGAGCTGGTCTCGCTGAAGCCCGGCCGGATCCAGGCATTCAACCATCTCGACCACGGCAGGACGTACGACGTGGACGTGACCGCGGCGGACGCGGACGCCGGCGGCTACGACGCCCTGGTGCTGCCGGGCGGGGTGGCGAACCCGGACTTCCTGCGCACCGACCCGGACGCGGTGCGGTTCGTGAAGGCGTTCTTCGAGGCCGGCAAGCCGGTCGGGGTGATCTGCCACGGCCCGTGGACGCTGGTCGAGGCGGACGTGGTGCGGGGCCGCCGGATCACCTCCTGGCCGAGCCTGCGCACCGACCTGACCAACGCCGGCGCGGCCTGGGTCGACGAGCAGGTGGTCACGGACAACGGCCTGGTCAGCAGCCGCCGGCCGGACGACCTGCCGGCCTTCTGCGCCAAGATCGTCGAAGAGTTCGCCGAGGGCCGCCACTGACCCCGCTCACGGGTCAGCCCTGGGGCGCCGCCGCGCGTTCCGGGGCGGCGGCGGCCCAGGCGGCGTCCTCGGACTGCTTGCGGGCCAGGCCGGCGCGGCCGTCGTAGCGGACGAGCTGCGGCAGGGCGGCGGCCAGGGCGATCGTGCCGAGGACGCAGAGGACCCCGCCGGAGACGATCGAGCCGCCCACCCCCAGCGGGGTGCGGGCGACCAGGCCGGAGCGGAGTTGGCCGAGCAGCGGGCCGGTCGAGTACGAGAGCATCTCGATGCCGGCGAGCCGTCCGCGCAGGTGGTCCGGGATGGTCTGGTTCCAGATGATCATGCGGAACAGGCCGGAGACCATGTCCGCCGCGCCGGCCAGGGCCAGGAAGAACAGGGCGGCCCAGAGCGAGCCGACCAGCCCGAAGCCGACGATCGCCAGCCCCCACGCGCCGGCCGCGAGCACCACCATCAGCCCGTGCCGGTGCACCCGGGCGGTCCAGCCGGAGCCGACCGTGGCGACCAGCGAGCCGACCGCCGGCGCGGCGTAGAGCAGCCCGAGCACGGCCGGCCCGCCGAGCTTCGCCGCCATGAACGGGTAGAGCGCCTGCGGCATGCCGAAGAACATCGCGTTGATGTCGACGAGGTAGGTGCCGAGCAGTTCGGGGCGACTGCGGGCGTACCGCAGGCCGGTCACCACGGAGCGCAGCGACGGCCGGTCGGCGGCCGGGGGTGGCGGCACCGCGCGTACCAGGGCCAGGCAGGCCAGCGAGAACGCGAAGGTGGCCAGGTCGATCGCGTACACCCAGGCCAGGTCGACCGAGGCGATCAGCACGCCGGCCACCGCCGGGCCGCCGAGCTGCGCCACCTGCATCCGCAGCGAGTTCAGCGCGCTCGCCGCCGGGATCTCGTCCGGGGTGACGACACGCGGGGTCAGCCCCTCCAGGGCCGGGCGTTGCAGCCCGTCCACTGCCGCCGTCAGCCCGGCCACCAGGTAGAGCAGCCAGAGCTGCGGGGTCTGACCGAGCGAGTTGACCAGCAGGACGGCGCAGAGCAGCGTGAACCCGACCTCGCCGCCGAGCACCAGCAGCCGCCGGTCCAGGAAGTCGGCGAGCGCGCCGCCGACGAAGGCCATCACCAGCAGGGGTACGAGCTCACAGACGCCGAGCAGGCCGACGAGCAGCGGATCCCCCGTCAGCTCGTACACCTGGTACGGGACGGTGACGTAGGTGATGAAGGACCCGAAGGCGGACACCCCCGCACCCGAGAAGACCAGCCGGAAGTCCCGCGAGGTGCGCAGCGGGGTGACGTCGAGCGCGAGGCGGCGGGGCGGTTCCACGCTCGGGATGCTGACTCACCCGGGCGCTGGTGTCGACGGGATTTCCGGCGCTGGGCATGTTCTCCGCCGGACGGGAAAGAAGGCGGGGTGACCAGCGAAGCCCGCACCCGCCCGACGCTGACCGCCCGCCAGCTCCGCCTGCTCATGTTCGGCCTGATGACGGGCATGCTGCTCGCCGCGCTGGACCAG
This sequence comes from Micromonospora sp. NBC_01655, assembly GCF_026339755.1. Classification (NCBI taxonomy): domain Bacteria; kingdom Bacillati; phylum Actinomycetota; class Actinomycetes; order Micromonosporales; family Micromonosporaceae; genus Micromonospora; species Micromonospora sp. NBC_01655. The sequence goes on along the minus strand of NZ_JAPEQF010000001.1, from coordinate 7,074,569 downwards.
ACGATCGTCGGCACGGCGCTGCCCACCATCGTCGGTGAGCTGGGCGGGATCGACCACTACTCCTGGGTGGTCACCGCGTACCTGCTCGCGTCCACGGCCTCCACCCCGCTGTACGGCAAGATGGCCGACCTGTACGGACGCCGCCCGGTGTTCCTCTTCTCGATCGGCACGTTCCTGCTCGGCTCGCTGCTCGCCGGGCTGTCGCGGGACATGACCCAGCTCATTCTGACCCGCGGCGTGCAGGGCCTCGGCGCGGGTGGCCTGATGACGCTGGCGTTCACCATCATCTCGGACGTGGTGTCGCCCCGGGAGCGGGGCCGCTACCAGGGCCTGTTCGGAGCGGTGTTCGGCATCTCCTCGGTGGCCGGTCCGCTGGTCGGTGGCTACTTCGCCGAGACCAACTGGCGGTGGATCTTCTACATCAACGTGCCGCTGGCGATCCTGGCCATCGTGGTCTGCTACCACGTCATGCGGCTGATCCCGTTCGAGCGGCGGGAGCACGCGATCGACTGGCTCGGCGCGGGGCTGCTGGTCGCCGGGGTGAGCTGCGTGCTGCTCGCGCTGAGCTGGGGCGGCACCTCGTACGCCTGGGGCTCCGGCCTGATCATCGGGCTGTTCGTGGCCGGGGCGGTGCTGGCCGGGCTCTTCCTGGTCCAGGAGGCCCGGGTCGGCGAGCCGATCCTGCCGCTGCGGCTGTTCCGCAGCCGGACGTTCGCGCTGGCCAACGGGGCCGGCTTCGTCATCGGCCTGGTGATGTTCGGGTCGATCATCTTCATCCCGCTGTACCTCCAGATCGTCAAGGGCGCCTCGCCGACCCGCAGCGGCCTGCTGATGCTGCCGATGATGGCCGGCATCATCGTCACCTCGATCGTGACCGGCCAGGCGATGAGCCGGATCGGCCGGTACAAGTGGTTCCCGGTGGCCGGCTCGGCGGTGCTGCTCGCCGGCATGCTGCTGTTCACCCGGCTCCAGGTCGCCACGTCGCTCTGGCTGGCCTTCGGCTACATGGTGGTGATCGGCGTCGGGCTGGGCCTGTGCATGCAGTCGCTGATCCTGGCCGTGCAGAACGCGGTGCACATCCGGGACCTGGGGGCGGGCACCTCCTCGGCGACGTTCTTCCGGTCGCTGGGCGGTTCGTTCGGGGTGGCGATCCTCGGGGCGGTGCTCTCCTCCCGGCTCACCGACCAGCTCGCCGACCGGCTGCCGGGCGCGATCGCCCAGCTCCCGCCGGACCAGCGGGCCGCGGTGGCGGCCAGCGGCGGGACGCGCATCTCGATCAACGACCCGGCGACGATCATGGCCCTGCCCGGCCCGGTCCGCGCCGCCATCCAGTCCGCGTTCGTCGAGTCGCTGCACCTGGTCTTCCTCACCACCGGGCTGATCGCGGTGCTGGCGGTGCTGTTGACCCTGGCCCTGCCGAACGAGCAGCTACGCGGCACCGGCCCGCAGGGCGCCACCGGCGGCGCCGACCCGCTGGGTGGCAAGGCGCCCGCACCGGGCGGACGGCCGTTGCCGAAGGAGTCGAAGGACGAGGCCGCCGCCGACATGGAGGCCAAGAGCCAGACCATGCTCTGACCCGGCCCGGGCCGACCGGGGACCAGGAGCCGGCCGGCTCCGGGCTACTTGAGGATCAGCCGGTTGGTCTGCTCGAAGACGTCCAGGTCGGCGAGGGTCTCGGTGACCGACGCGGACAGCGGGGTGGGGAACCGCTCGCGTGGGAAGAACCCCGCGTCGGTGGTCTCGTCGGTCACCCGGGCCAGCTCGCCGTCCCAGTCCTCGATCCGGAAGGCGACCGTGAAGACCTGGTAGGTGTGGCCGTACATGTTGGTGTTGATCCGGTCCGGGCCGGTGTAGAGGGCGAAGGCGCCGACCCGCAGGGCGCGCAGCCCGGTCTCCTCGCGCACCTCGCGGACGGCGCAGTCGGCGATCGACTCGCCCAGCTCCATCGCGCCGGCCGGCATCGCCCACTGGCCGTTGTCGGACCGCCGGATCAGCAGCAGCCGCCCGGCGCTGTCGCGGACCACGGCACGGGCGCCGACGAACATCAGGGTGCGGTCACCGGCCAGGGCGCGGAGCTGCCCCACGTACGAGTCGGCCCAGGAGATGCTCACCAGGACAACCTAACTGGGGTTCCCAACGTGTGACCGCCGACACTAGCTTGTTACCCATGCGTAGCACGATGATGGACGCCCCCCTCCAGGTCGCCCGGATCCTGGGCCACGGCGCGACGGTGCACGGCTCGGCCGAGGTGGTCACCTGGACCGGCGGCGAGTCCCGCCGCATGCCGTACGCCGAGGTGGGGCGGACAGCAGCCCGGCTGGCCCACGCGCTGCGCGACGAGTGCGGGGTGACCGGCGACGAGCGGGTCGCCACGTTCATGTGGAACAACGCCGAGCACCTGGTGGCGTACTTCGCCGTGCCGAGCATGGGCGCGGTGCTGCACACGCTCAACATCCGGCTCTTCCCCGACCAGGTCGCCTACATCGCCAACCACGCGCAGGACCGGGTGGTGCTGGTCGACTCGACGCTGATCCCGCTGCTGGCCCGGGTCATCGGCGAACTGGCCACCGTGCGGCACGTGGTGGTGGTCGGCGGCGGCGACCCCGCCCCGCTGCTGGCGGCGGCGGGCGACCGGATCGCCGTACACCACTGGGACGCCCTGCTGGCCGGGCGGCCGGAGGTCTTCGACTGGCCAGAGGTGGACGAGCGCGACGCCGCCGCCCTCTGCTACACCTCCGGGACCACCGGCAACCCCAAGGGGGTCGCCTACTCGCACCGCTCCATCTACCTGCACTCGCTCCAGGTCTGCATGCCCGAGGGGTTCGGCCTCGGGCCCACGCACCGCGAGCTGGCCATCGTGCCGATGTTCCACGCGATGTCCTGGGGCCTGCCGTACGCGGCGTTCCTCTCCGGGGCGTCGCTGATCATGCCGGACCGGTTCCTCCAGGCCGCCCCGATCGCCGAGATGATCGCCGCCGAGCGGCCCACCCTGGCCGGCGCGGTGCCGACCATCTGGAACGACCTGCTGGCCTACCTGGACGGCCACGACGTGGACGTCTCCTCGCTGCGGGAGGTGATCGTCGGCGGGTCGGCCTGCCCGCCCGCGCTGATGCACGCGTTCGACGAGCGGCACCACATCGACGTCATCCACGCCTGGGGGATGACCGAGATGTCCCCGCTCGGCTCGGTGGCCCGGCCGCCGTCCGGCGCGACCGGCGAGGACGCCTGGCGCTACCGGTACACCCAGGGCCGGGTCCCGGCCGGGGTCGCCGCGCGGATCGTCGGCCCGCTGGGCGAGCCGCTGCCCGCCGACGGGACCTCCGTCGGGGAGTTGGAGGTCCGCGGGCCGTGGGTGACCTACCGGTACGTCGGGGACGACACCCCGGACGAGGAGAGGTTCCGCGACGGCTGGCTGCGCACCGGCGACGTCGGCACCCTGTCGCCCGACGGGTACATCACGCTCACCGACCGGGCCAAGGACGTGATCAAGTCCGGCGGTGAGTGGATCTCCTCGGTGGAGCTGGAGAACGCCCTGATGGCCCACCCGGCCGTGCTGGAGGCGTGCGTGGTGGGCGTGCCCGACGAGCGCTGGGACGAGCGTCCGCTGGCCACCGTGGTGGTCCGCGAGGGGGCCGAGGTGAGCGCCGAGGAGTTGCGCGACTTCCTCGCGCAGTCGGTGGCGCGCTGGCAGCTTCCCGAGCGGTGGGCCTTCATCGACACGGTCCCGAAGACCAGCGTCGGCAAGTTCGACAAGAAAGTGCTCCGTTCCCGGTACGCCGACGGCGGGCTGAGTGTCCGGGAGCTGACAACGCCGTAACGCTTTCAGGCGCATCTTCGCCTGAAGGGGCAGGGACGTACTCCTGACATCCCTCCCCAGGGGGCGGCCCCGGCGTTCGCACCGCGCCGGGGCCGCCCGTCTCACGCGGGCCGCCCGCCTCGCACGGCGCGTCCCCGCACTGCCATTGTCGCGAAACTTGTTCGGCTCTGTCCCAGCGTCGGGGAAAACAGCCGGTGAACCCGGTCAGTCGGCGGTGCTGACCAGCACCTTCCCGACTACCGAACCCTCCACCGCCTGGTGCGCCGCCGCCGTGTCGGCAAGCGGGTGCCGGTGCAGCGGCAGGCCGGCCTGCGCGCCCACCCGTACGCCGCCCTGCGCCACCGCCGCCGCCACGTCGGTGACCGCCTGCGCCTTCGCCGCCGTCGGGGCCGTGTAGACCAGCACGAACTGCCAGCGGGCGTTCGGCGCCATCAGCGGCCGGATCGGCAGCGTCACCTCGTCCCCGCCGTCGTCGGCGTAGACGCAGACCGCCCCGCCCCGGCGCAGTAGCTGGACGTCGGCCGCCGCGTTCCTCGCCGCCGAGACCTCGACGATCGTGTGCACCCCGTCGGGGGCGATCTTGCGGGCCTCCTCGACCACGTCCTGCTCGCGATAGTTGATCACGAACGAGGCCCCGGCCGCCGCCGCCAGGTTCGCCTTCTCCGCGCTGCTCACGGTGGTGATCACGGTGGCGTCCGCCCACCTGGCGAGCTGGATCGCGGCGTTACCGACCGCGCCCGCCCCGCCCTGCACCAGCACCGTGTGGTCGGTCAGCGCGCCGGCGTGCAGCCTGTCGGGCATGAACTCCCCGGCCGTCAGGCAGCGGTGCGCGGTGAGGAACGGGATGCCCAGGCTCGCCCCGAGGTCGAAGGAGGCGTCCCCGAGGGGAACCACCTGCCGGAGCGGGACCACCGTGTACTCGGCGGCGGTGCCCCACGGGCGTTGCCAGGCGGCCTCCCAGATCCACACCCGCTCGCCGATCAGATTCCGGTCCACGCCCGCGCCGACCGCCTCGACGACCCCGGCCCCGTCCTGGCCGGGGATCTGCCAGCCGACCGGCGGCCCCTGCCGGCGGGACTTCCAGTCGGTCGGGTTGACCCCGGAGACGGCCACCCGGACCAGGACCTCGCCGGGCCCCGGCTCGGGCACCGGCCGGTCGACCAGGCGCAGCACCGAGGCGTCACCGCCGGACTCGTACACGATCGCCCTCATCGTCGTCTCCTCGCGTCAGGACGTGCGTTCCGCCCTACCCCGGCGGGCCCTGATCATTCCGGGTGCGGCCCGCCGGGACAGGGCGGTGACCGGTGCCGCCTCGCGGGCGGCGGAGGACCGAGCTGGAGGCGGCACGGCCGCGGACACGTCCGGCGTCAGGCCGCCGGCTTCAGCACCACCTTGGAGTAGCCGGCCTCGCGCCGGTCGAAGTGCCGGTACGCCTCGGGCGCCGCGTCCAGCGGCAGCTCCTTGCTCACCACGAAGCTCGGCTTCGCCCGCCCCGCCATGATCAGGTTGCGCAGGTACTCGTTGTACGACTTGACGTTGGCCTGTCCGGTCCCCATCCGCAGGCCCTTCTCGAAGAACTTGCCGACCTTGAACACCAGCTCGCCCCGGCCGGAGCGCTCGTCCGACGCGCCCGGGTCGTGGGCCAGATAGAGCCCGACCACACCGATCGACCCGGTCGCCCGGACCACCTCCACCAGGCTGTTCAGCACCGCCGCCGGGTGCTCCTCGCCGCCCGCCCCGGACGCCTGGTAGCCCACCGCGTCCACGCCCCGGTCGGTGCCGATCCCGTCGGTCTGCTCCCTGACCTGCTCGACCGGGTCGCCCTTCGAGAAGTCGACCGGGATCGCGCCGATCGACTCGGCCAGCCGCAGCCGGTCGGGGACCTTGTCGACCACGAACACCTCGGCCGCGCCCATCAGCAGCGCCGAGTACGCGGCCATCAGCCCGACCGGCCCGCCGCCCATCACGGTGATGTTCTCGCCGGGGCGCAGCCCGGTCATCGCCACCCCGTGGTAGCCGGTCGGGAAGATGTCCGCCAGCATCGCGAAGTCGTTCTCGTGCTCGGTGCCGGGCGGCAGCCGCAGACAGTTGAAGTCGGCGAACGGCACCCGCAGGTACTCGGCCTGCCCGCCCCGGTACGGCCCCATCGCCACGTAGCCGTACGCGCCCCCGGCGGAGCCCGGGTTCACGGTCAGGCAGAAGCCCGTCCTGCCCTCCCGGCAGTTGCGGCAGAACCCGCAGGCCACGTTGAACGGCATCGAGACCCGGTCGCCCTTGCGGATGTGGGTCACCCCCGGGCCGACCTCGACCACCACGCCCATGTTCTCGTGGCCGAACACGATGCCCGGCTCGGCCAGCGTGCGGCCCTCGTACATGTGCAGGTCCGACCCGCAGATCGCGGTCGTCGTGATCTTGACGATCACGTCGTTCGGCGCCTCGATCCTCGGATCGTCGACCTCGTCCACCGCCACCTCGTGCGGCCCCTGGTACACCACAGCCCTCATGTCACCGACGGTAGGCCGGGGCGGCGGGCAAAAGCCGCTACTCGGGCATAAATGCCACTCGTTCGCCCGGCTCAGTCGAGGGCGGCGACGACCTCCGGGGTCAGGTCGCCCACCGCCGGCAGCACCACGGCCGCGAGCCGCTCGGCGTCCGGGTCCAGCGGGTACGCCCCGTGCGGCACCGCCACCACCCGCATCCCGGCGGCGGCGGCCGACCGTACCCCGTTGGAGGAGTCCTCCACCGCGACGCAGCGGGCCGGGTCGACGCCGAGCCGCCGGGCGACGGCCAGGTACACGTCCGGGGCGGGCTTGCCGTGCGCGGTCTCCTCGGTCGACAGCGTCGCCCCGAACGCGTCGGTCAGGTCCGTCGCGGCCAGCGCCGCCGCGATCAGCCGGGTCGGCGAGGAACTGGCCAGCCCGAGCGGCCAGCGCGTCGCCAGCCGGCGCACCACCCGGTCGGCCCCGTCGATCACCGGTACGCGCTGCGCGTACCGCCGGGTCATCTCGTCGACCACCTCGGTGGCGACCTGCTCGGCCGTCCGGTCGACGCCCAGCTCGCCGCTGAGGTACCGGGCCCACTCGCCGGTGCTCATCCCCATCAGCCGGCGCTGGGTGTCCGGCTGCCAGCCGCCGCCGTGCGCCGCCACGTACGCCCGGCGGACCTCCTCCCAGACCGGCTCGGAGTCCACGATCACGCCGTCCAGGTCGAAGACCACCGCATCCGCCACGCACCCATCCTGCCCGAGCTGGGCCGGCTCCGCGACGGGCGGGCCGGCACCGCGACGGGCGGGGTCGCCGGGGTGTTCCCGCCGGATGGACCGGCGCCGGGCTCAGACCGACAGCGGGGGCAGGCCGATCGGGCTGTCCGGTGGGATCACCGTGTGTCCGGCGCGGGCGATCGGTTCGAGCAGCTCCCGCAGCCGCTCGGTGCGGTCCGCGCCGAGCGCCCGCCACGGGTGGGCGGCGGCCAGGTCGGTGGCGTCCTCGACGGCCCGGAACGCGGCCCGGCCGGGCCCGGTCGGCCCGCCGTCGGGCGTCAGCCAGCCCCGATCGACCAGCCGGCCGGCCGCCGCCCGCCACTGCTCCTCGGACCAGCCCCGACCCAGCAGGTTCACCGGCGTCATGCCGTCGGCCACCTTCCAGGCCAGCGTCTCCACCGGGTCCAGGCCCGCCGCGACCAGCGCGGCGACGTGCCCGTCGCCCCGGTGCTCGCGCAGCGTGGTGGCCGCCTGCCAGAGCCGGGCCAGCGGGTACTCGGCGGCCGGCAGGGCGGCGTTCGCGGCCCCCAGCACCCGACCGGCGGGCTGCGCCGCGCGGGCGGCCGTCTCCAGCAACTCGGCGGCCTCGGCGAGGTGCCCCTCCGGCAGCTCGTACGTCAGCTCGGCCAGCGCCTGCACCGCCCCGGTGAGCCGGGCGCGCAGCGCCTCCTCCGGGGTGGCCAGCCGCCACACCGCCGGCAGCGCCCGGGCCACCATGTGCGGGGCGAAACTGAAGAACGCCGCCACCACCGGGGCCGCCTCGGTGGCGCCGAGCGGGGCGGCCCGGCCGGCGAAGTACCCCCGCCAGTAGCCGCGCAGCCCGACCGCCTCGTAGGCGGCGCGGGCGCGTGGGTGGAAGTAGGTGACCGCGTGCACCGGCTCGAAGTGCGTCCACATCAGCCGGGCGAACCCCGGGTCGTCCAGCGCCGCCACGTGCACCTCCGCGTCGGGTCGGGAATCACCGTGGCACGGCCGGAACCGCCCACGGTGACCCCGAACCTACTGGTCGTGGGCGACCGGAAGGAAGACCGCTGTGAACTACCGCATGACCGGCCGCGCTACTGGGCGCCGAGCACGTCGACGACGAACCGCAGCGGGCCGGTCGGCCGGCCGCTGGAGGCGTCGTTGCCGTACGCCAGCTCGGCGGGCAGGTCGAGCTGCACCCGGCTGCCCACGGTCACCCCGACCAGGCCCTGGTCCCAGCCCTTGATGACCTGCCCGACGCCGATCGCGAAGGTGGCCGGCTGGCCGTTCTTCCAGGACGCGTCGAACTCCTTGCCGTCCTTGTAGAACACGCCCACGTAGTTGGTGGTGATCTGCTGGCCGGACTTGACCGCCGGGCCCTTGCCCTTGACCAGCGTGGTCACGGTGAGCTTCTTCAGCTCGCCCTTGCCCGCCTCGACCTTCGGCTTGGTGGCCAGCGCCGGGTCCATCCCCTCGGGAAGCTGCGGGGCGGGCGGTGCGGTGGGCTCGGCCGACGGGGCGCTGGCCCCGGCCGACGGGGCGGACGCCGTCTGCTCCGGCGCGTCGTCGTCGCCCCGGTTCACGGCGACGAAGACCCCGATCAGGATCGCCACGACGGCGATGCCGGAGAGCGCGCCGAGGATGGACTGCCGGCGACGCTTCGCCTCGGCGGCCTTCTTCGCCGCCAGTTGGACGGCCAGCCGCCGCTCCGCCTTGCCGCCCGGGCCCTGGCCCGCCGACCGGTTCTGCACACGCTCGCTCACGTCGACTCCCTGATCAAGAGGTGGGGGCCCGGCGGCCGCTGCCGAGGCCAGCGCACACGGTACCCGCCCTGCTTCCCTCGGTGCTGCCTCGGCCGGTGCCCGTCCCGTCCCCCGCGTCCCGTTCCCGCGCGTCCCGTCCCGTTCGGCCGCTGCGGGGCGACCGCTGCACGGTTACCCGGTGCGGGGCTCCCGGCGGGGGTAGTTTCACGACCATGGCGATCCTCACCGAAGTAGATCTGGCCCTGCTGGCCGAACCGCAGCTCGCCCACGTGGCCACCATCGAGCCGGACGGCACCCCGCACGTGACGCCGGTGTGGGTGGACACCGACGGCGAGCACATCGTGTTCAACACCGCCAAGGGGCGGCAGAAGTACAACAACCTCCAACGCAACCCGGTGGTCGCGGTCTCCGTCGTCGACAAGGCCGACGACTTCCGCACCCTGTGGGTGAAGGGCACCACCGAACTGGTCGAGGAGGGCGCCGACGAGCACATCGACCGGATGGCGCAGAAGTACCTCGGGCAGGACACCTACCCGTTCCGGCAGCCCGGCGAGGAGCGGGTGATCGTCCGGGTCACCCCCACCCAGAAGCTCGGCCGCGGCTGACGTGCGGCGGGGCCTCCGGCCGACCGGAGGCCCCGCCGCAACCGTCAGGCGGTCTTGCGGGGGGCCTTCTTCGGGGCGGCCTTCCGGGCCGGGGCCTTCTTCGCGGTGCCGGACTCCGCGGCCTTCTTCGGGGCCGCCTTCTTCGTACCCTCGGCCTTCTTCGCGGCCGTCTTCTTCCCGGCGGCCTTCTTCGCCGGGGCCTTGGCCGCCTTCTGCGCCGACCGGGCCGAGGTGATCGGGGTCGGCTCCCCGCCGCCGGTCTCCGGCTGCTCGCCGCGCGCCGCCCGGGCCCGCTCGACCGACGCCTTCAGCGCGGCCATCAGGTCCACCGCCGCGGCCGGGGCCTCCTCGACCTCCTCCGGCTGGACCACCTCACGGCCCTCCACCTTCGCGTCGATGACCTCCTGCAACGCCGTGCGGTAGTCGTCGGTGAAGACGTCCGGCTCGAACTCGCCGGCCATCGAGTCGATCAACGAGCTGGCCATCGCCAGCTCCGGGGGCCGGACCTTCAGGTCCTCGTCCAGGAAGCCGAAGTCCGGGGTGCGCACCTCGTCCGGCCAGAGCATCGTGTTGAGCAGCAGCACACCCTCGCGGACCCGCAGGGTGGCCAACTGCTCCCGCTGGCGCAGCGCCACCTTGACGATCGCCACCCGCTCCGAGTCGGCGAGCGCGTCGCGCAGCAGCACGTACGGCTTGGTCGCCGCGCCCTCCGGCTCCAGGAAGTACGCCTTGTTGTAGAGGATCGGGTCGACCTGCTCCGCCGGGACGAACTCCAGCACGTCGATGGCGCGCGAGGTGGTCAGCGGCAGGTCGGCGAAGTCGGAGTCGGTCAGGATCACCATCTCGCCGCCGCCGATGTCGTATCCCTTGGCGATGTCGTCGTAGGTGACCTCCTCGCCGCAGACGGAGCAGGTGCGTTTGTAGCGGATTCGCCCGCCGTCCTCCCGGTGCACCTGGTGGAAGCGGATGTCCTTCTCCTCGGTGGCCGAATAGAGCTTCACCGCGATCGAGACCAGCCCGAACGAGACCGCCCCCTTCCAGATCGCCCGCATACCCCGCTCCTCTCCCCGGTTCAGCTCAGGATCCCAAAGGATCGAAGCGGGCGCGAGCACTTCCATTGCCCTACTACAGTCAGGAAATGCCCGGCGCGCCGCTGAAGCCGATGCTCGCGATGACCGGCCCGCTGCCCGCCGGCGCCGACTGGGCGTACGAGTTCAAGTGGGACGGCGTACGCGCGCTGGCCGACACCACCGCCGGCCGGCAGCGCCTGTACGCCCGCTCCGGTGTCGAGATCACCGTCGCGTACCCCGAGCTGATCACCCTCGGCGAGCAGGTCGACGACGCGCTGCTGGACGGCGAGGTGGTGCTGTTCAACCAGGCCGGGCAGCCGTCGTTCACCGCGCTCGCCGAGCGGATGCACGTGCGGGACGCGGCGAAGGCGGCCCGGCTCGCGGCGACCGCGCCGGTGACGTACATGATCTTCGACCTGCTCCGGCTGCGCGGCGCGGACCTGACCGGCCGGCCGTGGCGGCAGCGGCGGGAGCTGCTGGAGGGCCTCGGCCTCGGCGCCGCCCGGTGGGCGGTGCCGCCGACCTTCACCGACGGCCCCGCCACCTACGAGGCGGCCGGCGAGCACGGCCTCGAAGGGGTGATGGCCAAGCGGGCCGGCTCGGTCTACCGGCCCGGGGTCCGCTCCCCCGACTGGGTGAAGGTCAAGCTGGAGGTGACCGGCGACTTCGTGGTGGGCGGCTGGCGGCCCGGCGCGCGCAAGATCGGCGGGCTGCTGGTCGGGGTGCCCGGCCCCGACGGCCGGCTCGTCTACCGGGGCCGGGTCGGCGGCGGCATCGGCGCGGCCATCGAGCGGGAACTGCTGCGCGAGCTGGAGCCGCTGCGCGCCGACACGTCGCCGTTCGCCGGGGACGTCCCGCGCGAGGACGCCCGGGCCGCCATCTGGGTACGGCCCGCCGTGGTGGTCGAGGTGAAGTACGGTCAGCGCACCCCGGACGGGCGGCTGCGTTTCCCCCGCGTGCTGCGGATCCGCCCGGACAAGCCGCCGCAGGAGGTGGAGGATGCCGGGTGACCGGTTCCGCGTCGACGTGCAGGGGCGCTCGCTGGAGCTGTCCAACCTGGACAAGGTGCTCTATCCGGCGGCCGGGTTCACCAAGGGCGAGGTGATCGACTACTACACCCGGATCGCCCCGGTGCTCCTGCCGCACCTGGCCGACCGGGCGCTCACCCGGATCCGCTTTCCGAACGGGGTGGCGGACAAGAGCTTCTTCGAGAAGAACGCCCCGGCCGCCACCCCGGACTGGGTGCGCGTCGAGACGCTGCCCGCGCCCGGGTCGACCAAGGGGCGGGAGACCATCGACTACGTCGTGGCCGACGACCTGCCCACCCTCGTCTGGCTGGCCAACCTCGCCGCCCTGGAGCTGCACACCCCGCAGTGGAGGATCGGCACCCACCCGGACACGATGGTCGTCGACCTGGACCCGGGCCCGCCGGCCGGGCTGCGCGAGTGCTGCGAGGTGGCGCTGCTGCTGCGCGACCGCCTCGCCGACGACGGCATCGACTCGTACCCGAAGACGTCCGGCAAGAAGGGCATGCAGCTCTGCTGCCCGATCGCCGGCACCCAGTCCTCGGATGTCGTCTCCGAGTACGCGCACCGGATCGCGCAGGAGCTGGAGTCCGCGCACCCGAAGCTGATCCTGTCGAGGATGGCGAAGAACTTGCGCGGGGGAAAGATCTTCATCGACTGGAGTCAGAACAACGCGGCGAAGACGACGGTCGCGCCGTACTCGCTGCGGGCCCAGCCGGTGCCGTCGGCGTCGACGCCGCTGACCTGGGACGAGGTGGCGGCGGGCGCGGCCGGGAAGCGGCCGGCGGCTCGCCCCTATACCGCCGCCGAGGTGCTCAAGCGGGTGGAGAAGCAGGGGGATCTGCTCGCCCCGCTGCTCGACGGCGGTCCGGCGGTGGCGTAGCGGCACCGTCCTCCAGCCGGATGGGGGAGATGTCTACCGGAGGCTCAGTGTGGCGCAGGGGACTGGTGGCTCAGCCGCCAGAACGCGCAGCCGAGCAGCGCGAGCGTGATCACGCTGATGGCGACGTCGGTGACCAGGGCCTCCGCCGGTGACGTCCGTGCGTAGCTCGGCACGACGTACGCGAATGCGGCGGCGTTGACCAGCCCAGCACCCCAGGCGGCGAGGACGTGCCGCTGCCCCCAACCGGCCCGCCGTGACCAGGCCACGACCACCACCACCGCCACCGTGGCGGCCACCGCCTGGACCGCCACGGTGAGCCACCCGGTGAACAGGGCTGCGCCGAGGTGGGCACCCAGCACCACCGCCCCCACCCAGACGGGCCGTGGGGCACGGGCCGCCACCGGCTCCGGCCTCGCTCCAGGCACCGGGGCATTCGTCGTCCCTGCCTCGGGCGCTGGGGCATTCGCCGCCCCTGCTCCGGGCGCTGGGGCACTCGCCGGTCCCGCTCCGGGCGCTGGGGCATTCGCCGCCCCCGCTCCAGACACGGAGCGAGCCGCGAACCCTGCCCCGGGCGTGGGGCCGCCCGCAGGCATGCCGGCGGGCGCCTGCCGGCGGTCGCGTCGCCAGCGGGGCAGCAGAGCCGCGCCGACGAGCGCGAGCGCCGTCAGGGCCGCGACGGACAACTGGACCGGGCTGGCCAGGAAGCCCTTGCGTCCGCCGTCGTCGGAGAAGATCAGCAGGCTGCCGAGCAGGTAGAGGACGCCGACGACCGCCAGGCCGGGCCGGCCCAGCCACGGCCGGTGCCGGCGCTCCGGGCGCAGGAACGACTCCACGATCGCGATCGGCGCGCAGATGCTCAGCGCGATGTGGTTGCCGATGTAGCCGAGCGCCTGCTGGACGCTGACCCCGAGCATCGGCACCAGGGTCGCCCGAGCATCGGCGTCCAGGCCGGCGAACTCGGTGTCGTCGAGGAACCCCTTGTTGAACAGGGACTGGTCGACCAGCCCGGCCTGGACCACCCCGAACGCGGCGGCGAGCAGGACGATGGCCGGCCAGCCGCCGCCGGTGCGCCGGGCCGTCTCCCGGATGAGTATCGCGGCCCCGCCGTACATCGGTCCCAGCACGGCCACGACCAGCGGAAATTCGGTGACGGCGAAGCCACCCCAGGAGCATTCGGCGGCCCACGGGGCGAGTGTCAGGAGCGCGAGGACGGGAACGATCCGCCGCCGGAACGGAAGGGCCTGCTCCGCCGGGGCGCGTTCCGCGTCGGCCGTCCGCTCGCCTGGCGTCTGCTCTGGTCGCGGTGATCCCATCATGGCGCTACCTCGCGGTGTCGGTGGTCCTGCGGTCGCGGCGCCGGTGTGGCTTCCGACCGCTGCGTTCCGGCCCGGACCGGCGTGTCTCCACACTCGCCGACCCGGCCGCCGGCGGAAACGGCCGACGGTCGACGTGCCGTCGACCAAAGTCGACACCGCTCCCGTCCGCCGGTCTCCACGAGATCGCGCCAATTCCGGGAATCAGTGGCCTCGTGGTCGGCGCAGGGCCACTGATTCCCGGAATTTGCGCGCTACCGGAGGGGAGCCCGGCGGGCGGCGTCGGGGGCGTCGGGAGGGGGTTGGCGGTCGGTAGGGTGGCGGGGACGGTGGTCGGCGGAGGGGGTGTCCGATGGGACCAGGTCTTGCCATGTCCCGGCCGGAAGGTGTGACCGAGGGGGCCGACCGGCCGCTGCTCACCTTCTGTGACGGCGCGACGGGTGAGCGCACCGAGCTGACCGCGACCGAGCTGGGCGGCTGGGCCGCGCGCACTGCCGCCCTGCTGCGCGACGGCTGCGGGCTGGACGTCGGCGACCGGGCGGCGGTGCTGCTGCCGGCGCACTGGCAGACCGCCGCCGTGCTGCTCGGCGCGTGGTCGATCGGGGTGGCGGTGTCGTTCCGGCCGAGGGCGACGGCCGGCCTGCCGGTGCTCGGGCCCGGCGCCGACGAGCCGCTGGACGCGGTATTCGCGTCCTGGGCGCGGCTGGACGACTGGCTGGAGAACGTCCCCGAGGGGCGGCACCGCTTCGTGCTGGGCCTCGGCGACCCCCGTGCCGAGGTGCCCGACGGGTGGCGGGACTTCCTGCCCGAGGTGCGCCGGCACGGCGACGCCCCGCCCGCGTACGCGGCGGTCCACCCGTCGTTCGCGGCGACGCCCGACGGGACGAGCTACCACGCGTGGGGCGAGCTCGCCCGGCACATCGCCGACTCGCTGGACCTGCGCCCCGGCGACCGGCTGCTGGTCGACGCGGCGGAGCACGAGGAGCCGGTGAAGTGGCTGCTCGCGCCGCTGGTCGCGGGTGCGTCGGTGGTGGTCTGCGCCAACCTCGACCCGGCCCGGCGGGACGCGCTGATCGCCGCCGAGGGGGTCACGAAGGTGCTGTGAGTCCGTGGTCGACCCGGGTGACGCGTGCGCGGTTCCCGGCGTGCGGGAGACCGCCGATGCGCCGTCCACCGGGTCGATAGGGCGAGGGGCGATTTAGTGGGAAGGACGGTAAACAGCGCTCCTCGGACGCCTGCCGTTACATGACGCCAAGCCTGTTCCCCAGGTCTGTCGTCGGCGCCACCGACGTGGTCTCATACCGGAACGACGACGCCATCGACCTGGTCATGGCAACCTCGCGTCGATCAGCACCGCTTCCATCCCCTCTGAAAGGTGCACCGATGCACAGGAGATCGACCTTCCGACTGGCAGTCCTCACCGCCACCGCTGCGACGTTCCTGACGTCCGGTGGCGCCTACGGCGCGGTGGGCGTGGCGGCGCCCGCGACCGTCTCCCCGGGCGTCGCGGTGTGTGAGCCGGGTGCCGAGGGGTCCAGCGCGGCCCGGGTCAGCGAGGGCGCCACCGCACAGGAGCCGGAGCTGTACTCCAAGAACGAGGCGAAAGCCTACGGCGTGATCAAGGATGGCGCGCGCCTGCCCAACGGCAGCGTCACCGTGCCGACGGTCTTCCACATGATTTCCGACCACCCCCTCAGCGCGGCCGAGACCAACCGGTGGAACACCCTGATCGCGGCGCAGATGACCGTGCTCAACGACTCGTACGCCGGCCGCACCGCCGCGGACGCCTCCGACACGCCGTTCCGGTTCTCGCTCGTCGACACGACGTGGACGGTGAACAGCGACTGGTACACGGTCGTGCCGGGCAAGAACGAGCGGGACATGAAGAAGGCGCTGTACACCGGCGACTCCGAGACCCTCAACGTGTACGCGGCGAACATCGGCGACGGGCTCCTCGGCTGGGCGTACTTCCCGAAGGGCTACAACAACGGCCGGGACTACATCGACGGCGTGGTGATGCTCGACGAGTCGATGCCGGGCGGGACGGCCGGCAAGTACGCCCTCGGTGACACGCTGACGCACGAGGTCGGGCACTGGCTGATGCTGGAGCACACCTTCGCGCACGGGTGCTCCGCTTCCGGCGACTTCGTCGCGGACACCCCGCGGGAGGCTGCGCCGCAGTTCAACTGCCCGGCGGGCGCGGACACCTGCACCGCACCCGGGCTGGACCCGATCCACAACTTCATGGACTACACGCAGGATTCCTGCATGAACATGTTCACGCCGGGCCAGGCGGACCGGATGAGCGACGCCTGGGTGGCGTTCCGGGCCGGCGGCGCCGGGTAACCGAGCCTTGCTGAGGGTTGGCGGACCGCAGGCGGCGGCCCGCCAACCCCTTTCCCTTTCGAGGCCGGGCGTGCCTGGCACGACCATCTGAACCCCGGCCGGCCTCACCGACGGAGCCAGGGCACCCGCCGCGAGCAGGGGGCGGTGTGGTCGACCGGCAGCGCACACCGCGCGCCGCCGGGTAGTAGCCGGTCGCAGAAGACCCAGTGGCGTACGTGCTGCTCGTCCTCGGCCGAGACCGTCACCCCGCCCGGCTCGACGCGGGCGCTGAGTCGGGCCAGCACCCGGGCAGCCGTACGGGCGAAGATCCGCGCCCGGAGCAGGTCGGGCGCGGTGATCGGCAGGTGGATCACCCAGCGGTCCGTCATCGGTACCGGTGCTTTTCGGACTGGCTGCTCTGCCACGTGTGCAGCGCCCGCCGGATGCGTACGTTCTCCTCCCGTACCGCGACCACGACGGCCTGTGCGACGGCCAACTCGTCGGCGACCTCGTGCAGGAACGCGCGGATCTCGAACGGGTCGAGCCCGTGCCGGCGGACGGTGAACCGCCGGTCGCGGATCTGCGCGGGGCGCAGCGGTTGCCTCGTTCTCTCCTGTCGGCCGGTCAGCCAACGGATCAGGTGGCGCACGGGGACCGCCCTTCGTCGGGTTCACGTCGAAGTGGAGGGGCGGCCCCCGTGCCAACCGACCGCAGCAGCACCGCATCACCGACAGCGACGCTATCGCCACTGATTCACCTATGTCAAGCATGTCTCTGAGTTATCTGCCCACCTATGTCATTGGCGCTACGTGTGTTGCCTGTGTCGTGATTGTTGATCGATACTGGGCGGGCCAACCGACTGCAAGGGGCCCGATGTGCCTATTCCGCCCACGATGGACGAGCTGCTCGAGGATCTCCTGAAGAAGATCAAGAACGGAACCTATCCGCCTGGATCTCAGCTCCCGTCCGGGCGGGATCTGGCGGACGTGTATGACGTATCGCAGTCCACGATCAGCAGGGCGGTGGCGACACTGCGGGAGCAGGGTGTGCTGGTCGGCCGTCCGGGTCGCGGTGTCTTCGTCGCGGAGTCCTCCCGGCCCTGATCAACGGAGAAGTGCCACGTGGAGCGGACCACTGTCCCGGCGGTCACGGCGACCGTTCCGTCCCCGGCCGCGACGGTCGGTGACGCCGACCATCCACTGTTCACCTTCCGTGACGACGCCACCGGTGAGCGCGTCGACCTGACCGCCGCCGAGGGGATCACCCGGGCGCTCTGAGTGCCGTTGGGCCGGCCGGAAACCCTTTGACTCCACCGGGCTCCGCGACGCCTACTTTCTCTCGGCGAACAGGACGAGGAAGGGATCCCGGTGGACCGGACGGACATGGGCGTGGACGCCCTCACCTGGGGGGATGTCGGCGAGCAGCACCTCCCGGCGCTCACGGAGCTGGCCGAGGGATGCCTGGTCGCCGACGGAGGGCTGCCGCTGTTCGCCCGTCCCCCGTTGCTGCGGGCCCGGCTGTTGCAGACTCGTACCCTCGGTGCCTGGCACGATGGCCGCCTGGTCGCGGCCGTCGGCGTGGGCACCGGCCGGGAGCCGGCCACCAGCACCGGCCTGGTGCATCCGGGCTGGCGCGGGCGGGGTCTCGGCGGTCGGCTGCTGGACTGGGCAGGCGAGCAGGCCGGGGGCGCCGAGCTGCTGCTGACCACCGAGTCCTGGAGCCCTGGCGCGGACGCCCTGCTCGTGGCGCGCGGCTTCGAGCGGACCTTTGTCGAGTGGGTGCTGCGGCACGACCTCGCCGCCCTGCCGGACGTGCCGTCGCCCGCCGGGGTGCGCACCGGGCCGGTGGTCCGGGAGGCCGGCCCCGAGCTGTTCGAGACGTACCGGGCGTCCTTCGCCGACCGACCCGGATTCCGGGCGCCCGAGGCCGAGGAGTGGCTGGGCGAGCTGCGGGACGACGACGGGTACCGGCCGGACCTGTCGCTGATCGCCCGCGGTCCCGACGGCGCCGCCGTCGGCTTCCTCAACGTCATCGACAACTGGGTCGACCAGGTGGGCGTGGTCCCCGGCTGGCGGCAGCGGCGGGTCGGGGCGCACCTGGTGGCCGTCGCGCTGCGGTCGCTGGCCGCTGACGGCGCCGGGGAGGCGTGGCTCTGCGTCAACGACGACAACCCGGCCGCCGTGCTGTATCGGGGGCTCGGGTTCCGCGACGCAGGCCGCCGCGCCCGCTACCTGCGCCGCAGCCCCTGAAGCGGTCGGCCGGGCGGTCGCGGCCGGCGACGGCCGGCGACGAGCGGTGACGGCCCGGCTCGCGAGTCGACGGACGGCCCGGCCGGCGTGGTCAGTCGACCGAGGGCAGCGACGGGCCGAGGATGTCGTCGGCGTCGACGATCGTGTACGCGTACCCCTGCTCGGCGAGGAAGCGTTGCCGGTGGGCCGCGTACTCGGTGTCGATGGTGTCCCGGGAGACGACCGTGTAGAAGTGCGCCTGCCGGCCGTCGGACTTCGGCCGCAGCACCCGGCCGAGCCGCTGCGCCTCCTCCTGCCGGGAGCCGAACGTGCCGGACACCTGGATCGCCACCGCCGCCTCGGGCAGGTCGATGGAGAAGTTGCCGACCTTCGAGATGACCAGGGTGCGGACCTCGCCGGAGCGGAACGCGTCGAACAGCCGCTCCCGCTCCTTGTTGGTCGTCGAGCCCTGCACGATCGGGGCGTCCAGGTACTCGCCGAGCTGGTGGAGCTGCTCGATGTACCCGCCGATCACCAGCACCTGGTCGTCCGGGTGCCGGTCGACCAGCGCCTTCACCACCGGCAGTTTGGTGCGGGCGGTCGCCGCCATCCGGTAGCGCTCCTCGGGCTCCGCCGTCGCGTACGCCATCCGCTCCGTGTCGGTGAGGGTCACCCGCACCTCGGTGCACTCGGCCGGGGCGATCCAGCCCTGCGACTCGATGTCCTTCCACGGCGCGTCGTACCGCTTCGGGCCGATCAGGCTGAACACGTCGCCCTCCCGGCCGTCCTCGCGTACCAATGTCGCCGTGAGGCCGAGCCGGCGGCGGGCCTGGAGGTCGGCCGTGAACCGGAAGATCGGCGCGGGCAGCAGGTGCACCTCGTCGTAGACGACCAGGCCCCAGTCGCGGGCGGAGAACAGGTCCAGGTGGGTGAACGCGCCGCCGCGCCGCGCGGTGAGCACCTGGTACGTGGCGATGGTGACCGGGCGGATCTCCTTGCGCTCGCCCGAGTACTCGCCGATCTCGTCCTCGGTCAGCGAGGTGCGGGCGATCAGCTCCCGCTTCCACTGCCGGCCGGCCACGGTGTTGGTGACCAGGATCAGCGTGGTCGCCTTCGCCTCGGCCATCGCCGCCGCCCCGACCAGCGTCTTGCCCGCGCCGCAGGGGAGCACCACCACGCCCGACCCGCCGGCCCAGAACGCCTCGACCGCCTCCCGCTGGTACGACCGCAGCGTCCACGGCTTCCCGCCGTCCTTGCCGGCCTCGGCCAGCTCGATCGGGTGGGCCTCCCCGTCGACGTACCCGGCCAGGTCCTCCGCCGGCCAGCCGAGCTTCAGCAGCGCCTGCTTGAGCCGGCCCCGCTCGGACGGGTGCACCGCGATCGTGTCGTCGTCCAGCTTCGCGCCGAGCATCCCGGCGAGCTTCTTGCTCTTGGCGACCTCGATCAGCACCATCCGGTCCAGCGCGCGCAGCACCAGGCCGTGCGCCGGGTCGTTGGCGAGTTGCAGCCGGCCGTACCGGTCCATCGTCTCGGCCACGTCGACCAGCAGCGCGTGCGGCACCGGGTAGCGGGAGTACTTGAGCAGCGAGTCCACCACGCCCTCGGCGTCGTGGCCGGCGGCCCGCGCGTTCCACAGCCCCAGCGGCGTCAACCGGTACGTGTGCACGTGCTCGGGGGAGCGCTCCAGCTCGGCGAACGGGGCGATCGCCATCCGGCAGGCCTGGGCGTCGGGGTGATCGATCTCCAGCAGCAGGGTCTTGTCCGACTGCACGATCAGTGGTCCACCGCTCACGCCAGCGCCTCTCCTCGCCCGGTCGCCGGCCGCCTCGCGGGCGTCTTGGTCACCCCGGGCCGACCATCCAGTCTTGCACGGAAGCGGATGAGGGCAGAAAATCGGACACCTGGTGCAACCCATTCCGGTACGTCCGGCGTCTAGCAGAGGGACGACCACCCCGGGAGGCCTCATGAGACAGGTTCCGTTCACTGCCCGGGTTGTCGCCCTGGCCGTGGTCACGCTGGTCGGCGTCGGTGCGTGCACGCCCGATCGGCAGGCCGACCCGGGTGGCCGTGGAGGAGGGCTCGCCCAGGTCGGCTCGGTCGAACAGGGAACGGGGGCGGGCGGTTCGTCCGGCCCCGACCAGCGGACCCGGCCGAAGCCCACCCCGACGAAGGCGAAGCCGAAACCCCGGCCGACGCCGAAGCCGACCCGCACGGCGGCCCCCGAGCGGACCGCGCCGACGCGGGCCGCCGGCTGCCCGCAGGGCGAGCACCAGCGCGAGGTGGAGACGTATCTCGCCCGGCTGGGCGGGTTCGGGCGGGTGACCGTGGACGGCCGCCAGTCCGCCGCCGACTGCGCCGCGATCAAGAAGTTCCAGCAGCGGTACGACATCCGCCCGGCCGCCGGCCGCGCCGGCCCCACCACGTACGACGTGTCGAAGCGGTTGGCCACCACCGACACCCGCCGGTGCAAGGCCGGGTCCTCCGGCACCACCTTCTGCATCGACCTCACCCGGCAGACCACCTGGGCGGTGCGCGGCGGGAAGGTCGTCTGGGGCCCGACGGTGACCCGGACCGGCATGCCGGGGTACGCCACCCCCGCCGGCACCTACAAGATCAATTACCGGAACCTGAAGGAGTGGTCCGACCCGTACGAGGTGTGGCTGCCGTACTGGCAGCACTTCACCCAGGGGATGGGCTACCACCAGACCACCACCTACCTGCACGACAAGTCGATCGGCTCGCACGGCTGCGTGAACCTGCTCCCCGCCGACGCCCGCCGGGCGTGGGAGCTGGGCAAGGTCGGCAGCCGGGTGGTCCTCTTCGGCCGCCGCCCCGGCACCTGACCGCCCGGCCCGCCCGAGATCCGTCCGGCCCGAGATCCGCCCCGGCACCCGATCCGTCCGGAACCCGACCAGCCCGGCTCCGAGGAGGCGGCGATGAGCGTCGACCACGAGATGGCAGCCGAGGACGATCCCGTGCCCGGCATCGCGGTCACCGTGGTCACCGTGGTCGGCTATGGGCTCGCCGCCGTCGTCCTCGTCGCCTGGTTCCTGTACGGCTGGCTGGTCCAGCGGCAGGGCTTCGTCGCCTCGGTCGGCGAGTCCGCCGGGGCGGGGTTCGCCCTGCTGCTGGCCGTCTCCGTGGTGGGCACCGTGCGGCGCAGCCGCCGCTGACCGGGCACGCTGCCTCGACCGGGGACGGTGTGCGGTCAGCCGTCCAGGACCGCCGCGGTGATCCGGTGCAGCGCGAAGGTGTGCAGCATCTCCGTCCGCTCGTCCTCGGCCCGCAGGTAGCCCGCACCGATCGACACCGGACGGAGCAGCCGCGACGCGGTCGCCCCGTGCGCGTCGACGTACCCCACCCAGACCAGCGCCTTGTCCCGGACCGCCTGCTGGAGCACGGCGAGCGCGTCACTGTGGCCGTGCGCCGGCGTCGGACCGGAGCGGGCCGCCCCGCCGCGCACCACCGCCGGGGCCCGCCGGGCCGCCCGCGCCGCCGCCTCGCCCCGGCGGATCTGCTCCACGACGCCCAGCAGTCGCGGCACGGCCAGCTTCGGGGACGCCAGCGGGTCGACCGTCCGGGCGACCGGCGCCCGTCCCGGGGCCCGCCGGGTCTTCGGCCGGGCCAGCACCGCCGCGCCCGAGGCATCCTCCGGCACCGGGGCGTACCCGGCGTCGCGCAGCGCCATCAGCATCCGGTTCACCTGGTACGGGGTGGCCAGCACCGTCGGGGCCAGCCGGCGGAACGCCAGCGACTCCAGCCGCCGGTCGGCCAGCACCTCGGCGAGCAGCGCCTCGTCGTCGCTGCGCACGTACCCGCCGGCGGAGCCGACCCGCAGCCCGCCGTGCTTGCGGGCCACGTCGTCCACCAGGTACGTCAGCCCCTGCGGGACCGGGGTGCGGGAACGGCGACGGAACAGGGCGTGCAGGTCGTCGGCCGAGTACCCGGCGTCCAGGGCCCGGCGCACGCTCGCCGTGCTGACCCGGTGCACGCTCGCCCCGCCCGCCGACTCGTGCTCGGCCACCACCTCCAGCTCGCCGGCCAGCGCCGGGTCGGGCGGGCCGGGCACCACCACGGTCAGGTCCGCCTGCACCAGGAAGTGGTCGACGGGGGCGGGCAGCAGGGCGTCCAGCGCCCGCACCGCGGTGGACGCGGCGCCGTCTTCCGCGTCCGCGTGCAGCCCGAGCGGGTCGTCCGACCCCCGCTCGTCGGCGTCGGTCACGTCGGCCAGCAGCAGCCGCCCGTACGAGGTGAGCGCCCCCAGCCCGGTCACCCCGAGCCGGGCGGCCTCCGCCAGCACCTCCCGGTGCGCGGCCTCCCGGCCCCGGCTGCGCCGGGGTGCCCGCCAGTCGAGCAGCCCCAGCACCTCCTCCGGGGTCGGGGCGGTGGCCGGCTCCAGGTCGGTCAGCACCGACAGCACGGCCCGGCGGGCGGCGGGTGCACCGGCCCGTTCCGCCTCGGCCGAGAGCACGGAGATCGGCCGGTCCCGGTCGTCCCGCTGCCCGACCAGGCCGGCCTGCCGGGTCATCACCAGCCACGCCCGGGCCAGTTGGGCCCAGCGCTGGGCCAGCGACATGGCCTGCCACACCTCGTACCCGCCGGTGGGCAGGATCTGTTGGTCCGCGCCGTACCGGGTGGTCGCGGCCCCGGTCAGCTCCAGCTCGCCGGCCAGCCCGGCCGCGTACGCCACCTCCAGCAGGAGGGCGGCGGTCGGGTCGTCCACGCCGAGGGACTTGGCCAGCCGGCGCAGGTCACGCACCCCGACCCCGCCCGAGCGCAGCACCGGCGGCGGCTCGGCGGACAGCAGCTCCAGCAGCGCCTCGGTGTGCCGGACCACCTCCATGGTCTGCCCGGCCCCGGCCGAGTCGACGGCCTTCGCCTCGCGTGGCGTGGCGGACACCGGCGGGGGGCTGGTGCGCACCGGACCGAGCGGGCCGGTGTCCCGGCGCAGCAACAGGCCCACCTCGCGGGGCAGCTCCACGGTGCCGGCGGAGACCAGCACCAGCAGCCGGTTGTCCACCAGCCAGCGCACCGGCGAGCCGGTCGGCGCGCCGCCGTTCGTCGGATCGGGCGGGACGCTGTCCTCGGCGCCCAGCGGCGGAGCCTGGAGCGCGCCCGGGGGCACGCTGCCCACCGGCGGCCCGGCGGCCAGCCTGTCGAGGATCGCCCGGGCCGACGGCGGCGCGGCCAGCAGCGCGCGGCGCAGCTTCGCCGGGTCCGCGCAGAGGGCGGCCGTGCGCGGGTCCAGCTCCGCCGCCGGCCGGCCCAGCCCCGCCGGGTACGGCGAGACCTCGTCCACGCCGCCCACCACGCGGAGCGCGTGCTCCGGCCCGTACAACAGGAACAGTGCGCGCAGCTTGTTGACCGCGCCCCGGATGGTGGCCGGGGCCGGCGGGCGGGGGCCGGCGGTGGCCATGGCGAGCACCGCCTCCGTGGCGGTGGCGCCGTCGAGCGGGTCCCGGGTCAGCCGGGCCGCGTCGAGGATCTGGAGGGTGAACTGGTCCAGCCCGTCCAGGGCCCGGGCCACCGAGACCCGGGACTGGGCCCGGATCGCGAGCGCGGACACGTCGGCCGGCACGGGCACGACGAGGTCCGGCCGTAGCTGGAGCAGGGCGGCCAGGGACTCGTCGGGCAGCGTCCGCAGGTGGTCGGCGAGTGAGATGGTCATCGTCGTTCCACGCTAGCCCGCTTCGGGGCCCGCGCGCCCCTCGGACGTCCGGCTCGGCCGGTGATGGGCGGGTACGTTCTCGGGATGCCCCCTCTGACGGTCGGTTTCGACCTCGACATGACCCTGGTCGACTCGCGCCCCGGCATCGCCGCGACCTACCGGGCGCTCACCGCGCTCACCGGCATGCCCGTGGACGCCGACGCGGCGGTGTCCCGGCTCGGCCCGCCGCTGCGGGTGGAGATCGCCCGCTGGTTCCCGCCCGAGCGGGTCGAGTCGGCCGTCGAGGCGTACCGGGAGCTGTATCCGGCGTACGCGATCACCCCGACCCTGCCGATGCCCGGCGCGGTCGCGGCGATCGCGGCCGTGCACGCCCACGGTGGCCGGGTCCTGGTGGTCACCTCCAAGATCGGCCGGCTTGCCCGGCTGCACCTGGACCACCTCGGGCTGGCCGTGGACGAGCTGGCCGGCGACCTGTTCGCCGAGGAGAAGGCGACGGCGTTGCGCGAGCACGGTGCGACCCTGTACGTCGGTGACCACGTGGCCGACATGGTCGCCGCCGGGGCGGCCGACATCCCGGGCGTGGCCGTGGCCACCGGCCCCTGCCCGGCCGAGGACCTGCGCTCCGCCGGGGCTCACCTCGTGCTGGACGACCTCACCGGATTCCCGGCGGCGCTCGACCGCATGATCCGGCTAGCCTTGCAGCAGTAGACGTCTCAAGTGAAGCAGGGGTTTTCAGGTGCCGACGGGTCGAGTGAAGTGGTATGACGCGGCCAAGGGATACGGGTTCGTCACCAGTGACGAGGGTGGCGACGTGTTCCTGCCCAAGGGCGCGCTACCGGCGGGCGTCACCGACCTCAAGGGTGGCCAACGGGTCGACTTCAGCGTGGTGGACAGCCGCCGGGGCGCCCAGGCGATGGGGGTCAAGCTGTTGGACGCTCCGCCCTCCATGGCGGAGCTGCGCCGCCGGCCGGCGGAGGAGCTACACGGCCTCGTCGAGGACATGATCAAGGTGCTGGAGGCGAAGGTGCAGCCGGACCTGCGGCGGGGCCGCTTCCCGGACAGGAAGACCGCGCAGAAGGTCGCTCAGCTCGTCCACGCGGTGGCGAGCGAGCTGGAGGTCTGAGGTACGAGCCCGGCGTCGGCAGCCCGGCCCAGCAGCGCCTCCACGGCGGCGAACCCCGCGTCCCCCAGGTCCGCGGTGAACTCGTTGACGTAGAGGGCGATGTGCCGGTCCACCACGCCGGGCTCCATCTCCTGGGCGTGCGCGAGCACGTACTCCCGGCTGGCATCCGGGTCGGCCCACGCCTGACGGACCGACTCGCGGATCCACCCGGCCGCCTCGACCGGGTCGACCACCCCCTTGCGGGCCAGGATCGCGCCGAGCGGGATCGGCAGCCCCGTCTCGCCCTCCCACCACTCGCCGAGGTCCACCAGAGCGGTCAGTCCGTGCCGGGGGTACGTGAACCGCGCCTCGTGGATCACCAAGCCGGCGTCGTACCGCCCGGCCGCCACCCCGGGCATGATCTCGTGGAACGGGACCACCTCGATGCGTGCGGGCGGCCGGTTGGCCGACCAGAGCCGGAACAGCAGGTACGCCGTGGTCCGGTCCCCGGGCACCGCGACCGTCGCACCGGCCAGGTCGGTACGGCCCGACCGTTCGGCCTGGTCGGCCTGGTCAGCCCGGTCGCCGCAGGTCAGCACCAGCGGCCCGCAGCCTCGGCCGAGCGCGCCACCACAGGGCAGCAGGTGGTAGTCGTCCAGCAGCCAGGGCAGCGCCGCGTAGCTCACCTTCACCAGGTCGAACGCCCCCCGCTCGGCGGCGGTGTTGGTCACGTCCACGTCGGCGTACGTCACCTCGACCGGCGGGGCGCCGGGCACCCGGCCGTGCACCAGAGCGTCGAAGACGAACGTGTCGTTGGGGCAAGGCGAGATCGCCAGGGAGAGCGCCACGTCCCCACCGTATCCCCGCCCCCACCGCCGCGCCCCGGCCCGCCCCACCGCTGTGACCCGCCCCGCCCTGGCGAACGGCCCAGCAACTGCGGCCTCAGAGGGCTCCGGCCCTAGGGTCCCGCCTTCAGGTTTGCGCCTCCGAGCTTCCGGCCTCGGAGTTGCCCCTCCGGACCCCGTCCTGTCGGTCCGCTGCCGGCCCGGTGCGGCCTGGCCAGGCGCGGTGCGGTGCGGTGCGGTGCGGCCCAGCGTGTTCCGGCGCGGCGCGGGCGCGGCGTGGTCCGGCGCGGCCCGGTCCGGCGCGGCGTGGTCCGGCGTGGTCCTGCGTGGTCCGTTGTGGTCCGGCGTGGTCCGGCGCGGTGCGGCGTGGTCCGGCGCGGTGCGGGGCGGCCCGGCGTGGTCCGGCGCGGTGCGGCGTGGTCCGGCGCGGTGCGGGGCGGCCCGGCGCGGCCCGGCCAGGCGCGGCGCGACGTGGCTCCCGCAGCGGAAGCGCACTCCTGCTGCCTATGGAGCTGATGTCGTCAACGACTCAGCCGGGTGGGCGACCAGCGCCCTGCCCGGGGCGGTGATGTCGTCAATGACTCAGCTCCAAAGCGTCCTCGGCAGAGGTCCTTTCCCCAGGCGGACGAGGTTATCCACAGGTTGTCCACAGTTGGGCGGGGTCTGTTGAGGGGCGGGCGGGACGACGGCAGCATCGGGATGTGGGCGGCTGGAGGAAGAACGTGGGCGACCTGAGGGACCCGATGAACCTGAAGGATCCAACGAAGCCAGGGGAGCCAAAGAAGCCAGGGGAACCAGGGGAGTCTGAGGGGCCGGGGGAGTCTGGAGAAGAGGAGCCGGTGGACCTGGGTGGCCTGCTCCGCGCATTGCGTCGGCGGGCGGACCTGAGCCAACGCGGGCTGGCCGAGAGGTCCGGGGTGCCTCAGGCGACGCTGGCGCGTATCGAGGCTGGGCGGGCGGCTGACCCGCGGTTCCGTACGGTGGAGCGGCTCGTGCGGGCGGCCGGTGGCCGGCTGGCGATCGGGGCGCCGGACGTCCACGGTCCCGACGGGCCGCCCGACGAGGTGGTGGCGGTGCCGGGGGTGCCGCACGACGGGATGCGGGACGAGGCGGGGCGGCGGTACCCGGCGCACCTGGACGTCTGGGAGGTGCACGACCCCAGGGACTGGCCGGGCGCCTGGTGGGCGGAGTGGTACAAGCTGCCACCGGAGCGGTTCCCGCGACCGGTGCCGGCTGCGACGTACGAGCTGAGCCGCCGCTACCGGGACCAGCGCCGGTGGGCCGACCGGATCCGCCGCGAGGTGGCGGTGCGCCAGGTCACCGACGAGGGCCTGCCCTCGACGTGCTGGCGGTTCGTGGCGGAGCTGCCCGACGGCCGGGTGCTCGGCGAGCTGCGGGCGCACGAACGCAGCCCTCGCCTGCTGTACGGCGACCTGATCGATGCCGGGGAACGGGAGATCGTGCTGGACGGGGTCCTGGTGACCGGGGCGTGTCGCCGGCTCGGCATCGGGCGGCGGCTGGTGGAGGCGCTCACCGCGGAGATGGACCGAACGGGGCTTCGCGTGGCGCACGCCGTCGCCGACTTCGGGGGCGTCGATCTGTTGCTGGCCTGCGGGTACCAGTTGGAGCCGAGCCGGCCCTATGCGCTTCGCCTCGACCGCTCGCCGCCCCGGTGGGCGTGCTGAGGGCCCTGACCCAGCCCAGCGCGGTCCCCTGACCCAGCCCAGCGCGGTCCCCTGATCCAGCCCAGCGCGGTCCCCTGATTCAGCGCAGCGCGGCGGTGGCCGCCGTGAGGGCGGCGAACGCCTCACGAAGCCGCCAGGAGGCGCGGTCGCGGGGGCCGATCGGGTTGGAGACGGTGCGCAGCTCGGCGAACGGCAGGCCGGCCTGGGCGGCGGCGACCGCCACCCCGTACCCCTCCATGGCCTCGGCCACCGCGTCCGGATGCCGGTTGGCCAGGGCCTCGGTGCCGGCGGCGGTGCCGGTCACCGTGCTGACGGTGAGCACCGCGCCCACGGTCGCCCCGGGCAGGGCGGCGCGCAGCGCGGCGAGTAGCCCCGGGTCGGCGGGCACGGTGCTGCCGCCGCCGAGCAACTCGGGCGGCATGCCCAGCTCGTCCACCGGGATGAAGCCCTCGGGTGACTCGGCGCCGAGGTCCGCGGCGACGCTGCGGGTGGCGAGCACCGTTCCGCCGACCGGCACCCGCCCGACGAAGCCGCCGGCGATCCCCGCGCTGACCACCGCCCGGTACGGGCGGCCGGCGGCCTCGGCGAGCGCGAGCAGCCGGGCGGTGGCCGCCCCGGCGACGGCCGGTCCCACCCCGACCGGCACGACGGTGACCTCCGGGCCCGGCGGCGTCGCCGGCGATCCGGCACGGCTCGGCGCGGGGGCCGGGAGGCCGGCGCGGACTGCCTCGGCCTCGGCCGGCACCGCGGTCACCACGAGCAGTGCCCCGGGGGCGGTCCGCGCGGCGGTCGAGCCGGTCACGACACCGGGCCCCGGGGCTCCCGGCGGGTCTCGTCGTCGGCCCCGCCCGGGCCGCCGGAGCCGGCGACGGCGGAGGAGGGCCGGTAGATGTGGTACCCGGGTGGAGCCAGGGCCGGGTCGTCGGCCGGATCGGCGTCGGGACCCCGGGCCGGGGCGGGTGAGGTCGGGGCTACGCCCGCCGCCGTGTCGTCGGCGTCGGGCGGGTCCGGAGTCGCCTCCTCGGCCAGCTCGTCGTCGCCGAGCGGGCGGCCGACCAGCCGCTCGTCGCGCAGCTTCCCGGCGACGTACGCGCCCCGGGCGGCGGCGAGCACGCCGACCCCGGCGGCGACGGCGATGCCGAGTCGCCCGTCGAACGGGACCAGGCCGAGGCCGCCGCCGGCCACGAAGGCCAGCATCAGCGCCGTCTCGGAGTGGGCGAACGAACTGGCCCGCAGCCGCTCCGGGATGCGCTCCTGGATGGAGGCGTCGACCGCCAGCTTCGACACCCCGCTGGCCAGCGCGGCGACCAGGCAGAGCAGGGCCACCATCGGCAGCGAGAACTGGATGGTGGCCAGGACGGCCGTGCCGGCCACGATGACCATGCTGCTGGACTGGATCGCGGTGGGTCGGTGGATGCGCAGCCGGGTGCCGACCGCCGTGGCCAGGAAGGTGCCCACCGCGAGCGCCCCGCCGACCAGGCCGAGCGCCACCTCCGCGCCCAGGTTCCGGCCGAAGAAGTCGGTGGTCAGGTCGCCCTTCTTCAGCGCGAACGCGAGGAAGAGCAGCAGGAAGCCGTACACCGCGCGGGGCAGGGCCGCGCCGATCAGGGTGGCGATGACGAGTCGGCCGGCCGGGCGACCGCGCCCCAGCGGGCGGTCCCCGGCGGCCCGCCGGCCGAGCGAGCGCAGCGGGCGGGGGACGCGCTCGGGTGGGTCCGAGTCCGCCCGGGGCGGCAGCCGCAGCGCGATCACCATGCCGACCAGGAAGATCACCGAGGCGACCCGGAGCGGCCACTGCGGGCCGAACCAGAACGCGGCCAGCCCGATCGGGGCGACCAGCCCGCCGGCCACGGTGCCGTAGACGCTGGCCCGGGCGCCCACCTGGGACAGCCCGAGCCCCTCCGGCAGCAGCCGGGGCACCGCCGCCGAGCGGGCCACCCCGTACGCCCGGGAGAGTGCGAGCACCCCGAAGGCCGCCGGGTAGAGGCCGAAGCCGTTCATGTGGTCGGAGATCATCCAGGCGAGGAAGGCCCGGCCGAGCATGGTGGCGGCGAGCGCGTACCGCCGGCCGTGCCGGAAGTGGTCCAGCAGCGGGCCGACCACCGGCGCGAGCATGGCGAACGGCACCATCGTGACCAGCAGGTACAGCGCCACCTTGCTGCGCGCCTCGCCCAGCGGCACCTCGAAGAAGATCGTGCCGGCGAGCCCGATCGCGATCAGGGTGTCCCCCGCACAGGAGACCGCGTGCAGGTCGAACAGGCGCACCATGCCGACCTCGCCGCCGGCGCCCCTGGTCCGGGCCGAGCCGGCCCGGCGGGTCATCCAGCGCCCGCCCCGCGCGGAGCCGCGCAGGAGCAGGCGGACGGCGCGGATGCCGGTGCCGACGGTCCGCCCGAGTAGGGACCGCTCGGAGCGGGAGAACAACGGCATGTGCACCATCCTCGCCCATGCACCCCACCCCCGCGCCACCACCACCGGAGAACACGCTCCGGGGAGTGCCTGTCGGTCGTTGCCGCGCATGGGGGACAATGGTCGGGTGACCAGGCCCGCCTCCGCCCGTGCCGCCCGCCTCGACCAGGTCTGCGCCGCCGCCGTCGAGGTGGCCCGCGACGCAATCACCGAGGTGGAGCCCTCCGACATCGGCGATCACCTCCAGGCCGTCGCCGAGGCCGACCGGCTCGTCACCCACTACTTCGAGTGCCGGCTGCCCGGTTACCGGGGCTGGCGGTGGGCGGTGACGGTGACCCGGGTGCCGCGCAGCCGCAAGGTCACCATCTGCGAGACGGTCCTGCTGCCCGGCCCGGATGCGCTGCTCGCCCCCGGCTGGCTGCCCTGGCAGGAGCGGCTCAAGCCGGGCGACCTCGGCCCCGGCGACCTGCTGCCCACTCCGCCGGACGACGAGCGGCTCGTTCCAGGGTACGTGCTCTCCGACGACCCGGCCGTCGACGAGACCGCCTGGGAGTTCGGCCTCGGCCGGCCCCGGGTGCTCTCCCGCGAGGGACGCGCCGAGGCCGCCCAGCGCTGGTACGACGGCGACCACGGGCCCGACGCGCCGATCTCCACGGCCGCCCCGGCCGCCGCCCGCTGCGGCACCTGCGGCTTCTACCTGCCGCTGGCCGGCGCGCTGCGGCAGGTCTTCGGCGCGTGCGGCAACTTCTACGCCCCGGACGACGGCCGGGTGGTCAGCGCCGACCACGGCTGCGGCGCGCACTCGGAGACCCTGGTCGAGACGCCCGACAGCCCGGTCGACGAACTGCCAACGGTGTACGACGACAGCGCGGTCGAGGCGATGTCGGTGAGCCGGGCCCCGGGCTCGGTGGAGGCGGCGGAGCCGGCCGAGCCGTACGGCCACCCCTGACCGGTCGGCGTCAGCGGCCGGCGTCCTCCGGCCGGACGGCCTGAGCCGTCGCGCGGCGGCGACGCCGGTTGGCGTCGTGGCGCATCATCACCGCGAGACCGGGAAAGCCCCAGAGGAATCCGGCCAGGCAGGTCCAGAGCCAGTCCTGACGGCCGTGCTCGGTGAGCCAGTTCCGGAAGAAGATCAGCAGCACCAGACCGGCCACCGCCCAGACCGCCAGCCCGGCGACCGCGAACGGCACCATCGGCGGGTCGAGCGGCTCGGGTCGCGGCGGTTGCTCCTGTCGCACGGGGGCAAGCGTACGCGATCAACTTTTGCAGGTGGCCGGTGATCTGCGACGATGCGCGCGACACACGGAAGATCACCTGCGAGGACCTGATGGCGATTGCGCCGCCGTACAAGAGCAATGCACCCGATCCCGGCCACCCCCGTAACGGTTTCGACCGGTTCTTCGAGATCACCGCTCGGGGCTCGACGCCGAGCCGTGAGGTCCGTGGTGGTCTGGCGACCTTCTTCACGATGGCGTACATCGTGGTGCTCAACCCGCTGATCCTCGGCGGCGCCGTCGACGGCGACGGCAAGAAGCTGGCCATCCCCGCGCTGGCCGCCGCCACCGCGCTGGTCGCCGGCCTGATGACCATCCTGATGGGGGTCGTCGGCCGGTTCCCGATCGCGCTGGCCGCCGGCCTGGGCGTGAACGCGCTGGTCGCGTACGAGATCGCCCCGCAGATGACCTGGGCCGACGCGATGGGCCTGGTGGTGATCGAGGGTGTGCTCATCGCGATCCTGGTGCTCACCGGCCTGCGTACGGCGGTGTTCCGCTCGGTGCCCACCCAGCTGAAGACCGCGATCGGCGTCGGCATCGGCCTCTTCCTGACCATCATCGGCCTGGTCGACGCCGGCTTCGTCCGTCGGATCCCGGACGTGGCGAACACCACCGTCCCGGTCGGGCTCGGCATCAACGGCAAGATCGTTAGCTGGCCGATGGCGGTCTTCGTGGTGGGCCTGCTGATCACCCTGGTGCTGGTGGTCCGCCGGGTCCGGGGCGCGATCCTGATCGGCATCCTCGCCACGACCGTGCTGGCGATCATCGTGGAGGCGGTGGCCAAGGTCGGCCCGTCCTTCGTCAACGGCAAGCCCAACCCGCACGGCTGGTCCCTGAACGTGCCGGAGCTGCCGAACAAGATCGTGGATGTCCCCGACCTGTCGTTGCTGGGCAACTTCAACGTGCTGAACTCCTGGGGCCGGGTCGGCTGGCTGGTCCCGCTGATGTTCGTCTTCACCCTGCTGATCACGGACTTCTTCGACACCATGGGCACCATGGTCGCGATCGGCCAGGAGGGGGACATGCTCGACGAGCGGGGCACCCCGCCGCGGGCCAAGGAGATCCTGCTGGTCGACTCGATCGCCGCGGCGGCGGGTGGCGCGGCGAGCGTCTCCAGCAACACGTCGTACATCGAGAGTGCCGCCGGTGTGGCGGAGGGCGCCCGGACCGGCGTGGCCAACCTGGTCACCGGCGGACTGTTCCTGCTCGCGATGTTCCTCGCGCCGCTGTCCCTGGTGGTGCCGTTCGAGGCGGCGTCCACGGCGCTGGTGGTGGTCGGCTTCCTGATGATGACCGCGGTGCGGACCATCGACTGGACCGACTACGAGATCGCCATCCCGGCGTTCCTCACCATCGCCCTGATGCCGTTCACGTACTCGATCTCCAACGGCATCGGCGCGGGCGTCATCTCCTTCGTCGTGCTCAAGCTGGCGAAGGGTAAGGCCCGGGAGGTCCACCCCCTGCTGTACGGGGTGGCCGCGCTATTCGTGCTGTACTTCCTGCGCGGGCCGATCGAGTCCGCCGTGCTCTGACGACCCGTCGTGGTCGGCCGGGCCGGGGCATCCGAATCGGGCACCCCGGCCCTTCGGACATGAACTCCCTGGTGAGCATGGTCATATCGGATGTCCTTAGCCAGGCTTATTAGCTAGGCTAACTAACGTGACGGAGCGGACGGTGACGGCGAAACGCGTGCCACCGGCGCAGCTGGCCCCCCAGTTGCGTGATGCGATCACCCGGCTCAACCGACGGGTCCGACAGGCCCGCCCGGTGGGCGACCTGACGGTCACCCAGCTCAGCGCGCTCACCAGCCTCCGGCTGGCGGGCGCACTGACGCCCCGGGAACTGGCCGACGTCGAACGGGTGCAACCGCCGACGATGACCAAGATCGTCGGAAAGTTGGAGGAGCGCGGCCTCGTGCGGCGCACTCCCCACCCGACCGACGGTCGACAGGTCATCCTCTCGGCGACCGAGGGGGGACGGGCCGTGCTCGAACAGTTCGAGCGGGCCCGTAACGAGTGGCTGGCCCACCGGCTGGCCGAGCTCACCGAGTCCGACCGGGAGACGCTGCGGCAGGCCGCCGAGATCCTTCAGCAGCTCGCCCGCGCCTGACCTCGTCCCGCGCCACCGCGCCCGCGCCGTCCGCCGTCGATGACGCGTACGACCGAGGGAGGCGCTTTCAGGGTGCAGGCCAAGCTGAGCACGATGTTCCAGTCACTGCAGGTCCGTAACTACCGGCTCTTCGCGTCCGGGCAGCTGATCAAACTGATCGGCGTCTGGATGATGTTCATCGCCCAGGACTGGCTCGTCCTTCAGCTCTCGGACGACTCCGCCACCGCGCTCGGTGTCGTCACCGCACTCCAGTTCGCCCCGGTGCTGCTGCTCACCCTGATCTCCGGGCGGCTCGCCGACCGGTACGACAAGCGCCTGCTGCTGTTCGTCGCGAACGTGTTCTGGACGGTGCTGGCGTTCGGGATGAGCCTGCTGGTGTTCACCGGCCTGGTGGAACTCTGGCACGTCTTCGTCTTCGCCGCCCTGCTCGGCGTCTCGAACGCGGTGGAGACCCCGGTGCGGCAGGCGTTCGTCTCCGAACTCGTCGGCACCCCGCTGCTGCCCAACGCGTTGTCGCTCAACTCCGCCGTGTTCAACTCGGCCCGGATCGTCGGCCCGGCCGTGGCCGGCCTGGCCATCGCCGTCGTGGACGTCGGCCCGGTGTTCCTGTTCACCGCGGTCAGCTCGCTGGCCCCGCTGGCCAACGTGGTCCGGATGCGTCCCGCCGAGCTGTACCGCAAGGACCTGCTGCCGGTCGGCGAGCGGGACTCCGCCCGGGTGGTCGACGGGCTGCGGTACGTCGCCCGCCGCCCCGACCTGCTGCTGCCGATGGCGGTGATGTCGGTGATCGGGATGAGCCTGTTCAACTTCCAGCTCACCCTGGCCGCGCTGGCCAAGACCGTGTTCAAGACCGGGGCCGCCTCGTTCGGCCTGTTCAGCACCGCCCTGGCCGTCGGCGCGCTGGTCGGTGCGCTGGCTGGAACCGGGCGGCGCAGCCGCCCCTCGGTCTGGGTGGTGCTCGGCGCGGCGGTCGGCTGTGCCGTCTTCGGCACCCTGGTCGGGCTCGCCCCGGCGTACTGGCTGGTGGTGACGCTGCTGCTGCCCGCCGGGTTCTTCATGGTGTTCTTCGCGCAGGCCGCCAACCAGCGGGTTCAGCTCGGCACCGACGCCGCGTTCCGGGGCCGGGTCATGGCGCTGTGGGTGT
This sequence comes from Micromonospora sp. NBC_01655, assembly GCF_026339755.1. Classification (NCBI taxonomy): domain Bacteria; kingdom Bacillati; phylum Actinomycetota; class Actinomycetes; order Micromonosporales; family Micromonosporaceae; genus Micromonospora; species Micromonospora sp. NBC_01655. Next base: position 7,040,081 of record NZ_JAPEQF010000001.1, on the reverse strand, counting down.
TCGTCTTCCTCGGCACCAACCCGGTCGGCGCCCCGCTGATCGGGTGGGTGGCCGAGACCTTCGGCGCCGGGGCGAGCATCTGGATCGGCGGGCTGATCTCGCTGGCCACCGCGCTGCTGGCGCTCGCCTGGCAGCTACGCCGCTCGGGTGCCCGGCTGCGCCTGCGGATGCTCCCGATGCCCCGCTTCTACGTCGTCTCCCCGGAGTGACGGAAGGTCCCCTTTCGGCCGCCTCGGGCGGGCCGGGGGCCTTCCGGCGGGCGGGAAAAAATCGACTGGCCTGGATGTCAAGATTCCGGTAGCGGTCCGGAGCGCGGGGGCTTAGCGTCGATGCGTGGAGGTAGGCCGCGCAGTGCCCCTTGCCCTGGCGATCGTCGCTGTCGCGAGTCTGCCGGCCGCCTTCGCGCTGCTCTTCTGCGCCGACGAGATCATCGACCGGGTCGTCTGCGGGTACGCCGAGTGGCGTGAACGCCGCCGGGAACGCCGCACCATCGCCCGGCTGGACCGGGCCGTCGAGGCCGACTCGCTCACCCGGGACATCGACCTCACCGAGTTCGACCGGGCCGACCGCCGGTCCCTCCAGGAGATCGCCGCCGGCCTGCGCCGCTTCGCGCAGCACCGGGTCAACCCGGGTGGCCGGGCCGTGGTCTGGCACGCCGCGGTGGTCGACGCGTACGACGAGCACCTGCGGGCGGCCTGCCGGTGCCTGGGGCTCACCGAGCACCTGGGCGAGCTGGAGGGCGTCGATCGGCAGATCGAGCGGGTCCGGGTCGAGGGGATGCTGCACGCCGCCGGGCTGACCCTGCCGGCCGCCCGCGCCCCGCACCGCCAGCGGCACCACTGAACGGCGTACCAGGATGCGGTTGTTCGTCGCGGTCTACCCGCCGGCTGCGGCGGTCGCCGACCTGACCGCGCAGGTGGCCCGGCTGCGGATCGGCCGGATGGCGACGTCCGGCACCGATGTCCGGCTCGCCGACCCCGCCGACGCGCACCTCACCCTCGCCTTCCTCGGTGAGGTGGACGCGGGCCGGCTGACCGACGTGGAGAGCGCGCTCGGCATCGCCGCCGAGACGTTCCGGGGCGGCCGGGCCGGCTCACCGGTGCTACGGCTCGGCGGCGGGGGCAGCTTCGGCCAGGGCCGGTTCACGGTGCTCTGGGTGGACGTGCACGGCGAGGTCGACGCGCTCGGCGTCCTGGCCCGGCTGGTCCGGATCGGGCTGCGCCGGGGCCGGCTGCCGCACGACGAGAAGCCGTTCCGCCCGCACCTGACCATCGCCCGGCCCGGCGACCGGGTCGACGGCGCCGACGTGGCCGCCGACCGGGAGGCCCTGCACGACTACCTGGGGCCGCCGTGGCCGGCCACCGAGCTGGTGCTGGTCCGCAGTCACCAGGGCCCCCGACCGACACACGACCGGCTGGCCGCCTGGCCGATCTAGGTGCCCCGCGCCCTGCCGGCGACGGGGCGGCAGGGCACGCCGCCCCACGTCGCCGGTCAGCGGGTGGTCACCAGGCCCAGGCCTCCGGGCCCGGGCCGCCCCTGCCCACCGGCGGGAACAGCTCGTCGAGCCGGGCCAGCGCCGCCTCGTCGAGCCGCACGTCGAGCGCGCCCAGCGACCGGTCGAGCTGGTCGAGGGTGCGCGGCCCGATGATCGGGGCGGTCACCCCCGGCCGGGAGAGCAGCCAGCCGAGCGCCACGTCCGCCGGGTCGTGGCCCAGGTCGGCGCAGAACTTCTCGTACGCCTCGATCGCCGGCCGGTGCTCCGCCAGGCCCTCGGCGGCCCGGCCGCTGGTGCCCCGGGCGGCCCCGCCCTCGGCCATCTTGCGCAGCACGCCGGACAGCAGCCCGCCGTGCAGCGGCGACCAGGGGATGATGCCGAGGCCGTAATGCTGGGCGGCCGGGATCACCTCCAACTCGACGTGGCGGGTCAGCAGGTTGTAGATCGACTGTTCGGAGACGAGGCCGAGGAAGTGGCGCCGGTCCGCCGCCGCCTGCGCCTGGCCGATGTGCCAACCGGCGAAGTTGGACGATCCGACGTAGACGACCTTGCCCTGGGCGACCAGGGTCTCCATCGCCTGCCAGATCTCCTCCCACGGGGTGGCCCGGGAGACGTGGTGCATCTGGTACAGGTCGATGACGTCGGTCTGGAGCCGGCGCAGCGAGTCCTCGCAGGCCCGCACGATGTGCCGGGCCGACAGGCCCTGCTCGTTGGGCCACTCGCCCATCTTGCCGTAGACCTTGGTGGCCAGGACGACCTTCTCCCGCCGGCCGTCGCCCTGGGCGAGCCAGCGGCCGATGATCTGCTCGGTGATCCCCTCGCCGGTCTGCCAGCCGTACACGTTGGCGGTGTCGAAGAAGTTGATGCCGTGTTCCAGCGCCCGGTCCATGATGGCGAAGCTGTCCGGCTCGCTGGTCTGCGGCCCGAAGTTCATGGTGCCGAGGCAGAGCCGGCTCACCGACAGACCGGTGCGTCCCAGATTCGTGTACTCCATGCCGCCCACCCTGCCACGGTGGCACTTCGAGTGCCTCGCCGTTGGCCGGGCGGGTGCGGGGCACGCCGCCCGGCGAACGGGTGGGTCAGGAGGACTCGCGGGCCGCCGGGCCGCTGCCGAACAGGACGTCGTCCCAGCTCGGCAGCCGCTTGCGTGGCTTGCCGGAGGAGTCGGTCGCCTCGGTCCCGCCGGCCGCCGCGGCGGCCGCGCCCGTGCGGCGCGGCCGGAGCACCGCCAGCGAGGGCACGGCCGGGATCTCCTTCGGGGCGTCGGAGTCGTCGTCGAACGCCGAGCCCTGGCCGCCGCCGAGCAGGGCCGCTGCCCCGCCGCCGACCGGCCGCTGCCGGGGTGCCTCGGGCCCGGCCAGCGCCGCCGGCGTGCGCGGCTCCAGGCTGCGCCCGGACGTCGAGCCGAGCGGGCGGTCCAGCGAGGCGAGCAGGGCGTCCCGCCCCGCGCGGATCGGGTCCCGCCCCGGGCGGCCGTGTTCGCCGGCCGCCGCGGGCAGCCCGTGCCCGCCCCGGCCCGGCTCGGCGCGCGACGGGCCGGGCAGCGCGTGGCCGCCCCGCTCCGGCGCCGGCTCCTGCCCGAGGATCGGGGTGGGGCGCTCGGCGCACAGGTACTGCGCCATGTCGTCGTGCGGGGTGACGTGCTGCCGGGTCTTGTCGAGGTCCCACACCGCCTGGGCGGTGGCCTTGCCGGACGGCCAGGTGGCGATGATCCGCCAGGTGCCGTCGTCGCGGCGGTACGCGTCCCAGGAGATCTTCTCGGTGTCGATACCGTGCTGGGCCAACCGGCCGTTGACCACGTCGGCCAGCGGGGTCGGCTTGTCGGCGCCCTTCAGGCGGCTGCGCCGGGCATGCTGGGCGAGCATCGCCCGCTCCTGGAGCACGGGGCCGGCGTAGCGCAGCACCCGGTCGACCGGGACGCCCGCGATGCGGGCCACGTCCTCGGCGGACTCGCCGGAGCGGATCTTGGCCTGGATGTCGCGCGGGGACAGCGACGGCACCAGGTCGGCGGAGGACGGCACCACGGCGAGCGGTGGCGCACCCGGCTCGGCGTGCAGGGCGCCGGCGATGCGCTCGTCGATGGGCAGGGCGAGCAGGCGCCCGACCTCGTCGGCGAGCACCAGAGCCTGGCCGTCCTCGGAGAGGGCGACGAAGCGTACTGGGCGCATGAGCGTTTGCCTCCGTCCCGCTTCGCTGGCCGCACGCCACGAGTCGGCCACCCGGGCGTCTCGCACCACGGTACGCCCATCCGCCACCAGGTGGGGGATCCGACACCCGCATGTCGTGGATGAGCTGCGAAGATGATCACACTGGGTGGCCGCTGGCGTTCCGGCGACCACCCAGCGTGACGATGCCTAGAGTCGCTCGACGACGTAGTCGATCGAGGCGGTCAGCGCCTCCACGTCGGCCGGCTCGACCGCCGGGTAGAGCGCGATGCGGAGCTGGTTGCGGCCCAGCTTCCGGTACGGCTCGGTGTCGACGATCCCGTTGGCCCGCAGCGCCCTGGCGATCGCCGTCGCGTCCACCCCGTCGGCGAAGTCGACGGTGGCGACCACGTTGGAGCGCAGCGCCGGGTCGGTGACGAACGGGGTCGCCACGGCCGAGCGCTCGGCCCAGCCGTACACGATGCCGGCGCTCTCGGCCGTGCGCTTGGCCGCCCAGGCCAGCCCGCCCTGCTCGTTCATCCAGTCGGTCTGCTCGGCGGCCAGGAAGATGGTGGCCAGGGCCGGGGTGTTGTACGTCTGCTCCAGCCGCGAGTTGTCGATCGCGGTGACCAGGTCGAGGAACGCCGGAATGTACCGGCCCGACGCCTTGATCTCGCCTGCCCGCTCCAGCGCGGCCGGCGACATCAGGGCCAGCCAGAGGCCGCCGTCGGAGGCGAAGCACTTCTGCGGGGCGAAGTAGTAGACGTCGGTCTCGGTGACGTCGACGGCCAGGCCGCCGGCGGCGGAGGTGGCGTCGACCAGCAGCAGCGCACCCTCGTCGGCACCGGCCACCCGGCTGACCGGCACCGCGACGCCGGTCGACGTCTCGTTCTGCGGGAGGCCGTACGCGTCCACCCCGGCCTCGGCGACCAGCGTCGGGGCGCTGCCCGGCTCCGACTTGCGCACGGTCGGCTCGCCGAGGAACGGCGCCTGGCTGACCGACTTGGCGAACTTCGCGCCGAACTCGCCGAAGCTGGCGAACTGGGCCCGGTCCCGGATCAGGCCGAATGCCGCGACCTCCCAGAACGCCGTGGTGCCGCCGTTGCCGAGGACGACCTCGTAGCCCTCCGGCAGGGAGTAGAACTCGGCGATGCCGCGCCGCAGCCGGGCGACCTGGTCCCGGACGGTCTTCTGCCGGTGCGAGGTACCCAGGAAGCCGGTCGCCGCGTCGGCGAGGGCGGAGACGGCCGCCGGACGGACCTTGGACGGCCCGCAGCCGAACCGCCCGTCGGCGGGCTTGATGTCGTCGGGAATCCGGATGGTCGGTGCGTCAGCCACGGTTGTCGAGATCCTTCCGCATGGGCGGGGGCCGGTCTGGTGGGCGGGAGCGGACCGCCGGCCGCGTGCGCGGGCGCACGGGCGGTCGGGATCCGAGCCTGGTCCGGCGGCACTGCCGAGCCCCCATCCTCGCACCCGGGCCGCCCCGGAGACCCCGTGGTCCCGCCGCCTGGGCTGAGGCGTGTGACACATCGGCGCGGTCGACCGGCCGGCCCGCACCCGGACACGCGGAGGGGCCCCGCCGACCGGCGGGGCCCCTTCCGTGGTTGGCGCTGACGGGCTGGACGGGCGTCGCGCAACCAGGTGGTGGCGGGCGTCGGGGGACGCCCGGCTCAGACGCCGTGCGGGATGGCGTCCCAGCCCTCGACCTCCTGCGGCTTGCGGGTGCCCGGGCCGACGTAGGTGGCCGACGGGCGGACCAGCCGCTGGAGCCGCTTCTGCTCCAGGATGTGCGCGCTCCAGCCGCCCATTCGGGCGCAGGTGAACATCGAGGTGAACATGTGCGCCGGCACCTCGGCGAAGTCCAGCACCACGGCCGACCAGAACTCGACGTTGGTGGCGAGCACCCGGTCCGGGCGGCGGGCCTGGAGCTCGGCCAGGGCGGCCTTCTCCAGCGCCTCGGCGATCTCGAAGCGCGGCGCGCCCAGCTCCTTGGCGGTGCGGCGGAGCACCCGGGCGCGCGGGTCCTCGGCCCGGTAGACCCGGTGGCCGAAGCCCATCAGCCGCTCGCCCCGGTCCAGGACGCCCTTGACGTACCCCTCGGCGTCACCGCTGCGCTCGACGGCCTCCAGCATGGAGAGCACCCGGGAGGGGGCGCCGCCGTGCAGCGGGCCGGAGAGGGCGCCGATGCCGGAGGAGATGCAGGCCGCGGCGTCCGCGCCGGTGGAGGCGACGATCCGGGCGGTGAACGTGGAGGCGTTCAGGCCGTGCTCGGCGGCCGAGATGAAGTACGCGTCCACGGCCTTGACGTGCCGCGGGTCGGGCTCGCCGCGCCAGCGCTTCATGAAGCGCTCGACGATCGTCTCGGCCTTGTCGATCTCCTTCTGCGGCACGGCCGGCAGGCCCAGGCCGCGGGCGGACTGGGCGACGAAGGAGAGCGCGGTCACCGAGACCCGGGCCAGATCCTCGCGGGCCTGCTCGTCGGAGATGTCCAGTAGCTGGCTGAGCCCCCAGTACGGGGCGAGCATGGCGACGGCGGACTGCACGTCGACCCGGATGTCGCCGGAGTGCACCGGCACCGGGAACGGCTCGGCCGGCGGCAGCCCCGGCCCGAAGCGCCCGTCGACCAGCAGCGCCCAGACGTTGCCGAAGGAGACCTGGCCGATCAGATCCTCGATGTCCACGCCGCGATAGCGCAGCGAGCCCCCAGCCCTGTCCGGCTCGGCGATCTGGGTCTCGAAGGCTACGACGCCTTCCAGCCCGGGTTTGAAGTCGGCCATGTCGTTCTCTCCTGGATCTGCTCGATGCGCCCGCCCGGGCTCATCCGGCCCGGCCGGTCGAGCGCCTTAGGCGATCCTCAGGGACGTGTTCGTGACATCTTGCCTGCTGAGTAACCGACTGCGCGACCCAGTGCGACTGTGCTGCACGCCTCATCCCCGCCGGTGGACATCCGGTCGGCCTCGGTGAGACTTGGCGGTGCGGGCTGGCCTGGGGTGCGGATGCGGACGGCCCGGCGAGGGGGAGACTGACTGTGACGGGTGACACACCCGGGCCGGCGGGGATGCGTAACGAGTACGCCGCCGACCTGGGCCTTTCCGAGGCGGACCTGGCGGCCGACTGGCACAGCCAGTTCGCCCGCTGGTTCGCCGACGCGGTGGCCGCCCGGCTGCCCGAGCCGAACGCCATGGTGCTCGGCACCGCCGACGCCGCGGGCCGGCCCAGCGGGCGCACCGTCCTGCTCAAGCGGTACGACGCGGCGGGCTTCGTCCTCTTCACCAACCACGGCTCCCGCAAGGGCGTCGAGGCGCTGGCCAACCCGTATGCCAGCCTGGTCTTCCCGTGGTTCGGGATGCAGCGGCAGGTGGTGGTCGCCGGGCAGATCGAGCCGGTGGACCGGGCCGAGACCGAGGCGTACTTCGCCAGCCGGCCGCGCGGCTCCCAGCTCGGCGCCTGGGCCAGCGCCCAGTCCCGGCTGATCCCCAACCGGGCCGCGCTGGACGCCGGCCACCGGGCGGCGGCCGAGCGCTTCGCTGGGGTGGAGCCGATCCCCACTCCGCCGTACTGGGGCGGGCTGCGGGTGCGCCCGACGACGGTCGAGTTCTGGCAGGGCCGGTCCAGCCGGCTGCACGACCGGCTGCGGTTCCGCCGCACCGGACCCGCCCCGGGGACGGCCGGCGACGGGGGCTGGGTGGTGGAGCGGCTGGCCCCGTGACCGCCGTCAAGGAGACCCGGCCGCGCGGGGCGCGCCGCTGGGCGATCGACCTGCGGCCCCTCGGCGTGCCCGCGTACCGGCGGGTGTGGCTCGGCAACGGCGTGGCCATGTTCGGCTTCCAGTTCACCGCGGTCGCGGTTCCGGTGGAGATGTACGCGCTGACCGGCGGCTCGTTCTGGGTCGGCCTGCTCGGCATCGCCGGGTTCCTGCCGCTGCTGGTCTTCGGGCTGTGGGGCGGGGCGGTCGCCGACGTCCTGGACCGCCGCCGGGTGCTGCTCGTCGGCGGGGCGCTGCTCTGGGCGTCGACGCTCGCGCTGCTGGTCCAGGCCCTGCTGCGGGTGGGCAGCCCGGTGCTGCTGCTGGCCCTGGTGGCGGTGCAGTCCACCGCGTTCGCGGTCACCTCGCCGACCCGCAGCGCGATCCTGCCCCGGCTGGTGCCGACGGAGCTGGTGGCGGCGGCCAGCACGCTCAACTTCACCACCCACACCGCCACCTCGGTCTTCGGGCCGCTGGCCGCCGGCCTGATCTTCGCCGCCGGGGGCACCGGCCTCGGCCTGCCGGTGGCGTACGCGGTGGACGCCCTGCTCTTCACCGTCTCGCTGTGGGCCACCTTCCGGCTGCCGGCGCTGCCCCCGGAGCCCGACCCGGACGGCTCCGCCGCGCCGCGCCGGGCGGGGCTGGCCAGCATCGTGGACGGCTTCCGCTACCTGGCCGCGACCCCGGTGCTGCTGCTCTCCTTCGTCATCGACCTGATCGCGATGGTGCTGGCGATGCCCCGGGCGCTCTTCCCCCAGGTGGCCCAGGAACGGTTCGGCGGCGGCGCGGCGGTCGGCTGGCTCTACAGCGCGATCGCCATCGGCTCGATGCTCGGCGGGCTGACCTCCGGCTGGATCGGCCGGCTCCGCCGGCAGGGGCTGGCGCTGGTCCTCGCCGTGGTCGGCTGGGGGGTGGCCATCGCCGCCGCCGGGCTGGCCCGCCAGCTCTGGCTGGTGGTCGGGCTGCTCGCCCTGGCCGGCGCGGCCGACCTGATCAGCGCGGTGCTGCGGCAGACGATGCTGCTGGTGCACGCGCCGGACCGGATGCGCGGCCGGCTCCAGGGCGTGAACACGGTGGTCGTCGCGGGCGGGCCCCGCCTCGGCGACCTGCGCGCGGGGGCGACGGCCGCCGGGTTCGGCACCGGCGTCGCCTGGGTCGGCGGCGGCCTGGCCGCGGCGGCGCTGGCGGTGCTGCTGGTGGCGGTCTTCCCGGCCCTGCTCCGCTACCGGGCCGCCACACCGCGTACGCAGGAGTGAACGACTAAGGTCACCGGCATGCAGAACGCCGCGACCCCCCCGCCGTCAGGCGCACAGTGGACCATTTCCGCCGCCGGCCACGAGGCCGTCATCGTGGAGGTGGGCGGTGGCCTGCGGACCTATCGGCACGACGGGGTCGACTACCTCGACGGGTACGCCCTCGACGAGGTCTGCCCCGGCGGGGCCGGGCAGGTGCTGGCCCCGTGGCCGAACCGGATCCGCGACGGGCAGTACTCCTTCGGGGAGCGGTCCCTGCAGCTCACGCTGACCGAGCCGACCCGGCACAACGCCATCCACGGCCTGGTCAACTGGGTGCGGTGGCACCTGGTCGCGCAGGCCGACGACGCGGTGACGGTCGGCTACGACCTGCCGCCGCAACCCGGCTACCCGTGGGGGCTGCGGTTGCGCACCCGGTACGCCGTGGGCCCGGATGGCCTGCTCGTCGAGCACGAGGTGACCAACGTCGGCGACGGGCCCTGCCCGTTCGGCTTCTCGACGCACCCTTACCTGCGGCTGCCCGGGGTGGCGGTCGACGACATCTCGCTCAGGGTGCCCGGACGGACCCGGGTGCTGCTGGACGGGCGGCTGTTGCCGGTCGGGGCGACGCCGGTCGCCGGCACCGAGTACGACTACACCAGCCCGCGGCGGATCGGCGAGGCGGTGCTCGACGCGACGTTCGGCGAGGTGGTCCGGGACGCCGACGGCGGCTCCTCGGTGACCCTGGCCGCCCCGGACGACGCCGCCACGGTGCGGATCTGGGCGGACCGGGAGTTCGGCTGGTGGCAGGTCTTCACCGGGGACACCCTCAGCGGGGAGCGGCACCGGCGCTCGGTGGCCGTCGAGCCGATGACCTGCCCGCCGGACGCGTTCCGCTCGGGCAAGGACGTGATCACGCTGGAGCCGGGGGACACCTGGCGGGGCGCCTGGGGCATCCGCCCCGGGGCCTGACCGGCCGGGCGCGAGGGAGCGGCATGGAGTTCGCCGAGGTCGTCCGGCGGCGCCGGATGGTGCGCAACTACGACCCGGACCGCCCGGTCCCGCCCGAGGTGGTGGAGCGGCTGCTCGACCACGCGGTCCGGGCCCCGTCGGCCGGGTTCGCCCAGGGCTGGGGGTTCCTGGTGCTGGAGACGCCGGAGGACCGGGACCGGTTCTGGGCGGCGACCACCCCGGACGGCGGCGGGCGGGAACGGTGGCTGGCCGGGATGCGGCGGGCGCCGCTGATCGTCGTGCCGCACGCCAACCGTTCGGCCTATCTGGAGCGGTACGCCGAGCCGGACAAGGGGTGGGCGGACCGGTCGACCGAGCGGTGGCCGGTGCCGTACTGGCACGTCGACGCCGGCTTCGCCGCCCTGCTGATGCTGCTCACCGCGGTGGACGAGGGGTTGGGCGCGTGCTTCTTCGGCATCTCGCCGCAGCGCACCGCCGCGTACCGGCAGGCGTTCGGGGTGCCGGAGGAGTACCAGCCGATCGGGGCGCTCACCGTCGGCTATCGGGCGCCGGACCACCGGTCGCCGTCCCTGCGCCGGGGACGTCGCCCGGTCGACGAGGTGGTCCGCCGGGGCCGCTGGAGCTGACCGGTCCGCCGGGTCCGGCGGCGGCGAATGCGACATGAGGGAGTAAAACGCGGTGTGCATCGGGCGGCTACGCTGGCACGGTCATCGGTGCCGCGTCGCGCGGCGCCACACCGTGATGCGACCCCGTGCGGGTGGGTCGGCCCGGTCAGGGGAGGAGAGCGTGCCGTCGTGATCTTCAGAGCGGTCCGGGACGGGCGTCCCTACCCGGAGCACAATCTGACGCTCAAGCAGTGGGCGGAGATCCCGCCGCGTCCGCTGCGACTGGACCAGTTGATCACCACCAAGCGTGAGCTGGCGCTGGACAAGCTGCTCGCCGAGGACTCGACCTTCTACGGCGACCTGTTCCCGCACGTGGTGCAGTGGAACGGCGGGCTGTACCTGGAGGACGGGCTGCACCGCGCGTTGCGCGCCGCCCTCCAGCAGCGCAACCAGATCCACGCCCGGGTGCTGGTGCTCTCCGGCCAGGCCGACTGACGGGCGTCGGCGACGCGCGCCTGAGGGGTCGTTAGGGTGGCAGCCATGAGCCCCGTCTCGCCGTTCGACCTGCTGGACCTGGACTCCCTCCTCGACGACGAGGAGCGGCAGATCCGGGCCGTCGTGCGCCGGCTCGTCGACGACCGGGTCCGCCCGCAGGTCGCCGACTGGTACGAACAGGGCCACGTGCCGGTCCGGGAACTGGCCCGCGAGTTCGGCAGGCTCGGCCTGCTCGGCATGCACCTGACCGGGTACGGCTGCGCCGGCTCGTCGGCCGTCGCGTACGGGCTGGCCTGCCTGGAACTGGAGGCCGGCGACTCCGGCGTCCGGTCGCTGGTCTCCGTGCAGGGCTCGCTGGCCATGTACGCGATCTGGCGCTACGGCAGCGACGAGCAGAAGCGGCGCTGGCTGCCGGCGATGGCCGCGGGCGAGGCGATCGGGTGTTTCGGGCTGACCGAGCCCGACCACGGCTCCGACCCGGCGTCGATGGCCACCCGGGCCCGCCGCGACGGCGACGACTGGGTGCTGCACGGCGGCAAGATGTGGATCACCAACGCGCCGGTCGCCGACGTCGCGGTGATCTGGGCCCGCGCGGACGAGGGAGTGCGCGGTTTCGCCGTACCGATGGACATGCCCGGGGTGTCGGTGCGCGAGATCCGGCGCAAGATGTCGCTGCGCGCCTCCGTGACCGGCGAGATCGCCCTGGCCGACGTCCGGCTCCCGGCGGACGCCCTGCTGCCCGGGGCCGCCGGGCTCAAGGCCCCGCTGAGCTGCCTCACCGAGGCCCGGCACGGCATCGTCTGGGGCGCGCTCGGCGCGGCCCGCGACTGCCTGGAGACGGCCCTGTCGTACGCGACCACCCGCACCCAGTTCGGCCGGCCGCTGGCCGGGTTCCAGCTCACCCAGGCCAAGCTCGCCGACATGGCGGTCGAGTGGCAGAAGGGTGTCCTGCTGGCGCTGCACCTGGGGCGGCTCGCCGACGCCGGGAGGCTGCGCCCCGAGCAGGTCAGCGTGGGGAAGCTGAACAACGTCCGGGAGGCGCTGGCCATCGCCCGGCAGTGCCGCACCATCCTCGGCGCGAACGGGGTCTCCGGCGAGTACCCGGTCATGCGGCACGCGAACAATCTGGAGAGCGTGCTCACCTACGAGGGCACCTCGGAGATCCACCAGCTCGTCATCGGGCAGCGGCTCACCGGGCTCTCCGCGTTCGCCTGACCGCCGCGCCCGTCGCCCGGCCGGCGCACCTGCGGTGCGCGTACCGCGGCGGACGAGTGACCGGGCCTGTTCCGCGCGGACTGCCCCGACCCACTGTCGCACGGCCGAGGCAGTCGGAGGAATGGTCGGCCGCCCTACGGGAAGGCGAGGTACCAGCGCTCGTTGTGGGGGGGCGTGGTGTTGCAGGGGAATTGCAGCATTTCGGCATTGTTCGACGTGCTGGCACCGGTGATGGTGAGGCAGAGTCCGCTGTGGACGTTGCGGATTTGGTATTCCCGGTTTCCGGTTACGTCCACGAACGTCCATCGGCGTGCCGGGTTCGTGTCACAGTTGTATTGCACGATCTTCAGGTCGACTGCGGTGCCGCCCCCCTCGGGGGTCAGGCACTTTCCGCCGAGCACGTTGATGATCTGGTAGACGCTCGTGCCGGTCACGTCCACGAGCACCCAGCGGCGTGACAGGTCGGCGTCACAGTTGTACTGCACCAGGATGGCGTTGTTGGACGTGACGCCGCCGGCCGGGGTCAGGCACTTCGCGCTGTGCGAGCTGATCAGGAAGTACGGGCCGATCGGGCTGGTCGACTGGCTGGAGACATCGCTTCTCGGGACGGGTACGGCACCGGCGGGCTGAGACGGTCTCGCCATCGCGGGTGGGGCGAGGGCGGCCACCATGATGGCGACCAGTGCGGTGGATATCTTGACGACGGAACGGATCATTCTCTCTCCCTACGGGTGTGTGGCGGAGATGCTGGACGAAGGGAGTGTGACATGCGTCGATATTTGGAGTCGTGGGCTGTCGTGAAGACGACTCCGCGAAGAATGGGAAGCGGTTCTTGACCGCCACCCGGCTACTACGACGCAAGAGCCGAAGGCAAACGCGCAATGTGCCCTCAGCTTCCTCGCCCGACGCCGCTACGACGTCCTTGTGCCATGCCCCGCGACAAGAACCCCTGCCATCCCCACGCCCAACCGCGCCCGTCCCCGCCTGGCGAACCCATAGGGACACCCCCGGGCGGCGTCACCCCCGAGCGCGCGCCCAGGACAGGAACCGGTCGGTAAGGTCGATGGGCGGCGCGCCGGGCGTCAACGCCGCGAGCTGGGTGGCGGCCTCCACCTTCAGGGTGGCCAGGTAGATCAGCAGGGCCGTGCGGTTGCCCCGGTACTCGGTCAGCAGCGACAGCCGCGCCATGCCGCAGGGCCACGGGTGGCCGCAGACCCGGCACAGCCAGATCGGGCGGACCGGCAGGTGCGGGCGGGCGGCGCGGGACATCAGCGCGGGCCCCGGTGCGGAGGAATCATCGGGCCGATCAGTGGCGGGTCGTACGGGACCGGGTCCCGGGGTGGCGGGGCCGGCCTCGGCGCGGGCTTCGGATCGGCCGGCGTGGGCTCCGGCTCCGCCGCCCGGTGCGCCCGGCAGACCTGGCACACGCAGTGCCGGCCGCGCCGGGACCGGTGCCGTTTTCCTGGGTACGACATGACTTCGCCTCTCCGTCGAGATTGGAGAGGGGGCCGCCCGCTCGCCACGCGCAGGGAGGGACCGGGCGGCCCCCTCGACGAACGCGCCCGCCGGGGTCACCCCTCCACCGATCGCTCGTCCCACCATTACCCTGCTGACTGTTGCGGACCGAACACACTGCGTTGCACTATGACCTCCGGACGTTCGGAACGTTAGGGAGAACAAGGGATGAATGGGGCCGTGAAGGCCGCGATGGCGGAGACGGGCCACACGGCCGACAGCCTCGCGGCCGAGATAGGCGTGGACCCGAAGACCGCAGCCAAGTGGGCGAGCCACGGACGGATTCCGCAGACGAGACATCGCGCCAAGGTCGCGCAACTTCTCGGCAAGGACGTATTGGAGCTGTGGCCGGACGTAATGCGACGGAAGGAACCGGCATGGTTCCGCCCGTGGACCGACATCGAACGCGAGGCGGTCGGCCTGCGCTGGTATGAATCTGCCGTTCTTCCAGGGCTTCTCCAGACGGAGGCATACGCCCGGGGCGTCCTCGCGAGTGGTCCACTCGTGGCTGATGTGGACGACCACGTCGAGTCCCGCCTCCGGCGGCAGGCTGTGGTGTTCGACCGGCCGCGTCCCCCGCTGGCGATCTTCGTGATCGACGAGGCGGCGCTTCTACGTGGTCACCCCGACGTGATGGACGCACAACTCGACCACCTCGTGACCATGGCACAGCGGCCCAACGTCATGGTGCACGTGCTACCGCTGCGCGCTGGCCTACACCCGGGCCAAGCTGGGCCGTTCATCATCGCGAGCACCCCGGACGGAGAGGATGTCGGCTACCTCGATGACCAGGCCGCGGGCCGCGTCACGAATGACATTGCTCCACTCTGGGCGGTTTGGGATACCGTCAGATCGGTCTCGTTGCCGCGAGACCAGACCATCGACCTGCTGAGGGCGAGAGCATGGATGACCTGACCGGCGCGCGGTGGCGGAAGTCCACCCGTAGCAGCTCCAACGGCGGCGCGTGTGTGGAGGTCGCCGACAACCTTCCCGGCGTCGTCGGCGTACGGGACTCGAAGGATGTGACTGGCCCGGCTCTCACGTTCGTGCCGGTCGCGTGGCGCGCGTTCGTCGCACACGTCGCCAATCGGGCCTGACCCGTCGCAGGCACGAAGCGCCCGTCCCTGGGTGGATTCCGAGGGTCGTCGCAACACCTGTCTGTTGTGGGATCTACTGAGTGAGGGCTTGGACGAGCTGGTCGAGGGTGGGCGAACCCGCGAGACCTTCTGGTGTGCTGTAGACCCGGCAGCTCAGGGAGCCGACGTCGTCTGCCGTGGGGAAGGGGTCGCGGCCGTTGATGCGGATTGTGGGTGACCCGGGGAACCCCAGTTTCCGAGCCTGCTCGTCCGTCTCGACGGGGCGGAGACCCACTTGCAGGTCGAGGCGGCCCACGACCGTGAGGGCTTCCCTGAGGCGTTCTTGTGCGAGGTGCCAGTTCGGGCAGCCGGCAAAGTAGAACAGCTCGATGTTCACACGCTCATGATGCCTCGGTCTCAGGCGGGGGCTTCGAGAAGGCGAGATGGCCGCTGCGCTGGGGTCTCCCAGCCCAGGGTTTTGCGTGGTCTGCTGTTGAGTTCGGCGGCGACGGCGTCCAGGTCGTCGCGCGTGTATCGGCAGGCTTGCCCCTCTGGGAAGTACGGCCCTCGCCGAGCTGGGCAATTGCGCGGGAAGCAGCCGGCCGGCACAGGCAACAAGGACCGCGACACCCGATGACCCCGCCTGCGCGGGGAGCAGAAGCCCTCCGGCCGGGGCGAGATCCAACCAGGATTACCCCCACCGCAAGCGCGGGGGAGCAGTTCTGCACCCCCGGCCACCGAGCCGCCACCACCGGATCACCCCCGCGTGCGCGGGGAGCAGGGGCCGGCCGGGACGGCGCAGACGCGTGAGCGGGGATCACCCCCGCGTGCGCGGGGAGCAGCCACCGTCCCCACCACGAGAGGAGGAAGCCGTGGGATCACCCCCGCGTGCGCGGGGAGCAGACTTCTTGAGCTGGGGCGTTATAGATCAACTCCCCGGTTTTTCTTCACTTTGCCGCGCAAGATCGTCTCCTGGGTGGCGATGTGCTGAGCGTTTCGCGAGCCGGACACAGCGTAGGCCGGGATCGGGGCCGGCGGGTAGCTGTGTCCGCCGTCGGGACAGGTCCCCAGTCTCCGCCGCCGTGCTCCGGCTGGCCCACCTCGTCGCCGGGGCTGCTGGTGACCTGGTACGACGACCCAGGCCCGGCATGGCGGGGAGAGGTCCGTCCGAAACGCGATACGTGCAGACCGGCGGCTCGCCTCGCGGGTGTCGCACGAGAGCCGTACCGTCATCGGCAGACGATGTGTCCGATCGAGGATGGTGAGCGTGATGTCCCCTGACGGTGAGGTCGACCGGCCCGCCCCGCGGGGCCCCTCCGGGCCCGCCCGGGGGTTGCTCGTGGTGCTCGGCGCCGCGGCGCTGGCCGTGGTGGTGCTGCTCGGCACGCAGGTGGCCGGGGTCTTTCCGGACTTCCGCAACCCCTTCGCCAAGGAACAGACCGACCGCAGTCAGCCCCCGCTGCTGAAGTCGATCCAGGATCTCAGCCGCTACGTCGCGGCCGAGGGCAACTTCCAGGTCGTTGTCGATCTCCAGAACGACCGGAACAACGTCCCGGAGTTCCTGCTCAACGAGCGCACCCTCTTCGTGGGGGCGGGCAGCGTCGAGGCATACGTCGACTTCGGCAAGATCGCCGAGGGTGCGGTCGTCGTGTCGGCCGACGGGAAGTCCGTCGAGGTCAAGCTCCCCGCGCCGCAGCTCGCCCAGACCAACCTGGACATGGAGAAGAGCTACGTCGTCGCGCAGCAGCGGGGGCTGCTCAACCGGCTCAACGACCTGGTCAAGGGCGACCCGAACCGTCAGCAGCAGGTGTACAGGCTGGCCGAGGACCGGATCACCGCCGCCGCCCGGGACAGCGGCCTGACCGCCCGCGCCGAGGAGAACACCCGCAAGATGCTGGAGGGCCTGCTCCGCTCCCTCGGGTACGAGAAGGTGACCGTCACCTACACCGCGCCCTGACGGTCCCCCTCCCCGTCAGCGACGAAGCGCCCGCCCCGGCCGTCCGGGGCGGGCGCTTCCGCGCATGGTGGGTGGCGGGTCAGTAGCGGGCGGCGGCGTAGCGGTCCTCGTTCGGCATGAGCACCCACAGCACCAGGTAGACGATCACCTGGGTGCCGGGCAGCAGCAGCGACAGCAGGAACAGCAGCCGGACCAGGTTGGCGGAGGTGTTGAACCGGTTCGCCAGGCCGACGCAGACCCCGGCGAGCATGCGCCCCTCGCGGGGCCGGACCAGTTTGCGACTCATCGTCGTACTCCCACTCTGCGGCGTGCCTGCCGCCTCTGCAATCCACGGTAGGAACGGACGACCACCCCGCCCTCCGTCCCGAGGGGGATCCCGCGACTTCTGTCCCGTAGGTGCTTACCCGGGCGGCCCCGCCGCGACGCCACCCCGCCCGCCCACGCCGGACCGCGCTAATTCAGAGAAAGAGTGGCCTCGCGGTGGCGCGGACACCACTAATTCCGTGAATTTGGCGCGGCTCTTGGCGCGGCGGTGGGGCGGGGTGCGGGGAATGGAGGGGGGTTGACCTGGGCGGGTAGGCTCGCCGGTCGGGCCGTCCGTATCCGGGCGGTGGTGGTCGCCCGCCCCGACCGGGAAGGCACGACCGGGCCGGGCCCGTGCGGCGGGCACAAGGGCGAGGAAGTGCACATGATCAGCGTTTTCGACCTCTTCAGCGTGGGCATCGGGCCTTCCAGCTCGCACACCGTGGGTCCGATGCGCGCCGCCCGGACGTTCGTCGCCGGGCTCAAGGCCGACGGGCTGCTCTCCGCGACGGCCCGGGTGCGGGCCGAGCTGTTCGGCTCGCTCGGTGCCACCGGCCACGGCCACGGCAGCGACCGGGCGGTGCTGCTCGGGTTGGCGGGGGAGGCCCCGGAGGCGGTCGACACGGACACCGTCGGGCCCCGGGTGGCGCGGATCCGGGCCGAGCGGCGGCTGGGCCTGCTCGGCGTCCAGGAGATCGACTTCGACCCGGACCGGGATCTGGTGCTGCACCGACGCCGGTCGCTGCCGTACCACCCGAACGGGATGACCTTCGTCGCGTACGACGCCGCCGGGGCGGAGCTGCGGGAGCGGACGTACTACTCGGTCGGCGGCGGGTTCGTGGTCGACGAGGCGGCGGCCGGGGCGGACCGGATCGTGCCCGACACCACCCGGGTCCGGTACCCGTTCCTCACCGGGGCGGAGCTGCTGACGGTCAGCGCCGGCAACGGGCTGTCGATCAGCGAGGTGATGCTCGCCAACGAGCGGTCCTGGCGCACCGAGGGCGAGGTGCGGGCGGGGCTGCTGGAGATCTGGCGGGTGATGCGGGAGTGCGTCGAGCGGGGCTGCGAGCGCGACGGCGTGCTGCCGGGCGGGCTGAAGGTGCGGCGGCGCGCGGCGGAGCTGCGGCGCAGCCTGGAGGCGGACACCGGGGCCGCCGACCCGCTGCGGGCGCTGGACTGGGTGACGCTGTTCGCGCTCGCGGTCAACGAGGAGAACGCGGCCGGCGGCCGGGTGGTCACCGCCCCGACCAACGGCGCGGCCGGGATCATCCCGGCGGTGCTGCACTACTACACCCGGTTCGTGCCGGGGGCGTCCGACGAGGGCGTGGTCCGGTTCCTGCTGGCGGCCGGGGCGATCGGCGTGCTGTTCAAGGAGAACGCCTCGATCTCCGGGGCCGAGGTGGGCTGCCAGGGCGAGGTCGGCTCGGCCTGCTCGATGGCCGCGGCCGGGCTCGCCGAGGCTCTCGGCGGCACTCCGGAGCAGGTGGAGAACGCGGCCGAGATCGGCATGGAGCACAATCTCGGCCTCACCTGTGACCCGGTCGGTGGCCTGGTGCAGATCCCGTGCATCGAGCGGAACGCGGTGGCTAGCATCAAGGCGATCACTGCCGCCCGGCTCGCGTTGCGCGGCGACGGGGTGCACCACGTCTCGCTGGACAAGGTGATCAAGACGATGCGCGAGACCGGCGCCGACATGAAGGTCAAGTACAAGGAGACGGCGCGGGGCGGCCTGGCCGTCAACGTGATCGAGTGCTGATCCGGCGAGGAGGCGGGGTGACGTCTGGCGTCGGGGCGCTGTGGGCGCACCGCAACTCGCTGCGCATCCTCGTCCGGCGCGACCTGGCGGTGAAGTACCAGCAGTCGGTGCTGGGCTACTTCTGGTCGCTGATCGAGCCGCTCGGCATGGGGGCGATCTACTGGTTCGTCTTCGGGGTGCTCTACTCCGGCGCCACCAGCCGGCACCTCGGGCAGGCCGCCGCGTCGTACCCGCTGTTCCTGATCACCGGCATCTTCGCCTGGATGTGGACCAGTTCGGCGCTGAGCGAGGCGACCAACGCGCTGACCGGGCAGGCCCGGCTGATCACCACGATGAACGTGCCGCGTCAGGTCTTCCCGATCGGCCGGATCACCGGCCGGTTCGCCGAGTACGCCGCCGGACTGCCGATCCTGGTCGCCATCGCCGCCGGCTACGCGGCGCGCGGCGAGGTGCACCCCGGCTGGTCGGTGCTCGCCCTGCCGCTCGCCGTCGCCGTACAGGCGGTGCTGCTGGTCGGGCTGGCGCTGCTGCTGTCGGCGCTCAACGTGCTGATGCGCGACATCGAGCGGTTCATGCGGCTGGTGATCCGGCTGCTGTTCTACGCCACCCCGATCATCTACCCGCTCAGCCTGGTCCGGGAGTCCACCATGCCCGGCTGGGTGAAGGCGGCGTACGAGCTGAATCCGCTGGTCGGCATCTTCCAGCTACACCACGCGGTCTGGTACCCGGACCAGTTTCCCGACGCCCGGCTGCTGGCCACCACGATCGTGGTGAGCCTGCTGGTGCTGGTGGCCGGCTGGTGGGCGTTCCGCCGGCTCGAACCCGCCGTGCTCAAGGAGCTGTGATGACGGCGATCGAGGAGCGGTGATGACGGCGCTCAGGGAGCGGTGATGACGGAGCCGATCATCGAGGCGGACGGCCTCGGCATCCGGTTCGTCCGCAACCGGCGGCGGCAGCTCCGGCTGCGGGAGTTCTTCATCCGTCCGGGCGGCCGGTCCGCCGACGCCGGCCGGTTCTGGCCGCTGCGGGACGTGTCGTTCTCCGTCGCGGCCGGCGAGACCGTCGGGGTGGTCGGCCGCAACGGCACCGGCAAGAGCACCCTGCTGCGGCTGATCGCCGGGGTGCTGATCCCCGACGAGGGGCGGATCGGGGTCCGTGGCGACGTGGCGCCGCTGCTGGAGCTGTCCGCCGGCTTCTCCAACGACCTGACCGGGCGGGAGAACCTGTACCTCGTCGGCGGCCTGCACGGGCTGTCGTCGGGCTACCTGCGCGAACACTTCGACGAGATCGTCTCCTTCGCCGGTGAGCAGGTGGAACGGGCCATCGACACGGCGGTCCGGCACTACTCCTCGGGGATGAAGGTGCGGCTCGGATTCGCCATCATCTCGCACCTGCCGCACCCGATCCTGCTCATGGACGAGGTGACCGCGGTCGGGGACGCGGAGTTCCGCCAGAAGTGCTATGCGACGATCGACCGATTGCTGGGGGAGGGACGCACACTGGTGCTGGTGTCACACAACGAAAAGGATCTGACCCGGTTCTGCCGTCGGGGGCTGTACCTCGACGCCGGGCGGCTGACCGTCGACGGGACGATCGCCGAGGCGCTGCACGCGTACCACACCGCGGTTGCGCGGTGACGCTCGCGATCGTGCTCGCCGCCGGTTCCCCGGCCGCGGGCCTGCCGACCCGCGCCGGGGCGACGCTCGCCGACCGGCTGGCCGACCAGTGGCGCCGGGCCGGGGCGAGCCAGGTGCGGCACGCCGCCGACCTGGCCGAGCTGGCCGCCCTCGTCGACGCCGCGACCGGGCCGGTGATCGTCAGCGGGGCGGACCTGGTGGCGCACACCGCCGTACTGCGGCACCTGGCCACCAGTCCGGTCGGGCCGACGGTGGCCCTGGTGCTCACCGACCCGCCGGCCCCCGGCCGGGCCGTGGTGCGCGAGGAACGCGGTCAGGTGGTCGACGCCGGCCTGGACGGGCAGCTCGACGGCGGGGCGACCGGGGTGTTCGGCGGGGCGCTGCGGGTGGGGGCGGACGACCTGCCGGCGCTGGCCGCCGCCGCCCGGGCCGTCGTGGCGGGCGGGTCGCCGGCCGGCGCGGTCCCCGGGCCCGGCCCGGCCGGGCCCGCGGTGGACCGGCTGTTCGCCGGCCTCGCCGCGCTCGGCACGCTGACCTTCGCCCACCGGGTACGCCTGCTCGTCGCCCACCGGGTCGCCGACCCGGCCGGGCTGGCCGCCGCCGAGGCGGCCCTCGGCGCGGTCGACGAGGACCGGGCGGAGCTGCGGCTGTCGGTGAAGGAGAAGGACGACTTCTTCACCACGTTCTTCGTCAGCACCTGGTCCCCGTACGTGACGAAGGCGTGCGCCCGGCTGCGGCTGACCCCGACCGGGGTCACCGTGATCTCCGTGCTCTTCGCGGTGGCCGCCGCCGTGCTGTTCGGCGTCGGCGGCCGGCCGGCGCTGGTCACCGGCGCGGTGCTGCTCTACCTGGGCTTCATGCTGGACTGCGTGGACGGGCAGCTCGCCCGCTACACCCGGCACTTCAGCGCCTGGGGCGGCTGGCTGGACACCATGGCCGACCGGGCCAAGGAGTACGTGGTCTACGCCGGCCTCGGCTACGGCGCGACGGCCGCCGGTCACCGGTACGGCTGGGCGCTGGCCATCGCCGCGATCACGTTGCAGACCGTCCGGCACATGACCGACACCTGGTACGGGGTGCTGCACGACGAGGCGGCCCGCCGGCCGAAGACCGTCGGCGCGGGCGGCGGCGGGATCGGCGACAAGCTGAACGCCGCGTCGACCCGGGTGCAGGCCGACACGGGGTCGCTGTCGTACTGGCTGAAGCGGACGGTGGTGTTCCCGATCGGGGAGCGCTGGGCGCTGATCGCGCTGGCCGTCGCGCTGTTCGACCCGCTGGTCGCCCTAGTCGCGGTGCTGGCCTGGGGGGTGCTGGCGTTCGCGTACACGGGTGCCCTGCGTACCCTGCGGGCCCGCTGGATGTGGGTGCCGGTGCTGGACACGGTCGACGCCACCCTGCACCGCGACGACGGCCCGCTCGCGGCCCGGTTCCCGGCGCTGCGCCCGATGGGTCCGCTGACGCTGGCGGTGATCGGCGCCCTCGGCCCGGCGGCGCTGCTGGTGGCGGCCCTGTTCCGGGCGGCTGGGGACACCGACCCGGCCGGCCTGCGTTGGGCGGTGCCGGCGGCCCTGCTGGTGCTGCTGGTCGCCGGCCTGGGGGCCGGGGCGGCGCACAACGGCCCGCTGGACTGGCTGGTCCCGGCCGCGCTGCGGGCCGGCGAGTACCTGTTCGCCGTCGCGGTCGGCGTGGTCGCCGGGGTGCCGGCGTGGCTGGTCTTCGGGTACGTCTTCGTGCTCACCCTGCACCACTACGACCTCACCGCCCGGCTGGAGAAGCGGCAGGCGGCCCCGCCGCTGCACCCGTGGACGCTGGGCTGGGAGGGGCGCTCGGTGCTGCTGGCCGTCGCGGCGATCGCCGGATTCGCGACTGTTGTGATGGCTACACTCGGTGCGTACCTGTTCGTGGTTTTCGTCGGGAGCGTGGTCCTGGCCTGGGTCGTCCTGCCCGCCCGCGCCCGGCGGGCCTCGGGGGTCCCGGCGGGTGGAGGTGTCCGCCAGCCGGGCTGACGTGGGGGGCCGGCCGATGGCGCTGATCAGCTTCGTCGTACCGGCCTACCGGGTGCAGGCGTACCTGGGCGAGTGCCTCGACTCGATCCTCGGCCAGCCGTTCGACGACGTCGAGGTGATCGGCGTCGACGACCACTCGCCGGACGGCTGCGGCGACATCCTGGCCGACTACGCGGCCCGGGACCACCGGGTCCGCGCCGTCCGGCTGGCCGAGAACGTCGGCCTCGGTCCGGCCCGCAACGCCGGGCTGGACCTGGCCGGCGGCGAGTACGTCTGGTTCCTCGACGGCGACGACTGGCTGGCTCCGGACTGCCTGGCCGAGGTGGCCGCCCGGCTCCGGGACACCCGGCCGGACGTGCTGCTCGTCGACCACGTCCGGGTGGGCTGGGACGACCGCGCCACCCGCAGCGCGCTGGCCGACGTCTTCCCCGAGCCGCCCGGACCGGCCACCTTCCGGCTGCGCGAGCGGCCGGAGACGCTGCGGCTGCTGCACACCGCGTGGAACAGGCTGGTCCGCCGGGACTTCCTGGTCGACCTCGGGCTGCGCTTCGAGCCCGGCTGGTACGAGGACGTCCCGTTCAGCTACCCCGTGCTGATGGCCGCCGAGCGGATCGGGGTGCTGGACCTGGTCTGCGTCAACTACCGGCAGCGCCGGGCCGGGGCGATCACCCGGACCCGGGGGGACCGGCACTTCGAGGTGTTCGCCCAGTGGCACCGGGTGTTCCGGCTGATGGACCGGTGGGCGCCGGCCGTCGACGACCTGCGCCCGGCGGTCTTCGAGCGGATGATCTGGCACTACCTGACCGTGCTCGGCAACGGCGAGCGGATCGCTCCCGAACTGCGGCCCGCCTTCTTCGCCCAGATCACCGCCGACCACGCCCGCTTCCGACCGCCCGGGGGCCACCCGGTGCCGGCGGGGGTGGCGGGGCTCAAGCACCGGCTGGCCGCCGCCGGCCGGTGGCGGACGTTCAGCGCCCTGCGGGCCGCCAACCAGGCCCGGGAGGTCGCCGGACGGCAGGTGCGCCGGGCGGGGCCGGTGGCCCGCCGGGCCGCGCGGCTGGGCCGCGACGCGCTGCTGTACGAGTACTACCGGGCCGAGCTGACCCGGCCGCTCGACCCGACGCTGGCCGTCTACGCGGCGTACTGGTACCGCGGGTACGCCTGCAACCCGGCGGCGATCTACGAGACGGCCCGCCGGCTGGCCCCGCAGGTGCGCGGGGTGTGGGTCGTCCGGCGGGACCGGGTCGGCTCCCTCCCGCCCGGGGTGGAGTTCGTGGTGGCCGGCAGCCGCGAGTACCACCGGGCGCTGGCCCGGGCCACCTGGCTGGTCAACAACGTGAACTTTCCCGACTTCGTGCGCAAGCGGCCGGGCTCGGTGCACGTGCAGACCCACCACGGCACCCCGGTCAAGGTGATGGGGCTGGACCAGCAGCGCTATCCGGTCGGCGCGGTCGGGATGGACTTCGCGAACCTGCTGCGCCGGGTGGACCGGTGGGACTACAGCGTCTCCGCGAACAGCTTCTCCACCCAGATGTGGGAGCGGGCGTACCCGGCCGCGTACACCACCCTGGAGGTCGGGTACCCGCGCAACGACCGGCTGGCCACCGCCACCCCTGGCGAGGTGCGCGAGGTGCGCGCCCGGCTCGGCCTCGCCCCCGGCGACCGGGTGGTGCTCTACGCCCCGACCCACCGCGAGCACCTGCCCGGGTACCGCCCACCGTTCGACCCGGACCTGCTGCTCGACGCGCTCGGCCCGGCCGGGCGGCTGCTGATCCGCAGCCACTACTTCCACGACCGGGACCGGCGGCCGTGGCCGGTCGGGCCGGTGCTCGGCCCGGCCGGCGCCCGGGTACGGGACGTCAGCGACCACGACTCGGTCGAGGACCTTTATCTCGCCGCCGACGTGCTGGTCACCGACTACTCGTCGGCGATGTTCGACTACGCCGTGCTGGACCGGCCGATCGTCGTGTACGCGCCGGACTGGGCGGCGTACCGGCTGGCCCGGGGCGTCTACCTGGACCTGCTCGCCGAGCCGCCCGGTGCCGTGACCACCAGTTTCCCCGGGCTGCTCGACCTGTTCCGCTCCGGGGCGGTCGACGCCCCCGCCGCGACGGCGGCCCGGCGGCGGTTCCGGACCCGGTTCTGCGCCCTGGACGACGGCCACGCCGCCGAGCGGGTCGTCCGCCGGGTATTCCTCGGCGAACGGGGCTGAACCTGCCGGTTCCTCGTAATACGGCTGTCACGAGCCGAACATGGCACGTTTACCCGATGCGCGGATCCGATGATCCTGGTCACATTCATTCGGGGTTCGGCCGACGAGCTGGGGGAGGAGACGGTGACAACCGTCGCGCTCAAGGATGTGACCAAGGTATTTCCGGACGGAACAATCGCCGTCGACAAGATCAACCTCGACGTCAACGACGGTGAATTCATGGTCCTGCTCGGCCCGTCCGGCTGCGGGAAGTCCACCGTGCTGCGGATGGTGGCCGGGCTTGAGGACCCCAGCTCCGGAGCGGTCCTGCTCGACGGGGAACTGGCCAACGACCTGCCGCCCCGGGACCGGAAGATCGCCATGGTCTTCCAGGACTTCGCCCTCTACCCGCACATGACGGTGGGGGACAACATCGCCTTCCCGCTGCGGCTGGCCGGGGTCGAGCCGTCGCCGCGCGGCGAGCGGGTCGCCGACGTG
This sequence comes from Micromonospora sp. NBC_01655, assembly GCF_026339755.1. NCBI lineage: Bacteria > Bacillati > Actinomycetota > Actinomycetes > Micromonosporales > Micromonosporaceae > Micromonospora > Micromonospora sp. NBC_01655. Next base: position 7,015,239 of record NZ_JAPEQF010000001.1, on the reverse strand, counting down.
GCCAGCGCGCTGGGCATCGGCGACGTGCTGGGCCGCAAGCCCAGCCAGCTCTCCGGCGGGCAGCGCCAGCGGGTGGCGATGGGCCGGGCCATCGTTCGCCGGCCGGGGCTCTTCCTGATGGACGAGCCGCTGTCGAACCTGGACAGCGGGCTGCGGGCGGAGCTGCGGGCGGAGATCTCCGGCCTGACCCGTGAGCTGGGCGTCAGCACCATCTACGTCACCCACGACCAGGCCGAGGCGCTGACCATGGCCGACCGGGTGGCCATCATGCGCAAGGGCGTGCTCCAGGACGTCGGCACCCCCACCCAGGTGTACGGCCGCCCGGCCACCCTCTACGTGGCCGCGTTCCTCGGCAGCCCCCGGATGAACCTGCTGGAGGCGTCGGTCTACGTCCACCTCGACCGGTACGTCGCGCTGAACATCGGCGAGCAGGCGCTCTACCTGCCCTGGACCGACATCCGCAGCCGGGCCGTCGCGCACTACCACGGCGAGCGGATCGTCGTCGGGATGCGGGCCGAGGCGCTCACCCCCGTCGGCCCGGACACCCCGGGCGACGTGCTCCGGGGCCGGATCCGCTACCTGGAGCACCACGGCCACGAGTCGCTGGCCTTCCTCGACATCGGCGCCACCGCCATCGTGGTGGACGAGATGGGCAGCCAGGCCGAGAGCACCGACGGCGGCCAGCGTGGCCGGCGCCGGTTCGGGCAGGTCATGCAGCGGCTCACCGGCCGGGGCGGCGAGGCGGAGCCCGCCCCCGACGAGACCGTCCGGGGCAACCGGACCAGCGTACTCAGCGACCCGGGCCGGCACCACCGCCGCCCGGCCGAGCTGGCGGTGCGGCTCGCGCCCTACCCGGCGGTCTCCGCAGGCCACCCGCTGTCCATCTCGGTGCGGATGGACGCGCTGCACTTCTTCGACGAGCGTGGCGACCGGATCGACGTGGGCTGGCGCTGAACCGGCGGGCGGGGTGGCGGCGGGTCGCCCCGTGCCCTACGGTCAGCGGACCTCGTCCACAGAGCACGGTGTGAGAAAGGGGTCAGCCCGTGTCGGGTGACCGTCCCAGCCCGCTCGTCATCGAGCGCATCCTGCGCGACCGGCAGGGCATCTGGCAGCAGATCGTGACCGACCGGGATCTCACCGGCCTCACCGTGCGGATGCTGGCCAGTTCCGGCATCGCCCTGGCCTGCTACGGCGCGGTGCTCGGCGCGTTCCACAGCGTGCTGATGGCGCTGACCTCGGCGGTCAAGCTGCCGCTGCTGTTCCTGGTCACCCTCGCCATCTGCCTGCCCACGCTCTACCTGTTCAACCTGGTCTTCGGGGCCCGGCTGTCGGTGCGGCAGTCGCTGGCGCTGGTGATGGTGGCGATCACCGTCACCTCGATGCTGGCCGTGGCGTTCGCGCCGATCAGCCTATTCTTCCTGATCACAGCGCCCGACTACGGCTTCTTCAAGCTGCTCAACGTCGCCATCCTGACGCTGAGCGCGGTGGTCGGGCTGCGCTTCCTGACCGGCGGCATGCAGGTGCTCAACGCCCACGGCCTGCTCGCCCCGGCCACGGCCCCCGCCCCGGCTGCCGCGCCGGCCCTCGCGCCGGCCGCCGCGCCCGCCCCGGTTGCGCCCGTTCCGGCTGCCGTGCCGGTCCCGGTCGGCGCCAACGGGGCAGCCGCCGAGGCCGCCGCCCAGCCTGCTCCCGCCGTCGAGCCCGCTCCCGCAGTTCAGCCCGCGCCCGCCGCGCCTGTCCCGGCACCGGCGGCGCCCGTCCTGCTGGCCGCCGCCCCCGCGCCCGGTCACCCCGCGCCCGGTCACCCCGCGCCCGGTCACCCCGTGCCCGGCCACCCCGGGCCGGGGCTGCTCCCCGCCGGATACCCGCCGGCGCAGTACCGCCACTGGCCCGAGCCGGCGCCCCGCCGGCCGGCTGCCGAGCGCCCGGCCAGCATGACCCTGCTGTACGTGTGGATCCTGCTGTTCGGCTTCGTCGGCACCCAGCTCGCCTGGACGCTGCGCCCGTTCTTCGGCAGCCCGGGCGAGGGGTTCGCGCTGTTCCGCAGCATCGAGGGCAACTTCTACGCCGAGATCATCCGCACCATCGGCAACCTCTTCTAGCGCCCCGTCATGCAGCCTTGAAGGGGTAATCCGGGTGCCGGATCTTGGATTCGGTGGCGAATCCGGTGGTCAGTTCGCGGTGCGCCAGGCTGGTTGGCGGTGCGTTAGGCGGCTGGCCTTCCACGTCTTGGTGGCCTGCCACGACATCCCACGTTCGTGCGGGACACAGGCGACCAGCAGGAGAGCGGCCGGCCGGGTCCTCGGTCTCCTTCGACAGCGCCACGGTCGCCCGCCGCAGCGCTTTACTGGATCCTTCTACCCACCGGCCACCACCCCCACAGCCTCATGCCCGGGGAGACAGCCTGCCTGACACGTCCTTGGCACCCACGGCGGTGGCGTGATTCGGGCGGGAGCGCTTCGGTCAGGGAGTCTGGGGGTTCCTGGTGTGGGCGCCGCTGCACAGCAGGTGTGCCTTCCGGGTGCCTATGGAGCTGAGTCGAATACGACATCAGCCACGCCCGCCGCCATCGGCGACCGCAAGCGGCGACCGCAAGCGACGCGACCCGCAGCGCCAGCAACCCGACGGGGCGGTGGGTAACCGCGAACGGTGGTGGCCCGACCGACGGTGATGACGTGAACGACTCAGCTCCATAGGCACCGCCCCCCACGTCATCGACCGCCGCCCACAGTCCCGCCTGGGTCACCGTTCCCCGTCGGTCGGGGACCGTACCCACGACCAGGCAATGGCCTTGCCCCGCGTCACCCTCCAGCCAGGCCACGGCATCGCGTGCGCCCAGGTCAGACACACCTCACCGGTCACCGCCATCGTTGACGGCGGGGGCAGCGGCTGCGGGTTGCCGGGGACCGCCGGCGACGCCCCGATCCCGTTGACTGAGCTGCGCGGCGAGCTGGGCCTGTGACAACCCCGACCCCGTCGACCTACGGCGGGTCGACGGCCGGCCGGCGGTACGGCCCCCAGGCCACGAACCGGGCGAACAGTTCGCCCGGGGCGGGTCCGCCGTCGGGATTGAGTCGGTACAGGTCCCGGACCGCCTCGTAGTACATCCCGCTCAGGTAGATCGACAGGCCGACCGGGTTGTCCGCGTAGTCCGCCTTGAGCAGCAGGCGGGCCGGCGGGCACGGCCAGGGCCGCCCGCAGGCGCGGCAGCACCACATGGGGCGCAGCGGCGTGTGCGGCTTGGCGTGCGCCGGGTGCGCCCGGGGGCGGTCCGCCTCCGGCCCGTCGCCGGGCTGTGGGAGCTGGTGGCTGATCACGCGGGCCTCCTTGGTCGGTGGGAGGGGGCCCGCCCCGCCAGGGGGAGTGGAGGGGCGGGCCCGGGCGGTCGCGCCGCGTTCCCGGGGGTGGAAGCGGCAGCGGCTCCGCTGCGTGACAGTGTGCTGATTGCGGGACTACTGTCGGAAGCCGTACCGCCCCCACCAGCCCAGCCGTCCGACTCGGCCGACGCGCGTGTGCAGAGGTGTGCAGATGAACCGGATGCCCATGTTGGAACTGTTCGCCGGAGAGCTGCGCCGCCTGCGGTCCGGCGCGGGCCTGCCGCAGGAGGCCCTCGGTGAGCGGGTGAACTACTCGGCGTCGCTGGTGGCGGCGGTCGAGCAGTGTCGCCGCCCGCCCCGGGAGGAGTTCACCCAGCGCTGCGACGAGGCGCTGCGGGCCGACGGGCTGCTGGTCCGCATCCGGGAGACGCTGGTGCGGGAGAGCCTGATGCCGTGGTTCCGCGAGTGGGTGACGATCGAGCAGGAGGCGACCGCGCTGCGCAGCTTCGAGCCGCTGGTCGTGCCTGGCCTGCTCCAGACCGAGGCGTACGCCCGCGCGCTCTACGAGGGCGCGGCCCAGTTCGTCGGCGAGGCGCTTGAGGAGCAGGTCGTCGCCAGGCTGGCCCGGCAGGCGGTGCTCGACCGGCCCGCGCCGCCGCAGCTCGTCGCGGTGCTCGACTACACCGTGCTGGAGCGCCCGGTCGGCGGCCCCGACGTGATGCGGGAGCAGTTGCGGCACCTGGTCGAGGTGGGCCGCCGGCCCCGGGTGCACCTGCACCTGGTGCCGCGCGGCATCGGCGCGTACCCGGGGCTCAACGGCGCGTTCGTGCTCGCCACCCCGCCCGACAGCGACGACGTCGGCTACCTCGACAACCAGTTGCAGGGCACCATCGTGGAGCGCACGGTGGACGTACACTCGCTGCGGCAGGTGTGGGAGTCCGTGCGGGCGGAGGCGCTGCCGCACGGGGCCACGCTCACGGCGATCTCGGAGGCGGCAGAGGCATGGACCTGACTGGCGCGGTCTGGCGCAAGAGCACCCGCAGCAGCGGCAATGGCGGCAACTGCGTAGAGGTGGCCGACAACCTCCCGGGGGCGGTCGGGGTGCGGGACAGCAAGGATCGGCGGGGGCCGGTGCTGGTGTTCGCCCCGGCGGACTGGGCGGCGTTCGTGGCCCACGCGAAGCAGCGCTGAGGGCGGCCCGTCCCGCCCGTGCCGTCGCTGGGGATGACCTCGGCGTTCGTTCGGCTGCCGGTCTTGCACCCGCAAGTTACTCGGGAGTAGCGTTCGGGCATGAGCATCGACTCTCGCCAGGTGGCGGCCGGCATGCTGGAGGCCGTGCCCTTCGCCCGTACGCTCGGCGTCGAATTCGTCGAGGTGGCCCCCGAGGCGGAGGGCGGGGTGCGGGCCGTGGTCCGGCTGCCCGACTCGCCGGCCACCCACAACCACGTCGGCGGCCCGCACGCCGGGGCGATGTTCACCCTCGGTGAGACCGCCTCCGGCGCGGCGGTGCTGGCCGCGTTCGGGCAGCTCCTCGACCGGGCCGTCCCGCTGGCGGTGCGGGCGGAGATCGCGTACCGGAAGCTGGCGACGGGGTCGGTGCTGGCCACCGCCCGGCTCGGCCGGCCGGCCTCCGAGGTGATCGCCGAGCTGGACGCCGGCCGTCGGCCGGAGTTCCCCGTCGAGGTCGAGATCAGCACCGAGGACGGCACACCGACCTCGACGATGACCGTGGTCTGGACGTTGCGCCCGAACCGCTGAGCGCGCCGCCGCCCCGGTCCCCGCGCGTCGCGGGGTGAATCCGGTTTGCCGGCTCCGGCCGGTGGATAGATTCGTACCGTGCTGGGCCTGCCTGCTCGTGTGACTGCCTGTCTCTTCGATCTGGACGGTGTGCTGACGCAGACCGCCCGGGTGCACAACGCGGCCTGGACGCAGACGTTCGACGCGTTCCTCCGGCGGCACGCGGCGGCCACCGGTGAGCCGTACCGGCCGTTCGACCCGGGGCCCGACTACAACCGGTACGTCGACGGGAAGCCCCGGGCCGACGGGGTGCGCTCCTTCCTGGCCTCCCGGGGGATCACCCTGCCCGAGGGCTCGCCCGACGACCCGCCGGAGGCGGACACCGTCAACGGGATGGGTAACCGGAAGAATGTCGTCCTGCGGGAGCGGATCCGCACCGACGGGGTCGAGACCTATCCGGGTTCGGTGACGTACCTGAAGGCGGCGGCCGACGCCGGCCTGCGCCGCGCGGTCGTCTCGGCAAGCGCCAACTGCCGGGACGTGGTCGCCGCCGCCGGGCTGGAACCGCTGCTGGAGGCCCGGGTGGACGGGGTGGTCGCCCGCGAGCAGGGGCTGCGCGGCAAGCCGCACCCGGACAGCTTCCTCGCCGGGGCGAAGCTGCTCGGGGTGGAGCCGGCGCAGGCGGCCGTCTTCGAGGACGCGTTGGCCGGCGTCGCCGCCGGCCGGGCCGGCGGGTTCGGCTACGTGATCGGCGTGGACCGGGTGGGGCAGGCCGACGAGTTGCGCGCGCACGGGGCGGACGTCGTGGTGACGGACCTCGCCGACCTGATCGACAGGGGGACACCCGCATGATCCGCGAACGCGCCTATCCGGTGGAGCCCTGGCACATCCGGGAGACCCGCCTCGACCTGGACGTGCTGGCCCAGTCCGAGTCGGTCTTCGCGCTCTCCAACGGGCACATCGGGCTGCGCGGCAACCTGGACGAGGGCGAGCCGCACGGCCTGCCCGGCACCTACCTGAACTCCTTCTACGAGCTGCGCCCGCTGCCGTACGCCGAGGCGGGCTTCGGCTTTCCCGAGTCCGGCCAGACCATCGTCAACGTCACCAACGGCAAGCTGATCCGGCTGCTCGTCGACGACGAGCCGCTCGACGTGCGGTACGGCGAACTGATCTCCCACGAGCGGGTCCTCGACCTGCGGACCGGGACCCTGCACCGGGAGTTGCACTGGCGTTCCCCGGCCGGCCGGGAGGTCAGGGTCCGCAGCACCCGGCTGGTGTCGTTCACCCAGCGGTCGGTCGCCGCGATCCACTACGAGGTGGAGGCGGTCGGCGGGCCGCTGCGGCTGATCCTCCAGTCCGAACTGGTGGCCAACGAGAACCTGCCGGCGCAGAGCCGCGACCCCCGGGTGGCGGCGGTGCTGGAGTCGCCGTTGCAGGCCGAGGAGGAGCTGACCACCCACGACGGCGGCCTGCTGATCCACCGGACCAAGGTCAGCGGGCTGCGGGTGGCCGCCGCCATGGACCACGACGTGCGCGCCCCCGAGCACACCACCGTCGCGACCGAGGGGTACGAGGACTGGGTGCGTACCACCATCGGGTGCGTGCTCAAGCCCGGCGAGACGCTGCGGGTGGTCAAGTACCTGGCGTACGGCTGGTCCAGCCGGCGGTCGCTGCCGGCGCTGCGCGACCAGGTCGGCGCGGCGCTGACCGCCGCCCGCCTGGACGGCTGGGACGGGCTGCGCCGGGAGCAGCGGGAGTACCTCGACGAGTTCTGGGACGCCGCCGACGTCCGGGTGGAGGGTGACCCGGAGGTGCAGCAGGCCGTCCGGTTTGGGCTTTTCCACGTGCTCCAGGCCGGCGCCCGGGCCGAGCGCCGGCCGATCTCCGCGAAGGGCCTGACCGGCCCCGGGTACGACGGGCACGTGTTCTGGGACACCGAGATGTTCGTGCTGCCGGTGCTGACCTACACCCAGCCCAGCGCGGTGCGGAACGCCCTGTACTGGCGGCACTCCACGCTCGGACAGGCACGCGACCGGGCCCGGACGCTGAACCTCGCCGGCGCGGCCTTCCCGTGGCGCACCATCGAGGGCCCGGAGTCGTCGGCGTACTGGCCGGCCGGCACGGCGGCGTTCCACATCGCCGCCGACGTCGCCGAAGCGCTGCGCCGGTACGTGCTGGTCACCGGCGACGAGGGGCTGGAGCGGGAGATCGGCCTGGAGTTGCTGGTCGAGACGGCCCGGCTGTGGCGCTCGCTCGGGCACCACGACCGCGACGGCCGGTTCCACATCGACGGGGTGACCGGCCCGGACGAGTACACCGCCGTGAAGAACGACAACATCTACACCAACCTGATGGCGCAGCGGAACCTGCTCACCGCCGCCGAGTGCGCGATGCGCTTCCGGGACCAGGCCATCGACCTCGGGGTGACCGAGGAGGAGGCGGCGGCCTGGCGGGACGCGGCGAACGCGATGTGCCTCCCGTACGACGCCGGGGTCGACGTGCACGAGCAGGTGGAGGGGTTCACCCGGCTCCAGGAGTGGGACTTCGAGCACACCCCGGCCGAGAAGTACCCGCTGCTGCTGCACTACCCGTACTTCGACCTGTACCGCAAGCAGGTGGTCAAGCAGGCCGACCTGGTGCTCGCCATGCACTGGCGGGGGGACGCGTTCAGCGACGAGGAGAAGCGGCGCAACTTCCTCTACTACGAGCGGCGGACGGTGCGGGACTCGTCCCTGTCGGCGTGCACCCAGGCGGTGATGGCGGCCGAGGTCGGCTACCTGGAGCTGGCACACCGGTACCTGCGCGAGGCCGCGCTGATGGACCTGCACGACCTGAACGAGAACACCCGCGACGGGGTGCACATGGCGTCCCTCGCCGGGGCGTGGATCGCCCTGGTCGCCGGGTTCGGCGGGCTGCGCGACCACGACGGGCTGCTGACGTTCGCGCCCCGGCTGCCGAGCCGGCTGGGCCGGCTGGAGTTCTCGTTGCAGTGGCGGGGCATGCGGCTGCGGGTCGACGTCCGGCCGCACCAGACCACGTACGCGCTGCGGCACAACTGCACCGACGAGGTGGTGGAGCTGCGGCACCACGGCGAGAAGGTGCGGGTCACCTGCGCCGAGCCGGTCACCGTGCCGGTGCCGCCGTTCGACCCGCCCGGCCCCGAGCCGGAGCAGCCGCCCGGCCGGGCGCCCCTGCTGCACCTGCCGGAAGACGTCAGCTAGCCGCCGGCGGCCGGTCCCCGGTCGGGCGGGCGGCGCGCCCACCCGACCGGGAGGCTCAGAACTGTCGCCCGTTGGAGGGCCGGCCGGCCGCGTCGCGCGGGGAGACCGTCCGGGGGTCGTCGGCGGTGCGGGCCTGCGCCGCCTCGTCCGCCCAGTCCCGGCCGCGTTCGGCGTCCCGTTCCCGCCGTTCGTCCCGCTCGGCGGCCTGCTGCTGGGACCTGTTCTGCTGTCGGGCCATGACGATCCTCGCGATCCGTCGGGGCGCGGCTGCGCCGGTGCTGCGGTCACCCCGGGCCTTCCCGGCCGGCCCGGGCGCAAACGACGCCGACGGAGCGACGGGCTGCCGGTCAGGGCTCCAGGTGACGGGCGAAGCTCAGCCGCAGGTGGTTCTTCGGCCGGGCCCCGACGATCGAGCCGACCACCTCGCCGCCGCGGAACATCAGCAGGGTCGGCATCGACATCACCCCGTACGCCCGGGCGGTGGCCGGGTTCTCGTCCGTGTCGACGGTGACCACCCGCAGCCGCTCCCCGAACTCCCCGGCCAACTCGGCGAGGCTCCGCGAGACCGCCAGGCAGGGCGGGCACCACTCGGCCCAGAAGTCGACCACCACCGGCCGGTCGGCGGCCAGCACCGTCTCGGCGAACGTGGCGTCGGTGACGGCGGTCAGCGGGGGACGTCCCGTTTCCTGAAGCATGTTTCCTCCCGGTGCGCGATGGCCTGGGTGAGTTGGTCGTGCAACTGCCGCCGCACCGCGCCCAGCCGGTCGAGGTAGGCGTCCACCTCGGCGAGCTTGCGGCGCAGCACGGCCACCGAGTCCGGGCAGACGTCGCCGGAGGAGTGGCCGGCCCGCAGGCAGGCCACGAACGGCCGGATGTCGTCCAGGCCGAACCCCACGGCCAGCAGGGCCCGGATCTCGTGCACCACCCGCAGCTCCGCCTCGTCGTAGACCCGGTAGCCATTGGCCGAGCGTCGGGGCCGGACCAGCCCCTGCGTCTCGTAGTACCGCAGGGTCCGGGTGCTCGTACCGGCACGTTCCGCCAGTTCGCCGATCCGCATCCGAACCTCCTCCGCCGGCCCGCCCTGCCCGCCACGCTAGACCTTGTCGCCGGTGTCAAGGCAACGGCGAATTCCGGCCGCCGGGGCGGGTAGTCAGGCGGGACGAGGAACAGGAAGGGGTGCCCAGATGGCGGCTCGTGAGGTCGGTACGACGACCAGGGGCGGCGAGGTCACGATCCCGGTGGGGGACGCCGGACTGCCGGCCGACGTGCTGGTGCCGGCCGGGGCGACCGGGGTGGTCCTCTTCGCGCACGGCAGCGGCAGCTCGCGGCACAGCCCCCGGAACACGGCCGTCGCCGGGGTGCTGCGCGAACGGGCGCTCGGCACGGTGCTGGTCGACCTGCTCACCCCGGAGGAGGACCGGGTCGACGCCCGGACGGCCGAACTGCGCTTCGACATCGGGCTGCTCGCCGACCGCCTGGCCGCGATCGTGGACTGGATGGCCGGCGATCCAGCCCTGAGCCGGCTGCCGGTGGGCCTGTTCGGGGCGAGCACCGGGGCCGCCGCCGCACTGGTGGCCGCGGCGGCCCGGCCCGAGCGGGTCCGGGCGGTGGTGTCCCGGGGCGGCCGGCCCGACCTGGCCGGCCCCGCCCTGTCCCGGGTGCAGGCCCCGACACTGCTGCTGGTGGGCGGCCTGGACGCGGAGGTGATCGGGCTGAACGAGGAGGCGGCGGCCGACCTCGGCGAGGTGGCCGAGCTGCGGGTGGTGCCCGGCGCGACCCACCTGTTCGAGGAGCCGGGCACCCTGGAGCGGGTCGCCGACGCGGCGGCGGACTGGTTCGCCGGGCATCTGCGTGCCGGGGCCTGACTCAGACGGTGGTCGGCTTTCGGCGACGTCCCTACCCGTCCGGCGACTCTCCGACACCCCACCGCCGCGCTCGGATCACGGGGGTGTCGCCTCCGGCGGGTCGGTGCCCGTCGGGGGAGCCCCGCCGGCCCGGTGCCGGTTTGCGGCCGGCGGCCCAGGGAAGGCCCTGCCAGGACCGAGTGGAGGAGGAACGCATGCGCGACTTCATGGACAAGGCGAAGGACTTCGCCGACAAGCACGACAAGCAGGTCGACCAGGGCCTCGACAAGGCAGGCGACCAGGCCGACCAGCGCACCGGGGGCAAGTACGACAAGCAGATCGACAAGGGTGTCGACATGGCCCAGCAGCGCACCGGCGAGGGCGACACCTCGCCGCGCTGACCCGACGCCGGTCGCGGCCCGCGCGCCCGCGAACAGGGCGTGCCAGGCCCGGCCGGCGGCGGGGCTGCCCGCCGCCGGCCGGTCCGCCGCGAGCCTCTCCCGGGTACGAAATCCACCCCGGTCACTGGCCGAGGATCGACCTCTCTCGCTACCATCCGCATTCGGGGCATGACTCGCCGTGGAGTCGCGCCCGGCGGTCGGACGGCCCGACGGCGGGGCCGTGGACGAGAGGAATTCATCCGGTGACCGACACATCCGAGGCGACGACCGAGCGCTATCCGTTCAGCGACCCCGACCGGCTCAATCTCGACCCGCGTTACGCCCGGCTGCGCCGCGAGGAGCCGCTGATCCGGGTGCGGCTGCCCTATGGGGAGCCGGCGTGGCTGGCCACCCGGCATACCGACGTGCGTACGGTGCTCGGCGACGCCCGCTTCAGCCGGGCCGCGGCGGTCGGCCGGGACGAGCCGCGCAACACCCCCCGCCAGATCCAGGGCGGCATCCTGTCCATGGACCCGCCCGACCACACCCGGCTACGCCGGCTCGTCGCCCGGGCCTTCACGGCGCGCCGGGTCGAGGAGCTGCGCCCGCGCACCCGGCAGATCGCCGACGAGCTGGTCGACGGCCTGCTCGCCGCCGGTCCGCCGGCCGACCTGGTGGCCCACCTGGCCACCCCGCTGCCGATCCGGGTCATCTGCGACCTGCTCGGCGTGCCGGTCACCGACCAGGACAAGTTCCACACCTGGTCGGAGGCGATCGTCTCGACCACCTCGCTGGGCGTCGAGCAGGCCGAGCGGTACATCGACAACCTGATCGCGTACATGGGCGAGCTGATCGCGCAGCGCCGCCAGGAGCCCACGGACGACCTGATCGGCGCGATGGTCCGGGCCCGCGACGCCGACGACCGGCTCAGCGAGGAGGAGGTGGTCCAGCTCGCCGCGGGGCTGCTCGCCGCCGGCCACGAGACCACCGTCACCCAGATCCCCAACTTCGTGTACGTCCTGCTGCACCACCCCGGCGAGTGGGCCCGGCTGCGGGCCGACCGGAGCCTCGTGCCGCGCGCCGTCGAGGAGCTGATGCGGTTCGTCCCGCTCGGCGCGACCGCCGCCTTCGCCCGCTACCCCAAGGAGGACGTCGAGGTCGGCGGGGTGCTGGTCCGCGCCGGTGAGCCGGTCGTCGTGTCGATCGCGTCGGCCAACCGCGACGAGACCGTCTTCCCGGACGCCGACCGACTCGACCTGGGCCGGGAGGTCAACCCTCACCTGGGCTTCGGGCACGGCGTGCACCACTGTGTCGGGGCCCAACTCGCCCGGATGGAGCTACAGGTGGTGCTGGACACCCTGCTCGACCGGCTTCCGGGACTGCGGCTGGCGGTGCCCGAGTCGGAACTGCCCTGGAAGAGCGGCCTGCTGGTACGCGGCCTGACCGCGATGCCGGTGGCCTGGTGACGGGGCGGGGGAGCAGATGAACGCGGAGGAGGAGACGACCGGTTCCGGGTGGCGGTTGCACGTGGACCCGACCCGGTGTATCGGCTCGGGAATCTGCGCCGGGACGGCACCCGAGCACTTCACGCTGGTCGACGGGCTGTCCCGTCCGTTGGCCGAACGGGTGACGCCCGCCCAGGAGGTGATCGACGCCGCCGACTCCTGCCCGATGGAGGCGATCGTGGTCTCCGACGTGGAGAGCCGTCGGCAGATCGCCCCCGGGCCCTGACCCGACGGGTACGGCGTATCGCCGGCTGCCGGTGTGCGGCGCCGGCGGGCCGCGCCCGTCAGCCCTGGCGTACGCGGAAAGGGCCGGCCCCGGGTGGGGACCGGCCCTCGTGGGTCGTGCCGGATCAGGAGCTGTAGCCGCGGCCCGCGATCCAGTTGGCCAGCTCGGCGACGTCCATCCAGTACTCCTGGACGGCCGGGTCCGCCGGGTCGGCGATCTTCACCGTGTTGCCGTCGTCCCTGTACTCCACCACGGTCAGGTAGTGGCCCGGGTAGCTGTGCTCCCGGCCCTCGGTGTCCACCGCGCCGCCGAGGATGTTGGCCACCACCGGCTCACCCGCGTCCACCGCGGCCTGCACGTCCACCCGCAGCCGCTCGACCTGTTCCTTGGACGCGACGTCCGAGCTGATCTCGGTGGTCTTGTACCTGCCGTTGGTGTACTCGTTCAGCACCCGGGTGATGTCGATGGCCGAGTCGGTGCCGTTCTCGGTCGTGCCGAGCTTGGCGGCCAGCTCGTCCTGGCTGACGGCCTTGCCCTCGGCAGACAGGGCGATCCGGGCCGACGCCGGGCCGCAGTAGTAGAAGTTCGGCTGGGCCTGGTACTCGTAGCCGGCCCGGCGCTCGCCCTTGTCGCCCTTGCCGCTCTTGTTCGTCTTGCTGGTCTTGTCGACGTGGAGCGCGCCGGTGGGCCCGGCCGGGGCCGCGTGCGCCGCCAGCGCGGGGCCGGCGACGGCGCCACCGGTCATCACCAGACCGGCGACGGACAGCATGCTCTTGCGCAGGATCGTGTTCATGTCGAAGCTCCGTTCGGGGGGATTGCCGCCTCCGGGGTCCGGAGGCGCAAGCACCAGGAAGGGGCGCTCGGCTCGTACGAGGGGTTCAACGCCCCGCCCGGCTGCCACGATTCCGGGGCGGGGGCGAGCCCGATCACGTTGATCATGGATTAACTCGGACATACGTCGCAATCGGCGCGGATGGTCGACGCGGTGTGCGGGATGTCGGGGCATCCGGTCGGGCGGAGACCGCCGTGTGCCGTACCTGGAGTTGACATGGCAGACCCGCCACGGGGCGGCGGTCGGGTCAGGGGACCGGGCGACGGGTCTCCTCGTCGTGGGGCTCCGGCTGACCGGGCAGTCGCCGCTCGGCGGCGCGGCGCTGCTGGACGAGCCGGCCCAGGTAGATCAGGGCAGCGGCGAGCACCCCGATGTCGTCCAGGTAGATCGGGTCGGGCAGCACGTCGATCGGGAAGATCGTGTAGACCAGGGCGCCCCAGAAGGCGACCTTGCCCCCCACCCCCAACGTGCCGAGCATCCTGCGGGTGCGTACCACCCGCACGGCGAGCAGCACGGCGCCGACCAGCGTCGCCGCGACGACCAGGGCGGCGATCGCCAGCAGCCACCAGTAGGGCTCGTTCATGCCGCCACGCTAGCCGAGATCACCAAGATCACGCTCGATCGCGGAAGCCGGGGCAACGGCACGGCCGTACGGCCACTGCTTCCCCGGATCCGGCGGAATGTCGCGGGCCCGGTGCGTCAGGCGGGGACGGTGGCGCGGCCCCGGGCGGCGGAACGTCCCCGGGTCACGGCGGCGCGCCCCCGGGCCACGGTCGGCAGGCCTGCGGCCACGGCCGGCAGGTCCCGGGTGACGGTCGGCAGGCCTGCGGCGACGGTCGGCAGGTCCCGGGTGACGGTCGGCACCTCGCGGGTGGTGAGCACCGGCATCTCGCGGGTCTGCTCGGCGGCCGGCGACCGTCCGTCGGTCACCCCGGGCAGCAGCGGCTGCTCCGGCTCGGCGGGCGCGGTGGCGGCGAACGCCTCCTCCCGGAGGGAGCGTGCGGCGACGACGGCCTGCTCGGCGGCCCGCCAGGCGGCCTGCTCCCGTTCCCGGGCCGCCTGCTGCCGGGTGCGCAGATGGTCCCGTACCGCGCGATGCAGCACCAGTTCCTGCTCGACCGGGTGCAGCCGGGGATCCCAACCGTTGCGGTGCGCGAAGACGTCGCTGAGCTGTTCCTCCGACAACTCCCGACGCCAGTACGCGTCCAGCGCGGCCCGGTGCAGGTAACGCTCGCGGTCGGCGTACTCGGCGGGGGTGCGCTCGGTGTGCGGCCGGGGCAGGCCGGCGGCGGCGGCCAGCCGGCGGACGGCGTCCTCCGCGACCTCGCACGCCTGCCAGACGGTCTCCACCTCCTCCTGGGCGGACAGCCACTCGGCCCGCAGCCGCTGGGCGGTGGCCGCCGCGCGCTCCGCCGCGGTCGCCACCTCCCCCGCGTAGCGGTGCCGTTCCCGGTCCTCCGCCGCCTGTTCGAGCCGGCTCGGCATGGCGGCCTCGCGGAAGCGCCCGCCGATCACGGAGCGGAACAGGTCCGGCCGGACGACCAGCGCGGTCACCGCGACGGCGGCGACGCCGAGGAGGGCCAGCCAGATCGCGGCGGCCTGGGGCACGTCGAGCAGGACTGAGGAGGTTGCGGTCTGCATGGGGAGCACCTCGGATGGGACGACGTGGACTGACGGTCATGGCCCGCCGGGCGGGCGGTGGGCCGCACGTGAACCGGTGCCGGACGGGCCCTCGCCGGCCCGTCAGCGCCGCGGGTGACGGTGGGCGTGGTCGTCAGCGGCGCGGGAGGGCGCGGCCGTCGGCGGGCTCGCGGCGAGCCGACGGGGTGCCGGGGCGGCGCGGTGCGGCGCCGCAACGGCCCGGATCGGCGCCTGCTCGGCCCGGGTCAGTGCCGGGGCGGGCCGCGCCGGACGACGGCGCCGCCGGCCGGGTCGACGGCGGGACGGTCGACCCGGCCGGTCGCCGTCGCGGTCGAAACCGGGGCGGTCGCCGAGGGCCGGGCGTTCCCGGGGGCCGGCCGGACGTGCGGGGCGGCCGGCCGGGTGCGCGACTCCGCGGCCGGGCCGGGCCCGGGGCGCAGCTCGGCTACCCGGCTGGTCACCACGGCGGGGCGGGCCAGCTCGGCGGCGGAGGCGGGGGCGGCGGCCGTCAGGGCGGATGCCCCACCGAGGCCGACCGCGAGGACCAGGGCGGTCAGCGCGAGGCGACCCAGGTCCCGGATGCGGCGCAGCGCCGCCTGCCGCGACGGGCGTGCCCCGCGCAGCGTCACCGGCCGGGAGGGGCGGGCGAACGCTACGGACTGCACGACATCAACCTATCCCCGTTCCGGTCCACCCGCAGCCTCGGCGGAGCGCCGTGGGGGTGAGTCGGGCCACCAACCGTCGCTGTGGACAGACGGGCACCGGTGGAATTCGACGGCGGATCCATCGATGGAGACGGTCTTGTCGACAGTGGCCCGCAGACCCCTCGTGCTGTCGGCCCGGCTCACTCGGCCCGCAGGCCGTCGGGGCGGGTCAGCCGCCAGAGCACCGGCAGGCTCGCGCCGGTCACCAGCAGCACCACCCCACCGCCGAGGCCGGCCCCCAGCGCGACCACCGGCCAGCTCACCGTGACCGGCGCGCCGACCATGCGCAGCAGCACCGCCCCGAGGCCCAGCCCGAACCCGACCGCGAGGCCGAGCCCGATCAGCACCGGCACCGCCGCCTGCCAGAGCACCGACCAGCCCAGCGTGCGGCGCGGGGTGCCGACGGCGACCAGCATGGCCAGCAGGCGGCGGCGCTCCCGCAGTTGCTCCAGCACGCCGACCAGCATGCTCGCCCCGAGCAGCAGCAGGGTCACCACGACGCCGACGGCCAGGCCGCGCTTGACGTTGACGAACTGCGTCGACCAGGTGACATCGGTCAGCGTGCTGACCTGGGCGCGCAGGTCCACCTCGGCGGCGGCGTTGCGGACCCGCTCCAGCGCGTCCGGGTCGCCCGGATCGACGCTGATCAGCGCCTCTGCGCTCAGCCCCGTCCACCGGGAGGCGTCGGCCGCGCCGGGGGTGACCAGCAGGCCGCCGCGTGGTCCCCAGCCCGGGTCCGGCGTCGCGGGCACCGTGCGGGTCCGGGCCGGCACCGTCCAGGGGGCCGCGTTCGAGCCCACGGTCATCCGGGTTCCGGGTCCGGGGCCGGCCCTCCCGCCGGCCGGTCCCTCGGCGAGGAAGACGTCCCCGTCCGTGCAGGAGCCGAGCCGGGCGAACTCGGCCAGCGCGGCGCAGTCGCCGATCCGCACGTGGGCGAACGGGAATGTGTCCGTGCCGGGCTTCTCCTCCCCGAACGCCACCGTGGCCAGCGTTCCCGCGCTGCGGGTGACGCCGGGGGCGGCGGCCAGCCGCGCCAGTGCGGCCCCGGGGTCGGGCAGGTCGGCGAACCAGACGTACGCCTGGGCCCGCGAGGTGTCCTGGCCGGTACGCGTCGTGAACCGGTCCTCCACCCCGGCGACCAGCATCTGCAGGCCGATGCTGCCGGCCACCGCCACGGCGACGCCGTTGACCAGGCGGGCGGAGGTGGCGCTGTCCAGTTGCAGCCGGCGCACCGCGAGCTGCCACGGCACCGGGCCACCGCGCAGCCGGCCCACCACCAGGTCGATCAGCCAGGGCAGCAGGGTGACCGTGCCGATCAGCACCAGCACCGCTCCGGCCGCCACCTGGTAGTCGTCGCTGCCGGTGGTGCGCTCGCCGACGCCGGTCAGCGGGTACAGCAGCGCCAGGCCGGCGGCCGGCAGCAGCAGCCGCCACCACAGGCGGCGGCGGACCGTCGTCCCCTGCCGGCTCACCCCGAGCGGTTCGACCACCACCCGGCGCTGGGCGACGAGCGCCACCAGCACCGCGAGCACCGGGACCGCGACCCCCACCGCCGCCACCAGCGGCAGGGACGGGCGCAGGTCCGACGCGGACACGCTGACGTCCTGAAAGGTGAGCAGCGGGGCGAGTTGGCGGCCGGCGGCGAAGAGCGCGCCGCCGACGGCGAGGCCGAGCACCGCGCCGGCCGCCGCCTCCCCGGCGGAGATCCGCCGGATCATCCCGGCGTCGGCGCCGAGCAGGCGCAGGGCGGCCAGCCGGCGGTCCCGGCGGTCGCCGCCGAAGCGGACCGCCGCGCCGACGAAGACCACGATCGGCAGCAGCAGCACCACGAAGACGACCACGACGAGGACCATCAGGACAGGCGAGAACTCCTCGCTGGGCGGCCCGCCGCCGAAGTGGTCGATCCGCTGCGCCCGGTCCGCCGTCAGGGCGTTGCTGCCCAGGTAGAAGGCCATCTCGTGCGGGCCGGTGAGACCCTGCGCCGCGATGGTGCCGGTGACCCGGGCGCCGCCGAGCCGGGGCGCGAACAGCGGGCCGTCGGGCGAGTCGAGCAGCTCCCGCAGGGCCGGGGAGACGACCACCTCACCGGCCGCCGGCAGTCGGGGCACCCCCGGCGGCAGCGGCGCGGCCGGCCCCTCGGCTCGGAGGATCCGGCCGCGCACCGGCCGCTCCCGGAAGACGGTGTCAACGGGTGCCACCAGCAGCGTGTTCGCCGCCGAGGTCAGCTCCGGTCCGTTCCCGACGTCCGCCCGGGCGTCGCCGCGCGCCGCCCTGGCGTCGAGCGCGCCCGGCACCGCCGCGGCGAGCAGCAGCATGGCCACCCCGACCCCGACCCCGAGCGCGGTCAGCACGGCCCGGGTCCACCCGTCCCGGCCGCCCGTGACGGCCATCCGCGCGCCCATCAGCAGGTCCGCCAGCGCCCCGGGCAGCCGGCCGGCCGCGCGGGGCGGCACCTCCGGTCCGGTCACGCCGTCCGGCGTCCGTGGCCCGGTCATGCCGCCGGCTCCAGGTTCCGGGTCCGGCCGTCCCGGACCACCACCTCCCGATCCGAGTACGCGGCCACCCGCGCCTCGTGGGTCACCAGCACCACGGCCGCGCCGGTCTCCCGGGCCGCCCCGGTGAGCAGGCGCATCACCCGCTCCCCGTTGAGCGAGTCGAGCGCGCCGGTCGGCTCGTCGGCGAAGACCACCCGGGGAACGGTCACCAGCGCCCGGGCCACCGCGACCCGCTGGCCCTGCCCGCCCGAGACCTCGCCGGGCCGTTTGCCGGCCACCTCGGCGACCTCCAGCCGGCCGAGCCAGTCGGTGGCCCGCCGCTCGGCCTCACGCCGGGCGACCCGCTCCAGCCGTAGCGGCAGGGCCACGTTCTCCAGGCAGGTCAGCTCGGGCACGAGCTGGCCGAACTGGAACACGAAGCCGAACTGCCCCCGGCGCAGGGCGCTGCGCTCCCGGTCGGACATGGCGGTCAGGTCCGCGCCCCGGTAGGTCACCCGGCCGGAGTCGGGCCGGACGATGCCGGCGAGGCAGTGCAGCAGGGTCGACTTGCCGGAGCCTGACGGCCCCATCACCGCCACCACCTCACCGGCCCGTACGGCAAGCGACGCCCCGACCAGCGCCGGCGTCGGGCCGAAGGCGCGGTGCAGGTCCTCGGCGACCAGCAGCTCCGTTCCGGTCGGGTCCTGCCCGGTCGTCGCCCCGCCGGGGGCGGTTGCCGCGTTCACCGCCGCACCGCCACGGCCAGCTCGTCCAGTCGGGCGGCGGTCAGCTCCAACCAGCGCAGGTCGGCTTCCAGGTGGAACAGGGCGTGGTCGCAGATGAGCTGGTCGGCGAGGTCCCCGCCGGTCTTGCGCCGGGTCAGCTCGCGCATCAGCCGCAGGTGCTCGGCGCGCTGGGTGTCCAGCAGGTCGGCGGCGGAGCGGCCGGTCAGCAGCGCCAGCACCACCTTGGTGTAGAGGGTGCTGTGCAGGTACGGCTCTGGCTTCTCCGGCTGGGACAGCCAGCGTTGCACGTCGGTCACCCCGGCCTCGGTGATGGCGTACCGCTTGCGTTCCGGGCCCTCGCCGGACTCGACCGAGTCGACCTCGACGAGGCCGTTGCGCAGCAGCCGGGACAGGGTGGCGTAGACCTGGCCGAAGTGCAGCGGGCGGGCCTGGCCGAACCGTTCGTCGTAGGCGCGTTTCAGGTCGTAGCCGTGGCGGGGGCTGGCCTCGAGGAGCCCGAGGAAGGTCTGACCGATCGACATGGCGCGACTATACACACCATGTATACGCATGATGGATAGCCAGGTCGGAGAAAGGCGCGGGGCCCTCCGGATGGAGGGCCCCGCGCCGTACGGGTGGAGAGGACGGGTCAGCTCGCCCCGAGCACCGGTGGAACGCCGGTGTCGCCGTCCCGCCAGACCATGTCGTCCTCGGTCAGCCAGGTCAACCGCTCGTCGGACTCGTCCTCGGCGGTCCGTCCGTGCCCGCCGAGCACGCCCGCCCGGCCGCCGGAGGCCCCGTTCGCGCCGACCCGGCCCACGCCCGTGGCGGCGCGGTGCTCGGCCGCCGCCAAGCCGCCGGCCGGCCGCGCCGGCGCCGTCGCCCCGCCGCGGGCCGACCCGGCCAGCGAGCCGGTACCGCCGCCGAGCACACCGCCGGCCGGTGCCCCGGTGGGCGCCCCGAAGACCAGCCCCGCCCCGGTGCCGGCCGACGCGGCGGCGGTCCCGCCGGCCAGGCCGACCGTGCCCGGCGTGCCGCCGGTCGGCAGCGCCCCGCCGAGCCCCGGATCGGCGCCGGCGAGCGACGTCCCGGCGCCCGGGTCGGTGCCCAGGCCGCCGTCGACCGTGCCGGTGCCGCCGAGCGGCGTCGACCCGGTGTGCGGCGCGGGCGCCGGGCTGTCCGGGGCGGACACCGTCTGGTGGCCGGTGGTCGGGGTGCCCTTGCCGGGGCCCGGTGCGGCTGTCGGGGTATTGGCTCCGGGGCCGGCGGACGGCGTCGTCGTGGAGGTGGTCGGGTCGACCGGCAGGTCCCGGTCCGGCTCCGGCGGGGCGACCAGCCGGCCGTACGCGGACAGGTCGTAACCGGCGGCCAGCTCGGCCACCACCTGCACCATCCGCCGGTGGGCCTTCTCCTGCTCGGCCTTGTCCTTCTGGTGTCCCATGATGCCGCCGACGATCGCGCCGGGCAGGCCGAAGGTCGCGCCGCCCTTGAGTGCCCCGGAGACCGCCTGGTCGTGGTCGTCGGTCTCGTCCGGGCTCTCCGCGTCCTTCTTCGCGGTGCGCAGGTCGGTGGCCATCAGCGTCAGCCCCTGGCGGACGTCGGCCATCCCCTCGGAGAGGGTGGTCGAGTAGTCGACGATCAGCGACAGCCGGCGCTGGAACTCCCGCCCGGCGTCCCCCGTCCAGCCGTTGGCCAGCTTGTCGAGGTCGCTCCGCAGGTCGCGGGCGAGGTCGTCGAGGGTGCCCTTCATCGAGTTCCACTTGGTGGCCAGCCCGTCGATCTGGGCCGGGTCGCCGGCCTTCACGGCGTCGTACAGCTCCTGGTGGCTGACGTGCTCGTAGCGCGCGGTGTACTCAGACACGAGGGTCCTCCTGCCTGCCCAGCGCGTCGTCGACCCCGCCGAGGGCGGCGGCGATGTCGGCGGAGTTGGCCGCGTTGCGCGCCTCGGTGGTCTTGTAGTTGGTCAGGATCGTGCCGGTCGCGCTCTGCGCGGCCCGTACCGCGTCGCGGAGCCGCTCGACCTGCTGGGCGTAGCTCAGGTGCAGGTCGGAGTAGCGCCGGGCGTTGCTGGTCGCGTCCGCGAAGGTGCCCAGCTCCGGCGGCCGGCACTGCATCTCGGTGTTGAGTTTCTTGAGCACGGCCTCGGCCTCGGTGAGCCGACCGGCCAACCGCTTGTGGAAGTCCTCTAGGGACAGTACGTCGACTGTCGTGCGCCCGGTCATGGCAGCATCCCCGTAGTCCTCGTCGATAACCGTTGGCGAGGACCAGGTTAGTGGACGGCGGCCAACCTGGGCGACCCCGGCGAGAGCGGTCCGACGCCACCGACATGGCCGGACCCGGCCACCACGGTCACCCGCCGGTGGCCGGCGCCCCGGTCGCCCCGTCCTGCGCCGGCCGGCTCGGCTCGCCGCTCGCCTCCCGGTCCGGTGTGCGGCTCGCGCCCCCGGCGGGCGGGCGACCCGCTGCCTCGGCCGGGGCGCCGCTGCTCGCGGTGCCCGGGGTGAAGTACGCGAGCGCGTCCTCCCGTTCGAGGGTGGGGCCCGTGGGCACCAGTGACAGCAGCGACGCGGGCACCGCCAGCGGGGCCACTCCGCCGTACCCGAGGGCGGTCAGCGCGTCGCCCGACCGGGTGCCCAGCGGATAGCGCACCCCCTGGGCGCTGATCAGGTAGACCGTCGAGCCCGGCGCGCCCGCGCCGCCGTCCCCGGCGCCCGGGGCGGCCTGGACCAGCACGCCCTTCCCGCCCGGCAGCAGGACCTGCTCGGCGGTGCGGACCGCGTCCCGGGCGCCCTGCCGGACCGGCGGCGCGGCGGGGCCGCTCAGCTCGGCCGGCACCCGGTCGAAGACCTCCAACGTGGTGGTGGGCGGCCCGTCCACGGCCCCCTTCCGGTAGCTGGCGCAGAGCACCGTGCGGCCCGCCTGGACCGGGTGCAGCGTCGGCAGCGTCCGCGGCGTCCCCTCCGGCTCCACCCGTTCCCGGGTCAGCAGCCGGCCGGCCTGGTCCGGGGTGATGTCGGTGACCCGCCCGCCGTCGCGCAGCAGCAGCAGGGCGGTGACCTCGCCGATCGAGGCCAGCCCCTCCCGGGTCAGCACGTAGTGCTGCTCGGCGGCCCGGAAGACGTCGCCGACCCGGGCCGCCCCGTCGCCCACGGTCAGCCGGCTGGCGTCCCCCTCGCCCTCGATGTCGGGCTCGCGGAGCACCGGACCCGCCGGCACGGCGTTGAGCAACTGCTCGCCGACGGTGACCGTGGGGGCACCGGCCATCCGCAGCGCCGCGGTCGCCGGGTCCCCGCCCGCGATCCGCAGCCGGGCGTCGCCGGTGAGCAGGTACCGCCCGCCGCCGACGGTGACCAGCACCGCCCGGTCGCCGAGCGGCACGCCGCCGGAGAGCGGCCGGTCGATCACCAGGTGGGTGGTGGAGCGGCGCGGGTCAGCCGGGTCGGGCACGTCGCAGACCGACCAGGGCAGCCCGATCAGCGACTTCCGGTCGGGCAGCGCGTCGGGGGCGCCGACGATCCCGACGGTACGCCCGCGCGGCCGGTCGGCGATCGACGCCTGCGACATGGTCCGCACCGCCGGGTCCGCCTCGTTGAGGATCAGCCGGGCCGAGGCGTAGTTCAGGGTCGGGTGCAGCAGGCCGTCCACGTAGACGTACGTCGCCCCGGTCTCCCGCTCGATCACCAGCGTGTTCGCCTCCAGCGGCGCGGCGTTGCCGGTGAGCTGGCCGTACGCGCCGACGCCGCCGAGCACCACCGCCGCGGCCACCACGCTGCCGACCACCGCGAGGCCGAGTCGCCGCATCGGCAGGTTCGTGGTCTCCGGATCGCCGGACAGCAGCGCGGAGACGATCCGGCGGGTGACGAAGCGGTACGCCTGCACCTGGTCGCGGCGGGTCCGCATGACTTACCTCCGGCGGGATGGGTCCGCGACGATCAGGTCCGAGCTCCGCCGCGGGCTTCCCTACGATAAGGGGCCGTCGGCCGGGGAACGGGACCACCGCCCGCCCCGGACCGGCTCAGGAAGCCGCCCGTCCAGAAGGGACGCCACCGATGCCGCAGGTCCAGGCGCCACCCGGTCGTACGGCCACCGGCTCGGCCGACCCGCCAGCCCTGCCGGCGCCGCCCGACCGCGCGGTCGTCCCGGCCGACCGGCGCAGCCGGGGCCGGCTCGGTCCGGTCGTCGTCGGGCAGTTCGTCGTGGCGGAGCTCGGCGCCATCGCCGTGTCCTCCGCCCTCGGCGGCCCCGGCTGGCTGGTCGGGGTCGTCGCCGCCCTCGCGGTGGCGGCGGTCGCCGCCACCTTCGCCCGTCGCGGCGGCCGTTGGTGGTACGAGGACCTGCTGCTGCGCCGCCGGCTGCGGCGTCGCCGGGACCGGGCCCGGGCCGCGGTGACCGCCGGTGGGCCGGACGAGCCCCGGCTGGCCGCCCTGGCACCGGAGCTGACCGTGACCGAGCTGACCGAGCGGGGCACCCGCCTCGGCATCGGCCAGGACGGCCAGGGCTGGTTCGCCGCCGTGGCGCTGGACCCGCGTCCCGGAGCGCCCGCCGGTTCCGTCGAGGCGGCGGTGGTGGACCGGGCGCTGGCCGTGCTGGCCGAGTTCTCGGCCCCGGTCTCCCTCGCCCAGGTCGTCTCGCACACCCTGGTCTGGTATCCGGCCCCGGGCGCTCCCCCAGCCGCCCACCGCACCGTCTGGGTGGCCGTGCGGCTGTCCGTGCGGGACGCCCGCAACGAGACGGTGACCCGGGGCGGCGGGATGCTGGGCGTGCACCGGACCGTGTCCGCCGCGGTCGGCCGGCTCGGCAAGGCGCTGCACGCCGGCGGCCTGAGCCACCGGGTCCTCGGCCGGGACGAACTGCGCGCCGCGGTCGTCTCGGCGGCCGGCATGGACCTGGCGCCCGCGCCGCAGGCGGAGACCTGGACCGGACTGCGCGGCGGCGGCTGGACCCAGCGCTGCCTGGCCCTGCGCGCCCGCCCCGGGGCTACCTGGGGTGCCCTGGTGGACGCGGTCACCGCGACCTCCGCCCCGTCCCACACGCTCGCCGCCGTGGTCCGGCCCGGCGATCGGCCGACCCCGCCGCTGCTGCGCGTCGCGGCCCCCGCCGACCACGTCGAGGCGCTGGTCAAGGTGGTCCGGGACGTCGCCCGACGGGGCGGGCTCCCGGCCCGGCCGCTGGACGGCGAGCACGGCCCCGGCGTCTACGCCACCGCCCCGGTCGCCCTGCGCGTCATCGACCACCGCGCCGAGTGAGTCCGGTACGGCCGGGTGCTCCGCCGACGGGACCGGGCGGGGCCGGTCGTTGCCCGGCGGTGGTGGGCGGGGCCGGTCGTCGCCCGGCGGTGGCGAGTGGGCCGCGTTCTGCCCGGCGGTGGCGAACGGGCCGTCAGGGGCGGAGGTTGACGATCCAGCCGTACAGGCCGCAGACCCAGACCGCGAGCGGGACCAGCGAGATGATCAGCAGGATCTCGACGATGTCCAGGAGCCGGCCCCAGACCGGCGAGATCCGCTTGCCGGCCACGGTCAGCCCGTAGATCAGGCTGATCACGGCCGCCACGACCAGGCCGCCGAGGACCACGCCGAGCCGGAGCGCCGTGGAGCCGGCGGCGAAGGTGGCCGCCGCCGCCAGGCCGAGCCCGAGGGTGCCGGCGAGGAGCACCGGGACGCGCTGGGCGCGGCCGATGAACGGCCGGGCGCGCAGCAGCGACAGCAGGGCCAACACCAGGCAGAGCAGCGTCGCCGGCAACCGGCCGTCGAGGGCGAGGACGACCTCCCCGCCCAGCACCAGCAGCGCCACCGTCCACAGCAGGCCGGTGAGGAACGCGTCGGCCCGCTCGCTGAGCCGCAGCACCCGGCGGCCGTCCACGGTCTCGGTGTCGGTCTTCAGGTCGTCCGGGCCGGTCGGGATGGACGGGACGGGCAGCCGGGCCAGCCGGTAGGACGCCATCGGCAGGGCCGGCAGGGTGGCGAACGCGACCGTGGCGACCACTGCGGCGGCGGCCGGAGCGCCGACGGAGAACGCCAGGCTCACCACCGCGCCGAGGCCCACCGCCGCGCCGACGGCGGTCGCGCCGAAGAAGAGCGGCAGCCGGTCGCCGACCGCCAGCGCCGCGACCGCGCCGAACACCACCACGGCGGTCGCCGCGAGCAGCACGTGCGGGCTGGCCAGCTCGGCCAGCGTCCGGTCACCGGCCAGCACCAGCAGGCCGCCGGTCGCGGCGTGCCCGATGCCGGCCAGCGCGAGCACCGAACCGGTCCGGCTGTCACCGGCCGCCCGGGACAGCACCGCGGCGCTGACCACCAGGGCGACCGCGACCAGCAGGGCGGCGATCGCGCCGGGAAGCTGCGGCGGGCCGGCGAACAGCGCCGCCAGCGCCCCGGCGGACAGCGCCGCCGCGGCGAAGAGCACCGAGAACGAGCGGGTGGTGCCCACCTGCCAGCTACCCGGGCGCTGGTTGGTCGCGGTGGCCACCGCGTCCACCACGTCGTCGAAGACGATCTCCGGGGCCGCCGCGGCGCGGGGGTTGAAGTAGAGCACCTCGCCGTCGCGGATGCCGAGCTGCCCGGCGGTACGGCCACCGTCGAGCGGCTGTCCGCCGAGCCGGGCGAGGCTCCAGCCGCCGTGCCGGACCCCCTCGTCGGCGAGATCCTCCCCGGCGTACCGGAGCAGGGTCGGCAGCAGGTCGGCCAGCGGCACGTCGGAGGGGAGGGCGAGATCCATCCGGGTCCGGGGCGCCACGATGGTGATCCGGCTCAGACCACCGGTCGCCGTCTTCGTCGCCACTGTGGCCTCCTCGCGCTCGCCTACGCTCCACCCCCACCGGGGCGGCACCGCCCCGTGGGTCCACGACGCCCACGGGAGATTACCTACGATGGCGGCCACGTACGATGCCCACCCGACGGCCTGCGGTCGGTCGTCGTGGCCCCCGGCCCGCACGTCGCGCCGCGCCGGTCGGCGTCCGGGCCGCTTCTGGGGAGGAGACAGCCGTGAGCACCGTGGTGTTCCGCCGGCTTCCGCGCCAACCGGGGCCCGCCCTGCCGCGCGGCGAGGTGCTGCTGGAGTCCCCGCCCGAGCTGCCCGAACAGACCCCCCGGGGGATGGGGCAGCTCCTGATGATCCTGCCGATGGTCTGCGGCGTGGGCGCGATGGCGTTCCTCTACGCCGGCCGGGGCGGCGGCATGATGACGTACGTCGCGGGCGGGCTGTTCGGCGTCTCGATGCTCGGCATGGCGATCGGGTCGCTGAGCAACGGCGGCAACGACAAGGCCGAGCTGAACGCCGAGCGCCGCGACTACATGCGCTACCTCGCCCAGATGCGCAAGCGCACCCGGCGCGCGGCCGAGCAGCAGCGGGCCGCGATGACCTGGCGGCACCCGGAGCCCGACGCGCTCTGGTCGATCGCCACCTCCCGCCGGCTCTGGGAGCGGCGGATCACCGAGGACGACTTCGGCGAGTCCCGGATCGCGGTCGGCCCGCAGCGGCTGGCGGTGGAGATCGTGCCGCCGGAGACCAAGCCGGTCGAGGACCTGGAGCCGATGAGCGCCATCGCGCTGCGCCGGTTCGTCCGGGCCCACTCCACGGTGCCGGACCTGCCCACCGCGCTGTCCCTGCGGGCGTTCTCCCGGGTGGTGCTGCGCGGCGAGCGGGAGCCCGTGCTCGACCTGGCCCGGGCGGCGCTGGGCCAGCTCGTCACCTTCCACGCCCCGGAGGACCTGGTCGTCGCGGTGGTCGCCGCCCCCGACCGGCAACCGGCCTGGGACTGGGTGAAGTGGCTGCCGCACGCCCAGCACCCCGGCCGCGCCGACGCGGCGGGCGCCCGCCGGCTGGTCTTCGCCACCCTGACCGAGGCCGAGGAGTCCCTCGCCGACGAGCTGGCCGGCCGGCCCCGGTTCGCCCCGGAGGCGAAGCCGCTGACCACCGCGCCGCACGTGGTGGTGCTGATCGACGGCGGCGAGATCGCCCCCACCTGCCACCTGACCGGGCCGAGCCTGCTCGGCACCACGGTCGTCGACCTCTCCGGCACCGTCCCCCGGGACGCCGGCCGCTGGCTGCTCTGCCTCGACGTCGGTGACGGGAGCGCGCTGGACCTCGTCCGGGGGACCTCCTCGTCGCGGCTGGGCCGGCCGGACCGGCTCAGCGCGACCGCGGCCGAGGGCCTGGCCCGGCAGATCGCCCCGTACCGGCTCTCCCAGCAGCAGGCCAGCGCCGACGAGCCGCTGGCCCGCAGCACGGAGCTGCCCGACCTGCTCGGCGTCGGCGACGCCGCCGGGGTCGACGTGCAGCAGACCTGGCGTCCGCGCAGCCAACGGGAGCGGCTGCGCATCCCGCTCGGCGTGGGCCCGGACGGCAACGTCGTCGAGCTGGACTTCAAGGAGTCCGCGCACGAGGGCATGGGCCCGCACGGCCTGGTCATCGGCGCGACCGGCTCCGGCAAGAGCGAGCTGCTGCGTACGGTGGTCGCCGCGCTCGCGGTCACCCACTCGTCGGAGGAGCTGAACTTCGTCCTGGTCGACTTCAAGGGCGGCGCGACGTTCGCCTCGCTGGACGCGCTGCCGCACACCAGCGCGGTGATCACCAACCTCTCCGACGAGCTGCCCCTGGTCGACCGGATGCGCGACGCCCTGGCCGGCGAGATGAACCGCCGCCAGGAGGTGCTGCGCGCCGCCGGCAACTACGTCTCCCGGTACGAGTACGAGAAGGCCCGGGCCGCCGGTGAGCCGCTGGACCCGATGCCGAGCCTGCTCATCATCTGCGACGAGTTCAGCGAGCTGCTCGCCGCGAAGCCGGACTTCATCGACCTGTTCGTGATGATCGGCCGGCTGGGCCGGTCGCTCGGCGTGCACCTGCTCCTGGCCAGCCAGCGGCTGGAGGAGGGCAAGCTGCGCGGCCTGGACACCCACCTGTCGTACCGGATCGGTCTGCGCACGTTCTCGGCGGTGGAGAGCCGGATCGTGCTCGGCGTGCCGGACGCGTACGAGCTGCCCAGCGCCCCCGGCCACGGGTACCTGAAGACCGACACCACCACCATGCTGCGGTTCCGGGCGGCGTACGTGTCCGGGGTGTACCGGGCGCCGGGCGACCAGGCGCGCTCGTCGCAGGCGCTGGTGCAGCGCCGGATCGTGCCGTACGGCACCGACTTCGTGCCGGTGCGCGCGCCGGAGCTGCCGGTCGAACCGGTCGCCGAGCCGGAGCAGCCGGCCGACGGCAAGGCCGTGGCGATGCTCGACGTGCTGATCGACCGGCTCGCCGGCCGGGGCCGCCCGGCCCACCAGGTCTGGCTGCCGCCGCTGTCCGAGCCGCCGAGCCTGCTTGACCTGCTCAGCCCGCTCGCCGTCGACAAGACGTACGGCCTGACCACCTCGGGCTGGCAGGGCCGGGGCCGGCTCACCGTCCCGGTCGGCGTGGTCGACCGCCCGTACGAGCAGCGGCGCGACCCGATGCTGGTGGAGCTGGCCGGCGCGGGCGGCAACGTGGTCATCGTCGGGGCCTCGCTCAGCGGCAAGAGCACCATGCTGCGCTCGATGCTCGCCTCGCTGGCACTCACCCACACCCCGCGCGAGGTGCAGCTCTTCTGCCTCGACTTCGGCGGCGGCGCGCTGCGCAGCCTGGAGGGGCTGCCGCACCTCTCCGGCGTGGCCGGCCGGCGGGACACCGAGGCGGTCCGCCGGACGGTCGCCGAGGTGGTCGGCGTGATCGACGAGCGGGAGCAGCGGTTCGCCCAGCACGGCATCGACTCGGTGGCCGCGTACCGCCGGCGCCGGGCGGCCGGCGAGTTCGCCGACGACCCGTTCGGCGACGTCTTCCTCGTGGTGGACGGCTGGAACACGCTGCGCCAGGAGTACGAGGAGCTGGAGCAGACCATCACGAACCTGGCCAACCGGGGGCTGGGTTTCGGCGTACACGTGGTGATCACGGCGGTGCGTTGGGCGGAGATCCGGATGAACATGCGGGACCTGCTCGGCACCAAGCTGGAGCTGCGGCTCGGCGACGCGGCCGAGTCGGAGATCGACCGTCGGGCGGCGCAGAACGTCCCGGAGAAGACCCCGGGGCGCGGCCTGACCCGCGACAAGCTGCACTTCCTGGCCGCGGTGTCCCGGATCGACGGCCGCCGGGACGTCGACGACCTGACCGAGGCGTCGGTCGCGCTGGCCGGACACGTGGCGCGGGCGTGGCCCGGCGCGCCGGCCCCGAAGGTCCGGCTGCTGCCGCGCCGGCTGCCACTGCACGAGCTGGTCCGGGTCGCCGACCGGTCGGCGCCCGGCCTGCCGATCGGCGTCAACGAGTCGGCGCTCGCCCCGGTGTACCTGGACCTGGTGAGCGAGCCGCACCTGACGGTCTTCGGCGACGCCGAGTGCGGCAAGACCAACCTGCTGCGGACGATCGCGAAGGGGATCGTCGAGCGGTACACCCCGGCGCAGGCGCGGCTGGTCATCGCCGACTACCGGCGCGGCCTGCTGGGCGCGGTCGAGGGCGAGCACCTGCTCGACTACGCGCCGTCCAACCAGGCCTTCGGCCAGGGGCTCGCGTCGATCCGCAGCGCCCTGTCGAACCGGCTGCCCGGGCCGGACGTGACCACCGCCCAGCTCCGCGACCGGAGCTGGTGGAAGGGGCCGGACCTCTACATCCTGGTGGACGACTACGACCTGGTCGCCTCCGGCGGCAACAACCCGCTCAGCGCGTTGCAGGAGCTGCTGCCGCAGGCCCGCGACATCGGCCTGCACCTGATCGTCACCCGCCGCGTGGGCGGCGTGGCGCGGGCGCTGTACGAGCCGGTGCTGCAACGTCTCCGCGAGCTGGACTCCCCGGGCCTGCTGATGTCCGGCAACCGGGAGGAGGGGGCGGTCTTCGGCACGCTGCGGCCGAGCCCGCAGCCGCCGGGCCGGGGCACCCTGGTGCGCCGGCGCGACGGTCAGCAGCTCATCCAGACCGCCTGGTCCGAGCCCGCCTAGGGGCGGACGGCGGGCATCCGTTCCGGTAGCGTCGGGCAGACCGTCGCTTGTGAAGAGAGGACCATCGTGAGCACCTCGCGGGGTTACGGCGGCGCCGGTGGCGCTGTGGAGAGCATGTTGCGCCAGGCGCAGGAGCAGCAGCGCCGGCTGGCCGAGTTCCAGCAGCAGCGCGCCGACCTGCGGGTTACCGGGGAGAGCCCGGACGGCCTGGTCCGGGTCACGGTGAACGGCGAGATGAAGGTCGGTGACATCGAGATCAACGCCCGGGCGATGCGGCTGGACAGCTACTCCCTCGCGGAGGCGCTCCAGGCCGCCATCGACGCGGCGTACGCGGCCTTCGGCGAGCGCCAGCAGGAGCTGCTGACCGAGATGCTCGGCGGCTCCGAGCTGGTCCGCCGGGCCCAGGAGGGCACCCTGGCCCCGGAGGACTGGTTCCGCCAGTTCGGGGTGGACCTGACCGACCCGTTCCGCGGCATGCGCCGCTGAGCTGCGAGGAGACACGGTGGCGAACAAGGTCGACGTCGACGCGATCCGCAAGGCGAGCAAGAAGCTCGACGCCCCGGACGGCCCGATCCAGTACCTGCGCAACGTGCAGGCCCTGCTGGAAAGCGTGAAGCTGCCGAGCGGTGCGCTGACCCTCTTCGGTGGCACGACCGTGGCGGCGCACAACGCCTCGGTCGACGGTCACCTCGAAAACGTGAAGACCGGCATCACGCACCTGCACAAGGCGGCCGAGCAGCTTGAGCAGACCGCCAAGAACTGGGAGAAGTCGGACCAGCCGTGGGTGGTCAAGTGACCGGCCGGGCGCCTGACAGGGGGAACAGCTGATGTCGGAGATCCTGATCGCCAACGCGTCCGGAGCGGTGACCGGCACGCACACGGTCGCCGCGGCGACGGCACCGGTGCGCGGGCTCCTCCCCGCGGCCCGGGCCAACTGGGTCTGGCTGGTGGGCGCCGGCATCCTGGGGGTGATGATCGCCTACCTCGAGACGTTCGACAACGACGAGGTCAACAAGTCCATCAAGGAGTGGGGCGACGCCGCGCGCCTGCTCGGTGGGGACCAGTTCGGCGCGGCGCTGGACCAGGTGCCGCCGTCCGACACCGAGTGGGACTTCGACGACCGGGACGCGTTCGAGCTCTTCCTCCGCAAGCTCGGGGCGGAGATCAACTCGCTGGCCGAGGCCTTCAACGCCAACAAGGACACCCTCACCTCCGCCCGGGACGCCTTCAACGACGCCGTGAACGCGCTGGTCGAGGCGCTCATCCCGATCCTGATCGCGGTGATCGCGTCGGTCGCCCTCCAGGCGTTCCCGCCCACCGCGCCCATCGCGGAGGCGATCGGGGTGGCCGGGATGACCGTGAGCGTGGCCATCCTCGCGCTGATCTTCGGGGACATCAGCGCGATGTTCACCGCCGTGATGGCGGGGTTCCAGAGCAACAACCGGTTCGCCTTCGTGTCGGACTCCCGGCCCGGCTGGGGGCCGACCGGCTCGGATCCGGACATCAAGGACATCACGATCGACTGGGTCAAGGACTCCAAGTTCTACGAGTGACCGAGAGGCGGCGACATGGCCAGAGTGGTCTTGGGGCTCTTCGTGTACTCCCTGGTGACCATCCCGGTCTTCCTCGGGCTGGCGCTGGTCGCCCAACTGGCCCAGGTGACCTGGGCCAGGCGGGCCAGCGAGGCGGTGCTCATCACGGGCGTCGCCGCGCTGATCCCGGTGGTGCTGGACCGGGCGCTGGAGAAGCCGGTGCTCTGGGCGGGCGTGGTGCTGCTGGTGGTGCTGCTGGTGGTCGGCGTGGTGATGCACG
This sequence comes from Micromonospora sp. NBC_01655, assembly GCF_026339755.1. Taxonomy (NCBI): domain Bacteria; kingdom Bacillati; phylum Actinomycetota; class Actinomycetes; order Micromonosporales; family Micromonosporaceae; genus Micromonospora; species Micromonospora sp. NBC_01655. The sequence goes on along the minus strand of NZ_JAPEQF010000001.1, from coordinate 6,983,878 downwards.
TGAAGTCGTACAGCCGGCCGTCCTGAGGGCGGGGCGCGGGCGGGTCGGATCCGCCTACGTACGGTCCGCACCGGAACGCGCGGTGGATCCCACTTGCCCAGGAACGACGGTACGAAGGCAGGGCTGCGCCGGCTGGACGGGATCGGTTACCGTCTCATCCAGAGTGTCCGTCGGTGGGGTTGTTGCCTTGCCGCGGGGGAGGGCGCGGCAGAGTTCCGCCGCCACAACGATGACGGAAGGGTGTGAAGCATGGCGTTCGAGGTCGAAGCATCGACTCTGCATACCGCGGCGAATGACGTGCGGTCCACGCGCAGCGAGGTCGACGGCGAGCTGAAGAAGCTGTGGAACGTGGTCGACGACCTGGCGATCGCCTGGAAGGGGCAGGCGTCCGGGGGCTTCCAGCAGCTCATGCAGCGCTGGAACGAGGACTCCGCCAAGCTGCTGACGGCGATGGACAACATCGCCGACCTGCTCGACCAGTCCGGTACGACCCACCAGGTCAACGACGAAGAGCAGCAGCAGATGCTGGACAAGTTCCACGCTGCTCTGAACCCGTGACCGGCAGCCAGGCGCAGAGGAGGAAATCGTGACGATCAAGGTTGACTACGCGGTCCTCGAGAGCAGCAACCAGCAGATGACTGCCATCTCGCGGACCATCGACGAGAAGCTCGACACGCTGCGGTCCATGCTGACCAAGCTCCAGTGGGAGGGCGAGGACCGCACCGCCTACCAGCAGCACCAGGCGCAGTGGGACGCCGCCGTCCGGGACATCAACAAGATCCTGAACGACATCGGTGGCGCGGTCGGCCTCGCCCGGGAGAACTACGTCACCACCGAGATGAGCAACTCCAAGGTGTGGACTAGCTGAGAGAATCGCCGGCACGGCTCCGGTCCGGCTCGACCGGACCGGAGCCGTTCTGTGTGACGGGTAGGAGAGCGATGCGTACGGGGAAGCGCCGCCGACCGCTGCTGCGGTCCGCAGCCACCATGCTGGCGCTGGTGACCGTCGCCGGCGGCGGTCTCCTGCCCGGGCCCGCGCCGGCCCGGGCCGCCGACACGGTACGCGGCCTCCAGTGGTATCTCGACGCGTTGCGGATTCCCGAGGCGCACAAGCTGACCCGGGGCGAGGGCGTCACGGTCGCCGTGGTCGACGGTGGGGTGCACGCCGCCCACCCCGACCTGCGGGGCCAGGTGCTGCGGGGCACCTCGCTGTCGAGCGAGGTGCCCGCCGACGGTCGTACCGACCCGGACCGCGAGAACGGCCACGGCACCGCGATGGCCGGCATCATCGCCGGGCGGGGCGGTGGCGCCATGCGCGAGCTGGGCATCGCCCCGGCGGCGAAGATCCTGCCGGTCGCCCTGGGGCCCGAACGGGACTGGGACCTGCCGGGCGCCATCCGCTGGGCGGCCGACGCCGGCGCGGACGTGATCAACCTGTCCGTCGGCGCCGCCGGCAGCGACCAGCGGACCACCGAGGCGGTGCGGTACGCGCTCGACAAGGGAGCGGTCCTGGTGGCCGCCGCCGGCAACCGGCGGACCGACCGCGCCGTGCCGCTGCCGGCCAACATTCCCGGCGTCCTGGCGGTCGGCGCCACCGGCAGGTCCGGCTCCCTGTGGAGCGGGTCGGTCGCCGGCCCGGAGGTGGGGCTGGCCGCGCCCGGAGAGCGGATCATCGCCCCGGCACCGCCGGCCGTCTCGCCCAACGGCTACGCCGTCTCCGACGGCACCAGCCGGGCGACCGCCGTCGTCTCCGGCGTCGCGGCGCTGGTGCGGTCCCGGTACCCGAAGCTGGACGCCGCCAACGTGGTGAACCGGCTGGTCCGCACCGCGCGCGATCAGGGGGCGCGGGGGCGCGACCCCGAGTACGGCTTCGGCTCGGTCGACGTGCTGGCCGCGCTGACCCGGTCGGTGCCCGGGGTGGCCACGAACCCGCTGCTGTCCGGTGCCTCGCCGACGCCGTCACGGGCCGCCGCCGGGGGCGACGAGGCCGGCGACGATCGTCCGGCGGTCTCCTTCGGCCTGGCCGACAATGCCCCGGTCCAGCTCGCGCTCTGCCTCGCGGCGGTGCTGCTGGCCGGCGGGGTGGCCGTGGTGCTGGTCGTGGTGAACCGACGGGCGGCCCGCCGCCGCGCCGGCCCGGCCCCGGCCGGCGGCCCGCCACCGCCCCCGGGCCCCGGACCGCCGGCCGGTCACGGGCCGTACCCGGGACCCGGGCCGGCACCCGGCGGCCCGCCGGCCGGGTACCGGCCACCACCGGGCCGCGGGCCGCACCCGTACCAGCCGCGTCCGGTCAGCCCGCCACCGGCGCCGCCGCCGTCCGGACAGCAGGGCGGGCATCCGTACGGCCCGGCGGGGCGGCCGGGTCCGCCGCCAGGCGGCGGGCCGGCCGGGGCGGCGCCCCCGGCGGACCCGCAGCCGCGTTGACACCGACACCACAGACACGGGACCAGGGGAGGGCGCCATGGGCGACGAAGACAACGATCCGGACCGGGTGAACGTCGAGTTCGCCGTCCCGATGCCGGTCAACCCGATGTTCCCCAGGGTGGGCGACATCCGGGGGATCAGCTTCGACCGGATCGGCGTGGACCAGGCCGAGACGCCGTCCGGGCTGGTCGCCGGGAAGGGCGAGAAGGGCGTCGAGACGGAGTGGGACGCCGGCAACCTCGACTCGGCCATCACCTGGCTGGAGACGCACGCCAGCTACCTCAACCGGCTGTCCTATGACATGTCCGACATCAAGGAGAAGCTCGGCGGCGACCAGGCCGTCGCCGGCAAGGGTCCGCTCGGCGGCTTCCAGTACGCCCAGCAGCTCGCCCAGCAGCACCACCAGGTGTACGGCAGCACCGAGAGCGGGCTGCGCACCCTCTCGGAGAACCTGTACACGGCGGCCGAGGCGCTGCGCACGGTCAAGCGGAACTACGAGACCGCCGAGGGGGCCAACGCCATGACGGCGCAGGAGATGCAGAAGGCCTTCAACGACGCCGCCCGCGGCGGCGACAGCTAGATCGGGGGTACGGGACGTGGGGGACAAGAGCTGGGAGACGATGGCCCGCGAGGTGCTCGTCGAGGGCCGGCCCGCCGACGTGCAGAGCGCCGCGCTGGGCTGGAAGGAACTGATCAAGAACCTCGATCAGGTCCGGGAGAGCCTGGAGACGAACGTCAAGGATCTCGGCGCGGTCTGGAAGGGCCCGGCGTACAAGTCGTTCAAGACGCACATCGAGGGGCTCGCGAAGAACGCCGAAACCATCGTCGACGACATCGACAAGCCGGGCCGGGGCAAGGTCAGCATCGTGACCACCCTGGAGACCGCCGCCAGCCAACTGGAGCAGGCGCAGAGCAAGATGCCGATCCCGGCGGCCTGCGTCGGTGACGTCATGGCGGCCCGCAACGGCGAGATCACCCTCGGGATCGGACTCTTCGAGACCCGGGTCAAGGCTGACCTGATGGGCAGCTGGCCGGTCGAGCAGCTCGGCAAGCTCGGCGACTGGGTGACCGGCTGGTTCTCCGACCAGGAGGGCGAGGCCCGGCAGGTCTACAACGAGGTGAACGACAACTTCAAGGACCGGGCCATGGAGGCCCCGAGCTCCGTGAACCCGGGGACCCGCGACGACCTCAAGCCGGACATCCCCGACCTGAAGACGGGCGGCGGTGGCGGTGGTGGCGGCGGCGGGGTGCCGAAGGTCGGCGGGATGCCGGACATCGGCGGCGCTAAGTCGCCCGACGTCGGCAACCTGCCGCAGATCGACGGCGGCAAACCCGACCTCGGGTCGACCGCCCACCCGGACCTGTCCACCCCGGGCACGGGGAACCTCCCCGGCAGCGGCTACCCGGGCACCGGCGGACCCGACGACGGCTACGGCACCGGCCTGGCCGGTGCTGGCGCACCGACCACCACGGGCCTCGGCTCGGGCAGCGGGCTGGGTGGTGGCGGCGGAGCGGGCCTGTCCGGCGGCGGCGCGGGCGGGGGCATTCCCGGCGGCGGCGCGCTCGGCAAGGCGGTCAGCCCGGGGCTGCCGCCGATGATGGGCGGCGGGGCGGCCGGCGCGGGCGGCCGGGGCGCGGGCGGTCGGCTCGGTGCCGGCAAGCCCGGCATGGGCGGCATGATGTCCCCCGGCATGGCGGGCGGCGCCGGTGGTCGGGGCGCGGGCGGCAAGGCCGGGGCCGGTCGACCGGGCGGCGCGATGGCCGGCCGGGGCGGCGCGGGCGGGATGGGTCACGGCGGGGCCGGCTACGCCGAGGAGGAGCAGCCGCGCAACACCTGGCTGGAGGAGGACGAGGACGTCTGGGGCGCGGGCGGAGACGGCGGGGCCCCCGGCATCCTCCGCTGATCCCCCGGCCCGTGTCCGACGTCGCTCACGACGGTGCCGTCCCCGCCTCGGCGCGGGCCGGCACCGTCGTGCTCACCGGGACGAGGCCGCGGAGGGTCGGCGTCCCGGGCGCCAGCCGCGCCGCCGGCCCCGGATCAGGATCGGCTTGGCGGCGAGCAGCACGCCGGCCAGCAACGCGCCCACCACGGCCACCCAGACCGCCACGGACCGTTGCCAGCCCAGCGGGTCCCGGGGTGGGGCCGGCGCGGCGAGCGCCCCGGGCGGCGGGTCGGTACGGGTGCCGAGCAGGCTGGTCACCGCCCGGTACGGGTTCACCACCCCGTACCCGACCTCGGCGTTGTGCCCGTCCGGCGGGCTGTCCGCCGTGCGGGTGAGCCGGGCGGCGACCTGTTCCGGGGCGAGGCCCGGGTACGCGGCGCGGACCAGCGCGGCGGCGCCGGAGACGTACGCGGCGGCGAAGCTGGTGCCGCCCTGCGGCTCGGCGAGGTACCCCTGCCCGCGGGGCGCCGGGCCGAGGATGTCCAGCCCCGGCGCGGCGATGTCCACGTAGTCGCCGCTGACCGAGCTGCCCACGTGGCCGCCCTGTTGGTCGACCCCGGCAACGGCGATGACCCCCGGGTACGCCGCCGGGTACGCGGGCAGGTTCTGCTGCTGCTCCTGCCGGTTGCCGGCGGCGGCCACCACGACGACCTCGTTGTCCAGGGCGTACTCGACGGCGGCGGCCAGTTCCGGGCGGGGCAGCGTGACCAGCGACAGGTTGATCACGTCGGCGCCCTCGTCGACGGCCCAGCGGATGGCCTGGGCGATCTGCGCCGGCAGGCCCTCGTCGTTGGTGCGCTTGGCGTCGGGCAGCACTCGTACGGGCAGGATGCGGGCGGCCGGGGCGATGCCGGTGAACGGCGAGCCGGTGCCCTCCCGGCCGGCGATGATTCCGGCGACGATCGTGCCGTGCCCGGCCTCGTCGCACTGGCCCTGGTGGGCGGGCAGGTTGTTGAAGTCCCGCCCGGGGCGCACCTGTCCCCGCAGCAGCGGGTGGGTGGCCGAGACGCCGGAGTCGATGACCGCCACGGTGACCCGCTCGCCGCGGGTGATCCGCCACGCCGCGGCGGGGTCCAACCGGGACAGCGCCCAGGGGGTCTCGGTGGGTGCGGGGAGCCCGCTCGGCCCGCAGGCCGGGGCCGCCGAGGCCGGGGCGGGGGGCGCGACGGCGGTGCCGAGCAGCGCCGCCGCGAGTCCACACAGGAACGCGGACCGCGCCCGCCCGGTACGCCCGATCACTGCCATCCCCCTGGCCGGGTAGCTCCCGCGCATCGGCAGAGAGTACCGTCGCGCCGCGCCGGGCGGGGACACGGGCCGTCGGCGGCTCAGGAGTCGGCGGCCCTCTCGGACCGCTCCCCCGTGAAGAGGGCGAGCAGGTCGCCGACCTGGCGGTCCGACTCGGCCGGGTGGCGGAAGTGCCCGCTCGGGTTGACCGTGTACTCGTTGCGCCGGCCCACCCGGGTACGCCGGAGGTAGCCGCCGGCCTCCAGGTCCGCCACGATCGCCTGGGCGGCCCGTTCCGTCACGCCCACCTCGTCCGCGACGTCGCGCAGCCGGGCGGTCGGGTTCCGGGCGATGGCGAGCAGCACGTGCGCGTGGTTGGTGAGGAACGTCCAGTTCCGGGTGCTCCCGCTCGCGCCAGCCGTCGTCGTCATGTCCGACATGTTATGGCGGGCGCGTCCCACCCACGGCCCTGGGCGGCCCGCGGGCGCGGTCGGGGGGCGCGGGGGCGGCCCACGTGCGCCACTTACGGGCCGCGCCCGTGCGCAAGGACTTCCCGACGTATGAAATGCGTATCACGTAACGCTTGACGTATCTTTAGCTGCGTGTGACGGTGGACGGACTGGTCGGGTGGCCGAAGGGCGAGGTGGTGGGGCATGGATCATGCGAGCAAGTCGATGGCCGGGACGGGTGTGGGGCGGGTCGCCCCGTCGCCGGCCGCTCGCCCGGGCGACCCCGGCCCGCTCGCCCCGGACCGGGCCCTCGCGGAGCTGCACGCGGGCAACCGCCGGTTCGTCACCGGGGTGCCGCGCCACCCGAACCAGGACGCCAGCCACCGGGCGGCCGTCGCCGACGGCCAGCACCCGTTCGCCGTGATCGTCGGCTGCTCCGACTCCCGGCTGGCCGCCGAGATCATCTTCGACCGGGGGCTGGGTGACCTCTTCGTGGTCCGCACCGCCGGGCACACCGTCGGCCCCGAGGTGCTGGGTAGCGTGGAGTACGCGCTGACCGTGCTGGGCACCCCGCTGGTGGTGGTGCTCGGGCACGACTCCTGCGGCGCCGTGCAGGCGGCCCGGGCGGCGGCCAGCACCGGCACCCCGCCCGTCGGCCACCTGCGGGCCGTGGTGGACGCCGTGGTGCCCAGCCTGCACCGGGCCGCCGAGCGCGGGGTCGAGGACATCGACGGGATCGTCGACATCCACATCGCGCAGACCGTCGAGGCGATGCTCGCCGACTCGCCCGTGCTGGCCGCCGAGGTCGCCGCCGGGCGGTGCGCGGTGGTCGGGATGTCGTACCGGCTCAGCGCGGGCGAGGTGCGGACGGTGGCCGCGGTGCCCGCCGGCTCCGTCCCGGCCGTCGCCGCCGCCCCGGACGCCCCGGACGCCCCGGATGCCCTGAGCGCCCCGGCGGCCCCGAACGCCCTGAGCGCCCCGGCCGCCCCGAACGCCCTGAGCGCCCCGGCCGCCGCCTGAGGCGCCCGCAGCGGCGCGACACGACGAGGGCCGCCCCGCGCTGGGATGCGGGACGGCCCTCGATCGCGTGGCGGCGTCGTCAGAGCAGCGACATGTGCACGTGGTCGGTGTGGTTGGAGGGCCCGCTGTAGGACTTCCAGCCGGTCGCCGGGAACCAGATCTGCCGGTTCCAGATGACGTAGTAGATGCCGAGCCGGTCGGCGTTGCGGATGAGGAACGCGGCGAGGTTGTTGCCGTACATCCGGGTGTCGTTGTTGTGCCAGGGAGCGAACCCGCTGTTCTGCAACGACCAGTCGCAGGCGCGGCCCTTGGGGTGCTCCCACGGCCCGCCCGGCCGGTAGCAGCCGACGAACCGGCTGAAGCCGGCCCTCTTGGTCTCCTTGTACGCGTGCAGCGTGCGCGGCGTGATGCAGCCGGAGGTGGTCGGGTCGTTCTCGCTGCACGACTCGGGACGCCAGTCGCCGTCCGAGCTCCGGCCCGGCGCGATCCTCGCGACCGGGGACGTGGCGTTGACCAGGCCACCGGTGAAGCCCTTGCCGCCGACCAGCGCGAGGGACTTCTCGGCGTCGTACTTCTTCTTCGCCATGATCGCAGTCTGTTTCTTCTGCTCGCGGATCTCGGCGTCGAGCGCGAGCTTGGCCTGCACCGCGCGCTCCTTGGCGTCGTTCACCTCGCTCAGCTTCCGCGCGTTGATCATGTTGAGCTGGTCGAGGGCGGTGGCGCGCTTGACGAACGAGTCCGGTGCGCCGCTCTCCAGCAGCACCGCCATCGGGCCGATCCGCCCGGTCCGGTACGACTGGGCGGCCATCTCGCCGACCTGCGGGGCGAGCGCCTCCAGTTCCTGCTCGGCCCGCTTCACCTCCATGGCGAGCTGGAGCTGGCGCTTCGTGGACTTGTCGAGCCTCGTCTTGGCCTGGGCGTACTCCCGGTTGGCCGCCTCGATGACGTCGGTGATCAACTGGGGCTCGTCGTCCTCCTCGTGCCCCGACGGTTTGGGGGTGGAGGGCGCGGCCAGCGCCGGGGCGGCCGGCCCGGCGAGGATCGCCAACGCGGCGAACGCGGCCACCACGGGTGTCAACCAGCGGCGCAGGGGTGCCGTCACAGTGTTCCCTTCCATCGACCGCCGACCGGGTTAGCTGACGGGTTCGGGACGGAACCGGCCCCTACCGCTCGCGCGGATGCACCCCAGGTACCTGGATCCCCGGCTCGCCTCGCGGCGATTGGGCGGCGGCACCGCAGGCGCCGCTGCGCGCCTTCGGCGGTGACCGGCAGCGAGGTTACCCGAGAGGCATCCTCGGGATCTACGTCCGGATGCCGACTAAATGCGTCATTTCGTAATCGCTGTCGGTAGTCAGTGACGCGGTTCTCAGGCGTGCCGCCACTCCCGGTCACGCTGCGAGATGTCACCATGTGCTGTCCGTGCTCCCTTCTCGGCCGGCCCACTGGGCCGGGGGGTCGGTGGGCCGGGCCGGGCCGCCGGGGAACCGGTCGTCGGGCCGCCCGCCGCTGAGCGCCTCCAGCGCGAGGTCCCGCTCCGCAGGACGCCGGTCCACACCGGGGGTACGCGAGGCCGGGACGTCCCCGTCGCCGGCCGGCCGCCCGGGTCCGGCCGCGGCGGCCCGGCCCGCCGCGGTGACCACCGCGGCCAGCCCGGTCGTCAGCGGCACGGCGGCGATCAGGCCCAGCGTGGCGACGGCGCTGCGGACGATCTCCTGCGCCATGAACTCGGTGGTCAGGATCTCGGTCACCGGGCGGGAGTCGGCGGTGAGCAGGAGCAGCAGCGGCAGCGACGCGCCCGCGTACGCCAGCACGATGGTGTTCACCGTGGACGCGATGTGCGCCCGGCCGACCCGGGTGGCCGCCCGGTAGAGCTGCAACCGGGACAGCCCCGGGTTGGCCTGCGCCAGCTCGGTCACCGTGGCCGCCTGGGTGACCGTGACGTCGTCGAGCACCCCGAGCGAGCCGATGATGATGCCGGCCAGCAACAGCCCGTGCAGGTCCACGTCGCCCCGGAACATCGACAGGGTGGTGGCGTCCTCGCTGCCGTACCCGGTCAGGTGCGTGGCGGCGGTGGCCAGGGTGCCGAGGACGCCCGTGAGCACCAGGCTGCCCAGGGTGCCGAGGACCGCGACGGAGGTCTGCGCGCTCACCCCGTGGGTCAGGTACAGCACCACGAACATGATCAGCGCCGAGCCGACGACGGCGATCAGCAGCGGCGACCCGCCGGCGCCGATCCCGGGCAGCACGAACGTCAGCAGGATGGCGAAGCTGGCGGCCAGGCCGGCCAGGGCGGCCAGCCCCCGCCAGCGGCCGAACGCGACGATCGCCAGCGCGAACACCACCGCGAGCCAGACCAGCGGGGTGCCGCGCTGGTGCTCGGCGATGTTGTAGGCGCTGGCCGTCGGGTCGGCGGGGTCGGTCAGCTCGACCAGGACGATCCGGTCGTCGACGGCGACGGTGGGCGCGCCGGGACCGGTCGGGATCGGCGTCTCGACCTGTTGCCCGGCGTCCGGCCCCTGCTCCACCCGGACGGTGGCCGTGCCGCACGGGCCGTCCTGCGCGCCCGGCCCGCCCCCGTCCTGCGGCGTCTCCGGCTGCGGCGGGCACGCCTCGGTCACCACCCGGGTCACCGTGCCGTGGTACCGGGGCACCGCCGCACTGTCGTCGCCCCGCGGGCCGCCGTCGCGGGGCCAGAGGACGACCGCCGCGATCACGGTGATCACGAAGAGCGGCACCACGGTCGCGACGAGGATCCGCCGCACCCCGGGCGGGGTGGGCGGGGCAGGTCGGGTGTGGTCGGCGCCCATCGACGGTCTCCAAACGGTGTCAGCGCGGGGCACGGGCCGGCGGCCCGGGGCGGTTCGGCAGCGGCCCGGCCGCCGGGTCGGGCACCACCCGGCGGGGTACGCGGGGCGGGCGATGCGGAATCCGGACGACCATCGCCCGAAATGGTAGCCATCCTCACCTGGGAACGCAGGTCGCGCGCCGGGCGGCCCGCCGGGAGGTGTCCCGGCGGGCCCGGGACAGTCATGATCGACTCCGTATCCCGCACACCGCGCTCTTCCCGTCGATCGAACCCCCGTTGCGCGGCATCCGGTGTCGATCGTGAGGGTATGGCGGTCGATCGTGGGGGTATGGCGGGCGCGTGGTCCGGCGAAGAGGCATGTTGGGACCATGGCCCACCACGAGCCCGCCGGGCGCGACGAGCACGCCGGCCACGTGGGGCGCGACGAGCACGCGGGGCACGACAGGCATGCCGGGCACGACCCGGAGATGTTCCGCCGCCGGTTCTGGCTCTGCCTGGCGCTGACCCTGCCGATCGTCGCCACCAGCCACATGGTGACGGGCTGGTTCGGCCACCCGGTGGAGTTCCCCGGCCGGGCGCTGGTCGGCCCGGTACTCGGCTCGGTGGTCTTCTGGTGGGGCGGCTGGCCGTTCCTCGTCGGCGCGGTCCGCGAGCTGCGCGACCGGACCCCCGGGATGATGCTGCTCATCGCGATGGCGATCACCGTCGCGTACGTCGCGTCGCTGGCCACCAGCGTCGGCGCGTTCGACCTGGACTTCTGGTGGGAGCTGGCCGCGCTGGTCACCATCATGCTGCTCGGGCACTGGCAGGAGATGAAGGCGATCGGCCAGGCCCGGGGTGCCCTCGCGGCGCTGGCCGCGTTGCTGCCCGACGACGCGGAGCGGATCCGGCCGGGCGGCGGCACCGACCAGGTCCCGGTGGCCGAACTGCGCGTCGGTGACGTGCTGCTGGTCCGGCCGGGCGGCCGGGTACCGGCCGACGGGCGGGTGGTCGACGGCGCCGCCGAGCTGGACGAGTCGATGATCACCGGGGAGTCCCGCCCGGTCGGCCGGTCGGCCGGGGACAAGGTGGTGGCCGGCACCGTGGCCACCGACTCGGCGGTCCGGGTCGAGGTGACGGCGCTGGGCGAGGAGACCACCCTGGCCGGTATCCGGCGAATGGTCGCCGAGGCGCAGGGCTCGGGCGGCCGGGCCCAGGTGCTGGCCGACCGCTCCGCGGCCTGGCTGTTCTACGTCGCCACCGCCACGGCCGTGCTGACGGTGCTGGTCTGGGCGAGCCTGGGCGACCCCGGCGAGGCGGTGGTGCGTACCGTCACCGTGCTGGTCATCGCCTGCCCGCACGCCCTCGGCCTGGCGATCCCGCTGGTCGTCGCGCTCTCCACGGCGGTCGCGGCGCGCTGCGGCATCCTGGTCCGCGACCGGCTCGCGTTGGAGCGGATGCGCACCGTCGACGCGGTGCTGTTCGACAAGACCGGCACCCTGACCCGGGGCCGGCATGCGGTCACCGGCGTGGCGGCGGCCCCCGGTGCCGGCGAGGACGAGGTGCTCCGGCTGGCCGCCGGGGTCGGGGCGGACAGCGAGCACCCACTGGCGCGGGCGATCGTCGCGGCCTCCGCCGGGCGGGGCGGGCCGGCGCACGCCACCGGCTTCCGGTCGCTGCCGGGCCGCGGCGTCCAGGCCACCATCGACGGTACGGAGTACGCCGTGGGCGGCCCGGCCCTGCTCCGCGAGCTGGGCGCGGACCCGCCCGCCGAGCTGGACCGGGCCGTCGGGCAGTGGGCCGCACAGGGTGCCGCCGTGCTGCACCTGGTCCGGCTGCCCGGCACGGTGCTGGGCGCGCTCGCCCTCGCCGACGAGGTACGCCCCGAGGCGCGGGCGGCGGTCGCCGAGCTGCGCGCCCAGGGCGTCCGGACCATCGCGATGATCACCGGGGATGCCCGTACGGTGGCCGAGGCGGTCGCCGCGGAACTCGGCTTCCGGCCCGGCGTGGACGAGGTCTTCGCCGAGGTGCTCCCCGGCGACAAGGACGGGAAGGTCGCCGAGCTCCAGCGCCGGGGGCGGACCGTGGCGATGGTCGGCGACGGGGTGAACGACGCCCCGGCGCTCGCCCGAGCCGACGTGGGCATCGCGATCGGGGCGGGCACCGACGTGGCGATCGAGTCCGCGGGTGTGGTGCTCGCCTCGTCCGATCCGCGCGGGGTCGCCGCGGTGGCCCGGCTCTCCCGGGCGTCGTACCGGAAGATGGTGCAGAACCTCGTCTGGGCCGCCGGCTACAACGTGGTCGCCCTTCCGCTGGCCGCCGGGGCCCTGGCCTGGGCAGGCGTGACCCTGAGTCCGGCGGTCGGGGCGATCCTGATGTCGGCGTCCACCATCGTGGTGGCCCTGAACGCCCAGTTGCTGCGCCGCGTGCGCCTCGCCCCCGAGTGACGGCTGGCCCGAACGCTGCGCCGGGGTACGGCGGGCCCGGGACCGGTGGGCGGCGGTGCCGTCGTGGCGGGTTCGGCGCGGACGGCCCGGCCGGGCCGGCTAGCGTGGACGGGGTGCGGACGGCGAGGGTGCTGACTGCCGGGCGGTGGGCCCGGCTCGTGCTGCTGCTCTGCACCCTGGTCGGGCTGGCCGCGATGCACACCCTCGGCCACGGCGCGCACGGCGGCGGGGGACCCGGTGCCGGGGGACACGGTGGCCACGACCGGTCCGGGCCTCCCGGCGCGCGTCCGGCAGCCTCCGCCTCCGCCACGGTCGCCTCCGGGGTGACCGACGCGATGGGCATGGCCTTCCCCGTCGCCGCCGCCAGGGGCGCGGCCCCATCCGTGACCGACGTCACGGGCGCGGCCCTGTCGGTCGGCCATGTCAGGGGCGCGGCCCCGTCGGTCGGCCATGTCAGGGGCCCGGCCCCGTCGGTCGGCCATGCCAGGGGCCCGGCCCCGTCGGGCGGCGCCGTGACGGGCGGCGCCGCGTTCCTCGTCGGCCTGACGGGGGTGGGTCCGGTGCCGGTGCCGCCCGGTGGCTGCCCGGTGGACGGGTGCCCGACGGCCTGGCTGCTGCCCGCCGACGATCCCGGTGCCGGTTCACCCGGCTGGAGCATCTGCCTGGCGGTGCTCGGCGCGCTCGCAGCCGCGCTGCTCGTCGCCGTGCTCCTGCTCACCGGGGCGCGGGCGGTGGGCCTGTCCGCTCGTCGGTCCGGCGGGGCACCCGCCGGACCGCCCGCCCCGCCGCCCCGGCCGGTCGGTCTGCGGCTGGCCGAGAGTTCGGTGTCGCGCACGTAGGACGCCCCGGCACGGGTGCCCGGCCCTGGCCGGCGACCCGTGTCACCGTCCTGCCCGCGTACGCAATCCACCGAAGGATCCAGACCGTGACCACTCGTACGATCATGCGCCGCGCCGTCCTGGCCGGCGCGGCGCTCACCGCCGCACTGGCCCTGCCCGCCTGCGGCTCCGCCGACCACTCCTCCTCCGGCCACGGCGCGCCGGCCACCGCGACCGGCGGTGCCCCGGCGAGCGGGTCGACCGCGTTCGGCGACGCCGACGTGATGTTCGCCCAGATGATGATCCCGCACCACCGGCAGGCGGTGGAGATGGCCGAACTGGCCGCCGCCCGGGCCGCCGACGCCGAGGTCAAGCGGCTCGCCACTCGGATCACGGCCGCCCAGGGGCCGGAGATCGCCACCATGACCGGCTGGCTCACCTCGTGGGGCCGCCCCGTTCCGTCCGACGGGCCCGGCATGCCGGGGATGGACCACGGCATGCCCGGGATGATGTCCGACGCGGACCTGACCAGGCTGGCGGGCGCGTCCGGGCCCGAGTTCGACCGGCAGTTCCTGGCCATGATGATCGCCCACCACGAGGGCGCGATCACCATGGCGAACGAGGAGCTGGCGAAGGGCACGAACGCCGAGGCCAGGGCGATGGCCCAGCAAATCGTCACCGCCCAGCGGGGTGAGATCGACGAGATGAACAAGATCCTCGCCAGGCTCTGACACCGGCGGACCCCGTGGTCGGGGGACGGGTCTCCCGCCCGCCCCCGACCCGGGCGCGTCCGGCGGCCACGCCCCCGAACCCGGCGACGGGGGCGGCGACGTGGCCGCCGGACGGCGGCGGGTGCGGGTGCGGGGTGGCGGTCAGCCGCGCTTCATGAGGCGGCCGACGGCGGCCATCATCTCGGTGGCCATCTCGTCGGCCCGGCCCCCGACGGCACCCTCGTGCATGCAGTGCCGGGCATGCCCGTCGAGCAGGCCGAGGGCGACCTTGTCGAGGGCGGCCTGGATCGCGGAGATCTGGGTGAGCACGTCGATGCAGTAGCGGTCCTCGTCGACCATCTTCTCGATGCCGCGGACCTGGCCCTCCACGCGGCGGAGCCGCGCGAGCAACTGGTCCTTGCTGGCGGTGTATCCCCGGGTCGGGGCGGGCGTCGGTGCGGTCATGACACCGAGAATAGCCTACCCCTGGGGGGTATGCTACGGTCCTTGGTGACGCCGATACCCCCTCCGGGTATTGGGTTTTCGGAGACGGCTGTGGTCCGCCCCACAAGTACCCCCCGGGGGTAACGTGGGCCGGGAGAGGAGAATTGCGATGGTCACCACGACGTACCAGGTGCAGGGGATGACCTGCGGGCACTGCGCCAACTCGGTCAGCACCGAGGTCGGCGCGATCGAGGGCGTCAGCGACGTCCAGGTGGAGCTGGCCTCCGGCCGGCTCACCGTCACCAGCGAGGGCCCGCTGGACACCGACACCGTGCGCGCCGCCGTCGACGAGGCCGGTTACGACCTCGTCGGCGCGTGACGCCGCCCGCACAGAAACCGAGGTACCCGATGAACACGGCGACGAAGCTGAGCGGTTTCGCCCTCGGCCTCGCGGCGGTGTTCGGCGCGGCGTACGGGGCCGGCCGGGTGGCCGGCCCCGTCACCCCGGCCGCCGAGACCCGCCACGACGCCGGTGACCCCGCCCACGGCGGCGCCGCGCCGCCCTCCGGCGGCGCGCACTCCTCCACCGACGACGCGGTGCGCCTGCCCGGCGGGCTGCTCGTGTCCGACCGGGGCTACACCCTCGCCCCGGTGGCCGCGCCGGCCGGCGAGTTCGCCTTCCGGATCACCGGTCCCGACGGTGCCCCCGTCACCCGCTACGACGTCGCGCACGACAAGCGGATGCACCTGATCGTCGCGCGGCGGGACCTCTCCGGCTTCCGGCACGTCCACCCGGAGCTCGCCCCGGACGGCACCTGGCGGGTGGCGTCCCCGCTCGGCGGCCCGGGCGTCTGGCGCGCGTTCGCCGACTTCACCCCCACCGGGGGCCCGGCGCTGACCCTCGGCGCCGACGTCACCGTGCCCGGTGCGGTCGACGCCCGCCCGCTGCCCGTCCCGGCGACCAGCGCCACGGCCGACGGGTACACCGTCACCCTGGCCGGCTCGCCGCAGCCGGGCCGCGCCACCGAGCTGACCCTGACCGTGAGCCGGGACGGCACGCCGGTCACCGACCTACAGCCCTACCTCGGCGCGTACGGGCACCTGGTGGCGCTGCGCCAGGGGGACCTGGCGTACCTGCACGTGCATCCCGAGGGCGCGCCCGGGGACGGGCGGACCCCGGCCGGGCCGGCGGTGACCTTCTCCGTCGAGTTCCCCTCGGCCGGCGCGTACCGGTTCTACCTCGACTTCCGGCACGGCGACGCGGTGCACACCGCCGAGTTCACCGTCGTGGCGGGCGTCCCCGGCGGCCCGGCCACAGCCACCCCGACCACCACCGAGAGCCCGAGCGCCACCGCCCCGACCGGCACCCCGACCGCCGGTGCCGGGCACGGGGTCCCCGGGCACGGACACGACTGACAGGAGGGCGGCGATGACCTCGCCCCCGCGGCCGTTGCAGGTCGCAGCGAACCAGATCGACCTGGCGATCGGCGGGATGACCTGCGCGTCCTGCGCCGCCCGGATCGAGAAGAAGCTCAACCGGATGGACGGCGTGACCGCCACGGTCAACTACGCCACCGAGAAGGCCACCGTCTCGTACGCCGACGGGGTCACCCCGGACGACCTGATCGCCACCGTCGAGAAGACCGGCTACACCGCCGCCCTGCCGCCCCCGCCCGCCCCGGCCGGCGCGGAGCAGGCAGCCGCCGAGCCGGTCGACGAACTGCGCGGGCTGCGTACCCGGCTGTGGGTGTCGGTCGCGCTGGCCGTGCCGGTGATCCTGCTCGCCATGGTTCCGGCCTGGCAGTTCGACTACTGGCAGTGGCTGTCGCTGACCCTGGCCGCCCCGGTCGTGTTCTACGGCGGCCTGCCGTTCCACCGGGCCGCGCTCATCAACCTGCGGCACGGCGCGGCGACCATGGACACCCTGGTCTCGCTGGGCACCCTGGCCGCGTTCGGCTGGTCGCTGTGGGCGCTGTTCCTCGGCGACGCCGGCATGCCCGGGATGACCCACCCGTTCCGCCTCGACATCACCCGCACCGACGGCGCCGGCAACATCTACCTGGAGGCCGCCGCCGGGGTGACCGCGTTCCTCCTCGCCGGCCGGTACTTCGAGGCCCGGTCCAAGCGGACCGCCGGGGCGGCGCTGCGCGCCCTGCTGGAGCTGGGCGCCAGGGACGTCGCCGTGCTGCGCGACGGCGTGGAGACCCGCCTCCCGGTGGACCAGCTCGCGGTGGGGGACCGGTTCGTGGTCCGCCCCGGCGAGAAGATCGCCACCGACGGGATGGTCGAGGAGGGCACGTCGGCGGTCGACGCCAGCATGCTCACGGGCGAGTCCGTCCCCGTCGAGGTCGGCCCCGGCGACACCGTGGTCGGCGCGACCGTGAACGCCGGCGGCCGGCTGGTGGTCGCCGCGACCCGGGTCGGCGGCGACACCCAGCTCGCCCAGATGGCGAGGCTGGTCGAGCAGGCCCAGACCGGCAAGGCGGCCGTGCAGCGGCTGGCCGACCGGATCTCCGGGGTGTTCGTCCCGATCGTGATCGCGCTGGCCGCCGGCACGCTGGGCTGGTGGCTCGGCTCCGGGGCCGGCCCCACCGCCGCGTTCACCGCCGCCGTGGCGGTGCTGATCATCGCCTGCCCGTGCGCGCTCGGCCTGGCCACGCCGACGGCGCTGCTGGTCGGCACCGGGCGGGGCGCCCAGCTCGGCATCCTGATCAAGGGCCCGGAGGTGTTGGAGTCCACCCGGCAGGTCGACACGGTAGTGCTCGACAAGACCGGCACCGTCACCACCGGCCGGATGGCCCTGGTCGACGTGCTCCCCGCCGCCGGCGGGGACGCCGCCGAGCTGTTGCGGCTGGCCGGGGCGCTGGAGGCCGCCAGCGAGCACCCGATCGCCCGGGCCGTCGCCGCCGGGGCCGCCGACGCGGGGCCGCTCGCCCCGGTGACCGGATTCGCGAACGTCGAGGGGCTCGGCGTCACCGGGACCGTCGAGGGCCACGAGGTGACCGTCGGCCGGCTGCGGCTGCTGCGGGAGCGCGGGCTCGACGTACCGGAGGGGGTCGAACGGGCGGTGACCGGCGCGGAGGCCGCCGGCCGGACGGCGGTGCTGGCCGGCTGGGACGGTCGGGCCCGGGGCGTGCTCGCGGTGGCCGACGTGGTCAGGCCGACCAGCGCGGGGGCGGTCGCCGGACTGCGCACGCTCGGCCTGACCCCGGTGCTGCTCACCGGCGACAACGCCACGGTGGCGAAGGCGGTGGCCGCCGAGGTCGGCATCGACGAGGTGACCGCCGAGGTGCTGCCCGCCGACAAGGTGGCCGTGGTGCGGCGGCTCCAGGCCGAGGGCCGGACCGTGGCGATGGTCGGCGACGGGATCAACGACGCCGCCGCCCTCGCCCAGGCCGACCTGGGCCTGGCCATGGGCACCGGCACCGACGTGGCGATCGAGGCCAGCGACCTGACGCTCGTCCGGGGCGACCTGACCGCCGCCGTGGACGCGATCCGGCTGTCCCGCCGCACCCTGGCGATCATCAAGGGCAACCTGTTCTGGGCCTTCGCCTACAACGTGGCCGCCCTGCCGCTGGCCGCCGCCGGCCTGCTCAACCCGATGATCGCGGGGGCCGCGATGGCCTTCTCCTCGGTCTTCGTGGTGGCCAACAGCCTCCGCCTGCGCCGCTTCCGGCCGGCGTACCCCACCCACCCCTGACCCGGCGACCGCGGAGTTGACGGCAGGTCCGGTCCCGGGACCGCCGGCAACTCCGCGGCCGGCCAGCCCGATCGGGCCGGCCGGCGGGACGCGGGCCGGGTCGACCGGCGGGGCCGCGGTCGTCCAGCCCCGTCACCCTGGGTGAGTTTCGCCCGGGCGAAGACGGTTGGGCGGCCGGGCGGCGGGGTACATCCAGGGCGTCGAAGAACTGGGAAACCAGAAACGCTGGAGGTTCGCATGGGTATCGACGACAAGATCGCCAACACGTCCGAGAACGCGGCCGGCAAGCTGAAGGAAGGCGCCGGGCGGGCCACCGACAACGAGCGGCTGGAGGCCGAGGGGCGCAACGACCAGGCCAGCGCCAAGCTCAAGCAGGCGGGCGAGAAGATCAAGGACGCCTTCAAGAGCTGAACAGCTCGTACCCGCGCCGGGCCGGCCCACGCCGGCCCGGCGCGCTGCGTGCCGGTGGCCGCGTACCACGGGCGGGGCCGCTGCCGGCCGGGTGGACACCCTCGTGCCGGTGGGCACGGTCCGTGACACGTCCGGCATGCTGGCACGGTCCACCACCGAACGGGGGAGAACATGTCTCGTCGTGCCGTGACCGCGCTCCGTGCCACCGCCCTGCTGACGCTGGCGGCGCTCGCCGCCGGCTGCCAGTCGGCGGAGGACGGCGCAGAGCCGGCCGCCGCGCCGGCCACCAGCGACTCGACCGTGTCGACCGGGACCGCCGTGCCGGCCACCAGCGCCGCGCCGACCCCGTCGGGGTCGCCGTCCGCCGTCACGGCAGCCAACACCGACGAGGTGTGCCGGGCGGTCGACAAGCTGATCCTCACCGGGAGCAAGAAGATCGTCGCGGACTCCGCGGACGCCACCCGGGACGAGGCGACCAACGAGGAACTCGACGCCCGGCTCAAGCGGACCCTCTCGGGCCTGGCCGACGGCGTACGCAAGCAGGCCGCCCGCGCCGAGGACCCGCAGATCGAGGCGCTGATCAGGGCCACCGCGAAGCAGCTCGACGCGGGCGCCCGATCGGCCAGCCCGGTGAAGTGGATGAGCACCACCTTCGTGAACATCCCGCCGAAGCTGGCCCGGGAGTGCCGCGCCTGACGCCCGGCGAGAACGTCGGTGTGGACCGTTCCGCGCGGGGGCGACCCGGGGCTGAACCGGCGCCAGGTGCCCGGCGGGTCAGCGGTCGGAGCGGCGGGCGGGCCGGTGGCCGGCGGGCAGCGGCCGGGACGGGCGGCCGGCCGGGTCCAGCGACGCCCGGTCGGCGGCCGACGTGCCGGAGGACCAGCCCTCCTCGTCCGAGACCGTGAGCCGCTTGCGGGTGACCCCGGGGAAGAGGTCGTCCAGCCGTTCCCGCACCGCGTCCGTGCGGGCCGCGAGCACCGGCAGCAGCCGGTCCGCCCCCTGCTCCCGGGCCGCCTCCCGGCTGGCCTCGTCGGTGGCCGAGCGCAGCCGCTCGCCGATCCGCAGCGCGAACGCGTTGAGGAACGACTCGTCGTACGCCTTCGTCCGGCGGCTGCCGCCCGTGGACCGGCGCCCGGCCCGGCCCCGCAGCATCGCGGCGGTGGCCTGCACCAGCAGCGACGTGTAGAGCAGTTCGACGGCGGCCAGGTCGGCCGGGAAGCCGAGCACGGTGGCGAACTCCAGGTCGTCGGACCAGACCGACTCGCACCGGTTCGCCGCCGCCACCTCCTGCACCAGCAGCGCCTTCGCCCCCGGGTACGGCGGCTCCGCGCCGAGCCGCACGCCGCCGGGCGCGTCGGCCCGCTCGGCGGTCGCGGCGACCAGGGCGACGTCGAGGCTGTGCCGGGTCATCAACTCCTGCGCCTTGCCGGTCAGCGCCTCCGCCTCCGCCGGGAAGGTGGTCGACTCGGCCTTGGCCAGCAGGGCCCGCACCCGGTCGAGCATCCGCGACCCGCTGCCACCGGCCGGGACGGCCGCCGCCGGGGCGGTCGTGCCAGGTGGCGGGCGGAGCACCGCGATCGGCGGCAGCCCCTCGACCAGCGCCAGCACGTCCACCGCGTCGCGCAGGGCGGCGATCCGGTCGGTGCCCTCCCGGGCCGCCCAGGACGTCAGGTACCGGCGATCGTCGTCCCACCACACGGCCGCGTCGAGGCCGGCGAGCTGGTCGTCCCACCAGCCGGGCACCGGACCGGGCTGGTCGCGGCGCTGGGCGGCGGCCAGGTCGACCGCCAGCCGCCCGGCCGGCGGGCCGAGCCGGCGGGCCGCGATCCGGGCCAGGTCCGCCGGCTGCCAGCCCCGGGGCCAGAGCCGGCCCACGCCGCGCACCAGCCGGGCCGTCAGGGCGGCGTCCACCGCTGCGGGGCCGTCCGCGACGCCCGCGCCGACCACCAACCGGTCCAGCAGCCGCTCCGCCGCGCGTACGTCGGTGCCACGCGCCGCCGCGAGGGCATCGGCGACCAACTCGTCGGCGTCCGGCACGGTGTCCTCCGTCGGTTCTGGTCCCCGGTGTTCGGCCGGCGGCTCGCGGGGCGGCCGGGTGCCGGTCCGCCCCGGGAACCGTACCGCCGGGGCGTGCCGGGCCGGGCGTGAGCGCCGCCACGCCCGCCACGCCCGCCGGGCCGCCGTCGGCTCCGTCCCGCCCCCTGGGGCGGGTACCGCGGTGGTGACGGGCGGGGCCGGCGCGGACGACCGACACCGGCCGGAAGGCCCTCCGGCCCGGCCCGCTCGTCGTCGGTCGGCTCCGCAGATCGGCTCCGGGGTGGGTCCACCCGGCGAACCCGCAGCACTGTGGCGTCGTTGGGGTGGCCGCTCAGCCGTCTGCCTGGCCCTCCCCGCGCGGGAAGGACGCCCAGATGTGCTTCGTGTCCTCCGTGGCGTACCAGCCGACCGCCAGGGAGAACGCCCGGGCGAGTTGGAGGCCGCGACCGCCGGCGCCCAGCGGGCGGATGTCGGCCAGTTCGGGCACGGTGCTCAGGTCGCGGTCGGCGACGTCGAGGATGAACACCTCCTCGCCGCGCAGCAGCCGGACCGTGGTCGGCGGCAGCCCGTGCAGCAGGGCGTTGGTGGCCAGCTCCGTGGCGACCAGCACGACCCGCTCGGGAATGCCGTCGAGCTCCTCGCCCTCGGCGAGGGCGTGCCCGGTGAGTGCCTCGTGCAGGGACGCGCGGAGATTGCGCAGCTCCGCCCCGGTGGACAGGGCCCAGCAGCGCAGCTCGGTGGCGCGGGGCGGTGGCGGCGAAGTACGCAGCGATCGCATGGTCCCGGTTTACCCTCGGCGCTCGCCGCTCACACGGCCTCCGCCGGTCCCGCCAGCAGCCTGCCACCGGTCACCCGAGCACGTCGCCGGTGATGTCGATCTTGCCGGGGCGGAGGACGTCAGAGGTGTTTTTGTGTAACGAGTCGGACACAGGAGAGACAACATGCGGTGCCTTCAACGGTCCATGATGGGCATTTGAGGCCGACCAACGATCCGCGGATCCGACGGGGAAGAAGACGATGACCGCCAGTACGAGTGCTCCGAAAGTCAGCGTCGTGGTGCCGGCGTACAACTCCGGGCCACACCTGGAGAAGCTGGTCGCCTCGCTGTTGCGCCAGTCGCTGCCGCCCGGTGAGTTCGAGGCGGTGTTCGTCGACGACGGCTCCACCGACACGACGCCCGCCCGGCTGGACGAGCTGGCCGCCGCGCACCCGCACATCCGCGTGCTGCACATCGACAACTCGGGCTGGCCGTCCCGGCCGCGCAACCTCGGCGTCGCCCACGCCCGCGGCGAGTACGTCTTCTTCGCCGATGACGACGACTGGTTCGGCGACGAGGCGTTGGAACGCCTGCACGCCCACGCCGTCGAGCACGACGCCGACATGGTGGTCGGCAAGATGGCCGGGCACGGGCGCTCGGTGCCGCGCGAGCTGTTCCGCCGGGACCGCTGCGACGCCACCCTGGCCAACTCGCCGCTGATCGACAGCCTGACCGCGCACAAGCTGTTTCGCCGGTCCTTCCTCGACGAGCACGAGATCCGGTTCCCGGAGGGGCCCCGCCGGCTGGAGGACCACGCCATGGTGACCCGGGCGATGTTCCTGTCCCGGCGCACCTGCGTGCTGGCCGACTACGTCTGCTACCACCACCTCCGGCGTGCGGACGCCGGCAACGTGACCGCCCGCAGGCTCGACCCGGCCGGGTACTACGCCAACCTCCGCGAGGCGCTGGACATCGTCGACGCGCACACCGAGCCGGGCCCGGTGCGCGACAGGCTGCACCGGCGCTGGCTGCGCAACGAGATGATCAACCGGCTGCGCGGGAAGCGACTGCTGGAGGCCCCGCCGGACTGGGCGACCCGGGTGGCGCTGGAGTGCGGGAAGGTGATCCGGGAGCGCTTCGCGCCGGGCGTCGCGGCCGGGCTGCCGCCGCTGCAACGGGCGATCGCGTCCCTCACCGCGCGGGACCGGCTGGCCGAGCTGCGCCGGCTCGCCGAGTGGGAGGCGGGGGTCCGGGTCCGAGCCCGTGTCGACGGACACCTGCTGGCCGGGTCCGCCGTCACCCTGGCCGTCACCGCCCACCTGGAGTCCGGCGACCAGCCGGTCACCCTCGCCGTCTCCGACGGGCGGCACCGGCTCGCGCTGCCCGTCGACGGCGTCGACCCCGACCTGCTCGACGTCACGGACCGGCGGTCCAAGGCCCGGCTCGACGTCGTCGTGCGGCGCAGGGACGGCGGGGAGGAGTTCTTCCTGCCGGTCGACCAGCGCGCCGAGGAGGAACCGGTCCGGTCGGCCGGGCCGGGGCGGGTGCACCTCGTGCACCACGCGACCGCCCGGCTCGACTTCGCCACCCTCAACGCCGGCCGGACCGAGGGCACCTGGATCCTGAAGGCGCGGCTCACCGAGAACGGGTGGACCGAGGACGCCCGCCTGCCGCTGAGCTTCCACTGCGCGGCCGACGGCGCGGCACCGGTCCTGCTGACCCCGGCCCGGCCGGGCCTGCGGGCCCGCCTGCGCCGGGCCGTGCAGCGCCTGCTGGGTCGCTGACCGGGCGGTTCCGGGGAGCGCGGTGCGGGGGCCGGCGAGGGTGGCTGGGGTACGGTCCGGCAGGTGACCGTCTTCCGTTCGCTGCTGTTGTTCGCCCTCGCCGCGCTCGCGGAGATCGGCGGCGCCTGGCTGGTGTGGCAGGGCTGGCGCGAACATCGCGGCCTGTGGTGGGTCGCCGCGGGCGTCATCGCCCTCGGCGCCTACGGCTTCGTGGCCACCTTCCAGCCCGACCCGAACTTCGGCCGCATCCTGGCCGCCTACGGCGGGGTGTTCGTCGCCGGCTCGCTCGCCTGGGGCGTGCTCGTCGACGGGTTCCGCCCCGACCGGTGGGACCTGACCGGCGCAGCCATCTGCCTGCTCGGCGTCGCCGTCATCATGTACGCCCCGCGCGGCGCCTGACCGGCTCGACCCGCCGCCCGCCCGGGGCGGGTGGGGCCTGGTACTCCTCGTCGGTGACGAGGTCACCCCGCTGCGACCCGCGGACCGAACCCCGGCCGGTGACCGCCAGGGCCGGGCGGGCGGGGTGCCGCGAGCCGTGGGGGCCGGGCGGCGGCTCAGCGCTCCGACCCGGAGCCGTCCAGCTTGCGGAACTGGGCGCCCGGGTGGTCGTCGCGCAACCGGCGCTGGCCCGTGCCCTGGTACCGCTCACGCAGCGTCTGCGGTGTCGCGGCATAGGGCCGGACCAGCCCACGGTCCCGCAGCACGGGGACGACCTCCCGGATGAAGTCCTCGAACGTGCCGGGGAACACCGCGTCCGCGAGCGCGTAGCCGTCCAGGCCGGTCCGGTCGGCGAAGTCGACCATCTCGTCGACCACCCGCTCGCCGGACCCGACGAACTTCGGGTGGATGCCGCCGATGCCCATGTACTCGGCCACCGCCCGCAGGGTCCAGGTGCGGCTCTTGTCGATCTGCGTGAAGGCCGCCAACGTCGACCGGCTGGCCTCGGTCTCGATGTGCACCAGCGGCTGGTCCGGGTCGAACTTCGACCAGTCGACGCCCGTCCAGGTCGAGAAGAGCACCAGGGCGGCCTCGTGGTTCGGGTAGGTCGTCAGCTCGGCGTACCGGGCCTGCGCCTCGGCGTCCGTGGCACCCGTGATCACGCTCACCGCCGTGATGAACCTGATCGAGTCCGGCGCCCGCCCGAGCTCGACGGCGCGACCCCGGATCAGGTCGATCGACCGCTTCACCGACTCGGCCGAGTGCCCGCCGAGGAAGACGACCTCGGCGTTGCGCGCGGCGAACTCCCGGCCCCTCGGCGAGGCGCCGGCCTGGTACAGCACCGGGGTCCGCTGGGGGCTGGGCTCGGACAGGTGGGCGCCCGGCACGCGGTAGTACCGGCCCACGTGGTCGATCGGGTGCACCCGGCGGGCGTCGGCGTAGACCCCCGCGGCCCGGTCGGCGACGACGGCCCTGTCCTCCCAGGAGCCCTCCCACAGCTTGTAGCAGACCTCCATGAACTCCTGGGCCCGGTCGTAGCGCTCGTCGTGCGGGACCTGCCGGTCGAGCCCGAGGTTGCGGGCCGCGCTCTCCTGGAGGCTGGTCACGATGTTCCAGGCGATCCGGCCGTTCGTGACGTGGTCCAGCGTGCTGAACTTGCGGGCGAGCTGGTACGGCTGCTCGTACGTGGTCGACACGGTCACGCCGAAGCCGACGTGCTCGGTGGCGGCTGCCATCGCCGAGACCAGCAGCAGCGGGTCCAGCAGCGGGGACTGCACGCCGTTGCGGAGGGCCGCGTCCGCGTTCCCGCCGTACACGTCCTGGTGGCCGAGCGTGTCGGCCATGAAGATCCCGTCGAAGCCGCCCCGTTCGAGTCGCTTCGCCAGCTCGATCCAGTGCTCGATCCGGGTGTACCCCGTCGAGTTGTCGTCGGGGTGGGCCCACAACCCCGAGGGGCTGACCGCGCCCAGGCCGAAGGCGTTGAGGATCAGCGGCCGGCGGGGCAGGTCCGGCATGGTCATCGGGGGCTCCTTAGTGTTGCCGGGGGTGGCTTCTCTCGGGCGGTGTCGACCGGCGGGCGGGGGCCGTCCGGCCGCCCACCGCCTCATGTGAGCCCCCGCCGGAAGGGCACGCCGAGGGCGGCGGGGCCGTGCCCACGGCGGGCGAGGACGGTCATGGTGAGCAGCGCGAGGAGGTACGGCGTGGCCAGGAGGAGCTGGGGGTTGAACTGGTACCCGAGCGCCGGCAGGGCGAGCCGCATCGCGTCGGCGGCGCCGAAGAGCAGGCAGCCGGCCAGCGTCCCGCGCAGCGTCCAGCCGCCGAAGATGACGGCGGCGAGGACGAGATAGCCGCGTCCGGCGGTCATGTTCGGGTTGAAGAGCCCGACCTCCGCGACCGCCAGGTAGCCGCCGCCGAGACCGGCGAACGCCCCGCACACCAGCACCGCCTGGCGACGTCGGCGCGGCACGTCCACGCCCGAGGCGTCGGCGGCCCGGGGACCGTCCCCGCAGGCGCGCAGCTCCAGGCCCCAGCGGGTGCGGTACCCGACCCACCACAGCGCCGGCGCCAGGCCGAGCAGCAGGTACGCGGGCCACGGCTGGTCGAACAGCGCGCCGCCCACCACCGGCAGGGCCGACAGGCCGGGGACGGTCAGGTGCGGTACGTCCACCGGCTCCGTGGGCGCCGGCAGGTAGCTGGTCAGGCCGAGGACCAGCACGTTGAGGGTCAGGCCGACGACGTTGGCATCGACGGTGAGCCGGTAGCTCATGCCCGACAGGGCGAGGGCGACGCTCAGCCCCGTCGCGGCGGCGCAGAGCAGGCCCAGCGCGGAGGAGCCGGTGGCGACGGCGCCCACGTAGCCGCCGAAGGCGGCGGCCAGCATCATTCCCTCCAGGGAGACGTTCAGCGCGCCGGCCCGCTCGGCGATCCACTCGCCCAGCGCCGCGAACAGCAGGGGGACGCTCAGCCGCAGCGCGCTGGCGAGGACGAGTTCGAGGCCCGTCACGACCGGCTCCGCCCGGGACGCCGACGCAGGCGCAGTTCGGCGAACGCCGCCGGCAGGGTCGAGGCGATGACGATCAGCGCCGTCAGCACCGACACCAGGTAACGGGGGACGCCGGTGGAGGCGAGGAAACCCGCGCCGGCGCGCAGCGCGCCGAAGAGGACGGCGACCGGCACGACGGCGGCGGGATGGTGGCGGGCGACGAGCGCCACGAGCAGCCCCTCCCACCCGAGATTGTTGGCGATGCCGCCCTGCATCCGGTGGACGTCGCCGGCGAGGACCACGCCCCCGGCCAGGCCGGCGCAGCCGCCGGAGATCAGCAGCGCGCCCCCACCGACGAGGCCGGCGCGGACGCCGGACCGGCGGGCGGCGACCGGGTTGAGCCCCAGCAGGCGCAGCCGGAAGCCCCACTGACTGCGGGCGAGCAGCACCACCGTCGCCGCGGCGATCCCGATGGCGAGCAGCGCGCCCGCGCCCACCTCGATCCCCGGGTATCGGCCCCACCGCGGCAGGTGCGCCGCGGCGGGCAGGACGGCCGACTGGGGCAGCCGGTTCTGGCCGGCCGGCGTCGCCTCCTGGAGCAGCCAGTCCCGGTTGAGCGCGAAGGAGACGAGCTGACTGGCGAGGAAGATCAGCAGCAGCGTGCCGATCACCACGTTGACCCGGCGCCAGTAGTGCAGGGCGGCGGCGACGCCGGCCCACAGGGCGCCGCCGGCCGCCGCCGCGCCGAGGGTGAGCACCGGCGCCAGCCAACCGGGGGCGGGCACGCGCAGGGCGACGAAGGCGCCGGCCAGGGCGCCGATCACCAGTTGACCCTCCTGGCCGATGTTGAACATCCCGGCCCGGGCGCATACCACCGCACCCGTCGCGACCAGCAGCAGCGCCGTCGCCTCGTCGAGCACCCGCCCCAGCGAGAGCAGATCCGCGAAGCTGCCCTGGTAGAGGGTCAGCGCGACCTCGGCGGCGGAGTGTCCGGTCAGCTCCACGAGCAGGGCGACCGCCGTCATCGTGACGGTGAAGGACGCCAGGTAGGCCAGTGGCGTCACCAGCCTGGCCGGTACGGCTGGGCGCATCCGGGCGACTCGGTCGGTCATTCCGGCCGGCCGCCCAGCAGCAGGCCCAGCCGCTGCGGATCGGCTGTGGCCTGCGTCAGCTCCCCGACGACGGCACCCCGGTGGAGGACCACGATCCGGTGGGCGAGCCGGCGGATGTCGGCGAGGTCGCTGGAGATCAGCAGCACGGCGACCCCCTGCGCGGCGAGGCCGCCGATCCGCGCGAAGACGTGCTCGACGGCGGCGGCGTCGAGCCCCCGGGTGGGCTGGGCGACGACCAGCACCGAGGCGGCGGCGCCGAGCTCGCGGGCGAGCACCACCCGCTGCTGGTTGCCGCCGGAGAGCAGCCGCAACGGGGTGTCGGGCGACGCGCCGCCGATGGCGAACTCGCGGATAGTCGCCTCCGCCCGCTGGCGCAGCCGCCCGCGGCTGACGAATCCCCACCTCGACACCGGGCCGAGATCCGTCATGGCCAGGTTCTCGGCCACGCTCATGTCGAGCACGCATCCCGAGACGTGCCGGTCCTCCGGCACGACTCCGACACCGGCGCGTTGCATGGCGCCCGGCCGGCCGGGCGGCACCGGGTTCCCGTCCACCTCGACGTTGCCCCGGTCGAGCGGCAGCAGGCTGGACAGCAGGTCGGCGAGGGCACCCTGACCGCTGCCCTCGACGCCGGCGACGCCCACGATCTCGCCGGCCCGGACCCGCAGGTCGAGGCCGCGCAGGACCGGCCGGCGCGCCTGCGTGGCCCAGGCGTCCCGGATCCGCAGCCGCACCTGTTCCCGCGGCTCGCCCGCCGGCGCGGCGACGGCGGCGGGTAGCTGGTCGCCGACCATCAGCCGGCCGAGTTCGCCGACGTCGACCTCCGCCGCGCTGCGCCGGGCCAGCACGGCGCCGTCGCGCATGACGGTCACCTCGTCGGCGGCGTGCGCCAGCTCGTCCAGGTCGTGGCTGATCAGGACGACCGCGCGGGACTCGTCGGAGACGACCCGGCGGAGCACCGACAGCAGGTGCCGCGCCTCCGGCGGCGTCAGCGTCGAGGTGGGCTCGTCGAGGATCAGCACCTGCGGCGCACGGATGAGGCACTTGACCAACTCGACCCGCTGCCGCTCGCTGGTGGTCAGCTCATCGACCCGGCGGTCCGGGTCGACGAGCAGGCCGTACCCGTCCGCCACCCGGCCGATCTCCCGGCGGGTCCAGCGGCTGTCCAGCCGCCCGCGCCCCCCGAGCGCCACGTTCTCCCACACCCGCAGCCGCCCCACGAGGCTGAAGTGCTGGTGGACCATGGCGATGCCGAGCGCGGTGGCGGTGGCCGGGTCGGTGACGGTCACGGGCCGGCCCGCGACCAGGATCCGTCCGGCGTCGGGGCGGACGAGGCCGGCGAGCATCCTCATCAGGGTGGTCTTGCCCGCCCCGTTCTGGCCCAGCAGGCCGTGGATCCTGCCGCGGAGCACCGTCATCGACACGTCGGCGCAGGCGAGCACCGGGCCGAACCGCTTGGTCAGGCCCTGGAGCTGCACCGCCGGTGCCTCGGCGCCCCGCGCCGCCCGGACCGGTCTACCGAAGCTTCGCAACCGCTGCGTCCACGTCGAGCCGGCCGCTGCCGATGTCCTTCATCACCTGGTCGAGCCGGGCCTGCTGGTCGCCCTCCGGGGCGCAGATCCGCACCGTCGGCACGGGGTCGACGCCGAGGGTCCACAGCCTCGTCGTGCCCATCTTCAGGGTGCCGTCGCGGAACTCGTCGAGGGCCGCCGCGAAGTACGTGCCAGGGCTGAAGACGACCGACACCGCGTACCGCACGGTGCTGTCGGCGCACCGGTCGGTGCCGGGCGTGAGCACCGGGACCCCGGCCAGGTTCGCCTCCCGGGCCACCGCGTCGGTGGCCCCGCCGAGGTACGGGTAGACGATCCCGACCCCCTGGGCGCGCTGCGCGACGAATGCCTCCTTGGCCTTGGCCGAGTCGTTGAAGCTGCCGGTGTAGGTGACGACGAGCTGCGCCTTCGGCAGCACGGCCCGGAGCCCGGTCTCGAAGGCGCGGGCCCCCTGCTTGGCGAAGTCGAGCTCAGGGCCGGTGATGTAGCCGGCCTTGCTGCCGCCGGAGCGTTGCAGCAGCAGCCCGGCGGCGTAGCCGGCCGCGTAGAGGGTCTGGTTGATGACGTCCTTCGACTGGGCGAAGTACTCGGTCTGGGCGATGCCGCTGCCGCTGTTGACGTACCAGTTGACCCCCTGGCAGTAGTCCTCCGGGGCAGCGGTCAGCGCGTCCTTCAGCTCGCCGGCGCCCACGGCGATCAGGTCCACCCGCTGTCGGCAGAGGTTGCGGGCCTGGGTGAGCGCGACCGCCGGGTTCACCCGGTCGATCGTGCGGACCTCCCAGCCGGCGGCGCGAGCGATCTTGTTCGCGTCGTCGACGAAGCTCTGGTAGTAGCCGCCGTCCTTGGTGTCGCCCGGGCTCAGGATGCCGACGACGACCTTGCCGTCTCCGTTGACGTCCGGTTGTCTCCGCTCGCCCGGGGCGCCGGAGCCGCCGGACGACTCGGAACCGTCGCACGCGGTGAGCAACAGGCTCATGACGGCCGCCGAGGCGATGGCCGCCCGGACTCGGGATCCTCTCAAGGCTGACTCCTGTCGTCATGGTCGATCCGGGCGGTCGTCGGGCGGGCGCCCCGCCGCTCGCCGAGCTTGGCGGGGCCGCCCCGGCAGACCGGTAAGGTGGCACGGTGCGTATCTGGCGAGGCGTCTCAGACGTACCTTCCGATGTGGGCCCGTGCGTCCTTGCCGTGAGCGACGGATCGCAGCTCGGAAGCGACCGGCTGGTGTGGAGCGCCGTCGCGGAGGCCCGTCGCCTCCGGGTGGCCTGCGTGCTGCTGCTCGTGGTGCCCTCGCCGGCCGAGGCCGCCGCCGTCGAGGACGACGGACGACTGCTCGCGGGCCTCGGCGTCGACGCGATCTGTGTGCAGCCGCTCGCCGTCGCGCCGGCAGGTGGCGGCTGGGACGAGCCGGCGGTCGCCACCCTCGTGGCGAAGTTGCCGGCGGTGGAACTGGTGCTCGACCCGGTGGCCGTGGCCGCCGGCGGGGGCGACCTGGCGGCGCTGGGCCGGCGTACCGGCGTGGCCGTGCACGCCGTCGACTCGCCCGGGCAGCGGCAGCCGGACCGGCTGTCCGTGGCCTACGTCAGGGAACGCCTGCTGGCGGGTGACGTGGCCGCGGCGGCGGAGACGCTGGGCTGCCCGCACCGGGTGGCGGGGGTGGTCGTGCACGGCGAGGGCCGGGGCAGCGGTCTCGGCTTTCCCACCGCGAACCTCGCCCTCGCCGAGCATTCGGTGGTGCCCGGCGACGGCATCTACGCGGGTTGGTTCACGGTGGTCGACAAGGGCTGGTCCGACGGGGACATGGTCGGGGGCATCTGCTACCCCGCCGCGATTTCGATCGGCCGGAACCCCACTTTCGCGGGCCGTCGGCGCACGGTTGAGCCGCACGTGCTCGGCGTGTCCGCCAACCTCTACGGCCAGACGGTGACAACCGACTTCGTCGAGCGGGTACGCGTTACCGAGCGCTTCGATTCGATCGAGGAGTTGATCGCCACCATGCAACGGGACATCGAGCGTGTTCGCTCGGTGTTGCGTGAGGCGCACTGCTAGTGCGCCAGTGCTGAGCCGGCTCGCACACGCCCAGGAATCGTCGACATCTTCAGCTCCCCTGCCCCCGCAAGACTGAAGTGCCGATCCTGCGGCAGGATGCGGAACGTAGTCAAGCGATTGCGGGAACCCGCCACCCCGCCTGGGCGCTGACCCGGCGCCCCGGTGGTGCCGAGCGGCGGAGGGCCCGCAGGTCGCGGGCCTGGTGGGAGTCCCATCCCCGGGCCGGCTGGTCGGAAAATGTGACGTGCGTCTCAGTTGACGAAGCGTCGCCGCTCGGCAGATCGAGGTTGACGATTCGCCTTTTCGGCTGGGCTGTCCGCATTCCGACCCGATTCCGCTCGCGCGTTCGACGGCTTTCCGGGGTGGCCCGGGCGGCGACTGACGACGGTGTCGCTCATCCGACCTGGATCGGGGAGGGGTGACCGCCAGGAAAACGCCGCCGGCCCTGCCGCGCGTCCGGCGTTCCGGCCATTCATGCAGGTCATACCCTGATTGCCGGGACGGATGACGACGGCCGCGAGAAGATCGTCGGGCGAACCGCCCACCCGCGGTGACGGCCGTCGAGGTCTTGTCAGCCCCCGACCCGTCGGGCACGATGGCCAGCAACGGGGAGGCGCTGTGATTGTTGTGGACGACAACGTCATTGGACGACTACGGCGGATCTGGCAAGAGAATTTCGGTGTGACCGGCATGGGTATCGGCGTAATTTCCATTTACGGCGGTCGGTGCCGATGTAATCGGCAGTCCCGCCCGGTGGACGCCTGCCTCTCGCGGTGACCGGCCGGTTCCGGCCCCAATTCGGCCCGGGACCCGGGACGGTCCTGGCGGGGCCGCCCGAGCGGGTGGGGCCGCCCGCCGGGCCGTCCAGCGACCGATGGTGCCGCGGGTCCCACCCGTACCCGGGATCGAGCTGACGGCCGGGGGCCCGCCCCTGCCGATCCCGATGGAAGCCGGCCGGGTCCCGCCCGACGGTCGGCGGGCCGGCCTGGCCCTGGACGCTGCGCAGCTTCGCCGACGCCCCATCGGAGACGGGGGTCAGGACCGTGATGCCAGAGATCGCCGGATACCCCTCGGCCTACCTGGAGGTCAAGCGGCTCCACCCGGGGCACCTCCCCACCGACGAGCCGGCGGACGCCGACGCGACGAGGGAACCGGTGTGACCGGCGGGGCCCCGGGCCCGAGCGGCGACACGGCGGCGCGCACGGCGGTCGGGCCCGCGCGGCCGACCCGCGCGACCGGTGGCGCCGGCGTCGTCGTCCACGGCGAGATCAACTCGATCTCCGACCGGGCGGCGATGGGCCTGCCCGCCCACTACGTGTCGCCGCGGTTCGAGGATCTCGGCGCGGCGGTCGACGCGCTCCGCGACCGTGGCGCGCCCGGCTGGGTCGCGGTCGTCGAGTCGGCCGGGGCGTCGCTGGAGTCGCGCCTCGCCGCGGGCCTCCTTCTCGGCATTGCCGGCGACCCGCGGATCCGCCCGCTGGACCCGGAGATGATCACAATCCCCGGCGCGACCGTGCGGCTCGGGCTCGATCCGTCGCGCGTCGACGAACTGCACGGGCGCTATTCGAGGTACGGCGTCCAGCGGAACTGGATCGAGAAGGAGTGCCCGCGGTTCGCCGCGAAGGTCGGCGCGTTCCGGATCGCGAAGTACCCGGTGACGAACGCCGAGTACGCGCTGTTCCTCGCCGACACGGAGCACACCGAACTGCCCACGTCCTGGCCGTTCGGGCGGGTGCCGGTCGGGTGTGCGAACCACCCCGTGTACACGGTGACGCCAGCGATGGCGGACGCGTACGTGCGGTGGCTCGCCGCGAGCACGGGCCGGCCGTTCCGCCTGCCCACCGAGTACGAGTGGGAGTACGCGGCGTCGGCCGGGCGCGAGCAGGACTTCCCGTGGGGGCACGACTTCCGCGACACGTGCGCCAACACGATGGACCTCGGTCTCCTGTCGACCACCGCAGTGGGCACGTTCCCCGCGGGGGCGTCGCCGTTCGGCGTCCTCGACATGGCCGGCAACGTCGAGGAGTACGTCTCGACGCACTACCACGCCTATCCGGGCGGTGAGCTCGTGGAGGACGACCTCTTCAAGGTCCTGGGCCACTACCGGATCGCCCGCGGCGGCGCGTTCAACCGCTTCAGCGACCTCGCGCGGTGCGGGCGTCGCCACGGGCCGTACCCGAAATCGCTCTACGCCATCGGACTTCGCGTGGCCGAGGACGCCTCGGCCGAGGACGGAAGGGACCCCGCGTGCAGCACATAGCCCCGATCAGCGGCGTGGCCTGCTGGAAAGACGAGTACGTCGCCACCGCGGGGTACGACAACCAGCTCATCGTGTGGGACGCCGCCACCCACCTGCCGGTCGCCCGCTCGTTCCACGACCACCTCGCCAACCAGTGCACGTTCAGCCCGTGCGGGCGGTTCCTGGCGAGCGCGAGCAGCGACCACACCGCGCGCCTGTGGCGGGTGCCGGACCTGACCCTCGCCGCGGTGTACGCCGGGCACGACGACGACGTCGAGATGGTCGCCTTCCGCGCCGACGGCGAGCGGGTCGCGACCGCGTCACGTGACCGGAGGATCCGCGTCTTCACCCGCGAGGGCGGGCTCGTGCACGTGCTCGCGGGGCACGAGGCCGACGTCATCTCCGTGCAGTGGCTCGCCGGGGGGCGGCGGCTCGTGTCGAGCAGCGACGACGGGACGGTCCGGCTGTGGGACGCGGAGGCCGGGCGCCTCGAACACGTCGTCGATCTCGGTGACTGCGAGACGGACACGGTGGTCGTGGGCCCCGACGGCCGGCTCTACGCCGGCAACGACGACGGCGAGATCGTCGTCATCGACGGCGGCGAGAAGCGCGGCGCGGTCAGGGCCCACGACGCCGGGATCAAGCGGCTCCAGTTCGACCAGGCCACGGACGCGCTGATCAGCATGAGCTACGACCGGCGGGTGAAGGTGTGGTCGGCGAGCGCGACCGAACTCCTCACGCTGGTCAGCGAGACGGCCGCCCCGCCGTCGATCTGGATGCGGTCGGCCGCCGCCGCGCCGAACGGCCGGACCGTGTTCGCGACGTTCGGCAGCACGTACGCGACGTACGACCGGGCGACCGGCGAGTGGGACGCGTCGCGGGTGGAGGACACCCAGGGGGTGAACGCGACCGCCGTGATCGACGGCGCCGTCTGGACGGTGGGCGACGCCGGCGTGGTCCGGGTCGACGGCAGGTTCGCGCGGCGGCTGCCGAGCCTGTGCAACTTCCTGCTGGAGTGGCGGGGCGACGGGCGGGGCGACGACCTCGTCCTCACCGGCGGGCAGACCGGCGAACTGTTCGACGCGCGCACCGGGGCGCTCGTGCACCGCCACCGGTCGCCGCTCAACTGCGGGGCGCTCGTCCCCGCGCCCGGCTCGCCCGCGGACGCCGGCCCGCCGGCGACCAACGCGGTGGTCGGCGCGTACACCGGCGAGGGGCTGCTGTTCGAGCGTGCCGAGGACGGGTCGCCGCGCCTCGCCCGGACGATCCCGCTCCACACGAACGCGATCAAGGGACTCGCGTGCGACGGCGAGGTGCTCTTCAGCGTGAGCGCGAACCGCGCGGCGGCGTACCACGCCGCGGACGGAACGCTCGTCGAGCGGCTCGACGGCGCGCACGACAAGATCGCCAACGCCGTGGTGGCGGTCGCGCCGGGCCTGTTCGCGTCGGTGTCGCGCGATCTGCACCTGCGGCTGTGGAGCGGCGACGGCGTTCGGCGGATCGAGTCGCCGCACCGCCACTCGATCAAGTGCGTGGCGGCCTGCCCGGTCACGTCGCTGGTCGCCACCGGCAGCTACGACGGGACGATCGTCGTCTACGACCTGGCGGCGGGCGGTTGGCTGACCCCGCACCGCCCCACCGCGGCCGGCATATCGAGCCTCGCCTGGTCCGGCGTGCCGGGGATCTTCCTCGCCTCGTCCTACGACGGGGCGGTCTACGCGAGCGGCCCCGCCGTCGACCGGGCGCGGTCCGCGTCCCGCGTCCTCCCGCCGGTCACCGGCCGGGACGGCGGCGACGAACCGCTGGCGAAGCTACGCGCCGCCGCGGGCGTCGGCCCCGGGGCGTCGGCCGGAGCGCTCCCGTGCTGATCACCTTCTCGGGGATCGACGGGTCCGGCAAGACGACGTACGCGGAGACCGTCGCGGAGGCGCTGCGCCGGCGAGGGCTCCCGGCGTTCGCGGGCCGACCGGTGTACCTCACCTGCAAGGCGGTCGAGTCGTTCTGCGAGGCGCAGTTCGGCAGCCTGACCAGCTTCGTGACGCGGCTCGATCCGCAGGTCTACCTCCACGCGCTGATGGCCGACTGGCTGGAGCACCTGACGCGGACGCTCCGGCACCACGAAGGAAAGATCATTCTTTGCGATCGCTACGTCTACGACGTCTGCGCGCAGCTCCTGCACTACCGCACCGATCCCGCCCCGGCGCTGCGGCTGCTCGGGTACTTTCCCCGGCCGGCGCTGAGCTACTTCCTCACGGTGTCGCCCGAGCAGGCGCGGGCGCGGATCGACCGGCGCGGGCAGGCGCCCCGCGATCTGGAGAGCCTGGACAACCTGATGGTGCTCGATCAGGCGTACCGCGACGTGCGGGAACTGCTCGCCTGGTCGCCGGTGGAGCGGGAGTCGACGTTCGACTTCGACACGGTGGTCGCGGAGATCCTCGCCGCGCGTGCCGACGAGCGGGCGCGGGGCTCGGCGGGCGGTCGGTACGGCGGCGGGCCGGGCGTCCCCGCCGCCGACCTCCTGCGGGTGGGAGCGGGGGAATGACCGCACCGCAGATCATCGCGACCATCGGGCACGGCAGCCACCACGACGACCTGGTACGCGCGATCGTCGACGCCGGGGCCGACGTGCTGCGGTACAACGCCGCGACGATGAAGACGCTGGACGAGACCGTGGAGCGGATCGTCGGCGCGAGGCGCGCGCTCGCGGATCGCCCGACGTCCCCCGGCCCGGCGGCGCCCCGTACCGCTGTCCCGATCATGGTGGACCTCCCGTTCCCCAGGCGGAAGCAGCGGCTGCACACGTTCCGTGGCGCGGAGCACGACGTCCCCGGGGGGAAGACGTTCCGGTTCGTCTGCCGGCACGCGCTCCAGACCGGGCCGGACCACGTGCTCGTCGAGGTGCCCACGTTCGACGGGGTCGTCACGCCGGGCGAGGTGTTCGTCATCGGCGACGGTGAGCTGGCGTTCCGGGTGACGGAGGTCGTCGACGGGGACCGCTTCGACGCCGTGGCGCTGACGAAGTGGTACCTCAGCGACGGCAAGTCGATCCACCTCGCGCGCGTGCCGACCCGGGCCGTCGACGCGGCGCGGTACGTCGCCGAGGTCGCGGCGGCGTTCGGCGGCGTCCGGCCGGAGTACCTGGCGTTCTCGTTCGTCTCCGACGCCCGCGACATGACGCAGATCCGCAGCCTGCTCGCGCCGTACGCCGCGGCACCGCACCCGCCCGCGAACGGGCCGGACGTCGAAGCCGGCTGGCGCCCGAAGCTCGTCGCCAAGATCGAGACGAGCGAGGCGGTGCGGAACATCGACGAGATCCTCGACGCGTCCGACCTGGTCCTCTTCGCCCGCGGCGACCTGGCGATCCAGGCGCCCTACGAGCTGCTCGGCATCTACCAGAAGCACGTGGTGGCACGGGCGCGGGCCCGGGACGTGCCGGTGATCATCGCGACCCAGGTGCTGGAGACGACGATGACCCGGTACGTGCCGAACCGGTCCGAGGTGCTCGACCTGACGAACCTCGTCCTCGACGGCGCCTGGGGCGTGCTGCTCGCGAAGGAGACCTCCGCGCCGGGCAACCCGGTCTATCCCGTCACGGTCGCGAAACGGATCATCGACCAGGTCGTCGCCTCCGGCCTGCCCGGGAAGCCGTCATGACGCCCCCGGCGCACGCGGCGCGCCGCGCGTGGGTGGTCGGCGTGGCCGGGCCGACCGGGTCGGGAAAGTCGCTGGTGGCGGACATTCTCGCCCGCGACCAGCCCGGCGACGCGTTCGTCGTCGGCGCCGACTGGTACTGCCGCGACCAGAGCGCCGTCCCCTGGCCGGAGCGGGCCGACGCCAACATGGACCATCCCGACGCCATCGAGGACACCCTGCTGGCCGAGCACCTCGCGGCGCTGCGCGCCGGCCGCCCGGTGGAGTCCCCGCAGTACGACTACGCCACGTTCTCCCGGCTGCCGGTGACGCGCCGGGTGCACCCGCACCGGCTGATCGTCGTCGAGGGGATCCTCGTCCTCGCGTCCGAGGTCGTGCGGCGCGAACTCGACCTGCGGATCTACGTCGACGCGCCGCTCGACCTCTGCCTGCACCGCCGACTCCTGCGCGACGAGTCCAGCCGCGGGCTCGGCGTGGCGCACACGCTGCGGCAGTACCCGCGCACGATCCGCCCCATGTTCGAGCGCTTCGTCGGGCCGTCGAAGCGCCACGCCGACGTGGTCGTGCACAACGACGGACCGCCCGAGTCGCTCCCCGACGCGATCACCGGCCTGCGGAAGCGGGTGCGCGCGATGCTGTCCGACGCCGAGGCGGACCCGGCCACCGGCCGCCCGACGGCGGCAGGCGTCCCGGTGGGGTCCGAACCCGGGCCGGGAGGCCGGCGGTGAGCGGCGGCACCGTCCACGGGACCTGCGAGCCGCGCTACGAGCGGGTCCGGTCGGTGTTCGCCGAACACTTCGAGACCGGCGTCGAGGTGGGGGCGTCCTTCGCGGTCGTGCACCGTGGGCGCACCGTCGTCGACCTCTGGGGCGGGCACGCCGACGCGGCGCGCACCCGGCCGTGGCGCGACGACACGATCGTCAACGTCTACTCGACGACGAAGGGCGTGGTCGCGCTGCTCGTGGCGCTCCTCGTCCAGGAGGGGAGGCTCGCCTACGACGCGCCGGTCGGCCGGTACTGGCCGGGGTTCGCCACGAACGGCAAGCAGGACGTCACCGTCGCGATGATCCTGTCGCACCGCGCCGGGCTGTGCGCGGTGGACCCGCCACTGCTGACCCACGACCTGTACGACTGGGCCGGGATGACCGGGATCCTCGAACGCGCCGCGCCGCTGTGGCCGCCGGGGACGAGGACCGGCTACCACGCGCGGACGTACGGGTTCCTCGCGGGCGAACTGATCCGCCGGGTCACCGGCCGCGGCGTCGGCGCCTTCCTCCGCGAGCGCCTCGCCGGCCCGCTCGACGCCGACATGTTCATCGGCGTCCCGGCGTCGGAGACCGCGCGGGTCGCCGACATCGTCGGCCCGGCGAGCCTGGTGCCCGACGACGGGCCGGGCGAGGAGACGCGTCTCGCCGAGCGGATGGGGCCGGTGCTCGCCGGGATGATGGGGACCGACGTGCGCTCCGGCGCGCAGGAGCCCCCGCCGCCCGACGTGCTCGCGATGATGGAGAGGGTCTTCACCAATCCGGTCAACCCGCCGGAGTCGGCCAACGATCCGGGCTGGCGCGCGGCGGAGATCCCCTCGTCGAACGGCCACGCGAACGCCCGCGCCCTGGCGCGGATCTACGGCGCGGTGGCCTGGGGCAGCGATGGACGGCCGCCGCTGCTCGGCCCCGCCACCGTCGCCGAGGCCACCCTCGTGGAGGGGGATCCCTTCGACGGGGTGCTCGGCTTCCCGGTGCGCTGGGGGCGCGGCTTCACCATGAACGGTGGCGAGTTCGGCCCCCGCCCGGACGCCTTCGGCCACCGCGGGATCGGCGGCTCCTTCGCCTACGTCGACCCCGCCGAGGGGATGGGCGTGGGCTACGCGATGAACCAGTGGATACCCAAGTTCGGGGACAACCCGGGAAACGATCCGCGCGCCGACCGTCTGGTCCGAGCGCTCTATGGATGTCTGTGACGAGGGAAAGGCGTCGAACAATGACCGAAGTCACTGCGAGAACGTTCGAGGTCCACGCGATCGGCGAGGTCGCCATTCGCGTCCGCGACATGGACGCGATGATCGACTTCTACCACGGCAGGATCGGGCTGCCGATCCTGCGACGCTTCGCGAACGACGTGGCCGCCCTGAAGATCGCCGATGGCGTGCACGGCCAGATCCAGACGTTGACCCTGTTCGGCCCGGGTCTCCCGCCGAACCACCCGACCGTCAGGTGGACGGGGCTCGAACCGCAGCACTCGACGCTGCACCACTTCGCGCTCACGATCGCGCCGAAGGACTACGACCAGGTGCTGCGCGACTTCGCGGCGGCGGGGATCGAGACGAACACCGCGAACCACCGGTGGAACGGCTGGCGCGGAATCTACGTGCGCGACCCCGAGGGGAACATCATGGAGCTCGTCAGTTACCACGAGGACTACGACGAGGGGAAAGAGGGGACGTATGACTTCGGAAAGCTCCACGGCGGAACGCCTGGCAAGGCTTTCGACTGACCCCGTTCCGCGCCGGGCGCCGTCGTCGAGCTTCGTCCTCGCGCCCGGCTACGGCCTCGGCGGCATCGTGGACGCGATCCTCGGCGCCGTCGACCCCTCGCCGCCGCCCGATCGGGAGGACGCCGGGGACGCGTACTGGATGCGCCGGGCGCTGCTGGCCGCGATGGCGGCCGAGGGACGCGCGAGCCCGAACCCCACCGTCGGGGCGGTGATCGTCAAGGACGGCGTCCTGATCGCCACCGGGGCGACCGAGGCGTACGGCCAGCGCCACGCCGAACGCTGCGCCATCGACAACGTCGCCGACCGTGCGCTGCTGCGCGGCGCGACGATCTACACGACGCTGGAGCCGTGCGCGCACTGGGGCAAGCAGCCGCCGTGCGCCGACCTGGTCGCGTCCTGCGGCTTCGCGCGCTGCGTCGCCGGCCTGCGGGACCCGAACCCGCGCGTCCACGGGATCGGCCTCGACCGGGTGCGCGCGGCCGGCACGGAGGTCCGCTCAGGCGTCCTGCGCAACGAGATCCTCGCCTGGCACCTGCCGTACCTCTTCCCGTACCTCCTCCCGCCG
This sequence comes from Micromonospora sp. NBC_01655, assembly GCF_026339755.1. Taxonomy (NCBI): domain Bacteria; kingdom Bacillati; phylum Actinomycetota; class Actinomycetes; order Micromonosporales; family Micromonosporaceae; genus Micromonospora; species Micromonospora sp. NBC_01655. The sequence goes on along the minus strand of NZ_JAPEQF010000001.1, from coordinate 6,944,349 downwards.
GCCGGTGGGCGACCGCTCGTCTCGGCCCTCGCTGTGGCCGGGGACGGCGCGGAGCCGCTCCTCGGCTGGGCCGACGGGTGGGAGGCGCGGGACGCCGGCCGCCGCTACCGGAGCTGGCTGCGGCGCAAGTGCGACCTCGTGGTGACCGAGCCCTCGCTCGCGTCGGTCGACCCCGTGGCCTTCGCGCGCGGGCCGTGGCGCGGCGTCGTCTGGTGGGACCTGGGCGACCGGCTCGCCGGGATGGGCGTGGCGGAGGCCCGCGAGCTCGGCGTGCGGGGCCGCGAACTCGGCGCCCCGGTGACGCTGGTCTGCACCCCCGACCGGGAGAACTCGGCGCAGCTCGACGCGTGCCTGAGGGCCGGCATCGGGCACCTCGCGCCACCGGCCGACGCCGATCCGGCGAGCTGGCTCGCGGCGGCCGGCCGGAACGGAGCGCTCGCCGCGGTGACCGGCGCGCCGCCCGCGTGGGTCCTCGTCGACGGCCACCCGCGCCTGGCGGCGGCGCTCGCGGCGGGACTCGCGGTGGACGCGGTCCACGCCCTCCACCCCGCCGACGCCCCGCCGACGTCGGGCGGGGCCGCCCCGGCCCGGCCCGCGCGGCCCTCGGCCGACCTGTCGCCGGTCGCCCGTGTCGCGGCGTCCGGCGCGCTGATCAGTGAGTACTACCTGGAGCCCCTCTCGTCGGCGCTCGACGGGACCGCGTGGTGAGGAGCGGAGACATGCAGGACTGGGAACGCCGGATCGCCGGGATCGACTGGCGCGACGCCGAGCGCGTCCACCCGGAGGCGTCCGCGGTGCTCACCGAGCTGGCGGCGGGCGGCGCGCTGGCGGAGCTGCTGGAGCAGGTGCCCGATCGGCCGGACCTCGCCGCGAGATGCGAGCACCTGAGGAGCCTGGACAAGCTCGTCCTCTTCGACGACCCGGCGAGCGGCGTCCGGCTCCGGCTGCACCTGTTCAAGGACCGGTACCTGGACCTGCCGCACAACCATCGGTGGACGTTCACGAGCTTGATGCTCCGCGGCGGATACACCCAGTACCTCTACGGCCCCTGGCACGACGAGGTGGCACCACCGCCCGACCTGAAGCCGACCTGCGTCCAGGTCGTCCAGCCGGGCGAGATCTACACCCTCGACCACACGGTCGTGCACTCGCTGGCGGCCGACTCGTCGGCGGTGACGGTCATCCTGCGCGGCCCGGTGATGAAGGAACGCGCGGTCTGGTTCGACCGTACGACCAGCGAGAGCTGGCTGCACGAGGGCGGGGCCGGCGACACCCGGATGCAGCCGATGACCGGGCCGGAGGTCGAGGACGTCGTGCGTCAGGCCCTCGCGGTCGTCCGGGGCGCGTCGGGACGGGCGCCGGCGGAAGCCCGCGCATGACGACCCGTGTCGCGCTGTGGCCGCCCGACCCGTCGCGCCCCGCCCAGTGGTGGGACGAGTTCTGGGCGCAGCGGGACCAGGACTTCGGCCCGCCGTCGGAGCGGGTCGTCGAGCTGGCCGAGGAGTTCCTGGCGGCGCGCGGGGCGGCGACCGCCGTCGACGTCGCGTCGGGCAACGGGCGGTACGCCGTACCGCTGGCGCGGATGGGGTACGCCGTCACCGCGATCGAGTACACGTCCTCCGGGGCCGCCCGGATCCGGGACGCGGCGACCGCGCAGGGGGTCCGCCTCGCCGTCGAGCAGGGCGACTTCCTCGTCCTCGGCGCGCGGCCCCGGCCGTTCGACCTGGTGCTCAGCTCCGGCCTGCTGGAGGAGGTGCCGGCCGGGGACCAGCTCCGGGCGCTGGAGGGGTACGTCCGGTGGACCGCGCCGCACGGGCGCAACATCGTGAAGTACTGCCTCGAAATCGACGGGCGGGGGCCGCTCGTGGCGGATGGTCTCGTCCCGCGCTTCTACGAACGTCTCGGGTGGGACCTCAGGCTCGTGCGCGAGAACCAGGCGATGAAGCCCTCCCGGGCCGGCATCGTCCTCCGCACGGGCACGGTGGTCGCCGACCGGCGCTGAGGCGCGGCGGCGAGCGGACGCCCGTGCCCCGGGTGGCGGGCCGCAGGTGGCCGCCGGGCATCCCGTCGCCGGCGCCCGAGCGGTTCCGGCCGCCCCGGGACGAACCACCGCACGTGCCCGGAGCCACCGATCGACCACCAGCCGACGCAATGCCTCGGCGATTAAGGACAGGGTGATGGAGAAGGATCCGGGAATCCGAACCCGAGGTCTCAGGCGTGAGTTCACCGATCGCGGTGGGAACGTCCGGGTGGCGGTCGTCGGCCTGGACCTCACCGTGGGCCGGGGTGAGGTGGTGTCGATCCTGGGACCGAACGGCGCCGGCAAGACGACCAGCGTCCGCATGCTGACCGGCCTGCTGGTGCCGACCTCCGGGGAGGCCTCCGTCGGCGGGTACGACGTGGCCCGCCACCGGCGCCGCGCCGCCCTGGCCTGCGGCGTCAGCCTGGGTGGCGACAGCGGCCTGTACCCGCGGCTGAGCGCGGCGCAGAACCTGACCTTCTTCGGCCTGATGTACGGGCTGCGCGGCCGGTCGCTCGACAGGCGGGTCAGGGAGCTGCTGTCCCTGGTGGACCTCGGTGACCGCGCCGGCGACCTGGTGGGCACGTATTCCAGGGGGATGAAGCAGCGGGTGCACCTGGCCCGGGCGCTCCTGCACGACCCGCCGGTGCTGATCCTCGACGAGCCGTCCGCCGGCCTGGACCCGCAGTCGGCCAGGTCGATGCGTGCCCTGGTCAGGAAGCTGGCCACCGACGGCCGCAGCGTCCTGCTCACCACCCACGACATGCGGGAGGCCGAGGACCTCAGCAACCTCGTGGTGCTGATGAAGGGCGGCGCGGTCCACGCCGAGGCGACGCCGGCGCAGCTTCGGGTGCGGGCCGCCGAACGGTTGGGGCACACCGTCGAGATCGTCTGGAACGACGACGTGCCGGCGCCGGACTGCCGGTCGTGTCCGGGCCTGCTGGACGTCGCGCACGACAACGGGGTGACCCGGCTGCGGGTCCGCTCCGGGGCGGAGGCCGTGCGGTGGGCGTTCGACCGGTTCGGCGCACAGGCGGCCAACGTCTCCGTCAGCTCGCCGTCGCTGGAAGAGGTGTTCCTTGAGAGGGCGGTTCGAGAATCTTCGAGTTGATCTATGCCGTGCGTCCGGTTGAGGGCCTTTGATCGGGTACGACGTTGATAGCCGAACCTCGATGCCATGGAATGTGAATCGCGGTCGTGACCTTCGGGGCCGGGCGGCGTTAGCCCGGTCATGGGTGATCGGAAGCCATACCCCAGTGATGTCACCGACGCGCAGTGGGCGCTGATCGGGCCGTTCCTGTGGGCGTGGAAGGCCAAGCGGGTCTCGGTCTCGGGGCATCAGGGGGACTACGACCTGCGGGAGATCGTGAACGCGATCCTCTACCAGAACCGGACGGGTTGTCAGTGGGCGTACCTGCCGCATGACCTGCCGCCGAAGTCGGCGACCTACTACTACTTCGCGCTGTGGCGTGACGACGGCACCGACCAGGCGATCCATGATCTGCTGCGGTGCCAGGCACGGGAGAAGGCCGGCCGTCGGGAGGATCCGACCGCGGTCGTGTTGGACAGCCAGTCGGTCCGGGCGGCGAACCATGTCCCGGCCGCCACGACTGGTAAGGACGTCGGGAAGAAGGTGTCCGGCCGCAAGCGTGGCCTGGCCGTGGACACCCTCGGTCTGATCATCGCGGTCGTGGTGACCGCCGCGTCGGTCACCGACAACGCCATCGGCATACGGCTGCTCGACCAAGTCGTCGAACACACCCCGACGGTCACCCGCGCCTGGGTCGACGCCGGCTTCAAACAGGACTTCGCGCTGCACGGCGCCGTCCTCGGGGTCGACGTCGAGGTCGTCAAACGATCCGACACCCGCCCCGGGTTCGTGCCGGTACGCAAGCGGTGGATCGTGGAACAGACCTACGGCACCCTGATGCTGCACCGCCGTCTCGTCCGCGAGTACGAGAGCCGCCCAGAATCCGCCGTGTCCCGAACATTGTGGGCGTCGATGGTGACCATCGTGCGTCGGCTGACCGGCACCAGCACGCCGTCCTGGCGGCACCGGTGAACCTCACCGTGATCCTCGACCTGATCACCGCACGCGAAGCCACCGCCGGTCACACGGCCGACCGGCTACGCGAGCAGATCACCGCCCTCACCACCGAACTCACCCGCGTCGAGGGCGAACTGGCCGCACTCACGACCACCCGCACGACCCTGCGCGCCCTCACCGCCGCCGAGTTCACCGCCGACGACCCGACGATCGCCAGCGCCCCCTACCAGCAGATCCTGGACGTCCTCACCACCGCGCCCGCCGGCATGCGCGCCAAAGCCGTCTGCATCGCACTCGACGTCGAGCCCTCACCGAACCACGTCGAGAGCACCCGAGCGAAGCTGAAACGAATGGTCCACCGCAACGTCCTGACCGAAGACGAACCCGGCGTATTCACCCTCACCTCGAAACGGACCTAAACCTTCAAACCGCCCTCTGAGATGGCGGGCCGGCCATGATGGTCAGAACGGCGCTGCGGGCCGCCGTCGACCAGCTCCGCATGCAGGGCCTGAACCCGCTGGCGCTGCTCTCCGGTGTGGCGCTGCCCTGCGTCTTCGCGTACGTCCTGCACAGCTACCGGGGCGGCCGGACCGACGCGGAACTCGCGGTCGGGGTCGCCGGCCTCGGCATCCTCGACGCCCTGGTCGTGCTGGTCACGTTGGGTTTTCTCGCCGAGAAGAGCTGGAAGACCCTGCAACCGGCGCTGGGCAGCCCGGGCGGGCTCGCGCCGATCGTCCTGGGCCGGCTGCTCGGCATGGGGGTGCAGTCCCTGCTCTCGATCCCCGGGACGCTGGTCTTCCTGGTGGCCATGTGGGGGCTGGCGCCCCGGTTCGACTGGCCCCGCTGGCTCGTCGGAACGGCGGTCCTCGCGGTCGCCACGACGTCGGTGATGGGGCTGCTCGGCTTCGTCGTGCTGCGCTTCCCGTTCTCGCCCGGGATGACCAACGGCATCGTCGGGCTGGTGCTCTCGCTGAGCGCCCTGCTGGCGCCGGTGTCCGCGCTGCCCGCCGTGCTGCGCGCCCCCGCCTGGGTCCTGCCGCAGAGCCAGGTGATGGCCTGGGTACGCGGCGGTGGCACCGGCCACCTGCTGCTCGGCTGCCTGCTGTCGGTCGTCGCCGCCGTCGCCGTCGTCGGCCTGATCCGGCTGCTGGAGCGGTCCGCGCGGCGGCAGTCCCTGTCGCTGGAGGCATGACGATGAGCGATCTGCTGCGTGGCGCCGCGCTGTCCTACCGGGCCCTGTTCACCTGGTTGAACCCGCTCGGCTACCTGAGTTCCCGGATCGTGCGGCCGATCGGGATCGCGGTCGTCTTCACCGCGACCACGTCGCACTACGGTGCCCCGCTCGGGCCCACGCTCGTCGGCACCAGCCTGCTCGCGGGCGCCCACGCCGTGATCTACGGGATGGCGCTCGCCGTCGGCAACGAGCGCAACTTCGGCACCATGCCGATCTGGCTGGCCTCCCCGCAGAACATCCTGGGCGCCGTGTGCCAGCGGGCCCTCCCGCACCTCGCCGACGGCTTCGTCAGCGGCTTCCTGACCTACCTGGTCTGCTCCGCGCTGTACCGGAACCTGCTGCTGCCCATCGACGTGTTCGCGGTCCTCCTGCTGCTCGCGCTGGTCAGCGCCTTCGGGACTGGCCTCGTGGTCGCCGGGCTCAACCTGCGCGTCCGGGACACCTTCCTGTGGCCCAACATCGCCGTGCTGGCGATGATCCTCTTCTCCGGCGTGCTGCTCGCCCCGGCCCAGCTTCCGGGCCTGCTGCGTCCCGCCGCGTCGGCGTTCCCGCTGAGCCACCTGATGTCCTCCGTACGGGCCGGTCCGGGCCTCGGCCACCTCGCCGACAGCGTGCTCGCGGAGTTGGTCACGGGGGCCTGCTGGGCCGCCGCCGGGGTCCTGGTCGTGCGGTTCGCGCTGCGTCGTCGCCCTTCGGACTGAAGCCGAGGTCCGCACCTCGATCTCCCTGCCCGCAGGCGGGGTTGCCATCGATCCCATGGGGGAGGTGAACAGCATGGAGGACATCAAGGAGTTCGGTGACGTCGAGGCGGAGGTCGCCGACCAGGTCGAGGCCGAGGCCGTGGACGCCGTCGACGTGGCCGACGTCGTGGACGTGACGGACGTGGTCGACGTGGCCGACGTCGTGGACGTGGTGGACGTGTAAGGCACAGCTCGGGGGCGCGGCCAGCCGCCGCGTCCCCGACCCCGACCCCGAGCTTCAAGGGACTGATGTGAGCTACCGCGAAGAGAAGCTGGCGAAGGCGATGTCCACCGCTCAGGAGGTCGCCCAGGAGACCCACGTCGACTCCGTCTACCTGGCGGGCAGCCTGACCGCCGGACTGGGCAGCCCGACCAGCGACGTCGACGTGTTCGTGCTGTCGTCGGGTGCTGTCGACGACGGCGCCGCCCGGCAGAGGCGCGTCGGCGACGTACGCGTCGACATCGAGGACTACTCGATCTCCTGGGTGGACGGCGCGCTGCGCAAGCTCGCCGGCTGGGACAGCTCGCGGCAGCGGCTCCGGCACGGCGCGCTGTCCGACGGGGAACTGGACTTCCTCATCCGCATGCGGGACATCGAGGTGGTGAAGACGTCGCCGGAGCTCGAACGGCTGCTGGGCGCGCTCGCCGCCGCCGAGGACCGGCTCCGGCAGATGGCGCTGTCCACCTGGGCGCTCAGGGCCAACGGGGACCTGTCCGACCTCCGGGGGGCGTGGCAGGACGGGGACCACGCGTCCGCCGGCCTGGTCGGGCAGAGCGTCATGGTCTGTGCCGGCAAGGCGGTGAGCACCGCGTCGGGGGATCTCTATCTCGGGTCCAAGTGGGTGCACCGCCAGTTGCGCCGGTCGCTGGGCGACGCCTTCCCGTGGGACCAGTTCCTCGACTGGCAGTGCGGCGCCTGGGCGCGGCCCGGCTCCGACGCGGCCTTCCGGGACTTCGTCGCCTTCCAGCAGACCCTGATGGCGGCGGCGCAACTGCTCGGCTGGAACAGCCCCGCGGTCGCCGAGTGGCCGTTCTGGGAACTGGGCAAGGGGCCGTACCGCCGCAATCCCCACTACAACACCATCCACCTGACCGAGGGCGTGCTGCTCAACAACGAGCTCCAGCGACAGGTGGTGGTGAAGCCGGACGTCGCGCTGGTCTGGGCGCTGAGCAACGGCCGCGACGAGGACGAGATCGTCGATGCGGCGGTGCACCTGTCGGCGCGGGTGTCCACCGCCGCCGAGGAGCCACTCGGCGCCCAGCGGGCCCGGGACCTGCTGGCCCTGCTCCACCAGCGCGGGCTGGTCTCCAGGGACCTGTTCCGGTGACGCTGACCACCGACGCCGACCGGCTCACGGACGAGCTGCTCGGGGTGGCCGAGCACTGGTGCGGGGAGGGCACGCGCCTCGGCGCGGAGTACGCCCAGGCGTTCGTCGAGGTCACCGCGGACATCCGGCTCGACTGCGCGGTGCGGGACGGGGCGGCCGTGGAGACCGGCTCGGTGTTGGCCCGGCGGTCCGGGGTGGGCCTGCTGCTGCGGTACCGCGACTCGTGGTGGTTCGGCTCCGCGCCGCTCGCGGAGCCGCAGGCCCTGGCCCGGCAGCTCGCGCTGGTCTGCCCGACGGGTCCACGGGTCCCGCCGGCGATCCCGCGCCTCCGGTCGGTCCCGGGTCCGCCATCCCCCTGGCCGGCGGTCGCGGATGCCGGTCTCGCCGGTCGGTGGTGCGCAGGGGCGCAGCCGGTGCGGCTGGACCTGATCCAGGACTACTTCCACCGGTACCGCGTCGTCGTGGACACCCGTGGGGTCCGGGCGGCGTCGCCGGTGTCCGGTGGCCGGCAGCGCTGCTCCGCGACCGCCGTCGGCGCGGACACGGTGGCTCGCTCGTTCACGCGGCGGAGCCGCCCGGACTGGGGGGCCGAGACCCCGGTCGGCGAGCTGGTCGAGTCCGTGGACGCGATCGCCCGGGACGCCGTCCGCCGGGCGCGGGGACTGCTCCCGGCCCGGAACCTGGGACACCGCAGGACCCCGGTCGTGCTCGCCCCGAAGGCGGGCGCGGCCCTTCTGCACGAGCTGATCGGGCACGCCGTCGAGGCCGACAACTTCGAGAAGCACACCCACCTCGTGTCGGCCATGACGGACGGGCCGCTGTGCGACGCGCCGCTCGGGCTGGTCGACGACGCCGGCGTACCCGGCGGCATCGGCAGCCTGGGCGTCGACGACGACGGCCAGCCGGGCGCCCGTACGACGCTGGTCCAGGACGGGGTCCTGGTCGGCCGGCTGACGAACCTGCTCGCGGCGTACCCGGACGCGGCCGGCTCCACGGGCAACGGCCGGCGGCAGGACTACACGAGGGCCTCGTTGCCCCGGGCCACCAACACGGTCGTCCTGCCCGGCCCCGACGGGGTGGACCGGCTCTGCGAGGTGCCGCCGGAGGGGCTGCTCTACGTGTCGGCGCTCAGCTCCGGCGAAACCGTCCCGGCGCGCGGGGACTTCTGCTTCTCCGCGGCCGAGGGCTACTACCTGACGCCGGGCGGCGGGCGGCAGCCGCTCAGGGACGTCAACCTCCACGGCGACGCCCGGGGCACGCTGCGCAGGCTCGTCGGCATCGCCGACGACGTCGAGGGCGACAACGTGACGTGCGGCAAGCAGGGGCAGTCCGTGCTCATCGGCCTGTACTCGCCGACCATGCGCTTCGACAGCACCGACTGGTGGTGCTGAGATGAGCGACGCGCCGCCGCCCGCCCTGCGCGCCGCCGGTTTGCTGTCCGGGGCGGCCCGCGCCGGCGAGGCTCTCGAAGTCCGCACGTCGCGGCTGAGCCGCCGCAAGCACCGGATCACCGCCGGCCGGGTCCGCTCCGGCGCGGCCGTCACCGGCGCGGCGCCGACGCTGGTCCGGCTGGCCCGCGCCGGCCGCGAGGTGCATCTCTGGGTGGACCACCTGTCCGCCGCGACCGCGCCGGGCACCCTCGCCGAGGCGCGCGAGATGCTCCGGTACGGGCGTCCCTACCGGGACGCGGCTGCCCTGCACCCGGAAGCCGACTGGGACGACCAGCGGTTCGTGGACCACGGGCTGCGGGATCCGGACGGGCCGCTCGCCGCGTTCTGGCGGTCCGTGCGCGAGGCGGCCGAAGCGGTCGGCGAACGGCTCGGGATCCGGGTCGCCGTCGCCGACGCGTTGATCGTCGAGGAACAGCACACCGAGGTGTTCGCCCGGTCCGACCACGCCCCACGGACCTTCTCGTTGACCCGGATCGAGGCCCGGCTGCTGGTCGAGGTCCGGCAGGGGCAGCGCCGGACCCGGCTGTGGGCGGCGCGGCGCGGCAACCGGATCGCCGAGCTACCGGTGGCCGACCTGCTGACGGAGGCCGCGCTCCGCGGCGCGGTGACGCTGGCGGCCGACGGGCGGCGCGAGCCGCGGCGGCAGGCCGGGGGCGCGCTGCTGCTCGGCCCCCGGCCGACCGCCGCCCTGCTGCGCGTGTTGGCGAACGACCTCTTCGACCGGCCCGACGCGCCCCGGCCCGCCGGGCCGCTGTGCCACGTGCTGGTCGACGACGCCCACGCCGCCGGTGGGCAGCACTCGCGGCCCTTCGACCACGAGGGCTCGCCGACCGGCCGGACCGACCTGCTGGACGGGTCGGGGCAGCCGACCCGGATGACCGTCCGAGGTGGCCTGCCGGCGGCTGCGGCCGGGGCCGCCCGGCTCACCGGCAACGCCTACGCGCCGGTCGGTCAGGCCGCGCCGATGCCGCGACCCACCAACGTGGGTCTCGCCGGCGTCGGGCCGGGCTCCGGGGAACGGGCGGCCCCGGACGGCTTCTCCGGGCTGTTCGGGTTCAACCTCAGGGGCGAGGGCACCCAGCAGATCCGCGCCGGCGACGTGATCAGGTTCCGGGTCGAGACCGCGTACCTGCGCGCCGGCGCGGTCGCGGGGCGCGGGGCGACGCTCTTCGTCGCCGGCACCGTGCGGCGACTCCTCGACGCGATCGAGGCGGTCTCGCCCGCGACGTCCTACGTCCCCTGGCGCGACCACTCGACCGCCTGCGTCTGGACGCTCTTCGCCGAGGAGGGTCGGCTCACCGACCGGCCCTGACCGGGTGCCGCCGCCGGGCACCTTCGCGGACGGATGTTGCATTGATCTACTTTCGTCTATATGTTTTCGGGGCATGGGCCTTCCTACTGAACCGATCGGCAGTATGCCCCGCGCGCCGGAACTCCTCGCCGGCCTCGCCGAGCACGCCGCAGGCCGGCTGGACCACGCCGCGCTCGACGCGCTCTACGACCGGGCGGTGCGGGACACCGTCGCCCGCTTCGAGGAACTCGGCTCCCCGGTGGTCACCGACGGGGAGCAGCGCAAACCCAGCTTCGCCACGTACCCGGTCGACGGCCTCGGCAACCTGGCCCCGGACGGGGTCGTCATCCCGTTCGCCGACGGGCACACCCGGCGGCTGCCCCGCCTGACCGGCGGGCCGTTCCGCTACGCGACCCACGCGGCGGAGTACCTGCGGACCGCGCAGCGGCACGCCAGCGTGCCGGTCAAGCAGGCGGTGATCGCGCCGTCCGCGCTGAGCCTGCTCTACCCCCAGGACGGCATCCCGGGGTACGACCGGGACGCGTTCCTCGACGACCTCGTCGACGAGGCGGAGGCGGACATCCGGGGCGCGCTCGACGCGGGCGCGCACCGGGTGCAGCTCGACTTCACCGAGGGTCGGCTCTCGGTGAAGCTCGACCCGTCCAAGGGGATCCTCGATTCGTTCGTCGCGCTCAACAACCGGGTCCTGGACCGGTTCACCCACGCCGAACGGGCCCGGATCGGGGTGCACACCTGCCCCGGCGGCGACCAGGACTCGACGCACAGCGCCGACGTCGACTACGCGGAGCTGCTGCCCAGCCTGTTCGCGCTGCACGCCGGGGTGTTCTACGTGCAGCTCGCCAGCGAGCCCGACCAGGAACGGGTGCTGCGGACGATCGCCGAGCACGTCGGCTCCGAGCAGACGGTCTTCGTCGGCGTCACCGATCCGATCGACCCGGTGGTGGAGACCCCGGAGCAGGTGCGGGACCGGGTGCTGCGGGCCGCCGAGCACATCCCGCCGGAGCGGCTCGGCACCTGCGACGACTGCGGGTTCGCGCCGTTCGGCGACGACGTGTCGACCTCGCGGGAGACCGCCTGGGCCAAGGTGCGGGCCCGGGTCGAGGGCACCGCCCTCGCCGCCGCGCGACTGGGGGTGTGACCCGGCGCTCCGGCGCCCCGGCCCGGCGGCCCCCGGGCCGCGGGGTCTCGGTTAGCGTGCGGGGATGGTGGTGCGATCGTCGCGTGGTGGTGCTGCTGGTCGGTGGCGGGCGCCGGTGCGGCCGAAGCCGCCGGTGTCGCTGGAGCTGGCCACCGTCGAGGGTGCCGTCGTCGAGGACGAGGCCACGTTCCGCCGGCTGGGCTTCTTTGACCTCGACCTGTCGGGGCGGTCGGCGGACGGGGTCGAGTTCGCGCAGTGCCGGTTCAGGGGGACGGACCTGAGCGGGGCCGGGCTGGAGGGGGCGAGGTTCACCGACTGCCTGTTCGAGAGCACGAACCTGGCGAACCTGCGGGCGGAGAAGTCGTCGCTGCTGCGGGTGCGGCTGTCGACGGTGCGGATGACGGGCGTGCAGTGGATCAACGGGTCGGTGCGGGACGTGACGGTCTCGGACTGCCGGCTGGACCTGTCGTCGTGGCGGTTCACGAACTTCTCCAGCGTGGCGTTCGAGGGGTGCAACCTGACCCGGGCGGACTTCCAGAACGCGGACCTGCGCGGGGCCCGGTTCACCGACTGCGACCTGACCGGTGCGCAGTTCTCCCAGGCGACGCTGGCGGGCACCCGGTTCGCCAACTGCGTCCTGGCCGGGATCGGCGGGGTGACGAGCATGGCCGGGGCGGTAGTGGCCCAGCAGGACCTCGCCGCCCTGTCGTACACCCTGGCCGGGGCGTTGGGCATCCGCATCGAGGACGCCGACGGCGAGTGAGACCGGCCGGAGCCGGGGTTCGGCGTCCACGCGGATCGGGGTGACCCACTGCCTGGCTTTCGTCATCCCGTCCCTCCGCAGGCCTGGCAGGGTGGCGGGCCGACCGGCGTTACCAAAACGAGGTCTTGACGGGTGGGGAAGTTTGACATTTGATAAATCCTGCCCACGCAGGAGGTCCCATGTCAGGTCGTAACCGTCTCGTCGCGGCTGTCGCCGCGGCGGCCCTCGCACTCACCGTCTCCGGCTGTGGTGGCTCGGAGAAGAGCGACTCCCCCGATGCCGCCTCCGTCACCTACCTGACCTCCTTCGGGACGTTCGGTCGGGACTCTTACGCCTATGTCGCCCTGGAGAAGGGCTACTTCAAGGAGGCCGGGCTCAACGTCACCATCAAGCCCGGCACCGGCACCGTCGACGTCATGAAGCTGATCGGGTCCGGGCAGGCCGACTACGGCACCGGCGACCTCTCCGGGGTCATCACCACGATGGCCAACGAGAAGATGCCGGTGCGCGCGGTGGCCGCCATCCACCAGAAGTCGATGGCCGGCATCGCCTCCCTGGACAAGGCGATCGACTCACCGGAGAAGCTGTCCGGCGCCAGCATCGCGGACAGCTCCGGCTCCACCAACATGATCATCTTCCCGGCGTACGCCAAGGCGGCCGGCATCGACCCGAAGTCGGTGAAGTTCGTCCCGTCCTCGCCGCAGTCGCTGCCGCAGTTGCTCGCCGCCGGCTCGGTGGACGCGATCGGCCAGTTCGCCGCCGGCAAGCCGCTGCTGGAGAAGGCGGCCGGCGGCAAGACCGTCACCATGCTGCCGTACGCGGACAAGCTGCCCGACCTGTACGGCAACGGCCTGCTGGTCTCCGCCACGAAGCTGGACAGCGACCGCGCCCAGGTCGAGAAGTTCACGGCGGCGCTGGTCAAGGGCCTGGTCTACGCGGTGGAACACCCCGACGAGGCCGCCCAGTTGCTCAAGAAGCACGACCGGACGGCCGACGAGAAGGTCGCCGCCGCCGAACTCACCGAGATGCGGCCGTACGTCCTGGTGGACGGCGGGCAGGCCGGAAAGCTCGACCGGGTGCGGGTGGAGGCGATGATCAAACTGCTCGCCGGCACCGGCACCCTCAAGTCGACCCCGAACGCCGACGACCTCGGCGTCTACGACATCGCAAAGCCGTAACTTCCTCTTCGACGGCGGTGCGCGCGGCCGGTTGCCGCGCGCACCGCGAGGGGCGAGACCATGATCGGAATTCGTAACGTTTCGCAGATCTTCCGCACCAGGGCCGGTGACGTGGAGGCCCTGCGCGACGTGTCGCTGGAGGTCGCCGACGGCGAGTTCGTGGCGATCGTCGGGCGGTCCGGCTGCGGCAAGTCCACCCTGCTGCGGCTGGTGGCGGGCCTCCAGTCGGCCACCTCCGGCGAGATAACCGTCGCCGGCACCCCGATCAACGGGCCCCGGCGGGACGTCGGCTTCATGTTCCAGCGCCCGGCGCTGCTGCCGTGGCGGTCGGTCGTCGACAACGTGCTGCTGCCGACCCAGGTGTTCAAACTGGACCAGCGGGACGCCCGGACCCGCGCGCACGAACTGCTCGACCTGGTCGGGCTGACCGGCTTCGAGAAGCGCCTGCCGCACGAGCTCTCCGGCGGCATGCAGCAGCGGGTCTCGCTGTGTCGGGCCCTCATCCAGCAGCCCCGGGTGCTGCTGATGGACGAGCCGTTCTCCGCGCTCGACGCGCTCACCCGCGCCGACCTCACGGTGGAACTCCAGCGCCTCCAGATGAAGCACGCCTCGACCGTGCTGTTCGTGACGCACTCGGTCGACGAGGCCGTGCTGCTCGCCGACCGGGTCGTCGTGCTCAGCCCGCGACCGGGCCGGCTGCGGGAGATCGTGGAGATCGGCATCGCCCGTCCCCGTTCGCTGGGACACGACGGCCACTCGGCCGAGCTCGGCGAACTGCGCGCCCGCCTGCACGACCTGCTCATGACCCCCGAGGAGGTGGCACGGTGACGGTCACCGAGGCCCGCCATGCCCGCCGCGACAAGCCGCGCGCCGACGTCCGCTGGGCCCAGCACCTTCCGCCCGTGCTCGGCGTCGTGGCCGCCGTCGCCCTGTGGTGGGCGATCACCGTCGTCTTCGAGGTGGAGAGCTTCATCCTGCCGTCCCCGGTGCAGGTGGGGCAGGCCATGGTCGAGCAGTCCGACTACCTGTGGGACAACACCCTGGTCACCCTCGCCGAGACGCTGCTGGGCTTCGGACTGGCCATCGCGGTCGGGGTGCCGCTGGCGCTGATCGTCACCGCCTCGCGGATGCTGGAGCGGACCGTCTACCCGCTGCTGCTGATGCTCAACGCCGTACCGAAGGTGGCCGTCGCGCCGCTGCTGGTGGTGTGGATGGGCTTCGGCCAGTTCCCCAAGGTCTTCCTGGTCTTCCTGGTCTGCTTCTTCCCGATCGTCATCTCCACCGCCGCCGGGCTCAGCTCCACCCCGGCCGACCTGGTCGAGCTGGGCCGGTCGCTGAAGACCAACTGGTGGCAGACGTTCCGGATGATCCGGATGCCGGCCGCCGTCCCGCAGCTCTTCGTCGGTCTCAAGCTCGCCATCACCCTCGCCGTCATCGGCGCGGTGATCGCCGAGTTCGTCGGCGCCACCGAGGGGCTGGGCTACGCGATCGTCGCCTCCGGCGCGAGCGCCGACACCGCGTTGGCCTTCGCCGCGATGATCCTGCTCGGGGTGCTCAGCGTCGTGCTGTTCTACCTGCTCGCCGCGATCGAGCGGTTCTTCGTGCCGTGGGCGGGCCGGTCATGAGCGCGCCGAACCTCCCGGTCCGGTGGCTCACCGACGCGGTCGCCTCGGTCTTCGGCGCGCTGGGCTTCTCCGAGCAGGCGGCCGGTCTGGTCGCCGGCTCCCTGGTGGACGCCGACATGCGCGGGATCGGCTCGCACGGGGTGATGCTGCTGCCGATGTACGTCGACCGGATCAGGGCAGGCTCGGTCAGCCGGTCCGAGCGGGCCGAGGTGGTCCGGGACAAGGGCGCCGTCGCGGTGCTCGACGCCGGCCACGCGCTGGGGCAGCTCACCGGTGACCAGGCGATGCGACTGGCGGTGGCGAAGGCCCAGACGTACGGCGTCGGCGTGGTCACCGTCCGCCGGGCGTTCCACTTCGGTGGGGCGTTCCGTTACGTGGACCTGGCCGCGCGCAACGGCTGTGTCGGCATCGCGGCGGCCAACACCCGCCCGCTGATGCCCGCCCCGGGCGGCGCCTCGGCGGTGGTCGGCAACAACCCGCTCGCGGTGGGCGTGCCCCGCGCGGGTGGCCGGCCGGTGATCCTCGACGTGGCGCTCTCCGAGGCCGCGCTCGGCAAGATCCGGCTGGCCGCCGATGCGGGCCGGGAGATCCCCGCGAGCTGGGCGACCGACGCCCAGGGGCGGCCCACCACCGACCCGGCCGCCGCGCTCAAGGGGCTCCTGCTGCCGTCCGGCGCCCACAAGGGATACGGTCTCGCCTTCATGGTCGACGTGCTCACCGGGGTGCTGTCCGGCGGGGCGTACGGCCGGGGGGTCCAGGGCCTCTACGCCGACGTGGCGGTGCCCAACGACTGCGCGCACTTCTTCCTCGCCCTGGACGCCGAGACGTTCGCCGAGGACGCGGAGGAGATCGCCCGCCGGGTGGACGACCTGGCCGGCCAGGTGCTCGGCTCCGCGCTGGCCCCCGGCACGGAGCAGGTCCACCTGCCCGGTGACATCGAAGCCGACCGGTACGACCGGGCGCTGCGCGAGGGCGTCGCGCTCCAGCCGTCGGTCCTCGCCGGGCTGGTGGACGTCGCCGCCGGGGTGGGCGTGCCGCTCACCGTGCCGGGCAGCGTCGGCTGAGCCGGTCGGGCCCGAGGAAGGAGGAGGAAGTCATGCAGGCCAGTTTCGACACCACCGGCGAGGTGCTCGTGGTCACCGGCGGCGCCAACGGGATCGGCGCCGCCCTCGCCCACGCGTACGCCGACGCGGGCGGCACGGCCGTGGTGTTCGACGTGACCCCCGGCCGGCCGCACCCCGCCGGGCGGGTGCAGGAACACCGGGTGGACGTGTCCGACCGGGACGCCGTGCACGCCGCGGTGACCCGGGTGCTCGCCGAGCACGGCCGGATCGACGCCCTGGTGGCCGGCGCCGCCGTGCAGCCCCGGTGCGACGTGGTCGACATGGACCCCGAGCAGTGGCGCCGCACGCTGGCGGTGAACCTGGACGGGGTCCTCTGGTGCGCGCAGGCGGTCCTGCCGGACATGATCGCCCGCCGCTCGGGCGCGATCCTGGTCTTCGCCTCGGGCCTGGCCACCGCCGGCCGGGCGCAGGCGTCGGCCTACGCGGCGAGCAAGGGAGCGCTGATCGCCTTCGCCAAGTCGCTCGCCGCCGAGGTCGCCGAGCACCGGATCCGGGTGAACACCGTCTTCCCCGGTGTGGTGGACACCCCGCAGTTCCAGCAGGCCAACCCGACCGGCGGGGAACGGGAGCACTGGGAGCGGGCCACCGGCATCGGCACGCCGGCCGACGTGGTCGGGCCGCTGATGTTCCTGCTCTCGACCGCCGCGACCATGACCGGATCCACCCTCACCCGTGACCGGGCGTACCCGAGGAGCGACGCGAAATGAGCGGCACGACCGAACAGTTGCCGGTGGGCATCGTCGGCGCCGGGCCGGTCGGCCTGGTCACCGCGCTGGGCCTGGCCCACTACGGCGTACCGGTGGTCATCTTCGAGGAGGACGAGCGGCTGTCGCTGGACACCAAGGCCGGCACCGTCCTCACCCGCACCCTGGAGGTGCTGCACCGGTACGGTGCCCTGGCCGACGTGCTGGCCGGGTCGCTGCGCATCGACGAGATCGGCGAGCTGGACCGGGCCACCAACACTCAGACGCTCAGCGTCCGCACCGGCGACCTGACCGAGGACACCCGGTTCCCGTTCGTCATCAACATCCCGCAGCACGAGCTGGAGCCGATCCTGCGCCAGCGGCTGGACGCCACCGTCCCCGGCGCGCTGCGCATGGGGCACCGGCTGCTCGACTTCGTCCAGCACCCGGATCGGGTGGACCTGCGGCTGCGTACCGCCGAGGGGGAGCGGACCGTACCGGTGCGCTACCTGCTGGCCTGCGACGGCGGCCGGTCCGTCGTCCGGGAGCAGATCGGCGCGGTGGTCGAGGGCGAGACGTACCAGGAGCGGTACATGCTGGTCGACCTGAAGGTCGACCTGGACGTGGAGAACCCGCGCGACTACCCGTACCTGGCCTACTTCGGTGACCCGAAGGAGTGGATGATCCTGGTCCGCCAGCCGCACTGCTGGCGCTTCCTCTACCCGCTGCCGGCCGGGCAGGCCGAGCCGAGCCGGGAGGAACTGGTCGACAAGGCGCGCCGGTTCATCGGGGACACCAAGACCCTGGAGATCGTCGGCACCAACATCTACAACGTCCACCAGCGGGTGGCCGACCGGTGGCAGGACGGTCGGGTCTTCCTGCTCGGCGACGCCGCGCACCTGATCACGCCCATGTGGGCGCTGGGCCTGAACACCGGGGTCCTGGACGCCTCCAACCTGCCCTGGCGGATGGCCTGGGTGCTGCGCGGCTGGGCCGAGGAGAGCCTGCTCGACGGTTACCAGGTCGAGCAGGAGCCGGTCGCCACCAAGGGCTCCGCGTCGATGGCCGCGGCGGCGCGGGCCTACATGGCCCGGCGGGCGGACGACCCGGGGGTGATGACCGCCGGCAACTGGGGCAACGCGTTCACCCGCGCCATGCTCGGGGTACGCCTCGACGTGGACGGCACGGGCGACTGGTCGATGGTCGCCGCCGGTGACGAGCCGCTGCCGGTGCTGGCCGGGGCGCGCAGCCCCGACCTGCCGCTGTTCGGCCAGTCCGGCACGGTGTACCTGCACGACCTGGCCGCCGACGCCTTCGTGGCGCTGTACTTCACCGACCCGCGCCGGGTGCCGGCGCTGCCGCCGCAGGACTCGCCCGCGCTGCGGCACTACGTGGTGAGCCGGTGGGACGCGCCGCACGACTCCGGGCTGCGGGACCGGGCGCTGTTCGATCCGGGCGACCGGGTGCGGCGCCGGTTCGGGGTCGGGAACGACACGCTGGTGCTGGTCCGCCCGGACGGGCACGTGGCGGCGATCGTCCCGTTCGACCCGGTCTCCGGCGTCGACACGGCCGCCCAGCTCTACGCCCGGGTCACCGGCTGCCCACCGCCCCGTGACCCGGCCTGACCACACCCTCGTCTGCGAAAGGGATGACAATGAGCAACTACGGTCACGCGACCGCCCCGGACGGTAGCCAGGTCGAACTCGGCGCCGTCGGTCAGCGGGTGGTCTTCGAGAACGACCAGGTTCGGGTCTGGGAGATCAGCCTGGAGCCCGGGGAGCAACAGCCCTGGCACCACCACCTCAACCCGTACCTGGTGATCGCGCTGGCGGCGGCCGACAACCGGATCGACGCGCTCGCCGGTGGCGACCCGCGGCTGGTGCACGAGGCCGTCGGCGGCGTGGTGTACCGCGAGCCGGGCGAGGTCCACATGCTCACCAACAACGGCACGACCCGCTACCACAGCCGGCTCGTCGAGCTGAAGTGCCTGGGGGAGAACCTCGCGGCCGGTCAGGGCGACCGATGAGCGACCTGCCGTCGCTCGTGCCGGCCCCGCCGGTGCCGGCCGGCGTCGACCCGCAGGAGTGGGCCAACAACCTCTCCGAGCCGTCGAACTACGGCGGCGAGGCGGCCGACCGGTCACGCGAGGAGCTGGTGGCCGCCCCGGGCGGCGTGGTGCTGGCCCGGTTCCGCGAGATCCTGCTCCAGACCGGCGAGCTGGACTGGGCGGACAAGACGCTGGCCGGCCTCTCGCACAAGGCGCTGTGGCGCAACGACGAGACCGAGGCGTCCATCTCGCTGGTCCGGTTCCGCAAGGGATCCGGCATCCCGCTGCGCCACTCGCACGCGTCCAACCAGTTCATGTTCTGCCTCAGCGGCCGGTACACCTACGTGCCCACCGGGCTGACCCTCACCCCGGGCTCCTTCTACTGGAACCCGAAGGGCAGCCTGCACGGGCCCACGCTCGCCGAAGAGGAGAGCGTCCTGCTGGAGATCTACGACGGGCCGCACTACCCGACCCAGCCGCAGTGGTACACCGATCCGGCGGACGCCCGCTAGCTCCACCCTCGGAAAGAGAAGATGACCATGCCCAAGCAGCAGATCGTTTCCCCCGAGCTGGCCGTCCCGAACGGTCACTTCGCCCAGGCCACCCAGATCAGGGCGCGGGGCCGGATGGTGTTCGTGTCCGGCATGACCGCCCGCAACCGCTCCGGTGGGGTCACCGGCGTCGGTGACATCACCGCCCAGACGCACCAGGTCTGCCAGAACCTGCGCGCCGCGATGACGGCCGCCGGCGGGTCGCTGGAGGACATCGTGCGGGTGGACGTCTACGTCCGCAACATGGAGGACTTCAACGCCATCCACGAGGTACGCCGGCAGTACTTCACCGGTGAGCCGCCGGCCTCGACGATGGTGGAGGTCGCCAAGTTCGTGAACAAGGACTACCTGATCGAGATCAACGCGATCGGCGTGATCGACGACGAGCAGGACGCCTGATGAAGCTCGCCAGTGTGCGTACCGAGGGCGGCCGACGGATCGGGGTGGTGCACGGCGACACCGTCGCCGTGCTCCCCGCCGAACTGGGCGGGCTCGACGAGGCGATCCGGGGCGGCGCGGACGCCCTGGACTCGGTCCGCGCCGCCGCGCGGCAGGTCGCGGCGGTGCCGTTGGCCGAGGTCCGGCTCGACGCGCCGCTGCGCCGGTTCAACCGGGACATCCTCTGCACGGGCTGGAACTACTGGGACCACTTCGAGGAGTCGCGCGGCAAGCGGGAGGGGCAGGATCCGGCGGAACGCCCCAAGCACCCGACCTTCTTCACCAAGGGACCGGACACGGTCGTCGGCCCGTACGACGACATCGCCTACGACCCGCAACTCTCCGCGAAGTGGGACTACGAGGCGGAGGTGGCGCTGGTCATCGGCGCGGACTGCCGTTCGGTGAGCGAGGCGGACGCGATGTCGTACGTGGCGGCGTTCTGCGTCGCCAACGACGTGTCGCAGCGCGACCTGCAACGCGCGCACGGCGGCCAGTGGCTCAAGGGTAAGAGCATCGACGCCACCATGCCGCTCGGGCCGTGGCTGACCACGGTGGACGAGGTGCCGGACCCGGCGAACCTGCGCATCCGGTGCGAGGTGAACGGCGTGGTGCTCCAGGACGCGTCGACCGCGCAGATGGCCTTCCCATTCGCCCGGATCATCGCCGAACTGAGTTGGGGGATGACCCTGCGGGCCGGCGACGTGGTGCTCACCGGAACGCCGAGCGGCATCGGGAACGCCCGCGATCCGCAGGTGTTCCTGAACGACGGCGACCTGGTGGTGACCCGGGTGGAAGGGCTCGGCGAGCTGCGCAACCGCGTGCGGCTCACGAAGCTGCACTGATTCCCGACGGGTGCGGGGCGACGCAGCGCGGCATCGCCCCGCACCATTCCACAGCGGCGAAATTGGTACCATTTCCAGGGCGCGCCGGTGCGTTTGTGGGATCACCCGAAACACCCATGAACCAGGATCATGTACCGCATGTCCCCCAGTCACGGGACGCGGACGCATCCACCAGCGGCTCTATCCGGAGGCACACCGTGGCAACAACCCGTCGTAGTACCGTCCTGAGCGACGCCAGCGATGACGGCCGGGTCGGCGCCGGTGGAGCCGATGGGCAGCACCGCACCCTCGCCGACTCGGCCACCGCGATCCTGCACGAGGCGATCCTCACCGGCCGGCTGCCGGCCGGCACCCCGCTGCGGCTCAACGAGATGGCCGACCTGCTCGGCATGAGCATGAGCCCGGTCCGGGAGTCGATCCGGCGGTTGGCCGCGATCGGCCTGGTCGAGGTGGTCCAGCACAAGGGCGCCTGGGTCATGCCGCTGACCGTCGAGGACGCGGTCGACACCCACGAGGCCCGGATCGCCATGGAGACGGCGTTGGTCGAGCGGGCGGCGACCCGGTTCACCGCCGAGGACGCCCGGCGCGCCGAGGCGGCACTCGACGAGCACATCGCCGCGTCCGCGCGCGGCGATGCCACGGCTGCCCGGCGGGCGCACACCGATTTCCACTTCACCATCTACCGGTCGGCCGGATCGCGCTGGCTGCTGCGCGGTCTGGAACCGGTCTGGGAGAACAGCGAGCGGTACCGGTTCGCCACGGTCACCCCGACCGGGCAGAACGAGGAGCGGGTCCGCGAGCACCGGGCCATCCTCGACGCGTGTGTGGCGGGGGACGTGGCGGCGGCCGTGGCCGCCGTGCAGGTCCACATCCAGCACGCGGCCGACCGGGTGATCGGCAAGATGAACACCGACGCCGCGGCGGTGCCCACGGCCCGGGAACCGGGGCACCCGAGTACCGGCAGATGACCACCGGCGTCACCGGGCCGGCACACCGCGCCGGCCGGCCCTGACGCCACCCGCCACCGGGCGGGCCGCCCACGCACCGGGCGGCCCGCCCGGTCCCCCCGGTGCCGGGGTGGACGACCACGCCAGCACCACCCCGTACCGTCGGCGCGTCCCGTCGCGACCGCGGTCGGGCCAACCGTTAAGGAACCCCCGTGCCCAGCATCGACATGCACGCCCACCTCGCCCCCGACCTGCGCCCGGCCGACCTTCCCGGGGTCGCGGTCGACGGTGACGGCGCGGCCCTGCTCGGCGGCAGGCGGGTCGGCCCGGCCGACCTCTACCACCCGGACCGGCTTGAGGGCCACCTGGACCGGGCCGGGCTGGACGAGGCGATCGTCAGCGTCCCCCCGCCCTTCTACCGCCAGGGACTGCCCGCACCGGAGGCGTCGGCGTGGGTCCGCGCGGTCAACGACGGACTGCTGGCCGTGGTCGCCGGCCGGCCCCGGCTCACCCCGCTGGCGTACCTGCCGTTCGAACACCCCGAGGTGGCGCTCGCCGAGTACGACCGGATCGCCGCCGACGACCGCTGGGCCGGGGTGGTCGGCGCCGCCGGTGGGGACGCCGGCCCGTTGGACGGCCCGGCGCTGCGCCCGTTGTGGCAGCGTCTCGACGCGGACGGACGCACCCTGCAACTGCACCCCGCGCACTCGGCGGATCCCCGGCTGGAGCCCTACTACCTGGCCAACCTGCTGGGGAACCCGGTCGAGACGACGGTGGCCGTGGCCCAGCTCGTCTTCGGTGGGGTGCTCGGCGGGTACCCGGGGATCCGGTTCGTGCTGGTGCACTGCGGCGGTTGCGTGCCGGCGGTGGTCGGGCGCTGGGAGCGCGGACACGCCACCACCCGGCCGGGCGTACCGGTGCTGTCGCCCACCCCGGCCGAGGCGGTGCGCGCGCTCTATGTCGACAACCTGGCCCACGACGCGGCGGTGGTCGACCTGGCGGTGTCCGTCTTCGGCGCCGACCGGCTGGTGCTCGGCAGCGACTGGCCGTTCCCGATGGGCTCCGCCGACCCGGCCGCCACGGTGGCCCACCGGGGCGGGGAGTACGCCCGGCAGGTGGCCACCGACAACGCGGCCCGGGCCCTGGGACGGGCCCCCGCTGGTCCGTGACGTCGGTCGGACCGGTCGTCGCACACCACCGGCCGCACCGTGCTCCCCGCTCCCCGCTCAGCAGCGAGGCACGCCCGGAATGAAGCCGTCGTGACCGGTCAGTACGAAGGCGTCGGCGACGTACTGGCCGGTGCCGATCCGGTTCCAGACGTTGGAGGTGCCGGAGGGGCCGGTGACCGTGGTGCCGGTGGTCTGGCAGTAGATCGCGACGGTGGCGCCGTCGGCGACCGAACCGACGACGGTGTACCCGGTGCCGGGGCCGGACCGGACGTTGAGGCTCGATGCCTCGGTGTTCACCGTTCCGGAGCCGACGGTGCTGGCGCCCCCGTTCACGAGCTGCATGTAGTACGTCCAGTTCCAGTTCGGCCCGGGATCGGTGTGGGTGGCGCCCGGCACCTGGCTGTGGCCGATGATGTGCGCCCGGTCCTTCGGGATGCCGTACCGATCGGCCAGGGTGCGGGTGAGCGCCGCGGACGCCCGGTACATCGAGTCGGTGTACCAGCTCGGGTTGTCGACGTATCCCTCGTGCTCGATGCCGACCGACTGGGTGTTGTAGGTCCAGTTGCCGGCGTGCCAGGCGACGTCCTTCTCACGCACCGACTGGGTGACCGCCCCGTCAGAGGAGCGGAAGGTGTAGTGCGCGCTCACCTGGGCCGCCGGGTTCTGGAACCAACTGATCGCGCTGGCGTAGGAGCCCTGCGTGGTGTGGATGACGATGTAGTTGATCCGGTAGGTGCTCGGCCGGCTCGCCACGGTGTAGTTGCTGGTGCTGGCCGGCGCCCAGGCAGCCGGCCCGTAGTCGGTGCTCATCGTGCCGAAGCCGCCGGTCCCGGCGGCCGGCACCTGGGCCAGGGCGCCACGCTGCGGCGCCACCGGCCGCCCCGCAACGGTCAGCGCGCCGTCTCGCCCTGCGGTGAATCCGGCCGTGAGCAGGCCGAAGACGGTGTCCGCGTAGAGCCGGGCGACCGTCGGATCGGCCGCCCCGCCGTAGCGGACCACCGGGCCGTACCAGTGGTTGACGTCGGCCCGTTGGGCGGCGGTGAGCCCGGCCCGGTCGGCGTACGAGCGCAGCACGGCGGCGGCGCCGGCGATGTTCGCAGCCGGGTCACCGGTGAGCGCCCGGCGGTGCAGCCCGGTGAGGGTGGCCGCCTCGTCCAGCGTGCGTACCTGTCGGTTGCTGGCCAGGTGCATGACACCGTAGCCACCGGAGGCGCTCGGCAGACCGGCGTGGCCGTCCAGCCGGGTCTCGGCGTAGCCGAGCGCGATCAGCAGATCGCGGGGCACGCCGTACCGGGTGGCGGCCGTGTCGAAGGCGCTGCCGAGCGGGTGTGCCGACACGACGGGCGTCGTCGCGCGGGTGGAGCCGGCGGCGGCCGGCCCGGTGGCCAGCAGGGCCGGGCCGCCGAGCCCGATGGCCAGCACCGTCACGGCGCCGAGCAGGCGACTCACTCGCCTTACGGGAATTCGAGGACTCACCGTCACCCCTTCCGGAGAACCAGGACTCCGGCTCTCGGAACCCTGGTCGCCGCACGATATATGACAACGAGGATCGATGGATAGATTTGCCGGTCACCTCGTCTTCTGTGATGGAAACCTTCACGACCGCCGTCCTCCCGGCCGTGGTGACCGGCGGCGGGCCGGCCCTGCGCGGCCTGCTCGCCACCTGCGTGATGTCAGGGAGTTGACCGCGCAGGGCCGGCCTCGGCAGCCTCCGGCGACGGATCAGAACGTTGGAGACAGGTAGAGGAGCCGGTTGGGCGAGCCGGCACCCGGGTTGACCACGGCCGGGTTGGCGACGCCGAACAGGAAGCTCTCCACCTGGGCCGGTGTCCACGTCGGGTAGATGCTCAGCACCCGGGCCGCCGCCCCGGCCACGTGCGGCGCGGCGTGTGAGGTGCCGCTGAACATCTGCAC
This sequence comes from Micromonospora sp. NBC_01655, assembly GCF_026339755.1. NCBI lineage: Bacteria > Bacillati > Actinomycetota > Actinomycetes > Micromonosporales > Micromonosporaceae > Micromonospora > Micromonospora sp. NBC_01655. Next base: position 6,919,798 of record NZ_JAPEQF010000001.1, on the reverse strand, counting down.
CGCCGTGGTCGAGCTGATCCAGGCGGACATGATGCTCACGCCGGGGGCGAAGATGTCCACGCAGGGGCCGTAGTTGGAGAAGCTGGCCCGACTGTCGTTCGACTGCGTCGCGGCAACGGTCAGCGCGGTCGGCGCCGACGCGGGTGAGAAGTTGCAGGCGTTGGTGTTCGAGTTGCCAGCGGGGACCGCCACGGTGATGCCGTCGGCGACGGCGTTGGCCACTGCGGTGTTGAGCGCGTTGTTGAAGGTGGACTGGATCCCGACGTTCGCGACGGCGGGCTGCCCCGCCTGGTGGTCGGCGACCATCCAGTTGATGCCGTTGATCAGGATCGACAGGGTGCTGGGCTGGGCGCAGTCGAACACCTTGACCGCGACCAGCACGACGTCCTTGGCCACCCCGTACGTCGTCCCGCCGACGGTGCCGGCGGTATGGGTGCCATGCCCGTTGCAGTCGTCGGCCGGCAACATGCCGTCGACCGCGTCATAGCCGTAGATCGCCTGACCGCCGAATTCCTGGTGCCCGATGTAGATCCCGGAGTCGACGATGTACGCCCTGACCCCGGTGCCCTGGCTGACGTAGCTGTAGGTGCCGCTGAGCCCCAGCGGTGCGTCGATCCGGTCCAGGTTCCATGGTGCGTTCAGTTGCGTGGTGGCCAACGTGGTCAACCGGTCCTGCTCCACGTGGGCCACCGCCGGGTCGGCAGCCAGCCGGCGGGCGACCGCCTCCGGCGCCCGCATGGAGAAGCCGTTCAGGGCGTCGCCCCAGACCTGGTCCGGGTGCACGCCGTACCGGCCGGCCAGGCCGCTGACCATGCTGGACACCGTGGACCGGCTGCCGACCGCGCTCTCCTTGAGCGTCACGATGTAGCTGCCGGGAACCGCCGTCGCACTGCCGGCGCCCAGGATCTCGCCGATCGCGCCCGACGCCGGCTCGGCGGCGGGTGCCGAAGACGCCGGACCGGCGAGCATGGTGGCGGCCAGGGTGGTGGTGGCGAGGACGGCCATGACGGCCAGCCCGGGTCGACGGGTGTGGGTGAAGATCGTCCTGTGGCGGAGTCTCATCTCTGCGCCATCCCTCTGCTCCGGCCAGTCCACCGTGCTCGTGGCCCGATGGAATGGTCTGATCGGTTTTCGGGATCGTACTGCGTCGATTGACGGGACGGCGATTGGCAGAAGACGTCCATCGATTGACGGAGCTCTTTTCGACGCAGGTCGATAGATATGGTTTCCGCGGGTATCAGGAGTTCGTATGAGGACTCGCGCTCCCGCATGACCTCCGGCGGCCCCGCCCGGGAGCGCGTCGACGGTACGAGGCCGCGGACCGATCTGCCGTGGGAGCGGAAAGCGCTGTCCCGCAGCAGATCGGTCCGCGGCCGATCGGACTCAGCTGACGGTCACGGAGACGGTCTTCGGCGGTTGTTGCAGCTGACCGTAGTTGTCGGTCCCCCGGACCGAGACGGTGTAGGCACCCGCCGGGATCACCGGTGACGTGTACGCGAAGTTCGACCCCGGGGAACCCGGGCTGGTGAGGAAGACCGAGATCCAGGGGGCGTTCGTGCTGCCGAACACGCCGGAGGCGTTCATCCCCTTGCCCGCGCTGTTGACGATCTGGACCTCCACCCGAAGCATCCCGACGTCGTCCACGGCACGTCCGGTGACCACGATCCGCGAGTCGGGGTAGACCTCGCCGTCCTGCGGGGTGAGGCTCGGTTCCAGCCGTGGGTCGAGGTCGCCCGGATACACGAGGTACCGGGCGGTGGCGCCGGAGGTCGAGCCGTCCTGCTGGCCCGCCGTGTCGACGGCCCACGCCTCGACGCTGTACTCACCCTTGGTCGGCAGGTCGATCGACAGGGCGAAGGTGCTGATCGTCGCGCCGGGCGAGGCGAGGGTGGCGTTCACCGTGGCGAAGCTCGCCGCCATGGTGCCGTTCGGCTGCACGTACCGGCCGGTGTCCAGGTCGCGCAGCGCCACCCGCACGCTCTGCACGCCCTTGTCGTCGGTCGCGGTGCCGGCCAGGTCGAGGTGCAGTTGCTCGACGTTCTGGTCGACACCGGTGAAACTCAACAGGCCGTTCGGGAAGGCGTCACCGGGCACCTGGGCGGTGACGGTGAGCCGGCCCAGGTTGGCGGTCGCCGTGCTCAGGCCCAGGTTGTCGGTGGCCCGTACCCGGAAGTCGTACACCCCGGGCGTGAGCGGCACGGTGGTGTAGGACCAGTTGTACGACGCGGCGTTCAGGTTCGTCGGTGAGACCCGGTGGTAGGCCGCGATCGAGTCGGCGCCCCACGTGCCGTCGGCGGCCAGCGCCTCGCGGGTGGTGTTGTTGCGCAGGTAGATCTCGACCGACTTGAGGGTGCCGTCGTCGCTGGCGGTCCCCGAGAACGTGATCGAGCCGCCCGGTGCGACGGTGATCGGCGCGGCGGCGGTGGGCGGCGTCATCGGCACGGGGGCGCTGACGGCCACCGTCGGCGCGGCACCCGTCGCCGAGATGATCCAGTCCCGGCTGTCGCCGCGCAGGTCGCTCTGACCGGCGGTGTCGATGGCGGTGGCCGTCATCTTCCACTCGCCCTCGGTGGGTAGGACCACCTCGACCTGCCAGGTGGTCGACAGCGCGCCGATGACGTCCGGCTCGCCGCGGAACGTGTTGTAGACCGGTGCGGCCGTCCCGTCGTCCTGGAGGTACTGGTTGTCCGACCTGCGGAACGAGTACGTCATCGCGCTGACGCCCTTGTCGTCGCTGGCGGTGCCGGTCGCGACGAAGCTCTGAGCGGCGACCAGGCCGGCGGGCGGCGAGGTGATCTTCGTCGTCGGCGGCAGGTCGTCGAAGCTGAAGGTCTCGATCTTCTTGACGGCCTTCGAGGCATCGCTCTCGCCGCTGTTGCCGAACGTCTTCGCCTGGACCTGGTATTCGCCGACGGGCAGCGACACCGGAAGGGACCACGAGGTCGAGGCGGTGTTCACCGCCGCGACCGTCGCGTTGATGCTGTTGGCGGCACCCCACGTCGTGAGGTCGTCCTGTAGGTACTTCTTGGAACCCCGGTTCTGGATCTCGATCCCGACCTTGGTGACGCCGGCCGGGGAGGTCGCCTGCCCGCCGAGCGCGAACGGCGTGTTGGCCTGCTCGACCGCCCCCTCGATGGGCGTGGCGATCGTCGTGTCGACCGGCGAGGGTGCCGGTGCCCGGGTGAGGTCGAAGAACCCGACCCGCCCCACCGGCAGGCCGCCCTTGTTGTTGCCGTCGCCACCGGCGAAGAGACCCCGCGGGGTGGCGAGGAGGGCCTTCTCCCCCTCGTACGAGCTGGAACCCGGGTTCCACTCGATCGCCGTGCCCGTGGCCGGGTCGAGCGCGCCGAGGTGGTCACGGCGGACCACCTGGTCGCCGAGACCGTAGCCGCTCAGGCCCTGGCCCGTGCCGTACCCGACGTTGTCCAGGCCGGGCCACGGGACGTTGGAGGTCGGCGACTCCTGCCAGCTGAAGTGTCCGCCGACGTACACGGCCGTCTCGGTGATGGCGACCGAGTAGATGCTGTCGAAGTGCCGGGACACCCAGATCGGCTCGACGTGGTCGGCGCCGGTCACCGGGAACGCGATCGCGGTGTCGTTGATCGGCGGCCGGTCGCCGCCCGAGCCGCTGGTGACGACGAAGTAGGAGTCGTCCGGCGCGACGTCACCGGCGAAGACCCGCTGGATGCCGCCGACGAAGGAGAGGTTGTCCTCCCACAGTCGCGTGCGCCACGGCAGGAGGGCCCTGGTGGCGGTGTCGACGAGGCCGACGCCGTAGCGGTCCTGGCCGGCGATCTGGCGACCGGTGTGCACGACCAGCAGGCTGCTGCTGTCGTGCGTCAGCTTGAGCTGCTGCACGGTGAGCATGCCGCCGACGCCGATGCCGCCGGACAGGGGCAGGTTGAACCCGCTGTCCACCGCCCCCGTGGTCGGGTTGAGCGCGGCCAGCCCGTTGCGGGTCACGCTGTTGATCTTCGTGAACTGGCCGCCCACGTACACGGCGGTGTCGCTCACGGCCAGCGCGGTCGCGCGCCCGTTCCCCTGGGCGGTGAACGCCGCGATCGGAGCGCCGGTGACCGGGTCGAGCCGCACGATCTTGCGCTTCGTCAGGCCACCGACCGTGTTGAACGAGCCGGCGACATAGAGCGACGAGCCGTCCGGCGAGGCTTCGACCGCCTCCACCGATCCGTCGAACGTCGGCCGGAAGCCGGTGTCGATCTGGCCCGTGTCGATGTTGTACGAGGCCAGCGCCGGCTGCGCGAGCGGCGTCGCGCCGACGTTGGCGATCGCGGTGAAGGAGCCGGCGATGAAGACCCGGTTGCCGATCACCTCGATGTCCGTGATCTCACCGTCGGTGATCCTCGGTACGTCATTGCGCGGCGTGCTGGGAACCAGCCCGGTGTGCCCCGGGGCCGGTTGCGTCGCGGCCGTGCGCGTCGCAGCGCCGCCGACTGTTCTCACGACGGTGCGAGCGGCGGTGCTCGCGACATCGTCGGCGGTCCCGCCCGGCACAGTGCCCGCAGCCGCCGGTTGGCCTGTCAACAGAACAGCCCCGGCAACCAGACCCGCGACGACGCGGCTCCGAACGTGCATCGAGACAACCCCCTGTAAAACGCCTGAATCGCGCCGCCGGGTCGATTCCCGGCGGCGTCCATTCCGTGGCGTGCCGGAAGCCACCGTAGGAGGTCATCGTCCTTTGTGTACTTGGGCCGGTCGGAAACCCGACCGATCGACATCCCTTCCGGCCGTACCGGCCGGCTCTGCCGTCCGTGGATCCAGACCCGCTCCACCAATCGGATCGCTGCCGGGCCGCCCAGCGGGGTCGCCGGATCCTCGCCCACCGCCTGTCGTCCTGCGGGAACGGGCGATCCCGGCGGGCCGGGTACTCGGCGATCGGGTCGAGGCCCTGTTCGGGCAGGTCGGGGGTGACGCCGGCCCGGGACTGAACGCGGAGCGGGCCACCCTGGACGACCAGGGTGGCCCGCCCTCACGGCGGTACGGTCAGAGGTTCAGGGTCCAGCCGTTGAGGTAGCCGGTGTCGAGGCTGGCCGCGTCCTGGACCCGCAACCGCCAGGTCCCGTTCGCGGTCTCCGTGGAGAGGTTCACGGTGTAGGTCTGGTCGATGTTGTCGGTGCTGCTGCCGGAGCGGTTGTGCAGCACGTACGCGCTGCCGTCAGGTGCGACGAGGCTGACCACGAGGTCACCGATGTAGGTGTGCACGATGTGCACCTCGACCTTGCTCGCGGTGGAGGGGGTCGCCGCGCAGCCGCTGATCACGATCGCGCTCTCCACCGTCGTGTTGTCGGGGATCGTCACGTCGGTCCCGTTCGTGCCGGAGCAGCCCGGCAGCCCGTTCACCGTCAGGTTCAGGGTGCTCGTGCGGGCGATCGAGGGGGAGGTGCCGACCACGGTGATCGCGGAGGAACCGCTGCCGGCCGTGGCGGAGGCACTGACCGTGAGCGTGGTCGACCCACCGGCGGTGACCGACGGCGGGTTGAACGAGACGGTCACGCCCGCCGGCAGCGGGCCGGTCGAGAAGGTCACCTGCTCGGCCGTGCCGCGGATGACCGCGGTGCTGACCGTGGCGGTGGCCGAGGCGCCCGGGTCGATCGTCAGCGCCGCCGGGGCGACCGAGACGGAGAAGTCGTTGGCGGCACAGGACTCGGAGCCAACCACGTTCACCGCGGTCCAGGCGGCCATCACCGCCTTGTACTCGGTGCTGCAGAGGCCGTACAGGTCGGTGGCGGCCGACAGGGTGTGCAGCCGCGCGGTGTTCGTCGGCTGGGCGGTGTTCACGTAGCGGGTGTTCGAGACGAAGTACACGTCCAGGGCGCGGAACCAGATCTTCTCCGCCTTCGCCCGGCCGATCCCGGTCATCGGGGCAGCGGTGCCGCAGAGCGGCGAGGTGCCGTACGCGGTGGCGCCGGTGCCCTCGGCCAGGTTGAAGAAGAAGTGGTTGGCCACGCCCGAGGAGTAGTGCACGTCGATGCCGTTGGTGCCGGTCGACCAGCAGCCGTGCGACCTGCTGTCCAGCGTCGGGTCGTACATGTAGCGCAGCGGGGTGTTGTTGCCGTTGATGTCGATCTTCTCGCCGACCTGGTAGTCGCCCGGGTCGCTCGGCGCGTTGGCGTAGAACTCGACCATGTTGCCGAAGATGTCGCTGGTGGCCTCGTTGAGGCCGCCGGACTCGCCGGAGTAGGTCAGGCCGCCGGGAACGACGTTGGCGGTGACGCCGTGGGACATCTCGTGGCCGGCCACGTCGAGCGAGACGAGCGGCTTGGCGTTGCCCGCGCCGTCGCCGTAGGTCATCTGCGCGCCGTCCCAGAAGGCGTTGACGTAGGCGTTGCCGTAGTGCACCCGCGACGGCACGCCGGTGCCGTTGCCGAAGATGCCGTTGCGGCCGTGCACGTTCTTGAAGTAGTCGAACGTCTTGGCGGCGCCGAAGTGGGCGTCGACGGCGGCGGACTGCCGGTTGGTGTTGGCGCCGGTGCCCCAGACGTTGTCGGCGTCGGTGAACGTGGTGCAGGTCGACGTGCCGTTGTTCATGTCACAGGTCGAGCCGTTGCCGCGCACCGGGTCGATCATCTGGTACGTGCTGCCGGAGAGCGTGGTGTCGACGCTGACCGCGCCGGTGTAGATGCCCGTGCCGCTGCCGGTGACCGACTCGATCTCGTCGTACGAGCCGATCAGCGCGCCGGTCAGCGCGTCGCTGATGACGTGCAGCTTCGACGGGGTCTGCCCGTCCGGCGCCCAGCCGGTGACCACGGTCTCCCAGGCCAGCCGCCCGGTCCCGCTGCTGGCGTCGACGAACAGTTCCGCCTGGCCGGTGGCGGTGACCTTGCCGGAGAACTCGGCGGTTGCCGCCTTCCGGGCCCGTTCGGCGCTGACCTTCGGGGTGGTGCCGAGACTCAGCGGGGCCGCCAGGCCGACCGAGCTGCCGGCGAAGTCGCCGTCGGCCTCGGTGCGAATGACGAAGTCCCCGCCGTAGACGCGGAGCCCGTCGTACGTGCGGGTGTAGCGGACCACGCCGCCGCCGTTCGCGTCCCGCTTGCTGCTGTGGACGGCGTACCGGTCCTTCGCCGAGGCCTTGACGGTCCGGGCGTTGTCCTTCAGTGCCGCGTCGGCGGCGGTGACCAGCGCGGGGCCCGGCGTGGGTGGCGGGGCGGCGGACGCACTCGTGGCGGTGACCACGAGACTGCTGCCGACCAGCATGGTGACGCCGGCCAGCGCAAGGGCTGATCTCAAGTTTGACCTCCCCAATCCGAGATGCATTCGCATCTATCGATGTCGAGATCATCGTCCGGCGTGGGGAGCCTGGGAAGAAGCGCGGGGGCAGTGCTCCATACCGATTCCCCCATACCGTCGCCGTATGGCCCCGCGCCGGCGTGGGGGATGTTCCGCCTCTGTCACGGAATCAACCCATTGGCAACCGGGTCGGGATCGCGCAGTTGGCGGCGGGGCGCCAGGTCATTGCTGGGCGGCTTCGGCGGGCGCGCGCGGAGCCGGCCCGGCCGCCGCGTACGCGATGAGCCCACCGAGCGCGAGCAGCCCTGCCGTCACGGCCGCAGCGGTACTCCCCGGAGGCTGCGCCTGCCACGTCAGGATTTGCCCGATCGGTTCCGACCGAGGGAACAGGATCGCGGCCAGCGTCCAGCCCAGCGGCAGGAACCACGCCCGGGCGGTGCCGATCGTCGCGGCGCCCAGGGCGGTCAGTCCGAGCAGCCCGGCCGCGTCGCGCACCACCAGCCAGGCAGGGCCGAAGCGGGCCCCGGTCGCCAGCGTGGCCAGCGGCAACACCACTACGACCAGGAACGCCACCAGCAGATGCGCGACCCGTCGCGGCGGCCAAGGCAACCCGGCCGCCCTCTCGATGGCGTCGTCGGGGCCGCCGAGCGTGGCGGTCAGGGCGGCGACCAGCAGCAGGACCGTCAGGACGACCATCAGTACGTCTACGTTGCGGCTGTCGGAGAACACGGACCACAGTGACCACATCAGCGCCGCACAGCCGCCGGCCGCGGCCAGCGCCATCGGGGCACGTCGGGAGCGCTGGTACAGCGTCAGCCACCTCATCGCGTGCTCCGGGAGAGCAGTCCGTCGCCGACCGAGCAGGTCACCGCGGCCTGGCGCAGTGCTCTGACCCGGGCGTCCGCCTCGCCGGCGGGCAGTCTTCGCAGGTCGCGCCAGAGCTGCACGGCTTCGGCGATGTCCGCGGGGTCGTAGCTGTCGTCGGCCACCGGCTCGCGTCCGATCAGCCAGTGGGCGGCTGCCAGTGTCTCCGCCAGGCTGGCGGAGTTCTCGCATCCAGGTGGGCCGGTGAACGCCCCGGACACCACGCCCGCCGGCACACCGGCCTCGTTGTCGAGGTGACCGTTGGGGCCGGCCTCGATGCGGAGCAGGACGACATCCTTGTTCCACCGCGGGTAGACGTCGGGGAAGTACGTGGTGGTGTCCTCGTGCACCCGGGTTGGCGCGTCCGGCAGCTTCGCCAGTATCGCCAGACCTTCCCGGGCCCGCGGGGCTACCTCGGACAGCAGTCCGGAATGGACCCGGCTGACGCACACCCGCGGTTCGTCCTCGGCGCACACCAGTTCCTGCGCCACCGGGTCGATCGCGTCGAGGACGAACCTGTTCTGGTGGGGCATGACCGTGATCGCCAGTGCGGCGCCGGCCACCACCGGCAGCAGCGCCGCCACGCGGATTCGCCAACCGCTGGACGCGAACAGCAGCACGGCGCAGACGGCGAGAGCGGTCAGCCAGATGGCCTGGGCGACGCTGACCCGGCCGGGCACGGTCGAGTAGGCACCCGGCTTGTTCATCTCGTAGATCGGCGAGAACACCAGGGCCAGCCATCCCTTGGGACGGGTCGCGGCGGGAATGAGCAGCAGCAGCGCCATGCCTGCCACGCCGAACGCCGGAGCGGTCGCCGGCGACGGCAGCAGGCGGCCGACCGCCAGGCCGAGCCAGGCTGCCGCGATCAGCGCCAGGCCGCCGACGGCCATGACGACGAAGACCGACACCGGCAGGTACTCGGCGGTGCCGATGATCCACAGGCCCCCGGCCAGACCCATCGCCAGGTATCCGCAGACCACCGCGACAGCCATTGCACCGAGTGTCGGTGCCGTCCGTTGCGCCACCGAGCGAGGGGTGCTGGCGAACAGTTCCGCCACGTTCGACCGGTGCTCGCGGCGTGCCTGCCAGGCGCCGGCAGCCAGCGCCAGTGGCCACAGCACCGCCAGATAGAGCCGCTGCGTCATGGCGAGCTGCATCCATCCGGTCGCGAAGCCGATCCCTTCGGCGAAGAAGAGCAGCACGACGCCGACCACCAGCAGAGTCAGGGCGGTTCCGAGCGCGGCGGAGCGGCGCAGTTCGATACCGAGAATGCGGCTCATCGGCCGGCCTCCGCCCGGTGCCGGCGCAGCAGCGCGGAATAGCCCCGCTCGGCCGCGCTGTCGCCGGCGTCGCCCTGTCCGCCCTGCGCGATGAGGTCGTTCGGGGTGCCCTGGTAGACGAGCCGACCCCCGTTGATCATGACGACGTCGGTGCACGCGGCCACCACGTCCTCGACCAGGTGGGTGGAGACCAGGACGCAGCTGTCGACGCCGACGTCGCGCAGCAGCTCCCGGAAGTCGAGGCGCTGCTCCGGGTCGAGACCGACGGTGGGCTCGTCGAGCAGCAGCACCGCCGGATCGTTGACGATCGCCTGCGCGATGCCCGCCCGGCGCAGCATGCCGCCGGACAGCGTCTTCATCCGGGCACCCGCCTTGGCCGCGAGGCCGACCCGATCGATCGCCCGCTGCACCGCGCCCGGCACCGCGGTCTTCGGCATCTCCTTGAGCCACGCCATGTACTCGACGAACTCCCGCACCGTGAAGCGCGGGTAGAACCCGAACTGCTGCGGCAGGTAGCCCAGCCCGCGACGTACCCGCCGCAGGTCGGCACGGCCGTCGACCGACTCCCCGAGCAGCGTCAGCCGCCCGCCGGCCGGTTTCACCACCGTGGCCAGCGCGCGCATCAGGGTGGTCTTGCCGGCCCCGTTCGGCCCCAGCAGGCCGTGGACGCCGGTGCCGAGGGCCAGGTCGAGCCCGTCGACGGCCAGGTGCCGCCCGGCCCGCACGCGCAGTCCCTCGGCATGGACCACCCAGGGATGGATGGTGGTGGCTGTTTCGGCCGCGCTCACCGTACGCATCATCAGTCCTTTCGAAGACGGGCGGTGCCCGACAGGTCAGTTGTGGCTGGTCAGCCGGCGGAAGTCGTCGGCCCGAGTCGCGGCCAAACCGGCCAGCGCCAGGGCGAGCAGCGCCCACACGCCGGAACTGCCCGGTTGCAGCGCCGCCGGCAACTGGGCGGTGACCACGGCCGGCACCACCACGGCAAGCGCCCAGGCAGTGCCGAGCCCGGCAGCGGCCCGGCGTACACCGACAAAGGCGCCCAGCGCGATGGTCGCCACGGTGAAGGCCACGCACGGCAGCAGCGTCAAGGCCAGGGAGACTCCGGTACGGGTACTCGCCAACGCGAGCGCCGGCACGACCACGGCGAGCACCCCAGCCGTACGTCGCAGCAGCATCGCCAATCCGGCCGCCGGCGTGCCGGCGACCAGTTCCCAGGCCGGATCGTGGCGCCGGCTCCACGCGATCGCCACCCCCGGAAGCGGCGCCACCGGAGCCAGCAGCGACACCACCGACGGAATGCTGGACTGCAGTGCGTCGAGCAGGACCGCACAGCCCAGAACCGCCACCGTCATGATGAGCCACGGCGCCGAATGCCAGACCAGCCAGCGGTTCCGGGCCGCCGACCAGCTCGGGCGGCCGGCCGGAGCCGGTCCGGCGGCGATGTCGTGGTCCACGCCGGCGGCGACCCGGGCGAGCAGGTCCCGCGAGTTGTCCGTCGTGCTGCCGGCCACCTGGGCACGGCAGTCCGCGCAGCCCTCCAGATGCACCTCGACCGACCACACCGTGACTTCGTCGAGGCTCGCCTCCCGGTCGGCGTAGCGGGCGATCACCGCGGGACTCGGATGCGTGGTCATGACAGCGCCTCCCGAAGAGCGATCCGGGCCCGCCGGGCCCGCGACTTCACCGTGTTCTCCGGGACACCCAGCAGCAGGGAGGTCTCCCGTACCGAGAGCCCGTCGAGAACCATCGCCCGCAGGACCTGCCGCGCCTCGGGCGGCAGCATAAGCAGGGCCTGTTCCAGCTCCTGGCCGACCCGCCCCGCCATGACTTCCTCCTCGGCGGTGGGGGCGACCGTCTCGGCGAGAGGTACCGCCGGTACCTGGTTCTGCCGGGCCCTCCGGCGGAACGCGTCGACGAGGCGATGGGCGGCGATGGTCCACAGCCAGCCGACCGCGCTGCCCGACGTCGCCGACCCGGCGAAGCTACCCGCAGCCCGCCAGACAGCCAGGTAGGTCTCCTGCATCACGTCGGCGACCACGTCGTCGTCGGCACACCGGCGGCGCAACCGGGCAAGCAGCCACGGCGACGTACGCCGGTACAGCTCGTCGAATGCGCGCCGATCGCCGTCGGCGGTGCGGCGCACGAGTTCGTCCTCGTCGGCCGCGTCCAGGCTTCGTCTCACCACCAGCAAGACGACACCTCCTCGCCCACGGTTTCCTCCGCCACCGTGACGTGGGTCACGTACTCCGAAGCGGCGCCCTGTCGAGGGTCCACCGATACTCGGTGCGCCTGCTCGTCCATGATCGGCTTTTCATCCCATAGATTGGGTCTGGTCCGCCTTCGTCATGTTATCGACGGACATGGCGTCCGCCCAGCCGGCGGACCTGTCGTGACCGATCGCCGCGCCTACCCGTCCGCCCTGTCCGACGCCCGCTGACACTCGCACCCCGCCTGACCGCCTGGCCTCAGGCCCGCACCGATGCCGGCGTCGGCGGTCGCACCACCACCCACGACCTGCGCGAGATCCTCGGCAGGGGAGCGCGGGGTCGCCACCGGCCACGCGTCGGTGGTCGACGTGGCATGGAACGGGCGGCGGGGCCGGCCGCCGGGCCCACTCCCGGTCGAAAGCGTCGCGGAGGACCGTGGGCAATTGTCGCTGATCAATAGCTCATCCGCCGTTGGCCGCGAATCCGCGCGATTTCCTATCAGCCTGGACCGCTTCCCGCTGCCACTGTTCCACCCCGCCGTCCCGTGCGCCGATCATGCCGTTCGGTGCGGTCGGTCCGGTCCGGCCGATCCGGTCGTACGCCGTCCAGGAACGCGGCCGGCCGGCGGAAGCGCCGACTTCGGATCCGCCGCGTGCGACCGAGCCTGAACGACCACTCAACTGTCCCTTGTATTGATCTAGCGAGCACGGTTAGCATTCCCCCTGTCGCTCACCGAGTGGGCCGAGGGTGGTGCACCCTCGCAGTTCGCCGCCGCCGAGGCGAGGGTCTTTGAAGCGAGGCCCGAGCTCTGAATTCTCGGGAGTGAAGCCGCACCTCCGATCAACCCTACGCGTCTTCCTATATCGACGACTATCTTAGGGTGGGAATTCCGTGAAACTCCTGATGGTCGCCATGCCGTGGCAGGGACTCGACACCCCGTCCAGTGCCCTGGGAATACTGGGGCCGTGCGTCCGAAGGCACGCCGCCGACTGGGCGATCGACGAGTTGTACGCCAACCTCCGGTGGGCCGAACACCTGATCCGTGAGAGCAATGGCGCGATCACGTCGACGGACTATGGGAATGTCGCGGATCAGGTCTTCCACGGTGTCGGCGACTGGGTCTTCACCCCGGCGCTGTACGACGTCGACAGCTACCAGGCCGACGAGTTCGCCGAGTTCCTCCGGCAGCGCGGCGTGGACCCCCTGGTCCCCGTCGAGATGCAGAGGTACGCCCGGGGATTCGTCCGGGGCCTCGCGGCCGAGATCGCCGCCGACCCGCCCGACGTGGTGGGGTTCACGAGCACCTTCATGCAGAACGTGCCGTCCCTCGCGCTGGCCAGGGAGCTGAAGAGGCTCGTGCCGGGCATCCGGACGGTGATCGGCGGCAGCAACTGCGACGGGCTGCAGGGCCCGGCCCTGCACCGGAACTTCGAGCAGTTCGACTTCGTGCTGAGCGGCGAGGGCGAGCGCTCCCTGCCCGCGCTGCTGAACCGCATCGCCGCGGGCGCGGGCGTCGCCGACGTCCCGGGGCTCAGCTGGCGGAACGAGGGGCGGACGGTGGTGAATCCGCCGGCCAAATCGGCGCTGCCGTTCGCCATGGTGCCCGCGCCCGATTACGACAGCTACTTCCGGGCGCTGGAAAACTCACTCTTCCAGCATTACGTCCGCCCGATGGTGGTGCTGGAGACCTCGCGCGGCTGCTGGTGGGGGGAAGTCCACCAATGCACCTTCTGCGGCCTGAACGGATCGAACATCGATTTCCGGAGCAAGGCCCCCGAACGCATCGCCGACGAGGTGGTGGGCCTGGCCGAGCGGTACCGGGTTCTCGACCTCATCATGGTGGACAACATCCTCGACATGAAGTACCTCAGCACGGCCATGCCGACGATGGCCGCGCTCGACTGCGACCTGCGAATCCATTACGAGATCAAGTCCAACATGACGCGGGAGCAGCTCAGTAGCCTGAAAAAGGCGAACGTGCTCTACGTCCAGCCCGGCATCGAGAGCCTGAGCAGTCACGTGCTGCGCCTCATGGACAAGGGCGTCAGCGCCGCGCACAACGTGCGGATGCTGCGGGACGGGCAGGATCTCGGCCTCAACGTTACGTGGAACATCCTCTACGGTTTTCCCGGCGAGACCGAGGAGGACTACCGTGGGCTGCTCAAGAAATTCGCCGCGCTCGAACACCTCCAGCCGCCGACGGGGGCCTGGCGAATAGCGTTGGAGCGGTTCAGTCCCTACTTCGAGGATCCCACCCAGGGATTCATGTTCCGCCGCCCGGCCGAGATATACGACTTCATCTACCAGGTCCCGCGCGACGAGCTGTACGACCTCGTCTACCTCTTCGACAGCCGCAGCCAGGGGATCGTGGGGCCCCTGGAGGACGAGCTGAAGCAGGGGGTCGAGGAGTGGGCCAGGGCGTACCCGGGGAGCAACCTCTCCTACTGGGCCGACGAACGCGGCCGGGTGACCATCGAGGACCGCCGGGCCAGCTGGCCCGAGGAAGTGATCGAGCTGGACGACGTCCAGAGCAACGTGTACCTCGGCATGTTCCAGGTCGCCGGCCGCGAGGGCATCCGCCGGCGCCTGGCCGAGAGCGGGCACGCCGTCGGGGAGGGCGAGATCGACCGGATGCTCCGGTACTTCGTCGATCGCGGCCTGGCCTTCGAGGACGAGGAGCGCTACGTGAGCGTCGCCCTCGACGTCGACCCGTACCGCCGGAAGCTGGTCGACGGCAGGGAGGTCGCGGCGTCACGATGAGCGCATTGATGGACATTGGTGAACTCAGGGCGCGAGCCTCGGACGGGGGGCGCGTACCGGCCGGGGCCCGGCCCGCCAGTTCGACGCTGACCCTCGGGTCCGACTGGGCCGAACTACCCGCCGCCACCGAGCTGGCGGCGCTCCTGCCCCGGGTGCCCGTCGCCGGGGTACGGCTGGCGGAGCCCGTCGACCTCTGCGCACTACCCGGGCACGCGATCGTGCGAATCATCGCGTTGCTCCGCGAGTGTTCCTCGATCGGCGCCCGGGTGACATGGTCGCTGATCCTGGGCGCGGAACAACTCGACCTGATCCCGCGGCTCGATCATCTGCCGGCCCCCGACCGGATGACCGTGCGGGGACGGGAGGCTTCGGCGGTCGGCCCGTGGCGGTCCACCGGCAACTTCGGCCTCCTCTACTTCCGCCGGGGCCCGGGATTCCTGTCCGTCGTCGATCAGCGGCCCGAATCCGGCCGCCGGGTCGTCCTGGACGACCCCGCCATGGTCGACGTCTTCGTCCGGGGCCTGGAGGGATGCGCGTGGGCCGAGGTGACCCGGAACCCGGGACACGCCGCCGCCGCGCGGGACCTGGTGGGCGACGGGCTGGTCCTGCGCCTCGGGGACCACTGCGTGACGCTTCCGGTGCACATGCGCTCGTGGCCCCTGGGCGCGGCCCTCCTGGGGGGCACCTTGGCCTCGGCCGGAAAGAAGCCGGACAACAAGACGTGAACCGTACAGCCATGACGGTGATCGGAGGTGGCAGCGCAAGTGGAAGCCAAGGAGAGCGCTCGGCCCGTGACCGCTGCCACGGGTACCGATTCGGCCGGCGGCGCGGACGGCGCCCGCCTGTTCGGCGACCTGCCGGAGGCCGCCCGGTTCGAACTCGAACCCGCCAGACGCTTCGTCGAGAACGCCGTGCAGGAGTACCAACAGTGTCTGGAGAGCCGTGACGCCGACGGCGTACCCCACCACCCGCCGCGCGCGTCGGCGCTGCTGTTCGGGCGGTCGGACGGCGCCGAGATAACGATCATCGACATCGAGTTCGTGCCGAACGTTCGCGGGAGCGACGAGAGCGTCATGGCGGAATTCGAGGGGAAGATCGCCCCGCGGTTCGGCGACGTCTACCGGAACGCGGGGCGGGGGTTCTGGTGCGACGACAAGGGCGTGCTGCGGGCCATCAAGCAGCAGTCCGCCAATGGCCTGGAACTCATGGGGTCGGTGCACTCGCACCCGAACTGGCACGAGATCGGTCCGCCGCACGAGCGGTACCAACAGCTCAGCGAGAACCCGACGCGGATGGACGAGTTCCTCTTCCGCCAGTCGTGCTGGCCGGTGAACGTGATCTGGTACATCCGCGCGAGCGGTGACGTGCTGATCCACCGGGTGGCGGGATGGCGGCCCGGGCCGCAACAGTGCGAGCCGCTGGAGATACGGATCCCGTCGGCGATCTACGACGAGATCAACGTGGAATTGCCGCCTTAGCGACGGTGCCGTGCCGAGCAGCCGGAATCAAAGGTCTCGCTAAGGAGAAAATGAGATATGCCCGACTTTCCCCCCGATGCCGGCAGGGGCCTGCCGGCGCCTGTCGTGACCGTCAAGCTACCTGCGGCCTTCCATGCGTTGACCGGCGGGCGGAGGCAGTTGTCCGTCGAGGGCGACACCATTCGCGAGGTGCTCACCGGCCTCGATCGGGCCGTTCCCGGCGTCCTTGAGCGACTCGTGGACCAGAACGGAGCCATGAAGCGCTACGTCAATGTCTACCTGAATGACAACGACATCAGGAGCCTCGACGACCTGGACACGAAGGTCGAGGAAGACGACCTCATCTGGATAATCCCGGCGGTAGCGGGTGGCAGCGCAACGGTGCGATCCTAGGAGTCACGATGTCGGACGTGTTGCCCACGGAATACTTCACCAACCCCGGGCCGACCCCGCATGCGGCAACAGCGGAACTCAGGTCCAACTGCCCCGTCCACCGGATCGACGTTCCGCCCGGCGCCGAGGCATACGCGGTCCTCGCGAACCGGGTCGTCGAGGAGGCGTTCGGCGACTCGCGCCTGTCCAAACAGGTCGAGAACCTGCCCGCCGCGTATCGGGACAAGGCCGTGACCAACAGCCTCCTGGTGGTCGGCAACCTGGGGTTCGCCGACCCGCCCAAGCACACCCGGCTGAAGAAGCCCATCAGCCGTGCGTTCCTGCCGGGCACGGTCGCCCAACTCCGCCCGCGCATCCAGGACGTCGTCGACGACCTCATCGACGCCTTTCCGGAAGGCGGCGAGATCGACCTGGTGACCGCCTTCGCGCTGCCGCTGCCGCTCATCGTCATCTGCGAGTACCTCGGGATACCGGTCGAGGACCGGCCGCTGTTCCAGCGGTGGAGCTACGTCCTCAGCCAGGATCCGTTGCAGCATGCGGAGACGGAACTGAAGGCGGCGAGCGAGGAGTTCGGGGACTACTTCACCAAGCTGGTGGCCGAGCGACGCGCCCAGCTGGGCAGTGACCTGCTGAGCGAGCTCATCAGGGCCCGGGACGCGGACGCGCTCAGCGAGCGGGAGCTGCTGTCGACGATCCTCCTTCTGATCATCGCCGGGCACAAGACGGTCGCCAACATGGTGGGGAACGGGACGCTGCTGCTGCTCCGCCATCCCGACCAGCTCGCGATGCTCCGCGCCGACCCCGCCCTGATTCCCTCGGCGATCGAGGAGATCCTGCGCTACGAGGGGTCGGCCGCCTGGGCCTCGCTGCGGGTCGCGGCGGAGGACATGCGGCTCGGCGGGGTGGACATACCCAAGGGGAGCTTCGTGCACCTGTCGCTGTCCGGCGCGGGCCACGACCCCGAGGTGTACGACGACCCGGAACGGTTCGACATCACCCGGTCACCGAACCGGCATCTGTCCTTCGGCCATGGCGCGCACTTCTGCATCGGCGCCCCGTTGGCCCGGCTCCAGGGCGAGATCGCCTTCTCCACGCTGCTGCGCCGCCTGCCGCGGCTCGAACTCGCGGTGCCGGTGAAGGAGGTCGCCTGGCTCGCCGACAGCTCGCTCAGTCGGGGCCTGGAGGCCCTCCCACTCCGGGTGCGGGAGCGGCTGCCCCGATGACGGGCCGGTGGGGCGGCGCCGCGCGGGGCAAGTGGGCTGAGCCCGAGCCGCGCCGGATCGAGGAAGCATGACGAGGGAACCGGCCGCCCGGAGCATCGCCGTGGTCGGGGCCGGCAGCGTGGGCGGCTATCTCGGTGGCCGCCTCGCCGCCGCCGGGCATGACGTGCGGTTCCTCGCCCGCGGCGAGACTCTCACCGCGCTGCGGCGAAAAGGGCTGCGCGTCACCGGCGACTCGGGTGACTGCTCCGTGCCCGAGGTGCGGGCGTCGGACGACCCGCGGGACCTCGGCGAGGTCGGCTACGTGCTGCTCTGCGTCAAGACCCCGCACCTGCCGTCGGCCGTCGACGCACTGTCCCCGATGATCGGCGCGGACACCGCCGTGGTCACCGTGCAGAACGGGGTCGAGGCGCCCGAGCAGGTCGCGGCCCGGATCGGCCGCTCCCGGGTGCTGCCCGGCACGGTCAGGGTCGTCGCCGCGACGGTCGGCCCGGGCGAGGTGCGGCACGCGGGTCCCCCCGGGGCACTGGGCTTCGCGGAGTGGGACAACAGCGCGTCCGACCGGGTGACCCGGCTGCGCGAGATGCTGCGCGAGGCCCAGGTGACAGTGCTGGAGCCGAGCGACGTCTGGGCCGCCCTCTGGGCGAAGTTCCTGTTGATCGTGCCCGTCGGCAGCCTCGGCGCCGCCACCGGCGGGGCGACCATCGGCGAACTCCGGACGCGCCCCGGCACCCGCCGGATGCTGATCGCCGGAATGCGGGAGATGTACGAGACCGGAATCGCGCTCGGAATCGCACTGCCGAAAGACGCCGTGGACACGGCGACAGGGCTCATGGATCGGCAACCGCCCGACATCACCTCCTCACTGCAACGGGACATCCTGGCGGAGCGGCCGTCCGAGCTCGATGCCTGGACCGGTGCCGCCGTCCGGCTCGCCGGCCGGGCGGGCCGGCCCGCCCCGGTGCACGAGATGCTCTACGAGTTGCTCGCCACGCGCGTTTCGCGGACGACGAAGGGGGCGTGACGGCGGTGAATCGGCGGGCGCGTCGGGGTGGCGCCGTAGCCGCTGCACGCGGGCGGCGGCGCCGTTTCGGATCGGCGGCCCTTTGGTGTCCCCTGTAGCGGGGCTCGTGTCATCATGACGGCGAGACCGACCCATCAGGAGACCTTGTGAATACCGCCGCCCCCCAGACCGAAGACCCCGGCGCCGCTGCCTCAGGTCCCTCCGCCGACGCGCTCGGGATGTCTGCCGCACAGGCCCGCAATGCGGTGCTGGAAGAGCTGATCCGCAAGGACCCCGGGCAATTCCGGGTGCTGACCGGCGACCGCCCCACGGGCCGCCTGCACCTGGGTCACTACTTCGGCACGCTGCACAACCGGGTACGTCTTCAGGGCCTCGGGGTGGAGCTGTTCGTGGTCATCGCGGACTACCAGGTCCTGACCGACCGCGACGTGGCAGACAACCTGATCGGGCACGTCGAGGAACTGGTCCTGGACTACCTGGCCATCGGGGTGGATCCGGCCCGCAGCACGATCTTCACGCACGGCGCCGTCCCCGCACTCAACCAGCTGATGCTGCCCTTCCTCAGCCTCGTCTCCGTATCCGAACTCAACCGCAATCCCACGGTCAAGGACGAGATCTCCCACTCGCGCCAGTCCAGCGTCAGCGGCCTGATGTTCACCTATCCCGTGCACCAGGCCGCCGACATTCTTTTCTGCAAGGCAAACCTGGTCCCGGTCGGCCAGGACCAGCTCCCGCATCTCGAACTCGCCCGCACCATCGCCCGTCGCTTCAACGACCGCTACGGCAACGGCAAAGCCGTATTCCCCCAGCCCGATGCCCTCCTGTCGAGCGCGCCACTCCTGCTCGGCACGGACGGCACCAAGATGAGCAAGAGCCGGAACAACGCCATCACCCTGGCCGCCGACACCGACGAGACCGCCCGCCTGATCAAGGGGGCCAAGACCGACTCCGAGCGCCACATCAGCTACGACCCGGTCACCCGCCCCGAGGTGTCCTCGCTCCTGCTGCTGGCGGCCCTCTGCCAGAACCGGACCCCGCAGCAGGTGGCCGCCGACATCGGCTCCGCGGGAGCCGCCGCCCTGAAGAAGACCGTGACCGAGTCGGTCAACGAGTATCTGGCCCCGATCAGGGCCCGCCGGGCGGGGTACGCGCAGGACCGCGCCTATCTCCGCCAGACGCTGCGTGAGGGCAACGAGCGAGCCAGGGCGGTGGCCGATGCCACCCTCGCCGAGGTGCGTGCCGCCATGAACACCTGTTACTGACGGCCGCCGGCTCGGTGAGACACCGGCGAGCGTGTATCGCATCCGGCGCCGCGCTTCCAGCGTCTCCCCGGACAGCGTGGGCTCCGGTGTCGCGGCACCGACGGCGAGGATCGCGCCTTGGGGTGGGTTGATGATCGCGGTGAAGTGCTCGACTCCGCACATGCCGAGGTTGCTGATGGTGAAGGTCCCGTCGGCCATGTCGGCCGTGTTCAGCGTCCGGTTCGCAGCCTTGTCGGTTAGCGCCCGGGTCTGCGCGGAGATCGCCGTGACCGACGTCCGGCCGGCATCGCGGATCACCGGCACCATGAGCCCGGCCGGGGAGGCGACGGCGATGCCGATGTTGACCCGCCCGTGCAGCACGGTCTGGCCACGGCCCTCGGGGGAGTAGGACGCGTTGACGCGCGCGACCGCCCGCACCATGAGGTCGTTGACTGTCACCTTGCGTCCGGCATCGCGCAGCGCGCCGTTCAGCTGCACCCGGAGCGCGAGGAGGTCCTCCAGATCGGCGGATGCAGTCACGGTGAAGGTCGGGATGGTTGTCGCACTCTCGGTGAGCCTCGTCGCGATCGCCTGTCGCACCGGATCGAACGGCACCACTGTCGGTTCGCGCCCGTCCTGCCTGGACGGTGTTGCGACACCCGCCGCAGCAGGGGCAGGTGATCCGGTCTCGGCCGGTTCGTTGGCGACCGGTGCAGGCGTCGGCTCCGATTCGAGGGTGGAACCGTGCGGGCCGCCAGTGTCAGCGGTTGCGTGGGGCTACCAGGCCGGATTCGTAGGCGAGGACCACGAGTTGGGCGCGGTCGCGGGCGTGGAGCTTGGCCATGGCCCGGTTGATGTGGGTTTTTGCGGTCAGTGGGCTGATCACCATGCGTTCGGCGATCTGGTCGTTGGACAGGCCCTGCGCGAGGAGGGCGACTGTCTCGCGTTCGCGGTTGGTCAGCCCTTCCAGTCTCGTGTCGGCGCCTGCGTGGAGCGGATCGGTGACGTACCGGTTGATCAGCTTGCGGGTGATCGAGGGTGCGAGCAGGGCGTCGCCGCGCGCGGCGACGCGGATGGCGTGCAGAAAGTCAGCTGGCACGATGTCCTTGACGAGGAATCCGGCGGCGCCGGCGCGCAGCGCGTGGAAGACGTGTTCGTCGAGGCCGTAGTTGGTCAGGATGACGACGTGCACCTGGGCCAGGGCCGGGTCTGCGGCGATGCGCCGGGTCGCCTCGATGCCGTCCATGACCGGCATCTGGATGTCGATGAGCGCGACGTCCGGCAGGTGTTCCTTGGCGAGCGCCAGGCCCTCCTTCCCGTCGGCGGCTTCGGCCACCACCTCGATGTCGTCTTCGACATCGAGGAGTGCGCGGAAGCCGCTGCGAAGGAGTGGCTGGTCGTCGACCAACAGGACACGGATCATGACGTTGGGCCCACCGGGAGTTCGGCTTGGACGGTGAAGCCGCCATCGTCGCGCGGTTCCGCGCGCAGGCGACCGCCGAGGGCGGTGACTCGTTCACGCATCCCGAGCAGCCCGACGCCGGGCATCGGGGCGGTGGCCGGCGTGGCCTTGCCGTCGTCATCGACTCGGATCGCGAGGGCGTCCGGACGGTAGTCGATCCGGACCGAGGCCGTAGCGGCGGCGGCGTGACGGGCGATGTTGGTGAGGGACTCCTGAACGATCCGGTAGGCGGTCCGGTCTACTGCCGCCGGCACGTCGTGTCGTTGTCCTTCGATCGTCAACGTCGCGTCCAGGCCGGTCATACGGGCCCGTTCCACCAGTTCCGGGAGATGGCGGAGCCCGGGCGGCGGGGACTTGCCGTCGTCGCGCAGCGCCTCCAGGGTCGCTCTCAGCTCTCGGGTCGCCTCACGGCCGGCCTCCCGGATCGCCAGCAGGGCCTCCGGTACCTGTTCACCACGCTTGTGGGCCAGGTGGACGGCTACTTCGGCCTGCACCTTGATGATCGAGATCTGGTGGGTGAGCGAATCGTGCAGCTCCCGCGCGATGTGCAGCCGCTCCTCGTCGGCGCGGCGCCGCGCGGTCTCCTCCCGGGTACGCTCGGCCTCGTCCGCCCGCCGCTCAGCCTGCCGCAGCGCTTCACCCGCGGCACCGGCGGCGACCAGCCAAGCCAGCTCGAGGACGCCCCGGGCCCGTGCGAGCGCCTCGCCCACGGGCATGTCCTGTGGCAGGGCGAGGGCCGCGAGCGGGAGAGCAGCCAGCATCAGCACAGCCGCCACGACCGTGATGTTGCGGTGACCCGCCCGCACAGCGGCGTACACCGCGAACAGGAACGCGACGGCAGGCACGTCAAAACCGACCGCCTGGTAACCCACCACGCACAGCCCGGTGACGGCCAGGACGGGAACCGGAGCCCGGCGGCGCGCAGCCAGTGCCAGGCCGCCTGCCGCCAACAGCACGTAGCCGAGTAGGTCAAGATCCGTGGCGGAGTGGTTCCGGGACACTCCGGTGACCAGCAGCGTCGCCGCTACGCAGACGGCGATGGCCCAGTCTCTGAAACCGGCCTGAACACTCGCCCGTCCTGTGTTCATGCCCGCACCCTAGCCGGAATGCTGCTGCGGGCGACTCCTGCTTGTGGATGAGTGGCTGCCTACTTCGCACGCAGTACTTGCGCGGCGCCTACGGCGTCTGCGGCAGGCGGGCGCGCCATCGGTGGCAGCGCGAATGGCGTCCGTCTGCTGGATGACCGGCGGTGCGCCCGGCGACATGATCAGGCGACATCCAACCTCAGAAACGAGACGCACGAAAGAGGAGAGGGACATGAGCTCGTCAGGAACCCTGAGATCAGTTCGACTTGTGCTCGCCGTGGCCGGAGCCGCCCTGATCGAGGGGCTCGGTCTTGCCGGACCGGCGGCCGCGCACGTCTCGGCCCAGCCGGCCGCCGCCAGTGTTTACACCATGAGCGCCGGGCGACTCGGGGCAGCCGTGGCCGCCGTGCTGGGGCTGACCGGCGTGGTCATCGGCGGGCTGGCTCTGGCCCGCCCCACCAGTCGTTTCGGCACCGGCAACGGGCGCCTCGGGGCCACCATGGCCCTGGCGGCCGGGCTGATCGGCATGGCCCTCGGCGGGGTGGTCGTGGCCACGTCCGACAGCGGCATCGGCACCGGCAACGGGCGAGGCGGGGCCTACGTGGCTCTGGTGGTCGGGCTGATCGCCATGGTCCTCGGCGCGCTGGCTCTGGCCCGCTCCCGCCGTACCGGCTGACCGGCTGAGCTGCGGTCGGTGCTCGCGCCCCCTGCTCGGCTGTCCACGACTACGCCTCTCGACGTCGCCAGCACCTCACATCGGCCGCTCAAGGCTGTACCGGGCCGGTGGAGAAGGGCCTGGAGGACGGGTCGACCCGGTCGATCCGCTGGGACCTGATCACCCAACAGTACGACTCACCTCGGCTCCCGGCGTACCCACCCGGGCGTAGCCGCCCCGAGGGACTTACGGGTGGTTCCGATGCGGCCCCGGTGGGTCCAGGGTCGGGAATGCGACCGAATCAGGCATTGTGACATTCGCGAACTTCGATCACTCTGGGTTCGGCGAGCCCGAGTTTGCGAACGTCGGGAGGGGGATCCAAATGCCTGGGATCAGAGTCCGGGACGTGGTGCGCGACGTCGTGGCCGAGGTCGCAGAGCAGGAGTTGCCCCTCGTGATAGGGCTGTCGCAGTTCAGTGAGGCCGTCGTCGTGCGCAGGCTGGCCCGGACCAAGGGCAGGCGCGAGACACTCGGGTTCGGCGTCGGCGAGGTCGTGCCGCTGGTGACCGCCGCCGTGTGGCTGGTGCTGGACCAGACCGCGCAGCAGGCGGCGGGCTTGGTCGTCACCGGCTCCCTCGGCAGGCTCCGCACATGGTGGCGACGGTTGCGGCGGCGGCCGTCCGTCGCGGTGGTCCCGCCGCTCACCCAGGAGCAGCTCCGCGAGGTACACCAGCGCGTCATCGACGTCGGGGGCCGACGGGGGTTGTCCCGCAGGCAGAGCGAGGTCGTCGCCGACGCGGTGGTGGCCCGGCTCGCGCTCGGCGCGCCCACGGGCGGCGAGGTCCGCGCGCTGGGCCCCGACGACGGTGCGGCGGGCGGCCGGGCGTGACCGCGATCGCGATCCGCCCGAGGATCGACGAGCGGACGGTCACCGCCGGCACGACGCCGAGATTCGCGCTCCTCATCGTCCTGATCGTCGTCAGCAGCGTCGACCTGATGCGTACGCTGAATTCCACCGCCGACCAGTCGTTGGCGTGGTGGGGCTGCAGGCTGGCGGCCGGGGTCGATCCCGCGCAGAAGGACCGGACCGTCATGCTCGGCGAGGTCAGTCAGGCCGACGCGTACCACGACTGCATGATCCGGTACGCCCTGCCGCCGTGGTGGCAGCCTCTCGGCTGGCCGGTGCTGCTGGCGATCGTTGCGCTGCTGGTGTTCTGGGTACTGCCGCGCTGGAAGACCCGGCGGACTGTGCCCCTGGCGGCGGTGGACCACGACGGGGAGATCTCGTGGGCGGTGGCGGAACTCGCGGCGACGATCGGGCTGCGCCGGTTCCCGCGCGTCGTCGTCGACCCGGCCGCCGCCTCCACCGGTGCGGTGGTGTTCGGCCGCGACGGCCGTTCGGTGCTGTGTCTGCACGGCGGGCTCGTGGCCTCCCGGGTGCACGATCCCGGCCGGTTCCGCGCGGTGGTGCTGCACGAGCTCGCGCACATCGACAACCGGGACATCACCATCAGCTACGCGACGATCGCGCTGTGGCGGGCGTTCCTGTTCGCCATGGTCCTGCCGTCCACCGGCATGCTGCTCGTCACCCTGCCGAACAGCCTGCGGTCGCCGTACTGGAGCACCTACGCCCCAGCCGCGACCCGCAATCTGCTCTTCGTCGTCGTGCTGTGCGCGCTGGTCTACCTGGCCCGGTCGGAGGTGCTGCGCACCCGGGAGATCTACGCCGACCTGTCCGCGGCCCGGTGGGGCGCGGATCCGGACGGCTGGCAAGCCCCCGCCGCCCCGGTCCGGGGCCGGGCACGACGCGCGCTGGACCGGTTCCGTGACCTCTGGCGGACCCACCCCTGCTGGGAGGTGCGCCGCTGGGCCCTCGCCGACCCGGAGATCCTGTTCCGGGTCGCCGCGATGCCGATGTTCCTGACCGGGGTGGCCGCGGCACTCATCAACAACCGGATCTGGATGTACGCCAAGCAGTACCGGCTGGCCGGCGGCTGGAACGACCAACTGGTCGCGTTGACGGCGGCCAGCCTGGTCGCGGGGGTGGCCGGCGTGGCGCTGTGGCGGGCGGTCGCGCACGCGCTGCTCACCGGTCGCCCGGCACCTTCCGGGGTGCGCGGCGGCGCGTGGCTGGGCGTCGGCATGGCGTTCGGGCACCTTCTCGCCGGCCAGGAGGTGATCAGCGACTGGCTACCCGAATCGCCGTACTACCTGGTGCTGGTCGTGCTGGCCGGCATGGCGTTCGCCTGGTGGACCAGCCAGTGCGCCCAGGTGTGGATCACCGCTCGGCACGGGCGGCCGGTAAGCCGCCTGCTGCTGGTCGGGCTGCCGAGTGCGGCGCTGGTGATGTCGGGGTGGTTCACCTGGTGGCACGGCGGTGGTGCGCTGCTAGCCGCCGGTTGGCCGTTCGATCCGGACCAGATCCGGGCACTGCTGGAGCGGACCGTGACCGGGCCGGCACCGGGCCACCGGAACGTCCTGACCGGCGTCGCGGCGATGATCCCCGTCGTCGCTTCCATGACCAAGGTCCCGCTCATCCTGGTCCAGGTGGCGGTGCTGTGGCTCGTGCCGCTGGCGGCCTGGGTGGCCAGGTCCTCCTCCGGCGGCGTCGCCCCGTCCGCGCCCGGCCTGCCGCCGCTACGCCTGGCGGTGCTGCCTGGCGTGCTGGGCGGGATCCTGTGCTGGGACGCGGTCGTGTGGACCCAGGCGTATTTGCATCCCCTCCGGCCCGACACCGAGCAGGGTTGGGCGCTGTACCAGATCCTGTACACCGCCTGGCTGTTCGTCGCCCTGGTCGGGCCGGCCGCGCCGGCCGCGCTGCTCGCCGGCGCGCTGAACCCGAGGCACAGACTAGTCTCCACGCTGATCGCGGCCGAGGTGGCGGTGCTGGCGGGCTTCGCCGGCATGGTCGTCCTCGTGTCGACCGACGGGTGCGTGCGGCCGCTGGCGGTGCTCGGCTCGTCCTGCGGCTCGCGGCTCCCCGCGGCCTGGTCGACGGTCGAGCTGTTGCTGACGCCGGCGCTCGTCATCGCGGCGGTGTGCGGCGGCGTCGCGGCGGTGCTCGTCGGGCTGCTGTCGCGGGTGCCGCGCCCTCGCCGGGGTCGTGCGGCGGCACCCGCGTGGTCCGCCGGCGGCACGGCGCTCCGCCGGATCGTCGTCGGCGCGCTGGTCTCCGTCGCGATGCTGGTGACGATCTCCGAAGTCGCCCTGCGCCTCCACGAGCGGGCCGCGCCGGAGAGCCAGGCCGTCTCGCGGATGCTCCCGCCCGCGCCGGCCGTCGCCGTGTCGGCGGAGACGAAGCGAATGCAGATCGCCTCTTGGGAGCGGTACGGCGGTCGCGGGCTTCTCGGCCGGTTCTCCACCGAGATGGACAAGCTCATCGCCGCCATGCAGGTGTCCATCGACACCGCGTCGAACGGCCGGGTCGACATCTCGCCGGCCCGCGCGGCGTGCGTCGCGATCGGCGGATTCGGCCGGGACGCCGAGCGGTACTTCCGGGTCCCCGACGCGGAGGGCGACGAGTCCTGGCAGAGGTACATCGCCCTGATCCGGCAGGGCAGCAGGAACTGCGTCGAGGCCGTCGACCGCGACGACCACACCCTGTTCTACGCCTCCGTCGACCAGCTCGAGGACGCGCTGCGGACCGGCATCGTCCTCATCAGGCGGTTGAACACGCTGCACCCGGGCGGGCTGTAGTCACTCGTCCGGGTAGATCTCGGCCGCGCAGACCCGCATGTAGATCTGCAAGTTGGTCCCGTACTTCTTGGTCTCCTCCAGCTGGGCGAGAGCGTTGTCGACCCTGGGCTCGCTGGCCGTGCTGAACGCGGCGATCCGGCGGTTGTTGTCCGCGATAGCTTGGATGGCGGCGGCCACCTCCCTGTCCGTCGCCTTCTTCGCCGCTGCCTCGAGGTCGGTCGCCAGCCGGCTCCACTTCGCGGGGTCGGCAGGGTCGGCGGCGTTGCTCCGGGCGAGGGCCTGCTCGGCCTCCGCGCAGCCCGCCGGTGGACCGGAATCGCCGACGGAGGCCCGGAAGATGAGGAGACCGCCGACCAGAACGGCGACGGCGACCATCGCCGCCAGCGCGATGCCGAGGACCCGTCGGGCCGGCGCGTTCGGCGACTCTGCTCGTACCGGCTCCATACGACATCCTTCCATCAAAGGACGTGGATTGATAGATGCCGGGCCAGCCTACGTCCGGGGATGCACGAGACGGCGCATGACGGTCGCGATGCCGACAACTCGGACGAGTTCGGACCGACGACGCTGACCATCTTGCCGGCCACCTCGGCCAGCGCAGCCGCCCGCACCTCCGCAGATGGCCGACGAGCGATTCCGGCGGCTCGAACAGCACGTGACGGACATGACCGGCAAGCTCGATCTGATCCTGGCTGCGGTGGGCGATCGGCGGTGGCCGCGGTCGAGCCGGGGCCACATTCTCACTGATCAGCAGGCCGGGGCCTGGCCGGTGGGTGATGTCGGAGCGAACCCAGCTGACACTCCCCACGAAGCCACCGGCCAATCCGACACCGGTCCCGCAGCCATACCGACATCGCCCGGAGGACCGCCGCCATGAACGATGTGATCCCCACCGGCAACCCCGACACGATCCTGATCTGCATCCGGGGGAACTCTGGTGCAGGCAAGAGCAGCATCGCCCGACAGTTGCGCCTTCGGCACGGCCGCGGCTGCGCCCTCGTCGAGCAGGACTACCTACGACGTGTCCTCCTGCGGGAACGGGACAAGCCCGGAGGGCTGGCACCGGCCCTCATCGAACAGACGGTTCGCATGGCCCTCGACCACGGCTACCACGTGATCCTCGAAGGGATCATGCACACCGCACGGTACCGGCGGATGCTCACGTCACTGCGCGACGCCCACCCCGGCCGGACGCTGTTCGTCTATCTCGACGTGTCCCTGCCCGAGACCCTGCGGCGGCACGAGATGCGCCCGCAGGCCACGGAGTTCACGGCGGACAACATGCGCGACTGGTACGCCCCTCATGACGTCCTCGGCTACGACGACGAGGTCGTCGTCCTGCCTGAGACCACCTCGATGGAGGAAGCCATCCTCCGCATCGCCACCACCGCCGGCCTGCCCCTGACCGGTCGCGATGACGACCTCCTTCCGGCCGTGCCCTGGCCTTCCGAAGCCCTCGCCGTCGCGGCCCGGATCACGCACCGGACCGCACGGTGACCCGAAGACGACGATGCGATGCAGTGCAGGCGGGTGGGCCTAGGGTGGGACCGTGCGGGAGGACGAGCTACGGGACCTGGTCCAGCGCAGTCCGTGGCTGATCCGGGCGCTGGGCGTCGTCCGGGACTCCGGCCTGCCGGACGCCTGGATCGGCGCCGGCGCCGTCCGCGACCTCGTCTGGGGCGAGCGGTACGGCGACGGCTTCGACCCGTCGTCGGCGCGTGACGTCGACGTCGTCTTTCTCGACCTGACGGACCTGGGCCGGGACTACGACGACCGGGCCACCCGGCGGCTAATGGTGGCCTGGCCGGATCCGCCGTGGGAGGCGAAGAACCAGGCCGCGGTGCACACCTGGTATCCGGCGAAGTTCGGCGGCGGCCCGGTGGCCCCGTTGCGCACCATCGCAGACGCGGTCGCCACCTGGCCCGAGTACGCCACCGCCGTGGCCGTACGCCTCGACGCGCACGACCAGATCGCCGTCTGCGCGCCGCACGGCCTCGACGACCTGCTCGACGGGGTGTGGCGGTGCAACCCGACCAGGGTCAGCCCGGAGATCTCCCGGCAGCGACTCGTCCGCCACCGCCCCGCCGAACGCTGGCCCGGCGTCCGCGTCGTGACCTGAGCCGGCGCTCGAAGCCCGCGGAGGGTTGCCGGCGAGGTCTGCGACCTTGGGTCTGGAGCCGTTCCTATCGCACGGCACCATTGAACTTCAGCCGCGGAAATCCTCAACGTGACTCAATCCGGCATGATCGGACGGCACCGCAGCACGCGGCAGATAGCGCCGGGCACTCGTGGCAGGCGACTCGTGCGCCTTACATCCGGGATTTCAACACATCGACTTCGCAACCTGGCGCGGCCGGGTCGAAGCCGTGTTCTACCAGCCAGCGGATCGCCAGCAGGCTTCGCAATGACCACCACGCGCGGATGACGTCGAGGTCGACGTCGGTGCCGTAGCCGGCGAGGACGTCGCCGAGGTGCTCCTCGTGCCCGAGCGTCAAGATGGCGAGGTCGTACAGGGCGTCGCCCTGGCCCGCCTCGGACCAGTCGAGAACGCCGGTGATCTCGTCGTGGTCGACGAACACATGGGCGATCTGCAGATCGCCGTGCATGAACACCGGAGTCCACGGCCGAAGCGCGGCTTCGGCAACCCGGCGGTTACGCGTGACCAGGTCGGCCGGAAGGACCCCGTTCGTGACGAGCCACTCGCATTCACCGTCGAGGCGCGACGCCAAATCGCCGAGGCGGCGACCGGGCCACGGCGGCAACGGCGCATCGTGCAGCCTCCGTGCGGCGGCGCCGGCCGCAGCCCACGCCGCCGAAGACGCGGTCGACGGCTGGCCGAGGCGGCCGAGTGCCCTCCCGGGGAGGGCGGTGAGCGCGAGCACGGGCGGCTTGCGCCACAGGATCTCCGGCGTGGGTATCGGGGCCATCGTCATCGCCTCGACCTCGACGTCGCTGCGGGTCTGATCGGCGTCGATTTTCAGGAACACGTCGCCGACGCGCAGGGTCGCGCGCTCGTGATGGGCGACGACGACCTTGACCTCTTCCACGTCGGCCAGTGTCGCGGAGATGACCACCGACGTCACCGGCTTATCGCGTGTGACTGCGCGGTCGACCGCAGCCCGCTGCGCGGTCGCGTGGCCGACTCGCTCACATCGGCGATGAACGGACGCTTGGTGGGGACGTCACAGTCGGACTCACGGTGGGTCCAAGTGACCCCCGGGTGAGCGCTCCGAGGTTCGCCCGTGGCGGCGCGTACGGTAGGTAGTCGGGCCGACTTCGGTGATCTTCGATGATGTGTGCTCTCCAGCGGATGCCAGCCCGGGTCAACCAATGCCAACGCGGGCCACTGCGGCCGACCGGCGGTCGCAAACCGGGGTTCGTGTGCTCGGGGTGTGGTCCTGGGCTGGGAGAACGGCGGTCCGGGTGACGTGGGTGAACGTGGACCACTCCCTGCCACCCCAGGTGAACCCCAGGTCGCTAAAGAACGTCTCGTAACTCGGTGGCTGGTCCATGGTGGATCATGTCGGGGTGCAGGTGATCTCGGCGGCCCGCCAGGAGTGGATCTTCCCGTTCACCAGGCTGTAGCCCGCCCAGTTCCGCAGGCTGGTCCGGCTGGTCGCCGAGCGTGGTGGAGACACGATCGCTGACGGGCGGCCGGGCCGGCAGTGGTCTCTCGACCTCGCCGACCGGGTACTGCTGGTCGCCGCGTACTGACGCACGAACCTGACGATGCGGCAGATCGGCCCGCTGTTCGGGGTGTCGCACTCCGCCGCCCACCGCCGCCAACTACGCCTGATCGACCTCGACGAGTATCGTCCCGGGCCGTTCACCCTCGACACCGACCGCCTCCCCGGATCCCGCCGTTACATGGCCCCCGAAGAATTCGTCCGCGGCGCCGTCATCGACCAGCGCACCACCGTCTACGCCCTGGGCCGCACCATCCACCACCTCCTCGACTCCCCACACGGCTGGCGCGGCTCCCGCAATCAACAACAGGTAGCCGTATCTGCGAGAGGTCGCGCATTCGATCTGCGGCAGACCTGTGTTCGGTATGCGGGGTGCCGGTGTTCGGCTTGCGGCCGTCGACCGTGGAGATCGAACTCGCCTCTCACGCGACTTGGAACCGACGCCGTAACGTAGTCGTCATCTGGATCATCACCTGGCTGCGGCCGTACGGAGGTCGGCGATGAGCCGGTCGAGCAGGCGTTCCTCCATCACCGCCCGACCCACCCGCCGCATCGACTCGCCCAGCGACTCGTCCCACCGGGTCCGGGTAGGCGTACCGAGCAGGGCCGTGCCGGTGCCGGCCGCCGGCAGGTAGTCAGATGCGGTCATCCGCCACGGGACCGCGCCTGGATACCGCTGAAGAGCCGCCGCCGTCAGCCGTACGCCGGTCCAGTCGAAGTCGTTGCGCCACCGGATCACCGCCCTCTGGGCGGCGCGCAGCAGCGTGTGGACGGCGACCGACGGCACCCCCTCGGTGCAGATCAGCGGCGGGGCCTGCGCCCCGAGCGCGGTGGTGGCCGCGCGGAGCACGGCGGGGTTCTCGCAGACGTGGATCTCGTCGCAGGCCACGGTCAACGGTGCCAGGCGCAGTTGGTGCAGGGTGACCCGGATCGGCACGCCCGCCTGGCTGGCCTCGGTCAGCCACCGCCCGACCAGACCGCCGGTGGCCGGCACGTTGAGCACCAGCACCTGGCTGGCGAGGTCGTCCGGGACCAGCCCGACCGACTCCCACAACGCCCGCTCCCGCTCGCCGTCGACCGGTAGCGTCGTCTGCTGCCAGGCGGCGACGGCACGGAGAACGAGCCCACGAAGCGGTCCTTCGGCGAGGGCCTTCGTGTCGTCCAGCACCCGGTCGGCGAAGACCGGCATCGGTTCGTCGGCTGTGGGCAGCGCGTCCAGGATTCGGACCACGTCCCCGAACGGCAGTCCGGTTCGGACGACGCGGGTGAGGGTGCCGTCGCGGCGCAGGCCGTCGAGCCATTCGGCGTACCAGGCGGTGCCGGCGTGCCGGCCGTCGTGGGCCACGGCCAGGACGGTGTCGCGGGCCACCGCCTCGCCTTTCAGCTCGGCCGGCCGGTCACGCAACGGGGCCATGGCGGTGAGCACGTCGGCCAGGCCGACTCCGTGTGCCGCCCGTAGGTGCTCGTCCACGTCGGTGAGCCGGACGCTGAGGCGGGCCGCCGCAGTGGAGCGGTGGGTGCCGGTGATGCCGATGATCACGAGACGTTCGTCGTCGGTGGGGGCGGCCAGCGTCACGGCGCCGTCGAGCCGGCCGCCGGTGCGTTCCAGGCTGCGCCGTGCGGCCCTCAGCAACCGCCGCCAGCCGGGATGCTCGACCAGGTTCGTCGACCTGCCGGTATCGCCAGGTCGGTCCGGCTGCGCGGACAACGTCTCTCGATCGGGCCGGTCCGGCTGCTGCCCGCCGGTCATTCGTCCACGAGGTCGAGTAGGACGCCGGCCCGGTCGGGTTCACCGCGACCGCCCGGGGCGCGGCGGGTCTCCGGGGAGCCGAGCGCGCGGGCCAGCGTTCCGTCGAAGTCGGCGACGTTGGTCGAGCCGTCCCAGACCAGCAGCACGGTGGACACCGTGTGGTCCACGGCGGAGTGGGACAGGTCGTAGTGGGCGGCGCCGCTGACCGCCGGGTGGGTGGCCCAGAGGTCGTAGCCGGTCATGAAGAGGTCCAGGTCGAACTGCTTCGCCAGCGCCATCAACTCACCTCGGCCGGTGTCGTCCACGCCGGCGAACGCCTCGTCGAGGCCGAGCAGCCGGGGCGCGTCCGGCCGTGCCGAGCCGAACAGCGCGTTGGCGGCGGCGAAGAGTGGCAGGTGCAGGGAGACCGACTGCTCACCGCCGGAGAGCTGGCTGTGCCGGGCCCGGGTCAGCGCCTCGGTGCCGCCACCGGGTCGGTGTAGGGTGAACGCGAACGTTCGCCACTGCCGGTAGTCGAGCACGTCGCCGAGCAGTTCCCGGTACGGCCGCTCGAGCGCTGCCGCCCGCGCCGTCTTGATCCGGGCGGCGAAGTGTCGTCGCATGGCGGTGAGCTGGGCCGGACCGAGCCGGGCCGGATCGCGTTCGAGTAGCTTGCAGACGTCGCGTTGGTCGGCGTCGAGGTCGTCGGCGAGCCGCCAGCCGACGCCGACGGTGAGCCCGGAGGACATTCGTCGGGCCCGCATCTGGCTGTCCATCGCCGCCACCAGGTCGCGGGCCTCGATGGTGCGGTGGTGGATCTGCCGGGCGAGCTGCCCGAGCAGAGCGTCTTCCAGCACCCGCTGTTCGGAGTCGGTGAGCAGTTGCTCCTGGTCGCGGCGCTCGCGGGCGATCCGGTCCGCGAAGTGCGCGACCGGGGTCAGGCCCTGTTCGTCGGCGACCCGGACCACGATCACCCCGTCGTCGGTGTCCCACTCGGGTCGGTGGTCGAGGCCGGCTGCCGGCAGTTGCGCCTGCAACTCGGTCAGCGCGGTGGTTAGCCGGGTGGCGCTCTGTTTGAGTGACGTCTCGGTGGGGCTCAACTCGCGGGTGGCGGCGAGGATCGCCTCGTGCAGGGCTGCCACCTGCGGATCCAGCTCGTCGTCCGGGGCCTGCGCCGGCCAGCGCAGGTCGGTGGGGCAGCGCAGCAGGCCCAGCAGGTCCGGCTGGGCGTACGGGCGTAGACGCTGGGCGTCGTGCTGCGCTTCGGCGACGGCGGCGGTGACGGCCTGCTCGCCCAGCTCCACCCGGGTCAGCGCGGCGACCCGCCGCTCCCGGGCGGCACCGAGCTGGGCACGGGCCTGCTCGACGGCCTGCTCCGCCTCGGTGATCCCGTCGGCGGTCCGGGCCACGTCGGCCAACACCCGCTCCGCGTCGGCGCCGACGCTGTCGCGCAGCGTCCGGTACGCCTCCGCCTTCTCCCGGTGCCGGGAACGGCCGGCGCGGGCGGCGCCCTGTGCGGCGGTGAACCGGTCGACCGCCTCGTCGTGTCGCTGCCCCGCCTGGTCCTCCTGCTCCGCAGCGCGCGCGGCGGTCGGACGCGCGCTCTCCAGGCGTACGCCGCGCTTCTCGAAGCGGTCCACCGCCTCGGCGGTGTCGTCGACGCGGTCGACCGGCAGCGACCGTTCCGCCGCCGTCCGGCGCAGGGCGGTCGCCGCGGCGGCCCGCTCGGCGAGGGTCTGGTCGAGCCGGGCGGCGGCGGACGCGCTGGCCTCCTGCCGAGCGCGCAGCGTCGCGGCCGCCTGGTCCAGCGCGCGCAGCGCCGCGTGGACCGGCGCGGGCGCCGGCAGTTGCCTGGCGGCCGTGTCCACCGCCGCCAGCAGCGCCTCGACCGACTCACGTTCGCGGTCCAGCGTGCCGAGGTCGGCGTCGATGCTCGCCAGCTGCCGGTCGCACTCGGCGACCCGGGTGGCGCGTCGGGCCGCCCGCGCGGTAGCGCCGATGTACTCGCAGGAGGCCTTGGCGAACCGGCCGACGCCGACGCCCTGGGCGTACCGGCCGTTGACCCCGACGGTCACCAGCTCGGCGTTCAACTCGGCGGCCACATCCGCCACCGCCACCGAGGCGAGCACCTCGATGATCCGCCCGGCGGGCACTTCGTCCTGTTCCTCGGCGATCAGCACGTCGGCGAGGGTGGCACCGGTCGGCCGTCGACGCGGCGGGAGCGGCAGCAGGTAGCCGTCCAGGTCGTCGCCGGCCAGCGCGGTCGCCGCGGTCTCGGGGTCCGGGTGCAGCCAGGCGTCCAGCAGCCCGGCGGCGTGCAGAGCCGCCTCGATCGCCGCCGCGTCCGCGCCGGTCACCCCGTCGGTGAAGCGGACCAGCCGCCACAGCGGCGCGCCGGGTCGGCCGGTGCGCGCCGCCGGTCGGGTCACTGGCGCGGACGGGGCGTCGTCGTGTTCGGCGGCGATCCGGTCCCGCTCGGCGGCCACCTCGGCCCGTCGGCCGGCCAGCGTGGTGCGGTGCGCCGCGAGCACCGCGAGCCGGTCCCGTCGCTGGGTCACGGCGGCGGCGGTGGCCTCCGCGTACACCTCCCGGGGAGTCTGCGCGCCCGGCTCGCCGATCGAGTCGACCGCGGCGGCCAGCGGGGTCGCCAGGTCGGAACACCCGATGTCGGCCAGCAGACCGGCGTTGGCCTGCGCCCACTGCCCGATCTGCTCTCGCAGCCGCGTGCGGGCCTGCGCCACGGCGTCCTCGGCATGCCGCTCGGCCTGCTCGGCGTCCGCGGCGGCGGCGGTGGCGCCGGCCGCGTCGGCGGCAGCCCGGGAGTGGTCCCGTTCGGCCTGGTCGTGCCGCGCCACCTGCACGCGGATGGCGCGCACGTCGTCGCGGCGCGCGGCGGCGCGGGCGGCGATCCGGGCCGCCAGGTCGCCCGGCGCGGCGTCGTCGGCGCTCCAGGTGATCCCCGCCGCCTCGGCGTCGAGCGCAAGCTCGGCGGCGAGCCGGTCGGCCGCCGCCCGCGCGTCCCGGGCCGCGACCGTCGCCCGCTCCCATTCGGTACGCCGGCGGGCCACCGTGGCCTCCTCGGCGACGACCGCGGTGTCGGCCCGCTCGGCCGCCTCGGCCAGGTCGTGCACGTGCCGTTCCAGGTCGGCGAGCTGCTCGTGGGACTGGTACGCCGCCGAGGCCTTCAGGCTGTCCAGGTGGGCGCGGAGCCGCCCGGGCTCGCCCCCGACGGCCCACAGCCGGGTGTCTGCCTCGGCCTCCGCCTCGGCCGCCGCGTCGGCCGCACGACGCGCGTCGCCCAGTGCCGCCGACTGGTCGGCGACCGCGTCGCGGCGAGCGGTCAGGGCGTCGGCCGCCGCCCGGGCGTGGGTGCGTAGATAGGTCGAGTAGACCGCCAGGAACGCGGCCGTCGCGGCGTCGGCCGCCACCAACCCCTCGAGGGTACGGGCGACCGCCTCCATGTCGTCGAACGAGCGGGCGGCCTCCACCAGCAGGTGGTCCTCGACCGGGCGCAGCCCGCGCTGCAGGGTGCGGGACAGCTCGACGGGGTTGAGATCCTTGGCCAACTGCGGCTTGCGCAGAGTCAGCACCAGATCCAGCAGTTGCTCGTAGCGGGCCGGACCGAGGCCGAACAGCCGGGCGTCGACGAGCTCCCGGTAGTCCTCCGCCGAGTCCCGCACCGCGTCGGCGCCCAACCGGTCGATCAGGTCGCGGCGGTTCAGCGGCCGGTCGTCGGCGTCCAGCAGGGAGAAGTCCACCCCCACCCGGCCGTCGACCACGAAGTGCCAGCGGGTCACCCGGTCGACGTGGCGGTGGGCCCGCAACCCGATGCCGACCGTTACGTACTGCTCACCGTCGCCGAACTCCATCCACACGTACGCGTACGTGACCTCCTGCCCCCGGTAGAGCAGGTTCGACTTCATCGTCCGGTCCTCGCTGGCGAACGGGTTCAGCCGGCGAGGCTCGATCCGTCCGTCGAGCACGAACGGGAACAGCACCTCCAGCGCCTTGGTCTTGCCGGAGCCGTTCGGCCCGCGCAGCACCAACCATCCGTCGACGAATAGGAACTCCTCGTCCCGGTAGTCCCACAGGTTGATGATCCCGGCCCGGGTAGGGGTGAACCGGCGGACGGCACGTTGCTCGATCACGATCAACTTCCTCAGAACAGGGTCTCGGTCATCGCGCGGGGCTTGACCGCGGCGACGGTGTGGCGGTAACGGCCCACCAGCGGCCGGACCAGCACCCCGCCCGGCACGGCGGTGACCGCGCCGAACCGTTCCAGCAGCGCCATCGCCTCGGCGCGCAGCCGGTCCGGGTCGGCGTGCCACTGGGCCCCGAACGCGGTCCCGTACCGCGCAAGGATCTCGCCGACGGCGGTGCGCAGAAAGCTGTCGGTGACGAACGGCAACCGGCCGGCGCCGTCGCTCTCGTCGGGGCCGCCCTCGTCCCCGGTGGTCCACGGCTCGGCCGGGCCGGTGTCGTCGAGGCGCACCAGGGTGGCCGTGGGCAGGCCGGCGTCGACCTCACCCACCAGCGACTGCTGCCGGCTGTCCCTGTCCGGCGGGGCGAGCCGCTTGACCCGGCGGCCGTCCGGGTCCACGACCCGGTCGGCCATCTCCACCGCCAGCAACACCGCGGCCTGCGCCACCGAGCCGGTGCCCGGGAACCGCTCCCCGGTGAACCCGGCGGTGTCCACCAGCAGCACCCCCTCGGCCTGGCGCTCCACCCGTAAACCGGTCAACCGGGCCACGTCAGCGGCGAGCGCCGACCCGCGCAGATGGTTGGCGACCACCGGATCGACGTCGGCGTGGTAGACGACGGGCGACTCCACCACCGCCCGCCGGGCCGCCTGGGCCGCCAGCCGGCGCTCGGCGTTGCCGCTGCTGGTCATCACCCGGCCGAGCAGCGCCGACACCGACTCGACGTGCTGCACCACCCGGGTCGGCCGGAACAGCGCGAACACCACGTCCCGTGCGACGTCGTACAACGCCTCACCGGCCCCGGGGTCACTGGCCCAGGCGGCGCTGGAGCCGTCGGCCAGCCGGAGCACGCCCCGCTCCTCCAGCCAGCCGACCGCGTCCACGAACGCCCGCCGATCCGGGCCGTGGTCCGGGTCCAGCCCCAGGCCGGTGATCCGGTTCGCGTCGCCGGCCACCGAGTCGGCCAGCTCGCTGAGGGTGATCTGGATCCCGGCGCGGCCCAGCACCGCCAGGCACAACGCCAGGTACGCGTAGCGCTGCCGGTCGAACGGCCGCCCGGTCCGGGACACCGCCGGCTGGGTGCCGTCGAGCTGGTCCTTCACCCGCACCAGCCGGGCCGTCGCACCGTGGAGCTCCAGCCGGTACCCGAACGCCTCGGCGAGATCCCGGCGCAGGGTGGCCGCGAACCGTCGCACCCGGGGCAACGCCCGCTCGTCGGGCCAGGTCGCCGTGATCAGCGGGTGACGCAGCACCAGCCGGACCGCCCGCTGGTAGTCCGCCAACTCCAACTCCGGGACGTCGACGGCGAACCGGTGCGCCGCCGGGCGCAGCGCGCCCGATTCCGCGGTCACGCCGGCACCGGCTCGGGACGGCGGACCGCGGTGTGCTGCGCGGCGGTGACGGTCAGCGCGTACCCGTCCAGATGCAGCCGGCCGTCGACGGTGCGCACCGTGGTGAACCGTCCCGGCGTCGGGGTGAGGGTCAGCCGGACGCCGTGCGCGGCGGCCGCCAGCGGCATCGCGGTCGCGCCACCGACCCGGGCGGCCAGCGCGATGTCTAGCAGGCGCAGCAGGACCTGGGTCTGCGACCCGTCCAGTCGGCCGTTGGTGACCCCCTCGGCGGCCAGCGTCGTCGCCGCTTCGGCCAACCGGCGCTCCCGGGCGAGCTGGTCGCCGCGCAGCCGGTGCCGGCGGTCGTCGACCCGGTCCAGCCGGGCCGGCCGCCCCCGACCCTGCCCTGGTGCCCGCCCGGTGGCCACCAGGGTGCGGGACAGCTCCACCGCTGGCGCCTCCCACCACGACAGCCGGCTCGCGATCACCTCCGGATCCGGGCGCGCCACCCCGACGTGGCGGGGAGCGCCGAGACCGAACACGGCGTCGAACAGGGCGTGCGCGGCCTCCTGGGTGCCGGTGTGGATGAACCACGCGGCCAGGTGCCGCAGTTGCGACTCCCGGCTCACCCCGCCACGGCGGGCCTCGGTTACCCGGCGTAGCAGGGCGAGGACGTCACCGATCGCGGCGATGGTGGCGTCCGACAACCGGTCCGCCTCGCTGAGCTGCTCCGGGCCCGGCGGCGCCAGCCAAGACCGCAGGCCCGCCCAGCGCCGCCGCCAGTCGTCCAGCCGCTGCACCGGGGTGTGAAACAGGCGCTCGTCGGCCTCGGCGGCCGCCTCGATCAGCCGATCCAGCCCGGTCGCCTCCACCTCGTGCACCGCCGCGCGCAGCCGCGGCGTGTAGCGCTGCAACTCGTCGTGGAAGTCCCGCAGGTGAGCCAGCAGCGCGTCCTTGTGGGCGAGGAACGCCTCCGGCCGCACGTCGTTGGTCCGGCCCAGGTCACCTAGCATGTGGTAGAAGCGCGCGGCCCGCTCGGCGATGTCCGCCAACGCCCGGTCCAGCCGGTTGAACTTGCGGTACACCTCCTCCGCGTCCCCGGCATCGTTGGCCGATGCGAGCGCGTTCAGGTCCGCCAGGAGGTCGGCGAAGACCAGCCGGGACAGCGTCGAGTCGTCCATGCTCGCGGACAACACCGTCTCCACCGCCCGGTGAGCCCGGTAGCCCGCCTCGGTGAACTGGTACACCGAGTGCCGGTTGCGGTACTCCGCCAACGTCGTGGCCCGGGAACCGTCCTGCCCCCGGTCGAGCACCCCCCAGTCCACCAGGGCGTCGAGCAGCCGCGGCAGCTCCAACCGGGCCGGATCCGGGCAGTCGGCGTTCGCCTCGTGCAGCGCCGCCAGCGCCGCGGCCACGTCGGAGGTGTGCAGCACGACGTGGTAGCTGGACCGCGCCGAGTCGAAGGCCCGCAGCAACCACAGGTAGGCGAACCGGTTCTCCGCCGTGACATAACCGAACAGCCGCATCCGGTCGTCCAGCCCGAAATCGTCCAGCCCGAAGGTGGGCCGGGATGGCTGCGCGGTCATCGTCTTTCCTCCCGCCGGACTCGAACAGCCACCCACCCTACCCAGCAGGCCCCCAGAACGGGCCGGAGAGTCCCACGCCTCGCAGGTGTTCCTTGGCGGCTTCCGGTTCGCGTCTGAGGTAGCCGCGGTCGAGGCGTCCGTCGTACCAGTCGGCGGCCAGCCGCCACAGGGTGGGCAGCCACCGGCATGCCGCTCTGCGACTGGTGCAGAACAGCTAGAAGCGCGAGCAGCGGCACCATCTCCACCGGCGCGTCGACGAGCCGTCCGAACATCGGGCTGTACTCAAATATCGGTATCAGCGCCGTTTCGTCCGGGCGGTGAGGGCGTCGGCTGCCGGGCACGCGGGTGGGCGGGATCATCCGGCGGATCGGCTCCCGCCGCTGCCGGCGGCCACTGCGCTTGCGATTACCCACCGAGCCTCCCGACGCGCACACCTGCACCGCCGTCCCGTCGATGCTGACATGTCGACAGCCGGACAGGACAGCGACAGACCACCAACGAGCTGGAATCTGGACCGAAAGCCATTC
The DNA here is from genome assembly GCF_026339755.1 of Micromonospora sp. NBC_01655. Taxonomy (NCBI): domain Bacteria; kingdom Bacillati; phylum Actinomycetota; class Actinomycetes; order Micromonosporales; family Micromonosporaceae; genus Micromonospora; species Micromonospora sp. NBC_01655. The sequence continues at coordinate 6,880,130 of NZ_JAPEQF010000001.1, read as the reverse complement.
TCGCGGCTGCTCGCATCGCGGCGGCTGTCTGCGGTGCCGACCGCCTCGCGGTGTCTGGTGGCCTCGCGAGGAGCCCGGTAGGTTCAGGTGTCGAGCACTTCCACTTTCATCGATTGGGGATGCCGGCCACGTGTCGCAGATCGAGAAGATCACCGGTGAGCTCCGCGCGTTGATGGCCGGGGTCGAACGCGCGCAGGGGTTGGCAGCCGCCGCTGACAGTCAGGCGCAGGAGGTGGCGTTGCGGGCCGCGGGCGCGGGCTTCGTGGCCGTGGCGGCGGGTGTGGCGCGGGTGCGCAACGCGATCACGGGCATCCAGGGCGGCCTGGGAAGTCTCGCCGGTGCGATCGGTGAAGCGACGAAGGCCACCGCGGCGGTGCCGAACGAGGCCACCCCGCAGGAGACGATCGCCGGGCTGGCGCCCGTGCTGAGCGCCGTGGACGCCGGTCGTGACGCGGCGACCGGGGCCATCACCGGAGTCGGTGAGGCGCAGCAACTCGTCGCCATGGTCCTGCAGGGCGGGCAGCCCGGGCCGCTGCTGCAGGCCCTGGACAGCATCAAGCAGGTCCTGGTGCTGGTCGTTGCGCGCACCGGCGGGGCACGGCAGGCCGTCGAAGCGGCGATCGCGCAGGCCCGGCAGTTGGGGTCGTCGGGAAACTGACAGGGGCTGGCGGTCACCCATTGGCCAGCCCTACCCCTTTCGAGCACGGTGACCCGCCGTCGACACCTCATGCCGCCGGCGACACCACGTCCGCTGACGACGACCACGGCACGTCTTGGACCAGACAGCCAACCGGTGTCCCGGGCGGGACGCCGACCGGTCCGAGAACCAGAATTCCACCCCGGTTGGACGACGAAGGGCGGCGTCCGTTGGAGCTCGAGAACGAATGCGCCGATATAGTCGCCAGCAAGAGCTACCGGGTCCACCAAAACCCCACCAGGCAGGAGATCGCCGACGCCCGGCTTCGTACCGGCGACTCGGGCAACCCGAACAAAGACCCGGACTACCTGGTCGAAGGTCACGTGTTCGACTGCTATTCGCCCACTCTCGGCAAGCCGGTGCGGGGCGTGTGGAGCGAGGTCCGCGCCAAGGTCGACAAGGAGCAGACCCAACGTGTGGTGCTGAACCTGCACGACTGGCACGGAGACCTCGCGGCCCTGCGGACACAGTTCGACACCTGGCCCGTCGAGAGGCTGAAAGAACTCGTCGCGGTAACGCCGAGTGGCGCGATCGTGCAGATCGTCCGTCGAGACTGAGGAGAGGCGCAGAGATGGCTGTCGAGTTCAGGTTGACCCTGGCGGGTGACCTGCCCCTGGACCACGTGGCTGATCTCGTGGCGGTGGACGCCGCCGAGAAGCCCAGGCCGAGCGGCACCAACCCGCGGCTGTTCAGTGCTCGGCTCTACGACACCCGCGGGTACGCGCTGACCGTCTCCTCAGGGAGCCAGGGCTATTTCGATGCCGAGGCCGACGACGGTGCCCGCTGGGAGTGGGAGCCGGAGACGTACGTCGACATCGACTTCTCCATGCGGGCAGACGACGTGGTCGACAAGGGGATCCCGAACATGATGAAGGCCGTGGCCCGGGTGTTGGCCGCCCGGCAGGAGGACGCGGCGCTGGTCCAGAACGGCAACTGGCTCCTGCTGACCCGCGTCGGGGGCGAACTCCGCAGACACCGGCCTACCTGGTGGAGCCACTACGGCATAGACGACCTCATCACCCCATGAGCCAGCCGAGCGCGGGTGACCCGCTGACGAACGACGCGGCTTCGACCCGTCGTCCGTGGTCGACGTCGTCTTCCTCGACCCGACGGACCTGACCCGCGACAACGACGACCAGCCGCCGCGCAGCTGATGGCGACCTGGCCGGATCCCTCGTGGCAGGCGGCGCCCAGCCGGGGAGCGGGCAGCCCCACATGATCTTCGGTGATGTGCGCGGTGTGTGCTCTCCAGCGGATGCCAACCCGGGTGAACCGGTGCCAACGCGGGTCACCGTGGCCGACCGCCGGTCGCAAACCGGGGTTCGTGTGCTCGAGCTGTGGTCCTGGGCTGGGACAACGGAGGTTCGGGGAACGTGGGTGAACGTGGGCCACTCCCTGCCACCCCAGGTGAACCCCCAGGTCGCTAGACTAGGCGCTCGCGCCCCCGTAGCTCAGGGGATAGAGCATCGGTTTCCTAAACCGTGTGTCGCAGGTTCGAATCCTGCCGGGGGCACCTCGAAGATCAACCAGAACGCCTCCTGAACTGCGTGTACTCACTTGCATCGATGTATTGTGTGCAGTGGTATGCCGCCCGGAGCCGCCGCCTGTCGCTGTCCACGGGCTGTTCATGTCGGCCCCCGGCCGGCATCAGCCCGGAACGGCGGGCAACTTGCGGCTCGGATCGTCACGTCCGAGATTCGGTGATCGCTGCTTCGATGCGTAGCCCGATCCCTGTGGCGACGAGGAAGCCCGCGAGGATGTGCGGCTCTGTGGCCCCTGTGTCGGTCGACAGGGTGATGGCCGAGACCAGGAGGCCGGCGACAAGGACCACGTTTCCGAGCAGGCGATTCTTGGATGCGCGCCTCGAAGCAGGGTTCACCTGGCGGACGGTACCGAAGATGCGCTGTCGGCGCTGTCGGGACTTGTACCTGATCAGCGGGGTGGGACGACCGCGAGGGTGGTCGGCACATGGAGGCTGGGGGGATCGGCTGCCGCGCCGCTTCGCGGCTTGCCAGCGGGTACGAGGACCAGGCCGCGGAATGCCGGCGCCGCGCAAAGCCGCCCCGGCCGGAGGGGCCGGGGGCGGAAAGCCGTACGACGCCGGACAGTCGCGCCGAGAGCGGTGCCGAAAGCTAGGGGACGTCGAAGGGCGGCCCGTTCGGCGGCGAGCCGGTTGGCCCGGGCCTCCTCCACGACGGCAGGCGGAGGTCGTCGTACTCGGCGTACTCCCTGCCGTTGAACGTCGCCAGCGGCAGCCGGTCGACCAGGCAGCACGCCGCGATCCAGGAGTCATTCGTCGGCCGGGGCACCTCGCAACTCAGCAGAAGCGGCCAGTGGGCAGCGGATACACCTTCACGTCGGTGGATGGCCATCTGTAGGGATGTGTCGCCACCCGAGGCCCCAGTCCATCGAGCCTCGTCCGATGCCGGTACTAGCATGACTTGGCCCCTGCCCAACCGTCGAATCAGGCAGCCCAATGACCGGTACGGTTTTCGAGAACGCCCAGATCCACACGCTCGACCCCGCCCGTCCGCGCGCGGAGGCGATGCTCGTGCGCGGCGAGCGGATCGTCGCTGTCGGGACCCTCGACGAGTGCCGGGACCGCGCCGGCGGCGGGGCGCGCCGGGTCGACCTCGGCGGGATGACCGTGCTGCCCGGGCTGATCGACAGCCACATCCACTCGGCGCTGTACGTGCGCAGCCTGGAGCAGGTGGACCTGCGCGGTACGGCCAGCCTCGACGAGGCGTTGAGCCGGATCGGGCGGCACGCCGCCACGCTGTCGGCCGACGCCTGGCTCTTCGGTGGCCGTTGGGACAGCAACAAGTGGGCCCGGCCGGTGCAGCCGACGCGGGCCGACCTCGATCGGGTCTGCCCGGATCGTCCCGCCGTGCTGCCCAGCATCGACGGGCACACCACCTGGGTCAACACCGCGGCCCTGCGGCGGCTCGGCATCGACGCCCGCACCCCCGACCCAACCGGTGGGCAGATCGTCCGCGACGAGAGCGGCGAGCCGACCGGCATCCTGCGGGAGGCGGCCGGGGACGCGGCCTACGACATTCTGCGCTCTTCCGTCGCCGGGGACATGGTCGAGCAGTTGCGTACCCACCTGCCCCGGCTGCTCGCCGCCGGCCTCACCAGCGTCCACGATCTCGACGGGCAGGACTGCCGGGCCGCCTACGAGACCCTGTACGCCCGGGGCGAGCTGCCGCTGCGGGTGCACAAGTCGATCCCGTCGACGGCGTTGGACGAGGCGATCGACCTGGGCTGGGCGACCGGCGACGGGGACCGTTGGCTGCGTACCGGGCCGGTGAAGATCTTCACCGACGGGGCGCTCGGCTCGCACACCTGCCTGATGAGCGAACCGTACGACGGCGAGCCGGACAACCACGGTATCGCGGTCACCCCGGCGGAGGAGTTCGAACGACTGGTGGCGAAGGCGGCCGGGGCCGGCATCGCCGTCGCCGCGCACGCCATCGGCGACGCGGCGAACCGGATGGTGCTGCGGGCGTACGCCCGCTGGCAGGAGTCGGCGCGTACCGACCCGACCCTCACCGGGGCGGTACGGCGGCTGCGGCACCGGATCGAACACACCCAGCACCTGCGGCCGGAGGACGTGCCGCTGCTCGCCCGGCTGGGCGTGACCGCCTCGATGCAGCCGACCCACTGCACCAGCGACATCCCCCTGACCAGCAGGATGCTCGCCGGCCGGGACCTCGCCTCGTACGCCTGGCGCAGCCTGCTGGACGCCGGCGCGACGGTGGCGTTCGGCTCGGACGCCCCGGTCGAGGACCCGGACCCGTTCTACGGCATCCATGCCGCGGTGACCCGGCAGCAGCCCGACGGGACCCCGCCCGGGGGAGTGGACCCGCACGAGCGGCTCAGCCTCGACGCGGCGCTGCGCGGTTTCACCGTCGCCGGTGCGTACGCCTCCTACGAGGAGCACCTGAAGGGGCGGCTGCGGCCCGGAATGCTCGCCGACTTCATCGCGTTGCCCGCCGACCCGTACCAGGTCGAGCCGGCGGAACTGCGCGACCTCGCGGTGGCGCTCACCGTGGTCGGCGGGGTCGTGCGCTGGCAGCGCTGACCCGGCGGGCGTCGGGCCGGCCGACCGGCCGGCGCCACCGGCCGGCGCCACGCGGCCGGCGTGCCTCCGGTGCGAGCTGGACCCTCCGCCCGGACCCGGCCCGGGTCGGGACGACCCCGGTGGCACCCCGACCGGTTCGGGCACAGGATGTCGGGTCCGGCGGGGGCCGTCGTTCCTACCGTGGTGAGCGGCAGGGAAGGGAGGTCCGGGTGCTGGACCGGCTGAACGAGGCGTTGGCGTACGTCGAGCGGCATCTCGACCAACGGATCGAGGTGGGCGAGCTGGCGCGGATCGCGGTCACGTCGGAGTACCACTTCCGGCGGATGTTCTCCGCGCTGGCCGGCATCCCGCTGTCCGAGTACGTCCGGCGCCGGCGGCTCACCGTCGCCGCCGCCGAGGTGCTCGCCGGGGAGCGGACGCTGCTGGACATCGCCGTCCGGTACGGGTACGGCTCCGCGGAGGCGTTCGCCCGGGCGTTCCAGGCGGTGCACGGGGTGAGTCCCGGCGCGGCCCGGCGTACCGGCGCGGCGTTGCGGTCACAGCCCCGGATGTCCTTCCGCCTCATCGTCGAGGGGAGCAGCAGCATGCGTTACCGCGTCACCGAGAAGGAAGCGTTCCACCTGGTCGGGCGTAAGGCCCGGGTCCCGCTCGTGCACGAGGGGATGAATCCGGCCATCGTGGCGTTCGTCAGGAGCATCGACAAGGAGACGATCGCCCGGATCGAGGCCCTGTCCGACCAGGAGCCACAGGGGATCGTCAACGTAAGCGACAACATTCCGAGCGGTCGGGAGGAGGGCGTCGAGCTGGACTACTGGCACGGCGTGGTGACCGCCGCCGCCCCGCCGGAGGGCCTGGACGCCATGCCGGTGGCGGCCGGCACCTGGGCGGTCTTCGAGAGCTCGGGCGGGTTCCCGCAGGCGATCCAGTACCTGTGGCGGGACGTCTTCACCGAGTGGTTCCCGGCCAACCCGTACCGCAGTCGGCCCGGGCCGGAGCTGCTCCGGGCCCGGGTGTCGGCGGACGGCAGCCGGGCCGATGCCGAGCTGTGGATCCCGGTCGAGCGGGTTCCGGCCTGAGCCGTCGTCGCCCCGCGCGGGCCAGCAGGGCGCGGGCGGGGCGACGACGCGGGCTCAGAGCGCGGCGCGCAGCGCCTCTTCGAGGGTGGTCGGCCGCCGGCCGATCAGCTTGGCCAGGTCGTCGCCCTCGACGTGCAGCTCGCCCCGGGACAGGCCCCGGTCGCTGTCGGCGAGGACGGCGGCGAACCCCTCGGGCACGCCCGCCCCGGCCAGCACCTCGGCGAACTTCTCCTGGGGAAGGTCGGTGTAACCGACGGCGCGGCCGGTCTGTCGGGACAGCTTCTCGGCCAGCTCGGTGAGGGTGAACGCCTCCCCGCCCAGCTCGTACACCCGGTTGGTCTCTCCGCCGCCGGTGAGCACCGCGGCGGCGGCCTCGGCGAGGTCCGCGCGGGTGGCGGCGCTGACCCGCCCGTCACCGGCCGCGCCGGTCACCCCGTGTTCGAGGTACGTCGGGAGCTGGCCGGTGTAGTTCTCCAGGTACCAGCCGTTGCGCAGGATCACGTACGGCAGGCCGGCGGCGGTGATCTCCCGTTCGGTCGTCAGGTGCTCGCCGGCGAGGATCATGCCGGACCGGTCGGCGTTGGCGATGCTGGTGTACACGACCAGCCCGACGCCGGCCTCGCGGGCGGCGGCGACGACGTTGCGGTGCTGGGCCTCCCGCCGCCCGACCTCGCTGCCGGAGACGAACATCAGCTTCTCGGCCCCGGCGAACGCGGCGCGCAGCGACTCGGGGTCGGCGTAGTCCGCCCGCCGGGTGGCCACCCCGCGTGCGGCAAGAGCGGCAAGCCGGCCGGTGTCCCGGCCGAGCGCCACGATCTCCCCGGCCGGTACGCCCCGACGCAGCAGCGACTCGACGATCAGGCGGCCGAGGTGGCCGGTGGCCCCGGTGACGACGATGGACATGGTGAACTCCTCGCAGGTGTCGGACGATCCGTCGTCCGGTACCAACGGGAAGCTTTTGCCATCACTTCCCGTTGGAGAGTAGGCACCTTGGAGTAAGCCACTATCTGATGGAGAGTGTAGAGGTGGAATCGGACCTCTTCGCCCGTAACTGCGGCAGCCGGCAGGTCATCGACCGGATCGGCGACCGGTGGAGCGTGCTCGTCGTCCTCACCCTCGCCGACGGCGGGAAGCGCTTCACCGAGCTGGCCCGGCGCATCGAGGGGGTGAGCCAGAAGATGCTCACCCAGACCCTGCGCGGGCTGGAGCGGGACGGCCTGGTCACCCGCACCGCGCACGCCACCGTCCCGCCCCGGGTCGACTACGCGCTCACCGAACTGGGGCGCAGCCTGCTCGACCTGGTCTCCGGGCTGGAGGCGTGGGCGACGACCCACCTCGGTGAGGTCGAGGCCGCCCGCGCCCGCTACGACGCCCGCTGACCGGCGCCGTCCCGGTGGTCGGGCGGCCGGCGGGCCGGAGCGGCGGGCCTCGGCGGCGACCGGAACTCTGGCGCGGCCCGCCGCGAGCGGGTAGAAACATGGCATCCCCCGTTCCCTGGCGGGACGTCGGGCGGCGGTGTCAGAGAGCGCTCTCACGCCGCCGTCGGGCGGCTCGCCGGCCACCACCGACAGGCAGGCCGATGACAGCTCGCACCCGCCGCCACCTCCTGGCCCTCGCCACCACCGCCGTCTCCCTCGCCGCCGGCCTCGTCCCGGCGCCTGCCCTGGCCCACCCCGGCCACCCCGACGACCGGGACCCGGACCTCGGCCCGTACGTGCACGTCTACGACCCGTCCTCCCCGACCGCCGAGATCCAGGCCACCCTCGATGCGATCTTCGCCAGGCAGGAACGCAACGAGATGGGCGCCGACCGGCACGCGGTGCTGTTCAAGCCCGGCCGGTACGACGTCGACGCGAAGCTCGGCTACTACACCACCGTCGCCGGCCTCGGCCGCTCCCCGGACGACGTGGACATCCACGGCGCGGTCCGGGTCGTCGGCCAGCCCGACCCGAACTCCCCGGCCGGGATCTCCGCGCTGACCAACTTCTGGCGCTCGGCGGAGAACCTGTCGGTCACCCCCACCGACTGGTCGAACCAGTGGGCCGTCTCCCAGGCATCCCCGATGCGCCGCGTGCACGTCCGCGGCACCCTCTGGCTCGAACCGGGCAACGGCGGCTACTCCAGCGGCGGCTACATCGCCGACTCGAAGGTCGACGGCACCACCATCAACGGCTCCCAGCAGCAGTGGCTGACCCGGGACAGCGAGCTCGGCGGCGACTGGACCAACGGGGTCTGGAACCAGGTCTTCTCCGGCGTGACCGGGGCGCCCGCCCAGGGCTTCCCCGACCCGCCGTACACCACCCTGCCGACCAGCCCGATCACCCGGGAGAAGCCGTACCTGTTCGTCGACGGCGACGACCGGTGGCGGGTGGCCGTGCCGGGCCTGCGGCACGACACCGCCGGCACCACCTGGGCGGCCGGCGGTCAACCGACCCCCTCGCTGTCACTGCGCGACTTCTTCGTCGCCCGGTCCACCGACAGCGCCCAGCGGATCAACCGGGAGCTGGCGCGGGGGCGGCACCTGCTGCTCACCCCGGGCGTCTACCGGCTGGACCGGGCGCTGCGGGTCACCCGCCCGGGCACCGTCGTGCTCGGGCTCGGCATGCCCAGCCTCGCCCCGACCACCGGCGACGCCGCGCTGCGCGTCGCCGACGTCGACGGGGTGCGCGTCGCCGGGCTGCTGGTCGACGCCGGCCAGCGCGAGTCCGACGTGCTCGTCGAGATCGGCCGGCGCAACGGCCACCGGGACCACGCCGCAAACCCGACCTCGGTGCAGGACGTCTTCTTCCGCATCGGCGGCCCCTGGGTCGGCCGGGCCCGGACCAGCCTCGCCGTGCACAGCGACGACACCCTGCTCGACAACATCTGGGCCTGGCGCGGCGACCACGGCAACGGCATCGGCTGGACGGCGAACACCGCCGACACCGGCGTGCTGGTCACCGGCGACGACGTGACCGCGTACGGCCTGTTCGTCGAGCACTACCAGCGATACCAGACGGTGTGGAGCGGCGAGCGCGGCCGGACCGTCTTCTACCAGAGCGAGCTGCCCTACGACCCGCCGAGCCAGGCCGCCTGGACCAGCCCGACCGGTCGCGGCTGGGCGTCGTACAAGATCGCCGACTCCGTACGCCGGCACGAGGCGTGGGGGCTCGGCGTGTACTCGTACTTCAACCAGGGGGTCGACATCCGGGCGGACCGGGCGATCGAGGCGCCCCGCCGGCCGGGCGTGCGGTTCCACGACATGATCACCGTCTTCCTCGACGGCAGCGGCGGCATCGAGCGCACGGTCAACGACGTCGGCGCCCCGGTCGTCGGCTCGTTCGGCACCAGCCCGGTGATCAGCTACCCCTGACCCGGACAGGACAACCGGACGGGCGGACCGGGTGACCCGGTCCGCCCGGGCCGGACCCACCGACGCCGACCGCCCGGCGGCGGCCGCCCCCGTACCGGCCCGCCGCCGGCCCGTCACGCCGACAACTGGTCGACCCGGGTGAGCACCCGGTCGATCAGGCCGTACTCGCGGGCCTGCTCCGCGGTGAACCACCGGTCCCGGTCCCAGTCCCGCTGGATCTCGTCCAGCTCCCGCCCGCTGTGCTGGGCGATCAGCTTCTGCATGGTGCGCTTGACGTGCAGCATGTTCTCCGCCTGGATGGTGATGTCGGCGACGGTGCCGCCGAACCCGCCCGAGGGCTGGTGCATCATGATCCGCGAGTGCGGCAGCGCATACCGCTTCCCGGCCGTGCCCGCGCAGAGCAGGAACTGCCCCATCGAGCCGGCGAAGCCGAGCGCCAGGGTGGCCACGTCGTTGCGGATGTATCGCATGGTGTCGTACACGGCCATCCCGGCGCTGACCGAGCCACCCGGCGAGTTGATGTAGAGGTGGATGTCCCGCTCGCTGTCCTCGGCGGCCAACAGCAGGAGCTGCGCGCAGATCTGGTTGGCCGACTCGTCCGTGACCTCGGTGCCGACGTAGACGATCCGCTCGCGCAGCAACCGTTGGAAGACCTGATCGCCGAAGGTCGGCAGCCCGCCGTCCAGCATCCGCACGTCGTACCTGATCATGTCGACCTCCACCGCGCCGGTGGGCGACTTCGACCGCCCCGGGGACCAGCCCGTCCAGCGTGCGCCCGCCGGCGGCGGCGATCCCAGCGCTTCTGCCGCCGGCAGATCCGCCGACGGCAGAACCGGGCCGGGGCGTCGCAGCCGGGCGGTGAGGCTAGACGGCGACCGGCCGCCGCGCGCCCGTCGCAGCCCGCCCGCAGTGCGCCAGCCCGGGGGTACGCGGTCCCACGGCGAGCGGCGCCCCGGGAAGCGCCAGGTGCGCGTCGACCCCCCGCCGGTCGCCGGGGCGCTCCAGCCGGGACAGCCGGTCGCCGCACCGCGGCAGTGGCAGCGCGGCGACGGCCGCCCGGGGACCCACCGGGGTGCGCGGCTCGACCTGGCGCAGGTCGTCCCGGGCCTCCTCCAACAGGTCGGACAGGCGGATGCCGAGGGCCCGGCAGATCGCCGCGAGCACCTCCGACGACGCCTCCTTGCGGCCCCGCTCGACCTCGGACAGATAGGGCAGCGACACGCCGGCCGCCTCGGCGACCTCACGCAGGGTGCGGCCCTGTCGCGTTCTGATCCGGCGGAGCACCCCGCCGATGACCCGTCGCAGCAACGACATGCGGCCTCACTCCCGGTCGTCTCTCCGCCGACAGTCCCATCATGCCCGGTGTGGGGCATCCGGGCAGTCCCGGTCCGGCGAGCCAGCGTGGCCGGACCCGTCCCGGGGCGTGGGCGGCCTCGTCCCGGTGGCACCCCGGGGTGCGGATGCCCGCGTACCGGCTATGTTGTGCACGTGCAGGTGACGGCGGCGGAGCAGGTCCGACTGTGATCCATTTTCCCGCGCAGCGGCGGGGCCCGCTGAGCGCGCTGAGCCTGCGCCTGGCCGCCGCCCTGGGCCTGGTCCTCGCCGTGGTCGCCGCGGTCTACCTCGACCGGGACGGCTACCGCGACGTCAACGAGGACGGCCTCACCCTCCTCGACTGCTTCTACTACGCGGTGGTCTCCCTCTCCACCACCGGCTACGGCGACATCACCCCGGCCGCTCCGTCCGCGCGGCTGGTCAACGTCCTGTTCGTCACCCCGGCCCGGGTGCTGTTCCTGATCATCCTGGTCGGTACCACCCTGGAAGTCCTGACCGAGCAGTACCGGACCGGCCGGCGCCTGTCGCGGTGGAGGAGAAGCGTGAAGGACCACGTCATCATCTGCGGCTACGGCACCAAGGGCCGCAGCGCCGTCTCGGCCCTGCTGGAGAACGGCCTGGACCGGTCCCGGATCGTGGTGGTCGAGCGCAGCCCGGCCGCGCTGCGGCAGGCCACCTCGGCCGGACTCGTCGCGATCGAGGGTTCGGCGACGCGTTCGTCGGTGCTGAACGAGGCGCACGTGAAAAACGCCAAGGCGGTGATCATCGCGACCGACAGCGACGACGCGTCGGTCCTGGTGGCGCTCACCGTCCGGCAGCTCACCGCCGGCCAGGTGCGGATCATCGCCGCGGCCCGGGAGGCCGAGAACGCGCCGTTGCTCAAGCAGAGCGGCGCCCACCACGTGATCGTCTCGTCGGCCACGGCGGGCCGGCTGCTCGGACTGTCCACCTCCGCGCCGCCGCTGATCGACGTGGTGGAGGATCTGCTCACCCCGGGCCAGGGCATGGCGCTGGCCATGCGCTCGGCCGAGCGCAGCGAGGTGGGCCGCTCGCCGCGCGAGCTGGACTCCCTGGTCATCGCGCTGGTCCGCCGGGGCAAGGTGGTCACGCTCAGCGACCGGGCCGGCGCGGTGATCGAGACCGGTGACATGCTCGTGCACGTCCGCGACGACCGTCCCCAGCCGGCGAGCACACCGGGCTGACGCCGGGGCTTGATGCCGGCACCGAAGGCCGGGCGTGGGCACCGGGTCTGTGCCCCCGGCCCACGTCCGCCAGCCGATCGACCTGCGGCTACTGCGGTTTCGGCTGGCGAAGATTCATCCTGTCGGATCTTTTGTGACGGCGCGATGCTTGCTACCGTTTGGCCGCTTGGAATTGCCAATGGGCGTGGCATCCGATTGTCGCCGGCGCCCCTCGATTGGCTCAGGCACGGGGGATCCAACAGAGCGCGCGGGGTGCACACATCATGCCCCGGCCTCGTCGTCTCTCCGTCCGGTCGACGCACCGCACGTCGGCAGTTTCGAGTGCCTCGTTAATCGAACGACGGGAAGAAATTAGTGGCTGAAGTGGCAAACACCGCAGGGGTCCGGCGGCGGGCGGCGGGCATCATCGCCGGCCTCGCCCTCGGCAGCGCGGCGGTCGTCGCGCCGGGAACGGTCGTCCAGGCGGCCACCTCGAACGACGGCGTGCTCAAGTCGGCGAGCGACATCCAGGGTGAGAGCCGGACGACCTCGTCGAAGAACTTCAAGGCGGGCAAGTTCACCCCGCCCGCGCCGGGTGCCAAGGGCCCTCGGTTCCAGGCACCACTCGCCTCGCCCCGGATCATCGGCGGGGACCTGGCCAACGTGTCGAACTACAAGTACGTCGTCGGTGTCCTGACCTACGACAACTCGGGGATCGGCTGGTGCACCGGCACGGTCATCGCACCGAACAAGGTGCTGACCGCAGCGCACTGCACGGTCGACTTCGTCGGCACCGCCCGGGTGGTCGCGGGGCGCAACCAGCTCCTCGACTCGACCTGGAGCATCCCCGCCACCGGCGGCGGATACGTGGCGGAGATCGCCTCGACCTGGACCCACCAGGGCTACAACCTGGCCGACCAGATCGCCGGCACCTCCGACAAGATCCTCGACGACGTCGCGGTGCTCACGCTCAAGCAGAACCTGCCGGCCGAGTACACCCCGGTCGCCCTGAGCGCCCAGGGCGACGAGACGCCGTACGTGGCGGGGACCGTCGCCGAGATCGTCGGCTACGGCAACAACGACGAGACGACGGAACCCACCCCGGCCGACGACACCGTTCTTCGCCGGGGCACCGTCACGATGAAGACCGACCAGATCTGCGGGGCGTACGGGCACTATGACGCCAACCGGATGATCTGCGCCGGTGGCGACATGCGGCCGGACGAGTCCGTCACCGTCGACACGTGCGGTGGCGACTCGGGCGGCCCGCTGCTGGTCGCCGGGAAGCAGGTCGGCATCACCGACTGGGGCTACAACCCCTGTGGAAGCTACCCCGGCTACTACGAGCGGATCAGCTACTACGCCAACTCGATCAACGCGGACCGGACCCGCCCGTCGCTGGTGAACGGCGACTGGACCGGCGACGGCCACACCGACCTGATGGCGCGGGACACCGCCGGCAACCTGCGGCTGTACGTGGGGCGTGGGTTCTCCAACGACGGCAATGGCGGCTTCTACGCCCAGGGCAGCATCAGCTCGGGCTGGGGCAGCGCCAAGCGGGTCTTCCGGGTCTACAACTGGAACGGCGACCGGACCCCGTCCCTCATGGAGGTGACCCCGACCGGCGAGCTGTGGATCTACAACACCGACGGGAAGGGCAACGCCGCCGGCGCGGCCAAGCGGATCGGCACCGGCTGGGGCAACTTCACCGCCCTCATGGTGACGAACAACTGGCTGGGCAACAACCTCCCGAGCCTCATGGTGCGCAAGTCCAACGGCGAGCTGTGGCGCTACACCAGCAACGGCGCGGGCGGCTGGACCAACCCGGCGGGCACCCGGATCGGCACCGGCTGGAACGGGTTCAACCTGTTCCTCACCCCGGGCGCCTGGAAGGGTGACGGCAAGGAGGTCCTGATCGGCCGCACCTCGACCGGCATCCTGAAGATGTACCAGACCGACCAGGCGGGCGGCTGGACCAACCCGGCCGGCACGCAGATCGGCAGCGGCTGGGGCAACTTCAAGAACATCATCACGCCGGGCGACTGGAACGGCGACAACATGATGGACATGATGGGCGTCAACAGCAGCAACCAGATGCGCCTCTACACCACCGACGGCCGCGGCAACTGGATCGACGCCAGCGGCAAGGTCATCTCCACCGGCTGGGGCAGCTTGAACCTGGTCTTCTGACCGACCGGAGTTCCCCCGCACTGACGAAAGGGCCCGCAACCTGTGAAGGTTGCGGGCCCTTTCCGTGTCACGGTGGCGGCGCGTCGCCGGGCCGCCGTCGGCGACGGATCAGCGGATCGTCCAGGTGTCGCCGCTGGCGAGCAGGCCGGCAAGCTGCTGCTCGGGGGTCTCGGTCACCGCGGCCTTCGCCGCCGCGACCTGATCCTGCACCACGCTGTCGTAGGACGGGCGGTCGACCGAGCGGAACACGCCGATGGGGGTGTTGCGCAGGTCGAGCCCGGGCAGCCGGGACAGCGCGAACGCGTATGCCGGGTCGGTGACCGTCGCGTTGTGCACGACGATCTCCTCCGGGCGTACCGAGGCGGTCTCCCGCACCTCCAGGCCGAAGCCGCCCGGCGGGTGCACCACGCAGAACTGCCCGTCCTTGCCGAAGGTGATCGGCTGCCCGTGCTCCAGCCGGATCAGGAAGTCGTCCCGGGTGGCCGGCTCCTTGAGCTGGTCGAACGCGCCGTCGTTGAAGATGTTGCAGTTCTGGTAGATCTCCACGAACGCCGAGCCCTGGTGCTCCGCCGCGGCCCGCAGCACCGACTGGAGGTGCTTGCGGTCCGAGTCGATGGTGCGGCCGACGAAGCTGGCCTCCGCGCCCAGGGCGAGCGAGAGCGGGTTGAACGGCGCGTCCGCCGAGCCGGCCGGGGTCGACTTGGTGATCTTGCCGACCTCGGAGGTGGGCGAGTACTGCCCCTTCGTCAGGCCGTAGATCCGGTTGTTGAACAGCAGGATCTTCAGGTTGACGTTGCGGCGCAGCGCGTGGATCAGGTGGTTGCCGCCGATCGACAGCGCGTCGCCGTCGCCGGTGACCACCCAGACGGACAGGTCCGGGCGGGACACCGACAGGCCGGTGGCGATCGCCGGGGCGCGGCCGTGGATCGAGTGCATCCCGTAGGTGTTCATGTAGTACGGGAAGCGCGAGGAGCAGCCGATGCCGGAGACGAAGACCGTCCGCTCCCGGGGGATGTTCAGCTCCGGCATGAACTGCTGCACGGCGGCGAGGATCGCGTAGTCACCGCAGCCGGGGCACCAGCGCACCTCCTGGTCGGACTTGAAGTCCTTCGCGGTGAGCTTGAGGGCGACGGGCTCAGACATTCTTCAGGACCTCTTCCAGCATCGTCTCCAGCTCGGCGGCGGTGAACGGCAGGCCGCGGACCTGGTTGTAGCCGATGGCGTCGACCAGGTACCTGGCCCGGATCACGTGGGCGAGCTGGCCGAGGTTCATCTCGGGGATGACCACCCGGTCGTAGGAGCGCAGCACCTCGTCGAGGTTCGCCGGCATCGGGGCCAGGTGCCGCAGGTGCGCCTGGGCGACGGACAGGCCACGCTGGCGCAGCCCCCGGCAGGCGGCGCCGATCGGCCCGTACGTCGAGCCCCAGCCGAGCACCAGCACCCGGGCGTCGCCGTCCGGGTCCTCCACCTCGACGTCCGGCACCGGGATCGTCTCGATCCGGGCCGCCCGGGTGCGCACCATGAAGTCGTGGTTCGCCGGGTCGTACGAGATGTCGCCGGTCTTGTCGGCCTTCTCCAGGCCGCCGATCCGGTGCTCCAGCCCCGGCGTGCCGGGGATGGCCCACGGCCGGGCCAGGGTCTGCGGGTCCCGCAGGTACGGCAGGAAGGTGCCGTCCTCGCCGTTGGGCTCGGTGGCGAACTCGACCCGCAGGTCGGGCAGGGACTCCACGTCGGGCAGCAGCCACGGCTCGGAGCCGTTGGCGACGTAGTTGTCGGACAGCAGGATCACCGGAGTGCGGTAGGTCAGCGCGATCCGGGCCGCCTCGATGGCCGCGTGGAAGCAGTCCGAGGGCGACTTCGGGGCGATCACCGCGACGGGGGCCTCGCCGTGCCGGCCGTACAGGGCCATGTTGAGGTCGGCCTGCTCGGTCTTGGTCGGCATGCCCGTCGACGGCCCGGCCCGCTGCACGTCCACGATGACCAGCGGCAGCTCCAGCGCCACCGCGAGTGAGATCGTCTCGCTCTTGAGCGCCACGCCGGGGCCGCTCGTGGTGGTCACGCCGAGCGACCCGCCGTACGACGCGCCGAGCGCCGCGCCGACCGCGGCGATCTCGTCCTCGGCCTGCATGGTGACCACGCCGAACCGCTTGTGCTTGCTCAGCTCGTGCAGGATGTCCGACGCCGGGGTGATCGGGTACGCCCCGAGGAACACCGGCAGGCCGGAGCGCACGCCCGCGGCCACCAGGCCCAGCGACAGCGCGGCGTTGCCGGTTATGTTCCGGTACGTGCCCGGCAGCATCTTCGCCGGCTTCACCTCGTACCGTACCGAGAACGAGTCGGTCGTCTCGCCGAAGTTCCAGCCGGCCTTGAAGGCCGCGATGTTCGCCGCGACCAGCTCGGGACGCTTGGCGAACTTGCGCTCCAGGAAGCGCAGGGTCGACTCGTACGGCCGGGAGTACATCCAGGACAACAGGCCGAGGGCGAACATGTTCTTGGCCCGCTCGGCGTCCTTCTTGGACACCGCCTGCTCGGCGAGCGCCCCGACCGTCATCGAGGTGAGCGCGACCGGGTGCACCACGTAGCCGGCGAGGGAGTCGTCGTCCAGTGGGCTGGACTGGTATCCCACCTTGGCCAGGTTGCGCTTGGTGAACTCGTCGGTGTTGACGATGATGTCGGCGCCGCGCGGCAGGTCGGCCAGGTTGGCCTTGAGCGCGGCCGGGTTCATCGCCACCAGCACGTTCGGCGCGTCACCCGGGGTGAGGATGTCGTAGTCGGCGAAGTGCACCTGGAAACTCGACACGCCCGGCAGGGTGCCTGCGGGGGCCCGGATCTCGGCCGGGAAGTTGGGCAACGTGGAGATGTCGTTGCCCAGCTGCGCCGTCTCCGAGGTAAACCGGTCGCCGGTCAGTTGCATGCCGTCGCCGGAGTCCCCGGCGAACCGGATGACCACCCGGTCGAGTTGACGGATCTGCTTGGTCACGCCTGCACCTCGCTTCGTTCGGCGCGGTGGCGCGGGCGACTGAACATGATGGTGACCTCGCCTTGCCCGGCCACGTGACCTCCTTGACGCACCGCTGCCCCGCACCGCCGGTGGCTGGTCCGGTCGGCTGTAGTTTCCCACCCGAGAGCCTACGTCGAGTGGGGGGTCGAACTCTCCCCGTGGTCCGCCGACTGGGACCAAATTCGGGGCAATTATGCCCCGTTTGATGCCGTTTTGGCATGCCCGCCGTAATCAGGATCACCGGGCTGCCCTCTCCGCCGCCGCCGTCCGGCTGGAGACCACGGACGGGCCCGGCCCGACCGGCGGCGGCCGGGCCTGGCGGTCGGGCGGCCGGCTCAGTCCGAGGGAGCCGGCGCGCGGGCGGGGCGGGCCTGGCCGGCCAGCCGGCGGCGCAGCGCGGTGGTGGCCAGCGCCAGCGCCAGCACGACCAGCAGCACGGAGACCACGATCAGGATGACCGCGGTGCGCTGCACCGAGGTGAGGCCGCCGGCCGGGTCCGGGCCCGCGCCGGCCGCGGCCAGCACGCCCTGGGAGCCGGCCGGGGCGGGGGTGGCGATCGGGGTGGACATCGCTGCCGCCGCCGTGATCCGGAAGCTCATCTGGAGCTGCCGGGCCTGCCCGCTGCGCGGGTCGACCCGGCCGATCACGGCGCCGGCCAGCGGCGCGTCCCGCTGGGCCTCGGCGGTCGCGCTCACCGGGAGCCGGAGGGCGACGGTGCCGCCGGCGGGCACCGTGCCGACGTCGCAGCGGGTGCGGGCCTGGTCCAGCGCGGCGCAGCCGGCGGGCGGGGTCGGCACGGTCACCCCGGCGGGCAGGACCACCTCGATCCGGCCGGCGGCGTCGGCCTTGCCCGTGTTGCCCAGCCGGACGCCCAACTCGCTGGCGGCCCCGCTGATGTCGAAGGCCACCCCGCCGGCGTCCAGGGAGATGCCCGGCACCGGCGGCCCCGGCGGGAAGAGCACCGCGAAGCCCTCGTTGTCGTCGGCCGGACCGGCCACGCCGGGGGCGCTCGCGCTCACCCGGACCGCGCCGCTGAGCGGCATCCGCCGCCAGGCGGCGCCGTCGACCCGCACCCTGACCAGGGTGCTGAACCGGTCGCCGGCGGCGGTCGGCCACCCGCCGCAGTGGTACTCGCCGCCACCGGCCGCGGCGCAGCCGGGGGTGCCGGCGTCGGTCAGGCCCGCCGGGAGGGTGTACGAGAGCCGGATCAGCTCGGCCACCTCGCCGGTGTTGGTCACGGTGACCCGCAGGGTGGTCGTCGTGTCCTCCGCGTTCCAGTACGCCTCGGTCAGCGTGACGTCCTCCGTGCTGACCCGCACGCCCAACCGGCTCGGTGCCGGCCCGCCCGGGCCGGGGGCCGACGGGCGGGGCGGCGGGGCGGAGGTCGCCGGCGGCAAAGTGGTGGTGGCCGGCGCGGTGCTGGTCGGAGGCGGGTCGACGGGCCCGGCCGGCGTGGTGGCCGCCGGCCCGGTGGGCGTGGGCGCCGGGGTGGCGGTCTCCGGTGGCGGCCCCGTCGGCGGTGCCTCGGTCGGCGCCGGATCGGTCGCGGTGGGCTCGACCGGAGGCGTCTCGTCGCCGGGCTCGCCGGCCGGGTCTCCGGGCGGGTCGGCCGGCGCGGCCGGCGCGTGGGCCACGGTGGCGCCGGCGGCCCAGCCGGGCAGTGCCGCGACCCCGAACGCGAGGGACACCGCGAGCAGCGCGGCGACACGTCGATCGGCTGCCCGCCGGGCGGGGCGTACGTCCACGCGGGCCAGCTCTCTTCCGTGACCTTCAGGGCGGATTCATTATTCGGCAATACTTGCCACAGGACACCAGTCCCGCTGGGAAACAGTTCCGTAACGTGTCCGGCACGGGTTCGGGCGGGGCCCGGTAGGCTGACCCACCGTGACCGGTTACCTGGGCTCGTACGCGACGCTCGGGCTGTTGCTGCTCGCCAGCGTCGTCTTCTTCGTCGCGGCGTTCTCCGCCAACCGGGTGTTGCGTCCCGCCAGCCCGGCTGAACCCCTCGGCAAGCGGGCGAGCTACGAGTGCGGCCTCGACCCGGTGGGCGGCGACTGGGCGCAGATGCAGATCCGGTACTACGTCTACGCGTACCTGTACGTGCTGTTCGCGGTCGAGGCGGTCTTCCTCTTCCCCTGGGCGGTGGTCTTCGACCGGCCCGGCTTCGGCCTGGTCACCGTCGCCGAGATGGGCATCTTCGTGGCCGTGCTGGCGCTCGGCATCCTCTACGCCTGGCGTCGGAACATCCTGCGCTGGACCTGATCCGCCGGCCCGGCGCCGGCCCGCCCGCCCGGCGTCGGCGGGCGCTCAGGCCAGACCGCGTCGGGTGGCCGTCGGCGGCCGGTCGCCCCGGATCGACGCCACCATGTCCAGCACCCGGCGGGTGGGCAGCACCTGGTGGGCGCGGAACACCCGGGCGCCCAGCCAGGCCGACACCGCGGTCGCCGCGAGGGTGCCCTCCAGCCGCTCGGCGACCGGCAGGTCCAGCGTCTCGCCGATGAAGTCCTTGTTGGACAGGGCCACCAGCAGCGGCCAGCCCGTGCCGGACAGCTCGGCGAGCCGACGGGTGATCTCCAACGAGTGCCGGGTGTTCTTGCCGAAGTCGTGTGCCGGGTCGATGAGGATGCCGTCGGGGCGTACCCCCAGGGCGACCGCGCGCTCGGCGAGGCCGGTCACCGTCGCGACCACGTCGGCCACCACGTCGTCGAAGGCGGCCCGGTGCGGGCGGGTGCGCGGCGCGAGCCCGCCGGCGTGCGAGCAGACCAGCCCGGCCCCGGTCTCGGCGGCGACCCGGGCGAGCGCCGGGTCCGCGCCGGACCAGGTGTCGTTGAGCAGGTCGGCGCCGGCCGCGACCGCCTCCACCGCCACCTCGGCCCGCCAGGTGTCGATGGAGATCACCACGTCCGGGAAGGCGGCCCGGACCGCGGCGATGGTGTCCACCGTGCGGCGGATCTCCTCGGGCACGTCCACCTCGTCGCCGGGGCCGGCCTTCACCCCGCCGATGTCGATGATCTCCGCGCCCTCGGTGACCGCCCGCTCCACGGCACGCAGCGCGCTGTCCTGGGCGAAGGTGGCGCCCCGGTCGAAGAACGAGTCCGGGGTGCGGTTGACGATGGCCATCACCGCCAGCTCGCCCGGCGCGAACGTGCGACTTCCGAGCCGAAACGCCCCGGTCATGCTCGCCTCCCGATCTCGCCACGGCCGTGCGGCCCGGCCCGCCCTGCGACGCTAGCCGGTCGGCCGGCGTCCGGCCCGCCCGGCAGACCGCACAGATCCGCACCGATCTGTGGGAGGACCGCCCGGCGGGGTCGCTCCCGGCCCGTCCGCATGCCACGATCTCCTACATGGGTCAGGTGCTGCTCCTGTTGGTCGTCGCGCTCACGGTCGCGGCGGTGGTCTTCGGGGTGACGGTGCTGGTCACCGGTCGCGATCCCGGCCTGGCACCGGTCGAGCCGGACGGGCGGGCCGTCCCGCTGCCCGCCAGCCGGCCGCTGCGCGAGTCCGACGTGGGCGACGTCCGTTTCGACACGGCGCTGCGCGGGTACCGGATGGCCCAGGTCGACCAGGCGCTGCGCCGGGCGGCCTACGACATCGGGTACAAGTCCGAGCTGATCGGCGTGCTGGAGGCGGAGGTCACCGCGTTGCGCGAGGGACGGACCGCGGACGCCGACGCGCTGCGCCACACCCGGGAGCAGGCGGCGGTCGTCGCCGAGGCAGCCGACGCCGGTCCCGTCGACCACCCGGGTACGGACTCCGGGAAGGCCGCGTCCGCCGACGAGCCGGCCACGGGGTACGCCGACGTCGAGCCGGCCACGGTGTCCACCGACGTTGCCGAGCCGGCCACGGTGCCCGCGCGGGCCGCTGACGCCGCCGCCGCGCCGGAGGCCGCCCCGCCCGGGACCGGCGAGCCGGCGGACCCGGCGGGCGGGCGGGGACCGGCGGTCCGGTCGGAGCCGGCGTGACCGGCGGGACGGACGGCGACGGCCTGCGCCAGGCTGCCCATCCCGGCGCGGGTGAGGTCACCGCGACGGTCATCGTCAACGCCCCGGCCGAGCGGGTGTTCGCCGCCCTCGTCGCCTGGGAGCGGCAGTCCGACTGGATCCCGTTCACCACGGTCAAGGTGGTCGAGGGCGACGGCGGCGAGGGCAGCCTCGTCGAGGCGGTCACCGCGCTGGGCCCGGCGGTGCTGCGGGACAAGATGCGGGTGGTGCGGGTCGACGCGCCCTACGAGGTCGGCGTGGTGCACTGCGGCCGGCTGCTGCGCGGCCCCGGGGTGCTGCGCTGCACCCAGATCGAGGGCGGCCGGACCCAGGTGGTCTGGCACGAGTGGTTCCACCTCCCCGGCGGCACCGCCGGCCGGGTGGCCTGGCCGGTGCTCTGGCCCGGTTCCAAGGTCAGCCTCACCCAGGCGCTGAAGAAGTTCGGCCGGCTGGTCGAGCAGGGCCGCCTGCCCTGACGGCCGGCCGCCGGCGTGTCAGCCAGGTCGGTGACAACGCGGGTTCCCGGCACCCGGACACCCCCGGTACGGCGGCACGGCGGCGGGCTGTCGGCGAGCCGGTCTAGCGTGTACGCCGTGACTGACCTGGTGATCGGCGCGGACGGGCTGTCCCGTTGCGCGTGGGGGGCGAGCACCCCGGACTACGCCGCGTACCACGACCGGGAGTGGGGCCGGCCGCTGCGCGGTGACGACGAGCTCTACGAGCGGATGACCCTGGAGGCGTTCCAGTCGGGGCTGTCCTGGCTCACCATCCTGCGCAAGCGCCCCGCCTTCCGGCTGGCCTTCGACGAGTTCCGCATCGAGGCGGTGGCGGGCTACGGCGTGGCCGAGGTGACCCGGCTGCTGGCCGACGCCGGCATCGTCCGGAACCGGGCCAAGATCGAGGCGGCGATCGCCAACGCCCGGGCCGCCCTGGACCTGCCCGACGGGCTCTCCGCCCTGCTCTGGTCGTTCGCGCCGCCGCCCCGGGCCGCCCGGCCGGAGGCGTTCGCCCAGGTGCCGGCGCTGACCCCGGAGTCCACCGCGATGGCCAAGGCGCTCAAGAAGCGCGGGTTCCGGTTCGTCGGCCCGACCACGTCCTACGCGCTGATGCAGGCCACCGGGATGGTGGACGACCACCTGGCCGGTTGCCATGTCAGCGGGTCGGGGCAGGCGTGATGGGATTGCCCGTATGACCGACACCGACCGCCGAGTGAGCGGCACGATCCACGTCCGGGGCGAGGGCGGGCCGGGTGACGGCGCCTGGGCCGTGCTTCTCCCGCCCGGCCGGTACGACGCCGAGCGGCTCGTCCACCACGACACGCTGGAGCTGACCGGGCTCGACGCCGCCGGTGCTGCCCGGCCGACGGGTGCCACGCCCGCCGGGCCGACCGCCACGACCGGGCCGACCGCGCCCGTCGGGCCCCGGTTCGGCGATCCGGTGGCGGTGCTGGCCGAGGAGCCGCTGCGGCTGGTGGCACTGGGCCGGGTCGCCCGGCCCACCGTCGAGCGCCGGGAGGACCCGGACGACCCCCAGTCCGACCCCGCCTCCGGCGCGTTCGTGGTCGCGTACACCCGAAGGTCCTTCGACGACCCGGTGCCGGCCGAGGGGCTGGCCCTCGACGGGCCGGTCACCGCGCTGCCCGCCGGCACCTACCGGGAACTGGCCGAGCGGCTCGGGCCGCCGCCGGCGCGCCGCCCGTGGCTGGTCAGCCTCGACCTCCCGATCGAGGCGGCGACCCCGGCCGAGGCGGTTCGGCTGTTCTGGTCGTACGTGCGCGACCTGGGCCCCCAGGAACTGCCCGCGTTCGTCTCGCCGTCCGGCGACGAGCTGGCCATGCAGGCGTTCGTGCTCGGCGCCGAGGCCAACCAGGACCCGGAGGAGGACGACTAGTGCCCCGTCATGCAGCCTTGAAGGGGTAGTCCGGGTGCCGGATCTTGGATTCGGTGGCGAATCCGGTGGTCAGTTCGGCCTGGTCGGCGGTGCGCCAGGCTGGTTGGCGGTGCGTTAGGCGGCTGGCCTTCCACGTCTTGGTGGCCTGCCACGACATCCCACGTTCGTGCGGGACACAGGCGACCAGCAGGAGAGCGGCCGGCCGGGTCCTCGGTCTCCTTCGACAGCGCCACGGTCGCCCGCCGCAGCGCTTTACTGGATCCTTCTACCCACCGGCCACCACCCCCACAGCCTCATGCCCGGGGAGACAGCCTGCCTGACACGTCCTTGGCACCCACGGCGGTGGCGTGATTCGGGCGGGAGCGCTTCGGTCAGGGAGTCTGGGGGTTCCTGGTGTGGGCGCCGCTGCACAGCAGGTGTGCCTTCCGGGTGCCTATGGAGCTGAGTCGAATACGACATCAGCCACGCCCGCCGCCATCGGCGACCGCAAGCGGCGACCGCAAGCGACGCGACCCGCAGCGCCAGCAACCCGACGGGGCGGTGGGTAACCGCGAACGGTGGTGGCCCGACCGACGGTGATGACGTGAACGACTCAGCTCCATAGGCACCGCCCCCCACGTCATCGACCGCCGCCGCCCACGGTTCCGCCCGGGCCACCGTTCCCCGCCGGCCGGGGACCGCACCCACGACCAGGCAACGGCCCTGCCCCGCGTCACCCTCCAACCAGGCCACGGCACCGCGTACGCCCAGGTCAGACACACCTCAATCGACTACGCAAAGACCCTGCCTCAGAACCGACGGATTACCCGATCAACGTTCAAAGACACGGCACTAGCCCCGGACCCGCCGCGGATAACGAGACCTCGGACGGGCCGGCACCGCCACCAGCCGCGAGCAGGGGCGATGCACGGTGACGAGATCGCGTTCAGCGTCCCTCGAAGACCGGTTTCTGCTTGTTGACGAAGGCCATGGTGGCGGCCCGGTGGTCGACGGTGGCGCCGCAGATCGACTGGGCCTGCGCCTCGGCGGCCAGGGCGTCGGCGAGGGTGCCGGCGTCGGCGACGGAGAGCTGGCGCTTGATCGCCCCGTACGCGACGGTCGGGCCGGCGGCGAGCCGGGCGGCCAGTTCCTGCGCGGTGGGCAGCACCTGCTCGTCGTCGTCGACCAGCCGGGTCAGCAGGCCCAGCCGGTGGGCCTCCTCGGCGGGCACCGGCTCGGCGAGCATCAGCAGCTCGACGGCCTTGGCGTGGCCGACGAGCCGGGGCAGCGTCCAGGAGGCGCCGGTGTCGGCGGCGAGCCCCACGCCGGCGAAGGCCATCAGGAAGCGGGTCCTCGGCCCGCCCACGCGGAAGTCGGCCAGGAAGGCCAGCGACGCGCCGGCCCCGGCGGCCATTCCCCGGACCGCGGCGACCACCGGCTTGGGCAGGCTGGCCAGCCGGGCCGCGATCGGGTTGTAGTGGGCCCGGACGGTGGCCAGCGGGTCCGCCCCGGCCGAATCGAGCGTCTGCACGTGCTCGCGCAGGTCCTGACCCGCGCTGAACGACCCGCCCGCCCCGGCCAGCACCACCGCCCGGCAGCTACGGTCGGACTCCAGCCCGGCCAGGGCGTCCCGCAGCGCCTCCTTGACCGCCACGTCGAGCGCGTTCATCGCCGCCGGGCGGTTCAGCGTCAGGGTGACGACGGAGTCGGTGCGGTCGACGAGCAGCGGCTCGGTCACGTTCTAACGACCCTTCTGTCGGGCGGTGCGGTTCGTGGCGTCGAGGCACTGCTCGACGTACCGGTCGGCGGCCGGCCGCAGCCGGGCGGCGTGCCGGTCGAAGAAGCTGGCCGCTGCGGTGCCGGGCCAGCGCTCGGGCAGCAGCGCCGGGGGAAGTTGCGGGTCCCGGAAGAGGAAGGTACGCCACGCGTGCACGAGCCGGAACCGCGCCGCGTACGCCTCCTCGTCGTCGCTGCGCGTGGTCACCTTGGCCAGCAACGGGCGCTGCTCGGCGACGAACTGTTCGTAGGCCCGCCCGATCTCACTGAGGTCCCACGCCCGGCGGACCACCTCCACCGCCCCCCGGGTGCCGGCGGCGTGGGACGCGGTGAACCGCTCGTACCGCACGCCCGCCTCGTCGAGCAGCAGGTCGACGTCCTCCCCCGGCCGGGTGGCCACCCACGTCTGCTCGTCGAGGGTGCCGTAGCCGAGGAAGCTCAGGTTCGCGGCGAGCCGCTGCCGTTCCCGGCGGGAGGTGGCCGTCGACAGGACGAGCAGGTCGAACCGTCCGTCCCAGCCGACCCGGCCGGTCCGGTAGATCCGGGCTGCCGCCTCGTCGAGTCGGCGGGCGGCTTTTGGTGTGATCGAATATCCCGGCCCGGAGGCCAGGCGGAGCGGGTCGAGCCAGCCCTGGCGGACCATCCGGCTCACCGCCGTCCGCACCGCCGGCGGTGCGATCCCGAGCGGCGCGAGCAGCTTGACCAGGGCGGCGACCGGCGCACGGCCACCCCGGGGTCGGAGGTGGTCGCCGTACAGGTCGAAGAGTGCCGACCGTGCCTGCATGACCGCACATTGTGACAGGCCTTCTCAGGATATGCTAGATGCTGTTACATCAATGCTGCTTCGGTTTGGGTCCGGCGGTGTTCATCAGGGAAAATCGTTGGTCGGCACCGCCGCGCAGGCCGCGGTGGGTGATGGGCAAGAGGCTGTGGGGCAACCCACCGACCCTGGTGTAGGTCTGAGGGGAGACAACATGGCGGCGATGAAGCCGCGGACGGGCGACGGTCCGCTGGAAGTCACCAAGGAGGGCCGGGGCATCGTCATGCGGGTCCCGCTGGAGGGTGGTGGCCGGCTCGTCGTCGAGATGACTCCCGACGAGGCCAACGCGCTCGGCGACGCGCTGAAGTCAGCCGCCGGCTGACCGAGGAGCGGTCCGGCCGGCAGTCGTCGAGCGGACGGTCCATACAACCCTGAGCCACCGGCCCCGCCGGTGGCTCAGGGCCTTCATCTCTGGAACGGGCGACGGGCCCGTCCTTTCGATCGTTTCTGGAGGTCGTTGCAGCGTGCTGGCCATCCGTCTGGTGAGCGGACCCGAGCGGCCCGACTCCCTGGCCCTGCCCATCCGACCCGCCGGGACGGCCGAGGGCGGGGACGCCTCGGTCACGCTGCCGGCCGGCCTGCCCGCGCCCGACGACGTGCTGGCCGAGGCGGCCGCCCTCGCATCCGCGGCCCGGGCCACCGGGCGGGCCGGCGAGGTGCACGTGCACCTGCGTCCCGGGCGCGCCCCGGGCCGGCTGCTGCTGGCCGGGGTCGGCGCCGGCGACGAGGCCGGATGGCGCGCGGCGGGCGCCGCGCTGGCCCGGGCCGCGAGAGATGAGACACATCTCACGGTCGGGCTGCCGGGCGACGCCCCGGCCGAGGCGGTGCGTGGCCTCGTCGAGGGGCTGCTGCTGGCGTCCTACCGCTTCCGGCTGACCGAGGCCGGCGAACGGCCCGCCCTGGCCGGCGTCGACGTGCTGGTGACCGACCCGTCCCGGTACGCCGACGTGCTGACCGCGGCCGAGGTCACCGCGCGGATGACCCACCTGGCCCGGGACCTGACCAACACCCCGTCCTCGGTCAAGAACCCGCAGTGGTTCGCCGAGCAGGTCGAGTCGGCGGCGGCCGACCAGCCCGACCTGCATCTGCGCGTGCGGCAGCCGGACGAGCTGGCCGCGGAGGGCTTCGGCGGCATCCTCGCCGTCGGGGGCGGCTCGGCCAGTGGACCCCGCCTCGTCGAGCTGGACTGGCGTCCGGCCGGCGCGCGTACCCACGTGGTGCTGGTCGGCAAGGGGATCACCTTCGACACCGGCGGTATCTCGATCAAGCCGGTGGCGGCGATGAAGCTGATGCGCAAGGACATGGCCGGGGCCGCCGCGGTGGTCGCCGCCACCCTGGGCGCGGCGGCGCTGCGGCTGCCGGTCCGGGTCACCACCCTGGCGCCGCTGGCCGAGAACGCGGTAAGCGGGTCGGCGTTCCGCCCCGGCGACGTCGTCTCGCACTACGGCGGTGTCACCAGCGAGACCACCAACTCCGACGCCGAGGGGCGGCTGGTGCTCGCCGACGCGCTGGCGTACGCCGCCGTCGAGCTCAGGCCCGACCTGCTGCTCGACCTGGCGACCCTGACCGGCGCGAACGCGGTGGCGCTCGGCAAGCACACGGGCGCCCTCTACTCCGACAACGACGAGTTGGCCGCCGACCTGCTGGCGGCGATCGACGCGGCCGGCGAGGCGGCCTGGCGGATGCCGCTGCCGGCCGACTACGTCGAGCACCTCGGCAGCGAGGTGGCCGACCTGTACAGCGCCCCCAACCAGGGGGCCGGCTCGGTGCTGGCCGCGCTCTACCTGCGCGAGTTCACCGGCGACCTGCGGGGACGCTGGCTGCACATCGACATGTCCGCGCCGTCCTGGGCCGACGGCGACGCCGCCGAGCTGTCCCGGGGCGCCACCGGCTGGGGCGTCCGGGGCCTGCTGCGCTGGCTCGGCACCCTCGCCTGACCGCCGCGCGCCCCGCGACCGGTCGACCCGGGGCGGGGCGGTTCAGCACTTGACGGCGGCGAGCAGGCCGTGCCCGACGGGTAGCAACGCCGGCGTCCAGTGCTCGGACTCCCGGATCGCCTTGATCGTCTCCCGGGTGGTCACCGTCTCCACGTCCCGGGCGGCCGGGTCGCCGATCCGGCCGTCGGCCAGGGTGCCGTGCAGCGCGAGCACCCCGCCGGGGCGCAGCAGCCGCAGCGCCGCGTCCACGCAGGAGCTGAAGCTGGTGGCGTCGGTGTCGACGAAGACCAGGTCGTACGCGCCGTCGGCGAGCCGGGGGAGGACGTCCAGGGCCCGGCCGGTGATGATCCGGGTGCGCCCGGCGGGGAAGCCCGCCTCGGCGAAGATCCGGCGGGCGATCCGCTGGTGCTCCACCTCCACGTCGATCGTGGTGAGGACGCCGTCCGTGCGCATGCCGCGCAGCAGCCACAGCCCGCTGACCCCGGTACCGGTGCCGATCTCCACCACCGCCCGGGCGCTGCCGGCGGCGGCGAGCAGCCGCAGCGCCGCCCCCGCGCCCGGGGTGACCGCGTCGAGGCCCACCTCGCGGGCGAGGCTGCGGGCGGTCCGCAGCACGAGGTCTTCGGTGACGTACGACTCGGCGAA
Source organism: Micromonospora sp. NBC_01655 (assembly GCF_026339755.1). Lineage (NCBI taxonomy): Bacteria > Bacillati > Actinomycetota > Actinomycetes > Micromonosporales > Micromonosporaceae > Micromonospora > Micromonospora sp. NBC_01655. The sequence goes on along the minus strand of NZ_JAPEQF010000001.1, from coordinate 6,852,187 downwards.
CTGGAGCGCCTGGGTCGTCGAACTGCCGGAACTGGCGGCCGTGGCGATGGGACACCTCCGTCAGGGGCGGGTTGGCGCTATGAGCCTAGAGGCGGGGCCGAACGGGCGCAGCCGCGAGTCCGGTCCCGGACGATCACCGTGGAACGTGCCCGGACGGGAGGTTGCTGGCGAACGATCACGGACGGCAACCGCTGACTGCACTCGCGGCATTCGTGTAATCCTGGATGCGGTATCCCCCCGTCGTCGGGACCGGCCTCCCGTGCCGGTCCGCCGAAGCGGGGAGCCGGGGACGACTGGGAGGCCTACGTGACCGACGGCTGGGACTGGCGCCAGCCCGGGGGAACTCCGACGCCGGGGGGCCCGCCGGGGAGCGGGGCGACGCCGGCCGGGTCCCCTGGGGCGTCCGACGGCCCCCCGGGTGGCCCGACGAGCTCGCCCTGGTGGTCCGACGCGCTCGCCGACCCGTGGCGGGACCCGTACGCCCCCGCGGCGGTGGTCGTGCCCGGCCCGGTCGGGCCCGCCGACGCCGAGCCGGAGCCGGTCACCGACCCGGACGCGCCCGGCCGGCCGACCCTGCGCCAGTTGCTGCTGATCCCGCTGATCACCGCGCTGCTCGCCGGCACCCTCGGCGGCGCCCTCGGGTACGCCTTCGCGGTGCGCGGCGGCGTGACCGGCGGGACCGTGCTCGGTGCCGGTGCCGCCGACCCGCCCGCGCTCGCCCAGCGCCGGCCGGAGTCGCTGGCCGGGGTCGCCGAGAAGGTCCTGCCCAGCGTGGTGACGGTCCGGGTGGCCAGCCTGGGCGGCACCAGCGAGGGGTCGGGCTTCATCGTCAGCACCGACGGGCACGTGGTCACCAACGACCACGTCGTCGCCGGTGGCACCGGCAAGGCGACGGTGGTCTTCAACGACGGCAGCACCGCCGCCGCCACCGTGGTCGGCCGGGACCCGGAGTCCGATCTCGCGGTGATCAAGGTGTCCCGCGCCGGCCTGCGGCCGGTGGAGTTCGGCGACTCCGACGCGCTCGCGGTCGGCGACCCCGTGCTGGCCGTCGGCTCGCCGCTGTCGCTGGCGAACACGGTGACCGCCGGCATCGTGAGCGCCGTGGACCGGACGATGCAGGCCGGCGAGCCCGGCGGCCCCACCCGCTACTACGCGGCCATCCAGACCGACGCCGCCGTCAACCACGGCAACTCCGGCGGCCCGCTGGTGGACGGGGCGGGGCGGGTGGTCGGGGTGAACTCGACGATCAAGTCACTGGTGGCCGACGGCCAGGAGGCCGGCAACATCGGGCTCGCCTTCGCCATCCCGATCAATCAGGCGAAACGGGTCACCCAGGACATCATCGGCACCGGCAAGGCCCGGCGTACGGTGATCGGCGCCCAGGTCGGCGGGACCGGCGGGGCCAGCGGCGGCGCGGGCGGCGTACGGCTGGCGGCGGTGGAACCGGCCGGTCCGGCGGCCGGGGCCGGGCTGCGGGCGGGGGACGTCATCCTGCGGCTCAACGGCCGCCCGATGACCGACCCCACCGATCTGATCGCTCTGGTGCGGAAGTTCGCCCCGGGGTCGGTGGTGACGGTGGAGTACCGGCGTGGGTCGAACCGGCAGAACGCCTCGGTGACCCTGGCCGCAGACGCCAAGTGAGACCCGTTCACCCCCTCCCGATCGGGCGTCCGACGTGCGTAGTCTTGGCCTGACGCCGACGAGGAGGCCCAGCAGTGTTCGAGAACCTGAACTGGTGGGAGATCGGTGCGCTGTTGCTCCTGGCGCTGCTGATCTTCGGTGACCGGCTGCCCGTCGTGATCAACGACGGGCTGCGGATGGTCCGTAACCTGCGCGCCATGGCCCGCAACGCGACCGGCGACCTGAGCCGGGAGCTGGGCACCGACATCCAGCTGGAGGACCTGCACCCGAAGGCGTTCATCCGCAAGCACCTGCTCAGCGAGGAGGACGAGCAGGCGATCCGGAAGCCGTTGCAGGGCGTGTACGACAACCTGCGGGCCGACGTCACCGGCGTGCACGACGACCTGAAGAACGTGGCCGCCGCGGCGGACCTGCGGACGAAGACCCCCGGCGGTTCGGCCGCGGCCCCCACGGGCGATGCCGCGAAGACCCCCGCCCCCCGCACGGCCAGCTACGACGACGCCACCTGACCGGCCCGCCCCGGGCTGGAAGCCGAACGGGGGCGGCGCTCCGTCCGGAGCGCCGCCCCCGTTTCCGTACGACGGGTGGCCGGGTCAGCGACCGGCGGGCTTGAGGCCGAGCGGCCTGCCGAGCAGCGACTCCCGCCGCACCGCCAGCCGGTCGGCGACCCCGTCCAGGGCCTTCGCCGCCGGCGACTCCGGCTCGGCCAGCACGATCGGGTTGCCGGCGTCACCGGCCTCCCGGACCCGGGTGTCCAGCGGCACCTGACCCAGCAGCGGCACCTGGGCGCCGATCGTCCGGGTCAGCGAGTCGGCGACCGCCGCGCCTCCGCCGGAGCCGAAGACCTCCATCCGGGTGCCGTCGGGCAGCTCCAGCCACGACATGTTCTCGATCACGCCGACCACCCGCTGGTGGGTCTGCAACGCGATCGCGCCGGCCCGCTCGGCCACCTCGGCGGCGGCGGCCTGCGGGGTGGTCACCACCAGGATCTCCGCGTTCGGCAGGAGTTGGGCCAGCGAGATGGCCACGTCGCCGGTGCCCGGGGGCAGGTCCAGCAGGAGCACGTCCAGGTCGCCCCAGTAGACGTCGGCGAGGAACTGCTGCAACGCCCGGTGCAGCATCGGGCCGCGCCACACCACGGCGGCGTTGCCGGCGGTGAACATGCCGATCGAGATGACCTTCACGCCGTGCGACTGCGGCGGCATGATCATGTCCTCGACGCGGGTGGGGCGGCCGTCGGCGCCGAGCATCCGGGGCACCGAGTGCCCGTAGATGTCCGCGTCCACCACGCCCACCGAGAGGCCCCGGGCGGCCAGCGCGGCGGCCAGGTTGACGGTGACGCTGGACTTGCCCACGCCGCCCTTGCCGCTGGCCACCGCGTACACGCGGGTGCGGGAACCGGGCTGGGCGAAAGGGATCACCGGCTCTGCGGCGCCGCCGCCGCGCAGCTTCGCCTGGAGGCCCTGGCGCTGCTCGGGGCTCATCACCCCGAACTCGATCTCCACCCCGGTCACGCCGGGCACCGCGCCCACGGCGGCGGTGATGTCGGTGCGCAGCTTGTCCTTCAGCGGGCAGCCAGCCACGGTGAGCAGCAGCTCGACCCGGACCACGCCGTCGTCGCCGACCTGGGCGGAGCGGACCATGCCGAGGTCGGTGATGGGCCGGCGGATCTCCGGGTCGTCGACGGTGGCCAGGGCGGCCTGGACGGCGTCCTCGACGGTGCTGACGGGTGCTGACATGCCCGCAATGCTACGTCGGGGGCGATCCGTGCCGGCCGCTGGCGGGCCTGGTGTGAGCGAATCGATGGCCCCGACGGTCACCGCTCCGGCCCGCCGGCCCGCGGGTGGCCGCGCCCGACCTTCGCAGGCCGGAGGGGGTCCCGGGCCGGAGGGTCACGACCCGGTGGTCAGCGTTCCCGGGCCGGGCCCTCCGGGCGGCCGTCCCGGGCGAAGTCGCCGTCCAGTTCGTCGACCGGCTCGTCGAGTGGCCTCCCGGCCCCGCGAGGCTCGCCAACCGGGCCCGGCTCGCCGGTACCGCGCCGCTCGCCGGTAGCGCGGGGAGCCGGCCGGTCCTGCTGTCGGCGCTCCAGCCGCTGCCGGCGCTGCGCGGCCTCGTCCAGCTCCTCGGCCAGCCGGGCCAGCTCCGAACGCAGGAAGTCCCGGGTGGCCACCTCGCCCATCGCGATCCGTAGCGCGGCGATCTCCCGGGCCAGGTACTCCGTGTCCGCCTTCTGCATGGTCGCCCGGCGGCGGTCCTCCTCCAGCGCCACCCGGTCCCGGTCCGCCTGCCGGTTCTGCGCGAGCAGGATCAGCGGCGCCGCGTACGAGGCCTGGAGGGAGAGCACCAGGGTCAGGAACGTGAAGGTGTACGGGTCGAACTGCAGGTCGTCCGGGGCCAGGGTGTTCCAGGCGAACCAGGCGGCGATCACCAGGGTCATGTAGACGATGAACAGCGCCGTGCCCATGCTCCGGGCGATCCCCTCGGACCACCGACCGAACGCCTCCTGGTCGAACCGGGGCAGCTTCACGCCCCGGGGCTCGCGCGGCTGGTCCAGCCGCTCGGCCCGCCGCTGCTCACTCATCGGCGCCGTCCAGCGCCCCGGTCCCGACGGCCGGGAGGGTCTCGGCGTCCCGGTCCCGCCAGTCGCGCGGCAGCGAGTGGTCCAGCACGTCGTCGACCGTGACCGCGCCGACCAGCCGGTTGCTCCGGTCCACCACCGGCATGGCGACCAGGTCGTACGTCGCCATCCGGCGGGTGATCTCCGGCAGTGGGGTGGCGGGGCGCAGCGGGTCGATGTCGTTGACCACCACCCCGCCGAGCAGGTCTGCCGGCGGCTCGCGGAGCAGCCGCTGGAAGTGCACCATGCCCAGGTAACGACCGGTCGGGGTGGTCATCGGCGCGCGGGTCACGAAGACCTGCGCGGCCACCGCCGGGGAGAGCTGCTCCTCCCGGATCCGGGCGAGGGCCTCGGCGACCGTGGCGTCCGGGGGCAGGATCACCGGCTCCGAGGTCATCACGCTGCCGGCCGTGCCGGAGGTGTACTTCAGGAGCTGGCGTACCGGGTCGGCCTCGTTCGGCTCCATCAGGTCCAGCAGCACGTCCTGCTCGGGCGGGGGCAGCTCGTTGAGCAGGTCGGCGGCGTCGTCCGGGTCCATCTCCTCCAGCACGTCCGCGGCCCGTTCCCGGTCCAGCGCGGCGAGGATCTCCACCTGGTCGTGCTCGGGCAGCTCGCTGAGCACGTCGGCCAGCCGCTCGTCGTCCAGCGCCGCCGCCACCTCGTTCCGCCGGGTGTCGGGCAGGTCCTGGAGGGCGTTGGCCAGGTCGGCCGGGCGCATGTCCTCCAGCACGGCGAGCAGGTTCGCCGTGCCCCGGTTCTCGACGATGCCGCTCAGGCCACGCACCCGGTCCCACTCGACCTGCTGGAGGTGGCCCCGGCGGGTGAGCCGGCCGGTGTGCTCGCGGACGGCCACCCGGGTCAGCGACCACTCGCCGCCCCGGCTGCACTCCATCGCCACGTCGACCACCCCGCCCGGCTGGCCGCCCGGGTCGATCTGCACCCGCCGGTCCAGCAGCTCCTGGAGCACCAGCAGCTCGTTGGGGCGCTTCTCGAACCGGCGCAGGTTGAGGGTGCCGCTGCCGAGCACCACCGCGTCGGCGTCGATGGAGGTGATCCGGTTGATGGACAGGAAGATCCGCCGACGCATCGGCATCTCCGCCACCAGACCCACCACCTCGGGCGGGCGCTGGGTCGGCCGGAGCCGGGCGACCGCGTCCCGCACCCGTCCCACCTGGTCGCCGTTCGGGTCGAAGACGGCGACTCCGGCGAGACGGGCGATGTAGACCCGGTTCGGCGTGCTCACAGGCACCAGCCTAAGCGCCTACTGTTTATCAACATGTCGACCTTGGCCTACGAGATCGTGGACGTCTTCACCGACCGCCCCTTCGCCGGCAATCCGCTGGCCGTGGTGTTCGGCGCCGAAGGACTGGCCACCGAGCAGATGCAGGCGCTCGCGCTGGAGTTCAACCTGTCCGAGACAGTGTTCGTGCTGCCGCCCACGCAGGTCGGGGCCACCTACCGGGCGCGGATCTTCACCCCCACCGACGAGCTGCCGTTCGCCGGGCACCCGAGCGTCGGCGCGGCGGTGACCGCGAGCCGGCGCGGGATGTTCGGCGTGGGGCAGGTCACCCAGGAGTGCGGGGCGGGGGTGCTGCCGATCGAGGTGACCGCGACCGGCGCGACGCTGACCGGCGGCACTCCCACCCTCGGCCCCGAGCTGGACCTGGAGCCGCTGCTGGAGATGACCGGTCTCACCGCCGACGACCACGCCGGCCCGGCCCCCCGGGTGGCGGGCTGCGGGCTGGAGTTCCCGTTCCTGCCGGTGCGTCCGGACGCGGTGGCCCGCGCCCGGGTCAACGCGGCGACGGCGGAGCGGTACGGGATCGAGCACGTCAGCGTCTTCTCCTGGGAAGCCGACTCGCAAACCGCACACGCCCGGGTATTCGTGCCCGGGCACGGCGTCCCGGAGGACCCGGCGACCGGATCGGCCGCCCTCGGGCTCGGCGTCTGGCTGGTCGCCAGCGGCCTGCTCCCCGGCGACGGCCGATCCTCCTACGCCGTCCGGCAGGGCATCGAGATCAACCGAGCGTCCTACCTGGGCTGCACGGTCACGGCCGCCCACGGAGCCGCGGTCGGCGCCACGGTGACCGGAGACGTGATGGCGGTGGCCCGGGGCGAGATCGCCGTCCCGCCCTTCGTCGGTTGAGCGGTGCGCAGGGGGCCGCGTCGACGCCTGCGGCAGCGCGCGGGCCGGCGTGGCGGCGACCCGTGGTGGCGGTGCGGTCGCGCGGCCCCACGGACATGCGGGAGGATGCCGGGGTGACGGACGAGATGGACGAGCGGGTCACGACGCCCCTGGTCGACGAGGCGGTGAAGAAGGCCGCCGTCGCCTGGGTGGGCGTCCCGGGCGAGCCGGCGCGGGCGCTGTGGTGCGTACCGTTCGAGGGGTCGCTCCTGGTGGTGAGCGGCCCCGGTGAGCAGTCGGCGCCCGGCCTGGCGGAGGCCACCGAGGCGCAGGTCACCCTGCGCGGCGACCACGGCGGGCGGATCGTCGCCTGGCCGGCCCGGGTGACCCGGGTGGCGCCCGGCACCGAGGCGTGGACGGCCCTGGCCCCGACGGTGGCCGCCAAGCGGTTGAACGCCCCCGGCCCCACGGCCGACCTGGTGCGGCGGTGGGCCGCCGAGGACTGCGCCCTGGTCCGGCTGGCCCCGGCCGGCGAGCCCGCGACCGGCGACCGGCTCCCGGACTCCTCGCTCGCCGAGCCGCCCCGGCCGGCCCCGGTGGTCCGGGCCACCCGCAGGCCGTTCCGCCTGCACCGGGTCCGCCGCCGCTGAGCTTCCGGCCCATCTCGGAGCTGCCGGAGCCCGGCCGGCCCGGAGCCCGGCCGGCCGCGTGCCCGGTCAGGCCGGCACGGCGGCCGGGTCCACCAGGTCGAGGACCTCGGTCAGCGAGCGCAGCACCGGCCCGGTCCAGTCCGGCTCGGCGTCGAACACCATGTGCTCGGCCAGGTCCGGGGCGGCCAGCCGCACCGCCGTCAGGCCCACCCGCGTCGCGCCGGTGAGCTCCCGGCTGCCCCCGTCGCCGACGTACAGGCAGTCGGCCGGGGCCAACCCCAGCCGTTGGCACGCGGCCAGGTAGAGCGCCGGGTCGGGCTTGCAGCGCCCGACCTCCACGGAGAAGACCCGCACGTCGAGCAGCGGGTCGACGGCCAACTGGGGCAGGAACGCCGGCAGCTCGTGGGTGCAGTCGCTGACCAGCCCGGTGCCCAGGCCGCGGCGGCGCAGCGCCGCCAGTACGGGCACCGCCTCGTCGCGCAGCCGGGTGTCGGCCCGTACCGCCCGGTGCCGGGACAGGACCGCCGCGCGCAGCGCGCTCTCCGGCGGGCTCACCCCGGCCTGGTCGCACACCCAGCGCAGGGTCGACTCGGCGTCGCCGAACAGCCCGCTGGCGCGCTGGTAGTAGCTGCGGTCGAGCACGGCGGCGAGCGCCTCGACGGGGCAGCCGAGCAGCTCGGCGGTGGACCGGTGGGCCGCACCGCGCTGCACGGAACGGGTGAGCGTGCCGAAGAAGTCGAACAGCACCGCATGGAACTCGGGCATGGGGAGGTGCCTCCGGGCGTCGAGGGGGAGGGTCGCCAACGGAATTCCATGATCGTAACGGAGTGCTGACGTTCTGTGGTGGCCGGTGCCGTGTGAGGATTGCTTCCCGTGTCCGTACCCCCGCAGCGCCGACCGACGGTCGACGCGCCGACCGTCGGTGTCGCCGTCCTGGCCGTCGTCGCGGTCTCCTCGTCCGCGCCGCTGGTCGCCTTCGCTGCCGCGCCGGCCCTGGCGATCGCCTTCTGGCGGAACCTGCTCGCGGTCGGCGTGCTCGGCCCGTTCGTGCTGGCCCGGCGGCGGACCGAGTTCCGGGCGCTCACCGTCGGCGGGGGCCGGCGTGCGGGCTGGTACTGCGTGCTCTCCGGGATCGCGCTGGCCGCCCACTTCGCCACCTGGATGCCGAGCGTCCAGCTCACCTCGGTCGCTGCCGCCACCGCACTGGTCGCCACGCAGCCGGTCTGGCAGGGGCTGATCGCCCGGGGGCAGGGGCGGCGGCTGCCGCCGGCGGTCTGGGCCGGCATCGGGGTGGCGGTCGGCGGAGCGGTGCTCGCCTCGGGGGCCGACCTCGGCGTCTCCGGCCCGGCGTTCGCCGGTGACCTGCTCGCGCTGGCCGGGGGCATGTGCGGCGCGGTCTACACCGCCCTCGGGGAGGGGGCCCGCCGCACCGTCAGCACCACCACGTACACCACCATCTGTTACGGGGTGTGCGCGCTGGTCCTGCTGGCGGTCTGCCTGGTCGGCGGGGTGCGGCTGGGTGGCTGGGACGCCGACACCTGGCTGGCGATCCTCGCCCTGGTCGGCGGCGCCCAGCTCCTCGGCCACTCGATGTTCAACTACGCGCTGCGCCGGATCTCGGCGACCACGGTCAGCGTGCTGATCCTGCTGGAGGCGCCCGGGGCCGCCCTGATCGCCTGGGTCTGGCTCGGCCAACTCCCCCGGGCCGCCGCGCTGCCCGGGCTCGCGCTGCTGCTGGTCGGCGTGGTCGTGGTGGTGCTCGGTGGGGCGCGCGCCGGCCGCCGCACCGTCCCCACTGCGCTGCCCGCCGACGCCAGCCCGCTCGCCGAGCGCCCGCCGGCCTGACTGCGGGTACTTTCCGCGGCGAGTGTCGCGGTTCCGCCCGCCCCGGCGCACCTCTTCGGCGACAGTGCGAGGGGAGAGGGGCGGTGGGATGGGCGAGGGCGGTGGGGAGGGGACGGTTGTCACCCCGGAGGCGGAGTTCCCGGCCCTGGGGCCGGAGGAGCTGGGGTCGCTGCGGCGGATCGGGGACCGCTGGCGGGTGGCCCGGCGGGAGCAGCCGGAGCCGGCGGGCGAGCTGCCGGTGGACCCGACCCTCGGGCGGTACCGCCGGCGGCCCGCCCCGAGCCGGTTCGGCCGGCTGGCGCCGATCGAGCTGTTCCGGGTCGAGGAGCCGGACGAACTGGTCGCCACCGAGCAGGCGAACCTGCCCGGCTCCCGCCTGGGCCGCGGCCTCGTCCGGCTCCGTCGGGGGGCGCTCGGCCCGCCCCTGAACAGCGCGGCCGTGCTGTACGAGCGGATGCGCAAGCTGGTCGCCCTGCCGGTGCTCTCCTCCGACCTGCTCAGCTCGGTGGCGTACGGGCCGGAGGCGATGCTGGCCGTGCTGGTGCTGGCCGGCGGTGCCGCCCTGGGGTTGTCGTTGCCGCTGGGCGCGTTGCTGGTGCTGCTGATGGTCGCGGTCGGGGTCTCCTACCGGCAGACCATTCCGGCCTACCCGCACGGCGCCGGCTCGTACCTCGTGGCCGGCGACAACCTGGGCGCCGGGGCCGGGCTCACCGCGGCGGCCGGCCTGATGATCGACTACGTGCTGACGGTGTCGGTGTCGGTGGCGGCCGGCATCCACGCCATCACCTCGGCCCTGCCGGGGCTCACCGGGCTCACCGTCCCGCTCGGCGTGCTGGTGATCGCGGTGCTGCTCGCCGGCAACCTCCGCGGCGTCCGTACCGCCGGGAACATCTTCGTGCTCCCCACGTACGCCTTCATCGCCGCGCTGCTGGCGGTGCTCGGCGCCGGCTTCCTCCAGGCGGCCGGCCGGGGGTTCATGGCGCTGCCGGCGCCGGACGTGCCGGCGGCCGAGGGGCTGGGCCTGCTGCTGGTGCTGCGGGCGTTCTCCTCCGGGGCGGTGTCGATGACCGGCATCGAGGCGGTGTCCAACGCGATCCCGGCGTTCCGTCCGCCGGAGTGGCGCAACGCGCGCACCACCCTGAGCTGGATGGTCGCCATGCTGGTGGTCCTGTTCGCCAGCATCGTCGTGCTGATCCACCTGGACGGCCTGGTGCCCCGGTCGGGGGAGACGCTGCTGTCCCAGCTGGCCCGGACCAGCTTCCCCACCGGCCCCTGGTACGCCCTGGTGCAGGCGGCCACCGCGCTGATCCTGCTGCTGGCCGCGAACACCGCCTTCAACGACTTCCCCCGGCTGCTGTTCTTCATGGCCCGGGCCGGGCACGCCCCGCGCCGGTTCCTGCACATGGGGGACCGGCTGGCGTTCAGCAACGGCCTCGTCGCCCTCTCCGGCACGGCGGCGCTCGTCTTCGTCACCTTCGGGGGGCACACCGAGGCGCTGATCCCGCTCTACGCGGTCGGGGTGTTCCTGGCGTTCACCCTCTCCCAGGCCGGGATGGTGGTGCACTGGCGCCGCCGGCGCGGGGCGCGCTGGCGGCGTCGGCTGGCGGTCAACGCGGTCGGCACGACGCTGTCCGGGTTGGTCCTGCTGACCGCCGCGGTCGCCAAGTTCGCCGAGGGCGCCTGGGTGGTGGTCGTCGCCGTGCCGCTGCTGGTGCTGCTCTTCCACCGGGTGCAGCGGCACTACCGGCAACAGCACCGGGCGCTGGCGCTGCGCCCGCCCGGGACTGCCCCGGCGTCTGCCGGGCCGCCCCGGGGAACCGTGGCGGGCGGCGGGCCGGAGGGCGGAGCCGCACCGCAGCCGCCGGCAGGCGGTCCCTCCGCCGGCGGCGACGGGGACGGTGCGCCCCTGCCGGCCGAGGGGCAGGAGGTGCCACAGCAGATCCGGCACCTGGTGGTGGTGCCGGTGGCCCGGCTCAACCGGGCCTCGCTGCGTGCCCTCGCGTACGCGGCGTCGCTCGGGCAGCCGACCCTGGCCGTGCACCTCGCCCCGAACGAGGTGGAGGCCGACCGGTTCCGTGGGCAGTGGGAGGCGTGGGGGGACCACCTGCGGCTGGAGACGATCGTGTCGCCGTACCGGGCGGTGATCGGGCCGCTGGCCCACTACCTGGAGGCGCTGCACGCCTCCAGGGCCGACCTGGTGCTCACCGTGATCGTGCCCGAGGTGGTGCTGCGCCACCGCTGGCACCGGCCGCTGCACAGCCAGGTGGAGCGGCGGCTGCGCCGGGCGTTGCGGGAGCTGCCCGGGGTGGTGGTGACCAGCGTCCCGGTGCACCTGCCCGGGTGAGGGCGACCGGCCCGGCGGGACCGCGCACCGGTCAGCCGGCAGCCAGTCCTCGCCGGCCGGAGGACGGGGGGCTACCCGGCGGCGACGCCGACCGCCTTCGCGCTGGCCGTCCAGAGCCGGGCGGCGAGCTGCGGGTCGGCGGCCCTGCGCAGCGGGCGGCGGGGCCGCCGGTCGGCGTAGTAGCCGCCGGTCGTCAGCCTGGCCGGCTCCTGGTCGGCGAGCCAGACCAGCGTCTCGGCGCCCTTCTCGGGGCTGCGGAACGGCAGGATCCGCATGCCCAGGGCCACCAGCCGGCTGTCCGCGCCGAACCGGGTCCGCACCACGCCGGGGTGGAAGCAGTACGCGGGGATCTCCGGCCAGCGCCGGGCCGCCTCCGCGGTGAACAGGATGTTCGCCTGCTTGCTGGTGCCGTACGCGCGCATCGGCCGGTAGCCGCGCAGCGTGGCGTTGAGGTCGTCCGGGTCCAGCACGCCGCTGCGGTGCGCGGCGGAGGCGGTGACCACGAGCCGGCCGACCCGGTCCCGCAGCAGGGTGCTGAGCAGGAACGGGGCCAGGTGGTTGGCCTGCATGGACAGCTCGAACCCGTCGACCGTGGTGGCCGGGCGCAGCACGATCGCCCCGGCGTTGTTGGCCAGCACGTCGATCCGGTCGTACGCGGCGCGCAGCCGCTCCGCCAGCCCCCGCACGTCGTCGAGGACCGCGAAGTCGGCCCGGAACAACTCGGGCCGCTCACCGCTGGCGTCCCGCACCCGGTCGCCGGCCGCCTGGAGGCGGGCCGGGTCCCGGCCGACCAGTACCACCTGGTCACCGCGGCGCGCCAGGTCCACGGCGGCGGCCAGTCCGATGCCGGAGCTGGCCCCGGTCACCACCACGATCCGACGCCCAGTGAGATCTTCCACAGGTCCATTCACCCCGGTCACGGCACGAGGTTACCGTGGCGTCACAAACACCTTTGCGATCGTTAAGTCCGCCGGTGCGGCGGGCACCCGTCAGCCCGTCGGCCGGTCCGCCGACGCGGGAAGGAGCGCATCCATGGCCGCTGTCGGTCGCCCCCGCCGGTCCTGCCTCGCCGTGCCCGGTTCCAGCGTCAAGATGCTCGGCAAGGCCCAGGGCCTCCCCGCCGACCAGGTCTTCCTGGACCTGGAGGACGCGGTGGCCCCACTGGCCAAGCCGGACGCGCGCAAGAACATCGTGGCGGCGCTCAACGAGGGCGACTGGGCCGGCAAGACCCGGGTGGTCCGGGTCAACGACCTCACCACCCCGTGGACGTACCGGGACGTGATCGAGGTCGTCGAGGGGGCCGGCGCCAACCTGGACTGCGTCATGCTGCCGAAGGTGCAGGACGCCGCCCAGGTGCAGTGGCTGGACCTGACGCTCACCCAGCTTGAGAAGACCCTCGGCCTCCCGGTCGGCCGGATCGGCATCGAGGCGCAGATCGAGAACGCCGCCGGCCTGGTCAACGTCGACGCCATCGCCGCCGCGTCGCCCCGGGTGGAGACCATCATCTTCGGGCCGGCCGACTTCATGGCCTCGATCAACATGAGGTCGCTGGTGGTCGGCGCGCTCATCCCCGACTACCCGGGCGACCCGTACCACTACATCCTGATGCGCATCCTGATGGCCGCCCGGATGCACGACAAGCAGGCCATCGACGGCCCGTTCCTGCAGATCCGGGACGTCGACGCGTTCCGGGAGGTGGCCGGGCGGTCGGCCGCGCTGGGCTTCGACGGGAAGTGGGTGCTGCATCCCGGGCAGATCGACGCCGCGAACGAGGTCTACTCGCCGGCCCAGGCCGACTACGATCACGCCGAGCTGATCCTCGACGCGTACGAGCACTACACCTCGGAGGCGGGCGGCCGGCTCGGCGCGGTGATGCTCGGCGACGAGATGATCGACGAGGCGTCCCGCAAGATGGCCCTGGTGATCGCGGCCAAGGGCCGCGCGGCCGGGATGACCCGGACCTCCGGCTTCACGCCTGCGGCGGAGTGAGCCGGTGCCGCCCCGGCCCCGGGGCGGCACCCTCCCGTCGTTCCGGCCCGCGCGTCAGTAGCTGCTGCTCGTGCTGCTCGCGCTGATCGCGATGACGATCATCACGATGTAGAAGATGATCGCCAGCACTATCAGGCCGGTGAGGATCCAGCCGACGATGATGGCGGCCGTCGCCATCCCCTCGCCGCCCTCGCCGGTCTGCCGGATCTGCTTCTGCGCGACGTGGCCGAGGATCGCGCCGATCGGCGCGGTGACGCAGGACGCGAAGCCGACCAGGGCGAGCACCAGCGCCGCGATGGCCAATCCGTTGGTCTTCTGCACCGGCGGATACCCGTACCCGGGGTAGCCGCCCTGCGGGTAGCCGGCGGGTGCGTAGCCGGGCACGGCGTACGGGTCGGCCGTGGCCGGCGCGGGCTGCTCCGACTTCATCCCCGCGTACGGGTCGACCGGCGCGTACGGGTCCGTGCCCGTCGGCTGGCCGGGGATCGGCTGCCCGCTCACCGGCAGGGTGGGGTCGACCGGCGGGGTGGACGGCTGGGACCAGGGGTCGTTGCCGGGCGGCGGCGGATATGTCATCGGTTCTCTCCGTCTGTCGAGGGTGCGCGGTCAGGGTAGCCAGGCCCGCCCAGAATGGGCGTCCCCGTTACCGGGTGCCGCGTTGCCCGGCGGGGGCGCAGCGGGCAGGATCTCGGCATGGCAACAGACGCGCGGTCCGCGGACCGTTCCGGGAGCCGACCGAGGCGGGACGCGAGCCGACCGGGCCTGGCCCGACGCGGCCGGGTCACCGCCGCGACGGCCCCGGCCGACCAGGACGCCCCGGCGCCGCTGGCCGACCCGGTCACCATGCGGCTCGACGGCAGGGTCGCCCTGGTCACCGGGGCCGGCAGCCCCGACGGCATCGGGTACGCCACGGCCCGCCGGCTGGCCGACCTGGGGGCGCGGGTGGCCATCGTCTCCACCACCCGGCGCATCCACGAACGGGCCGGCGAGCTGGGGGTGACGGGGTTCGTCGCCGACCTCACCGACGAGTCGGAGGTCGGGGCGCTCGCCGACGCGGTCGCCGAGCAGCTCGGCGACGTGGAGGTGCTGGTCAACAACGCCGGTCTGGCCAGCCGGGCCAGTCCCGAGGTGCTGCGCCCGGTGGCCCAGCTCAGCTACGAGGAGTGGCACGGCGAGATCGACCGGAACCTGACCACCGCGTTCCTGTGCAGCCGCGCGTTCATCGGCGGGATGGCCGAGCGTGGCTGGGGGCGGATCGTCAACCTGGCGGCCACCGCCGGCCCGGTCAACGCCCTGCCCACCGAGGCGGCGTACGCCGCCGCGAAGGCGGGCGTGGTCGGCCTGACCCGGGCGCTGGCGATGGAGATGATCGCCGACGGCGTGACGGTGAACTCGGTGGCCCCGGGGACCATCCACACGGCCGCCTCCACGGTGGCGGAGATCCGGCAGGGGCTCGGCACCCCGGTGGGCCGTCCCGGCACCCCGGACGAGGTGGCCGCCGCGATCGTGTTCCTCTGCTCGCCCGCCGCGTCGTACATCACCGGGCAGATGCTGGTGGTGGACGGCGGCAACAGCGTGCGGGAGGCGCAGTTCCGCTGACCTGGCCCCGGGCGGCTCCGGGGGTCAGTTGTAGGAGCTGCCGCCGCCGGAGCTGCCCCAGATCGCCAGCGCGATCCAGCCGCAGCAGGCCAGCAGGCCGATCGCGGTGAAGAGGTAGCCGAGGATCAGGCCCCAGGTGGCGAGCTGGTCGCCCTCCTCGCCGGTGCGCCGGAGCTGCTGCTTGGCCACGTGCCCGAACACGATGCCGGCGGGCGGGAAGACGAACGCGAAGACCAGCGACAGCACGGCGAGGATGTTCGTGCCCCGGCCGGGCGGCGGCTGGCCGGGGTACTGCCCTGGCTGGCCGTACGGTCCGGGCTGGCCGTACTGCCCGTAACCCGGGGGCGGGCCGTACTGGCCCGGTTGCCCGTGCTGTTCGTATCCCGACGGCGGGCCGGGCTCGCCGGGCGGCGGCTCGTACGGCGACGGCGGTTGGTCCGGCTCCTGCGGTGGATAACTCATCCGGTACCTCCCGCGCACCCCTGGTGACCTGGCCCTATTGCGGGACGCTACCCGCAGCGGTGAACCTTTTCACAGCGGTTGTGTCGACTGGTCACCTTGGCCTCGCCGGCGGGGAGGCCGATACTGACCGAGCGTTCAGTTACCTATGAGTAATGCGCCGATCCCCGGAGGCTGAGATGGCCCGACTCGCCCAGACGCCCGGCCTGACCGACGTGCAGCGGTCGATCCTGGAAACCGTCCGGGAGTTCGCCGACAAGGAGATCATCCCGCACGCGCAGCGGTTGGAACACGCCGACGAGTACCCCGCCGACATCCTCGACGGGATGCGCGAGATGGGGCTGTTCGGCCTCACCATCGCCGAGGAGCACGGCGGGCTCGGCGAGTCCCTGCTGACCTACGCCCTGGTGGTCGAGGAGCTGTCCCGGGGCTGGATGTCGATCTCCGGCATCGTCAACACGCACTTCATCGTGGCGTACCTGATCTCGCAGCACGGTTCGGCGGAGCAGCGGGCCCGGCTGCTGCCGAGGATGGCGACCGGCGAGGTGCGCGGCGCGTTCTCCATGTCCGAGCCGGAGTGCGGCTCCGACGTCTCGGCGATCAGGTCCAGGGCGGTCCGCGACGGCGACAACTACGTCCTGAACGGCCAGAAGATGTGGCTGACCAACGGGGCGTACTCCTCGGTGGTCGCCACCCTGGTCAGGACCGACACCGGCGCCGACTCCGTGTACGGCAACATGAGCACCTTCCTGCTGGAGAAGGAGCCCGGCTTCGGCGAGACCGCGCCCGGCCTGACCATCCCCGGCAAGATCGACAAGATGGGCTACAAGGGCGTCGAGACCACCGAGATGGTCCTCGACGGCGTCACCGTCCCCGCCTCCGCTGTGCTCGGCGGACCGGACAAGGTCGGCCGCGGCTTCTACCAGATGATGGACGGCATCGAGGTCGGCCGGGTCAACGTCGCCGCCCGTGCCTGCGGCATCTCCATCCGCGCCTTCGAGCTGGCCGTCGCGTACGCCCAGCAGCGGAAGACCTTCGGCCAGCCCCTCGCGAAGCACCAGGCGATCGCCTTCAAGCTCGCCGAGATGGGCACGAAGATCGAGGCCGCGCACGCCCTGATGGTCAACGCGGCCCGGCTCAAGGACGCCGGCCAGCGCAACGACGTCGAGGCCGGGATGGCCAAGCTGCTCGCCTCCGAGTACTGCGCCGAGGTGGTCCAGGAGGCGTTCCGCATCCACGGCGGCTACGGCTACTCCAAGGAGTACGAGATCGAGCGGCTGATGCGGGAGGCCCCGTTCCTGCTCATCGGCGAGGGCACCTCGGAGATCCAGAAGACGATCATCTCCCGCGGCCTGCTCAAGGAGTACAAGCTCTGACCGGGCCCGGTCGGGGCGACGCCCGTCAGGCCAGTCGGGTCAGGCCGGCGGCGGCGCGCTCGACGATGAGGCAGCGGTCCTCGACGTAGTCGATCCCCGCCTCCTCGGCGATCCGCCGCGCCTGCGGCGAGACGATCCCGAGCTGCAACCAGACCGCGGGCGCGCCGATCGCCACCGCCTCGCGGACCACCCCGACCGCGTCCCGGGCCGGGCGGAACACGTCCACCAGGTCGACCGGGTGCGGGATGTCGGCCAACGACGCGTACGCCCGCTCGCCGAACAGCTCGTCGACCGTCGGGTTGACCGGGACGATCCGCCAGCCGTACCGCTGCATCTGCGCCGGCACCCGGTGCGCGGCCTTGCCGGGGTCGCGGGACGCGCCCACGACGGCGATCACGGCGGAGTCGGCGAGGAGCTGCTGGGCGGTGCGCACCCCGCGACTGTAACCGGCCGGCCGGGACGGCACAGGGCGAGCTGGTCGGCGCGGCGGAGCGGGCGGCTCGGGCAGCCGCCGGTCGTCGCCCGGCTCGGGGCGGACCTGTCGCGTCGGGCAGCGCCAGCGGCAGGGGTGGAGCCGCTGGCGCTGCCCGCTCGGGACCACCCTCGTCCGGGGGAGCGGAGAGGGTGCCCCAGCGCATGACCATCATTCGAACACGTGTGCGAACGAAGCGCAAGTGACCTGCCGGACACCCGGGCCCGGCGGCCACCCGGCCGGGGGAGGATGGAGCCATGGAGACGTCGACCTTCGTCTACGACGGCGACTGCGCGTTCTGCACCACGTGCGCCCAGTTCATCGAGCGCCGCATCCCCACCGGGGCGCGGGTGCTGCCCTGGCAGTTCGCCGATCTCGACGCGCTGGGCCTGACGCAGGCCGAGTGCGAGGAGGCCGTGCAGTGGGTCGGCGCGGACGGCCGCCGGGCCGCGGGCCCGGACGCGATCGCCAGGCTGCTCGGCGACAGCGGCCCGCGCTGGCGGGTGGCCGGCGCGGGCCTGCGGTTCCCGCCGGTCCGCGCGGTGGCCTGGCCGGCGTACCGCTGGGTGGCCCGCAACCGGCACCGGCTGCCCGGCGGCACCGCCGCGTGCTCGCTGCCGCAGGAGGCGCGGGAGCGGCTCTACGGCCCGGCCGGCCGGCCCACCACGGACGCCTGATCGGGCGCGGCTGCGGCCAGGGCGGGCGGGGCCGCCGGCGCCGGCTCCGCGCCGCCGGTCCCGTTCGGGCCGGATCGGCGGCGGCCGGCGAGCCGGCGGGCCCAGAGCACCGGGCGCACCCGCTCCAGCGGCAGGAAGCTGGCCATCGCCACCAGGTGCGGCGCGAACGAGATGGTGATCGTCGCCATGGTGACCAGGTGGAACAAGTAGAAGAAGCCGACCATGGCCAGCCGCCAGCGCTCGGGCAGCACGAAGACCACCGGGCTGAGCAACTCGAAGGCGAGGATGCCGAACTGCGCCACGAGCAGCAGGTACGGCACCCCGGCGATCAGGTCGGCCAGGTCGGTGCCGCGCCGGATGATCGCCCTGGCGAGCACAGACCCGGTGGCCCAGTCGAGCCCGCCGAACCGGAACTTGGCGAACGCGGCCAGGAAGTACGTGCAGATCACCGCGATCTGGGTGACCCGCAGCGCCCAGCCGCCGGCCTCGCTGCGGGTCGGGTCGCCGTGCCGGGCCCGCCCGGCGGTGGGGAGCACGGCGAGCGCGACGAGCAGGCCGAACCGGTCGTGGTCGACCTTGCCGTAGCTCATCGCGATGATCATCCATTGCAGGTACAGCGCGAAGACCGACCAGCCGAGCAGCCGGTGGGCGCGGCCGGTCGCGGCGAGCGCCGCGAGGACCAGCAGGACCCAGAAGATCGCGGCGACCAGGGCCGGGGTGGGGGTGGGCAGCGGGAGCGCTCGGCCGACGAGCAGCGGTTGGTACAGCTCGCCGGGCACGCTGGCCCGGGTGCGCACCCATGGGGTGAAGAACACCAGGTCGGCGGCCACGAAGAGGTAGACCAGGGTGCGGAAGGCGGCCACCCGGCCGCGCGGCACCGCCTCGGTCAGCCAGCCGGTCACCGGTCCGCCCGCCAGCTGACCACCGTCTCGTCGGCCCAGCGGCCGGTCGGCCGGCCGGCCTCGATGCCGTACCAGCGGATCACGATGCGCACCTCGACCAGCCCGGCGGCGTCGGGGTGGCGTTCGGCGTACGCGTCGGCGACCTGGCGCAGCCGGTCCGGCTCGGCGACGTACCGGCTCTGCTGGCCCTCGATCTCGGCGCGGCGGATGCCGGTGGCGTCCTGGCCCAGGTCGACCACCGCGCCGGTGCGGTCCACGCCCTCGACGCGGGTGTCCGGGGCGGGGGCGTCGGGCGGGTCGGAGGTGGAGTACATCCGGAACGGGCCGAACGGGAAGTCGTCGTCGCTGCCCCAGGCCGTGCCGGCGAGCAGCACGGCGAGGCCGAGCGCGGTCGCGCCCAGCCGGATCGCCCGGCCACGGCGGGTCAACGTCTCCATCGGGTCAGGACGATACGGGATGGAAGGCTGGCAGGGGTCCCGCCGTCGGCCGGTGGGAGCCGGCCGTACCGGTGACGTCGGGCCGCCGCGCCGACCGGCCCCGGCGGCGCCCGGCCCCGGGACGCGAGAACGGCCCGGCCCGGGACACGACGACGGGCCGGGCCCCAGGTCGGGGCCCGGCCGTCGGACGACCCGGCTCAGTGGTTGTGCTCGGCCAGCTTCTTGCGGACGTCGTCCATGTCGAGGCCCTGAACCTGCTCGATCAGGTTCTCCAGGGCCGACTCGGGCAGGGCGCCGGGCTGGGCGAAGACGATCACGCCGTCCCGGATCGCCATGATCGTCGGGATGGAGCGGATGTCGAACTTGGCGCCCAGTTCCTGCTGCGCCTCGGTGTCGACCTTGCCGAAGACGATGTCGGGGTGCTTGTCCGAGGAGCGCTCGTAGACCGGGGCGAACCGCTTGCACGGGGCGCACCACTCAGCCCAGAAGTCGACCAGGACGATGCCGTCGCTGCCCGCGACCTCGTCGAAGTTCCCCGTGGTCAGCTCAACGGTTGCCATTTGCACTCTCCGATCACCGCAGAATCACCTACGCCTCCTGAAACCAGGACGGGTCCCGACGAATTCCCGGGCGGCCGGTGCCGAAACCCCCTCGGCCGGCGGGGCGGGAGCCCAGAGTATCGATCCGCATCTGTCGTTCCCCGTGTGCGGCGCGCACATGCATGACGCATTTGCGTGACCAGCCGTGATGGGAGCGCTTCCATAGCCGTCGAAGTGGGCGGCGACCCCGCATCGACGATCTGATGTCTGACTAGCGCCGATCCGACCTGCGGAGATCGCTCCGGACCTGGTCGACAGTCACGCAGAGTGTTGTTACGAAAAGATAAATGTGACGCCGGTCTCTGTTCGTCGGGCACCGGCGTACGGCAGAATCTCTCGCATCAGAGCGTGGGCGGCGGGTGCCGGGGAGGGCCCCGCCGCTCATTGCGTCTCCCCTCGGGTTGCTGCCGGTGTGACATTTCCGCGGCCGGCCCGCCCCGGCCCTCGCCTTAACACTCGATAAGGCATGCTGGCCCGAACTCCGTCGCCGCCGTGAAGGGGACATCGATGCAGTTCGGCCGCTACTACGAGGAGTTCGAGGTCGGCGCGGTCTACCGGCACTGGCCGGGCAAGACCGTCACCGAGTACGACGACCACCTCTTCTGCCTGCTCACCATGAACCACCACCCCCTGCACCTGGACGCCCACTACGCCGAGTCGGCGAGCCAGTTCCAGCGCAACGTGGTGGTCGGCAACTACATCTACTCCCTGCTGCTCGGCATGTCCGTCCCCGACGTCAGCGGCAAGGCCATCGCGAACCTCGAGGTCGAGTCGCTGCGGCACGTGGCCCCGACCTTCCACGGCGACACCATCTACGGCGAGACCACCGTGCTGGACAAGCGCGAGTCCGGCTCGAAGCCGGACCGGGGGGTCGTCTCCGTGGAGACCCGGGGTTACAAGCAGGACGGCACCATGGTCTGCGTCTTCCGCCGCCGGGTGATGGTCCCCAAGCGGGAGTACGCGGCCGCCACCGTCGGAGCGGGCGTCGACCCGGAGCGGCCGAGCTTCCCCGAGCCGCGCTGACCCTCCCGTCCGGCACCGGGCCCCTCCCCGCCGTCTTCCGTGGGGTTGGGGCCCTTTTCCTGGTCGGAGGCTTATGCTGGCGCCGGAGGTCCCCATGAGCCACTCCGTCGCCGGAGAGCCGCCCTCTGCCGGCCGCCGCGCCGCACCGCTGACCACCGCCGTCTACTCCGCCGCCGAGTGGGACCTGCTGACCGGGCTGCCCGGCCGCGTGCTCGTGGCCGCCGCCACGCCCGCCCCCGGACGCCCACCGCGCGGCGTCGCCGCCGGGCTCGCCGGTCTGGACGCCGTGGCGGCGGGCCGCGCCTTCGACAGCGACCTGGTACGCGCCGTGGTGGCCGCCATCTACGCCCGGCACGACGGGGCGCCCGCCCCGGCCGACCAGCTCGCCGACCTGGTCAGTCTGCTGGCCGCCTGCCGGGCCGCGGCGCGGGTGCTGCGTCGCCGGGCCGACCCCGCCGACTCGGCCGCGTACCGGCAGTGGGTGCAGTCGGTGGCGGCCCGGGTCTGCCGGGCCGCCACCGACGGTGACCGGGCCCCGGCGGACCTCCCCACCGCGCCGGCCGACCGGCGCTTCCTGGACCGGCTCGGCGGGGCACTCGACCTGGGCTGAGCAGGCCCTCCGCCCGCCGGCCCGGGACCGACCCCGGGGCACCCCACGCCCGGCGGAGCGGCGGGCGGACCGTACCCTCTTCAGACCGTGACCGGTGACCAGCTCGACGTCGGCGTGGGGCCGTGGCCCGGCGACCTCCCGGACGACCCGCGGTACGACCCGGAGCTGCTCGCCGGGGGCGACCGGCGCAACGTGGTGGACCGGTACCGGTACTGGCGGCGGGAGGCCGTGGTGGCCGACCTGGACCGGCGCCGGCACGACTTCCACGTGGCCGTCGAGAACTGGCAGCACGACTTCAACATCGGCACGGTGGTCCGCAACGCCAACGCGTTCCTCGCCGCCGAGGTGCACATCGTCGGGCGGCGGCGGTGGAACCGGCGGGGCGCCATGGTGACCGACCGCTACCAGCACGTCCGGCACCACGAGACGATCCACGAGTTCGTCGCCTGGGCGGCGGGACGGGACCTGCCGGTGGTCGGCATCGACAACCTGCCCGGCTCCCGACCGCTGGAGACGACCACCCTGCCGCGCCGCTGCGTGCTGCTCTTCGGCCAGGAGGGCCCGGGGCTGTCCGACCCGGCCCGGACGGCCTGCGACCAGCTCTTCTCGATCGCCCAGTACGGCTCGACCCGGTCGGTCAACGCGGGGGTGGCCAGCGGCATCGCGATGCACGCGTGGATCCGGGCGCACGCCGGCCCACCACCCGGCTGAGCCGACGTCCCCACCGGTGCGCGTCCGGGTTCCGGCGCGGCCGTCGGTCCGGTGGCCGTCCGGTGACCCCGTGCCAGCGGCCGGGCACGGCCGGTGGAATCCCGCCGCGACGCGCCGGGGGAAACAGCCGCTCGACTTGACGGCCCCGCGATCCGGGGTGACGGTGGAAACGTGAGCGTCGCGGTGAGTTGTCCGAGGTGTGGTGGATCCGTGCGCGAGCCGGACCTGATGCACACCGAGTGGCGGTGCCCGCGCTGCGGGCCGGTGCCGCCGCTGCACGTGCCCGAGCACATCGGAGCGGAGATCGTGGCCAGCGTGGTGGACCGGGTCGCCACCGCCGCGCCCGGGGCGGAGCCGGCCACGCCGGTCTGGTGTCCCTGGCCGTTGCCGCCCGGCTGGACCCTCACCGGCGTGGCGTACGCCGGCGACGAGCGGACCGGGGTGCGGGCCACCGTGATCGCCTGCGCCGGGCCCGAGCCGCTCGGCGGCGGCCCCGCCGACCTGGTCTTCGTGGCCGAGGAGCCGGGCGTGGGCCTGGGCACCCGGTTCGCCGGGATGGCCGGGCCCGATCCGGGGCCGGAACTCGCCGAGGCGTTGAACGAACCCGGCCCCGGGCATCCGGAGCACATCGGACAGGCCAGGATCCGGGTGGCCGGCCATCCGACTCCACTGTGGCTCGTAAATTCTCCAACCGATCGAAGCGCGTACGCCGGCGAGGCTCGGGGATTGTGGCTCCATGCGATAGCCTGGCCGGCGAGTGCGGGGCATCTGCTCGCCGAGGACGTGGAGTTGCACGACCTCACGGAGTGGACGCCGTCCGAACTCGTGTATGGCGCACCGTCTCCGTACCTGCACGGGAAAGCCTGAGAAGGATCCCGTTCTGTCGGAGAACGGACGCAGAGATTCACTATACGACACCTAACTGATACTCTGGGTGCCGCTGCGGTAAATGGACCCGGCGCCGCGCGAGAGGATGGCCCGCCATGGTCAAGAAGGTCCTCACCTGGGCCGGTATCGCATTCTTGATCTTCTTTGTCGCCTACCGGCCGAACTCCGCCGCAGACGTCTTCAAGTCGATCGGTGGCGGCATCATGGACATCGCCCAGGGGTTCGGCGACTTCTTCACCAGCCTCATCGCCTAGCCGCCGATGGGAAGCCCCTCCGGTCCCCCCTTCGATCCCGACGACCCCGACCGGGGACGCCGGGAGCGAGACACGGAGCCGATTCCCCGGGTCCGGCCCGACGACGTGTCGGGTCCCCGCCCGGGTCCCTCCGACGGCCCCCCGTTCTCCGACGACGTCGGCTACGGCGACGGTCCGTTCGCGGGCGAGGGGCGCTCCGGGCGCGCCTGGGTCCGCGACCCCGAGGCCGGCTACCAGGCTCCGCAGATCTCCGAGGAGGAACTGGCCGGGCTGCGGGTCGACGCCTCCGGCATGCCGCTGGGGCCCCGGCGGGTCCTCCCGCTTGAGGACGAGCCCAGCTCACTCGTCGCCCGCTACCTCTTCCCCACCGAGCGGTACCGGGGCGAGTGGAAGCGGCACTGGATCCACCTCACCACGCCGATCCTGGTGGGCATCGCCGCGACCTTCGTCCTCGGCTACCTCTCCGGCTTCCTCGCCGGGCGGGACGTGGGCGCGCTGACCACCGTCGCGGTGCTGCTCTGGTTCGCCGTGATGGGCTGGGTCGCCTGGCGGGTCGCCGACTGGTGGTACGACCGCTTCATCCTGACCAACAAGCGGGTGATGGTCGTCAACGGCATCATCACCCGCAAGGTCGCGATGATGCCGCTGGCCCGGGTCACCGACATGAAGTACGAGCAGAGCCCGACCGGCCGCGCGCTCAACTACGGCACCTTCGTGCTGGAGTCCGCCGGCCAGGACCAGGCGCTCCGCGAGATCAAGAACCTGCCCAACCCCAACGAGCTCTACCTGCGCGTCGTCGAGGAGATGTACGAGCCGCAGGCCGTCGAGGCTCGGTTGGGCAAGGAGGCGGACGAGGCCAAGGCCGACGACGGCGCCTGAGATTTCCGTCCGAACATCGGAGGAACACGGCACCAACCGCCGTCGACCGGGGCGCCCCGGCGTGACAGCCTGCCAGCAGGGCACGGGGGTGCGGGAGGTGAGCGTGGCCGGCAGGGACCCGCTGGAGGAGGAGTTCCGTGAGTTCGTCGCGGCCCGCTCCGGGGCGCTGCTGCGCACCGCGTACCTGCTCGCCGGGGACTGGGCCACGGCCGAGGACCTGCTCCAGACGGCCCTGACCAAGACGTACCTGGCCTGCCGGCGGCTCGGCGGGATCGATGCGATCGAGCCATACGCCCGCCGGGTCATGGTCAACACCTCGACGAGCTGGTGGCGGCGGCGCTGGCACGGGGAACGGCCGACCGAGGTGCTGCCCGAGCGGGCCGGGATCGACGAGATCGAGCAGCAGCTCGACCGGGACGTGCTCTGGCGGCACCTCAGGGCGCTGCCCAGCCGGCAACGGGCGGTGCTGGTGCTGCGCTTCTACGAGGACATGTCGGAGGCGCAGACCGCCGCGCTGCTGGAGATCTCCCCGGGAACGGTGAAGAGCCAGACGTCCCGGGCGTTGGCCACCCTGCGCCGCCGGCTGGGCGAGCAGGCGGCCATCGACCTGCCCGACCTGCCCGGGTCGACGCGGTCCGTCGGCCGCGAGGCGACGACGCGTCGCCCGTCGCGGGCGGCGGGGTCCGACGCCCCCGTCCCGGGCCGCACCGCGCCGCGCCCCGGCGCGTCCCGGACGCCGCCACGCCGGCCCGCGCCGGACGCCGAGCCGGCCCGCGTTCCGGCGCCCGCCTCGTCCCGCGTTCCGGCCGAGGCCCAACGCGCTGCCGGCGCCCCGCGCCGCGGCGGCCACCCGAGGGACGCGGGACGGCTGCCCGCCCCGACCCCGCCGGCCGCCGACGCCGTCGCGGCCGACGCCCGCCCCGCCGACGCCGTCGGTGCGTCGGCCCGGGCCGTCGGCGCCGAACGGCGGTGAGCGACGTGCCGATCCCCGCTGACAACCGGACGAGGGCCCCCGGGCGTCCAATGGATGTGCCGAGAGACGAGCTGGAGCGAGCGGTCCGGGCGACCCTGTCCCGGCAGGCCGCCACGCTCCGACCTCTCGCCGTGGACCCGGCCGGCCTGGCCATCCGGCGCGCCAACCGCACCCGCCGCCGCCGCACCCTGGCCGGCGTCGCCCTCGCCGGGGCGGCCACCGTGCTGGTCAGCGCCGGCATGGCGCAGTTCGGCACGCAGGCGGGCCACCCGACCACCCCGACCGTGGTGCTCGGCGACCCGCGCGGGGCCACCGCCGCACCGGCACCCGACCCGATGGTGAGCCCGTCGGCCGGGACCGCTCGCCCGCTCCCCGGCCCGGGCGGCCCCGCCGTGGACCTGATCGTCGGCACGACCCTGCGCACCACCCAGGACGAGAGCATCCCTCTCGGGCTGGGCGCGGTCGACCGGGCCCAACGCGTCCCCGACCAGGGCGGCTGGCTGGTGGTGGGCGGGCCGACCGCGGCGGGCCGAACCCTGGTCTCAATGCGGCCGGACGGCAGCCGCCAGGCGCTCCTCGCGGGCGCGGAGGCCATCGCCGTCGCCGCCACCGGCCGGCAGGTCGCCTGGCGCGACGGGGACCGGCTCACCGTCGCCGGGATCGTCGGCGACCGTCTGGTCGCGGTCACCAGCACGGCGGCCCCCGGGCCGGCAGTCCCGGTCGGCTTCGTCGGCGACGCCGTCGTGGTGCGACTCGACCCCACCCGGCCCGGGTACGCGGTGTGGCGGCCGGCCGCGGGCGGGCTCTCCGCCGGGACCGGGGGCGACGTCCTCGCCGTGTACGGGACGCGGCCGGACGGCCGGGCGGTCGGCGTGGTCGCCACCGGTTCACCCCGCCGGCCCTGCCTGGCGCTGCTCGACCCCGCCCGGAACCTCGCCGCGACCCGTACCGCCTGCGGGCCAGTCCTCGGCGTCGACGGGTTCGGCGCGGTCTCCGCCGACGGCCGCTGGCTGCTGGTCAACGGCCGCACCGGTGCGTCGAAGGCCACCGAGACGCTCCTGGTCGACCTGGCCACCCTCGACGGGACGCCGGTGGCCCGGCGCGCCGGGCCGGCGCTGACCGGCGCGGTGGCCTGGACCCCGGCCGGGACCGCCTGGTACGTCGACGGGCGCGGCTGGCTCGTGCAGGTGCGCAGCGACCGGGTGACCGCCGGCAAGCCGGCCGACGTCGCCCCCGTGTCCGGCGTCGATCCGGGCGGCCGGCCGGTGGTCGTCACCGACGTGGCCTCCTGACCTCCCGCCGGGGCCGTGCCGGCGGCGGGTAGCGTCGGGCGATGACCCCGCACCCCGGACCGGCCGTCCGCATCGACCTGCACACCCACTCGACGGCCAGCGACGGCACCCTCACCCCGGCCGAGCTGGTCCGGGCCGCGGCCGACGCCGGACTGGACGTGCTGGCGATCACCGACCACGACACCACCTCCGGCTGGGCGCCCGCCGTGGCGGCGCTGCCCCCGGCGCTGACCCTGATCCGGGGCGCGGAGATCTCCTGCCGCTGGCACGGGGCCGAGCCGGCGGTGGCGCTGCACCTGCTGGCGTACCTCTTCGACCCGGACCACCCGGAGCTGGTCGCGGAGCTGGCCCGGGTGCGGGCCGCCCGCGAGGTACGCGGGCAGCGGATCGTCGAGCTGCTGCGCGCCGACGGCGTCGAGGTGAGCTGGCCGGAGATCCTGGCCGGGGCGGCCGGCGGGACGGTGGGCCGGCCACACATCGCCCAGGCGCTGATCCGGGCCGGGCTGGTGGCCACCACCACCGAGGCGTTCGGGCCCGGCTGGCTGGGCGAGCGCTACCGGCTACCCAAGGCGGACATCGACGTGTTCCGGGCGGTCCGGCTGGTCCGGGCGGCCGGCGGCGTGCCGGTCTTCGCCCACCCGAAGGCCAGCCGGCGGGGCCGGGTCGTGCCCGACGAACTGGTCGCCGAGCTGGCGGCGGCCGGTCTCGCCGGGTTGGAGGCCGACCACGAGGACCATTCACCCGCCGAGCGGGCGCACGTGCGGTCGCTCGCCGCCGAGCTGGGTCTGTTCGTCACCGGCTCGTCCGACTTCCACGGCACCCACAAGACCGTCCGGCTCGGCGCGTTCACCACGGCCGTCGAGGCGTACGAACGGCTCCTGGCCGAGGCCGGCGGGGTGACGCCCGTCGCTTCGACCTGATCCGCCTGCACCCGCGCGGCTACCGTGTCCGGGTGGATCTGAAGCTCTTCGGCGAGGTCTTCGTGACCCTGCTGGTCATCGTCGACCCGCCGGGCATGATGCCGATCTTCCTCGCGCTCACCGGGCCGCTGGCCGCCCGGGACCGGAACCGGGCGGCCTGGCAGGCCGTCGCGCTGGCGCTCGGGGTGATCGTGGTCTTCGCCGTGGCCGGGCAGACCCTGCTCGCCTACCTGCACGTGGACCTGCCGGCGCTCCAGGCGGCCGGCGGGCTGCTGCTGGTGCTGGTCGCCCTGGAGCTGCTCACCGGCAAGGCGGACGATCCCACCCAGCAATCCACTTCGAACATCGCCCTGGTGCCGCTGGGTACCCCGCTGCTGGCCGGGCCGGGCGCGATCGTGGCGACGATGTTGTTCGTCCAGCAGGCCGACCGGGCCACCGACTACGGCGCCATCGCGGCGGCCATCGTCGCGGTGATGCTCACCGTCTGGGTCGTGCTGCGCTTCTCCGGCGGGATCGTCAAGATCCTGCGCCCCGGCGGGATCGAGGTGCTCACCCGGATCGCCGGCCTGCTGCTCGCCGCCATCGCGGTGCAGCTCATCGCGGACGCCGTCGCCGCCTTCGTCACGCAGTACGTGAACATGGCCTGACCCGGCCCGTCGCCCGACGGCCCCGCCCTGCCTCGACCCGCCGACCGGGTCGGCGCGACCGTCGTACCGGGGTGGCAGGATCGACGGGGTGCGACGAGCCTCCTCATCCGGACGATCCACCACCGGTTCGGCCCCACGGGCCCGGTCCGGCCAGCCCGAGCAGCTCGGCTTCGACGGCATGCCGGAGCGGCTGTTCGTCTGCACGCCCAGCAAGCTCGGCGCGTACGCGGACTGCCCGCGCCGCTACCGCCACTCGTACGTCGACCGGCCGGCGCCGCCGAAGGGCCCGCCCTGGGCGCACAACTCGCTCGGCGCGAGCGTGCACACCGCCCTGAAGAACTGGTACGCGCTGCCCGCCGACCGCCGCCGCCCGGAGGCGCTGGCCGCGCTGCTCAGGGGCACCTGGGTCCGCGAGGGCTACCGCGACGACGAGCAGGAGCGGGAGGCGTACCGGCGGGCGTTGGGCTGGCTGGAGTCCTACGTGGACACCCTGGATCCGGGGGCCGACCCGGTCGGCGTCGAGCGGGTGGTGGCGGTCAAGACGGCGGTGCTGGCGTTCAACGGCCGCACCGACCGGATCGACTCCCGGCCCGGCCCGGACGGCCCGGAGCTGGTGATCGTCGACTACAAGACCGGCCGCGCCGGGACGGACGCGGACGACGCCCGTGGCTCCCAGGCGCTGGCCCTCTACGCGTACGCCGCCGAGCGGGTGTTCCGCCGGCCGTGCCGCCGGGTGGAGCTGCACCACCTGCCCACGGGCACCGTCGCGGCGCACGAGCACACCGCCGAGTCACTGGCCCGCCAGCTCACCCGCGCCGAGGAGACCGCGCGGGACATCATGGCCGCCGAGCGGGCGGTCGCCGACGGGGCCGACCCCGACGAGGCGTTCCCCACCACACCCGGGCCGCGCTGCGGCTGGTGCGACTACCGCCGCACCTGCCCCACCGGCTCGCAGACGCCGGGCAAGGAGCCCTGGGCGGCGATGGAGCGCACCGGCTGACCGGAACCGGGTTCGGGGCCGTGCCGACGTGGCCGGGGCGGGCCAGGGTCGGCGCCGGTCAGGCGGCCACGCCGGCCGCGGCGATCCGGGCCGCCCGCGCCTTCGCGGCCTGCTGCAACGGGCCCTCCCGCCAGCGGCGCGGCACCGCCGCCAGGGCGAGCCGTAGGGCGCGCACGCTCAGGTCGGCCGACAGCTCGGTGGTCGGCAGCCCCAACCCGCCGTACATCCGGCGGGCCCAGGGCGGCAGCAGCGCGAACGCGGTGCCGGCGACGCCGAGGTACGCGAACCGGGCCGGCCCGAGGTTCAGCCCGATCCGGGCCGGGAGGTTGAGCTTCCACGGGATCGGCGGCGCGGTGAGGAAGACGGCCGTCTCCGCCGCCTCCCGGGTGATCCGCAGGTCCGGCCGGATCCGCCGGTAGTACTCCGCCACCTCCGCCGCGGTGCCGGGCACGTCCGCCGGGTCCAGCCCGACCAGGGCCGCCACCCGGCGCTGCTCGGCGTAGTAGCCGTCCACCTCGGCGTCGGTCAGCCGCAGCCCGGCGCGGCGGGCGGTGCTGAGGAACGACTCCACCTCGGCCACGTGCACCCAGCGCAGCAGCTCCGGGTCGTCGACGCGGAACTCCTCCCCGGTGGCCGGGTCGGTGGCGCGCAGCCGGGCGTGCAGCCGGCGTACCCGCGCCCCGGCGGCCTCGGCCTCGGCGGTGGTGCCGTAGATGGTGGTCGCCACGTACGTGGCGGTGCGGACGAGCCGCCCCCACGAGTCGGCGCGGTAGTCGCTGTTCTGCGCCACCCCGGCCATGGCCCGGGGATGCAGCGCCTGGAGGTAGAGCGAACGCAGGCCGGCGACGATCAGGATCGGCTCCTCGTGCACCTTCCACGTGACCGATCCCGGACCGAACAGGCCGAGGTCATCGGGGTCCACCCGACCAAGGGTGCCACGCCCCGGGCCCGACCGGCGGGCGGTGTCAGTCGTCGGCGCTGCGGCGGGCCTGGCAGGCCGGGCAGAGCCCCCAGAACGTCACTTCCGCCTCCTCCACGTCGAAGCCGTGCGCGGCGTTCGGGTCCAGGCAGGGCGCCGCGCCGACCGCGCAGTCGATGTCGGCGATCTCGCCGCACCCCCGGCAGACCACGTGATGGTGGTTGTCGCCGGCCCGAGCCTCGTAGCGGGCGGGGCTGCCGGCGGGCTCGATGCGGCGGGACAGCCCGGCCCGGGACAGCGCGCCGAGGACGTCGTAGACGGCCTGGGTGGAGACGGAGTCGAGGCGTTCCCGCACCCGGCGGGTGATCTCGTCGACCTCCAGGTGGCCGCCGGCGGCGAGGACGTCCAGCACGGCGAGCCGCGGCCGGGTGACCCGCAGGCCCCTCGACCGAAGCAGCTCCTCACCACCGGACATGAGGTCAATGACAGCACGGCCCTCACCAGGCGACAAGCGACCTCCTCGACCGGGTGGCCCGGGCCACAGCCGGCCCGTGGCCCAGGCCGCAGGTCGCCGGAGCCCGGGCCACGGGCTGAACCGGGCAATCGACGCGTGCGTGTACCCGATCGTCAGCACTGCCGCGGCGTCGGATCGTCGTACGCTGGCTGCCGCGGACCACGTCCACTGCCGGAGGTGTCGGGTGTTCAGGGAGATCAACGGGCTGCCAGGCCACGTTCTGGTGATCCATGCCGCCGTGGCGTTCGTTCCGCTGCTGGCCGTGCTGGCTGCCGGGTACGGGCTGCTGCCGAGGTGGCGCCCCCGGTTCGGCTGGGCGGTGGCCGTCCTCGCGGTGGTCACCCCGATCGTCACCTGGGTGGCCACGGAGTCGGGTGAGGCGCTGGAGGAGGCGCTGCGGGAGAAGGGCTACCCGCCGCAGATCCTCGACCAGGTCCGCGAGCACGCGCAGTACGGCGAGACGCTGCTCTGGTTCACCGTCGGCCTCGCCGTGGCGGCCCTCCTCCTGCTGCTGGTGACCCGCAACGACGACCGGGTCTCCCGGCTGCCCGCCTGGGCGCCGCTGCTGCTGACCGTGGTGGTGGTCGTGCTCGGGGTGGCCTCGCTGGTCTACGTCTACCTGACCGGCGACACCGGCGCCCAGGCGGTCTGGGGCACCACCCTCTGACCGCCGGGGCGGCGAACCGGCCCGGTCAGAAGATCGCCCGGGAGCAGAGCAGGCAGACCAGGGCGACCAGCACCACCGCGGCGACCCCGCCGACGCTCCAGGTGACCCGCTGGGCGCGCTGCTCCTCCGTGTCCAACCCGGTCGTGTCCTGCGGCGGCAGGTGCCGGGGCGGGGCCACCCGCAGGCGCACCGGGGGCCGCCAACCGGGCGGCGGGGCAGTGCTGGGCGGCGGTCCGCCGTACCCGGCCGCCGGGCCGGCACCGCCGGCGCCGGCCGGTCGCACCGGGCCGGGGGCCGCGCCGCCGGGGGCGGCCGGCGGACGGCGCCAGTAGTCGTCCTCGAGGCGGTCACCGCTGGGCGTCGTCACGCCGTCCGACGCTACCAACCCCGCTGCCGCGTGGCCGACCGGACGCGGGCCGGAACCGGTAGTCTTGCCGCTCGTGAGCATCGACCCGGGGGCGCAGGCACGTGGCGACGACGACCGCGCCGTCGACCTGAGCGACGACTTCGTGGTGCTGCCCGAGCAGACGGCCGACGACACCGATCGGGGTTGGGGCGAGCGGTCCGGGGGCAACGACGACTGGCTGCTCGCCGAGCGCCCGCCGCACTGGGACTGAGCCCCGCCCGCCCGTTCGCCGCCGGCCCGCCGCCCGCCGGCCGCCGGCCGCCGCGGGCGCACCGTCTCGCCGCCGGCTGTCTCGGCCGCCGGCTGTCTCGGCGCCGGCTGTTTCGCCGTACCGTCGAGCCCGGCGTCAGCCACGGACCACGATGGCGAACCGGCTGCCCTCCGGCAGGCCCACGGCCCGCTGTGCCTGCTCGGGGCGCAGCGCCAGGTAGAGCGCCGACGAGCCGTCCGCCGCGCCGGCCCCGACCACGTCGAGCACCAGCGCGCGGGACGCCAGCAGGTCGGCCTCGCCGGCCCGGCCGTCGGCCGGCACGGCGAGCAGGTCGACCCGGGTACCGGGGCGGACCACGGCGAGCGCGGCGGGTTCGGCCAGCCGGACCGGGACGCCGACCGCCCCGTCGGGCAGCGGCAGCGCCGACGGCGGAGCCCCGGGGTCGGGCGGCGGGCCGCCGGTGGACGGCGACGAGGCCGGGCCGGGGGAGCCGGAGCCGCCCGGCGGGGAAGGGCAGCCGCTCGGGGTCTGGAGGACCGCCACGGCGAGGCCGAGGAGGGCGGCGACGAGTGCGGCGCGCAGCAGCGTCGACCGCCCCGGAAACCGGGGCCGGCGCACCGGCCGCAGTGATCCCGTGCCCGCCCCGGTGGTAGCCATCCGTTCCTCCCGCCTTCCCCGGGCGCCGTGGTGGCACCGGGGCACCCCGCCTCGCCCGGTGCCGTGGTGGTGCCGGGAGCAGCAGGTTAGGCCGGAAAGGGCAGGCCCCGCCCGGGCCGGGGCGGGGCCTGTGGACAACCGGGCCGCCTGTGGACAACCCCCACGCGGCGCGGCGGTCTGCTAGGAAGCCAGGTCAGGAGGAGCTGGAACCGCTGGCCGCCGGGGCCTTCGACGGGCCGCCCGAGGACGACGACCCGGACGAGCCCGACGTGCCGGACGACCCGTTGGACGAACTGGTCGAACTGGCCGAGCCGCCGGACGTGCTCGACGACGAGCCGGAGTCGCCGCCGGAGGACGACTCGGACTTGGCCGGCTTGCCGGCGTCACCCTTGGCCGGGTCGGACCCGGAGCGGGAGTCGGTGCGGTAGAAACCCGAGCCCTTGAAGACGACGCCGACCGAATTGAAGACCTTGCGCAGTCGCCCCGCACACGCCGGGCACTCGGTCAACGGCTCGTCAGAGAACGACTGCACCGCCTCGAGCTGCTGGCCGCACGCGGTGCAGGCGTACTGGTACGTGGGCACTTTCTCCTCCGGATCTGGCACGGCCGATTGGCACTCGACTCATTCGAGTGCCAATGGTGCGTCATCGGACCCGGGTTCGTCCAGCGGAAGTGCCGGGACCGACACGGGGCCGCCCGTCAGCGTACGCAGCCCTGCCGCAGGGGCGACCACCGCGCCGACCGGACGGTCGTGCGGCTCGACCGGAAGGTGTTCGCGCAGCTCACCGTCGTACAGCAGGGCCACCGTCAGGGCCCGGTCGCCGACCCGGGCCAGCGCCCGGTCGTACGAGCCGCCCCCGCGGCCCAGCCGCCGCCCGCGCCGGTCCACGGCCAGGGCCGGGACCACCACGAGCTGGGCGTCGGCGACCGCCGACCGGCCGAGCCGGGGGCCGGCCGGCTCCCGCAGCCCCCGCCCGGCCGCGACCAGGCAGCTGGGGCCGGTGTACGCCGCCCAGTCCAGGTCGAGGTCGTCGCACAGCACCGGCAGCAGCAGGTCGGCCCCCGGCGGCAGCGCCGGGCGCAGCGCCTCCGGCAGCTCCGCGCCGCCCGGCTCGGACCCGACCGGGACGTACGCGGTCATCCGGGTCGGGCGCAGCCGGCGGACCAGCTCGACCAGCGTGGCCCGGACCCGCGACGCCGCCTCGGCCCGGGCCGACGCGGGCAGCGCGCGGCGGCGGGCGAGCAGCTCCACCCGGGCGCTCCGCTTCGCCTCATGGGTCACTTCCGCGTCATCAGAAAAATCAGGCACGCAACACTCCTGACGCAACGTTTGTCACTCGGTCGCACTGTGTCAGCATCGCTAGCATCGGGCGCGGAACTTCCGGGGGGAGCGTTGACGCTACGCGGGCGGTTGACGGCAGCCTTCCTCGCGGTGGCGCTCGGCCCGGTCCTGCTCGGCGCGCTCTTCGTCGGCTCGACCATGGCCGCCGTCGACCGCACCCGCTCGACGGAACGGCTCGGGCTGGCCGCGGCGAGCGTGCGTACCTCGGTCGACGCCCTCTGCCAGCAGTTGCGCGCGGCGGCCGACTCGGTCGCCCTCGTCGCCGACCCGGCCGGCCGGGTCGGCGCGGCCGGGCAGGTGGTGAGCCGGGGCCTGGCCGCCGCCGTGCTGGTCACCGACGTGGCCGGCGGCGTCCTCTACACCACCCCCGGCGCTCCGGTCGGGCCGTGGCGGGACTGCTCCGCCGCCGACCCCGCCGGTGGTCCGGTCCACGCGCTGACCGCGCGGGTCGGGCTGCGCGACCGCGCCGGCGCCGACCTGGGGGCGGTCGCCGCGGCCCAGCCGGTCGACCCGGGCTTCGTGGCCCGGCTGGCGGCGGTCACCGGCGTCGCGGTTACCCTCCTCGACGACGCCGCCGGCGGCGTCGCGCACACCACCGAGGCCCCGGGGGTACGCGACGCGGTGCTCGCCGCCGCGCGGAAGGCCACCGGGGACCGGGTCGCCGGGACCCTGGACGGCCGGTACGTCCGCCGGGTGGGCCCGTCGCCGGGGCAGCCGCTGCCATTGGTGCTCTCCGTGCCCAGCGAGCAGCCCCCCGGCCGGTACGCGGCACTGGTCGGCGCGGTGGTGCTGGCCGGGCTGCTGGCGGTGGCGGTGGCCTGGCGGCTGGCCCGGGTCACCACCCGGCCGCTGGTCGAGTTGGCCGGCGCGGTGGATCGGGTGGCCCACGGCGACCTGGGCGCCCGGGTGCCGGTGCGCAGCCGCGACGAGATCGGCCGGCTGGCCGCCGCGTTCAACCGGATGACCCGGGAGACCGGCTCCTACGTGCAGGCGCTCACCAGCAGCCGGGACCAACTGCGCGGGCACCTCGCGGTGCTCGGCGACACCCTGGCCAGCACCCACGACCTGCAACGCATCCTGCGGGTGATCCTGCACAGCGCGATCGCCGCGACCGGGGCCCGGGCCGGGGCGGTGCTGCTGGTCGACGGCGGGGTGCTGGTGGGGCGGTGCGCCGAGGGTCTGGACGGGCGCTGGCCCGCCGACGGGGCGCCGCCGGACGCCGCCGACCCGGCGTGCGCCGGCACCGACGCGGCGGCGCTGCGGGTGCCGGTGGGGCGCGGAGTGGTCGGCGCGGTCGCGGCCACCGGTGAGCCGTGCCGGGGCCGCGCCGACCCGGCGGCCGAACCGACCGGGGAGCCGCGCTGCGAGACGTACGTCGCGGTGCCCTTCGCCACCCCCGGCGGCCTCGCCGACCGGGCCGGCGCGGAGCCGGGCCGCCCCGGCGGGCCGGAGCCGGCCGTGGCGCTCGGCGTGCTGGTCCTCTACGACCGGCTCGGCGGGGACGAGTTCGACGACGACGACCTGGCCACCCTGCGCACCTTCGCCAGACACGCGGCCGTGGCGGTGGACAACGTCCGGGTGCACGAGGAGGCCCAGCGGCTGTCGCTGACCGACCCGCTGACCGGGCTGTGGAACTACCGCTACCTGCGCGAGTCGATCCGCCGGGAGGTGGAGCGGGCCAGCCGGTTCGGCCGGATGCTCAGCGTCCTCGCGCTGGACCTGGACCGCTTCAAGACGGTCAACGACACCTGGGGGCACGCCGCCGGGGACGCCGTGCTCGCGGAGTTCGCCCGCCGGCTACGGAACGAGATCCGCGAGGTGGACCTGGCCTTCCGCCAGGGCGGGGAGGAGTTCGTGGTGCTGCTGCCGGAGACCGACGCGCGGGGCGCGACCATCGTGGCCGAGCGGCTCGGCGCGGCCGTCCGGGACGCCCCCGTCGCGCTGGACGGGCCCGGCGGGGTGACGATCGGGATGACGGTCTCCGTCGGCATCGCCGTGTACCCGGACCACGCCACCACGGGCCAGCAGGTCCTCGACGCCGCCGACGACGCCCTGTACGCGGCGAAGGCGGCCGGCCGGGACACCTGGCGGCTGGCCGAGGCACGGCCCTGGCCCCCGGTGGAGGAGATCGCCGTGCCGGCCGCCGCGGTCAGCCCCCCCGACGGCCTGCCCCGGGCGGGTGCGGCGATCGATGGGCGGGACTCCCCGCTCCGCGTCACGGCGGTGCTCGGCCCGGTCGACGTCGAGGCCGGGTGGCCCGACGCCCCGGTGGCGCGGTCCGGGCCGGGCGGCGCGTCTTCCGGTCCTCACCCGTCGCGGCACGCCCCTGGCCGATAGTCTCGCGACATGTCGGAGCACTCAGCGAGCCCCTCACCGGCCGCCGCAACCGGTCGTTCCCGCGCCGTCAAGGCCGTCATTCCCGCTGCGGGCCTGGCCACCCGGTTCCTGCCGGCCACCAAGGCGGTGCCCAAGGAGCTGCTGCCGGTCGTCGACCGGCCGGTGCTCCAGTACATCGTCGAGGAGGCCACCCAGGCCGGCATCGGCGACGTGCTGCTGATCACCGGGCGGGGCAAGACATCGATGGTGGACCACTTCGACCGTCGGCCGGACCTGGAGGCCCGGCTGGAGGCCAAGGGCGACGCCGAGCGGCTGGCCGCCGTGCGCGGCCCCAGCGAGCTGGCCGAGATCTACACCTGTCGCCAGCCCGAGCAGCTCGGTCTCGGTCACGCCGTCGGGTACGCCGAGTCGCACGTCGGGGACCAGCCCTTCGCGGTGCTGCTGGGCGACGAGTTCGTCAAGCCGTCCGAGCCGCTGCTGCCGGCGATGCTGGAGCTGCAGGCCCGCACCGGCGGCGTGGTGCTGGCCTTCTTCGAGGTCGACCCGGCCGAGACGAAGCGGTACGGCATCGCCTCGGTCGAGCCGGCCGAGCCGGAGCTGACCGACGTCGGCGAGGTCGTGAAGGTCACCGGCATGGTCGAGAAGCCGAAGCCGGAGGACGCCCCGAGCAACCTCGCCGTCCTCGGCCGGTACGTGCTGCCGGGGCGGATCTTCGACGCGATCCGGCGGACGAAGCCGGGCAGCGGTGGGGAGATCCAGCTCACCGACGCGATGGAGCTGCTGCGCACCGAGGGCGTACCGGTGCACGCGATCGTCTACCGGGGCACCCGCTACGACACCGGCATGCCGCTGGGGTACCTCCAGACCGTGGTGCAGATCGCCTGCGAGCGGGAGGATCTCGGCGCGGAGTTCCGCGCGTGGCTCGCCGAGTTCGTCAACAACGGCGACGAGACCGTCACCGCGGCGATCCTGAACGGCATGCGCGACGCGTCGGGCGGTCCTAATACATGACCGCGACGGCCGACGCCGAGGCGGCCGCGAACGAGTTGACGCCGCTCGCCGACTACCTGGGCAGCGTGCTGCGCAGGTTACGCGCGCTGCCTCCGCTCGACCTCGACCTCACCCAGGCGTACGGCAACGTCCTCGCCGAGGACGTCGTCGCGCCGCACTCCTTCCCGGCCTTCGACCAGGCAGCCGTGGACGGGTACGCGGCCCGCTGGGAGGACCTTTCCGGTGCGGGCCGGGTCGGCGGGTACCAGGCCGGCCGCTCGGGTCCGCCCGGGTCCCGCACCGTGCGGCTCAACGTGGTCGGCGACCTCGGCGCGGCGAGCTGGCGGCCGGTGCGGCTCACCCCGGGGTCGTGCTTCTCGGTCGCGGCCGGGGCGCCGCTGCCGATCGCCGCCGACGTGGTGGTGCCGGTGGAGTGGACCGACCAGGGCATGGCCGCCGTGGAGATCTTCCGCACCCCCAAGCGCGGGTACGGGGTGCGCCGCGCCGGTGAGGAGCTGCCGGCCGGGACGCTGCTCGCCCGCGCCGGCACGTACGTCTCCCCGGCCCTGGTCGCGGTGTTCGCCGCCACCGGCATCGGGCACGTGGTGGTCCGGCCCAGCCCCCGGGTGGTCGTCGTGGCCACCGGCGACGAGCTGGTCGACGTGGGTCGGGGCAGCCAGCCCGGCCAGGTGGTGGACGCCAACTCGCACGCGCTGACCGCCGCCGCGGCCGAGGTCGGCGCGCTGGCGTACCGGGTGGGGATCTGCGACGACGACCCGGAGGGGCTGCGCGGGTTGCTGGAGGACCAGACCCTGCGCGCCGACCTGATCATCACCACCGGCGGCACCGGCACCGGACCGGGCGACATGGTGCGCCGGATCCTGTCCCGCCGGGAGGGCGGCCGGGCCGGGCCGGTCGCCTTCACAGAGGTGGCCCTCTATCCCGGCACCGCCCTCGGGTTCGGTACGGTCGGCGCCGAGGAGGTGCCGGTGGTCTGTCTTCCCGGTGAGCCCGGCGCGGCGCTGATCGGCTTCGAGGTGCTGGCCCGCCCCGCCATCAACCTGCTGGCCGGGGCCGAGCCGGTGTTCCGGCCGAGCGTCCGCGCGCACCTGCTGGAGACCATCACCTCGCCCGGCGGGCTGCGCGAGTTCCGGCCCGCGCACGTCGCCGAGCGGCGTGGCGGCGGCTACACCGTCCAGCCGCTGTCGGGCGGGCCGTTCACCCTGTCCGGGCTGGCCGAGGCGAACGGGCTGATGGTGCTCGGCGAGCGGGTGACCGCCGCCGCCGCCGGCTCCACCGTGGACGTCCTCCTGCTGGACCGGCGCCGGTGAGCGCGAGGAGTGAGCTTGCGAGCCCCGCAGTCGTGAACGGGAGGCGGGCAGGGTGAGCGCGAGGAGTGAGCTTGCGAGCCCCGCAGTCGCGATCGAGAGGCGGGCAGGGTGAGCGCGAGGAGTGAGCTTGCGAGCCCGGCAGTCGTGAACGAGAGGCAGGTTCGGTGAGCCTGTTGCGGGCCGGGCGGTCGCCGGGCTGGCCGGTGGTGCTCGCGGACGGGCCGGTGCTGCTGCGGCCGTACCGGCGCTCGGACG
Organism: Micromonospora sp. NBC_01655; assembly: GCF_026339755.1. NCBI lineage: Bacteria > Bacillati > Actinomycetota > Actinomycetes > Micromonosporales > Micromonosporaceae > Micromonospora > Micromonospora sp. NBC_01655. Next base: position 6,813,629 of record NZ_JAPEQF010000001.1, on the reverse strand, counting down.
CGGCGGCCTGGTCGGAGGTGCGCCGCGCCAACCGGGCCTGGCTGGCCCCCTGGGAGTCCGCGCTGCCCGGGGGCTGGGACGAGCTGAACTCGCCGGCCGCGTTCCGCTGGGTGCACCGGGACCAGCGCCGTTCGGCGCGCACCGGCGAGGGGATGCCGTTCGCGGTCTGCCTGCGCGAGCAGGAGCGGGAGCGGCTGGTCGGGCACCTCAACATCGGCAGCATCGTCCGGCGGGCGTTCTGTTCCGCGTACGCCGGGTACTGGGTGGACTCGCGGGTCGCCGGGCAGGGGGTCATCCCCACCGCGCTGGCGCTCGCGGTGGACCACGCCTTCGGCCCGGGTGGGCTGCACCGGATCGAGGTGAACATCCGGCCGGAGAACAAGCCGTCCCGCCGGGTGGTGGAGAAGCTGGGCTTCCGCGAGGAGTCGTACCACGTGCGTTACATGCACATCGACGGTGCCTGGCGTGACCACATCGGGTACGCCATGACCAGCGAGGAAGTGGTCGCCGAGGGTGGCCTGCTGGCCCGCTGGCATCGGCTGCGCGCGACCGCCGGGTGAAGCGTCCCACCTGTGCCTGATCGGCGCGGCGCACAATCAAGACGGTCGGCGGCCCGTAACCTCAAGTAACTGCAAGCGCTGCCCGCCCGCAGGATCGACCGCCCGGGAGGCGATTTGTCGAAGATCCTGCGGCCGTACGGTGGTTGTCCCGAACTCGGTGACGGGAGGGGTGAGGGTGCCGACCTCGGTGCTCCTCGCCGTCCTCGCCGCCGCCGGTCTGCTCGCCCTCGCGCCGGCGCTGGTTCGCCGGTACGACGCCACCGAGCGGCTGGTGGCGGAGCGGGCGCAGTCGACGGCGCGGGTGCTCCAGCGCCGCCGGCGGGGCCGCACTGTCCCCGGCCGCCGGCCGGTCAACCCCTCCAGGGCACTCGTTGTCACCCTGAGTAAGGACACGAACACGGGCCGCTTGTCCGCCCCGGTCTCCGCCCCGCCCGTCGCAGGCCGGCGGCGGCGTCGGCTGCGTGCCGTCCCGCCGGCGGCGAAGTCCCGTCGACGGGCCACCCCCCGGCGCCGCCAGCACACCCCGGCGATCTACCGCCGCCGCCGGGTGCTGGCCGCCCTGCTGCTGCTCAACCTCGTCGAGCTGATCGGCGTGGCCGTGGTCGGCCCCGGGTTCTGGATCAGCTTCTCGGTCACCGCGACGCTGCTGGTGACGTACGTCGTACACCTGCGCAAGCTCGCGCTGGCCGAGCGCCGGCGGCGGCGGGCCCGGGCCCGGGAGACGGCGTGGCTGGCCGCCCGGCAGGCCGAGGTGCGCCGCGAGCAGGCCCGCCGGGCGGCGGCCCGCCGGGAGGCGCAGCGCCGGCTGGCGGCCCAGCGCGAGGCGGTGCGCCGCACGGCGATGGGCCTGGACCGCCCGGCCGACCTGCCGCCCGCGGCCAGCGGCGGCTCGGTGTCGTACCGGCGTACGGGCGGCCTGCGGGGCCGCCCGTACCAGTCGGGCCGCACCTCCCACTCGGCCTGACCCCGCCTCGCGGTACGCACGGTTCGCGCGACGGCTTGATCGACTTCATGTCACCGACATCGCGCCCTCCCGCCTCCCGGAACCCGCGCCGTCAATGACACGTCAACCGGTCGAGGGTGCTCAGGGGTGATCTTGGATGATTTCGGCCCCTCCGGGGACCGGTTCCTACCAAGATCAGGTCGGCCGGCGGGGTGGATTCGCTTGGCGCGCGGGTGTGCTGTTAGTCTTGTTGCCGGCCCGCCCGGTGAAAGCCGGGTGGGACCAATGCCGGTTTGCCGGCGGAGGGGCTGTGGCGCAGACCGGTAGCGCACCTCGTTCGCATCGAGGGGGTCAGGGGTTCAAATCCCCTCAGCTCCACCCAGTTCAAAGGCCGTTTCCCGGTGTGGGAGACGGCCTTTTCGATCTTGTACAGCAGCGGCAGATGCGGTGCCGAACTGCTCGCCGAGACGCTTGAGCGCGGATCGTGCCGGCAGGGTCCGCATGGTGACCCGGGGTGGTCCGCCTGATCTTCTGTGTCCGCCGGGACGAAGGTGAGCGCCGGCCGCACAGGTCTTTGCATCGGAAGGTGGCTGTTGCCTAGCCTGTGTGTCATGGGCTGGAACACCTCTGCGGTCTTCGTCGCCGGCCACGACCCGCTCGCCATGCTGGCCGCCGTCACGAGGGCCACCGGAGAAGCGGTCCACGGCGACGAGGCGACCTCGGGCATGCGCCACGACGTCGTCTACACGGCCCGGACCGGGCAGTGGCACGAGTTGTGGGACCCATCCCTGACGTACGTGATGACAGAGATCGACCTGACCGGCCACCGGGCGCTGTCGGTCTTCTTCTCCAGCGTCAGCAGTAGTTACGGGTTCACCTATCACGACGGGCGCACCCTGGCCCGGCATCTCGTCTACGCCGACGGGGAACCCGTGGTCAACGAGGGCGCCCCACTGCCGGTCGAGCAGGGGCTGACCTTCCCGGAGTGGGGGCCGGACGAGGACTTCGTCTGGGCCGTCATCGACGACATCACCGGCATCACCTTCGACCCGGACCGCCGTTATCAGGTCCATCAGGTCCACTGACTGTCGCCGGACCCACCGGATCCACGACGGCAGCCCCGCGCCGTCCTCGGCCCGGCCGACCCGCCCGGTGACAACGTCTGACCGACACGAGACGGCGACAGCCAGCATGACGGTCGTGCTCAGCGACACCGGACGACGACAAGTGGCAGTCGACTGCTCCTGGTCGCTCTGCTCTGCACCGTTGGAGGACCGTCGAGGGCGCCAGGACAGCGTCGGTCACCGGTACGCGATCGGGTGCGGCTGCTGGACTCCGTCGTGGCGCACACGCCGACGGTGATCAAGGCGTCTCCGCGCCGAGTGCGACCTGCGTCGGGACGCGCATCTGGCTGCTGGGGTGATCTTCTGGACGCGGTTCGCCAGTATGATTGACGTTCATCTACCTCGTAGTCCAGTTCGGAGGGAACTCCTCAATGACGGGTCTATTCGCCCGGGCCCTCACGTCGGCCTGCCTGGCATTGGCGACCGCCGGCGCCTCGGTGCTCGCGGTCGTGGGCACCACCGCTGTCGTGGCCACGCCGGCCGAGGCCGCCGGCCCCCGACCCAACTTCCAGATGCCGTTTCCCTGCGGCGAGACCTGGAGACTGGCCACCTACTACGGCCATGACGACTACGACATCGACATGACCTTCACCGGCGGGGCGAGCAACGGCCGGCCGATCCTCGCCTCGTACGGCGGCACCGTCACGTTCGCCGGCTGGGGAAGCGGCGGCGGCTGGTACGTGATCATCGATCACGGCGGCGGTTGGCGGACGCTCTACCTGCACATGATCGAGTCGCCGATGGTCGGTGCCGGGCAGTGGGTGTCGACCGGCCAGCAGATCGGCCGGGTCGGCAGCACCGGCAACTCCACCGGCCCGCACCTGCACTACGAGCAGGTGCGCGACGGCGTCAAGACCGAGTCGTACTTCAACGGGGTGGCCTCCGGCATCACCTCCGACGGCAGCCCGTCCACCGGTCCGCTGTACGTTTCCGGCCCCACCTCGCCGGCCCGGAACATGACCAGCCAGAACTGTGGACAGGTCGCCGCCAACCGTCAGGTGTACGAGTCCGGCAGCCACAGCGGTTGGCAGATGCTGCCGGTCAACAGCATCACCGGCTCGGCTACCGCGTCGATGGTCCTCAACGGCAACAAGCTGCTCTACACGGTCAACGACGGCAGGGTGTACGAGGCGTCCAGCGACACCGGGTGGCGCAATCTCTGGACCGGCATCTCCGGCGTCAGCAACAACGCCCTGGCCGTGATCAACGTCGACGGGGTCAAGTACGTCTACACCGTGGCCGGGGGGATGGTGCACGAGGCGGCGAGCAACAACGGTTGGCGGAACCTGAACACGGGCATCGCCGGGGTCAGCGCCGACGCCCTGGCCGCGATCAACCTCAACGGGGTGAAGATCGTTTACACCGTGGCCGGGGGCTCGGTGCACGAGGCGGCGAGCAACAACGGTTGGCGGAACCTGAACACGGGCATCGCCGGGGTCAGCGCGAATGCGCTGGCCGTGATCAACGTCAACGGGGTCAAGTACGTCTACACCGTGGCCGGGGGGATGGTGCACGAGGCGGCCAGTAACAACGGTTGGCGGAACCTCAACTCCGGCATCGCCGGGGTCAGCGCCGACGCGCTGGCCGCGATCAACTTCAACGGGGTGAAGATCGTCTACACCGTGGTCGGGGGGATGGTGCACGAGGCGGCCAGCAACAACGGTTGGCGGAACCTCAACTCCGGCGTCCGTGGCACGGCCGTCTCGGCGACGAGCAACAGCGGGGTGAAGATCCTTTACACCATCTGACGGCCGCCTCGGCACGCCGGGACCGTACTGTCCGACGCCGGCATCGGTCGACGTGGCCGATCCCGGCCGGCATCCGGTCCGGGTGCCGCCACCGTTGGCGGCACCCGGACCCACGGGTCAGCTACCGCAGATGCCGTACCCGTTGAGGCTCCACGTGCCGGCGAAGCCGTCGGCGTCCTCGTCCGCCCGCAGCCGCAGGGTGGTGTCGCCGGTGATGTTGAGCGCGGTGAGCAGCACCTGCCCGTTGCCGGCGTTGATGTCCGCCCCCACGCTGTAGAGCGCCTTGCCGGCCGGGCAGCTCTTGATCTGGGTGTCCTGCGGGTCGCTCGCGCCCGTCCCCGTCACCACGATCCGCTCCAACCCGGCGGGCGCGGTGGCGCAGACCGCGTACGAGGTGGCGCTCCAGCCGGCCGGCGAGGTGCCCTGCACCGCGACTGCCCGGACCGTCACCGACGTCAGGTCGAACGACGGCACCACCTGGTCGAGCACGACGTCGCCCAGGCCGCTGTTGATCCGCCCGCCCATCCCGATGACCTTCTTCGTCCCGCAGCTCGCCGTGACGAAATCCGTACCGACCGCACCGGTCGTCGCCACGACCTGGTAGCCGGCCGGCGCGGTGGCGCACTGGGCGAGGGCCTGGAGCGTCCAGGTGTCGGCGTAGTTCGTCGGGCCCACCTCACGCATCGTCGCGACGAAGCCGGTGCCGTTCGCCAACGGCTCCAGCCGGTCCAGCCCGACCCGTCCCTCGGCCGTCGACCCGGCCGTGAGGAATCCGCCGCCACCGGTGACCACCTTGCCGGCCGGGCACCGCGCGGTCGCCGACTTGTCCGCGCTGCTCGGGCCCACCGAGTCGGTGGTCGTCTCCAGCCCGGCGGGGTCTGCCGAGGCCGGCGCCGCCCCGCCGATCGACCCCAGCAGCGCCGCCGCCCCGACGACCGCCGTCAGCACGCCACGTCCCGTGATTGCTCGCATTTGTCGATCTCCCTGTCCCCTCCGGACGGTCGGCGCGCTGGCACCGGACCGTTCTCCGCCGGTCGGTCGCCGGCGGCTGGGAAAAGCCTGGGCGGCCCCGCTTGGCGCCCGCTATCCGACGGCTTGCCGCCGGCCACCCCGCACGTCCCGTCCATAGACTTGGGTCGTCCGATCACGACTCGTGAGGAACGTCATGCGGTGGTCCGTCCTCGGTCCGGTCCAGGTCACCGCCCGGGGTCGGGCCCTCGCCATCGACCGCCCCCAGCACCGCGCGGTGCTCGCGCTGCTGCTGCTCGACGCCGACCGGCTGGTCTCCGCCGGGCAGCTCGTGGCGGGGCTCTGGGCGGACGACCCACCGGCCACCGCCCGGACCCAGGTGCAGGTCTGCGTCTCCCGGATCCGGGCGGCCCTGCGCGCCGAGGGCGCGGCCGACCGGCTGGTCACCCAGGGCGGCGGCTACCGGCTCACCGTACGTGGGACGGAGCTGGACCTGGCCGAGTTCACTGCGGCGGTCGAGCAGGCCCGCGCCGAGGAGGCCGCCGGCCGGCGGAGGCGGCGCGGCTGCTGCGCGCCGGCCTGGCGCTGTGGCGCGGGCCGGCGCTGGCCGGCGCGGCGGGTGCCTTCGTCGCCACCGCCGCCGCCGGCCTGGACGAGCAGCGGCTGGCCGTCCACGAGCGACTCGCCGCCGTGGAACTCGGCCTCGGCCGGTGCGCCGGGGTCGCACACACCCTGCACCCCCTGGTCACCGCCCACCCGCTCCGCGAGCCGCTGGTGGCCCGGTACCTGCTCGCCCTGGCCGGCTGCGGCCAGCAGGCCGCCGCGCTGCGGTGGTACGCCGAGACCCGGCGCCAACTCGTCGACGAGCTGGGCGTGGAGCCGGGCACCGAGCTGGCCGAGGCGCACCTGCGAGTGCTGCGGGGCCAGGTGCCGGCCCGGGCCGTACCGTCGGGCGGACCCACCCCGCCGGACGGGCCGGACCGACCCGCCGCCGGCTCGACGGCGCCGGCCGCCACCGGGCCGACGCCCGCCATGCCGGCCGCGCCCACCGCCACCGGGCCGGCCGGGCCCACCGCGACTGTTCCCGCCGGGGCGGTCGCGCCCCAGCCTGCCGGGCCGCCCCCGGCACAGCTCCCCGGCGAGCCGGCCTGGTTCACCGGGCGGGCGGCGGCGCTGCGCGAGCTGGACGGCCTGCTGCCCGGCGACCCCGTCGGCGAGGACGCCACCGGCATCACCCGCACCGGCGGCACTGGCAGCGGGGACGGCACCGGCCGGGCGGTCGTGATCTCCGCGATCGCCGGCACCGCCGGGGTGGGCAAGACCACCCTCGCGGTGCACTGGGCGCACCGGATCGCGCATCGCTACCCGGACGGGCAGCTCTACGTCAACCTGCGCGGGTTCGACCTCGACGGCCGGGCCGTCCCGCCAGGTGAGGCGCTGCGCGGCTTCCTGGCGGCGCTGCACGTGCCGCCCCAGCGGGTGCCCACCGACCTGCCCGGGCAGTCCGCGCTGTTCCGGAGCCTGCTAGCCGACCGGCGGGTGCTGGTGCTGCTCGACAACGCCCGCGACGACGAACAGGTGCGGCCCCTGCTGCCGGGCTCGCCGGGCAGCCTGGTCGTGGTGACCAGCCGCAACCGGCTCACCGGGCTGGTGGTCAGCGACGGGGCCCGTCCGGTGACCCTCGACCTGCTCGCGCCCGGGGAGTCGCGGGAACTGCTGGGCCGACGGCTCGGCCGAGGTCGCGCTGGCACCGAGCCGGCGGCACTCAACGAGATCGTGCGGCGCTGCGCCGGCCTGCCGCTGGCGCTGGCCATCGTGGCCGCCCGGGCTGTCGGACAGCCCGACGTGCCACTGGCCTCCCTCGCCGCGGAACTGCGGGCGACCAACGGGGACCGGCTCGCCGCGCTGGAGACCGGGGACCCCGCGACCGACGTCCGGGCGGTCTTCTCCTGGTCGTACCGGGCGCTGGACGCTGAGTCCGCCCGGCTGTTCCGGTTGCTCGGTCTGCACCCGGGCCCCGACGTCGCGCGGCCGGCGGTGGCCAGCCTGGCCGGCCTGCCCCTGTCCCGGGTCGGCCCGTTGCTGGTCGGGCTGGCCCGGGCGAACCTGCTCACCGAGCGGGTTCCCGGCCGGTACGCCATGCACGACCTGCTCCGCGCCTACGCCTCCGAGCTGTGTCACGAGGCCGACCCGGAGGCCGAGCGGGCGGCCGCCCGGAGCCGCCTCCTCGATCACTACCTGCACGCCACGTACGCGGCGGACCACCTGCTCGACCCGTACCGGCTGGCCCGGCCGGCGACGCTGCCGGTGCCGGAGCCCGGGGTGACGGTGGGCGACCGGCCGGACCACGCCTGGGCGACCGGCTGGTTCGCCGCCGAACACCACGTCCTGCTGGCCGCCGTGGAACAGGCGGCGGGCACCGGACTGGACCGGCACGCGTGGACGCTGGCCGCCGCCCTCACCACGTACCTCGACCGGCGCGGGCACTGGCCCGAGCTGGCAGCCGCGCACCGCACCGCCCTGGCGGCGGCCCGGCGCCGGGGCGACCTGGCCGGGCAGGCCCTGGCGCACCGGGGCCTGGCCATCGCCTGCACCTGGCTGGGCGACCACCGGGGGGCGCACCTGCACTACGGCCGTGACCTGGAGCTCTACCGCGAACTGGGCGACGACACCGGCCGGGCGCACACGCATCTCGGGGTGAGCTGGGTGCTGGCCCGGCAGGGCCAGCACCGGGCGGCGCTCGACGAGACGCAGCGGGCACTCGACCTCTACCGGGCCGCCGGCTACCGGGTCGGGCAGGCCAAGGCGCTCAACAACCTGGGCTGGCTGCACGCCCGCCTCGGCGAACCCGGGCCGGCACTGCGCTGCTGCCGGGCGGCCCTGCGGCTGCACGAGGAGAACGGCGACCGGCACGGCGCCGCCCTGACCTGGGACAGCCTCGGCTACGTCCACCACGGGCGGGGTGACCACGGGCAGGCCGCGAGCTGCTACCGGCGGGCGCTGGCACTGCACCGCGAGCTGGGCGACCGGTACGACGAGGCGGAGGTGCTGGACAACCTCGGCGACACCGAGCGCGCGGCCGGCGACCTCGCCGCCGCCCGCCGGGCCTGGCGGGCGGCGTCGGCCATCTTCGACGAGCTGCGCCATCCCGACGCCGACCGGCCCCGGGCCAAGCTGGCCGCCACGGCCGAGCCGTCCCGACCGCAGTCGTGCCGGACCGCCCCGCTCGTGGTCGGTCAGACCGCCCCGGGCCGCACGGCGCCCGCCGAGCGGCACCCGTGAGTTGGAGGGGCCCTCAGCCCTTCAGCGATCGGGTCATGTCGCGGTCGTCCGACCAGTAGAAGCAACGATCGGACCTACGGCTTCCAGGAGCCGGCGGTCTTCAGCTTGTGCCGGTACTCCATCGCCCCGTTCTTGTCGGCCACGTCGAAGGTGACGCTGCCGCTGCGCTGGCTGCCCTCCCTCAGGTTGACGCCGGAGTCGAGCAGGTCGCCGCAGCCGGCGAACGCGCCGGAGATCCCGTTCTCGGTGCTGCCGTCGTCGCCCACCCACTGGAAGTAGAACGGGTTTATCGACATGTTGCCCTTCTTCACCGTCGCGGTGACGTCCGCGATCAGGTAGAGGCCCTTGTCGGGCTCGGGCGAGTACGCCTTGCAGCCCTTGGTCGAGGTGCGGAACCGCAGCACCGTGATCTCCAAGGTGCCCTCGTCGTCGGTGATGACCAGGGTCTGGCCGGCCTTCAGGTTGAACGTCTCGCCGTTCGCCGGGGTCGACGACGAGGACGGGCCGCTGGTCTCCACGGGCCCGGGAAGCTGCCGCTCCGCCTCCTTGGCCGCCTCGTCGACGCCCTTGCCGAGCGCCACCACGCCGCCGATGCAGCAGAGCAGGGCGAGCACCGCCGCGACGACCGCGATGATAATGATGATCGGCTTCTTGCTGCTCTTCGTCGGCGGGACCGGGCCGATCGGGTAGCCCGGGCCGCCCGGCGCGGCACCCGGCTGGTACGGCGGGTACGGCATGCCGGACACCGGCGGGTACGCCGCGTCCGGGCCGGGCGGCGGCGGGTATCCGCCCGGCTGGTACGCGGGGTCCGGGGCGGGCGGCGGCGTGAACCCGCCCGGCTGCGGCGGCTGGTACGGGGATCCGGAGGTCGGCGGGTACGGCGCGCCGGAGACCGGCGGCGGGTACGGTGCCCCCGACACCGGAGGCGGGTACGGCGCGCCGGACACGGGTGGCGGGGGCAGCGGCGCGGTCGGATCAGCCGGCCACTGCGGCACGGGCGCCGTCGGTTCCTGGTTCGGCTGGTATGGATCCTGCGGCCCGTAAGGGGGCTGGGGGTGGCTCACCGTACTCCTCGGCACCTGATCACGATCGCGACGATCCGACGGTAGCGCCCCCGGCACAGTCCCGGGTGCACGTACCGTCTCAGCGGGGTAACAGGATGGCGGCGGTGCGGACCAGGTCGGCGTCGACAGCGAACCGTCCGGTGATCGTCGCGGGCGGGTCGGGCACCGGGGCCGCGTCCAGTCGGGCGGCGGTGATCCGGGCCGTGAACAGGCCGGAGTCCGGATCCAGCTCGACCCGGGCGTCGTGGAAGTCGAGCCAGGTGCCGACGATCGGGTGCCAGACCTTGTAGACGGTCTCCTTGGCGCTGAACAGCACCGCCGGCCAGGAGACTCCGGCCGGCAGCCGGGCGCAGTCGTCCCACTCCTCGGGCAGCCCGATCAGCCTGCGTACCCCGGCGTTGAGTTCCTTGTGCCGCTCGGCGTCCATGCCGACGGAGCGGACCTGGTCGGCGCGGGCCGTCGCCGCGGCGCAGTAGCCGCGGGTGTGGGTGATGCTGCCGACCACCCCGGCCGGCCAGACCGGGGACCGGTTCGGCGCCGACGGCACGGCGACGGACGGCACCCCGAGCCGGGCGAGCGCCCGCCTGGCGCAGACCCGCCCGGCGGTGAAGTCCCGTTGCCGGCTCTCCACCACCCGCTCGCCGAGGCAGGCCCGCTCGGCGGGCAGCAGCTCCCCGACCCAGTCGTCAGCCTCGGCGACAGCCACCGCCACCTCGGGCGGCAGCAGGTCACGCACTTTCGGCCCCGGCCACCGCGCAGCCCGAGGTCCGGCTGAGTGGTCCCACAGCACCGGCCGGGTCGCCGTTGTCGGCGCCGGCCAGCCAGGCGCGGACCCGCTCCCGTTCGGTGGTCAGCTCCCGGATGCTCATCGGTGCCGAACGTACCGCAACCGGTGACACCGGAGGGGCCCCGGACGCCGCACCGGCCGACCCGCCGGTGGCCACCCCTTCCGAAGGGGGTGGCCACCGGCGGGCCGGCCGACGACGGCGGACCGGGCGGGGCACCGGTCAGGGGCGGCGCGGGCGGCGGGTCAGGGCGAAGCCGACCACGCCGGCCACGGCGGCCAGCACGCCGCCGACCGTGGTCCAGATCCAGCGCGAGGACCCCTCGGGCAGCCAGCCGGTGAGGAGGCTCTCGTCCTCCTCCTCGGCCGGTGCCGCCGCCGGCTCACCGGTGAGCACCGTGCCGGCCTTCGTGTTCGGCACCAGCGGCGCCTTCAGCTCCCCGTCGTCGGCCGGGGCGTCGCCGTCGCCCACGTCCGAGACGAGCAGGTCCACGTCGACCGGCAGGCCGAGGTCCGGCTCCGGCAGGTCCACCACCGAGAGCCGGACGTAGTACGTGCCGGGCAACGGGTCGGCCGACCACGGCTCCGCCCAGGACCGGACCTGGCGCAGCGTGCAGCCGAGCGTGACGCTGGTCGCCGCCGCCGTGGCGGTCGGCGTCTGCGCCCCCGCCGTGCACGCCTGCCGCCGGCGCAGGCCGTCGAAGACCTCGACGGTCCAGGTGGACGCGCCCGTGCGGCCCTTGGGGAAGCCGACCGTCGCCGCGATCTCGTGGATCTGCCCGGCGCGACCCGGGAAGGACCAGTAGAGGTGGTCGCCGGTCGACGCGCCGACCTGGACCGGTTGCCCGGCGGTGATCGCGGTGGCGGTCAGGAACGAGGTGCCGGCCTTGGTGACCGTGGCGGCCCCGGGGGAGGGGGTGGGCGCGGCGAGCGCGTCCCGGGCGGCGGGCGGCGGGCCGGCCAGCGCGGGGCCGGCCGGCAGGGCCAGGGCGGTGGCGGCGGCCAGCGCCGCCCCGGACCGGATCAGCGGGGTACGCATCGTCAGTTCTCCCTCCAGGTCGCGACCCACCAGCGGGTGAGCAGGCCGGCGACGAGGCCGGTGAGCAGGCCGGCCAGGGTCAGCAGCACCAGCAGCACCCAGCCCCGACCCAGGTCCGGCCCGCCCGGGGCCGGCGACGACGCGACCACGTCGACGGTCAGCTCGATCGGCATTCCGGGGGTGGCCCGGGTGCCGGGACGGGGTGCGAACGCGTTGCTGACCACCAGGCAGACGGTGGTCGGGGCGGCGTCCGCGTCGCCCGGCGCGGGGCTCGGCGACTCCCCTTCGTCGGCGTCCGCGTCCGTGTCGGCGGCGGCCGACCAGCGCAGGCCGGCGGAGACGACGTCGGTACGGCCGCTGCCGGCGTCCACGCCGCGGACCAGCTCGCGGCCGTCCGGGGCGGTGGCCCGCAGCAGCACCCCGTAGTCGGGGTTGACCGGGCGGTCCAGCGCGATGCTCACCGAGGCACGCAGCTCCTGCCCGGGGCGCACCGGGACCCGGTACCAGCGGTGCTCGGAGAACTGCTCCCGGTCGGTGTAGACGCCGGGAGCGAGCAGCGGCGCGTCCGGGCAGCGGGCGGAGCCGCCCACCACGGCCGGGGCGGCGGTGTACGTGTCCCGGGCCCGGTCCACCAGCTGCTTGATCCGGCCGGTCAGCTCGTCCGCGCTCTGCGCGGCCGTGTACGTCCCACCGGTCGCGTTGGCGATGCAGAGCAACTGCCGGCGCACCTTGTCGTCGGGGGCCAGGCCGAGGGTGTCCACCACCAGCTTGGTGCCCTGCGCGGCCAGCTCCCGGGCCACCTCGCACGGATCCGGCGGGGCACAGGTGTCCTCGCCGTCGGTGATCAGCACGATCCGGCGGGCGGTGGCGCCGGTGCCCAGGTCCTGCGCGGCCGAGCGGAGCGCCAGCCCGACCGGGGTGAAGCCGGTGGGCCGGAGGGTGGCCACCGCCGCCTTGGCCTGGGTGCGGTCCACCTGGCCGACGGGCACGATCTGCTGGGTGTCCTGGCAGCCGACCTTCTTGTCCTTGCCCTTGTAGGTGGCGCCGAGGACCCGGATTCCGAGCTGGGTCTCCTCCGGCAGCGCGTCCACGACCTCGTTGAACGCCTGCTGCGCCACCGAGATCCGGCTCCGCCCGTCGATGTCCCGGGCCCGCATCGAGCCGCTGACGTCGAGCACCAGCTCGACCCGGGGCGGCTCGGCGGGGGTCTCCTCGTCGGCCCACGCGGGCGCGGGCCCGGTCAGCACGACCCCAGGTCCGATCAGGACGGTCGCCGCCAGCAGTCCACGGAGGACGGATGTCGATCGTCTTCTGTTGATCACCGGGGCGAGTGTAGTGAGATCCACTCTGGATGGTCGGTCGGCCCCCGACGGCCGCCCGCCGCTCGGCCGACGGCCCGTACGGCCGCCTGCCGGTGTCGCCGGGGGTGGGAGGGTCGGCCGGAGGATCTCGTAAGGTTCTCGCCGGATGACTGACGGTTAGCTGCCTGGTGTAAACCATTAGGTTGGGGTGAGTTCCGTCAGAAATCTGACCCGAGTCCACCCGTTGTGCCGGTGGTGCCCGGTGGTTAAGCTCTCATTGCGCGCCCCAATCGCCCGCTTCCCCCGTGGCAGGCGATCGGGGCGCGCGCCTTTGTGCCCGGGGGCGGTCGGGCCCCTCGCGTCGCGCCGGCGCTGTCGGCTATCCGATATCCACGTCGCCCTCGGTCCGGCCGGCCCGCGACGGCTCTTACCGGCTACCGGTCATGCCTCGCCATCACCGTCCGCGACAGCCAGGGCGGCCCCGTGCCGGGACCGCCGGTCGTGGGTCGCCGTCGCGAGGCCGTCGTCAGATCCAGCGACCGTCCAGCCAAATCCGGGCCGACCACTCCGCGTACGGCAGCAGCTTCCCGACGAAGATCGGATAGAAGTACGCGAAGCAGAGCGCGACCAGCAGCACGTACGCGCCGACCACGACCCCGCCGACCAGCCGGCGGTCGGCCGCGTCCTCGTCCGCCCCGCCGGGGCCCGGGCTCCCGGCCGGTGCCCGGGCCCCGGCGGGGGCCGGGGAGGCGATCGCGCCCAGCACGTAGACCACCGCCAGCACCAGGAACGGCAGGGCCGGCGCGGCGTAGAAGGAGAACATCGTCCGCCCGTCCAGGGCGAACCAGAACCAGGGCAGCAGGCCGGCCGCCGCACAGAGCAGGATCGCCCCGGCCCGCCAGTCCCGCCGGGCCGCGCCGATCCAGGCCGCCCCGAACAGGGCGGGCAGGAACGACCACCACAGCAGCGGCGTGCCGAGCAGCAGGATCTCGGAGGCGCAGGTGGGCGCGCCGCAGGCGCCGTCGCCGGACCAGTAGAACGCCACCGGCCGGCCGAGCAGCAGCCACTGCCACGGCCAGGACTGGTACTTGTGCGGTTTGTCCAAAGTTGTGTGGAAGCCGTACGCGGCCTTGTGGTACTCCCACAGGTTGTTCAGCGCCCCGAGGTACGGGGTGTCGCTGAGCCCTTCCGCGTTCGGGTACCGGGCGGCGAGCCGGTAGTAGCCGTCGTCGCTCAGCAGCCAGCCCGACCAGGTGGCCACGTAGGTGACGACCATCAGCACCCCGGCCAGCGCCAGCCAGGGCACCTCGTCGAGCAGTGCGTCGCGCCACGGCCGGCGCACCCCGGCGGACCGGCGGACGCCGACCTCCCAGAACAGGGCCAACAGCGCGAAGGCCGGCAGGAAGTACACCGCGCTCCACTTCACCGCGCAGGCGCAGCCGAGCAGTACCCCGGCAGCCAGCCGCCACCAGGGCCAGTTCCGCCAGCCGCCGGCCGGCCGGCCTGCCCGCCCCGCGGCGGTGGGGTCCAGCCCGGCCTCCAGCGCCCGGCTCCACCGCCGCCGCCGGGCGTCCCGGTCGAGGACGAGGGCGCCGAACGCGGCCAGCACGAACAGCAGCAGGAAGATGTCGAGCAGGGCGGTGCGGGAGAGCACCAGGTGGAAGCCGTCCAGGGCGAGCAGCAGGCCGGCGGCGCAGCCGAGGGTGGTGGAGCGGAACAGGCGGCGGCCGATGCGGACCAGCAGCAGCACCGACACGATGCCGGCGATCGCGGCGCCGATGCGCCAGCCGAACTCCGGGGCGGTGGTCGTCAGGTGCCCCGGCACGGAGATGTTGTGCTCCGCGTCGGAGTATCCGAACGCCCACTCGCCGAGCCCGATCAGCCACTTGCCCAGCGGCGGGTGCACCACGTACGACGGGCCGTTGTCCTTGTAGTTCCACTCGACGCCCTTGTCGACCAGCCCCCAGCCGTCGCGGGCGTAGTAGATCTCGTCGAAGATCTTGCCCTTCGGGCCGCTGAGGCCGACCAGGCGCAGGATCGCCGCGATCGCCACCACGACGGCGGTGGCCAGCCACGAGTTGACGTCCAGCCGGGCGTCGACGGTGGCCAGCCGCCGCCGCACGGTCGCGGCTACGCCCCCTCCGCCGCTGGTGGGGGGAGGCGTGGACTGCTCGGTCGCGGCGCCGGTTCCGGCGTGCTCCGATTCCGCCCGGCCCGCGCTCGCGCTCTGCGCTGTCGACGCACTCGTCACGAGGCGATCGTAGGCTGCGGAGGTGCCCGGTGGCGCCCGTCGTCCCCGATACCGGTACCGCTGTCGATGAAGGAGTGCCTTTCGTGGGTGAAATGTCCGAAGTTGGCCGCCTGATTCTCCTCGGCGCGCCGCTCGGCAACCCGGCCGACGCGTCCGCCCGGTTCCGTGAGGTGCTCGCCGCCGCCGACGTGGTCGCCGCCGAGGACACCCGGCGGCTCACCCGGCTGGCCCGGGACCTCGACGTCGCCGTGCCCGGCCGGATCGTCTCCTACTTCGAGGGCAACGAGGAGCGCCGCACCCCCGAGCTGGTCGAGGTGCTCCGCGAGGGGTACGTCGTCGCGCTGGTCACCGACGGCGGGATGCCCAGCGTCTCCGACCCCGGGTACCGGCTGGTCCGGGCCGCGCTCGACGCCGGGGTGCCGGTGACCGCCGCCCCCGGCCCGAGCGCCGTCACCACCGCGCTGGCCCTGTCCGGGCTGCCCAGCGACCGGTTCTGCTTCGAGGGCTTCCTGCCCCGCACGCCCGGCGCGCGGCGTTCCCGGCTGCGCGCACTGGCCGGCGAGGAGCGGACCCTGGTGCTGTTCGAGGCCCCGCACCGGATCAGCGGTGCGCTCGCCGACCTGGCCGCCGAGTTCGGCGCCGACCGGCCGGCCGCGCTCTGCCGCGAGCTGACCAAGACGTACGAGGAGGTGGTTCGCCGGCCGCTCGGCGAACTGGCCGCCTGGGCCGCCGACGGCGGGCCGCGCGGCGAGATCACCCTGGTGGTGGCCGGCGCCGCGCCGGCCGCCGTCGAGCGCCCGGACGACGCGACGCTGCGCGCCGCCGTGGCCGAACGGGAGGCTGCCGGCCTGTCCCGGCGAGACGCGATCACCGAGGTCGCCACCGGGTACGGCCTGCGCCGCCGCGAGGTCTACGCGGTCGTGCACGCCTGAGACCATCCCGTCCGGCCACGCGAGCGGGCCGGACGGGGCGGCCGGGCGGTACGGGTCACCAGGCGGCGGCGAGGAGACCGGCCGTGATCACGAGCGGGCCGGCCACGGCGGCGGCCGTCGCCCACCGGCGGGCCCGCCGGTCGGTGAGCAGGGTGGCGCCGGTGCACCGGGCGATCGCCCCGCCGCAGGCCAGCACCAGCAGCAGCCCGAGCAGCCAGCGCAGGTGCAGGCCGGCCCGGGTGTCGGCGTACGCCGTGTCGGCCGCCGGCCCGGTCATCCCGGCCGGCAGGGCGGAGCCGGTCGTGCTGCGCTCGGCGGGCACCCCGCTGATCCGCACCCCGAACGCGACGAACCGGCCGTCGTCGGCGGTGAAGACCCCCCGGCAGCGTTGGGTCAGCCCGCCGCCGGTGCACTCGCCGACCACCACCGTGCCGGTGACGCGGTGCCCGACGGACAGCCAGAACGGGCCGGCGCTCACCCAGGCGAAGAAGGCGGCGAGCAGGCTCAGCGCCAGCAGTGCGGAGAGCCCCCGCCAGGGATCCGGAGGCCGGGCGGGGCGGTCGGCCCGCTGCCGTCGGGCCCGGGCGACGACCGCCCGGCCGGTGTCGCCACGCCGCCACCGGCCCGGTCGGCCGTGCTCCTCCCGCAGTGGCGTGCCGTCCCAGTGCACCTCCTCGATCGGCGCCCAGAACAGCCCGTCGTCGTCGGACTCCGGCGGGCCCCCGGCGGTGGTTCCCGGGCGGAAGCGACCGCCCGGCTGCCGGACCGGGACCCGGCGCGGCACGGCGCCGACCGGCGCCCCGGTGGTCGGCTCCACCTCCACCGGCCGGTCGGGGCCGCCGGTGGCCTGCCCGGGCACGACGGCCGAACCGGCCGCCCCGGACGCGGCGCTCGGCCCGGACGTGGTGCTCGGCCCGGACGGCGGCCCGCTCGGCCCGGACGGCGGCCCGCCCGAGGAGGGGGCGGGACCCGGCTCGGCCGGTTCGGCGGCCGGGAGGGGGCGGGGCTGCGGCGCCACGGTCCCGGCCCGGGGCGACGGCCCGGGCGGCGGGTCGTCGTCGCGCGCCGGCCCGGCGGGCGGTTCCTCGTGTTCCCGGGCGGCTCGTCTGGCGGTCACGGGCTTCATTGGACCCCGGCCGGCGCGGGCTCCCGGGCAGCTCAGACCGTGTGTCGGCGACAAATCCGGCAATTGTCGCCACCCCGCCACCTTGATCACCGCCGCCCGGGCGGTGGGGGTGGGGGTGGGGTGGGTTGCCCGAGGGGGGCCATCGGGCTGCCTGGTCCGGGTTGCGTCGGGTCGCCCCGACAGGGTGTCGACCGCACGGGCGGCCTATTGGTTCGCGGGACGCCCGACGCGGTCACTAGGCTTGCTGGTCATGAGTCACGTTCTCGCGGCGGTAGCCTGGCCTTACGCCAACGGCCCGCGCCACATCGGCCACGTCTCCGGTTTCGGCGTTCCCTCCGACGTCTTCGCCCGGTACATGCGGATGGCCGGCCACGACGTGCTCATGGTGTCCGGCACCGACGAGCACGGCACCCCGATCCAGGTGCAGGCCGACGCCGAGGGGGTCACCCCTCGCGAGCTGGCCGACCGGTACAACCGGGTGATCGCCGAGGACCTGCGGGCGCTCGGGCTGTCGTACGACCTGTTCACCCGTACCACCACCCGCAACCACTACGCCGTGGTGCAGGAGTTGTTCTCCGGGATGCACCGCAACGGCTACATCGTCCCCAAGGTCACGGTCGGCGCGATCTCCCCGTCCACCGGCCGGACCCTGCCCGACCGGTACATCGAGGGCACCTGCCCGATCTGCGGGTACGACAGCGCCCGTGGAGACCAGTGCGACAACTGCGGCAACCAGCTCGACCCGGTCGACCTGATCAACCCGAAGTCCAAGATCAACGGCGAGACTCCGGAGTTCATCGAGACCGAGCACTTCTTCCTCGACCTGCCGGCCCTGGCCGACGCCCTGCGGCAGTGGCTGGACAGCCGGGAGGGCTGGCGGCCCAACGTGCTGCGGTTCTCCCGGAACCTGCTCGACGACCTCCAGCCCCGGGCGATCACCCGGGACCTGGACTGGGGCGTGCCGATCCCCCTCGACGGCTGGCGGGACCGGCCGGACAAGCGGATCTACGTATGGTTCGACGCGGTCATCGGCTACCTGTCCGCGTCGATCGAGTGGGCCCGCCGCACCGGTGACCCGGAGGCGTGGCGGAAGTTCTGGAACCCGAGGGACGCCGAGGGTGGCACCCCGTCCGCCGACGGCGGCGGGCAGAGCTGCTACTTCATGGGCAAGGACAACATCGTCTTCCACTCGGTGATCTGGCCGGCGCTGCTCAGCGGCTACTCGGGCGAGGGCGCGCGCGACGGCGAGCCGGGCCGGCTGGGCCGGCTCGACCTGCCCACCGAGGTGGTCTCCAGCGAGTACCTGACCATGGAGGGGCGAAAGTTCTCCTCATCCCGCAAGGTGGTCATCTACGTCCGGGACTTCCTGGAGCGGTACGACGCCGACGCGCTGCGCTACTTCATCGCCGTCGCCGGCCCGGAGAGCAACGACACCGACTTCACCTGGGCCGAGTTCCTCCGCCGCAACAACGACGAACTGGTCGCCGGCTGGGGCAACCTGGTCAACCGGTCCGTCTCCATGGCGGCGAAGAACTTCGGCGCGATCCCGCCGGTCGACCCGGCCGGGCTCACCGAGGCCGACGAGGCGCTGCTCGCCACCGCCCGGGCCGGCTTCGCGACCGTCGGCGGCCTGATCGGCCGGCACCGGCAGAAGCAGGCCATCGGCGAGGCGATGCGGGTCGTCGCCGAGGCCAACAAGTACCTCTCCGAGCAGGCCCCGTGGAAGCTCAAGGACGAGGCGGACAAGCCCCGGATGGGCACCATCCTGCACGTCGCCCTCCAGGTGGTCAGCGACGCGAACACGCTGCTCACCCCGTTCCTGCCGCACTCCGCGCAGAAGATCCACGAGCTGCTCGGCGGCACCGGCGTGCACGCGCCGATGCCCGTGCTGGAGGAGGTCGACGACCTCGACGGCGGGCCCGCGTACCCGGTGCTGACCGGGGACTACACGGTCGGGGCGCGCTGGGAGTCCGTACCGCTGGAGGTGGGCCGGCCGCTCGCGGCGCCGAAGCCGGTCTTCCGCAAGCTCGACCCGTCGATCGTCGACGAGGAACTGGCCCGGCTCGCCGGCTGACCGCCGCACCGGCCCGAACCACCGCGCCGGCGCGGCCCCCCGGGGGCCGCGCCGGCTGGTACGCCCGCCCCGCCGGCCGCCTCAGCGCCGGGCCATTGCCGGGGCCACCACGAACTCCAGGATCGCGCGGTTCACCTCGTCGCCGTTGGTCCACGGGATGCCGTGCGGCGCCCCCTTGAGGGTGGTCAGCCGCCCGTCGGGCAGCATCGACTGCAATCGCTGCCCGGTCGCCGCGTACGGGAGCACCCGGTCCTGGTCGCCCTGCACAAGCAGCACCGGCACGTCGATCCGGGGCAGGTCGGGCCGGAAATCGGTCAGCCACGCGTCCACGGACTGGTACGTGCCGATCGCCGAGGCCCGCGTGCCGATCTCCCAGTGCGCCCGGTACGCCTCCTCGCTGACCAGCTTGCCCTTGTTGTCCGCGTAGTTGAAGAAGTTGTCGCAGAAGCTGGTGAGGAACGCGAACCGGTCGGCGAGGATCGCCTGCTGGAACCCGTCGAACAGGCTCCGGTCCAGCCCCTCCGGGTTGTCGGCGGTCTTCAGCAGGAACGGCGCGAGCGGGGCGAGCAGCACCGCCCGGTCCACCCGGTCCGACCCGTACGTGCCGAGGTAGCGGGTCACCTCCCCGGTGCCCATCGAGTGCCCGATCAGGATCGCATTGCGCAGGTCCAGCTCGGTCATCAGCACGTCCAGGTCGGCCGCGAACGTGTCGTAGTCGTACCCGGCCGCCGGCTGGCTGGAGTTGCCGAACCCCCGTCGGTCGTACGTGATCGTGCGGTAGCCGGCGGCGAGCAGGGCGCTGGTCTGCTTCTCCCAGGTCGCCCCGTTGAACGGGAATCCGTGGATCAGCACCACCGGCTGCCCGGCACCGTGGTCCTCGTAGTACAGGTCGATGGGCGCAGAGTTCTCCGCGCCGACGGTGATGAACGGCATGTCGTCTCCCGGAGCGGGGTCGGGGTCGTCGGACGCCCGCGCATTCCCGGCCCGCCCGCCGTTATGCCCACCCGCCGCCGCGCCGGCCCGCCGCCGGTCAGCCGGGGTACGGCACGTCCACCATCCGGTCGTCGGTCACCTCGGTCGCCGGGGCCCAGGTCTCGTAGACGCCCCGTTCCTGGCACTGCGCCCCGGTCGCGACCACCGCGTCCGGGTCCGGCCGGGTCAGCCGCAGCCGCAGCCAGTCGGCCTCCTCCCGCAGCACCAGGCAGGGCACGCCCCGCCAGCCGGCGTGCCGCAGCCGACGGACCACCGCCTCGACCGGGTACCGCGCGGCCCGGGTCATCGCCAGCACCCGGAACCCGCCGGGGAGGTCGGCCACCGCCTCGTACCCGGTCCCGGCGTACCCGCCGACGAGCTGGGTCGAGCGGGGCGTCTCCCCGGTCGGCAGGTACTCCTGGTCGGGGGACAGCCCGGGCACCGCCGCGAGCAGGTGTCGCCACTGTGGGCCGACCATCCGCAACCAGCCCCGCTGCTCGGCCTGGTAGCTGTACAGCACCACCTCCTCACCGGACGCCGGGTAGGCGAGCAGGGTGGCGTTCGCCGGCATCGGCAGGTCGGCGAAGTCCCGGGTCACGAACTCCGGGACGAGCTGCGCCTCGCTCGGCACGAACCCGGTGCCGAGCACCGGCGGGCCGAGCCGGTCCCGGGGCGGCAGCGCGGTCAGCCCCCGCCACGCCGCGCCGACCGGCGGGACGTAGTCGCCCGGGTCGGCGGCCCGCCAGCGCAGCGTGTACGCCACGTCCAGGTCGTCCCGGCCGCCCGGCGAGTCGGTGCGCAGCACCGCCAGCTTCTCCGGGGTACGCAGGTGGGCGATGTCGTGCTCGCGGTGGCAGAACCCGTGCGGCAGCCAGCCCCGGGCGTACCCGGCGAGCTGCCGGGCGGAGAGCACCTTGACCATCCGGGTGCCCCGGCGGACCACCGCGGACGCCCGGACCGCCGCCAGCGTCGGGTCGCCGGCCGCGGCCGGCTGCTGGCTGAGCCGGTGCACCTGCGCCCAGCCCCGCTCCCGGTGCAGCGGCACCAGCAGCGGCGTCTCCGCCTCCTCGGCCGGCTCACCGACCCCACGCACCGCCGTCACCTCGGTAACGTGCACGAACCTCCGCCAGGGCAGCGGCACCCCCGACCGGGGCGCCCACTCGAAGCCGGGCGCCTCCTCGGCGCTGAACAGCTCGTACGCCGCGCCCCGGGCGATCTCCTCGGCCGGGTACACCACCCCGCCGCACGTCACGCGCAGCCCCGTCCGCTCCTCGGCGGCTCCACTGGCCTGGGGGACGACGCTCACCCCGGCGACGCTAGGCCCGTCCGGTGCCGGGCAGGTGAACCCCGGATGTCGGCCCGGTGAGCGGGACCTGGTCAGCGCGGTGCCGGGGGAGGCGGTGGCGGGGCGCGGGAGGGACCGGGTGGCGGACCGGCGCCGACCGGTGGTGTGTGATGCTGGCGGCGATGACCGAGCCGACTGAGTCCCGCCGCCAGCGGGCCACCCGCCGGGGCGGGGAGTTCCCGCCCGCGCCCGAGCCGCTGCCCCGTCCCGTGCCGGACAGCCACACCCACCTGGACATCACCGTCACCGAGGCCGGTGCCCCGGCCGGCGGGGCGGGCGGGAACGCCCGCGCCGACGACCCGGTCGCGGCGACCGTCGCGGTGGCCGCCGAGGCCGGCGTGGACCGGCTCGTCCAGGTCGGCGTGGACGTGGCGTCCTCCGCGTGGGGCGCCGACGCGGCCGACCGCTACCCGGCCGTGCTGGCCACCGTCGCCCTGCATCCCAACGAGGCGCCCCGGCTGACCGACCTCGACGAGGCGCTGCGGGCGATCGAGGCGCTCGCCGCCCGGGCCCGGGTGCGCGGGATCGGCGAGACCGGGATGGACTTCTTCCGTACCGGCGACGAGGGCCGGGCCGCGCAGGAGGAGAGCTTCCGCGCGCACGTCGCCATCGCCAAGCGGTACGGCAAGGCCCTGGTCATCCACGACCGGGACGCGCACGCCGACGTGCTGCGGATCCTCGACGACGAGGGCGCCCCGGACACCGTCGTGCTGCACTGCTTCTCCGGCGACGCCGGGTTCGCCGCCGACTGCGTGCGCCGCGGCTACCTGCTCAGCTTCGCCGGCACCGTCACCTTCGCCAGCGCCGTCGCGCTGCGCGAGGCCGCCGCGCTCACCCCGCTCGACCAGCTCCTGGTGGAGACCGACGCGCCGTACCTGACCCCCACCCCGCACCGGGGGCGGCCCAACGCGTCGTACCTGATCCCCCTCACCGTGCGGGCGCTGGCCGCGACCACCGGCGCGGACCTCGACGAGCTGTGCGCGGCGCTGTCGGCCAACGGCGAGCGCGCCTTCGGTCCGTGGTGACCCGGTGACCGGCCTGCTCGGCCCGGCGGAGATCCGGGACCTCGCCGCCCGGCTCGGCGTGCACCCGACCAAGAAGCTCGGCCAGAACTTCGTGCACGACCCGAACACCGTCCGCCGGATCGTCACCGCCGCCGGGCTGGCCCCGGACGACGTCGCCCTGGAGGTCGGCCCCGGCCTCGGCTCGCTCACCCTGGCCCTGCTGCCGGTGGCCGCGCACACCCACGCCGTGGAACTCGACCCGACGCTGGCCGCCGCGCTGCCGGAGACCGCCGCCCGGTTCGCCGGGCCGGCCGCCGCCCGGCTGACCGTGCACCACGCGGACGCCCTGCGGATCGGCGCCGCCGAACTGGCCGACCCCGCGCCGACCGCGCTGGTGGCGAACCTGCCGTACAACGTGGCGGTGCCGGTCGTGCTGCACCTGCTGGCCGAGCTGCCCGGCCTGCGGCACGGGCTGGTGATGGTGCAGAAGGAGGTCGCGGACCGGCTCGTCGCCGGACCCGGCTCCAAGGTCTACGGCATCCCGTCGGTCAAGCTCGCCTGGTACGCCCGAGCCCGCGCCGCCGGCCGGGTGCCGCCCAACGTGTTCTGGCCGGTGCCCAACGTCGACTCCGGGCTCGTCGCCTTCACCCGCCGCGAGCCGCCCCGCCCCGACGTGCCCCGGGAACGCGTCTTCGCCGTCGTGGACGCCGCGTTCGCGCAGCGCCGCAAGACCCTGCGGGCCGCCCTGGCCGGCTGGGCCGGCGGCGCGGACCGGGCCGCCGCGACGCTCACCGCCGCCGGCGTGGACCCCGGGGCGCGCGGCGAGTCGCTCACCGTCGAGCAGTTCGCCGCCATCGCCGCGTCGGCCCCGACCGCCGCACCGGCCGCCCAGTAGGCTGGCGCGGTGCCCAGGACCGGGCACGCGTACGACCTGGCTGACGGCCGGTTCGCCGCCGGCCGCCGACTCCGCCGAGGAGCTGATCGTGACCAAGCCGTTCGACATCCGCCTGCGCCTGCGGGACATCGCCCCGTGACCGAGGCCTGGCGACCGGACGACGATGACGACCAGCAGCGGCGCGGAGCCAGCGGCCCGGTCCGGGTGCGGGTGCCCGCCAAGGTCAACCTGCACCTCGGGGTGGGCCCGCTGCGCCGGGACGGCTACCACGAGCTGAACACCGTCTACCACGCCATCTCCATCTACGACGAGCTCACCGCCCGCCGGGGCGACACCCTCACCCTGACCATGGAGGGGGAGGGCGCCGGCGAGCTGGCCCTGGACGACACCAACCTGGCCATCCGGGCCGCCCACGCCCTCGCCGGGTACGCGGGCGTCCCGCCGCACGCCCGGCTGCACCTGCGCAAGCAGATCCCGCTCGCCGGCGGGCTGGCCGGCGGCAGCGCCGACGCCGCCGCCGCGCTGGTCGCCTGCGACGCCCTCTGGGGCACCGGGCTGTCCCGCGACGAGCTGGCCGGGATCGCCGCCGACCTCGGCTCCGACGTGCCGTTCCTGATCCACGGCGGCACCGCGCTCGGCACCGGCCGGGGCGAGGCGGTCAGCCCCGTGCTGGCCCGCCCCACCTCCTGGCACTGGGTGGTCGCCATCGCCGACGGCGGGCTGTCCACCCCCGCCGCGTACGCCGAACTCGACCGGCTCCGCGACGCCGGGGCCGCCGGCCCGCCGCTGGGCAGCACCGACGGGCTGTTCGCGGCGCTGCGCCAGCGGGACCCCCGGGTGCTCGCCGCCGCCCTCGGCAACGACCTCCAGGACGCCGCGCTCGCCATGCGCCCGTCCCTGGCCGGCACCCTGAAGGCCGGCGAGGCCGCCGGGGCGCTCGCCGGCATCGTCTCCGGCTCCGGGCCGACCTGTGTGTTCCTCGCCACGAACGCCGACGACGCCGAGCGGATCGCCGCCGAGCTGGCGACCGCCGGGGTGTGCCGCCAGGCGCGCACCGCGCACGGCCCGGTGCCCGGCGCGCGGATCGGCTGAGGCGTACGCCCGCCGGGGCGGACCGGAACGCCCGCGTACCCTTGGAGGCCAGGCGTCCCCAGGTGCCCGCCGGCACCGGGACGCCTTGATCATGAGAGGTGGGGTCGTGGCCAACATCGTCAACCTGGACCGGGTGTCCAAGGGGTACGGCGCCGCCGGGCCGCTGCTCACCGACGTCTCGCTCGGCCTCGACGACGCCGACCGGATCGGCGTGGTCGGCCTCAACGGCGCTGGCAAGTCCACCCTGCTGCGGCTGCTCACCAAGCAGGAGGAACCGGACGACGGCCGGGTCACCCACCGCCGTGACCTGCGCGTCCTGTGGCTGCCGCAGGCCCTTCAGCTCGCCCCCGAGGCCACCGTCCGGGACGTGGTGCTCGGCACCGCCTGGCTCGCCGAGAGCATGGGCGCCGAGCACGAGTGGGCCGGCGACGCCGGGGTCCGCGGCATCCTCGCCGGCCTCGGCATGCCGTACCTGGGCCTCGACCAGCCCGTCGGCCCGATGTCCGGGGGCGAGCGCCGCCGGGTCGCCCTCGCCGCCCTGCTGGTCCGCGACTCCGACCTGCTCATCCTCGACGAGCCCACCAACCACCTCGACGTCGGTGGCGTCGACTGGCTGGCGAAGCACCTGGTCGGCCGCAAGGGCGCCCTCGTCGTGGTCACCCACGACCGGTGGTTCCTCGACGCGGTCTGCACCGCCACCTGGGAGGTCGCCGACCAGACCGTCCGGGCGTACGAGGGCGGCTTCGCCGCCTGGACCCTGGCCCGCGTCGAGCGGGAGCGGGTCGCCGCCGCCACCGAGGCCCGCCGGCAGAACCTGCTCCGCAAGGAGATCGCCTGGCTGCGTCGCGGCCCGCCCGCCCGGACCTCCAAGCCGCAGTTCCGCATCGACGCCGCCAACGCGCTGATCGCCGACGTGCCGCCGGCGCGCGACACCATGTCGCTGCAACGGCTCGCCACCGCCCGGCTCGGCAAGCAGGTGTACGACCTGGAGGGCGTCCGGCTGTGCGCCGGCCCGAAGGAGATCCTGCACGACGCCACCTGGCATGTCGGCCCCGGTGACCGGATCGCCATCCTCGGCCGCAACGGCGCCGGCAAGACCACCCTGCTGCGGCTGCTGGCCGGCATCACCCGCCCCGACGGCGGACGGTTCGCCACCGGCTCCACCGTCCGGCCCGCGTTCCTCTCCCAGGAACTGGCCGAGCTGCCCGGCCACCTGCGCGTCCTCGAAGCCGTCGAGGAGGTCGCCCGCCGGGTGCAGCTCGGCGACCGGGAGGTCTCCGCCGCCCAGCTCGCCGAGGTCTTCGGCTTCGACGACCGACGGCTCTGGACCCCGGTCAGCGACCTCTCCGGCGGTGAGCGCCGCCGGCTCCAGATGCTCCGGCTGCTCGCCGGCGAGCCCAACGTGCTCCTCTTCGACGAGCCCACCAACGACCTGGACACCGACACCCTCGCCGCGCTGGAGGACCTGCTCGACTCCTGGCCCGGAACCGTCATCGTGGCCAGCCACGACCGGTACCTCATCGAGCGGGTCACCGAATCGGCGTACGGGATGTTCGGCGACGGCCGGCTGGTGCACCTGCCCGGCGGCGTCGACGAGTACCTTGCCCGGGCCGCGAACCGGGAGCCGGCGGTGACCGACACCCCGACCGCCGGGGCGCCCACCACCCCGGCGGCCGACGGGATGTCCGCCGCCGAGGCCCGGCAGGCGAAGAAGGAGCTCACCCGGCTCGAACGCCAGATCGGCAAGCTGGACCAGAAGGAGGCGGCGCTGCTCGACCAGTTCGCCGCCAACGCCACCGACTACGCCAGGGTCGCCGAGCTGGACGCCCAGCTCAAGGACGTGCGGGCCGAACGGGAACAGGTCGAGGAGACCTGGCTGGCCCTCGCCGAGCAGGTTCCCGGGAACTGAGCCGGCCGGCGTCCCGAAGGCGAGCCGGCCTCGGGTGGGGGGTGTGCGGCGTCACAGCCCGCCGTGCGGGACAATCGCAGGTGACCCCTCACCCGCACGGTCTTGGAGACTCAGACATGGCCCACACCCCCGTCAACCACCCCGCGCGGCCGATCTACCGGGCGATCGGCGGGCTCGTTGGTCTGTACTTCGTGGTCTTCGGAGTGCTCGGCCTCATCGCGAGCGCCGGCAACGACGTCCTCGCCCAGGATGACACGAAGGTGCTCGGCCAGGGGACCAATCTCGGATTCTCGCTGCTCAGCATCCTGCTGGGCGTCGTGATCCTGGCCGGCACCGGGATCGGTCGCAACCTCGACGTCGTGATCAACCAGTGGCTGGCGTACGTGCTCATGGTCCTCGGCCTGGCCGAGCTGGCCTTCCTGCACACCGACGCCAACATCTTCAACTTCACCATCTTCACCGACATCGTGGTGCTGACCCTCTCGCTGGTGCTGCTGATGGTCGCCATGTACGGCAAGGTCGGCACCGACGAGGAGAACGAGGCATGGCAGAAGGCCCGGCTCGTCCTCTGACCGGGTACCCGCCGGGCGGGATCGTCGGTCGGCGGTCCCCGCCCGGCGGTTCGGCCCGCATCCGGCGTCCACCCAGGCGACAATTCTTCCGAACGGGTACATCCGGACGGAGGAGTCATGGCGCATGTTCCGGTCAACCACCCGGCGCGACCGCTCTACCGCGCACTCGCCGGGCTCATCGGGCTCTACATCCTGGTCTTCGGCGTCTGGGGAGTGGCCGTGACCTGGGGCGAAGGGCTGTTCAACCGGGGCAGCACCTGGGCCCTCGGCCTACGCACCAACCTCGCGTTCTCGCTGGTCTCGGTGATCTTCGGGCTCGTGCTGATCATCGGCGCGTCCCGGCGCACCAACCTCGGCCACTACATGAACCTGACCGCCGGGGTGGTCTTCCTGGTCACCGGCGTGCTGATGATGTCCGTCCTACAGACCTCGGCGAACTTCCTCAACTTCTCGATGTCCACCGTCGTCGTGTCGCTGCTGTTCGGTCTGGTGCTCCTGGCCACCGGCCTCTACGACAAGATCGGCCCGCCCGAGCACGCCGAGGCCGAACGCCGGCGCCGCCGGGCAGCCGTCCCCGGGGGCCGCTGAACCCGGCCGCCCCGGGCCCCGGTCACCGGCCCTTCGCCGTGATCAGGGTCGGCTTCGCGTCCAGGTGCGACAACCCGTTCCAGGCCAGGTTGACCAGGTGCGCGGCCACCGTCTCCTTACGCGGCTTGCGCACCTCCAGCCACCAGCGCCCCGTCAGGGCCACCATCCCGACGAGGGCCTGCGAGTAGAGTTCGGCCAGCTTCGGGTCGTAACCCCGGGTCTTGAACTCGGCGCCGAGGATGTGCTCGACCTGGTGCGCGACGTCGTTCATCACGCTGCTGAAGTTGCCCGTCGCGGACATCACCGGCGACTCCCGGACCAGCACCCGGAAGCCGCTGGTCTCCTCCTCGATGTACCCGAGCAGGGCCATCGCCGCCTGCTCCAGCAGCTCCCGCGGATGGCCGGCGGTCAGGGCCGTGGTGATCCGGTCCAGCAGGGCCCGGACCTCCCGGTCCACCACCACCGCGTAGAGCCCCTCCTTGCCGCCGAAGTGCTCGTAGATCACCGGCTTGGAGACCTTCGCCCGGGCCGCCACCTCCTCGATCGAGGTCGCGTCGAAGCCGCGTTCGGCGAACAGTTGCCGGCCGATCGAGATCAACTGCTCACGCCGCTGCGCCGCCGACATCCGCACCCGCGAGGGCGGCTTGCCCGCCGCCGCCGCAACCGGCCGCCGCCGACCGCGTGTGTTGCCCTCGTCGACCGGACCGTCCACCATGTCGTCACCTCGCCGGCGCTCGGGGACGCCCTGTCGTGGGATGCCGCTGCCTCCGCTGTTCACGCCGCCGGCCCGTCCGGCACCGGGACGGTGTCGCCGCGTCGTCCGACCGTACCCGGGCCGGACCCGGGGTCCGGGCCGCCGGGCCGCCGGGCGTCGCCCGCGCTGCTCCCGCTGCCCTCGGTCATCTGGCCATCCTGCCAGGCTGCCGCGATCCCCACCGACCGGTCTACCGCCGGGCGACCGGCTCCACCCGCCGCGGGCCCGCCGGTTCGACCCGCTCGGCGGGGCCCCGCTCGGGACCGACCAGCCTGGCCGCGATCCGCTCCGGCTTCGGCCAGCGCACCGCCCAGGCCGCCCCGGTCTTCTCGAACAGCCAGATCACCCGGGCCGA
This sequence comes from Micromonospora sp. NBC_01655, assembly GCF_026339755.1. NCBI lineage: Bacteria > Bacillati > Actinomycetota > Actinomycetes > Micromonosporales > Micromonosporaceae > Micromonospora > Micromonospora sp. NBC_01655. The sequence goes on along the minus strand of NZ_JAPEQF010000001.1, from coordinate 6,784,946 downwards.
GATGTCGACCTGGCCGCGCAGCACGCCGTGCCGGGCGCTGGTCGGGTCGGCGTGGTGCAGGTTGTGCCAGCTCTCGCCGAACGACAGGATCGCCAGCGGCCAGAAGTTGGCCGCCCGGTCCCCCTGGCGCATGGCGAAGGGGCGCTCGCCGTACACGTGGCAGACCGAGTTGATCGACCAGGTGACGTGGTGCAGCAGCGAGATCCGTACCAGCCCGCCCCAGAACAGCGCGGTCAGCGCGCCCTGCCAGGACCGGGCGAGCAGCCCACCCGTCAGCGCCGGGCCCAGCACCGAGACCACCACCAGGGCCGGGAAGAGCCGGTCCACCCGCCGGGTCGTCCGGTCGGCGAGCAGGTCCGGGGCGAACCGCTCCCGGTTGGACAGTTCCCGGCCGAACAACCAGCCGACGTGCGCGTGGAACAGGCCCTTCGTCAGGCCCCGGACGCTCTCGCCGAAGCGCCACGGCGAGTGCGGATCGCCCTCCAGGTCGGAGTAGGCGTGGTGCCGCCGGTGGTCGGCGACCCACTGGATGATCTCGCCCTGCACCGCGAAGGAGCCCGCCACCGCCAGCGCCGCCCGCAGCCCCGGGCGGGCCCTGAACGAGCCGTGGGTGAAGTAGCGGTGGTAGCCGACCGTGATGCCCAGCCCGGACACGACGTACCAGAAACTGGCCACCGCCACGTCGGTCCAGCTCAGCCAGCCGCCCCAGGCGACCGGGACCGCGGCGACCAGGGCCAGGAACGGGACGACCACGAACGCCCAGAGGGCGATCAGGATGCCGGGGGACTGGGCGCCCTGGGTCAGGGGCTTCGGACCGGAGGGGTGGGGTTCGAGCGGGGCGGTCGACATGGCACCTCGCAGCGGGACGGCATGGTCACGAAGTTACGCCTACGTCACCGTAACTTAAGGCCCTGTCGGCCGCACGGGACAGTTTCGTACGTGGATGCCTCCGGGCAGCGCGGAGTGCCGCCGGAGTGCCGCGCCGGCTGTGATGGAGGACCGGACGGATCATGAGGGGGAATGGGCGATGGCGCAGAGGGCTCGGGACGCTAAGGTGTAGGGGTCTGCCGACCGCTTGGTTTGCCCGTTTAGACCGTCCCGGGTCGTCTAATGGCAGGACGTCAGGTTTTGGTCCTGATTATAGGGGTTCGAATCCTCTCCCGGGAGCTTCCGCTGTACTGCCGCCATTGCGTGGTTAGCATGGCCGCGAGACTGTCGCCGTCCCGACGGGAGCACGTCGTGTCCCAGCTCCACCACCGCACTGTCGTCGTGCTCGCCGCCGGGGAGGGCAAGCGGATGAAGTCGGCGCTGCCCAAGGTGCTGCATCCGCTGCTCGGCCGGACCCTGCTCGGCCACGTGCTGACCGCCGCCGCGCCGCTCGCGGCCGACCGGACCATCGTGGTGGTCGGGCACGGCGCGGACCAGGTCCGGGCACACCTGGCCGAGGTCGCCCCGGCGGCTACCCCGGTGCTCCAGGCCGAGCAGCTCGGCACCGGCCACGCGGTCCGGATCGCGCTGGACGCGGTGCCGGACGCCGCCGGGACCGTGGTGGTGATCAACGGCGACGTGCCGCTGCTCCGCGCCGAGACGGTTGCCGCCCTGGTCGAGGCGCACGAGGGCGCGGGTGCCGCGGCCACGGTGCTGGCCGCCGAGGTGCCCGACCCGACCGGACTGGGGCGAATCGTCCGGGACGCGGCGGGTCGGCTGGAGCAGATCGTCGAGGAGCGCGACGCCACCCCCGCCCAGCGCGCGCTGCGTGAGATCAACGCCGGCATCTACGCGTTCGACGCGGCGCGGCTGCGGGCCTCGCTGGGCAAGCTCTCCGCCGACAACGACCAGGGTGAGGAGTACCTCACCGACGTCTTCGGCCTGCTCGTCACCGCCGCCGAGCCGGTGGCGGTGCACGTGGCCGCCGACCACGTCGAGACGCTGGGCTGCAACGACCGGGTCGAGTTGGCGGCGCTGCGCCGGCTGCTGCGCGACCGGGTCAACGAGGGGTGGATGCGTACCGGGGTCAGCATCCTGGACCCGGCGACGACCTGGATCGACGTGACGGTCGCGGTGGACCGGGACGCGGTGATCGACCAGAACACGCAGCTACGCGGCGGGACCGTGGTGGGCGCCGAGGCCGTGGTCGGCCCGGACGTGACCCTGATCGACACGGTGGTCGGCCCGGGAGCGACCGTGCTGCGCAGCCACGCCGTCGACGCCGAGGTCGGCCCGGGGGCCAGCGTCGGGCCGTACGCGTACCTGCGGCCGGCGGCGAAGCTGGCCGAGAAGGCCAAGGTCGGCACCTTCGTCGAGGTGAAGAACTCGGAGATCGGCCCGGGCGCGAAGGTGCCGCACCTGTCGTACGTGGGTGACGCGACGATCGGGGCGCGGGCCAACATCGGCGCGGCGACGATCTTCGTGAACTACGACGGGGTCAACAAGCACCGCACCACGGTCGGGGAGGCGGCGTTCGTCGGCTGTGACACCAGCCTGATCGCCCCGGTGGAGGTCGGCCCGGGCGCGTACGTCGCGGCGGGCAGCGCGATCAGCCAGGACGTGCCGCCGGGCGCGCTCGGGGTGACCCGGGCGCCGCAGCGCAGCATCGAGGGCTGGGTGGCTCGGAGGCGGCCCGGCACCGCCTCGGCGGAGGCGGCTGAGCGAGCCCGCCGAGCTGCGGCGGAAGCGCCGGAGGATGCGTCGGAGGCCTGATGGGCCGCAAGGGAAGGTGAGGCAATCCACGGGGGCGCCGAGGCGGTTCGACGGCCGTTCGGCGGGGGAGATACTGCAACCGAATAGTCCCGGCCACACCGCAGCCGGGACCACCGACCAACGGGAGCAGACGGGCCCATGGGCAGCATCGTCGCCGAAAACCGCAAAAGCCTGATGCTCTTCTCCGGACGTGGCTTTCCGGAGCTGGCCAAGGAGATCGGCGAGGTGCTCGGCATCGCGCCGACGCCCGCCGACGCGTACGAGTTCGCGAACGGGGAGATCTTCGTACGGTTCAAGGACTCGGTGCGCGGTTCGGACGCCTTCGTGGTGCAGTCCGTCACGCACGGGGTCAACACCTGGGTCATGGAGACCCTGATCATGATCGACGCGTTGAAGCGCGGCTCGGCCAAGCGGATCACCGTTGTCCTGCCGTTCTATCCGTACGCGCGGCAGGACAAGAAGCACCGCGGCCGGGAGCCGATCTCGGCGCGGCTGGTGGCGGACCTGCTGAAGACCGCGGGCGCGAACCGGATCCTGACGGTGGACCTGCACACCGCGCAGATCCAGGGCTTCTTCGACGGCCCGGTGGACCACCTGTTCGCGATGGACGTGCTGGCCGAGTACGTGGAGCGCAAGTTCGCCGGTCGGCCGATGACGGTGGTGGCGCCGGACTCGGGCCGGGTGCGGGTGGCGGAGCGGTGGACGGACCGGCTGGGCGGCTGCCCGCTGGCGTTCATCCACAAGACCCGGGATCCGCTCAAGCCGAACCAGGTGGTGGCGAACCGGGTGGTCGGCGAGGTGGAGGGCCGGGTCTGCCTGATCGTCGACGACATGATCGACACCGGCGGCACGATCACCAAGGCCGCCGAGATCCTCAAGGAGTCCGGGGCGGCGGAGATCGTCGTGGCGTCCACCCACGCGCTGCTGTCCGATCCGGCGGCCGAGCGGCTGAAGAACAGCCCGATCACCGAGGTCGTGGTGACCAACACGCTGCCGCTGCCGTCCGAGAAGCAGCTCGACAAGATCACTGTGCTGTCGATCGCGCCGCTGCTGGCCCGGGCGATCCGGGAGGTCTTCGACGACGGGTCGGTGACCACCCTCTTCGGCGGCCTGAGCTGACGGCCGGCCCGCGCGCCGGCCGTCGTCCCACGGCCGGCGCGTGGACGTCGGGTTGACTACGACAGGGCGTCCGGACCGTGTCCGACCGCGCGCCGGACCGGCGTCCGCTGGGCGTTTTTGCTCCTCCGGACGGCAGAGGCGGGGACTGCCGTCAGGGGCGTAATCAACTCGGGTAGACTGTTGCGGTTGCCACGGCGAGGGTGCCCGGCGGGCCGCTGAAAAGCGCCGCACGGATGCACCGTCATCGACGCGGTGCTCCGGGCAGTCGTTCATGACGCATGAGCCCCAGCGAGCCCCTCGCCCCAGCACCGCCAGTCGACAAGCCGCCGCAGCAAGCATCAGGAGTTTCCCCGTGTCCGAGGTAAAGATCAGCGCCGAGCCCCGTACCGAGTTCGGCAAGGGTGGTGCCCGTCGTACCCGCCGGGCCGGCCTGGTGCCCGCCGTGCTTTACGGTCACGGCGAGAAGCCCAAGCACATCGCGCTGCCCGCGCGTGAGTTCGCCGCCGCGATCCGCAAGGGCGGCGCCAACCAGCTCTTCGCGATCGAGGTCAGCGACGGCACGCAGGTGCTGGCGCTGCCGAAGGCGATCCAGCGGGACCCGATCAAGGACAGCTTCGAGCACGTCGACCTGCTGCTGGTCCGCCGTGGCGAGAAGGTCACCGTCGAGGTTCCGGTCCAGCTCACCGGCGAGGCCGCCAAGAACACGCTGATCGTGCACGACCACGACACCCTCACGGTGACCGCCGACGCCACCAAGGTGCCGGACCACCTGGAGGCGTCGATCGAGGGTCTGGAGGCCGGCACCCAGGTCACCGCCGCCGACGTGGCGCTGCCGGCCGGCGTGGAGCTGGTCGCCGACCCGGAGCTGTCGGTCGCCGCGGTGACCGCCGCCCCGACCGCCGAGCAGCTTGAGGCCACCCTCCCCGAGGTCGAGGAGGCCGCCGCCGAGGCCGAGGCCGAGGTCGGCGAGGAGACCGCAGAGGGTGCCGAGGCCCCGGCCGCCGAGGGCGAGCAGGCCCCGGCCGAGGCGAAGACCGAGGCCTGACCGGTCCGCGTTCCGTGCGACAGGCGCTCCCGAGGTCGGGGGCGCCTGTCGGCGTATCGGGATGGTCGTCGGGTCAGGACGGCCGCGGTGGGCGACGCTGAGAGCGGGAGGGGCGTGGCGTGACGGACGAGGCGGGGCCGTGGCTGGTGGTCGGCCTGGGCAACCCCGGTCGGGAGTACGCGGGCAACCGGCACAACGTCGGCTTCATGGTGGCCGACCTGCTGGCCGCCCGGGTGGGCGGGAAGTTCGGCCGGCACCGGCGGGCGGTGGCGGAGGTCGCCGAGGGGCGGCTCGGGTTCGGCGGCCCGAAGCTGGTGCTGGCGAAGCCGCTGACGTACATGAACCTCTCCGGCGGGCCGGTGGCCGGGCTGGCGCAGTTCCACAAGGTGCCCCCGGGCCGGGTGATCGCCATCCATGACGAGCTGGACATCGACTACGGGCAGTTGCGGGTGAAGTGCGGCGGCGGCGAGGGCGGGCACAACGGGCTGCGCTCGATGTCGAAGTCGTTGGGCACGAAGGACTACGTCCGGGTGCGGTTCGGCATCGGCCGGCCCCCGGGCCGGCAGGACCCGGCGGACTACGTGCTGTCGGACTTCTCCGCCGCCGAGCGCAAGGAGCTGGAGTTCCTGCTCGACCGGGCGGCGGACGTGGTGGAGTCGGTGATCACCCGGGGCGTGGAGCCGACCCAGAACCTGTACCACGGGGCCTGACCCGGGCGGGGCGTACGCGGGCCACCGGGGCGGGGCCGGTAGTCTGCGCCTTTCGGGCGAACCGCGGCCGGCGGCCCGGGTCGCCGGCGAGGCGACGGGAGCGAGTTGTGGGCAGTCCTCCGATGATCGACGGCGCGTTCGCCCGGTGGTTGGCGGCCCAGGCGGGGCAGGCGCTGCTGGGCCTGCGGACGGAGTTGGGCTTCGCCGACCCGGGGGCGTTGAAGTCGGCCGGGGACAAGGTCTCGCACGACCTGATCCGGACGGAGCTGGCGAAGTGGCGCCCGGGGGACGCGGTCCTCTCCGAGGAGGACGAGGGCTCGCGGCTGGCCTGGGCGGCGGAGGTGAACGCCGGGGCGGTGTCCCGGCTGACCGCCGACCGGGTGTGGATCGTCGACCCGCTGGACGGGACGCGGGAGTTCGCCGAGGAGGGCCGCTCGGACTGGGCGGTGCACGTGGCGCTCTGGGCGCGCAACGGGGTCACCCCGCACGGCCTGGTGGCCGGCGCTGTCGGGCTTCCGGCGCAGCACCGGGTGCTGGGCACGGACCACCCGCCGGCGTACCCGCCGATGACCCTGGAAGCGGCGACCGCGGGCGGTGGGCGGACCATCCGGTTGGCGGCCAGTCGTAGCCGTCCGCCGGTTTTCCTGACCGATCTGGCGGAGGACGTCGGCGCTCATCTGGTTCCGATGGGCTCGGCGGGGGCGAAGATCGCCGCGGTGGTGACCGGTGAGGTCGACGCGTACATCCACGCCGGCGGCCAGTACGAGTGGGACTCGGCCGCCCCGGTGGCTGTGGCGACGGCCACCGGACTGCATGCTTCCCGAATCGACGGTTCTGCGCTGAAATACAACGAGGCTGATCCGCGCCTGCCCGACCTGCTGGTCTGCCGCAAGGATCTCGCCAGCCGGTTGCTTGCAGCGCTGCAGAGGCATGCCGGGTAGCCTGAGCTTCTTCTTTACGTGTCCGACCGGAAAGGTCTGGAATCCCATGGGCGGATCCGAGCGAATCGAGGCCGTGTCATGACCACCCCCGCCGCGTACCAGGTCTCACACCTCGATGCCCTGGAGGCGGAGAGTGTGTTCGTGATGCGTGAGGTGGTGGCGGAGATGGAGCGGCCGGTGTTGCTGTTCTCCGGTGGTAAGGACTCGATCGTGATGTTGCGGTTGGCGCAGAAGGCGTTCGCGCCGGGGAACATTCCGTTTCCGGTGATGCATGTCGACACGGGTCACAACTTTCCGGAGGTCTTGGAGTATCGGGATCGTCGGGTGGCCGAGTTGGGTTTGCAGTTGATCGTGGCGAGTGTGCCGGAGGCGTTGGCGCGGGGGATGGTGCGGGAGGCGGCGGACGGGACGCGGAACCGGGTTCAGACGCCGGTGTTGTTGGATGCGGTGGAGAAGCATCGGTTCGATGCTTTGTTTGGTGGGGCGCGGCGGGATGAGGAGAAGGCGCGGGCGAAGGAGCGGGTGTTCTCGTTCCGGGACGAGTTTGGGCAGTGGGATCCGAAGAATCAGCGTCCGGAGTTGTGGTCGTTGTACAACGGTCGGCATCATCCGGGTGAGTCGATTCGGGTGTTTCCGTTGTCGAACTGGACCGAGTTGGATGTGTGGCACTACATCGCTCGGGAGGTGATTCCGTTGCCGTCGATCTATTTTGCGCATGAGCGTGAGGTGGTGGAGCGGGATGGGATGTTGTATGCGGTGAACGAGTTTTTTCGGCCGCGGGTGGGTGAGGAGCGGTTCAAGGCGCGGGTGCGGTATCGGACGGTGGGGGACGCGTCGTGTACGGCGGCGGTGCGGTCGGACGCGGACAGTGTGGAGTTGGTGATCGAGGAGGTGGCCGCGACGCGGGTCACCGAGCGGGGTGCCACCCGGGGTGATGATCGGGTGAGTGAGGCCGCGATGGAGGACCGTAAGCGGGAGGGTTACTTCTGATGGGCATCGACACTGTGGGCGTCGAGGTTGATGCGTCGGCTCGGCCGATGGATCTGTTGCGGTTCGCGACCGCGGGTAGCGTCGATGACGGTAAGTCGACGTTGATCGGCCGTTTGTTGTATGACACGAAGTCGTTGTTCACCGACCAGTTGGCCGCGGTGGAGGCGGTGTCGGCGGCGCGGGGGGACGAGTACACGAATCTGGCGTTGTTGACCGATGGGTTGCGGGCGGAGCGGGAGCAGGGCATCACGATCGATGTGGCGTACCGGTATTTCGCGACGCCGCGGCGGAAGTTCATCATCGCGGACACGCCGGGGCATATTCAGTACACGCGGAACATGGTGACGGGTGCGTCGACGGCGGATCTGGCGTTGATCCTGGTGGACGCGCGTAAGGGTTTGGTGGAGCAGTCGCGTAGGCATGCGTTCCTGTGTTCGTTGTTGCGGGTGCCGCACCTGGTGTTGTGTGTGAACAAGATGGACCTGGTGGACTTCGACCAGGCGGTGTTCGAGGCGATCGCGGACGAGTTCACGGCGTTCGCGGCGAAGTTGGACGTGCCGGATCTGACGGTGGTGCCGGTGTCGGCGTTGCGGGGCGACAACATCGTGTCCCGGTCGGAGAACATGCCGTGGTATGACGGGCCGTCGTTGTTGCATCATCTGGAGCGGGTGCACATCGCCTCGGACCGTAACCTGCAGGACGTGCGGTTCCCGGTGCAGTACGTGATCCGGCCGCAGTCCACGACGGTGACCGACTACCGGGGGTACGCGGGTCAGGTCGCGTCGGGGGTGTTGAAGCCCGGCGACGAGGTGATGGTGCTGCCGTCGGGGTTCACCTCCCGCATCGCCGTGGTGGAGACCGCGGACGGGCCGGTGGACGAGGCGTTCCCGCCGATGTCGGTGACGGTCCGCCTCACCGACGAGATCGACATCTCCCGCGGTGACATGATCTGCCGGCCGAACAACGCCCCCGCGGTCGCGCAGGACATCGAGGCGATGGTCTGCTGGATGGACGAGACCCGCCCGTTACAGGTCGGCGGCAAGTACGCCATCAAACACACCACCCGCACGGCCCGGGCGATCGTCCGGGGCCTGCACTACCGCCTCGACATCAACTCCCTACACCGCGACGAGACCGCCGCCGAGCTGAAGCTCAACGAGATCGGCCGGGTCCGGCTACGTACCACCGTGCCGCTGCTCGCCGACGAGTACCGCCGCAACCGCACCACCGGCGGCTTCGTGATCATCGACGAGACCACCAACCGCACGGTGGGCGCCGGCATGATCGTCGAAACCGCCTGACCCACCCGCCCTCGACCGGGCCGCAGATTCACGGAAAGAGTGGCTATCCCGGCCCGGATAGCCACTCTTTCCGTGAATTCGCGGGGAGGAAGGCGGGTGGGTGGTCAGGGGAGGCGGTGGGTGGCGGGGGCGGGGGCGGCCAGGTGGAAGTTGGGGGCGTGGAAGCCTCGGCCGGCGTACGCGGTCGTGACGGCGTCCGCCACCGCGTCGGAGCGGTCCGCGTCGACCAGGGCGAGGACGCAGCCGCCGAAGCCGCCGCCGGTCATCCGGGCCCCGTACGCCCCGGCCGCGAGGGCTGCCTCGACCGCCGTGTCGATCTCCGGCACGGTGATCTCGAAGTCGTCCCGCATCGAGGCGTGCGAGGCGGTCAGCAGCGGCCCGATGTCCCGGATCCGGCCGGCGCGTAGCAGTTCGACGGTGTCGAGCACCCGCTGGTCCTCGGTGACCACGTGCCGGACCCGGCGGCGGATCTCGTCGCCGTCGAGCCGGGCGAGGGCCTCGTCCAGCCCGGCGGCGGGGACGTCGCGCAGCGCGGCCACCCCGAGCAGCTCCGCCGCCTGCTCGCAGGAGGCGCGGCGGGAGGCGTACTCGCCGTCGGCGTGCCGGTGCGGGGCCCGGCTGTCGACCACCAGCACGGCCAGCCCGGCGGCGGCCAGGTCGAACGGGACGTGCTCGACGGCCTCGGTGCGGCAGTCGAGGAACAGCGCGTGGCCGGCGCGGCAGCGGATCACCGCGGCCTGGTCCATGATCCCGGTGGGCGCGCCGACGTAGGTGTTCTCGGCCCGCTGGGCGAGCCGGGGCCGCCGCTCGGCCGGCAGGTCCACCCCGCCGAGGTCGACCAGCGCGGCCAGCACGGCGGCCTCCAGCGCGGCCGAGGAGGACAGCCCGGAGCCGAGCGGCACGTCCGAGGCGATGGCCAACCGGGCGCCGGGCACGTGGTGGCCGGCGTCGCGCAGCGCCCAGACCACCCCGGCCACGTACGCGCCCCAGCCGGTGACCCGGCCGGGCGCGGCGACCTCGTCGGCGCCGAACTCGACCGGGCAGTCGGACAGCTCCGACCCGACCGTCCACCGCCCGTCGTCCTGCGGGGCGGCGGCGACGACGGTACGCAGCGGCAGCGCGAACGGCAGCACGAACCCGTCGTTGTAGTCGGTGTGCTCGCCGATCAGGTTGACCCGGCCGGGAGCCGCCCAGCGGCCGGCGGGTGGCTCGCCGTACCGGTGCAGGAAGCCGGCGGTGGCGCGGTCGGCGACGTCGCCGGTGGGGCCGGGACGCGCGGGGTCGGTCACGGGCGCCCCGGGACGTGCCTGCGGTAGAAGGCCCAGGCGTCGCCGACCATGTCGTGCAGGGTTGGCTTCTCGGGCACCCAGCCCAGTTCCTCGCGGGCCAGCGCGGAGGAGGCGACCAGCTCGGCCGGGTCGCCCTCGCGGCGCGGCGCCACCTCGACCGGCAGCGGCCGGCCGGTGACCTCGCGGACCACGTCGACGACCTGCCGGTTGGTGAACCCGGCGCCGTTGCCCAGGTTGTAGATCCGGTGCCGGCCGGGCGCGGCGGCGGCGAGCGCCAGCAGGTGGGCGCGGGCCAGGTCCTCGACGTGGATGTAGTCGCGCACGCAGGTGCCGTCGACCGTGGGGTAGTCGTCGCCGAAGAGTTGGAGCTTCTCCCGCCGGCCGGCGGCCACGTCCAGGGCGATCGGGATGAGGTGGGTCTCCGGGTCGTGCCGCTCGCCGATGGCGAGGTCGCCGTGCAGGTACGCCCCGGCGACGTTGAAGTAGCGCAGCGACACGGCGGCCAGGTCGTGCCCGATCGCCTCGGAGGTCAGCGCCATGTCGACGGCCAGCTTGGTGGCGCCGTACGTGTTGGTGGGGGCCTTGACGGCGGTCTCCGGGATGGGCAGCTCGACCGGGTTTCCGTAGACGGCGGCGGTGGAGGAGAAGACCATCCGTGGCACGCCGGCGGCCCGGACCGCGTCGATCAGGGCGAGCGAGCCGACGGTGTTGGTGTGCCAGTACAGCTCCGGCCGGACCATCGATTCGCCGGCGGCGATCAGGGCGGCGAGGTGCAGCACCCCGTCGAAGCCCGCCCCCGGGGTGAGTACCCGGGCGGCGTCGTGGATCGGCGCGTCGACCCAGGTGGCCTCCGGGGCGAGCGCCTCGCGGTGCCCGGTGCGCAGGTCGTCGAGGACGACCACCTCGTGGCCGGCGTCGAGCAGCAGCCGGGTCACCACGCTGCCGATGTAGCCGGCGCCGCCGGTGACGAGCAGTTTCACGTCGGGTCCTCCTGCCTGGCCGTGCCGAGCCGCGGCCGTTCGTGATCACCCTACGGTGGCCCGCTGCGGCGGCGCGGTGCCGACGAGCCGCCGGCCGGGTGAAAGCGGTCGCGTCGCCACCCGCCATCCCACCATGAACCTGCAACAACGAACAGTTCCGAACACACTGGCTCCGCCACCTCGACGGGTCGATCCGGGCGGCACCGCCGGCTCTGCCCTTCGCGCTACCGCCCATGCCGGGCCCTTCGGGGCCTTACCATCTACAGGCATGCGGGAAGCGGGCGGTCCCGGGCCCCGACGACGATCGTCGGGGCGGGCCCGACGCGAGCCGGGGCCGCTGGCCCGGGCGGTCGCCCGGCTGGTGGTCCGGGCCGCCGACGGCGCCACCCGGCTGGTCACCGACCTGCTCGGGGCCAGCCCCGCGGCCGGCCGGGAACGGATCAGCGAGGCGGAGCTGCGCGACCTGGTCGCCGCCAACACCGTCCTCGACCCGGACGAGCGGCGGATCATCGACGAGGTGCTGGTGGCCGGCGCGAGCCTGGTCCGTGAGGTGATGATGCCCCGCACCGAGGTGGTCTTCCTCTCCGTCGGGCTGAGCCTGGCCGAGGCGGAGCGGCTGGTCCGGGCCGAGACGCACACCCGGTACCCGGTGGTCGACGGCACCCACGACGACGTGGTCGGCTTCGTCCACCTGCGCGACGTGCTGCTGCGTCCCGACCTCGACCCGGACACCGCCGTCGGCGAGCTGGCCCGGGAGGTCAAGCGGCTGCCCGGTAGCAAGCGGGTGTTGGCCGCGCTGACCGAGATGCGCCGCGAGGGCCACCACCTGGCGGTGGTGGTCGACGAGTACGGCGGCACCGCCGGCATCGTCACGTGCGAGGACCTGATCGAGGAACTGGTCGGGGAGATCCACGACGAGCACGATGGCGCCGCCGAGCCGGCGCTGGCCGGGCTGCCCGCCGTGGTGGACGGCCGGCTCAACCTCGCCGACTTCGCCGAGCGCACCGGGGTACGGCTGCCCGCCGGCCCGTACGAGACGGTCGGCGGGTACGTGATGGCCGCGCTCGGCCGGCTGCCGATCGACGGCGACGAGGTGCTGGTGCCCCTGGCCCCCACCGACGGCCGCCCCCCGGACGTCCCGCCCGGGGGGTGGCTGCTGCGGGTGCTCGCGCTGGAAGGGCGCCGGGTGGCCCGGCTCGCGGTCTCCGCGGTGCGCCTGCCCGAGCCGCGGCGCGAGGTCGCCGCCCCGGTGCCGGCGGCCGAGAGCCGACCCGCCGGGCCGTCATGACGTACGGCGGGAGGTGCTGACAGAATTGCCGGCATGTCCGACGTACCCGCCCGCCCACGCGTCTTCTCCGGCATCCAGCCGACGGCCGACTCGTTCCACCTCGGAAACTACCTCGGCGCGGTGCGGCACTGGGTGGCGTTGCAGGACACCCATGACGGGTTCTACTGCGTGGTCGACCTGCACGCCATCACCGCGGGGCACGACCCGGCGGTGCTGCGCCAGCGGTCCCGGGTGGCCGCCGCGCAGCTTCTGGCGGTCGGCCTGGACCCGGAGCGCAGCACCCTGTTCGTCCAGTCGCAGGTGCCCGAGCACCCGCAACTGGCCTGGGTGCTCGGCTGCATCACCGGCTTCGGCGAGGCCAGCCGGATGACCCAGTTCAAGGACAAGTCGCAGAAGCAGGGCGGCGACCGGTCCAGCGTCGGCCTGTTCACGTACCCGATCCTCCAGGCGGCCGACATCCTGCTCTACCAGGCCGACGCCGTCCCGGTCGGCGAGGACCAGCGCCAGCACCTGGAGCTCTCCCGCGACCTGGCCCAGCGATTCAACTCGCAGTTCGGCCGGACGTTCACCGTCCCCGCGCCGCACATCGTGAAGGACACCGCGAAGATCACCGACCTCCAGGACCCGACCGCGAAGATGTCGAAGTCGTCGTCCTCGCCGACCGGCATCGTGGACCTGCTGGAGGACCCGGCCCGCTCGGCCAAGAAGATCCGTTCGGCGGTCACCGACACCGGCCGGGAGATCGTCTTCGACACCGAGACCAAGCCGGGCGTCTCCAACCTGCTCACCATCTACTCGGCGCTGGGCGGGCGGGGCATCGACGACATGGTCGCCGCGTACGCCGGCAGGGGCTACGGCGACCTGAAGAAGGACCTGGCCGAGGTGGTCCGGGAGTTCGTCACGCCGATCCAGGAGCGCACCCGGGCGTACCTCGACGACCCGGCCCAGCTCGACAAGCTGCTCGCGGCCGGCGCTGGGAAGGCCCGCGCGGTGGCCTCGGCGACGCTGCGCGACGCGTACGAGCGGGTCGGTTTCCTCCCGCCGGTGCGCGTCGAGTAGCCGGCCCGCGGGAGGTACGGGTGGACGGGTCGGTGGCCGGAGGGGTGGCGCGGAGCGTGGATCGCAGGGACGGGGCACCGGTGGCCGGTGACACCATCCAGATCGGGATCGCGGTGGACATCCCGGAGCCGTGGGGCGGGACACTCACCCGGCGGCGGGTCGAGGCCGGCGACCCCCAGGTGGTCCCGGCGCACGTGACGCTGCTCGGGCCCACCGAGATCCCGCTGGCGGCGCTGCCGGCGGTCGAGCGGCACCTCGCCGCGGTGGCCGCCGCCCACCTGCCGTTCACCCTGCACCTGCGCGGCACCGGCACGTTCCGCCCGGTCACCCAGGTGGTCTTCGTGGCGGTGGCCGCCGGGATCAGCGAGTGCGAGTTGCTGGCCGCCGCGATCAGGGCCGCGCCCGAGCTGCACCGGGAGGCCCGCTTCCCGTACCACCCGCACGTCACGGTGGCGCAGGACGTCGCCCCGGAGGCGCTGGACAAGGCGTACGAGGACCTGGCCGACTTCTCGGCGATGTTCGAGGTGGACGCGTTCACCCTCTTCTCGCACAGCGGGCAGACCCGGTGGCAGCCGCGCCGGGACTTTCTCCTCGGCACCTGAACCGGCGGGCCGTCGACGTACCGGCGGTCGATCGGCGAGGATGACGGCGTGAACGTGATCGGGCGGATCGGGGCCGGCGTCGACCGGCGGGTCACCGCCGCGCGCCGCCGGTCACGGACGTTCGACCACCTGTGGCGGGCCGGGATGCTGTACGGCGAGGTGCTCGCCGGGCGGCTGGCGGCGGCCATCGCGTACTACGGCTTCTTCGCGGTCTTCGCGCTCGCCCTGGTCGCGTACTCGGTCTTCGGGGCGATCCTGGAGGACAACGACGAGGTCAGCGCCGCCGCCGCCGGGTTCCTCCGGGAGAACCTGCCCTTCCTGGACCCGGAGCAGATCGCCCAGAGCAGCAACACCGTCGGCGTGGTCGGCCTGGTCATCCTGGCCTTCACCGGGATCGGCTGGGTGGAGGCGATCCGCTCGTCGCAGCGGCTGATGTACGGGCTCAACCAGCAGCCCGGCAACCTGGTGGTGCGCCGGCTGGTCGACCTTGGCGTGCTGCTGCTGGTGTTCGTGATGCTCGGCGTCTCGGTGGCCGCCGTGGACGCGCTGGAGTCGCTGCTGCGGTTCCTGCTGAGCAGCACCGGCTCGGTGGGGCTGACGGTGGTGAGCGCGGCGCTCAGCGTGCTGGTCAACGCGGTGCTGGCGACCGCGCTGCTGGTGGCGGTGCCCCGGCTGCGGATGAGCCGGCGCCGGCTGCGCCCGGTGGTGTTCGCGGTCGCGGTCGGCATCACGCTGCTGAACACGGTCGGGCGGTACTACGTGGTGCGCACCGAGCGGAACCCGGCGTACACGGTGGTGGCCGGTGCGGTCGGCGTACTGCTCTACCTCTACCTGCTCAACCAGCTCGTCCTGTTCGGCGCGGCGCTCGCCGCGACCAGCCCGTACGGCCGGGTGGTGGACCTGGCCGAGGGGCCGGCACCGGCCGACATCGACGTCGACACCGATCCGGGCGCGCCCGGGGGAGCGGGCTGACATGCGGATCACCGTGGACCCGGCGTCGCCGGTGCCGCCGTACGAGCAGGTGCGCGGCCGGCTCGCCGAGCAGATCGGCGACGGGCGGCTGCCGGTCGGCACCCGGCTGCCGACGGTCCGCCGGCTCGCCGAGGAACTGGGGCTGGCGGTGAACACGGTGGCCCGGGCGTACCGCGAACTGGAGGCCGCCGGGCTGCTGGAGACGCGGGGGCGGCACGGCACCTTCGTGGCGCCGGGCCGGGACGACGCGGTGGACCGGTTGCAGCGGGTGGCGGCCGGGTACGCGGCCGAGGCCGCCCGGCTCGGGGTCGCGCCGGACGCCGCGCTGGCCCTGGTCCGGGCCGCCCTCGACGCGGCCCGGCGGGCTGAGTGAGCCTCGGTCGGGCGGTGGACAAGCGCCGGACCGGCAGCCGAACAGCCGGCAATCCGGGCAAAAGCTGCCCACTCGAACGTGAAGACCCCCCATGATGAGCGCGTGGGCGCTCTCGTGACGTTGGACCTGCCGGCGGACTCGCCGATGCTCGGCCTGCCGTGGATCATCACCTTCGGGCCGCTCGGCGACGCCGACGAGTGGGAGCCGGTGGTCTGCGGCCCGTACGAGCGACCGCACGCGCTGGCCCTCGCCGAGTCGGTGGTGGCCGAGGAGCAGTTCATGGCGGTGGTCGAGCCCCTGCTGCCGGCGCTGTCGCCGGACGAGATCCGCAGCGAGATCGCCGCCGCCCAGCTCGCCGCGCGGGACGAGGCGAACCGGATCGAGGCGGCCGACCTCTACGGCGACTTCGAGGACGTCGTCGACGACGAGCTGGAGGCGGCAGCCGAGGCGGACGACCGGACCGGGCCGCAGCCGGCGCCGGACGAGGCCGAGCTGCGGGCCGGCTTCGCCCGGATCGCCAAGCTGCTCACCGAGAAGGGCGGCTGACCGGTTCCCCGTACCGTCTGCCGGGAGGTGCCCGGCGGAGCGGTGCGCGTCGATCCCGTGGCCCAGATGGCCGCCGGCGCCCCGCGGAGCGGACTCCACGAGGCGCCGGCGGCACCTCACCCCCCACCACAAGGGGTCGACGACTCAGCCGCCCGTCGGCGCGGGGCACGACGGACGACCAGGGGCTCAACAGCGGGTTACCCCGCTCGGCGCCGGTCGAACCACGCGGCGGCGTCCACCGGCAGGACGTGCCCGGCGCCCTGCTCGGTGAGTTCCGCGCTGGCGGCGACCGGCCGGCCGTACCCGTCGATCAGGATCTCGGCGTCGCTGAGGTTGACCACGCAGGTCAGCTCGGCGTCGCCGGCGGTCCGGCGGAAGGCCAGCACCCCCGGGCCGGTGGTCTCCAGCCAGACCACCCCGCCGGCGTCCCGGCCGAGCGCGGGGTGGGAGTGCCGGATCCGCAGCGCGGCGCGGTAGAGCTCCAGCGTCGAGCCGGGCACCCCGGCCTGGGCGGCGACGGAGAGGGCGGCCCAGGTGGCCGGGGCCGGTAGCCAGCTCGGCGTGCCGCCCGCGGGGCCGAAGCCGTACGGGGCCAGCTCACCGCTCCACGGGATCGGCACCCGGCAGCCGTCCCGGCTCTCGCCGGTGCGCAGGAACGACGGGTCCTGGCGCAGCTCGTCCGGCAGGTCGAGCACCTCCGGCAGGCCCAGCTCCTCGCCCTGGTAGAGGTACGCGCAGCCGGGCAGGGCGAGCATCAGCAGGCTGGCCGCCCGGGCCCGGCGCAGCCCGATCTCGCCGTCGCCGTACCGGGTGACGTGCCGCTGCTTGTCGTGGTTGGACAGCACCCAGGTGGTCGGCGCGCCGACGATCTTCGCCTCGGCCAGCGCGGTGTCGATCACCTTGCGGAACGAGTCGGCCGACCAGGTGGCGTCGAGGAAGTCGAAGCTGAACGCCTGGTGCAGCTCGTCCGGGCCGATGTAGCGGGCCAGTCGCTGCGGCGTCTCGGCCCACGCCTCGGCGACCGCCATCCGGCCGCCGGGGTAGCTGTCCAGGATCGGCCGCCAGGACCGGTAGATGTCGTGCACCTCGTCCTGGTCGAAGTAGGGCAGCCGGCCCTTGCCGAGCAGCTCCGACTGACGCCGGCCGGTGGTCATGCTGCTGAAGCCGACGTCCGGCAGCCCCTCGGCCTTGATCATGCCGTGGGCCACGTCGATGCGGAACCCGTCCACGCCCCGGTCGAGCCAGAACCGCAGGACGTCCTCGAACTCGGCGCGGACCTCGGGGTGCCGCCAGTTGAGGTCCGGCTGGGCCGGGTCGAACAGGTGCAGGTACCACTGGCCGTCGGGCACCCGGGTCCAGGCCGGGCCGCCGAAGATGCTCTCCCAGTCGTTCGGCGGCAGCTCGCCGTCGGCGCCCCTGCCCTCGGCGAAGAGGTAGCGGGCCCGCTCGGGGGAGCCGGGGGCGGCGGCCAGCGCGGCGGCGAACCACGGGTGCGCGCTGGAGGTGTGGTTGGGCACCAGGTCGACGATGATCCGCAGGCCCAGGGCGTGCGCGTCGGTGATCATCGCGTCGAAGTCGGTGAGCGTGCCGAACATCGGGTCGACGTCGCGGTAGTCGGCCACGTCGTAGCCGCCGTCGACCATCGGCGAGGTGTAGAAGGGGGTGAGCCAGAGCGCGTCGACCCCGAGGTCACGCAGGTACGGCAGGCGCTCGCGGATGCCCCGCAGGTCGCCGACCCCGTCGCCGTCGGAGTCGGCGAAGCTGCGGACGTAGACCTGGTAGACGGCCGCGGAGCGCCACCAGTCGTCGTCGGAGGTCAGCGGCGTGGGGTTGCTGGCGGTCATCGGTGGCGATCCCCGTTCTGTGGCGCGGACTGCGTGGTGCGGCGTGGCACGGTGGTGTGCCACCCGGGTGTCAGAGCAGAATGCCGCCCGGTTGCTGCAAGAGTCAAGCAGGGTTTGCGCAAGAAATGACGCCGGTGCTGGCGGGGGTGCGGTGCCGACGTCGGCCCGGTGCCGGAATCGCCGGCCCCCGTGGTGGCGCGACGGCGGCCGGCGGGACCCTGGCGGGCGACCGCGGGGGCGGCCGGGGAGCAGGGGCGGGCGTGGGGCGGGCGGGCTCAGGCGGGGACGGCGAGGGCCGGGGGCGCCGGGCGCTGCCGGGTCGCGCCGGCGGCGGCCTGCCGGACGACGGCGGTGGAGCCCCGCACCACCAGCTCGGGCCGGAACAGGTACTCCGAGTGCGGCGCGGCGTGCCCGTTGATCTCGTCGACCAGGGCCCGGACGGCGGCCACCGCCATCGCGGCCACCGGCTGCCGCATCGTGGTCAGCGGCGGGTCGGTGAAGGCCATCAGGGGCGAGTCGTCGTACCCGACCACCGACAGGTCGCCCGGCACGGACAGGCCGCGCTGCCGGGCCGCCCGGACCGCGCCGAGCGCCATCAGGTCGGAGCCGCAGACCACGCCGGTCACCCCGCGCTCCAGCAGCCGCCCGGCCGCCGCCTCGCCGCCCTCCACCCCGAACAGGGTCAGCTCGGCCAGCTCGGCCAGCTCGGTGTCCGGCAGGCCCGCCAGGCGCACCATGGCGGCCCGCCAGCCGGCCACCCGGCGCTGCACCGGGACGAACCGGTCCGGGCCGGTGACCAGGCCGATCCGGCGGTGCCCGAGGGCGACCAGGTGGGCCACGGCCAGCTCGGTGGCCTCCCGGTCGTCGCAGGAGACGAAGGGCGCGGCGACGCCCGGCACGTACCCGTTGATCATGACGACGGGCAGCGGCCGGGCGATCAGCGCCCGGTACCGGTCGTGGTTGGCCGCGGTGTCGGCGTGCAGGCCGGAGACGAACACGATGCCGGAAACCTGGCGGTCGAGCAGCATCTCGACGTACTCGTCCTCGGTGACCCCGCCCGGGGTCTGGGTGCACAGCACCGGGGTGAACCCGCTCTGCGCCAGGGTCGACTCGATCACCTGGGCGAAGGCGGGGAAGATCGGGTTGTCCAGCTCCGGCACGACCAGGCCGACGAGACCGGCGCTGCGCTTGCGCAGCCGCGCCGGACGTTCGTAGCCGAGGACGTCGAGTGCGGTCAGGACGGCCTGCCGGGTCTCGGGGGCCACGCCAGGGCGGTCGTTGAGCACCCGCGACACCGTGGCCTCGCTGACTTCGGCCTGTTGGGCGATGTCGGACAGTCGAGCGCGCATGGCCGCACTTTAGCTCACGGGCAAGTTCTTGCGTACATGCCTGCAAGCCCTTCCATTATCTGCAACCCCTTGCTAACGTCCCCGAAACATGCGAGAGCAGCGGCGCAGCAACCGGGCGTCGGGCAGCAAGAACTTACGAAGGTTCCCACTGGCGGGCCGCCCTTCCCCCGGCGCACCCGCCATGACGACAGGAGTACCGATGCGCATCCGTACCGCGGGTGTGGTCGCCGTTCTCGGCCTGGCGCTGGCCGCCTCCGGCTGCGGCGGTGGCGACGACGACAGCAGCGCGCCGGCCGCGAAGGAGTCCGCCAACGCCGCCGGCGGCAAGCTGGTGATCTGGGCCGACGACAAGCGGACGGCCGCCCTGAAGCCCTTCGCCGAGAAGTTCGGCCAGGAGAACGGCGTGACCGTCGAGGTGCAGGCCGTCTCCAAGGACCTGCAGACCAACTTCGTCACCGCCTCGCAGCAGGGCAGCGGCCCGGACGTGGTGGTCGGCGCGCACGACTGGATCGGCAACATGGTCCAGAACGGCGCCATCGACCCGGTGCAGCTCGCCGCCGACCAGAAGAGCGCGTTCAACGAGACCGCGATCAAGGCCGTCACCTTCAACGGCCAGCTCTACGGCGTGCCGTACGCGCAGGAGAACCTGGCGTTGATCCGCAACACCGACCTGGCCCCCGAGGCGCCGAAGACGATCGAGGACCTGGTCGCCACCGGCAAGAAGCTCAAGGCCGAGAAGAAGGTCAGCGAGATCCTCTGCCTCCAGGTCGGCCAGAACGGCGACGCCTACCACATCTACCCGCTGTACACCTCGGCCGGCGGCTACCTGTTCGGCACCGCCGCCAACGGCGACTACGACCCGAAGGACCTGGGCGTGGGCAAGCCGGAGTCGATCGAGGCGTTCAAGAAGATCGGCGCGCTCGGTGAGAAGGGCGCGGGCGTGCTGAAGCGCTCCATCGCCGACACCAACTCGATCGCCACCTTCACCGGCAAGAAGTGCGCCTACCTGGCCTCCGGCCCGTGGGCCACGGTCGACGTGAAGAAGGCCGGCATCTCCTACGACATCTCCGCCTTCCCCGGCTTCGCCGGTGGCAAGGAGGCCCAGCCGTTCGTGGGCGTGCAGGCCTTCTACGTGGCGGCCAAGGGCAAGAACAAGGCCCTCGCCCAGGAGTTCGTGGCCAACTACACGACCAAGCCGGATCTGGCCGTGGCGCTGTACAACGCCGAGCCGCGCCCGCCGGCGCTGACCGCCGCCCTCGACCAGGTCAAGGGCAGCGACCCGGACCTGGCCAAGTTCACCGAGGCCGGCAAGAACGGCCAGGTGCTCCCGGCGATCCCGGCGATGGCCGCGATCTGGGACCCGTTCGGCAAGGCCGAGGCCGCCGTCATCGGCGGCGCCGACCCGGCCAAGACGATCACCGCGGCCGGCAAGACGATCTCCGGCTCGATCAAGTAATGAGCACGAAGCTGTCCGGCCCGGGTTCCGTCAGGCGGAACCCGGGCCGGGGGCCCGCCGGCTCCGGGCTCCCGCGCACCGCACGCAACGCGCGGCACCACGCGCCGGTCACCGCGACCGGCCTCGCCGTCAAGGTGGTCCTGCTCGGCCTGGTGGCCGGGATCGCGATCTGGGCGGCCTTCCCGCTCGTCGAGGCCGAGAAGTGGGCCGGGCTGGCCCTGCTGGCCGTCACCACCGCCGGGCTGTGCTACCTCTACCTCACCCGCCGGCACATCCCGGCCAAGTACCTGGTCCCCGGCACGCTGTTCCTGATCGCGTTCCAGATCGTCCCGGTGCTGTACACCGCGAGCACCGCGTTCACGAACTTCGGCGACGGCCACCGCGGCAGCAAGGACGACGCGATCGTCGCCATCCAGACCGCCTCGGTCAAGCAGGTGCCCGGCTCGGCGGAGTACGCCCTCTCCGTCGCCACCGCGGGCGACCCGGCCACCGGGCCGCTGATCTTCCTGGTCACCGACCCGAGGACCGGTGCGGTCTCCGCCGGCGACGGCGAGGGGCTGCGGCAGCTCGACGCCGCCGACGTGACCGTCGCCCCGGGCGGCAAGGTCACCGCCGCCGACGGCTACACCGTGCTGAACTTCGGTCAGGCCAGCGCCCGCAGCCAGGAGATCACCGACCTGGTGGTGCCGACCGCCGGGGGCGCGCTGCGCTCGTCCGGCCTGTCCCGCGCCTACGAGGGCAAGGCCATCCGGGCGTACGACGCCGGCTGCGACTGCGTCAAGGACAACGAGACCGGCAAGACCTGGTCGGCCGACGAGGCGACCGGCTCCTTCGTCGCCGCCGACGGCGAGCGCCTCGCCCAGGGCTGGAAGGTCAACGTCGGCCTGTCGAACTTCACCCGGGTGCTCACCGACGAGAACATCTCCGGGCCGTTCCTCGGCACGCTGCTCTGGAACTTCGCCTTCGCGCTCGGCTCCACCGGCGGCACGTTCATCCTCGGCATGTTCATCGCGCTGGCGCTGCACTCGCCCCGGATGCGCGGCACCAACCTCTACCGGGTGCTGCTGATCCTGCCGTACGCCATGCCGTCGTTCGCGATGCTGCTGGTCTGGCGGGACATGTTCAACACCGACTTCGGCCTGATCAACAACCTGTTCGGGCTGAGCATCGACTGGTTCGGCCACGACTGGAGCGCCCGCTTCGCGGTGATCCTGGTGCAGCTCTGGCTCGGCTACCCGTACATGTTCCTGGTGGCCACGGGCGCGTTGCAGGCGATCCCACGCGAGCTGACCGAGGCCACCTCCGTCGACGGCGCGTCGCCCTGGCAGTCGTTCCGGGCGGTCACCCTGCCGCTGTTGCTGGTCGCGCTCTCGCCGCTGCTGATCTCGTCGTTCGCGTACAACTTCAACAACTTCAACGCGATCTACCTGACCACCGAGGGCGCGCCGTTCCCGGCGGACAACCCGACCAACGGCGCGACCGACCTGCTGATCACGTACACCTACCGGCTGGCGTTCGGCGCGCAGGGCGCGGAGTTCGGGTTCGCGGCGGCGATCTCGCTGTTCATCTTCACCATCGTCGCGGTGGTGTCGGCGGTGAGCTTCCGGAGCACCCGCAAGCAGGAGGAGGTGTACTCGTGACCACCCTCACCGGGGTCCCGGCCACGGGCGGCGTGGCCGGCGGACCCCCGCCGGCCAACCGCGACGCGGGCGGCCGGCGGCGCAACCGCTGGTTCGCCCAGGTCGGCTGGCGGCACGTCGTCGGCGTGCTCGGGGTGCTGTTCAGCCTCTTCCCGATCGTGTTCGTGCTCTCCGCGGCGCTCAACCCGCTGGGCACCCTCTCCTCGACGGAACTGGTGCCCACCGACGGGGTGTCGTTCGGCAACTTCGGCGAGCTGTTCGGGCGCACCGCGTTCGGGCGGTGGTTCCTCAACTCGCTGCTGATCGCCGGGGTCGCCTCGTTCACGTCGGTCTTCCTGTCGTCGCTGGCGGCGTACGCCTTCTCCCGGATGCGCTTCCGGGGCCGGCGGGTCGGGCTGCTCTCGCTGCTGCTGATCCAGATGTTCCCGCAGTTCCTGGCGATCGTGGCGATCTTCCTGATCTTCGGCACGATCACCGACCTGTGGCCGTCGATCGGCTTCAACACTCCGTGGGGCCTGCTGCTGCTCTACCTGGGCGGCGCGCTCGGGGTGAACACCTGGCTGATGAAGGGCTTCTTCGACACCCTGCCCCGCGAGCTGGACGAGTCCGCCACCATGGACGGGGCCACCCACGCCCAGGTCTTCTTCCGGATCATGCTGCCGCTGGTGGCGCCGATCCTGGCGGTGACCGGCCTGCTCGCCTTCATCGGCACCATCAACGAGTTCCTGATGGCGAACGTCTTCCTGACCGGCACAGACTCGAAGACCCTGGCGGTCGGCATGTACGGCATGCTCCAGGGCAACGAGCGGAACAACAACTTCGGCATCTTCGCGGTGGCGACCCTGCTCACCGCGATCCCGACGGTGCTGGTCTTCCAGTTCCTCCAGCGCTACATCGTCTCCGGCCTCACCGCCGGGGCGGTGAAGGGCTGAGCCTCCCCTCGGCTCGCACCGGCTGAGCCTCCTCGGCTCGGGCGTCGCGGCCGGTCACCCCGACCGGCCGCGGCGGCCACGCTGCGGCAAGGGCGTCGGCGTTCGACGACGTACACCGGAGCACGCAACCGGCCACCGTCCATCGTGGACGGGGGCCGACCTCTCCCCGTACCGGATCGGACCCGGAAGGACCCCGCCCATGATCCCGCTGCACCCGCACCACGACGGCTCCGCCACCTACGTTCCCGAGCAGGAGCCCGCCCTCGGGCAGCGCGTCCCGGTCTTCGTCCGGGTCCCCGCCGGGGCGGACGTGCGGACCGTGCACGTGCGCACCACCGCAGACGGCGAGCCGCGCTTCGTCGAGGCCGTCGTCGACCGCCGTGCCGGCGGGGACGTCTGGTGGCGCGCCGACGTCGAGGTGCGCAACCCGGTCAGCAACTACCGGTTCATGCTCACCGGCGCCGGCGGCAGCCGCTGGCTCAACGCCGCCGGCCAGTTCGACCACGACGTGCCGGACAACGGTGACTTCAAGCTGGTCAGCCATGCCCCGCCGCCGGCCTGGACCCGGGACGCGGTGATCTATCAGATCTTCCCCGACCGGTTCGCCCGCTCGGCCGCCGCCGCCGCTCGGCCGGCCCCGGACTGGGCGATCCCCTGCGACTGGGACACCCCGGTGATCGGGCGCGGCCCGGAGACGCCGCGCCAGTTCTACGGCGGCGACCTGGACGGCATCGCCGAGCGGCTGGACCACCTGGACCGGCTCGGGGTCAACACCGTCTACCTGACGCCGATCTTCCCGGCCCGGTCCAACCACCGGTACGACGCGGCCAGCTTCGACACCGTCGACCCGCTGCTCGGCGGGGACGCCGCGCTGGCCCGGCTCGCTGACGCCGTCCGGGCCCGGGGCTGGCGGCTGCTCGGCGACATCACCAGCAACCACACCGGCGACGCGCACGAGTGGTTCACCGCCGCCCGCGCCGACCCGCACGCCCCCGAGCGAGGGCTGTACTACTTCGACGAGGCGACCGGCTGCGACAACTCCAGCTCGGCGAGTCTGACGCCGCACTGCGACCTGGAGCCGTCGTACGAGTCATGGAACGGGGTGCGGTCGTTGCCGAAGCTGAACTGGGGCAGTGCCGAGCTGCGCCGCCGCTTCGCCACCGCACCGGACTCCCTGCTGCGCCGCTGGCTGCGGCCCCCGTACGCGCTCGACGGCTGGCGGGTGGACGTGGCGAACATGACCGGCCGGCGGGGCGCGGACGCGTACACCCACGAGGTGGCCCGGCTGCTGCGCGAGGTGGTGGCCGACACCAGGGCCGACGGGCTGGTGCTCGCCGAGCACGGCCACGACCACACCGGCGACCTCGACCGCGACGGCTGGCACGGCACGATGAACTATGTGGGCTTCACCGACCCGGTCTGGTCCTGGCTGCGGCACGGCGACGACCCGGTGCCGAACTTCCTCGGCACCCCGGGCGGGGTCCGGCGGCGGGACGCCGGCGCGGTGCTGGCCACCATGGACAGTTACCGGTCGCTGATCTCCTGGCGGTCGTACGTGCACTCGTGGCAGCTCCTCGGCTCGCACGACTCGGCCCGGATCCGCACCGTGGTCGGCGACGCGGCCCGGCAGGAGGTGGCCGCCGGCCTGCTCGCCACCATGCCGGGCACCCCGGTGATCTTCGCCGGGGACGAACTGGGGCTGACCGGCACGAACGGGGAGGGGTCGCGCACCCCGATGCCGTGGCACCGGCCGCAGAGCTGGGACGCCGGCACGTTCGCGGCGTACCGGGCGCTGATCGCGCTGCGCCGCACCGAGCCGGCGCTGCGCCACGGCGGCCTGCGCCGGGTGTACGCCGACGCGGACACCCTGGTCTTCCTCCGCGAGGCGCCGACCGGCGCGGTTCTCGTGCTGGCCCGGCGGTCCGCCGGCACCCCGGTCCGGATCACCGGCCTGCCCGCGGGGGAGAACGCCTACGGCGGCGCTCCCGCGCTGCGCCCGGACGCCGACGGCGCGGTCGTCCTCCCCGCCGACGGCCCGACCTTCCAGGTCTGGCGACTCGGCTGACCGGCCCGGCGGCGGCCCGGCTTCCGTCGGGCCGCCGCGGCTTCGGTCGGGTCAACCGGCCAGCGCCTCGCGCATCCGTTCGATCTCCACCGACTGTTCGAAGCTGACGCTGGTCGCCGTCTCGTTGACGATGCTGTCGACGCCGAGGGCCAGCGCCTCCCGGGCCATGGCGATGGCGCCCTGGTGGTGCTCGCTCATCATGGCCACGAACATCCGGTCGAAGGCGGGGCCGCGGGCGGTCTCCAGCGCCCGCAGGGCCTCGGCCGACTGCATGCCCGCCATGCCGTGCCGGTGCGCGTCGTCGCTGCCCGACTTCCGGTCCAGGCCCCGGGCCGCCAGCCAGCTCTCCAGCGCGCCGATCTCCGGCGCCTGCGCCGCCAGGATCCGGTCGGCGATGGCGATGATCTTCGGGTTCCCGGCCCGGCCCGAGGCGAGCCGCGCCATCACGAGCGCCTGCTCGTGGTGCGGGATCATCATCGTGACGAACCGGACGTCCGTCGTGTTGTAGGACGGGCTCGGTCCCGGGGTCACCTCGTTCGCGCGCGCGGTCCGGGCGGTCTCACCGGGCCGCCCGGGCATCAGCACCGGGGCGGTGGAGTCCGGTACGCCGGGCTGGGCGACGGGTGCCGGCGGGGTGGCCCCGGTGGTGGCCCGCGCCGACGGCGTCGGGGCGTCGGCGCGCAGTCCGACGGCCGCCGCCGCGCCGGCAGCCAACACCACAAGGACCGCGAACTCCACCAGGACGATCACCCGAAGCCGGGGAGGGATCATCCGGACCCGCTTACCTAGCACAAGTCGACTCCCGCCGCTGGTCAAGTTGGCGGGGATCGTAGCGCGGCACTGACCTGCGCGGAAGGCCGTGGCAGGGATATGGGCCATAGGCCCCACCTTCGGTTATTGGTGACGCCGCTCCGCGATCCTTGTTATTGAATCGTTATTCTGATTGGTTCCAGACAGTGTCGCAGATCACAATCTCCCCTCCTGGCAGCGGATATGGTCCCGCTACTTCTTGACCGACCCCCTGCAGGAAGGGCGTTGCCAATGTTCAGACAGACCTCACGAGGGGTGCGCAGAATCGGGGCCGTCAGCCTCGCCGCCGCCACCGCTCTCCTGGTGACGGCGGTGGCGGGGGCTCCGGCCATCGGCGCACCCGACGCCAGCGAGATCGCCGACAACTGTGAGTCGCTGCGGGAAGCCGGGGACAACTTCGCCGAGCTCTGCCTCTCCGCGGCGGAGTCCGACGCCCAGGCCGCGGCCGAGTACACCGCCCCGGGCGTGGACGAGATCGCCAGCAGCCCGAACCTCCAGCAGATCGCGAACCTGCCGAAGTCCGGGGCGTTCGCCCGGGAGGCGTCGTACTCCACCGACATGGCGTTCCAGGGCAACTACGCCTTCGTCGGCAACTACGACGGCTTCACCATCTACGACGTCAGCAAGCCCAGCGCGCCGCAGATCACCAGCCAGGTCGTCTGCCCCGGCTCGCAGAACGACATCTCGGTCTACGGCAACCTGCTGTTCCTCTCGGTCGACTCGTCGCGCAACAACGACTCGTGCAACAGCACCAGCCAGTCCGCGAGCATCAAGAGCTCGTGGGAGGGCATCCGGATCTTCGATGTGACCGACAAGGCCAGCCCGGCCTACGTCAAGGCCATCGAGACCGACTGCGGCTCGCACACCCACACCCTCGTGCCCGGCAAGAACGACGGCAACCTCTACGTCTACGTGCAGTCGTACAGCCCGTCGGCGAGCGCCCCGGACTGCCAGCCGCCGCACGACAAGCTGTCGATCATCAAGGTGCCGCTGGACAACCCGACCGGGGCCGCCGTGGTGGCCACGCCGAACCTGTTCCCCGGCGCCGACGGGGCGAACTCGACCAGCGGCTGCCACGACGTGACCGTCTACCCGGAGCTGGACCTCGCCGCCGGCGCCTGCATGGGTGACGGCATCCTGATGGACATCGCCGACCGGGAGAGCCCGGTGGTGCTCAGCCGGGTGCGGGACACCAACTTCGCGTTCTGGCACTCGGCCACGTTCAACAACGCCGGCACCAAGGTGGTCTTCACCGACGAGCTCGGTGGTGGCAGCAGCGCGACCTGCAACCCGACCATCGGGCCGAAGCGCGGCGCGGACGCGATCTTCGACATCGCGGGGTCCGGAACGAACCGCTCCCTCGTGTTCAAGAGCTACTTCAAGATCCCGCGGCAGAACACCAGCACCGAGAACTGCGTGGCGCACAACGGCTCGCTCATCCCGGCGATGGGCCGCGACATCATGGTCCAGGCCTGGTACCAGGGCGGCATCTCGGTCTGGGACTTCACCGACTCGGCCAACCCCCAGGAGATCGCCTACTGGGAGCGGGGGCCGCTCTCGGCGACCCGCCTGATCCTCGGTGGCTCCTGGTCGACCTACTACCACAACGGATACATCTACTCCAGTGACATCCAGAAGGGCCTGGACGTCCTCAAGCTGACCGACCCGCGTACCGACAACGCCCGCGCGGTCGCCTTCGGTGAGCTGAACGTGCAGAGCCAGCCCAGCTACCCGGCGTGCACCGAGGTGATCACCGATCGGCGCAACGGCGGACTCACCGTCACGTCCGGAGTCGCCTGCCTGGACGGGGCGACGGTCAACGGCGGCGTGAAGGTCGCGCCGGGGGCCGGCCTGATCGCGTTCAACGCGAGCATCAACGGCGGCGTCAAGGCGGACGGCGCCTCGCTGGTGTCCATCGTGGAGAGCCGGGTCAACGGTTCGGTGACCGCGCTCGGCGCCAAGGCGTCGGTGCGGGACAGCAAGATCAATGGCTCGGTGCAGATCGACGGCTGACGGACGGTACCGCCGCCCACGGTGGCGGACAGCTCGTCGAGGCGCCCGGCCGGGACAATCCGGCCGGGCGCTCCGTCTACTCGCCCCCTATCGTCCCGGTGGGCCCCTACTACGAAGCGTCGTTGGTGGGGGAGGATGGTCCGCGTGGAAGCTCTGAGACTGATACTGCGCTACGTCCATCTGATCGGTTTCGCCCTGCTGCTCGGCGGCGCGATCGTCCAGTACATCAGCGGGAAGCTGCGGATCAACCCGGCCATGCTCTGGGGAGCCGTGATCATGCTGCTGACCGGGATCGGCCTCTCCGCGCCCCTGCGCGACGGCAACGAACCGGACCCCGCGAAACTTGTTACCAAGTTGGTGCTCGCGCTGCTGATCTTCGTCATGGTCTTCTTCTCCCGTAAGCGGGAGTCGGTCAACCGTGGCCACTTCCTTGCCATCGTCGGTTTGACCCTGGTCAACGCGGCGGTGGCGGTCTTCTGGCGGTAACGCCCTGACCAGGGGATAGGCCGCGGGAACCGGACGTTCGTGACACCCGACCGGCCACTACCAGCACGAGAAGTGATCTGCCCCACCCAAGGGTTACGTAGGGGTAACAAGCACTCAACAGTCGTGCACGATTGTCGGCCGGTGGGTGGGCGCGGGCGTACGCTCCCGTCCGTAACGTGGGACGCCGGCGGCACGAACGCAGGCCGGCTCAAGGGCTGCCACCGCGCACAGCGGTGTGCAATGGGAAGGAGACGTCTTGCGCTCTGTGCGTGGGATGCGGATTGCCTCCGCCTTCGTGGCGGGTGGGCTCGTGCTGGGCGCCGCCGCGTGTGGTGAGGCCCCCGAGGACGACAAGAAGGCTGGTGGCGGCGACGCCAAGAAGTACAGCGCCTGCATGGTGACCGACGTCGGCGGCATCGACGACAAGTCGTTCAACACCTCCGCCTGGAAGGGCCTGCAGGAGGCCAAGAAGGCCAACGACAACATCGACATCAAGTACGTCGCGTCGAAGGCCGAGGCGGACTACGAGGTCAACCTGACCGGGTACGTCAACCAGAAGTGCGACTTCATCCTGGCCGTCGGTGGCCTCATGACCGACGCCACGAAGAAGATCGCCCAGGCGAACCCGAACCAGCAGTTCGGCATCGTCGACTCGAACCCGGGTGTCGGCAACATCTACCCGATGCAGTTCGACACCGCGCAGGCCGCGTTCCAGGCCGGCTACCTGGCCGCCGGGATGAGCAAGACCGGCAAGGTCGGCACCTACGGCGGCCTGCCGATCCCGCCGGTCACCATCTTCATGGACGGCTTCGCCGACGGTGTGGCGTACTACAACAAGGCCAAGAGCAAGAACGTCCAGGTACTGGGCTGGGACAAGGCGACCCAGAAGGGTTCCTTCACCAACGACTTCGGCAAGCAGGACGAGGGCAAGAAGGTCTCCGACACGCTGGTCGCCCAGGGTGCGGACATCATCATGCCGGTCGCCGGCGGCGCGGGCCTCGGCACCACCGCGGCGGCCCAGGCCTCCGGCGGCAAGTACTCGGTCATCTGGGTCGACTCCGACGGCTGTGAGAGCACCCCGAGCTGCTCGGTGCTGCTGACCACCGTGGTCAAGAACATCGCCGACTCCGTCAAGGAGGCCGTGGTCAAGGCCGCCGGTGGCGAGAAGCTCCAGGCCACCCCGGGCTTCGTGGGCAACCTGGCCAACGACGGCGTCTCGCTCGCCCCGTACCACGACTTCGACAGCAAGGTCCCGGCGGACCTCAAGGCCGAGGTCGAGAAGCTCAAGGCGGACATCGCCGCCGGCACCATCACGGTCACCTCGAAGGCCCAGCCGACCAAGTGACCCGCTCCGCCGGCCGTCGCGGTGCGACCATCGACCGCGGGGGCCCGGCGGGCCGTTCCTGACGACCGGCCGCCTCGACGTACGCGGGTAGCACCCCGTGCGGTCGGGGCGGCCGGTCCGCGCCACCCGACGCCCGGCCCGGCCGGCGACCGGCCCCGCGGCGGCCCCGCCGCACCATCGCTCGCACTCCAGGAGGTTGCGCTGAGACTCGAACTGCGCGGCATCACCAAGCGATTCGGTGATCTGGTCGCCAACGACCACATCGACCTGACGGTGGAGCCCGGTGAGATTCACGCCCTGCTCGGCGAGAATGGCGCCGGCAAGTCGACCCTGATGAACGTGCTGTACGGGCTCTACCAGCCCGACGAGGGCGAGATCCTGGTCGACGGGAAGCCGCTGAAGCTGAAGGGCCCGTCGGACGCGATCGCGGCCGGGATCGGCATGGTGCACCAGCACTTCATGCTGGTGCCGGTCTTCACCGTGGCCGAGAACGTCATGCTCGGCGCCGAGCAGGTCCGGGGCGGCATCGCCGGCTTCCTGGACCGGCGGCGGGCCCGGCGCGAGGTCGCCGAGGTCTCCGAGCGGTACAACCTGCGGGTCGACCCGGACGCGGTGATCGAGGACCTGCCGGTCGGCATCCAGCAGCGGGTGGAGATCGTCAAGGCCCTCACCCGCGACGTCGACCTGCTGATCCTCGACGAGCCGACCGCCGTGCTCACCCCGCAGGAGACCGAGGAACTGCTCACGGTCATGCGGTCGCTCAAGGCCGCCGGCAAGTCGATCGTCTTCATCACCCACAAGCTCGGCGAGGTCAAGGCCATCGCCGACCGGATCACCGTGATCCGGCGCGGGAAGACCGTGGGCACCGCCTCGCCGACCGCGAGCCGGGACGAGTTGGCCGCCAAGATGGTGGGCCGCAGCGTCCGGCTGACCGTGGACAAGCAGCCGGCCGCCCCGGGCCGGCCGATCCTGGAGGTCGCCGGCCTGGTCGTCGACGACGACCGGCGGATCCGTGCCGTCGACGGGGTCGACCTGACCGTCCACGCGGGCGAGGTGCTCGGCGTGGCGGGCGTACAGGGCAACGGCCAGACCGAACTGATCGAGGCCATCATGGGCCTGCGCCCGCTCCTCGCCGGCACGGTCACCCTGGACGGCCAGCAGGTGCACGGCTGGCCGACCAAGAAGGTGCTGCGCGCCGGGGTCGGCTACGTCCCCGAGGACCGCAGCGTCGACGGGCTGGTCAAGGAGTTCTCCGTCGCCGAGAACCTGGTGCTGGACATCTACGACCGGCCGCCGTTCGGCAAGGGCCTGTCGTTGAAGCCGGACGCCATCGCGAAGTCGGCGCGGGAGCGGATCGAGCAGTTCGACGTCCGGACCCCGTCGGCCGACGCGGCCGTCGGCACCCTCTCCGGCGGCAACCAGCAGAAGGTGATCGTGGCCCGGGAGCTGTCCCGGCCGCTGAAGCTCTTCATCGCCGCCCAGCCGACCCGTGGCGTCGACGTCGGCTCCATCGAGTTCATCCACTCCCGGGTGATCCGGGAGCGGGACGTGGGCACCGCCGTCCTGGTCGTCTCCAGCGAACTGGACGAGGTGATCGGCCTGGCCGACCGGATCGTGGTGATGTACCGGGGCCGGATCATCGGCATCGTCGGCCCGGACACCCCGCGTGAGGAGATCGGCCTGCTGATGGCCGGCGTCACCCCCGAAACGGCCACCGAAGCCGCCGCCCCGGCCGCCGGCCACAGCGCCCCGGCCGCCGACGCGGCGACCCCGGCCCCCGAGGGCCCCGGTAGCGAGGACGAGGCATGAGCAACCCCAACCCGGCGTCGGGCTCCCCCGACAAGGACCCCGTGTCGGGCTCCCCCGACAAGGACCCGGCGACCGAGGCGGCGCGGGCCGCGGCCGGCGGGACCGACCGGGCCGCCACCGCCACCGCCCCGAAGCGGCCGGAGCCGACGGCCCGCCCCTCGCTGGGCCGGCTGTTCCTGGACAACCTCTGGGCGGCCAACACGGTCACCGTCACGGTGCTCGCGGTGCTGCTGGCGATGCTCGTCGGCGCCGTGCTGATCATCGTGTCGGACCCGGACGTGCTGGCCACCTACGGCTACATCACCGCCCGCCCGGCTGACGCGCTGAGCGCGAGCTGGACGGTGGTCAGCGAGGCGTACGCGAACCTGTTCAAGGGCGCGATCTTCGACCCGGAGGCGTCCGGGTTCACCGCGGCGCTCAGCCCGATCTCCGAGACGCTGACCTACACCGCGCCGCTGGTCTTCACCGGTCTGTCGGTGGCGCTCGCCTTCCGGGGCGGCCTGTTCAACATCGGCGCGCAGGGCCAGGCCACCATCGGTGTCGTCCTGGCCGCGCTGGCCGGTTTCCTGCTGCCGCTGCCCCCGGTGCTGCACCTGGTCGTCGCGCTGATCGCCGGTGCGGCCGGTGGCGCGGTCTGGGGCTTCATCCCGGGCATCCTGAAGGCCCGAACCGGCGCCCACGAGGTGATCAACACGATCATGCTCAACTACGTCGCGGTGTACTTCCTGTCCTGGATCATCATCCAGAACGGGGTGCAGAACCCCGGCCGGGCCGACGCGATCAGCAAGCCCGTCGACTCCTCCGCCCAGTTCCCCCGGCTGCTCGGCGAGGACCTGCGGGTGCACGCCGGCATCCTGCTGGCCGTGCTGGCCACCTGGTTCGTCGCCTGGTTGCTCAACCGCTCCACGTTCGGCTTCGAGCTGCGCGCGGTCGGCGCGAACCCGGACGCCGCCCGCACCGCCGGCATCAGCGTCTCGAAGACGTACGTGCTGATGATGGCGATCGCCGGCCTGCTCGCCGGGCTCGGCGGCAGCCAGATGGTGCTCGGCTCGACGGCGAACGCGCTGACCCCGCTGGTGGTCGCCCAGATCGGGTTCGACGGCATCCTGGTGGCCCTGCTCGGCCGGGTCAAGCCGTGGGGCGTGCTGCTGGCCGCGCTGCTGTTCGGCGCGCTCCAGGCCGGCGGCAACCGGATGCAGTCGTACTCGGGGATCTCGCTGGAGCTGGTCACCGTGCTCCAGGCGCTGATCGTCATCTTCATCGCCGCGCCGGCCCTGGTGAAGGCGATCTTCCAGCTCCGGGCCGCCCGCGCCGCCCGGTTGCAGACGAGCCTGGCGAAGGGCTGGTAACTCATGTCAACCATGGCTGTCCCGGATGTCGCCGTGGCCCAGGTCGACGAGGGCTTCTGGACCCGTACCCGCAGGATCGGCGCGGTGCTGCTGGCGCTCGGCGTCCTCGCGGCGGTGCTCTTCGGGGCGCTCGCCACCGACCAGCAGGCCCGCTTCACCCTCAGCGAGACCGAGGGCGGCGCGGCGCTGGAGATCAACGGCACCATCGGGGCGATCCTGTTCGGCGTCATCGCCGCGGCGGCCGGCGCGGCCCTGATGGCCGGGGTGCCGAAGCGCTGGTTCACCGTGCTGCTCGGCGTCGGGCTGGTCGCCTTCGTGCTGTCGTTCCTGTGCTGGCAGGTCTCCGCCGCCCCGGAGGGGCGGAACTTCATGCCCCTGGTCAACATGGTGCGCGGCACCTTCGTCCTGGCCCTGCCGCTGATCTTCGGCGCCCTCGCCGGCGTGCTCTGCGAGCGCTCCGGCGTGGTCAACGTGGCCATCGAGGGGCAGTTGCTGATGGGCGCGTTCAGCGGCGCGCTGTTCGGCAGCCTCTCCGGCAGCGTCTGGGTGGGCCTGGTCGCCGCCGCGATCGGCGGCGCGTTCATCTCACTGCTGCTGGCCGTGTTCGCCATCCGCTACCTGGTGGACCAGGTGGTCATGGGCATCGTGCTGAACCTGCTGGCCGTCGGCATCACCGGCTTCCTCTACGAGCGGCTGATGCAGACCAACGCGGAGAAGTACAACTCCGCGCCCCGGTTCAGCAACTGGGAGATCCCGCTGCTCAAGGACATCCCGGTGCTCGGGCCGGCGCTGTTCCGCAGCAACATCTTCCTCTACCTCGGCCTGCTGCTGGTGCTGGTGATCCACATCGCCCTGTTCCGCACCCGCTGGGGCCTGCGCACCCGGGCGGTCGGCGAGCACCCCACCGCCGCCGACACCCTCGGCGTGAAGGTGCTGGGGCTGCGCTACCGCAACGTCCTGCTGGCCGGGGTGGTGGCCGGGATCGGCGGCGCGTCGTACACGCTGGCGCTCTACTCGTTCACCAAGAACATGATCGGCGGCAAGGGCTTCATCGCCCTGGCCGCGCTGATCTTCGGCCGGTGGAGCCCGACGGGGGCGCTGCTCGCGGCGCTGTTCTTCGGCTTCGCCGACCAGCTCGGCACGTACCTCGGGGCGATCGGCAGCAGCATCCCGAGCCAGTTCCTGGCCATGCTGCCGTACCTGGCGACCATGCTGGCCGTGGCCGGGCTCGTCGGCAGGGTCCGCGCGCCGGCCGCCGACGGCAAGCCGTACATCAAGGGCTGAGGCCCGCGGCGCAGGGTGCCCGGCGGGGATCCCGCCGGGCACCGGCGTCTCCGTGGCCGGGGCCACCGGCGGACGGCCCCGTGCCGCGTCGCCGGACGCACCGGATCACCCTTCCGGAGGGCGGCGGGGCGTGGATTGAGGAGAATGGTGGGATGACGGAGATCGACTGGGAGCGGCTGCGGGCCGCCGCCACCGAGGTGATGCGGCACGCGTACGTGCCGTACTCGAAGTTCCCGGTCGGGGCCGCCGCCCTGGTCGACGACGGCCGGATCGTGGTCGGCTGCAACGTGGAGAACGCCGCGTACGGGGTGGTGCTCTGCGCCGAGTGCGGGGTGGTCTCCTCGCTGCACGCCACCGGCGGCGGCCGGCTGGTCGCGCTCTCCTGCGTCGACGCCACCGGCGAGCCGCTGATGCCCTGCGGCCGGTGCCGGCAGCTGCTCTGGGAGCAGGGCGGCCCGCAGTGCCTCATCGAGGCCAAGGACGGCCCGCTGAGCATGGCCGAGCTGCTGCCGCACGCCTTCGACGTGGCCGACATCGAGGCGGTGACCGGCGAACGGCCGGTGCCGGTGGTGCCGGACCGGCTGGCCGCCTGGCGGGGGCGGGGCACCGTCTTCGTGCACCCGGACCTGTCCGCCGGGCAGCAGGTGTGGACGGCGTACTGGGAACGGTCGGCCGGGGACACCGAGGGTGCCGAGACCGGGGTGCTGGAGGAGGGGCCGAGCTGGGGCGACCCGGCCGAGGCGATCGCCTGGGGCCACGCCCGCACCCCGCGCGTGGTGGTGGTCGACGCGACCGGCACCATCTTCTGGGCCGGCGAGGGCGAGCCGCCGATGGAGGTGCCGGTCCGCTGGGCGGGCTGAGCCGGGCGGTGGCGGGCCGCGGGCCGGGGATCTGCGAGGACGAGAAGAGGAACTCAACGGTGAGTGCTTTCACGGCGGTCGACGTCATCCGGGCCAAGCGGGACGGCGGTGTGCTCAGCGACGCCCAGATCGACTGGGTGGTCGACGCGTACACGACGGGGCTGGTGGCCGACGAGCAGATGTCGGCGCTGGCCATGGCGATCCTGCTGCGCGGGATGAGCGCGCCGGAGATCTCCCGGTGGACCGCCGCGATGATCGCCAGCGGGGAGCGGCTGGACCTGTCCGCCGTCGACCGGCCGACCGTCGACAAGCACTCCACCGGCGGCGTCGGTGACAAGATCACCCTCCCGCTCACCCCGCTGGTCGCGGCGTGCGGCGGCGCGGTGCCGCAGCTCTCCGGGCGGGGACTCGGCCACACCGGCGGCACGCTGGACAAACTGGAGTCGATCCCCGGCTGGCGGGCGGCGCTGACCAACGACGAGTTCATCCGGCAGCTCCGCGAGGTTGGCGCGGTAATCTGCGCGGCCGGCGAGGGACTGGCCCCGGCCGACCGCAAGCTGTACGCGCTGCGCGACGTCACCGGCACCGTGGAGGCGATCCCGCTGATCGCCAGCTCGATCATGAGCAAGAAGATCGCCGAGGGCACCGGCGCGCTGGTGCTCGACGTCAAGGTCGGCTCCGGTGCGTTCATGAAGTCCGTCGACGACGCCCGGGAGCTGGCCCGCACCATGGTCGAGCTGGGCGGCGCGCAGGGGGTGCGGACCGTCGCCCTGCTCACCGACATGTCCACCCCGCTCGGGCTGACCGTCGGCAACGCGGTCGAGGTGACCGAGTCGGTGGAGGTGCTGGCCGGCGGCGGCCCCGCCGACGTGGTGGAGCTGACCCTGGCCCTGGCCCGGGAGATGCTCGACGCGGCCGGCCTGCCCGACGCCGACCCGGCGGCGGCGCTGCGCGACGGCCGGGCGATGGACGCCTGGCGGGCGATGATCCGCGCCCAGGGCGGCGACCCGGACGCGCCCATGCCCACGGCGAACGAGGTCGAGGTGGTCACCGCCGACGCGGACGGCTTCGTCTCCGCGGTCGACGCGTACGCGATCGGGGTTGCCGCCTGGCGGCTCGGCGCCGGCCGGGCCCGCAAGGAGGACCCGGTGAGCGTGCCGTCCGGGGTGGTGCTGCACAAGCGCCCCGGTGACCCGGTGCGGGCCGGCGAGCCGCTGTACGAGCTGCGCGCCGAGCACGCCGCCCGGATCCCGGCGGCGCTGGCCGAGGCGGCCCACGCGGTACGGATCTCGGCCACCGCCCCGACCACGAAGCCACTGGTCATCGAGCGGATCGGCTGAGCCGGACGAGCGACGGGGGGCCCGTGGTGCCGCCCACCAGGACCGGCTATTCTCCCAGGCCAGGGGGACGACCAGCGCTGAGCCGATGCGACTGACAGGGATCTGAGCCGTGCGCATACCCGCCCCCGACCCGCGAGAGGTCCGAGAGGCCAGCCTGGACGAGTTGTCCCGGTTGGGGCTGCCCCTGCCCCCGAGCCAGTTCCCCCTGGTCTGGGAGCCGGGCGACGAGATCGAGCTGCGGCCGACCGTGGAGATCGAGGCCCGGATCGCGGTGCTGCACCTGATCCTGGCCCGGTGCTTCGGCATGCCGCCGCAGGCCGCGATGAGCTGGCTGCTCGCCTCGCACCTGGTCGACCTGGTCACCCCGCCCGAGTGGCAGTTCGTGATGGGCGGCCGGGGTGACCACCGGTCGTTCGTGCTGCACCACGACGCGCTCTTCTCCCTGGCCTGGGTCCTCGGCCTGACCAAGCAGCTCGACCCGACCATGCCGGTGGACGACCGGCTGGTGGAGCGGCTGCCGCAGCTCGCCGCAGGGGAGACGTTCACCGAGTGGCGCTCCCGCATCCTCGCCGCGCCCCAGCACCCGGCCGACGCGGCGGCCCTGCTGGACCTGCACTACTGCCTCGACTGGGCGTACCTGGAGCTGGAGCGGGCCGGCCGGGTGCTGCCGGGGCTGGTCGACGCGAACGCCATCGGGCAGCGCCGGTGGGCGCTGGAGTGGGCGGTGGTCCTGCGCGGGCCGTACCACGACGAGCCGCCGGGCTGGGAAGAGGTCGACCTGTCGACCTGAACCGGTCAGCGGGGGCGGTGCACGCTCAGCCGGACCGCGAGGGTGACCCCGACCGGCTCGGGCAGCGCGGCGGTCCGCCCGGCGAGGGCGGCCGGGTCGGCGTGCCAGGCGCTGGGTCCCATCCCGACCAGGGTGGCCACCTCGGGTCGGGTCAGCTCCAGCCGGGCCCGCAGCACCGTCGCGGCGACCTCGTCGAAGTGGCCGGCCAGGCTCCCGGCGACCCGGTCGGCCTTGGCCGGGTCGACCTTCAGCAGGTCGAGCGCGTCGACCAGTTCGGCGAGGTGGTCCCCGGCCGGGGTGACCACCAGCAGCGCGCCGGCCGGGTGCAGCACCCGGCGGAACTCGGCCCCGTTGCGCGGAGCGAAGACGTCGAGCAGCACGGCGACGCTGCCGTCGGCCAGCGG
Organism: Micromonospora sp. NBC_01655; assembly: GCF_026339755.1. Classification (NCBI taxonomy): domain Bacteria; kingdom Bacillati; phylum Actinomycetota; class Actinomycetes; order Micromonosporales; family Micromonosporaceae; genus Micromonospora; species Micromonospora sp. NBC_01655. The sequence continues at coordinate 6,747,255 of NZ_JAPEQF010000001.1, read as the reverse complement.
TAGCCGCTGCCAGGTGTCGGCGAGGGCCGCCACCGCGCGCGGGTGGGCCCGCGCCGCCCGGCGCAGCGCCGGCTTGGACACGTCCAGGGCCAGCCCCACGGCGTCGGGCAGCGCCGCCAGCACCGCCGCGAGGTGCCGGCCGGTCCCGGCCCCGGCGTCCACCACCAGCGGGTACGCCCCGTCCGCCGCCCCCGTCGGATCGTCCCCGTCGGGCGGGGCGAGGCCCGGCCCGCCCGGGTCGGCGTGGAACGGCGGGCGCGTCAGCACGTCGCGGGCCGCCCGGGCGAGCGCGGCGGAGACGGGGTCGTAGTGCCCGGCGGCCAGGAAGTCGGCGCGGGCGGCCACCATCTCGGCGGTGTCCCCGACGTGCGGGGCCCGGCCGGCGAGCAGGTTGACGTACCCCTGGCGGGCCACGTCGAAGCTGTGCCGGCGCGGGCAGCGCAGCGCCCGGCCGGTCCCGGCGAGGGCCTCCGCGAGTGGTTGCGAGCAGACCGGGCAGCGCAGCCGGTCGACGATGCGGGGATCGGTCACCGGGGTCACCGTACCGACCGGCCCTCGTCGGTCAGGTGGTCGCCCACCCGGCGGGTGAGCGCGTCCGTCGCGGCGATCTCGTCGGCGGTGAGCAGGTCGATCAGGTGTCGCCGGACGGCCGCCACGTGCCCGGGTGCGGCGGCCTCGACGGCCAGCCGGCCCTGCGCGGTGAGGGTGACGACGGCGCCCCGGCCGTCCGACTCCCGGGCCAGCCGCAGGTCGAGCAGCCGGCGCATCTGGCGGTACCCGCGCCAGGCCCGCGCCCCGCGTTCGTCGAGCCAGCGGGGTTCGTCCACCGGGCCATCGTAGCGATGGTTGACGTGTCACTCACCCGGCCTGATCCGCTGCTCGACCACCGGTGCCCGGGCGCGGGTCCGCAACCTGCGGCGCGACGCCCGGGCCAACTTCCACGTGACCACGCCGGACGATGGGCGCACGCGGGGAGGGCCCGGCCACCGTCGGCGCGGCGCGGCGGTCCCATCGGCGGGCGTCGCGCCGGCTGACTAGGGTCTGACCATGGTCGCTATCTCATACGAGGACATCGTCAAGGTCCCGAAGGCGCTGCTGCACGACCACCTCGACGGCGGCCTGCGGCCGGCGACGATCGTCGAGTTGGCCGCCGAGGTCGGCCACGAGCTGCCCAGCACCGACCCGGAGGCGCTCGGCCGCTGGTTCGTCGAGGCGGCGCACTCCGGCTCGCTGGAGCGGTACCTGGAGACGTTCGCGCACACCGTCGCGGTCATGCAGACCGCGTCCGCGCTGCGCCGGGTCGCCCGGGAGTGCGCGCTCGACCTGGCTGCCGACGGGGTCGTCTACGCCGAGGTGCGGTTCGCCCCGGAGCAGCACCTGGAGCGGGACCTGACCCTGGACGAGGTGGTGGAGGCGGTCGTCGCCGGGTTCACCGAGGGCGCGACGCTGGCCGCGGCGGCCGGCACCCCGATCAGGGTCGGCACCCTGCTCACCGCGATGCGGCACGCCGCCCGGTCCCAGGAGATCGCCGAACTGGCCGTGCGGCACCGGGACGCCGGGGTGGTCGGTTTCGACATCGCGGGGGCGGAGGCGGGCTTCCCGCCCACCCGGCACCTGGACGCCTTCGAGTACCTCCAGCGGGAGAACTTCCACTTCACCATCCACGCCGGCGAGGCGTTCGGGCTGCCGTCGATCTGGCAGGCCATCCAGTGGTGCGGCGCGGACCGGCTCGGGCACGGGGTGCGCATCGTCGACGACATCACCCCCGGCGACCCGCCGGTGCTCGGCCGGCTGGCCGCGTACGTGCGGGACAAGCGCATCCCGCTGGAGCTGTGCCCGTCGTCGAACGTGCAGACCGGGGCGGCGGCGTCCATCGCCGAGCACCCGATCGGGCTGTTGCGCGACCTGCGCTTCCGGGTGACGGTCAACACCGACAACCGGCTGATGAGCGGCACCTCGATGTCCCGGGAGATGGCGCTGCTGGTGGACGCCTTCGGCTACGGCTGGAAGGAACTCCAGTGGTTCACCATCAACGCGATGAAGAGCGCCTTCATCCCGTTCGACGAGCGGCTGGCGATCATCGACGAGGTGATCAAACCGGCGTACGCGAAGCTGCTGGGCTGATCAGTGGTGGTGCGGGTGGCCGGCGAGCAGGTCGGCCACCCGGCGCAGCACCTCGCGGGCCGGGGCCGGATGGGCGCCGAGCCCCACCTGCCGGCGCAGCACCGCCGGCTCGGCGCGCAGCAGGGCCAGCCCCCGGCGCAGCAGCACGCCCGGAGCCTTGCGCTGTTCGGCCAGGTCACGGGTCAGCCGGCGGAGAAAGGTGGTCCCCCGGGGGCGGCGCAGCGCGTACGCCCCGGCGAGTAGCCCTCGGCGTCGGCATTCCTCGACGATCTCGGCGGCGAAGATTCCTTCGGCGACGAAAAGTGGCGACCCGGCGACCTCGAATGGCCGGGTGGCCACCCGGCGGTCCGCGCCGATCGCATAAACCGGCACTTCGGCCTTTCCGTGCCGGGCCAGTCGGGCAATCGTTTCCACGGCCGCCCCGGCGTCCCACGACCGCGGTGAGTCCCAGTCCACAAGGTCATTCTGGCGTGGCAACGTAGGGTCATCACCGTCCTTGTAGAAGTCGTCCAGGCAGAGGACGGGAAGCCCGGTTCGTTGCGCGATGTACGACTTTCCGGAGCCGGATGGGCCGGCGAGCAGGACGACGCGATGCGGATGATCCATTACTTTGTGTGACTCCGGCCAGACGGATTGCGAGCAAATTGCATCAATATCTCATCACACCCCTGGCAACGACCAACCTGGGCTTTCTCTTTGGAAGGCGGCGTGATGGAATCTCGGAGGTCCGACCCGCCGGGTCGGTCGCTGGGCGTTGCCCGGGGCAACGCGCGGACGCTGTGATCGCGAGGGCGGTGACGTGAGCAAACGGCCAAAGACGGCGGGCTCCTTCCTGTCGCGACTGCGTCGGCCGGCCAGCCGGCTCCGCGACATGCCGATCTGGTCCAAGCTCGGTCTCATCATGATCGTGCCGACCATCGCGACGGTGGTCGTCGGCACCAGCGGCCTCGTCGACAACCTGGAGACCCTGAACAACGCCAACCGTTCGGGCGACCTGGCCAACCTCGTCGACTACTCCGGCCACCTGGTCAACAGCCTCCAGGACGAGCGCACCTCGGCGGTGCTGCTGCTCGGGGCCAACGGCGAGCAGCCCAGGGCGCAGTACCAGGAGGCGTACAACCGGGTCAACGGCCGGGTCGACCAGGACAAGTTGCCCTACCTGCAACAGCGCGCCGAGATCGAGGACCTGCCGGCCAGCCTGGAAGGCCTCCTCGACGGGATCGACCAGAACCTGAAGGACCTGCCCGGCACCCGCAGCCAGGTGTTCAACGGCAAGCTGAAGATCATCGACGCGATGCAGGCGTACGAGGGTCTGATCAACGACCTGCTCGCCGTCCGCGACTCCGCCACCCAGCTCGCCGGCGACAACGACCTGAGCGACCGGATGCGGGCCGCCGCCGCCGTCGCGCGCGAGAAGGAATACCTCTCGGTCCGCCGGGTCGTGGTGCACCGCGCGCTGATCCAGCGCGAGCTGACCCCGGTGCTGCGCACCGACTACATCGCCAGCGGCACCGGCCAGCAGCAGGCGTTGCAGAGCTTCAAGGCGGTCGCCAACTCGGCCGAGGCGGACCTGCACGACCAGACCGTCGCCGGCGGTGACCGGCGCGAGGCGCAGAACTACACCGGCTGGATCGACGGCAACATCAACGGCAGCATGGCCGAGGCGCCGTTCGGCGCGGACCAGTGGGACGCGGCCATGGTGGCCAACGCCAAGCTGATCCGCACCGTCGAGGCGAAGCTGGACGGCGACGTGGTCCGCCAGGCCGACGGGCTTCGCTCGGACGTGCAGCGCACCGTGTTCCTGCAGACCGGGCTGCTGCTCGGCATGCTGCTGCTGGCCATCCTCTTCGCCTACCTGGTCGCCCGGTCGATGGCCCGCTCGCTGCGCGACCTGCGGCAGGGCGCGCTCAACATCGCCCAGTACGGGCTGCCGCAGGCGGTCGCCCGACTGCGCGACCCGCAGATCTCCAGCCAGCTCTCCCCGATCCAGGTGGCCAGCCAGATCGCCGAGCCGCTGCCCGTCCGGAGCAAGGACGAGTTCGGCCAGGTGACCGAGGCGTTCAACGCGGTCCACCTGGAAGCCGTCCGGACCGCGGCCGAGCAGGCCGCGCTGCGCGCGTCCGTCGCGACCATGTTCGTCAACCTGGCCCGCCGCTCGCAGATCCTGGTCGACCGGCTGATCGGTCACCTCGACCGGCTGGAGCGCGGCGAGGAGGACCCGGACCGGCTGGCCGAACTCTTCCAGCTCGACCACCTGGCCACCCGGATGCGCCGCAACGACGAGAACCTGCTGGTGCTCGCCGGCGCCGACTCCACCCGCGTCCAGCGCGAGCCGGCGGCGCTGATCGACGTGCTCCGGGCCGCACAGTCCGAGGTGGAGCACTACACCCGGATCGAGTTCGGGGTGATCGACCGGGACATCGAGGTCGCCGCGCACGCGGTCAACGACATGGTCCACCTGGTCGCCGAGCTGTTCGACAACGCGACCGCCTTCTCCCCGCCGGACTCGCAGGTGATGGTGGAGGCCCGCCGCGTCGGCGACCGCTCCTCCCTCTACGTCGAGGACCGGGGCATCGGCATCAGCGCCGACCAGCTGCACGAGCTGAACGAGCGGCTGGCCACACCGCCGCAGGTGGACGTGGCCGTCTCCCGGATGATGGGTCTGGTCGTGGTCGCCCGGCTGTCGTCCCGGCACGGGGTCAAGGTCGAGCTGCGGCCCGGCGCCGATCGGGGCACCGTCGCCGACGTCACCCTGCCCACCTCGGTACTGGTGCCCCGCGCGCTCTCCGGCCGGGTCCAGCAGCCGTTCGGGCTGCCGGCCTCCGACCCGCAGCCCGGCGGCCCGCAGCCGGCCGGGGCGTCCCCCACCCTGGGCGCCTTCGCCGCCTTCGACAGCGGCCCGTCGGCCCCCGCGCCGCCGCAGCGGCCGGGGCACTCCGGCAACCAGGTCACCCTGGGCGGCCGGACGTTCGACCCGGCCTCGCGCAACGGCCACGGCACGCCCGCCTCGGCCGGGTCCGTCCGGTCGATGCCGGCCTGGTCCGACCTGACGGGGGCCAGCGCGGTCAACGGCGGCGAGCCCTTCGGACCGCGCACCTCGAACGGGCAGTCGATCGACCCGCTGCCGCAGCGGCGCGCCCCCGGCGACGCCGACCCGGACAGCACGGGTCAGCACCCGGTGATCCCCCGGCAGTTGCCGAGCAGCCCGGAGGCCCGGGAGTGGACCCCGCCGCCGGTCTCCGCGCCGCCCCTCCCGCCGGTCTCCGCCCCGCCGGTCTCCGCCCCTCCGGTCTCGGGCATGCCGGTCTCCGGCCAGCCCTACTCCGCGCCGCCGGTCTCGGGCCAGCCCTACTCCGCGCCGCCGATTTCCGGCCAGCCCTACTCGGCGCCGCCGGTTTCCGGCCAGCCGTTCTCCGCGCCGCCGCTGCCGAGCCGCCCGGCGCCGTCGGCCCAGGTGCCGGGCGCGCCGCCGGCCTGGCCGCCGGTGGCCGCGCCGGAGCGGGAGCCGGCCACCCCGCCGGTGCCCGAGCGCCTCGCCGCCGCCCTGGACATGACCACGGAGCTGCCGCGGGTGCCGCGCACCGACGTGCCGTCCGCCCAGCCGGCCCCGCCGGCACCGGTCCGGCCGGTGCCCGCACCGGCCCAGAACCGGCAGCGCTACGCCGACGAGACGATGGAGCTGCCGATCTTCCGGGAGCTCGAGTCGGCGTGGTTCCGCACCCGCCGGGCGGGCGCTGAGGAGGGCGCCGCCCAGCCCGCGCCCGCCAACGGAGCCGCGGCCCCGACGAACGGCGCAGCGACCCAGCAGTTCTCCGCGGTCGACGTCGCCGGCCGGGCCGTTCAGACACCAGCACCCGGGACGACAGGTAACGCACCGATGGCAGACATTCCGATGGCCGGAGGAGTGCCCCGCGACAACGGGCTGACAACCAACGGTGCCGGCCAACCCGGCCGCGCTGACGGCCCGCTGACGGCCCGTCGGCCCGGCAGCCCCTGGCAGACCGCGGCCGACGACGGCTGGCGGGCCGCCTCGGCGGCCACCGAGGTCCCGGTCGCGGAGACCACCCGCAAGGGTCTGCCGAAGCGGGTGCCGATGGCCCAGTTGGTGCCCGGCGCGGTGGAGAAGCCGGTCGCCTCCGCCCAGCGCCGTACGCCGGAGGGGGTCCGCGGTCTACTCTCCGCCTACCATCGAGGTGTGCAGCGCGGGCGTACCCAGCCCGACGGCAACCCGACCAGCCCGGAGGTGACTCCGGGAGGGCAGCAGTCCTCGCAGTCTGGCTCAGGCCCGGTGGCCGGGAGCGGGCAGAAGGAGCAACAAGGATGACAACTACGCAGGATCTCGGTTGGCTGCTGGCCAACTTCGCCGACCGGGTGCCCGGTGTCGCGCATGCGGTCGCCGTCTCCGCGGACGGCCTGCTCCTCGCGTCGTCACGAGACCTTCCGCGTGACCGGGCCGACCAGTTGGCCGCGATCGCGTCCGGGCTGGTGAGCCTTACCCAGGGAGCGGCGCGCTGCTTCGAGGGCGGTGCGGTGTTGCAGACGGTGGTCGAGATGGACAACGGCTTCCTGTTCCTGATGTCCATCTCGGACGGGTCGTCCTTCGCCGTGCTCGCCGCCCGTAGCTGCGACGTCGGGCAGGTCGGCTACGAGATGGCCCTCCTGGTCGACCGGGTGGGCGACGCGTTGACCCCACAGCCGCGTGCGGCTGTGGGGATGATGGGCTGACCACGCGCTGACCGGTGGGTCAGGTGGGGTGGCAAGGACATCGACGGCGGGTTCCGTTCCAGGGCCAACCGGTGTCGGGGACGAAGGAGGTGAGCGGCGAGATGGTCGATCGTGACGAGCCGACCGGAGCGTTGGTCCGTCCGTACGCCGTGACCCGCGGTCGTACCCGTCCCCGGCTGGACATCGCCCTGGAGGCGCTCGTCGAGACGACGGTGCGCGGCCGTACCGCTGCCAGTGGCAACGGCAGCCAGGGTCGTGAACACCAGTACATCGCCGCGCTGTGTGACGGACGTGTGCAGTCGCTCGCCGAGATCGCGGCGCGACTGCAACTCCCGCTCGGCGTGGCTAGGGTGCTCATCGCCGACATGGCGACGGACGGCCTAGTCGCGGTCCACGAGCCGACCATCCTGGACGACTCCGACGACGCGGTGGGCACTGAACTGCTGGAGAGGGTGCTGAGTGGACTTCGCAGGCTCTGACATGTCGCACCGCCCGCCCGCGCCGAGCGGTCGGGTGACGTCGGCGAAGATCGTTATCGCCGGTGGGTTCGGCGTCGGCAAGACGACGCTGGTCGGCTCGGTCTCGGAGATCACGCCGCTGACCACAGAGGCCATCATGACCTCGGCCGGCGTGGGCGTCGACGACACCCGGCAGGTGCCGGGCAAGACGACGACCACGGTGGCGATGGACTTCGGTCGTATCTCGATCGACCGGGACCTGATCCTGTACCTGTTCGGTACCCCAGGCCAGACCCGGTTCTGGTTCATGTGGGACGAACTGGTCCGGGGTGCCATCGGCGCGGTGGTCCTGGTCGACACCCGACGACTGGCCGACTGCTTCGCGGCCATCGACTTCTTCGAGCACCGGCGGCTGCCGTACCTGGTGGCCATCAACTGCTTCGACGGGATGCAGTACCACGACCCGCAGGATGTCCGGGATGCGCTGGCGATCTCCCGGGACGTGCCGGTGGTGGCCTGCGACGCCCGGAACCGGGAGTCGACGAAGCACGTGCTGATCTCGCTGGTCGAGTACGTGCTGACGATGCGCCGCTCGCGCGCCGTCACGCCGGCCTGAGATTCGCCCCGGGAAGCGCCCGGTGACCGGCCCGCCGCCGGGTCACCGGGCGCTTCCGGCTGTCCGGAGATCCGGTCGCGCCCGCAGCCCGCATCGGGGCGACTCCGCAGGCTGTCCGAGGGCGTCGTCCGCCCTCAGCCGCCCGATCCGCCCGCCGCCCGTTCCGCGGCGAGCCGGCGGTGCGGGGCCGACGGGGCGGATCGGTCAGGACAGCCGGACCCAGCCGCCGTGGTCGACCCGGTAGACGCCGAGGGAGTTGCGGTCCATGCCGCCGTGCCGGATCGGCGCGAACGCGTACGCCCCGGCGAGGCCCTCGGTGACCTGGTTCTGCAGGTACGCCCGCAGCCGCCCCCGGTCCACGCTGGCCGCCGACCGGGCCGCGTTGGCGAGCAGTTGCAGCGCGTCCGAGGCGTACGGGGCGAAGCCGCTGAAGCCGCCGTGCCGCTGGATGTAGCGGTACACGAAGTCCCGCCGGGCCAGGGCCGTCGTGGTGGTGTTGGTGAGGGTGGATCCGCCGAGGCAGATCGGGTGCACCGCGTACGCGCCCTCCAGGGCTGCCACGTTGCCGTCGGCCAGGGTCTCCTCGGCGACGCCGCCGGCGTCCAGGTAGAGCGGCCCACGGTGGCCGGCCTGGCGCAACGCGCGGGCCGCCCCGCCGGTGTCGGGGGCGGTGCCCCAGACCACCACGGCGTCCGGCTTCGCCGCCACCACCCGTCGCGCGGCCGGTAGGAAGCTCTCGCCCGCCCGGGGCAGCCGGACGACCGCGCCGGGGGTCAGCTCGACGGCCCGCAGGGCCGCTGACATCGCCCGTACGCCGGAGTTGCCGTGCAGCCCGTCCGCCGCCAGCACCACGACCCGTTTCCGCCCCTGCGAGGCGATGAGGCGGGCCAGCCGGCGGGCCACGTCGGAGGCGTCCGGGGTGAGCTTGTAGACGTACGTCCGCTGGGCCAGCGGCAGCACGATCCCGTCCCCGTACGCCAGCGAGACGAACGGGGTCTGGAGCTGCTGGGCGACGCCGACGATGGCGGCCGAGGTCTCGGTGAGGGTCCCGCCGAGCAGGGCGTGCGCCCCGTCCCGCCGGATCAGGTCGGTGGCGTGCCGGGCGGCCAGCTCCGGGTCGCTGGCGTTGTCGCGCACCTCCAGCCGGACGGTCCGGCGCAGGTTGCCGACGGGCACACCGTCGGCGTTGAGCGACTCCAGGCTGATCCGCAGGGCCCGCTCCTGGGGCACGCCGAGCGCCGCGCCGGCGCCGGTCAGCTCCAGGCTGACGCCGAGCACCAACTCCTGACCGCCGGTCCGGCCGGCGCCAGCGGTGGGACCGTCCTCCGCCCCGGTCCGCCCGCAGGCGGCCAGCAACAGGACGCCCGCCGCCGCCGCGAGCACCCCCCGCCGGTGGGGTGTGGCCGGGTCGCTTGCCGGTGTCGCCATGTTGCAGTCGCCTTCCCACCCCGGCGACACCTGCCGCCGGCCGCTACGCCGGGTATGCTCCCGGCCGCCGCGACCCGGCGTCAACTAATCCGGGTGTGGGCAGGAACACGCAGGTGGGAGGCGGTTTCCGGGGGATCGACGGCGGTGGGTGCGGACCCGGCCCGGCCGGTGTCGTCCCGGCGTCCCGGTGGACCCGCCACGGGGTGCGGCGGGTCCGGGGCGGCGGCCCACCGGCGTGGCGTCGGCACGCCGGGCCGCCCGGATCGGGCGTGCCCGGTCTCAGGACCGGTATCCGGCGGACCGGTACTCGTACTCCCGGTCGTCGTCGCGGTCCCCGGTGTCCCGGGTGAAGTCCCAGCCGCCGGCCGCCTCCCGGCCCGGACGCCCGCCGACCGCGAAGCCGCCGATCTCCTGCCCGCGGCGCCAGCCCCGGAAGTAGCCGGTGGTGTTCTCGGCCAGGCTGGCCGCGTCGCGGACGATCCGCAGCGGACGCTCCTCGCGGAGCGGGGAACCCGGGACCAGGTTGGCCTGTGGCACCCGCTTCGGCAGCCCGGCCTTCGTCTCGGCGCCCACGGCCGGCCGGGCGGCCTGCTCGGCGGCCTGCCATCCGGTGTCCGCGGTGCTCGACCAGTCAAGTTCGGCCTCGTCGGCGTGGCCCACGAACCAGGCCGACTTGGCGGCGGCGAAGATCAGCAGGTCGCCGTCGCCCTCGTCCGAGATCGGCGGCGTGCGCCGCTCCATCGGCGCGGCACGCGGCGGCTGGACCGGGGCCGGTCGGTGTTCCATGGCGGGCCGCTCGGGGCGGTGTTCCATCGCGGGCCGCTCGGGACGGTGCTCCATCGCGGGCCGGTCGGGACGGTGCTCCATGGCGGGCCGGTCGGGACGGTGCTCCATCGCGGGCCGGTCGGGACGGTGCTCCATCGCGGGCCGGTCCGGGCGGGGCTGTGCGGCGGGCCGGCCCGGGCGGGTGGGCTCCCCGCGGTCGACCAGCCGCAGTGGTGGCGTCTCCAGGTGCGGGTCGCCGGCCGGGGCCGGACCCTCGCGCAGGGCCCGGTCCGCCAGCGGCGGCGGCTCGACCAGCCGCAGCATCGGCGGCTCCTGGGGCAGGTCGTCGGCGAGCCAGGGCGGGGTGACCCGTCCGTCGGTCGGGACCAGCTCCGTCGGCCCGTCGATCTGTCGCGGCTGCCGGTCCTCGAAGGACCGGACGACCGGGTTGTCGGCGGCGCTCTCGGGCGGGTCCTCGGGGTTGTTGACCAGCGGCCAGTTCGCCCGGGAACCCGGGGGAGCGGACTCCTGGCCGGGTCGTGGGGCCGGGACCGGCACGCTCAGGTCGGTGGCGCTGAACCCGCCGGTGGGCGGGGCGGACTCGCCGGTGGTCTTCGGCCGGGGCGGGATCACGGTGCGTTGCCGTTCCGCCCGGGCGTGCTGGATCGCGGCGGTGGTCAGCGTGGGCCGGAACGGCTCGCCGGCCTCGGCCGGCGGCACCGAGCCGCGCTCGCGCTGGGCCGGCGCGAACGGGGTCATCCCCGGCGGCGGGGGCGGCGGCGCGGACACCGGCCGGTTGGTCGGCCCGTCCACCATCCGGCGCGGCTCGCCGGCCGACGGCGGTGCGGAGACGGGCGGGGTGGCCGTGGCGGCCGGGCTCATCGGGCGCGGGGCGATCGGCGGCGGGGCGATCGGCTCCGGCGCGACCGGCGGTGGCCCGAGGGGCCGGGGCGAGGCCGGCATTCCGCTGCCGGGGACCGGCTCGGGGCGGCTGCGGCGGCCGACCGGCTCGGGTTCGGTGGGCCGCAACGCGCGCAGCCCGGTGCCGGTGCCGCCGAGGCCGGACAGTTCGGCGACCGGCTCGCCCCGGCGGGCGGCGGCCCGCCGGCCGGGGACCGGGGTGGTGACCCGGGCGCCGAGTGCGCTGACCAGCGCCTCGCAGCCCGCGTCGCAGGCCCGCACCGAGGCGACCGCCTGACGGACCGTCTCCGCCACGGCCGAGGTGAGCGCCCGGCTGACCGCCGCGCGGCGCGGGGTCTCGGAGATGGCGACCCGCAGGGCGGTCACCGCTTCGTTGATCTCGTCGGCGTCGGCCACCCCGTCGGTCGCGAGGTGGGCGGCGATGGCGTCCGCCGCCACCGACATCTCCCGGCCCGGAGCGATCGTGCCGCCCAGCATGCCGGGCTCGGGCAGGGCGTCGAGCACGGCCAGCGCGACCGGCTCGGCCGGATCCGGGTACGCGCGCAGCGCGGCCGGGTAGAGCTCGCGCAGCACCTCGCGCAGCGCCACCGCGGCGGAGTGCCGGCCGCTGGCGAGCGCGGCGTGGGCCGCGAGGACCTGCTTGTAGCCGGCGAGGTCCCGGGGGGCCGGCAGGGTGACCGCGGACAGCGCCCCGGCCTGGAGGGCCCGGGCCAGCCCGACCGCCCGCCGCTCGGCCGGCGGGGACTGCATCTCCTCCAGCGAGTCGTCGTCGGCGAACCGCTCGGCGAAGTCGTCCACAGAGTCGTCGTCGGCGATGGCCAGTGGCCGCCCGGCGGCGCTGAGCAGCGAGGTGACTGTGTGGTCGTCGCTGTCGGACGCGATCGCGGCGCCGCTCGGCCCGCCCGACCGCTCCACGAGCAGCACGACCAGCTCAGCGTAGCCGGCCGGGTCGTCGCCGATCTCGCAGACATGGAGCAGCCGGCCTGCGTCGTCGACGACAGCGGACGTCAGCGTCGAACCGGCCGAAGCCGGTCGGTCGGCCGGATCCGCTGAGGCCAGACCGCAGTACACGCGCACGAGCGCCACGGCGTCGTCCTCCTCCCGGGACTGAGGTCTTTCTCTGCCAGAGACTGATGCTCCCTGGAACGCGTCAGTCGCGCCAGTCCACGACCGCAGAGATCTTGCCGACAATGGTGCGCCAACCGAGACTTGCCGTCTGCGCCCCGATCTTCTTGAGCCGCCGCCGGCCGAGGAAGCCGCCGATCCCGCCGTTGGCCGTGGCCCGCAGCGCCTCGTCCAGGTCGTCCAGGCTGGAGCCGGGGGAGAGCATGTCCAGCACGGCGGGCAGGCGCAGCCCGTACGCGATGTCCCGGGCCGCCTCGCCGGCCTCGATGAGCAGGGGAGCGTCCCAGGTGTCGTGCCCGCCGCGCAGGTTCTCCACGACCAGGTCGAGCTCGTAGGTGTCCTCGTCGAGGGGCGCGATGTCGGCCGGGGTCAACCGATCGGACAGTTCGTCCCAGCTGTCCAGCTGGGACATGTCGGTGGGCGCTCCGGACTGGACGAAGCTGACCAGCGACTCCGGCGTCTTGAACAGCAGCAGCTTGCCCCGGTGGCTGAGGAAGACCGGGACCTCCTCGTCGCCCGCCTCGTCGGCCTCGTCCTCGTCGGCCTCGTCGTCGCCTTCGCTGTCCTCGGCGGCCTCGGCGGTCTCGTCCCCGTCGGCCTTCGTCGAGGAGTCTCCGGCGCCCCGCCGCCGGGACTTTCCGCCGTTCTCCTCCGCCTCGGCCTCGGCGAACTCCGCGGTGACCTCCTCGTCGAGGATCACGACCTCGTCGTCGTCCTCGTCGGCCTCGATCGCCTGGCGGCGGGCCAGGAACGGGTCGTCGGCGTCGCGGTCGGCGACGTCGGTGGGGGCCAGCTCCCGCGCCGGCCGGTACGCCCGCAGCGTGTAGCCGGTGCCGGCGGGCAGGGCGATCTCCACCGGGTCGATGCGCACCTCGTCCCAGAGCGAGCGGTCAATGTCCCGCGCAGCCGGGCGCTCGACCTCCTCCTCGACCTCTTCGGCGGTGCCGTCGGTCTCGTCGAGCTCGGGCTCGTCGGCGTCGGGCCGTTGGGGCGACTGGCGGGCCACGCTGACCTCCGTGTGCTTCGGGTTGCCCACCCGGCGGCGTCTCCGGCCGCCGAGTGACTCTGGGCACATACCCTAGTGGGCGGCTCGGGGGCCGGTGCCCGCACCCCGCTGGCGGTCCGGCGGGCTGACAAGTAGCGTTGCTACTTATGAAGGCCCAGGCGCTGCACGGACACCTCGACGCGCTGCTGCTCGCGGTGCTGGAGCGGGGCGCGCTGCACGGCTACGCGACCATCGAGGCGCTTCGGGCGCGCAGCGACGGCAGCCTCGACCTGCCGACCGGCACCATCTATCCCGCGCTGCGCCGGCTGGAGCGGGCCGGGCACGTGGCCAGCACCTGGAGCACCGTCAACGGCCGGGAGCGCCGGACCTACGAGCTCACCGACTCCGGGCGTCGGGCGCTCGCCGGTGAGCGGGCGGGCTGGCGGGAGTTCAGCATCACCGTCGGCCGGTTCCTCGACGACAGCCCCGCCACCCCGGCCTGACCACGACGTCAGGCCCCCCGGGTCGGGGTCCCGGAGCCGGCCAGCGAAGGCCGCCCCGGCCGCCCCGCCCGCGTCGGGCGGGCTGCCGCTGCCGGTCGCGCCCGGCGGGGCCGCCCGCCCGTCGGCCTGGGTCAGCGGGCCGCGAGCAGCCAGGCCCGGGCGGCCCGGGCGGTCCAGAGGAACCCGGCGCTCGTCAGCAGCGCGCCCACGATCATCGGCGGCCAGGTGCGGGCCGGCGCCCACAGCCCCACCGACCAGCCGTACAGCGCCGCGCCGCCCAGCACGCCGAGGGCGAGCGTCGCGGTGAGCCCGAAGCCGGTCAGCCGGGCGAGCCGGGGCAGGACCGGGTGGGTCGACCGGGCCGAGGCGGCCACCAGCAGCAACCCGGCCGCCGCCAGCAGCGCGGTGGTGACCCAGATACCGTTCAGCGACGCGGACAGCAGACGGTAGCCGGCCGGCGGGCCGGGCCCGTCGCTCCAGCTGGACCCGCGCCAGGTCAGGTCGCCGGCCACGATCAGGATCCCGGCCACCGCGAGCACCCGCATGGCCAGACCGCGGAGGGAACCGGCCGCCAGCTCCGCCTGGTAGGCCGGGGCGAGCCGGGCGGCGTCGCCGAACTCGGCCACCGCCCGCCGCTCGGCCTGCGCCGCCGACAGCCCTCCGTTCCGGTACGCCTCGACGGCGTCCTGCAACCCGTGCCGGGCCTCGGCCAGCAGGTCGGCCTTGAGCCGTGGCGGACCGTGCAGCCGGTCGGCCAGCTCGCGCAGCCGGTCCTCCACGCGTACGTCGTCCCAGCGGCCCATGGGGGCCGAGCCTGCCACGGCGGCGCCCAGGCGCGCGTCGGGGGATTCCCGGAAACCCGGCTCAGGGGTGCCGGGTAAGGGCCAGGTAGCCGCGTTCCGCCGCCTCCTGGAGCAGCCACTGGTCCCGGTACCAGCCCGGCGCGGCCACCAGCTCGGCGTGCCGGCCGCGCTGCGCCACCCGGCCGGCGTCGAGCACCACGATCTCGTCGAGGCCGGCCAGCCCGCTGAGCCGGTGGCTGATCAGCAGCACCGAGTGTCCCGCCGGGGTGGCGGCCAGCGTCGAGGCGAGCACCGCGTCGGCCGCGGCCGGGTCGAGGCCCTCGGTCGGTTCGTCGAGCACCAGCACCCCGGGTGCCGCGAGCAGTGCCCGGGCCAACGCCAGGCGCTGCCGCTGGCCGCCGGAGAGCTGCCCGCCCTCCTCGCCGACCACGGTGTCCCAGCCGGCGGGCTGGGCGCGCACCCAGTCGAGCAGGCCGGCGGCCCGGGTCGCGGCGGCCAGCGCGTCGGTGTCGGCGGTGGGCCGGCCGAGCAGCAGGTTCTCCCGGACCGTGGTGTGGAAGACGTACGCCTCGGCGAGCAGCCCGCCGACCGCCCGGGGCAGCTCCTGCGCCGGGTACGCCGACAGGTCCACCCCGTCCAGGGTGGCCCGGCCGTCCTCGGGGCGCACCGTGCCGGTGAGGACGGCCGCGAGCGTGCTCTTGCCGGCGCCGCTCGGACCGACCACGGCGACCCGGCGGCCGGCCGGGAGGTCCAGGGTGACCCGGTCCAGCGCCGGCGCGACGCCCGCCCGGTACCGCACGGTCACCTCGTCCAGGCGCACGTCGTGCGGGGCCGCGGCGGTCACCGGGGCGGGGCCGGGCTCGGGGGCGACCTCCGGGGCGGTCAGCAGGGCGGCGACCCGGACCAGGCCGGCCCGGAGCTGGGTGCGCTGCCGGGCGGCCCCGACCAGGGCGAGCGCCACCTCGACGGCGGCCAGGGAGCCGACCGCCAGCACTCCGACCAGCACCCCGCCGACCCCGGCGCGCAGCGCGGCGACCACCACCCCGGCGGCGGTCGCCCCGGCGACCAGCACCCCGGCCGCGTCCACGGCGAAACCGGTCGCGGCGAGCCGCCGTTCCAGCCGGGCCAGCCGCCGGGACCGTCCCGCGGCGGCGTCCAGCGCCTGCCGGGTGGCGCCGAAGGCGGCCAGGTCGGCCGCGCCCTGGGTCACGTCGACCGCGTCCGTGGCGAGCGCGCCGCGCAGCGGGGCCACCTCGTCGGCCGCCCGGCGGGTCAGCGCCGTGGCCGCCAGCGGCAGCGCGACGCCGGCGACGAGCAGGCCCAGCGCCAGCACCCCGGCCGCCGGGAGCGAGACGAGGCCGGCTCCGGCCACGGCCAGCACGCTGACCCCCGCCGCGGCCGACCCGGGCACGATCACCCGCAGCAGCAGGTCCTGGACCGCCTCCACGTCGGAGACCAGCCGGCTCAGCGCGTCGCCGGTGCGTCCCCGGGCGGCGTCGCCCCGGGCCGCCAGCGTGGCGAACACCCGGGCCCGTACATCGGTGATCATCCGCAGCACGGCGTCGTGGCCGGCCAGCCGCTCGGTGTAGCGGAACACCCCCCGGCCGATCGCCAGTGCCCGGACCGCGACGATCGCCACGGTGAGCCGGTCCAGCGGCGGCCGGCCGGCGGCGCTCATCAACAGCCAGGTGGCGGTGGCCATCAGGGCCAGCCCGGCGAACTCGGTGGCGGCGGCGAGCAGCCCCGCCCCGGCCAGCCGCCCCAGGTACGGCCGGGCCAGCCGGAGCACGGCCCGTTCGGCGGCCCGGACGCTCCCGCCGTCCGGCGGGGCCGTGGCGGTCCCCGCACCCGGGCCCGGCGGCGGGGCCGTGGCGGCGCCCGCGCCCGGGCCCGGGTCCGGCGTGGGGGAGGTGGCGTCGGCGGGACCGGTGCTCATCGGGCCGCCTCCGTGACCCTCGCGGGGACCAGCTCGGTGACCCGGCCGTCCTCGACCCGCAGGATCCGGTCGGCGTCCTCCAGCAGCGCCGGCCGGTGGGCCACCAGCAGGGCGGTCCGGCCGGCGACGAGCCGGCGGGTGGCCGCCAGCACCACGGCCTCGCTGGCGGTGTCGAGCCGCGCGGTGGGCTCGTCGAGCAGCACCACCGGGGCGTCCCGGAGGAACGCCCGGGCCAGCGCCACCCGCTGTCGCTGGCCGCTGGACAGGCCGTGGCCGCGCTCGCCGAGCGCGGTGCCGAGCCCGTCGGGCAGGGCGGCGACCACCTCGTCCAGCGCGGCGGCGGTGACCGCGGCGGCGAGCGCGTCGTCGTCGGTGTCGGGCGCGCCGAGCCGGATGTTGTCGGCCAGGGTCGCGGCGAACAGGTGGGCGCGCTGCGGCACCCAGGCGAGCCGGCTCCGCCAGCCGTCCGGGTCGACGCCGGCGAGGTCGACCCCGCCCACGGTGACCCGGCCCCGCGTCGGGGCGACGAAGCCGAGCAGCAGGTTGAGCAGGGTGCTCTTGCCCGCGCCGCTGGGCCCGACGACGGCGATCCGCTCGCCGGGCCGGATGGTCAGCGTGACGTCCCGCAGCGCGACCGTCCGCTCGTACTCGACCGTGACGCCCTCGAACCGGATCTCGCCCCGCCCGTCGGGGGCCGGCGACGGCTCCGGCCGGCCGGCGGCCGGCTCGACCGCGGAGAGGGTGAGCGCCTCGTCCAGCGCGGTCAGCCCCTCCATGCTGGCGTGGAACCGGCTGCCGGCCGCCCGCAGCGGCAGGTACGCCTCCGGGGTGAGCAGCAGCACCAGCAGCGCGGTGGAGAGGGTGAGCCCGCCGCCGAGCAGCCGGATGCCCACCGGCACCGCGACCAGCGCCACCGACAGGGTGGCGACCAGCTCCAGCACCAGGGCGGACAGGAACGCGATCCGTAGCGTCTTCATCGTCGCGGTCCGGTGCCCGTCGGCCATCCGGCGTACCACCTCGACCTGTCCGCGCACCCGGCCGAACGCGCGCAGGGTGGGCAGCCCGGCGACCATGTCGAGGAAGTGCCCGCCGAGCAGCGACAGCCGCCGCCACTGGCGTTCGGTGGCGGCCTGCGCCTGCCAGCCGAGCAGCGCGCCGAAGACCGGGATCAGCGGCAGCGTCAGCGCGATGATCACCGCCGAGCCCCAGTCGGCGAGGACGATCCGGGCCAGCACGGCCACCGGCACGGTGACGCTGAGCACGAGCTGCGGAAGGTACCCGGTGAAGTACGCGTCCAGCGCGTCGAGCCCGCGCCCGGCCAGGGTGGCGAGCTGGCCGGCCCGCTGGCCGGCGACCCAGCCGGGGCCGTGCCGGCCGACGGCCGCGAGCAGGTCCCCCCGGAGCGTGGCCTTGACCGTCGCGGCGGCCCGCGCCGCCACCGTGCCCTGGGCCCAGATGACCACCGATCGCCCGGCCACGGCGGCGAGGAGACCGGCCAACGCCGGCCGGTCCAGCCGCCCGTCGATCGCGGTGGCCAGCAGCGTGGCCAGCGCGGTCGCCTGCGCCACGACCAGTAGCGCCGTCAGTCCGCCGAGCAGCGCGAGCACGGCGAGGTCGCGCCGGGCCGCGGGGACCCGGCGCAGCAGACGCGGGTCGAAGGGACGGCGGTTCACCAGTACACCGGTGCCCTGCCGTCGGTCCGTCCCCGGAACACCCACCAGCACATCGCCTGAAAGCCTAGTAGGGCTGGCAGGAGCGGCACCGTCAGCCAGCCCAGCAGCGCCAGGGTCGGCCCGCTGGCCGCCGCGTCGGCGACGCTCAGCGACGCCGCCGGATCGACCGTGGAGACCAGCACGTGGGGCCAGAGCGCCGCTCCGACCAGCGCCACCGGCAGCGCCAGCGCCGCCGAGGTGGCGGCGAAGGCCACCCCGGGCCGCCGCCGGGCGAGCGCCGCCCGGGCCACCAGCAGCGCCGCGAACAGCACGAACGGCAGCAGTACGGCGAACAGCGGGCGCTGCGCCGCGGCGCGTACCCGATCGGAGAGGCCGCCGGCGACGGTGGCCAGGGCGACCGCGGCGAGCGCCACCGCGACCAGCCGGCGGGCGGTCCGCGCCAGCGGCGCGGCGTCGGCGGCCGGGAGCCGGAGCGTGAGGAAGGTCGCACCGTGCACGGTGACCAGGGCCACCATCGCGATGCCGGCGGCGGCCACGAACGGGGTGACCACGTGCCCGAGCCCCGCCACGTGCCCGGCGGCGGTCAGCGGCACGCCCTGGAGCAGGCCGGCGAGCAGCCCGCCCCAGCCGAGCGCGGCGAGCAGGCTGCCGGCGACCACCACCCGGTCCCAGGCGGCCCGGGCCCGACCGTCGGCCGGGCGGCTGCGCAACTGCACGCCGACGGCCACCGCGACCACCCCGGCCAGCGCGGCGGCGACGACCGGGTAGAACCCGGAGAGCAGTTCCCCCTCCAGGGTGGGGAAGGCCCCGAACAGGATGCCGGCCGCGGCCACCAGCCAGACCTCGTTGCCGAGGAAGAACGGGCCGACGGCGGTGAGCGCCGCCCGGCGGCGGTCCGGGCCGCCGCCCCGGGCGAGCAGCAGCCCGACGCCGTAGTCGTAGCCGCCGAGCACCAGGTAGACGGCGAAGAAGAGGCCGAGCAGGGCGTACCAGGCGAGTTCCACGGGGCGGCTCCCTCAGGCGAGGACGGACATGGGGCGGGCCGGCTCGGGGGCCGGGGCGGGCGGGCGGCCGAGCGCCGGGTCGGCGGCGCCCCTGGCGGCGTGCCGGGCGAACAGCATCCCGTTGGCGACGGCGAGCGCGCCGAGCAGCAGGGTGAAGCCGATCAGCGAGGCGAGCATCACGCCCGGCCCGACGGGGGAGACCGCCTGCCCGGTGGGCAACAGGCCGTACGCGACCCAGGGCTGGCGGCCCACCTCGCGGGCGATCCAGCCGAGCAGCACCGCCGCGAAGGGCAGCGGCAGCGCCAGCAGGGTGATCCAGAGCGGGACGCGGAGCCGGATGATCCAGTCCCGCCAGAGCAGCGGGAGCAGCAGCCAGACGCAGCCGAGCAGCATGCCGATCATGATCATGAAGCCGAGCCCGACGTCGGCCAGCACGGGTGGGGCGTAGTCGCCGGGCCCGAACCGGGCCGTCCACTCGGCGACCAGGGCGCTCTGGTCCGCGCCGCCGCCGAACTTGGTCGGCTGCACCTGCCCGACCGGACCGAACTGGGCGAAGCCGAAGCCCACCACCAGGCTGACCGCGAGCGCCGCGGTGACCAGCCCGATCCGCAGCGAGGTGCGGAACAGCGTGAAGTCGGCGGTGTGCCGGATCAGGTGCCAGGCGCTCACCGCGGCCATCAGCATCCCGCCGGTGAGCAGGGCGGCGGCCACCACGTGCCCGAACGCCATCCCGAGGGTGGGGTTGGTGAGCAGGGCGCCGAAGTCGGTCAGGTGGGCCACCCCGTCGCGCACCTCGTAACCGACGGGGTGCTGGAGCCAGGAGTTCGCCACCATGACCCAGAACGCCGAGGCGTACGCGGTCAGCGTCACGCCCCACAGCAGCGCGAGGTGGACGCCCCGGCGAAGCCGGTGCCACCCGAAGATCCACATTCCGAGGAACGTGGACTCCAGGAAGAACGCCACCAGGGTCTCGATCGCCAGCGGCGCGCCGAACACGTTGCCGACGTAGCGCGACAGGCCGCTCCAGTTCAGCCCGAACTGGAACTCCATCACGATTCCGGTGGCGATGCCGAGCGCATAGTTGATCACGTAGAGCTGGCCCCAGAACCGGGTCAGTCGCTCGTACGCCGGGTTGCCGGTCAGCACCCAGGCGGTCTGAAGCCCGACCAGCAGGGTGACCAGCCCGAGCGTGACGGCAACGAAGAGGAAGTGCAGGGAGGTGGTCGTGGCGAACTGCAGACGGGCGAGGAGCAGGGGGTCCATGGCCGCTCTCCGGAGGTAGGCTCGCTTTTGGTAGAGAGCCTACACGTAGACTGACTACCTATAGGCGGGCGTGCGGTGGCGGCCAGGATCGGGAGTCGTCAGGCCCGTGGCTGTCAGCTCAGGAAGAGCGAGATCGGCAGCGCGACCAGGGTGACCGCCACCGCCAGCGCGGTGGCCCCGATCAGCCGGGGCGGCCGGTCGGCGACCAGCAGCCGCTGGACCCGGACGTCCAGGTCCCCCTCGCCCAGGCCGAGCGCGCCGGCCGGGGTGACCCGGTGGCCGGCCGCCGCGAACCGCCGCAGCGCGCCCGCGAGTGGCGCCTCGGCGTGCAGCTCCCGGGCCTTGTCGTCGGCACGCATCTCGACCAGCAGCGAGACCCGCTCGTGCGCGTGGCGTACCCAACGGAACCAGGGCAGCGCCCGGCGCAGCGCCGTGAACGGCAGCAGCACCAGGTCGTGCCGCTCCTGCGCGTGCGCCCGCTCGTGGGTGAGCACCGCCTCCAGCTCGGCCCGGTCGAGCATGCTGAGCGCCCCGGCGCTGACCACCACCCGGGGACGCACACCCGGCAGGCAGTACGCCGCCGCGCTCGGATGGTCCAGCACCAACGCCCCCGGCACCTCGGGGTCCCGGCGGGCGACCAGGGTCAGCAGGTCCCGGTGCCGGCGCTGGGCCCGGACGGCCGCGTGCAGGCTGCGTACCGTCGTGGTGAGCAGCACCGCCCCGATGCCGAAGCCGACGCCGACCAGCCCGAGGTGGATCGCGCCCGTCCCGGCGGGGAGGGTGCCGTGGGCCAGGTCGGTGCCGAGGGCGAGCAGCGCGCCGCCCGTCGGCCGGTCGTACGCGGCCAGCCCGAGCGCCATGGGCAGGCCCATCGCGGAGAGGCCGAGCGCGAGCCCGACCGCCTGCCAGCAGACGATCGCCACCCGGGGGCTGCGCCACGTCCAGGTGGAGGCCGCCAGGACCTGGGCGGTCAGGTAGCAGGCCAGGACCGTCGCGGCGAAGTGCGCGGCGTACGCCATGCCGGCGGCCCTACCGGTCCGTCGCCTCGTCGGCCAGGGCGGGCTGCCCGGCCCGGTCCGTACGCGGATCCTCGACCCGGTCGGTCAGCGCCCCGGCCGCCTCGGAGCCCAGGGCGGCGCGCAGCACGTCGGCCTCGGTCCCGGTGACCGAGTGGGCGAAGCGCACCAGCGCGGCGTCCCGGCTGCCACCGAGGTCCAGCGCGTCGAGCATGAGCTGGGCGATGTGCGCCTCGCGGCTGGCCGCGGCCCGGTACCGCCAGGCCCGCCCCTCCCGCTGCCGCCGCACCATGCCCTTGCCGGCGAGCCGGTCCAGCACGGTCATCACCGTCGTGTAGGCCAGCTCGCGCCCTTCGAGCGCGTCGGCGACCTCGCGCACGGTCACCCCGTCCGACGTGCCCGGGACGGTGTCCCACAGCACGTCCATCACCGCACGTTCAAGATCCCCAAGCCGCGTCACCCGTCAATCCTACCTCCCGTAGTAGAACCTCCTCGCCCCCAGCCCACCCCGCCCCCCGCGCCCGCCCCGGGCCCCGAGGGGGCGCCGGCCAGCGGTGGGTGGGTGGGGTTCAGACGCCCTTGGGGTGCCAGACCGTCTTCGTCTCCAGCAGCGCGGTCATCCGGGTGATGCCGGGGTCGGCGGACCAGTCGTGGCCGGCCGGGGCCGGCCGGAGGACCCGCTTCAGGTTCTCCGCGGCCCGGACCTCCAGGTCCGCCGCCAGCTCGGCGTCGGCCACGCCGGTCAGGTCGATCGCGTTGACGTCCATGTGCGCGGCCAGCGTCGGCACCGTCTCCGCCAGCCGACCGGTCAGGACGTTGACCACCCCGCCGGGCAGGTCGGAGGTGGCCAGCACCTCGGCCAGGGTCACCGCCGCCAGCGGCTGCGCCGGGGAGGCCGCCACCACCACCGTGTTGCCGGTGACGATCGCCGGGGCGATCACGCTGACCAGGCCGAGCAGCGCCGGCTGCTCGGGGGCCACCACCGCCACCACGCCGGTCGGCTCGGGCGCGGACAGGTTGAAGTACGGGCCGGCGACCGGGTTCGCGCCGCCGTACACCTGGGGGAGCTTGTCGGACCAGCCGGCGTACCAGACCCAGCGGTCGACGGCCGCGTCGACCTCGTCGGCCGGCACGCCGAGCCCGACGAACTGCTCGCGGCGGCCCTCCAGCATCTCGGCGACCCGGTAGAGGATCTGCCCCCGGTTGTACGCGGTCGCCCCGGCCCAGCCCTTCACCGCCGCACGGGCGGCGACCACCGCGTCCCGCGCGTCCTTGCGGGAGGCCAACGACACGTTCGCGGATTGCACGAGATACGACCGTCCCGACTCGCTGCGCGGGAACTTCCCGCCGATGAAGAGCTTGTACGTCTTGCGTACCGCGACCCGCTCAGACATTGAGGTAGCCCTCCAGCCCGTGCCGGCCGCCCTCGCGACCGTAGCCCGACTCCTTGTACCCGCCGAACGGCGAGGTGGGGTCGAACTTGTTGAACGTGTTGGCCCACACCACCCCGGCGCGCAGCCGGTCGGCCATCCACAGGATCCGGGAGCCCTTGTCGGTCCAGATCCCGGCCGACAGCCCGTACGGCGTGTTGTTGGCCTTCTCTACGGCCTCGGCCGGGGTGCGGAAGGTCAGCACGGACAGCACCGGGCCGAAGATCTCCTCCCGGGCGATCCGGTGCGCCTGGGTGACCCCGGTGAAGATCGTCGGCGCGAACCAGAAGCCGCGCTCGGGCAGCTCGCACGGCGGCGACCAGCGTTCGGCCCCCTCGGCCGAGCCGGCGTCGGACAGCTCGCGGATGCGGGCGAGCTGGGCGGCCGAGTTGATCGCCCCGATGTCGGTGTTCTTGTCCAGCGGGTCGCCGACCCGCAGCCGGGCCATCCGCCGCTTCAGCGACTCCAGCACCTGCTCGGCGACGGACTCCTGGACCAGCAGCCGGGAGCCGGCGCAGCAGACGTGCCCCTGGTTGAAGAAGATGCCGTTGATGATCCCCTCGACCGCCTGGTCGACCGGGGCGTCGTCGAAGACGATGTTCGCGGCCTTGCCGCCCAGCTCCAGGGTGAGCTTCTTGCGGGTGCCGGCGACCGACCGGGCGATGGCCCGGCCGACCTCGGTGGAGCCGGTGAAGGCAACCTTGTCCACGCCCGGGTGCTCGACCAGCGCCCGGCCGGTGTCGCCCGCGCCGGTGACGATGTTGACCACGCCGGCCGGCAGGTCGGCCTGCTGGCAGATCTCGGCGAACAGCAGCGCGGTCAGCGGGGTGGTCTCGGCGGGCTTGAGTACCACCGTGTTGCCGGCGGCCAACGCCGGGGCGATCTTCCAGGCCAGCATGAGCAACGGGAAGTTCCAGGGGATGACCTGCGCGGCCACGCCCAGCGGCTGCGGGTCGGGCCCGAAGCCGGCGTGCGGCAGCTTGTCGGCCCAGCCGGCGTAGTAGAAGAAGTGCGCGGCGACCAGCGGCAGGTCGACGTCCCGGGACTCCTTGATCGGCTTGCCGTTGTCCAGCGACTCCAGCACGGCCAGCTCGCGGGAGCGCTCCTGGATGATCCGGGCGATCCGGAACAGGTACTTGGCCCGGTCCCGGCCCGGCATCGGGCCCCACACCTTCTCGTACGCCTTGCGGGCGGCGTGGACCGCGCGGTCCACGTCCTGGCTCCCGGCCTCGGCGACCTCGGCGAGGACCTCCTCGGAGGCGGGGTTGACCGACTTGAAGCTGCCACCGTCGGTCGGGTCGACGAACTTTCCGTCGACGAAGAGCCCGTACGAGGGCTTGAGGTCCACCACCGAGCGGGACTCGGGGGCGGGCGCGTATTCGAAGTTCACGCTCAGTCCAGGGTGAAGTAGTCGGGACCGGAGTAGACGCCGGTCGTCAGTTTGGTGCGCTGCATGAGCAGGTCGTTGAGCAGGCTGGACGCGCCGAACCGGAACCAGTCCGGGTCGAGCCAGTCCGCGCCGACGGTCTCGTTGACCATCACCAGGTACTTGATCGCGTCCTTCGTGGTCTTGATCCCGCCGGCCGGCTTCACGCCGACCTGCCGCCCGGTGGCGGCGCGGAAGTCGCGGACCGCCTCCAGCATCACCAGGGTCACCGGCAGGGTGGCGGCGACCGGGACCTTGCCGGTGGAGGTCTTGATGAAGTCGCCGCCGGCCAGCATGGCCAGCCAGGAGGCCCGCCGCACGTTGTCGTACGTGGCCAGCTCGCCGGTCTCCAGGATCACCTTGAGGTGGGCGTCCCCGCAGGCGGACTTGGTGGCCACGATCTCGTCGTAGACCTCGGAGTACCGCCCGGCCAGGAACGCGCCCCGGTTGATCACCATGTCGATCTCGTCCGCGCCGGCCGCCACGGCGGCCCGGGTGTCGGCGAGCTTGACCTCCAGCGGCGCCTGCCCGGACGGGAACGCCGTCGCCACGCTGGCCAGGTGCACGCCGCTGCCGGCCAGCACCTCGGCCACGTGCGGGACCATCGCCGGGTAGACGCAGACCGCGCCGACGTGCGGGCAGGACGGGTCGGCCGGATCGGGACGCAGCGCCTTGGCCGCGAGCGCCCGGACCTTGCCGGGGGTGTCCGCCCCCTCCAGGGTGGTCAGGTCGACCATCCGGATGGCCAGGTCGATCGCCTGCGCCTTGGCCGTGGTCTTGATGGAGCGGGTGCCGAGCTGTGCCGCCCGTTGCTCCGCGCCCACCTGGTCCACGCCGGGCAGGCCGTGCAGGAAGGTCCGCAGAGCGGTCTCGGATCGCCCCAGCTCGGAAAGGTCCGACCGGGCCGACGTCGCTGTCGCCGTCATGCCGGGAAGTCTACGCATCAATTCATGTTGTGATCCTCGTCATGGCATCGTCACGGGCGCCACCGGGTCACCGGGAGGCCCCGGCGTGAGCGGTGTCGCTGCCGCGCCCGCACCGGCACTGCGGGCCCGGACAGTTCGGTAGGTTGAGCGATCGTGGACGTACACGTCATTGACCACCCGCTCGCCCAGTCGCGGCTGACCGCCATGCGGGACGCGCGCACCGACTCCTCCTCGTTCCGGGCCGCGCTGCACGAGCTCACCACCATGCTCGTGTACGAGGCCGCACGCTCCTTTCCCATCGAGAAGTACCCGGTGCAGACCCCGGTGACGGGCACCGAGGGCACCCGGCTGGCCAACCCGCCGCTGCTGGTACCGGTGCTGCGGGCCGGCCTCGGCATGGCCGACGCGGCGCTCGGCCTGCTGCCCGAGTCGTCGATGGGCTTCGTCGGGCTGGCCCGCGACGAGGAGACGTACGAGCCGCGGGCGTACATGGAGTCGCTGCCCCGCGACCTGGCCGGCCTGCCGGTGCTCGTCCTGGACCCGATGCTGGCCACCGGCGGCTCCCTCGAACACTGCTGCCGGCTGCTCGCCGACCGGGGCTGCACCGACATCACCGTGCTCTGCGTGCTGGCCGCGCCGGTCGGCATCGAGCGGTTGGAACGCTCCGGCCTGCCGCTGCGGCTCGTCACCGCCTCCATCGACGAGTGTCTCAACGACAAGATGTTCATCGTCCCGGGCCTCGGCGACGCCGGTGACCGCCAGTTCGGCGGCATGCCCCGCTTCTGAGGTCGGCACCATTCCGCCCGCCCCGCGCCCGCCGGGGCGGGCGGAGCGGGCGGCCTTCCCCCCGCTCGTGATTCCTGATTCTCCCCTCGCGGCTCCCCGGTAACGATCCACCCCGTCCGGGACACATACCTGGTGTCCCTGTCAGGAATCCGGTCGGGAGATCGATTTGATGAGACCCGCAAGTGAGCGGGACGAGGGCTGGTTCACCAACCTCTACGCCACGCACTACCCGGACATCGTCAGGTACGGCCTGCGTCGGCTGCCCGACGGCGACGCGGCCGCCGAACTCGCCCAGGACGTGTTCGTCGTCCTCTGGCGGCGGCGGAGCGAGGTGCCCGAACGCGCACTCCCGTGGCTCTACGGCGTCGCGCGTCACGTCGTGGCGAATCGGTGGCGGAACCTGCGCGGCAGCCCGAGTCTGCTCCCGCTCGCGGAGGCCGACCAGGTGCCGACGCGACTCGCCGAGCCCGAGGCCACGACGCCGGTGCTCGACCTCCATCGGGCGCTGCGCGTCCTGCCCGAAGCCGACCAGGAAATCCTCCGGCTGGTCGGCTGGGAGGACCTGAGCGTCGCCGACGCCGCAGTCGTCCTGAGCTGCACCCGGTCCGCCGCCGCGGTGCGGCTCTACCGGGCCCGACGTCGCCTGCGGTCCGCCCTGGCCGCCCCCACCCCCGCCCGCGCCGCCCGGCCGGCATCCGCCAACGTCTGAGAGGAGCATCATGCACACGCAGCAGCAGGTCCGGGACGCCCTGGGACCGGCCGACCCGGCGCGGGACGTCGTCGTGGCACCGCCGGCGCTCTCCGCGCACGACGTGATCCTCCGCGCGGAGGAGGCGGCCGCGCCGGCGCCGGCGCGGAGGCTTGCGAGCCGGCGCACGGTTCTGTTCGGCGCGGCCGCCGCGGTGACCGTGCTCGGGTCCGCCGGGGTAGTGCGGGCGCTGCGGGACGGGACGGTGCCCGCCCTGCCGACGTCGCCGCAGCCGGTCGACGGGGTCGTGCTCCAACCGGTGGCCTACGAAGTCACCGCCGCCGAACCGGCCGGGCCGCACCTGCGGGCACTCGCCGCGCACCTCGTGGACGCCCAGCACGACAGAGCGGGTGGCCGCTACACCTACCACCACACCAAGCACTGGGGTGGAATGAGCGAGTTCTCGCCCGAGGGCCACATGATGAGCTACGTGTACGAACGTCGCGACTGGGCGGCGCGTGACGGCCGCCAGTGGGGGGAGATGGACGTCCTGGGCGTCGAGTTCCCCGACGCGGCGTCCCGGGAGTACTACTCCAGGCGGAAGTCGACCCGCACGGCGACGCCCAGCCCCAGCGGGTCGTCGGCGCCCAGCGGGGTCCGCGAGTACCCACGCCAGAAGCCCGGAAAGGTGCCCACCGATCGGGCGGCGCTCGCACGCAGGCTCCGGATCGAGCAGCCGGCGGGCTACGTGGCCATAGCGGTCCACGAAATCTTCGTCACACACCTGGTACCCCGGCGGACCCGGGCCGACATCCTCACCATCCTGGCGGACAAGCCCGGCTTCGGGTGGCGCGGGCGGGTCGTCGACCGGGCCGGCCGCCCTGGCCTGGCGGTCACCGCCGACCTCACCCCACCAGCGGGCGAGGACCCGGAGCGGTCGCAGATGTTGCTGGTCTTCGACCCGTCGACCGGTGAACTGCTCGCCTACGAGTACCTGGAGCTGGCCCCCCGACACCGCGTCCTGCACTACCTGCTGCTGCTCCAGACCGGTCGTACCGACACGCTCGGCTGACTGTGAGGCTGGTCTGGTCCACCACGACCGTCGTGGGCGGGCGCGGCACACGCTCCGCCCGCCCCGGCGACGGTGGGGGAGAGGAAGGCGTACGGGGCGGCGGCACGCCATCGACGTCGAGGTGGTGCGCGGGAGTGCGCGCAGGCGCTACCGTCTCGGGCCATGACTGGTGTTGCGCTTGCCGAAGAGTTGCTGCTCCTCGCCTACGACGACGAATCCGGCAAGGCGACGATGCCGCGGATCAGCCTCGACCTGGGGATGGCCGCCGCGGTGCTGATCGAACTGGCCCTGGCCGGCCGGATCGCGTACGCCGACGGGAACCTGACCGTCACCGACCCCACCGGAACGGGCGAGTCGACGCTCGACGGGGTGCTGGCCCGGATGGCCGCCGACACCCCGCACACCCCCTCCTCCTGGGTGCAGCGGCTGCGCCACGGCCTGCGCGACCGGATCCTCGGTGACCTGGTCGGCCGGGGCGTGGTGCGGGACGTCGACGAGACCGAGCTGGGCTTCATCCACGTGCACCGCTACCCGACGACGGACGCCTCGGTGGAGCAGGACATCCGGCGCCGGCTCGCCGAGGCGCTGGCCGGCGGGCACCTTCCCGACGAGCGGACCGCCGCGCTGGCCACCCTGGTCGCGGTGCTCCGGATGGAGCCGGCGCTCGGCCTGACCGGCGACGCCGCCCGGGACGCCCGGGTGCGGCTGGAGGAGATCGCCGGCGGGGCCGGCTTCTCCGGCACCGCTGGCCTGGACGACTCAGTCGTCCGCCCCTCGGTAGCCCTGGTCGTCACCGCCCTGGGCACCGCAGTAGACGCCGCCCTAGGCAAACGCCCCTAACCCTCCTCCCGCCCCCGGTGTGCACGCGGTGATCAAGAAGTTTGCGTCGGCGACGGCAGGTTTCCCGACGCAAACTTCTTGATCAACTCGGCTGGCGGTGGGTGGGGTGGGGGGTTAGAGGTTCAGGGTGGTGGCGATTTCGGTGCGGAGGGCGGCGATGGCCGTGGTCGCGCGGGCGCGGGCCGCCGGCACGTCGCCGTTCGCGACCGGCTCCACCACCTCCAGGTACGCCTTGAGCTTCGGCTCGGTGCCCGACGGGCGGAGCACCACCCGGGCCGCGTCGGTGCGCAGGATGACCACGTCCGCCTCGGGCAGCAGGTCCCGCGCCTCGGTGACCGGGTGGCCGAGCAGCGCGGTCGGGGTGGCCGCCCGGAACCGGGCCATCGCGTCGGCGATCACCCGCAGGTCGTCCACCCGGACGGAAAGCTGGT
Source organism: Micromonospora sp. NBC_01655 (assembly GCF_026339755.1). Lineage (NCBI taxonomy): Bacteria > Bacillati > Actinomycetota > Actinomycetes > Micromonosporales > Micromonosporaceae > Micromonospora > Micromonospora sp. NBC_01655. The sequence continues at coordinate 6,718,311 of NZ_JAPEQF010000001.1, read as the reverse complement.
CGGTGTGGTGCACGCCGAACTCGGCGGCCAGCTCGTCCAGCCGGTCGGTCAGCGTGCGCCCCTCCGCCTTGAGGCCGGCGGCCAACTCGGCGACGGTCAGCGCGGCGGTGATGCCGTCCTTGTCGCGTACGTGCTCCGGGGCGACGCAGTAGCCCAGCGCCTCCTCGTAGCCGAACACCAGCGGCGCGGACCCGCCGCCGCCCCGGACGATCCACTTGAACCCGGTCAGCGTCTCGTCGTACGGCAGGCCACGGGCGGCGCACATGGCCCGCAGCAGGGACGACGACACGATCGTGGTGGCGTACAGGCCCCGTACGCCCCGGCGCATCAGGTGGTCGGCGAGCAGGACGCCCACCTCGTCGCCGCGCAGCATCCGCCAGCCCGTCCTCGCGTCGCGGACGGCCACCGCGCAGCGGTCCGCGTCCGGGTCGTTGGCGATCGCCAGGTCCGCGCCGGTGCGCTCGGCGAGTTCGACGAGGCGATCCACCGCCCCCGGCTCCTCCGGGTTGGGAAAGCTCACGGTCGGGAAGTCCGGGTCGGGCTCCGCCTGGTCGGGCACCACGCCGGGAACGCCGAACCCGGCGCGGGCGAAGGCGGCGGTCAGCACCGCCGCACCCACCCCGTGCAGCGGCGTGTACGCCACCTTCAGGTCCCGCGACCCGGCCGGGTCGACCACGGCGGCGGCCCGCTCCACGTACGAGGCGACCAGGTCGTCGCCGAGCACCTGGCCGGCCGGGCCGAGCGGCACCCGGGCGAGCGGGCCGACCGCCCGGATGGCCGCCTCGATCCCGGCGTCGGCGGGCGGCACGATCTGCGCCCCCGCGCCCAGCTCGCCGCCGAGCCGGGCACCCAGGTACACCTTGTAGCCGTTGTCCTGCGGGGGATTGTGGCTGGCGGTGACCATCACCCCGGCCGCCCCGTCGAGCTGCCGCACCGCGTACGCCAGCACCGGGGTGGGCAGTGGGCGGGGCAGCAGCAGCGCCGGCCGGCCCGCGCCGGTGGCGACCTGGGCGGTGCGCTCGGCGAACTCCCGGGAACCGTGCCGCGCGTCGTACCCGATCACCAGCGGGCCGGTCGCGCCCTGGGCCGCGAGCCAGCCGACCAGCCCGGCGGCGGCCTGGGTGACCACCGCGAGGTTCATCCCGTTCGGGCCGGCCCGCAGCGGTCCCCGCAGCCCGGCGGTGCCGAAGGTCAGCGGCCCGGCGAACCGGTCGGCCAGGTCGGGCGCGCTCGCCGGCAGCCGGTCGAGCACGGCCCGCAGCTCCTCGCGGGTGGCCGGGTCGGGGTCGTCGTCGAGCCACCGCCGGGCCCGGTCGCGAATGTCGTCAAGGTCAATGGGTTCCGCCGCCATGCCTCTTGATAGCAGGCGGCGGATCACCGCGTCCCGTCGGCCTCGCCGGGTCGTCGGCCCCGACGACCCTCAGCCCGTCCCGCCGAGCTTGAACGACTCCACCATCTGGTCGAAGATCGGCTTGCTCTCGGCGAACCGGGCGTCGGTGGAGGAGAGGTAGAACGAGTAGACCTTGCCCTCGTGCACCACCCCGCGCCACACGCCGTGCCGCATGCCGTCGCCCTCGCCGCAGGTGTACTCGAACTCGGCCGCCGCCTGGCCGTCCAGCTTCTGCTCGGTCATCGACACCTGGTGGTACGGCTTCGGGCAGGAGGTGGACCTGTTCCGTAGGCCCTTCTCGGCGACCTCGGCCCAGCGCATCGACGACGTGCCGCCCCAGTCCTCGGAGAGGATGCGCACCTTGCGGCCGCTGTCCTCCGGGTCGACGAAGTCGACCCACACGCCGGAGCTGTTGCGCTCCCAGCCCTTGGGCACCTGCACCGTGACCCCCCGGGCCGACTGCTCCTGCATCTCCACCGGCGCGGCGGCGGGGGCGGTGGGCTGCGCCGAGGGGGTGGTCGGCTGGTCCGGGTCGCCGCCGCCGAACAGGACGATCGCGCCGACCAGCAGCAGCACGACGAGGCCGCCGGCCGCCGCGAGCTGCACCTTGCGGGGCCAGCCCTGGACGGTGGCGACGAGCCGGCCGGCTCCGCCGGTCACACCGCCGCCGGCCGGGGCGGGCGCGGTGGCCGGGGTGGCCCACGGCTGGCCGGTGCCGGGCACCGACCACTGGCCGCCGCCGTACGTCCCGCCCATCCGCTGGGTCGCCTCGGGCGGGGCGCCGAAGCCGGGCACCGCCTGGGTGGCGTCGGGCTGGCCGACCCGCTGGGTGGCGTCCGCCCCGACGCCGAACGGAACCCGCTGGGTGGCGTCCGGCCGGGGCCCGAACGGGACCTGCTGGGTGGCGTCGGGCGACGGGCCGTACGTCACCCGCTGGGTGGCCTCCGGCGCGGCGCCCGCGTCGACCCGCTGGGTAGCCTCCGACGAACCGCCGTACGTCCGGCCGGCCGGGGGCGTCGGCGTCGGCGCGGGCATCGCCCCGGTGGGGGTGTGCAGCGGACCGGCGAGCGCGTCGGCGCTGGTGTCGTCGAGCGCGGCGGCACTCGCGGCGGCGGCGGTCTTGCCCCCCTTCTCGCCCCGGCGCAGCTTGGCCAGCCGGTCGGTGAGCGACTCGCCGGCGGCGAGCATCGCCCGACCGCCGATCTGCCCGCTCGGCTTCGGCTCGGGGGCGGGCGGCGGCGGTACGACGACCGGGCGCTGCTGCACCGGCACCACCGCGTACGGGTCGGTGACCGAGTTGACGGCGGTGGCGTTGCTGGTCAGCGGGCCGGCCAGTAGCTCGCGCAGCATCGCCCGGGAGGTGTGCACGTCGAGCCGGCGGGCCGGGTCCTTCTCCAGCAGGCCCATCAGCACCCGGGTCAGCGGGCCGCTGCGCTGCGGGGCGGCGGGCGGGTCCTCGACCACGGCGTGCATGGTCTCGATCGGGTCGCCCTTGTCGAAGGGGGGCCGCCCCTCGACCGCCGTGTACAGCGTCACGCCGAGGGAGAACAGGTCGCTGGGCGGGCCGAACTCCTGGCCCATCGCCCGTTCGGGGGAGATGAAGTGCGGCGAGCCGAGCACCATCCCGGGGGTGGTGAGCTGCACGTCGGTGGGGAGCTTCGCCACCCCGAAGTCGGTCAGCACGCACCGGCCGTCGGTGCAGATCAGCACGTTGGCCGGCTTCACGTCGCGGTGCAGCACCCCGATCGCGTGCGCCACCTCCAGCGCGCCGAGCAGGGCGATACCGATCTTGGCGACCGCGCGGGGCGCGACCGGCCCGTCCTCGATCACCATATCGGCCAGGCTGCGGGCGTCCAGCAGCTCCATCACGATCCAGGGGCGGCCACCCTCGGTGACCACGTCGTACACCTGGACCACGGCCGGGTGCTGGATGGCCGCGGCGGCGCGGGCCTCGCGCAGCGTCCGCTCGTACATCGCGTCGCGGTCGGTGGGGGCGAGGCCCGGCGGAAGGACGACCTCCTTCACCGCCACGTCGCGCCGCAACAGGGTGTCTGTGGCACGCCAGACCGTGCCCATGCCGCCGTTGCCCACCGCGGACCGGAGCGAGTAGCGACCACCGATGGTGGTGCCGGGCGCCGCGCGTCCGTGGGGTGGACTGACTGGTCCGCCGCTCCACGTCGGGATCTGAGTCACAGAAAAGCCACCGGGGGAAATCGAGGGGGCTGGGACACAACCCCCCTATCTTGCGGGTTCCGACGCCCGATGCGAAACCCGACGCGACGGACGTTTACCGAACTCGACAGTACGTGCCCGGTTGTTCACCCTGCGGTCGCCGGAAGTCGGGGGTCGGCTGTGCGCAATCCCTCACCCGTCGATGCGCCGGCGCGTCCTACCATCCGGGGATGAGCGAACGGCGGTCAAGCGAGTCCGGCTTCCCGATCAAGGACCTCTACGGGGCGGACGACCTGCCCGAGGGCCTGGACGCCCGGCTGGGCGCGCCCGGCGAGTTCCCGTACGCCCGTGGGGTCTACCCCACCATGTACACCTCGCGCCCGTGGACGATGCGCCAGTACGCCGGCTTCGGCACCGCCACGGAGTCGAACGCGCGTTACCACCAGCTCCTGCGGGCCGGCACGATGGGTCTCTCGGTCGCCTTCGACCTGCCCACCCAGATGGGGTACGACTCCGACGACCCGATCGCGCACGGCGAGGTCGGCAAGGTCGGGGTGGCCATCGACTCCATCGAGGACATGCGGCTGCTCTTCGCCGGCATCCCGCTGGACAAGGTCTCCACCTCGATGACGATCAACGCGCCGGGCTCGGTGCTGCTGCTGCTCTACCAGCTCGTCGCCGAGGAGTCCGGGGTCGCCGGGTCGGCGCTCAACGGCACCATCCAGAACGACATCCTCAAGGAGTACATCGCCCGGGGGACGTACATCTTCCCGCCGAAGCCCTCGCTGCGGCTGGTCGCCGACACGTTCGGCTACTGCCGCAAGGAGGTGCCGAAGTGGAACACCATCTCCATCTCCGGCTACCACATGGCCGAGGCCGGCGCGACGCCCGCGCAGGAGATCGCGTTCACCCTGGCCAACGGCGTCGAGTACGTGCGGGCCGCGCTGGCGGCCGGGCTGGCCGTGGACGACTTCGCGCCCCGGCTGTCGTTCTTCTTCGTGGCCCGGACCACCCTGCTGGAGGAGGTCGCGAAGTTCCGTGCCGCCCGGCGCATCTGGGCCCGGCTGATGCGCGACGAGTTCGGGGCGAAGAACCCGAAGTCGATGATGCTGCGCTTCCACACCCAGACGGCGGGCGTGCAGCTCACCGCCCAGCAGCCCGAGGTCAACCTGGTCCGGGTGGCGGTGCAGGGGCTCGCCGCCGTGCTGGGCGGCACCCAGTCGCTGCACACCAACAGCTTCGACGAGGCCATCGCGCTGCCCACCGAGAAGGCCGCCCGGCTGGCCCTGCGCACCCAGCAGGTGCTGGCGTACGAGACGGACCTGACCGCCACCGTCGACCCGTTCGCCGGCTCGTACGTGGTGGAGGCCATGACCGCCGAGATCGAGTCGGCGGTGGTGGAGCTGATGGACCGGGTGGCCGACCACGGCTCGGTGGTGGACGCCATCGAGGCGGGCTTCCAGAAGCGGGAGATCGAGCAGTCCGCGTACCGGATCGCCCAGGAGATCGACTCGGGTGAGCGGGTGGTGGTCGGGCTCAACCGGTTCACGATCGACGCCGACGAGCCGTACGAGCCGCTGCGGGTCGACCCGGAGATCGAGGCGGCCCAGGCCGGGCGGCTGGCCAGGCTGCGCGCGGAGCGCGACGGTGGCGCCGTCGAGCGGGCCCTCGCCGAGCTGCGCGCCGCCGCCGAGGGCACGGAGAACGTGCTCTTCCCGATGAAGGAGGCGCTGCGGGCCCGGGCCACGGTGGGCGAGGTCTGCGGCACCCTGCGCCAGGTCTGGGGGACCTACCGCCCGAGCGACCGGTTCTGACCACCCCTACCGGCTGCCCCGCGAACCCGCTTCCCGCCCGCGGAAGCGGGGTCGCGGGCCGTCGCACCCGGGTCTACTGTCGGTGGGTGGCGCCCCGGGCTGCCCGCCGCGTTCGGCCGGCCCCGGGCGGTCGCGGCGCCGGATCCGGCGCGGCCCGGGACGTGTGTGTGCACCCCGGGGCGTTGGGTAACCCGTCCGGGTGAACGGGACGGACAGCGTGTGCGCGCGCGTCCCGTCCCGTCGTGTCACCGTCTGGAGACGCCCGGCCGCCCGGGTGCGGTCGGCTAATTGTCCGAGCGGCGGTTGACCGAAGCGACCAATGCGACAATTCGGGAAACGACGGCCCCGGATCGAGGGTGATTTCGCGACCGCCGACTCGGTTACGGGTTGTAGGAGGTGTGGGGCAGATGACGGCGTTCAACCGCGATCTACCTGCTGTCCCGCAGATTGTCGAGCCCTTCCACCAGGGCTTTCGTGACGCTGCGCCATCCGACCGCTACGGGAATGAAGTTGCACAGCGTCACCATCGGAGGTCTAGGCTGTCTGCTGTCATCCCCGATGATCCATCCATTTCTAGTGATCGAGATTTCGCCGTGACGAGTGCGTTGACGCTGCCGAACGGCAGCCAGCTGGCGTCGTCGGACTCGCCGGAGGCGCCGTCCGGGTCCCAGCCCCTGCCCTTCGAGCTGGACCGACTGCTGGCCCTGCGGGTGCCCCGGCTCGTCGCCACCCGCCGACACATCCACTCCCATCCAGAGCTCTCCGGCGAGGAGTTCGATACCGCCGCCCTGATCGCCCGCGAGCTGTCCCTGGCCGGGCTGAACCCGCGCCTGCTGCCGAAGGGCAACGGGGTGATCTGCGACATCGACGGCCGCCCCGACGGCCCGGTGGTCGCGCTCCGCGCCGACATCGACGCGCTGCCGCTCACCGACATCAAGGACGTGCCGTACCGGTCCACCAAGGACGGCGTCTGCCACGCCTGCGGCCACGACGTGCACACCACCGTGCTGCTCGGCGTCGGCATGCTGCTGGCCCAGCTCGCCGAACTGGGTGAGCTGGACGGCCGGGTCCGGCTGATCTTCCAGCCGGCCGAGGAGATCCTGCCCTGCGGCTCGCTGGAGGTCATCGAGGCCGGCGGGCTGGACGACGTGGTGCAGATCTTCGCCCTGCACTGCGACCCCAACCAGCCGGTCGGCAAGGTCGGCCTGCGGGTCGGCCCGATCACCGCCGCCGCCGACAACGTCACCGTCAAGCTCAGCGGGCCGGGCGGGCACACCGCCCGCCCGCACCTGACCGTCGACCTGGTCGACGCGCTCGGCCGGCTGGTCACCGAGGTACCCGCCCTGGTCAGCCGCCGGGTGCCGGCCAACAGCGGGTTGCTGCTGGTGTTCGGCCACGCCTCGGCCGGCACCCGGTACAACGTCATCCCCTCCGAGGCGAGTGCCTCCGGCACCCTGCGGGTGATGGACCGCGACACCTGGGGGGAGGCCCCCAAGATCGTCGCTCAGGTGGTCCGGGACGTCATCGCCCCGACCGGCGCCACGGTCGACCTGGAGTACCTGCGCGGCCGGCCGCCGGTCAGCAACGACGCCAAGGCGATCCAGGTGCTCACCGCCGCCACCGTGGCCGCGCTCGGCCCGGAAGGCGTGGCGGAGACCCCGCAGAGCATGGGCGGCGAGGACTTCTCCTGGTACCTGGAGTACGTCCCCGGCGCGCTCGCCCGCCTCGGCGTCGGCCGGTCCGGCCCGAACGTCGACCTGCACCGGGCCTCGTTCGACGTCGACGAGCGGGCCATCCCGTTCGGCGTCCGGCTCATGGTGCAGACCGCGCTACGGGCACTGGCGGCGACTCGCTGAGCACCGGCGCCGGCCTGCGCCGGCGCTGGCGCAGCACCGCCACCAGCAGCGCCACGGGCACGCCCAGCGCCACCGCGAACGGCAGCAGCGCGCCCAGCACGGTGAGCAGCACGCCCAGCGAGGCGACGAACGCGTTCCAGCCGCCACGCAGCCCCACCAGGAAGCCGGTCCCGGCCTCCTCCTTCTCGGAGGAGGTTTCGGCGTCCGCCCCGACCAGGGTGAGGGTGATGGTGGAGAGCGCGGTCAGGTCGGCCAGCCGGCGCTTCTTCGCCTCCAGCGAGGCGAGGTCGGCCTCCCGCCGGGCCACCTCGCTCTCCAGCCTGACCAGGTCGTCGAGCGAGCTGGCCCGGGCCAGCAGCTTTCGGCCGCTCTCCACCCGGGCCCGCTGGGTGGTGATCCGGGCGTCCAGGTCGACGGTCTCCTCGGTCTTGTCCTCGGTACGGATCGACCGGTGCTCCTGCTGCCCCAGTTTCGCCAGCTCCTCCACCACGGGGGTGAACCGCTCCGCCGGGACCCGCAGCTCCAACTCCGCCCGCGCGGTCCGGCCGGTGCTGTTGCGCTCGTCGCCGCCGACGAACCCGCCGGCCGAGGTGGCGGCCGTGACGGCGGACCGGGCGGCGCCGTCCACATCGTCCACCCGGACCCGGATGTCTCCGGTGTAGACGATGGACCGCTGGTCCACCCGCAGGTCCGGCGACCCGCCCCCGGTGCCGGCCTTCGCCCCTGCCGCTCCCGCCTCCGCCAGGGGCACGCCGGCCGGCGCCGCCTTGTCCGGCGCGGAGGCGGCCGAGTCCTCCGAGGCCTGCCCGCCGCGGAGACCGCTGCATCCGCCCACCGCCAGCAAAGCCGCCAGCCCCACCGCGGTCAGCAGTCCACCTCTTGCGCGTCTGTCCATTCCCGCTCCCCTTCTTCTGGCCATCGGGCGATACGTCAGACGTGGCGCGGCGGCGCTCGGGTTCCGGCAGACTGCGCTCAGGGATGTCACGATTCGATAATCAGGGGGTCATGATGCAGCTCACCAAGTACGCCCACTCCTGCGTGCGGGTCGAGCACGACGGCGGGGTGCTGGTCGTCGACCCGGGCGGGTTCAGCGACCCGGCGGCGCTGGACGGGGCGGACGCGGTGCTGATCACCCACGAGCACCCCGACCACCTGGACGTCGCGGCGGTCACCCGGCAGCTCGACCGCCGGCCGTTCCGCCTCCACGGCCCGGCCTCGCTGTCCGGCGTCCTCGGCGACGCGGCCGAGGTGCTGGAGCCGGTCGCCCCCGGGCAGTCGTTCACCGCGGCCGGCGTGCCGGTCCGGGCGTACGGCGGGCGGCACGCCGTCATCCACCCGGACATCCCCGTGGTGGACAATCTGGGGTACCTGCTCAACGATGTGGTCTACCACCCCGGCGACTCGCTGGTGGTGCCGGAGGAGGTCCAGGTGGACACCCTGTTCGCGCCGATCCACGCCCCCTGGTCGAAGTTCTCCGAGGTGGTCGACTTCATCCGCGCGGTCGCCCCGCGCCGCGCCTTCGCCGCGCACGACGGGCTGCTCAACGACAACGGCCTGGCGGTGCTGAACCGCCAGTTCACGGCGCTGTCCAAGACCGACTACCAGCGCCTCGAGCCGGGCAGCCGGCTCGACGTCTGACCCGGTGCCACCCCCTCGGGACCTGGTCCGACGGCTCTACGAGGAGCCGCCGGACCGGTTCGTCGCCACCCGCGACGCGGCCGTCGCCGAGGCCCGGCGGGCCGGCGACCCGGCCACGGCCCGGGAGATCGCCCGGCTGCGCCGCCCGACCGTGGCCGCCTGGCTGGTCAACCTGCTCGCCATCCGGTGCCCCGAACTCGTCGCCGACCTGGGCCAGCTCGCCGAGGCGCTGCGCGTGGCCCAGCGCGACCTGCGCGGCCCCCGGCTGCGGGAACTCTCCGCCCAGCGGCGGGCGGTGGTCGCGGCGTTGGTGGCCGAGGTGCGCCGGCTGGCGGCCGACGCCGAGGGCGGCCCGCCGGGCGGGAAACTGCCCCTGGCCGAGGTGGAGGCGACGCTCAACGCCGCGCTGTCCGACACCGAGGTCGCCGAACAGGTGCGTACCGGCCGGCTGCTGCGCGCCGCCAGCTACGCCGGCTTCGGCGAGGTGCCCCGCCCCCAACTGCGGCTGGTCACCGGTGACGAGGAGCCCGCACCGGCCGCCCCGGACCGGGCCGCCGGCCGGGACCGGACGCGGCGGGAACGTGACGAGCGGGCGGCGGACCGCGCCGCCCGGGCCGAGCGGGTCCGGCAGCGCCGGGCGCTGGAACGGGAACTGGCGAAGGCGCGTACCGACCAGGGCCGGGCCGAGGCGGAACTGGCCGGCGCGGCGGACGCCGAGCACGGCGGTGCCGAGGAACTGGCCGACATCGAGCGGTCGCTGGCCGAGCTGGAACGGCGGCGGGCCGAGGCCGAGCAGGAGCTGAGCCGGCGGAGGCTGGCCCGGCGGGCGGCGGAACGGGCCGCCACCGCCGCCCGCCGGCGCACCGGCGAGGTCGAGGGGGCGATCGAGGCGATCGACGCCGAAGAGGGGACTGCCGCCGGAAGCGACGGCGGGGGAGACTGATTCCGATGACGCCGGAGCAGGTCGCCGCCGCGAGCAAGCCATTCGTGCTGGAGCTCGGCGAAGCGTTCACCCGCTGCCCCGGCACCCTGCGCCGGGCCCGCCTGCTGGGCATCTCCGGCTGGGCGTTCTACATCACCGGCCGGGCCGGGGCGCTGGGCGACGTCCGGGCCCCGACGGTGGCCGCCGCCCTCGGCTTCATCGCCCCGGACGCCGTCGCCGACGGCTGGGACGGCGCCGCCCGGGTGATCCGCCCGCTGGAGGTGGCCGCCGCGAACCTCGCCGAGTGCTGCCGCTGGGGCGACGAGCACCTCGCCGCCCTGCCCGGGGTGCACCGGCTGGGCGGGTTGCTGCGCCGGGTGGTCGACGCGGCGGACGCCAGCGGCATGCCGCTGTTCGCCGCCTGGCGGGCCATGCCGCCACCGGAGGACTCCCCGGCCGCCCGGGCCGCCGTCGGGCTGCTACTGCTGCGCGAGCACTTCGCCGGGGCGTACCTGATGGCGGTGCGGGCCGGCGGGATGACCCCGCTGGAGGCGGTGCTGGCCGGGCCGGAGGGCGAGGCCGGCGCGCTGGCCTGCGGCTGGCCGCCGCCGTACCCCCGGGTCGGTCCCCTGGTGCGGCGGCGGTTGTGGGCGGAGGCGATGACCGACCGGCTGGTCGCGGCGGGCTTCCGCGGCCTCGCCGCCGGCGAGGGCGCCGAACTGCTGGACCTGCTGGCCACCGCCCGCGCGCAGGTGCAGGGACGGCCCACCCAGCGAGATCCCGACCGGCCGGGGCGGGGATAAATGGGCGGCGGTGGGCGGTGGGCTGCTGCCAGGATCGCCGGATGACCCTTCCCGTTGGCTGGAGCGCCCGCCGCCCCACCCTCGACGACGTGCCGGCGATCCTTGCGGTGGTGCACGCCGCCGACACCTTCGCGATCGGCCACCCCGACTTCGACGCCGAGGACGTCGAGGCCGCGCTGACCGCCCCCTTCGTCGACCCGGCGCTCGACTCCTGGCTGGTCGGTGACCACGACGGGAGGATCGTCGGGTGGACCGTGGTGGACAACCCGAGCGGGGTGGGCCGGGAGTTCGTCGACGTCTACGTCGACCCGGTGCGCGCCGAGGCCGCGCGCGTCCCACTGCTCACCCGGATGCTGGGCCGGGTCGCCGAGCGGGCCGCCGAGCGGGGCCTGTCCGCGCTGACCGTCCGCACCGCCGCCTTCGCGCCGGAGACCCGGTGGGTGGCGGAGCTGGCCGAGGCCGGCTTCACCCGGGCGAAACGGTACGTGCGGATGAGCCGGACACTGACGGGCCTGCCCGCCGAGCCGCCGTGCCCGCCCGGGGTGACGATCCGCCCGCTGCACGTCGGGGACGAGGCCGACCTGCGCCTGTTCCACCGGATCTTCGACACGGCGTTCCGGGACACCTCGGACTACGAGCCGGTCGGGTACGAGCAGTGGCGGGAGCACCTGCCCCCGTACGTCAGGACCTGGGACGAGTGGTTCGTCGCCGAGGTCGACGGGGTGCCGGCCGGCGCGTTGCAGTCGTCCGACCAGGCGTTGGAGCAGGACCAGGGGTGGGTCCGCACCCTGTCGGTGCTGCCGGCGTACCGGCGACACGGGGTGGGCGCCGCGCTGCTGCGGCGGGCCTTCACGGTCTACGCCGCCAAGGGCAGGCGGTCCGCCGGCCTGGGCGTCGACCTGGCCAACCCGACCTCTCCGGCGACGCTCTACCGCTCCGTGGGGCTGGACGAGGTGCGGTGGACCGACATGTACGAGCGGGTGGTTCCGGCGGTCGGTGTGTGACCGGAGCCGCCCGCCGGGGGGCGGCTCCGCGCGCCGCCACCCACCCGGAGCAGACTGGGGGCGTGGTAGACGCGCTACGCCGACGCGGTGCCGGTGGGGCGGGACCGCAGCTCGCTGACGTAGTCGTCGGGCGCGCCCGCCTTCTCGGCGGCGTTGGCGATCTCCGACAGGTACCACGCCGTCGGCAGGCCGCCCTCGTACCCGTCGAAGACGTAGACCCAGGCGGTCACGTCCCCGTCGAGGGTCGAGACCCGGACGTGCAGCTTGCGGTACGTCCCGGAGGTCACCCCCTCGATCTCGTCGAGCTGGGCGGCGTCGTAGGGGTTGATGTCGTAGAGCGCCACGAACACCCGGTCGCCGGGGGACTCGACGACGGTGCTGACCGCGCCCTCCCAGCCGATGACGCCCTCGCCCGCGAAGGTGAGCCGCCAGCCTTCCAGCCAGCCGATGCCCACCATCGGCGAGTGCGGACAGTAGGCACGCATCCGGGCGGGGTCCAGGTTTGAGCCGTAGGCGGCGTAATGACGCACGGCGATGACGATAGCCCGACGGACGGGTGGGGGAGAATACGACGGTGCGTGTCGGACGCGTCGGGGAGAAGAAAGTCACTGTGAGCATGGACGAGGGGCGATAGCTGTGAGCCAGATCGTGATCATCGGCGGGGGGCCGGCCGGGTACGAGGCGGCCCTGGTCGCCGCCCAGCTGGACGCTGATGTCACCGTGGTGGAGGCCGACGGGGCCGGCGGCGCCTGCGTGCTGTCCGACTGCGTCCCGTCCAAGACCTTCATCGCCAGCTCGGAGGTGGTCACCGGGTACCGGGACACCGAGGAGTTCGGGGTGCACTCCGACGGGCTGGAGGCGGTCACCGTCGACGCCCAGACGGTGCACGAGCGGGTCAAGCGGCTCGCCCTTCACCAGTCCGCCGACATCCACGCCAAGCTGTTGAAGGCCGGCGTCACCTTCGTGGCCGGCACCGCCCGGCTCGGCGAGGACACGCTCGGTCACACCCACCGGGTCGTCGTCACCCCGGCCGACGGGGCCGAGGAGTACTCGATCGCCGCGTCGACCGTGCTGGTCGCCACGGGCGCCACCCCGCGCCAGCTCCCCACCGCCGTGCCCGACGGCGAGCGGATCCTCACCTGGCGGCAGGTGTACGACCTGCCCGAGCTGCCCGAGCACCTGATCGTGGTCGGCTCGGGCGTCACCGGCGCCGAGTTCGCCAGCGCGTACCTGGCCATGGGGGTGGAGGTCACCCTGGTCTCCAGCCGGGACCGGGTGATGCCGCACGAGGACGCCGACGCCGCGATGGCGATCGAGCGGGTCTTCCGCTCCCGGGGGATGACCATCCTCAACAACTCCCGCGCCGAGGGCGTCCGGCGGACCGCCGACGGGGTGGAGGTGGAGCTGGCCGACGGCCGGCTGGTGCAGGGCTCGCACGCGCTGATCGCCGTCGGGTCGATCCCCAACACGGCCGGCCTGGGCCTCGGCGAGTACGGCGTCGAGCTGGCCCGGGGCGGCTACGTCACCGTCGACCGGGTGTCCCGGACCAACGTCCCCGGCATCTACGCCGCCGGCGACTGCACCGGGGTGCTGCCGCTGGCCAGCGTGGCCGCCATGCAGGGCCGGATCGCGATGTGGCACACGCTCGGCGAGGCGGTCCGGCCGCTGCGGCTGCGTACGGTCGCGGCGAACGTCTTCACCGACCCGGAGCTGGCCACCGTCGGCGTCTCCCAGGACGAGGTGGACGCCGGCAAGACGCCCGCCCGGCAGGTGATGCTCCCGCTGTCGGGCAACGCCCGGGCGAAGATGGACGACCTGGCCGACGGCTTCGTCAAGCTGTTCTGCCGCCCGGCCAGCGGCCAGGTGATCGGCGGCGTGGTGGTCGCCCCCAAGGCCAGCGAGCTGATCCTGCCGATCACCCTGGCGGTGGAGAACAACCTCACGGTCAACGAGCTGGCCCAGACCATCACGATCTACCCGAGCCTGTCGGGCTCCATCACGGAGGCGGCCCGCCAGCTCATGCTGCACGAGCTGGAGTAGAGGGTCAGTCCGTCGGTGTCTCGTGGCGGGCGGTGAGGGCCGTCATCGCCCAGCCGGCGGCGGCGAAGCCGGCCGCCGCCGCGCCGGCGATCACCAACAGTTGCCACGCCGACTCGGTCAGCGCCGTGCCGCCCAGGTGCCCGACCAGCGCACCGTACGTGGCCCAGCCGGCCGCCGCCACCGCCTCGTAGGCCAGGAAGAGCCGGTACGGGTACCGGCTGCGGCCGGCGGCGAAGCAGGCGGCCATCCGGCCGCCCGGCACGAACCGGCAGAGCAGGATCACCAGCGGGCCGGGCCGGCGCAGTCCCCGGGTCATCCGGCCGGCCATCCGGCGGGCCCGGCCCGGCTCGGCGTTCCGGGCCGGCCGGCGGTTCGGTGCTCCCCGGCCGAGCAGGTAGCAGGCCAGATCGCCGGCGAAGACGCCGAGCGTGCCGACCCCGATGGTCAGCGGGAGGCTCAGCCCGCCGTACACGGTGAGCGCCCCACCGGTGATCATCACAGCCTGGGTGGGGATGACCGGCACGAACGCGTCGACCGCCAGCAGCCCGAGCAGCGCCAGGTACGCCCACAGCGGTGATGTCACGTGGGCGGGTAGCTCAAGCACGACTGCCACCTCGCCGGGCCCGGCCGATCGGGTGCCCCGAGCCTGCCGGTGTGGCGGGCGTCACCGGCACCCACCCCGGCCGGTGGTGACCACCGACCCGGCGGTGCCGCCGGCCCGGCGCGGCCTCGGCGTGCGGGCCGAGCCGGGCGGCGGATCGGCGGCGGGCGGCGTACCGTTGTCGGCGCGCGGCCCCGGGCGCGTCGGGCCCCCCGTTTCCGACGACCGGGCCGCCGCGGGCCGCCGGCAGGTCCCGTGCCGGCGGCCCGCTCCTGCGCCGCGCGCCCGCCGGCCCGCCCGGAGTGCGGGTGTTGACCCGGCTGGGCACCACGTCATGCGGCCCGCGCAGCCGGCGGGGCCCGAAATCGGATGCGTGCCAGCCCGCCGCCGGTCTACCGTCTGCGCATGCGCAGCGCGGTACGGACCACGACGCCGGGGAACCCCGGCGCGCCGCACTGACGTCACCGTCATCGAGGCCCCGGGGCGAACCGCCCCGGGGCCTCGCGGCGTTCCGGGCCAGGTCGCCTCCGGGTCGTACCCGAGGGAGAGCGACATGACCGATCACCGCAGGCTCGGCCGGGAGCTGGAGCTGTTCGTCTCCGACCCGCTGGCCGGCGCCGGCCTGCCCATCTGGCTGCCGGCGGGCGCTGCCGCCCGGTACGCCGTCGAGGCGTACGTCCACGAGCTGGAGCGACGGGCCGGCTACCAGCACGTCTACTCGCCGCCGCTGGGCAAGCGGGAACTGTTCGAGCTCTCCGGCCACCTCGGCTACTTCGCCGACGACATGTTCCCGCCGATGCGGCTGAGCCCGGACGACGAGTTCGTGCTCCGCCCGGCGCTCTGCCCGCACCACGCCCTGGTCTTCCGGGCCCGGGGCCGGTCCTACCGGGAGCTGCCGCTGCGGGTCGGCGAGCTGGGCGGGATGTACCGGGCGGAGCGCTCGGGGGTGCTCGGCGGGCTGTCCCGGGTGCGCGCCATCTCGCTCAACGACGCGCACAACTTCTGCGCCCTGGACCAGGTGGGTGAGGAGGTCGCGGCGATCCTGGCGCTGATCCGCGAGGCGCACGCCGCGCTCGGCGTCCGCCCGGCGGGGTTCCGGCTGTCGCTGCGCGGTCCGGGCCAGCGGTACGTCGGCACCGACGAGCAGTGGCACCGGGCCGAGGACCTGCTCCGGGAGGCATTGAACGGGGTGGACGTCGTCGAGGCCCCCGGCGACGCCGCGTTCTACGGCCCGAAGATCGACATCCAGGTCGCCGACCCGACCGGCCGGGAGTCCACCCTCGCCACCGTCCAGCTCGACTTCGACAAGCCCGAGAAGTTCGACCTGTCGTACACCGGCTCCGACGGCGTCCGGCGGCGTCCGGTGATGGTGCACCGCAGCCTGGTCGGCAGCATGGAGCGGCTGTTCGCCCACCTGATCGAGGCGCACGACGGCGCCTTCCCACCCTGGTACGCCCCTGTGCAGGTGACCGTGCTCCCGGTCGACCCCGACGATCCGGGCCAGGCCGCGGCGGCCGACCGGCTCGCCCGGGACGCCATCGCGCTCGGCCTGCGGGCCGAGGTCGACGGGGGCGGGTCGCTGGGCTCCCGGATCCGCGACACCGCCCGCCGCCGGGTGCCGTACGTCGCGGTGCTCGGCGCCCGGGAGGCGGCCGATGGCGCGGTCGCCCTGCGCCTGCGCGACGGTCGTCGCCTGGACCCGCGGCCCGCCGCCGACGCCCTGGCCCTGGTCGCGTCGGTGGTCGCCACCCGGTCGGCGGCGTTGCTGCCCTGACCCCGGCCCGGGGTCGGTCGCTGTCGCTGGATCTCCGGCCACGACGATCAGCCCTGGACCGACGCGGCGGTTCGCGTCACGGGCTCGGGAAGGACGACCGGGTCGGGCTGGGTGAACTGGGACTGGTAGAGCCGGTGGTACGCGCCCCGGGCGGCCAGCAGCCGCTCGTGGGTGCCCTGCTCGACGATGCTGCCGTTCTCCATCATCAGGATCAGGTCGGCGTCCCGGATGGTGGAGAGGCGGTGGGCGATGACGAAGCTGGTCCGGTCCGAGCGCAGCGCCGCCATCGCCCGCTGGAGCAGCACCTCGGTGCGGGTGTCCACCGAGCTGGTCGCCTCGTCGAGGATCAGCAGCGACGGCTCGGCCAGGAACGCCCGGGCGATGGTGATGAGCTGCTTCTCGCCGGCGCTGACGTTGCTGCCCTCCTCGTCGATGACGGTGTCGTAGCCGTCGGGGAGGCTGCGGACGAACCGGTCCACGAAGGTGGCCCGGGCGGCGGCGACGATCTCCTCCTCGCTGGCGGTCGGCCGGCCGTAGGCGATGTTGTCCCGGATGGTGCCGCCGAACAGCCAGGTGTCCTGGAGCACCATGCCGATCCGGCCGCGCAGGTAGTCCCGGCGCAGGGTGCTGACGTCCACCCCGTCCAGGGTGATCCGGCCGGCGTCCAGCTCGTAGAACCGCATGATCAGGTTGACCAGGGTGGTCTTTCCCGCCCCGGTCGGCCCGACGATCGCCACCGTGTGCCCCGGCTCGGCGACCAGCGACAGGTCCTCGATCAGCGGCTTGTCCGGCTCGTACCGGAAGGAGACGTGCTCGAACTCGACCCGGCCGTGCGGATCGGTCACCCGGGCCGGCGCGGCCGGGTCGGGGCTCTGCTCGTCGGCGTCGAGGACGGCGAACACCCGCTCGGCGGAGGCCACCCCGGACTGGAGCAGGTTCGCCATCGAGGCGACCTGGGTGAGCGGCTGGGTGAACTGGCGGGAGTACTGGATGAACGCCTGCACGTCACCGAGGCTCATCGAGCCCGAGGCCACCCGCAGGCCGCCGACCACGGCGATCGCCACGTAGCTGAGGTTCCCGACGAACATCATCGCCGGCATGATGATCCCGGAGATGAACTGGGCGCCGAAGCTGGCCCGGAACAGCTCCTCGTTCTTGGCGGTGAAGGCCGCCTCCACCTCGCGCTGCCGGCCGAAGACCTTGACCAGCTCGTGGCCGGTGAACGCCTCCTCGATCTGGCCGTTCAGCTCGCCGGTGTGCTTCCACTGGGCGATGAACTTCGGCTGCGAGCGCTTGGCGATCTGGCCGGTCACCACCACCGACAGCGGCACCGCGACCAGGGCGACCAGCGCCAGCAGCGGCGAGATCCAGAACATCATGGCCAGCACGCCGACCAGGGTGAGCAGCGAGGTGAGTAGCTGGCTCAGGGTCTGCTGGAGGGTCTGCGAGATGTTGTCGATGTCGTTGGTGACCCGGCTGAGCAGCTCGCCGCGCGGCTGCCGGTCGAAGTAGGGCAGCGGCAGCCGGTTCAGCTTCTCCTCCACCTCGGCGCGCAGCCGCAGCACGGTGCGCTGCACCACGCCGTTGAGCAGCCAGCCCTGCCACCACATCAGCAGGCTGGCCGCCAGGTAGAGGCCGAGCGCCAGCAGCAGCACCCGGCCCAGCGCGGTGAAGTCGATGCCCACCCCGGGCACCAGGTCCATCCGGGCGAGCATGTCGGCGAAGTTGTCGTTGCCGGCCGCCCGGGCCGCCGCCACGGCCTGCTCGGCGGTGGTCCCGGCCGGGAGCTGCCGGGCGATCACCCCGCTGAAGATCAGGTCGGTGGCGTGACCGAGGACCTTCGGTCCGTACACGCTGAACCCGACGCTGATCAGGGCGAGCCCGACGATGACGACGAGTGGGAGCCGGTGTGGCCGCAGCCGCCCCAGCAGCCGGCGGGCGGACGGCCCGAAGTTCATCGACTTCTCGGCCGGCATGCCGGCGCCCGGCATCGGGCCGCCGCGGTGGCCGCCCGGGGGCAGCCGCGGCGGCGTCCGCGCCTCCGCGCCGGGCCGTCCCTGCGGCGGGGGCTTCTGACCCGGTACGGCGGTCATGCCGGCACCCCCGCGGTCTGCTGGGAGGCGACGATCTCCGCGTAGGTAGGGCAGTTCTCCAGTAGCTCGGCGTGTCGGCCCATCCCGACGATGCCCCCGTCCTCAAGCACGATGATCTGGTCGGCGTCGACGATCGTGGAGACCCGCTGGGCCACGATCACCACCGCCGCGTCCGCGGTGACCGGCCGCAGCGCCGCCCGGAGCCGGGCGTCGGTGCCGAGGTCGAGTGCCGAGAACGAGTCGTCGAACAGGTAGATCTCCGGCCGCCGGACCAGGGCCCGGGCGATGGCCAGGCGCTGCCGCTGCCCGCCGGAGACGTTGGTGCCGCCCTGCGCGATCGGGGCGTCCAGCCCCTCGGGCAGCTCGGCGACGAAGTCGCGCGCCTGGGCGATCTCCAGGGCCGCCCACAGCTCCGCGTCGGTGGCGTCCGGGTTGCCGTACCGCAGGTTGCTGGCGATCGTCCCGCTGAACAGGTACGGCCGCTGCGGCACCAGCCCGATCCGCCGCCACAGCTCGTCGGGCGCCAGGTCGCGGACGTCCACCCCGTCGACCAGCACCGTCCCCGCAGTGGTGTCGACCAGCCGGGGGATCAGCGAGAGCAGGGTGCTCTTGCCGGATCCGGTGCTGCCGATGATCGCCGTGGTTCCGCCGGCCGCGACCCGGAAGGAGATGCCGTGCAGCACCGGCTCGCTGGCCCCCGGGTACTGGAACCGCACGTCGCGCAGCTCCAGCTCGCCCCGGCGGGTCACCTCGGTGACCGGCGCGGCCGGCGGCACCACCGAGGAGTCGGTGTCCAGCACCTCCACGATCCGCTCGGCACAGACCGCGGCGCGCGGCACCATCATCAGCATGAAGGTGGCCATCATGACGGCCATCAGGATCTGCATCAGGTACGCCAGGAAGGCGGTGAGCGCGCCGACCTGGATCTGGCCGGCGTCCACCCGTTGCGCGCCGAACCACAGCACCGCGACGCTGGAGACGTTGAGCACCAGCATCACGACCGGGAAGATGAGGGCCATCAGCCGGCCGGTGCGCAGGGCGGTCGCGGTCAGGCGGACGTTCGCGCGGCCGAAACGTTCCGTCTCGTACGGCTCGCGGACGAACGCCCGGACCACCCGGATGCCCGTGATCTGCTCGCGCAGCACCCGGTTGACCGTGTCGATCCGGACCTGCATGAGCCGGAACCCGGGCACCATCCGCCAGATGATCAGCCCGAGCGCGAGCGCCAGCACCGGGACGCAGACCAGCATCAGCCAGGACAGCCCGACGTCCTCGCGCAGCGCCATCACCACCCCGCCCACGCTCATGATCGGCGCAGCGACGAGCATGGTGCAGCTCATCAGCACGAGCATCTGCACCTGTTGCACGTCGTTGGTGCTGCGGGTGATCAGCGAGGGCGCGCCGAACCGGGCGACCTCGCGGGCGGAGAAGCGGTTGACGTGGCCGAAGACCTTCGCCCGGACATCCCGGCCGAAGCCCATCGCCGTGCGCGCGCCGAGGTAGACCGCGGCGGTCGAGCAGGCGATCTGGACCAGGCTGACCAGCAGCATCCAGCCGCCGGTGCGCATGATGTAGCCGGTGTCGCCGAGGGCCACGCCCTGGTCGATGATGTCGGCGTTGAGGCTCGGCAGGTAGAGCGAGGCCATCGTGCCGACGAACTGGAACGCCACCACCGCCGCCAGCGGTCGGTGGTAGGGCCGCAGGTGGGTGCGGAGTAGCCGGATCAGCACGGCCGGTCCTCGGGTCTCGCATCGGGGCTCGTCATCTGTGGCTCCTCTCCACTGCCGATGACCTCGTACAGGAACTGCCGGATCACGGCTGCCTTCGCCGGGTCGGCGTCGACGGAGGTCAGCGGTCCTCTGTTCTGCATGAGGGTGGTGAGCTTGGCGACCCGCTCCCGGCCGGCGGGGGTGAGGGCAAGCCGTACGCTGCGCCGGTCGGCGTCGTCGCGGTGCCGCTCGACCAGGCCGTCGCGTTCCAGGGTGTCGACGATGCCGGTGAGGGTGGCAGGGCGGACGAAACAGCGCTCGGCGACCACCCGGTGCGGCAGTTCGCCGTGTCGGGCGAGGGTGATCAGGGTGCCCATGCCGGCCTGGGTGAGGCCGTGCTCCTCGGCCAGGTAGCGGTTCCACCGCTGGCCGACGATGTGGCCGGCGGTGACCAACAGACGGCCCAGCGGCACGTCCCCCAACCCGGTCAGGTCCATGCCCCTCAGATTAGCTCCCTGATAGTCAGGCCCCAAACGAGATTGCGGCGGCGGTGACGAGGAACACCGCTTGGAGCAACGCACGTGGGGCGAGCCGGGTTACCGCTCACCCACCCACCCCTCACCAACCGTGATTCGGTCGGGGGAGAGGGGGAGAGGGGGGTCACCAGCTCGTCGGCAGGGGCATGCCCTCGGTGTAGCCGGCCGTGCTCTGCACCCCGACCAGCGCCCGCTCGTGGAACTCGGCCAGGTTCCGCGCGCCCGCGTACGTGAACGCGCTGCGCACCCCGGCGATGATCTCGTCGATCAGGTCCTCCACGCCCGGCCGGGTCGGATCCAGGTACATCCGGGCCGAGGAGATGCCCTCCTCGAAGACCGCCTTGCGGGCCCGGTCGAACGGGCTGTCGTCGGCGGTCCGGGCGCTGACCGCCCGGGACGAGGCCATCCCGAAGCTCTCCTTGTACCGCCGGCCGTCCGCGTCGGTGTATAGGTCGCCCGGTGACTCGTACGTGCCGGCGAACCAGGACCCGATCATCACGTTCGACGCGCCGGCCGCCAGCGCGAGCGCCACGTCCCGGGGGTGCCGCACCCCGCCGTCGGCCCAGACGTGCCGGCCCAGGTCCCGGGCCGCCGCCGCGCAGTCGAGCACGGCGGAGAACTGCGGCCGACCCACCCCGGTCATCATCCGGGTGGTGCACATCGCGCCCGGTCCGACGCCCACCTTCACGATGTCCGCGCCGGCCTCGACCAGGTCGCGTACCCCATCGGCGGTGACCACGTTGCCGGCCGCGACCGGGACGCCCGGGTCCAACTTGCGCACCGCCCGCAGCGCGGAGATCATCCGTTCCTGGTGGCCGTGCGCGGTGTCCACCACCAGGGTGTCCACCCCCGCCTCCAGCAGCGCGGCGGCCTTGCCGGTGACGTCGCCGTTGATCCCGACCGCCGCCGCGACCCGCAGCCGGCCCCGGTCGTCCGTCGCGGGCCGGTAGAGGGTGGCGCGCAACGCGCCCTTGCGGGTCAGCACCCCGACCAGCCGGCCCTCGCCGTCCACCACCGGCGCGAGCCGCCGCCGGCCCGCCGAGAGCCGGTCGAATCCGGTCCGCGGGTCCGCGTCCGCCGGCACCGTGTGCAGCTCGGTCGACATCACGTGCCGGAGCTGGGCGAACCGGTCCACCCCCACGGTGTCCGCCTCGGTCACCACCCCCAGCGGGCGACCGGCCTCGTCGACCACGACCACCGCGCCGTGCGAGCGCTTGGGCAGCAGGTGGATGGCGTCGCCGACGGTGTCGGTCGGGCCGAGCGTGATCGCGGTGTCGTGCACCAGGTGCCGCCGCTTGACCCAGGCGACGACGGTGGCGACGACCTCGATGGGGATGTCCTGCGGGATCACAGCGACCGCGCCGCGTCGGGCGACGGTCTCGGCCATCCGCCGGCCGGCCACTGCCGTCATGTTCGCCACCACCAGCGGGATCGTGCTGCCCGTGCCGTCCGCGGTGGCCAGGTCGACATCCAGCCGGGAGCCGACCTCGGAGCGGGCCGGCGCCATGAAGACGTCGTTGTAGGTCAGGTCGTGCGCGGGAACCGCGCCATGAAGGAAGCGCACCCGGCCATCATTCCCGCCCCCGGGCGTCGCCGCCGCCGGTGGTCGCGGAAAACACCCTCCGCCGCGCTCAGGATCCGGCCAGCAACGCCACCGCCACCCCGGCCATCACGGCCGCGATCGCGCCGTCGAGGATCCGCCAGGCCGCGGTACGCGCGAGCAGCGGCGCCAGCCGGTGCGCCCCGGCCCCCAGCGCGGTGAACCAGGCGACGCTGGCGGCGACCGCGCCCGCCGCGAAGACCCACCGGTGCTCGTGCTGCTGCGCCACCCCGCCGAGCAGCAGCACGGTGTCCAGGTACACGTGCGGGTTGAGGTAGGTGAAGGCGAGGCAGGCCAGCAGGGTGGCCCGCAGCGTGGCCGGCGGCCGGTCGGTCGGCACGAGCACGTCGGGGCGTAGCGCGCGGCGGGCCGCCAGCACCGCGTAGCAGAGCAGGAACGCGGCACCGCCCCAGCGGATCGCGGTCAGCAGCATCGGCCGGCCGGTGACCAGCGAACCGACGCCGGCCACGCCGGCCGTGATCAGCAGCGCGTCCGAGGCGGCGCAGGCCGCGACGACCGGGACCACGTGTTCCCGGCGCAGGCCCTGGCGGAGCACGAAAGCGTTCTGCGCCCCGATGGCGACGATGAGGGCGACGGAGACGGCGAACCCGGCGATCGCCGAGGTGATCATGTCTGGCACGCGACGACGCTACGATCCCGCGCCACAGCCGGTCCAACTAAACTTTCTGACAGTCGATAAGCTGTGCTGATGGACGCGCTCGACTCCACCCAGCTCCGTACGCTCGCAGCCGTGGTCGGGGAGGGCAGCTTCGAGGCGGCGGCCCGGCTGCTACACGTCACGCAGTCGGCGGTGAGCCAGCGGATCAAGGCGTTGGAGGAGAGCGTCGGCCAGGTCCTCGTGCGCCGGACCCGGCCCTGCGGGGTGACCGAGGCGGGCCGGCCGCTGCTCCGCCTCGCCGGTCAGCTCGTCCTGCTGGAACGCGAGGCGCTGGCCGACGCCCGCGGCCCGCTCGCCGGGGCGCGTCCCCGGACCCGGGTGGCCGTGGTGGTCAACGCCGACTCCCTCGCCACCTGGTTCGTCGGCGCGCTGGCCCGGCTGCCGGCGGAGCTGGCGCTCTCCTTCGACATCCGGCAGGACGACCAGGACCACACCGCCGACCTGCTCCGCGACGGCACCGTGACGGCTGCGGTGACCGCCCAGCGCGAGGCGGTGCAGGGCTGCCGGGTACGTCGGCTCGGCGCCATGCGCTACCGCGCGCTGGCCACCCCGGCCCTGGCCGGCCGCTGGTTCGCCGACGGGCTGTCCGCGTCGGCCCTGGCCGCCGCGCCGATGGTCGTCTTCGACCGCAAGGACCGGGTGCAGCACCGGTTCCTGCGGGCGGTGACCGGGCGGGACCTCGATCCGCCGGTGCACTATGTGCCGTCCGTGCCGGCGTTCGGCGAGGCCATCCGGCTCGGCCTGGGCTGGGGGCTGGTCCCGGAGCAGCAGGCCCGCGCCGACCTGGCCGCCGGGGCGTACGTCGACCTGGATCCCGGCCGGCACGTCGACGTGCCGTTGTACTGGCAGCACTGGCGGCTGGACTCGGCGGTGCTGGGCGCGCTGACCGACGCGGTCCGCGCCGCGTCGGCCGAGGCCCTGCGCTGAGCCACCGCACGGTCGTCAGGAGGGGCTCTTCGGGCGGGTGCCGGAGCGCGCTGACCGGACCCCTCGGTACACCTCAGGCGATGGTGCAGATGGCGGCGCCGGCGGTGATGACCGCGCCGACCTCGGCGGAGAGGCCGCTGACCGTGCCGGCCTTGTGCGCGTGCAGCGGCTGCTCCATCTTCATCGCCTCCAGGACGACGACCAGGTCCCCCTCGGCGACGGCGTCCCCGTCCGCGACGGCGATCTTCACGAGGGTGCCCTGCATCGGGGAGGTGAGTGCGTCCCCGCTGACCGCCGCGCTGGCGCCGGCCCCGCCGGCCCGGCGGGCCGGCTTCCGTGCGGCGGGCGCGGCGGCCGTACCCGCGCCGAGGCCGGCGGGCAGGCTCACCTCCAGCCGCTTGCCGCCCACCTCGACCACGACGGTCTCCCGCCCGGCCGGGCCCTCGGCGGGGCCGGCGACGGCGGTGAACGGCGGGACGGTGTTGTCGAACTCGGTCTCGATCCAGCGGGTGTGCACGGTGAAGGGCTCGGCGGCGAACGCCTCGTCGCGCACCACGAGCCGGTGGAACGGCAGGGCGGTGGCCATCCCCTCGACGACCATCTCGTCCAGCACCCGCCGGGCCCGCTCCAGGGCCTCGGTGCGGGTCTCGCCGGTGACGATCACCTTGGCCAGCAGCGAGTCGAAGTTGCCGCCGATCACGTCGCCGGCCGAGATGCCGGTGTCCACCCGCACGCCCGGGCCGGTCGGCAGCCGCAGCGCGGTGACCGTGCCGGGGGCGGGCAGGAAGTTGCGGCCCGGGTCCTCGCCGTTGATCCGGAACTCGAAGGAGTGCCCGCGCGGGGTCGGGTCCCCGGCCAGCCGCAGCTTCTCGCCGTCGGCGATCCGGAACTGCTCGCGGACCAGGTCGATGCCGGCGGTCTCCTCGGTGACCGGGTGCTCGACCTGGAGCCGGGTGTTGACCTCCAGGAAGGAGATGGTGCCGTCCGCGCCGACCAGGTACTCCACGGTCCCGGCGCCGTGGTAGCCGGCCTCCCGGCAGATCGCCTTGGCGCTGTCGTGGATCTGGGCGCGCTGGGCGTCGGTGAGGAACGGCGCGGGGGCCTCCTCGACCAGCTTCTGGTGCCGGCGCTGGAGCGAGCAGTCGCGGGTGCCGACGACGACCACGTTGCCGTGCTGGTCGGCGAGAACCTGCGCCTCGACGTGCCGGGGCCGGTCCAGGTACCGCTCGACGAAGCACTCGCCCCGGCCGAACGCGGCGACCGCCTCCCGGGTGGCCGACTCGAACAGGTGGGGGATCTCCTCCATCGTGCGGGCCACCTTGAGGCCGCGCCCGCCGCCGCCGAAGGCGGCCTTGATGGCCACCGGCAGTCCGTGGTCGACGGCGAAGGCGACGACCTCGTCCGGGCCGCCGACCGGGTCGGGGGTGCCGGGGACCAGCGGCGCGCCGGCCCGCTGGGCGATGTGCCGGGCGGTGACCTTGTCGCCGAGGTCGCGGATCGCCTGCGGAGACGGCCCGATCCAGGTCAGCCCCGCGTCGATGACGGCCTGTGCGAAGTCGGCGTTCTCGGCGAGGAAGCCGTACCCGGGGTGTACCGCGTCGGCATCGGCCTTCGCGGCGACGCCGATCAGCTTGTCGATCCGCAGGTAGGTCTCGGCGGCGGTGTCGCCGCCCAGGGCGTACGCCTCGTCGGCCAGGATGGCGTGCAGGGCGTCCCGGTCGGAGTCCGCGTAGACGGCGACGCTGCCCAGGCCGGCGTCGCGGCAGGCGCGGATGACGCGGACGGCGATCTCGCCGCGGTTGGCGATGAGTACCTTGCGCACCTTGGTGCTCCTCCCCGGAGGTTACTGAGCGGGAGTTTATCGGCCGTCGCCGTCGCCCTAACGATCGATCAGTGTGGCATGCGGCACTGCCCGCACGCCGATAGTCAAACTTGTCTAATACCCTTCTCCGGTGTCTGCCACGCGCATGATGATCCTCGGGCTGGTCAAGTGGATGCAGCCGGTGCACGGCTACGACGTCCGTCGTGAGCTGCTCAGCTGGGGCGCCGACAAGTGGGCCAACGTGCAGCCCGGCTCGATCTACCACGCGCTGCGCAAGCTGGCCCAGGAGGGGCAGCTCCGCGAGGTGGCGACCGAACAGGTCGGGGCCCGGCCGGCCCGGACGACGTACGAGATCACCCCGAAGGGGCTCGACGAGTTCGAGACCCTGCTGCGCGACCTGTGGTGGGGAAACCAGCAGGCCGCCGACCCGTTCGTCGCCGCGTTCGCGTTCCTGCCGGCGCTGCCCCGCCCGGAGGCGGTGGCCGCGCTGCGCAGCCGGGGGCAGGTGATCCGGGCCGGCGTGGAGAGCATGCGCGCCTCGATGGAGTCATCCTGGATCCGGGATTCCAAGCCGGTCGGGGTCACCTGGATGTACGAGTTGTGGATAGCCCGGGGAGAGGCGGAGGCGGACTGGTGCGACCGGGTCGCCGACCGGATCGAGGCCGGCGTGCCGTACCTGCCGGAGAGCCTGGCCGGCCGCGACGGCTGGACCGCGGTGGAGCCGGCCCCGGAGGTGGAGCGCGAGCCAACCCCGAACGCGGACACGGAGACGGAGGCGGAGACGGACGCGTATTAATCAAATTTGACTAGTGAAGCTATATCGCGTTAGCCTCGGCGGGACGTCCGGGGTGACGCCCCGTGCCACCCCTGCGGAACGGCCGGTTCCGTCCGGCCACGGACGACCAGGAGCGAAGATGATCGAGACCAGAGGGCTGCGGAAGTCGTTCCGCTCCCGCGCCGGTCGGGACAAGAAGACCGTGGACGCCGTCCGCGGGGTCGACCTGAACGTCGCCGAGGGGGAGATCTTCGGCTTCCTCGGGCCCAACGGGGCCGGCAAGACCACCACGCTGCGGATGCTGGCCACCCTCATCGAACCCGACGGCGGCGCGGCCACCATCGCCGGAGCCGACCTGCTCCGCCAGCCCGCCGAGGTGCGCCGCAGGATCGGCTACGTCGCCCAGGGCGGCAGCACCTGGGACGACTCCACCGCCCGTGAGGAACTCGTCCTGCACGCCCGGATGTACGGCATCAGCAAGGCCGACGCCCACCGCCGCGCGGAGCGCGCCCTGGCGGCCTTCCAGCTCACCGACTACGCCGACCGCATGTGCAAGACCTACTCCGGCGGCCAGCGCCGGCGGGTCGACATCGCCCTCGGCATCATCCACGAGCCGCGGATCGTCTTCCTGGACGAGCCGACCACCGGCCTCGACCCGCAGAGCCGGGCCCACATGTGGGACGAGATCCGCCGGCTGCGCAGCGAGGGGATGACCGTCTTCATCACCACGCACTACCTCGACGAAGCCGACGCGCTCTGCGACCGGATCGCGATCATGGACCACGGCGAGCTGGTCGCCGAGGGCACCCCCGCCGAGCTGAAGCGCGAGATCTCCGGCGAGGTGGTGGTCGTCGGGCTGGACGCCGCGGCCACCCCGCACGCCGCCCAACTGCTCGACTCCGAGCCGTACGTCAGCAAGCTGGAGACCGTCGACGGCGGCGGCGTGCGCCTCCACGTCGACGAGGGGGCGACCGCCATCCCGCAGATCCTGCGCCGCATCGACCACGCCGGCCTCGCGTTGAGCTCCATCGAGCTGCACCGGCCCAGCCTCGACGACGTCTTCCTCACCAAGACCGGCCGCTCGCTGCGCGAGTCCTGACCCGCCCCCGACAGGAGAACCCCCGTGAAACTCGCCCGCGACACGTGGTTGATCTTCCAGCGCCAGATGCAACTGCTGCTGCGCAACCCGGTCTGGGTCGTCGTCGGCGTCTTCCAGCCGGTGATGTACCTGCTCCTCTTCGCCCCGCTGCTCAAGCCGGCCCTGAACGCGCCGACCCAGGCCGAGGCGTACAAGATCTTCGTGCCCGGCGTGCTCGTGCTGCTGGCCATCTTCGGCGGCCTGTTCCAGGGCTTCGGCCTGATCGCCGAGCTGCGCGCCGGGCTCATCGAGCGGTCCCGGGTCACCCCGGTGAGCCGGCTCGCCCTGCTGCTCGGCCGCTCGCTGCGCGACGTGGTGTCACTGCTCCTCCAGGCCGTCATCATCACCCTGCTCGCGCTCCTGTTCGACCTGCGGGTGTTCATCGGTGATCTGCTGCTGGCGTACCTGATGCTCGCCCTGATCGCGCTGATGACCTCGGCCGTCTCGTACGGCGTTGCGCTCAAGGTCAAGAGCGAGGACGCGCTCGCCCCGCTGATGAACACCGTCGCCCAGCCGGTGCTGCTGCTCTCCGGCATCCTGCTGCCGCTCACCTTCGCCCCCGGTTGGTTGCAGGGCATCGCCGAGTGGAACCCGTTCTCCTGGGCGGTCGACGGCACCCGCGCGCTGTTCGCCGGGGACCTCGGCAACGACAAGGTCTGGCAGGGGCTGGCCATCATCGCCGTGCTGGCCGCCGCCGGCGTCGTCTGGGCCGCCCGGCAGTTCGCCCGCAGCGTGCGGTGAGCGCGCGGGCGTCCCCCGGCACGGGTCAGGGCCGGGGGTCTCGCCCCGCGCCGAGAGTTGCCTCTCACCGCGGGCGGGGCACCGGTCCGGCGCGCGTAGCGTAAGGGCCGTGCCCCGCCTCACCCATGACCGAACCACCTGGCTGGCCTACGCACAACTGGCGTTGTGGGGCTTCTTCCTCTACGGCTTCGGCCCCGTCGTCCCGCTGCTGCGCGACGAGCAGGGCACCACCGCGGCCGTCGCCGGCCTGCACAGCACCGCGATCGCAGTCGGCGCGCTCCTCGGCGGGGCGCTGTTCGCCCCCGTCGCCCGCCGGATCGGCCGGGGCCGGGCGGCCTGGCTCGGCCTCGCCGGGGTGGCCGTCGGCGTCGCCGGGTTCGGCACCCTCCGGCCCCTGCCCGCGACCCTCGCCGCCGTCGTGGTGATCGCCACCTTCGGCATGATGGTGATCAGCGGGGTCAACGTCGTGCTCACCGCCCACCACGGCCCCGCCGCGCCGGCCGCCCTCACCGAGGCCAACGCCGCCTGCGCCGGCATGGGCATCTTGGCCCCGCTGGTCATCGGGGCGACCGTCGACGCGGGGCTCGGCTGGCGGCCGGTGCTGGCCGTCGAGGTCGGCCTGATCGCGCTGCTCGCCCTCGCCGCCCTGGCCTTCCGGGTACGTCTGCCCGCCACGCCGCCGGCTCACCCGGTTCCCGCCGCCGCGTCGCACGTCGGCGAACCGGCGGTCAGTCCGGCCCGGGCGGGGCGCGCGAACGGTGGCCGGCTGCCCCGGTCGTACTGGATCGCCTGGGTCCTGATGGCGGTGACCGGCTCGATCGAGGTCTGCCTCTCGCTCTGGACCGCCGACGTGCTCCGCTCGCACGCGGGGCTGGGCGCCGGGGCGGCCTCGGCGGCCGTCGCCGCGATCGTCGGCGGGATGTTCCTCGGCCGGCTGGCCGGCGGCCGGGCCGCGCTGCGCTACCGGCCCGTGCCGCTGCTGCTGGCCGCGCTGGCCGTCTCGCTGACCGGGTTCGCCGTGTTCTGGGTCGCCCCGGTCGGCTGGCTGGCGGTGACCGGGCTCGCCGTGCTCGGCCTCGGCAACGCGCTGCACTACCCGCTGGCCATCTCGATCGCCCTGGCCGTCGCCGGGCCGGCCGCCGACAAGGCGGCCGGCTGGTCGTCGTACTCGATGGGGGTGGGCTTCGGGATCGCGCCGGTGGCGCTCGGCTGGGTGGCCGACGGTGCGGGACCGCACCTGGCCTTCCTGCTGCTGCCCGGGTTCATCGCGACGGCCGCGCTGCTCACCCTGCGGCTCGGCCGCGCGCTGCGTCCGCATGATCTTGACCGACCCGACGTACGGCATGCCGCGGTTTCCCCGCCGGCCGAGGCCGCGACATCCCGCACCTCGATCTGATCAAGGACGGTCCGGAGGCCGGTCAGCGCACCCGGGCGAGCGTCAGCCCGTCGGCGATCGGCAGCAGCACCGTCTCCACCCGCACGTCGGCCATGACCTCGTCGTTGAACGCGGCGATCGCCCGGTCGTCGGCGTTCTGCGGTGCGAGCACCCGGCCCCCGCGCAGCGTGTTGTCCACCGCGACGATGCCACCCGGCCGCATCCGCGGCACCAGCTCCGCCCAGTAGACCGGATACCCCGCCTTGTCCGCGTCGATGAACGCGAAGTCCAGGTGCCGGTCGTGCGGCAGCTCGCGCAGCGTCTCCCCGGCCGGGCCGATGCGCAGCTCGATCCGGTCGGCCACACCGGCCCGCGCCCAGTACCGCCGGGCGATGCCCGTGTACTCCTCGGAGATGTCGAAGCAGGTCAGCCGCCCGTCCTCGGCCAGCCCACGGGCGATCGCCAGGGACGACAGCCCGGTGAAGGTGCCCACCTCCACCGCCCGCCGCGCCCCGAGCAGCCGGGTCAGGAAGGTCAGGAAGGCCGCCTGCTCCGGCGCCACCTGCATCCTCGCCTGCGCCGGCAGCGCGGCGAGGGTCTCCTCGACCAGGTCGCCCATCACCTCGTCCGGGGCCGAGCCGTGCGCCACGACGTACGCGTGCAGTTCCGGGGTCAGCGGCAGCGACTTGCTCATGGCTGGAAACTAGCCGAGTGGCTCGACCGACTGGCCGCCGGGCGCGACCTTCGTCCACAGATCGACGATCTGGAGGTTCAGTTCGGCGAGGAGCGCGCGCAGCAGCGGCAGGGAGAGCCCGACCACCGTCCCCGGGTCGCCGTCGATCCCGTCCAGGAAGGCCCCGCCCAGGCCGTCGATGGTGAACGCCCCGGCCACGGCGAGCGGCTCGCCCGTCGCGACGTACGCGGCGATCTCGTCGTCGCTGACGTCGGCGAACCGGACGGTCGTCGAGGCGACAGCCTCGGCGCGTGAGTCGTGGACCACGTCGACCAGGCAGTGCCCGGTGTGCAGCACCCCGCTGCGCCCCCGCATCCGCTCCCAGCGCCCGACGGCGTCCGCCGCGTCGGCCGGCTTCCCGAGGATCTCGCCGTCGAAGGCGAGCACCGAGTCGCAGCCCAGGACCAGGGTCCGTTCGTCGGGGGACGGCCGCAGCCGGCCGGCGACCGCCTGCGCCTTGAGCCGGGCCAGCTCCAGGCACAACTCCTCGGCGCTCTCACTGACCACCTGGGACTCGTCGACCCCACTCACCAGCACGTCGGGCTCGATCCCGGCGGCGTGGAGCAGCTTTCGGCGGGCGGGGCTCGCCGAGGCGAGTACGAGACGGAGCGGCATCGAGTTCGGCACGGAGCCGACGCTACCGGCTACCCCCGCTCCCACACGTCACGGCACCTGCCTCTTCTACCCGGGGCCGCCTCTGCCTGCTCTGACGGCCTCTGCCTGCCCTGGCGTCGCCTCTGCCTGCTCTGACGTCGCCTCTGCCTGCTCTGACGTCGCCTCTGATCAACTCCGTATCAATGACACCGGGTGTTCCAGCCCCCCGGATACCGCCACGTCATTGACATCGAGTGGATCAAACGCGTCGGATCGCCGATCCGAGGCCGGCCACCTCACCGGCTGATCCGTGGCGGCGGGTCGTCCCCATGGCGCCGCCGTCGGGCGACCAGCGCCCAGGCACCCCCGGCGGCCACGATCACGCCCAACGTGGCCCACCCTCGGGCCGTCGCCCCACCGTCGCCGTCATCGCCTGCCGGCTCCGCGACCGCCGTCGTGACCGGCCGGGACCCCGCTGGGGCCCCCGCCGTCGCTGACCCGAAACCCACCGGGGGTACGTCTGCCGTCAACGCCGCGACCAGGTCGAGGACGCCGTAGCCGTACTCGTCGTCCCGGCCGGGCGGGCCCCTGTCGACGGCGGTGGCGGTGAGCCGGTGCGCGACCTCGGCGGCGGGGAGGTCGGGGTACTTGGACCGGACCAGGGCGGCAGCACCCGCAACGATCGCGGTGGCGCTGGAGGTCCCTGTGCCCTTCGAGTACTTGCCGCCGTAGCTGGTGCTGTAGATGTCGACAGCCGGCGCTACGACGTCCACACTTGGTCCGGTGACCGAAACAGCAGCGAGTTCTCCATTTTGATCAACGCCGCCTACCGCTATCACGCCGTCTTCTGATGCAGGGTAGCCAATGCTGATGTCAAATGGCTTATTGCCCGCAGCTGCCACCACCACGATGTCTGCATGTAGTGCCGTCCTGATGGCTTGTTGTAGGCGTCGACTCGCGCCGGCGACTGCTGAAATACTGATTATGTCGGCACCGTGTCGAGTTGCCCACTCGATGCTAGCTGCAAGCTCCTCGGTGTCTCCTTTGCCGTTTATCTGCCTTGACCGTATGGGCAGTATTTTGGCTTCGGGTGCAATTCCAAGAGCACCTAAGCCATTTGGGAAACCGTGAGCGGCAATAAGGCCGGCCATCGAGGTCCCATGGCTATCTTCGTCTCTGCGGCCGTCGCCGTGTTCTGAGACATCGGTCCCTGGGAGTAGATTGCGCTCAAGGTCTGGGTGTGGAAATACACCTGTGTCGGGAATGGCGACCGTTACGCCTTTGCCTCGACTGATAGCTTGCGCCTCTGCTGCTTTAAGGAACCGTAGGTGCCACTGATCTTCTCTGATCTTCTCTGCATTTCTTGAGTGGGGAGTGGTGCTGATTGAGTTGATGGGTGAAGTTGTGATGGTCAAGAGTGTTGCTAGCGCGAGGCTAGGCAATAGGAACTGGGTCACCGATCGAAGCCGATGGCTGGCCCTGGATCGATTGGCCCTTCGTCTTCGATGCGACGGACCACTGGTGGTACCCCTCTAAGGGTCTCCCAAGGATGCTCTGGATCCCAGGGCGGGAGGCCTTCACCGGGCTGTTCTTGCCTCCCATTCTGGCCATTGGTGGCCCTTAGGCCAGGGCTTCCGCCGATAGGGGATATCCCATGAAGGGGGCCAATCTGGTTGCTGCGTCCGCTTCCCGGCCTAGAGCCGGCAGCTCCGGTGGGTGCTGTGCCAGCACCGCCACCACCGATGATGCCACCGACCGGGTTGACTTTGCGAGGCAAGCTGGTGCCTCCTGGTGGACTAATGCCAAATCCGGGCGGCCCGCCGATAAGGCCACCGGGTGCTAGCGGCCTCATCGGGTTGGGCAGCGAAGGGCTGTCGCCATTCTTGGTGGTATGTCCTGGTGCGGGAGCTTGGTTGTGGGGCGGATTAGAGGAGCTTGGGCGATTGGGATTTTTTACGACTGGCCGTGTAGCTGCTGGTAGTCCCATTGCGGACGATGTGGTGGCGGGTAGGCTCGATGAGCCGCTTGCTGGCGTCGGGCTGTCCGGGATCGATGCAGGGATGTTGCTCGCGCTGCCGAGCACTGGGCCAACAATCTGCGGTATCGCAACGTGAGCCATTGGCCTTTTAGGCGGTCCATTTTTTGTCAGCGCCGAGCGTTGTGGTGCTATAGGTATAGGCGCGATGGGCGGAATGACCGGTGCGTCGTTGGCGTATACGTCAGGGTTATCCGGCTGTCTGGGGGTTTTGGGTAAGGTTGGGGGTTGGCGGAGCATTACCTGGGCCTGTTGGAGTTCGCCGCTGAGGCCGTACATCAGGCTCCGGGCCTGGGCGTTGAGTCGCTCCAGGTCGGCGTCGGTCACCGGCTTGTCCGGTACCCGGCTGCCCATCGCCGCCTTCGGGTCCGCCAGCGTCGCCTCGTACGTCCGCTTCTGCTGGAGCTTGGTCACGTACTCGTCGTGGAGCGGCTTCAGCTCGACGCGGGCGCTGCTGATGGCGCGGGTGGCTGCGGCGAGGGCGTCGTAGTTCGCGGCGGCCGCGTCGTGGGTGCGTTGCACCTTCTTGATGAGGTCGTCGAGTTCGCCCAGGTACGCCTGGGCGGCGGCGTTGGTCGCCGGTGGCCACGCCTCGGCCAGGCCGCGCCGGTACTCCTTCAGCCGCCCCAGGTGGGCCTGCGAGAGGTCGCAGACCTTGCGCCAGCCGGCGACCTGCTTCCAGTGCCCGGCCGTGTCGTGGTCCTGGATGCAGGCCCACATGCTGAGCAGGTCCATCAGCCGCCACTCGGTGAGGCCGGACGTCCGGCCGCTGCCCCGCTCGATCACGGCTGCACCACCCGCCCCGGCCCGTTGTCCGGGCTGGTCGGATCGGGCAGGGTCGGCGTGGGTCGGGCCGCCGCCGCGGTGCCGGGGTCGGCGAGGGCGCGTTCCACGTCGGAGACGCGGGCGGCGGAGAAGGCATCGGAGTCGGCGTACTTCGTGGCGATCCTGCCGGCCGCGGCGGCCAGGCGGCCGGTGGCACCGCCGACGGACCAGACCATCGTGGCCGTTGCCTGCTGGGTCTCGTTGTGGGCCTGGAGGAACTGCACCAGTTCCACGAAGGCGTCGGCGGGGTTGGGGATCTTCGCCTTCATGTCGTCCGCGATGTACGACAGGTGCGGCGCATAGTTCCGCTCCACCTCGGCCTGGAGTCTGTCGGCGAAGTCGCGCAGCTGGCGAATGTCGGCCTCGATGCCTCCGTAGTCGCTCATCCAGGGCGCTGGGCGGTCCTCCGCGGGGGTCATCGACCCTCCCTACCTGTTACGACACCGTTCCTCTGAGTGAGGTTAGCTGGTGTCGGCGACGTCCGGCAGCCCCGTACGCGCCTCGCCTCAGCGGGGCAGGCCGGCGGCGCGCCAGGCGCCGGGGCCGGCGGCGGGTGTCACGCCGGCCGGCCGGCCGCTGCGGGCCCAGGCCGAAGCGGCGACCGGTGCGGCGGCGGCGACGGGGCGGGTCCGGGCGACGATCGCGCCGACCAGGGCGGCCAGTTCCTCGGCGGTCGGCGCGCCCCGGGTCACCCGCAACAGCGGCTCGTCGGCAGACATGGAGTCAGCGTACGCGTCGCGAACTTGACCTTCGCCGCATAGTGGCGTGCCGGCGGTGTACGGCGGGCCGCCGCCGGGTACCGTCTCCCCCGATGTCGAACCCGCTTCCCCAACTCGTCGCCGATCGGTACCGGCTCATCTCGCCGCTCGGCCAGGGCGGCATGGGTCGGGTGTGGAAGGCGCGCGACGAGGTGCTGCACCGGGACGTGGCGATCAAGGAACTGGTGCCGCCGCCCAGCCTCACTCCGGACGAGCGCCGCGAGATGCGGGAACGCTCGCTGCGGGAGGCCCGCGCGATCGCGCGGCTCAACCACGTCAACGTGGTCCGCATCTTCGACGTGCTGCGTACCGACGGCGATCCGTGGATCGTCATGGAGTACGTCCCGTCGAAGTCCCTTCAGGACATTCTGGCCGAGGACGGGCCGGTGTCGTTGGCCAAGGCGATCGATGTCGGCCTCGGTGTGCTCGGCGCGCTGAACGCGGCGCACAAGGCCGGCGTCATGCACCGCGACGTCAAGCCGGGCAACGTGCTGATCGGCGACGACGGCCGGGTGGTGCTCACCGATTTCGGGCTGGCCACCATCCCTGGCGATCCGAACGTGACGCGGACCGGCATGGTGCTCGGCTCCCCGGCGTACATCGCCCCGGAGCGGGCGAGGGACGGCACCGCCGGGCCGGAGGCCGACCTGTGGTCGCTGGGCGCGACGCTCTACGCGGCGGTCGAGGGCAAGTCGCCATACGCCCGGCCGTCGGCGATAGGGACCCTGGCCGCGCTCGCCACGGAGCCGATGCCGCCGCCGAAGAACGCCGGCCCGCTCAAGGCGGTGCTGACCGGCCTGCTGCGCAAGGACCCCGCCGAGCGGATCGACGCGGCGGCGGCGGAGCGGCTGCTGCGCCGTGCCGCCGGCCGCCGGGCGAAGGGCATCTCGCTGCTCGACGGCGTACGCCGGCCGGGGCCGAACGGTCCGCGCGAGCCGCGCCGGACCGTGGTGCCGGCCCCGCGCCCGGCCGAGCAGGGCACGGAGCGGACGGTCACCCCGCCCGCGCCGCGTACCCCGGGGCTCGCCGCTGCCGCGGCGGCCGGTTCGGTGGCGGCCGGCGCGAGCGGCGGCGACGCGACCGCGAAGGTCCCCGCCGGCGGGGACGCCGATCCGACCGCGAGGGTCGACCGGACGGAGCGGTCCACCGACGCGGATCCGACCGCGAGGGTCACCGAACCGGGTCCGGTCGTCGACCAGCCGTCGACGGCTGCCGGCGAGGGAGGGGCGACCGCTGATCCGACGGCGAAGATCGCCGACGCGGCGGGGACGGCCGCCGACCCGACGGCCGCGCTGTCCGAGCCGACCGCGAAGCTGGCCGGGCCGGAGACCGCGTGGGGCGGTGGCGCCCCGCGCGGTGCCGTCGACGACACGCGCGTCGAGCCGGCTGCCGACGCACCGGTCTCGCCGCCCAGGCCGCCCCGTGAGCGGGCCACGTCGGTGCTGTCGGCCCCGGTGAGCCCTCCGCCGGTCTCGTCGGGCCGGGCCGCCGTCGTCGCGGGCGCCAAGCCCGGTCACCACCGGCGCAGCCTGCTGATCGGCGCGTTGGTCGCGGTGCTGCTGCTCGGGCTGCTGGTGGTGGTCCCGTTGCTCGGCAACGACGATGACCCGGAGAAGGGTGGCGGCCCGCAGGCCGGTGCCACGAGCACCGCCCCGTCGGCCCCGGTGACCTCGGCGCCCGCGCCGTCGCCGACGAGCGCCGCCCCGAGCCCGACGCCGAGCCCGATCGGGCTGGTGCTGCCCGACGGTTGGACCCTGCACAAGGATCCGACCGGCTTCAGCATGCCGCTGCCGA
Organism: Micromonospora sp. NBC_01655; assembly: GCF_026339755.1. Taxonomy (NCBI): domain Bacteria; kingdom Bacillati; phylum Actinomycetota; class Actinomycetes; order Micromonosporales; family Micromonosporaceae; genus Micromonospora; species Micromonospora sp. NBC_01655. The sequence continues at coordinate 6,682,163 of NZ_JAPEQF010000001.1, read as the reverse complement.
AGGGCTGGCGGCGCAGCTCGGGCAGCACCTGGGTGCAGTTCCGGGAGCCGAACGGGGTCCGCGAGGTGACCATCGACCGGACCGACACGCCCAAGAGCGACGCCGCCGCGGCGTGGCGGGCCATGGGCGACCGGAACGTCAACAACTACAAGAACCTGGGCATCCGCACCGTCCCGGGCTTCTGGAAGACCTGCGCGGACTGGGAGTGGCTGGAGACCCGGGACAACACCCGCATCCACGTCCGCAACCGTGGCTTCGTGACGGCCAGGAACCGCGGGTACGCCATCCGCTGGGAGGTCGCCGCCTCCGAGTGGGAGGCCAACCTCGACGAGTTCGAGCTGATCGCGAAGAACTTCAAGCCCGACCGGGCGGACTGACCTGGGCCGCCCGGTGGGAATGCCGACCGGTGCGATGTCGATTCGCATGTCCTTCCGTCGTACGGGGTACATGACCTCCACGACGGAAGGAGGTACGACATGGGACACCGATCCAGGGACGCCCGGCCCCGGCTGGCACTGTGGATGCTCGTCGCCCTCGGCGACGTGGTGCTGCTGCTGGTGAGTGCAGGTCTTCCGGTGCTGTTCGCGCTGCTCAGCGTCGTGACCGTAACCGTCGCCGTGGTGGCCGCCTGGCGGATGACCCGGCGGGGTGCGCTGGCCCGGGAGGACGGGATACCCGCGCCGGTCGGGTCGCGGCGGAGGATCTGACCCCGGTCACCCGGGCGACGAGTTGGCGGCAGCCGGACCGGATGTCGACCCTATGGTCACAGCCGATCCCGCTGCCGCCAACTGCCTCCCCAGGCGTCAGGATCAGGTGTTGTTCGCCAGCGCGATCAGCCGGGCGCGGTCGCCGTTCCAGTAGTTGCGGTCGACGTTGCCGCTGATCCCGGAGACGGCCCCGGTGCTGGTGTACTGCCAGAAGCTGTAGAACGGCGCGCCGGCGGGCAGGGTGCCCGGCGTGCTCGCCCAGCGGGCGAGCCACAGCGGGTGGTTGGCCCACGGCCCGGTCCAGCTACCGGTGCACTGGTTCCACCAGCTCGTGGTGGTGTAGATGACGGCGTACCGGCCGGTGCGGGACCGGTAGGTGTTCAGGAAGTCCTGGACCCAGCTGCGCATCCCGGACGTGCTGAGGCCGTAGCAGTAGCCACCGGCGTACGGGTTCCCCTCGATGTCCAGCGCTGCCGGCAGGGTGCGGCTGTCCGCGGACCAGGCGCCGCCGTTGCTGGCCAGGTAGTTGGCCTGGGTGGCGCCGGAGGAGATGTTCGGCCGGGCGAAGTGGTACGCCCCGCGGATCACCCCGGCGTTGTAGGCGTTCACGTAGTTGGTGTTGAAGCGGGGGTCCTTGTAGCTCGTACCCTCGGTGGCCTTGATGAAGGCGAACTGGACGCCGGAGTTGCGTACGCTGGTCCAGTTGATCGCCCCCTGGTAGTTGGAGACGTCGATGCCGGGGGTGGTGGCTGCCGCCGCCGGGCCGGCCGTGGCGACGAGGGCGGTGGCCGCTGCCGCCACGGCGGTGATCCCCGCCGCGATCAGTCGGCGCAGGGTGAGTCCGGTACGGATCATGGGTTCCTCCACGGGGACGCCAATCAATTGACGTACATCTTTGGAGATAGTTGCCCCGGATTGCAAGGGACCCTAAAGAAATTTTCACCCAGGGCAGGGGGTGACGGTAGGGGGCGCCGCGACCGGGTCGGCGCAGCGTAGCCGGGTCGGTTCGGGGCCGGTAGGCTCGCGCCCCATGGTGTCGATCGACGGACTGGGCACGCTCTGGGACCGGCTGTTCTCCGCACAGCCCGACCCGCCACCGCTGCTCGTCCTCGTCACCGCCGCGGTGGCGCTGGTGGTGGTGTCCACCCGGCTGCCCTGGCGGATCGCCCGTAACGCCGTCACCATCGCCCACGAGGGCGGGCACGCCCTCGCGGCCCTGCTCACCGGCCGCCGGCTGCACGGCATCCGGCTGCACTCGGACACCTCCGGCCTGACCCTCTCCGCCGGCCGGCCGACCGGGCCCGGCATGATCCTCACCCTGCTCGCCGGGTACGTCGCACCGTCGCTGGTCGGCCTCGCCGGCGCCTGGCTGCTGGGCGGCAACCGGATCACCCTGCTGCTCTGGGTGGCCGTGGCGCTGCTGCTGGCCATGCTGGTCATGGTCCGCAACGTGTTCGGGGCGCTGTCGCTGCTGGCCACCGGCGGGGTGGTGCTCGCCGTGTCCTGGTACGCCTCCGCCCAGGTCCAGGCCGCCTTCGCCTGGACCGGCGTCTGGTTCCTGCTCCTCGGCGGCGTACGGCCGGTGGTCGAACTCCAGCGGCTGCGCTCCCGGGGCCGGCTGCCGGAGTCCGACGCCGACCAACTCGCCCGGCTCACCCCGTTCCCGCCGCTGTTCTGGGTGGCGCTGTTCGCCTTGGCCAACCTGCTGACCCTGGTGGTCGGCGCGGCGCTGCTGGCCGGCCCGATCCTCACCGACGCGGGCCTGAACCTCTGAGCGCCCGGCCGGCCGCCGAGACGGCCGAAAACCCGGTTGGCTGATCCGGCAACCGGGCCCCCCGGCCCGCGCGTGTCCCCTGCGACCGACACGGGGGAGGTGGCAGGTGCCGGACGTCGACGGGTTCGACGAGTTCTACCGAGGTAGCCGGCAACGGCTGCTCGGCTTCGTCTTCGCGCTCACGGGCGACCTCACCGAGGCGCAGGACGCGGTGCAGGAGGCGTACATCCGGGCGTGGCAGCGTTGGTCCACGGTGCGCGGCTACGACGACCCGGAGGCGTGGGTCCGGGTCGTCGCCTCCCGGATCGCGGTCAGCCGCTGGCGCAGCCTGCGCAGCCGGGCTCGGGCGTACCTGCGGCACGGCGCCGCCGACACCACGCCCGGGCCGAGCGCCGACACCGTCGCGGTGGTGGCCGCGCTGCGCCGGCTTCCCGAGGAGCAGCGCACCGCCATCGCCCTGTACTACCTGCTCGGCATGCCGGTCGCCGAGGTCGCGCGGGAGACCGCCGCCCCGGTGGGCACGGTGAAGGCCCGACTCTCCCGGGGGCGTGCCGCGCTCGCCGGACTGCTTGCCGTCTCTGACCTGGAGGAGGCCGCCGATGCGTGACGACCCGACGTTCGTCGACCGGTTCCACCGGGACCTGCGGGACGTCCACTGGCTCGCACCTGCGGAGATCCGGGCCCGGGCCCGGCGCCGCACCCGGTGTACGGCGGTGGCGGCGGCGGTCGCCGTGCTCGCCGTCGCCTCGCTCTCCGCCGTGGCGGTCGGCGGCCGGGCCGACGGTCCCGACGCGCCGCCGGTGTCGTCCTGGCCCGACCGGTGGCTGTTCCCGGCCGAACCCGAGCCGACCGGGCGGGCCGAGATCCCGGCGGAGGCCCTGCTGGCGCCGTTCGACCTGAGTGTCCGGGGCAACGTCCGCCTGGGAGAGTCGGGGCTCCATGAGCCGGTCCGGGTGGACGCGTTGCTGGAGGTCTGCGCAGCGGACAAGGGGGTGCCGGCGGCACAGCCGGTGTCCCGCTACTCCCGCTCGCAGACCCTGCTACAGAAGGACGTTCCCGGTCAGGCCGCCTCGCCGGGCGTCCCGCTCCTGGCCCAAGACGTCTACCGCCTCGCCCCCGGCGCGACCGCCCGGGTGTTCACCGAGTTGGACGTGGCGCTGGCCGCCTGCTCCGACTGGCGCGAGGTGGCACCGGTCCAGTGGGCCGGCAAGCCCGTCACGGTCTCGTTGACGCACACCTGGCAGGCGGTCGCCCGTGACTTCGCCGGCGACGAGTCCGTCCTGCTGCGGCACGTCCCGTCGCAGCCGGTGGACGTGACGACGAAGCGGGCCGTCGGCCTGCGGTTGTCCACGGAGAGCCGGATGGTCGTCCGGGTCGGCGACCTGGTCACGGTGATCGTGCCGGTCGCCGGGCCGGGCGCCGACCGGCTGAGCGGCTCCCGCTGGACGAGCGACGCGGAGCTGTGCGCACTGGGTCGCAGCGCGGCCCGGCGGATGTGCGTCGCCGCCAACCCGTCCTGCTGACCGTGCCGCTGCGGGTGCCGGTGCTGGTGCTGCCGGGCCGGGCCGGCAGCATGTCGCGGGCAGGCATCATGTCCCGTCCGGCGGCACGTCCCGGGCCGGTTTCCGTACCCGCACGTGGTGTGACCGGAAACCCCTGCCGGCGACGGCCGCCACCAGGGGCCTCCTGGCGCCTACAGCGGGATGTTGCCGTGCTTCTTCGGTGGGAGGGTCTCGCGTTTGGTGCGTAGCACCCGTAGCGCGCGGACGATCTGGGTGCGCGTCTCGTGCGGTGGGATGACCGAGTCGACGTAGCCGCGTTCGGCGGCGATGTACGGGTTGGCCAGGGTGTCCTCGTACTCGGCGATCTTCTCGGCCCGTACGGCGGCGGGGTCGTCGGCCTTCGCCAACTCCGAGCGGTACAGGATGTTCACCGCGCCCTGCGCGCCCATCACCGCGATTTGCGCGGTCGGCCAGGCGAAGTTCAGGTCCGCGCCGAGGTGCTTGGAGCCCATCACGTCGTACGCCCCGCCGTACGCCTTGCGGGTGATCACGGTGACCTTCGGGACGGTGGCCTCGGCGTACGCGTAGATCAGCTTGGCGCCCCGGCGGATGATGCCGTCCCACTCCTGACCGGTGCCGGGCAGGAACCCCGGGACGTCCACGAAGGTCAGCACCGGAACGTTGAACGCGTCGCAGGTACGCACGAACCGGGCGGCCTTCTCCGACGCGGCGATGTCCAGGGTCCCGGCGAAGTGCATCGGCTGGTTGGCCACCACACCGACCGGCCGGCCCTCGACCCGACCGAACCCGACCACCAGGTTCTGCGCGTAGAGCGGCTGGACCTCCAGGAACTCGCCGTCATCCAGAACGTGCCCGATCACCCGGTGCATGTCGTACGGCTGGTTGGCCGAGTCCGGGATCAGCGTGTCCAACTCCCGGTCGGAGTCGGTGACCGCCAGATCTGCCGGGGCCTCGAACACCGGCGGCTCGTCCAGATTGTTCGACGGCAGATACGACAGCAACGCCTTGACGTACTCGATCGCATCCCGCTCGTCCACACCGAGGTAGTGCGCGTTACCGCTGCGCGCGTTGTGCGTCCGCGCGCCACCCAACTCCTCCATCGCCACGTCCTCGCCCGTCACCGTCTTGATCACATCCGGGCCGGTGATGAACATGTGCGAGGTCCGGTCGACCATCACGGTGAAGTCGGTGACCGCCGGGGAGTACACCGCCCCACCCGCGCACGGCCCCATGATCAGGGACACCTGCGGGATGACGCCACTGGCCCGCACGTTACGGAAGAAAATCTCGCCGTACAGACCGAGCGAAGCGACACCCTCCTGGATCCGGGCCCCACCGGAGTCGTTGATACCGACCACCGGGCAACCGATCTTCATAGCCAGATCCATCACCTTGACGATCTTCTCGCCGAAAACCTCACCGAGCGAACCACCGAAGACCGTGAAGTCCTGGGCGAAAACACAGACCTGCCGACCATCGACCGTGCCATAGCCGGTGACCACCCCGTCACCGTACGGGCGGGACCGCTCCAGCCCGAAATTGGTCGACCGATGCCGCGCGAACCCGTCCAACTCGACGAACGAGCCCTCATCGAGCAGCATCCCGATCCGCTCCCGGGCGGTCTTCTTCCCCCGCGCGTGCTGCTTCTCGACCGCACGCGCCGACCCGGCGTGCACCGCCTCGTCGATCCGTCGCTCCAGGTCCGCCTGCTTACCGGCAGTACTGTGAATGTCGATCCCGATCTCGGTAGTCACCCAGGGAATATAACGATGGTTCAGGACGCCCCCGGTGTGCAGTACGCCTCAGTGCGGGGCGCGCCGACGGGATCCGGCCGGCCGCCGGGGCGGGCCGTAGGCTGGCGGAATGCCCGGTTCCCCGTACACCGACCTGGACCGCCCGCCGCTGTCGGCGGCCCGGCTGCGCCGCGCGCTGGTCGCCCCGCACGGGCCCTGGCGGCACCTCGACCTGCGCGCCGAGACCGGCTCCACCAACGCCGATGCCGCCGAGGCGGCCCGGGCGGGCGAGCCCGAGGGGCTGGTCGTGGTCGCCGAGCGGCAGACCGCCGGTCGGGGGCGGCGGGGCCGGGCCTGGCAGTCGCCCGCCCGGGCGGGCATCGCGACCAGCGTGCTGCTCCGGCCGGGCGAGGCGGTCGCCGAGCGCGATTGGCCGGCGGCCCCGGCCGCGGGGTACGGCTGGCTGCCACTGCTCGCCGGGGTCGCGCTGGTCGAGGCGGTGGCCCGGCTGGCCGAGTTGGACGCCGCCCTGAAATGGCCCAACGACCTGCTGGTCGGCGATGCGAAATGCGCCGGCATCCTGGCCGAGGCGGTGTCCGGCCCGACGGCGGACCGGCCGCCGGCGATCGTGCTCGGCATCGGCCTCAACGTCACCCTGCGCGCCGACGAGCTGCCGGAGAACCCGACCGGCCTGCCCGCGACCTCGCTCCAGCTCGCCGGGGCGGTGGCCACCGACCGGGACCCGATGCTGCGCGCCCTGCTGCGCTCCCTGGCCGACTGGTACGACCGGTGGCGCTCCGCCGGCGGGGACGCGCTGGCCAGCGGCCTGCGGGACGCCTACCTGGCCGCCTGCGCCACCGTCGGCCGCCCGGTCCGGGTGCTGCTCCCGGACGGCGCGGAGCTGACCGGCACCGCCACCGGCGTGGACCCGGACGGCCAACTCCTTGTCGACACCTCCGCCGGCCCGCGTGCCCTCGCGGCCGGCGACGTGCTGCACCTTCGCTAGCCGCCACGGCCGCCACGACGGAACCACCGCACCGGATGATCCGATTACGGGCGTCGACCGGCTACGGTCAGCGCGTCCGTTCTGCGAGGAGGTTCCCGTGGCGTTCCCCGAAGACGTGCTCACCGAGGACGAGCACGTCGTGCTGCACCTGCACCCGCACTGGAAGGCGGTGGTGCGGCCGGTGCTGGTGTTGGCGCTCGCCGTCGCCGCCGTGCTGGCGGCCTGGCTCCTGCTCCCGGACGGCGAGGCCTCGACCATCGCCCTGTACGTGGTCGCGGGGCTAGCCCTGCTGCTCGTGCTCTGGTTGGCGCTCTGGCCGTTCCTGGTCTGGCGCAGCACGCACTACCTGTTCACCAACGAGCGGGTGCTGCTCCAGCAGGGGGTGCTCTCCCGGGACCGGCGGGACATCCCGCTCACCCGGATCAACGATCACGCGATGAGCCAGCGCTTCGTCGAGCGGCTGCTCGGCTGCGGCACGCTCACCATCGAGTCGGCCGGCGAACGCGGCCAGTCGATGCTGACCGACGTCCCCGGGGTGGACCGGGTGCAGACCAAGCTGTACGAGCTGGTCGAGGCGCACCACGACCGGCACTCCCTCGGCGACGGCGAGATGCGTGAGATCCTCGCCGACATGCGCGAGGGCAAACCCCTCCGCGACCCCTCCGCCTAACTCGGAAGTAGACCTACTTCCTCCCGATTAGGGCCGCTTCGCGAAGCGGAGTGGCAGCGACTAACCCCACCCTGCCCTCCCCCCACCGGCCCCCCTCCACCGGCCCCGGGGTGGGGTGGGTGGGTCAGGGGTGGGTGGGGCGGAGGGTGAACCAGCCGCGGAAGCGGGTGCGGAGCACCTCGCGGTCCGGGCGGTCGTCCGGCCCGAGGCGGAACATCGTGCCGGTGAGGCTGACCGTGCCGAGACCGGGTCGGGCGGTGGAGGGGCGGCTGCCCACCACGTCCAGGCGCACCGCCAGGCGGTCGCCGGCCCGCACCGGGGCCAGCCAGCGCAGTTCCTCCAGGCCGGGGGAGGCGTCGGCTGCGGCCCGGGCCAGCACATGATCGACGTACGCCCGCATGAAGAGGCTGACGGTGTAGAAGCCGCTGGCGATCAGCCCGCCGTGGTGGCTCGCGGCGGCCTGCTCGGGGTCGACGTGGTACCACTGCGGGTCGAACCGGCGGGCGAAGGCGACCATCTCGTCGCCGTCCACCCGCACCACACCCAGGCCGAAGGTGCGCCCGGGGGTCAGGTCCTCGAAGAACAGCTCGGCCGGCGCGCCCGTGCCCGAGCGCACCGGAGGCACCACCGGGGACGGCGGGACCGCGCCGCCCGGCGGCGGCGCCGCCGGGCTCTCCTGGTGGGTTGCCGGTGCGTGGATGTCGCCGGTACCACCGACCTGGGAGAAACCGTCCGCGCCGGGATCGGCTTCCTCCGGTCCGGAGGGTCCGACGGTTCCGGTCGTCCCGGAGACGGCCTGTCCGGCTTGTTGCGGGCGAGCCGGTCCGGCGGTGGTCTGGCCCGGGAGGGTCGGTCCGGCGCCGGCGCGTCCGGCCTGCTCCGGAACGGTCGGTCCGGCCTGGCCCGGAGTGACCTGCTCCGGGACGGTCCGCTCGGGACCGGGCTGCGGCATGGCGGGGCCGGGACGATCGGAGCCGAACTCCGGCGTCGCGGGGCCGGGCTGGTCGGGGTCGGCCTCCGGCGTGGTGACGGCGGTCATGTCTCGGCTCACCGCCGCCGTCGGCGGGTGCCGGCGTGCAGTTCGTCGGCGAGTTCCGCCGCCAGCTCACCGTCGAGCGTGAGGGCGGCGTCGGCCGGTGCGGGCCGGCCCTGCGCCGGGGCGATGCCGTCGCGGCGGGGCGCCGCCCGGCGCGCGCCGGGTCGGGGCTCGGTCTCCTCCAGTTCGCTGACCGACTCGGCCAGCTCGGCGACCGGGTCCATCTCGGCCATCGTGTCCCATTCGTCCCGGGGAATGGTGTGCCAGGTGTCCGCCGCCGGCTCCGCCGGGGCGGGCTGGAAGACGAACGTCCGGTACGACCAGAAGCGGAAGAGCGTGGCCAGCAGAACGCCGCCGGTCTTCGCCCCGTTGAGGGCGAGCAGGCTGGTCATGCCGAGGCCGTACTTGGCCGCCGCCAGGACGCCGAGTTCGATGAGCAGGCCGGTCGCGTTGAACAGGAAGAACAGGACGTACTCGCGACGTAGCGCCGATTTCGGGCGATCCCGGTACGTCCAGTGGCGATTCATCAGATATGACGTGATCGTCGCCACCACCGTGGCGATGACCGTCGCCTTGAGTTGGCCGTCCCGGAAAACGGTCAGTGCCAGCGCGTTGAACACCGCGTAGTTGATGACGGTGTTGATTCCGCCGACGATGCCGAATTTGAGCGCCTCGTGGATGAACTTCTGCCAGCGCTCAGGCAGCAGACGGACAAGACGCATGCGCAACACCTTAGGCGAGGGGACGGGCCGGCTCGGCCCGGCCGGACGAGGTGGGCGGCAGGTCACGCCCGGGGGTCCCGGTCGTGGGCCGCTTCCGTGACGGTCTGGGTTCCCGCTTCCACGAAGACGAACCGTCGGTACGACCAGAACCGGAACAGCGTGCCGAGGCCGGTGCCGACGACGAAGCTGGCGATGTTGTCGGCGAGGGCGGTCTGGAACACGCCGGGCCAGAGGGCGCCGAGGCCGTACCGGCTGATCGCCAGGCAGGCCACCGCGATGCCCAGGCCCACCCCGTTGAAGAGGAAGAACAGCGCGTACTCGCGGGCCGGGTTGGAGCGCTGGCGGTGCCGCCACGTCCAGAACCGGTTGCCGACGAAGGCGACGGTCGCGGCGATCACCGTGGAGATCGTCTTCGCGGTGACCTGCTCCACGCCCCGGGCGTTGGCCAGGTAGTTGAAGAGAGCGAAGTCGACGATGAAGGCCACGCTGCCCACGGTGGCGAACTTGCTGAGCTCGCGGACCAGATGACCGAAGCGGTCGATCAGGGCGCGTGCCAGACCCGGGCGGGTCGGCGGGGGGCCTGGTTGGTCCCCGGTCATCGTCGCGGCCACACCGCCGAGCGTACCGGTTCCGGCCCCCGTGGGCGGGCACCAACGGACGACCGGCCGCTCGGCGCGCTGCGCGGGTGGGGGCCGGCCTGGCGTCGTCCGTGGGGTCGTCGGTCGTCGGTGAGTACACCGTAACCCGCGGTGCGCCAATTGTGGATGGTGTAGCCGAATGGATGCCGCTGCCCCCGTCGCGCAGTTCCGGCGTCAGTTCACCGGCGGCACCACACCGTCCACCCGCACCACCCGCCGCGGTCGACCCCCGACCGCCCGTACCCCGGAGATCTCGGCGAAGGTTCACTGAAGATTTGCGTGAAACTGCGCGTGAAAGCGGGTATCAGAACGCGATGCCGCAGCGTGGCCGTACCTTGTGCAGTTCTTCACAACCAGTCCCACTGACTCGCGACGTCGCCCGGATTACGCTGAGGCCAATCCCAGGTTTCCACGAAGGCGACGCCTCGCGCCGTCCCAACTCGTGCATCCCATAGATCGGTCAGCGTCGACCACAAGGAGATGTGTCATGGTTGCTCCGGCTACCGTTCGGGGTATCGATCAGGCCCCGACGTCCCACCCCGAACTGCTCGCCTGGGTCCGAGAAGTAGCGGAACTGACCACCCCGGACCGGGTCGTGTGGGTGGACGGGTCCGACGAGGAGTGGCGCCGCCTCACCGACGAGCTCGTCGACAACGGCACCCTGATCCGGCTCAACCCCGAGAAGAAGCCCAACTCGTTCTACGCCCGCACCGACCCGTCGGACGTCGCCCGGGTCGAGGAGCGCACCTTCATCTGCTCGGTGGACGAGGCGGACGCCGGCCCCACCAACAACTGGATGGCGCCGGCCGAGATGAAGCGGACGATGACCGAGCTGTACCGCGGCTCCATGCGCGGGCGGACCATGTACGTCATCCCGTTCTGCATGGGCCCGGTCGAGGCCGAGAGCCCCATGTTCGGTGTCGAGATCACCGACAGCCCGTACGTGGTGGCCTCGATGCGCATCATGACCCGGATGGGCGCGAAGATCCTGGAGGCGATGGGCGACGACGCGGGCTTCGTGCACGCGCTGCACTCCATCGGCGCCCCGCTCGCACCCGGCCAGCAGGACGTCGCCTGGCCGTGCAACGAGACGAAGTACATCTCCCACTTCCCGGAGACCCGGGAGATCTGGTCTTTCGGCTCCGGTTACGGCGGCAACTCGCTGCTCGGCAAGAAGTGCTACTCGCTGCGCATCGCCAGCGTCATGGGGCGCGACGAGGGCTGGCTCGCCGAGCACATGCTGATCCTGAAGATCACCTCGCCGGAGGGGCGGGTCTACCACGTCGCCGGGGCGTTCCCGTCCGCCTGCGGCAAGACCAACCTGGCCATGCTGGAGCCGACCATCCCGGGCTGGAAGGTCGAGACCATCGGCGACGACATCGCCTGGATGCGCTTCGGCCAGGACGGCCGGCTCTACGCGATCAACCCCGAGTACGGCCTGTTCGGCGTCGCCCCGGGCACCGACTGGAAGACCAACGCCAACGCGATGCGGACGCTGGACCGGGGCAACTCCGTCTTCACCAACGTCGCCCTCACCGACGACGGCGACATCTGGTGGGAGGGGATGGGCGAGCCGCCGGCGCACCTGATCGACTGGAAGGGCAACGACTGGACGCCGCAGAGCGAGAACCTCTCCTCGCACGCGAACAGCCGGTTCTGCACCCCGATCACGCAGTGCCCGATCCTGGCCGACGACTACTACGACCCGAACGGGGTGCCGATCGACGCGATCCTGTTCGGCGGTCGCCGCCGGGACACCGTCCCGCTGGTCACCGAGGCCCGGGACTGGGTGCACGGCGTCTACCTGGGCGCGACGCTGTCCTCGGAGACCACCGCCGCCGCGTCCGGCGCGGTGGGCGTGGTGCGCCGCGACCCGATGGCCATGCTGCCGTTCATCGGCTACCACGCCGGCGACTACTTCCGGCACTGGATCGAGATGGGCAAGGGCGCCGACGGCGACGAGTCCAAGCTGCCGAAGGTCTACTACGTCAACTGGTTCCGCAAGGACGCCGAGGGCAACTTCCTCTGGCCGGGCTTCGGCGAGAACTCGCGGGTGCTCAAGTGGGTCGTCGAGCGGCTGGAGGGCCGGGCCGACGCGGTGGAGACCCCGATCGGCATGGTCCCGGCGCAGGACGCGCTGGACGTCGAGGGTCTCGACATGACCCCGGAGGACGTCCGGATCGCGCTGAAGGTCGACCCGGACGAGTGGCGCGAGGAGCTGCCGCTGGTCACCGAGTGGTTCGAGAAGTTCGGGGACAAGCTGCCCGGCGTGCTCTGGGCCGAGCTGGACGCGCTGCGCGCCCGGCTCGACGCGGAGCAGCCGACGCGGTAGGTGCGATCCGCCCCCGCACGGGGCATCATCGGATTCCATGAGGACGGCCGCCGAGACCCAGGTCCGGCGGCCGTCCGCCGTCCGGGCGCTGACCACCCTGCTCGCCGTGACGGCGGCGGCCACCGTCGTGGTCGAGCTGCTCAACTGGTGGTACGCCCCGGAGCAGGAGTTCGGGCTCGCGGTACGCACCGGCTGGGCGATGCTCCGCTCGCTCGGCTTCCTGGTGCTGATCGGGCACGTCCACCGGGGCCGCACCGTGGCCAGGCCGTTCGGGCTGATTCTCGCCGTCACCACGGTCTTCGCCGTGGGCCGGCTGGTGGTGCCCCGGCAGGGCGTGCCGCCGCTGCCCGGGCTGCTCGGCTTCGCCCTGCTCGCCGCGCTCTGCGGGGCCGTGGTCTGGCTGCTGTACCGCTCGGACGCCGTCGCCGGCCACCTGGTCCGGCACCGCAAGGGCCTGGTCGTCTCCGGCGGGACGATCTCCTGGCGGGAGGTCGCCCCGAAGCGCCCACCGGTCACCGGCTGGCTGCTCACCAGCCGCGTCGCCGCGTTCACGTACAGCCCGCTGATGCTGGTCCCGGCCCTGGTCGCCACCGGGGCGATCCTGGACGGCCGGCTGGCCGCCGTGCCGGCGGTGCTGTTCTGGTTCGCCGCCGGCGTCGGGGTCAGCTACCTGGTGCTGCTCTGCACCGCCTTCCTCATGCGCGGCCGGCGTTGGGCCCGGTCGCTGCTGGTGGCGATCACGCTCGGCGTGCTCGCCGTCGACCTGCCGCTGTGCTGGTGGCTGCTCGGCGTCGACGGCCTGATCCGCGACGGCGGGCCGTTGCTCGCCGCCGCCGCCCTGGCGTTGTACGGGTTGTGGCGCGCCGGCCGGGTCGAGGGGGCGGGCGCGCCGGGCTGAGCGCACGCAACAGGGGAGGCGGCATGACCGACGAGTACGACGTGGCGGTGGTCGGGGCGGGCCCCGCCGGGGCAGCCGCCGCGCTGGCGGCCCGCCGGGCCGGGGCCCGGGTGCTGCTGCTGGACCGGGCCGACTTCCCCCGGGACAAGGCGTGCGGCGACGGCATCGCCGCGCACGCGCTGGACGTCCTCGCCGGGCTGGGCGTCACCGGTGCCGTCGACGGGTACGCCCCGCTGCCCCGGCTGCGGCTGGTCGGGCCCGGCGGCGGCGCGGTGGCCCGGCCGCTGCCCCGGCCGGCGTACACGGTGCCCCGGGAGGTCTTCGACGCCCGGCTGGTGGCGGCGGCGGTGGCGGCCGGCGCGGAGCTGCGCCGGCACGCCGTGCGCCGGGTCGAGGCGCGCGGCGGGCGGGTGGTGCTCGACGGCGACGTCGCCGCGCGGGCGGTGGTCGGCGCGGACGGCGCCGGATCGGTGGTCCGCCGGGTGCTCGGCCACCCGCCGAACCCGGACCGCCACCTGGCGCTGGCCATCCGGGGGTACGCCCCGGCCCGGCCGGGCCCGCCCGAGCAGCTCATCGTCACCTCGGCGCCGCGCTGGCCGGCGTACGCCTGGTCGTTCCCGATCGGGGACGGGCGGGCGAACGTCGGGTACGGGGAGGTGCTGCGGGGCGAGCCGCTGACCCGCGCCCACCTGCTGGACCGGCTGGCCGCGCTGCTGCCCGGCACCGACCCGGCCGAGGTGACCGCACTGCGCGCCCACCACCTGCCGCTGTCCACCCACCGCCCGTCGCCCGGCCGGGGCCGGCTGGTGCTCGCCGGGGACGCGCTGTCGCTGATCAATCCGTTCACCGGGGAGGGGATCTTCTACGCGCTGCTCTCCGGCGCGCTGGCCGGGGCGGCGGCGGCCGGCGACCCGGCGGGGGCCGCCCGGCGGTACGCCGAAGCGCTGCGCCGCCGCCTCGGCACCCACCTGCGGCACAGCTCCACGGCGGCCTGGCTGGCCCGGCGGCGGTGGGTGGTCGACGGGGCGGTGCGCGCGGCGCGGCGCGACGACCGGGTCTTCGGCACGGTCGTTGAGCTGGGCCTCGGCGACGGCCGGTTGGACGCGCGCACCCTCGCGATGATCGGCATCGGTCTCTCGGCCCGGGATCGGCCACCGCGGGACTGATCCGGGTGGCGGGTCGCTACTCTGCAAGGTGATGACTCTGCGGAACCTCCTCTACTCCGTGTACGAGCGGCGGCTGACGGCCAAGCTCGCGGGCAGGCCGGTGCCCCGGCACGTGGGCGTGATGTGCGACGGCAACCGCCGCTGGGCCCGGGAGATGGGCTTCGTCGACCCCAACGACGGGCACCGGATGGGCGCGGAGCGGATCAAGGAGCTGCTGCGCTGGTGCGACGCCGCCGGGGTGGGACACGTGACGCTCTGGCTGCTCTCCACCGACAATCTCTCCCGCCCGGCGGAGGAACTGGACCCGCTGCTCCAGATCATCGAGGACCTGAGCACCGAGCTGGCCGAGGAGGGCAATCCCTGGCGGCTGCGGATGGTGGGGGCGCTCGACGTCCTGCCGGCGCACCACGCGGCGGCGCTCAAGGCGGCCGAGGAACGGACCCGGCAGCGCACCGGCGGCGCCCAGGTCAACATCGCCGTCGGGTACGGTGGCCGGCGCGAGATCGCCGACGCCGTCCGCTCGCTGCTGCTGGAGCATGCCGCGGCCGGCGGGACCATCGAGGAACTGGCCGAGGCGCTGGACGTCGACCACATCTCCGAGCACCTCTACACCCGGGGCCTTCCGGATCCGGACCTGATCATCCGGACCAGCGGCGAGCAGCGGCTGTCGGGCTTCATGCTGTGGCAGTCGGCCCACTCGGAGTTCTACTTCTGCGAGCTGAACTGGCCCGACTTCCGCCGGGTCGACTTCCTCCGCGCGCTGCGCTCGTACGCCACCCGCCAGCGCCGTTTCGGCGCCTGAGCCCCCGCCCCTCCCTTCCCGGCGATCTTGCACTCAGGGCCCTGGTTTCGTCCCAGTTGTCCGCTTTGTCCGGGCGGACAGTGCAAGATCGGCGGGGGTGGGGTTAGCGCAGCCGGGGGAGGGCCTCGGTGAGGAAGTCGCCGAGGGCGGCGGGGGACTCGATCGTCAGGTCGGCGGCCTCGGCGACCTCGTGGCCGGTCTCCGGGTTCGCCACCGCAACGCAGACCCCGAGGAACTCCGGGTCCGCCGCCGCGCGGGCGCGCAGCGCCGCGAACGCCTTGATGTCGGAGACGTCGTCGCCGAAGTACCAGGCGCCGCCGGCGTCCCGGACCACCTCGCCGATGACCATGCCCTTGTCCCGGTCGACCGGCGGCTTGATCTCCAACACCATCCGGCCGGCCTGCACGCGCAGCCCGAGCCGCTCGGCCTGCGCCTGGCCCCACTCCTGCACGGCCGCGCCGAGCTGTGGGGCGGTGCGCCAGTGCAGCGCCACGGAGAGCCGTTTGAACTCGACCAGCGCCTCGGCCGGCAGTTCGGCGCGGGCGAGGTCGGCCAGCTCCCGCATGGTCGGCACCCAGGGCAGCGCGGCCGGCTCGGTGACCGTCTCGCCGCCCGAGTGGCTGTGCTCCAGCCCGTAGAGGCCGTAGAGGTCGACGCCGTCCAGCCCGCCGAGGTGGTCGCGGAGGAACTCGACCGGCCGGGCGGAGACGATCGCGATCCGGCGGACCAGCGGCGCGAGGGCCTCGATCGCAGCCAGCACCTTCGGGGCCGGCTGCACCGCCGTCGGGTCGTCGTCGACGGGCGCGAGTGTGCCGTCGAAGTCGAAGAAGAGGACGATGTCGCCCACCCGGCCAGCGGTCGCCCGCCAGGCCCGGTCGGCGTCCAACGGGGTCTGCGGCTGCTGGTTGCCCAGATTCAACGGCGGCACGCGCGACAGCGTACCCCGGGGTGGCCGGCGTATTCGTGGCCGAGACGAGACTCCCGGACCGGTCAGTTCAGCGTTCGGCGGCTCCCCGACCCCGGCGTCCGAACGGCACCACCTCGGCGTCCTGACCGTGGCTGAGCAGGTAGCCCTCCACGAAACCGGTGTTCCGGTCGCCGGTACGCGCCTCGATCTCGTTGAGCCGCGCCACCAGGAACTCGGTGAGCGCGCTGATCCGGTCGTTGAGCCGGTCGTGCAGCTCGGCGACGACGGCCAGGACGACCGCCGTACCGGCGGTGGTGAGCGCGAGGACGTTGGCGACCACGGGAAGCTGCCCGCCGCCGACCACGCCGATCACCAGGTTGCCGGTCACGGCGGATGTCAGGGACACCACCGCGACCACGACTGCCAACCACTTCAGGGTCATGGACAGACCCCTCCTTCTGTCCCGCAGGGCTGAGTTCGGCCTTGTCCCGTCCCCCCGCCGACGACGAGCCCAAGCAGTACGAATAGGGACGCTAGCGCTCCCGTTCCGCTCCCGGAGGAAAACGATTGGGTCCGACCTGCGGTTCTTTCGCCATCTGAGGAAACTAGCCCGCCCGATTACCTCTTTTTCGGACATCGGCGGGGAGAGTTGGGCGGTAAGCGAGGTAACGAATGGTTTCCCGGATGTGGAACTTCTCCGTGTCCGACACGGTGGGGTCGACCAGCCGGCGCAGCAGCGCCTCCACGTCCGGGTCCATCGGGGGCGGGCCGGGCGCGGAGCGGGGGGTGGCCGCCCGGTCCCAGCCCAGCACCCCGAAGGCGGCCGTCGGGTTGAGGCCGAGACCCTCGCAGAAGGCGACCACCCGCTCGGCCTCCGGGTCGCTGGCCCAGTCCCCCCGGACCCAGCGGTTGATGGTCTGGCGGGAGACGCCGGTGCGCCGGGAGACCTCGGTGCCACTCCAGGCGCGCATGGCCCGGGCGTCGTCGAGGGCCCGGCGGACGAAGGCGGCAAAGGCGATCTTCCGGGCGTGAGCGCTCTCGGTCACTCCGTGACGGTACGACCACTCGCGTCCGGCGGGGTCTCCGGGCACGCTTGTGTCACGTGAACGAGACACGCGTACGGGGCCGCAGTCGGCCGTGTCCGGCATTGCTTCTGAGGGGTCTCACCTGGGCAGAGTAGGTGTCCGTCAGTGCCGGCGCGATCGGACGAAAAGCTGATACTGTCACGTTCATGGGACAATTTACCGTGTGTCACGTGCCTGAGACGATTGGTGCTCGCATGCGTCCCTCACCCGGTACGAGGGGGGTGTGGTGACCGAACTCGCCACCCGTGCCCAGGCCTTCGGCCTGATCGCGGAGGGGGTGGCCGCCGGGCTGAGCGCGCCGTGGCGCCTGTACCTCGCCCGGGGCTGCCGTTTCCTGTCGCTCAACGTGGGGGACCGGGCGGAGTGGAACGCCTGGCGGACCCATCTCGGCTGCCCGGAGCTGAGCGTCCGGGTCTACGACGCCGGCGGCGAGATCCGCCGCTCCTCGGTCGCCGAGGTGGTCCTGGACGGCTGCCGGATCAGCGTCGAGCTGACCGAGGAGGTCAGCACCGACGACCTGGACCGGCTGCTGGTCACCGACCCCACCTCCGTCGAGCCGGAGGAACGGTGAACGCCGCCCCGCCCCGCCGCGCCGTCCGGGCCTCCGCCGGTGTCCCGGGTCGCCGGGGAGCCGCCGGATGAGTCCCTTCCTCGCGGTCTTCCTCGTCCTCGTGCTCGGCTCGACCAGCTACGCGGCCGGCCGGCTGCACGGTCAGCTCAGTTACCGGATCGGTTACCGCTTCGGCTACCGACAGGGGTACTTCGACGGCGACCGGGGCGCCTGGAACCGGCGCCGCCGGGAGGCCCAGGCGGCCATCGCCTCCGCCCTGGCCGGCCCGCCGCCGGCCCGCGACCGGGACGGCCGGGCCGCCCGGCAGGGCACCACCTACACCGGCTCCTCCTTCGCCGCCCCGTCCCGCAGGGGCACCGTGGCGGTCGCGGCACCGGTCGCCGCGCCAGTCGCCGTGCCGGCCACCGCGAGCGGTCGGCACCCCACCGGCGCCCTGGTCCGGTGGCAGGGCTGACCCGGCCCGGCCGCCCGCCGGCCCGCGCCAGCGGCTCCGGCCGGCTGTCGGCTTCCGTCGGCGGCTCCGGCCGGCCGTCGGCTTCCGCCGGCCCGAGGGAGGGGTGACCGCCGGCTGCCGCCGGAGCGGCACGAGCACGGTGCGCCGTCCGCGGCGGACGCGCACCGTCGGGACCACGTCAGACCGGTGACCGTGGTCCCACCGGCCGGGATGCGCGCAGGGGGCATGCATCCCGGCCGGTTCCGCCGCGACTGTTCACCGGCCCGTCGCCGGAGATCCAGTCGACAACCTCTAGCCGGGACGTCCCGGCGGGGCTAGCGTCTAGTCATGGCACGGGGTTCTCCCGGGCCAGCCGGCCAGCCCGGATCTGCGACCTCGCGCACGGGGCCCGCATCCGACCCCGTGTCCCCGGGCACCGGACGAGGCGGAACGCGGGTGGCCGGGTGCCCATCCGTCGGAGCAGGCCTGTGACGACTCGCCGTACCCCCGCCGGTGCCGACCAGAACCCGGCCGCGACTGCCACGACCCGCCGTGCCACCCGGAGCCGCCGCGCGGCTGCTCCGGTCGAGCCCGAGGAGCCCCGACCAGCCGGCCAGGCGTTCGTCCTGGACACCTCGGTCCTGCTCTCGGACCCGGCGGCGTTCCACCGGTTCGCCGAGCACGAGGTGGTGCTACCCCTCGTGGTCATCTCAGAGTTGGAGGGCAAGCGGCACCATCCGGAGCTGGGCTGGTTCGCCCGGCAGTCGTTGCGCCTGCTCGACGAGCTGCGCGTGCGCCACGGTCGGCTGGACCGGCCGGTGCCGGCCAACGACGCCGGCGGCACCCTGCGGGTGGAGTTGAACCACACCGACGACGGCGTGTTGCCGCCCGGCTTCCGCAACGAGTCCAACGACGCCCGGATCCTCTCGGTGGCGCTCAACCTGGCCGCCGAGGGGCGGGACGTGACCCTGGTCAGCAAGGACATGCCGCTGCGGGTGAAGGCGGCCTCGGTCGGGCTGCGCGCCGACGAGTACCGGCACGGCCAGGCCAGCGACCCGACCTGGACGGGGATGTCCGAGCTGGAGCTGGGCGAGGACGAGATCGGCGCGCTCTACGCCGGCGAGACCCTCGACGTGGACGGCGCGGCCGGACTGCCCTGCCACACCGGGCTGGTGCTGCACTCCGGGCGCGGCTCCGCGCTGGGCCGGGTGCTGCCCGACAAGACGGTGCGGCTGGTCCGGGGCGACCGGGAGGCGTTCGGGGTGCACGGCCGCTCGGCCGAGCAGCGGGTCGCCCTCGACCTGCTGCTGGACGAGTCGATCGGGATCGTCTCGCTGGGCGGCCGGGCCGGCACCGGCAAGTCGGCGCTGGCGCTGTGCGCCGGCCTGGAGGCGGTGATGGAGCGGCGCCGGCACAAGAAGGTGGTCGTCTTCCGCCCGCTTTACGCCGTCGGCGGCCAGGAGTTGGGCTACCTGCCCGGCTCCGAGACCGAGAAGATGTCGCCCTGGGCACAGGCGGTCTTCGACACCCTCGGCGCGGTGGTGCACGAGAACGTGCTGGAGGAGGTCATGACCCGGGGCATCCTGGAGGTCCTCCCGCTCACCCACATCCGGGGCCGCAGCCTGCACGACGCCTTCGTCATCGTGGACGAGGCCCAGTCGCTGGAGCGGGGCGTGCTGCTCACCGTGCTGTCCCGGATCGGCCAGGGGTCGCGGGTGGTGCTCACCCACGACGTCGCCCAGCGGGACAACCTGCGGGTGGGCCGGCACGACGGGGTGACCGCCGTGATCGAGACGCTCAAGGGCCACCCGCTGTTCGCGCACGTCACGCTGACCCGCTCCGAGCGGTCGCCGATCGCCGCGATGGTGACGGATCTACTGGAGGGCGTTCCGCTCTGATCGCGATGTTTGTCCGTTAGAGTGATCGTTAGCCCTAATTATCCGTGTGGCCCAAGTCACAATTGGGGCGGGTGGTTTCCCATTGGTCTCACTGTGCGCGATGGTGTCCAACGAGCGTCCACGTCCCGGAAAGATCGTCCGCCGTCATCCGACGGCGGGGCGGGCGGCACCGGGTGCGTCGGCTGCGACCGGCAGGGTCGGGGCGCTCACAGCGCGGGCCGACCCCTCCGCGGGTCGGGGTCGTGCCGTGTCCTTGCCCCCGACGAAGGGACCACTTCGTGACTCGGCTGTGGAGCCGGTTCGGCGCCCGTACCGCCGCCGTCGCACTGCTCTCCGTGGGCGTTGCCGGCGGCTTCTATCTCGGCGAAGACCGGGAAACCCAGCAACAGGGCCTGACCGCGCAGGTCGGCCTCCAGATCGACCAGGCCGAGTACGACTACCAGCGCGACCGGCAGGCCGAGCACCGGGTCAGCTCCGCCAAGCAGCGGGCCGCCGAGTACCAGGCCAAGCTGCGCGCCGCCGAGGCGGCGAAGGAGGCCGCCGAGCGGGCCCGCGAGGCCGAGGCCGCCGCCGCGTCCCGCAAGAAGGAGCGCGAGGCGGCGGCGAAGAAGGCCGCCGAGAAGGCGGCGGCGGCCAAGGCGAGCAAGCCGTACGACGGGCCGATCCCGGCCTCGTGCAGCGAGTACGGCGGCAACCGGAAGATCGGCTGCGCGCTGATGCTCGACGCCGGCTTCGGCATCGACCAGTTCCCGTGCCTGGACAAGCTCTGGACCAAGGAGAGCGGCTGGAACCACAAGGCCCGCAACCCTTCCTCCGGGGCGTACGGCATCCCGCAGTCGCTGCCGGGCAGCAAGATGGGCTCGGTGGCCAGCGACTGGGAGACCAACCCGGCCACCCAGATCAAGTGGGGCCTCGGCTATATCGAGGGCCGGTACAACAGCCCCTGCGGCGCGTGGAGCCACTCGCAGAGCAACGGCTGGTACTGACCGACGAGGCGGCGCGGCGGCGGGGGGTGCGGACGTCCGTACCCCCCCGCCGCCGCCGTCGTCGTACCGGGATTCGGCGCGCCCACGGGTGGCGGCCGGCGGGGTTTGCTGATAGCTCTTGGGGGGTGACCCTGCACGGCGACTCTCCGGGCGGCGACCCGCGACGCTTCGGCACCGAGGCCTTCTACGCCTCCATCGGCCGGGCCTTCGTCGCCATGTGCGCCGTCGTGCCGGCCCTCTTCCTCGTCGAGGCCCTCGACGCCGGCCTCGGCATCGACCTCGACCTGGCCGGCGGCATCATCCCGCGCCGCATCGACGGGCTGGACGGGGTGCTCTTCTCGCCGTTCCTGCACGCCGACTTCAACCACCTCTACAGCAACAGCGTGCCGCTGATCCTGCTCGGCACGTTCGTGCTCGCCGCCGGCTTCCGGCGCTTCCTCTGGTCCACCCTGGTCATCGTGCTGGTCAGCGGGCTGGGCGTGTGGTTCACCGGCTCGCCGAACTCGGTGGTGGTCGGGGCCAGCGGGGTCATCTTCGGCTACCTGGGCGTCCTGCTAACCCGGGGCGTGGTCGAGCGGAGCTGGTGGAACTTCGGCGTGGTGCTGCTGGTCGGTCTGCTCTACGGCTGGCAGCTGCTGGGCATCCTCCCCACCGACGAGCGGATCTCCTGGCAGGGCCACCTCTTCGGACTGGTCGGCGGGGTGGTCGCCGCGATCCTGTTCCGGCGCCGCCGGGCCGAGGCCGATCCGTACGACCTGGACTCCCCGCTCGCCCTGCCCTGACGAGGGCCTCCCTCCCGGGCCGGCACACCGGAGTGGGACATGCTTGCCCCGGTGCTGCGCCGGGCCTACCGTCGGCATCAGCACGCGTGATCCGTGAGCGGAAAGCGACGGTACGTCATGCCCGAGGTCGATGTCGCAGTGATCGGTGCCGGTCCGACGGGGCTCTTCGCCGCGTACTACGCGGGGTTCCGGGGGCTCTCCGTGGCGGTGGTCGACGCGCTGCCCGAGGCCGGGGGGCAGATCACCGCGATGTACCCGGAGAAGCTGATCCTCGACGTGGCCGGCTTCCCGGCGGTCAAGGGCCGGGACCTGGTGGCCAACCTGGTCGCCCAGGCCGCCCCGTTCCACCCGCGGTACCTGCTCGGCACCCGGGTCGAAAAGCTGTCCCACGCCGACGGGCGGCCCCTGCTCGGCCTCGCCGGCGGCCAGCAGCTCTCCTGCGGCGCGGTGGTCGTCACCGGCGGCCTGGGCAGCTTCAGCCCGCGTCCGTTGCCGGTGGCCGACAGCTTCACCGGCGCCGGGATCGTCTACTTCGTGCCGGAGCCGGCCGCGCTGGCCGACCGGGACGTGCTGATCGTCGGCGGCGGTGACTCGGCGTTCGACTGGGCGCTGGCGTTGCAGCCGCTGGCCCGCTCGGTGACGCTGGTGCACCGGCGGGAGAAGTTCCGCGCCCACGCCGCCACCGTCACCCGGGTGCGGGAGCTGTGCGTCCGGGTCATCGTCAACGCCGAGGTCACCCGCCTGCACGGGGACAGCACGGTGACCGGCGCCGAGATCACCGTGCGGGGCGGCGGGGTGGAGACGCTGCCGGTCGACACGGTGGTGGCCGCGCTCGGCTTCACGGCCGACCTCGGCCCGATCGCCGAGTGGGGGCTGCGGCTGGACCGCCGGCACATCGTGGTGGACAGCGCGATGGCGACCAACCTGGCCCGGGTGTTCGCGGCCGGCGACATCACCGAGTACCCGGGCAAGGTCCGGCTGATCGCCACGGGCTTCGGCGAGGCGGCCACCGCGGTCAACAACGCCGCCGTGGCGATCGACCCGTCGGCCCACCTCTTCCCCGGCCACTCCTCCGACGCCGCCTAACCCCACCCGCGCGCCGATCTTGCAGTGGCGGCCCCGGCGAAAAGGCGCGCAAGGGGCGAACCGGGGGCCCGAAGTGCAAGATCGCGGGAGGGGCGGGGCGGCGGGGCGGGTGGGTCAGCGGGGTAGGCCGATGAGGTCGGCCATCAGCGCGGTCTGGTGGTCGAAGTACGCGTCGCGGTGCGGAAGCGTGCGGTTGATCCGGCCGAACAGCTCGAAGCTGATCAGCCCGAAGAGCTGGGTCCAGCCGGCCATGGCCCGGGCGAGCAGCGCCTCCGGCAGCCCCGGGGCGAGGGCGTCGGCGATCTCCGCGAGGTCCGCCCGGAGCGGTTCGGGTAGTTCCCCGGGGTCGGGGATGGCGAGCCGCCCGGCGGCCACGCCGTCGCGCAGGATGCCGACCAGGGTGGCCGGCGGGCGCTGAGCCGGCCCCACCGTGTCGTCCGGGGCGGCGTACCCGGGGACCGGGCTGCCGTAGATCAGCGCGTACTCGGCGGGGTGGGTCAGGGCCCAGTCGCGGGTCGCCCGGCACGCCGCGTGCCAGCGTCCCCGTAGGTCGAGCCGGTCCGCGCCCGCGTCGGCCGCCTCCACCGCCGCGCCCAGCGCGTCGTACGCCTCGATGATCAGGGCGGTGAGCAGGTCGTCCCGGCTCGGGAAGTAGCGGTAGATCGCCGAGGAGACCATTCCCATGTCCCGGGCCACCGCCCGGAGGCTGAGGTTCGCCCCGTCGCTGGCGAGGTGCCGGCGGGCGACGGCCTTGATCTCGTCGAGCATCTCGGCGCGGACCCGGGCGCGGATCGAGGAGGCGGGCATGGTCCCCACTCTGCCACAGTCGAGAGCGGTCATCAAAACAGAGAGCACTGCTCTTGACGAACGGCCGGGCGGGGCGGCATGCTGGTCGAGCCACAACGAGAGCAGTGCTCTCGGGCCGTACTCATGCTTCGAAAGGTGACTTGTGATGTCGCTGCACGTGATCGTCGGCGCCGGACCTGTCGGTACCGCCACCGCCCGTCTTCTCGCGGCCACCGGCGAGCGGGTCCGGGTCGTCACCCGGCGCGGGACCGGCCTGGACCACCCGGCCGTCGAGCGGGTCGCCGCCGATGCCGCCGACCCGGATCGGCTCGCCGGCCTCGCGGAGGGCGCGGTCGCCCTCTACAACTGCGCCAACCCGGCGTACCACCGCTGGCCGATCGACTGGCCGCCGCTGGCCGCCGCGCTGCTCGCCGCCGCCGAGCGCACCGGCGCCGTGCTCGCCACGGTCGGCAACCTCTACGGGTACGGGCCGGTCGACGGCCCGATGACCGAGGCGACCCCGCTGGCGGCCCCCGGAACGAAGGGGCGGGTCCGCAACCGGATGTGGGCCGAGGCGCTGGCCGCCCACCAGGCGGGCCGGGCCCGGGTGACCGAGGTGCGCGGCTCCGACTACCTGGGCGTCGGAGCCACCTCGCTGCCGATGATGCTGCTGCCCGGGGTGCTCGCCGGCCGTCGGGTGCTGCTGCCCGTCGACTTCGACGCCCCGCACACCTGGACGTACGTCGACGACGTCGCCCGTACCCTGGTGGCGACCGCCGCCGACGAGCGCGCCTGGGGCCGGGCCTGGCACGTGCCCAGCCCGCCCGCGGTCTCCGCCCGCGAGCTGGCCACCCGGACCGCCGCCCTGGCGGGCGCCCCCGCCCCGAGGCTCACCCGGCTGCCGTACCCGGCGCTGTGGCTGGGCGGGCTGGTCAACCCGTTCGCCCGGGAGCTGCGGGAGACCGCCTACCAGTTCGACCGTCCGTACCTGCTCGACTCGACCGCGGCCACCGCCACGCTCGGCCTCGCGCCGACCCCGCTGGACCGCGCGCTCGCCGATACCGTCGCCGCCCTGCGCGGCGCCACCCCGCCCGTCGGCCGGACGCCGGTCGGTGACCGTCGGCGCTGAGCCGGGCCCTTCCTACCGGTGGCGCGCCGGGGTGCGGCCGGCGAGCACCACCGCGACCAGGGTGAGCGCGGCACCCAGCAGCGTGGTCACGCCCGGGTGTGAGGCCGCGGTCGGCAGCACCAGGTCGAGCAGGACGGCACCGACGACCTGGCCGGCGATGGTGGCCAGGCCGAGCAGCAGCACCCCGGTGAACCGTACGATGGCCGCCGCGATCGCGATGAAGACGATGCCGATCGGCCCGCCGAGGTAGAGCCACGGCTCGCTCGGCAGGCCCCCGGCGGGGCGCCCCCGGACGGCCACCTCGACCGCGAACGTGGCGAGCAGCGCGACGGTGCCGACGGCGAAGTTGACCAGCGTGGCGGCCAGCGCGCTGCCGGAGGCCGCCCGGACCCGCCCGTTCACCGCCTGCTGCCAGGCGAGGCCGATCCCGGCCAGCAGCGGCAGCACGGCCAGGCCTAGCGTGCCGGGGTCACCCAGCCGGTGGCCGACCGCCAGCAGCACGGCCAGCACGGTCAGCACCGCGCCGACCAGGCGGTTCGGGGTGACCGCCTGGCGGCCGGCCGGACCGATCCCGGCCCGGTCGACCAGCAGGCTGCTGCCGGACTGCCCGGCGACCACCGCCACGGTGAACACGGCCACGCCGAGCGTGCCGATGGTCAGCCCCTGGCTGGCTACCAGGAACGCGCCGCAGACGCCGCCGAGGCACTGCCACGGCCGCAGCGAGCCGTCCGCCAGCGCCGCCCGCAGCGCGGACAGGCCCCGCCGCCCAGCCGGGGTGGCGGGGACCAGCACCAACAGCACCAGCAGGCCGAGGCCGAACGAGACCACCGCCGCGGCGATCCCGTCGGCCAGGCGTACGCCCAGTTCGCCGTTGATCCGGGACTGCACGGCGACGGCGAACCCGGAGGCGACGGCCAGCCCGACGCCGGCGATCCGGCGGGTGGCCGTCAAGGTCGGCGGCGCGGTCGTGGTGGTGCCCGTCACTCCTGCTCGGCCAGCGGACGACCGTCGAAGTCGACCGCCGAGTACAGCGCCAGCTTCTCCAACCGGTGGTACGAGTCGATCACCCGGATCGTGCCGCTCTTGGAGCGCATGACGATCGACTGCGTGTACGCCCCGCCGGCCCGGTAGCGCACGCCGCGCAGCAGGTCGCCGGAGGTGACCCCGGTCGCGACGAAGAAGCAGTTGTCGCCGGTGACCAGGTCGTCGGTGGTGAGCACCCGGTCCAGGTCGTGCCCGGCGGCGAGCGCCTTCTCCCGCTCCGCGGAGTCGCGCGGCCAGAGCTTGGCCTGCATCACCCCGCCCATGCACTTGAGGGCGCAGGCGGCGGTGATCCCCTCCGGGGTGCCGCCGATGCCCATCAGCACGTCGACGTCCGACTCGCCGCGGGCGGCGGCGATGGCGCCGGCGATGTCGCCGTCGGAGATGAACCGGATGCCGGCCCCGACGCGGCGGACCTGGGCGACCAGGTCGTCGTGGCGCGGGCGGTCCAGCACGCAGACGGTGACCTCGGAGACGTCGGTGCCCTTGACCTTGGCGATCCGGCGCAGGTTGTCGGCCACCCCGGCGTTGATGTCGACCACGTCGGCGTAGGCCGGGCCGACGGCCAGCTTCTCCATGTAGAAGACGGCGCTCGGGTCGAACATCGCCCCCCGCTCGGCCACCGCGAGCACGGCGAGCGCGTTCGGCATGCCCTTGCTCATCAGCGTGGTCCCGTCGATCGGGTCCACCGCGACGTCCACCTCGGGGCCGGTGCCGTCGCCGACCTCCTCGCCGTTGAAGAGCATCGGGGCATTGTCCTTCTCGCCCTCGCCGATCACCACGACGCCCCGCATCGGGATCGAGTTGATCAGCTTGCGCATGGCGTCGACGGCTGCCCCGTCGCCGCCCTCCTTGTCGCCCCGGCCGACCCACCGGCCGGCGGCCATCGCCGCCGCCTCGGTGACCCGGACCAAGTCGAGGGCGAGGTTGCGGTCCAGATCCTGGGGGGTCCGCGTCCTGGTGCTCGTCATGACGGCTTTCCTCCTCGCGACGTTGCGGGGTGGACCGGCGGCACACGGTCGTCACCGCCGCCGGCTTTGTCGCTGATCCTCACACGATCGTCAACCTATCGCCGGGTCGGGGCGCTGGTGGCCAGCTTCCCGCCAACCGGGTGGTGGGACGGATCACCCTTTCCCCCTGCCGCCCACCGCCGGCAGCCGGCCGGGGGGACGCGCCGGCTGCCGGCGGTGGTGGGCCGCTTCCCGGTCGCCGGGGGCTGGAAGAATGGGGAGGTGGATCCCGCCCAGCCCGCCGAGCGCACCCCCGCCGAGCCGACCCCGCCGACGCCCGCTCCGTCGGACCCGGCCCCGCCCGCCGTAGCCGGGGACCCGGCTCCGCCCGCCGCCGTCGGGCAGCCGGCCCTGGTCGAGTCGGCGTCCGCGAGCCAGGCCGGTCCGGACGAGCACCCCGTGCCGCCCCCGGGCCGGCCGGCGGTGTCCCCGGGCCGGCCCGGGGGCCGGCCGGCGGGCAAGGAGAAGGCCAGGTCCGAGCGGTCGCCGAAGGACATGGCGATCTCGCTGCTGGTGCTGCTGGTCCCCATCGCCCTGCTGCTCGCCTTCTACCGGGGCTTCCTCGGTGGCGACCAGCCGAGCACCGTCGACCCGGCCCCGGCCCTGGAGCAGGCCCGCGCGGCCAGCGCCTTCCCGGTGAGCCAGCCCACCGGGCTCGGCGACGACTGGAAGACGGTCAGCGCCAGCTACCGCAGCGTCGAGGGCGGCTCCAACCTGCGGATCGGCTACCTGACCCCGGAGGGGCGGGGTGCCCAGCTCGTGCAGAGCGACGTGCCGCCCGAGCGGCTGCTGCCCGCCGAGCTGACCGCCGAGGGACAGCCCCAGGGCCCCACCGAGCTGGGCGGACGTAGCTGGCAGCGGTACACCGCCCGGGGCAACGAGCAGGCCCTCGTGCTGCTCGAACCGGGCCGTACGGTGATCGTGGTCGGCGACGCCCGGGAGAACGAACTGCGCCGGCTCGCCGACGCCGTCCGCTAGGGCGGGCTGCCCCGGCACCGGGCCGCCCGGGTGGGCCGGCGGGGGCGACGGACCGGACATGGATTGCCGAAGGCGGCGACCGGGAACAGAAGGGGTGCGACCCCGCAGGCGCAGCCAGCCGGGCGGGACTCGTGCGTCGGAGCCAGCGCTCGGGCTGCGGCGCGCCGCCTCCGGCGCCTGTGTGGGCCGGACGACCCACTTGGAGAGGTTCACGTGACCATTCGTCGCTTCAGCGCGGCGGTCTTCGCCGCGACGCTGCTCACTCCTGCTCTGGCCGGCTGCAACAGCACCGGGACCGGCGAGGCGGGGGCCTCCGCGTCCCCGACGGTCTCCGGGAGCGCGGCTCCCGGCAGCGCCGCCCCGGGCAGCGCCTCGCCCGGTACGGGCGACGCCAAGCAGGCCCTGCTGAACTCGACCAACGAGATCCGCAACGGCAACTTCCGGTTCACCATGGCCGGCGTCGGCAGCACCGCCCAGGGGCAGGTGCACGAGCCGAGCCAGAGCGCCGAGATGAAGCTGACCATCGGCGACGCCTCCTCGGACGTGCAGATGAGGCTGGACCTGGTGCACCTCAAGCCGGACAGCTGGGTCAAGCTCGACCTCGGCGGCCAGGCGGCCAAGCTGCCCGGCGTGCAGAGCCTCAACCTCGGCAAGTACCAGCACCTCGACCAGTCCCGGATCAAGGGCAACCGCAACCTGGCCTTCGACTTCGACAAGGTCGACCCGGCCGGCAGCGAGGTGCTCACCCAGGGGGTCACCGAGGTCCGGCAGACCGGCGAGGGTGCCTACGCGGGCACGATCGACGTGACGAAGGCCGCCGAGGCCGGCTCGCTGAACGCCGAGCTGATCAAGGCGCTCGGCCAGCAGGCCCGGTCGCTGCCGTTCACGGCGAAGCTGGACCCGCAGGGCCGACTCAGCGAGCTGGTCATCCAGATCCCGGCGTCCGGCCAGAACAAGGCGCAGGACATCAAGATCACGTACGCCGACTACGGCGCGGCGAGCGCCGCCCAGCGCCCGCCGGCCGACCAGGTCGTCGAGGCCCCCAACGAGCTGTACAACCTGTTCAACTGAGACTCGGCCGGGTGCGGGGCCGGCCGCCGCCGCCCCGCACCCGCCGTCAGGCGTCCGGCGGCTGCTGACGGGCCGCGTCGATGCGGGCCCGCGCGCCGTCGAGCCAGCGCTGGCAGATCTCGGCCAGCCTCTCGCCGCGCTCCCAGAGTGCCAGCGACTCCTCCAGCGAGGTGCCGCCCTTCTCCAGCCGTTCCACCACCGAGGCCAGCTCGGCGCGGGCCTGCTCGTAGCTGAGCCGCTCGTCCGGCCCGGCGTTCTTCTCGTCAGTCATCGGTCCCATCCCAGCACATCCCCGCCCGTCCGCCGCGTCGGGCGCTCCGCCGTCGGGCGCCGGACGGCCTGTCGGCTGTCCCGTGCCACGCCGCCTGCGTCCTCGCGGCGCCCCGGGGCGCTCAGCCGTCGGCCGTCGCAGCCAGTTCGCCCTCGGCGAGGCGTACCCGCAGCGGGTCGCCCCCGCTCACCTCGCCCGCCGACCGGACCACGTGGCCGTCGGCCCGCTGGACGATCGCGTAGCCCCTGTCGAGGGTGGCGGCGGGGGAGAGGGCACGCAGCCGGGCCAGGGTGTGTCGCAGCTCCTCCCGGGCCGCGCCGAGGCGGTGGTCCAGGCACCGCCCGGCCCGTTGGCGCAGCGCGGCGACCTCGGTGGCCCGCTGCTCCACCATCACCTGTGGCCGGGCCAGCACCGGCCGGGACCGCAGCCCGTCGAGGCGGTGCGACTCCCGGTCGACCAGGTTGCGCACGGCCCGCTCCAGCCGGTGCCGGGCCTGTCCGATCAGGCGCAACTCCTCGCCCAGGTCGGGCACCACCCGCTTGGCCGCGTCCGTCGGCGTCGAGGCCCGCACGTCGGCGACGTAGTCGACCAGCGGCGCGTCCGTCTCGTGGCCGATCGCGCTGACCACCGGCGTACGGCAGGCGAACACCGCCCGGCACAGCGCCTCGTCGGAGAACGGGAGCAGGTCCTCGATGCCGCCGCCGCCCCGGGCGATGACGATCACGTCGATGGTCGGATCGGCGTCGAGGACCCGCAGCGCGTCGACGATCTGGGTGACGGCGCCCGCGCCCTGCACGGCCACGTTGACCGTGCGGAACTCCACGGCCGGCCAGCGCCGCCGGGCGTTGGTCAGCACGTCCCGCTCGGCGGCGGAGGCGCGGCCGGTGATCAACCCGACCCGCCCGGGCAGGAAGGGCAGCCGCCGCTTGCGGGCCCGGTCGAACAGCCCCTCGGCGGCCAGCAGCTTCTTCAGCTTCTCCAGCCGGGCCAGCAGCTCGCCGAGCCCCACCTGGCGGATCTCGTCGGCGCGCAGGCTCAGCGTGCCCCGGGCCGCGTAGAACTCGGGCTTGGCGTGCAGCACCACCCGGGCGCCCTCGCTCAGCTCGGGTGCGCCCGCGTCGAGCACGTCCCGGTTGGTGGTCACGGTCAGGCTCAGGTCGGCCGACGGGTCCCGCAGGGTGAGGAAGACGGTGCTGGCCCCGGGCCGCCGGCTGATCTGCGCCACCTGCCCGTCGACCCACACCCAGCCGAGCCGGGCGATCCACGCCCCCACCTTCTGGCTGACCACCCGCACCGGCCACGGCTCCTCGGAGCTGCTCCGCCCGTTCTCACCCGTACTCACCCCCACACCCTACGGACGCCCGCGCAGACCGGGCGGGACGCGTCGCCCGACGGGCGTTCCGCCGGCCGGACCGCCGGTACACCGGACCGGCGGCGACGCCCCGGGCGGCGGGTGGCGGGAGCTGTGGCGGCGGTCGCAGCCGATGTCGGGCTCGGGGGCGACACGTAGGATGGGCGGGTGACCGAGGCTCAGGCGACCCCCCAGACCGGCAAGCGCGTGCTCCTGGCCAAGCCCCGCGGCTACTGCGCGGGCGTCGACCGGGCGGTGCAGACCGTCGAGGAGGCGCTCAAGCTCTACGGCGCGCCGATCTACGTGCGCAAGCAGATCGTGCACAACAAGCACGTGGTGCACACCCTGGAGGCCCAGGGCGCGATCTTCGTGGAGGAGAACGACGAGGTGCCGGAGGGCGCCACCGTGATCTTCTCCGCGCACGGCGTCGCCCCCGAGGTCTACGAGCAGGCGAAGGTCCGCTCGCTCAAGGCGATCGACGCGACCTGCCCGCTGGTGACCAAGGTCCACCAGGAGGCGAAGCGGTTCGCGGCCGAGGACTACGACATCCTGCTGATCGGCCACGAGGGGCACGAGGAGGTCGTCGGCACCGCCGGCGAGGCCCCCGCGCACATCCAGCTCGTCGACGGCCCCGACGACGCCGACAAGGTCACCGTCCGCGACCCGAGCAAGGTGGTGTGGCTCTCCCAGACCACGCTGTCGGTCGACGAGACGCTGGAGACCGTGGCCCGGCTCAAGGCCCGGCTGCCGCTGCTCCAGTCGCCGCCCAGCGACGACATCTGCTACGCCACCTCCAACCGGCAGCACGTGGTCAAGGAGATCGCCCCCGAGTGCGACGTCGTGCTCGTCGTCGGGTCGCGCAACTCCTCGAACTCGGTCCGGCTGGTCGAGGTCGCCCTGGACGCGGGTGCCCGCGCCGGCCACCTGGTCGACTTCGCCCACGAGATCGACGACGCCTGGCTGGCCGGGGCCCGCACCGTTGGGCTGACCTCGGGCGCGAGCGTCCCCGACGAGCTGGTCCAGGAGGTGCTGGCGCACCTCGCCGAGCGGGGCTTCGCCGACGTGGACGAGGTGGTGACCGCCAACGAGCGGCTGACCTTCTCCCTGCCCCAGGAGCTCAAGCGGGACATGAAGGCCGCCGCCGCGGCCGTCCGCGCCTGATGGCCGTCCGGCGGTCGGTCGTGCCCGGTGGTCTCACCCGTCCGCTCCGGTGGGGGTTCGTCGCCCTCGGCGGCGAACCGTGGCTCTGACGCCTCGGAACGGATCGTCGTCCGGACGCGTCCCAACAGGTATGAAGACTCCTCGGATGGCCCTCGCCGCCCTGGTCGTCTGCGCCGCGCTGAGCGCCTGCGGCGGGCAGGGGGCCGGTGACGGCACACCCGCCCCAAGTCCCTCGGGAGGATCGCCGGTGACCGACGCGACCAGCACCGGCCCGGCGGATCCGGCCGACCCGACCGCCGCCGTGCCGTCCCCGCCGGTGCCCACCAAGACCCCGGGGCACGGCCCGAGCCTCCCGCCGGGCCCCGGCGCGGCCACGCTGACGGGCACCGTCGAGGCCGGGGTGGAGCCCGGCTGCCGGCTGCTGGACGGCCACCAGCTCGTCGGCGGCCCCGCCGACGTGCTCACCCCCGGCACGAAGGTCACGGTCACCGGCCAGGCCAAACCGGACATGATCACCACCTGCCAGCAGGGCATCCCGTTCGTCGTCGAGTCCGCCCGCCGGGCCTGACCCGTACTGGCCGACCCGGGACGACCGGGGAAGCCCGTCCCCGCCCGACGGAGACGGTCCTCGGTGCCGCTGTGCGGGCTAACGCTCCGTCGACCCGGGCCGGTCGGCCAGAGCTGAGGTCGGCTCCGCCAGCTCCGGCGCCTGCGGCTGCCGGGGAGCCACCTCGACCTGCGCGGGGACGGCCAGCTCCTGGTCGGACACGCCCAGCTCGGCGAGCTTGCGGGCGCTGACCAGCACCCGTGCCTCCAGCGAGCCGACCGCCCGGTTGTACGCCGTCACCGCCCCGCCGAGCGACGCGCCGAGCTTGCCGACGTGGTCGCCCAGCGTGGACAGCCGGCCGTACAGCTCGCGGGCCAGCGAGTGCACCGCGACCGCGTTGCGGGCCAGCGACTCCTGCCGCCACGAGTACGCCACCGTACGCAGCAGCGCCACCAGGGTGGCCGGCGTCGCCAGGACCACGTCGCGGGCGAACGCGTGCTCCAGCAGCGTGGGGTCGCGCTGCAACGCCACGTCCAGGAACGGGTCGGCCGGCACGAACAGCACCACGAACTCGGGGGTCGAGTCGAACGCCGCCCAGTAGGACTTGGCGGCCAGCGCGTCGACGTGCGCCCGCAGGTGCTTCGCGTGCGCGTCGAGCTGGGTGTCCCGGCCGCGCTCGTCGCGCGCCTCCATCGCGGTCAGGTACGCGTCGAAGGGCGCCTTCGCGTCCACCACCACGGTGCGCCCCCCGTGCAGCCGGACGACGAGGTCGGGGCGTACCCCCTGGTGGTCGGTCGCGGCGGTGACCTGCTCGTCGAAGTCGCAGTGCTCCAGCATGCCGGCGGCCTCGACGATCCGGCGGAGCTGGTGCTCGCCCCAGCGGCCCCGCACCTGCGGTGCGCGCAGCGCCGCCACGAGCTGCTTGGTCTCGGTGCGCAGCTCGCCCGAGACCGTGCTCATCGCGCGGACCTGCTCGCGCAGCTCGGCGTACGCGTCGACCCGGTCGTGTTCGAGCTGGGCCACCCGGGACTCGTAGCGGCGCAGGGTGTCGTGCAGCGGCGCCACCGCCCGGGCGACCGCCTCCTGCGACTGCGCGGTCGCCTCGTAGCCGAGCGCCCGCATCGACTGCTCCAGCCGCCCCTCGCCCTCCCGGGCCGCGGCGAGGGTGGCCTCCAGCCGGGCGATGTCGGCCGCCGCCCGGGACCGGGCCGCGAACCAGCCCAGCGCGGCACCGGCGGTGAGGCAGAACACCACCACGGCCAGCGTCGAGAAGCTCATCACCAGAGCTTGCCAAACATGTACCACGTGACGGCGCCGGGTACGTTCGAGAGCATGGAATTTCTGCTCGTGGTCCTTCTCGCGGTGCTGCTCGTCGGCGGCCTCCTCTGGTGGCGCCGGGAGAGCGCGGCCCGGGAGGCCCGCAGCCTGGCCGACGTGCGCGCCGACGCCCAGCGCTGGTACGAACGCCTCGGCGGCCAGGTGATGAACCTGCACGGCGACGACCCGGCGGTGCGGCAGGCCCTGGTCGACGCCGGCGAGCGGTACAACGCGGCGGGCAGCCAGCTTGAGCAGGCCCGCACGGTCCACCAGTACCGGCTGGCCCGGGAGACGGCCCTGGAGGGGCTGGCGTACGCCCGGGCGGCCCGGATCGCACTGGGCATCGACCCCGGTCCCGAACTGCCGCCGCTGGCCTCCGCGCAGGGCACCGGCCAGCTCACCCGGGAGCGCGAGGTCAACGTGCAGGGGCAGACCTTCCGGGCCGGCCCGCAGCCCGGCCGGGCCACGCCCTACTACTACCCGGGTGGCCGGATGCAGGGCCGGCCAGTGCCGGCCGGCTGGTACTCGACGCCATGGTGGAAGACCGCGCTCGGCGCGGGCGCCGGGGTGCTCGGCGGGATGCTGATCGCGGACGCGCTCTTCTCCCCGGCGTTCGCCGACCCCGGCTACGGCTACGAGGCCGGCTACCAGGAGGGATTCGGCGACGGCGCCGACTTCGGCGGTGACCAGGCCGGCGACTTCGGCGGCGGCGACTTCGGGGGCGGCGATTTCGGCGGCGGGGATTTCGGGGGCGGGGATTTCGGGGGCGGGGATTTCGGCGGGGACTTCTGACCCGGAGCGGATACTCGGCGGCCGAGCCTGGCCACCCGGCTGCGTCCGGCCGACGCCTGGCCACCCGGCCGACGCCCTGACCACCCGCCCGGCGGCGAGCAGAAAGGGCCCCTGGCCACGCGGTCCACGCGTGAACAGGGGCCCGTTCTGCGTCTCGGCGGGCCTCAGCCGGTGTTGCGCATGCCGGCGGCGATGCCGTTGACCGTGGTCAGCAGGGCCCGCTCCAGGGCCGTCCCGTCGTTGGGGGCGCGCCGGCCGCCCGGGGCGGTGGCCACGGCCCGGCCGGCCGCGCCCGAGTCCCGGTACTGCCGCAGCAGCGCCACCTGGAGGTGGTGCAGCGGCTCCAGGTAGGTGTCCCGCACCGCGAGGGTGCGCTGGAGCACCGGCGAGTTCTCCAGCAGTGCCGGCGAGGAGGTGACCGCCAGCACCTCCTGCTTGGTCAGCTCGTACTCCTGCTCGATCTTGGTGAAGATCGGGTGCAGCTTCTTCGGCACCAGGGTCTCGACGTACCGGCGGGCGATGCTCAGGTCGGTCTTGGTCAGCATCATCTCGACGTTCGACAGGAACGTGCGGAAGAAGTGCCAGTTGCGGTGCATCTCGGCCAGCACGTCCTGGAGGCCGGCCTCGCGCGCCGCCGCCAGCCCGGAGCCCACCCCGAACCAGCCCGGCACGATCTGCCGGGTCTGGGTCCAGCCGAACACCCACGGGATGGCCCGCAGCCCGGACAGGCCGGCCCCGGTGTTCGGGCGCTTCGCCGGCCGCGAACCGATGTTCAGCGCGCCCAGCAGCTCGGTCGGGGTGGACGCCCAGAAGTACTCCGGCAGGTCCGGGTCCTCCACCAGCGACCGGTACGACCGGAACGCCGCGTCGGAGACCACGTCCATCGACGCGTCCCAGCGCTCCAGCATTTCGGCGGGCTGCCGGGGCGCGGTGTGCAGCAGGGTGGCCTGGAGCACCGCCGCGACGGTCAGCTCCAGGTTCTCCCGGGCCAGCGCCGGCAGAGTGTACTTGTCGGAGATGACCTCACCCTGCTCGGTGACCTTGATCGCGCCGTCGAGGGTGCCGTACGGCTGGGCCAGCACCGCGTCGTGGGTGGGGCCGCCGCCGCGCCCGACGGTGCCGCCCCGGCCGTGGAACAGCCGCAGGTGCACCCCGTGCCGGGCGGCCACGTCGCGCAGCGCCCGCTGGGCCCGGTGGATCGACCACTGGCTGGTGGTGATGCCGGCCTCCTTGTTCGAGTCGGAGTAGCCCAGCATCACCTCCTGCACGTCGCCCCGGGCCGCCACCAGGGACCGGTACGCGGGCAGCGACAGCAGCTCGTCCAGCAGCTCGCCACCGGAGTCCAGCTCGGCCGGGGTCTCCAGCAGCGGCACGAAGCCGATCCGGGACCGGCCGCTGTGCACGTCCACCAGCCCGGCCTCGCGGGCCAGCAGCACCGCCGCGAGGACGTCGTCCACGCCGAGGGTCATCGAGATGATGTACGACTCGATGACCTCGGAGCCGAACCGGTCCTGCGCCTCGCGGATCGTGCCGAACACGTCGAACGTCTTGCGGGCGCTCTCGGTCAGCGGGGTGTCCAGCGTCGACAGCGGCCGGCGGCCGGTCAGCTCGTCGGCGAGGAGCTTGGTCCGCTCCAGGCGGCTCAGCGACGGATAGTCGGACACCTCGCCGACGGCCGCGTAGAGCTGGGTGAGCACCTCGTGGTGCTTCTCGGCGTGCTCCCGTACGTCCATGGTCGCCAGGTGCATCCCGAACGCGGACACCGTGCGGATGGTGGAGGCGAGGTGGCCGACGGCGGTGAGCTGGCCGGAGTTGCGGGCCAGCGAGGCGCGCAGCAGCTCCAGGTCGGCGATCAGCTCGGCCGAACCCCGGTAGTCCCGGCCGGCCACGTGCGGGGTGCCCCGGCGCAGCCGCTCCCGGGTGTTGGCCAGCTTCGCCTTCACGCACCGGGCCTTCAGCCGGTACGGCTCCTCGGCGTTGACCCGGCGGAACCGGGGCGCCACCTCGGGCAGCGCGTCCAGGTCGGCGGCGAGGCTGGCGGAGAGGTCCAGCGACACCCCGCGCAGCCGGCGGGAGACGGACACCTCGTTGATCAGATGCTCCATCGCCGCCTCGGTGGCCGCGATGCCGTGCTCGTGCTGGATCCGCAGCACCTCCCGGGTGACCGCCGGGGTGACGAACGGGTTGCCGTCCCGGTCGCCGCCGATCCAGGTGCCGAAGGTCAGCGGCCGGGACGTCGGCGAGGTCTCCACCCCGAGGGTGCGCAGCGTGTCGGCGAGGTCGTCGAGCACCTGCGGGGCGGCCTCGGCGTACAGGTCGCGCAGGTAGTAGATGGCGTTGCGGGCCTCGTCGGTCGGGTCCGGCCGGTCCAGCCGCAGCTCGTCGGTCTGCCACATCAGGTCCAGCAGCTCGGCCAGCCGCCGGTTCGCCGGCCCCTCGTCGCTGGCCCCGTAGAGGATGGCGTTGGCGGTCTCCGCGTCCAGCTCGTCGGCGATCGCCCGCAGCTTCGACAGGATCGACCGGCGGGCCGCCTCGGTCGGGTGGGCGGTGAACACCGGGCGGACCGCGAGCCGGCGGGCCGCCGCCGCGATCTCCTCGGCCGGCACCCCGCGCTCGGCGATCATCTTGGCCGCCTGGTCGAGCCAGCCGCCCTGCACCGCCCGGCGGCGGCGCAGGTCCCGGGCCCGGTGCACCTGTTCGGTGATGTTGGCCAGGTGGAAGTAGGTGGAGAAGGCGCGGGCCAGCTTGGTGCCGGTGGTCACGTCCAGCCCGCCGAGGCGCTGTGCGGCGGTGGGGGCGTCGGAGCGGACCAGGGCGCGGATCTCCTCGACCAGGTCGAGCAGCGGGCGACCCTCCTGCCGGGCGAGAGTCTGCCCGAGCAGCGTGCCGAGGCGGCGGATGTCGGCCCGCAGTGCGGCGTCCGGGCCGTCGTGGTCGTGCTGGTCGGTCACGGTGCGCTCCTTACCCGAGTACGAAGGACAGCGCTGTCCGACTTCCTGGATGGTATCCGCGACGACCCGTCGGAAAGGAGGGGGTCCGGCGCGTCCCGTTTCCCGGACCGCCCGGCCGCCGTCGCTGCCCTCACTCGGCGGATCGGGCATCCGTGCTGGTGGGCGCGGTGCTGGCCGGCCGCCGGGCGGCGCTGCGCCGGCCGCGTACCAGCGTGGCCGTGAGCAATCCCACGACGCCGAGCGCCGTCCAGAGCACCAGCCCGCCCACCGGCCACCCCGTCGAGCGACGGTCGAAGTACACCGCCGACTTGATCAGGTCGGTGGTCAGCCCGGGGACGTTCCACCGGTGCATCCCGCGCAGCCAGCCGGGCAGGAACTCCGGGGCGTAGACGCCGCCGGAGCCGGGGTTGCCGAGCACCACCAGCAGCAGGATGACGAGGCCGGTGCCGAGCAGGCCGAGCCAGCCCTGCACGGCGGCGGCGACCATCGCGGCGGCGAACACCGCGAGGGCCCCGGCCGCGGCGAGCGCCGGCACGTCGTGGTCCCACACGTCCAGCACCGGTCCGACGATCGTCGCGCCCACCACGCCGAGCACCACCGCGTACGCGGCGAGGGCGGCGATCCGCAGCCCGGCGCGACGCAGGCTGCGGGGCGTGGTGCCGGTCTTCAGGCCCAGCGCGGTGGAGGCGAGGTAGCCGCCGAGGACGTAGCCGACCGCCAGGTAGAACGGGACGAGGCCGCGCGGGTCGCTCCCCTCGACCGGCACCTCGTCGGTGACCTGGAGCGGCAGGTTCGCCTGCCGGGCGGCCTGGCCGAGCACCTGGTCGACCAGTTCGGTGGCGGCCGGCGCGGAGGCGCTGGCGGTGGTCAGGCGCAACCCGCCCCCAGGGGCGGAGCTGAGCACCGCGTACACCTCGCGGGCGGTCAGCCCGTCGTCGGCGGCCTCGGGGTCGTCGTACTCGACGGGCCTGATCGTGTCGGTCGCGCCGCGCACGGCGGCCAGCACCGCCCGGGCGCGCTGGTCGCCGAGGGCCACCCCGACCGGCACGTCGCGCGGGGTCGGCTGGTGCAGCGCCCCCACGTACGCGGCGATGAACGCGCTGGCCAGCGCCAGGGTGCCGACCAGCAGGGCGGCGGTGCGGGGCAGCCAGTCGCGCACCGGGATGTCCGGCTCCTCGTCCACCAGGTCAGCCTAGGGGTGATCTAGCCGCCTTGCGGCTTTTCGCCCGGTGGTGGACGGCGGCGAAAAGCGGTTGGGGCCGCCGGTAGCGTTCGATCATGGAGTCGCCGCGCTATCAGCCGAAGCCCCGGCCCGGGGACCGGGTCGCGGTCGTGTCACCCTCCGCCGGTCTGCCGGCGATCTTCCCCCACGTGTACGAGCTGGGCCTGCGCCGGCTGCGCGAGGAGTTCGGCCTGGAGCCGGTCGAGTACCCGACCACCCGAGTCATGGGCGCGGACCCGCGCGACCGGGCCCGCGACCTCACCGCCGCCTTCGCCGACCCGTCGGTCACCGCCGTGCTCGCCACGGTCGGCGGGGACGACCTGATCACCGTGTGGGAGCGGGGTGGGTGTCGGCGGGCAGGGATAGGCTGAGGTGCTGTCAACCCCCCGTCCGGGTCGGACGCGGGGGAACTGTCGTGTGCCACGACCGCGTCACTGGGAAGTGATCGAATTGCTCACCGGACTCTTCGCCGCCGCTCTGGCCAACCCCGGGCTGGTCCGGGCGCGTGACCTGGCGCGCTCCGGTGCCGCCCAGGTCGACGGGCTGGACCTGACCGCCCCGGCGGCGCTGCGCCCGTTCGCCGTCGCCGCCGTCGCCGCCGACCCGGTCACCCCCGGGCCCGACGGGAGCGCGGGCTCAGGTGGGGGCGCGGGGCGGCCGGTGCTGGCCGTGACCGCCACCAGCCGGGAGGCCGACGACCTGGCCTCGGCGCTGGGCAGCCTGCTCCCGGCCGAGCAGGTCGCCGTCTTCCCGTCCTGGGAGACCCTGCCGCACGAGCGGCTCTCGCCCCGCTCCGACACCGTCGGCCGGCGGCTGGCGGTGCTGCGCCGGCTCGCCCACCCCGACGCCGTCGACGCGCACGGGCGCAGCGGGCCGCTGCGGGTGGTCGTCGCGCCGGTCCGCTCGCTGCTCCAGCCGCAGCTCAAGGGCCTCGGCGACCTGGAACCGGTGCAGCTCGCCGCCGGCGACGAGGCGGACCTGGAGCAGGTCGCCCGCCGGCTCACCGACATGGCGTACGCCCGGGTCGACCTGGTCACCAAGCGCGGCGAGTTCGCGGTGCGCGGCGGCATCCTCGACGTCTTCCCGCCCACCGACGAGCACCCGTCCCGCGTCGAGTTCTGGGGCGACGAGGTGGAGGAGATCCGCACCTTCGCCGTCGCCGACCAGCGGACCATCGCGGCCGTACCGGCGCTGTGGGCGCCGCCGTGCCGGGAGCTGCTGCTCACCCCGGCCGTCCGGAAGCGGGCCGCCGCCCTGGCGCAGGAGCACCCCGAGCTGGCCGAGATCCTGGACAAGCTGACCGAGGGCATCCCGGTCGAGGGGATGGAGTCCCTGGCCCCGGCGCTGGTCGGCGCGGACTCGCTGGAGCTGCTGCTGGACTGCATGCCGGCCGGCACCCACGTGCTGCTCTGCGACCCCGAGCGGATCCGCACCCGGGCGCACGACCTGGTCCGTACCTCGGAGGAGTTCCTCCAGGCGAGCTGGGCCGCCGCCGCCGTCGGTGGCCAGGCCCCGGTCGACCTCGGCGCCGCCGCCTTCAGGACCCTGGCCGACGTACGCGCGGCAGCCCGCGCCCTGCGCCGCCCCTGGTGGACCCTCGCCCCGTTCGGCCTGGTCGAGGCGGACGCGCCGGCACCGGCCCGGCAGCCCTGGGAGGACGATCCGGTCGAGGTCGACGTCACCGGGGACGACGCGATCGCGGTGACCCTGGCCGCCCAGCCCGCCCCGCTCTACCACGGCGAGACCGCCCGGGTGGTCGAGGACCTCAAGCGCTGGGCCGGCGAGGGCTGGGCGGCGGCGCTGGTCTTCGAGGGCCACGGCCCCGCCCAGCGGGCCGTCGAGGTGATCCGCGACGCCGGCCTCGGCGCCCGGTTCACCGACCAGGTGCCGGCCGCGCCCGCCCCCGGCGAGCTGCTGGTCACCTGCGGCAGCCTGACCAGCGGTTTCGTCGACGAGGCGGCCCGGTTCGTGCTGCTCACCGGCGACGACGTCACCGGCGGCCGGGGCACCTCGACCCGGGACATGCGCAGGATGCCGAGCCGGCGGCGCAACACCATCGACCCGCTGGAGCTGAAGGCCGGCGACCACGTGGTGCACGAGCAGCACGGCATCGGCCGGTACGTCGAGCTGGTGCAGCGCACCGTCAACGGCGCGTCCCGGGAGTACCTGGTCATCGAGTACGCCGCGAGCAAGCGCGGCCAGCCCGGCGACCGGTTGTTCGTCCCCACCGACCAGCTCGACCAGCTCTCCCGGTACGTCGGCGGCGAGCAGCCCACCCTGCACAAGATGGGCGGCGCGGACTGGCAGAAGTCCAAGGCCCGGGCCCGCAAGGCGGTCAGGGAGATCGCCGCCCAGCTCATCCAGCTCTACGCCGCCCGGAAGGCGTCCAAGGGGCACGCGTTCGCCCCGGACACCCCGTGGCAGCGGGAGCTGGAGGACGCCTTTCCCTGGCAGGAGACGCCCGACCAGCTCGCCGCCATCGACGAGGTCAAGCGGGACATGGAGCAGATCGTCCCGATGGACCGGCTGATCTGCGGCGACGTCGGGTACGGCAAGACCGAGATCGCGGTGCGGGCGGCGTTCAAGGCGGTGCAGGACGGCAAGCAGGTGGCCGTGCTGGTGCCCACCACGCTGCTGGTGCAGCAGCACTACAACACGTTCGCCGAGCGGATGAGTCAGTTCCCGATCCAGATCCGGCAACTGTCCCGCTTCCAGACCCCGAAGGAGTCCGAGCGGACCCTGGAGATGGTCGCCGACGGCACCGTCGACATCGTCATCGGCACCCACCGGCTGCTCCAGACCGCCACCCGGTTCAAGTCCCTCGGCCTGGTGGTCGTCGACGAGGAGCAGCGCTTCGGCGTCGAGCACAAGGAGCACCTGAAGACGCTGCGCGCCTCGGTCGACGTGCTGAGCATGTCGGCCACCCCGATCCCGCGGACGCTGGAGATGGCGATCACCGGCATCCGGGAGATGTCGACCATCGCCACCCCGCCGGAGGAGCGGCACCCGGTGCTGACCTTCGTCGGGGCGTACGACGACCGGCAGGTGGCCGCGTCCATCCACCGCGAGCTGCTCCGCGACGGCCAGGTGTTCTACCTGCACAACCGGGTCGAGTCGATCGAGAGGACGGCGCGGAGGCTCCGCGAGCTGGTGCCCGAGGCCCGGGTGGCGGTGGCGCACGGCCAGATGGGCGAGGAGGCGCTGGAGAAGGTCATGGTCGGCTTCTGGGAGAAGGAGTTCGACGTCCTGGTCTGCACCACGATCGTGGAGTCGGGCATCGACATCCCGAACGCCAACACCCTGATCGTGGAGCGCGCCGACCTGCTCGGCCTGGCCCAGCTCCACCAGATCCGCGGCCGGGTCGGCCGGGGCCGGGAGCGGGCGTACGCGTACTTCCTCTACCCGCCGGAGAAGCCGCTCACCGAGCACGCCCACGAGCGGCTGGCCACCATCGCCCAGCACACCGAGCTGGGCGCCGGCATGTACGTGGCGATGAAGGACCTGGAGATCCGGGGCGCGGGCAACCTGCTCGGCGGCGAGCAGTCCGGCCACATCGAGGGCGTCGGCTTCGACCTGTACGTCCGGATGGTCGGCGAGGCGGTGCAGGCGTTCAAGGGCGAGCGCCCCGAGGAGGAGACCGACGTCAAGATCGACCTGCCGGTCGACGCGCACCTGCCGCACGACTACGTCGGGGTGGAGCGGCTGCGCCTGGAGATGTACCGCAAGCTCGCCGAGGCCCGCGACGACGAGCGGCTGCGCGAGGTGGTCGCCGAGATGACCGACCGGTATGGCGAGCCGCCCGCCCCGGTGCAGAACCTGGTCGCGGTGGCCCGGTTCCGGCTGCTGGCCCGCCGGTACGGCCTCACCGACGTCTCGATGCAGGGCAAGCACCTGCGGTTCGGCCCGCTGCCGCTGCCCGACTCCAAGCAGCTCCGGCTCAAGCGGTACCACCCCGACTCGGTCTACAAGACCGCGCTCGACCAGGTCAGCGTGCCCCGGCCGAGCACCCGACGGGTGGGCGGCGAGCCGCTGCGCGACCAGGCGCTGCTGGAGTGGTGCGCGCAACTGCTGAAGGACGTGCTGGGCGATCCGGCCCCCGCGGCCCAGTCGGCCGGGGCGGGCGCCCGGTGAGCCGGCGCGCGGGCGCGGCGGGTCGGCGCGTGCGGTGACCAGCCCCGGGGCGGTGGGCGGCGGCACCGCCGGTGGGCCCGCATGAGAGAGTGACGGTCATGCGTGCTCGCCGTCTCATCGCCGCCGCCAGCGTCGCGGCCCTCGGTGTCCTCTCCCTCGGTGCGTGCGGGAAGTCCGCGCCGGACGTCGCCGCGTACGTCGGCGACACGCGGTACTCCGTCGACCGGGTGGACGAGATCTACGACAACGCCCAGAGCCTGTATGCCGCCGCCGTGAGCGCCGAGGCCGGGCAGACCGGGGCCACCCCGTCGCCGGAGCAGCTACGCTCCTCGGTGACCCGGCAGGACGTGCTGAACCTGCTGGTCAGCATCGAGCTGGGCAAGCGGGTGGTGGCCGCGCAGGGCCTCCAGGTGCCCGACGAGGTCAAGCCGGAGCAGTTGGAGCAGCAGCTCCGGATCCCGGCCGCCGCCGAGTACGCGAAGCTGTGGGGCGAGTGGGTGGACATCTCCGCCGTGCTGGGCGCGAAGCTGCCCCCGGTCGAGGTGAGCGACAAGTCGATCATGGCCG
Organism: Micromonospora sp. NBC_01655; assembly: GCF_026339755.1. NCBI lineage: Bacteria > Bacillati > Actinomycetota > Actinomycetes > Micromonosporales > Micromonosporaceae > Micromonospora > Micromonospora sp. NBC_01655. Next base: position 6,639,083 of record NZ_JAPEQF010000001.1, on the reverse strand, counting down.
TCTACCACGCCATCGAGCGGACCGGGGCGATCCAGTCCGGGCTGAGCGTCGCCGAGGTCCGGCAGGCGTTCGGCGAGACCGGCGAGGGCGGCGGGGGCAGCTTCGTGCGCGGCGCCACCGCGCTCAGCTCGGCCCTCCAGGAGGAGGCGGCGAAGGCCGGCGCCTCGATCAACCCCCGGTACCGGCCGATCGGCGTGCCGTCGGTGGTCAGCACCGGCCAGTCGCTGGTCTTCTACTCGCTGCCGTACATCGACGAGGACGGCCCGGTCACCGACATCTCCACCCCCGAGGCCCCGGCCGGGGAGTCGGCCGCCCCGGCCACCCCCGGGGTATGACGGCCCGGATCGTCCTGCTGGTCACCTCGCCCCGGCTTCCGGTCGGGCTGCTGACCGCCGCCGCCTGGGACGTCGTCCGCGGCAACCCGGTGCTGGCCGGCGCGGAGAGCGAGCTGACCGCCGCGGTGCGGGCGGCGGGCGGCGAGGTGACCGTGCCGGACGGCCCGGCGACGCCGGCGCTGCTGGCCGCGGCGGCGGCGCACGGCGCGGTGGTCTGGCTGGCCGGCCCGGCCGGCGACGAGGCACTGGCCCGGGAGCTGGGGCTGCGGCTGGCCCGCGAGCCGGGCCTGGCCGAGCTGGAGCTGATGTACGGCTCGTGGGACCCGCCCGGGGCCCGGCTGCTCGACGCGGTCGAGGTGATGGACCGGCTGGCCTCGCCCGGCGGCGACCCGTGGAAGCGGGCGCAGACCCACCGCAGCCTCGCCGGCTTCCTGATCGAGGAGTGCTACGAGGCGTACGACGCCATCGGCGCCGACGACACCGACGCGCTCCGCGAGGAGCTGGGCGACGTGCTGCTCCAGGTGCTGCTGCACGCCCGGCTGGCCGAGGAACTGCCCGAGGGCGAGCGGTGGAACGTCGACGACGTGGCCGGCGGCCTGGTGGACAAGATGGTCCGGCGCAACCCGCACGTCTTCGCCGACGACCGGGCCACCACCCTGGACGAGATCACCGCCAACTGGGAACGGATCAAGCGGGAGGAGAAGGCCCGGGACTCGGTGCTGGACGGCATCGCGCCGAGCCTGCCCGCGCTCGCCCTGGCCGGCAAGATCCTGGAGCGCGCCGCCCGCGCCGGCCTGGCTGTCCCCCCGCCCCTGGCCGACTCCCAGGTCGACCCGGAGGCGCGACTCGGCGCGAGCCTGCTGGCCACGGTCGCGGCGGCCCGCGACGCGGGCCTGGACCCGGAGGCCGCCCTGCGCCGCGCCGCCCTGGCGTACGCGGACGCCGTCCGCAAGTCCGAGTCCCCACCTCCCCCGTCACCGTGAGTTGATCAAGAGGTTCACGTCGCGATCCGGCCCGAACCTCTTGATCATCGAGCCAGGCCGGGGCCGGGCCGGGCCGGTGGGGGAGGGCGCGGTCGGTAGGGTCGGGGGGTGGAAGAGTTCGTGCCGCTCGCGGAGCGGGTTGTCGATGCGGTGCTGGAGTCGCGGCCTGGCCTTGCCGCGTCCGCCGGCGACCATCGGTGCGACGGGCGGCTGCCGGACCTGTCCGCCGACGCCGTCGCCGCCGACCGGGGGATGCTCCGGGACGCGGCCGACGCGCTCGCCGAGCTGGACCCGGACTCCCTCGACGTCGACGAGCGGGTCGACCACGCCCTGCTCACCGCCCTGATCGACCGGGAGCTGTTCGAGGCCGACGAGATCCGGGCGCACGAGTGGGACCCGCTGCGGCACAACCCGGGCCCGCTGCTGCACGCCCTGCTCGCCCGCCCGTACGCCCCGGCCGAGGTGCGGCTGACCAGCCTGGCCGGCCGGCTCGCGGCCGTACCGGACGCCCTGGCGACCGCGCGCGCGACGCTGCGCGACATGCCCCGGGTGCACGCCGAGACGGCGGTCGGGCAGTTCACCGGCACGGCGGCGCTGGTCCGCGACGAGGTGCCCCGGCTGCTGGCAGAGGCGCCCGCGCTGTACGACCGGGTGGAACCGGCGGCGACCGCGGCGATCGCCGCGCTGGAGGAGTTCGTGGCCTGGCTGCGCATCGGCCTGGCGGCCGACGCCGGCCCGGGGCGCGACCCCCGGCTCGGCCGGCGGCGCTGGGAGGCCCGGCTCTGGCACACCCTCGACACCGAGCTGGGCGCCGCCGAGGTGCAGCGCCGCGCCTGGGCCAACCTGGAGCGGGTCACCGCCGAGATCCGCGAGGCGGCCGTCGAGCTGGTCGGCGGCCCGGCCGACGACGAGACGGTACGCCGGGCGCTGGACCTGCTGGCCGCCGAGCACCCCGACGACCACACCATCGTCGACCTGGCCTCGGGAACCCTCGACGAGGCGACCGACTTCGTCCGCGCGCACGACCTGGTCACCCTGGTCGACGACCCGTGCGTGATCCAGGAGATGCCCCAGTTCGCCCGGGGCGTGGCGGTGGCGTACTGCGACTCGCCCGGCCCGCTGGAGACGGCGGCCGTGCCCACGTTCTACTGCATCGCGCCCACCCCGGCGGACTGGCCGGCGGCCCGGGTCGAGTCGTTCTACCGCGAGTACAACGACCACATGATCCGCAATCTGACCGTGCACGAGGCGATGCCGGGGCACTTCCTCCAGCTCGCCCACGCCCGCCGGTACGCCGGTTCCACCCGGGTCCGGGCGCTCGCCGAGTCCGGGCCGTTCATCGAGGGCTGGGCCGTGTACGCCGAGGAGCTGATGGCCGGCCTCGGCTTCGGCGGCCTGCCGGTGCGGTTGCAGCAGCTCAAGATGCAGCTCCGGATGACCATCAACGCGCTGCTCGACCAGCTCGTGCACTGCGACGACCTGCCCGAGTCGGAGGCGATGGCGCTGATGACGGGCCGGGGCTTCCAGGAGGAGGGCGAGGCGGCCGGCAAGTGGCGGCGGGCCCTGCTCACCTCCACCCAGCTCTCCACCTACTTCGTGGGCTACAGCGAGATCGCCGAGATCGCCGCGCTGCGCCCCGCCGGGGTGTCGGTGCGCGAGTGGCACGACGCGATGCTCGCCCACGACTGCCCGCCCCCGCGCCACCTGCGCACCCTGCTCGGCGTGTGAGGCGGGGGGCGGGTCAGCCCGCCGGGCGGGCGGCGACGTGGTCGACCAGCCACCGGGAGATCGAGTACGCCGAGGGCAGCTCCGCCGGCAGCGCGTCGAGCGGGAACCAGCGGGCCTGCACCAGCTCCCTCCCGTCGACGACCGGCTCGGCGGCCGGGTCGGCGGCGGTCGCGGTGAAGCCGGCCAGCAGCACCCCCGGCCCGGACACCGCCCAGGGCTGGCTGCCGAAGTAGGAGACCTGGTCGAGGGTCAGCCCCACCTCCTCGCCGACCTCCCGGCGGGCCGCCGCCTCCAGCGACTCGCCGGCCTCCACGTACCCGGCGACCAGCGCCCACAGCTTCGCCGGCCCGTCCGCGTGCCGCACCAGCAGCAGCTCGTCCGGGCTGCCGGCCGGGCCGGGCCGGGTGATCGCCACCAGCACGGCGGCGGAAAGCTGCATCGGCACGTACAGGCCGCAGTCGGGGCAGCGCCGGGACTGCTCGCCCGGCACGTCGGCCAGCTCGGCCCGGCACGCCCCGCACCACCGGTGGGTACGCCGCCAGGTGAGCACGGCCAGCGCCCGGCCGGCCAGGTCGGCCAGCGGGGCGGGCAGCTCGGCGGCGAGCGCCCGCCAGCTCCGCCAGCGACCCGGGTGGGCCTCCTCGCCGGCCAGCTCGGCACCCCAGGCGGGCACCCCGTCGAGGGTGCCGAGCGGCACCCAGGCGGTGTCGGCGGGCAGTTCGGCCACCCGGGGGAAGCCCTCCGCGCCGGTCAGCAGCTTCCGCCCGGCCACCACCAGGGCGAGGTCCCCGGGCTGCGGCGCCCCGGCCCGGTCGGCCCCCGGCACGAACCCGCCCCGGAGGGGCGTCGGCCCGGCGGTCACGAGCTGACGGAACGACGGTCGACCACGCCGGCGCCGGCCGGCAGCGCGAAGCTCGCCCCGTCGACCGTGTCGCTGTAGCGGGTCAGGGCCAGCTCCACCGGCCGGTCGTCGAGCTTGCCGGTGAAGCTGCCGAGCACGCCCTCGGTGGTCACGCAGGCGGTGAAGTCGCCGGCCGAGCGCTGCACCTCCAGGCAGGTGGCGTGGTGCCCGGCGAGGGTGGTGTCGTTCTGGGCGACGACCGCCTCCGGGTCGAGCGCGGCCTCGGTGAGCAGCCCGAGCACCACCGGCGGGGTGACCAGGCCCCGCTGGTTGGCCTCGGTGAACAGGGCCACCGAGGGCTTCGCCGTGGTCGCGGGCGGGGCGAGCAGGGTGCACACGGTCCGGGCCCCGCCGGTCTCGCACCGGGTGGTGGCCTCGGCGGTGACGGTCAGCCTCCCGCCCGGCCAGGTGTACGCCGAGCGGGCCGGGTCCTGGCCCTGGGCGATGGAGGCGGTCCGGCCGCCGGAGAGCTGGTAGTCGGCCGAGTAGGTCAGCTCCAACGCCCGGTCCAGCCGGGCGGCGAGGTCGTTGACCAGGTCCGCCCGCCCGATCGCCCGTCCGGCGTCGTCGAGGGCCTGGCAGCCGGTGACCGAGAGCGACGCGATGACCGACAGGGCGAGCGCGCGGAGCGTGGTCGAGGCGGCGGGCATGGCGACCAGCCTTGTCGATCGGGTCCGTGTCGCGCAAACCCGTTGCCGGTTGAGGGCCGAGAATCCGGGAATGTCCGACGTCGGCCCTCCGCCCCGGTACGCCGGGCGACGCGGTGCGCCGAGCCGCCGCCCGATACGCTGCGTTCAACACCTGCCTCAGCCGCACCGTCGCGGCCCATACCGGACCGGAACCACACATACGAGGAGCGACTCAGTGGCAACCATCGAGGGAATCGTCGCCCGGGAGATTCTCGACTCGCGGGGCAACCCGACGGTCGAGGTCGAGGTCGGGCTCGACGACGGCACGATCGCCCGCGCCGCGGTGCCGTCCGGCGCCTCCACCGGCGCCTTCGAGGCGATCGAGCTGCGCGACGGTGACGCCGGCCGCTACCAGGGCAAGGGCGTCGAGAAGGCGGTCTCGAACATCGAAGACAGGATCGTCGACCAGCTCATCGGGTACGAGGCCAGCGAGCAGCGGCTGATCGACCAGAGGATGCTGGACATCGACGGCACGGACAACAAGGGCGAGCTGGGCGCGAACGCCATCCTGGGCGTCTCCCTGGCGGTGGCCAAGGCGGCGGCCGGCAGCGCCGAGCTGAGCCTCTTCCGCTACCTGGGCGGCCCGAACGCGCACCTGCTCCCGGTGCCGATGATGAACATCCTCAACGGTGGGGCGCACGCCGACTCCAACGTCGACATCCAGGAGTTCATGATCGCGCCGATCGGCGCGCCCAGCTTCCGCGAGGCGCTGCGCTCCGGCGCGGAGGTCTACCACGCGCTGAAGTCCGTGCTGAAGAAGAAGGACCTCTCCACCGGGCTCGGTGACGAGGGCGGCTTCGCCCCCAACCTGCCCACCAACGCCGCCGCGCTGGACCTGATCGCCGAGGCGGTCGAGAAGGCCGGGTACCGGCTGGGCACCGACATCGTCTTCGCCCTGGACGTGGCCGCCACCGAGTTCTTCGACAACGGCACGTACACGTTCGAGGGCGTGGCCAAGTCCGCCGAGGAGATGAGCAACTACTACACCAAGCTCGTCGGCGACTACCCCATCGTCTCCATCGAGGACCCGCTGTCCGAGGACGACTGGAGCGGCTGGGCCACCCTCACCGCCGCCGTCGGCGACCGGATCCAGATCGTCGGCGACGACCTGTTCGTCACCAACCCGCAGCGCATCGCCCGGGGCATCGCCGAGCGGGCCGCCAACGCGGTGCTGGTGAAGGTCAACCAGATCGGCTCGCTCACCGAGACCCTCGACGCGGTCGAGCTGGCCCACCGGGCCGGCTTCTCCTGCATGATGAGCCACCGGTCCGGCGAGACCGAGGACACCACCATCGCCGACCTGGCGGTGGCCACCGGCTGCGGCCAGATCAAGACCGGCGCGCCGGCCCGCTCCGACCGGGTGGCCAAGTACAACCAGCTCCTGCGGATCGAGGAGGAGTTGGCCGACGCGGCGCGCTACGCCGGGGCGGGCGCCTTCCCGCGTTACCGTTCCGCCTGAGACGCCCACCGAGCCTCGGGGGAGGGGTGTGACGATGCAGCAGCGCCGCACGCCGGGTGGTCAGCGTCCCGCCCGCCGGCCGGGTCACTCCGGCCGGCCGGGCGGGGCCCGTGCCCGGACGTCGACCCGCGACGGCGTCCGCGCGGAGGCGCGCGCCGCCGGCCGGTCGCCCGGCTCGGCCCGCGCCGCCGACCAGGTACGCTCCGCGAACCGCCCCGCCGCGGCCCGTCGCACGGCGGCCGGCGGCAGCGTCAAGCGGCTCTCCGCACCCCACCCCCGGCGCTTCACCGGGCGGGCCACCGTGCTCTTCGCGGTGCTGATCGCCCTCGCCCTCGCCTACACCTACCCCGTCCGGGTCTACCTGGACCAGCAGGCGGACATCGAGCGGATGGAGGCGGCCCAGGCCGCCCAGCGGCAGCTCATCGCCGACCTGTCCGCCGAGGCGGACAAGTGGCAGGACGACGAGTACATCCGCATCCAGGCCCGGGAGCGGTTCTACATGGTCTACCCGGGCGAGGTCCCGGTGATCGTGCTCAACGACCCGGCCGGCGCGGCCCGGGACGCGGGCGGCGGGAAACCCCCCGCCCAGCCGCAGGCCCCCGACCCCTGGTACGACACCCTGTGGTCGAGCGTGCGGGCGGCGAACGCCGACCGCCCCGGCCAGTGAGCACAGCACCGACTGGGCACCGACGAAAGATGGGCACCGTGACTGTCGTACCCCCGCAGCACCCGGCGGCGGACTCCGTACCCCCGCCGGAGCGGAAACCGGCCACCGAGCGCGATCTGGCCGCGGTGGCCGCCCAGCTCGGACGCACCCCGCGCGGCACCCGGGCGGTCGCCCACCGCTGCCCCTGCGGCCTGCCCGACGTGGTGGAGACGACCCCGCGCCTGGCCGACGGGACGCCCTTCCCGACGCTGTTCTACCTGACCTGCCCCCGGGCGACCGCCGCGTGCAGCCGGCTGGAGTCGGCCGGGCTGATGAAGGAGATGGCCGAGCGGCTGGCCGCCGACCCGGAGCTGGCCGCCCGGTATCGGGCGGCGCACGAGGACTACCTGGCCCGCCGGGACGCGATCGGCGAGGTGCCGGAGATCGCCGGCATCTCGGCCGGCGGCATGCCCGGCCGGGTGAAGTGCCTGCACGTGCACCTCGGCCACGCCCTCGGCGCGGGCCCGGGGGTCAACCCGTTCGGCGACGAGACGCTGGCGCTGGTGGAGAAGTGGTGGGCCGCCGGTCCCTGCGTGGACGTGCCGGCGGGCGAGTGAGCATGCCGGCGCCCGACGAACTCGCGGTGCGCCGTGCCCGCACCTCGGACGTGCGCGGCATCCGGCGGCTGGTGGACACCTACACCGACGACCGGCGGCTGCTCAGCAAGGCCACCGTCACCCTGTACGAGGACGTGCAGGAGTTCCGGGTGGTCGACGACGACGGCGCGGTGGTCGGCTGCGGGGCGCTGCACGTGATGTGGGAGGACCTGGCCGAGATCCGCACGGTCGCCGTCGACCCGGCGTACCGGGGCCGGCGGCTCGGGCACCGGATCGTCGGCGAGCTGATCGACGCGGCCCGGGAGATCGGGGTGGCCCGGATCTTCGTGCTCACCTTCGAGACCCGGTTCTTCGGCTCGTTCGGCTTCACCGAGATCGACGGCGCGCCGGTGCCGCAGCCGGTCTACGAGCAGCTCCTACGCTCGTACGACGAGGGTGTCGCGGAGTTCCTGGACCTGGAGCGGGTCAAGCCCAACACCCTCGGCAACACCCGGATGCTGCTGCGCCTGTAGGCCCTTGATCACCCCGGTCATGCTGTCCTGGTGAGCGTCGTTCGTCGGGTCTGCGCGGTGCTGCTGAGCGCCGTCGCCCTGCTCGGGGCGGTGCGCCTCCTGGCGCCGGCCACCGCCGGCCCGGACGGCGAGCCGCCGGGGGTGGCCCGGCAACTCACCTTCCTGCGCGCCGCGCTCGACGACGGCGCGGGCTCCGACGCCCAGGCGCTCTTTCCCGAGGGCTGGTTCTTCGCCCACGCCCTGTACGGGCTGGCCCGGGTCGAGCTGGGCCTGCGCGAGCCCGTCGGGCGGCGGGCCACGGCGCTGCGCGAGGCCCGCTGGGCCCTGGCCCGGCTGGAGTCGCCGGCCGGCACCGCCCCGTTCGACCCCGGCCTGACCCCCGCGTACGGGATCTTCTGGCAGGGCTGGACGAACTGGCTGCGCGGGGGCGTGCTCGCCCTGCAACCGGCGGACCGGCGGGACCCGGCCGAGGCGGCCCGGTTCGCCGAGGCGTCGGCGGCCGTCGGGGCGGCGTTCGACGGGTCCGCCTCGCCGTACCTGGCCGCGTACCCGGGGCAGGCGTGGCCGGTGGACTCCACGGTGGCGGTCGCCTCGCTGCGGCTGCACGACGCGCTGCTGCCGCCCCGCTTCGCCGGCACCGTGACACGCTGGCTGGACGGCGTGCGGCAGCGCCTCGACCCGGGCACCGGGCTGCTGCCGCACCGGGTGGACCTGGCCACCGGTGCCCCGGCCGAGGTGGCCCGGGCGACGTCGCAGAGCGTCATCCAGCGCTTCCTGGTCGACGTCGACCCCGCCTTCGCCCGCGAGCAGTACCTGCGCTTCCGGGACCGGTTCGTGGCCACGCCGCTCGGGCTCGGCCCGGCGGTGCGCGAGTACCCGGACGGGACGGCCGGGCCGGCCGACGTGGACTCCGGGCCGCTGCTGCTCGGGGTGAGCCTGTCGGCCACCGTGGTCGCCCTCGGCGCGGCCCAGTCCCAGGGCGACGCCGCGCTCGCCGGGGCGCTGGCCAACTACGGTGACCTCGTCGGCCTGCCCGTGGACACCCCGTCGACCCGCCGGTACGCCCTCGGCGTCCTCCCGGTCGGCGACGCGTTCCTGGCCTGGGCGAAGACCGCCCGCCCGTGGGTGGCCGACCCGCCGGACCCGCCCCCGGCCAGCGTGCGCTGGTGGTGGCGGCTGCCGCTGCTGTCGGCGCTGCTGCTCGCCGGCACGGCCCTGTGGCTGCCGGACCTGCCGCGCCGCCGTCGGGGGCGCGGCGGAACGCGTGACGTGGCGCGCGGGGCGGCTGTCGTAGGGTTGCTGCCGTGACGACGCGTGTGGCCTCCATCGACTGCGGGACCAACTCGATCCGACTGCTGATCGCCGACCTGCCCGACCCCTGCGCCGGGCCGGAGGCGCCGCTGGTCGAGCTGAGCCGCCGGATGGAGATCGTCCGGCTCGGCCAGGGCGTCGACCGGACCGGCCGGCTCGCGCCCGAGGCGATCGAGCGGACCCGGGTGGCCCTGGCCTCGTACGCTGCCGAGATCGGGAAGCTGGGCGCGGGGCGGGTGCGGATGTGCGCCACCTCGGCGTCCCGGGACGCCTCCAACGCCGGGGACTTCCGGGCCATGGTCGAGCAGACCCTCGGCGTCACCCCGGAGGTGGTCACCGGCGACGAGGAGGCGCGGCTCTCCTTCACCGGCGCGGTGCGCGGTCTGCCCGCCGACGCGAAGGCGCCGTACCTGGTCGTCGACATCGGCGGCGGCTCCACCGAGTTCGTGGTCGGCACCCCCTCCGGCGGCGTCGAGGCGGCGATCTCGGTGGACATCGGCTGCGTCCGGATGACCGAGCGGCACCTGCACGGCGATCCGCCCGGCGCGGCCGAGGTAGCCGCCGCGCAGGCCGACATCACGGCCGCCGTGGATCGCGCGCTGGAGGCGGTGCCGGGGCGGCAGGCCGCCACCCTGGTCGGGCTCGCCGGCTCGGTCACCACCGTCGTGGCCCTCGCCGAGGGCCTGACCGAGTACGACCCGGAGCGCATCCACCACGCCCGGGTGTCGTACGACGAGGTGGCCCGGGTGACCGTCGACCTGCTCGGCAAGACCCGCGAGCAGCGCCTCGCCACCCCGGTCATGCACCCGGGGCGGGCCGACGTGATCGGGGCGGGCGCCCTGGTGCTCCGGGTGATCATGGAGCGGGCGGGGATGTCCTCGGTGGTCGCCTCGGAGCACGACATCCTCGACGGCATCGCCTGGAGCCTGCTGCCCACCGTCGGCTGACCGACCCCCGGCATCGCCGCTTCTCCGGCCCGGCGTCCGGCGGCTGTCGCCGGCGCTCGACGGCTGACGACTTTAGAGCAACAAGGGGCCCCGCCAGGGTCCTTATCAGTCTGTCGCCAGGTCTGGCCGGTGCTCTTTGATCCACTTCTCGACGTCGGTCTTCCGCCAAATCTGCCCCATCACCAGCACCTGGTAGGGGGCGGGGAAGTCGCGCCGGGAGGCAACCACGGACGCACGGGCACGCGACACACCGCCGAGCATGCCTCGTATCTCAGCGATCCCCACGAACTCACCCATGGGTTGACGGTAGGTATCGGCGATTGTCGGACGATCGATAACAGCGATCGGGGTTGACGACCGCCAACATTGGTATCACGATCGGGGGATGACTACGTCGAACGCGTCGAACGCTGCCGTCGGCCATGGCTGCCGGCCTCGGGTCGTCCGCCTGCCCGCCCCCAAGGTCGGCAGCAGGAGCGCCGGTGGGGACCGGTGGTGATGGAGGAGCACCCTCCGGAGTACCCGGGTGGGCCCTGTCTCGGGTGCGGGGAGCCGTGGCCCTGCATTCCGCGGCGAGCGGCCATGCTGAAGGAATTCGCCAAAGCTCCCAATGAGGCCATCACGTACATGGGTGCGTGGGTTCAGGCGGGCGTTCTGGAGCTGAACAGCCGCAACCGCCCTGTCGACCCAGGCATGTCGGAACGGCATCTGGCGTGGGTTGGTCTCCTGCTGGAGGCTCAAGAAATCGTGGCGGACACGCGTGACCCGGACAAGTCCGATGACTGAGCCTCGGGTGCCGAAGTCGGGAGGCTCCTCCACCTCACCCGGGCAGCCAGTGTTCAGTTCGTGAAGCCGATCGTGTTCCGCGTGATTCGGGTTCATGACTGGCCTACGTACGACGGGTGGCTTTGGGCGGACGGCTACCAGCTCGACAGGCGTGGGGACGCGGTTGCCCGGCGGTCCCTGTTCGTCATGGCTGCCGGGTTGCAGTGGCTGAACAATCCGGCCAGTGAGCGGCCGGCCCACCGTCAACCCGTACCCCGGTCTCGTGCACGGGCGCGTGCGGGGTGAAGCCCCAGGATCATTGCGTTGTCGTGGGCGCGGTCCCTGGTTGGCCCGGGGGTCGTGGCCCGGGGTGGAGCTGTGGGTGGGGCGGTCGATGCCGTTGGGGCGGCGCCTATGGAGCTGAGTCGTTTACGTCATCACCGCCGGTCGGGCCACCGCCGTCGCGTTACCCACCGCCCCGTCGGGTCGTCGCTTGCGGTCGCCGATCGCGGCGGGCGTGGGTGATGTCGTATCCGACTCAGCTCCATAGGCACCGGAAGGCATACCAGCCGTTGAGCGGCACCCACGCCAGGGCCCTAGACCTCCTGATCGAAGCGCTCCCGCCCGACTTCGCGATCGCCCTGGGTGAAGCCCGCCGCCCGCTCCACTCGGGCCGCCCCTTGATCGTCTGCTGGTCACCGGCGCGACACGCCGGGCGGGACGCCGGTACGCGACAGGTGCTCTCCGTGGTCGCCGAGATCGTTGCGGTATTTCGCACTGCACAGTAGTGTGCAGTGCGTGGATACCACGCAGCTGTTGAAGGGCGTGCTGGATCTCGCGGTCCTGGCCGTGCTCCGGGAGGAGGACGGTTACGGTTACGACATCCTGCGCCGCCTGCGGGAGGCCGGCCTGGGCGAGGTCGGCGACGCCTCGGTCTACGGCACGCTGCGGCGGCTCTTCGCCGCCGGCCTGCTGACCACCTACGTCGTGCCGAGCGAGTCCGGCCCGCACCGCAAGTACTACTCGCTGAACGCGGCCGGCCGGGACCAGTTGACCCGCTCCGGCAAACTCTGGCGCTCGTTCGCCACCACCATGGACACACTGCTCGACGATCGGGGGGTGACGGCATGACCGTCATGGAGCAGGAGATCGTGGACTACGTGACGCGGGTCCGGGCGGCGCTGGCCGACCTGCCGCCGACGGTCCGGGACGAGCTGACCGAGGACCTGGCCGAGCACCTGGCCGAGGTGGCCGCCGAGGGCGACGGGCCGCTGGCCGACCGGCTGGGCACGCCCGAGGCGTACGCGGCGGAGCTGCGGGCGGCGGCCGGCGCGGGGGGCCCGGCCGCCGCCCGCAACCTGGACCAGCGGGCCGCCGCCGTCGCTTCCTGGCTCCGCGCCCGGCTGCGCGCGACCGACCTGCGGATCGGCCCGATCCTCGGGTACGCCGCGGCGAGCGAGTACCTGCGGCTGCTCCGCCCCGCCTGGTGGATCCTGCGCGGGTACCTGGCCGCCATGCTGATCACGGTGATCACCACGGGCGCGCCGTTCGGGCTGCTGCCCCGGCTGGGCGGCAGCTCGCTCGCCGCGCTGCTGCTGCTCGCCGTCTGCGTGGTGGCCTCGGTGTGGCTGGGCAGGCGCACCCCCACGCTGGGGCGCTGGCCCCGGATCGCGGTGGGCGCCGGCACCGCGGTCCTCGCCGTCTTCGCGTTCGCCGGCTTCGTCGACGCGGACGACCGGCTCGGCTGGAACGAGTCCGGCTACGAGCCCACCTCGGTGCAGGTGCCGTACGTCCGCGACGTCTTCGTCTACGACAGCGAGGGACGGCTGGTGGAGAACGCCCGCCTGTTCGACCAGGACGGCAACCCGATCCGGCTCGGGTACCGGGAGTGCGTGCGCGAGAGGCTGCCCGAGGAGACGAAGACGCTGGTGCCCGCGTACCCGTACTGCCCGGAGCACGCGCCGTTCCGGACCGGGCCGGTCGGGCCGGTCCCGTCGTCCGGCCCGCCGACCGTGGGGCCGGTCCCGTCGTCCGCCGTGCCGACCGAGGGCCCGACCCCGCCCGGTACGCCGACGGTCGGGCCGACTCCATCGCCGGCGGCGACCATCGACCCGCTGCCCGCCCCCGGCGGGCCGGTTCCGACCGCGTCGCCCACGACCACCTCCTGATCCGCCTTTACCCGCCACGCGTCGGGGTGTCCGGGCCGCCGGACGCCCCGACGCGTTCGTCCGTGACCGAGGTGAACCGGGGGTGGAAATTGACTGAACGGACGAGCCGAACGGGACAGCGTCTCTCGATGTTGATCGCTACGGTGTCGTCTGCTCATCCACCCCTCGGAAGGAACCTCAGTGCCAGAGCAGGTCGCACCGCCCGCCAACCCGCCGTCCGAGGACGCGCCGCGACCCGCCGACCCGCCGGCCGACCGCACGGCGGAGCCGCCGGCCGTCGCCGGTGAGCCGTCCGCGGGGGAACCGGCCGGGAAGCCTGCCGCGCCGCCGGCCGCCGCCGCCGCCGAGCCCGCTGCCGCCGCGCAGCCGGAAGCCGCCGCGTCGGCCCCGGCCGGGCTGCCGGGCGACGCCGCACCGGCCGCCGCCGGGCTGCCGGAACAGCGGGCGGAGGAGCCGGAGGCGAAGCGGTCCGCCGGCCGCAAGGTGCTCGGTGTGGTCGGCGCGCTGCTCGCCATCGGGGTGGTCGCGGCGCTCAAGTTCGGCCTCGGCACCGCCGTGGCCGCCGCGTTCGACAAGGACGGCACCGCCGACGCGAAGGCGGGCGACTGCCTCGCCGAGCTGCCCGACGTGGCCGAGGGCGAGCGCAAGGACGCCAGCGGCGCCGAGGTGGTCGCGTGCACGTCGACCGAGGCCGTGTACACCGTGGTGGGTCGGGTGGACGGCCAGACCGAGGCCCAGGCGCGGACGGGGAAGGCCTGTGAGCCGTTCCTCCAGCCGGGCCAGGAGGGCTACTTCTTCTACAACATCAAGCCGGGCAGCACCGGCTACCTGCTCTGCCTGACCAGGAAGGCGGCCTGACCGGGCCGGTACGACGTGCCGGGCCCGGACCCGAAACGGGCCCGGTGCCGGCGGCGACGGCGGCGCGCGGAACCGCGCCGCCGTCGGCGTACCGGAGACAGCGGGCGGGGCTGCCGGGGAGACAGCCTTCGGCATACCAGCTGTCACCGGTGGGGGAACAGGAGGTGAATGCCACTGTTCCGGCGTCTTCCCGGCGGCGGCCGCGGCGTGGCAGGCTACCGGCACGTAGGAACACCCTGCGACCAGCCAACGTTGACTGACCGCTAGGAGGACGGCCGATGGGCGAGATGGTGAGCTTCGCCAGCGACGGGGGGACGAGCGAGGGGTATCTCGCGATACCCTCCACCGGTGCGGCCAGCCCGTCGGTCATCGTCATCCAGGACTGGTGGGGCCTCGTGCCCCACATCCGGTCGGTCGTGGACCGGTTCGCCGAGGCGGGCTTCGTCGCCCTCGCCCCGGACTTCCGGCACGGCCTGCCGGCCAGCCGGCCCAGTGAGCCTCGGCACATGTTGAACAGCGCGCAGCTGGACGAGGCGTCGGCGGAGATCGCCGTGGCGGCGGAGTACCTGGCCGGGCGGCCCGAGGTCGCCGGCAAGTCCGGCTGCGCCGGGTTCTGCGCCGGTGCCAGCCTGGCCCTCTGGGCGGCCACCCGGTCCGAGCGGATCGTGGCCACCGCCGCCTTCTACCCCCGGCTGCCCTGGGACGGGATGAGCCCGCAGTGGAACGGGTACGCGGGCAAGGCCGCCGTCATCCACTGCTCGGAGGCCGACGGCACCTCCACCGCGGACGGTGTGCAGACCGTCCGTCGGGCCGTCGAGACGGCCGGCGGTAGCTGCCAGACGTACGACTACCCGGGCACCGCGCACGCGTTCTTCAACGAGGACCGGCCGGAGAACTTCGACCAGCGGGCCGCCGCCACCGCCTGGGCCCGCACCCTCGAACTGTTCCGGGCGAAGCTTGGCTGAGACCCGTACCCCGGACGAGGTGGTCGCGCGCGCCGCGCGGGCGACCGACCTCGCCGACCTCGACGGCGCGGTCAGCGACTGCTTCGCCTGCCCGCGCCTGGTCGACTGGCGGGAGGAGGTCGCCCGGACGAGACGGGCGGCCTTCCGCGACCAGCGGTACTGGGGGCGGCCCGTGCCCGGCTTCGGCGCGGCCGACGCCCGGCTCGCGATCCTCGGCCTGGCCCCCGCCGCGCACGGCGGGAACCGCACCGGGCGGATCTTCACCGGGGACCGTTCCGGCGACGTGCTCTTCGCCGCGCTGCACCGGGCGGGCCTGGCCAACCAGCCGACCAGCGTCGCCGCCGCCGACGGGCTCGCCCTGCGCGACACCCGGATCTTCGCCGCCGTGCGCTGCGCGCCACCGGACAACAAGCCCACCCCGGCCGAGCGGGACACCTGCGCGCCGTGGCTGCACCGCGAGGTCGCGCTGATCAGACCCACCCTGCGCGTCGTGGTCGCGCTGGGCGCGTTCGCCTGGGCCGCGTGGTGGCCGGCGTTGCGCGAGGTGTACGGGGTCCGCCCGCCCAGCCCGCGACCGGCGTTCGGCCATGGGGCACACTGGTCCGGCACGACCGCACCGGCGCTGCTCGGTTGTTACCACGTCAGCCAGCAGAACACCTTCACCGGGCGGTTGACGCCGGGGATGCTGGACGACGTGTTCGCCCGGGCGAAGCAGTTGGCCGGAGTGGACTGACGGCGTGGGGCGGTGGCGATGGACCTCAGCGTGCTGCGCAGGTGGTGGCCGGTCGGCGCGGTGACCGTCCTGCTCGCCGTCGCCGCGCTGGCCGCCGGCCACTCGTCGCTCGGCGCCAGCCGCATCCCGCCCGCCGCCGACAACATCCCGTACGTGCCGGAGTACCCGTCGGTGGCCCCGCCGCCCTCGATCCCGGCCGAGCCGCGCGACGCCGGGGAGGCCACCCGCGCGCACCTCCCCGAGTGGCTCGGCACCGTCGCCGTCGCGCTGCTCGGGCTGGCGATCGCCGTCGCCCTCGGCTACCTGGCCTGGACGCTGGCGCGCGGGGTGGCCCGGCGCACCACCCGGGCGCTGCCGTCCAGCCGGGCCCGGCGCACCGCCGAGGGCACCGCCCGCGAGGTGGTCGCCGCCCTCGACGCCGGCCTCGTCGAGCTGGACGACGCCGACGTCGATCCGCGTACCGCCGTGATCGCCTGCTGGGTCCGCCTGGAGGAGGCCGCCGCTGCGGCCGGGGTGGACCGGCGGACCGGCGACACCCCCACCGACCTGGTGACCCGGCTGCTGCGCGGCGACCCCGACGCCGGGGTGCCGGCGATCGTCAGCGCCGACGTGCTGGCCGAGTTCGCCCACGTCTACCGCGAGGCCCGGTACGCCACCCGCCCGGTCGACGAACGCACCCGCGACCAGGCCCGGGCGGCGCTGCGCCGGCTGCGCGGCGAGCTGACGGCGGTGGCCGCCGGGGCGCCGGTCGAGGGGGCCCCGGCGTGAGCACCAGCATCGACGACCTGCTCGCCTTCGAGGAGGAGCCGGCGCCGCAGGCCCAGGCCACCCGGGGTGGCCGGGTCAGGGGCGGGTTGAAGGCCGTCGCGGTGACCGGGGCGCTCACCGCGGTCGTGGTCGCCGGGCTGCGCACGGTCGGCCTCCAGGTCTCGCTGGCGGTCGTCGTCGCCGGGGTGGTCGCGCTGCTCGCCGTCCGCCGGGTCACCGCCGCGCTCGCCCCGCCGCCCCCGCCCCGGGGCGGGGCCCGCGCGCCCGCCGGCGAGGAGGACGGCCACTACCACTGGGCGGCCCGGGACGCGCTGCGCGCCGCGATCAACGGCTGGGAACGGCCGCTGGACTGGTCGTCGGGCCGGCCGGAGCGGTTCGCCGAACGGATCCTGCCCCGACTCGGCGAGCTGGCCGACGAGCGGCTGCGCCAGCGGCACGGCGTGACCCGCGAGTCCGACCCGGCCCGTGCCCGCGCCCTGCTCGGGGAGCGGCTCTCGACGTTCCTGGACACCCCACCCCGCCGCACCCCGTCGTCGCGCGACCTCGCGGCGATCGTCGCCGAACTGGAGAAGATCTGATGAACGACGTGGACCGCACCGTGCCCACCGCCGAGGTCGGCCGCCTGGCCCGGGCGGTGCTGGACGCGGTCGGCTCGGTCGTGGTCGGCAAGCGGGACGCCCTGGAGCTGGTCCTCGCCGGCATCCTGGCCGGCGGCCACGTGCTGCTGGAGGACCTGCCCGGGCTGGGCAAGACGCTGACCGCCCGCTCCTTCGCCCAGGCCCTCGGGCTGGACTTCCGCCGCCTCCAGTTCACCCCCGACCTGCTGCCCGCCGACGTCACCGGCTCGTTCCTGTACGACCAGCGCAGCGGCGACTTCTCCTTCCGCGCCGGCCCGGTGTTCACCAACCTGCTGCTCGCCGACGAGATCAACCGCACCCCGCCCAAGACCCAGTCGGCGCTGCTGGAGGCGATGCAGGAGAAACAGGTCTCGGTGGAGGGCGTCACCTACCGGCTGGACGAGCCGTTCCATGTCCTGGCCACCGCCAACCCGATCGAGTACGAGGGGACGTACCCGCTGCCGGAGGCGCAGCTCGACCGGTTCCTGCTGCGGGTGTCGTTCGGCTATCCCGACCACGAGGAGGAGTGGGAGGTGCTGCGCCGGCGGATCGGCCGCCGCCGCGAGGAGGCCGACATCAAGCCGGTGGTCGACGCCGCCACCCTGCGGGCCATGCAGGCCGCGCTGGAGGACGTGGTGGTGGAGGACTCCATCGGCCGGTACATCGTGCAGTTGACCTCGGCCACCCGGGAGCACCCGTCGGTGCTGGTCGGGGCCTCCCCGCGCGGCTCGCTGGCGCTGCTGCTGCTGGCCCGCGCCCGGGCGGTCTTCGCCGGCCGGGACTACGTGGTGCCGGAGGACGTCAAGGAGGTGGCCGCGCCCGCCCTGGCGCACCGGATCACGCTGCGCCCGGAGATGTGGCTGCGTCGGGTCGACCCGTCCTTCGTGGTCGGCGAGGTGCTCGACCAGACCCCGGCCCCGGCCAGCGGCGCGCTCCCGAGCTACGCAGCCGGCCGGCCGGGACGCTGACGGCCGTGCCCACCGACGAGGGCCAGCAACCGGCGGCGGGCTGGGCGCCCACCCGGGCGCTCGGCCGGGCGGTGCTGCTCACCGGCCTGCTGCTGATCGCCGGGGTGCTGCTGGGCCGGGTCGACCTGGTGGTGCTGGCCGCGCCGTTCGCGCTCGGCACCGCGTACGCGCTGCGCCGCCGGCCGACCGCCGGGCCGCAGGTGTGGGTCGCCGCCGACGAGGGTCACCTGGTCGAGGGCGGCGAGTTCACCGGCACGGTCACCGTCGGCAACCCGGACACCGTCGGGTACGACGTGGCCGTGGTCCGTACCCGCGTCTCGCCCTGGCTGCCGGTGGATCGGGCCCGGGTCGGCGGGGCCCGGGTCGACCTGTCCCGCAGCGGCGTGGACCGGCCCTTCGTCACCGTTGTGGACACCGGCACGGCCGTCGACCTGGAGCTGACCGGGAAGGCGCGGCGCTGGGGCCGGCACCCGGTCGGCCCGGCCGGGGCCCGGGTCGCCGCCGCCGGCGGGCTGCTGGTCTCCCGGGCGGCGGTCACCGAGCCGGCCCGGGTGCGGGTGTACCCGAGGACGGAACCGTTCGAGGCGGTGGAGGCGATGCCCCGGGCCGCCGGACTGGTCGGCGCGCACCACTCCCGCCGCCCCGGCGAGGGCGGCGAGCTGGCCGGCGTGCGGGTCTTCGGCCCCGGCGACCGGCTGCGCCGCATCGACTGGCGGGTCTCGCTGCGGGCCCGGCAGCTGCACGTGGCGGCCACCCTGTCGGACCGGGACGCCGAGGTGGTGGTCCTGCTCGACGTGCTCGCCGAGGCGGGCCGCTCCGGTGGCGTCGGCGGGACCGCCTCGGTACTCGACACCACGGTCCGGGCCGCCGCCGCGATCGGCGAGCACTACCTGCACCGCGGCGACCGGGTGGCGATGCTGGAGTACGGGCCGGCGGCCCGCCGGCTGCGCCCCGCCACCGGCCGCCGGCAGTACCTGACGGTGCTGGAGTGGCTGCTCGACGTGCGGGCCGAGTCGTCCCCGCACGAGCCGTACGACCAGGTCTTCGGCCCGCAACTGCTCTCCTCGGACGCGCTGGTGGTGGTGCTCACCCCGCTGCTGGACGAGCGGTCCGCCCAGATGTTGGCCCGGCTGGCCCGGTCCGGGCGGTTCGTGGTGGCCGTGGACACGCTGCCGGCCGACCTCGCGCCGCCGGGCCGGCAGGGCTGGGCCGAGGTGGCCTTCCGGCTGTGGCGGCTGGACCGGGACACCATGATCGGCCAGCTTCGCGAGCACGGCGTGCCGGTGGTCCGCTGGGCCGGCGCGGGCAGCCTGGACCAGGTGCTGCGGGACGTGGCCCGGCTGGCCACCGCCCCCCGGGTGGGTGCCCGGTGACGGCCACGGGGACGAAGGGGCGGAACCGGTGAACCCGGTCGAGGTGGTGACGGAACGCGCCCGGGCGGCGCGTTCGGCGGTGGTCCGGGTGAGCCCGGCGCCGCTGCTGGTCCGCGCCGGGATCTTCGGCACGGTGCTGGCCGGCCTGCTGCTGGCGTACCCGGTGCAGGTCCTCACCGGTCGGCCGCTGGCCGCCCTCGCGGTGGTGGCGCTGCTGCCGGCGATCGCGCCGCGCCGCCTCTGGCCGACCTTCGCCGCCCTGGTCACGGTGGGCGGGTGGCTGCTGGCCACCGAGGGGTACGACCGGCCGATCGCGCTGTGGCGGCTGCTGGCCGTGGCGGTGGCGCTCTACCTGGCCCACTCGCTGTGCGCGCTGGCCGCGCTGCTGCCGTACGACGCGGTGGTGGACCCGGAGCTGGTCGTGCGCTGGCTCTCCCGGGCCGGCGGAGTGCTGCTCGCCTCGGCGGCGCTCGGGGTGCTCCTCGTCGAGGTGTCCGGCCTCGGCGCGGACCGCGGCTTCCTCGCCGCGACGGTCGTGGGGCTGCTGGGCGCGGTGGCGCTCAGCGCGCTGCTGGGGTGGCTGTGGCGTCGCAGATAGCGGGACGTTAGAGGTACGTCGCGCAGGTCACAGGTGTTGTGCTCGGTCACAGAAGGGGGTCTCGGACGGGATTAGCCGAGCCGCCCGGGGAAAGATAGATGACGTGAATCCGAAGCGGATCCTTGTCGTCGGTGCCGGGCATGTCGGTCTCTATGCCGCCCTGCGCCTGTCGAAGAAGCTCTCCTCGCGTGAGGCTGAGGTCATCGTCGTCGACCCGCAGCCCCACATGACGTACCAGCCGTTCCTCCCGGAGGCGGCGGCGGGCAACATCTCCCCCCGGCACTCCGTGGTGCCGCTGCGGCGGGAGTTGCGCCGGTGCAAGGTGGTGGCGGGTACGGTCACGCGGATCGAGCACGACCGCAAGGTGGCCACGGTGCAGCCGATCAGCGGCCCGACCACCGAGATCGCCTACGACCACGTGGTCGTGGCCCCCGGCGCGGTCTCCCGGACGCTGCCGATCCCCGGCCTGCACGAGCACGGCATCGGCTTCAAGACCATCGGCGAGGCCATCTACCTGCGCAACCACGTGCTGGACCGGCTCGACGTGGCCGCCGCCACGCCGGATCCGGACGTCCGGCGCAGCGCGTTGACGTTCACCTTCGTCGGCGGCGGGTACGCGGGCATCGAGGCGCTGGCCGAGATGGAGGACATGGCCCGGGACGCCCTGCGCTACTACCCGGAGCTGAAGCCGGAGGACATGCGCTGGGTGCTGGTCGAGGCGACCCAGCGGGTGCTGCCCGAGGTCGATCGGGACATGGGCGCCTACACGGTGCAGCAGCTGCTGAAGCGGAACATGGACATCCGGCTGGACACCCGCCTGGAGTCCTGCGTCGACGGGGTGGTGAAGCTCTCCGACGGCGACAGCTTCCGCTCCGACACGATCGTCTGGACGGCCGGCGTCAAGCCGTCGCCGATGCTCGACGCGACCGACTTCCCGCGCGACGAGCGTCGCCGGGTCACCTGCCTGCCGACGCTCCAGGTCGTCGACGGTGACCGGGTGGTCGAGGGCGCGTGGAGCGCCGGCGACTGCGCGGCGGTGCCGGACCTGACCAAGGAGCCGGGCAACTTCTGCTCGCCGAGCGCCCAGCACGCGGTGCGCCAGGCCGCCCGGATGGCCGACAACATCGCGAACGTGGTCCGCGGGCGCGAGCCGGTGGACTACAAGCACAAGCACGCGGGCAGCGTGGCGAGCCTCGGCCTGTACAAGGGCGTGGCCCAGGTGTACGGCATCAAGATGACCGGCTGGCCGGCGTGGTTCATGCACCGGACGTACCACATGAGCCGGATTCCCTCGTTCAACCGCAAGGTCCGGGTCGTGGTCGACTGGTCGCTGGCGTTCTTCCTCAAGCGCGAGGTGGTCGCCCTGGGCCAGTTGCACGACCCGCGCGAGGAGTTCGTCGAGGCGTCCCAGCCGATCACCCCCCGCGTCTGAGCCCGTACGAAGAGGGCCCCCTCGCCGAGGGGGCCCTCTTCGTACGCAACCTCAGACCCGCCACACCCAGGCGTCGGCGATCCGGGTGGACGGGCCGTAGAGCTGGTCCAGGACGGCCCGCAGGTCGTCGGCGCGGGGCGTGCCCTCGGCCAGCGCGAAGCAGGACGCGCCCCAGCGGTCGGCGTCCCGGGCGGCCTGCTGGCGCTCCGCGTCGCCGACCACGGGCTGGCCGCCCCGCTGCGCCACGTCCGTGAGCAGGGCCGACGTGGGCCGCTTCCAGGTGCCCATGGCGGCCGTGTCGCCCCGGCCGTACGGGCCGATGAAGAAGCCCTCCGGCATGCCGAAGGCCGCGTCCGCCGCGGTCGCCCAGCGCATCGGCCACGGATCCTTCGGGGTGGGCAGCGGCACCGGCACCAGCACCCCGCCGGGGCGGACGCACTCCCGCCAGTGGCCGCCGGTGACGAACTCCGGCAGGGCCGGCCGCTCGGCGGTGGGCAGCGGTGCCGGCAGGACCGGCAGCAGCGCGACCCCGACCGCCGCCGGGACCAGCCGGCGGGCCGCCCCGGTGCCGCGCAGCGCCCGGTCCACGGCCAGCACCAGCAGCGTCGCGGTCACCGGGAGCACCGCCAGGGCGAACCGCATCGGCAGCGCCCCGTCGACCACCGGCAGGCCACCGAGCAGGGCGTACGGGCCGGGGACGGTGGTCCGGTCGCCGCCGAGGACCACGTCCGGGCCGAGCGAGAGCGCGCCCATCGCCAGCGCCCCCGCCGCGCAGGCGATCACCAGCGGGCGGCGGCCCAGCCAGACCGCGCAGCCGACGGTGACCACCAGCAGCGGCCAGCCGAGGAAGGTGTTGTATTCGGCCGGACCGGTGGTGAGCCGGGCCGCCTCGTCACTGCCCACCACCGACAGCGGGGAGACGGTCCACCAACTGCTCAGGTCGGCCGAGAAGTAGTGCGGGCTGAACATCCCGTCCGCGACGCCCAACGGGCCGGCGAACTGGAACCACAGCGGGTACCCCAGCACCAGCAGGGCCAGCCCGGCGGCGACCAGCATCCCGCCGGCGAAGCCGGGCAGCGCCCGGCGCAGCAGCGCCCGGTCGGCCAGGGCGTACGCGACCGCCATCACCAGCAGCGTCACCGCGCAGAGGAAGAGCACCTCCTCGCCGACGAAGACCTGGACGCTGACCGCGGCGGCCAGGCCGACGGCGGAGGTGAGCATGCGGCGCCGGTCCGGACCCGTCCCGCCCGCGTCGCTCGCGTCGCCCGCCCGGCCCCGGGGGCGGCCGACCCGGTGGCCCACCCGGCCCAGCGGGTCGGCGGCGCGCAGCAGCCGGACCACCAGCCAGATGATCACCGGGACCAGCCACTGCGCGGTCATGTGCAGGTGGCTGTTGGTCTGCGAGATCATTCCTGGGCCGAAGCCGCACAGCCCGGCGCCGAGCGCGGCGGCGGCCCGGCGGGCCCGGAGGACCCGGGTGAACAGCAGGTACCAGGCGAGCGCGGTGCCGGCCAGGTTGAGCGCCGCGAGCAGGGCGAAGGTGACCGGCGCGCCCAACAGCAGGGTCACCGGGGCGAAGAGCACGCCGAGGGCGATGACCGTGGTGTTGGCCATCAGGTTCACCCCGTCCGGGGCGTTCAGCCGGTCGGTGAGCAGACCGAAGTCGCCGAGCAGGGCGCGCGAGTCGACGGCCAGGAACCACTCGTACAGGGCCTGGTCCTCCGGGTTGAGCGCCAGCACCCGGCCGGCGGGGTCCGGCCACAGGCCGTGGGTGAGCCAGCCCGCGAGGGCCGCGAAGAGCAGCCCGACGAGCAGGTCGGCCCGGTGTCTGGCGGCGGCGTCCCCGAGCCTGGCCCACCGGGAACCGGCCGGAGCCGGGGCATCGGAACGGAGTGCCTGGTCGGGGGCGGCGTCGGGGGCCGTGGGGGCTGCGCTGCTCACGCCTCGACCCTAGTGCGGCAGCGGAAACGGAGTACGCCGGGTCGTCGCGGACCCGCTACGGTGACACTGCACCGATGTGTGTCGACGCGTCGGCGTACCCCGCCCGGGTGGTGGAACGGCAGACACGGCCGCCTTAAAAGCGGCTGCCGCAAGGCGTGCGGGTTCGACCCCCGCCCCGGGCACCCCGCCTCTCAGCTTCTTCACAGCTCCTGCCTCGCTCGGTGATCTCCACGGCGTCGATCGTGGCGTTTACCCTTGAAGGGCACGTTCACGTGCGACGACCCCCTGAGGGAGGCCAGACAGTGAAGACTTCGAACCCGGTGCTCGCCCGACTCGGCCAGGCGGCCGAGCGGGAACGCGCCACCGGGTACGCCCCAACCGGGCCCTACGGGCAGCCCGGCTATCCCCAGCAGTACCCGGGCGCGACCGGATACCCGGCCGCGCCGCCCACCGTGACGCCGATGTCCATCGACGACGTGGTGGTCAAGACCGTCACGCTCCTCGGCATCCTCGGCGTGTCCGCCGCGGCGGCCTGGGTGCTCGTGCCGGACTCGCTGCTCGGCGTCGCCTGGATCGGCGCGGCAGTGGTCGGCCTGGTGCTCGGCCTGATCATCTCGTTCTCCCGGATGGCGAACCCGGCGCTGGTCGTCGCGTACTCCGTCGTCGAGGGCGTCTTCGTCGGCATGGTGAGCAAGGCCTTCAACTCGCTCTACGACGGCATCGTGCTCCAGGCCGTGGTGGCCAGCTTCGGCGTGTTCTTCCTGATGGCCATGCTGTACAAGGCACGGGTCATCCGGGCGACGCCGAAGTTCGTCCGCGGCATGGTCGCGGCGATGGTCGGTCTCTTCGCGGTGATGCTGATCAACCTGGTGCTGTCGCTGTTCGGCGTCAACACGGGCCTGCGTGACGGCAGCCCGCTGGCGATCGGCTTCAGCCTGGTCTGCATCGTGGTCGCGTCGCTGAGCTTCGTGCTCAGCTTCGCGGAGGTGGAGGAGGGCGTCCGGATGGGCCTGCCCCAGCGCTACTCCTGGACGGCCGCGTTCGGCATCCTGGTCAGCCTGGTCTGGCTCTACATCGAGATCCTGCGCCTGCTGAGCTACTTCCAGGGCGACGACTGACCCGCGTCGCCGACGGCGCCCGCCCCCGCGACCCGCGGCGGCGGGCGCCGTCGTCTGCGGGCCGGCCGCCGCCCGTCGGGCCCGGGCCACGGCGCTTGCCCGTCGCCACCGACCCGGCGGCGGCCCTAGACTCGGCGCGGTGAGCGCAGCGGAACTGGACCGGGCGGTGGGACTGCTGGTCCGTCAGGTCGGGCACTGGCAGCAACCGCGCTGGGCGGCGGTCGCCGGGGGCGGCAACGTGTCCCGGGCCGACCTGGTGCACCGGCTGGTGCAGGAGCTCGCGAACCTCGCCGCCGACGCCGAGGGGCAGCCCCGCCGGGCGGTGCCCCGGCTCGGCAACGACCTCGCCCTGCCCGACCAGCTCCGGGTGGTCGCCGCCGATCTGCTGACCGCAGCCCCGGCCGCCGATCTGCTGGCCCGGGCCGCCGCCGAGGTGACGGCGACCCGCACCGCGCTCTGACCGCCGCCGGGTCCGGTACCCGCCCGGCCCGCCGGTGGACCCGGCTCAGCCGAGGCGTTCGAGGACCATGGCCATGCCCTGACCGCCGCCGACGCACATGGTCTCCAGGCCGACCGACCCGTCGTGCCAGTCCAGGGCGTTGAGCAGGGTGCCGGTGATCCGGGCGCCGGTCATGCCGAACGGGTGGCCGACGGCGATCGCCCCGCCCATCACGTTCAGCTTCTCCTCGGGGATGCCGAGCTGCCGGTAGGAGGGGATCACCTGGGCGGCGAACGCCTCGTTGATCTCGACCAGGTCGACGTCGTCGATGGTCATCCCGGCCCGCGCGAGCGCCTGCCGCGACGCCTCGACCGGGCCGAGGCCCATGATCTCGGGGGACAGGGCGGTGACCCCGGTGGAGACGATCCGGGCCAGCGGGGTGATGCCCAGGTCCCGGGCCCGCTGGGCGCTCATGATCACCACGGCGGCGGCGCCGTCGTTGAGCGGGCAGCAGTTGCCGGCGGTGATCCGGCCGTCGGGGCGGAACACCGGCTTCAGCCCGGCGACCCCCTCCAGGGTGACTCCGGGCCGGGGCCCGTCGTCGGCGCCGACCACGGTGCCGTCGCCAGTGGTGACCGGGGTGATCTCGCGGGCCCAGAAGCCGTCGGCGATCGCCTTCTCGGCCAGGTTCTGGCTGCGCACGCCGAAGGCGTCCATGTCGGCGCGGGTCACGTCGTACACCTGGGCCAGGTTCTCGGCGGTCTGCCCCATGGCCAGGTAGACGTCGGGCAGCTCACCGGACCCGCGCGGGTCCGTCCAGACCTCCGCGCCGCCCTGTCCGCGCCGCGCCGACCGCTCCCGCGCCGCCCCGAAGCTCGGGTTCTCCCAGCCGCCGCCCACCAGCGCCTGCGCCTCGGGCGGCAGCCCGTCGGAGTTGCCCCGGGCGTACCGGGAGACCATCTCGACGCCGGCGGAGACGAACACGTCGCCCTCGCCGGCCCGGATCGCGTGCATCGCCATCCGGGTGGTCTGCAGCGAGGAGGCGCAGTACCGGGTCAGGGTGGCGCCCGGCAGGCCGTCCAGGCCCATCAGGGTGGCGACCACCCGGGCCATGTTGAAGCCCTGCTCGCCGCCGGGCAGGCCGCAGCCCAGGTAGAGGTCGTCGATCTCGGTGGGGTCGAGCTGGGGGACCTTGTCCAGGGCGGCCCGGACGATGGTGGCGGCGAGATCGTCGGGGCGGACGTCGCGCAGCGAACCCTTGTGCGCCCGGCCGATGGGGGACCGGGCGGTGGCGACGATGACGGCGTCGCGGGACGACTCAGTCGGCATGAACCAACGTTAACTTGCCAGTAACTTGGCGGGGAAGCGTCCCGCCCGGCGGGAAATGTCACCCCGGGCCGGCCGCGTCCGGGCCGCCGCGCACCCCGTAGCGCCGGTCAGTGGCGGGAGGCGACGTTCGCCGCGGCGGCGACCGCCGGGATCAGCGCGTGCGCCCAGATCCGGTACCCGTCGGCGGAGGGGTGGAACCCGTCATGGCAGAAGGTGCCGGCGTCGGCCCGGAACACCGGGCCGGTCTCGGCGCCCAGGTCGACCACCGTGCCACCGCCGTCGAGCACGGCGATGGTCTGGGCCCGGGCCACCCGCCGGCCGGACCAGCCGACCACCTGCCGCAGCGGCGGGGCGATCGCGCGGACGGCGCCGAGGTCGGGACAGGTCCCGACGACCACCTCCACCCGCGCCTCGCGCAGCCGCCGCACGGCCGCCCCCAGGTACGCCCCGGCCTCCGCCGGCCGGCGCAGCGCGGTGGCGTCGTTGGCGCCGATCAGGATCACCGCCACGTCGGGGCGCGGGCCGAGCAGCGCCCGGGCCACCTGGGTGGCCAGGTCGGTCGAGCGGGAGCCGGAGACCCCGACGCTGGACAGGTGCACCCGGCGGCCCGCCGGCCCCTCGGCGAGCAGGTTGGCGAGCTGCCCGCCGACGGTGTCGCCCAACCGGCCCACGCCGACCCCGAGGGCGGACGAGTCGCCGAGCAGGACCAGCCGCAGCGGCGGGGCGCCGGCCCGCCCCACCGTGGCGCGCAGGGCCAGCCCCAGCTCCGGCTGGGCGTAGGGGCGGTTGCGGGCGACGAACGCCTCGCCGGCGAGGACGGCCGCGCCGCCGATCGTCCCGGCGATCAGGGACAGGGCCGCGGCCCGGCCCAGCCGGAGCGCGAGTTCCGCGCCCAGGCCCCGGTCACCCGCGCCGTGGCTGCCGCTGTGCTCGGTCATGGCCGTCCCTCCAGGGTGGGTGAGTCGGCGGCCGGGCCGGGGTGCGGCACCGCGCCGACGCCGAAGAAGGCCCGCCGACGCAGCTGCGCCCACCGCCCGGCCGGCCCGCGGTCGCGCCCGCGGACCTGGGTGGCGCTGACCTCCGTGCCCGCGTGCCGGGCCGCCTCCTGGGCGGCCTCCGGCAGCGACCGTACGCCCTCCCCGCGGGCGAGGCCAGGGCGACGGTCCTGCCCGGTACCGAGCGCCGAGAGCACGGTCGGCAGCAGCGCGGCGGCGGCCATCGCGTACCCCTCGGCGGAGGGATGGAACCGGTCCCAGGCGAACATCCTGGTCGGCTCGGCCGCGAACCGGGGACCGAGCAGGTCGCCGAGGGAGACCGTCCAGCCGCCCGCCTCCACCACCGCCATCGTCTGGGCGGCGGCGAGCTGCCGGCTCCACCGCCGGGCCAGCCAGCGCAGCGGCGGCCGGATCGGCTGGATCGCCCCGAGGTCGGGGCAGGTGCCGACCACCACCTCGCAGCCGGCCCCGCGCAGCGCGTGGACCGCGTCGACCAGGTAGCGCACGGCCAGGCCCGCCGGGGTGCGGTTGGTGACGTCGTTGCCGCCGATCAGGATCACCGCGACGTCGGGCAGGCACTCCAGCGCGGACTCCACCTGTGGCTTGAGCCCGGAGGAGATGGCGCCCACCACGGCGAACCGGTGCAGCCGCACCGGACGGTGCAGGCGGCGGGACAGCCCGGTGGCCAGCAGCGAGCCGGGGGTCTCCCGGCGGCGGTGCACCCCGTACCCGGCGGCGGAGGAGTCGCCGAGGATCGCCACGGTCAGCGGCGGGCCGGGAAGCTTCGCGCCGTAGACGCCGTCGCAGCGGGGCGGGGGCGCCTCGGCCATCGGGATGGTCCGGCGGGCCTGCCGGGCCTGGCCGATCAGCACCCCGCCCGTGGCGACGGCGGCAGCGGCGGTGGCGCCCGTGCCGAGCGCCGCCAGGCGGGCGACCCGCCGGGCGCGCCGCCAGCGCGGACCAACCGGTACGACGGAACCAGCGACCCCCATACCGCGACATTATCGCGCCGGCACGACATGCCGCTGTCGTCGTGCTGCCCTCTCCGATGGCTGGGATCCGACGGTTTCGGGTACCACTTGCACCGATACCGCACGCTGTCGGACGGAGAGGGGCGTGGAGATGGGAAAGACACTGAAACGCGGCGCGGCGTTCACGGCGCTGGCCAGGGCGCTGACCGCCGGGGCGCGGGGTGGCCCGTCGCTGGGCGCCCGGCTGAAGGCGCTGCCCCGGATGATCCGGGCCACCACCCGGGGCGAGTACGACGGCGGCCTCCGGCTGGCCCTGATGACCGCGGCGACGGCGTACATCGTCTCGCCGATCGACCTGCTCCCGGAGATCCCGCTGGCGATCTTCGGGCTGGCCGACGACGCGGTCATGGTGACCTGGCTGGCCGGCGCCGTGCTGGCGGAGACCGAACGGTTCCTGGAGTGGGAGACCCGCCGCAGCTCGGTCATCCCGGGGCATGTGACGCCCTGACGGCACGTACCCTGGGCGTCGAATCAACGTCTGCCCGGCCGCCGTCGCCGGAGCCGCAACGGAGGGCACAACGAGGTGCAGTACTACGACAACGTCGTCGAGCTGATCGGCAACACCCCGCTGGTACGGCTGCGCAACGTCACCGAGGGCATCCGGGCGACCGTGCTCGCGAAGGTGGAGTACCTCAACCCGGGCGGTTCGGTGAAGGACCGGATCGCGCTGCGGATGGTCGAGGACGCCGAGGCCGCCGGGATCCTGCGGCCGGGCGGCACCATCGTCGAGCCGACCAGCGGCAACACCGGCGTGGGGCTGGCCCTGGTGGCCCAGCTCAAGGGCTACCGGTGCGTGTTCGTCTGCCCGGACAAGGTCAGCCAGGACAAGCAGGACGTGCTGCGGGCGTACGGCGCGGAGGTGGTGGTCTGCCCGACCGCCGTCGCGCCGGAGGACCCGCGCTCCTACTACAACGTCTCCGACCGGCTGGCCCGGGAGATCCCCGGCGCGTGGAAGCCCGACCAGTACAGCAACCCGGCCAACCCGCGCTCGCACTACGAGACCACCGGCCCGGAGCTGTGGAAGCAGACCGGCGGCGGGCTGACCCACTTCGTGGCCGGGGTGGGCACCGGCGGCACCATCTCCGGCATCGGCCGGTACCTGAAGGAGGCCTCCGACGGGCGGGTGAGGATCGTCGGCGCGGACCCGGAGGGCTCGGTCTACTCCGGCGGCACCGGCCGGCCGTACCTGGTCGAGGGGGTCGGCGAGGACTTCTGGCCCGAGACGTACGACCGGGGCATCACCGACGAGATCGTGGAGGTCTCCGACAAGGCGTCCTTCGAGATGACCCGGCGGCTGGCCCGCGAGGAGGGGCTGCTGGTCGGCGGCTCCTGCGGGATGGCCGTGGTCGCCGCCCTGGAGGTGGCCCGCGCCGCCGGCCCGGACGACGTGGTCGTGGTGCTGCTGCCGGACAGCGGCAAGGGGTACCTGTCGAAGATCTTCAACGACGACTGGATGGCCCGGTACGGCTTCCTGGACAACTCGGGCAGCGAGCCGACCGTTGCCGACGCCCTCGCCGGCAAGCCGGGCAGGCTGCCCGAGCTGGTGCACGTGCACCCGACCGAGACGGTCCGCGACGCCATCGACTACATGCGCGAGTACGGCGTCTCCCAGCTCCCGGTGCTCAAGGCCGAGCCGCCCGTGGTGACCGGCGAGGTGGCCGGCTCGATCGCGGAGAAGGACCTGCTCGATGCCCTGTTCACCGGCCAGGCGCACCTGCAC
Source organism: Micromonospora sp. NBC_01655 (assembly GCF_026339755.1). NCBI lineage: Bacteria > Bacillati > Actinomycetota > Actinomycetes > Micromonosporales > Micromonosporaceae > Micromonospora > Micromonospora sp. NBC_01655. Next base: position 6,609,137 of record NZ_JAPEQF010000001.1, on the reverse strand, counting down.
GACATGATCGAGCGGCACATGGCCGACCCGCTGCCGATGATCGGTGGCGGCCAGCCGGTGAGCGAGGCGGTCGCGCTGCTGGAGAAGTCCGACGCGGCGCTGGTGCTGGTGGACGGCAAGCCCAAGGGCGTGCTGACCCGGCAGGACCTGCTCGCCCACCTCGGTGCCCACTGAGCACCCAGCAGCGGCGGCTACCTCGGGGTGACCACCTTTTCAATCTCGCGGGCGTAGCGGAGCTGGGGGGTGCGGGTGGTGCCGATGTGCTCGTCGCGGCACTCCCCGGTGGGGTGCCAGCCGCCGCGCTCGTAGAACCGGCGGGCCCGGGCGTTGCGCTCCAGCACCCACAGCACCGCCCGGCGCCAGCCCCGGCCGCGCATGGTGGCCAGCGCGTCCACCATCAGCGCCCGGCCGGTGCCCCGGCCCCGCTCGTCCGGGTCGAGGTGAATGGCGTTGAGCAGGCCGGTCGCCGGGTCGTCCTGGTCGTCCGGGCCGAGGTAGCTGAACCCCACCAGCCGGCCGTCCCGCTCTGCCACGGTCATCAGGTTGGTGTCCCGCTCCCACGTCCAGCGCTCGGCCCAGTACGCCCCCATCGCCTCCGGCGTCGGGTCGGCCAGCGCCGCCGCCGGCAGGAACGACGAGTACGCCGCCACTCGGGACCGCTGGTGCAGCGCCCCCACCGGGCGCAGGTCGTCGACGGTCGCGTGGCGCAGGGTGATCGTCACCCGCCCGAGGCTACCCGCCGGGGCGGCACCGGCACGGTGGTCAGGTCCTCGGCGACCACCAGCTCGCCGGCGAAGTGCTCCCGGGCCTCGTCGGCGAAGCGCCGGGCGTCGGCGTACCGCTGGGAGAAGTGGGTGAGCACCAGTGTGCGTACCCCCGACTCGGCCGCCACCCGGGCGGCCTGGCCGGCCGTGAGGTGCCCGACCTCGGCGGCGAGCGCGGCCTCCGACGCCAGGAACGTCGACTCGATGACCAGCAGGTCGGCGTGCTCGGCGAGGGCGTACACCCCGTCGCAGAGCCCGGTGTCCATGACGAAGGCGAACCGCTGCCCCGGCCGGGTCACGCTCACCTCGTCCCGGCTGACGCGGCGTCCGCCGACCTCCAGGTGGCCGGCGCGGAGCAACTCCCCGACGGCCGGTCCCGCGATGCCGTACGCGGCCAGCCGCTCCGGCAGCATCCGGCAGCCGTCCGGCTCGACCAGCCGGTAGCCGTACGTCTCGATCGGGTGCCGCAGCCGGCGGGCCTCCAGCGTGCCGGCGCGCAGGGCGATCCGCTGCCCGTCGGCGGTGATCGGCTCGACGGCCAGCTCGGCGGTCTCGTGGAAGCTCGACGCGTGCCGCAGCCGGGCGAAGTACTCGGCGCCGCCGGCCGGGAAGTGCACCGCCACCGGGCGCGGGACCCGGTCCAGGGAGAGCCGCTGGATGGTGCCGGGCAGGCCGAGGCAGTGGTCGCCGTGGAAGTGGGTGACGCAGATCCGGGTCAGGTCGGTGGCGGTGACGCCGGTGTGCAGGAGCTGCCGCTGGCTGCCCTCGCCCGGGTCGAACAGGATCACCTCGTCGTCCCAGCGCAGCACGTACCCGTTGTGGTTGCGCGCCCGGGTCGGCGCCTGGCTGGCCGTCCCGAGCACCACCAGCTCACGCATGGACAAAGCGGCCTCCCCGGCTGAGCTGACCGGTCCGGCTCCGCCGGACATGAAGCGACCCCCGGGGCTTCCGTGCTCGCGCACGGGCCGGCTGGACTGGGCCGGCACCCCGGGGGTCGGGTGGCTTTCGTGGTTTCGCCGCACCGCTGCCACACGGTCTCGACGATGGTGCATTTGCCCGCCTCATGGCGGGCGAGTTTTCACTGTCGAGGACAGCGGCTAGCGGACAGCCACCTCACGAGTCCGATTGCTATACAAGTCTGGACCACCTCCTTTCCCGTGTACGACCACGCTATCCACTTCCCTGGGGTGGCGGCAACGGATTTCGATCACAGGGCCGGAAGGGCGGCGACCGTTCGTGCCGGCGTCCCTGGTCAGGAGGTAGTTGTGCGGACGCTTTGGAGCTGAGTCGTCTACGACATCACGCGTCCGGCGCCCGATCCGTCCACGGCATCACGCGCCCGGCGCCCCGATCCGTCCACGACACGCGCCCGGCGCCCGATCCGTCCACGACATCACGCGCCCGGCACCCGATCCGTCCACGACATCAGCTCCAAAGGGAGCCGACGAGGTCTCCGGCCGCCCTCGACCGTCGGCTCACCACTACCGAACCGGCCCCGCCATGCGCATAGTCAGCGGAGGGGGCGTTCAGTCGGTGATCCCGATCGGGCCCTCGCGCGGGCCCTCCTCGCTGGCCGGCTGCACCGCCAGCGAGGGGAAGTCGGCCAGGTCGCCCTCCGGCTCGGCGTCCCACTCGGGGAAGACCAGGTCGCTCTGGAGGTAGAGGCAGAGGAGCTGGGTCAGGTGGGCCAGCCCGTCGAGGTGGGTGCGCTCGTGGCCGTGGGTCGCGTCCACCCCGAAGCCGAGCAGGGCCACCCGGGCGTGCGCGCCCGCCTCGACCGCCGCCGCCACGTCCGAGCGGTAGTAGTCGAAGACGTCCCGGACCAGGTTTACCCCGTGCTCCCGGGCGATCGCCGCGAGGTTGCGGGTGAGGTGGTAGTCGAACGGGCCGACGCCGTCGCCCATCGCCAGGGTGGCCGCGTTCTCTCGGGACTGCTGCCCGGGGGCGACCACCGCGGCGTCCACGGAGACGATCTCCGCGACGTCCGGGTCCAGGCCGTGGCTGGCGCCGTGCCCGATCTCCTCGGTGACCGTGACCAGCAGGTGCGCGGTCACCGCCGGGGTCACGCCCGCGTCGACCATCGCCTTGAACGCGGTCAGCACCGCCGCCACCCCGGCCTTGTCGTCCAGGTGCCGGGACTTGACGTACCCGCTGGGGGTGACCGCCGGGTTGGGCAGGAACGCCACGAAGTCCCCGGCGTCGATGCCGAGGGCACGCAGCCCGGCCTCGTCGTCCACCGGCTCGTCGACCCGGACCTCGACCTGCTCCCAGCCGACCCCCTGGAGGTCGACGCCCTCGTTGTAGCGGTGCCCGCTGGCCTTGAGCGGCAGCACCTGGCCGGTGACCACCCGGTCCAGATCGTCGGTGAAGATCCGCACGTGTGCGCCCTCGGCGAACCGGGCGCTGTGCGTGCCGATCTGCTTCAGCTCCAGCCGGCCGTTCTCCTTGAGCCGCTTCACCATGCCGCCGATGGTGTCGGTGTGCACCACGATCGCCCGGTCCGCGCCGGTCTCCCTGGGGCCCGGCAGGCAGGCGCTGAGTGCGCCCCGCCGGGTCAGCGTGGAGGAGATCCCGAGCGCGGAGAGGCGCTCGCCGACGTACTGCTGCACGTGGTCGGTGCGCCCGGACGGGCTCGGGATCTCCAGCAGCTCCACCAGCACCTGGCGGAGGTAGTCCAGGTCGATCTTCAGTGGGACGGGGTTGCGTGCGGTCATGCCGGAGAGCTTGCCGCACCCGCCGGTGACCAGAGTCGTCGCGGTGCCCGCGTGCCGGGGAAGAGCAGGTCGACGAAGCGCTCGGCGGTCGGTTGCGGCTCGTGGTTGGCCAGGCCGGGCCGCTCGTTCGCCTCGATGAACACGTGCTCCGGCCGGTCCGGGGCGCCGACCAGCAGGTCGAGCCCGGTGACCGGGATGTCCAGCGCCCGGCTGGCCGCCACGCACGCCTCGGCGATCTCCGGGTGCAGCTCGCCGGTGACGTCGTGGATCGTGCCGCCGGTGTGCAGGTTCGCGGTCCGGCGGACGGCCAGCACCGTCCCCTCGGGCAGCACGTCGCGCAGCTCGTACCCGGCCTCGGCGAGCACGTCCCGGGTCATGTCGTCCACCGGGATGCGGGACTCGCCCCCGGTCGCGGCGGCCCGGCGGCGGCTCTGCCGCTCGATCAGCTCGGCGATGTCGTGCATCCCGTCGCCGGTCACCTGCGCGGGCCGGCGGACGGCCGCGGCGACCACCTCGTGGTCGATGACGATCACCCGTAAGTCCTCGCCGTCGCGCAGCTCCTCGACGAGCACGTCCGGGCAGAAGCCCCGGGCCAGCGCGACGGCGGTGGTGAGCGCCTCCGGGGTGCGTACCCCGACGGTGATGCCGTTGCCCTGCTCGCCGCGCGCCGGCTTCACCACGGCCCGGCCGACCTCGGCCAGGAACGCGGCGTCCGCGGCGTCCCCGGTCGCGGTCCGGCCAACCGGCACCGACAGGCCCGCCTCGGCGAGGATCCGCCGGGTCACCCGCTTGTCGTCGCACCGGCTCATCGCCACCGCAGAGGTCAGCTCGGACAGCGACTCGCGGGTGACGATCGTCCGGCCGCCGTTGCTCAGCCGCAGCTCGCCCCACGCCGGGTCGGTGACCTCCACCCGGATGCCCCGGCGCATCGCCTCGTCCGCGACGATCCTCGCGTACGGGTTGAGCCGGTCGTACCCGGGCGGGGTGGCGGGCAGGAAGAGCCGCTCGTTGATCGGGTTCTTCCGCTTCACGCAGAGCGTGGCGGTGCGGTAGAAGCCGAGCCGCTCGTACAGCCGGATCGCCCCGGTGTTCTCGGCCAGCACCGACAGGTCGACGAACGCCCTGCCGCGCTCGGTGAGCCGGGCGGCCAGCTCGGTGAGCAGGGCCTGGCCGGTGCCGGGCGGCGCGGTGTTGAAGTCCACGGTGAGGCACCACAGGCTGGCGCCGTTGTCCGGGTCGGCGAAGACCGCGACGTGGTCCACGCCGGTGATCGTGCCGACCACGTCCCCGGTGGCGTCCTCGGCCACCAGGTGCAGGAACCGGTCGGTGCGGGCGTTGTCGACCAGTACGTCGACCGGGGCGGTGACCATGCCGTTGCGGGCGTAGATCCGGTTCACCGCGTCCGCGTCGTCGGCGTCGCGCAGCGTCCGGATCCGCAGCCCGGGCAGGTCGTCCTGCTCGTCGGGGCCCGGCCGGCCGGCCGGGCCGGCGGGCAGCCGCAGCCGGTACGTCAGCGACGGGTCGATGAACAGCTCGTCGGGCAGCCGGGACACCAGCACGTGCGGGTCACGCAGGTAGATGCAGATGTCCCGGGCGCCGGCGGCCTCCGAGCGCAGCACCGCGGCCACGGCGGCCTGGTCGGCGAAGGTCTGACCGAAGACCAGCCGGCCCCAGCCGCAGTCGAGCACCACGCCGGCGTTCCGCTCCGGCCGCTCCGGGTCCCCGCCGCCGCCCGGGGCGACCGGGTCCCCGCCCGGCCCGACGCGCTCGCGTCGCCGGCCGAGCACCCGCTCCCGGTCGGTGGGCGCCGTCCCGGTAGCCAGTGTGTCGGTCACCGTCAGTCGATTCCGTGGCTCTGGAGCCACATTTCCAGGAGTCCCAGCTGCCACAGCTTGTTTCCGTTCAACGGGGTCAGTTCGGCGTTCGGGTCGGACAACAGCGCGTCGACGTACTCGGTGCGGAACAGGTTGCGGCGGCGGGCCTGCGGCGCGTGCAGCGCGTCGCGTACCCGGTCGAGGAGCTTGCCCTCCAGGTGGGTGAGGCCCGGCACCGGGAAGTAGCCCTTCGGTCGGTCGATGACCTCGTGCGGCAGGACCCGGCGGCCGATCTCCTTCAGCACGCCCTTGCCGTCCTGGGCCAGCTTCAGCTCCGGCGGGCAGGTCGCGGCCAGCTCCACGAACTCGTGGTCGAGGAACGGCACCCGGGCCTCCAGCCCGTGCGCCATGGTCATGTTGTCGACGCGCTTCACCGGGTCGTCGGTCAGCATGACCTGGGTGTCGATCCGCAGGCCGGCGTCGACCGCCGTCTGCGCGCCCGCCCGGGCCAGGTGGGCGGCCACGAACTCCCGCGCCGGGTCGCCGTCGGCCAGCCACGCCGGGTCGAGGACCCGGGCCAGCCCGGCCGCGTCCCGGTCGAAGAACGCCTTCGCGTACGTCTCGGCGGCCCGCTCCCGGTCGACCCCGGCCAGCGGCGGGTACCAGTGGTAGCCGCCGAGGATCTCGTCCGCGCCCTGGCCGGACTGGACCACCTTGACGTGCTTCGACACCTCCTGGCTGAGCAGGTAGAACGCCACGCAGTCGTGGCTGACCATCGGCTCGCTCATGGCCGCCACGGCCGCCTCCAGGGGCGGCAGCAGGTCGCGGGCGGCCACCCGGATCTGGTGGTGGTCGGTGTCGAACGTCTTCGCCACCAGGTCGGAGTAGACGAACTCGTCGCCGGTCCGCCCGCCGACGGCGTCGAAGCCGATGGAGAACGTGGACAGACCGCGCTGGCCCTCGCCGGCCAGCAGGGCCACCACCAGGCTGGAGTCCAGCCCGCCGGAGAGCAGCACGCCGACCGGGACGTCGGCGACCATCCGGCGGCGCACCGCCGTGGTCAGCGACTCCAGCAGGGCGTCCTCCCAGTCGCGGGCGGACCAGCGGGCCCGCTCCTCGTGCCGGGTGAAGGACGGTTCCCAGTAGACCCGCTCGCGGGTGCTGCCGTCCGCCTCGTACACCCGGACGGTGGCCGGGGGCAGCTTGGCCACCCCGCGCAGGATCGTGCGCGGCGGCGGCACGATGCTGTGGAAGCTCAGGTAGTGGGCGAGCGCCACCGGGTCGATGGTGGTGTCCACGCCGCCGCCGGCCAACAGGGCCGGCAGGGTGCTGGCGAAGCGCACCACGCCCGGGGCCTCGGCCACATAGAGCGGCTTGACGCCGAGCCGGTCCCGGGCCAGCACCAGCCGGCCGCTGTCCCGCTCGCTGATCGCCACGGCGAACATGCCGACCAGGTGGTCGACGAAGTCCAGCCCCCACTCGGCGTACGCCTTGACGACCACCTCGCTGTCGCCGGAGGAGAAGAACCGGTGCCCCTTGGCCTGGAGTTCCTCGCGCAGCTCGCGGTAGTTGTAGACGCAGCCGTTGAAGACCCCGGTCAGCCCGGACGCCGGGTCGACCAGCGGCTGCCCACTGGCGGCCGACAGGTCGATGATCTTCAGGCGGCGGTGGCCGAGGGCGGTCGGCCCCTGGGACCACACCCCGCTGTCGTCGGGGCCCCGGTCGCCCATTGTGGCCGCCATGCGCTCCACCGCCGCGACATCGGCCCGCGAGCCGTCGCGGCGAAACTCCCCAGCCAGTCCACACATGCCAGGCAATGCTGCCAGAGGTGAGCGTGGTTCGCCTGTTGAGGTGATGTCACTGCCGTTACGGCTTGCTAAGATGCGCGCCACCGCGCACGCGAAAAGTCCGGCGGCCGGTCGTTTGCGCCCGCCCCCGGCCGCCTGCCCGGTTCGCCAGGCCGGACAGGTGTGACAAACGCCACTTTGGACCGTCGTCCTGTGGGCGGCCTGACGCCGGCCGGTCCCGCCGGCCGGCGTCCGTCGCCGGTCAGGCGGTGCGGGCGATGCCCACCGGGCAGCTCAGCCCGTTCGGCCCGTGGTTGCAGTACCCGTTCGGGTTCTTCGTCGGCGCGAGGTACTGCTGGTGGTAGTCCTCGGCGAAGTAGTAGTCGCCGAGCCGCTCGATCTCCGTGGTGATCTCGCCCTTGCCGGCCCGCGCCACGATCGGCGCGAAGGCGTCCCGCGAGGCCTGGGCGGTGGCGAGCTGCTCGTCGGTGCTCGCGTAGATCGCCGACCGGTACTGGGTGCCCACGTCGTTGCCCTGGCGCATGCCCTGGGTCGGGTCGTGGTTCTCCCAGAAGACCTTGAGCAGGTCCTCGTAGCTGATCGTCGTGGGGTCGTAGACCACCTGGACCACCTCGGCGTGCCTGGTCATGCCCGAGCAGACCTCCTCGTACGTCGGGTTCGGCGTGCTGCCGCCCGCGTAGCCGACGGAGGTGGTGAGCACGCCCGGCAGGGCCCAGAACAGGCGCTCGGCGCCCCAGAAGCAGCCCATGCCGAAGACGGCGACCTGCGAGCCCTCCGGGAACGGCCCTTTCAGCGACGACCCGAGGACCTCGTGCCGGTCGCCGATCGGCATCGCGATCGGACGGCCGGGCAGGGCCTGGTCGGGGGTGGGCAGTTCGCCCTTCATGCGGCGAAGGAACACGGTGGAACTCCTCTCGTACCTGTCCCCGCGTGCAACACCGCCGGGCCCCGGTTCCTTACCCGCCCAGCCCGCGATCAGGCCGCGCCGCCCCGCCGCGGTGGCGGACCCGGTCGGTGGCGGGTCCGCCCGACCGGCTCGCGCCCCGGTTCAGCCGCCGGCCAGGGCGGCGGCCACCCGTTCGGCGTACCCCCGCGCCTCGGCGTCGTCGGCGTAGCGGGTGCGGGGCCAGAAGAAGCCGCGCAGGCCGTCGCCCTTAGTCCTCGGCACGACGTGGGTGTGCAGGTGCGCCACGGACTGGGACACCCGGTTGTTCATCGCCACGAACGTGCCGCCCGCCGCCAGACCGGACTCCACCGCCGCGGCGAGCCGCTGGACCAGCCCGAAGTAGCCGGCCAGCGCGTCCGCCGGCAGGTCGGCCAGGGTGACCAGGTGGCCGCGCGGCACCACCAGCAGATGCCCCCGGAACACCGGCCGGGTGTCGAGGAAGGCGACCCCGTCCGGGGTGTCGGCCACCCGGAACGCCGGCACGTCGCCCGCCACGATCCCGCAGAACACGCACCCGCCCATCCGGCCAGGCTAACCCCGACTAACGTCTCGGGCATGAGTCACGGCTTCGAGACGCTCGCCATCCACGCCGGACAGGACCCCGAGGCCCGCACCGGCGCGGTGATCCCACCGATCTACCAGACCAGCACCTACGCCCAGGACGCCGTCGGCGCGCCCCGGCAGGGCTACGAGTACAGCCGCTCCGGCAACCCCACCCGGGACGCGCTCCAGGAGTGCCTCGCCGCGCTGGAGGGCGGCCCCGTCGGGCTCACCTTCGCCAGCGGCCTGGCGGCGGAGGACACCGTGCTGCGCGCCGTCTGCAAGCCGGGCGACCACGTGGTGATCCCGGACGACGCGTACGGCGGCACGTACCGGCTGTTCGCGAAGGTGGCCGAGCGGTGGGGGCTGGCGTACACCCCGGCGAAGGTCTCCGACGTCGACGCCGTGCGGGCCGCGATCCGGCCCGGCGCGACGCGGATCGTCTGGGTGGAGACGCCGACCAACCCGCTGCTCGGCATCGCCGACATCGCCGCGCTGGCCGCCGTCGCCCACGACGCCGGGGCGCTGCTGGTGGTGGACAACACCTTCGCGTCGCCGTACCTGCAACAGCCGATCGCGCACGGCGCGGACGTGGTGGTGCACTCCACCACCAAGTACGTGGGCGGGCACTCCGACGTCGTCGGCGGCGCGCTGGTGGTGGCCGACCGTGGCCTGGGCGACGAGCTGCGCTACCACCAGAACGCGATGGGCGCGGTCAACGGCCCGTTCGACGCCTGGCTGACCCTGCGCGGGATCAAGACGCTGGGCGTCCGGATGGACCGGCACTGCGACAACGCCGAGCGGATCGTCGCGTACCTGGACGGGCACGCGAAGGTCGGTCAGGTCAGCTACCCGGGCCTGCCGTCGCACCCGGGGCACGAGGTCGCCGCCAAGCAGATGCGCCGGTTCGGCGGCATGATCTCCTTCCGGGCCGCCGGCGGCGAGCAGCACGCCGTGGAGATCTGCAACCGGGCGAAGCTCTTCGTGCTCGCCGAGTCCCTCGGCGGGGTGGAATCCCTGATCGAGCACCCGGGCCGGATGACACACGCAAGTGCTGCCGGCTCGCCGCTTGAAGTTCCCGGCGATCTCGTGCGACTGTCTGTCGGCATCGAGACGGTCGACGACCTGCTCGCCGACTTGGAGCAGGCGCTGGGCTGACCGCTGGCTGGGGAGGGTGGCCGTGCAGGACATCATGCCGACCTGGGTGGGCGCGACCGCGAAGCAGATCGCCCGCGGCGTACGCCGGGGCGACGTCTCCGCCACCCAGGTCGTGGCCGACCACCTCGACCACATCGCCCGGGTCGACGCCGACCTCGCCGCGTTCCGCACGGTGCGCGGCGGGGAGGCGATCACCGAGGCGGAGAAGGTCGACGAGCAGGAGGAACTGGCGAACCTGCCGCTGGCCGGGGTGCCGGTCGCGGTCAAGGAGAACACCCCGGTCGCCGGCCTGCCCACCTGGAACGGCTCGGCCGCCGTGCGCAGCGCGGTGGCGGAGGCCGACCACGAGGTGGTCCGGCGGCTGCGCGGCGCGGGCGCGGTGATCCTCGGGGTGACCCGGATGCCGGAACTCGGACTCTGGGCGCTCACCGACGACAGCAGCGCGGTCACCCGCAACCCGTGGGACTCCCGGCGCACCCCGGGCGGCTCCTCCGGCGGGGCCGCCGCCGCGGTCGCCGCCGGGCTGGTGCCCATGGCGCACGGCAACGACGGCCTCGGCTCGATCCGCATCCCGGCGGCCTGCTGCGGCCTGGTCGGGCTGAAGCCCGGTCGGGGCGTGGTCCCCTGCCAGCTCGGCGCCGACGACTGGTTCGGCCTGACCGAGCACGGCATGCTGGCCTCCACGGTCGCCGACGCGGCCGTCGGCTTCCAGGTGCTCGCCGGCCGGCCGCAGGAGAAGCTGGTCCCGCCGCATCGGCTGCGGGTCGGCGTCTCGCTGCGGTCCCCGGTGCGCGGCGTCTCGCCGGACGCGCCCAACCGGGACGCGGTCACCGCCGCCGGCCGGCTGCTCGCCGGCGCCGGCCACGACACCGTCCCCGCCGACCCGGTCTACCCGACCCGGCTGGGGCTACAGGGCATCGCTACCTGGTTCGCGGCGGCCGCCGCCGACGTGCGGGCCGCCGGCCTCGACCGGCGCGACCTCCAGCGGCGCAGCCGCCGGCACGTCGCGCTGGGGGAGTGGGCGCAGCGCCGGGGGTACGTCCGGGAGGCCGACCGGATCGCCTGGCGCGAGCGCTCGATCGGTTTCTTCGCCGACCACTCGGTCGACCTGCTCCTCACCCCGGCGCTGGCCGGCCCGCCGCCGGAGGCCACCGGCTGGTCCGGCCGGTCCTGGAGCGCGAACATGAAGGCCAGCATCCGGTACGCCCCGTACGCCGCCCCGTGGAACATCGCCGGCCTGCCCGCGATCGTGGTGCCGGTGGGCCGCCGCCCCGACGGGCTGCCGGTGGCGGTGCAACTCGTCGGCCCGCCCGGCTCGGAGCTGCTGCTGCTCGGCGTCGCCGGCCAGTTCGAGCTCCAGGCGCCCTGGGCCCGGCACGCGCCCGGCTACCCCCGGGTCGGGACGGGGTCACCGGCCGCCGCTTGATCGTCTAGCGTGTGGCGCTCCTGACCGACGCACACCCCGGACGGACCACATGCGGTGCCAGACCTGCTGTTCATCCTGCCGTTCGGCGCGACCTACCTGACCGCCAGGACGCACTGGTGCGCAACCTCGTCCCGCTGGCCGCCTGCCTGACCGCCGCGGCGGCGCTGATCGTGCTGGTCCGCCGGATCACCGCAGCCCAGCAGGCCCGGATCGCGCTCGCCGTTCCCGCCGGGCCGGCCCCGTACGGCTGGCCGGGCGCCCCCGTGCCGTACGGCCGGCCGGCCGTCACGGACCCGTCGCCGCAGGTAGCGGGCGGGGCCGGCACGGTGTCGCCGCCGGACGCCGCGGCGGCGGGTGGCACGATCGGGGCATGACGGAACTGGTCGGTATCGCCGACGTGCGGGCCGCGCGGGAACTGCTCGCCGGCGTCACCCGCACCACCCCGCTGGAGCCCTCTCGCCCGCTGAGCGCGGTGCTCGGCGGGCCGGTCTGGCTCAAGTGCGAGAACGTGCAGCGCGCCGGGTCGTACAAGGTGCGCGGGGCGTACGTGCGGATCTCCCGGCTGTCCGCGGCGGAGCGCGACCGGGGCGTGGTGGCCGCCAGCGCCGGCAACCACGCGCAGGGGGTGGCGCTCGCCGCCGGGCTGGTCGGCACGCACGCCACCGTGTTCATGCCGGTGAACGCGCCGCTGCCCAAGGTCGCCGCCACCAAGGGGTACGGCGCCCAGATCGAACTGGTCGGCAACACGGTCGACGAGTCGCTGGTCGAGGCGCAGGCCTTCGCCGAGCGGACCGGGGCGATCCTCATCCACCCGTTCGACCATCGGGACGTGATCGCCGGGCAGGGCACCGTGGCGCTGGAGATCCTCGAACAGTGCCCGGACGTGCGGACGATCATCGCCGGGGTCGGCGGGGGCGGCCTGATCTCCGGGATGGCGGTCGCGGCCAAGGCGCTGCGGCCGGACGTGCGGCTGATCGGCGTGCAGGCGGCCGGTGCGGCGGCGTACCCGCCCTCGCTGGTCGCCGGGGAGCCGGTCCGGCTGCCCGCGTTCAGCACGATCGCCGACGGCATCGCGGTGGGCCGCCCGGGCGAGATCACCTTCAACCACGTCCGCAAGCTCGTCGACGAGATGGTGACCGTCTCCGAGGAGGACATCTCCCGAGCGCTGCTGATGCTGCTGGAGCGGGGCAAGCAGGTGGTCGAACCGGCCGGCGCGGTGGGCGTGGCCGCCCTGCTGGCCGGCGTGGTGCAGGTCGAGACGCCAGCGGTGGCGGTGCTCTCCGGCGGCAACATCGACCCGCTGCTGATGCTGCGGGTCATCGAGCACGGCCTGGCGGCGGCCGGCCGGTACCTGCGGTTCACCGTGCGCTGCTCGGACCGGCCGGGGCAGCTCGCCTCGCTGCTCAGCGAGATCGCCGAGCACCGGGCGAACGTCGTCGACGTGGAGCACCAGCGGGCCAACCCGCACCTGGGGCTCGGCGAGGTGGAGGTGGCGCTGTCGGTGGAGACCCGGGGGGTCGAGCACTCCGACACGCTGATCAGCGCCCTGCGGGCCAGCGGCTACCAGGTGGTCTTCGCCGCCGAGTCCTGACCCGTGGCCCCCCGGGGCCGGCCGCCGGCCCCGGGGACCACGGGTCAGGGGTGACTCAGCCCGCGAACGGCTCGAACCTCACGACGGTCACCTTGATGTCCGCGCCGCTGGGGGCGGTGTAGGTGACGGTCTGCCCGGGCCTCGTGCCGAGGATCGACTTGCCCAGCGCCGACTCCGGGCTGTAGACGGTCAACTCGGTCGTCGACGAGATCTCCCGCGACCCGAGCAGGAACGTCTCGGTGTCGTCGGTGTCGTCGTCGAAGTAGATCGTGACGACCATGCCGGGGGACACCGTGTCGGCGGTCGGCGCCTCGCCGACCTGGGCGGTGCGCAGCAGCTCCTTCAGGTAGAGGATCCGCCCCTCCGCCTTCCCCTGCTCCTCGCGGGCGGCGTGGTATCCGCCGTTCTCCCGCAGGTCGCCCTCCTCGCGTCGGGCGTTGATCTCGGCGGCGATGACCGGTCGGTTGGCGATCAGCTCGTCGAGCTCGCCCTGGAGGCGGTCGTGCGCGTCCTGGGACAGCCAGGTGGCGGGCGCCTCGTTGCCAGTGTTGGACACAGGCGGTCTCCTCGGTTGTGCGGACTGGCTGACGGGTGAACTACCAAGTTACCAGTGCCCCGCCCGCCGGGGTGCCGACGATCACCGCGGGTGCCGGTGGGACGACCCGCGGTGCGCGTGTGAGGGGGTGTTCCGGCAGCTCAGCCGGCTGGACGGCAGCGCACCACCTCACCGATGAAGGGCCGGGCGCTGGTGGCCAGCCGGTGCCGGGCGGTCACCTGCGACTCGCCCGGTCGGGCGGTCACCGTCACCTCCTCGCGGGCCACCTCGGCGCCGTCGTGCGAGCGGGCCCGCAGCGCGCAGGTCGCCGAGCCGCCCGCCGGGACGGCCACCCGGAAGTCGACCACCACCTGTGAGTCGGTGATGTCGGTGTAGGTGATCATCTGGGCGTCGTAGTCGGGGTCGCCGTACTTGCCGTACAGGCTGAACGCGGCCACGCCGAGCACCGCCACCAGGGCGACGGCGAGCAGGGCGACCAGCGCCGGGCGGCGGCGGGCGGGCTCGCGGCGGCGGCCGTAGCGGCCCGGCGGGAACACCGGCGCGCCGGAAGCGATTGTGGCGTGCGTCTCGGTCACCGGCGGGTATCTCCTGGCGTTGTTGTCGGCGGCATCGGCAAGAATGGCAGAGTCCATCTTCCCAGCCCGGCGCTGACTCACCGGACGACTGCTGAGTCACCGATGATGAGTCAAGGATGACAGGTCGGCCGCGTCGTCGACAGGTCAGCGCCGGTGGGCACGAACGAGGAGCGCCGCAAGTGGCAGAGCAGCTGCGTCTCATGGCCGTCCACGCGCACCCCGACGACGAGTCGAGCAAGGGTGCCGCGACCATGGCGAGGTACGTGGCCGAGGGGGTCGACGTCCTGGTCGTGACGTGTACCGGCGGCGAGCGCGGCAGCGTGCTCAACCCGAAGATGGACCGCCCGGACGTCTGGGCCAACATCGGCGACATCCGCCGCGCCGAGATGGACGCGGCCCGCGCGATCCTCGGCGTCGAGCAGGCGTGGCTCGGCTTCGTCGACTCGGGGCTGCCGGAGGGCGACCCGCTGCCGCCGCTGCCCGAGGGGTGCTTCGCCCTCCAGGACGTCGAGGTCGCCGCCGGCCCGCTGGTGCGCCTGATCCGCCAGTTCCGCCCGCACGTGATCACCACGTACGACGAGGAGGGCGGCTACCCGCACCCGGACCACATCATGACCCACCGGGTGAGCGTCGCCGCCTTCGACGCCGCCGGTGACCCGGCGCGTCACCCGGAGCTAGGCGAGCCCTGGCAGCCGCTCAAGCTCTACTACGACGTCGGGTTCTCCAGGGGCAAGATCCTGGCGTTGCACGAGGGCATGCTCGCCGCCGGCCTGGAGTCGCCGTACGAGGAGTGGCTCAAGCGGTGGGAGGACCGCCCCGACAAGGGCCCCCGGATCACCACCCGGGTCGAGTGCGCCGAGTACTTCCCGGTCCGCGACGACGCGCTGCGCGCCCACGCCACCCAGATCGACCCGGACGGCTTCTGGTTCCACGTGCCGATGGAGCTCCAGCAGCGCGCCTGGCCGACGGAGGACTTCCAGCTCGCCCGCTCGGTGGTCGACAGCCCGCTGCCCGAGTCCGACCTCTTCGCCGGGGTGCGCGAGACGGCCCATGCCCGCTGATCCGGCGGGGGGCTACCCTGGTCACCAGCCGCACAACGGAGGAACGCCATGCTGACCGCTGCCCAGGTCCTCGCGGAGAACAACTTCGGTGACACCCGCACCGGTGGCCTCGCCGGTCCGATGGGCCTCTTCCTCATCCTGGTGCTGGCGACCGCCACCGTGCTGCTGATCCGCAACATGAACGCCCGGCTGCGCCGGCTGCCCGACCAGTTCCCGGCCCCGGGTGGCGTCGATGCGGGCCGGGCCGACGCGGGAGTCGTCGATCCGACAGACGGGACTGCGAGGCAGGAGTCACGCCCGAACGCTGCCAAGCGGCCCCAGCAGGGCTGAAACGGATGATCCGCGCGTGATTCACGCCGAACCCGGTCGTCGCCCCCTGTTGCGGCCACCGGCTTTGGCTTAGCCTTCCGCCGGGGGCCAAAAGTCCCCGAGCCGCGCGCGGGAGGGGGCGTCGATGACCGGGTCAGCGACGGCTGCCCGCCGTACCGTGCGACGACCGGCGGACGGGGGAGGTCGGTGACCTCCGGCAGGGCCGGCGACCGGCTCGTCCGGCTCGGCGTACGCGGCATCCCGGGCCGAGTGCTGCTGCTGACCGCCGCCGTGGCCCTGACGGCCCTGGCGGCAGCCGTGGTCGGCCTCACCCTCCCGACCCATCTGCCCGCCGACGACCCGCTCCCGGGGCCCGCCCGGTTCGGCCTCGGCGTCGCGGCGTTCGCCGTGGCCCAGCTCGCCCGGCTGCGGTTCCGCGCCAGCTCCGGAATGGTCAGCATCACCTGGGGCGAGGCCGCGCTCATCGTCTGCCTCTACCTGGTGCCCGCCGGCTGGCTCCCGGCCGCCACGCTGCTCGGTGCCGGCGCGGCCTGGACGACGCTGTCCCTGGCCGCCGACCGCCGGCCGCCGCTGGAGACCGTCCGCATCGCGACCTCGCTGACCGCCGCGACCGCCCTCGCCGTCACCGTCGCCACCGCCCTCGGCGCGCCCCTGCTGGCGGCCCCCACGCCGGAACTCGCGTTGGCCCTGCTGGCCGGCTCGGTGACCTACCTGCTCGTGAGCGCCTGGCTGGGCGGGGCCACCGTGGCGCTGCGGCACGGCGTGCCGATGGGCCCACCGTTGATCGCCGCGTTGCGCGGCAAGCTGCTGATGTTCGTCGGGAACGTGGCCGTCGGCCTGGGCGTGGTGGCGCTGTTGGAGATCGACGCCCGCTGGCTGCTGCTGCTCCCGCCCGTGCTCTGGCTGCTCCAGCAGACCTACCGGCACCGGCTCCGCGCCGACCAGGAGCGGCGCACCTGGCGGGCCTTCGCCGAGGCCACCGCCGCGCTCAACCAGCTCGACGAGCGGGGCGTCGCCACCGCCGCGGTGACCGGCGCGTTGAACCTCTTCGGCGCCGAGCTGGTCGACGTGGACGTGGCCCGCGGCGACGGCCGGTGGCGGCGCTACCGGGGTGACACGTCCGGCCAGGTGGTCGACCGGGAGATCGGCCCGCCCGCCCGCCTGGGCCCCGACGAGCACGAGCTGGTCCGGCCGCTGACCGTCGGTGCCACCCGGGTCGGCGAGCTGCGGGTCCACTTCCCCCGTTCCGCGCCGCCCAGCGCCCGCGACCAGGACGCCGTCGCCGCGTTCTCCGACGCGCTCGCCGCCGCCCTGCACGACGCCGCGACCCACCGCGAGCTGCGGCTGGTCACCGCCCGGTCGTCGTACGAGGCGGTGCACGACCCGCTCACCGGGCTGCTCAACCGGGCCGCCATGCTCAGCAAGGGCGACCAGGCGCTGCGGCAGCGCGCCCACGACCACCCGGTGGCGTTGCTGCTGCTCGACATCGACCAGTTCAAAGAGGTCAACGACACCCTCGGGCACGCCGCCGGCGACCAGCTCCTGCGGCTGGGCGCCAACCGGCTCGGCGCGTTGACCCGCTCGGGCGACCTGCTCGGCCGGCTCGGCGGCGACGAGTTCGCCCTGCTGCTGACCAGCGTCCCGGTGCTCGGCGGCCGGACCGCCCCGATGGCGTACGCGCTGCGCCAGGCCCGGGAGATCGCCGAACGGATGGCCGCCCCCACCGAGGTGGCCGGGGTGCGGATGTCCGTCGAGGTCTCCGTCGGGGTGGTGGTCGCCGACGCCGGCACCGCCGACCTGACCGAGCTGCTGCGTCGGGCAGACATCGCGATGTACCAGGCCAAGGAGGGCGGCGGCAGCGTCGCCGCGTACGACAGCTCCCGGGACGCCGCGAGCACCGACCAGCTCGCGCTGCTCGCGGAGCTGCGGGAGGCGCTCGCCGCCGACGACCAGCTCGTGCTGGCCCTCCAGCCGGCGGTGGACCTGGCCACCGGCGCGCCGACCGGGGTGGAGGCGCTGATCCGCTGGCGGCACCCGCGCCGGGGCTGGCTCGGCCCCAGCGACTTCATCCGCCCGGTGGAGAACAGCGAGCAGCTCGGCACCTTCACCCGGTACGTGCTGGACAAGGCGCTCGCAGTGGCCGCCGACTGGGCCCGCGCGGGCCTGGACGTGCCGATCTCGGTGAACCTGTCGGCCCGCAGCCTGCTCGACCCCCGGCTGCCGGCCGAGATCGGCGAGGCGCTGCGCCGGCACCAGGTCCCGCCGCGCCGCCTGGTGCTGGAGATCACCGAGACCGTGGTGATGAGCGAGCTGGAGATCATCGACGAGGTGCTCGCCACGCTCCGGTCGATGGGCGTGCAGCTCGCGGTGGACGACTTCGGCACCGGCTTCTCGTCGCTGGCGTTCGTGACCCGGATCGCCGTGGACGAGCTGAAGGTCGACCGGTCGTTCGTGATCCGGATGGCGGACTCGCCGGAGGCGGCGGCGATCGTCCGGGCGACCGTCGGGCTCGCCCACGAGCTGGGCCTGCGGGTGGTCGCCGAGGGTGTGGAGACCGCCGAGCAGCGGCTCGCCCTGGCGGAGCTGGGCTGCACGGCGGCCCAGGGGTACCACTTCTTCAAGCCGATGCCGGCTGACAAGATCGGCGCGGTGCTCGGTTCGCTGCTGGACGCCGCCCGGCCGACGGTTCTCCCGCTGCGCGCCGACGGCGCCTCCTGACCCGTTCGGGCGATCCGAGCCGGACTCCCGAAGCCGGGAAGTGGCCTTCGACCTTTATGGGTGGTACCGGGATCGAACCGGTGATCCCGTCGGTGTGAACTGGCGGCGGCGCCGCGCCGGCCGAGAGTATTATCCCGCCATGCCAGGCGACTCTGCCACCACTCCATCCTCCGGTGGGCGCTGGGCCACCGGCTGGCGGGTGCTGGCGTTCTGGGTCGCGACGATGGTCGTGCTGGTGATCGCCTCGCTGGTCACCTCGCACGTGTCCGCTGCGTGGCGCATGGTTGTCACGGGAGCCGTCGCGGGCCTCGCGACCTTGCTTCTGACCCTGCCGTTTCTGCGTTGGGAAGGGTTACGCGCGGCTCAGGTCGGATTGGTGCCCGAGCGCGGCAGCCTTGCGCGCTTCGGTGCGGGCGTCGTGCTGGGTGTCGGCATGGCCGCAGCTCACGTGGGATTGATGCTCGCGTTCGCTCCGGTGCGTCTCGTGGCGGGAGAGCCGGTGGACGTGAGCTTCATGTTGCTCACCGGCTTCGGCCTTCTTCTGTTGGCCGCTCGCGAGGAGATTGCCTTCCGCGCTTATCCGCTGCGCGCGTTGGACGCCCGCTACGGCGTCGCGACCGCGCTTGCAGGGACGGCGGCGATGTTCTGCGTCGAGCATATTCTCGGTGGCTCCTCGTGGGACAACGCGGTGTTCGGCTCGATTCCTGGAGCGCTGGTGTTCGGCATGGCGGCGTTGGCCAGCCGCGGCCTGGCGCTGCCGCTGGGCCTGCACACGGCGTGGAACTGCGTCGACTGGGCAACTGGTGGCAAGGGCGACGATGGTCTGTGGCGACGCGTGGTCGAGCCCGGTCGGGAGCAGGCTGGCGCGGTGCTGGGCCTCGCCTCGTTCGGGTTGGTGATGGCCGCCGCGTTCGTCTTGCTGTGGTGGATCGGCCGGCGGGCTCGGCGCCAGGTTGCGGCAGTTGCTTCCCGCTCGGCGCTGGAGGCTGACGCCCTGCCCGGCTAGTGCCGCGTCTTTGAACGTTGATCGGGTAATCCGTCGGTTCTGGGGCAGGGTCTTTACGTAGTCGATTGAGGCATTGTCTGATCTGACCTGGGCGTACGCAATGCTGTGGCCTGGCTGGAGGGTGGCGCGGGGCGGGGCCATTGTCTGGTCGTGGGTGCGGTCCCCGGCCGGCGGGGAACGGTGACCCAGGCGGGACTGTGGGTGGCGGCGGTCGATGACGTGGGCGGCGGTGCCTATGGAGCTGAGTCGTTCACGTCATCACCGTCGGTCGGGCCACCACCGTTCGCGGTTACCCACCGCTCTGTCGGGTCGTGGCTGGCGGCGGGTGTGGCGGCGGGGTGTGGCTGATGTCGTATTCGACTCAGCTCCATAGGCACCGGAAGGCACACCTGCTGTGCAGCGGCGCCCACGCCAGGAATTCCCAGACTCCGTGACCGAAGCGCTCCCGCCCGGATCTTTGCCACCGCCGTGGGTGTCGAGGACGTGTCGGGCAGGCTGTCTTCCCACGGATGAGGCGGTGGGGGCGGTGGCCGGTGGGTAGGAGGATCCGGTAAGCGCTGCGGCGGGCGATCGTGGCGTTGTTGTCGTCGAGGTCGGCCACGTCACGGAACCGACCACCGGATTCGCCACCGAATCCAAGATCCGGCACCCGGATTACCCTTCAAGGCTGCATGACGGGGCACCAGCTGGGGCGGGGCTGGCGGCGGCGCGGCCGCAGGACGTACCGGCCCAACCGAGTGCCCCGTACGCGGGGCCCGCGTCAGCCGCGCGGCGTCATTCCGGGCCGGCCGCCGGCCCGGTCGCCCCCAGGACCGGGGTGCCGCCGTTCCGGGCGCTGGATATGGTCATCCGGTGAACCGACTCGCGACCGCCACCAGCCCGTACCTGCTCCAGCACGCCGACAACCCGGTGGACTGGTGGCCGTGGTGCGACGAGGCGTTCGCCGAGGCGAGGCGGCGCGACGTGCCGGTGCTCATCTCGGTCGGCTATGCGGCCTGCCACTGGTGCCACGTGATGGCCCACGAGTCGTTCGAGGACACCGCCGTCGGGAAGCTGCTCAACGACGGCTTCGTGGCGATCAAGGTGGACCGCGAGGAGCGCCCGGACGTCGACGCCGTCTACATGACCGCCACCCAGGCGATGACCGGGCAGGGCGGCTGGCCGATGACGGTCTTCGCCGCGCCGGACGGCACCCCGTTCTTCTGCGGCACGTACTTTCCGAAGCCGAACTTCCTCCGGCTGCTGGAGTCGGTGGGCACCGCCTGGCGGGAGCAGCGGGAGGCCGTGCTCCGGCAGGGCGCCGCCGTGGTCGAGGCGATCGGCGGCGCGCAGGCCGTCGGCGGGCCGACCGCCCCGCTCACCGCCGAACTGCTCGACGACGCCGCCGCCCAGCTCGCGACGGGGTACGACCGGAGCAACGGCGGCTTCGGCGGGGCGCCGAAGTTCCCACCGCACATGAACCTGCTCTTCCTGCTGCGCCACCACCAGCGCACCGGCTCCGCCGAGAGCCTGGAGATCGCCCGGCACACCGCCGAGGCGATGGCCCGGGGCGGCATCAACGACCAGCTCGCCGGCGGCTTCGCCAGGTACTCGGTCGACGAACACTGGACCGTGCCGCACTTCGAGAAGATGCTCTACGACAACGCCCTGCTGCTGCGGGTCTACACCCAGCTGTGGCGGCTCACCGGCGACCCGCTGGCCCGGCGGGTGGCCCGGGACGTCGCCCGGTTCCTCGCCGACGAGCTGCACCGCCCCGGCGAGGGCTTCGCGTCCGCGCTCGACGCCGACACCGAGGGCGTCGAGGGGCTGACCTACGCCTGGACCCCGGCCCAACTCGTCGAGGTGCTGGGCGAGGACGACGGCCGCTGGGCCGCCGACCTTTTCGCGGTCACCGAGCCCGGCACCTTCGAAGGCGGGATGAGCGTGTTGCGGCTGGCCCGGGACGTCGACGACGCCGACCCGGCGGTGCGCGGCCGGTGGCAGGACGTCGTCCGGCGGCTGCTGGCCGCCCGGGACACCCGCCCCCAGCCGGCCCGCGACGACAAGGTGGTGGCCGCCTGGAACGGGCTGGCGATCACCGCGATCGCCGAGTTCGTCCGCCTCGTCGAGGCGCGGGGGGTGGGCGACGAGGAGGCCGACGCCAACCTGCTGGAGGGCGTCACCATCGTCGCCGACGGCGCGATGCGGGACGCCGCCGAGCACCTGGCCACCGTGCACCTGGTCGACGGCCGGCTGCGCCGGGTCTCCCGGGACGGCGTGGTCGGCGCGCCGGCCGGGGTGCTGGAGGACTACGGCTGCGTGGCCGAGGCGTTCTGCGCGATGCACCAGCTCACCGGCGAGGGACGCTGGCTGGAGTTGGCCGGCGGGCTGCTGGACACCGCGCTGGCCCGGTTCGCCGCCCCGGGCGGCGGGTTCTACGACACCGCCGACGATGCCGAGCAACTCGTCACCCGACCGGCCGACCCGACCGACAACGCCACCCCGTCCGGCCGGTCGGCGATCGTCGCCGCCCTGGTCGCGTACGCGGCGCTGACCGGGGAGAACCGGTACCGGGAGGCCGCCGAGGCCGCCCTCGCCACGGTCGCGCCGATCGTCGCCCGGCACGCCCGGTTCACCGGGTACGCCGCCACCGTCGGCGAGGCGCTGCTGTCCGGGCCGTACGAGATCGCCGTGGTGACCGACGACCCGGCCGGCGACCCTCTCGTCGCCGCCGCGTACCGGCACGCCCCGCCCGGCGCGGTGGTCGTCGCGGGCCGCCCGGACCAGCCCGGGGTGCCGCTGCTGGCCGACCGGCCGCTGGTCGACGGCCGGCCCGCCGCGTAC
This sequence comes from Micromonospora sp. NBC_01655, assembly GCF_026339755.1. NCBI lineage: Bacteria > Bacillati > Actinomycetota > Actinomycetes > Micromonosporales > Micromonosporaceae > Micromonospora > Micromonospora sp. NBC_01655. Next base: position 6,587,307 of record NZ_JAPEQF010000001.1, on the reverse strand, counting down.
GTCTGCCGGGGCTTCGTCTGCCAGCGCCCGGTCAGCACGGTCGACGACCTCCTCGCCCAGTTGTAGGGGCCGGGCCGTGATCGACTCGATGTGCGGCATGTCGGGGCATCCCGGCGATCGGAGCCCGCAATGTGCGGCACACCGAGTCGATCATGCAGCGCCCCTGGGGACCTAGGGCCCCAGGCCGCCGCTAGGCTGGCAGGCGAGATGGATACCCGAACCGGTCTGCCTGTTGTCGGCATGGTGGGGGGCGGCCAACTGGCCCGGATGACCCACCAGGCCTCGATCGCCCTCGGTCAGTCGCTGCGCGTGCTCGCGCAGGCCCCGGACGACGGCGCGGCCCTGGTCGCCGCCGACGTCCAGTACGGCGACCACACCGACCTCGCCGCCCTGCGGACCTTCGCCAAGGGCTGCGACGTGGTCACCTTCGACCACGAGCACGTGCCGACGGAGCACATCCGCGCCCTCGCCGCCGAGGGGGTGAAGCTCTACCCGCCGGCCCACGCGCTGCTGCACGCCCAGGACAAGCGGATCATGCGGGAACGGCTCGGCGAGCTGGGCGCGCCGAATCCGGCGTGGCGGCCGATCACCGAGCCGGCCGACCTGGTCGCCTTCGGCGAGGAGCAGGGCTGGCCGGTGGTGCTGAAGGCGGCCCGGGGCGGGTACGACGGCCGGGGCGTCTGGCTGGCCGACGACGCGGCGCAGGCCGCCGAGCTGGCCGCCACCCTGCTGGCCGGGGGGACCAGCCTGATCGTCGAGGAGCGGGTGGCGCTGCGCCGGGAGTTGGCGGTCCAGGTGGCCCGCTCGCCGTTCGGGCAGGTCGCCGCGTACCCGGTGGTGGAGACGGTGCAGGTCGACGGGATCTGCGTCGAGGTGCTCGCGCCCGCGCCGGGGCTGGACGAGGAGCGGGCCGTCGCCGCCCAGCAGCTCGCCATCGACCTGGCCACCGCGCTCGGCGTGGTCGGCCTGCTCGCGGTGGAGCTGTTCGAGACGCCGGCCGGACTGGTGGTCAACGAGCTGGCCATGCGCCCGCACAACTCGGGCCACTGGACGATCGAGGGGGCCCGGACCTCGCAGTTCGAGCAGCACCTGCGGGCCGTGCTCGACTACCCGATGGGGGACACCGCGCTGACCGCCCCGGCGGTGGCCATGGCGAACGTGCTCGGCGGCGAGCCGGGCGGGATGCCGATCGACGAGCGGCTGCACCACCTCTTCGCCGCCGAGCCGGGCGCGAAGGTCCACCTCTACGGCAAGCAGGTGCGCCCCGGCCGCAAGATCGGCCACGTCACGGTGCTCGGCGCCGACCTGGACGACGTACGGGCCCGGGCCGCCCAGGCCGCCCGCTGGCTCCGCGAGGGCCACCAGTGAGCGTGCGAGCGATCGCGAACGAGAGGCAGACCAGCATGAGCACCGTCGGACTGATCATGGGCAGCGACTCGGACTGGCCGACCATGAACGCCGCCGCCGAGGCGCTGGCCGAGTTCGGGGTCGGCTACGAAGTCGGCGTGGTCTCCGCCCACCGTACCCCGGACAAAATGATCCAGTACGGCCGCACCGCCGCCGACCGGGGACTCAAGGTGATCATCGCCGGGGCCGGCGGGGCCGCCCACCTGCCCGGCATGGTCGCCTCGGTCACCCCGCTGCCGGTGATCGGCGTACCGGTGCCGCTGAAGTACCTCGACGGGATGGACTCGCTGCTGTCCATCGTCCAGATGCCGGCCGGCGTGCCGGTGGCCACCGTGTCGATCGGCAACGCCCGTAACGCCGGGCTGCTCGCCGTCCGTATCCTGGCCGCCGGCGACGAGGAACTGCGGGCGCGCATGGTCGCGTACCAGGAGAGCCTGGAGGAGTTGGTCGCCGAGAAGGAGGCCGCCCTGCACGCCTCCCTCGGCTGACCCCCCGCCGGCCCGGGCTGACCCCCGCCGGCCGCCGGCGCTCACGTTCGTGGCCGGACCACTCGGCCCAACACGGCAGCCACGCCCCAGGGCCCCTCCGTTTTATCGCATGCCGCGCAGGGCGGTCTGGAGCCGTTCCTGGGCGCGGCGGCGGCGCTCGTTGCTCGCGCCGAGGACCAGCAGGACCAGCCCGACCGGGATCAGCACCAGCCACGGGCCGAGGCTGAACAGCGCGTGCACCGCCGTGATCGCGGTGACGGCCGCCCCGACGATCACCGGGGCCTGCTGCTGGCTGGTGGTGCCGAAGATCAGCACCGCCACCGCGCCGAGCAGCAGCAGCACCTGGCGCAGCATGCTGGAGTCGGTGGCCAGCACGATCGCCAGGGTCGGCACGAACGCGGCGACCAGCGCGGGCCCGTACGCCACCCAGCTCGGCAGGTCCGGCCGGTGCCGCAACTCCAGCACCCCGACCAGCAGGGCCAGCGCCGCGAACGGCAGCGTGTAGGCCTCCGGCAGCGCCACGTCGGCGACCCGCATCAGGATCCACCAGGCGACGATCTCGCAGAACACCACCGCCCAGAACAGGATCTGCCGCTCCACCGGCCGACGGTTTGGCCGGGCGGCGGCCACCCCGAGCACGGCACCCCAGGCGGCCAGCAGCGCGGCGATGTGCCGGGGCGAGTCGAAGGCCAGCGCCAGGGCGATCAGCGCGGCAGCGTACCCGCTCCACTCCACCGTGGCCGCCTCGCGCTGCGCCTCGGGGCGGCGCAGCCGGGGCAGGGTCGCGGCGAACACCTGTAGGGCTGCCCCGACCGCCAGCACCCCGAACGCGGACCAGACCGCGGCCAGCCCGGCGACCAGGCCGGCGACGAGGACGAACAGTTGCGCCATCAGCGAGGCGAACAGCCAGCCCAGGATGCGGGCCCGCTGCGTGGTGCCGTACAGGGCGGCGACGGTGCCGACGCCCACCGCCCCGCCCAGGGTGAACAGGGTCAGCTCCCGGGTGGCCAAGCTGCCCAGCAGCCCGGCCCCGCCGCCGGCCAGCCCGATGACGAAGACCAGCACCCGGGCGGTGCGCAGCGACCGGGCCCGCTCCGCCAGCGGCGGGGGTGGGGTGAGCGCCAGCCCCAGCATCGAGATGGTGAACACCGACAGCGCCGCCAGCGTGCTCACCGGCCAGCCGTGGCCGAGGGCGGCCGGGGTGATCAGCAGGGTCACCGCCGCGCCGGGCAGCACCACCGGCACGGCCCGGGACCGCCGCCCGCCGCTGAACCCGACGGCGGCCAGCGCCGCGGTCACGGTGAGCAGCAGCGCGGTCAGCACGTGCGTCGGGTCGACCGCGCCGGCGGGCGGGATGATCAGCTCCGGCGGCGGCCCCTGCCACACCCGGCCCAGCGACCGGTACGGCTCGACCAGCGCCACCTTGAGCGTGGGGGCGAGCGAGGCCACGGCCAGCGCGGTCGGCAGCGCGGCGGCGGCCAGCGCCCCGGCCGCCGGGCTGACCCGCCAGCGCACCGCCGCCGGATCGTCGTCGGGCGCCCGGCGCAGGGCGCCGTCGAGCAGCACCGACCAGCGCCGGATCGGCTGGGCCGAGCCGGCCGGTGGCACGGTGGCGGCGCGGACCAGTTCGGCGAGCACCCCGAGCAGCGCGCCGGCCGCGGCGTACACACCGGCGGGCAGGCCGGCCACGATCGCGGCGACCGCGCTGACCGTCGCGCCGCCCACCACGGCCGCGCTGGCGTACGGGAGGTACTGCGGCACCTGCCGGCGGACCGCGGCGACCGCGGCCAGGCCCAGGCTGGACGCGGCCAGCGCGGCGGTTAGCACCACCTCGGGCGACCGGCCGAACTCGGCGGCCAGGGCGGCCACCGCGCCGGGCGACGCGAGCAGCGCGGCCCCGGCGGCGGCCCCACCGATCTGCACCAGGTGCGGCGGCATCCCCTCGGTGTCGACGTCCTCGACCAGCGGGGCGGCGAACACCCGGGCCAGGGCGGCCACGACGACGCCGATCAGCGCGATGCCGCCCAGCGCCAGCGCGGTCGTCCATGGCCGGACCAGCCCGGCACCGGCGGCGTGCAGGGCGACCACCCCGGCCACCGTGGCCCGGGACAGCCCGGCGCGCGGGTCGATCGAGGCCGCCGCGGCCGTGCCGAAGGCCGTGGCGACGGCCAGGCCGACCAACACCGGCGACCACCAGGGCAGGTCGAAGGCGGCCGGCGCCCCGATGGTGGCCAGGACGGCGGCGGCGCCCGAGACGTCGTACCTCCAGGGGGTCGGCAGCAGCACCCCGGCCGCGACGCCGAGCAGCGCCAGCGCGACGGGCGCCTGCCAGGTGGACCCGCCGACCGGCGCGGCCGGCCACCCGGACAGGTCGCCGGCCCAGATCGGGCCCGGGGTGGCCAGCACGCCCCACCCGCCGCGCAGGGCGCTCCAGCCCGCGAGCAGCCCGATCAGGGTGCCGCCGACGGCGAGTCCGAGGATCGGCCCGCGCCGCCACTGTTCGGGCATCGCCCGGGCCGCGACGGCGACCACCGCCACGAGCGCGGCGGCCACCACGAGCTGCCCGCCCGGGGTGAGCACCGCCCCGATCCGTACCAGGGTGGCGATCAGCGCCGCGGTGACCGCGGCGGAGGCCAGGTCGGAGCCGTCCAGGGCCAGGTCGGAGCGGCGTCCCGCGTCGATCGACGGGGCCAGGAAGACCAGCACCCCCGCCACGAACAGCAGCCCGCCCACCCAGGCGTCCGCGACGGTGGCCCCGGGCGCGCCGAACGCGGCGGCGGTCACCGCCAGCGCCCCGAGCCCGGTGCCCACGGCCAGCGGCGTCGGGATGTGCCGCTCGGACACCTGCACCAGGGCGGCGTACCCGAGGGTGACACAGACCGCCAGGAAGCTCGCCGCCAGCACCGGCACGGTGGCCTCGCGCAGGCTCGCCGGGGTCGGCGTCGGGTCGGTCGGCACGGTCGCGGCGACGAACGCGGCCACCGCGCCGGGCAGGGCGAACGCCGCGCCACCGGCGGCCCAGGCGGAGACGACGCCTCCCGTGGCGGGGGTGATCCGGATCCGGGGTGCCACCGCGACCAGCGCGCCGGCCAGGAAGAGGGCGAGCAGCACGGCGGCGGTCAGCGCCGGCCGGGCCAGCCCGGCGCCCGCGCCGAGCAGGCCCACCACGGCGGCGGCGACCGCGTGCACGGTGGCGGCCCGCGTCGTGGCGGCGGTCAGCCCGGCCGCGCCGATGCCGATGGCGGCCAGCACCATCGGCCACGGCGCCGCCGCCCAGCCCAGGGCGAACGACGCCGGCACGGCGAGCGCGGTCAGCGCCGCCCCGGCGACCGCGAACTCGCGGCGGATCTCCGGCGGCAGGGCCAGCACCGCGGCGATGGTGAGCAGGAAGGCGCTGGCGGCGAGCTGCCAGGCCGCCGGTCCGACCGAGGCGGCCAGCTCGGCCGGGTAGTGGGCGAGGTCCGCGGCCCAGGCCGGGGTGGCGGCCTGGGCCGGGGCCAGCCCGGCGCGCAGCGCGCCGCCGGCCACCACCAGGCCGCTGACCGTGAGCGCCGCGGCCGAAGCGAGCTGCGGCCCGCGCCGGGCGGCTTCCGGTACGGCCCGCACGGCCAGCCCGGTGAGGGTGATGACGGCGGCGATCAGCAGCAGGGCCCGGCCGGGGAAGGCCACCGAGGCGACCCGCCCCAGCGCACCGATCACCGCGAGGGTGAGGATGCCGGTGGCCACGTCGGGCAGCGGCGGGCGGCGCAGCACCAGCGCCCCGCCCAGCCCCACCAGCGCGGCCAGCAGCAGCACCGTGCCCGCTCCGGCCGCCGGCGGCACCGTGCCGGCGCGCAGCAGCGCGGTCACCGCGTACGCGAGGGCCAGCGCCACCGCCGCGGCGTGCAACAGCCAGGTCAGCGCGCCCAGCCCCGGAACCGGCCGGGCCGGCGGGGCGGCGACGGACGCGTCACCGGTGCCGTCGAGCACCTCGCCGGACTCCTCCGGGGCGCCCTCCGGCCGGCCGTCCTCCTCGGACCGGCGGGGCGGCGGGGCGGTGGCGGCGGTGGCCGGCGGGGCCGGGGGCGTCGGCAGGTCCTCGCGCACCGGCCGCTCGACAGTGACCGGGGAGCGGGCCAGCGCCAGGTCCACGACGGCGACCACGGTCAGCACCAGCGCCCAGCCGGCCGGCCCGGTGACCCACCCGTACGCCAGCAGCGGCAGCACCGGCTGCGCGGCCAGCACGGCGGCGAAGCGGGGCGCGCGCAGCCCCGTCCAGAACGCGTAGCCGAACCCGACGGCGCTGGTGACCGCGAAGATCAACCCGGCGACGACCGCCCCGGACACGCCCCCGCCGCCGATCCGGTCCACCGCCCACAGCGCGTACCCGGCCAGCGGCACCAGCAGCAGGCCGACGGCGGCGATCGTCTCGGCGGTCGAGGTGAGGCCGCGCCGGGCCAGCACCGGCGGGGCGAGCAGCAGCAGCACCGTCGCGACGAGCAGGATGCCCAGCCGGGACAGGGCGTCCATCGAGCTGGTGGCCACCGCGGCGAAGACCACCGCGGCCACGGCGAGCAGCAGCGCGCCCAGCCCGAGGGGGATGTTCTGCACCTCCCGCGAGGACGCCTCCGGCGGGTGCTCGGGGTTGTCGGCGTCCAGCCAACGGGCCGACGACGACGGCGGGGGCGGATCCTGCGGTCCGGGCGGCGCGGCACCCTGCCGGGGCACCCGGGGCGGCGCCCCGGCGGTGGCGGTGGGCGGGCGGCGACCGGCCCGGCGGCGCAGCACCCGCCGGGGACGGGTGGCCTGCTTGATCCGCTCCTCACCGGCGTGCGCGAGGATGTCCCGCTGGAAGAGCGCGGCCTGCATCTTCGCGGCGATCTGCCGCTGCTCGGCGGCGATGGCGGCCTCGCGGACCTTCATCTCCGCGATCGAGCGCTCGACGTCGGCCAGGTGTCCGGCCCACTGGGGCTGGTGCGCGCCGCAGTGCGGGCACTGGGCGGCCGGCTTGATCTCCCGGCCGCACGAGGAGCACTGAAAGGTCTGCACGACACCCCTCCACCCGCTGGCCCGCACTGTGGATTCCCACTGTCGCAGCATGCCCTGAGCCGGCGCGGATTTCGACACCTGTCGGCGGGTTGACGCTGACGAACAACGCACGGCCGGCCACGGCGGGGTGCCGCGGCCGGCCGTCGCAGGTGGCTGAGGTGGAGCGGTTCGCCGGTGGCGGGCGGGTCAGGGGCGGCCCATGCCCCGGTACTCCCAGCCGGCCTGCGTCCACAGTGTCGAGTCGAGGCAGTTGCGGCCGTCGACCACCCGGCGGCCGGCGACCAGCTCGCCGAGGGCGACCGGGTCGGCGTTGCGGAAGTCGGCCCACTCGGTGAGCACACAGACCAGGTCCGCCCCGGTCACCGCGTCGGCCATGCTGGACTCGTACGTCAGCTCGGGGGCCACCCGGCGGGCGTTCTCGGTGCCCTGCGGGTCGTACACGTGCACGTCCGCCCCGGCCTTGCCGAGCAGCCCGGCGACGGCGAGCGCCGGGGCGTCGCGGACGTCGTCGGTGTTGGGCTTGAAGGTCGCGCCGAGCACGGCGACCCGGGTGCCGGACAGGTCCGGCCCGGCCGGCCCGGAGCGGCGGCCGAGCAGCTCGGCGGCGAGCCCGACGACCCGGGTCCGGCGGCGCAGGTTGATCAGGTCGACCTCGTGCAGGAAACGCAGCGCCTCGCCGGCGCCCAACTCCTGGGCGCGGGCCTGGAAGGCGCGGATGTCCTTGGGCAGGCAGGCCCCGCCGAAGCCGAGCCCGGCCTGGAGGAACCGGTTGCCGATCCGGGGGTCGTACCCGATGGCGCGGGCGAGCTGGGTGACGTCGCCGCCGGAGGCCTCGCAGACCTCGGCCATCGCGTTGATGAACGAGATCTTGGTGGCCAGGAAGGCGTTCGCGGCGACCTTGACCAGCTCGGCGGTGGCGAAGTCGGTGGCCACCAGCGGGACCTCCCGGTCCTCCGTGGCGGCCAGGTCGAAGACGCCCTTGTGGGCGGCGTAGAGCATGCCGTTGGCCCACTCGCTCTTGACGCCCACCACGATCCGGTTGGGGCGCAGCACGTCGTCGACGGCGAAGCCCTCCTGGAGGAACTCCGGGCTCCACGCCACCTCGACCCCGAGGTCGGCCGGGGTGTGCTTGCCGACGAGCTGCTCCACCCACTCGGCGGTGCCCACCGGGACGGTGGACTTGCCGACGATCAGCGCCTTGCGGGTCAGGTGCTGGGCCAGGCTGGTCACCGACGCCTCGACGTACGACAGGTCGGCGCCCATCCCGTCGGCCCGCTGCGGGGTCCCCACGCAGATGAAGTGCACGTCACCGAACTCGGCGGTCTCGGCGATGTCGGTGCTGAACCGCAGCCGGCCGGCGGCCAGGTTGCGCCGCAGCAACTCGTCGAGGCCGGGCTCGTGGATCGGCACCTTGCCGGCGTTCAGCTTGGCGATCTTGTCAGCGTCGACGTCGTAGCCGAGCACCTCGTAGCCGAGTTCGGCGTAGCAGATGGCGTACGTCGCACCGAGGTACCCGGTGCCGAGGAAGGTGACCCGGGGCCGGGCCGCGCCCGACGGCGGTGTCACCGCGGCGATGGCTGGCATCGGTTGGGTGTTCGGGTACGGGATCGTCACGCCTGTCTTCTCCGCTCGCGCTGGCGGCGCTTCCTCGCGTCGCAATCGGCTGCGGCGCCTGGCCCGGCACCGAAGGGAATTGTGTCGTTTTGTGCTCACCGTGCCGCATCGACGCCTCCGTCAGGCCCGAGCCTACGCGGCGGTAAGGATCACCCGAGCGCTGGTGGCTATCCTTCAGTCTGCGCCGTCGGCGGTTCCGAGACGCTACAGACTGCGCATGATAGCGGTGAAGGGGAGGGGCCGACATGGCCGCAGAACAGTCGTTCGACGTCTACCGGTTGCCCGAGGAGCACGGGGCGATCCGCGAGGCGGTGCGTGAGGTCTGCGCGGCGAAGGTGGCGCCGCACGCAGCCGAGGCGGACGAGACGGGCGAGTTCCCGAAGGCGTCCTACGACGCGCTCCGCTCGGCCGACTTCCACGCCCCGCACATCCCCGTCGAGTACGGCGGCGCCGGCGCGGACGCCCTGGCCACGGCCATCGTGATCGAGGAGGTGGCCCGGGCCTGCGCCTCGTCGTCACTGATCCCGGCGGTGAACAAGCTGGGCACCATGCCGCTGATCCTGGCCGGCTCCGAGGAACTCAGGCGCAGGTACCTCACCCCGGTCGCCGCCGGGGAGGCGATGTTCTCGTACTGCCTCTCCGAGCCGGAGGCCGGCAGCGACGCGGCCTCGATGACCACCAGGGCGGTCCGCGACGGCGACCACTGGGTGCTCAACGGGGTGAAGCGGTGGATCACCAACGCGGGTGTCTCGGAGTACTACACCGTCTTCGCCGTGACCGATCCCACAGCCCGGTCGAGGGGCATCTCCGCGTTCGTCGTCGAGAAGTCCGACCCGGGGGTCAGCTTCGGCGCCCCGGAGAAGAAGCTCGGCGTCAAGGGTTCGCCGACCCGCGAGGTCTACCTCGACAACGTCCGCATCCCGGCCGACCGGATGATCGGCGCCGAGGGCACCGGCTTCACCACCGCGATGAAGACCCTGGACCACACCCGGGTCACCATCGCCGCGCAGGCCGTCGGCATCGCCCAGGGTGCGCTCGACTACGCCAAGGGGTACGTCCGCGAGCGCAGGCAGTTCGGCAGGCCGGTCGCCGAGTTCCAGGGCATCCAGTTCATGCTCGCCGACATGGGCATGAAACTGGAGGCGGCCCGACAGCTCACGTACACGGCAGCCGGCAAGTCCGAGCGGGGCGACGCCGACCTGACCTACTTCGGCGCGGCGGCCAAGTGCTTCGCCTCGGACGCCGCCATGGAGATCACCACCGACGCGGTGCAGCTCCTCGGCGGCTACGGCTACACCCGCGACTACCCGGTCGAGCGGATGATGCGGGACGCCAAGATCACCCAGATCTACGAGGGCACCAACCAGGTTCAGCGCATCGTGATGGCCCGTGAGCTGCTCAAGGGCCTCGCGTAGCCCGTCTTCGCCTTCGAACGCGCCCAGGTCTTCGGCAACGAGGACCTGGGCGTCGCACACGCGGCGCGGGCATCCGGCCAGCCAGCCGATCGTCAGCGCTCCAAGCTGACGGCAGCGGCGATGCTGTGACGGTCGTACGACTCGGCGCCGGCAACCGCTCGCCGCAGGCTCCTCGGAAGGGGAGAGCCTGCGGCGGTTCGGAGGCCGGGCGGCCGGTGTCGTCGCGGTAGCGCGGTCGGCTACCGCTCGGCTCAACGGGAGATGTTGCGGGCGACCCGTTCGTACAGCGCGATACCGGCGGAGACGGAGACGTTGAGTGACTCGGCGGCGGGATTGATGGGAATCGATACCGAGCCGGCCGAGATTTCCTCGAAGTCGCTCGACGTGCCGGTCTTCTCGCTGCCGAACAGGAGTGCCAACCGCTCGTCGACGTTGCGGAGATCGCTGACGGCAAACTTCCCGTCGGCATCGAAGGCCATCAGTCGCATGTCCTTGCTCCGGAAGTAGTCGACTGCCTCCGCCCGTGACGCGAGAATGACGGGCAGCGAGAAGACATATCCCCGGCTCGCCCTGACCAGCCGGCGATCCGCGATGCTGACAAGATCACTGTCTACGAGCACGATGCCCGCGGCGCCGAGCGCGAACGACGTCCGCACGATGGCCCCGATGTTACCGACGATCTTCACGCCATCAAGGACGATGACATCGCCGGTCGAGCGGGCCAGATCGTTCAGGCCCCACGGCCTCGGCACCCGGGCGATGCCGAATGTCTTGGGTATCTTGTCGGTCTTGAAAATCTGTTTCACGATCGACGATTCGATCAGCCGGACCGGAATGTTCCGCTGCCGACAAGCGGTGAGAAGCGCATCCGGCAAGGGATTGGTTTCGTTCCCGTATACCTCGACAAACTCCACGCCCGCGCGAATGCACTGCACGAGAGGCTCGGCGTCCTCAATCAGCGCCGTCCGAACAACGGACCTCGAGTGCTTTGTGACGTCGATGATTCTCTGAACGGCGGGATCGGACCTCGTGGTGATTATGTCGAGGTTGGGCACGCGCAGACTTTAGCACGGGGAACAAACCTCCTCCTGGCCGGCGACCTGGCCACGGCCGAGCCGAGGAAGCTGCGCTACCGGCTACTGCGCGTCCCGCCAAGATCACCCGATCCGCACGCCGCACCTACCTACGCATCGCTGCGACCTGGCCATGGGCCGCCACCCCCGCCGCCGCGTTCGGCCGTCTGGCCGCGCTGCCCCGACCCCTCACCTGACATCCCACCCGAGCACCACGAGCAGCCCGGAGGAACCCGGTCACCCGCGCCGGGTCATCAGCACGCCCACCGGCAGGACAACCAACCAGAAGATCAACTACTCGGCACGACGATCCCGATCAACAGTTGGCGAAAGACCGAGGTCGGCGAAGTCGAAGGGGCGGGGGCCTCCGGGGTGGCGCCCGGCGCCCGAACACCGACGGGTGCGTCGCGACGGCCGCCGTGGAGTCACCTCCCGCTGTTGCCCAGACACGCGCAGCCACGTTAGCGTGTCGCCCGGGCACGCGTAGCCACGTTCGCGTCGACCGGGGAGGAGCACGAAAGAGTCGGTTGCTAGACACTTCGATGCGACGGCTCCCCGTCCTGTCGGTGGGGACAGGGCTTCGCGATGGCCGGCCAGGGGGTGGGGGTGGTCGGTCGACCAGGCTGACTGGTGCGGCTCCTCCGGACGGGTGCGACCAGTGAAGAGTCCCGGTTCGGGGGCTGTGCGTACCGCTCCCGGGGGTCGGCCGCCGACGGGCCGCCGACCTGCGCCCGGACCCCGCGGACACTGCGGACAGTGACGGCCGCCGCCAATCTGCGAGTCAATGTGGATCGTGAGTCTCAGTTATGCTCTGTTCAGTCGTGCTATGGGCTGCCAGTTTCAGTGCCGTGCGGAACATGCTGCCCTGCCATGCAATTAATAGGGGGACGAACGTTGCGTATCGCAATCCTTGGCCCGCTCGCCGCCACTCATCACAACCGACCCATCGCGCCGACAGCAGCCAAGCCCCGCACAGTGCTCGCCGTATTGGCCGCGCACACTAATGATGTTGTCCCCATGAATGTGCTGATCTCCGAGTTATGGCAGGGGTCGCCGCCCCGCAACGCCCGCACCACGACCCAGACCTACATTCTCAGCCTTCGCAAGCTGATCGACGCCGCCGCGCGGCACGCGGGTGTGGCGGACGACGCCAAGAAGGTCCTCGTGACCACGTCCGCCGGCTACCAGCTACGGGTGCCGGCTGACTCCGTCGACGCCAGCCACTTCGAGCGACTCGCCAACGTGGGACACCGTGCCCGGGAGCGGCAAGACTACGCCGCGACGGCCCGCGCGTTCGCCGAGGCGCTGAGCTGGTGGCGGGGCCCGGCCCTGGTGGACGTTCAGGCGGGCCGACGGCTGCGGATATACGCTCAGCGCCTCAGCGAGATTCGGCTCAACGCCCTCGACTGTCGGATCGAGGCCGACCTGCGCCTCGGTCGCCACCACGAGCTGCTCGGTGAGCTCTCCGCGGTGACCGCGCAGCACCCCACCCACGAGGGCCTGGTGGCTCATCTCATGCTCGCGCTCTACCGGTCGGGACGACGGTGCGAGGCACTGGAGGCGTACCAGCGGCTCCGGACTGGACTCACCGAGAAGCTCGGTCTCGAGCCGGCGCCGGCCCTACGTCGCCTGCACCGCTCGATGCTCAGCGCCGACCAGGCGACGACGGACCTGACCGAGACGTGGCAGGCGACGCACGCGGTGCCGCGGCGGGCAGTGCCGCAGCCGAGGATCCCCGCCGACGTGGCGGCGATGCCGTGGTCGGCGTCGCTACCGAACTAGCCGCCCGCTGTCCACTCAGCGGTCGCCGCCGGTGACGTCCATCCGGTAGGGCAGGGCGTGCACCGCCCGGGCGAAGCCGTCGTCGGTCACCCGGAAGCCGGAGACGTCCGGGTGCACGTCCCGCCGGCCGACCAGCCCGGCCAGGCCAGCCACGACCTGCATGCGTGCACTGGCGGCGCCGAGACAGTAGTGCGCGCCCTTGCCGAAGGTGATGTTGACGCTACGGCTGCGACCGGGGCAGAAGCTGGTCGGCTCCGGCACCCGATCGGGGTCGAGATTGACCGCGGTTATGTCGACGACGACCGCGTCGCGTGGTCGAAGCCGTACGCCCAGGCAGTCGCAGTCCGTCGTCACCCAGCCATAGACACCGAGGAACGGCGGCGACAACCGCATGGCCTCCTCGGCGACATCCGTCAGCTCGATCCCGCCTGCCCTGGCCGAGGCCAGCAGCGCCCGGTCGCCGTAGAGCGCGTGACAGGCCACGCCGATCCCGGTGGTGACCTGGGGGACTCCGGCCGCCAGCAGTTGGGCGACCGTCGCCACGTCCGCCCACGGATCCGGGCCCTCCGCCTCGGCGTACGTCCGCAGGCAGGCCGCCAGCGGCGTGGCCGCCGGCGCGGCAGTCAACTCCTCCACGGTTTGCCGCAGGTAACGCATCGCGGCGGCGAACGCCGCTGTGGTCTGCTCGGGCAGGTCGAGCACGCCGCGGAAGCGGGCGCGGATGACGTACATGACGATCTTGTAGATCTTGGCCAGCGCCGGCCATCGGGATGGCGGGAAGCCCATCAGTCGGAACGTGCCGTCCAGGCAGAACGGCTCGATGAACTCCGCGACCAGGTCACCCGCCGGCGGCAGGGCCGCCGCTCGGGCGGTGGCCAGGTCGACGAACGCGTCGACGAACTCGCCCACCGCGGATGGTGCGTACGCTCGACGCAGCGCCCGACTGAACGTCGGGTGGTTGGCGCCGCGGTGGTACCACAGCTCGAAGAACTGGGCCACGGACGGGACGTCGGCCACCCCGGGCAGCGGGATCCCGGCCCGCTCGGGGTCCAGCGCCGTGCCGATGTGCGGGTCGCGCAGGACGGTGTCGGCGAGGTCGTGGCTGCGCACCACCCACTGGCGGGTGTCGGGGCGCCAGTGCAGACCCGGCGGGAGCGGCTCGCCGGTCGGCCCCAGTCCGGTGGTCACCAGCGGTTCGCCGGGAAGGACGGTGGCCGCGCCCGGCTCAGTCGACATTCTCGTCCCCGATCCGGTACGGGATACTGCGTACCTCTTTGAGGTTGTTGTGGGTGTCGATCCGTGTGCCGGCGACGTCGATCCGCAGCTCGGGTCGGCCGTGGACCAGCTGGCGTACCCCCGCCGCGATCTGGATCCGCGCGCTGTGCGCACCCAGGCAGTAGTGCGTGCCCTTGCCGAAGGTGAGCACCTCACTGGGGCGGACGGGGCAGCCGTGGGCCGGGTCGGCGGCGGCGGTCCGCTGTAGGTTCACCACGGCCACGTCGATCGCCACGATCGTGCCGGCGGGCAGCGGCAGCCCCAGGCAGTCGCACGGTTCGCTGACGAAGCGGAAGATGTTGCCGAACGGCGGGTTCTGGCGCAGCACCTCCTCGGCCAGGTCGGTCGGTTCGACGGTCTCGCGCAGGATCGCGTCGCGCAGGTGCGGCGCGGACCAGATGTCCCGGCAGGCGATGCTCGACCCGACGATCATCGGCTCGATGCCGGCCATGAGCAGTTGCCCGACCAAGGCGGCGATCGGCCAGGTGCTGGGGTCGATCCGCGCCAGTTGACGGGCGGCCAGGAGGAACGGCTCCTCGCCCGGACCGGTGAGCAGCTGGTCGGTCAGGTGCTTCAGGTAGCGCATCGACGTCGCGAAGGCGGACGCCTCCCGCGGGCCGTACTCGGTGACCCCCAGCAGCTGCTGCTTGAACAGGTGGATGACCAACCGGGCGACCTTGGTCAGCCGGGGCCACTCCGCCTCGGGCACTCCGATGACGAGGAAGGTGCTGTGCATGAAGTACGGCGAGAGGTAGTCGCGGGCCAGGTCGCCCCGGGGCGGCATGGCCGTCACACACCGGTCGGCCAGATCGAGGAAGGCCGCTTCGAAGCTGCCGACCGTCCGGGCCGTGAACGCCCGGCGCAGCTCGGTGTTGAAGACGTGGTAATGCTCGCCGACGGTGTACCAGAGCTCGAAGAACTGGGTGATCGTGGGCGCCTGACCGGGTGGCGGCAGGGCACCCGCCCGGTCCGACTTGCCGTGGTCGACCCCGGTGATGATGTGCGGGTCGCGCAGGACGATCTCCGCCAGGCGCGGGTCGCGGACCTTCAACCGGCTGCGGTCGGCGTCCCACTGCAGCCCGGCGGGAAGGTCCGCGGTGGCGAGCGGCGACGTGGTCATCGCACCGTCCCTGCGGTCGTGACCGGCAGCTCACGTGGGTAGTACGTGAACAGGTTGCTCGACAGGACCACGTCGGACAGCTCGCCGTCGGGGCGCAGGCCGGGGAAGCGGGCCAGGATGCGGGAGATCCCCTCCTGCATCTCGGCCCGCGCCAGCGCCGCACCCAGGCAGTAGTGTGGCCCGTGGCTGAACGCGATCTGGCTGGTGGCCGACGGGCGGGTCAGGTCAAGTACATCGGCGTCCACCCCGAAGACGGACGTGTCCCGGTTGCCCGAGCCGAGCGAGATGAACACCGTCGCGCCGGCGGGGATCGTGACGCCGCCCAGCTCGGTGTCGGCGGTGGCGTACTTCGCGACGGCGAAGCCGGTGCCCATCTGCCCCCAGCGCATCAGCTCCTCCACCGCGTTGCCGATCAGCTCGGGGCGCTCACGCAGCATGGCCAGTTGCGACGGATTGAGGAACAGCGCGAAGAAGGCGTTGCCCAGCTGGACGGCGGTGCTCTCGTAGCCGGCCATGAGCAGGAGGATCACGGTCGAGACGAGTTCCTCGTTGGAGAGCTGCGACTCGTCTTCGTCCTTCAACACGATCAGCTTGCTGAGCAGGTCGTCGCCGAGGGCGCGCCGCTTGCGGGCAATCAGCCTGGCGGCGTACCGGCCGATGCCGCCGAGCGCCTCGCCGAACTCGGCGAACGACGACTGCATGTCCCGACGGGTGAGCTTGGCGGCCAGCTCGGTGAACTCGGGGCGGTTCTCGATCTCGATACCGAGCAGGTCGCAGATCACTCGGATCGGTAGCTGGTAGGCGAAGTCGGTCATCAGGTCGAAGCGATCGCCCCTCGCCGCGATCTCGTCGAGGATCTCTTCGGTGTGCGCGGCGATCCGTGGCCGCATCACGTCCGCCTGGCGCTGGGTGAACGCCTTGGCGACGATGCGGCGCCAGCGGGTGTGGCCGGGCGGTTCGGAGATGGAACCACCGAAGTTGAAGACAGGGCTCGACCGGTCCGCCTGGTATCCGGTGGAGACCCGCGCGGCGCCGTCCCGGTTGATGGTGCGGCTGAAGCTCTGTTCCGTCATCGCGGCGCGGACGTCCTCGTAGCGGGTGACCACCCAGGCCGGGTCGCCGCTGGCCAGCTTGACCGTGGAGACGGGGGCGTGCTCGCGCAGCCAGGCCCACTCCGGCGGCTCCTGGAACGGCCGGGTCCGGGTGAAGGGATAGGTTCGAGCGGTCACATCCATCTGTGTCCTCCGGTTACGGTGCGGTCGTGGTCAGGGTGCCGAGACGGTGCGTCCGGTAGGCGCGGACGCGGTCGATCAGGTCGGGGTCCGGGGCCACGCCGGCGCACCCGCTGAGGACGTGGTGGCCGAGGAAACCCAGGAACGCCTCCCGCTCGGGGGTCAGGCCGAGCCGGTTGTTGTGGGTGTGCAGATAGCTGACCAGCAGCACCCGTCGGCGACGCGCGTCGTCCGCGTCCGCCCCGGCCAACGTCACCGCGGGCAGCACCGCCGGATCGGCGTGCTCCGCGGCGACAGCCGCCCGTACCGCGGTGCTGTAGCCGTCGGCCAGGGGAAGCGTGGCGAGCGTCCGTCGGGCCTGCTCGGTCACCGGGCCGTCGCAGTCCGCCAGCAGCGTCGGCCAGGTGTCCAGGAACTCGTCGAACACCCACGGTGACCACAGCAGGCAGTAGTCGCGGAAGAAGACCGCCACCTGGGGCGGGGAGAGCCCGGCCGCGCAGAGCCCGCGCAGCATCATCGTGAAGCCCAGACCCAGCCGACGAGCCGGCTGCGCGGCCAGCCGTGCCAGGGCGGTCAGCACGAGCCTGGAGCTGCGGTCGAAGAACTCCTCGGCGATGGCCACCCCGCCCGGGCCGCCGTACTTGTCGTACTCGGGGGCGTAGGTCGCCGCCCGGACGGTGTCCGGTGGGTACATCCGCCCGGGTGGCACGGCCTCCAGAGCGGCCATCGTGGGCTGCGCTTCCCGCATGAACTCGTCCTGGTCGAACTCGACGTCGTCCGGGTTCTCGCGCAGGTACCGCGTCGTCGCCTCGGCCAGCTGCGCTACGACGACGTCCGCAGCGGCCGGGTCGGTGCGGACCCGCACCCGGATGTGGTGTCCGCCCTCCCAGTAGCGCAGGAAGAACGATCGGCGCACCGCGCCCTCGGCCCGTAGCCGGGCCAGCACGGGTGCCAGCCCATCGACGAGGAACGCGTCCTGATGGCCGAAACGGTGCACGTGCAGACTGCGCCAGACGTCATCCGACATCGGTCACCGCCCGGTTGAACTCCACGAAGAACTCCTCGGCCGCAGCGGGCTCGTTCTGGCGCTCGGGTATCGGCAGGCACTCGTGGAACAGCACCGACCCACCCGTCATCGCCCGCGCCTGCTTGGCGAAGACGTGACACAGGAAGGGGTTGCGTACGTCCAGATAGTGCGGTTTGTGCAGCCGGGCGCTGCGCGCCTCCAGCGCCCACTGGCGGGTCTCGGCCAGCAGGTCCCGCTTGCCGGTGGGCACCACCGGCGGCGCCATCATCCGGAAGAACAGCTCCCGTGGTAGGCCGACGGAGCGGCGCCAGCTGTCGAAGGCGGTCAACCCGCTGACCTCGTAGCGCTCCAGCTCGGCCAGCGCGGGGAGCTGGTCGACGCGGAAGCGCCAGGACCGCCGATCCAGCACCAGGTCGCCGAGGACCAGGCGGGGACGGGGGCCGGTCTGCGGGCCGTCGGCGCGGTCCAGCTGGTCCCACAGGCCACCCCGGTAGGTGCGGGTGGGCGCGAACACGCACAGGAACCGGTACAACATCGGCGCCGCCGCAGGATAGAGGAAGTTCAGCGGCACCAGGTCGATGGGCTCGCCGTCGCGGCCGGAGACCAGCACGAGCCGGTGCCGATCCGGATCGGCCCGCACCGTGAGATCGGCGAGCGTCATCGCCGCCCGGCCGCCGGGCGCGGGCACCGAGCCCGGGTACACCAGCTCCAGCGGGCTCAGCCGGGGATGCAGGTTGAAATTCAGCCCCAGCACCAGCGTGAGGTCGGTCTGCCGAGGACCGGTGCGCGCGACGTGCCGACGCAGCGCCGTGGCGAGGTCCCAGCCGTCACCGTCCTCCGGCTCCAGCAGATCGCAGAACCGGGAGAAGAACACCCCGCGCCCGGTGGTCATGCCGTTGATCACCGCTCGGCTGCCCGCCTGGTCGAACTGCACCCGGTACGCCGCCGACCGCCACGGCTGCACCGACGCCGGGAGCCGGTCGGTGACGGCACGTAGGTCGCCGGGGTCCAGCGTGAGCTGCTCCGCCCCCCCGGCGGCGCCCAGACGCGCCCGTAGCAGGTCGAAGAACTCGCCACGCATCGCCCGGACGCCCTCGCTGGCCGGATCGTCCACGCCGCACATCACCGCGCTCGCCTCCGCCGGCGGCAGCTCGGCGAACTGCCGGTACAACTCCACGAGCGGCACCTCGGCGGTCGCGCCGAAGCGTCGGGTGAAGAAGCGGTACAGCCCCAGCTTCTCGATGGTGGCGTCGTCGAGTACCGGTACCAGCCGCTGCAACAGGTCGAAGGACTCGCGGTTCGCGGTCAGCAGCTCCGGCCGCCACGAGTTCGGCCGGGCGTTGGTGCCGACGTCCTCGTACATGGCCGCGCGCATCGCCTCCCGCGCCGGGGGCGGCCCGCCGCACACCTCGGCGAACCGGTGTACCAGCTTCCGCAACTCGGCGAGCAGACCGGTGCGCCGCCGGGCGCTGGCGAACCCGTAGGAGCGTTCGATGACGCTGAGCTGTTCGAAGATCTCCGCGCAGCTCGCCGCCGCCGGGGTGTCGACCTTCCGCAGCAGCGCCGCGGTCCGCCCGGCCAGGTCGGTGGTCTGGTCCGGTAGGCCGATACCCCGGTGGCACAGGCCGACCTTGACCAACTTGTCGATGGTCTCCCTGACCGCGGTGGGCGCCACCCCCGCCGCCACGAGCCGCTCGCAGAGCTGTCGTACCGTCAGGTCGCCCTCGCCGAGCGCGGTCATCAGGATGCGGACCAGGTCGGTGTGGCGGGCGACGACGACCCGGTCCGGATCGAACCCGTCGTCGGCGCCTTCGATGGGGCGGCGGACGAAGACCGCGCGACCGTCCCGCACCGCGAGCGAGTTGTTCAGTCGGATCCGCAGCAGGTCGTCGGCGCCGTCGATGCGGTGGAGTTGGTGCACCATCCACATGAGCAGGCCGACGCTGAGCCGGACCTGGGTGCGACGGGTTCCCGGCGCCCCCCGCCACTCCCACGGCCCGGCACCGATCTCGGTGAAGGCCCCGAACGGGGAGGGTTTGAGCGCCACCCGGTACGCGAAGCTCGTGATCGTGCTCTCGGCCCGCCGGGCCCGGCTCGGTTTGCGGCCCTGGTCGAACGGGTCCGCCGCGTACGCCATCACCTCGCGGTAGACGTCCTCGCCGGAGAGCTGCACCCCGCGCTGGAACTCCTCACCCTGGGCCACGGCCGCCAGCGCCCGACGCCCGGCGGTCAGCTCCGCGGACAGCACCTCCTGGACCCGCGCGGCCAGGGCGTCGGCCGCGTCGCGTTCCCGGCACCACTCGTCCAGCAGGTGCCGCACCGGCTCGGGCAGCAGGTCCCGCCGGTACGGCGAGCGGGCCACCCGGTCGTTGTGCACGGCGCGGCGGAGCGCCAACAGGTCGCGACGGTCCTCGGGCGACGCCTGCGGCACCAGGGCGTGCAGCGCGTCACCCAGCTTCTCCGCCAGAGGCCGCCGTCGCCGCGCCGCGCCGTCGACCTCGTCCAGCAACGCCCAGAACTGCCGGGGGACCAGGTCGTCCAGGACGGCCAAGCCGACCGTGCCGCGTCGGAAGAGCGCGTACGGACTGAATTCTCCGGTCATCGGGACCTCACCGTCACCTCCCACTCGGAGCCGGTGCGCACGACACCGACACAGATCTGCGCCTGCGCGCCGGAGCCCTGGCCGTCCAGGCCGTACGCGGCGTCGATGGCCGGCGCGTCGAAACCGAGGAACGGGTGGTTGCCCAGCCCGACCGCCGTCGCCGCCAGGACCACCGCCTCCATCGCCACGCCCACGGCCAGTTGCTGCGTGCGGTAGTGGCGGGCCGACCGACCCGCCTGCCGGGGCGAGCCGACGGTGTGCACGGTGAAGGCGGCGAGCTCGGCGTTGACCGAACTGCCGAAGAGCGCGCCCTGCAGGTACGGGCCGAGGTCGGGGTCCGGGCCGCGACCGACCGGGACGAGCCGGCCGTTGTGGTAGGAGTACCAGCCCGCCGGGACGCCCGGCACCCGGTGCACGGCCGTGCAGAAGGTGATCTCCGGCAGCGTCGGGCCACCGCGGCGGCGCAGGGTGGTGATCGCTGTGGCCGCCTGCCCGAGCACGGTGGCCAGCTGCGCCGGGCTGGCCGGCCGGCCCGTGAACTGTCGCCCCCCGGACCGCCGGCGGACGATCACGTCCTCGTCGGTGAGATCGACCGCGAGGGACGGGGGCAACTCCACCGTTCCCGCTCGGACGGCACCGGACGCCGCGACCGGTGCGGCGGGGGGCGCCCCGGCGGCCACCGCCCGAGCAGGGGCCGAGCGGGCGGACGCGTGCACCATGTCGAAGACCGGTGAGCGCTTGATCCGGCGTGACCGCTCCACCACGCGGGGCGGCGGGGCGGGTCGGCCGATCACGTCCGTACCGCCGGTCGCCACGGTGGGGCCGCAGCCGACGACGGCGTACACGCTCTCGTCGCGGCCGTTCACGCCCAGGCAGTCGTTCAACGCGTCGTCGGCGAAGTCGGTCCGCACCCACGCGGCGCCGAACTCGCTCCCGGCCAGGCGCAGCAGCCGCCCGAGCACGACCCCGGCATCGACCGCCCCCAGCCGGTAGGAGAAGTCGCCGTACTTGTAGAAGTTCTTCCAGAACCGGCTGGTCAGCAGGAGCACGACGGCCGGAAGCGGCGCGTCCGCGGCCAGGCACAGGCCCTCCCGGAGGCGCCGGGTCGGGCTGTCGCCGGGCAGCGCCAGCAGTTCCAATCGGTACGGGTCGACGTGGCAGAGCCGATCGCTCCCGGTGAGCACGACGTACGCCTCGGTGGGATGCATCGCGCCCCCCGAGGGAACGGCCCGCCGCAGCGTCTTGGTCGGCCCGCGGACCGCGGTCACCGCCACCGTGCCCCGCAGCACCCGGGCCAGCGCACCGGTCGCCGGTGCCCGCTCACCGCCCTGGTGCACCTTCACCGGCCAGGGGCCGTCGCTGAAGTCCGCCCGCCAGCCGGGCGGGTTCGCCGACTGCGGATCCTCGCGGAGCAGTCGCAGGTGCTCGGCGATCCGATCAGGGGAAGGGGTGCGGGACACTGCCCACCTCCTCACCGGGGAGTAGCTGGCTGTCGTACGGGACCCCGGTTCCGTCCGTGAGCCGCGGCAGCCCCTCGGTACGCCGGTTGACGTGCCCGAACGTCATCGGCACCAGGCCGGGCACGATGACCCGGACGCAGTGGAGCCCGTTGCGGGTCAGCTCCGGCATGCTCTGGTCGACGACCAGTACGTCGAGGCCGGCGGCGAGCAGATCGCCGACCGCCCGGCGCAGATCGGCGCGGATGTCCAGGTCGTGCTCGACGACCGTCCCCGGGATCTCGGCCAGCGGGACGGTCGGACGCCGCCCGTCGAGGAGGAAGGCGTAGCGGTCGCGGGCCTCCGGCAGGGCGCCGACCAGTGAGTGATCCTCCATTCGCCGGATGAGGGTCGGATCGTCGAGCATCCGCAGCCCGTCGGCTCGGCGGCGCGGATAGCTGTGCCGGGTGGCCAGGATGCTGCCGATCAGCTCGTGCAGTCCGCCGAGGACCGCCTGCCCCGGGTCGGGGTGCGCACCGGACCCGGCGAAGACCGCCGGAGCGTCGACCGTCCGCTCCCGCCCGGGCCCGCCCTCCGCGACGAGCCAGAACGTCGGCAGGTGGTACTCCATGGTGGACTGGAAACACCGGAAGTCGAATCCGGTGAACAGGCGTGCCTTCCGTAGCAGGGTGCCGAGCTCGCCGTCGGCGGGCAGCTCCACCTCCGGCAGGGCCAGGCGTCGGTACCAGGTGAGCAGGAACGAGTCCCGCTCGGCCACCTCGCGCAGGCCGTGCAGGATCGCCTCTTCCACCGAGTTGCCGAGGGCACATCCGTTCGAGGTGTCGTAGCAGAACGACACCTCGTCGTCGTGCCGGGGGCCCCAGAACGCGGCCCGTTCGGGGATCAGCACCCGCTCGCCGTCGCGGAACGAGTATCCCCACACCCAGTCGACGACGGTCTCGGGGTCGAAGGCCCGGTAACGGAAGCCGTCCATGGCGTACGAACTGGTCGGGTGCGTACCCAGCCGGGGCGGGTACAGGGCCCGGTCGGCGATGTCGGCGTAGGCGGCCCGGACCGGCGCTCGCCGACCGCCCCGGTGCATGCCGGCGTAGCGCTCCAGGCCCTCCAGGACCGCGATCGTGCGGCTGTCGGCGTAGCTGCGCGCCCGACCGATGGCCGGCTCCCGCCGGCCCCACCGGGTGGAGAGCTCCACCGAGCAGGCGCCGTAGGGGTTCTGTAGGTCCTGCTTGAGCTCCTTGAACAGGCCCAACCCGGGGAACAGATAGTCGGTGGTGACGGTCCTGCCGTCCAACTGTGCGGTGCGCAGCGTCGCCGGGGCCAGCTTCTGCAGGGCGACGTCCACGGCGGTGAACGTCGGCACGGTATCGGCCCCCGGCCGGCCGCAGCCGACGCAGGTGGAGTCCGGCAGCAGGACCTGCGGCTCAGCCGTACCGGCTTCCGCGTCCACCACCAGGACCGAGCCGGGTGGCACCAGGGCCTCGGCGAGGGACGCCTGCGTGTACCGCTCCACCATGGCCAGCGCGGCCGGACGGAGGGTCCACACGTCGACGTTGCGGGGCGAGGAGTCCGATGCCGCATCGCCGTTGAAGTCGGGACCGAACGGCGTGTTCGCGACCCGGGTGACCAGGCAGCGGAAGCACCCCGCCCGGCCGGGCGCCCACACTGGGCCGATGTACACCAGGCCCCGCCACGTGCCGACGAAGAGCAGCGAGCGTCCGAGCCCGACGCACTCCACCATGGTGTCGTGGTAGGCGTCCACCTCGGTGAGCTCGGCGACCAGGACGCTGACACCTCCGGGGTTGCTCCCGGCGGGCCGTACCAGCCGCGCGGCGAGCTGCCTCGCCAGGAAGCCCACCCCGACCACGTCCACCGTCGACGTGAGCGCCGCCGTCACGGAAGCTCCCCCGGCGTGGCGACCACGTACGCCTCGCCGTCGAGGAAGCCGAGCAGGTGACCGAGGTCCCGGTCGGGGTCCCGTCGGGTCTGCCCACCGAGCCGGGCGAGGGCGTCGGACCAGGTCCGAACCGGCGGCGCCAGGTGCGCGAGCACGTACCGGTCGGCGGTTGTCCCGGGCTCGTCGGCCAGACCGTCCGCGACGGCGCGGAGCAGGGCGTTGTCGCGGGCGTGCGCGGTGTCCACGCCGAAGCCGGCGACGGTACCACCGCAGGTGTTCAGCAGGACGCGGACGAACCCGGTGGGCATCGTCTGCGCACTGTCGAGCCGCCACTCCCGGCCGCCGGCGGCGAGCTCGTCGACGAGGAACGCGCCGATCGGGCTCGTCACCGCGTCCGTGGCGGAACCGGTCCCCGAACCGGCGGGCGCCGGGGCGTCGACTGCTACGGCGGCGGAGGCTGCCAGGCGGGCCCGGTAGCCGGCCTCCGTGCGGGACCAGCCGGCGCCGACGAACCAGTCGGGTGGGAGCACCCCGGCAGCGACGGCCAGCCGCCGGGCCAGGTGCTCCAGCGTCGCCAGGACCACCTGGTTGCGGGCCTCCCGCGGCGACACCGCGCGGCAGGCGACTCTGGTGGTCAGCTGGGCCGCGGCGGTGCTGTCGGGCTCGGCGACCCGGCAGATGCTCATCGCCAGCGGAAGCTGGTCGGCGTTGCCCTCGGCCAGGTGGTGGATCGGCCCGACGAGGTGGTCGGTCCAGCCCGAGGTCACGGTGACGATGCGGTCCGCGACAGCGACCAGGGCCGCGCTGTCCTCGGGCGCGGGGATGTCCGGACGGACCAGGTCGTCCTCGTGGCTCGGCGTCGCCGGTGAGGATCCGCGCGGAGTCGGCGGCGGGCTCGACTCGTGCAGGGGGCAGCTCGGGTGGCGGCGTGGCTTGTGGGTGCGCACGATCGGAGCGATCGGTTCCACGGTGGCGATGCGCCCGAAGCCGGCGCGCGGCACACCGGCCAGGGTGGTGAAGGCGTGCTGGGCCAGGTGCAGAGCCGCGATCGCGGCGGGAGCCGCCGCCAGCGGCAGCGGCTGGCCGGTGACCGCGACGGCGCGGGCCGCCAGCCATCGGTGGAGGCAACCCCAGCAGCTGTCGGGCCCGCCCGGCAGGGCCACGGTGAAGTCAGCGCATCGACCGAGGACCCCCAGCCCGCGACCGGAGTCGCGGAGCCGGCGCTGGGCCGCGCCCACGCGGGCCACCGCGTCCGGGTCGTCGCCGAGTGTCTCGTCGGCGATCAGCACCATCGGGGCGTCCAGTTGGCCCGCCCGGTCGACCAGATCCGTCGGGTGGATCTCGTCGACGTGGTGGACCTCGTAGCGCAGCTGGCTGTCCCGCCGGACGGCTGCGGCGAGTACCTCGGTCACCTGCTCGTCGGCCGCCTTCGTGGTCAGGACGTGGAGGCGGGCCAGTCCGAAGTCGGTCAGCGCGCCGAGCAGCGCGGCCAGCGCGACACCACCGCCGGCGACCAGCAGGGGCGCCGACCGGGCCCGGTGGAACCGCGTGACGGGCCGGTCGGCGTGCAGATCGAGGAAGTCGAGCTGGGCCGGGTAGAGCTGTCGCAGCCAGTCCGGCACCGGCTCAGCCGGGTGCCGTGCCTCGGCGACGAAGCCGTTGCGGGCCAGCGTGGCGACGAGCTCCAGTACCGAGCGCCGGGCCATCTCGGGTAGCCCCGACACCAGGTCGTCGAGGGTGCGCTCGCCGTCCAGGTTGCCGAAGACGGCGGCGACCAGTTGGTACGCGCCGGCGCCCCGGATCGTGAACGACCCGGCGTTGTTGCTGAGCCGTACGCCGTCGGCACGCCGGACGTAGAACGCGTCCGGCCGGACCGTGAACCGTCTGGTGTCGGGCATGGTCATCGCAGCTTTCCGTTGGCGTTGTAGACAGCACCGGCAGCCCGCTCGGAGACGACGTCGACGACCCCAGGCCGTTCGTTCTCCGCCAGGTCCTGGCAGTGCTCGCGGACGGCGGCCGGGTCGACCTCGCCGACGATCCGGGCGACGAGGCGCTCCAACCCGGAGTCGGTGCGCTCGACGAGGACCCGCGCGTCCGCCACGCCGGGCAGGAGCAGCAGGTGCCGTTCGATCGCCCGGGGGTAGACGAGGACGCCGCGCAGCTTCTCGCCGCCGTCCACCCGGCCCTCCAGGCACAGGTTCCCGGCCGCGTCGAATCGCCCGTAGTCGGTGCTGGCGATCTGGTCACCCGTCGGGCGGGGCGGCTCGCCGGGTGACCACAGGTGGCGACAGCAGTCCACCCCGGAGACCGCGACCCGACCGACACCCCGGGCGTCCGGGTTCTGGATCCACACGGCCTTGCCCGGGATCGGCGTTCCGACGTGCTGGTTGTGGCCCGGGTCGGGGTCCACGGCGATGGCCCCGGTCTCGGCGGTGCCGTACAGGTTGGCGAGTGACGCGCCTCGGAACCGGTCCCGGATCAGGTCGACCCGGGTCTTGGTGACGTGCCCACCGCCGAGGAACAGGGCGACGTGGCCCATCTCCAGCGGCGTCGGGGTGCCGACGCAGGCGGCGGCGGCGACTGCCGGGACGCTGAGTACGAACGTGTCTCCGCGCGCCTGCGCCACCGCCGACCAGTCGTGTGGCGGGAAGACCACCAGATCCCGTTGGAGGAACAGGCTGGGCAGCACGGTCATGAAGAACGCGGCCGAGAACTGCAGCGGCAGGCAGGTGGCGAGTGTCGCTGGGGTGCGCCCGGAGAACGTCGGTTGCAGCATCGCCCGTTCGTAGTGCAGGGCGACCAGTTCCCAGGCGTCCGCGTGGCCGATGGCGAGCTTCGCCAGGCCGGTGCTGCCGGAGGTGGCCACCCCCCACAGGGGCCGGTCGGTGGTGCTGACGAGGGGCGCGTCGATCTCGTGCAGACCCGGCATGAGTTCGCGGCGGCCACCGGCGACGGCGTCGACGGTGGCCCACAGCAACGTGGTGTCCGGCACGCTGGCCACCGCGAACAGCGCGGCGAGGGAGGCCAGCCCGGAGGCCGGGTCGACCACGTACGCGCCGCCGGGGCGTACCTGGTCACAGCGGGAGGCGGACAGCTCGGCCCAGGTGGCGTACTGCCCGCCCCAGCGAACTCCGGTAGTGGTCGCCGGCGTGGTCAGAAAGCGCTGGAATGCTGGCCGACCCATGCCACCCACCCTTCGATCGTCCGGGGCCCGTCCTCAGCGGGCGCGCCGTAGCCCTGGTTGGTGAGGTACGCCCGCACGACCACCGCCTCCAGCGAGTCGAGCGGGCGGTGCGGGTCTTCCTCCTGGACCAGGTGGCAAAGCTGCGCCCGCAGGTCACTGCTCACCGTGCTGTCTCCTTTCGCCAGAAGGCCTCGACGGCCTCGTTGAACTGTTCCGGCGCGTCGTGGCTGGCGATGTGTCCCGCGCCGTCGAGGACGCACCCCCGCACGCGGGGGCCGTACCGGCGCGCGTCGGTTGCGGCGACCCGCTCGACCGACTTGAGCGTGCCGTTGATCAGCAGCGTGTCGACGTCGAGCGCGGCCAGGTCCTGCGGTCGTACCAGTGCCGTCGTCTCGAACGCACGCTCGACGTGCTGGGTGAAGGCGGCCAGGGTGGCGCGCCATCGCGCGCCGTGCAGCCGGTCGTACTCCGCCATCAGGGCGGCGTCCGCGTCGACGAGCGTGCCGAAGCCGGCCAGCAGGGTGAGGAAGACGTCGCGGTCCATTCCCGGCGCGAAGCCGGTGAGGACCAGCGATCGCACCAGGTCGGGCCGGGCGGCGGCGGTGCGGGTGGCGAGCGGACCACCCAGGTAGGAGGCGGCGACGAGCCGTCCGGGCCCGAAACGTTCAACGAGCGCGAGCACGTAGTGCAGCGCGGTGTCGAGGTAGTCGGGCCCGGCGTCGAGGCGGCAGCGGCCGTGCCCGGGCAGGTCGATGGGGACGACCTGGTACCGGCCGCTCCAGGCGCGGATCTGGCCGCTGAAGTGTCCGTACGCGGTACCCAGCAGCCCGTGCAGCAGGTACACGGGCTGCTGGTCGTTCTGCCCGCTCAACCCATCGCGACGGTCGCCACGCCGGCGGGGTCGACGAAGTGGTCGACCTGTAGTCCGCTGGCTTCCAGCCGGCTCAGGATGTGACGGGGCCGGCGCAGGTCGGCAACGAGGAACTGGGAGGTGTTCGCGTCGTTCTGCGCCTGCGTGTCCGGCCGGTAGGGGGCCACGTCGGGGCTGCCGGGGCTGAACACGCCGGCGAGGCCGACCGCCCGGTCCTGGAACTCCTGCGGTTCCCGGGTGGTGAGTACGAGCCGCTGCTCGGGGCAGGTGAACGCGACCGCCGCCATCATCCGCAGGTAGTCGTCGTCGTTAATGCGGGTGGTGTCACGGGAGGCGTTGGCCGGGCGCATCCGCGGCAGCGACAGATCCACGATCGCCCCGCGGTCGCGCAGGTGAGCGCCGTGGGCGACCAGGTCGACGAGTTCCGCGGAGACGTCGTCGTGCAGGCCCACGAGGACGCCCGGGTTGACATACCGGAATCCGGCATCGAGCCACCGGTCGAACGAGACGACGCGGCGGTCGAAGTCGGCCTTGGGCACCTCCAGCGGCGTCTTACCCATGAAGCGCCGGTAGGTCTCCCGGTCGTAGGACTCCTGGAACACGCACATGGTCACCGGCTCGGTGGGCCGGATCCACTCGGCGAGGACGTCGATCTCGTCCGGCTCCATGCTGCCGATGTTGAAGTAGATCCGTTCGAAGCCCATGTCCAGGGCGGCACGCATGGCCCAGCCGATGCGGAAAGCCGTGCTCAACCTCGTGTACTTGTCCTGGTACTCGCCCGTCAGGAAGCCGACGCCCCGGATGCCCTCGTGGGTGAAGAGGATGTTGAGCTGCTCAAGGAGCTCGTTCCGGCCGGAGAACTTGCGTTCCATGCGGCTGTTGCCCTTGCGCATCGAGCACATCTTGCACTCGGAGTCGCAGTGGTTGGTGGTGTAGAGCGGCACGAACGTGTGCAGGCGTGGCTGCCGGACCGCGCAGCGCGCCTCGGCCGCGGCGATCAGCTCCGCCGTCGAGATGGTCCTGTCCTGCCACAGCGCGAGCGCGACTGCGGGTCGACTGGCAGTCGGCTCCTGGCCGACGGGCAGTGTCAGGACCGCCCTCGTATCGACCGTTTCGGCCTCCTTCTGAACCATTGCGAAGTCCGGCTTGACGAAATCTGTCGAATTGGTGACGGCCTCTTCCCCCACGGCATTCCCTTCCAGCAGTTGGGCGATTGAATCGCCGTTAACACTTGCTGTCAGGAGTGCGATCACGGTCGCACCCCCGTCGTGCCTGCGGCGACGTTAGCGCACTTCAATCGATGTAGATAGGAGTCCTTGACAGCCGAAAATTGCGGTGCTAGAAGCCGTCGGCGCATCTGTGGTCGCCCCCGCCGAGCTGGAGGAATGCACCTTGTCCGTGGCGTCCCTACAGTGCGGCAGTTTCGTCTGTATGTTCGGAGAATAGCTCGCCTGTAGGGGTTTTGTAGCGAGCGTTTAATGCGTGGAAGACTGCTCGGATAGCCTTGACAACACCGCTGACTGCTCCATAGTTTCTTCGGTGTCGGGGGCCACGAGGTAACCGAATTGGAAAGAGGGTGGCGAAATGGAGAACGAGCTGCTGACGCTCGACATCGACGACCTGGAGATCTCGGAGTTCCTGGACGAGAGCCGGCTCGAGGACAGCGACGTCGTCGCGAAGGTCATGTCGGCGTCGTGCACCACGTGCGAGTGCAGCTGCAGCTGCTCCTCCTGACGACGCTGGCGCTCGATCCCGCGGGTCCGCTCGGCGACCGCCGATAGCCCGACATCGAGATAGCCCACCACGCCGGAACGTGCCCCGCGGCCAAGGGCCCCCGCCGCCGCGGGGCGCGTTCCGGATGTGCAGCCACGCGGGCGGCGCCCGAAAGGACGGCTCATGACTACCGCACCCATCGCCGACACCGAGCTCCACCTGCCGAGCAGCAGCGCGGAACAACGCGTACTCATGCTGTACGTGCATGTGCCGTTCTGTCACTCCCGCTGCACTTTCTGTGACTGGGTCCAGGCGATCCCCAACAAGGACCTGCTGCGCAAGCCCGGCGATTCGGTCCGAATGAACTACATCCGGGCGTTGTGCCAGGAGATCGAACACCGTGGCGCCGAGCTGGCCGGTGTCGACACCCTGCCGTACGTCGTCTACTGGGGCGGCGGCACGGCGAGCAGCCTCGACAACGACGAGGCCACGCAGGTCATGACCGCGCTGCGGAACTCGTTCGATTTGAGTACGGTCGCCGAGGCCACCATCGAGTGCAGCCCGGACACCGTGGACGAGGAGAAGCTCGCCTTCTTCCGTAGCCTCGGCTTCAACCGGGTCTCCAGCGGCGTCCAGTCCTTCGACGACGAGCGGCTCAAGCGGCTCGGTCGTCGGCACAGCGCCGCCCAGGCCAGCCGGCTCACCCACGCGGCCCGCGCCGTGGGGTTTGAGGACGTGTCGATCGACATCATGTCCGGCTTCCCGGACCAGAGCATGGACGAGCTACGGCACACGGTGGACAGGGCGCTGGAGCTGCCGATCAACCACCTGTCGCTCTACTCGTTCCGGCCCACGCCCGGCACCTTCATGCGCCGCAAGATGGATCCCGACGAGAAGCGCGGCTACGTGCGCGACCAGAAGCACCTGTTCACCGAAGCACGCCGACTGATCAACGCGGCCGGAATGAACGAGTACGCCTCCGGCTACTTCGGCAAGGTCTCGCCGTTCGCCGCGATGTACTTCCAGCTGCGCGCCGACACCGTCGGATTCGGGTCCGGGGCGATCTCGCTGGTGAACCAGCAGTTCCAGTCCCACCGTAAGGGTCTGCTGCACAGCTACGTCCAGGCGCCGACCAGCTTCGACATCTCCGGACCCGCCAGCCAGGACCGGGTGCTGGTCTCGTTCCTCCAGGCCGGTCTCGCGATGTTCGACGGAGTCCTGCGCGACGAGTGGCGCATCGCCACCGGCACCGAGCTCGACGAGGTGCTCACCCGTCCGGCCATCGCGCCGCTGTTCGAGTTTCTGCGGGGGCGGGGGCTCGTCTCCGACGAGCGGGGAATCCGACTGCCGGTGCGCAACGTCGGGGTGACCCTCATCGAGCTGGCGTTCGAGATGGCGATGTCCCAGCCGGAGCTTGAATGACTGATACCACTCGCCACTGGTGGGAGCTGGAGATCGTCCTACCCGCCGATCGGTGGTGCGCCTTCGTCGCCGACGTGGCGGGGCCGTTGCTGGACATGTGCGCGAGCACCGGTTCCCGGATCGGTAGCGCGCTGCTGGTCCGCGACGTCACCGCACAGGGGTCGCCGGCGATCTACGTGCAGGCGCTGGCGGTGAGCGGTTCCGAGCTGGCGGACGCCTACCGGATGGTGCTGCCGGCGTCGTACACGCCGGCGGTCGCCGGGGCCGTCACGGTCGATTCCCGGCTCCCGGGCGGGCCCACCGGCCCGATCGACTCCCCGGTGGCGTCCGTCGACACCGCCGTGGTGCGGCCCGCCCGACTGGTCCCGCTCGCCGGGCCGGTCTTCGGTGGCACCGCCCTGCCCGCGCTCACCCGCACCTTCCTGCACCGGGTCGGCCCGGCGCTGGTGCACCTGGCGCAGGAGGGCCGGGGCCAGCGCCGGTCGATGCTGGAGGCCGCCCTGCCCGTGATGGCGGCGCAGCTCAAGGCGCAGGGTCCGTCGGGCGCACCGGGCGCCGAGAATCTCGCCCTCAACGGCGTGCCGCTGGGCTTCTTGAGCTTCCGGTCCCACGCCGAGGCGTTCTTCGCGACCTGCCGGGACCCAGCGGCCACCCGCGCGGCGATGGACGGCCGATACCACGGCGCTCGGGCCGGTATCGACCGGACGGTCGCCGCAGTCTTCGAGGCGGCCGAGACCGGCTCGCTGCGAGACGGCCCCGCCGGGCTCTGGTACACGACAGCCTGTGCGGCGAAGGCGGAGTTCATCTCCGCGTTCCGCGCAGCGGAGTTGACGGTCTCGGCGCCGCCGGACCCGACCCGGCATGGCAACGACCTGGCGCACAGCCGGTTCCATCGCAAGGCGGGCGCGTCGACGACGCTGCAGGCGTACATCCAGGGTGATCCGGCGTTCCTCGCCGTACGCCTCTGCACCAGCCTGCTCTACCTCGGGCTGCACACCGCCGGTCTGACGCTGGCCGAGCGGTACTTCCTCTGCCACGTCATCGGTCGAGCCTGCGAATCGTTGAGCGGCACCGATGCCCTGTCGATCCTCGACAACCTCTCCTGAGGCGACCGAACAGCGGCGCGACGCCGGGCGAGCGCGTGACGTGGGCTCGGCGTCTCAGCCGCGCCGGGGGTGGACAGGGATGATCGAAGCGGCGCCCGGGTTGTGCTCCACCGGGCGGACGAAGGGCTCCGCCTCGGGCGCCTCGTAGGCCATCCCCACGCCGGCCACGAGCTTGCCGACGTCGCTGAGCCCCTCGGCAGCGGCCTCCACCCCGAAATACTGTCGGCTGGTGGGGAGATAGCCGATCAGCTCACCCACCCGGGAGGCCACCGGCGGAGCGCCGTAGGCGGCTTCCTTGTTGTCCCACAGGTAGACCGCCCCCCAGGTCTCGCCGTCCGGTCCGGTCGACGAGATCCAGACCTTCTGCCGCAGCCCGGGCACCCGCGAATAGGCGTCGACGGCGTAGTCGCGCAGGTAGGCCCGCAGCGAGGCCACCGTCTGCTCGGAGTGGGACAGGTCCCACAAGATTATGGAGCAGTAGAGGCTGTTGTCCTGCACGGCGTCCTCCCATAAGGCCGATAACCTGCCGACGAGTCTATCGGGAGACGATGGAGTCCGAAATGGTTTCGGGACGCGGCGCGCCGGACGGATGGTCGTTGCCGGGACGACGGCCCGGACAATGCCGGATAGGGGCGAGTGTGGTCGCTCAAGAGCCGGCCAAGGATGGCTAAAGAACGGCATTGTCCGTATCGACCTGCCGCCGCACCCTGGGCTCGTGCGTCAGCGAGGTCGTTGACGATTCCGCAGGTGGAACATCATGCCGGCGCACTTCGGAACCGCTTATCATGGTGATCCATCTCCGTCAACTTCACTTGTCTGCCTCTGGTCGTCCGGGATATTTTCCGAGCCGGACCGCGAATTCTTCACGCAGGACTCCGCAGCCTCTTCGTCGTCGAATACCGCCAGGCGCCGAGCCGATGGTCGGCGACATGACCCACCGTCGTTCACCACGCAGACAGGGACCGCGCATGACATCGCCGAACCATCCCGTTCACGAGGTCGCCGCCGAGAGCGTAAGCCCGGTTGACGGCCCGGACGCAGCGTCGGCCGGATCCACCGCCGCCCCGGCGCGCGCGGTCGCTGCGGCACCGGCATACCCGTTTCCCCCGGAGTGCCCCTTCCGGCTTCCTCCGGAGATGGCGCGCCTGCGCCGTACTGAACCGGTCGCCCGGGTCCAGCTCGCCAGCGGCGCACCCGCGTACCTGGTCACCAGCTATCGGCACGTCCGGATGGTGCTGAGCGACGAGCGATTCAGTCGGCGTCCGGTGCGGGCTCGCGCGGTCGCCGCATCAGGCGGTCGTCCGCCGGGCGGGAGCAGCGACGGGGCACCCCCCTCCGCGCCGGCTCCGGCGTTCGACTTCGGACTGTTCATCGCCGACCCGGCGGACCACGCCCGCTGGCGTAGCCGCACCAACCAGGTGCTCAACGTCCGGCAGGCCGAGGCCATGCGGATCCGGGTCGGCGAGCTCGTCGAGGAGCTGCTCGACGGATGCGAGGCGGCGCCCCGTCCGGTCGACCTGATGGACCGGTTCGCCTTCCGGCTGCCGCTGCGGGTGCTCCTCGCGCTCTTCGACGTGCCGGACGAGCTTCGCCCGGCGTTCGAGGCGTGGGCTCTGGCGATGCGGGGCGGTGGAGCGTCCATGGCCGCCTTCGGCGCGGCGATGGCCGGTCTGCACGGGGCAGCGGTCGAGCTGGTCCGCCGCAGGCGTGGACAGCTGGGCGAGGACCCGCTGTCGCAGCTGATCGGGCAGTCCGGTGACCTGTCCGACGAGGAACTCGTCTCGACGGTGATGCTGCTGACCATCGCCGGCTACGAGACCGTGGCGACGCAGCTCGGCAACGGGCTGCTGGCCCTGTTCCAGCACCCCACTGAGCTCGACCGGCTGCGCTCGGGTGGCGTCGCCGTCGACGCCGCCGTCGAGGAGATTCTCCGGTACGCCCAGGCCAGCACCGGATTCGCCGGTCTCCTCTACACCACGTGCGATGTGGCGCTCGATGACGTCGTGGTCCCCGCCGGCGCGGCGGTGTTCGTATCGTCCGACGCGGCCGGCCGGGACGAGCTGCGTCTGCCCGACCCGGAGCGGTTCGACCTGTCCCGGGGCGCGGCGAGCCACCACCTCGCGTTCGGCGTGGGGGCGCACTTCTGTCTTGGGGCACCGCTGGCCCGCGTCGAGTTGCAGGAGGCTCTCGCCCGGCTGATGGCCCGGTTCCCGGGCCTGAGGCTGATCCCGGCCGCGGCGGACGTCCCCATCGTCAGTAACCGGTTCAACCGGCTGCCCGCCGAGCTTCTGGTGACCTGGTGAGCTGGTGAGCTGGTGACCGGGGCCACGGTCGGTGGCCCCGGTCGGTCCAGGGAGACCAGGTGGCCTGGGTGCCGCGGTACGGCGACGGGGTCAGGAGCCCTTGCGCCAGTACACCCCGCACCGGTCGATGGTGACCAGGTCCGGGGTCTGCTCACCGGCGGCCTTCAGGTAGTCGTGCACGGCCAGCCGGCACTCCTCAAGGAAGTGGTAGTCGTCCACGATGACGTAACCGCCGGGCGAGACCCTGGGGTACAGGTGCTCCAGGGTCGCGTACGTGGACGCGTAGAGGTCGTTGTCGACCCGCAGGATCGCCAGCCGTCGCACCGGGGCGGTGGGCAGGGTCTCGGCGAGCCAGCCGGGCAGTAGCCGCACCTGCTCGTCGAGGAGTCCGTAGCGGCGGAAGTTCTCCCGTACCTCCTCCTCGGAGCCGCCCTTGAGGAACCGCGCCTTCATCTCCTCCGCCGCCTGCCGCTGCTCCTCGCGCTGCTCGCCGGCCAACTCCGGATAGACGTCACTCATCTGGTACCGCGCCTCGGCGGGGGGTTGCGGAAATCCCTGGAACGAGTCAGCCAGCCACACCGAGCGGTCGGTGACCCCATACGCCTTGAGCACGCCTCGCAGGAAGATCATCGCGCCACCGCGACCCACCCCGGCCTCCAGGAAGTCGCCGGGGACCTCATCGCGGAGCACCGTCTCGGTCAGCTCCCGGAGGTTGTCCAGCCGCGCGAACCCGACCATGGTGTGGGCCTGGCTGGGGCAGTCAAGACCGGCGACCCGGGCCTCGGGGTCGAACTCGGCCTGCGGCACCCACGGTGGCGAGATCGGCGGGTCCTGGTAGATCGTGTTGGTCACGCAACGCTTGAGCAGGTCCAGGTACAGCTGCCCAGCGCTGCCGTCCTGCCCGTCTGGTGCTCTCAGTCCTGTCACGGTCGTTGTGCCCTTCCTGGTGGCCCGGATCGGTTTGTCAGACGCCTCGACGCAGGCCGTTCGGCGCGGTCCAGTGCTCGCCCTCGGTCTTGATGAACCAGTCGACGGTCTCGGCGAGGCCGTCGGCCAGCCCACGCAGGGAGGCGGGCTCGATGCCTATGGAGCGCAGGGTTCCCGCGTCGGCCCGGACCGGCGTCGCCGGGTCCTCGCCGGGACGCATGGGCAGGTCGACGATGGGCACCCTGCTGAAGCCCCGTTCGGCCACGAGGTCGATGACCGTCTCCGCCGCGTGCCGGATGTTGGTCGACTCCGTGGGGCCCACCTCGAGCACGTCGACGATCCGGCCGGCCGCGGCGGCTTCCAGGGCCGAGACCAGGCTCCGTGCCACGTCCCCGACCCAGACCATGTCCGAGATCTGGTATCCGCCGCCGTACAGCTCCACCGGCATGCCCGACAACGCCCGGCACACCGTAGCCGGCGTGATCTTGCGGACCTTGCTCGGCCCGAACGGCGCCGCGGCGAGCTGGCGCGGACCGTAGGCGTTGACCACCCGCACGCAGTTGACCCGCGTACCGCGCTCGGCGTTGTACATCCGCACGAACCGCTCGACCGTGGTCTTGGTGATCGAGTAGCAGTTGTTCATCGTGTGGTTGCCCACGCAGATATAGACGCCAGGCAGGTTGTACTGCGCGACCGCCTCGAGGAAGTTCAGCCCGCCGAACGTGTTGGTCTCCGCCGCCGGCCTCGGATTGTGGATCGTCTCCTGGGTGCCGAGGACAGCCGCCAGATGGATGATGGCGTCGCAGTGCGCGGCGAGCTCGACCATCGCGGTCGCGTCGCGGACGTCACCGAGCATCACCTCCCACGGCGGTGCCTGTGCCCGCCGCTGACGGTCGAAGGTGACCGGCTCGTGCCCTCGCTGTGCCAGCTCCTCGCACACGTAGGTGCCGATGAAGCCGCTTCCTCCGGTTACGCCGACCTTCATGAAAGTCCCTCCCGCACTCGACGGCTGACGATGCTCGGTCCGACTCTGGCTGGGCGGCCAGAGCTGGTGACGAAGGCCAGCAGGTCGTCCGCCATCCGCTCCAGGGGCGGCAGGGCGTCCATGCGGCATCGCATGTCCTGGGCGCGACCGCGGTAGCCGGGGTCGCCCAGGACGGTGGAGACGGCCGTCCGCACCGCCGCCGCGGAGACCGAGGCGACGTCCAGCTCGACCGCGACCCCCAGGCTCGCCAGGCGGGCGGCGCTGGCCGGGTGATCCCCGAACAGGGGCAGGGCGATCATGGGCACGCCCTCGCTGAACGCCTCCCGTACCCCGTTGAACCCGGCATGGGTGATGAACAGGTCGCAGAAGCGCAGCAGGGCCCGTTGCGGTACGAACGACCGCAGGTGGACGTTGGCGGCCCGCGCTCCTTCCCACTGGTCCGGGTCGTAGTCCGACCCGATCGCCACCACACCCGTCACCGGCAGTTCGCCCAGGGCTTCGATGACCGCGTTCAACACGGTGGCGGCCCGGGGGTCGAAGCGTGGGGCGTTCATCCCCAGACTCGCCAGCACGAGGGGGCGGTCGCCCGGGTGCTCGGAGAGGTCGACGGCGAGTTCCCGGTCCGCGCGCACGTCCAGAGAGGACGGGCGATAGTGGTGCGCGCCGCTCCACCGCAGTTCCTCAGGATAGAAGATCTCGGGGACCAGACCTATCCGGAAGGGGCGTACAGAATGCCAGGGATCGTGCACCGCCGGCAGGTCGAACTCGGCCCGCAGCCGGTTGAGTTCCTCCAGCGCTCCGGGCTGGGCGCACGGTGACAACGGGGCGATGTCGACGGTTCCGCAGGGAACGTCGACAACTTCGGCCGCCACGTATCCGCCGAGTTCGGTGGAGTCGCGCAGTACGCAGTCGGGTCCCCACGCCCTGAGGGCGTCCACGATGTCCGCCGCCTGTCGGCTCGTCCTGGGGGTGATGAAGGGATGTGCCCGTCGCCCCGGTGGCCCGCCGGCGGGCGGGGGCCCCGGGCGTGCCGTCGGCGCGACCGCACCGCCCGCGGCCGCTCGGGCGGCCACCATCTCTTCCATGGACATCAGGCTGGCCACGGGCAGGGCAGTGAAACCCGCCTGCTCGACGTGGTCGGCCACGCTGGGGCCCGACACCACGGCGACCTCGTGACCGGCGAGCCGGGCGACGCGCGCCGCCGACAGGACGCCCACCAGGTGACTGGGGTTCGGGTGACTCGTGAATGCGACGCGCACGTCAGAAACCCACCATCTGCGGCGCGCCGGCACCGCCGCCGGAGTAGACCTTCGAGTACACCGCCCGCAGGCTGGCGGAGTACTTCTGCCAGGCACCCGCGGTCATCGTGATGTTGCTGACCGGGTGTCGGCCGAGCAGGACGGAGCCCTTGACGTCGAGATCGGCGCGGTCGGCGACCGCAGCCGTGACCTCCTCGCCCGTCAGGCCCGAAGGATCCCAGGTGGCGTAGAACTTGCCCTTGCTGAAGGCCAGGGGGATCAGATCGCCGGTCAGGTACTGCTCCCAGAGCGCCATGGCGACACCCGGGATGTGTGCGCTCGACCAGTCATCCACCACCACGACGCCGCCGGGGCCGAGGAGTCGTCTCGCGGTCTCGATGTCGGCGCGCGTCGCCTCGTACGTGTGCGCCCCGTCGATGTGCACGAGGCGGCAGGACCCGGCCGGCACGACATCGCCCAGGTCGGCCGAGGGCCGGGCGTGCACGGTCGGCAGCCGATCATGGAAACGCAGGTAGTTCTTTTCGAAGTCCCCCCGCTGTAGGCCCGGATAGAAAGCGGCGTTCTCGCGGTGGTTCTCCTCGCTGACCGAGGCGTCGGAATCAAACAGGTCGCAGGCGATCAGCGTCTCTCCGGGGCGTGGGAAGAATCCCAGCAGAATCGCGCTCTTTCCTTTGTAGACGCCTATCTCGAGAATGTCGCCGTCGTAACCCCGACCCACCTGGACGTCGTTGATCACACAGAGGAGTTGGGCGTCCGTCGGGTACAGCCAGCCCTGCACGTCGTCGTTGGCCGGATCGCCGATGAACTCCAGATATTCGGTCACGCTCATGTCAGGCACCGATTCCCGTCGCGACGACATTCCATCTGAACTGACGCGGTACGCCCGGTCGTTTATCGCAGGACCGGGGAGCAGAAAGAACCGGAATTGCCTTCCGCATGAGGGCGAAGTCTAAAAACGGGATTGCCGCCTGTCAACCGCCGACTGTCAATATGCGACTCGCTCTGAAGCTCATTTTGAGCGGCGTTTTAACGGTGCTGTGTTCGCTTCGTTCCGCCCCCGTCGCCGCGACCCCGTGCTCGCAGGTCAGTGCCCTGCCGGGCGGGTTCGGCGGCCCCCGACCAGCCCCGGGCGCCGTCCTCGCCCCGGGGGCCACCGCCCCTCGTCCCCTCTACTGCGGGCGGGCGGGCCGGTCGTCCGGCCCGCCCGCATCGTCACGGATCCCGTCGTCAGCCGTCGCGTGGCGCGTACGGCCGGACCGTCACCGGATCTCGGTCGTGTCCTCCTCCGGCCGGTTGGTGCCGTGCGGCGGCGCCGACCACGGTGACTTCCCGCCGGTGCGGCGCGGCAGCGGCTCGGCCGGCGTCGGGTCCGGGTAGCCGAGGCTCGGCGGGGCCGAGTCCCGGTCGGCCGCGCCGGCCGGCGGCCAGTCGGTCAGCGTGAAGTCGTTGCGGTCCGGCCCCTCGGCGGGCACCGGCGTCGCCTCGACCACCGGTCGGGGCCACCGCCGCCAGCGCTGCCCGCTGAAGGTGGCCACGACCAGCAGCAGGCCGATCAGGAAGAGCGTGCCGTTCTCCACCGGAACGTGCAGCGGCAGGGGGTCGCCGAAGACCTTCCAGCCGTCCGGGATGCGGTCGCGCACCTGGAAGGGCGCGACGAACATCCCCACGTACGGGGCGGCGAGCAGCAGCCCGGCCACGAGCGGGCCGAGCGGCGAGACGCGCAGGGCGCCCAGCAGGCCGAGCAGGATGCCGGCGGCGGCCAGGTAGACGGCCGGCTCGATCAGGTTGGCCGTGTTGAACGTGCCGATCTCCACCCACCGGGTGGTCGTGCGGCTCGACCCGTCCTGTCCGAGGGCGACCAGCACCCAGGTGACGGGTGCCACCACCAACCCGGCGAGGAAGCTCCACAGATGTCGCATCCGCGCACCGTACCGTCTCCCGCATGACAGATCATCCCTCCGCCGCGCCGCAGGGCAAGCCCACCTCGTACTCCCGTGTCACGCTCAGCCGGATCATGACGGCGGTCGATGTCAATCTGTACGGGACCGTGCACGGAGGGGTGTTGATGAAGTTCGTCGACGACGTGGCGGGCGCGGCGGCGGCCCGGCACAGCGGCGGCACGGCGGTGACGGCCGCGATCGATGAGATCGTCTTCTCCGAGGCGGTCCGGGTGGGCGACCTGGTGCACGCACACGCCCAGGTCAACTGGACCGGGCAGACGTCGATGGAGGTGGGCGTCCGGGTGGTCGCCGAGCGCTGGGACTCGGCCGAGGACGAGCCGGTCCGGGTCGCCACCGCGTACCTGGTCTTCGTGGGGGTGGACGTGGGCGGCACGCCCCGCCCGGTCCGCCCGGTGCTGCCGCAGACCCCGGAGGACGAGCGCCGCTACCGGGAGGCGGAGATCCGCCGCGCCCACCGGCTCGCGAAGCGCCGCGCCATCCAGGCGCACCGCGCGGGCTGACCCGCCCCGCCCCGCCGCGCCGGGCCCGGCCGCGCCGGGCCGGGCCGGCGTGCCGTGCCGTCGGTCGCCGGGCCCGCGTGGGGCCCGGCCCACACCGGACGCGGGGGCGGGGTGTGGGCCGGGCACGCCCCGGCACCGGAACCCGGCGTGGACAATGGCGCTGCGAGGTAGGGCAAGATGGCGCCAGGGACCATGTCACAGGGTGGTGCGGGGCCCCGGAGGAGGGTGGAGCAGTGGGTGACGTGCTGTGGACGCCGCCGGCGGACGTGCGCGAGCGCTCCCGGATCGGCGACTACCTGCGCTGGTTGGCCGAGCACCGCGGGCTGGAGTTCGCCGACTACGACGCGCTGTGGCGGTGGTCGGTCACCGACCTCGACGCGTTCTGGCGCTCCGTCTGGGAGCACTTCGACGTCGTCGCGCACACCCCGCCCACGGCCACGCTGACCGACCCGGTGATGCCCGGCACCCGCTGGTTCCCCGGGGCCACCCTCAACTACGCCGAGAACGTGCTGCGGATGCCCGGGCTTGGCGACGACGACCCGGTGGTGATCGCCCACGGGCAGACCCGCGCGCCGGAGACCCTGACGGCGGCCGAGCTGCGCGACCGGGTCCGCCGGGTGGCGGCCGGGCTGCGCCGCCTCGGCGTCGGCCCCGGCGACCGGGTGGCCGCGTACGCGCCGAACATCCCCGAGACGTACGTGCTGCTGCTGGCCACCGCCAGCCTCGGCGCGGTCTTCTCCTCCTGTGCCCCCGAGTTCGGCACCCGCAGCGTCGTCGACCGGTGGCGGCAGATCGAGCCGAGGGTGCTCGTCGCCGTCGACGGCTACCGGTACGGCGACAAGCCCGTCGACCGGCGTGCCGAGGTGGCCGCCATCCGGGCCGCCCTGCCGTCGCTGGAGCACACCGTCGGCATCGCGTACCTCGACCCGGCCGGCGCCGGCGGCCACAATTCGGCCTCCGCGCCGCTAGGCGGCGCTCCCGACCGAATGGAGGCCGCGCCCGAGGGCGTGATCTCCTGGGCCGAGCTGGCCGCGCCGACCGACGAGCCGCTGGCCTTCGCCCCGGTGCCGTTCGACCACCCGCTGTACGTGCTCTACTCCTCCGGCACCACCGGGCTGCCCAAGCCGATCGTGCACGGCCACGGGGGCATCCTGCTGGAGCACCTGAAGATGCTCGCCCTGCACCACGACCTGGGCCCCGGCGACCGGTTCCTGTGGTTCACCACCACCGGCTGGATGATGTGGAACTTCCTGGTGTCGGGGCCGGCGGTGGGCGCGGCGATCGTGCTGTTCGACGGCAACCCCGGCCACCCCGACCTGGGCGGGCTGTGGCGGCTGGCCGAGGAGACCGGCACCACGTACTTCGGCACCTCCGCGCCGTTCCTGCTGGCCTGCCGCAAGGCCGGCCTGGTGCCGAGGGAGATCGCCGACCTGTCCGCGTTGCGCGGGGTCGGCTCGACCGGCGCGCCGCTGCCCGCCGAGGGCTTCACCTGGGTGTACGCCGCCGTCGGCGACGCGCTCCAGCTCCAGTCCCTCTCCGGCGGCACGGACGTGTGCACCGGCTTCGTCGGCGGGGTGCCGCTGCTGCCGGTGCACGCCGGGGAGATCACCTGCCGGGCCCTCGGGGCGAAGGTGGAGGCCCGCTCCGCCGACGGCACTCCGGTCGTCGGCGAGCTGGGCGAGCTGGTGATCACCGCGCCGATGCCGAGCATGCCGGTCGGGTTCTGGAACGACCCGGACGGCGCCCGCTACCGGGAGGCGTACTTCGACGTCTACCCCGGGGTGTGGCGGCACGGCGACTGGATCACGATCAACGACCGGGGCGGCTGCGTGATCACCGGCCGCTCCGACGCCACCCTCAACCGGGGCGGCGTCCGGCTCGGCACCGCCGAGTTCTACTCCGTCGTGGAGGGCCTGGACGAGGTCGTCGAATCGGTGGTGGTGCACCTGGAGGACGACGAGGGCGGCGCCGGGGAACTGCTGCTGTTCGTGGTGCTGGCCGAGGGCCTCGACCTGGACGACGACCTGCGGAAGAAGATCTGCCGCGAGCTGCGCACCGCCCTCTCGCCGCGGCACGTCCCCGACGAGATCCACCAGGTGCGGGCCGTCCCGCGCACCCTGTCGGCGAAGAAGCTGGAGGTCCCGGTGAAGAAGATCCTCACCGGCACCCCGGTCGACAACGCGGCGGCCAGGGGCGCCCTGGCCAACCCGGAGTCCCTGACGGCCTTCGCCGTCTTCGCCCAACGCCGCACGCCCACCAACTCTCCCACCTGACCCACCTGACCCACCTGACCCACCCGACCCCATCGATCATGCAGTCGTGA
The DNA here is from genome assembly GCF_026339755.1 of Micromonospora sp. NBC_01655. NCBI lineage: Bacteria > Bacillati > Actinomycetota > Actinomycetes > Micromonosporales > Micromonosporaceae > Micromonospora > Micromonospora sp. NBC_01655. Next base: position 6,545,339 of record NZ_JAPEQF010000001.1, on the reverse strand, counting down.
CGCCCCGCGAGACCGGCGTATGCCGCCTTCCGCCCAGCAGCACCGGATGATGGGCGTCAGGCCAGGGTCAGGGTGACCTTCTCCGTGCTCGTGCGGGCGGGTACGCGGGCGGGGTCGAGGTTGCCGCAGAGGACGATGGTGGCGCCGGCCGTCAGCGGGGCCAGCAGCCAGTCGACCGGGTCGGGGTGGGTGGCGGCGTCCAGCAGGACCCGGCCACCCCGGGCGATGCCCAGCTCCGTTGCCCGGCTGGCCGCGAGGGCGAGCAGCTCCGCGTCCTGCGGCCCACCCTTCGGGTACGGGGTGAAGTGGTCGCCGTGTGCCCGGACGGCGAGCACGTAGTCGGCGAAGCCGGCGGGCACCTCCCGCAGCGGCAGGGCGAACGGGGCGAGCGCGAGCGCGTACCGTTCGCCGGCCGGCCAGGCGTCCGCCTCGGCGACCCGGTCGACGGCGGCGAAGAGCACCTCGGCCGGGCCCGGGCCGTCGGCCACGGTCAGCCCCACCGACCAGCAGCCGAGCAGCACGGCGGCGGTCTGCCAGTGTGGCGGCAGCAGCACCGCGGCCGACTCGCCCGGCCCGGTGCCGATCTCGTCGACGAGCAGGTTGGCCGTCTTGGCCACCCAGTTGGCCAGCGTCGCGCCGGACAGTTCGGTGCGCTCGCCGGTGGTGTCGTCGTACCAGGTCAGCAGGGGGCGGGCGGGGTCCGGGTCGATCGCGTCGGCGAACACCCGGGCAATGTTGTCGGCCATCGGCGCGAACGATACGCCCCCCGCGCCCCGTGCTCGTTGACAACGACAAGTCGGCGTACCGTCGGGTCGCAGTCAGCGCTCGGGGCTGGCTCCGGCGTAGGCTTGCCCGGAGTGTTGTTCCCCACAGATCTGCCACTTCAAGGAGTCGCCCCGTGACCGCCGGTCGCCCGCCCCGCGTACTCATCGACGCCACGAGTGTCCCCGCCGACCGTGGCGGCGTCGGTCGATACGTCGACGGCCTGCTCGGCGCCCTCGGCAAGGTGTGCGGCCAGGGGGTCGACCTGGCCGTGGTCAGCCTCCGCACCGACCTGGAGCGCTACACCCGGATGCTGCCCGGCGCGGAGATCGTCGCCGCCCCGGCCGCGGTGGCGCACCGGCCGGCCCGGCTCGCCTGGGAGCAGACCGGCCTGCCCCTGCTGGCCCAGCAGATCGGCGCGCAGGTGCTGCACTCGCCGTTCTACACGTGCCCGCTGCGGGCGGGCTGCCCGGTCACGGTGACCGTGCACGACGCGACGTTCTTCACCGAACCGGAGCACTACGACAAGTCCCGCCGGACGTTCTTCCGCAGCGCGATCAAGACCTCGCTGCGCCGCGCCGCCCGGGTGATCGTGCCGAGCAAGGCCACCCGGGACGAGCTGATCCGGCTGCTCGACGCCGACCCGACCCGGATCGACGTCGCCTACCACGGAGTCGACCACGCCGCCTTCCACGCCCCGGGCGACGAGGAGAAGGCCCGGGTCCGGGCCCGGCTGGGGCTCGGCGACAGCAGCTACGTCGCCTTCCTCGGGGCGAAGGAGCCGCGCAAGAACGTCCCCAACCTGATCCGCGGCTGGGCCCAGGCGGTGGCCGACCGGGCCGACCCGCCGGCCCTGGTGATCGCGGGCGGCCAGGGGCACGACGACGACATCGACCGGGCGGTCGCCGAGGTCCCGTCGCACCTGCGGCTGCTCCGCCCGGGCTACCTCCGCTACGCCGACCTGCCCGGCTTCCTCGGCGGCGCGCTGGTCGCCGCCTACCCGTCGTACGGCGAGGGCTTCGGCCTGCCGATCCTGGAGGCGATGGCCTGCGCCGCCCCGGTGCTGACCACCCCGCGGCTGTCGCTGCCGGAGGTCGGCGGCGACGCCGTCGCCTACACCAGCGAGGACCCGGCCCAGATCGCCACCGACCTGGCCGCCCTGCTGGACGACGAGCAGCGCCGGTTGTCGCTGGCCAAGGCCGGTTTCGACCGGGCCAAGGAGTTCACCTGGGAGTCCAGCGCCGAGGTGCACATCGCGGCGTGGAGCCGGGCCCGCGCCTGAGGGTTCGGCCGACGGTGCGTCCGTAGCGTGCCGGTTCGGGCATGATGTGCTGATGCTCTACGCCGTCATCCCGGCGGGTGGCAGCGGCACGAGGTTGTGGCCGTTGTCCCGTGCGGGCCATCCCAAGTTCCTCCACCCGCTCACCGGTACCCCCGCGTCCCTGCTCCAGGCGACCGTGGACCGGTTGGCGCCGCTGACCGCCCCGGAGCGCACCCTGGTGGTCACCGGAGCCGCGCACGTCGCGGCGGTGGCGCGTCAGCTTGCCGGCCTGCCCGAGGAGAACATCCTCGTCGAGCCCTCGCCCCGGGACTCCTGCGCGGCGATCTCCCTCGCCGCGGCCGTGATCGCGCTGCGCGAGCCGGACGCGGTGATGGGTTCCTTCGCCGCCGACCACCTGATCCGGGACGCCGACGCGTGGGTGGCCACGGTCCGCGAGGCGGTGCGCGGCGCCGAGCAGGGGCTGCTGATGACGGTGGGGATCACCCCCACCCGGGCCGAGACCGGGTACGGCTACCTGCACACCGGCGACCAGGTCGGGGACGGGCCGCTGCGGCCGGTGCGGGAGTTCAAGGAGAAGCCGGCCGCCGAGGTGGCGGAGGCGTACCTGCGCTCGGGGCACCACCTGTGGAACGCCAGCATGTTCGTCTGGCGGGTCGACGTGTTCCTGGCCGAGCTGGCCCGGCAGCAGCCGGCGCTGCACGCCGGGATCACCGCGATCGCCGCCGCCTGGGGCACCCCGGAGCAGGACGACGTCCTCGGCACGGTCTGGCCGACCCTGCCGAAGATCTCCGTCGACTACGCGGTGATGGAGGGCGCGGCGACCGCCGGCCGGGTGGCGACGGTCCCCGGCGACTTCGGCTGGAACGACGTCGGCGACTTCCACACCCTCGGCGACGTGCTCCCGGCCGACCCGGCCGGCAACGTGGTGCTCGGCGTGGACGCCAAGCCGGGCGTGCTGCTGCGCGACACCACCGCGACGGTGCTGGTCCCGCAGTCCGGCCGGCTGGTGGCCGTGCTCGGCGTGCACGACCTGATCGTGGTCGACACCCCGGACGCGGTGCTGGTCTGCCCCCGCGACCGCGCCCAGGACGTCAAGGCCCTCGTCGACGAGCTGAAGGACCGGGGCGAGGAGAACTACGTCTGACCCGTCCGACCCGGGCGGCGGCCGGCCCGCCGCCCGGGGTGTCCCCCGCAGGGTCGACCTGCCCCCGGGACCGGGTGCGCCCCGGGTCAGCCGGCGCGGCGGCGCAGGGCGGCCAGGGCGGGGACGACGAGCCGGGCGGTGCCGCCGGCCAACGGCTCGGGCAGCCGGTCCGGGGGGAACCAGCCGAGCGCCTCGGACTCGTCGCTGACCCGCTCCGTCGCGCCCGGCGGGGCGAAGACCGCGAACCGCACGTCGTGGTGCAGCGAGCCGCCCTGGCAGGCCACCGGGTGGATGTCCACGTCGATCGGGACCGGGTCGACGACCAGGCCGGCGATCCCGGACTCCTCGCCCGCCTCGCGCAGCGCGGCCCCGGCCAGCGTCCGGTCGCCGGGCTCGCAGTGCCCGCCGAGCTGCACCCACCGGTGGAACTTGCCGTGCAGGCAGAGCAGGATCCGTTCGCCGGTGGCGTCGAGGACCAGCGCGCTCGCGGTGACGTGGCCGGCCCGGTGCTCCCGGCCCAGCGCCGCAGGCCCGCCGGCCAGCAGGTCGAGGGTGCGGTCCCGGGCCCGGCCGGCCGCCGCGCCGGTCGGCGTCCACCCGGCCAGCACGGCCGTCGCGTCGGCGTGCAGGGCCGCGTACGCCCCGCCGGCCGGCGCGCTGTCCGGAGGGGACTTCTGCTCTGCCGGAGGCGTCACCAGGAGGTCCTTCCTTGCGTCTGGCACGGTGACACTCTAGGCGCGTGCGTCCGATCCGTACCCTTGCCCCGTGACCCTGCGACTCGTCGAGTTCGTCGTCGCCGGCAACGAGGCCAGCGACCTGCTGCCGGTGCGTTCCCCGGCCCTGCTCGCCGCCCACCGCGCCCGGCGCGGCTTCTGGACCGTCCTCGACGAGGGGCCGGTCGAGCGCTGCCTGGCCCTGCTGCTCGAACACGAGGACGGCGGATGGGCCGCCCACCACGTGGCCGCCGACGCCGGCGAAGAGAACGGTCGCACCGAGGACGGCGAGGCGCTGGCCCACCACGACGGCTGGGTGTACGTCTTCGGCTCCCACTTCGGCTCGAAGGGCGGCCCGCTGCGCCCGCGCCGGGCGTTCGTGGCCCGGTTCCGCGAGGCCGACGCCGCCGGCGGCCGGCTGCCGGTGCGGGTGGTGCGCAACCGGTTCCGGCTGCACCGCGCGGTCAACGACGCGCTGGCCGGGGCCGAACTGGCCACCCTGCCGCCCGGGGAGCGGGTCCGGGACCGGTTCATCGTCGAGACGGTCGCCCGGGGCACCGCCCGGGCCAAGAGCTGGGTGACCCGGCTCGCCGCGGGGGACCTGCCGATCAACGTGGAGGCCGCCGCGTTCACCCCCGACGGCACCGCGCTGCTCGGGCTGCGCTTCCCGGTCACCGCCGACGGGGACCCGATCCTGGTCGAGGTGGCCGGCGTGCCGGAGATGTTCGACGCGGGCGGCTGGCCGCGCGCCCTCGGGGCGTACGCGGTGACCGGGGTGACCCCGCCGGGGGCACTGGCCGGCTTCCGGGCGGTGACCCCGCTGCCCGACGGCGGCTACGCCGCGATCGTCGGCTCGATCGACGCGCTCGGCAAGGGCTCGGTGCTGCTGGACGACCACCCGCAGGGCGGGCACGTCACCTCGCGGCACGTCCGGTTCCGGCTGGAGAAGGCGGCGGGGCACCTGCTCCCGGCCGAGCTGGTGGCCGACCTGGCCCCGTTCCATCACGTTGAGGGGCTGGCCGAGGAGCACGGCCACTGCTGGTACGTCACGGACGAGGACCACCGGATCGCGCTCTGGATCGGCTGATCGCCCCGCCCGGGTGAGCGGCCGGGTGGCACCCCTGCGGAACAAGGGCCGCAGACCCTCGTGGTGCCGCCCGGCCGCCGGATCCTCCCCGGCCCCGGTGTCCCGGGCCGGCGTCGACGACGGATCGGCCCGTTGCGGAGCAAGCAGAGCATGCCGAAGTCGGGCCCGGGCCGTCGAGGTTTTTCAGTCCACGCTTAAAAGTGGAGATAAATGCCGTCCGGGTACAGTGCGAACGGTCAGCGGGCCAGCCCGCTGTGCACCGGCAGGGGAGCGCTCCAATGCTGAAGATCTACTTTTCCCCCGACGACATCCTCCGCACCCGGGTCGCCCCGGGTGCGGACCCGCTCTGGGAACTGATCCTCAGCGTGCACGTGCTCCAGGTGCGCAGTCGGGACCCGCTGACCTCGGGCTGGCGCCGCGGCGTCTCCCGGGAGCTGCGCCGGCACGTCGGCAAGGAGCAGCTCCGGCTGCTGTTCACGCTGAACCCCGGCCAGGGCTACTTCCCCGACTTCCTCACCCCGCACGACAGCGTCCAGGGCCTGGAGGCGGGGCTGGACGCGGTGCGGAGCACGCCCGTCCCGCTGCTGCACCGGGACCTCACCCGGCTGGTCGCGGGGCACCCCCTGCCACCCTCGGCGGCGGCGCTGGCCCGGGGCGAGCCCGAGCTGCTGCGCCAGCTGACCGACTCGATGGAGCAGTACGGGGCACTCGCGCTCAGCCCGTACTGGCCGCACATCCAGGCCGCCGTGGAGGCGGACCGGGCGCGGCGGGCCCGGGCCCTGCTGGACCGGGGCGTCGAGGGGCTGCTGGCCAGCCTCCGCCCGATGGCCCGGTGGGAGTCGGGGGTGCTGGAGATCCACGGCTACCCGGACAGCCGGGAGCTGCACCTGGACGGCCGGGGCCTGCTGCTGGTGCCGTCGTTCTTCTGCGCCAGCACCCCGGTGGCGCTGCTCGACCCGGCGCTGCCGCCGGTGCTGGTCTACCCGGTGGACCGGCTGGGCGGGCTGGCCCACACCGCCGGCGCGGGCGGCGCGACCGGCAGCGGCAGGGAGGCGCTGGCCGCCCTGCTCGGCCGGACCCGGGCGGCGGTGCTGGAGGCCACCGACGAGGGGTGCACCACCGGCGAGGTGGCCCGCCGCCTGCGCATCTCCCCGGCCGCGGCGAGCCAGCACGCCACCGTGTTACGCAACGCCGGCCTGCTGGTCAGCCACCGGGACCGCAACACGGTGCTGCACACCCTCACCCCGCTGGGCCGCGCCATCCTCGACGCCTGAGCGGACCGCCGCCCGTCATCGGGCGCGGCCCGTGCTCCAGCGGGCGCGGCCCATGCTCAAACGGCAGCCCGCCCGTGCCCCAGCGGGCGCGGAATGGTGGCCGCTGACGGGTGTGCCGGCCGTGCCTCAGAGGGCGAGCGCGGCGCTGGCCGTGCTACCAGTCGGCGGCGGTAGCAGCGCCGACGGGACCCCCTCGGCGGCCAACGCGGTGCGCAGGCGTTGCAGGTCCGCGCCGAAGCGCACCAGGTCCCCGGGATCGACCGGGGTCGGCGGCTCGCCGAGCACCAGATCGGTGGCCCGCCCCGGCCAGCCGGGCACGGCGGCGACCAGCGTGGCGCGTACCTCGTGGTCGGTGACGTGGGTGAACACCGTGCCGGGGGCGATCACGCCGGCCACCGCGGCGATCGCCCGCCGCACGGCGGCCGGGTCGGCCGCAGCCTCGCCGGGGCCGTCGGGCAGCACCGCGGCGGCGGCCAGCCCGGCCGCCCTCGCCTCGGCGGTGCCGAGCGAGAAGAGGTCCAGCTCCGCGTCGCGGACCAGCTCCCGCGCGCCGACGTCGTCGTCCCGGGTGGCCATGAGGTACCCGCGTACCACCGCGACCGGCACCTGGTCGCACTTGCCCTTGATCAGCTCCCCGGCGCCGGCCAGCTCGTCCACCACGGCCATCTGGGTGAGCTGAAGCTCGTTGCCGTACGGGTCGACCTCGCCCCGGTGGTCGCGGATCGCCGGCATCCCGGCCACCCCGAGCGCCACGTCGGTGAGCCCGTTGCGCCAGGGCCGGCCCATCGTATCGCTGACGATCACCGCGACGTCCAGGTCGTAGCGCTCGCGCAGGGCCGCCCGCAGGGCCCGCGCCGAGGCGTCCGGGTCCTGCGGCAGCAGCACCAGCCGGGTCTTGTCCACGTTCGAGGCGTCGATCCCGGCGGAGGCCATCACGAAGCCGTGGTGGGTCTGCACGATCCGGGTCGCCCCCCGGGCGGCCACCACCCGGGCGGTCTCCGCCGCCAGCACCTCGTCCCGGGCGGCCAGCCGCTCCGGCCCGTCGGCCGGCACGTCCACCAGCCTTCCCTCGGCCTTGGAGACGATCTTGCTGGTGATCACCAGCACGTCGCCGTCGTGCAGCCACGGCGCGGCGGTCGCGATCAGCGCGGCCAGGTCGTCGCCCTCGGTCACGTCGCCGATGCCCAGCACCGGCAGGATCTCCAGCCTCACACCAGCTCCAACGCGGCCCGGACCATCGCCGCCGTCGCCGCCTCGTCCGTCATCAGCAACGGCACCGCCCGGACCGGCACGTCCGGCAGCACGGTGCCGGCGTCCTCGGGGGCCACCAGCCAGCCGTCCAGCAGGCCGCCGGAGGACCGGCTCCCGTACAGCCCGCCCACCCCGGCGGCGCTGCACTCGACGCCGACCACGGCCAGGCAGCGGTCGGCCATCCCACGCACCGCCGCGCCGCCGATGATCGGGGAGATGCCGACCACCGGGGCCGGACCGTCCGTGACCGCCTCCCGCAGCCCCGGCACGGCCAGCACCGGGGCGACGCTCACCACCGGGTTGCTCGGCGCCACCAGCACCACGTCGGCCGAGGCGATCGCGTCCAGCACGCCGGGTGCGGGCTTCGCGGTCTCCGCGCCGACGAAGACGAACCGGTGGGTCGGGACGTCCGCCCGGTGTCGCACCCACCACTCCTGGAAGTGGACCGCCCGCTGGCCGCCGCCGGGGTCGTCCACCACGACGTGCGTCTCCAGCCGGTCGTCGGTCGCCGGCAGCACGCGTACGCCGGGCTGCCAGCGGGTGGCCAGCGCGTCGGTGACCGCCGACAGCGGGTACCCGCCGGTCAGCATGGTGGTGCGGACCAGGTGGGTGGCGATGTCCTTGTCGCCGAGCCCGAACCAGGTCGGCTCGGCGCCGTACGCGGCCAGCTCCGACTTCACCGTCCAGGTCTCGCCGACCCGCCCCCAGCCGCGCTCGGGATCGGCGCCGCCGCCGAGCGTGTACATGACACTGTCCAGGTCGGGGCAGACCTTCAGTCCGTGCAGGTAGAGGTCGTCGCCGACGTTGACCACGGCGGTCACCTCGGCCCCCACCTCGCGGGCGTACGCCCGGACGCCGAGCAGGAATCGGGCGCCCCCGATACCGCCGGCCAGAACGACGATGCGCATGGCGTCCATCCTTCCGCACGCCCCGCCCTGAGGGTGCCGGTGGCCGGAGAGACTAGGCTCACGTCGGCAACTGTCCGTTACCGCCCCGAGGGGGAGTTCGTGACCAGCCCCGCCGAGCCCGCGTCCGGTGACGCGGCGCCCGCGTCCCGCCCCGCCATCCCGGCTCGCCAACTCACCGATCCGCTGCGCGAGCTGATCGCGTTCGTCCTGCTCGGCGCGAACGCCGTGCTGCTCTTCGTCGGCCTGATCCGGCTGCTCGCCCCAACCGACTACAGCACCTTCTACAGCCGGTCGGGCAGCAGCTTCTTCTTGTTCGCCGGGCTGGAGGCGACCGTGCTGCCGGTGCTGGCCGTGCTGCTCGCCACGCACGTCGCCCCGGTGGTGCCCCGGGCCAAGCTCATCACCCAGGTGGCGCTGGGCGGGTACGCCTTCGGCGCCCTGTTCGGCGCGCTCACCCTGCTGGTCTGGACGGTGGACCGGCTGGCCAAGGCGGAGGTGCTCGACGCGTTCCTCGGCCTGCTCACCCGGATCGCCTGGCTGGCGATCTTCGCGATCGCCGCGTTCGTCGTGGTCCGGGTCTGGCGCGCCCTCTACTTCACCCCGAAGCCCAAGCCGGCCCCCGGCGTGTACGGCCAGCCGCAGCCCGGCTGGCCGCAGCAGCCGGGCCAGCCCGGCCAGCCCGGCCCGCAGGGCGGCTGGGCCGCCCCGGGGCAGCAGGGCGGTTGGCCGGCCCCCGGCCAGCCGGGCGGCTACCCGGCCCCCACCCAGCCTGGCCAGCCCGGTCAGCCTGGCCAGTTCGGTCAGCCCGGTCAGCCCGGTCAGTTCGGTCCGGCCGCCGGCCAGTACGGCCAGCCGGCCCCGCCGTTCGCCCAGGCCCCGTCGTCGGCGCCGCCGTACCCGCAGACGACGCCGTTCACCCCGCCCCAGTCGGCGCCGCCGTTCCCCGCGTCGCAGCCCGTGCCGCAGCCCGCGCCGCCGTTCGGCCAGCCGCCGTCGGCCGACCCGACCCAGGCCATCCCGCGCCAACCCACCGAGCCGGGCGCGTTCGGCGGGCAGCAGGACTCCGACAGCGACCGCACCCAGCGCTTCCAGCGCGAGGACTGACCGCCGCCCTTCGGGTGCCGCTGTTTCCACTCTGGCGACGACAGCGGCACCCGAAGGGCCGGACGGCGTGGGGCTGTGCGTGCCGCCGGGACCGGTGCGCCTCGCTCTCCCGCCCTGCGGGGTGGGCACGGGCACGGTATCGGCGTGTGCGGGCCAGCGCATAGGCTGGACTTATGGTTGATCGCACGGAGTCGGGGCCCACCGCGGCGAGCGTCGAGCGCGCCCTGCGCCGGGCCGCATCCGGGCGGGCGCTGGACGTCGACGAGGCCACCGCCCTGCTCGCCGCCCGGGGGCCCGCGCTGGACGAACTGCTCCGGGTCGCCGGCGACATCCGCGACGCCGGCCTGCGCGAGGCCGGCCGCCCCGGTGTGGTCACCTTCTCCAAGAAGGTGTTCGTCCCGTTGACCCGGCTGTGCCGGGACCGTTGCCACTACTGCACCTTCGCCACCGTCCCGCACCGGCTGCCGGCCGCGTTCCTCGACCGGGACGAGGTGCTGGCCATCGCCCGCGAGGGCGCCGCCCAGGGCTGCAAGGAGGCGCTGTTCACCCTCGGCGACCGGCCCGAGGAACGCTGGCCAGCGGCCCGGGAGTGGCTGGACGAGCGGGGCTACGACTCCACCATCGACTACCTGCGCGCCTGCGCGGTGGCGGTGCTGGAGGAGACCGGACTGCTGCCGCATCTCAACCCGGGCGTGCTCTCCTGGTCGGAGTTGCAGCGGCTCAAGCCGGTCGCGCCGAGCATGGGGATGATGCTGGAGACCACGGCCACCAGGCTCTGGTCGGAGCCGGGCGGCCCGCACTACGGCTCGCCGGACAAGGAGCCGGCGGTCCGGCTGCGGGTGCTCGACGACGCCGGCCGGGTCGGCGTGCCGTTCACCACCGGCATCCTGATCGGCATCGGCGAGACCCCGGCGGAGCGGGTGGACGCGATCTTCGCGATCCGTCGGGCCCAGCGTGGGTACGGCCACCTCCAGGAGGTGATCGTGCAGAACTTCCGCGCCAAGCCGGACACCGCCATGCGGGGCATGCCCGACGCCGAGCTGCACGACCTGGCCGCGACGGTGGCGGTGACCCGGGTGCTGCTCGGGCCGAGGGCCCGCATCCAGGCCCCGCCGAACCTCATCGAGGGCGAGTACGACCTGCTGCTGCGCGCCGGCATCGACGACTGGGGCGGCGTCTCGCCGGTCACCCCGGACCACGTCAACCCGGAGCGCCCCTGGCCGCAGCTCGACGAGCTGGCCCGGCACACCGCGCGGGCCGGCTTCACGCTGCGCGAGCGGCTGACGATCTACCCCGAGTACGTCCGGGCCGGCGACCCGTGGCTGGACCCGCGACTGCTGCCGCACGTGTCGGCGCTGGCCGATCCGGCCACCGGGCTCGCGGTCGAGGCGGCCCGCCCGGTGGGCCGTCCCTGGCAGGAGCCGGAGGAGGTCTTCGGCGGCGGCCGGACCGACCTGCACACCACCATCGACACCACCGGCCGCACCGACGACCGGCGCGGCGACTTCGACAGCGTCTACGGAGACTGGTCGGAGGTCGCCCTCCAGGCCGACGCCAGCCTCGCGGGGGCGGCCCGGCCCCAGCCCGCCCTTGCCAGGGCGGCCCAGGCCGACGCGGGCCCCGTGCCCAGCCCGGCCGGGGGCGGCGCGGCCCCGAGGGCGGCCGCCGGCTCCGGCGACGCCGACCTGCGTACCGGGCTGCGGCTGGCCGCCGACGACCCGGCGGCGCTGCTCGACCCCCGGCACACCGACGCGGCTCTGGCGCTGTTCGCCGCCGACGGCCCGGCGCTGGACCGGCTCTGCCGGCTCGCCGACGACGTGCGCCGGGACACCGTCGGCGACGACGTCACCTACGTCGTCAACCGCAACATTAACTTCAGCAACGTCTGCTACGTGGGCTGCCGGTTCTGCGCCTTCGCCCAGCGTGAACGCGACGCCGACGCGTACCGGCTCTCCGTCGACCAGGTCGCCGACCGGGCCGAGGAGGCCTGGGCTGTCGGGGCCACCGAGGTCTGCCTCCAGGGCGGCATCGACCCGAAGCTGCCGGTCACCGGCTACGCCGACCTGATCCGGGCGATCAAGGCCCGGGTGCCGGGGATGCACGTGCACGCGTTCTCCCCGATGGAGATCGTCACGGCGGCGGCGAAGGCCGGCGTGCCGGTGAAGGAGTGGCTGGCCGGGCTGCGCGAGGCCGGCCTGGACACCATCCCGGGCACCGCCGCCGAGATCCTCGACGACGAGGTGCGCTGGGTGCTCACCAAGGGCAAGCTGCCGGCCGCCGCCTGGGTCGACGTGGTCAGCACGGCCCACGAGCTGGGCATCCGGTCCAGCTCCACGATGATGTACGGCCACGTCGACCACCCCGGGCAGTGGCTGGCCCACTTCCGGGTGCTGGCCGGGGTGCAGGACCGCACCGGCGGGTTCACCGAGTTCGTCGCGCTGCCGTTCGTGCACACCAACGCCCCGATCTACCTCGCCGGGATCGCCCGTCCCGGGCCCACCTGGCGGGAGAACCGGGTGGTGCACGCGATGTCCCGGCTGCTGCTGCACGGCCGGATCGCCAACATCCAGTGCTCCTGGGTGAAGCTCGGCGACGAGGGCACGGTGGCGATGCTCAACGGGGGCTGCAACGATCTGGGCGGCACCCTGATGGAGGAGACGATCTCCCGGATGGCCGGTTCGGGCAACGGCTCGGCGCGCACCGAGGAGCAGTTGCGGGGCATCGCCGCGGCGGCCGGGCGACCGGCCCGGAAGCGGACCACCGCGTACGGCCACTCGCGGCCGTAGCGCCGAGGTCTTCCCCGCCGGCCCCGTACCCGGGGGCCGGCTACCTGCCGTCCCAGTTCCCCTCTCGCGGCTCGGGCCTCAGCGAATTCGGCGACGACGTGCGATACGAGATCCATATCGACAACGACGGGGCGGCCAGCCGGATGCGGACCGGGTGCGTCATACCGTCTGATGGGACGGTGACGCACCCGCCGGTGCGGTGCTCGTCGTCGGTGGAGTGGTGACCGGGTTCGTTTGGTCGAGCTGGGAACCTTGGGTCCCGTACTGATCCTCCGATCAGGTTGGACCGCCGTGCCTCGTCCACGATGTGGACGAGGCGCGGTCGGCGGTCCCGGCTCGACGGGCGATCGCGGCCGAGTCGCGTTAACCTGTGCCCCACCAAGATCAGCATCGTGGTGGGGCACCCCGTCGGGGTCGCTGCCGGCGCGTCCGGTGGCGTCGCCCGGTGGACCGCCACGGCAGAAAACTCGGGCAACTCGCCGAGGAGGGCGTTACTCGTCCGGGGTCTGAATCGATAGGGCAGGTTGCGAGGCTGGGCGGCCGGAGCGGTCGCCCGTGGCGTGTCGGGAGGGCGACTCCATTATCAAGTCCGGCTTGACGGCGCACGTATTACACACGTGTAATTTGAATGGGGTTGTTCGCGCGGAACGCAGCAAATCGGGACCGTACGGACAAGCACGCCTTTCGCGTGGGGGGTTGCAGCGGCGACGACGCCGGTGCGCGACAAGGAGGCATCTTTAGATGGACGGCCAGCTCGAGGTGGCCGACCTGCTCGGGAACGCGCCGGAGTGGCAGGAGCAGGCACTCTGCTCCCAGACCGATCCGGAGGCGTTCTTCCCCGAGAAGGGCGGCTCGACCCGCGAGGCGAAGCGGATCTGCTCGCGGTGCGAGGTCAAGACCGAATGCCTGGAATACGCTCTCGGCCACGACGAGCGGTTCGGAATCTGGGGTGGGCTCTCGGAACGGGAGCGGCGCAAGCTCAAGCGGCGGGCCGCCTGAGCGTTGCCGGGCCGGGGCGGTGGGGGCCGCCCGGCTCAGGCTCAGGCCAGTTCGTCCGGGTCGACCCCGAGCAGGTTCGCCACCTGCTCGATGATCACGTCGTGTACCAGGTCGGCCAGGTCCTCCCGGTCCATGGCCCGGAACTCCAGCGGTCGGCGGTAGAGCACGATCCGCGGCGGCACCTCCTGCCGGCCGGGGCGGCCGGGCAGCAGCCGGGCGAGCGGCACCTCGCCGTCCTCCAGCACGTCGGAGTCGTACACGTTCAGGTCCGGCGGCACGTCCTCCACCGCGAACTCGACGCCGGCCAGTTCCTTCGCGAAGCGCCGCTCCAGGGCCTCCACCGTGTCCAGCACGAGATCGTCGAAGACCTCGGCCTTGGTCCGGGCCAGCGGCACCGTCGCCGGCACCAGCCGCCCACGCAGACCCCGCCCGTGCCGGTCACGGTGGGTGCGCCGGCCGGAGCCGGGACGGCGGTGTTCCGGACTGGTCATGACGCACAGGGTAGCCCGCCGCGCGGCCCCGCCTGCGGCTGTGCCGCTCCTGCGGCGCGCCGTCCGTGCCCTGCTCGTCGAATGTTGCGAATTGTGATCTCGATGACGGGCGTGTCGCAACGCGAACCAGTGCGCCGGACCCGGTAATGGAGATACCCTCCCGCCGTGAGGTCACCACGGCGCTGCTCCCGAAACGGCTGCCCCCGGCAAGCGGTCGCCACATTGACCTATGTCTACAACGAGTCGACGGCCGTGGTCGGGCCCCTGGCGGCCTTCGCCGAACCGCACACGTACGACCTCTGTGAGCAGCACGCCCGCAGTCTGACCGCCCCCCGGGGCTGGAACGTGGTCCGCCACGAGGGCGAGTTCGAGCCCCCGCCGCCCAGCGCCGACGACCTGGTCGCCCTCGCCGAGGCGGTCCGCGAGGCGGCCCGGCCCGCGCCGCCCCGCCCCCCGGACGAGCAGCACCACCCGCAGCAATCGCAGCACCCCCAGACCGGCCGCCGCGGCCACCTCCGGGTGATCCCGCCCAACCACTGACCGCGCCGGGTCAGTGGCCCAGGAAGCGGTTGAACAGGGCGGCCCGCCGGGACGCCCGGCCCGTCCGCAGCTCCGCCCGGTCGGCGGAGAACATCACCCTCAGGCCCGCGTTGACGGCCAGCCAGCGCACCGGCTCCGGCTCCCAGCGAGGCGAGCGGTGGCCCACCCACGGCAGCGAGGTCAGGTCGCTCTCCGCGCCCCGGATCAGGTCCGCGAGCGTACGTCCGGCGAGGTTCGTGGTGCCGACCCCGTCGCCGACGTACCCGCCCGCCCAGGCCAGCCCCGTCGCGGGGTCCAGCCCGACCGAGGCCGACCAGTCCCGGGCCACCCCGAGCGGTCCGCCCCAGGTGTGGCTGACCGGCACCTCCGGCCCGAGCACCGGGAACAGCTCGCCCAGCACCCGACGCAGCGCGGCGAAGACCCGCGGCTCCCGGTCGAAGCCGGCGGAGACCCGGGACCCGAAATGGTACGGCGCGCCCCGCCCGCCGAACGCCAGCCGCCCGTCGGCGGTGCGCTGGCCGTAGACGATGACGTGCCGGTGGTCGGAGAACGTCTCCCGCTGGGCCAGCCCGATCCGCGCCCAGGTCTGCTCGGGCAGCGGCTCGGTGGCCACCATCAGCGAGTAGACCGGCGCCACCGCCCGCCGCTGCCCGGGCAGCCCCGGCGTGTACCCCTCCGTCGCCCGCACCACCACCGGCGCCCGGACCGTCCCGGCCGGGGTCACCGCCGCCCCGGCCCGGATCGCCGTCACCGGCGTCCGTTCGTGGATCCGCACCCCGCGGCGTTCGACCGCCCGGGCCAGCCCGCGGACCAGCCGGGCCGGGTGCAGCGCCGCGCAGTGCGGGGTGTACGTCCCACCGCGCACCCGCTCGGCGGCGCACCGGGCGGTGGCCTCGGCCGCGTCGAGCAGCACCAGGTCGGCGGGGTCCAGGCCGTGCGCGCGGGCCTCGGCCACGTCGGCCCGGGCCCGGTCGAGCTGGGCCTCGCTGCGGGCCAGCACCACCGTCCCGCCGAGCTGCCAGTCGCAGTCGATCCTCTCGGCGGCGACCACCCGGCCCACCTCGCGGACGGTCTCCTGCATGGCCCGCTGCATCCGCAGCGCCGCGTCCCGGCCGTGCCGGCGGGCCAGCGCCGGCAGCGAGGTGGGGAACAGCGCCGAGCACCAACCGCCGTTCCGCCCCGACGCGCCGAACCCGGCGATCTCCCGTTCCAGCACCGTGATCCGCAGCGCCGGGTCGGCGACCGCGAGGTAGTACGCCGTCCACAGCCCGGTGTACCCGGCCCCGACGATCACCACGTCCGCGTCGGCGTCCCCGCCGAGCGGCGGGCGGGGCGTCAGCGGCTCGTCCACCGTGGACAGCCAGTACGACAGCTCCTGGTAACGCATCGGCCGTCGACCGCTACAGCCGCGCCCACGCCTCGGTGAGCACCGCGCGCAGGATCTGCTCCATCTCGTCGAACTGCTGCTGCTCGGCGATCAGGGGCGGGGCGAGCTGCACCACGGGGTCGCCCCGGTCGTCGGCCCGGCAGTACAGCCCGGCCTGGAACAGCGCGGTGGACAGGAAGCCGCGCAGCAGCCGCTCCGACTCCGCCTCGTCGAACGTCTCCCGGGTCGCCTTGTCCTTCACCAGTTCGATGCCGTAGAAGTATCCGTCGCCCCGCACGTCGCCGACGATCGGCAGGTCGTGCAGCTTCTCCAGGGTGGCCCGGAAGGCGTCCTCGTTGGCCCGGACGTGCCCGATCAGGTCTTCCCGGGCGAACACCTCCAGGTTGGCCAGGGCCACCGCGCAGGAGACCGGGTGGCCACCGAAGGTCACCCCGTGGGCGAACATGCCGGTCTCGGTGAGGAACGGCTCCATCAGCCGGTCGCTGGCGATCATCGCGCCGAGCGGGGCGTACCCGGAGGTGATGCCCTTGGCGGTGGTGATGATGTCCGGCTGGAATCCGTAGCGGACGGCACCGAAGTACTCGCCGAGCCGGCCCCACGAGCAGATCACCTCGTCGGAGACGAGCAGCACGTCGTACTCGTCGCAGATCTGGCGGACCCGCTCGAAGTACCCGGGCGGCGGTGGGAAGCAGCCGCCGGAGTTCTGCACCGGCTCCAGGAAGACCGCCGCGACCGTGTCCGGCCCCTCCCGCTCGATGGCCCGGCGGATCTCCTCGGCCGCCCACCGGCCGAACGCCTCGGGCGAGTCGCCGTGCTCCGGCGCCCGGTAGAAGTTGGTGTTCGGCACCTTGATGCCGCCGGGCACCAGCGGCTCGAAGTCGCTCTTGATGCCGGGCAGGCCGGTGATCGACAGCGCCCCCATCGACGTGCCGTGGTACGCGATGTACCGGCTGACCACCTTGTGCTTGTTCGGCTTCCCGGTGCGCTTGAAGTACGCCCGGGCCAGCTTCCAGGCCGCCTCGACGGCCTCCGACCCGCCGGTGGTGAAGAAGACCCGGTTCAGGTCGCCGGGGGTCAGCGAGGCGATCTTCTCGGCCAGCTCCACGGCCTTCGGGTGGGCGTACGACCAGAGCGGGAAGTAGGCCAGCTCGCCGGCCTGCTTGGCGGCGGCCTCAGCCAGCTCGGTGCGCCCGTGCCCGGCGTTGACGACGAACAGCCCGGCGAGCCCGTCCAGGTAGCGGCGGCCCTGCGAGTCCCACACGTACGCGCCCTCGCCGCGCACGATCGTCGGCACCTCGCCGGCGGAGTAGCTGGCCATCCGGGTGAAGTGCATCCAGAGGTGGTCGGTGGCGTTGGCCATGTCAGCCCCATCGGGTCTCGGGCCGGTCTGGGGTGACACCGGCCGCTCTGCCCACGGTTATCCCACAGCCCTCACGGGTAAAGCAAGTGGGATCGGTGGTGCTTGACGCCTGAGGCAACGGAATCAGCGAGGGCTGACGACAAGAACAACGGAATCCGCATCTCCGGTGGCTTCCTTGGAACTCCCGCCCGCCCATGGCTCGCCGTGTCGCTTGGGGGCGTGCCGCTCGCCGCCCCGTCGCCGGTTCCGGCCCGAGGTACTGGGGGGCTTTCGCGGGCCCTTTGGAGCTGAGCCGTCTGCGACATCACGCCCCGGCCAGGGATGCGTTGCTCTCGGCCGTCCAGCTCGGCCGCCGTCTGCACTCGTTGCCCTCGGGTTTCTTGGTCGGGGCGGGCCGATGAGGTGAGTCGTCTGCGACATCAGCTCCAAAGGCTCCCGAGTGCACATCCTCGCCAGGAATCGGGCGTGCGCAGGAAGCGGGCAGGCCACAACGCCTGACCGCCGACCGGCCGGGCAAGGGTGGCTCAGGCCGTACCCCAGCTGTAGGTCTGCTTGCGGAGCTTCAGGTACACGAAGGCCTCGGTGGCGAGCACGCCCTCGACGGCGCGCAGCCGTTGCAGGATCTCCAACAGGTGGGCGTCGTTGCGGCAGACCACCTCGGCGAGCAGGTCGAACGACCCGGCGGTGATCACCACGTAGTCGACCTCCTCGAACTCGGCGAGCCGGTCGGCCACCGCCTCCAGGTCGCCGTCGGTGCGCAGGCCGATCATGGCCTGGCGGGGGAAGCCGAGTTGGAGCGGGTCGGTGACCGCGACGATCTGCATCACCCCGGCGTCGAGCAGTCGCTGCACGCGCTGGCGTACCGCCGCCTCGGACAGGCCGACCGCCTTGCCGATCGTCGCGTACGGCCGGCGGCCGTCCTCCTGGAGCTGCTCGATGATCTGCTTGGCGACGTCGTCCAACAGAGCGTGACTGGCGCCCTCACGGACGGCGACACGTCGCCCCCCGCTGCCGCTCTCCTGCTGCCGGATGGCCATCGTCCGCTCCCCATGTCCGCTTCTCCCACGGAATCGTAGTGCCCCCGGTGCGATCTGGCGTAATTCGTGGCGCAGGGCTATCGCGGCAACGGAATCCCTTGTGAGGCAGGTCGGCTCATGTCAGGATCAGTCGTCCATCGCCTGAAGACCCTCCCGCCGCCGGGCCACCCCCTGTCCCGCCCGCCGGCGATGACCCCCCTAGGAGTCGTCACATGCGAACTCCCCTCCGGCCCCTCACCCGGCGTGGTCTGCTCACCGGCACCCTCGGATCTGCCGCGATGCTCGCCACGGCGGGTGCGCTCGCCGGCTGCGGCACCAAGGGCGCCCAGCAGACCGAGGCCGGCTGCGTCAGCGAAGACCTCTCCGGCACGGAGAAGAAGCTGGCGTTCTCGAACTGGCCGCAGTACATGGACGTCGACGACAAGGACGAGTCGAAGCGGCCCAGCCTGGACGCGTTCGTCGCCTCCAGCGGTGTCCAGGTGACGTACACCGAGGACATCAACGACAACAACGAGTTCTTCGGCAAGGTGCAGAACCAGCTCGCCGCCTGCCAGGGCACCGATCGGGACCTCATCGTGCTGACCGACTGGATGGCCGCCCGGATGATCCGGCTCGGCTGGATCCAGAAGCTCGACCCGGCCAAGATCCCCAACGTGGCGGCCAACCTGCTGCCGTCGCTGCTCAACCGCCCGCTCGACCCGGAGAACCGGATCTCCATCCCGTGGCAGTCCGGCCTCGCCGGCCTCGCCTACAACGGCGGCGTCACCAAGGAGATCCGCACGGTCGACGAACTGCTGACCCGCCCCGACCTCAAGGGCAAGGTGACCGCGCTGTCCGAGATGCGCGACACGATGGGCCTGCTGCTCCAGTCCAACGGCCACGACCCGGCGAACTTCACCACCGCCCAGTTCGACGACGCGCTGAACACGCTCAAGAAGGCCGTCGCCTCCGGGCAGATCCGCAAGTTCACCGGCAACGACTACGCGCCCGACCTGGCCAAGGGCGACATCGCCGCGTGCGTCGGCTGGTCCGGCGACATCATCCAGCTCTCCGCCGAGAACAAGAAGATCAAATTCGTGGCGCCGGACTCCGGCGTGATGCTGTTCAGCGACAACATGATGGTGCCGAACAAGGCCACCCACAAGGCAAACGCCGAAGCGCTGATCAACCACTACTACCAGCCGGCAATCGCCGCGAAGCTGGCCGCGTACGTCAACTACATCTGCCCGGTCAAGGGCGCGCAGGCCGAGATGGAGAAGATCGACCCGGAACTGGCCGCCAACCCGCTGATCTTCCCGGACGAAACACTGCTGTCGAGGTCCAAGGTGTTCATGGTCCTGGACGAGAAGCAGGAGAAGGAGTACGAGGGCAAGTACCAGCAGGTCATCGGGGCGTGACGGGGATGAGCGCGAAGACGACGGGACGCGCCGCGCCGGCCGGCGACCTGCGGCTGGTCAACCTGACCAAGAGGTTCGGCATCTTCACCGCAGTCGACGACCTCAGCCTCACCATCCCGCAGGGCTCGTTCTTCGCCCTGCTCGGGGCGTCCGGCTGCGGCAAGACCACCACCCTGCGCATGATCGCCGGCCTGGAGCAGCCGACGAGCGGGCAGGTGCTGCTCGGTGACCGGGACATCGCCCGGCTGCGCCCGTACAAGCGGCCGGTCAACACCGTGTTCCAGAGCTACGCGCTCTTCCCGCACCTCAACATCTTCGAGAACGTGGCGTTCGGGCTGCGCCGGCGCGGCATCCGCTCCGTCGACGACGAGGTCCTGCGGATGCTCGCGCTGGTGCAGCTCGACGACTTCGGGCACCGCCGCCCGGCCCAGCTCTCCGGCGGGCAGCAGCAGCGGGTCGCGCTGGCCCGGGCGCTGATCAACCAGCCGCAGGTGCTGCTGCTCGACGAGCCGCTCGGCGCGCTCGACCTGAAGCTGCGCCGGCAGATGCAGATCGAGCTGAAGCGCATCCAGACCGAGGTCGGGATCACCTTCGTGCACGTCACCCACGACCAGGAAGAGGCCATGACCATGGCCGACACGGTCGCGGTGATGAACGCCGGGAGGATCGAGCAGCTCGGCGCCCCGGCCGACATGTACGAGTACCCGGCCACCGCGTTCGTGGCGAACTTCCTCGGCCAGTCCAACCTGCTCGCCGCCGAGGCCGCGGGCGGGAGCGGGTCCGAGGTGCCGGTCACCGCGCACGGCGCCCGGTTCTCCGTGCCCGCCGACCGCGCCCGCGCCGACCGGGGCGAGGTCTACCTGGGGGTACGCCCCGAGAAGCTGCACCTGGCCGACTCCGCCGACCAGGTGCCCGCCGGCCACCAGCACGTCACCGGCGTGGTCAGCGACGCCTCCTACGTCGGAGTCAGCACCCAGTACCTGGTGCGCACCGGCTGGGGCAGCGAGCTGTCCGCGTTCGCGGCGAACAGCGGGCTCGGCGGCCGGCTGCCGGTCGGGGCGGCCGTGGTGGCGCACTGGGACCCCCGGCACGCGTTCCTGCTGCCCCGGGAGCCGGGCCAGGACGACCGCACCGCACCGCTGCTCGACGAGCCGGTGGGTGCGTCCTCGTGACGGCGCTGGCCCACGTACCCACGTCGACGGGGCAGCCGGCGGGGCCCCCGCCGCCGCCCCGGCACGGCCGGCACCGGCTGCTGCCGTACCTGCTGTTGCTTCCCGGCGCGGCCTGGCTGCTGCTGTTCTTCGCCGTGCCGCTGTTCCAGCTCGCCGCCGCGAGCCTGTACGACCCCACCGGCTCGCTCTCCACCGGGTACGCGCTGACCTGGGCTTTCGGCAACTACCCGGACGTGTTGCAGGCGTACTGGCCGCAGTTCGCCCGCTCCTTCGGCTACGCCGGGATCGCCCTGCTGCTGGCCCTGCTGATGGGCTACCCGCTGGCGTACGCGATCGCGCAGAAGGCCGGCCGGTGGAAGAACCTGCTGTTGGTCTGCGTGGTTGCCCCGATGTTCACCAGCTTCCTGGTGCGCACCCTGGCCTGGAAGACGATCCTGTCCGACAACGGCTGGCTGGTGGGGCTGCTGCGCGACGTGCACCTGCTCGGCCCCGACGGCCGGCTGCTGGCCACGCCGGTCGCGGTGGTCCTCGGGCTGACGTACAACTTCCTGCCCTTCCTGGTGCTGCCGCTGTACGCGAGCCTGGAGCGGCTCGACTACCGGCTGCTGGAGGCGGCGAGCGATTTGTACGCGAGCCCGGTGCAGATCTTCCGCAAGGTGACCCTGCCGCAATCGATGCCCGGCCTGATCGCCGGCACGCTGCTGTTCTTCATCCCGGCCACCGGCGACTACATCAACGCGGAACTGCTCGGCACCCCCAACGAGTACATGATCGGCAACGTCATCGACTCGGCGTTCCTGGTCCGGCTGGACTACCCGCAGGGCGCGGCGCTGTCGTTCGTGCTGATGGCGGCGATCCTCGCGGTGGTCTTCGGGTACCTGCGCCGGGCCGGCACGGAGGAGGTGCTGTGAAGTTCTCCCGCTGGCTGGCCGACCACTGGGTGATGGGCGCCGCCCTGCTGGTGCTCGGCTACCTGTCGCTGCCGATCCTGGTGGTCGCCGCCCTGTCCTTCAACCGCCCGTCCAGCCGCCTGTCGTACGACTTCAACGAGTTCACCCTGGAAAACTGGCGGCAGCCCTGCGCCACCTCCGACATGTGCGACGCGGTGCTGCGCAGCGTGCAGATCGGCTTCATCGCCACCGTCGTCGCCACCGTGCTCGGCACGCTGATGGCGTTCGCGCTGGTTCGGCACCGGTTCACCGGACGGTCCGGGATCAACCTGCTGATCTTCCTGCCGATGGCGACCCCCGAGCTGGTGATGGGCACCTCGCTGCTGGCCCTGTTCGTCTCCGCCGGCGTGCCGCAGGGCTTCTGGACCGTCGTCATCGCGCACGTCATGTTCTGCGTGTCGTTCGTGGTGGTGACCGTGAAGGCGCGGCTCGCCGGGATGGACCGGCGGCTGGAGGAGGCCGCGGCGGACCTGTACGCCAGCCCGTGGCAGACGTTCCGCCTGGTCACCCTGCCGCTGGTGCTCCCCGGCATCGTGGCCGCCGCGCTGCTCGCGTTCTCGCTCAGCTTCGACGACTTCATCATCACGAACTTCAACGCCGGCACCACCGTCACGTTCCCGATGTACGTCTGGGGTGCCGCCCAGCGGGGCATCCCGCCGCAGGTCAACGTCATCGGCACGGCGATGTTCGTGATCGCGCTGCTGCTCGTCGGGCTCACCTCGCTGCGCGGGCGGCGGTCCCGCCGCACCGGCCTCCCGGTCGCCCCGGCGGCCGGTCGACGGGCGAAGATCCCGACATGATCCTCCCGCATACCGACCGGGCGCTCGCCGACGCGGCGCCCGTGCCGTACTGGCTCGACCGGCCGGAACGCCCCGACCCGGTGCCCCCGCTGACCGGGCCGCATGCCGCCGACCTGCTGGTGATCGGCGGCGGGTACAGCGGGCTGTGGGCGGCCCTGCTGGCCAAGCAGGCCGAACCCGACGTCAACGTGCTGCTCGTCGAGGCCGGCACCTGCGGCTGGGCGGCGTCCGGGCGCAACGGCGGGTTCTGCGCCGCCTCGCTCACCCACGGGCTGGCCAACGGGACGGACCGGTTCCCCGGCGAGATCGCCGAGCTGGAACGCCTCGGCCGGGAGAACCTGGCCGACATCGCCGCCACCGTCGACGCGTACGGCATCGACTGCGACTTCGAGCGCACCGGCGAGCTGGCGGTGGCCGTCGAGCCGTACCAGCTCGCCGGGCTCGCCGAGGACGCGGAACTGGCCCGCCGGTACGGCCACGACGCGCGGCTGCTCGACCGCGCCGAGGTACGCGCCGAGGTCGACTCGCCGACGTACCTCGGCGGGTTGTGGGACCGCGACCGGGTGGCGATGCTCGACCCGGCGAAGCTGGCCTGGGGACTGCGCCGCGCCTGCCTCGACCTCGGCGTGCGGATCCACGAGCACACCCGGGTCACCGGCCTGCGCCGCGACGGCGCCGTCCTGCGCGCCGCCACCCTCGGCGGAGCCGGGCGGGCCCCCGGCGTGGTCCGCGCCCGGCGGGTGGTCCTCGCCACCAACGCGTTCCCGCCGCTGCTGCGCCGGCTGCGCACCTGGCTCGTCCCCGTCTACGACTACGCGCTGATGACCGAGCCGCTGACCCCGGCCCAGCGGGACGCGATCGGCTGGCGCAACCGGCAGGGGCTCGCCGACACCGGCAACCAGTTCCACTACTACCGGATCACCGGCGACGGGCGGATCCTGTTCGGCGGCTACGACGCGGTCTACCACCACGGCAACCGGGTCGCCCCCGAACTGGAGCAGCGGCCGGCCACCTTCACCGCCCTCGCCGAGCACTTCTTCACCACGTTCCCGCAGCTCGCCGACGTGCGCTTCAGCCACCGTTGGGGCGGCGTCATCGACACCTGCACCCGGTTCTGCCCGTTCTTCGGCACCGCGTACGACGGGCGGCTGGCATACGCCGCCGGCTACACCGGCCTCGGCGTCGGGGCCACCCGGTTCGGCGCGCGGGTGATGCTCGACCTGCTGGCCGGCGGGGACACCCCGCTGACCCGGCTCGACCTGGTCCGGGGCAAGCCGCTGCCGTTCCCGCCGGAGCCCGTCCGGGCCGCCGGCATCCACCTCACCCGCTGGTCGCTGGCCCGCGCCGACGCGCGCGACGGCCGGCGCAACCTCTGGCTCCGTACACTCGATCGTCTTGGTTTGGGGTTCGATACCTGATGCGCATCCTGCTCGTCGGCGCCGGCGGCGTCGGCTCCGCCGCCGTCGCCATCGCCGCCCGCCGAACATTCTTCGAGACCATGGTCGTCGCCGACGCCGACCCCGCCCGCGCCGCCCGTGCGGTCGAGGGCCACGGCCACCGCTTCGTCGCCGCGACCGTCGACGCGTCCCGCGCCGACGCCGTCGCCGCGCTGTGCCGCGAGCACCGGATCACCCACGTGCTCAACGCCGTCGACCCGCGCTTCGTAATGCCGATCTTCGACGGCGCGTACGCGGCCGGCGCCGACTACCTCGACATGGCGATGTCCCTGTCCCACCCGCACCCGAAGCGCCCGCACGCCGAGACCGGAGTGAAGCTCGGCGACGACCAGTTCGCCGCCGCCGACCGGTGGTCGGCGGCCGGCCGGCTCGCGCTGTGCGGAATCGGCGTCGAGCCCGGCCTGTCCGACGTCTTCGCCCGGTACGCCGCCGACGAACTGTTCGGCGAGATCGACGAGATCGGGGTACGCGACGGGGCGAACCTGACCGTCGACGGCTACGACTTCGCCCCGTCCTTCTCCATCTGGACGACGATCGAGGAGTGCCTGAACCCGCCGGTCATCTGGGAGCGGGACCGGGGCTGGTTCACCACCGAGCCGTTCAGCGAGCCCGAGGTGTTCCACTTCCCCGAGGGGATCGGCCCGGTCGAGTGCGTCAACGTCGAGCACGAGGAGGTGCTGCTCATCCCGCGCTGGGTCGACGCGCGGCGGGTCACCTTCAAGTACGGCCTCGGCGAGGAGTTCATCGAGGTCCTGCGCACCCTGCACAAGCTCGGCCTGGACTCCACCGAGCCGGTCACCGTGCGGGGCGTGCCGATGTCCCCGCGCGACGTGGTGGCCGCCTGCCTGCCCGACCCGGCCAGCCTGGGCGGGAAGATGCGCGGCAAGACCTGCGCCGGCACCTGGGTCCGGGGTCGTTCCCCGTCGGGCGAGCCCCGCGAGGTCTACCTCTACCACGTCGTCGACAACGAGTGGTCGATGCGCGAGTACGGCCACCAGGCCGTCGTCTGGCAGACCGCCGTCAACCCGGTCGTCGCCCTGGAACTGCTCGCCACCGGCGCGTGGTCCGGCACCGGCGTGCTCGGCCCGGAGGCGCTGCCCCCGCGCCCGTTCCTCGACCTGCTCACCGGCTACGGCTCGCCCTGGGCGATACAGGAACGATGACCCGCCACGGCCGCTCGTACCGGGGGCTGGCGGAGCGGTGACCCGCCGCCCCTCCGCGTCGATCATGGACTAGCGGTGCCCGAATGGTGATGTTTCACCGCTTATATCGGGCACCACGACTTCATGATCGGCGGGGTGGGTAGCAGGTTGGGGAGGTGGAGTGGGGGTTGTGCACAAGGGGCGGTGTTGTCCACAGGTGGGGCGGGCGGGGTGGAAGTGGGGCCGGGGCGAGCGTCACCGTGCCAGGGTGGCGGATGAACTGTTCTCGTATCGGGAGTTGTTGGGGGCGGGGCTCAGCCGGGAGGCGGTGCGCAGCCGGGTTCAGGCGGGACGGCTGCGTCGGCTAGCACGTGGCGTCTACGGGTGGGAGGGAGCGGCTGGCGAGCCGCTAGCCGCGCTGTTCCGGCGGCTCCCGTCGGATGCTGTGGTCGGGTTCCAGACGGGGGCTCAGCTACACGGTTTCGAGGCGTTGCCCACCAAATACGTGCACGTGATCGTGCCAGCCGGTTCGGTCGTACCGCAGATCCGGGGGGTGTTGGCGCACGAGGCTGTCCTTCCCGTACGCGACGTGCGCCAGGTCTGCGGGGTGCCCTGCGCGTCCGCCGCCCGGTGCGCCGTCGACCTGGCCCGCACGACCCGCCGGATGGACGCGCTTCCGCTGCTCGACCTCTGTCTGCGCGTCGGCGCCTGCCTGCCCGATGAGTTGCGCACCGAGGTGTCCAGGCACGCGCGGCTTCGCGGCGTCCGGCAGGCCCGTCAACTGGTGGATCTCGCGGATCCGCGGGCGGAGTGCCGGCAGGAAAGCCAGCTGCGACTGGTGCTCATCGACGCGGGGCTGCCGGTGCCGGAGCCGCAGCTGTGGGTGCCGGACGAGTGGGGCGTGCCGCTGTATCGGCTGGACCTCGGCTACCGGACGCGCCGGATCGGCATCGAGTACGACGGTGTCTCGCACCTGGACCGCGACCGGCTCCGCCACGATCGCTCCCGCATGAACTGGCTCTCTGCTCACGGCTGGCACATGCGCTACTTCACCGACCGAGACCTCTACCGCCGCCCCCGCCACATCGCGACGACGATCTCGGCCCTCCTCCGCCCCTGACCCCCTGCCCCCTGAGCCCCGTCGATCATGGAGTCGTGCTGCCCCGCATAACGGACATTGTTGCCATGCTGCCCACCATGACTCCATGATCGACGGGGTTCAGGGAAGGTGGGAGCGGATCAGGAATCTCACGCCGTCGGGGGCCTCCAGGCTGAAGCCGCTGCCCCGGCCCGGGACCACGTCGACCGTGAGCCTGGTGTGCCGCCACAGTTTCCACTGGGCCGCGGAGATCCAGAACTCGACCGTCTCGGGGACGCCGTCGACCACCAGCGAGGCGAGCAGCACGTCGGAGCCGCCGGTGCGGAACTCGCCCGCCGGGTAGCACATCGGGGCGCTGCCGTCGCAGCAGTCGCCGGACTGGTGGAACATCAGCGGCCCGTACCGCCCCCGCAGCGACCGGATCAGCTCGGCCGCCGCGGGGGTGAGCGAGACGGGCGACGACGTGGCGTCACCGGGGGAGCCGATCGGCATCAGAAGAAGCCGAGCTTCTTGGGGGAGTAGCTGACCAGCATGTTCTTGGTCTGCTGGTAGTGCTCCAGCATCATCTTGTGGTTCTCCCGGCCGATGCCGGACTGCTTGTACCCGCCGAACGCGGCGTGGGCAGGGTACGCGTGGTAGCAGTTCGTCCAGACCCGACCGGCCTGGATCGCGCGCCCGGCCCGGTACGCGGTGTTCATGTCCCGGGTCCAGACGCCGGCGCCGAGCCCGTACAGGGTGTCGTTGGCGATCTTCACGGCGTCGTCGAGGTCGGCGAAGGAGGTCACCGAGACCACCGGGCCGAAGATCTCCTCCTGGAAGATCCGCATCGAGTTGTCGCCCTCGAAGATGGTCGGTTCGACGTAGTAGCCGCCGGACAGCTCGCCGCCGAGGTCGGCGCGTTCCCCGCCGGTCAGCACCTTCGCGCCCTCCTGGCGGCCGATGTCCAGATAGGACAGGATCTTTTCGAGCTGGTCGTTGGACGCCTGCGCGCCGATCATCGTGTCGGTGTCGAGCGGGTGGCCCTGGCGCACCGCCCGGGTCCGGTCGACCGCCGCCGCCAGGAAGTCGGCGTAGTGGCCCTGCTGGATCAGCGCCCTCGACGGGCAGGTGCACACCTCGCCGGAGTTGAGGGCGAACATGGTGAACCCCTCAAGGGCCTTGTCCAGGAAGTCGTCGGACGTCGCGCTCACGTCGTCGAAGAAGATGTTCGGGCTCTTGCCGCCCAGCTCCAGGGTGACCGGCCTGATGTTCTCGCTGGCGTACTGCATGATCAGCCGCCCGGTGGTGGTCTCGCCGGTGAACGCCACCTTCGCCACCCGGGGCGAGGAGGCCAGCGGCTTGCCCGCCTCGACGCCGAAGCCGTTGACGACGTTGACCACGCCGGGCGGGAGCAGGTCGGCGACCAGCGAGAGCAGGTAATGGATCGACGCCGGAGTCTGCTCGGCGGGCTTGAGCACCACGGCGTTGCCGGCCGCGAGGGCCGGGGCGAGCTTCCAGACGGCCATCAGGATCGGGAAGTTCCACGGGATGATCTGTCCGACCACGCCGAGCGGTTCGTGGAAGTGATACGCGACGGTGTCGTCGTCCAGCTCACCGAGGCTGCCCTCCTGGGCCCGGATCGCCCCGGCGAAGTACCGGAAGTGGTCGATCGCGAGCGGGATGTCGGCGGCCAGGCTCTCGCGTACCGGCTTGCCGTTCTCCCAGGTCTCGGCGACCGCGAGGGACTCCAGGTTCTCCTGCATCCGGTCGGCGATCCGGTTGAGGATCAGCGCCCGCTCGGCGACCGGGGTGCGACCCCAGGCGTCGGCCGCGCCGTGGGCGGCGTCGAGGGCGCGTTCGACGTCCTCGGCGGTGCCGCGGGCGACCTCGCAGAACGGCTGGCCGGTGACCGGGGTGGGATTCTCGAAGTACTGGCCGCCGTGCGGCTTGACGTACTCGCCGCCGATGAAGTGGTCGTAGCGGGACTGCCAGTGGGTGGGCGCGTCGTAGCGCGTCATCGGTACCTCCGCCGTCGGTGGTCGGGGTGATGACGCGACGCTAGTTACGCGGACGTTGCAGCGACGTTGCGCGGCCGAGTCCGTACTCGATGCCGAGCTGGCGGGCGCGGGCCAGCGCGAGGGGCCGGCGGGGCGCGCCCGGCGGCAGCGCCCGCGCCAGGGCCTGCCAGGCGGCCAGGTCGTCGGTGCCGGCGGGCGTCGCGGTCCAGGCCGCGAGCGTCGCCGGGTCGCCGCCGGCCAGCACGGCGGCGCGCAGTTGCCCGTCGACCAGCCGGCGCAGCCGCGCGACCCCCGGCGCGTCGGAGCCGGGCAGCAACGACCCGGGGTACGCGTCGAGCGCCCCCGCCACCTCACCCCGCTCCAGCAGCTCGGTGACGGTCCGGAAGTCCGCCCGCACCCGGGTGCGCAGCCGGTACGGGCGGGAGTCGAGCAGCTCCGCCCCCAGCGCCCGGCGCAGCCGGGACAGCTCGGCGCGTAGGGTGACCGGGTGCAGCCGGTCGTCGCCGTACAGGTCGAGGCCGAGCTGCTCGCCGGTGCGTCCCTCGGGGTGGTCGAGCAGCAGCACCAGCAGCTCGCTGTGCCGGCGGCCGAGCCGGACGGTCCGCCCGCCGACGCGCAGCTCCGCCTCGTCGCGGCCCAGCGCGCGCACGGTGACGGCGTCCGGCTCGGCCGGGTGCGCGGCGGCGAGCTGTGCCTCGGCGGCCCGGGCGGTGGCCCGGACCAGGGCGAGGCTCTGCGGGTGGGCGAGGTGGTCGCCGCCGGTGATGTCGACCGCGCCGAGCAGCCGCCCCGTGGTCGGGTCGTGGATCGGGGCGGCGGCGCAGGTCCACCGCTGCACGGGCCGGCTGAAGTGCTCGGTGGCGAAGATCTGCACGCTGTGGTCGCAGGCCAGGGCGGTGCCGGGGGCGTTGGTGCCGGCGTGCGCCTCGTCCCAGCGGGCGCCGGGCACGAAGTTCATCCGCTCGGCGTGCCGGAGCACCCCGGGATGCCCCTCCACCCAGAGCAGCCGCCCGTGCGCGTCGCAGACCGCCATCAGGTGTGCGCCATCCAGGGCGATGCCACCGAGCAGGTCCCGGAACAGCGGCAGCACCCCGGCCAGCGGGTGGGCGGCCCGGTAGCTCTCCAGTGCGTCGTCGGTCAGCTCGACCGGCGGGGCGACCTCGGGGTCGACCAGCGCCGAGCGCTGCCAGGACCGGCGGACCACCTCCCGTACCCGGCGCGGCTCGGTGCCGGCGGCGAGGAACGCCTCATGGGCGGCGCCGACCTGCGCGATCCGTTCCGCCGGATCGGCGCCGAATTCCAGGGCGAGCCACGGGTCAGCCATCGGCGACCTCCTCGCGACCATCGTGACGCAGCTCACCGCCGATCGCCAACACCGGGTGCCGGCCGGGTCGCGGGCCCGTTCGGGGCCCGTCAGCCGAAGGCGGCGTCGAGGAGGTCCAGGCCCCGGGCCAGCTCCGCCTCGGAGATGACCAGCGGGGGCAGGAGGCGCAGCACGTTGCCGTACGTGCCGCAGGTCAGGGTCAGCAGGCCGGTGGCGTGGCAGGCCGCCGAGACCGCCGCCGCGGCGACCGGATCCGGGACCAGGGTGCCGGGCCGGACCAGCTCCACGGCGAGCATCGCGCCCCGGCCGCGCACCTCGGCGATCCGCGGATCGCCGGCGGCGATGGTGCACAGCCGCTCGTCCATGGTCGCCCCGATCCGGCGGGCGGTGGCGGCCAGGTCCAGCTCGTGCATGGTCTCGATCGCCGCCAGCGCCGCCGCGCAGGCGATCGGGTTGCCGCCGTACGTGCCGCCGAGGCCGCCCACGTGCACCGCGTCCATCAGGTCGGCCCGGCCGGTCACCGCCGCCAGCGGCAGGCCGCCGGCGATGCCCTTGGCCAGGGTGACCAGGTCCGGGACGACGTCCTCGTGGTCGCAGGCGAACCAGTCCCCGGTGCGGCAGAACCCGGTCTGGATCTCGTCCGCCACGAAGACCACCCCGGCCGCCGTCGCCCACTCGCGCAGTGCCGGCAGGAACCCCGGCGCCGGTACGACGAAGCCACCCTCGCCCTGGATCGGCTCGATCAGCAGCGCGGCGACGTTCTCCGCGCCGACCTGCTTCTCCACCGTCTCGATCGCCCGGGCGGCGGCCTCCGCCCCGGACAGCCCCCCGTCCCGCAGCGGGTACGACATCGGCACCCGGTAGACCTCGCCGGCGAACGGACCGAACCGGTGCTTGTACGGCATGTTCTTCGCGGTCAGCGCCATGGTCAGGTTGGTCCGGCCGTGGTACGCGTGGTCGAACACCACCACCGCCGGCCGCCCGGTGGCGTGCCGGGCGATCTTCACCGCGTTCTCCACCGCCTCGGCGCCCGAGTTGAACAGCGCCGAGCGCTTCTCGAACGTGCCGGGGGTGAGCGCGTTGAGCCGCTCGCAGACGGCCACGTACGACTCGTACGGCGCGACCATGAAGCAGGTGTGGGTGAACCGCTCGACCTGCGCCCGCACCGCCTCGACCACCCGCGGGGCGGAGTTGCCGACGTTGGTGACCGCGATGCCGGCGGCGAAGTCGATCCACTCCCGCCCGTCGACGTCGGTGATCGTGCCGCCGCTCGCCCGGTCCACGTACGCGCCGACGACGCTTCCGACGCCCCGGGCCACCGCCGCGCCGCGCCGCTTGTGCAGCTCCTCGCTCGACGCCACCGGGTCCCTCTCCGTTCGCGACTGCGGGGCTCGCAGAACCGGCTCACTCCTCGCGCTCACCGGTCAGCCCTCGATGTTGTGCATGACGTGCTTGATCCGGGTGTAGTCCTCCAGGCTGTAGACCGAGAGGTCCTTGCCGTGGCCGGAGTGCTTGAAGCCGCCGTGCGGCATCTCCGAGACGAACGGGATGTGGGTGTTCACCCAGACGCAGCCGAAGTCGAGCCGGCGGGTCATCCGCATCGCCCGGCCGTGGTCGCGCGTCCAGACCGAGGCCGCCAGGCCGTAGTCGACGCCGTTGGCCCAGCGCACCGCCTCGTCCTCGTCGGAGAAGCGCTGCACGGTGATGACCGGCCCGAACACCTCCTGCTGGATGATCTCGTCGGCCTGCCGCACGCCGGAGACCACGGTGGGGGAGTAGAAGTACCCGCGCTCGCCGACCCGGGAGCCGCCGGTCCGCACGCTGGCGTGGTCGGGGAGCCGGTCGACGAAGCCGCTGACCCGGGCGAGCTGGTTGGCGTTGTTCAGCGGGCCGTACAGCACGTCCTCGTCGTCCGGGGCGCCGGTCCTCGTGTTGCGGGCCTGCTCGGCGAGCGCGGCCACGAAGTCGTCGTGGATGCCGGGGCCGGCGAGCACCCGGGTCGCGGCCGTACAGTCCTGGCCGGCGTTGAAGTAGCCGCCCATCGCGATCGCCTCGGCCGCCGCCGCCACGTCCGCGTCGTCGAAGAGCACCACCGGGGCCTTGCCGCCCAGCTCCAGGTGGGTCCGCTTCAGGTCCGGCGCGGCAGCGGAGGCCACCTCCATGCCCGCGCGGGTAGAGCCCGTGATCGACACGAGCTGCGGGGTCGGGTGCGACACGAGGGTACGACCGGTGTCCCGGTCACCGCAGACCACGTTGAACACCCCCGGCGGGAAGAACTCGGCGGCGATCTCGGCCAGCAGCAGCGTCGACACCGGCGTGGTGTCGGACGGCTTCAGCACCACCGTGTTGCCCGCCGCGAGTGCCGGGGCGATCTTCCAGACCGCCATCATCAGCGGGTAGTTCCACGGGGTCACCTGGGCACACACGCCGATCGGCTCGCGCCGCACGTAGGAGGTGTGTCCGGGCAGGTACTCCCCGGCGGAGCGGCCCTCCAGCAGCCGGGCCGCGCCGGCGAAGAAGCGGAACTGGTCCACCGCCGGCGGCAACTCCTCCTCAGCGGTGAGCTGGCGGGGCTTGCCGGTGTTGCGCACCTCCGCGTCGACCAGGTCGGCCGCCCGCGCCTCCACCGCGTCGGCGAGCTTGAGCAGCGCCTTCTGCCGCTCGCCCGGGGTGGTGTCGCGCCACGTCTCGAACGCGGCGGAGGCCGCCCGCATGGCCGCGTCCACGTCCGCCGCGCCGGAGACCGGAGCCTGGGCGAAGACCTCACCGGTGCACGGGTCGACCAGGTCGGCATACCCGCCGTCCACCGGGTCGACGTACGCGCCGTTGACGAAGTTGCGCAGCTTCTGCTGGTCGCTCATCAGGTGTCTCCGAGGTATGGCCGGGGGTGCGGACAGCGGAGGTTATCGGAATCTGACTGCCATCTTCGCTACTGAATTCGCGGCAGACAAGGGTTTGAGCGACTGTTTCCGATGCGAGGTACCCGTGGTCTACGCTGCCGAGGTGTGGAGCCGAGAGCCTTCTTCGTCGCCGGTCGCCCCGCACACGGCGAGGGCGAGCTGACCGTCACCCACCCGTACGACGGGCGCGCGGTGGGACGTACCACCCTTGCCACGCCCGACCAGGTCGAGGCCGCCGTCGCGGCGGCGGCCGGGGTGGCGGCGGCGGCTGCCGCCCTGCCCGCGCACGCGCGCGCGGCGGCCCTGGACCACGTGTCGCGCCGGCTCGCCGAGCGGGCCGAGGAGGTCGCGGCGCTGATCACCGCCGAGAACGGCAAGCCGGTCAAGTGGGCGCGGGCCGAGGTGGGACGCGCGGTGTCGACGTTCCGCTGGGCGGCCGAGGAGGCCCGGCGGTTCTCCGGCGAACTGCAACGCCTCGACACCGACCCGACGGCCACCGGTCGGATCGCCCTGGTCCGGCGGGTGCCGAAGGGGCCGATGCTCGGCATCGCGCCATTCAACTTCCCGCTGAACCTGGTCGCGCAC
Organism: Micromonospora sp. NBC_01655; assembly: GCF_026339755.1. Lineage (NCBI taxonomy): Bacteria > Bacillati > Actinomycetota > Actinomycetes > Micromonosporales > Micromonosporaceae > Micromonospora > Micromonospora sp. NBC_01655. The sequence continues at coordinate 6,512,391 of NZ_JAPEQF010000001.1, read as the reverse complement.
AAGGTCGCCCCGGCCATCGCGGTCGGCGCGCCCATCGTGGTGAAACCCGCCCCGGCCACCCCGCTGTCGGCGCTGCTGCTCGGCGAGATCCTCGCCGAGACGGAGCTGCCCGCCGGGATGTTCTCGGTGCTGCCGCTGCCCAACGAGCGCGCCGCCGAGCTGGTCGCCGACCCGAGGCTGCCGGTGGTGTCGTTCACCGGCTCCGGGCCGGTCGGCGCGGCGATCCGCCGGTCCGTGCCCGACAAGCACGTCACCCTGGAGTTGGGCGGCAACGCGGCGGCCGTGATCTGCGAGGACTGGAACACCGACGAGGACCTGACCTTCGCCGCGCACCGGATCGCCACGTTCTCCAACTACCAGGCCGGGCAGTCGTGCATCGCCGTGCAGCGGGTGTACGTGCACGAGTGGCTCTACGACGCCTTCCTGCCGAGGTTGGTCGCCTCCGTGGCGGCGCTGCGCACGGGCGACCCGTCCGACGAACTGACCGACGTCGGGCCGCTGGTGTCGGTCGAGGCCGCCGAGCGGGTCGAGGCGTGGGTCGACGAGGCGGTGGTCGCCGGGGCGACCATCGAGGTGGGCGGCCGGCGGGAGGGCGCGACCTACCCGCCGACCGTGCTGTCCGGGGTGCCGGCCGACGCGAAGGTGTGCGCCGAGGAGGTGTTCGGGCCGGTGCTCGTGGTCGCCCGGGTCGAGAACGACGCCGCCGCGTTCGCCGCCGTCAACGACTCGGCGTACGGGTTGCAGGCGGGCGTGTTCACCCACCGCCTCGACGTCGCCTTCGCCGCGCACCGCGCCCTGGAGGTGGGCGGGGTGATCGTCGGGGACGTGCCGTCGTACCGGGCCGACCAGATGCCGTACGGGGGCGTGAAGGGCAGCGGCGTCGGCCGGGAGGGCCTGCGCAGCGCGATGGACGACTACACCGATCCCCGAGTCATGGTGCTCACCGGCGTGCAGTTGTAGGGGCGCCGGCGGCTACCAGGAGCCGTCGTCGCGTACCCGGGCCGGGGCCCGGCCGAGCAGCAGGGTGGTCAGCGCGGCGTCGATGTCCTCGCCGAGGAACCACTCGCCGGCCTGGTCCAGCACGAAGACCCGCCCCCGCTCGTCGACCGCGATGATGCTCTCCTGGCCCTCCGTGCCGAGCGGGAACAGCCGGTGGCCGAGTACCGCGCTGAAGTCCGCGAGGGTGTCCGCGTTGTGAGCGACGGTGTGTGGGGTGAGGTCGAAGCGGGAGATCCATACCTGTTCGCCGGGGCCGCAGCGGGCTCCGATCAGCCCCGGATACCGGGTGATGGCCTGCACCGCAGCGGGGAATGCCACATGAACGTGGTCGGCGCCGCTGACCGCGGTGACATCTCGGACGGCGGCGGCGGCCATGAGCTCGTCGCCGATGTGCGCTGGTTCCCACCCTGCCGAGACGAGGGCGTACGCCACCTCGTCCGGGAAGCGGCCCGGGTCGGGCACCGGCGCGGCTTTCGGGTGCCAGGGTTGGCTGAAGCCCAGGTCGGACCAGGGGAGCACGTTCAGGTGCACCAGGAGTCTGGTGCACGAGTCGCACGGCCGTTCCGCAGGTCCGCCCTTGGGGTCGCCTGCCTCGCGCACCCAGAACAGCTCGAATCGGCTCCCGGCCAGCAGGTTCCGCGCCTCGTCGAGGGTGAGCGGCGCCCGGTCCTCGGCGGCGCGGCGGTGGTCGTGCTCGAGGAGGACGTCCGACACGACGATCGCCTCGGCGTGACGGTCGGCCCCCCGGACCAAGTGCCCGGGCGGCTGAGCGCCCAGGTAGTCGCCGACGAGCCGGTGGTGCCGCAGCGTCACCTCCCCCTTGGCGCCCCATGCCCGATGCATCCTGTGCTTCACGGTCAGGTGAGCGGCCGTGCCAGGGGCCGGCAGGCGGCGGATCTCGCGCAGGAGTTGGCTGGCCGGGTCGACCGTGCGCGGCGCGGGCCGCTCCGGCCGGCTGCGCCGGTACATCTCCCGCACGGCGGGGAAGGGCAGCCGGGGCCAAGTGGAGACCTCGCCGGTCTCCTTGTCCACGACGGTGGTCGGCAGGTCGCCGGGGAGGACGGTGGCAGCCAGGGTCACCGTGGACGTGATCAGGTAACCGAGGTCGAACTCCTCGACCAGGGGCGCGCACTCGTGCCCGAGGCGTTGGGAGTCCCGGTGCGCCCAGACGGTGGCGAGCTGTTCGGCCTGCTGACGGTCGATCACCCATCCGAAGTTACCGGACCCCACGGATTCCGTGGCGCCCGGTATGGTCTGCCCTACCGACGGTGACGGGGGAGGGTGACGTTGGCCGAGAGCGTGGACCGGGACGCCAACCGGGCGCTGCGGGCCCGGTTCGACGAGGTGCACAGCCAGTACCGGCAACTCCGCTCCGGACTGGACGAACTCCAGACCCGACTCGCGGAGCTCAAGGTCACCGAACGCTCCGCCGACGGGCAGGTGACCGTTGTCGCCGGCGCCCGGGGCGAACTCGTCTCGGTGGATGTCCACCCCTCCGTGTTCCAGGACCGGGACGCCAAGGCGCTGAGCCGGAAGATCAGCACGACTGTGCACCGGGCCACCGCCGCCGCGGTCGCTGCCACACAGGAGTTGGTCGCCGGCTACCTGCCGGCCGGATCGGGGTCGGTGGAGTTCCTCCGCAGCGGCGATTTCGGGGCCCTGCTGGGCCGGGTCGACTCCGTCATGCGGCGCAAGGACTGAGTGGCATGGCCGACGGGCAGCTCTGGCTGGACCCGCGCCGCGCGCGGCTCGGCGGCGCCGGCCTCACCTCGGCTGGCGAGGCGGTGACCACCCGGCGCGCGCAGGTGGGCGGCCGGATCGCGGCGGCCAGCGCGGGCCGCCCCTGGGGCCGCGACGACATCGGCGCGGCGTTCGAGAAGCAGTACCGCGGATTCGAGGAGACCCTGCTGCGGGCCTGGGCGGGCGTCGGGCGTGCCCTGGAGAACCTGGGCGAGGACGTCGTGCGGTCCGTGGACAACGAGGTGACGACGGACGCCCGGAGCGCCGGACGGCTCGACCGGATCTCCGACCAGCGGCTCGCCGGACGCTGACGACCCCGAGGACGCCGTGAGCCTGCTGCCGAGCCCGATCCCGCACCCGCTCGACTACTCGCCGTGGGAGCTGCCCGGCTGGGTCTACGAGGCCCTCGACTGGGTGATCGGCGTGGAGTGGCCGGAGGGCGACGAGCGGGCGGTCTGGGACCTCGCCGACCAGTGGTACGGCGTGGCCGAGGCCCTGGCCGGGCCGCACAGGGACGCGATCGCCGCCGCCGGCGAGGTGCGCAGCGGGTACGGCGGCCTCGGGGCGGTGGCCGAGGCGTTCGACGCCGCGTGGCGGCGGGTGGCCGACGGCGACGAGGCACCGCTGCCGGTCCTGCTGGCCGTCAGCGGCGACCTCGGCCGGCTGGTCGAGGAGTGCGGCTGCGACATCGAGGGGGCGAAGCTCGAGGTCTGGATCGAGCTGGGCATCCTCGTCATCGAGCTGCTTTCGTTGGCCGTGGCGACGGTGCTCACCGCGGGCGCCGCCTCACCCGCCGCCGGAGCCGCGATCACCGCGAGCCGGTTCGTCGTGCAGCAGATATTCAAGCGGCTGATGGCCCAGCTGGCCCGCAAGACTCTTAAGCGGGGCCTCAAGGAGGCCGGTGAGCGCGCCGCCAAGCAGGTGGCCGAGGGCGGCGTGCGGGGGCTGGCCCGCAAGGCGGCGCTCGGTGGGCTGGCGGAGGCGGCCGAGGAGTCCGGGGTCACGCTCGCCACGCAGGCGTACCAGAACACGACCGGCCGCCGGCACGGCCTGGACCTGGCGGACGCGGGAATGTCCGCCCTCGGCGGCCTGGCGGGCGGGGCGGTGGCGCCGCTGGCCGGTCTCGGGCGGCACACGACCGGGCGGGCGGCGCGGGTCGGCGAGCACTTCGGCCGGGAGATGACCGGTGAGGTGATCGCCGAACAGGCGGCCAGCCTGGCCACCGGCCAGGGCCCGGTGTCTCTGGAGGAAGCCGCGCGGGCGGCGGCGTCGGGCGCCACCGGATCGGCCACCGGACAGACCGACGCGGCGCTGCGCCACCGGCTCGACGGTCGGATGGCGGCCCTCGCCGGGGCGTCCTTCGCCCCGGTCGACCTCGGGGACCCGCTTCCCCTGGTCCAAGCCGTTGACGGTGGTCTGTTGTCCCATTCCGGCTCGGACGGTCCCCCCGTCCCGGCCGTGGTCCCGTCCGGCGATCTCCGGGTGCAGCTCGCTGGTGACGTCGCGGGGAACGGGGCAGGTACATCCTCCGCCGGTGCCACGGCGGTCGAGGCCAGGGTGGCGGGAGCCGCCCAGGATCCCGCTTCGGCCCGTCACGGGGCGGACGCCGGGCAGCCGCTGTTCCCGCCGTCATCCGTCGCGTCTACGGACGTGCAGGCCGCGTCGGCGCCAGCGGTGCTGGCGGAGGGGAACGCTGGGGGCGTGGCGCCGTCGCAGCCCGCCGGGAGCGCGACGGACGGGCCGCCAGCGGTCCGCGCGGCGGCCGACCCGACGCTGTCGTCCGTGACCCCCGTCGATGTCGCTTCCTCCGAGACGCGGGGAGCGACCCCAGGCCTGCCAACCACCAGCGGGGGCACCGCCGCCGACGGGGCCGGTCCTCACGCCGGGCCGCCGCCGAGCACATCACCGGCCGTGCACACGCCGCCCGTCGCCGGCGGGAGCGGCGGCACCCCGGCCAGGCCGGTGGACGTCGCGCACCCGCTGGCAGGGTCGGTCACCGCAGGCCCGGGCCGGGCCAGCGGACCGCAACCGAGGTCCCCCGAGTGGTACGCCGCCAAGCGGGAAGCCGACCGTGGGGCCGCCGACCGGCGCCGCTACAGCGAGCGTTTCCAGCAGCATCGGGCCCTGCACGAGGACAACCGCCGGAACGAGGAGGCCCGTCAACTGCGGGACCGGGCCGCCTTCCTGGAGCGCCGTGCCAGCGAATACGCCTCCTATGCGGTGCGGCTGGAACGCCAGGGCAAGGGCTACCTCGCGACGTCGTGGCAGAACCTGGCGACGGTGGACGTGCGGGCGAGCTACGGGGCGCGGGACCTGGGCGAGGCGGTGCTGGCTGGAACGGTGGTCCCGGAGTACGTCGAGGTCACCAATCCCCTCGACTTCTACTCGATCAACACCGACGACCCCTCGCTCGTCCTGCCCACCGTGGAGGCCGGCGGTCCCTCGGCGTTGACCGGTGACGACGACCCGCCGCCGATCGACCGGTCCCGCCGCTACGGGCAGTGGGGCGGGCTGCGCCCGCCATTGGCGCTGCATCATTCAGACCTCGAACAGGCTGTGCCCCGGGACGCAGGTGGGCAGGTCCTACGGACCGCCGACCCCCGGCAGGGCAGCTGGTTCCGGCTGGCCAACGATGGTGGCCCGGCCGCCGACCCCACCCGGGGCATCAACTGCCTGGACTGCACCCTCTCCCTCTACGAGACGTGGATGCATGGTCGTCCTCGGGTCTCGGCACCCCGCACCTTCGACGGGTACGCCGCCGGGGACGTCAACCGGCCCCTCGGTGGTGAGATCGACGGCCCTGGGCGGGTGGAAGACGCCACCGGGGGACGCTTCCAGCAACTTGCCGAGCCCGCCGATGACGCATCGCCGGACGACGCCTGGAGCACAGTCAACCGGGGGTTCGGCACCCTGGAGGGCCAGTTGCGGGCGGGCGGCCACGGCAGCTACGCGTTCCTCATCACCTCGTACGAGGGGGGTGGGTCGCACGCCTGGGTGGCGCTCAACCAGCACGGGAGCGTGCTCTACCTGGACCCGCAGAGCGGTGCCGTCTCGGACCTGCCCCTGTACACGCACAGCGGATTGCCGGCCCCGTTCAACGTGAGGGGGATCGACGCCCTGGTCCTCGGCCCGGACGGTCGAGCGATGCCGCTGGCGGGGGCCGGGCCGGGGAGGTTCAGCCAGCGGCCCGATGAGCAGCCCTCGCCGGTGGACAGGGCGCGGGAGCGGCAGCCCGGTTCCGATGACCCGTCGGACGACGATCTGTACGTCAACCGGATGCATTTGCTTGAAGGCCCGGGGTCGGGCGACCCGGGGTCTCCGGAGCCCGTGGGCCCCGGGCTCCAAGGGGATCAACCTGCTGCGGGACCAGAGGAGGAGCATTCCGCCGCAGAGAGGGTCGTCCGGCAGTCCCGTGTGGCGGCTCGTGTGCAGATGGAGTCGGACAGGATCACACCGACGGACATCGTCGCGGCCAGCTCCGACCTCGACCAGATCCTTGCTGCTGGTGTCACACCGGCCGAGCTCGCCGACCAACTGGACGGGCCGACGCTGTGTCGACTCGTTCCACACCTTGACGAGGTTGCCGCGCAGGACGTGGCAAGGCTCTTCGGGGACCATCGGGTCCGGCAGATGCTTGAGGACACCTGGAAGTCACCGCCGGGTGGGCCGCTGTTCGCCGAGACATTGGTGAAGCAGTTGGCGGCCAAGCCCAGCCTGGCGCGGATGATCCAGGCAACGCCGGAACTGGCCGACTCGTTGACTGCGCGTCCGATGACGCTGCACCACCTCGCAAGCCATGACAGTGCGATTGCGGTGCTGGAATCCGTTGCGGATGCGATCGATGAGGATGCTTCGATTTCAAAGGCTCCACAAATCACTCCGGAGCCACAACCGACACCCCTGACTCCTCGTCAGCGGGAAATTAGTGCGAGCGTCAATCTCGAATATGGCGATATTGCTCAGCCGGGTTTCGATCAAGGGCGACGCGCAGATGCGGCATACCGATCCTCGTACCTTGATGGCCTCTATGAGGCTGCGGCAGTTGCGCAGAAAGAATTGGTGGCGCTGGCAACGGGTCTTGCATATGACGGCGGCCGAGAGGTCGGTCATGCCGGTTGGCGGGCTGAGCCCAAGAGGAGGCAGCGTGCGGAGGACAAGATAAAGAAGTATGAGGGAGACGCCTCCCAGTTGCTCGACCTAGCTGGAGCGAAGGTCGAGTTCGACTCACTCGATCACGTGTACGCGGCTCTCGAGCGATTGCGTGATCACCCGGCGGTTCGGATCGTCAGGTACGATGACCGCTTCCAGGTCCCGCAGAAGAGTGGGTACCGCGACGTCCAGCTGATTCTCAGGATGTCAAACGGGCACCTGGCCGAGCTTCGGCTGCATCTGGCGGCCCTGGACAAGGTGGCGGTTTGGGAACATTCTCTCTATGAGGTGAAGCGAGACCTGGAGTCTCTGGCACGCCGAGACGGCCGGGAGTTGACAATCCGAGAGCGGGCGATGGTTGACGGTATTCTGGCGCGCCAGCGGCAACTGTTCTGGAACGCGCTGAAGTCGGCCCTGTAGGGAATGTCAAATGAATGCCAAGTCTGATCTGGTTCTACCATCCTATTATCGTTACTATGCTTCGCCCGTCAAGATCGTGACTTCAGTTGACGGCGGCGCCCAAGTGTGGCGTGTGTCTATAGACACTGGCGGTTGGCTCCAGGAAAACGATCTTTTCGAGGAGATAGTCTTCGCCGTTGGCGGCGAGGTGTTCACGATTTCACCCGATCGGTTCGTGCAGGAGGTCGAAGCGTACCGGGGCCGCTATCTGTCGGGGCAGGGACCGATCTTCGCTCTGTACGAGACCGTCAAGGCGATCGTCGATGCAGGGGCGCGGCAGGGCCGCCGGCTTACGGAGCGGGAGGCGGCGCTGGTGCGGGGCATCAGGCGGAAGACCTTCGTCATGTTCGAAGAGCAGTTGCAACGGGAGGGCGATCCCGGCGCGGACCCGACCATCGCTGCCCTCTAGTGCGGCAGGCACTCGCCCTTCTGGCATCCCGGCGGGACCGAACCTATCTCGTGGTCCCCGATGCGGCCGTTCACGCCAAGATCTACTGGCGTCCGGGGTCGTGCGCCCGCGGGATGTGAACCCGGTGGACGTGGGTGGCGGGGGTGTGGCTATTATTAGTCCGCACGCCGCCCGGCTCAGCCGGCGCGGGGAGCATGGTGGCTGTAGCTCAGTTGGCAGAGCACCGGGTTGTGGTCCCGGTTGTCGTGGGTTCAATTCCCATCAGTCACCCGTCACACGAAGGCCCCCTCCGCTCGGAGGGGGCCTTCGTCGTGTCCGGGGCTGTCGGTCAGGTGGTCGGCTCGGCGCTGGGGGTCTCGGTGGTGTCGTCGGGGGTGGCCTCGGCGCTCGGGGAGGCGGCGGCGTCTGGGTCGTACGGCAGGGCACTGCCCTTGACGTACTCGGCCCAACTCATGTTCCAGTCGGTCCAGCCGTTGCCGTTGGCGAGCTTGCGCTCGGTGCCCTTGACGGTGATCGGGTCGCCGACCCGGGTGTTGGCGAACAGCCAGGCGCCGTCCTTCATCGAGACGTTCACGCAGCCGTGTGAGACGTTGACGCTGCCCTGCTGCCCCTCCGACCAGGGGGCGGCGTGGATGAACTCACCGCCCCAGGTGAGCCGCTGGGCGTAGTCGATCTTCGTGCGGTAGCCCTCCTCGGGGCCCAACTCCTCGAAGGTGTCGAAGACCGTCTTGCGTAGCTTCTCGATGACGACCATGGTGCCGCTGGAGGACGGGGTGCTCTTCTTGCCCAGACTGACCAGTACCGTCTTGGTCACCTTTCCGTCCTTGGTGACCGTCATCCGCTTGGTCTTGTTGTCGACCGTCATGATCACTGCCGGGCCGGTCTTGATGTCGACCGCCAGGTCGGCCCGGCCGTACCAGCCGTCGCCGAGGGGGAGGCCGCCGGCCTGGATCCGGTACGAGATGGCAGTGCCGGCCTTCCAGAACTCCTTTGGCCGGTACCGGATCTCGGTGGGGCTGACCCAGTGCCAGATCCCCTCCTGGGCGGGCGTGGAGGTCACCGTCATCCGGCGTTGGACGTCGTCGCGGTAGTCCTGCGGGACGGCCCGGCTGAACTTCACGATGAGCGGCATGCCGACGCCGACGACCTGGCCGTCGCCGAGGAAGCTGCTGATCCGGACCTGCTTGCTCGGCTTCGCCATCGTGGTGAAGGTGCTGGTCGTCTGCGCCGGCTTGCCGTCGTCCCCGGTGGCGGTGACGGTCGCGGTGTAGGTCTCGCCGTACTTCAGGGCGCCCTTCGGCAGCCAGTTCCCGCCGTCGGCGGCGAGGTTGCCCTCGACGGCCCCGCCGGCGGAGTCCTTCAGCTCGACGGTGGTGTCCTTCGCGTCCTTGGCGGTGAAGGCGATGCCGGTGGACGCCGGCACGTTCTTGGCGTCGGCCGCGGGCTCGGTGATGGTGGCGGACGCCTTCGGTGCGCTCTCCCCACCGCCCTGCCAGGCCGGCGACTTGCCCTCGCCGCTGTCGTTCGTGCAGGCGGAGGTGAGTGCCAGTACGGCGGCGAGCAGCCCCGCCGCGAACATCCGGCGGCGGCCGTCCCGCCGGGTCAGCTGGTCCTGGGTCGCGCGCATGATTCCCTCACTGTCGTGGTGCCCCGGTTGCCCATCGTCTCTCACTGACGCACGGGAACACGTACCCGTTGCGGGGGGTGAAGAGAAACACGCGGACCATCATGTCCGAATGCTGATAAAACACCGGTTTTTGCGAGCACTGTTCCTAAACGGCGGGAGGGCGGGGGTACCCGAAGTCGGGTGCCCCGCCCTCCCGCGGCGGTCGTCGTGTCAGGCCAGGGCCGGGCCGGCGCCGCCCTCCGGCACGGGCAGCGCGCTGCCCTTGACGAACTCGGCCCAGCTCATGCTCCAGGCCGTCCAGCCGTTGCCGGGGGTGAGCTTGCGCTCGGTGCCCTTGATGGTGATCGGGTCACCGACCTTGGTCTGCGAGAAGAGCCACTTCGCCTGCGCCATCGAGACGTTCACGCAGCCGTGCGACACGTTCTGCCGCCCCTGCACGTGCTCGGACCACGGCGCGGCGTGGATGTACTCGCCGCCCCAGGTCAGCCGCTGGGCGAAGTCGATCTCCGTGACGTAGCGGTTGGCCGGGTTGGGATCGTCCCGGGTGTCGAAGACCGTCGACTCCTTCTTCTCCATGACGACCATGGTGCCGCTGGAGGACGGGGTGCTCTTCTTGCCCAGGCTGACCGGGATCGTGCGGACGACCTGGCCGTCCTCGTAGACGGTCATCTTCTTGGTGGCGTTGTCGACCTTCATGACGAACGACCGGCCGATCTTGGCGGTGGCGCTCCGGTCGACGTTGCCGTACTTGCCGTTGCTCAGCGGGATGCCGGCCAGCGCGATCCGTACCGTGATCGTGGTGCCGGGCTTCCAGTACTCCGGAGCCCGGTAGTACGCCTGCGTGCCGTTGGAGACCCAGTGCCACGCACCCGGCTGCGGCGGGTCGGTGCGCACGAACATCCGTTTCTGCACCGCCTTCCGGTCCTTGGCCGGGATGCCCGGGTGGAACTCGGCGACCACCGGCATTCCGACGCCGTACGTCTTGTCGCTGAACAGGTAGAGCCCGGAGGTGATCGTCGACTTCGGCTTGGCCATCGTGGTGAAGGTGCTGGTGCCCTGTCGGGTCTGGCCCCCCTCGCCGGCGGCCGTGACCACGGCCGTGTAGCGGGTGCCGTACTTCAGGGCGCTGTTCGGCACCCACGACGAGCCGTCGACGCGCCAGCGGCCCGCGACCTTGTCGCCGTTGGCGGCGGTCAGGGCGACATCGGTGACCTTGCCGCCCTCGGGGATATCCGCGGAGATCTCGGCGCTGACCGGCCTGTTCTTGGCCCCGTCCGCCGGGCTGACCGTGAGCGGCGGGCCGGAGCTGGTGCCCGGCTCCGCCGGGGCGGTCCCCGATTCCGCAGCGACGCTGCTGCCGACGGAGGGGGCACCGTCGACGAACTCCGCCTTCTTCTGGTCGTCCCCGCACCCGGTCAGTGCCAGCGACGCCATCAGGCTCAGGGCGCCCACCTTCGCCCCGGCCCGCGCGAACCTGCCCATTCCCACCCCTGTCTCGCGTACCTGGCGGACATCGTGCCGCATGGGGGCCAGGATGTGCCGCCTGTACGTCATTGGAGCGCGAGATTTAGCGGGTTATGTCCGGTAAGCGTGCCCGAAGGGGGGAGCCGGGTATCGGATTGGAACGCGCTTCGGACGTCGTGCTAATGTTCTCCCCGTTGCCAACGAGCGCCGCTAGCTCAACTGGCAGAGCAGCGGACTCTTAATCCGCGGGTTCGGGGTTCGAGTCCCTGGCGGCGCACCAGCAATAACCTGCGCGTTCTCTCTACCAGAGAGGGCGCGCAGCTTCTTTTCGGCCCGCCGGTCCCGGTTGCCCGTGGAGTGCCCCGTTCCTCCTGCGCCACCTTGACGGCTGCGGCTCTGTCCTTTTCTCTACCGTGCCACCGCCGCTGGGAGACATGTGAAGCGCCTGCTCTGCCACCGTCGACAGCGCCCCGCGCGGGGCGGTCGGCGGCGACCGGCAGCGATCAGAAGAGAGTCAGGGGCTCGACCGGTATCGGCTGGGGCAGCGGATCCAGTTCGGGCACGCGCGCCCGGACGTCGTCGTGGAAGCGGCGGGCGAGCACGGGCGCGTCGGCGTTGTCCGGCGTGTGGATGAACATGGTGGGTGAGCGACCCTCGCGCAGCCACTCGACGGCGACGTCGATCCAGTGCTGCCAGCCCTCGATCGTCTGCGCGGCGGCGTCGCGGCCCAGGTACCGGACGATCGGCCGGTCGGTGAGCGCGAGCGACCGGAGCGGCATGCGCGGCTTCCTGGTCCACGCTTCCCGCTCCGCGTCGCTGGTCGGCGGGCTGCGGAAGAACGCGGTGGTGTCGAACGGGATCCACTCGGCACCTGCGGTCGTGAGCGCGTCCTCCAGAAGCCGCGTCGAGCGGGGGTCGTCGAAGAACGCGGGGTGACGAACCTCCACGGCGTACCGGTGGGACTCGGGGAGCCGGCGCAGGAAGCGGGCGAGCGCGGGGACGTCGGTGGGGGCGAACGATCCCGGCAGTTGGATCCAGAGGGCGTGGGCCCGCGGTCCGAGTGGCTCGATCGCGTCCAGGAAGCCCCGGACCGCCTCGTCGACGTCGGTGAGCCGGCGTTCGTGCGTGATGAGCTTGGGCAGCTTGAGTACGAACCGGAAGTCGGGGTCGGTCTGCTGCCCCCACGACGTCACGGTCTCCCTGGCCGGGGTCGCGTAGAACGTCGTGTTCCCCTCGACCGCGCTGCACCAACCGGCGTAGTGACGCAGGCGCTCGTGCGGTGCAAGGGGATGCGCCAGGAGCCGGCCCTGCCATGACTTGTGGGTCCACATCGCGCAGCCCACGTGAAGACGCATGATGCCGAACCCTCCCACAGCTGGACCGCACCCCGGGGCGGTCTGCCCGAGTTCACCCGCCCGCTCGCCGGCCGCACCGGACACCGTATACGGCCGTGCGGTGGTGGCGACCGCATCGCCCGCGCAGCGGCACTGAGCCGCCGGAGCCGGCACCGGGTCGTGTGGTGGCCGCGTGGGCGCCGCGCCGGTGGGGCGGCTGCGTTGGCCCGGGTGGTGTTGAATGTAGACACTCGTCGTCCGGGAGGTGCGCGTGTCCGAGCTTTCCCTGCTGGTGGAGCCTGCGGCGGCCGTTTCCGCCGAACGGGTCGACGAGTTGGCCCACGGGCTCGCGGAGGATCTACGGACCGTGCGGGGGCTGCGGGTCGCGCACGCCCAGTCCCCGGTCACCACCCACGGCAAGTCCCAGCAGGCCTGGGAGCTGGGCATGTTGGTGGTCGGCGGCGTCTTCTCCGCGACCACGATGCGGACGATCGCGCTGATCGCGGTGGCCTACGCCGACCGGGCGAAGGCGCGTTCCATCCGGCTGCGCCGGGGCGACGGCGAGCTGGTGATCAGCGGGTCGACGAAGGTCGACGAGGCACTGGTGACGCAACTGGCCGCGTTGCTGGGCGCGGACCCCGGCGCCGGGGCGTCCGCCGCCGTGCTGCCCCCGGGGCCCACGGACGGCGCCGCCGCGCTGCCCCCGGGTCCGCCGACGGCGCCGGTGCCGCCCGGGGCGGGTCACCCCGGGGCTGACCGGTGGGACAGCGACGGGCCCTGCTGATCGCCAACGACCGCTACATCGACGAGTCGCTGAGCAACCTGTTCTCGCCCCGCCAGGAGGCGCGGGACCTGCTGAGCCTGCTGGCCGACCCCGACGTGGGCGCCTTCGACCACACCGAACTGCTGGAGAACGAGTCGAAGAGCACCATCGAGCGGGCCCTCGAGGCGATGCTGCGGGCCGCCGGCCCGGAGGATCTCGTCCTGCTCTACTTCTCCGGCCACGGTCTGCGCAGCGGCAAGAAGGGCCGGCTCTACCTGGCCGTGGCCAACACCGAACGGGACCGCCTGCTGTCGACGTCCGTGTCCGCGTCCCTCATCCGGGAACTGCTGGACGAGTCCGACGCGGCCAGCTCCGTGCTCCTGCTCGACTGCTGCTACAGCGGGGCGTTCGAGGGGCACGGCCTGAAGACCGTCGACGACCTGGCCATCGACGGCGAGCTGCACGCGGGCAACGGCCGGTACGTCATCACCGCCACCAACTCGGTGGAGCGGGCCGACGACGGCCGGCCGGCGTCCGAGACGTCGCCGGGGCGCCGCTCGGCCTTCACCGAGACGGTCATCCAGGGGCTGAGCACCGGCGCCGCCGACCTGACCGGCCAGGGCCGGATCACCCCCGACGACCTGGCCCGGTACGTGCGGATGGAGCTGCCCCGGCGGACCACCACCCAGTCGCCGTGCCAGTTCGGGCAGGTCAGCGACGATATCCACATCGCGCTGTCCCGGGACGGGCAGCACCGCCAGTGGCCGCGACGCGACCAGCGGGCCCTCCGGCTCGGTGACCTGCTCGGTGCGCTGGAACCCACCGACGACGTGAAGCTCTGCGCGGTCGACTGGCGGCGGCGCGGGCTGCTGCGGGTGCCGGTCGGCCAGGCCCACCGGGTCGACCAGCCCGCCGGGGAGCCGGTCTGGCTCGACCTCGCCTCCGCCGAGGGGCACCTCCTCGTGGTCGGGCGCACCGGTACCGGCAAGACGTCCCTGCTGCGGACCGTCATCGGCGGGCTCGCGCTCACCCACACCCACGACGAGGTGGCGTTCTACTGCCTGGAGTCCGGGGGGAACCTGCTCGGGGCGATGAGCAGGCTGCCGCACGTCCGCGAGGTCCTCGGTGACGACCAGGTCGCCGAGGTCGCCAAGCTGCTGGACGACCTGGAACAGGAGGTGCTGGGCCGCAAGCAGTTGTTCCGCCGGCACGGGCTGGAGTCGCCGTCGAGCCTGCGGGCCAGCCGGGCCACCCTCGGCGCCGGCCCGCACCCGGACGTCTTCCTGGTGGTGGATCGCTGGCAGGACTTCGCCACCCTGCTGCCCGACTTCACCGCGCGGGTGGTCGACCTGGCCAACAAGGGCCTGGGGTACGGCGTGCACGTCGCCGTGGTCGAGCGGAGCTGGCGGGTGATCCCCGAGGAACTGCTCGAACTTCCCCAGGCCCGGATCGAGACCCGGCTGTCCCAGCCGCAGGAGTCGCGGATCAACCCCGACCAGGCGGCCCGGCTGCCGATGAACCTGCCGGGCTGGGCCCTGCACGGCCGGCGTACCTTCCGCATCGCCCTGCCCGACCTGGCCCCCGGCGGCGCCGAACCCGCCGCCGCGCTCGGCGGCGCGGGCCCGGAGGGCGTGGCCGCGATGGTGGCGCTGATCGCCGAGGCGTGGGCCGGTGCGGAGCCGGGTGTCCGGTCGGGCGGGTCCACCCCGGACGGCCGGCGGCAGCCCGGGGAACGGCCGGACGACCTGCTGACCACCCTCGGCCTCCCGGACTACCGCGCGCTGTCCGCCTACGCCGGGGGCGACGCGCCGTTGGGCGCGGAGCACCTGCGGGTGCCGATCGGCGTCGACCCGGCCGGCGCGCCGGTGCTGCTCGACCTCAAGGAGGCGGCCCGGGGCGGGATGGGGCCGCACGGGCTGCTGATCGGGGCCACCGGCTCCGGCAAGAGCGAGTTGCTGCGGACCATCGTGGTGGCGCTCGCGGCCCGGCACTCCTCGGCCCGGCTCAACCTCGTCCTGATCGACTTCAAGGGCGGGGCGACCTTCGCGGCGCTGAGCGAGCTGCCGCACGTCAGCGCCGTGATCACCAATCTCGCCGACGACCTCTCGCTGGTCGACCGGATGGCCGACGCGCTCTCCGGGGAGGTGCAGCGCCGGCAGGAGTTGCTGCGCGCCGCCGGCTGCGGTAGCTGGTGGGACTACGAGCAGGCCCGGGCGGCCGGGCGGCCGTTGCGGGAGTTGCCGGTGCTGCTGGTCGTCTGCGACGAGTTCTCCGAGCTGCTGACCGCCCGGCCCGACTTCATCGACGTCTTCGTGCAGATCGGGCGGCTCGGCCGGTCGCTGGGCATCCACCTGCTGCTGGCCAGCCAGCGGCTGGAGGAGGGCCGGCTGCGCGGGCTCGACATCCACCTGTCGTACCGGATCGGGCTGCGGACGTTCTCCGCGATGGAGAGCCGGGCGGTGCTGGGCAACTCCGACGCGTACGAGCTGCCGAACGCGCCGGGGCACGGCTACCTGAAGTCGGACAGCACCACCATGACCCGGTTCCGGGCCACGTACGTCTCGGGCCCGCTCGGTGCCCGCGACCGCGACGGCGAGCCGCTGCCCATGGAGCTCGCCGGGCGGGACGTCACGAGCATCCTGGTGGCCCGGCTCCGGGAGGTCGGGCCGCCCGCGCACCAGGTCTGGCTGCCGCCGCTGGCCGAGTCGCCGGGCGTCGGCGAGCTGCTGGGGCCGCTGGCTGTCGACCCGGAGCACGGCCTGCGGCCCGTCGAACGGGATCACCGGGCCCCGCTCACCGTCCCCGTCGGTGTCGTCGACAACCCCCGGGAGCAGCGCCGCGACCCGCTGGTGGTCGAGCTCTCCGCCGCCGGCGGCAACGTCGTGGTGGTCGGCGCGCCGCTGTCCGGCAAGAGCACCCTGCTGCGGACGCTGGTCGCCGCCCTGGCGCTCACCCACACCCCGCGCGAGGTGCAGTTCTTCTGCCTCGACCTGGGCGGCGCCCTGGGTGGCCTCACGGGGCTGCCGCACCTGTCCGGGATCGCCGGCCGGCGGGACGCCGAGACGGTCCGCCGGACGGTGGCCGAGGTGGAGGGCGTCCTGGAGGCGCGGGAGACGCTGTTCCGGTCGCACGGGCTCGCCATGGCCGGCTACCGGCGGCGGCGCGCGGGCGGCGAGTTCGCCGACGACCCGTACGGCGACGTGTTCCTCGTGGTCGACGACTGGCACACCCTGCGCCAGGAGTACGAGGAACTGGAGGCCGTGGTGACCCGGATGGCGGAGCGCGGGCTGGGGTTCGGGGTGCACGTGGTGCTCAGCGCCGGCCGGTGGATGGACCTCCGGCCCGTGTTGCGGGACCTGCTCGGGACCCGGCTGGAACTGCGGCTCGGCGACCCGACCGACTCCTACCTCGACCGCCGGGCGGCGGCCCAGGTGCCCGTCAACTCGCCCGGCCGGGGCTTGTCCCCGGACCGGCTCCAGTCGCTCGCCGCGCTGCCCCGCGTCGACGGCCGGCGGGACGTCGAGGACCTCGCCGACGCCACGGCCGAGCTGGTGGAACGGGTCGCCGGGGCGTGGCCCGGCCCGCCGGCGCCGCAGGTGCGGTTGCTGCCACGTGAGCTGCCGGTGGCCGAGTTGGAGCGGGTGGTCGGCCCGGTGGCGGCCGGGTTGCCGATCGGGCTGGACGAAGCGACCCTCGCCCCGGTCCTGCTCGACCTGGAGACCGAGCCGCACCTGGTCGTCTTCGGCGACCCGGAGTGCGGCAAGACCAACCTGCTCCGGCTCATCGTCCGGCAGCTCGTCGCGCGGCAGACCCCGGAACAGGCCCGGGTGGTCGTCGCCGACTACCGGCGCGGGCTGCTCGACGCCGTCGAGAGCGAGCACCTGCTCGAGTTCGCCCCGTCCAACCAGGTGTTCGCCCAGTCGCTGGAATCGATCTCCACCGCCCTGCGCAACCGGCTGCCGGGCGGTGACGTCACCCCCGCCCAGCTACGCGACCGGAGCTGGTGGCGGGGGCCGGACCTCTACCTCGTGGTCGACGACTACGACCTGGTCGCCTCGGCCGGCAACAACCCGCTCACCGCCCTGGTCGAGCTGCTGCCCCAGGCCAGGGACATCGGCCTGCACCTGATCGTCGCCCGGCGGATGGGTGGCGCCGCCCGGGCGCTCTACGACCCGGTGCTGCAACGCCTGCGGGAACTGAGCTCGCCCGGCCTGATGATGTCGGGCAGCCCGGAGGAGGGGCAGATCCTGGGTACCCTGCGACCCCGCCCGCTGCCACCCGGGCGGGGGATCCTGGTCCGGCGCAAGCAGGGCCGCCAGCTGGTCCAGACTGCGCTCGCCCGGCCCTGAATCCCGGCCCGCGCCCACCGGCGCGCGGGTCGAGGGGAGCCGGGGTCAGCGCGGCGGCGAGACGGTGGCGATCAGGTCGGCGGCCCGCGACTCCACCGCGTCGAGGCGGGCCAGCGCCGTCACGACGGTGGCCGAGAGGCGACGGGCGAGCGCCCGTACCGCCATGGTCGGCACGGCGGTGGTCGGCGAGGTGACCGTGCCGTCCGGCGCGACGACCAGCCCGGCGCGGTGCGCCTGCGCGACGGCCTCCCGCACCGTCCGGCGGGCCAGCGTCCAGCCGTCGGCGCGGGCGGCCAACGCCTCCGCGACGATCCGGTACGTCTCGTGGGCCTCCTCCAGGCGGTGGACCAGCCGGCGCAGCCGCTCGTCGCACTCGTCCCGGCCCTCGCCCGCGCGCCAGTGCTCGGGCAGGGCTCGCTGCACCTGGCTGAGCTCCTCCGCCGCGGCCCGCGCCGTGCGGGCAGCCTCCCACCACCGCGCGTCCCCGCCGGCCTCCGCCGGGGGCCGGTCGCCGGTCAGCCACTGCCAGCGGCGGTCGGCATCGGTGCTGGCCGGTGCCGCCGGCCCGCTACCGGTCATCGGGTCGGTCCCGGGCCAGCGCGGCGAACTGCTCCGCCACGATCTCGTCGATGGCGGTCACCGAGCCCGCCACGACCCGCATCAGGTCGGCGACCTGTCGCGTCTCGGCGGCGAGCTGGCGCAGCCCGGCGGCGACTGCTTCCCCGGGCTCGGCCGGTGACCCGCCGGCCGCCGGGGGGCGCCCGGCCGCGCGGCCGGGGGTGGTGGGCCCGTCCCCGGTGGCCGGTGGCGCGGCGGCGGCGAGATCGTCGGCCACCAGCCCGACGATCTCCGCCAGCCGGGCGAGGCCAGCCTCGTCCACGTCGAGCGAGGTGTACCTGCGCACGGCGTCCTCCCGTCACGGCCCGCGGCCAGTCTAGCGGTGGAGGACCGGCCCGGCACTGCCTGCGTCAACTTGAGGTTGACGATGGGGGCGCCGTCAACCTAGAGTTGACGCATGACGAATCCTGTCCAGATGACCACTTCGATCCGGCTCGACGACCTCATCGCGGCGATCAAGAAGGCCCACACCGACGCCCTCGACCAGCTCTCCGGGGCGGTCGTGGTGGCCGACCACCTCGGCGACGTCGCCGACCACCTGATCGGCCACTTCGTCGACCAGGCCCGCCGTTCGGGCGCGTCCTGGACCGAGATCGGCCGCAGCATGGGGGTGAGCAAGCAGGCGGCACAGAAGAGGTTCGTGCCGAGGGCGTCCACCGAGCCGTCGACCCTCGACCCCAACCGCGGGTTCGGCAACTTCACGCCGCGGGCCCGCAACGTGGTGATGGCCGGCCAGGAGGCCGCCCGCGCCGCCGGCAACGCCGAGATCCGCCCCGAGCACCTGGTGCTCGGGCTGCTCAGCGAGCCCGACGGCCTGGGCGCGCGGGCAATCGTCGCCCAGGGCGTACCGCTGGAGCGGGTGCGGGAGGCCGCGACCGTGACCCTGCCGGCTCCGGCCAGGGCGGTGCCCGACCTGATCCCGTACGACAGCGGTGCCAAAAAGGCACTCGAACTCACCATGCGGGAGGCGCTGCGGCTCGGCCACCAGCACGTCGGCACCGAGCACGTCCTGCTGGGCCTGCTGGAACTGGAGAACGGCGCCGGCGTGCTCACCGGCCTCGGCGTGGACGGGGCCGCCGTCGAGGCCACCGTCGCCGAGGCTCTCGCCGCCGCGCAGGAGTAGGAAGGGCCCCTCCCGCGCCCTCGGGGCGGGGGAGGGGCCCTGCGCGCCGCCGCCCGCCGTCCTGACGACCGGCGGGCGGGGGCAGGTGCCTCAGGAGGCCGTAGGCGCCGTGGTGGTCGCGGCGGGGAAGTCGTAGCGGAGCGCGTGCTCGGGGTCGGCCGGGTCGACCTGCCGGATACCGGCGTCGGCGAGCCGCTTGTTGACCTCGTCGAGCTGCTCGCGGACCAGCCGGGCCTCCTCCTCGGTGACCCGGCCCCGGTGCGGCCTGCCGGCGTACTCGATGGTGCCGTAGTCCGGCTTGTCGGCGGCCTTGCGGGCCTTGGGCGGGCGGACCCGCTCGGCGGTCTTCAGCAGTTGGGCCATCGGCACGTCGGTGGCCATCGCGTCGAACTCGCTGGCGGTCAGCACCACCCGGCGGGGCTCGCCGCCGCCGTGGCGGTCGTGGATCTCCACCACCGCGACGTCCAGCGCGGCGTCGTCGATGCTCTCCACCTCGGCCGTGGTGGCGTCGAGCTGCACGGGGCCGGCGACCAGGTCGGGGTGCTCCAGCACCACGACGCGGACCACCTCGTCGTCCGGCCGCAGAACGGTGCCGCTGAAGTCGGAGACGTGGATCGTCTTCTTGCCCATGCGCTGAGCTTCTCCTGTCGATGACCGGAATTTCGGACCAGAAGAAGTTACCCGACAGGTGTGCGAAAACCCGGGCTGGGCCGGGCCGGGTGTGTCGCCGCCCGGCGTTGGCCGTTGCGCCCTCGGGAACGGTGGGCCAGGCTCGCCCCATGACCGACACGTCGACCGGTTGTGGCCTCGACCGGCCCCAACCCGGTGAGGACCGAAGGGGAGCGGTGACCGGTTCCCGGCCGCGCACCGAGGCCGAGGCGCTCGCCGTACAGGACCGGTTGCGCCCCCTCGCCGACCTGGTCGGGCCGGGTCCCACCGCGCCCGCGACGGTGGCCGGCCTGGACGTCGCGTACGCCGAGAGCGGCGACCGGCTCGCGGCGGCCGTCACCGTGCTGGATGCCCGGACGCTGGCCGTGGTGGACCGGGCGGTCGGCGTGGGGCGGCCCGCCTTTGCCTACGTCCCGGGGCTGTTCGCCTTCCGGGAACTGCCCGCGCTGCTGGACGCGCTGGAGAAGCTGACCGTCCGCCCGGAGCTGCTGGTCTGCGACGGGCACGGGCTGGCCCACCCGCGCCGGTTCGGGCTCGCCTGCCACCTGGGCGTGGTCACCGGGCTGCCGGCGATCGGGGTGGGCAAGACGCCGCTGGTCGGCGAGTGGGAGCCGCCGGCCGTCGGGCGGGGCGCCTGGTCGCCCCTGCGTGACGGCGGGGAGGTGGTGGGCCGGGTGCTGCGCACCCGGGACGGGGTGAAACCGGTCTTCGTCAGCGTCGGGCACCGGATGGGCCTGGACAACGCCTGCGCCCGGGTGCTCGCGCTCACGCCGAGGTACCGGCTGCCGGAGACCACCCGCACCGCCGACCGGCTCTGCCGCGAGGCGCTGGCCGCCGCCCGCTGACGGCCCGCCGCCTGCCCGGCCCGGTCCGGGGCGCCCCGCCCGCCGCCGTCCGGCGCGCCCCGACCTCCGCCGGCCCGCCGCCAGCCCCTACGGCGTCGCTCGGGCGGCTGTCGGCGCCGGGTTCCGTAACGCGGAGCACATGCGGAGCGCTCGACGAACGACCGGGTCCCGCACCCGGTAGTAACCTGACCCGCGGACCCCACCCGGGGAGGAACGGCGAGGTGATCATGGCGGTACGTCGGCAGGCGACGCGGCTCGCGACGGTCTGCGTGATGCTGGGCGGCCTCGTGGCCGTCGGAGCGACGCCGGCGCTGGCCGACGGCGACTCGGTGCGGGTGCGCTCGACCGACAGCTTCCGGCCGGGCGGCTCACCGGGGGCGGTCAACGTCGAGGTGCGCAAGCGCACCGAGGGCTGCGTGCTCGTCCGCACCGGGCTGGGGCTGCGGCTCGACGGCCTCGCCGGGGACCATGCCGCCGTCCAGGTGGCCATGGCCGGCCGGTGGTGGCCGGTGTCGGTCTCCGGCGGCGGGGGCGCGGTGACCGCGAGCCAGGTGACGCCGGCGAACCCCACGCTGTGCAAGGGCAAGAGCCTCACGGTGCGCTACCGCGTGGCGTTCCGGGCGGGCACGCCGGGCGGCCGGCTGGAACTGGCCGGTGCGGCGACCAACGCGGTCGGCCGCGCCCTCGGCCGGGACGCCACCACGGCCCGGGTGGTCGGGGAGAAGAAGAGCCCGAGCCCGTCACCCACCCCGACGCGTAAGCCGTCGCCGCGCCCGACCGTCGCGCCGGCCGAGGCGGTGGACGCCGACGGCCCGACCCTGGCCGCGGTCGCCGGCCGGGCCGGCTCGGCCACCCCGGTCGCCGCCGAGGAGAACTCCGGCGGCCTGTCGGTGTTCATGCTCTTCGGCGTCGGCCTGGTCGTGGTGGGCATCGGCCTGATCGTGCTGCTGGTGCGCCGGTCCCGAGCCGACAAGGAGCCGGCCGACCCCCCGGGCGCGTACCCGCCGGTGCCGGTGCCGCGCAACCCGGGCGGCACCACGTACCGCTCCGGAGGCGGGGCGGCGGCCCCGCCCGCGCCACCCGCCGGCGGGGTGTACGGGCGGCCGGCCGCGCCCCCGTCCGGCGGGGTGTACGGCGCCCGCCCCGGCCCGCCCGCCGCCGGACCGGTCAGCGGCGGCGGGGTCTACGGCGGCGGTACGACGTACCCGGCCGCTGGCGTTCCGCCCCGGCAGCCCGGCCAGCCCGAGGCGCCGGGGCAGGGTGGGGCACCCGGTCCGGGTGGGGCGCCGGCGCCGCGCGGACCGGGCGAGCCGCCCGCGCCCGCCGGTGGGGGCGACGCGACGACGATCATGCCCCGCCTCCCCGGCTGAGGCGGGGGAACAGGGGCCGCTCCGATACGCTCGGGTTCGTTGAGGACCTGCGGCCAAGGAGCGGAACCCGTGTCTGATCTGTCCCGGATCGTGAAGGCGTACGACGTCCGGGGGACGGTGCCGGACGAGTGGGACGAGCGGGCGGCCGAGGCGCTCGGCGTCGCCTTCGGTCAGGTGCTCGCCGCCGCCGAGGAGCCCGGCGACGCGGTGGTGATCGCGCACGACATGCGGGCCACCGGCCCGGCCCTGGCCGAGGCGTTCGCCACCGGCGTCCGGGCGCAGGGGCGGTCGGTGATCGAGCTGGGGCTCGCCTCCACCGACATGCTCTACTACGCCTCCGGCATCCTCGGCCTGCCCGGGGCCATGTTCACGGCCAGTCACAACCCGGCCAAGTACAACGGCATCAAGATGTGCCGCTCGGGTGCCCGCCCCATCGGGCAGGACAGCGGCCTGGCCGAGATCCGGGACCGGGCGCAGGCGCTGCTCGACTCCGGCGCCGCGCGTCCGGCCGAGGCGCCGCCGCGGGCGACCGAGCGGCGCGACCTGCGCCCGGAGTACGCGGCCCACCTGCGTGGGCTGGTCGACCTCTCCGGCATCCGGCCGCTGAGGGTCGTGGTCGACGCCGGCAACGGGATGGGCGGTTGGACGGTGCCCAGCGTGCTCGGCGACGCCGTGCTGCCGGCGCTGCCGCTGGAGATCGTGCCGCTCTACTTCGAGCTGGACGGCACGTTCCCCAACCACGAGGCCAACCCGCTGGACCCGGCGAACCTGGTCGACCTCCAGCGGGCCGTCCGCGAGCACCGCGCCGACCTGGGACTGGCCTTCGACGGCGACGCCGACCGGTGCTTCGTCATCGACGAGCGTGGCGAGCCGGTCTCCCCGTCGGCGATCACCGCCCTGGTGGCGGTCCGCGAGCTGGCCCGGCACCCCGGGTCCACGGTGATCCACAACCCGATCACCTCCCGGGCGGTGCCGGAGATCATCGCCGAGCACGGCGGCAAGCCGGTGGTGACCCGGGTCGGGCACTCCTTCATCAAGGCCGAGATGGCCCGCACCAACGCCGTCTTCGGCGGCGAGCACTCCGCCCACTACTACTTCCGGGACTTCTGGTTCGCCGACACCGGCATGCTGGCCGCCATGCACGCCCTCGCCGCGCTCGGCGAGCAGGACCTGCCGCTGTCCGAGCTGGCCCGGGAGTACGAGCGGTACGTCGCCTCCGGCGAGATCAACTCCACGGTGGCCGACCAGGCGGCGAGAGTGGCCGAGGTGCGCGCCGCGTACCCGGAGGCGACCGCCGACGAGCTGGACGGGCTCACCCTGAGCTTTCCCGACGGCGCCTGGTTCAACCTGCGCGCCAGCAACACCGAGCCGCTGCTGCGGCTGAACGTCGAGGCACCGACCGAGGAACGGATGATCTCGCTCCGCGACGAGGTGCTCGACCGGGTTCGCCGATAAGATCGCCTGCGCCGGTCGGCACCGCCGACCGCCGCCCCGCACCCGTGGAAGGAGCCGCACCGTGGCCCTGGACCCGCAGTTGCTCGAGATCCTCGCCTGTCCGGACACACACCACGCCCCGCTTGACTACGACGCCGGAGCGCAGACGCTGACCTGCACCGAGTGCGGCCGGATCTTCGAGGTGCGCGACGACGTGCCGGTGCTGCTGCTCGACGAGGCGCGCGGCGGACCCGCGCAGCAGCCGTGATGGAGGGAACGGCCGGAGTCAGCGGCCGACGCGACGCCGACGAGTCCCTCCTGGACGACGCGGACGGCCTCGCCGAGCACGACCCGGGCGGCATGCTCCGGTTCACCGCCTCCGCCGGGGCGCAGGTCCGGGAGTCCGCCGCCCTGGCGGCCGAGGCGAACCTGACCGCGCTCGCCGACGACGGACGCCCCCGGGCGGTCGTCATCGCCGGCATCGGCACGGCCGGGCGCACCGGGGACGTGCTGGCCACGGTCGCCGGGCCGCGCTGCCCGGTCCCGGTCATCCCGCACCGCAGCGCCGGCGTGCCCGGTTGGGTGGGCGCCGCCGACGTGGTGATCGCGGTCAGCGCCTCCGGCCGCAGCCCCGAGGCGCTCGGCGCCGCCGAGGCCGCGCACCGCCGGGGTGCCCGGCTGGTCGCCGTCGGCGCCCCCGACTCGCGGTTGCAGTCGGTGGCCGAGCGGGCCCGCGCGCCGTTCATCCCGGTGCCCCGCCGCGCACCGGCCCGGGCCAGCCTCTGGGCGCTCACCGTGCCGGTCCTGCTCGCCGCCCGTACGCTCGGGCTCGTGAAGGTCAACGAGGCGGATCTGGCCGAGACGGCGGCGCGGCTCGACGCGGACGCCGACCGGTGCCGTCCCACGGCCGAGTCGTTCGTCAACCCCGCGAAGTCGCTGGCCCTCGGCCTGGCCGGGTCGATCCCCATCGTCTGGGGCTCGTCGCCGCTGGCCACCGTGGCGGCCCGCCGGTTCGGCGACACCCTGTCGGCCAACGCCCGCTACCCCGTGGTCAGCGGGGCGCTCGGCGAGGCCGGCCGGGGCCGGGTCGGTCTGCTCGACGGCGTGTTCGGCGGCCTTGCCGAGGGGGAGCGGGACATCTTCGCCGACCGGGAGGAGGCCGAGGTCGAGGGCACCCGGCTGCGGCTGGTGCTGCTGCGCGACGGCGGCCTCAACGCCGAGGACGACACCGACGAGCCGTTGGCGGTCGAGGAGCGCCGGGCCGACGCCGTGCAGACCCTCGCCGAGCGGCGTGGGGTGCGCTGCGACGTGGTGACCGCCGAGGGCGGCTCCGCGCTGGAGCGGCTCGCCTCGCTGGTGGCGGTGCCGGACTTCGCCTCCGTCTACCTGGCCCTGGCACACGGACTGGACCCGATGGCGGTTCCGGCCATCACAGAAATGAAGGAGCTGGCGAACCAGTGAGTACGTGCGGCATCGAGGCGGAGAGATGAGCGCCAACGGCGGTACCAAGGCGATCGTCGCGGCCCTGCTGGCCAACGTCGGCATCGCGATCACGAAGTTCATCGCGTTCCTGTTGACCAACTCCTCGTCGATGCTGGCCGAGTCGATCCACTCGGTGGCCGACTCCGGCAACCAGGGCCTGCTGCTGCTCGGCGGCCGGCGGGCCAAGCGCGCCGCCACCCCCGAGCACCCCTTCGGGTACGGCCGGGAGCGCTACATCTACGCGTTCATCGTGTCGATCGTGCTGTTCAGCCTCGGCGGTCTGTTCGCGTTGTACGAGGCGTGGCACAAGGCGGCCGACCCGCACCCGATCAAGAGCTGGCACTGGGTGCCGGTCGTCGTGCTGGTCTCGGCCATCGTGATGGAGAGCTTCTCCTTCCGGACCGCGATCAAGGAGTCCAACCACATCCGGGGCAGCCAGTCCTGGGTGCACTTCATCCGCCGGGCCAAGGCCCCGGAGCTGCCGGTGGTGCTGCTGGAGGATCTCGGCGCGCTGGTCGGTCTGGTGTTCGCGCTGTTCGGCGTGGGGATGACCCTGATCACCGGCGACGGCAGGTGGGACGCGGCCGGCACCGCCATGATCGGCATCCTGCTGGTGGCCATCGCGATCGTCCTGGCGATCGAGACCAAGAGCCTGCTGCTCGGCGAGGGCGCCGAGCCGAAGGACCTGGCCGCGATCGAGCAGGCCGTCACCGGCGGCCCCGAGGTCGAGCGGATCATCCACATGAAGACGCTGTACCTGGGCCCGGAGGAGCTGCTGGTGGCCGCGAAGATCGCGGTCCCGGCGTGCGAGAGCGCCGAGGACCTGGCCCGGGGGATCAACGCCGTCGAGGCGCGGATCCGCGGGGCCGTCCCGATCGCCCGGGTGATCTATCTGGAGCCGGACATCTGGTCGGCCGCCGCCGAGCGGGCGGGCACCGGCGCCGCGGCGCCGACGGCCGTTCCGGACCAGGGGCCCGCCCCCGTACCGTACGCGGCGGAGCCCGCAGCCGGCGAGTCCCGCGCTGGGAGCTGAGCATGGAGCCGTTGTACGGGTCGATTCGGGACTACGCCTGGGGTTCCCGCTCGGCGATCGCCGAGTTGCAGGGCCGCCCGGTGCCCAGCGCCGGGCCGGAGGCCGAGCTGTGGCTGGGCGCCCACCCGGGCGCACCGGCCACGGTGCGGCGCGACGGCGCGGCGGCGAGCCTGGTCGACCTGCTGGCCGCCGAGCCGGGGCGCTGGCTCGGCGACCGGGTGGTCGAGCGGTTCGGCCCCCGGCTGCCGTTCCTGCTCAAGGTGCTCGCCGCGGACGGTCCGCTGAGCCTGCAGGCCCATCCGGACCCGGAGCAGGCCCGCGCCGGGTACGCGGCTGACGCGGCGCGCCCGGCGGCCGAGCGCAACTACGCCGACCCGCACCACAAGCCGGAGTTGCTGGTCGCGCTCTCGCCGTTCGAGGCGCTCTGCGGGTTCCGCGACCCGGCGGAGTCGGCCGCGGCGCTGGCCGCGTTCGGCGTACCGGCGCTGGAGCCGGTGGTGGCGGCGCTGCGTGGCGGCCCAGCGGGGCTGCGGGAGGCCGTCCGGCTGCTGCTGAGCTGGCCGGCGGCGCGGCGGGCCGCCCTGGTGTCGGACGTGCTGGCGGCGCAGGCCGCCGGGCCGGACGCGGAGTTGGCCCGGGCGCTGGCCGCCGACTACCCGGCCGATCCCGGCGTGCTGGTGGCGCTGCTGCTCCACCACGTCTGGCTCGCCCCCGGGGAGGCGATCTGGATGCCGGCCGGCAACCTGCACGCCTACCTGCGAGGCACCGGCGTGGAGATCATGGCGGCCAGCGACAACGTGCTGCGCGGCGGGCTGACCCCGAAGCGGGTGGACGTCGACGAGCTGCTGCGGGTGCTCCGCTTCGAGGTGCTCGACGACCCGGTGGTGGCCCCGGAGCCGGTGTCGGCCGGGGTGGTCCGCTGGCCGGTGCCCGTCGACGACTTCGCGCTGCACCGGGTGCGGCTGGCCGCCGACACCCCGCCGGTCCGGCTCGCGGTGCCGGGCCCCCGGGTGGTGCTCTGCCGGGCCGGGAAGCTGTTGGTCGACGACGGCCGGGGCGGCGTCGTCCTCGCGCCGGGGCAGGCCGCGATCGGCCCGGCCGACGCCGGTCCGCTCGTCCTCGACGGCGAGGGCGAGGCGTACGTGGCCACCGCCGGGCTCGACTGATCCGTCGCCCGTTCCGGGGCGGGTCGCCTCGGCCATCCGACACATATCCGAAATTCCCGGAATAGCTTGACGCGAGTCTGGCGCAGTGTGACTCTATGGGTACGCAGCGTTATCGCGACGAAGGTCCGAGAGCGCGCGGGGAACCAAACCGGGGGGATGCGCGGGGCGGCCGGACAGTGGGCGGAGAGTCCGTTCACGACCGACCGCCCCGTGCGCTGTCCGCCACCGCGCGTAAGGTGGAGGGTCGCGCAGCACTTCGTTCGTTCGACAGGAGCTTCCATGACCAGCACCCTCCCGGCGGCCCCCAGCGGCACGCCGTCCGAGGTCCGGCCGAGCACCCTCGCCGAGGGCGACTACAAGGTGGCGGATCTGTCGCTCGCCGAGTTCGGACGCAAGGAGATCCAGCTCGCCGAGCACGAGATGCCGGGCCTGATGGCGATCCGCCGCGAGTTTGCGCAGGCGCAGCCCCTCGCCGGGGCGCGGATCACCGGCTCGCTGCACATGACCATCCAGACCGCCGTGTTGATCGAGACCCTGGTGGCGCTCGGCGCGCAGGTCCGCTGGGCGTCGTGCAACATCTTCTCCACCCAGGACCACGCCGCCGCCGCGATCGTCGTCGGCCCGGACGGCACCCCCGAGGCTCCGGCCGGCGTCCCGGTCTACGCCTGGAAGGGCGAGAGCCTGGAGGAGTACTGGTGGTGCACCGAGCAGGTGCTGGCCTGGCCGGACGGCCAGGGCCCCAACATGATCCTCGACGACGGCGGTGACGCGACCCTGCTCGTGCACAAGGGCGTCGAGTTCGAGAAGTCCGGCGTCGTCCCGCCGGTCGAGTCCGCCGACTCCGAGGAGTACGCGGTCATCCTGAAGACGCTGCACCGCAGCCTCGCCGAGGACGGCCAGCGCTGGACCCGGATCGCCGCCGGCATCAAGGGCGTGACCGAGGAGACCACCACCGGCGTGCACCGGCTCTACGAGATGCACCGCGCCGGCACCCTGCTCTTCCCGGCCATCAACGTCAACGACTCGGTGACCAAGAGCAAGTTCGACAACAAGTACGGCTGCCGCCACTCGCTGATCGACGGCATCAACCGGGCCACCGACGTGCTGATCGGCGGCAAGATGGCCGTCGTGCTCGGCTACGGCGACGTGGGCAAGGGCTGCGCCGAGTCGCTGCGCGGCCAGGGCGCCCGGGTCGTGGTGACCGAGGTCGACCCGATCTGCGCCCTCCAGGCGGCGATGGACGGCTACCAGGTCTCCACCCTGGACGACGTGGTCGGGCAGGCGGACATCTTCATCACCGCCACCGGCTGCTTCGACGTCATCACCAACGAGCACATGGCCCGGATGAAGCACCAGGCCATCGTCGGCAACATCGGCCACTTCGACAACGAGATCGACATGGCCGGCCTGGCCAAGCGCTCCGACGTCGAGCGGGTGAACATCAAGCCGCAGGTCGACCTGTGGAAGTTCGCCGACGGGCACGCGATCATCGTGCTCTCCGAGGGCCGGCTGCTGAACCTGGGCAACGCCACCGGGCACCCGAGCTTTGTGATGTCGAACTCGTTCGCCAACCAGACGATCGCCCAGATCGAGCTGTTCACCAAGACCGAGGAGTACCCGGTCGGCGTCTACGTGCTGCCCAAGCACCTGGACGAGAAGGTCGCCCGGCTGCACCTGGCCGCGCTCGGCGCGAAGCTGAGCACGCTGACCAAGGAGCAGGCCGCCTACCTGGGCGTCTCGCCGGAGGGCCCGTTCAAGCCGGAGCACTACCGCTACTGATCCGCACGACAGGGACCGGGCCCGCCGCGGCGGCCCGGTCCCTTCGCGTACCGGGCCCGCGGGCGACCGCGCCGCGGACGGGTGATGTCGCCATGAACGACTTGACGAGGTCACGGAACAGGAGGAAGGTATGGCTGCCCTAAGTTAGCTGAGGCATACCTGACGATCACGGAGCCCTGATGTTCGCCACCTACCTGATCGGCCTGCGGGAGGGCCTGGAAGCGACCCTGGTGGTCAGCATCCTGGTCGCCTTCCTCGTGAAGTCGCAGCGTCGGGACCGGCTCCCCCAGGTGTGGGCGGGCGTCGGCCTCGCGGTGGCCCTCTCGGTGCTCTTCGGCTGGCTGATCGAGTACACCTCGACCTCGCTGCTGGCCCGCTCCGAGGACCGGGAGCTGTTCGAGGCGGTCACCTCGGTCGCGGCCGTCGTCTTCGTCACCTGGATGATCTTCTGGATGCGCCGGGCCGCCCGGACGATCGCCGGCGAGCTGCGCGGCCGGTTGAGCGAGGCGCTCGCGGTCGGCTCCGTCGCGGTGGCCGGGATGGCCTTCCTCGCGGTGATCCGGGAGGGCCTGGAGACCGCCCTCATCTTCTACTCCGCCGCCCAGGGCGCGGCCGGGGACAGCGGGCCGCTGCTGGCCCTGATCGGCGGCATCGCCAGCGCGGTGGCCATCGGCGTGGGCCTCTACTTCAGCGCTCTGAAGATCAACCTGTCCACGTTCTTCACCTGGACCGGCGCCCTGCTGATCCTGGTCGCCGCCGGCATCCTCAAGTACGGCGTGCACGACTTCCAGGAGGCCGGCGTGCTGCCCGGCCTGAACGACCTGGCCTTCGACATCACCTCGGTCCTCGACCCGACCACCTGGTACGCGGCCCTGCTCGCCGGGATGTTCAACATCACCCCCGCGCCGAGCGTGCTGGAGACGGCCGCCTGGGTCGCGTACGCCCTGCCGGTGCTGCTGCTCTTCCTGCGCCGCCCCGCCGCCCTGGCCCGAACCGCCGCGAACGCCGCCGAGCGGCCCGCGCACACCGAGCCGGCCGCGTCCCCCGGCCCGGCGGTCCACACCGGCACCGGCTCTTCCACCACCAGCGGAACCGGGCCGGCGACCGCGTCGCCGCGCGCCTGACCTCACGAGGAGAACCCCCGATGCGTATCACCCGCTTCATGGCGCTCGCCGCGGCCGGAGTGCTGGCCACCACCGGCGTCGCCGCCTGTGGCGGCACGGAGAAGGACGCCGAGGCCGGCGACGGGGGCCCGATCGCCGTCAAGGCGACCGACACCGCCTGTGAGGTCGGCCGGACCGAGCTGCCCGCCGGCCAGACCTCCTTCAAGGTGACCAACTCCGGTGCCAAGGTCACCGAGTTCTACGTCTACGCGGCCGGGGACCGGGTGATGGGCGAGGTGGAGAACATCGCCCCCGGGCTGAGCCGCGAGCTGCGCGTCGAGCTGCCCGCCGGGACGTACGAGACGGCCTGCAAGCCCGGGATGATCGGCAAGGGCATCCGGGGAGCGCTGAAGGTCAGCGGCACGGCCGCGACCGTCGCCCCCGACGCCGCGCTGGCCGAGGCCACCGCGAGCTACCAGCGGTACGTCAACAGCCAGACCGCCGCCCTGCTGACCAGGACCGAGGAGTTCGTGGCCGCGGTCAAGGCCGGCGACGTGGCGAAGGCCAAGGCGCTGTACCCGGTGGCCCGCACCTACTGGGAGCGGATCGAGCCGGTCGCCGAGAGCTTCGGCGACCTCGACCCGAAGATCGACGGCCGCGAGGAGGTCGTCGAGGAGGGCATGGAGTTCACCGGCTTCCACCGCATCGAGAAGGACCTGTGGACCACCGGCGACATCAGTAAGGACGGCCCGATCGCGGACCAGCTCCTCACCGACGTCAAGGCGATCGTGGCCAAGGCCAACGCCGAGAAGCTCACCCCGCTCCAGCTCGCCAACGGCGCGAAGGCGCTGCTCGACGAGGTCGCCAGCGGCAAGATCACCGGCGAGGAGGAGCGCTACTCGCACACCGACCTCTGGGACTTCAACGCCAACCTGGAGGGCTCGAAGGCCGCGATCGCGGCGCTCCGCCCGGCCCTGGAGCAGCGCTCCCCGGAGCTGGTCGCCCAGCTCGACAAGGAGTTCGCCAACGTGGAGGCGGCGCTCGGCAAGCACCGCGACGGCGACGGCTGGAAGCTGCACACCGCGCTGGGCAAGGCCGAGCTGAAGGAACTGTCGGACAGCATCAACGCGCTGGCCGAGCCGATCAGCAAGGTCGCCGCGGTCGTCGCCCGATGACCGGCCGCCCGGGTGGGCGCAGCGAGAGCACGGGAGGGTGACGGCATGAGCGGGAACCGGGTGTCCCGGCGGCGGGCGATCACGATCGCCGGCGCCGGGGTCGCCGGGGTGGCCGGCGTCGCCGCCGGGGCCGGCGCGTTGGTCCGGGGCGGGGGCGAGCAGGCCGCCGCCGACCAGGGCGCGGCGGCCGGCGCGGTGCCGTTCCACGGCGAGCACCAGGCGGGCATCACCACCCCGGCCCAGGACCGGCTGCACTTCGTCGCGTTCGACGTCGTCACCAAGGACCGGGACCGGCTCGTCGCGCTGCTCCAGGAGTGGACGGCCGCCGCCGCCCGGATGACCACCGGGAAGGACGCCGGGGTGATCGGCGCGGTCGGCGGCGTCCCCGAGGCCCCGCCGGACGACACCGGCGAGGCCCTCGGGCTGCCCCCGTCGCAGCTCACCCTCACCATCGGCTTCGGCCCGACGCTGTTCCGCGACGCCCAGGGCCGGGACCGGTTCGGCATCGCCGACCGGCGGCCCGCCGCGCTGGCCGAGCTGCCGCACTTCGCCGGCGACGCGCTCCGGCCGGAGCTGTCCGGCGGGGACCTCTGCGTCCAGGCCTGCGCCAACGACCCCCAGGTGGCGGTGCACGCCATCCGGAACCTGGCCCGGATCGGGATGGGCGTGGTGAGCGTCCGGTGGTCGCAGCTCGGCTTCGGGCGCACCTCGTCGACCTCCCGGGGGCAGGCCACCCCGCGCAACCTGTTCGGCTTCAAGGACGGCACCGCCAACCTCAAGGCCGAGGACGCCGGGCTGCTGCGCGAGCAGCTCTGGGCCCAGCCGGGCGACGGGCCGGACTGGATGACCGGCGGGTCGTACCTGGTCACCCGCAAGATCCGGATGCTGGTCGAGACCTGGGACCGCAGCTCCCTGGTCGAGCAGGAGCAGATCGTCGGCCGCACCAAGGGCAGCGGCGCGCCGCTGGGCAGGGGCGACGAGTTCGACGAGCCCGACCTCGCCGCGAAGGGCGACGACGGCCAGCCGCTGATCGCCGAGACCGCGCACGTCCGGCTCGCCCACCCGAGCCAGCACGACGGCGCGCGCCTGCTGCGCCGGGGCTACAACTTCGTGGACGGCTCGGACGGACTGGGCCGGCTCGACGCCGGGCTGTTCTTCATCGCCTACCAGCGGGACCCGCGCAGGCAGTTCGTGCCGATCCAGACCCGGCTGGCCCGCAACGACGCGATGAACGAGTACCTGCGGCACGTCTCCAGCGGCATCTTCGCCTGCCCGCCCGGGGTACGCGACGGCGGCGACCACTGGGGCCGCACGCTCTTCGGCTGAGCCGCCCGGCCGGCACCGGCACCGGCGACGGCGACCGGCCGGCGTCGGCGCGGCGTCGGGCCCACCGGACCGCGCGGGCCGCGTACCGGCGGGTCAGTCGCCGGGCCCGGTGACCGGGACGGCCGCGCGCAGCCCACCCCCGGCCGGTGCCGGGGCCAGCTCCGGCCACAGTGTCGCGGCGCGGGCCCGGGCCCGGTGCAGCCGGTGGGTCGCCCGGCGGTGCCGCTCGGCCAGCACCGTGGCCAGGCACATCCCCACCGGTACGCCGGCCGGCGGCGGCGGGGTCGTCACGGCGGCCACCTCCGTCCAGAGCGCCCCGGCCAGCCGGGACCGGGCCGGCTCGGCGAACCGGTGCTCCCGGGTGACGTACTGCCGGACGGCCAGCGCGAGGTCGTCGTCGAGCCGGGTGAGGTCCAGCGCGTACGCCCAGCCGGCCAGCGCCGGGGTCAGCAACGGGGCGGGCCGCCAGGCTGCGGCGACTCGGGTGTGCACCACCATCGTGCCGGCCACCAGGTCGCCGAGCCGCCGGCCGCGTCGGTCGGTGAGCATCACCGCCACGCTCGCCACCCAGCTCAGCAGGGGCAGCACCAGGCCGGGCCACTCCACGGCCACCCCGACCAGCGCCCGGGTCAGCGACTGCCGCAGCCCCACCGGCCCGCCGTCGGCCCGGACCACCCGCAGCCCGACGACCAGCTTGCCGGGCGTACGGCCGCCGGCGAACCGCTCCCACAGCGTCGGGTAGCCGACCAGCACCAGGACCGCCCCGACGGTCTGCAACGCGCCGCTCAGCGCGGCGTCCGCGAGCCCGGCGGGAAGCGCGGCGACCGCCGCCGACAGGCAGACCACCAGGAACACCGCGATCCCGGCCTGCGCCACCAGGTCGAGCAGCAGCGCCAGCACCCGGGAGCCGATCCGGGCGGCCCGGACGTCCAGCGCCACGGCCTCGCCGCTGACCAGGTCGGCGTCGGCGCCGGACGGGCCGGTGACCGCCGGGCCGGCGACCGCTGGGCCGGCGGCGACCGGTGCCGGTGGTTGCGCGCTCACCAGCACAGTGAACACTATGGTCGCCGGACGGGGGAGGGCCTGTGGATCTCGACGCGTACGTGGGCGAGCACCGGGGCGAGTGGCGGCGGCTGGCGGAGCTGTCCGGCCGGCGGCGGCTCTCCGCCGCCGAGGCCGACGAGCTGGTGGCGCTCTACCAGCGGGCCGCCACCCACCTGTCGGTGCTGCGCAGCCGTTCGCCCGAACCGGGGCTCGTCGCCGAGCTGTCCCAGCTCGTCCTGCGGGCCCGGGGCCGGATCACCGGCCGGCCCCGTCCGTCGTGGGCCGCCGTCGGGCGGTTCCTGCTGGTCGGCTTCCCCGGGGCGGTCTACCGGGCCTGGCCGTGGTGGTGCGCGGTGGCGACCGCCTTCAGCCTGCTCAGCGGCTTCCTCATCTGGTACGTCGCCGGGCACCCGGACACCGCCGCCGCGTTCGTCGGCGAGGAGGCCGCCGCCGAGTTGGTCCGTTCCGGGTTCGCCGGCTACTACACCGAGTTCTCCGCGCCGACCTTCGCCTTCCACCTGTGGACGCACAACGCCTGGCTGGCCGCCCAGTGCCTCGCCGCCGGGGTGCTGGTCGTGCCGGTGCTCTGGCTGCTCTGGCAGAACGCGCTCAACCTCGGGGTGGTCGGTGGGGTGATGGTCTCCTACGGCCGGGCCGACGTGTTCTTCGGCCTGATCACCCCGCACGGTCTGCTGGAGCTCACCGGGGTCTTCGTGGCCGCCGGGGTCGGCCTGCGCACCGCGTGGGCGTGGATCGCGCCGCCGCCCCGGCTGACTCGGGGCCGGGCGGTGGCCGAGGCCGGCCGTTCCGCCGTTTTGGTCGCACTGGGCCTGGTCGGCGTGTTCGCGGTCTCCGCCGGCCTGGAGGCGTTCGTCACCCCCGCCCCGCTGCCGGCCGCGCTCCGCGTCGGCGCCGGCGCGACGGTCTGGCTCGCCTTCCTGGCGTACGTCGTCCTGCTCGGCCGGCGCGCGGCCGGCGGGAGCCGGGTCCGGCCGGGTACCGCCGGGTCCACGGTCGACGCCCCCGGGCTCAGAGCCGGCCGAGGGACTTGAGGCGGAGGTAGGCGTCGGCCACCGCGGGGGCCAGCCGGTCCGCCGGGGCGTCCAGCACCGTGACGCCGTGCCGGCTCAGGACGGCGCGCAGGCGGTCCCGTTCGGCCAGGGCGCGCCAGGCCGCCGCGGCGGCGTACGCGTCGGCGGGCCGGCCCGGCACGGCGGCGGTGAGCGCCGTGAGCACGGGGTCGTGGGCCGCGGCGACGATCACCTGGTGCCGGGCGGCCAGCCGGGGCAGCACCGGCAGCAGCCCCTCGCCGAGCGCCCCGGCCTCCAGCGCGGTGAACAGCACCACCAGGCTGCGCCTCCGCTCCCGGCGCAGCACCTCGCCGGCGATCAGCGCGAAGTCGGTCTCCACCAGCGCCGGCTGGAGCGGGGCGACCGCGTCCACCAGCCGGGCCAGCAGCGCCGGCCGGCCCGCGCCCCTCACCGCGGCCCGGACCACGGCGTCGGCCGCGATCAGGTCCACCCGGTCGCCGGCGCGAGCGGCCAGCGCGGTGAGCAGCAGCGCGGCGTCGAGGAAGGTGTCCAGCCGGGGCTCGTCGCCGATCCGCGCCGCCGAGGTCCGCCCGGTGTCGAGGACGCAGACCAGCCGCCGGTCCCGCTCCGGGCGCCAGGTGCGCACCAGCACGTCGGAGCGGCGGGCGCTGGCCCGCCAGTCGATCGAGCGGACGTCGTCGCCGACGACGTACTCGCGCAGCGCGTCGAACTCGGTGCCCTCGCCCCGGCCCCGGGTCACCTGGGTGCCGTCGATCACCCGGAGCCGGGCCAGCTTCTCCGGCAGGTGCCGGCGGGAGTCGAAGCGGGGCAGCACCCGCAGCGTCCACGCCGGGGTGGCGGGGTGCCCGGCGCGCTGCCGGAACGCCAGCCGCAGCGGCCCGTACGAGCGGACGGTCAGCGCGACCGCCGGCCGGTCCCCGCGCCGCGACGGGGTGAGCCGGGTCGGCAGGTCGACGCTCGTCCCCGGGGCCACCCGGACCACCCGCCCCGGCGGCACGTCCGGCCGCGCTCCGGCCGACGGCACCCACTCGTCCCGGACCCGGGCGCGCAGCGTACGGGGCGAGGCGTTGGCCAGCCGCAGGGTGACGGTCGCGGTGCCGCCGAGCCGGACCCGCCGGTCCCCGCCCCGGTCGGCCGCGACCCCGGCCGGCGGCGCGGCCAGCGCCCAGTCGACGGCGGCCAGCGCCAGCACGGCCACGGTCATCAGCGCCACCCCGACGAACGGCGCCGGCCACAGCGGCAGGGTGACCGCGCCCGCCGCCAGCAGCGCCGCCGCCCGCCAGGTCATCGGGGCGTCGGCACGGTGGCCAGCACCGTGTCCAGCACCGCGTCCACCCCGACCCCCTCCAACTCCACCTCCGGGCGCAGCCGCAGCCGGTGCCGCAGGGTGGGGCGGGCGACGGCCTTCACGTCGTCGGGCGTGACGTGGTCCCGACCGGCCAGCCAGGCCCACGCCTTCGCGGTGCCGAGCAGGGCGGTCGCGCCCCGGGGGGAGGCGCCCAGCTCCAGCGCCGGCACAGCCCGGGTGCCCCGGCACAGGTCCACGACGTAGCCGAGCACCGGGTCGGCCACGTGCACCCGGCCGACCGCCGCCCGGGCGGCGGCCAGGTCGTCGGCGGTGGCCACCGGACGTACGCCGGCGGCGGCCAGGTCGCGCGGGTCGAACCCGGCGTGGTGGGCCCGGAGCACCCCCAGCTCCTCGTCCCGGCTGGGCAGCGGCACGGTGAGCTTGAGCAGGAACCGGTCGAGCTGCGCCTCCGGCAGCGGGTAGGTGCCCTCGTGCTCGACGGGGTTCTGGGTGGCGGCCACGATGAACGGGTCGGGCAGCGCCCGCCGCTCGCCCTCCACCGAGACCTGCCGCTCCTCCATCACCTCCAGCAGGGCGGACTGGGTCTTCGGCGGGGTCCGGTTGATCTCGTCGGCGAGCAGCAGGTTGGTGAAGACCGGCCCCTCGCGGAAGGTGAACGCGGCGGTGCGCGGGTCGAAGATCAGCGACCCGGTGACGTCGCCGGGCATCAGGTCCGGGGTGAACTGCACCCGCTTGCTGGTCAGGTCGAGGGCGGCGGCGACGGTCCGGACCAGCAGCGTCTTGGCCACCCCCGGCACCCCCTCCAGCAGCACGTGCCCCCGGCAGAGCAGGGCGAGCACCAGGCCGGTGACCACCCCGTCCTGCCCGACGACCGCCTTGGCCACCTCGGCGCGCAGCCGGTGCAGGGCGGCGCGGGCGTCGTCCGGGCCGGCGGTCGGCGGCTCGGTGGTTCCGGCGGGTCGGGTCACCGGGGGTCCTCCTTCGGCGGGGCGGGGCGGGGGCGGGGGACGGCCGCCGGCCGGTCGGGGCCGGGCGGGTCGGCCGGTGGGCCGGCGTCGGCCGGGCCCGGTGGGCGTCCACCGGCGTGCGCCGGCGGGTGCCCGTGCGGTCCGGCGTCCGCCGGGGCCGGGTCGGGCGTTCCCGCGACGGTTCGGGTCAGCCGGTCCAGCGAGCGGGCCAGGTCCAGCAGCTCGCGGTCGCTGCTCGGCTCGTCGCCGTACAGCAGGTCGTGGACCTGTGCGGCGGTGCCGCCGGCCCGCGCGGCGACGGCGGCGGCCACCGCGTCGGCGGGCGGGTCGGCGGGCAGGTTGAGCCGGGGCAGCAGCCGGGCCAGTGCGGCGGCGCGCAGCGTGTCGGCGGCCGGGCCCCGAGCGCGGGCCCGTTGGTAGAGCCGGGCCCGGCCGAGCACCGTCTCGGCCGAGCGGACGGCCACCGGCAGCGGCTCGGACACCGGGGGGCCGAGCCGGCGGGCCCGCCAGAGCACCAGCAGCAGCGCGGCCAGGGCGAGCTGTGCCAGCAGGGCCCAGAACCAGGCGGGGAAGGCCGCCCAGAGCGGGTTGGGCGGGGACGGGCCGTCGGCGGCGGCGCCCTCGTCGCCACGGTCCTCGCCGGGCGTGCCCGGTTCGTCGTCGCCGGTCCCGCCGCCGGGGCCCTCGGGATTGGCCGGCCGGCTCGGCCCGTCGGTGCCGCCGGGGTCCGGTGGCGGCGGGGCGGGGCCGTCCAGGTCGAGCCAGACCACCCGGCCGGTCGTGCCGAGCAGGCCGGTGGCCAGCTCCCGGTTGCCCCGTTCGCCGATCCGGTCGTTGCGGAACGGGTCGCTGGCCCCGATCACCACGGTCTCGGTCGCCCAGGGCACCCGGGCCAGCCCGGCGGCGTAGCAGCGGTCCACGGTCGCCCCGGACCGGTCGGGCGGGACGGCGTAGCGCTGCCGCTCGGCGGCGGCGACCCCGGCGCGGGCCACCTCGGGCAGCGCGCAGGGCCGCCCGTCGGCGTCGGGGCCGACCGCCCGGGTGGCCCACCGCCGGCCGGCGGGGACCAGGGGCAGGCCGGTGGCCTCCAGCACCTGCCGGGGCGGGTCGACCAGCACGAGCCGGATCCGGCCGGGCAGGTCGCGCAGCGCGCCGAGGGTGTCCGGATGCAGCAGCCCCGGCGCGGGCACGAAGAGCGTCGCCCGCCCGGCGGTGGCCAGCACCGCCCGCAGCGGGTCGGTCTCCCGCTGCACGACGACGCCCCGGTCGCGCAGCGCGGCGGCGAGCCGGCTGCCGCCGTCCGCGTCGGTGGCGACCGGGGAGAGGAAGCCCGGCTCGGTGGGGTCGGGCTGGTCCACGGCATGGGTGAGCACGGTGATCGTGATCAGCAGCGCGGCCAGTCCCAGCGGGATCGCCAGCCGGTGCCAGCGGCGCGGTGCGGCGGCGGATGCCGGTGGGGCGGGCGCCGCGTCGGCGGGCCCGGCGCGGTACGGCGCGGCGGTCATGCCCGCTCACCGCCCCGCGGGGCCGGAGCCGTCAGGACAAGGTGCAGGTCCGCGGCCAACTCCCGCATCCGGTGGTCGTGCTCGGCGGCGGCCGGGCGCTGGGCGTACCAGAGGTCGGAGAAGATCCCGGCCGCGGCGGCGAGCGGCGGGCCGACCGGGGGCCGGCGCGCCGTGGCGGCTGCGGTCAGCTCCGCGACCGTCATCCCCGGGCGCTGCTCCACCACCCGCCGGGCCACCAGTTCGCCGAGCATGCCGCGCAGCCGCTCCCGGACCGCCTCGGCGTAGCGGCCCTGCGCCGCCAGCCGGTCGGCCAGGGGACCGGCGTCCGCCGGGGCGGCGTCCGGTGCGGGCACCGGCGCTCCGGCGGTGGCCGGCCCGGTGCCCCGGCGCCGGCGGACCCGGGGCGGCCGGGACCGGCGGCGCCGGGGCAACCGGAGCCGGAGTCGGGGCAGCCGGCGGGGCACCCAGGCCGGGTGGTGGTACCAGCCGAGCGCGGCCAGCCCGGCGGTCAGCAGCAGGAGCAGCGCGGCCAGCGGCAGCGGCAGGTGGTCGCCCAGCGCGGCCGTGGTCTCGGTCCACCACCGGCTCAGGCTCACCGGTCGGCCGCCAGCAGCGCCGGCTCGCCGTGGCCCGCCGGGGCCCGGGAGAGCCGGATGTCCAGCCCCTCGGTGCGGATCCGGCCCTCCAGGTGCAGGACCGCGTCGAGGCAGGCCAGCGCCGGGTAGGCGACGCCGTTCACGCCGGCCCAGATCGCGCCGGACACCGGCACCGCCCAGGCCGGGTCGGTGAGGTCCACGAGGCCCAGCTCGCGTAGCCCGTAGAAGACGCCCAGGCCCAGCCCGACCCGGACGATCCACCAGGCCAGGTAGCCGAGGAGGCGGACGGCGGCGGCCCGGCAGCCGGCGCGCAGCGCGAGGACGGCCGCGCGCAGCGGTGCCCGGGCGGCGGCGACCCGGTCCACGACCAGCGCCGACGCGACCGAACCCAGCAGCGCCCAGGCGACCACCCAGCCCGGCCCGAGCAGGGCCGCCACGAGCACTACCGCGCCGACCCCGGCGGCCAGCAGCGCGGTCGCCCACGGCCGGGCGCCGGCGGGCCGGAGCAGCTCGCCAGGGCCGGCGGTACGGCCCAGCAGCGCCGCCCCGGCGGCCCGGGCGGCCGGGTTGCCGAGCAGCAGGACGATCACCGCCTCGGTGGCCGCTCCCACCGCCAGCAGCCCCCAGGACGGGACGAGGTGTCCGAGCTGGAACGCGAAGCCGGGTGGCCGGGCCCCGGCGGCGACCCGCAGCGGGTGCAGCAGGAACTGCTCGGCGGCGGCGAGGACGAGCGCGGCCGGGATCAGCACCCGGGCGTGCCGGCGCAGCAGCAGGACGGCGGAGTCGAGCAGCTCCCCGACGGTCAGCGGCCGGCGCGGGAGCACGGCGGTCGGGCCGACGTCTGGCACGCGTACTCCCCGGGGACGGCTGGCGATGGCCGGGGCTCGGCGGCACCGGCACCGGTCATGGTGACACGAGCCCGCGCGCTGGACGTGCGGTGGACGGCCAACCGGCAGTACCGTGCCGGGTGACGCCGATCCCGGCGACCCGCCGCCGCTGTCAAGGTGACGCCGGTCCCACCGAGACGAAGGGGGATGGAAGTATAAATCCCATGAGAGCCCGGGTACTGGTGGTCGACGACGACCCCGCGCTCGCCGAGATGCTCGGCATCGTCCTGCGCAGCGAGGGCTTCCTGCCCTCGTTCGTCGCCGACGGGGAACGGGCGCTGGCCGCGTTCCGGGAGAACCGGCCCGACATCGTCCTGCTCGACCTGATGCTGCCCGGAATGAGCGGTATCGACGTGGCCCGGGCGATCCGCGGCGAGTCCGGCGTGCCGATCGTGATGCTCACGGCCAAGAGCGACACCGTCGACGTGGTGCTCGGGCTGGAGTCCGGCGCCGACGACTACGTGGTGAAGCCGTTCAAGCCCAAGGAACTGGTGGCCCGGATGCGGGCCCGGCTGCGCCGGGGTGAGGACGTGGCGCCGGAGATGCTGACCATCGGGCCGCCCGGCAACCAGATCAGCATCGACGTGCCGGCGCACACCGTCAGCCGCAACGGCGAGGAGGTGAAGCTGACGCCGCTGGAGTTCGACCTGCTGGTCGCGCTCGCCCGCAAGCCGCGTCAGGTGTTCACCCGGGAGGTGCTGCTGGAGCAGGTCTGGGGATACCGGCACGCCGCCGACACCCGGCTGGTCAACGTGCACGTGCAGCGGCTACGGGCCAAGATCGAGCCGGACCCGGAGCGACCGGAAATCATCCTCACCGTCCGGGGCGTGGGCTACAAGGCCGGCACCGGATAGCCTTGGTCGCACTGTGACCACCTCCCCGACGTCCGGTCCCGCACCCACGGTCACCCGCCGGCCACGCGCCGGGCGGGAGCTGTGGCGCGTGCTGGCCGGGCGGGTGGCCCGGCTGGCGGGCGCCCTGCACCACGCCTGGCGCCGCTCGTTGCAGGTCCGGGTGGTGACCATCACGCTGGTCACCTCCAGCCTGCTCGTCGGCGGGTTCGCGTACCTGATCGCCGACAAGATCACCAACATCCTGGTGGAGAACGCCGAGACCGACGTCCGGCTCCGGCTCAACAGCGGCAGCGACTACGCGGCGAAGCAGTTCAGCCTCTACAGCCAGGCGCAGGAGGCCCAGCTCCAGGACACCATCGACGGCACGGTCAACTACCTGGCCGGCGGGGACCCGCAGCAGACCAGCGGGGTGGTGGTCGGGATCATCGCCGACGAGTACACCGGCATCATCGAGCCGCGCTTCTCCCCGGACGTGGAGGTCGGCCCGCTGATCAGCCGGGAGCTGCGGGCCACGGTCGCCGGGGGCAACATCGCCAGCCAGATCCGCACCGGCCGGCTGGCCGCCGGCCCCACGAAGTACCTGGTGTACGGCTCGCCGGTGCCGACCCGCTTCGGCCAGGTGGAGTTGTACTACCTGGTGCCGCTGACCCGCCAGGCCGCCACGGCGGCGGACGCCCGGGCCACCGTGGTGGCCACCGGGGCGGCGCTGGTGCTCCTGCTCGGCCTGCTCGCCGCCCTGGTCACCCGGCTGGTGGTGACGCCGGTGCGGGTGGCCGCCCGGACGGCCCAGCGGCTCTCCGCCGGCCTGCTCGACCAGCGGATGGTGGTCAACGGGGAGGACGACCTGGCCCTGCTGGCCGCGTCGTTCAACCAGATGGCCACCAACCTGCAACGGCAGATCCTCCGGCTGGAGGAGATGTCCCGGTTGCAGCGCCGCTTCACCTCCGACGTCTCCCACGAGCTGCGCACCCCGCTGACCACGGTCCGGATGGCCGCCGACCTGATCTTCGCCGAGCGGGACGAGTTCGACCCGGCGGTGGCCCGCAGCGCCGAGCTGCTCCAGGCCGAGCTGGACCGGTTCGAGGAGCTGCTCACCGACCTGCTGGAGATCAGCCGCTTCGACGCCGGGTTCGCCATGCTGGACGCCGAGCCGACCGACCTGGTGCCGGTGGTGCACCGGGTCGCCGACCGGCTGGCCGGGCTGGCCGAGCGGGTCGGGGTGGCCATCGAGCTGGACGTGCCCGAAGCCCCGGTGATCGCCGAGGTGGACCCGCGCCGGGTCGAGCGGGTGCTGCGCAACCTGGTCGGCAACGCCGTCGAGCACGGCGAGGCCAAGCCCGTCCTGATCACGCTCGGGCACGACCAGACGGCGGTCGCGATCACCGTGCGGGACCACGGTGTGGGGCTCAAGCCGGGCGAGGAGAAGCTGGTCTTCAACCGGTTCTGGCGGGCCGACCCGTCCCGGGCCCGACAGACCGGGGGCACCGGTCTCGGCCTGTCCATCAGCCTGGAGGAC
Organism: Micromonospora sp. NBC_01655; assembly: GCF_026339755.1. Lineage (NCBI taxonomy): Bacteria > Bacillati > Actinomycetota > Actinomycetes > Micromonosporales > Micromonosporaceae > Micromonospora > Micromonospora sp. NBC_01655. The sequence continues at coordinate 6,470,244 of NZ_JAPEQF010000001.1, read as the reverse complement.
GCCCGACTGCACGGCGGCTGGCTGGAGGCGTGGGGCGCGCCGGGCCAGGGCGCCCAGTTCCGGCTCACCCTGCCGGCCCGGGCCGGCGACCGGCTGACCACGTCCCCGCTGCGGCTGGTCCCCGGCGACGCGGCCCTGCCGTTCGGCGGCCCCCGGGACGGCGGGCTGCTCGCCATCGGCCCCGGCACCGGGGGCGCGCTGGCCGTCGGTCCAGCCCCGGCGACCGGCGACCGCGCGGAGGTGGGGTCGTGACGCCGCGCCGGGGGCTCGCCGGGTCCCTCGCGGGGCTGCTCCTGCTCGCCGGGATCGCCGGCTGCGGCATCCCCGAGGAGTCCGAGGTCAGGGTCGACGGGCAGGTGACCGCCGCCCGGTCCGGCTCGTCGAGTTACCGCCGGGACGAGCCGCCGGGCCCCACGGCCAGCGGCACCGACCGCAGTGCCTTCGTCACGAACTTCCTCTCCGCCGCCGCCGGTGAGGCGGACCGGGCCTACTACCGGGTCAAGCAGTTCGTCGCCCCGGACGGGCGCAGCCGGATCCAGGAGAAGCAGCCCAGCGAGGTGGCTCTCACCGTGGTGCGACTGCGCGAGACGCCGGTGATCACCGAGACCACCGACGGCATCAAGGTCACCCTCCGGGTGCAGCAGATCGGCCTGCTACGCGCCGACGGCACGCTGGTGCCGCCGGTGGCCACCGACACCGAGTACCGGTTCAAGCTGAGCGCCGCCCAGGAGGACAAGCCGGACGCCGGCTGGTTCGTCAAGGACCCCCCGCCGAACGTGCTGCTGCTCAGCGACGACGCGCTGCGGCAGTACTACCAGACCCACACCGTCTACTTCTGGAACACCGACCGCACCCGGCTGGTGCCCGACCAGCGCTACCTGCCCTTGGCCGTGCCCGACGAGCGGCGGGTCACCGAGGTGGTGAAGTGGCTGACGGCCGGGCCGTCGGAGTGGCTGGGGTCGGGGACGAGCCGGCTGCCGGACGGCACCCGCCTGATCAACAACGCGACCGAGTCGGACGGGCAGTGGGAGGTCAACCTCGACATGCCCGTCGACGCGGACGACAAGCGGATCGAGCAGCTCATCGACCAGCTCGCCTGGTCGCTGCCGGAGTTGGACGGCCAACTGGAGCTGAAGATCCACAACCAGTCCCGGAAGAAGGTGCCCGACCTCGCCGCGCACCGCCGGGCGAATCCGGCGTACCCGATCACCGACGACCCGCAGCGGTTCTGCGTCTACGACGGGGCGGTCCACCCGCTCGCCCTCGCCGGTGAGGCGAGCGGCCAGGTGCCGGTCGCGGCGGCGTACAACAAGGGCGTCGTGTCGGCCGGGTTCAGCCGCTCCGGCGACGCGGTGCTGGCGGCCCTGGTGACGACCGGGGCGGACCAGCGGCAGCGGCTCACGGTCGGTGCCGGTGCGGTGCCGGTGAGCATCTTCCAGCGCAGCCCCCAGTCGTACGCCTCCATGGGGCGGCCGGTCTGGCTGCGTTCGCTCGACCCGGAACGCCCGCAGGGGCTGGTGGTGGCCGACGGCCGGCTCTACCGCTTCGACGGGAACGCCCAGTTGCGGGTGGTGCCGCTGACCGTCGAGGGCGGGGTGACGGCGGTGGCCGCCTCGCTGGACGGGCACCGGATCGCGGCGATCGTCGGAGGCGGCCTGTACGTCGCGGCGGTCAACCTGAACGGCGGTGTGGTCTCCGTGGGCCCGGCCCGCCGGCTGGTCACCTCGCTGACCGATCTCTCCGCGGTCGACTGGGCGACGGAGAACAGCTTGGACCTGGCCGGGTCGGTGGGACGGCCGGCGGTCTACCAGATCAGCGTGGACGGTGCCCTGGAAACGGCGCTGCGCAACGACGTCGGTGCCCGGGTGACCCACCTGTCGACGTACCCGCTGAACCCGGTGGTGCCGTTCTCCAGCGGGAACCTGATGTACGAGGCGAACGGGGTGGCGTACCGGAACAACCCGTTCGACACCATCAAGCGGGACCAGGTGCTGGAGGTGACCCCGCCGCCGGCCGGGGTGCGGGCCGGCAACCCGACCGCCCCGTTCTTCCTCTACTGAGTGGGCGCGGTGGGCGGCGTGCTCGGCGGGCTCTGGGCGGACCTCACCGACCTGGTGCTGCCGGTGGAGTGCGCCGGCTGCCGGGACCGCCCGGCGGCCGTCCGGCGCGGGTTCTGCCCCCGCTGCCAGGCGGCGCTGGAGGAACTGGGCCCCCGCCCCGTACGCCCCACCCCCGCCCCGGCCGGCCTGCCGCCCTGCGTCGCCCTCGGCCCGTACGCCGGGCCGTTGCGGGAGGCGCTGCTGGCGTACAAGGAGCGTGGCCGGCACGGGCTGGCCCGGCCGCTGGGCGGCCTGCTCGCTGAGGTGGTGGCCGACGCGGTGGGCGGGCCGCGGCCGGTGCTGCTGGCCCCGGTGCCGGACACGGCGGCGGCGGCCCGCGCCCGGTACGGCGACCACCTGGGCCGGCTGGCCCGGCACGCGGCCGTCCGGCTGCGCCGGGCCGGGTGGCCGGTGCGGGTGGTCCGGCCGCTGCGGGCGCTGCCCCGGCCGGACTCGGCCACCCTGGACCGCGCCGGTCGCGCCCGGGCGGCGGAGTCGGCGTTTCGGCCCCGCGCCGGGACGGCCGTGCCCCGGTCCCGCGCCGGCGCGCCGGCGCCGGTGGTCGTGCTGCTCGACGACATCGTCACCACCGGGGTCACCCTGGCCGCCGCAGCCCGGGGGCTGCGCGCCGCCGGCCTGGCACCGCAGGCCGCCGCGGTGCTCGCCGCGACCCAGAAACGGCGTCGCCGATAACGTTTCGTGTTTGTGATTCACCCGACAGTGTCCGTCCTGTGAAAATTCTGAGCCTTTCCGCGGCGGGGGGTGACTGGCGGACGAACAGGGGTTAGCGTTTTCGTGTCGGGGGTAGGAAGGCATTCCCACCCGCCCCCGGCGGTGAGAGGAGGCGGAGCCGCACTGACCCGGCCGACGCCGTACGGACTGCCCAGGGGGCGAGCCGGCCGGGGATTTCCGAATCGAAGGCCGTCCGAACAAGGGAGGTCACGTGGACATCGTGGTCAAGGGCCGCAACGTCGAGGTTCCCGATCATTACCGGGTGCACGTAGCCGAAAAGCTCGCGAAGATCGAACGCTACGACCACAAACTGATTCGTGTGGACGTCGAGTTGTTCCACGAGCGCAATCCGCGCCAGTCCGATCATTGCCAGCGTGTCGAGATAACGTGCGTTTCCCGTGGTCCGGTGATTAGGGCCGAGGCCTGCACGAACGATTTCTACAGCGCGCTCGACACCGCGATCGCCAAGCTGGACACCCGGCTGCGCCGGGCGGCGGACCGCCGCCGGGTGCACCGGGGCCGGCACGCGCCGATCTCCGTCGCGGCGGCCACGGCCGACCTGCCGGTCGCCGACCTCGGGGCCCCGGTCGCGGCCCTCGACGGCGCACGGTCGGCCACCGCCGTCGCCGAGCGGGTCGAGGAGGAGCACGAGGACCAGCCCTGGCACATCGCCCGGGCGAAGGTCCACCCCGCCGAGCCGATGACGGTCGACGACGCGCTGTTCCAGATGGAACTGGTCGGGCACGACTTCTACCTGTTCCACGACAAGGAGTCCGGCCGCCCCAGCGTCGTCTACCGCAGGCACGCCTACGACTACGGCATCATCTCCCTCGACACCTGACCCCGCCCGGCCGTTCCCCGCTGGCCCGCACGGGTCAGCGGGGAAGCTCGGCGGCGAGCAGGGCGTAGACGACCGAGTCGACCCGGGTGCCGTCCGGGCCGGGCAGCCGGCCGCGCATCAGGCCCTCGCGGGAGAAGCCGACCTTTTCCAGCACCCGCTGCGAGGCCACGTTCTCCGGGCGGGTGCCCGCCCAGATCCGCGAGATCCCGACCTCGTCGAACGCCCAGCCGGCGACGAGGCGCGCCGCCCGGGTGGCCAGGCCCCGGCCCCGTCCGGCCGGCAGCATGCTGTAGCCGATCATGGCCTGCCCGGTCATCGGCTCGTCGTAGTACAGGGCGCATCCGCCGACCAGTTCGCCGGTCGCCGCGTCCAGGATGACCAGGTCGGCGGAGACCCCGGCCAGCCAGCGGCTCTCCGCGAGCCGGCAGCGCCGTTCGATCTCGGCGAGCGACGGCGGCTCCGGCGGCACCCGGTTGGCGACCACCTCGGGCCGGCGGTGCAGCCGGTACATCCCCGCCACGTCGTCCCCGCCGACCGGGCGCAGGGCCACCACGCCGTCGGTGAGCCGGCCGTCGGGCAGGTCGGGCAGGGTCCGGGCCACGGGGCCGGGCGGGTCGTCGGCCAGCCGCACCCAGCAGACCAGGTCGTGCCGGCCGCCGCCACGGGTGGGGTGTGCCGCGCGGCGTACCCCCTCGTGCCGGAAGCCGGCGGCGAGCGCGACCCGCTGGCTGGCCGTGTTCTCCGGGTGGGTGAGTAGTTCCAGCCGGGTGGTGCCGTGCGCGAACGCCGCCGCGGCCAGCGCCCTGGTCGCGGCGGTGGCCACCCCGTGCCCGCGCGCCCACGGCGCGACCCAGTAGCCGATTTCCGCCTGTCCCCGCAGCGCGACCGGGTTGCTCAGGCCGATGCCGCCGAGCAGCCGGTCGGTCGCCGGGTCCGCGACCGCGTACGCGGCCCCGCCGGTGGCCCGGGTCGCCGGGGCGCCCTCGGCGACCCACCACCGGGCGTCCGCCTCGGTGTACGGGCCGGGCAGGCCGGAGATGAACCGCTGGGTCAGCGGGTCGGCGCAGGCCGCCGCCGTGTCCGCGACGTCGTCCGCGCGGAACGGCCGCAGCCGGACCCGCTCGGCCTCGACGGTGTCGGGCAGCGCCGTCACGCCAGGTCCCCGGGGAGCAGCGAGCCGACCCAGGCGTCGCCCCGGGCGCCGTCGCGGACGGTCAGCGCCGCCCGCACCACGCCCTCGACGGTGAAGCCGGCCTTCTCGGCCACCCGGCGGGAGGCGGTGTTGCCGACCAGTGCCCGCCACTCGACCCGGGCCAGGCCGAGGGTGGTGAAGCCCCAGGCGGTCAGGGCGGCGGTCGCGGCCGGCATGTACCCCCGGCCCCGGGCGTGCGGCGCGGTCATGAAGCCGACCGTGCCCGCCGCCGGGTCGCCGGCGAGGATCCGCAGGTCGATCGAGCCGGCGTACCGGTCGTCGCCGTCGGCGACGGTGAAGTACGCGCCGGTGCCGCGCGCCCAGGCCGTGTCGGCCGTGTCGTGCTTGAACCTCTCGGCGTGCGCCCGGTCGTACGGGGCCGGCACGGTGGTCCACTCGACCGTGTGCGGGTCCCGGCAGGTCTCGGCGACCGCGTCCAGGTCGCGTTCCTCGATCGGCCGCAGCCGCAGTTCCTCGGCCCCGACGGTGGCGAACAGGGTGGGCTGCGCCCGGCCGAAGACGGCGGCCCGGCGGGCGTCCAGGGTCTGCGGGCCGGCCGGGCCGGGGGCGCCCGGCGCGGGCAGCTCGCCGGGGAGCAGGGAGCCGATCCAGCCCTCCCGCCGGCCGTCGGGCGACGGGTGGGCCAGCCGCAGCTCGCCCTCGATCCGGAAGCCGGCGCGCAGCGCGGCCAGCCGGGACGCGTGGTTGCCGATCTCGGCCTGCCAGATCAGCCGGCGCAGTCCGGGCGCGTCGAACGCCCACCGGGCGACCACCCGGGTGGCCCGGGCGGCGACGCCCCGGCCCCGGGCCCAGGGGGCCACCCAGTAGCCGATCTCACCGGTGTCGGTCGCCTGGTGCAGCGACACCAGGCCGCAGGAGGCCAACAGTTCCCCGGTGCCGGCGTCGCAGACGGCGAACGGGGCGCCCGTGCCGTCGCGCCAGGCCGCCGCGCTGAGTTCGGTGACGAACCCGCGGGCATGTTCGGGCAGGTACGGGCGCGGTACGGTGGTCCAGCGCTGGATGTCCGGATCCTGGCAGGCCCGGTGCACGGCGTCCGCGTCGGTCGCCCGCCAGGGCCGCAACAGCAGACCGTCCTCGGTGAGTTCCACGGGTTCCACCCGATCCATCGTGCCGGATCGTTCGCGCTGGGCGTAACCGGATATCCCGCCGCCGGCCCGCGGTCCGAGCGTTATGTCGGGTTCGGCCGATCGGACCGCCGCCACCAGTGACCATCAGGCCGACGGAGCGCCTACGATGGGTCGAGACTGTCTAGGGGAGCGTTGATCCGTGTCGATTCTGGAAAAGGTCCTCCGCGCGGGCGAGGGCCGCATGGTGCGCCGGCTGAAGGCCATCGCCGCCGCCGTCAACTCGATCGAGGACGACTACGTCAACCTCACCGACGACGAGCTGCGGGGCCTCACCGACCAGTACCGGGAGCGGCTCGCCGACGGGGAGACCCTCGACGACCTGCTGCCGGAGGCGTTCGCCACGGTGCGCGAGGCGGCAGCCCGGGTGCTCGGCCAGCGGCCGTACGACGTCCAGGTGATGGGTGGCGCGGCGCTGCACTTCGGCAACATCGCCGAGATGAAGACCGGTGAGGGCAAGACGCTGACCTCGGTCATGGCGGTCTACCTCAACGCGCTGTCCGGCAAGGGCGTGCACGTGGTCACGGTGAACGACTACCTGGCCCAGCGTGACGCCGCCTGGATGGGCCAGGTGCACGAGTTCCTCGGCCTCACCGTCGGCGTGGTCCTGCCCAACCGGCCGGCCAGCGAGCACCGCGCCGCGTACGAGTGCGACATCACCTACGGCACCAACAACGAGTTCGGCTTCGACTACCTGCGCGACAACATGGCCTGGTCGAAGGACGAGCTGGTCCAGCGCGGGCACAACTTCGCCGTGGTCGACGAGGTCGACTCGATCCTGATCGACGAGGCCCGGACGCCGCTGATCATCTCCGGCCCGGCCGAGCACTCGGCCCGCTGGTACGGCGAGTTCTCCGGCGTGGTGGCCCGGCTCCAGCCCGGCAAGGACGGCGAGGGCGACTACGAGGTCGACTACGCCAAGCGCACCATCGCGGTGACCGAGCGCGGCGTGGCGAAGGTGGAGGACCGGCTCGGCATCGACAACCTCTACGAGTCGGTGAACACCCCCCTCGTCGGCTACCTGAACAACGCCATCAAGGCCAAGGAGCTGTACAAGCGCGACAAGGACTACATCGTCAGCGACGGCGAGGTCCTGATCGTCGACGAGTTCACCGGCCGCATCCTGCACGGGCGCCGTTACAACGAGGGCATGCACCAGGCGATCGAGGCCAAGGAGGGGGTGGAGATCAAGCAGGAGAACCAGACCCTGGCCACCATCACCCTCCAGAACTACTTCCGCCTCTACGAGAAGCTCTCCGGCATGACCGGCACCGCCCAGACCGAGGCGGGCGAGTTCAACAAGGTCTACAAGGTCGGCGTGGTGACCATCCCGACCCACCGGCCGATGGTCCGGCAGGACCGGGCCGACGTCATCTACAAGACCGAGAAGGCCAAGTTCAACGCGGTCATCGAGGACATCGCCGAGCGGCACCAGGCCGGTCAGCCGGTGCTGGTCGGCACCGTCTCGGTGGAGAACTCCGAGATCATCTCCCAGCTGCTGCGCCGCCGGGGCATCCCGCACTCCGTGCTGAACGCCAAGTTCCACGCCAAGGAGGCGGAGATCGTCGCCCAGGCCGGGCGCAAGGGCGCGGTCACCGTGGCCACCAACATGGCCGGCCGGGGCACCGACATCCTGCTCGGCGGCAACGCCGAGTTCCTCGCCGCCAACGAGCTGCGCCAGCGCGGCCTCGACCCGGCGGAGAACGAGGAGGAGTACGCCAAGGCCATGGAGGAGGTCCTGCCCAAGTGGAAGCAGGCCTGCGAGGCCGAGGCGGAGGAGGTCGCCGGCGCCGGCGGGCTCTACGTGCTGGGCACCGAGCGGCACGAGTCCCGGCGGATCGACAACCAGCTGCGCGGTCGGGCCGGCCGGCAGGGTGACCCGGGGGAGTCCCGCTTCTACCTGTCCCTACAGGACGAGCTGATGAAGCGGTTCCGGGCCGGCGCTGTCGAGGCGGTGATGGACCGCTTCAACATCCCGGAGGACGTGCCCATCGAGTCGAAGATGGTCACCCGCCAGATCAAGAGCGCCCAGGCCCAGATCGAGGGCCAGAACGCCGAGATCCGCAAGAACGTCCTGAAGTACGACGAGGTGCTCAACAAGCAGCGCCAGGTCATCTACGCCGAGCGGCTGCGGGTGCTCAACGGCGAGGACCTCTCCGACCAGGTCCGCAACATGATCGACGACGTGGTCGGCGCCTACGTGGTCGGCGCCACCAGCGACGGCTACGCCGAGGACTGGGACCTCGAACAGCTCTGGTCCAACCTCAAGCAGCTCTACCCGGTCGGCGTGACCCTGGACGAGCTGGAGGAGGAGATCGGCTCCCGGGCCGGCTTCGACCAGGACTTCCTGCTCGCCCGCCTCAAGGAGGACGCGAACGCCGCCTACGACCGGCGTGAGGAGCAGCTCGGCGAGGAGGGCACCCGCGAGCTGGAGCGGATGGTGCTGCTCCAGGTCATCGACCGCAAGTGGCGCGAGCACCTCTACGAGATGGACTACCTCCAGGAGGGCATCAGCCTGCGGGCGTACGCCCAGCGCGACCCGGTGGTGGAATACCAGCGCGAGGGCTTCGACATGTTCGCCACCATGATGGAGGGCATCAAGGAGGAGACGGTCGGTTTCCTCTACAACCTGGAGGTCCAGGTTCAGCAGGCCGAGGCCGAGGCTGAGGCCGAGGAGGTGCAGCTGCTGGAGAAGCCGGTGGAGATCCGGGCCAAGGGCCTGGGCCGCGCCCCCCAGCAGCAGGGCCTGCAGTACTCCGCGCCGACCATCGACGGTGAGGCCGGTGCCGGGGCGGTCGCCGTGGAGCGGCCCGAGGAGCAGGCCCCGCCGGTCCGCGCGGCCCGTTCCGAGCGGGCGGCCCGGCCGGCGGCCCCGCCGGCCCCCGAGGCCCAGCGCCGCCCGGCCGCCTTCGGCGGGAGCGGGCAGGCCGTGGCGGCCGGCTCCGCCCGGGACACGGTCCCGGCCCGGGGAGAGGCCGGCGGTCCGTCGCGTAACGCGCCCTGCCCGTGCGGCTCCGGCCGCAAGTACAAGCGCTGCCACGGCGCCGCCAACGGCGGCAACTGACCTGTCCGGATGCCGCCGACGGCGGCACCCGTCCCAGCAGCGAGCACGCAAGGGGCCCCGGCGACGGCCGGGGCCCCTTGCCGTCCCCGCCGGCCGGGTCGAGCTGCTCCCGGCCCCTGGGGCGGGTCTGGGGCGGTCAGACGAGTTGGAGCGCGGTGCAGAGCCAGCGACCGCGCCGGTGTTCCAGGCGCAGCGCCATCGCCCAGGTGCGCCCGGCGGCGCTGCCCAGGACGGCGGCGGCCTCCACGGCAGCGGGACGGGGTTCGCAGACCCGCAGCCGGCGCAGCCGTACGGTCGGGCGGGTGGCGCGGCGACGGACCGGGCCGGTGCGCGCCGCCGCCCTGGTCAGCTCGTGCACCACGGCCGCCGAGCAGGCCGGCTCGCTCATCGGGCGGATCTGCCCGAGCGGCCGGTACCCGTTGAGGATCTCCAGGCAGGTGGTGACGAAGCGCTGGGCGGCCCGGGTGGCCTCCGGCGTGGCCGTGACCAGCGCGGCGGGTGGCGGGGCCGACGGAGTGGCCCGCCCGGGACCGCCAGGGGTGGGGCGGGGGTCGTGCGGGCGCCCGCCGGGGCGGGCCGGGGCGCGGCGGTGCGCCTCGAACAGGTCGAGGGCCAGTTGGGCGGCGACCGGGCGGGGCCAGCCCTCGGCCGGCTCCTCGGTGAACGGCGGGTCGAGCGGGGGTGCCGGCCGCACCCGGACCGGCGGGCGGACGGGACCGGGACGACGGGACTCAATCATCGCAACCCCCGATGCTTGCGTTTACCTTCGTTTGCCTCCGACAGCTTCGATTCTCGGGCAGACGACGTCCAGGGTCAATGCCGCTCGGTGCGGTGGACGCTACTCGGTGTCGCGATCGGTCAGCGGGTTGTCCCGGACCCACTCGGCGGTCTCGGCGTACTTGCGCTGGATGTACTCCTCCAGGCGGGCGCGCTCGACCCGCCACTGCCCCCGTCCGCCGATCTTGATCGCGGGCAGCTCACCGCCGCGCACCATGTGGTAGACCTGCGAATCCGACACGTTGAGCTCGGCGGCCACGTCGGAGAGCAGCAGGAACCTCGGCTCCACGGAAACTCCCGGGGTTGGCGTCGTTTGCCTCAGTTTGCCATCTCCTGCCGACAGCGCCGTCGACCCGGACCCGCGCGGCAACCTTCCGCAACGCGGGTGCGGGGTGTATGACGGTCACGGCGTACGGCATGATCGGCGCCCGGGGCCGGCGCGTGCCGGTCGGGAGGCGGAGCGGGGGAGACGACCGGTGACCGAGGAGCTTGTCCGGGTGTACGTGCCGGCGATCGTGCCGATGCTGGCCCGCCTCCCCGAGCAGGGGCTGCCCGAGACCGACGCCCACGCGGTGACCCCCGCCCTGCGCGAGTGGTACGCCGAGGGCGACGAGGAGGAACTGGAGTACGTCGCGTTCACCCGGGCCGCCCAGGACGCGCTGCTGCTGCTCCGGGACGACCCGGCCGCGCCCCGCCGGCGCGTGGTGGTCTCCGTCGACGTCCCCGCCTCGGCACTGCGGCGCACCGACGACGTGCTCGGCTCCAGCGCCGTCCGGCTGGTCCGGCCGGTGCCGGTGACGGCGGTCGCCGCGCTGCACGTCGACGGCGACGACGCGCGCGACGACGTGGCCGCCGCCGCGTCCGTGGCCGCCGAGGCGCTGGCCGGCGACCCGGACGCCCAGTTCACCGTCGACGGCGCCGAGGACCACGAGCTGGAGTGGTACGACGTCAGCGAGTTGGACCAGCTGCTGCGCGCCGCGTCCTGAGGCCGCCCCCCTCGTGCCCCGTGCCGCCGCACCCGGTCAGCGGCCGGCCACCGCCTCCGCCGCCTCGTCGTCGGCCGCCTCCCCGGCGGTGTCGTCGCCTGGCGCGGGGCCCAGCGTCCGGCCGAAGGCGATCAGCGCGGTGAGCGCGCCGACGAAGAGCACCCAGATCCCGTTGTCGATCCGGGAGGTGCCCAGCGAGGTCTGGGCGACCGCGTCCGCCTCGCTCAGCGCGCTGGCCAGGTCGAGCAGGGACCGCCCGCCGACCCGGATGATGACCTCGGCGAGCAGCAGGAGCAGGCCGGGACCGGCCCCGGCGAGCAGGTAGCCGGGCCAGCGGGGGGCCGGCGAGGCCGGGTCGCGCCGCTCGGCGCGCCGCCGGGCCCAGGTGAGGTACCCGAAGGCGAGCAGCCCCGCCAGCAGGCCGGCGAGCAGGGACTCCGACCGGGACACCCACTTTGCGGCGCCGAACATCGACTCCTGGGTGTCGCCCGCGCCGAAGAGGTCGAACAGCGGGTCCCGGGCCCGGCTGAACGCCACGACGAACACCAGCGCGCCGAGCGCGGCGGCGATGATCGCGCCGGACACCCGGGCGTTGCCGGCACCGGCAACGGCGCCGCCGATGATCGCCGCAGCGGCGGTGGTGCCGGCGATGACGTTGGTGGTCGCGTTGTCGAAGTAGGTCAGGTTGATCACCACCGCCGCCGCGAGCCCGACCAGCAGGCCGGTGCCGACCGCGACGGCGAAGCGCGGGGTGACCCGCTCGGAACCCCGCCGGGCCAGCAGGTTCGTCACCGCCAGGGCGACCGACGCGCCGGCCACCAGCGCGGCCGAGATGACCCCGGGCAGCGCGAACGCGGAGAGGCTGATCGCGGTGAGCCCCGCCTCGGCGGAGGTGATCGCCGCCCGGGTGGACCAGAGCATCGCCGCCAGCCAGCCCACGGCCAGCAGCGCCAGCACGACCGCCCCCGGGGCACGCGCCGGGGGCGTACCCCCGTCGGCCGGTGCCGGCTCGACGGGCGAGGCCGGGTCGGCGGCGCCGTCGTCGCCTGGCTCGTCGGATCCGGCCGGTGCGCCCTGCACCGGCTGGTCCGGCTCCGCGGCGGTGGAGCTGCCGGGCTGGTTGCTCATCGTCTCCCCTTCGACGGACGCCCGGACCCGGCCGACTCTGCCGGCGCGTGGGTGGGCCTGGTCACCGGCCATCCAGGGTACGCGCCACCCGGCCGCCGGCCGCCCGCCCGTCCGTTGCCCCCACCCGCCGGCCCCGTACCCCGGGGCGGCGGCGGGTGAGGAATCGTAGGGGTGGCGGGGGTTGGGCCAGGGATTCGCCGGGTGTGGGGCGGATCGGGCGGTGATTCGCAGGGCGGGGCGCGGAGCGCGAAGCGCGCCAGGTCGGACGGGTGGCGCCGGGGTGGGGCGGAACCGGGGATGCCGCATGGGAGAATCGGCGCAGGTCCCGCCGCCGCGACCGGTGCAGCCCGCGGCGTACGGCGTCCGGCCGCCCGGCCGGTGTCCGCGGGTCCGATTTCGCCACCGCTGCCGAGATCGCCAGGAGCCCCGATGGACGCCGTGTTCTCCGTACCCGAGCCGCGTAACGAGCCGGTCCGCGCCTACGAGCCGGGCAGCACCGACCGGGAGCGGCTCCAACGACGCCTGGCCGAGCTGGCCGGCGAGCGCCTCGACCTGCCGATGACCATCGCCGGCGAGCAGCGGATGGCCGGCGGCGAGCCGATCGACGTGGTGCAGCCGCACCGGCACGCGCACGTGCTGGGCGTCACCGGCCACGCCACCCACGACGACGCGCGCGCCGCCGTCAGGGCCGCCAAGGACGCCGCTCCGATGTGGCGGGCGCTGCCGTTCGAGGAGCGCGCGGCGATCTTCCTGCGCGCCGCCGAGCTGCTCTCCGGCCCGTGGCGGGACACCCTCAACGCCGCCACCATGCTCGGCCAGTCGAAGACCGCCGTCCAGGCCGAGATCGACGCGGCCTGTGAGCTGATCGACTTCCTCCGGTTCAACGTGCACTTCGCCCGGGGCCTGCTGGCGGAGCAGCCGCTCTCCTCCCCGGGGGTGTGGAACCGCTTCGACCACCGCCCCCTGGAGGGCTTCGTCTACGCGGTCACCCCGTTCAACTTCACCGCGATCGCCGGCAACCTGCCCTCGGCCCCGGCGCTGCTCGGCAACACGGTGGTCTGGAAGCCGGGCCCGACCCAGCAGTTCGCCGCGCACTTCACCATGCGGCTGTTCGAGGCGGCCGGCCTGCCGCCCGGCGTGATCAACATGGTCACCGGGCGGGGCGAGGAGGTCTCCGACGTGGTGCTGGCCGACCCGGACCTGGCCGGCATCCACTTCACCGGCTCGACCAAGGTCTTCCAGCAACTGTGGCGGACCGTCGGCGACAACATCCACCGCTACCGGGGCTACCCCCGGCTGGTCGGCGAGACCGGCGGCAAGGACTTCGTGGTCGCGCACGCCAGCGCCGACGTGGACGCGCTGCACACCGCGCTGATCCGCGGCGCGTACGAGTACCAGGGCCAGAAGTGCTCGGCCGCATCCCGGGCGTACGTGCCGCGGTCGCTCTGGGACGCCGGGCTGCGCGACCGGCTGGCCGCCACCGCCGACTCGCTGACCTACGGCGACGTCACCGACTTCACCAACTTCGGCGGCGCGGTGATCGACGCCCGGGCGTTCGACCGGCACACCGCCGCCCTGGAGCTGATCTCCGGCGACGACTCCTGCACCGTGCTGGCCGGCGGCACCGCCGACGACTCGGTCGGGTGGTTCGTCCGGCCGACCCTGTTCGAGTGCGCCGACGCCGCACATGAGACGTTCACCACCGAGTACTTCGGCCCGATCCTCGGCGTGCACGTCTTCGACGACGCCCGCTTCGACGAGGTCGTCGCCCAGGCCGAGTCGATCGCCCCGTACGCGCTGACCGGGTCGATCTTCGCCACCGACCGCCGGGTGGTCGACGCGGTGGCCGAGCGGATGCGGTACGCGGCCGGCAACTTCTACATCAACGACAAGCCGACCGGAGCGGTGGTCGGGCAGCAGCCGTTCGGCGGCGCCCGGGCCAGCGGCACCAACGACAAGGCCGGCTCCTGGCACAACCTGGTCCGCTGGACGTCCCCCCGGACGATCAAGGAGACCTTCGTCCCACCGACCGACCACACCTACCCCCACATGGGCTGACGCACCCCGCGAGGGCTCCCGGCGCGTCGCGGGGGCCCTCGCCGTGCGCACCGTGACCGACCCTCAACGGACTGTCGCCGGCCGACAGTGCACATAGGAAACCCTCCCGGGTGGCGAAACTGGCAAATCCTGGACGCCGGGTCGGCAAAGTGGCAGCGTAATGGGCATGGCGGATTCCGGAGTGAACCCTACTGCGGCGGCCCTCCTCGGGCTGCTCCACGAGGGTCCCATGACAGGCGGCCAGTTGATGGCCGCCGCCGAGCGCAAGCTCGCCCCGTACTGGTCGATGACCCGCAGCCAGGTCTACCGTGAGCTTCCGGTGCTGGCCGAGCGCGGTCTGGTGCGGCTGGGCAAGCCCGGGCCGCGATCCAGCCAGCCGTACGCGATCACCGCGTCCGGAAAGCGGACGTTCTCCCGCTGGCTGGCCGAGGAACCGGGGCGGGACACGATCCGCAACCCGATCGCCCTGCGGATCGCCTTCGGCGGCCTGCACTCGGCCACCCAACTGCGCAACCTCCAGGCCTCCGCCAACGAATACCACAGCGAGGCCCTGGCCCGGGTGCGGGAGCAGGTGAAGAACGCCAAGAAGGAGGGCGACTCGTACGACGCCAGCGCGCTGGAGTTCGCCGTCGCCTACCACAAGGCCGCCCTGTCCTGGCTGAAGTCCGCCCCCGTCGGCTGACCCCGCCCGTCGGCCCGCCACCCCGCCACCGGGCCGCAGCCGGGTCGTCCCCCGGGACGGCGCTCGCCCGTGACCAGCGGGGCCGACAGGCCCACGCCGCCCGGTCGGGCGGACACTTTTCGCCCGTCACCGCGGGGCTCGCAAGCCGACCTCCCGCGCTCGCAGTAGGCTTGTCTGTCGTGACCGCTGCCGATTACGCCGAACAGCTCAAGGACCTCGACGCCACCCTGCGCAACATCGAGGCCGTGCTCAACCTCGACCGGCTGCACGAGGACAAGGCCCGGCTCGAGGAGCAGGCCTCCGCGCCGGACCTGTGGGACGACCAAGCCAAGGCGCAGCAGGTGACCTCCCAGCTCTCGTACGTCAACGGCGAGATCAGCAAGCTGGGCAGCCTGCGCTCCCGGCTCGACGACGCCCGCGTGCTGCTGGAGCTGGCCGAGGCCGAGGACGACTCCGGGGTGCTCACCGAGGTGGAGACCGAGATCGGCGGGCTCACCAAGGCCATCCAGGACATGGAGGTCCGCACCCTGCTCTCCGGCGAGTACGACTCGCGGGAGGCGCTGGTGGCGATCCGGGCCGGGGCCGGCGGCGTGGACGCGGCCGACTTCGCCGAGATGCTGCTGCGGATGTACCTGCGCTGGGCCGAGCGGCACGGCTACCCCACCGAGGTCTACGAGACCTCGTACGCCGAGGAGGCGGGCCTGAAGTCCGCGACCTTCGCGGTCAAGGTCCCGTACGCCTACGGCACCCTCAGCGTGGAGTCCGGCACCCACCGCCTCGTGCGGATCAGCCCCTTCGACAACCAGGGCCGCAGGCAGACCAGCTTCGCCGGCGTCGAGGTGCTGCCGGTGACCGAGCAGACCGACCACATCGACATCCCCGAGAACGAGATGCGGATCGACGTCTACCGGTCCTCCGGCCCGGGCGGGCAGAGCGTCAACACCACCGACTCGGCGGTGCGGATCACCCACGTCCCCACCGGCATCGTGGTCACCTGCCAGAACGAGAAGTCCCAGCTCCAGAACAAGGCGTCCGCGCTGCGGGTGCTCCAGTCCCGGCTGCTGGAGCGCAAGCGGCAGGAGGAGCAGGCCAAGCTGGAGGGCCTGAAGACCGACGCCGCCGGCTCGTGGGGCGACCAGATGCGCTCGTACGTCCTGCACCCGTATCAGATGGTGAAGGATCTCCGAACCGAGCAGGAGACCGGCAATCCGAGCGCGGTCTTCGACGGCGAGTTGGACAGCTTCATCGAAGCCGGTATCCGTTGGCGCAAGCAGCGCCAGCTTGCCGGCGACGCAGCGTGATCGCTCGCGGGCGGAGCGCGTCGTCGATCTACCCTTAACCGGATGTTTCGATGACGCGCCTCGCATCGGCGGGGCGCGGGGCTTGGTTCATCGGTTACACCGCGTAGACTCACCACCCGTGATTCAGCTTGAGCAAGTGACGAAGACGTACCCGAAGGCGTCCCGGCCTTCGCTCGACAACGTGTCCGTCTCGATCGAGAAGGGCGAGTTCGTCTTCTTCATCGGTCCATCAGGCTCCGGCAAGTCCACCTCGATGCGCTCCTGGAAGCGACCGCACTTCCGGCGTTCGATCGGCTGCGTCTTCCAGGACTTCCGGCTGCTGCCGAACCGCACCGCGTACGAGAACGTGGCCTTCGCCCTCGAGGTGATCGGCAAGACCAAGGCAGTCGCCCGCCGGGTCGTTCCCGAGGTGCTGGAGCTGGTCGGGCTCGGTGGCAAGGAGCACCGCTACCCGCACGAGCTCTCCGGTGGTGAGCAGCAGCGGGTCGCCGTCGCCCGGGCGTTCGTGAACCGCCCGCTGATCCTGCTCGCGGACGAGCCGACCGGAAACCTGGACCCGGACACGTCGATCGAGATCATGCGCCTGCTGGACCGGATCAACCGCACCGGCACGACCGTCGTGATGGTCACCCACGACTCCAACATCGTGAACCAGATGCGGCGTCGGGTCATCGAGATCGAGAGCGGTCGCATCGTGCGCGACCAGGCCCGCGGCGTCTACGGGTGAGCCGGCGATCCACCCCTGTGCAGTCTGACGACGATCACCTCACGCCGGAGACCCGGAGGAATTCCCGATGCGCTTGAAATACGTCCTGTCCGAGGTACTGGTCGGACTGTGGCGCAACGTGACAATGACCATCGCGATGATCATCACGATGGCCGTGTCGTTGACCATGCTCGGCGCCAGCGGCTTGATGTACAGCCAGGTGAACGACATGAAGGACCTCTACTACAAGAACATCGAGGTCTCGATCTTCCTGACCAAGGAGGCCAACGAGCAGCAGCGCGCCGACCTGCACACCAAGCTGAAGAGCGATCCTCTGGTCAAGGAGGTCATCTTCGTCGACAAGGCCGAGGCGTACAAGCGCTTCCAGGAGATGTTCCAGGACGCGCCCGACCTGCTGAGCGCGGTCAAGGCGGACAGTCTGCCCGAGTCGTTCCGGCTCAAGCTGGTCAACCCCGAGCAGTATCGGGAGATCTACAACCAGTACAAGGACACCGAGGGCGTCGACGAGATCGTCGACCAGAGCCAGCTCCTGGACAAGATCTTCAAGATCCTCACCTCGATCCAGAACATCGCCCTGGCGGCCGCGGCGGTGATGGCCATCGCCGCGTTGCTGCTGGTCGCGAACACGATCCAGGTCGCGGCGTACAGCAAGCGGCGTGAGGTCGCGGTCATGAAGCTGGTCGGCGCGTCCAACTGGTTCATCCAGGCGCCGTTCGTGCTGGAGGCCGTGGTCGCCGGACTGATCGGCTCGTTGCTCGCCCTGATAGCCCTGATCGCGGCGAAGTACCTGCTGTTCGACGGCGCGCTCAGCGACCTTCAAGGGCTGCTCTCCCCGGTCACCTGGGGCGACATCCTCGTCGTTTTCCCGATCATGGCCGGCGTGGGCGGTCTGGTCAGCGCCATCACCGCCTGGGTGACCCTCCGGTTCTACCTGCGGGTCTAGTCACCCCGGGGCCCGTCCGGCGTGGCAGGGCCCTCCGGCGCGGAATAATCCGCGCCGGAGGGTCCTTGTCGTTCGGGTAGCATGATCTCCGCTTCCGGCCCGGCCGGGAGCCACACGAGGGGAGGTGGCGCCGATGCCACGGGAGAAGGGGCGCAAGGTCGTCGCCTCCAACAAGAAGGCGCGCCACGACTACGCCATCCTCGACACGTACGAGGCGGGCATGGCGCTGACCGGCACCGAGGTCAAGTCGCTGCGGGCCGGGCGGGCGTCGCTGGTCGACGCGTTCGCCCAGGAGCGCGACGGCGAGCTCTACCTGCACGGCATGCACATCCCGGAGTACACCCAGGGCACCTGGACCAACCACGAGCCCCGGCGCACCCGCAAGCTGCTGCTCAAGCGGCTGGAGATCGACCGGCTGATCGGCAAGACCCGCGAGGGCGGCCTGACCATGGTCCCGTTGCAGGTCTACTTCTCCGACGGCTGGGCCAAGGTGGAGATCGCCCTGGCCAAGGGCAAGAAGTCGTACGACAAGCGGCAGGACCTCGCCAAGCGGGACGCGGACCGGGAGATCGCCCGGGTCGTGGGCCGGCGCGGCAAGGGGATGGACGACTGATTCGTCCCGTTCGTCCGCTCCGGCACGCCGGAGCGGGCCTCGGGATGAAACCGGTTGCGGAAGGCGTTACGCTTGTGTGGTGCCGCCGACAGGGGCGGCCCGTCGAGGGGGTGACTGGTTTCGACTTCGTACGCAGCGACAGGGGAAGCGAGCCGAGGAAGCCGACGTCGTCTCGAGAATCGGTCGTCGGAAACCAATAAGCGCCAAGAACAATCGCGCTGACTTCGCTCTCGCCGCCTGAGGCGAGTAGCTAAGTCTGTCGGCCTGGGAACGCCTTCGTCCCAGTCAGCCGGCATCAGCTAGAGGGCTGGCCAATCGGACCCGGTCGCGGGGTCCGTGCGGCGAGATCAATCAGCGACTGGGCCCGTCACACCAACTCGCTCGCATGAGCGGTGGGGCCGAGTAGAGGCATAGCGAGCTGCGCTCGGAGAAGCCCTGACAAACCGGCGAAGGACCCGGGTTCGATTCCCGGCACCTCCACCACCTCACCTGTGCGCCCCGATCCACCGGACCGGGGCGCACAGTCGTGTCCGGCCCCTTGGCGGCGTCTGCTGGAAACGGCGGGCGGACGCGGCGGGTCGTCCGCTGGTCCCGACAGAGGATCATGAGGCCGCTGCGGCCGGCGGGACCGGCGGGACCGGTGCGGAGGCCGGGAACCGGGGCCGGGGGAACCGGGGCCGGCGCGGGCGCGTCGAACGGGCATGCGTCGCGTTCTCGCCCTGGTGGGCCTGCCCCTGATCGTCATCGCGGCCGGGTGCGCCCCGGCCGGGTCGGAGCCGGGCGGCGGCGCCGACGACCGGTGGGAGCCGTTCCACCAGCGGGCCGTCGAGGTGGCCGAGGCGTGGCGGCCCGGGACCGCCTGGACGGCCGGGTACGTGCTGCTCCAGGAGCCGACCGTGCTGCTCGGCGATCCCGACTTCACCCCCGAGACCGAGCAGGCGTTCCGCAACGGCTGGTACCGGGAGCAGATCGCGGTGCCGACCGACGAGCCGGGCAATACCGCCATCCGCTTCCCCGACGCGACGCTGAGCGTGCCGCTGGTCAGTGCCGCGACGGCGTACCGGCAGCTCGACCAGGGCGACCCGCCGCCGTGCGAGGGACGGCCGCGGCAGCCGACGCCCGAGAAGCGCCCGGGCTTCCGGCCCAAGCCCGAGTCCACGTCCGGCCCCGTCATTGAGCCCGGCCCGGACGGTCCGACCCGCGATCTGCGCCCGACCGTCGAGCCGGGGCCGGACGGCCCGGTCAGCAACGCGCCGTCGACCGCCTGCCTGCCGCTGACCGTCACCGCCGTGCGGCTCGGCACCGCGCCGGTGCACACCAGCCGGGGCAAGGCCCACGTTCCCGCCTGGGTGTTCACCGTGGCGGAGCTGAGGGCCCTGGTGGCCCGGCTCGCCGTCGATCCCGGCGCGGTCACCGCCGTGCCCCGGGGCGTCGCGCCCATCCGCCCGGCGCCCGAGGGCGTGGTCGGCGCGGAGAGCCTCCAGGCCGTCGACGGGGCCCGGCTGACCTGGCGGATCGGCGTCGGCGCGTGCGACACCGGCGCCACCCCGCTGGTGCAGGAACGCGACGACGTGGTGGTGGTCGGCGGCGGCGTCACCCCGGCCACCGGCATCTGCACGGACCAGCTTCTGGTCAAGCCGGTCACCGCCACGCTGAAGGCGCCGCTCGGCGACCGCCCGGTGCTCGACGTGGCCACCGGCGCACCGCTGGTCGTCCGCCCCTGAGCCGGCCCGGTGCTCAGAGCAGCCGCGGCACGGTGGTGCTGATCGGCACGGGCAGCACGGTGGGCCGGTGCGCGGCGCGCGCCGCGCGCAGCGCGTCGCCCAACCGCTCGGGCTCCTCGACCACGGTGGCGGCGCAGCCGTAGCCCCGGGCCACCGCGCCGATGTCCAGGCCCGGCAGGTCGAGGCCGGGCACCCCGGGGGTGTGCTTCAGTTCGGCGAACGACTTGAGGATCGCGTACTGCTGGTTGACCGGGACCACGACGGTGAGCGGCAGGCGCAGCCGTGCGGCCGTCCACAGGGCCTGCACCGAGTAGTGGAACGAGCCGTCCCCGATCACGGCGACCACCGGGCGGTCCCGCCCGGTGTCCCGCTCGGCCAGCGCGATCCCGACGGCCGCGGGCAGCCCGAAACCGAGGCCGCCGCTGGCCATGGTGAAGTACGACGCGGGGCGGGTGACCGGTAGCCGGCGGCGCAGCGCGGCCAGGTTGGACGGTGACTCCTGCACCAGCACCCCGTCGGGTGGCCAGTGCCGGGCCAGGGCGGCGAAGAGGCCGTCCGGGCTCAGCGGCGGGCCCGGGTCGGGCGGCTCCGGGGCGGGCCGGGGCGGCGGGGGCGGGCGCTCGGCCGCCGGGATCAGGTCGACCAGGGCGGCCAGCGCCAGGCCCGGATCGCCGAGCAGGCTGTCCCCGACCGGGGCGCGGGCGGTCTCCTCCGGGTCGTCGGTGACGTGCAGCAGCCGGGTGCCGGCGGGCAGGTAGTCCCCGGGCACGTGCGGGTAGTACCGGAACACCGGCGCGCCGACCACCAGCACCGTGTCGTGCCCGCGCAGCGCCTCGGCCAGCGGCCCGATCGCGTACGGCAGCACGCCCCGGTAGTACGGGTGGTCCTCGGGGAACGCGGCCCGTTCCGGGGCCGGTGCGGACCAGACCGGGACGGCCAGCCGCTCGGCCAGCGCGACCGCCGCCGGCCATGCGCCGGCCCGGTCGACCGCCCCGCCCAGGACGAGCACCGGGGAGCGGCTGGCGGCCACCGTGGCGGCGAACTCCCGCAGCCGGGACGGGTCCGGGGCGTACCGGCTGGCCACGCTGCGCACCTCGGGCGCCCCGGACGCCGGCTGCTGCCAGTCGTCCAGCGGCAGGGAGAGGAAGACCGGCCCGGCCGGCGGCTGCACCGCCGTGGCGTACGCCCGCATGAACGCCGCCGGGATGTCCTGCGCGCGGGGCGGCTCGTAGCTCCACTTGACGTACGGCTGGGTCAGCTCGGCCGCCCGGGGGCTGGTCAGCCGGGGCTCGATCAGCAGCATCTCCCGGGTCTGCTGGCCGGCGGTGACGATCAGCGGTGTCTTGTTGTGCCAGGCGGTGACCAGGTTGCCCATGCCGTTTCCGGTGCCCGGGGCGGTGTGCAGGTTGACGTGCGCGGGGCGGCCGGTGGCCTGGGCGTACCCGTCGGCCATCCCGACCGCGGACGCCTCGTGCAGGGCGTGCACGTAGCGGAAGTCGGCGGGGAAGTCCTGCAGGAACGGCTCCTCGGTGGAGCCGGGGTTGCCGAAGACGGTGGTCAGGCCCAGCGCCCGGAGCAGGTCGTACGTCGTCTCGCGGACCGTTGCCATCGGTGGGCCTCCGTGTCGCGGCGCGGGCTGCCTCCTCGCCGGAGACGACGCGGCGATCGGGCCCCCGACCTGCCGAATCTATCTGGAACAGGCTCACCTATCGGGCGATTCGCCCCAGTCCGCAGTGATCGCCGTCACGTCGGCCCGCGTCAGGGGAGCGCGAAGGGCAGCTTGATCCCGTCCAGCGCCCGCCCGCACGGGCAGTTTCGTGCGGCCGGCAGGGCGGCGACCGCGTCCAGCAGCACCCCGCGCAGCCGGTCGGTGTTCTCGCCGAAGACCCGGAAGACCTCCTCCTGGGTCACCGACTCGCCGCCCTCCACCCCCGCGTCCAGGTCGGTGACCAGGGCGATCGGGGTGTAACAGAGGGCCAGTTCCCGGGCCAGCACCGCCTCCGGGTGACCGGTCATGTTGACCACCGCCCCGCCGATCGCGGTGAACCAGCGCGACTCCGCCCGGGTGGAGAACCGGGGCCCCTCCACCACCACCATCGTGCCGCCGTCGACCGCCGACACCCCCCGACCGGCCGCCGCGTCGAGCAGCGTCCGGCGGCCCACCGGGCAGTACGGGTCGGCGAAGGTGACGTGCACCGCGCCCCGGTCGTAGTACGTCTGGACCCGGCCGTTGGTGCGGTCGACGAGTTGGTCCGGCACCACGAAGCTGCCCGGTCCCAGCTCGGGGCGCAGCCCGCCGACCGCGCACGGGGCGAGCACCTGGCGTACCCCGAGCGACCGCAGCGCCCACAGGTTCGCCCGGTACGGGATCAGGTGCGGCGGGTGCCGGTGGTCGCGCCCGTGGCGGGGCAGGAACGCCACCCGCCGGCCGCCCACCTCGGCGACCGTCACCGCGTCCGACGGCTCCCCGTACGGCGTCTCGACCCGGTGCTCGGTGGCGCCCTCCAGGAGGGCGTAGAGCCCCGAGCCGCCGATCACCGCGATGTCCGCCGTCGACCCCATCGTCGCCCCCTCCGGTCCCAGTCGATCACCCACCGGTCAGACCTTAGCCACCGCCCCGACCGCAAGCTATGGTGCCAGGCATGGCGTTGACAGCACGGATGAGCGCGGAGTCCCGTGCCGATCGGGTGTGGCCGGCCAGTTCCCCGGTCGGCCCCGGCGTCGGTGCCGTCCGGGCCGGGCGCGGTGCCTGTCTCCGGGGCGACGCCCCCCGTCCCCCGGCGCGTGGCTGACGGATGTCCGACATGCAGGGAGAAGACCAGGCGATCGGCGGGCGTGCGATGGAGTCGATGACCGGACGGCTGCTGGTCGCGACCCCGACGCTCAAGGACCCGAACTTCGACCGGACGGTGGTGCTGCTCGTCGCGCACGAGCCGGGCGGGGCGCTGGGCGTGGTGCTCAACCGGGCCACCGAGGTCCCGGTCGCCGACGTCCTCGGCGACTGGAGCGCCCTGGCCCGGGACCCGGCGGTGCTGTTCGAGGGCGGGCCGGTGCAGCCCGACTCGGCGATCTGCCTGGCCCGGATGCGCAACCCGGTCAAGCGGCTGCGCGGCTTCCACCAGGTCTCCGGCGCCGTCGGCACGATCGACCTCTCCGCCGACCCGGAGCGGATGCGGGAGAGCATCGGCAGCATCCGGGTCTTCGCCGGCTACTCCGGCTGGGGGGCGGGCCAACTGGAGCAGGAGATCGAGGACGGCTCCTGGTTCGTCCTCGACGCGCTGCCCGGGGACGCCTTCGTCGACCGCCCGGACGACCTGTGGCCGATGGTGCTGCGCCGGCAGGGCGGGATGATGGCGGCGGTCGCCCACTTCCCGCCGGACGTCGCGCTGAACTGACCCGCGAGTGGGGCCCGCGAGATGACCATGACGGCCGGCGTGTGTATAGTTCTCTCCGTGCCCGGGCAACCGGGAGCGAAGACAAGGGGCCGTGGCGCAGCTGGTAGCGCACCACACTGGCAGTGTGGGGGTCAGGGGTTCGAGTCCCCTCGGCTCCACCTTGAAGCAAATGATCAAGGGCTTGTTCGCCAATCACGGCGAGCAAGCCCTTGATCATTTGACCCTCATTTGACCCCGGGCGGGACCCATGACCCGGCACGGCCAATCATGTGATGGCCGCCACTCCCCATGTCGTGCGGGGATGTTCACCGACCGTTCCGGTCCGCTGTTCGTCCGGCGTACCGGCGACTGGCGGGTGCACTACACCGAGTTCGACCGCAGTGGCAGGGGGTCGATACCCCGCAGCCTTTGCGGGCGCTGCCGACGCTGTTCCTGCTCAGCATTCTGACCGTGCTGGTGTTCGGACCCGACCCCGCCCGAGGCCGCCCCTGGTGTCCCGCCGACTCACCACCACCGCACCCGACCGGCCGCGAACCGCGGGACCGGTGGTACGTCGGCCTGCTCATCGGGATAGCGACATCGATCGCGGCGAGCGTCGGGCCCAGCGACCGGATTAGCGCGTTCGACCCATATATCGACGCCCGGCACCGATGGCGTTCGCGCCGCCCCGGGTCCGCCCTCCGACCGGCCCGGGGCTTGCCCGGTGGGCGCCCGGTCGGAGGGCCGATGCCCCTCATCGGTGCGTAACGGGCCGGCTCATCCCATCCAGCGGATGCCCTCGGCGATCCGGAGCAACTCGCCCGTCGGCGGCGCCGAGGGCACGGTCGGAAGAATGGGCTCGGGCTTGTTCAACTTGCCCGTCGGCGGCGCCGAGGGCGCGGTCGGAAGAACCGGCTCGGGCCCGTTCAAAAACACGGACAACCGGCCGCCGTGGAAGCCGTCGACGATTACCATTCTGCCCCGGTTCACCAGGTACGTCGGCAGGCCCTGCACATCCCGGTCCGCGCGCTCGCCCAGTTCTCTCCCCGTCGGCTCCGACCCTGCCGGGTCCCAACGGATCGAGTACCCGACGCCGTAGTCGATCGTGGGCCGGTCGGTGGGGATCCCATCCTCGGTTGCTCCCTGGGCCGGCTTCCGGTCGAGCACCCGGCCGGAGCCCTCCCGGTAGATGAGGCCGGACGCGGTGCCGCCGAGGGCCGCCACGAAGCGCTGCCCTCGCGGCAGGTAGGTCGGCGCGAACGGGACGCGCACCGTCCCGGCCACGGTCTCGCCGATGCCCTCGGCGATCCGCTTCGCCGTCTCGCCCAGCTTCTCCGTACGCGGACCGCCGGGCTGTCCGACGCCGTACTCGAAGTTGACCCAGCGGCCCGAGGGAAGCGGGAACAGCACGAGGGCACGGGTGTCCCGGACCGCCATCCTGCCGGTGCGGCCGTTGACCACCATCGGCTCCCAGCCCTTCCTGGACAGGGGAGGCTGCCACCCGGAGTAGTCCACGTCGACCCGTAGGTAGGGGCCGCCATCTATCGGGTAGAGCACGCCCTGGTCACCCGGCCCACACGTTCGCGACGGCGCGGACAACCCCGTCGGCAGCCAGCCGAAGCTCAGCCGGCACGGCTGCGGCTGGACGGGCCCGGCGGCTGCGGCGGCGTCGACCCGGTCGGTCGCCGGCGTCGCCCCGACCGGCGGGATCGGAAGCCGTTGGACCAGGAACCCGCCGCCGGCCAGCACCAGTACGGCCGCGCCGGCCGCTCCCGCCACCGCGAACCGCCGACGGCGGCGGCTCCGCCGCACCCCGGCCCGGATACCGGCCAGAACCTCCGTGGGGTCTGGAGAGTGGCGCTCCCCCTCGGCCAGCGCCCGGTTCAGTCGAGTACTCATCGGCTCTCCTCCAGTTCGAGTTCCAATCTGAGGGCGGCGAACGCGCGGGCCCGGTAGACCCGTACCGATCCGACGGCACACTGGAGGACCTCGGCGATCTCCGGGTCGGAAAGGTCCTCGTAGTAGCGCAGCACCAGCACCGCCCGCTGCCGTTCCGGCAGCGCGGCGAGCCGGGCCCACAGGTCGTCGCGCTCGGCGTGCCCGACGGCGTGGTCGGGGCCGTGTTCGACCGGGGCCCGCCGGGCCTCGAACAGGGCTGCCCGTCGGGCCTTCCGCCGGTGCCAGGACAGGTACTCGGTGAGCACCATCCGGCGCAGGTAGAGGTCCGGCCGGTCCATCCGGCTGATCCGGCCCCAGCGGGCGTGCGCGCGGATCAGCGCGTCCTGCACCACGTCCTGAGCCAGGTCCCGATCCCCGGCCAGCACCGCCGCGTACCGCAGCAGGGCCGGCAACCGGGCACCGATCACCTCGTCGAAGCTCTCCATCCGTCCACCTCCGGTGGGGAAACGTCACGAGGCGTGCGGGAGGTGACACCGGTGGCGGTCGAACCTCTTCACTACATCGCTTCAGGGCCGGGGCTTACGACCGGGGACTACCCGGTCAGCGCCGCCCGAGTGGAACCCGGTGCCGGAGGAGGGTTACGACCTCGCCGTACTGAAGGCGTTCTTTCGCGGGTTGCCATCGTGGACATCCACTGACGAGGTCATGTGGTGCGGCTCAGTCGAGGTGGCCGTCGATCTCGGCCAGTTCCTCGGCGGTGAAGTCGAGGTTGTCCAGCGCCGCCACGTTCGCCTCCAACTGGGGGACGCTGCTCGCGCCGATGATCAGGCTGGTCATTCGCGGGTCGCGCAGCGCCCAGGCGAGCGCAAGCTGGGCCAGCGACTGGCCGCGCCGCTCGGCGATCGCGCCGAGCGCCCGGACGGTGGTCATCTTCTTCTCGTCGAGGTCGCTCTCGTTGAGGAAGACGCTGGTGCGCACCCGGGAGTCGGCGGGGATGCCGCCCAGGTAGCGGTCGGTGAGCAGGCCCTGGGCGAGCGGGCTGTACGCGATGCAGCCCGCGCCGACCCGCTCCAGCGTGTCCAGCAGGCCGTCGTCCTCCGTCCAGCGATTGAGCATCGAGTACGACGGCTGGTTGATCAGCAGCGGCGTGCCCAGCTCGCGCAGGATCGCGGCGGCCCGCTCGGTCTGCTCCGAGTCGTAGTTGGAGACGCCCACGTAGAGCGCCTTGCCGGAGCGGACGATCGCGTCGAGCGCGCCCATCGTCTCCTCCAGCGGGGTGTCCGGGTCGAACCGGTGCGAGTAGAAGACGTCGACGTACTCCAGCCCGAGGCGGCGCAGCGACTGGTCCAGCGAGGAGACCAGGTACTTGCGGGAGCCCCACTCGCCGTACGGGCCGGGCCACATCAGGTATCCGGCCTTGCTGGAGACGACCAGCTCGTCCCGGTACGCCCTGAGGTCGGTGGCGAGCAGCCGGCCGAAGTTCTCCTCGGCGGCGCCCGGCGGCGGGCCGTAGTTGTTGGCCAGATCGAAGTGGGTGACCCCGAGGTCGAAGGCGCGGCGGACGATGTCCCGCTGCCGCTCGAACGGTCGGTCCGGGCCGAAGTTGTGCCACAGCCCGAGCGAGACGGCGGGCAGCCGCAGCCCGCTGCGCCCGGCGCGCCGGTAGGGCATGGACTGGTAGCGCTCGTCGGCGGCAAGGTAGGTCACGCCACCGACCCTATCGCCGCCCCGCGCCCGGGAGGCTCGCGCCCGCAGGAGGGTCGTCGGCGCGAACCTCCTGGCCGGCGGCGAGGAAGGGTGACTTTCTGTGTGGAATGTGCTGATAAGGTGCCCCTCCTTTCGCGTAGTTTCGGGGGATGCGCTTCGTCCAGCTCGGCACTCCCAAGCCCATCTCCAAGATCGGCCTCGGCACCTGGCAGTTCGGCTCGAAGGAGTGGGGCTACGGGCCCGACTACGAGCGCCGGGCCGCCGACATCGTCCGGCGGGCGCTGGACCTCGGGGTCACCCTGTTCGACACCGCCGAGGTGTACGGCTTCGGCCGCAGCGAGCGGATCCTCGGCGCGGCTCTCGGCGACGACCGGGACAGGGTCGTGGTGGCCAGCAAGGTCTTCCCGCTGCTGCCGGTCGCCCCGGTGGTGCAGCAGCGGGCGGTCGCCTCGGCGGCCCGGCTCGGCGTCCGGAGCATCGACCTGTACCAGGTGCACCAGGCCAATCCGGTGGTCGCCGACACCACCACCATGCGGGGCATGCGGGCGTTGCAGGACGTCGGCCTGGTCGCCGAGGTCGGGGTGAGCAACTACAACCTGCGCCGCTGGCGGTTCGCCGAGGCCGCGCTCGGCCGGCGGGTGCTCAGCAACCAGGTCCGCTACAGCATGGTCGACCGCAGGCCCGAGGAGGACCTGCTGCCGTACGCGAAGCAGGCCGGCCGGATCGTCATCGCGTACAGCCCGCTCGCCCAGGGCTTCCTGTCCGGCCGGTACGACGCGCGGAACCCCCCGGGCGGGGCGGTGCGCCGGGCCAACCCGTACTTCCTGCCGGAGAACCTGGAGCGCGGCGCCGCGCTGATCGGCGCGCTGCGCGAGGTGGCCGACGCGCACGACGCCACGCCCAGCCAGATCGCCCTGGCCTACCTGCTGCGCCACCCCAACGTGGTGGCCATCCCCGGAGCGTCGAGCGTGGAACAGGTGGAGCGCAACGCCGCCGCCGCCGAGATCGACCTAACCGACGACGAGTACGCGGCGCTGGCCGCCGCCGCCCGCGCCTTCCGCCCGGTCACCGGCCTCGCGGCGGTGCCGAAGCTGATCCGCGCCCGGGCGGGGCGGTGAGCCGGCCGTGGACGACGTCACCGCGCTGATCCTCGACGACCATGCCGCCTTCCGACGCGGCTTCGCCCGGCTCGACGACACCCGGGACCCCGCGGAACTGCTGGCGATCTGGGACGCGCTCGCCCTGCACCTGGACATCCACGCCGAGGCCGAGGAGGCGATCCTCTACCCGCACCTGGTCCGGCACGGCGACGACGGCGAGGACGAGACCGTCGACGCCATTGGCGACCACAACAAGATCCGCGACGCGGTCGCCGAGTCGCGGCGGCACCCGGTCGGCTCGGACGAGTGGTGGGCGGCGGTGTGGACGGCCCGCCGGGAGAACAGCGAGCACCTCGCCGAGGAGGAGGACGGGGCGCTGCCGGACTTCCGCCGGCACACCGGCGTCGAGCTGCGCGCCGAGTTGGGCGCCCGCTGGCTGACCTTCTACGGCCAGCACCCCAACGGCCGCAACCTGCGCTTCGCCGACAAGGACCCGCACGGGTACGTCGACGACCACCGCTGAACGCACCCGTCGCCGGTGGGCTGCCCCGTCCGGGTGACGGGGCGGGTCGGCGGGCCGTGCCGCGCTAGCCTTGGTCGGGTGACTGAGCCCAACCAGGTTCTCCCGGTCCCGCCCGCCGACCTGCCCGCCACCCTGGGCGAGCTGCGGGCCGCCGGGCACCGACACCGCACGGTCAAGCAGGAACTCCGAGACAACCTCCTCGCCCGGATGCGCACCGGCGGGGACCGCTTCCCCGGAATCGTCGGGTACGACGAAACGGTACTGCCCGAGGTCGAGCGGGCGCTGCTCGCCGGCCACGACATGGTGCTGCTCGGCGAACGCGGCCAGGGCAAGACCCGGCTGATCCGCTCGCTGGCGGCGTTGCTCGACGAGTGGACCCCCGTCATCGCCGGCTCGGTGCTCAACGAGCACCCGATGCGCCCGCTCACCCCCGCCTCCCGCGCCCTGGCCGAGTCCGCCGGCGACGACCTGCCGGTCGCCTGGCTGCACCGCTCGCTGCGCTACGGCGAGAAGCTCGCCACCCCGGACACCAGCGTCGGCGACCTGATCGGCGACGTGGACCCGATCCGAATCGCCCAGGGCCGCACCCTCGGCGACCCGGAGACGATCCACTTCGGGCTGGTGCCCCGCACCAACCGAGGCATCTTCGCCATCAACGAGCTGCCCGACCTGGCCGAACGGATCCAGGTGGCGCTGCTCAACGTGTTGGAGGAGCGGGACATCCAGATCCGGGGCTACCAGCTACGGCTGCCGCTGGACCTGTTCCTGGTGGCCAGCGCCAACCCGGAGGACTACACCAACCGGGGCCGGATCATCACCCCGCTCCGGGACCGGTTCGGCGCCGAGGTCCACACCCACTACCCGCTGGAGCTGGAACTGGAGTTGGCGCTGATCCGGCAGGAGGCCGACCCGGTCGGCGAGGTGCCGGAGCACGTGCTGGAGGTGCTCGCCCGGTTCGCCCGCGCAGTCCGCGAGTCGCCGTCGGTCGACCAGCGCTCCGGCGTCTCCGCCCGGTTCGCCATCGCCGCCGCCGAGACGGTGGCCGCCGCCGCGCTGCGCCGCTCCGGCCTGCTCGCCGCCGGCTCCGATCAGGCGTCCGAGGCGCCGGTGGCCCGGATCGGCGACGCCGTGTCGGTGACCTCGACGCTGCGCGGCAAGGTCGAGTTCGAGAGCGGCGAGGAGGGGCGGGAGATCGAGGTCCTGGAACATCTGCTGTGTACCGCCACCGACGACACGTTCCGGGCCCGGCTGGCCGGGTTGGACCTGTCCGGCTTTACCGCGCTGGTGGACGACGGCCGGGTGGTCGAGACCGGCGAGCTGGTCTCCTCGGCCGAGCTGCTGCGTCAGGTCGGCACCGTGCCGGGGCTGGCCAAGGCCCTCGACCGGCTCGGGATGGGCGACGCGCCGACCCCGGAGCAGGCGGCGGCCGGCATCGAGTTCGTCCTGGAGGGGCTGCACCTGGCCCGCCGGCTCGGCAAGGACGTCACCGACAGCGGGCGCACCGTCTACGGCAGCCGGGGCTGAGCCGTGGCCGGCAACCGGTTCCGGTACGGGCAGTGGCGCGGCGGGCCCGACCCGCTCGCCCCGCCGTACGACGTGCGGGCCGCCGTCGACGCGGTCGGCGCGGAGGTGCTGGCCGGCGGCAGCCTGCGCGAGGCACTGCGCGACCTGCTGCGGCGCGGCCTCCACGGCCGAAACGGCCTGGACGACCTGGCCGCCCGGGCCCGGCGGCTGCGCCGGGAGGCGCTGCGCCGGGGCGACCTGGACGGCGCGGTGACCCGGGCCCGGGCGCTGCTCGACCAGGCCCTCGCCGCCGAGCGGGACGAGCTGCGCGGGCGCACCGACGAGGCGGCGCGGTTCGCCGAGGCGGTGCTGGACAACCTGCCCCGATCCACCGCCCGCGCCGTGCAGGAGTTGTCCGGGTACGAGTGGGCCAGTGCCGAGGCCCGGCAGGCGTACCAGCAGATCCTCGACGGGCTGCGCGGCGACGTGCTGGAGCAGCGCTTCGTCGGGCTGCGGGACGCGACGCGGGCCGCCGCCGACCCGGCCGTACAGCGGCAGCTCGCCGAGATGATGCGCGACCTGAACGACCTGCTGGCCCGGCACGCCCGGTCGGAGGACACCACCGACGCGTTCGCCGAGTTCATGCGGCGGCACGGCGAGTTCTTCCCGGAGCGGCCGAAGGACGTCGACGAGCTGGTCGACGTGCTGGCCCGGCGCGCGGCGGTGGGCGAACGGCTGATGCGGTCCCTGTCGGACCGGCAGCGCGAGGAACTGGCCGGCCTGATGCGCCAGTCCCTCGGTGGCCGGCTGGCCGGCGAGCTGGCGGCGCTGGACGCGAACCTGCGGGCGCTGCGCCCCGACCTGAACTGGAACCGGGGCGAACGGGTCCGCGGCGAGCAGCCGCTCGGGTACGGCGAGGCGGCCGACGCGCTCGGCGAGATCGCCGAGCTGGACGAGCTGCTGGACGCCCTCGACCAGGACCAGCCCGGGGCCACCCTGGACGACGTGGACGTCGACGCGGTGTCCCGGACCCTGGGCCGGGACGCCGCCGACGGCGTGCGCCGGCTGCGGGAGCTGGAGCGGGAGCTGCGCCGGCAGGGCTGGGTGACCCGGGACTCCGACGGGCTGACGCTGAGCCCGAAGGCGCTGCGCCGGCTCGCAGGCACCGCCCTGCGCCGGGTCTTCGCGGACCTGACCGCCGGGCCGCGCGGCCAGCACGACCTGCGCTCGGCGGGCGCGGCCGGCGAGGTCAGCGGGGCGTCGCGGCCATGGGAGTACGGCGACGAGCAGCCGCTCGACGTGGTGCGCACCCTGAGCCGGGCGGTCCGCCGGGCCGGGCCGGCCGTGCCCGTGCAGCTCGCGCCCGCGGACTTCGAGGTGGTGGAGACCGAGCGCCGGGCGTCGGCGGCGGTGGCGCTCTGCGTGGACCTGTCGTACTCGATGATCTCGCAGGGGCGGTGGGGGCCGATGAAGCAGACGGCGCTGGCGCTGTCCCACCTAATGGCGACCCGGTTCCCGCAGGACGCGTTGCAGATCGTCGGCTTCGGCCGGGAGGCCGCGCCGCTCACCCGGGCGGAGTTGGCGGCGGTGGAGCCGGACCTCCAGCAGGGCACGAACCTCCAGCACGCGCTGCGGCTGGCCGGCCGGCACCTGCGCCGCCATCCAGGCGCGGAGCCGGTGGTCCTGGTGGTCACCGACGGCGAGCCGACCGCCCACCTCGACCCCGACGACGGTGTGGCGTACTTCAACTGGCCGCCGCTGCCGGCGACGATCGAGGCGACGATTCGCGAGGTGGACCGGCTGACCCGGGCTGGGGCCACGCTCAACCTGTTCATGCTCGGCGACGACCCGGGCCTGTGCCGCTTCGTCGACGCGGTGGCCCGCCGCTCCCGGGGCCGGATGTTCACCCCGGACCTCGACGACCTCGGCGAGTACGTGGTCAGCGACTACCTCCGCGCCCGCCGGGGTCGCCGCTGACGCCGACCTCCGGGGCGGCAGGACCACCCGGCAGGACCACCCGGCAGGGCCACCCGACAGGGCCACCCGGCAGGACCACCCGGCAGGGGCCATCCGACAGGGCCACCCCGCGCCCGGCGGTCGCCCTACCAGGGTGCCGAGGGACCAGGCCCCGCCGGCGATCAGCACCAGCGGGCGGCGCAGGTGACCTCGTGGGTCCTTTGGAGCTGATGTCGCAGACGACTCACGGCCCTGCCGCACCAGCCCGGTCCTTCCCCCGTCCCGTGCGCCCGGTGTCGCGCCTTGTCTCGGGTGTCCGGTGTCGCGCCTTGTCTCGCGTGCCCGGGTGTCGTGCCTCGTCCCGCGTGTCCGGTGTCGCGGTCACGG
Source organism: Micromonospora sp. NBC_01655 (assembly GCF_026339755.1). Lineage (NCBI taxonomy): Bacteria > Bacillati > Actinomycetota > Actinomycetes > Micromonosporales > Micromonosporaceae > Micromonospora > Micromonospora sp. NBC_01655. The sequence goes on along the minus strand of NZ_JAPEQF010000001.1, from coordinate 6,437,783 downwards.
CACACGCGTCCGGTGTCGCGCCGCGCCTTGTCCCGCGTGTCCGGTGTCGCGGTCACGGCACGCGCGTCCGGTGCCGCGTCTCGGCACGTGCGCCCGGCACCCCGGTCCGTATGCGCGGCCGGGATGGATCGGCTGGGCGGGGCGCGGGGCCGATGTCGTGAACGACTCAGCTCCAAAGGACCCGCAAGAGCACCGCGGCAGCCGGTCCCGTCCGGGTGAACCGGGGACGGTAGCCCGCCGGCGTCCGCCCGGCACCGGGGTTGACTGGGGGTCGTGGACAGCACGGGGTTGCGGCGGGCGTACGACGAGGTGCTCACCGAGGTGGACGCGGGCGGGTTCGAACCGCCGGGCGGCAGGGAGCTGAGCGCCGAGCAGATCGTGGCGCACCTGGCCGCCAACGACGAGCTGCTGGGCGAGGCCACCGAGGCGGTGCTGGCCGGGTCACCGTTCGCGTACTACGACCTGGAGACCGTGCACCGGCCGCAGCTCGACGCGCTGGTCGCCGAGTACGGTGGGCTGGCCGGGCTGGCCACCCTGCTCCGGGCCACCAGCCAGAAGCTCTGCGCGCTGGTGGACCGGCTGGGCCCGGCCGCGGCGCAGACGCCGGTCGATACCCGCCTGCACGAGGACATCGACCTGCGGGTCGACGAGACGCTGCCCTGGAGCCGGACCCTCGACCTGCACACCCGGGTGCACCTGCCCAAGCACCTCGCCCAGCTCCGCGCCCTGCGCCCGGAGCTGCACGCCCACCGCGGCTGACGACCGCGACGCCGCCCGCAAGCGGCGGGGGGCTAGACGCGCGGCCGGAAGGCGCGGCGGTACGCCGACGGGGAGACGCCGACGCGTTCGTGCAGGCGCTGGCGGAGGGCGGCGGCGGTGCCGAAGCCGGACCGGCGGGCCACCGCCTCGACGCTCAGGTCGGTCGTCTCCAGCAACAGCCGGGCGTGGTCGGTGCGCTGCTGGAGGAGCCACCGGGCCGGGCTGAGCCCGGTCTCCGAGCGGAAGTGCCGGGTGAAGGTGCGCACGTTCATCCGGGCGTGCGCGGCCAGCTCGCGCAGGGCCACCGGCTCGTCCAGCCGCTGCCGGGCCCACTCCCGGGTGGCGGCGGTTCCCGTGTCCGGGTTCCGGGGCACCGGCCGCTCGATGTACTGGGCCTGCCCGCCGTCGCGCCACGGCGGCACCACGCACCGCCGGGCCGCCCGGTTGGCCACCTCGCTGCCGTGGTCGGTGCGTACGACGTGCAGGCACAGGTCGATCCCGGCGGCGACCCCGGCCGAGGTCAGCACGTCGCCGCAGTCGATGAACAGCACCTCCGGGTCCAGCTCGACCCCCGGGTGCAGCCGGCGGAACTGGTCCGCGTACGCCCAGTGGGTGGTGGCCCGCAGCCCGTCCAGCAGCCCGGCGGCGGCGAGCAGGAACGCGCCCGTGCAGATCGACATGATCCGGGCACCCCGGGCGTGGGCGGCGCGTAGCGCCGCCGCCACGGGCGCTGTCGATCGCCGCCGCCGGGCTCTCCCTGCTGCTGCGGCGGCGGGGAGCCGCCGGGCCGCCGCCCGTGGCCGGGGCGCCGGCGACCCGGCCACCGGCCTGGAGCTACCGGGGTTGACCGCTAGGCCGTGTTTGGTAAGGGTCATAGCCATTGGTTGATCGCGGCGATGGTGATGGTGGCTTCGTAACGGACGGCGAGTTTGTCGTACCTGGTGGCCATGGCGCGGTGTTGTTTGAGCTGGTTGATGCCGCACTCGACGGCGTGACGCTGCCGGTAGACGACCGGATCGAACGCGGGCGGTCGGCCGCCTTTGGATCCCTTGGCCTTACGGTGGGCGTCCTGGTCGGCTTTGCTCGGGATGCACGCCTTGATCCCGCGAGCGCGGAGGTGACCACGGTTGCCTTTGCTGGTGTACGCCTTGTCAGCGAGGACCTGGTCCGGGCGAGTCCGCGGCCGGCCACCGCCGACCCGCTTCACGCGGATCTTGCGCAGGACCGGGATGAACTGCGGGCTGTCACCGCGCTGCCCGCCGGTGATCACCATTGCCAGGGGTTTGCGGCCCTGCTCGCACGCCAGATGCGTCTTGGTGGTCAGCCCGCCCCGGGACCGGCCCAGCCCATGATCGGCGGGTTCGGTCCGCAGCCCGCCCGGCGGTTCCTTCTGCAGGTGGCCGTCGCGGCGGGCGCCGGCCGCGTGCTGGTGCGCTCGGCTGACCGTCGAGTCGACGCTCACTGTCCAGTCGATTCTCCCGGCGGCGTCGGCGTCAGTTTGCAACTCGGCCAGGATCTTCGCCCAGGTGCCGTCGCGCTGCCAGCGCCGGAACCAGTCGTACAGGGTCTGCCAGGGTGGGTACGCTCCGGGCACGTCGCGCCACGGGGTTCCCGTGCGCACTCGCCACCGGATCCCGTCGATGATCTGCCGTTTGGTCCACTTGGGCGGTCGTCCCTTGCCCGAGCTGGCAGGCAGAGCGGGCTCCAGCACCGCCCACTGCGCGTCGGTGAGATCGTGCCGCCTCGTCGCCGCTACGCTGGGCACGAGGTCTCCGGTCGGTCTTCGGTTTGCTTGGTCGCTAACCGATCTACCGGAGACCTCAACCTTTATCGATCACCGCCACGCCGAAACCTCACGCCGACCCCTTACCAAACACGGCCTAGTCGAGGACCGTGACGTCCTTCCAGAACGCCACCCGGTCGCGCACCATCTCGGCATCCGGCTTCGGCTCCGGGTAGTACCAGACCGCGTCGGCGCTGGTCCGCCCGTCGTGCTCCAGTGTGTAGTAGGAGGCGGTGCCCTTCCAGGGGCAGAAGGTGTGCGTCGACGACTCCCGGACCAGGTCGTCGCGCAGGGCGGTGCGCGGGAAGTAGTGGTTGCCCTCGACCACCACCGTGTCGTCGCTCTCGGCGATCACCAGGTCGTTCCAGACGGCTCGCGGCATGCCTCCACCGTATGCCCCGTGACGTGGGAAAGGCCACCGTGGACGTCCCACCGGATCGAGCCCGTCGCGCGTACAGTGATCTCATGTGCGCTGTCCGTGTGGATCATGGAGTTGACCACGGCGGAGCGGTGGATCTGCTGCGGCGGTCGTACGCCGCGGTGCCCGCCGGTGAGACCGTTCGACTGGCCAAACGCACCTCGAACCTGTTCCGCCCGAGGTCGGCACCGAGCGCCCCCGGGCTGGACGTCAGCGGCCTCGGCGGGGTGATCGGGGTCGACCCCGAGGCGCGTACCGCCGACGTGCAGGGCATGTGCACCTACGAGCGGCTGGTCGACGCCACCCTGGCGCACGGGCTGATGCCGCTGGTGGTGCCGCAGTTGCGGACCATCACCCTGGGCGGCGCGGTGACCGGCCTCGGCATCGAGTCCACCTCGTTCCGGCACGGCCTGCCGCACGAGTCCGTCCTGGAGATGGACGTGCTCACCGGCGCGGGCGAGATCGTCGCCGCCCGCCCCGACGGGGAACACGCCGACCTCTTCGCCGCCTTCCCCAACTCGCTGGGCAGCCTCGGCTACGCCACCCGGCTGCGCATCGAACTCGCGCCCGTGCGCCGGTACGTGGCCCTGCGCAACGTCCGCTTCACCGACCTGACCGCGCTGACCGAGGCCGTCGGCGAGATCACCGCCACCCGGTCCTGGGCCGGGGAGCCGGTGGACGCGATGGACGGGGTGATGTTCAGCCCCGGCGAGGCGTACCTGGTGCTGGTGGCCTTCACCGACGACGCGCCGCGGGTCAGCGACTACACCGGCCAGGACATCTACTACCGCTCGCTGCGCCGGCTCACCCGCGACTGGCTGAGCACCTACGACTACCTCTGGCGCTGGGACACCGACTGGTTCTGGTGCTCGGCGGCGTTCGGGGTGCAGCACCCGGTCGTCCGGCGGGTCTGGCCGGCCCGCTGGCGGCGCAGCGACGTCTACCACCGCCTCGTCCGGCTGGAGCACCGGCACCAGGTCGCCGCGCGCATCGACCGGCTGCGCGGCCAGCCCGCCCGGGAGCGGGTGGTGCAGGACGTGGAGATCCCGCTGGAGGGCACCGCCGACTTCCTGCGCTGGTTCGCCCGCGAGGTGCGGATGTCCCCGGTCTGGCTCTGCCCGCTGCGGCTGCGCGATCCGGCCGGCCCCGGATCGGCCCGGGCCTGGCCGCTATATCCGCTGCATCCCGGCCAGAACTACGTCAACATCGGCTTCTGGGGAACCGTGCCGATCTCCGGGGGCGCCGCCGACGGCGACGTCAACCGGCTGATCGAGCGCGCGGTGTCCGACGCGGGCGGCCACAAGTCGCTCTACTCGGACGCGTACTACGACCGCGAGGCGTTCGACCGGCTCTACGGCGGCGACACCTGGCGCGCGGTGAAGGACCGTTACGACCCGGACCACCGGCTCACCGGACTTTACGAGAAGGCGGTAGCACGAAGATGAGCCTGACCGATCGAGAACAGGGGGCGGCGAGCGTCCCGTCCACCCCGCCGACGGGCGGCCTGCGCCCGGCCCCGACCGTGGCCGACGTGATCCGCGCCGTCACGGCCGGCCCCCTTCCGGTGCGGATCACCGGGTACGACGGCAGCGCCGTCGGCCCGGCCGACGCCGGGATCACCCTCTCCATCCGCTCGCAGCGGGGGCTGTCGTACCTGCTGACCGCCCCGGGCGACCTGGGCATGGCGCGGGCCTACGTCAGCGGCGACCTGGCGCTGAGCGGGGTTCACCTGGGCGACCCGTACGAGGCGCTGCGGGTGCTCAAGGACGAGCTGCGGATCCGCCCGCCGGCGCTGGCCGACGGGCTGGCCCTGGTGCGCGGGCTGGGCTGGGAGCGGCTGATGCCGCCGCCGCCCCCGCCCCAGGAGGCCGCGCCGCGCTGGAAGCGGGTGGTGAACGGGCTGCGCCACTCCCGGTCCCGGGACAGCACCGCCATCTCGCACCACTACGACGTCTCGAACGCCTTCTACGAGAAGGTGCTCGGCTCCTCGATGACGTACACCTGCGCGGTGTTCCGCGACCCCGACGACACGCTGGAGCAGGCCCAGGCCGCCAAGTACGACCTGGTCGCCGGGAAGCTCGCGCTCAAGCCGGGGATGCGGCTGCTCGACGTGGGCTGCGGCTGGGGCGGCATGGTCCGGCACGCGGCCCGCGAGTACGGGGTCAAGGCGCTGGGGGTGACCCTGTCGAGGGCGCAGGCGCAGTGGGCGCAGGCGGCGATCGAGCGGGAGGGGCTGACCGACCTCGCCGAGGTGCGGCATCTGGACTACCGGGACGCGCCGCGCGAGCAGTTCGACGCGGTCTCCTCGATCGGCCTGACCGAGCACATCGGAGTGCGCAACTACCCGGTCTACTTCGGCGCCCTGCGGGACCGGCTGCGGCCCGGGGGCCGGCTGCTCAACCACTGCATCACCCGCGCCGACAACCGGGCCCCGCACCGCTCCGGCGCGTTCATCGACCGGTACGTCTTTCCCGACGGCGAGCTGGCCGGCCCTGGCCGGCTGATCGGCGAGATCCACGACGCCGGGCTGGAGGTGCACCACGAGGAGAACCTGCGCCAGCACTACGCGCTGACCCTGGCGGGGTGGTGCCGCAACCTGGTGGCGAACTGGGACGAGTGCGTGGCCGAGGTCGGTGAGGGCACCGCCCGGGTGTGGGGCCTGTACATGGCCGGGTCGCGGCTGGCGTTCGAGCGCAACGAGATCCAGCTGCACCAGGTCCTCGCCACCCGCAACGGCCCGGCCGGGGTGAACGGCTACCCGCTGCGCCCGGACTGGACCGCCTGACCCACCGCACGATCGAAAGGGGCGGCCGTCCTCGGCCGCCCCTTTCGTCGAACCGATTGACAAACAGATTTTGTACGTACAAACTGATTTTGCCATGAGAGACGTCCTGTACCTCGAAGAGATGTCGCAGGCCGAGACCCTGCTCAAGCCGCAGCGGGTCGAGGTGCTGCGGCAGCTCGCCGACCCGGGCACCTGCACCGAGGTCGCCAACCGGCTGGGGCAGACCCCGCAGCGGGTCTACTACCACGTCAAGCAGCTCGTCGCGGCCGGCCTGGCCGAGCAGGTGGCCGAGCGCAGGGTGCGCGGCATCAGCGAGGGCATCTACCAGGCCGTCGCCCGGTCCTACTGGCTCTCGCCCCGGCTCGTCGGCCGGATCGGCGGGCTGCGTCGGGCCCGCGACGAGCTGAGCCTCGGCCACCTGCTCGACCTCATGGAGGAGGTCCAGGCGGACGTGGCCGCCCTGGACCGGGCCGCCCCCGAGCTGCCCTCGATCGGGGTCGCCGGGGAGATCCGGGTGCCGGCCGAGCGCCGGCAGGAATTCCTCGCCGACCTGCGCACCACCCTGCAAGACCTGTTCACCCGCTACGGGGGCGCCGAGGGGGACGCCTTCAAGCTCGCCGTGGCCTGCTATCCCAAGGGAGAAGACCGTGACTGAACCGATGATCCTGCGCGCCCGGCTCGCCGCGCCCGTGGCGGCCGTCCACCGCGCCCTCACCGACCCGGCCGAGCTGCGCGTCTGGCTGGCCGAGCACGCCGAGGTGGAACTGCCTGACCGGTACGCGTTCTGGGGGCGGTACACGCCGGAGGGCGATGCCCCGCACCAGCGGCTACTGCACGTCGACGAGCGTGTACTGCGCTTCGCCTGGCTGCTCGACGGGGTGGAGACCACCACCGAGATCGCGCTGGAGCCGGAGGGGGAGTCGACGATCCTCACCCTGCGGCAGAGCCACTTCGACTTCGCCGAGGCGATGAGTGGCAGCTCGATCCGGGGCGTGCTCCAGACGTACTGGTCGCTGGCGATCGCGAACCTGGCGGCCCGGCTGGAGGGCCGCGCGCTGCTGCCGCGCACCGACTTCACCTCCGCCGACCTGCGCGGCGAACTGCTCATCGCCGCCCCGCTGTCGAAGGTGTACGAGTCGCTGACCGACTCGGCGCAGGCCAGCGCCTGGTTCGGGTACCCGATCGGCATCGAGCCCTGGGTCGGCGGCCGGTACGCCATGGGCGGCTTCGAGACCGGGTACGCGGCGAAGGTGGTCGACCTGGACCCGGGCCGGCGGATGTCGGTCGACTGGGGCCCGACCGGCGTCACCACCTGGGAGCTGGCCGAGTCCCAGGGGAAGACCAAGCTCACCTTCGTGCAGAGCGGCTTCGACGAGCAGAACCCGCCGTACGCGGCGTGGAGCGGGACGGTCTCCGGCTTCGGCGAGCTGGTCCGGTACCACGAGATGTCCGACTGGCAGCCGATCTGGCTCCCGGAGCCCACCCCGGTCGCCTGACCGGCCGGGCCCCCCGTCACCGCGCCCCGGCGGGCGGGGGGCCCGCCCCGACACCGGCGGCACTACGCTGGGACGGCCGCGACGAACGGGGAGAATCGTGCGCAACCATCCGGCCGTCGTGCTGGTAGCCGTGCTGCTGTCCACCGTGTCGTTACCCATCTCGCTGACCGGTGCCTCGGTCGCGCTGCCGGAGATCGGCCGCGACCTCGACGCCGGGCTGGCCGGGGTGCAGTGGGTGGTCAACGGCTACAACGCCACCTTCGCCAGCTTCATGCTCGCCACCGGCGCGCTCGCCGACCTGTTCGGCCGCCGCCGGGTCTACGCCACCGGCCTGGTGATCTTCGCCGTCACCGGGCTGGCCGGCGCGGCGGCCGGGAACATCGTGCTGCTCGACGCCGTCCGGGCGCTCGCCGGCATCGGGGCCGCCGCCGCCGCGACCAGCGCCTCCGCCCTGCTCGCGGACACGTTCCAGGGCCCGGCGCGGGCCCGCGCGTTCAGCCTGTTCGGCACGGCCCTCGGCGTCGGCCTCGCGTTCGGCCCGTCGATCGCCGGGCTGCTGATCGAGGCGTTCGGCTGGCGGGCGGTGTTCGCCTTCCCGGCGCTGGCCACCTGCGCGGTGCTCGCCCTGGTCCCGCTGCTGCCGGAGTCCCGGCCGCCGCGCGCCGGCCGGCTCGACTGGCCGGGCACCGTGTCGTTCACCGCCGCGCTGCTGCTGCTCATCTTCGGCTTCGTGCAGGGGCCGGAGTTCGGCTGGTCCGCCCCGGTGATCGTGGCCGCCTTCGTGGCGGCGGTGGCCCTGCTGGCCCTCTTCACCCGGGTGGAGCGCCGCCGCGCCGAGCCCATGTTCGACCTGGCCCTGCTGGCCAGCCCCCGGTTCGTCGGCATCTGCCTGGCGGCGGCCACCATCGTGTCGGTCATGGTGCCGCTGCTCGTCTACCTACCGTCCTACCTGACCACTGTGGTCGGGCTGAGCCCGGGCGCGGCCGGCGGGACGCTGATCCTGCTCACCGCGCCGACCCTGGTGCTGCCGCTGCTCGGCGGCGCGTTGACCCGGGTGGTGCCGGCCCCGGCGGTGATCGTGGCATCGGTGGCCGTGGTGGCGTTCGGCGCCGCCTGGGCCACGGTGCTCGCCCCGGACAGCAGCGCCGCGACGCTGGCCGGGCCGCTGCTGACGATGGGGGTGGGCGGCGGGCTCTCCATCGGGTTGCTCGACGCCATCGCGATCGGCAGCGTCGCGCCCGACCGGGCGGCGACCGGCGCCGGGATGATCAACACCGCCCGGCTGGCCAGCGAGACGGTCGCCATCGCGGTGGTCGGCGCGGTGCTGGCCAGCACCACCGCCGGTCGGCTCGCCGACCCGGGCTTCACCGGCGGCCTGCGTACCGTGCTCTGGGTGATGGCCGGGGCGGCGCTGGCCGCCACCGCCACGGTCGCCGTGCTGGTGCGGCGCGGCGCGGCCCGCGCCGAACCGGCGGAGAGGGCCTATCGTGGCGTGTCGTGACGAGCACCGCGCAGCGACTGGCCGAGATCCGGGGCGACGTCCCACCGCGCCGGCACAACGCCCGAACGATCGCCGCCCTGACCGGCAACCCCGGCTGCGCCCGCCGGGCCGTGCTGGACAGCGCGGGGGTGGACAAGCCGAAGCTGGCCGAGCGGGTCGGCTTCCCGGCCCGGTTCGGCCAGTCCCGGTTCGCGATCACCCGGGGCAACGCGTTCGAGGCACAGGTCAAGGCCGACGGCGGGGCCGAGCTGCTGCGGCTGGTCGCCGAGCGGCTCGGCGTCGACCCGGGCGGCCCGGCGACCTGGACCGACCTCGGCGCCGACGACCGGCCCGGCCAACCCGGCCAACCCGGCCAACCTGACCGGTCCGCGCGGTCCCGGGCCGCGCTGGCCGCCGCCGCGCCGACCGGCGCGGGCGACGACCCGGCCGCCCTGTTCGACCACCCGCTGCTCGGCCTGGACGTCGCCGGCCAGCGGGTGCACCTGGAGCCGGACCTGGTCGCCGCCCGGCTCGCCGGCCGGTTCCACGTGGTCGAGGTCAAGTCGTTCCCGGTGATCGACGGTCAGGCCGACCCGGGCAAGGTGGCCGCCGCCGCGATCCAGTCCGCCGTCTACGTGCTGGCCCTGCGCGAGCTGCTCGCCGCCGAGGGGCACGACCCGGAGCTGGTCTCCTCGGACGTGCTGCTGGTCTGCCCGCGCGACTTCGCCAACCAGCCGGTGGCCAGTCTCGTCGACGTGCGCAAGCAGTTGCTGGTGCTGCGCCGGCAGCTCGACCGGATGGCCCGGATCGACGACCTGCTGGCCGAGGTGCCGGCCGGCTTCACCGCCGATCCCGCGGCCGACCCGGCCGACCTGCGCCGGTCCCTGCTGTCGGTGCCGGCCCGCTACGCGCCGGAGTGCCTGGCCGCGTGCGAGCTGGCGTACTTCTGCCGGCACGCCACCCGCGCCGAGACGGCGACGCTGGGCCGGCCGGTCCGCGAGGCGCTCGGCGGGGTGGCGACCGTGGCGGAGGCGCTCGCGCTGGCCGCCGGGGAGCACGCCGGCGAGCCGGAACAGGCGGAGGCCGCCGCGCTGCTGCGGGCCGCGGCCCGGCTGCGCGCCGACGCCCTGGCCGGGCAGACCGCATGAGTACGCTGCGCGCGCTCGCCAAGGCCCAGGCGCTCGCCGCCGGGGTGGCCCAGCCGGTGGCCACCGTCCGGCACCTGCACCTGTCGCCCCGGCCGCTGGTGCTGGTGTCGCTGGCCATGGCCGGCGAGGCCAACGCACCCCTCGCGGCGCTGGTCGGCGCCGCCCCGGACGATGCCCGGCTGCTGATCGTGCCGCAGCCCCGCAACCGGGACCAGCGCTTCGCGTTCGCCGCCGAGCTGGCCGGGATCGTGCTGCCCTACCTGGACTCCTTCCGGGGAGTGTCCGAGGCCGTCGCGGTGGACCGGGGCAGGGACGTCCGGCACCGGTACGTCGACGCGCCGCAACTGCTGGTGCCGAACCCGGCCGGGGTGACGTTCCTGCGGCTGTTCGGCCGCTCCACCCGGTTCCGCCGGCCCGACGGCGAGTACCCGGTGCACCCGGCGGTGCCGCTGCTCGGGCGCTGGCTGACCTTCTTCGCCGAGCGGGCCGAGCACCCCGGCTCGTCAGCGCTGTTGGCGATGACCGAGGCGCTGACCCTGCACTGGGCGACCGGGCAGAGCGCGGTGGAGGACCTGCACCTGCCGGCGGTGCTCGGCTGGCTCGACCCGCCGCCGGGGCTGGACGGCGCGCGGGCGGCGGCGCGGGCCGAGGACCCGGCGTGCTGCCCACCCGCCGGCCCGGCCACCGACCCGGAGTTCGACAACCGGGTGCTCGCCCCGGCCGTCGCCGCGTACGCCGACGCGGCCGACGACGAGGCCGCCCGGCGGTCCGCGTACGCGGAGCTGGAGCGGGTCCTGCGCGGCCAGCTCACGCCCACCTGGGAGCTGATGTGGCGCGGCGTGGGGCTGCTCGCCGCGCTGCCGCCCGGCGCTCGGGTCGAGGGGCGCTGGGCCGGCGACCGGGACGCCTTCACCGCGCACGCCGAGCACGTCGACGCCGGCGGCGGGCCGCAGCCGCGCCGGGACGGGGCGGTGGCCGCAGCCGTACGCCTGCACCGGCTGGAGCGGGCCGGCACCTCCTACGCGGTCCAGCGCGCCTACGACGACCCGCTGGTGATGGCCGAGCACCGGCTGACCGGGGAGGCGTTCGTCGGGGACGTGACGTTGGCCGACCCGAGGCGGGTGGACGACACCGGGAAACGGCCGGTGCTGCGGCCCCGCATCCAGGTGGTCACCACCGAGCCGGTGGCGGTGCCGGTGGGCGCGACGCTGTACTCGCCGGCCCGGCCGGGCCAGAAGGCGAAGGTGGTCTTCCTGACCCCGGCGGCCGACGGCAAGACCGAGGTGGTGCTGGAGCTCTCCGGCGGGATGGGCCGAGGGCTCACGGCCCCGCCGGGAACCGTGCCGGAGGTGGGGGAGCGGCTCTGCCTCACCACCCTGTCGGACGCGTTCCTGCCGGCGGGCGCGTTCCCGGCTCCCGAGGAGACCCCGTGGACCCACGGCGGCCCCCCGGCCGCCGCCCCCGCCCCGGCGGATCCCGTTCCGGCTGGCCACGCTCCGGTCGGTCCCGGCTCCGACGGCGACCCTTCGGAGGAGTGGGCCTGACCACCTCCACCCCGGACCGGCGCCGGACGGCCCGGACGGCCCTGGCGGCCCGCCCGGCGGCTGGCTACTCTTTCGTCGTTCGCCGTCAACGACCGGTCCTCACCGTCGAGGTGCGCGAAGGAGAGGAAGCCGGAGCGACCACTGTGCTGCCCCACGACGCGCCTCACCCCCGCACGACCCCCGCCGGGGTGCACCGGCCCGGTCGGGCCGGACTCGTCGTGGCCGCGATCGTCCTGCTCACCGAGGCGGTCTGGCTGGTCGCCCGCCTGCCCGGCACGGCCCTGGTCAGCGACCTCGGCGCGGTCGCCGTGGCGGGCTGGGCCGGGTACGCGTGCGTCGCCGCGGCCCGCCGGCACCCCGCGCCGCTGCGCCGGTTCTGGGCGCTGCTCGCGGCCACCATGGGCCTCGCCGCGCTCGGCCGGACAGTGTGGACGGTGCAGCGGCTCGGCGGGGACGGCCTGCCGCACACCCCGCTGATCGGGTCGCTGTTCACCCTCGGCATCGTCACCGGCACCGCCGCGCTGCTCTGCTCCTTCGCCGCCCCGCGCAGCGCCGTCGGGCGGGCCCGGACGGTGCTGGACGGCGTCATCGTCGGGCTAGCCCTCATCCCGATCGGCTGGGTGGTGGTGTTCCGCGACATCGCCGCCGCCGACCTCGCCGACCCGCTGCGCACCTTCGGGCTGCTCTACCCGATGCTCGACCTGATGCAGTTGACCATCCTGGTCGCGGTGGCCGGCCCAGCCCGGCCGATGTGGCGCCCGCTGACCCTGATCGGGGCCAGCCTCGCCACCCGGGCGGTCGCCGACGCCGCGTACGTCTCGCTCGTCGCGCACGGCGGCTACGCCCCCGGCCACCCGATCGACGTCTGCTGGCCGCTGAGCTATCTGTTGATCGGTGCCGCCAGCCGGTACCCGCTGCCCCCGGCCTCCGACGACGCCGAGGAGCCCACCGAGTCGCCGCTGCCGCCCTGGTGGCGGGTCGCCCTGCCGTACCTGCCGGTGGGTGGGGCGGTCGTGGCGGTGATGCTGGCCCGGCGGCCCACCGGGCAGACCCCGCACCTGGTCTTCGTCGGCATGATGGCGTTGCTCGGCGTCCTGGCGCTGCGGCAGGGGCTGGCCGCCAACGAGAACCTCCGGCTGGTCGCCCGGCTGCGCCGGCTCGCCTACATCGACCAGCTCACCGGCCTGCCGAACCGGCTGATGTTCACCCGCCGGCTGCGCCGGGCACTGCGCGACGAGGCCCCGGTCGCCGTGCTGCTGCTGGACCTGGACGGCTTCAAGCAGGTCAACGACCGGTTCGGGCACAGCGCCGGTGACAGCTTGCTGACCAGTATCGCCGGCCGGATGGCGCGGGCCGTGGCCGACGACGGGAGCATCGCCCGCCTCGGCGGCGACGAGTTCGCCGTCCTCCTCGACGGCGACCGGCAGGTCCGGCCGGAGCGGGTGGCCGAGCGGCTGCTCGCCGCCCTGCAACCCTCCGCCGGGGAGGAGGAGGCGGGCGTGCACCCCTCGGCCAGCATCGGCATCGCCGAGTACGGCCCGCAGCACGCCTCCCACACCGACCTGCTCCGCGACGCCGACATCGCCATGTACGCCGCCAAGGCGGGCGGCAAGTCCGCGTACCGCACCTGCACCCCTGCCCTGCGGGAGGCGACGGTGAGTCGGGCCGAGCTGATCGCCGACCTGCGCCGCGCCGTCGACGAGGAGCAACTGCACCTGGAGTACCAGCCGATCGTCGACCTGGCCACCGGCGAGGTGCGCAGCGCCGAGGCGCTGGTGCGCTGGCGGCACCCCCGGCTGGGGCTGCTCACCCCGGCGCGGTTCCTGCCGCTGGCCGAGGAGACCGGGCTGATCCTGCCGATCGACCGGTGGGTGATCCACGAGGCGTGCCGGGCCGCCGCCACCTGGCGGGACCGCGCCCCCGAGGCGACCGTCGCGGTGAACATCGCCGCCGCGCACCTGCGCCGGCCGGACCTGATCGCCACCGTCACCGCGGCCACCGCCGGTGCCGGCCTGGCACCCCGCGCGCTGACCCTGGAGCTGACCGAGTCGGCGCTGATCGACGGCAGCGACACGGTGCTGGACCGGCTGCGCCAGCTCCGCGAGCTGGGCATCCGGATCGCGATCGACGACTTCGGCACCGGCTACTCGTCGTTGAGCTACCTGCACCACATCCCGGCCACGGAGCTGAAGATCGACCGGTCGTTCGTGGCCCGGCTCGGCGAGGACGCCCGCGCTTATGCGACGGTGGAGATGGTGACCCGGTTGGCCGGGGCGTTCGACCTGACCGTGGTCGCCGAGGGGGTGGAGACCGACGGGCAGCACGCGGCGGTCACCGCGATCGGCTGCGTCCACGGCCAGGGCTGGCGGTACGGCCGCCCCACCAACCTCGCCGACCTGCGCTCCGCCTTCACCCCGTTGCCGCAGAGTCAGGGTTGACCCTCACGCTGCGGCAGATCCTCGACGACCCGCACGCCCGGCCCGGCGGCGCACCTGCGCCGGCAGCACGACCTGCTCACCGGGCGGATCGGGAAGCTCCAGGACATGGTCGCGGCGATCGAGCTCGCGATGGAGGCGAGAAGGATGAACCTCAGACTGACCCCGCAGGAGCGGTTCGAGGTCTTCGGTGACTTCGACCCCGACATGCACGCCGAGGAACATGGCCGACGAGCAGTTCACCGCATACTTCGAGAAACATCCGCCCCGGGATGGCCACCTACGTAAGCGAGGCGATCCACGCCAACGCGATCACCCGGGCCTGATCCGTCACCCGCCCTGGCCAGCACCGGGCCTGGCAAGCACCGGGCCTGACAAGCACCGGGCCTGGCCAGCACCGGGCCTGACCGGCGAGCGTCGTGCCGGCGGGGCTGGGCCGGCCGGGGCAGGCACACCTTCGCGGGCCCTTTGGAGCTGAGTCGTCTGCGACATCACGGCCGGGGTGTTGGTGGGAGGGGTGGAACCGCGCCGATGGCCGATCCCGGTGATGCGTTTGGAACATCAGCTCCAAAGGGCACCGGTGGGGCAATGGCGGGGACAGGATCGGGGCGGATCCCGGATCGGGGCGGGGACCGGGATCCGGCCCGGTCCCCGCCGACCGCGACCGCGACCCGGTCTCCGCGACACCGACACTCGGCCCGACTACCGGCCCGACACTCGGCCCGACTACCGGCCCGACACTCGGCCCGACTACCGGCCCGACACTCGGCCCGACTACCGGCCCGACAACCGGCCCCGACAGGCGGGCGCTGATCCGGGCCGGTCACGGGTCCCCCTTCGCGTCGGTGCTGCCGGCGCGGCGTCGCGACCCGGCTGGGCTGCCATTTACCCAGCGGCCCACCGATCCACACGGCACCGCCGAGCACCACCGGCGGAACGTGAATCGGTGCGGTGTCATCCGCTTCTTGTCGGTTCTTGTCCACCGATCAGGTGATTCGCCCGCTTCTACGGGGCCGTCCCGCCGGTCGGCACCGTTGATCCGGATGACACCCCGGCTGGTGGCTCGCGCGGCGAAGGAGTCGGCGTGGCGAAGACTGATTCGACGGGTTCCACGTGGCGGTACCGCTGGGCGTACCGGCAGAACGAACGACGACGGCGGACGTACCGCGACGCCGAGCAGGCGTGGCGGCGGCGCGCGGAGGAGCTGCGGCGGCTGCGCGCGGCGGCGGTCGACTTCGGCCGGCGCGCGACGGCGGGCGCCGGCCTGCCCCTCGCACTCGCCCCCGGCGAGCGGGTCCACTGGGCGCTGCCCGCCGCGCAACTGGTCGAGCTGCGGCACACCGCCGTGCTGCCCGCTCCCGACCTCGGCGTCGATCCGGACCAGCCGTCGCTGCACCAGCGGCGCCCCGACGGGGTCAAGGTCACCGACGCAGGGATCGCCGTGGTCACCGACCGCCGGCTGGTCCTGCTCGGCGGGCGCGGCCGGCGCGACTGGGCGTACGGGAGGATGACCGGGCTGGCCCACGACCCGGCGGCGCCGGTGACGCTGATCCAGGTCCTGGACCGGCGGCGCACCTCCGGGCTGCTGCTGCCCGCCGAGGCCGCCGCCGAGTTCCGGTTCACCCTCACCCTGGCCTTCGCCGACGCCATCGAGCAGCGGGGGGCCGTGCTCGCCCAGCTCGACGAGCTGATCGCCGAGCACGACCAGACCCGGCCGTTCCGCCCGGCCATCGCCACCCCCGGCCAGGCGCGGCTCACCGCCCGGCTGCCGGGCGGCCGGCGTACCGTCGCGGTGGCCGCCGCCGCGGTGCTGCTGGTGCCCGCGGTGCTCCTGGAGTCCGACCCCCCGGTGCGGCCCGGCTCGGATGTCGCCGCCGCCGCGACCGCCGCCCTCACCCCCACCCCGGCCCCGGCCCCGACCCCGACCCGGGCGCCGACGGCGCGCCCGACCTCCCGCGCCGCTGCCGTCGGCCGGGCGGCCCTCGAACAGCCCCGGCGCGGCACCGGGTCACCCACCCCGGAACGCGACGGGCTCTGCGGCGCCCCGGCCAACCCGTTCGGGTACGACTACTGCGGCGGCTCCCGCATCCGCAAGCCGGACGTGCGGGTGTGCGACTACTTCGACTGCGGGCAGGACTTCTGGGCCGGGAAGGGTTATCTGGTGCAGTGCCGCGACGGCGCGTTCAGCCTCACCGGCGGTCGTGCCGACGCGTGCGCCACCCACGACGGCCTGCGCCGCACCGTCTGGACCTGAGCCCGCCGTCCCGGGCCGCCGGGGTGCGGGGGTGGCGCGGGTGTCGCATCATCAGCGGCGTGATCAATCTGAAGCGGGACCACCACCGCAAGAAGAAGCGGCGCGGCGACAACTCCTGCTCCGACTGCGACTGCGACTGCGACGGTCCGGACTGCTGCGACTTCGGGCTCTTCTCGTTCATGCTCACCCTCGGCTCGGTGGCCGCCGGGGCCACCCGGGCGCCGGTCGTCGACCGGGCCGGCCGGGCCGCCATCCTCGGCTACCGGCGCTGGCTGTCGCACCGCTGGCCGGGCCAGTGCCGCTACACCCCGACGTGCAGCGCGTACGGGCTGACCGCCGTCGAGCGGTACGGGCTGGCCGTGGGCGGGCGGATGGCCGCCGAGCGGTTGCGCCGCTGCAAGCCCGCCGTGCCCCCGGGCACCCACGACCCGGTCCGCTGACCGCCCGTTTCCTGCGTCCAGCCCGGCTCCGGCCGTTCCGGCGGCCGGAGCCGGCGTGCTTTGTGTCGAGGCGAGGCGAGGCTAGGGCCGGGCTGCGACAGTTCCGTCTTCGCCGAGCCGACGCACTGGCGGTCACCGGCCGAACAGTCGCTCGTGCTGGGCCCGGGCCAGCTCCACCAGCCGGCGCCGCACGTGCGGTAACCCGACCTCCCCGAACTGGAGGTCCACGGCGCTGTGGTCCAGTAGTCGCGCCGGGTCGTACCGGCCCGTCGCCAGCAACCGGTGCCACGCCGGCGTGCCGGGGTAGGGCCGGAACTCGAAGACGCTCGCCCGGAAGGAGCCGGGCGCGTTCTCGGTCAGATCCCACAGCTCGTGTACGTACCGGACGGTCTCCTCCAGCTCGGCGCGCGTCTCGGTGGGCAGGCCGAGGATGAAGTACCCCTTGACGTTGATGCCCCGGCGGGTGAGCCGGCGGACCACGTCCCGGGTCAGCTCGGGCCTGATCCGTTTCCCGATGTGGCCGAGAACCCGCTCGCTGCCGGACTCGATGCCGAGGGCGACCTCCCGGCAGCCGTTCGCGGCGATCGTCTCCAGCAGGGCGTCGTCGGTGCGGGCGAGGATGTTGATCCGGCCGGTGGCGTCCCAGGCGTACCGGCTGCCGACGTCGGCTGAGGTGAAGGCGGCCATGCAGCGCCGGATGAACCGCTCGTGGCCGAGGAAGAAGTCGTCGACGAACCGGAACGCCCGCACGCCGTACTGGATGTTGAGTTCGTCCATCTCGGCGATGATGTTGTCCGGCTCCCGGGTGCGGACGGTGACGTCCGGGTTGGCGCTGACGGCCGCGCCGCAGAACGAACAGTCGTACGGGGAGCCGCGGGCGCCCACCATCGCCGCCTCCCACGGCCCCTCGTCCGGCCGGTACGGGTCGTCGGCGAAGAACCGCCGGTCGACGAACGGCAGCGAGTTGATGTCCGGCGCCAGGTGCCAGCCTGTCCCCGCCTCGCCGCCCGTGACCGGCGTACCCAGGATCGGGTCCCGCCACAGCACGCCCGGAAGCCGTACCCGCTGGCGGTGGTCGTTCAGCAGCTCGGCGACCCGGGTCTCGGCCTCGCCGACGATCAGCGCCTCCAGGCGGGCGAACCGCGAGTCCGCGATGACCGCCTCCGGCATCGCCTTCGCCTGGTGACCACCGACCATGACCTGGATCGCGGGGTCGAGGCCGGCGGCGATCCGGGCGCTCAGCTCGTACGTCGGTGCCAGCAGGTTGAATCCCACCCAGCGGGGCGCGGCCTCGTTGACGAGGCTCTGGATCCGGTCGATGCCGAGGCCGAGGGACTCCCCGTCGAGCACGCCCACGCTGAAGCCCTGCACCGTGGCGTAGGTGGCGAGGTAGCCCATGCCGAGCACCGGCAGCGTGAAGTCGTTGACCCGGGGACGGAGCGTGTAGTCGCGCAGCGGCGCGTTGACCAGCAGCAGGTCGAGCGGCGTGCCCGGCTCGACGCCGAGGATGGGCTGTTCAGACGGCCCCGGCCTGCCGGCCGCCGATGCCACTGTCGGTGAAGTCGTCATCGCCCAGGGTTAACACACGCTGTGGAGATGGGAAAATATGAATGTCCGTCTTATCGGATAGTGCAACCCCCCTCCCTGAACCGTTTCGACCGGGTGCGGAAGAACGATCAGGCGGCGATCGTCCGGGCGGCGGAGTGGACGTCAGCCGGCAGCGGGTGAGCCAGCTCCCAGACGATCCGCATCGGCCGGTCCCCGGTGTGCTCCCGGTACGCCATCGGCCCCGCGTACAGGTAGGCGCCTCGACCGGCCGGGCAACGCGGCGTCGGCGGCCGACATCGCTGGCTGGCTGGGGCGGTGCGAGGTCCGCTGGCAGGAGACGGAAGCGCCTGACCTGCCCGGTTCCCTACTCGCTATCGTTTTTTTCGTCTTGGCGGGTATGGTGGGGTGGGTTCGAGGCGTCCGGAGGGTGATGTTGTGACCGTGGTGCCGGCAGGCGGCGTGGAGCCCAACGGCGAGGAACTCAGGCGTTTTGCCCGGCGATTCCTTCGAGGGCGGCGATTGCAGCTGATCATCGATGGGTCGGAGCCGGTGGACGTGCCGGCTGTGGTGGGCGAGGCGCTGGCTGAGGTTGTCTCGATCCTGGGCCGCGGGCGACCGGTGCGGGTGATGCAGGAAAACGTCGAGCTCTCTACCGGAGAGGCTGCCGCGATCCTCGGAGTGACGAGGCCGACCGTGGTCAAGCTGATGAACGACGGCCTGTTGCAATACACCCGCCCCAACTCCAGTCGCCGGGTTGCCCTGCACGACGTGCTGGCCTACAGGGAGCAGCGATCGAAGGCCCGGCGCGAGGCGCTGGACGAGCTCACCGGGGACGCGATCGACATGGGCGTCTACGACGAGGCGATGCGGCGTGGGCGCGAGCCGTCGGACGATCAGCCGGGGCGTGACGACCGCCGATGATCGTAGCCGTGCTGGATGCGTGCGTTCTCGTGCCCAGTGTCCTCGCCGACACCCTGCTCCGTTGCGCCGAGCAGGATCTGTATCGCCCGGTCTGGTCCGAGGCGATCCTCAACGAGGTGCGTCGGAACCTGCCGACTTCGGTTCGCGGCGCAAAAGCCGAACGTCGGATCGAGGTCATGCGTGAGCACTTCCCGGAGGCGATCGTCACCGCCAACCTCCGCGATTTTCCCGACCACGCGCTCGCGCCGTATGCCATCGAAGCGCTGCACCCCGACGATTTCCTCTGCGCCCTGCTGGACGCCGCCCCGGATCGGATTGCGGAGGTCATCATGCAGCAAGCGGAGGCCACCGGAAGGGGTGGGCGGCCGAGACTGGACATCGACGACATTCTCGCCGGCCTGGCCGGATGCCGGGTCACCCGGTTTGCCCACCGGGTTTCCGTGAAGCTGACACCTGAGCGGTAGCGAATCGGTGTGGCGGCTGGTACCTCTATTGACCAGCCAGGTTCACCATGCGGTCGGACGCCGGAAGGTTCGAGCGGGCGCTGTGATGGTGGTCCCCGATAGGGGTGCCCGGGCACCTGCCACCAGATCGGCGACAGGTGCCCGGGGGTTGTGCTGGGTCAGGTCAGGCGGTGCCGCCCGGCTGGACCACTCCGTTGACCGTCAGCGTGTACGGCGCGTACTGGTTGACCTGCTCGGTCGGCTCGTCGTAGGCGACCACGGCGACGACCTTCGGGAACGGGCTGAGCAGGGCGAGCTGCGCCCGGTTCAGCGTCAGGCCCGACCGGCCGTCGAACTCGAACTGCGCGGCGACCGAGTGCTGCTCGTCGATGCCGATCAGGCGCAGGTTCCAGTTGTTGACGGTGATCGGCTTGATCTCCGTCGGCGAGTCGAACGGGGTGAGGCTGCTGCCGTCGCTGACCGCCGTGCCGCCGACGGTGATGTCGTCGAGCAGCAGACCGCCCTCGTTGACGCCGCCGTCGCTGACGTAGCGGAAGCCGAGCAGGATCGTCTTGCCGGCGTACGCGGACAGGTCGAACGAGTGCGCCTCGAACCCGTCGGTCGTCCCGTTGAGCGCCGGACCGAACGGCCCGTCGACCGTCTTGTCACCCGGGATGGCGGTGTAGGTCGCGCCCCCGTCGGTGGAGACGGTGACGTAACCGTAGTCGAAGCCGAACTCCGCGCCGTACTTGGCGGCGAAGCGCAGCGTCGGGTCGGCGGTCGGCACGGCGACCGACGTGACCGCCCCGGCGTCGATGTTGTTGCCGTTCCCGGACCACAGGACCGGGTTGCCGGAGCGGTCCGGGTCGTTCGACACGACGGTCCACGCCAGCGGCAGCGGCGGCAGCGTCTTGGCGGCCTGGAACGACAGCGAACGCAGGTCACGGCCCCGCAGGAGCTGCCCGTCGGCCTTCTGCAACGGTACGAAGTCGGCCCCGTTCGGCGCCGCCCCCGGGGTGGCGTTGGCGGCCGGGTTGGCCAGGTTGACCGTGGAGCGCAGGCTCGGCGTGGTCACCCGGCTCTTCGGTACGCCGAGCATGACCCCGTGCTGCGAGTCACCGACGATCTTGTCGACCAGCGTCATCGTCTGGTAGTCGTGGATGACCTGGTACATCTTGCTGACGCCCTTGGCCTTCAGCGCCGCGTCCAGGCTGGCCAGCCCCTGCCGCTCACCGTCGTTGTGCAGCCGGGAGATGATGTCCGTGCCGTACCGGTCGTACAGGAACTGCATGAACGAGTACGCGTTGCCGTAGTCGGCGAGCACCGCGTTCGGGTTCGGGCTCTCGCCCCAGAGGGTGAGCGAGTTCTCCGGGCCGCCGCAGTCCCGCGGGTTGACGTTGTACGGCGTCTGCACCGTGCCGAAGCCCTGGTAGCAGTAGAGGTGGCTGTCGGCTCCCCGGTCGAAGACGGTCGTCGTGGTGTCGACGTAGCCGGTCAGCGTCTGGGCGAAGTCGGACAGGCCCTCGTTGATCCAGTTCCCCTCGAAGGGGTCGGTGTAGTAGTGCGCCAGGTGCTGCCACTCGTGGGCGAAGGTGCCCTCGTAGCTGAAGGGACGGGCCGGGCGGCTGGTGCACAGGTCGTTGGTGGGCTCGTTCGGCGGGTTCGCGCCGGTGCGGTGGGCCCAGTCGAACGCGTCGACGGTCATGACGTTGCGGTCGAACAGCTCGTTGAACTGGGCCGAGAAGAAGCCGGCGATGTAGGTCGGGTTGGCCGGGAACCCGTAGTAGTTGTCGTCCCGGACGTTGTCGACCAGGGTGACCGTCTTGTTGCCGCCGCCGGTGTAGTCGCCGCCGTTGCCGTTGGCGTCCGGTCCGAGCAGGGCGTTGGTGCCGTCACGGTCCGGCGGCGTGCTGAACGCGGCCGTCTCCTTCGGGTACATGTTGGTGTCGAACTCGTGGACGAAGCTCGCCACCTGCTCGTCGGTGATCTGCGTCGACGAGGGGATCTGGGTTCGGCAGTCGCCGGCCGGGAAGGCGATGTCGTTGGCGACCCACACCTCGACGTTGTTGCCAACGCCCCGCAGCGTGTAGTCCTTGCGGTAGAGCTGGCCCTGGAGGTCGTCCATGCCGAGCCACTGCCGGACCGTACCGACCGGCGGCGTCGCCGCGGCGGACGTGGTCTTCGAACGCGACTGCGTGCGCGGCTGGTACCGGGCCGGCGTCTCGACCTTGCGGCCGTCCAGCGTGAAGTCCTTGCGGGTGAGCTCCCGGGTGTCGCTGGGCTGAGCCTGCTTCGCCACGGGCTGCTCGGGCGCGGCCGTCGCGGCTGACGCGGGAAGGACGCCCATAAGTGGTAAGACGAGTGTGATGGCTGCTGCACCGGCGATGCGGCTGCGTGCCATGGGCCCCCCTTTGGGTGATGTGAATCCGGTTGACGGGGTCGCCGTCGAAATCCACCGGGATAACATCCATGTTCGTACTGGCAATGATTGCCTTTGGCAATCGTCCTACCGCACGATCCGTCTCCACCGGGCCGGCCCTCCTCCCTTGTGGACGCCGCGTGCCCCTACCGGAGCCGTGGGTACGGCCGTGTCGGTGCCGGCGGGTAGGGTGCGCAGCACCTGGTGGGAGGGGAGATCGATGCTCGGGCTGGAGGTGCCGCCCGCCGTCGAGGCGGAGCGCGTCATCACGGCCGTGCTGGCCGACCTGCGCTCCGGCGACCACCGGGGCGTGGTGGTCGACTCGCCGCCCGGGGCCGGTAAGTCGACCCTGGTGGTCCGCGCCGCCGTCGAGCTGGCCGCCGCCGGTGAGCCGTTGATCATCATCGCGCAGACCAACGAGCAGGTCGACGACCTCGTCGACCGGCTCGCCCGCAAGGCCCCGGAGCTGCGGATCGGGCGGCTCTCGGCCACCGAGTACAAGCCGACCGACCGGGTGAAGGGCCACGACACGGTCCGGGTCGCCGCGAAGGTCGCCGACCTCGGCGAGCCGGCCGTCATCATCGGTACGGCCGCCAAGTGGGCGATGGTCAGCGACGGCTCCTGGCCGTGGGCGATCGTGGACGAGGCGTACCAGATGCGGTCGGACGCCCTGTTGCGGGTGGCCGGCAGGTTCGAGCGGGCCCTGTTCGTGGGGGATCCCGGGCAGCTCGACCCGTTCTCGACGGTCGAGACCGCGCGGTGGACGGGGCTGACCTGGGATCCGATGCAGTCCGCGGTGGCGGTGCTGCTGCGGCACAACCCGGAGCTGCCGGTGCACCGGCTGCCGGTGTCCTGGCGGCTGCCCGCGTCGGCGGCGCCGGTGGTCGCGGCGGCGTTCTACCCGTTCACCGGGTTCCGTGCCGGCACCGGCACCGACGACCGGGCGCTCGCGTTGACCGAGGCGGGGCCGGGGGACGCCGTCGACGCGGCGGTGGAGCTGGCGGCGGCGACGGGCTGGGCACTGTACGAGCTGCCGGAACGGCACACCCTGCGCACCGACGCCGAGGCGGTCGCGGCCTGCGCCGCGCTCGCGCTGCGGGTGTTGCGGCGGGGAGCGGTCGCCGTCTCCGAGCACGCGCCGGCCGGCGCA
Source organism: Micromonospora sp. NBC_01655 (assembly GCF_026339755.1). Taxonomy (NCBI): domain Bacteria; kingdom Bacillati; phylum Actinomycetota; class Actinomycetes; order Micromonosporales; family Micromonosporaceae; genus Micromonospora; species Micromonospora sp. NBC_01655. The sequence continues at coordinate 6,414,760 of NZ_JAPEQF010000001.1, read as the reverse complement.
CCGGTCACCGCCGACCGGATCGCCGTCGGGGCCGCGCACCGCGACCAGGTCGCGGCCATCCGCGCGCACCTCGGCGCGGCCGGGGCGGGCATCACGGTGGACACCGCCAACCGGCTCCAGGGCCGCGAGTACGACGTGACGATCGTGCTGCACCCGCTGTCCGGGCGGCGGGACGCGACGGCGTTCCACCTGGAGTCGGGGCGGCTGTGCGTGCTCACGTCCCGGCACCGGCACGCGTGCGTCGTGGTGGCACGGGCGGGGATCGCGGAGCTGCTGGACGCCCACCCGTCGTCCGAGCCGGTGCACCTCGACGTCCCGGTCAAGTTCCCCGACGGCTGGCAGGCCCACCAGCATCTGCTGGCCAGGCTGGCCGACCCGATGTGCCCGATCTGACCGGGGACTTTCGTCGCTGAGTTCGGCGCCGCGACACACGAGGTCAGCTTCAAGCGTCGGATGCCTTGGGTTCCATAGCATCGATGCTATGGCCTGGGGTGGCGTGGAGCTTGAGCCCGAAGTCCGAGACTGGCTGGACTCTGGGGTCGTGCCCATGACGGTTGTTTCTCAGCAGATCAGGTTGGCGAACGGCGTCCAGCGCGCCTGGTGGTTGCCCTCTATCACGGAACGAAGCCTGGTGGTGAACTCCCGGACGATGCTGGCGGAACTCGCCAGCAGCGGAACGGCTGCAACGATCATCTTCAGCTCGCGGGCCTCCCGCAACAGGGGCCAGCGCGGGTCGGTGGTGACGTCGTATCCATAGGTGTCCGCCAGCGACCGATAGGAGCCGACCCCACCGAACCGGGCTTCGCCGACAGCAACTGCTACCAGGTCAACCTGCCGAGGCCCTACGCATGTCGCGTCGAAGTCGCACAGCACAACCCGGCCTGACGGCTCGCGGAGCAGGTTGCCGACATGGGCGTCCCCGTGGATCAGTTGTCCCTCCGTGTCCCGGCGCAGCGCTGCCAGCCGAGGTTCCAGCCGGTCGCACCAGTCCACCAGGAAGTCGCGAGCGTGATCGTCGAGTCCTTCGGCATCGTCCAGCCTCCGGCGCGCGTCGCCAATTGGATCCCACATGGGCAGAGGAAACGGCGGAACGCCAGGCGTGTGGAACTCCCGTAGGGCTCGACCGAGGTCTTCGGCTGTCGGTGCCGGCAAGGTCGGCGGGACGTACTTCCAGACGGAGGCCAGCAGGCGGCCGACCTGCACTGGCTGCTCGACATCCGCCGCCAGCTGGATGGCCGGCGCGTCGACGTGAGCGAACCACTGCGCGAGCCGGACAACCTTGTTCACCCGGTCGTAGAGCTGGTGGGTGCGGGCGATTCGGATCACGATCGCGGCGCTGGGCAGCGCGAAGACAGCGTTGTTGGTCAGGCGCAGCAGTTGCGCATCCCTGGTGGGCACTCCCAGACCGGCGGCAACCTGGTGCATGGCCGCTGTCATTGCCTTCTCGGTGAACCGCCCTGTTTCAGCCATGCTCAGCCTGCTGTTGGGTGGATCGTCGCCAGGCTCAGGCTGTGCTCGAACTCAGCGACCTCAGGTACCTTGCGGTGCCGCGCCAGATCGCGTCGCAGGTTGCCGACCCGGTCGATCACCCGCCTTGAACTCATGGATCGGGCCTGGTTCAGGACGCGCGTGCCGACCGTCAGCGCCTGCTCGGGCTGATCGGCGAGGAACAGCGCGCTACACAGGCCGACCTCGTTGAGCAGCGTGCTGCGAACGTTCGCCGGACCGAATGCGGCAATGGCGCTTTCCACCCAGCGCACCGCCTCAGGGGCGTGCGTCTCGTCCCGGCGCGCCAGGTCTCGGTAGACGCGGCCGTACTGGGCGAGCAACTCGCCACGATCGTAGAAACTCATCCACTCCGGTTCGCGGCCACCGTCGATGCGGTCGAACTCGTCGCTGGCCTTGCCGAGCGTGGTCACCGCCTCCCGGTGAGCACCGAGCGCGGCGAGCGACGCGGCCTCCGCGCCCAGGAGCAGAGCTTTGACCGCTGGTGTGGCCTGCACCCCGACGTGGGCGCGGGCAAGCTGCAACGTCGCGAGCGCGTCCCGGTTGTGGCGGAGATGCTGTAGCTGCTTGGCCTGGGAATAGCGGATCATCGCGGCCAGAGGTGCATCGTCCGCAGCGAGTGCGGCTCGTTCGGCTGCGACGAAATGACGGTGGGCGTCGCTGTGCTTGCCCGCGTCGAGAGCCGTCCAACCGGCCAACTGCCGAGCTGCCGCCACCGACGCAACGAGGCTGGAGGTCAACGCCTGCGTGTGCGACCAGTCGAGCATGCCGTACACCGACTCCGCGAAATGAGCCACCTCCCGGTACAGCAGGCCGCCTCCGCTCTCGTAGTCCACTGACCGGTACAGCTCCAGAACCGCGTTGAGGCGAGCGACATCCCTGGCGCCGATGCGACGCGGTTGGGTGACGCCCGTCGTCGCAATCAGCCCGGCCCCCGCAGCCACGGCTGCGATACCGGCCAGCAACGCCCGTCGGCCTCCGTGGGGCGGCTCCGAGGAAGGCTGGTCCTGAGCAGGCGCAGACAGCAGACCTCTACTTACCCTGCCGTTCGTCTCGGGAAGCGCGAACCACAGGTGCTCGCCGGGGATGCGGAGTACCTGCGCCCAGTGGGTGAGGCGGTCAAGGTGGACGATCGGAGAGCCGTTCTCGACCCGGCTGAGCTGTGCCTGGGTGATGCCCAGCCAGCCGGCGACCGCGCTCTGTGGCAGTGGGTTCCGCCCGTGGTACGGGTGGCAGCGGAATGCCCGGATCACCCGCCCGAGGTGCCGCTCCGCCAGCGCCCGCCGTACCGGCTCGTGTTCCCAGAAGTTGGCCGGCACAATCGGTGGCCGGCTCAGTCGGTCGCGCTCGGCGGCCTGGCACGGGGTGCACCGGCCACTGTCGTTGTCGCGGGCCAGCCGGCCACCACACCGGGGGCAGTTCGCGTGTGTCACGGGAAACCTCGCCATTCGCGGGTGGCTCCGTCCGTAGCGCCTCGTCGAGCCTATCCATTCAAATCCGCTCCGTGGAGGGCCGGTATACGTACCGCGCATACCGGCGAGGGCCCTTGCTGGCATCGTGCCGCTGCTGACCCCCTCAGGCATCGCGTCGGTGAGGGACCTTTGCGCCACTGCTCCTGAGTAGTCAGGGGAATACGCACCGAACATGTCGGTGAGTTGATCGCCGTCATGGCACGTCCGGCCACGCCCGGCAGGCTGCTTCACATGGCCCGGGGCGGGTGCCGGCTCCGGGGATGCGTCTTCCCCCGATGTGTCCCCGCCCCCGCCCGCCCCGGTGCCACTTCACCCATCAACCGGGCCCGTCCTCTACCGAACCCGTCGACGAGGGCCCTTCCAAAGCAGGGAGCGTGAGCGTGGCGTACTCGGACGAGGTCGTGCGGGAGGCCGTGTGGCGGTGGTTGCGGCTGGTGGCGGCGGACGCGGAGCTGGAGCCGTACCTGGTCGGGGTCGATCTGGGCCGGTTCGCCGACCACCTGGCGGCGACCCTCGGCGCGGCGCTCGACGGGCGCGCGGCGGCGGAGGTTTGGCCGGGGCTCGGGCTGGGGGAGGAGCAGCACCGGCGGCTGGTCGACTACCTCGCCGGGGTGCTCTGGGCGCTCGACATGCCGCAGGCCGCGATCGCCGCCGCCCGCGCCGCCTTCGCCGGGGAGGCACGCCCAACCGGGGCCGCCGGGAAGGCACATCCAACCGGAGCCGGCCGGTGAGGGGCGTCGACCTCGCCGCCACCTGGGCGGTCACCGTCGCCGGCATCGACCGGGCCGCCGACCACTTCTGGTGCGCCCTCGCCGACCGGATGCCCACCCTCCTGCCCGAGCGGGACGCGCCCCTGTTCCTCGCCGCCCTCGGCCGGCTCGCCACCGGCGACGACGACCGCGCCGGCCGTGCCGCGCTGCTGACCGTTCTCGGTCGGGCCTGGCGCGACTGTCACCTCGGCCCGCACCACCAGGCGCTGGTCGGCGACGCGCTGGTCGCCACCGTCGCCCGGCATACCCGTCCACGGTGGACGTCAGCGTTGGCCGCCGGCTGGGACAGCGCCGCCCGCCGCGCGCTGACCGCCGTCCGGCAGGCCGCCGAACGGGTGGGCGACGGCCATGCCTGGTGGCCGGTCGAGGTGCTCGACCACGACCGGCCTGCCGAGGGCGTCGCCATCCTCACCGTACGTCCCTGGCGGCGGCTGCCGTTCCGCCCCGGCCAGGCGGTGCCGGTCAGCGTGCCCGGTCTGCCCGGCCGCTGGCGCTGGTACTCGCCCGCCAACGCGCCCCGCGCCGACGGCACCATCGAGCTGCACGTCCGCGCCGCCGGTGCCGTCTCCCGCGTCCTCGTCGAGCGGGTACGCCCCGGCGGGCGGCTCTGCCTCGGCCCGCCCCGGGGCGCCGGCCTCACCCTCGCCCCCGACTCGTCCGCCGACCTGCTTCTCGCCGCCGGCGGCACCGGGCTCGCCCCGCTGCGCGCCCTGGTCGAACAGGTCGCCGCCGCGCCGGCCGGCCGGCGGGTGACCCTGGTCAGCGGCGTCCGTGCCTTCGCCGACCTGTACGACCCGGTCAGCCTCGACAAGCTCCAGGTCGCCCACGACTGGCTGACCGTCGTGCCCGCGTTCTCCCACGACGCGTACGCCGAGGCCGCCGAGCGGGGCGACGCCCTCGCCGTCGCCCTCCGGCACCATCGGCCCGGCCAGCACGTCTACGCCTGCGGTCCGCCCGCGATGATGGTCGGCGCGCGGCTGCGGCTGCTCGCCGCCGGGGTGCCCGCCGCCCACATCCACCTGCCCGACGGCTGCGAGCGCTGACCGCACCCACCCTCGCCGCGGGAGACACGCAGCGATGACCGGCGGGTCAGCGGCCCGGCGGTCGGACGCATACGCTGTGCGGGGGCGCCGGCCGATCGGGAAACCTCCGGCTGACCGGGGCCTTTCCTGGCCGTACGAACGATGAGGATTCCCGTGGGTTCCGCAACCCCTCAGGACGACCACACCGCTCGGCTCTCCGACCGATTCGACACCAGCGTGCCCCACCCCGCCCGGCGCTACAACTACTGGCTCGGCGGCAAGGACAACTTCGCCGTGGACCGGCAGTCCGGCGACCAGATAGCGGCCGTGTACCCGGCGATCCGCACCCTGGCCCGGGAGAACCGGGCGTTCCTCCAGCGGGCGGTGCGGTACCTGGCCGCCGAGGCCGGGATCCGGCAGTTCCTCGACATCGGCACCGGCATCCCGAGCGCCGACAACACCCACGAGGTGGCCCAGGCCGTGGCCCCCGAGTCACGGGTCCTGTACGTCGACAACGACCCGATGGTGCTGGTCCACGCCCGGGCGTTGCTGACCAGTTCCCCCACGGGCGCGACGGCGTACCTCGACGCCGACCTGCGCGACCCGGACCGGATCCTGGCCGCCGACGAGCTGCGCCGCACGCTGGACCTGTCCCGGCCGGTGGCGCTGGTGCTGGTCGCGGTGGCGCACTTCCTGACCGACGCCGAGCGGCCGTACGACGTGGTGGCCCGGCTGGTCGAGGCGCTGCCGTCGGGCAGCTACCTGGCGCTGAGTCACGTCACCGTCGACTTCATCCCCGCCGAGATCGTCGCGCGGATGAACGTCGAGCTGGCGGCGGGCCGGATCGAACAGGACGCCGTCCCCCGGTCCCGAGCGGAGATCGCCCGGTTCTTCGCCGGCCTGGACCTGGTCGAGCCGGGCATCGTCCCGGTGACGCGGTGGCGGGCCGAGGTGCCCGAGTCCGAACGCCCGCCGCTGGCCGAGGCGTCGATCTACGGCGCGGTCGCCCGCAAGCCCTGACCGCCGGTGAGCAGGTGCCCCTGCCGTGCCCGGAACGCGTCGGCAGGGGCCCCGCTCCCGCGCGAGACCGCTCAGCGGGTGCGCTTGACCGGGCGGAGGAGCTGCGTGCGGAAGATGTCGAAGCGGGCGTTGGTGTCGCCGGAGACCAGGTCGGTGCCCTGCGAGTCGTACGCGACGAAGCTGCCGTCGGCCGAGATGTCGGAGTGCTCGCCGCCGCCGTCGGTGCCGTGGCGGGGCACCGCGACGAGGATGTTGGCCCGGCTCAGCCGGTCGAACCGGAACACCTGCAACTGCCACGGGGTGTCGTAGCCGGTGAGGTTCTTCGCGTTCGACCAGAAGGTGACGTAGCGGCCGTCGGCGTTGATCCGGGGAGACAGAGCGGTGCCGTTGCCGGGCACTCCGGCCGGCGTCGCGGACACCGGGATGATGACGCCGCTGGCCGCCTCCCAGAGGAACACGTCGGTGGTGTCGTTGGCGTCGCCGGGAACGAGGTTGGTGGCGGTCGAGGTGAACGACACGTACCTGCCGTCGCCACTGACCTCGGCGCTGGTGGAGCCGCCCGACGCCGGGCCACCGGCCTGCGGGGCGGAGACCAGCCGGGTCGTGCCGAGCTGCCGGTCGTACAGGAAGACGTTGCCCGCCTCGGCGACCGGCTGCGCCACGATGTCCTTCGCGGTGGACTGGTAGCTGATCCAGCGGCCGTCGTCGCTGATCGACGGGTTGATCGAGTCGGCCGAGAACGGCGCGACGCCCGCCGGGGTGCGGGACACCAGCGAGGTGGTGCCGGTGCTGCGGTCGTGGACGTACACGTCGGTGTTCATGTTGGTGTCCTGCGGGACCACATTGGCGATCGCCGAGAACGTGACGTACCGGCCGTCGCCGCTGATGTCCAGGGAGTCCCAGCCGAAGCTGGCCTGGGAGATCCGGGTGACCTTCTTCGTCTCCCGCTCCCAGACGAACACGTGCCCGCTGAAGATGTCGGCGGGATCGGTGGTCAGGGCGGCCGAGGAGTTGAAGGCCACGAACCGGCCGTCCCGGCTGATCCGGGCCAGTTCCGAGGACCCGGACACGGGCACGCCGGCCGGCCCGGCGCTGACCAGCTCCGTGGTGCCGGTCAGCGTGTCGTGCAGGAAGATGTCCCTGAAGTAGTTGGTATCACCGGGCACCAGGTTGTCGGCCGACGAGCTGAACGCGACGTACCGGCCGTCGCCGCTGATGGACGGCTGGTGCGAGTCGCCGGCGGCCTCGGTGCCGTCGGTGGCGACCGACACCCGGACGGTCAGCCCGGCGGCGGAGGCGGCGGTGACCGGTACCAGCGCCGCCGCGACACCGAGCGCGGTCGCGCCGGCGATGCGGGCGCGCAGAGATGTGTACAAAAGGTCCTCCCCCGTCAGGTCCCCGGCCGTCGTCGCATGATCCGGCGAGGGACGTGTACGGCGCAAGGTAGCAGCGACGCAGCCCTCGGTGGGGTCCGAGACATCGGGTTCTGGATCCAGAAGTGACCCAGTCCCACCACCGGCCGGCCCCGCCGGAGCGGATGTGCCCGCTCCGGACGGGTGACCACTGTGGCCTCGGCGTCCGCGTCGCGGGCTCGTGCTCCCACGTGGTCACCGACGCCCGCTGACCGGCTGCCGGTCGACCGCCGCGCGCCGGTACGCCAGCGGGCGACCGCCTGACCGGCCGTCCGGTCAGGGGCGGGCCGCCCCCGCGACGCGCTCCGTGGCCCGGTCCAGCCAGCGGCGGTACCACCCGGCGAAGCCCAGCGGCGTGCCGTCGTCGGCGAGCAGCGGCCTCAGCCCGCTCTCCTCGGCGGTGCCGTCGGCCCACATCGTGCCCCGCGCCGGACCGGTGACCACCAGGGCGTCCCGCAGGGCGCAACCCTTGTGACACAGGTACAGCAGGCCGCCGAAGTGCGCCTCGTTGTACATGATCGCGTCGTGCCGCTCCCACCAGGTCTCCTCGGCCGCGTCGTACTCCTGCGCCGAGGCGAAGTCGTCCTCGTCGGGATGCTCGGGCAGATCGTCCGCCTGGTTGAACGCCTCGGTGTGCGGGAACGGCCGGACCAGGGAGTCCGGGCTCGTCATGTCCGCGCCGTCGCCCTCCCACGCCCACCGGCCGTCGACCCGGCGCGGCGGGAACAGACCGTACGCCGGGCCCGCGCCGCCCCGGCCGGCCTGGAGCAGGAACGACCGGTACTCCGCCGGCAGCTCCACCCGGAACTGGCCCTCCAACTCGGCCAGCTCCGCCGGGGTCAGTGGCGGCTCCAGCTCCCAGCCGTGCTCGCCCGCCCCGAACACCTCGTCGGCCTCCGGCGCGGCGGCCAGCCGGTCGAGCGTCTGCCGTACGTCAGACCAGTCGTGTCCCGTCACGCCCGGGACCGTACCGGCACCCCCCGACGGTCCGCGCCTCCGGGCCGCCCGCGCCGCAGCTCCAGCCGGCGGTGCTCCCACGCCGCAGTCCGGTGCCGCTACCGGGCAGGACGCCGTACGCGCCGCTGCCGGAGCCCGCCCGGTCAGGCGGGGACGTAGTCGAAGGTGTCGGGGTTCGGGCCCTGCCGGCCGGCCTCGCCCCTGTCCAGGCTGCCGATCCGGTCCATCGTCACGTCGTCCAGCTCGAAGTCGAAGATCCGGAAGTTCTCCTCGATCCGGCTCGGGGTGGTCGACTTGGGGAAGACGATGTCGCCGCGCTGCACGTGCCAGCGCAGCACCACCTGGGCCACGGTCCGCCCGAGCTGCCCGGCGATGTCGATCAGGGTCGGATCGTGGAGCACCTTGCCCTGCGCGATCGGCGACCACGCCTCGGTGAGGATGTTGTGCGCCCTGCCGTACGCGCGCACCTCCTCGTTGGCGAAGTACGGGTGCGCCTCGATCTGGTTCACCGCCGGCACCACGTCCGCCTCGGCGGCGAGCCGCTCCAGGTGCGGCACCTGGAAGTTCGACACCCCGACGGAGCGGGCCCGGCCGTCGCGCTGGAACTCCTCCAGCACCTTCCAGGTGGAGACGAAGTCGCCGTCGTAGCGGGTGGGTAGCGGCCAGTGGATCAGGAACAGGTCGAGGTAGTCCATCCTCAGCGCCGCCAGCGTGGAGTCGAACGCCCGGCGGGCGTCGTCGGGGCGGTGGAAGCCGTTGTTCAGCTTGCTGGTCACGAAGACCTCGCCGCGGGAGAGGCCGGAGGCGCGGACCGCCTGGCCCACCTCGGCCTCGTTGCCGTACATCTCGGCGGTGTCGATGTGCCGGTAGCCGATCTTGAGGGCTCGGCCGACCGCCTCGGCGGTGTCCTTCGGCTCGATCTGGAACACCCCGAAGCCGAGCTGCGGGATGGTGTTGCCGTCATTGAGTGAGATGTCGGGAGTCGTGTTCGCCATTGCCTCCACGTACCCGCCCGCCGCCGCTTAGTCACCGCGGGTGGGGGTGATCTGCGCCGGCGTCGGCCGTCGTCCGGAGTTCACCGAACGTTGGCCGTCCGGTTGGTCCACCGGTGCTACCAACGACCCCGATCCGCCGGAATGTGAGAGTCCGACCGGGGGGATCAGGCGCGAGATCAACGAGGCGGCGATCGGCCAGCTCGTCGGCGCCATCGCGGTGCTGGAACTGGTCCGCGACGTGGCGGCGCGGGACGCGAACTCGATCACCGTGCTGCCCGGCGCGCCCGACGAGCGGGACCGGCGGGAGCGGCTGTCGTTGGTCACCGAGTTCGTCCAGGCGCTGGAGGTGCGGATCAACGAGTTCCAGCAGCGGCTCAGCCGTACCGTGGTGGAGTTGGTCACCCGGGCGACGGAGCCGGTGGCGTGGGCGGGTCGCCGGCGCGGGTGTGCTCCCGCGCCGGCGGCGCCGGTCAGCCCCAGATCGCGGTGGCCCACTCCGGGTGGTCGATGAACGGGTTGCGGTTGCCCTGCCAGCGGTCGTAGATGACCTGGTTGCGGCGCTTCTCGAAGGCGTCCGGCGGGTCGAGCTGGTTCCAGGAGAGCAGCACCGACAGCTTGCCCAGGTACGGCGCGCTGCCGTTGGACACGGAGTTGTTCATCTCCAGGTTCGGCCAGCCGTCGTCGCCCTCGTACCGGACGGCCATGTACATGATCATGCGGGCCACGTCGCCCTTGACCGCGTTGCGCGGCTCGAACGAGTCGGCGTCGGTGTAGCAGCCGGGGGCCTCGGACACGGAGCTGCCGCCGTTGTCGAAGTCCTTGTTGCCGCGCGACGAGTTGACCGAGACGTCCTCGGGGCGCAGGTGGTGCACGTCGGTGCCGGGCCCGGTGGCGGTGCCGAAGTCGCCGTGCGACTTGGCCCAGACGTGCTCCCGGTTCCAGTCGTTGACCCCGCCGCCGTTGGTGGTCTTGCTCTGTGAGCGGCCGGTGTAGAGCAGCAGCACGTTGTTGGCGTTCGCCGGGTCCTGGTCGGTGTCCTTCAACGCCTCCCACACCTGGTCGTAGCTGAGCTTCGTCTGCGTCTTGATGATCGCGTGCAGCGAGTTGCGCAGCGCGGCGCCGGTCTTGCCGACCGCGCTGGCGTAGTAGGTCGGGTCGTACGGGCCGGGGCCGCCGGTCGGGCTGGGCGTCGGGACGGGCGACGAGGTCGGCGTCGGGCTCGGGGTGGTGCCGCCGCCGAGGCTCATCGCGGTCGGGCTCTTCAGCCCGCCGTGGCTGAAGTACGCGGTCAGCGCCCCGGTCGCGGTGACCTGCCTGCCCCGCAGGCCCGGGTTGGTCAGCAGCCCGAAGCTGCTCCGGTACGCGGCGGTCACCTGGACGTAGAGCATCCTGCTCGTGCTGGTCTCGGCGGCGGTGTCGGCGATGGCGATCGCCGTGTCCGCCGTGTAGCCGGACGTGATCACCGTGGACGTCGCGGTCGGCTGGCCGATGACGTACCCGGTGACGGTGGCCGTGCGGCCGTCCTGGGCGGCCAGCGCCTGGGCCACGGTCAGCGAGGCCGCCGCCGACGCGGAGGTGCTCGCCACGGCGGGTGTCACCAGCGCCACGGCCAGTGCGAACGCCGTGATCAGCCGCCCGGATCGCGAGCGGGTGATGCTCTTTGTATTCATGGTCAACGATGTTAACGGCGGTAGCGTGGACACCGGGAGAGCACCGGGGAACTTTACGGGGGTGAATCCGCCGATCGGGGTTCGAAACAGCACCGGCCAGGGGCGCAGGGCCGTCGCCGCCGGCTAGACGGCCACCGCCCCGCCGGCCAGCACCAGCCCGAACAGGAACTCCGGGTTCCGGCCCGGTCGGGCACCGGCCCGTCCGCCGGCCGGGCCGGTGCTAGAGTCTGCGCGGCTCAGCGACGCTTCGGGGGTGGATCGGCGATGGTGGGGGCCTTCCGCGACACCCTGTCCCAATTGCTCAAGGCCCGCGTGCCGGTGCTCCAGGTCTGCTCGTACGAGGAGCAGCGGGTGCTCGGCGAGATCGCCGCCGTGGCCCACGACGTCGCCCGGGTCCGGACCCCGCGCGGGGTCTGGACCTGGTCGGCGACCCGTGGCCTGGTGTCGCCCGACGGCAACCGGCGGCAGGGCACCACCGACCCGGTCGCCGCCCTCGACGCGGCCTGGCGGATCGACGAGCCGGCCCTGGTCGTCCTCGCCGACCTGCACCCCGCGCTCGGCGCCGGCAACCGGCCCGCCGACCCGGGGGTGGTCCGCCGGCTGCGGGAACTGGCCGTGGCCTACCGCAGCGGCCCGGTGCCGCGCACCCTGGTCCTGCTGTCCCCGGTGCCGGACCTCCCGGTCGAGCTGGCCAAGGACGTCACGGTCGTCGACTTCCCGCTGCCCACCGAGCCGGAGGTCCGCGCGGTGCTGGACGGGATCATCGCCGCCAACACGGTGACCGGCCGGATCCGCATCGACCTGGACGAGCGGGGCCGGGAACGGCTTGCCAAGGCGGCCCTCGGGCTGACCCTGCACGAGGCGGAGAACGCGTTCGCCCGGGCCATGGTGGACGACGGGGTGCTCGACGCCAGCGACCTGCGGCTGGTGCACGAGGAGAAGCGGCAGGTCGTCCGGCGCAGCGGGCTGCTGGAGTTCCTCGACGACCCGGTGGCGCTCGCCGACGTCGGCGGGCTGGAGAACCTCAAGCGCTGGCTGGCCAAGCGGGACGGCGCCTGGCTCGCCGAGGCCGCCGCGTACGGGCTGCCCGCCCCGCGTGGCGTGCTGATCACCGGCGTCCCCGGCTGCGGCAAGTCGCTGACCGCGAAGGCGGTCGCCGCCGCCTGGGGGCTGCCGCTGCTGCGGCTGGACATCGGCAAGGTCTTCGCCGGGCTGGTCGGCTCCAGCGAGCAGAACATGCGCGAGGCGATCCGGGTCGCCGAGGCGACCGCGCCCTGCGTGCTCTGGCTCGACGAGATCGAGAAGGGCTTCGCCGGCGGCACGGGCGGCGACTCGGGCACCTCCGCCCGGGTCTTCGGCTCGTTCCTGACCTGGATGCAGGAGAAGACCCGGCCGGTCTTCGTCATCGCCACCGCCAACGACTTCGCCGCCCTGCCGCCGGAGCTGCTGCGCAAGGGACGCTTCGACGAGATCTTCTTCGTCGACCTGCCGACCCGGGCCGAACGCGCCTCGATCTGGAGCCTGCACGTCGCCCGCCGGCTGCGGCACCCGGCCGTGGCCGGGGAGCTGACCGTCGACCCGGGACTGCTGACCGAGCTGGCCGGGCTCAGCGACGGCTACTCCGGCGCGGAGATCGAGCAGGCCGTCGTCGCCGGGCTCGTCGACGCGTACGCCGAGCGCCGGCCGCTGCGCCGCGACGACCTGTTGCGCGCACTGGTCAACATGGTTCCGTTGAGCGTCACCCAGGCCGAGCGGATCACCGCCGTGCGGAGCTGGGCGGAACACCGGGCGGTCGCCGCGACCGCCGCCGAGGACTGGGACCTCGACCCCCGTCCGGCGGGCGGCCCGGGGCTGCCGGGCGGCGGCGGGCACGGGGGCCGGGCGGTGGAGTTCTGATGCCCGTCCCCGCCATCACCACCACGACGACAGGAGAGCGCCGGTGAGCATCTCGCTGATACTCGTACCCCTTGCGGTGGCCACCGTGGCCGCCGCGCACGCCGCCACCGCCGACCGCGACGGCGAGGGCCGGGTGGTCTGCCAGGTCCAGACCCGGATGCGCGACGAGACACTGCTCGCCGCCGCGCTGCGGGACACCGGCGCGGTGGTGGCCGCCGCCACCGACGAGATCACCGCCGACTGGGCCGGGGTACGGGCCGGCTTCCGCCGCGGCCCGGACGGCATCTGGACCGCGCACCTGACCGGCGAGGTCGACGAGGAACGGGCGGTGGAGATCGTCCGGTCGGTCGACGCCGCGTACGGGCGGCAGGTGCAGGGCGCGGTGCTGGAGCGGCTGCGGGCCCAGGCTCCGGCCGCCGGGCTGCGCCTGGAGTCGGAGCAGGTCACCGAGGACGCCTCGGTCCGACTGGTCTTCGCCGTGCAGGAGCGCGACCGGTGACCGGGCGCGTCGTCGTCACCGTGAACCCGGACGGCTCGGTCAGCGCCGAGACCCAGGGCCTGCTCGGCGAGAGCTGCCTCGACTACGTGGCCGTGCTGGAGGACCTGCTCGACGCGCGGACGGTGCGTAGCGCGTACACGGCCGACCGCGACCGGGTGGCCACCGTCGTCGCCGACGAGCAGCACGATGTCGACCGCGCCTGACGGTTGGCCGCCCGCGTCGGGCCCGGCGGCGTACCCGCCACCCAGCCCCCCCGGGTACCCACCCCCGCCCGGCCCGAAGGGGTGGCCGCCGTCACCCGGCCCGCCCGGCTGGGCGGTCGCGCCGCCGGTGCGCTCGCCCGGGGTCAGCGTCTGGTGGCGGCTGCGGCACAGCTGGTGGGTGCTGTTGCCGATCCTCGGGTTCAGCTGCCTCGGCGGGCTCGGCTTCCTCTACGTCGGCATCCGGGCCCGTCGGCCGGCGTGGTGGATCTCCGGCATCGGCTACCTGCTCGCCGGCTGGGGCGGCTTCATCGGGGTCGGCGCCACGGACAAGGAGAGCGCCGCCAGCGACTGGTCCATCGGCGTGTGGTTCGCGGCCTGGGTCGCCTGCGTCGTGCACGCCCTCGTGGCCAACGTGTCCTGGTTGCAGTGGCGGGCCGGCCACCGTCCCTGGTATGCCCAGCCCGCGCCGGGCTGGCCCGGGTCCGCGTACCCGCCGGGGATGCTCGCCCCGCCGCCCGGCCCGCCGGTGGACGGCGGGTTCGGCGGCTCCGTCTCCGGCCCGCCCGTCGTCGGGCAGCAGGGCGGGTACTGGGCCGCCGGCGCAGCCGCGACTCCGGTCTCGCCCGGCCCGGTCCCGCCCGGCCCGGCGCCGGCTGCGCCGCTGCCCATGGTCGACCCGGCCGCCGCGCCGCTGGGCTTCGGCACGCCGGTCTTCGGCCCGCCCACCAGCCATCCGGTCGCGGTGGGGGCGCCGGCCGCCGCGCCGTCGCCGGTGGACGTCAACGCCGCCGGGGCGGAGCAGCTCGCCGCGCTGACGGGCTTCGACGCCGCCCGTACCGGGCGGGTGCTCGCCGCCCGGGAGGCCCGCCGGGGGTTCGGCAGCGTCGCCGAGTTCGCCGCCGCCGCCGAGCTGGCCCCGCACGAGTACGCCCGCCTGCGCGACCTGCTGATCTGCGTGCCGCCCGCCGGCCCGCCCGCCCACCCGGGAACGCCCAGTGGACGCGTACTCGATTTCTGAGACCGGCCCGGTGCGGAGCTCCGCCGCCGGGCCGGACCGGGTGGCGCTGGCCCGGTTCCTCGCGTCGACCCGGGCCGAGGGGCCCGGCGAGCGGACCGCACTGTGGGTGCAGGGCTGCGCGATCCGCTGCCCGGGCTGCTTCAACCCCCAGCTCTGGGGCTTCCGGGGCGGGGAACTCGTCGCACCGGCCGAGCTGGTCGAGCGGGTCCTCGCCGCCGGCACCGAGGGGGTGACCCTGCTCGGCGGGGAGCCCTTCGACCAGGCCGGCGCGCTGGCCGAGGTGGCCGCCGGGGTGCGGCGGGCCGGCCGGTCGGTGATGACCTTCACCGGCTACACCCGCGACGGCCTGCGCCGCGCCGTCGACAGCGGACGCGAGGACGTGGCCGCCCTGCTGGCCGAGACCGACCTGCTGGTCGCCGGGCCGTTCCGGGCCGACCTGGTCGACACCGACCGGCCCTGGGTGGGCTCCACCAACCAGGAGTTCGTGCTGCTCAACGACCGCTTCCCGGGGCTGCTCGACGACCTGCCCCGTACCCCGGACCGGGTCGAGGTGACCGTCGACGCCGCCGGTCGGGTCTCGGTCAACGGCTGGGCCGAGGTCGACGCGCTCGACGAGCTGCTGGCCTCGGTGGGCCGCCCCCAGCGCCGGTCGGCCAGCGCCGAGCGCCGGTAGCCTCACCCCGGGTCCGCCCGGCGGGTCGGCCGCCAGTACTGCCGCTTCTCCTCGTCGCGCACCGCCACCCCGAGGCGGGCCAGCTCGCGCCGCAGGTCGTCGGCCTCGGCGCGCCGGCCCCGGTCCACCGCCCGCTGTCGCGCCCGCAGCAGGGCGTCGGCACCCACCGGCAGCCCCGGCAGCCCGTCCACCCACCGCCGGTACGCGTCCCGGTGCGGGTCCGCGTCGGCCCACGGCCAGCCGTGCGCCCGGAAGGCCGCGGCCAGCCGCCCGGCGCTCAGGTCGCCGCGCTCCCGGGCCAACTCCTCCTCCGCGTCACCGAGCAGGACGAGGTCCCGCCGGTCGACGAACACCACCCGCACGGCCCGGCGGGACACCTCCCGCTCCCGTCCGTCGTGGCGCAGCCGGACCCGGTCCGCGTACACCTCGACCAGCAGCCGCTCCCGGGTGCCGATCCCGGCCACGACCAGCCCGGCCAGCGCGCCGAGCGCCAGCGCCCCGATCGTGGCCCGGGGCTCGGGCAGCCTGGCCAGCAGCTCGAACCAGCCCTGCGCGGGCGCCCACGGCAGTCCCGCGACCGGGCCCGCGACGGCGGTCAGCAGCCATCCGGCGCCGGCCCCGAGCAGCGGGAAGCCGCCCCACATCACCGCCAGCTCGCCGACCCCGCCGTCGATCCGCGTCGGCACGTCGCCGGCCCGCACGGTCAGGACACCTCCCGGCGCAGCGTCCGGACCAGCCCGGCCGCCAGCGGCAGCACCGTCCAGACCAGCACCGACACGGCCATCCGCCCCCACTGGCCGGCCGTCACGTCGGGGCCGAACAGCGGCTCCATGGTGACGCTGGTGTCCAGCCAGCGGGCCGGGCCGCGCAGCGCGACGATCATGCCGGCCAGCACCGCCCAGACCGTCGGCAGCAGCAGGTAGGTGACCACGGCCAGCGGGGTGTTCAGCAGCAGCAGGCCGAACGCCGCGCCCATCAGCACGCCGAGCACCTGGAGCACCACCGCGTGCAGCAACTGGGATGCCTCGAACGACCAGTCGCCCGACCCGCCGGTCGCCCGGGCGGCCAGCGTGCCGAGCGTGGCGACGGCGAGGGTGACCAGCACCGACGCCAACGCGGCCAGCACCACCGCGGCGAGCTTCGCGACGATCACCCGCTCCCGGCGGGGCACCAGCGCGTACGTGGTCAGCGCGGTGCGCTGGGACCACTCCCCGGTGATCGACAGGATGCCCAACACCGGCAGGAGCAGGCCGGCGGGAAGGAGCTGCGGGACGAAGAAGGCGGTGAACGTCTGCTCGTCGTCGGCCAGCACCCAGAGCTGCACCACGGCGATCGCCACGGAGATCAGGCCGATGCCGACCAGCAGCCACCGTCCCGCCCGGGTGTCGGCGAGCTTGCGCAGCTCGACGACGGTCAACCGGAGCAGCGACGGTCCGCGTACCCCCGGGTGCCGCGGCGGGACGACGGCGGGTTCGGTGGGGACGGTGCTGGTGGTCATGCCGTGGTCTCCTTCGTCGACGTGCCTCCGGTGAGGGTGAGGAAGAGCTGCTCCAGACCCCCGCCACCGGCGGGGCGCAGCTCGGTGAGGGCGACTCCCGAGTCCGCCGCGGCCTGCCCGACCGTGCCGGGCTCGGCCGTGACCAGCAGGCCGCCGCCGGACGGGCCGGCCGGGCCGGCCGTGGCCGTGAGCCCCGCGACGGTCAGCGCCCGCCGCAGGGCCGCCTCGTCCCGGGCCCGGACCACCGTTCCGGCGTCGGCCAGCAACTCGTCCGTGCCCCCGGCAGCGACCACCCGACCACCCCCGATCACCACCAGTCGGTCGGCCACCGCCTCCACCTCCCTGAGCAGGTGGGAGGAGAGCAGCACGGTGCCGCCCCGGTCGGCGAAGTCGCGCAGCAGGCCGCGCATCCAGAAGATGCCCTCCGGGTCCAGGCCGTTGGCCGGCTCGTCCAGGATCAGCACCCGGGGATCGCCCAGCAGCGCGTGCGCCAGGCCGAGCCGCTGCCGCATCCCCAACGAGTACGCCCCGACGCGGCGCCGCGCGGCGGTCACCCCCAGCCCGACCAGGTCGAGCTTCACCTCGACCTCTCGGCGGGGCACCCCCATGGTCGCGGCGGCCAGCGCCAGGACCTCCCGCCCGGTCCGCCCGGAGTGCTGCGCGGAGGCGTCCAGCAGCACCCCGACGTCCCGGCCCGGGTTCGCCAGCCGCCGGTACGGCACCCCGCAGACGGTGGCGGTGCCCGCGGTCGGCGGGGTCAGCCCGCAGATCATCCGCATCGTGGTGGACTTGCCGGCACCGTTCGGGCCGAGGAAGCCGGTGACGCTGCCCGGCGCGCAGGTGAAGCTGACATCGTCGACGGCGGCGCGTCCTCCGTACCGCTTCGTCAGGTGCTCGACTTCGATCATGCGTCGAGCCTGCCCGCGCCACCCGGCTGGGCGCTGCGGTCGGCGGTCGACAGCCCCGTCGACCTCCGGCCACGACCGGCGTCGACTTTGGTAGCTGTCGCCGGGGCCGCGACCCTCCCTAGCATGGAACGGTGACCAGCGCCGCCGTACCGGACTACCCGTGGCTGCTGCCGGGCGCCCTGACCGACGCGGCGTCGCCGGGGGCGCGGCCCCGGCGGACCACCCGCGACTGGCTGGTGGACGCCCACTGGTTCCTGTTCGCCCTCGGCTGGGCCGTCGTCGCCGCCTGGGACGCCGCCCAGCCCGACCCGCAGATGGCCGGGCCGCTGCCGTACGAGTGGTTGCAGGGCGTCGACAGCGTGCTCGGGGTGCTGGCCTGCGGGGCGCTGTGGTTCCGCCGCCGCTGGCCGCTCGGCCTGGCGGTGGTCACCCTGCCGCTCGGGCTGTTCTCGGTGACCGCCGCGATCGCCCTGTTGGTGATCATGTTCACGGTCGTGGTGCACCGGCCGTTCCGGCAGGCCGCGCTGGTGATCGGCGCGCAGACGCTGACCACCGTCTGCTACGCCGCCATCCGCCCCGACGCCGGAATGGGCTTCTGGGGCGAGCTGATCTGGGGGCTCGTCTTCGTCGGGTCGGTGCTGGCCTGGGGGATGTTCGTCCGGGCCCGCAGGCAGCTCATCCTGTCCCTGCGCGACCGGGCCGACCGGGCCGAGGCGGAGCAGCAACTGCGGGTGGCGCAGGCCCGGCAGTTGGAGCGCACCCGGATCGCCCGGGAGATGCACGACGTGCTGGCCCACCGGATCTCGCTGCTCAGCCTGCACGCCGGGGCGCTGGAATTCCGGCCGGACGCCCCGCCGGAGGAGATCGCCCGGGCGGCCGGCGTGATCCGGGAGAGCGCCCACGCAGCCCTCCAGGACCTGCGCGAGGTGATCGGCGTGCTCCGCGCCGACGACTCGCCCCCGCCCGGCCCGGCGTCGCCCGGTCCGCTGCCCGCCGGGTCGGCCCGTCCCGGCTCCGCCGCGGCCCGCTCCGCAGCCGCGTCCCCCGGGGCGGCCCGGCCGGCGTCGATGCCGGAGCCGGCCCTGGTGGAGCGGCCACAGCCGACCCTGGCCGACGTCCCGGAGCTGGTCGCCGAGTCCCGGGCCGCCGGGATGCGGGTGGAGGTGGTCGACACCGTCGAGGCGGCCGGGACCGTGCCCACCGCGCTCGGGCGCGGCGCGTACCGGATCGTCCAGGAGGGGCTGACCAACGCCCGCAAGCACGCCTCGGGCGCGTCCGTCACCGTCCGGCTGTCCGGGGCGCCCGGCGAGGGGCTGACCGTCGAGGTCCGCAACCGCTGGCCGGTGGGGGCCGGGTCGGCACCCGTCATCCCCGGCACCGGCACCGGCCTGGTCGGCGTCGCCGAGCGGGTCAGCCTGGCCGGCGGGCGCCTGGAACACGGGCGGGACGAGTCCGGCGACTTCCGGCTGACCGCCTGGCTACCCTGGCCGGCATGACTGGGCAGGAGCACGGGCCGGATGCCGGGGCCGGAGCGGGGGAACCGGAGCCGGTGCGGGTGCTGATCGTGGACGACGACGCCCTGGTCCGGGCCGGCCTGTCGATGATCTTCGGCGGTGTGCCGGACCTGCGGGTGGTCGGCGAGGCCGCCGACGGCGACCAGGTGCCGGCCGCCGTCGCCGCCTGCTCGCCCGACGTGGTGCTGATGGACATCCGGATGCCCCGGGTGGACGGGCTCGCCGCCACCGAGGCGCTGCGCGCCCTGCCCCGCCCGCCCGAGGTCCTCGTCCTGACCACCTTCGACGCCGACGACCAGGTGCTGCGGGCGTTGCGCGCCGGGGCGGCCGGGTTCCTGCTCAAGGACACCCCGCCCGCCGAGATCGTCCGGGCGGTGCGCCGCGTCGCCGGTGGGGAGGCCACCCTCTCCCCGACGGTCACCCGGCAACTGATCCGGCACGTCACCGCGTCCGGGCCGGCCGGCGTCGACCCCCGCCGGGACCGGGCGCTGCGGTTGCTGGCCGGGCTCAGCGAGCGGGAGCGGGAGGTCGCGGTCGCGCTCGGTCAGGGCAGTACCAACGCCGAGATCTCCGCCGAGCTGTTCATGAGCGTGGCGACGGTCAAGGCGTACGTCTCCCGCCTGCTCGCCAAGCTCGACCTGAACAACCGGGTCCAGGTCGCCATCCTGGTCCACGACGCCGGCCTCGTCTGACTGCCCCCGCGCCGGCCCTCGTGCGCCCTCGCCGAGTGCTTGATCAACCCCGTGTCATTGACGACGCCCCCTCACCCACCCGGGACACCGCGATATCCGTGACACGGAGTCGATCAAGACTCGTCAGACCCGGATTGAACTCCGGCCGGACCGGCGGTGTCCCGCCTGGCGGGCCCCGGTCAGTCGTTGCCGGCGCCGATCCCGCAGTCCGGCGCGGACCAGACGGTCGTGTTCGACGTCTGGTCGCTGTTGTTCTCCCGACGCGAGTCCACGTGGACGTGGTCGTCGTGGTCCGGGTACCCGGGGCCGTAGATGCCGCTGAAGCCGTGGTCGCGGGCCGCGCGGGCGGCCTCGCACAACGACGAGTCGCGGGGGACGAGGTCGGCGGCGGTGCCGTAGAGGTGCTGGCTGTCCGCCGCGCCACCGACCTGCTGGTTGCACTCCTTGCTGCGGAAGCCGCTGGTGACGCGCACCGGCTTGTCCCCCAGGTCGCGCCGCAGCGCCTCCAGCTTCCACATGGTGCGCAGCGCGTTGGCCTTGGTCTTCGCCGCCGACAGCGGGCCCCCGCTCCAGCCGCCCCGGCCGCAGCCGTCGTCCAGCTCGCTGTAGCTGAAGTGGCGCGGCGTGCAGTCGTCGTCCTGGAGCGCGTACAGCTTGGTGTACGTCTGCGGCCCGGCGACCCCGTCGGCCGTCAGCCCGTACGCCGACTGGAAGCGCTTGACCGCGGCGGCGGTCTTCGGGCCGTACCGGCCGTCGTTCTCCACGATGTCCCGGTTGCCGGCCCACCCGGCGACCCGGATCTGGAGCTGGCGGACGTCGTCGCCGGAGCGCCCCTGGTACAGGTTGCGTTTCCAGGTGTAGCAGCCGTCGGCGTGGGCCGCCGGGGCGGCCACCACCGTGGCGACCGCGACGCCCGGCAACGCCAGGGCGAACGCGACCACGGCCCGTTTCAGAGTTTCGGCACGCACGGAAGTCCTCCCGTAAGGAGAGCGAATGGGGTGAGCCGGGTCCGTCGACCGGGACGTCCCGTCCGTTCCACCCTCGCATCGTGGCGTCCTTCTGGCAGGAAATAACCGGAATTGTTCTCACTTTGGCCCATGGTGGAGGATCTGCTGAGGAAGGAGCCGAATTGCGGGCACCCCACTGCATGCCGACGATGCATGGAAGGGCCGAAACGGTACGCGGGGCGCGGCGTGACGGAAACGTGATTCGGATCCGACGGAGGGTGACCGGCGGGGCGCGGGCGGCCGGCGGTAACGTCACCGGGGTCGGGGGAGGTGGCTGTGGCGCGCGGTGGCGTGTTCTGTGTCGAGGGGCAGTGGCACCGCGACCTCAACGAGCGTGGATCGGTCCTGCCGACCCTCGAACTGCTCGAACGGCTCGGGAAGCTCCGGTTCATCCACAAGGACGCGGCCACCCGGGACGAGCTCTTCTACTTCCTCGACCGCTGGCTGCTCAAGCAGTACGCCGACTACCGGGTGGGCTTCTTCGCCATGCACGGCGAGCCGAGCCGGCTCTGCCTCACCGACTGGGACTCCGTCGACCTCGCCGACGTGGCCGAGCGGATCGCCGGCCGGTGCGACGGCCGGCGGCTCTACTTCGGCAGCTGCTCGGTGCTGCGGGCGTCCGACGCCGCGCTGCGCGACTTCCTCGACGTCACCGGCGCCGCGTTGATCTGCGGTTTCACCCGCGAGGTCGACTGGGTGGAGTCGGCCGCGTTCGAGACCGTGCTGCTCGACGTGCTCGCCAACGGGCATCGGCACAACGCCGCCGAGCTGCGGATGGGCTCCGCCCACTGGGCGCCCCTGGCGGCGTACCTGGGCTTCCGGGTGATCTACGCGAACGGCCGGGCGTGGCGACCCACCGTACGGCCCCGGGTGCCGGCCCAGCCAACGGGACGGACCACCGCCCGGCCCCGCTCGGCGGGTACTGGTAGAAACGAGTGATGGCACGCAGCGTCGCGAGCAACACCCGGGTCGACCGGGCCGCCCTGATCGAGTTCCTCCGTCCCCGGCACCGGATCGTGCTGATGACCACCCGGTCCGACGGTCGGCCCCAGTCCTCCCCGGTCTCCGGCGGGGTGGACGCCGAGGGCCGCCTGGTCATCTCCACCTACCCCGAGCGGGCGAAGGTGGCGAACATCCGGCGGGACGCCCGCGTCTGCGCCTGCGTGCTCTCCGACGACTGGAACGGCCCCTGGGTGCAGGTCGACGGCACGGCCGAGGTGCTGGACTTGCCCGAGGCGCTGGAGCCGCTGGTGGAGTACTTCCGCAGCATCTCCGGCGAGCACCCGGACTGGGACGAGTACCGCGCGGCGATGGTCAGGCAGGGCAAGTCGCTGATCCGGGTCACGGTCGACGGCTGGGGCCCCATCGCCACCGGCGGCTTCCCGGCCCGCCTCGCCGACTGACCCGCCGGCTCGGTACCCGGTGGCTCAGTACCCGGCGGTGAAGCGCATGTTCTCGAAGCGCGGGTGCTCGATCTCGTCCACGACGGCGACGGCCAGGTCCTCGTAGCTCAGCACCGCGCGGCCCCGCTCGTCGGTGACCGGCTCGTCCGTGCCGGTCCGGTAGTGGCCCGTGCGCTCGCCGGGGTGGAACTCCAGCGGCGGTGGGGAGAGGTACGTCCAGGTCACCCCGTCGGCCGAGGACCGGTACCAGGCCAGGGCGTCGGCCTGGCCCAGCGCGGAGTCCCGGTACTCCTCGGGGAAGTCCGGCTCCTCCAGGAACGGGACGCCCCTCGGCGTGAGCAGGGTCGCCCCGCCGCCGACGTGGATCACCCGGGGCGGGTTCGGCAGGTCCCGCAGCACCGTGATCAGGTTCTCCGCCACGTCCCGCCACAGCGCCCGCTCCCCGCCGCCGACCGCCACCACGAACGCGTCCGCGCCCGGGGCCAGCCCGCGTACGCTGCGCGCCGAGGTGGCGTCGCCGGTGACCAGGTTGACCCCGGCCGGCAGGTAGCTGGTCGCCTCCGGCCGGCGCACCGCCGCGGTCACCCGGTGACCCCGGTTCACCGCCTCGGCGGTGATCCGCGAGCCCGCCGTGCCGCCGGCCCCGAACACCACGATGTCGCTCATCGCCTGACCGCCTCCCGCGCCGCACCCGTCGGCGCGGCCGTCGTCGTCCGTTCCCAGGCTAGGGAGCGGAGCGCCCCCGGCGGTGCCGTTCCCGCGATCCCGGTGGCGGACGGCCGCCGTAAAACCGGGGGTCGAGCTTGCCTAGTGCCGCGTCTTTGAACGTTGATCGTGTAATCCGTCGGTTCTGAGGCAGGGTCTTTACGTAGTCGATTGAGGTATATCTGACCTGGGCGTACGCGATGCCGTGGCCTGGCTGGAGGGTGGCGCGGGGCGGGGCCATTGCCTGGTCGTGGGTGCGGTCCCCGGCCGGCGGGGAACGGTGACCCAGGCGGAACTGTGGGTGGCGGCGGTCGATGACGTGGGCGGCGGTGCCTATGGAGCTGAGTCGTTCACGTCATCACCGTCGGTCGGGCCACCACCGTTCGCGGTTACCCACCGCCCCGTCGGGTCGTGGCTGGCGGCGGGTGTGGCTGATGTCGTATTCGACTCAGCTCCATAGGCACCGGAAGGCAAGGCTGTGTGTGTGGGGCGGTGGCCGGTGAGTAGAAGGATCCGGTAAAGCGCTGCGGTGGGCGATCGTGGCGCTGTTCTCGTCGAGGTCGGCCACGTCACGGAACTGACCACCGGATTCGCCACCGAATCCAAGATCCGGCACCCGGATTACCCGTTCAAGGCTGCATGACGGGGCACTAGATCGACTATGGTCAGCGCTCCAGTGTCCACGTCACGCATGGGGGAACAGATGGCTCTCCGTCCCGCCGCCCGTCGGCTGCTCGCCCTGACGGCACCCGCCGTGCTCGCCCTGACGGCGGTCGCCCCGGCGCTGCCGGCCCAGGCCAATCCCGCCGGCGACCCCGCCCCGTCGCTCACCACCGGCCCGGTGGACAAGGACCTCGACGGCGACGGCGTTCCTGACCTGGTCACCGTCGGCGGCACCGCCGGCCTCGGCTCCGGCGTCTGGTCCGCCAAGGGCCGCGTCTCGGCGAGCACCGGCGTCGGCACCGGCCGGGTGCACACCCCGGCAACCAACATCGGCCTGCTGGGCAACGGGGTCACCGGCAACTATTCGCCGGCCGACTTCGACGGCGCCCAGGTCCTCACCGGCCGCTTCACCGGCGGCACCGAGCAGGACTTCCTTGTCTACTACCCGGGCGGCGTCAACCTCGGCGGGGCCGGCATCATCCGGGGTGCCGGGGACGGCACCATGCTCAACCCCAACCTCAGCGGGAACCAGTTCAGCATCGACTCGGCCCAGCTCGTCGACGCGTACGGCAACAGCCCTCTCCAGGTCGCCAACGCGTACGACGCCGTCGGCACCGGCGACGGGTACCCGGACCTGATCGGCATCTCCGGCGACGCCGTCAACGGCTACCGGCTGATCTACCACCCCACCATCCCGATGCCGGGCGGGTACCTGTTCAAGGTCGCACTGCCCGACACCACGCCGACCGGTGGGACGGACTGGCAGAACTGGAGCATCGCCAGCACCGAACTGTCCTCCGGGGTGGCGATCTTCCTGCGCAACGCCACGACCGGTGCCCTCTACCTCTGGACCGGCGTCACCGTGGTCGACAACGGCGACGGCACCGGGTCCCTGAGCCGCACCCAGTACCACGTCGCCGCGAACTGGAACACCGGCGTCGCGCTAAGCACCCTCTGGGCAGCCGACGTCAACGCCGACGGGGTGCCGGACCTGTGGGCCGTCCGGCCGGACGGCCGAGCGCGGGCGTACCTCGTCTCGGGGTTGTCCGCGACCGGGACCGCGACGGTGGTGTCCACCCTCCCGCAGCGGCTGGTCTGACGGGCCGGCCGGGCCGCCTGCCGCAGGTGGCCCGACCGGGCTCAGTCGACGAGGGCGGAGTAGACGAGCTGGCGCAGCTGCGACCGCAGCGGGTAGGTGCTCGACGGCAGGAGCTGGGTGAACAGCAGCGCGGTGACCTCCTCCACCGGATCCACCCAGAACGCGGTGCTGGCCATCCCGCCCCAGTAGTACTCGCCGACGCTGCTCGGCACCCGGGCCGGAACCGGGTCCTGCACCACGGCGAAGCCGAGGCCGAACCCGATGCCCTCCAGCACCGTCTCGGCGAACCCGGACGGGGCGAACGAGGCCAGGTCCCGGCCGCCGGGCAGGTGGTTGCGGGTCATGAAGCGCACCGTCCGGGGCCCGAGCAGGCGTACGCCGTCCAGCTCGCCGCCGCGCAGCAGTAGCTGGGTGAACCGGTGGTAGTCGGCGGCCGTCGATACCAGCCCGCCGCCGCCGGACAGCCACGCCGGCTCGGTCAGCGCGGCCCGGCCGATCGAGTCGGCGCGGAACGCCTGGCCGGTCGCCGGGTTCGGGGCGTACAGGGCGGCCAGCCGCTTGGCGTCCGGCTCGTCGACCCACCAGCGGGTGTCGGTCATGCCGAGCGGGCGCAGGATCCGGTCGGCGAGGAAGTGGTCCAGCCGCCGGCCGGAGACCACCTCGACGAGCCGGCCGAGCACGTCGGTGGAGACCCCGTAGTTCCAGCTAGTGCCCGGCTGGAAGAGCAGCGGCAGCCGGGCCAGCGTCCGCGTGGCGGCGGTCAGGTCGGCCCCGGCGGGCGCGGTGAGGTCGAAGCCGGCGGCCCGGTACAGGCCGTCGACCACGGAGACCTGGGCGAAGCCGTACGTCAGCCCGGCGGTGTGGGTGAGCAGGTGCCAGATCCGGATCGGCTCGGCCGCCGGCACCGTGTACGGCCTGGTCACCGGGCCCTTGTCGTAGACCCGGGCGTCGGCGAACTCCGGCAGCCAGCGGCTGACCGGGTCGGTCAGTTCGAACCGGCCCTCCTCCCACAGCATCATCGCCGCGACGGAGGTGATCGGCTTGGTCATCGAGTAGATGCGCCAGAGGGTGTCCGGCTCGACCGGGGCGCCCGCCTCCCGGTCGCGCAGGCCGTAGGTCGAGGAGTGGGCGATCTCGCCCCGGCGGGTCACGACGATCTGCCAACCGGCGAGTCGCCCGTCGTCGACGTACCTGCCGAAGTGTTCGTCGATCCGCGCCAGCCGGGCGGGATCGAAACCGAGGCGGTCGGGGTCGGTGCTGCGTGCCACGCTCACCCGCCGAACCTACTAGCCGGTACGGGGAGTGCGGAAGACGCCGGCTTGCCCACTAGGCTGACCAGGTGCTGGAGCCGACCGAGGACGCCACCTTCCGCCACGACGACTGGTACGGCGAGGAACTGGTCGACCGGCACTTCGTGCGTTGCGAGTTCTTCCACGTGGACCTGACCGAGGCGGTCAGCCGCGGCGCCGTCTTCACCGGGTGCACCTTCGGCAACGTGGCGTTCAACGCCTCCCGGCACACCGACTCGGCCTTCACCCGCTGCGTGTTCAAACGGTGCAACCTCTTCGACGCCGAGTTCACCGGCTGCAAGCTGGTCGGCAGCAGCTTCGAGGAGTGCGACCTGCGTCCGCTGCGGGTCGACGGCGGGGACTGGTCGTTCGTGGCCCTGCCGGGGGCCGACCTGCGCGGGGCGCGCCTGACCGACGTGCGGATGCGCGAGGTGGACCTGACCGGCGCCGACCTGACCGGAGCCACGGTCACCGGCGTCGACCTGTCCGGGGCCCAGCTGCACGGCTCCCGCCTGTCCCGCGCCGACCTGCGCGGCAGCGACCTGTCCGCGCTCGACCCGACCGTGGTGGAGCGGGCCGACGCGCTGATCGACGCCGAGCAGGCGCTGGTGCTGGCCCGGGCGCTCGGCTTCCAGCTCGGCTGACCCCGGTCGGTCCTGAGGCGGTCCCGGCCCCACCCAGCCCGGCAGCCGGCCCGCCCGGCCGGGGTCCCGGGGGACAGTTTGTCCGTCGCGCCGCCGCGCAGCGGTCGTACGTTTCCTGCTGTCCCGGTCCGTCCATCCTCTGTGGAGGCTTCACCGATGAGCAGCACCGCCACCCGTACCGTCCGTCCCGCGATCCCCCTCGGCGCCGAGGAGTCGGGGGAGACGCTCCGGGAGATCCCGCTGCCGCCGTACGTCACGGGGGAGGACGCCCAGTTCGCGGTGCGGGCGGTGGTGGTGCACGCGCCCCGGCGCTGGTCGGGCGGGACGGTCTGCCGCAACGACGCGAGCCCGCACCCGTGCCGGCTGCACCGCTGGGGCCGGCGGGTGCTCACACTGCGCGGCCTGCGGTCCGCCGAGATCGACGCGCTGATCGAGCGGGGCGACCCCACCGTGACGGTCCGGCCGCCCGACCGTCCCGGTGCCTGAGGGCGTGGCGGCGGGTTCGCCGCCACGCCCCCGTGGCCCGGGCCCCTTCCTCCGCACCCGGAAGGGGCCCGGGCGGGTCAACAGGTGATCGGCTTCACCCGGGAGCACTCCCGGCCCTCGGGGGTCCGCGGCGGGTCGGGTGCGGCGGGCGGTGCCAGCCGCGCCGCCCCCGCGGGGGCGGGCGCCTCGGCGGTGGGGGCGCCGGCCCTGGCCGCGCCGGCGACCAGCGCCGCCAGCGCGAGTGCCCGGGGGAGGAGGCGACGACGCATGCGCTGATGCTGCCATGCAGGTTTCTGTCGGGAAACCCCATCGGGCGAAGGTTGTTGCCGAATCGGGGGAGGTCAGGGGTTCGCCGGCCGGACATCTCCGGGCGTGGAACCGGTCGTTTTCTCCGGCTCGGCCCGGTGGCGCGGGTCGCGGCGCACGGTCAGCGCCACGCCGGAGAAGACCAGCAGCAGGGTGCCGATGAACTTGTGCCGCGTACCGCCTAGCGTCGTCCATGGGTCAGCCTAGGCGACATCTGGGCAGCTCGGAGGCGGTTTGGATGCGCCGGTCGGTCGATGTCGTTCTATTTGACGGATGCCCCGTCAGGAGGCAACGTAGGCAGAGAGGGGCGGGTGACCTGCCCCGTTTCGTGCGGCGACGGGCCTTTCGTCGCCCAGCTCCCCCGCGCGCTCGTCCGCGGGCTGAGTCCGGTCTGTGCCGACCGCGATCCGAAAGCACCCACGAGGAGTTGACCATGCTGACCATGACCGACAACGCCGTGCTCGTGATCCGCGACCTCACCGTGCAGGAGGACGTCGCCCAGGACGGCGGCCTGCGCATCGCCGCCGACGCCGACGCCGGCTCGCTCACCATCGAGCTGGTGCCCGAGCCGGCGCAGGGCGACCAGGTGGTGGACAACCAGGGAGCCCGGATCTTCCTCGACTCCGACGCCGCCGAGCTGCTCAGCGACACCTCGGTCGACGCCAGCGTCGACGACGAGGGGATCGTCCAGTTCGGCTTCACCGACAAGGGGTAGCCGGTCGGCTTTCACCGACAGGGGGTAGCCGGTCGGCTTTCACCGACAGGGGGTAGCCGGTCGGCTTTCGCCGTATTGGAGTGGCTGCGGCGGCTCAGCCGGCCCGTCCGGCCTCGCCGTTCCGGCGCGGTCGGGCGGGGCGGCCCCGCTCCGGCCCGCCGCGCCACCCGCCGCCCGACCACGCGCGGTCCTCCCCGCCGGGCCGCGCCCCGGGTCGCCAGTCGTCCGCCGGCCGCGCCCCGTCGGAGCGGCCCAGGTCGAACAGCACCCGCGCGAGGTGGTGCGAGGTGCTCCAGGCCGCCCAGTTCGTCGTGGACCCGGCCCCGGCCATGCCCCGGGACCGGCGCAGGATCTCGTGGTCGCCCCAGGAGAAGGTCGCCCCGTCCGCCGGCCAGTGCTGCGCCGACACCAGCGTCCGGCACAGGTCCGCCACCCGCTCGTCGCCCCGGCCGCCCCGGCGCGACCAGCGGTACACCCACCACGCGCCGTCGGTCGTGTAGCGGACGGTGGGCAGCCGGTCCCCGGCGGCGTCCGCCCCGGGCACCGCGCAGTCGACCCCGTAGTCGCCGTACCCGACGCCGAGGTCGGCCAGCCGCCGCCAGAGCAGCCAGTCCCAGCGGTCCAGGCGGACCGGCTCGTCGGTGGGGAGCCGGGACAGCGTCGGCGGCACCCCGCCGGCCACCACGGTCACCGTCTGCCAGGCGTGCCGCCGCGCCCAGTCCACCAGCCGGCGGACCCGCGGCTCCGCCGACCGGACGTCGGCCGGGCAGCAGACGTCCCCGGCGTCGACGAGGAGTTCGCACTGCTCCGGGACCAGCCGGGCGAGCCGCCAGATCCGCTCCACCGCGGCCGTCGTCGCGTCCGGGCCCGACCGGTCGAGGCCGGCCCGCAGCCGCACCACCAGCCGCCCGGCGTACGCGCGGGCAGCCACGCCGTGCGCCGCCAGTCGCGCGTCGCTCTCCGCGAGCCCGGCCACCGGCACCAGCGGTACGCCCCACCGGACCAGCTCGCCGCCCACCCCGTCGGGCAGCGCGGACACGTCGACCGCTGGCAGCAGCCCCGGCGGCAGCCGGGTGAGGCTGTCCGGAAGGGAATGGTCCATCGTGGACACGTCGAGCACCGGGGCGAGCAGGGCGGCCGTGGCACCGTCGAGGTGTCGGAGCGCCTCCAGCGTGCCCCGTCGACCGGTGAGGACGGGGCGGTAGACCGGCTCCGCCGCCCGGCCCCGGTGGGCGGGCACCATAGTTCAATGTAGCGACACATCGGCGCCCGTCACAGGGTCTCCGGCAAATGCCGGCGCGCGGACGCGCCGATCGCTACCATCCTCGGATGCCCGGCACCCCCATCCGCTACCGCTCGCCGGACGAGGACAGCGCCCGGTGGCGCGGTTTCCCCTTTCGCGACGGCGACATCGTCATCAGCACCCGGTCCAAGAGCGGCACCACCTGGATGCAGATGATCTGTGCCCTGCTGGTGTTCGGCACGCCCGACCTGCCGGCGCCGCTGCCGGAGCTGTCGCCCTGGCTGGACTGGCTGGTGGAGCCCCGAGACGAGGTGTACGCCCGGCTCGCCGCCCAGCCGCACCGCCGGTTCGTCAAGACCCACACCCCGCTCGACGGGATCCCGCTGGACGACCGGGCGCACTACGTCGTGGTGGCCCGGCACCCGCTGGACATGGCGGTCTCCCTCTGGCACCAGAGCGGCAACCTCGACCGGGAGCGGCTGGCCGAGCTGACCGGGCAACCGGCGCCGCAGGGCCCACCCGCCCCGCGTACCCCGCTGGTGGAGGCGCTGGGGCGCTGGGTGGACCGGGAGGTCGACCCGCGCGAGGAGATGGACTCCCTCCAGGGGGTGCTGTGGCACCTCGGCGACGCCTGGGCCCGCCGGCACCGGCCCAACGTGACCCTGGTGCACTACGACGACCTGATGGCCGACCTGGACGGGCAGATGCGTGCGCTGGCCGGCCGGTTCGGCATCGAGGTGCCCGCGCCGCGCTGGCCGGAACTGGTCGAGGCCGCCACCTTCGACCGGATGCGCCAGCGGGCCGACCGACTCGTCCCCGACCCGGCGGGCGTGTTGCGGGACCGGTCGGCCTTCTTCCGGCGCGGCCGTTCCGGGCAGGGCCGGGAGCTGCTGGACGCGGCGACGCTGGCCCGGTACCAGGCCCGGACCGCCGCCCTTGCCCCGCCGGACCTGCTCGCCTGGCTGCACCGCGACGGCTGACCCGTCCCGGTGGCGGCGCCCGGGGACCGGTCGGGTGTCGCGGAGTCCGGACACGGGCGCACGGCGCCGCCGCGACCCGGGGGTCGTAACGTCGCCGCGCTCCGGCCGTCTCCCACCACCGCAGCCGTACGGCGGTACGTCGGCGGGGACCTGGCTCGACCGGCCCGGTTGCGCCGGCCGATGCTCTCGATGCCCGGTCCGGGCGGGTCCAAACCTCGGATCAGTGGGGATTTCCACCATCTGCCGTTCCCGGCGTGACGGGGGTCGTCACCGGGTATGTGGCCGGCATGGAGCATTTCACTATCGCGACCGTCGCCGAGAAGAGCCCGGACTTCCGGCGGGTGCTGTGGACCGGCGAGCACACCCAGTTGGTGATCATGACCATTCCGCCGGGCGGCGAGATCGGCGAGGAGGTCCACGAGGGCACCGACCAGATCCTGACCTTCGTCAGCGGCACCGGCGAGGCCCGGGTCGCCGGTGAGAAGAAGGAGGTCGCCCAGGGCGACCTGGTGGTCGTGCCGGCCGGGACGCAGCACAACTTCGTCAACACCGGCCCCAATCCGCTGGTCCTCTACACCGTCTACGGCCCCCCTGAGCACGCCGACCAGGCCGTGCACCGGACCAAGGAGGAGGCCGACGCGGCGGAGGCGGCCGGCGAGGACGAGCCACCGACCTCCTGACCGGCCCGGCCGGCGCGGGGCTGCGCGGCGCCCCCGCCGGCCTGATCCGGGCGGGCACGGGTACCCGGGGCGGGTGGACCAGCCGCCGATCTCCGACTACGGGTTCCTCTCCGACTGCCGCTCCGGCGCGCTGGTCAGCCGGGACGGCTCGGTGGACTGGTGGTGCCCGGACCGGTTCGACGGCGCCTCGGTCTTCGCCCGGCTGCTGGACTCGCGGGGCGGGTACTGGCGGCTTGCGCCGCTCGCGCCGGCCCGGGTGGAGCGGGCGTACCGGCCGGACACGCTGGTGCTGCGCACGGTCCACCACACGCCCTCCGGCAGCGTCGCGGTCACCGACGCCCTCTCCGCCGAGCTCGGCGTGCGCGGCCACGAGATGGGGATGAACTCCCCGGCCGTGCTGCTGCGGGTGGTCGAGGGGCTCACCGGCCGGGTCCGGATGGGCCTGGAGTTCGTTCCGCGCCCCGAGTACGGCCTGCTCACCCCGTACCTGCACGAGCAGGACGACGGCGGCGTGCTGGCCACCGCCGGGCCGGTCGCACTGGCGCTGCGCGGCACCGGACCGGCCCTGCGCGCCGACCGGGACCGGGTCCGGCAGGAGTTCGAGGTCGCCGCCGGCCAGCGCGTCGGCTTCGACCTGGCGTACGCGCCGGTCTACCGGGGCCGGCTGGCCCGGCTGGACCCGGTCGCCGCGCTCGCCGAGACGGTGCGGGCCTGGGAGGGGTTCCGGGCCACGCACCACTACGACGGCGGGTACGCCCCGCAGGTGCGGCACGGCGCGACCGTGCTCACCGGCCTGACGTACGCCCGCAGCGGTGCGGTCGCCGCGGCCCTGACCACGTCGTTGCCGGAGCGGATCGGCGGCGACCGCAACTACGACTACCGCTTCTCCTGGCTGCGCGACTTCTCGATGACCATGCGCGCCCTCTGGGTGGCCGCCTGCCCGACCGAGGCGTCCCGGCTCTTCGACTGGGCGGCCCGCTCGATCGGCCGGGTCGGCGACGCGCCGGTGCCCGTGCTGTTCGGGCTGGAGGGGGAGCGGGACCTCACCGAGCACGACTGCGCCCACCTGCGCGGGTACGCCGGCAGCCGGCCGGTCCGGATCGGCAACGACGCCTGGCGGCAGCGCCAGCTCGACGTGCCGGGCGAGGTCATCTCGGCGGTCTGGCGGCTGCACGACCAGCTCGGCGAGACGTTCACGGAAGAGCTGCGGGAGATGGTGGTGGGGCTCGCCGAGCAGGTCGCCGCGACCTGGCGGCTGCCCGACCGGGGGATGTGGGAGACCCGGGACACCGACCGGCACTACCTGTCGTCCAAGGTGCTCTGCTGGGCGGCGCTGGACCAGGCGGTCATGCTGGCCCCGCAGCTCGGCGACGGGGCCGATCCCCGCCGCTGGGCGGCGATCCGGGACGAGATCCGCGCGACCGTGCTGCGCGAGGGCTGGAACGACCGGGTCGGCGCGTACACCGGGGCCTTCGGCTCGACGGAGCTGGACGCCTCGGCCCTCTTCCTGCCAGTGGTGCACTTCCTGGAGGCGTCCGACCCGCGGATGCGCGCCACCATCGCCACGGTCGAACGGGAGCTGGGCACCGACGACGGGCTGGTGCGGCGCTGGAACAGCGACCCGGCCGGCTTCCTGCTCTGCTCGTTCTGGCTGGTGGAGTGCCTGGTGATGGCCGGCGAGCAGGAGCGGGCCCGGCGGCTGTTCGAGCGGGTCCTCGGGCACGCCAACGACGTGGGGCTGTTCGCCGAGCAGATCGACCCGCGCACGGGGGCCCAGCAGGGCAACTTCCCGCAGGCGCTGTCGCACATCGGGCTGATCAACGCCGCCTGGCGGCTCACCGACCCCGCGACGGCCTGAGCCCCCGGCGCCGGGCCGGCCACGGCACGGGCCGGCACGGGCCGGTCCGTCGTCCTGGGGTCGGTCAGGCCACCACCGGCACCGCCGAGACGTCCACCGTCTCCGGGTACTTCAGGCCGGCGCCGGTGTTGAGCACCACCACCCGCTCGCCGGCCCGGATCCACCCGCCGGCCCGCAGGTGCCGGGCGGCGGTCAGGCAGGCCGCCCCCTCCGGGCACAGCAGCAGTCCCTCGTCGGTGCCGAAGTCCCGCAGGTCGGCCAGGATTTCCGCGTCGTCGACCGCGATCGCGGTCCCGGCGCTGGACCGCAGCGCGGCCAGGATCAGTTCGTCGCCGAGCGGGGCCGGCACGGTGATGCCGAACGCCACGGTGCGCGCGTCCGCCCACGGCTCGGCCCGGGCGGCCCCGGCGGCGAAGGCCCGGACGATCGGCGCGCAGCCGGTCGACTGCACCGCGACCAGCCGGGGCAGCTTGTCGTCGATCCAGCCCAGCTCGCGCAGCTCGTGCATCGCCTTGTGGATGCCGATCAGCCCCACCCCGCCGCCGGTCGGGTAGACGATCACGTCGGGCACCTGCCAGCCGAGCTGCTCGACGATCTCGTACCCCATGGTCTTCTTGCCCTCTAGCCGGTAGGGCTCGCGCAGCGTGCCGGCGTCGAAGACCGCGCCGCCGGACTCGGCCACCAGTTTGGCCACGTGCCGGCCGGCGTCGCCGATCAGCCCGTCGACCAGGCGCAGGTCGCCCCCGGCGGCCAGCACCTCGCGCCGGCAGATGGTCGGCGCGTCCAGCGGCATGGCGATGGTCGCGCCGAGCCCGGCCCGGGCGGCGTACGTGGCCCAGGCCGCGCCCGCGTTGCCGTTGGTCGGCATGGCGATCCGGGTGACGCCCAGCTCCCGGGCCCGGCTCACCCCGACCGCCGCCCCCCGCGCCTTGAACGACCCCGTCGGAATCAGCCCCTCGTCCTTGACGACCAGGTCCGGGATGCCGATCCGGGCGCCGTACGACGGGACGCGCAGCAGGGGCGTCCAGCCCTCGCCCAGCGTGGTGACGTGCCGGGGGTCGGCCACCGGGAGCAGCTCGCGATAGCGCCACAGGTCGGCCGGGCGCAGCGTGAACCGTTCCGGGGTGACCGCGTCGGCCACCGCCGCGAGGTCGTACCGGGCCAGCAGGGGCGAGCCGCACTCGCACAGGTTCTGCAACTCGCTCGCCGGGTACGCCCGCCCGCAGCGCGGGCACTCAAGGTGGGTCAGGTACACGATGCTCCTCGCGTCTCGGCTTCCAGCTCGGCCCCGGCTCGCGGTCCCGCCTACCCGTCCCGCCTCCCGGTGTCGGCTCGCGGTCTCAGTCCACGTCGATGCTCAGCCAGCGCCGGCTGCGCCGCCCCGGTTCGTACGGCGAGTCCAGCCGCTTCGCCACCACGCCGGGCAGCCCCTGATCACCGGCGGCCCGCAGGGCGTCCGCGCCGACGCCGGGGAACCACGGCGGGGTCTGCCAGTGCGCGCCGGCCAGAGCCAGGCCGTCGAGCAGCTCCCGGCGCCGCGCGTACGGCAGGTCGGTGCTCGGCGCGCCCTCCAGCCAGAGCAGGTCGAACAGCAGGTACTGCCCGGCCGGGTCGGACCGCCTGCCGCCCGCCGGCCGGGCCGGGCGGACCCGCCCGCGCCGGTCGATGTCGACCAGCGCGCCGTCCAGGACCGCCTCCGCAGGCGCCAGCTCCTCGGCCAGCTCCCGCAGCCACGGGTACGCCCCGGTGACGTCCTCGCCGGAGCCGGCGAGCAGCCGCAGCCGGCCGCCGGAGACGTACGCCACCGCCCGCACGCCGTCCCAGCGCGGCTCGTACCCCCACTCGGCGGCGTCCCGGGGCAGCCGCGCGGCCCGGGTCGGGCGCATCGGCGCGACCAGCTCGGGCATGCTGGTCCAGCCCGGCGGGGCCGGGTCGGTGCGGCGGACCATCCAGTCCCGGCCGCCGGTGGCGAACAGCACGTACCGCCCGGCGGTCCGCTTTCCGTCGAGCACCACGACCACCTCGTCGGCGCGCCACTTCTCGCACCGGTACGTCCCGGTGTCGTGGATGATCATCTTGCCGCCGCCGTACTCGCCGGCCGGGATCTCGCCGTGGAAGTCCAGGTACTCCATCGGGTGGTCCTCGGTGTGCACGGCCAGGTGGTTGCGGCCCGGCTCCCGGGGCAGGCCGCGCGGCACCGCCCAGGAGGCGAGCACCCCCTCGTGCTCCAGCCGCAGGTCCCAGTGCAGCCGGCGGGCGTGGTGCTGCTGGATCACGAACCGGGCCCGCCGCCCGCCGCCGCCCCGGCGCGGGGGCCGCTCGGGCACCGGCTCCGGGGTCCGCTTCGCGTCCCGCCGGCGGCGGTACTCGTCCAGGCGGTCGGCCATCCCCGCATTCTCCGCCGTGCCGGCCCGCCCCGCAGCCCGCCGCCGCGCCGTCGTCGGTTTCCCCGGGCGGCCCCGGTGGCCCTGGCCGTCCGTTGCCGCCCGTCGTTGGCCGCCCGCCGCCGCCCGTCGGGGCGGGCCCCGGTGGGCATGGCCGGCGGGATCGGGGGTAGAACAGCCGTCATGGACAGCCTCGACCAGCCCACCGTCCTGCTCCCCGGCGACGTGCGGATGCCGTTGCTCGGCTTCGGCACCTGGCAGGCCACCGGCCAGGCGGGGTACGACGCGGTGCTCGCCGCCCTCGACGCCGGTTACCGGCACATCGACACTGCCACCATGTACGGCAACGAGGAGGAGGTGGGCCGGGCGGTCCGGGAGAGCGGGCTGCGCCGGGAGGACATCTTCATCACCACCAAGCTGCCGCCGGACCGGGTGGGCCGGGAGCGGGAGACGATCGAGGCCAGCCTCCGCGCGCTCGGCACCGACCACGTCGACCTCTGGCTGGTCCACTGGCCGCCGCCCTCTCCGGGCGACAGCATCCCGGTCTGGCGCGAGCTGCTCGCGGCCCGGGACGAGAACCTGACCCGGGCGGTCGGGGTGAGCAACTACGGCACCGCCGACATCGACGAGCTGATCCAGGCCACGGAGGAGAATCCGGCGGTCAACCAGATCCGGTGGAGCCCGTCGCTGTACGACCGGCAGCGGCACCTGGAGCACCGGGACCGGGGCGTGGTGCTGGAGGGGTACAGCCCGTTCAAGGCCAGCGACCTGTCGGACCCGGTGCTGACCCGGATCGCCGCCGCGCACGGCGTGTCGCCGGCCCAGGTGGTGCTGCGCTGGCACGTCGACCACGAGATCGTGGTGATCCCGAAGTCGGTCACCCCGGAGCGGATCCGCGCCAACGCCGACATCTGGGGCTTCTCGCTGACCGCCGAGGAGATGCGCGACATCGACGCCCTGGGTGGCTGAGCGGTCGGGAGAGGGGCAGCGGGACATCGGAGTGGCCGGCTAGCCGACGGGAGCGCTCCCATATCTGCGGACACATTCACATGCCTGAAACCTTCGCGCAACCGGGGACCCGCTCGTTTTTGCCCCGGTCCGCATTCATCGGCGTGAATCACGCCCCGGGGGTTGCCTGGCCGGCCGGGCATCCGGCCCTCCTCCGGTGATCGACGTCGCCCCGTCGAGGGGTGGCCCGCCCCGGACGAACGGCCCTGGCGTGCGTCGATCGCACCGAGTAGTGTCTTGCCTCCAACGCGTGCCGCACCCCCTCCGGAGGCGTACACCACGATGGGTGGCTCCCCCCTGCGCATTCTCGTCGTCGGTGCGGGCATCGCCGGACTGGCCGTGGCTCGGGCGCTGCGGATGGCGGGTTTCCGGCCCGACGTCACCGAGAAGCTGCCCCCGTCGGAACTCGTCGACACCGGCCTCTACCTGACCGGCAACGCGGCGCGGGCGCTGCGCCGGCTGGACCTCGACGGCCCGGTACGCCCGCTCGGGCAGGTCGTCCACCGGCAGCGCTTCCTCGACGCCTCCGGCGCCCCGCTGTGCGAGGTCGACCTGGACAACCTCTGGGCCGACGTCGGCGAGTGCCGCGCGCTGCCCTGGTCCGAGCTGTACCGGGTGCTGCTCACCGGGGCCGGCGGCGCGGTCCGGCACGGGGCCGAGGTGCGCGGGATCGAGCTGCTGCCCGCGGCCGTCGGCGTCACCTTCGCCGACGGCACCGCCGCCGAGTACGACCTGGTGGTCGGCGCGGACGGCCCCCGCTCGGCGGTGCGTTCCCTGGCCGCGCTGGGCGGGCCGTCCCGGCCGGCCGGCCAGGTGGTCTACCGGGCCGTCGTCCGGGGCGGCCCCCGGATCGACGAGTGGACCGCGCTGCTCGGCCAGCGGGCCGGCTTCCTCGTCGTGCCGCTGGGCGCCGGGCGGCTCTACTGCTATGCAGACGAGGCGGGCACGGTGCCGCCGGCCGATCCGTCGGCCCGGCTCCGCGAGCTGTTCGGCGGGTACGGCGGGCCGGTGCCGGAGGTGCTGGAGGTGCTGGAACGGGTGCACGTCGGCACCACCGAGGAGGTCGAGCTGGGGCGCTGGTCCCGGGGGCGGGTGCTGCTCGTCGGCGACGCCGCTCACGCCACCGCCCCGACCCTGTCCCAGGGGGCGGCCATGGCGCTGGAGGACGCCGTGGTGCTCGCCGACTCGCTGACGTCGGCCGACACCGTCGAGGCAGCCCTGGTGGCGTACGAGAGTCGCCGCCGTCCGCGTACCCGGTGGGTGCGGGACCGGACCCGGGACCGCAACCGGACGCGCGACGTGCCGCCGGCGCTGCGCGACCCGCTGCTGCGCGGGCGCGGCGGGCGGATCTTCGGCGAGCACTACCGGTTGTTGGTCGGCCCGCTGTGAGGGTTCGGCCGCGGCGGCGGCAATCGTAGCCGGCCACCCCACGCGGCACCCCCACCTGCCGGGGACTATCCTCCTTGCGGATGACGGCTCGCAGATCACCACGCGTGCCGAGCGGGACAACCCAGAACCGGAGGCCACTCGTGACCACCGTCGCACCCAAGCCGGTCGTGACCCGGCCCTGGCCGGTCCGAGAGCCGGTCAAGGGGTCGGCATTCGCGCGGCTGCTGCGCACCACGGACGCGAAGCAGATCGGGATCATGTACATGGTCACCGCGTTCGCGTTCTTCATGATCGGCGGCCTGATGGCGCTGATCATGCGGGCCGAGCTGGCCCGCCCCGGGCTGCAGTTCCTGTCGCCCGAGCAGTACAACCAGCTGTTCACCATGCACGGCACGATCATGCTGCTGTTCTTCGCGACGCCGATCGTGTTCGCCTTCGCGAACTACGTGGTGCCGCTGCAGATCGGCGCCCCGGACGTGTCGTTCCCCCGGCTGAACGCCTTCGCCTACTGGCTCTACCTGTTCGGCGGCACGATGGCGACCGCCGGTTTCGTCACCCCGGGCGGCGCCGCCGACTTCGGCTGGACGGCGTACACCCCGCTGAGCACGGCCGAGCACTCGCCGGGCGTCGGCGCCAACATGTGGGTCGTCGGCCTGGCCGTCTCCGGTCTGGGCACGATCCTCGGCGCGGTGAACCTGATCACCACGATCCTGACCCTGCGCGCCCCCGGCATGACCATGTTCCGGATGCCGATCTTCACCTGGAACATGCTGGTCACCAGCCTGCTGGCGATCCTGATCTTCCCGCTGCTGGCCGCCGCGCTGTTCGCGCTCGCCGCGGACCGGCTGCTCGGCGCGCACGTGTACGACCCCGCCACCGGCGGGCCGATGCTGTGGCAGCACCTCTTCTGGTTCTTCGGCCACCCTGAGGTGTACATCATCGCGTTGCCGTTCTTCGGCATCATCTCCGAGATCATTCCGGTCTTCTCCCGCAAGCCGATCTTCGGCTACAAGGGCCTGGTCGCCGCGACCATCGCCATCGCCGCCCTGTCGATGAGCGTGTGGGCGCACCACATGTTCGCCACCGGCCAGGTGCTGCTGCCGTTCTTCAGCTTCCTGAGCTACCTGATCGCCGTTCCGACCGGGATGAAGTTCTTCAACTGGATCGGCACCATGTGGCGGGGCCAGATCACCTTCGAGACGCCGATGCTGTTCTCCATCGGCTTCCTGGTGACCTTCCTCTTCGGTGGCCTCACCGGCGTGCTGCTGGCCAGCCCGCCGCTGGACTTCCACCTGCACGACTCGTACTTCGTGGTGGCGCACTTCCACTACGTGCTCTTCGGCACCATCGTGTTCGCCGTGTTCGCCGGGATCTACTTCTGGTTCCCGAAGATGTTCGGCCGGATGCTCGACGAGCGGCTGGGCAAGATCCACTTCTGGCTGACGATGATCGGCTTCCACACCACGTTCCTGGTGCAGCACTGGGTGGGCAACGAGGGCATGCCACGTCGGTACGCCGACTACCTGCCCACCGACGGCTTCACCACGCTGAACATGATCTCCACGATCGGCGCGTTCATCACCGGTATCTCGACCCTGCCGTTCATCTGGAACTGCTGGAAGTCGTACAAGACCGGCCCGGTGGTCGAGGTCGACGACCCGTGGGGTCACGGCAACTCGCTGGAGTGGGCGACCAGCTCGCCGCCCCCGCTGCGCAACTTCGACCGGATGCCGCGGATCCGCTCCGAGCGCCCGGCGTTCGACGCGAAGTTCCCGGAGCTGGCCGCCGGCCAGAGCCTGGCCGGACCGCCCGAGGGCGGCGCCAAGCTGCTGACCAGCGAGGCCAACGGGGGCGCCAGCTACCAGGAGGACACCGCCGGGAACCTCGACCAGCGCTGACCCACACCGCACCGTACGACGGGCGCCGCACCCCATCGGGGTACGGCGCCCGTCGCTTGGCGCGACCCGCCGTCCCGGCCGGGTGGGGCGTCACGGCTTGCCGGATGTCGCGGCTTCCGGGGCGGGAGTGGGCGCGACGTGCGGGACATGAAGTTGATCAGGCCGGGCCAGCTCGGCGCCCAGGCCCGGGGCGGCCGGGGCCGGGGCGGGGGTGCGCCGGTGGCGCAGCTCGGCGGGGAGCACGGCGGCGGCGACCAGCAGGCCGATCGCGCCGGTCACCACGAACCCCCACCAGGGCGCGGAGGCGTCGATCACCGCACCGGCCAGCGGGGCGCCCAGCGCGATGCCCACGGTCACCGCGGAGCCGTGCAGGCCCATCGCCTCACCGCGCACGCCGGCCGGGACCAGCCGGCTGACCGCGTCGGCGGTGGCGGCGAGGGCCGGCGCGCAGAGCATGCCGGCCGGGACCAGCGCCAGGCTGAGCAGCCACCAGTGCCCGCCGCCCAGCCCGACCGGGAGGGTGCAGAGGCTGAGCGCGGCCACCAGCGCCAGCGGGGACACCTGCCGGCTGACCGCGCCGTACGCGAAGCCGCCGACCAGCGAGGCGACCGCCCACGCGGCGAGCACCGCGCCCGTCCAGCCGACCTCGCCGCCGGCGCGCAGCACGGCGACCACCGCGACGTCGGTGCCGCCCAGCACCAGCGTGGCGGCGAGGCTGGCCACCAGCACGGCGACCAGCCGGGCCGTCAGCCACTCCCGGCGGGGCACCCGGCGATGCTCGCGGGGCGGCTCGTCGGCGGCGCGGGTGGGCGGGTTCAGCAGCCAGAGGGCGGTGCCGGCGGCGACGATGCCGGCGCCGACCGCGTACAGGGTGAACCGGGCGGACACGGCGGTGGACAGCGCCACGGCGAGGGCCGGGCCGACCATGAACGACAGCTCCACCGACATCGAGTCCAGCGCGTACGCCGGGCGACGCCGCTGCGGCGGCACCAGCGCCGCGATCGACTGCCGGATCACCGAGAAGATGGGCAGGGCGAGCAGCCCGGCGACGAACGCGGCCGGCAGCAGCACCGGATAGGGCAGCGCCGGCGCGGTGGACCAGAAGATGCCCTCGGCGACGGTGGTCAGGGCGAGCACCGGGCGCAGGCCGTGCCGGTCCACCAGCCGGCCGAGCAGCGGGCCGCCCAGCGCCGCGCCCACGGTGGTGGCCGCCCCGACCAGGCCGGCCGCGCCGTACCCCCGGCCGAGGTCGAACACCACGTAGAAGGTGACGGTCACCCCGGTCGCGGTGAGCGGGACGCGGGCGAGCACCGACACCAGCAGCAACGTCCGGAGACCCGGCAGGGCGAGCACCTGCCGGTAAGGCTTCATGTTCATGACGGTCCGTACCTCCGGGCGTCATCCTCGACCCCGGGTGCGACACCCGCCAGCGGTTTACCGCCTCAGGCGGCCCGGATCACCGGCTGTCCGTGCATGGCCACCCCGGCGCCGTCGAACGCGCGCAGCGCGACGTCCAGCGTCTCCGGCGCCACGGCGGCGGTCAGGTCGAGCAGCACGGTGGTGGCGAACCCCTCCCGGGCGGCGTCCAGCGCGGTGGCCCGGACGCAGTGGTCGGTGGCGATGCCGACCAGGTCGACCCGGTCCACCCCCCGGGCGCGCAGCCAGTCGGCCAGGCACTCGCCGTCGTCGGCGTGCCCCTCGAAGCCGGAGTACGCCGCCGCGTGCTCGCCCTTGTGGAAGATCGCCTCGACCCGGTCGGTGGTCAGCTCCGGGTGGAACTCCGAGCCGGCGGTGCCGACGACGCAGTGCACCGGCCAGGAGTCGACGTAGTCCGGCGGGTCGCCGAAGTGCGCGCCCGGGT
This sequence comes from Micromonospora sp. NBC_01655, assembly GCF_026339755.1. Classification (NCBI taxonomy): domain Bacteria; kingdom Bacillati; phylum Actinomycetota; class Actinomycetes; order Micromonosporales; family Micromonosporaceae; genus Micromonospora; species Micromonospora sp. NBC_01655. The sequence goes on along the minus strand of NZ_JAPEQF010000001.1, from coordinate 6,373,417 downwards.
CCACGTGGTAGTCCTTCGTCGCCACCACGTGGTCCCAGCGGTCGGGCTCGGCGGCGAGCAGCCGGGAGATCCCGGCGGCGACGCCCGCCCCGCCGGCCACCGCGAGGGACCCGCCCTCGCAGAAGTCGTTCTGCACGTCGACGATGATCAGCGCGTTGGCCATGTCAGGGGTGCTCCTTCGCGGTGCGGGTGAGCCGGCGGGCGGCGGGTCAGCCGGCGGGGACGACGGTCACCGGGATCGCCGGGTCGCCGGCGGAGAGCTTCAGGCCCTCCCACGGGATCGAGATCAGGCACTGTCGCAGGTGCTCCCGGGACTCGTCCAGCGTCGGCAGGTCGACCGGCTCGCCGCCGGCCACGTACGACTGCTGGAGCAGCCGGTCGTGCGGCTGCCGGTCGGGCACGCCCTGCGGGACGACGACCTCCTCGGTCGCGGTGCCGGTCGGCTTGTGTCGGCGGACGGCCACCTTCCGGCCGCCGATGGTGGCCTTGTGCTCCGAGCGCTTCACCACCGGCCGCCCCGCCACCTCGACCAGCTTGTAGACCAGGCAGGCGGTGGGCGCACCGGAGCCGGTGACCACGGCCGTGCCCGCGCCGTACATGTCGACCGGCTCGGCGGCGAGCGTGGCGATGGCGTACTCGTCGAGGTCGCCGGAGACGATGATCTTCGTCTCGGTGGCGCCGAGGGAGTCGAGCAGTTCGCGGGACTGCTGGGCGATCACCGTCAGGTCGCCGGAGTCGATCCGGACCGCGCGCAGCTCCGGCCCCGCGACCTCGATCGCGTTGCGGATGCCCTGGCTGATGTCGTACGTGTCGACCAGCAGCGTGGTGTCCTTGCCCAGCGTGGCGACCTGCGAGGCGAACGCCGCCCGCTCGTCGCCGTGCAGCAGGGTGAACGCGTGCGCGGCGGTGCCGGCGGTGGGGATGCCATACCGCTCGCCGGCGGCCAGGTTCGAGGTGAACCGGAACCCGGCCAGGTACGCGGCCCGCGCCGCGGCGACCGCCGCCTCCTCGTGGGCCCGCCGGGCGCCCATCTCGATCACCGCCCGGCCCCGGGCCGCGGTGACCATCCGGGCGGCCGCCGCGGCCACCGCGCAGTCGTGGTTGAGCACCGACAGCACCAGCGTCTCCAGCACCACGCACTCGGCGAAGCCCCCGGAGACGGTGAGGATGGGGGAGCCGGGAAAGAACAGCTCGCCCTCGGCGTACCCGTCGATGTCGCCGGTGAAGTGGTAACCGGCCAGCCACTCGGCGGCGGCGGCGTCGACCACCCCGGCGCGGCGCAGGAAGTCGACCTCGTCGGCCGAGAAGCGGAAGTCGCGGATCAGGTCGATCAGCCGGGCGGTGCCGGCGACCACACCGTACCGGCGCCCGGTGGGCAGCCGGCGGCTGAAGACCTCGAAGACGCACGGGCGGTCGGCGGTGCCGTCGCGCAGGGCGGCGCTGACCATCGTCAGCTCGTAGTGGTCGGTCAGCAGCGCGGGGCGAAAGGTGCTCACCTGCCCAGCCTAGAGTTCACCGCGCCGGGTCGCCCTCCTGGCCCGGGAACGACCGCAGCGCGACGCGCAGCTCGGCCCGCCCGGTCACCCCGAGCTTGCTGTAGACGTGTTGCAGGTGGTTGTCCACGGTCCGGCTGGACAGGAAGAGCCGCTCGGCGATGGCGCGGCTGGTCGCGCCCTGCGCGGCGAGCCGGGCGACCTCCCACTCCCGGTCGCTGAGGGCGGGCTGCCCGACCCGCAGCGCCGGGGTGTCGATCTGGTCACACCGGCCGAGCAGCTCGCCGAGGCGCTCGTGGGCGGCGGCGGCCGAGCTGGACCGGCGCAGCCGCAGCAGGCGCGCCGCCGCCGCGGTGGCCTCGGCGGCGTACACCCGCAGGTCCAGCTCGGCGAAGCCGGCGGCCACCGCGAGCAGTTCCTCGGCCGCGCCGTCGGCGGCGGCCCGGGCGTACCGGGCCAGCAGCGGCGGCAGCGGGCCGTCGACCCGCTCGGACAGTTCGGCCAGCCGCTGGGCCACCGTCCGGCGGCTGCCGTCGCCACAGGTCGGCCCGACCGGGGCGGTGGCCTGGTCCAGCCGGACCAGGTCGTGCAGGACGAGCACCTCGTGCCCGGCGAACCCGTCGTCGCGGAGCCGGTCGGCCAGGGCGGCGAGGTGCTTGGCGGCGCCGGCCGGGTCGCCGCCGGCGGCGAGCACCGCGCCGCGGGCCTGCTCCAGCCACGGGTAGAGCACCGTCATCCCGGGGGCGTGGGTGCGGTCCGCCTCGGCCATCGCCTCGGCGGCGTGCGCGGCGTCGCCCCGCAGCGCCGCCGCCTGGGCCCGTTCGGCGTGCGCCAGGCCCGCGTACACCCGGCTGGTGGCCAGCACCGCGCACGCGCCGAGGCTCGTCGTCAGCGCCGTGCCACTGTGGCCGCGCAGCCGCGCCGCGTACGCCTGGAGGATGGCCAGGTAGCCGGTGCCGAGCCGGAAGTCGCCCGCCCCGGCGAGGTCGGCGAACTCGTCGGCGACGATCGCGTCGATGCCGGCCAGGTCGCCGGCGAGCGCGAGCCGGGTGCCCCGGGCCAGTTCCAGCGCGAGTTGCAGGTACGGCATGTCGCCGCGCCAGCGGGCCACCTCGGCCTGCACCTGGTTGATCGCCGCGCCGCTGCGGGTCAGCTGCCCCTGGGCGGCCTGGAGGTGGGCCAGGGTGCACCGGGCGAGCTCGCGGGCGGCCACCCCGGCGGCCGGGCGGTCCAGCACCGCCCGGGCCAGCCGCACCGCCGGGCCGGTGTCCAGCCGGTGCAGCCGCATGATCGCCTCGAAGGCGTTCACCCGGGCCTGGTCGGCGGCGTCGGGCAGCTCCGCGCCCCGCGCCGCGATCTCGTCCACGGTGGACTCCCGGCTGAGCCCCCAGTAGCTGACCATCCCCCGCACGGTGAGCCAGCGGCTGCGCCGCCCCGGCCCCGCCGCGTCGCCGGCGACCGCGTCGAGCGTCACGATCGCCTCCTCCGGCCGGTCGGCGAACATCAGGAGGGTGGCCAGCAGCTCCGCGGCGTCGAAGCCCCCGTCGGCCTCCAGCGCCGCCCGGGCCAGCCGGGTCGCCAGCGGCACGTCGTACCGGGTGAACGCCTGGGCGGCGGCGCCCAGCAGCAGCGCCGGGTCCTGCGCGGTGCCGGAGTCCAGCCGCCACACCGCCACCCGCAGCAGGTCGTCGCGTCGCCGGGTGCCCATTGCCTCCACCAGCTCGGCCAGCCGGGCCTGCAACCGTCGGGTCCGGCTGACCGGGCAGCGCCGCCGCATCACCTCGCCGTAGAGCGGGTGCGCCAGCCGGACGTCTGTGCGGCGGTCGTTGCGCTCCACCGTGATCAGGCCACGCTCCTCGGCGGTCTCCACGTCGGCCGGCTCCACCGCCTGTCCGAGCAGGTGCAGGCCGAGCGGCTCGCCGAAGGCGACCAGCTCCAGCACCGCCCGGACCCCGGGGGTGAGCTGCCCGATCCGGGTGTCGATCAGCTCGGTGAGGCTGGGCGCCAGCGTCAGCCCGCCGGTCCACCGCCACATCCCGTACGTGCGGGTCAGCTCGCCGGGCGGGGCGGCAATGACCAGCTCGCGCAGGAGCAGCGCGTTGCCGCCGGAGAGCCGCCACAGCCGGTCGGCGGAGCATGGGTCGACCGGACCCCCGAGGATGGCGGCGAGCAGGTCGGTGGTGTCCGCCAGCCCGAGCGGGGCCAGCTCCACGTGGTCGACCAGACCGTCGGTCCACAGTGCCCGGATGGGCAGCGGGAGCTGCTCACCGTCGCGCAGCGTCCCGATCACGGTGGCGTTCTCCGCCCGGCCGATCAGGTGCACCAGCGCGGCCGACGGCGGGTCGAGCAGGTGGGCGTCGTCGACCGCCAGCACGATGTGCCGCCCGGCGGCCTGCTGCTGCAACTGCGCCACCGCCCAGCGCAGCACGCCCGCCGGGGAGAGCCCCGGCGGCTGTTCGGCCGGGAGCACCTGGATCAGCCCGCCGAACGGCAGCGCCGCCGTGGTGGCGCTGGCCGAGACCGACCAGACGGCGTACCCGTCGGTGGGGACGCCGGCCAGCGCCTCGCGCAGCAGCCGGCTCTTGCCGACCCCGGCGGACCCGCTGTAGAAGAGCCCGCGCCCGTCGGCGCCGGTCGCCGCGGCCAGCAGCCGGTCGAGTTCATCCCTGCGGCCGACGAACTCCCATCGACTCATCGGGGCAGCATATCGACCGAAGCCGGTACGCGTGCACGCCGTGACGCTCCGAAGTTGAGTAATCCGTCAATCAACGCTGAGTATCCGCATCGTCTGATTCACGTTTCCGCCGGTCGTACTCTTCCCGCATCCGGAGGTGTCCCCGCCGGACGATTCACGCGGCCGGATCCGAGCTCGGCCGCCCTGACCGGGAGGCCGCCTGATGCAGCCGGGTCCGCTCCCCTCGGCCGACGTGTCCGACGAGCGTCGCAGTCCGGCCGGCCCGCCGCGGTGCGGCCCGACGCCCACCCGGCTCGGGGTGACCGAACCCCGGCCGGACGACCCGCTCGCCGTGGTCGCCGCCGGTCCGGCCGGCGCGGCCCGGCGCGACGTGCTCGCCGCCCTGCTGGGGGTGGCCCCGGGGACGCTCGCCGTGCCGCCCGGGAGCTGGCTGCGAGTCGGCCACGCCCGGGTGCCGACCCGCGCCGCCTACGTGCCCGGCTACCGCCAGCCCCACGCGTACGCGCCGGACCAGTCGGCGGCGGGCCCGGCGCTGGCCCGCCCGCCGCGCCGGGTCGAGCTGACCGTCGCCGAGCCGCTGCTGCGGCACTTCACCGTGGTCGACACGCCGGACACCGACACGCTGGGCGTCGCCGGCGGGCGGGTGCTGCTCGACGCCGTCGGCCGGGCCGGGGCGCTGCTGTTCGTGATCGCGGCCGACCAGGCGTTCACCGCCGCCGAGCTGCACCTGCTGGCCGAGGCCGCCCACGCCGCGGTCGAGGTCTTCTTCGTGGTGACGCCCGGGGTGTCGGGCTGGGCCCCGCCCCCGGTCGAGCCGCCGGGCGCCGGCTCGGGCCGACCGGACGGGCCCCGGGCGCGGGGACGGGCGCCGCGCAGCCGCCGGGACCCGGCGCGGACGGACGGCACGGGGGCTTCCGTCCCGACGGGTCCCAGCGGCCGGGCGGGCCGGCCGCCGACGCGGTCCGCGCAGCCGGGCGGGCCGGTCGATCCGTGGCCCGCCCGGTCGCCGGCCGAGCCGGGCCTGGTCGACGCGGCGAACCCGGTCGAGGTGGTGCTGGCCGCGCACCGCGCCGTGCTGCTCGCCGCCGTGCCGGCCCTGGCCGCGGCCCCCTGGTACCCGGCCCGACCGGACGACGTCGGCGGGCTGCGGCGGGCGCTGGTGGGCTGGGCCGCCGACGAGGGGCTGCGCCGGGCCAGCGCCCAGCCGCCGGTGCTGCCCGGGGCGCACGGCCGGGTCCCGGTGTCGCCCGACGCGGACGCGACCGGGTGGGCCGAGCGGTTGGACCGGCAGGCCCGCTCCTGCGCCCAGCGGATCCGCCAGCACCTCGCCCTGGAGCTGGCCAACACCCACCTGCGGGTGGTGCAGGAGATCGTCTTCGGGGTCGGCTGTGCCGGCCTGCCGCAGCTACTCGACCGCGAGCTGGAGGCGCTCTCCCTGCTCGCCACCGTCCAGTGCGACGCGGCCGTGCGGGCCCTGCTCGACGACGCCGCCGGTCGGGTCCTGGGCGACCCGGTGCCCGAGGGGGTCCGGCGACGGATCGGCAACGCCGTCCGCTGGGGGCTCGCCGACCATCCGGCCGGCCGGGGCCTCGACCGGGTGCTGTTGGTCACCAGCACCGCCGGGGTGGCCGAGCTGGCCGGCGCCGGCGCCGTGGACGCGGTCTCCGGGTATCCGGCCGGGCAGCGCGTCGAGGTGCTCCCGCCGGTCGCCGTGGCGCTTGCCGGCGGCTGCTGGCAGCACTGGCGCAGCCCCGGCAACGAGGACCCGGGCGGTGCCCGGTCCTGGGCGCAGCGGGCGCTGCGCGAGGTCGAGCTGGAGCTGACCCGGGACGTCTCCCGACGCTTCGAGGCCGTCCGCCGCTCGCTCGGCGCGGTGCTCTCCGATGCGATCGACCACGGCATCCTGCTCGCCTGACGCCGGTCCCGACCGGCTGGTGGGGCCCCGACGGGGTCCTGCCGGGCCGGCCCGCGCGCCGGTCGCCGGGGCGGCTCCGGCCGGTGATCCGGGCCCGTCCGGCGTTCCGGTTCATCGGTTCGCCGCAACCGGTGGCACGATGGGGGGCATGGCGGCTCCGCAGGTTGCACCGGTCGAGACGCCGGACACCGAAGAGGTGCCGGCTTCGGACCGGCCGTGGGTGACGATCGTGTGGGACGACCCGGTGAACCTGATGTCGTACGTGACCTGGGTCCTACAGAAGTTGTTCGGGTACAGCCGGGAGAAGGCCGAGAAGCTCATGCTGGACGTGCACCACAAGGGTCGGGCGGTGGTCTCCAGCGGCGCCCGGGAACGGATGGAGCACGACGCGGCACAGCTGCACGCGTACGGGCTGTGGGCCACGGTGGAGCGGTCGTGAGCATGTTCCGCCGTCGGGGCGACCGGTACGTCGCCACCCTCGCCGTCGACGAGGTCCGGGTGCTGCGCAAGGTGGCCTCCGAGGTGGTGGGGCTGCTCACCGACGGCTTCGACCACTCCGACCCGGTGGTGGGCCGGCTCTTCCCCGAGGTCTACCCGGACGACTCGGCCGGGACGGCGGAGTTCCGCCGGTACACCGAGGGCGACCTCAAGACGGGCAAGATCGACCAGGCCGGGGCGATCCTCGCCGCGCTGCCGGACTCCGCCGGCGGCGAGGTCCGGCTCGACGCCGAGGCGGCCGAGGCGTGGCTGCGGGCGCTCAACGACGCCCGCCTGGCGATGGGCGTCCGGCTGGAGGTCAAGGACGGCACGGACCTCGGCGCGGAGCTGGACGAGGCGGTCGCCGCCGATCCGTCGTCGAGCCGGGTGTTCCAACTGTCGGTCTACGCCTACCTCGGCTACCTCCAGGAGTCGCTGCTCAACGCCATGATCGACTGATGGTGACCGTCGCCACCTTCGGGTGGGCAGGCGGAGGCGCTAGGCTGGACGACGTGCTGAGCATCGACCGGTCGATCATCGACGCGATCGTCGCCCACGTGCGTCGGGACCACCCGGACGAGGCGTGCGGCGTGGTCGCCGGCCCCGTCGGCAGCGACACCCCGACCCGGCACATCCCGATGGAGAACGCGGCCCGCTCCATGACGTTCTACGAGTTCGACTCGATGGAGCACCTGCGGGTGTGGCGGGAGCTGGACGACCGCGACGAGGAGCCGATCGTCATCTACCACTCGCACACCGCGACCGAGGCGTACCCGTCGCGTACGGACGTCTCCTTCGCCGGCGAGCCGGGGGCGCACTACCTGCTCGTCTCCACCCGGGAGCCCGACGCCGAGGAGATCCGCTCCTACCGGATCGTCGACGGCGCGGTGACCGAGGAGCCGGTCCGGATCGTGGACGCCGCCGTGGACCCGAACGCCGTCCAGTCCTACATGTTCGGGCAGAGCCCGGCGACGGTCGACTACGAGTGTTCCGACCGCTGACCCCAGCGGCACCGCGACACTCCGCCCTTCCCGTCACCGAGCAACCGCACACCCGGACAAGGAGCACGACACCATGGCCATCGAGGTTCGCATCCCCACCATCCTGCGCAGCTACACCGGCGGCGCGAAGGTCGTCGAGGGCACCGGCGACACGCTCGCCGACCTGCTCGCCGACCTGGACTCCCGGCACGCCGGCCTGCGCGGCCGGCTGGTCACCGACGCCGGCGTGCTGCACCGGTTCGTCAACGTCTACGTCAACGACGAGGACGTCCGCTTCCTCGGCGCGCTCGACGCCAAGCTCAACGACGGCGACAGCATCACGATCCTGCCGGCCGTGGCCGGCGGCGCGTTCGGCTTCGCCGCCGCGGCGGCGATCGCCTCGCACACGGTAGCCACGCGCGCCGCCGCCGCCCGCTGAGGCGGGGCGGCGATGGCGCGGTACGACAGCCTGCTGGACGCCTGCGGCGGCACGCCCCTGGTCGGGCTGCCCCGGCTCTCGCCGGCGGTGCCCGAGGGGGCGCCGCCGGTGCGGCTCTGGGCCAAGCTGGAGGACCGGAACCCGACCGGCAGCATCAAGGACCGGGCGGCCCTGTTCATGGTCCGCCGGGCCGAGTCCGACGGCCGGCTCCGCCCGGGCGACACCATCCTGGAGCCGACCAGCGGCAACACCGGTATCTCGCTGGCCATGGTGGCCAAGCTGCAGGGGTACCGGCTGGTCTGCGTGATGCCGGAGAACGTCTCGACCGAGCGGGTCCAGCTACTCCGGATGTACGGCGCGGAGATCATCTTCTCGCCGGCCGCCGGCGGCTCCAACCAGGCCGTCGCCACGGCCAAGCAGATCGCCGCCGAGCACCCCGACTGGGTGATGCTCTACCAGTACGGCAACGAGGCGAACGCCCGGGCGCACTACGAGACCACGGGCCCGGAGCTGCTTCAGGACCTGCCCACGATCACCCACTTCGTGGCCGGGCTCGGCACCACCGGCACCCTCATGGGCACCGGGCGCTACCTGCGCGAGAAGGTCGAGGGCATCCAGGTCGTGGCCGCCGAGCCCCGCTACGGGGAACTGGTCTACGGGCTGCGCAACATCGACGAGGGGTACGTCCCGGAGCTCTACGACGCCACCGTGCTGTCCCGGCGGTTCTCCGTCGGCACCCGGGACGCCGTGCTGCGCACCCGGCAGCTCGTGGAGGTGGAGGGGATCTTCGCCGGCTTCTCCACCGGGGCAATCCTGCACGCCGCCCTCGCGGTGGCACACGAGGCGGTCCGGGACGGCCGCCGGGCCGACGTCGCGTTCGTGGTCTGCGACGGCGGCTGGAAGTACCTCAGCACCGGCGCGTACGGCGGCACCCTCGCCGACGCCGAGGAGGCCCTGGAGGGGCAGCTCTGGGCCTGAGGGCGAGCCTGACGGCGTGGACGGGCCGAGACCGGTTGACCGGTCCGGCCCGTCCGTCGTCGCCGGGGCGCCGGAGGGCCGCGGGTGTCACGTTGGTGACAACTTCCAGTAGATGATTCTTGCCCCGGTGTGCGCCAGCGTAGGCTGCGCAGCGTGTCGTACGCGGCGGTGAAGATCATGGGCCGGATGGCGGCCGACGTGACGACTACGGTTCGTGACAGCGAGACGACCTCATGCGACTGACCGTCCTCGGCTGTGCGGGGAGCTTCCCCGGTCCCGACTCCCCGTGCTCGGCCTATCTGGTCGAGGCCGACGGTTTCCGGCTCCTGGTCGACTTCGGCTCCGGCGCGCTGTCCACCCTCCAGCGTTACGCCGGGCTGCACGCCCCGGACGCCATCCTCCTCACCCACCTGCACTGCGACCACATGCTCGACGCCGTCTCGTACGTGGTGGTGCGCCGGTACGCCCCGGACGGCCCCTGCCCGGCCCTGCCGGTGTACGCCCCGTCCGGCGCGCCGGACCGGCTGGCGCTGGCCTACGGGCAGGAGGACAGCACCGTCGAGGACGTCTACCAGTTCTACGGCCTCCAGCCCGGCACGTTCCCGATCGGCCCGTTCAGCGTCACCGTCGACCGGATGAACCACCCCGTCGAGACGTACGGGGTGCGGCTGGAGCACGACGGTCGGGTGCTCTGCTACTCCTCCGACACCGCGCCGTGCGAGGCGCTGCTGCGGCTGGCCCAGGACGCCGACGTCTTTCTCTGCGAGGCCAGCTACGTCGACGGGGTGGACAACCCGCCGGACCTGCACCTGACCGGCCGGGAGGCCGGCGAGGCGGCCACCAAGGCGGGGGTGGGCCGGCTGCTGCTGACCCACCTGGTCGCCGCGTGGGGCAGCGAGGCGCTCACCGTCGAGGCGGCCGGCGCCGCGTACGACGGGCCACTGGAAGTGGTCCGCTCCGGCGCCTGCTACGACGTCTGACCGACCGCGGCCGGCGGCGGGCGCGGACAGCGGTGGACCCCGGGGCGGTTCGATCACCGCACCGCATAGGGTGCAGGCATGGCGCGACCTGACGGGCGGCGGCCCGACCAACTCCGACCGGTGACCCTGACCCGGGGCTGGAGCACCCACCCGGAGGGCTCCGTGCTCGTCGAGTTCGGCGCGACCCGGGTGCTCTGCACGGCCAGCGTCACCGAGGGGGTGCCCCGCTGGCGCAAGGGCTCCGGCCTCGGCTGGGTGACCGCCGAGTACGCGATGCTGCCCCGGGCCACGAACACCCGCTCGGACCGGGAGAGCGTCAAGGGCCGCGTCGGCGGGCGGACCCACGAGATCTCCCGGCTGATCGGCCGCAGCCTGCGGGCCGGCATCGACCTCAAGGCGCTCGGCGAGAACTCGGTGGTGCTGGACTGCGACGTCCTCCAGGCCGACGGCGGCACCCGCACCGCGGCGATCACCGGCGCGTACGTGGCGCTGCACGACGCGGTGAGCTGGCTGGCCGACCGTAAGGCGCTGGCCGGGAAGCCGGAGAAGGTGATGCACCGCTCCGTCGCGGCGGTCAGCGTCGGCGTCATCGCGGGCGAGGCCCGGCTGGACCTCTGCTACACCGAGGACGTGGCGGCCGAGGTCGACATGAACGTGGTCTGCACCGGCACCGGCGAGTTCGTCGAGGTGCAGGGGACGGGGGAGTCCGGGGTGTTCGCCCGCGACCAGCTCGACGCCCTGCTCGACCTGGCCGTCGCCGGCTGCGCGGAACTGGCCGAGGCCCAGCGGAAGGCTCTCTCATGAACAAGGTGCTGCTCGCCACCCGTAACCGCAAGAAGCTGATCGAGCTCCAGCGGATCCTCGACGGCGCGCTCGGCGCGCACCGGGTCGCCCTGCTCGGCCTCGACGACGTCGAGGAGTACCCGGAGCTGCCGGAGACCGGCCTGACCTTTGGCGAGAACGCGCTGATCAAGGCGCGGGAGGGCTGCCGGCGCACCGGCCTGCCCACCATCGCCGACGACTCCGGCCTCGCCGTCGACGCCCTCAACGGCATGCCGGGGGTGTTCAGCGCCCGCTGGGCCGGCCGGCACGGCGACGACCGGGCCAACCTCCAGCTCGTGCTGGACCAGATCGCCGACCTGCCCGACGAGCACCGTGGCGCGTCGTTCGTCTGCACCGTGGCGCTGGTGCTGCCCGGCGGCAAGGAGCACCTGGTCGACGGCCGACAGGCCGGCCGGCTGCTGCGCGCGCCGCGCGGCGCGGGCGGCTTCGGGTACGACCCGATCTTCCTCGGCGACGGCCAGGACCGCACCAACGCGGAGCTGACCCCGCCCGAGAAGGACGCGATCAGCCACCGGGGCAAGGCGCTGCGCGAGCTGGCCAAGCTGATCGCCAAGGTGCTGCCGCCCGCAGCCTGACGGCGGGCGGCGGACCGGCCGGGGAGGGTCGTGCCGGGTGTCCTGACGGGGTTCACCGTCATCGCCGCCGTCATCGGCGTCGGCTACCTGCTGGGCCGTCTCGGCGTGCTGGGGCGGGAGGCGACGGTGGTGCTCTCCCGGGTGGCGTTCTTCGTGGCGACCCCGGCGCTGCTGTTCGGGACCGTCGCCCGGGCCGACCTCCGGACGGTCGTCTCGTCGGCCCTCGTGGTCACGGTGGTGGCCACCACCGTCGTGGCGGCGGTGTTCGTGCTCGTCGCGCGGCTGGTGTGGCGGCGACCGGCGGCGGAGACCACCATCGGAGCCCTGGCGTCCTCCTACGTGAACGCGGCGAACATCGGCATCCCGGTCGCCGTCTACGTCCTCGGCGACGCCTCGTTCATCGCGCCCGTCCTGATGTTCCAGCTGGTGGTGATGGCGCCGATCGCCTTCGCGGTGCTGGACACGGCGACCCGGGGGCGACGTTCCCTGGCCGGGGCGGTGGCCCAGCCGCTGGCCAACCCGATCACCGTGGCCTGCGTCCTGGGCCTGGCCGTCAACCTGACCGGCTGGTTCCCGCCGGAGCCGGTCCTGCGCCCGGTCGAGCTGGTGGCGGCGATGGCCGTGCCCGCCGCGCTGCTCGCGTACGGGCTGTCGCTGCACGACGCGCCCCGGCCCGGCTCGGGGGACACCCGGCGGGACGTGTGGCTCGCCGTCGCGCTGAAGGCGGTGGTCCAGCCGACGGTCGCGTACCTCGTCGCGCGGTTCGCCCTGGGCCTGCCGGACCCGGTGGTGCTGGCCTGCACGGTCACCGCCGCGCTGCCGACCGCGCAGAACGTCTTCGTCCACGCGGTCCGCTACGACCGGGGCGTCGTCCTGGCCCGGGACGCGGTGCTGCTGTCGACCGTGGCGGCGGTGCCGGTGCTGATCGGGGTGGCGGTGCTCGGGAGCTGAGCCCCGGGCCGGCCGGCCGCCCGGCCCCGCCACCCCCGCGCGGTCATCCGAGCGGGCCGACCTCCCGCTCGATCGCCGCCCGCAGCTCCGGCCCGGCCAGCACGGCCCGGGCCGCCTCCATCAGCGGGGCGAGGAAGACGTCCGGCCCCGGCTCCCCGGCCGCCTCGCCGAGCGCGGCCAGCGCCGCCCGGCCGGCCGGCGACGGCGTCAGCGGGGCCCGTAGCTGGAGCCCGCGCACGGCGGCCAGCAGCTCCACCGCGAGCAGGCTGGTCAGGTTGTCCAGCACGATGCGCAGCTTCTTCGTCGCCGCCCAGCCCATCGAGACGTGGTCCTCCTGCATCCCGCTGGTGGGCAGCGAGTCCACCGAGGCGGGGGCGGCCAGCCGGCGGTTCTCCGCGACGATCCCGGCGGCGGTGTACTGGGCGATCATCAGCCCGGAGTTGACCCCGGCGTCGGGGGAGAGGAACGCCGGCAGCTCCCGGGACCGGGTCACGTCGAGCAGCCGGTCCACCCGCCGCTCGGCGATCGCCCCCACCTCGGCGGCGGCGATGGCCAGGAAGTCGGCGGCGAAGCCGAGCGGGGCACCGTGGAAGTTCCCGGTCGACTCGACCCGGCCGTCCGGCAGCACCACCGGGTTGTCCACCACGGACACCAGCTCCCGGTCGGCCACGGTCCGGACGAAGTCCAGGGTGTCCCGGGCCGCGCCGGCGACCTGCGGCGCGCAGCGCATCGAGTACGCGTCCTGCACGGCGTGCGCCAGGTCGTCGCGGTGCGAGTCCATCACCGCCGAGTGCTGGAGCAGCCGGTGGATGTTCGCCGCCGACACCGACTGGCCGGGGTGCGGGCGGATGGCGTGCAGCTCCGGCAGGAACGGCCGCTCCGAGCCGAGCATCGCCTCGATGGCCAGGGCGGCCGTCACGTCGGCCATGGCGAGCAGGTGCGCTGCGTCGTTGATGGCCAGCAGCAGCATGCCGAGCATGCCGTCGGTGCCGTTGATCAGCGCCAGCCCCTCCTTGGCGGCCAGCTCCACCGGGGTCAGCTCGGCCCCGCGCAGCGCGTCGGCGGCGTCGATCCGCTCGCCGGCCGGGCCGAGCACCCAGCCCTCGCCGAGCAGCACCAGCGCGCAGTGCGCCAGCGGGGCCAGGTCGCCGGACGCGCCGAGCGAACCGTGCTCCGGCACCCACGGGGTGACGTCGTGGTTGAGCAGGTCGACCAGGGCCTCGGCGACCAGCGGGCGGACCCCGGAGCGGCCCAGCGCCAGCGAGCGGACCCGCAGCAGCATCATCGCCCGGACCACCTCGCGCGGCATCGGCGCGCCCACCCCGGCGGCGTGCGAGCGGATCAGCGCGTGCTGGAGCTCCGCGCGCCGCTCCGGCGCGACGAAGGTGTTCGCGAGGGCCCCGAAGCCGGTGGAGACCCCGTACACGGGCCGGCCGGCGGCCTCGATCCGGTCCACGATGGACCGGCTGGTCGCCATCGCGTCCACGGTGGCCGGATCGAGGGCGACCCGGGCGCTGCCGCGGGCCACGGCGAGCACGTCGGCGGGGGAGATCCCGGTGGGCTGGACGGTCACGATCGACATTGCGGCACTCCGTTGTGCAGAACCTGGCGGATCAGTGGGACACCGGGCCGGTAGGCCAGGTGCAGGTGCGACGGCGCGTCGAGGATGGTCAGGTCGGCCCGGGCGCCGGGCCGCAGCACCCCGACATCGGTGCGGCGCAGCGCCCGCGCGCCCCCGGCGGTCGCGGCCCAGACCGCCTCCGCCGGGGTCATCCGCATCTCGCGGACGGCGAGCGCCACGCAGAACGGCATCGACGAGGTGTACGACGACCCGGGGTTGCAGTCCGTGGCCAGCGCCACGGTGACGCCGGCGTCGAGCAGCCGGCGCGCGTCCGGGTACGGCGAGCGGGTGGAGAACTCCGCCCCGGGCAGCAGCGTCGCGACGGTGGTCGTCCCCGACCCGTCGGCTGCGGTCGAGCCCGCGAGGGCGGCCACGTCCGCGTCGTCGAGGTGGGTGCAGTGGTCGACGCTGGCCGCCCCCAGCTCCACCCCGAGCCGTACGCCCGGCCCGGGGCCGAGCTGGTTGGCGTGCAGCCGCACCCCGAGCCCGGCCGCCTGCCCGACGGTGAGGATGGCCCGGGCATGGTCGGCGTCGAACGCGCCCCGCTCGCAGAACACGTCCACCCAGCGGGCGTACGGGGCGGCGGCGGCGAGCATCGGCCCGCACACCAGCCCCACGTAGTCGTCGGGGCGGTCGGCGTACTCGGCGGGGACGACGTGCGCGCCGAGGAACGTCGTCTCGTCGCTCACCTCGGCGGCGATCCGCAGCGACCGGGCCTCGTCGGCGACGGTCAGCCCGTACCCGCTCTTGATCTCGATCGTGGTGGTGCCCTGCCGCATCGCCTCGCCGACCAGCCGGCGCACGGTGGCCCGCAGCGTGTCGTCGGAGGCCGCCCGGGTCGCGCCGACCGTGGTCCGGATGCCCCCGCCGGTGTACGGCTGGCCGGCCATCCGGGCGGCGAACTCGGCGGCCCGGTCCCCGGCGAACACCAGATGGGCGTGGCTGTCCACGAACCCCGGCAGCGCCGCCGCCCCCTCGGCGTCGATCCGCCGGTCAGCGGCGGGGGCGTACCGGGCGGGGCCGATCCAGGCGATCCGCCCCTCCTCGACCAGCAGAGCCGCGTCGCGGCGCAGTCCGAGCGGGCTGCCGTCGCCGGTGCCGGCGACGTTGGTCACCAGCTCACCGATGTTGTCGACCAGCAGGCTGCTCACCGGGTCACCGCCTCGATCGCCGTACGCAGCTCGCGCGGCACGTCCACGCTCAGGTGCCGCCCGTCGGCGACCACCTGCCGGCCGTCCACGACGACCGAGGCGACGTCGGCGGCGGTCGCCGCGAAGAACGCCCCCACCGGCGGCACCCCGGCCGTGCGGGCGCTGTCCAGCCGCACGGTGACCAGGTCGGCGCGGTCGCCGACGGCGATCCGGCCGGCGTCGCGCCAGCCGAGCGCGGCGTGCCCGGCGGCGGTCGCCGCGACCAGCAGCTCCGCCGGGGTGAAGTGGCCGCGGCGGCGGGTGCGCAGCCGCTCGTCCAGCTCCACCGCGCGGGCCTCCTCGAACAGGTCGACCACGGCGTGGCTGTCGCTGCCCAGGCTCAGCGCGACGCCCGCCTCGGCCAGCCGGCGGGCCGGCCCGATCCCGTCGGCGAGGTCCCGTTCGGTGGTGGGGCAGAGGCAGACCCCGGTGCCGGTGTCGCCGAGCAGCGTCACGTCGGCGCTGGTGGGGTGGGTGGCGTGCACGGCGACGGTGCCCGGGCCGAGCACCCCGTGGTCGGCCAGCAGCCGGGCCGGCGTGCGGCCGTGCGCGGCCCGGCAGGCGTCGTTCTCGGCGGGCTGCTCGGACAGGTGCACGTGCAGCGGCGCCCCGCGCCGGTCGGCCCAGCCGGCCACGGTGGCGAGCTGCTGTGCCGGCACCGCGCGGACCGAGTGCACCGCCGCCCCGAGCAGCGCGTGGGCCCTGCCCGCGGTGAACGCCGAGGCCCGGTCGGCCCAGCGCTGCGCGTCGCCGTCGCCGAACCGCCGCTGCGGCCCGGCCAGCGGCTCGCCGTCCACCGTGGCGGTCAGGTAGCAGGTGTCGAGCAGGGTGAGCCGGATCCCGGCCTGCGCGGCGGCCTCGACCAGCGCCGCTCCCATCGCGTTCGGGTCGGCGTACGGCGTGCCGTCGGGGCCGTGGTGCAGGTAGTGGAACTCACCGACGCAGGTGACGCCGGACAGCGCCATCTCGGCGTACGCGGCCCGGGCCAGGGCCAGGTAGCTGTCCGGGTCGAGCCGGGCGGCCACGTCGTACATGGCGGTCCGCCAGCTCCAGAAGTCGCCCCGGGCGTGGGTGCGCCCGCGTAGCGCCCGGTGGAACGCGTGCGAGTGGGCGTTGGCCAGCCCGGGCAGGGTCAGCCCGGGCAGCCGGGTGGCATCGCCGAGCACCTCCACCCCGGCGGTGGGCGTGCCCGTGCCGCCGAGCGGGGTGACGGTCGTGATCCGGCCGTCCTCGGCCTCGATCAGCACGTCGGCGGTGGGCTCGGCCCGGTCGGGCAGCCACGCGTACTCGGCGAGCCAGCGGGTCCCGGTCATCTCTTCCACCCCCTTTGGAGCTGAGTCGTTCGTGACATCGGTGCCGTCCGCGATGTCGGCGGGCCGGGACGGCGGGGGAGCGCAGGCGACGTCGGCCGGTCGCGGTGCCGCCGATCCGTTCGTGACATCAGCTCCAAAGGGCCCGCCGGGGCATGCCGGCCCCGGGCCGGACAGGTCGAGCCGGGCGAAGGCGGCGTAGAGCCCCGGCGCCGGCCACCCCCGACCCACCCGCTCACCCGCCTGCTCACCCGCCTGCTCCTCCGCATGCTCATCCGCACGTCAGCTCTTCGAGGACCCGGGCCAGGGCGGTCACCCCGGCGGCGCAGTCGGCGTCGGTGGCCGCCTCGGCGGGGGAGTGCGACACCCCGGTCGGGTTGCGCACGAACAGCATCGCGGTGGGCAGGTGCCCGGCCAGCACCCCGGCGTCGTGACCCGCCCCGGTGGGCAGCACCGGTGCGCCCAGCAGCGCCGCCAGCCGCCCGCCGAGGCCGCCGTCGAAGGCGACCAGCGGGGTCGCCGACTCCTCGGTGAGGGTGACCTCGGTGCCGTCCCGGCCGGCCCGCTCGGCGGCCCTGGCGCGCACCGCGTCGACCAGGCCGGTCAGCGTGTCCGGCTCGGCCGCGCGGGCGTCCAGCCAGCCGGTCACCCTCGACGGGATCGCGTTGGTGGCGTTCGGCTCGACCCGGACCCGGCCGACCGTGGCGTGCGCGCCGCGCAGCCGGGCCTCCTTGTTCGCCGCGAGCACGGTGAACGCGTACGTGAGCATGGGGTCGCGGCGATCGGCCATCCGGGTCGTACCGGCGTGGTTGCCCTCGCCGTGGAAGTCGAAGCGCCAGCGACCGTGTGGCCAGATGGCGCTGGCGACCGCGACCGGCGCGTCCCGCTCGACCAGCGCGCGGCCCTGCTCGACGTGCAGCTCCACGAAGCACGAGAACCCGCCCAGCAGGTCGGGGCGGGCGCCCGCGGGCCGGTCGCCCAGCGCCTCGGCCAGGCTCACCCCGTCGGCGTCGCGCAGCCGGGCCGCACGGCCGGGGTCGAGCGCGCCGGTGAGCAGCCGGGACCCCAGACACGGTACGCCGAACCGGGCCCCCTCCTCCTCGGCGAAGGCGGCCACGACGAGGGGGCGGGCCGGGGTGGCCCCGGCGGCGCGCAGCTCGTCGACGGCGAGGAACGCGCTGACGATGCCGAGCGGCCCGTCGTACGCGCCGCCGTGCGGCACCGAGTCGAAGTGGCTGCCGGTCAGCACGGCGTCCCCGGCGTCCGGGTCGCCCCAGCGGGCGAAGAGGTTGCCGTTGCCGTCGGCGGTGACCGGCATGCCCCGGCGGGCGGCCTGCGCCCGGAACCAGTCGCGCAGCGCCAGCTCCGGCTCCGTGAACGCGTACCGCAGGTAGCCGCCGCTGCCCGGGTCCCGGCCGACCGGGGCGATGGAGTCCCAGAGCGCCCGGAACCGGCCGGCCAGGTCTGCGAGGTCTGCGTGCTCCGCGTGGCCTGCGTGGCCCGCCGTCACGCCGGGCCCTCCGCCATCGGCACCCGCACGCCGGTGTGGTCGGCGACCTCGCGGGCGGCGTCGTAGCCGGCGTCGACGTGCCGGATCACGCCCATCGCCGGGTCGTTGGTCAGCACCCGTTCGATCTTCTGCCCGGCGAGCGTGGTGCCGTCGGCGACGCAGACCTGGCCGGCGTGGATGGACCGGCCGATGCCGACCCCGCCGCCGTGGTGGATGGACACCCAGGACGCCCCGCTGGCGGTGTTGACCAGCGCGTTGAGCAGCGGCCAGTCGGCGATCGCGTCGGAGCCGTCGGCCATCGCCTCGGTCTCCCGGTAGGGGCTGGCCACGCTGCCGCAGTCCAGGTGGTCCCGGCCGATGACGACCGGCGCGCTCAGCTCGCCGGAGGCGACCATCTCGTTGAACCGTACCCCCGCCCTGTCCCGCTCGCCGTAGCCGAGCCAGCAGATCCGGGCCGGCAGGCCCTGGAAGGCGACCCGCTCGCCGGCCAGCCGGATCCACCGGGCGAGGGACTCGTTCTCCGGGAACAGGTCGAGGATGGCCCGGTCGGTCGCGGCGATGTCGGCCGGGTCGCCGGAGAGCGCCGCCCAGCGGAACGGGCCCTTCCCCTCGCAGAACAGCGGCCGGATGTACGCCGGCACGAAACCGGGGAAGTCGAACGCCCGCTCGTACCCGCCGAGGCGCGCCTCGCCCCGGATCGAGTTGCCGTAGTCGAACACCTCGGCCCCGGCGTCGAGGAAGCCGACCATCGCCTCGACGTGCCTGGCCATCGACGCCCGGGCCCGGTCGGTGAACTCGGCCGGCTTCGCCTTCGCGTAGTCCCGGGCGTCGGCCAGCTCCACCCCCTCCGGCAGGTACGAAAGCGGGTCGTGGGCGCTGGTCTGGTCGGTGACGATGTCGATCGGCACGCCCCGGCGCAGCAGCTCGGGGAAGACGGTGGCGGCGTTGCCCACCACGCCGACGCTGAGCGCCCGACGGTCCCGCTTCGCGGCGAGCGCCCGCTCCACCGCGTCGTCGAGGGAGTCGGCCACCTCGTCGAGGTAGCGGTCGTGCACCCGGCGGTCCAACCGGGTGCGGTCCACGTCGACGATGAGGCACGCGCCGCCGTTCATGGTCACCGCGAGGGGCTGTGCCCCGCCCATCCCGCCGCAGCCGGCGGTCAGCGTCAGCGTCCCGGCCAGGCTTCCACCGAATCGTTTCGCGGCGACGGCGGCGAACGTCTCGTACGTGCCCTGGAGGATGCCCTGGGTGCCGATGTAGATCCACGACCCGGCGGTCATCTGCCCGTACATGGTCAGGCCGAGCTGCTCCAGGCGGCGGAACTCCGGCCAGGTGGCCCAGTCGCCGACCAGGTTGGAGTTGGCCAGCAGCACCCGGGGCGCCCACTCGTGGGTGCGCAGCACGCCGACCGGCCGGCCGGACTGCACCAGCATCGTCTCGTCGTCCCGCAGGTCGGTCAGCGTGCGCACCAGCGCGTGGTACGACGGCCAGTCCCGCGCGGCCTTCCCGGTGCCGCCGTAGACGACCAGGTCGTCCGGCCGCTCGGCCACCTCGGGGTCGAGGTTGTTCATCAGCATCCGCAGGGCGGCCTCCTGCGGCCACCCCCGGGCGGTCAGCGTGGCGCCTCGGGCGGCGCGGACGGGCTCGGGCATCTCGGGTCTCCTCTCAGCCGAGGAACAACTGGCGACGGGCGGCGGAGGACTCGAACGCCTCCAGCCGGCGCTGCGTCTCGGCGGGCGCGGCGTCGCAGATGGCCTGGAGCACCACCATCGCCAGGGTCATCGGGGCGGTGTGCAGGTCGAACACGAGGTCGGTGCCGACGGCGGCGGCGAGCACCACCTCGGCGTGCTCGCCTGCCGGGCTGACCGGCGAGTCGGTGATGGCCACCACGGTCAGCCCGGCGGCCTGCGCCTCGCGCAGCGCGTCCAGGGTCTCCCGGGGATAGCGGGGCAGCACGAACGCCAGCAGGGCGCTCGCCCCGGCCTCGGCGGCCTGCTCCAGGCGGTCGGTGAGCAGGCTGCCGCCGTCGTCGAGCACCCGCACGTCCGGGTGCACCTTGGCCGCGAAGTACGCGAAGTACGCGGCCAGCGGCGCGGCGGCCCGCAGCCCGAGCACCGGCAGCGGGCGGCTCGCGGCCAGCAGCCTGCCAGTCTCGGCGATCCGGTCCCGGTCTGCGAGCTGCCCGGCCAGCCGCTCCAGGCTGCCCAGCTCGGCCCGGACGGCGCGTTGCAGCTCGTTGCCGCCACCGGAGGCCCCGCCCGGGGCCGCGCCGACCAGCTCGCGCAGCCGGCGGCGCAGCGCCGGGTACCCGTCGTGGCCGAGCGCCACGGCGAACCGGGTCACCGACGGCTGGCTGACCCCGGCCAGCTCGGCCACCTCGGCCGCGGAGAGGTACGCCGCGGCGGCGGCGTGCTGCACCAGGCTGTGCGCGATCCGGCGCTGCGTCGGGGTGAGCCGGACGCCCCGGAACAGGTCGGCCACCCGGTCGGCGGATGCCGCGCTGGTGCCTGGCTCATTCATGCGGCGACTCTATGCATGAAAACTTTCAGAGGCAACCCGTGAGCACCGTCGTTGTCGCGCTGTCTCTGTACTATCCGCACGGCGGGTGAGCAGAGGAGTGGGGCACATGCAGCCGGACGGTCCGTACAGGTTCACCGAGGTGATGGGGGCTTGCCAGGTCGGCCGGGCCTGGTCCGCGCTGGATGGTCAGGGGCGGCCCGCGCTCGTGGTGGTGCTGGACGGCGCAGCGGCGGCGGACCAGCGCTGGCGGGAGGCCTTCGCGAACGCGGTGAACGCGCTCGCCCAGGCGGCCGACGGCCACCGCTACCTCGCCGCCGATTTCTACGCCGCCCACCCCTGGGCGGCCTACCCGCCGGAGGAGTCCGGCGTGCCGCACCGGCTGTTCCAGACCCTCGGCATGGACTACCGGCCGGTGGCGGGCGGCACGCCACCCCCGCCGGCCCCGGTCCAGCCGGTTTCGGCGGCGCCGCAGCCGGTTTCGGCCTCGCCGCAGCCGGTTTCGGCCTCGCCGCAGCCGGTTTCGGCCTCGCCGCTGCCCACGTCGGCGCCGCCCCAGCCGGTGTCGGTGCCCCCGCAGCCGACGTCGGGCCCGCCCCAGTTGCCCTGGGTGCCCCAGCCGTGGGCGGTGACGCCGCAGCCGGTCTCCGGCGCGCCGCTCTCACCGGCCGCCGAGCCGACGCCCGGCAGCTCCCCGCCGTACGACACGTTCTCCGCGCCCGGCCGGCGTATCACGCCGGTGGAGCCGCCCCGGCGCAGCCGTACCGGTCTCTGGGTCGCGATGGTGGTGCTGGCGGCGGTCGTCGCGGGCGGCGCCGGGGTGTTCGTCGGCACCACCCTCGGCGACGACGGGGCCGCTCCCGGCCCGGCCCCCTCGGCCAGCCCCACCCTGGCGCCGTTCGAGGCGAACCAGTTCTCCCTCAACAAGGCCAAGTTCGAGGGCGACCTCGCGCCGCTGGCCGAGCCCTGGCTGTCCCGGATGGGTGGCTGCGCGGCCGACACCGAGGTCGGCGGGCCGAAGCGGCCGGCGGACGAGAAGCGGCACGTGTTCTGCCGCTACGGCGGGCTGTCCCTGCACTTCGGCCTCTACGACGTCAGGTCCACCAAGGATGCCGCGCGGGCCTACCGGCAGCAGCTCAACCTGGCCGGCGGCTCCCTCGCCCCCGGCCTGCGCGAGGCCACCCGGACCACCGGCGGCGTCAGCGGGGCCGCCGGCAGCTACGTCGAGTACGCCTTCAAGGGTGACGACGGCCGGACGATCTGCGGGGTGTGGTGGGACCGCGACGACGGGCTCGGGGCGCTCTACCTGGAGACCCTCTGCGAGGCCGGCGTCGGCGGGAACTGGGACGCGCTGCGGGACCTGTGGCGGCGCACCAGCTGACGGCCGTCGCGGGAGTTGACAACGGTTGCGGCGGCGTCATTAATGGACACGGCCGTCGGGGGACCGGTGTGACACCGCCCGTCCAGGCGGATCCGTGGGCGCCCGCTCCGAGGTGGCGCCCCGTGTCCCTGGGGAGCATCGGGTTGGGCGACAAGTCATGACGGCGGTCGAGAACGCCGGCCCCGTGCCGGCCCCGAGCGTCGGCCCGCCGCTGTTGGCCGGGCGCTCCGTCGCGCTCGTCCACGAGTGGTTCAGCGCGGCCGGCGGCTCCGAGAACGTCTTCCTGGCCATCGCCGACCTGATCCCGCACGCCGACCGGTTCGTGCTCTGGGCCGAGTCCGCCGTCCCCCGGGACCGGCTGCGCCTGCGGGAGTCCTGGCTGGCCCGGACGCCGCTGCGCCGCAGCAAGGCCCTCGCGCTGCCGTTCCTGCCGCTGGCCTGGCGGGCCGCCCGTCCCGCCGGGTACGACGTGGTGATCTCCTCCAGCCACGCCTTCGCCCACACGGCCCGGTTCGGTCCGCCCGAGCGGACGCGGCACCTGAGCTACGTCCACTCGCCCGCCCGGTACGTCTGGAGCCCCGACTTCGACGGGCGCGGCGCGGGGCGGCTGCTGAGCGGGCCACGACGGGCCCTGCAGGCGGTGGACGTCCGGCTCAGTCGACACGTGCACGCCTACGCCGCGAACTCCCGTGAGGTCCAGGCCCGCATCCGCCGGTACTGGGGGCGCGACGCGGTGGTCATCCACCCACCCGTCGACGTCGACTTCTTCGCCGCCCCGCCGGCCGCCGAGCGGAACCAGAACCGCGAGTACCTGCTCGGGGTCGGGCGGTGGATCCCGTACAAGAACTTCGACCTGATGATCGCGACGGCAGCCGAGGCGGGCCTGCCGCTCGTCCTCGCCGGGGGTGGCCCGGAGGAGGCCCGCCTGCGCCGGCTGGCCGCGCGGGTGCACGTCCCGGTGACGTTCGAGTCGCGGCCCGGCCGGGAGCGGCTCCGGGAGCTGTACTGGGGTGCCCGAGCCCTGCTGTTCCCCGCGCACGAGGACTTCGGCATCATCCCGGTCGAGGCCCAGGCGTGCGGCACCCCGGTCGTCGGGCTGCGCGCAGGTGGGCTGCTGGAGACCGTCGTGGAGGGCGAGACGGGGTTCCTCGTCGCGTCGCGGGATCCGACCCGCCACGCCGCAGCGCTGCGGCGGCTCGACGGGCTCGACCCCGACCGGGCCCGCCGACACGCGGTCGGGTTCGGGCGGGACAGCTTCGCGGCCCGGATGGCCGAGTGGGTCGCGCATGAGTCCGGCTGAGCGGGTCGGCACGACCGTCGTCGAGTGCAGCGGCGTCGGGGACGGCGGGATCACCCGGGTGCTCACCGAGGTCGTCCGGCACTGGCCCGGCCCGCAGCGGCTCCGGGTCGTCGCCGCGCCACCCGACTGGGTCGTCCCCCCGACCGACCCGGCCGTCCAGGTCGAGGTGGTCAGCCGGCAGCCGGCCGACCGGGCCCGGGCGATCGCGTCCGCGGCCACCGCCCTGCGCGGCGTCACGGGCCGCGTCGACCGGGGCGCCGCCCCCGCCACCAGGGTGCTGTCGCTGAGCCCGTCGCTCGCCGTGCGGGGCAGCCGGCTGCCCGTCACCACGGTCGTGCACGACCTCGCGTTCCGGCTCTGGCCGCACGGGCTGTCGGGCGCCGTCCGGCAGTACCGGCGGATCAGCTACGGCACCGCGATCGGCCGGTCCGCGCGGCTGCTCTGCGTCAGCGCCCGCACCCGGCACGACCTCCTCGGCCTGTACGGCGTCCGCGACGACCGCACTGCGGTCTGGCACCCGGGCAGCAGCCTCGGCACCGCCCCCGGCCCGTTGCCCGCCCCGCTGGCCGCGCGGGTCGCTGGCGGCGGGCGCTACCTGGCGGTGACCGGGCACGCCGCGCACAAGGGCGTCGAGATCGCCGTCGACGCCCTGCCCGACCTGCCCGGGTACGTGCTCGCGGTGCTCACCGGCGGGCAGCGGGTGCCGGAGTTCGAGGCCGCCGTCGCCCGCTGCGCCGCGACGGAGCGGGTGCTGTTCCTGGACCGGCTCCCCGAGGACGGGTACGCCGCCACGATCGCCGGCGCCGCCGCGTTCCTGATGCCCAGCCACTTCGAGGGCTACGGGCTGCCGGCGGCCGAGGCGCTGCGGCTCGGCACGCCGGTCGTCGTCTCCCCCGATCCGGCCCTGCACGAGGCCACCGGCGGGCGGGCGGCCCGGATGACGAGCTGGACGCCGCGCGCCCTCGTCGACGCCGTGACCGAGGCGACGACCGCGCCCAGGCCGCCGGTGGGGGAGTGCGGCCGGTCCTGGCGTACCGCGACAGCCCACCTCGCCGACCTGCTCGCCGGGGTACCGGCGGACGCCCGCCCGGCCGGGCGGTGACAGCCGTGCGGATCGCCATGGTGCACTCCGGCTTCGCCGTCCGGGGCGGCGCGGAGCGGTACGTCCGGGACCTGTCCCGGGCGCTCGCCGACCGCGGCCACGAGGTCCGCGTCTACAGCCGGACGCCCGACGGGGAGCACCCGGAGGACCGGCCGGTCGGCGAGCGGCTCTCGGCCCGCCTGACCCGGCTCGCCCCCCGGCTGGCCAAGCTCTTCACCCACCTGGGCGACCTGGTCGACCCGACCGGACTGGGCCCGGACGACCTGCGCGACTTCGACCCCGACGTGGTGCACCTGCACAACTGGCAGGGGCTCGGCGTCCGGCCGGTGGCGCGGCTGTCGCGGCGGTGGCCCACCTGCCACTCCGTGCACGACCACGCCGTCCGCGACCCCAACAACGCCCTGGGCAACCTGGGCCGTTCGGCCGCCCTGGACGCGCTGCTGCGGCTGCGGTCCCGGTGGGTGCTGCGGCAACTCGGGCGTTGCACCCTGCTGTTCCCCTCCGAACGCACCCGCCAGCGGGTCCTGGCCGGCGCCCCGGGGGCGCGGCCGGCCACCCGGCTCCTGCCGCTGGCCGTGCCGCTGCCGCCCGGGCCGCGCGACCGGCCACCCGGCGACCGCCGCGTCTTCCTCTACCTCGGTGCCCTGGACCGGCACAAGGGCGTGGACCTGTTGCTCGACGCCTGGGCGGACGCCGTTGACGCGGTCGGCGGCACGCTGCTCGTCGGCGGCGACGGCCCGCTGCGCGCCGAGGTCGAGCGGGCGGCCGAGCGGTCCCGCTCCGTGCGGTACCTCGGCTACCTCGACGCCGAGGGCAAGCGAGCGGCGTTCCTGCGGGCTGGCTGGCTCGTCTTCCCCAGCCAGTGCGCCGAGACGTTCGGCCTGGTCTGCGCGGAGGCGCTGACGGCGGCGCGACCCATCATCGCCAGTGACACGGCCCGGCCGCCGATGGCCGAGGAGACCTCGGTCCTGGTCTTCCGCACCCGGGACGAGCTGGCAGAACTGCTGCGCCGCGCCGCCCGGACACCCGACGACGAGTACGCGGCGATGTCCGCGTCGGCCGGCGCGGACGGGGCGCGCCTCGACTGGGACCGGCACGTCGACGCCGTCGTCGAGACCTACCGGACGGTCGGCGTCCGTGCCGGTGCCGACCAGCGACCCGAGGTGAGCCGCCAATGAGCCCCGACACCGGACGCCGGCCCGCCGCGACGGCATCCGGAACGGCGCCGGTCCGCCGCCGGCCGCCCACCCCCTGGCTGATCGGCGGCGGGCTGCTCCTGCTGGCCGTCGCCGGCTGCGCGCTGGCCGGCGTCTCCCCGGTGGCGCCCCTCTTCCTGGCCGGCCTCGGCGTCGTCGCGGTCCGCCCGGTGCCCGGCCTGGTGTACGTGCTGATCGTGCTCAACGCCCCGCTGGGGCTCTGGATGACCGGCGTCCAGGGGCTCGTCGGCGACGCGTTCGGGGGCCGCGAGTACGTGCTCAGCGTCTCCGCCACCGCGGTGGTCGGCGTCCTCTTCGCGCGCACCGCGCTGCGCGGCCGGTGGACCCGGACCCGGCTCCTCGCCGGCGCGGCGGTGCTGCTGGTCGTGGCGGTGTGGAGCCTGATCGGCGTCGCCCACCACGGGGTGGCCCAGACCCTCGTCGGCGTCCGGCTGACCCTGGTCCCGCTGCTGCTGCTCGTGGTGCTCGCCGCGTTGGCCCGGCCCCAGGTGCGCACGGTGCTGACCGCCCTGTCCTGGCTGCTGGTGGCCAACGCCGTGGCGGCGGTCGGGGAGTTGGCGGTCGGTCCGGCCCGGCTGGTGCGCTGGGGCTTCGAGGAGGACCGGGCGGTCCGCTACATCGGCGACACCTTCCGGGTGCCCGGCCTCACCGAGTTCAACGGCGAGCTGGGCATCCTGGCCGGCGCGTACCTGCTCGGCTACGTGACCCTGTGGCTGCTCCGGCGCGCCCGGCGTGCCCCGTGGCCCTGGCACGCCGGAGGGCTCGCCGCCGTTGCCTGCCTGGCCCTGAGCACCAGCCGGTCGGGGGCGCTGCTGGTGGTGGCGGGGGTGCTCGCGGCCGTGCTGCTCGACCGCTCCGGCGGGGCCGCCGGGCGCCGCCGCGCGCGGCTGGTGGGCCTGGGCGTGGTCGTCTGCGTGGCCGTGGGCTTCGCGGCCGTCGGCGCCACCGGCGCCCGCAGCCTCTTCGAACGGTTCGACGTCTGGGCCGGGCTGCTCGGCGGCGACCTGCCGCCCTGGGGGCGCGGGATCGGCGGGGTCGGCGCGGCCACCACGTCCCGGGTGACGACCGGCCCGCAGGTCTTCGTCGACAACTACTTCGTCAGCGTCGGCCTCCAGTACGGCCTGTGGGCGATGGTCGTCCTGGTCGCCGGCATCGGGTACGGACTGGTGCGGCTGTGGCGGCGCACCGCCGACCACCCGGCGTCCGTGCTGCACGTCGCGGTGCTGGCCGGCCTGGCCGCCGCGTTCCTGGTGATCGAGGCGTGGGAGTACCCGGGCGCGATGATGTGCCTGGCCGCGTTCGTGGCGTACGGCCTGCGCCTGGACGACCCGCCCTCGCCCGCCCCCTGGCCCGCCTCGTGGCCCGTCGCCTGGCTCGCCCCCGACCCCGCCCCCGGCACCTCCGGCGCTCCCGACACCTCTGGCACCGACGCGCGGCGGGCCTGAGCGTGCGACCGCTGCTCGCCGTCGGGGCGCGGCTACAGGGCTCGCAGTTGTCGGTGCAGGCGCTCACCCGGCTGTGCAGCGTCTACGTCTTCCTGCTGGCGTCCTGGGCGGACACCGACCGGCTGCCGGCGGTGGCGTTGCAGGGCGCGCTGCTCGCCGTCCCGTACACGCTGCTGGAGGCCCTGGTCGGCCGGCCCCTCTCCGCCGGCCTGGTCCCGGCGGACTGGCACGTGGAGAGCTGGGCGGGCCGAGTCGCCGCCGCGACACTCGCGCCGGTCGCCGTGCTGGGCTACCTGTGCGCCACGGTGGCGCTGCCGGACACCGGCGCCGCCGACCGGTTGTTCCTGCTCGCCCCGGTGCTCCTGCAACTGCCGCTGGAGGCGTTCTTCTGGGCCACCGCGGGCACCCGCACGCCCCGCCGGGCGAACCTCGTCCCGCAGTTGACCGCGGTCGGGACCCTGCTCGGCGGCGCCGTGTTCGTCGCCCTCGACCTGCGGGTCGACGTCGTCGCGGTGCCCGCCCAGGTGGCCGTCCTGGCCTGGGTGCTGCTGCGCCGCCCCGCCGCCGCGCCCACGGCGGTCCGCCCCGGCCTGCGGCGCGGGTTGGGGGTGGGCTCGGTGTACTGCGTCGCCGCGGCCGTCGACCTGTCGTACACCGTCACGCTGCCCTCGGTGGCCGGCGCCGTGGCGGGACCGGCAGCCGTCGTCGTCCTGCGGGCGATGGACCTGGTCTTCGGCCCGTTCCACGTCGTGCTGTCGGCCAGTGTCCGGGAGGATGTCGTCGCCGGCCGGCGTGGCCGTTGGCGGACCGGCACCCGGGCGTTGACCGTGGCGGCGTTGGTGGCGGTGTCGGCGGTGGTGCTCGCCAGCGGGCCGCTGCGGGCCCTCGTCGCCCCCGACCTGGCCACCGTCGGCGTCGGGGTGATCGCCCTGTACTGCGGCTACAAGGCGCTGCTCACGGCGGCGACCTGGCTGTCCACCCGGCACATGGTCTGGGCGGCGCCGCGCCGCTACCTCGTCTCAGCCGTCGGGTCGCGGGTCCTCGCGTTCGGCGGGCTCGCGGCGTCGGCCCTCTGGGTCACCGGGGTCGCCGGCCTGGTCGGTCAGTTGCTGGTCGCCGAGGCGGTGGTGGTCTGCTGGTTCCTCGCCCGGATGCGGCCGTGGACCGCCGACGAGCCCGTCGCGGAACCGGCCCGGGACCGGGCCGCGGTGCCGACCGGGGGCGGTGCCGGGCCCTGACCCGCCACCCGGCCCGGCCGCCGGCTCCTGACCCGGGGATCAGGGCTCGGTCGCGAGCACCTGCACCGCGCCGCTGGGGAACAGCGCGCACAACTGCGTGCGACCGCCGACGTCCCGCGCGAAGACGCGCACCGAGCCGTCGCCCGGGCGGCCGGGCTCGGCCTCGGCGCGCAGGTCGAACGCGGGCCGCACCACGAGGTTCTTGTCCGGGTGCCCGAGGCCCTGGGTGATCTCGACCAGCGTGGTCGGCGCCGGCGTGCCGATCCAGCCGCGGCCGGTGCCGGGGATGCGCCGGCCGTCGGCGTCCACGGCACCCGGCTGGGACAGGCTCACCCGGACGCTGGACAGCCCCCGCTCCGCGCCGAAGTCCACGGCCGCCGTGCCGCAGTTCACCACCTTGCTGTCCACCAGGCAGCCGGAGGGCTCCTCGGGCTGGACGCCGGGCACGAACTGGATCCCGATCTCCGGGTGCGGGTCGGTGTGGTTGTAACCCAGCACCAGCCCGCCGATCCAGCGGATGTCGTTGCGGGAGATCCGGACGCCGACCCCGCCGTTGAGGTCGGCGTAGCAGTTGGAGCAGCTGATCCCGGTGGCGGCCAGGTCGAACGAGACGTTCTGCTTGATCCCCCAGGCATGGCAGTTGACCATCGACGTGCCCATCGAGTCGCCGGCCAGCCGGAACCCGCTCGCCCCGTTCTCGAACGTCAGGCAGTTGATGAACATCGAGTCGTGCGGGCCGTGGAAGTTGATCCCGTGCCCGTCGTTGCCGTGCGTGCGCACCGCCGACAGCCGGGCCTCCATCTGGTGCGAGGGCGCCGGCAGCGCCCCGGCCGGCCCCCACTCGCTGACGATGCCGTCGTTGCGGCAGTTGAAGACGATGACCTCGGAGAGCTCGTAACCGTAGCCGTAGACGCGCAGCCCGTACCCGGCGGAGGGGTTCTGCTCCTTGTTGCCGTCCAGGGTGAGATCACGCACGCTGAACAGCGTGATCCCCTGGTCGGACCGGGTGCCGGCAAGTCGGGAGAACCCGTCGGACTCGACGATGGCCGAGTTCGCCCCGGCCCGCAGCCGCAGGACGGTCGCGTCGCCGCCCGAGCCGCGCAGGTGCACCCGGGAGCGGAGGGTCAGCCGCCCGGTGAGGTACGTCCCGGGCGGGAAGAAGACGATGCCCCCGGCCCGGCCCGCGGCGTCGATGGCCCGTTGCAGGGGCGCCGTGTCGTCGCTGCGCCCGTCGCCCCGCGCGCCGTGCTCACGGACGTCGACCACGCCCTGGCCGCCGGAGCCGTCCGACGACCAGGGGCCCATCGCGGCGACGCCCACCGCCGCGGTGCCCAGGCCGGCGGCGACGGCCCCGCCGCGCAGCAGCGCGCTGCGCCGGCTGACGCCCGATGTCCCCGACGGGCCGTCGAGGTCTCCGTGGGCCATCTGGTCCCCTCCCGTGAACCGGCCTGGTCAACGATCTGGACCGGCCCGGACCGATGATCCCACGACCCGGCCGGGCAGAGGACGGGCGGCACCGGCCGTCAGTGCCGGCCGCCGCGGAACAACTCCGCCACCGTCCGGAGGATCACCTTGATGTCCAGCCACAGTGACCAGTTCTCGATGTAGTAGTTGTCGAAGCGCGCCCGGTCGGAGATCGGAGTGTCCCCGCGCAGGCCGCTCACCTGCGCCAGCCCGGTCAACCCGACCGGGACCCGGTGGCGCATCGCGTACTGCGGGTACTGCGCCGAGAACTGCTCGACGAAGTGTGGCCGTTCGGGGCGCGGCCCGACCACGCTCATGTCGCCCCGGAGGATGTTCCACAGCTGGGGCAGCTCGTCCAGGGACGTCCGGCGGAGGAACCGGCCGACCGGGCCGACCCGCCGGTCGTGCGCGATCGACCAGGTGGTGCGCGACTCGTGCTCGTCGACCGGGCGCATGGAGCGGAACTTGACGACCCGGAAGAGCCGCCCGTGCCGGCCCACCCGCTCCTGGAGGAAGAAGATCCCGCGCCGGTCCTCCAGGTACGTGGCGAGGGCGCAGAGCATCAGGACGGGGCTCAGCACCACCAGCGCGACCGCGGCGATCACCACGTCGGAGGCCCGCTTGACCGCCCACTTCGGACCCGAGAACGTGGTGTCACCGACCTTGACGATCGGGATGGCCCCGATGTGGTCCGGGTTCCCGTCGTGGGTGCGGGACCCCCACAGCCGGGGCACCGCCCACAGGTCGCACCCGGCGCTGGCCGGGCGGCGGAGCAGCTCCATCAGGGCCGGCTCCGGGCAGGACGGGTCGGCGATGATCAGCACCTCGCACTCGACCAGCTCGACCAGCCGCTCCAGGTCGTCCAGCGTGCCGATCACCGGCAGCCGGCCCGGCGAGCGCGCCCCCGTGGCGTCGACGCAGCCGACGAAGCGCAGGCCGTACCGCGGGTAGCGGCGCAGCGTCCGGGCCAGCTCGGCGGCGACCGGCCCGCTGCCGATGACGAGCGCGTTGTGCTCGACCCAGCGGCGCCTGCGGGCCAGGTCGGCGAGGGTCCGGGTGACCGCCCGGCTGACGATGACCAGGGCGGCGCAGACCCCCACCCCGCGCATGAAGCCGGCGGCGTCGTCCGCCGGGTCGTGCCGCACCGCCGCGATGATGGCGACGATCGCCCCGCAGGCCAGCAGCCGCCCGGTGAGGCTGGGCAGCTCGTCCAGGAGGCTGGTGTGCCGGCGGGCCCGGTAGAGCCCGCCCACCGCGAAGACGGTCACCGTCAGGGCGGCCATGACCAGGGTGCCGCGCCAGAACCGCGTGGTCAGCAGCAGCGGAGCCAGGAGCGCGGCCAGGTCGGCCGGGGCGGTGATCATCCACGCCCGCAGCCCCCGGGTGCGTCGCGACGCCCGCGATCCCGCGTACGGCAGCACCGCAGTGGTGTCGAGGCCCGGCCGGGCCGGGGCGGCCTCCGCCGGTGGGGACGCGCCCGCCCGGTCGCCCTGCGGCGGGGGCTCGGCGTCGGTGCTCTCGTCGTCGGCGGGCGGCACCCCGGCCGGCCGCGGCCCCCCGCCGGCGTGGGCGGCGACCGCGACGTCCCGGCTCACCGTGGGTTGGCTGGACATGGTTGCGTGACCTCCCCCGTCACGGCCACGGCGGCGACGGGATCCACCAGGCCGAAGGCAGGATACGGCCGGCCCCCGCCGGTCGCCATACCCGGACGGGCCATCCGGTCGCTACGACCCGGCCTTGAGGATGTCCGGCACCGAGTCCCGGCGGACCGCGTCGAAGAAGGACCGGGCCCTGGCGCTGTCGGCGAACACCACGCTCTCGCTGCCGACCCGGCCGGTGCCCCGGGTCGGGCAGGTGAAGAACCCGAGGTTGCCGCTGCGCAGGTGCCGGGTCTCCGTGGCCAGGTCCACCAGGGACAGTGACCTGTCGACGGCGACCGCGTCGGTGGTGGCCCGCACGAACGCGTTGAGCCGGGCCGGGTTCGTCAGCAGCCCGCCCGAGGCGGCCTTGTCCAGGATGGCCCTGATGACCTGTTGCTGGTGGCGGATGCGGGCGAAGTCGCCGTCGGGGAACGCGTAGCGCTCCCGCGCGTAGTCCAGCGCGGCGGCGCCGTCGAGGGTCTGCCGGCCCTGCGCGAACGTGCGCCGGCTGTCCGGGTTGAGCGAGTGGGTCGAGGTGAAGCCGCGCTCGATGTCGACCTCGATGCCGTCCAGCGCGTCGACGATCTCCTTGAAGCCGGCGAAGTCGACCATCGCCACGTGGTCGATCCGCACCCCGGTGAACTTCTCCACCGTCTGCACCATCAGCGGCACCCCGCCCCAGGCGAACGCGGCGTTGATCTTCGTCTCCCGGCCGCCGTGCCGGCCGTCCTTCGAGCGGGGGACCGGCACCCAGGTGTCCCGGGGAATCGAGATCAACTGAGCGCTCGACCGGTCCTTCGGCAGGTGGGCCAGGATGATCGTGTCGGTCCGCGAGCCGGAGCTGTTCTCCGGGTCCCGGGAGTCGCTGCCCAGGACCATGATGTTCAGCGCACCCCGGACCACGGGCTCGGGCCGGGCCTCCTCCGGCACGTCGGTGAACGCGTCCACCCGGTCGATGCCCTGCTCGACCGACCGCAGCCACAGCACGCCGGCGACCGTGCCGCCCGCGCCGAGCAGCGCCACCACCAGCACGGTCACGAGCGCGATCCGCCGCCACCGGCGGCGCTTCGCCGGCCGCGCTGCCGGCTGTGCGCCGGCACCCGCCCGCGTCGACCCGACCGGGACTTCCTCGGCCGGCTCCGCGACCTGCTGGGGACGAGACATGGCGGCGATGCTACTGATTCGGCGCGCCGCCCACGTGCCCGGACCGGCCCCGGCGACGGCCGCGGGGTGAATCGAAACTTTCATCACCTCGCGTTCTCCTGGACCTGGTAGAACCCTCCCGTGGACGCGACGAAGCTGCGCCGGGCCATCGCCCGTACCCGACTCGCCCCGGTCGCCGCCTTCCCCAAGCGGTTCGCCCGGGTGGCCCGGCACGACGCCAAGGTGCTGCGCGCCTCCGCCCGATGGCTGGTCACCTCGCGGGAGCACCACAACTACACGTACGAGCTGACCAGGCTGAGCCGGCAGCACCTGGCCTGGTTCGTCAGCGTCGCGTGCGACGTGCCGGTGGCCCGGGTCCGGGGCTGGTTCGCCGAGATCGAGGGCGACGAGGAACTGCGCCGGCACATCGAGCGGGCCACCGCCGAGGCGTCCCGCCGAGGCCTGGCCGACCGGCAGGTCCGCTACGCCCGCCGGATCGGCTGGTACGCCATGGTCCGCGCCACCCGCCCCGCGCACGTGGTGGAGACCGGCGTCGACAAGGGACTGGGTAGCTGCGTGCTGGCCGCCGCCCTGCTGCGCAACGCCGCCGAGGGGCACCCCGGCCGGCTCACCTCGCTGGACATCAACCCCGAGGCCGGCTACCTGGCCCGCACCGCGCCCTGGTCGGCGGTGGTCGACCTGGTCGTCGGCGACTCCATCGCCTCGATCGAGGCCCTCGACCGGCCCGTCGACCTCTTCCTGCACGACAGCGACCACAGCCGGGCACACGAGAAGCGCGAGTTCGACGCGGTCGAGCCGAAGCTCGCCCCCGGCGCACTGCTGCTCACCGACAACGTCACCACCACCAACGTCCTCGCCGAACACGCCGAACGCACCGACCGGCGCTTCCTCGCGTACCGGGAGACCCCGGCCCGGCACTGGTACCCGGGCGACGGGATCGGGGTCGCCTGGTGAGGCTCGCGGCCGCGCACACGTACCCGGTCAAGGGCTGCCACCGGCTGGACCACGACGGCGCCCGGGTGGAACCGTGGGGCCTGGCCGGCGACCGGCGCTGGCTGGTGGTCGACGCCGACGGCGTCGGCATCACCCAGCGGGAGACCACCGCGCTGGTCGGGCTGCGGGCCGTGCCCCGTGACGACGGCCTGGTGCTGCGCGCCGCCGGCCGCCCCGACCTGGACGTCGCCGAGCCGACCGGCGCGCCGCCGCTGCCCGTGCGGGTGTTCCGCAACCGGCTGCCGGTCCCCGCGCTCCCCGCCGGGCGGGCCGCCGACGACTGGCTCGGCACCCTGCTCGGCCGCCCGGTCCGCCTGGTCCACCTGGCCCGGCCCACCCGGCACCTGGCACCCGGCGACCGCGCCCACGACACCGGCGATCGGGTCAGCTTCGCCGACGAGTACCCCCTGTTGCTGGCCGCCACGGCGTCCCTCGACGCGCTCAACGCCTGGCTCGCCGGGGCCGGCGAGGAGCCCGTGCCGATGAGCCGGTTCCGGCCCAACCTGGTCGTCACCGGCATCCCCGCCTGGGCCGAGGACGACTGGGCCGGCCGGCGGCTGCGGATCGGCTCCGCCCGGTTCCGCGCCGCCGGGTCCTGCGGTCGCTGCGTGGTCACCACCACCGATCAGGAGACCGGGGCGCGCGGAAAGGAGCCGCTGCGAACCCTTGGGCGGCACCGCAACATCGGCGGAAAGCTGCTGTTCGGCCTGCACCTCGTCCCCGACGGGCCGGGCGTGGTGCGCGTCGGCGACCCGGTACGGGTGGCGGACTGACCGGCCCACCGGCACCGATCCGCCGGCCGGGCGCGTCCTCAGCTCTGGCTCAGTCGACTTGTCCCCGGGGGCGAGGTCCGGCAGCATCGACCGGCGTGACCGACGGCACCGCTCCCACGGACGCCCCGACGCCGCCCCGGACGGCGTCGCGCTCCCCGGTGGGGCCGGGCCCGCTGGCTGGCCCCCGGGAGGGGGCGGAGGCCGTGGACGCGGCAGCCGCCCGTTCGCCGACGCCCCGACGCGGGGCTGCGGCGGGCACTGAGACCGGGCCAGCGTCGGGTCAGGCGGCCGGGGCCGCCAGGTCGAGCCACATGAGGACCTCGTCCCGGTCGTCGCCCGGGGCGACCCGCAGCGCGCCCGGCAGTCGGCCCACCTCCCGGTACCCGAGCCGCACGTAGAACCGCTCCAACCCCAGCCCGCCCCGCACCGTGACGTGTAGCGCCTCCCGGCCCATCTTCCGGCCGAGCCGCTCCGCCTCCCGCATCAGCGCCGCACCGTACCCCCGGCCCTGGGTGTCGGGGTGCACCATCACCCGTTTCAACACGCACCAGTGCGCCTTCAGGCAGAACCGGTTGTCGGTGAAGACCAGCACGGCGACCGGGCGCGTGCCGTCGTACCCGACGAGCAGCCGGTCCGGGCCGTCGGCGACATCGGCGAACATCGCCTCCGCGACGGGACGAACGTCGGCGGCGGTGACCGGCGCGACGAAGCCGACCGCGCCGCCGGCGTTGGTGACGTCGACCCAGAGGGAGACGAGCTGCTCCCGCAGCTCGGGGGTCAGGGCGGGGGCCAGGACGAAACGCAGACTCACGCCGCCATCCTGCCGCCGGTCGGCCCGGCCGGCCCGCGATCGTGATGCGCCCGACACCCGGGCGGCGCGGGTGTCGTTCCGTGCCCCTGGTCAGGCATTCGGTGCGGGAGAGGGGACTCGAACCCCCACGTCCTCACGGACACAGGAACCTAAATCCTGCGCGTCTGCCAATTCCGCCACTCCCGCCGACGCGGAAAGTCTAAGGCGTCGGGCCGTCGCCGTGTTGAGCGCTGCCGCCCGCAGGATGGTGGAGACCGTTCCATGGCCGACTTCGCAGCCGCCCTCGGGCAGTTCTCGCAGCAGGCGCGCGAGCTTCTTGGGCCCGAGGCTGGGGTTGGCCAGCGCGTGGCGAACAACCGTCTCCCGGACCGCTGCTGCCCGCCACCGTCGCCCGCCCTGCCGCGGGGACACCGAGCCCTGTTCCTCCAGGCGCCGTCTGAGTCGGTGCAGGTGGCCCGGGTCGCAGCCGATTCGATGTGCCGCCTCTCGTGCGCTCAGGCGTCGGCGGTCGACGAGGCGGAACAGCTCGACCAGTTCCTCCGTCGTTACCGCCCCCGTGGTGGCTGGCTCGTCCGACTTGTCAGGGGACGCCGCGTCCGGTGGATCCACCCCGTACCGGCGGCGGTTCCGGCCGGCGTAGGTGGGGGTCTGACTGTGGCAGTTGGGGCAGAGGAGACGGAGGTTCTCGCGCCGGCAGTCCCAGAAGCGGCCGTTTCTGTGATCGACCTGGAGCGTGAGAGGGCGGCCGTTCCAGCGCGGCCCGACACCACAGTCGGCGCACACCAGGGGAATCCCGGTCGTCGTCAGGGCCCGTCGCAGGACGTCGGGATGCGCCCTACGCCGGGTCGGATCCCGCAGCACGAGCAGTTCCGCCGACGACCGTGCCCGCGACGGCCGGCGGGAGCCGGTGCGCCGGAAGTGGGACGTGTCGATTCCGTGTGCATCGATCCGACGCCTCAGATGCGCGTGGGAGCCGCCGTTCTGGGCCAGCCCCAGGTGCCTCAGGACGTCCGCGATGCTGTGCGAGACCGCGACCACGTCCCGCAGCAGCACCTCGGAGTATTTGTAACGGACCACATGCGGATCGTAGTGGCCGGGTGTGACAGCTCAGTCGAGGCCGAGGTCGCGGCGCAGCTTGGCGACGTGGCCGGTGGCCTTGACGTTGTAGAGCGCCCGCTCGATCTTCCCGTCCGGGTCGATGACGAAGGTGGAGCGGATCACCCCGGTCACGGTCCGGCCGTAGGATTGCTTCTCGCCGTACGCGCCGTACGCGGTGAGCACCGCCTTGTCGGCGTCGGCGACCAGCGGGAAGGTGATGGCGTCCCGCTCGCGGAACTTGGCCAGCTTCTCCGGCTTGTCGGGGGAGATGCCGACCACCTCGTAGCCGGCCGCCTGGAGCGAGGCGAGCGAGTCGCGGAAGTCACACGCCTGCTTGGTGCAGCCGGGCGTCATCGCGGCGGGGTAGGCGTACAGGATCACCTTCCGGCCGTGCAGGTCGGCCAGCGAGAGGGTGTCGCCGGTGTCGGTCGGCAGGGTGAACTCGGGCGCGGGGTCACCGGGGTTGAGGCGGGCGGGCGCGGTCATGGCGGAAACCCTACCGCCGCCGGGGCGCGAGCCGGCGGGGACGACGCGCCAGGCATCGTGTTCAACCTCATCCCTTGTTGCAAGGTCTTGGCAACAGTAGTGCAGCGGAAATAGGCTGAGCCCGTCGGCGTTGGAC
Source organism: Micromonospora sp. NBC_01655 (assembly GCF_026339755.1). Classification (NCBI taxonomy): domain Bacteria; kingdom Bacillati; phylum Actinomycetota; class Actinomycetes; order Micromonosporales; family Micromonosporaceae; genus Micromonospora; species Micromonospora sp. NBC_01655. The sequence continues at coordinate 6,336,695 of NZ_JAPEQF010000001.1, read as the reverse complement.
CCGCCCCGCCGCGCCCCGGGAGGTCGAGTGGAAACCCTGGCGATGCACATCTCGAACGGGATCGTCAACGGTCCCGTCGCCGCGGTCTTCGCCGCCTTCGCCCTGGCGGTGCTGACCCTGTGCGTGCTGCGCGGCCGGCGTGACCTGGACGACCGGCTCGCCCCGATGGCCGGCCTGGTCGCCGCGTTCATCTTCGCCGTCCAGATGCTCAACTTCCCGATCTTCACCGCCGGGGTGAGCGGTCACCTGCTCGGCGGCGCGCTCGCCGCGCTGCTGGTCGGCCCGTGGGTCGGCGCGCTCTGTGTGGCGGTCGTGCTGGTCGTGCAGGCGCTGGTGTTCGGGGACGGCGGGGTGGCCATGCTCGGGCTGAACATCACCAACATGGCCGTCCTCGGCACCGCCGTCGGGTACCTGCTGATCGCCCTGCTGCTGCGGGTGCTGCCCCGCACGCCGGCCGGGCTCGCCGTGACCGCCTTCGTCTCCGCGCTGGTCAGCGTGGTGGTCGCGTCCCAGGGCTTCGTGCTCCAGTACTGGCTGGGCGGCACCACCGACCTGGGCGGCAACCTGGCCGGCCTGGCCGGCACCATGGCCGGCGCCCACCTGCTGATCGGAATCGGCGAGGGCCTGATCACCGCGACCACCGTGGTCACCGTCGCGAAGGTCCGCCCCGATCTCGTGTACGCGCTGCGTGCCCTGAAGCCGGCCGCGCCGGCTCCCGTCGTCCCGGTCGCCGGAGGTGCCCGATGAGCAAGCGTCCCTGGGGCTTCGTCGTCGGCGGCCTGCTGGTCGCCCTGCTGCTGGCCGGCGTCGTCAGCAACTACGCCTCGTCGCACCCGGACGGGCTGGACTCGTCGCTGCTCAAGGGCTGCACGGTCGACGCCGAGGGCGAGATCACCGGCGGCACCTGCCCGGCCCAGCAGACGCGGGACCACGAGCTGGCCGACAGCCCGCTGGCCGACTACGGCGTCCGGGGCCTGGACAACGACTTCCTCTCCACCGGCCTCTCCGGCGTCCTCGGGGTGCTGCTCACCTTTGCCGTCGGCGGTGGCGTGTTCTGGCTGCTGCGCCGCCGGGGCCCGCGGCCGGGCGCCGGCCACGTCGCCGGACCGGCCGGCGGCGACGGGGCGGTGGGCGACCGGGCCGGCGGCGACCCGGCCGGCGGCGGGCACGGCGACGACGCCTCGCGCGTGGCGAACAGCCGGTAGGCGGGGACGGCGATGGGGGCCGGTCATGCCCACGTGCTCTACCGGGAGTCGACCTCGCCGGTGCACCGCCTGCCGCCCGAGGTGAAGATCGCCGCGATGGTGTTGTTCACCCTCGCGGTGGTGGCCACCCCGCGCGCGGCGTTCTGGGCCTTCGGCGGGTACGCCCTGCTGGTCGCGGTCGTGGCCGCGCTGGCCCGGGTGGGGCCGGGCTGGCTGCTCAGCCGGGCGGCGATCGAGCTGCCGTTCGTGCTGTTCGCGTTCGCGCTGCCGTTCCTCGGGGCGGGCGAGCGGGTCGACGTGGCGGGGCTGAGCCTCTCCGTCGACGGGCTGCTCGGCGGCTGGAACATCATCGCCAAGGGCACCCTCGGCGTACTGGCGTCGCTGCTGCTCGCGGCGACCACGACGACCCGGGACCTGATCGTCGGCCTAGACCGGCTGCGCTGCCCGCAGATCCTCACCCAGATCGCCACCTTCATGCTGCGCTACCTGGACGTGCTGGTCGGCGAGGCCCGCCGGATGCGGGTGGCCCGGGTCTCCCGGGGCGACGACCCGCGCTTCCTGTGGCAGCTACGCGGCTTCGCCGCCGGCGTCGGGGCGCTGTTCCTGCGCGCGTTCGAGCGCGGCGAGCGGGTCTACCTGGCGATGGTGTCGCGCGGCTACTCCGGCCGGATGCCGGCGGTCTGGCAGGGCGCCGGCGCGGCGACCGCCGGGCAGTGGCTGGTCGGGGCGGCGGTGCCGCTGGTCGCGGCCACCATCGCCGCGACCGCCGTCGCCCTGACATGATCGGGTACGTGCAGAACCAGGCTCCGGTCTCCCTCGACGTGCGCGGCGTGCGGTACGCCTACCCGGACGGGCACGTCGCCCTGCACGGGGTGGACCTGGCCGTGCCGCGCGGCGAGCGGGTGGCGCTGCTCGGCCCGAACGGCGCCGGCAAGACCACCCTGGTGCTGCACCTCAACGGCATCCTCACCGCCACCGAGGGCACGGTGCGCGTCGGCGGGCTGACCGTCAGCCGGGACCGGGGCACCCTCGCGGAGATCCGCCGCCGGGTGGGCATCGTCTTCCAGGACCCGGACGACCAGCTCTTCCTGCCCACCGTCGCCGAGGACGTGGCGTTCGGCCCGGCCAACCTGGGGCTGCGCGGTGCGGAGCTGGCGGCCCGGGTGGACGAGGCGCTGGCGGCGGTGGGGATGGGCGAGCACCGGGACCGTGCCCCGCACCACCTGTCGTTCGGCCAGCGCCGCCGGGTGGCGGTGGCGACCGTGCTGGCCATGCGCCCGGAGATCCTGGTGCTCGACGAGCCGTCGTCGAACCTCGACCCGGCGGCACGGCGGGAGCTGGCGGAGATCCTGCGCAGCCTGTCGGTGACGCTGCTGATGGTTACCCACGACCTGCCGTACGCGCTGGAGCTGTGCGACCGCTCGGTCATCCTCGACGAGGGCCGCATCGTCGCCGACGCCCCCACCCGCACCCTCCTGGCGAACCAGGAGTTGCTGTCGACCCACCGCCTGGAACTCCCCTACGGCTTCACCCCCCACACCCCCCACCCCTGACCGGGGCTGCCCTCCCGGCGCCGATCAAGGAGCCGTGGTGCCCGGTAGCTGGGGTTCTAGGACGGTTTGTTCCCCAGCGCGACTCCATGATCGACGTCGGAGGTGGTCGGGGTGGGGCGGGTCGCGGCGGCGCGGAGGCGGAGGACGCCCGCGGCGGTGGCACCGGCACCGGCGGCCAGGACCAGGGTGACCAGGAGGCGGGCCAGGCCACCGGACCAGGGGGCCGGGGGTACCGAGCGGTCGAGGACGCCGAGGTTGGTGACGCCGACGAACAGGGCCAGGCAGGCCCCGGCCAGCGCCAGCGCGAAGTCGGCGGCGGGGCGACGGGCCAGCGCGTACCCGCCCGCCGCGAGCGCCCCCAGGCCGGTGAGCAGCGCCCAGACCTGCCCGGTGAGCAGGCCGGCCAGCACCGCACCGACCCCGGACGCCCCGGCGTCCAGCTCCCGGCCGACGGTGAGCCCGATCGCGGCCACCCCGCCGACGGCCAGCGCCGCGCCGACCCCGGCCAGCGCCCGCACCCCCGCCGCGGTGCCGGCGGCCAGCAGCCCGGCGGCGCCCAGCGCCAGGAAGCCGAGCGTGGCCGCCACCCACCAGGGGTACGGGTCCGGCGGCGGCACCCAGTCGAGGGTGCCCCGGATCTCCACGGGCTCGGTGCCGTCGCGCAACGGCACCGCCCAGTCCAGGACCCGCTGCTCCCGGGCCGGGGCGGCGCGCACCTGCGCGGGCGGGTCGGGCTCCTGCCACCGGATGCGCCGGTCGTGCCAGCGGGCGGCCGTCCCGTCGTCGATCCGCCGCCAGTCCGGGGCGGCGGCCGGGTCGGCCTTGGCGGGCAGGGTGGCGTCCCCCGACAGGGTCCGGTTCAGGTACGTCGCCGGGGAGCGGGTGTTCTCGAACACACCGTCCGGCCCGACCCGCAGGTACGGCTCCCCGGAGTAGCCGACCACCTCGACCGGCCGCCCGGTGCGGTTGACCAGTTCCAGCCGGGCCCCCGCGTCGACCACCCGGACGGTCAGCCCTGGGCGGGCCGGGGTGACCCCGGTCACCCCGGCCCGGTAGTCGGTGCCGTCCGGGGCCTCCCCGCCGTGCGCGGCGGCCGGCGTGGCGGTGCCGAGGACGGCGACCAGCGCGGCGGCCACGACCAGCCCGAACCGGCGCGGCGGTACGGGGGTCACTTGCCGGCCGCCGCCACCGCCGCCGTGATGCCCTCGGGGCTGCGGTCGGAGAGCTCCTTGCCGTTGACCTTGATCGTCGGCGTGCCGGTGATCCCGGCCTTGCTCGCGTCCTCGGTGACGTGCTCGGTCCACGCCCGGTACGTGCCGTCGGAGACGCAGGAGGAGAAGTCGTCCCTGTCCAGCCCGACGCCGGCGCCGATGTCGACCAGTTCGTCGTTGCTCAGCCCGGCGCCGCCCTCCGGTGGCTGCCGGTCGAACAGCGCGGCGGCGAACTCCCGGAACTTGCCGCCCTTGGCCGCGCAGCCGGAGGCGGCCGAGGACCGGGTGGAGTACTCGGTGGTCGAGAACCGGTTGAGGTAGGCCACCGGGTGGAAGACGACCCGGGCCTTGCCCTCGTTGACCAACTGTTCGATCGTCGCGCCGCTGGTCTGCTGGAACTGCTTGCAGGCCGGGCAGAGGAAGTCCTCGTACAGGTCGATGGTGGCCGGCCCGGTCCCGTACGCGACGCCGGTGCCGTTCTCGGTCGCGCCGGGCGGGGCGGTGAAGGTGCTGGAGCGCTGGCTGGACCAGACGGCCCAGCCGATCCCGCCGGCGATCACCAGCACGGCGACCGCCGCCACCGAGGTCCAGAGGGTCCGCCGTCGGCGGCGCTCCCGGGCCAGTTGCTGCCGGACCACCCGGGCGGCGTCCCGCTGCCCCTTGCGACTACTCATCCTCGTCCTCCACGGATGCGCCCGCGAGCCAGCCGTCCACGGAGACGGGGGTGCGGGGCCAAATCAACAGGAATCCGGCCAGCGCCAGGAATCCCAGGTCCCGGAGGATCTCCGGGAGGTAGCTCGGGGTCTGCCCGGCGGCGAGCTGCCCGCCGCTGCCGAAGCAGCCGCAGTCGATGGCCAGGCCGCGGGACCAGGCCGAGACGATGCCGGCGACGAAGACCACCAGCAGCGCGGCCGACACCCCGGCGGCCAGCCGGGTGGCCAGCCCCACCAGCAGCAGCAGTCCCAGGGCCAGCTCGACGAAGGGCAGCGCCGCGCCGACCACCGTCGCGGCGTCGTACGGCAGCACCTGGTACGCGTTGACGGCGCGCCCGGAGGCGGCCAGGTCGCTGACCTTGGCCCCGCCGGCGACCAGCCAGACGGTGGCGAGCCCGAGCCGGACGGCGACGCCCAGCCACGGGCGGACGGCGGGCCAGCGGACGGCCCCGGTGCGTCGTACGGTCATGGTCATTGGTCGCCCCGGCTCCGACGGAAGTTCCCGGTCATCCGGCGAGCGCGTCGCCGGCCGCCTCGACCAGGTCGGCGCGGGCCCGGGCCACCCGGGAGCGGATGGTGCCGACGGGCACCCCCTCCACGGTGGCGGCCTCCGCGTACGACAGGCCGAGGAGCTGGGTGAGCACGAACGCCCCGCGCCGTTCGGCGGGCAGCCGGCGGACCAGGTCGGCGGCGCCGAGCTGCCCGGCGGGGTCCGGGTACGGGCGGTCGGTGTGCGCGTGGGTGACCAGCCGCTCGGCGAGCCGCCGCCGGCGGACCACGGTGCGCAGGTGGTCGGCGCAGGCCCGGCGGGCGATGCCGAGCAGCCAGGTCCGGGCGCTGGAGCGCCCCTCGAAGCGGGGCAGCGCCCGGAACGCGCGCAGGTAGGTCTCCTGGGTGAGGTCGTCGGCGCTGTCCCGGTCGACCAGCGCGGCGGCGAACCGCCACACCTCGGCCTGGGTGGCCCGGACGAACGCCGCCTGGGCGACCGGGTCGCCGCCGCGCGCGGCCAGCGCCCAGTCGGTCGCCGCATCCTGAGGGGCCGTCGTCGCGTCCCGGGGGGCGGGCGTCGCCGGGCCCCGGGCACCAGCGCCCGTGGCGTCGGGCGGACCGACGGCGGCAGGGTGGCGGGGTGCGGGGATCACGTCACACCAGGGTACGCGGCACAGCGTGGCCGGGCAGGGTCCTTCGGCCCTTCCATGGCGTGGCCCACTCGGGGAACTTTTCCGGTGCCCGGCCCGACTACCCGCTCATGAACTGCGACGACGTGCGTGCGGCGCTGTCGGCGCGGCTGGACGGCGAGGACCCGCAGGCGCCGTCGGCGGCGCTGGGCGTCGCCGTCGCGGCGGGGCGCGGGTGAGGCCGATGCTCCCGCTGGGTGCCCCCGGGCGCCGGGCCAGGGTCGACGTGGGTGCCGGCCCGGGTCGCCGATCGGCCCCCGCGTCGGCGAGCATGGCCCGCATGACTGCTGCCAATATCCGGCCTCCCCGCCGCCGGCTCGCGCGGGTGGCCGCGCTCGCCGGCCTGCTGGTCACCGTCGTTGCCCTGCTGCTGGCCCCGGCCACCCCCGCGAGCGCCCACGCGGTGCTGGTGAGCAGCAGTCCCGCCGCGTCCGCCGTGGTGCCCAGCGGGCCGGCCGAGGTGGTGCTGACGTTCAGCGAGCCGGTGCGCAAGGTGGCCGGGAAGATCCGGATCATCGCCCCGGACGGCGCGCGGGCCGACCGGGGGGAGCCGTCCTTCGAGGGCGGGGTGGTGACCGTGCCGGTGGACCCGTCCGCCGGGCGGGGCACGTACCTGATCAGCTACCGGGTGATCTCGGCGGACAGCCACCCGGTGTCCGGCGCGTTCACCTACTCGGTGGGCGCGCCGTCGACGCCGCCGACGGACACCGGCTCCGACAACCGGGCCGACCCGGTGGTGGAGAGCGGGGTCAAGGTCGCCAAGTACCTCGGGTACGCGGGGCTGCTGCTGCTGGTCGGCCCGGCGCTGGTGCTCGGCGCGCTGTGGCCGCGCCGGCTCTCCCGCCGGGGGCCGGCCCGGCTGGCCTGGACGGGGTCGGGCCTGCTGACGTTCGCCACGCTCGCCGAGCTGTGGTTGCAGGTGCCGTACACCGCCGGGGGCGGGCTGTTCGACGTGACCGGGGCGGGCCTCGGCGACGTGCTGGGCAGCACGTACGGGATGACGCACCTGGTCCGGCTGGGCCTGCTCGCGGCGGCGGCGTTCCTGCTCCGTCCGCTCTTCGCCGGGCCGGTGGGCCGCACCGACGCGGTGATCCTGGCGGTCCTCGGCGGCGCGGCGCTGCTCACCTGGCCGCTGGCCGGGCACCCGGCCGCCTCACCCGCCCCGGCCGTGTCGGTGGTCGTCGACGCGGTGCACCTGGGCAGCATGGCGGTCTGGCTGGGCGGGCTGGTGATGCTCGGCGGGTTCCTGCTGCGCCGGGCCGACGAGCGGGAGCTGGACGCGATCCTGCCGATCTGGTCGCGCTGGGCCGCGCTGGCCGTCGCGGCGCTGCTGCTCGCCGGCACGGTGCAGGCGTTGATCGAGGTGGCCACCCCGGCCGCCCTGGTCGACACCACGTACGGGCGGCTGGTGCTGGCCAAGATCGTGCTGTTCGCCCTGGTGATCGGCGTGGCCGCGTACTCCCGGGCGCTGGTGCGCCGGCGCACCGCCCCGGGGCGGCCGGCCCCGGTGCGGCGGGCGGTCTGGGCGGAGCTGGCGATCACCGCGGTGGTGCTCGCGGTGACGGCGACCCTGGTGCAGACGCCGCCGGCCCGCACCGCCGGCGCCGACGTGACCGGCACGCAGGCCGGCCTGTTCACCACCACGCTGTCCAGCCCGCTCTACTCCCTCCAGGTCGAGATGGACCCGGCCGAGCGGGGCAACAACTCGCTGCACCTGTACGCGTACACGAAGGACAACCGCCCGCAGCCGGTGGAGGAGTGGACGGCCACGGCCGCGCTGCCGTCGGCCGGGATCGAGCCGATCGAGATTCCGTTGCTGCCGCTGACCGACAACCACGTGACCGGGGAGATCAACCTGCCCGCCGCGGGGGAGTGGCAGCTCCGCTTCACCGTCCGGACCTCGGACGTCGACCAGGCCACGGTGAGTGCCACCGTGAACATCCGCTAGAGAGAGGCAGTTCCCATGCTCCGTCACCGGCGTTCCGCAACCGCGGCCGTCCTCGCCCTCGGCGTCGCCGCCGTGGTGCTCGGCGTGGCCGCGCCCGCCTCGGCGCACGTCTCGGTCAACCCGAAGGAGGCGACCCAGGGCGGCTACGGCCGGTTCGCGTTCCGGGTGCCGAACGAGAGCGACGAGGCGTCGACGACCAAGGTCGAGGTGGTGCTGCCGGAGAACGCGCCGGTCGGTTCGGTGTCCACCATGCCGGTGCCGGGCTGGACGGTGACGATGGAGAAGCGCAAGGTGGACCCGCCGGTGCAGGTGCACGGCAGCGAGGTCACCGAGGCGGTGTCGAAGATCACCTGGACGGCGACCGGCGACGCGGCGGTCAAGCCGGGCCAGTTCCAGGAGTTCCCGGTCTCGATGGGGCCGCTGCCGCAGGTGGACACGATGGTGTTCAAGGCGCTCCAGACGTACTCGGACGGCAACGTGGTGCGCTGGATCGAGGAGCCGACCCCCGGGGCCGAGGAGCCGGCGAAGCCCGCGCCGGTGCTCACCCTGACCGCGGCGGCCCCCTCGGCGGCTCCCTCGGCGGGGGCGTCGACGCCGGCCGTGGCAGCCGCCGGCGCGGACGCCGACGATGACGACTCCGACGGCGGCGCGGGCACCGCGTTCGGGGTGGCGGGGCTGGTCGCCGGGCTGGCCGGCCTGGTCCTGGGCGGCCTCGCGTTCGCCCGTACCCGGCGGGGGCCGGCCGCGAGGTCCTGAGCCGTCCCTCCGTCCGCTGGCCCGCCGGTCCGTACCGGCGGGCCAGTCCCGTTTTCCGCGCCGCCGCACGCCGTTGCTGGTGATATCGGGTGATTGTGCGATTTGCCTCGGTATGGTCGTCCGGGTACCCGGCCACGGAAGGAAACGACACGGATGCGGTTCGCTCGCGCGCTCGTCGGCATGCTGCTGCTCACCATCGGGATCCCGGCGCTGCTGGCCGGCGCCGCGCTCGGCCTCGCCGCCCGGCGGGTCGACCCCGTCGGCGGCCTCGCCGCCCGGATCGGCGCGGTGGACCTCCGGGCGGAACCCGCCGCCGGGTGGCTCCCCGTGGCCGTGTGGGTGCTGATCGTCCTGGGTGGCCTGCTGGTGGTGTCCGCCGTGCTCCTGCTGCGACCGGTGCGCCCCCGCGAGGTGGTCTTCGTGGTCGAGCCCGACCAGGTGCCGGTGCTCGCCGGCCGGCTCGGGGTGACCTCGCTCGACGCGCTCGGTGCCGGCCCCGCCCCGGCCCCGGCGGTCCCCGCCGAACGGCAACTGGTGGCGGTGGGTCCGCCCGCCGGCCGGCCCCGCCCGGCGCTGGGCCCGGCCCCGGCCCGCCGCCCGGCCACCCTGGCCGACCTCGGCCAGCCGTCCCGGCCGGCGCCACTGGCCTGGCCGCCGCTGACCCCGGAGGCCACGGCCCGGCCGGTGCGCATCGAGCCCCGCCGCATCCGCCCGGCCGCGCCCGGTCCGGTCCGCACCCGCCAGCCCTCCTGACCGGTGCCCGGCGAACGGCCCTCCGCGCTGCCGACGCGGAGGGCCGCCTGCACCGGGGGATCGGTGCCACGGGGCATGCCCGAGGTATGGGAAAGGTTAGCCGGTATCGGCGCTACTTGGGAGTTCTGTCCATTTGGTGCGATTTCTTGTCCTGGGTGGCGGTCGGCCTGCCCCGTCGGGCGACCGGCAGGGCCGCCAGCAGCAGCAGGCTCAGCAGCACGTACGTGTTGCGGACCAGGAACTCCCCGGGCGAGTCCGTACGCACCGGGGCCACCCCCCAGTCGTGGAACGAGACCACGCCGTAGATGATCACCGCGCCGGTGAACACGGCCAGCCCGGTCAGCCACCGGCGCCGTCGCGCCCCGCCGGGCGTGGCCGGGTCCACGGCCAGCGCCGCGTCGGCCAGCGCCACCACCGCCGGGACGAACCAGTAGATGTGGTGGGTCCAGGTGATCGGGCTGACCAGCGCGCCGACCAGCCCGCTCAGGGTCAGGCCGGTGAGCGCGTCCCCGGCCGAGGCGGCGCGGGCGGCCCGCCACAGCCCGTACCCGGCGACGAGCAGGGCCAGCGCGAGCCACAGCGCACGGTTCGGCTCGGCCGGCGCGGTGAGCCGGCTGAGCAGCCCGAACAGTGACTGGTTGCCGGTGTAGTCGGTGCGCCCGACCCGGTTGGTCGCCCACAGCTCGTGGGTCCAGAACCGCCACGAGTCGGACGGGGCCACGGCCGCCGCGAGCAGCGTCGCCCCGGCGGCGGTCACCGACGCCACCGCCGCGTCCCGCCAGCGGCGGGTCGCCAGCAGGTAGACGATGAAGATGCCGGGGTAGAGCTTCAGCGCGGTGGCCAGCCCGACGCCCACCCCCGCCCAGCGCCGCCCCTGCGGCACCGCGAAGAGCAGGTCCGCCAGGATCAGCACGACCAGCAGCATGTTGATCTGTCCGAAGGTGATCGTCTCCCGGGTGCTCTCCACCGCGAAGACCAGCAGCACCGCGACGGTGAGCGTGAACGTCCGGGGCAGGCCGTGCCGGGCGATGACGGGGGCGAGCAGCCAGCGGGTGGTCACCACCACGGCGAGCGCGGTCAGGATCGTGAAGACCGCGATCGTGAGGCCCAACGGCAGCAGCGCGAACGGGCGCAGCAGCAACGCGCTCAGCGGCGGGTAGGTGAAGTACAGCTCGCCCTGGACCCGGTCCGGCTGCGCGTAGTCGTAGAGCGGGTGGCCGTCGGCCCACCAGTGCATCGCCCGCATGTAGATCTTCAGGTCGAAGAAGTCGTGCACCAGCCCGGGCAGGTACAACGCCGGGAGAACGGCCGCCAGGGCCAGCGCCGTGACCAGCCGGCGGACCCTGCGGCCGCCCGGCTCGTCGGCGGTGACGGAGGGTGGCGCGATCGGTTCAGCTGGCACGGGGAAACCCTAACGGTCCGATCCGCCGACAGTGCCGAGGCGCGTGGGCGTGGGCTGCGCGTAGGCTGTGCCCGTGGCTGATCTCCTCGTCTGGATCGACTGTGAGATGACCGGGTTGGACCTCGGCAGGGACGCCCTGATCGAGGTCGCCGCGCTCGTCACCGACCCCGACCTCAACGTGCTCGGTGACGGCGTCGACGTGGTGATCCACGCCGACGAGGCGGCGCTGGCGGGGATGCCGGAGATCGTCCGGACCATGCACGGCAAGTCCGGTCTCACCGAGGAGGTCCGGCGCTCGGCCGTGACCCTGGCCGAGGCCGAGGACCTGGTGCTCGACTACGTCACCAGCCACGTCCGGGATCCGCGCACCGCGCCGCTGTGCGGCAACTCGATCGCCACCGACCGGGGCTTCATCACCCGGGACATGCCGCGCCTGGACGCGCACCTGCACTACCGGATGATCGACGTCTCCTCCATCAAGGAGCTGTGCCGGCGCTGGTACCCGCGGGTGTACTTCGGGCAGCCGCAGAAGGGGCTGGCCCACCGGGCGCTGGCCGACATCCGGGAGAGCATCCGCGAGCTGGAGTACTACCGGCGAACCATCTTCGTCCCGCTGCCCGGCCCCGACGTGGACAGCGCCAAGGCCATCGCCGCCGAGCTCTGAGCCCCGTCCGCGTCGGCTCAGCGGGCGGTGAGGCCGCGCCGGGTGGAGACGCCGGCCGGCAGCCGGTTCAGCTCCGCCCAGGACAGCGCGGGCTCCGTGTGGCGCGCGTCGCGCACCTCGCGGTACGCCGGCTGCGTGGGGAACCGCCCACCTCCGGCCCCCCGCCAGTGGCGCTCGGTGTCCTGCTGATACCGGTCATCAGGCAGATTCGGCATGACCATACCGTCCCAGAGAAAGTTGTACATGTATGAAAATAGGTATGACGTTCGATCGATGAGTCCGGTTCCCACCCGGGGAGTCGGTCCGTCACGAGGTTCTTCCGACCCGGCCCGCCCGGGGCCCGGCCGGCCTAGCCTGGTCGGGGTGCGGATCCTGCTCACCGGCGCGGCCGGTTTCATCGGCTCACACGTCGCCGACCTGCTGGTCGCCCACGGGCACCAGGTGGTCGCGCTGGACGCCCTGCTGCCCGAGGCGCACGGCGCGGCGGCGCCGCCCTGGTCGGCCCGGCACGACCTGGTGCGCGGCGACGTGCGCGACCCGGAGCTGTTGGACCGGCTGCTGCCCGGGGTGGACGCCGTCTGCCACCAGGCCGCGATGGTCGGCCACGGCCTCGACCCGTCCGACGCCCCCGCGTACGCCGGGCACAACGACCTCGGCACCGCCGTGCTGCTCGCCGCGCTGCACCGGGCCGGCGTGCGGCGGCTGGTGCTGGCCAGCTCGATGGTGGTCTACGGCGAGGGGCGCTACCACTGCCCGCGGCACGGTGTGGTCCGCCCCGGCCGTCGCCGCGACGCCGACGTCGCCGCCGGCCGGTACGACCCGACCTGCCCCGGGTGCGGCGTCGCCCTCACCCCCGGGCTGGTGCCCGAGGACGCGCCGCTGGAGCCGCGCAGCACGTACGCGGCCACCAAGTTGGCCCAGGAACACCTGGCCGGGGCGTGGGCGGCGCAGACCGGCGGCAGGGTGTGGGCGCTGCGCTACCACAACGTGTACGGCCCCCGGATGCCCCGCGACACCCCGTACGCCGGGGTGGCCTCGATCTTCCGGTCGGCGCTGGCCGGCGGGCGTGCCCCCCGGGTGCTGGAGGACGGCCGGCAGCGCCGCGACTTCGTGCACGTCGCCGACGTGGCCCGGGCCAACCTGCTGGCGCTGAGCACCGAGGCCCCGCAGCCGCTGACCCCGGTCAACGTCTGCTCCGGTGAGCCGCACACCATCGGCGAGCTGGCCCGGGAGCTGGCCGCCGCGATGGCCGGCCCGGAACCGGAGGTGGTCGGCGGCGCGCGGACCGCCGACGTGCGGCACGTGGTGGCCGACCCGTCCCGGGCCGCCGACCTGCTCGGCTACCGGGCCCGGGTCGGCTTCGCCGAGGGGGTGGCCGGGTTCGCCACCGCCGAGCTGCGCGAGCCGGCGACCGTCAGGACACCGTCCAGAGCAGGTGGTTGACCGCCAGCGCGACGGCCGCCTGCCCGGCCAGCCACCACCGCCGGTCGACGGCCGGCAGCCGGGCGGCGGCGACCGGCAGCCAGACCGCGAACGGCAGCCAGATCCGCTCCACCTCGGCCTTGGACAGCCCGGAGGCGTCGGCGGCGAGCACCGCCACGGCGGCGGCCACCGGCAGCCACACCGCCGGGTCGCGCCGGACCGGTGACCCGGTGGCCGGTCCGTCCGCGCGCCGGACGCGGGCGGCGGCCAGGGCGCGGCGCGCGTCCGCCACGGCCGGTCCCACCGCCCGGGCCAGCGCCGGGCCGGCCACCGGGCCGGCGGCCAGCAGCAGGGCGGCCAGGTTCGCCCACACCCAGTAGCCGTACGGGCGGTCCGCGGCCCAGCCCTGGTAGTAGCGCTCGACGACCAGGTGGTACCCGTCCAGCCACCAGAAGCCGGCGGCCACGAAGGCCCCGGTCACGGCGGCGACCCCCGCCCCGGCCAGCGCCAGCGTCCGCCACCGGTCGGCCGGCCGCAGCGTCACCACGGCCAGCGCCAGGACCCCGGCCAGCACCAGCCCGTACGACAGGTGCAGCGCGTATCCGAGCAGCAGGCCGGCCGGCAGCGCCGCCCACCGCCCGGGGCGGGCCAGCAGCGCCAGCCCGGCCGCCACCACGGCGGCGAAGATCCCGTCCGCCGACGCGCCCACCCACACCGCGCCGGGCAGCAGCACCAGCAACGGCAGCGCCGCCCGCGCGGCGGCCTCGGCGCCGAGCGCCCGCAGGGCGACCGGCACCGACACGCTGACCGTTGCCCCGGCCAGCACGCAGGCCAGCGCCGCCCAGGCGCCCCCGCCCAGCCCGATCCGGTCCAGCCCGACGAAGATCAGCAGTGCGCCCGGCGGGTGGGCGGCGGTGTGGGTGGACCACGAGTCGGGGCCGAAGTCGAGGATCCGGCCGGTGAATGCGGCCAGCATCGCCGGCACGTCCCGCACCCCGGGCACCTCGTGCAGGTACTCCGCCTGCACGGTGAGCCGCCGGGTGAGCCCGGCCGTCCAGCCGTCCACCAGCGCCAGGCTCAGCGTCCAGGCCAGGGTGGCGAGGTAGCCGGCGGCCAGCAGCCGGGCCCACGGGGCACGGCGGGCCAGCCCCGGCCCGTACCGGACGACGACGGCGGCGACCAGCAGGGCCGGCCCGGTGCCCCAGCCGACGTGCGGTCGCCAGGTGGCGTACAGCGGGGCGGCGTCGGCGTGCAGGCCGGCGCCGCGCGCGTTGAGCACCGCGCCGACGACGACCGCCGCGCCGAGCAGCGCCGCCTCGACCGCCAGCACGGTCAGGTCGCGGCGCCGGCCGGCGGCCGGGCGGGCGGGGCCGGCCGGCCGGTGGGCGGTCGTCCGGGGCGGGTGGGTGGTCATGGTGAGCGCGAGGCTACGGCCCGTTCGGTGCGTCGGTGGGCCGATCCGTCGGACCGTCGGGGACTCGTAACAATCCGCCGGAGCATAAGGGTTCCGTAACCCCGAAAGTGGCTCTGAGCTGGGGTGCGGCGGCCTACCGTCCGATTCATGGATACCTGGATCGACGTGGTGCTGCCGTGCCTGGACGAGGCCGCGGCCCTGCCGGGCGTGCTCGCCGGGCTGCGGTGCACACCGGGCTGCTGGCCGCCGAGAGCGAGCTGGTCTGCGTCCTCGACGCGGACGGCTCGTTCGACCCGGCCGAGCTGCCCCGGCTCGCCGCCCCGGTGACGCGGGGCCGGGCCGACCTGGTGGCCGGCCGGCGCCGCCCGGTGTCGGTGACCGCCTGGCCGTGGCACGCCCGGGCCGGCAACGCGCTGATCGCCGCCGGGCTGCGCCGCCGGGGCGTACCGGTGCACGACCTGAGCCCGATCAGGGTGACCCGCAGGGCGGCGCTGCTGGAACTGGGCGTCGCGGACCGGGCCTTCGGGTACCCGCTGGAGCTGCTGCTGCGCGCGGCCACCGCCGGCTGGCGGATCGTCGAGCTGGACGTGCCGTACGCCCCGCGCGCCGCCGGCACCCGCTCCAAGGTCTCCGGCTCGGTACGCGGCACCGCCCGCGCCGTGCGGGACATGGCCGCCGTGCTGCGCGCCGGGGTGCGGCCGGCCACCGGCGGCCCGCCGGAGCCCGACCCGGCCGTGGCCGTGGCCCCCGGGGGTGAGGCCCGGTGACCGTGCTGCTGGTGCTCGCAAAGGCCCCGGTGCCCGGCCGGGTGAAGACCCGGCTCTGCCCGCCGGCCGATCCCGCCGGCGCGGCCGAGGTGGCCGCGGCGGCGCTGCTGGACACCCTGGACGCGGTCCGCGCCGTGCCCGACGCCGTCCCCGTGCTGGCCCACGCCGGCCGGCTGGCCGGGGCGGTACGCGCGCCGCAGATCCGGGCCGCGCTGGCTGGCTGGCACCTGCTGCCGCAGCGCGGCGTCGGACTCGACGAGCGCCTCGCCCACGCGCACGCCGACGCCGGGGCGGCGTTCCCCGGCCGCCCGGTCCTCCAGATCGGCATGGACACCCCGCAGCTCGGCCCGGACCTGTTGGCCGCGGCAGCGTCCCGGCTGGTCGGGGCGGACGCCCCGGACGCCCTGCTCGGGCCCGCCACCGACGGCGGCTGGTGGGCGCTGGGCCTGCGCGACGCCGAGGCGGCGGCGGCCCTACGCGGCGTGCCGATGTCGACGCCGGACACCGGACGGCTGACCCGGGCGGCCCTGGTCGGGCGGGGACTGCGGGTCGCCCTGTTGCCCACCCGCTCCGACGTGGACGACTGGGCGACCGCGCTGGCCGTCGCCCGGGAGGCCGCCGAGAGCCGGTTCGCCCGCGCCGTCCGGCGGATCGCCGCCGGCCTGCCCCGGGTCGCCGGTCTGCCCCCGGTCGCCGACCTGTCACCAGTTCCCGGTCCGTCGCCGGCTCTCGGGGGCGGCGACGCGCGAGGGGTGCCCGACGCCGCCGAGTCCGGTGGGGTGGGGTCCGCCGGCGAACCTGGTCCCGCCGCGCCTTCCTCCCGGCGGCGACTCCGGGCGGGAGGTGCCCGGTGACCGGGCCGGCCGTGCTGTTCGGCGGGTTCGAGGAGGCGCTGGCCGAGCCGCCGGAGACCGACGGGTGGTGTCTGGTGACGGACGACGGCGCCCGGGTGCCGCTTTCGGTGCGCCGCTGGCACGGGCGGCCGGAGCCGGCGCTGGCGGCGGTGGTGGAGCACTGCGTCGGCCCCACCATCGACCTCGGCTGCGGACCGGGCCGGCTCGCGGCGGCGCTGACCGCACGCGGCCTGGTCGCCCTCGGTGTGGACGTCTCGGCGGCGGCGGTCCGGCTCGCCCGGGCCCGGGGCGCGGTCGCGCTGCGCCGTGACCTCTTCGGTCCGCTGCCCGGCGAGGGCCGCTGGGCGCACGCGCTGCTGGTCGACGGCAACCTGGGCATCGGCGGCGACCCGGTCCGTCTGCTGCGCCGCTGCGCCGGGCTGGTCCGTCCGGGGGGCAGCGCCCTGGTCGAGTTCGGCCCGCCGGGTTCCGGGCTGTGGCGCGGCGGGGCCCGGCTCACCTTCGGCCCGTCCGGTGGTTCCAGCCCGTCCGGTGGTTCCAGCACGTCCGGTGGGTCCAGGCCATCCGGTGGCACTGGCCCGCCGGCCGGTTCCGGCCTGTCCGATGATGCCAGGGCGGTTGGGCCACCCTTCCGCTGGGCGCGGGCCGGGGTGGAGCTGGCCCGGCCGCTGGCAGTGGCCGCCGGGCTGACGGTCGCGGCCGTGCTGCCGGCCGACGGCCGCTGGTTCGTCGAACTGGTCCGGCCGTGACCGGCCGTGGGCTGACCGACCGGCGCTCCGCTGATGCTGAATAGTGACGGACATCGCTTGGCATATACCCCTAGGGGTATGCGGTCGCCGGCATGGAGAACGCGAATCTCACCCGGCTTGCCGTCGCGGCCACCCTGCACTGCCTCACCGGCTGCGCCATCGGCGAGGTGCTCGGCATGGTCATCGGCACCGCCCTGGGCTGGTCGACCCTGCCGACCGTCCTGCTCGCCGTGGTCCTGGCCTTCCTCTTCGGGTACTCGCTGACCATCCGGCCGGTGCTGCGCTCGGGTGTGCCGCTGCGCCAGGCGGTCGGGGTGGCGCTGGCCGCCGACACGGTGAGCATCCTGGTCATGGAGGTGGTCGACAACGGCGTGGTGCTGGCCGTCCCCGGCGCCATGGAGGCCGGCCTGACCAGTTGGCTGTTCTGGGCCAGCCTGGTCGGGGCGCTGGCCGTGGCCTTCCTGGTCACCGTCCCGGTCAACCGGGCGCTGATCGCCCGGGGACGCGGCCACGCGGCCGTGCACCACTACCACCACGGCCCCGACCACGACCACCACGGCCCCGACCACCACGGCCGCGATTCCCGGACACCTGTCGACCACGCAGGCGTCGACCCCTCCGGCCACTGACCCCCGCCGACCGAACGCCGGCCGACCACTCCGACCATCGCCCGCCGCCCCGCCGCCCCGCCGCCCCGCCGCCCCGCCGCCCCGCCGCCCCGCCGCCCGCCGCCCGCCACCCAGCTCCTTTGGAGCTGATGTCGTGGGTGGATCGGTGCCAGGCAGCCGCGCCCCGCACCCTCCGGCCCCTCCCGGCTCCGGTGATCAAGGAGTTTGCGTCACGGAGGCGTTCCCCGTTGACGTAAACCTCTTGATCAACAGGTCGGGCTGCGCCGGGCGGGGCCGGGCCGGCGTACGGTGATCTTGTTGGGCCGGCGCGGGGTGCGGGCCGGCGGCGCGGAGGGGGTGACCGGTGCTCGACCGGCGGCTGTACCTGCACCTGGTGGCCTGGCTCGGGCAGTGGCCGGCCGGTCCCGGGCTGCACGTGGTCCGCTCGTACCGGCGTGCGCTGCCCGCCTGGGACGGCCGGCTTCGCCCGGCGATCGCGGTCGGCGACGGCCACGGCACGGTGCTCTCGGTGGCGCCCCGGCACGTCCCGGCGGTCCGGGCGCTGTCCGCAGGGTCGCGGCGGCGGCTGTTCGCCGGCCTGCCGGCCACCGTGGACCACCCAGGGTGGGTGTGCCACGAGGACGTGTTCCGGTGGACCCTGGCCCCCGCACCGCTGCCCGACGTGGGGGAGTGGATCGCACCGACCGAGCCGGGCCTGCCCCGCTGGTTGCGGCTGTTCGATCGTGACGTGCTCGTGGTGCGGGACGCCGACGGGCGGTACCTGGCCGGCGCGGCGATCAAGCGGCACGACGCGCACGGCCACGAGTTGGCGGTCGGCACCGTGCCTGCCGCCCGGGGGCGGGGACTGGCCCGCAGGCTGGTCGCCCGGGCCGCCCGGCGGGTGCTCGACGAGGGCGCGGTGCCGACGTACCGGCACGACCCGGCGAACGTCGCGTCGGCGCGGGTCGCGCAGGCCGCCGGTTTCCCGGACCGGGGCTGGCGGTCGTTCGGGGTCTACCCGCCGTGAACCGTTGACCGGGCCGGGCATTGGCCCGCCCTGGCCGTGGGTTCGGCCCGGCCCTGGATCGGCCGGGCTCGGCGCTCCGGACCGGCGCTGACGGCGCGCGGGGCGCACCGGCAGGGCGCGGACCGTGGATCCCGGGCCGGATCCACGGTCCGCAGCCTTCCCCCAGGTCCTTCCGTGGGACGACCGGTGGCTTCGACGGCCGCCGTCCCGCCCATGACGCTACGTATCGAGCATGGGTCGGGCAATAGGTGAACGGCGGGTCGACGGTGTCGTCTAGCGGACTTGACCTGCGGCGCAGCGATCCGGGCGGTTCTCCGGTGTTGGTGACACTGCGTGCGGGTCGTCGGTGCCCCGGCCGGTCAGCCGGCCAGGCCGAGCGCCTCGGCCGCGGCCCGTCCGTTGGCGTGGCTGGCCCCGTACGTGGTGACGAACGCCCGGGCGCCGGCCGGCCGCCACCGGCCCGGCCAGCCCATCTCGACCACGGTCACCGGGTGCGTGGCGGCCAGCGCGTCGACCAGGCCGGCGCCCCCGGGGAGCCGGTGCAGGTGCCGGCCCACCAGCACGATGGGCCGGGCCCCGGCGAGCCCGCGCAGGGACGCCGGGTCGGTCTCGGCGGCCACCACCCGCAGCTCCTCCAGCCCGGCCAGGTGCGGGCCGAGCCCCCACGGCACCCGCCCCTCGGCGATCGTGGACGCCGCGTGCAACTGCACCACCAGCGGCCGGTCCAGCCCGGTGACATCGCCCTCGACGCGGACGGCGCGCCGCGCGGCGGCGTACCCCAGGTTGGCAGGGGTGGGGGTCGGCGCGCTGGCGGCCCGGGTCCAGGCGGCGAGCGCCGCGGCCCGACCGGCGGCATCCTCGACCCGGGCCCGGTCCAGCCGGCCGTCACCGAGCGCGTCGACGATCTCGGCGACCACCCGCTCGACCAGTTCGGCGTCGACCCTGAAACCGATGCAGAGCAGGTCCGCCCCGGCGGCGAGCGCACGGACCGCGGCCGGGCCGATGCCCCCGGCGGCGAGTGCCGCGCCCTTCATCTCCAGCGCGTCGGTGATCACGGTCCCGGTGAAGCCGTACTCACGGCGCAGCAGGTCGACCAGGACCGCCCGGCTGAAGGTGGCGGGGTCGTCCCCGGTCAGCGCGGGTACCCGGATGTGCGCCGTCATGATCGACCGCACCCCGGCCTCGACGACCGCGGCGAACGGCGGCAGGTCCCGCTCGCGGAGGACGGCCGACGGCACGTCCACGGTCGGCAGCTCGTGATGGGAGTCGGCGATCGTCGCGCCGTGGCCGGGGAAGTGCTTGGCGCAGGCGGCGACGCCGGTCGACTGGAGGCCGGCGACGGCGGCGGCCGAGTGCACGGCCACCCGGGCCGGGTCGGCGCCGAACGAGCGGGTGCCGATCACCGGGTTCTCGTCGGCGGTGTTCACGTCCACGGTCGGCGCCAGGTCGACGGTGATCCCGAGCGCGGCCAGCTCGGCCCCGATGGCCGCGTACACCAGCTCGGTCAGCGCCGGGTCGTCGACCGCGCCGAGCGCGGCGTTGCCCGGGTACGGGCTGCCGGTGGCGTGGGCCAGCCGGGTGACGTCGCCACCCTCCTCGTCGATGGCGACCAGCACGTCGGGCCGGGCCGCGCGCAGCGCTGCCGTGCTCGCCGCGACCTGGGCGGTGTCGTGCACGTTCGTGCCGAACAGGGTGTGCCCGGCCAGCCCCTCGCCGACCAGGTCGACTGCCCAGCCCGGCGGGACGGGACCCGGGTACGCGGCGAGCAGGGTGCCCAGCGCGAGTCGGCGCAGTCCTGGATCGGTCCCCACGAGATTGTCCCCTTCCGGTGCCCCGAGGGCACGAACGTCGTGCGGGGCCGCCGGCGGGACCCTGGCGGCTGCCGGGTCGTCCGACCACCCCGTTTCCGGGCGGCCGTTACGCTACGGGCACCCGTCTGCAGGTCGGTTAGTGGTTAGCAAAGTTTACGGAAAACTAGAGGACGTGGCATGAGTGCGACTCGGCTGCCCGGCACCCCCCGCCTGTTACGGGCGCTCAACGATCGTGCGGCGCTGGAGCTGCTCCTCGAACGCGGGCCGCTGACCCGGGCCCGGATCGGCGAGCTGACCGGGCTGTCCAAGGTCACCGCGTCCCAGCTGGTCGAGCGGCTGGAGGGACGCGGGCTGGTCACCCGGGTCGGCGAGCAGGCCGGCGGGCGGGGCCCGAACGCCCAGCTCTACGCCGTCCGGCCCGGCAGCGCGTACGTGGTGGGGGTGGAGGTGGGCGCGGAGCGGGTGGTCGCGGCCTGCGCGGACATCACCGGCGCGGTGAGCGGTCGGGTGGAGCAGTCCACCGGGGACACCGACGACCCGGTTGGCGTGGTGCACAAGGCCGTCGTCCAGGCCGCGAGCAGCGCCGGGGCCGAACTGTCCAGCGTGCGCCGGGTGGTGCTGGGCACCCCCGGTCTGGTCGATCCGGGCACCGGTGACATCACCTTCGCGTTCAACCTGCCGCGCTGGCACCGGGGCCTGCTCGCCGCGCTGCGCGAGGACCTGGACACCCCGGTGGTCTTCGAGAACGACGTCAACCTGGCCGCCGTGGCCGAGGCGCAGTCCGGCGCGGCCCGAGAGCTGAGCGACTTCGTGCTGGTCTGGGTGGGCGCGGGCGTCGGCCTGGCGATCATGCTGGGCGGCCGGCTGCACCACGGCAGCAGCGGCGCGGCCGGCGAGATCGGCTACCTGCCGGTGCCCGGGGCGCCGATCCCGCGCGACGTGTCCCGGCGGGCCAAGCCGGCCTTCCAGCAGCTCGCCGGTGCCGACGCGGTGCTGGCGGTGGCCGGGGAGCACGGCTTCGTCGCCGACGACGCCGCCGGCGCGGTACGCGCGGCGGTCGAGGCCGACGCCGCCCCGGTGCTCGACGAGCTGGCCCGTCGGCTGGCGCTGGGCGTGGCGAGCACCTGCGTGGTGCTCGACCCGCCGCTGGTGGTGCTGGCGGGGGAGGTCGGGCAGGCCGGGGGCACGGCGCTGGCCGAGCGGGTGCAGCGCGAGGTGGCCGCGATAACCCTGGTCCGTCCCCGGGTGGTGCCGACCGGGCTGACCGAGGAGCCGATCCTGAACGGCGCGCTGCGCACCGCCCTCGACGCCGTGCGGGACGAGGTGTTCGGCAGCACCGTGGGCTGACCGCGCGTCCGTCACGCGGAGGAATTCTTCACCATTGCCCGGGGCGCTGCAACAAGTTGCCGCACCCCGGGCGCGGGTCAGATCAGGTCGCGGCGGCGGAACGCGGCGAACGCGGCCATCGTCAGCCCGCCGGTCAGCGCCAGCAGCACCGCCAGCCCGAGCCCCCAGCCGAGCTGGTAGCTGCCGTCGCAGTAGCCGGACACGCCCTGGCACATGGTGGCGTCGGCGAGCCGGGCCTCGCCGGTCAGCCAGGCGTCGAGGTAGGTGGAGAGCATCCAGTCCTCGCCCCGCGGGATGTTCACCACCTCCATGACCACCCGCAGGCCGAGTTCCCACACCACCGCGTACGCGGTCACCGCGCCGAGCGCCGCCGCCGTCCGCCGGCCGAGGGTGGCGATGGCGAAGCCGGCCGTCGCGGCGAACAGCACCAGCACCACCCCGCGCGCCCAGAGCAGCCCCAGCGACGGCCAGAAGTCCCCGTCGGTCACGCCGGGCATCCCGGCGGTCTGCCCCACCAGCCAGAACGCGCCCAGGTACGCCGCCGACGCCAGCACCGACACCACCGTCAGCGCGCCGAGCAGCGTGCCCAGCTTCGCGCCGAACACGGCGATCCGCCGGGGCCGCCAGATCAGCAGGTTGACCACCCCGCCGGTGGACAGGTCCGCCCCGATGTACGAGGCGCCGACCAGGAATCCGAACAGCACCAGGAAGAGGATCAGGAAGTACAGCAGCGGGCGGGCCTGGTTGGCGAAGTTGAACACCCCCTGGAGGTGGTCGGCGGCCACCGGCAGCCGGTCCCGCTGGGCAGAGTCGAACGCCGTGCAGTCGTCCGGGAAGCCGTCCGCCTCCTCCGGCGGCAGGGTGCCCCGCACGGCCGCCAGGCACCGCTGGTACGTGGCCTCCAGGGCCTGCCGCTCCTGGGCCGCCGCCTGCTGGGCCTCGGCGACCTCGGTGGGCGACGGCCGGTGCGAGCCGACCAGGGTGGTCACCGCGGTCACCGCGAACGCCAGCACCAGCAGCGCCAGCATGAGCTGGACGAAGCGGCGCACGGCCAGTCGCTCCAGCTCGGCCCGTACCAGGTTCACGCCCTCGCCCCCCTGGCGTCGTCGACGGTCACGTCGAGGTCGATGAGCCGGCCCTCGCCGGGACCGGCGGGCGCCGGCTCGTAGGCCGGTCCGGGCAGCTCGGGACGCTCCATCCCGTCGTTGGTCAGCTCCAGGAAGACGCTCTCCAGGTCGGGCCGCAGCGGCATCAGCTCGCGGACCCACAGCCCCTGCTCGCCGAGCAGCCGACTGATCTCGCCGGCGTCCGGCACCCCACCGACGACGAGGTGTCCGGGGTGCTCGTCCACCGGCAGCCCGGCCCGGCGCAGCAGCTCCGCCGCCCGCTCCTGCTCGGGCACCCCGACCCGCCACTCGTGCTGGTCGTGGCCGGCCAGCACGCCCTCCACCGGGCCCGCGGCCACCTGCCGTCCCCGGGAGATGATCGTCACGTGGTCGCAGATCAGCTGGATCTCGCCGAGGATGTGGCTGGACAGCAGCACGGTCACCCCGGCGTCGGCCAGGTCCCGCATCAGGTCCCGCATCTCCCGGATGCCCCCCGGGTCCAGCCCGTTCGCCGGCTCGTCCAGGATCAGCAGCTCCGGCTCCTTGAGCAGGGCCGAGGCCACCGCCAGCCGCTGCCGCATGCCCAGCGAGTAGCCCTTGACCTCGTCCTGGCCCCGACCGCGCAGCCCCACCTGCTCCAGCACCTCGTCCACCCGTCGGGTCGGCACCCCGCCGGCCAGGGCGAGCAGCCGCAGCGTGCGGTGCCCGGTGAAGTTGCCGAAGAACTGCGGCGTCTCCACGATCGCGCCGACCCGCCCGGCCACCGCCGCCGACCGGCGCGGCACCTCCTCGCCGAACAGCCGCATCCGGCCCGCGTCGGCCCGGACCAGCCCGAGCAGGGCGCGCAGCGTGGTGGTTTTGCCCGAGCCGTTCGGCCCCAGGAAGCCGTGGATCTCACCCCGCCCCACCAGCAGGTCGAAGCCGTCGACGGCGACCTGGCGGCTGCGGTACGGGCCGCGGAACGTCTTGCGCAGCCCCTCGATCTCGATGACGGCGCTCACCCGAGACGCTCCCAGCGGTATGGCATCTGCGTCCTCCCCCGTGCGGTGACCAACGCCACGGCGCCCCACCCTATGGCGTGGCCGCTGCCCGTGGGGGGCGGCGCGGCGGTGCGTGGTTGGATGGGCGGGTGACTGGTGACCTGATCCCCGGCGCCGTCGGCGTCGCCCCCGCCACCGCCCCCGTGGACGCGGATCTGGTGGTCAGCCTGGACGGTGTGGGCGTACGCCGGTCCGGCACCGCGCTGCTGCGCGACGTGGACTGGCGGGTCGAGCTGGACGAGCGCTGGGTCGTGCTGGGCCCCAACGGGGCCGGCAAGACGACGCTGCTGAGCCTGGCCGCCGGTCGGCTGCACCCGACCACCGGCACGGCGCACGTGCTCGGCGAGCGGATCGGCCGGACCGACGTCAACGAGCTGCGGATGCGGATCGGCCTGTCCACCGCGGCCCTCGCCGAGCGGGTGCCCGCCGAGGAGCGGGTCGCCGACGTGGTGGTCACCGCCGCCTGGTCGGTGGTCGGGCGCTGGCGGGAGAGCTACGACCGCACCGACGAGTCCCGGGCCCACGCCCTGCTCGGCCAGCTCGGCATCGGCCACCTCGCCGACCGGGCGTACGGCACCCTGTCGGAGGGGGAGCGCAAGCGGGTGCAGATCGCCCGGGCGCTGATGACCGATCCCGAGCTGCTGCTGCTGGACGAGCCCGCCGCCGGGCTCGACCTGGGCGGGCGTGAGGACCTGGTGGCCCGGCTGGCCGAGCTGGCGTACGACCCGGACGCTCCGGCCCTGGTCCTGGTCACCCACCACGTGGAGGAGATCCCGCCGGGTTTCACCCACGCCCTGTTGCTGCGCGAGGGCGGCGTGGTGGCCCAGGGGCTACTCACCCACACCCTGACCGCCGACAACCTCTCCAAGACCTTCGGCCTGCCCCTGACGGTCGACCGGGTCGGCGACCGCTGGACGGCCCGCGCCGCCTGAGCCGCGAGGAGTGCCGAGCGTGCAGCAGACCCGGGTGGTCGTGGTGGGCAGCGCCAACATGGACCTGGTCGCCACCGCGCCGGCCCTGCCGCGTCCCGGTGAGACGCTGCTCGGCAGCGACTTCGTGATGGTCCCGGGCGGCAAGGGCGCCAACCAGGCCGTCGCCGCCGTGCGGGCCGGCGCGTCCTGTGCGTTCCTCGGCGCGATCGGCTCCGACGCGTTCGGGGTCACCCTCAAGGCCCGGATCACCGCGGCCGGCGTCGACACCGGTCAGCTCCGGGTCGTGTACGGGGCGTCCGGCGTAGCCCTGGTCATGGTCAGCGCCGACGGCGAGAACGCGATCCTGGTCACCCCGGGGGCGAACGCCGCGTTCACCGGTCTCACCGAGGGCGAGCTGGCCGCCGTGCGTGCGGCGGACGTGCTGGTCGCCCAACTGGAGATCCCGGTCGCGACGGTGACCGAGGCGGCGCTGGCCGCCCGCGCCGCCGGCACCCGGGTGATCCTCAACGCGGCGCCGGCCCGGCGGGTGCCGGACGAGCTGCTCGCCGCCGTCGACCTGCTCGTGGTCAACGAGAACGAGGCGCTGGCGCTGACCGGGCACGGCCGGGACGACCTGGGCGCGCTGCTGGCGCTCGTGCCCCGGGCGGTGCTGACCCTCGGCGGGGACGGCGCCTGGTACGTCGAGCGGGACGCAGAGGCCGTGTACGTGCCGGCGGTGCGGGTCGACGTGGTCGACTCGACGGCCGCCGGGGACGCGTTCACCGCCGCGCTCGCGGTGGCCTGGGGCGAGGGGCGGGACCTGCTGGCCGCGGTGCGCTGGGCGGCGGCGGCCGGCGCGGCCTGCGCGCGGCGGCTGGGCGCGTCCGTGGCGCTGCCCCGGCGAACCGAGATCGACCAGCTCTACGCCCCACCGTCCTGAGCGGCGTCGTCGGTCAGCTTCTCGCCCCGACGGCGGAGCATGCCCAGGCCGGGGATTCCGGCGCCTCGACCTCCGGTCACCGGTGCTCCCCCTGCTGCTCGACGGCGCGCTGCACGGCGCGGTAGATCTGCCCGAACCGCAGCGCGTCGGGCGTGCGCAGCAGCATCACCTCCTGGCCGTGGTGCTGCACCCACAGCTCGTGCACCCGGTTGCCCCGCTCGTAGGACCGGTCCAGCCAGCCGAGCGGCACCTCCAGGAACGGGGTCAGCGCCAGCGCCCCTACCGCGCAGCCGGCGAGGATGATCAGGGCCAGTGTCCAGTTGCCCCGGTCCTGCGCCGACCAGGCGAGCGAGACCACGCAGACCAGTGCCACCAGCGGCGGCAGCGACAGCAGCAGCACCAGCACGCCCCGGCCGACGACCCGGCCCCGCACGGCGAGCGTGGTCCGCCCGCGCGCGTGCCAGACGTACGTGACGTCGGCGATCGGGATGGAGTGGCCGCCCGCCCGGATCGACTCGGAGGTCACCTGCACCGCGTCGTCCCGGTAATAGAGGGTCATCACTAAGGCTAACCGGCCGCCGGGCTTCTCCGCCCGCTGCGGCCTCGATGTCTCCGAAGGTGGACGGTTGGTCGGGGTCCCCTTTGGAGTTGAATCGTCTGCGACATCACGGGCCTGGATTCGCCGGCTCGGGGTCGTCCGCTCGGTCTGGGGCGTCCAGCTAGCTCCGATCCATCGGCGACATCAGCTCCACAGCGACGGGAATGGGGCCGACCGCCGGCCCCCGGTGGGGCTGCGGAGGGCCCAGAGACCTGCGGCCAGGTTGGCCCGGGCGGGGCCGTCGGTCCGATTGGCCCGGGCGGGGCCGTCGGTCCGATTGGCCCGGGCGGGGCCGGCGGTCCGATTGGCCCGGGCGGGGCCGGCGGTCCGGTTGGCCCGGGCGGGGCCGGCGCTCGCGCAGGAGGCGGTCAGCCGGGCCGGCGTCTCGTGGGGGTGCCCGACGAATAGTTGCCCGACGGGCCGGTCGGCTTCTGGGCCGGGTGGGCCGGGGCCGGCCCGGCCTCCACCGCCCGCTGCACGGCCCGGTAGATCTGCCCGAAGCGCAGCGCGTCGCGGGTGCTCAGCAGCAGCACCGGGTGGTCCCCCCACCGGACCCACAGCTCGAGCTGCCGGCTGCCCCGGGCGTACGAGCGGTCCAGGTGCTCGAAGAGAAAGTCGGCGACCGGCCCGACGGCGAGCCCGACCAGCACCGATGCCCCCACGATGGCGATCGTCACGGTCAGCGAGCGGTGCAGCCACAGTGCCAGCGCCACCCCCAGTGCGGCGGCGACGAGCGGCCCAGCGAGCGCGGCGCCGATCGCGCCCCGGCCGGCGAGCACCCGCCAGGACCGGCTGCCCCGCAGGTGCCAGACCATGCTGATCTCGGCCAGCGGGTACGACCGGCCGTCCACCCGGACCGCGGCGGAGGTGACCTGCACCGACCTGTCGTCGAAGTACGTGACCATGGCGGACTCCCGGTGGTGGGGCGGACACCAGACTACGTGGCCCAACGATCCGGGCCGTAAGGTTGGCACGCGACTTCGACGAGGAAGTGAGGGCAGCGTGAGCGAGTTCGTGCGGCTGGAGACCAGGGACGGCATCGGCACCATCCGGCTGGACCGGCCGCCGATGAACGCGCTGAACAAGCAGGTCCAGGAGGAGTTGCGCGCCGCCGCGGCCGAGGCCGCCGGCGACCCCGGGGTCCGCGCCGTCATCGTGTACGGCGGGGAGAAGGTCTTCGCCGCCGGCGCGGACATCAAGGAGATGGCCGACATGTCCTACGTGGACATGGCGGAGCGGGCCGCGGGCCTGTCCAGCGCGCTCGGCGAGTTCGCCCGGATCCCCAAGCCGGTGGTCGCCGCGATCACCGGGTACGCCCTCGGCGGTGGCTGCGAGCTGGCCCTGGCCTGCGACTGGCGGGTGGTGGCCGAGGACGCCAAGCTCGGCCAGCCGGAGATCAAGCTCGGCATCATCCCCGGCGCGGGCGGCACCCAGCGGCTCGCCCGGCTCGTCGGGCCGGCGCGGGCCAAGGACCTGATCATGTCGGGCCGGATGGTGGACGCCCAGGAGGCGCTGCGGATCGGCCTGGCCGACCGGGTGGTCCCGGCCGCCGAGGTGTACACCGCCGCCGTCGAGCTGGTGAAGCCGTACCTGACCGGGCCGGTGCAGGCGCTGCGCGCGGCGAAGCTCGCGGTCGACGGCGGCCTGGACATGGACCTCACCTCCGGCCTGGCCTGGGAGAGTCAGCTCTTCGCGGCGCTGTTCGCCACCGACGACCGCAGCGAGGGGATGGCCGCGTTCGTGGCGAAGCGCAAGCCGGACTTCACCGGCCGCTGACCCGAGGGCGGTTCACATTCCGTCTACCGGCCAGTAGCGTGTGACTCCGGCCATGGACGAGGGAGCGGCGATGACGGAGCGGGTCGAAGGTCACGGCGGGGAGTTGGCGCTCGCGGCGCTGCGCGCGCACGGCGTACGGGAGATGTTCACCCTCTCCGGCGGGCACGTCTTCCCGCTCTACGACGCGGCCCACAAGTCCGGATTCCCGCTCTACGACGTCCGGCACGAGCAGTCGGCGGTCTTCGCGGCGGAGGCGGTGGCCAAGCTCAACCGCCGCCCCGGCCTCGCCGTGCTCACCGCCGGCCCCGGCGTCACCAACGGCGTCTCGGGGCTGACCAGCGCGTTCTTCAACGCCTCGCCGGTGCTGGTGCTCGGGGGCCGGGCCCCGCAGTTCCGCTGGGGCTCCGGCAGCCTCCAGGAGATGGACCACCTGCCCCTGGTCGCCCCGGTCACCAAGCACGCCGCGACGGTGTTCAGCGCCGACGACATCCCGGGTGCGGTCAGCGCGGCGCTGACCACCGCGCTCACCCCGCACCGGGGCCCGGTCTTCCTGGACTTCCCCCTCGAAGCGGTGTTCTCCGTCGGCGACGCCGAGCTGCCCGAGGTCGCCCCGCCCGCGCCGGTCGAGGCCGACCCGGCGGAGGTGGCGCGGGCCGCCGGGCTGATCGCCGCCGCCCGCCGTCCGGTGATCATCGCCGGCTCCGACGTGTACGCCGGGGACGCCGTCGACGCCCTGCGGGCCGCCGCCGAGGCGTTGCAGGTGCCCGTCTTCACCAACGGCATGGGCCGGGGCGCCCTGCCGCCGAGCCACCCGCTCGCCTTCGCCAAGGCCCGCCGGGTCGCCCTGCGCAACGCCGACGTGGTGGTCGTGGTCGGCACCCCGCTGGACTTCCGGCTGGCCTTCGGCGACTTCGGCGACGCGCAGGTGGTGCACGTGGTGGACGCGCCCAGCCAGCGCGCCACCCACGTCCAGCCGGCCGCCTCGCCCGCCGGCGACCTGCGGCTGGTCCTCACCGCGTTCGCCGACCACCCCGGCGACCGGGCCGACCACGCCGACTGGGTCGCCGAGCTGCGGGTCGCCGAGGACGCCGCGAAGGCCCGCGACGCCGAGGAGATGGCCGCCGAGACCGACCCGATCCGCCCGGCCCGGGTCTACGGCGAGCTGCGCCGGGTCCTCGCCCCGGACGCCATCACCATCGGCGACGGCGGCGACTTCGTCTCGTACGCGGGGAAGTACCTGGAGCCGGCCCAGCCCGGCACCTGGCTTGACCCCGGTCCGTACGGCTGCCTCGGCACCGGCATGGGCTACGCCATGGGGGCCCGGGTCAGCCACCCGGACCGGCAGGTCTGCGTGCTGATGGGCGACGGCGCGGCCGGGTTCTCGCTGATGGACGTGGAGTCGCTGGTCCGCCAGCAGCTTCCGGTGGTGATCGTGGTCGGCAACAACGGCATCTGGGGCCTGGAGAAGCACCCGATGCGCGCCATGTACGGCTACGACGTCGCCGCCGACCTCCAGCCCGGACTGCGCTACGACAGGGTGGTCGAGGCCCTCGGCGGCGCGGGGGAGACGGTCGAGAAGGCCGGCGACCTCGCCCCCGCCCTGGAGCGGGCCTTCGCCTCCGGCGTGCCGTACCTGGTCAACGTGCTCACCGACCCGGCCGACGCCTACCCTCGCTCCTCGAACCTGGCCTGACCGGCGCTGTTCAGCCCCGGCGGATCTGCCGGGGGGATAAATCAGCGGAATCTCAGCGCCCGTCGTCGTAACGTCAGCCGCGGCTCGGCCGTTTGTCAGTGCCGTCGGCCATGGTGGCGTGACCAGCGAAAGACGACGGGAGCTTTTCCATGACGTACGCGATCCGGGCGGAGGGTCTGGTGCGGCGCTTCGGCGCCACCACGGCCCTTGCCGGAGTCGACCTCGCGGTCCCCACCGGGACCGTGTTCGGGCTGCTGGGGCCGAACGGCGCCGGGAAGACCACCACCGTGCGGGTGCTGGCCACCCTGCTCGCCGCCGACGAGGGCCACGCCTCCGTCGGCGGGTACGACGTCCGCCGTGACGCCCACCGGGTCCGTCAGCTCATCGGCCTCACCGGCCAGTACGCCTCGGTCGACGAGGCCCTCACCGGCACCGAGAACCTGCTGCTGATCGGGCGGCTGCTCGGGCAGAGCCGGGCCGACGCCCGGGCCCGGGCCCGCGAGCTGCTGGCCCGGTTCCAGCTCACCGACGCCGCCGACCGGGCAGCGAAGACCTACTCCGGCGGGATGCGCCGCCGCCTGGACCTGGCCGCCAGCCTGGTCGGCCGGCCGCAGGTGCTCTTCCTCGACGAGCCGACCACCGGGCTGGACCCGCGCAGCCGCAACGAGCTGTGGGACACGGTCCGCGACCTGGTCACCGACGGGGTGACCGTGCTGCTGACCACGCAGTACCTGGAGGAGGCCGACCAGTTGGCCAGCGAGATCGCCGTGGTCGACCACGGCCGGGTGATCGCCCAGGGCACCCCGGAGGAGTTGAAGGCCAAGACCGGCGGCCAGGTGCTCACGGTCCGCCCGGCGGACCCGGCCGACCTGGCGACCGTGGTGGCCATCGCCGGCGAGGTCGCCGCCGCCACCCCCGAGGTCGCCCACACCACCGTCACCGTCCCCGTGAACGACACCGGGGTGCTGCCCGCCGTGGTCCGCCGCCTCGACGCCGCCGAGGTCGCAGTGGCCGAGCTGGCCCTGCGCGGCTCCAGCCTCGACGAGGTCTTCCTCTCCCTCACCGGCCACCGCGCCGAGTCCGACGCCCCCACCGGGGCCGACCTGGAAAGGACGCCGGCATGAGCGCCGCCACCGTCACCGCCGACACCCCGCTGGCCCCGGCCCGCCGGCTCGGCGTCGCCGCCGGGCTGCGGCACACCCTCACCCTGGCCTGGCGCAGCCTGGTGCAGATCAAGCACAACCCGATGGAGCTGCTCGACCTGAGCATCCAGCCGGTGATGTTCGTGCTGCTGTTCACGTACGTCTTCGGCACCGCGATCTCCGGCTCGCCGGGGGAGTACCTGACGTTCGCGCTGCCCGGCATCATCGTGCAGAACGCCCTGTTCGCCACCATGACCACCGGGTTCGGGCTGAACACCGACCTCACCAAGGGCGTGTTCGACCGGCTGCGCGCCCTGCCGATCGCCCGCTGGTCCCCGCTGGCCGGGCGGATCCTCGCCGACACGGTCAAGCAGGCATGGTCGGTCTCCCTGCTGATCGGGGTCGGCGCGGTCCTCGGCTTCCGGCTGGGCAACGGGCTGCTCGGGTTGCTCGGGGCGTTCGTCCTGCTGCTCGGCTTCTCGCTGGCCGCCGCGTGGATCTCCGTCCTGGTCGGGGTGCTGGTCAGCGAGCCGGACAAGGTGCAGATCTTCGGCTTCATGGTGATCTTCCCGCTCACCTTCACCAGCAACGTCTTCGTCCCGACGGACCGGATGCCGGGCTGGCTCCAGCACTGGGTCGAGGTCAACCCGGTGACCATCCTGGCCGACGCCCTGCGCGGCATGCTGGTCGGCGGCCCGGTGGCCGGCCCGGCCGCCCTGTCGATGCTCTGGGCCGTCGCCCTCGCCGCCGTCTTCGCGCCGCTGGCGGTCCGGGCGCTCAGGCGCCGAGTGTAGGCCGGGGCACCCGCCCCGGCGGAGGGCGCCGCGTCAGGCCCCCGGCCGGTCGTCCTCCCGGGGCGGGTCGCCCTCCTTGCGGCGCAGGTCGTCCTCGCGCCGGCGCAGGTCCTCCTCCCAGCGGCGGAACAGCTCCCGGTCCTGCTCGCGGGAGCGCTCGGCGAGGGAGCTGAGGAACTCCGGGTCGTCGTCCGGGGCGACGGGCCGGCGGCGCTCGGCGGGAGGGCGGCCGAGCGGCCCGGCCCCCCGGGGGCGCCCAGCGGCGGGCTCCCGGCCCGCGACGAACCAGGCGATCGAGCCGACCAGCGGGAAGATCAGGATGACCAGCACCCAGGCGATCCGGGGCAGGCCGCGGACCTGGCCCTCCTCGGCGGAGAGACAGCTGATCAGCGCGCAGACCGCGAGGACGATCTGGACCAGGAAGAGTAGGACGTACAGCCGGGCCATCCACCCATCATGGCGCACCCGCGCCCGATCACCACAGCCCGCGTACCGCCAGCAGCACCCCCAGCGTGGCCTGCCCGACGGCGGCGAGGGCGACCACGGGCATGGTCCGCGACGTGCCGTGCACCGGTCCCGAGCCGACGGCCCGCCTCCAGCAGAGGGCCAGCGTCGCCGCCCAGCCGGCGATCGCCACGCCGGCCAGCACCGCCCCGGCCGCGTCCCCGGTGAGGGCCAACCGGACGGTCAGCACGGTGACCACGGTGAGCGCGAGCAGGGTGCGCCGCCAGGCCAGCCGGGTCCGTTCGGGTTGCAGCCCCGGGTCCCCGGTCACCGGCCGCCGACCGCCCGGGCGAGCACGGCCACCACCAGCAGCAGCGCGCCCAGCCCCACGGCGAGGGCGAGGACGGCGGGGAAGCGGGACGCCGGCAGTTCCTCGCCGAGCCGGATGGCCCGCTCGGTGCGGGCCCAGTGGTCCACGGCCCGCACCGCCACCGTCCCGCCGAGCAGCAACAGCGCGACGGCGATCGCCTCGCGCAGGTGCGCCAGCGGCAGCGGCGGCAGGAACTGGGCGGCGGCCAGCCCGCCGGCGACCAGCGCCAGCCCGGTGCGCAGCCAGGCCAGGAACGTCCGCTCGTTGGCCAGGGAGAACCGGTAGTCGGGCCTGCTGCCCACCGACCTCAACTCCCGCGGGTCGAACCACCGCCGCACCGTCTCCCACACGAAGCCGATTATCCGCTGTGCCCCGGGCTTAGCCTGGACCGGTGACGGATCTTGACGTGATGACGCTGCGCGAGGCGTACGACAACCAGCTGAGGGCCTCGGTGCCGGACCCGCTGCCGGCCGGGGTGACCGTGGAGCGGGACGGGCCGCTGGTCCGCATCCTCGGCCTGGACCACGGGGGTTTCCTCAGCTACCGGGACCTGGGCGGCCTGACCGGGGCGGCGCTGGACGAGCTGATCGCCCGGCAGGTGGAGGTCTTCCGGACCCGGGGCGAGCCGGTGGAGTGGAAGCTGCACGGCCACGACGAGCCGGCCGACCTGCCCGACCGGCTGCGGGCCGCCGGGTTCGTCCCGGAGGAGCGGGAAACCGTCGTGATCGGCCCGGTCGCGCCGCTGGCCGCCGCCCTCCCGGTGGTCCCCGAGGGGATACGCCTGCGCGAGGTGACCGCCCGCGCCGACCTGGACCGGATCGTGGTCATGGAGGAGGAGGTCTGGGGCGGCGGCCGGGGCCACCTCGCCGACGGGCTGGAGCGGGAGATCGCCACCGACCCGCAGTCGATCACGGTGGTGGTCGCCGAGGCGGGGGAGACCGTGGTCAGCGCCGGCTGGGTGCGCTACGTCCCCGGCACCGGCTTCGCCACGCTCTGGGGCGGCTCGACGCTTCAGGGTTGGCGCCGCCGGGGCGTCTACCGGGCGCTGGTCAGTCACCGGGCGCGGCTGGCCGCCCAGCGGGGCCGCACCCTGCTCCAGGTGGACGCCTCCGACGACAGCCGGCCGATCCTGGAGCGGCTCGGCCTCGTCCCGGTCACCACCACCACGCCCTACATCTACACTCCGTGACCATGGAGCAGCGACTGACGGACGACGAGCGACTCACCCTGAAGACCGGCGCGTTCGGCGCGGTCTTCCTGGTCTCGAACGCCGATCCGGGCATGCTCGCGTTGCTGCGGGAGAGCTTCGCCGCGTCCGGGGCGATGGCGCAGGCGAGCGGCCCGGTGAAGGAGGCGCTCACCACCGGCCCGCTGCCGACGTTGCCCCGGGACTCGGCCCTGGAGGTCGAGTCGGTGGTGCTGCCGGCGCTCGGTCGGGCGGTGCAGATCCTGCGGGAGAAGTCCCCGGGGGACGTGGCCGGCTACCAGGCGCTGGTGCTCGCCGCCGCCGACCGGGTGGCCCGGGCGCACCGGGGCGTGGTGCCGGCCGAGACGGCGGCGATCGACAAGATCAGGGCAGCACTGGCCGAACCGGCCTGACCTGCGCCGTGCCCGGCCCCGCCGGGCCGCGGGCCGGTGCGCCGACCCGGGTCCGTGGCGTGCGGTGAGCTGTGTCACTCCGAGGTTCCCGAGAGTCTATGCTACTTGTGGGTAACATTGCTCGTGGGCAATTGCACAGCAGCCTGCGGTTGACCGGGCGTCAACGGACGCGCGAGGCTGCGCCCGAGACCGGGTGAGCATGGCAACACCAACAGGAGGGGTCGTCGAAGCGCGATGAACATCGTCGTACTCGTCAAGCAGGTGCCCGATTCGGGCGCGGACCGCAACCTGCGTTCTGACGACAACACCGTCGACCGCGGTTCGGCGAACAACGTCATCAACGAGATGGACGAGTACGCCATCGAGGAGGCGTTGAAGATCAAGGAGGCGCACGGCGGTGAGGTCACCATCCTGACCATGGGTCCGGACCGGGCGACCGAGTCGATCCGCAAGGCGCTGTCCATGGGGCCGGACAAGGCGGTGCACGTCGTCGACGACGCCCTGCACGGTTCCTGTGCCGTGGCCACCTCGAAGGTGCTCGCCGCGGCGCTCGGTCGGCTGGGCGCCGACCTGGTGATCTGTGGGGCCGAGTCGACCGACGGCCGGGTGCAGGTGATGCCGCACATGATCGCGGAGCGCCTCGGCGTCGCCGCGCTGACCGGCGCGCGCAAGCTCACCGTCGACGGCTCGACCCTGACCGTCGAGCGGCAGACCGAGGAGGGCTACGAGGTGGTCGCCGCCTCGACCCCGGCCGTGGTCTCCGTGTGGGACACCATCAACGAGCCGCGCTACCCGTCGTTCAAGGGCATCATGGCCGCCAAGAAGAAGCCGGTGCAGACGCTCGCCCTGGCCGATCTCGGTGTGGCCCCCGCCGAGGTGGGCTTCGACGGTGCCACCAGCGTCGTGCTGGAGCACAGCAAGCGTCCGCCGCGCTCGGGCGGCGCGAAGGTCACCGACGAGGGCGACGGCGGCGTCAAGCTGGTCGAGTTCCTCGCCACCGAGAAGTTCGTGTGAGGGGTCTGGACATGTCTGAGGTTCTCGTCGTCGTCGAAGCCACCCGGGAGTTCGGCGTCAAGAAGGTCACCCTGGAGATGCTCACCCTCGCCCGCGAGCTGGGCACGCCGAGCGCGGTCGTGCTCGGCGGGCCCGGTGCCGCCGAGGCGCTGAGCGCGAAGCTGGGCGAGTACGGCGCGGAGAAGATCTACGCCGCCGAGAGCGAGGAGATCGACGGCTACCTGGTGGCCCCCAAGGCCACCGTGCTGGCCGAGCTGGTCAAGCGGGTGCAGCCCGCCGCCGTGCTGCTCGCCTCCGCCCAGGAGGGTAAGGAGATCGCCGCCCGGCTGGCGGTCAGGCTGGACAACGGCATCCTGACCGACGTGGTCGGCCTGGCCGCCGACGGTACCGCCACCCAGGTCGCGTTCGCCGGCTCGGCCATCGTGAAGTCGAAGGTCACCAAGGGCCTGCCGCTGGTCACCGTCCGGCCGAACTCGGTCACCCCGGTGCCGGCCGCCGCCACCCCGGCCGTCGAGCAGCTCAGCGTGTCGGTCACCGACACCGACAAACTGGCCAGGGTCGTCGACCGGGTCGCCGAGCAGAAGGGCTCGCGTCCGGAGCTGACCGAGGCCGGCGTGGTCGTCTCCGGTGGTCGCGGCGTCGGCAACGCCGACAACTTCAAGCTGGTCGAGGAGCTGGCCGACCTGCTCGGTGGTGCCGTCGGCGCGTCCCGCGCGGCCGTCGACTCGGGCTTCTACCCGCACCAGTTCCAGGTGGGACAGACCGGTAAGACGGTCTCCCCGCAGCTCTACGTCGCGCTGGGCATCTCCGGGGCGATCCAGCACCGGGCCGGCATGCAGACCTCGAAGACGATCGTCGCCGTGAACAAGGACGGCGAGGCCCCGATCTTCGAGCTGGCCGACTTCGGCGTCGTCGGCGACCTGTTCAAGGTCGTCCCGCAGGCAGCCGAGGAGATCCGCAAGCGCAAGTGAACGACGGCCCGGGGGGACCCGGGTGCGGACAGGGGCCACCCGGATCGGGTGGCCCCTTTCGCGTGCCGCCGCAAGGGAGCTGATCGGCGGGCCGGGGAGCTGAGCCGGCCCGCCGATCAGCCCGTCAGGGTGCCCCCCAGCAGGCTGTCGCCGCAGTGGGCGCTCCGGATCGATGTGCCCGACCTCGTAGTACCCGGGAATCTCCGGGAGATTCGCCACATGTAGGTGCAGTTGCCCGTCGGTGCAGGCCCGCCCGCCCCGGTCTCTGCCCGTGCCTGGGCGGGGTTGCCCTCCGGGGTCGGGCCGCCGATGCCCCGGTCAGTAGGCTGAACGGTGATGGCATACCTGGATCACGCCGCGACGACGCCAATGCTCGACGAGGCACTGGCGGCGTACCTGGCCGCAGCCCGCGAGGTCGGCAACGCGTCGGCACTGCACGCGGCCGGCCGGCGTGCCCGGCGTCGGGTGGAGGAGTCCCGCGAGCGGGTGGCCGCCGCGCTGGGTGCCCGCCCGTCCGAGGTGATCTTCACCGGCGGCGGCACGGAGAGCGACAACCTGGCGGTCAAGGGCATCTTCTGGGCCCGTCGGTCGGCGTCCCCGGGCCGGCGGCGGGTGGTCTCCAGCGCCGTCGAGCACCACGCCGTGCTCGACGCGGTCGACTGGCTGGTCGACCACGAGGGAGCCGAGGTGGGCTGGCTGCCGGTGGACGCCGCCGGTCGGCTCGCCCCGGAGGCGCTGCGCGCCGAGTTGGCCGCGCACGGCGACGGGGTCGCCGTGGTCACCGCGATGTGGGCCAACAACGAGGTGGGCACCCTCCAGCCGGTCGCCGCGCTGGCCGCCGTCGCCGCCGAGTACGGCGTGCCGTTCCACACCGACGCGATCCAGGCCGTCGGCCAGGTGCCGGTGGACTTCGCGGCCAGCGGCGTCTCCGCGCTCACCGTCACCGGGCACAAGCTGGGCGGCCCCGCGGGCGTCGGCGCGCTGCTGCTCGCCCGGGACGTCGCGGCCACCCCGCTGCTGCACGGCGGCGGGCAGGAGCGCGACGTCCGCTCCGGCACGCTGGACACCGCCGGCATCGTGGCCTTCGCGGTCGCGGTGGAGGCGGCCGTGAAGGGCCAGCAGGAGTACGCGGCCCGGGTGGCCGCCCTCCGCGACGACCTGGTGGAGCGGGTCCGGTACGCCGTCCCCGAGGTGGTCTTCAACGGCGACCCGGCCGACCGGCTCCCGGGCAACGCGCACTTCTCCTTCCCCGGCTGCGAGGGCGACGCCCTGCTCCTGCTGCTCGACGCCCAGGGCATCGCCTGCTCCACGGGCTCGGCCTGCTCGGCCGGCGTGGCCCAGCCCTCGCACGTGCTGATCGCGATGGGCGCCGACGACGACCGCGCCCGTTCCTCACTCCGCTTCACCCTCGGCCACACCAGCACCCAGGCCGACATCGACGCCCTGGTGACGGCCCTCCCGGCCGCAGTCGACCGCGCCCGCCGCGCCGCCGCCCTCCGCACCCCCCGTTAACCCCCACCCCACCCCACCCCACCCCACCCCCACCCCGTCGATCATGGACGCGTGGTGCCCGGTTCGACATCATGCGCGTCATCCGTCCCCCCGCACGGCTCCATGATCGACGGGGCGGAGGGCGGGGGCCGGTAGGCTCGGGGGGAAAGGAGCGTGACGGGGTGAGGGTTCTTGCGGCCATGTCCGGTGGGGTGGACTCCGCCGTGGCGGCGGCGCGGGCAGTGGCGGCCGGGCACGACGTGACGGGCGTGCACCTGGCGCTGGCCCGCAATCCGCAGACGTACCGGACCGGGGCGCGCGGGTGCTGCACGCTGGAGGACTCCCGGGACGCCCGGCGGGCCGCCGACGTGATCGGCATCCCGTTCTACGTGTGGGACATGGCCGACCGGTTCCACGCCGACGTGGTCGACGACTTCGTCGCCGAGTACGCGGCCGGCCGTACCCCGAACCCCTGCCTGCGCTGTAACGAGAAGATCAAGTTCGCCGCGGTGCTGGACCGGGCCGTGGCCCTGGGCTTCGACGCCGTCGTCACCGGCCACCACGCCCGGCTCGGCCCGGACGGCCTGCTGCGCCGCAGCGTCGACCTCGCCAAGGACCAGTCGTACGTGCTGGCGGTGCTGACCCGCGCCCAGCTCGACCGGTCGATCTTCCCGCTCGGCGACTCGACCAAGGCGCAGGTCCGCGAGGAGGCGGCCCGCCGTGGGCTCGCCGTGGCCGACAAGCCGGACTCGCACGACATCTGCTTCATCGCCGACGGCGACACCCGGGGCTTCCTGGCCGGCCGGCTCGGCGAGGCCCCGGGCGACGTGGTCGACGCGCTCACCGGCGCGGTGGTCGGCAGCCACACCGGCGCGTACGCGTACACGGTGGGGCAGCGGCGCGGCCTGCACCTGGACCGGCCCGCCCCGGACGGCCGGCCGCGCTACGTGCTCTCGATCACGCCGAAGACCAACACCGTCACCGTGGGGCCGGCCGAGGCGCTGGAGGTCTCCTCGGTGCGCGCCGAGCGTCCGGTGTGGACCGCAGGCGCCCGGCCGGCCGGGCCGTTCGGGTGCGAGGTGCAGCTACGCGCCCACGGCGACGTGGTGCCGGCCACCGTCGAGCTGACCGGGGACACGCTGCGCGCCGAGCTGCGCCGCCCGGTGCGTGGCGTCGCCGCCGGCCAGGCCGTGGTGGCGTACCGGCCGGACCCGGCCGGCGACGTGGTGCTCGGCTCCGCCACCATCACCGGCTGATCCGTATACCCTTCGCCCGTGACAGATCTCGCATGGTCCTGGCCGGCCGGCGCGGCGACCGGCATCGGTTCGCTGCCCGGCACCGACGTGGCCGAGGCGCAGCGGGTCGTCCTCGGCGAGCTGCCCGCCCTGCCCCACCTGCCCGAGCTGCCCGCACGCGGGCCGGGGGCGGACCTGATCGGGCGCACCGGGGGCCTGCTGGCCGAGCTGCCCGTCGAGCTGTACGCGGCCCGCTGGCGGGTCGCCTCCCGGCCGGGCCGGGACCTGCGCCGGGCGCGGGACCTGATGGAACGCGATCTCGACCAACTCGCCGAGCAGGCCGAGGAGTACGCAGGGACGGTCAAGGTGCAGGCGGCCGGCCCGTACACCCTGGCCGCCTCGCTCGACCTGCCGATCGGCGGCCGGATGCTGCGCGACCCGGGCGCGGTGCGGGACCTCACCGGCTCCCTCGCCGAGGGGCTGCGCGGGCACGTCGCCGCTGTCGCCCGCCGGCTGCCCCGGGCCACGGTGCTGCTCCAGCTCGACGAGCCGTCCCTGCCGGCCGTGCTGGCCGGGCGGGTGCCCACGGAGAGCGGCTTCGGCACGTACCGTCCGGTGCCGCAGTCCGACGCGGCGGACCTGCTGCGCACCGTGGTCGAGGCGGTCGGGGTCCCGGTCGTGGTGCACTGCTGCGCGCCGGACCTCCCGCTGGAGCTGGTCCGCTCGGCCGGCGCCGCCGCGGTCGCGCTGGACCTGAGCCTGGTGAAGGACCTGGACCCGCTCGGCGAGGCGATCGACGCCGGGCTCGGGCTGCTGGCCGGTGCCGCCCCGGCCACCCCGCCGCCGGACGGTCGCGCGCCGACCTCCGCCCAGGTCGCCGACCGGGTACGTCAGCTCTGGGACCGCCTCGGCTTTCCCCGCCGCCGGCTCACCGAGCAGGTGGTGGTCACCCCCGCCTGCGGCCTCGCCGGAGCCACCCCGCAGTACGTCCGGGCGGTGCTCGCCGCATGCCGGGACGCGGGGCGGCGACTCGCCGAGGACTGAGGTTTCCTGTCGTACCCGGCGGGCAGAATGACGCCCATGGTTGGACAACTGCGTTCTACGGTGATCGACTGCCCCGACCCCCGGGCCCTCGCGGCGTTCTACGCCGAGCTGCTGGGCCTGCCGGTGGCGGAGGAGGACTCCGAAGGCGACGAGTGGGTGGTGCTCGGCGGCCCGGCGGGCCGCCATCCCCGGCTCGCCTTCCAGCGGGCACCCGAGCTGCCCCCGCCGACCTGGCCCGACCCGGAGCGGCCCCAGCAGTTCCACCTCGACGTCACCGTCTCCGACATCGAGGCCGCCGAGAAGGCGGCGCTGGCCCTGGGCGCGCGGCGGCTGCCCGGCGAGGGCGAGGACTTCCGGGTCTACGCCGACCCAGCCGGTCACCCGTTCTGCCTCGTCTGGGAGTGACCCGCGCTCCCGTAGCGGGGCTTGCTGCCGCCAGGCATGATCATGGGGGTGATCGACTCCTCGCTCCGGCGGGCCTCCGGCTCGCTCTTCGGCCTCGCCTACGGTGACGCGCTGGGCCGGCCGACCGAGTTCCTGACCGTCGCCGAGATCCACCGCCGGTACGGCCCGTCCGGCCCGCGCGAGCTGGAGGGCGACCCGGCGCTGGTCACCGACGACACCCAGATGGCGCTCGCGGTGGGCTGGGCGCTGCACGACGCGCCGGCGTTCACCCCGGAGGCGGTCGAGCCGCTGCTGCGGGAGCGCTTCCTGGCCTGGTCGGTCAGCCCGGACAACAACCGCGCCCCGGGGATGACCTGCCTGCGGGCCTGCGCCGAGCTGTCCCGGGGGGTGCGCTGGCAGGAGGCGACCGTGGCCGGCTCGAAGGGCTGCGGCGCCAACATGCGGGTCACCCCGATCGGGCTGCTCCCCGTCGACCTGGACACCCTGGCCGGCCTCGCCCAGCTCCAGGCCGGGCTGACCCACGGCCACCCCACCGGGCTGGCCGCCAGCGAGCTGACCGCGTACGCGGTTCGGCTGCTGCGCGACGGTGTCGTCCTGGCCGAGCTGCCGGCGCTGCTCGCCGAGCGGGCCCGCGGGCAGCGCCGGGTCTACCGGGCGGACTGGCTCGGCGACCTGTGGCAGCGCCCGGGCGTGGACTCCCCGGAGGACTTCATCGCCCGTGGTTGGGACGAGTGCCTGGCCGTCCTGGGCCGGCTGAACACGACGCTCACCCGCCCCGACGACGGCGGCGACCCGTGCCGGCGGACCGGTGAGGGCTGGGTGGCCGAGGAGGCGCTGGCGACCGCGCTGCTCTGCGCGCTGTGGCACGCCGACGACCCGGTCGGCGCGCTGGCCCGGGGCGCCACCACCGCCGGCGACTCCGATTCGATCGCCGCCCTGGCCGGCGCCTTCGTCGGCGCCGCCCACGGCCTGTCCGCCTGGCCGAGAGCCTGGTCCACCCGCATCGAGTACGCCGACCAACTAACCACCCTAGCCACCCCTCACGACTAACCCCCCACCCCACCCGACCAGCCCCGTTGATCAAGAGGTGGGGAGGTGGGGGAGGGCGCGGAGTTGGCGCCAGAGGGCGGGGTCGCACCTGCCCGCGTGGTCCCGCAGGGCCGAGGTGGTGATCCGGATGGGTTCGCTGATGTCGAGGTAGCTGTCGTGGTCGGCGCCGGGGTCCCAGTCGCGGGTGGGGATGCGGACGTGGTCGTCCCGGTTGGACTTGTCCTGACTGGTGACCTTGAGCACGTCGACGCCCCGACCGTCGGCGCGCAGCACCACACAGGGGCGGACCTTCGAGCCGGTGCCGTCGGCGTACGGGACCTCGGCCCACCAGACCTCGCCGGGTCGGGGCGTGCCGGCGGGGGCCCGCTCGGCGGCGCGCGGCCGGGGCGGGGCGGCCGGTCGGCCCGGGGCCCGCGTGCCGGCGCCCCGGCCGGGGCGGGGGGCGGCGGACCCGGGGCGCGGTCGGTCCCGCTGCGGCCGGGGCCGGTCCCGCCGGGCGCGCTCGGGCCCGGAGTTCCGCCGGCGCCACTCGCTCCATGCCCAGCCCGCGACGACGGCCAGCACGATCGCCAGCGCCCAGAGCAGCCAGTCCGGCATCTGCGCCTCCCCATGTCCGGCGGCGGCCCCGGCACCGCCGACGTGCGGCGATCCTCGCACGTCGGCGGGGTGACGGCCCGCCGGGCGCGGCGGGCGGCCGGTGGATTGTCCTACCCGGCCGATACGGTGCGGGGGTAGCGTGATCACAGGAGGTCGCACGACGTGTCCGGTGGCGGCAAGGTGTCGGGGAGCGGCAAGGTGTCCGAGAGCGGCAGGGCGTCGAAGGGCGGCAGGACGTCGGGGGACGATCCGGCGGCGGCACCGGCGAGCGGCAGCGCGGCCGGGGACGATCCGGCGGGGCCGGGCGCGTCGGTCGGGGCGGCCGGGGGTGGCGCGGAGGAGGCCGTACCGCAGCGGGTCACCCCGGCCCAGGAGGCGGCGGCGGGCGCCGACCCGACCCCCGAGACGCGGGAGCGGCACGCCACCCTGAGCCAGGAGTTGACCGAGCACCAGTACCGCTACTACGTCATGGACGCCCCGATCGTCACCGACGCCGAGTTCGACCGGCAGTTGCGCGAGCTGGAGGCGCTGGAGGCCGAGTTCCCGGCGCTGCGCACCCCGGACTCCCCGACCCAGCGGGTCGGCGGCACCTTCTCGACCGACTTCACCCCGGTCGCCCACGCCGAGCGGATGCTCTCCCTCGACAACGCCTTCGCCGACGAGGAACTGGCGGCCTGGGCCGAGCGGGTCGAGCGGGACGCCGGCGGCCCGGTGCCCTACCTGTGCGAGCTCAAGGTCGACGGGCTGGCGATCAACCTGACCTACGAGAAGGGCCGGCTGGTCCGCGCGGCCACCCGGGGCGACGGGCGCACCGGCGAGGACGTCACGGCCAACGTCCGCAGCATCCGGGACGTGCCGGCCCGGCTGACCCCGTCGGCCGAGTTCCCCGACATGCCCGAGTTCATCGAGGTGCGCGGCGAGATCTTCTTCCCGGTCGCCGGCTTCGCCGACCTCAACGCCAGCCTGGTGGAGCAGGGCAAGGACCCGTTCGCCAACCCGCGCAACGCCGCCGCCGGCAGCCTGCGCCAGAAGGACCCGCGGATCACCGCGTCCCGGCCGCTGCGGCTGGTGGTGCACGGCATCGGCGCCCGGGGCGGCTTCACCCCGACCGCCCAGTCCGAGTCGTACGCGGCGCTGAAGGCGTGGGGGCTGCCGACCAGCGACCGCTGGCGGGTGGTGCCCGACCTGGCCGGCGTCGCGGAGTTCATCGCGTACTACGCCGAGCACCGGCACGACGTCGAGCACGAGATCGACGGCGTGGTGGTCAAGGTGGACCCGGTCTCCATCCAGGGCCGGCTCGGCTCCACCAGTCGGGCCCCGCGCTGGGCGATCGCCTTCAAGTACCCCCCGGAGGAGGTCAACACCAAGCTGCTCGACATCGAGGTGGAGGTCGGGCGCACCGGCCGGGTGACCCCACGGGCCCTGCTCCAGCCGGTCAAGGTGGCCGGCTCCACCGTCGCCTACGCCACCCTGCACAACGCCCGCGAGGTGGAACGCAAGGGGGTGCTGATCGGCGACACGGTGGTGATCCGCAAGGCCGGCGACGTGATCCCCGAGGTGCTCGGCCCGGTGGTCGACCTGCGGCCCGCCGACGCCCGGCCGTTCGTCATGCCGACCAACTGCCCGGCCTGCGGCACCCCGCTGCGGCCGGAGAAGGAGGCGGACGTCGACATCCGCTGCCCGAACAGCCGTAGCTGCCCGGCGCAGCTACGTGAGCGGGTGTTCCACCTGGCCGGCCGGGGCGCGTTCGACATCGAGGTGCTCGGCTACAAGGGCGCGGCGGCGCTGCTGGACGCTCAGGTCATCACCGACGAGGGCGACCTGTTCGGCCTCGACGCCGAGCAGTTGGCCCGGTCGCCGTTCTTCGTGAACAAGGACGGCAGCCTCGGCAGCAACGCCGTGAAGCTGCTCGACAACCTCGCCGTGGCCCGGGAGCGCGACCTGTGGCGGGTGCTGGTGGCGCTCTCCATCCGGCACGTCGGCCCGACTGCCGCCCAGGCCATCGCCCGGCACTTCCGCTCGATGGCGGCGATCGAGGCGGCCGACGAGGAGGAACTGTCCTCGGTCGACGGCGTCGGCCCGACGATCGCGGCCAGCATCAAGGAGTGGTTCACCGTCGACTGGCACCGCGAGGTGGTCCGCAAGTGGGCCGAGGCGGGCGTACGGATGACCGAGGAGGCCGGCGACGAGGGGCCGCGCCCGCTGGAGGGGCTCACCGTCGTGGTGACCGGCACCCTGGCCGGGTTCTCCCGGGACCAGGCCGCCGAGGCGATCCAGACCCGGGGCGGCAAGGTGACCGGCTCGGTCTCCAAGAAGACCGGCTTCGTGGTGGTGGGGGACAACCCCGGCTCCAAGGCCGACAAGGCGGTCAGCCTGAAGGTGCCGGTGCTGGACGAGGAGGGCTTCCGGGTCCTGCTCGACCAGGGCCCGGACGCGGCCCGTGAGGTGGCCCGCATCGGCGAGTGACCCGGTCCGCCGCCCCGGGCGACCCGGGCCGCAGTGCGCCACCGGCCCGGCCGTAGGGCGCCACCGACCCGGGCCCGCAGTGCGCCACCGACCCGGGCCGCAGGGGCCGGGTCGCGGGTCGCGGGGCTTGACCGCACCTGGCCGCGTATACCAACTTAATTACGACTACGACCGATTCGTGGCTGTCGTCTCGGAAAAAGCGGCACCCAGGGCGTTTCATGGGGGCACGACGGGCGCAGGGCCCGCCGTGGCCACTGCCCGGGAGGTGCGATGGCGGCCGCCGATCCGCGAAACTCCGTCCCGCCGGCACGGGTGACGTCCTTCTACGGCTTCGTCGCCGCCGTCGCGGCGCTGGCGCTGCTGGTCGCGGCCGGGCCGCTGGCCGCGCTGCCGGACCGGGTCGCCGCGCTGCCGGTGGCGTTCTGGACGATGGCGGCCCTCGCCGTGATCTGCGACGCGCGGCCGTTCGTGCCGCCGGGGCGCCGGCAGCCCTCGGCGGTCTTCCCGTCCACCTGCTTCACCTTCGCCATCCTGCTCGGCTGGGGGCT
This sequence comes from Micromonospora sp. NBC_01655, assembly GCF_026339755.1. Classification (NCBI taxonomy): domain Bacteria; kingdom Bacillati; phylum Actinomycetota; class Actinomycetes; order Micromonosporales; family Micromonosporaceae; genus Micromonospora; species Micromonospora sp. NBC_01655. Next base: position 6,292,079 of record NZ_JAPEQF010000001.1, on the reverse strand, counting down.
CGGTCCGGCCGTGGCGGTGCAGACGGTGGCGGTGGTCGTCTCGGGCTGGCGGATGGGGCACGCCGGCTGGCGGTCCGGCTTCAACGCCGCCCAGTACGCCTGCGCGCTGGCCGCCGCCGCCGCGGTCACCGGCCTGGGACCGGGCGGGATCTTCGAGGGCGGACACCTGGGCTGGCGGGACGTGCTGGCCGTCGGCGGGGCGGCGACGGCCTGGTTCGTGGCCAACTACGGCCTGGTCAGCACCGCCATCCGGCTGCGCTTCGGGGGCCGCTGGTGGCCCGGGGTCCGGTCGGGCCTGGGATACGAGCTGATCTCCACCGGGTCGCTGCTGCTGCTCGCCCCGGTGCTGGTGGCCGCCGCCCGGGCCAGCGCCGCGCTGATCCCGCTGGTGCTGGTGCCGCTGTTCGCGGTGTACCGGATGGCCCACCTCGCCGCCGAGCAGGAGCAGCTCGGCGCGCTCGACCCGCTCACCGGCCTGCCCAACCGCAAGGCGCTGCTCGCGGAGGTCGCCGAGCAGGTCCACCTGCACGCCGAGCGGGCCGCCCGGGGCGACCAGGACGCCCACCTGGCGCTGCTGCTGATCGACCTGGACCGGTTCAAGAACGTCAACGACGCGCTCGGTCACGCCGTGGGCGACCGGCTGCTGGTCGAGGTGAGCGCCCGGCTGGCCGGCGCGGTGGGGGACCGGGACCTGCTCGCCCGCCTCGGCGGGGACGAGTTCGCCATCGTCAGCACCGGGCTGACCGGGGTCGACGCCGCCCGGGAGACCGCCGAGCGGCTGGTGGCCGCGCTCGCCGAGCCGGTGGCGCTGGACGGGCTGCCGCTGGACGTCGGCGGCTCCATCGGCATCGCGATCTACCCCGAGCACGGGGAGGACTTCGCCACCCTGATGCGCCACGCCGACGTGGCGATGTACGACGCCAAGCAGCGCAGCGACACCGTCGCCGTGTACGCCGCCGAGTCCGACCACAACTCCGCCGAGCGGCTGGGTCTGCTGGCCGACCTGCGGCGCGTACTCGAATCGGGGCCGGCGGGGCGGGACGACGGTCGGGTGGCGGGCGGGGTGCGCGGCGGGGACGGCGCCGCGTTGCCGTCCGCCCTCGCCCCGGCGGTCGCCGGCCGTGGCGGCGCGGGCGGCTCGACCGGCGGGTCGACCCGGTGGGGCGCCCGCCGGCGCCGGGAGCGCCCGGGGCAGGCCCACCCCGACGAGCTGATCCACCGGATCGTCACCGCCGCCGACCCGATCCGTCGGCGGGCCGCCGCGAGCGGCGCCGGGCCGGAGCAGCCGGTCGAACCGGGCGGCGGGGCAACGGAGGCGGATTCCGGGACCGGGCCGGAGCCCGGGCGCGGGTACGCGGAGCCGGCCGGCCGGCCGGCGGGGCCGGACGAGCCGGGCGACCCCGGCGAGATCACCATGTACTACCAGCCGCAGGTCGCCATCGCCACCGGCGAGGTGGTGGGCGTGGAGGCGCTGCTGCGCTGGCGGCATCCGCGCCGGGGGATGGTCGACCCGGAGGAGCTGATCCGGGTCGCCGAGCAGAGCGCGGTGATGCGGCTGCTCACCCGCCGGGTGGTCGACGACGTGGTGGAGCAGTTGGCGAAGTGGTCGGCGGCCGGGATCACCCTGCGGGCGGCGCTCAACGTCAGCGTCCGGGACCTGCACACCGGCGAGATCGCCGACCAGATCGCCGACCGGCTGGCCCGGTTCGGCGTCCGGCCGGAGCGGCTGCAACTGGAGATCACCGAGGGCGCGCTGATGGCCGATCCGCGCCGGGTGCTGGCCACCATCTCCCGGCTGCACGGCATCGGGGTGGCCATCGCGCTGGACGACTTCGGCACCGGGTACTCGTCGATGCAGCACCTGCGCCGGCTTCCGCTGTCCGAGGTGAAGGTGGACCGGTCGTTCGTGCTCGGGATGGTCGAGGACGCGGACGACGCCGCGATCGTCCGGTCGATGATCGAGCTGGCCGGGGCGCTCGGGCTTCGGGTCGTCGCGGAGGGGGTGGAGGACGAGCGGACCTGGCGGCTGCTGCACGCCGCCGGCTGCGACGTGGCGCAGGGCTGGTTCTACGCCCGGCCGATGCCGGCCGAGGAGTTGGCCGCGTGGCTCGCCCGGTACCGGCCGCTGCGGCCGGCCGCGCGGGAGGCGGAGAGCCGGCCCCCGCACATCCGCTGACCCGCCGACCCCGCACGTCCGCCGGCCCTGCGGCCCGCCGGCACCCCGGCGTCGGAGGGCCGAAGGGGGAGTCGGGGACGCCGGGCCGGTGCTGGACAATAGACTCGCTCCGGTCACCGCACGTCATCGTCAATCCGACGCGCGGCGGGCCACCGCCAGAACAGCACGACAGCCACGAAGGGGGCACTGATGGCCGCCATCTCCCGCGAGGAGGTCGCGCACCTGGCGCGACTGTCGCGGCTCGCCGTCACGGAGGAGGAGCTGGACACCTTCGCCGGCCAGCTCGACACGATCCTCCAGGCGGTCGCCCAGGTCGGCGAGGTCACCGCGGCGGACATTCCGCCGACCTCCCACTCCGTACCGCTGACGAACGTGCTGCGCGAGGACGTGGTGGTGCCGGGCCTGACCCCGGCCGAGGCCCTGTCGGGCGCGCCCGACGCGGAGGAACAGCGGTTCCGCGTCCCGCGGATCCTGGACGAGGATGTGGCGTCGTGACTGACCTGACCAAGCTGACCGCCGTCGAGATCGCCGGCCTCGTGGCCGGCGGGGAGACCTCGGCCGTCGAGGTGACCCGGGCCCACCTGGACCGGATCGCCGCCGTCGAGGACCGGGTGCACGCCTTCCTGCACGTCGACGCCGACGGCGCGCTCGCCGCCGCGCGCGCGGTCGACGAGCGCCGGGCGGCCGGCGAGGAACTGGGCCCGCTGGCCGGCGTCCCGGTGGCCGTCAAGGACGTGCTGACCACCAAGGGCGTGCCGACCACCGTCGGGTCGAAGATCCTTGAGGGCTGGCGTCCGCCGTACGACGCGACGATCGTGCAGCGGCTGCGGGCGGCCGGCACGGTGATGCTCGGCAAGACCAACATGGACGAGTTCGCCATGGGCTCCTCCACGGAGTACTCGGCGTACGGGCCGTCCCGCAACCCGTGGGACACCGACCGCATCCCGGGCGGCTCCGGTGGCGGCAGCGCCGCCGCGCTGGCCGCGTACGAGGCGCCGCTGGCGATCGGCTCGGACACCGGCGGCTCGATCCGCCAGCCGGGCGCGGTCACCGGCACCGTCGGGGCGAAGCCCACCTACGGCGGCACCTCCCGGTACGGCCTGGTGGCGTTCTCCTCCTCGCTGGACACCCCGGGCCCGTGCGCGCGTACGGTGCTGGACGCGGCGCTGCTGCACGCGGCGATCGGCGGCCACGACCCGCGCGACTCCACCTCCATCCCGCAGCCGGTGCCCGACGTGGTGGCCGCCGCGCGGCTCGGCGCGACCGGCGACCTGACCGGCGTGCGGCTGGGCGTGGTCACCGAGTTCTCCGGCGAGGGCGGCGAGCCGGGCGTGACGGCCGCGTTCCGCGAGTCCGTCGACGCCCTGGCCAAGCTCGGCGCGGAGATCGTCGAGATCTCCTGCCCGCACTTCAAGTACGCCCTCCCGGCGTACTACCTGATCGCGCCGAGCGAGTGCTCCTCGAACCTGGCCCGGTTCGACGGCGTCCGGTTCGGGCTGCGGGAGGGCGACGACGGCAACCGGTCGCTGGAGGAGGTCATGTCGCTGACCCGGGACGTCGGCTTCGGCCCCGAGGTCAAGCGCCGGATCATGCTCGGCACGTACGCCCTCTCCTCGGGCTACTACGACGCCTACTACGGGCAGGCGCAGAAGGTCCGGACGCTGATCACCCGGGACTTCACCGCCGCGTTCGAGCGGGTCGACGCGCTGATCTCGCCGACCACGCCGTTCGTGGCGTTCCCGATCGGCGCGCGCACCGCCGACCCGTACCAGATGTACCTGGCCGACCTGTACACCATCCCGGCCAACCTGTACGGCGGGCCGGGCATCTCGGTGCCGTGCGGGCTCGCCGACGGGCTGCCCGTCGGGCTCCAGGTGATGGCCCCGACGATGGCCGACGACCGGATGTACCGGGTCGCCGCCGCGCTGGAGTCTGCGGTCGGCACGTTCACCCCACCGGCACTGTAGGTAGGAGCACCGATGACGACCACCCTGCCCGCGTACGACGACGTCGTCGCGCGCTACGAACCGGTGATCGGCCTGGAGACCCACGTCGAGCTGGGCACGAACACGAAGATGTTCTGCGGCTGCCCGACCGACTTCGGCGGCGAGCCGAACACCCGGGTCTGCCCGGTCTGCCTCGGCCTGCCCGGCTCGCTGCCGGTGGCGAACAAGGCGGCCATCGAGGCGACGATCCGGATCGGCCTGGCGCTGAACTGCTCCATCGCGCAGTGGTGCCGGTTCGCCCGGAAGAACTACTTCTACCCGGACATGCCGAAGAACTTCCAGATCAGCCAGTACGACGAGCCGCTCTGCGTCGACGGGTACCTCGACGTGGAGGTGAACGGCGAACTGGTCCGGATCGGCATCGAGCGGGTGCACCTGGAGGAGGACACCGGCAAGACGCTGCACGTCGGCGGCGCCACCGGCCGGATCCACGGGGCGACCGAGTCGCTGGTCGACTACAACCGGGCCGGCATCCCGCTGGTGGAGATCGTCACCAAGCCGGTCCCCGGCATCGGTGCGCTCGCCCCCGAGGTGGCCCGGGCGTACGTCGCCGAGCTGCGCGACGTGATCCGCTCCCTGGGCGTCTCCGACGTGCGGATGGAGGAGGGTTCGCTGCGCTGCGACGTGAACACCTCCCTCAACCTTCCCGGCGAGGAGTGGGGCACCCGCACCGAGACGAAGAACGTCAACTCGCTGCGCTCGGTGGAGCGGGCGGTCCGCTCGGAGATGCTGCGCCAGGCGTCGGTGCTCGACGCGGGCGGCCGGATCACCCAGGAGACCCGGCACTTCCAGGAGGACACCGGGGACACCCGGCCGGGCCGGTCCAAGGAGACCGCCACCGACTACCGGTACTTCCCGGAGCCGGACCTGGTGCCGCTCGCCCCGGACACCGCGTGGGTGGCCGAGCTGAAGGCCGCCCTGCCGGAGCTGCCCCGCCTGCACCGCCGCCGGCTCCAGCAGGACTGGGGCCTGTCCGACGCCGACATGCAGTCGGTGCTCAACGCCGGCGCGGTCGAGCTGATCGAGGCCACCGTGGCCGCCGGGGCCACCCCCGCCGGCGCCCGCAAGTGGTGGCTGGGCGAGCTGTCCCGCCGGGCCAACGAGGCCGGCATCGAGCTGGCCGACGTCGGGGCCACCCCGACCCAGGTCGCCGAGCTCCAGGGCCTGGTCGACGCCGGCAAGCTCAACGACAAGCTGGCCCGGACCGTCCTGGAGGGCGTGGTGGCCGGTGAGGGCTCACCCACCCAGATCATGACCAACCGGGGCCTGGAGGTCGTCTCCGACACCGGCGCGCTCACCGCCGCCGTGGACGAGGCGATCGCCGCGAACCCGCAAATCGCCGAGAAGATCCGCAGCGGCAAGGTCGCGGCGGCCGGCGCGCTGGTCGGCGCGGTCATGAAGACCACCCGCGGCCAGGCCGACGCCAAGACCGTCCGCGAGCTGATCCTGGAGCGCCTCGGCGTCCAGGGCTGACCCCCGGGAGGGCCGCCGCCGACCAGGGGGCGGCCCTCCCGCCTTCTTCGAGTACGCGGCCCCCGCACCCCCTCGCGAGGGCGTCAACGGCGACGCCCGGATGGAGCCACCGTGAACCAGCACGACCTCGATGTCCTCGACGAGATCCAGCGGCGGGTGCTCTGGCTCGCCACCCGGATCGTCGACGCGGCCAACCACGACCGGGCCACCGGCGACGGGGTGAAGGTCGGCGGCCACCAGGCCTCCAGCGCCTCCCTGGTCACCGCGATGACCGCGCTGTGGTTCGCCCACCTCGACGCCGAGGACCGGGTCGCGGTCAAGCCGCACGCCTCCCCGGTCTTCCACGCCGTCCAGTACCTGCTGGGCAACCTGGACCGGTCGTACCTGCCGAGGCTGCGCGCCCGGGGCGGCCTCCAGTCGTACCCGTCGCGCACCAAGGACCCGGACGGCGTCGACTTCTCCACCGGCTCGGTCGGCCTCGGCGCCGCCGCGCCGCTGTTCGCCGCCGTCACCCGCCGGTACGTCGACGCCCACTTCGGCGAGCGCCCGCACTCCCGGTTCGTGGCGCTGATCGGCGACGCCGAGCTGGACGAGGGCAACATCTGGGAGGCCGTCGCCGACCCGGCCACCACCGGGCTGGGCAACGTGATGTGGCTGGTCGACTTCAACCGCCAGTCGCTGGACCGGGTCGTCCCCGGGGTGCGGATCAACCAGTGGCGCGGCCAGTTCGAGGCCGCCGGCTGGCACGTCGTCGAGGTCAAGTACGGCCGCCGGCTCGCCCAGGCGTACGCCCGGCCGGGCGGGGAGGCGCTGCGCGACTGGATCGACGCGATGCCCAACGAGCAGTACCAGTCGCTGTTCGGGCTGGCCGGCCCGGCGCTGCGCGCGCAGTTCCTCGACGGGGCGCCGGCCGGGATCGCCGAGTTCATCGCCGACGTCCCCGACGACGAGCTGGGCCCGCTGGTCACCGACCTGGGCGGGCACGACCTCGCGGCGATGCTCGACGCGTACGCCCAGTGCGACGCGGTCACCGACCGGCCCAGCGTGGTCTTCGCGTACACGGTGAAGGGGTGGGGGCTGCCGATCGCCGGAAACCCGCGCAACCACTCGGCGCTGCTGTCCACCGAGCAGGTCGACGCCCTGCGCACCGCGCACGGGCTGACCGCCGAGACCGAGTGGGACCGGCTCGACCCGGCGACCCCGGCCGGCATCCGGGCCGGTGAGCGCCGGGAGGCGCTGTCCCGGGCGCCCCGCGAGCGGGCGCTGCCGGTCACCGTCCCGGAGGCCACCCGGGTACGCGCCAACAAGCCCGTCTCCACCCAGGAGGTCTTCGGCCGGGTGCTGGTGGACCTGGCCCGGGACGAGAAGCTGGCGCCGTACCTGGTCACCACCGCGCCGGACGTGGCCACCTCGACCAACCTGGCCGGGTTCATCAACAAGACCGGGGTGTTCGCCCCGACCGCGCAGCGCTCCTGGACGGAGGACCGGATGCTGCGCTGGACGGAGAGCCCGTCGGGCCAGCACATCGAGCTGGGCATCTCGGAGATGAACCTGTTCCTGCTGCTCGGCCAGCTCGGCCTGTCCTGGGACCTGTCCGGGCAGCCGCTGCTGCCGGTCGGCACGGTCTACGACCCGTTCGTGCTGCGCGGGCTGGACGCGTTCCTGTACGGCACGTACTCCGGCTCCCGGTTCGTGGTCGCCGGCACCCCGTCGGGCATCACCCTCGCTCCCGAGGGCGGCGCCCACCAGTCGACGATCACCGCCTCGGTCGGGCTGGAACTGCCCGGGGTCACCTTCGTCGAGCCGGCGTACGCGGCCACGCTCGACTGGCTGCTCTGCGACGCGCTCGGCCAGATCGCCGCCGGTGGCGCGCCGGCCAGCACCGCCGCGCCGGCCGAGGACGGGGCGTACTACTTCCGGCTCAGCACCCGCCCGATCGACCAGGCCCCCTTCGAGGCGGCCCGGGCCCGGCTCGGCGACGCGGTGCTGCGCCGGCAGGCGGTCGCCGGGGCGTACCGGCTGGTGGACGCGCACGAGGCGGACCCGCACCTGGCCGACGCCCCGGTGGTGCAGCTCGCCGCGTCCGGCGCGGTGCTGCCCGAGGTGCTGGCCGCCGCCGCCGAGCTGGCCGAGGAGGGCATCGCCGCGCACGTCGTCGACGTGACCAGCCTGGACCGGCTCTACCGGGCCTGGCAGCGCACCCTGCGCCAGGGCGTCCGGACGGCCACCGTGCCGAGCGTCCCCGGGGCGCTGCGGTCGGCGTTCGCCGACCGGGTGCCGGTGGTGACCGTGCACGACGCCGCCTCGCACGCCATGGCCTGGCTCGGCTCGGCCCTCGGCGCGCCCGCCGTGCCGCTGGGGGTCGACGAGTTCGGCCAGTCCGGCAGCGTCCACGAGCTGTACGAGCTGCACGACCTGCTGCCCGGCAGCATCGTCAACGCCGCCCTGGCCGCCCTGTCCCTGCGCTGACCCCCCGCCCGGCCCGCCTCAGCGGGTCGGGGTGGGGGTGACCGGGACCTCGGCGCCGGCCTTCGGGTTCTGCACCACGTGCCGCTCCAGGTTGACCTGCGCCTGGCCGGTCCCGCCGACGGTGATGTCGTCGTACGCCTGGAGCAGCTTGTCCTTGTCGAGGTAGAGCACCGTCATCGACAGCGGGGTGGGCTTCTCTCCCTCCAGGCCACGCAGCCCGGCCCCGCCGGTGGACCCCTCCACCATGAGCTGGGTGGCCGTCTGGCCCGGCACCTGCGGCAGCTTGGAGACCTGCCGGGCGTGGGTGTGGCCGGCGAGGACCAGCGGGCAGGTGCCCGACAGCGGGCCGGCGGACGCCGGGTCGTGCACCAGGGCGATGTCGACCGGTTTCGGCGAGTCGCGGACGGTGGCGGCGAGCTGGTCGCCGGCCCCGATCACCTGGTCGGCGACCTGCTTGGTCAGGCCGCTGCCGGCGGGCGAGGTCTCCTTGTCCGGGGTGAACCGGGGGTCGCCGATGCCGGCGATGGTCAGCCCGGCGACGGTGGTGGTCGAGTTGTTCAGCACGATGGCGTTCGGCTGCTGGGCCACCGCCGCCGACGTCTTGCCCGAGTCGTGGTTGCCCCGGATGTAGACGTACGGCTTCTTGAGCAACCCGATCGAGCCGACGAAGGACGCCTCCGGCTCGCTGCCCCAGTCGGTGAGGTCCCCGGTGTCGATCACCACGTCGATGCCGAACTGCTCGACCACCGTGCGGATGAGCTGCCAGGCGGTCGGGTTGAGGTGCATGTCGGAGACGTGCAGGACCCGGGTGGTGCCGGGCGCCGGCTCGTACACCGGCAGCGCGGACACGGTGGTGTAGAGCTGGCTGACGTTGCCGACGAGGCGCTGGAGCTGCTCGGCGTACTTGGTGTAGTCGTTGGCGATCCTCCGGGCGTCGCCGACGATCGCCGGGGCGTTGACCAGCAGCCCCTCGTACCGGGGCTCCTCGATCGCCTGCGGGCGGAGGGTGGACGCGGCCAGGCCGAGGCTGGCGGCGGTGACCGTCAGGGCCAGTCCCCCGGCCCAGGCGGTGCGCCGGGCGTCCCGGAAGACCAGGGCGGCCAGCAGCAGGGTGACCAGCAGCGTCGCGCCGATGGTACGCAGCCCGAGGCGCATCACCCCGGTCCGGACGTCGGTGACGGCGGACTGGCTGGCCCGGCTGATGCTCGCCGGGTCGTCGATCAACGCCTCGGTGCGTCGCTGGTCCAGCGCCCCCAGCCCCACGGTCAGGTGGGTCGGCCCGTCGTGGCTGTCCAGTTGCAGGGCGCCCAGCGGCGGGATGTCGACGGTGGTGCCGCCGGTGAGCGCGGGCGCGAGGGTCAGCTCGGCCCGGAACGGGCCGATGTCGGTCTGCACCCGCCCGCCGGCGAGGGTGCCGAGCACCACCCCGGCCAGGGCGATCGCCACGACGGCGAGCGCCACGCCCACCCGGCGGGCGACGGCCCGGCCCCGGCCGGCCGGGACGGCCCCGCGCCGGCGCCGCAGGGCCGGGCGCCGGCCACGACCGGTCGCCGGGGTGCCGGCGTCCCCGGCGTCCCCGGTGTTCCGCTGTTCGTTCTCCTGGCCGTCCATGCTGAGATTCTGACCTGCCCAATGAAGGATCTTGGCAAACCTGGGATTCCGGAGCGCGCGCCGCGCGGACCGGGGTGTTACGGCCGGGGCTAGCTGCGCCCCGCGCCGCCGTCGGAGAAGACCAGCCGCAGGATGCGGTCGTCCTCGGGGGCCGGCTCGCCCCGCCCGTCGTGGTTGGAGGTGGTGACCCAGATCGACCCGTCGGGCGCGGCGACCGCCGCCCGCAGCCGACCATACCTGCGGGTGAACATCTCCCGGGGCTGACCGAGCACGGTGCCGGCGTCGGTCAGCTCGACCAGCCAGAGCCGCTGCCCGCGCAGGCAGGAGGTGACCAGCAGCCGATCGGTCGCCGCCAGGCCCGAGCAGGACGCGTCGGAGGTCTTCCACTGCACCAGCGGGTCGGTGTACCGCTTGTCGCCGGCCTTCCCCTCGACGCGGGGCCAGCCGTAGTTGCCGCCCCTGGTGATCAGGTTGATCTCGTCCCAGGTGTTCTGGCCGAACTCGACCGCGTACATCCGCTTGCCGGCGTCCCAGGCGAGGCCCTGCACGTTGCGGTGCCCCAGCGACCAGACCGGGGACCCCGGGTACGGGTTGCCCGGGGCCGGCTTGCCGTCGGCGGTGATCCGCAGGATCTTGCCGCCGAGGCTCTTCTGGTCCTGCGCGGACTCCCGGTTGCCGGCGTCGCCGGTGCTGGCGTACAGGTGGCCGTCCGGGCCGAAGGCGAGTCCGCCGCCGTTGTGGGTGCCGGACCGGGGGATGCCGGTCAGGACCGGCGTCGGCCGGCCGCCCAGCTCCAGCCTGACGATCCGGTTGTCCCGCTCGGCGGTGTGGTAGACGAAGACCGTCCGGTCCGTGGCGTAGCGGGGCGACACGGCGATGCCGAGCAGGCCGCCCTCCCCGCCGGCCGCCACCTCGGGCACGGTCTGCACGGCGGTGACGGTCAGCCCGTCCCGCCCGGATCCGGGCCCGACCCGGAGGATCCGGCCGCTGTCCCGCTCGGTGACCAGCGCGCCGCCGTCCGGCAGGAACGCGATCCCCCAGGGCACCCGCAGGCCCTTGGCCAGCACGGTGGCGACCACCTGCTGGCCGGCGCCGCCGTCGGGGGCGGACGCGGACGGGGTCGGCAGGTTCGGCGGCTCGCCGGCAGGGTCCGGGTCCGGCTCGCCGAAGCTGCATCCGGCGGCGGCCAGCAGCAGCGCCGCGCACGACGCCGCGGCCACCGCGCGCACGGCACTCTTCCGGGGGTACGGGGGACGGGCGTTCACCCGGCCCAGCCTAGCCGCCCGGACCGGCCCGGGCGGGGGCGCGCGGGGCCGGTCCGGGCGGGGCCGTCACCGGGGGTCGATGCCCGGTCGTCCCCGACCGGCGGCCCGCCGGCACCGGGTGGTCCGGCACCGGGTGGTTCGGCCCCCGCCGGCGGGGCGCCCGCGCCGCCGGGCGGCTATCGTCATCGGGCGTGAAGGTATGGATTCCGCACCCGGTCGGCCGCGACCTGCTCGGCGACGTGCCGCCCGGGGTCAGCGTCGAGGTGGCCGAGTCGCCGTCCCGCCTCCCGTCCGACCCGGCCGACGTGCGGTTCTGGGTGCCCCCGTTCCTGTCCGGCGGGGACGCCACCGCCCTGCTCGGCGAGCTGCCCGACCTGCGGGTGGTGCAGCTCCTCTCCGCCGGGGCCGACGCCTGGGCCGGCCGGGTCCCGGCCGGGGTGGCGCTCTGCGACGCGCGCGGAGTGCACGACTCCGGCACCGCCGAGTGGGTGGCCGGCGCGATCCTCTCCCAGCTGCGCGGCTTCCCCGCCTTCGCCGTCGCCCAGTCCCGCCGCGAGTGGGCGTACGACCGGGTCTGCCCGACCGACGAGCTGGCCGGCAAGCGGGTGCTGATCGTCGGCGCGGGCTCGATCGGGGCGGCGGTGCGCGCCCGGCTGACGCCGTTCGAGGTGACCTTCACCCTGGTCGCCCGGACGGCCCGCCCCGCCGAGGGGGTGCGCGGGGTCGACGAGCTGCCGGCGCTGCTGCCCGAGGCCGACGTGGTGGTGCTGCTGGTGCCGCTGACCGAGGCCACCCGGGGCCTGGTCGACGAGGAGTTCCTCGCCGCGATGCCCGACGGCGCGCTGCTGGTCAACGCCGCGCGCGGCCCGGTGGCCCGGACGGACGCGCTGGTCGCGGAGTTGGCCTCCGGCCGGCTGCGGGCCGCGCTGGACGTCACCGACCCCGAGCCGCTGCCCGCCGACCACCCGCTGTGGGAACTGCCCAACGTGCTGCTCACCCCGCACGTCGCCGGCTCGGTGCGCGGGCTGCTGCCCCGGGGGTACCGGCTGGTGGGCGAGCAGGTGCGGCGGTTCGTCGCCGGCCAGCCGCTGGTCAACACGGTCTCGGACGGCTACTGAGCCGCCCCGGCCAATCCGGCCGACGCTCGGCCCGCCGGCGTGGGGCCTGGCGGTCGGGGTCGGGCGGTCGGGGTCAGGTGGTCGACTCGGGCGGGCGGGCCGTCGGGGTCAGACGGTCGGGCCGGGCAGGGTCTGGCCCGTGACGGCGACGAGCCGGGGCAGTTCGGTGCCGCGTACCGCGGGCAGGACCAGCCACTCGCCGTCGTCGAGCCGGGCGACGGCCCGGCCCCGGGCATCGGTGGTCAGCTCGACGATCCGCTCCCAGCCGATCCGGCGCTGCCCGGCCAGCGCCCGCAGGCGCAGCTCCCGGGCGTCCGCCTCGGTGCCGGAGCGCCAGGCCCAGACGGCGACGGCGAGCGGGACGAGCAGCACCGGCAGGAAGTACCACCCGGCGCTGGCCAGCGGCAGCGCCCCGATGAAGGCGATCACCGCCGCGACCAGGATCGCCTGGTTGGGGCGGAAGCGGACGGTCTCGGCGCGGCTCACCCCCCGATGATCCCACCCGGGCTGGGCCGGACCCCGGGCGGGCGGGGGCGCGGGTGATCGGCGCCATGATAGTGACTTGAATCACTCATTTTCGCGGCCTGGTAGCCGTTTCCTGCGGTGTCGATGGATCGTTCCCCCATGTTGGGCCGGCGAACCCGTCGCGCCCACGCCGCCCCGGAACGCCACGCCGGGCGACGCCGTCGACCGCAACCGCACCGTCGTACCGCACCGCCCGTGCCCCCTCACGAAGGCGATCGCCGTGTCCGTCGCGTATCCCTCCGGCGCCTCCCGCAGCCTCCCGCGTCCCGCCGACCTGCTGGCGCTGGCGACGGCGGCGGTGCTCGTCCTCGCCGGCCTGGCCGGCGCGGTCCCGCCGCTGGCCGCGGTGGCGCTCGCCGGCGCCGCCGGCAGCGTCCTGGCCGGCGTCCGGCTGTCCCTGCTGGCCGTGCCCGTCAGGCATGCCGGGCCACCGGGCGGCGGCCCCGACCGGGCCGGCCGCCGCGCCACCCGCTGCCGCTCGGCCGCCGGGCTGCTCGACGCGGCGGTGGCCGCGGTCGGGCTGACCGTCGCGGTGCTCCCGCTCGTCGGCGCCGGACTGCGGGTCGCCGTCGGCGCGGCCGGCCTCGGGGTCGCCGCCCTGCTGCACACCGGCGGGCTGCTCCTGCTGCCCGGCCGCAGCCGGCTGCCGAACCGGGCCCGGGTCCGCCGCGCCGTCGACATCGTCAGCCTGGGCCTGAGCCTGATCTTCGCCGCCTGGGTGCTGCTGCCGCCGGGGGAGACCCCGCCGGCCGCCCGGGTCGCGGTGGTGGCCGGCGGGTTCGGCCTCGCGGCGATCGGTGTCGCGGCGCTGGCCGACTGGCAGCGCCGGCCGGGCGCGGCGATCTGCCTGCTCGGCGCCGGGGCGGCCCAGTTCGGCCTGCTCGCGCTGATCGTGCTGCTCGCCTACGAGGCCCCGGACCGGGCCCTGCTGACCACCGTCGGGCCGCTGGTGGTCGGGGCGCTGCTCACCGCCGCCGGGGTCCGCCGGGTGGCTGCCGGCGACCCGCGCCGCCCGGGCGGCCCGCCGCCCGTCTGGCCCCGGGTCAGCGCGCCGGCCGCGATCGCCACCCTGGCCGCCGGCGGGCACCTCTACGCGCACGGCGACTTCACGCCGGGGGCGATCCTGCTCGGGCTGGCGGTGATCCCGCCGCTGGTGGTCCGGGAGCTGATGACCGCCACCGACAACCGCCGGTACGCCGCCCGCCTCGCCGCCCAGGAGGCGCACTTCCGGGCCCTGGTCGCGGGCGGCAACGACCTGATCCTGCTGCTCGACGAAGCGCTGCGGGTGCGCTGGCAGTCCCCGGCCGGGACCCGGCTGTTCGGGCTGACCGACGCCGACGTGCTCGGCCGGCCCTTCGCCGACCTGCTGCACCCCGCCGACGCCCCGCGCGCCGCGCTGCTGCTCGACGAGGTGCGCGCCGGTGCCCGGCCGACGCTGCTGGTCGCCCGGATGCGCGACGGACACGGGGCGTGGCAGGAGACCGAGTCCACGATCAGCGACCAGCGCGGGGCGCCCGAGGTCCAGGCGCTGGTGCTGCATGTGCGTGACGTCGGCGAGCGCCGTCGGCTGGAGCGCGCGGTGCACCAGCTCGCCGCGACCGACCAGCTCACCGGGCTGGCCAACCGGCGCGAGCTGCTGCGCGAGCTGGCCGCCCGGCGGAACGGGGCGCTGCTGGTGGTGGATCTGCACGGCCTAGGGGTGGTCAACGACGGTCGCGGCCACGCGGTCGGCGACGTGGTCGTGGTGGAGGTGGCCCGCCGGCTGCGCGCGGCGGTCGGCCCGGACGACCTGGTGGCCCGGCTGGTCGGCGACGAGTTCGGCGTGGTCACCACCGCCGGCCCGGTGCTGGCGTACGCGCTGGGCACCCGGCTGCTGGAGGCGCTCGGCGAGCCGTACCGGGTGGCGGGCGACGAGGTCCGGTTGCAGGCCAGCATCGGCCTGGCCGAGATCTTCGGCGCGGCTGCCGACGACGTGCTGCGCCAGGCGGACCTGGCCCGCCGGCGGGCCGCCCAGCTTGGCCGGGACCGGATCGAGTGGTACGACGCATACCTGGAGGAGCAGCTCGTCCGCCGGCTCGACCTGGAGCGGGAGCTGCCCGGCGCGGTGGCCCGGGGCGAGCTGGACCTGGTCTACCAGCCGGTGCTCGGGCTGGCCGACCGGCTGCCGGTGGGCACCGAGGCGCTGCTGCGCTGGCGCAGCCCGGTGCTGGGCACCGTGCTCCCGGCCGAGCTGCTCCCGGTCGCCGAGGACCTGGACCTCCTCGGCGAGGTGGGCCGCTGGGTGCTGGACCGGGCCTGCCGCCAACTGGCCGACTGGTCGGCGGACCGGCAGCTCTGGATGTCGGTGAACGTCACCCCTCGGGAGCTGGCCGCGCCCGACTTCCTCCAGCGCGCCGCGGCGGTGCTGGCCACCCACGGGGTGCCGCCGGACCGGCTGGTGGTCGAGGTGGCCGAGCCGCGCATCGGCGCGGAGTTGCCGACGGTGGTGGCCCGGCTGGCCGGGCTGCGCTCGCTCGGCGTGCGCACCGCGCTGGACGACTTCCGGGCCGCGCACGCCTCGCTGGCCCAGTTGCGCCGGCTCCCCATCGACCTGCTCAAGCTGGCCCCGCACCGGGTCGACGGGGCCGACGGCGGGCACCACCCGCTGGTCGACGTGGTGGTCAGCCTCGGCGATCGGCTGGGCCTGGAGATCGTCGCCGCGCAGCTCGAGACGCCGGCCCAGGTGGCCGCCGCCGGTCGGGCCGGCTGCCGCTACGGGCAGGGTTTCGCGCTCGCCCGGCCGGCGACCGCCGAGCGGGTGGAGGCGTACTTCGAGGAATTCCCGTCCGCGTCCAGGTGAGGTCCCGGGGGCGGGGTGCTGAACCGGTTCACCTGACCCGGGGCGGGGCGGTGCTGCCCCGGGGCGTCAGGTGCGCGGTCTCGTCCTGGAGCCCGCTGGTCGGCTCGCCGGCGATCACCCGGAGCAACTGCCGGGCGGCGTGCGCGCCGTACGCGGGGATGTCCCGGCCGAGGGCGGTCAGCGGCGGGTGCACGAGCTGGCACAGCGGGGAGTCGTCCCAGGCGACGATCGACAGGTCGCCGGGAACCTGAAGACCCATCTCCTGGGCCACGGACAGCCCGGCTATGGCCATCACGTCGTTGTCGTAGATGACGGCGGTGGGGCGGCCCGGTGAGCTGAGCAGCCGTCGGGTGGCTCGCGCCCCCTCCTCGCCGGTGTAGTCCGACCAGACGGTGACCGACTCGTCGAGCCCGAGCCGCCGGCACACCTCGGTGAACGCGTCGCTGCGGATCTCGGTGTGCAGCAGCGCGGGCAGGCCGCCGACCCGGGCGATCCGGCGGTGGCCCAGGGCGACCAGGTACTCCACCGTCTCGGCCAGCGCCGCGGCCTCGTCGGACCAGACGCTGGCCAACGAGCCGGTGTGCCCGGGACCGCCGATCACCACGGCCGGCAGTTGCAGCTCCTCCAGCGCGGGTACCCGGCGGTCGTCGGTGCGCAGGTCGCAGACGAAGACCCCGTCCACCCGGCGCTCGGCCCACCAGCGCCGGTAGACCGCGATCTCCGCGTCCTGGTCGGCGACCACCTGGAGGGTCAGCGCGTACGACCGGTCCGACAGTTCGGCCTCGACGCCACTGATCAGCTCCATGAAGAACGGCTCGATGCCGAGGGTCCGGGCCGGGCGGCACAGGGCCAGGCCGACCGCCTTGGCGGTGGCGCCGGAGAGCGCCCGCGCGGCGCTGCTCGGGCTGAACCCGATCTCGGCGGCGATGGCCAGGATGCGCTGCCGGGTCGCCTCGGAGACGCCGGGCTGTCCGTTCAGCGCGTACGAGACCGCGCCCTTGGACACCCCGGCCCGCCGTGCGACGTCGGCGATGGTCGGCCGCTTCACCGGCGTGTCTCCTTCACTTGCTCGGCCCGCCCGGGGCGGGTGTCCCGGCGCCGGGGTGACGGCGGCACTCACGCTACTGCAACCGACCCGGCGGGCGCCCCGGGCTGTGGCCGCGTTCTGGTTCTTCGCCGAGGACCGCGACGCCGACTGTCCGGCGGCGGAGTTCGACGCGACCGTGGAGGGCGTCGACGGCGGGCAGCGGGGGTCACCGCCCGCACCATCCTGCGCACGGTCAACTGAATCCGACGGCCCCTTCCCGCCGCCTCGGCGGCGCCACCCTCGGTCGACGTGGTGCATGCCGGCGGCGTGACAACGTCGTCGCCGACGCGGCCGCTTCGCCCCCGCTGCTTGATCCACACCACGTGCGGGATGTTGCGGTAACCCGACGCCGGGACGCCGCAGCATCCCGCGCCTCGTGTCGATCAGCTCACATGAGCACTTGAAGAATTCCGCAAGTGGTAAATTCGTCATGTTCTCATCGAGTTGGGGAGGGTCACGGGTGTCCG
Source organism: Micromonospora sp. NBC_01655 (assembly GCF_026339755.1). Classification (NCBI taxonomy): domain Bacteria; kingdom Bacillati; phylum Actinomycetota; class Actinomycetes; order Micromonosporales; family Micromonosporaceae; genus Micromonospora; species Micromonospora sp. NBC_01655. The sequence continues at coordinate 6,275,043 of NZ_JAPEQF010000001.1, read as the reverse complement.
TGCCGCTGTACCAGGCCAAGGCCGAGCTGTTCCGCACCCTCGGGCACCCCGCGCGGATCCGGGTGCTCGAACTGCTCCAGGACGGGCCGAAGCCGGTCCGTGAGCTGCTCGCGGCAATCGACGTCGAGGCGTCCAACCTCTCCCAGCAGCTCGCCGTGCTGCGCCGCGCCGGCATGGTCACCTCGTACCGGGACGGCCCCCTGGTCATGTACTCGCTCAGCACCCCCGACGTGGCCGACCTGCTGGCCGCCGGCCGGCGGATCCTCGGCGCGGTGCTCACCGACCGGGACGCCCTGCTCGACGAACTGCGCGCTGGCGGCACCGGTCCCGCTCCCGACGCCGCCACGAGCACCGGGTTGGATGGCTCGCGGGCCGGTCAGAGCCGGTGAGCGCCGCGACCGCCGTCGTCCGCGACCGGGTCCTCGGCCTGCTGCCCGGCCGCGCCGACTGGCAGGCGGTACGCCGCTCGCCCCGCCGGGACCTGCTCGCCGGGCTGACCGTCGCGATCGTGGCGCTGCCGCTGGCCCTCGCCTTCGGCGTCACTTCCGGCCTGGGCGCGCAGGCCGGGCTGGTCACCGCCGTGGTCGCCGGCGCGGTGGCGGCCGTCTTCGGCGGATCCAACCTCCAGGTCTCCGGCCCCACCGGGGCGATGACCGTGGTGCTGGTCCCGGTGGTGCAGCAGTTCGGCCCGACCGGGGTGCTGATGGTGGGCGCGATGGCCGGCCTGGTGCTGATCGCCCTGGCGCTGGCCCGCCTCGGCCGGTACGTCCGCTACCTGCCCACTCCCGTCATCGAGGGCTTCACCGCCGGCATCGCCGTGGTCATCGCCCTGCAACAGGTGCCCGCCGCGCTCGGCGTGACCGACGCGCACGGCGACCGGGTGTGGGCGGTGGCCGCCGACGCGGTCGCCCGGTTCGTCGTACACCCCCGGCCGGTCGCACTCGCGGTGGCCCTCGGCGTCGCGGCGCTGATGCTGCTCGGCGCCCGCTGGCGGCCCGGCCTGCCGTTCTCGCTGCTCGGCGTGGCCGCCGCGACGATCCTCGCCGAGAACGCCCCGGTGGACCTGGTCCGCATCGGCGCGCTGCCGCAGGGGCTGCCCGCGCCGTCACTGGGCTTCCTCGACCTCGGCGCGGTCGGCGTGCTGCTGCCGTCCGCGCTCGCGGTGGCCGCCCTCGCGGCACTGGAGAGCCTGCTTTCGGCCACCGTCGCCGACGGGATGACCGTGGGCGAGCGGCACGACCCGGACAAGGAGCTGTTCGGTCAGGGCCTGGCCAACCTCGCCTCGCCGCTGTTCGGCGGCATCCCGGCCACCGCCGCCATCGCCCGTACGGCCGTGAACGTGCGCGCCGGGGCGTCGTCGAAGCTGGCCGCGCTGACCCACGCCGCCGCGCTCGCGGCGATCGTGCTCGCCGCCGCCCCGCTGGTCGGCCGGATCCCGCTCGCCGCGCTCGCCGGGGTGCTGCTCGCCACCACCGTACGGATGGTGGAGGCCGGCTCCCTCTGGGCGCTCGCTCGGGCCACCCGGGGCGACGCGCTGGTGCTCGTGCTCACCTTCGCCGTCACGGTGATCTGGGACCTGGTGACCGCCGTGGCCGTCGGCATCGCCGTGGCGATCGTGATCGCGCTGCGCGCGGTGGCCCGCAGCGCCCGCCTGGAGCAGGTTCCGCTGGACGCGGGGGAGCACAGCGCCGAGGAGCACGCCCTGCTCGACGCGCACATCGTGGCGTACCGGCTGGACGGGCCGCTGTTCTTCGCCGCCGCGCACACCTTCCTGCTCCAGCTCTCCGACGTCGCCGACGTCCGGGTGGTCATCCTGCGGATGTCCCGGGTGTCCACCATGGACGCCACCGGCGCGCAGGTGCTCGGCGACGCGATCCGGCGGCTGCGGGGGCGGGGGATCGTGGTGCTGCTCTCCGGCGTGACGCCGGGGCACGACCAGGTGCTCAGCGTGCTGGGGGTGGCGGAGGAACTGCGCCGCGACGGCCTGGTCTTTTCGGACACCCCAGCGGCTATCGCCCACGCCCGCGATCTGGCCCTGGCCGACGCCCACTGACCCTCTGGACCGGCCCGCGCTTCAAGATCCTGGTAGGGATCTGCCCCTCCAGGGGCGGATCCCTACCAGGATTCACGCCTGATGGGCCAAGGCGGCGTCAGGCCGTGTCAGGATCTGCGGTGGCACCGACCTACCCATCGAAACGAGCCGAGACGTACATGAGCCGGAGTGACGACCGCAACCTGGAGACCGTGGCGGAGCTTGCCGACCAGCTACGGAGGTTCGCCCAGGACCGGGAGTGGCAGCAGTTCCATACGCCGAAGAACCTGGCGATGGCGTTGGCCGGCGAGGTCGGGGAACTGCTGGCGGAGTTGCAGTGGCTGACGCCGGAGGAGTCGATCCGGCTGATGTCCGATCCGGAGCTGGGTGGCCGGGTGCGCGCTGAGATCGGCGACGTCATGATCTACCTGCCCCGGCTGGCCGACGTGCTCGGGATCGACCTGGTCCGGGCGGCGGAAGACAAGCTGGCGGAGGTGGCCCGGCGGTATCCGGCGGACCGGGTGCGCGGTTCGGCCGCCAAGGCGGCGCGGCCGTAGCCGCGGATCGATCTTCTGGATAGGGTATTCGGGTAGAAAAGCGGTCTGACGGGCTTCTGATACGGACATGCCCCCCGCGCGAACGCTTCGTGCTGCCCGGAGGCGCTTCCCTGATGTCGGCGTACCGTACGTCCGCTGCTGGCCTGTTGCGACTCGCCACCGACGGCACCCTGGTCGAGGTGCTGGCCGAGCGGGCCCGGCACAACGGCCACGGAGTGGCTCCCGCCGAGAAGCGGGCCTGGTCGCGCAGCCTGCCGGTGCTCGCACAGGATCTCGTCGACGCCGGCCTGTCCCAGGTCGAGGTGCTGGTCGAGTACCAGCTCCCGTTGACGAGCCGCCGCGTCGACGCGGTACTGGCGGGCCTCGACCCCCGGACCGGGGACGACTCGTACCTCGTGGTCGAACTCAAGCAGTGGAGCTACGCCACGGCCTACGAGGAATCCGACACCCTGGTGGCCGTCGAACAGGTCCGTGGGCCACGGCTGCACCCCGGTGTCCAAGTGGCTGACTACTGCCGTTATCTCAGCGACTTCCTGGGGATCCTCGGCCGGGAGCAGAAGCGGTTGAGCGGTGCCGCGTACCTGCACAACGCCGTGGACCGGGATGTCGTCGACCTGCTCGACCGGCCGGCCACCGAGCAGAGCCGGATCTTCACCGGGCAACGCCGGGGCCAGTGGCTCGACCATCTTCGCAGCCGGTTCGCCGCCAGTTCGGGAGCGGACGCAGCCGACCGGTTCCTGACCAGCACTGTGCGTCCCAGCCGGCACCTGCTGGCGTACGCGGCGGCCGAGCTGAAGGAAAGCTCGCACTTCACCCTGCTCGACGAGCAGCACGTCGCGTACGAGCTGGTCATGCACGCGGTCGAACGGGCCCGGACGGCGAACCACAAGCGGGCCGTGGTGGTGGCCGGCGGGCCGGGCAGTGGCAAGAGTGTCATCGCCCTTTCGGTCCTCGGCGAGTTGGCGCGACAGAACCGGTCCGTGCTGCACGCCACCGGCTCCCGGTCCTTCACCCAGACCCTGCGCCGCTACGCCGGCCGGGGATCCACCCGCCTGCAGAGCCTGTTCAAGTACTTCAACAGCTTCATGGACGCCGGCACCAACGACATCGAGGTGCTGGTCTGCGACGAGGCGCACCGGGTGCGGGAGACCTCGGTGAACCGTTACACGACCAAGGCCCGCCGAGACATCGCCCGTCCGCAACTGGAGGAACTCCTCTCCGCCGCCCGGGTGCCGGTCTTCCTCCTCGACGAGCACCAGGTGGTCAAGCCCGGTGAACTGGGCAATGTCGAGGTCATCTCGGCGTTCGCCGAGAAGCTGGGCCTGGAGGTCGATGTCGTCTCGTTGCACGACCAGTTCCGCTGCGGCGGCAGCGAGGCGTACGAGCAGTGGGTCCTGGCCCTGCTCGGCCTCGACGGCGGCGAGCCGTCCGTCTGGGCGGGCGACGGCCGGTTCGACGTACGGATCGCCGAGTCGCCCCAGGAACTGGAGGACCACCTGGCCCGACGGCAGGGAAGCAGCGGGACGGCCAGGATGTCGGCCGGGTACTGCTGGCCGTGGAGCGACCCGAGGCCGGACGGCACGCTCGTGCCGGACGTGACGGTCGGCGACTGGGCCCGACCGTGGAACGTCAAGAGCGACCGTAGCGTCGGCGACGCACCCGGAAGCGCCTACTGGGCCACCGATCCGAACGGATTCGGGCAGGTCGGCTGCGTCTACACCGCGCAGGGCTTCGAGTACGACTGGTCCGGGGTGATCATCGGCCCGGACCTGGTGGCCCGGGACGGGCGGCTGGTGACGCGCCGCGAGGAGTCGAAGGACCCGGCGTTCCGTAGCAAGAAATCGGTCAGCGACGAGGAGGCGGATCGCCTCATCCGCAACACGTACAAGGTGCTGCTCACCCGGGGGATGCGCGGCACGGTGCTGTACGCGACGGACGCGGAGACCCGCGAGTACCTGCACGGCCTGGTGCGGGTCGAGCACCCGCCGGAGGTCCGGTTCGAGAAGATGGCCGGGTAGCGGCAGCCAAAGCGTGTGGCTAGGGTGACGGTCGGTTGAGCGGAACGACGGGCTTCCTGTGAGGGACATGCCCCCACCGCACGAGATTCTCGTGTTTTGGGGGCCCGTCAGTGTCGGCGTACCAGACCACACCCACCCGCATCTTGGAGCTGGCCGAGGCGGGGCGACTGGTCGATGAGGTCTCCGCGCACCTGGTAGCCACCGGGTACTCGGTTGGGGAGCCCGAGCGGGAGTCGTGGCGCAGGAGCCTGCCGGCGCTCGCCCGGCACCTCTGCGAACTGGGGTTCGGTGACCTCGACGCGCTGGTGGAGTACCAGCTTCCCCGCAGCAGCCAACGGATCGACGTCATCCTGGCCGGTGCCGAACCGCTGCACTCGCGCCCGGCGTACCTGGTCGTCGAGCTGAAGCAGTGGAGTGCGGCGGAGCGGTACGACGAGGCCGGTTGCCTCCTGCGGGCACCGTGGACGCCGAGGCCGCTGCTGCACCCGTCGGTGCAGGTCGAGGCGTACTGCTCCTATCTGGTGGACCACCTTGAGCGGCTGCGTGAATGGCCGGAAACGGTGCATGGCATGGCGTACCTGCACAACGCGACTGTCGAAAGCGTCCCCGATCGGCCGTCGCCCCGGAGCTACCGCAACATGCTCTACACGCCGGACCGAGCCGACCGCTTCCCCGGTTACCTGGCGGCAAGGTTCTCCAAGGTCCGGGACGGGCGTGCCGCGCACCGGTTGTTGACCAGTCCGGTGCGGCAGAGCGCGCGGCTGCTGGCGATCGCGGCCGACGAGGTGGGCAGCCGGGGGCATTTCGTCCTGCTCGACGAGCAGCGTGAGGCATACGAGCTGGTCATGCGGGCGGTTCGGTGGGCCGACGCGGGCCGACGCAAACGAGTCGTGGTGGTGTCCGGTGGGCCAGGCACCGGCAAGAGTGCCATCGCGCTCGACCTCTTCGTCGACCTGCTGCGGGAGGGGCGACAGGTCAATCACGCCACCGGCTCGAAGGCGTTCACCCGGACCCTGCAGCTCTACGCCCGCGAGCAGCCGCTGCACCCGTCGCAACGATCCGATCGGCTGTTCAAGTACTTCATGAACTTCACCTCCAGCCGGAAGGACGGGCTCGACGTGCTGATCTGCGACGAGTCGCACCGAATCCGGGAGCGCAGCGCACGTGGGTCGTGGCGGGCCGACCGACCGCAGGTGCAGGAGCTGATCGACGCGGCGAAGGTGCCGGTCTTCCTCCTCGACGACCACCAGGTCGTGCGGCCGGACGAGGTGGGCAGCATCGCCGCCATCAGGGAGGCGGCACAGCGTCTGGACCTGGAGGTGGACGAGGTCGCCCTGGGCGCGCAGTTCCGGTGTGGCGGCAGCCCTCGGTACGAGCGGTGGGTGCGCTGTCTGCTGGGGCTGGAGAACGCGGACCCGTACCGGTGGACCGGGGACGAGAACTTCCGGCTGGCGCTGGCCGACTCGCCCGAGGAGATGGAAACGGTCCTTCGGCACCGCAACGACCAGGGCGAGACGGCCAGGATCTCGGCGGGCTTCTGCTGGCCGTGGACGACGAAGTCTCGCGGCGGACGGCTGGCGCCGGACGTCCGCATCCACGGGTGGGCGCGCCCGTGGAACGCCTACGAGGAGTCCCCGCCGCCCGGTATCCCGTCGAGTTCCTACTGGGCGACGGATCCCGGCGGCTTCCACCAGATCGGCTGCATCTACACCGCTCAGGGCTTCGAGTACCACTGGTCGGGAGTGATTTTGGGACCCGACCTGGTGGTACGGGGCGGCCGTTTCGTTACCCGGCCCGGCGAGCTGCGTGATCCCAAGCTGGTTTCCCAGGACGGAAGAGTCAAGACGAAGAATCCGGACAGGTTGATCCGCAACGCGTACAAGGTGCTGCTCACCCGGGGATTGTTCGGCACCCTTCTCTACTCGGTCGATCCGGAGACGCAGGACTTCCTGTCGGGGCTGATTCCTCGCCCCCGTCGTCGTGGCCCGGCGGTTGCGCCGGGCGTGCGGCGGGTCGGCGAACGGGTGGAAGGAAACACCACTCAGCAGGGACTGTCAGATTCCCGACGGAAGAGCTGACAGGGTGGCGTAGGGAATCCGAATTCCCAGGTGAGGCACCGAATCGGGGCGGTCAATGTCGATTTTCATCGTCTGGTTCGCTTGTCCTGACCTCCGGGCTATGGGCAGGAATGGGAGCGGGCGGTACCGTCCACCGGGCTGTAGGACGGTCTGTTATCCGGGAGTGGCACTGATGATCGTGCAAGAATGCTCGGTGCGGCATGCGTGAGGACTCACCACGCTGGGAGCAGATCAATCCGAGTTCGTACCAGCACGAGCAGGAGGGCCTGCGCGAGCTGGCCGCCTACCTGCCGGATGCCGAACCTTTCCACGTCTGGGCCAACGTGGAGTTCGTCGGCACCGATGGCTCGATCAACGAGGTCGACGCTCTGGTGCTCACCCGTAGCGGCCTCTACGTGCTGGAACTCAAGCACTGGCAGGGCCCGGTGTCCGGGGACGGCCAGCAGTGGCGGCGGCACAAGCCCAACGGCCGCACCCAGGTGGTCGACAGCCCGCTGATCCTGGTCAACCGCAAGGCGAAGCGGCTGCGCAGCGTCATCCAGCAGTACGCGCCGCATGGCGCGAAGGTCCCGTATGTCCAGGCGGCGGTCTTTCTGCACGCCAAGAACATGCGCGGGGACCTGGACGACATCGGACGCCAGCACGTCTACGGCCTGGACGGCAGCAGCACCTCCCGCCTGCCGAGCCTGAAGGAGCTGCTGCTCGTCCAGCCGGTCGACGCCCGCAACCGCGTCGACGCGGTCCGGGGCCGGCAGATCGTCGAGCTGGTGAAGGGCGCGCGGATCCGCCCCTCGGTCGCCGACCGCCGGGTCAACCAGCTCGTGCTGCACCAGCGGCCGTTCGCCGAGGGCATCGGCTGGCAGGATTTCCTCGCCGACCACACCGTCGGCACCGAGTTGTTGCGCCGGGTGCGGTTCTACCTGACCAGCCGGTCGGCCGAGGAGGACGTACCGAAGATCAAGCTCGCGGCGGAGCGCGAGTTCCGGCTGCTGCAGGGCATCCACCACCCCGGCATCGCCCGCGCCCTGGACCTGGTCGAGCACCCGTGGGGGCCGGCGGTCGTCTTCGACCACCGCGCCGAGTGGGTACGCCTGGACCAGTGGCTGGCCGAGCGGGACGGCCGGCTGCAACTGGCCCAACGCCTCCAGCTCGTGCAGGACCTCGCCGAGATCGTCGACCATGCGCACTCGCGGCGGCTGTCGCACCGGTCGTTGAACCCGCGGGCCGTCTTCGTCTGCGACCCGGACGGCCCCCGCCCGACCCTCGTGGTGACCGACTGGCAGACCGGCGGTCGGCTGCCCGGCACCCGGGTCACCACGCTCGGCTCTTTGACCGATCCGGCCAGCATCGAGCTGTTCTTCGACGACGTGGTCCGGCGCTACCAGGCCCCCGAGGCGGCCATCCTGGAGGAGTTGTCGGGCCACCAGCTCGACATCTTCTCCCTCGGCGCGCTGGCGTACCGGATCTTCGCCGGGGTCGAGCCGGCGACCTCCGCCGAGGGGCTGCTCGCGGCGGTCGCCGACGGCGGCCTGCACCTCGACGCGGTCGCCGACGGCATGCCGGACGCGCTGGTGTCGGCGGTCTACGACGCGACCCGGGGCGACCCGGCGCAGCGGATGAAGCGGGTGGGGGAGTTCCTCACCTGGATGGACCTGGTCTGGGAGGAGCTGACCGCCCCGGAGCCCGTGCCGGTGGTGGATCCGCTGCAGGCACACCGGGGCGACGTGCTCGACGGCGGCCTGAGCGTGCTGGGCAACCTCGGCAGCGGCGCCACGGCCATCGCGCTCTCCGTCGCCCAGGAGACCCCGGAGGGCCGGCGGGAGTTGGTGCTCAAGGTCGCCCGCGACGAACAGTACGCCGACCGGTTCGCCGCCGAGGCCCGCACCATCGACAAGCTCCGCGACTCCCGGGTGGCGGCGCTGGTGCAGGGCCCGATCAAGGTCGGCAACCGCACCGCCCTGCTGCTGGAAAACGCCGGCGAGCGCACCCTTGCCGAGGACCTGCGCGGCGGCCGGCTGGCTCTGGACCTGCTGGAGCGCTACGGCCGGGACCTGCTGGAGATCGTGTCGTTCCTGGACGGGCAGGGGGTGTGGCACCGGGACATCAAGCCCGCCAACCTGGCGGCCCGCCCCCGGCCGAAGGACCGGCAGCCGCACCTGTGCATCTTCGACTTCTCCCTCGCGGGGGTGCCGGCCGACCAGCTCAGCGCCGGCACCACCGCCTACCTCGACCCGTTCCTCGGGCCGCCGCGCCGGCTACGCTTCGACGCCGCCGCCGAGCGGTTCGCCGCCGCCGTCACCCTGTACGAGATGGCCACGGGCACGCTGCCACGCTGGGGTGACGGCGCGAACCCGGCCACCGTCGCCGACGAGGTGACCCTCGACCCTTCGGCCTTCGATCCCTCGGTCGCCGACCGGCTCGTCGCCTTCTTCGCCAAGGCCCTCGCCCGGGACACCGCCGACCGGTTCGACACCCTCGACGAGATGACCGACGCCTGGCGGGCGGTGTTCCGGGAGATTCCCGAGCCGGCGGCGGAGGCCACCGACGACACGGGGGCGCTCGCCCCGCTGGGCCGCACCTCGCCCCTGGAGGCCACCGAGCTGACCGCGCGGGCCCGATCGGCGCTGGAGCGGCTGGGCTTCACCACGGTCGGCGAGTTGCTGGACGCCGAGCCGTCCGCGCTGACCCGGGCCCGGGGCGTCCCCGACGCCACCCGCAAGGAGATCCTGGCCCGCACCCGGGAGCTGCGCGACCTCCTCGATGCCGAGCGGGAGCCGACCGCGCCCGCCGACCCGCCCGCGCAGGGCGTCGAGGCGCTCTGCGCCACCCTGCTGCCGGAGGTCGTCGGCCGCACCGCCTGGCACCGCGCGGCCGTGCAGGTGCTGCTCGGCCAGGCTGCCGACGCCGAGGGCAGGCATCTGCGCTGGCCGTCCCAGTCGGACGTGGCCCGGGTGGCCGGCAAGCAGCAGCCGCAGATCTCCACCCTGATCAAGCGGGTCGTTGCCCGGGACTGGCAGCCGAACGCCGCCCTCGGCCTGGTCCGCGACGAGATCGTCGCCCTGCTCGACGGACGGGGCGGGGTGGGCTCCGCCGAGGAGATCGCCGAGGCGCTCATCGTCGCCCGCGGCTCGTACACGGCCGAGCCGAGGCGTACCGCCCAGGCCGTCGGCCTGGTCCGGGCGGCCGTGGAGACCGAGCTGGCCCGGGGCGGCGATGCCCGGCTGGCCATGCATCGGCTGCGCGGCGGCGACACCGTGCTCATCGGCCGGGAGCCCGACGACCCGGGCATCGAGCGCACGGCCGACGACCTGCTCGGGTACGTGACCCGGCTCGGCCGGCGCGCCACCGCGCTGGCCGGCGCGGACCCGCTGCCCACCCGGGTCCGGGCCGTGGAGGAGCTGCGGGCGCTGGAGGCGCCGCCGGCCGGCACGCCGCCGCTGAGCGACGCCCGGCTGTTGCAGCTCGCCGCCGCCGGCAGCGGCGGCGAGGTGGCCGTCAACGCGCAGGGCCAGCTCTACCCGGCGGGGATGCCCGCTGAGCGCGCGCTGCGCCTCGCCGCGGGCGCGCTGGTCGGCCAGAGCCTCGACCCCGAGACGGTACGCGCCAGAGTGCGCACCCGGTTCGCCCGCGCCCAGGAGCTGCCGCCCCGGCCGCAGCTCGACGGGCTGCTGCGGGAGCTGATCCCGCTGGTGTGGGACTCGAAGGATGCCAAGTACGTCCCGCCGGACCGCACCTCCTCGGTCACCGGCACCCGGTCGCTCACCACGGTCGGCCCGCTCCTGGAGCCGGACGCCGCCGCGCACGCCAGCAGGCGACTGGACGGCGTCATCGACCGGCGCGGCTTCCTGGTGGCGCTCACCTCGATCCGGCGGACCGTCCACGCCCGCCGGGCCCTGCTGAAGCGGTACGACCTCACTGAGGTCGACGTCACCGCGATCATGCTGGAGCGGCTGCGGTCGCTCAGCTTCCCCTGGGAGGTGATCGTCGCCGCCGACACCGGTTCGCCGACCGACGCCGACTTCCGTTCCCTGGTGGAGCTGTTCCAGCACGAGGTCATGCCCGCCGTCGAGCGGAGGCTCGCCGAGACCGACCGGCCGGTGCTGATCACCGAGGCCGCGCCGCTGGCCCGCTACGACCAGCTCCGGCTGATCCAGGAGCTGGCCGACCCCACCCGGCCCCGCCCCGCAGCCCGGCTGCTGCTGCTTCCCGTCCGCCGCACCGAGCCGGTGCTGCTCGACGGCCGGCAACTCCCGCTCACCTCGCCGGCCAGCCAGTCCCTGTGGCTGCCCGAGGAGTGGAGCAACACCCTCACCCCGCAGATAAGGAACGCCCCCCGATGATCCCCCTGAAGGCCCTGCAGGCCCAGGTCACCGCCCTCACCGACGACCTGCGCGGCGTGGTCGCCCGGGATTCCGAGCTGGAGTCGTCGCTGCGCAAGGAGCACGGCCAGGCGACAGAGGCGCGGCGTACGGCGGGGACATTCGAGACCTGGCTGGAGGACGTCCTCGACCAGGCGGCGGTGGCGTGGGTGCTCGGCTGCGTCTTCGTGCGCTTCTGCGAGGACAACGAGCTGGTCGAGCCGCTGTGGATCGGCGGCCCGGAGCCGGCCGCGCCGGTCGAGCGGGCGGTGCAGCACCGCCAGCAGTACCTGATCGACAACCCCCGGCACAACGACCGGCACTGGCTGCGCGAGGCGTTCGAGTACCTGCGCGGGCTACGCGCCACCGGCAAGATCTTCGACGAGCACAACCCGGTGTGGCGGTTCGGCATCTCCGGCGAGGGGGCCGAGCGGCTGTCGGAGTTCTTCCGGCGCGGGCCGGGCCTGGCATCGCTGCGGGTCGAGGACCTCGATACTCGCTTCCTCGGCGACCTGTACCAGGACCTGTCGGTACACGCGAAGAAGACGTACGCGCTGCTGCAGACGCCCGACTTCGTGGAGGAGTTCATCCTCGACCGCACGTTCGAGCCGGCGGTGAAGGAGTTCGGGCTGTCGGAGACCTCGGTCATCGACCCGACGTGCGGGTCGGGGCACTTCCTGCTCGGGGCGTTCGACCGGCTGGTGAAGCTGTGGCGCAAGCGGGAGCCGACGACCGACGTGCGGGTGCTGGTCGAGCGGGCGCTCGGGCAGGTGACCGGGGTGGACATCAACCCGTTCGCGGTGGCGATCGCCCGGTTCCGGCTGCTGGTCGCCGCGATGAGGGAGTGCGGGCTGACGTCGCTGGAGCGGACGCCGGCTTGGCCGGTGCGGGTTGCGACGGGCGATTCGCTGCTGCACTGGGGGCGGAAGTCGCGGCACCAGGGGGATCTGATCGCGGAGCTGGAGGGCCGAAACGCCTTCGCGTACGCGACCGAGGACGCCGACGTGCTGGGCGACTACCTGCGCGAGGGGCAGTACACGGTGGTTGTGGGCAACCCGCCGTACATCACGGTGGCAGACTCGGCCCGCAACCAGCTCTACCGCAGCATCTACCCCGATGTTTGTCACCGCCAGTACGCGCTGACGGTGCCGTTCGCCAAGCGCTTCTTCGACCTGGCCAAGCGCGGTGACGAGCACGGCGAGGGGGCGGGCCACGCCGGCCAGATCACCGGTAACGGCTTCATGAAGCGCGAGTTCGGCAAGAGGTTGATCGAAAAATACCTGGCCCATCACGTTGAATTGACTGAGGTGATCGATGCTTCAGGGGCGTATATTCCTGGTCACGGAACTCCGACCGTGATCCTGATTGGGCGGGCAAATTCGCGTCGGCGAGCATCTGCCGTTCGAGCTGTACTTGGCGTCCGGGGCGAGCCGAGTCAGCCGAACGAACCGTCGAAGGGCCTTGTCTGGCGGGCTGTAGTGGATCAGATCGGCCAGCCGGGAAGTGTGTCCGAATGGGTCTCGATTGCTGATTTGCCACGTGCTAATCTTTCGCTTCATCCATGGAGTCTCTCCGCAGGCGTTGCTTCTCCAGTCATGTCGAAGCTCCAATCCGGCGCGGATGTCTTGAGCGGCGTTGTGGACAACATCGGCTACGTCGGACAAACAAACGCAGATTCGTCAATGCTGGCAACCAGGGAGCAGCTTGCCCGGGTTGGGGTTGAGTCTGACGCTCATCTCCAGTTCGTTACTGGCGAAGCGGTTCGCGACTTTGTTGTTCATGGGGGTGATCATTCCCTCTTTCTCCATCGCGGTTCGGAACATCTCGATATTGCTGATTATCCAGGTGTCCTGCGTCGGCTATGGCCGCTTCGAGAGTCACTGTGGGCTCGACGGACGTTTGCCAAGTTATCCTACAAAGAAGAAGGTCGCCCGTGGTGGGGCTGGCACCAAGTTGCATCGCAGCGACTCGGTGTGTCCCTATGCATTTGCTTCGCCTTTGTGGCTACCCACAACCACTTTGTTCTGAGTAGGGGCGCGAAGCTTTTCAATCGCCATGCTCCGATGATAAAGCTGAGGCGGGAGGCGACGGAGGACGATCACCTGCGGCTGCTCGGGGTGCTGAACAGCTCGACCGCCTGCTTCTGGCTCAAGCAAGTCAGCCATAACAAGGGCAACGGCGGTATTGGTGGCGGCATCGGCGACGAGGACTGGGAGCCGAGATACGAGTTCACCGGGACGAAGCTCCAGGAGTTTCCGCTGCCGAAGACGTACCCGTTGGGGCGGGCGCGGGTGCTCGACTCGCTGGCGCAGTGGCTTTCCAGCCTGACCCCGGCGGCGGTCGCGGAGTCCGGGGTACCGACCCGGGAGAGGCTGCGTGCGGCGAACCGCGACTATGACTTGACCCGATCGCAGATGATCGCGCTCCAGGAGGAGTTGGACTGGGAGGTTTACCGGCTCTACGGGCTGCTTCGCGAGGAGCTGACCTGCCCGGAGCCGCCGGAACTCAAGCTGGGCGAGCGTGCGTTCGAAATCGTGCTGGCGCGGAAGATGGCGGCCGGCGAGGTGGAGACGCAGTGGTTCGCGCGGCACGGGTCGACGCCGGTTACGGAGCTGCCGACGCACTGGCCGGATGACTACCGGGCGCTGGTGCAGCGGCGGATCGAGGTCATCGAGTCGGATCGCAACATCGGGCTGATCGAGCGGCCGGAGTGCAAGCGGCGCTGGGCCACCGACGGTTGGGACGCCATGCAGACGAAGGCGCTGCGGGACTGGCTGCTCGACCGCCTGGAGGCCCCGAAGCTGTGGGGCGACCGTCCTACGCCTCAGTCCGTGGCGCAGCTCGCCGACAAGGTGCGCCACGACGACGACTTCCGGTCGGTGTTGGAGCTTTGGGTCAGCCGTGACGATTACGACCTCACGAAGACGCTCGCCAAGCTGGTCGCCGACGAGCACGTGCCGTACCTCGCCACCTACCGCTACAAGCCGTCGGGGCTGCGGAAGCGGGCGCAGTGGGAGCGGACCTGGGAGCAGCAGCGGTTGGAGGACGCGGGCGAGGGCGTGCAGATCGCGGTTCCGCCGAAGTACACCTCGGCCGATTTTGCGAAGCCGTCGTACTGGCGGGCGCGCGGCAAGCTCGACGTGCCGAAGGAGCGGTTCATCTCGTACCCGAAGGCGGGCCGGGATGGCGACGGCACGGAACTGCTCGGCTGGGCAGGGTGGGACCACCTCGCCCAGGCCCAGGCGCTGGCGACCGTCTACCTGGACCGGAAGCTTCAGGCGGCCTGGCCGGCGGAGCGGCTGCTGCCGCTGCTCGCCGGCATCGCCGAGCTGGAGCTCTGGCTGCACCAATGGCACGCCGATGAGCGGCCCGACTTCCCCGGCTCGCCGGCACAGTTCTTCACCGATCTCATCGACGCCGAGCTGTCCCAGCTCGGAGCCGACCGCGCCGAGCTAACCAACCTGCGGGGCTTATCCCAAGCTGCGACGTCTGCATGAGATTAGCCGGCGGAGTCCGCCTGGGCCGGTGGTCGCCGGCCCAGGCGTGGAGAGTTCGGTTTAGAAAGCGCGGTCACCCCGCCGGCCAGCCTGATTGAGGAGCCCAGTTGGTGCCCTCCGAACAAGCGCGAGTCAGACGGCCGCGCGGTCTTCGGGTGCGGAAGGCTGGCCGACGGGCGTGGCCTTCCTTCCGTTCCTTGCCCAACATCCACAGGTACTTGTCGATTTCCCGGATGGAGAACTCTTCCAAGCTATAGTGCGTGCGGAACCTGTTGATCGAGCGGTGCCAGATCGCATAGTCGGCTGCCCAGCGTTCGCCAGGTGCGAAGTTGTCGAACGTCGCACCCTGCTTGAGTAATTCGTTGAGGACCCCGGCTACCAGAGAATCGTAGATGGGGTATAGGTCGGGCCTGTGGAAGCTGCAGTACTTGGTCGCAAAAGAGTAGTTGCGTCGCTTGTTGCCACCAAAATCAACGATGGCGATCTTTTCGATGAGGTCAGGGTTTACGTCGGGCTCGGCCAGTGCAGCGTCGATGTCCAGGCTGACGATGTGCCGTGCGACCTTAAGCACGCCCAGTATACCGGTTGCGTAAAGGCTGTTCAGCGCTGCGACCTTGACCCCGGCCGCACCGACATCGGTGTTCTGTGGAATTGCCCCAAACGTAACCCTCAGCGCAGCATCGATTTTTTCGCTGTCGCCTTCGCGCCAACATGCGAGGTGTTTCCGCACCTGGTCGGGTGAGGGTGTCGGAACCGGATGCAGTGATGCAGGCATAGGTCTCTCTTCGGGGTGTCTGAAATGAATCGCGCCTTGCCGGCTCGTGCCGAGGAACGCGGAGCCCGCCGCAGGCCTCCTCGACGACCTCCCGCCGATCAGGCCGATCCAGAACCGCGCCAGGTGGGCGGGGCTCCGGGCATCGCAGGTCAACGTCAGCAGTCATGGATCCACGACTGAGGATAGAGGGACGGGGTCGGCAGGCAGTAACGGGTTTGAGCGGCACGCCAGGGTGGGAGTTTGTGTGAGCGTCAGCCGGAAATGTCGTTCCGGCGACGTACCAACTTCGCCATCGCAACCACCCTCGGCCGACCCTGAACCGAAAAGCCCAGCCCGTGCCGGAAAATCTCCGGAATCCAGTACTGGTCACCTTCCCGGAACACGACACCGTTCGTGTCCAGTAACCGTGCCTCCTCGCTGCTGAGCCCGACGGACTCCAACCGGAACGGCACTTTCTTCCGGTCGACGTCAAGGTCTCGGAGACGGTCGAGCAGTTCGCGCACCGGGGGGTTCTCAAGCCGGATTGCCTCGATCTTTTGTTCGCTGCATTTTGGCAGGGCGTTGCGCATTGCGGCTGGGGCCAACACCCTATCGGACCAGCGCTGGTCGGCGCCCAACGACTCGGCGGCGGCAGTGGCGAGAAACGCGACGATGTCCCGAGCCTGGATCTGGCCTCGGAAGTCGGACAGCGCGGCGAAGAACCACACCTCCGAGCGGGCCTCCTTGGACTTGGCGCTGCCCATCTTCTCGCCCCAGACGGTCGACATCAGCTCGGAGAGTCGGGCCTCGGTGGCGGTGCGGATGTCCTCGCTGGAGACGTTCGGCAGGCTTCGACCTCGTTGGCAGACCCACGCGGCCAGCCGCAGCGCCTCCTCGGTGTTCCAGCGCAGGGAGTATTTCTCGTATCGCTTCTCGAACTGGCCGGGGTTCTGCCGGATTGCGGCCAGGGCCAGGTCCCGGCGGACGAACGCCACCAAGCCGAGCGGCCGGCCGCGCAACGTGCGCAGCCACTCCGGGCAACCGACCAGTAGTGCCTGGAGAGCGTCCTGCTGCTGGGCCCGCTCGGCGAACTTGGGGAACATATCCTCTAGTCCATCGAGTACGAACACTGCCGACCGGTCCCGGGCGAAGCTGGTGAGAGCCTCCTCGGCCATGGCCGGAGTGGAATCCAACCCGATCGACCGGGCGAAGCAAGCCAGCCAGACCCGTCGCCAACCGACCTGGGTAAGTTTGTCGGTCAGCGCCTCCGCGATGAGGTCCCGAATCGCCTGCCGACTCGCCGGCTTCCGTCCGGTGAGACCGACCGACGCGGCCGACCGCAGCCGATCGATCAGATTCGCCGATTCGTCGGACAGGTTGGTGGAGGCCAGGACCGGCACGGTCGGGACGTCCAGCGAGGCGTTTGACACCCCGACGTCCCGGACGAAGGATGCCCAGTCGGACCGCCGGCACAATTGCATGAAGGTGAATGTCTTTCCGGCTCCCTTGCCGCCGATGACGACCTCCACCGGCAGTTCCGTGCGGTGGGCCTCGGCGAGGTTCCGGAGCGCGTCAGTGGTGAGGAAGTCCGACTCGGCGGTCTGCTCGGCGTAAATCATGGCATCGGCGACCCCGGCCAGGTGGTGTCGCCGCTCCTCGACCGTGGTCGGTTCGGCCTCAACCGAGGCGGGGGCTTTGGTCGTCGCGGGTAGTGCCTCGACCAGGGTAGCCACCACGTCGGTCAACCGCAGGCGGGCAATGAGTGCCACCACCTCGTCCCAGTTGGCCGGCAGATTCAGCAGGCCGGGCTCGAACCGGCTGGTCATAATCGGAATGGCCGCATCGGTTGCCGGCAGGTCGTTGTTGAGGTCGCCGATCCGGCCGGAGACCTCAAGTGCGCTGTCCCGCAGCTCGGCCACCACGTCGGACAGCCGGTTTCCGTGGTCCACCGCGTGGAACTGCGTTAGGAGCAGCGCGCAGTCCGGGTGGCTCGGTTGTCGGCCGGGCGCCCGGCGGGCCAGCTCATGCAGGATCTGGCGGGTGCCGCGAACCGACTGGTCGCTGATGCTGGTAACGAAGACCCGGAGCACTCGGGGATCGAGCAGCAGCGGAGCACTCAGCTCGCTTGATCCGGCTCGCAGGTCGACGAGCACGGTGTCCGCGCCGACCGCGTGCCCCAGCTCGGCCAGGGCTTCGGTCAACACGTACGGATCCCGGTCGGTGGTGAGCAGATCGACCGGCTCGATGCGGGGTGGGGCGACCCGTAGATGGTCCCGGCGGGCGGGCAGCACTACCACCCCGCCCAACTCCTGATTCGCCAGGAACTTTCGGCCCAGGCTAATGGCTTCGACGTACGTCTCATCGACGGCACCGTGCACCAGCGCGAGGAAGTCCTCGTAGGCAAAGTCGATACGCGTCGAGTCGGCCACCATCCAGGTGACTCCCGGCGCTTCGAGGTCCGCGTCGATCAGTAGTACCTTCCGCCCCAGCTCGACGAGGCGCCGTGCGGTGGCGACGCAGTGCAGAGTGCGCCCGACCCCGCCCTTGAACGAGTGGAAGGCGACGACGGAGACCTCGTGCGGCAGGGCCGACTGCGGCTCGGGCAGCACCGTCGCTAACTCGGCGACCACCCGGCGATCGTTCCAGCGTGGCCGGCGTTCGGCGGGGGGGACGTCGCCGGTGGCCTCGATCTCGATGGCGAGTGGCCGCTGCGGGCCGTCCGGACCGGCGTCATCGAGCAGGAGTACGGCGTTTTCGGGCTCGACAGTCAGCGGCCCGAGAGCATTCCGTAGCCATGCCCAGACCTCATTCGCCGGCACCGTCGGATCTACGACGAAGCGGGCGCTGTCCCAGTACGCGTCGACCTCGCGCAGCCAGTGGGGCCAGCCGCCATGCCGGGCGAGATCGGCAAAGTATTGGTTGACATCCAACCAGGTGAAGAGGTGATCGGGGTGGCCGGGTTGGTCGGCATTCGGCTGGTCGTCGTTCACCGCCCGATCCTTTCTTCGCAGAGTCTTCCGAGCGTGGTCAAGACTGCCACAGCCCGCACCTCGTCCTCGGGATCAAGCTCTGCGCCGTACCTCCATGCCTCGTGAAGCTCCCTCACCTCCACGGGCGGATGGCTGAATCCACCTCGCGGGGGACGTCGGCAGGCCATCAGGTCGCGGTAGGCGGAGGCGCTGAGGTTCAGGCTCCTGGCCAGTTGCCGAAGGTCATGCGTGATGAGCTCCTGCCGCTGAGCGGTGGATCGTGCGTTTCGATCCTTGAGCGCCCACGTCTTCAATCCGCACTCGACCGAGTAGAAGCGCAGCAGGTGCCCGACGGGTGCGGGGCTCGTCTCGGCGGCCTTTCGAAGCCGAATGTAGCTGTTGGTCAGCTCGCGGAGGGAGACAGTCAGCGGCACCGACGAATCGTAGCCGTCACCACTGGTGGGTCAAGATGAACACACCGTCATATTTCATCAGCGGCTATGCCCAGTGTTGGCATCTCAGCCACGTGCAGCAGCCGCCTCATCCCCTGCTGATCATCGCCCATTAAGGGTATGCTCGGTGCTGATGGCCGGGACGGGTCGAATCCCCTGCGCCGGGATGGAACCTCGCCGGCCTGCGGGGCGCTCTCCTCGTCGCCGGCGCCGCCGCAGCCGAAGGACCTCGCCCGCGTTATCGAGCGTTGTCACCACGCACGACGCGGGTACTACCAGCCGCCCCTGGCCCCGGATGAAGGACTGCAATTCGACCACCGGCAACCGTGCACGAGGTCGCTGGTCAGTGTCGTGTCGTCTCAGCCGAACGAGATGCCCCCATGGACGTCGCGGGCTTGCACCACGGGCCCGCTGACGTCACCGGAGATCGAGTTGGCGACGCCGCCCGGACCTGCTGCGACGGCCGCGTCGGTCCGCTTCCATCGGGCCTGGAACTCCGCGCCGAACGCCGGGTCGCGTTGCGCCTCGCGATCCAGCAATTCCGCAAGAGGGCGCGCAGCGTCCGGTGACGGCTGGTGGAGCAGCCCCTCAATGACCTCGCGCGCCTCAGGCTCGCGCCGGAATCGGTCCCTCAGGAAGTCGATCAGCGCCGTTACCGCCAGTCGGCCGCCCTGGGCGAGTTCGTTGGTCGTCCACGCGACGAGCGTTGTCGCGGCGGTAACCATTATCGGATCCACTGTCGGTTCCACCTCCGAGCAGCCGACTTCGAACGTCACGAGGTCAATCGGAGGCGGCAGGGACTGTTGGTTGTCCTCGATGCTAGTGGAGGGTCCCAGATCGCCGGTATCGGCTTGTTCGGCCGCTACGCTGCGTACTACCCTCGTCGCAAGAGACGCCGGCTGGTTGTCTACTCGGAGGAGGTCGCGGTGAAGCTGACCAAGCTCTACAAGGACCCGGGGTCGGGTGGCAACGGCTGCCCGACGGTCTACCTCGCCGAGAGCGGAGAGCTGGTCGTCCAAGGGCACCTGGTCGACGGAGACACCCTCGGCGAGCTGGAGAACGTTCTTCCTGGTGAGGGTGCGGTTCGGATCTCTGCCGAGGTGGTGCTCGGCGCGATTGAGCGCTACCGCGAGTCCGGGCAGCGGTGATCGAGGGTTGACCCGATCGTTCACGTCGCTGAATGACGACGAGTTCAACCAACTGTTCCGCGACTTCCGTTACACGGCCTACCGGTTGGAGACGCTTCAGCGGTACGACGTGTCGTACGAGCAGGATGAGTTCGCCCGGTTCCTGGCGGGCCAGTCCCGCGGGGAGTTCCCCGGGATCGCCGCCTGGTGCGACACGGTGCGGGCAGCGGTGACGGCCGGCAAGCGGATGCACCGCGTCCATGTCGTGACCGAGCCGCTGTCGGACTACGTCCGCTTCGAGTGCGGCTGGGCCTACGAACACACGGTCGAGGCGGGTGAGGATGTCCGCCTCATCGTGGCCTCCGGTAACGACTGGCCGGCAGCATTGCCGCACTACGACTACTGGTTGTTCGACTCCCATCAGCTCGTGGCGATGTACTACGACGAGGAGGGGCGGTTCGTCTCCGGCGCGCTGATCAGCGAGCCGGAGAAGATCGTGCAGGCCAACCTGTGGCGTGATGCCGCCGTCTCGGCGTCGATCCCCTACCGAACGTATGCAGCCCAACTCCAGCCCAGTTCCCCATAGATCCCCTACTCGCCTTCGGGGAGGAGGCAGCGTGCGCCCGGCGCATAATGAGTCGTCAGGCGACGCTGAGGCTGTCGTACAGGCTGGGACGGTGTACGGCGGGGTCAACCTGTTCGGGCTCGCTGGGCCGCCTCCTCCACCGCCGCCCCGCCAACTACCCCTCGACGCGACCCGCTTCGTCAACCGCAAGCAGACCCTCACCCGACTCGACGCGGCACTGCCCGCCGGCAACGCCACGGCTGCGGGCGGCCCGTCGATGACCGTCGCTGCCATCGCGGGCGCCCCGGGTGTGGGCAAGACGGCGCTGGCTGTGCACTGGGCTCACCGAGCCCGGCACTGGTTCTCCGACGGCGATCTCTACGTCGACATGCGAGGCTACGGGCCAGGCCCCGCCTTGGACGTCGGACAGGCACTGGACACCTTCCTTCGCGCCCTTCACGTGCCGGCCGAACAGATCCCGACAGACACCGAGGGACGCGCCGCCCTCTACCGGTCCGCCCTGACCGGCAAGCGGATATTGATCGTGGTGGACAATGTGTCCACGGTCGGCCAGGTTCGGCCACTGCTGCCCGCCACACCGACCTGCATGGCGATCATCACCAGCCGCAGCCGGCTCTCCGGGCTTGTCGCGCGGGAAGGAGCGTCACGGATGACCCTGGATGTCCTGTCCCCGGACGAAGCGATCGCACTGCTGGGCGACAGCGTCGGCGGAGACCGCGTCAGCGCCGAACCGCAGGCCGCCGCCGAACTCGCCCGCCGCTGCGCCTACCTTCCGCTTGCCCTGCGGATCATTGGGGAACGCATCGCCAACACTCCCTACGTCACCCTCGCGGAGTTCGTGGCTGATCTTGCGCTCGTCGACCATCAGCTTGACGCCCTGACGGTCGATGATGACGAACTGTCCGACGTACGGGCCGTGTTTTCCTGGTCTTATCAGGCGCTACCCGAGGATGCGGCGCGGTTCTTCCGGCTCCTCGGGTTGCACGCCGGCTCCGACATCTCCGTCTCCGCAGCGGCAGCCATCGCCGGCGTGAGCCTCCCCCGAGCCCGCAGTCTTCTCGACCAGCTCACTGCGGCGCATCTCGTGCAGAGCCCTGCCCGCGACCGGTACCTGTTCCACGACCTTCTGCGTGCCTACGCCCTTGAACGTGCACAGGCCGAGGAGACGCCCGAGCAGCAACGCCGAGCGCGACGCCGCGTCTACACCTGGTACCTGTGGATGGCGGAGGAAGGCCGTAAGGTCATTCTTCCCTCCTCCCATGCCGTCGCTCTCGTCCCAGCCGAACCCGACGTGCCGATCACTCCCGTCAGGACCGTGGCCGAGGCGATGGCGTGGTTTGAGCGGGAGCGGCTGAACATCCTTGACGCCATTCGGCAGGCAGACGAGCTGGGTGACCACGACATCGCCTGGCAACTGCCCGTGGTCAGCGACGGATTCTTCGAACTCAAGTCGTACTGGGCCGACTGGCGCGACGTCCACCTCACCGGCCTTCGTGCCGCCCGGTCCGCCGGGTCACGCCTCGGCGAGGCCGCCAACCTGCGTTGCCTCGGCGACGCCTACTGGCGGATGGAGCAGCGCGAGACCGCCCTTGACTGCTACCGCCAAGGTGCCGACGCAAGCCGTGACGTCGAGGACCACTGGGTAGAAGGTTTCTGCCTGCGGGGCCTGGGCCTCATCCACGAGGAACTCGGCCAGATAGACGAGGCCCTCAACCTGTACGGCCAGGCGCGGGAGGTCTTCCGTCACCACGGCATCACCCGAGGCGAGGGCATGTCGATGCTCAGCCTCGGCAACTGCCACCGCGCACGCGGACACTTCGACACCGCCGTCGCCCATTACCAGGCAGCGGTCGCCATCCTCGACGGCATCAACGACCAGTGGAGCGTCGCCTGGGCCTCTTACCCCCTGGGCCTGGCCTACCAGCAGAGCGGCCGACTGGACGAGGCCCTCGAACAGCATCAGCGGGCTCTGGAACTCTTCCGCAGATTCGACGACCGACGCTGCGAAGGACTCACCCTCGCCGCGCTCGGCGATACCTTTCACGCCACCGACCGACACGACGACGCGCAGCGCTGCTGGCAGGAGGCACTTCAGATCCTCGATCCACTCGGAGACCCCCACGCCGACGCTGTCCGCCGCCTCATAGAGGTGGTTCCTCCTACGCGGAGTGAATGAGCTGGCCGGTCGGCTGCCACAGCGCCCCGCCGGGTTCGTCGGGAGCGCTGTGCGATGTCGGCGTACGTCAGCGGCGAGCGGACCGGATGAAGGCCGTCCAGGCGGTGGGGGTGAAGGCGAGGGTCGGGCCGTGCGGATCCTTGCTGTCGCGGACGGCGACGATGTCGGGCAGGTTGTCAGCGACCTCGACGCAGTCGCCGCCGTTGCTGCCGCTGCGGGTGCTCTTGCGCCACCGCGCGCCGGTCAGGTCAGCCATGGTGGACCTCTCCGATGATCTTGTCGATAAAGTGCCTTGATTGTCCTTCATCAAGGGCGAGCTGATCCAGGCTTCCCCAGGCATTCTCGTAGGCGGCGAACTCGTCCGGCCGGTCGAGGTAGAGGGCTCCGGTCCACGACTCGCTGTAGATCACCGGCGGTTCTGGTGTCGCCCGGTTGCCGAGCGGGAACTCCAACATGACGAAGGTGCCCGCCTCGACGCCACAATGAAGGCCGATCGACAGCGGGAGGACGCGGATGCTCACCGAGTCCCGCTCACCGACTTCGAGCAGATGACGCAGTTGCTCGGCCATCGTGGGCAGGTCGCCGACTATCCGCAGAAGGGCGCCCTCCGAGATGACGACCTGCATCTCGGGTGCTGCGGGGAGCCGGCGGGTCAACAGGGACTGGCGCTGTAGTCGTACCTGAACCAGCCGTTCGCGTTCCTCCTCGGTCACCTCCGCGCGATGCTGGTAGACGGCGTGCGCGTAGCTACGGGTTTGCAGTAGGCCGGGAATCAACGCCTCGTCGTATCGCCGGATCCGGCAGGCGGCGGATTCGAGGCCCACGTACAGCTCGAACCAGTCGGGGATGGCGTCGCCGTAGGCGTGCCACCAGCCCTTCGCCTTGGTCTCGCCGGCCAACGCCGTGAGGGCGCGCGTCAGCTCGGCCTTCGCCGCGTACAGCTCGCACATGGCGCGGACGTCGAGGCCGCGCACCGAGCCGAGCCCGCTCTCGATCCGCCACACCTTCTGGCGGCTGCACTCCAGCGCCTCGGCGGCGGCGTCCAGGGTTATCCCCGCCTCGGTGCGCAGGTCACGCAGCGCCTTGCCGAGCCGCCGTCGGGGCACTGTCGATCCCATGTCCTCGGCCATCCGGCCTCCCTCCGTTGAATTTTGCAACATCTCGACGCCCACTGGAGGTACGGGAATGTTGCGCACGAATAGCGGAACAGTATGGGCTGACATTGGTTGTGATAGTGCCCCTGACCTTACAAGATGGCCCTGACAAAGGCGACGACCGTGGAATTCCCACCGTCTATTGAAAGCCGCTCCCTATTGGTCATCGAGGAGGTGCTGGCGTGCGCGCGTTCCCCCGTCATCCGCGTCCGGTCGGGTCGCCGAGGTCGTCGGCGTACCGGGTTGCCGACCACGTACCGCTGAAGCCCTGGCAGGTGCGCGAGCGCCGGTTCACCCGGCGCGGCCGGCGCGGGGTGGACGCGGTCGAGGTAGCCGCATTCCTCGACCGGGTCGCCGACGAGCTGGCCGAGGTCTACGCGGTGCTCGACAGCAGCCGCCGGGAGATCGAGCGGATCAGGGAAGTCCTGCGGGCCTGGCAGGCGCAGCGCGTTCGCGCGGACCGGGCGGCCCGGTGGTGAGCCCGCGCTGGGTGGTGCACCTGCCGTTCACCGCCTCCGACCTGCCCACCGCCCGCCGGTTCGCGGCGGCGCTGGCCCGGTCGGTGACGTTCCTGCCCGAGGTGGACGCCGGCGAGACCACCGTGTCGGCCGAGGACGAGCAGGGCGTACGCCAGCGGGTCTTCTGCGACCTGCCGATGCTCAATGGCCGGCGCTGCGTGCGCCGCGTCGACCACGACGGGCCGTGCTCCGCCCGGCCGCCCCGATGACCGGCGTGACCACCGTCGCCTGCCCGCACTGCGACGGCATGACCTTCCGGCTCGACCCCTGCCGCTGCACCCGCTACGGCAACCGGCTCCTGGCCGACGACGACGGCGGCAACGACCACGGTCCGGCCGGCGACGCGGGCGGGCACCGGGAGCCGTACCGCGCGTGCGGGCTGTGCCGGGGTGCCGGCACGGTCGCGGTCGCCTGCCAGCGCTGCGGGCGGCGGGGCCGGCGGCGCGCGCAGCTCGTGCTGACCGTGGCCAACCTCGACACCGGCGCGGTCGCCTCCCACGAGATCGTGCCCGACGACCTCGACCCCCGCCCGTGCCCGGCGGGTGGCTGGGCGGTCGAGCTGACGCCCCGGGTACGCGAACTGGCCGCCGAGGCGGGCGTCGCCGCAGGAGTGGACCCGCTGACCGTACGGCTGCCGGCAGCCTGGCGGCCCGACCTGCCGGCGGCCGAGCGGCACGAGCTGGCGGCGCGGGCCGTCGCGGAGGCAGCCCGGCCGGCGTGGCGGGTGCTGGTGGGCCGGGCGGCCGCCCCGCCCCCGGTCGACCCGGCGCGGCGGCTGGCCCGGCTCTGCGCGGTGGCCGACCTGCTCCTGCTCGACCTGGTCGTGGAGGCCCGCCGGCACGGCGGCGTGCTGCGCTGGTCCGTCCGGTACGAGGTGCCCGGCTCTCCGGTGCCGGACGGGCCGCCGGAGTCGCGCTTCGCCGACCTGACCGCCGGCCTGGCCGGCACGGACGTGGCCGACGCGCTGGCCGGGCTCGGCGAGCGCGGCCGGGACGCGCCCGCTCGGATGCTCAGCCCCGATCCGCTCCGGCCGCTCATCCCGGCGACGACGGACGTGGCGGAGGTCGCCCGCCGGGTGCGCGCCGACTGCACCGCCTCCGGGGCACAGGCCGTCTGGCGGGACGGCCGCTGGTGGCACACCGCCCTGCATGCCGGCGAGCCGGTGGAGACGCTGGTCGAGCAGCCCACGGGGCAGGTGGTTCGCCGGGCCCGGGTGCCGCTGCGCCGGGCGGCCGAGCCGCCGGACCCGCCGTGGCTTGGCGAGCCGGTGCCGTGGCGGCCCTGCCCGGACTGCCGCCCGGTGCGGCCGTCGGCGCTGACCTGCACCACCTGCGGCGGCACCCGCCGGGTGCACCAGGCGGTCCTGGTCACCCTGACCGACCTGCGGCACCGGGTGGTGCACCTGACCTGGCGGGCCGGCACGCCGGAGACGGTGTCGGCGGTGAGCGTCCGGCCGGGCGGCCGGGCCGTCGTCCGGCTTCCCGAGCGCTACCGGCTGGGTGCCTGGGCGGCCGTGTTCGGCGTACGCCCGGAGGACCTCGCCGAGACCGACGGCGGCCACGACCTCCCGCCGGACGTGCGCGAGGGCTACGTCGCCCTGCCCTGGGCGGGCGCGGACCCGGTGGGGGAGCAGGTGCGCGCCGTCGGCCCGGCGCTGCCCGCCGCGCGCCTGCTGGTGACCGCAGTACGCCCCGACCCGCCGCCGCTGGCCGAGCTGCTCCGGCTCGCCCTCGGCCTGGACCTGGCGCTGGTGGTGAACGTGCTCGACCTGCGCCGGCACCCGGCCGCGCCGATGCGGGCGCACGGCGTGCTCTGGTCGGTCGAGCTGCGCCCGCCGGCCGCCCCGGTGCACCCCGACGACCTGCCGTGCCGGCCCAGCCTGGAGGCGGCCGTGGCGCACTGCCTCGACGGCCTCGACGTCGCCCTGCCCGAGACCGCGCCGGAGGACCCCGGAGTGCCGGTCCCGGTGCCCCGGTCGGCCGCCCGCCCGCTGCCGCCCGACCCGGTTCCTGGGCTGCGGCGGCTGGCGGGGCAGCACGCCGGCCGCCCGCTCAGCGTCCGATTCAGCCGGGCCGCCTGCGCCGTCTACCGCCACAACGGCGGCCCCCTGTTGCTGGTCGAGGGCGGCGACCTGCCCGCTGCCCTGGCCGCCCTTCGGCTGGCATGACCGTCACCGGGCACCACCCCGATCGGCCGGCCCGTCGTGGTGGAGGAACCCTCACAGTTGTGATTGCAGCTCTCGGAGCTGTGCCAGCGCCGGACCTTGGCCGGCTGACCCTGAGTGTCGAGATTCAGACTCTCGTTCAGTCCCCAACCGGCCCTGCCGCGAGCGGTCGACGCTGAGCTGGGACTTCTCGGACGATCGGAGGAAGCGCCCGCCATTGGTCCACTGTGGTCCCGTCAGCCGGACCGCAAATTGGCCAACCAGTGCGGTACCCGTTCAATCAGGTCGATGGGTAGCGTGTCGGGCACCTGGGGAGCTGGAGGAACATTGGCGACGCTGCTGCGCGACCTGATCGACATCCCGACGTCCGTCGGCGAGGGCGACTTCGTGGTGAAGGCGGCCGAGGGCGCCGACCTGAGCCGGTACGTCGTCACCGACCAGCTTCGGGAGAGTTTCGCCAAGGCGCTGGGGCGGATCGGCCACGCCGTCACCACCGGCCGCTCCCAGGCGCTGTTCCTGCACGGCTCGTTCGGCTCCGGCAAGTCGCACTTCATGTCGGTGCTGCGGGAGATCCTCGCGCATAACCCCAGGGCCCGGGAGATCGGAGGGCTGGACGGCGCGGTCGTCGCCGCCGACGACTGGCTGCCCGACCGGAAGTTCCTCACCCTGACCCTGCACATGCTCGACGCGCGCTCGGTGGAGCAGGCGATCCTTGAGGGGTACCTGCGCCACGTCACCGTCGCCCACCCGGACGCGCCGCTTCCCGCCGTACACCGGTCGGACGCGCTGCTGGGCAACGCCGCCGGCCTGCGCCGGACGCTCGGTGACGACAAGTTCTTCGCGGCACTGGGCGGCGGCACCGTCACGGGCGGCGGCCTGGCGGCGATGCGGGCCCAGGCCGAGGGCTGGACCCCGCAGCGGTACGCCGAGGCCGCCGCGCAGCCGCCCGGCACCAAGGAGCGCGACGCGCTGGTCAGCGCCCTCACGCAGGCGTTCTTCAGCGGCGCGGTGCACAGCGCCGAGTACCTCGACCTCGACACCGGCCTCGCCGTCATCACCCGGCACGCCAAGTCCCTCGGGTACGACGCGATCGTGCTCTTCCTCGACGAGCTGATCCTCTGGCTCTCCGGCCGGATCGCCGACCACACCTTCGTCAACACCGAGGGCGCCAAGCTCAACAAGCTCGTCGAGTCCGCCGACGCCACCCGTCCGCTGCCCCTGGTCTCCTTCGTGGCCCGCCAGCGCAACCTGGAGGAGTTCCTCGGCCCGCAGGTCGGCGGCACCGAGCGGGAGGCGCTGGCGCAGGTGATGCGCAGCGTCCAAGGGCGGTTCGGGGAGATCGTCCTCGCCGACACCAACCTGCCCGAGATCACCGAGGGGCGGCTGCTCAAGCCGAACGACGAGACGGCCCGCGCGGTCATCGACAACGCCTTCGCCGCAGTCCGGCACAACCGCGAGGTGTGGGACACGCTGCTGCTCGGCGCGCAGTACGGCGACGCCGGCATCGGCTCCGACGCCACCGCCTTCCGGCAGCTCTACCCCTTCTCGCCGGCCCTCGTGGCCACCCTCGTCGCACTCTCCCAGGCGTTGCAGCGTGAGCGGACGGCGCTGAAGGTGATGACGGAGCTGCTGGTCGAGCGGCGGGACACCCTGCGCGTCAACGACCTGATCGGGGTCGCGGCCCTGTTCGACCCGCTGGTGCTGCGCGGCGAGCTGCCCGACCGCCCGGAGCTGCGCCAGAAGTTCGAGGCCGCCCGCACGCTCTACCTGCGTAAGCTGCGCCCG
The DNA here is from genome assembly GCF_026339755.1 of Micromonospora sp. NBC_01655. Lineage (NCBI taxonomy): Bacteria > Bacillati > Actinomycetota > Actinomycetes > Micromonosporales > Micromonosporaceae > Micromonospora > Micromonospora sp. NBC_01655. The sequence goes on along the minus strand of NZ_JAPEQF010000001.1, from coordinate 6,246,818 downwards.
ATCCTGCTCGCCCTCAGCGGCATCGACGAGGAGAAGACCGCCTCGCACACCCAGTTCCAGCTCGACGACAAGCTGGTCAAGACCATCCTGCTCGGGGCCCTGGTGCCCGAGGTGCCGGCCCTGCACAACCTGACCGCCGCCAAGCTGCACGCGCTGAACTTCGGCTCCATCGCCTCGCCGATCCCCGGCTACGAGAACACGATGGTGCTCAACCGGCTGACGAAGATCCAGCAGGACGCCGGCGAGCTGCACCTGACCGACGACCACGACAAGGTCGTGTCGCTCAAGCTGCACACCGTCGACTTCGACAAGCTGCTCGACCTGGTGCCGCACAACGAGACCTCGGCCGGCGTGCGGCAGCAGTTGCTCCGGGAACTGATCAGCGCCGAGATGGGGCTGGCCGGCAGCGAGGGCAGCCACGGCGAGCTGCAGCAGCCGCGCGACTGGCGGGGTCGGCGGCACGTCGTCCAGGTCAAGTTCGGCAACGTCCGGGACCCCGACACCATGCCGATCGCCGCGCTGCTCGCCCCCGGCGAGTCCTGGCGGATCGTCGTGGACTACCCGTTCGACCCGCAGGACTACCCGCGCAGCGCCGACCGGGCCCGGATCGAGGAACTGCCCCGGGGCTCCAACACGGTGTTCTGGCTGCCGCTCTACCTCACCGACGACCTGATGGGCCGGGTCGCCCAACTCGCAAAGATCAACTACCTGCTCGGTGTCGGCGGCGCGGGGGAGCGGCTCAACACCCTCGCCGCGGACTGGCCCAAGGCCGACCGGCAGCAGGGCCGGGTCTACCTGCTGCAACGGCAGACCCAGCTCCGCGAGGGCCTGATCACCGCGCTCAAGCAGGCGTACGGGGCGGCCAACGCGCAGCCCTCCGACGTGCACGACGACACCGTCGGGGTGCTGCACACCCTGGCCGAGGGGCTGCGCATCGGCGACCCCCGGGGCGGGACCCTCGCCGACGCGTTCAAGAACCTCACCGCCGAGCTGCTGGAGTGGTCGTACCCGGGCACGCCGGCCCTGCCGGTGGAGGAGAAGCCGCTCACCCGTGGCGACCTGGCCAAGGTCTTCGAGTACGCGAAGCTGGCCGCCGCCGACCCCACCGGCGGCGTCTCCGTCGCGACCCCCGCCGACCAGCGGCTGCTCCGCCGGATCTGCAACCCGCTGCAGCTCGGCGAGCTGATCGACAACCGTTACGTGCTCACCATGGGCACCTGCTACTGGAGCCGGCACCTGCTGCAGGAGGCGGCCAAGGAGGACTACCGGGACCACTTCCCCGTGCACCGGCTCCGGGGCTGGCTGGACGTGCCGAAGCGGCGCGGCTTCGACCGCGACCTGCAGAACCTGATCATCGCCGTCTTCGCTCTCGAACAGCAGTTGAGCTGGTACGACAGCGTTCGGAAGGTCAACGTCGGCGTGGTGAACGGCGTGGAGGACCGCTTCGAGCTGCGGCACCCGCCGATGCCGACGGAGGAGGCATGGAAGGCGGCCGTGCAGTTCGGGCAGCCCTTCTTCGGCGAGGTGCTGCCCCGGTTCCGCAACCCGGCCAACCTCGTGGACCTGGCCGGGAAGATGCGGGGCGTCGCCACCACGTACGCCGAGACCGCCGGGAAACTCGTGGCCAGCCTGACGGAGCACGCCGCGCTGCTCGGCCTCGAGCCGGACGCGCAGGTCGGCCGGCTCGCCGCCGCCCGGCGGGTCGCCGAGCTGCTCGCCCAGGTCAAGGCCGAACAGGACGATGTGGTGCTCGTCGGCGTGGTCGCCGAAGGGGAGAAGCGCCTCAGCGGCCTGGACGGCCTGGCCGCGAGCGGCGTCTACAAGCAGGCCGGGAAGCTCTGCACGGCGCTGGCCGCCACGCAGTGGCCGCTGATCAGGGCCGTGGAGCAAAGGGCCACGTCCGACCCGCGTGCCCAATCCGTACTCGACCGGCTTCGGGCCGCCGCCCGGGACGAGCAGCACGGCTCCGACCTGGCCAAGGCGTTGCAGGACGCGGTCGACGCCGCAGCCGCACTGCTGGCCGACGACGATCGGCCGGTCGCACCCACGAAGCCGCCGGTTGTCGACCCGCCGGTCTTTGTCCCGCCGGACTCCAACCCGCTGGCCCTCGATCCGCCGCCCGTCATCCCGAACCCGCCGGGCGTCGTCCCGAAGCCACGCGATCCCGGGGACCCGGTTCTCCCGCCGCCAGCCGCCCGCCAGGCGGTCGTGACCGGCGCGGAGGAACTGGACCGGTTCGTCGACGTGCTGCGGGTCGAGGTCGCTGCCGGCAGGCGGGTCACCGTCACCTGGCAGGTCGAGGAGTCGGAGCGCCGGCCGTGAGCCTCACCCGGGCCGCCGTCCGCCCGGCGGCCGTACGGCGCAAGGTCGAGGCGTGGCTCGCCGAGCGGGACGACAGCGACGCCATCGTGCTGCACGCCCGCCCCGAGTGGACCGACGAGCCGGTGCTCACCGTGGGGGACACCCCGGTGCGGATCGTGCCCTGCCCGACGCCGATCGCCGCACGGGCCGCGCTCGCCGACCGGGCCGCGTACGAGAAGCTCGTCCTGCTGACCGACCTGACCGACATGGAACTGGGCGACGGCCTGCTGACCCACGTCAGCATGCAGAAGGGGCGCAGCGTCGACCCGTGGGACGTGGTCACCCAGGTGTTCGGCGGCCAGGTGCGGCTCGACTCGACCCTGGTGCGCACCGGCCGCTGGGTCGCCGACGCGCTCACCGATCTCGCCCCGGTCGAGGGCTGGGCCCCGCCCGCGGGCCTCATCCTCACCCGAGATCACGCCCTGCGGCACCTCGCCGGGGCGGTGCTCGGCCTCGACCCCGACGAGCTGGACGGCGCCGGGCTCCTCCAGTGGAGCACCGACGCACGTACCCAACTGCGCTTCGCCGACCTGCCCACCGAGTGGACCGACGGGATTGCCGTGTTCCTCGCCGAGGTGGCCGGCCCGGTCGCCGTGCCGGTGCTCGCCGCCGTCCGGGCCGGGCACGGCATCGACGCCATCCCGCTCGGCCTGCTCGCCGGGGTGCTCCGGCCCCGGGACGTCGAGCCGCGACCCGACGTGGAGCTGGTGGTCGCCCGGACCCGGCTCGAACCGCGCTTCGGCGGTGCCCGGCTGACGGAGGCGCAGGCGACCGCGTTCGGGGAGGCCACGGAGGCGTGGATCTACCGGGCCCTCGACGGCGACGACGCCGTACGCCACGACGCGCATCGGATGCTGCGCCGGGCCGAGGAGATCGCGGCCGAGATCGACATCGCCGGGCGGCTCGCCGCGTCGGCCCTGCTGCCGGCCGGCTTCACCCAGCGGATGCGCGCGTTCGGGGCCGCGGTGCGGCTCGCCGTTCCGGTGGCCGGGGCGGGGCCCGCCGCTGAGCTGATCGAACGGGCGCAGGACCGGCTCGCCGAGGTCGAGGCCCACCGGTCGGCCGACCGGCCTCGGGTGGAGACCGCCAGGATGGCCGTCCGGCTGCTGCGGTGGCTGGCCGTGCCCGAGGGACCCGCCCCCGCCACCATTCTCGACGCCGTGCACCGACAGGTCCGCGCCGACGGGTGGGTCGACCGCGCCCGGCTGGACGTCTTCGCCGGCGACGTCGACCAGGAGGTAGCGCAGGCGTACCGGCTGCTGCATGCGGCCGTCGACGCCCGTCGCGCCCGGCACGACCGCCAGTTCGCCGAGCTGCTGCAGGACATGACCGGCGCCGAGCGGGAACCTGGTGCCCTGCTGCGGGTGGAGGACGTGCTGGACCGCGTCGTCCGTCCCGTCCTCGACGGCGGGCGTCGGGTCCTGATGCTCGTCCTCGACGGCATGGGCACCGCGGCGGGCATCGAGATCGCCGACTCCCTCGGCCGCAGCGGCGTCTGGACCGAACTGACCCCCGGCGGCGGCCCCCGGACCGGGGTCCTTGCCGCGCTGCCGACGGTCACGCAGGTCAACCGGTGCAGCCTGTTCAGCGGGCGGATCGCCGTCGGTGACCGTGGCGCCGAGTTGCGCGCCTTCCGCGAGCAGTTCCCGGGCAGCGTGCTGTTGCACAAGTCCGACCTGCGCACCCCGGCCGGGCAGGCCGTCGACCCCGAGGTGGCCGCCGCCATCGCCGACCCCGCCGTCCCGCTGGTCGCCGCCGTCATCAACACCATCGACGACGCCCTGGACCGCAGCGACCCCGGCACCACCGAGTGGAGCACGGACACCGTCAACGGGCTGCGGGACCTGCTCGCGGTGGCGCAGGACCGGGTCGTGGTGCTGGTCTCCGACCACGGCCACGTCGTCGACCGGGGCACCGAGGCGGTCCTCCTGCCCGCCGACTCCAGCGAGAACCGGTGGCGTCCGGCGACGGGTGAACCCGGTGACGGCGAGCTGCTCTTCCGGGGCAGCCGGGTGGCCCTCGCCGAGGGGAAGGCGATCCTGCCCTGGCGGGAGGAACTGCGGTACGGCCCGCGCAAGGCCGGATACCATGGGGGTGCCGCTCCCGCCGAGGCCGTGATCCCACTGCTGCTCTTCGCGGTGCACGACGAGAACGCCGTCCCGGGGTGGGCGGGAGCGCCGGTGTCGAGCCCCGAGTGGTGGCGCGAGCCGCTGCGGCCGACGGCCGGGGAGGCGACCTCCCGCGAGGCCGCCCAACCGGAGAACAGGCGTTCCGTTCGCCGTGCCGCCCGGCCGGCCGTCCAGGACGAGGGCCTGTTCGACCTGCCCGCCCCGACTGCCGCGCCGGCCCCGCCCGAACCGCCTGCTGCGGCTGATCCCGCGACGGTCCTCGTCGACGCACTGCTGGCCAGCCCGGTGTACGCCGACCGCCGGGGCACCCGGGCGCCCCTGTCCGACGAGCGGGTGGCCGCCATGGTCGCCACTCTCATCGCCGGCAACGGGCGGGCAGCCCTGGAGACGCTGGCCACCAGGGCCGGCGTACCCGTGCACCGGGTCACCGGCACGTTCACCGTGCTGCGGCGGCTGCTGCAGGTCGAGGGGTACCCCGTGCTCAGCCTGGACCCGGACGGCCGGACCGCCAAGCTCGACATCGCCCTGATGGTCGAGCAGTTCGGGCTGGAGGCCCCGTGACGGTAGAGGTCAGCGCGCGGCGGCGCAGGGACATCGTCGACGCCCTCCGGCGGGGAGCGGTGCCCGCCAACGGCCTAGACGCACTCGCCGTCGGACTGGACCGCTTCACCTCCACCCTCGACGAGGAGCTCGACCGGGTCGCCGGTGGCGGCAGCGTGTTCAAGGCCGTGCGGGGCGAGTACGGCGCCGGGAAGACCTTCCTCACCCGGTGGCTGGGGGAGCGGGCGAAGCGCCGGGGATTCGCGGTGGCCGAGGTGCAGGTCTCCGAGCTGGAGACGCCGCTGCACCGGATGGAGACTGTCTACCGCCGGCTCGTCGAACAGTTGACGACCGAGCAGTTCGCCCCGAGCGCGCTGCGTCCGGTCCTCGACGGGTGGATCTTCGCTCTCGAGGAGGACGTGCTGGCCGCTGGCACGGTTGCCGAAACTGACGCGGACGGGCTCGACCGGGCGGTCGGCGAGCTGCTGGAACGTCGGCTGGCGGACATCTCCCGGAGCACACCCGGCTTCGCAGCCGCGCTGCGCGGCTACCGGGCGGCCATCGCCTCCGGCGACCAGGTGACCGCCGGCGGGCTGGCCGCCTGGCTGGGCGGACAGCCCCACGTCGCGGCCACGGCTCGCCGGGCCGCCGGGGTCAAGGGGGATCTCGACCACTTCGGGGCGCTCAGCTTCCTGCAGGGCCTGCTGACGGTGCTCCGGGACAGCGGGCATCCCGGCCTGCTCCTGGTCCTCGACGAGGTCGAGACCCTGCAGAGGGTTCGGTCGGACGCCCGCGACAAGGCCCTGAACGCGCTGCGGCAACTGGTCGACGACATCTACGCCGGGCGCTTCCCGGGCCTGTTCCTGCTGATCACCGGCACCCCGGCGTTCTTCGACGGCCAGCAGGGTGTGCAGCGGCTCGCGCCGCTGGCCCAGCGCCTCGCCACCGACTTCGGCCCGGAACCGCGCTGGGACAACCCTCGCGCCACCCAGCTTCGGCTCCCCGGGTTCACCGAGGCAGCCCTGGTCCAGCTCGGGATACGGGTACGCGAGATCTACGGCAGCGACCGGGTGACCGACGTGGTCGGCGACGACTACCTCGCTGAACTCGCCCGGGCCGTCGCCGGCCGGCTGGGTGGTCAGGTCGGGGTTGCTCCGCGGGTCTATCTCAAGAAGCTCGTCGCCGACATCTTCGACCGGGTGGACCAGTTCGCCGACTGGAATCCCCGGGAGCACTACGCGTTGACGCTGCGCTCCGACGAACTGACGGAGGTCGAACGGAACGCCGCCTCGGCCGACGACGTCGACCTGACCCTGTGAACGAAGAGACTTCGCTCGACCCGGTGGTGCTGCACCACGTCGTCAACAGCCTCGGCTGGCCGGAGCTGCGTCCGCTGCAACGAGACGCGATCGGGCCGCTGCTCCACGGCAACGACGGGCTGCTGCTCGCCCCGACGGCGGGCGGGAAGACCGAGGCGGCGGTGTTCCCCCTGCTGTCGCGGATGGCGCGGGAGGGCTGGACCGGCACCTCGGTGCTCTACCTGTGCCCGCTCAAGGCCCTGCTCAACAACCTGCATCCCCGCATCGAGCGGTACGCCGGCTGGCTCGGCCGCACCGCGGCGATCTGGCACGGCGACGTCAACACCGCCGCCCGGCGGGCCGTGCTCTGGCAGCGCCCCGACATCCTGCTGACCACTCCCGAGTCTCTCGAGGCGATGCTGGTGAGCGTCAACGTCGACCACCGGACCTTCTTCGCCGGGCTGCGGGCGGTGGTGGTCGACGAGGTCCACGCCTTCGCCGGGGACGATCGTGGCTGGCACCTGCTCGCGGTGCTGGAGAGGCTGACCCGGGTCGCCGGCCGGCCGCTGCAACGGGTGGGGCTCTCCGCGACCGTCGGCAACCCGGCGCAACTGCTGACCTGGCTGCAGGGCTCGGCGGCGGGCAGCCGGCCGGGGCGGGTGATCGCTCCCGACGTGCCCGCTTCCGCTTCCGCTTCCGTTGCCGTTGCCGTTGCAGATTCCGGTTCCGATTCCGATTCCGATTCCGCAGAGACTGCCGGCCCGCCGCCCGGCGAGATCGAACTCGACTACGTCGGGTCGCTGTTCAACGCGGCGAAGGTGATCTCCGCCCTGCACGCCGGCGAGAAGCGGCTGGTCTTCTGCGAGTCCCGGCAGACCGTCGAGGAACTCGGCCAACTGCTGCGGGAACGCGGGGTGACGACCTTCCTGTCGCACGCCTCCCTCTCCACTGACGAGCGACGCCGGTCCGAGCAGGCGTTCGCCGAGGCGAGGGACTGCGTCATCGTCTCCACCAGCACGCTCGAACTCGGCATCGATGTCGGTGACCTGGACCGGGTCGTCCAGATCGACGCGCCCGCCACCGTGGCGTCGTTCCTGCAGCGGCTCGGCCGCACCGGCCGCCGCCCGGGCAGCACCCGGAACTGCCTGTTCCTGTGCCGCACCGGACAGGACCTGACCCGGGCGGCTGCGCTGCTGACGCTGTGGGGGCGAGGCTGGGTGGAACCGGTCGTCCCGCCGCCCGACCCTCGGCACATCGTCGCCCAGCAGATGCTCGCGCTCTGCCTGCAGGAGCACCGGGTCGGTGACCGCCTCTGGGCTCAGGCGTGGAACGGCCTCGCGCCCTTCGGCCCGGGGGCCGAGCCGATCGTCCGGCACCTTCTCGACCACGGCTACCTGGACAGCGACGGGGGGCTGCTGTTCGTCGGGCCGGAGGCGGAGCGACGGTTCGGCAGGCGGCACTTCATCGACATGACGGCCGTCTTCACCGGGCCGCCGGAGTTCACCGTCCTGCACGGCCGCCAGGAACTGGGCCGGATCGACCCTAGCCTGCTCACCGAGGAGGTGCCCGGCGACCGGCTGCTGTTGCTCGGCGGGCGGAGCTGGCGGGTCACGTACGTCGACTGGCGTCGGCGGCGCTGCTTCGTGGAGCCGGCCGACGACGGCGGCCGGGCCCGCTGGACCTCGCTGGGCTGGGTGGGCTGGAGTCACCCGCTCACCCGGGCGATGCGGGACGTCCTCCTCGGCGAGGATCCACCGGTCCGGCTGACCGGGCGGGCGGTGGAACGGCTGGCGGCGGAACGGACCGACCGGTCGGCCGTGGTGCACCCGGGCGGGAGCCTCGTCGTCAGGGCACCTAACGGCGACCTGACCTGGTGGACGTGGGCGGGCCTGCGGGCAAACGCGACCCTGACCGCGACGTTGGGCGAGGTCGTCGATCCGATGCAGCGGTTCGACGACCACACCATCCGGCTCCGCGCGGACCTGAACCGGACGCAGTGGCGGGCCCTGGTCGCGGACGCGGCGCAGCGGATCTGCCTGCCCGAGGTCAGTGCGCGGGCCCTCGCCGGGCTGAAGTTCGGCGTCGCGCTGCCGGAGCGGCTGGCCCGCGCGACCCTCGCGGCACGCCTCACGGACATCCCCGGGGCGGCGTCGGTGCTGGCGGAGCCGGTCCGCTTCGCCGCCCTGACGCAGCGGTGAGAAGGGACACCTTCTGTATCCTGACCGATCCGATTTCCACCGCAAACGATGTGGCGGACGTTGCGCGAAGAATTGCGCGTTCGGGGACTGGCTCCCGGCGGAACAAGTTGACGATGCGACCCTTTCAGCAACGAATTCCCATGAGGGCGCGGTAGACGGATACGGCATAATCCCGCCGCGGTGGGGAGCTCGTCCGACGCGATCGTGAGTACAGCACCCTCCGGGTGTGTTGTCTGCCAACGGCAGAGCTCCACGTGTCCGCGCTGCGAAGCCTACGATTGTGGTTATTGGTCGCCGTTTCGGCGACGCTGATCATGTCAGTGCCGGAAGTCGCCTGGTACGTCGGTGGAATGTTGATTCTGTTGACGGCCGCATCGGTGCTGACCACGATCGGACTGCTTCGGGCGATGCACAACTATCTGCTGCATCACGCCAGCCACGGCGACTTCGGGCGGATGAGTGCCATCGTCGGAGACCTGGCCGGTGCGACGGCGGCGACCCACTCGCTCGCGGACTACCGGTCCGACCATCAGCGTCACCACGCCGGGCTGACCGACCAGGACGATCCCGATCAGCAGAGCGTGACGTCTCCTTCGGCCTGGTCGTCGGCAGCGAGTTCGGCGTCGCGGCACTCGGTGCCGGGCTGCTCGCCCTGCGAGGCCGCAGGGAGCTGATCCCCGCCTGGGTCGCCCTCGTGGTGGGGGTGCACCTGTTCCCGGTCGCGGCACTGCTCGACTATCCGTTGATCCACGTGGTCGCCGCCCTGGTGACGGCGGCGGCGCTGGCGGCGGTTCCGGTCGCCCGGGCCCGCACCGTGCCGGTGAGCGCGGCGGTCGGGATCGGCGCGGGCGGGGTGCTGCTCGCCGCCGCGGTGTCGTCGCTCGTCATCGCCCTGTTCGGGTACTGAGCGTCGCTCGTGGACGGTGTCGGGCCCTGCCGCCGCTCCGCGTCCGGCAGGGCCCCCGCGCCTACTCCGGCACCCGGCGGTACGCGCCGTCGCTGGCCGAGGTCGCCATCGAGGCGTACGCGCGCAGCGCCGCCGACACCGGCCGTTCGCGGTCGACCGGGGTGTACGGCCGGTCGCGCTTCTCCTGGGCGATGCGTCGGGCCTCCAGCACGTCCTCGGCGACATTGAGCGAGATCGACCGGGCCGGGATGTCGATGACGATCTCGTCGCCGGGCTCGACCAGGGCGATCAGGCCGCCGGAGGCCGCCTCGGGGGAGGCGTGCCCGATGGACAGGCCCGAGGTGCCGCCGGAGAACCGGCCGTCCGTGAGCAGCGCGCAGGACCGGCCCAGCCCCCGGCCCTTGAGGAACGAGGTGGGGTAGAGCATCTCCTGCATGCCGGGGCCGCCCTTCGGGCCCTCGTACCGGATCACCACCACGTCCCCGGCCACGATCTGTTTGGCCAGGATCGCCGTGACGGCGTCGTCCTGCGACTCGTACACCTTGGCCGGGCCGCGGAAGGTCAGGCACTCGTCGGGCACGCCGGCGGTCTTCACCACGCAGCCCTCGGGGGCGAGGTTGCCGTGCAGGATGGCCAGCCCGCCGTCGGCGCTGTAGGCGTGCTCGCGGTCCCGCACGCAGCCGCCCGCCGCGTCGGTGTCCAGCGTGGACCAGCGGTTCGTGGTGGAGAACGGCTCGGTGGTGCGCACCCCGCCGGGGGCGGCGTGGAACAGCTCGACCGCCTCCTCGGTGGCCGAGCCGCCCCGCACGTCCCAGTCGGCGAGCCACCGCTGAAGGCTGGGGGAGTGCACCGAGCGCACGTCCCGGTGCAGCAGGCCGGCGCGGTCCAGTTCGCCGAGGATGGCCGGGATGCCGCCGGCCCGGTGCACGTCCTCCATGTGGTACTGCGGCGAGTTCGGCGCGACCTTGGCCAGGCAGGGCACCCGGCGGGAGACGGCGTCGATGTCGGCGACGGAGAAGTCCAGCTCCGCCTCCCGGGCGGCGGCGAGCAGGTGCAGGATCGTGTTGGTCGACCCGCCCATCGCCACGTCCAGGGCGACGGCGTTCTCGAACGCGGCCCGGTTGGCGATCTGCCGGGGCAGCACCGAGGCGTCGTCGCTGTCGTACCAGCGCTTGGCGATCTCCACGACGGTGCGGCCGGCCTCGACGAAGAGCGACCGGCGGGCGGCGTGGGTGGCCAGCGTCGAGCCGTTGCCGGGCAGGGCCAGGCCGATCGCCTCGGTGAGGCAGTTCATCGAGTTGGCGGTGAACATGCCGGAGCAGGAGCCGCAGGTCGGGCAGGCGGAGCGCTCGATCTCGCCGAGCTGGTCGTCGGTGACCGCGTCGTTGGACGAGGCGACCATCGCGTCGATCAGGTCGATCTTGGAATGCACGATCCCCTCGATCGCCACCGTCTTGCCGGCCTCCATCGGCCCGCCGGAGACGAAGACGGTGGGGATGTTCAGCCGCAGCGCGGCCAGCAGCATGCCCGGGGTGATCTTGTCGCAGTTCGAGATGCAGACCAGGGCGTCCGCGCAGTGGGCGTTGACCATGTACTCCACCGCGTCGGCGATCAGCTCGCGGCTGGGCAGGGAGTAGAGCATCCCGCCGTGGCCCATGGCGATGCCGTCGTCGACGGCGATGGTGTTGAACTCCCGGCCCACCCCGCCGGCCTCGGCCACCGCGTCGGCGACGAGGCCGCCCATGTCCTTGAGGTGTACGTGGCCGGGTACGAACTGGGTGAAACTGTTGGCGATGGCGACGATCGGCTTGCCGAAGTCGTCGTCGGTCATCCCGGTGGCCCGCCAGAGGGCCCGGGCGCCGGCCATCGTCCGGCCGTGCGTGGAGGTCTTCGACCGCAGCTCAGGCATGCGTACCAGTCTTGCACCGCCGGCCGGCGCCCTCCCAGGGGTGCTGCGCGGTGTCCCAACAATTGCGCACCCGGCCCCCCACGCGAGGCGGGCATCCGGCACAGTTGAGGACGTGTACTCCACCCCGGTCATGATCGCCGTTGCGGCGCTGAGCGGGCTCGTCGCCGCCGGCGCCACCGCGCTGCTGGTCGTCCTCGCCCGCCGGGCCGGCCGCCCGTACGGGTGGGCCGGCACGCTGGTCGCCGCCGCGGCGGCCTTCGCGCTGGTCAGCCTGCTGACCGGGCTGACCGCGGCGCTCGCCGGCGGCAGCCACCTGGCGCACACGCAGGGGCAGCGTACGGGGTGGGCCACCCTGATCTCCGCCGGCACGACGATGAGCGCGTTCGCCTTCGGGGCGGGCCTGCTCCGGCTGCCCGGCGCGGGGGTCACCCGGGCGGCGACGGCCCGGCTGGTGCTCGACGGGCTGGTCGTGGCTGCCGCGCTCTGGTTCGTGGGCTGGGTGCTCCTCTCCGAGCCGAGCCGGCTGCTGGCGAGCGCCACCCCGGTGGCCTGCGCGCCGATCCTGCTGGCCACGGTGGGCGTCGCGCTCACCGCCGGGCTCACCCTGATCGTGCTCGTGCGGGCCGCCGCGCCCCGCCGCCGGCTGGCCTGGCTCGGTACCGGGATCACGGCGGTCACCTGCGGCGGCCTCGGCCTCGCCGGGGGGCTCTGCCAGGGCGTGCCGGGGATGGTGCTGGGCGGCGCCGGGCTGGTCGCGGCCGGGCTGCTGGCCGCCGCGCTGGCCATGCGCGGGGCCGTCCCGCCCGGTCAGGTCGACGTCGACCTGATCCGCCGGGACGGCATGTATGCCTTCGTACCGATGGTCGCGATGGCCGCCTCGGCGATGTACCACCTCCTCCAGGGCGGCCGGTTCGACGCGCTGGGCATCGTCGCCGGCAGCGTCGAGGGGTTCGCCCTGGTGGCCCGGCAGTACCTCGCCCTCAACGACGTGCGCCGGTACGCGGGCCGGCTGGCCGAGCGCGAGGCGCACTTCCGGGAGTTGGCCCACACCGACCCGCTGACCGGCCTGGCCAACCGGCGGGGGCTGCTGCGGGCCCTGCAGGACAGCGCCGGCTCCGGCGTCCCGTGCGTGCTGCTCGGCCTGGACCTGGACGGCTTCAAGAACGTCAACGACATGCGCGGGCACGACGTGGGCGACGAGGTGCTGGCCGAGGTGGGCCGGCGGCTGCGCGGCAACCTGCGCCCCGGCGACCTGGCCGCCCGGCTGGGCGGCGACGAGTTCGCGGTGCTCATGCCCGGCCGCCCGGCCGACGCCGGCCGGGTGGCCGAGCGGCTGCTCGGGGTGCTCGGCCGCCCGTACGAGCAGCCCGGCGGGCCGGTCTTCCTCTCGGTCAGCATCGGGGTGGCCGGGCAGCCCGACGAGCCGGACACCGAGCTGTTGCTGCGGCACGCCGACCTGGCCCTGCGCTACGCCAAGCAGCGCGGCAAGAACCGGATCGAGCACTACGACGTCGCCTACGACCAGCTCCTGCGCCGCCGCACGACGGTGGAGCACGAGCTGCGCGGGGCGATCGAGCGCGACGAGCTGCGGTTGGCGTTCCAACCGGTGGCGTCGCTGCCGTCGGTGCGCCCGGTGGGCGCGGAGGCGCTGCTGCGCTGGCACCACCCCGAGCTGGGCAACGTCCGCCCGGACGAGTTCATCCCGCTGGCCGAGGAGTGCGGGATGATCGCCAAGCTCGGCGCGTGGGTGCTGCACCAGGCGTGTTACCAGCTCTCCCGTTGGCTGGCCGACGGGCACGACGTGTGGGTGTCGGTGAACGTCTCGCCCCGGGAGCTGCACGCCCCCGAGTACGTGGTCCAGGTCGCCGAGGCGCTCCGCGCCCACCACGTGCCGCCGCAGCGGCTGGTGCTGGAGGTCACCGAGCACGCCGTCGCGACCGACCTCGACGAGCTGATCCGGCGGCTGACCGCGCTGCGGCGCACCGGCGTCCGGATCGCCCTGGACGACTTCGGCGCGGGGTACTCGTCGCTCGGGCAGCTCCGCCGGCTGCCGATCGACATTCTCAAGATCGACCACAGCCTGGTCGCCGAGCACGAGCCGGTCCGCCCGGTGGGCACCGACGGCCCGGCCTTCGCCCCGATGGTCGACATCGTCATGCGGCTGGGCCACCAGCTCGGGATGGAGGTGATCGCCGAGGGGGTGACCACCCCCGCCGAGCTGGCCGCGGTGGTCGCCGCCGGCTGCCGGTGGGGCCAGGGCGCGCTCTTCGGCTGGGGGGTGCCGGCCGAGCACCTGGAGGCGATGCTGGAGGCCGCCACGTCCGCCGGTGCGCGTCCCGCCCCGGTGTCGGCGCCGGCCGCCGGGCACCCCGCCGCCGTCGCGCCCCCGCCCGCGGCGGCGCGTCCCCGTCGACTGCCGTCGATGCCCGCCCCGCGCCCCGACGGGGAGGCGTCCGCGCAGCTCGGGACGGTCGGCAGCGGTGTGTCGGAGAGCACTCCGCCGAAGTCCGTGAACCAAAATGTGGGATCAGTTGACTCATCGCGTGAGATGCGGCAGGCTTGACCGCATGTCGTCGACCTCTCCGCGAGTACTTACCTGAGCGCACTCTCCGTCATCGAGAGTGCGCTGGCCCCGTGCATCTGCACGAGGGCCGTTTTTATTGCCGTCGGACCCATCGGGGCGGACCCCGCCCGCGTTGCACCGCCTGAAGAGCATCAGCCACTCCAGCCGAAGGCCTGAACCGCCATGACGAGACCCACGCCAGAGACCCTCGCCCACTCCGCCCGCCGGGCCCGCGCCGGCGCCGAGCCGGCGACCGCCGACCAGGTCGCGCCGGCCACCCGCGCCGCCGGCCCGGCCACCCCGGGGGTACGGCAGCCCGCTCCCGCGCAGACCTCCGGAGCCGGTTCGCTCGTGCGGTCCCTGGAGGCGCTCGGCGTCGACGTCGTCTTCGGCATCCCGGGCGGGGCGATCCTCCCGGCGTACGACCCGCTCTACGACTCCACCGTCCGGCACATCCTGGTCCGGCACGAGCAGGGCGCCGGACACGCGGCCACCGGGTACGCCCAGGCCACCGGCAAGGTCGGGGTCTGCATGGCCACCTCCGGCCCGGGCGCGACGAACCTCGTCACCCCGATCGCCGACGCGTACATGGACTCGGTGCCCGTGGTGGCGATCACCGGTCAGGTGGCCCGGCCGGCGATCGGCACGGACGCCTTCCAGGAGGCCGACATCCAGGGCATCACCCTGCCGATCACCAAGCACAACTTCCTGGTGCAGACGCCCGAGGAGATCCCGCAGGTGCTGGCCGAGGCGTTCCACCTGGCCTCGACCGGCCGCCCCGGCCCGGTGCTGGTGGACATCCCGAAGGACGTCCTCCAGGCGCAGACCACCTTCTCCTGGCCGCCGACGCTGGACCTGCCCGGGTACCGGCCGACCCTGCACCCGCACGGCAAGCAGATCCGGGAGGCGGCCCGGCTGATGACCTCGGCCCGCCGGCCGGTGCTCTACGTCGGCGGCGGGGTGCTCAAGGCCGGCGCCACGGAGGGGCTGCGCCGGCTGGCGGAGCTGACCGGCATCCCGGTGGTCACCACGCTGATGGCGCTCGGGGCGTTCCCCGACTCGCATCCGCAGCACCTGGGCATGCCGGGCATGCACGGCACCGTCGCGGCGGTCTACGGCCTGCAGAAGTCGGACCTGATCGTGGCGCTCGGCGCCCGGTTCGACGACCGGGTCACCGGCAAGCTGGACTCGTTCGCCCCGGACGCGGCCGTCGTGCACGCCGACATCGACCCGGCCGAGATCGGCAAGAACCGGCACGCGGACGTGCCGATCGTCGGCGACGCCCGGCACGTGATCGACGAGCTGATCGCCGCGGTCACCACCGAGCGGGCCGCCGGCCACCCGGCCGACCTCGGGGACTGGTGGACCCAGCTCGACGACCTGCGCGAGCGGTATCCGCTGGGCTACGAGGAGCCGGCCGACGGCACCCTCTCCCCGCAGTTCGTGATCGAGCGGCTCGGGAAGATCGTCGGGCCGGACGCCGTCTACGTCGCCGGCGTCGGTCAGCACCAGATGTGGGCGTCGCAGTTCATCTCGTACGAGCGGCCGGCCACCTGGCTCAACTCCGGCGGCCTCGGCACGATGGGGTACGCGGTCCCGGCCGCGATGGGAGCCAAGGTCGGCCGGCCGGACACGGTGGTCTGGGCGGTGGACGGCGACGGCTGCTTCCAGATGACCAACCAGGAGCTGGCCACCTGCGCGCTGGAGGGCATCCCCGTCAAGATCGCCGTGATCAACAACGGCAACCTCGGCATGGTCCGGCAGTGGCAGACGCTGTTCTACAACGAGCGGTACTCGAACACCGAGCTGGGCACCCACAAGCACCGCATCCCGGACTTCGTCAAGCTCGCCGAGGCGCTCGGCTGCATCGGCCTGCGCTGCGAGAACGCGGCCGACGTCGACAAGACCATCGAGGCGGCGATGGCGATCAACGACGCCCCCGTCGTGATCGACTTCGTGGTCGGCAAGGACGCGATGGTCTGGCCGATGGTGGCCGCCGGCACCAGCAACGACGAGATCATGTTCGCCCGCGGCGTCCGCCCGACCTTCGACGAGGACGACATCTGATGAACCTGCACACCCTTTCCGTGCTTGTGGAGAACAAGCCGGGCGTCCTGGCCCGGGTCTCCGGGCTGTTCTCCCGGCGGGGCTTCAACATCAACAGCCTCGCCGTCGGCGAGACCGAGAACCCGGACGTCTCCCGGATCACCATCGTGGTCAACGCCGAGTCGTCCCCGCTGGAGCAGGTCACCAAGCAGCTCAACAAGCTGGTCAACGTGCTCAAGATCGTCGAACTGGACCCGCAGGTCTCGGTCGCCCGGGAACTGCTGCTGGTCAAGGTCCGCGCCGACCGGGCCGTCCGCGGCCAGGTGCTGGAGACGGTCGCCCTGTTCCGCGCCCGGGTGGTTGACGTCGCGCCCGACACGCTGACGATCGAGGCCACCGGCACCCCCGACAAGCTGGACGCGCTGCTGCGCGACCTCGAACCGTTCGGGATCAAGGAGATGGTCCAGTCCGGCACGGTGGCGATCGGGCGCGGCTCGCGTTCGATCACCGCCGGCCCGGCCCTGCGGGCCGCCTGAGCCCCTTGCCCGCCACACCACCCGCACAAGCCACGACGGGCCGCCCGGGCCGTCGTACGAAAGGGAAGTCAATGAGCGTTGAGGTGTACTACGACGACGATGCCGACCTGGGCCTGATCCAGGCCAAGAAGGTGGCGGTGATCGGGTACGGCAGCCAGGGCCACGCCCACGCGCTGTCGCTGCGCGACTCCGGCGTCGACGTGGTGATCGGCCTGCCGGCGGGCTCGAAGAGCCGGCCCAAGGCCGAGGAGCAGGGCCTGCGGGTGCTCACCCCGGCGGAGGCCGCGGCCGAGGCCGACGTGATCATGATCCTGGCCCCGGACACCGCGCAGCGGACCCTCTACACGGAGGCGATCGCGCCGAACCTGGCACCCGGCAAGGCCCTCCTCTTCGGCCACGGCTTCAACATCCGGTACGACCTGATCAAGCCGCCGGCCGACGTGGACGTCGCGATGGTCGCCCCGAAGGGCCCGGGTCACCTGGTCCGCCGCCAGTACGTCGACGGCAAGGGCGTGCCCTGCCTGGTCGCCGTCGAGCAGGACGCCACCGGCAGCGCCCTCGCGCTGGCCCTGGCCTACGCGAAGGGGATCGGTGGCACCCGGGCCGGCGTGATCCGGACCACCTTCAAGGAGGAGACGGAGACCGACCTCTTCGGCGAGCAGGCGGTGCTCTGCGGCGGCGCGGCGGCCCTGGTGCAGACCGGGTTTGAGGTGCTCACCGAGGCGGGCTACGCCCCCGAGGTGGCCTACTTCGAGTGCCTGCACGAGCTGAAGCTGATCGTCGACCTGATGTACGAGGGCGGCATCGCGAAGATGCGCTACAGCATCTCCGACACCGCCGAGTACGGCGACCTCTCCCGTGGTCCGCGCGTGATCGACGCCCGGGTCAAGGAGGAGATGCGCAAGATCCTCGGCGAGGTCCAGTCCGGCGAGTTCGCCCGGGAGTGGGTGGCCGAGGACGAGGCCGGCCGGCCCAACTTCGCCAAGTGGCAGGCAGAGGGCGCGGCGCACCCGATCGAGGAGACCGGTCAGAAGCTGCGGTCCATGATGAGCTGGGTCGACCGGCCGATCACCGAGACCGCCTGACTCCGGCGCGGACAGCGGCGACCCGCCCGACGCCGATCCGGCGCCGGGCGGGTCGTCGCTGTCTCTACACCCACCCGTAACGCCACTGACGTGTCGGGTTTGTGAGGGCACTCACCCCGAGGTCCGGGGCCTGCCGGCCGGCCCGCGCCCTACGATCGCGGGTAGGTGCGTAGCCGGCACCTGACGGCCATGGCACGACTCGGCGCAGGGCGCAGCGCGGCGCCCCGACGTCCCGGCCGACCGCCACACGACCTCTACGAGGACCGATGAATCCTGTCGTACTGATCGCCGAAGAACTCGCCCCCGCCGCCATCGAGGTGCTCGCCCACGACTTCGACGTCCGGCACGTCGACGGCACCGACCGCCCGGCTCTGCTCTCCGCGCTCTCCGAGGCCGACGCGGTGATCGTGCGCAGCGCCACGCAGATCGACGCCGAGGCGATCGACGCCGCCCCGCGGCTGAAGGTGGTCGCCCGGGCCGGCGTGGGCCTGGACAACGTCGAGGTGCCGGCCGCCACCGCGCGGGGCGTCATGGTCGTCAACGCCCCCACCTCCAACATCGTGTCCGCCGCCGAGCAGGCCGTCGCGCTGCTGCTGGCCGTGGCCCGCAACACCGCCAGCGCCAGCGCCGCGCTCAAGGCCGGCGAGTGGAAGCGGTCCAGGTACACCGGCGTCGAGGTGCAGGGCAAGACCGTCGGCGTGGTCGGCCTCGGCCGGATCGGGGTGCTCTTCGCGCAGCGGATCGCCGCCTTCGGCACCCGGCTGATCGCGTACGACCCGTACATCCAGCCGGCCCGCGCGGCGCAGCTCGGGGTGCGCCTGGTCGGGCTGGAGGAGCTGCTGCGGGAGAGCGACTTCATCTCGATCCACCTGCCGAAGACCCCGGAGACCGTGGGCCTGATCGGCGAGAAGGAGCTGGCGATCGTCAAGCCGGGGGTGCGGATCGTCAACGCCGCCCGGGGCGGGCTGGTCGACGAGCAGGCCCTCGCCGACGCGATCGCCGAGGGCCGGGTCGGTGGCGCCGGCGTCGACGTGTACGCCAAGGAGCCGTGCACCTCCTCGCCGCTGTTCGCCTTCGACAACGTGGTGGCCACCCCGCACCTGGGCGCCTCCACCGCCGAGGCGCAGGACAAGGCCGGCCTGGCCGTGGCCAGGAGCGTGAAGCTGGCGTTGCAGGGCGAGTTCGTGCCGGACGCGGTCAACGTGCAGGCCGGCGGCGTGGTCGCCGAGGACGTCCGCCCGCTGCTGCCGCTGGCCGAGAAGCTCGGCCGGGCGTTCACCGCCGTGGCCGGCGGGGTGGCCGCCAGCGTCACCGTCGAGGTGCGCGGGGAGATCGTCAACCACGACGTCTCGGTGCTCAAGCTCGCCGCCACCAAGGGGCTGTTCAGCTCCGTGGTCGAGGAGCAGGTCACCTACGTCAACGCGCCGCACCTGGCCGCCGAGCGGGGCGTCGAGGTCAACCTCGCCAGCCAGGGCGAGACCGCCGACCAGCCGACCCTGGTGACCGTGCGCGGCGCGCTGCCGGACGGCCGCACGGTCAGCGTCTCCGGCACGGTCTCCCACGCCGGCGCCCGCGACGTCCTCAAGCTCACCGAGGTGGACGGCTTCGACGTGGAGATCGGCGCGGAGGGCATCCTGCTCTTCCTGCGCTACGCCGACCGGCCGGGCGTGGTCGGCACCGTCGGCACCCTGCTCGGCGAGGCCGGCATCAACATCGCGGCGATGCAGGTGGCCCGCCGGGAGGCCGGCGGCGAGACGCTGATGACCCTCACGGTGGACCAGGCGCTGGGCGCCGACCTGCTCACCTCGGCGGCCGAGTCGATCGGCGCGACCTCGGCCAGCGCCGCCGACCTGCGCGACGAGTAAGGTCCCTCCAGGACCCGCGCGACGTGCGTCCACGCAGGACGGATCGGGGGCCCGGCCGAACGGCCGGGCCCCTCGTCGTACCCGGTCAGCGGCGCGCCGGGGCGGGCGGCGGGTAGACCGAGCCGTCCTGGTAGTCGAACAGCATCAGGTTGCACTCGCCGGCCAGCCGCTCGATGTCGAGCAGCACCTGGTCCTCGCAGGCCGGGTTGAGGTTCATCTCGATGTGGTCGTTGGCCGCGTGCAGGGGCGCGACCTCCCACGGGGAACCCGGTCCCGCCGGCCGGTCCGGATAGCTGGCCGTGATCGCCCGGTAGAAGGCGACGACCCGCGGGTCCGGGTAGCGGTCGCTGTGCTGCCCCTGGCGGCACCGTTGCACCGCTGCCCGCACGTCCGCGGGCGTGGCCCCGTCCGGGAGGGCCCACACGCTCAGATCGAAACTCACGGCGGACAGCGTGCCATCCCGGGCCCGCTAAGTCACCGCGACCCCGCGGCAGGTCAGCCGCGAAACTTCCGATCGTCCCCCGGAGACCGTCCGCTGTGGAGACTCTTGCGTTGAGTTGCGTCGATTCGCTAGCGTACTCGTGCGGTCACTGGCTGAGTTCGGCGTCGGCCCGTCTTCGGGTGGCGCGGTCGACGTTCGGCCGGCCCGGGTCCGTACCCCTCGATTGCGCGAGCCACGCGCACTCGTCGCTGACCGGCCCCCACAGTCGTTGCCGAGACCGTGGGGGCCGATCGCGGGTCCACCCACGGCCGGGATGCGAAGACCGGCCGCCGAGGGTGGCCCCGGTCGGGCTCTCAGCGTCGGCGGTGCGCGAACAACGCCCGGTAGTCCGACCCGGTGCGGAACCAGGCCAGGCCCGTCGGGCCCGCGGCGTAGAGCGCGGTGGCGTACGCGTCGGCCACCGCCAGGTCCGGCCCGATCACGGTGGCGGCGTCGAGCTGGTCCGCGGGCTCCCCGGTGTGCGGGTCGACCACGTGCCCCCGTCGGCCGGTCACCCCGGAGGTGCCCACCGCGCCGGCCGTCATCTCCAGCACGAGCGGGGGCCGGCGGGGGTCGGTCGGGTGGTGCACGGCCACCCGCCACGGGCCCCCGTGCGCGGCGTGCCCGCGTACCACCAGGTCGGCGCCGGTGAGGACGGCGTAGTCGTGGATGCCGGCGGTCCGCAGCCGGGCCGCGGCCCGCTCCACCGCCCAGCCGCCGAGCAGGCCGCCCGGGTCGAAGCCGCCGGGCACCGCCCACGCGTCGAACCAGCCGTCGGTCGCCGCCCGCATCGCGGCGCACCGGTCCACCAGGTCGGCCAGCGGCGGGTACGACTCGGGGCTGATCTCCCCCCGGCGCAGCCGGGAGACGAGGCTGTCCCGCCGGTTCGGGCCGTAGGTGAGGTCGATGGCGCGCAGCTCGGCGACGGCGTCGGCGAGAGCCTCGCCCACCCCGCGCCGGCCCAGCCAGTTCGGGGCGTTGAGCAGCAGGGAGTACTCGGCCGTGCTGGTGCGGACGGTGTGCTGCACGGCGATCCGGTCGACGGCGGTGCCGCCGGCCCGGTCGAGGCGGTGGCTGCGGCTGCCCAGGCGCAGGTCGGGGCGGCGGCTGGCGATCGCCGGCTGCTCCACCCACCGGGTTCGCGGCTGCTCGTCGGCCCACCGGTGCCGGGGCTGCTCGTCGATCCGCATCACAGCTACTCCTTCGCTGACGGCGCCGCAGCGTGGCGGCGAATCCCGTCCGGGCCCCCGTGACCCGTTCGCCACCGACCCTAGGCAGCGAAGTTGACCGCATCATGAATCCCACCTGGGAGCCTGCTGTGCATCCCAGTTTCCCAGAATGCGGAAGGGTCGTACCGGGAGGCGGGACGGAGTCGTACCGTTGCGGAAGACGACGAGGCGAGGGAGCTCACGACGTGGCACGGATCGCGGTGGTGGCCGGGGACGGGATCGGACCCGAGGTGGTCGCGCAGGCCCTCAAGGTCGTCGACGCCGTGCTCCCCGGTGTGGAGGCTACCGAGTACGACCTCGGCGCGGCCCGCTACCACCGCACCGGCGAGGTGCTGCCGGACTCCGTGCTGACCGAGTTGGCCGGCCACGACGCGATCCTGCTCGGCGCGGTCGGCGACCCGACCGTCCCGCCGGGCGTGCTGGAGCGCGGCCTGCTGCTCAAGCTCCGGTTCGCCTTCGACCAGTACGTCAACCTGCGCCCGTCGCGGCTGTGGCCCGGCGTGGCCGGCCCGTTGGCCACCGTCAAGCCCGGCGAGGTCGACCTGGTCGTGGTCCGGGAGGGTACCGAGGGGCTCTACGCCGGCGCGGGCGGCTCGCTGCACCGGGACACTCCCGCCGAGGTGGCCACCGAGGAGAGCCTGAACACCCGGCACGGGGTGGAGCGGGTGATCCGCGACGCGTTCGCCCGCGCGTCCCGCCGCGAGCGGCGCAAGGTCACCCTGGTGCACAAGACCAACGTGCTGACCCACGCCGGGTCGCTGTGGGCCCGGGCCTTCGCGGCCGTGGCCGCCGAGCACCCGGACGTGGCCACGGAGTACCAGCACGTCGACGCCGCCGCGATGTTCCTGGTCACCCAGCCCCAGCGGTACGACGTGGTGGTCACCGACAACCTCTTCGGCGACATCCTCACCGACATCGCCGCCGCGGTCACCGGCGGAATCGGGCTGGCCGCCAGCGGCTGCATCAACCCCACCGGGGCGTACCCGTCGATGTTCGAGCCGGTGCACGGCTCCGCGCCGGACATCGCCGGCCAGGGGGTCGCCGACCCGGTGGCCGCCGTGCTCTCCGCCGCCCTGCTGCTCGACCAGCTCGGACACGCCGAGGCCGCGGCCCGGGTGACCGCCGCCGTCGGCACGGAGCTGGCCGGCCGCGCCCCGGGGGTACCGCTGCGCACCGCCGAGGTGGGCGACCGCCTCGCCGCGCACGCGGTGGCCTGACGGCCCATCCCGCCCCGACGCCGCCGGAAAGGGCGTCCGATCAGCCGGAACGTCCGTTCGGGACGTCCGTCCCGCCAGCACGCGGCTACCCGCTGAACGAGCGTTCGGGGTAAATTGCTGGCACCAGTGAATCCGGCGTGCGGTCCCGCGCGCCGTCGTCCCAGGGAGGTCCGCGCGATGAGCGGTGGTGACATGCTCGAATTCGAGATCCGTCCGAATCCCGCGCCGGTATCCGCCGCGGACCGGGCCGCCCTGCTCGCCAACCCGGGCTTCGGCCGGGTCTTCACCGACCACATGGTCACCATCCGGTACGCGGACGGCAAGGGCTGGTACGACGCCCGGGTCGAGGCGCGCGCGCCGATCCCGATGGATCCGGCCGCCGCGGTGCTGCACTACGCGCAGGAGATCTTCGAGGGCCTGAAGGCATACCGCACCGGCGACGCGGTGACCATGTTCCGGCCGGAGGCCAACGCCGCCAGGTTCGCCGCCTCGGCCCGCCGGATGGCGATGCCGCAGCTACCGCCGGAGACGTTCGTCGAGTCGCTGCGCCGGCTGGTGGAGATCGACCGGGAGTGGATCCCCGAGGGCGACGGGAGCAGCCTCTACCTGCGCCCGTTCATGTTCGCCAGCGAGGTCTTCCTCGGTGTCCGCCCGGCCAACGAGTACCTGTACGTGGTCATCGCCTCCCCGGCGGGGGCGTACTTCTCCGGCGGGGTCAAGCCGGTGACGGTGTGGGTCTCGCCGGACTACACGCGTGCGGCCCCGGGCGGCACCGGTGCGGCCAAGTGTGGCGGCAACTACGCCGCCTCGCTGGCCGCCCAGGCCGAGGCGATCGAGGCCGGCTGCGACCAGGTGGTCTTCCTCGACGCCGTGGAGCGCCGCTTCGTCGACGAGCTGGGCGGGATGAACGTCTTCTTCGTCTACGACGACGACACGCTGGTCACCCCGCCGCTGACCGGCACCATCCTGCCGGGCATCACCCGCGACGCGATCCTCACCCTCGCCGCCGAGGCCGGCCACCGGGTCGAGGAGCGGCCGGTCAGCTTCGCCGAGTGGCAGGCCGACGCGACCAGCGGCCGGCTGCGCGAGGCCTTCGCCTGCGGCACCGCGGCCGTGGTCACGCCGATCGGCGAGGTCCGCTTCCCCGACGGCGAGTTCCTCGTGGGCGGGGGCGAGCCGGGCCGGGTGACCACCGACCTGCACCAGCGGCTGGTGGACATCCAGCGCGGCCGGGCCGCCGACCCGCACGGCTGGGTCACCCAGGTCCACTGAGCGCGCCGGGGGAGCGGCCGGGCCGGGAAGTCACTCCAGCAGGTGGTCGCGGAGGGCGGCGAGCTGGGCGTCGGTGACGCCGGCGTGCCGCAGGTACTCCTCGGCGGAGCCGTGTCCCGCGCGCAGTTCGGTCAGGAACAGCGACATCGCCTCGGCCGGGGACGCCAGGAACGGCGCGGGAAGCTCCTCGGTCTCGGGGGTGGTGACGGCCACCCAGGCGCTGAACCGCGCCGCCGCCTCCGTGCTCAGCGCGTAGTCGGCGGCGATGTCGGCGTCGCTCACGCCGAGCGCCGAGAGGGTCAGCGCGCAGACGATGCCGGTGCGGTCCTTGCCGGCCACGCAGTGCACGACGACCGGGGCGGCGGCGCTGTCGGCGATCAGCCCGACCGCCTCGGCGAGCCCGGCGGCGCCGGTCCCGGCGAGGTCGGCGTACCGGTCGGCGAGGTAGCGGGCCAGGTTGGAGCCGGGCTGGTACTGCGACTCCGTCCACGCGGTGTGCTCCGGGTGGATGTGCCGGTAGGTGAGCCCGGCCAACTCCGGCACCCGGCCGTCCCGGGCCACCTCGAACGGGCGGCGCAGGTCGATCACCGTGCGGATGCCGAGGGCGACGAAGGCGTCCCGGTCTGCGCCGTCGATCCGGTGGGGTGAGTCCGAACGGTAGAGCCGGCCCCAGGCGACGGCGCGCCCGTCGCCGGTCGGGTAGCCGCCGACGTCGCGAAAGTTGAACATCGTGGAGAAGGGAATCCTGCGGTTTGCCTCGATCGCGTCCACCCCTGACACGGTAGCGGCCGGTGGGGTTGAACCCCACCGGCCGCGACGATGCATCGATCCCGCCGGCCGTGCCGGTGGCGCGGCTCAGCGCGCGGTGCCCGGGGGCAGGCTGCCGTAGCTCTCGTCGTAGTAGCCACCGAGCTTGTCCCGGTACGCCGGGTCGCTGTGGCTGTCCTCGTCGTACTCGGGCGCGGCCTTGATCTGGTCCTTGGCGCGGTCGACGTACACCTTGCGCTCGTCGTGGTCGACGTGGTTGACCGTGCCGGCCGGCAGCATGACCTTCTTGCCGAAGATCCACGGGCCGGTGTCGACCACGAGGTAGCTGCCGCCGACCTCGTGACTCGCGCTGTCGATCTTGCCGATGCCGCCGTCGGTGGCCTCGATCTTGTAGCCGACCAGGTCGGCGTCGGCCACCGACGCCCGGTCGCGGTAGCTCCACGGGTCGAACGCGCCGGCGGGGGCGCCGCCGGCGATCGCGCCCTGCCCGCCGTGGGTCATGGGCTCCGGTGTGCCGTGCGTGGTGTGCGGGTCGAGCCTGTCCATGGGGTGCTCCTGCCTCGACTGTCGTAGTCGCGTCGGAGAGAAGGTGTTCTCGTGTCCGAAATACACCTACCCAGCCCGGTCGGCCCCTACACGCGTACGGCGCGAACGCCGACTCCGCCGGTGCCGCGACCGCGGCACCGGCGGAGTCTGGACGGCCGGTTCAGGCCAGCGCGGCCTGCGCATCGAGGGCCACCGCGGCGGCGTGCACCACGGCGGCGATCCGCAGCCCCTCGTGCACCTGCTCGCGGGTGTAGCCCGCCCCGCGCAGCGTCTTCTCGTGTGACTCCAGGCAGACGCCGCAGCCGGTGATCGCCGAGACGGCGAGGCACCACAGCTCGAAGTCGCCCTTCTCCACGCCGGGCCTGGCGATGATCTGCATCCGCAGCCGGGCCGGCATCGACGCGTACTGGTCGTCGCCGATGAGGTGCTTGGCCCGGTAGTAGACGTTGTTCATCGCCATGATCGTGGCGGCGCCCTTGGCCGCCTCGACCGCCTCGGGGGTGAGGTGCCCGGCCGCCTCGGCGGCGATCTCCCGCAGCACCACCGGGTTGCGCGCCGCGACGGCGCAGGCCAGGGCGGTGCCCCAGGCCTGCTCCGGCTTCAGCGTCGAGGTGCCGACGGTGGAGCCGAGATTGAGCTTGATGTCCTTGGCGTACTCGGGCAGGGCCGCCTTGACCGCGTCCAGACCCATCGTCAGGCCCCGGCGCCGGCGAGCAGCTTGGTGGCGTCGAGGGTGTCGCCGCCCTTGTTCCAGTTGCACGGGCACAGCTCGTCGGTCTGCAGCGCGTCGAGCACCCGCAGCACCTCGGAGACGTTCCGGCCGACCGAGCCGGCGGTCACCATGGCGAACTGGATCTCGTTGTCCGGGTCGACGATGAAGGTGGCGCGCTGGGCCACGCCGTCCTCGCCGAGCACGCCGCAGGCGGCGGTCAGCTCGCGCTTGATGTCGCTGAGCATCGGGAAGGGCAGCTCGCGCAGGTCCGGGTGGTCCTTGCGCCAGGCGTAGTGGACGAACTCGTTGTCCACCGACACGCCGAGCACCTGGGCGTCCCGGTCGGCGAACTCGCCGTTCAGCCGGCCGAACTCGGCGATCTCCGTCGGGCAGATGAAGGTGAAGTCCTTCGGCCAGAAGAAGACCACCCGCCACTTGCCCTGGTGCGACTTGTGGTTGATCGACTCGAACGCGTTGTCGGCGTCGAGGGACACGCAGGCGGTGAGTTCGTACTCGGGGAAGCGGTCACCGACAGTGAGCACGGGGTCCTCCTTGACAGCGGCACGAGGCCGGTAACTGGATCGGTTCCAGATACTTCCGCAGTGGTGTTTCGGCTTGATAGCGGCCAGGTGACTTGTGAAACCGATCACCAACGGCGGGCTCTGCCCCGCAGGCGAGGGCGGTTGCGGTATCGCAACCCTGAGTCACCGTCCCGGCATGTGGATTGTGCCTCCCAAAACCGTGGGCCGAGTGGCAGAGTGGTGATCGTGACCAGCAGCGTCGTCATTATCGGCACCTAGCGCGCCCGGCCTCCCCTCCGCCGAGCGCGCAGACCTCCCGCATCCGCGGGGGGTCTTTTTGTTGGTCCCGCCCCCGCCGCCCGCCCCGTCCCACCCGCGCCCGAGAGGACTCCCCATGACGTTCCAGGTCTACGACACGACGCTGCGCGACGGCGCCCAGCGAGAGGGGCTCACCTACTCGGTGGTCGACAAGCTGGCCGTCGCCCGGCTGCTCGACGAGTTCGGGGTCGGCTTCATCGAGGGGGGCTGGCCGGGCGCCGTGCCGAAGGACACCGAGTTCTTCCGCCGGGCCCGCACCGAGCTGGACCTGAAGCACGCTCAGCTCGTCGCGTTCGGGGCGACCCGCAAGGCCGGCGTCGCGGTGGCCGTCGACCCGCAGGTCCAGGCGCTGCTGGACGCGGGGACCCCGGCCGTCGCGCTGGTCGCCAAGGCCGACCTGCGGCACGTCGAGCGGGCCCTGCGCACCACCGCCGCCGAGAACCTGGCGATGATCCGGGACACCGTGGCGCACCTGGTCGCCGAGGGGCGGCGGGTCTTCGTCGACGGCGAGCACTTCTTCGACGGCTACCGGCACGACCCGGCGTACGGGGCGGCGGTGGTCCAGACCGCGCTGGCCGCCGGCGCCGAGGTGATGGTGCTCTGCGACACCAACGGCGGGATGCTGCCCTCCCAGGTGACCGCCGCGATCGCCGACCTGGTCGCCCGGACCGGCGTCGACGCCGGGCGGCTCGGCATGCACGCCCAGAACGACACCGCCTGCGCGGTGGCCAACACCATCGCGGCCGTCGAGGCCGGCGTCCGCCACGTGCAGGGCACCGCCAACGGGTACGGCGAGCGCCCCGGCAACGCCGACCTCTTCGCCGTCGTCGCCAACCTCCAGCTCAAGCTCGGGCTGCCGGTCCTACCGGAGGGCTGCCTGGAGCAGATGGTGCGGGTCTCCCACGCCATCGCCGAGATCGCCAACATCGCCCCCGACACCCACCAGGCGTACGCCGGGGCCGCCGCCTTCGCCCACAAGGCGGGGCTGCACGCGAGCGCGATCAAGGTGGATCCGCTGCTCTACAACCACGTGGACCCATCGGTGGTGGGCAACGACATGCGGATCCTGGTCACCGAGATGGCCGGCCGGGCCAGCGTCGAGCTCAAGAGCCGCGAGCTTGGCCTGGACCTGGCCGGCCATCCGGAGACCCTGTCGAGGGTGACCAGCCGGGTGAAGGAGCTGGAGGCCGGTGGCTGGTCCTTCGAGGCCGCCGACGCCTCCTTCGAGCTGCTGGTCCGCTCCGAGCTGGCCGGCGCCGCGCCGGCCCGGCCGTTCGCCCTGGAGTCGTACCGGGTGCTGGTCGAGCACCGGGAGGACGGCGCGGTGGTGTCCGAGGCCACCGTGAAGATCCGGGTACGCGGTGAGCGGGTGATCGCCACGGCCGAGGGCAACGGACCGATCAACGCCCTCGACGAGGCGCTGCGGGTCGGCCTGTCCCGGCACTACCCGGAGCTGCGCGACTTCGAGCTGGCCGACTACAAGGTGCGCATCCTGGAGGGCAGCCACGGCACCGGCGCGGTGACCCGGGTGCTGGTGGAGACCGCCGACGGGACGGGCCGGGACTGGACGACCGTCGGCGTGCACCCCAACGTGGTGGAGGCGTCCTGGCACGCCCTCGTCGACGCGCTCACCTACGGCCTCGACCGCGCCCACGCCTGAGCGGGAGCGTCGTACCGAAGCGGCCGGGCCCGCCCGCTCACCCACCCGTCGGGGGCGGGGCGGGCAGCCGCAGCCCGGCCAGGACCGCGCGGTGGTCGCTGCCCGGCAGCGGGTGCACCGCCACCGACCGGACGGCGATCCGCCGGTCCACCAGCACGTGGTCGATCGTCACCGGCGGGATCGGGTCGCCGTCGTAGGGCCCCCAGGTGCCGGCGAGCCCGGTGCCGGCCGCGTCGGCCGCGTCGGCGTACCCGGTGGCCAGCAGGGCGCGCAGCGGCGCGTGGTCGAGGGTGGCGTTGAAG
This sequence comes from Micromonospora sp. NBC_01655, assembly GCF_026339755.1. Taxonomy (NCBI): domain Bacteria; kingdom Bacillati; phylum Actinomycetota; class Actinomycetes; order Micromonosporales; family Micromonosporaceae; genus Micromonospora; species Micromonospora sp. NBC_01655. The sequence goes on along the minus strand of NZ_JAPEQF010000001.1, from coordinate 6,218,355 downwards.
TCCCCGGCCAGGATCGACAGCCCCGCCGCCGGGGTGGCCGCCGGCTGTGATTCCAGGTCGGCACGCCAGGGCCCGACCTGGTCGACCGCGTACGGGGCCGCCGGGTGGGCCGACTCGACCCGCACCGGCGGCCCGCCCGGCGGCGTCACCGTGCCGTACGCCTGGCTGAACCCCCAGCCGCCGCGGTTCTGCCGGATCCCGCCCCCGGCGATCGGGAAGCGGGCGTAGAGGCCCGAGCCGGTGGTGCCCACCTGCGGGTTGAGCTGCCGGTGGGGCAGCAGGCCGGCCAGGCCCAGCCGGTCCAGCTCGGCCGCCGCGTCCGGGGTGAACTCCTGCACCGTCAGCACGTCGACCCGGTGCGCGCGGACCAGGTCCACCACGGTGCGGGCATCGGCAGCGCCGGCCAGCAGGTTGGCGGTGAGCAGCCGCAGCTCCGGCCCCCGCGCGGCGGGCTGCCCGGCGGCCAGCGCCCGGGGCCCGACCGTCCCGATCAGCGCCACCGCGACGAGGGCCGCGACCGCCGCCGGCCAGCGCCGCCGCAGGGCGAGCGCGAGCAGCAGCGGCACGGGCGTCCAGGCCGCGACGTACGGGGTGAAGGCGACCGCCTGCACGAGCGGGCCCCGTTCCAGGCCGGGCAGCCGCACCGCCGCCCAGGCCAGCCCGGGCGCCACGGCCAGCCAGCAGAGCCCCGCGCGGACCCGGGCACCTCGGTCGAGCCCGGGCGGCGCCTTCTCGGACGTGCTCACGGAGACACGTTAGCGCCTCCTGCGGGGCGTCCGGTTTCCTGGCGTCCCGAATACCTTTCGTGAATTGCGCGGCGCTCACGTCTCGCAATTTTCCGATTGCCTGAACAAATCTGAAACGCCGCCGTAGGCTATTGACCCCGCACTTTTTCCGGTGCTAGTTTCCACCTGGTTCCAGTCCCGGCGCTCTCGGTAGTTATAGCTGCTCAGAGGCCATCTGGTGGCCCGTCCGGCATCGTCAACGCGTCGGCGGCGGCTGTGCCGACGCTTTTCCGCAGCACTGGTCGGGCTCCGAAGCAATCCGACTCGTTGCCCGACGAGCCGGTCGTGTCGACACGGTCAACAAAAAGGGGGACCTGTCATGGCGAAATTCATTTCCGGTAGGGCGGTTACGGTCACGTTCGGCGTGCTGGCGCTGACGCTGGCCGGTGGCGGCATCGCCGCCGCCCAGACGACGGCGGCGAAGCCCGCGGCCCAGACCGGGCAGCCGGGTGCCCGACCCGCCGCCCCGGCCGGCCAGCCGGCGTTGACGCCGGCCGAGGCCGCCGAGGCCAAGGCCGCGCTTCAGGAGGGCGCGAGCCCGTCGTTCGTGGCCGGCTCCACCTCCTTCGCGGTGGTCAGCGCCGCCGGCGCGCTGGTCCGCGGGCGCGACTCGGTCTCGGCGACCAGGTACGGCCCCGGCCAGTACCAGGTCGTGTTCAACCACAGCCTGGTCCGGGGCGGGTACGTGGCCAACATCGGCGACGCCGCCGACTGCTGCATCCCGCCGACCGGCCAGGTCTCGGTCGCGCCGCGGCTCGGCACGCCGAACGGCGTGTTCGTGCAGACCTTCGACTCGACCGGCGCCGCGGCGGACCGACCCTTCCACCTGTCGGTGTTCACCCCCTGATCCACGGCCCACGAGCGACGCCGGTCCCGACGGGGCCGGCGTCGTCGCGTCCGTTACCGGACCTGGGGCGTGCTTCGCGGCGGAAGGCGAGGGTCGTCCCGGTCAGGGGACAAAGGCGCCCCGAGTGGCGTAGATTCCGACGTTTGCCGGACCGCCGCCCCGGGAAGCAAGCACCGTGACGGACATCTCGGACACCCTGGCCAGCCTGCCCAGCCCGGTCGATCCCGATCCGACCGGCGCCGAGCTGCAACAGACGCTCTTCGAGGTCAAACGCGTGATCGTCGGGCAGGATCGGCTCGTCGAACGCCTGCTCACCGCGCTGCTCGCGAACGGCCACTGCCTGCTGGAGGGCGTTCCCGGCGTGGCCAAGACGCTCGCCGCGCAGACGCTCGCCACCGTGGTCGGCGGGACCTTCTCCCGGATCCAGTTCACCCCGGACCTGGTGCCCTCCGACATCGTCGGCACCCGCATCTACCGGGCCTCGAAGGAGAGCTTCGACGTCGAGCTCGGCCCGATCATGGCCAACCTGGTGCTCGCCGACGAGATCAACCGCGCCCCCGCCAAGGTGCAGTCCGCGCTGCTCGAGGCGATGGCCGAGCGGCAGGTCTCCATCGGTGGGCGGAGCTGGCCCGTCCCCGACCCGTTCCTGGTGCTCGCCACCCAGAACCCGATCGAGTCCGAGGGGGTGTACCAGCTCCCCGAGGCACAGCGCGACCGGTTCCTCCTCAAGATCGTCGTGGACTACCCGGGGGACGCCGACGAACTGGCCATCCTCTACCGGATGAGCGCCGGCCGGCCGAGCCCCCGCCCGGTCCTCGACCCCGGCCGGCTACGCGCGCTGCAACGCCGGGCCGGCGACGTCTTCGTGCACCACGCCCTCGCCGAGTACGTCGTCCGGCTGATCCTGGCCACCCGGGACCCGGGCCGGTTCGGGCTGCCCGAGATCGCGCCGCTGCTGGCGTACGGGGCCAGCCCCCGGGCCACCCTCGGCCTGGTCGCCGCCGCCCGGGCCCAGGCGCTGCTGCGCGGCCGGGACCACGTGCTGCCCGAGGATGTCCGGGAACTGGCGGTGGACGTCCTCGCCCACCGGCTGGTGCTCTCCTTCGACGCGGTGGCCGATGGGGTCTCCGCCGAGGCGGTGGTGCACCGGCTGGTCGACGCGGTGCCGCCGCCCCGGATCGCCACCCAGCACACCGGGTACGCCACCGACCTGGCGGCGGCGTGAGGGGCCCCGCCGCCCCGCCGGCGCGGAGCGGGAGCACGTGGGCGTCGAACGGGACCACGCCGGCGCGGAGCGGGACCCCGCCGGCCGACCTGACCCTGGCCGACCTCGCGCCCGACGGGCGGCTGCGCCGGCTGGAGCTGACCGTCACCCGCCGCCTGGACGGGCTGCTGCACGGCCAGTACCGCGGGCTGCTGCCCGGCCCGGGCAGCGAGGTCGCCGGCAGCCGTGAGTACCGGCCGGGCGAGGACGAGGTACGCCGGATGGACTGGGCCGTCACCGCCCGGACCACCGTCCCGCACGTCCGCGAGGTCGACGCCGACCGGGAGCTGACCACCTGGCTGCTGGTGGACGCCAGCCCCAGCATGGAGTACGGCACCGCCGAGCTGGACAAGCGCGAGCTGGCGGTGGCGGCGGTGGCGGCGGTCGGCTTCCTCACCGCCGGCTCCGGCAACCGGCTCGGCGCGCAACTGCTGGCCCCGGACGGGCTGCGCCGGTTCCCCGCCCGCAGCGGCCGGACCCACCTGCTCGGCCTGCTCCGGGCGCTGCTGTCCGCGCCGCGCGTCGGCGGCTACGACCCGGACACCGCGCCACTGGCGCCCCCGGACCTGACCGACGGCCTGGCCGCGGTGGGGCGGGTCGCCGCCCGACGGGGCCTGGTCGTGGTGGTCTCCGACTTCCTCGACGGGCTGCCCGACGAACCGGCGGCCCCGCCGCCGTGGGAGGCACCGCTGCGCCGGCTCGCCGTGCGGCACCAGGTGCTCGCCGTGCAGGTGACCGACCCGCGCGAGCTGGAGCTGCCGGACGTCGGCCTGATCACCCTGGTCGACCCGGAGACCGGCCGGCGGCGGGAGGTGTGGACCGGCGACCCCCGGCTGCGTCAGCGGTACGCCGAGGCCGCCGTCGCCCAACGCGACCAGGTCCGCCAGGCGCTGCGCCGGTGCGGTGCGGGCCACCTGCCGCTGCGCACCGACCGGGACTGGTGCGCCGACATCGTCCGGCACGTGCACGCCCAGCGCCGCCTCGCCCTGGCGCCGGCGGCGAGCGGCGGCGGCCCGACGCCGCGGCCGGGCGCGGCCCGGGGAGGTGCCGCGTGACCTGGCAGTCACCCGCCCGGCTCTGGTTGCTGCTCGGGGTCGCCGCCCTGGCCGCCGGCTACCTGCTGGCCCAGCGCCGCCGCAGCCGGTACGCCGTCCGCTTCACCAACCTGCGGCTGCTCGACCGGGTCGCCCCGCACCGCCCCGCGTGGCGCCGACACGTTCCGGCCGGCCTCTTCCTGGCCATGCTGGGGCTGCTGGTGGTGGGCTTCGCCCGGCCGCACGACGAGGTGCGGGTGCCCCGGGAACGGGCCACCGTCATGGTGGCCGTGGACGTGTCCACCTCGATGCTCGCCTCCGACGTCGACCCGGACCGGCTCAGCGCGGCCAAGCACGCCGCCCGGCGGTTCGTCGACGGCCTGCCCGACGAGTTCAACGTGGGGCTGGTCGCGTTCGCCGGCAGCGCAGCGGTGCTGGTGCCGCCCGGCACCGACCGGGAGTCGCTGCACGAGGGGATCGACCGCCTCGCCGAAGGCGCCACCGGCGTGCAGGGCACCGCCATCGGGGAGGCGATCAACACCTCGCTCGGCGCGGTGAAGGGGCTGGACAGCCAGGCGGCCAAGCAGCCACCGCCGGCCCGGATCATCCTGCTCTCCGACGGGGCGAACACCTCCGGCATGGACCCGATGGAGGCCGCCGACGAGGCGGTCGCGGCGAAGGTGCCGGTGCACACCATCTCGTTCGGCACCCCGTCCGGGTTCGTCGACCGGGGCGGCCGGCCCATCCAGGTGCCGGTGGACGGGCAGACCCTCCGGGCGGTAGCCGACTCCACCGGGGGCGGCTTCCACGAGGCGACCAGCAGCGCGGAGCTGCGGGCGGTCTACGACGACATCGGCACCTCGGTCGGCTACCGCCGGGAACGGCAGGACGTCTCCGCCCGGTTCATCGGGCTCGGGCTGGTCCTGGCGATGGGGGCCGCGGCGGGGTCGATGCGGTGGTTCTCCCGGCTGCCCTGAACCGGCCGAGCGCGGGTCCCGGCGCATCGGCGCGCCGACCTTTCCGGGTGGCCGAGACGGACATCCGCGGTGACGAGGACGTGAGGAGCGCACGCATGGCAGTGCAGACCGGACTGGGCGAGCCGCGCGGACCGTGGTTCGTCTCGCCCGAACTCGACCCGGACGGACGGGGCCGGTGGGACGTACCCGGTCAGGACGGGGGCGGCCGGCGGCGCGGCTGGCGGGACCGGCTGCTGGCCGCGGCCGGGGTGGTGGCCCTGTCCACCCTGTCCGGCGCGGCGGCCGGCGCGTGGGTCGCCGACCAGGCCGGTGCGCCGGGCCCGGCCGCGGCGTCGGCGGCGCCGGTGCCCGCCGAGCTGGTCACCGCCGCCGAGCGGACCGTGCCGGGCGTGGTGTCGGTGCTGGTCGGGGGCGGCTCCGGCGCCGGGGCGACCGGCTCCGGGTTCGCCATCGACGACCAGCAGCACCTGATCACCAACGACCACATCCTGGCCAAGGGTGGCGGGGGAGCGGTGACGGTGGAGCTGCCGGACGGCCGGCGGTTCCCCGCCGAGGTGGTCGGCCGGGAGCCGGGCAGCGACCTGGCCGTGCTCCGGGTGCCCCCGGACGCCGGCCTGGCCCCGCTGCCACTGGCCAAACCGGGCGCCACCCGGGTCGGCGAGCCGGTGCTCGCGGTCGGTTCCCCGCTCGGGCTGGCCGGCACCGTCACCGCGGGTATCGTCAGCGCGCTCGACCGTCAGGTGCGGCTCGGCACCAACCGGCACCGGGCCGTGCAGACCGACGCGTCGATCAACCCGGGCAACTCCGGCGGCCCGCTGGTCAACGCCCGGGGCGAGGTGGTCGGGGTGAACACCGCCATCGCCACCATCGACGGCAGCGGCTCGATCGGCATCGGCTTCGCCATCCCGATCGACCAGGTGCAGCAGACCGCCGACACCATCATCGGCAAGGGCGGCTGAGCCGATCGTCCGCCCGGCCCCTCGGCGCCCCCACACCCCGCACCACGGGCGCGGGCGGGGCGCTAGCCTCGGGGCGTGGACGACGGACTGCGGGTGACCGACCGACTGGTCGTGCCGGACGCCGAGCTGCGGGAGCGGTTCTCCCGCTCGTCGGGCCCGGGTGGGCAGGGCGTCAACACCACCGACTCGCGGGTGGAGCTGAGCTTCGACCTGGCCGGCTCGCCGAGCCTGCCGGAGCCGTTGCGCGCCCGGGCGCTGCAACGCCTGGCCGGACGGCTGGTCGACGGGGTGCTCACCGTGGCCGCCAGCGAGCACCGGGCCCAACTCGCCAACCGGGAGGCGGCCCGGCAACGGATGGCGGCGCTGCTGCGCGAGGCGGTGGCCCCGCCGCCTCCGCCGCGTCGCCCGACCCGCCCGTCCCGGGGCGCCAAGGAGCGCCGCCTCGCCGACAAGAAGCGCCAGTCCCAGCGCAAGCGCGACCGCCGGGCCGACGGCGACTGACCGTCCCGGCGCAGGCCGGCGGCGTCGCGTCGACCGGCTGGTCGGTTGCGCGGCGTGGCCAGGGTGTCGCATGGATCGGCGGTGACGGGCCCCGGGCGGAAATCGGGGGCCGGCCGGAACCGGGGGCTGGGCGCCGAGGCCGTGCGGCTGGTCGTCGGGTACGGCTTCGAGCGGGGGCCGCCCGGACCGCCGGCTGGACGGTCGGCCTCACCCTCCCCGACGGCCAGCGGATCAGCCTGGCGTGGAACGCCGAGCTGACCCAGACCGGCGGGCGGTGACCGCCCGCAACGTGAGCTGGAACGGGCGCTCGCCCCGGGCGCGGAGGCCACCTTCGGCTTCCTCGGCAGCAGCACCGGCACGCCCACCGTCCCGCCGCTGAGCTGCACGGCGAGCTGAGGCCGGGAGGCTAGCGGAGGGGCCCCTGCCGCACCGCAGGCGCCGGGAGGGGCCCCTCCGCCCGCCCGAGTGCGTCGAGCAGCCGGGCGCGCAGGACGGCGGCCCGCTCGGCGAAGCCGCGCTGCGCGGCGGCGTACTCGGCGCGGCCCTCCGGCGTCTCCACCCGCACCGGTGGGTACCCGAGCGCGGCCAGGTCGTACGGGCTGGCCCGCATGTCCAGCGCGCGGATCTCCCGGGCCAGGGCGAAGCCGTCGGCCACCAGCTCCGAGCAGACCAGCGGGGAGAGCTTGTACGCCCACTTGTAGAGGTCCATGTTGGCGTGCAGGCAGCCCGGCTGCTCCAGGTCGTGCTGGCTCTCGCGGGTCGGGGCGAGCAGGTTCAGCGGCCGGGCCGGCGCGGTGAAGAACCGGTACGCGTCGAAGTGGCTGCACCGCACGCCCCGCTCCTCGACCACTGCGGCCGTCTCCGCCGGGCTGAGCCGCAGCGGCCACGCGTTGTGGCGTACCTCCTCCTGGGTCTGCCGGTAGACCATCGCCCACTCGTGCATCCCGAAGCAGCCCAGGTGCGCCGGCCGGTCGGCGGTCGCCGCGAGCAGGGCGCGGATCCAGTCGACCGAGCCGGCCCGCCGGGCGCGTACCCCCTCGGTGTCGAGGGTGAGCCCGGCGGCGGTGGCCCGGTAGTCCGGGCCGAACTCGGCCCCGTCCGCGCCGCGCAGCACCGCGCCCGGCCCGGGATGCCAGCGGCGGAGCTGGGCGGGGCGGTGCGAGTAGTAGGTGAAGAGGAAGTCCTCCACCGGGTGCTTCGCGCCGGTGCGGCGGCGGGCCAGGTGCGGGGCCAGCCACCCGTCGACCCGCTCCTCGTGGGCGCGCCGCCGGGCCTGCCAGTCGGCCAGGTCGAGCGGTGCGGCGGGAGCGAGGGCGGCGGTCACCGACCCAGCGTACGACCGCCGCCCGCCCGCCCCCGCGGCCCCGGGGTCAGGGCACGTCCACCCGGACCCCGGCGGAGAACACCCCGCTGCGCAGTTCGAGCTGCTTCGGCCGGGCCGGACCGTCGACCGTGAACACCAGCGGCAGCACCAGCCGGCTGCCCGCGGCGAGCGGCTGGGCGAACACGTCCCGCCCCTGGTTGGCCAGCCGGGTCGCGGTCTCGTCGGTGCTGACCCAGGTGCCGCCCGGCAGGTACGCCCGCTGCATCTGACCGTGCCAGGTCTGCGGCTGCGGGGTGACGTTGCGGACCCCGACGGTGGCCTGGCACTGCCCGCCGGCGACCGGCGCGTTCGGGCAAACGACCCGGTAGACGGTGAACTCCAGCGCCTGCTCGCGCAGCGGTACGCCGACCACCCCCGTCGCGCTGCGTCCCACCCAGGCGCCGCTGGTCGGCTGCTTGGCCGTGTCGATGGCGGCGACCCGCCGGGTGGCGGTCAGCGTGGCGGCGAGGACCACCCCGGCCAGGAGCACCAGGGCCGCCCCCACCAGCAGCCAGACCGGGGGTCGGCGGCGGCGGGTCACGGCCGCCGGCGTGGCGGGCCGGGGGTACAACACCGTGCCCCGGTCCGGCACGGTCGCCCCGACGGTCCCGGCCGGTGCGGCGGCCCCGGGCTGCCCGGCGCCGGAGCGCGCGCGCCGGTGCCGCTGCCACCACCACACCCCGCCGAGCCCGGCCAGGAGGACCACGGCCAGCGCGGCGAGCAGCACCGGGGGCCGACGCCACGGCGGGGCCGCGGTGGCCTGGGCCGCCGGCACCGCCGGGCCGCTCCAGGTCGCGGTCGCGCAGTCGTACGGCCGGCTGCCGTCGCTGGTGAAGGCGCAGGCCGGCGCGGTGAGCGGCCGGCCCGGCGCGGCGGCGGTGAGCGCGGTGTGCAGCGTGGTGGTGCTGCGGGCGGGCAGGTTGAGCTGCCAGGTCACCTCGGTGCTGGTCGCCGAGCGGGTGGCCCGCCCACCGGGGGTGATCCAGGTCGCGGACGTCCCGACCGGCAGCTCCTGGCGCACCGTGGTGGCCAGCGGCAGGCTCCCGGTGTTGCGGACCTGGACCTGGTAGCCCGGCGCGGGCGTGCCGGCCGGCGCCACCGCCACCGTCACCGGTGACAGCGCGCCCCGGGTCGGCACCACCACGGACGGCGAGACCAGCGGCGGCGGTGCGGGGGCCGCCGGCGTCGGTGCCGTCGCGGAGTCGGTGGGCGTCGGGGTCTCCGTCGGCGTGGCGACGGCCGCCGCCGGGCGGACCGCCGCTGCCGGCGTGGCCGCCGCCTCCGGGGCCGCCGTGGGCAGTGCCGGCACGGCGGCGAGAATGCCGAGGCAGTGTACGAACACTGCGAGGGCCCTGTGGTGTCGTGTCGTTGCAGGCATACGAACGAACCTCCGGTAGCCGACGCTAGGTGCGGCGGCACGTCGTGCGGGTACGAAGTGGCGAACCCGGCCCACGCCGGTGACGGACGACGTAGGGTGGCCGGCCCGGGGCCGTTCCGGGCCCCACCGCCCGCCGTCGCCGGGGCGTCCCCCGTGCGGCGCCGGCTGTCCGCGCCGCCCGTGGCGCGCGGCCGGCGCGGCCGGGCGCCGTCCCGGGGCTAGATTGGCCTGGTGCGTATCGCTCGTTTCGCTCATGCCAAGGGAATGTCGTTCGGGGTCGTCGAGGGCGAGTCGGAGGCAGGCCCGCAGGGCCTGACCATCGCCGAGATCGAGGGGCACCCGTTCGGCCAGATCCAGTTCAGCGGTGCCCGATGGGCGCTCTCCGACGTCCGGCTGCTCTCCCCGATCCTGCCCAGCAAGGTGGTCTGCGTGGGCCGCAACTACGCCGAGCACGCCGCCGAGCAGGGCAGCGAGGTGCCGAAGGAGCCGCTGCTCTTCCTCAAGCCGTCCACCTCGGTGATCGGCCCGCGCGACGCCATCCGGCTGCCGATCTTCTCCAAGCGGGTCGAGCACGAGGCCGAGCTGGCCGTGGTGATCGGTGCACCGGGCGCGCGGCGGGCCGACCGGGCAGCCGCCGAGCGGGCCATCTTCGGCTACACCTGCGCCAACGACGTGACCGCCCGGGATCTCCAGCGGTCCGACGGACAGTGGACCCGGGCCAAGGGGTTCGACTCGTTCTGCCCCATCGGTCCCTGGATCACCACCGGCCTGGACGTCACCGACCTGGAGGTCCGGTGCGAGGTGGGCCGCAACCCGGAGGAGATGGAGGTGCGGCAGCTCGGCCGGACGCGGGACATGGTCTTCGACGTCCCGGCCCTGGTGTCGTACGTCTCGCACGTGATGACGCTGCTCCCCGGCGACGTGGTGCTCACCGGCACCCCGGCGGGGGTTAGCCCGCTCGTGGAGGGGGATACCGTCACCGTGCGTATCGAGGGGATCGGGGAGCTGACCAATCCGGTCGTCCCGGTCAGCTGACTCGTCGGGGGGCCCGAAACCGCAGCACAGCACGGGTTTCGGGTCCCCGATTTGGCCTGCCGGGGCCGGGAGGGTAGAGTTTCTCTCCGGTGCCGCAAGGTGCCGAACGGCACCGTGAGGTGCCAATGGGGTATGGGGTAATTGGCAGCCCAACTGATTCTGGTTCAGTTAGTCTAGGTTCGAGTCCTGGTACCCCAGCAACCGGTGGTCGCGAGAGCGCCGGTCGCTGGATGCGCTGGAGAGCGCTCCGGTAGCCCGCAAGGGGCCGGAAGAGATCTCTGGTAGAGTTCAGCGGCGTCGCCCGGTAGGGCGGCGCAGGGAAAGTTCTGGCCCCGTCGTCTAGTGGCCCAGGACGCCGCCCTCTCAAGGCGGTAGCGCCGGTTCGAATCCGGTCGGGGCTACAGTTCCGTTCAGCCCGTCTCACTCCGGTGAGGCGGGCTGTTTCGCGTACCGGGATCGTGCGCTCTGGGTCTGGCCGGCGAGGAATCCGTGGCCGGGGCCGTGGTGGCGGGCGGTCTGCGCGACAGCCCACCCCGGGCGTGCCCCGCGCGGGGCACGCCGCTAGACTACAGCGGCGCCGCCCGGCAGGGCGGCGATGCAGGGAAAGTTCTGGCCCCGTCGTCTAGCGGCCCAGGACGCCGCCCTCTCAAGGCGGTAGCGCCGGTTCGAATCCGGTCGGGGCTACAGTCCCACTCGGCCCGTCTCACCAAGTGAGGCGGGCCGTCCCCATTCCCACCCCACCCCCCGCCGTCCCGCGAGGGGGTGGGGTGGGAATGGGTGGGTTAGAGGCCGGAGAGGCGTTGGCCGGCTCTGACCACGGCCATGGCGTGGCGTTCGCCGGGGCGGCGGCCGAGGCGTTCGATCGGGCCGGAGATGCTGATCGAGGCGATCACCCGGCCGGTGCGGTCGCGGATCGGGGCCGAGACGCTCGCCACACCCGCCTCCCGCTCGGCGACGCTCTGCGCCCAGCCGCGCCGGCGCACCTCGGCCAGGGTGCGGCCGGTGAACTTCGACCGGGGCAGCAGCGGCATCACCGCCTCCGGTGGCTCCCAGGCCAGCAGGATCTGCGCCGCCGAACCCGCGGTCATCGGCAGCACCGAGCCCACCGGCACGGTGTCCCGCAGGCCGCTGGCCCGCTCGGCGGCGGCCACGCAGATCCGCTCGTCGGCGCGGCGCAGGTAGAGCTGGGCGCTCTCCCCGGTGGCGTCGCGCAGCGCGGCCAGCAGCGGCTCCGCCGCCGTCAGCAGCACGTCCGGCGCGGCGTTGGCGAGCTCACCGAGGCGGGGGCCGGGGCGCCAGCGGCCCTGGGTGTCCCGGACCAGCATCCGGTGGATCTCCAGCGCCTGCGCCAGCCGGTGCGCGGTGGCCCGGGGCAGCTTGGTGCGTTCAACGAGTTCGGCCAGGCTGGCGCCGTCGACACAGGCGGCCAGGATGACCACCGCCTTGTCGAGAACGCCGACACCGCTCATACTGTGTCCCACAAGCCGAAATTTACCTCCCAGAATTTAGGATGTCCAGATGGTGGGAGTCACTCAACCGAGGACCCTGGCCGAGAAGGTCTGGGACACGCACGTCGTCCGGTCCGCCGAGGGCGAACCGGACCTGCTCTACATCGACCTGCACCTGCTGCACGAGGTGACCAGCCCGCAGGCCTTCGACGGGCTGCGGCTCGCCGGCCGCCCCGTGCGGCGCACCGACCTCACGCTCGCGACCGAGGACCACAACACCCCGACGGGGTACGCGGATCCGGCGTTCCAGCAGCGACGCGGCGATCTGCTCACGATCGCGGACCCCACCTCCCGCACCCAGATCGAGACGCTGCGCCGCAACTGCGCCGAGTTCGGTGTCCGGCTGCACCCGCTCGGCGACGCGAACCAGGGCATCGTGCACGTCATCGGCCCGCAGCTCGGCGTCACCCAGCCCGGCATGACGATCGTCTGTGGCGATTCGCACACCGCCACCCACGGCGCCTTCGGAGCCCTCGCGTTCGGCATCGGCACCAGCGAGGTCGAGCACGTGCTGGCCACCCAGACGCTGCCGCAGGCCCGCCCGAAGACGATGGCCGTGAACGTCACCGGCCAGCTCGGCCCCGGCGTCACCGCCAAGGATCTGGTGCTCGCCCTGATCGCCCAGGTCGGCACCGGCGGCGGTCGGGGGCACATCGTGGAGTACCGGGGCGAGGCGATCCGCGCGCTGTCCATGGAGGGGCGGATGACCGTCGCCAACATGTCCATCGAGTGGGGCGCCAAGGCTGGCATGATCGCGCCGGACGAGACCACGTTCGCGTACCTCAAGGGGCGGCCGAACGCGCCCCAGGGGGCCGACTGGGACGCGGCCGTCGACCACTGGCGGACCCTGCCCACCGACGAGGGGGCGACCTTCGACGCCGAGGTGACCCTCGACGCGAGCCGGATCACCCCGTTCGTCACCTGGGGCACCAACCCCGGGCAGGGCGCCCCGCTGGGCGCGGCCGTGCCGGACCCGGAGGAGTTCGGCACCGACTCCGAGCGCGCCGCCGCCCGCCGGGCCCTGGAGTACATGGACCTCACGCCCGGCACCCCGCTGCGCGACCTCTCCGTCGACGTGGTCTTCGTCGGCTCCTGCACCAACGGGCGGCTGGAGGACCTCCGCGCCGCCGCCGACGTGCTGCGCGGGCAGAAGGTCGCCGGCGGCGTACGGATGCTCGTGGTCCCCGGCTCCGCCGCCGTCCGCGAGGCCGCCGAGGCCGAGGGGCTGGACAAGGTGTTCACCGACGCCGGGGCCGAGTGGCGGTTCGCCGGCTGCTCGATGTGCCTGGGCATGAACCCGGACACGCTCGCCCCGGGCGAGCGTTCCGCCTCGACCTCCAACCGCAACTTCGAGGGCCGCCAGGGCCGGGGCGGACGCACCCACCTGGTGTCGCCGCCGGTCGCCGCCGCCACCGCCGTGGTCGGCCGGCTGGCCGCCCCCGCCGACCTGTAGAAGGGCAGCCGCGACAGATGGACAAGTTCACCGTGCACACCGGCACCGCCGTGCCGCTGCGCCGTTCCAATGTGGACACCGACCAGATCATCCCCGCCGTGTACCTCAAGCGGGTGACCCGGACCGGTTTTGCCGACGGGCTGTTCAGCGCGTGGCGGGAGGACCCGTCATTCGTGCTGAACGATTCCGTACATTCGGGCACGTCGATTCTTGTGGCCGGCCCCGAGTTCGGTACGGGGTCGTCCCGGGAGCACGCCGTCTGGGCCCTGCGGGACTGGGGGTTCCGGGCGGTGATCTCGCCCCGGTTCGGCGACATCTTCCGCGGCAACGCCCTCAAGGAGGGTCTGCTGCCGGTCGAGTTGGAATTGAAAGCCGTCGAGGAATTGTGGCGCCTCGTCGAGTCCGACCCGACCACCGCTGTCACCGTCGACCTGGCCTCCCGAGAGGTCCGGGCCGCTGGCGCCGCCTGGCCCTTCCCCCTCGACGACTTCAGCCGGTGGCGGCTGATGGAGGGGTTGGATGACATTGGACTCACCCTCCGCCATGAGTCCGACATCACCGTGTACGAGGGCGGCCGGCTGCCGTTCCTGCCCTCCGTGGCATAGCCGTTCGCCCGATCCGCCATCGGTTTCCGCCCCCACCGGCCCGCCAGGTGGGGGCGAATCCGTTACGACACAAGGGCTTTTTTCCGCCGAATGTTTGTGTCCAGGCAGCACAGGGCATACCGTGCGCGCAGAATGGCTCGCGTCGAGTCAGTTGCACAATCGGGAGGAAGTCGTGAACAAGGCCGAGCTCATCGAGGCGCTCGCCGTTCGCCTGGGGGACCGGAAGACGGCGACGGCCGCGCTCGACGCGGTCCTCGCTGAGGTCCAGGCGGCGGTCACCAAGGGCGAGAAGGTGGCGATCACCGGATTCGGAGCGTTCGAGAAGCGCGCCCGGGGAGCCCGAACAGCGCGCAACCCGCGGACCGGCGAGGCGGTGAAGGTCAAGAAGACATCCGTCCCGACCTTCCGGCCCGGCGCCGGGTTCAAGGAGATGGTGGCCAGCGGCAAGGTGCCGAAGGCCACGGCGGCGGCGAAGAAGACCGCCACGGCCGCCACCAAGGCCGCCACCGCCAAGGCGACCACCGCCAAGGCGGCCGGGGCGAAGGCGACCACTGCCAAGGCGGCGGGTGCCAAGGCGGCCGGGGCGAAGGCCACCACTGCCAAGGCCACCACCGCCAAGGCGACCACTGCCAAGGCCACCACCGCCAAGGCGGCCGGGGCGAAGGCGACCACTGCCAAGGCGGCGGGTGCCAAGGCGGCCGGGGCGAAGGCCACCGCCGCCACCAAGAAGGCCGCCCCGGCGAAGGCGACCAGGGCGACGGCGACCAAGACCGCCACCAAGAAGGCCGCTCCCGCGAAGAAGACCGCGGCGGCGACCAAGTCGACCGCGGCGAAGAAGACCACCGCGGCGGCGACCAGGAGCACGGCGGCGAAGAAGGCGCCGGCGAAGAAGTCACCGGCCAAGAAAGCGGCCAGCAAGCGCTGACCGGCCGAGCGAGAAGGCGGCCAGCAGGCGCTGACCGGCCGAGACCGCAGGAAGGGGCGCCGACCGCACCGGTTGGCGCCCCTTCCTGGTGTCGCCCGCCGCGCGGTCGGCGTCGGTTCCTCACGTCGCCCGCCGTGCCGGTGGCAGCCCGCCTCGGGTCGCCCGCCGCCGCGGCTCGGTGACGGGTCTGGGGCGGTTCGGTCCGTTGCCCGGTGCGGGCCCGAGAGCTGGGCCGACGCGGCGGGGCCACGGACGGGCGTTGACCGACGCCGGACGGCGCGCGCAGAATCGCCGGACCCCCGCCGGTCGGCGAAAGGCAGCCCGTGCGCTACCGCCACCTCAGCACCGCCACTCTCGCCCTGGGCGTCGTCGTCCTGACCGACGTGCTGCGGGTCTTCCTCCCGTCGGTCATCACCATCTTCGGGCAGGCCGCCGCCACCCCCGCCGAACTGCTGGGAGCGTTCGCGCTCGGCTGGTTCGTGCTCGCCCTGGCCTTTCCCCCGCTGGTCCGCCGGCTCGGGGCCCGCCCGGTCGTCCTCGCCGCCGCCGTGCTGCTGGCCGGCGCCCGGCTCGCCCTCACCGCCGCTCCGGGCGGCCGGACCCAGCTCTGGCTGGCCACCGCCGGCCTCGTCGCCGGGCTGCTCTGGCTCGCCGGCCGCGCCGCCAGCACTGACCGCCCGGTGCCCGGGCTGGCGCTCGGACTGGCCGTCGCCGCGGTGGCGCACGGGGCACTCGGCACGTACGACCTGGTCTGGCGGGGTGGCTGGGCCGGGTGGGCCGGCAGCGTCGCCCTCGTGGCGCTGTTCCTGGCCGGGACGGCCCGCCCGGCGCCACCGGCCGAACCGGGCGGCGCCCGCGCCTGGCTACTCGCCGGCCCGGCGCTGCTGCTGGCCGGCCTGGTGGCGCTCTCCCCGGCGGTGACGTGGGCCGCGTCGTCCTACCGGCGCGGCCCCGCCGACGGGCTCGCCGGCTCGCCGGACGCCGGTGCGGTGCCCGTCCTGTTCAGCCTGGCCGTCGCCCTCTTCCTGTTCACCGCGCTGGCCCGGCCGCCCCGCGGGTACCCGCGGCTGGGCGGCCCGCTGGCGCTGCTGGCCGGTGCGGCGCTGTTCGCCGCCGGTGAGCCCGGCTGGCTGGGACCGGCGGTCCTGCTGACCGCCGCCGGCACCGGGGCCTGCCTCGGCCTCGCCGGGGCGGCTCCGGCCGGCGCTCCGGGCCGGCCCGACCGGTCGGCTCTCGCGGCGGTGCTGGGCATGCTGCTCTTCGCCGTCGCCGCCGTCGGCTACTACGCCGCCTACGACCTGGGCTACCCCAACGCGGCGGTGCCGGTCGCCGTGGCCGGCTTCGTCGCCGTCGTGGCGCTCACCGGTGGGCCCGGGGGCGAGGCGGCGCAGCCGCCGGCGTCCCGGGCGTGGGCGGTGCGGACCGCCGCGGCCTCGGCCCTGCTCGCCCTCGTGGCGACGAACCTGTCGTCCACCGAGGTCGTGCCGGTCCGCTCCGGCGGGCCGGCGGCGGGCGTCCGGGTGGTGGCGTACAACGTCCGGATGGGATTCGGCCTGGACGGACGGTTCGACCCGGACGAACTGGCCCGGGTGGCCGCCGCCGAACATCCCGACGTGGTGGTGCTCGGCGAGGTCGACCGGGGCTGGCTGCTCAACGGCGGCCACGACGTCCTCGGCCTGCTCGCGGCGCGGCTGCGCATGTCGTACGTCTTCGCGCCCGCCGCCGACCCGGTGTGGGGCGACGCGGTGCTCAGCCGGTACCCCGTGTCGTCGGCCCGGACCGTGGCGCTGGCGGCCCTCGGCGCGCCCACCGGCGCCCAGGCGCTCGGCATCACCGTCGACATCGGCGGCGTCCCGCTCGCGGTGGTCGCCACCCACCTGCAACCGCCACCCGGCCGGGAACCGGTGGCACAGGCCCGCGCGGTGGCGGCGTTCGCCCTGGGGTACGCCGCCGGCCGGCCGCTCGTCGTGGCCGGCGACCTGAACACCGAGCCGGGCGCCCCGGCGTACGCGGAGTTCATCCGGGCCGGGCTGGTGGACGCGCTCGCCGCGGCCCGTCCCCTGCCGACCAGCCCCGCCGACGATCCGCGCGAGCAGATCGACCACGTCCTGGTCTCGCCGGGGCTGGTGGCCGCCGACCCGGTGGCGCCGCGCAGCACCGCCAGCGACCACCTGCCGGTCGCGGTGACCCTCGTCCTGCGGCCCGCACCGGCCGGCTGACCGCCCCGCCGGCCCCCTGGCTACAGGCGGTCGGCGGCGAGGAGGCGGTCGGCGGCGAAGGCGAGCAGCCAGCCGCCGCCCTTCGCGGTGGTGAAGTCGTCGGCCCGGCCGGTGAGGCGTGCCAGTGCCTCGGGGATCACCTTGCCCTGGCTGCACACCCCGGCGGCGGATCCCGTGGCGGCCAACTCGGTCAGGCAGGCCGCCGCGGCCAGCGCCCGCTCGTGGAGGTCCTGGCCGGGCTGCGGCTCGTCGAGGTCGCCGGACACCTCGATCGGCAGGTCCAGCAGGACCGCCGCCGGGTCCAGGGTCTGCACGCAGCGGCGGGCCGAGGCCGACAGCAGCCGGAC
Source organism: Micromonospora sp. NBC_01655 (assembly GCF_026339755.1). Classification (NCBI taxonomy): domain Bacteria; kingdom Bacillati; phylum Actinomycetota; class Actinomycetes; order Micromonosporales; family Micromonosporaceae; genus Micromonospora; species Micromonospora sp. NBC_01655. The sequence continues at coordinate 6,201,155 of NZ_JAPEQF010000001.1, read as the reverse complement.
CGGGCGGACCAGGGCCACCAGGGGCGCCAGGGCGTGTGCCTGTGCCCAGCCGGTGTCGTCCAGCGGGCGGCCGGCGTCCGGGCCGGACCAGGTGCCGCGCCGGCCGGCGTGGGCGTGTCGGACCAGCGCCACGGTCGCGGTGACCGGCGGCAGGGCGGCGAACGCGGCCAGCACCTCGGCGTCGTGCGGGTAGCTGACCAGGCGCGCCGCCTCCCCGGCGGGGAGCCAGCGGATCTCGTCGACCTCGGTGTCGGGCTGGAAGCCGCCGTCGCCGACCGCCCGCATCGACCAGTAGTCGACGGTCTTCGGCCGGCCCTCGCTGCGGTACCGCATGGTGGGCAGCCGGACCTGCGGCACCGCCCGCACGTCGGCCTCCTCGGCGACCTCCCGGACGGCGGCCGACAGCGGGTGCTCGCCCGGCTCCAGCTTGCCCTTGGGCAGCGACCAGTCGCCGTATCGGGGACGGTGCACCAGGCAGACCAGCACGTCGCCCCCGGCGGGGCGCCAGACGACCCCGCCCGCCGCCCGGATCATTTGGTCCCGCTCCGACATCCGCTCAGCCTAGGCTCAACCGGCGGTGCCACCGACGCGGCGCAGCAGCAGGTCCTGCAGATGGGTCAGCGGGGCGTCCGGCGTTCCCGTCCGCCGAGTCCAGGAGCCGTTCCCGGCCAGCTCGAACGCCTCCACGTCGGGGCTGAACGCCGCGACCAGCACGTGGTCCAGCTCGGCCCGGGCCACCGGGTCGCTCACCTGCACCAGCGCCTCCACCCGGCGGTCCAGGTTGCGGTGCATCAGGTCGGCCGAGCCCATCCAGAACTCGGCGGCCCCGTTGTTGCCGAACCGGAAGATCCGGGAGTGCTCCAGGAACCGGCCGAGGATCGACCGGACCCGGATGTTGTCCGACAGCCCCGGCACCCCCGGGCGCAGGGTGCACATGCCCCGGATCAGCAGGTCGACGTGCACCCCGGCCCGGGACGCCCGGTAGAGCGCGTCGGTGACCTCCTCGTCGACCAGCGAGTTCACCTTGAACTGCACCAGCCCGGGCATGCCGAGGCGGACGTGGGCGATCTCCCGTTCGATCCGCTCGACGAGCCCCCGCCGGATCCCCTGCGGGGCCACCAGCAGCCGCCGGTACGCGGTCTGCCGGCTGTAGCCGGTGAGCACGTTGAACAGGTCGGTGAGGTCGGCGCCGATCTCCGGGTCGGCCGTCAGCATGCCGAAGTCCTCGTACAGCCGGGCGGTCTTCGGGTGGTAGTTGCCGGTGCCGATGTGGCAGTAGCGGCGGATCTGGTTGCCCTCCTGGCGTACCACCAGGGCGGTCTTGCAGTGCGTCTTGAGGCCGACCAGGCCGTACACCACGTGGCAGCCGGCGCGTTCCAGCGTGCGCGCCCAGCCGATGTTGGCCACCTCGTCGAACCGTGCCTTCAGCTCCACCAGCACCACCACCTGCTTGCCGGCGGCGGCGGCGTCGACCAGCGCGTCGACGATCGGGGAGTCGCCGCTGGTCCGGTAGAGGGTCTGCTTGATGGCCAGCACGTCCGGGTCGGCGGCGGCCTGCTCGACGAAGCGCTGCACGCTGGTCGCGAACGAGTGGTACGGGTGGTGGACCAGCACGTCCCCGTCGCGCAGGGTGGCGAAGACGCTGCGCGGCACCTCGCCCTCGGTGAGCCGGGGGTGGGTGGCCGGCACGAACGGCGGATCCTTCAGATCGGGGCGGTCGGCGTCGCCGTAGAGCTGCCACAGCGCGGACAGGTCGAGCAGGCCGCGGACCCGCAGCACGTCGTGGCCGTCCATGTCCAGCTCGCGGACCAGCAGCTCCAGCATGTGGTCGGAGATCGAGGCGGCCACCTCCAGCCGTACCGGCGGGCCGAACCGGCGGCGGGCCAGCTCCCGCTCCAGGGCCTGGAGCAGGTCCTCGTCGCGGTCCTCGTCGACCTCCACCTCCGCGTTGCGGGTGACCCGGAACAGGTGGCACTCGACCACCTGCATGCCGGAGAAGAGCTGCCCCAGGTGCACCGAGATCAGCTCCTCGACCGGGAGCACCCGCACCCCGGGGGAGTCCCGGGCGACCCGGACGAACCGGGGCACGTTGTTCGGCACCTTGACCCGGGCGAACAGCTCCGAGCCGCCGTCGGGGTCGCGGACGGCGACGGCCAGGTTCAACGACCGCCCGGAGATGTACGGGAACGGGTGCGCCGGGTCGACCGCGAGCGGGGTGAGCACCGGGAAGACGTGTTCGCGGAAGTAGGTGCGCAGCCGCTCCCGCTCGGGCGCGTCCAGGTCCGACCAGCGCAGGATCCGGATGTCCTCGGCGGCGAGCTTCGGCAGCACGTCGTCGACGAAGCAGGCGGCGTGCCGGCCGACCAGGTCGGCGGTCCGCTCGGTGATCAGCTCAAGCTGGGTGCGCAGCGGCAGCCGGTCCCCGCCGCGCACCGGCAGCCCCGCCGACAGGCGGCGCTTGAGCCCGGCCACCCGGACCATGTAGAACTCGTCGAGGTTGCTGGCGAAGATGGCCAGGAACTTCGCCCGCTCCAGCAGCGGGGTGGCCGGGTCCTCGGCCAGGGTCAGCACCCGGGCGTTGAAGTCGAGCCAGGACAGCTCCCGGTTGAGGAACCGGTCCTCGGGCAGCGGCTCGGGCCGCGCCGGCTCGTCGTCGGGTTCGGGCCCGGGCCGCACCGCCGGCGTGGGCTGCTCCACGGGCGCGTCGAGCACCTCCTCCAGCCCGGCGGAGGCCGACGCGGCGGCAGGGCCGGACGCCGCCGGCTCGTCCTCGGCGGTCTCGCGGGCCCGGAAGCGGCCGTCGACGCCGCGCCGGGGGGACCCGTTGCGGGCGGGCGCCGCGTCGCCGGTCTCCCGTTCACCGGTGGGGCGGCCGTCGACGGGTCGATGGTCGGTGGACGGGCCGGTGGGGTGCTCGCGAGGGGTGCTCACCCGCTCATGATGTCCCGGAACGGGTTAACGCAAAATGAACTTGGGCGGGTAGCTCAGGGCATCGTCGGCAACGTCACCCGGACGATCTCCCCGGCGCCGTCGGTCTCGACCCGGACCCGCTGGCCCAGCCGCAGCAGCCGCAGCCCGGAGGCGTCGAACGCCCGGGCCGGGAAGGCCAACTCGGTGCCGTCGTCGAGGAGCAGCACGCCGCTGCGCGTCGCCGCGTCGTAGGTGGCCACCGTGCCCTGCATGGCAGCACCGTACACCCCGCGCCGGGGCCGGGCGGGTCAGCCCGGACGGGCGGCCGGCCGGCCGACGCCGGCCAGGGCGGCGGTGCGCGGCCCGAGCCCCAGCCGGGCGGCGGCGGCCAGGTCGGCGGCGGTGTCGACGTCCCGGCGCAGGGTCGGCCAGGCACCGGTCAGCGGCAGCGCGCCGTCGGCCAGGTGGGCCGCCGCCGAGCCGACCCCGAACCGGGGGGCCAGCGGCACGCCGGGCGGCGCGGCGAGCAGCACGGTGCCGGTGCCCGGGGCGTCGGCCACGAACCGGCGTACCCCCGCCGGCCCGGCGGCGACCGCGTGCAGCGCGGCGGCCAGCTCGGCCGGGCGCAGCGCCGGCAGGTCCGCGGTGAGCCCGGCCACCCACGCCCCGCCGGCGGTGGCGACCGTGGCGCCCAGCCGGAAGGCGGCGTTCAGGCCGGCGCCGGGCGGGTCCGGCACCGCCCGCGCGCCCGCTGCGTCGGCCACCGCCGCCACCCTCGGATCGTCGGTGACCACCACCACGTCGGCCACCGCCGGGCACGCCCGTACCGCGGCGACCGTGTCGGCCGCCAGGGCCAGCGCCAGCTCCTCGTGGGGTACGGCGGGCAGCGCCCCGCGCAGCCGGCTCTTCGCCACGCCGAGGCGCTTCACCGGTACCACCACAGTCCAGGTCCGCTGCCGCACGGCACAATCCTGCCAGTCGGGCGGCGGTACCCTCACTGGCCGTACCCGGGGCGAGCAGGCATGATTTCGCTGCGGGCGACGCGCGGCGGTGCGGTGTGCGGGTCGGGGCCAGGAGGAGGCAGGGTGACACGGCGCAGGCTGGGATTCTGGCGACGGTTCGCCGTGGTGCTGGTGAAGCCCGTGATGACGGTCTGGACCCGGCGCACCTGGCGGGGCATGGAGCAACTGCGCCGCGACGGCGGGATCATCATCGTGCCGAACCACCTGTCGCACGCCGACCCGCTGGTCTCCGCGCACTTCGTCTACGACGCGGGGCGCTGGCCGCAGTTCCTCGGCAAGGCCAGCGTGTTCCGGGTGCCGGTGGTCGGCTGGATCCTGCACCGGTGCCGGCAGATCCCGGTGGAGCGCGGCACGGTGGACGCGGTCAAGTCGCTGGACTCCCTGGTCGCCGCGCTGGCCGAGGGGGGCGCGGTGGTGATCTACCCGGAGGGGACCACCACCCGCGAGCCGGAGCTGTGGCCGATGCGGGGCAAGACCGGCGCCGCCCGGCTGGCGCTGGCCACCGGGGCCCCGGTGATCCCCGTTGCCATGTGGGGCCCGGAGCGGATCTTCGACCCCCGGACCAACCGGCTGAGCCTGCGGCCCCGCATCCCGGTGACCGTGGTCGCCGGGCCACCGGTCGACCTGGACCGGTGGGCCGGCTCGACGCCCAGCAAAGCCATCCTGGAAGAGATGACGGACGCCATCATGATCCGCCTACGCGACCAGCTCGCCGAGATCCGCGGCGGGACGCCGCCCCCGCTCTGGGAACGGCCGGCCCGCCCCGCCGCCGCCCGCTCCCGGCAGGACGAGGGGGATGTGGCATGACCGGGCACGTGGCCGTGCTGGGGGCCGGCTCCTGGGGAACGGCGTTCGCCAAGATCCTCGCCGACGCCGGGCGGGACGTGACGATCTGGGCCCGTCGCCGGCCCGTCGCCGAGGCGATCCGGCGGGACCGGCGCAACCCGGAGTACCTGCCGCAGGCGCGGCTGCCCGAGCGGGTCACCGGGACCGCGGACGCCGCCGAGGCGATCACCGGCGCGGAGATCGTGGTGCTGGCCGTCCCGTCGCAGACGCTGCGCGGCAACCTCGCCGAGTGGACCGGCGACCTGCACCCGGACTCGACGCTGGTGTCGCTGATGAAGGGGATCGAGCTGGGCACCACCCGGCGGATGAGCGAGGTGATCGTGGAGACCGCCGGGGTCACCCCGGACCGGGTGGTGGTGGTCTCCGGCCCGAACCTCGCCCCCGAGATCGCCGCCGAGCAGCCCGCCGCCACCGTGGTCGCCGGCACCGACGACCGCCGCGCCCAGCTCGTCCAGTCGTCGATCCGGACGCCGTACTTCCGGCCGTACACCAACGACGACGTGATCGGCTGCGAACTGGGCGGGGCCGTGAAGAACGTGATCGCCCTCGCGTACGGCATCGCCACCGCCATGGGCTTCGGGGACAACACCCGGGCGATGCTGATGACCCGGGGGCTGGCCGAGACCGCCCGGCTCGGGGTGGCGCTCGGCGCGGACCCGATCACCTTCGCCGGGCTGGCCGGGATGGGCGACCTGGTGGCGTCCTGCTCGTCGCCGCTGGCCCGCAACCGGACCTTCGGCGAGCACCTGGGCCGGGGGGAGACCCTGGAGCAGGCCCAGGCGGCCACCCGGCAGACCGCCGAGGGCGTGAAGAGCTGCCTGGCCATCCGGGACCTGGCCCGGTCGCACGGGGTGGAGATGCCGATCACCGAGCAGATCGAGCGGATCTGTCACGAGGGGATGGACCCGCGGCTCGCGGTGGACGCGCTGATGAGCCGGACCGCCAAGCCCGAGTCGTACGAGTGAGGCCCGGATGAACGCGCCGACCAACGACGGCGACGGCACCCGGTGCGTCCGGGCCGGCCTGCCGGAGCCCGCGCCGGGGGACCCGTTCCTGCCCGGCCCGGTGCTGGCCGCCCCGTACCACCTCGATCCGTGGCGGGGGCCGGCGGCCAGCCCGAACGGCTACGGCCGGCCGGACAACCCGACCCGGCGGCTGCTGGAGGCGGCAATCGGCGAGCTGGAGGGCGGTGACGTCCGGGTCTTCGCCAGCGGTCAGGCGGCGATCACCGGCCTGCTGCTGGCGCTGCTGCGCCCCGGTGACACCGTGCTGCTGCCCGCCGACGGGTACTTCCCGGTGCGGACGTTCGCCACCGACACCCTCGCCGGGATCGGCGTGCGGGTGCGCTTCGCGCCGACCGCCGGGCCGTACCCGTCGTTCGGCGGGGTCCGGCTGGTGCTGCTGGAGACCCCGGCGAACCCCGGCCTGGACGTCGCCGACGTGGCCGCGCTGGCCCGGGACGCGCACGCCGCCGGCACCCTCGTCGCGGTCGACAACACGACCGCCACGCCGCTCGGCCAGCGCCCGCTCGACCTCGGCGCGGACCTGGTGGTCGCCTCCGGCACCAAGGCGCTGACCGGGCACTCGGACCTGCTGCTCGGCTACGTCGCCAGCCGTACGCCGGAGCTGCTCGACCCGGTCACCGCCTGGCGCACCGTCACCGGCGCGGTGCCCGGGGCGTTCGACGCGTGGCTGGCGCACCGTTCGCTGGCCACGCTCGACCTGCGGCTGGCCCGGCAGTCCGCCAACGCCGAGGCGCTGGCCCGGCTGCTCGCCGGCCGCCCCGACGTGACCGGCCTGCGCTGGCCGGGCCTTCCCGGGGACCCCGCGTACCCGGTGGCGGCGGCGCAGATGCGCCGGCTGCCCGGGGTGCTCTCGTTCGACCTGGGCGACGCCGAGCGGGTCGGCCGGTTCGTCGACGCGGCCCGGCTGGTGGCCGCGGCCACCTCGTTCGGCGGCCTGCACACCACGGCGGACCGCCGGGCCCAGTGGGGCGACGACACCGCCCCCGGCTTCGTCCGGCTCTCCTGCGGGGTGGAGGACACCGCCGACCTGCTCGCCGACGTCACCACCGCCCTCGACGCCTGAGCCGCCGACGAGCGTTTCCCGGAGGCTGCGCATGACGTCCATCGAGTTCCACCCCGACCGTCCCGCCCTCGTGTCCCGGCTGCGCGCCGCCGGCTGCGTCTTCGCCGAGGAGGAGGCCGAACTGCTCATCGCCGCCGCCGACTCGGCCGGGCGGCTCACCGACCTGGTCGACCGGCGGGTCGCCGGCCTGCCGCTGGAGCACCTGCTCGGCTGGGCCGAGTTCTGCGGCCTGCGGATCGGCGTCGACCCCGGCGTGTTCGTGCCACGGGCGCGTACCGCGCTGCTGGTGTCGGCCGCTGCGGCGGTCACCCGACCCGGCGCGGCGGTGCTCGACCTGTGCTGCGGGTCCGGCGCGGCCGCGCTGGTGCTCGCCGGGCGGCTCACCCCCCGCTGGCTGGCCGCCGCCGACCTGGATCCGGCGGCCGTGGCCTGCGCCCGGCGCAACCTCGCCCACCTCGGCGTGCCGGTCTACCAGGGCGACCTGTTCGAGCCGTTGCCGGTGCGGTGGCGGGGCGAACTCGACCTGATCGTGGCCAACGCCCCGTACGTGCCGACGGACGCGGTGACGCTGATGCCGCCCGAGGCGCGGCTGCACGAGGCCCCGGTGGCGCTCGACGGCGGCTCCGACGGGCTGACCGTGCTGCGCCGGGTGGCCGAGGCGGCGGCGGACTGGCTCGCCCCGGGCGGGCACCTCGTCGTGGAGGTGTCCGCCGGCCAGGTCGACGCGTTGCGCGCGACGCTGACCGGACTGGGCCTGGAGCCGGCCGTGGTGCACGACGACGACCTCGACGCCACCGCGATGACCGCTCGTCGTCCGGGCTGACCCGCCCCGGCGACCGGCGGTGCGGTCGGCCGCGGCGGGCGGGGCGCCGTGGGGTGGTGGTGTGCGGTGGTGGCCCACCCGCCGGCCGGCGGTGCGGACCGGGCGGCGGGTGGACCACGACGAGGGGCCGGGCGGGTGCCGGCCGGGGCGGGCCGCGCCGGCCGGGGCGGGACCCCCCCGGCCGGCGCGGCGGTCAAGGGCGGGGCGGGGTGGCGGCGAAGGCGGTCCAGGCTGCCGGCGGGAAGATCAGTGCCGGGCCGGCCGGGTCCTTGGAGTCGCGGACCGCGATCGCGCCGGGCACGACCGCCATCTCCACGCAGGCGCCTTCGTCGCCGCTGCGACTGCTCTTGCGCCATCGCGCCGCGGCCAGCGCCGTGCTCGTCGTCGGGGTCATGGTCCTACCGTCCCTTCAGGATGCGGAAAAGCTGTTCCCGGCTGGCCGAGGGGCTGAGCGCGACCGACCGTAGATGTTCCATGATCTTGGTACAGGTGCGCAGGTCGCCGGGCCGGTCCAGGACCATCTGCCCGGCCACTGTCTCCACCGACGCGATGATCGGATCCTCCGGGTCGGGGAACTCCAGGATGTGCAGCGAGCCCCGGGTGCCCCGGTGGTAGCCCGCGGCCAGCGGTATCACCTGGACGGTGATGTTGGGCAGCTCGGCCGTCTTGAGCAGGTGACGCAGTTGCCCCTCCATCACGTTCGCACCGCCCACCGGGCGCAGCAGCGCGCCCTCGTCGATGATCGCGTCGAGGATCGGTGGGTCCTCGTCGGTGAGCCGCTGCTGGCGGTCGAGTCGCAGGTGGACCCGCTGTTCCACCTGGTCGTCGCTGAGGGTGTGCGGGCCGCCCCGCATCACCGCCCGGATGTAGTCCGCCGTCTGCAACAGGCCGGGCACCACCGACGGCTCGAAGTTGGCGATGCCGGTCGCCTCCGCCTCCAGCGCGATGAAGTCGATGGTCCGCCGGTCCAGCAGGTACGAGTAGGACACCCACCAACCCGGCTTGCGGGCGTCCTTGGCGAGCTGGACGGCCGCGGCCAGCTCGTCGGCGCCGACGCCGTAGAGGGTGAGCAGGGCGCGCACCGTGGCCGGGCTGATCAACGTCTGGGCGTTCTCGTACCGGGACAGGGTGCTCCGGGTGCTGTTGATCTCGTCGGCGGCGGCCTCGAGGGTGAGGCCGGCCGCCTCCCGGTGCGTACGTAGCGCGATGCCGAGCCGTCGGGCTCTGGCGGTCTTCGGAGCCATGCATTGATGGTGACATACATCTTCGGGAAGGTGTACATGAGAGAACGTTGATGAGAGTTGCATTCATGCCCATCCACATGTCAATGTGTGACCAGTTCCTCACCATCGGTTGTCGTGGCGACGGCGGTGGTGAGTGACCGGAGGGGATGGGGCGCGTGGCGATCGGGTTTTCTCCCCCGTACCCGATCGCCGCGTGCCGCCACCCGGGACGCACCGGAAGGGAATCGCATGACGGTGACCGCCTCCTGGCCCCGGGTGTCGCGGTGCCGTTGGTGCACGCATCCGGTGCTTCGCGACAACGACGACGCGTGGATCCACGCGAGCCTGGCCTACGTGTGCCGGGACCCCTCGGGCGGCCTGGCGGCGACCACGGCGGAGCCGGAGCAGGCGTCCGCCCGGTCGGAGTGGGGCAGGGCTGGAGAGCGGCGATGACCCGGTTCCTGGTGGTGCTCACCGACGTCCGGCCCGTCGACGGGGTCGTCCGGGACGAGCGGCGCGCGCCGGAGCGGCGCCGGCAGGTGGTCGGCGCGAGCAGCCGGGAGGCGGCCGACCGGATCGCCGGCGCGTTCATGGCGCTGGGCATGGTGCGGGCCGGCCGGCAGCGGGTGAAGGTGATCGCGGTCGGCCGCCGCTACGGCCTCTGACCGCCGCTACGGTCTTTGATCGTTGGTCGACCGCCGACCGCCGACCGCCGACCGCCCCGAGCGTCCTTTGGAGCTGAGTCGTCTGCGACATCACGTCCCGGCCAGGGATGCGCTGCTCTCGCCCGTCCGCCCGGCCCGCGTCCTCACTCGTTGCCCTCGGCTCTTCGGTCCGGGGCGGCCGATGGGGTGAGTCGTCTGCGACATCAGCTCCAAAGGCTCCCGAATGCGCATCCTCGCCGGGAGTCGGGCGTGCGCAAGAGACGTGCGGGCACAAGAGGCGTGTGGGCGAGTAGGCGTGGGCGAGCTGATGCGATTACGCTGCGTTTAGGCAATGTTGACCGGTTGCGGTGTATTGCCGCTCTCCCCGGGTATCGGCAGCCGTGTCCCGCCACCCACAGTAAGGTCAACCGGGTGAGCGCCACCGGCGAGCACCACCAGCCTCGCAGTCGCGGACGAAAGGGTGACCGAGTGACCACCCCAGGCAAGACCCGTGTGGCCCTCGTCTTCGGCGGTCGCAGCCCCGAACACGGCATCTCCTGCGTCAGCGCCGGCAGCGTCCTCGGCGCGCTCGACCCGGACGAGTTCGAGGTGGTCCCCGTGGGTATCACCCGGGCCGGCAAGTGGGTGCTGACCAGCGGGGACCCTCGCGACCTGGCGATCAGCGCCCGGCGGCTGCCGGAGATCACCGCCGAGGCCGGCGCCGACATCGTGCTGCGCGCCGACCCGACGGGCAACGGGCTGATGGTGCTCGACCCGGCCGAGGGCCCCCGGGCGTTGGCCGACGTCGACGTGGTCTTCCCCGTGCTGCACGGGGCCTACGGTGAGGACGGCACCATCCAGGGGATGCTGGAGATGGCCGGCATCCCGTACGTCGGGGCGAACGTCTTCGCCTCCGCCGCCGCCATGGACAAGGAGTTCACCAAGAAGCTCTGCGCCGCCGAGGGCATCCCGGTCGGGCCGTACGCGGTGCTGCGCAACGGGGTGACCCTGTCCGAGGAGGACAAGCGGCGGCTCGGCCTGCCGGTCTTCGTCAAGCCGTCCCGGGCCGGCTCGTCGTTCGGCATCACGAAGGTCGACGACTGGGCCGGCCTGGAGGCCGCCGTCGCCGCCGCCCGGGAGATCGACCCGAAGGTGCTGGTCGAGGGCGCGATCGTCGGCCGGGAGATCGAGTGCGGCGTGCTGGAGGGCGAGGCCGGGGGCGGGGCCGAGGCGTCCCTGCTGGCCGAGGTGCGTGCCGGCGGCGCGCACGACTGGTACGACTTCGAGGCGAAGTACCTCTCCGAGCCCGAGTACGACCTCCCGGCGCCGCTGCCCGACCATGTCACCCGGCAGGTGCAGGAGTACGCCGTCCGCGCGTTCGCCGCGCTGGACTGCGCCGGGCTGGCCCGGGTCGACTTCTTCGTCACCCCCGAGCTGGACATCTACCTCAACGAGATCAACACCATGCCGGGGTTCACCCCGACGTCGATGTTCCCGCTGATGTGGGCCGCCTCCGGGCTGGAGTACCCGAAGCTGGTCAACCGCCTGATCCGCACCGCGCAGCGGCGCGGCGTCGGCCTGCACTGAACCCGCGTCGGGTCCCGCCGCACCGGGCGGGCACGGCTTGCGCTCAGCCCGTGCAGCCGGCCGGGACGGCGCCGCCGGAGGGCACCGCGGCGACCACCACGTCGGCGATCGGGCTCACCCACTGCAGGGCCGACCCGTACGAGTGGGGGACGGTGACCCGCACGGCGGTCTCCCGGTCCAGGGTGGTGAGCACGGTCGCGTCCGGCCCCTCGACCGCGTACCAGCAGACCTTGTTGACCACCCAGACGTCGTCGGTGGACCCGGGGGTGGGCTCGTCGCCGCCGCAGGCGACGGTGAGCGCCGGATCGCCGTACGCCGCGTTCTGCTCGGGGCCGGCGGTGACCGGCCGCTGGGCCACGTCCCGCACGGTCGGCGGGAGCTGTGACGTCAGCGCGCGGCACACGATCTCGGGTCGCTCGGCCAGCTTCGGGGCGGCCATCTCGACCGGCGCGGTGGACTGCGGCCGGGCGCTGGTCGCCGACGGGCCCGGCTCGGCGGCCGGGGTGTCCGGGGTGAGCTTGGCGAAGGTGAATCCGGCCACGGCCACGGTCACCGGGACGGCGACCAGCGTGGCCACCAGCGCCGCGCTCCGGTTGGTCCGGTTCCGGCGCGACGGGCCCTGGGTCCGCCCGTCGGTCTTGTCGGCCCCGTCGGTCCTGTCGTCGGTCTTGTCCGAGGAGGAAGTGATCTCGTCCACTTACAGGCGCACCACCGAACACGTGAGGGTGCGGGTGATGCCGGGCACCATCTGCACCTTGCTGACGATGAGTTTGCCGAGCTCGTCGACCGTGTTCGCCTCGGTGAGCACGACCACGTCGTACGGCCCGGTGACGGCGTCGACCCGGACCACGCCGGCAAGGTCCGCGATCAGGCCGGCCACGTCACGCGCCCGACCGACCTCGGTCTGGATGAGGATGTACGCCTGTACCACGACTCGACCTCCGTCCGTCGCCGCCCGTGGGCGGCCCGAAGGGTGAAACTACCTTACGGACCAGGTCTGATCCCTATCGGTGGCCAAGGAGAAGCGGTGAGCGAGCGCGACGGGCGCGACAGCGGGTGCGGCGTGGGATGGTTCCGGGCCCACGGCGGGTACGGGCACGACGGGGGACGGGCATGAGCGTGGCCGGGATCGGCGAGTTCGGGTTGATCGACCGGGTCACCGCCCGGCTGCCCCAGGGGGCGGCCTGCCTGCTCGGGCCCGGCGACGACGCCGCGGTGCTGGCCGCGCCGGACGCCCGCGTCGTCGCGTCCACCGACGTGCTGGTCGAGGGACGGCACTTCCGGCGGGACTGGTCCAGCGCCCGGGACGTGGGGCACCGGGCGGCGGCGGCCAACCTGGCCGACATCGCGGCGATGGGCGGCACCCCGACCGCACTGCTGGTGGCGTTGTGCATGCCGGCGGACCTGGACCCGGCCTGGGCCGAGGAACTGGCCGACGGGCTGGCCGCCGAGGCGGCCACGGTGGGGGCGAGCGTGGTCGGCGGCGACATGTCCGCCAGCCCGACGCTGACGATCGCGGTCACCGCCCTCGGCGACCTGGGCGGCCGGGCCCCGGTGGTCCGCTCGGGCGCCCGCCCGGGAGACGTGCTGGCCCTGGCCGGCCGCAGCGGGTACGCCGCCGCCGGGTACACCGTGCTGTCCCGGGGCTTCCGCACCCCGAAGCTGCTGGTCGAGGCGTACCGACGGCCCGAGGTGGCGTACCCGGCCGGGCCGCACGCCGCCCGGCTCGGCGCGACCGCCATGATCGACGTGTCGGACGGGCTGCTGGCCGACCTCGGGCACGTGGCCCGGGCCAGCGGGGTCGGCATCGACGTACGCCGGGACGCCTTCGAGGTGCCCCGGCAGATGGGCGACGCCGCCCAGGCACTCGGGGTCGACCCGTACTCGTGGATCCTCGGTGGCGGCGACGACCACGCGCTGGCCGCGACCTTCCCCCCGGCGGTGGTGCTGCCCGCGCCGTGGCGGCCGGTCGGCCGGGTGGTCGAGGGCGCGGGCGTGACCGTCGACGGCGCGCCGTACGCCGGCCCGGCCGGCTGGGACCACTTCCGGTAGGCACTGGTCAGGGACGTACCCTTCACTCCGTGAGTGAGATCGAGATCCGCGCGGCCCGCTTCGACTCGCCGGAGGCGCAGGGGCTCATCCGGGCCGCCCTGGCGGACCTGGGCCAGCGGTACGGGGGCAGCGGGGACGACACCCCGGTCGACGCCGTCGAGTTCGAGCCGCCGGGCGGGGCGTTCCTGGTCGCGTACCTGGCGGGGGAGCCGGTGGGGTGCGGCGGCTGGCGCAGCCACGGCGACGCCGGGGACACCGCGGAGCTGAAGCGGATGTACACCAGCCCCGCGGCGCGCGGCCGGGGCGTGGCGCGGGCGGTGCTCGCGGCCGTCGAGCGGTCGGCGCGCGAGCACGGACGCAAGCGGCTCATCCTGGAGTGCGGGTACAAGCAGCCCGAGGCGATCGCCATGTACACCTCGGCCGGGTACGAGAGCATCCCGAACTTCGGGTTCTACCAGGACGCCCCGGGCTGCCTCTCCTTCGGCCGTACCCTCTGACCGGCCGCCCCGGCGCGGTGGCCTGCCGGGCCGGCGGGCGACGTTCGGGGCGGACACGAACAGCCGGCGAGCCCTCAGGCCCGCCGGCTGTTCGGCGAAAATGGTGGGGTCGGCGCTACCGCGTCAGGCGCGGGTGACCTTGCCGGCCTTGATGCAGGAGGTGCAGACCTGCAACTTCTTGGTGTTACCACCACCGGCCGGGGTACGCACCGACTGGATGTTCGGGTTCCAGCGGCGGTTGGTCCGCCGGTGCGAGTGGGACACGTTGTGGCCGAAGCCCGGTCCCTTGCCACAGACGTCGCACACGCTAGCCACGGGATACTCCTGGGTTTGAAACGTTCATGAGGTCGCCGCCAGGCGCTGCCCGGGCAACCTGGTCAGGTTACCCGATGCCCCCCGTGCCTGGCCAACCGGCCCTGTCGGGCATGACGGCGGGTGGACACGCCGGGGCGGGGCGGTCGGCCCGGGCGGGTGTCGGTGTGCGCCAGTAGGCTTCTCGCCGTGCTGGACACCCTCGACGCCGCCGCGGTGCGCCGCTGGTGCGCGGACGGGCTAGCCGCGCTCCGCCGGCACCAGGGGGAGATCGACGACCTCAACGTCTACCCGGTCCCCGACGGCGACACCGGCACCAACCTCGTGCTCACCCTCACCTCGGCCCAGCAGGCCCTGGCGATGGACCTGGAGACCGTCGGCGACGGCGGGTCCACCCCGCACGGGCACGCGCTGCGGCTGATGGCGCGCGGCGCGCTGCTCGGCGCCCGGGGCAACTCCGGGGTGATCCTGTCGCAGATCCTGCGCGGCTTCGCCGACGCCCTGGCCACCGCGCCGGTGGTGCGGGGCCGCCAGTTGGCCGCCGCGCTGCGCGACGCCACCGACGCTGCGTACGCCGCCGTCGCCAGCCCGGTCGAGGGCACCCTGCTCAGCGTGGTCGCGGCGGCGGCCGGGGCGGCGGAGTCGGCGGACAGCGACGACCTGCGCACCGTCGCCCGGGCAGCGGCCGGGGCCGCCGCCCGGGCCCTGGCGCGTACCCCCGAGCAGTTGCCGGCGCTGGCCCGCGCCGGCGTGGTCGACGCCGGCGGCCGGGGGCTGTGCCTGCTGCTCGACGCGCTGGTCGAGGTGATCACGGGGGAGAGCCCGCACCGGCCGGCGCCCGCCCCGCGCGAGGCCCGCCCGCCGGCCACCGCCGTGCGGGAGACCGGCTCGGCGCAGTACGCGTACGAGGTGCAGTTCCTGCTCGACGCCGGGCCCGAGGCGGTCGCCCGGCTGCGGGAGATCCTGGCCGGGCTCGGCGACTCGCTGGTGGTGGTCGGCGACGGGGCCACCGATGCGGCGTCGACCACCTGGAACGTGCACGTGCACGTCAACGACGTGGGCGCGGCCGTGGAGGCGGGGGTGGAGGCCGGCCGGCCGTACCGGATCTCGGTGACCCGCTTCGCGGACCAGGTGGCCGCGCCGGCGCGGGACGGCCGGGCGGCCGTGGTGGTCGCCTCCGGCGCCGGCATCGCGGAGCTGTGCGCAGGCGAGGGGGCGACGGTGGTGCCGGGCAACCCGTCCACCCGTGACCTGCTCGACGCGATCCTGGCCACCGCGGCGGCCCGGGTGGTGGTGCTGCCCAACGACCCGAACACCCAGGCCGTGGCGAGCGCCGCCGCGCGGGAGGCGCACGCGCTGGGGGTGAAGGTCAGCGTGGTGCCCACCCGGTCGCCGGTGCAGGCGTTGGCCGCCCTCGCCGTGCGCGACCCGGAGCGCCGCTTCGCCGATGACGTGATCGCGATGGCCGAGGCCGCGGGCGCGTGCCGGTACGCCGAGGTCTGCTGGGCCGGCCGGGAGGCGCTGACGGTCGCCGGCCCGTGCCGCCCCGGCGACGTGCTCGCCCTGGTCGAGGGGGAGGTGCACCTGATCGGCGTGGACCTGACCGACACCTGCGCCGCCGTCGTCGACCGGATGCTCGGCGGCGGCGGTGAGCTGGTCACCCTGCTCTCCGGCGCGGACGCCCCCGACGGGCTGGCCGCCGCCGTCGCCGAGCACGTCGCCCGGCGCTGGCCGTTCGTGGAGGTCCAGGCGTACCCGGGCGGCCAACCGCACTATCCGCTCCTGGTGGGGGTCGAATGACGACGTCCGAGCCGGCCACGGTCGACACGCCGCTGAAGAAGCTCGTCGGGGAGAAGACGGCCAAGGCCCTGGCCGCGCACCTCGACCTGCACACCGCCGGTGACCTGGTCTACCACTTCCCCCGCCGGTACGACGAGCGCGGCGAGCACACCGACATCCGCTCCCTGGACGTCGGCGAGCAGGTCACCGTCCTGGCCCAGGTGCAGAAGACCGCCGTGCGGCCGATGCGCCAGCGGCGGGGCAACCTGCTGGAGGTGACCGTCGGGGACGACTCCGGCGGTGTGCTCACCCTGACCTTCTTCGGCAACCAGGCGTGGCGGGAGCGGGAGCTGCGCCCCGGCCGGTGGGGGCTGTTCGCCGGCAAGGTCACCGAGTTCCGGAGCAAGCGGCAGCTCAACGGCCCGGAGTACGTCATGCTCGGCGACGGCGGCGACGGTGAGGCCGCGGTCGACGAGGAGGTCGAGGAGTTCGCCGGGGCGCTGATCCCGGTGTATCCGGCCGCGGCGGCGGTGCCGACCTGGGTGATCGCCCGCTGCGTGCGGGTGGTGCTGGACACCTTCACCCCGCCGGAGGACCCGCAGCCGGCCACCGTCCGGGCCGACCGCAAACTGGTCGGGATCGGCACCGCGCTGCGCGAGATCCACCGGCCGTCCAGCAAGGAGAACCTGTACCGGGCCCGCCGCCGGCTCAAGTGGGACGAGGCGTTCGCCGTGCAGCTCACCCTCGTGCAGCGCAAGCTCCGGGCCGCCGCCTGGCCGGCGAAGGCCCGGCCACCCCGCGCCGGTGGGCTGCTCGACGCGTTCGACGCCCGGCTGCCGTACGAGCTGACGCCCGGCCAGCGGACGGTCGGCGCGGAGATCGCCGCCGACCTGACCGTCCCGCACCCGATGCACCGGCTGCTCCAGGGCGAGGTCGGCTCTGGCAAGACGGTGGTGGCGCTGCGGGCGATGCTCCAGGTGGTCGACGCCGGCGGGCAGGCCGCGCTGCTCGCCCCGACCGAGGTCCTCGCCGCCCAGCACCACCGGGGGATGCTCGACCTGCTCGGCCCGCTCGCCCGCGCCGGTGAGCTGGGTGCCGCCGACGACGCCACCCGGGTCGAGCTGGTCACCGGCTCGCTCGGTGCGGCAGCCCGCCGGCAGGCCCTCGCCGAGGTGGCCGGCGGGCGGGCCGGGATCGTGCTCGGCACCCACGCCCTGCTGTACGAGGGGGTGGACTTCGCCGACCTGGGCCTCGTGGTGGTCGACGAGCAGCACCGGTTCGGCGTCGAGCAGCGCGACGCGTTGCGCTCCAAGGCCGACCAGCCGCCGCACGTGCTGGTGATGACGGCCACCCCGATCCCGCGCACGGTGGCGATGACCGTCTACGGCGACCTGGAGACGTCCACCCTGTCCCAGCTCCCGCAGGGGCGCTCGCCGATCGCCTCGCACGTGGTGCCGGCCGCCGAGAAGCCGGCCTTCCTGGACCGGGCCTGGCGCCGGCTGCGCGAGGAGGTCGCCGCCGGCCACCAGGCGTACGTGGTGTGCCCCCGGATCGGAGAGGGACCGGCGTCGGAGGAGGAGCCGCCCCGGGAGGACGACAACGGCCGACGGCCCCCGCTCGCGGTGACCGAGGTCGCCCCGCTGCTCGCCGAGGGGCCGCTGCACGGGCTGCGGATCGGCATCCTGCACGGGAAGCTGCCCGCCGACGAGAAGGACGCCGTGATGCGCTCCTTCGCCGCCGGCGACCTGGACGTGCTGGTGGCCACCACGGTCGTCGAGGTGGGTGTCAACGTGCCCAACGCCACCGTGATGATCGTGCTGGACGCCGACCGGTTCGGCGTCTCCCAGCTGCACCAGCTCCGTGGCCGGGTGGGCCGGGGCTCGGCGGCCGGGCTCTGCCTGCTGGTCAGCGAGGCGGCCGAGGGCTCCTCGGCCCGGGAGCGCCTCGACGCGGTGGCGTCCACCACGGACGGTTTCAAGCTCGCCGAGCTGGACCTGGAGCAGCGCCGCGAGGGCGACGTGCTCGGGGCCACCCAGTCCGGCCGGCGCTCGCACCTGCGGCTGCTGTCGCTGCTGCGCGACGCCGATTTGATCCGGGACGCCCGGGCCGAGGCGATCGCCCTGGTCGAGGAGGACCCGGAGCTGGAACGCCACCCGGCGTTGGCCGCATCGGTGGCCGCCCTGGTCGACGAGGACCGAGCGGAGTACCTGGAGAAGGGCTGATCTCGCCCCGGGCGGCCTGATCGACTCCGGGTGAGGCACCGGCGGCCCCCGTCGGGCGGTGCATGGTGCCGCACCCCGGGAGGAGCGGTGTCGCCTGCCGCGAGGGTCGTCGGCGGCCCCCCACCGGGGACGCGTCCGCGCCTAGGCTCGACCGATGTCGACCCCGTCTCTCCTTCGTGGCATGGTGCTGCTGGCCCAGGGCGACCGGCGCGCCGTCGAGCAGGCCACCGGCCTCGCCGACGACGCCACCGGTCAGCCCTGCTCCGGCCGGACCCGGTTCCAGATCGCCTCGATCAGCAAGAACATGGCCGCCGCGGCCGTCCTGCTCCTCGCCGAGCGGGGAAGGCTCGACGTGCACGATCCCGTCGACCGGTGGGTGCCGAACTGCCCGCCGGCCTGGCGGCCCATCACGCTGCACCACCTGCTCACCCACACCTCGGGCCTCGGGCACTGGGAGGAGTACCCGCTGCTCGACCTGGCCGGCGCGATCGACCCCGACGAACTGCTGGCCGTGTTCCGCGAGGTCCCGCCGCTGTTCGCCGCCGGTGCGGGCTGGCACTACAGCAGCCCGGGCTACGTTCTGCTCGCCCGCGCCGTCGAGCGGGCCGCCGACCGGGCGTACCGGGACTTCCTGGCGGAGGAGGTCTTCGCGCCGTTGGACATGACCGGCAGCTTCGCCGGCTCCGGCGCCGGACGCGCCGACGTGGCGACGGGCCACTCCGGCGGCCGTCCGGTGCCCTCCTGGGACCTGGACACGGTGAGCATGGGCGCGGGTGACGTCTGGTGCACCGCCGACGACCTACTGGCCTGGCTCGACGGGCTGCGGGACGCCCGACTGCTCACCCCCGCCTCGGTCGCGCAAATGATCACCGCGTACGCGCAGGCCGGCTCGGGACCGCAGGCGTACGGGTACGGCTGCTTCGTCGGCCCGCTGGCGGGGGAGCGGTCGGTCGGCCACTCCGGGCACAACCTCGGCTTCAAGGCGTTCGTCGCCTGGCTGCCGGACTCCGACCGCCGGCTGGTCGTGCTGACCAACGACGACGAGGACCCGGTCGCCCCAACCCTGATCGACCACCTCCTCACCACCAACTGACCACCCCCACCCCACCCGCCGCGTCCCACCCGCGGGCGTTCTTTCACGGGATCAGTGGCCTCCGGCCAGCACGACGCCACTGATCCCGTGAAAGAACGCGAACTCTGCGGGGCGGGGTGGGGGACGGCCGGCATGGGGCGAGGGCGCGTCGGCCGGGTGGTCGACGCGCCCTCGGGTCGTGCGGTTCGGGGGGACCCGGTCAGCTCAGCGGGTCGGGGTGGGTCGGTGGGTCAGGAGGTGAAGCGGATCCGTCGACGCCGGGCGACCACGAAGAGCACCGCGCCGGCCGCCAGCAGGGCGACCGCCCCGGCGGCGATGCCGCCGGCCGCCGCGCCGGTCACCGGCAGCCCACCCTCCTCGCCGCCGCCGGTGCCGCCCTCGTCGCAGCCGTTCAGCGGGGCGGTCCACTTGATCGGCTCGGCGGACTCCAGGTCGCCGGTGACGACGACGGTCAGACCCTTGGCGGCCGGGAAGCGCACGGACTTGTTGGTGCCCGGCTCGATGGTGACGGTCTGCGGCTTGCCGGTGCTCGGGGTGAAGGTCGAGGTCAGGCTGACGCCGTTCTTCGGGTTCTGGACCAGCAGGACCAGCTCGTCGCAGGTGGACTCGTAGGAGGTCTCCGGCTCGCCGACCTCGGGCTCCTGGCATTCCGCCGGGGCCTTCGGGGTACCGGTCCAGACGCTCTTCTCGTTGGCCGTGACGGTGATCTGGCCGTCCACGGCGGCGGCGTCCAGCTCGACCTTCTCGATGCTGCGCAGGGGGACCGTGACGGCCTTGCTGAAGCCCTTGTCGGTGGCGATCACGAAGTTCGCCGGGGCGTTGCCGTCGCGGTTGATCAGGCTGAACGTGACCTTGCCGGCGCAGTCGGACTCGACGACCACCTCGGGCGCGGCCTCGCAGGTCTCACCGCCGCCGTTGTACCAGGCCTGCGGGCCCTTCGACTGGGAGCCGATGCCCTTGGGGCTGCCGACCTTGCGGTCGCCGTAGCGCGGACCGCTGTCGGTCAGCGGGTCGATGATCTCGTCGCCGAAGACGAAGTCGACCTGGGTGTAGCAGGTGGGGACCTCGACCTTGAACTTCAGCGTCGACCGGGTGCCCACCTCGTCCTTGGCGACCGAGGTGAACTTGTCGACCGACTTGCTCAGCACGTACTGCGGGAACTCGACCTTCGCCGACGGGGCGACGTACGAGACCAGCGCGAAGGCCTGCTCCTCGCCCTCGCAGAGCGGGCCGTTGACCAGCGTGATGCTGGCCTCGCCGAGCTTGCCGCGGAATTTGTGCGTGTACCGCGCGTCGGCGGCGCTGACGCAGGTCGGCCCCTCCGGGGCGGGCGTGGTCGACGACTCGCTAGCGGGCGGCGTCGCCGTCGGCGCGGACGTGGCCGGGGAGGCCGACGGCTGCGGCGACGGGCTGGTGGCCAGCGCCGGAGACGACGCCGCGAACGCCGTGGCGAGGCCGGCCAGGGCGGCGGCGGCCACGACGACCGGTCGCCGTGGCGACAGCTTGGGACGGATCACGCGTACTCCCGGGGTGAAGAAGCGTCAGGGGGTGCGGCGCGGGGGCAACGGCGGTCGCGGCCGGGTGCGGCGCGCCCGCGACGACGCCTCCCGGCGCCGGTGGGCCGGCGGGACGCGGCCGGCACCCGGCAGACCCTAGCGAGAACGGGCCGGCCGGCACAGCGCACGGAAACCTCCGAGGGTGATGTTATGGATTTGAGATCATTGATGTACGTCCGGTGATCGCGGCGCGACGTCCGTGGCACGCACCGTGGCGGCCGGTGGGGTCGCGTAGCGTCGGGGCATGAGCAGGAGCAGGCGGTGACCCGGATCGTGGCCGGGACGCTCGGCGGCCGGCGGATCGCCGCGCCGCCCGGCGCCGGTACCCGACCCACCTCCGACCGGGTGCGGGAGGCGCTGTTCAGCGCGGTGCAGGCCGACGTCGACCTGGCCGGGGCGCGCTTCGCCGACCTGTACGCCGGCTCCGGCGCGGTCGGGCTGGAGGCGCTGTCCCGGGGCGCGGCGCACGTGCTGTTGGTCGAGTCGGATCCCCGGGCCGCCCGGGTGGTCCGGGAGAACGTCGCCGCGCTGCGGGCCGCCCCGGCCGCCCGGCTGGTCACCGGCCGGGTCGGCACGGTGCTGGCGGCCGGTCCGGACGGCGGGCCGTACGACGTGGTGTTCGCCGACCCCCCGTACGCCGTGCCCGACGCCGAGGTCACCGCGATGCTGACCGCGCTGGTCGACGGCGACTGGCTGGCGGCGGACGCCCTGGTGGTGGTGGAACGGTCCAGCCGGACCGGCCCGGTCGCCTGGGTGCGGGGCATCACGGGGGAGCGCAGCCGCCGGTACGGCGAGACCACCCTTTGGTACGGTCGCCGCTCATGAGACGTGCGGTGTGTCCCGGCTCGTTCGACCCGGTCACCAATGGACACCTCGACATCATCGGCCGGGCCGCCCGGCTCTTCGACGAGGTGATCGTCGGCGTGCTGGTGAACCAGTCGAAGAGCGGCCTGTTCACCGTCGAGGAGCGGATCGACATGCTCCGGGAGGTGACGTCCTCGTACGACAACGTCCGGGTCGCGTCCTTCCGTGGCCTGCTGGTCGACTTCTGCCGGGCGCAGCAGGCCAGTGTCCTGATCAAGGGCCTGCGGGCGGTCAGCGACTTCGACTACGAGCTTCAGATGGCCCAGATGAACATCGGTCTGGCCGGCGTGGAGACGTTGTTCATGCCGACCAACCCGCTCTACTCCTTCCTCTCCTCCAGCCTGGTCAAGGACGTGGCCAAGTGGGGCGGCGACGTCTCCGCCCACGTCCCCGACCTGGTCCGCGACGCCCTGCGGTCCCGGCTCACCCCGCACCCCTGACCCGCGCGCCCGATCTCGCACCTCGGCCCCGGACCGTCCCGTAACGGGCGATTCGTCGGGCTCGCGCGTGCCCGATCGGCCCGCCGGTCGCGACACGACGCCCGCCGGGCGGGGCAGACCGGCGGGCGGTGGCCCCGGCGCGACATGATGGGTCGAGCGGGAACCCGGCCGTAGCCCGCATCATGTAGGTCGGCCGACGAACGACAGGAGTGAGGTACCGGTGGACCCGCTCGATCGCATCGACGAACTGATCGCCATGGTGGAGCAGGCCCGCTCCGTCCCGATGTCACGCAACAACTGCATGGTCGACCGGGGCGAGATGATCGCCGCCCTCGACGAGATGCGTGCCGAGCTTCCCGCCGACCTGCGCCGGGCCGCCGCCCTGTTGGAGGAGCGGGACAAGATCATGGATGCCGGCAAGCGGGAGGCCGACCGGATCATCAGCGAGGGTGAGGCGGAACACGCCCGCCTGGTGTCGGTGAACGAGATCACCGTCTCGGCCGAGCACGAGGGCGCCCGGATCATCGGCGAGGCCCGGGCCGAGGCGCAGCGGCTGCGCGAGGAGGTCGACGACTACGTCGACACCGCGCTGGCGAACTTCGAGCAGTTCCTCACCCGGGCGCTGGCCTCGATAGAGCGCGGCCGGGACAAGATGCACGCGCTGCGGGAGATCGGCACCTTCGGTGGGGACGAGGCGGATCGCCCGCTACCCTTCTGAGCGGCACCTCAGCAGCCGACAGGCGGGGCGGGCGTCGCCCCCGGTTCGACGGTCCGGCGGGCGTCCAGGTAACCTTTTTTGTCGGCCTCTCACCGGCCGGAGTCTGACTATGCCCAAACACTCGCCTTCATCACTCAACCCCAGGGCGCCGCTGGTCCTCGACACGAGGGACCTGCCGCGTCGCCCTGGCGCGTTGCGTACGCATCGGCGGGTCGTCCCGGCACCGGCGGACCTCGGCGTGGAGTTGATCGGCGTGCCGGAGGGCGCGGACCTCGACCTCGATCTGAGGTTGGAGTCGGTGTCCGAGGGCGTGCTCGTCTCGGGGACCGTGAGCGGTCCCGTCCGGGGCGAGTGCGGCCGGTGCCTGCGCGAGATCAACGAGTCGATGGTCGTGAACGTCCAGGAGCTGTACGCGTACGAGAACAGCACCACGGACATCACGACCGACGAGGACGAGGTGGGCCGGATGCAGGACGATCTGATCGACCTGGAGCCGGCGCTGCGGGACGCGGTGGTGCTCATGCTGCCGACCAACCCGCTCTGCCGGGAGGACTGCCCAGGCTTGTGCCCCGAGTGCGGGGTGCACTGGGACGATCTGCCGGCCGACCACAGTCACCAGCAGATCGACC
This sequence comes from Micromonospora sp. NBC_01655, assembly GCF_026339755.1. Taxonomy (NCBI): domain Bacteria; kingdom Bacillati; phylum Actinomycetota; class Actinomycetes; order Micromonosporales; family Micromonosporaceae; genus Micromonospora; species Micromonospora sp. NBC_01655. Next base: position 6,177,850 of record NZ_JAPEQF010000001.1, on the reverse strand, counting down.
CGCGTTGGGCGGGCCTGTCGCAACTGAACCGTACAGAGGAGTAGGAACCGTGGCCGTCCCGAAGCGCAAGATGTCGCGCAGCAACACCCGGTCCCGCCGGGCGAACTGGAAGGCGGCCGTGGTGGCGACCGTGGCCTGCCCGCAGTGCAAGTCCCCGAAGCTGCCGCACACGGCGTGCTCCGTCTGCGGCACGTACAACGGCCGCCAGGTCATCGAGGTCTGACCTGGACGCCGAGTGACGCCCCCGACCCCAGGTCGGGTGGCGCGCGCATCCTGGCGATCGCCCGGTGCCCCGGCTCCCGCCGTCGCCGGCCGGACCGTTCCGGCCGACGTTCCGGTGGAGCCGGGCACCGCGCGGATCGCCGTTGACCTCCTCGGCGGGGACGATGCTCCCGCCGTCGTGGTTGACGGCGCTCTGTGGGCCATGCGCGCCGACCCGGACCTGCACCTCCTGCTCGTCGGCCCCGCCGAGGTCGCCGACGGGCTGATCGGTGCCCTCGACCCGGTGCAGCGCACCCGGGTCACGGTCCGGCCGGTGCGGGCCGCCGTCGGCATGGCCGACCACCCCGTCGCCGCCCGTGCCGACAGCACCGTGCGGGCGGCGGTCACCGCCGTCCGCGACGGGATCGCCGACGCGGTGGTCTCCGCCGGCGCCACCGGCGCCACCGTCACCGCCGCCGCCCTGGGGCTCGGTCGTTGGCCGCACGTGCGGCGGCCGGCGCTGGTGGCCACCCTGCCGGCGGTCGTCGGCCCGGTGGTGCTGCTCGACGTCGGCGGCTCGCTGGAACCCGGTCCCGCCACGCTGGCCCGGCACGCCGTGCTCGGCGCGGCCTACGCGGCCGTCGCGCACGCGGTGGCCGAGCCCCGGGTCGGGCTGCTGTCCGTGGGGACCGAGGGTGGCAAGGGGGACCGGCTGCGGCGCACCGCCGCCCCGCTGCTCGCCGCCGCGCCGCTGCCCGACGGAGCGCGCTACGTCGGCCTCGTCGAGGGCTACGACATCGCCTCCGGCGCGCGCGCCGACGTGGTGGTGACCGACGGCTTCACCGGCAACGTGCTGCTCAAGGCGATCGAGGGCGCGTACGCGATGGCCGGCGGGCCGCCCGCCAGCGGCGGCGCCCCCCGGGCGGCGGCCCTGCTCGGGGTGGCCGGGACGGTGGTCGTCTGCCACGGCGCGGCCCGCGCGGACGACGTCGCCTCCGGAATCGCCCTCGCCGCCCACCTGTGGCGTCGGCGAGCCACCGACACTGTCTCCACGCTGCTCGATCGTGCTCCGCAGGCCCCCGCGAAACCCGGTGACCACGCCGATCGCACCACCGACACCGAGGTGAGCCTGTGACCGCCCGTCCCGTCCCGGCCCGACCGGCCGCGCGCCCCGCGCCGGCCCCGGGGGGCCTGCCGCGCGCGGCCCGCCCGGTCGCGAACGAAGAGGTAACCGCATCATGACCAACGACAAGCGGCGGCGGGCCCCCGTCGGCCACCTGGAGTCCGCCTTCGGGGTCTCGCTGCACCCGGAACTGCTGGAACGGGCGCTGACCCACCGCTCGTACGCGTACGAGAACGGCGGCCTGCCCACCAACGAGCGGCTGGAGTTCCTCGGCGACTCGGTGCTCGGCGTGGTGATCACCACCGCGCTCTTCCACAACCATCCCGACCTGCCCGAGGGGCAGCTCGCGAAGCTGCGGGCGAGCGTGGTGAACATGCGGGCGCTCGCCGACGTGGCGCGCGGGCTGGGCCCGGAAGGGCTCGGCGCGTACCTGCTGCTGGGCAAGGGCGAGGAGAGCACGGGCGGCCGGGACAAGGCGAGCATCCTCGCCGACACCCTGGAGGCCCTGCTGGGCGCGATCTACCTCCAGTACGGCCTCGACACCGCCGCGATCGTGATCCACCGGCTGTTCGACCCGCTGATGGCCGAGTCGGCCGGGCGGGGCGCCGCGCTGGACTGGAAGACCAGCCTCCAGGAGTTGACCGCCGCCCTGGGGCTGGGCGTTCCGGAGTACCGGATCGAGGGCACCGGCCCCGACCACCTCAAGACGTTCACCGCCTGGGTGGTGGTTGCCGGCAACCGCTACGGCGGGGCGGAGGGGCGCAGCAAGAAGGAGGCCGAGCAGCGGGCCGCCGAGTCCGCCTGGCGGGAGCTGACCGCACAGGCCGAGCGGGACCAGGCCGAGCGGGCGGCAGCCGAGCAGGCGGCGGCCGAGTACGCGGCGGCCGAGCAGGTGGCGACGCCGGCGGCGGTGGGGACGGGCGCCCCCGGCGGGCCGAACGGGTCTGCCGGGGACGCGACCGGCGGCACCGCGCTGGGCGCCCGAGCGGCCGACGAGGCGGGCCGTGCCTGAGCTGCCCGAGGTCGAGACCGTCCGGCAGGGCCTGGCCCAGTGGGTCACCGGCCGGCGGATCGCCGCCGTCGAGGTACGCCACCCCCGGGCGGTCCGCCGCCACCTCGCCGGGCCGGGGCACTTCGCCGACGTGCTGGCCGGGCGGACGGTGCGTGACGTGCGGCGGCGCGGCAAGTACCTGTGGCTGCCGCTGGACAGTGGCGACGCCGTCGTCGGTCACCTCGGCATGTCCGGCCAGTTGCTGCTCCAGCCGGCCACGGCGGCCGACGAGCTGCACCTGCGCGTCCGGTTCCGGTTCGCCGACGACGGCCCCGAGCTGCGCTTCGTCGACCAGCGCACGTTCGGCGGGCTGTCGGTCTCCGAGGGCGGGGCGGAGTTGCCGGGGGAGATCGCGCACATCGCCCGGGACCCGATGGACCCCGAGTTCTCCGACGAGGCCTTCGTCGCCACCCTGCGCCGCCGGCGTACCGAGGTGAAGCGGGCGCTGCTCGACCAGACCCTGATCTCCGGCGTCGGCAACATCTACGCCGACGAGGCGCTGTGGCGGGCCCGGCTGCACGGTGCCCGGCCGACCGACGCGCTGACCGGGCCTGCCGCGCTGCGGTTGCTCGGCCACGTCCGGGACGTCCTCGGTGAGGCGATCACCGAGGGCGGCACCAGCTTCGACGCCCTGTACGTCAACGTCAACGGCGAGAGCGGCTACTTCGACCGCTCGCTCAACGCGTACGGGCGGGAGGGTGAGCCGTGCCGGCGGTGCGGGACACCGATGCGCCGCGAGGCGTTCATGAACCGCTCGTCGTTCAGTTGCCCCCGCTGCCAGCCCCGGCCCCGGGGCGCGCTGCGGGGCTGACCCGGGAGCCGGTCAGGGGGCGGCCGGGCAGGGCGACCGCCACGCGTCGAGTCCGCGCTCCTTGCGGATGGAGGCGAAGCCGTACCCGACGGTGGTCACGCAGAAGTCGGCGGGGTCGCCGGTGTACTCGACGTGGAACACCGGCTTGCCGGCGTCGGTGAACGGCAGCAGCTTCGCGCACTGGCCCCGCCGGACGCACTCCTCGTTGACCGCGAAGTCGAAGTCGGGCGCCAGCGCGGCCACCTGCGGTACGTCGCCCAGCAGGCCGGGGGAGAGGCCCAGCGAACGGGCCAGCGCGGCCACCCGCCGGTTGAACAGCAACTGGTCGTCGAAGTCCAGGGCAAGGCCGGGCCGGTGGGCGTACCCGTCGGCGTCGGCCAGCGCCACCGCGCCGAAGCCCTTGCCCCGGCAGAGTCGGAACCGGTCGGCGAGGATCGGTGCCAGCACGTCCCACTGCCGGACGTCCACCCAGCGGGTGTCCGGCCGTGGCCCGGCCCCGCCGCGCACCGCCGCCGGGTAGCGGTCGGCGTCCGGGTCGGTCCGGGTGTACGAGCCGACGGCGACGTGACAGATCAGCCGGCGGTCCCGGGCGCGCAACGCCGAGGTCTCGGTGGCGGTGGTACGCACCGGGTCGAGCAGGAACACGTCCGCGTCCACTGTGCTGTCGAGCGGCCCGGTCAGTTGCCACTGCCAGCGCCAGTGTCGGGCCGAGTCGGCCGGCCACGGGGTGGGTGCGCCCGGCGGGAGCAGGTCCGCCCGGCAGCCGTACGCCGCCGTGAGCAGCGTCACCGCGACGAGTGACCGCAGCATCCGGCGCGGTCCACGCCCGATGCCGGGCGAGCGCAGCCGGATCCGCATCGGCAGCTCCCGGGTAGCGGGCGGCCCCCGGCCGCCCGGTCGGGTCCGCCGCCCCCACGTACCGCCTCGGCGGGCCTCACCCGGTGCAACGAGCGGGCTCCCGCGACGACTCGCCCGGGCCGCAGGGGGTCAGCGCCGCCGCCTCAGCGCGGGGTGCCGAAGTCCTGCGTCCAGTACGGCCCGTTGCTGCTGGCCACGCCGACGCCGATCTGGGTGAACGAGCAGTTCAGGATGTTGGCCCGGTGCCCGGAACTGTTCATCCAGGCGTCCATCACCGCGGCCGGGGTCTGCTGGTTCCAGGCCACGTTCTCGCCATACGCCCGCCACGAGTACCCGACCCGGTCGAGCCGCTCGCCGACGTCGCTGCCGTCGCTGCCGTCGTGCGACATCTTGCGGTGGTCGGCCTGGTCCTGGCTGTGCGCCTGGGCGGCGGCCGTCAGCTTGCTGTTGATCTTCAGCGCGCCGCAGCCGGCCTTGGCCCGCTCGGCGTTGACCAGGTCGACGACCTGCTGCGCCTGGCTGCTGGCGCCCGTCCCGGCGGCGCTGCGGGACGTCGTCGCCGGGGTGCTGCGCTGGTTGCTCCGCGACGCGGCCGTGGACCGGCTGGGCCCCGGAGTCGGCTTGCCGGTCCGGCTCGGCGTGGCCGACGGGCGGGCGGTGGACGCACCCGGCGAGGGCGTGGCTGCGGCGCCACCCGGGCCGGACGCGGCGTCGGGGTCGGCCGGCGCGGCGACCGGAGCGTCGGCGGCGGCCCGGTCGGTCCGCAGGTCGTCCCCGCCGGGCAGGGGCAGGGCGCCGACGCCGAGGCTGACCACGAGCGTGGCCGCCGCGGCGGCCCCGCCGATCAGCAGCGGGCGCGGGAGCCGGCGGGCCGGCCGGTGCCGCCCCTCGCCGCCGGTCGGGGCGTCCCCGGCCCGGTCTTCCCGGTACGCCGGGCGGCCGGCCCGCGGCCCGTCGGCCGCCGACGCGGCGCGCCCGACGACCGGAACGATTCGGGTGCGCTCCGCCTCCCCCGCCCCGTCGGCGGGCTGGCCGTGCCACGGTCCGGTCGGCTGGTCGCGCCAGCGTCCGGCCGGTTCGTCCTGCCATGGTCCGGTCGGCTGGCCTTGCCACGGTCCGGCCGGCTGGTCGTACCACCGTCCGGCCGGTTCGTCGCGCCACGGCTCGGCGTCGGGCCGCCACGGCTCGCCCGCCGGCCGTCGCGGCCCGCCCGCGGGCTGCCACCGCCCGGTGGGCTCCTCCCGCCAGGGCCCGTCGCCCGGTCGCTCCCACCGCGCGGTGGCCGGCGGCGCCCACGGCCGGCGGACGGGCTCCGCCCGGTGCGGATCGGCTGCTCGGCGGTCGCCCGGCTGGCCCGGCTGGTCCGGCTCGTCCCCGAACAGGTACGCCGACCGCGGTTCGGGCCGGTCGGTCAGCCAGGCCGGCTCGCCGGCCGGGAAGTCCTGGCGGCGGCGGGCGCCCTCCGGGTCGGTCGGGTCGGTCGAGCCGTACACGCCTGTCGCCTCCACGGGTCGGTTGCGGACCGGGCTGAACCTACGGGTGCGGCGCGAGCTGCGGCAACGTGGCTAAGGAAGAGTTAAGCGAATCCGACTCGCACGAGTGGTCCCTTCCGGTGATCCCGGGCGTACAGTTAGCACGTCCGGACAGAGCGTGTCCGTGCCTGGTGGCAGCCCCCGACAAGTGGACCGGCCGACGTGGAGATGATCTACGGCCTGCGGCAACTTGACGAATGCGGGGTTGTCGGCTCAATATGTAGGTGTCGCCAGTCGCGCCCGGTCATGCCCAGAATCGCTGGGAATGGCAGCCGCGAACGAGTGGGCGCGCGTTGGACCGGCCTTTCCGGCAGCGCATATCAAGGAGTCAGCATGGCGAAGGCCCTCTACGGCCACGTAGGTGCAGCGCCCGATCGGCGTCTGCTCGACGAGGTCACCCGACTGCGGTCCAGGGTTCAGGCACTGGAGTTCGAGATCACGCGCCTGCGTGCCGAGAATGATCGGCTCGCGGCGGCTGCGGCGGAGGCGGACGATCTGCTCCGTCTGGCCGAGCCGGCGCTGACCTGATCTCCGGTTGTCAGACAACTGAATCGCACCACGCGAAATCGCGCGCCGACACTTATGTGCCGGCGCGCAGCCATGTCCGGGCCATTTTCCGGCCACCATTTCCCGATCTTGAATAATTGATCAAGGTGCGGCCCGGCGATCCGTCCGATCCGTACCGGTGACGCCCGGTGCCGGTCGTGAGCGCCGGTGGCCGACGGCCGCCCGGGGCGGGTCGCGTGCCCGGCCCCCGGCGACGCCGGGTTAGTCTGCGGGTTCAGCAGGTCCGCGCAGCCCACGACGGTCGGCGACCACCGACGAGGATCGAGAAGGTGTATCTCAAGAGCCTGACGGTGAAGGGGTTCAAGTCCTTCGCCTCCGCGACGACGCTGAAGCTGGAGCCCGGGATCACCTGCGTGGTGGGCCCGAACGGCTCCGGCAAGTCCAACGTCGTCGACGCCATCGCCTGGGTGCTCGGCGAGCAGGGCGCCAAGGCGCTGCGCGGCGGCAAGATGGAGGACGTCATCTTCGCCGGCACCGCCGGCCGGGCGCCGCTGGGCCGGGCCGAGGTCACCCTCACCATCGACAACACCGACGGCGCGCTGCCGATCGAGTACACCGAGGTCTCGATCACCCGCCGGATGTTCCGCTCCGGTGAGAGCGAGTACGAGATCAACGGCGACTCCTGCCGCCTGCTCGACATCCAGGAGTTGCTGTCCGACTCCGGCATCGGCCGGGAGATGCACATCATCGTCGGGCAGGGCCGGCTCGACGGCATGCTGCACGCCAAGCCGGAGGACCGGCGGTCGTTCATCGAGGAGGCGGCCGGCGTCCTCAAGCACCGCAAGCGCAAGGAGAAGGCGCTGCGGAAGCTCGACGCGATGCAGACCAACCTCAACCGGCTCACCGACCTCACCGCCGAGCTGCGCCGCCAGCTCAAGCCGCTGGGCCGGCAGGCCGAGGTGGCCCGGCGGGCCGCCGCGATCCAGGCCAACCTGCGCGACGCCCGGCTGCGGCTGCTCGCCGACGACCTGGCCACCCTGCGCGCCACCCTGGACAGGGAGATCGCCGACGAGAGCGCCCTGCGCGAGCGGCGGGAGCAGGTCGAGGCGGAGCACACCGAGGTGCAGGGCCGGCTCGGTGAGCTGGAGGCGGCGCTGGCCGAGGACGCCCCGCTGCTGGCCGCCGCCCAGGACACCTGGTACAAGCTCTCCGCACTGTCCGAGCGGTTCCGCTCCATCGAGCAGCTCGCCCGGGAGCGGCTGCGCCACCTCAGCGCCACCGGCGACGACGAGCGCCCCGGCCGCGACCCCGACCAACTGGAGGCCGAGGCCGAGCGGGTGCACGAGCAGGAGGAGGAGCTGCGGGCGGCGCTGACCGACGACCAGATCCGGCTCGCCGAGGCCGTCGAGCACCGGCAGGAGCTGGAACGGCAGCTCGCCGCCGCCGAGCGGGAGCTGGTCGCGGCGGCCAAGGCCATCGCCGACCGGCGGGAGGGACTGGCCCGGCTCACCGGGCAGGTGAACTCGGCGCGGGCCCGCACCACCAGCGCCGGGGAGGAGATCGACCGGCTCGCCGCTGCGCATGCCGACGCCCTGGCCCGTGCCGAGCAGGCGCAGGCCGACCTGGACGCGGTGGCCGAGCAGTCCACCGAGGCCGACCGGGACAACGCCGACCTCGACGCCCGGCACGCCGAGGCCGTCGCGGTGCAGGAACGGGCGCAGGCCGCCGTCCGGGCCCTCACCGACGCCGAACGGGCCGCCGAGAAGGACGCCGCCACGCAGAAGGCCCGCGAGGAGGCGCTCGCCATGGGCCTGCGCCGCAAGGACGGCGCGGGCGCGCTGCTCGCCCGCGCCGACGAGGTGCCCGGCCTGCTCGGCAGCCTCGCCGGGCTGCTCACCGTCGCCCCCGGCCACTCCGCGGCGCTCGCCGCCGCGCTCGGCGGGCTCGCCGACGCGGTCGCCGTCAGCGGCGTCGACGAGGCCGTCGAGGCGATGCGGCTGCTGAAGATCTCCGACGCCGGCCGGGCCGGACTGCTGGTCGGCAGCCCTGCCGGGCCGGGCATGACCGGGCCGGCCGACGCGCTGCGCCCGAAGCTGCCCGAGCACGCCCGCTGGGCCCCCGACCTGGTCGAGTGCTCCGCCGAGCTGCGCCCGGCCGTGCACCGGGCGCTGCGCGACGTGGTGCTGGTCGACGACCTCGCCGCCGCGTCCGAGCTGGTCGCCGGCAATCCCGAGCTGCGCGCGGTCACCGTGGACGGAGACGTGGTCGGGGCGTACGCGGCGGCCGGCGGGTCGGCCAAGGCGCCCAGCTTCATCGAGGTGCAGGCCGCGGTGGAGGAGGCCCGGGCCAACCGGCTCGCCGCCGAACGGGCCGCCGCCGAGCTGCGCGACCAGCTCGTCGAGGCGCGCGCCGAGGTGGCCGCCGCGAAGGAGGCGGTGCAGCACGCGGCCGCCGCGAAGCGGGAGGCCGAGAGCCACCGCAACGCCGCCGCCCGCCGGCTCGCCGAGCTGGGGGCCGCCGCCCGGTCGGCTCAGGCGGAGACCGACCGGCTCGGCGACTCCCGGTCCCGCGCCGAGGCGGCCCGGGAACGCGACCTGACCGCCCTGGCCGAGCTGGCGGATCGGCTCCGGCTGGCCGAGGCCACCCCGATCGACGCCGAGCCGTCCACCGAGGAGCGGGACCAGCTCGCCGCCATGGTGCCGCAGGCCCGGCAGAACGAGATGGAGGTCCGGCTCGCGGTGCGTACCGCCGAGGAACGGGTCTCCTCGATCGCCGGCCGGGCCGACTCGCTGCGCCGGCAGGCCACCGCCGAGCGGGCCGCGCGGGAGCGCGCGGCGGCCCGCCGGGCCGCCCGGGCCCGGGGCGCTGACATCGCCCGCGCCGTGGCCGGCGGCGCCCGCGAGGCGTTGACCCGGCTGACCACCTCGATCGCGCGGGCCGAGGAGCACCGCGATGCCGTGGCGCGCGAACGCGCCGGCCGGGAGGCCGAGCTGTCCGAGGTACGCGGCGCGGCCAAGCGCCTCGGCGCGGAGCTGGAGCGGCTGACCAGCCAGGTGCACCGGGACGAGGTGGCCCGCGCCGAGCAGCGGCTGCGCATCGAGCAGCTGGAGGCCAAGGCCGCCGAGGACTTCGGCCTGGACGTGGAGACCCTGGTCGCCGAGTACGGCCCGCACCAGCCCGTACCGCCGACCCAGGCGGACGTGGCGGCGGCCGAGCGGGACGGGCTGCCGGTGCCCGAGCCGGTCCGCTACGAGCGCCCGGTGCAGGAGAAGCGGGCCGCCAAGGCGGAGCGCGAGCTGGCCCTGCTCGGCAAGGTGAACCCGCTCGCGCTGGAGGAGTTCGCCGCGTTGGAGGAGCGCTTCAAGTTCCTCTCCGAGCAGTTGGAGGACCTCAAGGCCACCCGGCGGGACCTGCTCACCGTGGTCAAGGACGTCGACGACCGGATCCTGGAGGTCTTCGCCAGCGCGTTCGAAGACACCGCCCGGGAGTTCGAGCAGGTGTTCACCGTGCTCTTCCCCGGTGGGGAGGGCCGGCTGATCCTCACCGAGCCCGACGACCTGCTCAGCACCGGCGTGGAGGTGGAGGCCCGCCCGCCGGGCAAGAAGATCAAGCGGCTGTCCCTGCTCTCCGGCGGCGAGCGGTCGCTGACCGCGGTGGCCATGCTGGTGGCGATCTTCCGGGCCCGGCCCAGCCCGTTCTACATCATGGACGAGGTGGAAGCGGCCCTCGACGACGTCAACCTGGGCCGGCTGATCACGTTGCTGGCCCAGTTGCGGGAGAAAAGTCAGCTCATCGTGATCACCCATCAGAAGCGGACGATGGAGATCGCCGACGCCCTCTACGGGGTGACCATGCGCAGCGGGGTCACCCAGGTGATCAGCCAGCGGCTCAACCGGGCCGACGACGAGCGGCACAGCCGCGGCGAGGAGAACGAGTAGTGGCTCGGGAACGTGCGACGGCGCTCCTGGTGGACCTCGACGGGGTGCTGCGGCGCTGGGACCCGGCGGTCGCCGCCGGCGTGGAGCGGGAGTACGGCCTCTCTGCGGGGGTGCTCACCGAGATCGCCTCGCAGTGGGGGCGGCTCCAGCCGGTGCTGACCGGCCAGGTCAGCCACGCAGACTGGACGTCCAGCGTGGCCGACGCGCTGGCCGAGTCGGTCGGCCCGCAGCGGGCCCGGGCGGCGGTGGAGCAGTGGCAGCGCTACCGGGGCGAGGTGGACCCCGGGGTGCTGGCGTTCGTGCGCGAGGTGCGGGCCGCCGGGGTGCGGGTCGGTCTCGGCACCAACGCCACCGACCTGCTCGACACCGACCTCGCCGCGCTGGGCCTGGTCGGCGAGCTGGACGTGGTGGTCAACTCCTCGGTCGTCGGGGTGCACAAGCCGGCGAAGGAGTACTTCCAGGCTGCCTGCGCGGCGCTGGAGACATCCCCGGCCCGGGTGCTCTTCGTCGACGACGAGGACTGGGCGGTCCGGGGCGCCCGGGCCGCCGGGCTGTCGGCGTACCGGTGGGACGGGCCCTCGGGGCTGCGCTACCTGCGGGCGGCGCTGGCGTATTGACCCCCGGCGGGCCGTCCGGCCGGACGGCCCGCCGGGCGCCGGTCGGTCACTCGCCGGTGACCCCGTCGAGGCGTTCCCGGATCAGGTCGGCGTGGCCGTTGTGCCGGGCGTACTCCTCGATCATGTGCACGTACACCCAGCGCAGGTTGAACGTCCGCTTCTTGGACCCGACCTCGGTGAACTCCTCGTCGAGGGAGCGGCCGGCGGCGGCGGCCCGGGCCAGCTCGACCTCCCGGTGGTACGTGGCGAAGTCGGCCTCGGCGTCGGCGGTGCTGACGTCGTGGTCGGCGTCCGGGTGCTCGGGCGTGAAGTACGGGTAGTCGACCCGCTGGCCGGCGAAGTTCTCCCGGAACCACCAGGCCTCCACCTCGGCCAGGTGCCGCACCAGCCCGAGCAGGGTGAGCGCGGACGGCTCGACGCTCGGCGTACGCAACTGTTCGGCGGTCAGCCCGGCGCACTTGAGCAGCAGGGTCTGCCGGTGGTAGTCCAGCCAGCCGTCGAGCATGGTGCGCTCGTCGCCGACGTAGGGCTCGTTGGTCCGGGTGATCTCCGGTGCTGTCCAGGTCATCGGGTCATCCTGGCCGGTGCCCCGACAACCGGCGACCGGATTAACCGGCCGTCCCCGTGAGGTCGCCCGCCGCCCGTCGGCCGGCGTGCTGACGAAGACCACCACCAGCCCGGCGCCCTGCCGCCGGGCCAGCCCCGCCGCGTACGCGGCGGCCCGCAGCGAGGTCCGGGTGCCGTCGACGCCGACCAGCACCACCCGGGCCCGTCCGTGCCGCGCTCGAGGGGCAGCGGTCGGACCCGCGGGCCGTAGTCCTCCCGGTCGAGGGGGGCTCCCAGGCTCATGGTCGGCTCCTCACTGTCGCTCGCCGGCGCGGACCACCGCCGCGCCCGTCCCGGCGTTCAGTCGATGGCGTCGTTGAACCGGCGCAACAGCCGGCCGAAGTCCTCCACGTCCCGTTTCGGCCAGCTCTCCACGATCCGCCGGAACTCCGCGAGCCGGGACGACCGGGCGGCGTCGAACCGGCGCTGCCCCTCCTCGGTCAGGCTGAGCTGGAACGCCCGCCGGTCGTCCGGGTCCGGCTCCCGGCGCACCAGCCCGAGCCCCTCCAGGCCGTTGATCTGCCGGCTCAGCGTCCCCTTGCTGATGCCGAGCCGGGCGGCCAGGTCGGTCAACCGGATCGCGTCGGACCGGCGCAGCCACAGCAGCAGCCCGTACGCGTTCGGCTCCAGGTTGGGGTGCACCTCCTTGGCGACCTCCCAGGACAGCGAGCGGCCCCGACGCAGCAGCGCGGTCAGTTCGTGCTCCAGGGCCCGCAGGGTGTCCGGAAGGTGATCATCGTCCACGCCGCAAGGGTACGGCGTACGACAGCCGGATTCAGCGTTCGACGGCGAGCCGGCGCTGCGCCACCGTGCGCAGGTGCCCGTCCCCGGTGGTGCCCTCGATGATCACCTCGGCGGCGCGGCCCCGGTGGGTGAGGGTGGCCACCGCGTTGCCGAAGTACGGGCCGGCGAGCTTGCGCCAGCGCACGGTGGGGCGGCGCACCCCGGCCGAGCGGGCCAGCGCCCGGCTGGCCCCGGCCGGCCCCGGCGACCAGCCGAGCTTCATCAGCGGGCGCATGGCGGCCGGCACCTGGTTGTGGATCGGCGAGCAGGTGAGCTGGTGCACCGGCGTGCGCACCGCCGGGTCGTCGAACCGGGCCCGGGCCACGTACGAGTGGTGCACGTCCCCGGAGAGCACGCTGATCGACGCCGGCGGCGGGTACGCCGGGCCGGCGCCGACCCGGTCCCCGGTGTGCCCGGGCGGACCGCTGCCGATCCGGGCGAACAGCGCGCCGAGGGCGTCGAAGGACCGGCGGAACGCCGCCCAGTGCTCCAGGTCCAGCCCCCGGCGCATCTTCTCGGCCAGGCCCGCCAGCCAGGGGTGCCGGGAGTCGGCGAGCCGCTCGTTCCACGCCTCCACGTGGTGGATGCCCGGCGGCAGCAGCCAGGGCAGCGACGCGCCCACCACCAGGTGGTCGTAGACGCCGTGGGCCCGGTCGAGGAACCAGGACCACTCGCCCGGCGGCAGCATCGCCCGGTTGCCCGGCTCCAGCACCCGGCTGCACCGGTTGTCCAGCATCACCAGCCGGGTCCGCCCCAGGTCCAGGGCGTAACTCCACTGGTACTGCACGGCGCGCCAGCGGTCGGTGTCGTGCGCCTCGTCCGCCTCCCGGTCGACCCGCGCGCCGAACTCGCGCAGCACCTCGGTGGCGTCGCCCCCGGCGGCGGCGACCTTCGCGTACACCGGGTCGGCGGCGATCTCGTCCGGGTCGAGGTTGCCCAGGTGCTGGTAGACCCAGTACGAGGCCAGCCCGCTGCCGATCCGCTCGGCCCACCACGGCTGCTCGCGCATGTCGGCGCGCCACGACGCGGAGGTGTTCCAGTCGTCGATCACCTCGTGGTCGTCGAAGATCATCACGCTGGGCACGGTGGAGAACAGCCAGCGGATCTCCGGGTCCCGCCACGACTCCAGGTAGAGCTTCGTGTACTCGTCGAAGCTGACCACCTGGGTCGCCGGGGCGCCCTCCGGCCGCCGCCGGCGCCGCTTGAGCAGCCGGCGTACGGTCGGCGAGGTCTCGTCGGCGTAGACCTGGTCGCCGAGCAGCACCAGCAGGTCGGGCTGGGCGGCGGCCCGGTCCGGCTCGGCCATCAACCGCCGGGCGTACGCGTCGAGCGCGTCCGGGGGCAGCCTGCGGGCGGTCGAGTGCTGGGTGGTCTCCCGGCAGGAACCGAAGACCAGGCGAACCGGCTGGTTCCGGTCGTCGGCGGCCCGGGTGCGGATCACGCTGGGTGGGAAGCCGCCGCGCGGCTCCGGCCAGGCCGTCTCGTCGTCGACCAGCACCTCGTACGTCGTCGCGCTGTCCGGGGTCAGCCCCTCCACCACGACGAGCGCGTAGTGGTGGTCGTACGCCGAGAAGGTGGCCGCGGTGCCCTCGGCGCCGCCGGCCGTGCGGACCCGGACCGTGGCGGGCGCGCTGGTCTCCACCCACACCGTGGCCCGAGTGCCGACGACCCGGCGCAGCAGCGGGCCGATCAGCAGGCGGGGAGCCGGCACGGGAACCTCCAGGGTGAGCCGATCTCATCATTTCTACCCGGTCGGCCACTCCGCCAGCCACCGCTGGGCGAGCGTACCCGCAGCTCGGGTGCGCGCCGGGTGCGGTGGCTGGGACGCCGTCGTCGGCATCTGACAGGATTTCGGCATGACGGAATACCTCCTCATCGCGCTCGCCCTGCTCGGCGTGCTGATCCTCGGCGGCCTCGGGCTGGTGGTGCCGCGGCTGCGCCGGCGCCCCGAACCGCCGCTGCCGCAGACGGAGGTGGACACCCGGGCCGAGGAGGACCTCGCCGGGCCGCCCGTCGAGGCCCCGGAGTCCGACCTCTCCACCGGGATCCTGGTCGAGCCGCCGCCCGTGGTGGAGGCGCCCGCGCCCACCGTCGAGGTGCCCGAGCCGACCGCCGGCCGGCTGGTCCGGCTGCGTTCCCGGCTGTCCCGCTCGCAGAACGCCTTCGGCAAGGGCCTGCTCGGCCTGCTCTCCCGCGACCACCTCGACGAGGACGCCTGGGAGGAGATCGAGGACAGCCTGATCACCGCCGACGTCGGCATCGACGCCACCCGGGACATCGTCGACCGGCTCCGGGAGCGGACCCGGGTGCTCGGCACCCGCTCCGCCACCGAGCTGCGCGCCCTGCTCGCCGCCGAGCTGGTCAACGCCCTCGACCCGAGCCTGGACCGGTCGCTGCGCACCGCCCCGAAGGACGGCGTCCCGGCCGTGCTGCTGGTCGTCGGGGTCAACGGCGCCGGCAAGACCACCACCTGCGGCAAGATCGCCCGGGTGCTGGTCGCCGACGGCCGCACCGTGCTGCTCGGCGCGGCCGACACCTTCCGCGCCGCCGCCGCCGACCAGCTCGAAACCTGGGGCGGCCGGGTCGGCGCGGAGACCGTCCGGGGCCCGGAGGCGGCCGACCCGGCCAGCGTGGCGTTCGACGCGGTCAAGCGCGGCATCGACACCGGCGTGGACACCGTGCTGGTCGACACCGCCGGCCGGTTGCAGAACAAGGTCGGCCTCATGGACGAGCTGGGCAAGGTCAAGCGGGTGGTCGAGAAGCACGGCCCGATCGACGAGACCCTGCTCGTCCTCGACGCCACCACCGGCCAGAACGGCCTGGAGCAGGCCCGGGTCTTCACCGAGGTGGTCAACGTGACCGGCGTGGTGCTGACCAAGCTCGACGGCACCGCCAAGGGCGGCATCGTGATCGCCGTGCAGCGCAAGCTCGGCATCCCGGTCAAGCTGGTCGGCCTCGGCGAGGGCAAGGACGACCTGGCCCCGTTCGACCCGGCGCAGTTCGTCGACGCGCTGCTCGGCACCGAGCCGCTCGCCCGGGACGCGTAACCTCGCAGTGACCAGTGACGATCGCGCCTACGCCGGATGGCGCGGGGACCGCCACCCGGCGCCGGGCCTCGGGAGACCGTACGTGACTTCGCAGGAGATCCCGCTGCACGGCGGGAACGTGAGCACCGTGGTCCGGGTGGGCGACACCGTCCGGCGCAACGCCGGGCCGTGGACCCCGTCCGTGCACGCCCTGCTGCGCCACCTGGAGTACGTCGGGTTCACCGGCGCCCCCCGGGCGCTCGGGATGGACGAGCGCAACCGCGAGGTGCTGTCGTACCTGGAGGGGGAGTGCGGGGAGTACCCGCTGGCCCCGCACTGGGTCACCGACGAGGCGCTGGTGACCGTCGCCACCATGCTGCGGATGTTCCACGACGCCCAGTACGGCTTCGCCCCGCCGCCCGGGGCGGTCTGGCGCTCGTTCGGCCCGCCGCCGCCGGACACCGAGGTGATCTGCCACCACGACGCCGCCCCGCACAACGTCATCTGGCGGCCGGACGGCACCCTCGGGCTGATCGACTTCGACCTCGCCTCGCCGGGCGCGCGGATCTACGACGTGGCGTACGCGGCGTGGACCTGGGTGCCGATCTTCTCCGACCGGGACTCGATCACCCTCGGCTGGAAGCGCCCGGACCGGCCGCGCCGGCTGCGCCTGTTCGCCGACGCGTACGGGCTGATCCCGCGCGACCGGCACCGGCTGATCCGGACCATCCGCAAGCGGATCGTCGACCACGTGGAGGGCATCCGCCGGATGGCCGCCGCCGGGGAGCCGGCGTTCGTCCGGATCGTGCACAAGGGCCACCTCCGCCGCCCGATGCGCGACCTACGCCTGCTCGACTACGAACGACACGCCCTGGAACACGCCCTCCGCTGACCCCGCCCCGCCCGCGCCGCGCGCGCACTTTCACGGAAAGAGTGGTCATTCCCGCCGGGATGGCCACTCTTTCCGTGAAAGAGGGCGGGGCTTTCCGTGAGAGAGCGGGTTGGCGGCGGTGAGGGTTTCTTCACACGTGCGAAACACAGCGTCACTGGTTGGAAATCGATCGGTGACGTTGGGGGAACAGGAGGCGGCCAAGCTTCCGCGCAACCGGCGTACGGGCGACGCTGCCCCGGAAGCCGCGAAGGAGGGAACCTCACCTTTAGGAGGCCAGCGTGCCTGAAGCACCGACGATCGACGGCGGCAACACCGTTTGGCTGCTGGTTTCGACCGCGCTCGTGCTGCTCATGACGCCCGGGCTCGCGCTGTTCTACGGCGGGCTCAACCGCGCCAAGGGCGTGCTCAACATGATGATGATGAGCTTCTCCGCCATCGGGCTCATCTCTGTTCTGTGGTGGTTCTACGGCTTCAGCGTCGCCTTCGGGACCGACGTGAACGGATTCTGGGGGGACCCGGGCGCGTACCTCGGCACCAGGACCTTCCTGGCCGAGACGGACCTGTGGGGTGCCACCGCGGAGAACCCCAGCGGCATCGGGGTTCCGCTCTACGTGTTCATGGCGTTCCAGATGGTCTTCGCGGTGATCACCGTCGCGCTGATCAGCGGCGCCATCTCCGACCGGGCCAAGTTCGCCGGCTGGCTGCTGTTCGCCTTCGGCTGGGCGACGCTGGTCTACTTCCCGGTCGCGCACTGGGTGTGGGGCGGCGGCATCGTCGGCGGTGACCTACACGCGCTGGACTTCGCCGGTGGCACCGCGGTGCACATCAACGCCGGGGCGGCGGCCCTGGCCGTGGCGCTGGTGCTCGGCAAGCGGCTCGGCTGGCCCCGCGAGGGCATGAAGCCGCACAACATCCCGCTGGTCGCGCTCGGCGCCGGCCTGCTCTGGTTCGGCTGGTTCGGGTTCAACGCCGGCTCGGAGTTGACCGTCGACTCGGTCGCCGGCCTCGCGTTCATCAACACCCAGCTCGCCACCGCCGCGGCGGTGCTCGGCTGGCTCGCGGTGGAGTGGATCAAGGACAGGAAGCCGACCCTGGTCGGCGCGTCCTCCGGCGCGGTCGCCGGCCTGGTCGCCATCACCCCGGCCTGCGGCTTCATCGCCCCCTGGGCGGCAGTCCTGCTCGGCATCGTCGCCGGTGCGGCATGCGCCTTCGCCGTCGGCCTGAAGTACAGACTCGGCTACGACGACTCCCTCGACGTGGTCGGCGTGCACTTCGTCGGCGGCTGGATCGGCTCGCTCTGGCTCGGCCTGTTCGCCACGAACTCCGTCAACAGCGCGATCACCGACGTGATCGGTGCCTCCGACGGCCTGTTCTACGGCGGCGGCCTGACCCAGTTCGGCCGGCAGGCCGTGGCCGGCCTGATCGTGACCGTCTGGTCGTTCGCGGTTGCCTGGGTGCTCGCCTTCGTGATCGAGAAGACCATCGGCTTCCGGCTCAGGCCCGAGGCCGAGGTCGAGGGCATCGACATCGCCGAGCACGCCGAGAGCGGCTACGACCTCTCGCCGGCCGGTGGCGGCAGCGGCGGCGCGTTCGCGCTCGCCTTGATCGGGACGCCGAGCGGTACCGCCGGCGCCAAGCCGGCCCCGGAGGAGCCCGCCGAGCCGGTCAGCGAGAAGGTCGCCGGTTAACGTTCCTGGGATGGAGGGGTTGGACATGAAGCTGGTGACCGCAGTCATCAAGCCGTACCAGCTGGACGCGGTGAAGGAGGCCCTGCACGCCCTCGGGGTGGCCGGGCTGACCGTCAGCGAGGTCCAGGGGTACGGCCGGCAGAAGGGGCACACCGAGGTCTACCGGGGTGCCGAGTACACGGTCGAGTTCCTGCCCAAGATCCGGGTGGAGGTGCTCACCGACGAGATCGACGTCGACAAGATCGTGGACGCCATCGTCGGGGCCGCCCGGACCGGCAAGATCGGCGACGGCAAGGTGTGGGTCACGGGCGTCGAGGAGGTCGTCCGGGTCCGCACGGGCGAACGCGGCCTGGACGCCCTCTAGTCCGGAACACGGGAGATGACCTCGTTGATCAAGAGGAATGCGTCGGGAAGTACCGGCGACGGTGACGCAAACCTCTTGATCAACGGGGTCGTCGGCGTTCCCGGGGGGATCGGGGAAGGGGCTCGGGGGGCGCGGGCGGAGGCGTTCGACCGGTGGTTGGGCGGCCTGTCGGCCTGGCCGGAGGGCGTCGCGCTGGTCGCCGTGGGTGGGCTCGGGCGGCGGCAGTGTGCGCCGTACGGGGATCTTGACCTGGTGCTGCTGCACGCCGGGGTGGGCGGGGTGGACGAGCTGGCTTCGAAGATCTGGTACCCGGTCTGGGACGCCGGCGTGCGGCTGGACCACTCGGTGCGCACCCTCGCCGAGGCGCTCTCGGTGGCCCGGGACGACGTCAAGGTCGCCCTCGGCCTGCTCGACGCCCGGTTCGTCGCCGGGGACCGGGAACTGGCCGACACGCTGGTCCGGACCGCCACCGACCACTGGCGGCGCACCGCCGTGCGCCAGCTCCCGAGCCTGCGCGAGATCACCACCGCCCGCTGGCAGGCCCACGGTGAGCTGGCCTTCCTGCTGGAGGGCGACCTCAAGGAGGCCGCCGGCGGGCTGCGCGACGTGGGCATCCTGCGGGCCATCGCCACCGCCGGCGTCACCGACGCGCTGCGCCCCGCCGTCCGGGCCGCCCACCTGCGCCTGCTGGACACCCGCGACGCCCTGCACGAGCAGGCCGGCCGCCGGGTCGACCGGCTGGTCGCCCAGGAACGCGACGGGGTCGCCGCCCAGCTCGGGCTGCGACAACCCGAGTCCGACGCCGCGTACGGGCCGGAGGTCGTCGTGCGCGACGGCGACGCGCTGCTGCGCCGGGTGGCCGGGGACGCCCGCACCGTCAGTCATGCCCTCGACGACGCCTGGCGGGCCGCCGACCGGCTGCGCTCCGGCCGCCGCCGGGGCGGCGACGTCCGGCCGGTGCGCCGTCCGGTCGCCCGGGACGTCGTCGAGCACGACGGGGAGCTGGTGCTGGCCCGCACCGCCATCGGGGCCCGCCCCGACCCGAGCCTGTCGCTGCGGATGGCCGCCGCGGCGGCCACCACCCGGTTGCCGATCGCCCGGGCCACCTGCGAGTGGCTGGCCGCGTACTGCCCGCCGCTGCCGTCGCCGTGGCCCGTCGAGGCGCGCGCCGCGCTGATCACCCTGCTCGGGGCCGGTCCCGGCCTGGTGCCCGCCTGGGAGACCTGCGACCGGTACGGGCTGATCGACGGCTGGCTGCCCGAGTGGACCCGGCTGCGCAGCCTGCCCCAGCACAACCCGGTGCACCGTTACACCCTCGACCGGCATCTCGTGCAGACCGCGTACGAGGCCGGCCGGCACACCCGCGAGGTGGACCGGCCGGACCTGCTGCTGCTCGGCGCGTTCCTGCACGACATCGGCAAGGGGCTGCCCGGCGAGGGTGTCGCCGGGCGGGCCGGCGGTGCCGCCGACCACAGCATCGTGGGCGCGCCGCTGGCCGAGGCCGTGGCGGCCCGGATCGGCCTGCCCGGGACGGAGGTGGCGCTGATCGGCACGCTGGTCCGGCTGCACCTGCTCCTGCCCGACGTGGCCACCCGCCGAGACCTGTCCGACCCGGTGACCATCGCCCGGGTCGCCGAGCAGGTCGGCGACCCGGCGACCCTGGACCTGCTGCACGCCCTGGTCCGCGCCGACGCGGCGGCCACCGGCCCGGCCGCCTGGTCGGACTGGAAGGGCCGGCTCGTCGCCGAGCTGGTCACCCGGGTCCGCACCGCGCTGGACACCGGCGTGCTGCCCGCCCCGCCCGCCCCGGACCCGGCGCTGGTCGCCGGGCCGCTGCCGGTCGTACACCTGACCGGGGACCGGGTGGCGGTGGCCGCGGCGGACCGACGCGGCCTGCTCGCGACGGTGGCCGGCTGCCTGGCCCTGCACCGGCTGGAGGTGCTCTCCGCGGACGCCTCCACGGTCGACGGCCGGGCCCTGGTCGAGTGCCGGGTGCAACCCCGCTACGGCCTGCCGCCCGACCCGATCGCGCTCGGCGGCGACCTGCGCCGGGCGGTCGCCGGGGACGTCTCGGTCACCCAGCGGCTGCGCGGCCGGGCCCTCGCGGCGCGGGGGTCGGGCGCGGCGCCCCGGGTGGTCTGGCACCGGGAGGCGGCCACCGACGCGGTGCTGCTGGAGCTGCGCGCCGCCGACGCGGCCGGGCTGCTGTACCGGGTGACCTGCGCCCTCGACGAGGCCGGCGCCCAGGTCCGCGCGGCCCGGATCTGCACCCTCGGCGGCGACGTGGTGGACGCCTTCTACCTGGTCGGCAGCTGGCCGCCGGACGACGAGCGGGCCCGCCTGGAGGCCGCCGTCCTGGCCGCCGTGTGAGCCGGGGACGACCGTCCCCGCCCTGGGGCCCGCCGCCGGCCGCCGTGATCCCGCTGCTCGACGACGGGGCCGGAGCGCGGGCGCGGGCGGCGGGGCCGGAGCGCGGGCGCGGGCGGCGGGCTACCCTAGCGATGGCCGGACACCTGCGCCCGGCCGCGTTGTGCCCGCCGGAACACTGACAAACGGGATGTTCGCGTGTTTGACACCTTGAGTGACCGCCTCTCCGGGATCTTCACCAAGCTCCGCGGCAAGGGTCGGCTCACCGACGCCGACATCGACGCCACCGCGCGCGAGATCCGCATGGCGCTGCTGGAGGCCGACGTCGCCCTGCCGGTGGTCAAGGGCTTCATCGCAAACGTCAAGGAGCGGGCCCGCAGCGCGGAGGTCTCCCAGGCGCTGAATCCGGCCCAGCAGATCGTCAAGATCGTCAACGAGGAGCTGATCAACGTCCTCGGCGGCGAGGGGCGGCGGCTCCAGTTCGCCAAGCAGCCGCCGACAGTGATCATGCTCGCCGGCCTCCAGGGCTCCGGCAAGACCACCCTGGCCGGCAAGCTGGCCCGCTGGCTCAAGGCCCAGGGTCACCAGCCGCTGCTGGTCGCCGCCGACCTCCAGCGTCCCAACGCCGTCGGGCAGCTCCAGGTGCTCGGTGGCCGCGCCGGGGTCGAGGTGTACGCCCCGGAGCCCGGCAACGGCACCGGTGACCCGGTGCAGGTCGCCCGCGCCTCGATCGAGCACGCGAAGCGGGCCGCCCGGGACATCGTCATCGTCGACACCGCCGGCCGGCTCGGCATCGACGCCGAGATGATGCAGCAGGCCGCCGACATCCGCGACGCGGTCAACCCGGACGAGGTCATCTTCGTCATCGACGCGATGGTCGGTCAGGACGCCGTGCGCACCGCCGAGGCGTTCCGCGACGGCGTCGGCATCACCGGCGTGGTGCTCTCCAAGCTCGACGGCGACGCCCGGGGCGGTGCCGCGCTCTCGGTCCGCGAGGTGACCGGGCAGCCGATCCTGTTCGCCTCCACCGGGGAGAAGCTGGAGGACTTCGACGTCTTCCACCCCGACCGGATGGCCAGCCGGATCCTCGGCATGGGCGACGTCCTCACTCTGATCGAGCAGGCCGAGCAGGCCTTCGACTCCGATCAGAAGGAGAAGATGACCGCCAAGCTGATGGGCGGCGAGCAGTTCACCCTGGAGGACTTCCTCGACCAGCTCATCGCGGTGCGCCGGATGGGCCCGATCGCCAACGTGCTGGCCATGATGCCCGGCATGGGGCAGATGAAGGACCAGCTCGCCGATCTGGACGACAAGCACTTCGACCGGGTCACGGCGATCATCCGGTCGATGACCCCGGCCGAGCGCACCAATCCGAAGATCATCAACGGCTCCCGCCGGGCCCGGATCGCGGGCGGCTCGGGCGTCACGGTGATGGACGTCAACCAGCTGCTCAACCGCTTCGCCGACGCGCAGAAGATGATGAAGCAGATGGGCGGCATGATGGGCCTGCCCGGCGGTGGCCGGCGCAAGGCGACCAAGTCGCCGAAGAACAAGCGCAAGGGCACCAAGGGCGGCAACCGGCCGCGCACCGGGGCGGGCGCCGGGCTGCCGGGCGGTTTCCCGGGCGGGATGCCGCAGCTCCCGCCGGGCCTGGACCCGAACGACCTGGCCGGTGGCCAGGGCCTGCCGCCCGGCTTCAAGCACCCGAAGATCGACTTCAACAAGCTCGGCAAGGGCGGCGACAACCGCCCCCGTTGACCGGGTCGGCGACGGCGGGCGACGGGAGGTCCCCCGCGCGGACCCGGCAGTGATCCGGTAGGACTGTGCACATGGCTCTGCATGTGCGCGGTGTGCTCCTGCCGGACGACGAGGTCCGGGATCTCTGGCTGGTCGGCGACCGGGTCACCTTCGACCCGGTGCCCGGGGCGGAGACGGTGGTCGACGGCGGCTTCATCCTGCCCGGGCTGACCGACGCCCACTGCCACCTCGGCATCGCCCGGGGCGGCGCCCCGATCACCTCCCTCGACCAGGCCCGCGAGCTGGCCCGCACCGACCGGGACGCCGGGGTCCTCGCCATCCGGGACGCCGGCTCGCCGTACCCGTACCCCGAACTGGACGACGACCCGGAGCTGCCGCGACTGGCCCGCGCCGGCCGGCACGTCGCCCCGCCGAAGCGCTACCTGCGCGACATCGGCGTCGAGGTCGACGCGGCGGAGGTGGCCGCCACCGTCGCCGCCCAGGCCGCCGCCGGCAACGGCTGGGTCAAGCTGGTCGGCGACTGGATCGACCGGGGGGTCGGCGACCTCGCGCCCGCCTGGGACGCCGACACGATGGCCGCCGCCGTCGCCGCCGCGCACGCCGCCGGGGCGCGCGCGGCGGTGCACACCTTCTCCGAGTCCGCCGTCGAGACCATGGTGCGGGCCGGGGTGGACTCGGTGGAGCACGGCACCGGGCTCAGCCTCGACCTGATCGACCTGATGGCCCGGCAGGGCACCGCCCTCGTCCCCACGATGATCAACATTCGGACGTTCGGCGGGATCGCCGAGCAGGCCCGCCCGAAGTTCCCCGGGTACGCCGACCACATGCTCGCCCTGCGGGACCGGTTCCCCGACGTGGTCCGGTCCGCGTACGAGGCGGGGGTGCCCATCTACGTCGGCACCGACGCGGGCGGCGGCATCGACCACGGGCTGGCCGCCGAGGAGATGCTGCTGCTGCACGAGCAGGCCGGCATGTCGGCGGTGGACGTCCTCGCCGCCGCCTCCTGGAAGGCCCGGGAGTGGCTGGGTTTCCCGGGCCTGGTCGAGGGCGGCCTCGCCGACCTGACGGTCTACCCGGAGGACCCCCGCCGGAACCTCTCGGTCGTCCGCACCCCCACCCGCATCATCCTCCGCGGCCACCCCCTCCCCTGACCCCCACCCACCCCGGTTCGCCCCGCTGATCAAGAAGTTGCGTCGGAGTTCCGGCGGCGGGGGACCGGTGCACCCGGGGCGACGGGCGAACGGCGCACCGCGCCCGATGACGGCGTCCCGGCGGGGGCCGCATAGGATGTGCGGTCATGGCACGCGTGCTCACTCCCCGTGCGGAGGACTTTCCCCGCTGGTACCAGGACCTGATCGCCAAGGCGAAGCTGGCCGACAACGGCCCGGTCCGGGGGACCATGGTCATCCGACCGGCCGGCTACGCCATCTGGGAGCGGATTCAGGCCGAGATGGACGCCCGGATCAAGGCGGCCGGCGCGGAGAACGCGTACTTCCCGCTGTTCATCCCCGAGAGCTACCTCAAGCGCGAGGCCGAGCACGTCGAGGGCTTCTCGCCGGAGCTGGCGGTGGTCACCCACGGCGGCGGCAAGCAGCTCGCCGAGCCGGTGGTGGTGCGCCCCACCAGCGAGACGGTGATCGGCGAGTTCATGGCCAAGTGGATCGACTCGTACCGGGACCTGCCGCTGCTGCTCAACCAGTGGGCGAACGTGGTCCGCTGGGAGCTGCGCCCCCGGATCTTCCTGCGCACCAGCGAGTTCCTCTGGCAGGAGGGGCACACCGCCCACGCCACGCGGGAAGACGCCCGCGCCTACGCCCGCCGGATCCTGCACGAGGCGTACGAGGACCTGATGGTCAACGTGCTCGGCATCCCCGTCGTGGTGGGCCTGAAGACCGCCCGCGAGCGGTTCGCCGGGGCCACCGCCACGTACACGTGCGAGGGCATGATGGGCGACGGCAAGGCCCTCCAGCTCGGCACCAGCCACGAGCTGGGGCAGAACTTCGCCAAGGCGTTCGACATCAGCTACTCCTCGGCCGAGGGCGGCCGGGAGCACGCCTGGACGACCTCCTGGGGCACCTCGACCCGGATGCTGGGCGGCCTGATCATGGCCCACGGCGACGACAACGGACTGCGGGTGCCGCCGAGGCTGGCGCCGATCCAGGCGTACGTGATGGTGGTCAAGGACGGCGAGGGCCCTGGCGGCCCTGCCGAGGCGGCGAGAAAGCTCCGCGACGCGCTGCGCGACGCCGGGGTCCGGGTCGCGCTCGACGACCGCACCGACACCCCGTTCGGCCGCCGGGCCGTCGACGCCGAGCTGCGCGGCTATCCGGTACGCGTCGAGGTCGGCCCCCGCGACCTGGCCGCCGGCAACGCGGTCGTGGTCCGGCGTACGGACGGCTCGAAGTCGCCGACCCCGGTGGCCGACGTGGTCGGCGCGGTGCTGGCCGCCCTGGAGGCCGACCAGCGGGTGCTGCACGACCAGGCCCTCGCGCACCGCGAGTCCCGCACCGTCGAGGTCGCCACGCTCGCCGAGGCGATCGGGGCGGCGGCCACCGGCTGGGCCCGGGTGCCGTGGTCGGCGGTCGGCGTGGCCGGCGAGGCCGAGGCGAACGGCCAGGGCGTCACCGTGCGCTGCCTGCTGCGCGCCGACGGCTCGGTCCCCGACTCCGAGGACGAGTCCGACCTGGTCGCCATCCTGGCCCGCGCCTACTGACCCACCGCCTGCGCGGGGCGGCCGGCACCCCCGGCCGCCCCGCCACGCGTTCCCGGTCACCGGAGCCGGGCCCGTCGGCGCGTCACCGCCCGGCGGCACGTCCGTTCGACAGGACGCCGACGCCGCTGCCGAGCACGCCGCTGCCGAGCACCGCCCCGGCCGCCGACGGCAGGACGAGACCGTAAGACGACGGCGCGAGCGGCACCCATCGTGACGGATCGGTCGCTATCATCGGGCACGCGGGTGGCGGTCGACGGTGGACGGTCACCCGTGACGCAGGCCCGGTCGCCGGCCGCTCGACGAGGCGGGTGACGCACCGCCTCGGCTGGCGAGGCATCGCTGGTGATGGAGTTGCCGATGAGCGGTAGCGGCGGGCCGGGTGGCCTGCGCCTGTGGGTTCCCCTCGCGACGCTCACCGGAGCGCTCTCGGGGCTGGCCGCCGCCGCGTTCGCCGAGCTGCTGCACCTAGGCAACGAGCTGCTGCTGCGCGGGATCGCCGGGCACCGGGTGCCCGGCCTGGTCGGCGAGGACGGCCCGGCCGAGGCGAGCGGCTTCCCGTACCCGGTGGTCGTCCCGCTGCTCGTCGCGGCCGGCGCGTTCGTCGCCACCGCCCTGGTGCTCCGGGTCGCGCCGGAGGCCAGCGGGCACGGCACGGACGCGGCGATCCACGCCGCGCACCACGACCCGACCGGGATGCGGGCCCGGGTGCCGGCGGTCAAGATGTTCGCCTCCGCGGTGCTGATCGGCTCCGGTGGGTCGGGCGGCAGCGAGGGGCCCACCGCGCAGATCACCGCCGCCCTGGCCTCGGTGGTGGCCCGGCGGTTCAAGCTGAGCTACCAGCAGGCCCGCACGACGGTGGCGATGGGCCTCGCCGCCGGGGTCGGGGCGATCTTCCGGTCACCGCTGGGCGGCGCGCTGCTCGGGGCCGAGCTGCTCTACCGGGCGGACGTCGCGCCCGGCGTGGTGGTGCCGGCCCTGCTCGCCTCGGCGGTGTCCTTCCTGGTCTTCGGGCTGTTCCACGGCTTCGAGCCGATCTTCGGCACGGTCGCCGGGACCGGCTGGGACCATCCCGCGCAGTGGCTGGTGGTGCCGCTGCTCGGCCTGCTCGCCGGGCTGCTCGGCCGGCTGTACGCGTGGACGTTCTACTCGACGGCCGGCTTCTTCGCCTCGGCGCGGCTGCGCCGGCTGCCCCGGGTGCTGCGTCCCACCCTCGCGGGGCTGGTGGTCGGGACGATCGGGCTGGCCGTGCCGGGCGTCCTCGGCACCGGGTACGGCACGGCGCAGCGCGCCTTCGACGCCGACGCGATGCTCGCCACGTCGGTGTGGGTGCTGCTGGCCATCCCGCTCGTCAAGATCGTGTCCACCTCGCTGTCGGTCGGCTCCGGCGGCTCCGGGGGGATCTTCGGCCCCGGGCTGGTGATCGGCGCGACCGCCGGGGCGGCGGTGTGGCGCCTGCTGGAGCCGCTCGGGCTGGCCCCCGGCTCCCCGGCCCCGTACGTGATCATCGGCATGGCGGCCTGCCTCGGCTCGATCGCCCACGCGCCGCTCGCGCTGGTCGTGATGGCCGCCGAGACGACCGGGAACCTGAGCCTGCTCTTCCCGAGCATGCTGGCCACCGGGATCGCCTGCCTGGTGGTCGGCGACCGGACGCTGTACCGCAGCCAGCTCCGCGACCGTTCGGCGGACCCCGACCCGGCGGCCGACCCGGGCAGCGCGCACAGTGGGCCGGCGGTCGTCGGCCCGCGCGTCCCGGCCTCGGGGCCGCCGGCCGTCCAGGCGGGCCGGCGGGCGGCGCGGCCCGGCGTCGGCCGGCCCCGCCAGGCGGGCGGTCGGCCCCGAGGCCGGGACGCTGGGGCGACCGGGGTGCCGCGGCGGTGGACCGCCCGGCTGTACCCGCCGCCCGAGCCCGTCGACCGTCCGAGCCCGTCGGCCGGGCGGGCGGGCTGAGCGCGCGGGGCGCGGCTCAGGCCGGCGGGGGCTCCACGTCGCAGTCCAGCCGGCTACGGGCCGCCGCGGCCTCGGCCTCCGGGTGGTCCGCGCCGAGGGTGCGCTCGTAGCTCGTCATGGTGTCCCGTAGCAGGTCGCGGGCGCCCTCGTGGTCCTCGTCGGCGCGCCGGTCCTCGCTGAGGTTCGACGCGCAGGCCAGGGTGTAGGGGTGCGCCTCGCCCCGGACCGCGCGCAGCCGCTCCAGCAGCTCCTCGCCGAGCCGCCGCGCCGCCCGGACCTCGCCGAGCGCCCGCAGGTCGCTGGCGAGGTTGGTGCCGCAGGCCAGGGTGTACGGGTGGTCCGGGGCGAGCGCCGCCGACAGCCCGGCCCGGGTGCGCTCGTTGAGCCGGCGCGCCTCCTCCGGCGCGCCGGTCAGCCGCAGGCAGATCGCGAGGTTCAGGGCGGCGCACAGCGCGTACGGGTGCTCCTCGCCGGCCGTGCGGCGCAGCCGCTCCAGCGCGTCCTCGGCGCGGGCCCGGGCCCCGGGCGTCTCACCGAGGCACCGCAGGTCGTTGGCCAGGTTGACGGCGGCGGCCAGCGTCTCGGCGTAGTCCGGCCCGAACCGGTGCCGGTGCTGGGCCAGGCAGCCGCTGGCCAACTGGTACGCGTCGAGGTACCGCCCGGCCTTGCGGCGGGTGACCGCGAGGTTCTTCATCGCCCGCAGCGAGTCCGGGTGGTCCGGGCCGAAGAGCACCCCGTAGCGCCGGTGGACCTCCTCCTGGAGTTCCCACGCCCGGGCGTACTCCCCGCACTCGCGCAGGTCCCGGGCGACGTTGTTGGCGGAGAACAGCGTCGACCGGTTCTCCTCGCCGCCGAACCGGATCCGGTACCGGCGCAGCGTGTCCTCGTCGAGGGCGAGCGCGGCGCGGAACTCGCCCATCATCCGCCGGGACACCGCGAAGTTGTGCGCGGTGAGCAGCGTGCGGGGGTGGTCGGGGCCCAGCGCCAGCAGCCCACGCTCGTGGGCCTGGCGGTCCAGTTCGTACGCCGCCTTCCAGTCGCCGAGCCGGCGCAGGCCCGCCGCCAGGCCGTTCGCCGCGCCGAGCGTCTCCGGATGCCCCTCGCCCAGGTCGGCGCGGGCCCGGGCCAGGTTCGCCTCGTCCAGCGACCGGGCCCGCTCGTACTCGCCCCGGCTGCGCAGCGCGTTGGCCAGCGTGACGCTCAGCGCCACCACGTCCGGGTGGCTCCGGGCGATCACCTCCACCCAGGCCGCCCGGGCCCGGGTGCCCAGCCGCTGGCACGCGGTGTACTCGCCCCGGGCGAAGAGGTACCGGCACAGGTTGATCACGAGGCCGCGGACCGCCGGGTCGTCCGCGGCGACGGCCACGTCGGCGGCCTCCGCGTGCACCAGCAGGTCGGCGTAGCGGGGACGGTAGGCGATCTGGTCCGGATCGCCCGGGTCGGCGGCGGCGAGCAGCCGCCGGGCGGTGCCGGCGTACGTGCGACGCTCGGCGTCGGTGAGCTGCTCCCGGAGGAACTGCTGGAAGACCCGGTGCAGTTGGACGGTCTCCCGGCCGTCGCGCTCGCCGATCCGGGCCAGCCCGTACGCGCCGATCTCGTGGAACATGCTCGCCCGGGACATGGTGTCCCCGATCTCCTCGCCGAGCGGGGCGGGCAGCTCGACCGCCGGCCGGCTGCCGTCGGGCGGGCCGAGCAGCAGGGACATCGGCACCGGCTCCGGCCCCAGGAACGCGCACAGCCGCAGGAGTTGGGCGGCGGACAGCCGGCGCTCCCGGAGCCGGTTCATCGGCAGCACCCAGGCCATCACCACCTGGCGCTCGTACGACGAGACCTGGGCCTGGTTGAGCAGCGCGGTCATCCGCTGCTCGCTCTCGACCAGGTAGTCCCGCACGGGCAGGTGCGAGGTCGACAGGTACCCGGCGCTGGCGTCGAGGGCGAGCGGCAGATCGCCGAACCGGTCGGCCAGCTCGAAGGCGTCGTGCTCGGTCAGCCGGGGCGCCCGCCGGCGCAGGAAGTCGACGCTCTCCACCCGTCGGTAGACGTCCAGCTCCAGCACGTCGGCGCGGGACCGCCAGTCCTCGTCCCGCGAGGTCACCAGCACGTGGCACCGCCCCCGCGGCGCCCGGCCGCTGGGCAGCAGCCGGGCCAGTTCGTGCGGGGCGGGCGCGTTGTCGAAGACCAGCAGCCAGTCGCGGACCGGCTCGCCCCGGCGCAGCGCCTCCAGCACCGCGTCGGCGGTCACCCCGAGGTCGTCGCTGATCCGCAGGCCGATCGAGGCGGCCAGCCCGGCCAGGTCGGCCCGGACCGTGGAGAGTTGCTCGCTGCGCACATACCAGACCAGGTCGTAGCAGGCCGCGAAGCGGTACGTGTACTCGACCGCGAGCTGGGTCTTGCCGATCCCGGCCGGGCCCAGCACCGCGGTCGGCACCACCGCCGTCACGTCCCCGGCGAGCCGGTCCCGCAGTTCCCGCAGCGCCTCCTCGCGGCCCGTGAAGTGCTGGTTGCGGGGCGGGAAGGGCTGGCGCCAGTACCGGGGCTGGTGCAGCGGCCAGGGCACGGCGGACGACCGGCGGGAGGTCGGTGCGGCCAGCCCGAACAGGGCGAGGACCTCGGCGCGGGCGTCGGCCTCGTCCAGCGCGCCGAGCACCGGGCACTCGCCGGCGGAGAGGAACGTCGGCCGGCGCAGCCCGACCGCCACCGGGCGCAGCACGTCCCCCCGTTCGGCCCGCAGGGCGGCCACCGCCTCCGCCCACTCGGCGACCGAACGTGTCCCGGCGCGCAGCAGCGCGTCACTCAGCACCAGCAGCAGCCCGGCGGCGTCGCCGGCCGCGTCCCGCAGCAGCGCGCCGAGGTCGTCGGCGGGCCGGGGTTCGAGCTGCTTCGGTTCGGTGCCGGCCCCGCCCTGTTCGAGCTGCTCGCCGAGCCACTCCGCCCACAGCTGGTCGGCGCCGGCGTGGGCCAGGACGATCCGCGGCCGGCCGTCGGCGGCGCTGCGCTGAGCACTCATCGAGCCTCCCTGGTCCCGGCCGCCGGACTCCCGGGGCCCGGGTGGCGCGGCCCGGCCGAGCTACGAGGATAGCCTTCCGCGCCGCCCACATCACCCTCCGTCCGTACTCTCCGGATGTCCTATCGGGATGCCGACACGGCCGGCGGGTCAGGCCGCGGCCGGGCCCGGCACCGTCCGCTCCGTCGCCGGGTCCGGGGGCCCGGCCGGCGGCGGTCCGGGCGCCCCGGCGACCCGCCGGGCCAGGTGACCGATCAGGCGGTACAGGTCCGCGCAGTACACCGACGGGTTGTCGAAGCCGCGCCCGGCGCGGAACCGGTGCGGGTACAGGCCGCCGCCGCAGACCTGGTGCGCCGGGCAGGCCCGGCACGCCCCCGGCAACCCGGCCACGCCGCGCTGGCCGGCCCGCACGGCGGGATGGGCCAGCGCCGCGTCGAACCGGTCGGAGTGCACGGTCAGCCCGGTCGCCGCGGCCCCCGGGTAGGCCGCCTTCAGCGTGTCCACCAGCTCGATCTCGCCGTCGGTCTCCACCACCACGAACGCGGCCGGGGACAGCCCGACGGACTCGACGCGGCTCGCCCCGCCGAGCAGCAGCACCAGAATCTCCTCCAGTATCCGCACGCCGGTCTCCCGGCGCGGCGCCGCGTACCAGCGCTCGAAGACCGCGATCAGCCAGTCCGCGTACGGGGTCGAGGCCGGGTCGGCCGACCGGCCCGGTGGCGGGTCGGTCCAGGTGCCGTGCGGCAGCAGGAAGTCGACCACCGGCGGGTCGAACTCCAGCAGCGCCTCGTAGGCGCGGACCGGGTCGGTGCGCAGGTCCACGGTGGCCAGCAGGCCGGCGAAGAGCGACCGGTAGCGCGGCCCGGACAGCAGGTCCAGGGCGCGGACGGTGGCCGGGTAGCTGCTGGCGCCGTCGGGGCGGCGGCGGTGCCGGTCGGTCGCGGCCCGGTCGCCGTCGAGGCTCACCCCGACCCGCACGTCGTGCCGCCGGAACACCTCCAGCATGTCCTGGTCGAGCAGGGTCCCGTTGGTCTGCACCACGAAGGACAGCACGGTCCCCGCCCCGGCGAGCCGGCGCAGCTCCGTCACCACGTGTTCCAGCCGGCGGGCCCCGGCGAGCAGCGGCTCGCCGCCGTGCAGGACGACGCTGGCCTCGGTGACCCCGTGGTCGCGCAGGTGCTCGGCGATCCGCTCCCCGGTCCGCCGCACCACCTCGGCGCTCATCACCCGGGGCCGGCGGGCCCAGCTCTGGTCGGCCATCTCGTAGACGTAGCAGTAGTCGCAGGCCAGGTTGCACCGGCTGTGCACCTTCAGCACGAACTCCTGGAACGGCACCGGCGCCGGCCCGGCGTCCGTCACGGGCCCGCCTCGTCCGCGCCGGGCCCGGCCGGGGCGTCCCGGCCCAGGTACGGCGCGGTGGGCACGCCGCCGTTCTGGTTGTTGAACCGGGCCACGATCCGCCCCCCGGCGCCCGCCTCGGCCCGCACCCGCCGGATCACGTGTCGGAGCACGTCGGTGCCGTTCTCCGCCAGCTCGTCGAGCAGTTGGTCCGGCAGGATCGTCGGTGCGGACCCGAACTCGGCTTCCCTCATGCGCTCGGCCATCCCTCCGCCAAGTGCCGCAGGCCGCGCTCCGACGAGCGACCCAGATAAATGCGTCGATCCCAAGAGCCGAGGATAACTCGCGGGTGGCCGGTCGAAGGGCCCGCGCGAGCTGCGCCGACCGCGCCGCTCGGGCGCCCCGCCCCGCCGGCTGCCCGGGCCCCGAGCTACCCGTCCCCGGCCAGCCGGTCCAGCAGCCGCCGGGTCGCCGCCGGGTCCGCGTCGTCCGCGCCGAGCGAGCGGATCTGCCCGGCCAGCACGTCGCGCAGCTCCCGACCGGCCCCGCCGGGGTCGCCGAGGCCGGCCAGCGCCTCGGCCGCCGCGGACCGGACGGCCAGGGTGCGGCGGTGCCCGGGGCCGAGCCGCTGGGTGAGGATGTCGGCCACCGCCCGCAACTCCTCCCGGGCCTCGGCGAACCGCTTCGCCGCCAGCAGCGCCCGGCCGAACGCGACCCGGACGTCGACGGTGGGGTCGCCGTCCGGGCCGTGCCGGCGGCCGTGCAGCTCCACCGCTCGGCGGTAGACCGCCACCGCGGCGGACCGCTCGCGCAGCGCGAGCAGCACCTCCGCCAGCAGGCGGACCCGGTCGGGGAGCCGGGGGTCGTCGGCGGGCGTGACGTCGACCGCCCGGGTGAGGGACTGCCGGGCGGCGTCCAGGTCGGCCCGGGAGCCGAACCGGTCGGCCCGGGCCCGCAGCGCGTCGCCGAGGTCGGCCAGCCGCCGGCCGAGCTGTGCGCCGGAGGTCGGGGACGTCCGCACGGCCTCCTCGTACCGGGCGCACGCCTCCTGGATGTCGCCCGCGTCACCGCCCGCGTCGTACCGCAGGCGCAGGGCGTCGCCCAGCGCGGCGAGGTGGTGGTGCCGGTCCGGGTGGAAGCCGGGCACCGCGTCGAGCAGCCGGCGGGCGGCGTCGACCAGCGCGTCGAGGTCGCCGTCCCGACGGTCCCGGTCGACGCGCAGGCGCAGCACCCGGCCGAGGGTGGCCAGGCACTCGACGTGCGTCACGTCGTCCCGGCCGCCGGCCGCCACGGCAGCCCGTGCCGCCTCCACCGCCGCGTCCAGCTCGGCGGGGTCACCGGTGGCGACGGACAGCTCGCCCCGCGCCTCGGCGAGGCCGCGCAGGACCCGGGCGTCGTCGTCCGGCCCGGAACGCTCGGCGGCCTCGACGTACAGGGCCGCGGCGCGGCGCAGCAGGTCCGGCTCGCCGGTCTCCCGGGCGGCGCGGCGCAGCAGGTCCGCCAGGCGTACCCGACGACTGTGCCGCCCCGCCGTGGCCGGGGCGTCGCCGCTGACCGCGTCCGCCCGGGTCAGGGCGGTCGTGTCCCCGGTCAGCGCGTACCGGCGCAGCAGCGCGTCGACGGCCCGCAGCCGCAGGTCGTCCCCGCCCGGCCCGGGGGCCGTTCCGGCCGCCGCGAGGTAGAGCTCGACCGCCTCGTCGAGGTCGGGCACCGTGCCGAGCCGGTCGGCCCGGACCACCAGCGCACGGGCCAGCCCGACGGTGCCGCGCCACCACTGCGGGCGCGGGCCGTCGGGCGCGGCGAGGGCGCTGCGGAACAGGGCCACGGCCTCGTTCAGGTCGGCCGTGGCGCCGCGCTCGGTGCACAGCGACAGCCGGACCTCGGCGAGGTCGAGCACCGCGTCGGGGTCGTCCGGCTCCGTGCCGCCGCCGGCCCGCCCCCGCACCTGCTCCAGGATCGACGCCGCCTCGACCAGGTCGGCGACGTCCCCGGTGAGCTGGAACCGGGCGCGCAACGCGTGGGCGAGACGGGTCAGGCCGGCGCGGTCCGGGCCGCCGGCCGTCGCCTGCCGTAACGCCCGGATGGTCGCGTCGAGCCCGTCGAGATCCTGCGCGTCCACGGGCGGGTCGGTGCCGGACGGGGCCGGCTCCGTCGTCACCCGGGGGTCCGGGTGGTGGCCGTTGGCCGGGGGCGGCAGGCGGGCGTCCTGCTCCCGCTGCTCGACGAACTCGATCAGCTCCCGGTGCCGGCCGCCGAGCCGGGTCAGCACCGTGGCCGGGAAGCGGCCGAAGGACTCACCGAGCCCCGCGTCGCCGGCCACCCCGGCCGGGGCGCTCAGCGCCGCCGCGAACTCCCGCATGCTGATCCCCATCTGGCGGGCCAGGAACCGGGCGATCTCGTGCCGCAGGTGCAGCAGGTCGGTGTGCAGCAGCAGGTCCCGCAGCATCGGCCGGATGCCCTGGTGGAAGTCGAACCGCAGGTCGCCCGCCGGGTCGGGCTGCCGGACGAGCAGCCCGCCGAGGAGCACCTCCGCCAGGTGCGCCGGATGGGCCGGCACCGCCGACGCCTGCTGCACCAGGCGCATGATCGGCAGCGTCACCGGAAGGTCCGCGAGCTGGGTGGCCAGCCGCAGCGCCTCCGGGCTGGCGGTGGCCAGGAACCGGCTCAGCCGCCGGGCCGCCTCGTCCTGCGGGGGGCCGTCGACCGGCTCGGCGGGGGCCGGCGGCCCGGGCTGCGGCGGCAGCGTGACCACCGCGTCGATCGTGCCGGCGCCGGTGCCGGTGAGCCGTGCCCAGCCGGCCAGCCAGTCCGGCTGGATCTGCAACACCGGCACCGGGACGAGCCCGCGCAGGCCGGCGCCGGGCCGCCACTGCCGGGGTACGAACCGGAGCCGGCGGTTGGCGCTGTCGCCCTCGGTCGCGGTGAGCCGGCCGCGCACCGGCACCAGGCCGCTGCGCCGCCACATCCGCTGCGGCAACGGTTGCAGGATCGCCACGGTCTCGTGCCGGGCCCAGGTCTGCAGGGTGCGGAACATCGAGCCGTCGTGCCACTGCGGCCCGGCGCAGTCGCTGACCACGAGGATGAGCTGGCGCCCCCGCGGGTCGAGCAGTTCCCGCGTCGAGTGGCCGGGCCCGCCGGGCCCGTCGGCCGGGCCGATGGTGAGCCGGGGCTCGGCCCCGGACGGCAGCCGCACCCGCCGGACGTGCCGGAACGCCCCCAGCCGGGTCAACGCCAACTCCAGGTCGGCCACCAGCGGACGCCAGACGGCCATCGACGCCCCGGTGTCCACGGCGAGGGTCAGATCGAACCACGGCTGCGACGTCGGGCGCAGGACCGGCACCCACAGTCCCTGCTCGACGACCCGCGTCGCGGTCGCCTCCTCGTCGAGGGCGAGCGTGTGCGGGTCGGGCACCCGGCGGCGCAGCGGACGCAGGCTCCGGGCCAGCGCCCGGGTGTCCAGGGCGGGCGGTGCCGGGGCGCGGACCGGCAGGCCCGCCCCGCCGGTGCCCGCCGTGCGTCTTGCCGGCCCGGGCACGTGCAGGCGTACCCAGCGCACCGGGTCGGACGCGCCGTCGCTGTCCGGCGTCGGCGTGGACCGGGGCCCGGTCAGGGGCGTCCGGGGCGTGGGGAGCCGGTCGGGGGCCGTCCGCTCGGGCGTCGGGTCCGCCGGTTCGGTCGGCTCGGCGTCCGCCGGGTCGGTCGACGGGACGGGCGTCCGCGCCTCGCCCGGCGGGCCGCCGCCGGGCAGGAACCGGGCCAGCCAGAGGGCGTCCGCGAGCTCCCGCGGCTGCACGTCGAGGTCGAGACCGCGCAGCGCGCCCACCAGCCGGACCGTGTTCATCAGCTGTCCGGCCCCGCGTCGAGCTGCCGCAGCACCAGGTCCGCGAGCCGCTCCCGGTCCGGCCGCCCCCCGTCGGGTGCCTGGACGGTGAGGTAGATGGCGTTGAGGAGCTGGTCGGTGGCGAGGGTGCCGCGCTCCCGCCGGGACAGGAACAGCTCGATCAGGTCGGCCGTCTCGGCCGTCGGCTCGGTCCCGAAGTGCGCGGCGACGATCGCGGCGAGCTGCTCGGCGTCCGGCTGGCCCAGGTCCAGCCGCAGGCACCGGCGGTGGAACGCGGGGGAGAACTCGCGCTCGCCGTTGCTGGTCATGATGACCAGCGGGAACGCGTGGCAGCGCACCACGCCCTGGTGCACCGCGACCAGGTCCGTGCTGCCCTCGATCGGCAACTCGACCTGCGGCTGGCTGGCGGCGATCCGTTGCAGCTCCGGGATGCGGTACTCGCCGTCCTCGAAGATGTTGAGCAGGTCGTTCGGCAGGTCCACGTCGCTCTTGTCGATCTCGTCGATCAGCAGCACCCGGGGGTGCTCGTACGGCAGTAGGGCCGTGCCGAGCGGGCCCAGGTGCAGGTAGCGGCCGATCGGGAGGTCTCCCGGCGTGCCGAGCTGGTGGTGCAGGCTGGCCTCCTGGAGCCGGCCGATCGCGTCGTAGCTGTAGAGCCCCTCGGCGCGGGTGGACCGGCTGGTGATCGGCCAGCGCAGCACCGGGCCCAAAGCCAGCTCGTGCGCCACCGCGTAGGCGAGAGTCGACTTGCCCACCCCCGGCTTGCCGGTGATCAACAGCGGGCGCCGCAGGTAGAGGGCGGCGTTCACCAGCTCCAGCTCGTCGGGGCGGGGCTGGTAGCTGACCGCGCGGTGCAGCTCACCGAGCCGTCGGCCGGCCGCGTCGTCCGGGCTCGACGGCGGCGGCACCAGGGGGGCGCCGTCGAACACCCGCCAGGGCGGGGGAGGGGGCAGCCGGAGTATCCCGGAGTGGGGACTCCCCGTGCCCCGATAGATCCACCAGTCCTGCAAGGTCTCGTCCCTCCTGTCGGCCGGCCCGCGCCGGTCTCACCACTGCGCGTCGAGCGTCGAGGGGTCCCGGTAGCGCCGGAACGGGTTGTCCCAGAGCAGGACCAGCCGGTGCCCGCAGTGGTTGTCGTCGCGGGCGGCCACCGCCGCGGCGCGTAGCTGCCGGACCTCCAGCGGCAGCGCCCCGATCGGCCGGCGGCGCAGCCGGGACTCCAGGTCGGCCAGGAACGCCGCCCCCCGGCAGGCGCCGGCGCCCCCCGGGGTGGGATGCCGGTCGCAGCCCGCCCGGCTCCACAGCGCCACCGGCGCCCCGGCCCGCACCCCGACCTCCAGCAGCGTGCGCTGGGCCGGGTCCGTGGTCGGGCCGGGCAGCAGCACGCCCGCCGGGTTGGTCGTGGTGAGGTGGGCGTAGAACCAGGTCGGATCCGTCTCGGCGCGACAGTCGACGGTGGCGAAGGACATCCCCTCCGCCGCCGCCGACAGCGCCTCCCAGCGCTCCTGCGCCTCCGGCCCGGCCGCCCCGTCCTCGCCGTCGTCGGCGATGCGCACCAGCACGGGCCGGACCAGCCCGAGCGGGGCGACGTCGTGCGGGGCGAGGACCCACTCGTCGATCGGCAGGTCGAGCAGCTCCGGCGGCAGCGTCAGCTCGATCATCACGGTGCGGCCCCAACCGAGCTGGCGGAGCCCGACGTGCAGCTCGCGGCGCACGGCGGCCTCCAACTGGGGCAGGGCCATCGGTTCGTCGTGCTGGGCCAGGCAGCGTACGTCGTCCCGGCCCCGGTAGACGGACACGGACAACAGGTAGCGCCGCTGGTCGTGGCCGGCGGGGGTGACCTCGACCAACACGGACGACGCTTCCCCCGGCGGCACCCGCTGGGCGGGGAGTCGGGCGGGCCGGTGCTGCGCGAGCTGGGCCCGCTGGCCCAGCCGGAACGCCAGGTCGTCGACCCAGTCCTGGAGCCGGCCCCGCTCGGCGACCGGGCAGCGGGGGATCAGCGCGGTGGCGAAGACGAGCAGCGGGTGCAGCTCCCCGCGCCGGGCCCGCGCGACGTCGTCGAGGGCGCGGACCACGTCGCGCCGGTCCAGCAGCGGCTGGGCCGGTGTCGGCGACCACCGGCCGCACGCCCGCTCGTAGAGCTGGTGCGCGTCGTCGGCCGCCGGCAACCGGGCCAGGATGCCGCGCAGCTTCGCCTCCTCGGCGGCCCGCAGCACCGGCAGCTTCGCCCCCGGGTCGAGCAGCTCGGCCACCTCGGGCGGCGTGCTGGCGGCGCGCCGGGCCCGTAACCGGTCCACGGCGTGGGCCCAGGAGCCGTCGGCGCCGTGGTGCCGGTCGTGGCCGCGCCACAGCTCGCGCAGCAGCGCCACGGGCAGCCCGCGCAGTTCGCCCAGGGGAACGGCCAGCCCACCGTACGGGTCGCCGGGGCTGCGGGCGGTCTTCACCACCGCGCACACCTCGCCGCTGGTGAGGTCCACGATCGGGCTGCCGGAGCTGCCCTCGGCCAGCTCGTCGTCGCGGATCCGCAGCGCCGTGGCGCCCCGGACGCCCTGCCGGCCCGCCGAGGAGAGCCAGGCCGGGGTGGGCTCGGGCGTGCCGTACGCCCCGGCGAAGCCGAAGGTGTGCAGCGGCGCGCCGTCGGGCGGCGGCTGTTCGCCGAGCCACACGCAGGGGTGCTCGGCGGGCGCGTCGGCGACCCGGAGCACCGCGAGGTCGGGCAGGGGCCAGATCGGCTGGCCGCCGGGGGAGGCGGGGGCGGCGTGCACCACCCGGGCGCTCAGCGGCCGGCCGCCCCAGCGCACCGGCAGCGTGGCGCCCTCCCGGCCGTTCACGACGTGCGCGCAGGTCAGGGCGTAGCCGGGGGCGACGAAGAAGGCCGTGCCGCCGCGGATGCCGTCGCCCCGGGGCACCTCGATCACGGTGGACCGCAGGGCTCGGCTGATCTCGTCGAATCCGTCGGTGACCAGCGGGACCCCCATGACGCGCGGTCCCTCAGCCGTTCGTGCCCGTGGACGCCGGGCGGTCGTCGGCCGGGCCGGTCTGCCAACCCAGGGTGATCTTCAGGTTGGCCTCGGCGCCGGCCTCGGTGAGCACGCTGAGCACCCGGCCGGTCTTCGCCGACATGGTGACCCCGAACTCCACACTGACCGAGTCGGGCCGGGCCTCGTGCAGCCCGGCCCGGACGCTGCCCGCCACCCCCCGCACCGCCTCCAGCAGGCCCTCCAGGCGGTACACCTGGTCCTCCCGCCAGCCCACGTCGGCCGGGCCGGCGGTGCCGGCGACCCGGACCCAGACCGTCTCGCCGCTGGGCAGTTCGACCCGTACGTCCTCCGACACAGGCGGTCCTTCCCTCGGTGACCCGGCGTCCATCACACC
This sequence comes from Micromonospora sp. NBC_01655, assembly GCF_026339755.1. Classification (NCBI taxonomy): domain Bacteria; kingdom Bacillati; phylum Actinomycetota; class Actinomycetes; order Micromonosporales; family Micromonosporaceae; genus Micromonospora; species Micromonospora sp. NBC_01655. The sequence continues at coordinate 6,139,507 of NZ_JAPEQF010000001.1, read as the reverse complement.
GTAGCGATTCAGCGACGGGGATCGACAGCCCGAAACGGCCGATCGGGTGTCGGAACATCGGCGCCCGCCCTCCCCGGGCGCGCCCCGGTAGGGTCGGTGCCCATGACGTTCGCGCCCGGCCGGTTGATCATGCATCGCAACGTGCGGCACGGCCGGATCGGTTGGGTCCGGGCGGGGCGGGTGGTCAGCGACGACGAGCGCGGGCTGCTCATCTTCGTCGCCCGGGACTCGCCGGTGGCCTACGAGGTCACCGAGGCCGGCCTCGGGATGCGGGCGATGCCGTTCGCCGAGTGGGTCACGTCGTCGTACCGGCTGGCGCGCGGGTCGTGGAACGGCCCGTCGGTGCTGAAGTTCCTGCCCGTCGGCGCGGCCCACTCGGTCTGGTGGTTCTCCGACGCCGACGGGCGCTTCACCAACTGGTACGTCAACCTGGAGGAGCCGGGCGTCCGCTGGGACGACGGCGACGTGGCCGGGGTGGACATGGTCGACCAGGACCTCGACGTGGTGATCCGGCCGGACCGCAGCTGGGAGTGGAAGGACGAGGAGGAGTTCGCCGAGCGGCTGGCCCTCCCCGACGACTACTGGGTGACCGACGAGGCCGCGGTGCGCGCCGAGGGGCTGCGGGTGATCGCCCGGGCCGAGGCCGGCGAGTTCCCGTTCGACGGGACCTGGTGCGACTTCACCCCGCCGCCCGGGTGGGAGGTGCCGGAGAAGCTGCCGGACGGCTGGGACCGCCCGCCGGTCCGGTGAGCCGTCGCCGCGACGGGCCCGGACAGTCGGACAAAGGGCGCGAAGGGCGCCATCGGGCCGGCCGGCCGGGTGACCTGGCCCGCCGGTGTGAGGGATCCGGGCCCGATCTGGCAGAATGGGTCGCTGGTATCCGGCGCGCGTCCGGCGCCCTCTAACCCGGGCGCGTCGCCAGTCCACCGAGCAGTCTCCGGCCCAACCCCACTGTGCCGGTCGGCGCTCACCCGTGCACCGCCCGTGTTGGGCCGGTGAGATCGCAACAGGAGCGAAACAACTGTGGCCGTAAAGATCCGGCTCCTGCGGATGGGCAAGATCCGCAACCCGCAGTACCGCATCGTCGTCGCCGACGCGCGCACCAAGCGTGACGGTCGCGCGATCGAGTTCGTCGGTGTGTACCAGCCGAAGGAGGACCCTTCGGTGATCGAGGTCAAGTCGGAGCGGGTCCAGTACTGGCTGTCCGTCGGCGCGCAGCCGAGCGAGGCCGTGCAGCGTCTGCTGGAGCTGACCGGTGACTGGCAGAAGTTCAAGGGCCTGCCGGCCCCGCCGCCGCTGAAGGTCGCCGCCGAGCGCGCCGACCGCAAGGCGGCGTACGAGGCCGAGGCGAAGGCCGCCGCCGGCCTGACCGACGCCCCGGCGAAGCCGGCCAGGAAGGCCGCCAAGGCCGAGGCCCCGGCCGAGGCGCCGAAGGCCGAGGAGCAGCCCGCCGCGAACGCCGGCGAGCAGGCCTGACATGGCACTGCGTCCGGCGCTCGAACACCTGGTCAAGGGCATCGTCGACCACCCGGACGACGTCCGGGTCCGGATGGTCGACTCCCGTCGGGGCAAGCGGCTGGAAGTCCGCGTGCACCCGGAGGACCTCGGCACGGTGATCGGGCGGTCCGGCCGGACCGCCAAGGCGCTGCGCCAGGTGATCGGCTCCATCGGTGGGCGCGGTGTGCGCGTCGACATCGTCGATTCGTACTGATGCTGCTCATCGTCGGCAGGATCGGCAAGCCGCACGGCATCCGCGGTGAGGTCACCGTGGAGGTGCGCACCGACGAGCCCGAGGCACGCTTCGCTCCCGGCTCGGTACTCAGTGCCGAGCCGGGCGCGGCGCCGCCGGCCAACCCCGCCCCCGGTCCCGGCGTGCAGTTCCGGGTCCCGGCCGAGCTGACCGTGGAGTCCGCCCGCTGGCACCAGGGGCGGATGCTGGTCGCCTTCGAGGGCATTCTCGAACGCGACGTCGCCGAGGCGCTGCGCGGCACCCTGCTCGGGGTGGACAGCGGCGACGTCGCCCCGCCGGAGGACCCGGAGGAGTTCCACGACCACCAGCTCGTCGGGCTCGCCGTGGTCACCCCGGGCGGCGAGCACCTCGGCGAGGTGGCCCGCATCGACCACGCGCCCGCCTCGGACCTGCTGGTGCTGCGCCGCCCCGAGGGGCGGACCGCGCTCATCCCGTTCGTCAAGGCGATCGTCCCCCAGGTGGATCTCGCCGGCGGACGCGTCGTCGTCGACCCGCCGGCCGGTCTGCTCGACCTCTAGACCGCTGGAGCACCCGCGCATGCGCGTCGACGTCGTGTCGATCTTCCCCGAGTACCTCGCCCCGCTCGACCTGTCGCTGATCGGCAAGGCCCGGGCGAACGGGACGCTGCGGCTGGCCGTGCACGACCTGCGGAGCTGGACCCACGACGTGCACCGCACCGTCGACGACACCCCCTACGGCGGCGGCCCCGGCATGGTGATGCGGCCCGAGCCGTGGGGAGACGCGCTCGACGCCCTCGCCCCGCCGGAGCTGACCCCCGACGGGCTGACCCCCGACGGGCTGACCCGGCCCCGGCTGCTGGTGCCCTCCCCGGCCGGGGAACCGTTCACCCAGGCCATGGCGCACGAGCTGGCCGCCGAGTCGCACCTGCTGTTCGCCTGCGGCCGGTACGAGGGCATCGACCAGCGGGTGCTCGACCACGCCGCCACCCGGATGCGGGTGACCGAGGTGTCGCTCGGCGACTACGTGCTCTTCGGCGGCGAGGTGGCGGTGCTGGTGATCCTGGAGGCGGTCACCCGGCTGCTGCCCGGGGTGCTCGGCAACGCCGGCTCGCTGGACGAGGAGTCGCACGCCCACGGGCTGCTGGAGGCGCCGATGTACACCAAGCCGGCGGCCTGGCGGGGGCACGAGGTGCCGGAGGTGCTCCGCTCCGGCGACCACGGACGGATCGCCCGCTGGCGGCGCGACGAGGCGTTGGTGCGTACCGTGACCCGCCGGCCCGACATGTTCGCCGCGCTCGACCCGGCGAGCCTGGACAAGCGGGACAGAGCGGCCCTGGACCGGGCCGGATTTCAGGTGCCGCCGGGGGATGTGGCAAAGTAGGGAGGTTGCCGTATCCGCCTGCGCCGTGGGCGGTTGCGAGGATTCCCGACCGGGGCCGCCCGTCGGTCGCCACCCGGGGATCAGAATCACCCATCCGCGCACCGAGTGACGGTGCGCCGTGAGCCTCACGAGGACGCAGCGATGAACATCCTGGACGCCCTTGACGCCCAGTCGAAGCGGGTCGACATTCCCGAGTTCCGCGCCGGTGACACCGTCAAGGTGCACGCGCGGGTCGTCGAGGGCAACCGGTCCCGTGTCCAGATCTTCCAGGGCGTCGTCATCCGCCGCCAGGGTGACGGCCTGCGCGAGACCTTCTCCGTCCGCAAGATCAGCTTCGGCGTGGGTGTCGAGCGGACCTACCCGGTGAACAGCCCGGCGATCGACCGGATCGAGATCGTGACCCGTGGTGCCGTCCGTCGCGCCAAGCTCTACTACCTGCGCGAGCTGCGGGGCAAGAAGGCCAAGATCAAGGAGCGTCGCGAGAAGCAGCCGAGCTGACCGTTCGCTCGCCACACCGCCTGAGCTGCGCGGATGTCGTACGGGCCAGCCCCGGTTACGCTGTTCGCACGGGCGCAGGCGGGCATCGACGCGGCGCGGCGGCAGCCGCGACCACGGATCTTCCCACTACCGCCCGCGGGGCCTCGACGAGGCTCCCGGGCGGTAGTGTCGTTTCTGCGGACCGGGGAGTGGCCAGGTGCGGACGCTTGACGAGGACGGCTCCGTCGACCCGTGGCACCGGCGCCCCCGACGCATCCGCCGGCAGATGCCGCTCTGGCAGGAACTGCCCCTGCTGCTGATCGTCGCCTTCTGCCTGGCGTTGCTGATCCGCACCTTCCTGTTCCAGGCGTTCTTCATCCCGTCCGGGTCGATGGAGGACACCCTGCTCATCGGCGACCGGGTGCTCGTCAACAAGGTCGTCTACGACGTGCGGGACCCGCGGCGCGGCGAGGTCGTGGTCTTCCGGGGCACCGACAGGTGGGTCCCCCAGCAGACTCAGGAGCCAGAGCCCGGGATCGCCGGGAGGTTCGCCCGCACGATCGGCGACCTGGTCGGGGTCAGCCGCCCCGGCGAGAAGGACTTCATCAAGCGGGTCGTCGGCCTGCCCGGCGACCGGGTGAGGTGCTGCGACGACCAGGGCCGGGTCACCGTCAACGACATCCCGCTCGACGAGCCGTACGTGATCCAGGACTCCCCGCTGGACCTTCCGCCGAACCCCCGGGAGTGCCGGTCGCGGCGCTTCGACGAGGTGGTGGTCCCACCCGGTCAGATCTTCGTGATGGGCGACCACCGGCTGGTTTCCCAGGACGCCCGCTGCCAGGGCCCGGTGCCGATCGACAACGTCGTCGGGCGGGCGTTCATGGTGGTCTGGCCGTCCTCCCGGTGGGCGTCGCTGCCGGTGCCGGAGACCTTCGCCGGGGTCGGCAGGACCGTCACGACGGCCGGCGACTCCCCGGCCCCGGTGCGACCCACCGGATCGGGCGGTGTGCTGCTGCTCGTCCCGGTCTCGGCCGCGGCATCCGTTCTCGCGCGTTCCGGACGGCCCGGGTGGTCCCGGCGACGTAGGCTCCACCCGTGATTGACGAGCAGACCGACAAGAAGAGCGGCTCCTTCTGGAAGGAGCTGCCCATCCTCCTGGGCGTGGCGATCCTGGTCGCGGTGTTGGTGCGGGCCTTCGTGCTGCAGACCTTCTACATCCCCTCGCCGTCCATGGAGAACACCCTCCAGATCAACGATCGGGTGCTGGTCAACAAGCTGGTGTACGACTTCCGGTCGCCGCACCGGGGCGAGGTGGTCGTCTTCAAGGCGCCCACCGAGTGGAGCGGCAACCCCGACGGCGAGGACTTCATCAAGCGGGTGATCGGCGTCGGCGGCGACCACGTGGTCTGCTGCGACCCGCAGGAGCGGTTGGTGATCAACGGCAGGTCGCTCGACGAGCCGTACATCTACTCGGCGAACGGCCAGCAGGACAAGCCGGCCGACCAGGAGTTCGACATCACCGTCCCGAAGGGGCGGCTGTGGGTGATGGGCGACCACCGCTCGGCCTCCGGCGACTCGCTGGAGCACTGGCAGCAGTCCGGGCAGAACATCCAGAGCGCCACCATCCCCGAGGACCAGGTGGTCGGCCGCGCCTTCACCGTGTTCTGGCCGGTCAGCCGCGCCACCTGGCTCACCGTCCCGAAGTCGTTCGACGGCGTCCCCAACCCCTGATCCGCCGCGCCGTCCCCGCCGGCTCCCGGGTGGGCGTGGGCGACCCGGGACGGGTCTGGCAGGCTGGAACGGTGACGGTCTACACCCATCGACGCGCGGCGCGCGTGCTGCTCGTCGACGCCGCCGGCCGGGTGCTGCTCCTCGCCGGCTCAGACCCGGCGCGTCCCGAGCACCGGTACTGGTTCACCCCCGGCGGCGGGCTGGAGCCGGGGGAGTCCCCGGCCGCCGGCGCGGCCCGGGAGCTGGCCGAGGAGACCGGCCTGCGGCTGGCCCCGGCCGAGCTGGGCGAGCCGGTGTGGCGGGAGACGATCCGGTTCCCGTTCGACGGCCGCCAGTACCAGCAGGAGCAGGAGTTCTTCCTGGTCCGGGTGCCGTCCTGGCAGGTGGACACCGCCGGCTTCGACGCGGTCGAGCGGGCCAGCGTCTTCGGGCACCGCTGGTGGCCGGCCGACGAACTGGCCGCCACCACCGAGCGGTACTACCCGGCCGACCTGCCGGCCCTGCTGGGCCGGGTGCTGGCCGTGTGGCCCGACGCGCCGCCCCCGCCCGCCGGGTCCGCCGGGTCCGCCGGGTCCGCCGGGGGCGCCGGGTCCGCCGGGGGCGCCGGGGGCGTCCCCACCGCCGGCGGTACGTCGTGCTGACCCCGCCGCGCACGGTGGTGCGCCGGGAGGCCGGGCTGTACGCGTTGGAGCGCGCCCTGCAACGCCGCGGCTTCCGGCACGTGGCGGGCGCCGACGAGGCCGGCCGGGGCGCCTGCGCCGGCCCGCTGGTCGCGGCGGCGGCGGTGCTGCCCGAGGGACGGCGGGGCGAGATCGACGGGCTGGCCGACTCCAAGCTGCTCACCCCGGCCAGCCGGGAGCGGGTCTACGAGCAGGTGGTCACCCGCGCCCTGGCGTACGCGGTGGTGGTGATCCCGGCCGACGAGGTGGACGCCCGGGGCCTGCACGTGTGCAACCTCGCCGCGATGCGCCGGGCGCTGGCGTCGCTGGACACCCGCCCCGACTACGTGCTGACCGACGGCTTCGGCGTCGACGGGCTGGACGTGCCGGGGCTGGCGGTCTGGAAGGGCGACCGGGTGGCCGCCTGCGTGGCGGCGGCGAGCGTGCTGGCCAAGGTCACCCGGGACCGGATCATGGTCGAGCTGGACGGGACGTTCCCCGACTACGGCTTCGCCGAGCACAAGGGCTACATCACGGCGGAGCACACCGCGGCCCTGCGGGCGCACGGACCGTGCCGGGAACACCGTTTCTCGTACGTGAACGTGGCCGCCGTGTCCGGCCTGGACGGGCGGCCCCCCAGGTCCCGTCGACCGGTGGGTGCGGGTCCGAACGAGCCGATGGCGCGCTTCGGCGCGTCAGGGGGTACCGTCGGCGTGGCGTTGGGCGAGCAGCCCCGACCTCCCGCGCCGGTGGGGGAAGATGTGGTCATGGAAGGCGGAGTGCGATGAGCGCGGAAGATCTCGAGAAGTACGAGACCGAGATGGAGCTCCAGCTCTACCGGGAGTACCGCGACATCGTCCGCCAGTTCTCCTACGTCGTGGAGACGGAGCGCCGCTTCTACCTGGCCAACCAGGTGGACCTGCACGTGCGCAACTCCGACGGCGAGGTCTACTTCGAGGTAGAGATGCACGACGCCTGGGTGTGGGACATGTACCGTCCCGCCCGGTTCGTCAAGAACGTCCGGGTGATGACCTTCAAGGACGTCAACGTCGAGGAGCTGGAGAAGCCCGACATCTCCCTGCCGGCCGACTCCGGCTTCGGCGGCTGACCACCTCCGACCCGTCCCGGCCCGTCCCCGCCGGGTCCGACGCTCACTCCGCCGGCACCACGACCTCGACCCGCTGCACCATGTTGTTGGCGAAGCCGCCCCGGTTCCACGGCTGCTCCACCGGCTGGCTCCGCCCCGAGGCGTCGGTCGCCCGCGCGCCCAGCACGTGCTGCCCCGGCTCCGCCGTCCACTCGAAGCGCCACCGGCGCCACGCCCACTCCCCGCCGGTGGGCTCGTCCAGCACCGCCGGCGCCCACGTCACGCCGCCGTCAATGGTCACCTCCACCGAGGTCACCGGCGCGTGCCCGGACCAGGCCCGACCGTCCACCGTCCACCGTGCACCGTCCCGGCCGCAGCACCCGGGCGCGGGACATGAAGTCCGGGAAGCCCGGCGGCCGGACCAGGGCACGGGGCTCGATCCGGGTCACCGGCACGCCCGGGTCGTCGGCGTCGGCGCGCAGCCGGTAGGCCACCGCGTTCTGGTAGCCGTCGAACTCGCCGGTCAGCACCGTGATCGAGCGCAGCCACTTCACGTGCGCCATCCCGTACCAGCCGGGCACGATCAACCGCAGCGGCGCGCCGTGCTGCGGCAGCAGGGGAGCACCGTTCATCTCGTACGCCAGCAGCACCTCCTCGCGCAGCGCGTCGGCGACCGGTAGCGCGCGCCGGTAGTCCTGCTCGATCCCCCGCTCGAACCCGTGGTCGGCGCCGGTGAACACCACGTCCACGGCGTCCGGGGCGAGCCCCGCCTCGCGCAGCAGCGGCGCCAGCGGGGTGCCGGCCCACTCGGCGTTGCCCACCGCCTCGACCAGCCACGGCTGGCTCACCGGCCGAGGGCGCAGCAGCGCCCGACCGTTGCCGGCGCACTCCAGGGTGACCTGGTGGGTGACCCGGGGACGCCGGCGCAACTCGGCCAGGTCGACGGTGAACGGGGTGCCCACCGCGCCGTCGACGGTCAGCGCGTGGGCCGCCGGATCGACGTCCGGGATGTCGTAGTGGATGAGCAGGTAGTGCAGCCCGGCCGGGGTCACGTCGTAGCGCAGCGCCTCCAGCGGGATACCGTGGTTACGGGCGGCGAGCTGGAGCTCCTCGGCACTGATCGCCTCGTCCGGCCCGGCGACCCGGGAGGGCCGGCTGATGTCGTCCACAGTGGTCATCACGCTCTCCCTGGTCCGGGCCGGCACCGCTGGTCGGGTCGCGGGCCGGGGTGCCGGCCGCGACGCACCGGGTCAGCATAGGGCCGGCCCCGGCCGGCCGGGCCATAGCAGATCATCGGTCCGGGCGGGGGCTGTCCACAGCCCGCGCGGCCGTCCACAGGCCGGCGGCCGGCGGTGGCGGCGCGTCCCGGGAACCCGGCACGCTGCCGGGCATGCGGACGAAAAGCGGGGCCGGAGGCCCGGGGTGGGGCAGTGCGCTGCTGGCCGGAGCGGCGCTGGGCGCGGTCGTCCTCGCCGCCGGGCACGGGTCCGGTCCCGGGGTACCGCCGCAATCCGGTGCCGCCGGCGCGGTGGTCGTGTCCGCCGTCGGGCCTGGCCCTGTCCTGCCGGGCCCTCTCCCGTCTGGCCCTGTTCCGTCCGGCCCTGTTCTGGCCGGCCCCGTTCTGTCCGACCCTGTTCTGCCCGGGTCCGGGCCGGCGGCGGGAGCGCCGGGCGCAGCGGCCCGGACCCAGCCGTCCGCGCCGGACGTGCGGTTCCGGTGGCCGCTCGACGGCGCCCCGCGACTGGCCCGCCGCTTCACGCCGCCCCCGCAGCCGTGGCTGCCCGGCCACCGGGGCGTCGACCTGGTGGCCGCGCCGGGGGCCGTGGTCCGGGCCGCCGGGCCGGGGGTGGTGCTGTTCGCCGGCCCGGTCGCGGGTCGTCCCGTGGTCACGGTCGGGCACGACGCGGGGCTGCGGACCACGTACGAGCCGGTGCGGCCGGGCGTCCGCGCCGGGGACCGGGTGACCGCCGGAACGCCGTTGGGCTGGTTGCGGCCCGGGCACGCGGGCTGTCCCGAGCCGGCCTGCCTGCACTGGGGGCTGCGCCGGGCAGAGGAGTACCTGGACCCGCTGGCCCTGCTGGGGCTCGGCCCCCTCCGCCTTCTGCCCATCTGACCGGCGTGCCTGACCGGCCCGGCCGCACGGTGCAGCCGGGTACGGCCGCACGACCGGTCGCCAGGGGCCGCCGCCCCGGCGAGCCGCCGCCCCGGGGCCCACCGGTGCGGTCGACACCGGTGCGGTTGGCGTCGGTGCGGTCGACGTCGGTGCGGTCGCCGATCAGCGCCGGGCGAGCAGGGCCGGCAGCCGCGCGGCGAGCCGCTCGTACTCGTCCGGCGTGTTGTAGACCTGGCCGCACAGCCGTAGCCAGCCACGGTCGTTCCAGGACATCACCGCCACCTCGGCGGACAGTTCCTCGGCGATCCGGCCCCGCAGGGCGCTGGCGTCGTCGATCGTGGTGGCCAGCCCGGCCGGCAGCGGAACGATCCGCATCGCCACCGTCGGTCCGCCCGGATCCGGCAGATCGGCCGGCGCCACCCCCAGCGCGTCCCCCACCACCCGCTGCCCGTACGCGGCCAGCGCGGCGTTGTGCGCGCGCACCCGGTCGACGCCGAGGTTGCGCAGGGTCCAGACGCCGGCCGGCGCGGCCAGCCACGGGGTGTAGTCCAGGGTCGCCTGCCACTCGACGTTGCCCGGGAAGCCGGACGTTTGCTCCCAGGAGACCACCAGCGGCTCCATCCGGTTCCGCCACGACGGGGCCACCACCAGCGCCGCGGTGCCGCGCGGGGCGTACCCCCACTTGTGCAGGTTGCCCACCCAGAAGTCCGCGCCGATGCTCCCGACGGGGGTCGGCAGCATGCCCGGGGCGTGGGCGGCGTCGACGAGGACCGGCACCTCCTGCTCGTGGGCGACGCCGACGATCGCCGCGGCCGGGAAGAGGCGGGCGGTGGCCGAGGTGAGCTGGTCGACGACGAGCAGCTTCGTCCGGCCGGGCCGCAGCCCCGCCCGGACGAGCCGGACGACCTGCTCGTCCGTCGCGGCCAACGGAACGTGCAGGGTGCGGTGGGTGGCCCCGGTGCGCCGGCACTCGCGGTCGACGGAGAAGCGGACCGCGCCGTAGCCGTGGTCGGTGGTGAGCACCTCGTCGCCGGGGCGCAGGCCGAGCGACTGGAGCACCACGGCGACGCCGGTGGTGGCGTTGCCGACCAGTGCGGTGCCGTCAGGGTCGGCGCCGAGGAAGCCAGCCAGGTGCCGGCGGGTGTGGGCGATCCGGTCCACCAGGCCCGGCCCGAAGAAGCGCAGCGGGTTCGCCTCCATCTCGTCGCGCAGCCGCTGCTGGGCGCGTTGCACGCCGATCGGCACCGCGCCGAACGAGCCGTGGTTGAGGTGGCTCACCGCCGGGTCGAGGGAGAAGAGCAGCCGGGCGCCGGGGATGGGTTCGGGCGGCTGCGGCGCGCTCATCCCATGATCGTAGCCCGACATCCATCGACGGTGGCCCGCAACCACCATGCGACGGCGGCCCGTCGGCTCTCCCGGCTCTCCCGGCTTTCCCGGTCACGCCCGAAGGACCTGCGCGACGGTCGGTCCGAGGGGGAACATCGGTGCGGGACCGGGCCGGCTCAGGCATGCGGGGTGGGCAGTCGTGCGGCTCAGGCACGCGGTGCTGTGCCGTTCAGGCGCGCGGGTGTGCCTGCCGGTACGCGGCCCGCAACCGCTCCACCGAGACGTGGGTGTAGATCTGCGTGCTGGCCAGCGACGAGTGGCCCAACAGCTCCTGCACCGCCCGCAGGTCCGCGCCGCCCTCCAGCAGGTGGGTGGCGGCCGAGTGACGCAGGCCGTGCGGGCTGGTCCGGGGCAGCCCGGCCGCCTCCGCGTACCCGGCGACGACCCGCCGGGCGGTGGTCGGGTGAAGTCGGCCGCCCCGTGCCCCGAGCAGCAGGGCGTCGCCGGAGCCCGGGCCGGCGAGGACGGGCCGGCCGGCGCGAAGCCACCCGTCCAGCGCCCGTTGCGCCGGCACCCCGTACGGCACGGACCGCTCCCGGGAGCCCTTGCCGAGCACCCGGACGACCCGGCGGGCGTCGTCCACGTCGGCGGTGTCCAGGCCGCACGCCTCACTGATCCGCACCCCGGTCGCGTAGAGCAGCTCAAGCAGTAACCGGTCCCGCAGCACCACGGCGCGCGCCTCCGCCCCGTCGGCGGGAGCCGGCGGCGGGGCGGTGGCAGGGCCCGGCCCCTCCGGGGGCCGTTCGTCACCAGGCCCTTCCGCCGTCGTGGCCGGAGCCCGGCCCTGGACCGAGCTCCAGGCTGGGTCGTGGGCTGGGCTCCGGGCTGGGTCGTCGGCTGTTCCCTGGACCGGGCCCTGGGCTGGGTCGGGGGTCGGGCCGGTGGCGGGGGCCGGGGTCGTCGGCTGGGGGGCCGGGGCCTCGATCAGGGCCCTCGCCTGGTCGACGCGGAGCACGGTCGGCAGGTCCCGGTGGGCCCGAGGGCTCGCCAGCGGGGCGGCCACGTCGGTGGGCAGCAGGCCGGCCCGGTGGGCCCACGCGCTGAACGTGCGCGCCGAGGCCGCCCGCCGGGCCATCGTGGTCCGGGCGGCCCCGGTCGTCCGCTGCTTCGCCAGCCAGCTCCGCAGCACGCCGAGGTCGAGGTCGGCCACCCCGACGCAGCCCATCCGGGCGGCGTGGTCGAGCAGGGAGACCAGGTCGCCGACGTACGCCCGGACGGTGTGCGCCGAGCGGTTGCGCACCCGGGCCAGGTGGTCGGCGAAGTCGTCCACCGCCTCCCGCAGCGCTGCCGGAAGGGCCGCGTGCGTCTCCCTCGTGCCGCGCCCGGCGCGGCTCACCGGGGGCCGCCCGGCGTGTCCTTCGTGGCCGACCACTCCGGCCGTGCCCGTCCGTCGCCTCGCACCGGCTCAGCTTACGAGCGCCCCGCGACCCGGGCCGGGCTCCGCGCCGATCCTGCGGCGGTGGCCCCTGCCGCCGGCTGCGGCCGGCAGGGTGAGACGGTGCCGTGCGACGTCTCCGGTGCCGGCGCGGGCCACCCGGGCGTGCCCCGTCACGGCGGTGGTGCCGGCGCGGCACGCGCCGGGCGGGCGGCCAGCGCGTACCCGTCGTCGCGGCGGCGCACCATGCCCAGCTCCTCCAGCAGGGAGAGCTTGCGCAGGGCGGTCCGGAGGTCCACGCCGGCGCGGGCGGCCAGCCGGTCCACGTCGACCGCTCCGCGCCGGGGCATCGACTCCAGCACCAGCGTCGCCTCGTCGTCGAGCAGGTCCCGGGGGCGTTGCGGGGCGCGGGGCGGTGGCGCCAGGTCGGCACCGATGCGGCCCACCTCCTCCAGCACGTGCGGCACGCCGGTGACCAGCCTCGCCGACGGTTGCTCGCGCAGCAGTTCGTGGGCGCCGACCGACATGGCGGAGGTGACCGGACCGGGCACCACCATCGGGCGCCGGCCGATCGCGAGCGCCCGGTTGAACGTCTGGGTCGCGCCGCTGCGCGCCGCCGCCTCCACCAGCACCGTGCCCAGCGTCGCCGCCGCGATCACCCGGTTGCGGATGAGGAACCGGGGACGATGCGGCTCGGCACCCGGCATCCACTCGCTGACCAGCAGCCCGGTCTCGGCGATCCGGTCGAACAGGGCGGCGTTGCCCATCGGGTAGGGCTGGTCGATCCCGCAGGCGAGCACCGCCACCGTCAGCCCGCCAGCGTTGAGCGCGCCCCGGTGCGCCGCGGCGTCGATGCCGAAGGCGCCCCCGGAGACCACCGTCCAGTCCCGGTCGGCCAGCCCGTAGCCGAGCTCGGTGGCCACGTGCGTGCCGTACCCGGTGGCGGCCCGGGCACCGACCACCGAGACCGACCGGTCCAGCGCCTCCCGGAGCGGCCAACCGCCGCGCGCCCAGAGGCAGAGCGGGGGCGCCGTCTCCCGGTCCACCCGTCGGTTGGCGCCCGGCAGGACCATCCGGCGCAGGCCCTCGACGCGGGGCGGCCACTCCTCGTCGTCCGGGGTGACGATCCGGGCACCGAGCCGCTGGGTACGGGCCAGGGCGTCGGCGGCCACGGCCCGGGCGTCCCCGTCCCGGGACCGGGCCGCCACGGCGGCGCGTAGCCACTCCTCGGGCGCGCCGCCGTCGAGCAGCAGGTCCAGGGCGCCCGCCGGGCCCAGTTCGTCGACCAGCCGGTGCACCGACCGGGTGCCGGGCTCGGCGAGCCAGGTCAACGCCACCCGGGCCAGCAGGTCCTCGTCGGTGTTCACGCCGCGTCCCCCGTCCTGAGCTGGATGGCCTCCCGGACGTCGTCGGAGTCCGGCCGGTCCCGCCCGTCGAGGTCGGCGACGGTCCACGCCATCCGGGTGATCCGGTCGAAGCCGCGCGCCGACAGCGAGCCGGAGTCGAGCCGGCCGCGCAGTTCGCGGGTGTCCCGCTCGGGCAGCCGCCAGGGTGGACGGCGCAGCCAGGGACCGGGGACCTCCGCGTTGACCCGCCAGCCGGTGCCCGCCCAGCGCTCGGCGGCGGCCCGGCGGGCGGCGGCCACCCGGGCCGCGACGGCGGCGGACCGCTCCCCGGTCGTCGTGCTCTCCAGCAACTCCGCCGCCCGCAACGGCGGCAGGGTGACCTGCACGTCGATCCGGTCCAGCAGTGGGCCGGAGAGCCGGCCGAGATAGCGCCGGCGGGCCAGCGGCGAGCATTCGCAGTAGGCGTCCCCGGCCGGCTTCGCGCAGGGGCACGGGTTGGCGGCGAGCACCAGTTGCGTCCTGGCCGGGTACTCGGTGCCGCCCCGGCTGCGGGCGAGCTGCACCCGGCCGTGCTCCAGCGGCTGGCGCAGCGCCTCCAGCGAGCCCTTGCCGAACTCGGGCGCCTCGTCGAGGAAGAGCACCCCGCGGTGGGCCAGCGACACCGCGCCGGGGCGGGCCAGCCCCGACCCGCCGCCGACCAGCGAGGCCACCGTCGCGGTGTGGTGCGGCGCCTGGAACGGCGGCCGGCGCACCAGCCGGCCGCCCGCCGGCAGTAGCCCGGCGATCGAGTGCAGCGCGGTGACCTCCAGCGCCGCGTCGTCGTCCAACTCGGGCAGGATGGACGGCAGTCGCTCGGCGAGCATCGTCTTGCCGGCCCCGGGCGGCCCGAACAGCGCCAGGTGGTGCCCGCCGGCGGCGGCCACCTCCAGGGCCCGCCGGCCCAGCGCCTGCCCGGCCACCTCGGCCAGGTCCGGCCCGCCCGTGCCGGTGGACGGCGCCTCGGCGGGCGGCTCGATCAACGGCGTGCCGTCCCGGACGAACTCGACCAGCCGGTGCAGGGTGTCCACGGCGCGGACCCGGACACCCGGGACGACCGCCGCCTCGGCCGCGTTGCCGGCCGGGACGATCACCCGGTCCAGACCGGCCCGCGCCGCGGCGGCCACCATCGGCAGCACCCCGCGCACCGGCCGTACGGTGCCGTCGAGGCCCAGCTCGCCGAGGACCACCACCCGCTCCAGCGCCAGCAGCGGCAGCTCCCCGGAGCCGCCGAGCAGCGCCACGGCGATCGCCAGGTCGAAGGCCGAGCCGAACTTCGGCATCGTGGCCGGCAGCAGGTTCAGGGTGATCCGCCGGTTCGGCCACCGCTGGCCGGAGTTGACGACCGCGGCGCGGACCCGGTCGCGCGCCTCGTGCAGGGCGGTGTCGGGCAGCCCGGAGATCACCACGGCCGGCAGCCCCGGCGCGAGGTCCGCCTCCACCTCCACCACGTGTCCGGCCACCCCGACCAGGCCGACGCAGAGCACCTTCGCGTAGCTCACGCCCGGCCGCCCATCTCAGAACGCCCCCTTGAGGTGCTCGACCCGGGCCGCCCCGGCGTCGGGCAGCTCGACCGAGAGCACGTCGAACCGCACCTCGTCGGCGGTGGTGCGGGTCTCCGCGAGCCAGCGGGCGGCCAGCCCTCGCAGCCGCCGCGCCTTCGCCGGCACGACCGCCTCGGCCGGCGCGCCGAACTCGGCGGTGCGCCTCGTCTTCACCTCGCAGAAGGCGAGCACCGCGCCGTCCCAGGCGATGATGTCGATCTCGCCGGCCGGGCAACGCCAGTTCCGGGCGACCGGGCGCAGCCCGGCCCCGATCAGGTGTCGGACGGCGCACCGCTCCCCGTACGCGCCGACCGCCTGGTTCCGCTTCGTCATGCGCCGCACCATGCCCGGCCCGGCAGCCCGCCCGGGGGAGGCTGTGGACGACGGGGGCCGCTGTGGACGATCGGACGATCATGCCCCCTGCGTGCTATGGACGGCCGGGCCGCCGGTCCCCGCGACGGGGTCCGACGGCCCGGCGTCCCGGCTCAGAAACCGAGCGGGTTGTACGCGTGGATCGCCTGGTCGAAAGCCTGCCCGGCGGGCGGTGCCTGGCCGACCGGGAAGGTCGCCACGGCGCTGCCGTTCGCCACCGACAGGCCCAGGTACTCGCCGAGCATCCGGCCGAGCCCGCTGTTGGCGAGCTGGTCCGTCCGCATCGTCGCGAGCGTCTGCGGATAGCGCCGCCAGGTGTGCCCGCCGTCGACGGACGAGGTGAACTGGGTGTCGATCCGGCCGTTGAGGTAGCTGTTCCAGAGGATGCCGATCCGGGCCGGGTCGTCCGGGTCCACCGCGACCGTCGGGGCGAGCCGGTCGGTGGCAGCGCACAGCCCCTGGTCGGGGCAGTCCACCGGCACCTCGGCCGGGTACGTCCAGTTCACCCCGTCGGGCGAGGTGCTGAACAGCACGTCGTTGACCTGGCAGGGGTAGCCGGCCCGGCAGCCGTGCCAGGTGGCGACGATCCGGCCGGAGCGGTCGGCCTCGGCCGAGACCACCGAGACGGCCCGCATCCCCGGCACGGGATGGTAGGTGCCCGCGTGGATCGTGCCGCTGTCGTTCCACACCGCGCCCGCGCCGTCGACGGTGAACGCCCTGGTGGACCCGTTCAGCCCGTACGCCACGACCAGCCGCCCGTCGGGCCGTACCACGGGGGCGGTGCCGTTGCCGGTGGGCGAGGAGGCGGCCCCGCGCGGGTTCGGCACGGTGGCCCAGGTGAGGCCGCCGTCGGTGGACCTGGCCAGCTCGATCCGGCTGCTGGCGCTGAGGTTGGTGATGGTGAGGTAGCAGGTCCCGTAGTGCGGGCTGGCGGTCCAGTTGTCGCAGACCACCCACTCCTTGTCCCGGTCCTGCCCGTCGTTGCCGATCGCCCAGCCGGGGGCCGACCAGGTCCGCCCGTCGGTGGACCGGTTGACCAGCACGCCGTCGTGCAGGTCGTTGATCACCAGGCTGGCCGTCAACCAGACGCCGTGCCGCGCGCTGTAGGCGACCACCGGGTCGCTGGCCCGCAGGTGCGGTCCGCCGCCGGCCAGGGTGATCCCCGGCAGCGTGCCGCTGGTCCAGGTCAGCCCCGCGTCGTACGAGGTGGCGAAGCCGATGTTGGTGGCGCCGCCGGGCGCGTCGGCGTCCCGCCCGACCTGGTACGCGGACACGATCGTCCGCCCCCAGGCGAAGGAGTCGGGTTCGACGGCGGTGGCGTGCTGGGTGTCGCCGGTCAGGTACGGGTCGCCGCCCACCCGCTGGCGGCCGGCCACGTAGTCGCGGCAGCCCAGCGATTTCTCGGCCGGCTGGCGTGGGAGGCTGCCGTAGACGTTCACCGCGGCCACGCAGACGGTGTGCCGGCCGTCCGGGGCGGCCGGCAGCAGCCGGTCGAAGCCGTGCGGCCCGACGCCGGGCCGGGACCCGTCGGCGGTGGCGGTCAGGACCAGCACGCCGTCCCGGCGGATCTTGACGGTGACCGCCCCGGGGGTGTCCCCGTCCGCCGCCCAGCCGACGACCCGGATGCCGCCGTTGCGGTGCTCGATCGCCTCGAACGAGCCGGTCGGGGCCTGGTCGGGCTCCCCCGGTTCGGAGCAGATCGGCGGCGGGTCGGGGACGTCGCAGTCGGGGGCGGCGGTGGCCGGTGCGGCGGCGAGCGCCGAGCAGGCCACCGCGAACAGGGCGGTGAGGGTGGCGGCGAGCCGGTGCCGTGCCGGGAATGTGAGTCGCATGGGACCTCCGTGGATCGGGTTCTCCGGAAGGCTGCCGGCGCCGCCCTGGCGCGGCTGCCGCCGATCCGACCGACGATCGTGACAACCGGAGGCGGTTGCCGGGGCAACCGCTGGTCGGGCCGCCGGTGGCCGGGCCGCCGCGGGGGCGGTCCCGCCGGAACGGTCCGGGCGGGGGAGCGTGGCCCCGCCCCGCCGTCCGGCGGCCGTGACCGGCCGTCGCGCGCGCCGCGCCGGACGGCGACGCGCAGGCCCGGCCCCCGGGACGTCCGACCCGCCGCCCCGGGCCGTTCCGCGTCCCGGCGTCCGGGTCCCGCCCACCGCCAACGGTGGGCGATCCAGTGGGGCGTCCGGTGCCGTTCGGGGGCAGTCGATCATCGGATGGCGCGGGGGTGCCCCTGTCACATACGGTGCCCGTCGTGAACGCACGACGGAGCTTTCCCGATGATCAGGAGTCGAGCTGGTACCCCGGCGAGCGGGGGTACGGCGAGCAGGACTGGCGCTCGCCGGGCGACGACCGCTACCGAGCGGACGAGTTCCCCGCCCCGGACCAGCGCGGGGACACCGGCGAGCGACGCTATGACGGGCTGACTGACCCGCCCGTCGGCCGGTACGGCGAGACCGGGCGGCACGGGGCGGACGACGCCTTCGGGCTCACCGAACCCGATACTGACAGTTACCGGCCGTCGCGGTCGAGGCGGGCCGACACGGGTTCGTTCGGGGTGTCGGTGGACGAGTTGGCCGCGGAGCGGGAGGCGCGCCGGGCGGCCCGGGCCGCCGAGGCCGGACTGGCCGCCGGGCCGCGGGGCGCCGACCCCGCCGTGCCGGCCGGCCAGCACTCCGCCGCGTTCCCGCTGCCCCCCGGCGAGCGCGCCGGCGAGTTCGCGCTGACCGTCGGCCAGCGGCCCACGCCGGTCTCCGGCGCCCCGTACGACGCGGCCTCCCGGGACGCTCCGCCCGAGCCGGACCCGCTCGGCGTCGACCCGGTCGGGCGCAGGTCGGAGCCGGTCCGTTCCGGGCCGCTCGGCGGCTACCCGGTCGTCGACCCGAACCGCCCCGGGGAGGCGGACCGCCCGGGCGGCCCGGACCGGGGCACGGGCCCCGGCCCGGCGGCCGAGGCGGGGCGCGCGGGCGAGGCTGGGCGGGTGGGCGAGGCTGGGCGCGGGGCCGACGCGGGACCGGCGGTGGGCGCGCCGCACCCGCTGGAGATGCCGACCGGACCGATGCCCCCGGTGGCCGTCCGACCGGACCTGCCCCCGCCGGGCCTGGACCCGGCGTACGCCCAGGACGGGCTGCGCCGCCCCGGCCCGCCGCTGTCCGACGGCGTCTACCGGACCCGCCGCCCGGCGCTGGCGGTGCTGATCGCACTGCTGGTGGCGGTCTTCGAGGTCCCGGCCCTGCGGGTGCTGCGGCACGGCGTGCTCGGCGACCCGCTGTCCGCCGCCGACGTCGTGGTGGGCATCTTCCTGGTCGCCGGGTTGCCGATCTTCGGCGTCGGCCTCTACGGGCTGCGCACGGGCGGCCTCGCGCTCGCCGACGGCAGCCGGGGCTGGCTCCGGCCGCCGACGGCGTACCTCACGGTGGGCCTGGTGCTCTTCGTCGCCGCCGCGCTCGCCGCCCGCTGACCGGCGGGCCGGGCAGGGGCGTACACTGGGCGACTGGCGACCGCCTCGGCGGTCGACCTCGCGCGCCCTCTCCACGAATCGTCGTGGGGCGACGGCCTCCCTGGTCCCGATCTTGATCGGGAACACCATGGCCGGCGACCAGGCGCCAGGACGCCCGGCCACCGGCCGGGCGTGACAACCAGGGACCACAAGGAGTACCCACCATGGCCGTCGTGACCATGCGCCAGCTGCTGGAGAGCGGTGTCCACTTCGGGCACCAGACCCGGCGCTGGAACCCGAAGATGAAGCGCTTCATCATGACCGAGCGCAACGGCATCTACATCATCGACCTGCGCCAGACCCTCGACTACATCGAGAAGGCGTACGACTTCGTGCGCAACACCGTCGCCGAGGGCGGCAGCATCCTGTTCGTCGGCACCAAGAAGCAGGCCCAGGAGGCCATCGCCGAGCAGGCGACCCGGGTCGGCCAGCCGTTCGTCAACCACCGCTGGCTCGGTGGCATGCTGACCAACTTCCAGACGGTGTACAAGCGGCTGCAGCGGATGAAGGAGCTGGAGGCGCTGGGTGACCTGAGCGGCACCGCCGCCGGTTACACCAAGAAGGAGACCCTGCAGCTCTCCCGCGAGAAGATCAAGCTCACCCGCACCCTGGGTGGTCTGCGGGACATGCAGAAGCTCCCGGCCGCGATCTGGGTGGTCGACACCAAGAAGGAGCACATCGCCGTCGACGAGGCCCGCAAGCTGGGCATCCCGGTGATCGCGGTGCTCGACACCAACTGCGACCCGGACGAGGTCGACTTCCCGATCCCGGGCAACGACGACGCGATCCGCTCGGCCGAGCTGCTGACCAGGGTTGTGGCCGCTGCCGTCGCCGACGGCCTGATCGCCCGTTCCGGCCGTCGCCGGGGCGGCGACGAGAAGCCGGAGCCGGGCCAGGTCGGTGCCGACGAGCCGCTGGCCGAGTGGGAGCGCGAGCTGCTCGAGGAGCCGAAGAAGGCCGACGCGCAGCCGGCGCAGCCCACCGAGCAGCCCGCGCAGTCTGCTGAGCAGCCCGAGCAGCCCGCCGAGCAGCCGGCGGCAGCCGCCGCGGAGTGACCGCATCGCCGCGTCCCCGCCGTCCGGTTGCCCGGGCGGCGGGGCGCGGCGGGTAGGCCGGGCAGATCCGGCCCGGATTTGGGTAACCGCCCCCCAGAACATCCCATCGCTGTCTCAACACCGAAGAGAGAGTCATGTCCAACTTCACCGCCGCGGACGTCAAGAAGCTCCGCGACCTCACCGGCGCCGGCATGATGGACTCCAAGAAGGCGCTGACCGAGGCTGAGGGCGACTTCGACAAGGCCATCGAGATCCTACGGGTCAAGGGCGCGAAGGACGTCGGCAAGCGTGCCGGCCGGACGGCCGCCAACGGCCTGGTCGCGCACTCGGGCAAGGCGCTGCTGGAGCTCAACTGCGAGACCGACTTCGTCGCCAAGAACGACGCCTTCATCGTGCTGGCCCAGCAGCTCGTCGAGCACGGCGAGGCCAGCGGCGTGGGCACCACCGAGGAGCTGCTCGCCAGCACGATCGACGGTAAGCCGGTCGCCGACCTGATCCAGGAGCAGTCCGCCAAGATCGGCGAGAAGCTGGTGCTCAACCGCTTCGCCAAGCTGGACGGCACCGTCGCGGTCTACCTGCACCGCAAGAGCCAGGACCTGCCGCCGGCCGTCGGCGTGCTGGTGGAGTACGCCGGCAAGACCGACGAGGCCGGCGACGCCGACGCCCGCGGCGTGGCCATGCAGATCGCCGCGATGCGGCCGAAGTACCTCACCCGCGACGAGGTGCCGGCCGACGTCGTCGAGTCCGAGCGGCGCATCGCCGAGCAGACCGCCCGCGAGGAGAACAAGCCCGAGGCGGCGCTGCCGAAGATCATCGATGGTCGGGTCAACGCCTTCTTCAAGGACTACGTCCTGATCGAGCAGGCGTCGGTCGCCGACAACAAGAAGACCGTGAAGCAGGTGCTGGCCGAGGCTGGCATCGAGGTGACCCGCTTCCTGCGGTTCGAGGTCGGCCAGGCCTGAGCCGCCGCTCGGGCGTGTGACGCGCCCGCGGGCAGGGAACGTCGACGGGAGGTCGCTGGTGTACGTGACAGGCACCGCGGCCTCCTTGTCGCATAGGGTCAGCGACGGCAGGTACGCGGTAACCGGCGCACGTGGGGTGCGCGTGGGGAGGGGCGGGGCGGATGACGCAGGTTGTTGGTGACCGGAGCCGTGGGGCGGACGATCCGACCGCCCCACCGCCAGGCCGGGCCCGCCGGGTGGTGCTGAAGCTGTCCGGCGAGGTTTTCGGCGGCGGGGCGATCGGCGTCGACCCGGACGTCGTGCAGGCCATCGCCCGACAGATCGCCACCGTGGTCCGCCGCGGCGTGCAGGTCTCGGTGGTGGTCGGCGGCGGCAACTTCTTCCGCGGCGCGGAACTGCAGAAGCGCGGGATGGACCGGGCCCGCGCCGACTACATGGGCATGCTGGGCACCGTGATGAACTGCCTCGCCCTCCAGGACTTCCTGGAGAAGGAGGGCATCGAGACCCGGGTGCAGAGCGCGATCACGATGGCCCAGGTCGCCGAGCCGTACATCCCGCTGCGCGCCATCCGGCACCTGGAGAAGGGCCGCGTGGTCATCTTCGGCGCGGGCGCGGGCATGCCGTACTTCTCCACCGACACGGTGGCCGCCCAGCGCGCGCTGGAGATCCGCGCCGACGTGGTGCTGATGAGCAAGAACGGCGTGGACGGCGTCTACTCCGCCGACCCCCGGATCGACCCGACCGCCAGCAAGTTCGACTCGATCACCTTTTCCGAGGTGCTGCGCCGCAACCTGCGGGTGGCCGACGCCGCCGCGTTCAGCCTCTGCATGGAGAACGGCCTGCCGATGCTGGTCTTCGGCGCGCAGGGCGAGGACACGATCATCCGCGCGGTGGGTGGCGACAAGATCGGCACCCTGATCACCGCGTGAGCGGCCGGAGGCCGGCGAGCGACGGTCCCGACACGACAGCACAGCCCACGACGAACACAAGAAGGAGGCGAGGAGACCGGTGATCGACGACACCCTCCTCGAGGCCGAGGAGAAGATGGAGCGTGCGATCGAGCACGCCAAGGAGGAGTTCGGCGCGATCCGTACCGGTCGCGCCAACGCCGCCATGTTCTCCAAGATCATTATCGACTACTACGGCAGCCCCACCCCGCTGCCCCAGATGGCGTCCATCGGGGTCCCCGAACCGCGCATGGTGATCATCAAGCCCTACGACACCTCGCAGATCAACGCCATGGAGAAGGCGATCCGCGACTCCGACCTCGGCGTGAACCCGAACAACGAGGGCACCCAGCTCCGCATCCTGCTCCCGCAGATGACCGAGGAGCGGCGCCGCGAGATGATCAAGGTCGCCCGGCACAAGGGCGAGGAGGCCAAGGTGGCCATCCGCAACATCCGCCGCAGGGGCAAGGAAGAGCTGGACCGGCTCGTCAAGGACGGCGAGGTCGGCGAGGACGACGGCCGCCGCGCCGAGAAGGACCTCGACGACCTGACCCAGAAGTACGTCGCAGGCGTTGACGAGCTGGTCAAGCACAAGGAGACCGAGCTCCTGGAGGTCTGATCCGCGTCCGGCCCGGGCCGGACGCGTGACCTGCCGTGGCACCGGTGTGCCGTCGCCGTCGGGCGGCGGCACGCCGGTGCCCTCGTCGTCGCGGGCCGCCGTGTCCCTGCGGGGCCGGCACCGGGCCCTGGCCGGCCGGGGAGTCCCGCGTACCGCCGCCGGTCGGCGCGGGTGGCCCATCGTCCGCCCTCTCCGGGCGGCCGGTGCAGTAGGCTCGGCACGATTCCGGCCACCACGCGGTGAACGGCCGGGATCGGCCGGCCGTCGGGCCGGTCAACCGGACGGAACAGTCGTTGTAGGGGATGGTCTTGGTCGTACGTCATGTGGTGAACCCCGTACCGCGTCCGTTCGGTGCGTGATGTCCCACCTCGACCCCTACCGCAGCGCCGGGCCCCGAGGCTGGAACCGGCCGGACGCCCCGGCCGCGCTTCCCTGGCCCGACCGTGACCTCGAACCGGGGCAGTGGGCCCGCAGCGCCGCCACCGACGCGTACGCGCCCTCGGCCCCCGACACACTCGGCGCCCCCGCGCCCGACCCGATCGCGCCGGACACGGCCGGGCCCGGGGGCCGGGCCGAGTCGCGCCGGCTGGAGCCGTTCGACGCCGACGCCACCGACCCGTACGGCGCCCGTCCGCTGCCCGGCGACGAGCCGAGCTGGCCCGGCCTGCCCGGCGTCGGGGACCCGGGCCACGCCGCCCGGGACCGGCCGGTCGGCCCCGGGCACCCCGCCGGGCCGGTCGACGAGCCCGTCGCCGGGCGCGAGCCGGCCCCGCCGCCGTACCTGCCGGAGGAGCCCTCCGCGACGGTGACCGGCGGCGACGCGGTGCCGGAGCCGCCCCGGGGCCGACGGGAGCCCGGGCGCCGGCGGGCCAGCGCGGACCGCCCGGCCACCCAGCAGGCGTCGCCGAGTCGCGCCGGGCGCAACCTGCCCGCCGCGATCGGGGTGGGCCTCGGTCTCGGCGCGGCCGTGCTGGTGCCGCTCTTCTTCTACCTGCCCGCCTTCCTGTTCGTGCTCGCCGTCGCCCTGGCGGTCGGCACCTGGGAGATGGCCCGGGCGGTCCGCCGTGGCGGGGCCCACCCGCCGCTGGTGCCGCTGATCACCGGTGGCGTGCTCACGGTCGGGCTGGCCTGGTTCGCCGGCCCCGACGCGCTCTGCCTCGGCCTGCTGGTGACCGTGCTCGGCACGATGATCTGGCGGCTGGGCGACGGCCCCGGCAACTACCAGCGTGACCTGACGGCGGCCACCCTGATCGCGGTCTACGTGCCGTTCCTCGGCGGGTTCGCGGCGATGCTCGCCGCGGCGCCCGGCGACGGGAACCTGCGGGTGCTGGTCACCCTGGTCGCGGTGGTGCTCTCCGACACCGGCGGGTACGCGGCCGGGGCCAACTTCGGCAAGCACCCGATGGCCCCCTCGATCAGCCCGAAGAAGTCCTGGGAGGGCTTCGCCGGGTCGGTCACCGCCGCCGCCGTCGGCAGCGCCCTGCTGATCTGGCTGCTGTTCGACGTGGCCCCCTGGTGGGGCGCGCTGTTCGGGGTGGCCGTCTCCTGCGCGGCGGTCCTCGGCGACCTGGCCGAGTCCATGATCAAGCGGGACCTCGGCGTGAAGGACATGAGCAACCTGCTGCCCGGCCACGGCGGCCTGATGGACCGCCTCGACTCGATCCTGTTCGCGGTTCCCACCGCGTACCTGCTGCTGGCCGTGTTCGTCCCGGTGGTGGGCTGAGGCATGGATCACGCCGGTCACCCCGTGCCGACCGCCTGGTCGGGGCCGATTCGGCACCTCCGGCCAGGCGCGTCGTCCATTCGGCGTGGGAGACTGGGAGCGCCATGACGAGCCTTCCGCTGATTCCCGCCGCCCCGGACACCCCCGCCGCACGCCGCGCGGCCATGCCACCCCGGCACCTCGCCGACCTCGACCTGGCCGGTCGGCAGGCGCTGGTCACCGAGCTGGGCGAGCCGGCGTTCCGCGCGAAGCAGGTCTCCACCCACTACTTCGGCCGGCTCGTCCGCGATCCCGCGGGGATGACCGACCTGCCCGCCGCCACCCGGGACCGGCTGGCCGGTGCGCTGCTGCCCACCCTGCTCACCCCGGTCCGTGAGCTGGCCTGCGACGACGGGGCCACCCGCAAGGCGCTCTGGCGGCTGCACGACGGCTCGCTGGTGGAGAGCGTGCTGATGGGCTACCCGGACCGGGTCACCGTCTGCATCTCCAGCCAGGCCGGCTGCGGGATGGCCTGCCCGTTCTGCGCGACCGGCCAGGCCGGGCTGACCCGCAACCTCTCCACCGCCGAGATCGTCGACCAGGCGGTCTACCTGGCCGGCGTGGCCGCCTCCGGTGCGGTCGCCGGCTCCCCGCCGCGGCTGTCCCACGTCGTGTTCATGGGGATGGGTGAGCCACTGGCCAACTACTCGCGGGTGACCGCGGCGATCCGCCGGCTGGTCGCTCCCGCCCCGGACGGGCTCGGGCTGTCCCAGCGGCACATCACCGTCTCCACGGTCGGCCTGGTCCCGGCCATCCGCCGGCTGGCCGGCGAAGACCTGTCGGTGACCCTTGCGCTGTCCCTGCACGCGCCCGATGATGAGCTGCGCGACGAGCTCGTGCCGGTCAACCAGCGCTGGAAGGTGGCCGAGGTGCTGGACGCAGCGTGGGACTACGCGGCCCGGACGGGGCGTCGGGTGTCCATCGAGTACGCGATGATCAAGGACGTGAACGACCAGCCGTGGCGGGCCGACCTCCTCGGCCGGTTGCTGGCCGGCAGGCTGACCCACGTCAACCTCATCCCGCTCAACCCGACCCCGGGCAGCCGGTGGGACGCGAGCCCCAAGCCGGTCGAGCGGGAGTTCGTCCGGCGCCTGCGTGCCGCCGGGGTGTCCACGACGGTGCGGGACACCCGGGGCCGTGAGATCGACGGCGCCTGTGGGCAACTCGCCGCCGCCGAGGACGACGACACCGACATGCCGCAGGAGGCGACGGCGTGACCGGGCGTAGCGAACGAGACCAGGAGACATAGTGGCGAGTCAGGGTCAGCGTTTCCGACGTAAGGCGCTCCGCCGGGGCTACAAGGTCGACGAGGTTGACGCTTTCCTGGACCGGGTCGAGGCGACGCTCGCCGGCCAGCCGATCGGCGCGCCCGTGGCCTCCCAGGAGGTCCACGACGTCGTCTTCCGGGTCCGCTTCAACGGCTACGACGAGTGGCAGGTCGACCTGCACCTCGACCGGGTCGAGCGGCAGCTGGCCGAGTTGGAGGAGCGCGGCGGCGTGCCCGGTCGCAGCACCGACTCCGGGATGCCCGACCGGCTCGGCCCGCCGAACCGGATGGGCCCGCCTGACCGGATGCCGCCGATGCGGGACGACCGTGGCCCGGTGCCGATGCGGGACGACCGGGGGCCCGGCCCGATGCGGGACGACCGTGGCCCGGTGCCGATGCGCGACGACCGGGGGCCCGGCCCGATGCGCGACGACCGTGGCCCCGTCCCGATGCGGGACGACCGTGGCCCGGTGCCGATGCGCGACGACCGGGGACCGGGGCCGATGCCGCCCCGACCGATGCCCGCGCAGGCCGGCCCGCCCGCCGACCGGTACGGCCGTTACGACGAGCCGAGCGGCGCCTTTCCCGCCGGGGGCTACGACGCGCCGCGCGGCGGGTACGACGCCCCGCGTGGCCCGGGTGGCCCGGGTGGTGCCGGCCCGATGGGTCCGGGCGGCCCGATGGGCCCCGGCCCGGGCCACGGCGGCCCCCCGCCGCGGGGCCTGCCCGCCGGGCCGGGCGGCTACGGCCCGGACGACCGGTTCGACGGCTTCGAGGCGGGCCGGCACGGTCGGGCCGACATGACCGCCGAGATCCGGATGCCCGAGCGGGACCTGCGTGAGCTGCGCGGTCGTGGCCCAGGTGGGCCGCCGCCCCTGCCGCAGCAGCCGCTCGGTGGCCCGCCGATGGGTGCGCCGCCCCCGGTCACCGGCCCGCCGGTCGGTGGCCCGCCGGTCGGTGGCCCGCCGCCGATGGCCGGCCCGCCCGGCAGCGACCTCCACCGCGTGGACCAGATCCGCCGCAGCTTCCAGGTGCGCCGGTTCGGCAGCGGGTACGACCCGGAGCAGGTCGACCGGCTCTTCGACGAGCTCCTCGGCGGCATGGCCGGCCGAGGGCCGATGCCGGTCAACCCGAAGGACCTGGACACCCTGCGGTTCGGCCTGGTGCCCGGCGGCTACTTCGAGGCGGAGGTCGACGCGGCGCTGAAGGACGTCCAGGACATCCTCTTCGGTCGCTGACCCGGCGCCTCCTCCCCGGCCACCAGCCGTCCGCCGCGGGCGCCGGCCGGCGGTGCGGCGTTCGCCCGGCAGGGCCCGCCGCGACCTGCGCAGACGGCGAGGGCCCGTTCCCCTGGTCAGCAGGGGGACGGGCCCTCGGTACGTACTGGGGTCGGCGGGCCGCCGGCCAAGGTCAGGAGCGCAGGCCGTTGCGCCGCAGCACCGCGTCGCCGACGACGACGGCCAGCAGCAGCACGGCCAGGCCGACCAGCCAGATGTCCTCGACCCTGCCCTCGTGGTTGCCGCACAGCATCGCGAGCAACGCCAACGCGGTGAGCACCGCGCCGATCCGCCCTGCCTTCCGGTGCCCGGGCCTGTGCTGATCTGGCGACGTCACCGGCTCGCTTCCTGCCACTGTCGGTCCTTCCCTCGCGATCGGATCTCCGGTTAGTCTGGCACGCCCCGCGCCTGGCCTCGTCCGGTGGGGGTTTCCCGGTGTCCGGCCCCGGGCGAGCCGGAGCCGCCGCGCACCGGGGCCGCCGGCCATCCGGCCCGGGGCCTCCGGGCCGGAGGGCACTACCGGCGTCGCGGGTCGCCGACCACACTGCCTCCGGTAGCGTTCTGACGTACACCTTGATTGCCTGTTTGAGGGGGACTGCGGTGCGAGTGACCGGTACGGGACATGCCAGCATGCGGATCGACACGGCCGCGGGCAGCATCCTGTGCGACCCGTGGGTCAATCCCGCCTACTTCGCGTCCTGGTTCCCGTTCCCCGACAATTCCCTGCTCGACTGGGAAGCCCTCGGCCAGGTCGACTACCTGTACGTGTCGCACCTGCACCGGGACCACTTCGACGCGGCGCACCTCAGGCGGTACGTGTCGAAGGACGCCACCGTCCTGCTGCCCGAGTTCCCCACCTCCGAGCTGGCGGACGAACTGCGCGAGCTGGGCTTCACGAAGTTCCTCAGGGCCCCGAACGAGCAGGTCGTCGAGCTCGACGGCGGCCTCAAGATCATGATTCAGGCGCTGACCAGCCCGACCGACGGCCCGATCGGTGACTCCTCCCTCTGGGTCGAGTACGACGGGGTCCGGCTGCTCAACCAGAACGACGCCCGCCCGACGGACCTGAGCGTCTTCGCCGAGCTGGGCCACGTGCACGCGCACCTGCTCCAGTTCTCCGGCGCGATCTGGTACCCGATGGTCTACGAGCTGCCGCAGTCGGCGAAGACGGCGTTCGGCAAGCAGAAGCGGGAGCGGCAGTTCGACCGCACCTGGCGCTACATCGACGATCTGAAGGCCGACCACGTCTTCCCGATCGCCGGGCCGCCGTGCTTCCTCGACGACGCGCTGTGGCAGTTCAACGACATCCACGGCGACGAGGGCAACATCTTCCCCGACCAGTCGGTGTTCCTGTCCGAGTACGCCAAGGTCGGCGGCAGCAACGGCATCGTGCTGCTGCCCGGCAGCGTCGCCGAGGTCACCACCGGCGGCGCGACGACCACCCACCCGGTTCCGGTGGCGGAGTTCTTCGCGAACAAGGTCGCCCACCTGGAGGAGATGCGGGAGCGCAAGCGCGGCGTCATCGAGGCGGAGAGGGCGTCCTGGCGGCACCCCGAGGTCGACGTGCTGGCCGGGATGAAACGCCGCATCGAGCCGCTGCTGGAGGAGTCGATCTACCTGGCCAAGGGGGTCGGCGGCCCGGTCCGCTTCGATCTGGTGGGCTACGACGGGGAGAGCGTCGAGTCGATCGTGGTGGACTTCCCGGGCAAGGAGGTGCGCCCGTACGCGGACGAGAAGGTCCGCTACCGGTTCCGTACCGAGCGGGCGCTGATCGAGCACCTGCTGCACATCGGCGAGGTGGACTGGGTCAACTCGCTCTTCCTGTCCTGCCGGTTCTCCGCCGCCCGGATCGGCCAGTACAACGAGTTCGTGTACGCCTTCTTCAAGTGCCTGTCCACCGAGCGCCTCCAGTACGCCGAGGGCTGGTACGACGAGCACGAGCGGTCGAACGACGCCGAGGACATCACCCTCGGCGACTGGGTGGTGCAGCGCCGCTGCCCGCACCTGAAGGCGGACCTGACCCGGTTCGGCATCGTCGAGGGCGACCAGCTCACCTGCCAGCTACACGGCTGGAGGTTCGACCTGCCCAGCGGCCGGTGCCTGACCAGCGTCGGCCACAAGGTGCGCGCCCACCGCGCCACCGCAGAAACCCCCACCCCCTGACCCACCCGAGGGGGTGGGGTGGTGGGTCAGCGGGAGAGGTCGGTGAGGATGCGGCGGGCGGCGTTGTGGCCGGCGGCGCCGATGACGCTGCCGGCCGGGTGGCAGCCGGCGCTGCCCGCGTAGACGCCGTCGACGCCCGTGGCGTAGGGCATCCGGTCGGTGAACGAGACCGTGTTGTCGACGTGGTGGATGTGGCCGCCGGTGATGCCGAAGTGCGCCTCGATCCCGGGCGGGGGCAGCGGCACGGCGTCGGCGATCAGGTCGGCGGTGCCGGGGGCGTACCGCTCGCAGATGTCGACCAGGCGCGAGACGTAGCCGGGCAGGGCCTCGTCCCAGGTGGTGCCGGCCAGCTCGTAGGGGACCGACTGGACGAACAGCGCCGAGGAGTGGTGGCCGGCGGCGTCGGACAGCGACGGGTCCACGGTGGTGTGCAGGTACCACTCGATGGTCGGCTCGTCGGGCAGCCGGCCGGCCTGGACGTCCGCCCACATCGCGCGTAGCGCGGCCATCGGCGGCTCGCCTCCGCCACCGACCAGCGACGCCGAGCCGGGCAACAGGTGGATGGTGGAGCCGAACGGGCTGGGCGCGTCCTGCGGCAGGCAGGAGAACCGGGGCAGCCCGGTCAGCGCCAGGTTGAGCTTGAGGGTGGTGCCGGGGCGGCGGGCCGCCGCCATCCGCTGCGCCAGCGGCGCCGGGAGCGCGCCGTCGGGCAGCAGGTCGATCAGCCGGTACGGGTCACAGGCCCCGAGCACCACCCGGGCGGCCACCTGCCGGCCGTCGGCCAGGGTCACCCCGCTGGCCGCGCCGCCGTCGAGGGTGATCGCGGCGACCGGGGCGCCGGCCAGGATGGTGGCCCCGGCGGCGCGGGCGGCCTCGGCGAAGGTACGCGAGACCGTGCCCATCCCGCCCTCGGCGATCATCCAGGTGCCGTCGGAGCCGGGCAGCCGGCACATGTTGTGCACGAGGAAGTTGTGCCCGGTGCCCGGGTCGTCCGGGCCGGCGTTCAGCCCGGACAGGCCGTCGGTGACCGCGTACATGCTGACCAGCAGCTCGGAGCGGAAGTCGAAGCGGGCCAGGTAGTCGGCGACCGAGCCGCGCACCAGGTCGACGAAGACCTGCCGCAGGGCCGGGCGGACGTGCCGCTGCGCGGTCTCCTCCACCGCCAGCGGCTCGGCCAGCCAGGCCGGTGCCAGGTCCTCGCGGAGTTGGGCCAGCTCGGCCTGCATGGCGTCGTCGGCGGCCACGTCGGCGGGGGAGAAGAACTCCGTGAGCTGCCGCCGGGTCGCCGCGTGGTCGCTGCCCATCAGCAGGTACGGCGAGCCGGCGCCGCCCGGGGTGGGCAGGAAGTAGTGCGGGTCGCGGCGAAGCACCGGGATGCGCACGTCGAGCGTGGCGAGCAGTTCCGGCGGCATCAGCCCGAGCAGGTACGACCCGGTGGAGTGGCGCAGCCCCGGCACCCTCGGGAACGGGTTCTCGGTGCGGGTCGCGCCGCCGATCACGTCGGCGGCCTCCAGCACCAGCACGTCCAGCCCGGCGCGGGCCAGCAGGATCGCCGAGACCAGCCCGTTGTGTCCGGATCCGACGATCACCACGTCGGCGCGGGACGGCAGCTCACTCGTATCGCTCATGCCCGGGCAGCCTAGTGCGGCGGGGCTGCCGGCGGGAGACCGTCGGGGGCCCCGGCCGGGGTTTCGCCGGCCCGGCGGGCGCGCCAGTCGCTCAGCGCGAGGGTGGCCGAGTAGCCGGCGAGCACGATCACGTGGAACACGTAGAGCCAGAGCAGCACGGCCACCCCGCCGCCGATCTGGTCGAAGCCGCCGAACGGCACGCCCAGGTCGAGGGGGAGCGAGGCGAACAGCACGAAGCCGTGCAGGAACCCGGACAGGTTCGCCGCGGTGAACGAGCCCATCCCCAGCGTCGACAGCCAGTCCGGCGAGGCCGGGCCGACCACCCGGAACACCCAGAACAGCACCGGGGTGAGCACCAGCCACACCCCGAGGAACGACAGCACCACCCCGAGCGCGCCGGACCAGCCGCCCTGGCGGACCAGGCCGGTGGTGTACGGCAGCGCCAGCAGGATCGACAGCAGCAGCGCGGGGGCCGGGGCGAGCAGCGGGAGCAGCAGCAGCCGGCCCCGCCAGCCGACCAGCGCCCCGCCCGGCTCACGCGGGGCGGCCACCGAGACGAACGCCCGGCGCAGCCCCTCGCCGTACAGCGACGCCGGCAGCAGCGAGGCCAGGGCGAGCACCGGGGTCAGGTGGAGGCCGGCCTCCAGCAGCGCGGCCACCGCCCGGTTCGCGCCGATGTCGGTGGGCAGCGTGTCGACGGCGTACGAGGTGAGCCGCCGGACCCGGCCGCCACCGGCGAGCAGCCCGGTCAGCCAGATGGCCAGCAGCGCCACGGGCACCACGGCGACCGCCCCGTAGAAGGTGATCGCGGCGGCGTGCAGCGACAGGTCCCGGCCCCGTACCGGCCGGAACGCGGCGCTGGTGATCCGCTTCGTCCGCTGCCATCCGTCTCCCACCGCGATCATCTTCCCCGCGCCGCACCCCGGTACGCACTCCGATCGCGCGACATGACCGTGCTCCACACCGAGCGACTGCTGATCCGCGGCCCGAGCCGTGGTGGCGCGGGTGGCGGGGAGGGGCTGTTCGCGGCCCTTTGGAGCTGACTCGTCTGTGCAGTCAGTCGTCTGCGCCCCCTCTGCGCGATCTTCGGTGCGGCCGTCTGGGCGGTCGTCGGGGGGCGGGGACGCCGTGCTGAGGTGGTCACCCCGCCCCGGTCGACCGCGTACTCCTGGCTGTAGTGCGCCCCGAGCGCGCTCCGGTCGGTGCTGAGGAACCCCTCGATCAGCGAGCCGAAGACCTCATGATGAAGCGCTGAGTCGACTCCGGGGCGCGGCCTGCCGTTCGAGCAGATCGAGGCCGTGCCCAACCGTCGTTGGGCGATCCCTGATGATCGTCTGCTGGTTGGGGAGAACTTCGTCGGCGTGTCGTCTCTGTTCTGCGCAAACGATCATGGGTGGGTCGGCGGTGAGGCTCGCAGGGGACGCCCAGCGGCGGTGGGGAAGAATGGGCGGGTGAACTCTCCCCGCGATCTTGTGCTGCTCGGGTCGACCGGGTCGGTCGGCACCCAGGCCATCGACATCGTCCGGCGCAATCCCGACCGGTTCCGGGTGGTGGCGCTCGGTGCCGGGGGCGGCAACGTCGAGCTGCTCGCCGCCCAGGCCCTCGAACTCGGCGTCGAGGCGGTCGGGGTGGCGAAGGCGTCCGCCGCGCAGGACCTCCAGCTCGCCTTCTACGCGGAGGCGAGCCGGCGCGGCTGGTCCAGCGGCGACTTCAAGCTGCCCAAGATCGTGGCCGGCCCCGACGCGATGACCGAGCTGGCCCAGTGGCCCTGCGACGTGGTGCTCAACGGCGTGGTCGGCTCGCTCGGGCTCGCGCCGACCCTCGCGGCGCTGCGCGCCGGCCGTACCCTCGCCCTGGCCAACAAGGAGTCCCTCGTCGCCGGCGGCCCCCTCGTCAGGGCCGCGGTGACGCGCCCGGGGCAGATCGTGCCCGTCGACTCGGAGCACTCGGCGCTGGCCCAGTGCCTGCGCTCCGGATCGCGCCCCGAGGTGCGGCGGCTGATCGTCACCGCCAGCGGCGGTCCCTTCCGAGGCAAGCGGCGTGACGAGCTGACCGAGGTCACGCCGGAACAGGCCCTGGCCCACCCGACCTGGAACATGGGGCCGGTGGTCACGATCAACTCGGCCACCATGGTCAACAAGGCGTTGGAGGTGATCGAGGCGCACGAGCTGTTCGACGTGCCGTACGCCGACATCACCGTGATGGTGCACCCCCAGTCGGTGATCCACTCGATGGTGGAGTTCGCCGACGGGTCCACGCTCGCCCAGGCCAGCCCGCCGGACATGCGGCTGCCCATCGCGCTCGGCCTCGGCTGGCCCGACCGGGTGCCGGACGCCGCCGCCGCCGTCGACTGGACGACGGCCCACACCTGGGAGTTCGCCCCGCTCGACGACGAGGCGTTCCCGGCGGTGGCGCTGGCCAAGGCGGCCGGGGAGGCCGGGCGCTGCCGCCCGGCGGTCTACAACGCGGCCAACGAGGAGTGCGTGGCGGCGTTCGTCGCCGGCCGGTTGCCGTTCCTCGGCATCGTGGACACCCTCCGGCGGGTGTTGGAGGACACTCCCGATTTCGCCGAACCAGGTACCGTCGAGGACGTGCTCGCCGCCGAGTCGTGGGCACGCGCGCACGCGCAGGAGATCATCGTGGCGTCGGTGGAAGGAGCTTGATGGCGTACCTGCTCGGGGTGGTGCTCTTCGCCCTGGCCATCCTCGTCTCGGTCAGCCTGCACGAGGCGGGGCACATGCTCACCGCCAAGGCGTTCGGGATGAAGGTCACCCGCTACTTCGTCGGCTTCGGCCCCACCATCTGGTCCTTCCGGCGCGGCGAGACCGAGTACGGCGTCAAGGGCATCCCGCTCGGCGGCTTCTGCAAGATCGTCGGCATGACGCCGCAGGACGACGACGTCGACCCGGCCGACGAGTCCCGGGTGATGTGGCGCTACCCGGTGTGGAAGCGCACGATCGTGATGTCCGCCGGCTCCGTCACCCACTTCGCGCTCGCCCTGGTGGCGACCTGGATCGTCGCGATGTCCGCCGGCCTGCCCAACCCCGACTTCCCGACCACCGACGCCGAGGCCCGCCAGGAGCCCGCGGTGATCGCGCTGGCCAAGTGCGTGGTGCCGGAGAACCTGGTCCGGGAGTGCGCGGTCGCCGACCCGGCCAGCCCCGCCGCCCAGGCCAACCTGCGCGACGGCGACCGGATCACCTCGCTCAACGGCACCCCGGTCAACAACTACGGCGACCTGCTGGTCGCGCTGCGGGCCACCAAGCCCGGCGACAAGGCCGAGATCGGGTACGTCCGCGACGGCCAGCCGGGCAGCACGAGCACCGTGCTCGCCCAGACCCAGCGCCCGCCGCTGGACAACCCGAAGGGCCAGGTCGGCCCGGTCTCCGCGCTCGGCGTCGGCCTCCAGTTCAGCACCCCGACCCGGGTGTCGTACGGGCCAATGGAGGCGCTCGGCGGGACCGCCCGGTTCACCGGCGACATGGCCGTCGGCACGTACGAGGCGATGAAGCGGATCCCGCAGAAGGTGCCCGCCCTGTGGACGGCGATCACCGGCGGCGAGCGGGACATGGACACCCCGATCAGCGTGGTCGGCGCGAGCCGGCTCGGCGGCGAGGCGGTGGAGAACAACGCCTGGCTGGTGTTCTTCATGCTGTTCATCTCGCTGAACTTCTTCATCGGCGTGTTCAACCTGCTGCCGCTGCTCCCGCTCGACGGCGGGCACATCGCGATCGCCTGGTTCGAGCGGGCCCGGTCCTGGCTGTTCGCCCGCTTCGGCAAGCCGGACCCGGGCCGCGTCGACTACCTCAAGCTCATGCCCATCACGTACGCGGTGATCCTGATCGGCGGCGCGTTCACGCTGCTGACCATCACCGCGGACGTCGTCAACCCGATCACGCTCTTCTCAAGGTGAGTGCCTGAAGTGACCGCAGTCAGTCTCGGTATGCCCGTCGCGCCGCCCCCGGCGCTCGCCCCACGGCGGCTCAGTCGCCAGATCATGGTCGGCTCGGTGCCGGTCGGTGGGGGTGCGCCGGTCTCGGTGCAGTCGATGACCACCACCCTCACCTCCGACGTCAACGCCACCCTCCAGCAGATCGCCGAGCTGACCGCGTCCGGGTGCCAGATCGTCCGGGTCGCCGTGCCGAGCCAGGACGACGTCGAGGCGCTGCCGGCGATCGCGCGCAAGTCGCAGATCCCGGTCATCGCCGACATCCACTTCCAGCCGAAGTACGTCTTCGCCGCGATCGACGCGGGCTGCGCGGCCGTGCGGGTGAACCCGGGCAACATCCGGCAGTTCGACGACAAGGTCAAGGAGATCGCCAAGGCGGCCGGCGACGCGGGCGTGCCGATCCGGATCGGCGTGAACGCCGGCTCGCTGGACAAGCGGCTGCTGGCCAAGTACGGCAAGGCCACCGCCGAGGCGCTGGTCGAGTCGGCGTTGTGGGAGTGCTCGCTGTTCGAGGAGCACGGCTTCCGGGACATCAAGATCTCGGTGAAGCACAACGACCCGGTGGTGATGATCCGGGCGTACCGGCAGCTCGCCGAGAAGTGCGACTACCCGCTGCACCTCGGCGTGACCGAGGCCGGGCCGGCGTTCCAGGGCACCATCAAGTCGGCGGTCGCGTTCGGCGCGCTGCTGGCCGAGGGGATCGGCGACACCATCCGGGTCTCCCTCTCCGCGCCGCCGGTCGAGGAGATCAAGGTCGGCAACCAGATCCTGGAGTCGCTGGGCCTGCGCGAGCGCGGCCTGGAGATCGTCTCCTGCCCGTCCTGCGGCCGGGCCCAGGTCGACGTCTACAAGCTCGCCGAGGAGGTCACCGCCGGCCTGGAGGGCCTGCCGGTGCCGCTGCGCGTCGCGGTCATGGGCTGCGTCGTCAACGGCCCGGGCGAGGCCCGCGAGGCCGACCTCGGCGTCGCCTCCGGCAACGGCAAGGGCCAGATCTTCGTCAAGGGCAAGGTCGTCAAGACCGTCCCGGAGGCGCAGATCGTGGAGACCCTGATCTTCGAGGCCCTGCGAATCGCCGACGAGATGGGCGCGGAAATCCCCGAGGACCTGCGCGACCTGGCCCCGGGAGCCACGGTCACGGTCCACTGACCCCACCCACCCACCCACCCCCACCCGCCCACACCCGGGCCCACCCGCGCAAATTCAGAGAAAGAGTGGCCATTCCAGGCGGAGTGGCCACTCTTTCTCTGCATTTGCGGGTGGGAGGTCGTTGCGGGCGGGAGGTCAGTCGGATTCGGCGAGGATCGCGTAGAGCTTGCGCCGGGTCTCGGCCAGCACCTGCGCGGCCCGTTCCCGCTGGTCGTCGGTGCCGGTCGTCATCACCTGGCGCAGCGCCTGCATCGCCTGGTTGCCGGCGTCGCGGATGTCGTGCCAACTGTTGACCGTGTCCTCGGCGAACTCGCCCCACGGCGGGGCCTGTGCCGCCTCACCGGCCTCGGCCCGGCCCGCCTCGGTGACGGTGAACCGCTTCCGGCCGCCGCCGGCGTCCTCGGTGGCGACGGTGACGACGCCCTCGTCCTCCAGGAGTTGGAGGGTCGGGTAGATCGATCCGGGGCTGGGCCGCCAGGCCCCGCCGGTGCGGGAGTCGATCTCCTGGATCATCTCGTACCCGTGCATCGGCCGCTCGGTGAGCAGGGCCAGCACGGCGGCGCGCACGTTGGGCCGGCGCCCCCGGCCACGGCCCCGGTGGCCGCCCCGGCCGCCGCCGTGCCCGTGCGGGGGACCGGGCGGGAACGGCGGGCCGGGGGGACCCGGCGGGAACGGGGGGAAGCCGAAGCCGCGCATCCGCGCCTCGGGTACGTGCATCCGTTGGTGGAAACCCATCAGGGCTCTCCCTTCCAAGTTCTGTCGCTGATGCATCAACGATATATCGGCAACGTGTCGACGACAAGGTGGCGTACTGTCGGATACGTCAGCGGCCGTCTCGGGGCGACCAGGGCGCCGCGGGTCACCGCGCGGGGTGCCGGGGGGTGCAGGGGCCGCCGGGATGGATCATCGGGTGCGGGGCGTTCCCAGCGCGCTGCCCGCCCAGGGGCCGCCTTTCCGGGGTGCGGTCGGGCCGGTCTCGGTGGGCTCGGCACTCGGCCGGCGAGGCGGCGGGGTGATCTGGCAGGCTGGTAACCGTGCTGACGGTGCCGGTACGGCAACTCGGGGAATCGGAGCGGCGCGCGGTCGAGCGGCTGCTCGACCTCGACCCGTTCGCGGGCGCGCAGGTCGCCGAGCGGGTCGCCGCGCGCGGGCTGGCCTGGTGGCGGGCCGAGGGCCGGATCCTGGGGTACGGCGCGCGCCGCAGCCTGGAGTCGATCTGCTGGCTCGGCGGCAACCTCACCCCCGTGCTCGCCTCGGAGCCCGCCGTCGCCGCCTATGCCGAGCTGCTCGCCGCCGAGGAACGCCTCTGCTCCTCCATCGTCGGTCGGGCCGATGCGGTGCTCGGGCTCTGGGACCGGCTCTGCGGGCACTGGGGGCCGGCCCGGGACGTCCGCCCCAACCAGCCGCTGCTGGCCGCCGACGCGCTGCCGTTGGTGGCCGTCGACCCCGACGTGCGGCTGGTGCACGGCAACGAGGTCGACCGGCTCTTCCCGGCGGCCGTGGCCATGTACACCGAGGAGGTCGGCGTCTCGCCGCTGACCGAGGACGGTGGGCACGGCTACCGGCGGCGGGTCACCGACCTGGTCCGGTCCGGTCGGGCGTACGCCCGGTTCGTCGACGGCCAGGTGGTGTTCAAGGCCGAGCTGGCGGTGGTGACCCGGCGCACCGCGCAGGTCCAGGGGGTCTGGGTGGCGCCGGAGTGGCGCGGCAGGGGAATCGCCACGGCGGCGATGGCGGCGGTGACCCGGGACGCCCTGCTGCGGGTCGCCCCGACGGTCAGCCTCTACGTCAACGACTTCAACCTGGCCGCCCGCCGGGTCTACGAGCGCTGCGGCTTCCGCCCGGTCGGCACCCTCGCCACCGTGCTGTTCTGAGCCGCGGGGCAGCTCCCCCGCCGCCTGGCCGCTTCCTCCGGCGGGTCGCCCGGACCTGACCGCCGCCGTACCCGACCCCGATGGGGTAAATGCGTTGAACGGTCCGGCCGGATCACGCAGGGTGGAGGCACCGCCACCCCGGAGTCCGGAGGGACCGACATGCGCCTTTTCCGTGACCTGTGGGCCACCTCGGCACGCCGGATGACGGTCGTCGCCGTGCTGGTCGTCCTCGGCGCCGCCGGCCAGGCCGCCGCGTCGGCGCTCGCCGGCCCGGTGCTGGTGCACCGCTCGGGGGCGCTGTTCGTCGTCCTCGCGGTGGCGCTCTGCGCCGCCGTTCTCACCGACCTCGCCATCGGGCTGGTGATGGCCGGGCTGACCGCGGACTGGTCCGCCGACGTCCGGCGGCGGCTGTGCCGGGTGGCGCTCGGGCAGGACCTGCCCACCCTGGAGGGGACCCCGGTCGGCGAGCTGCTGGACCGGATCGACGGGGACGTCTACCAGGTGGCCTCCGAGGTGCGCGGGCACGGCGTACGGATCGCCCAGATGTCCGCCACCGGCCTGCTCTCCACGGTCGTGGCCCTGGTGGTCTGGTGGCCGGCCGGGGTGAGCATGCTCGTGCTGACCGCGCTGCTCGCGGTCGTGCTGCGCCGGCCGACCCGGCGGATCGCCCCGGCCCGGATGGCCGAGGAGGAGGCCTGGACGGACCTCGCCGCCGTCATGGAGGAGGCCGTCCACGGCCAGGACGACGTGCGTACCAGCCTGGCCCGGCCGTACGTGCTGCGGCTCTACGCCCGGCGGGCCGCCGAGGTGCTGGCCCGGGGGCGGCTGGTGTGGCGGATGTCGGCGGCGGTCACCACGGTCGGCGCCGGCGTCATCCGGGTCGGCATCGTCGGGGTGGTTCTCGGCGGGGCCTGGGCGCTGGCCGCCGGCCGGATCGACGCGGCCCGGCTGACCGCCGTCTGGCTGCTGGTGCTCGCCTTCGGCGCGACCGTCGAGCACGTCAGCCGGATGGTGCCCGAGTTGCAGTACGCGCTCGGTGCCTGGGGGCGGGTGCAGCTTCTCCAGGACGCCCGGCAGGAACCGACCGGCGGCCGGGAGCCCGTCGACGGTGACCTGGCCGTGCGGAACCTCACCTTCCGCTACCCGGCGGGCGGGGCGGAGGGCGACCGCGCCCCGGCGCTGCGCGACGTCTCGCTGACCTTCGTCCGGGGCCGGTCGTACGCCCTGGTCGGGCGGACCGGGTCGGGCAAGTCCACCCTGGCCAAGGTGCTCACCCGGGCGGTGGACCTGCCGCGCGGCACCGTCCTGCTCGGCGGGGTGGACCTGCTCGACCTGGACGTCGAGCGGCTGCGCCGGTGGGTGGCCGTGGTGCCGCAGCGCACCGAGATCCTGGCCGGCACCCTCGCCGAGAACGTCGCCCTGTTCGACCCGGCCCTGCTCGACGCCGCCGCCCGGGCGCTGCACGAGCTGGGCCTGGCCGATTGGATCGCCGAGCTGCCCGACGGCCTGCGCACCCGGCTCGGCGAGGGCGGGCACGTGCTGTCCGCCGGCCAGGAGCAGCTCGTCGCGTTCGCCCGGATCCTGGTCCGCGACCCGCACGTGGTGGTCCTCGACGAGGCCACCGCCCGGCTGGACCCGGTCACCGAGACGCTGGTGCAGCGGGCCACCGACCGGCTGCTCGCCGACCGGATCGGCATCGTCATCGCCCACCGGCTCTCCTCGGTGCGCCGCTGCGACGAGGTGGTGGTGCTGGCCGACGGGGCGGTGGTCGAGGCCGGGCCACTGCGCTCCTCGGCGCGGTTCGCCGAGTTGCTGGCCGTCAGCCACGCCGCCGCGTACGCCGAGGCGGGGGCGGCCGGGCGGGGCGGCGGCACGGCGCTGCTGACCGATCCGCCGCCGGCCCCGGCCCCGGGTGCCGGCCCCGGTGGGGCGGGCGCGCCGGTCGGCGTGGCCCGGACGAAGGTCGAGCCGCCCCCGCTGCCGCCGACGCCGCCCGCCCGGACGATGCGGGAGATCCTGCGCCTGACCACCAACGACCCCCGGTACGGCCTGGCCGCGATCGCCCTGTTCACGTTCGGCGGCCTGCTGGGCCTGGACGGCGCGGTGCTGCCCTGGCTCTGGGTGGACCTGGTGGACGGCGTCGGCGGGCCGTGGTGGCCGGCGGTCGGCATCGTGACCGCGCTGCTGGTGACCACGCCGGTGCCCTACCTGACCAGCGTCTGGTTCCCCAACTGGTGGGTCCGCCAGATGCTGCGGATCAGCCTGCGGCTGGTGCACGGGCAGACCGGCCCGCGCCGGATCAGCGGGCACACCCCGGCCGAGGTGGTCGCCCAGGGCGGTGACACCGAACGGGTGGTGATCCTCGCCGACAACCTGCTCGACCAGGCCATCGCCCTGGTCGCCGTGGTCGCCATGACGCTGGTCTCCGGCAGCCTGGTGCCGGCCGCGTTCTTCGCCGGGACGATGGTCGTCTCCGGGCTGGCGGCGACGCTGTTCGGGCCGCGCCTGGAACGGTCCGCCCGGGCCACCGTCGCGGCGCGGGCGGCGTTCGCCACCGCGCTGGTCTCGTCCCTGTCGGCCGCCCGCACGGTGAAGCTGGCCGGCGCCACCCGGCCGGTGCTGGGCCACCTCGCCGACCTGGACGCCAGCCGCAGCGAGCGGCAGCGCCGGGAGATCTCCGTGCAGGTCTGGTCGCGCTCGACGCCGGCCCTGGTCAGCGGCCTGCTGCCGATCGGCGCCTGGGCGCTCTACCTCAGCGGCGGGCTGTCCGCCGGGGCCACCCTGGTCGCGGTGTCCACCCTCGGCGCGGCCCGGTGGTTCGCGTGGACCACGGCGTCCCTGGTCTCCCAGCTCCCGTCGGCCCGGGTGTGGACGCGCCGGACGGTGGCGATGACCGGGGTGGGGACGTACTCGGCGCCGGTGGACGGGGTGGACCTGGCCGCCGGGCGGGCGCCCGCGCCCGAGCCCCCGCCCCGGCGTCCGCTGCGCCGGCTGGACCTGGTCGGCTTCGGCGCGTTGCACACCGACGGGACGCTCGCCGTCCGCGACGTCGACCTGACCGTCGAACGCGGCCAGCTCGTGCTCGTCGTCGGGCCGGTCGGCTCCGGCAAGTCCTCGCTGCTGCGCGCCCTGGCCGGGATCGTGCACCACACCGGGGCGCTGCGCTGGAACGACGAGCCGGTCACCACACCGGAGCTGTTCCTGCGCCCGCAGCAGGTCGGCTATGTCGGCCAGCTCCCCCGGGTGCTCTCCGGCACGGTCTCCGACAACATCGCGCTCGGCCACGACGTGGACGCGGCCGGCGCGGTGTCGACCGCCCAACTCGACCACGACCTGGCCGCCGCCGGGGGCGGGCTCGGGCTGCTGATCGGGCACAAGGGGACCCGGCTCTCCGGCGGGCAGCTCCAGCGGCTGGCGCTGGCCCGGGCGCTGGCCCCGCGTACCGAGCTGCTGGTCGCCGACGACGTGTCGTCGGCGCTGGACGTCACGACCGAGCTGGAGCTGTGGGCGGCACTGCGGGAGCACGGGGTGACGGTGGTCGGCTCGACGTCGAAGCGGGCGGCGCTGGTCCGGGCCGACCAGGTGGTGGTGCTGATCGGCGGGGCGGTGGCGGCCCGGGGCCCGTGGCGGGACCTGGAGAACGACTGGGGGCACCTGGCGGGGTGACTCCGGCCGCCGTGATCAAGAGGTTTACGTCAGGAACGATCTCCGCAGTGACGCAAACCTCTTGATCAACACGGGGGGTCAGGCGGGGACGGGGCTCGGGTCGTCGGTGCGGAGGGGGGCGTCCGGCGCCACCGGGTTCCGGCGGCCGGCCGAGTCGTACGCGGCGCGGTCGAGGGTGCCCTCGCGGGCGGCGACGATGGTCGGGACGACGGCCTGACCGGCCACGTTGGTGGCGGTGCGGATCATGTCCAGGATCGGGTCGATGGCCAGCAGCAGGCCGGCGCCGGCCAGCGGCAGGCCCAGCGTGCTCAGGGTCAGCGTGAGCATCACGATCGCGCCGGTCAGTCCGGCGGTGGCCGCCGAGCCGACCACGGAGACGAACGCGATCAGCAGGTAGTCGCCGACGCCGAGGTCCACCCCGAAGACCTGCGCGACGAAGATCGCCGCGAGGGCCGGGTAGACCGCCGCGCAG
This sequence comes from Micromonospora sp. NBC_01655, assembly GCF_026339755.1. NCBI lineage: Bacteria > Bacillati > Actinomycetota > Actinomycetes > Micromonosporales > Micromonosporaceae > Micromonospora > Micromonospora sp. NBC_01655. The sequence continues at coordinate 6,098,010 of NZ_JAPEQF010000001.1, read as the reverse complement.
CCGTCCATCTTCGTGGTGGCGCCGAACGGCACCGCGAACGAGGCGTACTCGCGGGGGACGCCGAGGCGCTCGACGGAACGCTGGGTCACCGGCATCGTCCCGACCGAGGAGCGGGAGACGAAGGCCAGCTCGATGGCCGGCCAGGCGCCGGCGAAGAAGCGCAACGGGTTGAGCCGGCCCGCGACGGCCAACAGCAGCGGGTAGACCACGAACAGCACGATCGCGCAGCCGACGTACACGGCGGTGGTGAACTTCGCCAGCGGGGCCAGCAGGTCCCAGCCGTACGAGGCGACGGCGTGGCCGATCAGGCCGAGGGTGCCGATCGGGGCGAGCCGGATCACCCACCACAGCGCCTTCTGCACGATGGCCAGCAGGGACCGGTTGAGCGCCACGAACGGCTCGGCGGCCTCGCCGACCAGCAGCGCGGCGGCGCCCACCACCAGGGCCAGGAAGACGATCTGGAGCACGTTGCCCTCGACGAACGCGCCGACCGGATTGGTCGGCACGATGCCGGTGAGGAAGTCGGTCCACGAACCGGTGGTCTTCGGCGGGGTGGCCCCGCCGACGTCCAGGGTGACGCCCCGGCCCGGGTCGGTGAGCAGGCCGAGGCCGATGCCGACGGCCACCGCGACGAGCGCGGTGACGCCGAACCAGAGCAGGGTCTTCAGCGCCAGCCGGGCGGCGTTGGCCACGCCGCGCAGGCTGACCACGCTGACCACGAGGGCGGTGAAGACCAGCGGCGGCACGGCCAGCTTGAGTAGCTGGACGAAGAGGCCGCCGACGGTGTCGAGGGTGCTGGCCAGCCAGCTCAGGTCGTTGGCGCGGGCGAGGAAGCCCAGCGCCACGCCGAGGACGAGGCCGAGCAGGATCTGTACGGAGAAGGGGAACTTGCGCAGGGCGGAAGCCATGAGGATGCGTCCAAGGGTCTGGGGGCGGTCGGTCGGGCGGGCGTCAGGAGACGGGCCGCGCCGGACAGATGCCGCTGGCCTGCCGTCGGAGGTCGACGTACAGGCGCACGGTGAGGTGCCAGACGTTGGTCATCGCCTGCCGACGATACGCCGCCCCCCGCCGCAGGTGGAAGGAGCGCCGACGGTGAGGCTCCTTACAGGGGTGGCCTGCGGGGTTCGCCGTCGACCGGAGGCCTCAGCGGCGGCGCAGGGCGAGGGCGGTGGCGGTGGCCAGGCCCCAGGCGGCGCAGACCGCGAGCAGCACCCGTTCCAGCACGCCGGTCAGGGCACTCCGACCGACGACGAGCATCGCCAGCCCCACCGCCCCGGCCAGCGGCAGCGACACCGCCGCGCCGGCTGCGGCGAGCCGCCGCAGCAGGGCCGCCGCGGCCGGAGAGAACAGCACCGCCAGCATCGCGAACACCACGGACGCCGTCGCCGCGATGCTCGCTCCGCCGTGCACCAGGTCGGCCACCGTGGCCCGTTCGAACGGCGGCAGCGGGCAGCCGGCGCTGCACGTCACCGCGCCGGAGAGCGCTGCGCACACGCCACCGGCGGCGAGCAGGCCGGCCGCGACCCGCAGCGCCGCCGGCAGCGCCGCGGCGAGCAGCAGCAACGCGCCGGCCAGGGCGAACACCCCGATCCGGTACATCGGGGCGTACCCGCTGTCGGTGACGCCGGCCTCGCTGACGTACCCGGTCAGGCCCGGGCCCGGACCGGCGGCCACGGCGACGGTCACCGCGACCGTGCCGGCCAGGACGCAGCCGGCGGCGGCCGACGCGGCGGCGGCCCGGGGCGCGGGCGACGGGGCGGGCCGGTCGGGTCGGGGCCCGGGGCCGGCCGGCCCGGTGGGCGCCGGCCGCCTCCGGTCAGCCACGCCCGTGCGGCGTCTGAACTGGGCAGGCCATGCCGACAACCTATCCGCTCACCGCGCGGATATCCTGGCCCCGCGTCGCCGTGACCCGGCGGGCCCGTGTCGACCCTCCCACCACCCCGAAGGACTACGTCGATGACCGTGGCATATCTCGTGGCCGGTGTCCGCACCCCGATCGGCCGGTACGCCGGCGCGCTGTCCGGGCTGCGCCCCGACGACCTCGCCGCGCACGTGATCCGCGAGCTGGTCGCCCGGCACCCGTCGGTCGACTGGGCCCGGGTCGACGACGTGGTTCTCGGCTGCGCCAACCAGGCCGGCGAGGACAACCGCAACGTGGCCCGGATGGCCGCGCTGCTGGCCGGGCTGCCCGGCGAGGTGCCCGGCAGCACCGTCAACCGGCTCTGCGGCTCCGGCCTGGACGCGCTGGCCACCGCCGCCCGGCAGGTCGTCGCCGGGGAGGCGGAGCTGGTCGTGGCCGGCGGGGTGGAGAGCATGAGCCGGGCGCCGTTCGTCATGCCGAAGGCCACCTCGGCGTTCTCCCGGGCCGCCGAGGTGTACGACACCACGATCGGCTGGCGACTGGTCAACCCGCTGATGGAGCGGGAGTGGGGCATCGACTCGATGCCCGAGACCGCCGAGAACGTGGCTGCCGAGTATGGCGTCGACCGCGCCGCGCAGGACGCGTTCGCGTACCGGTCGCAGCAGCGGGCCGCCCGGGCACAGGCCGGCGGCCGGTTCGCCGAGGAGATCGTGCCGGTGACCGTGCCGGCCGGGCGGCGCGAGACGAAGCTGGTCGAGGTCGACGAGCACCCCCGAAAGACCTCGCTGGAGAAGCTCGCCGCGCTGCCCACCCCGTTCCGGGAGGGCGGCACGGTGACCGCCGGCAACTCCTCCGGCGTCAACGACGGCGCGGTGGCGCTGCTGGTGGCCGGCGCGCGGGCGGTGGCCCGGTACGGGCTGACCCCGCTGGCCCGGGTGACCGGCGCCGCCGCGGCCGGAGTGCCGCCCCGGATCATGGGCATCGGGCCGGTGCCGGCCACCCGCCGGCTGCTCGACCGGCTCGGGGTGGGCCTCGACGGCGTCGACGTGATCGAGCTGAACGAGGCGTTCGCCGCCCAGTCGGTGGCGGTGCTGCGCGAGCTGGGCCTGCCCGAGGACGCCGAGCACGTCAACCCCAACGGTGGCGCGATCGCCCTGGGTCACCCGCTGGGGGCCAGCGGCGCCCGGCTGGCGCTCACCGCAGCGCTGGAGCTGCGCCGCCGGGGTGCCCGACGGGCGCTCGCCACCATGTGCGTCGGGGTGGGTCAGGGCATCTCGCTGATGCTGGAGTCGGCCGGCTGACCGGTGCCCGGTGGCCGAATCGGATCTCGCCTACCGTGGAGCCTGCGGCCTAGAGTGTGGAACACCACAGACCTGCGGGTCGGCCGGCCACCGGCGGGGTGCGCCCGAGCGCGCCCGGCGGCCGGCGCGGCCCGCGGCGCGGCGACGACTGGGCGGGAGCGACACACATGCCGGACGGACTTCCCACCGAGATCGATCTGAGCCGGCCGAGCGCGGCTCGGGTCTACGACTACTTCCTCGGCGGCGCGCACAACTTCGAGATCGACCGGAAGCTCGCCGAGCAGATCGCGGGCATGACGCCGAACCTGGCCGCCACGATGCGTTCCGGCCGGGAGTTCCTGCGCCGCGCGGTCCGGGCGCTGCTCGACGCCGGGATCGACCAGTTCCTCGACATCGGCTCGGGGATACCCACCGTCGGCAACGTCCACGAGGTGGCCCAGGCCGCGAACCCGAAGGCCCGGGTGGTCTACGTCGACATCGACCCGGTGGCGGTGGCGCACAGCCGGGAGCTGCTGGCCGGCAACGACCTGACCGGCGTGATCCACGCCGACCTGCGGGAGCCGGAGCGCATCCTCGCCGAGTGCCGGGCCACGGGCCTGCTCGACCTCGGCCGGCCGGTCGGCATCCTGCTCGCCGGGGTGGTGCACTTCGTCCCGGACGCCGACCGTCCCGCCGACGTCCTGGCCACCCTGCGGGCCGCCGCCGTCCCCGGCAGCTTCCTGGTCGTCTCCCACTCCACGTTCGAGGACCAGCCGCAGGAGATGCTGGACGCGCAGCGGCTGTCGGCGCGCACCGACACCGAGATCACCCTGCGCTCCCGGGCCGAGATCACCGGCTTCTTCGGCGACTGGACGATCCTGGCTCCGGGGGTGGTGCACATGCCGCTGTGGCGCCCCGACTCGCCGTCCGACGTGGACGACCACCCCGAGCGGTTCGGCGCGTTCGGCGGCGTCGCCCGGTACGACCAGCCCGCCGGCTAGGCGGCCATGACAGCCGTGCCGGGGCCCGGCGGTGAGCAGCTCAGCCGCGCCGGTGCCGAGGCGTACGCCGCCGGGTGGGCCCGCGCGGCGCGTCGGCTCGGGTTCGTGCCGCTGAGCGCCGTCGAGACCGAGCGGCTGCTGTTCGTGCACACGGTACGGCTGGCCCAGGCGTTGCTCGCCGAGGCGTTCTCCGCCCGGCCCGCCGAGGACGTCGGCCGGGCGCTGGTCGAGGCACACCTGATCGAGCCCGGGTTCCTGGACTGGTCGGTCACCGCCCTCGGGGAACGGTTCGTCGCCCAGGTGCTGCCGGGCCACCCGGCCCGGCACGGCACGGCCGACCGGGTAGCCGCCCTCCAGGGCGCCTTCGCCGGCGGGTTCGCCCGGGCGCTGCGCGACCGCACCTTCGCCCAGCAGGAACGCATCGCCCGCAGCGCCTGGCAGGCCCGGGACCGCGTCGAGCAGGCCCTGCGGGACAGCGAGGCGCGGTTCCGGGCGGTCTTCACCGGGGCGGCGACCGGGATCGGCATCGCCGGCATCGACGGGCAGATCATCGAGGTCAACCAGCCCTTCGCCGACATGCTCGGCTACTCCGCCGAGGAGCTGCGGCAGACCAACGTGGCGGGGCTGTTCCACGCCGAGGACGCGGCCGGGATGTGGGAGCTGTACCAGGAGCTGATCGAGGGCAAGCACGACTCGGCCCGGGTGGAGAAGCGCTACCACCGCAAGGACGGCAGCGTGGTGTGGACGGACCTGGCCGTCTCGCTGATCCGGTACGACGACGGCCGGCCGCGCTTCACCGTGGCGATGATCGAGGACATCACCGAGCGGTACGAACTCCAGCAGCGGCTGCGCTTCCAGGCGCTGCACGACCCGCTCACCGGCCTGCCCAACCGGACCCTGTTCTTCGAGACCCTCGGCCAGGTGCTCGGCGACGCCGGCCCGGACCACCGGATCGGGGTCTGCTTCCTCGACCTGGACGGCTTCAAGGCGGTCAACGACGGCCTCGGGCACGACCTCGGCGACCGGCTGCTGGTCGTGATCGCCCGCCGGCTGGCCGAGTGCGTCGCCGGGCACGGCCACCTGGTCGCCCGGATGGGCGGCGACGAGTTCGTCATCCTCGTCGACGGCGGCGACGGCATCGACGACGCGGTGGGCGTCGCGGAGATGGCGCTCGCGGCGGTCTCCGTCCCGGTGCACGTCGGCGACCAGCAGCTCGTGGTGTCGGCCAGCATCGGCATCGTGGAGTGCCCCAGCGCCGAGACCAGCGCGTCGGAGCTGATGAAGGCCGCCGACACCACCCTGTACTGGGCGAAGGCGGAGGGGCGCGGCCGGTGGGCGGTCTACGACCCCGAGCGCAGCGCCCGCGACATCGCCCGTTCGGCGCTGGTCGCCGGCCTGCCCGCGGCGCTGGACCGGGGCGAGTTCGTCGTCCACTACCAGCCGATCGTGTCGCTGCTGGACTCCTCGATGGTGGCGGTCGAGGCGCTGGTCCGCTGGCAGCATCCCGAGCTGGGGCTGGTCGGGCCGGACCGGTTCATCGGGCTGGCCGAGGAGACCGGCCTGATCGTCCGGCTCGGCGAGTGGGTGCTCCGGCAGGCGTGCCGCGACGCCGAGGCGTGGCGCCGGCAGTTCCCCGGAACGGAGCTGGTGGTCAGCGTCAACCTGGCCGCGCGGCAGGCCAACGACCCGGCCATCGTCGATACGGTGGCGAGCGCGCTGAGCCGCAGCGGGCTGCCCGCCCGCCTGCTCCAGCTCGAACTGACCGAGAGCGCCGTGATGGGCACCACGGGGGAGCCGTTGCGGTCGCTGCACCAGCTCGCCGACCTCGGCGTACGACTGGCGATCGACGACTTCGGCACCGGGTACTCGAACCTGGCGTACCTGCGGCGGCTGCCGATCCACTGCCTCAAGCTGGCCGGGCCGTTCGTGGAGGGGATCCGGGCGGACGACCCACTGGACCCGGCCGACCACCGCGACGAGCGGATCGTGGACGCGCTGGTCCGGCTGGCGCACGCCCTTGAGCTGTGGGTCACCGCCGAGGCGGTGGAGACCGAGGCGCAGGCCGAGCGGCTGCGCGCGCTGCGCTGCGACACCGGGCAGGGGTGCTGGTTCGGCGGCCCCGTGCCGGCCGCAGCGATCACCGCCCGGCTGCGCGGGGACGATCCCCCAGAGGGAATGGCATGAGCCTGACGGACTCGCAGGCGGTCGTCTCGGTGGTGGCCGCGCTGGCCATCGTGGCGGGGCTGGCCGGGGTGGTGGTGCCGGGGCTGCCCGCGCTGCCGCTGTGCTGGGGCGGGGTGCTGGTGTGGGCGCTGTTCGGCGACGCCGGGGCGGGCCGCTGGCTGGTGCTGGCCGCCGCCACCGTGGTCGCGGCCGGCGGTGCCGTGGTCAAGTACCTCTGGCCGGGGCGCAACCTGCGCAGCGCCGGGGTGCCGACGTCGTCCCTGCTGGCCGGCGGCGTGCTGGGGCTGGTCGGGTTCTTCGTGATCCCGGTGGTCGGCCTGGTGGTCGGCTTCGTCGGCGGGGTGTGGGGTGCCGAGCGGCTGCGGCTGGGCAGCAACCAACTCGCCTGGCCGTCGACGGTGCAGGCGCTCAAGGCCGCCGGCCTGTCCATGCTGGTCGAGTTTCTCGCCGGCCTGGTGATCGGCGTGCTCTGGGTCGCCGGCCTGCTGTTCGCGTGAGGGTGGTGCGGCGGCGGGGGCGGATCGCCGTACGGTGAGAGAGAGGTGAACGCCCCGCGCCGCCGCGGGCCGGGCGGTGCCGAGCGCCCGGCGGGCCCGTCCGGATCGGGCCTGGTCACAGGCTCAAGGATGCGGCCCGCTGACGGCGCGGGCAAGGCAATTAGGGACGGGCCACGGACCGCAACCGGATCACAACCGCCGGATGGTTCACTCCGCGGCACCGGCGGGGATCGCCGGTGGAAGAGAGCGGGAGGCTGAATTGTCCGAGAAGCTGCGCAGGATCGCGCTCGGTGCCGGCATGTCACTGACGGTGGGCGTAGCCCACCTGCTCTGGGCCGTCGCCCCGGCCCACGCCTCGGGTGGCACGGTGCAGGTGAACGGATCGACGGTGTCCTACGTCGCCCCGGCGGGTGTCGCCAGCCACGTGACGGTGGAGTCGGTCGACGGCGGTGTCGCGGTCACCGACACCGGGTCGTCCGTGGTGTCGGGCGCCGGCTGCGTTCCGGTCACCAGGAACCAGGCGACCTGCCAGGTGACCGGGGCGGTGACCGTCGCGATCTGGACCGGGGACCTGGCCGACGAGGTGCACGTCACGGCCGCCGTGATGTTCGCCAAGATCGACGTGGGGGCCGGCGACGACCTGCCCCGATCCGGCGGGCCTTCGTGGTCTTCAACATGTCGTTCTCCTTTTCACCGGTCCCGGGAACTTCCCGTCGGGGACTGACCTATTTCTAGGCACCGGCGACTGTGGAGCGGTTGTGATCGGGTTGCGGTCCGGTCGTCTGACGGGTCGGCTCACGGAGCCGGTCGCGACCGCGGCCGATCGGGTCCGGCTGACAGCCGGGTAGGCGGGGCGGGGCGGGCCGCCGCGCGGGCCAGTCGCGGAATCATGGAAACGCGACCGTGGGGCCACTGCCCAGCTGCACGAATTCGACGATCTCGTCGAGTCCGGGTCGGTAGCCGTCGCTGGTGTCGACTTCGAGCTGGGGTACGTCGAGTCGGACGCGGTCGAAGCTGTCGTGGCCGACCGCGTGCACCTGCTGCTCGACGAGGGACGCGTCGGCGTGTGCGCGCCGCGTGGGGTTCTCGTTCTGCCGCTGCCGGATGCGGTCCCATGCGATCTCGGCCGCGAGCTGGCAATGCACGATCCGGATGTCGGCAAGGCCGGCCAGGGGCCGCAGGTGGGGACGCCAGAGCCGGTCCTGGAAGGCTGCCTCGGCAACCGTGGTGACACCTGCCGTCAGGAGCAGTTCCAGCACCTGGAAGAACGTCGGCAGCGTGCGCAGGGTCAGCGCGTCGCTCGGCGCGGCGATGAAGTCGCCAGCCGCGTGGACCATGCCCTCCTTGATCTCGTCCCGGCAGATCGCCGGACAGCCGATTCTGCGGGCGAGTCGATGGGCGAGCGTGGTCTTGCCCGCGCCGGGTGGACCGCTGACGACGACAAGAGTCGGTCTTCTCCGCACCAGGTCGCTCATGGTCGCGCTCGCGGCGGGACGGGGCGTCGTACGCTGGTCATGCTCGACGCTCGACAGCCGGCCTTTCGACACTTCTGGGTCAGGCTACGGGGCCGATCTGCTTGGCCAGGTCGACGAACGACCGCCAGGTCCGAGGGTTGAAGTGGAGGGTGCCGCCCTCGCGGTCCTTGGTGTCGCGCACCAGCACGACGCCCGGCATGTTGTCGGCCACCTCGACGCAGGACCCGCCGTTGCCGCCGGACCTGGTCGACTTCCGCCACTGCGGGGTCATCGATTCCATGACTTCGCCACCTCCTTGATCAGCTCGATGGACTGCCGGCGGGAAAGCGCCTCGTTCCGCACGATCTCCCACGTCTTCGCCAGCCTAGCAACGTCGGCGGGCGCATCGACGATCTGCGCGTTGAGCTGGTTGTCCGCGTGGGCCACCCGGGCGCCGTCGGGCAACTCGGCGATGATGAACTGCCCGGCCAGCCCCAGGTACATCCCGGCGTCCACGGGCACGACGTGCACCTGGATGTGCTCCCGCAGCGCCTGCGCGGCGAGGTGGTCGAGCTGTTCCGCCATGAGCCCCGGCTGGTCGAGCACCGGCCGGCGCAGCACGCTCTCGTCCACGACGGCGATGAACTGAGGCGGGCGGTCGCGCTCCAGGACCTCCTGCCGTCCCAGCCTCGATGCGACGTTCCGCTCGACCTCGTCGGCGGTGAAGCGACCCCCGGCCAGCGTCGCCCGCGCGTACCGCTCGGTCTGGAGCAGGCCGGGGAGGTAGGACAGCTCGAACCACCGCAGCGTGGTCGCCTCGCGCTCGAACTCGATCCATTCGCGCAGCCAGACCGGCTCGGCGTCCAGCTTGGCCAGCTCGCGGAGCATCCGGCCGAACCGGCCGTCGAGGTTGTAGTGATTGTCGATCGCCTTCATGTACTCCTTCGTCGGCGGGCGACCACCCGTCTCGACCGAGCTGACGTGGGAGCCGGAGTAACCGATGGCCCGGCCGAATTCGTCCTGACTGGCCCCGAGTGACGCTCGGAACAGTCGCAGTTCACCGAGCACGTAGTTTGTGGCCGTACCCATCGATCCCCCAATTTTGGCTCAGCCTCGTCGGTGTGTCTCGCGTGGTCGCTCGACCAGCCCTCTGACCTGCGCGGACCGGGCGAGCGCGTATGGAGAGTAGCGGCGTCCTCACCAGACTGTCACTACGCGGACCCGCTTTTGGCCACAGGCGGAGGCGGGTTCTGCGCCGGGGGTCGCCCGGTCCTTCCCAGAGCTGGCGACCCCCACCTGTGCGGCGAGGAGGGGGAGAGAATGAGCGGACACCATGGAGGCTGGCCCGATGGCGCCGCCCCCGGTCTTCCCGAGGATCGGCGGGGGCGGGGAGTGAACCCGCTGGTCGCCACGGGCGACGTGCTGACCCTTCAGCCGTGCGACTACTGCATCGGGCGGACCGTCCTGTGGTTGAGGGTCACGTACGTCCCCCGGTACGCGAACTTCCTGGCGTCCCGGTGGGTGCGGCTGGAGGGGTTGGAGCTGCGCCCCGACGGCACGCCGTGGCGGGAGCGCGTCGTCATGGTCCGGGTGCAGGCGATCATCGACGACCCGCCGGCCCGGCTGGAGCCGGGGGTGCGGGAGCGGTGACGGGCCAACACCCGCCGAGGTACGCCGGCGGACCGTGCCTCACCTGCGGCAAGCCATGGCCCTGCTTCGATCGCCAGGTGGCGAGCCTCGTCGAGTTCGCCGGCCGGGGGAGCCTGCTCGTCGCGTACATGGGCGACTGGCTCCGCCTGGGGGTCGAGGAGCGGGAGCGACGCGGCCTGCCGTTCGACCCCGAGATGGAGACGCGGCACCTCGGGTGGCTCGACATGGTCCTGCCGACGCAGGGGGACCACCGGAGCGGCGATGCCTGAGGCCGGGCCGCCCAGGAAGCCGAAGTGCGGGGATCTCCTGTACGTCAACCGGGCCGCCAGCGTCCAGTTCGTCCGGCCCATCGTCTTCCGCGTGATCCGCGTCCACGACGACTGGCACACCTACCACGGGTGGCTGTGGCTGGACGGCTACGAGGTCGACGCCAAGGGCGACGCCGTGGCCCGCCGCTCGATCTACGTCCAGCCGGCGGGGCTGCGGTGGCTCACCACCCGGCTAGTGCCCCGTCATGCAGCCTTGACGGGGTAATCCGGGTGCCGGATCCTGGATTCGGTGGCGAATCCGGTGGTCAGTTCCGTGACGTGGCCGACCTCGACGAGAACGGCGCCACGGTCGCCCGCCGCAGCGCTTTACCGGATCCTTCTACCCACCGGCCACCGCCCCCACAGCCTCGTGCGTGGGGAGGCGGCCTGCCCGACACGCCCTCGGCACCCACGGCGGTGGCAAAGAATTCGGGCGGGAGCGCTTCGGTCACGGAGTCCGGGGGTTCCTGGCGTGGGCGCCGCTGCACAGCAGGTGTGCCTTCCAGGTGCCTATGGAGCTGAGTCGAATACGACATCGGCCACGCCCGCCGCCATCGACCACGCCCGTCGCCATCGGCCACGCCCGCCGCCGTCGGCGACCGCCAGCCACGACTGCCAGCCGCGACCCGACGGGGCGGTGGGTGACCGCGAACGGTGGTGGCCCGACCGACGGTGATGACGTGAACGACTCAGCTCCATAGGCACCGCCGCCCACGTCATCGACCGCCGTCGCCCACAGTTCCGCCCGGGCCACCGTTCCCCGCCGGCCGGGGACCGCACCCACGACCAGGCAATGGTCTTGCCCCGCGTCACCCTCCAGCCAGGCCACGCATCGCGTACGCCCAGGTCAGACATACCTCAATCGACTACGTAAAGACCCTGCCTCAGAACCGACGGATTACACGATCAACGTTCAAAGACGACTAGGACCTCTGGTTCGCGTCGCGCCGGTAGCTGTAGTGGATGAGCCCCTCGTGGAATGTGGCCACCTTGTCGTACAGGGCGCGAGCTGGAGAGTCGTCCAGCGTGTTCCAGTAAAGGCGTGGGGCGCCGTGCTCCTCGGCGTCCCACGCCATCCACTTGAGCATTGCCGTCGCGACACCCCGCCGCCGGACTTCCGGGTCCACGAACAGGTCCGCTAGATAGCATCTCCCGACCCCCCAGATGGCGGCGTGGAACACGTAGTGCGCGATGCCGACCATCTTGCCGTCGAGCCGCGCGGCGATCCCGCGTCTCTGGTCCCCATCGAGCAGGCGTTGCCAGGTCTGTTCGTAGCCGTCGTCGCTGATCTCGGTCCCGAAGTACGCATTCTGCCCACGGGCCAGCACTTCCCAGTTGGCGCGATCGGATCCGGTCAGGGGGCTGATCTCCACCATGGCGCCCATCCTGCCGTACGGGTCAGGTCGGCGGTGGGCACGGATCAGAAGGCCCGGTCAGCGCCGGGTCGAACGTGGCGGCTGGCCGTCACACCACGGTGTCGGTGCAGGCTCAGTGGCCTGCACTGGTCCGGTCAACACACCTTCCTCGCCTCCGGGTTTGCCGGCACGCCGTGGCCGGGCATTGACGGTGATCCGGTCAGGCAGTAGACCTTGGTGATGGAGGCCCGCGGATGAGCAGAGCTCCCCTGTCCCTCGAAGAGCTACGGGCCGCCGTCGCCGCCGGCAAGCTCGACACGGTGGTGCTGGCGCTGGTCGACATGCAGGGCCGGTTGCAGGGCAAACGGTTCCACGCGCCGTTCTTCCTCGACCAGGTGGTGGAGCACGGCAGCGAGGGGTGCGACTACCTGCTCGCCGTGGACGTCGACATGAACACCGTCGACGGGTACGCGATGTCGAGCTGGGAGCGCGGCTACGGCGACCTCGCCATGGTGCCCGACCTGGAGACCCTGCGCCGGGTGCCGTGGCAGCCGGGGACGGCGATGCTGCTGGCCGACCTGGCGTGGCCGGACGGGTCCGGGCCGGTGGTCGCCTCGCCCCGGCAGATCCTGCGCCGCCAGCTCGACCGGCTCGCCGCGCACGGGCTGACCGCGTACGCCGGCACCGAGCTGGAGTTCGTCGTCTACCGCGACTCGTACGAGGACGCCTGGCGGCGCGGCTACCGCGAGCTGACCCCGGCGAACCAGTACAACGTGGACTATTCGCTGCTCGGCACCGCCCGGGTCGAGCCGCTGCTGCGCCGCATCCGCACCGAGATGGCCGGCGCGGGCCTGACCCCGGAGAGCGCCAAGGGCGAGTGCAACCTCGGCCAGCACGAGATCGCCTTCCGCTACGACGAGGCGGTAGCCTGCGCCGACCACCACGTGATCTACAAGAACGGGGCGAAGGAGATCGCCGCCCAGGAGGGCATGTCGATCACCTTCATGGCCAAGCCGAACGCCCGGGAGGGCAACTCCTGCCACATCCACTTCTCGCTGCGCGACGCCGACGGCCGCTCGGCGATGCTCGGCGACGGCCCGGCGCACCTCAGCGTCACCGGCCAGCGGGTGCTGGCCGGGCTGCTGGACACCATGCGCGAGTTCAGCCTGCTGTTCGCCCCGAACGTCAACTCGTACAAGCGGTACCAGCCCGGCTCGTTCGCCCCGACCGCGCTGCGCTGGGGCACCGACAACCGCACCTGCGCGCTGCGGCTGGTCGGCCACGGCGAGGGGATGCGGGTGGAGAACCGGGTGCCCGGCGCGGACGTCAACCCGTACCTGGCGATCGCCGGGCTGGTGGCCGGGGCGGTGCACGGCATCGAGCGCGAGCTGGAACTGGGCGCGGAGTGCGCCGGCAACGCGTACGACGAGCCGTCTTCGGCGACGAGGTGCACGCCCACTACGCCAACCACGCCCGCGTAGAGCTGGCGTCCTTCGACGCCGCGATAACGGACTGGGAGCTGACCCGTGGCTTCGAACGCCTCTGACCGCGTCGATCATGGACTGGTGGTGGGCGAAGTATGGCGGTACGGGGTTTTCGTGGGGCGCCACGACTCCATGATCGACGAGGAAAGGGTGGAAAGGGTGGAAAGGGTGGGGAGGGAGGGGAGGTGGGGGGCGTGATGGAGGTGGTTGATCCCGCTAGCGGGGTTGTGGTGGGGGAGGTGTCCGCGTTCTCGCTGGTGGAGGTCGATGAGGCGGTTGCGCGGGCGGGGGCGGCGTTCGAGTCGTGGCGGAAGGTGGGGCCGGGGGAGCGGGCGCGGGTGTTGCGGCGGTTCGCCGGACTCGTCGACGCGCACCTGGAGGAGCTGGCGTCGCTGGAGGTGCGCAACTCCGGGCACACCATCGGCAACGCCCGGTGGGAGGCGGGCAACGTCCGGGACGTGCTCGACTACTACGCGGGCGCGCCCGAGCGGCTGACCGGCCGGCAGATCCCCGTGCCGGGCGGGCTGGACGTCACCTTCCACGAGCCGCTGGGCGTGGTCGGGGTGATCGTGCCGTGGAACTTCCCGATGCCGATCGCCGCCTGGGGTTTCGCCCCGGCGCTCGCCGCCGGCAACACGGTGCTGCTCAAGCCGGCCGAGCTGACCCCGCTGACCGCGCTGCGCCTGGCCGAGCTGGGCCGCGAGGCCGGGCTGCCCGAGGACGTGTTCACCGTGCTGCCCGGCGAGGGGTCGGTGGTGGGGGAACGGTTCGTCACCCACCCGGCCGTACGCAAGGTCTGCTTCACCGGCTCCACCGAGGTCGGCACCCGGATCATGGCCGGCTGCGCCGAGCAGGTGAAACGGGTCACCCTGGAGCTGGGCGGCAAGAGCGCCAACCTGGTCTTCGCCGACGCCGACCTGGAGAGGGCGGCGGCCACCGCGCCGTACGCGGTCTTCGACAACGCCGGCCAGGACTGCTGCGCCCGGTCCCGGATCCTGGTCCAGCGCCCGGTGTACGACCGGTTCCTGGAGTTGCTGGAGCCCGCTGTGCGCGGCTTCCGGGTCGAGGACCCGGCGCTGGAGACCGCCGAGATGGGCCCGCTGATCTCCGCCGGCCAGCGCGACCGGGTCGCCGGGTACGTCGACGGGGCGACGGTGGCCTTCACCGGCTCCTGCCCGGAGGGCCCCGGCTTCTGGTACGCCCCGACGGTGCTGCTCGCCGACTCGCCGGCCGATCGGCACTGGCGGGAGGAGGTCTTCGGCCCGGTGGTGTCGGTGCTCCCGTTCGACGACGAGGCGGACGCGGTCCGGCTGGCCAACGACACCGAGTACGGCCTGTCCGGCTCGGTCTGGACCCGGGACGTGGGCCGGGCGATCCGGGTGGCCCGGGCGGTGGAGGCGGGCAACCTCAGCGTCAACTCGCACTCCTCGGTGCGGTACTGGACCCCGTTCGGTGGGATGAAGCGCTCCGGGTTCGGCCGCGAGTTGGGCCCGGACGCGCTGCACGCCTTCACCGACGTCAAGAACGTCTTCATCGCCACGGAGGAGTGACAAGGTGCAGGGTCGGTTGGCGGGGCGCGTCACGGTGGTCACCGGGGCGGGCAGCGGGATCGGGTTGGCCACCGCGCGGCGGTTCGCCGCCGAGGGGGCGCGGGTGGTCTGCGTCGACGTCGACGCGGCGGCGGGTGGGCAGGCCGCCGAGGAGGTCGGGGGAGAGTTCGTCGCCTGCGACGTGGCCGACGAGGCGGCGGTGCGGGACCTGTTCGACGGGGTGGTCGAGCGGCACGGCCGGGTGGACGTGGCGTTCAACAACGCCGGCATCTCCCCGCCGGAGGACGACTCGATCCTTCAGACCGGCCTGGACGCCTGGGAGCGGGTGCTGCGGGTCAACACCACCAGCGTCTACCTGTGCTGCAAGCACGTCATCCCGCACATGCGCCGGCAGGGCAAGGGGTCGATCATCAACACCGCGTCGTTCGTGGCGCTGATGGGGGCGGCCACCTCGCAGATCGCGTACACGGCGAGCAAGGGTGGGGTGCTGGCGATGACCCGCGAGCTGGGCGTGCAGTTCGCCCGGGAGGGCATCCGGGTCAACGCGCTGTGCCCCGGCCCGGTGGCCACCCCGCTGCTGCTGGAGCTGTTCGCCGCCGACCCGGAGCGGGCCGCCCGCCGGCTGGTGCACGTGCCGATGGGCCGGTTCGGCCGGCCGGAGGAGATCGCCGCGGCCGTGGCCTTCCTGGCCAGCGACGACTCCTCGTTCATGACCGCCGCCCAGTTCGTGGTCGACGGCGGGATCACCGGCGCGTACGTCACCCCGCTGTGACCTCCGGCCAGCGCGTCCGCGGGGCCGCCGCCCGTCCTGTCTGACGGGAAGGGCCATCCCATTTTCCGGTAGGTGGTGCGACGATGGCGGCATGGGGAAGGTCTATCCGGCCATCGACGGGCGGCTGCGCGACTTCATCGAGGAGCAGCCCGTCTTCTTCGTGGCCACCGCGCCCTCCGGCGCCGACGGGCACGTCAACCTGTCGCCGAAGGGGATGCGCGGCACCTTCGTCATCCTCGGCCCGCACCGGGTGGCCTGGCTCGACTTCCACGGCAGCGGGGCGGAGACCATCGCCCACCTGCGGCAGAACGGTCGCATCACGCTGATGTTCTGCGCCTTCACCGGCCCGCCGAACATCGTCCGGCTGCACGGGCGGGGCACGGCGGTGACGGTGGAGGACGCCGGTTTCGCCGAGCGGCTCGGCGACTTCCCCGACCCGCCGGACCTGCACTCCGCCCGCGCGGTGATCACGGTCGACGTCGACCGGGTCAGCGACTCCTGCGGGTACGCGGTGCCCCTCATGGACTATCAGGGGGACCGGGACCTGTTGGTCAGGTCACACTCCCGGCGCACCGCCGAGGACCTGGTCACCTACCGGGCCACGAAGAACGCCGCGAGCATCGACGGCCTGCCGGTCTTCTGACGCCGGACGCCGCCGTCCCGCCCGTTTCCGCCGGTGGTGGGCGGCGGCTGCCGTCCCCACCGTCCGCCGGCCGTGGGCGTTCGGGTGGCACGCGGGTTACCAGCGTCGTTCCCGACCGACGCGTTACGTTGCTGGTCCGTCTGGGTAGAAGGCGGGGCACGGCGACGATCATCGGTCGTCGGGGGGCGACGATCTGGCGGTCGTCGGGGGGACGCGGCCCGGTGCGGGAGGGTGTATGAACTCGGCCCAGGGGGGCGAGGACGGGCTGCACCCGTCCGTCGGGACCATCGACGAGACCATCCCGCCGCTGCTCACGGCCGCGTTCGACGCCGGCGGCGAGATGGGCGAGCGGCTGGGCGGGTTCGACTGGACCAGCAGTCCGCTCGGCTCGCCGGCCGGCTGGCCGGCGGCGCTGTGCCACGCGGTCGCCACGATGCTCTCCTCCCGGGCACAGATCGTGATGTTCTGGGGGCCGGAGCACCGCGCCTTCTACAACGACGCCTACCTGCCGACCATCGGCGCCAAGCATCCGCACGTGATCGGCCAGCCCGCCCGGGAGCACTGGGTGGAGACCTGGGACGTGCTCGGGCCGCTGCTCGACTCGGTCCGGGAGACCGGCGAGCCGTACCGGGGCGAGAACCACCCCTTCGTGCTCGACCGGCACGGCTTCCTGGAGGACGTCTACTTCGACGTCTCCTACGACCCGATCCGGGACGCCGACGGCGGCATCAACGGGATCTTCTGCATCGTGAGCGAGACCACCGGCCGGGTGCTCGGCGAGCGCCGGCTGCGGGCCCTGGCCGAGCTGGGCGCCGGCTTGGCCGAGGCGGAGCAGTCCGGCGAGCTGGGGACGGTCCTCGCCCGGGTGCTCGACCGGCACCGGGCCGACGTCCCGTTCGACCTGGTCTACCTGCGCGACGGCACCGGCCGGCTCACCCTCGCCGCCCGCAGCGGCGGCGCGGCGATCGACCTGCCACCGCTCGGCGCGGCCGCCACGGCCGTGCTGAGCCGGGTCGCCGACGGCGGGGCCGCCGGCACGGTCGACGTCGCCGACCTGTTGGCCGAGGTGCCGGACGGGGTCGCCGGGCAGGCGCTGGTGCTGCCGCTCACCGCGACCAACGAGCCCGCGGGGGCCCTCGTGGTGGGAGTGTCCGCCCGGCTGCCGCTCACCGACGACTACCGCACGTTCCTCGACCTGGTCGCCGCCCAGCTCTCCCGCGCGGTGGGCCGGCAGCGGGCGTACGAGCAGGAGCGGGCCCGGACCGCCGAGTTGGCCGCCCTGGACCGGGCCAAGACGAGCTTCTTCGCCAACGTCAGCCACGAGTTCCGCACCCCGCTGACCCTGGTGCTGGGGCCCCTGGAGGACCTGCCCGCCGCCCGGGTCGCGACCGCCGACGTACCGGCCGCCCCTGCCGAACCGGCGCAGGCCCGGCTCTTCGCCGCCGAGAGCTCGCTGTGGGCCGACGCGCCGCCGGCCACCTCGGCGGCCGTGTCCGCCGGCCCGCTCGACCGGCGCCCGGCCGGCCGCATCCTGCTCGCCGACGACAACGCCGACCTGCGCGAGCACGTCGCCCGGCTGCTCTCCCCGACCTGGGAGGTGGTGGGCGTGCCGGACGGGGTGGAGGCCCTGCGTCAGGCCGTGCAGACCCCGTTCGACCTGGTGCTGACCGACGTGATGATGCCCCGGCTGGACGGGTTCGGCCTGGTCACCGCGCTGCGCGCGGACCCGCGTACCCGGCACGTGCCGATCGTGCTGCTCTCCGCCCGGGCCGGCTCGGCCGAGGCGGTCGCCGGCCTGTCGGTCGGCGCGGACGACTACCTGACCAAGCCGTTCTCCAGCGAGGAGCTGATCGCCCGGGTCCGGGCGAACGTCGAGCTGGGCCAGCTACGCGGGCAGATCATCCGGCGGCTGCACGCGCTGGCCGACGCCGCCGTCGAGGTGAACACCGCCCGGACCACCGCCGAGGTGCTCCAGGTGGCCGCCCGGCACGCGCTCGGCCTCGCCGAGGCCGCCCGGGTGGTGGTCACCGCCACCGGGGCCCGCTACGAGACCGACGGCGGCGGCCCGGCCGCCGTCGAACCGTCCGTCGTGTTGCCGCTGACCGGCACCGCCGGCGAGCAGCTCGGCGAGCTGCGGGTCTGGGGGCGCGCCGACGGGTCCACCGACACCGTCCGGGCCGCGCTGACCCAGCTCGCCCGGCTGATCGGCGTACGGCTGGAGAACGCCCAGCTCTACGAGGCCGAGCACCGCATCGTCACCACCCTCCAGCACAGCCTGCTGCCCCGCACGCTGCCCCGGCTGCCTGGCGCGGTGGTGGCCAGCCGCTACCTGCCCGGCAGCGCCGACGTGGAGGTCGGCGGCGACTGGTACGACGTCGTCGAGCTCGACGACCACGAACTCGTCCTGGTCATCGGCGACGTGGTCGGCAAGGGCGTCCGCGCCGCCGCCGCGATGGGTCAGCTCCGCAACGCGCTGCGGGCGTACGTGCTGGAGGGTTACGACCCGGGCGAGTCGCTGACCCGGCTCAACCGGCTGGTCGGCTCGACCGAGCAGCCGTCGTTCGCGACGGTGGTCTGCCTGTGGTTCTCCTCCCGCACCGGGCGGCTGCGCTACGCCAGCGCCGGGCACCCGTCTCCCCTGCTGATCCGAGGAGACGCGGTGGGCTTCCTGCACGACCGCGCACTCGGGCCGCCGGTCGGTGCGATTCCCGCCGCCTCGTACCGGACGCTGGAGGACGAGCTGGCCCCCGGCTCCCGGCTGCTGCTCTACACCGACGGCCTGATCGAGGACCGCCAGCTCGGCATCGACGCCGCCCTCGGGCAGTTGCGCGCCGACGCCACCCGGCACGCCGGGCACGTCGCCGACCTGGTCGACGCCGTCGTCGAGCGGGTGGCCTCCCGGCCCCGCCGCGACGACGTCGCGGTCCTCGCGCTGGAGGCGACCGAGCCGAACCGGTTCGCGCTGCGGCTGCCGGCCGACCCGGCCCGGCTCAGCGTGCTGCGCCGGCGCCTGGAGGACTTCCTCGTCGCCCACCGGGTCGGCGAGACCGACCTGTTCGACCTGACCGTGGCGGTCTCGGAGGCCGCCGCCAACGCCATCGAGCATCCGGTCGAGCCGACCGAGCCGACCATCGGCGTGGAGGTGACCATCGCCGACCGCACGGTGGTGGCCACCGTCCTGGACACCGGGCGGTGGCGGGAGTCGACCGGCGCGGGCTTCCGCGGCCGGGGGCTGGAGCTGATCAGGGCGCTCGGCGACCTGACGGTCAGCCGGACCGCCGAGGGGACGGAAGTGACGCTGCGCCGGCGGCTCCAGGACTGACCGCGGCCGGCCGTCGGGGTGGACCGGGCGCGGCCGGCGGGTTTCAGGCCGGGCTCAGGCCGGGGCGACCCAGGTCTGCTCGGCCAGGCCGGAGATCTCCAGCACCCGCCGGACCTGGCGGGACGGCAGCACGGTCAGCGCGTCCGGGTAGCGCCGGGAGAGTTGGACCACGGCGTGGATCGCGACGGAGTCGAAGAAGGTGACCGCCCGCAGGTCGAGGGTGACCCGGCCGGCCGGCTCGCGCAGGACGCTCTGGAGCATCGTGTCGGCCGTGGCCATGTCCACCTCGCCGGAGACCACCACGCGGACGTGTTCGCCGTCGGTCTCCGCCCGGGCGGCGAAGACGGGAGGTGTTCCCCCTTGATCCACGCAGCACACGATCGCACAGCGGTTGTGGTAGGTCGTCGTCGTGGGAGAGGTCACGGCCGCCGCCGGGCACCGCGCCCGCGCGTCGCGAGCCGGGCCGGCGATAGGCTTGCGCCATGACCGTCCGTGCGCCGCTGACCCCCGGCACGCTCTCCCCGATGCGACCGGTGCCGGGTCACATCGTCCGACCGGAGTACGTGGGCAAGAAGCGTCCCCAGGAGTGGCGCGGCTCGCACGTGCAGACCCCGGAGACCATCGAGAAGATGCGGGTGGCCGGCCGGCTCGCCGCCCAGGCCACCCAGCTAGCCGGGGAGCACTGCAAGCCCGGGGTGACCACCGACGAGATCGACCGGGTGGTGCACGAGTTCCTCTGCGACCACGGGGCCTACCCGTCGACGCTCGGCTACAAGGGCTTCCCGAAGTCCTGCTGCACCAGCCTCAACGAGGTGATCTGCCACGGCATCCCGGACTCGACGGTCCTGGCCGACGGAGACATCATCAACGTGGACGTCACCGCGTACCTCGACGGGGTGCACGGCGACACCGACGCGACCTTCTGCGTGGGGGAGGTCGGCGAGGAGGCCCGGCTGCTGGTCGAGCGGACCCACCAGGCGATGATGCGGGGAATCAGGGCGGTCGCTCCGGGCCGGCAGATCAACGTGATCGGCCGGGTCATCGAGTCGTACGCCAAGCGGTTCGGCTACGGCGTGGTCCGCGACTTCACCGGCCACGGCATCGGGGAGTCCTTCCACAGCGGGCTCTACGTGCCGCACTACGACAGCCCCCGCCCCACGGACGTGATGGAGCCGGGGATGACCTTCACCATCGAGCCGATGATCACCCTCGGCACGTACCAGTACGACATGTGGGACGACGGCTGGACGGTGGTCACCAAGGACCGCAGGTGGACGGCCCAGTTCGAGCACACCATCCTCGTGACCGAGGACGGTCACGAGATCCTGACCCTGCCATGACCGAGACCCCCGCAGCCCTTCGTGAGGCGCACCACGCGGACGTGTCCGGCGGTTGGCTGCGGCCGGCCGTGTTCGGCGCGATGGACGGCCTGGTCACCAACATCGCCCTGATCGCGGGCGTCGGCGGCGGCGGGGTGTCGCCGCGCAGCATCGTGCTCACCGGTGCCGCCGGCCTGGTCGCCGGGGCCATCTCGATGGGCCTCGGCGAGTACACCAGCGTCCGGTCGGCCAACGAGCAGGTGGCGGCGGAGGTGGCCAAGGAGCGCCGGGAGCTGGAACGGCACCCGGAGGCGGAGGCCCGCGAGCTGGCCGACGCGTGGGTGGCCCGGGGCCTGCCCCGCGACCTGGCCACCCAGGTCGCCGAGGCGGTGCGGCGCAACCCGGAGGAGGCGCTGCGCGTGCACGTCCAGGAGGAGCTGGGCGTCGACCCGGACGTGCAGCCGAGCCCGTGGGCGGCGGCGACCTCGTCGTTCCTGTTCTTCTCGGTCGGTGCGCTGGTCCCGCTGCTGACGTACCTGTTCGGCGCGACCAGCCTGTGGCTGGCGCTGGCCGTCGGCGGGGTCGGGCTGTTCGTGGCCGGGGCGGTCGTGGCCCGGTTCACCAGGCGCCCCTGGTGGTCCAGCGGCCTGCGGCAGCTCCTGCTCGGCGGGGCGGCGGCCGGCGCGACGTACCTGGTCGGCAGCCTGATCGGCATCCAGGGCGGCCTGTAGGCAGGGGCACCCTCCCGACCGCCGGCGGCGCGGGGCCGGCGAACCACCGCCCGTGCGGCCGGGATCAGCCGGCGAGCAGGTCGTCGATGGTCCCGTCGACGGGCCGGCCCCGGGCGGCCAGCTCCTCGGCCTGCCGGGCCAGCACCGCGCCGACCTCGGTCATGTCCGCCCCGGCCAGCCCGGTACGCCGGACCGCGTCCCCCGGGTCCCGGAAGTAGGTGCGGCTGAGCAGCCCGTTCACCGTGGCCGCCGCGAGCCGGGCCTCGCCGAGCATCAGCAGCGCCTGGTCCGTCTCGTACCACGCGGCGAGCCGGGCGGCCCGGGAGTGCGCGGCGCAGCCCCGGTACCACGCCTGCCGGGCGGCGTCGGTGAACTCCGCCGGCCGGGCCCGGGCCAGCCGGGCCAGGTGCTCGTCGCGCAGCGTCGGCAGCCAGCCGGTCGGGTCGTGCACCGGCCGGGTGGTGACGTACCGGTCGGCGGTGAGCGGCCACAGCGCGGTGATCGCCCGCGCCTGGCGGAGGTGCTCGTCGGCGGCGGCGACGCTCAGGTCGACCAGGACGCCGTCCACCCGGCGGGTCGCCGGGGCCGGGCCCGCGCCGGCCCGGTACGTGGCGATCAGCAGCCCGACCTCGCCGTCCCCGCCGCCGTCGTCGTCACCGTGGGCCAGCGGGCCGTGCGCCGCGACCGCGAGGACGTCGGCCGGGAAGCGCCGCCTCGCGGCGTCCGCGACCCGCTCCGCCACCGACCACCGGGGATCGTCCTGGTACGGGTCCACGAACCACCTCTGCCTCGCCGACTGCCCGCCGGGCCGGCCGCCGGGAGGGCCGCCGCGACGCCGGCTCCACCCTAGTCACCGGTCGGCGGCGTCGCCCGGTTCGCCGCGCCCGGCCGGCACCAGCCGGAAGACGCGGATCTCCCGCCCGCCGGCCCGTTCGACGTACGTCCGGTACGCCGGCCACTCGGTGACCAGCAGCGTCCAGAGCCGGTCGCGTTCCGCGCCGGTGGCCACCTCGGCCCGGACGGCCACCCGCCGGCCCTTGACGTCCACCTCCGCCTCGGGGCGCGCGAGCAGGTTCATCGCCCAGCCGGGCTGGTGCTGCTGCCCCCAGTTGGAGCCGATCACCACGTAGGCGTCGCCGTCCGGGACGTACAGCAGGGGGTTGCTGCGCGGCAGGCCGGAGCGCCGGCCGGTGGTGGTGATGACGAGCGAGGGGATCAGGCCGAGCGCGACCACCCGGCCCCGGGTGAGCCGGCCGACCACCCGGTCGGCGGGGACGAGCAGCCGGGCCACCGCGCCGAACCAGCGGTGGTGGCCGAGGCGACGGGTGAGGCTTCCGAGTGCGGGCACCCGACCAGTCTGCCGCCCCGGGGCCGGCGGCGGCACCCCCGATCCGGACCCGCCGCCGGCCCGCCGGCGCAGTCAGTCGAGGCGGCGCTCGACGGCCAGCCGGGACCGGGTGAACAGGCCCGCGCCGAGCATCGCCACCAGCGGCACCACCACCAGCACCCCCAGGGTGGGCCAGGGCACCACGACCGGGTACGGCTCCTGCACCGGCCAGGCCGTGGCGTACCGGCGGTTCGTGGCGGCCAGGACGATCACGGCGGTGCCCAGCCCGGCCACGATGCCCAGCGCCGAGCCGAGCCCGGCGATCACCCCGGCCTGGCAGAGCGACAGCACCCGGCGTAACCGGGGGCTGGCGCCCACGGCCGCCAGGGTGGACAGGTCGGCCCGTCCCTCGGCCGCGGCGAGGCCGGTGGCGACGGCCGCCGCGCCGACGGTGATCAGGCCGGAGGCGATGGCCAGCAGCAGCAGGACCGGCCGCCGGTCGATGTCCGGACGCCCGCGCTCGACGACCACCTCAAGCGGGGCGAGGCGCCGCAGCTCGGCGTCGAAGCGGTCCCGCTGGTCGGGGGTCGGCGCCGCGTCGGTGGCCAGGACATAGCCGACCTGGCGCGCGGCGAGCCCGATCCGGGCGGCGGCGGCGTGGGACAGCACGAGCTGGTCCACCTCGACCTCGCCGCGCAGCACGTACCCGGGCACGGTGGACCGGACGGTGCCCCTCGACTCCGGCTCGTCGGGCGTCCGGGTCGCCGCCAGGGTGACCCGGCCGTCGAGGAGGTAGCGCGGGTCGGTCACCACGGCGCCGCCGGCCCGCAGCACTCGCCGGGCAGCCGCGACCTCCTGCGGGGCGGCGCCGGTGAGCGCGGCCAGCGCGTCGCCGTCGTCCACCACCGACGGCAGCGAGTAGCCGGAGTATCCGCCCGACAGCCATCCGACGCAGCGCGGATCGGCCCGGGCGCGCAGCCGGACGGCGGCGTCCCGGAACTGCGGCACCTCGTACGGGCAGGCCTGCCCGGGCGGCAACTCCGCCCGGACCTCGCACCACTCTCCGGCGGTGGCGGCGGGCGCGGCGCAGGCCGGGGCGTCGACCCGGGCCACCGTGCTGGGCGGCAGCTCGGCGGCAGCGACCTCGGCGACCCGGGCCACCGGCGGCAGCGGCCCGGTCGCGGCGCCGGAGTCGAGGACCAGGACGTGGCCGTACGGCAGGCCCGGCCGGTAGGTGGCCGTCGTGCGCGCGTCGTCGCTGGCCACGTACACGCCGAGGGCGACACTGCCGGCGACCGCGGCCATCACCGCCGAGATGGCCGGGGCGGCGGAGGCGCGGTTGCGGCTCGCGTCCCGCAGCGCGACCCGGGGGGCCAGCGGCAGCCACCGGCCGGCCCGGGCGAGCAACCCGACCAGCGTCGGGGTGGCGAAGACCAACCCCAGCTCGCCGAGGACCAGGCCGGCGAAGAGCACCGGCGTGACGCTGCGGGCGGCACCCAGCGCCGCCACCGCCGCGCCGCCGGCGGTCAGCGCCGCCCCGAGCAGCGGCCAGCGCCGCCGGTGCGGGGGCGGGGTGCGCCGGCCCGCCAGCCCGGCCACCACGTCCTGCCGGGCGGCGGTCCAGGCCGGCGCCAGCGCCGCGAGCACCCCGGCCAGCGCCGCGACCGCGGCGATCGCCGCCAGGGCGGCCGGAAAGATCCGGTACGCTCCGAACCGCGCCTGGACGACGTACTCCTCCGTCAGGGGCCGGGCGGCGACCGCGGCGGCGATGCCCAGCGCCAGCCCGGCGGCGGCCCCGGCGCAGCCCAGCACCACCCCGTCGGCCAGCACGATGCGGCGCAGGTGGGCGGCGTCCCCGCCGGCCACGGCGACCAGGGCGAGGTCCCGCCGTCGGCGGCGCACCCCGACGGCGAACGCCGGCCCCACCAGCAGCACGACCTCCAGCAGACCGAGGCCGCCGATCAACACCGCGTTG
This sequence comes from Micromonospora sp. NBC_01655, assembly GCF_026339755.1. Taxonomy (NCBI): domain Bacteria; kingdom Bacillati; phylum Actinomycetota; class Actinomycetes; order Micromonosporales; family Micromonosporaceae; genus Micromonospora; species Micromonospora sp. NBC_01655. Next base: position 6,073,297 of record NZ_JAPEQF010000001.1, on the reverse strand, counting down.
CCGGCGTCCTCGGCGCTCACCGACGCGCCGAGCAGCCCGACGTCGACCCCGGGGTGGGGCGCCGGGGTGCGGGCGACCACCGCGATCCCGCGCGCGTTGAGCCGGTCGGTCAGTCCGGGGTCGACGTCGTCCGGCAGGTCGGCGAGCCACCTCGTCTCGCCCCGCGAACCGACCGGCGCGCGGGCCGTCGGTGGCAGGGCCACCATGGGACCCAGGTCGTCGGGGAACTCCACCACCCCGACCACGGTCCGGTCGCCCGAGCCGTCGGCCGGGGCGACCCGGTCGCCGGGCCGGACGTGCAGCCGGCGCAGCGCCGCCCGGTTCAGCCCGATCTCGTCGGCGGCCGTCGGCGGGCGGCCGGCGAGCTGCCGGGCCTGCCCGCGCAGCAGTGGATCGCCGAGGTCGAGCTGCCGGCCGTCGAACATCTCGCGCCGGTTGCCGACGCGCACCTCGAACGGCACCCACCACAGCACCTCGCCGACCCGGCTGCCGGGCGGCAGTTGGGCGGTCAGCTCGGTGGCGGTGACCGGCCGGGTCCGGTGCTGGACGCCGTCGCGGGGGTAGCCGTTGTCGCCCCAGGCGTCCTGCGTCAGCGGGCCGTCGGCCAGCCAGCGCAGCTCCGCGTCGGCGGTGCCGAGCTGCCGGTCGATCCGCTCGGCCCGGGTCAGCCGGGACATGTCGTAGCTGACGGCGGCGAAGGCCAGCGCCAGCACGGGAAGGGTGATCATCGCGAGCACCAGCGCGGTGCGTCCGCGGGCCCGCCCGGCCTCCCGCCGCGCGATACGCAGCGCGGCCCGCCAGGAGCGCAGGGCCGCCACGATCCGCCGTTGCCGGGCGCGGGCGTCGCCCCCGCCCGCCGGGGCCGGCCCCGGCACGTCGGCCGGGCGCCGGCCCTGCCGGAGCGGGGCGGTGGCCGCCCGCTTCGGGCTCACCGACCGCTGCCGGCCAGGAGCTGCTCGACGCCGCCCAGCGGCGCCGTCGAGTCCACCATGACCCCGTCGCGCAGGAACACCACCCGGTCGGCCCAGGCGGCGTGTCGGGCCTCGTGGGTGACCAGCACGGCGGCGGCGCCCGCGTCGACCCGGCGGCGCAGCAGGCGCAGCACCGCCTCGCCGGTCTGCGAGTCCAGCGCGCCGGTCGGCTCGTCGGCGAGGACGAGCCGTCGCTCGCCGACCAGGGCCCGGGCGATGGCCACCCGCTGCTGCTGCCCGCCGGACAGCTGGTCCGGGAAGCGCCCGCCCAGCTCGGTCAGCCCCACCTCGTCGAGCGCGGCCCGGGCCGCCCGCCGCGCCTGCCGGACGCCGACGCCGTCCAGTTCGAGGGGGAGCGCGACGTTCTCGGCGGCGGTGAGACTGCCCAGCAGGTTGAGGTCCTGGAAGATGTAGCCGATCCGTCGGCGGCGCACCCGGGCCAGTGCCCGGCGGTCGAGCGCGCCCAGCGGCTGCCCCTCGACGAGGATCTCGCCCGCGGTCGGCCCGTCGAGCCCGCCGGCCAGGGCGAGCAGCGTGGACTTGCCGGAGCCGGAGGGCCCCATTACCGCGACCAGTTCGCCGGGGCCGACGGTGAGGCTGACGCCGCGCAGGGCGTGCACGACTGCCTCGCCGCTGCCGTGGGTACGGTGGACGTCGCGCAGGTCGAGCACCGCCGTGCCCACCTCCGGCGCGTCGTCCGGTCCGCTCACCGCCGTGCCTCCTCGCCGTTCCGACCCGCCGTCTGCGCCGTCTCCGGCGGCCGGCCGGCGGAGGCAGGCCGGCCGCCGGGCCCCGTCGCCGGCCGGTGCCGCACGAGGCTCGTCTCGCAGTGGTCCAGCCAGCGGATCTCCGCCTCGGCCTGGAACACCATCGCGTCCAGCACCAGCCGCCAGGGCAGGTCCTCGGGACGGTCGCTGGCGTACTTCAGCCGGGTCAACTCCTGCAACGCCCGCATGGTGGCGGTGCGCTGGGTCTGCACCACCGAACGCACGTCCACGCCCGGGGTGGTCAGCGCCAGGGCCAGCTTGATGGCCAGCTCGTCGCGGGGCCGGTCGGTCCGGCTGATCGGGGTCGCGAACCACAGCGCCAGGTCCGCCCGCCCGGCGTCGGTGATCTCGTACGGCCGCTGCCCGCCCTCGTTCTCCGGCAGCGGGCGCACCAGCCCGTCCCGCTCCAGCCGGGACAGCGTGGTGTAGACCTGCCCGATGTTCAGCGGCCACGTCGAGCCGGTCGACTCCTCGAACGCGGCCCGGAGCTGGTAGCCGTACATCTGGCCGCGTTCGAGCAGCGCGAGCAGACCGTGACGGATGGACATGGCTCCGGAGTATGCATACCTGGTATGCCGTCCGCAACCGGGGGCGGTGGCCCGCGGCTCCACGGTGAGCAGCGGAAACGCTCCGCAGCCGGTCAGTCGGGCCGGCCGGGGAACGCGACGGTGACCGGGGTCACCCCGGCGGTGCGCCGCCAGCGGGTGGCCCGCACCGCGCAGTCGGTCAGCGCCGCGAGGGCCCGGTTGCGGTCCGCGCCGGTGGTGTGCGGCAGCGCCGCCCGCCAGAACGCGGCGGTGCGCTCCTCCACCTCGACCGCCAGCCGCAGCGCGCTGGCCGCGTCGGTGACGGGGAAGGGCAGCGCGTACCCGGCCTTGTCGGCGGGGACCGGGCCGCCGGCCGCGCTGAGCTGGAGCACCAGCGCGTCGCGCCGGGCCCGGTGCGCCGCCTCGGCCCGGCGGGCGGCCGTGCGGGCGGCGTCGGTGAGCCGGACCCCGATCGGCGCGTACGCGAAGACCGCGGCGTACTCGGCGGCGAGCGCGTCGGCCAGCGCCTGGGCCGGCCCGGAGGGTGCCTGTCGGTGGATCATTTCAGCGCCTCCACGTGGGTGGCCCGGGCGGCGGCGATCGAGCCGAGCAGCGCCGCCCGCCCGGCCGGCGCCCCGGCGCAGAGCTTCGCGGCCGACTCGCGCCCGCGCTGCTCCGCCTGCCGCAGGTCGGCCAGCGTCGCCGCCCGGTCGCCGCCGGCGCTGGCCCCGGCCGACGGCCCGCCCGGGGACGCGGACGCCGGGCGGCCGAACAGCGTCGCCAGTTCGGCGGCGTGCGCCTCGTGGGCCTCGGCGATCGGGGTGAGCAGCCCGGCCAGGCCCGGGTCGGCGGCCAGCGCGGCGCGGTGCCGGGCGGCCAGTTCGCGCGCCTCGGCGGCGAGTGGTTCGAGCGGATCGGGGGCCGGGTCCGGTTCCTCGCGGTCGAAAAGATCACAGCCGGTCAGCGGTGCGGCGGCACCGCCGAGCGTCAGCAGTGCGCCGGCCCGCAGCAGGTTTCGTCGGGAATGTCCTGGTGCCCGGTCGTGCTGTGTCGTTCTGCCCCTCGCCACCGGACAAGTCAACACCATCCGAGCACGGACGGGGGCGACCGGCGTCGGTGCGCCGCCCGGCCCGTCGCGCGGTGGGCGCGTTACGCTCTGCGCAGCCACCGGGGCGGAGCGCCGGTGGCGTGCCGGCATGGCGTCCGACCGGGCGCCGTCGATCACGAAAGGGTGCGCCAGATGACGCAGCGTGGCCGTGCCACCAGGTCGACGGGGCCGACGGGGAGACCCCGGCGCGCCGACGGCCCCCGGGGCGGTGACCGCGTCGGCGGCCCCCGGGGCGACCTCGCGGCCCGGCGGGCCCGGTTGCGCGCGGTGGTCGAGCCGGTCGTCAACGAGGCCGGGTACGACCTGGAGGACATCTCCGTCTCCCGGGCCGGCCGCCGGCACGTGGTGCGGGTGATCGTGGACGCCGACGGCGGGATCAGCCTGGACGCGGTGGCGGACGTCTCCCGGGCCGTCTCCGCCGCGCTCGACGCGGCCGAGGAGGCCGGCGGCGACATCCTGGCCGGCGAGTACCAGCTCGAGGTCAGCTCCCCCGGAGTGGACCGCCCGCTCACCCTGCCCCGGCACTGGCGGCGCAACGTCGGCCGGCTGGTCAAGGTGACCGCCAGGGCCGCGCTGCCCGGGCCGCGCGCCGAGCAGCCCGCGGGCGACCGCCAGGTCACCGGCCGGGTGGTCGAGGCCGACGACGAGCGCGTGGTGCTGGAGACCGATTCCGGCCGCGCGGAGTTCCGTCACACCGAGCTCGGCCCCGGCCGGGTTCAGGTCGAGTTCCACCGCCTCGACGAGGCGGGCGACGACGAACTCGACGACATCGAGGACATTGACGACATCGACGACGAAGATGATGTGGAGGACGAGGAGAGGTGAACATCGACCTCGCGGCGCTGCGCGCACTCGAGCGCGAGCGGGAGATCCCGTTCGACACGATCCTCGCGGCGATCGAGACCGCGCTGCTGACCGCCTACCGGCACACCGACGGGGCCGAACCGCACGCCCGGGTGGAGATCGACCGGAAGTCCGGCGCGGCCCTGGTCTACGCCCAGGAGTTGGACGACGACGGCAGCGTGGTGCGGGAGTGGGACGACACCCCGCACGACTTCGGCCGGATCGCGGCCATGACCGCCAAGCAGGTGATCCTCCAGCGGCTGCGGGAGGCCACCGACGAGGTGCACTTCGGCGAGTACGTCGGCCGCGACGGCGACCTGGTCACCGGCGTGGTGCAGGCGCACGAGGCGCGGTCCGAGAAGGGCATCATCACGGTCGACCTGGGCAAGCTGGAGGGCGTGCTGCCGCAGTCCGAGCAGGTCCCCGGCGAGCAGCCCAAACACGGCGAGCGGATCCGCTGCGTCGTGGTGCACGTCGCCAAGGGGATGCGCGGCCCGCAGATCACCCTCTCCCGGTCCCACCCGGCGCTGGTGAAGAAGCTGTTCGCGCTGGAGGTCCCGGAGATCGCCGACGGCACCGTGGAGATCGGCGCCATCGCCCGCGAGGCCGGCCACCGCACGAAGATCGCGGTGCGTTCCACCACGCCGGGCGTGAACGCCAAGGGCGCCTGCATCGGCCCGATGGGCCAGCGGGTCCGCGCGGTGATGAGCGAGCTGCACGGCGAGAAGATCGACATCATCGACTGGTCGGACGACCCGGCCACCTTCGTCGGCAACGCGCTGTCGCCGGCCAAGGCGCTGCGGGTCGAGGTGGTGGACCTCGCCACCCGCACCGCCCGGGTGACCGTGCCAGACTTCCAGCTCTCGCTGGCGATCGGCCGGGAGGGGCAGAATGCCCGACTTGCTGCCCGGTTGACCGGTTGGCGGATCGACATCCGGTCGGACGCGGAGCAGACTTCCACGGCCGCGCGGAGCGGGGCCGATCACGTCCGGGAGCCGGGCGGAGCGATCTCGGGCAGCTAGGGGTAGACTTCTTCCGGTGGTACGACGCGCGCTGCCGGAGCGCACCTGTGTGGGTTGCCGGCGACGTGCGCCGGCCAGCGAATTGCTGCGGATGGTCGCGGTCGGGGACGAGGCTGGTCACAGCCTCCGGCCCGATCCGGCTCGCAGGCTGCCGGGTCGGGGAGCGAACATGCACCCAGATCCGGCCTGCTTCGCGCTGGCGGTGCGACGCCGCGCCTTCGGGCGCGCGTTGCGGGTCACCGGGGTCGTCGATCACGGTGAGCTGGCCGAGCATCTCGATGCGCCAACCACTACGTCCGGTCATCCCGACCGGGCGAGGGTCGCTAGCAAGGTAGGACGACCGACATGAGCACACGATGAAGTCCCTGAAATGACCAGGCTTCAAGTGCACGAGTGAGGTCGCTGCGGGTGCTGCCCGCACGACCTCGGAGTGAGGAGTGCAGTGGCAGGTAAGGCCCGCGTACACGAGCTTGCTAAGGAGCTCGGGGTCGAAAGCAAGACCGTTCTCGCCAAGCTGAAGGAAATGGGCGAGTTCGTGAAGTCCGCGTCCAGCACCGTCGAGGCGCCCGTCGCCCGGCGGCTGCGCAACGCATTCGTCGCCTCCGCCGGTTCCCCGGCGCCGGCCGCCCCTCCGGCGGTCGCACCGAGTCCGACGCCGACCCCGTCCCCGTCCCCGACCCCGGGTGCCCCCCGGGTCGCGGCGAAGCCGATGCCGCCGCGGCGGCCCGGCCCGCCGACCCCCGGCCCGAAGCCCAAGGGGCCACTTCCCGGCCCGCCGCAGCCGGTGACCCCGGTCGCCAAGCCGGCGAGCGCCCACGACATCGAGGTGGCGGCCGCCGAGGCGCGCGCCGCCGCGCTGAAGGCCGAGCAGGAGGCGGCGGTCAAGGCCGCCCAGGCCGCCCGGCAGCAGCAGCGGGAGAACGTCCGTCGGGAGCCCCCCACCGAGGGTGGTCCCCGCCCCGGCCCGCGTCCGGTTCCGGGCACGGGTCCGGGTGCGATGCCGCCCCGGCCGGGCTCCCCGGCCGCCGGTCGCCCCGGCGCGCCGGCCCCGGGCCCGGGTGCCCGTCCGGGCGGTCGTCCGCCGGCGCGCGGCGCCGGTAACAACCCGTTCGGCATCCAGGGCGGTCAGCAGCAGCGGCCCCCGGCCGCCGGTGGTGGCGGTCCCCGCCCGAGCCCGGCGTCGATGCCGCCCCGGCCGAGTCCGGCCTCCATGCCGCCTCGGCCGAGTCCGGCCTCCATGCCGAGCCAGCGCCCCGGTCGCCCCGGCGGCCCCGGCGCGGGTCGTCCCGGCGGCGGCGGTGGCGCGGGTCGTCCCGGTGGCGGCGGCGGTGGCTTCCGCGGCGGTCCCGGTGGTGGCGGTGGCGGCGGCGGTGGCTTCCGCGGCGGTCCCGGTGGTGGCGCCGGCGGTGGCGGTGGCTACCGCGGCGGTCCCGGCGGTGGCGGCGGTGCTCCCGGCGGCGGTTTCCGTCCGGGCGCCCCGGCCGGCGGCGGTGGTCGTCCGGGTGGTGGCGGCCGTGGCCGTGGCGGCGGCGCCGCGGGTGCCTTCGGGCGTCCGGGCGGTAAGCCGACCCGTGGCCGCAAGTCCAAGAAGCAGCGCAGACAGGAGTTCGACAACCTGTCGGCCCCGACCATGAGCTCGGGTGCCCCCCGGGGTCAGGGTCAGGTCGTCCGGCTCTCCCGTGGCGCCTCGCTGTCGGACTTCGCCGACAAGATCAACGCCAACCCGGGTTCGCTGGTCCAGGAGATGTTCAACCTGGGCGAGATGGTCACCGCGACCCAGTCCTGCTCCGACGAGACCCTGCTGCTGCTGGGTGAGCACCTCGGCTTCGACGTGCAGATCGTCAGCCCGGAGGACGAGGACCGCGAGCTGCTCGCGCAGTTCAACATCGACCTCGACGCCGAGGTCGCGGAGGACCGCCTGGTCAGCCGTGCGCCGGTGGTGACCGTCATGGGTCACGTCGACCACGGTAAGACCAAGCTGCTCGACGCGATCCGCAAGGCGAACGTCGTGGCCGGCGAGGCGGGCGGCATCACCCAGCACATCGGGGCCTACCAGGTCCACGTCCCGCACGAGGGCGAGGACCGGGCGGTGACCTTCATCGACACCCCGGGTCACGAGGCGTTCACCGCCATGCGTGCCCGTGGTGCCCAGGTCACCGACATCGTGGTGCTGGTGGTCGCGGCCGACGACGGCGTGATGCCGCAGACGATCGAGGCGTTGAACCACGCCAAGGCGGCGGACGTGCCGATCGTGGTCGCGGTCAACAAGGTCGACAAGCCGGAGGCGAACCCGGACAAGGTCCGCCAGCAGCTGACCGAGTACGGCCTGGTCGCCGAGGAGTACGGCGGCGACACGATGTTCGTCAACGTGGCCGCGAAGCCGGGCATCGGTATCGACGAACTGCTCGAAGCGGTCCTGCTGACCGCCGACGCGTCGCTGGAGCTGACCGCTCCGATCGACGGGCCGGCGCAGGGTGTGGCCATCGAGGCGCACCTGGACAAGGGCCGTGGTGCGGTGGCGACGGTGCTGGTGCAGAAGGGCACCCTGCGGGCGGGCGACTCGATCGTCGCCGGCGGGGCGCACGGCCGGGTCCGGGCGATGCTCGACGAGAACGGCAACCAGGTCGCCGAGGCGGGCCCCGCCCGTCCGGTGCTGGTGCTCGGTCTCACCGCGGTCCCCGGGGCGGGCGACACCTTCCTCGCGGCGGCGGACGACCGTACGGTGCGCCAGATCGCCGAGCAGCGGCAGGCACGACGGCGGGCGGCGTCCTTCGCCAACTCCCGCGGCCGGGCCACCCTCGAAACGCTCATGGAGCAGCTCAAGGAGGGCGAGAAGACCTCGCTCAACCTGGTGCTCAAGGGCGACGTCTCCGGTTCCGTGGAGGCCCTCGAGGACGCGCTGTTCAACCTCGACATCCCCGAGGAGGTCCAGCTCAGGATCATCCACCGGGGTGTGGGTGCGATCACCGAGAGCGACGTCATGCTCGCGAGCGCCTCGTCCGAGGCGGTCACGATCATCGGCTTCAACGTGCGGGCCGCCAACAAGGTCCGCGAGATCGCCGACCGCGAGGGCGTGGAGATCCGGTACTACACGGTCATCTACCAGGCCATCGAGGAGATCGACGCCGCGCTCAAGGGGCTGCTCAAGCCGGAGTACGAGGAGGTCGAGCTGGGCAGCGCGGAGATCCGCGACGTCTTCCGCTCGTCCAAGGTCGGCAACATCTCCGGCTGTATCGTCCGGTCCGGCATCATCCGCCGCAACGCCAAGGCGCGGCTGCTGCGGGACGGGTCGGTCGTGGCGGACAACCTCACGATCAGCTCCCTCAAGCGGTTCAAGGACGACGCGACGGAGGTCCGCGAGGGCTTCGAGTGTGGTCTGACCCTGGGCGGGTACAACAACGTCCAGGTCGGCGACGTCATCGAGACCTTCGAGATGCGGGAGAAGCCGCGCGCCTGATCCGTTCGACACCCTGATCAAGGGGTTTACGCCCGCAACGGCGTAAACCCCTTGATCATGTGGGGGCCACAGCGGGTATCGTCCGGGGCGATGTTCACCGGAACCGCGGTCTTCGACCTGCTGCTGCCGGGCGACTCCCGGTCGCTCAAAGCCAAGAGATCATATGTACGGCCGATCGTGGCGGCGCTGCGCCGCTTCGAGGTGTCGGCCGCCGAGGTGGGAGCGCTCGACCTGCAGGGTCGGGCGGAGATAGCCGTGGCCGTGGTGGCCGCGGAGGGCGCGCACGTGCGCGAGGTGCTCGACTCGTGCGAGCGCCTGGTCGCGGGCCGTCCCGAGGTCGAGCTGCTGTCGGTGCGCCGTCACCTGCACGGCGACGGCGACGACTGACCGGCGCCGGGCGTTGCCGCCCGTGCCCGGCGGTCGACCCGACCGCGAAGGTAGTGTTCGAATTGTTGGCCGGTCGGATCCGGCGGCGCTCCGCGCCGCCGCTCCGGCCGGGAGCAGGACGCCGTGGAGGTGGGCGAGATGACGGATCCGGCCAAGGTACGCCGGCACGCGGAGCGGATTCGCGAACTGGTCGCGTCGGTGGTGCGGAGCCAGATCAAGGACCCCCGGCTCGGCATGATCACCATCACCGACGCCCGGATCACCGCCGATCTGCGCGACGCGACGGTCTTCTACACCGTCCTGGGCGACGCGGCGGCGCAGTCCAGCACGGCGGCGGCGTTGGAGAGCGCCAAGGGGATGCTGCGCAGCACGGTCGGCAAGGCCCTCGGGCTGCGTCACTCGCCGTCGCTGACCTTCGTCCTCGACGACGTGCAGGACCAGGTCAAGCAGATCGACGACCTGCTGGCCCAGGCCCGCAGCGCCGACGCCGAGGTGCAGCGCCTCGCCGCCGGTGCCCGGTACGCGGGCGACGCCCAGCCGTACCGGCTGCACGACGAGGAAGACGCCGACTCCGCCGACGAGGCGGACGCCGACGCCGAGGACGCCCCCCGCGGCACGGACCGGCGGTGACCGGTCCCGACGCCGGGCCGGCCGACACCGGCCCGGGCGAGGCCGACTGGGCCGCCGCCGTCGCGGCGGTGCGCGGCCTGTCGCCCGACGCCCGGGTCCTGCTGATCTGCCACGTCAACCCCGACGGGGACGCGCTGGGCAGCATGCTCGGCTTCGGGCTGGGGCTGCGCCAGCTCGGCGTACGCCGGTTGCAGGCGACCTTCGCCGGCCCGCCGGAGGTGCCCGAGCCGATCCGCGGCCTGCCCGGGATGGACCTGCTGGTCCCGGAGGCGGACGCGGACCCGGCGCCGGAGCTGGTCGTCTGCTTCGACGCGGCGAGCGAGTCGCGGCTCGGCGGCCTGGTCGACCGGCTGGAGACCGCCGGGGCGGCGCTGGTGCTCGACCATCACGCCTCGAACACCCGGTTCGGCGGGATCAACCTGGTCGACCCCCGGGCGGCGGCCACCTCGGTGGTGGCCGAGGAACTGCTGGCCCGGCTCGGGGTGACCCTGGACGCCGCGATCGCCGAGTGCCTCTACGTGGCCCTGACCACCGACACCGGGTCGTTCCGGTTCGAGGCGACCACGCCGGCGGTGCACGAGCTGGCGGCCCGGCTGCTGGCCACCGGCATCCGGCCCGGCGACATCTCGCGCCGGGTCTTCGACACCCGGCCCTTCGGCGCGGTGCGGCTGTTCGGCGAGGTGCTCTGCCGGGCCCGCCTGGAGCCGGCGGCGGCCGGGGGCCACGGCCTCGTCTGGACGTACGCCACGCTCGACGACCTGGCCCGGCACGACCAGCGACCGTACGTGCTGGAGGCCCTGATCGACTCGGTCCGGTGCACCGCCGAGGCCGACGTGAGCTGCGTGGTCAAGCAGGTCCGCCCGGCGGAGTGGGCGGTGTCGATGCGCAGCAAGGGCGCGGTGGACGTGAGCCGCGTCGCGGTCGCCCTCGGCGGCGGGGGGCACCGGCTCGCGGCCGGCTTCACCGGTCGCGGCACCGCCGAGGACGTGCTGGCCGGCATCCGCGCCGAGCTGGACAAGGCGTTGATCGCTTCGTAGATCAGGGAAGACTCCGGGGGGTGCTGGTCTTCCCGCGCTCCGTCACGGCGGGGAGAATTGCGGGATGGATCACCCGCGCGAGCTCGCCGGCACGGAGCCCCGGGTCTGGGACCGTCCCGTGGTCTCCGTGCCGATGCTGGTCTGCCTCTCCCTCGTCGGCGGGCAACTGCCCTCGTTCTCCGCCTCGGCGAACCTCTACACCCTCGGCACCGGGGGCGCGTTGATCTGGCTGGGCCTGGGCGCCCGGGTGCCGCGCCGGCCGGCACCCCGCCGGCTCGGCACGGGCGCGGTCTGGTGGCTGCTCCCGGTGGCCGTGTTCGGCGTGTTCGAGGGGACCACCTTCGTCCTGCACGCCGGCGACGACTTCCCCACCTTCTCCCGGCTGGCCGACCCGTTGCTGGAGGACGAACTGGTCCGCTCGGCGGCTTGGTTCGCCTGGCTCGCCGCGTTCTGGGGGCTGGTGCGGCGATGATGCGGGCACTCGCCATCGGCGGCTTCGTCATCGCCCTGGCCCTCTTCGCCGCGGTCGAGTGGGCCGCCCGTCGCCCCGGCTCCCGGATCCCGTCGCTGGCCGACGTCTGCGCGTACGTGATGCGCTACGAGGTGGGCCCGGTGCCCGTCGGCCGGATCGGCCTGTTCGGCTTCTGGTGGTGGCTCGGCTGGCACTTCCTGGCCCGCTGACCCGGTTACCGTTCCGTGATCCTCGCCCGCTCGGGGGCATCCCAACGTGTCCAGATGGCGGGAACAGTGGGCAGCATGTGGACCTGAACGATAGCTTGGGAATCGATCGGCGCCGTGCGTCATGGCGCAGGTCACCGGTGGTGGTGCCGCACCCGGTGCCGCCTCCCTCCAGGGTCCGACCGACCCGGGCCAACGCGCCCAGACCGGCCGCTCCGGTGATCCCGGGCCGCCCGGCGGGCGCCAGCACGACCGGCCGCAGGGCCACCACGTCGCCGTGGCCCGCACCCTGGAAGGACCGAGCCATGCCGAGCAAGCCCAAGCCCGAGAACACCGACGAGGCGCGCGAGCAGGCTCGCCGCGCGCTCCAGACGTCGATGGACACCCGTCAGTGACCCAGGCCGCCCCCCGGTGATGCCGACCACGTCCCACGACGCCGGCATCACCGACCGCCGGGTGCCACCCGCCCGGCCCTGATCCACCCCGCACGCCGCGCCCGTGCTCTTTCTGGGAAAGAGTGCCTTCGGGGCGCCGTGAGGCCACTCTTTCCGAGAAAGTGCATGGACGCTCGGCGGGGCGGTAAGTTGTCGGGGGTGTTGCGGTCCTTACGGGATCGTGCCAGGATCGGCGGCGATGAGTCCTTCCGCCCCGTCCGTCGTCGCCTCGCCGCGACGGATCGCCGCGCTGGCCCTGCCGGCTCTCGTGGTGCTGGCCGCCGAGCCGCTCTACGTCCTGGTCGACACGGCTGTGGTGGGGCACCTCGACCGGGTGGCGCTCGCCGCGCTCGCCGTCGCGGGCACCGTGATGACCCTGATCGCGTGGCTGGGCACCGTGCTGGCGTACGGGATCACCGGGCGCGCCGCCCGCCGGTTCGGCTCCGGCGACCGGGCCGCCGCCGTGGCCGAGGGCGTGCAGGCGTCCTGGCTGGCCCTCGGCGTCGGGGTGCTGGTCGCGCTCGGCATGCAGCTCGGTGCCGGCCCGCTGGCCGACGCGCTCGCCGGGCCCGGCGAGGTCGCCGACGCGGCCGGGCGGTGGCTGCGGGTCGCGGCGCTCGGGGCCCCCGGGCTGCTGCTCGCCGCGGCGGGCAACGGCTGGCTGCGCGGCGTGCAGGACACCCGCCGGCCGCTGTGGTTCGTGCTCGGGCCCAACCTGCTCTCCGCGCTGCTCTGCCCGCTGCTGGTCTACCCCGTCGGGTGGGGGCTCACCGGCTCGGCGGTGGCCAACGCGGTGGCCCAGACCATCTCCGGCGGGCTGTTCGCCGCCGCGTTGGTGGGCGAGCGGGTGGCGCTGCGTCCCCGCCCGGGGGTGATCCGCCAGCAGCTCGTGCTCAGCCGGGACCTGCTGGTCCGGGGCGTCGCCTTCCAGGCCAGCTTCCTGTCCGCCACCGCCGTCGCCGCCCGGTTCGGCGCGGCGGCGGTCGGCGCCCACCAGATCGCCGTACAACTGTGGTTCTTCACCGCCCTGGTGCTCGACGCCGTCGCGATCGCCGCGCAGGCGCTGATCGGCGCGGCGCTCGGGGCCGGCGACGACGACGGGGCCCGCGCCCTGGCCCGGCGGGTGGCGTTGGTCGGCGCCGCCTGCGGCGTGGCGTTCGCGGCGCTCATCGCCGCCGGGGCCGGCGTCGTGCCGGGGCTGTTCAGCTCCGACGGGCAGGTCCGCGACCAGGCCATGGTCGCCTGGCCCTGGCTGGTGGCGTTGCAGCCGATCGGTGGCGTGGTGTTCGCCCTCGACGGGGTGCTGATCGGCGCGGGTGACGTCCGCTACCTGCGCAACCTCACCATCGTCGCGGCGTTCGGCGGCTTCCTGCCGGCGATCTGGCTGACGTACGCCTTCGACCTGGGCCTCGGCGGGATCTGGGCCGGGCTGACCCTGTTCGTCCTGCTCCGGCTGGTCGCCCTGCTGCTGCGGCTGCGCTCCGGCGGCTGGGCGGTCGTCGGCGCGGTCCGCTGACGGCTCACCAACCCTCGCCGTCGTCCGCCCACCGGCCCCGTCGTAGCTGTCGCCGGTGGGCCCGGCGCGGCGGCTGTCCGGGTCCGCCCCGGGCGGTGGCGTCGTGCCGGCGACAGGGCCCGCGCGCCGGTCTGGCAGGCTTGGCGATCGTGAGCGCAGACGGTCTGATCGTGGTCGACAAGCCTGGCGGCATGACGTCGCACGACGTGGTGGCGCGGATCCGCCGGCTGGCCCGGACCCGCCGGGTCGGGCACGGCGGCACGCTCGACCCGATGGCCACCGGCGTGCTGGTCATCGGGGTCGGCCGGGCCACCCGGCTGCTGACCTACGTCATCGGCGCCGGCAAGAGCTACGCGGCCACGGTCCGGCTGGGCCAGGCCACCGTCACCGACGACGCCGAGGGCGACGTGCTGGCCACCACCCCGGCCGGGACGGTCACCGACGAGGCGGTCCGGTCGGCGTTCGCGGCGCTGACCGGCGAGATCGACCAGGTGCCGAGCGCGGTCAGCGCCATCAAGATCGACGGCCAGCGGGCGTACAAGCGGGTACGCGAGGGGGAGAGCGTCGAGCTGCCCGCCCGCCGGGTCACCGTGAGTCGCCTCGACGTGCGGGCCATCCGCCGGGACACCCCCGACGTGGTGGACGTGGACATCGACGTGACCTGCTCGTCCGGGACGTACATCCGGGCGCTGGCCCGGGACGCGGGCCTGGCGCTCTCCGTCGGCGGCCACCTGACCGCGCTGCGCCGCACCGCGGTCGGCGGCTTCACCCTGGCCGAGGCGGCGACCCTCGACGAGCTGGAGCGGCGCGCGCCCGAGGTGGTGAACCTGCCGCTCGACGCGGCGGCCGACCGGTTCTTCCCGCGCCGGGAGGCCGGCGCCGACGAGGCCAGGGTGCTCTCCCACGGCGGCCCGCTGGACCCGGCCGGCATCGCCGGGCCGTACGCGGTCTTCGGACCCGACGGCGGCCTGATCGCTATCGTCAGCGAGCGGGACGGGCGGGCCCGCGCGGAGATCGTGCTCGCCCCGGCCTGACCGGCGGGCGGGGAGCCGCCGGCCGGCCGGCGGGAAGACGGCCCACCGGCCGTCGCCGGGGTACGGCCGGTCGCGGAAGGCAGGGGAGGAGCGTCATGCAGCGGTGGCGGGGGTACGACGCGGCGCCCGGCGGCTGGGGCCGTTCGGTCGTCACCATCGGCGTCTTCGACGGCGTGCACAAGGGGCACCAGGCGACCATCGGGCACGCCGTGGCCCGGGCGCGGGAGCTGGGCGTGCAGTCGGTGGTGGTGACCTTCGACCCGCACCCGGCCGAGGTGGTCCGCCCCGGTTCGCATCCGGCGGTGCTCACCGAGCCGGCCCGCAAGGCCGAGCTGATCGAGGCGCTCGGCGTCGACGCGCTCTGCGTGGTGCCGTTCACCCCGGAGTTCTCCCGGGTGCCGGCCGAGGCGTTCGTGCACGACCTCCTGGTCCAGCACCTGCACGCCGCCCTGGTGGTGGTGGGGGAGAACTTCCGGTTCGGGCACAAGGCGGCCGGCGACGTGGCGCTGCTGGAGCGGCTCGGCCGGACGTTCGGCTTCTCGGTCGAGGGGGCGCCACTGGTCGCCGAGGACAGCACGGTCTTCTCCTCCACGTACATCCGGGCCTGCGTCGACGCCGGTGACGTCGCCGCGGCGGCTGCCGCGCTGGGCCGTCCGCACCGGATCGAGGGGGTGGTGGTCCGGGGCGACCAGCGCGGCCGGGAACTGGGCTTCCCCACCGCGAACCTGCTCTGCCACCGCTACGTGGCGGTGCCCGCCGACGGCGTCTACGCCGCCCGGCTGGTCCGCCGGGGGCACCGGGAGCGGCTGGCCGCCGCCGTCTCGGTCGGCACCAACCCGACGTTCTCCGGCCGGGAGCGGCGGGTCGAGGCGTACGCGCTGGACTTCTCCGGGGACCTGTACGGCGAGTGGCTGGCCCTGGACTTCGTCACCCACCTGCGCGGCCAGGTGCGCTTCGACTCGGTCGAGCCACTGGTCGCCCAGATCACCGAGGACGTCGAGCGCGCCCGCCGCGCCCTCGGCTGAGCCGAGCGGCGTGCCTCTCGGCGTCGCCCGTTGGCCCCGGCCCGGGGGCCCGCCCGGCTCTTGATCCACACGAGGTCAGTGACGTCGTGGCTTCTGGGGCCCGGGATGCCGCGATGTCAGTGACGTCGTGCTGGCCGCTCGGCCCTGCCCCTCTCGCCCTGCCCCGCGTTTCGCGTTCCGGCTCGCGTTTCGCGTCGGCTCGCGTTTCGCGGTCCGGCCTCGGCCCAGGCCAGGCCGGGTCCCGTCGGTCGGTCGGGCCGCCCTTGGCGGGCGGTTCCGGCGCGGGCTGGTAGTCTGGCGGGGACGTCGACTAGCCGACGTGGGGCCTCGCGTGCCTGCACGACGCCGCGGGTGCGAGGTGCCGGTCCGTCTCCGGTCCACCGACCGACACGACGGGCAGCAGTGACCAACCCATCGAAACAGGGAGAACATGGCGCTCGACCAGGAAGCCAAGGCCAAGATCCGCGCGGAGTACGCGACCGCCGAGGGCGACACCGGTTCGCCGGAGGTGCAGGTCGCGGTCCTCACCAAGCGGATCGCCGAGCTCACCGAGCACCTGAAGGTGCACAAGCACGACCACCACAGCCGTCGTGGGCTGCTGCTGCTGGTCGGCCGTCGCCGTCGGCTGCTCAACTACGTCCAGAAGAAGGACATCAACCGCTACCGGTCGCTCATCGAGCGGCTCGGCCTGCGCCGGTGACGTGACGGGGGAGCGACCCAGCGGGTCGCTCCCCCGATCGGAGTCCACCACCTGACGAAACAGGGGCCGCGCGACCACCCGACAGGGAGCCGGTCAGCGTACCGGTCTCCGGTAGTGGCCCCCGGGAACCCTGGCAGCTCGCCGGCACCCCGGGCGCTTCGATCGAAGACCGGCCGTCTGAGCAGCTCCCCGCGTCGTGGGCCCCCCGATGCGAAGGAGCACCACCGCACCATGACCGAGCACAACCTCGGCACCGAGTCCCGCACCGCCGTGATCGACAACGGGTCCTTCGGCACCCGGGAGATCACCTTCTCCACCGGCCGGCTGGCCCGCCAGGCCGCCGGCTCCGTCGTCGCCCAGCTCGGCGAGACGGTCGTCCTGTCCGCCACCACCGCCGGCAAGCAGCCGAAGGAGCAGTTCGACTTCTTCCCGCTGACCGTCGACGTCGAGGAGCGGATGTACGCCGCGGGCCGGATCCCCGGCTCGTTCTTCCGCCGCGAGGGCCGCCCCAGCGAGGACGCGATCCTCACCTGCCGGCTGATCGACCGGCCGCTGCGCCCGTCGTTCGTCAAGGGCCTGCGCAACGAGGTCCAGGTCGTCGAGACCATCCTCGCGCTTGACCCGAAGCACCCGTACGACGTGGTGGCCATCAACGCCGCGTCGATGTCGACCAAGCTGTCCGGCCTGCCGTTCTCCGGCCCGATCGGGGCGACCCGGGTCGCGCACATCGACGGCCAGTGGGTCGCCTTCCCGACCCTGGAGGAGCTGGCCCGGGCCACCTTCGACATGGTCGTGGCCGGCCGCACCCTCGCCGACGGTGACGTGGCGATCATGATGGTCGAGGCCGAGGCGACGCCGAACGCCGTGACCCTGATCGCGGGCGGCGCCACCGCCCCGACCGAGGAGATCGTCGCCAGCGGCCTGGAGGCCGCCAAGCCGGCGATCCGCGAGCTGTGCCGCGCGCAGAGCGAGCTGGCCGAGGTGGCCGCCAAGCCGGTCGCCGAGTTCCCGGTCTTCCTGGACTACCAGGCCGACGCGTACGACGCGGTGGCCGACCTGGCCCGCGCCGAGGTCGCCGAGGCCCTGAAGATCGCCGGCAAGGCCGACCGCGAGGAGGCCCTGGACCGGGTCAAGGCCAAGGTCGCCGAGGAGCTGGGCGGTCGCTTCGAGGGCCGGGAGAAGGAGTTGTCCGCCGCCTTCCGGTCGCTGACCAAGTCCGAGGTGCGCAACCGGGTGCTGCGCGAGCAGGTCCGCATCGACGGCCGCGGCCCGCGCGACATCCGCCCGCTGACCGCCGAGGTCGGCGTGCTGCCGCGGGTGCACGGCTCGGCGCTGTTCGAGCGGGGCGAGACCCAGATCCTGGGCGTCACCACCCTGAACATGCTGCGCATGGAGCAGATGGTGGACACCCTCTCGCCGGAGAACCGCAAGCGCTACATGCACAACTACAACTTCCCGCCGTACTCGACCGGTGAGACCGGCCGGGTCGGCTCGCCGAAGCGGCGCGAGATCGGCCACGGCGCGCTCGCCGAGCGGGCGCTGATCCCGGTGCTGCCGTCGCGCGAGGAGTTCCCCTACGCCATCCGGCAGGTCTCCGAGGCGCTCGGCTCCAACGGCTCCACCTCGATGGGCTCGGTCTGCGCCTCGACGCTGGGCCTGCTGTCGGCCGGTGTGCCGCTGAAGGCGCCGGTCGCCGGCATCGCCATGGGCCTCATCTCGGACGAGGTGGACGGCAAGACCCACTACGTGACGCTGACCGACATCCTCGGCGCCGAGGACGCGTTCGGCGACATGGACTTCAAGGTCGCCGGTACGCCGGAGTTCGTCACCGCGCTCCAGCTCGACACCAAGCTCGACGGCATCCCGTCGGACGTGCTGGCCGCCGCGCTCCAGCAGGCGTACGAGGCCCGGCAGACCATCCTCGACGTGATGCAGCGGGCCATCGAGGCCCCGGCCGAGATGTCGGACTACGCGCCGCGGGTCACCACCGTGAAGATCCCGGTCGACAAGATCGGCATGGTGATCGGCCCGAAGGGCCAGACCATCAACGCCATCCAGGACGAGACCGGCGCCGAGATCTCCATCGAGGACGACGGCACCATCTACGTCGGCGCGACCAACGGCCCGTCGGCCCAGGCCGCGGTCGAGCGGATCAACGCGATCGCCAACCCGACCCTGCCGAAGATGGGCGACAAGTTCCTCGGCACGGTGGTCAAGACCGCCGCGTTCGGCGCGTTCGTCTCGCTGCTGCCGGGCCGCGACGGCCTGCTGCACATCTCCAAGGTGGGCGACGGCAAGCGGGTCGAGCGGGTCGAGGACTTCCTCAACGTCGGCGACAAGGTCGAGGTGGAGATCGCGGACATCGACGCCCGCGGCAAGATCTACCTCGACAAGGTCCGCCCGGAGGGCGCCGAGGCGCCGGCCGCCACCGGCGAGGTCGCCGGCGACGAGCGGCCGGCCGGCCGGGGCGGCGACCGGGGCCCGCGCGACCGGGGCGACCGCGAGCGCGGCGGCGACCGGGGCGGTCGTGGCCCGGGCGGCGGCGAGCGCGGCCCGGGCGGCGGCGAGGGTGGCGAGGGCGGCGAGCGTCCGCGCCGCCGGACCCGGCACAGCTGACCCGCGTACCCCAGCACCACCCACCCCTCGTCGAACTGAGAGCAGGTTTCTGTGAGTCGGGCCCAGCGCGCGTCTTTTCCTGCGGTTCGACGGGGGGTGGCGCCGTCCGGGGCCGTCCGGCACGCCACCGGGGCACAGCCCGGGCGGGCCGGCGGGTCGACCCGGGCGGTCACCCGCACGCTGAGTGACGACCCGCTGGGCGGCACGGTACGCCGTACCGTGCTGCCCAGCGGGCTTCGCGTGCTCACCGAGGCGATCCCGGCGATGCGCAGCGTCTCGTTCGGCATCTGGGTCTCCGTCGGTTCCCGCGACGAGACCGGCCCGCAGGCCGGCGCCGCGCACTTCCTGGAGCACCTGCTGTTCAAGGGCACCCACAAGCGCACCGCGCTGGACATCTCCGCCGACATCGAGGCGGTGGGCGGCGAGACGAACGCCTTCACCACGAAGGAATACACCTGCTACTACGCCCGCGTGCTGGACGAGGACCTGCCGCTGGCCATCGACGTGATGTGCGACGCGGTCGCCGACTCGCTGCTGGAGCCGGCCGACGTGGAGACCGAGCGCGGCGTCATCCTCGAAGAGATCGCCATGCACGACGACGAGCCCGGCGACGAGGTGCACGACCTGTTCGCCCGCGCCGTCTACGGCGACCACCCGCTGGGCCGGCTGATCTCCGGCACCGAGGAGACGGTCACCCCGATGACCCGGCGGCAGATCCACGGCTTCTACCGCCGCCACTACACGCCGGCGCAGATCGTCGTCGCCGCCGCCGGTAACCTCGACCACGGCGCCGTGGTCAAGCTGGTCCGCCAGGCCCTGGCCGGGACCCCGCTGGACACCGACCCGGCGGTGCCGGCCCCGCACCGCCCGGCCGCCCCGGCGGTACGCGTGCAGCCGGCCACCACCCTGGTCGAGCCGAAGGAGACCGAGCAGGCGCACGTCATCCTCGGCTGCCCCGGCATCGACCGCCTGGACGAGCGGCGGTTCGCCCTCGGGGTGCTCAACAACGTCCTCGGCGGCGGCATGTCCAGCCGGCTGTTCCAGGAGATCCGGGAGCGGCGCGGCCTGGCCTACTCGGTCTACTCGTACGCCAGCCAGTACGCCGACAGCGGCCTGTTCGCCGTCTACGCCGGCTGCGCGCCGGGGAAGGTGGACGAGGTGCTGGAGCTGACCCGCGCCGAGCTGGCCCGGGTGGCCGCCGACGGGCTGACCGGGGCCGAGGTGGCCCGGGGCAAGGGGATGAGCAAGGGCTCGTTCGTGCTCGGCCTGGAGGACACCGGCTCCCGGATGAGCCGACTGGCCAAGGGGGAGCTGCTCTACGGCGACCTGATGCCGGTCGACGAGCTGCTGGCCCGGGTCGACGCGGTGAGCGTGGACGACGTGAACACCCTCGCCGCCGAGCTGCTGGCCCGGCCGATGTCCCTCGCGGTCGTCGGTCCGTTCGACGGGCGTGACTTCTCCGCCTGACCGCCGGAAGCTCCCCGTCCCGCCGGGGCCCGACGGGACGTGCGGGATCTCGCGGTCCGCGTGGTGGTGGAAGCCGCGACCTGCCGCAACCGGAGTCGATCACCCGCCGTCCCCTGGGACGGCGGGCGGTCCCGTCCGCTGACCGCGTCCCGATTGGGATAGGTTGTGCCCCGTGACTGACGAGCAGGAGAAGGGCCCCGAGGAACTGGTCCGGGTCGGCGTGCTGGGCGCCCGGGGCCGGATGGGCATCGAGGTGTGCGGGGCGGTCGACGCGGCCTCCGACCTGGAGCTGGTGGCGATGGTCGACCAGGGCGACGGCCTGTTCGCCGCGTCCGACGCCGGCGCCGAGGTGGTCGTCGACTTCACCACGCCCGACGTCGTCATGGACAACCTGCACTGGTGCATCGACCAGGGCATCAACGCGGTGGTCGGCACCACCGGCTTCACCGAGCAGCGGCTCGACCGGGTGCGCGGCTGGCTGGCCCGCAAGCCCGGGGTCGGGGTGGTGATCGCCCCCAACTTCGGCATCGGCGCGGTGCTGATGATGCAGTTCGCGGCCCGGGCGGCCCGGCACTTCGAGTCCGTCGAGATCATCGAGCAGCACCACCCGCGCAAGCTGGACGCCCCCAGCGGCACCGCCACCCACACCGCCCGGCAGATCGCGCGGGCCCGCGCCGAGGCCGGCCTCGGGCCGGTTCCGGACGCCACGAAGGACGAGGTGCCGGGCGCGCGGGGCGCCGACATCGACGGGGTGCGGGTGCACGCCGTCCGCGCCACCGGCCTGGTCGCCCACCAGGAGGTGCTGTTCGGCACCCTGGGCGAGACGCTGACCATCCGGCACGACTCGTACGACCGGGCGTCGTTCATGCCGGGCGTGCTGCTGGCCGTCCGCGCGGTGCGCCACCGTCCCGGCCTCACCGTCGGCCTGGATCCGCTGCTCGACTGAACACCGACCGCGCCGACCGGCTGGCGCGGTCCTAGGCTTGCTGGATGATCGACTCGAACCTGCGCGACCGGGCCGGCCGGCACCTCACCCTCCGGCCCGTCGACGACGACAACTGGCGGGCCGTCGCCGACGTGGTGCCCCGCGACGACCAGCGGGCCTGGGTGTATCCGATGGCGGCCCGCTACCTGCTGCTGAGCATGCGCGGCGGCGGGTGGACCTCCCTGGCGGTGTACGCCGACGAGAACGTCGTCGGGCACGTCATGTGGGGGGTCGACGACGACGGTTCCCGGTGGATCGGCGGCATGGTCGTCGACGCCGCCGAGCAGGGCCGGGGCGTGGGGGCGGCCACGGTCACCACCCTCGCCACCTGGCTGGCCGCCCAGCCCGGCTGCCTCGCCGTCCGCCTCTCGTACCACCCGGACAACACGGTTGCCGCCGCCCTCTACCCCCGCCTCGGGTTCACCCCCACGGGCCTGGTGGAGGACGGCGAACTGGTCGCCGAACTCACCCGCACCCCCTGACGACTGCGCTCACCAGGTGATCCGAGCCATGGCCCAGCGGCAACCTCATGACCGACGTGAGTGGTCGGGGTCGGGGGAGCGGCGGGGGGACGGGACCGGGACGGGGCGGGCCAGGGCCAGGGTCGGCGGGAGGTGGTCGATGCGGGCGGCGCCGGTGGCGGTCACCGTGACGTCGACCGAAGCGTCCGCGACCCGCAGGTTGCGCGCCGCGAGGGTGCCCAGTTCCGGGCCGGCGAGGGGGGCGAGGAGGACCCGGCCGGCCGGCACGTCCGGGTAGAGCCCGACCCCCGCCTGGAGCAGCAGCACCGCCGACGCCGCCGACCACGCCTGCGGCCGGCACGCGGCCGGGTAGGGCACCGGCCGGCCGGCCAGTGCCCGGTCGTCGCCGCCGTACAGCTCCGGCAGCCGGTGGTCGAACGCCTCGGCGGCGGCGAGCAGCCCCTCGGCCAGGCCGAGGGCCGCCGCGCGGAAGCCGCCCCGGGCCAGCCCGGCGAGCACGATCGCGGTGTCGTGCGTCCAGATCGACCCGCAGTGGTACGACAGCGGGCTGAACCCGGCGTCGTCGGTGGACATGGTGCGCAGCCCGAACCCGCCGGCCAGCGCGTCGGTGGTGAGCAGGCGGGCGACCTGCGCCGACTCGTCGTCGTCGAGCAGGCCGGTGCCGAGCAGGTGGCCGATGTTGCTGGTCAGCGAGTCGACGGGGCGCTTGTCCCGGTCCAGGGCCAGCGCCGGCTGCGGGCCGTGCGGGCCGTCGACCCAGAAGGCGGCCCGGAACCGCTCGGCCAGCCGGGCCGCGTGCTCCCGCCAGCGGTCGCCGCCAGGGCGGTCGAACGCGTCGAGCAGCGCCGCCCCGCCGATCGCCGCCTCGTACGCGTACCCCTGGACCTCGGCCAGCACGATGGGCGCCCGGGCCTGGCGGCCGTCGCGGAACCGGACGGCGTCGCCGGAGTCCTTCCAGCCCTGGTTCGACAGGCCGTGCCCGGTGGTGTCGACGTACTCGACCAGGCCGTCGCCGTCGGCGTCGGCGTGCTCGCCGAGCCAGGCGAGCGCGGCCTGGAGGTGTGGCAGCAGCGGCTCCACCTGGTCGGCCGGCAGTCCCCAGCGCCAGGCGTCGTGCAGCAGGGACACCCAGAGCATGGTCGCGTCGACCGTGCCGTAGTACGCCGGGGGCAGCCGCAGCCCCTCGCCGGCCGCGAACTCGTGCCGGCGCAGCTCGTGCAGGATCTTGCCGGGGGCCTCGCCGGTGGCCGGGTCGACCCGGGCGCCCTGCCGGCGGGCCAGCACCCGCAGCGTGCCGGCGGCCAGTTCGGTGCCCAGCGGCAACAGCATCCGGGCGGCCCAGAGGCTGTCCCGGCCGAAGAGGGTGAGGAACCAGGGCACGCCGGCGCCGAGGAAGACGTCGCCGGGGTGGGCGGGCTCGGCGAGGCGCAGCGCGTGCAGGTCGTCCAGCGAGCGGTCGAGGAACCGGACCAGCCGCCGGTCGTCGGCGGTGACCTCGGGCCGGGCCCAGGTCCGCGCGGCGGGCGGGGCGACCACCACGGCCCGCGGGTCGTCGACGGCGAGCCGCCAGGACAGGGTGACCGCGCCCCGTGCCGGCAGCTCGACCGGCCAGCTCAGCCGGGGCGAGCGGGACCGGTCGGCGTCGGCGTCGACCGTCGCGCCGTCCGCGGTGACGGTGACGGTGATGCCATCGGCGGCCCAGGCGAGCTGGCCGGGGCGGCCGGCCTTCGCCTCCAGGGGCTCGGCCGTGCCGCCGGACTTGACCACCTCGATCGGGGCCAGGTCGCAGCCGAGGTCGACGCTGACGGTGGCGCGTACCGGGTCGGCGGCGGTGGAGACGACGTGCAACTCCTCGGTGAGCCCGGCCGGGTCGAGCCGGCGGATCCGGTCGACCCGGACGGTCGGGTCGGGGCCGGGGTCGCCGAGCCAGCGGGCCAGGCCGACGAAGCGGGCGGCGTGCGGGCCGACCGGCCCCTGGGTCAGCGCCTCGGGCTCGCGGTCGTCGACGCGCAGCTCGGCCCGGGACAGCACCCGGGCGTCGGCGTGGAAGACGCCCTGCACGCCGGCCGGGCGGATCTGCCCGGCCGCGTCGCCCAGCGCGCTGGTCGGGGCGCGGACCACCCCGACGAGATCGTGCAGCAGGGGTTGCAGGCGGCGTTCGGTCACGGCGGCTCCAGGTGCTTCTCGGGGGGACGTCCTGCCTCGACGGTGGCGGCGGCCGGTCGGGGCGACCGGCGCCCGGCGTGGTGACGGCGGGCCGCCCGCGCGGGTCGGCGGTGTCTTGACAGATCGTCCGGGGCGGTGCAAAGTGCGAAACATTCCGGCAACTTGAACGTTCTAATCCTGCCGCATCGGCATTTGATCGTTCAAGAAGGCAAGGGGGATTTTGTGGCACAGAAGGTGACCATCGCGACGGTGGCCCGGCGCGCCCAGGTGAGCCGGCAGACCGTGTCCAACGTGCTCAACGCCCCGCACATCGTCCGCGAGGAGACCCGGCGCCGGGTGCAGGAGGCGATCGACGCGCTCGGCTACCGGGCCAACCAGGCCGCCCGGCAGATGCGCACCGGCCGGTCCCGGCTCATCGCGGTACGCATCGAGCCGACCCGGGACGGCATCAACGGCTCGGTGCTCGACCGGTTCCTGCACGGGCTCACCGAGACCGCCGAGAGCGCCGGCTACCGGGTCATGCTCTACACCGCCACGGACGCCCACCAGGAGATCGACGTGTTCGACGACCTGCTCGGCGCGTACGACCTCGACGCGTTCGTGCTCACCGGCACCGAGCACGGCGACCCGCGTACCGCCTGGCTGGCGGGGCGGGGCGTGCCATTCGTGACGTTCGGCCGGCCGTGGGGCGTCCCCGATCCCCACCCCTGGGTCGACGTCGACAACGCCGACGGCACCGCCCAGGCCACCCGGCACCTGCTGGCCACCGGCCACCGGCGGATCGGCTACATCGGCTGGCCGCTGCCCAGCTCGGCGGTCGGCGGGGAACGCCGCTCCGGCTGGTACGACACGCTGCGGGCGGCCGGCATCGACCCCGGCGGGCTGCACCGGGAGACCGTCGACGGCATCGCCGAGGGTGAGTGGATGATGCGCGAGCTGCTCGCCGAGCCGACGCCGCCGACCGCCGTCGTCTGCGCCAGCGACTCGCTCGCCCTCGGCGCCCTCCAGGCCGTCGGGGCCGCCCCCGGCGGGCCGGGCTGGCCGGCGGCCCCCGTCGCCGTCGTCGGCTTCGACGACACCCCCGTCGCCGCCGCGCTCGGGCTGACCAGCGTCAGCCAGCCCCTCGGCACGGCCGCCGCCCGCTGCGTCGATCTGCTCACCGGCGTGCTCGACGACCACCCCACCGATTCACCGGTGCTGCTCCAGCCGTCGCTGGTGCTCCGCCGGACCGCGTGACACCCCCTTTCCCCCACTCACCACCATCCCCACCAGGAGAATGAGATGGCACCTCGATCCCTGCGCCGCGCGGCGGTGGCCGGCGTCGCCGCCGTGGCGCTGTTCGGCTCCGCCGCCTGCGGCAGCGGCTTCGACGACGACTCCGGCGATTCCGCCCAGTCCGGCGGGCCGGCCAGCCTGCAAATCCTGATCGGCTCCTCCGGCGACGCCGAGACCAGGGCGGTGCAGGACGCGGCGGCGAAATGGGCCGCCGCCTCCGGCAACAGCGCCACGGTCACCCCGGCCCAGGACCTCACCCAGCAGCTCGGGCAGTCGCTGGCCGGCGGAACCCCGCCGGACGTGTTCTACGTCGACGCCGCCCGGTTCGCCGACTACGCCAGCGTCGGCGCGCTGGAGCCGTACGGCGACAAGATCAGCAACCCGGACGACTTCTACGGGAGCCTGCGCACCACCTTCACGTACGACGGCAAGCTGTACTGCGCGCCGAAGGACTTCTCCACCCTCGCCCTCCAGATCAACACCGAGCTGTGGACGAAGGCCGGACTGACCGACGCCGACGTGCCGACCACCTGGGAACAGCTCACCGCCACGGCGCGGAAGATCAAGGCCAAGGGCCTCGTCCCGCTCGCCCTCGGCGACACCCGGGACCGGATCGGCGCGTTCCTGGTGCAGAACGGCGGCTGGCTGGTGAGCCCCGACGGCAAGCAGGCCACGGCCGACACCCCGCAGAACCTGGCCGCCCTCCAGTACGTCCGGACGATGCTCGACGACGGCCTCGCCCGGTACCCGAAGCAGCTCGACGCCGGCTGGTCCGGCGAGGCGTTCGGCAAGGGCAAGGCGGTGCTGACCATCGAGGGCAACTGGATCAAGGGCGCCCTGCAGAACGACTTCCCCAACGTCAAGTACAAGGTCGTCGAACTGCCCGCCGGGCCGAAGGGCAAGGGGACGCTCTCCTTCACCCAGTGCTGGGGCGTCGCGGCCAAGAGCAGGTACAAGGAGCAGGCGATCAAGTTCGTCGAGGCGATGACCGCCGGCGACCAGCAGATGGCCTTCGCCAAGGCGTTCGGTGTCATGCCGTCCCGGCAGTCCGTCCGCGACCAGTACACGAGCGCCTTCCCGGCCGACAAGCCGTTCATCGACGGCGCCGAGTACGCCCAGGGTCCGGTGAACGCCCCGAAGATGGACAGCGTCCTCGGCGACCTGGACACCGGCCTGCAGGGGCTGACCAACGGCGACCCGAAGGCCGTCCTCGCCCGCTTTGACGCCAACGCCAAGGCGGCGCTCGGCGGCTGAGGTGGAAGGAGGGGCCAGGGAGGAGGGGAGATGGCGATCCACGTGGCCCGCCGGGGGCGAGGCGTCCGGGGCAACGAGAAAGTCGCCGGGTGGCTCTTCGTCGCCCCGGTGATCGTGATCCTCGGGCTGTTCCTGCTGCTGCCGATCCTGATGGCGCTCTGGGTGAGCCTCACCGACTGGAACGGCCAGGGCAGCCCGTTCACCGCGAAGGTGCCGTTCGTCGGCGCCGACAACTACACCAGGCTGTTCACCGAGGAGGGGCTGGCCCGCCGGGACTTCATGACCAGCATCCGCAACAACGCCTACTACGTGGCGATCGTGGTGCCGACCCAGACGGTGCTCGCCCTCGGGCTCGCCCTGGTCGTCAACAACCGGATGCTGCGCGGCAGGGGGTTCTTCCGGACCGCGTTCTACTTCCCCTCGGTGACCAGCTCCGTGGCGATCAGCGTGGTGTTCCTGTTCCTGTTCGCCAACTCCGGCGCGGTCAACGCCCTGCTCGGCATGGTCGGCGTCGAGGGGCCCCAGTGGTTCGCCGACTCCCGGGGCGTGCTGCACCTGCTGCTCGGCGCGGTCGGGGTGGACTCGCCGCCCGCCGCGCTCGCCGCCGGCGGCCCGTTGGGGCTGAGCTGGTGGGAGTGGCTGTCGGGGCCGAGCGTCGCGATGATCTCGATCATCTCGCTTGTCGTGTGGACCACCTCGGGCACGTTCATGCTGATGTTCCTCGCCGCGCTCCAGAACGTCCCGTCGGCCCTCGACGAGGCCAGCACCCTCGACGGGGCGAGCCGGTGGCAGCGCCTGCGGCACGTCACCCTGCCGATGATCAAGCCGACCATGTTCCTCGTGCTCACCCTCGGCCTGATCGGTTCCTGGCAGGTCTTCGACCAGGTGTACGTGATGAGCCAGGGCGAGCCGGCCAAGACCACGCTCACCCCGGCGTACCTGTCGTACCGGACCGCGTTCCGGGACTTCGACTACGGCTCCGGCGCGGCGATCTCGTTCGTGCTGTTCCTGATCATCATCGGGCTGACCCTGCTCCAGCGCCGGCTGATGGCCGACCGGGAGCCGGACGCGCCCCGGCGCGGCCGGTGGTGGCGTCGGCGCGTACCGGAAGGGGGTTGAGATGGCCGTGCTGACCGACCGGCCGGCGCCGGCCGCCGCGCCCGCCCGGCCGCGCCGCGACCGTGCGCCCCGCGCCCTGGCCAGCCGCCTCGCCGGGTACGCGGTCCTGGTCTTCTTCGCGCTGGTGTTCCTCTACCCGTTCGTCATCCAGATCGGCAACTCGCTCAAGACCGAGCCGGACGCGGCGGCGAACCCGCTGTCGCCGGTCCCCGACCCGCTCACCCTGGCCGGCTTCGAGCGGATCTTCGCCGGCACCAGCTTCCCGCTCTGGCTCGGCAACTCGCTGCTGGTCACCGTGCTGGTCACCCTCGGCCGGGTGTTCTTCGACTCGCTCGCCGGGTACGCGCTGGCCCGGCTGCGCTTCCGGGGCCGGTCCGGGCTGTTCGCCGCGATCATCGCGGTGCTGGCGGTGCCCGGCGTGGTGCTGCTGATCCCGAAGTTCCTGGTGCTCAACCAGCTCGGCATGTACGACAGCTACGCCGGGCTGGTGGTGCCCCTGCTCGCCGACGCGGCCGGCGTGTTCATCATGAAGCAGTTCTTCGAGTCGATCCCGGTGAGCGTGGAGGAGGCGGCCCGGATCGACGGGGCCGGCGTCTTCCGGACCTTCTGGTCGGTGGTGCTGCCGATGGCGAAGCCGGCGCTGATCACGCTGACCATCCTGTCGTTCCAGGGCTCCTGGAACGAGTTCCCGCACAGCCTGGTCTCTGTGCAGGACCCGGGCCTTTTCACTCTGCCACGCGGGCTGGCCGACCTGGTCAGCGGCTCGCTGGGCAAGGGCACCCAGTACCCGCTGAAGCTCGGCGCGGCGCTGCTGGCCACCATCCCGGTGGCGGTGCTCTTCGTAATCTTCCAGCGGTACTTCGTCCGGGACGCCAACGACGGCGCGGACAAGGGCTGACCCGTCCGCCCGGCTCCTCCGGCTCGTCCGGCGGGCCGGGGCGGCAGGCCCGCGGAGGTCGGCCGGTCAGCCGTCGGCGGGGCGCTCGACGGGCACCGCGACGTGCAGCCGGAGCTGGTTGACCAGCATGTCGTCCACGTCGAGGGCCCGGGCCGCCCCGTCGGGCTCCCAGCCGGCGGCGGTGAGGAACTTCCGGGTCGCCGCGTCGGCGTCGAACGCCCATGCCAGCGCCCGGGCGAAGCCGTCCTCCCGCCACAGGTCGACGCTCGCGGCGAGCAGCCGGCTGCCGTGCCCGCGTCGGCCCCAGCGCGGCTCGACCAGCAGGTCCGTCACCGCCACCACGTCCGGGCCGAGCGCCTCGGCCGGCTCGTTCGGGGCGAGGGACTCGGCGTCGGCCGGACCCGAGGCGACGAAGCCCACCAGATACGATTGCTCGGCCTGTTCGACGGCGACCAGCACCCGGTGCGCGCCCGAGGGCGGCTCCTGCACCGCCGTGCTCCACCGCCGGGCGAGGTACGCCTCGTCCAGGTTGTCGAGCACGTGCCGGGGCAGGATCCGGCGATAGGCGACCCGCCAGGTCGCGAGCTGGATGCGTGCGATCTCGCCGGCGTCTTCTGGACGCGCCGGGCGGACGTACCCGAGAGCCATGGGACGTGAGCCTACGCAGGGCGAGGGAGGCGACGGTGGCGCAGGGTGCCAAACGGACGACCGGGCAGGTCGTCGGCGTCTGCTGCCTCGCCGTCGCGGTGGCCGCCTTCCTGTCGGTGGCGGCCGTGCGGCACGGCTTCTTCGACCTCAAGGTCTACTACGGCGCGCTGAACTTCTGGGTGCACGACGGCGGGGAGATCTACGACTTCCTCAAGCCCGGCACCCAGTACGGCTTCACCTACCCGCCGTTCGCCGCCCTCGCGATGCTGCCGATGGCGGTGCTGCCCTGGACGGCGGCGATCGTGGTGAGCGTGGCCGCGTCCGTGGTGGTCAGCGCCGTGCTGATCTGGTGGCTGGTCGACCCGATCGCCCGCCGGGCCGGCTGGACCCGCTGGTACGCCCTCGCCGTGGCGCTCCTGCTGGCCGCCGCGTTCGAGCCGATGCGCGAGACGGTCAACTTCGGCCAGGTCAACATGCTGCTGCTGTTCCTGGTCGCGGTGGACCTGCTGCGGCTGCTGCCGGCCGGCAACCGGTGGGCCGGGGTGGGCATCGGCCTGGCCACCGCGATCAAGCTGACACCGGGGATCTTCATCGTCTACCTGCTGGTCACCGGGCGCTGGCGGGCCGCGCTGACCGCCGTCGGCGCCGCCGCCGGGGCCACGCTGGCCGCCGCCGCGCTGTTCCCCGACGCGTCCCGGGAGTTCTGGACCTCGGCGCTGTGGAACACCGGCCGGGTCGGCGAGCTGGCGTTCGTGTCCAACCAGTCGCTGCGCGGCGTGGTGGCCCGGCTGAACCCCGAGCACCCCAGCAGCCTGGCCTGGGCGGCGCTGGTGCTGGCCACCCTCGCGGTCTGGGCGTGGCGGTCCCGGGCCGCCGCCGCGGTCGGCGACGAGGCCACCGGCCTGGCGCTGACCGGCGCGGTGATGTGCCTGGTCAGCCCCGTCACCTGGGTGCACCACCTGGTCTGGCTGCTGCCGGGGCTGATCCTGCTGGTCGACAACGGCATGGCGGCCCCCGCCCGCAGCCGTCGGCGCGGCGTCCTGCTGGCCGCCGCCGCGCTCGGGTACGGCCTCCTGATCAGCCGGATCGTCTGGGCCTGGGAGAAGGACTTCACCGGGGTCGGGGGCTTCCTCGGCAGCAACACCTACGTCTGGATCAGCCTGGCCCTGCTGCTGTTCCTGCCGGTCCGCCGGTGGGCCGTACCCGGGGCGGCCGGGGTCTGGTCGGCCGGGGGGCCGCCGCCGGCCGGGTCAGTCGTCGAGGCGCCCGGCGTAGCGCAGCTCGACCAGGCCGAGCGGGGGCGCTCCGCCGGCCAGCGGCACGCGGTAGGTCGCCCGCTCGCCGTCCGGTGACAGTCCGGCCCGCTCGTAGAAGCGGCGGGCCCGCCGGTTGTCCCGGAGCACCCAGAGCCGGTACGCGCGCCAGCCTCGCCCGGCCAGCCGCTCCTTCGCCGCCGCCAGCAGCCGCCCGCTCGTCCCGTCCCCCCAGTACGCCTTCTCGACGTACATGGTCAGCACCTCGCCGAGGGTCTGGTCCAGGTCGGCCCGGTCCTGGTTGTTCCGGTACGGCCCGAACGTGGTGAACCCCACGACCGTCCCGTCCCGCTCGGCCAGCAGGGTGGTGAACGGGTGCTCCGGGTCGGCCGTGCCGGTGTCCCGGCGGCGCTGCGCCCAGGCGGCCACGTTGAGCCGGTCCAGCACCTCGTCCGGCATGAACCCGGCGTAGCCGTCCTGCCAGCCGTGCACGTGCACCCGGGCGACCGCCTCGGCGTCGTCCGGCTCCTCGGGGCGGATGATCAGCATGCGTCCGTTCTATGCCCCCGTGGGCGCGTCGTCCAGCGAGCCGCACCGGTGTCGTACACCTGGATTAGGGTGCCCACGATGGCCGCACCGGAATCGCTCTCGCTCGCCCAGGCCCGGCGGGTGGCACTGGCAGCCCAGGGCTTCGCCGACCCGGCACCCGCAGGGGCGCCCACCCGTCGACACCTGCGCCGGGTGCTCGACCGGGTCGGTCTGATCCAGATGGACTCGGTCAACGTCCTGCAACGCGCGCACTACCTGCCGCTCTACAGCCGGCTCGGGCCGTATTCGACGGCGCTGCTCGACGCGGCGGCCTACCGCCGCCCCAGGGAACTGTTCGAATACTGGGGGCACGAGGCGTCGCTGGTCCCGGTCGGGCTGCACCCGGTGCTGCGCTGGCGGATGGCCCGGGCGCACGACGACGCCTGGGGCGGGATGCGCCGCATCGCCCGGGAACAGCCGGGCCTGGTCGCCTGGGTCCGCGACGAGGTGGCCGCCCGGGGGCCGCTGACCGCCGCCGAGATCGAGCACGACGCCCCCCGGGAGACCGGCAACTGGGGGTGGAACTGGTCGGCCGTGAAGAAGGCCCTGGAGTTCCTGTTCTGGGCCGGCGAGGTGGCCGCCGCCGACCGCACCACCTCCTTCGCCCGCCGCTACGACCTGGCGGAGCGGGTGCTGCCCCCGGCCGTGCTGGCCGCGCCCACCCCGACCGACGCGGAGGCGTACCGGGCGCTGGTCGGGGTCGCCGCCCGGGCGCTGGGGGTGGCCGCCGAGCCGGAGCTGCGCGACTACTTCCGCCTCCCGGCGGCCGGGGCCCGGCAGGCGATCGCCGAGCTGGCCGAGGCCGGCGAGCTGACCCCGGTGACGGTGCGCGGCTGGCGGCAGCCGGCCTGGCTGCACGCCGCCGCCCGGCTGCCCCGCTGGGCGCGGGGCGCCACCCTGGTCAGCCCGTTCGACCCGCTGGTCTGGGAGCGGGGGCGCACCGAGCGGCTGTTCGACCTCAGCTACCGCATCGAGATCTACGTGCCGGCCCCGCAGCGGGTGTACGGCTACTACGTGCTGCCCTTCCTCCAGGGCGAGCGGTTCACCGCCCGGGTCGACCTGAAGGCCGACCGGAAGGCGGGCGTGCTGCTGGTCCCAGCCGCCTGGGTGGAGCCGGGCGCCGACCCGGGGGAGACGGCGCTCGCCCTGGCCGCCGAGCTGTACCGGCTGGCCGGCTGGCTCGGGCTGGACGCGGTCGCCCCGCCCGCCGCCGGTGACCTCGCCGTCCCGCTGGCCGCCGCGCTGAGAAGCGTGTCCGGTGTACCGTGAGCGGCGTGACGAGCGTTGACAGCCCGGCCGGTACGCCGCCGGGCGAGTGGCCGCCGGGGGCCTACCCGATGGCCGAGCCGGACCGATTCACCCGCTTCGTCATGCGGGTCTACGCCCGTTCGCCGCGCTGGGCGGTGCCGCTGGCCGCGCTCGGCTGCGTCGGCCTCGGCATGACGTACGCGCTGCTCAGCGACCCGACCCGGGCCGCGCCGGACGCCGCCCCGAGCTGCCTGTTGAAGCTCACCACCGGGCTGGACTGCCCGGGCTGCGGCGGCACCCGCGCGCTCTGGTACGTGCTGCACGGCGACCTGCCGGCCGCCGCCCGGCACCACTTCCTCTTCGTCTTCGCGCTGCCCTTCCTGACGTACCTCTTCGTGGCCTGGGCCGGGAAGCAGGCGTTCGGCTGGCGGCTGCCGGAACCACAGGTCAGCTCGAAGCTGATCGGCGGGTTCCTGGCCCTCTGGCTGGTCTTCTCGGTCGCCCGCAACCTCCCCTGGGCCCCCTTCACCTCGATCTACGTCTGACGCCCGCCGGCCCGCCGGCCCGCCGTCCGGCCGGCCCCGGGCCGGTCGGGTGGGGCCGGGGTACTGTTCTGCCGGCCCTTTGGAGCTGAGTCGTTCGCGTCGTCACCGGTCCCGGTGGCCCATGATGACGCGAACGACTCAGCTCCAAAGGACTGGCACCCCCGTACCGCCCGCCCCCGCCCGCTTCCCCGGCGGCGCAGAGGGGTGACCGATGTTGCACCGGGCGAGCCTGGCTTGGGCGCACCGGCGGGCGGCCACTACAGTCCCAGGAATGCCGGAGATGGTGCAGCCCCAGGTCAAGCTGATCGCGTGGACCCAGTTCCAGCCCCCGGACGACGTGCCGTGGTCGACCGACGCCGACGGCGGCCAGGCGCTCGCCGAGTTCGCCGGCCGGGCCTGCTACCAGAGCTGGAAGAAGCCGAACCCGGCCACCGCCACCAACGCCGGCTACCTGGCGCACATCCTGGAGGTCGGGCACCTGTCGGTGCTGGAGCACGGCTCGGTGAGCTTCTACTTCACCGGGGTGTCCCGCTCCTTCACCCACGAGCTGATCCGGCACCGGCACTTCTCGTACTCCCAGCTCTCCCAGCGGTACGTCCCGGAGCGCGACGCCGCCATGGTCGAGCCCCGCGCGATCGCCGAGGACCCGGAGCTGCACAAGCGGTTCGTCGAGGCCGCCGAGGCCAGCGTGCGGGCGTACACGGAGCTGCTGGAGGGCCTCGAACAGCGGTTCGCCGACGAGCCCAACCCGACGCTGCGCCGCAAGCAGGCCCGGCAGGCGGCCCGCGCGGTGCTGCCCAACGCCACCGAGACCCGGATCGTGGTCACCGGCAACTACCGGGCCTGGCGGCACTTCATCGCGATGCGGGCCACCGAGCAGGCCGACGTGGAGATCCGGGAGCTGGCGGTGGAGTGCCTGCGTCAGCTCCAGGGGGTCGCCCCGAACATCTTCGCCGACTTCGTCGTCACCACCCTGCCCGACGGCACGCAGGTGGCGGCCAGCCCGCACGGCGAGTGAGTCCTGAACCCTTCCCCGCCGACGCTCCGGTGGTCGTCCGCTAGGTTGTGAGCATGACGCACGACCACCCTGTTGCCACCGAGCGGGCGGTGTCCCGCCCGTTCGGCCGACTGCTCACGGCCATGGTGACCCCGTTCACCGCCGACGGCTCCCTCGACCTCGACGGCGCAGTACGGCTCGCGAACCACCTCGTCGACGAGCAGGGCAACGACGCGCTCGTGCTCAACGGCACCACCGGCGAATCGCCCACCACCACCGACGCGGAGAAGGAATGCCTGATCCGGGCTGTGGTGGAGGCGATCGGCGACCGGGCCAGGGTGGTCGCCGGGGTCGGCACCAACGACACCCGGCACACCATCGAGCTGGCCGCGGCGGCCGAGAAGGCCGGCGCGCACGGCCTGCTCGTGGTGACCCCGTACTACAACAAGCCGCCGCAGAGCGGGCTGGTCCGGCACTTCACCGCGGTCGCGGACGCCACCGGACTGCCGATCATGCTCTACGACATCCCGCACCGCGCCGGGGTGCCGATCGCCACCGAGACCCTCGTGCGCCTCGCCGAGCACGGCCGCATCGTCGCGGTCAAGGACGCCAAGGGCGACCTCACCGCCACCTCGTGGGTGACCAGCCGCACCGAACTGGCGTACTACAGCGGCGAGGACTCGCTCACCCTGCCCGCCCTGGCGGTCGGCTGCGCCGGCGTGGTCGGCACCTCGACCCACTTCACCGGTGCGCAGACCCTGCGGATGATCGAGGCGTACGACGCGGGCGACACCGGCACCGCGTTGGCGCTGCACCGGCGGCTGCTGCCCCTGTTCACCGGCATCTTCCGTACCCAGGGCACCATCCTGGTCAAGGCGGGACTGGCGGCCAAGGGCCTGCCGGCCGGCCCGGTACGACCCCCGCTGGTGGACGCCACCGAGGACGAGATCGCCCAGCTGCGCACGGACTGCGCGGCGGCGGGTCTGGAGCTCCCCTGATGAACGAACGACACGACGGACGCCGAGTGACGGCGTCGCAGAATGAGGTGGACGCGTGACCGAGGCGCACAACGAGGGGGAACTGCCCCCGCCGCTGCCGGAGGGCGGCCTGCGGATCATCCCGCTCGGCGGGCTCGGCGCCATCGGTCGGAACATGACCGTCTTCGAGTACGACGGCAAGCTGCTGATCGTCGACTGCGGGGTACTCTTCCCCGACGTCGAGCAGCCCGGCGTGGACCTGATCCTGCCCGACTTCGGGCCGATCCTGGACCGGCTCGCCGACGTGCAGGCGATCGTGCTCACCCACGGCCACGAGGACCACATCGGCGCGGTGCCGTACCTGCTGGCCCACAAGCCGGACATTCCGCTCGTCGGCTCCCAGTTCACCCTCGCCCTGGTCGAGGCGAAGCTGGCCGAGCGGCGGATCCAGCCGTACACGCTGACCGTGCGGGAGGGCGGCCGGGAACGGCTCGGCCCGTTCGAGTGCGAGTTCTTCGCCGTCAACCACTCGATTCCGGACGCCCTGGCGGTGGCCATCCGCACCCCGGCGGGCCTGGTGCTGCACACCGGCGACTTCAAGATGGACCAGCTCCCGCTGGACGGCCGGATCACCGACCTGGCCGGCTTCGCCCGGCTCGGCGCCGAGGGCGTCGACCTGCTGCTGTCGGACTCCACCAACGCGGAGATCCCCGGCTTCGTCACCCCGGAGCGGGAGATCGGGCCGGTGCTCGACTCGATCTTCGCCAAGGCGAAGGGGCGGATCATCGTCGCCTCGTTCGCCTCGCACGTGCACCGGGTGCAGCAGGTCTTCGACTCGGCCGTCGAACACGGCCGCAAGGTCGCGCTGATCGGCCGCTCGATGGTCCGCAACATGGGCATCGCCCGGGACCTCGGCCTGCTCAACATCCCGGCCGGCCTCGTGGTCGGCATCGAGGAGGCGACCACGCTGCCGCCCGAGCAGATCGTGCTGATGTCCACCGGCTCGCAGGGCGAGCCGATGAGCGCGCTGGGCCGGATGGCCAGCGGCGACCACCGGCACATCACGATCGCCCCCGGCGACACGGTGGTGCTGGCGTCCTCGCTGGTGCCGGGCAACGAGACCTCGGTGTACCGGGTGATCAACCGGCTGGCCCGCGCCGGCGCGGTGGTGGTGCACAAGGACGTGGCGAAGGTGCACGTCTCCGGCCACGCCCCCGCCGGCGAGCTGCTCTACCTGCTCAACGTGGTCCGCCCGAGCAACCTGATGCCGGTGCACGGCGAGTGGCGGCACCTGCGGGCGCACGCCCGGCTGGGCATCGAGTCCGGGGTCGCCCCGGACCGGGTGGTGCTCTGCGAGGACGGCGACGTGGTCGACCTGGTCGAGGGCCGCGCCAGCCTGGTCGGCCACGTCAAGAGCCGGTACGTCTACGTCGACGGCCTGGCCGTCGGCGACGTCAGCGAGTCGCTGCTCACCGAGCGGCGGATCCTCGGCGACGGCGGCTTCATCGCCACCACCGTGGTGGTCGACTCGGTCACCGGCAAGGTGGTCGGCGGCCCGACCCTCTCGGCGAAGGGCTTCTCCGAGGACCCGGAGGCGTTCAACCCGGTGGTCCCGCTGGTCACCGAGGCGCTGAACCGGGCCGCGGCGGACGGCATCACCGACCCGCACCAGCTCCAGCAGATCGTCCGGCGCACCGTCGGGCGCTGGGTCAACGACAAGTACCGGCGCCGGCCGATGATCGTCCCGACGGTCGTCGAGGTCTGACGGCCCGTACCGCGTCGCCCGACGCCGGTCCGCCCCTCGGGGCGGGCCGGCGTCGGCCTGTGCGGGCTGCCGGGTTCCGGTCCCGGTCAGGGCAGCGCGGCGACTGCCTCCGCGTACGCGACGCCGGTGGTGACCGCCGCGGTGACCAGCACGTCGAGCTGCGCCGGCGCCACCCCGTGGGCCAGGTCGGTGGTCACGTCACCGGCCAGCACCAGCTCCCCGCCGTCGTCGTGCGCGTACGCCTTGGGCAGCAGCCGGTCGTGGTTCCAGGCGTTGCAGAACGCGTACGCCTCGGCGCGCCGGTCCGTTGGCAGTCGCCGGGTGGCCAGCACCCGCACGTGCAGGATCTCGCCCCGCTCCCCGGCCTGCCGGAACTCGATCACCGCCGGATCCCACCGCCCGACCACCGTTCCGCCGCCCCGCACCGTCCAGGCGTCCCCGCGCCGGTCCAGGGCCGCCGTGACCATGGCGACGGTCAGCGCCCCCGGCTCGTCCTCGGCCAGCCCGTCGGATCCCCCGTCCGTGCCGCCGCGCTCCATGTCCCCGCCGTCCACCTCCTCGGCGGGCAGCGGGACCGGGGCGGCGACCGGCCGTTCGGCCAGCCGGGCGGCGATCCGGCCGGACTGGTGACCCGTGCCGTTGCGGGCGTCGAAGCTGCCGGCGAGCCCGGTCGCCAGCTCGGCCAGCAGCCCGCCGAGCCGGGCCACATCGACATCGACATCGACATCGACGTCCGCCCGGCCGACGGCCCCGGCGGCGGGCATCCGCCGGTCGCCCCGCCCCGCCTCGGTGGCGAGGGCGCACAGCAGCGCCCCGGCCGCGGCGAACTCCATCGCCGCCATGTCGTCGGCCGGGTGGCCCAGCCTGGGCAACTGCTCGGCGAGGATGTCCAGACCCCGGTCCAGGTGCCCGCCCAGCGCGCAGAACCGCAGGTGCGCGGCGAGGTACGGGAAGGCCGCCCGCTCCCGCCGGTGCCGCCGGTACGCCTCGACGTGCGCCTGGGCGGCTCGCTCCGGCTCACCGGCGCGCAGCAGCGGCAGCAGCGCCCCGGCCAGCGCCCGCTCGGGCTGGTCGGTGCAGTACACCGAGTACACCGAGCCAGGCCCGTCCGTCGGCCCGCTGGTCCCGCCCGGCCCGGTGCCCTGGTCGGGCGGCCGGTCGCCGAGGAGCGGGCGCAGCTCGGCCAGCGCCGCCGCCCAGTCGCCCCAGCCGGCCAGCAGGTCGGCGCGGCGGGACGGGGCACAGCCCGGACAGCCGGCGGCCGGGTCGGCCGGGGCGGTGCGCCAGCGGTCGTACCAGCGGCGGGCCGCCGGCTCGTCGCCGAGGTGGTCGGCGAGCCGGCAGCGCAGCTCGGCCACCAGGTCGCCCGGGGCGTCGTCCGCGTCGCCCGACCCGCCGGGGGAGCGGGCGAGCTCGTCCAGCGCGGCCCGGGCCTGGTCCAGCCCGACCCGGGGGGTGGTGAACACCGCCTCCACCGCGAAGCGCTGGTAGCGGCGCAGCTCGGCACCCCGCTCGTCGGTCAGCTCGGGCACCCGGTCGAGGAGCTCCCGGCAGCGGCGGACCGGTTCGAAGAGCCGCCACCGCTCACCCTGCCGCAGGTACGCGTCGATCAGCGCGAACCGGGCGTCCAGGCCGGTGCGGAGGTCACCGGACGCCTCGGCCGCGGAGGCGATCCGTTCCAGCTCGGCGACGCGCGGCTCGGAGTCGGGCAGGTCCCGCGCGGCGGCCAGCGCCTCGGCCGGGCCCCGGTCGCCGCGCCCCGGATCCCGGGACCGGCCCGCCGGTCGGCCCTCCCAGCGGCCCCCGAGCCGGCCGTCCCACGGGCGCGGCTGCCCGGCTGCCCTGGTCATGGCCGTGCCCCGCCCGTGAGCTGCCCGACGGCGGCGGCGAGCTGGCAACCGGTCGAGATGCCGCAGTCGAGGAGCTGGTCGAGCTGGTGCGGGGTCACCCCACGTTCCAGGTCGGTGATCACCTCGCCGCAGACCAGCGCGCGCCCGTCGTCGTCCACGTGCACGAAGGCCTTCGGCCAGTACCGGTCGTGGTTCCAGGAGTTGCAGAAGGCGTGCAGCGTCGGCACGTACTCGATGGGGAAGGTCGGCGTGGCGACGGTGCGCACCTGGAGGATCTCGCCGGCGGCGCCCATTCGCAGGAACCAGATGAGGCTGTCGTCCCAGCGGCCGAGCAGCCGGCCCTGCGGGTCCACCGAGACCGCGTACCCCCTGGTGCGCAGCACGGCGGCGATCAGCTCGCCGGTCAACGGGCGCAGCGCCCGGCCGGGCCCGGCCAGGGGGCCGTCCGGACCGTCCTCGATCTCCGGCGACGCCATCGGGCATCCCTTCTGAGGCGAATAACACAACAGGCGGCTCCGTTCGCGCTGCGACGCGCGGACACGACCCGGAAAAGCGGCGATCCGCCGGGTCCCGCCGTTACGGTGACTCTATGGCGGGCCGTACCTCTCAGGCGAGCCGGCGACGCGGCGCGTCGCCGCGCGGCACCACGAACAGTCGTGCCCGTCAGCCGGCGAAGAAGACCAGCAAGGCGGCGCCCCGGCGGCGCACCGCCGCCGCCCGGCCGGGCCCCGCCGTCCACATCGGCCGCGCGATCGGCACGGTGTGGATGGGGCTGGCGCACGGTGTCGGCTGGGCGGTGCGGGCCGCCGGTCGGCAGGCCGCCTCGGCCCGCGACCTCGACCCGGAGCACCGGCGCGACGGCGGCGGTCTGTTGCTGCTCGGCCTCGCCCTGCTCAGCGCGGTGGCCATCTGGTTCTCCGGGGCCGGCCCGCTGGGCGCCCGGCTCGCGGACACGGTCCGGCTCTTCCTCGGGGCGATCTCGGTCGTCGTCCCGGTGCTGCTGTCGATCGGCGCCTGGCGGCTGATGCGTACGCCGGCCGATCCGGAGCACCGCGGCCGGGGCCTGGTCGGCTGGGGGTCCATGCTGGTCGCCACGGCGGCGATGCTGCACATCGGACAGAACCCGGTGGACTCGGTCCAGCGCGACTATGCCGGCGGCCTGATCGGCGCGGGCATCGGCGACCTGCTGGAGTCCGCCGTCACCGCCTGGGTGGCCGTGCCGCTGCTGCTCCTGCTGCTGGTCTTCGGCCTGCTGGTGGTCACCGCCACCCCGATCAACAAGATCCCGGAGCGGCTCGGGCTGCTCGCCGGGGCGGTCGTCGGCACGCCGCCGGCCGCCGACGAGGCCGAGGCGGTGGAGGCGGTCGAGAAGAAGCCGGCCCGCCGCCGCCCGGCCAAGCGCGCCGCGCCGCCGCTGCCGGACCCGGACGACTTCGAGGAGGCGTACGAGGGCGTCGACCTCCAGGAGACCGTGGTCCTGCCCCGCAAGCCCCCGGCGAAGGTGCCCGCCACCCGCAAGCCGGCCGAGCCGCCGGAGCACTCGCCCCCGCCCACCCGGGCCGAGCAGCTCGCGCTCAGCGGCCTGTCCGGCGACTACACGCTGCCGCCGGCCAACATGCTCAGCGGCGGCGCCGCGCCGAAGACCCGGAGCAAGGCCAACGACGAGATCATCGCGGCGCTGACCGGCGTGTTCGACCAGTTCGGGGTCGACGCCGAGGTGACCGGCTTCACCCGGGGCCCGACGGTCACCCGGTACGAGGTCGAGCTGGGGCCGGGCGTCAAGGTCGAGCGGATCACCCAGCTCTCCCGCAACATCGCGTACGCGGTGAAGTCGCCGGACGTGCGGATCCTCAGCCCGATCCCGGGCAAGAGCGCGGTCGGCGTGGAGATCCCGAACACCGACCCGGAGAACGTGGCCCTCGGCGACGTGCTGCGCTCGCGGGTGGCCACCAGCGACCACCACCCGATGGTGGTCGCCCTCGGCAAGGACATCGAGGGCGGCTTCGTGGTGGCCAACCTGGCGAAGATGCCGCACATCCTGATCGCGGGCGCCACCGGGGCCGGTAAGTCGTCATGCCTCAACACCCTGCTGGTGTCCATCCTCACCCGGGCCACCCCGGACGAGGTGCGGCTGCTGCTGATCGACCCGAAGCGGGTCGAGATGACCGGCTACGAGGGCATCCCGCACCTGGTCACCCCGATCGTGACCAACGCGAAGAAGGCGGCCGACTCGCTGGACTGGGTCGTCCGCGAGATGGACATGCGCTACGACGACCTCGCCGCCAACGGGGTCCGGCACATCGACGACTTCAACCGCAAGGTGCGCAACGGGGAGATCAAGGCCCCGCCGGGCAGCGAGCGGGAGATGCGGCCGTACCCGTACCTGCTGGTGATCGTCGACGAGTTGGCGGACCTGATGATGGTCGCGCCCCGCGACGTGGAGGACTCGGTCGTCCGGATCACCCAGCTCGCCCGCGCGGCCGGCATCCACCTGGTGCTGGCCACCCAGCGCCCCTCGGTCGACGTGGTCACCGGCCTGATCAAGGCGAACGTGCCGTCCCGGCTGGCGTTCGCCACCTCGTCGCTGGCCGACTCGCGGGTCATCCTGGACCAGCCGGGCGCGGAGAAGCTGCTCGGCCGGGGCGACGGCCTCTTCCTGCCGATGGGCGCGTCGAAGCCGATCCGGATCCAGGGCGCCTGGGTCACCGAGCGCGAGATCGCCGACGTGGTGAAGTTCTGCAAGGACCAGCGGGAGCCGGAGTTCCGCCCGGACGTGCTGGCCCCGGCGCAGGACACCAAGAAGAAGATCGACGAGGAGATCGGCGACGACCTCGACCTGCTGGTGCAGGCGGTCGAGCTGGTGGTCACCTCGCAGTTCGGCTCGACCTCGATGCTCCAGCGCAAGCTGCGGGTCGGCTTCGCCAAGGCGGGCCGGCTGATGGACCTGATGGAGACCCGGGGCGTGGTCGGCCCCTCGGAGGGCTCCAAGGCCCGCGACGTGCTGGTCAAGCCGGACGAGCTGGAGGAGGTCCTGGCCGGACTGGGCGGTGCGGGGGACTGACCGCGCCGGCGGGGTGGGCACCCCGTGGCGTCAGTGGAAGACCTTCAGGCCGACCACCCCGGCCACCACCAGCAGCAGGCAGAGGATCCGGGGCAGGCTGGTCGACTCGCCCAGCG
The DNA here is from genome assembly GCF_026339755.1 of Micromonospora sp. NBC_01655. Taxonomy (NCBI): domain Bacteria; kingdom Bacillati; phylum Actinomycetota; class Actinomycetes; order Micromonosporales; family Micromonosporaceae; genus Micromonospora; species Micromonospora sp. NBC_01655. The sequence continues at coordinate 6,031,851 of NZ_JAPEQF010000001.1, read as the reverse complement.
CCAGCATCCCGACCAGCGCGGTGCCGACCGCGCCGATGCCGACCCAGACCACGTACCCGGTGCCGACCGGGATCTCCCGCAGCGCGTACGCCAGCCCCAGCATGCTGAGCACCAGCGTGCCGGCGAAGACGAGCGAGGGGAGGGGGCGGCTGAAGCCGGCGCTGCGGTCCAGCGAGATCGCCCACGCGGTTTCCAGGAGTCCGGAGACCACCAACACGATCCAGGCCATGTGACATCACCTCTGCGGGGGCCCGGACCACCGGGGACCGGGACGAGTGGGCACAACTCGCGGGCGTCTTGCCTGACCGGGTACGCCCACCCTCGTCCGGGGCGGCCGTCGTCGTGCCTCGGCCCCCACCCCTGACGCTAGCACCGTCGCCACCCACCCCGTCGATCATGGAGTCGTGGTGGGTGAAACGGCCCTGATGCCCGTTGTGTGGGGCAGCACGCCTCCATGATCGACGGGGTGGGGGGTTGAGGTGAAGGTGAGTTCAAGTTTCAGTATTGGGGGCATGGCTCTGTTTGTGTCCGACCGGGAGGTCTCCGCCGTGCTCGACGCGTCCACCACCGTGGCCGCGATGCGCGACGCCCTGCTCGCCGCCCACGCCGGCCGGCTGGTCGCGCCGCCCCGCGCGTCCGCCCCGCTGGGCGGGGGCCGGATGGTGCTCACCGCCGGGCAGCTCACCGACGAGTGGTACGGCTACCGCTCGTACGACACGTTCGGCCACCCGCAGGGCGAGCAGCTCGTCGTGCTGCACGACGGGCGGACCGGGGCGGTGCGGGCGGTCGCCGTCGGCGAGGAGCTGGGCTCCCGGCGTACCGGGGGACTGGGCGGGGTGGCCGTCGATGCGCTGGCCCGGCCGGACGCGGCCACCCTCGGCGTGATCGGCTCGGGCGGGCAGGCGTGGACCCAGGTCTGGGCCGCCGCCGCGGTCCGCCCGCTGCGCGAGGTGACCGTGCACAGCCGCTCGGCGGCCCGCCGGGAGGCGTTCGCCGCCCGGGTCCGCGCCGAGCTGGGCGTGCCGGCCCGGGCCGTGGACACCGCCCGGGCCGCCGTCGCCGGCCGGGACGTGGTGGTGCTCGCCACCACCAGCCCCACGCCGGTGCTGGCCGCCGCCGACCTGGCCCCCGGCGCCCACGTCAACGCGGTCGGCTTCAAGCAGCGCGGCCGGGCCGAGTTCGCCGCCGACCTGCTGGACGCCGCCGACGTCCTGGTCACCGACTCGGCGGCCCAGGCGAGGGCGTACGACCCGCCGATGCTCGCGGCGCTGCCCCCGTACGCCGGGCGGCTGGCCGACCTGGGCGCGGTGCTGGCCGGGGCGGTCCCCGGAAGGACCGGCGCGGACCAGGTGTCGGTGTTCTGCTCCACCGGCCTGGCCGGCACCGAGGTCTTCCTGCTCGACCGGCTGCTGCGGGTCGGCGCGGCCCGGCGCTGACCGGCGGGCCCGGCGCCCGGCGGGCGGCGACCGCCGTTGCCGGGCCGGTCTGCCGCGCCCGGTACCCTCGGATGGTGTCTGCCACCTCCCCTTCCGACGGCTCCAGCTCGGCGCGTCTGGCGCCGCGCCGCGACCTGGAGCCGTCGTCCACCGCCACCGCCACCGCCGGCCGCCGCGTCGCCCTGCTGACGCTGGGCTGCGCCCGTAACGAGGTCGACTCGGAGGAGTTGGCCGCCCGGCTGCACGCCGACGGCTGGCAGGTCACCACCGACGGCGAGGGCGCCGACGTGGTGGTCGTCAACACCTGCGGATTCGTGGAGAAGGCCAAGCAGGACTCGATCCAGACGCTGCTGGCCGCCGCCGACACCGGCGCGAAGGTGGTCGCCGCGGGCTGCATGGCCGAGCGGTACGGCCGGGAGCTGGCCGACAGCCTGCCCGAGGCTCAGGCGGTGCTGAGCTTCGACGACTACCCGGACATCGCCGCCCGGCTCGACGCGGTCGTGGCCGGCGAGGCGATCGACGCGCACACCCCACGCGACCGGCGCGAGCTGCTGCCGCTGACGCCGGTCGCCCGGCGCGACAGCGCGGTCTCGCTGCCCGGCCACGGCACTGCGCGGACGGCCGTGCAGGCCGACGAGCACACCCCGGCCCACCTGCGCCAGGTGCTGCGGCGCCGGCTCGACACCGGCCCGGTGGCGTCGCTCAAGCTGGCCAGCGGCTGCGACCGGCGCTGCGCGTTCTGCGCCATCCCGGCCTTCCGCGGCGCCTTCGTCTCGCGTACGCCCGACGAGCTGCTCGCCGAGGCCGAGTGGCTGGCCCGCGGCGGCGTCCGGGAACTGGTGCTGGTCAGCGAGAACTCGACGTCGTACGGCAAGGACCTGGGCGACCCCCGGGCGCTGGAGAAGCTGCTGCCGCAGCTCGCCGCCGTGTCCGGCATCGTCCGGGTCCGGGTGAGCTACCTCCAGCCCGCGGAGACCCGGCCCGGGCTGGTCGAGGCGATCGCCGGCACGCCGGGCGTCGCGCCCTACTTCGACCTGTCGTTCCAGCACTCCAGCGAGCCGGTGCTGCGCCGGATGCGCCGGTTCGGCTCCACCGACCGGTTCCTGGAGCTGCTGGCCTCCGCCCGCGCCCTGGCCCCGGCGGCGGGCGCGCGGAGCAACTTCATCGTCGGCTTCCCCGGCGAGACCCGGGGCGACGTCGAGGAGCTGGTCCGGTTCCTCACCGAGGCGCGGCTCGACGCGATCGGCATGTTCGACTACAGCGACGAGGACGGCACCGAGGCCGCCGGCCTGCCCGGCAAGGTCTCCGCCGCCACCATCAAGCGCCGGTACGACCGGCTCGGCGCGCTCGCCGACGAGCTGTGCTCGCAGCGCGCCGAGGAGCGGCTCGGCTCCACGGTCGAGGTGCTGGTCGACTCGATCGACGACGGCGTGGTCGAGGGCCGGGCGGCGCACCAGGCCCCCGAGGTCGACGGCTCGACCACGCTGGTCGCCCCGGCCGAGGGTGGCGTGGACCTGGCCGCGTTGCGCCCCGGCGACCTGGTGCGGGCGACGGTCACCGCCACCGAAGGGGTGGACCTGGTCGCGGTGCCGGATGAGATGATCTCGGCGGCGCCCGGCGCGGAACGGTGACGGCGGGCCCTGAGGAAGCGGGGGAGCCACGTGGTGCGGTGCCAGGTTCGCCACAGCGGCCCGATCGGGGCGCGCCGGTGACTCCGGCGGCGGAGTCGACGCCGTCGCCGGTGGTCGCCCGGGTGCCGGTGCTCAACGCGGCCAACGCGCTGACCCTGCTGCGGCTGGTGCTGGTGCCGGTCTTCGTGGCGATGGTCGTGGTGTCGCAGATGAGCCAGGCCGGCTGGCGGATCGTGGCCTGCCTGATCTTCGTCTTCGCCTCGGCCACCGACCTGGTGGACGGCTGGATCGCCCGCCGCTTCGGCCTGGTCACCTCCGTCGGCAAGGTGGCCGACCCGATCGCCGACAAGGCGCTGACCGGCGCCGCCCTGGTGCTGCTGTCCTGGTACGACCTGCTGCCCTGGTGGGTGACCGTGGTGATCCTGGCCCGCGAGCTGGGCATCACGGCGCTGCGGTTCTGGGTGATCCGGCACGGCGTCATCGCGGCCAGCCGGGGTGGCAAGATCAAGACCGCGCTCCAGGTCCTCGCGATCACCTGGTACCTCTGGCCGATGCCGGCTGCCCTCGCCGCCGTCGGCCCGTGGATCATGGCCGCCGCGGTGGTGGTCACAGTGGTCACCGGCTTCGACTACATCGCCCAGGCCCTTCGGCTGCGCCGGCCCCGCTCCTGACCCCGACCCCCGGTGAGCACGGGTGGGTCGCGTCCGCCCGGCGTGTCCGGGCGAGCACCAACCGACCACCGCTGGCGGGCGGGAGGATGCGGGGGCGGGAGGATGCGGGGGCGGCAGCGGCGGGGAAAGGAACGTGGACATGGGGACGGACGCGAACGGGCTGCGGCCGGTCGGCAACCCGGCGGCCGGGGTGGTGCACCGCCTCGCCCTGCGGCACGAGACGCTGGCGACGGTGGAGTCGCTCACCGGCGGGCTGCTCTCGGCCGCGCTCGTGGAGATCGCCGGGGTGAGCGGCGTCTACCGGGGCGGGCTGGTCGTGTACGCCACCGAGCTGAAGGCGCGGCTGGCCGGCGTACCGGAGGACCTGCTGGCCGACCGCGGACCGGTCGACCCGGACGTGGCCCTCGCCCTCGCCGAGGGCGGCCGGCGGCGCTGCGGCGCCGACTGGGGGCTGGCCACCACGGGCGTGGCCGGGCCGGAGCCGCAGGACGGCAAGCCGGTCGGGCTGGTCTACGTCGCCGTCGCCGGGCCGACCGGCGCCGAGGTCACCCGGCTCGACCTGGACGGCGGCCGGGACCACATCCGTTCCGCCGCGGTGATCGAGGCGTTCCGGATGCTGGCCGAGCGGATCCACGCGGCGGGCCCGGCGACCGGGCCGGGTGCGCCCGCCGCCGACGACGGCGATCCCGCGACCGCCGCGACGGACGGGCGTTGAACGGCCACCGCCAGATGGTGGGGCGGGGTGGGATGTCACCGGGGCCGGCAACGGGTACGGTTGCGGGAAGGCTCCGACGCGCGTCGTCGGCACCGGGGCGGTGCACCGCGCCGGGAACGACGACCGTCGGAGGGTGAGACACGTCAGGGGAGGTGCGATGGTCCTGCTACGCCGGGTGATCGGTGACGCACTGCGGGCGCGCCGGCAGGGGCAGCACCGCACCCTGCGCGAGGTCTCCTCCGCGGCGAACGTGAGCCTGGGCTACCTGTCCGAGATCGAGCGCGGTCAGAAGGAGCCCTCCAGCGAGCTGCTGGCCGCCATCTGCGACGCCCTCGGCGCCCGGCTCTCCGAGCTGCTCCGCGACGTCAGCGACACGGTCGCCCTCGCCGAACAGCTCCCCGGGGTGCTGGTGCCGGTGCAGGACGAGACCGCCGGCCCGGCCGAGCCGACGCCGGTGGGCCGCGCGGCCGTCCGCAGCGCCGCCGGCCGCGGGGTGCGCCAGGTCACCACGGGCGGCCCGGTGTCGGTCGCGGTGCACCAGGACTCGCCGCTGAAGGCCACCCTGCGCAGCACGCGGGTGCGCTCCGCCGAGCGCGACCGCGACGTCGTCTGCGCCGCCTGACCCGGTCCTGCGCGCGGCCACCCCGGCCGGCGCGTCGCCGCCCGCCGGCCCGACCGCGCGCGGCCCAAACCCCGGCCGCCGACGACGTGGCCGGGCTTTCCCCCGCCGCGTACTGTTGATCAGACGGTGGCGCGTGCCGCTCGTGGCGTACGGACGGCCGGGCTGGCGCCCGGCTGGGACGATGGGGCCACTGTCGCGTGCGACCACCGGACCGCCCGGCACGGCCGAGGCGGCGCGACTCTAACTGAGGGGATACCGCGGAGATGGCGAACCCGTTCGTCAAGGGCTGGAAATACCTGATGGCGCTCTTCGGTGCCCGGATCGACGAGCACGCCGACCCCAAGGTGCAGATCCAGCAGGCCATCGAGGAGGCGCAGCGCCAGCACCAGGCGCTGGTCCAGCAGGCGGCGGCGGTGATCGGCAACCAGCGTCAGCTGGAGCTGAAGCTGTCCCGGCAGATGTCCGAGGTCGAGCGCCTCCAGGGCAACGCCCGGCAGGCCCTGGTCCTCGCCGACCAGGCCCGGGCCCGTGGCGACGAGGCGGAGGCCGGCAAGTACGAGCAGTCCGCCCAGGTGCTGGCCACCCAGCTCGTCTCGGCCGAGCAGGCCACGGAGGACCTGAAGACCCTGCACGACCAGGCGCTCGGCGCCGCCGCGCAGGCCCGCCGGGCGGTGGAGAACAACTCGATGATCCTCCAGCAGAAGCTGGCCGAGCGCACCAAGCTGCTCAGCCAGCTCGAGCAGGCCAAGATGCAGGAGAGCGTGGCCCGCTCGCTGGAGTCGATGTCCTCGCTGACCGCGTCCGGCAGCACCCCCTCGCTGGACGAGGTGCGGGACCGGATCGAGAAGCGTTACGCCACCGCGATGGGCCGGGCCGAGCTGGCCGGCAACTCCGTCGAGGGCCGGATGCTGGAGATCCAGAAGGCGACGCTGGACTCGGCCGGCTCGTCCCGGCTGGAGCAGATCCGCTCCAGCATGGCCGGCGAGCAGCTCGCCGGCCGGCAGGACCGCTCGGCGGCGGGGCAGCAGGGCCAGCCCGCGCCGGCCGCCGACCCGGCCGCCGCGGCCCGGCTCGACCAGATCCGGGCCAGCATGGGTCAGGAGCGCGGCACCGGGGACAGCACCGCCGCCGGCTGAGCGGCAGCAGCGCCGCTGGTCGGGCGGCACCAGGGCCGGTCGGGGCCGGCGGCGGGCGCGCCGAAGGCCGGGGCGGCCGGATCGAGGAGGCACGGGTGGCAGACGAGCGAGCACGGTACTTCCGTCAACTGAGCCGGCTGCGGCGGTCCGCCCGGCGGTGGAGTGTCCTGGGCGGCGGCCTGACCGGGGCGGCGGCCGTGCTGACCCCGTACGCGGGGCTCGGGCTGCCCGACGCGGCCTGGGCCGGCGCCGCGGGCAGCGCGGTGGCGCTGGCCGCCTGGCGCTGGCTCGACCTGCGGGCCCACGCGGCCCGCCCCGCGCCCCCGGCGCTCGACCCGGCCGAGGCCGCCGCCCGGTCCCGGGCCCGGCTGGTCGCCGCCGTCGAACGGCTCCCCGCCGGGCAGGGGGTGCTGGCCGAGGTGCGCCGGGTGCGGTCCCGGTTGACCCTGCGTGGCACCAGCGTGGCCGAGCCGTGGGCCCGGCTGGACCGGGCCGCGCTGACCCTCGGCGGGATGGCCGGCCGGCTGACCGGGCTGGCCGAGCCGGCCGTGTTGGAGGCCGCCGCCGCGGACCGCTCGCTGCGCGAGCTGGCCGGGCGGGTGGCCAGCGTCGAGCGGGCCCTGCAACTCGCCCCGGCCGACGCCCGGGCACCGCTCGCCGACGCCCACCGCGAGCTGTCCACGCAGCTCCAGAGCGGGGTCACCGCGTACGAGCGGCTGGTGGTGGCCGCCGCCGGCTACCTGGCCGAGGACGCCCGCCCCAGCACCGAGCACGCCGCCGCGTCCCGGCTCGCCGAGGCGACCGACCTGCTGCACGGGGTGGCCTCGGCGCTGGCCGAGCTACGCACGGTCGGCGACCCGCTGCGCGCCCCCCGCTGACCGCTCAGCCGGGGGTGGTCACCGCCACCGGCGAGGTGAACGGCGAGCTGCCGACCACGTTGAACGACCGCACCCGGTAGTGGTACGTCACGCCCCGGGCCAGCCCGGTGTTGGTGAACCCCCGCCCGTGCACCGTGAACGCGACGACCTCCCGCTCGAACGCCGGGTCGAGGGCGCGCTGCACCACGAACCCGGCCCCCGGCCCACCCGGCGGCCCCGCCGCCCAGGTCAGCGCCACCGTCGCCGTGTCCGGCGCGGGGGCGCTCGCGGCGCCGGCCAGCGCCGTCGGCGGCGCTGGCCGGGGCGGAGTGGTGACGGTGGCGACCGTCGACCACGGCGACGCCGCGCCCAGGTAGGTGGTGCGCACCCGGTAGTAGTAGGTGGTCTCCGGGGCGACCACGGCGTCCACGTGCTGCTCGCCCACCCCGATCGCCGTGGTGACCGGCCCGCTGGTGAAGGTGGGGTTGGTGGCCCGCTGCACGTCCACGCCCGTGGCGAAGGAGCGGTTCGCCCAGCGCAGCGCCACCCGTGGCGGCGCGGCCGGCGGGACCGCCGCGACCAGCCCGGACGGGGCGGCGAGCCGCACCCCCGCCGGCACCCCGTTGGACCAGGCTGAGCAGCTCACCTCGTTCTCCGCCCGGATCCGGTAGTGGTACGTCACCCCCGGGGTGACCGTCGCGTCGGTGTACCGGGAGGCGGCGGCGGCCACCGTGATCGCGGTGACCCCCTCGGTGAACGCGGCGTCGGTGGCCCGCTGGAGCAGGTGGCTGCGGGCCGGCGGGTGACTGCCGTTGCCGGTCCAGGTCAGCGCGATCGCCGGCAGCACGGTCGCCGAGCCGGCCACCGGCGTGGCGGTCAGCCCGGTCGGGGCCTTCGGGGCGACCCGCAGCACCAGCGGGCGGCTCATGCCCTGGTCCCGGTGGCCGCCGAGCTGGCTGTGCCAGCGGTACTCCCAGCCCATGTTGACCAACTGGTTCACCACCGCCGCCGGCCGGCCGTCGAGCGGGCTGACCGCGGTCGAGCCGATCCGGGCGCCGGCCGGGCGGGTCGGGTCGAGCAGCCGGACGCTGTCACCGAGCTTGAACGGCAGGGCGGGCGCGACGGGACGCAGCGCCACGATCACGTCCTCCCGGGGGTTGACCCGGATCGTCTCCTTCCACCCCAACTCGTTGGCCTCCGGCAGGCGGATCGTGCCGTCCCGGCCGACCCGGTTGACGAGTTGCACGTCGCAGCCGCCGACGTGCACGGGGTGGGTCTGCCCGGCGTCCCCGGTGATCCGCCAGAGCTGGGTGCCGTCCGCGGGCGCGCCGATCGGGACCGTCGGGTCGGCGATCACCAGGGTCTCGGTGGCCGGGTCGACCGGCCCGAGCGGCAGGGTCACCGGGCCGAGCGGTCCGGCGTTCGGGTGGGCGACCCCGAGCCGGCCGGCCACCCGCCCGTACGCCGGTTCGAACACCTGCCCCACCGCCTTCACCGCCAGCGGCAGGGTCACCGGGGCGGCGGCCCCGGCCGGGGTGAAGCTGACCGAGGTGGCGTACGCCGTGACCACGGTCTCCCGGGCCGTGCGGGTGCCGAACGCGGCGTCGTACGCCGGCTGGGGCACGATCGGCGGGCGCTGGCTGGCCGCGTACGCGGCGGGCAGCCGGTCGGCGAGCCGGGCCAGGTCGAACGGCTCGGCGGGCTCGCCCGCCACCCGGAACTGGAGCAGGGTCCGGGTGTTCGGCCCGTACCCGGGGCGGGTGCCGGGGGCCCCGCCGACGGCGGTGCGGTCCGGCGCGCCGGTGTGGTGGTCGTAGCGGGGGTCGAACCGGGGCAGCGGGGCCGGGCAGTCGTTGTACAGGAGCACCGTGGCCCCGGGCGGGACGGCGGAGAAGTCGACCACCACGTCGGCCCGCTCGCCGGGGGCGAGCAGCAGGGCGTGCCCGTCGACGTTCAGCACGGTCGGGTCCTGCCGGTCGTACCGGTAGCCCACCGGGCGGTTGGGCAGCACCACCGGGGCGGGCAACAGCCCGCACTCGTTGCCCACCTGGACGAACTCCGGCCCGGTCGCGGCGGGGTCCGGCACCCCGCCGTCGCGGCCGTCGGTGGGCCAGTGCGCCGGGCGGCCGGGGCAGCGGACCGCGTCCACCATCGGCACCTCGCCCGCGTCGGCGTCGCGCAGCTCGCCGTCCGGGCCCCACATCGGCCCGTCCGAGCGGGCCCGGTAGAGCTGGAGGTTCAGGCCGCGGTCGGCGCAGGCGTTGAGGATCCGGAACCGGTACGCCTTCGGCGCCACCGTCAGGTACGGGTAGGCGACCCCGTTGACCAGCGGGGTGTCCCCGTACGCCTCGGGCACCGCCGACGGGTGCGGCACGCCCGGGGCCAGCGGCGGCTCGTCGGGGGCGGCGACCGGGTCGTGGTGCGGGTTCGGCGCCGGCCCGACGGGGTGGCCGTCGGGCTCCGGGTCCGGCCCCGGTCGGGCCGTCGCCTCCCGGCCCGGCGGGGGACCCGTCCACGGGCCGTAGTCCCAGCGGCCGGTCGGGTTGCCGCCCGAGGCCCGGTACGGGTTCTGTCGGGGCTGGTAGACGTGCGGGTGCCACAGGCTGCCGCGGGCCCCCCAGCGGTCCCGGTCCCAGGTCGGGTCCTGGGCGGCGAGCTGGGTGTCGTCCGGCACGAAGGTGCGGTCCTGGATCACCAGCGGAAGCTGTTCGGCGGGCAGCACGCCGTCGGCGACGAGGCGCTCCTCGGCCGGGTCGGTGAGCAGGTAGAGCGCGAGCTGACCGGAGTGGACGGTGAGCCGGGACAGGCCGAGCGTGTTGTCGTGCAGCCACATCAGCCGGCCGCTCTGCTCGTTCGGGTAGTACAGGGTCGTCGCCCCGGGGCCGGGCGGCGGCATGTCCGGCACGTGGGTCAGCCCCACCCCCGTCGGGTACGGGGTGATCTCACCGGCCGGGGTCACCCACTGCCACGGGTTGCCGGCGCTGATCCAGCCGGTCTGCCCGCCGTACAGGTGGGGCACCGCCCGGTTCTGCGGGTACGGCGCCGGACCGTCCAGCGGACCGACGCCCGCGCCGTCGAGGGACGGGTCGACGGGCAGGAACAGGTCGCCGGCCTGCCCGGTGGGAAGCTGGTTGATGAACTTGATCCGTACCGGCCGGCCCCGCCGGGCCACGATCACCGGCCCGAGCAGGTACGGCCGGTCGGGCGGGGCGACCGTGTTGTGCCCGGAGCCGTCGGTGCCCAGGTTGAGCTGCCGGTAGCCGCGCAGCCGGGTGGCGGGCAGGTCGCGGTGCAGACGCTGGGCGTACTCCTGGAGGCCGATCTCGTAGTAGTCGCAGCCCGGCCAGGTGATGGTGTCCGGGACGCCCACCGGCAGGTACCCGCCCAGCTCGGTGCGGCCCGCCTCGCCCGGGCCCGGCAGCGCGTCGACGAACTTGCGCAGGCCGGTGCCCGGCACCGTCCCGCCCCGCCCGTCGGGGACCGGCAGCGGGCTGGTGGCGAAGTTGGGCACCGGCCCGAAGCAGCGCGGGACCGCCGCCGGGTCGAGGCTGGCCGGGGCGGGGGTCGCCGCCTCGGCGGCCCGGGCCCCCGGCACGGTCGGCCCGGCCTCCCGGCCGGTGCGGACGGCCCGGTCGGTGCGGTTGGAGCGCAGTCTGCGGAACAGCACCATGGCTCTCCCCGGGATCGAGGCGCGGCAGCCGCCACCCCCTCGGGGCGGCCGTCGCGCCTGTTGACGATCGGTGAGCACTCAACCGCAGCATGCGACGTCGGACCCCGGGTTAGGAATTACCCAATCGTCCCTATCTGTCGACGTCCCGGACCGTGGGACGGGTGCGTCGGGGCAGGTCAGGGCGTCGCCCGGCCCCGGCCGTCGGGGTCAGCGGGGCGCGGGTCGGGTCAGCGGGGCCGCCGGTGCGGGCGGCGCGTCGCCCGGCGGGGCGGGCTGGCAGGCCGGGCACCAGTAGGTGACCCGCTCGCCCAACTCCTCCCTGCGGATCGCGGTGCCGCACCGGCGGCAGGGCTGCGCCCGCCGGCCGTACACGTAGCTGGTCCGCCCCCGGTGCAGCGAGCCGGTGGTGCTCTGGGTCCACCGCCCCCGGTTGGCCGCCAGCAGCTTGCGCGCGAGCGCCACCGTGCCGGCGAGGTCGGGCACCGCGCCGACCGGGGTCCACGGCGAGATCCCGCGCAGGAACAGCACCTCGCACTTGTACAGGTTGCCCACGCCGGCCAGGTTGCGCTGGTCGAGCAGCGCCTCCCCGATCGTCGCCGCCGGGTGCGCGGCGAGCCGGCGGACCGCCTCGGCCGGGTCCCAGTCCGCGCCGAGCAGGTCCGGCCCGAGGTGGCCCACCAGCGCGCCCTCCTCGGCCGTCGGCACCAGCGCCAGCTCGTGCAGGTGGTACCCGACGGCCACGGCCTCCGTGCCGCGCAGCACCGCCCGGATCAGGTGCGCGGGCCGGGCGGTCCAGCGTTCGCCCGGCGCGTACGCCCGCCAGGCCCCGTCCATCCGCAGGTGCGAGTGCAGCGTCCAGTGGGTGGTCCCGTCGGCCGGGTCTGCGGGCAGCGGCTCCGGGGCGGCCAGCCGCAGCAGCAGGTGCTTGCCCCGGCTGGCCGACTCGCGCACCGTCCAGCCGGTCAGGTCGGTGGTGGCCAGCCCCGGCACCCGGAAGTCGGAGCCGGTGAGCCGGGCCCCGCCGAGGGCGCGGTGCAGGACGCGGGCGGTGTTCCAGACGGTGTCGCCTTCGGGCACCCCACCATTCTCCCTCCCCGAGTGGGATTCGCATGTATCGCTATTTGTACTGAGGTTCCCATCTATCCAGGGAAACGTAACGATCGGGGTGTTCTGAGGAGGAACAACGTGAATCATCCGCGAAGTCGTACCCGTACCCTCGTCCTCGCCCCGCTGCTCGTCGGCGCCCTCGCCGTCGCGCTCTCCCCGGCCGCCGCCCCGGTCCCGCCCGCCCTGGCCCTGCGGCCGGCCGCCGCCGTACCTGCCACGTCCGCCCCCGCCGCCGACGCGGTCGTGCCGACCGAGCGGTGGGACGTCGACCTGTCCCGCACCGGCGGCCTCAACGCCCGCTGGGCCGACGGCGGGCTCCGGCTGGCCGACCGGGCGCCGCGTGCCGTCACCTCCGCCGCCCTGGACCGGCACGCGCCGGTCGCCGAGGGCGCGTACCTGAGCCCGGAGCAGGCCCTGACCCGACCCGCCACCCGGGTCCGCGCCGAGGTGGCCGCGGACGCCGGCCCGGACGCCGAGGTGGAGGTCCAGGTGCGCGGCTGGCGCGCCGCCGGCTGGACCGAGTGGCGGACGGCCGGCCCGGCCGCCGTCTTCGACCAGCCGGTCACCCGGGTCCAGGCCCGGGTGCTGCTCACCGCCCGCGCCGCCGGGGCCACCCTGGCGGTACGCGCCGTCCAGCTCACCGCCGACCGGGCGGCCGTCGCCGCCGCCACCCCGGGGCGCAGCTACCGGGTCTACGCCACCCGGATCGGGCTGGTCGGCCAGACCACCGCCAACGGGCACGTCGTCACGTCCCGCGACCACTTCGCGGCGCTGCCGTCCCGGCGCTCACTGTCCCCGCTCGGCACCGGCGACTACACCGTCCGGGTCTGCACCACCAGCGGCAGCCGCTGCGAGTACGCGCCGGTCTGGGACGTCGGGCCGTGGAACACCCGGGACGACTACTGGAACCCCAGCGCCGTCCGGGAGAACTGGAAGGACCTGCCCCAGGGCCGCCCCGAGGCGCAGGCCGCGTACCAGGACGGCTACCACGGCGGGCGGGACCAGTTCGGCCGGACCGTGCTGAACCCGGGCGGCGTCGACCTCGCCGACGGCACCTTCTGGGACGGTTTGCAACTCACCGGCAACGCCTGGGTGGACGTCGCGTACCTGTGGACCGGCACCGGCCCGCACGGCGTGGTCGGCTCCGGCCCCCTCAACCTCCGCGCCGGCCCCGGCACCGGGTACGCCGCCCGTGGCCTCGCCGCCACGTACGCCCACGTGCCGATCGAGTGCTACGTCACCGGTCAGACCGTCAGCGGTCCCTACCGGACCACGAACCGGTGGAACCGTCTCGCCAGCGGGCAGTACGTCAGCCACGCGTACATCTCCGCCGTGTACGGCGGCACCGCGCCGCGCTGCTGACCGCCGTCCGGCGTGCCCCGATCCGGTGCGCCCCGGTCAGGGGCGTTCCTCGGGGCGCGCCGGGCGCACGATGTCCTGGTAGCGGGGGTGGCTGGCACCGTAGATGGCGAAGTTGAGCCGCGCGAGGGACAGGCTCAGGTCGCCGTTCGGGCCGCCCCGCACCACGTCCGCGTCGGCGTCACCCTGGCCGTCGTCGGTCCAGAAGCAGACCGGGCACGTGCCGCCACCGGTCCTGGACGCGCAGCAGGGGCATGCCGACGGAACCCATTGATCACCCACCGGAAGAGCATTCCACAACCGGCCACCGGGCATCAGTCCGGCAGTGGTCCGATTTCGGCACCCGCCGGACGGCCGGGCGGCTCCTCGGCCGCCGCGGTGACGGACACCAGGTCACCCGGGCCGACCGCGAGCACGTCGGCGGCCCGGCCGCCGTTCACCGCCACCGCGACCCGGCCCGCGGAGTCCACGTGCACCACCAGCTCGCCCGGCGGGGCGTCGCCGAAGGTGCGCCCGTGCGTCGCCGGGCGGCCGGCCACCCGCAGCCGGGCCGGCAGCGCGGCCAGCAGCCCGCCCGGCGCGGCGAGCTGCACGTTGCCGAAGTGGTCCACGGTCAACACCTCGGCGGTGAGGCCGCCGTCGCCCGATCGGACCACCGGCTCGGGGAGCCGGACCAGGCCGGCGGGGTCGACCGCCGGGCCGGCGTCGGCCAGCGGGGCGCCCAGCGCCAGCCGGGCCGCGACCGGGGCGAAGACGTCCCGGCCGTGGAAGGTGCGGGACACCTCGGGGGCCAGCCAGTGCGGGTTGGTCAGCTCGACGGCGGACGTGATGCCGCCCAGCGCGGTGGCGGCGTCCAGCAGCAGCCCGTTGTCCGGCCCGACCAGCAGCCCGCCCGGGGTGGCCAGGGCGATCCCGCGCCGGGCGGTGCCCACCCCCGGATCGACCACCGCGACGTGCACCCCGACCGGCAGGTACGGCACCGTCTGGGCGAGCACGGCGGCGCCCCGGCGCACGTCGGCCGGCGGGACCAGGTGGGTCACGTCGATCACCCGGGCGGCCGGGGCGAGCCGCCCGAGCACCCCGTGGCAGGCGGCCACGAACCCGTCGGCGAGGCCGTAGTCGGTGGTCAGCGAGATCCACGCCGGGGCATCGCCGACGCCGTCTCGCGGCCCGCTGGTCACCTCCGCCCCCGGCTCCCGCTCGTGCGGCACGTCCGTCGCCGCCCGGTCCGTCGGCTCCGCCCGTCGTACGCTCACCACGCCGTACCCCTCCCGCCCGCCGCGAGGGCGGCGGGCTGCCGGCTCGACGCTAACCTCTCGGGCATGACCCGCGTGCTGCTGGTGCCCGGCCGCAACGAGCCGCTACCTGGCCGCTGGCAGGAGCGGCTGCGCGGCCGGGACCCGGAGCGCCCGCGCCCGCCTGATCGCCCCCTGGTCGGGGGACGGTCGGACGACGCCGCGAGCGGGACGGTGACTCAGCACCGCACCGCGTAACTGGATCCGTAGGCCCACCGCAGGGTGGCGTACGAGAACCACTCCTGGTGCCAGTACCGGAACGTGAGGATCGCGAGGTACGGCCGCTGCCAGGAGGTGCGTTGCCCGACGAACCGTTCGGCCTCCGACTCCGCCGGGTAGCGGTCGGCGGTGCTGGTGCAGGCCGCGGTGCCGAACCCGTCGGTCGTCGGGATCTCGGTGCTGGAGAGCAGCGAGTCGCCGGAGCAGCTGGCCACGTAGCTGTTCCGGTAGTACCACGTCGACCCGCTCAACTCCTGCACCATCCAGTACCGGTAGGTGTAACTGCCGTTGGACCGGCTACCGACGTGCGACCAGGTCAGGGCAAGTGGGCGACTGATGTCCGGAGGCTGGCTGAAACCGCTGGCGTAGCAGAGGGGATCGGCGGCCTGCGGGGTGGGCCGAGCCGACGCTGGGGTCGTCAGCGCCGTGGGGGCGGCCAGGCCCAGCATCAGGCTGAGTACCAGGAGCAGGGTGGAGGGACGCCGGCGGCGGAACGTGGGCGGGGCGTGGTTGGGGGACACGGGTCACCTCCGTGGCGGAACGGCAGGCGCGGGCGACGGTGCCGGGAACAACGACAAGCATAGGGATTTCTCTATTCGCCTGGCGGTTCTGGCAGCGATGCGACAGCGGCCGGCCCTCCGGGGTGGCCGGAGAGACCTACGAGGCCAACCGCTCACGTGCGTTGTGACCAGAGCCGGTCGGTTCGACACCACGTGCGGGCTGGTTGATCTCGGCCCACACCGCATCGAGGGAGAGGCCGAGGACATCGGCGATCGCAGCGATGGTCGGGAAGGCAGGGGTCGCTACGCGGCCCGACTCGATCTTCCGGAGGGTCTCCGGTGAGACACGTGCATCGAGCGCGGTCACGAGCATCGAGCGCTCTCCCCTGGCGCGACGCAACAGGGCGCCGAGGCGCTGTCCGCGCTCGACCTCTGCGGGTGTGAGCGGCAACCTGACCATGGCTCCGATTCTAGTACCGGGATAGTATGGCCGGGATAGTTATTGGTCGCGTGGAAGGCGTCGCATGATCGAGATCCTGAACCCCACCGAACTGCCCCGAGCCAGGGAGGCGGGTGCCCTGGTCGCTGACATTTTGCAGACGCTGAAGAGCCGCAGCGCAGTAGGCACCAACCTCCAGGACATCGACCGGTGGGCCGAGACCATGATCGTCGAGGCTGGTGCGGTGTCCTGTTACGTCGACTACGAGCCATCCTTCGGACGCGGGCCGTTCGGCCACTACATCTGCACGTCCGTCAACGACGCCGTGCTCCACGGACTGCCGTACGACTACACGCTTGCCGACGGCGATCTGCTGTCACTCGACCTCGCCGTCTCCAAGGGTGGGGTCGTTGCGGACTCTGCCATCAGCTTCATCGTGGGCGACTCAAAGCCCCCGGAGAGCGTCGCGATGATCAGCGCGACCGAACGCGCGCTGTACGCGGGGATAGCCGCTGCCGGCCCTGGGGCTCGCGTCGGCGACATCTCCCATGCCATCGGCTCAACCCTGTCCGAAGCGGGGTATCCGATCAGCACCGAGTTCGGAGGTCATGGCGTCGGGTCAACGATGCACCAGGACCCGCACGTGTCGAACACCGGACGGCCCGGTCGTGGATACAGACTGCGCCCGGGGCTGCTGCTGGCACTGGAACCGTGGGTCATGGCGGACACCGCTGAACTCATCACTGATGCCGACGGGTGGACGCTCCGAAGTGCGACCGGCTGCCGGACGGCACACAGTGAGCACACGATCGCCATCACCAGCGACGGAGCCGAAATCCTCACCTTGCCGAAGCAGGCGCACTCGTGAGGACCCCGTTTCACCGGCTGCACCCGTCAGGTCACCCTCGATCTGCTTGACGGGCCCGGTCCGCGCGTAACGGCGTGCGCGATCTCGCGCTGAAGGTCGGCTTCTGGGTCGACCTCGTGGTTCGTCAGGGTGTCAGCATGGTTCGGAACTCTTGAGCTTCGGGCAACGTTCGAAGGTGTGCCGGCATCTCCCGGTACAGGTCCAGGGCGCGTTTGCGGGTCAGGTCGGTTCGGAAGCGGGCTGGAAGGTCGATCAGTGCCAGGGTGGCGGCGTGGCAGCCGTCGATGGAGTTGCCGTCGCGGTGGTCGCACATGGCGGCGTCGAGCCGGATCAGGGTGCGGGTGAGGGCGCTCGTGGGTGCCGACAGCGCCAGTGCCTGGGCCTGGTTCTGCCGGGCCCGGGTGGTCTCGCCGAGCGCGGTGAGGGCGTGGGAGAGGTGCACCCGGTGCTTCTGTTCGCAGTGGCCGAACCAGGAGTCGGTACGTTCGCCTGCGGGCAGATGCTCGGCGAGGCGGTCGGCTTCGGTGAGCGCGGCCAGGGCTTTGTCGCGTTGGCCGCTGATGGCGTAGGCGCGGGCGGCGACGGCGGAGGCGAGGGTGGCCGCCGCGGTGGTGCCCTTGCCGGCGACGTGTCGGGCTTGCTCGGCGAGGTCTGCGGCTGTACGCGGTGCGCCGAAGTTCAGGGGCACCATGGCTTCTCGGGCCAGCACCCAGGCGTGCAGCGCTCGGTCGCCGGACTCCTCGGCGGCCCGAGCGGCGGTGCGGAACCAGGCGTGCGCTTCGCGTCGGTTGCCGAGGTCGTGGAGCACGATGGCGGTCATTCCCGCGATCATGCTGGTGAGGTGGGACAGCCGGGCCCGGGCTGCCGCGTGTTGCGGCCGGCGTAGCAGGGGGGTCATCTCGCTGAAGTCGGCGACGAAGTCGGCGAGCACGTCGGTGGGTGGGCGTCCCCGGTAGCCGTAGCTGTGCTGTTCGGCGGCTGACTCGATGTGGGCCAGGTCGGTGGTGCCGGTAACGGTGAGGGCCCTGTCGCCACTCTGCCGCGCCTCGGTGATGTGCGTCAGCGAGGCGGTGGTCAGGCCGGCGGCGAGAGCACCCCGCAGGAGTTGACGGCGCTTCATGAGATCGTCTCCTGTCCTGCTCGACGGATGGCGTGCAGGCTGCTTCTCCCAGCATCGCTCAGCGAGACCGACCATCCCACCCGGAATGTGCAAGCCGTCAGCGATCCGTTCAACGGTGTCGATGCTCGTGACGGTGGCGCTGCTACGTGCGATCAGGCTGACCCGCTCGGTCTTCATTCCGCACGCGGCGGCGATCGCGTTGTAACTCAACCCGGCCGCCTTCGCCGCGGCGAACACCGGGGTGAAGTTTCGCTGGGTGAGCGCGTGGACGATCTGCGGATCGTTGAGCAGGCGCCGGGGAAGCAGGCGGTCTGTCCGTGCGTCCACGTGGCTCCCTCCGTCAGGGAAGCTGGTAGGCGGTCACGGTATCGCGTTCACGGCCGGCAACGGGGGACCCGTGGGGGGACCCCACGGTGGGGTTACCACGATCGTCCACCACGGGATGGAGTGTCGGCATGACTACGTTGCGCGAGTTGGCCGACGACGATCCAGAGGTGACGGACCTCCGCGACACGTTGGTCAGGGCCCTGCTCGACAGTAGGGCGGCTGGATCGCGCCTACCGCTGGGTGCTTCGAGGGATGCTAGCGGCCAACGCGGATGCGGTCTGCGGGGTAGAGCTCCCGGGAGCCGTCCGCGCGAAAGATCACCAGGAGCGGGACCCCCTCGCCAATCTGTAGCTCGCGCCGCTCGGAGGGCGTCGGCATCCGGGCGGAGACGGTGTCACCCTTGAGGAGGGTCAGGGTCTCGGTCGGCTCGATGGAACGAACGAAGGTGCCGCGCGGCGGTTCCACGATGACGAGCCCTTCCGACCGGAGTAGCGCGATGGCCTGTCGGACGCTCGTGCGGCTTAAGCCGTACTCCTGAGCAAGTCGCAGCTCGCTGGGTAGCGACGCCCCGGGCGCGAGGTTGCCGGACGCGATCCGGTCTCGCAGGAGATCTGCGAGCTGCCGGAACAGTGCCCGATCGGCGCTGGGGTCGATCACGCACGTGACGCTACGTGGCCAACAGTTCTACATCTCATTGTATCTACAGTCCAACATTGGCGCGGCGATGAGTGGATGCAGCGGTCGGAACGCCGGTGAGGGCCCAGCCGTCATGCCGGCGATCCACTTCCGAGGGGAGGTCGGGTGTCGCGTGTCTCGTTCGACGAGTACGTCTTGGCGGTGGCCCGCACCCTGGCTCGCCGGCATCAGCCGGTCTGGTCTTGGCGGAAGTGGCGGCGGGTGTGCCGGTGTGGAGCCGACCTGCCCTGCCGTGTCCGGCACCGCATCCCAATCAACCGCGATCACTGGCCGGGCGCGGCGGTGTCGGTCCTTCCAGGAGCACGCCGCGCCCCTACCCGGAGGCGGGGATGAGTGGCATGGCATCCAGCAGCGGTGACGAGTCGACGTCCAGCCGTGGTGAGCAGGCCGAGGCCGCCGAGCGGGAGGCGGCGAGGCGGCGCATCCTTGCGCAGGCCGAGGCGGATCGGATACCGGTGGACGAGACCACGCGGGCGGTGCCGGACCGGCGGTGGCGTCGTGGGCAGTGATGAGCTGCCGATAGGCCGGCGGGTGGCGCAGTGGCGGGCCCGGCGCGGGATGACTCAACAGATGCTGGCCGACCGGTTGGGCAAGTCCAAGAGCTGGGTCGACAAGGTCGAGCGCGGCGTCCGTGCGTTGGACCGGTTCTCGGTCATCCAGGACATCGCCGAGGTGCTTCGCGTGGACCCGTCGGTGCTGGTCGGCGGGGACTCCCGGCCGTCATCGACCACCGCTGCCGTTGCGGGCGTGGACGGAGTGCGGGCCGCGCTCGCGCGCTACCCCACCCTTCTGGACGGGGCGGGTTCCCGACCGGTCCTGCCGGTCGGCGAGCTGGGCCGACGGGTGGAGCATGCCTGGTTGACCTACCAACACGCGCACTACCCGCAGGTGGTGCGGATGCTGCCGGACCTGCTCGGCGACGCCCAACATGCCCACGCCGCCGGCCCGGGGGACGAGGCGGCGAACCGGCTGGTGCAGGTGTACCGAATCATGACGTCGGTGCTGGTGAAACTGGGGGACGCAGACCTGGCGTGGCTGGCGGCCGACCGGGCGATGGCGGTGGCCGCCGGTGACCCGCTGCTGGGGGCGGTCGCCGCGGTGCCGTTGGGGCAGGCGCTGCGGGCGGCGGGGCGGGGCCGGTTGGCGATGGCGGCGACGGTCGCCGCCGCGCACCGGATCGCACCTCCTGTGCCGCACGACGGCCCGCTCCGGGAACTGTCGTGGTGCGGGACGTTGCTGGTGGAGGCCGCCCTTGCCGCCGCCGTGTGCGGTGACGCGCGCAGCGTGGGGGAGCTGATCGAACAGGCGGCCGAGATCGCCGAGCGGGTCGGCGAGGGCCGGGGCCAGCACAATGGAACCAGCTTCGGACCCACGACGGTCGAGCTGGCTCGGGTGGCGGCGGCGGTGGAGCTGGGTGACGGTGGTGAGGCGGTGAGCTGGCACGAGAAGGCCACCGGCCGTGGCGGGTGGGGGCGGTTGCCGGTCGAGCATCGGGCCGCGCACCTGGTGGACGCCGCGCGGGCGTACCTCCAGGTCGGTGACCTGCTGCGGGCGGGCCGTGTCCTGGTCGACGCCGACCGGACCGCGCCGGCGGAGATCCGGTGCCGGCCGGTGGCGCGTACGGTGATCGCCGACGTGGCGCGCGGCGGCCCGACACCGGCCGACGTGGCACGCCTGGCCGCCCTGGTCGGCCTGACCCGGTGACCGCGCCGTTCCTCTCCCTGGCCCAGATCCGCAACCGGATCGCCCTGGCGGCCCGGACGGTTCTGCGCCAGCATCGGCCCGGCCGGTCGTGATCCACACGGTGTGCGGTATGTCGTGCTCTGTTGGGGGCGGGAAACCGCGTTGTGCCGCACAGCGTGTGGATCATGGCCGGGCCGGGCCGGGCCGGGCCGGGCCGGGCCGGGCCGGGCCGGGCCAGGCCAGGCCAGGCCAGGTCGGGCGGGTCAGCGGCGCAGGCGTAGGCCCCGGGGGGTGGCCCGGAAGCCGGCGGCGGTGAGCGCGTCGCGCAGCGGGGACGCGGAGACCGCCTCCCCGTCGGCCCGCTCCACCGACATCGCCCCGAGCGCGCCGGAGTGCACCGCGTCGGCCAGCGCCCTGCCCGCCGCCGCCAGGGCGTCCGGGTCGTCGGCGAAGGAGAGGATCGTCCGGCCGCCCCGCTCGACGTAGAGCAGCAGATCGCCGCCGACCAGCACGACCAGCGCGCCCGCCTTGCGGCCGGCCCGGTGCCCGGTGGCCGGGGCTGCCCCGTCGCCCGAGTCCACCACCCGCTCGGGCCAGGGCAGCGCCGCGCCGTACGGGTTGGCCGGGTCGGTGGCGGCGAGCACCAGGGCGGGCCCGCCCCGGCCAGGCCCGGCCGGGTCGGCGAGGGCGCGGATCCGGTCCACCGCCCCGGGCACCGCGAACTGGGCCGCGCCCAGCCCCTCGACGAAGTACCCTCGCCGGGCCGCCCCGCGCTCCTCCAGCGCGGACAGCACCGGGTAGACGGCGGCGAAGCCGCCGGTCACCTGCTCGGCGACGACCGCGCCCCGGGTGACCACGCCGTGCCGCTCCAGCAGCACGTCGGCCAGGGCGGCGGCCCGCCGGGTCGGGTCCAGGTCCCGTTCCGGTAGGCGGGACCAGCGGCCGGCGACGGTGGGCGGGCCGCTGCGGCTGGGCAGCGCGACCCGGCCGGGGCGGCGGTACCGGGTGCGCGGCGCGGTCGGCCGGGACCGGTGCGCGCCCCCGCCGCCGAGCGCGGCCCGCAGCGGGGCGAGGGTGTCGTTGGTGAGGTGCCCGGCCCAGACCAGGTCCCAGAGCGCGGCGGTCAGCGCGGCGTCGTCGGTGGCTTCCACCCGGTCGGACAGCGACCGGAAGAACAGCGCCTGCCCGCCGGCGAGCGCGTCCAGCACGGCGTCGTGCAGCGGGGTACGGGTCAGCGCCTCGTCGGGTGGCGGGAGCAGCAGCGGCGCGGCGTCGGCGTACGCGAGGGTGACCCAGCCGTCGCCGCCGGAGATCGCCCCGGAGCCGGCCCACAGCACCTCGCCGCTGGCGCACAGCTCGTCGAGCTGGGCGGGGGAGTAGTCGGCGACCCGTCCGGGCAGCACCAGGCGTTCCAGCGCGGACGCCGGAACCGCCGCGCCCTGCAACTGCTCGACGGCGGCGGCCAGGGCCTCCACCCCCCGCGCCGACGCCCCGACCTGCTGCCAGCGGGGCAGGAACGCCGCGAGCGCCCGGGGCGGCACCGGCTCGATCTCCCGGCGCAGCGCGGCCAGGGACCGGCGGCGCAGCAGCCGCAGCACCTCGGCGTCGCACCACTGGGTGCCCACGCTGTCGGGGGCGAACTCGCCGGACACCACCCGCCCGGTCGCGGCGAGCCGGCGCAGCGCCTGCTCCACCACGAACACCCCGAGGCCGAACCGGGCCGCGCAGGTGGCGGCGGCGAACGGGCCGTGGGTGCGGGCGTACCGGGCGACCAGGTCGCCGAGCGGGTCCGCCACCGGGGCGAGGTACGCCTCGGCCACCCCGACCGGCAGCGCCACGCCCAGCGCGTCGCGCAGCCGGGCGGCGTCCTCGACGATCACCCAGCGGTCCTCGCCGGCGATCCGCACCCGTAGCACCCGGCGGGCCGCCGCCAGCTCGGTGAGCCAGTCGACCGGCGCGCCGCGTTCGGCCAGCTCCGCCTCGGACAGGTCGCCCAGGGTGCGCAGCAGCTCGACGACGTCCTCCGCGTCGCGGGGCCGGCGTTGCTCGGTGCGCCAGCGTAGCTGCCGCTCGGTCTCGGCGAGCACCGCCGGGTCGAGCAGTTCGCGCAGGTCGACCCGGCCGAGCAGCTCGCCGAGCAGCGCCGAGTCCAGCGCCAGGGCGGCGGCCCGCCGCTCGGCGAGGGGGGCGTCGCCCTCGTAGAGGAACGCGCCGACGTACCCGAAGAGAAGCGACCGGGCGAACGGCGACGGCTGGGTCGTCTCCACCTCCACCAGGCGCACCTTGCGGGCGGTCAGGTCGCGCATCAGCGCGGCGAGCGCCGGCTGGTCGAAGACGTCCTGGAGGCACTCCCGGGCGGCCTCCAGGGTGACCGGGAAGTCGGCGTACTCGCGGGCCACGTCGAGGAGTTGGGCGGCGCGTTGGCGCTGCTGCCACAGCGGCTGCCGGCGGCGCGGGTCGCGGCGGGGCAGCAGCAGCGACCGGGCCGCGCACTCGCGGAACCGGGACGCGAACAGCGCGGACGTGCCGACCGACTCCTCGACGAGCTGGGTGATCTCGTCGGGCTCGAACACCACCACGTCGGCCCCGGGCGGCTCCTCGGCGGTGTCCGGCAGCCGCACCACGATCCCGTCGTCCGACGGCATGACCTGGGCGTCGACGCCGTACCGCTCGGTTAGCCGGCGGCCGATGGCCAGCGCCCAGGGGCCGTTGACCCGGGCGCCGAGCACCGAGTGCACGGCGAGCCGCCAGTCGCCCAGCTCGTCGCGGAACCGCTCGACCACCACCGTCCGGTCGTCCGGCAGGGACCGGGTGGCGGCCTGCTGCTCCCGCAGGTACGCCATC
The DNA here is from genome assembly GCF_026339755.1 of Micromonospora sp. NBC_01655. Lineage (NCBI taxonomy): Bacteria > Bacillati > Actinomycetota > Actinomycetes > Micromonosporales > Micromonosporaceae > Micromonospora > Micromonospora sp. NBC_01655. The sequence goes on along the minus strand of NZ_JAPEQF010000001.1, from coordinate 6,008,656 downwards.
AGGTTCCCGGCGGCCCAGTCGTCCAGCCCGCCCGCGCGCAGGGCGGCCACCGCCGCCTCGTCGCCCTGGCGCAGCAGGGCCCGCACCCGGCCGCCGATGGCCCGGCCCAGCTCCACCGGCCGGCCGAGCTGGTCACCCTTCCAGAACGGCATCCGGGCGGCCTGCCCGGGGGCGGGCGACACCAGCACCCGGTCGGGGGTGATGTCCTCGATCCGCCACGAGGACGAGCCGAGCAGGAACACGTCGCCGATCCGCGACTCGTAGACCATCTCCTCGTCCAGCTCGCCCACCCTTGCGGCCCGCTCCGCGCCGGCCAGGAAGACCCCGAACAGGCCCCGGTCGGGGATGGTGCCGCCGCTGGTGACGGCGAGCCGCTGCGCGCCGGGCCGGCCGGTGAGCACGTCGGCGGCCCGGTCCCAGACCAGCCGGGGCCGCAGCTCCGCGAAGGCGGTCGACGGGTACCGGCCGGAGAGCATGTCCAGCACGGCGTGCAGCGCGGAGTCGGGCAGTTCGGCGAAGGGCGCGGCCCGGCGGACCAGGACGGCGAGGTCGCCGACCCGCCACGGCTCCAGCGCGACCATCGCGACGATCTGCTGGGCCAGCACGTCGAGGGGGTTGCGCGGGGGGTGCAGTTCCTCGATCGCGCCGTCGGCCATCCGCCCGGCGACCACGGCGCAGGACAGCAGGTCGCCCCGGTGCTTCGGGAAGACCACGCCCCGGGAGACCGCGCCGACCTGGTGCCCGGCCCGGCCGACGCGTTGCAGGCCGGCGGCGACGCTGGGCGGGGCCTCGATCTGCACCACCAGGTCGACCGCGCCCATGTCGATGCCCAGCTCCAGGCTGGAGGTGGCCACGACGGCGGGGAGCTGACCGGACTTGAGGGCCTCCTCGATGTGCTTGCGCTCCTCGCGGGAGACGCTGCCGTGGTGGGCGCGGGCGATCACCGGGGCCGCCCCGGCCGCCGCGCCGGACTGGGCCATCACCTCGGCGGGCGGCCTGGTCGGTCGGCCGCCGGCGGGGGCGGCGGTCAGCTCCTCGGCGGCCAGCTCGTTGAGCCGGGCGCAGAGCCGCTCGGCGCTGCGCCGGGAGTTGGTGAAGACGATCGTCGAGCGGTGCGCCCGGACCAGGGCGAAGACCCGCTCCTCCACGGCCGGCCAGATGGAGGCCCGGCGCGGGCCGGGGCCGCCGAGGTCGTCGGCGGGCTGCTCCCGCTCGTCGAGGCGGGTCATGTCCTCCACCGGGACCTGGACGCTCACCTCGATGGTCTTGGCGCTGGGCGGCTGCACCACGTCGACGGGCCGGGCCCCGCCGAGGAACCGGGCGCACGCGTCGACCGGCCGGACGGTGGCGGACAGACCGATCCGCTGGGCGGGGGCGGGCAGCAACTCGTCGAGGCGCTCCAGGGAGAGCGCGAGGTGCGCGCCGCGCTTGGTGCCGGCGACCGCGTGCACCTCGTCGACGATGACCGTCTCCACGCCCCGCAGCGAGTCCCGCGCGGCGGAGGTGAGCAGTAGGAACAGCGACTCGGGGGTGGTGATGAGGATGTCCGGCGGGGTGCGGGCGAAGGCCCGCCGCTCGTCGGCGGGGGTGTCGCCGGTGCGCATCCCCACGGTGATCTCCGGCGGGGGCACGCCCAGCCGGGTGGCGGCCTGCCGGATGCCCGCGAGCGGGGCGCGCAGGTTGCGCTCGACGTCGACGGCGAGCGCCTTGAGCGGGCTGACGTAGAGCACCCGGCAGCGCTGCCGGGCCTCGGCCGGCGGCGGCGACCCGGCGAGCCGGTCCAGCGACCAGAGGAACGCCGCGAGGGTCTTGCCGGAGCCGGTGGGCGCGACGACCAGGGCGTTTCGGCCCGCTGCCACGGACCGCCAGGCGCCGACCTGGGCGGCCGTGGGCGCGGCGAAGGCCGCGGTGAACCACTCCCGGGTCGCCGCCCCGAACCCCGCCAGCACCCGCGCCGCGTCTGCCGCGCCCGGGCCGGCCGTCACCTCCGCCACGCCCCCATCCTGCCTCGGGGATGGGACATCCGCGCCGGCCGGAGCGGCGCGGAGGCCCACCGACCCCTGGGATCTGTCCGACTGCGGGTTTTACGTAAGGGAAAGGTAGGCTAATTACGTTAAGTCTTACTTAACTGCTTGCTTGTATCGGACAACATAAAGTAACTTCACTCGCAGCGCGAGCGGTGGAGGAGGGCGGATGGCGGTCGAGGGGCGAGACTTCGGGCCAGGCATCGACGTGCTCATCCGCAAGGTCGACGGTCACCTCGCCGCGCTGCGGACCGGCCTGCACGGCCCCGAGCTGGAGCTCGCCGAGCGGCTCGCGTTCTGCCTGCGGGAGCTGGTCCGGCAGACGGCCCAGTCCAGCGCGGCCGACCGGGGGCAGGTCCGCGCCGCCGTGCACTACTTCGTCCTGCGCCGGGAGAGCCGGGGCCGGCTGCTCTCCGTGCGCTCCCTCGCCGCCGCCCAGCGCGTGGTCAACAAGGTGGTGCTCCAGCTCGGCCGCCCCGACCTGTTGGTCGAGGCCCACCGTGACCTGCTGGCGGAGGTTCGCCGTGACGGGCCCGTCCTGGAGCCGGCGCTGCCGGCCGGGGACGCCGCCCTGCGCTGACCGTCCGGCGGGTGTCGGGGCGGGCCGCGTCAATTCCGGCAAAACCGCCCATCAGGCTGCGAACTGGCGTCTGATCGCTCCTAGGCGCTTCCTCCGGGGCGCGCACTGCTGCCACCTCGACCGGGAGCGCGGGTGCTCGTACTGCTGATCCTCCACCTCGTGGTGGCGCTCGTCGCGCCGCTGCTGGTCCGGTGGTGGGGGCCGCGGGCCTGCTATCTGCTGGCGCTCGCACCGGCCGCCGCGTTCGGCTGGGCGCTGGCCCGCACGCCCGCGGTGCGCGACGGTGGCGCGGTCGTCGAGACGTACCCCTGGGTGTCGCAGCTACGCCTGGAGCTGGCGTTCCGGATGACCACCCTGTCCTGGCTGATGACCCTGCTGGTCGGCGGCGTGGGGGCGCTGGTGCTGGTCTACTGCGCCCGGTACTTCGCCACCGGCTCGGTGGGGCTGGCCCGGTTCGCCGCCGTGCTGGTCGCCTTCGCCGGCGCGATGCTCGGCCTGGTGCTCTCCGACGACCTGTTGCTGCTCTACGTCTGCTGGGAGCTGACCACGGTCTTCTCGTACCTGCTGATCGGGCACAGCACCGAGCGGCGGTCCAGCCGCTGGGCCGCTGCCCAGGCGCTCACCGTGACCACCCTCGGCGGGCTGGCCATGCTGGTCGGGTTCCTGATGCTCGGCCGGCACACCGGGGAGTACCGCTGGTCCGCCCTCGCGGCGGCCGACCTGCCGTCCGGTGGCTACCTGACCACGGCCGTGCTGCTGGTGCTGGCCGGGGCGCTGAGCAAGTCGGCGGTGCTGCCGTTCACCTCCTGGCTGCCGGCGGCGATGGCCGCGCCCACGCCGGTCAGCGCGTACCTGCACGCGGCGGCGATGGTGAAGGCCGGCGTCTACCTGCTCGGGCTGCTCGCCCCGGTGCTCGCGGCGGCCGGCCCGTGGCGCCCCGTGGTGCTCACCGCCGGGCTGCTCACCATGCTGGCCGGCGGATGGGCCGCGCTGCGCCAGACCGACCTGAAACTGCTGCTGGCGTACGGCACGGTCAGCCAGCTCGGCCTGCTCACCGTGGTGCTCGGGGCGGGCACCCCGCAGGCCGCGCTCGCCGGCACCGCCATGCTGTTCGCCCACGCCCTGTTCAAGGCGGCGCTCTTCCTCGTCGTCGGCGCGATCGACCACAGCACCGGCACCCGGGACCTGCGGGAGCTGTCCGGCCTGCGCCGGCACGCCCCACTGCTGGCCACGGTCGGGACGCTCGCCGCGGCCTCGATGGCCGGGGTGCCCCCGCTGGTCGGCTTCGTCGCCAAGGAGGCGGTGCTCGCCGCGTTCGCCGACCGTCCGCTGGTCCTCGCCGGGCTGGTCGCCGGGACGGTGCTGACCGTCGCCTACAGCGCCCGCTTCGTCTGGGGCGCGTTCGCCGACCGGCCGCCCGCCGCGTCCGTCGAACCGGACCCGGTCCCCGTCGCCATGCTGGGGCCGCCGGCCCTGCTGGCCGCCGCCGGGCTCGTCGTCGGGCTGCTCGCCGGCCCGCTGGGCCGCCTGCTGCGCCCGTACGCCGAACTGCTCGGCCCGGTCGACGAGGGCCTCGCGCTGTGGCACGGGCCGACCGCCGCGCTCGGGCTCTCCGCCCTGGCGCTCGGCGGCGGCGCGGCGCTCTTCGCGCTGCGCGGCCCGCTCGCCGGCGTGGTGGAACGGGTCCGCGCGCCGGTGGACGGCGCCCGGGGGTACGAGTGGCTGACCCACCAGTTCGACCGGCTCGCCATCGAGGTCACCAGCGTCACCCAGCGCGGGTCCCTGCCCCAGTACCTCGGCACCATCCTGATCGTACTGGTGGTCGTGCCCGGCGGGGCGATGCTGGCCGCCCGCCCCTGGCGGCAGGGGATCGACCTCTGGGACAACCCGTTGCAACTGGTGGTGGGGCTGGTCATCGCGGTGGCCGCGCTGCTGGCCGTCGGCGCCCGCCGCCGGCTCACCGCGATGCTGCTGGTCGGGGTCACCGGCTACGGCCTCGCGATGCTGTTCGTCCTGCACGGCGCGCCGGACCTGGCGCTGACCCAGTTCCTGGTGGAGAGCGCCACCATCGCGGTCTTCGTGCTGGTGCTGCGCCGGCTGCCCGAGCGGTTCTCCGCCCGGCCGCTGCGCCGCAGCCGCTGGGTACGCCGGTCGCTCGGCGTCGCCGTCGGCGTGGTGCTCGGCGGCTTCTCCCTGGTCGCGGCCGGGGCCCGGACCGCGCCGCCGATCTCGCTGGCCTTCCCGGACCTGGCGGTCGCCGCCGGGTACGGGCGCAACGTCGTCAACGTGACCCTGGTCGACATCCGGGCCTGGGACACGATGGGCGAGATCTCGGTGCTGGTGGTGACCGCGACCGGGGTGGCCAGCCTGATCTTCGAGCGGTCCCGGACCGGTCCCCGCCCGCGCCGCCCCCGCCGCACCGAGGCGCTCCGCCACCCGGGGCCGCAGCGGCCGGTCTGGCTGCGCGGCGGACCGACCCTGCGGGAGCACCGCCGGTCGATCGTCTTCGAGGTGGTCACCCGGCTGCTCTTCCACACCATCGTGCTGTTCTCCCTGTTCCTGCTCTTCTCCGGCCACAACGCGCCCGGCGGCGGCTTCTCCGGCGGCCTGGTGGCCAGCCTCGCCCTGGTCGTGCGCTACCTGGCCGGCGGCCGGTACGAGCTGGCCGAGGCGGCCCCGGTCTCCGCCGGCACGATCCTCGGCGCGGGCCTGGCGGTGTCGGTCGGCACCGGCGTGGCCGCGCTCGTCGCCGGCCGGTCCGTGCTGGACAGCGTGAAGGTCGACCTCGCGCTGCCGGGCGTCGGCGACCTCCACCTCGTCACGTCGCTCTTCTTCGACGCCGGCGTCTACCTGATCGTGGTCGGTTTGATGCTCGACATCCTGCGCAGCCTCGGCGCGGAGGTCGACCGGCACATCGAGGCGACCGGCAAGCGCGAGCGCGGGCTGGTCGTCGACCCGGAGGGGAACCGGCGGTGAACGGGACCGGGACGACCATGGTGCTGGTGGTGGTCGTCGGCGTGCTCGCCGGCACCGGCGTCACCCTGCTGCTGGAGCGCAGCCTGACCCGCATCCTGCTCGGCGTCATCCTGCTCGGCAACGGGGTGAACCTGCTGATCCTGCTCGGCGGCCGGCCCGGCGGGGCCCCGGTGGTCGGCACCGGCCCGGTCGACCGGATGAGCGATCCGCTGACGCAGGCGATGGTGCTCACCGCCATCGTGATCACCTTCGGGTTCACCGCGTTCCTGCTCGCGGTCGCGTACCGCAACTGGTACCTGGAGGGCAACGACGAGGTGCAGGACGACCTGGAGGACCGCCAGGTCGCCGAGCTGGCCGCGCGCCACGAACTGCCCGCGCCCGACCTCGGCGGCGAGGGGCCGGACGACGACCCGGAGCAGGTCGCCCCGGAACCGCACCTGCGCCGGCCGCGGCGGTCGGGGGAGCCGTGACCGGTCACCAGGCGCTCGTGCCGCTGCCGGTGGTGGTGCCGCTGCTGGGCGCCGCGCTCACCCTGCTGCTGGCCAACCTGCCCCGGCTGCAACGCGCCGTCAGCATGGTCGGGCTGAGCACCAGCCTGGTGGTCGCCGTGGTGCTGCTGGTCGAGGCGTACCGGCACGGGCCGGTGGTGGTGCGGATCGGCGGGTGGCCCCCGCCGGTGGGGATCGTGCTGGTCGCCGACCAGCTCGCCGCGCTGATGGTGGTGGTCTCCTCGGCGGTGACGCTGTGCGTGCTGCTCTACTCGATCGGCCAGGGGCGGGGGGACATCGGCGAGTCGGCCCCGCTGACCATCTACCACCCCACCTACCTGGTGCTCACCGCCGGCGTGACCAACGCCTTCCTCGCCGGCGACCTGTTCAACCTCTTCGTCGGTTTCGAGATCCTGCTGGCCGCGAGCTTCGTGCTGATCACGCTCGGCGGCACCGGGATCCGGATCCGGACCGGTTCGACGTACGTGGTAGTCAGCATCCTGTCGTCGATGATCTTCCTGGCCGGGGTCGGCCTGGTGTACGCGGCCACCGGCACCCTCAACATGGCCCAGCTCGCCCAGCGGCTCGACGAGCTGCCGGCCGGGGTACGGCTCAGCCTCCAGCTCATGCTGCTGCTGGCGTTCGGGATCAAGGCGGCGGTGTTCCCGCTGTCGGCCTGGCTGCCCGACAGCTACCCGACCGCGCCCGCGCCGGTCACCGCGGTCTTCGCCGGCCTGCTCACCAAGGTCGGCGTGTACGCGATCATCCGTACCGAGACGCTGCTATTCCCCGGCGGCCAGGTCACCGGGCTGCTGATGGTGGTGGCCGGGCTGACCATGGTGGTCGGGATCCTCGGCGCGGTGGCCCAGTCGGACCTGAAGCGGCTCCTGTCGTTCACGCTGGTCAGCCACATCGGTTACATGATCTTCGGGGTGGCGCTGAGCACCGTCGCCGGGCTGTCCGGGGCGATCTTCTACGTGGTGCACCACATCACCATCCAGACCACCCTGTTCCTGGTCGCCGGGCTGGTCGAGGCGCGGGCCGGCAGCACCGACCTGCGCCGGCTCGGCGGCCTGGCCCGGGTGGCCCCGGTGCTGGGGGTGCTCTTCTTCGTCCCGGCGATGAACCTCGCCGGCATCCCGCCGTTCTCCGGGTTCCTCGGCAAGCTGGGCCTGCTCCAGGCCGGGGTGGCGGTCGGCGGCCCGCTGCCCTGGGCACTGGTCGCCGCCGGCACGGCCACCAGCCTGCTCACCCTCTACGCCGCGTCCCGGGTGTGGAACATCGCGTTCTGGCGGGCGCCCCGGCTGGACACCGCCGAGCCGGCGGTCCGGCTGCCACCCCTGATGGTCGGCGCCACCACGGCCCTGGTCGTGCTGGGTCTGGCGCTCACCGTCGCCGCCGGCCCGCTGTTCGGGGTGACCACCGACGCGGCCACCGACCTGCGCGCCCGCACCCCGTACGTACGCGCCGTGCTTCCCGGCGGCGTGCCGTGACCGGGGCCCGCCGCCCGGCCTCCGGCGACCCGCGGTCCGTGGGCGGGACGGCCCCGGGGCCGCCCGGCCCGGCGGCCCGGGGCAGCCGGGCCGCGCGGTGGCGGGACCGGCTGGTGGCCCTCGCCTGGATGGTCGTGGCCTGGAACCTGCTCTGGGGCCGGTTCTCCTGGGGCAACCTGCTCGGCGGGCTGCTGGTCGGCGCGGCCGTGCTGGTGTTCTTCCCGCTGCCGCCGGTCACCTTCGGCGGCCGGCTGCGCCCCCGGGCGTTGCTCGTGCTGGCGGGCCGGTTCGTCACGGAACTGGTCAGCGCCAGCATCCACGTGGCCCGCATCGCCGTGCAGCCCGGCTACCTGCCCCGGGGCGCGATCATCGCGGTACGCCTGCGGGTGCGCACCGACCTGAACCTCGCGCTGACCGCCGAGGCCATCTCGCTGGTCCCCGGCACCCTGATCGTCGAGGTCGACCGGGAGCGCGGCGTGCTCTACGTGCACGTGCTCGACGTCCGCGGCCCGGCGGACCTGACCGACAGCCGGGACCGGACCCTCGCCACCGAGGCCCGGATCGTCCGCGCGATCGGTTCCGCCGCCGAACTCCGCCTGCTGGACACCCCGGCCCCGGACGTGCCCGCCCCCGCCGCCGCAGATCCCGACCCTCCCACCGACAGGGGGCCAGACCAGTGACCGTCCTGCTCGCCGCCGTGCTCACCGTGCTCTTCTCGGTGACCGCGCTGCTCGCGCTGACCCGGCTGTACCGCGGCCCCTCGCTGCTGGACCGCGTGATCGCGGCCGACGTGCTGCTCAACACGATGGCCGGCGCGGTCGCGGCGGAGGCGGCGGTCAACAGGCACGCCACCACCCTGCCCGTGCTCGTGGTGCTGTCCCTGCTCGGCTTCGTCGGCGCGGTGGCCCTGGTCCGCTTCGCCGTCCGGGAGGAGTCGTGAGCGCGGGTACGGTCGTCGACTGGCTGGGCGCGGCCTGCCTGGTCGCCGGCGGCCTGCTCAGCCTCGCCGCCGGGATCGGCGTGCTGCGCTTCCCGGACGTCCTGGACCGGATGCACGCGGCCACCAAGCCGCAGGTGCTCGGCGTGCTGCTGCTGCTCGCCGGGGTGGCGCTGCGGCTGCGCACGACGTCCGACATCGGCATGATCGTCCTGGTCGCGCTCTTCCAGTTGGCCACCGCGCCGGTCGCCGCCCAGATGGTCGGCCGGGCCGCGTACCGCTCGGGCCGGGTGGACCGCTCCCTGCTCGACGTCGACGAGCTGGCGCAGGAGCGGTGAGGACGTCCTTCAGCGGGCACTCAGCCGACGCCGATAAAATGGGCCACATGATCGACTCTTCTGCCCAGGAGGGCAGCAGTAGCCAGCCGGGTCGTGCCCGGCATCTTCCCGTCCCGACGGCCCCGGGAGCCCTGAGCGACCCGTGTTGATCGTCGTCGGACTTGTCCTCATCACCGTTCTCACCGCCGCCACGGGATACTTCGTGGCCCAGGAGTTCGGCTACGTCGCCGTGGACCGGGGGCGACTCAAGCAGCTCGCCGACGAAGGCGACCAGGCCGCCGCCCGGGCGCTCAAGGTGACCGGCCGGCTCTCCTTCATGCTCTCCGGCGCGCAGCTCGGCATCACGGTGACCGCCCTGCTGGTCGGTTACGCCGCCGAGCCGTACCTGGGCGCGGGGCTGGCCGAGCTGCTCGGCGGGGCCGGGGTGTCCACCGCGGTCGCCCTCCCGCTGTCCGTGGCGCTGGCCCTGCTCATCGCGACCGTCGTGCAGATGGTCCTCGGCGAGCTGGCCCCGAAGAACCTGGCCATCGCCCGCGCCGAGCAACTGGCCCGGGCGTTGAGCCGGTCCACCCTGATGTACCTGAAGGTCGCCGGGCCGGTGATCACGCTCTTCGACAAGGCCGCCGTCCGGCTGCTGCGCCGGGTCGGCATCGAGCCGATCGAGGAGCTGCCCAGCGGCGCCACCCCGAAGGACCTGGAACAGATCATCGCCGAGTCCCGGGAGGAGGGGCACCTGGACGCCGAGATGTCCGACCTGCTCGACCGGGGGCTCGACTTCCGGACGCTGACCGCCGGGGAGGCCATGGTGCCCCGGGTCGACGTGCACACCGTCCGGGCGCACGAGCCGCTGAGCCGGGTGGTGGAGCTGCTCGACACCGGCCACTCCCGGTTCCCCGTCCGCGGCACCGAGGGCGTCGACGATTTGGTCGGCGTCGTCGGCATCGCCGACGTGCTGGCGGTGCCCCCGGCCGAGCGCGCGACCACCCCGGTCAGCGCGGTGGCCGGCCCCCCGCTGCTGGTGCCGGAGACGCTGCCGCTGCCGACGGTGCTGGACCGGCTCCGGGTCGGGCACCGGCAGCTCGCCTGCGTGGTCGACGAGTACGGCGGCTTCGCCGGCGTGATCACGCTGGAGGACATCGCCGAGGAGTTGGTCGGCCCGATCCGGGACGAGGACGACCCGCCGGAGCGGGCTCCCGCCCGGCAGGACGACGGCTCCTGGGTGGTACCGGCCCGCTGGCGGATCGACGAGGTCGCCGACAGCACCGGCATCGCCCTGCCCGAGGCCCCCGAGTACGACACCCTCTCCGGGCTCGTCATGCGCGAGCTGGGCCGGGTGCCCGAGGTGGGCGACCGGCTGGAGATCGCGCTGGTGGTCGACGGCGACGCCCAGACCGAGCCGCATGCCCTGGTCGAGGTGCTCGCGGTGGACCGGCATGTCGCCGACTCGGTGCGGCTCCGGCTGACCGGGGCCACCGCCGGCAGGGCGGGCGGCCGGCGCGGCGAGGGGGAGGCGGCATGAGCCCGGGAGTGGCGCTCTTCGTCTCCGTGGTGCTGCTGGCGTTGAACGGGTTCTTCGTGGCCGCCGAGTTCGCGCTGGTGGCCAGCAAGCGGTACCGGCTGGAACAGGCCGTCGCCGGTGGCGGCGGCCGGGGGGCCCGCGCGGCCCTGGACGGCGTACGCGAGCTGTCCCTGATGCTGGCCGGCGCGCAGCTCGGCATCACGCTGTGCACGCTGGGGCTGGGCGCGCTGGCCGAGCCGGCGATCGAGGGTCTGCTCAGCCCGCTGCTGCACGCCGTGGGCCTGCCGACGGCGGCCAGCCACGTCGTGGCGCTGGTGTTCGCCCTGGCCCTGGTCACCTTCCTGCACCTGGTGGTCGGCGAGATGGCCCCGAAGTCCTGGGCGATCACCGACGCGGAGCGCTCGGCGACCCTGCTGGCGCTGCCGTTCCGGGCCTTCGCCCGGGTGGCCCGGCCGGTGCTGTCGGCGCTCAACGCGCTGGCCAACGCGATCCTGCGACTGGTCCGGGTGCATCCGCAGGACCAGCTCGCCCAGGTGCACGGCCCGGCCGAGCTGCGGATCCTGCTGGAGCAGTCCCGCGAGCACGGGCTGCTCGGCGCCGAGCAGCACCAGATGCTCACCAGCATGCTGGAGCTCCAGGGCACCACGGTCGCCCAGGTGATGGAGCCGTTCGACCAGATCGTCACGGTCCGCCGGGACGAGCCGGCGGAGCGGATCGAGCAGGTCTCCCGGGACAGCGGCCGGTCCCGGCTGGCGGTGCTGGACTCCGGCGGCGAGGTGTGCGGCCTGGTGCATGTCCGGGAGGCCGTGCGGGCCACCACGGCCGGCCGGACGGCCACCGCCGGCGAGCTGATGAGCGCAGCGTTCACGCTGCCGGGGACGGCGTCGGTGACCGAGGCGGTGGCCGCGATGCAGGGCCGGCAGGCCCAGCTCGCCCTAGTCCGCAACGGTGGCGGCCCGACCCGCCCGATCGGTTTCGTGGCGCTGGAGGACCTGCTGGAGGAGGTCATCGGCGAGTTCGACGACGAGACCGACCCGGTGCCCCGGGGCCGTCGGATGCGCTGAGGCCCGCCCGGGGGCCGGTCCGGCGACCAGCCGGGCCGGCCCCCGGCGTCCGTGCCGGTCCGGCAGGACTGTCCGGCCGCCGACCGGGAATGCCGTGCCACCACCGAGGGGTACGGGGGGAGCGGCGTGCGGCTGACCGGGGTGTCGCCGGAGTCCGGCCGGACCGGGCTCGCGGTGCACACCACGCTGGCGAACCCGAGCAGCCGACCCGGGCTGCGGCTGCCCGGGCGGGTGACGCTGCACGCCGGCCGGTACGACGTCCCCGTCCGGCGGCTCCGGCTCGGGCTGGTCACCCAGGTCGAGCCGGACGACCCGGGCGCGCCCCGCCGGCTCGTCCAGTTCCACCAGGTGCCGATCGCCGGGGCGTTCGTGGTGCCGGCCGGGCGGCGGCGGGCGGTCGACTTCGCGCTGCCGCTGCCCTGGGAGACCCCGGTCACCATCTTCGGCGGGGTGCCGCTGATGAGCCTGCGGATGGGCCTGCGCACCGAGGCGTCGGTCGACGTCGACCTGGAGCAGGGCGCGATGGTTCCGATCTTCGTGCACCCCCTGCCGACCCAGCAGCACATCCTGGCCGCGCTGGACACGCTCGGGTTCAGCCTGCGCCAGGCCGGCCTGGTCGCCGACCGGCTGCCCGGGGTGGAGCAGGCGTTGCCGCTGCACCAGCGGCTCGGCTGGTGGGTCGCGCCGCTCTACGCCGGCCCGATCACCGAGCTGGAGGTGATCTTCGTGGCCAACTCCGCCGGCCTGGAGGTGATCCTCTGGGCCGACCGCCGGCTCTCCCTGGCCGGGGTCACCCACCAGAGCATCAGCCGGTTCCGGGTCTGGCACGCCGGGGCGGACCGGGCCGACTGGGTCGCCGTGGTGGACGGCTGGCTGCGGCACGCGATCAACCGGCACGCCGCGGCGGCGGCACACGGCGTCTGGTCGGCCCGGATCAGCGAGTCGGCGCACGTGAGCCGCCGGCCGGACGAGCCGGTCCGGCCGGGCTACGGCCTGGGCGGCACCGCCGGCGGCGCCGGCATCGGCGGGGGCGGCGGCGACGGCACCTGAGCCGGTGCGCCGCCCCGGGTGGTGCCGCCGTACCCGCCCGCCGGGTGCGGACGGGCACGGCGGCCCACGCTAGATCGAGGCGGTGGCGAGCTTGACGCTGAAGCCGAGGAAGAGCGCGGCCACCCCGGTGGTCGCCCCGGCGGCCAGCCGGCGGCGCTGGCGGAACTGGGCGGCAAGGTACGTCCCCGCGAAGATCAGCATCGTCAGGTACAGCACGCTGGTCGCCTGGGCGATCAGCCCGAGCAGCAGGAACGACACCGCCGGCCAGGCGTACCCGGGGTCGACGAACTGGATGAAGAACGAGATGAAGAACAGGATCGCCTTCGGGTTGAGCAGGCTGACCACCAGCGCCCGCCGGAACGGGCTGCGCAGCTCCGCCGGCTCGGCGGCGTCGATCAGGCGCGGCGCGGCCGGGTCGTTGCGGTCCCGCCAGCGCCGCCACGCGCCGCGCAGCATGGTCAGCCCGACCCAGCCCAGGTACGCCGCGCCGGCGTACTTCACCACCAGGAACAGCGGCGGGTACGCCTGGAGCAGCGAGGCCACCCCGGCGGCGGAGAGGATCATCAGCACCGAGTCGCCGAGGAACACCCCGGCGGCGGCCCGGTAGCCGGTCCGCACCCCGCGCTTGGCGGCGGTGGAGAGCACGAAGAGTGAGTTCGGGCCGGGGAGCAGGATGATCGCCACGGTCCCCAGCAGGTACGTCCAGATGTCTGTGATGCCCAGCACGCCCGCCATCATCGCGCCGACGACGGCGCGGGGAGAAGGCGTTCCCGCAGCCTGGCCTGTGCGTTCGGCCACTCTTCGACGATCATCGAGTACTGGACGGTGTCCCGCCAGGAGCCGTCGGGCCGGACGCGGTGCCGGCGCAGCACCCCCTCCCGGGTGGCGCCCAGCCGCTCGATGGCCCGCTGCGAGCGCTCGTTGCGCAGGTCGGTGTGCCACACCACCCGCTCGGCGCCCAGTTCCTCGAAGGCGCGGGCGAGCAGCAGCAGCTTCGCCTCGGTGTTGATCCCCGTCCGCCACCAGGGCCGGCCCAGGTAGGTGTGCCCGATCGCCACCGCCCGCTGCGCCGGGTCGACCTCGTAGAACGACGTGGTCCCGACCACCGCCCCGGTGACCGCGCAGCGCTGGACCCAGGGCACCCGCTCGCCCCGGTGGTGGGCCGCGAGCGCCGCCCGGACCAGCTCGGCCGTGCCGGCCGGATCGGCCGGCTGCGGGCTGCCCAGGTGCCGCCACACCTGCGGGTCGGCGGTGGCGGCGTGCAGCGCGTCGACGTGCGCGAGGTCCAGCGGTTCGAGCACGACGTGCGCGCCCCGCAGGGTGGCCGGCTCCAGCCACGGCGACCGGCCCGGCCGCAGGTACGCCGGCACCGGCACGCTCACCCCCGCGGCCGGCTCGGGCGGCCCGGCGGTCAGCGCCAGCGGCACCACCCCGGCCCAGTGCGGCAGGTGCAGGTCGGCCTCGTCCTCGCGGACCCCGCCGGCCCGGACGCGCGTCGACACCTCGCGCAGTGGCAGCGCCAGCACCGCCGTCTCGGCCAGTTCCCGGCGGCTCGGCGGGCGGGCGTCCGCGCTGCGCCCGGGGGCGACCTTCTCCACCAGGGCGGTCATCGCGGCGGCCTTCTCCCGGGCATCGGTGACCAGGTGCGCGGTGCCGTGCGCGACCACCGAGCGGTAGTTGGCGCTGTGGTGGAACTGCGAGCGGGCGTAGACCAGGCCGTCGAGGAGGGTGACCGCGACGCAGACCGGCAGGCCGTCGCCCCGGGCGGCGAGCAGCGGCCGGCTGCCGGTGGAGCCGTGCAGGTAGAGGGTGTCGCCGATCCGGACGTGCAGGGTGGGCAGCACCCGGGGCTCGCCGTCCACGGTGAACGCGAGCGCGCAGTGGTACGCCTCGTCGAGCACGGCGTGCGTGGCGGCCCGGTCGTAGCTCATCCGGTCGCGGGTGCGGCTGGCGGTGGTCCGGGGCGTGGGTGGGTACATGCGACGTCCCGCCTTCGTTCTAGTACAATACCTGAATTGTGTCAGCACGTTATCAGGTGAGCGGCGGGACGGCCGCCGAGATCTCGGCCAGCGTGGAATCGGGCATCCGGTCCGGCGAGCTGCCGGCCGGGGCCCCGCTGCCGCCGGTGCGGTCCCTCGCCGCCGAGCTGGCGGTCAGCCCGGCCACGGTCGCCCGGGCGTACCAGGAACTGCGCCAGCGCGGTCTGCTGGCCACCGCCGGCCGGCACGGCACCCGGGTGCGTCCCCGGCCGCCGGTGGCCACCCGCCGCGCGATCCGCCCGCCCGCCGCGCCCGGCGCCCGCGACCTGTCCCTCGGCGAGCCCGACACCGGGCTGCTCCCGCCGCTCGGCCCGCACCTGGCCGCCCTCGCCGCCGACCTCGGCGCTCCCGCCGGGTACGCGTCGGTCGGCGTCGTGCCCGAGCTGGCCGCCGCCGCCCGGGAGCGGCTCGCCGCCGACGGCGTGCCCGCCGACGAGGTCACCGTCACCGGGGGCGCGCTCGACGGCATCGAGCGGCTGCTCGCCGCCCACCTGCGCCCCGGCGACGCCGTCGCCGTGGAGGACCCGGGCTGGGCCAACCTGCTCGACCTGGTCGCCGCGCTCGGGCTGCGCCCGATCGGCGTCCCGGTCGACGACGACGGGCCGGTCGAGGCCGGGCTGCGGGCCGCCCTGGCCGCCGGGGCCCGGGCCCTGGTGGTGACCAGCCGGGCGCAGAACCCCACCGGGGCGGCCGTCTCCGCCGACCGGGCCGCCGCGCTGCGCGCCCTGCTCGCCGGACGCAACGACCTGCTGCTGATCGAGGACGACCACGCCGCCGAGCTGGCCCGGGTGCCCCTGTGCCCGCTCGCCGGGGCCACCCCGGCCTGGGCCTTCGTCCGGTCGGTCAGCAAGCCGTACGGGCCCGACCTGCGGCTCGCGGTGCTGGCCGGCGACGAGGCGACCGTGGCGCGGGTCGCCGGCCGGGCCCGGGTCGGCGCGGGCTGGGTATCCACCGTGCTGCAACGCCTCGTGCTGGAACTCTGGCGCGACCCGGCCACCGCCGCGCTGGTGGACCGGGCCGGCGAGAGCTACGAGCGGCGTCGGGGCGACCTGCTCGCCGCCCTGGCCGCGCGGGGCCTGACCGGGCACGGCCGCACCGGCATCAACGTCTGGCTGCCCGTGCCGGACGAGACCAGCGCCCTCACCGCGCTGCGCGACGCCGGCTGGGCGGTGGCCCCCGGCGCGCTGTTCCGGATCGCCGCCGGGCCCGGGCTGCGGATCACGGTCAGCTCTCTCGCCGCCGCCGACATCCCGGCACTGGCCGACGCACTGGCCGCCGCCCTCCACCCCGTCCCCCCGTCCGGCTTCACGGCCTAACCCCCACCGGCCCCCACCCGGCTTTCGCGGTTGACCAAGAGGTTTGCGTCGGGGATCCGCCCTTGGCGTGACGCAAACCTCTTGATCAACCGGGTGGGGGTGGGGGGTGGGTGGGGTGGGGACACGCGGGGGTGGGGTGTTCGCTTGAGGGGGTGGGGGCGGGTAGGAAGATCGTCATGTCCGAGGAGACCGACACCGCCCCCGGTGCGCAGCAGTTCATCCCGCCGCAGGCCGACACCATCGACGAGCTGCGCGTCGCCGCGGGCGGCTGCCGGGGCTGCGAGCTGTACCGGGACGCCACCCAGACCGTCTTCGGCCGCGGCGGCGAGGACGCCCGGGTGGTGCTGGTCGGTGAGCAGCCCGGTGACCTGGAGGACCAGAAGGGGCTGCCGTTCGTCGGGCCGGCCGGCCGGCTGCTGCGCCGGGCGGTCGACGACGCCGGGCTCGACCCGACCCAGCTCTACCTGACGAACGCCGTCAAGCACTTCCGCTTCGAGCTGCGCGGCAAGCGGCGCATCCACCAGACCCCGGACCGGGTGCACGTCACCGCGTGCCGGCCGTGGCTGGTGGCCGAGTTCGCCCGGCTGCGCCCGGACGTCGTGGTGGTGCTCGGCGCGACCGCCGCGAAGGCGCTGCTCGGCCCCACGTTCCGGGTCACCCGGCAGCGGGGCACGCTGATGCCGTGGCCGGCCTGCGCCCAGCACCCGGAGGACTTCGCCCGGGTGCCGGTCGACTCCGCCGGGAAGGTCGCCGACGCCCCGGCGGCCCGGCTGCTGGCCACCATCCACCCGTCGGCCGTGCTGCGCGCCGACGACCAGGACATCGCGTACGCCGGCCTGGTCGCCGACCTGACCGTCGCCGCCCGCGCCCTGTCCGCCTGACCTCGCGGCGCGCCCGCTGGCCGTGCCCGGCACCTGCCCTGACCACGGCCGGGCGGTCGGAGCGGCGGTTGGCGGGCCCTGGGCAGGGCGGGTGCGCGGTGCCACACTTCTCGCCATGGAGCAGCATCTCTACGAGCCCGTCCACGAAGAGTTCCGGGACCTGTGCCGAGAGTTCCTGGCCCGCGAGGCGGTGCCGCACCACGACCGGTGGGAGGCGGCCGGGATCGTCGACCGCGAGGTGTGGCGCAAGGCGGGTGCGGCCGGGCTGCTCGGCACGGACGTCGACCCGGAGTACGGCGGCGGCGGGCAACGCGACTTCCGGTTCAACGCGGTGCTGGTCGAGGAGATCGTCGGGGCCGGGTGCACCGGGCTCGGCTTCGGGCTGCACAACGACGTGGTGGCCCCGTACCTCACCGAGCTGACCTCCGCCGGGCAGCGCGAGCGGTGGCTGCCGGGCTTCTGCTCGGGCGACCTGGTGACGGCGATCGCGATGAGCGAGCCCGGCGCCGGCTCCGACCTGGCCGGCATCCGCACCAGCGCGGTCCGCGACGGCGACGCGTGGGTGCTCGACGGGCAGAAGACCTTCATCACCAACGGCGAGCTGGCCGACCTGGTGATCGTGGTGGTGCGCACCGCCCCGGACCGGGGCGCGCACGGGGTGAGCCTGGTCGCCGTGGAGACCGGCGCCCCCGGGTTCAGCCGGGGCCGCCGGCTGGCGAAGGTCGGCCTGAAGGCCAACGACACCGCCGAGCTGTTCTTCGACGGCTGCCGGGTGCCGGCGGAGAACCTGATCGGCACCGAGAACCACGGCTTCTACCACCTGATGGCCAACCTGCCCCGCGAGCGCCTCGGCATCGCGGTGTCGGCGGTCGCCGCCGCCGAGCGGCTGCTCGCCCTGACCCTGGCGTACGCCCGGTCCCGGGAGGCGTTCGGCCGGCCGGTCGGCGCGTTCCAGCACAACCGGTTCCTGCTGGCGGAGCTGGACACCGAGGTCACCATCGCCCGGACGTTTGTCAACCACTGCGTCGCCGAGTTCAACGCCGGCCGGCTGTCCGCCACCGACGCCGCCAAGGCGAAGTGGTGGACCACCGAGTTGCAGAACCGGGTCGCCGACCGCTGCGTCCAGCTGCACGGCGGGTACGGCTACATGCTGGAGTACCCGGTGGCCAAAGCCTGGCTGGACGGGCGGGTGCAGACCATCTACGGCGGCACCACCGAGATCATGAAGGAGATCATCGGCCGGGGTCTCGGTCTCTAGCAGAACCCGGGTGCCGGCCCGGCCGGGGGTGCGCAAGGATGGGTCGGCCCCCCACCCCTTACCCGGGAGCCGCCGTCCCCACCGAGGAGCCCCGATGGCCACCGACCTCACCGCGCCGGCCCCGAGCCGGACCGACGTCGCCCCGATCCAGCGTCGGACGGTGCGGCTGCTCTTCGTGACCCAGATCATCGGGGGCGTCGGCGTCACCATCGGCGTCACGGTCGGGGCGCTGCTCGCCGCCCGGATCGCCGGCACGGCGGTCGCCGGCCTGGCGCAGAGCGCGGGGGTGGTGGGCGGCGCGCTGCTCGCCGTCCCGGTCACCCGGATCATGACGGGGTACGGCCGCCGGCCGGGCCTGGTCACCGCGTACCTGGTCGGGGCGGCCGGGGGCGCGCTGGTGGTGCTCGCCGCGGTGACCCGTCAGGTGCCCCTGCTCTTCCTCGGCATGCTGCTGTTCGGCGGCGGCACGGCCGCCAACCTCCAGGCCCGCTACACGGCCGTCGACCTCGCCGAGCCGGCCCGCCGGGGCCGCCAGCTATCCGTGGTCGTCTGGGCCACCACGGTCGGGGCGGTGGCCGCGCCGAACTTCGCCGCGCTGGCCGACCGGACCACCCGGGGCTGGGGACTGCCGCCGCTGGCCGGCCCGTTCGCGTTCAGCGCCGTGGCGTTCACGCTCGCCGCCGGCGTACTGCTGGCCCTGCTGCGGCCCGACCCGCTGCTCACCGCGCGTCGGCTCGCGGCGGCCGAGGCCCCCGACGCCGCCGGGACCGCCGGCCCGGCGACCGCCCGGCGCGGGACGGGCATGCGGGCCGCCTGGCGGGTGGTCCGGGCGCGGCCGGCGGCCCGGCTGGGCATCGCCGCCGTCGCGGTCGGCCACCTGGTGATGGTCGCGGTGATGTCGATGACCCCGGTCCGCCTCGGCGAGTACCACTCCGACGCCGCCGTGCTCGGGGTGGTCGGGGTCGTGCTCAGCCTGCACATCGCCGGCATGTACGCGCTGTCCCCCGTGGTCGGCTGGCTCACCGACCGGCTCGGCCGGCGTCCGGTGATCCTCGGCGGCCTGGCGGTGCTGCTGGCGGCCTGCGCGGTGGCGGGCGTCTCCGGGCACCACACGCCCGGGCTCTCGGTCGGCCTGGTCCTGCTCGGGCTGGGCTGGTCCGGGACGATGGTGGCCGGCTCCACCCTGCTGTCGGAGTCGGTGCCGACCGCCGTGCGGCCCAGCGTGCAGGGGCTGTCCGACCTGACGATGGGCCTGGCCGGGGCCGCCGCCGGCGCGCTGAGCGGGTTCGTCATGCAGGTGGCCGGGTATCCGACACTCACCCTGCTGGCGGCGATCGCGACGGTGCCCCTGCTGGCGCTAGCGTTGCGTCCGGCGCGCGGACCGGCGCCGGACGAGGAGGACTGACAGTGCGGCTGACCGACTTCTGGACCCGGCTGGAGGAGGCATTCGGGCCGGGCTACGCGGCCAGCATCGCCTCGGACCAGGTGCTGTCCCAGCTCGGCGGGCGGACCATCGAGCAGGCGCTGAGATCGGGTGAGCAGACCCACGTCGTGTGGCGCGCGGTGGTCGCCGCCTACCCCGACCGGGTGCCCGCGCGGCTACGCTGAGCAGCCTTTTCGCTCCTTCCGCGTGTCGCTTGTCGAGTCGTACACCTGTTCGGCTATTGTCCACAGCGGGGTACTCGTCCACAGCTCGCGGCCGGTCGGCTGGTGTTCTGTCAGACCCAGCGCCTAGCGTGTCCGCGTGACGAGAAGCTCAGCAGCAAAGACGCCGGCGAAGGCAGGGGTGGCAACGATGGCGGCAGGTCCTGACCGGGAGAAGGCGCTCGACCTTGCTCTCGCTCAGATCGACAAGCAGTTCGGCAAGGGATCGGTGATGCGGCTGGGGGAGCGGCCGGTCGTCCAGACCTCGGTCATCCCGACCGGGTCCATCGCGCTCGACGTGGCGCTCGGCGTGGGCGGTCTGCCCCGCGGCCGGGTCGTCGAGATCTACGGTCCGGAATCCAGCGGTAAGACGACGGTGGCCCTGCACGCGGTGGCCAACGCCCAGCGGGCCGGCGGCATCGCCGCCTTCGTCGACGCCGAGCACGCGCTCGACCCGGATTACGCGAAGGCCCTCGGCGTCGACACCGACGCCCTGCTGGTCTCCCAGCCGGACACCGGTGAGCAGGCGCTGGAGATCGTGGACATGCTGGTCCGCTCCGGCGCGATCGACATCATCGTGATCGACTCGGTCGCGGCCCTGGTGCCGCGCGCCGAGATCGAGGGCGAGATGGGCGACAGCCACGTGGGCCTCCAGGCCCGGCTGATGAGCCAGGCGCTGCGGAAGATCACCGGTGTGCTCAACAACACCGGCACCACGGCGATCTTCATCAACCAGCTCCGCGAGAAGATCGGCGTGATGTTCGGCAGCCCGGAGACCACCACCGGTGGTCGGGCGCTGAAGTTCTACGCCTCGGTCCGGCTCGACGTGCGCCGCATCGAGAGCCTCAAGGACGGCACCGACGTGGTCGGCAACCGCACCCGGGTCAAGGTCGTGAAGAACAAGGTCGCCGCGCCGTTCAAGCAGGCCGAGTTCGACATCATGTACGGCAAGGGCATCTCCCGCGAGGGCTCGCTCATCGACGTGGGCGTGGAGCAGGCGATCATCCGCAAGTCCGGAGCCTGGTACACGTACGACGGCGACCAGCTCGGCCAGGGCAAGGAGAAGGCCCGCGAGTTCCTCCGGGAGAACCCGGACGTGGCGGCCGAGATCGAGAAGAAGATCCTGGAGAAGCTCGGCGTCGGGGTCGGCGCGGGCGACGCCGCCGGTGGCCCGGAGCTGCCGCCGGTCGACTTCTGACCGGGCGCTGACCCGTGGCAGGACGACGCGCCCGGACGGGGCGGGGTTGGGATGCCAGCCCGCCCCGGGCGGGCGACGCCGACACCCCGCCCTGTTCCCGGCGCGACCGGCGTGATCGGCCCGATCCGGAGTCCGGCGGGCAGGCCACGCCCCGGGACGAGGCCGAGGTGGCCCGGGAGATCTGCCTGCGCCAGCTCGCCCTGCGCCCGCGCACCCGGGCCGAGTTGGCCACCGCGCTGGCCAAGCGGGGGATCTCCGAGGAGGTCTCCGCCGGAGTGCTCGACCGGTACGACGAGGTCGGCATCATCGACGACGCGGCCTTCGCCCGGGCCTGGGTGTCCAGCCGGCACGCCGGCCGGGGGCTGGCCCGCCGGGCGCTCGCCAACGAGCTGCGCCGGCGCGGCGTGGACGGCGAGGTGGCCACCGAGGCGCTCGGCGAGCTGGACGAGGAGACCGAGGCCGAGACGGCCCGGGCGCTGGTCGAGCGGAAGCTCCGCACCGCCCGGGGCGAGCCGGACGCGGTGTTCCGCCGGCTCGTCGGCATGCTCGCCCGCAAGGGCTACCCGCCGGGCGTGGCGATCCGGGCGGTGAAGGACGCGCTCGCCGCGCAGAGCGCCGAGGCGGCGGAGTTCGCCGACCGGATCGACGCCGACGCGCTCGCCGACGCGGAGGGCGACATCGACCGGGACAGCCGCAGCCTCGACTGACCGGGCGCGGCCCTCGCGCGCGGGGCGAGCCGAGCGGCGCCGATGCCCCGATGGCGGGTGCGCCACGCCTCCTTTGTCCGCCGGTGTCCGAGGCCGGATCAGCTTTCGGTGACCCCTCAACTTCGCTCCGTTCGGGGGGTTTGATCATGAGTCCTTGACCAGACGGCCCCCGGAGACCTAGCCTCGCCATACAGGCTCACATTGCCCGACCAGCGCAGGCTAAGCGCACAACATAGATCGCGTAACAGAACAGCATCACTTTGGCCGGCTCGCCGGCCTGCGGTGCCAGCTCCGGACAGGCCGGTCCGGAGCTGGTGCGACAACTGCACCCGGCCGCCGACGATGCCCGTGGGCACCGCCGGCGGTGAGAGCTACCCACGGCCAGCCGCTCAGGTCGGGCGTCTCAGAGCCGTAGCGCGCGTGCCACCGGCACGATCACTGCGGCGCGACGTTCAGGGGGAGGCGGCCATGACGGGGCGGCACAGGTACACCGGTGGTCCCGGCAGGACGGCCGTCGGTCGCGGCACACCGACGGGCGGCCGGGTCCGCCGGCACACCCCGACCCGTCGGTTCGGTTCGGCCCGCGTCGACGCGGCGGTCCGGCCGTGAACGCCTTCGACGTCGTCATCCTCGCCGTGGTGCTGGTGCTGGCCGCCGTGGTCGTCGGCGCGGTGCTGGTGGGGCTGCGCACGATGCGCCGGATCAGCGCCGCCCCCCGCCCCGAGGACCCGGCCTTCATCGCCGAGAAGGACCGCCAGGAGCAGTCGCTGGCCGCGCTGCGCACCGCCGCCGACGAGGCGAACAGCACCATCGACGTGGCCAAGTCCGCCGCCGCCGCGGCCCGCGCCGAGGCCGCCGCCGCGAAGGCCGAGGCGAAGGCGGCCCGCGCCGAGGCCCGCCGGGTGCTCGACGACGCCCGTGCCGAGGCGGACACCGTCCTGGAGCGGGCCCACAAGCAGGCCGAGGCGGACGCCGAGCAGTTGCGTACGACGGCCCGGCGCAGCGGCGAACGCGAGGTGGCGGTGCTCGCCGCGACCACCCGGGAACAGGCCGCAGAGGTGGAGCGGCGGGCCGCCCGGATGGACGAGCGGGAGCGGCTGCACACCGAGGAGGTGGAGCGGCTCGCCGACCGGGAGCGGCAGCTCACCGCCACCAGCGCCGCCCTGGCCGTCCGGGAGTCCGCGCTGGCCGAGCGGGAACGGGCGCTCACCGAGGCGGAGGAGCAGCGCCGGCGGGAACTGGAGCGCGTCGCCGGGCTGACCGCCGACACCGCCCGCAGCGAGCTGATCGAGGCGATCGAGACGCAGGCCAAGCGGGAGGCCGCGCTGCTGGTCCGGGACATCGAGTCCGACGCCCGCAACACCGCCGAGCAGCGCGCCCGGCACATCGTCGTGGACGCCATCCAGCGGGTGGCCAGCGAGCAGACCGCGGAGAGCGTGGTCAGCGTCCTGCACCTGCCCGGGGACGAGATGAAGGGGCGGATCATCGGCCGGGAGGGCCGCAACATCCGCGCCTTCGAGTCGGTCACCGGGGTCAACCTGATCATCGACGACACCCCCGAGGCGGTGCTGCTGTCCTGCTTCGACCCGGTGCGGCGCGAGGTCGGCCGGCTCACCCTGGAGAAGCTGGTGCTCGACGGCCGGATCCACCCGCACCGGATCGAGGAGGTCTACGACCTCGCCCGGCAGGAGGTGGAGCAGCTCTGCCGCCGGGCCGCCGAGGACGCCCTCGTCGAGGTCGGCATCACCGAGATCCACGACGAGATGGTCACCCTGCTCGGCCGGCTGCGCTACCGCACCTCGTACGGGCAGAACGTGCTCAAGCACCTCGTCGAGACCGCGCACATCGCCGGGATCATGGCCGCCGAGCTGCGGCTGGACGTGCCGACGATCAAGCGCTCGGCGTTCCTGCACGACATCGGCAAGGCGCTCACCCACGAGGTGGAGGGCAGCCACGCCATCATCGGCGCCGACCTGGCCCGCAAGTACGGCGAGAGCGAGGACGTCGTCCACGCCATCGAGGCGCACCACAACGAGGTGCCGCCGCAGACCATCGAGGCCGTCCTCACCCAGGCCTCCGACGCCTGCTCCGGCGGCCGGCCGGGGGCGCGGCGGGAGAGCCTTGAGGCGTACGTCAAGCGGCTGGAGCGGATCGAGGAGATCGCGGCCGGGAAGCTCGGCGTGGAGAAGGTCTTCGCCATGCAGGCGGGCCGGGAGATCCGGGTGATGGTCAAGCCCGACGACGTCGACGACATCGGTGCGGCGGTGCTGGCCCGGGACGTGGCCAAGCAGATCGAGGAGGAGCTGACCTACCCGGGCCAGATCCGGGTGACCGTGGTGCGCGAGTCCCGGGTCACCGAGATCGCCCGCTGAACCTCTGGACCCAACTCCTGCATCGTGGGCCTGGTAGTGGCCCGGTGCTGGGGGCCGGTTTTCTCCATGGCTGCTTGTCGGGTCGTGGTGGCGAGGGGTCAGCCTGCCGGACGGGGTAGCGCGGTCAGATGCTGCGGGCGTCGGCGTGCTGGGCCACGCGACCTTGGGGGCCTGTGTCCGCGTGACGCGTAGCTCGGCCAGCATGGCGTCGTCCAGGTCGGACAACAGTCGCCATGCGGTCGCGTCGGACGCGACCGGCCCGAACAGGGCTGTCTGGTCGCGGAGCACCGCGAGATCGGCGATGGCCTCACCGCTGTCGGCGAGCATCACGGCCAGGTCCACGGCGACGCGGCCAGGCTCGTGCCCGGCTACGACGCCGGGAAGAAGGTAACGGGGCGGACTTGATCGACCGGCAGTCCCACCTTTCGATCCGGCGCTGGCTCGACGACGCGGGCATGCCGAGGCCGGGTAGGACGGCGGCGATCCGGTCGATTTTGCTCTTTAGCTTGCCGCTGCTCCCTTTTCCTATAACGCGACGGGCCGGCACGGGATCTGTGCCGGCCCCATCGCGTCATAGGGTCGGTGCTAGCCGGGGCCGCCAGCGCCCTCGGCCTGCGACATGATCGCTGCGGGCGGCGGGTTCTGGGCGGGCGTGCCAGCGGTCTTGCGGCCCCGGGAGAGCCGGTGCTGGACGTACTGGGCCAGCTTCGACAGGGAGTAGTTCACCACGATGAACAGCACCGCGATCACCACGTAGACCTGGATCGGGTTTTCCAGCACGCCGATGATCTGCTTGCCGATGTTCAGGGTCTCCTCGTAGCTGATGATGAAGCCGAGCGAGGTGTCCTTGAGCACCACGACGAGCTGGCTGATCAGCGCCGGCAGCATGATCCGGAACGCCTGCGGCAGCAGGATCATCCGGGTGGTCTGCATCGGGGAGAGCCCGATCGCCGCCGCCGCCTCGGCCTGCCCTCCGGGCAGGCCCTCCATGCCGGAGCGGAGGATCTCGGCGATCACCACCGAATTGTAGATGGTCAGGCCGATGACCAGGTACCACAGCGCGTTGAGCGAGATGTCGAACTCGGGGAAGCCGCGGGCCACGAAGAAGATCGTGATGACCACGGGTAGGCCCCGGAACACCTCGACGAAGACCCGGGTGACCGCCGACAGTAGGACGCTCAGCCCACGCAGCAGGTACCCCAACGGGGTGGCGGCCCCGGTGAACCGGCGGCGGGTCAGGCTCTTGAGCTGGATCCGTAGCACCGCGAGCAGCATGCCGACCACCAGCGAGGCGACGATCGCCAGGGCGGCGGCGGTCAGCGTGTTCTTGAAGCCGACGCCGATCCTGTCCCACACCAGCGAGAAGTTCTCGTTGGACGGGTCGACCAGTGGCCCCCAGAGTTCCATCGCGAACTGGCCCTTGGCGTCCAGCGGGCGGTACACCAGGAAGTACGCGCCCGCGAGCAGCACCACCGTTGCCAGCGCGCTGCCGATCAGGGTGATCCGGCGCTGCCGGGGGCCGGGGACGTCATAGAGGACGCTCTGCTGGCTCATCGGGCCACCGCCTGCCGCTTCTCGATCCGGTCGAGGAGCGCGCCG
Source organism: Micromonospora sp. NBC_01655 (assembly GCF_026339755.1). Classification (NCBI taxonomy): domain Bacteria; kingdom Bacillati; phylum Actinomycetota; class Actinomycetes; order Micromonosporales; family Micromonosporaceae; genus Micromonospora; species Micromonospora sp. NBC_01655. Next base: position 5,983,173 of record NZ_JAPEQF010000001.1, on the reverse strand, counting down.
AGGGGGATCGTCATGATCAGATATCCGATCGAGATGCCGATGGCGACGGGGACGAAGGCGTAGCCCTCGGCCGAGGTCAGTTGGTCGGCGGTCTGCGACAGGTCGCCGACCACGCCGAAGAAACCGACCAGCGCCGAGTTCTTGATCATCGCGATGATCACCGAGCCGAGTGGCACCACGGAGGCCTTCCAGGACTGCGGCAGCACCACGTACCGCAGGTTCTGGCCGAACGTGAGCCCTAGCGACCGGGCGGCCTCTGCCTGGCCGGCGGGGACCGCGTTCACCCCGGAACGCAGCGCCTCGCAGACGAACGCCGCTGTGTAGAGCACCAGCGCGATCAGCGCGAAGCGGAAGTACGGCAGGTCCGTGCCGAGCCGGCTGAACAGCATGTCCACGCCGGGGATGCGCAGGAAATCCGCGTTGGAGCCGAGCGCCGGCAGGCCAAACGCGGTAAAGAACATCACCACGGTCAGCGGCATGTTCCGGAAGACGTTGACGTAGCCGGTGCCGAGCGCCCGCAGCGGCGGCACCGGGGAGATCCGCAGTACCGCCACGACGGCGCCCAGGATCAGGGCGCCGATCGCGGCGAGTACGCAGATCTGGAGGGTGAGCCAGAAACCACCCGCGAAGACGTCGAGCTTGTCGATGAGCACACTCACGGGTCGGTCTTCCTCCCCACCCTCCAGATAGGAATCGATCAGTAGCGGTTGACGGTCGGGGCGGAGCCCAGCTCGGCGCCGAACTTGCCGGCGGTGCCGTCCCAGGCCTTCTTCCAGCTGCCGTCCGCGAACGCCTTCTCCAGCGTGTCGTTGACGAAGTTGCGGAAGGCGGTGTCCTCCTTCTTCACCCCGAGGCCGTACGGTTCCTTGGTGAAGTTGGCACCGGCCAGCTTGAACGACGCCTCGTCCTTGGCGATGTAGCCGAGCAGGATCACGTTGTCCGTGGTGACGGCGTCGACCTGGCCGCCCTTGAGGGCGTCGCGGCACTTGTCGTAGGTGTCGAAGAGCACCAGTTGGGTGGCGACGTCCTTGACGTGCTTCTTGATCTCCTCGGCCGGGGTGGAGCCGGTGACCGAGCAGACCTTCTTGGTGCCGTCCTTGAACGAGTCCGGGCCGGTGATCACGGCGTCGTCCTTCTTCACCATGATGTTCTGGCCGGCCTCGTAGTACGGCCCGGCGAACGCGATGCGCTCCTTGCGCTTGTCGTTGATGGTGTAAGTCGCGGCGACCAGGTCGACCGTGCCGTTCACGATTACATCCTCGCGGACCTTCGAGGGGGCCTCGACCCACTCGATTTTGTCCTCGGGAATGCCCAGCTCCTTGACGATGATCTTCGCGACCTCAACGTCGAAGCCCTCCGGCTTGCCCGACAGGCCCTTCTGGCCGAAGCCCGGCTGGTCGAACTTTGTGCCGATCTTGATGGACTGGGCCTTGTTGAGGCGCTCCATCGTGCTGCCGGCGGCGAAGGACTTGCTGCCGGCTCCGGTGTCCTTCTCGGCGTCGTCACCACCGCATGCGGTGATGCCGAGCGCCAGGGTGGCGGCCGTCGCGAGCGCCGCTACGCGCGTGATACGCATGTGTTTCTCCTTCTCGATCGGAACCCGCCGGGCGGCGGCGCGCTCCAGGTACGGACGCCTAGTGCGTGAGAATCTTGGAGAGGAAGTCCCTGGCCCGCTCGCTGCTCGGGTTGGCGAAGAACTCGGCGGGGGGCGCGTCCTCGACGAGTTGGCCGTCGGCCATGAAGATGACCCGGTTGGCCGCGTGCCGGGCGAAGCCCATCTCGTGGGTGACCACGACCATGGTCATGCCCTCGCGGGCCAGCGAGGTCATCACGTCCAGCACCTCGCCCACCATCTCCGGGTCCAGCGCGCTGGTCGGCTCGTCGAAGAGCATCGCCTTGGGCTGCATGGCCAGCGCCCGGGCGATCGCCACCCGCTGCTGCTGGCCGCCGGAGAGCTGGGCGGGGAACTTGTCGGCCTGGTTGGCGATGCCCACCCGGTCCAGCAGGGCCAGCCCGCGCTCGCGCGCGCTGGCCGCCTTCTCCTTGCGGACCTTGACGGGACCCAGGGTGACGTTCTCCAGGATGGTCTTGTGCGCGAAGAGGTTGAACGACTGGAACACCATGCCGACCTCGCTGCGCAGCCTGGCCAGCGCCTTCCCTTCGGCCGGCAACGGCTGGCCGTCGAAGGTGATGCTGCCGGAGCTGATCGGCTCCAGGCGGTTGATCGTGCGGCACAGGGTCGACTTCCCGGAGCCGGACGGGCCGATCACCACGACCACCTCGCCCTTGCCGACGGAGAGCGAGACGTCGTCCAGCACGTGCAGCGGCCCGAACCACTTGTTGACCGAGTCCAGCACGATGAGCGGTTCGCCCGTCGTCACGTCGTCCACCGTCCCTGTCGTCACGTACGCCAGTGGAGTCGGATGACCCCCGGTCCGGCCACTGTAGGCGGGCCGACATGGTGGAATGCCGCTGATCTGGTCACGGTGCGGTAACACCGGTAACGATCGTCGTCAGGGGCCCGAATTCCGGAGCCGGTCGGCCGGTCCGGTGGCGGGGGCCCCGTCGCGTGGGGATCATGGGGGGATGACCGAACCGGTGCGCCTGACCGATTACGCCCGTGGCGGCGGGTGTGCGTGCAAGATCCCACCCGGCGAGCTGGAGGCGATGGTCGCCGGGCTCGGCCCCGCCAGCGGCACGGCCGAGCTGCTGGTCGGCCTGGACCACGGCGACGACGCCGCGGTGGTCCGCCTCGACGAGCGGACCGGCCTGGTCAGCACCGCCGACTTCTTCACCCCGGTCGTCGACGACGCGTACGACTGGGGCCGGATCGCCGCCGCGAACGCGCTCTCCGACGTGTACGCCATGGGGGGCACCCCGCTCGTCGGGCTCAACCTGCTCTGCTGGCCCCGCGAGCGGCTGCCGCTGGAGCTGGCCCGGGAGGTGCTGCGCGGCGGCCAGGACGTGGCCCGGGCGGCCGGCTGCCACCTGGCCGGCGGGCACAGCGTCGACGACGACGGCCCGAAGTACGGCCTCGCGGTCACCGGCGTGGTCCGGCCCGAGGAGCTGATCACCCTGGACGCCGGCCGGGCCGGGCTGCCGTTGTCGCTGACCAAGCCGCTCGGCGTCGGGGTGCTCAACACCCGGCACAAGGCCACCGGGGAGCGGTTCGCCGAGGCGGTCGCCTCGATGGCGGCGCTGAACCGGGACGCCGCCCGCGCGGCGGTCGCCGCCGGGGTCCGCTGCGGCACCGACGTGACCGGCTTCGGGCTGCTCGGGCACGCCTCGAAGCTGGCCCGGGCCAGCCGGCTCACGGTGGCGATCGACGCCGCCCGGGTGCCGTACCTGCCGGGCGCGCGGGAGGCCGTCCGCGACGGGTACGTCAGCGGCGGCACCCGCCGCAACCTCGACTGGGTCGTCCCGTGGACGGACTTCGGCGCGGCCGGCGAGGCGGAGCGGCTGCTGCTGGCCGACGCCCAGACCTCGGGCGGGCTGCTGGTCGCCGGCGAGCTGCCGGGGGCCACGGTGATCGGCGAGTTGCTGCCGCGCGGCGAGCACCTCGTCGTGCTGCGCTGAGCCGGGCCGAGCAGGTCGCCGAGCCGGGCAATGGTGCCGGGCCGGGCCTAGCCGGGCCGGGCAAAGGTGCCGGGCCGGAGTGGAGTGGGTGGGGTGTCGGGGTGCCGGACGGGCAACAATACCCGATAAACTGTCATCTTCCTGCCACTCTCCGCGACGGCGGGCCAGGAAATTTTGCCCGGAATGGTCACAGACCGGTAACTTGCCCCCGGCTGAGGTCATATGCCCCCCACCATCGTCATTAAGGCCCGATCCGGAGGCCGGTGGGACGAACGCAGCGAGGAGGCGGCATGACCGAGCTGTGGAACTGGAGAATCGACGGGGTACCCCCGGTGGAGGTCTACCCGGCGCTGGCCGAGGCCCTGGGGCGGGTGGTGATGCCGCTCGCGGTGGCCGACCCCGCCCGGCTGCCCACGTACGCGGTGATCTGCGACGTCTGGGAGGCGCCGGGGGAGTTCGGCACGATCGTGGACTGCTACGGGGTGCCCGAGAGTCTGCCCGAGCTGCCCGGCGTCGCCGCGCTGGCCCGGCTGCTCGGCCGCAACTGCCTGCTGCGCGACGACACCCTCGACGCCGGCCGGCACCTGCTGGTCGCGCCGGACGGCACGATCCGCCCGGTGCACTTCGACGTCGCCGAGACCGACGACGGCGAGGTGCTGGGCAACCAGCGCCTCTGCACGCTGGCCCACCCCGGTTGCCGGGGCTGGTCGCGGTGCCACCGCTCCAGGTGGGCCCCGGACTCGGTCGTCCCGGCCCTGGCCGCCGCCTGACCGGGCCGGGCCCCGCCGGGTGGACCGGGAGGCGGCCGTCGCCCGCCCCTCGGCACCGTGGCGGGGCGCCCGGCACGCCCCAGCCGGCCGTCCGGCGGCACCCTGCCGGCTCCCGGCGGCACCGCCGCCGGGGCGCGGCGAAGGGCCCGGCCCGGGTGCGGCCCGCCCGGGCCGGGCCCCGTCCGGCTCAGCCTCGGGCGGCCGGCTGCTGGCCACCGCCGCGGACCACGAGCTGGTCCAGCAGGGTCGCGGTGGCCTCGGCGACGGCGGCCACCGCCGCGTCGAACGCCGCCGCGTTGTGCGCGGCCGGCGCCCGGAAACCGGAGATCTTCCGGACGTACTGCAACGCCGCCGCCTCGACGTCGGCCCGGGTCACCTCCGGCACGTACGGCTCACGCAAGGTCTTGATGCTTCGGCACACGGCTCCTCCTCGTTCGGGTCGATCGGCTCGCCCGGATACGCTGTCCGGGTCATGACTACCGCAGCCGCGGGCAGCCCGCGCACCTACCAGGTGCGTACGTACGGCTGCCAGATGAACGTGCACGACTCCGAGCGCATTTCCGGCCTGCTGGAACAGGCCGGCTACGTGCGTGTCGCCGAGGCCGACGACAACCCCGACGTGGTGGTGTTCAACACCTGCGCCGTCCGGGAGAACGCCGACAACCGGCTCTATGGCAACCTGGGTCATCTGCGCCCCGTGAAGGACCGGCATCCCGGGATGCAGATCGCCGTCGGCGGCTGCCTCGCCCAGAAGGACCGCGGCGACATCCTCCGCAAGGCCCCCTGGGTGGACGTGGTCTTCGGCACGCACAACATCGGCTCGCTGCCGGTGCTGCTGGAGCGGGCCCGGCACAACGCCGCCGCCGAGGTGGAGATCCTCGAATCCCTCGACGTCTTCCCCTCGACGCTGCCGACCCGGCGCGAGTCGACGTACGCCGGCTGGGTGTCGATCTCGGTGGGCTGCAACAACACCTGCACGTTCTGCATCGTGCCCGCCCTGCGCGGCAAGGAGAAGGACCGCCGCCCCGGCGACATCCTCTCCGAGGTCCGTGCCCTGGTCGACGAGGGCGTGCTGGAGGTGACCCTGCTCGGGCAGAACGTCAACTCCTACGGCGTCGAGTTCGGCGACCGGTACGCCTTCGGCAAGCTGCTGCGCGCCTGTGGCGAGATCGACGGGCTGGAGCGGGTCCGGTTCACCAGCCCGCACCCGAAGGACTTCACCGACGACGTGATCGCCGCGATGGCCGAGACCCCGAACGTCTGTCACTCGCTGCACATGCCGTTGCAGTCCGGCTCCGACGACGTGCTGAAGGCGATGCGCCGGTCGTACCGGTCGGAGAAGTACCTGGGGATCATCGAAAAGGTGCGGGAGGCGATGCCGGATGCGGCGATCACCACCGACATCATCGTCGGCTTCCCCGGCGAGACCGAGGCGGACTTCCAGCGCACCCTGGACGTGGTCCGCGAGGCCCGGTTCTCCTCGGCGTTCACCTTCCAGTACTCCAAGCGCCCCGGCACCCCGGCCGCGACGATGGACGGCCAGCTCCCCAAGCAGGTGGTCCAGGAGCGGTACGAGCGGCTGATCGCCACGGTCGAGGAGATCACCTGGGCGGAGAACAAGCGGTTGGTCGGCGAGGCCGTCGAGGTGCTGGTCGCCGTCGGCGAGGGCCGCAAGGACGAGCGCACCGGCCGGATGTCCGGCCGGGCCCGCGACGGCCGCCTGGTGCACTTCGCGACGGGCGTAGCCGGAGCGAACGGCCAACTCGGCGCGACGGGCGTAGCCGGAGCGAACGACCAGCCCGGCGACGCGGGGTCCCTCGCCGGGCGGATCCGCCCGGGAGACATCGTGCACACCACCGTCACGTACGCCGCCCCGCACCACCTCAACGCCGACGGCGAGCCGCTGTCGCACCGCCGTACCCGGGCCGGCGACGCCGCCGAGGCCGGCCGCTCCCCGCGTACCCCCGGGGTGTTGCTCGGGCTGCCCACGATCGGCGCGCCGGCCGCGGCGCCCGCGCCGACGACCGGCTGCGCCGCCCACTGACGCGGTCGGGGCCCGCCGCGCCGGCGGGCCCCGACCAACGTCCGGAGGGCCAGACCGTGATCTTGCAGGCGCCCGCGCAAATTCTCAGAAAGAGGGCCTAACAGCGCTGGCGAGACCACGCTTTCTCTGAATTTGCGGGTGCCGCTGCCGGGCGGGGTGGGCGTGGGACGGCGGAAGCCCCCGGTCCGCGAGGGCGGGCGGGGGCTTCCGGGGGTTAGGTCAGGTTGGTCAGCCGGTTTGCTCGGCGAGCTGGAGGAACTGACGCTTCGAGGCGAGCGCCTGCTCGGCCTCCTTGACCCGCCGGGCGTCGCCGGCGGCCTGGGCCCGGGCCAGCCGATCCTCGGCCTCGGCGACCTGCACCCGCATCTGGGCGAGCAGCGGGTTGTCCTCCTTGGTGGTCCGCCGCCACGCGGAGTCCATCACCTCGCGGACCTTGTCGTCGATCGCGCGCAGCCGGCGCTCCAGCCCGGCGGCGGCCTCCCGTGGCACCCGGCCGGCCTCGTGCCACTGCGCCTGGATGTCCCGCAGCTTGGCCTGGGCGCCCTTCGGGTCGCTGTCGATGTCCAGCGCCTCCGCCTCGGCGAGCAGCGCCTGCTTGCGCTCCAGGTTGGCCCGCTGCTCGTTGTCCCGGGCCGAGAAGACCTCGCTGCGCCGGGTGAAGAACGCGTCCTGGGCCGCCCGGAACCGTTCCCAGAGCTTCTGCTCGGCCTCCTTGGAGGCGCGCGGGGCCGCCTTCCACTGGGTCATCAGGTCCTTGAGCTGGTTGGCGGTGGCCGCCCAGTCGGTGGACTCCTTCAGCTTGTCCGCCTCGGCGACCAGCTCCTCCTTGACCTGCTGCGCCTGCTTGCGCTGCGAGTCCAGGGTGGCGAAGTGGGCGCCCCGGCGGCGGGTGAAGGCGTCCCGCGCGGCGGCGAAGCGCTTCCACAGCTCACCGTCGGTCTTCTTGTCGACCCCACGGACGGTCTTCCACTCGTCGAGGATCTCCTTGAGCCGGTCGCCGGCGGTCTTCCAGCCGGTCGACTCGGCGGCCAGCTTCTCCGCCTCCTCCACCAGGGCGGTCTTGCGGGCCAGTGCCTCGACCCGGGCCGCGTCCTTGGCGGCGCGGGCCTCGCCGGCCTTCTCCTCGGCGACCGCGGCGAGCTTCTCCAGCCGCGCGGCCAGCGCGTCGATGTCGCCGACGACGTGCGCCTCGGCCAGCGAGGCGCGGATCCGGCGGATGGTGGCCAGCGATCCGCCGGCGTCAGCCGCACCCGAGTTGAGCCGTGCCTCGGTCAGGTCCACCTCGGTGACCAGGTCCGCGAAGCGGCGGGCGAAATGGGCCAGCCCCTCCTCGGGGGCTCCCGCCTGCCAGGATCCGACCACCCGCTCGCCCTCGGCGGTCTTGACGTAAACGGTGCCGTCCGCGTCCACCCGTCCGAAGGCCGTCCAGTCGCTCATGTGCCCATCCTCGTTCTCCCGGCGTCGACGGGACAGACCCGCGATCGCCGCCACGGCGCAGCCAAGTTACTCCCGGCATTGTCACAGGTCCGACCCCGTCCGCGTCGAGCGCCTGTCGTCGACCGTGACCATACGGTGTCCTAGGCCCCGGACGACCGGATCGGTGCGGGGACGCACCGGTGGGTCCGGCTACGGTGAACGGGTGCCTCTGGTCGCCGCCGCAGTCTGCCCCCACCCGCCCCTGATCGTGCCGGAGGTGGCCGGCGCCGCCGCCGGCGAGCTGGACGGACTCCGCGCCGCCTGCGCCGCGGCGGTGGCCCGGCTGCTCGCCGCCGGTCCGGACGCGGTCCTGTTGGTCGGCGCCGGTCCGCAAACCCTGTCGTTCCGGTCCGCCGACTACGGCTCGCTGCGGCCGTACGGGGTGGACCGGCACGTGCGGCTGTGGCGGGTCAACTGCGCGGGGGGCGAGCGCCTCCCGCTGAGCCTGACGATCGGCGCGTGGCTCCTCGGCCGCACCGGCACCAAGCTGCCCCGGTTCGCGCACGCGATCGCCGCCGACGCGTCCCCGCAGGAGTGCGCCCGACTCGGCGCCGAGCTGGTCGGGGCGGCGGACCACCGGATGGCGCTGCTGGTGCTGGGGGACGGTTCGGCCTGCCGCGGGACGAAGGCGCCCGGCTACGACGACCCGCGCGCGTGGGCGTACGACGACGGGGTGGCCGGGGCCCTGGCCGACGCGGACGCCGAGGCCCTGCTCGGCCTGGACCCGGCGCTGTCGGCGGAGCTGAGCGTCGCCGGCCGGGCGCCCTGGCAGGTGCTGGCCGGAGCGGTCCGCGCGGCGGGCGGCGACTGGCGCGGCGAACTGGGCCACCACGAGGCGCCCTACGGCGTCGCCTACCTGGTGGCCAACTGGGAGCCGGCGTGAGTGCGGCGGACCCGGGCGGCGCACCGGGCGGCACGGTGGTGGCGGTGGTCGGGCCGACCGCCGCCGGCAAGTCGGCGCTGAGCATCGCCCTCGCACACGCTCTCGACGGCGAGGTGGTCAACGCCGACTCGATGCAGCTCTACCGGGGGATGGACATCGGCACCGCGAAGCTCACCCCGGCCGAGCGGGAGGGCGTGCCGCACCACCTGCTCGACATCTGGGAGGTGACCGAGCCGGCCAGCGTCGCCGAGTACCAGCGGCTGGCCCGCGCGGCGGTCGACGACGTCCTGGCCCGGGGCCGGGTGCCGCTGCTGGTCGGCGGCTCCGGCCTGTACGTGCGGGCGGTGCTGGAGCGGTTCGAGTTCCCCGGCACCGACCCGGCCGTGCGGGAGCGGCTGGAGGCGGAGCTGGCCGAGGCCGGCCCGGCCCCCCTGTACGCGCGGCTGCGCGCGGCGGACCCGGCCGCGGCCGAGGGCATCCTGCCCGGCAACGGCCGGCGGATCGTCCGAGCCCTGGAGGTGATCGAGCTGACCGGGGCACCGTTCACCGCGTCCCTGCCCGAGCCCACCCCGTACTACCCGTCCGTGCAGCTCGGGGTGGACCTGGACAGCACGGCGCTGGACGAGCGGATCGCGCTTCGGGTGGACCGGATGTGGGCCGACGGCCTGGTCGCCGAGACCCGGGCCCTGGCCGGGCGCGGCCTGCCCGAGGGCCGCACGGCCAGCCGGGCGCTCGGCTACCACCAGGTGCTGCGCCTGCTCGCCGGGGAACTGACCGAGACCGAGGCGCACGACGAGACGGTCCGGGCCACCCGCCGGTTCGTCCGCCGGCAGCGCTCCTGGTTCCGCCGCGACCCCCGGATCCACTGGCTGGACTCCGCCGCCCCGGGCCTGGTCGCCGACGCCCTGCGGCTCGTCTCCGCCGCTGCGCGATGATGGGGGCGTGGAGTTCACCAAGGGGCACGGCACCGGCAACGACTTCGTCATCCTTCCCGACCCGGACGGCGCACTCGACCTGACCCCGGGGATGGTCGCGGCGCTGTGCGACCGGCGGCGGGGCCTCGGCGCGGACGGCGTCCTGCGGGTGGTGCGGGCCGCCAAGCACCCCGAGGGCGCCGCGCTGGCCGGCGACGCCGAGTGGTTCATGGACTACCGCAACGCCGACGGGTCGGTCGCCGAGATGTGCGGCAACGGCGCCCGGGTCTTCGTCCGCTACCTGCTGGAGACCGGGCTGGCCACGCCGTCCGGCGCGGCGCTGCCGGTGGCCACCCGGGCCGGCGTCGTGCGCGCGCTGGTCGAGGGCGACACGGTCTCGGTCGAGATGCGCCGCCCCCGGCCGTACGCCGCGGCGACCGCCGCCCTGGGCGGGCTGACCCTGCCCGGCACCGCCGTGGACGTCGGCAACCCGCACCTGGTCTGCGCCCTTCCCGGCGGCCTGGACCTGGCCGGCCTGGACCTGACCCGGGCGCCGGTGTTCGACGCCGGGGTCTTCCCCTGCGGGGTGAACGTCGAGTTCACCGCCCCCGGCGACCCCGTCGGCGGCACCGACGTCCACGTGCTCATGCGGGTCTACGAGCGGGGATCCGCCGAGACGTTGTCCTGCGGCACCGGCGCGTGCGCGGTCGCCGCGGTCGCCCTGCGCGACGCCGGCCGGGACACCGGCACGGCGACGGTCGACGTCCCCGGCGGTCGCCTCACGGTCACGGTGACGGACGACTCCTGCTGGCTCGCCGGCCCAGCCCTCCTGATCGCCACCGGCACCATAGCCCTCCCCCCCTCCTGACCCCCCTGCCCCTTTGGCCGGGCCAAAATGGGGGGCAGGGGGTCAGGGTCAGGGGGTGGCGCTGGCGGCGGCGGCGATCTCCGGGAGGTCGGACGGGCCCGGGTCGGCGGCCGGGGGCGGGGCCGGGGACTGGGCGGCGGCGCGCACGGCGGCGGCCACCGCCGGGGCGACCCGGGAGTCGAAGACGCTGGGGACGATGACCGTCGGGTTGATCTTGTCCTCGCCGACCACGTCGGCGATCGCCCGGGCCGCGGCGATCGCCATCTCCTCGGTGAACTCCTCGGCGTGCGCATCCAGCATGCCCCGGAACACGCCCGGGAAGGCGAGCACGTTGTTGATCTGGTTCGGCTGGTCGGAGCGGCCGGTGGCCACCACGGCGGCGTGCTTGCGCGCCTCCCGGGGGTCGACCTCCGGGTCCGGGTTGGCCAGTGCGAAGACGATCGAGCCCTTGGCCATGGTGGCGATGTCGTCGCCGGTGAGCAGGTTCGGCGCGCTCACCCCGATGAACACGTCCGCGCCGCGCACCGCCCCGGGCAGGTCCCCGGAGTAGTTCTCCTTGTTGGTGTTCTCGGCCAGCCACTGCCAGGCCGGGTTGAGCCCGGTCAGGCCGCGGTGCAGGGCGCCCTGCCGGTCGTACGCGATGATGTCGCCGACGCCCTGGCGCAGCAGCAGCTTCATGATCGCGGTGCCGGCCGCGCCGGCCCCGGAGACGACCACCCGGACGTCCGCGAGTTGCTTGCCCACCACGCGCAGCGCGTTGGTCAGCGCGGCCAGCACGCAGATCGCAGTGCCGTGCTGGTCGTCGTGGAAGACCGGGATGTCGAGCAGCTCACGCAGCCGGGCCTCGATCTCGAAGCAGCGCGGGGCGGCGATGTCCTCCAGGTTGATCCCGCCGTACGCGGGCGCGATCGCCTTGACGATCGCCACGATCTCGTCGGTGTCCTGGGTGTCCAGCACCACCGGCCAGGCGTCCACCCCGCCGAACCGCTTGAACAGCGCCGCCTTGCCCTCCATCACCGGCAGCGAGGCGGCCGGCCCGAGGTTGCCCAGGCCGAGCACGGCCGAGCCGTCGCTGACCACCGCGACCGTGTTGCGCTTGATGGTGAGCCGCCGGGCGTCCGCCGGGTTCTCCGCGATCGCCATGCAGACCCGGGCCACCCCCGGGGTGTACGCGCGGGACAGCTCGTCGCGGTTGCGCAGCGCCACCTTCGAGCTGACCTCGATCTTGCCGCCGAGGTGCAGCAGGAACGTGCGGTCGGAGACCTTGCGGACGTCCACCCCGTCGAGCGCGGTGAGCGCGTCGACCACCTGGTCGGCGTGGCTGGCGTCGGCGGTGTCGCAGGTCAGGTCGACGAGCACGTGCGTCGGGTCCGAGTCGACCACGTCCAGCGCGGTGACGATCGCCCCGGCCTCGCCGACCGAGGTGGTCAGCCGGCCGATCGAGGAGGCGTCCGCGGGCACCGCGATCCGGATGGTGATCGAGAACCCGGCACTCGGAAGTCGGGTGATGGCCACGGGAATGCCTCCGTCAACGCTGATCGGCCGGTCGTATGTCGCCCCGCATTTCTACTCGCCCGCACAGGTCGCGTCGCATTCGCCCCCACTTTTGGTGGTCTTCGCTACGGGCATATAGCGGGTGCGTCCGGCGTTGTCACGTGTCAGGATTGCTCGTACGCGACGGAAAGCCGTCGCTCCGCTACAGAACGGTCAGGAGGCGCAGCTTGCGCGACCAGGAGACCTACGTACCCTTCTCGGACGATGAGCTCGACGCCACCACCGGCGAGTTCGAGCTGTCAGAGCGGCAGGCGCTGCGGCGGGTCCCTGGCCTCTCCACCGAGCTCACCGACATCAGCGAGGTCGAGTACCGCCAGCTCCGGCTGGAGCGGGTCGTCCTCGTCGGGGTCTGGACCGAGGGCAGCCAGACCGACGCCGAGAACTCCCTCACCGAGCTCGCGGCGCTGGCCGAGACGGCCGGATCGCAGGTGCTGGAGGGGCTGATCCAGCGCCGCAGCCGCCCCGACCCGGCCACCTACATCGGCCGGGGCAAGGTCGACGACCTCGGCTCGGTGGTGCTCTCCACCGGCGCCGACACGGTGATCTGCGACGGGGAGCTGTCCCCGTCCCAGCTACGGAACCTGGAGCAGCGCACCAAGGTCAAGGTGGTCGACCGCACGGCGCTGATCCTCGACATCTTCGCCCAGCACGCCAAGAGCAAGGAGGGCCGGGCACAGGTCGAGCTGGCCCAGCTGCAATACCTGCTGCCCCGGCTGCGCGGTTGGGGCGAGACGCTGTCCCGGCAGACCGGTGGCTCCGGCCGCGGCGGCGGCGCGGGCGGCGGCGTGGGCGTGCGCGGTCCCGGTGAGACCAAGCTGGAGACCGACCGGCGGCGCATCCGCCACCGCATCTCCAGGCTGCGCCGGGAGATCAAGGGCATGCGGACGGTACGCCAGACCAAGCGCGCCCGCCGCTCCCGCAACTCGGTGCCCGCCGTGGCCATCGCCGGCTACACCAACGCCGGCAAGTCCAGCCTGCTCAACCGGCTCACCGGGGCCGGGGTGCTGGTGGAGGACGCGCTGTTCGCCACCCTGGACCCGACCACCCGCAAGGCCACCGCCGCCGACGGCCGGATCTACACCCTCTCCGACACGGTCGGCTTCGTCCGGCACCTGCCGCACCAGATCGTCGAGGCGTTCCGCTCGACGCTGGAGGAGGTCGCCGAGTCCGACCTGGTGGTGCACGTCGTCGACGGCACCCACCCGGACCCGGAGGAGCAGGTCCGGGCGGTCCGCGAGGTGCTCGCCGAGGTGGGCGCCGACCGGCTGCCCGAGCTGCTGGTGGTCAACAAGACCGACGCGGCCGACGAGGAGACCCTGCTGCGGCTCAAGCGGCTCTGGCCGGACGCCGTCTTCGCCTCGGCCCGCTCGGGGCGGGGGATCGACGGCGTGCGGGCGGCCATCGAGGAGCGGCTGCCCAGCCCGGCGGTGGAGGTCCGCGCGGTGCTCCCGTACGACCGGGGCGACCTGGTGGCCCGGGTGCACCGGCAGGGCGAGGTGCTCAGCACCGCCCACCTGCCCGAGGGCACGCTGCTGCACGTGCGGGTCGGCGCGGCGCTCGCCGCCGAGCTCACCCCGTACGCGGCCGACGAGGCACCCGTCGTCGCCCGCACCCGGTGAGCGGTGTCCCGGGAGCCGGCGCGCCGGCTCCCGGGATGTGCCCGGCGTGCGGGCCGGTGGCGGCGCGCAGGCCACGTCCCTGATGCGGCGGCGGGCGTGAGTGGCGACTCAACGTCGGCGTCCCGGCGTGACCCTGCTGTTCATCCAGACATGCGACACTGACTCCATGCGCCGTGCTGTTTCCTCGGTCACGGTTGCCCTCGGCCTGATCGGGGCGACCGTGGCGCTCTCCGGAGCCGCCCTGGCCGCGCCCGCACCGGGGGCCGCCGCACCTCAGCCGACCCCCGGCAAGAAGCGCTGCACGGTGACCGACGAACGACTGCGGGAGCTCTCCGGCCTGGTGGCGACCAAGAGCGGCTACGTCGTGATCAACGACGGCACCGACGTCGAGAGCCGCAAGCGGGTGTTCTTCCTCGACACCAAGTGCAAGCTGGCGAGGGAGCCGGTCCGCTACTCCGGCAACGGCCCGTTCGACACCGAGGACCTGACGCTCTCGCCGGACGGCAAGAAGCTGTGGATCGCCGACACCGGCGACAACATCACCAGCAGCCAGCGGCGGGAGCGGGTGGCGGTGTGGAGCATGCCGGCCGACGGGTCGGCCAAGCCGGTGCTGCACCGGCTCTCCTACCCGCAGGGCAAGCCGCACGACGCCGAGGCGCTGCTGATCGGCGACGACGGGAAGCCGCTGATCATCACCAAGGTGGCCAGCGGCAAGGCCCAGATATTCGCCCCGTCGGGCGCGCTCAGGACCGGCGACACCGAGCCCGTGCCGATGACCGGGGTCGGCGAGGTCTCGTTGCCGAAGACGAACACCCCGAACGTGCTGAACACGATCGGCCGGGTCGCGATCACCGGTGCCGCCCGGTCCCCGGACGGCACGAAGGTGGTGCTGCGCACGTACGCGGACGCCTTCGAGTACGACGTCTCCGACGGCGACATCGTCGGCGCGCTGACCGGCGGCAAGCCCCGGGTGACCCCGCTGACGGACCCGTTCGGCGAGGCGATCTCCTACACCCCGGACGGCAAGTCGTTCGTCACCGTCTCCGACGGCGGGGAACTGGCCCCGGACGACCCGATCGACATCCTGGGCTACACCCCCGCCAGCACCGGTGCCGAGGCGCTGACCGGTGGCGACGGCGGCCCGCCGAAGCCGGCGGCGGAGAAGTCCTGGATGGAGGGGCTGAGCCTCGACGAGATCACCTACCTGATCGCCGCAGTCGGCGTGGTCGGCGCGCTGATGGTCGGCGCGGGCATCGTCGGCATCGTGCGGGCACGGAAGCGCCCCGCCCCGGCCGACGACCCGAAGGTCGGCCCCGACGGGCCGGAGCGGGACGAGTTCCCGCTTGACGACGGCCCGGCCGAGCGCGGCTACGGCCGCCCCGCCGACGGCCCGCCGCCGGGCGGGGGCCGTGCACAGGACGGGGACCGTTCGCGGGGCGGGTTCTACGGCGGCGCGCCGGCCGGCGGTGGCGGCTACGGCGGGCCCCCGGCGACCGCCGGCCCGGCCCGGGCCTCCTCCGGCGGGGTCTACGGTGGCGGTGGCGGCCGGCCCGCCGGTGGCGGTGGCCGTCCCCAGGGCGGCGGGGTCTACGGCGGCGGTGGTGGGGGCCGCCCGGCCGGCGGCGGCGTGTACGGCGGCGGCGGACAGCCCGCCGGCGGCCCCCCCGGCGGGGGGCAGCAACCCGGCGGGAGGCAGCCCGGCCGGGACGGCCGGCCGGTGCGCGGCGGGGCCTACGGCGGCGGGCGGGCCGAACCGCCCCGACGGGGGCGGGACCCCCGCGATCCCCACGACCCCCGCGCGGGCCGGCACGGTGAGGGCGGGCCTGACGACGGGCCGGGCGGCTACGGTGGCCCGCCGCCCGGTAGCGGTCGCGAGTATCGCGGCGACCGCTACTGACTGACCACTGACTGAGTGACCGCCCGGTGCGGCCACGGATCCCGGGGGGCCCGGTCGTTCGGCCGCATGGTCGACGATCCTCGCCGAGGCCCCGTCGGGGGCGGCGGTCGCCCGGGCAACGGCCGCCGTGGCGACCGCTGCCCAGGGGCGGTCAGATCCGGCGCAGGACGGCGACGACCCGGCCCATGATGGTGGCGTCGTCGCCGGGAATCGGGTCGAAGGCCGGGTTCTGCGGCATCAGCCAGACGTGGCCGTCCCGGTGGCGGTAGGTCTTGACCGTCGCCTCGCCGTCGAGCATCGCCGCGACGATCTCGCCGGAGTCGGCGGTCGGCTGCTGCCGGACCACCACCCAGTCCCCGTCGCAGATCGCGGCGTCGAGCATCGAGTCGCCCTTGACCTGGAGCATGAAGACCTCGCCCTCGCCCACCAGCTCGCGGGGGAGGGGGAAGATGTCCTCCACCGCCTGCTCGGCGAGGATCGGCCCACCGGCGGCGATCCGGCCCAGCATCGGCACGTACGCCGGGGCGGGCCGCTGCGAGCGGCTGGCCTCGTCGTCGATCACGTCGCTGGGGGCCCGGACGTCCACCGCGCGCGGCCGGTTCGGGTCGCGGCGCAGGAAGCCCTTCTTCTCCAGCTCCTTGAGCTGGTAGGCGACGCTGGACGGGGAGACCAGGCCGACGGCCTCGCCGATCTCCCGCACGCTCGGCGGGTATCCGTGCCGCTCGACCCAGTTGCGGATGAACTCCAGGATGCGGCGCTGCCGGGCGGTGAGGTCGACCGTGGCCGGGTCGGGAAAGCTGCTGACCACCGGGGTGACCGGGCGCACGGCCGGCTGCCCGGTCCGGCTGCGCGCGGCGCGGGGGCGCCGAGTGGCCGGCGGACCCGCCTCGGCGATCTGCTGCGGGTTCTTCGGCCGGCTGGCCCGGTCCTCGGTCACGTCCGTCCTCCCTGGTCGGCGCTGGGTGCCTCGGCGGCTCGTGGTGCGTGCGGGGGTATGGCGACCGGTCGGGATGGAACCACCCGCGCCCGGTTGTTCTTGACCGTATAGGTGGGATCGGTCATTTTCAAACATCTGTACGACCTTCACCGGCGTGTCGGAGCGGGAAAGCAGGAAATCCGAACGCCTGTTCTGGTAAATGGTACGCGGCTCTCGAACGTCAGTTCGAGTCCCGGCGTTCCCGGCCCGGGTTTCCCGGGCCTCGCCGGGTCGGCCGTGACCGGGGGGAGCGGTCCCGCGTTGGGGCTTTCGGCGAGCCGGGGAGGGGGAGTGTGCGACGTGATCCTGATGACGCGCCGGGCATGCCGGCGAACTTGATTTCGGTTCGCCGGGCGCATACGGTCGACCCCTAGATGTAGTAGTCACATGGGCGTAAGTCGCCTACAGGTTGGGTTCGACTACCGACCGCACTCCCTGCTACCGCACCCGGTGGCGGCCCCCGCGCGGGGGTCGGCGCCGTGGTTCCGCGCGTCCGGGGGTGCCCGGTGTGCCCGCCGTCGATGAAGGAGGTCAGGCGATGCGGTGCCCGTACTGCCGGCACGCCGACTCCCGGGTCGTCGACTCGCGGGAGGCCGACGACGGCCAGTTGATCCGTCGACGGCGGTCCTGCCCGGAGTGCGGCAAGCGGTTCACCACCGTCGAGGAGGCGGTGCTCGCGGTGGTCAAGCGCAGCGGGGTGACCGAGCCGTTCAGTCGCACCAAGATCAGCGGCGGGGTGCGCAAGGCGTGCCAGGGGCGACCGGTCGACGAGGACTCGATCGCCCTGCTCGCCCAGAAGGTCGAGGAGACCGTCCGGGCCAGGGGGGCCGCCGAGATCCCCAGCCACGACGTGGGGCTGGCGATCCTCGGCCCGCTGCGGGACCTGGACGAGGTGGCGTACCTCCGCTTCGCCAGCGTCTACCGCTCCTTCGACTCGCTGGCCGACTTCGAGCGCGAGATCGAGACACTGCGGGCCGCCGCCCGCGCCCGGGAGGGCGCCGGGGCGGACGGCGACGCCGGGGCGGCGGCGGGGGCCGCTGGCCGTACCAACTGATTTCTTCTGGTTTTTGACAGTTCGACGCGCGGCGGGTGACCGCGCAGACGAGGGGGCGGATGAGATGGCGGGGGACGGCGTGACAACCAGCCGGACGCGGACGAAGGCCGGCGCGGGGCTGAAGATCGAGCGGGTGTGGACCACCGACGGGGTCCACCCCTACGACGAGGTGACGTGGGAACGTCGCGACATCGTGATGACGAACTGGCGGGACGGCTCGATCAACTTCGAGCAGCGCGGGGTCGAGTTCCCCGAGTCCTGGAGCGTCAACGCGGCCAACATCGTGACCACCAAGTACTTCCGGGGCGCGGTGGGCACCCCGGAGCGGGAGTGGTCGCTGCGGCAGCTCATCGACCGGGTGGTCAGCACCTACCGCAAGGCCGGTGAGGAGCACGGCTACTTCGCCACCCAGGCCGACGCCGAGGTGTTCGCCCACGAGCTGACCTGGATGCTGCTGCACCAGGTGTTCAGCTTCAACTCGCCGGTCTGGTTCAACGTCGGCACGCCGTCGCCCCAACAGGTCTCTGCGTGTTTCATCCTGGCCGTGGACGACTCGATGGACTCGATCCTCGACTGGTACAAGGAGGAGGGGCTGATCTTCAAGGGCGGCTCCGGCTCCGGGGTCAACCTGTCCCGGATCCGCTCCTCCCGGGAACTGCTCTCCTCCGGCGGCACCGCCTCCGGCCCGGTCAGCTTCATGCGCGGCGCGGACGCGAGCGCGGGGACCATAAAGTCCGGCGGCGCCACCCGGCGCGCGGCCAAGATGGTCATCCTCGACGTCGACCACCCGGACATCGAGGAGTTCGTGATCACCAAGGCGCGCGAGGAGGACAAGATCCGCGCGCTGCGGGACGCCGGCTTCGACATGGACCTCGGCGGCAACGACATCGTCAGCGTGCAGTACCAGAACGCCAACAACTCGGTCCGGGTCTCCGACGAGTTCATGTCGGCGGTGGAGAGCGGCGGCGGCTTCGACCTGCGCGGCCGGCTCGACGGGCAGACCATCGAGACCATCGACGCCAAGAAGCTGTTCCGCACCATCTCGCAGGCCGCCTGGGAGTGCGCCGACCCCGGCCTCCAGTACGACGACACCATCAACGACTGGCACACCTGCCCGGAGACCGGCCGGATCACCGCGTCTAATCCCTGCTTCACCGCGGACACCCTGGTACACACGGACAAGGGGCTGATCCGGTTCGATGCGCTGATCGACCGGGCGCGGCAGGGAGAGACGTTCTGCGTCTACACCCACGACGCGACCAACCCGGACGCACCCGCCGACCGGATCGAGCTGACCAACCCCGAAGCGCTCATGATCACGGGTACCAACGAGATCCTGCGCCTGGAGTTCAGTAACGGCATGGTGCTGCGCTGCACGCCGAACCACCGGATCTGGACCACCAACCGGGGCTACGTCGAGGCTGCGGAGTTGACCGGCGAGGACCGGATCCTCCCGCTGAACCTGCCCACCCCGGCGGTAGCCGCTTCCCGTGCCTTCGCCATGCAGCCCGGCACGTCCGTGCAGCCCGGTGACGTGGTTGCCACCAAGTGGCAGCGGGAGTCCCGGCTGCCGGAGAAGTGGACCGAGGAGTTCGCCCATCTGCTGGGCTGGCTGACCGGTGACGGCTGCGTGCGCCTGGGCAGCGAGGCGCGTGGTGACAACCCCGTCGCCAGCTGGGTGTACAGCGCAGAGGACCGAGAGGACTTCCTGCCCCGACACCAGATGTTGCTCGCGGAGATGCTCGGTTTCACCCCGAAGCCGTCCGAGCAGCCCAACGGCACCGTCCAACTCCGTGCCGGCCGCACGGCGCTGGTGGACTTCCTGACCGGGCTCGGGGTAAGTGCCGGAAAGGCCGCCGACAAGCGGGTCCCGGCGGCGGTCCTCGAGGCGCCGGTGGAGGTCCAGGCGGAGTTCCTCCGAGGCCTGTTCGACGCTGACGGCTGCGCCGCCGAGACCGCGAACGACACCCGCTACGTCGGACTCGGCTCGGTCTCCGTCGAACTGCTGCGGGACGTACAGCGGATGCTGAGCTGCTTCGGCATCGGCAGCCAGATCTACCCCAGTCGGAAGGAGGGTTCTTCCTTCTCCTACACCACCATCGCCGGTGAAGAGCGCAGCTATGCCGGCGGGCAGCTCTACGACCTGCGGATCAGCGGAGCGAACATTCCAACCTTCGCCGCCGCGATCGGCTTCGCCCACCCGCGCAAGGCGGATCGGCTCGCCGGTTGGCTGCGGGAGAAGCGTTTCTACCGTACGGACCAGACCGCGACGCTGGAGAAGCGCGAGTTCGACGGGATCGAGACCACCTACAACCTGTCCGAGCCGCGTAACCACTCCTACATCGCCAACGGTGTGGTGGTCCGGAACTGCTCGGAGTACCTGCACCTGGACAACTCCTCGTGCAACCTGGCCTCGCTCAACCTGATGAAGTTCCTCCGCGCCGACGGCAACTTCGAGGTGGAGAAGTTCGTCAGGTCGGTCGAGTTCGTCATCACCGCGATGGACATCTCGATCTGCTTCGCCGACTTCCCGACCGAGAAGATCGGCGAGACCACCCGCGCCTACCGGCAGCTCGGCATCGGGTACGCCAACCTCGGCGCGCTGCTGATGGCGTCGGGCCTGCCGTACGACTCGGAGCAGGGCCGCTCGGTCGCCGCCGCGATCACGTCGCTGATGACCGGCACCGCGTACCGCCGCTCGGCCGAGCTGGCCGGCATCGTCGGCGCGTACGACGGCTACGCCCGCAACGCCGAGCCGCACAAGCGGGTCATGCGCAAGCACGCCGCCGCCAACGACGAGATCAGGCCCACCAGCACGGTGGCCACCGCGATCGTCCGCGAGGCGACCAAGCAGTGGACCCAGGGCAACAAGATCGGTGACAAGTTCGGCTGGCGCAACTCGCAGGCCGCAGTACTGGCTCCGACCGGCACCATCGGCCTGATGATGGACTGCGACACCACCGGCGTCGAGCCGGACCTGGCGCTGGTCAAGTTCAAGAAGCTGGTCGGCGGCGGCTCGATGCAGATCGTCAACCAGACCGTCCCGCGCGCCCTGCGCAGCCTCGGCTACCCCGAGGAGCAGGTCGAGGCGATCGTCGAGCACATCGCCGACCATGGCCACGTGGTGGACGCCCCCGGCCTCAAGCCGGAGCACTACCCGGTCTTCGACTGCGCGATGGGCGAGCGGTCCATCGCGCCGATGGGGCACGTGCGGATGATGGCGGCCGTCCAGCCGTTCATCTCCGGCGCCATCTCCAAGACGGTCAACATGCCGGAGCAGGCGACCGTCGAGGACGTCGAGAAGATCTACTTCGAGGGCTGGAAGCTCGGCCTCAAGGCGTTGGCCATCTACCGGGACAACTGCAAGGTCGGCCAGCCGCTGTCCGTGGCCAAGCCGAACAAGGCCGTGGCCGAGTCCCCGGCCGCGACCGCTGCCGTCGAGCCGGTGGTGGAGAAGGTCGTCGAGTACCGCCCGGTGCGCAAGCGGCTGCCGAAGAAGCGCCCGTCGCAGACGGTCAGCTTCTCCGTCGGCGGTGCCGAGGGGTATCTCACCGCGTCGTCGTACCCGGACGACGGCCTCGGCGAGGTGTTCCTCAAGATGTCGAAGCAGGGCTCGACCCTGGCCGGCGTGATGGATGCCTTCTCGGTGGCCATCTCGATCGGCCTCCAGTACGGCGTCCCGCTGGAGACGTATGTCAGCAAGTTCACCAACATGCGCTTCGAGCCGGCCGGCATGACCGACGACCCGGACGTGCGGATGGCCGCCTCGGTGATGGACTACATCTTCCGCCGCCTGGCCCTGGACTTTCTGCCGTACGAGCGCCGCGCGGAGCTGGGCATCTTCACCGCCAAGGAGCGGGCCGCCCAGTTGCGGGCCGAGGCGGAGGCGGAGAGTGCGTCGGTCAGCGGTGCGGAGCTGACCGCGATGGCCTCCTCCGCCCCGGTCGAGGCGCCGGAGACGAAGATCGGCCCCGTCGCCCAGCCGGCGCGGGAGGTCGCCGACGTCGCCGCCGCCAAGCCGTCGCCGTCGGTCGGCTCCAGCACCGAACTGCTGGAGGCCGTGATCGGCAAGGCCGCCGACGCGCCGCTCTGCTTCACCTGCGGCACGAAGATGCGCCCGGCCGGTAGCTGCTACGTCTGCGAGGGCTGCGGCTCCACCAGCGGCTGTAGCTGACAGAAGGTCGCGAGCCCCGGGCGGTGGCGCGCCCGGGGCTCTCGACACGAGGTCAGTGACATCGGGGTGTCCGGAGGCAACGGAAGCGCAATGTCGATGACATCGTGCCTCCGTTGGTCTCTTGATCGACTCCGGGTCACTGACATCGGGCGGCCCGCCGCCCGGGAGACCGCCAGGTCACTGACACGGTGACGACGAGACAACGCCCGCCCACTCCGGCGGCGGCTATAGTGGCCGGCCATGGGGGAACCGGACTGGCTGCGGGAGACCCGCGCCGCGTACGACACGGTGGCGGTCGACTACGCGCGACTGGTGCACGGCGAGCTGGCGACGAAGCCGCTGGCGCGGGCCATGCTGGCCACGTTCGCCGAGCTGGTCGGTGACGCCGGGCGTGGACCGAGGCCTTTTCCTACACTGCTGCGGTGAGTGGAGAGCGGCTGCCGCTGGCGCCCCGGCCGTTGACCGAGCCGCACCCGTCCCGGCTGTCGCCGGAGCACCCGCACCGGGAGCGGGTGCTGGCCGCGCACGCCGCCGCGCTGGCCGCCGGCGAGGCCGGCTACCTCGACCCGGACACCGGGCTGTTCGTGCTCACCGCCGGATTCCTGGCCCGGCGGGGCACCTGCTGCGGCCGCGGCTGCCGGCACTGCCCCTACGTGACCGACTGAGGGCTTCCGTCCGACGCGGACAGCCCGTACGGTGTCCGACGACAAACGGCGGGAGCCCGCCGGGGACTGCGGAGGTGGCGCGTGCGCGGTCGGATCTGCCTCGCGGGCGTGGCGGTGCTGGTGGTGGCGGGGTGCGCCGCCCAGGACCCCGAGCCGGTGGCGGTGCCCCGGGCCGAGCCGGTCGTGCTCGACGTCCCGGCGGCCTCCTCGGGCGGCGCGTGCCGGCTGCTCGACTTCGCGGTGATCGAGGAGCACACCGGGGAACGGTTCGACGTGGCGGCGTCCAGCTCGCGTGGCGACACGCACACCTGCGTGGTCCGCGCGGAGCGGGTGCTGCTGCCCGAGCTGGCCCTCACCGTCAGCGACACCTCGATCGACGTGACGGGCTTCACCGCCGACGTGCTGCCGGGCGGGGCCCGGAAGGTCGGCAACCTGGGCCGGGCCGGCTACCGGCGGACGGCCAACGCCGCTGACGGCCACGGGCCGGTCGCCGAGGTCGGCTGGCTGGCCGCCGAGGGCCGGCTCGTCACGTTGCGCTGGACGCTGCCGAAGGGCGCCGACCGCGCCGCCGCGGACGAGCTGGCGGACCGGCTCGTCGGCCTGGCGAAGACGGTCGACACCCCGGCCCTGTGAGCCCTCGACCCGGGTGGGCCGGCGGCGTGGGGCCGCCCGGGCAACCGACCCGGGCGCGGCAGGGACAGCGGCAGAGGGATCAGCGGGCGGCGACGAACACCCGGGACGCGACCTCGCGGGGCAGCCGGATCCGGTCGCCGGAGCGGTCGATGAAGACGCCGTCGCGCTCCTGGGCAACCGTCACCGTGGCCCCCGGGTCGACCCCGGCGGCGTGCAGTTGGCGCAGCACCCCCGCGTCGGTCTGCACGCTCTCGCAGATGCGTCGCACCACCACCGGGCCGGACAGCCCGGGGAAGGCCAGGTTGCGCTCACCCTCGCTGCCGTCGGCCTGCGCCTCCGGGTTGCCCAGCTCCTCCAGCCCCGGGATCGGGTTGCCGTACGGCGAGCGGGTCGGGCGGTTGAGCAGGTCGTAGACCCGCTTCTCCACCGCGTCGCTCATCACGTGCTCCCACCGGCAGGCCTCCTCGTGGGCCTCCTCGTAGGGCATCCCGATGACGTTGACCAGCAGCAGCTCGGCGAGCCGGTGCTTGCGCATCACCGACACGGCGGCGTTACGGCCCAGCGCGGTCAGCGTCAGGTGCCGGTCGCCCTCGACGGTGAGCAACCCGTCGCGCTCCATCCGGGCGACGGTCTGGCTGACGGTGGGACCGCTCTGGCTCAACCGTTCGGCGATGCGGGCACGCAGCGGCGGCACCCCCTCCTCTTCCAGCTCGAGGATGGTGCGCAGGTACATCTCGGTCGTGTCGACCAGGTCATTCACGTCAGCGGACCTCCCGAGGTCGATGGTACCCCGGCCGCCGGACATTCCCCGCAGGTGAAACGCGAGGTGGCTGCCCTGATGGTGTTGACTGGACGGCATGTCCGGTACCGAGGAACCGTTGGTCGAGGCCGACCGGCTCGCCGCCGAGCTCGACCACGCCGACCCGCCCACCCTGCTCGACGTCCGCTGGCGGCTCGCCGGCCCGCCCGGCCGCGACGACTACGCCGCCAACCACCTCCCCGGCGCGGTCTTCGTCGACCTCGACACCGACCTGTGCGGGCCGCCCGGCGTCGCCGGCCGGCACCCGCTGCCCGACCCCGTCGCCCTCCAGGCCGCGCTGCGGGCCGCCGGGGTCCGCGCCGGTCACCCCGTCGTCGTGTACGACGGCGGCGACGGGATGGCCGCCGCCCGTGCCTGGTGGACGCTGCGCTGGGCCGGGCACCGGCCGGTGCGGCTGCTGCACGGCGGCTTCCCGGCCTGGGTGGCCGCCGGGCTGCCCGTGTCCACCGAGGTTCCCGTCCCGGTGCCCGGCGACGTGCCGGTCCGGCCGGGGAAGCTGCCGGTGCTGGACACCGGCGCCGCCGCCGCGCTCGCCGCCGCCGACTCCGGGGTGCTGCTCGACGTGCGGGCCGCGGCGCGCTACCGGGGCGAGGCCGAGCCGGTCGACCCCGTCGCCGGGCACGTCCCGGGCGCGGTGAACCTGCCCGCCGGCGGGTACGTCGAGCCGGACGGGCGGTTCCCCGCCGCGGCGGTGCTGCGAAACCGGTTCGCCGCCGCCGGGGTCAGCGACGCCGCGCCGGTCGGGGCGTACTGCGGCTCCGGGGTGACCGCCGCGCAGGCCGTGCTCGCCCTGCACCTCGCCGGCCGCCCGGACGCCGCGCTCTACGTCGGATCGTGGAGCAACTGGGTGGCGGACCCGTCCCGTCCCGTCGCCACCGGCGGCTGACCGCCGAAGCCGCGGCCCACCCGGGCGGTCGGGCTCGCCCGGCCGCCCGCCGCCGCGCCGGGCCGTCAGCTCGCCCGGGGCGACGCTCCGGCTCGGGCACGACACCGGCCGCGGGCCAGCGCGGGTGATGGGCTACCGCCGATGCTCGTGCGACGATGAGCCCATGTCCGAGGACACGGTGGTGGTGTGGGACGAGGCCCTGCTCGCCTACGACATGGGTGACCATCCGCTCGACCCGGTCCGGGTGGAGCTGACCGTCGCGCTCGCCCGCGAGCTGGGTGTCCTCGACCGGCCCGGGGTCCGCCTGGTCGCCCCGCAGCCGGCCGACGACGCCCTGCTCACCCGGGTGCACGACCCGCGTTACCTGAACGCGGTCCGGCGCGCCCCCCGCGACCCGCTCTTCGCCGGCTACGGGCTGGGCACCTCGGACAACCCGGTTTTCGACGGGATGCACGAGTCGAGCGCGCTGATCGCCGGGGCCACCGTGGCCGCCGCGGAGGCGGTCTGGCGGGGCGAGGCCCGGCGCGCGGTCAACGTGGCCGGGGGGCTGCACCACGCCATGCCGGACCGGGCCGCCGGCTTCTGCGTCTACAACGACCCCGCGGTGGCCATCGCCCGGCTGCTCGACCTCGGCGCGCAGCGGGTCGCGTACGTGGACGTGGACGTGCACCACGGCGACGGCGTGCAGGAGACCTTCTACCACGACCCCCGGGTGCTCACGATCAGCCTGCACGAGACCCCGCTGGCCCTGTTCCCCGGCACCGGCTTCCCCGACGAGACCGGCGGCCCCGGCGCGGAGGGCAGTGCCGTCAACGTGCCGCTGCCGCCCGGCGTCGACGACACCGGCTGGCAGCGCGCGTTCCACGCGATCGTGCCGTCGGTGCTGCGCGTGTTCCGGCCGCAGATCCTCGTCACCCAGTGCGGCGCCGACGGGCACCGGATCGACCCCCTCGCCGACCTGCGCCTCTCCGTCGACGGGCAGCGGGCCACCTACCTCGCTCTGCGGGCGCTCGCCGACGAGCTGTGCGAGGGTCGCTGGGTGGCCACCGGCGGCGGCGGGTACGCCCTGGTCGAGGTGGTGCCCCGGGCGTGGACCCACCTGCTGGCGGTGGCCACCGGCGACCCGGTCGACCCGGCGACGCCGACCCCGCCGGGCTGGCGGCGGCTGGCCGCCGAGCGCCGGCCCGGCCGGGAGGTGCCGCTGCGGATGACCGACGACGTCGACCCGGCGTACGAGCCGTGGCAGCCGACCGGCGAGCCGAACTCGGTGGACCGGGCCATCGCGGCCAGCCGCAAGGCGGTGTTCCCGCTGCTCGGGCTCGACCCGCACGACCCGCGCGACTGAGCCGGCGCACCCGGGGAGGGGACCGAAGGCGTGACCACTGTGGACCAGCCGGTGGACGTGCTGCTCAGCGACGGCACGACCGTCGGGCTGCGACCGATCCGCCCGGACGACGCGCCGGGCATCGTGGCCATGCACGCGCGGTTCTCGGAGCGCACCCGCTACCTGCGCTACTTCTCGCCGTACCCGCGCATTCCGGAGCGGGACCTGCGCCGGTTCGTCCACGTCGACCACCGGGACCGGGAGGCGTTCGTGGTGCTGGCCGGGGAGCGGATCGTCGCCGTCGGCCGGTACGAGCGGCTCGGCCCGCAGGGCCCCGAGGCCGAGGTGGCGTTCGTGGTGGAGGACGCCTACCAGGGCCGCGGCATCGGCTCGGTGCTGCTGGAGCACCTGGCCGACGCCGCCCGGCGGGCCGGGATCGTGCACTTCGTCGCCGAGGTGCTCCCGGCCAACGGGGCGATGCTGCGGGTCTTCGCCGACTTCGGTTACCAGGTCCAGCGCCAGTTCGCCGACGGCGTGGTGCACCTGAGCTTCCCGATCGCCCCGACGGAGCAGACGCTGGAGGTGCAGCGCGGCCGGGAGCACCGCACCGAGGCGCGCTCCATCGCCCGGCTGCTCGCCCCCCGGGGCGTCGCCGTGTACGGGGCCAGCGCCACCGGCCAGGGCGTCGGCGCGGCGCTGCTCGGGCACCTGCGCGACGGCGGGTTCACCGGGGCGGTGGTGCCCGTGCACCCGAGCGCGGCGACGGTCGCGGGGCTGCCCGCGTACCCCTCGGCGGTCGACGCCGGCCGGGCGATCGACCTGGCGGTGGTCGCGGTGGCCCCGGAGGCGGTCGGCGCGGTGGTGGCCGACGCGGCGGCGGCCGGCGCGCACGGCCTGGTGGTGATCTCCGCCGGTTTCGCCGAGGCCGGCGCGGCGGGCGCGGCGGCCCAGCGGGCCCTGGTCCGCGCGGCGCACGCCGCCGGCATGCGGGTGATCGGCCCGAACTGCCTCGGCGTGGCCAACACCGACGAGACGGTACGTCTCAACGCCACCCTCGCCCCGGCGCTGCCGGCCCCCGGCCGGGTGGGTGTCTTCAGCCAGTCCGGGGCGTTCGGGGTGGCCCTGCTCGCCGAGGCGCACCGGCGCGGCCTGGGCGTGTCGAGCTTCGTCTCGGCCGGCAACCGGGCCGACGTCTCCGGCAACGACCTGCTCCAGTACTGGCGCGACGACCCGGGCACCGACGTGATCGTGTTGTACCTGGAGACGTTCGGCAACCCGCGCAAGTTCGCCCGGCTGGCCCGGCGGATCGGCCGGGACAAGCCGGTGGTGGCGCTCGCCTCGCCGGCCCGCCCGCCCGGGCTGAACGCCGACGCCCCCGGCCCGGATGCGGTCGCGGTCAGTGCCCTGTTCGCCCAGTCCGGGGTGATCCGGGTGGACACCGTCGCCGAACTGCTCGACGTCGGCGTGCTGCTGGCCCACCAGCCCCTGCCGGCCGGCCGGCGGGTCGGCGTGGTGGGCAACTCCTCGGCGCTGACCGGGCTGGCCGCCACGGCCTGCGCCGCGCAGGGGCTGACCGTGGCCGCCGGCTACCCGTCCGACGTGGGACCCCGGGCCGGGGCGGCCGAGTTCGCCGCCGCGCTCGGCGCCGCCGCCGCCGACGACGGCGTGGACGCCCTCGTCGCGGTCTTCGCCCCGCCGCTGCCCGGGCAGCTCACCGACACCGAGGCCGACTTCGCCGCGGCCCTGCCCGGGGCGCTCGGCGTCGGCCGGCCGGTGGTGGCCACCTTCCTCGTCGGGCGGCCCCCGGCCGGGGTGCCGGCGTACCCGAGCGTGGAGGAGGCCGTGCGTGCCCTGGGCCGGGTCGCCACGTACGCGGACTGGCTGCGCCGCCCGCCCGGCGCGTTGCCCGAGCTGCCCCGGATCGACCTCGCCGCCGCCCAGGCCGCGCTGCGGGCCGACGGTGCCGACCCGGCCGGCCTGCTCGGCGCGTACGGGATCGACGTGGTGCCCTCCGCGCCGGCGCGCTCGGCCGACGAGGCGGTGGCCGCCGCCGGGGTG
Organism: Micromonospora sp. NBC_01655; assembly: GCF_026339755.1. Lineage (NCBI taxonomy): Bacteria > Bacillati > Actinomycetota > Actinomycetes > Micromonosporales > Micromonosporaceae > Micromonospora > Micromonospora sp. NBC_01655. The sequence continues at coordinate 5,954,982 of NZ_JAPEQF010000001.1, read as the reverse complement.
CTCGGCTGGCCGGTGGCACTGAAGGCCGCCGCCGCCGGGCTGCGGCACCGCCTCGACCTCGGCGCGGTCCGGCTCGACCTGGCCGACGAGCCGGCCCTGCGCCGGGCGTACGCGGAGCTGGCGGCGACCTTCGGCGCGGACGTCCTGGTGCAGGCGATGGTCCCGCCCGGCGTGCCCTGCGTGGTGGAGCTGGTGGAGGACCCGGCGTTCGGGCCGGTGGTCGGGTTCGGCCTCGGCGGCGTCGCCACCGAGCTGCTCGGCGACCGGGCCTGGCGGGCGGTGCCGCTGACCGACTCCGACGCCGCCGAGCTGGTCGACGCGCCCCGGGCCGCGCCGCTGCTGCGCGGGCACCGCGGCGCCGCCCCGGTGGACCGGGCGGCCCTGGCGGAGCTGCTGCTGCGGGTCGGCCGGCTCGCCGACGAGCAGCCCCGGGTCCGCTCCCTCACCCTCAACCCGGTGCTGGCCCGCCCGGACGGCGTCTCCGTGCTGCACGCCGCCGTCCGCACCGGTGCCGCCGGCGCCCGTCCCGACACCGGCCCCCGCCGGCTGTGAGGGGACGGCGTCCGACGCCTCCGCGCCGCAGGAGCCCGGCCGGCGGAGCCGCCCACGCGTGAGGGCCCCGGCGAACCGCCGGGGCCCTCCTTCGACGCGACCGTTCAGCAGGCGTACGCCTCCAGGCGCTGTGCCCGCTCCGGGGCGCGCAGCTTCAGCAGCGTCACCTTCTCGATCTGCCGGATCCGCTCCCGGGACAGGCCGAACTCCCTGCCCACCTCGTCGAGGGTGCGCTGCCGGCCGTCGTCCAGGCCGAACCGGAGCCGGATCACGGCCTGCTCCCGCTGGGACAGGGTGGCCAGCACGATCCGCACCTCGTTGCGCAGCTCGCCGTCGGCGGCGGCCTCGCCCGGCTCGGCGGCCGGGTCCACGGCGGCGACGAAGTCGCCGAGGGCGCTCTCGCCGTCCTCGCCGACGGCCTGGTCGAGGCTGACCGGCTCCCGGTCGTAGGAGATCAGCTCGATGACCTGGAACTCGGGGACGCCCATGGCCCGGGCGACCTCGGCCACGTTGGGCTCGCGGCCCAGCGTGACGGCCAGCTCGCGACGGGCCCGGACCATCCGGTTGACCTGCTCGACCATGTGCACCGGGATGCGGATGGTGCGGGCCTGGTCGGCCATGGCCCGGGTGATCGCCTGCCGGATCCACCAGGTGGCGTACGTGGAGAACTTGAAGCCCTTGGTGTAGTCGAACTTCTCGACCGCCCGGATCAGGCCCAGGTTGCCCTCCTGGATCAGGTCCAGGAACGCCATCCCCCGGCCGGTGTACCGCTTGGCGATGCTGACGACGAGGCGCAGGTTCGCCTCCAGCAGGTGGTCCTTGGCCGCGCGGCCCTCGGCGACGATCAGCTTCAGGTCGGAGCGCAGCTCGGTGGACACCGGCGTGCAGGTCGCCAGCTTCTCCTCGGCGAACAGCCCGGCCTCGATCCGGCGGGACAGCTCGACCTCCTGCGCGGCGGTGAGCAGCTTGGTGCGCCCGATCCCGTTGAGGTAGGCGCGGACCAGGTCCGTGGAGACGCCGCGCTCGTCGGTGGCGTCCAGGTCGGTCAAGGTGTCGGTGCCGAGTTCGGCGTCGATGGTGACGGCCGGGCCGATCTGGTTCTCGATCATCTGCAGGACCATCTCTGTTCTCCCCGTGTCCACGTCGGTGCCGCGTCGCCGGCCCAGTGGCGCCGGTGACACACACTCTGGCAAGCCGGGCGTGAAACGGGAGTGAGGCGATCGGGGAACCGACACGGGATAGGGGTGTCCGTACCCCTGTTGGTTGCCGAGCCCGGTTACCGTGCCAGCGGTCGGCCGTTCGGGCCGGTCACACGGTCGGTCGCCGCGGCGGCCGGTCACCGAGGAACTGGAGGGTGTCGTGGTCTTCAAGCGGCTCATGCAGGCGATGGGCGTGGGCGGCCCGTCGGTGGAGACGATCCTGGCGAACCCGAACTGCCGCCCCGGCGGGCAGTTGGAGGGCACCGTCCACGTGGCCGGCGGCGAGCACCCGGTGGACATCGAGTATGTCGCGCTGGGCCTGGTCACCCGGGTCGAGGTGGAGAGCGGGGACAGCGACTACGAGACCACCCAGGAGTTCCACCGCCGCCAGGTGACCGGCGCGTTCCGGCTGGAGCCGGGGCAGCGCTACGACGTGCCGTTCCGCTTCGACGTGCCGTGGGAGACCCCGCTGACCGAGCTGTACGGGCAGCACCTGCACGGGATGACTATGGGCCTGCGCACCGAGCTGGAGGTGGCCCGCGCGGTGGACAAGGGCGACCTGGACGCGGTGGCGGTGCACCCGCTGCCGGCCCAGGAGGCGCTGCTGGAGGCGCTGCTGCGGCTGGGCTTCCGGTTCGCCCGCGCCGACAACGAGCGGGGCCACATCTACGGGGTACGACAGACCCTGCCGTTCTACCAGGAGATCGAGTTCCACCCGGCGCCGCAGTACGCCCGGGCGATCAACCAGCTCGAGGTCACCTTCGTCACCGACCCGCAGCAGGTGCAGGTGGTGCTGGAGATCGACAAGCGGGGCGGCGTCTTCACCGAGGGCCGGGACGCCTTCGGTCGCTTCACCGTCCCCCACGCCACGGCGCACAACACGGACTGGGCCGCCCAGCTCGACGGCTGGCTCCGCCAGTCCATCCAACGCCGCGGCCTGTTCTTCTGACCCCCGGCCCCCACCGACCCCACCCGCCCCAGCCCCGTTGATCAAGAGGATTGCGTCAGGATCCGGGCTCCGGACGACGCAACCTCTTGATCAACCTGGGCAGGGGGTGGGTGGGGGGTCAGAGGTCCAGGAGGAGGGTGCGGGGGCCGATGTTGGTGCTCTCCACCAGCATGTGGGCGCGGAAGCGGCCCGTCTCGACCGGCGCGCCGCGCTCGCGTAGCGCCTCGACGACCGTCGTGACCAGGGGTTCCGCCACCTCTGCCGGGGCTGCCGCGGTCCAGCTCGGCCTTCTGCCCCGTCGGGTGTCGCCGTAGAGGGTGAACTGGCTGACCACCAGGATGCCGGCGCCGGTCTCCGCCGCGCTGCGCTCGTCGTCCAGGATGCGCAGCTCGTGGATCTTCCGGGCCATGGTCCGCGCGGTCTGCGGGGTGTCGGTGTGGGTCACCCCGAGCAGCACCAGCAGCCCGTCGGCGACCGCGCCGACGACCTCGCCGTCGACGGTGACGCTGGCCCGGCCGACCGTCTGCACCACCGCCCGCATCAGGCGGTGACCGGCTCGACGATGCCGCGCTCCACCAGGTGCGCCACGATCGGGCCGGCCGCCTCGGCCAGCTCCTCCGGCGTCACGTCGTGCGCGGCGGCGAGCAGCGCGAGCTGGTCGCGCAGCGGCAACCGGCCGTCCGCTCCGCCGACCAGGGCCAGCACCAGCGGGTCGATCTCCTCGGTCCAGCGCAGCCCGTGCGGCATGGCGAGGACCTGCCGGTCCACCGCCCAGCCCTCGTCGCCCATGGTGGCCTCCTGGCGTAGCTGGAGCCCCTCGGCGGCCCGGTAGCGCTCGGCGAGCAGCCCCTCGGTGTCGCGTACCCGCAGCCAGTCCTGGCGGTCGAACCAGGCGGCGATCCGGTCGCCCATCGGCGGCTGCACCCGCTGCCGCAGGTCCTCCACCCGGACCACCGGGTCGGCGTGCCCGGCGCGGCGCAGCGAGACGATGCCGAAGCCGATCGCCTCCACCTTGTGCGCGTCGAACCAGTCCAGCCAGGCCGCCATCCGGTGCGGGTCGGCGGCCTCGCCGACGTCGGTCAGCCACAGGTTCACGTACGCCATCGGGTCGGCGACCTCGCGCTGGATCACCCAGGCGTCCAGGCCGGTACCGGCGAACCAGCCGGCCACCCGCTCGCCCCAGTCCTCGCCCGTCACGTGCACCCAGTTCGCGAGGTACTGCATGGTGCCGCCCTCGGTGAGCAGGCCCGGGGCGGCGGCGGCCAGTTCGGACCCGATCGCGTCGCCGGCCCGCCCGGAGTCCCGGTAGACGTGGGTGGTGGTGCCGGGGCCCACCACGAACGGCGGGTTGCTGACCACCAGGTCGAACCGCCGCCCGGCCACCGGGGCGACCAGGTCGCCGCGTAGCAGCTCCCAGTCCTGGCCGTTGAGCGCGGCGGTGGTGGCGGCGAAGCGCAGCGCCCGCGCCGAGAGGTCGGTGGCGGTGACCCGGCGGGCGTGCTCCGACAGGTGCAGCGCCTGCACCCCGGAGCCGGTGCCCAGGTCCAGCGCGGTCTCCACCGGCCGCCGCACGGCCGCCCCGATCAGCGTCTGGGTCGCCCCGCCGATGCCGAGCACGTGCTCGGAGTGCAGCGGCCGGCCGGGCCGGGAACTGGCCGGCAGGTCGGCGAGGACCCACCAGTCGTCCCCGTACGGCTCCAGGTCGACCCCGGCCCGCAGGCCGTCGCCGTGCCGCTCGACCAGCCCCCCGGCCAGTGCCTCGGCGACGGTCAGCGGGGCGAGCGCGGCGGCCACCGCGGCCTCCGACTCGGTCTGGTCGCAGATGAACACCCGGATCAGCGTGCCGAGCGGGTCACGGTCCTCGGTGGCCCGCAGCGCGGCCCGGAAGTCGTTGCGGGCCACCCCGCCGGTGGCCTGCGGGCCGAGCCGGTCGGCGATCCCGTTCGAGGTGTACGCGGCGCGGCTCAGCGCCGTCCGGAGCGCCTCGACGCCGTCGGGGGAGAGCAGCATGTCGTGTTCGTCCACGTTGCCATCCTGCCCCCCGTGCCCGGGCGACCCGTCACCGCCGCCCGCAAATCCGCCCGCCGGGGAGCGGGCGCGGCTCGGCGTCGGCGTCGTGAGGCGGGGCGCCCGGGGAGTCGCCGTCGCTTCCGGGGCGGCTGCGGGCAGGATGGACGGCATGACGGTTTCGCTCCCCATCGACCCCGAGGCCAACCGGCTGCTGGAGCGCAGCCCGCTGGCCCTGCTGCTCGGGATGGTGCTCGACCAGCAGGTCCCCATGGAGAAGGCGTTCTCCTCGCCGTACGTGCTGGCGCAGCGGCTCGGGCACGAGCCGGACGCCCGCGAGCTGGCCGGGTACGACCCGGACGAGCTGGTCGCGGTCTTCGCCCAGCCGCCGGCCCTGCACCGGTTCCCGAAGGCGATGGCGGCCCGGGTGCAGGAGGTGTGCCGGACCCTGGTGGACCGGTACGACGGCGACGCCGCCCGGCTCTGGGCCGACGCCGCCGACGGGCGGGAGCTGCTGGCCCGGATCGCCGGGCTGCCCGGGTTCGGCCGGCAGAAGGCGCAGATCTTCCTCGCCCTGCTCGGCAAGCGGTTCGGCGTCAACCCGGACGGCTGGCGCGAGGCGGCCGGCGGGTACGGCGACGCCGACGCGTACCGGTCGGTCGCCGACGTCACCGACCCGGAGTCGCTGCGCCGGGTGCGGGAGTACAAGCAGCGGATGAAGGCGGAGGCGAAGGCCGCGAAGGGCTGACGCGACCCGCCCACCGGACTCGTCGCCCGTACGGCGGGGGCGACGGTGGACGGGCGGGGTCGGGCGTGGGTCTCGTCCCGTCGGTGGCTACCCGTAGGGCCGCTGACGTGGCATTCTGCAACCAGAGCAGCGGGTATCGGGCGACGCCCATCCCGCCGCAACGGCGCAGCGGGTGGTCGTCCGGCGCGCGACGGCACGGGCCTGCCGGTCGGGTGCGTCCACCGGGAAGGGTGGGCGGCCCGCGGCTGATCCTGATCGCCTGGGCTCAGGCCCGCAGCCGCCCCCGGAGGGCATCATGGCCAATCCCGTCATCCGGTCGATCACCGCGACCCCCGGCACGCTCCAGCCCGGCCAGACCGCCCAGGTGGTGATCGACGCCTACGACCCGGACGCCCGCACCGTCACCGTGACCGGGAAGGTCACCGACGTGGCCGGGCACGTGGCGACCGCCACCACCACGCTGACCGTCGGCGACCCGCTGAAGTTCGAGTTGACCACGACCGATCCGGCCGTGACGATCGTCGCCGACCCGGCGGCGCCCGGGCGCTTCTCGGTCCGGGTCTGATGTTCACCCGTACGGTCATCCTGACCGCGCGGGTGGCGGACGCGGTCGGCAACACCACCAGCGTCAGTGCCGCGGTCAGGGTGGAGGTGCCGACGGCCCTGGGCTGGGCACCCCCGGCGAGCTCGGTCGCCGCGCTCCAGGCGATGCTCGCCCGGTACCCCCGCCCGAGGACGGTGCGGCTCTACTCCGGCCCCGGCGCCGGCCTGGAGTCCTGGTCGTCGGCGCTCCTCGCCCAGGTACCCGCCGACTGCGCGCTGCACTACAGCTTCAAGGACTGGACCGCCGGCACCTCGGCGGCGGCCGTCCGCGACTGGCTCTCGGCGCGGCCGGCCAACCGCCGTCGGGTGGTGGACCTGGTGACGCTCGGCCACGAGCCGGAGCAGCAGTCCGGGGGCGACGCGGCCCCGGCCGCGTTCCGGCAGCAGTGGCAGGAACTGGTCGGCGCGCTCGCCGGGCACCCCCGCCGCCGTGAGGTCTGGCTGGTGCCGGTGTTCACCGAGTACGCCGCCCGGCGGCAGGCGTCCTGGTGGGCCGACTTCGGGGTGGTCGCCAGCCACCCCGGGGTGGACGCGGTGGGGTTCGACATCTACGACACCGGCTACGAGCGGTACCGCACCCCGGTCGAGCGCAACGAGTTCGCGCTCGCCCAGGCGAGGCGGGTCGGCAAGCCGCTGGTGGTCCCGGAGTGGGGCATCAGGCGCAAGCCCACCCTCAACGACGGGACGTCGTACGACCCGGACGGGGTCGTCTGCGCGCAGGCGATGCGGGACAACATGGCCCACCTGCGGGCGCAGCCCGACGTGCCGTACGTCGAGTGGTTCTACCGGGGCGACTGCGACCTGGACGCCACGCTGACGTACCCGTCGGGGCGGACGTACGTGCGCGACGCGGAGCGGGCCGCGTTCGGGCAGCTCACGGGCTGAGGCGCGGCGCCGGACGGCTCAGGCGGCGGTGGGTCGGGAGAGCGCGGCGAGGGCCCGCCGGACGTCGGCCAGCGAGACCGTCGCCGAGTCGTCCAGCTCGGCCAGGCCGGCCTCGATCCACTGCCGCATCAGGGTGGTCACCCCGATGCCACGGGCGTCGGCGGCGGCCCGCACCCGCTCGTACGTCTCCAGCGGCAGCCGCACGGAGCGGCTGACCATCGGCACGTCGGTGTCGGGGGTGGGCAGCTCCACCGGCTGGCTGGAGTCGACCAGCTCGGCGAGCCGGTCGTCGCCGCTGTGGAACTGCTTGGTCGCGTCGTTGCGGTTCATCGCCACGCCTCCTCATCGGCGGGATCTGCGGACGGCCTCGTCGTAGCGCTTGGCCTCGACGTCGCTCAGCTCCCGGGCGGACAGGACGTCCCAGTCGTTGTCGGCGCCGTCGGCCTCGGCGAGCAGCACGGCCAGCCGCCGCCCGTGGCGGGCCGCGGCGTAGACCACCATCACGTCGTCGCCGAGGTGCCGGATCACCCGGCGTGGGCTGTGCAGCGCCTCCCAGACCTCGCCCGGCGTGACGCCGTAGACGCGCAGGTTGGCCAGCGCCTCGTCGGTGAAGCTGAACCGGCTGCCCACGAGGCGGAGCGTACCACGTGCGTAACACGGGCCGGAATGACGCGATTCTCGCTGATCACCCGGCGGGAGTGACAGGATGGGGGCAATCCCTCTTGGAGGTCCGTGGTGAAGCGTCAGGCGTACCAACCGATCCTGATCACCGACGCGGCCCGCAGCCAGGGCGACCAGCTCAACAGCCGGCAGCGGCGCTACGTCGTGATGATGGCCGTCCGGGTGGCGTGCGTGATCGGCGGCGCGATCCTGGTCGGCGCGCAGGCGCCCATGCTCTGGCTCTGGCTGCCGCTGTGCGGCCTCGGGATGGTGCTCATCCCGTGGCTGGCGGTGCTGCTGGCCAACGACCGGCCGCCCAAGGAGCGGCACCGGTTGGCCAACCGGTTCCACCCCCGTAGCCGGGACGAGACCCCGCCGATGAGCCTGACCGCCGAGGACCGGCCGCACAAGGTCATCGACGCCGAGCCCTGACCGGCCCGGCCGAGCCGCCGGCGCGCCCGTCCCGGACCCGTCCCGTCCAGGCCGGCGCGTCCGGTCAGGGCGCGGGCCGGGCGCCGACCGTGGAGACGGCCAGCGCGCCGAGGTCGCCGGCCCGGTCCAGCGCCGCCCGGGGCCCGGCCCCGGCCAGCCAGGCGGACAGCAGCCCGGCGGCGAAGGCGTCTCCGGCCCCGGTGACGTCGGCCACCGCCACCCGCCGCGCCGGGGCGACGCTGACCGTAGCCGTCCGGTCGGCCCAGACCGCCCCGGCCGCGCCCCGCTTGACCACCACCCGCCGGGCCGTCGCCGACAGCGCCCGGGCCTGCGCCGCCGGGTCCAGCCCGCCGGCCAGCACGGCCGCCTCGTCGGCGTTGACCAGAAGCAGGTCGACGTCGCGTACCCAGGCCAGGAAGACCGACGCGCCGACCTGCCGCAGCGGCGCCGCGGACGCCGCGTCGACGCTGGTGCTGAGCCCGCGCTCGCGCGCCGCGGCCAGCGCGCGCAGCCCGGCCCCGCGCGACCCGTCGTCCAGCAGGCAGTACCCGGACAGGTGCAGGTGCCGCGCGTCGGGCACCCCGGCCAGGGCCTGCTCCACGTGTCCGGCGGCGAGCCACAGGTTCGCGCCCCGCTCGGTGACCATCGTGCGCTCCCCGGCGCCGGTGAGCACGATGACGGTGCCGGTGGCGCGGCCCGGGTGCCGCTCGATCGCGCAGTCCACGCCGGCGCGCTCCAGCTCGGTCACCCGGTCGCGTCCCGCGTCGTCGTCCCCGACCGCGCCGACCATGGTCACCGGGACGCCCTGGGCGGCGAGCCAGGCGGCGGTGTTGGCCGCCTGCCCGCCGCCGCTGACCCGGATGGTGGCCGGGGTGTCCGAGCCGGTCGCCAGCGGCCCGCCGAGCACCGCGACCACGTCGGTGATCAGGTCGCCGACGACGACGATGCGGGACTGAGCGGTCATGCGGCGGAGTCGCCGCGGCCCGCTGCGGCGACCGCGACCCGGGCGGCGAGGTCGGCGTTGCGCAGGATGATCCGCACGTTCACCGCGAGGCTGGCGCCGGCGGTGGCGGAGTGGAAGTACGCCAGCAGGTACGGCGTGACGGCCTTGCCGGTCACCCCGTCGCGCTCCAGCCGGGCCAGGCCCTCGGCGAGCGTGCGGTCGTGCAGGTCCGGGTCGAGCTGCTCGTCGACCGGGAGCGGGTTGGCCACGATCAGCCCGCCGTGGTGCACGCCGTGCCCGGCGCGGGCGGCCAGCACGTCGGCGACCTGCTCCGGGGAGTCGACCGACCAGTCCAGGTCGAACCCGGAGTCGGTGCGGTAGAAGCCGGGGAACCGTCGGGTGCGGTAGCCGACGACGGCGACACCGAGGGTCTCCAGCCGCTCCAGGGTGGCCCCGACGTCGAGGATCGACTTGACCCCGGCGCAGACCACCGCGATCGGGGTCCGGGCCAGGGTGCCCAGGTCGGCGGACTCGTCGAAGGTCTGCGCGGCCTCCCGGTGCACCCCGCCCAGCCCGCCGGTGGCGAAGACCCCGATCCCCGCGGCGGCGGCGACCGCGCTGGTGGCGGCGACCGTCGTGGCCCCGTCAGCCCCGATCGCGGCGGCCACCGCCAGGTCGCGGACCGAGAGCTTGCTCACCCCGTCGACGGTGGCGAGCCGGGTCAGCTCCGCGTCGTCGAGTCCCACCACCAGTTGGCCACCGACCATGCCGATGGTCGCCGGGACCGCGCCGGCGTCGCGTACCGTCTGCTCGATCTCGCGGGCCACCCGCAGGTTGTCCGGCCGGGGAAGGCCGTGCGAGACGATTGTGCTCTCCAGGGCGACGACCGGGCGGTGCTCACGCAGGGCGTCGGCCACCTCGGCGCCGAGACGAATGTGGAAGCTGTTCACGTCCTTAACGTTACGGGCCGTCGCGCGGTGGCCTGCGGTGGACCCGGTCAGGTCGACCTGTCAAACTGGAAAGTTGGAGGTGCAGTCGTGAGCACAGAGGTTCTCGAGCGTCCGGAACTGAAGGACGCCGACACCGGTCCCGAGATGTTCCACTACGTCCGCAAGGACAAGATCGCCGAGAGTGCCGTCATGGGCACCTTCGTCGTCGCGCTCTGCGGGGAGAAGTTTCCGGTGACCAAGGCGGCCAAACCGGGCTCGCCGGTCTGCCCGAAGTGCAAGGAGATCTACGACTCCTGGGGCGCGTGACCACGGGGGCCGTTCCGGCCGCCCACGTAACCTTCGGCGGTGACCACCTCCACCGCCCTGCTCCTCGCCGACCTGGCCGGGGTGACGGTCTTCGCCGCCTCCGGCGCTTCCGCGGCGGTGGTCAAGCGGCTCGACCTGTTCGGCGTGGCCTTCGTCGGCTTCATCGCCGCGCTCGGCGGCGGGATCTTCCGCGACCTGGTCATCGACGAGGTGCCCCCGCTGGCCTTCGCCGACTGGCGGTACGCCGCCACGGCCGCGGTCACCGCCGCCGCCGTGTTCTGGCTGCACCCCCAGCTCGCCCGGCTGCGCACCACCGTGCTGGTGCTCGACGCCGCCGGCCTCGGGCTGTTCACCGTCACCGGCACCCTCAAGGCGCTCGACGCCCAGGTGCCGCCGGTCGGGGCCTGCCTCATCGGCATGCTCACCGCCATCGGCGGCGGGCTCGCCCGGGACCTGCTCACCGGCGAGATCCCCGTGGTGCTGCGCCGGGAGATCTACGCGGTGGCCGCGCTCGGTGGCTCGGTCGCCGTGGCGGCGCTCGACGCGTCCGGGCACGCCAACGCCGCTGGGCTGACCGCCGCGGCGGTGTTCGTCTTCGCGCTGCGCCTGGTGGCGCTGCGGCGGCGCTGGTCCGCTCCGGTGGCCACGCTCCGCCCGCCCCGCACCGGCACCCGCGGCCCCCGCTCCTGACGCACCGTGAAGGTGGAGGCGCAATCGGTACGGGTGCCGGGCGGTGCGGATGTGACCAGCGTGGCGTCGCCTGGGCCGACCGGCGCGCGCTGGTTATGCTGATTCGGCCTTCGCGGCAACCGATGCGCGAGGGTCTTTTCATGGGCGGCGGTACCCGTGGCCCTCGGCCGGGGTCCGCCGTCGTGGCGGTCGGAGAGGAGCCTGACGCGTGGCAGCCCGGACGCCGGTGCTCGAGACGTTCCCACCACTGCGCGCCTGGCAGCGCAAGGCGCTGGTGGAGTACCTGCGACGACGTACCGACGACTTCACGGCGGTCGCCACCCCCGGGGCCGGCAAGACCACCTTCGCCCTGCGGATCGCCGCCGAGCTGCTCGCCGACGGCACCGTCGAGGCGGTCACCGTGGTCGCCCCCACCGAGCACCTGAAGACCCAGTGGGCACAGGCGGCGGCCCGGGTCGGCATCCAGCTCGACGCGGCGTTCCGCAACGCCGACCTGCACTCCTCGGCCGACTTCCACGGCGCGGTCATCACGTACGCGCAGGTCGGGATGGCGCCCCAGGTGCACCGGCGGCGCACCATGATCCGGCGCACCCTGGTCATCCTCGACGAGATCCACCATGCCGGCGACTCCCGGACCTGGGGCGACGGGGTGAAGGCGGCGTTCGAGCCCGCCGTGCGCCGGCTGATGCTGACCGGTACGCCGTTCCGCTCCGACGACAACCCGATCCCCTTCGTCACCTACGAGCGGGGCGGCGACGGCCTGCTCCGCTCCCGCGCCGACGCCGTGTACGGCTACTCCGACGCGTTGCGCGACGGCGTGGTCCGGCCGGTGCTCTTCCTGGCGTACTCCGGGGAGACCCGGTGGCGGACGAACGCCGGCGACGAGCTGGCCGCCCGGCTGGGCGAGCCGATGACCCAGGACCTGATCGCGCAGGCCTGGCGCACCGCCCTGGACCCGGCCGGCGACTGGATGCCGCAGGTGCTGCGGGCCGCCGACGCCCGGCTGACCGTGCTGCGCAACGCCGGGATGTCCGACGCCGGCGGGCTGATCATCGCCAGCGACCAGCAGACCGCCCGCTCGTACGCGCGGCTGATCGAGCAGGTGACCGGTGAGAAGGCCGCGGTGGTGCTCTCCGACGACCAGGGGGCCTCCGCCCGGATCGCGACGTTCGCGGAGTCCGGGCAGCGGTGGCTGGTCGCGGTCCGGATGGTCTCCGAGGGCGTCGACATCCCCCGGCTCGCGGTCGGCGTCTACGCCACCAGCGCCAGCACCCCGCTCTACTTCGCCCAGGCCGTCGGGCGGTTCGTCCGGGCCCGCCGCCCGGGGGAGACCGCGTCGGTCTTCCTGCCCAGCGTGCCGCACCTGCTCGGGCTGGCCAGCGAGATGGAGGTCGAGCGGGACCACGTGCTCGGCAAGCCGAAGGACCGCGAGGGCTTCGACGACGACCTGCTGGAGCGCGCCCAGCGCGACGACCAGGCCAGCGGCGAGCTGGAGAAGCGGTTCCTGGCCCTCTCCGCCACGGCCGAGCTGGACCAGGTGATCTTCGACGGCGCGTCCTTCGGCACCGCCGCCCAGGCCGGCACCCCCGAGGAGGAGGAGTACCTCGGCCTGCCCGGGCTGCTCACCGCCGACCAGGTCTCCCTGCTGCTCACCAAGCGGCAGGCCGAGCAGTTGGCCGCCCAGCGTCGCCGGACCGCCGAGCGGACCGCTCAGCCGGCCGCTACGGCCACGGCGGCGCCCCCGCCGCCGATGAGCGCGGCCCAGCGTCGGGTGGCGCTACGGCGGCAGCTGAACGCCCTGGTGGCCTCCCGCCACCACCGCACCGGCCTGCCACACGGCAAGATCCATGCCGAGCTGCGCCGCCTCTGCGGCGGCCCGCCGAGCGCCCAGGCCACCATCGAACAGCTAGAGGAACGCATAGCCACGGTCCAAACCCTCTAACTTCACCACCCCCGGGGGTCTTTTGCGGTGACCAAGAGGTTTGCGTCGTCCCGGGACCCCACCCGCGACGCAAACCTCTTGATCCACGCGGCGGGCCGGGGTGGGGTGGGTGGGGGCGGAGTGCCGAAAGCCGGCCGGAGGGGCCCCGTAGGGCACCTCCGGCCGGCTATGTCGGTGTTACGCGTTTTCAGTTCGCCATAAGATCGGCGCCACGCCAGCTGAACTCGGGGTCCGTCGCGAACCGCACGGTGATCTTCACGAGATCCTCCGCGTACTTGTTCGCGTGGTGCCCACAGAACACCAGCTCGCTCCCGCCCGCCAGAGTGATACGGAGCTTGCCGGCAGCGTTGCAGCGGTCGCACCGTTCATCGGCGGCTGGGGGAGCCACCGTCTCGGGCGGCGGCGTGAGGGTCGGGGTCATCGCCTTCCTCCTCTGGTCGTCACCGATGAACAATCTCTTCGGTCGTTGCTCACCTATCGTGCAACACCCAACTCGGGCCCTGCCTTCCCTGTGTGCCCGCGGGGGACCGAGGTCACACATGGCAGCAACAGTGTGCCGTGCACCAAGGGTGCCACGTCAACGATCACAATCGTGCAACCGACCGATCACCATCGGGTGTTGTACGGCTGGTGATCAAACCGACACGCCTGGTTGACGAAACGGCTCAGTCCAGGTAGTCACGGAGTACCTGTGAACGGGACGGGTGACGCAGCTTCGACATCGTCTTGGACTCGATCTGCCGGATCCGCTCCCGGGTCACCCCGTAGACCTGGCCGATCTCGTCCAGCGTACGTGGCTGGCCGTCGGTCAGGCCGAAGCGGAGCCGGACCACGCCCGCCTCGCGCTCGGAGAGCGTCTGGAGCACCTGCTGGAGCTGGTCCTGCAGCAGCGAGAAGGAGACGGCGTCGACCGCGACAACGGCCTCCGAGTCCTCGATGAAGTCGCCGAGCTGGCTGTCGCCCTCGTCACCGATGGTCTGGTCGAGCGAGATGGGCTCCCGGGCGTACTGCTGGATCTCCAGCACCTTTTCCGGTGTGATGTCCATCTCCTTGGCCAGCTCCTCCGGGGTGGGCTCGCGGCCCAGGTCCTGGAGCAACTCGCGCTGGATGCGGCCGAGCTTGTTGATGACCTCGACCATGTGCACCGGGATGCGGATGGTGCGGGCCTGGTCGGCCATGGCCCGGGTGATCGCCTGCCGGATCCACCAGGTGGCGTACGTGGAGAACTTGTAGCCCTTGGTGTAGTCGAACTTCTCGACCGCCCGGATCAGGCCCAGGTTGCCCTCCTGGATCAGGTCCAGGAACGCCATCCCCCGGCCCGTGTACCGCTTGGCCAGCGACACCACCAGCCGGAGGTTGGCCTCCAGCAGGTGGTTCTTCGCCCGCTCGCCGTCCCGGGAGATCCAGCCGAGGTCGCGGACCATCTCGCGGACCAGCTTCTCCTCGCCCTCCTCGGCGGCGCGCAGCCGCTCGGCGGCGTAGAGGCCCGCCTCGATCCGCTTGGCGAGCTCCACCTCCTGCTCGGCGTTGAGCAGGGGCACCTTGCCGATCTGCTTGAGGTACGCCCGGACGGAGTCGGCGGAGGCGGTCAGCTCGGCGTCGCGGCGCGCCTGCTTGAGCGCCTCGGACTCCTCGTCGTCCCACTCGAAGTCGTTGTCGGTGGCGGAGCTCGCGGCGTCGGCCGCGGCGGCCTGGGCCAGCTCGGCCGGCTCCTCGACCACCACGTCCTCGATCTCGGCGGCGAGTTCCTCCGGGTCGATGTCGCCCTCGGCACCCTCGCCCTTGGCCTTGCCGGCGGCCTTGGCGGGCTTGCCGGCGGCCGTGGCGACGGTCGCCTTGGTGGCCCGGGTGGACTTCGCGGCCCTCGCCGGGACGGCCGCCTTGGCGACCGCCTCGGTGGTGGCCTTGCGCGCGGCGACCTTGCGCGCCGGCGGGGGGGCCTCGTCGGCGGCGGCGGCCTGCTTCGGGGCCGGCGCGGCGGCCTTCTTGGTGGTCTTGGCGGTGGTGGCCCGGGACGCCGGGGTGGCCGACCGGGCGGCGGCGACCCGGCGGCGGGGGCCGACCGAGCCGTCCACGACCACGGTCACCCCCGCTTCCGCGAGCGCCCGCAGGATCTTCTTGGCCTGGGCCGGAGTCACCTCGGCGGACTCGACGGTGCGCGCGAGCTGGGCCGACGTGAGCTGGCCACCCGCGCTCTGCGCGTGGGCGATCAGGGTGTCGGTGAGCGAGCGAACGTCGGCGCCGGTCTGGCGGGGTTCTGTCACGAATGACCTTCCGGAGGCGAAGAGCGAGCACGGCCGGGTTGTCCGGCGCAGCACGGTGCACGGTGCCGGACGATGTGGTTGAGGAACCCCCGTGTCCCGGGCCGGCCGGTCGTCGGCGGTCCGTGGCGCGTGGGCAGGGGTGAATTGTAACGCCGTCTGCGGCGATCATCCTGCGCCGCACGGCGTACCAACGATCGGGACCGCCGATTCGACGTAGATGTGGACTTTGTAAGGATGATACTCGCGCGCGACACGGAGGGGCCCAGTCGTGCGGGAAGGGGACGGACGATGCAACGCTCGGCACCGCCGCAGCAGGAGCTGCTGGAGATCGCCGTCGATGTCGCCCGGGACGCCGCGGCGACCGCCCACCGGATGCGGGCCGAGGGGGTGTCGGTGGCCGCGACCAAGTCCACCGTCACCGACGTGGTGACCGCCGCCGACCGGGCCGTCGAGCGGCAGGTGGTCGACGCGCTGCGCCGGGTCCGGCCGGACGACGCGGTGCTCGGCGAGGAGTACGGCGCGGGCGACGGCACCCCGGCGGCCGGCGCGGCCAGGGTGCGCTGGATCGTCGACCCGATCGACGGCACCGTCAACTACCTCTACGGGCTGCCGTACTGCGCGGTGTCGCTGGCCGCCGAGGTGGACGGCGCGGTGGTCGCGGGCGTGGTGCGCAACGTGGCGACCGGCGAGGAGTGGACGGCGACCGCCGGTGGCGGCGCGTACCGCGGCGGGAGGCGGCTGCGCTGCTCGGGCGAGACCGACCTGGGCCAGGCGCTGGTCGCCACCGGGTTCGGCTACGACGCCGGGCGGCGGGCGCACCAGGCCCGGGTGCTCGCCGAGCTGATCCCGCACGTGCGGGACATCCGCCGGCAGGGCGCCGCGGCCCTGGATCTCTGCCTGGTCGCCGAGGGCCGGCTGGACGCGTACTACGAGAAGGGGCTGGCCGCCTGGGACCAGGCGGCGGGGGCGCTGGTCGCCACCGAGGCCGGGCTGCGGGTCGGTGGGCTGGGCGGGCGGGCCGCCGGGCCGGACCTGGTGATCGCCGCCCCGCCGGCGTTGTTCGGGCCGCTGCACGACCGGCTGGCCGCCCTGGACGCCTCGGGCGGGCCCTGACCGCCGCCCGGCCCGCCGTCGCCCCGTGGCGGGCCCTGAGCGGGCCGCCGCGTCCGGTGGATGGTCGGGCGCCGGTCAGGGCCCGGCGGGCGGGTGGCGGCCGGGGTCAGCGGGTCACTTGTCGGCGGGCATCGGGCACGAGCCGGGCGGCGCGACCGGGGCGCCCAGGTCGCCGAGGGACTGGTTCACCTCGGTGGTGGTGGCCAGCTGCGCGAAGGAGCTGCCGAGCACCACGTCGACGGTGTCGTCCTTGCGCTTGGCGTCGTACCCGTCCTTGGCGTTGTTGAGGAAGTACGCGCGCAGCAGGTGCGCGGAGCCGACGCCCTTCGGGCCGTACCGGAGGATGGCGACGTCGTCGATCTGCTTCTTCTCGGTGGCGGTCTTCTTGACCTGGAACTTTCGGTTGCGGAAGTCGTCCGCCACCTTGCTGGCGAGGCCCGGCTCGTCGGTGGCGTTGTAGACGTTGAGCTTGACGTCCTTGGGCTCGTGCAGGGTGACGTCCGCGAGCGGGGCGTCCTCGGGACAGCCGCCGGCCAGTCCGGCCTCACCCTGGGTGTCGCGGACCACGGCGACGACCACGAAGACCAGGGCGACGACCGCCAGCAGACCGACGACAACGAGTGCTCGCACTCGCGCAAAACTCATCTGGGCGCTCCCGGACGATGGGTGGGTGGCGGCGGCCGTCGGCGGTCGGGCCGTCCCGCCGGCCGTCGAGTACGCCGCTGAGGTTAACGGTTGTCCGGCGGTCGCGTGGAAACAGTCCGACATGCCGGCGCGCCAACCGGGAAGCGGGTACTACTACCCCTATCTTCGTGTCGCCTGAGTCACATTGGGAACAACTTCGACGGCTGGGGCGTACATCTGAGCCGCGAGGGCGGTATACATGCCTCGCCCAGAGGGGGGTAAGGTACCGCGCTCGCTGGGGGAGTTCCTTTGGCGACCCCGTCCCGACCGGCCGTCGGGTCGGGTGACCGACACAAATTGGTGGCCGGCCAGCGGAACCGAAACAGCGTCGTCCGGCGTTACAACCGGAAGCGACCATATCGATATGGGAGAGTGAAACCGATGGCCACCGACTACGACGCCCCGCGTCGCGACGAGGTCGACCTCGGCGAGGACAGCCTGGAAGAGCTCAAGGCCCGGCGGGTCGACTCACAGTCGGGCGCCGTGGACGTCGACGAGGCAGAGGTGGCCGAGAGCTTCGAGCTTCCCGGTGCCGACCTGGCCGACGAAGAGCTCACGGTCAAGGTGCTACCGATGCAGCAGGACGAGTTCCGGTGCGCCCGCTGCTTCCTGGTCCACCACCGCAGCCAGCTGGCGGTCGAGCGCAACGGCGAGTTGATCTGCCGCGAATGCGTCTGACCTCGACGCGGCATACCGGCGGCGGCCTCCTCGACGAGGCCGCCGCGGGGAGAGCCGCCATCTCACGTACGCCCGCCAACGCCCCGCCCGCCCACGGCGCCGCCGTGCGCCGGTAGCGGGGAACTGCTTGACTCGTCTCGGCAGCTTCCACCCAGACGGACCGGGGAGGTCGACGCATGGGCGAGCGCAGCGACGACGGCACGGGCGGTCGCCCGGTCACCGGCGGCCCCACCACGCCTGACGTCGACGAGCCCGGCGGGTCCGGGCGTCCGGGGGTGGGCCGGCCCGGCGGGACGGCACCCGGCGCCGACGACCGGGGCCGGGCCGGCAGGGAGAGCGGGGACGGGCCGACCGGCGGTGGGGCCGAACTCGGCGCCACCGTGGCCGCGCTCACCGCCGACGACATCGAGCCGGCCCGGCGGCGACAGTTGTTGACCCGGCTCGTCGGGCAGGTCCGCGTCCGGGGGCTGGCCGACCTGTTCAAGCCGAGGGCCGCCGTGCGGTGGATGACCGACGCCGTCGCCGAGATCGCCCCGCACGTGCCGGTCCGTGACCTGGCCACCCTGCGCCGGCACTTCCCCGGTCTGGACGACGAGGCGCTGGCCGACCGGCTGGTCCGCAACGCCGCCCGGACGACCGCCGGGATCGGCGCGGCCGGCGGTGGGGTCGCGGCCGTGGAGTGGACCGTCGCCCCCACGCTTCTTTCCGCGCCGGTGCTGCTGGCCGCCGAGACGGTCGCGGTCGTGGCCGTCGAGCTGAAGCTGATCGGCGAGCTGCACGAGGTGTACGGTGCCCCGCTGCCCATCGGCGGCAGCCAGCGGGCGGTGGCCGTGGTCCAGTCCTGGGCCAGCCAGCGCGGGATCAACCCGATGCTGCCCGGGGTGGGCGTCGGCGCGGTGCTCGGCACGGCGGCTCGCAAGGAACTGCGGGACACCCTGCTCAAGCGGTTCGGCCGCAACCTGACCACGCTCGGCCCGTTCCTGACCGGGGCGGTGGTGGCCAGCTACCTCAACCGGCGGGCCACCCGCTCCCTCGCCGGTCAGCTCCGCGCCGACCTGCGCCGGCAGCGCCGGACGCTGCCCGGCGGAGGGCGCACCCCACCCGCGCTGCCCTGAACCCCGCGCTGCCCTGAAGCCCGCGCGGCTCAGGCGGCGGCGCGGGCGGCGAGGAGCGCCGCGGCGAGGCGTACCGGGTCGCGGGTGCTGATCACCCAGAACGGGGTGGGGTCGGCGGGGTCGTCGAGCACCACCTGCACCGCCCCGGCGATCCACGGGCGCTGGACCACGAAGGCGAGCGGGTCGGCCCCGACGCCGAGCACCTCGCGGCGGCCTGCGGCGTCCAGCGCGACGGCGTCGGCCACGAACCGCACCGGCAGCCGGGCGTCGTCGACCCGCAGCTCCCCGTCGGCCACCGCGACCCGGATCCGCCCCAGCCACCACAGGACGGCCGCCGCCGCCGGCAGCAACACCACGAACGGCAGCCAGCCGCGCACCCCCGTCGCGCCCATCCACAGCTCCACGGCGAGGAAGCCGCCGAGCGCCAGGCCGGCCAGCCAGGCCCACCAGGGCAGGCCGAGCCGCTCCGCGTAGGCGGTGGTCAAGGTGGCGGCGGGCGGCGAGGACGGCGATCGGCTCACTCCTGCCAGGGTACGGCGCACGACGGGCGGCCGACCCGGCAGGATGGCAGGGGCACCCCACGAACCGGACGGAAGAAGGAGATCGTGACCGACGACGTACCCGTGCCCGTACGGCAGCTCGACCCGGAGCTGCCGCTGCCGGCGTACGCCCATCCCGGCGACGCCGGGGCCGACCTGATGTCCGCGGCGGACATGGAGCTGCCCCCCGGCGGGCGTGCCCTGGTCCCCACCGGCGTGGCGATCGCCCTCCCGGAGGGCTACGTCGGTCTGGTGCACCCCCGCTCCGGCCTGGCGGCCAGGCTCGGCGTGACGGTGCTCAACGCGCCCGGTACGGTCGACGCCGGCTACCGGGGTGAGATCCTCGTCAACCTGATCAATCATGATCGGGAGGCGCCGGCGAAGATCTCCCGTGGCGATCGGATCGCGCAGCTCGTTGTCCAGCGGGTGGAGCGGGTCGATTTCCGGCCGGCGGCCGAGCTGCCGCCGTCCCGGCGGGGCGCCGGCGGGCACGGCTCGACCGGTGGACACGCCGGGCTCGTCCCGCCGCCGGCGGACCGGGCCGGCGGCCAGTCGGAAGAGGTGGCAGGGTGAGTGCGAACAGCGGAGGGTGGGCGCAGTGATCTTCTCCCGAAAGCGGGCCGGTGGCGGTCGGCAGGGCCGTGACGAGCGGGCCACCGAGGTCCTGGACGGGCACGACGCCGAGGGCTCGTCGGGGCCGGAACGCGGCCCGTACGACGTCGCCGAGGCCCCGGACGGGGTGCAGCGGCTCGACCTGGGCAGCCTCCAGATTCCGGCGGTGGCCGACGTCGAGGTGCGCGTGCAGGCCGACCCGCAGGGCGTGATCCAGCAGGTCGTCCTCGTGCACGGCGAGAGCGCCCTGCAACTCGGTGTCTTCGCCGCGCCCCGCTCCGAGGGCATCTGGGACGAGGTACGCGAGGAGATCCGCCAGTCCCTGTTCAACGACGGCGTGGCGGCCCAGGAGGTGCAGGGCGAGTACGGCCCCGAGCTGCGCGCCCGGGTGCGCACCCCGGACGGCCTGACCGACCTGCGGTTCGTCGGCGTGGACGGCCCGCGCTGGATGGTCCGGGGCGTCTACCAGGGCGCCGCCGCCACCGACCCGGCCACCGCCGGCCCGCTGGCCGAGTGCCTGGACGGGCTGGTCGTCGACCGCGGCCAGGAGGCCAAGCCGGTGCGCGAGCCGCTGCCGCTGCGGCTGCCCCGCGAGGTCGCCGACCAGGCCGGCGAGGGTGACCCCGGCGCCCCGGGCCCGATCGGGGCCTGACCGGCGTCCCTCCGAGCCCGGGCCGGCCCGTCGGCGCGCTGCCGGCGGCCCGTCCCGGGCGGCCGGGTGGTCCCCCCGGTACGCCGCGCGGCGTACGCTGGCGGGACGGCCCGGCACGCTCGGGGGCCGCACCGGTGCCGACGCGTGCCGGCCGGCGGAGGAGAGGGTGACGCGGAGGTCATGACGACCGACGAGGGCAGCAGGGTGTCGCTGCGGCGGCTCCTGCACCGGCTCACCGCGAGCGAGGCCGAGATCGAGGCGCAGGAGCTGCGCCGGGAGAGCGCGCAGTCCGGCGGCACGCCGGCCCGGCAGTGCACGCGCGGCCAGGTGGTCTCGGTCACCGGCCGGTTGCGTACCGTGGTCTACACTCCGCGGACGAACCTGCCCACGCTGGAGGCCGACCTGTACGACGGCAGCGACGTGGTGACCCTGGTCTGGCTCGGCCGGCGACACATCGCCGGCATCGAGCCGGGGCGCCACCTGACCGCCCGTGGACGGGTGGCGGTGCGGGACGACCGCAAGGTCATCTACAACCCGTACTACGAGCTGGAGTCGCCGAAGTGACGGCGCGGACGCCGGGAACGGGAGAGACGCGATGACCACCGGACAGCACCGGGCGACCGAACCGGGAACCGGCCCGGAGGACTCCGAGCAGCTGCCGAGTCTCGCCGAGCAGATGGCCGACCAGCTCGGCGGCTGGCGCGGGCTGGTCGAGTCCAGCATCCCGGTGGTGGTCTTCGTGATCGCCAACATCATCGGCGAGCTGCGCCCCGCGGTGATCGCCTCGGTGGCCGTGGCCCTGCTCATCGCCGGGCTGCGGCTGGCCCAGCGCCGGCCGGTGCGGCACGCGGTCAACGGCCTCGTCGGCGTCGGCATCGGCGCGGCGATCGCCTGGCGCACCGGCGACGAGCGCGACTTCTACCTGCCGGGCATCCTGTACGGCATCGGGTACGGCCTGGCCCTGCTGGCATCGGCGGCGATCCGGCAGCCCCTGGTGGGCTGGATCTGGTCGGTGCTGGTGGCCAAGGGGCGCTCGGAGTGGCGGGACGACCCACGCCTGGTGCGCACCTTCACCCAGCTCACCGTGCTCTGGGGCGTGGTGTGGCTGGCCAAGGTCGGCGTGCAGGCCGGGCTCTACCTCGCCCACCAGGACACCGCGCTCGGCGTCGCCCGACTGGCCCTGGGCTACCCGCCGTACGCGCTGCTGCTGCTGATCACGGTGTGGACGGTACGCCGGGTGACCCGCGAGACCGCCCCGGAGCCGCTGCCCGGCGCCTGAGCCGCCCGCGACCCGCGCCGGCGGGACCCTGGCCCCGAGAACCCGCCGGCCGCCCCGCTCGGCCCCCCCAGAGAGCCCGCTCAGCCCGCGCTGCGGGTCCGCTCGACGCTGTCCGGGCCCAGGATCACCACGCGGACGTCGTCCTCCACCTCGGCGGTGCAGACGAAGACCAGCTCGTCGCCGGCCTCGATCGGGTCGTCGGGGCTGGGCACCAGCACCCGTTTGCCGCGCAGGATCGCCACCAGCGCGGCGTCCCGGGGGATCGGCACCGCGTGGATCGGCTGCCCCACGTACGGGGCGGTCGGCGGCAGGGTGATCTCCACCAGGTTCGCCTCGCCCTGGCGGAACGTCATCAGCCGCACCAGGTCGCCGACGGTGACCGCCTCCTCGACCAGGGCCGCCATCACCCGCGGCTTGCTCACCGAGACGTCGACGCCCCACTGCTCGGTGAACAGCCACTCGTTCTCGGCCCGGTTGACCCGGGCCACCACCCGGGGCACCGCGAACTCGGTCTTCGCCAGCAGCGACACCACCAGGTTGACCTTGTCGTCCCCGGTCGCCGCGACCACCACGTCGCAGCCGGCGATGTTGGCCTCCTCCAGGCTGGCCAGCTCGCACGCGTCGGCGAGCACCCAGTCGGCGGCGGGCACCCGGTCCGGCCGCAGCATCCGGGGCTGGCGCTCGATCAGCATCACCTGGTGGCCGTTGTCGATCAGCTCCTGGGCGATCGAGCGGCCCACGTTGCCGGCGCCGGCGATGGCGATCCGCATCTTCAGTGCGCTCCTTCCGGCGGGCTGCCCGCCACCGACGTGACCGACGCCACGATGTCGTCGGTGACCAGCATGAAGACCTGGTCGCCCTCCTGTACGGCGGTGGACCCGGTGGGCAGCGTGCCGATGCCGAAGCGGGTCAGGTACGCCACCCGCGTGCCGGCCGCCTCCTCCAGGGCCCGCAGCGGCCGGCCGATCCAGTCCTTGTGCACCGGCACCTCGACGATCGAGACGGTGCTGGTCGGGTCCCGGAAGACCTCGACGTTGCCTTCGGGGACGAGGTGCCGCAGCATCCGTTCGGCGGTCCACCGCACGGTGGCCACGGTGGGGATGCCCAGCCGCTCGTAGACCTGGGCCCGGCGCTGGTCGTAGATCCGGGCGGCCACCCGGGAGACGCCGAACGTCTCGCGGGCCAGCCGGGCCGAGATGATGTTGGAGTTGTCGCCGCTGGAGACCGCGGCGAAGGCGTCCGCCCGCTCGATGCCGGCCTCCCGGAGCACCTCGCCGTCGAAGCCCGCCCCGGTGACGGTGACGCCGGCGAAGTCCGGGCTGAGCCGGCGGAACGCGTCGGCGTCCTGGTCGATCACCGCCACCGAGTGCCCCCGGGACTCCAGGCTCTGGGCCAGGGTCGAGCCGACCCGGCCGCACCCCATGATCACGACATGCACGGTGTCCCTCCCAAGGTGCGCGCACCCGCCGGTGACCTGTCGACTGCGAGCCTGCCACGTCCGGGTCACCGGCGGGGCACGACGGTACCGCGCCCGGTCCCCACCCCACGCTCAGCCACCCCGGGCGACAGCGGGACGGTGGTCGTACCCTTAGCGCTTGTGGCCAGTCCCACCTCGCTGCTGAAGCGGCTGCTCGTCGGTCGACCGTTCCGGTCCGACCGGCTCCAGCACACCCTCCTGCCGAAGCGCATCGCGCTGCCCGTCTTCGCCTCCGACGCGCTGTCCAGCGTCGCGTACGCCCCGGACGAGATCCTGCTGACGCTGTCCATCGCGGGCGCGTCGGCGTTCTTCTTCTCGCCGTGGATCGCCCTCGCGGTGGTCGTGGTGATGCTGACGGTGGTGGCCAGCTACCGGCAGAACGTGCACGCCTACCCCTCGGGCGGCGGCGACTACGAGGTGGCCACGGTCAACCTCGGCCCCCGGGCCGGCCTCGCGGTGGCCAGCGCCCTGCTGGTCGACTACGTGCTCACCGTCGCCGTGTCGGTCTCCTCCGGGGTGGCCAACCTGGGCTCGGTGGTGCCGTTCGTGGCCACCCACAAGGTGCTCGTCGCGGTCAGCGCGGTGGTGGTGCTCACCGCGATGAACCTGCGCGGCCTGCGTGAGTCCGGCACCGCGTTCGCCATCCCGACGTACGGCTTCGTGATCGTGATCGGCGGGATGATCCTCACCGGCCTGGTCCGGGTCTTCGTCCTCGGCGACGACCTGCGCGCCCCGAGCGCCGGCCTGGAGATCCAGGCCGAGCACAGCGTCACCGGGTTCGCCCTGGTCTTCCTGCTGCTGCGCACCTTCTCCTCCGGCTGCGCCGCGCTCACCGGCGTGGAGGCGATCTCCAACGGGGTGCCGGCGTTCAAGACGCCGAAGAGCCGCAACGCCGCCACCACCCTGCTGCTGCTCGGCACCATCTCGGTGGGCATGCTGGTCGGCATCATCTGGCTGGCCCGGCTGACCAGGCTCCAGTTCGTCGAGGACCCGGTGCAGCAGATCCTCTCCGGCCCGGACGGGTACGTGCAGAAGACCGTCACCGCCCAGCTCGGCGAGACGGTGTTCGGCTCCGGGTCGGTGCTGCTGTACGTGGTCGCCGGGATGACCGCGCTGATCCTCTTCCTGGCCGCGAACACCGCGTTCAACGGCTTCCCGGTGCTCGGCTCGATCCTCGCCCAGGACCGCTACCTGCCCCGGCAGCTACACACCCGGGGCGACCGGCTGGCGTTCTCCAACGGCATCGTCTTCCTGGCCGTCTTCGCCGTGGTGCTGATCGTCGGCTTCCAGGCCGAGGTGACGAAGCTGATCCAGCTCTACATCGTCGGCGTCTTCGTCTCGTTCACGCTCTCCCAGGCCGGCATGATCCGGCACTGGAACCGGCACCTGCGCACCGAGCGGGACGTCCAGGCCCGGCGTCGGATGATCCGGTCCCGGGCGATCAACACCTTCGGCATGGCGATGACGGGCGGGGTGCTGGTCGTCGTGCTGCTCACCAAGTTCCTGCTCGGCGCGTGGATCGCCATCGTCGCGATGGCGCTGATCTACGTGCTGATGCTGGCCATCCGGCGGCACTACGACCGGGTCGCCGCCGAGCTGGAGCCGACCGAGGCCCGGGGCGTGCTGCCCGCCCGCAACCACGCCATCGTGCTGGTCAGCAAGCTGCACCAGCCGACCCTGCGGGCCGTCGCGTACGCCCGGGCCACCCGGCCGGACACGCTGACCGCGGTGACGGTGAACGTCGACGACAAGGACACCCGGGACCTCCAGGCCGACTGGGAGCGGCGGGAGCTGCCGGTGCCGCTCACCGTGATCGACTCGCCGTACCGGGAGATCACCCGGCCGATCCTCGACTTCGTGGCCAACACCCGCCGGGAGTCGCCGCGCGACGTGGTCACCGTCTTCATCCCCGAGTACGTGGTGGGCCGCTGGTGGGAGAACCTGTTGCACAACCAGAGCGCGCTGCGCCTGAAGGGCCGGCTGCTGTTCGAACCGGGCGTGATGGTGACCAGCGTCCCGTGGCAGCTCGCCTCCACCGCCGGCAAGAACCTCGACCGGCTGGACGCGACCCTGAGCCGGGGCCCCGCCCGGGGCCCCCGGGTCGCCCCGCGCAGCACCCTGCCGCCACCGGTGGCGCCGGTGGTCCCGGCCCCGCCCGGCGAGAGCGGCCCGACCGAGGGGAGCCAGCGATGACCGCACCGGTGGACGACGGCGACGACCGGCGGGGCCCGGGGGAGACCGGGCCGGCCGGTGGCGACCGGCGCGGGCTGGAGGAGGCCGAGCGGGTCGAGCTGACCGTCGACGCGGTCGCCCCCGGCGGGCACTGCGTGGCCCGGGTGAACGGCCAGGTGGTGTTCGTCCGGCACGCGCTGCCCGGGGAGCGGGTGGTCGCCGAGGTGACCGAGGTGCACCGGGGGTTCGTCCGGGCCGACGCGGTGACGGTGCTCGACGCCGCCCCGGAGCGGGTCGAGCCGCCCTGCCCGTACGCGAGGCCGGGCCGCTGCGGCGGTTGCGACCTCCAGCACGTCGCGCCGCAGGCCCAGCTCGCCTGGAAGACGGCGGTGGTACGCGAGCAGCTCAGCCGGCTCGCCGGCCGCACCGACGCGGAGATCGACCGGCTGGGGGTCCGGGTCGCGGCGCTGCCCGGCGGGCCGCTCGGCTGGCGCTCCCGGGTCCGGTACGCGGTGGACGCCACCGGCCGGGCCGGGCTGCTCAAGCACCGCTCGCACGAGGTGGTGCCGGTCGACCGCTGCCTGATCGCCCATCCGGCGATCCAGGAGTTGCCGGTGCTCGCCCCGAGCGGGGCCCGCTGGCCGGCGGCGGACGCGGTGGAGACGGTGGCCTCCACCGGCGGCGACGTCGCCGTCACCGCCCTGGCCGACGGCCTGCCCACGCCGGTCGACGGGCCGACGGCGGTGCGCGAGGTGGCCGCCGGCCGGGAGTGGACGCTGCCCGCGTCCGGCTTCTGGCAGGTGCACCCGGCGGCGGCGGACACCCTGGTCGACGCCGTGCTCGACCTGCTCGACCCGAGGCCGGGCGAGTCGGCCTGGGACCTGTACGGCGGGGCGGGGCTGTTCGCCGCCGCGCTGGCCGGCCGGGTCGGCCCGGACGCCCGGATCACCGTCGTCGAGTCCGCGGCGTCCGGCGTCGCCGCCGCCCGGGAGAACCTGCGGGACCTGCCCCAGGTCGAGGTGGTGGCGGCCCGGGTGGAGACCGCGCTGGCCCGCCGCCGGATCACCGGACCGGTGGACCTGGTGGTGCTGGACCCGCCGCGCACCGGGGCGGGCGCGCAGGTGGTGCGCGACGTGCTGGCCGCCGCCCCGCGCGCGGTGGCGTACGTGGCCTGCGACCCGGCCGCCTTCGCCCGGGACGTGCGCACGTTCGCCGGGGCCCGGTGGCGGCTGGCGGAGCTGCGGGGCTTCGACCTGTTCCCGATGACCCAGCACGTCGAGCTGGTCGGGCTGCTGCTGCCCCCGGCCGTCGGGAGGTAGCGGCCGTGCGGATCGTCGGGCTGATGTCGGGGACGTCGTACGACGGGGTGGACGTGGCGGCGGTGGAGTTCGCCGCCGAGGGGGACACCCTGCGGCTGCGTCCGCTCGGGTTCGCCAGCGTGGACCACGACGACGGGCTGCGGGCGGAGATCGGGGCGCTGCTGCCGCCGAACCCGACCACGATCGAGGCGGTCTGCCGGCTGGACAACCGGCTCGGCGAGGTGTTCGCCGAGGCGGCGGCGCGCGGCGTGGAGCTGGCCGGCGGCCGGGTCGACGCGGTCGTCTCGCCCGGGCAGACCGTGTTCCACTGGGTCGACGGCGGCCGGGCCCGGGGAACCCTCCAGCTCGGCGCGCCGGCCCGGGTGGCGGCGCGGGTGGGCGTACCGGTGCTGTCGGACCTGCGGTCGGCGGACGTCGCGGCCGGCGGGCAGGGCGCGCCCCTGGTGCCGGCCTTCGACGCGCTGCTGCTGGGCGGCCGGGCCGGGCCGCCCCGGGCGGCGCTGAACCTGGGCGGCATCGCCAACCTCACCGTGGTCGCGCCGGGCGCCCCGGTCCTCGGGTACGACGTGGGCCCGGCCAACGCCCTGCTCGACGCGGCGGCCCGGCGGTTCCTCGGCCGCCCCTGCGACCTCGACGGGGCCCGGGCGGCGGCCGGCCGGGTGCATCCGCCCCTGCTGGAGCTGCTGCTCGCCGAGCCATACTACGCCGCGCCGCCGCCCAAGTCCACCGGCAAGGAGTTGTTCCACGCCGGCTACCTGGACGACCGGCTGGCCGCGCTCGGCGAACCGGTGGCCGCCGACGACGTGCTGGCCACGCTGACCGAGCTGACCGCCCGGACGGTGGCCGCCGAGTGCGACCGGCACGGGGTGGCCGAGGTGGTGGCCGCCGGGGGCGGGGTGCGCAATCCCACACTTCTGGGCCGGCTGGCCGCGCTCGGCGGGGGCCGGTGGCGGCTGCGGGCCAGCGACGAGCTGGGGGTGCCGGCCCAGGCCAGGGAGGCGTACGCGTTCGCCCTGCTCGGTTGGCTCTCCTGGCACGGCCTGCCAGGGGCGATCCCGTCGGTCACCGGGGCCCGGGAGGCCACCGTGCTGGGCTCCTGGACGCCGGCCGGACCGGCCCGCCGCGCGTCGCCGGCGGTGCCGCCCCGCCGGCTGGTGATCACGGGCTGACTGTCCCCTGGGTCAGGCGGGTGAATGCCCGGCCAGGCTGCGGACTACCGGACGGCCGATAGACTCTTCGCTCATGAGCGTTGAAGAGGACACGGCCATCCACGGCCGGCTGCTGGGCACGGTGCGGGGTCCGCAGGACGTGAAGCGGATGACCGCCGAGCAGCTGGACATCCTCGCCGCCGAGATCCGCGACTTCCTGATCGCCAAGGTCTCCCGCACCGGTGGGCACGTCGGGCCCAACCTGGGCGTGGTGGAGCTGACCCTGGCGATGCACCGGGTCTTCGACTCCCCCCGGGACCGGCTCCTGTTCGACACCGGCCACCAGGCGTACGTGCACAAGATCCTCACCGGACGGCAGGACGGCTTCGACCGGCTGCGCCAGCGCGGCGGCCTCTCCGGCTACCCGAGCCAGGCCGAGAGCGAGCACGACCTGGTCGAGAACTCGCACGCCTCCACCGCCCTGTCCTACGCCGACGGCCTGGCCAAGGCGTACGCGCTGCGCGGCGAGCAGCGCAGCGTGGTCGCCGTGGTCGGCGACGGCGCGCTGACCGGGGGCATGTGCTGGGAGGCGCTGAACAACATCGCCACCGCCGGCAACTCGCTGGTGATCGTGGTCAACGACAACGGCCGCTCCTACTCGCCGACGATCGGCGGCCTGGCCGACCACCTCTCCTCGCTGCGGCTCAACCCCGGCTACGAGAAGATCCTCGACACCGTCAAGGACGCCCTCGGCTCGACCCCGCTGGTCGGCCGGCCGATGTACGAGGTGCTGCACGCGGTCAAGAAGGGCATCAAGGACGCGGTCGCCCCGCAGGCGATGTTCGAGGACCTGGGCATCAAGTACGTCGGCCCGGTCGACGGCCACGACCTGGAGGCGGTCGAGTCCGCGCTGCGGGCCGCGAAGAACTTCGGCGGCCCGGTGATCGTGCACGCGGTGACCCGGAAGGGCTACGGCTACCGCCCGGCCGAGGAGGACGAGGCGGACTGCTTCCACGGCCCCGGCGCGTTCGACGTGGAGACCGGCAAGCTGGTCGCCGCCCCCTCGGTGAAGTGGACCCACGTCTTCGCCGACGAGCTGGTCGCGATCGCCGACTCCCGGCCCGACGTGGTGGGCATCACCGCCGCGATGGCCGAGCCCACCGGCATCGCCAAGCTGGCCCGCAAGCACCCCGGGCGGGTGTACGACGTCGGCATCGCCGAGCAGCACGCCGTCACCTCGGCCGCCGGGCTGGCGCTCGGCGGGCTGCACCCGGTGGTGGCGGTCTACGCGACCTTCCTCAACCGGGCCTTCGACCAGGTCCTGCTGGACGTGGCGATGCACAAGCTGCCGGTGACGTTCGTGCTGGACCGGGCCGGGATCACCGGCCCGGACGGGCCGAGCCACTACGGCATGTGGGACATGTCCGTCTTCGGCGTGGTGCCGGGCCTGCGTATCGCCGCGCCCCGGGACGCCGCCAGCCTGCGCGAGGAGCTGCGCGAGGCGGTCGCCGTGGACGACGGCCCGACCATCGTCCGGTTCCCGACCGGCACCGTCGCCGCCGACCTGCCGGCCGTGCGCCGGGTCGGCCCGGTCGACGTGCTGACCGAGTCGGCCCGCGTCGACGTGCTGCTGGTCGCGGTGGGCTCCTTCGGCCAGCTCGGCATGGAGGTCGCCGCCCGGGTCGCCGAGCAGGGCTACGGGGTGACCGTGGTCGACCCGCGCTGGGTCCGTCCGGTCCCGGCCGAGCTGGTCGAGCTGGCCGCCGCCCACCGCCTCGTCGTCACCGTCGAGGACGGCGTCCGGGTCGGTGGGGTCGGCGACGCCCTCGCCCAGGCGATGCGGGACGCCGACGTCCGGGTGCCGCTGCGCGACCTGGGCGTGCCGGCCGACTGGCACCCGCACGGCACCCGCGCGCAGATCCTCGCCGACCTGGGTCTCACCGCCCAGGACGTGGCCCGGGACGTCACCGGGTGGATCTCCCGCCTGGACGCCCAGCAGGACGAGCCGGTGAGCCTGCCGGCCGGCGGGAGCGGCGCGCACAACTGATCCGACCGTCCCGGTTGATCAACTCGGTGTGCGGCATGTTGCGGTCCCCCTGTGCTGGGATGCCCCGATGTGCCGCACACCGATTCGATCAAGCCGACGACCGGCGAGGGGGACGGGCCGGGATCAGCGACCGCCGACCGAGCGGTAGTAGGTCTTCTCCGCGCCGGCCAGGCTGAAGGTGGCCTTGCTCACCGGCTGCGGCACCACCACCAGCCCGGGCCGGTCGACCAGCCGGGGGGTGCCCGGCGGCACCGACAGCGAGCTGTACCGGCTGGACCGCCAGCTCAGCACCACCAGCGGCTGCCCCGGCACGGGCAGCACGTAGGTCTGCAACGTGTTGGCCCGGTCGGCCGGCGAGACCACCGGGTCGCCGCCGTCGGCCGGCCGGTACACCACCGCGGTCATGGTGCCCGCGTCGGTCTCCCAGCTCAGTTGCTCCAGGTCGGCCGGGTCGCCCCCGCCCAGTGCCACCTCGCCCAGCGCCCGGACGCTCAGCTTCGCCATCGGCCAGGACTCGGGCACGGAGCGGGGCGCGTCCCGGTCGCCGATCCGGCGGGGGACGCTGCCGAACGGGCCCTGCTCGTCGGCGAGCACGCAGGTGTCCAGGCCGTCCAGCGCCCGCCGACCCGAGCCGGTCTCGTCCCGGACCAGGGGGTACCGCGGGTCCGTGGTGGCCGTGCCGAGGTCGAGCAGGCGGTCGGCGGCCCGGCCGCGCGGCAGCGACCGGGTGGCCCGCAGCGTCGCGGTCAGCGCCACGGCCCGGCAGGCCGGCACGTCCACCGGGTCGGTCAGCCCGTCCCGGCTGGCCAGGGCCCGGCCCTTGGGGCCGAGCAGCCGCTCCACCCGGCCGGAGAGCAGGTACCGGCGCCCGTCGCCGGTCTGCACCGGCAGCACGTCGGAGTAGACGAGGTAGCCGGGCTCGGTGTACTCGCTGGCCCGGTCGACCACGTACCGGTCGCCGTCGCGGGTGAGCTGGAGCAGCCAGGAGGCGCTCTCCCCGGGGACGTCGGCGGCCACCAGGGCCAGCGGGGCGCCGTCCACCTCACCGGACCACAGGATCCCGGACGAGGGCAGGTGCGCGCGGTCGTCGGCCGGCGTACGCCAGGCCCGGACCGCCTCGGTGACCGCCGCCGTCGCGGTGCTGTCGCCGGCCAACCGCCCCCGCGCGGGCCATACCCGCAGCGTCCCGTCCAGGCTGTCGTAGCCGACGGGAAGGACGTCCGGCTTCCGGTCGGCCACCGGCCCACAGGCGGCGGCGGTCAGCAGCACGGTGAGCAGTGCGGTGGCCGTCATGCCGCGCCGGCGGACTGAAGCCACCTGTACGCCCCCGATCGCGTCGTCCGGTCGTGTTCGCGCCCCACATGGTACGAGACGTCCGGACCGCGCGGACCGGCACCTCGCACCGTCCCGTGAGCTGCGGCGGGACCGACCACATAGGACCGCCCGGTGATTTCAGGGCTTTCGCCGGCTCCGGTAGACTCCGCCGACTGTGACCCCTGCCGAGCCCCGTGGAGAATTCCCCCCGGTTCCCGACGCTCCCGTGGGGCCCGCCGCCCGGACGACGGTGGCGACCGCCGAGCGGCCCGCAGCCACGGAGGCACCGACCCTCGCCCCGGCCCCCGCCGCTGAGGCCGCCCCGGCTGCCGCCGCTGTCGCCGCTCCGGCCGTCGCGGAGCCGGCCCCCGCCGACGCCCCGGCCACGCCGGCCCCGGCTGCCGACGCCGTCCCGCCCTCCGCCGGGCCCGCGGAAGTGTCCCGGAGCGCGGCGGAGCCGGGCGGGGCCCGTAGGCGGCGCTGGCGGTGGACCACCCGGCGACGGGACCTCGCCGTGTACGGCCTCTTCCTGCTCGCCGCGCTCTGGGTGACCAGCCGGATCTGGGTCGACCCGGCGGGCCGGGTCGCGTCGCTGTACAGCAGCGACCCGGCGCAGGTGCAGTTCTTCCTGGCCCACAGCGTGCGGGTGGTGCTGCACGGGGAGTTCCCGTTCTACACCGACCAGTTCAACTTCCCCGACGGGGTCAACCTGATGGCCAACACGGCCATCCTGGCGCTCGGCATCCCGATGGTGCCGGTGACCCTGCTCTTCGGGCCGGCGGTGTCCTTCGTGGTGCTGGTCACCCTCGGCCTGGCCGGCACCGCCGCCGCCTGGTACCGGGTGCTCTCCCGGCACGTGGTGCGCACCCCGCTGGCCGCCGCCGTCGGCGGCTGGTTCTGCGGCTTCTCCCCGGCGATGCTCTCGCACGCCAGCTGGCACCCGAACATCATCAGTCAGTTCCTGCTGCCGTTCATCGTCTGGCGGGTGCTGGTGATCACCCGGTCGCGCCGGCCGGTCCGGGACGGGGCGCTGCTGGCCCTGCTGGTGACCGTGCAGGCGTTCATCAACGAGGAGATCCTGCTCTTCACCGCGCTGGCCTGCGGGGTGTTCCTGATCGCCGTGCTGGCGCAGCGGCCCGCGTTGTGGTCGGCGGCGTGGCGACCGCTGGGCGTCGCGGTGGCGGTGTGCGCCGGGCTGGCCGGGGCGCTGCTGGCGTACCCGCTCTACGTGCAGTTCGCCGGGCCGATGGCGTACCACGGGCTCAGCGACGCGGTCCGGGACTACGGCAACGACATCGCGGCCTTCTTCGCCCCGGGCTCGCCCACCCTCGGCGGCAACGAGCGGGCCAACGTCAACCTGGCCCCGAACTACTCGGAGGAGAACGCCTTCTTCGGCTGGAGCCTCGCGCTGCTGTCCGTCGGCATCGTGCTCTGGCTGCGCCGCGAGCCGGTGGTCCGGGCGCTCGCCGCGACCGGGGTGTTCTTCGCGGTGCTCTCCCTCGGCGAGCGGGTCTCCTGGTGGGACCGGGAGCTGTTCACCGGCCCGTGGGAGCTGCTGGTGCGGGTGCCGCTGCTGGACGCGGTGGTGCCGACCCGGTTCGGGATGATCACCACGGTGGTGATCGGCGTGCTGCTGGCGCTCGCCGTCGAGCGGATCTGGTCGTTGCGGCCGGCCGAGGCCCGCACCGTGCGCACCCTCGGTGTCGGCGCGCTGGCGCTGGCGCTGCTGCCGATCGCGCCGATGCCGCTGGCGGTCACCTCGCGCCCGCCGGTGCCGGAGTTCATCACCGCCGACCGGTGGCGCGAGTACGTCGGGGCGGACCAGACCCTGGTGCCGATCCCGGTGCCCAGCATGGGCAACACCCACGGGATGCGCTGGGCCGCGTCCACCAACCTCGACTTCAAGATCCCCGGCGGCTACTTCCTCTCCCCGCGCAACGGCAACACCGGCGACCCGGGGCGCTTCGGCGGCCGGCCCAGCGGGGTCGGCAAGCTGCTGGAGGAGGTGGCCACCACCGGTCGGACGCCGAAGCTGGACGACCGGCAGCGCCGCCGTTCCCTCGACGAGCTGCGGCACTGGCGGGCCGCCGTCCTGGTGCTGCCGGTGCGCCAGCACAACGCCGAGCCGCTGCGGCGTACCGTCGAGGAGTTGGTCGGCCCCGGCCGCCGTGAGCTGGACGTGTGGGTCTGGGACGTCCGGGCGCTGACCGACCCGCCGGCCTGATGGCAGCCCCGGCCGCGCCCGTCTCCCGCGGTCCCGCACCGGAGCCGGGCCCGGCGTCCGGCCGGGCGCCGGCGGACGCGCGGCCGGCCCGCCGGCGGTGGCGGCCGCGCGGCGTGGACGTCGCGGTGGTCGCCGGCTACCTGGGCCTGGCCGTGCTGCTCACCGGCGGGCAGTGGGGACGCCCCGACCGGCTGTTCCACCAGGACAACGACCAGATGCTGTTCGAGTGGATGCTGGCCCGGGCGGCCCGCGCGGTCACCGGCCCGGAGAACCCGCTGCACAGCACGGCCCTGAACGCGCCGGACGGGGTCAACCTGATGGCCAACACCTCGGTGCTCGGGCTGGGCGTGCCGTTGACCCCGGTGACGCTGCTGTTCGGCACCCAGCCGGCGTTCCTGGTGGCGGTGGTCGCCTGCCTCGCCGGCACGGCCACCGCCTGGTACGCGCTGCTGGCCCGCCGGCTCGTCGGCTCCCGGGTCGCCGCCGCCGTCGGCGGCCTGGTCTGCGGCTTCGCCCCCGGCATGGTGGCCCAGGCCGGGGCCCACCTGCACATGGCCGCCCAGTTCCTGGTGCCGCCGATCCTGGCGCTGGTGTTCCGGCCGACCGTCGGCCGGGTCGGCCGGCGCGGGGTGGCGCTCGGGCTGCTGGTGGCGTACCAGGTCTTCCTCGGCGAGGAGGTGCTGGTGTTCCTGGCGCTCGCCGCCGGCGTGCTGGCGCTCGCGTACGGTCTCGCCGACCGGGCAGCGGCCCGCCGGCTGGCGCCCGCGCTGCTCGGCCGGATCGGGGTGGGGGCGCTGGTGGCGGGGGCGCTGCTGGCGTACCCGCTGTGGTTCCAGTTCGCCGGGCCGGGCCACTACCGGGGGATGCCGTTCGACGCGCCGGGGTTCCGGCTCGACGCCGCCTCCTTCACCGCCTCCGCCCGGCAGACGGTGCTCGGCGACGACCGCCTGCCCGGGCTGCTGGCCCCGAACCCGACCGAGGAGAACTCGTTCTTCGGGCCGGGCCTGCTGGTGCTCGCCGTGGTGATCGTGGTCTGGCTGTGGCGTCGCCCGCTGGTCCGGGCGCTGGCCGTGGTCGGCACGCTCGCCGCGCTGCTCTCCCTCGGCACCACCGTCCTGGTGGACGGGGCGTCGACCGGGCTGCCCGGGCCGTACCGGCTCGTCGCCGGGGTGCCGCTGCTCGACCTGGTGGTGCCGGCCCGGTTCGCGCTGGTCTGCGTACCGGTGCTGGGGGTGCTGGTCGCCCTCTCCCTGGACCGGCTCCGGTCGGCCGCCGCCCCCGGCGGCGACGGACCGGCCGGCGGGCCGGCGGCGCCGGTGCGGCTGCTGTGGGGTGGTGCGGTGGCCGCCGCGCTGCTCCCGCTCGCGCCCACCCCCATCCGCACCGTGCCGGCGTGGCCGGTGCCGGCCTTCGTGGCCGACGGCGGCTGGCGGGCGTACGTGCCGGCCGGCCGGACGCTGGTGCCCGTGCCGCCGGTGACCGGGGCCGGGGTCAGCCCGGCGACGTTCTGGTCGGCCCGGACCCGGCTGGCGTTCACCGCGCCGGGCGGCTACTTCATCGGCCCGCACGCCGCCGACGACCCGACCGCCCGCTGGGGCGCCCCGGACCGCCCGACGGCCCTGCTGCTGCGCCGGGTGGCCGAGACCGGCCAGGTCCCGGTGCTGACCGACGCGGACCGCCGGCAGGCGGCGGTGGACCTGCGGCACTGGCGGGCCGCCGTGCTGGTGCAGGGCGGGCTGCGCCGGGGCGACCCGGTCCGGCGCACCGTCGACCAGCTCGTCGGTCCCGGCCGCGAGATCGACGGAGCCTGGGTCTGGGACGTTCGCGGCCTGGTCGGCTGACCCGCCCGCCGCCGGCTCGGCCGGGCGGTGGGGTGGCTCGCCCGGGGCGCGGGACGGACCCCGGGGGCACGGGGAGGAAAAGGGGGCCGCTTCGTCACCTTTCGACACCACCTCCGCGCCTGGTTTCCTGACCATCGACCGACCGGGTCCACCAGAGAAAGCAGGACGTCATGTCGACCCTCCGCCGTACCCTCGCCGTGTCCACCGCGCTGGCCGCCGTCGGCGTCGCGTCGCTGGTCAACGCGTCGCCCGCCCTGGCCAGCACGCCGGCCAGCTGCTCCAACGTCCGTCAGATCGGCACCACCCGGGTGCTGACCGTCGGCGGGATGGAGGCGGCGTCGGTGAAGCAGTACTACGGCTGCGGCTACAACTACGCCTACATCTACGTCTGGCAGCAGTACCGCGACACCCACTCCAACTGGGACCTGTACGTCCACGTGATCGACCACTCGGACAGCGGCTCGGACTACGGGGTGGGCCAGCTCAACAACACCACCCGGGCGGAGCTGTGGGGCGCGCCGGCCAACACCGCCGCGCACTGCACGCACGTCACCGGCTACCTCAACTCCACGGGTGGCTCGACCAGCAAGGTCTGCTGACGTCGTCCCGCCGGGGCGCGGTCGACCGCGCCCCGGCCGGCCCCCGCCACGCGTCGGCGGGGGCCGTTCCGCACACTGCCCGAGCACCAGCGCGAACGCGGTGCCCGACCTCACCCGACGAGCGGACGGACGTCCCAGAGCCAGACGTCGTCGACCCGCCGGGCCGGGCCGAGCAGGGCGGTCATCAGGTCACGCAGGACCGCCTCGCGCGGGTGCGCGCCGAGGACGACCACCGACGCCTTCCAGTAGCGCAGGTCCTCGACCGCCTGGCGGCGGTTCTCCGGGGTCAGCGCCGGCAGCGTGCCCGAGTCCATGGTGGAGTAGACCAGGGTGCTGGTCGGCCGGTTCGGGGCGCCGAAGACGCCCTCGCCGTCGGCGTTCGGGCCGATGAAGTAGCCGCCGGGGACCGGGAAGGCGTGCCCGGTCAGCGCGCTCCACCGCAGGGTGGGCAGGCCGTGCACGTTGCTGGGGATCGGCACCGGCACCAGGGTCCGGCCCGCCGGCACGTAGGGCCGCCAGCCGCCGGCCGTGATGAAGCGCGGCGGCGGGTCGATCTGCTGGGCCGGCAGCGGCCGGGGCACCAGCGGCAGCACGGCGAGCGCGATGGCGGCGTACCCGACCGGGCGGAGCCAGCGGCGCGACCGGGCGGGCGCGGCGGTGGGGCCGGTCCGGGTCCCGGCGGCCCGCGCCGGGGCCGCCGAGCCGGTGGTGCCGGCGGCCGAACGGGGGGCCGGCACCACCGGCGAGGGGGCCGGTGCGGTGTGGGCCAGCGCGTCCCAGGCCAGGGCGAGCAGCACGCCGAGGGCGGCGGCCACCACCAGGGCCAGCCGGGTGGGCATCATCATCTCCACCAGCGGCAGGTCGTCCGGGATGTACGCCCAGGGACCGTCGATCGTGGTCTCCGCGCCGTCGAAGCGCACCACCGGGCCGATCGAGGCGACGGTGAAGACCACCACCAGCACGGCGACGATCCGGGCCGCCAGCGACCGGCGGACCAGCAGCACCAGGGCGACCAGCGCCAGCAGCACCAGCGGCCAGCCGAACCAGGTGTTCTGCTCGGTCAGGCCGATGGTCTTCTCCACCGCCTCGTCCCCGGCGGCGGTGTCCCGGGCGAACGTCACGAAGGCCACCAGGTCCTCGCCCCAGTTGTGGAACACCCCGCCCTGTAGGCCCCGGTAGGACTGCGGGCCGTTGAACTGGAACCAGATCGGGTACGCGGTGAGCAGCAGCGTCAGCCCGCCGCCGAGGCCGAGCGCGGCCAGGAAGCCGCCGGCCCGCTGCCGCGCCGCCCGGGGGCGCTGCGCCGCGTACGCGGCCACCACCACCAGGCAGCCCAGCGCGGTCAGCAGCAGCATCTCCTCGTTGATGAAGACCTGGTACGCCACCAGCAGGCCGAGCACCAGCCCGTCGCGCCGCCAGCTCCGACCCGGCGCGCCCAGCCGCAGCACCCGGGCCACGATCACCGGCAGCAGGTAGTTCGAGACGAAGTTCGGCTGCCCGTTGGCGTGGTGCACGATGCCGGGCGCGAAGCCGAGGAACGCGCCGCCGACGAACGCCGCCGCCCGCGAGCGCACCAGGTGCCGCGACAGCATCCAGTACGCCGTGCCGGCCGTCGCCGCGAGCGCCCCGCCGAGGTAGAGGGCGTACGTCACCTGCGGCCCGAACAGCCACGTCACCGGGGCCAGCGGCAGGGTGGCCCCGAGCAGCGACGTGTTCGCCATCATGTTCACCCCGTCCGGGGCGTTCTGCCGCATGGAGAACAGCGGGTTCTCCAGGTGGCGCAGCGAGTACGCGCCGTGCGAGAAGAGCCACTCGAACCAGCTGTGGTCGGTCGGCAGGTGCGACGACACCCGGTGCTGGACGTCCCCCCAGTAGTTCAGGCACACGAGGACGCCGAGCAGCACATAGGCTCCGATGGCCAGGACGTCGGCGCGGGTCGGTCGCCGCCGGGGCCGACGCGGTGTGCCTGTGTCCGCCCCGTCGGGTCCGGTCGGCGCGGCCTGCGCCGCGACGGGTGCGGAGTCGGAGTTCAGCGAGGGGTCTACCACCGGCACAGCCACGACGGGCCATCGTACAGACGTCGCCGCGTGGCGCCGCCCGGCCGGTGCGCCCCGGTGCCGACCGGGTGGGCCGGCAGCCAGCTCGGGGAGGAACACCAGTGACCGTCATCGACCTCGGTGAGCTGCGCGGCGCCGTCGAGCCGGAGCCGCCCCGCCCGCCCCGGGCGGTGGGCCGGCCGCTGCGGGTGGCGCTGGCCGGGGCCGTCGCGCTGCTCACCCTGGCCGCGTCCGCGCCGGTCGCGCGGCCCGCCTCGGCGGTCGTCCCCGGCGGGCCCGGCGTCGAGGTTCTCCTCGTCGGCGGTGGCCGGCTGTACGTGGCGGTCCCGGAGACGCCGGGCTCGGGCGGGACGCGGGGGGTGACCGTCTACGCGACCCCGGCCGGCGCGGGTGGCGTCCTGCGACCGTTGTGGCGCACCTCGGTGCCCGGCGGGGAGGGCCTGTTCCAGGTGCAGGAGCACGGCGGGTTCGTGCTGATCACCGGCCGCCGGGACGACCGGGTGGCCGAAACGGTCGCCCTGGACGCGGCGACCGGGCGGCAACGGTGGCGGCAGCCCGGCTTTCCGACTCCCACCGTCGGCGGCGGACTGCTCCTTTCCGGGATCGTCGAGGGGGAGACGACGGAACTCCTGCGCGTGGTGGATCTGCCGTCGGGGCGGCTGCGGTGGTCGGTGCCGGTGGACCGGGGCCGGACGGCCCACCACTACCAGGGCGCGGAGATCGACCGGGTCGTGCTGATTCCCGAGTCCGGGCGGATCGAGGCACGGGACGCCGGGTCCGGGGCGGTCCTCCGCGCTGGCGATCCACATCCGGCCGGATCGCCGGGATACCAGAGCGCCAGCCTCGCCGGGGACCTGCTGCTGCTGACGGCCCACGACGGGATCGGGGGCAGCCGCCGGGTCACCGCGTACGGGCTGGCCGTGCTGGACCGGCGCTGGGAACTCGACCTGCCCCCGACCCAGTCCCTAATGGAGTGCGGCGACCTGCTCTGCGTCGGAAGCCAGGAAGCCGGGCTGTTGGCGCTCGACCCGGCGACGCTCCGGCCCAGGTGGGTCAACCCGCGCTGGCAGTGGGTCGCGGCGGTCCGGGGCGACCGGCTCCTCGTGGCCGCCGACGGCATGCGTGGGGCGACCGTGGAGTTCGCCGTGCTGGACGCCGCCACCGGGCGGACGGTCGCCGAGCTGGGGGGTTGGGAGATGGTGCCCAACCAGGATCCGGACGGGCCGTTGTTCGGCATCCGACGCACTCGGGAGGGCGGATTGCTCGTCGCCGAGCTGGACCCGGCGCGGGCCGTGGCCCGGTGGCTAGACGTGCTGCCCGAGATACCGGGGGAGTGCCACTC
Source organism: Micromonospora sp. NBC_01655 (assembly GCF_026339755.1). Classification (NCBI taxonomy): domain Bacteria; kingdom Bacillati; phylum Actinomycetota; class Actinomycetes; order Micromonosporales; family Micromonosporaceae; genus Micromonospora; species Micromonospora sp. NBC_01655. The sequence continues at coordinate 5,915,640 of NZ_JAPEQF010000001.1, read as the reverse complement.
CGCCGGCCGGGACCTGGTCTGCCGCCGCCCGGGCGGGACGTACGGCTGGTGGCGGCTGCCCCGGTGACCCGGGTCCGGCGCGGGCAGCCGGCGCGCCGGGTCACCAGTTTGGCTGGGCGGGCGGCGGGGGCAGTGGCACGTCGGGCGGCCGGATGACGTAGACGATCCCGCCGCTGCAGCCCAGCCAGGCCGCCTCGAACCGGTCCCGGTCCACGGTGCGGCGCACGTCGGCGTCGTCCGGGGCGTACGGGTCGTTGAGCACCGGGTCGCCGTCGGCGGTGAACCCGACCAGCACCATCAGGTGCCCCCTGGTGTCGTAGTCCAGCCCCGGCACCTCGCCCCGGCGGAACGCGGCGGAGAGCACCAGCGGCACCCCGGCGGCCACGAACGCCCCGGCCTCGGCCAGCGACCGCAGCCGGGTGACGAACGCGTCCACCCCGTGCCCGCCGGCGTACGCCGTGTTGAACGCCCAGTTGCCCGCCCCGTCGAAGGCCGGGTCGTAGCAGTGCCGGGCGGCGTGCACCACCACCGGCCGGGGGCCGGGCGGCGTGACCCAGGCGTACCGGTCGGGGGCCGGGCCGGCGGCCCAGAAGTCCAGCACCATCGAGACGCTGGTCGGGCTGCACCAGGAGTCCCCGCCGCCGCCCCAGCGTCGCTCGGCCCCGCCGTGCAGCCGCTGCGAGTACCGGGGCACGTCCAGCACCCGGCCCCAGCCGGCCCGGTCGCCCTCGGCGGCCCGGTGCGCGCCGACCGGGGTGGCCGGCCGCGGGCCGGAGGCGACCGCGCCGAGCGCGCGCAGCAGCGGGGTGGCGGTGCCGCCGGCCGGCCGCAGCAGCGTCACCCGGGCCTGCCAGCCGGTGACCGTCGCGCCGGTGACGACCAGGGTGTCCGTGTCGACCCGGGCGTCGGCGTCCCGCTGGCCGGGCACCGAGGTACGGCCGAAGGGCTCGTCGTCGGCGGCCCAGCGGCCAAGCTGGTACCAGCCGGTGGCCGGGGCGTCGGCGTGCCAGCCGCGCAGCTCGACGAGGATCCCGCAGCCGTCGGGGGTGTCGGCGGCCCAGGAGGGGACCACCTCGGCGACGGCGAACCCGGTGGACACCGGCGGCGAGGTCCAGCTCGCCGCGTCGTACCGGCGGGTGGGGTCGTCGGGGTGGACGAGCCGGCCGGTCGGGGCGGCGAGGACCGCGCCGGCGGCGTCCGCGCGGACCCCGTGGCAGGCCCCGGCGGCCAGGTCGGCCGGGAGCCGGAAGCGCCGGTGGACGACGTCCCGCCGGGTGGTCGGGGCCGGTCCGGTCATCGCCGCTCCCTCCGCCGCACATCAGCGCCGGGAAGCATCCCCTACCTGAAGGTTTTTTGCAATGACGGCCCCGGTGCGGGCGGCGCGACGCCGGTTTGGTGGCCGGCACTAGGTTTGTCGGCAGGTCAGCCGGCGAGGAGGTCGGGCATGCGGGTACTGGTGGTCGAGGACGAGCGCAACCTCGCCGACGCGATCGCGCGCGGGCTGCGCAAGCGTGGCATGGCGGTCGACGTCGCCTACGACGGGAACTCGGGCCACGAGCTGGCCTTCGTGACCCGGTACGACGTGGTGGTGCTGGACCGGGACCTGCCCGGCATGCACGGCGACCAGATCTGCGCCGAGCTGGCCGCCTCCGGCACCCTGACCCGGGTGCTCATGCTCACCGCCAGCGGCACGGTCGCCGACCGGGTCGAGGGGTTGCAGCTCGGCGCGGACGACTACCTGCCCAAGCCGTTCGCCTTCGACGAGCTGGTGGCCCGGGTGCAGGCGCTCGGCCGGCGGGCGACCCCGGCGGCCCCGCCGTTGCTCGCCGTCGCCGACCTGGTGCTCGACCCGGCCCGCCGGCTGGTGACCCGGGGCGGCGAACCGGTCGACCTGACGAACAAGGAGTTCGGGGTGCTGGCCGAGCTGCTCAAGGCGCGCGGGGCGGTGGTCTCCAGCGAGGAGCTGCTGGAGCGGGTCTGGGACGCCAACACCGATCCGTTCACCACCATCGTCCGGGTCACCGTGATGACCCTGCGCAAGAAGCTGGGCGACCCGCCGCTGATCGAGACGGTCGTCGGGGCCGGCTACCGTACCGCCGAGGGGTCGGCGTGAGCGCCCCGCCCCGCCCCGCGGCCCGCCGCCGCACCCTGCCCCGGCCGTCGCTGCGCCGCCCGGCCGTCCGGCTGCGGCCCACCCTGCGGCTGCGGCTGACCCTGCTCAACGGGGTGCTGCTGGTGGGCGCCGGGGCGATCCTGGTGCTGCTGGCCTGGCTGCTGGTCCGCGACGCGCTGCGCCCCACCGACGAGCTGGTGCCCGGCACCACCGTGCTGCTGGCCGACGGCCGGTTGCTCGACGCCGGGCAGTGGCAGCAGCAGCTCGTCGACGCGGCGTCGCAGGAGCTGCTGGCCAAGGGCCTGGGGGCGCTGTTGGCGATCAGCGTGGTCGGGGTGGCCGGCGCGTACGCGGTGGCCGGGCGGGCGCTGCGCCCGCTGCACCAGGTCACCGCGACCGCCCAGCGGCTCGGCGAGGCCACCCTCGACCAGCGGATCGGCTGGTCCGGGGCGGACGACGAGGTGGCCGAGCTGGCCAAGACGTTCGACGCCATGCTGGATCGGATCGCCGCCGCGTTCGAGGCGCAGAAGCGTTTCGTGGCCAACGCCTCGCACGAGCTGCGCACCCCGCTGGCGGTGATGCGGACCGAGATCGACGTGACGCTCAGCGACGACGAGGCCGACGCCGCTGAATACCGCCGGATGGCCACCGTGGTCCGGGACGCCTCCGAGCGGGCCAACGGGCTGGTCGACGCGTTGCTGGTGCTCGCCCGCAGCGAGGCGCAGGCCGGCCGGCGGCTGGGTCGGCGCACCGAGTGCGACCTGGCCACCGGCACCGTCAACGCGCTCTCGGCCGTGCGCCGGGAGGTGGAGCGGATCGGGCTGCGGGTGCAGACGTCCCTGGAGCCGGCCCCGGTCGTCGGCGACCCCGGGCTGCTGGACCGGCTGGCCGGCAACCTGATCGAGAACGCGGTCCGCTACAACCACCTGCACGGCCGGATCCGGGTGCGCACCGGCACGGACGGCTGCACGTCCTGGCTGGTCGTCGCCAACACGGGCTTCGAGGTCAGCCAGGCCGACGTGCCGGGGCTGTTCGAGCCGTTCCGCCGGGGCGGGCAGGAACGCACCGGGGCCCGGGGCTCCGGGCTGGGGCTGTCCATCGTCCGGGCGGTCTGCGACGCGCACGGCGGGACCGTGCGGGTCGTCGCCCAGCCCGGCGGCGGCCTGGAGGTCACGGTGACCCTGCCCGCCGCCGACGCCACGCCGGTGCTGACCGGCCCGACCCACGGCGGCGGGCGGTCCGCGACCGACCGGTGACCCGCCGGCCGGCGGTCAGCTTTTCGTGGGCCCGGCCCGGCTGACCCGGCGCGGCCGGTGCCGGGTGGGCGGGGCGGCGGACGTCGGGCGGTCGGGGCGGCGTCGGGTGCTCGGGTGGGGCCACCACGCGGTCGGGCAGAGCCGGCACGCGGTCGGGCAGAGCCACCACGCGGTCGGGCAGAGCCGGCACGCGGTCGGGCAGAATGAGCCACCCGTGCTGGACGGCCGCCCACCGGTGGGTGAAAGTGTGGTGGCGCCATGCCACCCGCGGCGCGTGCCCGGACCGGCCGCGCCTCAGCCCGTCCAACGTACGTGGTCGCCTCCTCCGTCCGCCCGTGCTCCGGGAGTTGCCCGTGACCCATCCCTCGGCCCTGCCCCGCCGAACCCTGGCTGCGCTCGCCGCGGTCGCCCTGACCGCCGGTGGCCTCGCCGCCGGCGGTGCCGCGAGCGCCGCGCCCAACCACGGCACGGTGGTCTCCGCCGCCCCGTCCGCCGCGTCGCCGAACATCCAGGACGGCACGGTGTTCGCGATCCACGACGCCGGCACGAAGATCGTCGCGGCGGGCTCGTTCACCCGGGTGCGCAACCGCAACTCCGACGTGGACATCACCCGCAACTACGTGCTCGCCTTCGACAAGGCCACCGGCGCGGTGGACACCGCGTTCGCGCCGGCCGTCGACAACGAGGTGAGCGCGGTGGCGGCCGGCCCGACCGCCGACACCGTCTACCTGGCCGGCAAGTTCAACACGGTCAACGGGGTCACCCGGCGCAAGCTGGCCCTGGTCAACCTCGCCACCGGCGCCACGGTCACCAGCTTCGCCGGGCCGGCGTTCAACGGCCTGATCGACGACGTCGCCGTGGCCGGCAACCGGCTGCTGGTCGGCGGGATCTTCACCACCGCAGGCAACGCCAACCCGCGCGGCGGGCTCGCCTCGCTCAACGCCACCACCGGAGCGCTGGACGGCTACCTCACCACCGCCCTCACCGAGAACCACAACTACGACGGGGTGAGCGGCGCCAAGGCCGGCGTCGGCGCGGAGAAGCTCGCGCTGTCCCCGGACGGCACCCAGCTCGTGGTGATCGGCAACTTCCGCAAGGCCGACGGGGTGCTGCACGACCAGATCGTGAAGCTGGACCTCGGCGCCACGGCGGCGACCGTCGCCGACTGGAACACCAGCCGGTACACCCCGCGCTGCTCGTACTGGGCGTTCGACTCGTACATGCGGGACGTGGCGTTCGCCCCGGACGGCAGCTACTTCGTGGTGGTCACCACCGGCGGGGCGTACGGCGGGACCCTGTGCGACACCGCCGCCCGCTGGGAGGCCGCCGCCACCGGCGACGGGCAGCAGCCCACCTGGGTGGACTACTCCGGCGGCGACACCTTCCTGTCGGTGGGGATCAGCGAGCAGGCCGTCTACGTCGGCGGGCACCTGCGCTGGCTGAACAACAGCTTCGGCGGGGACTCGGCGCAGGCCGGGGCGATCGGCCGGGCCAGCATCGCCGCCCTCGACCCGCGCAACGGGCTGCCGCTGTCCTGGAACCCGGGCCGGCGCCCGCGCGGCTACGGCGTGGCCGAGCTGCTGGTCACCCCGCAGGGCATCTGGCTCGGCTCCGACCAGTCCTGGATCGGCAACTTCCAGTACCGCCGGGAGCGGATCGCGTTCTTCCCGCTGGCCGGCGGCAACGCCCCGCACCCGAGCACCACCGCCGGCCTGCCGGGAACCGTCTACCAGGCCGGGGTGCCGGCGCCGACCAACGTGCTGTACCGGGTGAACGCCGGCGGCCCCACCGTCGGGTCCACCGTGGGCGGGCCGGACTGGAGCGCCGACGACTCCGGCAGCCCCAGCCCGTACCACAACGCCGGCAGCAGCACCTCGGGCTTCGCCGCCGTGGGCAGCCTGGACGCCACCGTCCCGGCCGGCACCCCGGCCGCCCTCTACACCGACGAGCGGTACGACTCCGGCGGCGGGACGGAGATGGAGTGGAACTTCCCGGTGCCCGTCGGCACCGAGGTTGAGGTCCGGCTCTACCTGGCCAACCGGTACGACGGCACGTCGGCCCCCGGCTCGCGGGTCTTCGACGTGACCCTGGACGGCACGCTCGTGCTCGACGACCTGGACCTGTCCGGGACGGTCGGGCACAACGTCGGCACCATGCGGTCGTTCACCGTGGTCAGCGACGGCACCGTGGACATCGACTTCGGGCACGTGGTGGAGAACCCGCTCGTCAACGCGATCGAGATCGTCAAGACCGGCCCGCCGCCCACCGGCACCGGCGACGAGGTGCAGGCCCGCGCGTACGACGGGGCGGGCACGGTCGGCGCGCCGGCCCCGGTGGCCAACCCGGACAACACCGCGTGGTCCACCGCCAGGGGCGCGTTCTGGGTCGGCGGCACCCTGTTCTACGCGATGAACGGGGCGCTCCAGCGGCGCACGTTCGACGGGACCACCTTCGGCCCGCCGAGCCTCGTCGACCCGTACCACGACGCGTACTGGGACACCGTGCAGACCGACTCCGGGCCGGCCGGACAGACCTACGTCGGGGTGACCAGCAACTTCTACCCCGAGATCGGCAACGTCACCGGCATGTTGTACACCGCCGGCCGGCTCTACTACACCCTCGCCGGCCAGGGCGGGCTGTACTGGCGCTGGTTCACCCCGGACAGCGGCGCGGTCGGCGCCGAGAAGTTCACCGTCGCGGGGGTGACCGGATTCGCCGACACCGGCGCGGTCCTCCTGGCCGGCGGCACCCTGTACCGGGTCAGCCGCTCGACCGGCGCGCTCGCCTCGACCGCGTGGGCCGGCGGCGCGCCCACCGGCGCGTTCACCACCGTCAGCGGCCCCGACGTGGACGGGGTGGACTGGCGCGCCAAGGCCGTCTTCGTCGGCCCGTAGACCCCCGTCGCACCACGGGGGCATCCCGGCCCGGTCCCGCGTCCGCGCGGGGCCGGGCCGGTCCGGTTCCCGGGTACGCCGCAAAGGCGTTGCAGGGACCGCCGGAGGCTGGCAGGATCAGCCGCGTCAGCCCGACGGCCGGAGGGAGGTGCGGTTGATGTCCACGACCAGTCCCGCGCCCCGCTCCACCCGCCGCTGACCTCTGACGATCACGCGGGGCGCTCCACTCCACCACGGAGGAAACACCGTGAGCGCACGGATCAGGAACATCAGCTTCGACTGCCACGACACCTACGCCCTGGCCGGCTTCTGGGCGCAGGTGTTCGGCTCCGAGCGGCAGCCCGACGACTTCCCCGGTGACCCGGAGGCGATGGTGCTCACCCCCGCCGGGGAGACCGTGCTGTTCCTCCAGGTGCCGGAGGACAAGACTGTGAAGAACCGGGTCCACCTGTGCCTGGAACCGGCCGACCGGCCCCGGGACGCCGAGGTCGAGCGGCTGCTCGCGCTCGGCGCCACCCAGGTCGACGACCGGCGACAGTCGGACGGCACCGGCTGGGTGGTGCTCGCCGACCCGGAGGGCAACGAGTTCTGCGTGCTGCGCAGCGCGGCCGAGCGGGCCGCGACGGCGTGACCCGCCCGGCGGACCGGGCCCCGTCGGGGTGATCCGCCGGACGGTACGGGCCCCCCGCGCCGACGGCGCGGGGGGCCCGGTCACGCGTGGCTCAGGACCGCTGCTCGATCTCGCCGCGCAGGACGACGAACTCGGCCCTGGCCTGAGCGGGCTGGGTCAGGCGGGCAGGCTGGCCGCGCCGGGCGGCAGGAACCGCTGGCCGGTGACCCGCTCGCTGGTGCCGGTCCGGTCCAGGTACGGCGTGACGCCGCCCAGGTGGAACGGCCAGCCGGCGCCGAGGATCATGCACAGGTCGATGTCCTGCGCCTCCGCGACGACGCCCTCGTCGAGCATCAGCCGGATCTCCTGCGCCAGCGCGTCGAGCGCGTTCTGTCGCACCTGCTCGGCGGTCAGCGGCTGGTCGCCGACCACGAGCAGCTTGGCCACCTCGTCGTTGATCTGGTCGTCGACCACGATCGGCTGACCGGACTCGGCGATCCGCTTCAGGTTCTCGCTGACCCCGAACCGGTCGGGGAACGCCGCGTGCAGGGTGCCGCCCACGTGGTACGCGACGGCCGGGCCGACGAGCTGGAGCAGGGCGAGCGGGCGCATCGGCAGGCCCAGCGGGTCCAGCGCGGCGTTCGCCACGTCCAGCGGGGTGCCCGCGTCCACGGCGGCGAAGACGGTGCCGAGGAAGCGGGTGAGCAGCCGGTTCACCACGAACGCCGGGGCGTCGGACACCAGCACCGAGGACTTCTTGAGCTGCTTGCCGACCGCGAACGCGGTGGCCAGGGTGGCGTCGTCGGTCCGCTCGCCCCGGACGATCTCCAGCAGCGGCAGCACCGCGACCGGGTTGAAGAAGTGGAAGCCGACCACCCGCTCCGGGTGCGCCAGCTCCTCGGCCATCGCGCTGACCGACAGGCTGGAGGTGTTGGTGGCGAGCACCGCCTCCGGGGAAACGATCTTCTCCAGCTCGGCCCAGACCTGCTTCTTGACGTTCAGGTCCTCGAAGACGGCCTCGATGACGAAGTCACAGTCGGCGAACGAAGTGAGCTGGCCCGGCGTCGACGCGGCGAAGGCCTCCGCCTTCGGCGAGCCGCTGACCAGGCCGTACAGCCTGGCGGCCGTGCCCTTGTCCATCCGGCCCTTGGAGACGGCCTTCTCGATCTGGGTGTGCACGTAGGCCACGCCCTTGTCGACCCGGCCCTGGTCCAGGTCGGTCATGACGACCGGCACCTGGAGGCGGCGGGCGAACAGCAGCGCGAGTTGGCTGGCCATCAGGCCGGCGCCCACGATGCCGACCTTGGTGACCGGGCGGGCCAGGCCCTTGTCCGGCGCGCCGGCCGGCCGCTTGGCCCGCCGCTGCACCAGGTCGAACGCGTACAGCCCGCTGCGCAGTTCCTCGGAGAAGACCAGGTCGGCCAGCGCCTCGTCCTCGGCGGCGGTGCCGGTCGCGAAGTCCGCGTCCTTCGCCGTCTCCAGCAGGTCCAGCGCCCGGTACGCGGCCGGAACCGCGCCGTGCAGCCGCTGGTCCAGGGTCTGCCGGGCGAAGTAGAGCACGCCGGCCCACATGTCCTTGTCGACCTCGGGCCGGGTCACGGTGACCCCGCCGCGGACCACGCCGGCAGCCCACTCCAGGGACCGCTCCAGGAAGTCCGCCGGCTCCAGCAGCACGTCGGCGATGCCCAGCTCGGCGGCCTGCTTCGGCTTGAGCATCTTGTTCTGCATCAGTGGGTTCTGCAGGATCACCTGGGTCGCGGCCGGGATGCCGATCAGGTTCGGCAGGAGCTGGGTGCCGCCCCAGCCGGGGACCAGCCCGAGGGAGACCTCGGGCAGCGCGAGCGCGGAGGCCCCGCCGGACAGGGTCCGGTAGTGGCAGTGCAGGGCCAGCTCCAGGCCGCCGCCCATCGCCGCGCCGTTGACGAAGGCGAAGGTCGGGACCTGGCTGTCCTTCAGCCGGGCGAAGACCCGGTGGCCGAGCCGGCCGATCTCCAGGGCCTGCGCCCGGTCGGCGAGCTGCGGCAGGCTGGTGAGGTCCGCGCCCACGCAGAAGACGTACGGCTTGCCGGTGACCGCGACGAACGCCGGATCGGCCGCGAGGGCGGCCGTGATCGCCTCGTCCAGGCTGGTCAGGCCGCCCGGGCCGAAGCTGTTCGGCTTGGTGTGGTCGAAGCCGTTGTCCAGGGTGATCAGGGCGGCCGGCCGGTCCAGCCCCGGCACGTTCACCTGGCGCAGCAGCGCCCGGGTGACCACCTCGTTCGGTGCGGCGAGCGCGCTCACTTGTTGCCCTCCTGTGCAGCCTCGGCGGCGGAACCGGTCCAGTGCGGGTTCTCCCAGACGACCGTGCCGCCCATGCCGATGCCGATGCACATGGCGGTGAGGCCGTAGCGGACCTCGGGGTGCTCGGCGAACTGCCGGGCGAGTTGGGTCATCAGCCGCACGCCCGAGGAGGCGAGCGGGTGGCCGATGGCGATCGCGCCGCCCCACTGGTTGACCCGGGGGTCGTCGTCGGCGATGTCGAAGTGGTCGAGGAAGGCGAGCACCTGCACGGCGAACGCCTCGTTCAGCTCGAACAGGCCGATGTCGCCGATGCTCAGGCCGGCGATGCGCAGCGCCTTCTCGGTCGACGGGATCGGGCCGACGCCCATCACCTCGGGCTCGACGCCGACGAAGCCGTACGACACCAGCCGCATGGCGACCGGCAGGCCCAGCTCGCGGGCGGTGTCCTCGGCGGCGAGCAGGCTCGCGGTGGCGCCGTCGTTCAGGCCGGCGGCGTTGCCCGCGGTGACCTTGCCGTGCGGGCGGAAGGGGGTCTTGAGGGTGGCGAGCTTCTCCAGCGAGGTGTCCCGGGGCGCCTCGTCGACGGCGGCCAGCCCCCAGCCGCCGTCGGCGTCGCGGATCGCCATCGGGACCAGGTCGCCCTGGAGCTTGCCGTTGGCGTACGCCTTCGCCGTCTTCTGCTGCGAGGCGAGCGCGAACGCGTCGGCGCGCTGCTTGGTGACCTGCGGGACCCGGTCGTGCAGGTTCTCCGCGGTGGCGCCCATGACCAGCGCGGACGGGTCGACCAGCTGCTCCGCGACGATCCGCGGGTTGGGGTCGACGCCCTCGCCCATCGGGTGCCGGCCCATGTGCTCGACGCCGCCGGCGATCGCGATGTCGTACGCGCCCATGGCGATGCCGCCGGCCACGGTGGTGACGGCGGTCATCGCCCCGGCGCACATCCGGTCGATGGCGAAGCCGGGGACGGTCTTGGGCAGGCCGGCCAGCAGGGCCGCGGTGCGCCCGATGGTCAGGCCCTGGTCGCCGATCTGGGTGGTGGCGGCGATGGCGACCTCCTCGACCCGCTCCGGCGGTAGCTGCGGGTTGCGGCGCAGCAGCTCGCGGATGCAGCGGATCACCAGGTCGTCGGCGCGGGTGTTGGCGTACATGCCACCCGCCTTGCCGAACGGGGTGCGGACGCCGTCGACGAAGACGACATCCCGGACTTCACGGGGCACTTGTGAGCCTCCTTCTCGACCACGATTCGGCCTCCGCGCCGACAGGCGGCGCTGCGGACCGAACGAAGGTCGCCGGCACGGGCGTGGTCCCTCGGATGCTACTCGCCAGTAACCACCGCTGGCACCCACCCCACTGTGTCCCACCCCACACCCACCCCCCAACCCCCGCCGGGCGGCCTTAGGCCGGCCGGGGGGTGAGGTGGGGTGGGGGTCAGGGGTGGGGGTCGGGGGGTGGGGGTGGGAGGTGGGGGGTCAGGGCTGGGGTGAGGTCGTCGACCAGGAGGGCGATCTGCCACTCGCGGGCGCCGAAACCGCGCAGCGTCTCGGCCACCGTGTCCTCGGTTACCTCGTCGGGCGGGGTCCAGGCGAGGCGGCGGATCGAGTCCGGGGCGATCAGGTTCTCCGGCGGCAGGGTGTGCGCGCCGGCGATCCGGACCACGACCTCCCGGCACCGGGCCAGCCGGCCGGCCGCCACCGGGTCCCGCTCCGCCCAGCGGTGCGGCGGGGGCGGCCCCTCCACCGCCGGGGTGACCGGCAGCGCGTCGTCCGGCAGCCCCCGGGCGTCGTCGAGGGCCGTCAGCCAGGTGCGGGCCAACCGGCGCACCGACCGGCCGCCGAACCCGGGCAGGGTGAGCAGGGTCTGCTCGTCCCGCGGGTCCAGCTCCGCGGCGGCCACGATCGCCGAGTCCGGCAGCACCCGGCCCGGCGCGGCGTCCCGGCGGGCGGCGATCTGGTCCCGGGCGTACCAGAGGGATCGGACCCGGGCCTGGGCGCGGGCGCCGCGCACCCGGTGGATGCCCGAGGTGCGCCGCCACGGCTCCGCGCGGACCCGGGGCGGGCGGGCGCCGTTGCGCACCAGCGCGGCGAACTCCTCCGCCGCCCACGCCGACTTGCCCTGCCGGGTCAGCTCCGCGTCGAGGGCGTCACGCAGGTCGGTCAGCAGCTCGACGTCCAGGGCGGCGTAGGTGAGCCACGACTCCGGCAGCGGCCGGCTCGACCAGTCCGCCGCCGAGTGGTGCTTCTCCAGGCTGAAGCCGAGTAGCTGCTCGGTCAGCGCGGCCAGGCCGACCCGCTCGAATCCGGCCAGCCGAGCGGCCAGTTCCGTGTCGAACAGCCGGCGCGGGCGCAGCCCCACCTCGGCCAGGCAGGGCAGGTCCTGGCTGGCGGCGTGCAGCACCCACTCGGTGTCGGCGATCGCCGCGTCCAGGGTGCTCAGGTCGGGCAGCGGCAGCGGGTCGATCAGCGCTGTCCCCGCACCGGCCCGCCTCAGCTGGACGAGGTACGCGCGCTGACTGTAGCGGTATCCCGAGGCGCGCTCGGCGTCCAGGGCGACCGGGCCGGTGCCGGCCGCGAACCGGGCCACCACCTCGGCGAGTTCGGCCTCGGTGGACACGGGCAGGGGGGTGCCGTCGTGGGGGGCGGTCAGCGGCACGGGCCCGCCGTCGGTCGGTTCGGGCCCCGCGTCCACCGGCTCCGGTGCTGCCGACGGCGGGTGGTGCGGCTCGTCTCCGGTGCGGCTTGCGGCGGCCCGACGGCGCAGGGGTGGTTCGTCGGTCACCTGACAACCCTAGTGCGCCGGGCGATCCGGCGCGCGTAGCCGGGTACGGCGCGTGTCGGTGCCGGCGGCTTGACCCGGCATGGCAGGGTCGGACACCGGGGGAGACAATGCGCGACAGCGCAGGTACGGTCTTCGGGCCGCCGACCGGGGACGAACCCGCGCCGGCGCGGCACCGGGGGCGTCTACGGGGAGGGCGTGGCGATGACGACGGCTGGGTACGGTCCGACGGGCGCGGGGCAGGGGCCCGGCGATGGTTCCGGGGGTGGCTGGCCGGACCCGGCCCGTGCCGCCGAGGTGCGGGACGCCGAGGCCCGGCCCGGCCCGCTGCCACCACGGATCGTCCCGCCCCGGGGCGCCGCCGCCCCGTACCCGCCCGCCATCCCCGGCCAGGCCCCCGTCCAGCCCCCAGCCCCCGGTCAGGCCCTCGCCCCCGGTCAGGCTGCCACTCCCGGTCAGGCCGCCTGGTCCCCGCCGCCGAACGCCGGCCAGTGGGGCGGGGGGGCCGCCCCCGCCGCCGGCCAGTACCCGCCGGTCCACGGGCAGCAGCCGGCCCCGTCGGGCGTTCCGGCCGGGCCGCCCCCGGGCCCCGGTCCGGCGTACCCGCCGCAGGGCGCGCCGGTTCCCCACCCCGGGCCGGCCTGGCCCGCACCGGCCCCGGCCGCCGCCCCGACCCCGCGCGCCCGGGGCCGCGCGCTCACCCTGGTCGCGCTCGGGCTGGCCGTGGTGCTGGCCGTGGTGGCCGGCGTGCAGGCGTACCAGCTCAACCGGCTCTCCGGCCGGCTCGCCGACACCGACGGGCGGCTGGCCGCCGCGCAGCAGGGCGACGGCACCCGGCTCGACGACCTCGACCAGCGGACCCAGGTCCTGGAGAAGCAGGCCGGGGCCCAGTTCAACCCCGAGGCGGTGGCCAGCGCGGTGCTGCCCAGCGTGTTCCGGGTCCGGGCCGGGCAGTTCACCGGCACGGCCTTCGCGGTCGGCAAGCCGGCCAGCGGCGGCGGGACGAACCTGTTCACCAACTTCCACGTGGTCGAGTCGGTCTGGCAGGGCGGCGGCCGGGAGGTCTTCCTGGAGCGCACCGACCAGCGCTACCCGGCCACCATCGTCCGGGTCGACGAGGCCAACGACATCGCCCAACTGCGCACCACCAGCAAGTTCACCGGCCTGGTGACGGCGTCCACCGCGGTCAAGTCCGGCCAGCAGATCGTCGTGGTCGGCGCCCCGCTCGGCCTCCAGGACAGCGTCACCACCGGTGTGGTCAGCGCCTTCCGCGAGGCCGGACAGGGCTCGGGACCGGTCATCCAGTTCGACGCACCGATCAACCCCGGCAACTCGGGCGGTCCCGTGATCAACGGCCAGAAGCAGGTCGTCGGGATCGCCACCGCCAAGGCCCGCGACGCCGAGGGCATCGGCCTCGCCGTACCCATCAAGGTCGCCTGCGACGGCTTCCAGATCTGCTGACCCGGCCGTCGCCCTCGTACCAGCCCGCTCCGTCGCCGTCGTCCGACAGCGGGCCAGTCACCTGGAGGAAGAAAACATGTCCCAGCCACCGACCGGGTCCGGGGACCAGCCGCCCTACCCGCCGCCGGCCGGCCCCGGCCAGCCCGTGCCCCAGCAGTACGGCCCGACCGGCCAGCCGGCCGACCAGACCCGACAGTTCGCCCCCGGCCAGTACGGCACCCCCCAGCCGCCGGCCGAGCCGACCCAGCAGTTCGGCCAGTACGGCAACCCCCCGCCACCCGCCGAGCCGACCCAGCAGTTCGGCCAGTACGGCGCGCCGCAGCCGGGCCAGTACGGCGCCCCGCAGCCGGCCCCGCCCGCGCCGGCCTACGGCGCCCCGCAGCCGGCCCCGCCCGCGCCGGCCTACGGCGCCCCGCAGCCGGCCCCGCCCGCGCCGGCCTACGGCGCCCCGCAGTCCGCCCCGCCCGCGCCGGCCTACGGCGCCCCGCAGTCCGCCCCGCCCGCGCCGGCCTACGGCGCCCCGCAGTCGGCCCCGCCCGCGCCGGCCTACGGCCAGCAGCCGCCGCAGTCCGCCCCGCCGTTCGGCCCGCCGGTCTCCACCCCGCCGGTCTCCGCCCCCGGGTACGCCCAGCCGATGTCGGTGCCCCCGGCCTCCGGGCCGGGCTTCGGCCAGCCGATGTCCGGCCCGCCCGGCCCGCCACCGTACGGCCCGGCGGCGCCCGCCGCCGGCAAGGGCCGGCGCAGCGTGCTGGTGCTGGCCCTGGTGGCCGGGCTGCTCTTCGTCCTCGGCGGCGTGATGACCGGCCTCTACGTGACCAAAGGCAACGAGCTGGACCGCACGGAGAAGCGGCTGACCGCCCAGGTCAGCGAGCGGGACGGCACGATCACGGCGAACAAGACCGAGATCGAGAAGCTCAAGAAGGACCTCCAGGGCGTGCGGGACAAGCTCTCCACCACCGAGCAGGACCTCACCGGCACCCGCAACGACCGCGACGAGCAGGCCCGGCAGAAGAAGGTCATCGCCACCTGCCTGGACAAGCTCACCAGCGCGCTGGCCGCGGCGGCGGCGAACAACAAGGCCGCGTACAACAAGGCCACCCAGGGGATGAACAAGGTCTGCGACGAGGCCGAGGACTACCTCTGACAGGTAGGCCCGCCCGGGCCGCGCCGCCGGACCCCGGTCCGGTTGGCGTGGCCCGCGTCGTCTCCGGCCCCGTCCGTCCCGCCGGGTCGCTCACCGGCCCAGCGCGGGTCAGGCGGCGCCGGCCGGGCGGCGCTCCGGGAGGGCCGTCACCCCGGGCGGCGGCAGGCCCGCCGTGGAGGCGAGCAGCGCGCACCAGGCCAGCAGGTGCGGGCTCAGGTCCTCGCCGAGCGGCGTCCAGGAGGCCCGGATCTCGATGTCGGCGACGGTCGGCGGCCCGGCCAGGTCGCCGAACCGGGTCGACATCGTCTGGGTGATCGTGCCCCCGATCGCCCGGTGCGGGGCGTCCTGGGCGTCCAGCGCGTCGGTCAGCCAGGTCCAGCCCACCCCGAGCAGCAGCGGGTCGGCGGCCAGGTCGGCCTCCAGCTCCGCCGTGACGTAGGTGACCAGCCGCAGGGTGCCCTGCCAGGCCTCGTGACCGGCCGGGTCGTGCAGCAGGATCAACCGCCCGGTGGCGACCTCGTC
Source organism: Micromonospora sp. NBC_01655 (assembly GCF_026339755.1). Lineage (NCBI taxonomy): Bacteria > Bacillati > Actinomycetota > Actinomycetes > Micromonosporales > Micromonosporaceae > Micromonospora > Micromonospora sp. NBC_01655. Next base: position 5,900,588 of record NZ_JAPEQF010000001.1, on the reverse strand, counting down.
GTCGTCGCGCAGCACCGTCGCGGAGAGCGCGAACGCGTACGGCGCGAGCCGCTGCGGCGCGCCGACCTCCTCCAGGACGATCTCCGACCGGGGCGCGGCCGACCGCAGTCCGGCGACCGCGCGGGCGAAGGTCTCCGGGAGCGCGATCGGGGGGGCCATGCGGGCAGCCTATGCCGCCTGCCGCCCCCGCCGCCGTAACGGCACGCCGACGGGCCGCCCCGCCAGGCGGGGGTGGGTCACAAAAGGTGGCGGGGGTGGGGGAGCGGCACCGGGGGCGTGGCACGATTGCCGCGATGACCACCGACACCACGGGCACTGCAGCCCGAGACGGAGAACCCCGCCGCGGCGGACCGGTCGACTCCCCGTTCGTCCGGGCCTGCCGGCGCGAGGACGGCCCGCACACCCCGGTCTGGTTCATGCGCCAGGCCGGCCGGTCGCTGCCGGAGTACCGCGAGATCCGCAAGAACGTGGGGATGCTGGAGTCCTGCCGCCGCCCCGACCTGGTCGCCGAGATCACCCTCCAGCCGGTGCGCCGGCACCGGGTCGACGCGGCGATCCTGTTCAGCGACATCGTGGTCCCGGTGGCCGCCGCCGGGGTGGACCTGGACATCGTCGCGGGCACCGGGCCGGTGGTGGCCGAGCCGGTGCGCACCCCCGCCGACGTGGAGCGGATCCGGCCGATCAGCCGCGACGACGTCTCCTACGTGGACTCCGCGGTCCGGCTGCTCGTCGCCGAGCTGGGCGACACCCCGTTGATCGGGTTCGCCGGCGCGCCGTTCACCCTGGCCAGCTACCTGGTCGAGGGCGGCCCCTCGCGCACCCACGCGAGGACCAAGGCCCTGATGTACGGCGAGCCGGAGCTGTGGCACGCGCTCTGCGTCCGGCTGGCCGAGGTGACGCTGTCCTTCCTGCGGGTGCAGGTCGACGCCGGGGTGTCCGCGGTGCAGCTGTTCGACTCGTGGGCCGGCGCGCTGTCCGAGGCCGACTACCGGCGGTACGTGCTGCCGCACTCGACGAAGGTGCTGTCCGGGCTGGCCGACGCGGGGGTGCCCCGGATCCACTTCGGGGTGGGCACCGCCGAGCTGCTCGGCGAGATGGGCGAGGCCGGGGCCGACGTGGTCGGGGTGGACTGGCGTACCCCGCTGGACGTGGCGACCCGCCGGATCGGCGCCGACAAGGCCGTACAGGGCAACCTGGACCCGGCGGTGCTGCTCGCCCCGTGGCCGGTGGTGGAGGCCGAGGTGCGGCGGATCCTCGCCGAGGGCCGGTCCGCCCCCGGCCACGTGTTCAACCTCGGTCACGGCGTGCTGCCGGAGACCGACCCGGACGTGTTGACCCGGGTGGTCGCGCTGGTGCACGAGGTGTCCGCGCGTCCGGCGGAGTGACCGTGCGGCAGCCGTGGCGGGTGGCGATCGTCGGGGGCGGGATCAGCGGGCTGGCCGCCGCCGTCCGGCTACGCGACCGCGCGCCCGCCGGCACCGAGATCACCGTGTACGAGCAGTCCGGCGCGCTCGGCGGCAAGCTGCGCACCGGTGAGCTGGCCGGGCAGCCGGTGGAGTTCGGCGCCGAGTCGTTCCTGATGCGCGACCCGGCCGGCGGGGAGTCCGCCGCCGTCGCCCTGGCCCGCCGGCTCGGGCTGGCCGGCGAGATCGTGCACCCGACCGTCGGGCAGGCCGCCCTCGCCGTCGACGGGGGGCTGCGCCCGGTCCCGGGCGGGACGCTGGTGGGCGTACCCGGGGATCTGGCGAAGGTGACGACGGTCGCGCAGCCGGCCGCGGACGCCGACCGGGACGCCGGCCGCCCGCTGCTGGCCCCCGGCGCGGACGTCTCCGTCGGGGCGCTGGTCCGCTCCCGGCTCGGCGACCAGGTGGTGGACCGGCTGGTCGACCCGATGCTCGGCGGCGTCTACGCCGGCCGGGCCGACGACCTGTCCCTGGTCACCACGATGCCGGCGCTGGCCCGCGCGGCCCGCACGGAGCACACCCTGGTCGGCGCGGTCCGGGCCGCGCAGGCCGCCGCGCCGCGCGCGCCCGGCGCCCCGGTCTTCGGCACCCTGGCCGGTGGGCTGAGCCGGCTGGTCGAGGCCGCCGCCACGGCCAGCGGGGCGACGATCCGCCGGGACGCGGCGGTGCGCGAGCTGACCCCGACGGCGACCGGCTGGCGGCTGACCGTCGGCCCGACCCGCGACCCGGAGCTGGTGGCGGCGGACGCCGTGGTGCTGGCCGTGCCGGCCCGCCCGGCCGCCCGGCTGCTGGCCGGCGTCGCGCCGACGGCCGCCGCGACCGTCGGCACGCTGGACTACGCCAGCGTCGCCCTGATCACCCTGGCCCTGCCCGAGCCGGCGCTGCCGGCGCTGTCGGGGTTCCTGGTGCCGGCCACCGAGGGGCTGCTGATCAAGGCGTCGACGTTCTTCACCACCAAGTGGGGACACCTGGCCCGGCCGGACGGGCTGGCCCTGGTGCGCGCCTCCGTCGGCCGGTACGGCGAGGAGGCGTCCCTCCAGGTCGCCGACGCCGACCTGGCGGACACGGTGCACCGGGAGCTGTCGAAGGTGCTGGGCGCCGCGTTGCCCGCGCCGGTGGCCAGCCACGTGCAGCGGTGGGGCGGGGCGCTGCCGCAGTACACCCCGGGGCACGCCGACCGGGTTGCCGCCGTCCGGGCGGCACTGCGCGGCGCGCACCCGACGCTGGCCCTGGCCGGCGCCGGCTACGACGGCGTCGGCATCCCGGTCTGCGTCCGCTCCGGCGCGACGGCGGCCGAGGAGATCATCACAGCACTGGGAGGATCGGCAGCATGACCGAGCAGACCAACGCGGCACGGCTGCGGGAGCTGAACGACAGCATCCGCTACACCATGTGGTCGGTGTACCGGGCCACCAGCCCGCTGCCCTCGCTGCGCGAGAACGTCACCGGCGAGGTCGAGGCCCTGTTCGAGGAGCTGGCCGGCAAGGACGTGACAATTCGCGGCACGTACGACGTGGCCGGGCTGCGCGCCGACGCCGACCTGCTGATCTGGTGGCACTCGTCGTCGAGCGACGCGCTCCAGGACGCGTACCTGCGGTTCCGCCGGACCACGCTGGGCCGGGCGATGACCCCGGTGTGGTCGCAGATGGCGCTGCACCGCCCGGCGGAGTTCAACAAGAGCCACATCCCGGCGTTCCTGGCCGGCGAGGAGGCCCGGGCGTACCTGTGCGTCTACCCGTTCGTCCGCTCGTACGAGTGGTACCTGCTGCCGGACGCCGAGCGGCGCGAGATGCTGGCCGAGCACGGCAAGATGGCCCGGGGCTACCCGGACGTGCGGGCCAACACGGTCGCCTCGTTCGCCCTCGGCGACTACGAGTGGATGCTCGCCTTCGAGGCCGACGAACTGCACCGGATCGTGGACCTGATGCGCGACCTGCGGGGGTCCGGCGCCCGCCGGCACGTCCGGGAGGAGATCCCGTTCTACACCGGCCGCCGCCGCCCGATCGCCGACATCGTCTCCTGCCTGATGTGAGCGCAGGCCCTGGCCGCGACACCTGAGGCCACCACCAACCCCGCCGACCGTGCGGTCCGTGCAAATTCACGGAATCAGTGGCTATCCCGGCCGGGACAGCCACTGATTCCGTGAATCAGGCGCGATCTTGCCGGTGGGGGGCGTGGATCCCAGCCCGGCTGGGGCGGTCGTGCCTGGTCGGTCGGTGGGGATCAGACGGTCGCCGTGCAGGTCGGCGTCGGCGCGGTGTTGGTGCCCGTCGAGGAGCCGAGGAAGCCGAAGGCGGTCTTCGCCCCGGCGGCCAGCGTCCCGTTGTACGCGACGTTGCGGGCGGTCACCGTGGACCCGCTGCTGGTCACGGTGGCGTTCCACGACGAGCTGACCTGCTGGCCGTTGGCGTACGTCCAGGTCACCGTCCAGCTCTTGATGGCCGACGCGCCGGCGGTCACCTCGACCTCGCCCTGGAACCCGCCGGCCCAGGAGGAGGTGACCCGGTAGGCCGCCGCGCAGCCACCGGTCGCCGGGGGCGTGGTGGGCGGGGCCGTCGTGGGCGGGGTGGTCGTCGGCGGCGTCGTGGTCGGGCCGCCGCCGAAGTCCACGTCGCTGCACAGGTAGTACGACTGGTCCAGGTGGCTGGCCTGCCAGATGGTGTAGACGACGTGCCGGCCGGTGCGGCCCGGCGCGTTCGCCGGCACCTGGATCGACACGCCCTGCGTCTCCGGCGTCCACTGCGCCGCCGGGGTGTTGCCGATCTGGCCGGCCAGTTCCAGGTCACTCCAGGCCAGCGGCTTGGTGAGCGCGTTGAAGCCCTGCTTCGTCACGTACACCCGGATGTAGTCGGCGCCGTGGCTGGCCTGGTCGTACAGCTTGATGCGGAAGTTGTTCGTGGCCGGCGCGGTCTTCCACGCGCCGACGGTGTCGAGCGCGTTGTACCGGCCGCTGGAGGTGTGGCCGGCGCTGCACAACTGGCCGTCCGGGATGGCGGCCTGGTGGTTGCCGGCGACGCCCTCGCGGAACAGGCCGTTCCAGTTCCACATGGCGTTCGGGTCGGCCTGCCAGGCCTGCCAGCACATCGGGTCCTGGGTGGCCATGTTCGGGTTCTGGAAGTCGCCGCCCCAGCGCTGCCAGCAGCCGTAGTTGCGGGACGCGGGGTCGACGACCGAGCCGTGGGCGGACGCGGAGTTCGCCAGGGCGGTGGTGAGCAGCAGCGCGACGACCGCGCCGGCGGCGAGCAGCCAGGCTGCCAGGAGCGGCGTGGACCGCCTGCGGACAAGGGTGGGCATGGGAGCCTCCGGGTGAGAGGTTCGGACTGCGACGACGCCCGGACGGCGGGAGTTGCCCCTCCCCGCCGGCTCGTGCTGATCCCGTGGCGGCTCCTGCTCGCGCAGATTTCCACATCCATTCGCTTATGTCAATGGATGGCGCTTTCCCGGCGCATCGGGGTGTGCGGAATGCCGTCCTCGACGTACTCGGGCCCGCTGACGGCGAAGCCGTGCCGGGCGTAGAAGCCGGCCAGGTGGGACTGCGCGTCCAGCACGCACGGCCGGTCGCCCACCACGGCCAGCGCCTCGGCCATCAGCCGCCCGGCGTACCCGCCGCGCCGGGCGTCCGGCGCCACCACCACCCGGCCGATCCGCGCCACGCCGCCGGGGTCGGCCAGGATCCGCAGGTACGCCACGACGGCGCCGTCGCGGGTCAGCCACAGGTGCCGGGTGCCGGGCTCGATGTCCCGGCCGTCCAGTTCCGGGTACGGGCACGCCTGCTCCACCACGAACACGTCGACGCGGAGCCGGAACAGGTCGTGGAGGGTGCGGGCGTCCAGCTCGGCGAAGGAGGCGAGTCGGGCCTCGACGGTCTGCGGCGGCATCCGGTGATGGTAGGTGCCCGTGCCCGCCGGGACGCGGTAACCCCGCTCAGCGGGGGCGAGCGCCGATAGCGTCGCGGATCTCCGCGCCCCGGTCGCCCTCCTCCTGCCGGGCGCAGTGGGCGCAACAGAAGAAGCGCCCCGAGACCTCGACCCCATGGCCGACGATCTTGACCTGGCAGTGCTCGCAGATCGGCGCCAGCCGGTGCGCCGCGCATTCGAAGCAGTCGAAGGTGTGCACGTCGCCGCTGACCGTACGCACCTCGAACGCCATCCAGTAGTCGTTGCCGCAGACTTCGCACGTCGCCATGGCCGGACCCCCCGAGAAAAGGACATGTGTCTCCACAGCGTGCGGCAGCGGCCCGATCCGGGCGGCCGGAACGGCCGAAGCCGACCGTCGCGGCGGCGTGTCGGGCCGGCGTGTCGGCCGTTGAGCCTGGTGGGAGCCTCGAACCCCGGAGGATGACATGATCAGGCGCAGCAGGCTCTCCGGCAACCGGACCCGGGTCACGTTCTGCCTGCCCCGCGACGCGCCGGCCGGCCGGCGGGCGGGCGCCCGCGCCTCAGCCCTGCGCCGGCTCCAGCCGGACGGAGATCGAGTTCACGCAGTGCCGGGTGTTCTTCGGGGTGAACCCCTCGCCCCGGAAGACGTGGCCGAGGTGGCTGTCGCAGCGCGCGCAACGGATCTCCGTACGCCGCATGCCGTGGCTGTCGTCCTCGATCTCCTTCACCGCGCCCGGGAGCGCGTCGTCGAAGCTCGGCCAGCCGCAGTGCGAGTCGAACTTCGTGTCACTGGGGTAGAGCTGTGCCCCGCAGGCGCGGCAGTGGTAGACGCCGGGGGTCTTCGTGTCCACGTACTCGCCGGTCCACGCGGGCTCGGTGCCGGCCTCGCGCAGCACCCGGAACTCCTCCGGGCTCAGCCGGACCCGCCACTCGTCCTCGGTTCGGGGCAGCTCGTTCTCGTCAAGACTCACCCGACAACGGTACGCCGGGTGTCGGTGCCGTGGCATATGGTCTCGGAATGGGCGGCAGCACGAAGGCAACGGCCACGGAGATCGAGGTGGCCGGCCACACGGTTCGACTGACCAGCCCGGACCGGGTGATCTTCCCGGAGCGGGGCTTCACCAAGGCGGACGTCTTCGGCTACTACGTCGCGGTGGGCGAGGGCATCCTGCGCGCCCTGCGGGACCGCCCCACCACGCTGCAACGCTTCCCCGACGGCATCGCCGGGGAGATGTTCTTCCAGAAGCGGGTGCCCACCCGGGGTGTGCCGCCGTGGGTGCGCACCGCCCGGATCAGCTTCCCCAGCGGCCGGACGGCCGACGAGCTCTGCCCGGCCGACCTCGCCCATGTGGCCTGGGCCGCCCAGATGGGCACCGTCGTGTTCCACCCGTGGCCGGTGCGCGCCGACCACGTCGACCACCCCGACGAGCTGCGGATCGACCTCGACCCGCAGCCGGGCACCGACTTCGCCGACGCGGCGTCCGCCGCCGCCGAGGTGCGCGCCCTGCTCGGCGAACTGGGCGCGACCGGCTGGCCGAAGACCTCCGGCGGCCGAGGCGTGCACGTCTACCTGCGGATCGCGCCCCGGTGGACGTTCACCGAGGTGCGGCGGGCCACCATCGCGCTGGCCCGGGAGTTGGAGCGCCGCCGCCCCGACCTGGTCACCACCGCCTGGTGGAAGGAGCAGCGGGGCGAGCGGGTGTTCGTCGACTACAACCAGATGGCCCGGGACCGCACGATCGCCTGCGCGTACTCGCTGCGGGCCAACGCCCGGGCCACCGTGTCCACCCCGGTCACCTGGGACGAGCTGCCCGACGTGGACCCGGACGAGTTCCACCTGGGCAGCGTCCCGGCCCGGCTGGCCGAGCGGGGCGACCCGCACGCCGGCATCGACGACGCCCCGTGGGACATCACCCCGCTGCTGGAGTGGGCCGACCGGGACGCCACGGCGGGCCAGGGCGACATGCCGTACCCGCCGGACCACCCGAAGATGCCGGGCGAGCCGAAGCGGGTGCAGCCCTCCAAGGACCGCGACCGCCCGCGCTGACCGCCTGCGGAGCACCCGGGCCGCTCACGTCGACCGGGTGGACGCCCGTCGCTCACGTCGTCCGGCCCCGGCCCCGGCTCAACGGAGCGGGCCCATCATCGCCTCCACGGCCTCCTTGGCCGTCCGCAGGTCCGTGCCCGTCGCCGCCCGGTACGCCTTGATCGCCTTGAGCTTCTCGCCGCGGGCCAGGTACTCGCGGACCCCGGGCGGCGTCGGCCGCTCGTCCACCACCCCGAGGTGGTCCATCACCAGTTGCAGGCGTCGCTCGATCTCGGCCAGCCGTCGGGGCGTGCTGCGGTCCTGCCGGGGCCCGACGAGCTGGGCGGCCAGCAGCAGTACGACGGCGATGATCAGCACGGCGAGGGCGATGTCCATGACCGCCATCCAAGCAGTTCGACGCCCGGACCGGTGACCACGGGCGGGGCAATACGGTCGGCCGCGCCGCACCACCACCATAACGGTCGGATAACGGGCGCGAACCTTTCCGGGCCCGCAGCGGGTCATTGTGATCGTCGGCCCGCTGGGCCCAGGGAGGCGGCGCGATGGCGATGGTGTGGAGGCGGGCCCGGGCGGCCCGGGGACTGCTGCTCGCCGCGGTGGCGGCGGCCCTGGTGGCGATCGCCCTCGTCACCGGGCTGGCCGACTACAACCGGCGGGCCGTCGACGCGGGGCAGCGGGCGGTGCTCGCCGCATCCCCGGCGCAGGAACGCAGCCTGCTGGTCAGCGGCTCCGGTGGCGCGGACCGGGCCGCCTACACCGCCCGGGACCGGGCCGTCCGGGAGCGTTTCGCCGCCGGGCTCGGCGGTGCGCCCGTAGCGGTGCGCGGGGCCCGGTTCGGCACCGGGCGCGAGCTGACCGGCGACCTCGGGGCGGCCCGGGTCGGCACCGATCCGGTCTTCGCCGCGCTGGCCACGCTGGAGGGCCTGACCGGCCACGCGGACCTGGTCGCCGGGCGGCAGCCCGAGCGCGGGGCCGAGCCGATGCAGGCCCTGCTGCCGGAACGGGTCGCCGGCCTGCTCGGCCTGACCGTCGGCGAGCGGGTGCCGCTGCGGGACCGGGCCAGCGAACGGGCCAGCCAGGTGGAGGTGGTCGGGCTCTTCCGGCCCCGGGACCCGGCCGAGTCGTACTGGCGGCTCGCGCCGGGTGCCGTCGCCGCCGGCTCCGCCACGTCGTACGGGCCGTTCCTGCTCGACCCGACCGACTTCGACCGGACGTTCCCCGGCACCACGTCGGCGTCCTGGCTGGTCGAGCCCGACCTGGCCGCCGTCGAGCCGAGTCGGTTGGAGGCCGTGAAGCGGGCCGTCGCCACCCAGGTCGCCGAGCTGCCCGAGGCGAGCGGGCTCGGCTCGTCCGCTCAGACCGTCACCACGATGGACCGGCTGATCGACCGGCTCGGCCGCGCCGACCTGGTGGGCCGCTCCTCGCTGCTCACCCCGCTGCTGCTCATCCTGGTCCTCGGCGGCTACGCGCTGGTGCTGGTGGCCGCCCTGCTCAACGAGGACCGCCGCGCGCAGACGGCGCTGTTGCGCGCCCGGGGCGCGGCCCGGCGGCAGATCGCCGGCCTGGCCGCCCGGGAGGCGGCCCTGGTGGTCCTCCCGGCCGCGCTGCTCGGGCCGCCGCTCGCCGCCGAGGCCCTGCGCCACGTCGGCCGGGGCCAGGCGTGGGCCGACCCGTCGGCCGCGGGCAGCACGCTCACCTGGGCGGTCGCCGCCGCCACGGCCGCCGGCTGCCTGGTGGCGATGGTGCTGCCGGCGATGCGCCGGGCCGGCACGTACGTCGCCGACCTGGCGGCCCGGTCCCGCCCGAGCCGGGCCGCCACGGCCCAGCGGGCCGGCGCCGACCTGGCCCTGGTCGGCCTGGCCGTGCTCGCCTGGACCCAGCTACGGCAGTACTCCTCCCCGCTGGCCGGCGCGGGCGGCCGGCTCGGCGTCGACCCGCTGCTGGTGGCGGCGCCGACGCTGGGCGTGCTGGCCGGCGCCGTGGTCGCGTTGCGCCTGCTGCCGCCGGCCACCCGGTTCGCCGAGCGGTTCGTCGACACCCGGCCCTGGACCGCCACGATGCTGGGCATGTGGCAGGCCGGCCGGCGTCCGCACGCCGGCCCGGTGCTGCTGCTCGCGCTCGCCGTGGGCGGCAGCACCCTGGCCTGGTCGCTGGTCACCACCGGGGAACGGTCGCACGTCGACCAGGCCGACCACAGCGTCGGCGCCGACCTGCGGCTGGTCGAGCGCTCCGGCGCCGCGCCGGCCGACCGGGCGGGACGGCTGGCCGGGGTGCCCGGCGTCGACCGGGTGCTGCCCGCCTGGCGCGACGACATCCGGGTGGGCCGCGAGGACCTGCCGGTGAGCGTGCTGAGCCTGGACGCCGCGGCGGCACCGGACGTGGTCCGGCTCGCCGACGAGCCGGCCCGGGCCCTGCTCGACCGGCAGGCACGCGGCCGGGCCGCCCCCGCCGGCGTCGAACTGCCGGCCACCGCCCGCCGGCTCGCCGGCACCGTCCGTACCCCGGTGACCGGCGCGCTGCGTCCGCACCGGATCGCGGTGTCCGTGCTGCTCACCACCGCCGACGGCGATGCCTGGGCGCTGCCGCTGGCCGACGCGGGCAGCGACGGCCGGCCCGTACCGGCGGCGGTGGACCTGCCCGACACCGGCGGCCGGGCCTTCCGGCTGGCCGGCTTCGAGGTCACCGGCGGCCCGGCGCTGGGCTCCGGCTACCGGCTGGAGGTGACCGGGCTGAGCGCGCTGGACGCCGCCGGGACGGCCAGCCCGGTACGGCTGACCGGCGACTGGACGACCCGGACGGACGGCCCGCAGCAGGGCGAGCCGGTCCGGGTCGGCGACGGGGAGCTGCGCGCCGGCCGGAGGATCGACATCGTCGCGGGCGGCCGGTTCGCGTCGCAGCCATCCAGCCGGTTCGCCGTCGTGCCGGCTGGGGACGGCTCGCCGGTTCCGGCGCTGATCACCCCGCAGGTGGCCCGGGCGCTGAGCGTCGGCCGGGGCGACACGATGCAGGTCAGTCTCTCCGGGGCCACCCTGCCGGTCCAGGTGGTGGGCGAGGTCGAGGCGGTGCCGGCCACCGGATCGGCCGCCGGCATGCTGCTGGACCTGCCCGCCGCGGTCGACTGGCTGATCCGCGCCAAGGGTGCGGTCCGGCCGGTCTCGGAGTGGTGGGTGCGCACCGACCCCGGCGGGTACCCGGAGGCGGTGCGGGCGGTCGCCGACCTGCCCGGGGTCACCGTGCTGGACCGGCGGGCGACGGCGGCGGAGGCCGACCGTGACCCGTACTGGCTCGGCACCCGCACCGGCCTGCTCGCGGCGGCGCTGGGCTCCGTCCTGCTCGCCCTGGTCGGGCTGGGCGTGGACGTCTGGGCCACCGCGCGCCGGCGGATCGGGGAGCTGACCGTTCTGCACACGCTGGGCGCGACGCCACGGCTGCTGGCCCGCGCCCTGCTTGCCGAACAGACCTTCCTGGCCGGGATCGGCGTCGGCGTCGGGCTGCTGGTCGGCGCCGGGGTGGGTGCCACCATGGCACCCCTCGTGGTGCTCACCCGGGCGGCGGACCGACCGGTGCCGGAGGCGGCCTTCGCGCTGCCCTGGCTGCCGGTCGTCGGCACCGCCCTCGGCCTGCTGCTGGCGGCGCTCGCGTTCAGCACGGCGCTCGCCGCCGGCCTGCGCCAGCGGGTGGCGGCGGCGCAGCTGCGGTTCGGTGGTGACCAGTGAACGGCGATGGCGCGGTCGCGGTCCGGCGGGGGCCGGCGCGGTCCGGCGGCGCGGTCGCGGTCCGGCGGGGATCAGTCAACAACGTCGGCGCGGTCGCGGCCCGGCGCGGGCCGGTGGGCCGCGGCGGCGCGGCCCCGGATCGGGGGAGAGCAGTGAGTGCAGCGACCGTGCGTCCCGGGGCGGGCAGCCGATGACCGGGGCCGCCCGCCGGGTGCGGGCCTTCGGCGGGCAGTTCCTGCTGCTGGGGGTGCTGGCCCTGGTGGCCGTCCTGCTGGTGACCGGGATCCCCCGCGTCGCCGACGGGCTCGCGCAGCAGGGCCTTCGGGAGTACATCGCCGGCCGCCCGGTCGCCGAGCGGGACCTGACCCTGAGCACCGCCGAGGAGCCGGTCGACGGGAGCCAGGGGCCGGTCAGCGCGGCGCGGGGCCGCGACCTCGACGCGTTCCAGGCGGGCATGCCGCCCCCGGTCCGGAATGCGGTGGACAGCCGCTGGTACGTGGCGGAGACCGCATTCGGCGGGCTGACCGGGCCGGACCTGGCGGCGAAGAACCTCTTCGTCGTGTCCCGGCTGCGCGCGATGCACGGCATCGCGGAGGCGGCCACCCTGGTCGAGGGGCGCTGGCCGGCCGAGGCGACCGGGCCGGGCCGGCCGGTCGAGGTCGCGCTGGCCGCCGACACGGCGCAGAAGGTGAACCTGCGCGCCGGCAGCCGCCTGGGCTGGGCCGGGGAGGGGACCGCGCCGCTGTCGCTGCTCGTGGTCGGCGTCTTCGAGCCGACCCGACCGGCGGACGGGATCTGGGACACGCTGCCGCCGGTCCTGCGGGTGACCGAACCGGCCGGCGACGGGGAGCCGTACGAGATGGTGGCGGTGACCGGCGACGCCGGCCTGGACGCGGTGGCCGCCACCGGCGGGCCGGTCCGGTTCTCCTGGCGGTACCGGCTGGCCGGGGACGGCATGGACGTCGCCGACCTGCGCGGCGTCATCGACGGCGTGCGGCTGCTGCTCCGCGAGCCCCCGGCGGGGCTGAACGTCACCCAGGCGGTGGACGTCCCGTTGCAGCAGTTCCTCGACGCGCTCTCCGCCGCGCGGACGCTGCTCGCGGTGATCGCCGCCGGGGTGCTCGCCACCCTGGCCGGGCTGATCGGGCTCGCCGCCCGGCTCGCGGCCCGCCGCCGGGAGACCGAGTTCGCCCTGCTGGTCGCCCGGGGCGGCGCACCGACCAGCGGCGCGCTGCGCAGCCTGGCCGAGTCGCTGCTGGTCGTCCCGCCGGCTGCGGCGCTGGGCTGGCTGCTCGGCCGGCTGCTGCCCGGCTCCGGCGGTGGGACGGGCTGGCTGGTCCTGGCCACGGCGACCCTGGCCACCCTGGCCCTGCCGCTGGCCGCGCTGGCCGTCTCGGCCGTCCCGGGCGGCCGGCGCGACCTGGTTTCCGCCCGCCCCGGTGTCCGCCGGCTGACCGTGGAACTGCTGGTCGTGGCGCTGGCCGTGCTGGCCGTCGTGCTGCTGCGACGCCGGGGCCTGACCCCGGGATCGGTCGATCCGCTGCTGACCTCGGTCCCGGTGCTGCTGGCCGTCGCGGCGGCGGTGCTCGCGCTGCGGCTCTACCCCTGGCCGCTGCGGCTGCTGAGCCGGGTCGCCGCCCGGCTGCGGGGCAGCGTGACGTTCCTCGGCACCGCCCAGGCGAGCCGGTCGGCCGCCACCGCCCCGGTGGTCGTCGTGGTGGTGGCGATCGCGACGGCGGCGTTCTGCGCCGTCGTGGCCACCGGGATCGAGACCGGCCGGGACCGGACGGCGACGCTGGCCGTGCCGGCGTCCGCGCTGGTCGACGGCGAGCGGCTCGCCCCCGACACCGGCGCCGCCCTCCGGGAGCTGCCCGGCGTCCGGCGGGCCACCCCGATCGTGCGGGACACCGCGCTGCGGATCGCCGACCCGCGCGGCGCCGACGCGGGCCTCGCCGCCGTCTCCGTGCTGCTGGTCAACGGGCCAGGGCTCGCCGAGGCGGCCCGGGACGCCGGGCTGGCGGTCTCGGTGCCGCCGCTGCTGCGGGGCGACCCCGCACCCGGGCCGGCGCCCGCGCTGGTCTCCCCGGCGCTCGCCGCGGACCTGGCCCGCAAGGGCCTCGACTCCTCGGCCCTGGTGTCCGTGCAGGGACGCGGCTACCCGTTCCGGGTGGCCGGCACGGCGGAGGACTTCCCGCTCGTCCCGCCCGCCACCGACCGGTTCGTGGTGCTGCCCTGGCAGGCGCTGCCCGCCCCGGGCCCGACCGGCCCGGTGCCGACGGCGTTCCTGGTCGCCGGCGACGGGTTCGACGTGCAGGCGCTGCGGCAGGCGGGCGACGAGGGGCAGCGCCGCTACCAGACCGGCGGCGCAGTCGTCGCGGGGGAGCGACCGCGCGGCGCCGAGGTGACGACCTGGCGGGACGCCCGCGACTCGCTCGGCGGGGGCGGCGCGAACGGCCTGCTGGTCTTCGGTTTCGCCGCCGGCGCGGCCGGCGGGGCCGTCCTCGGCCTGCTGGCGATTGCCTTCGCGGTGCTCGCCGGGGCGCGGGCCCGGGGTCAGGTGCTGTCCCGGCTGCGCACCCTCGGCCTGTCCCGTCGCCAGTGGCGCGCGCTGCTGCTGGTCGAGCTGACGCCGCTGGTCGCCGTCGCGCTGCTCACCGGCGCGGTGACGGGCGCGCTGCTGCCCCTGCTGCTCACCCCGGCGCTCGGATTGGCCGCGTTCACCGGGGGCGCGCCGGTCCGGGTCGCGTTCTCGCCCGGGCTGGTCGGTGCCGTGCTCGTGGTCGGCGCGGTGGCGCTGGCCCTCGCGGTGACCGTGGAGACGCTGAACAACCGCCGGCTGCGCCTCGGTGAGGTGCTGCGGCTCGGAGAGGAGAGCTGAGATGACAGCCACCGTGGAGGCGTCCGCCGTACCGGACCTGGCCGCCCTGCAACAGCGGGCCGCGCAGCGCGCGGCCGAGCGGGCCGGCGGGCAGGACCGGCTGCGCGGGCACATCGTCTGCGACGGCCTGGTGCGGATCTTCAAGAGCGACGGCGTCGAGGTGGTCGCGTTGCAGGGCCTCGACCTGGTCATCGACCGGGGCGAGTTGGTCGCGATCGTCGGGGCGTCGGGGTCGGGCAAGTCGACCCTGCTGAACATCCTGTCCGGGCTGGACACCCCGACCGCCGGCATCGCCCGGGTCGCCGAGTACGACCTGCTCGCCCTCTCCGCCCGCCGCCGGCTCAGCTACCGCCGGGAGATGGCCGGCTTCGTCTGGCAGCAGACCGGGCGCAACCTGCTGCCGTACCTGACCGCCCTGGAGAACGTCGACCTGCCGATGAAGCTGGCCGGGCGGCGTGGGCGGCGGGTCCGCCGGGACCGGGCCCGGGAGCTGCTGGACCTGGTCGGCGTGGGCCACCTCGCCGACCGGCGGCCGGGGCAGCTCAGCGGCGGGGAACAGCAGCGTTGCGCGATCGCGGTGGCGGTGGCCAACGACCCGGAGGTGCTCTTCGCCGACGAGCCGACCGGCGAGCTGGACGAGGCCACCGGCGCCGAGGTCTTCGCCGCGTTGCGGCAGATCAACGCGGAGCTGGGGGTGACGGTGGTGGTGGTGACCCACGACCAGGCCGTGGCCACCCAGGTCCGCCGGACCGTCGCGATCCGCGACGGCCGGACCTCCTCCGAGGTACGCCGCACCGCCCGGATCGGCGCGGACGGCGCCACCGAGCTGGTCAGCGAGGAGTACGCGGTGCTCGACCGCACGGGCCGGATGCAACTCCCGGCGTCCTTCGTGGACGCGCTGGCCCTGCGCGACCGGGTACGACTCAACCTGGAACCCGACCACGTCGAGGTGCGGCCGGGCGACCGGACCGACGCCGAACGGAGTGACGCATGACCGAGCAGCCGTTCCCACGCCCGACGGCCGCCACCACCGAGGAGGTGGTGCGGGTCTCCGGGTTGAGCCGTACCTTCGGCCGGGGTGAGCGCGCCGTGCACGCCGTCCGGGACGTCTCGTTCACCGCGGGCAAGGGCGAGCTGGTCGCCCTGCAGGGGCGGTCGGGCGCCGGCAAGACCACCCTGCTGAACCTGGTCGGCGGCCTGGACCGGCCGGACTCCGGGCAGGTCCGGGTGGCCGGGCACGACCTCGGTACGGCCGGCGAGCGGGAGCTGCTGCGGTTGCGCCGGGGCACCGTCGGCTTCGTCTTCCAGACCTTCGGGCTGATCCCGATCCTCTCCGCCGCCGAGAACGTCGGGGTGCCGCTGCGGCTGGCGAAGGTGCCCGCCGCCGAGCGGGAGGAGCGGGTGTCGGTGCTGCTGGAGCTGGTCGGGCTGGGCGGGCACGCCGCGCAGCGGCCGTACGAGCTCTCCGGCGGGCAGCAGCAGCGGGTGGCGCTGGCCCGGGCCCTGGCCAACGAGCCGGACCTGCTGATCGCCGACGAGCCCACCGGCCAGCTCGACTCGGAGACCGGCCGGTCGATCATGGACCTGCTCCGGGCGGTGGTCCACGCGCGCGGGATGACCGCGTTGGTCGCCACGCACGACCCGGCCCTCATCGAGCTGGCCGACCGCACCCTGACCCTCCGCGACGGCCACCTCCTCCCCACCTAACCCACCCCACCCCCACCCCGTCACCCTCACCCCACCCCCCGCCCCGTCGATCATGGACTTGTGGTGCCCCGTGAAAGGGGTGCGACGGCGTATACCGGGCACCACGACTCCATGATCGGCGCGCGTGAGGGGAGGGGGGAGGGGGAGGGGGAGGGGGAGAAGGGGGAGGGGGCGTCAGAGGGTGAGCTTCATGCCCTCGTGGCTGGCGGTGAAGCCGAGGCCCCGGTAGAAGCGGTGCGCGTCCGGGCGGCTCTTGTCCGTGGTGAGCTGCACCAGCGCGCAGCCACGCCGCTCGGCCTGGTCGATCGCCCAGCGCATCATCTCCCGCCCCAGCCCCTGCCCGCGGCGGTCCGAGCGCACCCGCACCGCCTCGATGAGCGACCGCTCGGCCCCGTGCCGGCCGAGCCCGGGGATGTAGGTGATCTGCATGCAGCCCACCAGCACCCCGTCCTCGTCGGCCACCACGAGGTGGTTGCGGGGGTCGGCGGAGATGTCCGCGAACGCCCTCTCGTACGCCTCGTCGACCTCGGTGAAGTCGCGGGTCTTGCCCAGCATGTCGTCGGCCAGCAGGGCGATGACGGCCGGCAGGTCGGCCCGGACCGCCTCCCGGAGGATCAGGGTGCGCATGGCGTCAGCCTGGCACAGCGACCCGGGCGATGCCCCGGCGACCGGGTTTGCCGGCAGGGGGCAGCATGATGCGGCATGGACGTCCTGCTGCTGCCGTTCCGCTGGGTCTACCGGGGGCTGGTCTGGTTCGCCAACTCGCCCCGGACGCTGATCGCGTCGTACCTGTTGATGATCATGGTGGCCGGGGTCATCTACAGCCACGTGGAGCACAAGAGCGCCACCGACTCGGTGTGGTGGGCGGTGGTGACCGCCTCCACCGTCGGGTACGGCGACATCTCGCCGACCACCGGCGCGGGGCGCGCCCTCGCGGCGCTGCTCATCTCGACCATGGTGCTGCTGGTCATCCCGCTGATCACCGCGCACTTCGCCAGCCAGTTGATCGTGGACGACGACGCCTTCGAGCACGCCGAGCAGGAGGAGCTGAAGGCCGACGTGCGGCGGATGCGGGCGCTGCTGGAGGAGTTGGCGGCCCGGCACGGGATCGTCCTGCCGGCCGAGCCGGCCCCCTCACCCGCCCCGCCGGGGGCGGCCGGAAGGCGCGGCCGGGGCCGCCGCCTCGGGTGAGCCGTCAGCGGGCCGGGCAGCGCAGCCCCTCCCCGGGCACCGTCAGCGAGATCAGGTACGCGTCCACCGCGTCCGTCACGCAGCGCGTCTGCGGGTACGCCGTGTGCCCCTCGCCCTCCCAGGTCAGCACCCGGCCCACGCCCAGCATCGAGGCCAGCTTCGCGGTCTGCTCGTACGGGGTCGCCGGGTCCCCGGTCGTGCCCACCACCACGATGGGCGGGGCGCCGACGGCCTTGCCGGTCGGGTACGGGTCCCGCCCGCCGGGCCACTCGACGCAGCCGAGCATGCCCACGGCCAGCGCCGGGCCGAACAGCGGGTACTTCTCCCGCCACTGTGACTGGAGCTGACGGACCCGTTGCAGGGTCGGCTTCTCCGACTCGTCGGTGCAGTTGACCGCGAGGTTGGCGTCGAACAGGTTCGAGTACCGCCCGTCGTCCTCCCGCCCGGCGTACGCGTCGGCGAGGCGGAACACCTCGGCCGGGTCGCCGCCGTCGAGCCGGTCGATCGCCTGGGCCAGCTCCTGCCAGCCCGACTCCGTGTAGAGGGAGGAGATGACCGCGTAGAAGACCCAGCCGGAGGTGGCCTCCCGGCCGTCCGCCGCCTTCACCGGGGAGACCTTGGCCTTGTCGATCGCCGAGGTCACCGCGGCCCGGGCGTCCGGGGCGAGCGGGCAGCGCCCGGTGTTGGCCGCGCACCACCGGGTGAAGTTGTCGAACGCCCGCTCGAAGCCCTTCGCCTGGCTCTCCGAGCCGGCCACCAGGTCCTGCGTCGGGTCGACCGCGCCGTCGAGCACCAGGGCCCGGACCCGCTGCGGGTAGAGCTGGGCGTACGTCGCCCCGAGCAGGGTGCCGTAGGAGTAGCCGAGGTAGGTCAGCTTCTCGTCGCCGACCGCCGCGCGCACCGCGTCCATGTCCCGGGCGGCCTGCTCGGTGCCGTAGAGCGGGAGCTGGTCGCCGTACCTGTCGCCGCAGCCGCGCCCGATCCGCTGGTTCAGCGCGACGAACCCGTCGAAGGACGCCGGGGACTCCGGGTCCGGGTCGTAGCCGAAGCTGGCGTCCAGGTCGGCGTCGGGGATGCACTTGACCGGGCTGGACCGGGCCACCCCGCGCGGGTCGAACCCGACGATGTCGAACCGCTCGGTGACCGACGGGGGCAGCCCTCCGAACGTCGGGCCGAACGAGAGGTAGACGGCCGTGTCCACCCCGGAGCCGCCGGGGCCGCCGGGGTTGATCACGAGCGAGCCGATCCGGCCCCGCTGCTTCGTCGACCGGGCCCTCAGCAGGGCGATCTCGAAGGTCTCCCCGCTGCCCGGGCCGGCCGTGGCACCGGTGCCGGAGCCCCAGTTGCGGGGCACCGAGATCCGTGCGCAGTCGTACCGCATGTCCGGGGCGCCCCGGCCCACCAACTCGTCGGCCACCTCGGGACAGGCCCGCCAGGTCGGCGCGGCGCCCGGCGGCGCGGCAGCGCCCTCGGACTCGGTGCGCGGCGCGAACGCCGGCATCGTGCAGCCGGCGGCGACCACCGCCGCCGAGACGAGCCCGGCGAGGGTCAGCCGGACCCGGCGGATCCGGTCGGGAAAGCGGGTCACCGGCGCGCCTCTCGTGGTCGGGTCGACGGCTCAGGCTACGCCCGGCCCCGGAGCGGCCTCGGCGGTCGCCGCCGGATCGCCGCGCAGGACCTGGTCGACGTCGTATCGGATCGGGCGGTCGAGCTGGTCGTAGCCGCAGGACCGGGGGTCGCGGTCGGGCCGCCAGCGGACGAATCGCGCGGTGTGCCGGAGCCGGTCGCCCTCCATCGCGTCGTAGCCCACCTCGACCACCAGTTCCGGGCGCAGCGGCTCCCACTCCAGGTTCTTCGTCCCGGTCCACCGGCTCACCCCGCCGGGGATGCGCTGGCCGCGCTCGTGGTCGCCGTGCGCCCAGGGATGCTCGTCGCCGACGTCCCGGTACGGGGCCAGCTCGTCCAGCAACTCCTTGCGGCGGGCGGCCGTGAACGAGGAGCTGACGCCGATGTGGTGCAGGACGCCGGCCTCGTCGTAGAGGCCGAGCAGCAGCGAGCCGACCACCGGCCCGGTCTTGTGCCAGCGGAAGCCGGCAACCACCACGTCGGCCGTGCGGGCGTGCTTGACCTTGAACATCAGCCGCTTGCCGGGCTCGTACGGCAGGTCGGCCGGTTTGACGATGAGCCCGTCGAGCCCGGCGCCCTCGAACACGTCGAACCAGCGGCGGGCCGTCTCCGGGTCCGTGGTGACCTGGGTGACGTGCACCGGCGGGCGGACCCCGGCCAGGGCCCGCTCCAGCCGGGCCCTGCGGCGCGGGTACGGCTGGTCGGTCAGCAGCTCGTCGTCGAGGGCGAGCAGGTCGAACGCGACGAAGTCGGCCGGGGTGGTCTCGGCCAGCAGCTTCACCCGGGACGCGGCGGGATGGATGCGCTGGGCGAGCAGCTCGAAGTCGAGCCGGGGCTGGCCGCCGGGGCCGTCGCGGCGGATCACGATCAGCTCGCCGTCGACGGCGCAGCGCTCCGGGAGCTGCCGCAGCGCCTGCTCGACCACCTCGGGGAAGTAGCGGGTCATCGTCTTGCCGCCCCGGCTGGCCAGCTCCACCTCGTCGCCGTCGCGGAACACGATGCAGCGGAAACCGTCCCACTTCGGCTCGTACGTCATGCCGGGGTCGGTGGGCAGTCGCGGCACGGCCTTGGCCAGCATCGGCTCGACCGGCGGGTTGATCGGCAGGTCCACGGCGTCAGTCAACCAGACGGCACCGACAGTCGTGAGGCAGATCACCGGGGGTGGCGGGGCGACCTGTCCCGTTCCGTCCCGCTCCTCCCTCGGGACCGGATGGTGTTTCCGCAGCTCAGAGCTAACTTCGCCGGATGCGGGAGTGGGTCTGCGGGTGCTGCGGGCGCTGGCGGGTCAGCGTCGAGCTGATCCGCGGCCGGTACCGCTACCGCCTGGTGCGCCGCTACCCGGCCCGCTTCGGCGGCGGCAAGGACGTGCTCGGCGAGGTCGGCACGGTCGCCGAGCTGGACGACCTGCTGCGCCGCCGCACCCCGCTCACCCTCGCCGACCTGCACGAGACCGAACCGGCCTGACCCGCCCCGCCCCGTCCCGTCTCGACGTCGGCCGGGCCGTGCTGTCCGGTCACGATTGCGTGCGCCGGCTCGTCATCGTGGCGGCGGCCCCCGTGACGGCGGCGTATCGCGTCGCCGGAGCACGCCGATCCGGGGAAGCCGCGCGGCGCGTCGTCGGCGCGCCGGGCCGCCGGGCAGGCCGCCGACGGGGATCGTCGAGCGACAGGATTCGACGACAGGGGAGGGACCGTGCGCTTCGCAGCAGTCACCGAGATCGACGCCGATGCCGAGCGGGTCTGGCGGGTGCAGTCCGACATCGACCGGTGGTCGGAGTGGACCGCCTCGGTGTCCCGCGCCCGGCGGCTGGAACCGGGGCCGTTGACGGTCGGCTCGACCGCGCGGCTGGAGCAGCCGCGGCTGCCTCCCGCCGTGTGGCGGGTCGTCGAGGTCGAGGCACCGTACCGCTTCGCCTGGGTGTCGACCGCCCCGGGCGTCCGCAGCCGGGGCGACCACCGGATCGTCCCGCTGCCGGACGGCCGGGTCCGGGTCGAGCTGACGCTGGAGCAGTCGGGCCCGCTCGCCGCACCCGTCGGTTGGCTCTACGGCGGGCTGACCCGCCGGTACCTCCGGCTGGAGGCCGACGGCCTCAGGCGCCGCTGCGAGCGGCATTGACCAGCCGCTTCTCTAGCACGGCGAGGGGGATGCCGTTGGCGTCCGGCCGGTTGCCGACGATCTCGTAGCCGTGCCGCCGGTACAGCCGCAGGCTCCGTTCGCTGGCGGCCCCGGTGAACAGCGCGAAGCGGGACACCCGGTCGGCGCAGGCCGCCTCCACCGCGCGCAGCAGCCGGGCCCCGATCCCCCGGCCCTGCTGGTCCGGGGCCACGGCCAGCCGGCCGACGTGGGCGGTGTCGTCGGCGACCCGCGCCCGGACCGAGCCGACCAGCCGGTGCCCGGCCCGGGCGACCAGCACCGTCTCCGGGCCGGCCAGCGCGGCCAGGATCTCGTCGAGCGTCTCGGTGAGCGGCGGCAGCAACGGGTCGGCGTAGTGCTGGGCCTCGGTCACGTAGGCGGCCCGCTGCACGGTGAGGATCTCGCCGGCGTCGGCGGGGGTGGCCGGGGTGATCAGTGGTGGCGTGGTCACGACCCCAGCCCACCACACCGCCGGCGCCCGGCGCGCAGCGCCGTACCCTGGCGGTGTCGCAGACCCGGGGAGAGGCGGCGATCGTGCCCGAGCTGACCTACCCGCACGTCGGGGCCACCGACGCCGGCGAGCTGCCCGCGGGCTGGCGGCACGTCCGGCACCGGGTGCGGCTGCCGGACGGCTGCTTCGCCACGGCCGGCGCGGCGGTGCTCGGCTGGCGGCTGCACCGGACCGCCGGGATCCGGATCGACGCCGACGCGCCCCGCGCCGCGCCCGGGGTCACCGTCGTCTCCCGGCTGGGCGTCGGCCCGCTGCGGCTGGCCGCGCCGTGCGCGGTGGTCTGGGCCGCCGACGACGCCCGCCGGGCCGGCTTCGGGTACGGCACCCTGCCCGGCCACCCCGCGCGGGGCGAGGAGGCGTTCGTGGTGAGCCGGGACGACACCGGCGCGGTCTGGTTCGAGGTGCGCGCGTTCAGCCGGCCGGACCGCTGGTTCATGCGCGCGGCCGGGCCGGCGGCCCGGGCCTTCCAGCGCGGGTACGCCTGGTGGCTCGGCCGGACCCTGCGCCGGCTCTGCGCCCGGCCCTGACCCGGACGCGCCACCCGCCCGACCCTGCGCCCGGCGTCAGTACCGGGCGAAGGAGCGGATCGGCATCCTCGGCCCGTATCGCGGGGCGTGCACGCCCTCGGCGGCGAGCAGCAGGCAGACCCGGCCGCGGTGGCCCCGGAACGGCTCCAGCAGCGCCAGCATCCGGGCGTCGTCGCCGCGCGGCTCCCCGGCCAGGGCCCAGGCCACCGTGTTCGGCACGTGGTAGTCGCCGACACTGACCGCGTCCGGGTCCCCGTACGCGATCCGCACCACCTCGGCGGCGGTCCACGGGCCGATCCCCCGGATCGCGGTGAGCCGGCGGGTGGCCTCGGCGGAGTCGGCGCAGCGTTCCAGCCGGTCAGCCTCGGCGGCGGCCCGGCGCAGCGTGTCGGCCCGCTTCTGCTCCACCCCGAACGGGTGGAAGACCCAGTACGGCGCGGCGGCCACCGCCGCCGGCTCGGGCGGCAGCAGCAGCGGCTGCAACGGCCCCGGCGCCGGCTCCCCGAAGTGGCGCACGGTCGCCGCGTACGACCGGTACGCCTCCGTGCCGGTGACCTTCTGCTCCAGGATCGCCCGCAGCACGCGCGGGAAGAGCTGGCTGGTGGCCGGCATCCGCAGCCCGACGTGCCGCGCGGCCAGCCGGGCCACCAGCGGGTGCGCGCCGGCCAGCTCGGCGAAGCCGGTGCGGTCGTCGCGCAGCCCGGCGACCGCCTCGGCCCGCTGGACCGCCCAGTCGGCGCCGGGGCCGTACCCCTCGGCGAGCAGGTCCCCGCCGCCGGCCGGGCGCAGCGCGAGGGTGGCCGGGCCGGCGGGGGTGCGGGTGGCCCACCAGAACGTGCCGGCGGCGATCCGGGCGCACGGGTCGTACGTGCTGAACGTGAGCGACCGGACCGAGGCGGCCAGCCGGTAGCCGGCCGGTGGGCGCAGCGTCCGGCGGGCGGCGGGTTCGGTCACCCCGACACTCTGCCACGACCGTCCCCGGCGGGGACCGGCCACCGGGCCTCGGGGTCGGTACGAGTAGCCGGGGCCGCCCGCGTCCGAGCTGTCCTGGCTTCCGGCCTCCGGGTGTCCGATGACATCAGCCCGCCCCACGGGCATGGCCGCCCGATGGTACGGAGCCACCGCGTCAACGGATCAACGGCGGACGGAGAAGATCCCCGGCGGCGGCGGGGTGGAGTCGGTGGCGTCGGCGTCGCGCACCACGGCGGCCCCGCCGGCGAACCGGTCAAGTTCGTCGCCGGCCAGCACCCGGCCGGGGAACCAGTCCCCGGCCGCCCGGCGGGTCAGCTCCGGCACCGGCGGCTCGACCCGGCCCGCGACCAGCACCAGGTTGCCGTAGCGCCGGCCGCGCAGCACCGCCGCGTCGCCGATCAGGCAGGCCCGGGGCAGCACCGCGCGGACCGTGGCGACCTGGGCGCGGGCGTGCCGCAGCGGCGGGCCGTCGGCGATGTTGGCCAGGTACCAGCCGCCGGGGTGGAGCACCCGGGCCACCTCGGCCGCGTACTCCACGCTGGTCAGGTGCGCCGGGGTGCGGGCGCCCGCGAAGACGTCCGCGACCACCACGTCGTAGCTGCCGTCCCGGGCGGACTCCAGGGTGGCCCGGGCGTCGGCGACCCGCACCTTCAGCCGGGGGTCCGCCGGCCAGGGCAGCTCCCGGCGGACCAGGCCGACCAGGGCGGCGTCCACCTCGGACACCCGCTGGGTCGAGCCGGGCCGGGTGGCCTGCGTGTACCGGGGCAGGGTCAGCGCGCCGCCGCCCAGGTGCAGCACCCGCAGCGGCGCGCCCGGCGGGGCGACCAGGTCGAGGGCGGCGGCCAGCCGCCGGACGTACTCGAACTCCAGGTGGGTGGGGTCGGCGAGGTCCACGTGCGACTGCGGGGCGCCGTCGAGCAGCAGGGTGAACGAGCGCGGCCGGTCCGCGTCCGGGACCAGCGCGGCCTCGCCGGTGTCCACCCGCGCCACGATCCGGTCCGTACCCCGGCGGCGGCCCATCAGTGGCGGGGACCGCGGCCCCGGGCCGCGGCGGTCAGCGCCCGGTGCAGCAGGCGGGCGTCGCCGAGCAGCGCCCGCAGGCGACGCTCCAAACCGGCGATCGGGATCAGGTTCTGCGGGGCCCGTGGGTCCTTGTACGGGGTGGACGCGAACCGGGGGAGGGTGACCAGCGACAGGTCGGCCAGCCCGATCGCCTCGGACTCGGCCAGCTCGGCCGAGCACTCGACCCGCACGATGCCGGCCCACGGCGCGCCGCCGGCCCCCGGCAGTCGCAGGTACCAGGAGTATCCGCCCCAGGCGGTGCCGAGCTTGAACACCGGGGACCGCTGGCCCGCCCGCAGCCCGGTCACCACGGCCGTCAGCCGGGCGTCGAGGTACTGGCTGTGCTGGGTCTTGACGTAGCCGAGCGCCCGGGGCAACTGCCGGCGGCTGCGCAGCGGGCCGTCGACCACCAGCAGGTCCCCGTCGACCCGGGCCGCCCCGGAGACCTCCACCTCCAGCGCGGTCAGCGGCCCCTGCACGGCCGCCTGGAGCTTGTTCAGCTCGCCGGTGCCGCCGACCCGGTGCACCGGGTAGCGCACCGTCCCGGCCCGCACCTCCCGGGCCGACGGGCTGGCCGTGAACAGCCCCCGCCGTACCTGCGTCCCGGCGAGCCGGGCCGCGCCCCGCTCCAGGTCGCAGCGGACCACCCCGGCCGCGTACGAGGCGGCCACGCCGGGGAACGACGCCCCGTCGGCCTCGGCCGTCCAGACGCTGGCGTCGATCCGGCGCACCCCGTCGACCAGCAGCACCACGTCCGGTGCCCGCACCCCGGCCCGGACGTCGATCGCCCGCCAGTCCACCGCCGGCAGCTCCACCTCGGCGTCGACCTGCTGCCTGCTCGGCGTGGCCGGACCGCCGGGGACCGCCTCGAAGGAGGCCCCGTAGCCCGGGTCCCAGACGTCGACGAACAGCTCCGGGGCCGCGACCTGCGGCGCCGGCCCGGCCGGCCCGGTCGGCCCCGTCACAGGCCGGTCCGTTCCACCCGGGCGGAGCGGGCGTCCTTGCGGACCTCGTACCGGACCGGGATGCGCTCGGCGAGGGCCGGCACGTGGGTGACCACCCCGACCATCCGGTCGCCCCGGGCGGCCAGGCTCTCCAGGGTGGCCGCCACCGTGTCCAGGGTGGCCGCGTCCAGGGTGCCGAATCCCTCGTCCAGGACGATCGACTCCAGGCTCGCCGCCGTGGTGGACATCCCGGCGAGCTGCTCCGACAGCGCCAGCGCCAACGCCAGCGACGCCTGGAACGTCTCCCCGCCGGACAGGGTGCGCACCCCGCGCCGCAGCCCCGCGTCGTGGTGGTCGACCACGAAGAACTCGCCCTTGTCGTGCACCAGGTCGTACTGGCCGCCGGACAGCTCGCGCAGGATCCCCGACGCGCCGTCGACCAGCAGGTCGAGCGCCTCGGCCAGCAGCCAGCGCTCGAAGTTGTTGGCCCGCAGGTGCCCCGCGAGGGCCCGGGCCACCCGGGCCTGCTGCTCGTGGCCGGCCCGCTGCTCGCGCAGCCCGGCGGCCTGCTCGCGGCGCTCCACCAGCCGCCGGTGGGCCGCCTCGGCGCGCTCCACCGCGACGGTGGCCGCCCGCACCGGGTCGTCCCCGGCGGCCAGCCCGGCGGCGGCGAAGACCTCGCCGATCCGCTCCTCCACGGCCGCCTCGGCGGCCTCCGCCGCGGCGACCGCCTCGGCCAGCCCCACCCGGTCCGTCCGCCGCCGGAGCGCCTCCGCGTCGGCCCACCCGGTCAGCGTCGCCCAGGCCGTGGCAACGTCGTCGCGGTCGGCGGCCGGCGGGCCGAACCGGGCCAACCCGTCCCGGGTCGCGTCGAACTCCCGCCACGCGGCGCGCAGCCGCTCCTCGGCGGCGTCCAGCGCGGCCCGGGCCCGCCGGGCGGCCTCCCGGCCGGCCCGCACCCCGCCCGCCGCCTCGTCCAGCTCCCGGCGCAGCCGGGCGTGCTCGGCCAGGGCGTGCCGCAGCGCCTCGGGGGCGGCGGCACCGGCGAGCTGGTCGTCCAGCTCCGCCAGCCGGCCCCGGAGCTGGTCGTGCTGCGCCCGGGCGCGTAGCAGCACCCGCTCCAGGTCGCGGGCCGCCACGTCGCGCTCCTGCACCGCCCGCTGCGCCTCCTGGGTCGCCGCCCGGGCCGCCTTCCCGGCGGCGGTGGCCCTGGCCACCGCCGAGCCGGCCGGCACCGCCGGCACCCGGGGCACCACCTGCTCGCAGACCGGGCAGGCCGCCCCGTCGACCAGGTGCGCCCGCAGCGCCACCGCCTGGTCGGTGGCCTTCGCCTCCTCGTGTGCCCGGAACGCCGCCTCCAGGTCGGCCTCGGCCCGCCCGACCGCCGCCCGCGCCGCGGCCAGCGCGGCCACCGCCGTGTCGTGCTCGCCCTGCGCCGCGGTCACCGCCGTGGCCACCGACCCGGCCTCGCCGGCCAGCCGGTCCCGATCGGCGTGCGCCCTGAGCAGCAGCCGCAGCGCGCTCTCGTCGCCCGCGCCGGCCAGCTCCCCGCGCAGCTTCTCCTCGCGCTCCTCGGCCAGCGCCACCCCGGCCGCCGCCTCGTCGGCGCCAACCCGCGCGGCGGACACCGCCCGGGCCACCTCGGCCACCCCGTCGGGTGCCCGCACCGCGCCGAGCCCGGCCAGCTCGGCGTCGAGGGCGGCCAGCGCTGCGTGCGCGTCCCGCGCCGCCGCCCGGGCCCGCTCCCGTTCCGGTACGGCCGCCGCGACCGCCCCGGCCAGTTCCTGCGCCCGGCCGACCTGGGTCTGCGCGTCGGCCAGCGCCGCGTCGTCGACGTCGGCGAGCCCGCCGAGCATCCGGTCGACCGCCTCCAGCCTCGCCTCGGCCTGACCGGCCCGCTCGGTGGCCCGCTTCTGCACGTCCTCGTAGACGCCGAGGCCGAGGAGGTTGACCAGGATCTGCTGCCGGGTCGCCGGCCGGGCGTGCAGGAAATCGGCGAACTGCCCCTGCGGCAGCACCACGCAGCTCGTGAACTGCTCGTACGGCAGCCCGACCGCCTCCAGCACCGCCCGATCCATCTCGGCCGGGGTGCCGGCCACCACCTCGCCGAGGTCCTCCGGGCTGAGCCCGGTGTCCAGCTTGGTCACGTCGAACCCGGCCGGCATGAGCTGCAACCCGGCGTTGGCCGTCTTGACGTTGCCCCGGCCGTCCCGGCGGACCACCCGGGTCGCCACGTAACGGTCCCCGGCCGACTCGAAGACCAGCCGGACCCGGGCCTCGGTGGCGGACGGGGCGAGCGCGTTCGCCAGCCCCCGCGTCCCGCCCCAGCGGGGCACCGTGCCGTACAGGGCGAAGCAGATGGCGTCCAGCACCGTCGACTTGCCGGAGCCCGTCGGCCCGACCAGGGCGAAGAAGTCGGCGTCGGTGAAGTCCACGGTGGTCTCGTCGCGGAAGACGGTGAAGCCCGCCATGTCCAGCCGCATCGGGCGCATCAGCGGTCCACCTCCTCGAACAGCTCGTCGAACAGCTCCCGGACGCCGGAGTCGGCGTGCCCCCGGCTGTCCAGGTAGTCGGCGAACAGCTCGCGGGGCGACCGGCCGGCCCGCTGGGCGGTGCGCGTCCCGCTGCCGGGGACCGGCACCAGCTCCGGGTCGATCCGGATCTCCAGGGCCCGGGGCAGCAGCTCCTGCACCTCCTCGCGCAGCCCGGCCCGGGGCTGCTCCCGGACGAACACCCGCAGCCAGCCCTCCGGCGGGGTGACCTCGGCGAGCTGGGCCAGGGTGCCCCGCACCGTGCGCAGCGGCACGGCCGCCGGGACCGGCACCTCCCGGATGCGCGCCGCGCTCGTCGCCGTCACCTCGACGATGGTGACCGACGGAACGTTCTCCTGCTCGCCGAAGTCCACGGCGAGTGGGCTGCCGCTGTACCGGATCGGGCAGGGGCCGGACACCTGCTGCGAGCGGTGCAGGTGGCCCAGCGCCACGTAGTGCGCGGTGCCCGGGAACACCGTCGCCGGGACGGCGTACCCGAGGACGGTGTGCGCGTCGCGCTCGCCGCCGCCGGTGGCCGCCCCGACCACGGTGAGGTGGGCGGTGACCAGGTGCACCCGGTCCGGCTCGGTGAAGCCCTCGGTCAGCCGGCCGAGCACCCGGCCGAGGTGGTCGGCGTACGTCTGGGTGGCCTCGGCGGCGGTCAGCTCGTACATCTCCACGGCGCGGACGGCGTACCGCTGGGACAGGAACGGCAGCGCGGCCACCCGCCACCGCTCCCCGCCGGCGGTGACCCCGTCGATCACGTGCTCGTCCGGGTTCTCCCGGACCCCGCCGCGCAGGGTGATGCCGGCCGCCTCGGCCCACGGCCGCAGCGCGTCGAGGGCCTGGCCGTTGTCGTGGTTGCCGCCGATGGCCAGCACGTCCGCGCCGGTGCGGCGCAGCGCGGTCAGCGCCCGGGTGACCAGCCGGGTCGCCTCCGGGGTGGGCGCGGCCGTGTCGTAGAGGTCGCCCGCGACGATGACCAGGTCCGGCTGCTCCTGCCGGGCGACGTCGATCACCCCGGCGAGGACCTGCTTGTGCTCCTCGGCCCGGGACTGCCCCTTGAGCACCTTGCCGACGTGCCAGTCCGAGGTGTGCAGGATCTTCACCGTGCGGGCCCTTCGTTCGCGACTGCGGGACTTCCTCGCTTCGCTCGGGCGTTCCTCGCGCTCACGGGTCTCTCGCCCCCTCAGAACGGGATGTCGTCGTCGCTCGTGCCGCCGCCCGAGCCGACCACCACGAACGGGTCGGCCGCCCCGGTGATCGACCGTAGCGTCTCCGAGGGCGCCCGGCCGGCCTCGGAGACCCGGGTGGCCCAGGCCGGGAACGGGAACTCCAGGCAGAGCGGCACCGGGATGTCGGGCTGGTTGACGAACATGGTGCCCGGCTTGGCCAGCAGCGCCCGCTGCCGCTGGGCGGGCGGGAGGAAACCGTACTCCGGGCGGGACGCCTCGGCCGGGTCGAGCCGGCCGACCACCCGGATCGCCGAGTTGGTGACGATCCGCCGCTCCACCTCGCTCGCCGTCTGCTGGGCGCCGACCAGGATCACCCCGAGCGAGCGGCCCCGCTCGGCGATGTCGAGCAGCACCTCCTTGATCGGGGAGGAGCCCTCCCGGGGGGCGTACTTGTTCAGCTCGTCGAGGACGACGAAGAGCAGCGGCTTGGCCGTGCCGGCCTTCTCCTTGCGCTCGAACTCGCTCTTGAGCGTCACGCCGACCACGAAACGCTGCGCCCGGTCGGGCAGGTTGTGCAGGTCGACGACGGTGACCTGGGCGCTCTCGGCGGTGTTGATCGAGTGCGGGCGGCGGGTGGCCAGGTCGCCCCGGATCAGCCGGCCCAGGTCCTTCTTGCTGCCGATCAGCCGCCGGGCGAACGCGTTGACCGTGCCCAGGCCGACCGCGCTGCCCGCCCAGTCGCCCCGGGTCTCGTCGTCGTTGAGCTGCTCCACGATGTGGTCGACCAGATCCGTGTACGAGCCGAGCCGGACCCCGTCGACGCTCACCCCGCCGTCGGCGGGCTGGGCGTAGCGGGCCAGGTGGGCGGCGACCGAGTGGACCACCATCGTGTACTGCTGGCGTTCGTCGTCGGCGTCGGCGAAGACGTACGGCAAAAGGCGGTCGGCGCAGAACTCGCTCAGCGTCCAGTAGAAACTGTCCACCCCGGTCAGTCGGCTGCTCACGTCCGGCGTTCCGGAGGAGTCGCCGACCCGGGGCGGGGCGTACACCCGCACGTCGGGGAAGGCGCCGGCGTCCAGCCCGAGCTTCGCGTAGCCGGCCCGGGTGGCGTCGTCGAGGCGGGTGTTGGGGTGGTCGAGGAACAGCAGGTCCTCGCCCTTGACGTTGAAGATCAGCGCCTTGGCGTTGACCGCGTCCCCACCGAGCACCCCGGAGCGGAAGACCGAGTAGAGCAGGAAGGTGGCGAAGCTGGTCTTGGTGGCCACCCCGGAGATGCCGGAGATGGAGACGTGCGCGCCCCGGCTGCCGTCGAGGAAGTCGGCGTTGAGGTAGACCGGCACCCCGTCGCGGCCCATCCCCATCGGGACCCGCCGCTCCATCCGGTCGAAGTGCAGCGCCCGGGCCCGGGCGTCGCCCTCGGCCCGGTGCACCACCGCGCCCGGGGTCGGCGGGACGTAG
The DNA here is from genome assembly GCF_026339755.1 of Micromonospora sp. NBC_01655. Taxonomy (NCBI): domain Bacteria; kingdom Bacillati; phylum Actinomycetota; class Actinomycetes; order Micromonosporales; family Micromonosporaceae; genus Micromonospora; species Micromonospora sp. NBC_01655. The sequence continues at coordinate 5,870,769 of NZ_JAPEQF010000001.1, read as the reverse complement.
AGCTCCGGGTCGACCCGGGTGGTGGTGATCTCGGCCGCTTCCTGCACCATCGCCGGCAGGGTGCCGTCGGCGATGGCGAAGACGTCCGAGTCGAACTGGGCGCCCTCGTGCCGGGCCCGTACCTGGGTCACCACCCCGGCGATGGTCACCGGCTCCCGGTCGGGCAGCTCCCGGCGGGTCACCACCACGTCGTCGAGCTGAAGGTAGCTGCCGGGGGCCACGGCCGTCCAGAACGTCAGCGGGGTGGCGTCGGCGGTGCCGAGCACCCGGCCGACCCCCTCGCCGGGGCCGTCGAACTGGTCGTCGGTCATCCACGGGCTCCGGTCAGCTGGTCTCGGTCACGGCACACGTGAGCATCCTGCCCGAGGGATGTGACACGTTGCCACGCGACGCGGCGGACGCCACCCGCCGGGCCGGAGCGCGGTCGCGCAGCGCGTCCGACCAAACACGCCCGGTTGCGAAAATCTTGGCCGGGGGGCGTGACAGGTGGGGGTGGGGCGGGGCGAGAATAGGCACGACACCCATCGACGATCTTCCAACCATCGATGCGATCGGGTGTCCCGGCGGCTCGTGACCTGTGCGCCGCCGGTCGGCCCGCCGGCCACCGCCGCCGGGTCGTCGCCGGTCGGCACCCCCCGACCGGCCGTCCGAGGGAAGGCAGGAACCCCATGCGTCGTACCACCGTCCTGGGCGGGCTGGCCACGGCCGCGCTGCTGGCCGCCGCCGCCCTGCCGGGCGTGGCCGCCGCCGCGCCCGCCGCCGACGCGTTCACCCGCGCCGTCGCCCAGCTCAAGGCACACTCCGGCAGCACCCTGGTCGACGACGGGCAGAGTTTCACGCTCCGCGACGTCGTCACCGACGCGGACGGCGCCCAGCACGTCCGGCTCCACCGCTACGCCGACGGGCTGCCCGTCCTCGGCGGCGACCTGGTGGTCCACCTCGGCAGCGGCAACTCCTGGCGGGGCACCAGCCAGAGCATGACGGCCGCGCCGCGCCGGGGCGCGAAGGCGACCGTCGGCCGGGCCGCCGCCGGCCAGGTCGCGCTCGCCGCCTCCACCGCCACCGCCCGCCGGGTCGCCGGCACCCAACTGGTGTACGACGCCGGCGACACCGGCACCGCCCTCGCCTACGAGGTGGTGGTCGGCGGCATGTACGCCGACGGCACCCCGAGCGAGCTGCACGTGCTCGTCGACGCGAGCACCGGCGCGGTCCGCGACTCCTGGGAGGGCGTGCAGCGCGAGGGCACCGGCAACACCTTCCACTCCGGCACCGTGCCGCTGGGCACCACCGCCGCCGGTGGCACGTACCAGCTCAACGACGGCGCCCGGGGCGGCCACAAGACGTACGACCTGAACGGCGGCACCACCGGCACCGGCGCCCTGGTCAGCAGCGCCACGAACGTCTTCGGCGACGGGACGCTGGCCAACCGGCAGACGGTCGCCGCCGACGCCCACTACGGCGCGGCCGTGACCTGGGACTTCTACAAGAACACCTTCGGCCGCAACGGCATCCGCAACGACGGTGTCGCCGCGTACAGCCGGGTGCACTACAGCTCCAACTACGCCAACGCGTTCTGGAGCGACTCCTGTTTCTGCATGACCTACGGCGACGGCGGCTCCGGCTGGTACCCGCTGACCTCCCTGGACGTCGCCGGGCACGAGATGACCCACGGCGTCACCAGCAACACCGCCGGGCTGGTGTACCGCGGTGAGCCCGGCGGCCTCAACGAGGCCACCAGCGACATCTTCGGGACCCTGGTCGAGTTCTCCGCGGCCAACGGAAACGACCCGGGCGACTACCTGATCGGCGAGAAGCTGCGCAGCACGCCGTTGCGCTACATGGACAAGCCCTCCAGGGACGGCTCGTCGGCCGACTGCTGGTCCAGTTCCCTCCGCTTCCTGGACGTGCACTACTCCTCCGGCGTGGCGAACCACTTCTTCTACCTGCTCGCTGTCGGCAGCGGCGCCTCCGCGTACGGCAACAGTCCGACCTGCAACGGCAGCACCATCACCGGCATCGGCAACGCCAAGGCCGGGGCGATCTGGTACCGCGCGCTGACCACCTACATGACCTCGCGGACCAACTACGCGGGCGCCCGCACCGCCACCCTGTCGGCTGCCGCCGACCTGTACGGCAGCGGCAGCACCGAGTACCAGACGGTCGCCGCCGCCTGGTCGGCCGTGAACGTCAACTGACCCACCGACTGGCCGACGACGCACCACGGGGGCGGCCCGGGCCGCCCCCGTCCGGCTGGCGTTGCCGCCGTTCGTGGCGTCCGGAAGGATTGCCGCTGCCTGTGGCGTCCGGGTGGGGTGCGCCGCCGGCCAGCGGGTGGCCGGGCGTGCGGCCGTGCGACTACCCGGCCGGCCCGGCTCCCGGGGCCGGCGCGTCCCGGGCGTACCGGAGCATCAGCACGCCGTCCGCGGCGGCCAGCACGTGCCGCAGCGGCAGCTCCCGGTGCGGGCTGGGGGCCCCGGCGGTGATCCGCCCCGGGCCCGCGCCGGCGAGCAGCGGCGCGACGGTGAGGCAGACCTCGTCGACCAGGTCGGCGGCGGTGAGCGCGCCGAACAGGTGCGGGCCGCCCTCGCAGAGCAGTTGGCCGAGGCCCCGCCGGCGCAGCTCGGCGAGACCGGTGGCCAGGTCCACCCGGTCGGTCCCGCAGCGCACCAGATCGGCCACCTCGGCCAGGCCGGGGGGCGCCTCGGCGGCGGCATGGGTGAGCACGACCGGTCGCACCGGCGCGTCGGCGAAGGCAGCCTGCGCCGGGTCCAGGTCCAGCGAGCCGGAGACCACGACCAGGGTCGGGTACTCGGCCAGCCCCCGCGCGCGGCGCCAGGCCCGGCGCGGCCCGCTGAGCCGTACCGCGCCGTAGCCCTCGTGCCGCAGGGTGCCGGCGGCCACCAGCAGGCCGTCGCAGAGCATCCGCAGCAGCCCGAACACCCGCTTGTCCGGCTCGCCGGAGAGCCCGGCGGAGTAGCCGTCCACGGCGACCGCGCCGTCGACGCTGGTCACGAAGTTCACCCGCAGGTGGGGACCGGCGGCCCGGCCGTAGAGGGCGGTCAGCTCCGCGTCGTCCAGCGGTGCCGGGGACGGGGCCGGCCACAGCCGGGAGATCGGGCTACCGGCGCTCATTCGCCGGCCGGACCGGTGACCGGAGGGGTGGGCTCGGGGGTGCGGTGCTGGCAGTCGCACCAGTTCCGGCCCGGACAGTCGTCGTGCCGCCGCTCCCGGCAGGCTCGGCAGATCATGCCGGCAGCCTATGCCGGGGAGGGACGGGACAGCGCACGGCCCGGCGGATCCTCCAACTGAAGGTGAGCGGGCCTGCCCGCCGGAGGACGTCGACGGCCGCCGTGGTGGGAGGTTCGATACACGGCGGTAACGATCTGGGAACGCTCCCAAAGGCTTATTGACACCTCCCGGACTCGCCGGCAATCTCATGGGAGCGCTCCCGCCGTGTGTCGCGGATCTCTCCCCGAGCACACCGGGCGCCCTCCGCGGGCCCGTCCTCGGCGGCGCGCGACTGCACAGCACCCCACCACACGACACAGCCTCACCACTGAAAGAGGGGTCTCGGATGAGCGTCCCAATCCGTCGTCGGCGGCTCGCGGCCATCGCGCTCGCGTCCGTCGCGGTGATCGCCACCGCCTCCGCCTGCGGCGACGACTCGTCGGAAACGAGCAGCAGCGACGGCCCGGTCACGCTGGTCGTCGACGTCTTCGGCGACCAGGGCTTCGGCTACGACGAGCTCTACAAGCAGTACGAAGCGGAGCACCCGAACGTCAAGATCCAGGAGCGCGGCAAGGGCCTCGGCCTCGGTGACTACAACACCCGGCTGACCCAGCAGATCACCGCGGGCTCCGGCGCCGGCGACGTGGTGGCGCTCGAAGAGGGCACGATCGTGCAGTTCTACACCCAGTCCGACAAGTTCGTGAACCTGGCCGACCACGGCGCGAACGACCTCAAGGGCAACTTCCTGCCGTGGAAGTGGGAGCAGGGCACCACCCCGGACGGCAAGGTCCTCGGCCTCGGCACCGACGTCGGCTCGATGGCGCTGTGCTACCGCAGCGACCTGTTCAAGGCCGCCGGCCTGCCGACCGACCGAGAGCAGGTCGCCGCCCTCTGGCCGACCTGGGACGAGTTCATCGCCACCGGCCAGAAGTTCGCCGCCGCCGACAAGAAGCACAAGTTCGTCGACTCGGCGACCAACTTCTACAACGTCGTGCTGATGCAGATCGCCGGCTCCGGCTCCGGCCACACCTACTACGACAAGAGCAACAAGCTGGTCATCGGCGAGAACGCGGACATCAGGACCGCGTACGACCTGACCACCAAGATGATCTCCGCCGGCCTGTCGAACAACCTCCAGTCGTTCTCGAACGAGTGGAACGCCGGCTTCAAGAACGGCACCTTCGCCACCATCGCCTGCCCCGCCTGGATGACCGGTGTCATCAAGGGCCAGGCCGGTGACGCGGCGGCCGGCAAGTGGGACGTCGCCAAGGCCCCCGGCAACGGCGGCAACTGGGGCGGCTCCTTCCTGGCCGTGCCGAAGTCCAGCAAGCACGCCAAGGAGGCCGCCGAGCTGGCGAAGTTCCTGAGCAGCGCCAAGGGCCAGACCGAGGCGTTCAAGAAGGTGGGCAACCTGCCCTCGTCGCCGCAGGCCCTGGCCGACCCGGCCGTGGCCGACTCGACCAACGAGTACTTCAGCAAGGCCCCGGTCGGCAAGATCTTCGCTGCCGGCGCGACCGACCTGAAGCCGGTCTACCTCGGCCCGAAGAACAACGCGGTCCGCACGGCCGTGGAGAACACCCTGCGCGCCGTCGAGCAGGGCAAGTCCGCCGCCGAGCAGTGGCAGTCGGCGTTGAAGAACGGCGCCGCCGCCGGTAAGTGACCGGCCGAACCGACCACGGGTGGCGCCGACAGTGCGACTGTCGGCGCCGCCCGCGGTGCCCGGTAAGCCCCGGCGCCGCCCGCGCGGCCGGCCGGTAAGCCCCCGGCGCCGCCCGCGCGACGGGTCGCGCCGACCGACGAGAAGGACCGTCGATGAGCCTGGACCTTGACACCGCAGCGCCCCCCGGCGGGGGCGGTGACCGCGCCCGCCCGGCCCGCGCCGCGCACCGCCGCCCGGCCTCCCTCACCCGGCTGGACCTGAAGTACTCCCCGTACCTGTACGTCCTGCCGTTCTTCGCGATCTTCGCAGTCTTCAGCGCGTACCCGATCGGCTACACCGTCTGGATCGCGCTCACCGACCGGTCGCCGCTGAACGCCACGATCAGCTTCGTCGGCCTGGACAACTTCGTCGAGCTGTTGACCGATGACCCGCAGTTCTGGAACGCGGTGGTCAACACGTTCGGCATGTTCGTGCTCTCCACCGTGCCGCAGCTCCTGCTGGCGCTGGTGCTGGCCAACGCGCTGAACCGGAAGCTGCGCGCGCAGACCTTCTTCCGGATGGCCATCGCGATGCCGATCATCACCTCCACCGCCGTGGTGGCGCTGATCTTCTCGATGATCTACGCGAAGGACTTCGGCCTGGTCAACTGGCTGCTCGACCTGGTCGGCCTCGGCCCGATCGACTGGCGGGCCAACCGCCTCGCCTCCTGGTTCGCCATCTCGACCATGGTCGACTGGCGCTGGGTCGGCTACAACGCCCTGATCTACCTGGCCGCCATGCAGTCGATCAGCAAGGACATGTACGAGGCCGCGGCGCTGGACGGCGCGTCCCACCGCCGCCAGTTCTGGTCGATCACCATCCCGCAGCTCCGCCCGACGATCATCTTCACGCTGATCATCTCGACCATCGGCGGGTTGCAGCTCTTCACCGAGCCGCTGCTGTTCACCAGCGGTTCCGGGGGCATCTCCGGCGGCTCCGAGGGGCAGTTCCAGACCATCACCATGTACCTGCTCGACGTGATGAACACCCGGTTCCGCTGGGGGTACGCCGGCGCCGTGGCGCTCGTGCTGTTCCTGCTCATCGCGCTGGTGTCGCTGGTGAACTACCTGCTCGCCCGCCGCATCAGTTCCGACAAGTGAGGGTTGCGCCCAGATGACGACCACGACGCTCCGCCCACCCGTACGCCCGGCCGCGAAGGCGCCGCGCGACGCCCACCAGGCCGACCGGCTCTGGAAGGCCACCCCGCTGACCTGGGTCGGGCTGGTCCTCGGCGTGATCCTCTCCCTGTTCCCGTTCTACTGGATGATCGTCATCGCGTCCCGCACGAACGACGCCGCCAACTCCTGGCCGCCACCGTTCCTGCCCGGCGGCAAGCTCGGCGAGAACATCCAGCGGGTGCTGGAGAACGGCGACGCCAACATCGTCAAGGGGCTGATGAACTCGTTCCTGGTCTCCGGGACGATCACCATCGCCACGGTCTTCTTCGGCTCCCTGGCCGGGTTCGCGTTCGCCAAGCTGCGCTTCCGCGGCAAGAACGCGATGCTGCTGGTCATCCTCGCCTCGATGATGGTGCCGATCCAGCTCGGCGTGCTGCCGCTGTACATCCTGATGGCCGAGCTCGACTGGCTGAACACCATGCCGTCGGTCACCGTGCCGTTCCTCATCGGCGGCTTCGGCATCTTCATGATGCGCCAGTACGCTGAGCAGGCCGTCCCCAACGAGCTGATCGAGGCGGCCCGGGTGGACGGCTGCTCCACCTGGCGCGTCTACTGGCACGTCGTCGTCCCCGCGCTGCGGCCGGCGGCGGCGGTGCTCGGCCTGCTCACCTTCATGGAGCAGTGGAACCAGTTCTTCTGGCCGTTCGTGGTGCTCGCCGACCCGGCCAACCCGACCGTGCAGATCTCGCTGCGCAGCCTCAACACGGCGTACTTCGCCGACAACTCGCAGATCTTCGCGGGCACGTTGATCGCGACGCTTCCGCTGTTCATCGTGTTCGTCCTGTTCGGCCGCCAGATCATCGGCGGGATCATGGAAGGTGCCGTCAAGTCGTGACCGAGCCGACCCGCCCGCCCGCCGTCGGCGTCCTCGACCAGGGGCCCGCGCGGCCCTTCCCGCCCGGCTTCCTGTGGGGGGCCGCCACCGCCGCGTACCAGATCGAGGGGGCCGCCGCCGAGGGCGGACGCGCCCCGTCGATCTGGGACACCTTCAGCCACACCCAGGGGCGGACCGTCGCCGGGCACACCGGCGACGTGGCCTGCGACCACTACCACCGGATGCCCGACGACGTGCGACTGATGGCCGACCTCGGCCTGAGCTCGTACCGGTTCTCGGTGTCCTGGCCCCGGGTGCAGCCCGGCGGCTCGGGGGCGGCCAACCCCGAGGGGCTGGACTTCTACCGGCGGCTGGTCGACGAGCTGCTGGGCCACGGCATCGAGCCCTGGCTGACCCTCTACCACTGGGACCTGCCCCAGCCGCTGGAGGACGCCGGCGGCTGGCCGGCCCGGGACACCGCGGCCCGGTTCGCCGACTACGCGCGGCTCGTCGCGGACGCGCTCGGCGACCGGGTGCGCTACTGGACCACGCTCAACGAGCCGTGGTGCTCGGCGTTCCTCGGGTACGGCTCGGGCGCGCACGCGCCCGGGCGCACCGACGGGGCGGACGCGGTCCGGGCCGGGCACCACCTGATGCTCGGGCACGGGCTGGCCGTCCGGGCGCTGCGGGCGGCCCGCCCCGACGCCCAGCTCGGCATCACGGTGAACCTCTACCCGGTCGACCCCGCCAGCGAGGCGCCCGCCGACGTGGACGCGGCCCGGCGGATCGACGGGTTGGCCAACCGGTTCTTCCTCGACCCGGTGCTGCGCGGGTCGTACCCGGACGACCTCCGGGGGGACCTGGCGCCGGTCACCGACTTCGGGCACGTGCGCGACGGCGACCTGGAGATCATCTCGACCCCGCTCGACCTGGTCGGGATCAACTACTACAGCCGGCACGTGGTGGCCGCCCCGGTCGAGGGGGAGCAGCCGCAGGACTACTGGCGGGCGTCGACCTGCTGGCCGGGCAGCGAGGACGTCCGGTTCGTCACCCGGGGGATCCCGGTGACCGACATGGACTGGGAGATCGACGCCCCCGGGCTGGTCGAGACCCTGGAGCGGGTGTACCGCGAGTACACCGACCTGCCGCTCTACGTGACCGAGAACGGTTCGGCGTTCGTCGACGCGGTGGTCGACGGTCAGGTGGACGACGTCGACCGGTTGGCCTACTTCGACTCCCACCTGCGGGCGGCCCACGCCGCGATCGATTCCGGGGTGCCCCTACGGGGCTACTTCGCCTGGTCGCTGTTGGATAATTTCGAGTGGGCCTGGGGGTACACCAAGCGCTTCGGCATGGTGTACGTGGACTACGACAGCCAGGCCCGCATCCCCAAGTCCAGCGCCAGGTGGTACGCCGAGGTGATCCGACGCAACGGTCTGGCCGCACAATAGGCGGGGCCAGCCAGTGACGGGCGGACCCGGCGCCCACCCCCGACGCGGGGGCGCGCCGGGCCGCCCGATGTCGGAGGAGCAGACATGACAACGCAGCGCACGCGGTCGCTCGGGCGTCCGACCCTGGACGCGGTCGCCGCCCGCGCCGGCGTCGGGCGTGGCACGGTCTCCCGGGTGGTGAACGGCTCGCCCCAGGTGAGCCCCGAGGCGCGGGCTGCGGTGCAGCAGGCCATCGCGGAACTGGGGTACGTGCCGAACCGGGCGGCCCGGGCGCTGGTCACGCAGCGGACCGACTCGGTGGCGCTGGTCGTCTCCGAGTCCGGGGACCGGGTCTTCACCGAGCCCTTCTTCGCCGGAATCGTCCGGGGGGTCAGCTCCGGGCTGCTGGAGACGCCCCTACAGCTCTGGCTGGCGATGGTGCAGTCCCCGATCGAGCGGGAGCGGGTCGAGCACCACCTGACCAACCAGCACGTCGACGGCGTGCTGCTGCTCTCCCTGCACGACGCCGACCCGCTGCCCACCCTGCTGGAGGAGCGCGGCCTGCCGACCGTGCTCGGCGGCCGGCCGGCCCGGATGCTGCAACCGGGCGCGCAGCCGGCGCACTACGTCGACGTGGACAACGTCGGCGGCGCCCGGCATGCGGTGGAGTACCTCTTCGCCCGTGGGCGGCGGCGGGTCGCCACCATCGCCGGCACCCAGGACATGGGCGCCGGCCTGGCCCGGTTGACCGGCTACCGGGAGGCGGTCCAGGCCACCGGGGCCGGGCTCAACCCCGACCTGATCTCGTACGGCGACTTCAGCGAGGGCAGCGGGGCGGCCTGCATGCGCCGGCTGCTGGAGGTCTGCCCGGACCTCGACGCGGTCTTCGTCGCCTCCGACCTGATGGCCTTCGGCGCGCTGCGGACGCTGCGGGCGGCCGGGCGGCGGGTGCCGGAGGACGTGGCGGTCGTCGGCTTCGACGACGCGCCGGTGGCCCGGCAGGCCGACCCGCCGCTGACCACGGTCTTCCAGCCGGTCGAGGAGATGGGCCGGCAGATGGCCCACCTGCTGGTCGCCCGCATCCGGGGCGAGGATCTCCAGGCCAACCACATCCTCCTCGACACCCACATGGTCCGCCGCGCCTCGGCCTGACCGCCCCCCGCCCCGCCACCCCCTCGCCACCTCTCGCCACCCCCCCTCGCCACCTCTCGGCGTCGATCATGGAGCGATGGTGCCCGGTGTGCCCCGTCATGCCCCTTTCGTGGGGCGCCGCAAGTCCATGATCGACGCCGAGGGGTGGGGCGGGGGAGGGGGCGGGGGAGGGGGAGGGGGGTTCAGGGCCAGCGGCGGAGTTCGCGTTTGGCCAGGGAGGAGCGGTGGACCTCGTCGGGGCCGTCGGCCAGCCGCAGGGTGCGGGCCTGGGCCCAGAGGGCGGCGAGCGGGGTGTCCTGGCTGACGCCCGCGCCGCCGTACCCCTGGATGGCCTTGTCGATCACCCACTCCGCCATCGCCGGGGTGACGATCTTGATGGCCTGGATCTCGGTGTGCGCGCCCCTGTTGCCGACGGTGTCCATCAGCCAGGCGGTCTTGAGCACCAGCAGCCGGGCCTGCTCGATGCGGACCCGCGACTCGGCGATCCACTCCCGGACCACGCCCTGCTCGGCCAGCGGCCGGCCGAACGCGATCCGCTGGTTGGCCCGGCGGCACAGCAGCTCCAGGGCCCGTTCGGCCATCCCGATCAGCCGCATGCAGTGGTGGATTCGCCCCGGGCCGAGCCGGGCCTGGGCGATGGCGAAGCCGGCGCCCTCGGCCCCGACCAGGTTCTCCGCCGGCACCCGGACGCCGGTGAAGTCGATCTCCGCGTGCCCGCCGTGCGACGCGTCGCTGTAGCCGAACACCGTCATCCCGCGCCGCACGGTCACCCCCGGGGTGTCCCGGGGCACCAGGATCATGCTCTGCTGGCGGTGCCGGTCGGCGTCGGGGTCGGTCTTGCCCATCACGACGAAGATCTCGCAGCGCGGGTCCATCGCTCCGGACGACCACCACTTGCGGCCGTCGACCACGTACTCCGCGCCGTCGCGGGTGATCCGGGTGGCGATGTTGGTGGCGTCGGAGGAGGCCACCTCCGGCTCGGTCATGCAGAACGCCGAGCGGATCTCGCCGTCGAGCAGCGGCTTCAGCCAGCGCGCCCGCTGCGCCTCGGAGCCGAACTCCGCCAGCAGTTCCATGTTGCCGGTGTCCGGGGCGGCGCAGTTGACCGCCTCCGGGGCCAGGTGCGGGCTGCGTCCGGTCAGCTCCGCCAGCGGCGCGTACTGGAGGTTGGTCAGCCCGGCGCCGTAGCGGGGGTCCGGGAGGAAGAGGTTCCACAGGTCGCGTCGGCGTGCCTCGGCCTTCAGCTCCGCCAGCACGGGCGACCGCGACCACGGGTCGCCGGCCGCCGCGACCTGCGCGGCGTGCACCGCCTCGGCCGGATACACGCACTCGTCGAGGAACGCGGTCAGCCGGGCGCGCAGCTTCTCGGTGCGGGCGTCGAACTGGAAGTCCATCAATTCTCCCTGACTGCGCGCAGCCCGTGCTCGACCAGCGGCGCCACCAGCTCGCCGATCCGGTCGAAGCCCCCGCCGAGCGTCTGCCCGAGGGTGTGCCGGTAGTGGATACCCTCGCAGATCACCGCGAGCTTGAAACAGCCCAGGGCGACGTGCCAGTGCAGCGGGCCGACGTCGACGTCGCTGCGGCCGGCGTACCGGTCGATCAGCTCGGCCCCCGCGGGGAAGCCGGCGCGCGGGCCGAGCCCGTCGGCGACCGGATTGTCGACGGCCGCGTCGCTGTCGCCGAGCACGGTCCAGTACGTCAGCAGGAGCCCGAGGTCGGCCAGCGGGTCGCCGAGGGTGGCCATCTCCCAGTCCAGCACGGCCCGCACCGACACCGGGCCGGGGTGCGGGCCGGCCGGTCCCGCGGCGTCGGGGGTGCCGGTCGCGGCTGCGGCGGAGTGCGTGCCGGCCCCGGTCGGGCCGGCCGCGACGGTGGCGAGCAGATTGTCCAGCCGGTAGTCGCCGTGCACGATCCGGCCCGCGTTCGCGCCCTCGGGGACGGAGCGGGCGAGCGCGTCGCGCAGCTCGTCGACGCCCGGCAGCGGACGGCTGCGGGACTGGTCGAGCTGGCCGGCCCAGCGCCGGACCTGCCGACCCAGGAAGCCCTCGGGGCGGCCGAAGTCGGCCAGCCCGACCGCGGCGGGCTCGACCGCGTGCAGGGCGGCCAGGGTGTCCATCATCGCCGTCGCCAGGTCGCGCCGCTGGCCGTCGGTCAGCGGATCGGTCTGCGACCGGCTGCGGAACACCTCGCCGTCGACCTTCTTCATCAGGTAGAAGGGCGCGCCGATCACGTCGGTGTCGGGGCAGAACAGCAGCGCCTCGGGGACCGGCACGGCGGTCGGGGCCAGCGCGGAGATGATCCGGTGCTCCCGGGCCATGTCGTGCGCGGTGGCCAGCACGTGCCCGAGCGGGGGCCGGCGCAGCACCACCTCGTGCCCGCCGGAGCGGAGCAGATAGGTCAGGTTGGACTTGCCGCCGGCGATCAGCCGGGCCCGCAACGGCGCGGCGGCCAGCTCGGGGCGCCGCGCGGCCAGGTAACCGGCGAGCCGGTCGAGGTCCAGCCCTCTCGGGGCACCGGCAGCGCTGCCCGCGTCGGCGACGGCCGGATCGGTCATCCGAATAGTTGATGGCACCTCAGCCTTCTTGTCAAGGCGGGATTTTCCCCGGGGACATGCCACGGCAACAGGGGCGAAATGGTCAACCGGCAGGCTGGGCCCCAGCCTGCCGGCCGCCCCGTGCCGGCCCGCCGAGCGGAGGGACGACCATGTTGCTGAGAGTTCGGGTGACCCTGCCGGACCGTCCCGGCACCCTCGGCCAGGTGGCCCGCACACTCGGCGTCTCCGGTGCCGACATCGTCCAGGTCGTCGTCCTGGAACGGCTCGGCGGGCGGGCGGTCGACGACTTCACCGTGGTCTGGCCGGGGGTCGCCCGGGTGGAGCGGCTGCTGGCCGGCCTGGCCGCCATCCCCGGGGTCCGGGTCGACGGCGTCTGGCGGGCGATCGGCGCGCCGACCACCACCGGGCAGGACGCGGAGCTGCTGGCCCAGGTCGCCGGCAACCCGGCCGACGGGCCGGCCACGCTGGTCGACGCCGTGCCCGGGCTGCTCGCCGCGGACTGGGCGGTGGCCGCGGTGGTCCCGCTGGACTGGGCGTCGCGCACCGGCTCCGGCAGTGGCGACGCCACCGTGGCGCACGCGAGCTGGCGGGCGCCCGGCCCGCCCGCGCTGCCGGAGGTCACCCCGCTGCGGGCCCGCGCGCTGACCAGCACCGACGGCACCCACTACGCGATCGCGCCGTTCGGTCGGGCCGGCCTGGTGCTCGTGGTGGCCCGGGACCAGACCGAGATGCTGACCCCCGCCGCGTTCCACTCCACCGAGGTGGACCGCCTCGCCCAGTTGGTCCGGGCCAGCGCGGTGATCCTCGGCGACCGGCTGGACCTGGTGGGTGCCCCGCCGGTGGTGGCCGGCGGTTGAGCGACCGGGCCCCGATGCGGGGCCCGTCGGCCGGTCCGGGTCCCGACGCGGGACGCGGACCGGCGGAAACAGTACGGACCCGGCCGATGCGGCCGGGTCCGTACTGCGCCTGCGCCGGTGGCCGGCCCGCACTCGTGGCGCCGGTCACGGCCTGTGGCGCGGGTCATGCCGGCGGTTCCCAGGCCGTCACCGCCGGGCAACGGCCCGGCAACAGCGGCCCGGCATCGTCGTGGGCGGGGAAGGGAGACAACCATGGCGCTGTGGCGGATCCGAGCCACCGTGGACGACCGGCCGGGTTACCTGTCGGTGCTCACGGCGAGCCTCGCGTTGCGCGGGGTCAACATCCTCACCGTGCAGGTGCACACGACCGAGGTGGGCGCGGTCGACGACTTTCTCGTCGACGCGCCCGACTCGCTCGACGAGGCGGAGCCGGTCGCGGCCGTGGAACGGGGCCGTGGGCGGGACTGCTGGGTGGCCCGCAGCGAGGCGCGCGGCCTGGCCGACCAGCCCACCCGGGTGCTCGGCCTGGCCACCCGGCTGGTCCGGGATCCGGGGGCGACGGGGGAGGCGCTGCGCACCCTGCTCGGCGCCGACGAGGTCACCTGGCGACCCACCCCGGTCGGCGGCGGCGTCACCGGCACCACGATGGCGCTGCCCGACCCGACCGGCGGGTCGTACGAGCTGAACCGGGCCGCGCCGACCTTCACCCCGGCCGAGTACGCCCGGGCGCAGGCGCTCGCCGAACTCGCGGCGACCGTGGCCCACCGGACCGCCGGCCAGGTCACCCTGGTGCTGCCCGACGGCGCCGAGCTGGTCGTCCGGCCGGCGAGCGCCGACGACCTGGCCGGCGTCCTGGAGCTGCACCAGCGGTGCTCGGCTCGGACCCGGCAGCGCCGGTACCTCAGCGGGGCGGCGCTGCCCACGCCGGCCCGGTTGCGCCGGCTGCTGGAGCCGATCCAGGGCCTAACCCTCGTCGTGACCACGATCGGCTCCGGCGGGGCGGCGGAGCCGGTCGTCGCGTTGGCGAACCTGCTCGCCGAGGGGGACGAGGCCGAGGTGGCACTGCTGGTCCGCGACGACTGGCAGCGGCGGGGACTCGGCTCGGCCCTGCTGCGCCGGCTGGTGGGCCACGCCGAGCGGGCCGGCCTCGCGGCCCTGCAACTGCACGTCCAGGCGGAGAACGCGCCGATGCTGCGCACGCTGGCCCGGCTCGCCCGGCCGACGACGAAGGAACGCGACGGTTCGCTGGTCACCGTCACGCTGCCGCTCGCCGCCGCCGCGGTGCCGCCGGTGGTGCCCCTCCAGCGCCGCTGACCGGCCTCGCCCACGCGGTCAGCGAGCGGACCGTCAGGCGCTACGTGCCCCACGTCTGCGCCTACTAGCGCCTTGGGTCTGCGGTGCGTCCCATAGCGAGCGCGCTGGTTTTACCCACGAATCAGGCCCCCGGTGCGAACCGAGGGCCTGCGGGTTGGACGGGGGTCAGCCGGCGCTCTTCGCCAGCTCGACGAAGCCGCGCCACGCGGCCGGCGCGAAGGCCAACGTCCCGCCGTCGCGGCTCTTCGTGTCCCGCACGAGGACGACGCCGGGCAGATTGTCGGCGACCTCGACGCAGTTGCCACCGTTGTTGCCGCTCTTGGTGCTCTTGCGCCACCGCGCGCCGGTCATGTCCATGATGCTGCCACTTCCCTGATGAGATCCAGTGACGCCGCCCGAGGCAGCGCTTCGCCTACTATGCGCGCCCACCGCCGCTCAAGCGTAGCAATGTCGGCCTGCTCGGCGATGATCTGCGCTTGCACCTGCCCGTCCACGTGTGACACCCGCGCCCCGTCGGGCATCTCGGCCAGGATGAAGGGGCCGCCCATCCCGGGGTACACGGGGGTACCCGCCGGCACCACCTGCACCTGCACGCAGGGTAGTTCGGCGCACGCCGCGAGGTGTTCGCACTGCTCGCGCATCAGCGCGTGACCGTTCCGTGTAGCCGGCCGCCGTAGGGCAGTTTCGTCGACCACCGCGACGACCATCGGTGGTCGAAGCCTGTGCAAGATCGCTTGCCGGCCGACTCGCGCCGCCACCAATTCATCGATCTCGCTAGGGCTCAGCGTCTCTCCCGCGAGGGTCGCTCGCGCGTATGCCTCGGTCTGTAGCAACCCCGGCACCCACGCCAACTCAAATCCGCGCAGTGCGACCGCCTCGCGCTCGATCTCGACCCAGGGGCGGAACCATGGCGGTTCGCGGCGCTTCAGCACGGCCGGCCAAAGGTCTTCTACGTCCCGCCCGACGATTCCGGCGATCTGTGAACGTCGGCGAGGTCGAGGGATGCGCCCCGGACTGATCCACCTCTGAGCCGTTTTCGGATCTACGCCTACCTGACCTGCGAGACTTTCTGCGGTTTCGCCGGCCTGTGCCATTGCCGCGATGAGTCGATGGTTCATGTCGTCTCCTCCTTGGACGTCCCGAGTGTCCCGGAGGCACAACCTAACGCTGTGTTCGTGTCCTGTCACTACGCGGCAGGGTATTCCCAGAACGGCGCCGGTCGGCGGAGGGCGGCCCCCCTCGACCGGCGTTCGTCGAGGGGGTCGCCCGGTCCTTCCGGCACACGAGCGGGTGACCCCCTCTCCAATCCTCACCGGACGAAGGGGGTCACCGTGCTGCATCGAGGGGGGCGTCACCGCGCCTGGTCCGAGGTCATTTGGGGGATGGCCGGCGAGCTGATTACCCCGGCGCAAGCGATGCACGGCGCCGGGGACCGACGGTGATCACCCGCCCGATCACCGCAGGCGACGTGCTGCACCTGACCCGCGCCGCAAGTCCGCAGTTCGTCAAGCCGATCTTCGTGCGGGTCATCCGCGAAATGCCGCTGCACACGTACTACGGGTGGACGTGGGTCGAGGGGTACCAACTGGACGCCGCGGGCGACGCGGTCGCGAAGCGCGAGCTGTTCGTGTTGCGCGAGGGTCTGATATGGCTCGCTGCGGGTTTGCGGCCCGCAGCCCTCACGCGGCGACAGCCGGCGCGAGACATGAACCGGGTGCCGGCGTCCTGATGTCGCGCCCGGTCCGCCCGCACCTGCCGATGCGTCCCGCCTGGCTGTGCCGGGTCTGCGCCGCGCAGTGGCCCTGCCCGGCGGCGCAGCTCGACCTGGCCACCGAGTTCTACGGCCATAGCGTCGCGCTCGCGTTCTACCTCGCGACGTCGATGCACGAGGCCATCGACGATATGTACCGCCTGGGCGGTCGCCCTGACTCCGCCGCGATGCACGCCCGGTTCCTCGGCTGGCTGTCCCTGACGCGCCGCCCACGCGGCACCGAGCGCCGCTGACCGCCCGCCCTGGGCCCGTCTTCTTCCCCCGTTGGGAGACGGGCCCGGGGCGGGCCCTTCTACGCCGGGCGACGCCGGAGGGGCGGGTACGGGCGTAGAGGTCGCGTTCGCCTAACGCTGCGTGCGCGGCATGAAGGTGTTGGTCGTCATCGCGGGCACTCAAGCTCAGAACGGTGGGGCCAGGTGCCGCCGCTGGTGCAGCGCCTGGCCACGCCAACCGCCTCATCAAGCGATTCTTCGTGCATTCAGGCCTTTTCGGCGACGTACGAACGGTTAGACGTTCGGCGGTAGTGCCGTCCAGTCGGGGAAGTTGCCGTAGAGGCGGTTCTCGCCGCCGACCGTGACCGCCTGCACCAACAGGTCGCCGCCGACGAAGGCGCCCTTCCAGGAGGCGCCCCGGCCGCCGAACGGCTCGTCCCGGTCGCCGCGCGAGCGCGGCCTGTTGATGCCGACCTTGAACGCCTGGAGGTCGACCGCGATCTTGCCGGCCAGCTCCTCGTCGTCGCAGGCGAGGCTGGCGACCAGTGCGCCGTTGGAGGCGTTCATCGCGGCCAGCAGCTCGTCGGTGGTGTCCACCACCACGATCGTGTCGACCGGCCCGAACGGCTCGGCGTGCATCAGCCGGGACCGGCCGGGCGGGGCGAGCAGCACCGACGGGGCGACGTACGCCGAGGTGTCCTGGCCGTCGAGGAACGGCGCCCCGGCCAGCGTGCCCCGGTGCAGCGGGACGGCGCCGCCGCGGACCGCCTCGTCGACCTTGCGGCGCAGCTCGTCGGCCTTGGCCCCGCTGATCAGCGGGCCGAAGTCCAGCTCGGGCAGCGGGTCGCCGGCCCGCCAGTTCTCGTCCACCGCGAGTGGATGGCCGAATCGGATCGAGCGGACCACCGGCAGGTACATGTCGAGGAACTCGTCGACCAGGTCGCGCTGGACCACGAACCGGGGGTACGCGGTGCACCGCTGCTTGCCGTACTCGAAGCCCTTCCTCAGGTGCCCGGCGAGCAGCTCCCACTGGGAGAACTCCCAGATGCCCCAGGCGTTGAGGCCCTCCTGCTCGATGAAGTGCCGCTTGTCGGAGTCGAGCAGCGCGGCGGCGACCTTGCCGCCGTTGGACCGCCCGCCGACGAACGCCACCGCGCCGATCTCCGGCGCCCGCACCAGCACCTCGGACAGCTCCTCGCCGCCCCCGGAGACCAGGGTGGCGGGGAGCCCGGCGCGGCGCATCAGCGCGTGCGCGACGGTGAGGCAGACCGCGCCGCCCTGGGACGGGGTCTTCGCGATCACCGCGTTCCCGGCGAGTAGCTGCACCAGCTCGGCGTGCACCAGCACGCTCATCGGGTAGTTCCAGCTGGCGATGTTGCTGACCGGGCCGGGCAGCGGCTCCCGGCCGTCGGCCAGCATCCGGTCGATCTCGGCGACGTACCAGCGGACGCCGTCGAGGGCCCGGTCCACGTCGGCGCAGGCCAGCCGCCAGGGCTTGCCGATCTCCCAGACCAGCAGCAGGGCGAGCAGGTCACGGTGGGCGGTGAGGGCGTCCAGGGCGTCGGTGACCCGGGCCGTCCGCTCGGCGAGGGGGGTCCGCGCCCAGTCGCGATGCGCCACGGAGGCGAAGGCGACCGCGGCGCGGGCGGCGTCGGCGTCCAGCCGTGGCAGGTTGACCAGGACCGTGTTGTCGACCGGGGTGCGGACCGGGTGCGGCACGCCGACCGCCCGCCAGTCGCCCTCGACGAGGTTGCGCAGGGTGGTCACGCCGTCCGCCTCGGGCCCGAAGGCCTCGGGTGTGGCGGCCACCGCTCGGGCGAGGGTCTCGGCCCAGGCGGTACCGTCGGCGAGTCGTAGAGCCATCGGGTCTCCTCAGGGTGAACCGGGGAGCGGCGGCGTCGATGGCACCGCTGGTGGCCGTACTGTGGCGTGCCGGCGGGGCGGCGGCAACAGTACGTTCGTATCTCAGGACGCGTCAGCCGGCCTCCCGGCCGCCGGCCGCGCGCCAGCCGGGCTGTGCCGACCGGCCCTGACCAGCGGGTACGCGGCCATGGAATCGGGTCTGATCGATAATGTGATCCCGTTCGGAGTGACGTTGGCCGCTCTTGCGCCTCGCCCGGATCGATGCCGGGGGCCTGGGCGACCGTGCGGGGCGATTCGGCGAGGCGGGCCCCGGGGCGACCCCGGCACTCACGGACACGCGGACCGGCCGCCGGACGGAGGTCCGGCGGCCGGTCGCGGGCGCTGCCCGGAAGCGGTCGGCCGATGGCCGCGGGTGCTGTCCGAGGGTCAGCTGGTGAAGGTGATCCGGTCCCGGCGGCGCCGCAGGACCATCAGGGCGGCACCGCCACCGATCAGCGCGACGCCGGTGAGCGCCATGCCGGTGACGGCCGCGCCGGTCAGCGGCAGGTCGCCGCCGCCCGTGCCGCCCGACGGGGAGGCGGGGGCGGTCGCCGACTCCGAGGGGGACGCCGAGCCCGACGGCACGGGCGACTCCGTCGCCGACGGCACGGGCGACTCCGTCGCCGACGGGGAGCCCGACGGCGACGCCGAGGTCGACGGCGACTCCGACGGCTGCGGCGACTCCGGGGTGGACGGGGACGGCGACGGCGAGGGGGACTCGGTCGATGCCTCGCCGGCGCAGGTGTGGCTCACGTTGAATTTGGTGCCGGTCCCGCTGACCGTGGCGGACCCGCCGACCAGCGTCCACCCCGCCGGGGTGAACAGGTAGGCGTGGATCTGCCGGGGGGCGCGGCCGCCGATGGAGTAGAAGAAGTCGGGGTACGCGTCCGAGCCGTCCGGGATCCGGACCGTGACGGCGGCCGTGCCGTCGTCGAAGGTCAGCGTCAGGCTCTCGAAGTTGCCGGACTCCTTGCCCGGCAGCACGAAGTGCCAGCCGTCGTCGCCGGCCGGGAGGCCGGCGAAGCGCTCGTCGTCGCAGACCTGGGTGAAGTGGGACGCCGTCCGTCCCTCGTGGGCCGGGTTGAGGCCGATGGTGCTCGACGCCCACGCCGGGGTGGCGAGGGCGAGGGAGGCCGCGGCAGCGGTCGTGGACAGGGCCGCGCGCGCCAGGCGCCGACGCTGAGGCATGGGGATTCCTCCGGGGAAAGACGAGGGGTCGTCTCATGACCGCACGCGGCGGGCCGGCTGCGGGCATCGGGCGAATGGCCTGAGCTGGGGCGACGCGCGTCGAATCCCCCTCTCTGGCGGGAGATTATCGTCACTGGGCGGCGTGTCGGGGTAACGCTTTCGGCCCCACCGACGCCCGCCTCGCCGCCGGAACCAGCCAATGATCGACACGGTGTCCCTGACATCGGCGCCTCCCGGTGACCCGACACCGCCATGTCACGGACACCGTGTCGATCACGACTCGGTCCTCGGCCCCGGACGGTCGTCGGCCCCGGACGGTCGTCGGCCCCGGACGGTCCTCGGCCCCGGACGGCCGGGTCGGCGGGACGACGCGTCAGTCGGGCAGGTCGTCGGCGAGCAGGTCCATCAGCAGGCCGTCGTGCCAGCGGCCGTCCTCGCCGCGCTCGTAGCGGCGCAGCACCCCGACCGGGCGGAAGCCGACCTTCGCGTACGCGCGGATCGCGGCGGTGTTGGCCGCCGCCGGGTCGATGGTGAACCGGTGGTGGCCGTGGTCGTCGATCAGGTGCCGGGCCAGGGTGCGGATGGCGTCCCCACCCAACCCGCCACCGCGTACCTCCGGGTCGAGGAAGAGGTCGAAACTGGCGTGCCGGTAGTCGGGATCGCCCTCGGCGTACCACTGGATGGCGCCGACGACCCGGCCGTCGTGCTCGATCGCGTACACGGTCAGCACGTCGTCGGCCAGGTCGGCGCGCACCGCCCCGGCCAGGTCGTCGCCGCCGCGCCACCAGCGGCGCACCTCGGGCGTGGCCCGGATCGCCGCGAGGACCGGCACGTCGGCGTCCGTCGCCGGTCGTAGCGTGACCGCCCTGCCCCGTAGCACCGACACCGGGCTCAGCCCCGCAACTCGCCGTGCTCGACGCAGACCGCCGCCCAACCGACCGGCAGCACCTGCACCTTCATCCGCCGCCGGCAGCGCGCACAGAACCGGGGCGGCTCCAGATCGCGCGCCGCCCGGCACGCGGCGTGGCTCCCGGCGTCGGCCGGCTCCCCGCACCGGTCGCACCACACCTGCGTCGTGGTCATCGGCGTCGGCGTCACAGCGTCGCGGAGAGCGCCTTGACCGGCATCTTGAGGTCGTCCAGCAGCGCCAGGTCGTCGGTCGCCGGCCGGCCCAGCGTGGTCAGGTAGTTGCCGACGATGACCGCGTTGATGCCGCCGAGCAGGCCGTCCCGGGTACCAAGGTCGCCGAGCGTGATCTCCCGGCCACCCGCGTACCGCAGGATGGTGCGCGGCATGGCCAGCCGGAACGCGGCGATGGCGCGCAGCGCGTCCTTGCCCTCGACCACCGGACGGTCGCCCAGCGGGGTGCCCGGGCGCGGGTTGAGGAAGTTCAGCGGGACCTCGTGCGGGTCCAGCGCGGCGAGCTGCGCGGCGAACTCCGCGCGCTGCTCCACCGTCTCGCCGAGGCCGAGGATGCCGCCGCAGCAGACCTCCATGCCGGACTCGCGGACCATCCGCAGCGTCTCCCACCGCTCCTCCCAGGAGTGGGTGGTGACGACGTTCGGGAAGTAGGAGCGGCAGGTCTCCAGGTTGTGGTTGTAGCGGTGCACGCCCATGTCGACCAGCTCGTCGACCTGCTCCTGGCTCAGCATGCCGAGCGACGCGGCGACCTGGATGTCGACCTCCGCCCGGATCGCGGCGACGCCCTCGCGCATCTGCTTCATCAGCCGGGCGTCGGGGCCGCGCACGGCGGCCACGATGCAGAACTCGGTCGCCCCGGTCGCCGCGGTCTGCTTCGCCGCCTCCACCAGGGAGGGGATGTCCAGCCAGACCGAGCGGACCGGCGAGGTGAACAGCCCGGACTGCGAGCAGAAGTGGCAGTCCTCCGGGCAGCCGCCGGTCTTCAGCGAGACGATGCCCTCGACCTCGACCTCCGGGCCGCACCAGCGCATCCGCACGTCGTGCGCGAGCTGGAGGACGGTGGGGAGGTGCTCGTCGGGCAGGTTCAGCACGGCGAGGACACCGGCCTCGTCGAGGCCGACGCCGTTCTCCAGAACCTGGGTCCGGGCCTGGTCGAGGATCTCTGGCATGGCTTGTACCCTACAAGGCCACCCCGGCCCGGAGAAACGCCCGAGTTCGCACGTCCGGGCGGCTCCCGCCACCCCCGGCCCGCTGCCGGGCGACCCCGCGCGCCGACCGCCGCGACCCCGCCCGACCGCCGTACCCGCGCCGGACCGTGGGCCGCGGGTGGTAACTTCGCCCGGCGTAAGCGGCCGTGGCGGACGGCCGGGACCGGCGGACGTGGGGAGCGGGGCGTGGCGGACTGGCTGGCGGCGCTGCACCGCCGTGCCGAGCTGCGGGCGAAGGCGGGACTGACCCGCCGGCTGCGCCCCCGGGCCGCCGGCGACGCCGTGGTCGACCTCGCCGGCAACGACTACCTCGGCCTGGCCACCCACCCCGAGGTCACCGCCGCGGCCGGGCGGGCCCTCGCGGCGTACGGGCTGGGCGCGACCGGCTCCCGGCTGGTGCGCGGGTCCACCGACGTCCACCACGGGCTGGAGGCCGCCCTCGCGGGCTGGCTCGGCGCCGACGCCAGCCTGGTCTTCTCCTCCGGCTACCTGGCCAACCTCGGCGCGGTCCGGGCGCTGGTGCAGCCGCGTACCCTGCTCGTCTCGGACGCCCACAACCACGCCTCGCTGATCGACGGCTGCCGGATCTCCGGCGCGCAGACGGTGGTCACCCCGCACGCCGACCCGGCGGCGGTGGCCGCCGCGCTGGCCGCCGCGCCCGGCCGCCCGGCCGTGGTGGTCACCGAGTCGGTCTTCTCCGTCGACGGCGACCTCGCCCCCCTCGCCGAGCTGCACGCCGTCGCCCGCCGGCACGGCGCCCTGCTGTTGGTCGACGACGCGCACGCGCTCGGCGTCACCGGCCCGGCCGGCGCGGGCGGGGTGGCCGCCGCCGGGCTCGCCGGCGAGCCGGACGTGGTGGTCACCGCGACCCTGTCCAAGGCGCTGGGCGGCGCGGGTGGCGTGGTCGCCGGGCCGGCCGAGTTCGTCCGGCACCTGGTGGAGACCGGCCGGACCTTCATCTTCGACACCGCCCTGCCGCCGGCCGTGGCCGCCGGGGTCCGCGCCGCGCTGGACCTGGCCCGCGCCGGCGACGACCTGCGCGCCGAGCTGGCCGAGCGGGCCGCGGAGACCGTACGCCGGCTGCGCGCCGCCGGGCTGACCGTCTCCGCGCCGGACGCTGCCGTGGTGTCGGTGACCGCCCCGGGCCCGGAGGCGGCGACCGCCTGGGCCGCCGACTGCGCCGACCGGGGGGTGGCCGTCGGCTGCTTCCGTCCGCCGTCCACCCCGGACAGCCGGTCCCGGCTGCGGCTGACGATCAGCGCCGGGGTGCCCCGGGCGGACTTCGAGCGGGCCCTCGACGTGATCGTGGAGTGCGCCCCGTGACCGGCCGGCCCGGTCGCGCCGGGTCGCGCCGCCCGTTGACCGGTGGGTCCGGGTGCCGCCCCGCCGCCGACGGGGGCGGGGCGCGCCGGGGCCGCCGTGGCGGGCGTCGGGACGCCGGGCGCGCGGGACAGGGCCGGGGCCGGCGTGCCCCGCAGGAACGGGTGGAGGTGACGTCGTGAGCGGGGCGTGGACCGGACCGGTGCTGGTCACCGGCACCGACACCGGGGTCGGTAAGACTGTGGTGACGGCGGCGGTGACGGCCGCCGCGCAGGCCGCCGGCCTGCGGGTCGCCGTGGTCAAGCCCGGCCAGACGGGTACGGCCACCGGCGACCCGGGCGACGTCGACTCGGTGACCCGGCTGGCCGCCCCGCTCACCGGCCGGACCCTGGCCAGCTACCCCGACCCGCTCGCCCCGCTCGCCGCCGCCCGGGTGGCCCGGCTGGAACCGCTGGAGCTGTACGCCGCCGTCGACGCCGTCCGCGAGGAGGCCGACAAGCACGACCTGGTGCTGATCGAGGGGGCCGGCGGGCTGCTCGTACCGATGGGGCTGCGCCCCTCGGGGGAGCCCTGGACGGTGGCCGACCTGGCGGTGGCGCTGGGCGCCCCCGCCGTGGTGGTGGCCCGCGCCGGGCTGGGCACCCTCAACCACACCGCGCTGACCCTCGAGGCGCTCGAGCGGCGCGCGGTGCCGGCCGGAGTGGTGATCGGCGCCTGGCCGGCGACCCCGGAGCTGGTGCACTGGGCGAACCTGACCGACCTGGTGCCCAACCTGTTCGGCGCGTTGCCGGCGGGCGCCGGGGCGATGGACCCGGGGGTGTTCCGCCGGTCTGCCCCGGGCTGGCTGACCCCGGCGCTGTACGGGGTGCTCGACGACTGGCGCGCCTGGGCCGAGGACAGTAGCTGACCACCGGCCCGGCCACGGTCCGCCGAGCGGCCACCTGACTTTCGTCGGTGCCCGGGCCCGACCACCGTGGGTAGCCTGGCCGACGTGCGGCGGGAACGGTGGGGACGGTGGGGTGGCGGCGGCCGGGGCGGGCCGGCGCGACCCCCGTCGTCGCGGTCCCGACCGTCGCGCTCCCGGTCGCTGCGGGACGGACTGTCGCGGGGTGGGCTGCTGGGCGACGGGCTGCTCTGGGCGGTGGTCGCCGCGCCGATCGGCTTCGCCCGGCTCACGCCGCCGTACGACGGGTACAGCGTGCCGTTCGGGCTCGGCGCCCTGCTGCTGCTCGCCGTCGCCGTCCGGCTGGGCCACCGCCGGCCGTTGCCCGCGCTGGTGCTGGTCGTGCTCGGCTCCCTGCTCGACGGCAACTTCGTCTTCGCCATCCCGGTGTTCAGCTACCTGGCCGGGCGGCGCAGCCCCGGACCCGCCCCCGCCGCGGTGGTGTTCGGGGTGATCGCCGCCGGCGGCACCGTCCTGAACGTGGGACTGCTCGGCGCGGGCGCCGCGACCTGGTTCCTGCTCGCCTCGGTGCTGCTCTTCGCGGGGGTGTTCCCGTGGCTGGTCGGCCGGTACCGGCGGCAGCAGCGGGAGCTGGTGGTGGCCGGGGACCGGCACGCCGAGGCGGTGGCCCGGGAGCGGCGCGGCGCGGCGGAGCGGATCCGGCTGCGGGAGCGGGCCCGGATCGCCCAGGAGATGCACGACTCCCTCGGCCACGAGCTGAGCCTGATCGCGCTGCGCGCCGCCGCCCTCGAACTGGCCGACGACCTGCCGGCCCGGCACCGGACGGCGGCCGGGGAGCTGCGCGCCAGCGTCACCGGGGCCACCGAGCGGCTGCACGAGATCATCGGGGTGCTCCGGGAGGAGGGCGGCGGCACGGCGTCCACCCAGCCGGCCGGGGAGAGCGTCGCGGAGCTGGTCGACCGGGCCCGGGAGGCCGGGATGGCGGTGCGGCTGGACGGCGACCCGCTCGACCTGCCCGCGATGGCCGGGCACGCGGCGCACCGGGTGGTCCGGGAGGCGCTGACCAACGCCGCCCGGTACGCCCCCGGCGCGCCGGTCACCGTCACCCTGGCCCGCCTCGACGGCCGGGTCGAGGTCGGCGTGGCCAACGCCCCGCCGCCGGCCGGCCCGCTGCCCGGTCCGCCGTCCAGCGGCTCGGGCCTGCTCGCCCTCCGGGAGCGGGTACGCCTGGCCGGCGGCACGCTGACCGCAGGACCCGGGGCGGCCGGCGGCTTCGCCGTGCTGGCCCGACTCCCGCTCGCCCCCACCCCGCCGCTCGACCCCCCGTCGGCGGAGGCCCGCCCACCGCGGCACGGTCCGGCGCGGGCCCTCCCGGCCGATGCCCTTTCGGAAGATGCCCACCTGGTGGATGCTCATCCGGCCGATGCCGGCCCGGCAGAGGGACGGCCGGCGGAGGGACGGCCGGCGGAGGCGGAGCGGCGGCTGCGCGAGGCCCGTCGCCGGGTCCGGCGCAGCCTGGCCGCGGCGCTCGGTGCCCCGGTGGTCCTCGGGCTGGTGCTGACCCTGGTCTACTACCCGTTCGCCACGGCGGGCGCGGTCCTCGACGCCGTGACTTTCGACCGGCTGCCGCTGGGTGCCGCCCGGCAGGAGTTGGCCGGCCTGCCGCGCCGCCAGGCGGAGCCGCCGGCCAGGGTGCGCCCCGGCTGCGAGTACTACACCGACGGCAACTTCCCGCTCGCGCGGGCCACCTGGCGGCTCTGCTTCTCGGACGGGCGACTCGTGGGCAAGGAGCGGATCGATTGATGGTCGTGGGCAAGGAGCGGATCGAGTGATGACGGACCGGTGGGACGACGGGTCGGTGCGGGTGGTGCTCGCCGACGACGAGGCGATGATCCGGGCCGGGGTCCGGGCGATCCTCGGCACCGACCCCGGCATCGAGGTGGTCGGCGAGGCCGGCGACGGCGCGGCGGCCGTCGAGCTGGTCCGGGCGTACCGGCCGGACGTGGCGCTGCTGGACATCCGGATGCCCCGCCTGGACGGGCTGGCCGCCGCCGCCGAGATCCGCCGGCTGGCGCCGGGCACGGCCACGGTCATGCTCACCACGTTCGGCGAGGACGACCACGTTGCCCGGGCGCTCGGGCACGGTGCGAGCGGATTCCTGCTCAAGGCCGGCGACCCGCGGGAGCTGATCGCCGGGGTGCGGGCGGTGGCCGACGGCGGGGCGTACCTGTCGCCGCGGATCGCCCGGCGGGTGATCGAGCTGAACGGTGCCCGGCTGGCCCGCCGCCCGGCGGCCCGGGACCGCACCGCCGGGCTGACCGACCGGGAGCGGGAGGTGCTCGCCCTGGTCGGCGCGGGCCTGTCCAACGCCGAGATCGCCCGCCGCCTGCATCTCGTCGAGGGCACCGTGAAGAGCTATCTGACCAGCATCTTCACCCGACTGGAGGTGCGCAACCGGGTGCAGGCGGCGGTCCTCGCCCACGAGGCCGGCCTCGTCGAGACGTGAGCCTCAGGCGTCGCGGTGGCGCAGGGCGGCCCGGCCGGCGACCAGCGCGGCGGCGGCCCAGCCGGCGAGCAGCAGCAGCCCCACCACCGGCGGGTACGGGTCGGCGTCCCCGGCGAGGAAGTGGCCCCCGGCGACGCCCGGGAAGGCGTCGGCGATCCGGGTCAGCACGGCGATGCCCGGCTCCTGGAGCGACAACGGAACGATCATCAGCACCGCGAGCAGGACGATCACCGTCAGCACCGCGCTGCGCAGCACCGTGCCGAGGCCGAGCGCCAGCACCCCGACCAGCGCAAGGTAGGTCGCCGACGCCAGCACGTCGCGGATCGTGCCGCCGGCCGGGGCCTCGCCCCACTCGCCGAGCACCGCGCCGGCGACCAGCGTGCCGACCCCGCCGAGCAGCAGCCCCGCCCCGAAGGTCACCGCCCCGCTCACCGCGGCCTTCGCCAGCAGTACGCGCCCGCGCGACGGCGTGCAGCGCAGGGTGGTCCGCAGCGTGTCGGCGCCGAACTCGGCGGTGACCGCGAGCAGGCCGATGGCCAGCACGGCGTACTGGGTGAGCTCCAGGGAATCGATGACGACGCTGCCGAGGGTGACCATCCCCCGGTCGTCGGTCGGGTCGTCGTTGGTGTTGGCGTTGGCGGCGTAGATGGCGAGTTGGCCGGCGGCGGCGGCCGACAGCAGCACCGCCGACAGCAGCGTCCACCAGGTGGACCGCACCGACCACAGCTTGGTCCACTCGGCGGCGACCGCCCCGGCGAGCGGGCCGGCGGTCGGTGCGGTGCGGGTGGCGGTCCGCGCGTTCATCGGGCCTCGATCCGGTGGTGGGTGGCGGGGGAGCCGGCGGGAGCGGCCGGGGCGGCGGCGTACTCGACGCTGCCGTCGGTGAGCGCCATGAACGCCTGCTCCAGCGACGCGGCCACCGGGGTCAGCTCGTGCAGGGCCACCCCCAGCTCGTACGCGAGGTCGCCGACCCGGTCGGCGGTCAGCCCGGTGACAATCAGCCCGTGCGGCCCGTCGGCTTCGACGACAGCCCCGTCGCCGGCCAGCCGCCGGGCCAGCGTGGCCAGGCCGGCCGGCTGCGGGCCGCGTACCCGCACCGAGGCGGCGGCGGAGCCGCCCGCGATCACCTCGGAGGTGGGCGCGTCGGCGATGAGCCGGCCCCGGCCGATCACGACGAGGTGGTCGGCGGTCTGCTGCATCTCGCTCATCAGGTGGCTGGAGACCAGCACCGTCCGGCCCTGCGCGGCGAGCGAGCGGGTGAGCTGACGGATCCAGCGCACCCCGTCCGGGTCGAGCCCGTTGACCGGCTCGTCGAACAGCAGGACCGGCGGGTCGCCGAGCAGCGCCCCGGCGATGCCGAGCCGCTGGCCCATGCCGAGGGAGAGGGTGCGGCCGGGCTTCGCGGCGGCCCGGTCGTCCAGGCCGACCAGGGCCAGGACCTCGTCGACCCGGCGGCGGCCGATGCCGTTGCTGCGCGCGGTGGCCAGCAGGTGGGCGCGTCCGGACCGGGCCGGGTGGATCGCCCCGGCGTCCAGCAGCGCGCCGACGGTGTGCAGCGGGTGCCGCAGCTCCCGGTACGGCCGACCGTCGACCAGGGCGCGGCCGGCGGTGGGCCGGTCCAGGCCGAGGATCATCCGCATGGTGGTGGACTTGCCCGCGCCGTTCGGGCCGAGGAACCCGGTGACCCGGCCGGGTGCGATGTCGACGGTCAGGTCGTCGACGGCGGTCGTCGGGCCGAACCGTTTCGTCAGGCCACGTAGTGTGATCATGGATCGACGGTAGGGATCCGGGCGGTCCGCCCGCCGCTGCCGATCGGCGACTACCCACCCCCACTTTCGTCAGTTCCGCCCGCGCCCCGCCCCTACGTCGGGCCCGCCCCCACCCGGCCGGCTTCCGGCCGTCCGCTGACCGGCACTGCCCGCCCCGCCGGCTTCCGGCCGTCCGCTGACCGGCGCCGGCTGGACCGGCCCGGCGCGGCTCGCGGATGCCCGGAAGCCGGCTCGTGCGGGCGGTCAGCGGCGGGCGACCACGAAGGCGTCCGGCATCCGGAAGGTCAGGTTGTCCGGGCACCACGGCGGACGGACGACGCGCACCCCGTCGAGCAGCGGCGTGGCCTCGGCGACCACCACGGCGGCCTCCAGCCGGGCCAACTGGGCGCCGACACAGCGGTGCGCCCCCGCCCCGAACGCCAGGTGCCGGCGGGAGCCACGCTGCCCCGGGCGGAACTCGTCCGGGGCGGGCACCACCTCCGGGTCCCGGCCGGCGCGGGCCAGCCAGAGCACCACACTGGTCCCCGCCGGCACCGCCGTCCCGCCCAGGGTGGCGTCTACGGCGGCCACCCGCCGCCAGGTGACGATGGGCGGCTCCAGCCGCAGCCCCTCCTCGACCACGTCGGCGACCGCGACGCTGCCGGCGCGCAGCCCGGCGCGCACCGTCGGCTCGCCGGTCAGCCGGTGCAGCAGCAGGGTGAGGAACTGCGAGGTGGTCTCCTGGCCGGCGACCAGCAGGAAGAACAGCGCCCCGACGACCACGTCGGGGGAGTGCCCGGCGGCCCGCAGCCGGGCGGCGAGGCCGCCCCCGGTGGCGGCGAACCCCCGCAGCACGGTGTGGAAGCGGCCCACCTCGGCGGCGAGCGCCCGCTGCCGCGGCTCGTCGAGCGGGGCCCAGAACAACTCCAGCGCCGCGCGGGCGAACTCCTTCACCGCGCCGACCGGGGCGTCCGGCAGCTCGACCAGCCGGGCCAGCACCAGCAGCGGGAGGTCCGCGGCGAGGTCGGCGTACAGGTCGACCGGTACGCCCGCGTCGAGCGTCGCGCGCAGCCGGGCGACCCGCTCGCGGACCAGCCCGGTCAGCCAGGGCCGCTGCGCGGCGACCCGGGTCGGGTGCAGCGCGTCGGCGACGATGCCGCGGATCTCCGGGTGGCTCGCCCCGCCGTTGTTCGCCAGGGTCGGCGGCAGCCTGAACCGGTGCCCGGCGAGCACCCGCAGGGCGGCCACCGGCAACGGGGTGACCGCGTCCAGGGCGTTGTCGGGCCGGAAGGTCGCCGGGTCGGCGAGCACCTGCCGGACCAGCGAGTGCCGGGTCACCACCAGGTGTCCGACGCCGACGTGGTCCACGACCGTCGCCACGTCTGGCCACCGCCCGTCGACGGCGTCCCCCCACCCCCGGAACAGCACGGCGTCAACCTAGCGGGCGGCCCCCGGCGGCGTCGGGTCCAGCTCCCACACGGTGGTGCGCTTCACCCGTACGCTCTCCAGAGCCTCCGGCACCGGCACGTCGTAGGCGGCCAGCTCGCGGAACCGCTCCCGGGGCAGGAACGCCCGGCCCGGGTCGCCGACCAGCACCCGGGCGCCGGCCCGGGCGGCCCGGAGCAGGAAGCGCAGCATCCGCCGGGCCATCGCCTCGCTGTAGAAGACGTCCCCGGCGAGCACCACCTCGGCGTCGGCGGCGTCGCCGTCGAGGATGTCGCCCAGCTCGGCGTCGACGCGTACCCCGTTGGCCTCGGCGTTGAGGGCGACCGCGGCCACCGCGCGCTCGTCGACCTCGACGGCGCGCACGGCCGCCGCGCCGGCGCGGGCGGCGGCGATGGCGACCAGGCCGGAGCCGGACGCGAGGTCGAGCACCCGGCGGCCGGCGACCAGCTCGGGGTGGTCGGTGACGTACCGGGCGAGCCCCTGCCCGCCGGCCCAGGCGAACGCCCAGAACGGCGGCGGCTGGGAGCTGCGGAACTCGCCCTCGGTGAGCTCCCACAGCCCGATCGGCTCGTCGGCCTGGTGCAGGCGGACCTCGGGGACGAAGGTCACCGGGGCGAGCCGCGCGTGCAGCTTCACGAAGGCCGCGGAGAGTTCGGACACGCGCCGATTGTCCCCGGCCCGTCCGGCCGTCGCCGGTCGGGGGCCGGCGACCCCGCGACCGACCGTCCTCCACCGGCGGGTTCGGGATGGTGCAGGCGGCCTTCCTGCTCGGCGCGCTGCTGCTGTCGCTCGGGGCCGGACTGCTGCTGCGGCTGTGCCACGTGCTGCGTTCGACCGCCGGGAGCGCCGCGCCGACGGCCGGCCTGGACTGGGAGCGGGCCGCCCCACCGGGGCGGTGGCCCCGGGCACGCCGCTGACCCGCCCAGCGAACGAAGATCGGCGACTTTACAACTGAGTCGACGGTACCGGGCTGCGGCGTGCGCTCAGCCCACGCCGTCGGGCTGTGGCTCGGGCTGCTCGGCCCGGCGGGAACGTTCCTGCGCCGGGGCGGACCACTCGAGCTGGGCCGGGTCCAGCCCCAGCTCGCGGGCGGTCACCAACCGGATCCACTCGGCGGACTGACGGCGGGAGATCACCCGTTCGTGGACCGCGAGCTGTACGGCGAGGCCGTCCATCACCGCGTTGATCCGCCAGGCCGCGCCGGCCGGGTCGGCGCACTCGAAGGTGCCCTCGCGCACCCCGTCGCTGATCACTGCGGTGAGGTCCTCCCGCCAGCGCAGATCCAGCCGGCGGGAGACCTTCTCCAGCTCGGGGGCGCGCAGTGACTCCGACCAGCCGTCGATCCACATCGACCAGGAGGTCGACCGCCCGGTGGGGGCGTACAGCTTGAGCATCCTGCGGAGCTTGACCAGGGGGGAGGCGGACGACCGGATCACGGCGTCGAGCCGGGCCAGGTCCTGTTCCACCGCGTACTCGAAGGCCTGGGCGAGGAGTCGCTCCTTGGTGGCGAAGTGGTAGAAAACCAGTGCCTGACTGACCCCGGCGGCCTGCGCCACGTCGGCCGTGCGGGTGTTGGCCAGCCCTCGTTCCGTGATCACGTCACAGGCCGTGCGCAACAGGGCATCCAGGCGGATCTCGGCGGCACGTCTCGTCACGCCGCTACCGTAACCTATCCGTTCGTGCACAAACAGTTACCGCCGCGGTTGATTCACACCGAGAGAGTCGGAAGACGGACAGTTTTTCCCTCTTGCCGGGCCTGCCCCGACTGATCCTACCCAGGCTCCTAGGAAGCCCACCCGCTGAGCCCACCGCCTCGCCGGACTGAGCCCCCGCTCCGGCCCCGCGCTCCGCCCCCGCGAGTGCAGATTCGGAGAATTAGTGGCCTCCCGGCCCGACTGAGGCCACTAATTCTCCGAATCTGCGTGAGATCTTGCGCCGGCGCGTCGGGCGCGCCCAGTGCGCCCGCGTGGGGGGTGGGGTGCGGGGGCGCGCCGGGGTGCACCCCGAGTTGGCAACCGTTCCCGGACTCGGCTAAAGTTCTCATCCGTCACCGGTTAACGCCGGAGACAAGCGGACGTAGCGCAGCTGGTAGCGCATCACCTTGCCAAGGTGAGGGTCGCGGGTTCGAATCCCGTCGTCCGCTCGGAGCTGCCGCCACGCATGTTCGGGGGCAACCTCGGTGGAGTGGCCGAGAGGCGAGGCAACGGCCTGCAAAGCCGTGTACACGGGTTCAAATCCCGTCTCCACCTCGGCAGTTGACGAGGGCGATTGGCGCAGTGGGAGCGCGCTTCCTTGACACGGAAGAGGTCACTGGTTCAAACCCAGTATCGCCCACCACACGAAGAGGCCTGGCACCGTGACGGTGCCGGGCCTCTTCGTCATTCTGCTACCCGAGGTGCCGGCCGCCGCCGGTGGTCGGCACCTCGTCGCCGGCGCCTGGACCGTTCAGCTCCGTCGGCCAGGGCGCGCGGTGCACGGTGGGTCGACGGAGGCGCGGGTCGACCCACGGTCGCCTACAGCGGCGGCGTGACGTCCCGGCGCTCCTCGACCCGGCGGTACTCCACCGGCTCGGTGGTGGTGACCACCTGGCGGCGGCGGCCCCAGACCAGTGTGGTCATGACGAGGCCGAGCACGCCGGCGGCCATCAGGATCCAGCCGACGACGTCCAGGTCGACGCCGCCGAGATTGGCGTCGAGCGCGAACGTGAGGATCGCGCCGACCGCGATCAGGAAGATGCTCGTACCGATACCCACGACAGCCTCCTTCGGGGGATGCAGTGTGCTGTCGGTGGAGGGAAGTACCCCGCCGGCGACCTGCGTAATCGGCCGGCACCGGGAGGCGGTCCGTGGGGTCTCCTCCGGTGCCGGTCGTACGCCGTGGGTCGGTGCCGTCGGCGATCTTGTCGTCGGGTACAGTTCACCCGTCGCCGACGAACATCGGCGACACGCGGACGTAGCGCAGCTGGTAGCGCATCACCTTGCCAAGGTGAGGGTCGCGGGTTCGAATCCCGTCGTCCGCTCGCGATCCGCCCCGCTGGGGCCGACCGCCGCCGGGCCCCGACGTCTCCGGGCCGGGCGCGCGCGGGCGATTGGCGCAGTGGGAGCGCGCTTCCTTGACACGGAAGAGGTCACTGGTTCAAACCCAGTATCGCCCACCAGACCGCACGGTCCTTCCTCCCTTCCTTCCTCGGCCACTGGCCGGCCGCCACCAAGCGGGGCGGACACGCCCAGGTCAGCAGGCGGTTCGGCGTCGGCCGGGACGGTGTCGGGGAGTCCTCGTAGACTCCCCGGATGACTTCCCCCAGCGACACGCTCACCGAGACCCCGCTGGGCGTGCTCCGCAGGGTCTTCGGCTACGACGCCTTCCGCGGCGAGCAGCAGGAGATCATCGACCATGTGGTCGGCGGCGGCGACGCCCTGGTCCTGATGCCGACCGGCGGGGGCAAGTCGCTGTGCTACCAGATCCCCGCGCTGGTACGCGACGGCGTCGCGGTGGTCGTCTCCCCGCTGATCGCCCTCATGCAGGACCAGGTCGACGCGCTCACCGCTGTCGGGGTGCGGGCCGGTTTCCTCAACTCCACCCTTGACTTCGACGCCCGGCGGCGGGTCGAGGCGGCGTTCCTCGCCGGGGAGCTGGACCTGCTCTACCTCGCCCCGGAGGCGCTGGGCAGCCGCGCCACCGTCGGGCTGCTGGAGCGCGGCCGGATCGGGCTGTTCGCCATCGACGAGGCGCACTGCGTGGCGCAGTGGGGCCACGACTTCCGCCCCGACTACCTGGCGCTGTCGATGCTGCACGAGCGCTGGCCCGCCGTGCCGCGGATCGCGCTGACCGCCACGGCCACCGCCGCGACCGCCACCGAGATCGCCACCCGGCTCGGCCTCACCGAGGCCCGGCACTTCGTGGCCAGCTTCGACCGGCCCAACATCCAGTACCGGATCGCCCCCAAGCGGGAGCCCCGCAAGCAGCTGCTCGACCTGATCCGCACCGAACACCCTGGCGACGCCGGCATCGTCTACTGCCTGTCCCGGGCCTCGGTCGACAAGACCGCCGAGTTCCTGGTCGCCAACGGCGTCTCCGCGCTGCCGTACCACGCGGGCCTGGACGCGGCCACCCGTGCCGCGAACCAGAAGCGGTTCCTGCGCGAGGACGGCCTCGTCATGGTCGCCACCATCGCGTTCGGGATGGGCATCGACAAGCCGGACGTGCGGTTCGTCGCCCATCTCGACCTGCCCCGCTCCGTGGAGGGCTACTACCAGGAGACCGGTCGCGCCGGCCGGGACGGCCTGCCGTCGACCGCCTGGCTGGCGTACGGGCTCCAGGACGTGGTGCAGCAGCGCAAGATGATCGACTCCTCGGAGGGCGACCTCGCCCACCGGCGGGTGCTCGCCGCCCACCTCGACGCGATGCTGGCCCTCTGCGAAACCGTGGAGTGCCGCCGGGTGCGGCTGTTGAGCTACTTCGGCCAGGACAGCGGGCCGTGCGGCAACTGCGACACCTGCCTGGAGCCGCCCGAGTCCTGGGACGGCACGGTCGCCGCGCAGAAGCTGCTGTCGACGGTGCTGCGGCTGCACCGGGAACGCAACCAGAAGTTCGGCGCGGGGCAGTGCGTCGACATCCTGCTCGGCCGGCGTACCGAGAAGGTGACCCAGCACCGCCACGACACGCTGACCGTGTTCGGCATCGGCGAGGAGTTGAGCGAGGCCGAGTGGCGGGGCGTGGTCCGGCAACTGCTCGCCCAGGGCCTGCTCGCCGTCGAGGGCGACTACGGCACCCTGGTCCTCACCGACACCAGCGCCGAGGTGCTGGGCCGGCGCCGGCCGGTGCCGATGCGTCGCGAGGCGGCCCGGCCGGCGCGGACCCGGGCGGCGAAGACCCGTCCCGGCGCGACTCCGGCCGTCGAGCTGTCCCCGGCGGCCGAGCCGGTGTTCGAGCGGCTGCGCGCCTGGCGGGCGGCCACCGCCAAGGAGCAGGGGGTGCCCGCGTACGTGGTGTTCCACGACGCGACGCTGCGCCAGATCGCCGCCGACCCGCCGTCGACGCTCGACGACCTGGCCCGGGTCAACGGGGTGGGGGAGGCCAAGCTCGCCCGGTACGGGGAGCAGATCCTCGCCGCCCTCGCCGACTGATCCCCACGAGAGGACCGGCCGGGGCTTCTGCCGTCGGCAGATCCGCTGCCGGTGAACACCGTCGCCGCCACGGCCGGCGGGCCGGCACTGTGGGCGGATGAGACTTCTGGTGCTGGGTGGCACGGGCTTCGTGGGCGGGGCGACGGTCGGCGAGGCGGTGCGCCGAGGCTGGTCGGTGACGGTGTTCAACCGGGGGCTGCACGGCGCGCCGCCGGCGGGCGTACACCTGGTGCGGGGTGACCGGTCGGCGCTCGGCGGTCTGGCCGCGCTGGCCGGCGGCGAGTGGGACCTGGTGGTCGACACCTGGGACGGCGCGCCGCGCGCGGTGCGGGACGCGGCCCGGGCGCTGCACGGCTCGGTGGGCTGGTACGGCTACGTCTCCAGCGGCTCCGTCTACGCGCTGCCGTTCCCGCTCGGCGCGGCCGAGGAGGCGCCCGTCGTGGCCGCCGAGCCGGACGCTATCGGCGGCGGGTACCCGGAGCTGAAGGCGGGCGGGGAGCGGGCCGCCGTGGAGGTGTTCGGTGACCGGGCGCTGCTGGCCCGGGCCGGGTTGATCCTCGGGCCGGGCGAGGACATCGGGCGGCTGCCCTGGTGGTTGACCCGGATCGCCCGGGGCGGCGACGTCCTCGCCCCCGGCCCCGCGGACCTGCCCGTGCAGTACGTCGACGTCCGTGACCTGGCGATCTGGCTGCTGGACCGGGGCGTGGCGGGGGCCGGCGGGGCGTACAACGTGGTGTCGCGGACCGGTCACGCGACGATGGGTGAGCTGCTCGACGCCTGCGTCGCGGCCACCGGGTCGACGGCCCGGCTGCGCTGGACCGCACCGGAGTCGATCCTCGCCGCCGGCGTGGAGCCCTGGAACGACCTGCCGATCTGGGTCCCCGTCGGGCACGAGTACCGCATGCTGCACGGGCGGGACGTCGAGCGGGCGTACGCGACGGGGCTGGCCTGCCGGCCGGCGGCCGAGACCGTCGCCGACACCTGGGCCTGGCTGCGTGAGGTGGGGGCGGTGCCGCCGCGCGCCGGCCGCCCGCCCCGGCAGGCCGTGGGCCTGGATCCGCAGCGGGAGGCGGAACTGCTTGCCGCCGCTGACCGGTCGAGGCCGATTGCGACGACGCCTTCCTGAGGCCAGATCACGCCCTCGTGACCGAGAGGTCGAGCACCTCGTCGACGCTGCGGCGCGGCGTCGGGGAGCCCGGCTGGCCGTACCCGATGCGCATCACCATCTGCGGGGTGCCGAACCGGCCCAGGGACAGCCGCAGGGCCTCCCGCGCCCCCGGCACCTCGATCGGCTGGGAGAGCATCGACACGCTCAGCCCGGCGTCGGTGGCGGTGAGCAGCACCCGTTGCAGGGCCTGGCCGGCGATCACCTGGTCGGTGGTGGTGTTGCCCGTCGCGCCGAGCACGGCGACCAGGGGCTCCGGCTCGAAGTCCCGCCCGGGGGCCCGGTCGCGCCCGCCGAAGCCACGGCTGGGCAGCAGGTCCTGCGGTTCACCCAGCGGGCCGCCGGCGGTGGCCGGGATCCCGTCGGGGGCGGGCGCGGCGCGTACCCAGTCGGCCAGTTCGGCGCGGTAGGCGGGGTCGCGTTCCAGGACCCGGTTGGCGCTGCGGGCGATCTCGGCGAACGCGTTGACGGCGCTGACCCCGATCACCAGCTCCAGCCAGCACTGCTCGGCGCGGGCCGCCTCGCCGAGCCGCCAGCGGGCGTCGGCGGGCACCGGGTCGGGCCAGAACGGGGTGCGGTTGCTGAACCGGCGCGGGATGGCCGCGTACAGGGTCTGCTCGGCCGGGGTGGGGCGGCGCGGCACGTCCGGGGTGAGCCGGGCCAGCACGTCGGGCTCCGCCGGGTACGGGCGTAGCCGCACCCTCGCGGGGGTGCCCGCCACGGCCAGGGACAGCCGCAGGTTGAACAGGGCCGCCCCGCAGGCGATCCGGGCGCCCCAGCCGCTCGGGTCGGTCGCCGGCAGCCGGCGCGTGCGGTCCAGCGTCACCTCGATCCCGCCGTCGCGCAGGCGGAACCGCCACGGCTGGACGTTGTGCAGCGAGGGTGCCCGGACGGCGTCCGCCGCGGCGGCCCTGAGCTGCTCGACGGTGAAGTCGGTTCCCATGGTGGTGCTCCCTTCCCGTGGTTCCTGCCGCCCCGTTCGGTCCACCTCCACGGTGCGTCACCGGGGCGGCACGCGAGCAGGGCCGGACGTCCCCTCTGCCCCGGGACCCCCTGCCCGGCGGCACGTGGGCGGGGGTTGGGACCTTCGGCCCGTGCGGGCGGCGGCGCGAGAGGGTAGAAACGAGGGATGATCCGGGTGTTCCTGCTCGACGACCACGAGGTCGTCCGTCGTGGCCTTGCCGACCTGCTCACCGCCAGCGGCGACATCGAGGTGGTGGGGGAGTCGGGTTCCGCCCAGGAGGCGGCCCGCCGCATTCCCGCGCTGCGGCCCGACGTGGCGATCCTCGACGCCCGGCTGCCCGACGGCAACGGCATCGACGTGTGCCGGGACGTCCGGGCCGTGGACTCGTCGATCAAGGGCCTGATCCTCACCTCGTACGAGGACGACGAGGCGCTGTTCGCGGCGATCATGGCCGGCGCGTCCGGGTACGTGCTGAAGCAGATCCGGGGCACCGACCTGGTCGACGCGGTGCGCCGGGTGGCCGCCGGACAGTCGCTGCTCGACCCGGCGATCACGACCCGGGTGCTGGAGCGCATCCGCAGCGGCGTGGAGCAGCCCAGCGAGCTGAAGGCCCTCACCGAGCAGGAGCGCCGGATCCTGGAGTACGTCGCCGAGGGGCTGACCAACCGGGAGATCGCCGGCAAGATGTTCCTGGCCGAGAAGACGGTGAAGAACTACGTCTCCAGCGTGCTGGCCAAGCTGGGCCTGGAGCGCCGCACCCAGGCCGCCGTCCTGGCCACCCGCCTCCTGGGCCCCCGCCACTAACCCCACCTCCGGTCAGTCGTCGCGGAGCGGGACCGACCAGCGCAGTTGCGTGCCGTGCGGGGTGGCCGGGCGTACCTCGAAGTCGCCGGCGTGGCGTTCGGCGCGCTCCCGGAGGTTGACCAGGCCGCCCCGGGCGGCGGCCGGGTCGCAGCCCCGGCCGTCGTCGGTGACCGTGACCGTGACCCAGCCGTCGTCGACCCGCACCGCCACCGAAACCCGGCTGGCCTCGGCGTGGCGTACCGCGTTGGACAGCGCCTCGCGGAGCACGGCTGTGAGGTCCGGGCGGATCGGCTCCGGGACGGCGCTGTCGATCGGCCCGGTCAGCTCCAGCGTCGGCCGGAAGCCCAGCGACCCGGCGGCCACGTCGACCGCCTCGCGGATCTCGGTGCGCAGCGCCGCGCTCATCGGGGTACGCAGCTCGAAGATGGTCCGCCGGATGTCCCGGATGGTGGCGTCCAGCTCGTCGACGGCCGCGTTGATCCGCTTGGCCACCTCGGGGCGGGCGTTCATCGCGCCGCTCTGCAACTGCAGGCCGGTGGCGAACAGCCGCTGGATCACCACGTCGTGCAGGTCGCGGGCGATGCGTTCGCGGTCCTCCAGGACCACCAGCAGCTCCCGCTCCTCCTGCCCCCGGGCCCGTTCCATGGCCAGCGCGGCCTGCCCGGCGAAGCTGCCCAGCAACGCCACGTCGTCGTCGGTGGCGCCGCCCCGGTCCGGCCCGTACGCGATCACCAGGACGCCGTGCAGGGTGTCGGCGGCGGCCAGTGGGGAGACCACCGCCGGCCCGGCGGTCACCGGGGCCGGCCAGGGCGCCGTCTCGGCCAGGTTCTCCACCAGCTCGTGCCGCCGCCGGGTGACCGCCCCGGCGAAGCTGGTCTCGTCGGCCGGCAGCACCGCGCCGACCAGCTCCCGGCCCTGCTCGTCGGCGCCGTCGACCACCTCCACGGTGAACCGGTCGGCGTCCTCGTCGTAGAGCAGCACCATGGCCAGTTCCGCCTCGGCGAC
Organism: Micromonospora sp. NBC_01655; assembly: GCF_026339755.1. Classification (NCBI taxonomy): domain Bacteria; kingdom Bacillati; phylum Actinomycetota; class Actinomycetes; order Micromonosporales; family Micromonosporaceae; genus Micromonospora; species Micromonospora sp. NBC_01655. Next base: position 5,832,353 of record NZ_JAPEQF010000001.1, on the reverse strand, counting down.
CTCCCGGGCCCGGCGGGCCACCAGGGTCAGCGCGTCGGTGCGCCGCACCTCGCCGAGCAGCACCGAGGTGATCTCGGCGGCGGCGGCCAGCCAGCGCTCCCGGCGGTGGGCCAGCGCGTACAGCCGGGCGTTCTCGATCGCCACACCGGCCGCGGCGGCCAGCGCCACCACGATCTCCTCGTCGTCCTCGGTGAACTCCGCCGCGCCCTGCTTCTCGGCCAGGTAGAGGTTGCCGAACACCTGGTCGCGGATGCGTACCGGCACGCCCAGGAAGCTGTGCATCGGCGGGTGGTGCGGCGGGAAGCCGTACGACTGTGGGTGCTTCGTGATGTCCGGCATCCGCACCGGGTGCGGGTCGTCGATGAGCAGCCCGAGCACGCCCCGCCCGTGCGGCAGGTCGCCGATCCGCGCGTGCAGCTCGTCGTCGATGCCGTGGACGATGAAGTCGTGCAGCAGCCGGTCGGGGCCGATCACCCCGAGCGCGCCGTACCGGGCGCCGACCAGCTCGCAGGCGGACTCCACGATCCGTTGCAGGGTGCTGCGCAGGTCCAGGTCGGTGCCGATGCCGACCACCGCGTCGAGCAGGGCACGCAGCCGCTCCCGGCTGGTGACCACCTCGCCGACCCGGTCCAGCATCTCCTGGAGCAGCTCGTCGAGGCGGACCCGGGACAGCGGGGTCAGCCCGAGCGACGGGGTGACGTGTTCATATCTCGGGTTCGGTGCGCTGCTGGCCACCGGGGGATGCTATCGCCCGGCGATCGCCCCGACACCGCCCGGCGACCTACGCCACCGGCCGTCACGCCTCCCCGGCGCGCACCGCGGAGGTGTCCACCACCTGCTCGGTGGGCAGCCGCGGGGTGTGCGGCGGCCCGGCGTGCGCCGGGTCCGCGATCCCCATCCGCAGCACCAGGTACGGGTACCCGAGGCCGGCGAGCACCCGACGCAGGGTCTGCCGGGTGCCCTCCACCTCCACCACGCCGGACAGCGGCACCATCGACACGCCCAGCCGGGTGGCGGTCAGCCACGCCGCGGAGAGCGCCTCGCCGGCCCGCAGCCAGCTGTTCCGCTCGTCCTCGTCGCCGTAGAGCAGCCCGTACACCGCCGCCCGGTCGTGGCCGGGGCCGACCGGCAGGGTGCCGGAGCGGCCGAAGTCCCGGCCCGGCACGGTGGTCTGCGGCGGCTGCTCGGGCAGCACCTCCGGCGGAAGCCCGGTGCCGGTGCCGGTCCGGCTGGTCCAGTAGTCCAGCTCCTCGCGCAGTTGCGAGTCCTTCGCCTCCACCGTGTCGGCGTGTCCCGCCGCCGCGGCCAGCTCCATCACCTGGTCGGGGTTGAGGACGTGCAACCGGGCGCCCTCGTCGGCGGCCGCCTTGGTGATGTCGTCGATCGTGGCGACGGGCACGGGCTCGTCGCTGACCGGTCGCCGGTCGGTGTGCCGGACCTGCATGCACTGCACCGTGCGCATCGCCTCCGGGTCCGCCTTGACGCGCTGGAGTCCGGTGAGCCGGGCCAGCAGCTCCGGATCGCTCGGGTCGTCCACCCGCTCGACCACGGCGGCCCAGCCCTCGGCGGCCAGCGCCACCCGGGCGTGGTGCAGCGCCGCGCCGCAGCTCAGCGCCACCAGCCGCCCCTCGGGGTCGGCGGCGGTGAGCTGGCGGTCCCGGACGACACGCAGCTCCAGGGCGTCGGGTAGGACCCGCCAGCGCCACGGCTGCGTGTTGTGCACCGAGGGGGCGCGCCCGGCCGTCGCGGCGGCCTCCGCGAGCGCGGTGGTCAGCGGGCGGTCCGGAGTCTCGTGGCTCATCGGCACGACCTTTCGTCTCTTCCCATCGTGCCCCACCCGGCGGTGCCCCGGGCGGGGTTGCCGCTCCATCGTGCGGCATCGGCCCCACCGTCGCACGGTGCGCGGGACCCGTCGTACCCGGGCCCTTCGATCCGGGCCGGCGGCCGGCCCGCCGTGCCCGGCGATCGGTGTCCGCCGGCTCGGCCGCGACCCGGCCGGGTCGCCGCCGTCCCGGGGGCGGATTCGACGGTTGCCCCGGCCGGCGGGCGGTGTCGTTGAGACGATCCGCAGGTGGGGACCAAGCCGCGGGAGTGCGTACCGGAGCAGCCGGTGCGGCATCGGTGGGCTCCCGCGCGGGAGTGGGGGCTGCTGGCCGCGCTGACCGTGGGCGTGCTGATCGGGGCGGGGCTGTGGTTCGCCGGGCGGCGTGGCGCGGCGGACGGGATCTGGGCGGCGGCGACGGTGGCGGCGCTGGCCCCGGCCGCCTGGTCGACGCTGCGCCAGGTGTGGCGCCGGCAGTTCGGGTGGACGTCATCGCTGTGCTGGCGTTGGTGGGCGCGCTCGTCGTCCGCGAGTACCTGGCGGGCGCGGTGATCGCGGTGATGCTGGCCACCGGCCGCTCGCTGGAGTCGTACGCCCAGCGCCGGGCCACCCGCGACCTGCGCGCCCTGCTCGAACGGGCCCCGCGCTCCGCGCGGCGGCGCCGGGCGGGTGGCGGCATCGAGACGATCCCGCTGGACCGGGTCGCGGTCGGCGACCGGCTGGTGGTTGGCCCGGGGGACGTGGTGCCGGTCGACGGGACCGTCGAGGAGGCCGCCACGCTGGACGAGTCGGCGGTCACCGGGGAGTCGCAGCTCGTCGGGCGGGCGGCGGGGGAGCCGGTGGCCAGCGGCGTGGTCAACGCCGGGGCCGGGTTCGGGCTGCGGGCCACGAGGAACGCGGCGCAGAGCACGTACGCGGGGATCGTCCGGCTCGCCGAGGAGGCCACCGCGCGCAAGGCTCCGATCGTCCGGATGGCTGACCGGTACGCGGCGGCGTTCGTGCCGTTCACCCTGGTCCTGGCCGGCCTGGGCTGGCTGCTGTCCGGGGAGTTCGTGCGGGCCGTGGCGGTGCTCGTGGTGGCCACGCCCTGCCCACTGTTGCTGGCCACCCCGATCGCGATCGTCTCCGGGCTGTCCCGGGTGGCCCGGCGTGGGGTGCTGGTCCGCGACGGCGGCTCCCTGGAACTGCTGGGCCGGGCCGGACCCTGCTGGTCGACAAGACCGGCACGCTCACCACCGGCCGGCCCCACGCCGCCGAGACGGTGGTCGCCCCCGGCGGCGACCGGGACGAGGTGCTGCGGCTGGCCGCCTCCGTGGAGCAGCTCTCCCCGCACGTGCTGGCCGCCGCCCTGGTCCGGCAGGCCGGGGACCGGGGGCTGGCGCTGGCCGAGCCGACCGAGGTGACCGAGGAGCCGGGGCGCGGCGTCACCGGGCGGGTCGACGGGCGGCTGGTCCGGGTCGGCCAGCTCGCGGGTGAGCTGCCCGAGTGGGCGGCCCGGGCCCGGGAACGTGCCGAGCTGGCCGGCCGCTCCGTGGTCTGGGTCGGCGACGAGCGGGGGCCGATCGGGGCGATCCTGCTGGAGGACCCGGTGCGCCCCGACGCCCGCCGGACCGTCCGGCGGTTGCGCGAGGCGGGGCTGAGCCGGGTCGTCATGGTCACCGGCGACCGGCCGGCCACCGCCGAGCAGGTCGCCCTGGCCGTCGGCGTGGACGACCTGCTGGCCCGGTGCTCACCGCAGGAGAAGACCACCCGGGTCCGGGACGAGGCGCGGCGGGCCGTCACCGTCATGGTGGGCGACGGGGTGAACGACGCCCCGGCGTTGGCCGAGGCGCATGTCGGGGTGGCGATGGGGGCCACCGGGGCGACTGCCTCCGCCGACGTCGCCGACGCGGTGCTCACCGTCGACCGGCTCGACCGGCTCGCCGACGCCGTGGAGATCGTCCGGCACGCCCGCCGGATAGCCACCCAGAGCGCCGTCGTGGGGATGGGGTTGGCCGTGCTGGCGATGCTGTTCGCGGCGGCTGGCCGGCTGCCCCCGGTGGCCGGCGCGTTCCTCCAGGAGGGCATCGACGTGGTGGTGATCCTCAACGCGCTGCGGGCGCTCGGCGGCGGGCTGCGCCGCCGGGACGTCTCGGCGGACACCCGCGAGCTGCTCGACCGGTACGCGGGGGAGCACGGCGACGTCCGGGACGTACTGGCCGCGCTGCGGGACACCGCCGACCTGGTCGCCACCCGCCCCGACTCGCCCGACTGCGGGCCCGCGTTGCGGGAGGTCCACCGCCGGCTCACCGAGCGGGTGCTGCCGCACGAGGCCGCCGAGGAGCGGCAGCTCTATCCGGCGCTGGCCGGGCCGTTCGGCAGCGACGAGGCGACCTCGACGATGAGCCGGGGCCACGTGGAGATCCGCCGGCTGGTCGACCGGATCGGCGGGCACCTCGTGCAGGCCGGCGCCGGGCCGCCGCGCCCCGACCAGGTCCCCGATCTGCTCGCCGCCCTGTACGGGCTGGACGCCGTCCTGCGTCTGCACCTCGCCCAGGAGGAGGAGGACTACTTCTCCCTGCGGGAGTGACCGGAGGGGCCCGCGCCGACGAGGGCCCCTCCGGCATCCTCAGCGCTCCCGGACCACCGCGACCGGGCAGTGGGCGTGCTGGATGAGCTGCTGGCCGACCGAGCCGAGCAGCATGCCGCGCAGCCCGCCCCGGCCCCGGGTGCCGACCACCACGAGCTGGGCGTCCCGGCTCGCCTCGACCAGCGCGCGGGCCGGGCGGCCGGTCACCACGTCGGTGGTCACCTCGACGTCGGGGAACGTCTTTCGCCACTTCGCCAGCGGCTCCGCCAGCGCCGTCCGCTCCGCCGCCACCGCGTCGTCGGGGGCGAGGCCGCCGTCCGCCGGCTCCCAGGCCCGCACCACGTGCAGCGGTACGTCCCGCTGGGCCGCCCGCTCGACGGCGAACCCGAGGGCCAGCAGCGACGTCGGTGACCCGTCGACCCCGACTACCACCCGCCCGGCGCGGCCGGCGTCGCCGTCGCGGACCACCACCACCGGGCAGTGGGCGTGCGCGGTCACCGACACGGCGGTGGAGCCGACGAGCAGCCCGCCGAACCCGCCGTGGCCCCGGCTGCCGAGCACCAGCAGGCCGGCCTCGGCGGAGCGTTCCTCCAACACCAGCGCCGGCGGCCCGTCGAACACCTCGCCGCGCACGGTCAACCCGGGCCGAGCGGTGGCGGCGTCGGCGGCGGCCGTGCCGACCAGCTCCTCCACCTGTCGCCGGGCGGTCTCGTCCGGCCAGATGCCGGGGGCCACCCCGGGGCCGATCCACCCGGCCACGGTGACCCACTCGAAGACGTACGCCAGGCGGACCGGCCGTCCGCTGCGCTCCGCCTCGTCCAGCGCCCAGTTCAGGGCGACGGTGGCGTCGGCGGAACCGTCGTAGCCGACCAGGATCTCGTCACTCATCGTGTCCGCCTTTCGTTCGTGGCTGCGGGGGCGCGCAGGCTCACTGTCCGCTCCGTCCCTCGGGGTCCGTCTCCCGGATCCAGCGCCACTCGGCCACCCGCGGGTCGTCCTCGCCGAAGCGGCGGGTGTGGTCGCGGCAGGACTGCCGGGCGTCCACCATCTCCTGACGCAGGTGGGCGGCGCGCGACGCCAGCCCCGGCACCCGGTCGATCACGTCGATGACCAGGTGGAACCGGTCCAGGTCGTTGAGCATCACCATGTCGAACGGCGTGGTGGTGGTGCCCTCCTCCTTGTATCCGCGCACGTGCAGGTTGTCGTGGTTGGCCCGGCGGTAGGTGAGCCGGTGGATCAGCCACGGGTAGCCGTGGTACGCGAAGATGATCGGCTTGTCGCGGGTGAAGATGGTGTCGAACTCGTTGTCCGGCAGGCCGTGCGGGTGCTCCGACGGGGGCTGGAGGCGCATCAGGTCGACCACGTTGACCACCCGCACCTTCAGCCCGGGCAGGTGCTGGCGGAGCAGGTCGGCGGCGGCCAGGGTCTCCAGCGTCGGCACGTCCCCGGCGCAGCCGAGCACCACGTCCGGATCCTCGCCGTCGTCGCTGCTCGCCCAGTCCCAGATGCCCAGGCCGCGCCGGCAGTGCTGGATCGCCTCCTCCATGGTCAGCCAGTTCGGCGCGGGCTGCTTGCCGGCCACCACCACGTTGATGTACTGCCGGCTGCGCAGACAGTGGTCCATGGTGGACAGCAGGGTGTTGCCGTCCGGCGGCAGGTAGACCCGGACCACCTCGGCCTTCTTGTTCATCACGTGGTCGATGAAGCCCGGGTCCTGGTGGGAGAAGCCGTTGTGGTCCTGCCGCCAGACGTGGCTGGAGAGCAGGTAGTTCAGCGAGGCCACCGGCTGCCGCCAGGGGATGGTCCGGGTTACCTTGAGCCACTTGGCGTGCTGGTTGACCATCGAGTCGACGATGTGGATGAACGCCTCGTAGCTGGTGAAGATGCCGTGCCGGCCGGTCAGCAGGTAACCCTCCAGCCAGCCCTGGCACAGGTGCTCGGAGAGCACCTCCATCACCCGGCCGCCGGGGGAGAGGTGGTCGTCGCCGGGCCCGGTGTCGGCGACGAACGCCCGGTCGGTGACCTCGAAGGCCGCGCCGAGCCGGTTGGAGGTCACCTCGTCGGGGCCGAACAGGCGGAACGTCTGCGGGTTGGCGGCGATCACGTCGCGGATCCACGCGCCGAGCACGCCGGTGGCCCCGGCCACCGGCGTGCCGGGCCGCTCGACGTCGACCGCGTACTCCCGGAAGTTCGGCAGGGTCAGGTCGCGCAGCACCGTACCGCCGTTGGTGGCCGGGTTGGCGCTCATCCGCAGGTCGCCCTTCGGGGGGAGCGCGGTCAGCTCGGCGACCGGGGCGCCGGTGGCGTCGAACAGCTCCTCCGGCCGGTAGCTGCGCAGCCAGCGCTCCAGCTCGGCCAGGTGCGCCGGGTTGTCGCGTACCTCGTCGACCGGCACCTGGTGGGCGCGGAACGTCCCCGCCACCTGCTTGCCGTCGACCGTGTCCGGGCCGGTCCAGCCCTTCGGCGTACGCAGGATGATCATCGGCCAGCGGGGACGCTCGACCGCGCCGCCGGAGCGGGCCCGGCGCTGGATGTCGGCGATCTCGTCGACCACCCGGTCCAGGGTGGCGGCGAGGAGCTGGTGCACGGTCGCCGGGTCGTCACCGGCGACGACGTACGGCTGGTAGCCGTAGCCGCGCATCAGGTCGAGCAGGTCCTCGGTGGGGATCCGGGCCAGCACCGTCGGGTTGGCGATCTTGTATCCGTTCAGGTGCAGGATGGGCAGCACCGCCCCGTCCCGGGCCGGGTTGAGGAAGACGTTGGACAGCCAGCTCCCGGCGAGCGGGCCGGTCTCGGCCTCGCCGTCGCCGATCACGCAGGCGACCAGCAGGTCCGGGTTGTCGAACGCGGCGCCGTACGCGTGGCTCAGCGCGTACCCCAGCTCGCCGCCCTCGTGGATCGAACCCGGCACCTCGGGGGCGACGTGGCTCGGGATGCCGCCGGGGAAGGAGAACTGGCGGAACAGCCGCTGCATGCCCGTCTCGTCGCGGCTGACCGAGTGGTACAGCTCGCTGTAGGTGCCCTCCAGCCAGGTGTTCGCCACCAGGGCGGGACCGCCGTGCCCGGGGCCGGTGATGAAGATCGTCGGCAGCTTCCGGTCGACGATGATCCGGTTGAGGTGGGCGTAGAGCAGGTTCAATCCGGGGCTGGTGCCCCAGTGGCCGAGCAGCCGGGGCTTGATGTGCGCGGGGCGCAGCGGCTCCCGCAGCAACGGGTTGTCCAGCAGGTAGATCTGGCCGACGGTCAGGTAGTTGGCCGCCCGCCAGTACGCGTCCAGCCGGCGCAGCTCGTCTTCGGTCAGGGGGCCTTGCAGGTCTACAGCGGTGTTCATGCTGCGTCAGCCTCTCGCGGATCGGGGACTTTCGCATCCGGTGTCCCGGCCTTCCCGGCACGTCCAGCCTCGTCGCCCAACCGGGGAGAGGGCAGGGCCGTAGGTCCCGGGCCGTACGGGAGTCATACCCCGTCCGGCGCGGTGGAGACGAGTCCACGCACGACGATGACCGGGGCGGGGGAGTGGTAGAGCAGGGACTGGCTGACCGCGCCGAGCATCCCGCGCAGTGGTTCGTCGCCCCGGGCGGCGACGATCGCGAGCTGCGCCGAGCGGGACCGGTCGACCAGGACGCCGCCGGGATCGCCGACGACGCTGTGGCACTCGACCGGCACCGCCGGGTGCCGCCGCCCGTACCGGGCCACCGCCTCGGCCAGTTCGGTGCGGGCGTCCTCGGCGGCGGACTCGGCCGAGCCGCCGTCCCCGGCCGGTCGGGCCGGCTCGGTGACCCGGACGGCGAGCAGCCGGGCCGACCGGCGGGCCGCGCAGTCGAAGGCGAACCCCAGCGCCGTCCAGGAGCTCGCCGAGCCGTCGACGCCGACCAGCACCGGGCCCTGCGGCGGCGGCTCGGTGCGGACCACCAGCACCGGGCAGCCGGCCCGGGCGGCGAGCAGCACCGCCGGCGCGTCCGCGGGTACGCCGCTCTGGCGGTGGGTCATCCCGCCGTCCCCGACGGCGACCAGGAACACGGACTCGGAGCGGCGGATCAGCGCGGCAACCGGGGATCCCTCGACGATCTCCCCGCTGACCGGCACCGCCGGGGCCACCTCGCCGGCGACCCCGGCGGCCCGCTCGATCAGGTACTCGGCCTCGTCGCGCGGACCGGCCACCGAGGGGGCCTCCAGCGCCGCCGCCCAGTTGAAGGCGTGCAGCAGGGTGAGCGGGCGGTCGCGGCCGGCGGCCTCCCGGGCGGCCAGCCGGACGACCTGGAGGTCCGTATCCGACGAGCCGAGCGCGGCCACCACCGGCGCGTCGGCGGGTGGGGTCATCCGGCCTCACCTCCCCGGCGCCCGTCACGCATTCTGTGACTGAGCGTAGTCGCGTGGTTGTGCTGGCGGGGCCGGATCGGCGGTGCGAGGACGCCGTCGGGACCCGGTTCCGCCCGGCCGAACTCCACCGGAAGCCCACCTCGGCCGCCTCGTCGGGGGAGTCGCCGCCAGGTGGCCCAGGTCAAGACCATGGTTCGTGAGCAGGCTGCGGGCGGCAGGGCGCCCGCTGCCGGAGGGCGCACAGGGTCGACGACGGCATGGGTCTTCACGGCCTCCCTGCCGGCCTGGCCGCTGCGGTCGATTCACCTGTCCAATCAACCAGCAGGGGCCGCGGTTGCGCGGCAGGGTCATTGCGTTGTCGCGGGTGCGGTCCCGGTCGGCCGGGGACCGTGGCCCGGGCGGAGCTGTGGGCGCGGCGGCTCGATGCCGTGGGACGCCGCCTATGGAGCTGAGTCGTCCACGTCATCACCGCCGGGCGGGCCACCGCCGTCGCGTCACCCACCACCCCGTCGGGTCGTTCGCCTGCGGTCGCCGATCGCGACAGGCGTGGGTGATGTCGTATCCGACTCAGCTCCATAGGCACCGGGAGGCATACCTGCGGTGGAGCGGCGCCCACGCCAGGAACCCCCCGGACTCCCTGATCAAAGCGCTCCCGCCCGACTTCGCAATCACCCTGGGTTGCGCGGCCCCTGCTGGTTCGTCTGACGTAGACCGTCAATGATGTCGCTGTAGCCAACGCCGATGTTGCTATTCCAGTCGAGCGCGTCACTCGAAAAGAGCGAGGCAAAAATACTGCCATTCCAGAGAAGGTGCTGCGAGTACCGTCTGTCCTGGTTGTTGAGGCAGCTCGTCACTCTGTCGTTCTACTTCCCACCAAGCGGGAAGCTGATCGTCCCCAGGTCCATGAACCCGCAATCGCTAGGAATTTCACTGCCGGAGCGCGAGAGTTTTAGGGGCAGCCGTTTTCGGCGAGGCGGCAAACCTCTCGTCGCTTGCGTTGGTGGATTCAGGCTAGCAGCAATCTGATCATAGCTGTGACCCGCTATTCCATCGATGAATCGGATTGTCGGTCATACACCCACGTCATTGCTGCGAGCTGTCGGTCGCCACGAGGATGACCAGGTCGGCGCCTGTCGGTATAGGGAGTGGTTGCCTAGCGCGTGATAACGAATCGATAACCTTGCCGAGACGTCCTGGGAGGCGGGGTTGAAGCAGGTGATCGACACGGAAGGTCGCGTCCACGGCCCCCCGGCTGCGGCCGAGAGTACCGACGCCGAGATCATCACGGAGTCGCTGGCGGAGCCCGACCGGTTCGGTGTGCTGTACGAGCGGCACTCCGGGGTGTTGCATGGTTACGCGTATCGGCGGCTCGGGCGAGAGGCCGCAGAGGACGTCGTCGCCGAGACCTTCATGAAGGCGTTCCGCGCTAGACGGACGTACGACCTCCGTCACAGTGATGCTCGGCCCTGGTTCTTTGCCATAGCGATCAGGGAGATCGCCCGTCATCATCGCGTCGAGCAGGCCAGGTACCGCGCTCTTCTGCGCTCCGCCCGCGACCGAGGTGAGGAGGACCTTGCCGATCGAGTCGCTGATGCCGCCTCGGCTCAAGCATGGCGAAGGTCGCTGCTCGAGGCGCTCACGAGGCTTTCTCGTCGGGACCGGGACGTGCTGCTCATGATTGCGTGGGCCGACCTGACCTACGAAGAGGTGGCCAGGGCGCTCGGGATACCGCTCGGCACGGTCCGATCGCGGTTGCATCGTGCCCGTCGGAATATCCGCAAATGCCTACCCGGCGACATCGCTTTGGAGTTGACGTGAAGGACTTGGACCTGATCAAGCAGTTGGGGGAAGACCTCGCCCCTCGTGAAGATGAGCCACTTGCCGCTCTCCCTGCGGCCGTCTTCCGCGACTCGCCTCGCAGGCGAGCACTCAAGACGTGGCATGTCGGAGTGGTGGCGCTCGCCGTGGTGGGTGCTACTGCGGCCGTGGCGGGCTCGTGGCCAAGTTCGCATACGCCGCCCGGACAAGCGGCCACGCCCCGAGCCGCAACTGTCCTCGATAACGCAGCCGTCGTCGGCCGACAGTCCACCATCACACGCCTTGAGGAAGGCGGATACATCTTCACGGAGACGGTCAGCAGCTACCCGGAGCAGGTCCAACAGCCTGACGGCTCCTTCAAGATCATGAGAACAGCGCCAGTCGTGACACAGATCTGGCTCCCCGTGGACCCGACGAAGAGCGGTAAGCAACGCCAGCGCCCGAAGGACGGCAACGCCGAGTGGTGGCCGTGGATTGCAATCGCTTCGTGCCAGGAAGAGCGGAATCCGACCAAGCTGGGCGATGGCCTCCCGCAATGCACGAGGGGCGTTCTGCCGGCGAACTTCCCCGCCGATCCCTCCGCAGTGCTGGCCTGGCTCAAGGGAGATCGTCCGGCGGGTACGCCCAGCCCGCGCCCCTCGAGCGCCGGGCCGATCGGGGGTGAGGATGGTCTGGCGTTGGAGGCGGCAAGGACGCTTCTCGTGACAGGAACGTACCTACTGCCGGCCCAGCGCAGTGCGATCTTCAAGGCGCTGGCAAAGCTCCCGGGAGTCACCGCGGTGGCCAACGTTCAGGACGGTGCGGGTCGGCAAGGCATCGGGATCTCCGCAGGTGGCCATGAAGCTCTGGTCTTCGACTCCACCTCATTTGCGTTTCTCGGCACCACCAGCTCGGCCGTCATGAGACAAGGCGCGACTACCGAAGCCGGCAAGATCCCGTCCTGAACCGGGCGCAGTGGTCGAGCCCGCTGGTCTCGTGCCACTCGCTGCGCCGTAGCCCTTCGGCCTGGTTCTCGTCGAGCACTCGTTGGCCAGGCTCCAGGTGTCGATCGGGCCGGTGCGTGTTGTCGCCATGTGAGGGCCGAGGTATTGCGCCACCTCGTCAACTTTTGTTGACACGCGGGGGTTGTCAACGTAAGTTGACGACATGAGTCAGGCGACGGAACTCGCGGCGGCGGCCGGCAGCACCGATCCCCGGATCGGCCTGCGCGCCGTGCGCGCCCTGAGCCGGCTGCTCGAACGGCTGGAGGTGCTCCAGGTGGACAACGCCCGTCGACAGGGCTGGTCCTGGCAGGAGATCGCCGACGCGCTCGAGGTCAGCCGGCAGGCGGTCCACAAGAAGCACGCCGGGCGACCGGCGGTCCCGAGCTCCTGGGAGGCGTGATGTTCGAACGGTTCACCGAACGGGCCCGCGAGGTGGTCCGGGCGGCCCGCGACGAGGCGCGGGCCACCGGCCGGCGCCCGATCGGCACCGAGCACCTGCTGCTCGGGATCCTCGCCGACGCCGACAGCCTCGCGGTGCGGGTGCTGCGCGAGGCCGGCGTCCGCGCCGTCGACCTGCGGGCCGCCGTGGCCCGGCACACGGCCGACGGCGGGGCCGTCCTCGCCGAGGCGGACGTCGCCGCGCTGCGCGAGATCGGCATCGACCTCTCGGCCGTGGTCGCCCGGATCGAGGAGTCCTTCGGCCCCGACGCGCTGCGCGAGGCCACCCCCGGTCCCCGCCGCCGCTGGGGACGCCGGCCGCACCCCGTCGGCGCCTTCTCGCCGCGCGCCAGGAAGGTGCTGGAGCTGGCGCTGCGGGAGGCGCTCCGGCTGCGGCACCGGCACATCGGCACCGAGCACATCCTGCTCGGGCTGTTCCGCGAGGGCGGCGGGCTGGCCGCGCTGGTGCTCACCGAGGCCGGGCTGGACCTGGCCGACCTGCGCCGCCGGGTGGAGACCGCCCTGCGCGCGGCGGCCTGATGGGGGCGGACGGGCCGCTGGCCGACGCCCGGTGTCGACCAGCGTCCCGTCCGCCCGCAAACCTGATTTCGGTGCGCGCAAGCTCACCGGTCGCCGGCTCGCCGCCTGTTCGGAGTTGCTGCACACTGGCGCCGTGGATGCCGAGCAGGACACGCGATCGACCGCTGCCGACGGCGGGCTGCGCTCCGCGGTGGTGGTCAACCCGGTGAAGGTGACCGATCTCGACGAGCTGCGCGAGACCGTCGACGCAGCCCTCACCGCCGCCGGCTGGCCCCCGCCGCTGTGGTTCGAGACCACCCCCGACGACCCGGGCCGGGGCCAGACCGAGGAGGCCGTCTCAGCCGGCGTCGACGTGGTCTTCGCCTGCGGCGGCGACGGCACCGTGATGTCCTGCGTCGGCGGCCTGGTCGGCACCGACGTGGCCCTGGCCGTCCTGCCCCAGGGCACCGGCAACCTGCTCGCCGCCAACCTCGGCCTCACCGGCGACCTCGCCGCCGGCCTGGAGGTGGCCGTCGAGCGGGGCCGCCGGCAGCTCGACGTCGGCGCGGTCGAGGACAACTACTTCACCGTCATGGCCGGGATGGGCTTCGACGCGCAGCTGCTCGACGCCACCTCGGAGACCACCAAGGCCCGCATCGGCTGGCCCGCCTACGTCGTGGGGGCCGCCCGGCACCTGCGGGACCGGCCGATGAGGGTCACCATCCGCATCGACGACCGGCCGCTGCTGCGCCGCCGGGCCCGCTCGGTGCTGGTCGCCAACGTCGGCCGGCTCCAGGGCGGGGTCACCCTGCTCACCGGCGCCGAACCGGACGACGGCTGGCTCGACGTCGCGGTGCTCACCCCACGTACGCTGCGGCACTGGCTGGCCATGGGCTGGGCGCTGGTCCGGCGCCGGGGCAGCGTGCCCCGGATGGAGGTCTTCCGGGCCCGCCGGGTGGAGATCACCAGCAACCGGGCGCAGCCGCGCGAGCTGGACGGCGACCTCATCTCCCCCGGCCGGCGACTCACGGCGGAGATCCGCCCCCGCGCGCTGTGGCTCTGCGTGCCGCAGCCCGAGCAGGCGCCCGACCTGGCCGTCGACGCGTCCGCGGCGGGGGAGCGGGGCGAGGAGCTGGTCGGGGAGGCGCGCCGTGAGTAGCACCAGGATCGTGCCGGAGACCCGGCTGATGTCCGACGAGGAACTCGCCGCCGACGACGCCTGGCACACCCTGCGCCGGCAGGGCGGCTGGCGCCTGCTGCGGGACGCGTTCATCCGGTTCCGCTACGGCGACGGGTTCAGCCACTCCCGGGCGTTCGCGTTGCAGCTCTGCCTCGCCGTGGTGCCGTTCCTGATCGCCCTCACCGGCCTGATCGCCGGCCTGGGCGTCGAGGAGGGCGGCCAGGTGGTCGCCGACACCGTGCTCGCCCTCACCCCCGGGCAGAGCGAGCAGATGGTGCAGGAACTGCTCGGCGAGGGCGAACGCACCGAACGCGCCGGCCAACTGGCGCTGACCCTCGGCCTGCTGACCTGCCTGGTCGCGCTCACCACCACCATGGCGCAGATCGAGCGGGGCGCGAACCGGATCTACGGCGTCGAACGGGACCGCCCGGCGCTGTGGAAGTACCTGCGCGCCGCCGTGCTCGCCGTCGTCGCCGGCGTCCCCGCGCTGACCGGGTTCCTGATCCTGGTCGGCGGCGGTGCGATGGGCGATTCGGTACGCCGGCACTACGCGTGGGGGACGTTCGCCAACGGCGCGTGGGACGCGGTCCGCTGGCCGCTGAGCCTCGGGCTGACCGTGCTCGCCGTGGCCCTGCTGTTCCGGCACGCGCCCCGGCGCAAGCAGCCCGGCCTGTCCTGGCTGCTCTTCGGCGCCGGCATCGCCACCGCGCTGTGGTGGCTGGCCAGCCTGCTGCTCGCCGCGTACGTGCGGTTCAGCGACGGCTTCGGTCAGACCTACGGCGCGCTGACCGGGATGATGGCGCTGCTGCTCTGGGCCAACCTCACCGGGATGGCGCTGTTCGGCGGGCTGGCCTTCGCCGCCCAGCTCGAGGCGATGCGGATCGGCGTGCGGGAGCCGGCCCAGCCGGACCTGTGGCAGCCGGAGGCCGAGCGCGAGGAGATCCACGACACCGGTGAGATGACCGCGCTCTGACCCCGCCGGCGACACCCCCGGTGTACGCGCGACGCGGATCGGGTAAAGCGCCTCGCCAGGACGGACAAGGGAGGTGCGGGGTGACCGCGGTCAAAGAGGTGGTGCGGCGGCCACTCGGCCACTTCGCCGAGCGGAGCATCGCCGGGCTGGCGGCCGTCGCCGGCGCGGGGGTCGCCTTCGGCCTGCTGCTGATGCTCGTACGCTTGCGCTGGAGCCCGCTGAACGACGCCGACCACGAGGTCGCGGAGTGGTTCAACGGGCTCGTCGCTCCGCATCATGCCCTGGTGACCGTGCTCCAGGCGATCACCGACCTCGGCGGCCGGCCGGTGCTGATCTGGCTGGTCAGTGTCGCCGTGATCGGGCTGCTGATCCGGCGTCAGGCCCGGCTGGCGGCCTACCTGATCATCACCGGGGTCGGCGGGCTGATCCTCGACCCGTCGCTGAAGACCCTGGTCGGCCGGCTCCGCCCGGTGGTGGACGTGCCCGTCGCCAGCGCCCCCGGCAACAGCTTCCCCAGCGGCCACGCCCTCGGCTCGTTCGTCGCGTACGGGGCGCTGCTGCTGGTGTTCCTGCCGGCCATGGCGCCCCGCTGGCGCAAGCCGGCGATCGCGATCGGCGCGGTGCTGGTGGCGCTGATCGGGCTGACCCGGATCGCGCTGGGCGTGCACTTCGTCTCGGACGTGATCGGCGGCTGGCTGCTCGGCGCGGCCTGGCTGGGCGTCACCGCGTACGCCTTCCGGCTGTGGCGGCGCGAGCGTGGCCGGCCGGTGCCGCCGCTGACCGAGGGCCTGGAGCCCGAGGCGGGGCGCGACATCGCCCCCGCCCCGGCCGAGGAGCACGTGCTGGAGCACCCCCGCTCGGTCGTCGCGGAGCTGCTGGTCGGCTGGGTGCTGGTGTTCGGCGCCCTGTACGCCTTCGGCGAGTTCGTCAGCTACCACGCCAAGGACACCGTCCTCGGCACCCTGGACACCGAGATCCCGCGCTGGTTCGCCGGGCGGCACACCGACACGCTGACCGACGTGAGCTGGTGGTGGAGCAAGTTCGGCGACACCCACGCGATCCTGTTGGTGTCGCTGGTGTTCTGCCCGCTGGTGCTGGCGGTGTGGCGGCGCTGGCGGCCGGTGCTCTTCGTGGCGCTGGCGATGTTCGGCGAGCTGACCCTGTTCCTCGCCTCCGCCCGCGCCGTCGACCGGCCCCGCCCGCCGGTGGAGAACCTGGACGGGCAGCTGCCCACGTCGTCGTTCCCGTCCGGGCACATCGCTGCCACCATCTGCCTCTGGCTGGCCATCGCGGTCGTCGTGTTTCCCCGTACCGACCGCTGGTGGCGGTGGATCTTCGTGGCGCTGGCCGTGATCATGCCGGTCGGCGTGGCCGTCTCCCGGATGTACCGGGGCATGCACCACCCCACCGACTTCATGGGTGCGATCCTGCTCAGCGCCCTGTGGGTCGGCCTGCTCCACTGGGCGATCCGCCCCAACGCCGACCTGGCCGAGGGCAACCGCCCGGCCATCTCCTCGGAGCAGGTCGACGAGCTGGACGACGAGCTGGCCAAGGCCGGCCGGCCGGACTGACCGCGCGCCATGCTGCGGGTGATGACCTGGAACATCCGGACCGGCGGCCGGGACCGGACCGGTCCCGGCCGGCTGGACCGGGTGGCCCGGGTCGTCGCCGCGCAGCGGCCGGACCTGCTGGCCGCGCAGGAGCTGCGCGGCTTCGACCGCGGCGACGTGCTGGCCGGCTTCGCCGCCGAGGTGGGCATGTGGCCGTACCTGGGCCGCTCCTGCCTTGGCCAGCCGGTGGCGGTGCTGGTCCGCCCGCCGCTGCGGGTGCTCGCGGCCGGTACGGTCCGCCGGCCGTTCCACCACGCCGCCGTACGGGTCACCGTGGCCACCGACGCCGGCCCGGTCACCGTGTTCGCCGCCCACCTCGACCCGTACCGGGGGCTGCGCCGGCGGATCGAGGCCGGCTGGCTGGCCGCCGCCGTCCGTCGGGCCCCCGGGGAACTGGCGCTGCTGGCCGGGGACCTGAACACCCTCGACCCGGGCACCGACCACACCGACCGGGTCGCCCGGCTGTCCCCCGCGTACCGTCGCCGTCACCTGCGTCGGGACGGCCGGACGGTGGAGACCCGGGCGGTGGCCCGGCTGGCCGCCGCCGGCCTGGTCGACCTGTACGGCGCGCTGGTGCCCGGCGACGAGGGGCTGACCGCGCCCACCCGGCACGGCGGCGGGGCGGAGTTCTCCGGCATGCGGCTGGACTACCTGTTCGGCACCCCGGCGCTGGCCCGGCTGGTCCGCTCCTGCGAGGTACGGCGGGGCGGCGACACCGAGTACGCCTCCGACCACTACCCGGTGCTCGCCGAACTCGACCTGCGCCCGGCCTGACCGCCCGCCCCGCCGCGGGACCCCCGGTCGGCCGGGCGACGTCGATGGAGCACCGTTGCCGCTGGCTTCTACGCTCACCCCATGAACGTCACGTCGACGGGGCGACAGGGGCCGCCCCCGCTGATCGTCGTGATCGCCCGTGGCGTCGCCCTGGTCGTGGTGCTGCCCGTGCGGCTGCTCTGGGAGCTGCTGGCCGGCACCGCGCGGTGGGTGGACCGCTGGCTGCTCAGCCCGATCGGCCGGGCCGTGCGCGCCTGGGTGCTGCGCCCGCTGGCCTGGCTCCTGCACCGGCTGGTCTGGGTACCGCTGGCCTGGCTGGCGAAGCACCTGCTGTGGTACCCGCTGGTCTGGTTCCTCCGCACGCTGGTCCGGCCCGTGGCGCGCGTGCTCGTGAAGGTGGTCGACTGGCTGATCCGGCACGTGCTGGTGCCCCTGGTGGAGCTGGTGAGGCGGGCGTTCGGCCCGGCGCTGGCCGCCGTCGGGCGCGGGCTGTGGTGGCTGCTGCGGCTGGTGGCCGGCGCCCTCGCCTACGCCTGGCGGCTCACGGGCCGCATCGTCAACGTCCTCTACCGGCTGCTGCTCCGTCCGGTCGGCCTGGCGCTGGGCTGGGTGTGGCGGCACACCGCCGTCCCGCTCGGACGGGCCCTGCGCGCCGCCTGGCGGGTCACGGTCACCCCGACAGTCCGCTGGCTCCGCGACGCGATCCTGACCCCGATCCGCCAAGCCACCCGCGACCTCCTGACCGCCCTCGGCCTCCGCCGCTGACCCACATCGCGGGGGCCGGAAGCGCAAGATCGCGGGGAGCGGGGGCGGGGGCTGGACAGGGGTGGGGTGGGTTAGAGGAGGAGGTTGAGGAGGACGGTCAGGGCGATCGAGGCCAGGACCGAGAAGAGGATCATCAAGAGGCAGCCGAGGCCACCGCCGAGCGGGCGGATCTCCGTGTTGCCGATGCGCATGACGGTCCTTGTCCTGGTACGGGGCGGGCAGGGCGGGTACGGGGCGCGGCCAGGGCGAGCCGCAGGTGCGCCGGGGGGAACCCCACCGGCGAGACCCCAGCGGACGGGCCCCTCGGCCGGACCGTCGCCGTCACAGCTCGCGGAGCCGGGGGAGCAGCTCCTCCCGGGCCCAGTCCAGGAACATCGGCTGGGTGTCACCGCCGACCTGGACGAGCGCGACGTGGGTGAAGCCGGCGTCGACGAACTTCTTGAACGCCTCCACGTGCCGGTCGACGTCCGGGCCGCAGGAGATCCCCTCGGCGACGTCCTCCTCGCGGACGAACTGGCTCGCGGCGGCGAACGAGTCCGGCCCGGGCAGCTCCGCGTTGACCTTCCAGCCCGACCCGAACCAGCGGAACTGGTCATGCGCGATCTTGCGGCACTCCGCCTCGTCCGGGCCGTAGCAGATCGCCACCTGGCCGTACCGGGGCCGGCCCGCGCCGCCCGCCTCGTCGTACAGCGCGATGATGTGCGGGTCCGGTTCGGTGGCGACGATCCCGTCGGCGTAGTCGGCCGCCAGCGCCGCCGACTGCCGGCCGGACGCGGCGACGGCCATCGGCACCGGGCGGCCGGGCCGGTCCCAGACGTACGCGTCGGGCACGTCGTAGTGGTTGCCGGAGAAGGTCAGCGTCTCGCCGTTGAGCAGCGGCCGGATGATCTGCAATGCCTCCTCGAACATCTCGTGCCGCTGCTGCACGTGCGGCCAGCCGCCGACGACGTGCTCGTTGAGGTTCTCCCCGGCGCCCAGGCCGAGGGTGAACCGGCCGTCCGAGAGCACCCCGATCGTGCTGGCCTTCTGCGCCACGACGGCGGGGTGGTAGCGGCGGATCGGGCAGGTCACGAAGGACATCAGCGCGGCCCGGCTGGTGGCGTGGGCGACCGCGCCGAGCACCGACCAGGCGTACGGGGAGTGGCCCTGGGAGCCCAGCCAGGGGTAGTAGTGATCGGACATCACGAGCTGGTCGAAGCCGGCCGCCTCGGCGCGTACCGCGTGGTCCACCAGTTCCTTGGGGCCGGTCTGCTCGCACATCAGGGTGTAGCCGATGTTGACCATCGCGGTATCTCCTTCGCTCTCCCGATCGTCACCGGATACCCCGACCGGCGGTCGTCAACCCTCGGGGTCCGCTTCGCCCCTGCGGGTCGCGCCTCCCGGCCGGCGGGTCCTTGGCGGCCGGCGCCGGGCTGCATGGTGTGCTGCCTTAACCGGTTCAGGCCGGGGCGCCGCAACCTGTGGTGGGGATGAACCGCCCTTGTGGCGGCCCGCAGGCGTGCGGGCCGCCACGGGGCTGGTCACTCCGGGCGGCCATTCACTGAACCGGTTGCCCCGAAACGGTCGATCGGCCTACGCTGATCCCTGCGCCGCCGGGAGCCGGACGGCGGCTGCCGGGCCGGCCGCCTTCCTACGTCACCACCACCGCACCCCCCTGGGCACGGGGCTTGACCCTCCCTGAGGAAGGCCATGAGAAAACGTCTCTCCGTCGCGGGCGTCGCCCTGCTGACGGTCCTCGCCGCCGTGTTCGCCTTCGGGCCGCCGGCGCACGCCGCCGCCGGCTTCTCCGTCGCCGACGGCAAGCTGTACGACGCCAACGGCAACGAGTTCGTCATGCGCGGCGTCAACCACGCACACACCTGGTACCAGCAGCAGACCAGCTCCTTCGCCAACATCAAGGCGCTCGGCGCGAACACCGTGCGGGTGGTGCTGGCCAGCGGCGACCGCTGGGCCGAGAACGACACGGCGGATGTCGCCAACGTCATCTCGCTGTGCAGGGCCAACAAGCTGATCTGCGTGCTGGAGGTGCACGACACCACCGGGTACGGCGAGCAGAGCGGCGCGATCACCCTGGACAGGGCGGTCGACTACTGGCTGAGCATCGCCAGCGCCCTCGCCGGCCAGGAGAAGTACGTCATCGTCAACATCGGCAACGAGCCGTACGGCAACCAGGGCTACGGCACCTGGGCGACCGACTCGGCCAACGCGATCAAGCGGCTGCGTACCGCCGGCCTGGCGCACACGATCATGGTCGACGCCCCGAACTGGGGCCAGGACTGGTCGTTCACCATGCGCGACAACGCCGCGTCGGTCTTCGCGGCCGACCCGCAGAAGAACACCGTCTTCTCCATCCACATGTACGGCGTCTTCGACACCGCCGCGGAGATCAGCGACTACCTCGGCCGGTTCCGCACCGCGAAGCTGCCGATCGTGGTCGGCGAGTTCGGCTTCGACCACTCCGACGGCAACCCGGACGAGGACACCATCCTGTCCTACACCCAGGCCAACGGGATCGGTTACCTGGGCTGGTCGTGGAGCGGCAACGGTGGCGGCGTCGAGTACCTCGACATGACCACCAACTTCAACCCGGCCGCCCTGACCACCTGGGGCCAGCGGATCTTCAACGGCGCCGACGGCATCAAGGCGACCGCGAGGGAGGCGTCGGTGTACGGCGGGGTCACGCCGACCACGCCGCCGACCACCAGCACGCCGCCCACCACCGCCCCGCCGACCACGCCGCCGCCGACCACCCCGCCGGCGAACGGCGGCTGCACGGCCACGTACACGATCGTCAACCAGTGGCAGGGCGGCTTCCAGGGCGAGGTCACGGTGACCGCCGGTTCCGCCGCCATCAACGGCTGGACGACGAGGTGGACGTTCGCCAACGGCCAGAGCGTCAGCCAGTCCTGGAACGCCACGGTGACCAGCAGCGGGTCGAGCGTGACCGCCACCAACGCCGGTTACAACGGCCGGCTCGGCGCCGGGGCCAGCACCAGCTTCGGCTTCGTCGGCAGCGCGGGCGGCACCACCGCCGTCCCGGCAGTCACCTGCACGGCGAGCTGACCGACCGCACCACCGGTGGCCGGGCCCGCCCGGGCCCGGCCACCTCCCTTTCGGGTACGCGGGCCGCGCGCCACCTGTTCCGTCGGGTGCGTGCTGCTGTCGCCCGGCAGCCAAAGACGTGCCCGACGGCTGGCCACCGGGCTCAGCCGGCCGGTCCGGCGAGGCGGGCGGCCCGCATCCGCAGGTAGTGCTGCTCCGGCAGGCTCGTGGTCCGGTCCGCGGCGGTCCGGTAGTGGGTGACGGCGCGCGGCGCGTCGCCGGCCAGCTCGTACAGGTGTGCTCGCAGCAGCCCCGTCCAGCGCTGGACGGAGAACCGTTCCAGGGCGTCGTTGCAGTCGCTGGCCCAGACCCGGTCGGCGCGGCGCAGGATCTCCAGGTCCACCCGCGCGCCGCCGGACGAGCAGCTCTCGATCTTCACCCCGGGGTGGCGGCGACGCAGCTCGTCGAGCAGCCGGTAGACGGCGAGGGTCTGCTCGTGCACCCTGGCCGCCCGGCGTGGCCGGCCTCGGTGAGGTCCCGGTTGTGGTCCCACTTCAGGTACGCGATACGCGCATTGGGTCGGGCACGGGCGGCCATGTCGACGGTGCTGGCCCCAGGTTCGAAACCTGCCGCGCCGATAGCTGGAGGGGCCCGGCCGGCAGGTCACCGGCCGGGCCTCCGATCAGGACTGGTGTGTTCGACGACGCCGGGAGAGGAAGAGCATGAACCCACCCAGGGCGACAATGACACTTCCCGTGCCCGTCAGGGCCGGTACCAGACCGCTACCGGTTACCGGCAGCATTCCGGAGTCGTCACCCCGACCGCCTGGCCCACCGGGGCTGCCGGGCGCACCGGGGCTGCCGGGGGCACCGGGGCTACCGGGGGCGCCGGGGGCGCCGGGGGCGCCGGGGCTGCCGGGTGCACCGGGGCTACCAGGGGCGCCGGGGCTACCGGGGGCGCCGGGGCTGCCGGGCGCACCGGGGCTACCGGGAGCACCGGGACTGCCGGGAGCACCGGGACTGCCGGGAGCACCGGGACTGCCGGGAGCACCGGGACTGCCGGGTGGGCCAGACGGGCCGGGTGGGCCAGACGGGCCGGCGCACACAGGTGCGGTGATGACGTTGGTGTCGAGGGTGACGGCGGCGGTTCGAGCCAGCGCACGGCCCTGGAGGGTCGCCCCCGTGGCCATCGTGATCGACGCCTGAGCCATGATGGTGCCCACGAAGGTGGTGCCCGTGCCGATCGTCGCCGAGCTGCCGATCTTCCAGAACACGTTGCAGGGCGAAGCGCCGTTGATCAGGACGACGCTGCTGTTCGACGCCGTCGTCAGCGCGGAGTCGACCTGGAAGATGAACACGGCCTGGGGGTTGCCCTGGGCGTTGAGCGTCAGCGGCCCGGTCAGCTGCGCTGCCCCGATCCGATAGACGCCGGGGTTGAGGGTGTTGCCGCCGAGCTCTGCGGGCAGGTTGGTGAACGGGGTCCGGCCGGCGGCGTCGTTGAAGGCCGTGGTCAGGTCGCTCTGGGCCTGTAGGGCGACCGCGTCGCCGAGGTGAACCTCACCGCCGATGGTTGCCGTCTCGAAGCCCGACGCAGTGTTCCCTGGGTACCTCCCGAGGCTCTGACCCAAGAAGCTTGGGCCAGTGTTGGTGGGCTCGGCCCCGGCCAGTACGGAGAAGTTGCCAGCCGTGCCGAGGCCCACCGGCGCCTCCTGCGCGTTGGCCGCAGTCGAGTTGAAGGCCAGCAAGGCGACGACCACGGCGGCAGCCGCGGAAACCGCGAGCGCCGGCGGGACTGCCCGTCTAAGGCGATGAATGGGTTTAACTATCACAGAACACCCTCCGTGGGTACTACTCGCAGGAGGCGCCTCGCAAGTCGCGTCCTGCCTGAAGCGGTATATATAGCGCAGACCGGCACAGTGACTACCACACCACCTTTTGCTCGCCAAAGTGGTGAAAACAGGACAATCCGCAAGCTTCACGATAGGGACTGGACTGGAGAGCGCCGCCCACTGCGCTGCAACGGCTGTCGAACGGGCGAGCGATGCGCTGCGTGGCGGTCGGCAGCAACGGGGGTCACGACAGTGACAGCCGCCGGCGGCCGGACGCGGACAGTCGCCCGAGGTCGCAGATCACCAGGGTTTTGATGGTATGAGTCGGGTCTTGCCGGAGACGAACCGGTCCCGGCCGGCTCGTCCCGCGATCGGCCGACGTGCGCTGGTTCGTCATGATCACAGCACCCACCATGGCCGAAACGACGATCATCGATACTCAAGGATTTACAACCATGCACGAGGTCGTTAGGGCTCGCAGAGAATCAACCTGTTCGTTTCGTCTTCCTCGGGGGCTGGTTGCCGTACATGTCGAGGTGGGCGGCCACGTCGGCCGGGGTGCGGAATCTGGCGGTTGAGGGCGGGATCGCGTGTTCGGCCAGAAGGGGCCGTACCTCTTGGACGGCCCGCGTGAGCGTGCTTCCGGCGACGCCGAAGATCCGGGCGAGCAGGTCGTGGGTGCCGATCTTGCGCAGGCAGAGGACGGCGGCCAGGATCCGGTCCGTATCGGAGAGCTTGTCCTTGGCGCCCGCGCCTCGCGCGCGGAGTCGCTCACTGCCCCGGCGTTCGTGGCGAAGCCGCTCACGTTGGTGTGCCAGTGCCGGGATCAACGAGCAGACCAGAGCGTCCAGTTGCTCGATGGTCATGCCCGTCAGTTCCGGGTCGCGGAGCAGGGAGGTGCTGAGTCCGTCCGGGCATCCGGGCTGCTCGGCGCTGTTCGTGGCGGCGGCTTGCGGTCCTGCCTCTCGGTCGTCGGCCAGCTGGGACCCGACGGGCTGGAGCGTGTAGTTCCAGTCGCCGTGGAAACGGTGGCGGGTCATCGGAAGCGCATCGATCTCGTCGTCGGTGACCTTGACCCCGGTGTCGTAGGTGCCCGGATCGAGTTCGGCGTGGACTCTCAGCCCGGTGCGGGTGGTGGTCGCCGCGATGCTGTTCACGATCACTTCGTGGCTGGTCAGCGGCCTGCCGCGCCAGTTCATGCTGATGTGGGAGAACAGCCGGTGTTCCACCTTGTTCCACTTCGATGTGCCGGGCGGAAGGTGACAGACGGTGATGTCCAGGTCGGTCTCGGCGGCCAGGGCCGCGAGTTCGATCTTCCAGGCGCGGGTGCGGTAGCCGTTGGAGCCGCCCGCGTCGGCGGTGATCAGCAGCCGGGCGGCACGCGGGTATTCGTGGCGACCGACTGCCTGCCACCAGCGGCGGATCGAGGCCACCGCGAACGCGGCGGTGTCGTGGTCGGTGCCAACGCTGACCCAGCCGGTGTTGGCGGCGATGTCGTAGATCCCGTACGGGATTGCCTTGCCCAGCCCCTGCCGGTCCAGGAAGTCGTGCGTCTTGACCAGCACCGGCTCACCTTGAGGCCGCCACTGGCGCCCGCCGTTCTTGTAGTCTCCGACCAGCTCTTTCTTCTTGGTGTCCACGCTGATCACCGGGTCCCCGGCACCCATGTGGTCCTTGGCCTGGTCATTGATGTAGCGGAACTGGGCGCCGCGGTCGGGGTGTTGCGTGCCTTCGACGGTCTTGGCATTGGCCTGCAGGCTGAAGCCTTCCTCACGCAGCAGGTCCCCGGCCGTGTCAGCGCTCACCTTGTGTCCCTGACGGGTGAGCTCGGTTGCGAGATTCCGGGTCGACTTCGTCGTCCAGCGCAGCGGCGACATCGGATCCCCGCGCACATCCGGCTCGACAAGTGCCAGCAGCGCGGGTCGCAGACCTGGGTCCACGTCCGCAGCCTTCTTCCGACCGCCGCCGGGCCGGCGCACCCGCCCCAGCGGTTCCTCGCCGGCCTCCAACTCGTCCACACCCTTACGCACCGTTGTCTCACTGACCCCAGCCGCACGCGCGACCGCCCGGATCCCGCCATGTCCCAGGACCCGGGCCTCGGCCCCCATCAGCAGCCGCCGCTGCCGCTCGTCCAAATGCGCGAACAACACCTCAAACTTCACCGCGAGTTGGCGACAGACCGAACCGGAGACGCACATACCACACCAACGAGCCGAGTCACCAGAAGCAACAGGTTGATTCTCTGCGAGCCCTTAGCGTCGTAGATCTTCTCGCGCCGCCGGCCTGGTCACGACGTAGGGCGTCTTGCTCGTCACCCTCGCCGTCGTCACGTTCGTCCACCAACGGGCGGCCCCGGCCGAGGCCCGCCCCTTCCTGCGCGGCCTCGGTACGCCCATCGTGGCGGCGGCGTCGGTGAGCGTCGCCGCGGCCTTCACCGCCACCCTGGTCTTTCCGGGTCGCCGACCAACTCGACCGCGGCTACATCCCCGACTCGATCCGGCCGAACCCACCGGCTATCGGCCCCCTGGAACCGCCGGCCGCCTACTGGTGGGCCGCACTGGCCGGACTCATCACGCTCCTGATCGTCACCGCGGCGCCGCCACGCTGCCTCTGAGCCGAAGGCGGAGACGCGACCTGGCCAAACACGCCGTCGAACAGGACTACCCGCACGTGCCCGGGGAGGCGGTACCCCGGCTCCACGCGGTGCGCAAGGCCATCGCGAAGTCCCACGTCACCGAGGAACTGGACCCGACGCTGGTCGCGTTCTTCGCGATCTCCTCGCTGGGCCTGGCCACCATCGTCCTCG
The DNA here is from genome assembly GCF_026339755.1 of Micromonospora sp. NBC_01655. Lineage (NCBI taxonomy): Bacteria > Bacillati > Actinomycetota > Actinomycetes > Micromonosporales > Micromonosporaceae > Micromonospora > Micromonospora sp. NBC_01655. Next base: position 5,806,909 of record NZ_JAPEQF010000001.1, on the reverse strand, counting down.
ACCTGATCGGGATCGGCCCCACCCAACTCGTGACGAAACTCAGCGGGCAACACAACGGTACGGCGGTGCTCGCCGCCTACGTCACCGACGCCGGGATCTGGATCGTCAGCCTGCTGGTGATCGTCGGCTTCTGCGCGTACCGGTCGGTCGAGACCCGCCGCGTCGTGGTGGTTTTCTGGGACTCACCTTCTGGCCGCGTACGGTCCACCCGTTCTGCTCCCGCGAGGGCAGGCGCCAGGGCAGGTGGCGCGCCTGCTTCTGGCTTCCCAGACAATTCACAGCGGTCCCGGTTAGTCTTCCCTGGTCAGCCGCCAGCGTTCCACGGTGGAGCGTGGTGACCGTCCCGCGGAGGGTTCGATGGTCTTCAAGAAGTTGTTGAGCGCGTTCGGCGTGGGCGGTCCCACCGTGGACACAGTCCTGGTCAACCCGAACACCCGGCCGGGTCTCGCCCTCGACGGTCGAGTCAACCTGGTCGGCGGGGACGCGCCGGCGGCCATCGAGCAGATCGTCGTCGGCCTGGTCACCCGGGTCGAGATGGAGAGCGGCGACGGCGAGTACGCCGGCGTGATGGAGTTCCACCGGCTGCCGGTCTCCGGGGCGTTCGAGCTGGCCCCGAAGCAGCAGCTCTCGATCCCGTTCCAGCTTCCGGTGCCGTGGGAGACCCCGATCACGGACGTCTACGGCCAGCGCCTGCACGGCATGACGATGGGGCTGCGTACCGAGGTGGCGGTGGCCCGGGCGGTCGACAAGAGCGACCTCGACCAAGTCAACGTCCACCCGCTGCCCGTGCAGGAGCGGATCCTGGACGCCTTCGCCCGGCTCGGCTTCCGGTTCAAGGGGGCAGACCTGGAGCGCGGCCACATCCGCGGCGTGCACCAGACGCTGCCGTTCTACCAGGAGATCGAGTTCTTCGCCGCGCCGCAGTACGCGCAGGTCATCAACGAGGTCGAGCTGACCTTCGTGACCAGCCCGCAGGGGATCGAGGTCGTGCTGGAGTGTGACAAGCGGGGCGGCTTCCTCAGCGCCGGCCACGACGTCTTCGGCCGGTACACCGTTGCGCACACCGACGCCGACCGGGTCGACTGGGTGCAGGTCGTCGACGGCTGGCTCCAGCAGACGACGTCGCACTACGGCGGCCTGCGCGCCCAGGGCTTCGGCGCCCCGCAGGGCTTCGGCGCGCCCCCCGGCTACGGGGCCCCGCACGGCTACCCGATGCAGCACGGCCACGGCCACGGCCACGGGCACGGGGGCCACGGCCGGGGCGTGGGGATGGGCGGCATCGTCGCCGGCGCGGCGCTCGGTGCGGTCGGCGGGATGGTCGCCGGCGAGATGATCGAGGACGCGGTCGAGGGCGACTTCGCCGAGGACTGGGGCTTCGGCGGCGACGAGGAGTGACGTACGACGGTGGCCCTCCGGGAGAATCCCGGAGGGCCACCGTGCTGCTCGAAGCTGATCGGTCCGGTCAGTGCCGGGCCTTGCGCTCCGCGCCGCTGCGGAAGTTGCTGCCGGCCTTGGCCAGGCCCCGGCTACCGAGGTAACCGATGGTCAGCAGCGTGATGAAGAACCAGGCCTGCGGGGCGCGGAAGATGTCCACGCCGACCGAGTTCTTGCCCACCAGGTACGACGCGGCCAGCACGCCGATCACCGCGGCGGCGTAGACCCAGAACTCCGTCGTCAGGAAGGCCTGCTTCGTCTCCGTGCCCGGCGCCTGCATCGGCTCGCGGTGCCCGTCGTGCATCATCGGCATCGGGCGGGTGGGTGCCTCCTGCATCGCGCGGTTCGGCGCTTCCTGGGTCCGGTTCATCGGCCTGGTGGATGCAGCCTGCGTGCTCATCTTGTCCTCCTCAGGATGCGATGAGTCCTACCTGCGCTCCCTCGCCCCGCTACCGCGGTTCGGCCACGGCACGGTTCGCTCTCTCGGCGGGGGCACCTCCCGACTACCCGGGGGTGCCGGCGAAGTAACACCCGCCGGAACCTCGGATGGCGGCGCCCGTACCGCACCGTGCGGGGCGTACGTCCGATCCGCGAGGTATCCGGGCTCTGCTGCGGGCGGAGGGCGCGGGGTTTGGCCGGCCGGTCCCCGGGCACGCAGGACGATCCGACAGTTTCTGCGAGGTGATGGACGTGCGTGAGGACGACACGATGCGGGAGTCCGCCCGCAAGGCCGAGCAAAGGATCGCCGGCGGTGTGTACGGCGAGGGGGCCCTCGACGAGGTCACCGTGCCGCAGACCGACGAGACGCGGATCCTCCAGGAGGAGGACCCGGACGACCCGGCGCACGTCCCGATCGACCCGGAGGTGCTGCGCGACGGCGGCCCGACCCGGGGTCAGGGCGCGCTCACCACGACCGGCGGCACCGCCGGCCCGGCGAGCGCCCGGCGGGTGGCCCGCCAGCCGGAGCGGCACCCGGGCAAGGTCGCACCGACCACCACCGGTGACGCCACCACGGGCGGCCTGAGCACCCCGGCGGGCGGCTCGACGAGTGACCAGTCGAGCAGCGCCAGCCAGGTGGGCGACTTCACCACCGAGTGACCGCCCTGGCCTGGGCATCACCCCGGACAGCCACCGTCCCGCCAGGACGGTGACTGTCCGGGGTCCACGGAGGTCGGGTCAGGCGACGCGCAGGACGCCGAGGCGCTGGGTGGCGCGGGTGAGGGCGACGTACAGGTCGCTGTGACCGCGCGGGGACTCGGCCACGATCCGCTCCGGGTCGACCACCAGGACGGTGTCGAACTCCAGCCCCTTGGCCTGCCCCACGGTCAGCAGCACCACCCGGCTCTCCAGCTCCGGGTGCTCGCCGACGGCCGCCTCCGGCAGCGCCGCGACCAGGGCGGCGCCCAGCTCGTCGACCCGGCCGCCGGGGACGATCACCCCGAGCCGCCCGTCGGCCAGCCCGGCAGCCTCGGCCACCGCGGCGTCGGTCAGCTCGGCGGCCAGCCGGTCCCCGGCGACCGCGCGGTCCCACGGCGGCACCCCGCTGCGGCGCACCGAGCGCGGCGGGCGTAGCTGCGGGTCGATCTCGGCCAGCACCCCGGCGGCCAGCGCCATGATCTCGGCGGGCGTGCGGTAGCTGACGGTCAGCTCCTCCAGCCGCCACCGCTGCGCCACGTACGGCTCCAGCGCGTCCGCCCAACTCGGCGTGCCGGCGAGCGCGCCGGTCTGCGCCACGTCCCCGACGATCGTCATCGACCGGCTCGGGCAGCGGCGCATCAGCAGCCGCCAGGCCATCGGCGACAGCTCCTGCGCCTCGTCGACGATGACGTGCCCGAACGCCCAGCCCCGGTCGGCGGCGGCGCGCTGGGCGGTGGTCAGCCCGTCGGACTCCTCCTGGCGCTCCAGCAGCCGGTCGGCGTCCAGCAGGTCGGTGACGCCGAGGATCTCGCCGCCGTCGGCCTCGTCCTCCACGTCGATGGAGCGGGAGCCCCGGGCGATCTCCAGCACGCCCTCGGCGTACTCGCGCTGGAGCGCGCGGATGCGCTGCCGGCGGGCGGCGGCGGCCCGGTCGTCCTCGCCGAGCAGCTCGGCGGCCTCGTCGAGCAGCGGCGCGTCGGCCGGCGTCCAGCCGCCAGGCTGGCGGTGCAGCAGGGCCCGTTCGGCGTCGGTCAACTCGGGCGCGGCGGCGGCGATCCGGTCGGGGTCGGCGTACAGGTCGGCGAGCAGCCGTTGTGGGGTGAGCACCGGCCAGAGCCGGTCCAGCGCGTCCCGCACCCCGGACTCCTCGCGCAGCTCGCGGCGGATCTCCGCGATGTCGGCCTCGTCGAGCAGGTTCTCCCCGCCCAGCGGGTCCGCGCCGATCCGCTCGGCCACCTGGTCGGCGAGGGCGTGCACGATCTCGACGTCGAAGACCGCGCGGGCCAGGTTGTGCGGGCGGCCGGTGCGGCGGGCCCGGTCCCGGGCCGCCCGGACGGTCTCCGGTGCCAGCCGCAGCACCTCCCGCTCGACCTCGATCTCCAGCGGCTCGTCGGGGACCCACTGCCGATCCCGCACGGCCGCGGCGAGCACCTGCGCCATCTCGGCGCGGCCCTTGACCGCCGCGGCCCGCGCCGACTCGTCGCGGCGGGCGCTGACCCCGGGGAAGAGGTCGCCGGGGGTACGCAGCAGCACGCCCGTCTCGGCCAGCGCCGGGAGCACCTGCGAGATGTAGCGCAGGAACGTCTCGTTCGGGCCGACCAGCAGCACGCCGCGGCTGGAGAGCTCCCGCCGGTGGGTGTAGAGCAGGTACGCCGCGCGGTGTAGGGCGACGGCGGTCTTGCCGGTGCCCGGGCCGCCCTGGACCACCAGCATCCCGGGCAGGTCGGCCCGGATGATCCGGTCCTGCTCGGCCTGGATGGTCTCGACGATGTCGCGCATCCGGCCGGTCCGACCGGCGTTGAGCGCGGCGAGCAGGGACGCCTCGCCGGTCAGCTCCTCGTGCGCGGTGGGGGAGGCGGTGGCCAGGTCGAGCACCTCGTCGTTGAGGGCTGTCACCTTGCGCTGCCGGGTCCGCAGGTGCCGGCGCCGCCGCACGCCCTGCGGGTTGGCCGCGGTGGCCAGGTAGAAGGCCCGGGCGGCGGGGGCCCGCCAGTCGATCAGCAGCGGGTCGTAGTCGCCGTCGGTGTCGAAGATGCCGATCCGGCCGATGTAGTGGCGGGCGTCGTCGTCGGTGTCCAGCCGGCCGAAGCAGAGCCCGTTCTCCACGGCGGAGAACTGCTCGACCTGCTCGGCGTACATCCGTACGGAGCTGTCCCGCTGGGACCGGGCCTGGAGGGTGCCGCCGGTGGTGCGCAGTTCCTCGGCGAGCCGTCGGGCGGCCTGCTCCCGCATGCCGTCCAGCCGGTTGTAGAGCACGGAGACGTACTCCTGCTCGGGGCCGATCTCGTCGTCGTGCCGTAGCTCGTCGGGACCCGCGGAGTGCCTTGACAAGCCGTCTCCCTAGTGATTAAAATTCCAATCGGAACGGCAATTATCAGCCGTTCTTTTTTTGTGCCTGAACTGCAAAAGATACCGCGCGACGACCTCTCCCACCAAGCGGTCGGGCGGGGCCACGCCGCCGGGGACGGAGTCGCGCGATGTTGCTGGGTGCCGGTCAGCGGATCGTCTTCATCGGGGACAGCATCACCGACTGCGGCCGGCGGGACGCCGCCGCTCCCTACGGCGACGGGTACCTGAGCCTGGTCCGCGCGTTCGTCGACGCCCGGTACCCGGAGCGCGAGCTGACCTGGGTCAACCGGGGCGTCAGCGGCAACACCGTCCGGGACCTGGCGGCCCGCTGGAACGCCGACGCGATCGGCGAGCGCCCCGACTGGCTCGTCGTGATGATCGGGATCAACGACATCTGGCGCGCGTTCAGCCCCGGCCGGGAGGCCGAGGCGGTGCCGATCGACGAGTACGAGCGCACCCTGCGCACGCTGTTGCGCCGGGCGGTGGACGCCACCGGGTGCCGGCTGGTCCTCGCCGACCCGTTCCTCATCGAGGCGGACGTCGACGAGCCGCAGCGCGCCGAGACCGACCGGTACGCCGCCGTGGTGGCCGCCCTCGCCAAGGACTTCGAGGCGGTGCACGTGGCCACCCAGGCGGCCTTCGACCGGGTGCTGCGGCACAGCCCGTCGAGCCGCTGGGCCGACGACCGGGTGCACCCGGGGCTGCCCGGCCACGCGGTGATCGCGGACGCCTTCCTGACCGCCCTGGCCGCCTGAGGCCCGCCCGCCCTTGCCGCCTGAGGCCCGGCCGGGCCGGCCTGGTCGCCCGGTCCGCCGGCCGCGCGTCGCGGTCAGCGGCGGTTGGTGCAGACCTGGCCGGTCCGGCCGACCGTCTCCACCGACCACACCACCGCGACGGTGAAGCAGTAGTCGGCGGTCCGGTCCAGGCCGTAGACCAGCAGGCTCGTGCTGCCCGGCGGGAGGGTCTCGAACGCGCGCGGCTCCTGCCCGGACTGGCCCCGGGCGAGCACCACCGGCCCGTTCGCGCCGGCCGGGTACGTCCAGCGCAGCGCGATGTTGTCCCGGTTGTCCCGGAGGGTGAACCCGCCCGGCGGGGTGCCGGGGGACGCGGCGGCCCGGGGACTGGCCGGCGCTCCGCCGGGCGGTGAGACGCCGGACGGGTCGCTGCCCGGGGCGCCGGAGCCCGGCGGGGCGGTGACCGAGGGCGACGGGCCGGGGTTCGGGCCGTCGACCCGGGCGACCCCGGCGATCACCGCCGCCGCGCCGAGCACCACCACGGTCACCCCGCCGAGCACCACGAGCGGGGTGAGTCGGCGCTGTGGTGGTGCGGGCGGGCGGGGGACCAGTACCGGGAGCAGCCGGGAGCGGTCCTCCCGGGTCACGGGCGGGTGCACGGCCCGCACCCCGGCCGGCTCGTCGGTGGCACCGGCCAGGCCGACGACCGTCGGGGGCAGCGAGTTCGCCGCCGACCATCCCGGCTCGTCCGGCCACCGGTCGTCGTCCGCCGGGTACGACTGGCCGCCCCGCGCGTCGCCGTCGCGGGCCCACCGGTCGTCGTCGGCGCGGGCCGGGCCGCCGGGCGCGGCGTGTTCCCGGACCCACGGGTCGTCCTCGGCGGTCTCGGGTGCGGCGGGGTCCCGGGTCCACGGGTCGTCGTCGGCCGCGCGGCCGGGAGCCTCCCCGGGCCATCCCTCGTCGCCCCCGGGGCACGCGGCGGCCCCTGCCGCGGTGTGCTGGGCCGCCTCGTCCGGGGGCGTCCGGGGAGCCGGCACGCCCGGCGGGTGCGGGTCGTCTTCCGGCGGCCACGCCGGTTGGTACGTCGGCGGCCCCTCGGCGGCCGGCGGGACGCGGGCCGCCGGGACCACGGGTGCCTCCGCCGGCTCCTCCCGGTCGGCCGTGGGCGTCCGCGCGCAGACGTGGTCGGGGTTGGCGGCGGCCCGGGCCAGGCCCGCCACCTGCACGGCGAGCGGGTCGTCCGGGGCGAGGTGCTGCCGGCACAGCTCCCGGGCCAGGGCCAGGTGGTCGTGCGCCTCGGCGAACTCGCCGCAGTCACGCTGCATCGCCCCGAGCCGGGCCAGCATCTTGATGCCGCTGGGGTGGCCGTCCCCGTACACCTCCCGGTGCAGCTCCCAGGCGTCCTGCAACCGCTCCCGGGCCACCTCGCACTGGCCGCGGGCGTACTCCACGGTGGCCAGGTCGGCGTGGGCGGCCAGCACCCGCAGCGACTCCGGCCCGTCGGACGCGGTCAGCTCGATGATGACGTCGGAGTAGAGCCGGGCGGCGCGGGCGTAGCTGCCGACCCGGTGCAGCACCGCGGCAAGGGTCGCCGCCGCCGAGACCGTACGCGGGTCGGAGCGGCTGTACAGCCGGGTCGTCGCCGCGTAGGCGAACGCGGCCCAGCCCCGTGCCGAGTGGGGCTCGCCCAGCGCGACCAGCACCCGGGCCTGGAGGCCGGCGGCGTCGGCCAGCTCGGGGGAGGCGTGGTCGGGGCGCGGATCGGCGTCGCTCAGCGCGTCGGAGAGTAGCTGTTGCGCGCCGGCCAGGTCGCCGGCGGACACCAGGTGGTGCGCCTGGCCGGTCAGATCACCGAAGGCGGAGGACACGCCCCATCGTGGCCGTCCCGCGACAATATGTACAACCCCCCGACTATCGCGATTCGGCCATCATCCGGTCAGGTGGTCGGCGAGCGCCTCGCTGATCCGGCGGAGCTGGTCCACCTGGGCCGGGCTGAGCGCGTCGAAGAGGTGCCGGCGCACCCCCTCGACGTGGCCGGGCGCGGCGGCGGCGAGCGCGGCGAACCCGGCGTCGGTGAGCACGGCGACCTGCCCGCGTCGGTCGGTCGGGCAGTCCTCCCGCCGGATCCAGCCGGCGGCCTCCAGCCGGGTGGCGGCGTGCGACAGCCGGCTGCGCGAGGAGCCGGCCGCGTCGGCCAGGTCGCCCATCCGCAGCCGCCGGTCGGGCGCCTCCGAGAGCCGGACCAGGATCTCGTAGTACGCGTGCGGCATGCCGGCGTCGCGTTGCAGCTCGCGGTCGAGCGTGTCCATCAGCGCCCGGGAGGCGGCGAGGTACGCCCGCCAGGTGCGCTGCTCGTCAGGGTCCAGCCAGCGGGTCATGGCCCTCATCATAACCACTCTTGTTGAACGCTCAACCAAATGGCGCTAGCCTGGAGGGCATGGGAATCCACCGTCTCAACCACGCCGTCCTCTACGTCTCCGACCTGGCCCGCAGCGTCGCCTTCTACCGTGACGTGCTGGGCTTCCGGGTCATCCCGATGACCCCCGACGGGTTCCGGGGCGCGGCCTTCCTCCAGGCCCCCGGCTCCACCAACGACCACGACCTCGGCCTGTTCGAGCTCGGCCGGGCCGCCGGCCGCTCGCCCGCCGGCCGGTCCACCGTCGGCCTCTACCACCTGGCCTGGGAGGTCGACACCCTCGACGAACTCGCCGTCACCGCCGAGCGGCTGGCCGCCGCCGGTGCCCTGGTCGGCAGCTCCGACCACGGCACCACCAAGAGCCTCTACGGGCAGGACCCGGACGGGCTGGAGTTCGAGATCGTCTGGCTGATCCCGGCCGACCGGCTCGACGACGACGCCCTGGCCGCCCGCAAGCGGATCGGCCGCCTCGACCTGGACCGCGAGCGCAAGCGCTACGGCGGTCAGACCCGTGGCGGAGTGGGCATCTCCGTTCCGGCCTGAGCACCCGCCCGGGTGGGGAGCCGTGTCCCGGCCCCGTGGGCCGTGCGGTAGAACGACACCATGCCGACCGACACCGTCCTGCGCGAGCTGCTCGTCCGACAGCTCGACGCCTGGTTGCCCGTGGCGCTGCACCGCGCCCGGCGGGCCACCCTCGCCCTGGCGTACGCCGGGACCGACGCGGGGGGCGCGGACGCCGCGCTGCGGGCGGTGGCGGACCTCGCCGACCGGCTGCGCGGGTTCCGGCTGACCGTCCTCGTGCTGGCCGAGGGCGACGCGGCGCTGCCGGCCCGGCTGGGCGCGGTCGAGGCGACCCTGCCCGCCGAGGTGGCCGTGCACGTCATGCCCGGCGACCCGGGGCGGCTGCCGGTCGCGCTCAAGGCGGCCGGGGCGGCCGGCGCGCCGCTGCTGACGGTGGTCCACGGCGCGGACCCGACGCCGGCCCTGCTGGCCGCCGCCCGCACCGGCCGCCCGGCCGACCTGCTGCTGGTCACCGGCCCCGGCGCGCCCCTGCGGCCGGTGCTGGACGCGGCCGGCTTCCCGCTGGTGGCCGAGGTCGACCTGGTCGCGCCGGCCGAGGCCGGCCAGGTCTCGCCGGCCGGCGAGACGGCGGCCGGCCTGGCACAGGCGACGATGGCGACGGCGGGGAAGACGGCCGATGCGACCCCGCCCGGCGGGACCGTCGAGGGGCGGCGGGTCGCGTTCGCGACCGCGTCGGACCGCAGCCTCCAGGCGTTCAAGGACGCGCTCTGGGCCGTGGGACCCACCCCCGGCCTGCGCTACCGCGACCCGGCCGACCCGCAGGGCCGGTCCCTCGCCGTCGGGCCGGAGCCGGACGCGGGACCGCTGGGCCGGGAGCTGCTCGCCGAGCTTCGTCGCCGCGGCCCGCGTACGGTCACCGAGCTGCGCCGGCACGCCCTCACCGCGACGCCCTACCGGGCCGCCGACGCGACCCGGGCGGTGACCGGCCTGCTCGACTCCGGTGCGGTGACCCGCGCCCCGGAGCACGGCCGGCTCGGCGGGGACGTGGTGATCAGCGCCGGGCCGGGCGGCGGGTCAGCTGCTTGAGCACGATGGACGCCCCGGTGGCGACCACGCCGATGCTGAAGACCATCTGGAGACTGACCGCCACCCGAGCGATCTGCCCCTCGGCATGCACGTCCCCGTACCCGACGGTGGTCAGGGTGGCCAGGGCGAAGTAGATCGCGTCGATCCGGGTGTTCAGGTTGACGAACTGCCCGGGGGCGGACCGGGCGATGACGAGGTCGGCGAGCGCGAACGTGAACAGGCCGGCGACCAGGGCGACCGCGAGGTTGACCAGTGGCCGGAGCTGTACCTGTCCGGGGTCGTCCGCGACCAGGAGCTGTCGACGCACCAGGCCGGTCACCAGCCAGGAGATGAGGGCGACCAGGACCGCCGTCGCCGCCCCGCGCAGCACCAGCCGCAGCTCGTTCGGGTCCTGCTCGACCGGTACCAGGAAGTAGGCGACGGCCAGCAGCAGGCAGGCCAGCGCCGCGCGGCGGCGTTCCCGTCGGTAGGGCCGGTCCTGCGTCATGCGGGTGATTCTCCGCCCGTGCCCCGCCGCCGGGTGGCAATTCGGCCCACCGTGGCCGGAACGTCGAGCGGGGCGCCGGCGAACCGCCGGCGCCCCGCTCGAACCCGGGAGGTCAGGCCCGGGACTTGTCCTGCTTCCACGACAGCGGGCCGGGCAGGTCGACGCGGTGCGCCTTGGCCCGCGAGTTCCAGGACCATCGGCCGATCTTGATGCTCCACGAGGAGAAGCCGTTCTCGGTGAAGTTCAGGATGATCGGGCCGTACTTCTTGCGCTTGCGGAACATCAGGCCCATCGCGGGCCTCCCTTCGTCACCGTTTCCTGCCGTGTCGAGTTCCTGCCGTGTCGAGATCGGACATGCCCGAACCGACGATTCGCGAAACCTTCCCGTGTCTCCACTGGACCCCGTCTGCGCGCGCCGCGACAATCTCTACTCAGCGGATGGGTCTTGGGGGGTGATCGGTGCTGGTGGAAGCGGTGGACATCGGTCATGGAGACGTGGATCTCAGACTGTGGAAGGTCGTTGACCGGCCGCGCGGGACACCGGCACGATGAGCGGATGTCGCAGTGGGACGAGGTTCTCCGCACCGCTCGCGTGCACGTCGACCTGGCCCGGCACGCGGGCGCGCTCTGTTGAGCTGACCGGTCGGTCGGCTCAGCCCCGGCACCGTGCCCCGCTCGCCCGTCCGCTCACCGCGGGGCGGCGTGCCGCCACGTCCCGCCCGCCGGAACGCGCTCCACCGATCGTGGACCCACCTCCCTCGTGGACAGATCAGGAGACAGCCGTGTCCCCATCCCCGCGTCCGCTGCCGCCCACCCCAGCCGCGCCCACTCCGCGGGCCGGAGGCCACCGGGCGGTGCCGGCGTGACCACCGTGCACCGGCCCCGGGCCGGCGCCGTCGAGCTGCGCCCGGTCGACACCGACCTGTTCCGCGCCCTGCTGCGCCGGCAGGCGGCCACGGTCACCGTGGTCACCGCACCGGGGCCCTCCGCCGGCCGGGGGCGCCCACTGCTGCCGCCGGCCGGGTTCACCGCCACCTCGTTCACCTCGGTGTCGCTGGAGCCGCCGCTGGTGTCGTTCTGCCTCGCCCGGGCGTCGTCGAGCTGGCCGACCATTCAACGCGCGGAGCACGTGGCCGTGCACCTGCTCGCGGCCGGGCAGCAACAGGTGGCCCGCACCTTCGCCACCAGCGGCATCGACCGCTTCGCCGCGCACCCGGGCTGGACGGTCGGCCCGTTCGGGGTGCCGCTGGTGGACGGGGCGCTCGCGGCGCTGCTCTGCCGGGTGGTGCACCGGGTGACCGCCGGCGACCACACCATCGTCATCGCCGAGCCGCTGGCCCTCGGGTCGGGGGAGGACGGCAACCCGTTGGTGCACCACCGGGGCGGCTTCAGCACCACCGCCGGCCCGTGGGACGCCCTCGGCTGACCGCGCCGGCCCGTACCGGAGGGTCAGCCGCCGGGGTCGTGCCGCCGGCCGGGGCCGCGCCGCGCCCGCGCGGGATCGACGGTTAGCGGGGCTCCCCGGCGTGGCCCGGCCGGGCGGTCAGCGGGGCTCCCAGGCGTCCGGCCGGGCGATCAGCCGCCGCACGTGGCCGGGCAGCCGACCGCTGGTCAGCTCGGCCAGGCTCACCTCGTCGACCACCTGCCGGACCGCCGCCCGGACGGCCACCCAGAGTCGGGGCAGGTTCTCCGCCGCCCCCTCGTAGCTGGTCTCCTCCGGGCGCATCCCGCGCACCCCGGCCAGCGGACCGTCGACGGCCCGCAGGATCGCCCCGATGGTGACCTCCTTCGGCGGGCGGGCCAGCGTGTAGCCGCCCTCGGCACCCCGCTGGGCCCGGACCAGCCCGGCCCGGCGCAGGTCGGCCAGGACCGCCTCCAGGAACTTGCGCGGCATGTCCTGCTCCGCCGCGATGGCCTGGGTGGACAGCAGGGAGGGGTACGCGGTGGCGAGGCTCAGGGCCGCCCGTACCGCGTAGTCGCCGCGCGCGGAGATCTGCACCCCCTCATCATGCCCGCCCGCCCGGCCAGGTCGGATCGGTGGGCGGCCGTGGCCGGACGATCCGGCCTGCCGCCGCCCCGTCCCGCCCGCCGCCGGGGTCCGTCGGACGCTCCCGAAGGCCCGCCGCATGCTCCCGGCTGTTGCGCGACGACCCGCCCGGCGCGCCCGGCCGGCGGGCGCCGCCCGCGCGCCCGGCCGGCGGCTGCTCCCGGCCGTTGTGGTACGACGCCTGCTCCCGGTCGTGCTGGGGCGACGCCGGCTCCCGGTCGTGGCGGTGCGGCGCCGGGGCGGGGCCCTTTCGGCCCGGCGGCTGCTGCCGCCCGGCGGGCGTCGCCCGGCCCCGGGCCGCCCGGAACGCGCCGGGGCTCACCCCCACCTCGCGGGTGAAGAACCGGCCGAAGTTGGTCGGCTCCGGGAAGCCGATCCGGCGGCCGATCCGGGCGATCGGCTCGTCGGTGGCGGCGAGCAGCCGGCTGGCCTCAAGGGCCACCCGCTCGTCGATCACCTGCTTCGCGCTGCGCCCGGTCACCGCCAGGCAGGCCCGGGTGAGGGTACGCACCGAGCAGCCGATCCGAGCCGCGTAGTCCTCCACCCGGCGGGTGTGCTGGTAGCCGCGCTCGACCTCCTGGCAGAGCCGCCGGAACGTGGCACCCTCGGCGCGCCGCCCGGCCGGCGCCGGGTCCGCCGGGTCGGCGGGCAGCAGCGTGAGCCGCAGCAGCAGCACGGCGAGCTGGTGACGGAGCAGGGCGCGGGCGGCGGGTACGTCCGGTTGCCGCCGCAGGTCGACCACGAGCTGGGTCACCTCGTTGATCACCGCGTCCTCGTCCTCGCCGGCGAGCTGCCGGTGCGCCGGCACGTCGTCGCCGTCGGCGTCGAGGCTTGGGTTCCGCAGCAGGGCGGCGGGCGTCCAGCGCAGCACCACGGCGTCGAGCTGCTCCCCGGCACAGCGCAGCGCCTGGCCGGGGCGGACCCGCAGCAGGGTGCCGGGGCGGCAGGGCAGCGGCCGGAAGTCCAGCTCGGCGGTGCCGTGGCCACGGGTGACCAGGACCACGAGGTCCGCGTCGAGCAGGACCGGGCGTCGCCACTCGGGGTCCTCCGGGGCGAGGTCGCCGAGGGCGAGGGCGGCGATGCCGGCGGCGCGGGCGGCGGGCTCGGTGCGGGGCGCGGGCTCGGTGCGGGGCGCGGGGGCGGAACGGGCCGTCGCCAGGTCGGAGCGGGTCGACGCCTGGTCGGTGGGGGGTGCCGGGGAGGGCTGACCGGAGGGGACCATCGCTGCGACGGTAGCCCGCGTCCGAGCAGGTCGCATCCCGACAAGGCCCGGGTCGCCCCGCCGCACCCCGGCCCGGCGGCTTGTCGGGGCGCGGCGACCAGGCTAGGTTACCGATCGGTAGCGCCGGGTTCGGCGGACAGACCGGCGGCCCCGAACGGCGATGGGATGGGCATGACGGATCTGTTCTCGGTCGAAGGCAAGACGGTCCTGGTCACGGGCGGCTCACGGGGGATCGGGCTGATGATCGCCCGGGGCTTCGTGCGGGCCGGCGCGGACGTGATCATCTCTTCCCGCAAGGCGGACGTCTGCGCGGCGGCGGCCAAGGAGCTGTCCGCCGAGGGCTGCTGCGCGGCGATCCCCGCCGACCTGGGCCACGACGCGGGGGCCGAGGGCCTGGCCGCGGCCGTCCGGGAGCGGGTGGACCGGCTCGACGTGCTGGTCAACAACGCCGGGGCCACCTGGGGGGCACCGCTGGAGTCGTACCCGGAGAGCGCGTTCGACAAGCTCTGGGCGGTCAACGTCAAGGCCGTCTTCCGGCTCACCACCGCCCTGCTGCCGGCGCTGCGCGCGGCGGCCACCGGCGACGACCCGGCCCGGGTGATCAACATCGGCTCGATCGACGGCATCCGGGTGCCGTCCATGGAGGTGTACGCGTACTCGGCCACCAAGGCGGCCGTGCACATGCTCACCCGCGGCCTCGCCCACCAGCTCGCCGGCGAGCGGATCACCGTGAACGCGATCGCGCCGGGGCCGTTCGAGAGCAAGATGATGGCCTTCGCGCTGGAGGACCCGACGGCCCGGGCGGCGATCGAGCAGCAGGTCCCGCTCGGCCGGATCGGGCGCCCCGAGGACATGGCCGGCACCGCGATCTACCTGTCGTCGCGGGCGGGGGCGTACCTGACCGGCGCGGTGATCCCGGTCGACGGCGGGATCACGACGCACGGCTGAGCGCGTACCCGGCAGCAGCGGCCGGGGCCGCGCGGACTCGGCAGATCCGCGCGGCCCCGGCCGGCGTCGTGTCAGCGACCGGCGAGGAGCCGGTTCACCGCCGTGTCGACGTCCAGGTGCTCGGCCTCCCGGCCGCGTGGGACGACGACGTAGGTCCGCCGCAGGAAGCGCACCAGGACGCTGCGCGGCACCTCGAACAGGGCGTTGCCGTCCGGTGACGACAGCGCCAGCGCGACGAAGTCGCCGCGCGGGGTGGCCCACGGCCAGACCCGGACGTCGCCGATGCCGGCCGGCTCGTCCAGGCCGGTGACCAGCAGCTCGCGGGCGAACGACCAGCTCACCGCCTCGCCGCCGGCGGATTCGGCGTGGAACAGGACATGGACCGCATACGGATCAGCAGGGTCGTAACGCAGGCTGGCACGCACCGGCAATGCGGTGGCGTCAGGCGCGACGAGCCTTAGCGACGTCTCGACCTCTACGGTCGTCGGTCGGATGACACTCATGGACGTTCTCCCCCCGGCACCGCTGCGGAACGCGCGTGTCCCGCTTTTCCCATACTCAGGTGCTACTCCTGGCTACGCTCCGCCATACGCTGACTTCACCCAGTGGTGGGAAGGGGGTCGGAAACGCCGCTAGAATGTGAAAATTCTTGTACGATATCCGGTTCTGCCCAGTGCGTGATCCCGCCCGGCATCGGGGTGGTTCAGACGTCGACTTACTCCGGTAACGTCCAGTGGTCCGATGGAGTGACGGGCCGGGGCGACACTGGAGGACGAAATGGTCACGAACCGATCCTCAGTGGATGGGCCGGCCCGGCCCAGCCCCCCGAAAGGAGGGGTCCGAGCAGCCGAAAGGCGGGGGTACGCAGTGCCGAAGAATCAGCGCGACCGGCGCGGTCGGGGTGGCGTCGACGCCTCCTCGTCCGGGGGCGGGACGGCGGTCGCGGAGCGGCGCCCGAGGCGCTGGCGGCAGCGGCTGGTCAGCACCCTCGACCTGATCCGCGCCAACCCCACCGGCCGGGTCACCCTCAAGATCTTCATCTCCATCGCCGGCGCCCTGGTCGTCACCATCGGTGTCGCCCTGATCCCGCTGCCCGGCCCCGGCTGGCTGCTGGTGATCGCAGGGCTGGGCATCTGGGCCGTGGAGTTCCACTGGGCCCGCCGGCTGCTCAACTTCACCCGCCGGCACGTGCAGGGCTGGACCCGGTGGGCCACCAGCCGGTCCCTGCCGGTGCGGTTCGTGCTCGGGTCGGTGGGCCTGGTCTTCGTCGCCGTGGTGTTCTGGCTCTCGCTCAAGTACAGCCTCGGCATCGACCTGCTGGCCCGGCTGCTGCACTACCTCGCGACGCACTGACCCCGGATTCGCCGTCCGGTCCCTCGATCGGGTAGAGTCATCGGCGCTGAGGGCGATTAGCTCAGTGGGAGAGCGCTTCGTTCACACCGAAGAGGTCACTGGTTCGAAACCAGTATCGCCCACGCAGGTCAAGGCCACTTCCCGGCTTCGGGAGGTGGCCTTTCTGCTGTCGTACAGCAGTGAAGTACAGCAACGGCGTCAGCGGCCGAGCGAGTCGCCGAGGCGCTTGAGGGCTTCCCGGGTCGCCTTGGGCGAGACCTGGGTGTAGATCTCCATCGTCACGGAGAAGCGGGCGTGCCGGAGGATCTGCATGGCGACTCTCGGGTGGACGTCGAGGCCGGCGAGCAGGGTGGCGCAGGTGCGGCGGGCGGCGTGGACGGTGATCGGCTTGACTCCCGCCTTGTCGCACCGGGTCTGCCAGGAGCGTTGGAAGTTGCGCGGTTCGATGGGTGTGCCATAGCGGGTGGTGAATACGAGGTCGGATTTCTGCCACGCCTTTCCGGCGGCTTCTCGTGCCTCGTCGCGTTGTGCGCTTCGTAGCTTGAGTGCGGTCACGCAGATGTCGGGGAGCGGGAGGGTGGCGTCGGACGCCTGAGTCTTGGTGTGGCGGTGGAGCAGTTTTCCCCGGACGCGTTGCAGTTGCCGGCCGATGGTCAGCTCTCCGGCGTCGAGGTCGATGTCCTCCCAGGTGAGCCCCAGCGCCTCGCCCTTGCGCAGGCCGGTGACGAGGACCAGGGCGTAGGCGGCGTAGAGCGGGTCTTCGTCGGCGCGAGCCGATTCGAGGAACTTGCGGGCCTCGTCGCTCGACCAGGACTTGCCGCGCCGGCGGCGGACGGTGGCGAGGGTGACCGGCACGGCCGGGTTCTTGGTGATGAGGTCTTCGGCCTGGGCATGGGTGAGGGCGGCCCGCAGCGCGGCCCGGATGTCGCTGACCGTTCGCGTCGACGGGACGGCCTGGCAGCAGCGGCCGACGGCGCAGCAGCGGTGCTTGTCCTTGCGGCGGGCGGCGTCTTTGCCCTGGGCGCAGCACTGGCAGGTGCGGGCCACCTGGTTGATCCAGGTCTGTACGTCGCGTGATTGGAGCCGGTCGAGCCGCTTTGCGCCGAGGCCAGGGGCGAGGTAGCGGCGGACGAACGTCTCGTAGGTCGCGTAGGTCAGGGGTGCCCGGTTCGGTTCGATGATCTCGGTCAGCCAGTAGGTGAGGAAGCTGCCGACGGTCGGGACACTGGTCGCCACCGGCCCGGCCTTGGCCTGCTGGTGCAGTTTGATCCACTTGTCGTGGACGGCTTCTCTGGTCTGCCCGTAGACGTACTTGCGGGTGCGTTTGCCGTCGGGTTTGGTGACCCAGACGTAGGCGGCGTGGCCGTTGCGGTAGGGGAAGATGGAGCCTTCGCCGTTGGCTCGTGCGCGTCCGGGCATCAGGCGGCCTCCTGCCGTTCGACCTGGTCGTGGATGAAGTCGTCGACCCATTCGGGGAGGATGCGGCGGTACTTGCCGTCCTTGATGGAGCGCAGTTCGCCGGTGGCGATCTTCATCTTGACCTTGGACAGGCCGAAGCCGAGCAGGACAGCGACCTCGGTGGGGGAGTACCAGCGCGGGGTGAGGTCTCGGGTCATGCGGCGGCCCCGATGAGCCAGGCTTTGTGGGCGAGTTCTTCCCTGCCGATTCGTCTGCCCTCGCGTCGCTGCCGGGCGGCGGTGTTGGCGAGCAGGCGTCACTTTCGGTGAGCCAGCTGGACCCGATGTAGGTGAGGGTGCCAACGGTGAAGGTACCGGCGGGTTCGTCGTCCTCTCCGCGCCGATAGGTGGCGCGGGTGTCCCGGAGCAGGCGGAAGGTGACGGAGTAGCGGCGGGCCTTGGTGAGGAGATGACCGCCGAAACCGAGCATGTGCGCCCAGCGCCGTAGCCCGGTGCAGGGGCGCGGTTTGGTGTCAAGGCTGTCTTGACGGTCGTCGACGGTGTCCCGGCCGGCGGTGGCACGAGGGCGTCCGGGTCGTCGCCGTCGAGGCGCAGCATTACGTGAAAGTGCACCGCTGCCCGGCGCTGCATCTCGGCAACCTTGCCGTGCGACACCCGCACTGGCGGCACCCAGCGGACCTTGCCCGAGGGGGTGACGACCCGAACGAAGGGGATGCCGCGCCTCCGGCAGAGGGCGGCGAGGTGGCGATCGATGGCCTGCTTGGTGCGCCGCCACAACTCACCCGAGAAGTAGTTCCAGACGACCTGGTGGTCGTGGTCGTAGCAGTCCAGGCTGATTCCGGCAGGTTGAACGGGCACCACCCGGGCAGGTTCTTCGGGCACCACCTGCCGTCATAGCTGATCGGCGGCTGTTGATGGTTAGCTTCTCTGGGCACCACTCGGCGTGCCTTCTTGATCGGCACCTTGGTCGAGCATCATCGCGGTCCCCTGCCCGACCTCCATCGAGCCGATACCCTGGCGCGTGTGAGTGATCAGGGCCTGCGGGACACCGGCGTGGTGAAGGCCTGGCGCTCCGAACAGGGGTGGGGAACTGTCGCCCTCGATCACGTTGACCTGACCGTCTGGGTGCACTACAGCCACATCGTCGCAGGGCCGACCGAGTACCGGAGCCTGACACCGGGTCAGCAGGTGCGATGCCACTACGAAGTCCCGGGCCAGGACGGTTACCCCGCCCGGGCGGTCGAGGTCACCATCCTCTAACCCACAGCAGCGGGCGTAACGCGTCCGCGGCGGTGTCGAGAACTACTTGTCGGTCAAGAGTGTGGCCCCCAGGCTGGTGCCGAGTTCACATGTCGATCTTCGGCACCGACAGGCTGAGATTCAGTGGCCCGTACACCACAGCTGGTGCCCGAAGAACCTACCCAAGTGGTATCGAATCAAGGTGCCGGATTCAATGGCCCGCATCAGCGGCAGGCAGGCCGCTCGGTGTCTCCGGAGTCGAGTCCAGCGATTCGGCAGAAGGCCATGCTGGCATGCTCAACGAGGGCCAGAGCAGCACTGGGTGCCGACACGTCAACCCGAAGTAGTGCGTGAGTCTGAGAGGCCGTCCGGCCACCCAATGACGCGCTCGGCGGTGACGCCTCGAAGGTTGGCCCCGTCCCACCGGGCCCCGGTAACGTCCGTGCGTCCGTACTCCGGATCGTGAGTCCTAACGTAGCTGAACCGCGCGTAGGACAGATCCGCGCCGCGCAGGTCGGCATCCCGCAGATCGCAGCCAGCAAAGCTGGCACCCCGGAGAGACGCACCCCGGAGGTCGGCGCCACGGAAATCACAAAACTTGAAGGAGTGCCTATCGAGGGTGCGATGCCGAAGATCGCGACCCACGAACGACTGCCTCGTCGCGCCGGGCAGGATGCTCATCCGCGAACCGTAGCCCGATCGCCCGTTGCCGAACCACCGGCTTTCTACGCGCTCACATGCGACGCATCAAGCGGCGCAGGACAGCCGGCCGCCGGCCTGTGTGGGAGGACTCTCTGTACGTCTATCAAGGCGGCGGGGTTTTCCTGCGAGGACTGAGGTCGACCGCCCAATGTGCGGGCGACGGCCGCGAACAGGGCTACTTTTCGTAGGTGCGTAGTCCGTTACCCATCGCGAAGAAGGTCGGGGCCCACTCGCCGATAAAGATGCCCCACCGGTCTGCACGCTCGATGCCAGCATGTTCGAACCGCTTGGAAAGCAGCCAGCTTGTGAACGCCAGGCCGACACTCACCATGCCGGCCACGTAGCAGTGTTCAGCCTTCAACCCCGAGTTGTGCAGATGTTCCAACATCGGTGACCAGTCCTTTCTCTGGTTCGTCCGCGCGGCACGACACCGCTTGAGCGCAGGCGGGTTACCCGGCGAAACCAGAGCTACACGCCTCAGGGGCACGGCGGCTCGTCCGGACCCATCCGACGAGAACCGTCGGGCCAGGCAGCGGCTTCCTCCTGGTCGCGTTTCCTCTTCTGCCCTACGGGTTCGTTGGAAGCGAATGGAACGGCGCGCCCGGGTCGCGGCGAGAGGTGGCTGTCGACAGCAACGCTGACAGCAACCGGCCGGGACCAGGGCAGCCGTCGACGGCTAGGCCCGGACAGCCGCCCGAGGTCGCGGATGTGCATGAACGCCG
This sequence comes from Micromonospora sp. NBC_01655, assembly GCF_026339755.1. Lineage (NCBI taxonomy): Bacteria > Bacillati > Actinomycetota > Actinomycetes > Micromonosporales > Micromonosporaceae > Micromonospora > Micromonospora sp. NBC_01655. Next base: position 5,787,093 of record NZ_JAPEQF010000001.1, on the reverse strand, counting down.
CCGGACGAAGCGCCAGAACTTACAAGCGAAGGATCGAAGACGCTTTGCGCTGACGACGGACATATGTGTGGCAGTATGCGCTGTGAGTGAGGTTCGGTGTACCGTCCGATGTGGCTGCTGGTCGGCTAGAGGCCGGCGAGGACGCCGGTCAGCCCTCTACCTGGGGAGCGCCGCTGATGTCTCGTCGCCCCATACCTGCTGATCCGTCGATCGGTGATCGCATCCGGGCCCGTCGTGAGCTGCGTGGCTGGAGCATCCGGCATGCGGCCAGTCGTGCGGGCATCTCCCACACGTCGTGGTCGCGTATCGAGCGTGGCCAGCAGCGTACCGACCGGTACATGGTCGTGGACCTGGCCGCTGCTCTTGAGTGCTCGGTGGTCGATCTGACCGGGCAGCCGTACACGCCTGCCGATCGGCAGCTCGACGCTGCTCGGATCGACGCGGAGCGGGTGTGGCGGATCATGATGGACACGCCGATGGCCGCCCGGCGGGGTGTGCCGGCCACCGTCGAGCAGGTGCGTCGGGAGGCCGGACTCGTGCGCGCCCTGTACGGCCGGTGTGACTATGCGGGTGCCCTGCGTCGGCTCGTTGACCTGGTGCCGGCGCTGCATGGTCTGATCGACCGGCGCGCGGCGTTGGTGGAGATGGTGCCGGTGTACGGCGTGGCGATGGGTTCGCTGCTCAACGTCAGCTATCCGGCTCACGCGTGGCTCGCGGCGGAGCGCTGTGCGGAGGCGGCCGGGTTGCTCGATGATCCGGTGGCGGCGGGGGTGGCGGCGGCCAACCGGGCGCGGGTGTCCGCCTACTCGGGGGCGTACGGGCCGGCGCGGGCGCTGTGTGACTCGGCGGGTGCCGACCTTGCGGGCAGCGGGGCGGATGGCGCTCTGGATGTGCTCGGCTTTCTGTATCTGGCGCGGGCGCATCATCTTGCCGGCCTGCATGACCAGGCGAGCGCCGAGAATCATCTTGCCGAGGCGGCGCGGATCGCCGCGCATACCGGGGAGACGGAGAGCTGGGATCTTGCCTGGGGTCCACGGAACGTGGCGCTGTGGCGGATGGCCTTTCAGCTCGACACGGGTCGTCCGGAGGCGGCGATGCAGACGGCCGCCGGTGTGGAGTTGGCGGGGCTGCCGGCGGTGCGCCAGGTGTACTTCTGGCTCGACATGGGCCGGGCCGCCGAGGCTGTCGGTCGGGACCGGGATGCGGTGCGGATGCTGCTCGCGGCGGAACGGGTCGGCCCGCAGCACGCCCGGTCGTCGACGTCGGCCCGGGAGACGGTGCGGTCGCTGCTGCGCCGGGGGGCGACCTCGCCGGAGCTGCGGGGCCTGTGCGAGCGGATGAGCATGACCGCACAGTAGCCGAGCGGTAGTGGTGCGTAGGCGTTCCAGTCCCCGCATGTGCTGTCCGTAGCGTCCTGATCACGGGCATGGCCGCACGAATCTGACCTGGTACGACTGCCGCCGCGCCCCTGAGCCGGCGCGGCGGTGGCGGTCCTTCCAAGAGCCCACCGCCGCGCCCCTTTCCGAAGGGGTTACAGGTGAGCGATACGCAGCGCGATCCAGGATCGAGCCGGGGTGAGCAGATCGAGGCGGCCGAGCGGGAGTCGGCGAAGCAACGAATCCTCGCGCAGGCCGAGGCGGATCGGATACCGGTGGAGGAGACGACGCGGGCGGTGCCGGATCGGCGGTGGCGTCGTGGACAGCGGTGAGCTGCCGATAGGTCGGCGGGTGGCGCAGTGGCGGGCACGGCGGCGGATGACGCAGCAGATGCTCGCCGACCGGTTGGGTAAATCCAAGAGTTGGGTGGACAAGGTCGAACGCGGGGTCCGTGCCCTGGACAGGTTCTCGGTCATTCAGGATCTCGCCGAGGTGCTGCGCGTGGACACGACGGCCCTGCTGGGTAGGGACGCGCGGCCGGCGACGAGCACCGGCGTCGAGGGCGTGGACGGCGTGTGGGCGGCGCTCGGCTGCTACGACATGTTCCCGGCGGGGCAAGGCCGGCGGCCGATGGTGCCGGTGCGTGAGTTGGGCCGGCGGGTGGAGCACGCGTGGTTGACGTACCAGCACGCGCACTACCCGCAGTTGGTGCGGCTGGTGCCTGACCTGATCGGCGGTGCCCGATCCGCACACACCGCCGCCGGGGACGAGGTGACGGGTCTGCTGGTGCAGGTGTACCGGGTCACGGCGTCGGTGCTGGTGAAGCTGGGCGAGCCCGACGTGGCGTGGCTGGCGGCCGACCGAGCGGTGACGGTGGCCGCCGGTGACCCGGTGTGGACGGCGGTGGCGGCGGTGCCACTCGGGCAGGCGCTGCGCGGGGCGGGGCGGGGCCGGCTGGCGAGCGCGGCGACGATCGCCGCCGCGCACCGGATCACCGCGACAGTGCCACACGACGCCTCACCGACCGAGTTGGCGTTACGCGGGACGCTGTGGGTCGAGGCGGCCCTTGCCGCCGCCTCTTACAGGGACGCGCGCAGCGTGGCGGAGTGGATCGGCCAGGCTGCCGAAATCGCCGAGCGGGTCGACGACGGCCAGGACCATCACCGCAGCGGGTTCGGGCCGGCAGCAGTGCAGGTGGCACGGGTCGCGGCAGCGGTCGAGTTGGGCGACGGCGGCGAGGCGGTCGTCCGGCACGAGGAGGCCGTCAGGATGAACGGGTGGCGGCGGCTGCCGGTCGAGCACCGGGCGGCACACCTGGTCGACGCCGCGCGGGCGTACCTCCAGGTCGGTGACCTGCTGCGGGCGGGCCGCGTCCTGACCGAGGCCGACCGCATCGCGCCGGCCGAGGTCCGGCTACGGCCGTTGGCGCGTACGGTGATTGCCGAGGTGGCCCGGTGCCGGCCGGTGCCGGCCGGTGTGGCGCACCTGGCGACAGCGATCGGCCTTACCCGATGACCGCGCCGTTCCTCTCCCTGGCTCAGATTCGCAACCGGCTGATCCTCACCGCCCGAGCGGTCCTCCGCGACCACCGATCCGGCCCCGACGGCCGCTGTCCGATCTGCCGGGTCCCAGACTGCCCGGTGGCCACCGCCGCCCATGACGTCCTCTGCACAGCCAAGGAAGTACAGCTGTGGAGTACAGCAACCGAGCCGACCACACCCGAGGGCGACGACCCTTAGAAGGCCGGATGACCTCGGACGCCACCCGATCCGACCGCCTCGCCGAGAGTTCGGGACGAAGAGGTCGCCGTTGCACCTCTAGGCGGGCTTCATGCCGGCCCGATCGTTCGAGGCGACCAGGCCGGAGTTGTGCTTGGGTATGTGGGTGATTCGCGCACAGGTGGTCCGGTGGGTGAATCCGGGACGGGCGGAGTGGTTCCTGCTCCTGGTCGCCCTGCTCGCTGGGGGGCTTGCCTGGAAAGCGGGTGCACCCATGTGGGCGGGCCTAACCTTGTCGCTCGCTATCGCCCTGTTGGTCCGGTGGATGCGGCAACGGGGACGCATCGAACGCGTTCTCATGCGATGGCTTCACCGCTATGAGGAACCACCCGGACCTTAGGTGCGTGCCGGTCGCGTGCCCGATAGAGCGGTCAACGAGGGGCAACATGGGTGGGTCGAGGGGCCAAACGATCACGCCCGTAGTTCACACCCGTCGATAGCCATCACTCATCGTGCAACTTGAACCGGTTCCCTTAGGGCAGGATGCGTCGACCGCGCACCATCACTAGCGACGTTGACCCTGTTGCTGTCGACAGCAACGGTGGCAGCAACCAGCCGGGACGAGGACAGCCGCCGGCGGCCGAGCGTGAGCCTTCGCCCGAGGTCGCGTACGCGGACAGACGTTGCCGGACGGAGCGCCCAGAACCTAAAAACGAGGGTCAGCTCGCCGGTTTCGGCGTCGGTGTGAGCCAGGCGAGGGGTTGGCCGGTCAATGCCGCGTCGGCGAGGTGGTGTGCGGAGTTGGTCTTGAGCGCGGCGCGGCTGCTGTCGATCCAGCGTTGGACGTTGTCGATGCCCTGGTGGCGGTATTCGACGGCCTGGACGAGGCATTCGAGTTTGTCGGCGTCGCGGGCGACGATGGCTTCGAGGGTTTCGCCGGCTTCGTACTCGGTGACGGCGGCGGTGATGGTGTCGGTGACGGCGGGTGGGCAGTCGGCGACCTGGTCTGCGGTGATAGTGGTGTTGGGTGCGGCGGTGAGGTAGCGCTTGGCGATGTGGGGCAGGTCGGTGGTGCGGGTTTCCTGGGTGTCGTGCAGGACGCAGAGCATGGTGACCCGGGCGGGGTCGGCTCCTTCCATGGCGGCGAGGATCATGCCGATCAGGGCCGTGCGGTGGGAGTGTTCGGCGATGGTTTCGGGGTGCTTGACTCCGGCGAACCACCAGCCGGTGCGAGCGGCGCGTTTGAGGACGCCGGCTTCGAAGATGAACCTCATCGCGGCGGCGTGCTGGTCGTCGCTCATCTGCCCGTCCCTGTGCCGGTGATGCCCTCTGTCCGCAGGCTGTAGACGATAGAGGTTAGTTCCTGGCGGGACTGCGCGGAGATCCGGTCGCTGTCGAGGATGGCGACGGCGCAATCGGCGAGGGCTTGCCCGGTGGCGAAGTGGTCGTGGACGAGTCCGCGCCGGGCGGTGAGCAGTGCCCACAGGTTGTGGATGTTGAGGTCGATGAACGGGTGGTTGGCGTCGAGGCGTTCGACCAGGTGCCGCAGAAGACGGGTGCCGCGCCAATCCTGACCGAGGTCAACGAGGTGCCGATCATCCTCACCGGCGTCGAGGAGGCGCTGGAGGAGGCCCGCGACGACGTACGGGCCGAGTTGTCGGAAGTCGCCGACCGGATCGCGGCAGGATGCGGCCGGCGCCGCCGGGTGGGTCAGATGCGATCGATGCGGCTCACCTCGCGGGCGTGATCGCCAGGCGAGCCAGGCTGGCGGCCTCTGCTGATGACCCACTCGGGGACCGGTCAACCGGCCCCGGGCGGCTGTCGGATCACGGTCAACGGGGCCCGCCGACACGAAAGAACCCTACGCTCTTGGTAGCGATCCCGGCACGCGTCGAAGCCGGGCCGGCGACCCCGTCATGGAGGTGTCCATGTCCCCGTTCGCCTCCCGTCCCCGCCGTCGTCCAGCCCTGCTTCTGATCCTCGGGCTGGTCCTAGGCCTGGCCGCCCCCACGGTGGTGGCGGCCCCCGCGTCCGCCGGGCCCAGCGCGCTGGCTCGTCCCTTCTGCACCTCCAGCGGGTTCTTCGAGCCGAACCCCGCCGACCCATCGATCGCCACGACCTACACCCTCATCGGAATCCGAAACAACGAAGGCTTCGCCTACCGGTACTGGATGGTGCAGGCGGGGACCAGTTCCAAGCCGTACTACCAGAGCAGCCTGGTGGCCAAGTGCAACGGCGTCAGCCTGGTCTCCAGCACGACGCTCACGACGACCAGCGCCTCCGGCACCATCCACTGCACCAGCAGCTCCGACATATCGTCACCGTTTCAGGTGTACACCGAGCGGTACGTCGGGCAACGCCAGGTCCCCACTCAGGGGGGAGTCTTCCCGACCGCCATGATCCGGTACTGGCATCGGGAGCAACTCCCCCTCGGCACGGCGATCTGGATCTACCACTCCAGCTACGTGGTGCGGTGCTGAACTCCCGTCCGCTCGCCCGGAAAGCACGATGCGGCCCCGACCTCCACCAGGGAGATCGGGGCCGCAGTGTGTCCAGGGCTACTCGTCGTCCGGGCCGGGCTCCACGACCACCGGCTCGTGCTCGCTGCTGCCAAGCCGGCGGCCGTTTGTCGCCTGCCCGACACCCGCCGCCACCGCCGATCGGTACGGTGCCGACGGTGCAAACCCTCACAGTGAGTCACCCGTGAGTCATGATCTTGAAATGGCATGTTGAACGCGCCTATTTCTGCCTACGTTCGTCAGGGCTCCTGCGCAGGTCAGAACGCATTTGGCCAGGTCAGGGCATAGGTCCGGCATTCATTCACACCGGAGAGGCCACTGTCACCGGGTCAGCAGTGCCAACCCACCCTAGTGATGAGTTGTCGCGCCCGCACCCGTCACACCTACGACGGGACACGACGAGGCGGAAGGATGACGTGATGAGCGCGGACACGCGGCTGGAGAGGCTGGGCGTGAGCGGCCTGGGCGAGGTCGACGAGCCGGCGTTCTCGGGGCTGGCGGAGCGGCACCGGCGGGAGCTGCACGTGCACTGCTACCGGATGCTCGGGTCGTTCGAGGACGCCGAGGACACCGTGCAGGAGACGTTCCTGCGTGCCTGGCGGCGGCGGGAGACCTTCGAGGGGCGGTCGACGTTCCGGGCCTGGCTGTACCGGATCGCCACCAACGCCTGCCTGGACCTGCTCGCCAAGTGCCGCCCGGAGCCTGCGACCGGCGGCGAGGTGCTGTGGCTGCAGCCCTACCCGGACCGGCTGCTCGACGAGCTGCCCGCGGGCGACGCGGACGAGCCGGAGACCGTCGCCGTCGCGCGGGAGACGATCGAGCTGGCGTACCTGGTCGCAGTCCAGCACCTCGCGCCGCGCCCGCGGGCCGTGCTGATCCTGCGGGACGTGCTCGGCTGGCCGGCGAAGGACGTCGCGGAGCTCCTCGGGGACTCCGTCAACTCCGTGAACAGCGCACTGCAGCGGGCCCGCGCCGGCATGCGGGAGCACCTGCCCGCCGAGCGGCAGGACTGGACCGGCGGTGAGGAGGACGCCGGGACGCGCGAGCTGGTGCGCCGCTTCACCGACGCCAGCGTGGCCACGGACATCGACGCGCTCGCCGCAATGCTGCGGGACGACGTCCGCTGCTCGATGCCGCCCGCGCCAGGCCTGGACGTCGGCCGCGACGCGGTGGTGAACAGCTGGGTCGAGGATGGATTCGATGGCATGAAGGGCCTGCGCGCGGTCCCCACCTCGGTGAACCGGCAGCCGGCCGTCGCCTTCTACCTGTGGCGGAAGCGGGAGGGCGCGTACCTGCCGCTGACGATCGACGTCCTGCGCGTCACCGGCGGCGCGATCACCGAGATCGTCATCTTCCACGACGACCAGTTCCCGCGGCTCGGGCTGCCGGAGCGACTGCCGGCCGACGGCACGGAGTAGTCCTGGTGTGGACGCTCGCGCTGCGCGGTGGCGCGGGTGTCGCGGTGGCCGCGGCCCAGCGGTGCGACGCGTTCGGCGTCGTCACCCGCGGGCGGGTGCAGCTGGAGTAGCGCGACGGCGAGCCCGGGCCGGTCCTCGGACGCGACGCCGGGTTCTGGCACACCCCCGTACGCCAGTTACCGAATGACGGAGGAACGACATGAACAGCACGAATGACACCGGGGTCGTCGCAGGCCCGGCATCGGGCCGGACCAGCCACACCCACCGACTCCGCAGGCTCGCCGGCACCGGCTTCATCGCCACGCTCGCAGCGATGGTGGCCACCACCCTCGCCGCCGCGCTTGCCCAGGCCGTTGGCGTCGACTTCGAGATCCCCGACGGTGGCGAGACGATCCCGTTGTCCGGGTTCGCCGTGGTGACCGGCTTCTTCTCGGTCGTGGGCATCGTCATTGCCGTCGCTCTTCTTCGTTGGAGCGCTCGCCCTGCCGCACGATTCGGGTGGGCGGCAGTGTCGCTGACCGCGATCTCGTTGGTCCCGCCCCTCCTCTCCGGGGCAAACACCGCCACCACCGCCGCCCTCCTCGGGCTACACCTCGTCCCTGCCACGGTGATGATCCCCACCCTGGCGCGGAGCCTCCGCACCCGGACCGATTGACGATCCCGCAACGGGACAACGCGCGGCGCAAGGGCGTGCGCGAAGAAGCACAGGGCACCGTGCGGGATGAAGACCGAACGCCATCCGCTTCGGCCGGGGCGCACCGCGTACCTACGCCTGAGGAGGGCTGCCACGCCGTAGCCGGCGGGGCAGGGAGCGTTCGGGGGAGGTTGGAAAAGGCTCAGTACTTCATGACGCAGTAGACGACAGTCGGGTTCGTGAACCGGTACCAGCGATTCCATTTGCGGTCCCGCGTACACCTGTTGCCGTTGGAGGCGCCGGGGACTATGTCAATGATGTGGACGGTGCCCTTGGCCTTGCATTTCGTCGCACCGACGACCCAGCCACTGCCCTTCGGGAACTTGTAACAGTAGTAGCGCACCAGGTGAAGTTCCAGACACAGCCGATAGCCGGCTTCGGTGATGTAGGCGGAATCAGGGTCAGCGCATTCGCCTTGGGAGTAGTCCATCGAGACCACCCGGTAGGTGCCACGGGTGCCGTTGCAGTTGCCGATGCCCTGAAAGCTGCCAGCCTCGCTGACTACGACGCACTGCCCGATCTTCGCCGGCGGCGGTGGTGGAGCCGCCTCGGTCGTGGGGGCAACCTGGGGCGGCGAGTCCGTCGGCTCAACCTGCGGAAGTGCCCCAGTCGTCGCTATCGGCCAGGGCGAGGATCTGGCCGCGGACTGGCCCTGCGGGCCGCTCCTGGACTTGAAGATGGACACCCCGACCACTGCGGCCCCGCAGACTCCGAGCAGGCACAGTGCCAGCGCTGCGGCGACCACACCGATGATGAGAGGCGTGTTGCTCTTCGCCGGCGTCGGTGGTGGTGCTGGCGGCTGCGGCGGTGCCGCCCCGGGGTTTGGTGGAGTCGCACCCGGTTGGTCGGGCATGCTCGGCGGCGGAGGCAACGTCACTCGCAGAGTGTCACATAGATCGGTTTCGGGTTCGCTCGCAGATGCCTCAAGTGGTGGGTGACCTCGGTCGGCGGGGGCCTGGCCGTCGTGGGGGTGCTGCTGCGCGCCGCCGACTACCGGACGTCACCGCCGTCGAGCGGTGCGGACGGGACGTCCAGCCCGGCGGCAGGGCGCCTGCGGGTCAGGGTGCTCCACCCCGGTAGCTGGCATCAGGGCTAGACCAGTATGGGCGACCCGGCGGCTGGCCCTGGGCGATGCCTGTGATCAGCGGAAATCGGGTGACGATCGGGATGCCTGTCGGGTTCGAGGTGTGGCCTCGACGGCCCGTACCTGGCCGGTGAGGTCTTGACGTAGCCAGGAGCAGCATGGATTCTCGTTACTGGCATAGACCAATCCTCAGACCCCGACCCGGGCTCCGGCCCCGACGGCCCGATCGGCTCCCTGTCGACCCGACGGACCGGCGGAGCTTGTGCCGGTCAGCCCCCGCATGCCACACCATCGCGCTCCGAGCCGGCGCGCACCGGCAACAGCTACCGACCTGGACCAACAAGTGGAGGTCGCGTGTTCCTTTCACGCTCATCCCGCGGCTGTCGCCGCGCTGTCACATTCGCCGCATCGGTCACGCTTGCCGTGGGCGTGCTGGCCCCCCTGCCCGCCAGCGCCGAGCGGCAGGCTCCCGGCCCCGCGGCTCGGATCCTCCCGGTGCCGCAGCAGATCGACTCGCGGCCGGGAGCCGTGGTGCTACCCGACAACATCGATGTCGTCGTGGGCGAGGCCGCCGACCCGGCGGCACAGACGGCACTCGTGGAGTTGCTCTCCGCGCACGGCGTCACCGCCCGGCTCGTGCGGCACAGTGACCTGGCGGCACGCGCACCGATGATCATCCTGGGCGGACCGCGCGAGACGCCGGCGAGCACCGATGCGCTGCGCGCCCTCGATGTCGCGGGTCCGGAGTCGCTGCCCGGCCAGGGGTACGTGTTGGCGGCTGGCCGCGACGAGCGCGGCCGGTCGCGGATCGTCCTTTCCGGTGTGGATGGCGCCGGCACCTTCTACGCGGTCCAGTCGCTCCGCCAACTGCTCGTACCCAAGGGCTCCCGGGTGTCCGTCGGCGGCGTGCAGATCCGCGACTGGCCGGGGTACCAGGTCCGTGGCGGTATGGAGTCCTTCTACGGACAGGTCTGGTCGCAGGACGACCGGCGCTCGCAGGTCGAGTTCCTGGCGCGGCACAAGATGAACCAGTTCTTCTACGGACCGGCGAACGACCTGCGCACCGGTTCCAACTGGGACTCGTTGTACGACGCGGCGGAACTGGCCCTGATGAGGGAGATCGTCGACCTGGCGAGGTCGCGTCATGTCGACTTCGTGTACCGGATCTCGCCGGAGGCGCCGATGGCGCCCAGTAGGGGGATCTGTCACGTGCGCGAAACCGATCGGGCCAAGCTGCTGGCGCGCTTCGAGCAGATGTGGGAGATCGGTGTCCGAAGCTACGTCATCGCCTGGGACGACGTGTCGGGCGACTTCGCCTGCCAGGAGGACCGGGACGCCTACCGTGGCGACCGGTCACCGCTCGCGGTAGCCCAGTCCGAGGTCACCAACTTCGTGCAGAAGGAGTTCATCGAGAAGCATCCCGGCGCCAGCCGCATGGTGACCGTGCCGACGGAGTACTGGGGCATGACGAAGACCCCGTACACGGACCGCTTCGACGAGTTGCTGAGCACCGAGGTCGACCTCTACTGGACCGGGCCGGCGGTGGTCTCGCCGAATATTACCGAAGCGGACCTCCAGGCCGCCCAGGACGTGTGGTCGCGGCACCGGATCATGATCTGGGACAACTACCCGGTCAACGACTACGCCACCAACCGGCTGCTGCTGGGCCCGCTGAAGAACCGCGCCGCCGGCATGGCGGACAAGACGATCGGCATCTCGTTCAACGAACTCGTCGGTTTCCAGGACGCCTCGCAGATCGCCCTCGGCACCCAGGCCGACTACGCCTGGAACCCGGGGGCCTACGACGCGGAACGCTCATGGACACACACCCTGCGGATTCTCGGCGGCGACGCGTACGAGGAGCTGAGGCTCTTCGCCGAGAACAACCGGGCCAGCGTCCTGGACGCCACCGCCCGGCCGGAGTTCGCGGCGCTCATCAAGTCTCTCATCGCTGACTACCGGGCCGGCCGACCCGTGAACGCCCAGCTCGACCAGGTCGACCGTGAGCTGCGCCGCCTTGAGGAGCTTCCCGCCTCGCTACGGGCAAAGCTCGACAACCCGGTTCTGCTCAAGCAGATCGGGCCCTGGCTGGACCGCGTCGGCGTGACCGGCCAGGCGGGCCGGGCGGCCCTGCGAATTCTCCGGGCCCAGGACAAGGGCTCCAGCGAAGCCGCCTGGCTGGCCCGACGGGACCAGTCGAGCGCCCGCCTCGTCCTCGACCGCACCTGGCACCAGATCAGTCCCGGTCCGGTCGACGATCTCCTGAGCTTCGCGGCGTCCGAGAGTGACGCCTACATCGGTGACCACTGGTACGGGGACCTCGGGGCCCCCTCCGGTGCGCCGGCCGCCGCACCGGGTTCCGGGTTGGGCAATCTGACCGACCGGCGCGACGACACGGCCTACGTGGCCGCCGGCGAACCACAGGCCGGTGACGCGATCACGGTCCCGATCACCAAGCCGCACCGGCTGTCGGCGGTGACCGTGGTGCAGGACGCGACCGCGCCCGCGGACGGCATGATCCAGGCGCTCGTCGACGGCACCTGGGTGGACCTCGGACAGCTCGCCGACGGATTCACCAAGGTGCGGGCCAAGGACGTCGCGGCCAGCGCGGTACGGATCCGGTGGACTCCCGGTAGCGTCGCGCCGCGCGTCTACGAGATCGTCCCGCACTACTCCGACGTGCTGCGCGGTCGAGTCTCGGTCGAACCGTCGGGCGCGCTCATCGCACCCGGGACGACCAAACGGTTCCAGGTCGCTCTCGAGGTGTTCGCCGAGGACCGGGTGCGGGGACGTGTCGTCGCCAGCGGCCCGGACGGCTGGACCGTCACCCCGGCGACGCAGGATCTCCGCGTGCGACCGGATGGTCGGACCATCGTCACGAGCGTGCCGGTTGCCGTTACCGTCCCGGCCGACGCGGCCCGGGGCCAGCACCAGGTGACGGTGACGTTCCACGACGACGCCGCGGCACCGGTGAGCCTGCCGCTGCCGATCATCGTGGGGGAGGGCAGCTATCCGGATTTCGTGACCCGGGCCAACCCGTCCGGCTACTGGAGGCTGGGCGACGCCGCCGATTCCAGGACAGCCGTCGACAGTTCCACCAGCGGGCAGAACGGAACCTACCTCGGCGCTTCGCCGGGTGCCGAGGGTGTGCTTGCCGGCGACGGCGCGGCCGACCTCTCGACCGGCTACGTCGACGTGCCGCGCGCCCCGCGTACGAACCTGACCGGCCCGTTCACGTTGGAAGCGTGGGTCAAGCTCGACACGCTCGTTCCGACGCCCGGACAGGCGATCATCGAGAGCTACACCGGGCCGGCCGTCAACGGGTACGCGCTGAGGGCGAGCAACGGTGTCCTGGAGGCGTGGTCGCTCGGCGCTCCGGGGAAGGGGTATGGCGTCGTGTCCGGCCGCACCCGGCTGACGCCGAACAAGTGGCACCATGTCGCTGCCGTGTTCGACGGATCGCGGCTGACCGTGTACCTCGACGGCCTCGCGGACAACAGTGTCGCGACGACGGTGGCCCCGGGCAGCGGCACGGCGAGCGTCAAGCTCGGTGGCCGGGGCGACGACACGTCCCAGCGGCTGCAGGGCGACCTCGACGAGGCGGCGATCTATGACCGCGCGCTGACGGCGGCCGAGATCCAGGAGCACTACTTCGCCGGAAACGGGTAGCCAGACCCTCCGGATGCGCGTCAGCCGCCCTGCGGCGGGGGGCTGACGCGCATCTGGATGGCGTAGCGGTCCCCGCGGTATAGCGACCGCCCGAACTCCACGACCTTGCCCATGTTGTCGACGGAAATGCGCTCTATCAGGAACGCCGGGCTGTCCTCGGCGACTTCGAGTCGTTTCGCCTCGGTGGCGGTCAGCCGCGCGATGGTGACGACCTGCCGTGCCGATTCGAGTCGCACACCGAAGGCGCGACCCAGGAGGTCGTAGAGCGAGTCGTCGCGCCCCAACACGTCGAGCAGGGTGGGGAACCGCGCTGCGGCGAGATTGGTCCGCTCCAATGCCATCGGGATTCCGTCCGCGGTACGGATCCGCTCGATGTAGTGGGTCGGCTCGCCCGGAGCGATGTCGAGGTTGGCGGCGACGGTGCGGGTGGCCGGGCGGGTACGACCGCGGTAGCTCTTGGCGCCCGGCGTCATGCCGCGCATTCGCATGTCCTCGCTGAAGGAGCGGAATATCTCCGAATGGGTCAGGGTCGGATGCTGCACGAAGGTGCCGCGTCCAGGGACCCGCCGGACCATTCCCTTCGTCTCCAGCGCGTCGATGGCGCCCCGGACGGTCATCCGAGCCACTCCGAACCGCTCGGCGAGGACCCGCTCGGAGGGGAGCAGCGCACCATCTCGTGAGTCCAGGACCAAGGCGGTGAGCACGTCGACGATGTGCTTGCCCTTGCCGCGGTTCTGCTCCGCCAGTAGCGACTCAAGCGCTCCGTCGCTCGGCTCGTGTCGCGTCCTTGGCACGAGTTCGTCTCCTTCCTGCGCGATTGACGCCATCGTACGGGCAACCGCGCCCACTTCGGGTGCGGTCGGCCTACCCGTTGACCGTTGGTCTATACCAGTATTACAGTCGAGCTCTCCGCCGGTCGGGTGGGGTGGCGACAACAACGATCGGAGATGTGGATGCCCAGGAAGTACGGTGTGTTGGGAGCGGCGGCGATGCTCGCCGTCACCCTCGCCGGGTGCGCACCAGACAGCGGCGACAGCGGCGGCGACGCCGTCAACCTGAAGGTCTGGGGATGGCGGCAGGAGGATGTCGCGGCCTACAACAAGATCTTCCAGAGCTATGAGGACGCTCACCCCGGTGTCACCGTGGAGTACGTCCCCTACAAGAACACCGAATACGACACAATTCTCAAGACAGGGCTCACCGACGCCAACGGCCCCGACGTGGCACAGCTCCGTTCCTATGGCCTCCTTCAGCCGCTGGTCGCCGCCAGCGGTCTGGTGCCCCTCGACGATCAGGTCAAGGAGTTGGCCGACTTTCCGAAACCGGTCCTCGACGGTGCCCGGGGCGAGAACGACGGAAAGGTCTACGGGGTGCCGTTCGCACTCCAGACCCTGCACGTGATCTACAACGAGAAGCTATTCGCCGATCACGGCATCACGGCCCCCACCACCTGGGCGGACATGATCGCGGCGTTCGAGAAGCTCAAGGGCGCCAACGTCATCCCGCTGGCGAGCACGGTCACCGACACCTGGATGCTGCCGATCCAGCACGAGATCTTCGGGGCCACGACGTACGGCGGTACCGACTACCTCAACAAGATGCTCACCGGCGGGGCGAAGTTCACCGACGGCCCCTGGGTGAAGTCGCTCGAGACCTGGAAGGGCACCAACAAGTACTGGCCACCGCAGTCGTCCGGGGTGAGCTACGCCGACGCACAGGCACTCTTCACCTCCGGCCGCGCCGCGATGTTCCCCGGCGGGATCTGGGAGCTCGGCGTGTTCGAGAAGGCCAACCCCGACCTGAAGATGGGCATCTTCAACGTGCCGCCCGCGCCCGGCGCGGCGGTCGACAAGACGCTCGTTCCTGGCTACGTCGACGGTTCGTTCGGGGTCTCGGCGAAGTCCCCCAAGCGGGAGGCCGCGCTGGGCCTGGTGCGGTGGATGGCGTCGGAGGAGTTCGGCCGGGCGTACTCCAACGAACTGCGTCAGATCTCCGCCGTACCCAATGTCCAGCCCCAGGACAACCTCCTGGCCCAGGCTCTGCGGGCGTACCAGGAGAACCCGAGCCCGTACGTCACCTACGCGTACTTCTCCGGTGGGTCACCCACGGGCTGGGACCTCGCCTCGGCGGCCTTCTCCGACTATCTGCTCGGGCGACGTGACGCCGCTGGCGCGGCCGGACACATCCAGCGAGGGGTCGATCAGTGGTTCCGGCCCAAGAACTGACTGTCCGTCCTGCCCGGCGGCGACGCCGCCAGGCAGGACGGACCTCACCGGGGTGGATCACGGCATTCTGCCTACCGGCGTTCGCTCTCTACGGCCTCTTCGTCGTGGTACCCCTGGTCACCGCCTTCTACTACGGGCTGTTCCGCTGGGAGGGCACCCGCCAGGCGGGCTTCGTCGGGTTCGGCAACTACCGGGAGATCCTCACCCGCTATCCGTTGAGCGAGGAGATAACCGCCGCGCTGGGGCACAACGTGCTCTTCTTCGTCGGCACCATGGCGATCCAGAACACCATCGGGCTGGGCCTGGCCGTACTCCTCCATCGAAACCCGTGGGGAAAGCGGTTGTTCCAGACCCTCTTCTCGCTTCCCTACCTGATCAGCCCGCTGATCGTCGGCTATATCTGGTCGCTCCTGCTGAGCCCCACCTTCGGCCCGATCAACCACGTGCTCAGAGCTGTCGGCCTGGACTCATGGGCCCGCCCGTGGCTCGGTGAGCCGGACGTCGCGCTGCCGGTACTGATCCTGGTCAACGCCTGGCAGTGGATCGGGGGGCCGCTGCTCATCTTCGGCGCCGCCCTGGCCGGTGTCCCCCGCGAGTTGGAGGAGGCGGCCGCCATCGACGGCGCGTCAGCCGCCCGGACCTTCTGGAGCGTCCGGTTCCCCCTTCTGATTCCGGCTGTCGGGGTGATCACCGTGTTGACGTTCATCGGGTGCTTCAACATCTTCGACCTCGTCTACGCGCTGGGCGGATCCGACGGCGGACCCGGAGGCGCCATGGACGTGCTGGGCCTGCTCTACTACCGGACCGCCTTCCAGGGCGGCAGCAACGCGATCGGAGAGTCCTCGGCGTTGGCCATGCTGATCTTCGTGCTCATCTTCGGGATCTCCGTCGCCCTGGAACGGGCGCTGCGCCGCCGGGAGGTCGCCTAGATGAACGCCCTGACGACCACCCCCCGTACGACGCCGGGAACCGCCAGCCGGTCCTCGGGACCGGACGGTGCCCGCCAGCGTTCGCTCCCCCGCGGCATCGGTGTCCAGGTCATTCTGTGGGCGTACGCCGGCATCGCCTTCGGCCCGCTGCTGCTGGTGCTGATCGGTTCGTTCCGTTCCAACTCGGAGATCCTTCGCGCTCCGGTCGGGTTGCCCGGTTCGCTTGACATGAGCAACTACATCCGCGCCTGGGAGACCGCGTCGATCTCGACGTACCTGATCAACTCCCTGGCGGTGACGGGCGCTTCGGTGGTGCTGTGTGTCGGCGTGTCGGCGCTGGCCGCCTACGCCCTGGCCAGGTGGAGATTCCGGGGACGCGCGCTGCTGGCGGCGTTCTTCCTGTCGGGTCTGATGATTCCCGCGAAGCTCGGCCTGCTGCCGGTGTTCTACATGTTCCAGTCGATGGGCCTGATCGACAGCCGGATCGGGCTGGTGCTGCTCTACGCGGCGAGCGGCGTCCCGTTCTCCGTCTTCGTGATCATGGGCTTCATGCGGGGGTTCCCCGGGGAACTGGAGGAGGCCGCGAGGATCGACGGAGCACACGAGGGACGCCTGTTCGTGTCGATCGTGCTGCCGCTGATGCGTCCGGCGCTCGCGGTGGTCACCGTCTTCCAGTTCGCGCCGACCTGGAACGACTTCTTCTATCCGCTGGTTCTGATGCGCAGCGGCGACAAGTACACGATCCCCGTCGGGCTGACCCGGTTCTTCGGTGAGTTCGCCGCCGATCGCGGCACCCTGTTCGCCGGGCTCGTGATCGCTCTGGTCCCGCTGGCCGTGGTGTTCGCACTGGCGACCAAGCAGATCGTCGCCGGCCTGACCGCCGGGATGTCCCGATGACAGCTACGATCACCATCGACGGCGGGAAATCACAGCTCAGGATGCTGCTGAGCACTCCAGAGGGTCGCCAGCTCGGGGTCGGGCCCGGCTTCGTCTACCGGCCCGGCGAGGACAGTGTCGCCCGGATCCTGGACTCCATCCGCGGCGCTGCGGACACCCTCACCCTCCCCGGCCAGGTGGCAGGGGTGCTCGCCGGGCTGACCGGCCTACCGGGGGAGCACGCCGAGCGTCGACGCCTCGCCTTCGCCATCACGAGGCTCCTCGGCGGTCCCGCCGCGGTCGTGGAGGACAGCGTCCTCGCCCACGCAGGCGCCCTCGGCGGTGCCGGCGTGGTCCTGTGCGTGGGAACCGGGACGACAGTCCTGGCGGTGGCCGCCGACGGAAACTACGCCCGGCTCGACGGGTGGGGTCCACATCTCGGGGACCGCGGCAGCGCGTTCGCCATCGGGCTGGCCGGGATGCGCGCCGCGACCGCGTCGTACGACCGGGTCGGGCCGAGGACCACGCTGGTCGACCGCCTCGTCGCGGCGCTCGGGGGTGGCGACCTGGCGGCGCTCCAGCGGTACTACCGGGACCCCGCCATGATCCCCCGCACGGCGGCCTTCGCCCTCGATGTTCTCGACGAGGCCGCCCAGGCCGACCCGGTGGCGAACCGCATCTGCGCCACGGCCGCGACTGATCTCGCTGACGCGGTGGAGGCGGCGACCGCCCGACTCCGCCTCAGCGGGGCGGAACGCCAGGTGTCGTACAGCGGACGGCTGCTGGCCCCGGGGAACGTTCTCCACCGGGCACTGTCCGCAGAACTCGACGCCAGGGGGCTGCCGCTGGTCAGCCCCAGGGCCGAGCCGCTTGAGGGCGGCCCCACGCTACTGCGCGGCGCCGGTCCCTACGCCCGCCTGCTGGCGGACCAGAACCCGGGTGGAGACGCGTGAGGGTCGGACACGGGACGGCCCGTTTCGCGGTCGTGCCCGGAGAACCCATGGGTGGTTACATCGACCGATCCCAGGGCGTCCAGGGCGTGCTCGACCCGCTCGAGGTCCACGTGGTGACCTTCGCCGACGACGGCCACCGGTTCGCGCTGGTGGTCGCGGACCTGATCTGCGTGAATGTCGACGTCGTCGACCGGATCCGGACCGCCATGCGGGGCATCGGTGTGTCGTCCTGCTGGGTCGCCGCCACGCACACGCACGCGAGCCCCGAGGCGGGCTGTTACCCCGGTGGTGGGGCCACCCCACGGCCCGTCGGCGACCGGCTCGTGGCCGCGTCACTCGGGGCCGCGCGCCAGGCCATGGCAGCCGAGCGGGCAGCCAGGCTCGGCGCCACCCGCACCCTGGTTCCCGGGCTCGCGGGTCGCCGAAACCTCGCGGACCCGCCACCGATGGACATTCCCGTCGACACCATCGTGGTCAGCGCGGGTACCGACGTGGTCGGCCTGATAGTGATCTCCCCGGTCCACCCGACCGTCCTGCCCGCCGACAACAACCAGGTGAGCGCGGACCTGAGCGGCGGCATCCGCCGGGCACTGTCCGCACCCGGCAGATGGGTGGTCGTCGCCACCGGCGCCGCCGGCGACATCAGTACCCGGCACACCCGCCAGGGACACGGGCGGCCCGAAGCGGACCGGCTCGGTGCCCGGGTGGCCAGCCGCGTGGAGCCGTCCCCACCTGCCGGCCACCACGCAGCGGTACCGGTGGTACGGCCACCGGTCTCGCGGAACGTCCGGCTACGGCCCAAACAGCCGGCAGAGCTCGACGTGCCCGACCGCCCGACCCCGCAGGTCGGAGACGATCGGATCCGCCTGGTCCTGCAACAGGGGCTGCGGATCGCGGAGGAGCAGGCCGCCCGCCAGCGCACCGAACCATATGTGGTCGAGGTCGCGGCGGTCGACCTCGACGGGGTCACGGTCGTCGCCGTGCCCGGCGAGTTGTTCCTGGAGCTGGGCGAAGCGATCCGCTCCGCGGCGGCGGACCAGGCTTCCGACGTCGTCGTCCTCGGCTACGCGAACGGCTACCTCGGCTACCTACCCGCCCGCGACACACCACCTTGCTACGAAACCTATGCCAGCCCGGTCAGCGCCGGCAGCGGCGAGATTCTCGTCGAGGCTGCCGTCGAGGCTGCCGTCGAGGCCGCCCGCGACCGTGACCGTTCCAGGAGGAACAGTGCCTGAACCCGCCTACGCCAACATCGCCCGAACCGCACTCGAACAGATCCTCGCCACCCAGCTCGGTGCCATCGAGTCGGCGGCCACCCTCGTTGCCGACGCGATCGCCGCAGGTGGTGTCCTGCAGGCGTTCGGGACCGGCCACTCGCGGATCGTCACCCTCGAACTCGCGGCGCGGGCCGGCGGTCTCGCGCCCGTCAGCATGCTGGCGGTCAAGGATCTCGTGATGTTCGGCGGCGCCGACCCGGGACCGATCCTCGACCCGACGTACGAGCGCGAGTCCGGCCTGGCCGAGCGGATCTACGCGCTCGCCGCGCCCGCCACGCGGGACGCCTTCCTGATCGTCTCCAACTCCGGCATCAACGCCGCCGTGACCGAGATGGCGGCGCTGGCCCGTGAGCGGGCGCATCCGATCATCGCCATCACCTCACTCGCGCACACCCGCTCCGCCGGGGCACGTACGACCCGGGGAGCCCATCTCGCCGACCTGGCTGATGTGGTGATCGACAACCAGGCCCCGGCCGGGGACGCGGCACTGGAGATCACCCCAGAGGTACGGATCGGGGCGGTCTCGTCGTTCACCGGGGTGCTCATCGCGCAGCTCCTCACCGAACTGGTCTGCCGCCGGCTGCTGGAGCGCGGCATCAACCCGCCGGTACATGTGTCCGCGAATCTCGCCTCGGGCGACGCGCGCAATGCCGCCCTTCTGGAGCGGTACCGCGATCGGGTCCGCCCGATCGAACCCTGACAGCAACTGCGTGGTCACGGAGGGGCGGGCATGCCGGAGGACCTGCCGGCGACGCCCCCCACGTCGGCTCGGCTGCTCATCGGGGGGCCGCGAGCGCGCGGAGGCCCGTCAGGTCGAGAACCGCGATCCGGCGGTACCCGGTGCGGATCAGTCTCTTTGCCCGCAGGGTCCGCAACGCCCGCTGGGTCGTGTCCGTCGCTGCTCCGACCAGGGTCGCGAGTTCGGCGTGGTTCAGGTCGACCCCGATGACGAGTTCGTCGTCGTCGGCCCGGCCGCAGTGCGCCGCGATGTCGGCGAGCACCCGGGCGAGCCTGACGTGCACCGGGTACGCGGCGAAGTCCACCCGACGGGTGTTCGCCCACCGTAGCCGCTCGCCCACGGTGGCCGTGACCTGTGCGGCCACCGTGGGATGGCAGCCGAGGTAGGCGAGGAAGTCCGCCTGCCTGATGACGGTGGACACCACGTCGCCGCACGCCGTCACGGTCGCGGTGCGACCCTGACCCGTCATGGCCCCGAACTCGCCGACGAGGTCGCCGGGCAGGCGGATCGCCAGCAGCCGCTCCGTCCCGTCCACGGCTGCGGTGACCTTGACGAAGCCGCGCCGGATCACCTCGACGTGGGTGTCCCGCGCCCCCTCGGTCAGCAGGCGCCGGCCGCCGGACACCGTTCGGGTGACGCCGAGGGCCAGCAGCTCCCGGCGTGTGCTGGAGGCGACCCGGTCCATGAACGACCCGGCGGACCAGGCTGCGTCGTCGTCCGGCGGTGCGGCAGACATGCGGTGTCCTCCCGATGTGTGGCGGGACAGATCCCGTCCTTTCCCGGAATACCGCTCGCCGGATGGGGATGCAATACCCGCATCGGACGGTCCGGCACGTCGAGGGGAGGGGACGTGGAGTCACATCGGGGGCGGTCCTGCCGCTGACAGCCTGTCGCACCTCAGCCCGCCGGTCACGGGACGCGCCCGACGACCGGCGGGCCGGCTGCGTGCGTCCGTCCGTCAGATGAGGGCGGGTGACGCAGGCCGGTGCGGCACGGATCGGAGGAGAGATGGCGACGACCGTCCGACCGCCCGGTCGAGCGGCCGGGCCCGCGGGCGCAGGCAGCCGGCGGGCGGCTGCGGGGCCGGGGTCACCGGCCGGCGGGCGGTGAGGCGGTGCGCCCCGACGATCCGACCAGCCCCGAACCCGCCCCGGTGCCTGGGAAGCTCTCGCCCGGGCAGCGGGAGAGCCTCCGGCGGCTCCTGGAGCGGGAGCTCATCGAGGCGTGGCGTGCCGCGAGGGCGGCGGGGGTGCCCCCGGCCGCCCTCGCGGCCCTGGTGACCGACCGGGCCCGGAGGCTCCGGCTACTGGTGGGCCGCACCGATGACGCGCAGCACCTCGTCGACGACGCGCCGGACGGCATCGGCGTCGGCGAGCAGGGTTGAGACCCACTCGTCGGGGCCCGGTGCGCCGTCGGGCGTCCGGTCGATCTCCTCGCTCCCGGTGCCCGTGCCGAAGACGGCGCCGAGGACCTCCACCACCGTGGCCACCGGGTCCGCTCCGGACCGCAGCCGTCGGCTGATCGCCGCCACGGCGGCGGACGCGAGGTCGGCCAACTGGGCCTCGGCGCGCTCCTGCGAGCCGACGGGCAGCAGTGGGCGGGGGTCCGCGACCCCGTCGCCCGGCGTGGCGAGGACCGGGGGGCGCTTGCCGCCGAGCGGACGCTCCACGTAGTCGGCGTACCAGCGCGGTCGCCGCCGCATGGCGGCCAGCACCCGGTCGACCTCCCGGGACACGGTCGGGCCGTCGCTGCCCGTCAGGTCGCCGGTCACCGACTCCCGCCGCTGCGCCCAACTGTCCAACGGCCAGAGCTGGGTGCCGGCGGTGGTGGCCACGCCGACCCAGGTGAGGATCTGCACGGCGAGGTCGGTCAGCCACGGGTCCCCGCCGAGTTCCGCGGCGAGCCACCCCGGCACCCGGGGGCGTTGCAGCGCGCCCCGGCGGCCGCGCCGGCGGCGGTGACCGTCGACGGTGGCGGCGGTGAGCCGGGCGGACACCCAGCGTTCCACGTCGATGATCGGCACCCTGGCGTTGGCGATCAGGTCGGTGACGACGGCCTCCACGTCGTCGTGGTAGCGGTCGAGGCAGTCGTCCGCGAGCATCTGGACCGCGCTCGCGCAGGCCCAGTGGCCCCGCCGGCGTTCGACCGGCCGGGTCACCCGGTTGAAGACGATCGGCCAGACGATGTCGTACGCGGCGCTGACGAGCCGGGCGCGGGCCGCGGGCGGCGCGGACGCCGCGCGGGCCGCCAGGTCTCCCCGGCGGGCCAGGTCGCGTAGCTCCCGCACCCCGGACCGTGGGCGAGCTGTCCCGCCCACCGCCACGGCATCGGCGGCGGCGCGTGGGGCTGGCAGTGCGGTCGTGCCATTCGCGTTCGTCATGACGCTCCTCCCGGAACAGGTACCGAGCTAGCGGGGTTGTGATCTGCAAATTGCAGATGGGTAAGGTTTTGCCGTTGATCGATACCAATGTGTCGGATGTGTGCACCGGGCGTTGCCCCCCGGCCGGTGGGGAGGCGGGTTCGTGGACCATGGACGGCGCTCCCGGACCGGTGGGGGCCGCCGCGACGTCCGGATTCGGCTGCGCCTGCCGGCCTTCCCGCCGCCCCGGCGTGTCCCCACGGGCGTCGGCGGTCCGATGTGGACACGACAGGTCGGCGGCCCGGGGCGGCGAACGGCCGGCGTGGCGGAACGCCTGCGGCGTCCGCCCGGGTGGCACCGACGATCTCCTCGCTCGAATACGACGTGACGCGCCCATACTCGTGCCGAGTACCGATCGGCACTGGCCAGACGATTGCCAATCTGCTGGCCAGATAAGGGTCGTGAAATGGACAGCCGGAGCCGGACGGGCCACGCCGCCGGCCGCGGACCGGTAGCCTCCCCACCGTCCTGACGGACCACCAGCAGAGAGGAGACGACCCTGCGTCCCGGGAGCGAACCCCGTCCCTCGTACGAGGACGGGCTCCGGCAGGAACTGCTCGAGCTGCGTCGGGGGCCCGGCCTGCAGAGCAGCCCCCTGCTGCGTCGCCTGGGGCCGCGACTGGCCGACCTGTGCGACATCTCGCCGGCGGAGCCGGACCCGGTGGTACGCGCGAAGGTGCGGGCCACCCTGCTGGCCCTGTCCGCCGACATGCCCACCGACCTGCGTCGGGCCCTCGTGCTGGCGTACGCGCTCGATCCCGAGCACTCCTACCTGCGGTTGGACCGGCGGACGGACCAACTGGCCCGCGAGCTGTCGTGCCAGCAGCGCACGGCGCGCCGCCGGATCGACGAGGCGGTGGCCCGGCTGGTGCGCGCCGCCGTCGCGGACGCCCCGTCCGACACGGGTCCGTCCTGGCACCTGCACGGCATGCACGCGCTGCTACGGCTCGACACGCCGTCACCCGAGCTCTACGAGACGCGGGACGTCGTGGCGATCCGGCCGGTCGGGGAGATCACCGTGCAGTTCAGCCTGCCCAGGCGGCCGGGCGACGACCGCCCGGAGCACGACGTCGCCGTCGACGTTCTCTACGGCGCCCGGATCCGGGAGGTGACCCGGCACAACGAGGGGCAGTTCTTCCGGCTCGTCCTCACCCTGCCCCGGATCCTGGCACCCGGAGAGCGGCACGAGCTGTGCCTGCACTACCGCATTCCGGCGGGCCAGCCGATCCGGGAGCACTACGTCTTCCAGCCGTTGGCGCCGTGCGCCCGCTGCACCGTGCGGCTGCGGTTCCCGCCCGGGGGCGGCCCCGCGCTGGTCTGGCGCCTGGACGGCGTGCCGCCGCGTTCCGTGGACGACCGCGCGCCGGGCGGGGACCGGCTCCGCCCGGACGGCGTCGGCGAGGTGTGGTCGAGCTTCGACGGCCCGCAACAGGGCTACGCGTACGGCGTGGCCTGGGCCGCCACGGGCGCGGACCGCTGACGGGGCGGCCGGGCGGCGACGACGTGCGGGCGGGACGGCGGCGCGGTCCGTCAGATAGGGACGTGGCGAGCTTCCCCACCCGGTCGCGGGCAGCCGGGTCCCGTACCCGAGACGTGGTCCGGCGGCCCACGCCACCGCCGAACCCGGCCGAGGGGACGACCCCCCGGTGAACCCCTTCGCGCTGTTCGAGGACGACACGGACGAGCCGGACGAGGTCGAGTTCGTCACCGACACGCACCGGCGCCGGTTCGTTGCCCTGCTGATCGACACCTCACGCTCGATGGGCGCCACCCAGAGCAACGGGGTGGTGGCCATCGACGCGCTCAACCGGGAGTTGTCCCGCTGGCTGCCGACGGTGCGCGCCGAGGGCCGCGGTCCGCTCCGGGACGTCGAGTTCGTGGTCATCACCTTCGGCGCGGGCGGGGTGGGCGTGGTGTCCGGCGACGGCACGCCGTCGGCCGAGGACGGCGGAGCCTTCGTACCCGCGTCGCGGCTGGAGCTGGCGCCGCTGGTGGCCGGGGGCGCGACGCCCATGGTGGAGGCGGTGGAGTTGGCGCTGTCACTCGTGGAGCGGCGGCGGCAGCACGTGCAGACGGTGCACGCCCAGCAGACCGGCGGCCCCCGGCTGATCCTGGTCAGCGACGGCGCGCCGACCGACGCGGAGGGCAACCCGACGGACGGCTGGCGGTCGCTCGCCCGACGGCTGGAACAGTGGCGCTCGACCGGGCGGATGCGGCTGTTCGCGTTCGGCGTGCCGGGCGTCGACGACGAGGTGATGCGGGCACTCGCCACCGCCAGCGGCTACTTCCCACTGGCGGACCTCGACCTGAGGAAGCTGCTCGACCTGATCCTCGTGGCCACGTCCGAACACGTCGACTTCGATCAGGTGCGCAGCCAGGTGTACGGGGACGAGTTCCGGTGAGGACGCGGTGGTCGGTCCTGGCCGGAAGCGTCGCGGGCGGGGCGCACGCCCGCGCCGGGGTGAGCGGCCAGGACGCGTACGCGGTGCGGGAGGTCGACGGGCTCCTGCTGCTCGTCGTCGCCGACGGGGCCGGCGGACGCCGCTGCGCCGCGGCCGGCGCGTCGTTGGTCGTCGCGCTGGCGACACAGGTGTTCGTCGCCCTCGTCCGGGACCGGCCGCCGGGGACCGCCGTCGCCTGGTCGGCCCTGCTGGACGCCGCGCGGGACCAGCTGTTCCGGCGGTTCCGGCGGGCGGCGCGGGCCCTGGCGCGGGCCGCCGGTGGGTTCCGTCCCGAGGATCTCGCCACGACGGTGACCGTGGTGGTCGCCCACCCGCCGTGGGTCGGCGTGCTCGCCGTCGGCGACGGTGTGGTCGTGGTCCGCACCGACGGCGACGACCTCGCCCTGCTGGCCGCCCCGCCGGACGTCGCCGGTCGGCCACCCGGCGCGACGGCGCTGCTGCCGACGGCACGGGCCGTGGCGGACACCCGCCGACTGGTCGCGCGGCTGCCCGATCTGACCGGGCTCGCCGTGTGCACCGACGGCCTGGACAGCCTCCTCGTCGAGTACGACGGGACCCGGCCCAGCAGGCCGGGCGCCGCCGCCTTCGGGCAGCTCTTCGCGCTGGCCGAGGTGGCCGACCCGGACCCGACGGCGCTGACCCGGCTGCTCTGCGGCCGGCGGGTCGGCGCGCTCACCGACGACGACCGGACCCTCGTGCTGGCGGTGCCCCGATGAGCCTCGACGTGTGGCTGATCGCCCCGGACGGCCGCCGGTCGGCCGCCACCCTGGGCGCGCCGGTCGGGTCGGCCGGCTCCCAGGGCCGGGTCTTCGGGCTGCGGGATCGGCCGGACACGGTGGTCAAGGTGCTGCACCGCGCGGACCGGGTGCACCTGGCCGACCGGCTGCGGATCATGCTCGCCGACCCGGCCGGATGGGCCGGGGGGGCCGGTCAGCCGCTGGTGGCCTGGCCGAGCGCCGCGGTGCACCGGCGCGACGACGGCCGGCTGCTCGGGTACGCCGCTCCCCGGCTCGCCCACCCGCGCTTCGTCCCGCTGCCGAGCCTGTTCAACCCGGCCGTCCGGGCCCGGATCCTGCCCGGCGCGACGTGGTCCTGGTGGCTGACCGTGGCGGAGGAGTTGGCACGTGTCGTGCACGTCGTGCACCAGCGCGGGCACGTGGTCGGCGACCTCGCACCGGCGAACGTCTTCGTCTCCGCGTCCGGGGGCGTCTGCCTCATCGACGCGGACGGCTGGCAGCTGCGCGACCCGGTGACCGGGGTGGACCTGACCTGCCCGTTCTCCCGGCCCGAGTACACGGCGCCCGAGCACCTGGCCGGGCCGTCGCGCAGCCGGGAGCCGGCCAGTGACCACTGGGCCCTGGCCGTGCTGGTGGCTCAGCTCACCTGTCTCGGCTTCCACCCCTTCGGGGGCGTGCCCCGCGAGACCGCCGGTCCGGTCGAGGAGGTCGACAACGTCCGGCTCCGCCGGTGCCGGCTGCTCGGCGCCGACGTCCGGGTGCCCGCCGCCGCCGTCCCGCCGGAGGCCCTGCCGGCGGTGCTACGCCGCCGGCTCGGCGATGCCCTCGACGCCGGGTACGCCGCGCCCGCCGCCCGTCCCGGCCCGCAGTCCTGGGCGGCGGCCCTCGCGTACGCCAGGGACAGCCTGGCGCCCTGCCCCGCGGTGGCGACCCACGTGTACCCGCGTGAGCGCCGTTGCTGCCCCTGGTGCCGGATGGTCGAGGCCGGGGCACCCGACCCGTTCCCCGGAGGTCAGCGATGACGACGACGATCGGGATCAGCCGGGTCGCCGACCGCACCGCCGTGCTCGGTCCCGGTCTGCGCGCGGTCGTCTGGGTCCGGGGCTGCCCGCTGCGCTGCGCGGGTTGCGTCGCGCCCGAGGACCTGCCCTTCACCGGCGGGACCACCCGCACCGTCGACGACCTGGCCGGCTGGCTCGGCGGCCTGCCGCCGGAGACCACCGGCGTGACGTTCTCCGGCGGCGAGCCGATGGCGCAGGCGGCGGGGCTCAGCGCGCTGGTGGACCGGATCCGGGCCGACCGCGACTGGTCGGTGATGTCGTTCAGCGGGTACCCGATCGAGCACCTGCGCCGGCACGGCGACTCGGACCAGCGGCGGCTGCTGGGGCAGCTCGACATCCTCGTGGACGGTCCCTACGTGGCGGCTCGCCACGCCGACCTGAGGTGGCGCGGCTCCGCGAACCAGCGGTTGCACTTCCTCACCGACCGGCACGCGCCGCCGGACCGGGACGTCTCGGCGGGGATCGAGCTGCACCTGACCGGCGACGGCGTCGAGTGGATCGGTGTTCCCCCGGTCGCCGACTTCCGCGCCGGGTTCGAGGCCGCCATGGCGGCCCGGGGAGTCGTGCTCGCGCCGTCCGGCGGTGCTGTGCCGCCGCCCGGCGATCCCGCGCCGACCGACGAGAGAGGCCGATGATGTCCGGAAGCCCGAAGTACACGACCGTCGCGCTCGACGCCGCCCGCCGGGCCCAGGTGGAGGCCGCCCGGCGGCGGCGCGAGGAGGAACGTCGGCGACGCCGGGAGGAGGCCCGCCGGCGGCGGCTCGACGCCGGCATCGCAGCCGCGACCGCGCGCAGGGACGCCCTGACGGCGCGGCTGCGCCACCTCGCCGACACGTCCCGGGCGCTGCCCCAGGGCGCCGAGGTGACCGCGGAGGCCGCCCGGGTCGCCGCGCTGCCCCGGCCCGCCGACGAGGCCGGGCTCACCCGGGCCAACGGGGAACTGCGTCGCGCGGAGCGCCGCGCGGACGCGTTGACCGCCGCCGTGGCGGGGGAGCTGACCCGCCGGGAGCACGGCCTTGCCCTGGACCTCGTCCTCGAACCGCTGCGCGAGCTGGTCGACGGCGAACGCCTCGACCCGGCCGGGCAGCGGGCCGTCGCGGCGCTGCGGGCCGAGGCGCAGGACCGTACCGGGGACACCCGGCGGTTCGCCGAGACCCACCGGCGGCTCGGCGAGGCCGTCGGGGCGCACCTGGAGACGGTCCGCGACCGGCAGGGCCACGTGCTGCGGCTGGCCACGGAGACCGACGAACTCGCCGGCCGGCTGACCGTCGTGCTGACCGACGCCGAGGCGGCGGGCGTCGCGGTGACCGAGGCGGCCGAGCTGCGCGCCGAGGTGGCCGACCTGCGCGGGGAACGGGACGCCGGGAACCTGAGCCGCTGGGAGCACCGGTTGGCCGGGCTGCGCCGCCGCGTCGAGGCCGTGACGGCCGACGTCGACGCCCGCCTCGACCGGCTGGAGCGGATGGCGGTCATCGTGGAGGCGGCCAGCGCCGCGCTGCCCGCCGCCGGCCTGCGGGTGGTGCCGGGCAGCCTGGCGGAGCGGGACGCCGCGGTGGTCTTCGTCGCCCAGCGCGCCGACGGTTCGGCCATCGAGCTCACCGTGCACGCCGATGACGGCCGGGGCAACCGGCTGGAGTACCGCGGCGACGGGGTCGACACGGTCGTGGAGACCTCGCCGGACGGCGCGAGTTCCCGCTGCGACCTGACCGAGGAACTGCTCGAACGCTTCCACGTCCAGCTCGGCCGGCAGGGCGTGGCCGCCGACGGCCTGTACTGGGAGGGCAAACCCGGCAGGCCCAGGCCACCCGCCCGGCAGGCCCAGGAGCGCGCCGGCCACGACGACCGGAGCCGGCAGTGAGCGACGCCTCGGCCGGTCGGCCCACGGCCCGTCCGGCCGCGGCCTGGCTGGAGCGGGTCACCGCGGAGATCGCCCGGGGCCGGCACGTGATCATCCACGGCAACGTCCGTGACCTGGTCCGCTGGGACCGGTCGTTCCAGCCGTTGCGTAACTCGGTCGCCGGGCTGCTGTCGGTCTTCGGCTACCAGCTGACCGGCTACTACGACCTGATCGACGGGTTGAGCTTCGCGGGCCCGGACGACGAGCGGGAGTTCCAGCGGCTGACCGCCGCGGGCGGCGAGCGGCCCGCAGCGCCCGAGCCGCCAACGTCGACCGGCCGGGCCGGCGCGGTCCGGAACCGGTTCGCCGCCGCGCTGCGCGACGCCCCGGCGCCGACGTTGAGCAACCCGTACGACGCGCTGGCCGCGATCCGCGCGGTGCTGCGGCAGGGCGCCACCTCGTCGGCGTTCATCGTCGACCTGGTCGATCTGATGCTCGCGCCGCCCGACCGCGGCGGGGACGCCGAGCGCCGCCTGTTGGGCACCATGGCAAAGGCGATGACCGAGGCGGCCCAGAACGGCCCGGTGCGCAATCTGCTCGTGCTGGTCGCCGACGACCTGGGCACCCTGCCGGCCTGGCTCTACCGGGACCGCCCGTACGTCCAGGTGATCGAGGCGGCGCTGCCGACCTTCGACGAGCGGCACGTGTACCTGCACCAGCAGGCCCGCCACTTCCACCAGGCGGCCGACGCCCGGCGGGCCTCCGACGACCTGAGGGTGCTGGCCAACCTCAGCGAGGGCATGGCGATCACCGAGCTGGACGGCCTGTGGCGGATGAGCAAGCTCCAGCGCATCCCGCTGGACGAGCCCCGGACGCTGATGAAACGCACCCTCTTCGGCCCCCGGCGCGACCCCTGGCGCCAGGTCCGGGACCGGCTCACCCGGTTCGCCCCCGCGGTCGAGGACCGGGTCGTCGGCCAGCCCGTCGCGGTCGAACGGGTCCGCCGGGCCCTGACGGCCGCCACCGTCGGCATCGACTTCGTGGCCGACCCGCACAGCTCCGAGTCGCGTCCCAAGGGCATCTTCTTCTTCGTCGGGCCCACCGGCGTCGGCAAGACGGAACTCGCCCGGGCCCTGAGCGAGTTCGTCTTCGACGACGAGACCGCGCTGGCCCGGTTCGACATGTCGACGTTCGCCGAGCCGCACTCCGCGGAACGGCTGACCGGAGCGCCGCCCGGGTACGTCGGCCACGAACGCGGCGGGGAGCTGACGAACCGGGTGAGCCAGCGCCCGTTCAGCGTGCTGCTCTTCGACGAGATCGAGAAGGCACACGCCTCGGTGTTCGACAAGTTCCTCCAGGTGCTCGACGACGGTCGGCTCACCGACGCGTTGGGCAACACCGCCTACTTCTCCGAGACGATCATCATCTTCACGTCGAACCTGGGGGCCGCCGAGACGTACGGCTGGCTGGACGGCGGTGAACTGCCCGACTACGACACGGTCACCGCGCACTTCGAACGCGCCGTGCGCGAGCACTTCACCACCAGGCTCGGGCGGCCTGAGCTGCTCGGCCGGCTGGGCGGCGGGATCACCGTCTTCGACATCCTGCGACCGGAGTTCGTCGATCGCATCGTCCGCAAGCTGCTGGCGCAGCTCACCGCCAGCGCCGGCCGGCAGGGCGTGCGGCTGACCGTCGACGAGGAGGCCGTCGTGCTGCGGGTGCAGGAGGTGATGCGCCGGCCGGAGGCGCTGCGGCTCGGGGTGCGCAGCATCCGCGACGTCCTGGACCGCCTGGTGCGGGACCCCCTGGTGGGGCACGTCTTCGACCATCCCGGGCAGGTGTCCCTGCACCTGTCGGTCGGGCCGCGCGGCACGGTGATCCGGGCCGCCTGACCTCGCCCGGTGGCTACGACCGCGCTGAGTCGCCGCCGTCGCGCAGCGGTGCCCAGAGCTGGGCGATGACGTGCGCGCCGCGCTGCCAGGCCGCGCCGACGACGCCGGTCAGGCCGTCCGAGAGCAGGCCGGCGACCAGCACGCCGGCCAGGGCGACGAGGATCGTCAGCCGCGCGGCGCGGTGGGCCGGTGGGAGCTGCTGCCGTCCGCCGTCAGTCAAGGCCGCCCCATTCCCGCGCCAGGATCCAACTCGCCGGCCCGTAACCGCCCTCCCGGCCCGGACATCGACCGGAGACCAGGAAGAAGCGCACCTCGCCGAAGTCGCGCTCGGCTGCCAGGACCAGGTTGTGCAGCCCGTTGTCCACCAGCCACGCCCGCACCCCGTCCGGTTCCCCCGGGCCGGCCGACAGCTCCCCGAGCAGGTCCGCCTTGGACACGACGAACGCCAGCCGGCGGCTTCGGGTGCGGACCCCGTACTCCTGCAACCGCTGCACGGTGGCGTTGTACGCGTCCTGCGGGTCGTGCGTCGCCGGGTTCGCCGCGGCGAAGACGTGCGGCGCGCCCTCGGCGTACTCGTCGCGCACCCGTTCTACCGAGAACGGGTCGAGGACGTAGATCAGCGAGCGGGCGTGGTCGAGGTAGGCCAGCCGGGCGTTCTGCTCCCGGTCGACGAGGTTCTCGCCCGCCGCGTCGAAGAGGTGTACCAGCACGACCCGCGACCGCAGGGCCAGCCGGAGCGTGACGGCGACGGGCGGGCCACCGGCATCCGTCTTCGCCGGTGACCCGCCGTCCCGCATGAGCCGGGCGTACATCTCGTGCCGCTGCCGGTCGCGCTCGTCGGGGAGGGACACCTCGGCACCGGCGTCCTGCCCGCCGTGGTGCAGCCCGACCAGCGCCGACATGATCAGCTGGGTCTTGCCGGCCGACGCGGGGCCGAACACGGGCATCCGGACGTCGGTGACCACTCCGGCGCCCGGCAGCAGGGCCTCCCCGCAGCTCGGGCAGTGGGCCTCCAGCCGGCGGCTGGAGGCGGCACGCAGGACGGTGGTCGGCAGCCGCCAGCCGCAGCCGCAGCGCCGCCACAGCACGCCGAGCCGGCCCGGCCGCAGGTCCCGGTGCAGGTCGTCGCCCGCCAGCCGGTCACTGGTCGGGTGCGGCCCGAGGCAGCGGTACGCGGGCACGACCGCCAGCTGGTAGCAGTGCCGGCAACTGGCCCGGGAGTGCCGCACTGCCTGCCAGCCCGCGTCCGCCCCCCGCAGCAGCCGGACCGCTGCCCCGCCGACCAGCCAGGCAGCCGCCGTGAGACCCGCCGTGACCAGCGCGACGCCCAGGACCCCGGCGGCGGCGCCCAGCGACACGCCGAGCTGGCCGGCGACGACCGGTACGTACAACGGCCACCAGGCCCGGTGGGCCCGCGCCCACGCCGCCGGCCGGGTCCAGACCCGACCGGTGATCGCGAGGGTCTGGTCCGCCACGGCGTGGACGTCGAGCAGCACCTGGGCGGCGAAGTACTGTGGCCAGGCCCGGTCGCGGCGGACGAAGGCCGGCGCCACCCGCCCCGGCAGGGCGCCCTGGCGGACCTGCTCGGGGGTGCGCACCGGGGCCCAGGACGCCCGGCCGAGCAGGACGACGCCGGCGAGCCCGAGCGCCAGGGCCAGGCCGCCGACCAGTCCGGCGCCCGCCGCGACGATGGCCAGCGGTGCGGAGACGAACACCAGGCACGCCACGCAGGCCGCCACGTAGATGAAGAGCCAGATGTACGGCATCGGTCACCGGCGCCCGAACGGGTGGGTCAGCCGGTAGCGCCGGCGCCGGTGGCGGTACGCCTCGGCGTGTCGCTGCCAGCCGTCCCGCCAGGCGCTGTCGAGTTGGCCGAAGTGCCGGCCGGCACGTTCGATCTGCTCGTCCTGGGCCCGGGTCAGCCAGTGCCCGAGGGCTCGTTCGAGCAGCGTCGCCTGTGGGGCCGCGGGCGGACCCGCGCCCGCGAGCAGGTAGTAGGACAGGACGGCGGGCGGCACGGCGTCCTCGTGGTGCAGCGTCTCGGCCAGCCGGGTGACGAGGGGCACCAGCAGGGTCGGGTGCCGGTCGAGCACCGCGTCCAGGGGCTGGAAGGCGACCAGCCGCGCCAGCACCGAGGCGACGTCGGCCTGCCGCATCTCCACGAGGCGGGGCGAGCACCCGCGCAGGCGCCGCAGCAGCGTCGCGGCGCGCTCACCGTCCGGGACCCGGCGCAACTCGGCGACGACGGCGGTCAGGGTGTCGTCGTCCTCCAGTTCCCCGCGCACCTGCGGGGTGGCCGTCATCAGCCCCTGGGCGAGCAGCGCCCGGCAGAGGTCGAGCAGCCGTGGGGTCGGCGGCGCGCTGCCGGTGACCTGCGCGACGAGCCGCCGGAACACCCACGCGCCCGGCCGGGCGCCCGCCGGCGCGAGGTCCCGCACCAGTTCCAGCTCGGCGGTCGTGGGCGGGGCCTGGCCCCACAACGCCCCCACCGTCCAGGAGAACCACCCGGGGTCGTGCCGGGCCTCGCGGAGGTGGCGCTCGACGACGGTGGCCCGGTTCTCGCCGCGTCGTACCGTCGCGCCCAGCACCGCCTCCGCCAGTTGCGGCGGCAACGTGCCGACGTGGGGGAGCAGCGGCTCCCGCCAGGTGTCGCCGATCTCGGCCTGGGCCGCCTCGCCGAGCAGGGCGCGTTCGCCCAGCAGGGCGATGAGCCGGTCGTGCAGCATGCCGGCGCACGGCCAGCCGCGAGGGCGGACCGCCCGGGGATGGTCCGCCCAGTACCCGACGAACGGCTCGGCGGCGTCCTGGATGTCGTCCCACCGCACGTCGACGCGGAACCGGGTGGCCACCCGCAGCAGGGCGGCGAACCGCAGCGGCGGCACCCCCGAGGTGAGGGCCTCGGTGAGGATCTGCCGAGCCTGGTCGTCGTGGTCCGCGTTCCACTCGCCGTTCGGCAGCGCGGGCAGTGGCCGATCCGTCACCACGCCCCGGGTCCGGGCGGCCTCGACCTCGCTGATCATGAGAGCGAGCCGGACCTCGGCGGCCCGACCGGGCACGAGGCCGTCGCAGCCGACCTCGTCGAGCAGCACCAGCACCTCCTGCGGCCACCGCTCGGGGGTCTCGGCGAACAGGTCGGCGACGTCGACGCCGTACGCGCGGCGCATCCCCGCCGGCCCGGTGCGCAACCAGCCCACGATGGCCTCGGCGTGCCGGGGGTCCGGTCGGCGGTGCAGGATGGCGGCCAGCCCGAGCGCGGCGGCGGCCTCGTCCGGCTGCCCGCCGCCGCCGGTGATCCCGGACTCGGTCGCGACGTGCAGGGCGTCCACCACGTCCCGGGGGTCCTCCGTCAGGAACAGGTCCACCCAGCGGCGGGCGGCGGCGGTCGGCGCGACCGGGGTGTGCGCGTGCCGGCAGAGGTCGAACACCACGTAGCCGAGTTCGTTGTCGACCCGGCCGGCCGAGCCGGCGAACTCCGGCAGCACCGCGACGATCGGCAGCGCGGAACGCGCCGGGTCGGTCGAGAACACCTTGAACCCCAACTCCAGCGCCCGCTCACGCGGCACGAGGAGGGTACCCGCGACGATCCACGACACGACCGACGCCGCGTCGTCGCCGACGAAGAGGACCCGGCGCCGGCCGGGCTGCCCGGCCTCGCCGAGGGCGCAGACCAGGGCGAGCAGCGTCACCGGCCCGTCCGGCTGGGCGAGCACGAAGTCCCGCGCGTGGGCGGGGGAGAGGGCGGCCCCCACCCCGTCGGTGAGCTCCACCGGCGCGCTGCGGGTCGTCGGCGCCAGCTCGGTCGACCAGAACGGCGCGCGGAACAGCTGCGCCGGCCGCAGGTCGTCGTAGCTGGCGGGGTCGGTGGTGACGATGGCGTGGGTGAGCTGGTTGCCCTCCCGGGTGCCGTTGGCCTCGCGACCCAGGTAGACCCCCGACGCCGTGGCCAGGAGGCCGCCGGACCGGATGTGCGCGAACGAGGGCGGGTACTGCGCGACGGGCCGTCGGTCGGCCATCCACGGCGACGGCGGCTCGTAGAGCAGGTTGTTTCTGACCAGGTCCTCCCCCGCGGCGGCCTCGTCGGAGGACCGGGCCTGGAACTGCAACCCCGCGCCGCCCTTGAGCCCCTGCCCCGGGCGGCAGTCGGTGTAGACCAACGTCTCGAACCGACCTGTCATCGGGCGGTCCTGGTGCGCGGCACCACGTTGAACTCGCTGAGCAGCCACAGCAGCGGCTCGTCCACCCGGAACGGCTGGACCCCGCGCGCGTCGACCCTGTTCTCGTCGTAGTCCGGCTCGGCCCCGAGGGCCGAGACGGTGAAGTAACGGAAGTTGCGGTAGTTGAGGGTGAGGTGGGTGTCGATGTCGTCCGCCCCCCATTCGTGCAGCAACGCGCGGACGTGCTCGTGGGTGACCCGCCCGGCCTGCTCGTCGTAGCGGGGACCGGGCACCGGACGGCGGACCAGGGGATGGTCCGGGCCCAGCACGTCGAAGAACGCGTCGATCTTCGCGAACGCCACCGCCACCGGGATCGTGATGTTCCGGCGGCCACCGAGCCGGTGGCTGATCCGCAGGTTCTCGGTCACCCGGCTGACCACGTCGACGGTGCTGGCGTGCGTGTCGACCGCCGACGCCGGCAGCCGGATCCGGTCCCGCGCCTGCGGGATCATGAACGGGTCGAGCAGCAGGATGAGGGCGTCGGCCGCGCCGAGGTAGCGCAGGTTGTCGACCGTGTCCTGGTCGATCAGGTCCTCCCCGGCGGTGTCGAAGAAGGACAGGAAGGTGGTCTCGTAGCCGGTGATCCCGCGGTTCTGTCGCCAGGCGAACACGATCGGCTCGCGCCGGCCGAACTCCGCCTGGCCGGTGCGCTGGTAGAGCCCGCCGTCGGGGAAGAGCTCGCCGGCCGGGTCGAGGAAGTCCCGGCCGCCGCCGGTCTCGGCCCGGAACTGGCTGTCGCCGACGAGCCGGACGTCGGCGCCGAAGCGCTGCCCCATGCCGTGTCGCAACTGGTACGACAGCACCTTGAGGTACACGCTCTTGCCGGTGTGCCGCGCGCCCGCCATGGCGATGAGCGGGCTGCGCCCCTCGCCGAACGTCGCCGGCAGCCGGCTGTGGCAGGTCGGGCAGACCTTCACCGCGGACTCGGCGCCGCAGTGCGGGCACGTCGAGGCGGTCACCGCCCGCAGGGCGCGACGGGGCCCCGGGAACGACGGCAGCACCAGTTCCTTGATGCCGATCTCCCGGTCCCTGGCCTCGTCCCACTGGGGCTTGCAGGGGTCGTTGCCCGGCGACCGGCGCCCCGTGCACCGGAACCACGGCGCCCGCAGGTCGATCTTGGCGTAGCAGTACGGGCAGGAGGGGGTGGTCATGTCAGGACACCTTCATCTCGTGGATCGGGTCGGTGACCCGGGCCCCGCTGGGCTGGATCACGAAGCACCGCAGCCAGTACGGCCTGGCCAGGCCGGAGGGCATCGCGAAGGGCATCTGCCACGGCGCGTCCGGCTGGAGGCAGAGACCGGTCACCCGGGCCACCACGGTGCCCTGCTCCGGTCGTACCGGCATGGCCAGGCCGGACGCGGCCACGAGGATCAGCTCTACCCCCTCGCACGGCTGGTCGACGTCGACGCTCAGCAGCCGCTTGCGGCTGAAGGGCCCGCCGGTGCGCTGGAGGTGGTACCCGATCGCCACGGGAACGCGGTCGACCGGCACGGACTCGGGCACGGAGAACGTCTCCCCGGCCGGGCCGCGCTCGACCGTCCGGACGGAGACCCGGCCGCCGGCGGAGGGGACCGGGATGCGGCAGCCCGACTCGGTGAACTGCCCACGGGTCAGTCGCCGGACCACCGGCGGGCCGTGCGGCGCCGTGAACGTGACCTCTGCCAGGTTCACCGAGGACGGCCACACCCAGGCGACGTTGACCTCGTCCCCGGTGCGGCGGGCGACGAGCTGCCGGACCGGTTCGGTCACCCCGAGCAGGACCGGCTCGCCCACCACGGCGGTACCGGTCGCCGCGTCGACGGTGAACGGCACGTACACGAACCGCCCGCTCGGGACGGTCACCTCCAGCAGGGTCTCCGCCCCCTGCTCCAGCCGGTCGCTGACCAGCGCCTCGCCGTACCCCTCCAGCTCCTCGCGGCGGATCCGCGCTCCCGCCGACCACGACGGGGGCAGCTCCGACCTGCGGACCGACACCGTGCCACCGGTGGGGGTGAGCCAGGCGAGGTGGACGGTCGCGGTCTGCGCGTCGACCGCGGTGACGTGGGCCCGCAGCCGCTCCACGTGCGGCGGGGCCGTGTCGCGCAGCGCCGCGTGGGCCACCACGAGCGGCGAGGCGACCTCCTCGCCGTGTTCGTCGCGGTACACCGTGACGATGCCGTAGTACCGGTCGGTCCTGCCGTCGCCGGTGTCGTCCGAGAGGCCGGTGCGGCCCGCGGCCACCGGCTCCCCGTCCTGCGGGGAGACCGGCGGCCGGCCGAGGGTGCGCCGCACCCGCACGCCCGCCGCGGCCGGGTGCGCCCGCCAGGCGCAGGAGATCTCGTCGGGGCGCACCCACACCTGCACGGCCACCACGGGCGGCACCACCAGGGTCCGCACCGTCGCCGGTCGGGACCAGTCCCCGCCGGTGCTGGCGAAGACGCCGTAGTGCAGGGGCCGGGCGGGCGGCGGGGCCCCGTCCGTCGCTTCCGTCAGGGGGCCCTCGGCGACCACCTCGCCGTCCGCGGACGAGCGGGGCGGCCGGTCGGCGCGGACCACCCGGTAGCGCACCTCCGCCGCCGGGGTGGGCGGCGCCGTCCAGGTCAGGCGGACACCGGTGTCCACGGCCCGCGCCGACAGGTCGCGCGGGGGCGGCGGCGCGAGCGCGCCCAGCCGGTCGGCGAGACCGTCGTCGTCACCGGCGATGCGCAGGGCCGAGCGCAGCAGTCGGGCCGCCTCCTCCTCGCGTTCCGTGCGGGCCGCCTCGTCGGCCGCCCGCCGTAGCGCCTCGACCTCGCCCAGCAGGGCGTCGACCTGACCGCGCAGCTCGTCGCGGTGCGGGTCGTCGGCCGGCAGCACCGCCAGGGCCTGCCGGGCCGCGAGAAGCCGCCCGTCGGCGACCAGGTCACGGATCCTGTCCGCCGGGCTGGCCTCGGGGTCCGCGTCGACCGGCAGGCTGGCGACCACCGACTGGGCGTCGCCCTGCGCCAACCCGGCGTCGGTGGCGATCGGCACCAGCATGCCGTCCGCGATTCCCCTGGCCCGTCCGGCCCGGAGCCGCTCGACGACCTGGAACACCGCGAGCGCCCGCAGGTCCACGCCGTCGCTGACGGCCCGCTCCAGCAGACCCAGGGCCTCCTTGCGGGTCCGGACCGCGGTGGTGTCGGCCAACCGGTTCGCCTCCTCCGCGCGGGCGCGCACCGTGGCCGCGTCGAGCGCCACCGCGTCCGGGCCGAGCAGCCGGAACGGCGCGCCGTCGGGGTGCACCACCTGGACGACGGTGGGCGCGCCGATCAGGTCCTGGAGCCGGACCAGCGCGCGGTACGCCGTGCGTTCCATGCCGGAGCCGGTCGGCAGCTCGACCGGATCCACCACCGCCAGGCCGGCGCGCCGGACCGCCTCGTCGACCTGACCCGGGTCCAGGCCCGGCCAGTGCCCGGCGATCTCCTTGAGCTGGCCCTGGGTGATCCGGCCCAGCGCGCCGTACGCCCGGGCGAGGTCCCGGGCGAAGCGCTCGGACTCGGCGCGGGACCCGCGGTCGTGCTCCTCGATCCGCTCCCGCCACCACCGTGGCTCGAACATGTCCTCGCCGTGCTCGGCGCGCAGTTGCTCGTCCCGACTGAACAGCTGCGCGCAGACCCGGGCCCCCGCGTCGACGCCGCCGGAACGCTGGTTCCACAGCCGCCGGATCGTTGTCAGGTGCTCGCAGAGCTGTGCCCGTGACATGTCCGGGGTGACCGCGTAGTGCCGGGCCAGGTCCGTGGGCGATAGCCCGCCGGGCCGGTCGCGCAGCGGCATGATCACGTCCCGCAGGTACGCGCGCTGGTCGAACGCCATCAGCTCAGCCCCGCACCGTGAGCGCCGCGACGACCTCCCGGGCCTGGTGCACCTCGTCCTCGCTGAGCACGCTGACCTGGACCTCGATGGTGAGTTCCTGCCCGGAGCCCGGCTCCACCGCGTGCAGCCTCAGCTCTCCCCCCACGCTCACGCCCATGCTGATGGCGATGGGCGAGTGCCTCGGCAGCGGGGGCAGGCCGCCGATGACGCCCGCGCCCCGGTCCACCGGCTTGTTCGCCGCCAGGTCGGGGCTCTCGGCGGCGCCGGCCTGCTCGTAGATCTCGATCCGCACGGCGGTCTGGCCGTCCTCGATGGTGCGGGCGTCCAGCTCGCGGCCCTCGATGGGCAGCGCCTCGTTCGCGTGGATGAGGTGCTCGACGTACATCCTGTCCGGCTGCGACCGCCAGTCGGGCGCCGAGGTGTCCTGCAACTTCACACCGAAGGACTTCGGCAGGACGGTGACGATCCGCCTGCTGGCGCTGGCGGCCAGCGACTCCTCGTCCACCCCGAGCGCCAGCGCCAGCGCCGACGCCCGCTCCTGCTTCTCCTCGGCGGTCGGCGCCGCGCCCTGCCCGTCCCACGCCCACAGCGCCCGGCTGAGCGCGAAGCGGGCCGCGCCCTTGGCCACCGCCAGGTCGGGGTCGTGCAGGCGCGGCGTCCAACCCCACTTCTCGGTCAGTCGCCGGGCCACGGCCGGCATCTTGCTGGAGCCCCCGACC
The DNA here is from genome assembly GCF_026339755.1 of Micromonospora sp. NBC_01655. Lineage (NCBI taxonomy): Bacteria > Bacillati > Actinomycetota > Actinomycetes > Micromonosporales > Micromonosporaceae > Micromonospora > Micromonospora sp. NBC_01655. Next base: position 5,748,462 of record NZ_JAPEQF010000001.1, on the reverse strand, counting down.
AGCAGCACCTCGTCGATGGCCGCCGCCGGCTCGGCGATCCCCAGCTTGTCGCCCAGCGTGTGCAGGGTGCGCTCGGTGTACTCGACGGTCCGGTCGAGCAGGTCCCGCGTGACCTCCTCGAACGTCTCCCGGGTGACCTCCACGGACGTGGACGCGCCCGCGTAGCGCATCGGCACCCGGCGCGACGTCACGGTCGACAGTTGCCGCTTGACCTCCTCCGCGGTCAGCGCGAGGTCCTGCATGAACTCCTCGTCGAGGGTCGGATCGTCGGCCGGCCCGGCGTGGCCCACGAACTCGTCGACCAGGTACTGGACCAGGCGCGCGTCCCAGTCGGCGCCGCCGAGCTGCTGGTCGCCGTCGGTGCAGAGCACCTCGACGGTGTCCGCGTCGATCCGGATGACCGTGGTGTCGAAGGTGCCGCCGCCCAGGTCGTACACCAGCACCGTCCGGGTGGTCTCGCCGTCGAGGTCGTACTGCAGGGCGGCGGCGACCGGCTCGGGCACGACCTCGACGACGTCCAGGCCGGCGATCCTGCCGGCGTTGCGGGTGGCGTCCCGCTCCAGCAGGCCGAAGTACGCCGGCACGGTGATCACCACCTGGCGCACCGGACGCTTCGTGTAGTACTCGGCGTCCTGGGCAAGCTGCTTGAGGATCAGCGCGGAGATCGACTCAGGGGTGTACGTGGTGCCGTCGAACTCCCACTGCGCCTCCCTGCCCATGCTCCGCTTGACCCGTTCGACCACCCGGGACGGGTAGAGCCGGGACACGTTCTTGGCGGCCTCGCCCACCACCACCTCGCCGCTGCCCTCCTCGAAGTAGACGACCGACGGGGTGGTCTCGTTGTTGGTGATGACGTTGCGGACGACGGCGGGCCGGCCGGTCTCGTCGATGTACGACACGACCGAGTACGTCGTACCCAGGTCGATGCCGAAGAAGGTCAGGTTCTCGTCCGACATGGTGCTCCTGTCCGCTGGTCCGCTCGGGCTGTCACGGGTTGGGCGTGGGGTGGGTGGTGCTCGCGGGCTCCGGCCCGGTTGCGGCCGGGGCGGGATCCGGGTCGGGGAGCCAGCGGTGGACCCGGACCGCGGCGGGCACGACCGTGCGTCCGGCCTCGACGTCGTGATAGCCGTCCAGGACGACCTCGGCGACGGTCGCCTCCTGGCCGGGGTCGACGGCCGGCACCGTCCCGGTGGCCCGCTGCGTCGCCGGGTCGAACGCGGCGCCGGGCACCGGGGCCAGCACGGTGACACCACCCCGTTCGAGGGTCAGCTCAAGGCTGGCGGCATAGCTGCGCAGCATGTCCGCCGCCGCGGCGGCGTCGAACCCGGCGGGCAGTCCCGCGGCGGTGCGTAGCAGGTCGTGGCGCAGCCGCTGGAGGTCGGTCAGCAACGGGCGGAGCAGAAGCAGCCGTTCGCCGGCCCGCAGGCGCTGGTTCTCCTCGTGCAGCCGGTCGATGACCTGCTCGCGGGCCGCCGCGCGGTGGTGTTCGCGGGCGACCTCGGCCCGCAGCCCGGCGAGTTCGTCGCCCAGCCGCTGCGCCAGTTCGTCCAGCCGGTCCGGGCCCGTGGCGGGCTCCGGGGCGATCGCCTGCGGGCCCGTCGTCCCGACGGCGGGTTCCTCCTCGGCGGGACCCTGCGGTTCCTCGTGCACCCCGTGCTCCCTCCCTGGTCCCCTCCGCTGTCGCGGCGGGCGTCTCGGTCATGTCTGACGGACCGCGTCCGCCGGCGTCGGGCGGTCCCGTCCGTCAGGCACAGTCGACGGACGGCACGGGCGGAGGACGATCAGGTGGGCAGTGTTCGACGTACGGCCGCGGGTTTCCTGGCGACGCTCGCGGCGCTGGCCGCCGTGGGTCTGCCCGGCGGCCCGGTGACGGCGGCCCCGGCGACCGGCGACGAGGTGTACGCGGCGCTCGGCGTCAACCGGGTGGCGGGCGACTACGTGGTGCTGGTGGACGTGTCCCGTTCGATGCGCGAGGGCCGGCGGTACGAGCGGGTGAAGGCGTCGCTGCGGTCGTTCCTCGCCGCGCTCGCGCCGGACGACCGGATCGCCCTGGTGACCTTCGCCGACTCGGCGCGGGTGGTGCACGACGGCCCGGCCGGCCGTTCTCCCGACCAGGTCGTCGGCAAGCTGCCGCGCACCGCCGACGGGCGGCACACCGACATCGGCGCGGCGATCGAGACGAGCCTGCGGCTGTTGAACCGCCAGGGCACGCCGCAGATCGCCACGGTCGTCCTGCTCACCGACGGGCGGCACGACCCGCCGGCCGGCAGCGCGTACCCGTTCGAGCAGGGGTACGCGTGGAACCAGCTCGCCGGGGCCGGCCGGTCGTTGCGGAAGACCTCCCTGAACGCGTACGCCGTGCCCCTGGCGGGGTCGACCGGCGCGCCGCTGCTGGCCAGGGTCTACCCGGGCGCCCGGATTCTCGCACCCGCGTCGATCGACCGGCTGGGCGCGCAGCTTGAGCAGCCCAAGTCCGCAGCTCGCGCGGCGAAGGCCCGCAGCGTGCTCGGCGACGACGCGGCCCACGGCATCCAGGTGACCTGGCCCGCCGCCACCGGCCGGCTCGACGGTGGCCGGACCCGGCTGGAGGTCCGGCTCCGGTCGACCGCCACGAGAATCCCGCTGGTGGTCGATCACCTCGCCGTGCGCAGTGACCGGCCGGACCTCCGGGTCACGGTGCCGGCCGGCCCGGTCGAGCTGCCCCCGGGCGGCACCGCGACCGTGCCGGTGACCGTCGAGTGGGACCCTGGACCCCGCCGGGTGGCGCCACTGTCCGAGGTCACGGCGAGCACGACGCTGAGCCTCAGCGGTGACGTGGGTTCGCCGTGGGCGGACGTGCTGACCGGCGATCTCGGGCTGGCCTTCCCGCCGCGACTGGACGGCGGGGTGACGAGCGTGTCCCTCTCCGCCCAGCGCGGCAGCCTCGGGTGGTGGGTCGCCGGCGGCGTCCTGCTGCTGGCCCTGGCCGGGGTCGGGTGGTGGGGGCGCCGGCGGCGGCTGAGCCCGCCCCTGGCCGGGACGCTGCGGGTACGCGCACCCGGCGGAGAGGAGCGCGAGCTGCCGCTGGCGGGCCGTCGGGCCGCGCTCACCGCCGGATCGGCGGGGCTGCCCGGGTACGGCGAGGTGACCGCGTCGCGTTCCTCCGCCGCGTCCGCCGAGATCCGCCTGGTGATCCGCTACTCCCCGGACGGCTCGGCCGCCGGCCGGCAGGCCGGCACCTGCGGCCCGGGCGAGACCGTGGAGCTGGGCGGTGCGGCGTTCACCTGGCGGCCCGCCGCGCCCGGGCGACGCGGCGGGGTGGCGAGCGTCTCGGGGACGGCACGGTGACCGGCGTGGACGCCCGGCGCGAGGACGCGGTCGACGAGTTGCGGGAAGCCGACCTGCTCGCCCACGGTGAACTGGTCCCGGCCGGGGAGCGGGCCCCGGACGGGGGGTTGGCCGCCGCCCCGATCCCGGTGCGCTGCGGGCGGCCCCTGCTGTACCCCGTGCCCGTCGGGGACCTGCCGGTGTACCTGCGCCGCCGGGCCGAGGCGACGGGCGGGTCGTACGTCGGGGCCCTGTTCGCCTTCGACCTCGACGCCCTGCCGAGGGGGCAGCGGTACACGGCCGCGTGGTTCGAGGTGACGCTGGCCGACCTGCGGGCGCTGGCCGCGCGGCTGGACGGCGACGGCGGTGCCCTCGGCCTGACCTACCTCGCCGACGACGCCGAGCCGGCGTCGGCGACCGCGGCACACGTCGTGGCGGCGACCCGGACCCGCCCGGGCTGGTTGCGCAGGCTGGCGAGCCGGGCGGGAACGCCCCGCGCCCACGTCTTCGGGATCCACCGTCACGAGTTCGGCTGGGCGTACGAGGACCCGCGCGGCGAGCTGCTGGTGCCCCGTGCCCACGGCATGCACGCGCTGCTGGAGTTGCCCGCCGGGACGACCCGGGTCGCCGGGACCCTCGACGTCCGGGTGCGGGTCGCCGGTGGCCGGGAGCGGTACGGCGCGGGCCTGCGCGAGTCGGTGCGGTTCGACGAGACGCTGTCCCCGGGCTGCCCCGTGGACGGCGCGGCGGTCCGGCTGTGCATGGCCGCCGACGTGTCCGGCTACAGCAGGCGCAGCACCACCGCCGCGGAGCAGGTCCAGCGGGACCTGGTCGCACTGCTGTCCCGGGTGCGGCGGGCGGCCGGGGTGCCGGACTCCGACGTCGCCCCCCAACCGCAGGGCGACGGCCAGTTCACCGTGCTGCCGGTCGGCATCGACGAGGCCGTGGTGATCTCCCGTCTGGTGCGCGGCCTGGAACGGCACCTGCGGGAGCTGAACACCGGCCGGGCACCGGCGGACCGGCTGCGGCTGCGGGTCGCGCTGCACCGGGGGCTGGTCAAGGCGGCTGCCAACGGCTGGGTCGGCGTGGCGGCCGTCGCGGTGCACCGCATCCTGGACAGCCCGCCCCTACGCGAGGCGTTGGCCGCCCGGCCGGCGGTCGACTTCGTCCTCGGCCTGCCCGACGTGCTGTTCCAGGACGTCATCGCGCACGCGACCCAACCGCCCCTGCCGGCGGACTTCGCCCCGGTCACGGTGGACCTGCCGGCCAAGGACTTCGTCGAACACGGCTGGTTGTACGTCGGCCCGGGGGCGGCCGGATGAGCACCCTGTACGCCCTGCTGGTCGGCATCGACAGGTACCGCTCACCGGGGGTGCCGGACCTGCGCGGGTGCCGGACCGACATCGACGACGCCCTGGCCTACCTACAGAGCCGCACGGCCCCCGGCGTCGACCTCGACGCGCTCGTGCTGTCCGACGGGCAGGCCACCCGGGCGGCGGTGATCGGGGCGCTGCGGTCCCACCTCGGTCGGGCCCGCTCCGCGGACACCGCCCTGTTCTGGTTCAGCGGTCACGGGTCGCAGGCTCCCGCCCCGCGGTGGTGGTACGCCGAACCGTCCCACCTGGTGCAGACCCTGGTCTGCGCGGACAGCCGGCACGGCGGCGTGCCCGACCTGCTGGACAAGGAGCTGTCGATCCTGCTCGACGACGTCGCCCGCCGGGCGGGACACGTGGCCGTGGTGCTCGACAGCTGCCACTCCGCGGGCGCCACCCGGGAACTTGAGGACCGGGAACCGGGCGCGCGGGCCCGCGCGGTGGAGCCGATGCCGGCTCCGCCGGCGCGGGAGCTGCTGCCGGAGCTGACGGGCGGCGAGCCCGCCTCGCCGCCCGCGCCGGAGCACGTCGTCCTGGCCGCCAGCCGGTCGCACGAGGCGGCCCAGGAGATGGACCTGGGCGGCCGGCGGCGAGGGCTGTTCAGCTGGGCGCTGCTGCGCGCCCTCGGCCGGCTCGGCCCGACGGCGACGTACCGGGACCTGCTGATCGCCGCGCAGGCCGAGGTGGAGCGGAACGCGTACCGGCAGGTGCCGCAGCTCGTTCCGCCCGGTCGCGGCATCGCCGACCGGCCCTTCCTCGGTGGCCGCCTCGCGCCGCCGCCGTCCGGCCTGGTGTTGCGGTATGCCCGCGACGGGTGGGAGGTCAACGCCGGGAGCTGTCACGGTCTGCCCCCGGCCCCCGACGCCACGGCGGGCGCGGTCCGCGTCGCCGTCGTCGGCGGGCCACCGGCGCGGGAGGCCGAGGTCGTCCAGCTGCTCGCCGAACGGAGCCTGGTGGAGCCGGTGGGGTGGCGGCCCGAGCCGGACAGGCAGTACCGGGTGGTGCTCAGCCGGGTGCCGCTGCCGGCGACCACCGTGGCGGTGGACGGCGCGGACCAGGACCGGGCCACCGCCGCCGCCCTGCTTGCCGCGCTCGGCACGGCCGGGCCGGACGGCGGGCCGTCACCGCACCTGCGTCCGGTCGACCCGGCGGGCACCGAGACGGTCCCGGAACTGCGGGCACGGACGCCGAGCCCGGGCGTGGTTCGGGTGGAGGACCAGCACGGCGTCCGGTTGACCGGGGACCTGACCGGCGTCGTCGGCGGCGGGGCGCGGCGGGCCGTCCGGGCGCTGGAGCACATCGCCCGGTGGCGGCAGCTGCGCGACCTCACCAACCCGGTGACCGGGTTGGCAGGCGCGGTGGCCGTCGAGGTGGTCGCGGCGCGACCGGGGGAGACGATCGCGCCGCTCACCCGCCCGCCGGTCGAGGCGGACGCGGACGGCGTGGTCAGGCTCCGCTACGAGCCCGGCCCGGCCGGGTGGGTGCCGCCCACTGTCTTCGTCCGGCTGCACAACCGCAGCGACCGGCGGCTGTTCTGCGTCCTGCTGGACCTGACCGAGCGGTTCCGGGCCCACGCGAACCTGTTTCCGGGCGATTACGTCGCCCCGGGCGGGCGCACGGCGGCCCGGCGGGGACGCCGGGTGGTGGCGTCCCTGCCGGCCGGCTCCGTGGTCGAACCGGGGAGGCGGGCGCGGGACTGGCTGAAGTTGGTGGTGGCGGAGGAGCAGTTCAGCGCGGAGCCGTTCGAGATGCCGGCGCTGGACGACCCGCGCGGCACGGCCCGGGGGCCGCTCGCCGTCCAGGGCTTCCTCGGTCGCGCCGTCCAGCACCGCGACCTGGTGGCGTCCGCCGAGGACGGCGCGTACGACTGGGCGACCGTCACCGTCCCTCTCGTGATCGAGGTGCCCGGACCCGGGGACTGAGCCGGCGGCGCCGGCCGGCTCAGAGCCCGTGGTAGACCATGGCGCTGCGGTACTCCGGGTCGGCGAGGGCCGGGCCGGTGACGTCCATGGGGGCCGGTGTCAGCCCGGCCGGCGTCCTGCGGTCCGGGGACGCCAGCCACCGGCGCACCGCGCGGACCGCTGCGGCCGGCCGTAGCCCGCCGCGGACCAGCCCGGTGTGCAGGACGGCCAGCATCAGCGTGGCGACCGGGCGGGGCACCGGCCGGGCCCAGCCCACCACTCCGGTGAAGCCGGCAGCCAGGAACGCCTCGGCGAGCGGCCCGGACCCGTCGCCGGCGGGCGGCAGGATGACCAGGCCGCCCTCGGTCGCGGTACGCGTCGTCCGCCCGGTGATCGCGGCGGGGTCCAGGTCGGCCGGCCCGGCCAGCTCCAGCGCCCCGGTGACGCTGACGCCGCAGGTCAGGTGCAGCATCGACGCGTCGAGGCGGCGGCGTACCTCCTCCGGCGTGCCGGGGCCGTCGCTGCCTCCGTCGGCGCGGCCCAGGACGACCGCCCGGGGGTAGAGGCGGCGGCACAGGCGCACCAGGCCGGCCTCGTCGTGACCGCCCCGGGGGTCCACCACGAGCACCGGGGCCTCGGTGACCCGGAGTGGGACCCGCCCGGCCAGCTCGCCCGCCTGCCGGGCGGAGGCGACGTGGGAGATCACGGCGTCGTCGTCGGGCAGGGGCTCGGCGCCGACGACCACGACCCGGGGCGGCAGGGCCCCGTCGGGGCGGCCGTCGCGGAACCTGCCGTCGTCGGTGTGCAGCAGCAGGCGCGTCCCGTTCGGCCGGGACCAGGCCAGCGCCTGGACCCGGACGCCGCGCAGCGCCCGCGCCACCGGGACGAACCGGTCGTGGAGGGCGTCGCCGACCCGCCCCTCGGGGTTGCGCCCGTCGAGGAGCCTCGCCAGGTCGACGGCGAGCGGAACGGCGCCGGACGGGTCGGCGGGCAGGGCGTCCGCGGCGGTCGACAACGTCACGGCGGCGGCCCGGACGTCGTCGTCGACGTCCCCCCACCCGTCGTCGGCGTCGTCGCGCCCGCGCAGGTACAGCGCCACGGCCAGCACGGTCCGGTCGGCGGCGGTGGCGGCGGCGCCCGCCGCGTGGGTGACGGAGGTGGCCAGTCCCACCAGGTCGTCGACCAGCCCGGCCGGTGGCGGCGGCGCGTCCGGGCGCAGCAGGGCCGCGAGGGCGGCGTGCGGGTCGCCGCCGCCCGCCACCCGCTCCCGCAGGGCACGCCGCAGCGCCGCCAGGTCGACGGGCGCCGCCGACCGCCGGGCGCGGTCGCCGGCGCTGGGCACCGGCTCCGGCCCGTGCAGGACCGTGACGGGGAAGTCCAGCGGGTCCACGGTGGCCGTCGCCCGAGCGCCGGGGAGGTTCGGCAGCCGCGGCATCCTGCCGGCTTCCACCCCGTCCGCCATCCGTCGCTGTACCTCCTGCATCGTGGCCATCGCCCGCATCACCGGCCCGAAGTCGATCGCGGTGCCGGTGAGGAGGCCGGCGTCGAGCCCGCCGAGCAGGTCCCGTACCGTCTCGGCGCACGTCAGCATGGCCCGCGCTCCCTCGGCGATCTCCGCACCGAGCAGGTCAGCGGCCAGCACCTGCTGAAAACAGTCGATCGCCCGTTCCGCCTCCGCGCGGGCTGGCCGGTGGTCCGCTCCCGCCAGCAGGGTCGACGTTTCGAGCGACTGCAACCCGCGGACGACCGCGGCCAGGTAGAGCTGGCCCAGGTTCAGCCGCGCGACGCACGTGAACACGGGTGGCAGGTTGGTCGCCGCGACCCCTTCCTCCAGCAGCCCGATCGCCCGCTGCCGGTCGCTCTCCGGCCCGCCGTGCATGGCCTGCCGGGTGCCGAGGAACCAGCCCAGATGGCTGGCGACCTGTGCCCGCATCGGGTCGCCGGGCCGGAGATGGCCGTACGCCTCGGCCAGGCAGTCGATCGCCTCGTCGAGCGCGGGCAGGCCGACCGGCTGCCCGGGCCCGGCACGCCAGTACCGGTCGGCGAGGATCTGGAAGAGCTCGAGCAGCGGGCGCGTGCGGGCGGTTCCGGTCAGCCGGGTCAGCCGGGCCCTCAGCTCCTTCTCGGTGTCCTCTGCCACGGTCTCCCTCTCCTGCACGGAGCCACCATCCGGCGGCTCACCATCCCCAGTGGACGAAGCCGGCCCAGGCGGCGACATGGGCGAGCTCCTCGTGGTGCAACTGCTGGCGTAGCCGCGCCGGCATGCGGTCCGGGAACGACCGGTCGGGGTCGAGCATCCAGATCTGCGCCCGCCGCAGCGCCTCCCACACGGGCAGCCCCTCGGCCATCACGTGGTGGTGGAACATGTACATCAGCACCGAGGTGGCCCGGTCGGGGATCGCCCACTGGGTCGACAGCACCGACCGGACCCCGCCGGCGAGGAACGCGGTGCCCAGGCTGTACGCCTCGTCGTACCCGTTGATCGCCAGGCCGGTGCGGCAGGCGGCGAGCACGATCAGGCCGATGTCGCGTTCCGGGGACCGTGCCGTCAGCTCGACCAGTTCCTCGGCGGTCAACCGCCCGCCGCCGTCGAGCAGCAGGTAGGAGGTGGCGGACTCCGGGTCGGTGTTGATGACGCCGTGGCAGGCGAGGTGCAGCACGGCGCCGGAGCCCGGGCCGGTGCTGGTCAGCCAGTCCCGGACCTCGTCGACGCTGCCGGGCCCGGATCTGCTCGTCGAGCCGTCCACCCGCCGGCCGACGTACCTTCCGCCGGGGTAGAAGGACCGGTGGATGGCGTACGCCTCGGCCCGGGCAGCGGCCAGGTCCGGCGCCACCCCACCGGTGTCCGGGTCCCCCACCACCAGGCCGACCGGCGTGGGCGGCACGGGGGCGAGGGCGGCCGAGTGGCAGAGCATGCGCGCGGACGCGGCCTGCGAGAACGCGACCAGTTGCACCGCGTAGGTGCCGTCCGACCGGCGGGCTGCCTGCCACGGGAACCGGGCGAGTTCCCCCATCGGCACCAGGACCACCCGTGGCGGCCGGCCGGCGTCGGGACGGGCGAGCGTGGGCAGGTACCGCTCCACCAGCGGGCCGATCGCCGCCCGCCAGGCCCAGTCGCACATCGAGTCGAGGCTGGCGGCGAAGTCGGTCGGGTCGTCGAGGGCGGTCAGGTCCCGGCCCGGGTCCGCGATGACCGCGTCCCGCCGGGCCAGGGCCGTGAGGTACCGCTCGACGTCGAGGTCGTTGCGGACGTGCAGGTTCGGCAGGGCGATGTAACCGGTCGGTCCCCGCTGTGGTGCGATGACCGCGAAGCCCGGCACCGGCCTGTTCCCCGGCACCAGGTAGACGAGCGCGTCGGCGTCGAGGGCGGCCAGGGCGGTGCGGATCTCGTCGAGACCCGGCGCGTCCAGCAGCGCCGCGCCGCCACCCGGGGCGGCGAGCACGCTCAGCACCTCGTGGCGCAGGCCGGTCGGGAGGCTCTCCGCCGAGCCGGACGCCGTAGCCTCCCGCCAGCGGCGCGCGAGGTCGGGCCGGTCGGCGTCGTCGAGGCGGCGGGGGATGTTGCCGACCTCGGTGGCCGCGTGGAGGGCGAGTCCCCGGCCGGCGTCGAGGGCCCGGATGGCGTTGTCCGGGTCGTTGAACATGAGGCACTGCCGGGCGACTTCGACCGCGTCCCGTGCCGCCCGGCGCGCGGCGAGGTTCGCGGCCGGCAGGTCGGACTGGAGCAACACCTTCCAGGCGTGTTCCTGGAGCCCCTCCAGGGCCGCCTTGTGCGGGTCCGGCACGGCTCCGCGCCGCCGCCGGGTGTACGACAGCATCTCGTTGATGGCCGCCCACATCGGGTGCGCCGGCCCGCCGGCCAGCGTTCGCGCCTGTTCGAGCAGCCCGTCCGCCTCCTCGACGTCCCGGGTGGAGCTGGTGAGGTCGCCGCGGTGGTACAGGGCGACCGCGAGCCCCAGCAGGTGGCCCGCGCGCTTGGGGCTGTCGGGGTCGGCGAGGGCCACCGCTGTGCGGAGATGTTCGATGCCCTGCTCGACGCGGGCCAGGTCGGCCCCCCAGCCGGAGTAGACGGCCGCGCCGCCGACGCCCCCGTGGTACGACGCCCGGCCCTCCGCGCCGAGTTCCGGCCGCAGCGTCAGGTCTGTCATGGCGGTGAGTTGCTCGTCGGTGAGGGCGGGTGCCGGGGCGTTCGGGTCATCGCGGTACATTCCGGCCAGCGGACCGAAGAAAGTCGTAACCTCCTCGAAGGCGTCCCGCAGCGGGTCGTCCGGTGGCAGGTGCTCGACGGCCTGCCGGAGCTGGTCGATGGACGGCCGCAGGTCCTCGTCCCGATGGCTCGCCCCGATGACGTCCACGATTCCGGCGAAGGCGTCCCCGAGGTGCGCCATGGCGGGGATGCTGGCCAGTTGGTCCCGGAGCCGGCGCGCCTCGTCCGGGAAGCGCCGCAGCACGGCCTCGTCGCCGTTGTCGAGAGCCCGCAGGTACGTGAGCATGGTCCGGACCGAGCCGAGCAGCGGCGCGGTCGCCGGGTTGTCGTCACCGCCGACCTGGTCGAGGAGGGTGCCCAGCTCCGTGAGCATCGCCCGGTCGTCCACCACCTCTCCGTCGGCGCCGGCCCGCAGCAGCGCGATGGAGCGGGCGGCCGCGCGCACCTGTGGCCAGTCCGCCGTGTCGGGCGGGTGTCGTTCGGCGATCTCCAGCAGGCCGGCGATCTGCCGGATCCGGTCCCGGTCCGTAGGCGAGACGGACCTCAGGACCGCGGGCAGCAGGTCGGCCGCCAGGACGCCCCGGACGGCCAGCCCGGCGGGGAGCCGGTGCAGGTCGGCGATCGCCGCGTCCAGGTCACCCCGCCCGAAGGCCGCCCGGCTGATGGCGACACACCGTTCGGTGATGCCGGCCGCCTCGTCCACGGTTCCCCCTCGCCACGCTCCGCCCCGACTACCGGACCTGACGGACGGCAGGCGTCGGACGGGCTCCCGGACGGAGTCGAATCCGTCCGGGAGCCCGCTCGGTGACATATCGGTGGTGGGGCGGAAGCACCGGTTGCTGACCGGCAGCCGGCCGGTCAGGAGAACTTGATCGAACCCGCCCGGTTGCCCCACCCGTCGCCGATGTTGGCGAGCTTGGGCGACTGGTCGATCCAGGTCGACGAGGCGCCGGTGAAATTGATCCCGTCGAAGAGCTTGACGTCGCACTGGTGGTAGGTGTGCACCGAGCTGATCTTGTTGTTCAGGTCGCCCACCGCGGTGCTGCGCAGGTCGTCCCACTGCCACTCGGCGTCGTAGGTCGGCGTGCACTCCCGGGCCTGGCTCCAGGCCAGCACCGTGCCGGTGTAGTCCGCCCCGGTGTAGGTACGGGCGATGACCAGACTGGCCTGGGCGCCGACCGCGCGCAGCGCCCGGTCCTCGCTGCTCGCGCAGGTCATCGCCCCGGTGTCGAGGTTGACCGCGCAGTTGCGCTGCGGCGCCGCGGCGGCCGGTGCGGCGAACACGCCGAGCAGGCCCAGGGTGCCGAGGGCCGTACCGGTCGCGGTGACCATTCGTGCCTTCATTGTCTTTCTCCCTCGTCTCGGAACGGGTGCGGATCGTCGGACGACGCCCCGTGTCCATTGCTAGTCGCCGGTCCGTTTGACCAGGACGCCCACGGGCCTGGGTCAATCAACTCCGGACAATGCGTGTCCACCGGCGGCCACCCGACAGCCGCCTGGCCAGGCTGGACAGCGTTGGTAACGATGAATCGGATTGCTCGGAGAGCTGGGTGAAGGGGAGTTGAGTGGCTCGTCAGGAGAGACCCGTCGATCCGACCGCCGGCCCGGTGCAGGCCCTCGCCTACGAATTGCGCAAGCTCCGCGCCGAGGCGGGCAACCCCACCTACCGTCAGCTCGCCAGATCCGCCGGCTACGGCGCGACGACCCTGTCGGAGGCGGCCGGCGGAGCCCGTCTGCCGACCCTGGAGGTGCTGCTGGCCTACGTGGGCGCGTGTGGGGGCGACCCCGACGAGTGGCGGCGGCGTTGGCACGAGGCGGCGGCGCGGGCGCGCCCGACGGAGCCCGTTCGGCAGGCGGCCGGGGAACGGGACGGCCACCCGGAAGAGGGCGGCGGCGCGGGCGCGCCGGGCCCGGACCGGCCGGCGGTTGCACCGTCCGCCGGGCGGCAGCCCGGGAGCGGGACGCCCCGGCCGCGCCGGAGGTGGGTCGTACCCGTCGTTGCCGTCGCCGCCGCGATCGGCACCGTCGTCACGGTGGTCGACCTGCCGGACGACGTCCCGACGGCACCCGGCGCGGCGCGCTGTCCCGCCGTGCCGGACGGGACCGCCTTCACCGCGGTGACCTACGGGGGCGGCGCCCACGTGCGCGCCGGGGCCGCCCGGGACGCGTCCGTGCTGACCACCATCCCGCCGGACTGCACGGTCGGGTTCACCGGCTTCTGCGTGGGCGAGAAGGTCTACGACAACACCGGCGGCATGCCGGACGTGCGCTGGTTCAAGGTGGCCGGCGGCGGGGTCGTCTCCTCCGCGGTGTTGCACGGCAACCCGCCGCGTGACCTGCGGGCGTCGGACTGTCGCCAGGGGCGTCCGACCTCGACCGGCCTCGAACTGTCCGTCGTCACCGGGGCGGGCCGCTCCGGGGCCGTGACGTTGCGGGCCACCGGCAGGGACCTGTACGTCGTGGGCTTCACCACCTCCGCGGGCGACCCGGCGTCGCCCGGCGAGCGCACCTGGCGACAGGTCGCCCTGGCCGACGTGCGGGACCCGGCCGTCGGGGCGAGCGCCCGGCTCGACGCGCTGCCCGGCCCCTCGGCCCGTGGGCCGGTCGTCCTGGTCGCGGCCGCCTGCCTGGGCGGGGACAGCCCGACCGGCCTGGTGCGGGCCCGTCAGGTTCGGCCGGAGGATCCGCGCGAGGCGGTGCCGGTGACGCTCGACCAGCGGCAGCAGGCCGAGGCGGCCCGGTCCGCCTGCCGCTATCCCAGCCGGGGGTGAGGGGCGGCGGGCGTCACCGGGCTGTCACCGGCGGCCCACAGTTCCTGGCACACCGTGACGCTGGGGTGACGCAAGGCCCCGCAGACTCCATTCGCACAGGGCCGGCGAAGGAGACCTCATGATCGGAATGCGGCGGGTGCCCGGAGGCATGGGATGACGGGCGTACGCACGGTGCTCGCGATGCGCACCAGGGAAGGCTGCGAGGAGCGGTTCGAGGCCGAGTGGCTCTCGGCCGCCGAGCAGATCCGCACGCTCGACGGGTGCCTGCGTCAGGACCTGGTCCGCGACGCCGAGGACCCGCGCAGCTATCTGATCATCAGCGACTGGGCGGACCGGGACCGGTTGGACGCCTTCGGCCGCAGCGAGCAACGGGACCGGCTGCTGCGCGTGGTCCGTGAGCTTCGCGAGTCCGCGCAACGGCACACGTACCAGGTCCTGCACGTTCTGCGCAGCGATCCCGAGGAGTCGCGATGACCGAGAACCTCGTCCCCGCGGCGGAGCTCTACACCGACGAGTTCGCCGCCGACCCCTATCCCGCCTACGCCCGGCTGCGGGCGGACAAGCCCGTCTGCCCGGTCAGCTCGCCGCGGTTCGACTCGTACCTGATCAGCAGGTTCGACGACGCCCGGACGGCACTGACCGACCCGAGGCTGTCCAAGGACCTCTACGGCCCCGGCCAGCACTACCTGCGGATCTTCGGGCCGAACTCGGAGGGGTTGAACAAGAACATGCTCAACTCGGATCCGCCGGAGCACACCAGGCTGCGGCGGATCGTGTCGCAGGCGTTCGCGCCGCGCCGGATCGAGGCGCTGCGCCCCCGCGTGGCGGAGATCGTGGACACGCTGCTCGACCGGATCGTTCCGCGGGGCGGGTGCGATCTGATGCGCGACTTCGCCATTCCGTTGCCGATGCTGGTGATCAGCGACCTGCTCGGGATCCCCGAGTCCGACCACGAGCGGGTCCTCGACTGGACACAGGTGATCAGGACGTCCGGGTCCGCCAACCGCAGCCCCGAGAAGGACCGGGCCGCCGTGCAGGAGGCCCAGCTACGCCTGCACGACTACCTCGCCGACCTGGTGCAGGCCAAGCGCGCGCGCCCCGCCGACGACATGATCAGCGCGCTGATCGACGCCTGCGACCGCGACCGGGAGCTGTCCGAGCAGGAACTGGTCACCACCACCTTCCTGCTGCTGTTCGCCGGGCACCAGACCACCGCGGACTTCATCGGCAACGCGACGGTGGCCCTGCTCACCCACCCGGACCAGCTCGAACTGCTGCGGGCCAGCCCGGAGCTGCTGCCGTCGGCGATCGAGGAGCTGCTCCGGTTCGACGGCCCGCTACCGGTGGCCAGCCCTCGGATCGCCACCGAGGACGTCGAGTACCAGGGCGTGTGCATCCCGCGCGGGTCGGTCGTCGGCGTGGTGATCAACGCGGCGAACCACGACCCGGAGCACTTCGCCGACCCGGACCGGCTGGACCTCCGCCGCGAGCGCGCCCCGCACATCGGCTTCGGCTACGGCGTGCACTACTGCCTGGGAGTCTCGCTGGCCCGGATGGAGGCGCAGATCGGCATCGGGACGCTGCTGCGCCGGCTGCCGGGACTGCGGCTCGGGGTGCCGGTCGCCGAGCTGCGCCGGTTGCCGGCGGCGTCGCCGTTCCGTGGCCTGCTGGAGTTGCCGGTCCGGTTCGCCGCCTGACGCGCCCGGCGCGCCGGTCCGCCCGACCGGACCGTGCCCGGTCCCACCTCCACCCGGCCACCGTCCACCGGCCATCCGGTCACCGTCCATGGGGTTCACCGTCCACCGGGTCACCCGTCCACCCGGTCCACGTCCATCCACCTGAGGAGCAGCCATGATTTACCGGTCCGTGATCGTCTGCCACATCGTTCCCGGCAGCGAGGGCATCGTCGGCGACGTCTTCGGCTACTACGACAAGACGACCCGACCGCAGGATCTCGGGGTGATCGGCCGCACCCTGCTGTCGCTGGACGACCTGTACATCCACGTGATCGAGCGCAACGTGGACCCGAAGGCGTCGCTGGGCAAGGCCCGGGGGCTGCCCGCGTTCCAGCAGATCGCCGAGGCCATCGCCCCGTACGTGACGCCGTACCCGAGGAACTGGCAGAACCCGTCCGACTCCGTCGCCAAGGAGTTCTACAGCTGGGTACCGGCCGAGGGCTCGGTGCCCGCGTCGGAGTCGCCCGACGGGAACCTGACCGTCATCGTCGCCCGGATCAAGCCCGGGGCGGAACCCAACGTCGCCCGCGTCTTCGCCGAGTCCGACGCGGGGTCGCTGCCGGTCGAGCTGGGCGTCACGGGGCGCTGGCTGTACTCGATCGACGACGTCTACCTGCACCTGCTGGAGCGCACCGACGCGGCGTTCGCCGAGGCCATGCGGGAGAGCCACGCCAAGCCGGCCTTCGCCAAGATCATGGAGGACCTGAGCACGTTCATCACCCCGTACAGCCCGGAGACCTGGCGCGGCCCGGAGGACGCGGTGGCCAAGGAGTTCTACCGCTGGCGGGCCGAGGACTGAGACCGCGACCCGGGTGGCGTCCTGGCGTCGGCCCGGACGCCGACGCCACGGCGCGCCGGCCGAGCGGTGATCGCCGGCACGGCCTTGAAGAGTGGTTGGTTACTCACCAGTAAAGGGGGCGTGGCGGGGTCGGGTGCGCCGTGCCGGTCAGGGTCGTAGGCCCGCCGACAGCGTCCTGGCCCACGGCGCGTCGACCTGCTCGGCGCCCATGGTCACCACCGCGTTGCACAACGCGCCCCGGGCGAAGAGTTCCTGCACCTGCGCCTGGCTGCCGCCGGAGACGCTCCGGGCGTACTCGACCAGGCGGGCGTAGCCCCGCTGGACGGCCTGGCGGATCTCCGGCACCGAGACCGCCGCGCACTGGGCGTGCAGCTGCACCAGCAGCAGCTCCTGGTCCCGGATCAGCAGGACGTACGCGCCGGCCATGGCGGACAGGACGGCCTCGGGCGAGCTGCCCTCGGCCGTAGCCGCGCCCTCGCTCAGGCTCTCCCGGAACCGCTCGAAGCAGCGCTCGACGACCGCGGCGAACAGCGACTCCTTGTCCGGGAACAGCCGGTACAGGTACGCCTGGGAGATGCCGGCACGCTTGGCGACCTCGACGGTGGTGGTGCCGAAGTAACCCCGGGCCGCGAACGCCCCGATGGCCGTGGAGAGGACGTCCTCCCGCCGGTCCTCGGCGGTGGAGAGCGTCCTGGTGCGGGTGGTCAGTGACATGTGAGTAGCCAACCACACTCATCGTGCCCCGGCAAGCGGGTGCGGGTTCAGGGCCGTACGCAGTCCGTCGCCCCGTGCTGCCAGGAGTGGTCGTAGCGGCCGGCGACCTTCGTGACGAACTCGGTGACCGCCCGCTCGTCGAGGGTGTCGAGCCGCTGGAACCGTTGCCAGCCGCTGAGCCCGATGCCGTGGTCCAGGGCGGGGTAGGGCGCCACCACCACGTCGCGGGGATACCGGCGACCGAGGCGTTCCAGGGCGCGGACGTCGGCCGGGGAGACGTCCGGGGCGTACTGGACCAGGACGTGCCCGTGCTCCAGCGCGTGCACCTGCAACTCCTCCAGCACCGGCTCGCGGTAGATGCCGGGGGTGACCACGCGGGGGGAGTGCGGGCCGGAGGTCGGCGGCACCGTCCGGTACGCCGCGTGCGGCGCCCCCTCGTACGCTATGTGCCGGTTGCCCTCGAACGGCGCCGGCGTGCCGGGCACCCGGTCGCAGGAGAGGGCCTCGGTGTCGTCGGCCAGCCCGAGGACCACGCCGAGGCCGAGGCTCGACATGGTCAGCACGCTGAGGGTGGTGACCACGACGCTGACCAGCGTCCCGAGCCAGCGGCGGCTCACGCGGCGGCCCTCCTCGCCCGGACCCGGTTGCGGACGACCACCCCGAGCGGCAGCAGCACGTTGAGCGAGGTGAACAGCAGCAGCGCGATCCCCTCCCACCAGTAGGGGCTGGCGAACGGCGCGCCGACCAGCACGCCCGCCGCCCAGCCGAGGGTGACCTTCGCGCTCGGCCACAGGAAGTGCACGACGAACCAGGCCATCCAGACCAGCCCGGCGACGTAGAGCAGCCGGTACCAGCGGGACACCCGCAGGTCCCGGGCGTGCGCGTCGCGCAGGATCGCCGCCTCCCCGTCGTCGAGCCGGCGGACCAGGCGCTTGAGCGACAGCCGGGTGATCTGGTGCAGGTTCCGGCAGCCGGTCGCGGTGGCCATCACCAGGTACATGTCGGTGCGCAGGTAGGCCAGCGTCTGGAAGGCCAGCTTCACCGCCTGGCTGAACACCACCATGGCGAGGAACCGGACCATCCCCGGGGGCAGGTCGATCCAGCCGCGCGACCAGGCGAACCGGGGCGCGACCGCGCCGAACAGCAGCACGCAGTCGATCGCCATGCCGGCGAGGAACGGGCCGTAGCGACGCTCGGGCGGCAGCGCCCACAGCCCCGACAGGTCGGTCTCCAGCACCGGGAAGATTCCGCGCCGCTCGACGCGCAGCCGCGACGGCACGCCGACGGCGGCCCCGGCGAGGGCGTGCCAGACCTCGTGCACGATCGTCAGGACGATCACCACCACGTTGGTGATCAGCAGGCTGAGCACGATGTCGGGGAAGATGAAGGTGTCCTCGTACGTGGGCAACAGCGACGGCTCGGCGGCGAACATCGCCACCGTCGCGACGAGGCAGCCGACGTACCCCGTCCAGGCGGCCCGGCCGAACAGCGGCCGGACCACCCGGGCCGGGATCCGCGAGACCGACCAGTGCCGGGCGGTGGCCGGCGCGGCCTCCCCGGCGGTACGCCCGTCGATGATGCCCGCGTCGAGCAGCACCTCGACGAAGTCGAGGGCGTCGACCGCCTCCCCGGTCTCGCGTTCCACCTCGTCGGCAGCCTCGGCGACGGTCCGGCCGGCGGCGAGCAGCCGCACCAGCCGGGCCCCGACCTCGGGTACGACCACGAAGTTGCCGGTGGCCGGGTCGCCGACGACGTACTCGTCGGTGTCCTCCTCGCGGACGACGAGGTGGGCGACCCGGGGCCGGCTGTCGGCGTCGAGGGTGATCACCGCTCCTCCCCGATCCAGCCGCAGGTCCCGCACTTGTGCCCCGGAGTCGGGTTCACCACGTAGTGGTAGGTCAGGTCGGTCAGGCTCAGGTGGTACATCCGGCCGAGCGTGCTGGCGGGGATGCCGCCGAGGTGGTGCACCGCGTCCAGGGCGGCCAGGTGGCCGGTGAGGTTGGCCGACGGTGCGATCACCGCGTGCCCGGTGAACCCGAACAACTCCTCCGGCTCGGCGCCGTGCCGCTCGCGGAGCCGGTCGCCGACGCTCGGCAGGCAGGCCTGGCAGCAGGTGCGGCCCGGGACGAACAGGCCGACGACGGCCATCGGGCCGGCGTACTGGGCGATCATCCACGGGGTACCGGTGCGCAGGGCGGCGGCGTTCGTCCAGTCGCGGATGGTGTGCAGGGGTTGGTCGGCGCAGAGCACCAGCAGGTCGCGCCCGCGCATCAGCGTCATTACCGACTCGGTGGAGTCGACCCGGGTCTGCTCGCCGGTGACCGTCACGTAGGAGTTCATCCGGCGGAGGCGGTCGACCGCGACGGCGAGCTTCGGCGCGCCGATGTCGTCCTCGGTGTAGAGGAGCTGACGGGTCAGGTTGCCGGGCTCGACCACGTCGAAGTCGACGCAGTGCACGGCCCCGACCCCGGCGGCGACGAGGGATGCCGCGACGGCCGAGCCGGTGCCGCCCAGTCCGACCACGACCACGCGGCTCGCCTTCAGCCGGGCCTGGACGTCGAAGCGGGACGGGCGCGGGGTGAGGTCGACCCACGCGTGGTAGGTCAACGCCCGCTCGTAGCGGTCGATCTCGGCGGGGCTCAGGGTGGGCGGGGGCGGCGCGGCGGCGTCCTCGACGTATCCGGCGTCGATGATCGTCCGCATCGCGTCGGTCGTCTCGTCGGCGGTCAGGTCGGGTCGTTCGGTGAGCAGGGCGTCGACGATCTCCGCCCGGGTGCGGGTGCCGTCCATCAGGCGTAACAGCGACCAGAGAAAGCCGTCCTCGTCGTCGATCTCCGCCCCGATACCCATTTGTCGACCGCCGATGCTGATGAGCGTCGGAGTCAGTCGCAATGGTTTGTGAATGCCCTTGATCCGTGGTCGCAGCATGCCCGGAAACTCCTCCGCCAGGCCGGCCGGGACGCGAGGTGCCGCGCCCCGGCCGGATGTCCGATCAGCCGCAGAGGTCGTTGCGGCAGCCCGGTTCGATGATGGCGACGGTGGTCTCGAGCTTCTCAAGCTTGCGCACGAGGACCTTGGCCGGCTTGCGCTTCGTCTCGATCTTCTTGTCCATGGGCGGCCTCCAACGAATTGAGAGGGACTGACGCGGCGATCCCGCTCGCGTCGCCATCATTAGAGCACCCGCAAAAACCTTTGACAATATTTAACTGCGTCGAACTAATGTGATCGAACTGGGCTCAAACGGAGGTCTGCCGCCGCGTTCGGCGAATAGTCAGCTAAAGGCCCCGCGGCTGTCGGTGTCGGCGGTAATTCATGGTTTCCGGACAGGTCGTCCAGGTGGGACGAATGGAATTATGGGTGGTTGGCGGTCGGCAAAGGGTGAATGGCAGAGTTGGTCCACTGGAGCCCTTTTGCGGTGGATGCTGTGGACGGGGCGGCTGGTCGACGGGATTCCCAGCGGCGGCCCGAGTCCCTGCCGAAATCCGACGCGGTTGTCCGATCACGGGCAGCTACCAGGGCGTATTGATGACTACCATCAGTGGTGTCGCTCGTCCCGGGCCGGCTCGACGGCCGGCTACCTCGGGGAAGGTGTGCGCGATGCCGACAGAACCCGCCCGCAGCCCTTCGCTGAGCCTCACGCGGTCCAGGCTGATCACCGCGCTGGACGTCCGGCCCCGCTCCCTCGGCCTGGTCGTCGCCCCCGCCGGGTCCGGCAAGACCACCCTGCTCGCCCAGTACGCGGCCACCGGGCCCGGGTCCGTGGGCTGGCTGCGCGTCGTGCCGTCCGACGCGGACCCGGCGCGGGCGCTGCGCCGGGTGGAGGCGACGCTGCCCGACGGCGGTGCCGGCCTGCTGGTCGTCGACGACCTGCACCTGGTCGAGGGAACGCCGGGGGAGTCCGTGCTGCTGGACCGGGCCCTCGCCCTGGTGCGCGAGGGCGTCCGGGTGCTGGTCGGCACCCGCCGCATGCCGCCGCTGATCCTGACCCGGCACGAGTTCTCCGACAGCGTCGTCGTCGACGCCGAGCAGCTTCGGTTCCGCACCTGGGAGGTGGAGCGGCTGCTGCGCGACGTCTACCGGGAGCCGCTGCCGGCCGACGACGTGGCGGCCCTGGCCCGGCGGCTCGGCGGCTGGGCGGCCGGCCTGAAGCTCTACTACCTGTCCACCCGCAGCCAGCCGCTGGCCGACCGGCGCCGCGCGGTGGCCTCGCTGGGCGTGCGCTCGGCGCTGTCCCGGGACTACCTCACCCGTACCGTGCTGGCGGAACTCGCCCCCGACCTGCGCCGGTTCCTCGTCCACACCTGCGTGTTCGAGGTGCTCACGGCCCAGCGGTGCGACCGGCTGCTCGGCGGCGGCGACGGGCAGGCCGCGCTGGAGGAGCTGGAGCGCCGGCAGGCGTTCACCGTCTCCCACGACGGTGGCCGGAGTTTCGCGTACCACGAGGTGCTGCGCGCCCACCTGATCGCGGCGCTCGCCGAGGAGTTGGGGGAGCATGCGGCGCGGGCCTGGCACGCCCGCGCCGGCCGGCTGCTCGCCGCGGAGGGCGCGGTGCTGGAGGCGGCCCGGTGCTTCGCCCGCGCCCAGCAGTGGCCCGACGTGCACCGGCTGCTCGACACCGCCGGGGGCGACGTCGCCGTGCGGGGCCTCGACCCGTGGTCGGACGTGCTGCCCGCCTGGTTCATCGCCGAGGACCCGTGGCTGGTGCTCGCCGACGCCCGGCACCGGATCAACGAGGGCCAGCTCGCGGCGGCGGTGCCGCTGTTGCGCCGGGCCGAGGAGATGTTCGACGGCGAGCCGGCCCGGGCGCGGTGCCGCTCCCTGCGCGCCGACGTGACGGCCTGGCTGCCCGACGGCCCGCACTGGCGCGGGCACTGGTCCGGCTGGCTGCGCACGGCCACCCGGCGGCACCCGATGGTGGTCGTCGGCGAGGCGGAACGGCTGACCGGGGCGGCCGACCCGCTGGTGCGGGCGGGCGCGCTGCTGCTGGCCGGGCACGCCGGCGAGGCGGCGCGCGTGCTGGACCGGTGGACACCGTCCGACGCCGGCATGGTCGGGCTGGCCTGCCGGCTGCTGCGCGCCGCCGTCGCGCTGGCCGGCGGGGACCCGCAGGCGCCCGCCGCGGTCGCCGCCGTCGGCCTGGACGCCGACCGGTCCGGCCTGCCCTGGCTGGCCCGGCTGGCCCGGGCGGTGCCCGCGCTGTCCGGGGCGGAGGCCGACCTCAAGGAGGCCGCCGCCGTCGTCGAGGAGTGCGACCGGCTCGGGGACCGGTGGGGCGCCCTGCTCGCGGCCGGCTGCGCCGCGCTGGCCCGCTCCCTGCGCGGCGGGCCGGAGCCGGAGGAGGCCGGCCGGCTGCTCGACCGGGCGCGGGAGGTGGACAGCGGGGTGCTGGCCGCCTGGGCGCAGTCCCTGCTCGCGCTGGCCGCCGTGCGCGGCCGGCTGCCCGACGCCGATGTGGAGGTCCGTCGCGCGGAGAGCACCGCCCGGGCCGCCGGAGTGCCGGGGGCGCGGGTGCTCGCCCTCGCCGCGGGGGTGCCCGCCGGCCCCGGCCGGGCGGTGGGCCTGTCCGCCGTCCACGCCGCCGCCGAGCACGCCGGGCTGCCCCGTCCGGTGGTGACCGCCTGGGTCACCCCCGAGCGCGGTGCCGCACCGGCCGTGCCGGACACCGCCCCGCTGACCGTACGCTGCTTCGGCGGCTTCCGGATCTGCCTGGACGGCGAGCCGCTGAACTGGTCGCCACTGCGCCCCCGGGCCCGCGCCGTGGCCCGGATGCTCGCCATGCACGCCGGCCGGGCCGTGCACCGCGACCGGCTCCTCGACGCGCTCTGGCCCGACACCGACCCGGCCACCGCCACCCGCACCCTGCACGTCGCCCTGTCCAGCCTGCGCCGGTTCCTCGACACCCACCTGCCCACGGGCGACGGGGAGAGCATGCTGCACCGCGACGGGGACGCGTACCTGCTGGCGCTGCCGCCGGGGAGCTGGTGCGACGTCACGGAGTTCCGGCTCGCGCTGGAACGGGCGTCCCGCCCCGGGGCGACCCGGGACCCGCGCGCGCTCGCCGACCTGCGGGTCGCGGTGGCCGCGTACACCGGCGAACTGCTGCCCGAGGACGGCCCGGCGGAGTGGGTGGTGGCCGAGCGGGAGACGCTGCGCCGGCAGGCCGCGGACGCGGCGGCCCAGCTCGCCGAGGCCGCCCTGCGCGCCGCCGGCGCCGACGGGGCGGTCGCGACGGCGGCCCGGTGCGTCGAGATCGACCCGTGCCACGACGCTGGCTGGCGGCTGCTGATCGCGGCGCACGACCGGGCCGGCAACGCCGCCGCCGCCGAGCACGCCCGCCGCCGGTACGCCGACGTGCTCGTCTCCCTCGGCCTCGACCCGGCACCCGCGGAGACCGCGCCAGCGGGAACCACCGTCAGCGTCGACCGAAGAATTCCGCCTCCCCGATCGCCACGGCCGGATCCAACCCGGGCCCGTACGTCGAGCGGACCACCAGCCTGATCCGCACCACGTTCGCCGCCTCGACGGGGAACTGCTGCTCCCCGGGCTCGTCGCGCAGCTCGATGTCGGTCTTCTCCTGCTTGCCGTCGGCGTCGACGGTGACCACGGTGAGCCCGCGCGGCCGGCCGGCTTCGAGGAACGCCTGCCGCCGCTCGCCGACGCCCGGGGTGATGATGACGGTGAGCAGCCGCACGGGCTCGGTGAAGCGGCCCTCCACCCAGGCGCCGGCGGCCGTGCCGGTCGGCGCCCAGTAGCGGTTGCTCGCCCCGTCGGTGAGCCGGGCCGCGCCGGCACCCAGCTTCTCCGACGACGCGCTCACCGCCGCCGGGACGAGCGACGCCGGGTCCTCGGTGCGGTCGCGCACCGCCTCCACGGCCCGCCGCGCCAGGGGCGGCCCGGCCACCGCGAGCACGCCGACGAGGCAGAGCCCGAGCACGAGCAGCAGCAGCCGCCGGGCCGCCCCGGCGGCCCGGCGGTCCTTCCGGGCGGGGCGGCGGGGCCCCCGGCGGCGCACCCGGTCCCACAGCCGTCGCCACCGGTCCCGCAGCCGCTCCCACCAGGTGGCGCGCTCCGGCGCCGGCCCGACCGGGGCGGTCAGCGACTCCCCACAGAACCGGCAGATCCGGCGGTTCGGCGGGTTGCCCCGGCCGCAGTGGGCGCAGGTCAGCTCCGGCTCCGGCGGGCGGGACGCCGGGTCGACCGCAGCGGCCGGCCCCGGCGCCTCCCGGGTGGTGCTCGGTGCCCCGGGTTGCAGCGGCTGGGGCGTGCCGTCGCCCGCGCGGACCGGCTCGTGTCCGCCCGGCTCGTGCCCGCCCGGGCCGGGCGGGTGCGCTACGGGGGCCGGCGGGCCGGCGGTGGACGGCCCGGGGCCCGGCGGGGCCGGCACGGCCGGATCCGTCCGCGCGTCGGTGCTCCGGTCGGTCACCGGCCGGTCCCGGGTCACGGCCGGCCCCGGGGCGGGCGGCGGGCTGCCCTCGTCCCACAGGTACTCGCCGCAGGCCGCGCAGAACTGCCTGCCGTCGGCGTTGGCGGCGCCGCAGCTCGCACAGGTGATCATGACTCGATCTCCAGCGTCAGCCGGACGTGGGCCGGTACGGCGGACGCGACGACCTGCCGCACCAGCGCCTCGTCGGCCGCCCCGGTGACCCGGACCAGCACCCGTGGGGCCTCGTCCGGCGGCGGCCCGCCGGTCGGCGTCGCCGACCAGGTCACCCCGCCGTTGTCGGTGACCTCCACCCGCGCCCCGGTGGCCACCCGCACCGCCAGCTCGACGCCCCGGGCGGTCCCGCGCCACCGGTGCGCCTGCACCGCGTGCCGGACCACCTCCCGGCGCACGTCCGGCGCCCGGTCCCCGTCGACCGGCGCTGCCACCCAGCCGGCCAGCCAGTCCAGGAAGTCCGGCGGGGCCAGGTCCAGGTCGAAGTACGCGTCCAAACAGTCGAGCGTCAGCAGGACCGGTGCCAGCACCTCGTCCAGCCCGGCGGTGAACCGCTGCGCGAAATCGTCCTCCAGGTACACCGCGGGCAACTCCTGCCCGATCGGGTGAGGGCTCGCCAGCCCCGGCACCGCACCCCGCATGATCCCCTCCTGACCTCGACGACCCGCCCGTTCACCCGGTGACCCGCACCTGGTGGGCGTACGAGAAGGCGATGGCGTTGACGTCCAGCTCGATGCGCTGCACGGCCTCGCCGCGTTCCCCGGTGGTCGGATCGGCCCCGAACAACCGGACCTCCTCCACCAGGTCCACCCCGTCGACCCGCTGCAACACGGCGTGCAGCTCACCCGACTGGATCGGCCGGCCGAAGGGCCACCCGTCGCCGTCGGGCCCGCCCCGCACCGGGTCGAGGTAGTCGTACAAAGCGCGCAGCGCCCGCCGGCGCAGCTCCGCGTCGGACCCGCTCGCCCGAGGCCGGGAGCGGACCCGGGCGACCACCGTCACCCCCTGGTAGAACGGCGGCTCCACCAGCACCCGGGCACCCACGCAGCGGCGGGCGTCGAGGAAGGCCCGGATCCGGTCCAGCACCTCGTCACGGGGCCGCAGGGCGGCGAACCGGGCCGCGTCGTCCTCGGCGTCGCCGTGCTCACCCAGCGCCGGCACCACCAGCACCCGCACCGCCGCCGAGCCGTCGCCCGCCGGCACGCACTTCACCCGCAGCACCTCCGGCGCCGCCTCCCGGGCCAACTGCTCGTAGTCCTCGGCGGTGACCGCCCGTTCCCGGGTACGCAGGCTCAGCGGCCCGCGTACCGACGTCTCGGCCAGCGACTCGCCGTCGACGCCGCCGGTGGCCGCCGCCCGGTTGGTCACCGTGGACACGAACGGCACCGGGTCCCGCAGCACGCTCAGCGTGCGGGCGGCCACGTTGCCCCGCCGCCCCCCGCCCGTGCGGTAGGTCGGGATCCGGACCACCGCGCCCTTCGGCGGCACCGCCCCGTACCGGCGTACCGTGCCGTCGGCCTGCCGGACGGCCGGGCCGAAGCCGATCTCCCCGCTGGACCGGTCGACGCACACGTGCCGGTCCTGGGGCCCGGAGCCGGCGAAGCTCGCCACCTCCCGCCAGGTCTGCCAGCCCTCGGCGGCGCTCACCTCGATCCCGATCGCGCCGTCGGCGGCCACGATCGGCGCCCGCTGCACCGTGAACCGCTGCCCCGGCACCCCCTCGGACGCGCCCAGGGTCTCGCCGCTGATCAGCTCGGCGTGGCAGGCGCTCACGGTGCCGCCGATGGTGACCGCCTCCGCCCGGCCCAGTCGGGGCGGGGCGTGGAAGAACGGCTGCCCGGCGACGGCCTCGCGCAGCCGGCAGCGCAGCCAGCCGGCGCGGTGCCGGGCCTCCACCGACGCGGCGTGCCGCGCCGGGACGTGCACGACCACCTCGCCGGCCCGGTTCAGCGCGCCCGTGGTGTCCCGCTCCACCGGGCACTCCTCCCAGCCGCCCTCGGTCCACGCCTCCCACACCAGCGGCGGGTTCGTCGGGTCCACCCCGCGCCCGGCGACCACCCAGTCCATGGTGAGCAGCACGGCGCAGCCCGGCACCGCCCTGTCGAGGCCGAACAGCACGGCGTCGCCGGCCACCGGCGGGTCCGCGAACGCCGGGATCCGGTCCGCGCCGCCCAGGTCCCCGGTCCGGTCCGTCGGTCGCCCCCCGGCCGGCACGGTCAGCACCCGGACCAGCCGGCACGGCGGCACGGTCAGCTCGTGCAGCGTCTCGAAGGTCACCGGCTCCGCGTTCTCCGCGCGTACGGTCGCCACGTGCGTGCCGGCCGGGACGACGACCGGGGCGTCGCGGGGCGCGGACAGCCAGAACGTCACGTCCGTCGACGCCACCGCCGGCGGGAACGGGGCGATGCCGAGCAGGTCCAGGAACTTCACGTAGTGCCGGTCCGGCACCCGGTTGAGCCGGTACAGGAGCTGGTCCACCATGTACGCGAACGTCTCGATCAGGGTCACCCCAGGATCGGACACGTTGTGGTCGGTCCACTCCGGGCAGCGCCGCTGCACCAGGCGCTTCGCGTCGTCCACCAGGTCCTGGAAACGGCGGTCGTCGAGGTGCGGGGCGGGCAGGGCCATCACTCGGCTCCCGGTTCGTGCGCGGGGATGACGTAGAACGGGAAGACCAGGTTGCGCGGGTCGTTGTCCTGGCGCAGCCGGTACCGGATGTCGATGTAGAGAGTGCCCCGGGCCGCGTCGGCGAAGTCGACCAGCACGTCGTCCAGCTCGACCCGCGGCTCCCACCGCTCCAGCGCCAGCCGCACCTGGTACGCGACCTGGCCGGCGGTGGACGGGTCGGCCGGGGCGAACGCCAACTCGTGGATCGCGCAGCCGAACTCGGGGCGGCCCGGGCGCTCGCCCGGCGCCGTGCCGAGGATCAGCCGGATGCTCTCCACCACCTCCCGGTCCCCCCGGACCAGGGCGATCCCCCCGGTGGGATCGGTGCGCAGCGGGAACGCCCACCCGGCGCCGACGAAGTCGGTGGCCATCGGCGTCACCCGCCGATCAGCACGGTCGGGCAGCCGGCGAGGATCGGCGCCCCGCAGCCGGCCAGGTCGCCCATGCGGGCGGCGGGCCGGCCGCCGATGAGCACCGTCGGGCAGCCGGGCGGCAGCAGCGGGGACGGGGGGTGCGGCGGGGTGCCCGGGAAGGAGCAGGCGTGCAGGGTGCCCACGGTGGCGGCGGGCTGCCCGCCGATGAGGACGGTGGGCACCCCGGGGCCGCCGACCGTGCCCGGATGGGCGGTGGGGTCACCGACGCGAGCTGCTGGTGGCACGGCACACTCCCTTCACTCACGTACCGTCAGTTGATCCGGACGACGCCGCCGCGGACGGTCACCGGGCCGCTGGCGGTCAGCTCCGCGCCGCCCTGCCCGGCGACCTTCACCGTCGCGCCCTCCACGGACGCGCCGGCCGTGCCCTTCACCCGCACCTGGCCCTGGCCCTCGATACCGACGTCGCTCTTCGAGGTGACGGTGACCCGCTGCCCGGCCAGCTCCAACGACCCGGAGCCGGCGTCGAGGACGATCCCGTCCCTGGCCCGGACGCTCACCTTGCCGTCGCTGACGATCTCGATCTGCCGGCCGGTGCGGTCCAGCCGCAGGGTGAACTTCCGGTCCCCGGTGGCGAGCAGGATCCCGTCCGGGCCGCTGCCGGCCTCCAGCAGCTCCAACCGGTGCCCGGTACGGGAGACCAGGGCCCGCACCGCGATCCGGCCGCTGCTGCCGTCCACCGGGTCGGTGTCCAGCTTCGGCGGCGCGTCCGTGCCGTTGTGCAACCCGCCGAGGACGTACGCGGCGTCGAGGCTGCCGCCGGTGAACCCGACCAACACCTCGTCGCCCACCTCCGGCAGCAGCACCGCCCCCCGCTCCGCGCCCGCGCCGGGCTGCACCACCCGCGCCCAGCCGGTGGTGTACCTCCCGTCCAGCCACGGCAGGGTGAGCCGGACCCGGCCCAGCTTCTTCGGGTCCTTCACGTCGCTGACCACCGCCGGGACCAGTCCGTCGCCGACCCGGTCGGTCGCCGCCGCGCCGGCGGTCAGCCCGTACAGCGAGCGGTCGGAGCGGCCGGAGACGGTGAACGCCGTGGTGTAGCCGGCCTGCTCGCTGAACACGTGCCGGGTGCTGGTCAGCACGTACCTGCCCTGGAACGGCTCGCCGACGTTGGCCAGCGCCACCGCCGCGCCCGCCCGCAGCTTGGCGTTGCCCTTCGCCACCCCCTCGATCTCCGCGCAGCCGCCGCCGAGGTCGCCGGCCAGCGCGCCGGCCACCGCCCGCACCGCCGCGTCCGAGCCCAGGGTCGGGTCGGCGAGCAGGTACGGCGGGCTGCCCACCTTCCTGCCCAGCTCGGCCGGATCGGCGCCGATGCCGTCGGCGCCCGGCACCTTCGGGGTGGCGGTCGCGCTGACCGCCCGCTTCGTCGCCGGGTCCCAGCCCCGGACGGCCACCTCGGGCACCTGCGCGGTGGCGGTCACCCCGGCGCGCAGCGCGATCAGGTTCCGGTTGACCTCCAGCACCAGCTGGTCCTGGGTGGCCCGCGCCGACGGGTCGGGCGCGCCAGCCGGGGGCTGCGGCATCCGCAGGTGCAGCGCGCCGTCGAGCACCATCACCTGCGCGCCGACCAGTGCCGCGAGCCGGTGCAGGAACGCCCAGTCGCTGACGTTGTCCTGGCTGAGTTGCGCCTCCGGCTCGCCGCCGATCCCGCTCACCGGGTCGATCCGGCCCGCCTTCAGCCCGGCCCGCTGCGCCACCTGCCGCACGATGTCCGGCACGCTCATCCCCGGGTACGCGGCCACCCGCCGGCCGCGCAGCAGCCGGTGGGCCAGGTCCAGGCCGCGGACCTCGGTGAACGTGCCGGTGGCGTCCAGCTCGCACTCCACGGCGGTGACCTCGCCGGTGAGCAGCGGCGCGGGGCCGCCCGGGTCGGAGGTCTGCACGGTCAGCTTCACCGTGGCGCCGATCGTGAAGCCGCCCTTGGCCAGCACCGTCCGGCCCGGGTCCCGGTACCGCAGCACGAACCGGTCGGGCAGGTTGCGGCTGTCGTCGACCGCCGCGTACGTCAGCAGCGCGGCGATCTCCGCGGGCAGCGGGCTGCCGCCCACCTCGACGAGGAGCGCGTTGGCGAACTGCTCATTGGCCACGGGCACCGTCCGGGGCGGTCAGCTCCTCGAGGGCGGGCACCAGCAGGGTGGTGCCGGGGCGTAGCCGCATCGGGTCGTCGATGTCGTTGGCCTCGGCGATGTGCCGCCACAGCCCCGCCCGCCCGTATGCGTGGTGGGCCACCGAGTGCAGGGTGTCCCCGGCGACGACGACGTGGATGTCCCGGACCGCGAGGGCCCCGGAGGTGGGGTTCTGCCCGGGCTGCTCGCCCGAGATCTCCTCCAGGGCGACCGTGCACAGCGCCCGCACCGGCGTGCCGCCCGGGGTGAACAGGGTGTACTTCGCGTTGACGCTGGCCACGAACGCCGGGAAGCCAACCATCCCGCCCCAGTGGAACACCACCCACGGCGGGGAGCCCTTCTTCTGCTGCCGGCTCGCGTCGGTCGGCACGCAGCAGGCGAACAGCTCCTCCACCCGCTTCACCACCGAGCTGTCCATCGTGGCGGTGGCGTCGAAGAACATCTCCAGGGTCAGCTTGGCCGGGTCCGAGCCGGTGAACTCCGGCACGCCGCTCTTCTTCGCGTTGCGCTGCGCGTCCCGCTTCCACTTGGCGGTCTTCGTCAGCGCCAGCTCCTTCGGGTTGAACTGGAACGGGATCTGGCCCAGCTTCGGGCCGGGTGCGGCGGTGCCGCCGTTGCGGGGCGGCTCGTGCAGTTGCAGGTACGCGTGGGTGAGCTGCGGCGGCGCGCCACCGCCCCGACCGGCGGGGCTGCCGGCGGCGCTGAAGGTGACCGGGGAGGCGCTCACCGGGTCACCCCCCGGTCCCGGGGCCGAAGAAGCCGTGGTGGGCCAGTTCGAGGGTCTCGACGGCCACCTTCGGACTGTCCGGGCTGAGCTGCGGCCCCGTCCACTTGACGGGGATGACGTCGAGCAGGCCCCACCGGGCGATCACCGTGCCCTCCAGGGTGCGCGCCTCGATGGTGGCGGTCTTGCGGGTGATCCCGTTCGCCATCCCCGAGAACCAGCGCATCAGCTTCGTGCTGTCGGCGGTCACCGGGCGGGACAGCTTGACGTTGGAGAACTTCATCCGGGTCGGGAGCTGCCACACGTGCCCGTTGTTGCCGCCCTCCTCGCGCTGCTCGACGACGACCTCGCAGCCCAGCCCGTCACAGGTGTTGAACGCGCCGAGATCCTGGTCGTCGATCCTGACGACGAAGGCGATCGCGACGGCGACCTCGTCCTTGGCCATTCGTCCCTCCTGGTCCTGCGCGTGTCTCCCGGTCCCGGGCCCTTCTCCGGCGGTTCTCCCGGCCTCGTCAGCCCGGCCCGCCGAGCGCCCCGTGCCGCTCCCGGTCGAGGCGCAGCTCGGTCTTGAGCCGGCGCAGCAGCGGGTCGTACAGCTTTTTCAGCAGTTCCTCCGGCTCGGCCCCGCCGCCCGCGGCCCGCGGAGCGCCCGGCACGGCCGGCTGACCGGCCGCCGCCCCGCCACCGTCGGGCGGCGGGGCCGCCGCAGGCGGCGCGGGCGCGTCGACCGGGGGCGGCGGGGCGGCGTCGTCGACCGGTTCGGCCCGCTGCACGACCGGACCCGACAGCTCACCCATGGCATACGCGGACAGCGGCGGCCCGGGTGGCGCGGTGTCCCGCCCCGGGGGCCGGCCGGCCGACGGCGTGCCAGGAAGCGCGCCCACCCACCGCTGGACGGGCGGGAGCCCGCCGCCGGCCGCCGCGCTGGTCGAGCTGGCTGCGTCGGTCGACGCAGCCGTCCCCGGCGCGGTGGCCGGGTACGGGGCGGCCGGGGTCGGGGTCGGGTACGGGGCGGCCGGGTTCGGGTACAGGTCCACGGGGACGGCCCGCTCCGGGTCGGGTGTGGTGGCGGCCCGCCCACCGGCGGCCGTCGCCTCGTCCCGCTGCCAGGTCACCCGCTGCACGGTCGGCCGGTCGGGCAACGGCGCGACCGGGCCGGCCCCGGTCAGCAGCGGGGTCGGACGGTCACCGACGAGCCGGGCCACGACCAGGGGCAGGGGAGGGGGCGGGCTCCCGTCCGGGTCCACCCCTGCGGGGCCCGCGTCGCCGGTGGGGTCCGCCATGCCGCCGTCTCCGCCGACGAGGCCGGCGACGCCCGGTCCGCCGTCGGTCTCCCCGCCGGTCGTGGCGCCACCGACCGGGCTTGTTCCCCCGTCGTACGGGGCACCGGTGCCGGTCGACGCCTCGGCGTGCGGGACCGGTCCGGTGCCGGTCGTCGGCCCCTCGACGCGGGGGCCGGTCGAGGTGGCCGGCGTCGTCAGGCGGGCCACCACCGGCAGGTCGGGGCCGCCGGAGCCCACGTGTCCCGCCCCCGGGCCGCCGGCCGGATCCACGGCCTGAACGCCCGCCGCCGGCCCGCCCTGCGAGGAGGCGACGCCCGGGGGCGTCGACGTGGCCGGCCCGCCCAGCAGCGCGGCCACGCCCGCCTCCGCCGGCACGTCCCCGCTGGCCGTCGCCTCCCCACCGGGCGGCGGCCCCCCGGCGGACGGTGTCTCTCCGGCGGGCGGTGTCCCCCCGGCGGACGGCACGAACGTCTGGACGGGCGCCGGTGCTCCCGCACCCGGGTCTGCCGCGCCGCCAGCCCAACGGGCGGGCGGCGCGTCGCCGCGCGGCGTACCGGCGAGCGGCAGGCCCTCGGCGGGCGGCGGGGGACCGCCGGCGAGGTGCTCGCCCCCGCCGGCGGTCCCCGGCTCGGCCTGCGGCCCCACGGGGGAGGGGCCGAGACCGGTGGGGAATGCTTCCGTTCCGAGCCGGGAGACGGTGCCGGCCCCCTCGCCCAGAAGCGTGGCCGAGTCTCCCGCCGGCGTCACCTCTGCCGCGTCGGCCGGTCGACCGGCGGCCCCGGGCCCGCTGGCCGGCCCGCTGCCGCCGGCCGGCGACCGCTGGGCCAGCGGCGCGGCGGCCATCGACTGGCTGCCCGCCCGGCCGTCTCCGGCGGCGGCGTGCACCTGCTGGGGAGCCTCCCCGGCGGCGGTGCGTCGCACCTGCTCGGGACCTTCCCCGGCGGCGGAGCGTTGCACCGACGGGAAAGCGGCGTCGCCGGCCGGGCGGGACACCGGAGGGAGCACGGGGGACACGATCGGCTCGCCCAGCCCGAGCCGGCGGGGTGGCCTCGGGCCGGCCCCGACGAGTCGCTGCACGGGCAGGTCCGGTGCGGCCGGTCCGGTGCCGCCGGGGGTGCGGGGCCCGGCTGCCGACGCCGCGTCCGCCGTCGGGCCCGGGACGTCACCGCCGAGGGGTGATGTCGTGCCGGCCAAGGTCGTCACGTCGGCGTCGCCCGCCGTCGGGTCGTCCCGCCCGAGGGTGGGTGCCTCGGGTGAGGCGTCGTCGGGGCGGGCGGCCTCCGCCGTCGGGTCGGCCGGGCGGTCGACGGCGGGCAGGAGCAGCTCCTCCGGCGGCGGGGGCGCGGTCAGCAGCCGGCTGACCGTCACCGGCTCCACGGGCACCGCACGGCCCCGGGTCGGCACGGCCAGCGGGTGTTCCGGCGTCGGTGGGGTTCCCGGCGCGCCGGCGACCTGTCGTTGCAGGGCCGGTGCCGGCGTACGGGCGCCCGCCGACGGCGCCGCGAGCGGCAGCGGCCCGGGGTCGCCGCCACGCGCCCGGCCGACGGGCTCCGGGGCGGGCCGGGGCGGCTCGCTCACCGGCACGGCCGTCTCGTGCAGGACCCCGGCCGGCTCGGCGGCACCGACGAGGTGACCGAGGGGCGCCAGGTACGACGGGTTGCGCCAGGCGGCCAGCGCCCCGGTGAACGTGTCGGGCAGGTTCAGCCGTGGCTCGTCCGGGGTGACCCGCTGGAGCGGCGGGAGGCTCTGCCACGCCGGTGGCCCGTTCCGCAGGTGGGCCGGGGAGCCGTCCCCGGGCGATGCGCCTTCCCGTGATGCGTCTTCCCGCGATGCGGTCGCCTGGGACGCGTCAGAGGTCGTTGCGGCGAACCGCTCGACGGTGGGTGGCGCGGACGCGTCCGCAGTGGACCGTTGCGCGGTCCCCTGCGATCGCCGGCGCCACGGCCACATCGGGTCACCGTCCCTGGCTGATGCGGGTGTTGATGCCGGCGATCTCGGCCACGTAGCGCAGCCGCTCGCCGTGTTCGAGGTCGAGGATCTCGTCCAGCGACCAGTGGAAGTGGTAGGCGACGTACGCGACCTCGGAGTAGATGCGGTCGGCCGCGTACGTCACGATTCCCCCAGGCGCCCACCGGCGAGGTCCACGGCGAACCGGTGCCGGCACTCCGGACAGACCACGCTGGCCCGGGTGTGCCCCTCGCTGTTGATCCGCCGGTACATGTCCTGGAGGAACGCCAGGTCCGAGGCGAACAGGTCCTCCACCACGCCCGGGTGCACGTCCACCAGCGTGCCGATCCGGGTGATCACCCGGCTGAGCAGCACCACCGTGAGGTACGGCGGGTTCTCCCGCACCCGGTCGTCGCGCAGCGGCACCAGCTCGTCCCGGGCGGTCGCCAGCCGCATCACCCCGTCCCGGTGCACCGTGCCCGAGCCGTCGACGTAGCCGCGCGGCAGCTCGAACGGGAACTCCGTGCGCAGCGTCTCGCGGCGGGCGGCGACGGCGGGCGGCTCGGCCGGCTCCGAACCGGGCGGCGGGACCAGGGACGACGTACGGCGCATGGGGTTACTCGACCTCCATCGACTCGTACGTCACCACGAGCTTCTCGGTGAGCACGCTGGTGTCGCCGGCCTTGAGCGAGCTGATCTCCAGGCTCTTCGCCCACGCGTTGGTCAGCCGGTACCGCTTGATCGGGAAGCCCTCGTAGTCGAACACGATGATCGCGCCGCCCTTGCGGGCGTCGCTCATCTTGCCGAAGCGGCAGTCCTTGACCCACCGCTCGAAGCTGTTGTCCGCCGTCAGGCCCCGGGTCAACGTGACCTCGCCGGCCTTCGGCGCGCCCGGCGCCTTGCGTACGACGAACTTGCCGTCGGCGGTGTTCGACTTGTACTCGATGACGTCCTGTTCCATCTTGAGGCCGCTGACCTCGGTGATCTGGCGGATGATGATGCTGTCCACCTCTAGGCCGAACGAGTGGCCGACGGCGGAGTCGAAATCGGGGAGCGGCACGACTGCCTCCTGACGCTGCGGGGACTACTCGTTGACCAGGCTGGTGCCGCCGGACATCTGCGCCAGCTGGAAGATGACGAACTCGGCGGGCTTGACCGGGGCCACGCCGATCTGGCAGACCACCTGGCCGGCGTCGATGCCCTCGGCCGGGTTGGTCTCCCGGTCGCACTTGACGTAGAACGCCTCGTCGGGGGTGAGCCCGAACAGCGCGCCCCGCCGCCACTCGTTGACCAGGAACGCGCTGATGGTGCGGCGGATGCGGGCCCAGAGCGCGTCGTCGTTCGGCTCGAACACCACCCACTGGGTGCCGTTGAGGATCGACTCCTCCAGGTAGTTGAACAGCCGCCGCACGTTCAGGTACCGCCACGCCGGGTCCGACGACAGCGTGCGGGCGCCCCACACGAGAATGCCCCGGCCCGGAAACGCGCGGATGCAGTTGACGCCGACCGGGTTGAGCAGCTCCTGCTCCGCGCGGGTGAGCTGCGTCTCCAGGGCCACCGCGCCCCGGATCACCTCGTTGGCGGGAGCCTTGTGCACGCCCCGCGCGCCGTCGCTGCGCGCCCACACCCCGGCCAGGTGGCCCGACGGCGGCATGAACCGGTTGGTGCCGGTCACCGGGTCGAACACCTTGATCCACGGGTAGTACAGCGTGGCGTACTTCGAGTCGTAGCCGGCCTGGTCGGTGCGCCACTCCTTGACCTGCTGCGGGGACAGCCCCGGCGGCGGGTCCAGAATGGCCATCCGGTCGCCCATCAGCTCACAGTGGGCGATCACCGCGGACTGCACGGCCTTTACCGACTCCAGGTCGATCGCGCCGCGCTGGTAGGCCCCCATCAGGTCGGGCACCGCGACCATGGTCACCTCGTCGACCGCCTCCAGGCCGCCGAACCCGGTACGCTCCGCCGCGTCGCCCACGTACTCGTCGGCTGACACGGACTCGGGGGCGCCGCCGGTGGCCGGCGGGGCGGTCAGCGCCACCTCGCCGCCGCGCGGCCGGGCCAGTTGGCCGGTTGGGGCCGCCTCCTCGATGGTGATCAGCTTGGACCGCTCGCGGACCACCGTCACCACGTTGTCCTTGCCGCGCTTGGTGGTCACCGACTCGAACGTCTCGACCACCTGGCCGCCGCGCTTGACGACGAGGTTGAACCGGTCCTCGCCCGCGCCCTCCGGCGGGTCGGCGACCTCGACCGTCAGGTCGTCCGGGGTGCCCTCGGGCAGGGCGCGGGCCACCACCCGGTACGTGCCGAGGATCGCGGTCGGCTCGGGCGCCGCAGGCAGCGCCTCGTCGCTGGCCCGGTCGCCGCCCACCCGCACGATGTACGCGGCCCCGCCGCCCTGCATGAAGTACCCGTACACGGCGTGGCCGAGGTAGCAGTCCGGGGCGAACTCGCCGAAGATCTGCGAGTACTGGCTCCAGTTCGTCACCAGGGTCGGGGTGTTGAACGGCCCCTGCGCGGCGAAGCCGACGAACGCGGCGACCGCCGTGCCGACGCCCTCGATCGGGCGGGAGCCGGACTCCACCTCCTCGACGTACACGCCCGGCGCCAGGTAGTTGGGCATCACGCCTCCTCGTCCCTCGGGGGTCGAGTCGAGCGTCCCGCGTACGAGCGGGGGTTCACACGTCCGGCGGGCCGCTTGATCGGGTATCAGAAGGTGCACTTAAGGGCAGCCAGGTGGCGCTTTGGCCGTGGGAGACAACACCTGCGATGCGCAGGTGCCGGCAGCGCCGCGATAGCGGCTAGGTCGGACGGGGCGGACCAGAACCCTCACCCCCGTAGGCCCGTCGCTATCCCGCCGACCTGTCGTTATATACACGCCACTTCGCAGGGGGTGCGGAAGCGTACTCACGCCGCTACTCTCGGTGAGTTAGTTACTAGCCCTAGGGCGGTTCGATGACGGCGATTCGGCGGTGGAAATCCCGGGGAGTCAGGCCCTTTGGCAGGCATGGCCACCGCCCTCGCCTAGGGGAGGAGGACGACATGCGTCGTTGCCAACTATTCGGGCTTGCGGCCCCAGGGGTCGCTCGGGCAGCCCGTTCCGTGGTGGAGCCCGTTCCGTACGGCGAACGCCAGCCCTTCGCCGTCGCCCCCCTACACGAACTCGCCACAGCCGGCTAAGGGGCCCGAGATGGTTACGCACGCGGAACTGGTGTCGGCATTCGGCTCCCTCTGGGTCGAGACGATGCCGCCGGAGGTCGCCGAGCAACATTTTGCCAACCCCGACGACCGGCGGCTACTGACCGAGGTCGGCATGCCTCAGTCACTCCTGGGCCAGCTGTATTTCGGTAACGTCCGGACCGACTCGCCGCAGACCATCAGCCAGTTCCTCGACACCGGGACTCCGGACATGTTCCCGACAGAGGTCCGGGACGACATCGTGATCGCTGCGGGCATGGGCGGCGTCGCCTGTATGTCGCGGGCGGACAACCGCATTTACTGGTACGAGCCGGGCAGCAGTGAGAGGAAGTTCGGGCTGGTCAATACATCCCTTGAGCGCTTCCTTGAGACGGCGTACCAGCTCCGGCTGAAGTTCAAGGGCCTCGACCTGCTTTACAGCGAGGACGAGGACGAGATGGCGGAAGAGATCGGGGATGCGGTACGCCGCCTGGTAGGGGAGATCCGCGACATCGAGCCGGCGTCCTTCGACAGCCCGGCCATGTTCTGGCAGCACGTGGTGCTCTTCGCGGTGGAGACCCTCGCGTCGCAGGGGTGATTGTGGATTGGTCAGCGGCCTCCGACGTAGCCGTGGTTGACCACCCAGGAGTCGTCCTTCTCGCTCACGCCAGCGTTGTCCACCCTCGCGAGCACCTTGAGCAGCTCGTCGTTCTTCCTCTTCAGCACCTGGAGGAACAGCTTGCGAGCCACCTGGTCCTCCTCGGTCATCGCCTTGTTCTCCTCTTCGGTCAAGGGCCGGTCGACACCAGCTTCCGCTGCGGTGAGTGCCTTGATCGTGATCCCGTGGGCCCGCAGGATCGCCAGACCCGCCATGCCATGGGACTCCATCGGCCTGATCCGGAACCATTCGCGCCGCACGTCGTCGGGTACCGTGACCTTGTCCCACTTCGCGGTCCGGCGCGTGGTCTCCTCGCCCATCGCCTTCTGGGTACGAGGGACGCCGGAGAACATTTTCTTCTTATCGAGTTCCTTGGCCTCCTTGCCCTTCTCGGCGGCCTTCGCCTTCTGGATCTCCTCGAACTCCTGGAAGGTCTGTACGGCCTCCGCGGAGATGAGCTCATCGAAGATCCTCCGGTATCGCTGCTTGATCTCCCCGGTGAAGACCACGGCACCCTCGTATAGCGCGCTGGCCAACACCACCGTGGACAGGTTCTGCGTCCTCGGCCTCAGGTCCCGTTCGACGAAGTCGGCGATGTAGGTGGCGCAGTTGACGCAGGGGCTCCGGTTGATCTCGTAACGCAGCGACATCGACGGGACGGACTGTTTGTCGGTCGGGATGTCCGGCAGGTCCGTGTTCTTGTAGTAGAGCGTCAGGTGCTCTTCTGCGTGTGCGCCCCGCACCTGGTGTGCTTCGCTGTGATCCTTCAGCCGTCGAGAGCTTGCCGCCTTGACCACCGAGACGTCGTCCTTGTCGTAGGCAGTCCACTTGAACACGCCGCGGGCCACCGTCGGCGGGTCCGGCTCCCTCTTCGGCTTCTTGTTCTCCAAGATGTTCTTCAGCTTATCGGCCGTCTCGTTGCTGGTCTTCTTGGCCGTTTCCTGGGCCCTGGTCCAGACCCGTAGTTCCTCCCGGGTCCAGCCCAGCGCGTGCTCGTCTCCTTTGACCCTGGCGGGCAGGTGGATCAGTTCACTCTCGCCCTCCGGGTTGACCTTGGCGGACACGCGGAACTGGTGCTCGCCTGCGCGTTCCATGCGCAGGGATTTCAGGCCCTGTGGCGCGTACTTGCGATGAACCTGCTCCAGGATGCCGTGCATCTCGTCTGGGGTCGCGCCAGCGATCAGCCTGCTTCGGGCCTCGGCAGACGCCGCCTTCGCGGTCTTCGCCTTCTGCTCCGGGGTGCCGCCGTCTTTGCCGGGCTTGTTCTTGTCCTTGCCCTTGAGCTTGGCCCAGAGCTTCCTGCCCAGCGCGACGATCTTCCCGACCACCCAGTCGACGGCCTTCATGACCGGCTTGCTGAGGGCCTTGAAGAACTTCTGGACCTTCTGTGCGATCCCGCCGACGCCCAGCACCGCCGCGAGCACCCCGATGAGCACGGGCACCGACCGCGCCAGGGCCTTCTCGATCAGGGCCGGCACCCCGCCCGTCCCGCCGCCCGCGATCGCGATGATCGCGTCGAGCACGGAGTTGACGAATTCGATGATCTGGGCGCCCTGGGTCACGATGAACGTGACGAAGTCGATGATCATCTTGACCGCGCGGACGAACGCCGAGGCGGGGTTGAGCAGGCTGATGATCCAGGTGATGCCGGCCATCAGCACGGTCGGGATCAGGTACTCGCTGATCTTCGAGAACAGGTTGGCCTTGAGGTCGCCGACCTTGTCCTGGATCTCCTCCCACAGCCCGCCGAGGCCCTGCGCCTGCACCTTCTGCACCAGGGGCACGGACTTCTCGACCGCGCCCATCGCCGGCTCGGGCACCCCGCGCTTGATGATCAGGCCCCGGATCGACGCCCAGGTCAGCCCGAGCAGTGAGCCGATCATCATGACGATGCCGCGCAGGTCGAACTTCGCGGGTAGTTCCAGCCCAGCCCCTGCCATCGCCCCGGTGAGCCAGCCGACCAGGCCCTTCTTCAGGTGCTCGCCGATGTTGGCCATGAACTGCCGCAGCCCCGCCCCGACCGCGGAGACGAGGTTGCCGAGGAAGCCGATCGGGTCCTTGATGATCGCCATGACCGCCTGCGCGGCCTTGGCCAGGACGCCGAGCAGCATGTCCTTGAGCTGCATGATCGTCTTGATGACCCCGGCGACGGCGTCGACGGCCTTGGCCACAAGGCCCTTGTTCTTCTCCTTCTCGGCCGCGATCTCCTCGTCGACCGACTTGAGCGCCTCGTTGTACTTCGACGCGAGGGTCTGCACCAGCTCGGTGCCCTTGCTGTTCACCGACTCGGTCAGCTCGTCGAACTTCCCGGCGAACTCGCCGGCCGCCTCCTTCCCGATCGCCTGGAGATCGGCGGGGAGTTTCTTCACCTCGGCCTGCAACTGGTCCCGGCCGGTGGCGATCCGCTGCTTGGCCCGGGTCAGCTCCGCGCCGATCACGTCGGCGACGCCGGAGATGACCTGCTGCATCCGGTCGACGTAGCCCTTGCGGGCGGTGACGAAGATCTGGTTGGCCTCCTCGGGCAGCCCGGCGAACTTGTCCTTTATCCACCGGCCCTTGCCGAGCAACCCCGAGTACCGCTTGTCCTTGTAGGCGTCCATCAGCCGCGTGTGCTCGGCGGTGAACGCGTCCCGGGCCGCCTTCTCGCCCGTGCTGAACTTCTCGTCGACCTTCTTGTCCAGGCCGGACAGGATCTCCTCGACGTCTTTCTTGGTGGCGTCGAAGACCTTCTGCAGGGTCGCGGTGACCTTCTCCCGCTTCGCCTCGTCGGCGGACTTGGCCTGCTCCTTGCCCGCCCCGACCGACTGCCCCGCCTGCTTGCGGTCCCCGGCGAGGGCGGTCATCGCCGTCGCCCCGGCGGCTCCCGCAGCCGCCTTCGCCCCGGACAGCGTCTGCGCCTCGGCCGCCCGCACCTGGCCCGGGGCGGTGGCCGCGTGCTGCTCGACGGCGTCCTTCTCCTTCAGCGCCCCGGTGAACTCCGGCTCGTTGGACTTCGCGAGCTGCTCCTCGGTGACCTGCGCCTCGGCCATCTGCTGGTCGACCTGCTTCGGCCCGCCGGAGAGGTCGGTCGCCGCCGGCGGCGCCTTGTCCGGTACGGCCTTCGCCGGGTCCGGTGTCCCCGGGGTGGCCGGTGGCTTGTCCGCCACCAGGGGGGTGACCTGCTTGTCCTTGGCCTGGGAGGTGTCCGGTGGGGCCTTCGTGGTGGTCTCGATGGCGTTCGCCGACGCCTTCTTGCCGTCGGTGACCTGACCCTGCACCTGGCCCTTGACCGCGTCGGCCTTGCCCGATTCGCCGAACTTGTCGGCCTCGTCGAGGTTCTTCGGCGCCTGCGCCGCGATCGCCTCGTTGACGGCCCGCACGAACGCGGCCTTGTCGAACTCGCCCGGCTTGGCGGCGTTCATCTTCTCCGCGTTCGCCGCCTTGCCCTGGGCCTCCCGGTCGTCCTGCGGCGCCTTCGCCGCGCCCTGCGCCTTCGACGCCTCCGCAGTCGCGGGCGGGTGCGCGCCGAGCACCTGCTGCTTGCCCCGCACGTCCGCCTTCAGCGCGGCGAACTTCGGGTCGGCCTGCGGCCCGGGGCGGTGCACGGGGCCGGCGTCGGTCGCCAGCCGCTGCACCGGTACGTGGACCGACGGGTCGACAACCTCCGGACCGGTACCACCGGTCGCTGGTGCCGTCGTCGGCTGGACCGTTGCCGAGGAGGACGACGATGTCGAACCCGTCTTCGATGCCCTGCCGCTGGAAGTCGATCGGGCGGTGGTCGCCGATCGACGCGCGGTCGATCCAGCCGCCCTGCGCTGCGCCACCAGGGCGGACACCGCCCGGTTGCCGGCTGCCGCCTGCAACCGCTGAGCCACGGCCGGGCTCAATGGGCGTGCCCCGGTGCCTCGGTGTGTTGCGGTCGTGGCGTCCGAGTCATCAGTCGGCCGGGTCGGTGCAGGCGCTGCCGGGCGTACCGGAGCGCGTTCCGCACCTCGTTCCTCGGCCGGCGCCTTCACGCTGCACCTCCCGGGCCGGGCATGCCACCGTCAGTTCACCGTGAAAACGAGTGTCCGATACTTGGAGTCACTGGTCACTGACCGTGCGGCTTCCTGGGAGTGCCGCGAAAGTTGCCCGATGGGGCAGCGCTTGCGTGGTGGAACCGCGGCGATTCGCGAGGCATGGTCGACGGCCAAAGGCGTGGACGACGTAACCGAAGATCCCTAGCATCGTCGATGCGCTGCGTCATTTCGGGGTTCGCAGGCATACGGGGAGAGGTCTGTCGCTATGGATTGGTCATTAATGGGCCGGAGGTTGGCTACCGCCGTGGTGGCGGTGGTCGGTGCCGGCGGACTCGCCGTCGTGTCGGCCGCTGGAGCAGTCTCCGCGGCTCCCCACCATGAGACTCAGCTACCGATGCAGATCGGCTACACCGACTCCAGCGACGCGCAGGTCGCCTACGAGTGGGAGGGCGACACCAACGCCCCGCTGGGTACCTGGCAGGACGGGGCGAGTCAGCTCCACACGTCTCGGGTCTACGCCACCTTCGACCTGACCGGCTTCACCGCCCGGCGGACGATCGGCGGCAAGCTGTACCTCCGCGAGCAGAGCGCGGCGGAGTGCCCGAGGCGGGCCATCGAGGTCTGGCGTACCGCAGCGGTGACGCAGACGCCGACCTGGGCGGGTGCACCGGCGGAGATCGAGAAGCTGGACGAGGCGGGTGACTCGCCGTACTGCCCGGTCGATCTGGCGTTCGACATCTCGGCGGCGGCCCTCGACGACGCCCGTGAGGACGACGGGCGGATCACCATCGAGCTGCGGGTGTCGGCGCAGTACGAGAGCGACCTCAGCTATGGCCGCCAGCTCAACTGGTACAAGCGGTTGCAGTTGAGCGTCACCTACAACTCGTTGCCGGCGGTTGACGACGACCACCTCTACAACGGCGGCTTCCCGTGTCGGG
Source organism: Micromonospora sp. NBC_01655 (assembly GCF_026339755.1). Classification (NCBI taxonomy): domain Bacteria; kingdom Bacillati; phylum Actinomycetota; class Actinomycetes; order Micromonosporales; family Micromonosporaceae; genus Micromonospora; species Micromonospora sp. NBC_01655. Next base: position 5,706,272 of record NZ_JAPEQF010000001.1, on the reverse strand, counting down.
AGCAGGCCCCCTACCCGGCGCTGCCGGCCCAGCGCGCGACCCTCCAGGCCGTCGGAAACGACGCCGACGACTTGGACAGCCTGCGGCTCGACGTCGGTGCCTGGCCGGTCGGCGACCCGGCGGCACGGGTCGAACTGAGCCAGGAGCACGGTCGGTCCGGCCGGATCATTACGGTCCAGGTGCCGGACACCGCGCTGGTCGACGGGACGACGTACGCCTGGCAGGCCCGGACCTCCGACGGCCTGGACACCTCCGCCTGGTCCCGGACCTGCTACTTCACGGTCGACCGTACGGTGCCGCCGGCTGCCCAGGTGACGTCGGCCAACTATCCGACCTCGGACACCGGCCTGACCCCGCTTGGCGAGCCGGGGGTGTTCACCCTCTCCGGTGGCGGCGACCCCGACGTGGTCGGCTTCGCGTACGCCTGGGAGTCGATTCCCGTGTCCGGGTGCAGCTATGGCGACCTCGGCCAGCTGGTCTGCCCGGACCCGCTGACCGTACCGGGCACCGTGCAGACCGACGTTCCGGGCGGTTCGGCGACGCTGACGCTGAACCCGCCCCGGGACTTCCTCAACACGCTGGTCGTGCGTTCGCTCGACCGGGCGGGCAACCGGTCGGCCGAGACCCGCTACGAGATCCGGGTGCCGGACACCGACCCGACCGTGACGGTGGTGGGCGACCAGCCCGACTGGGGTGACGAGGCGACCGTCCGGATCACGCCGCACGCCGGGGTCGCTCCGGTCACCGAGTACGAATACCTGCTGACCGGGGGCACGAAGCAGACCGTCCCGGCCGGCCCGGACGGCAGCGCCACGGTCACCTTCACCGCCGACGAACCGACGGGTTACCAGCTCACGGTACGCAGCCGCAGCGCGAACGGTTGGGTGTCCTCGGAGGGGTCGTGGTCGTTGCGCTTCAACCACCAGCCGCCGGGCGTCTCCTCCACGGTCTACCCCGGCCTGCAGGCCTCCGGCGGCATCGGTGTGCCGGGGACGTTCGTCTTCTCGCCGCCGTCCAACTGGGACGAGGTGAGCGAGTACCGGTACAAGTTCACCGGTGACTCGGCGTACCAGACGGTGGCGGCGGGCCCGGACGGTACCGCCTCGGTCACCTGGACCCCGCTGTCGAGGGGGATCAAGACCGTCAGCGTGTACGCCGTCCGCCCCGACGGGAAGCAGAGCTACTTCGCGAAGTCGTACGCCTTCCGGGTCGCCTGACGGGCCTGCCCCGATCGGCACGATCGGCGTGACCGGGACGGCCGGCGAGGTCAGGAGGTCGAGGGCTCCTCTTCCTCCTCCTCGCCGGCCTCCTGCCGCTGCACGTACGTCTGCGCCGACTCGTCCTCCTCGGACATCTCCTCGGCGCGCTGCACCTGCGGGTGGTCGTGCCCGTCGTGCTCGACCGCCCGCTGGACGGGGGCGGCGGCCGCCGGGGCGGGGGTGGCCGGAGTGGACATCAACCGGTCGGCGTTGGTGACGGCCTCGCGTTCGAAGCGGTCGGACGGGTCGCTGACCTTCACGCCGCCGCCGTTGTCGGTGCCGTCCACCGGGCCGCTGCGCTGCTGCACGACGTGGGTCAGCTCGTGGGCGAGCATGTGCTGCCCGCCAGGCGATGCCGGGTCGTAGCTGTCGCGCTGGAAGACGATGTTCGACCCGACGGTGTACGCCTGCGCGTTGACCGACTTCGCCGACTCGTGCGCCGCGCCGTCGGTGTGCACCCGGACGTCGCCGAAGTCCTGCCCGCCGAACCGGGCCTCCATGTCGGCCCGCACGTCGGGCGCGAGCGGCGTCCCGCCGCCGGAGTTGACGACGTTGTGCACCGGAGAGCGTTCCGGCTCCAGCAACTCGCCGACGGCCTGGTTGCCGACCGCCCGTTGCAGCCCGAGCAGCCCGGACGCGCCGAGCACGTCGGGCCGGCCGGCGGTGGCGGCGGAGTACGTCAGGTGGTCGGTGTCGCGCTCGGGGCCGGACGGCCGATCACCGGCCGGGCGTACCGACGCCTCGGAGTCGAATTCACGGTGTCCGCGCATGGTTACCCCCTGTGGCCGGGTGTCCCTCGACCGTGCCCCGAGGCCGTTCACTGCGACAGCGTCAGCCGGACCCGACAGAAGGGCAGGTCCCGGTGCCCGAAAGGGCAGGACGGCCGGTCAGAAGCCCGCGGGCGGCAGAGACCGGTCAGCCCACCGCGAGGGGCAGCCAGCGGCCGAACTCGCTCTCCAGGGTCAGCCGGCCGAGCTTGCGGTACTCCCGCCCGACCGCCCCGATCAGCTCGGCCATCCCCACCGGCCGGCCCGCCCCGGCGGCCAGGTACCCGGCGGTCACCGCGGCCGAGCGGATGTGCCCGCCGGCCAGCTCGAACGCCTCGGCCAGGAAGCCCAGGTCCACGTCGGGGGCGCGGGGCACCCGGTCGCCGAGGCAGCGGTCCCACAACGCCTTCCGGGCCGCCTCGTCGGGCACCGGGAAGTCGACCACCACGTCCAGCCGGCGGGTGAACGCCTCGTCCAGGTTGGCCCGCAGGTTCGTGGCGAGCACCGCCAGCCCGTCGAAGGTCTCCATCCGTTGCAGCAGGTACGCGCTCTCGATGTTGGCGTACCGGTCGTGGGCGTCGCGGACCTCCGAGCGCTTGCCGAAGATCGCGTCGGCCTCGTCGAAGAGCAGCACCCCGTTGACCCCGGCCGCCTCGCCGAAGATCCGCTCCAGGTTCTTCTCCGTCTCGCCGACGTACTTGTCCACCACCGTGGCCAGGTTGACCGTGTACAGGTCCAGCCCGAGGCTGCCCGCCACCACCTCGGCGGACATCGTCTTGCCGGTGCCCGAGTCCCCGGCGAACAGCGCGGCCACCCCGTGCCCTCGCCCGCCGCCCGGGCGCATCCGCCACTCGCGCAGCACCCGGTCCCGGTGCCGGGCCCGCCCGGCCAGCTCGTGCAGCAGCGACAGCGTCGCCGGCGGCAGCACCAGGTCGTCCCAGCCGACCTCCGGGACGATCCGCCGGGCCAACCGCTCCAGGCCGGCCGCGTTCTGGGTACGCGCACCCGCGCGCAGGTGCGCCGCGCCGACCGGCTCGTCGGTGGCGGCGGCGAGCTGGACGGCGACCGAGGCGGCCCGCCGGATCGCCGGGGCGCCGAGGACGAAGTGGGCGGTGGCGGCGGCCGGGTCGAGCCCGTCGGCGAGCTGGCCGGGCAGGGCGGCCCGCCACACGGCGGCCCGCTCGGCGGCGCTCAACGGCACCACGTCGACCTGCACCGGTGCGACGGCCGTCCACGCCGGGTCCCAGGGCTGCGTCCCGTACGCCAGCACGGGGACGGTCCCGGCGGTGAGCCGGGACCAGAGCGCCCACGGCTCGCCGCCCCGCACCGGCCCGACGACCAGGCCCGCCCCGGTGAGCAGGGCCTCCCGGACCAGCACGGTGGCCAGCTCCGCCGCCTGCGGGTCGGCCGCGAGCCGGGGCAGGTCGACGGAGAGCGCGCCACGCCCGGCGAAATCGAGGGCGGCCACCGCGAGCGCCAGGGCGCTGCCGCCGGGCTGCTCCCGCAGGTACGCCAGCCGCGCCCCGGCCCGGCCGAGCTGCCTCGCGCCGGGCGGCGGCGGCCCGACCGCGTCCACCGGCTCGGCGAGTCCGGCGAGGGACGGCTCCGGGGCGTCGGCGCCGAGCAGCCAGCCGCCCACCCGGTCGGGCACCCACAGTCCCCGGCTGAGCACCGGCCGGTCGGGGGAGTCCACCCGCAGCAGCGCCACGTCGATCAGCGGCGCCCCGGCGGCGAGCCGGAGCCGGGCCGGCGCGGCGGCCTCGGGCAGCCCGCACAGCCGCAGCGCCAGCCCGACCGAGGGCCGGCGGCGGGTCACGTCGTCGTTGAGGTACCCGTAGAACAGCTCGAACCGGCTGTCCACGTCCGGGGCGAGGGCCACCAACAGCAGCGCCTCGTCCAGCGGGGTCAGCCCCGCCGCCCGGGCCAGCGCCGCCAGCCGGTCCGGGCCGGGCTCCCGCCCGGTTCCGCCGGTCCCGCCCGGGGTCGGCCCAGGCCCGGCCGGCGCCGTCTCCTCGGGCCCAACTGTCGGCCCCGATCCGGCCGACGCCCTTGCCGAGGCGTCGGCCGGATCGCCCGGCCACGGGGCGAAAGGCTCCCGGCCGGCGGCGAGGGCGGCGTCGACCGCCTCGTCGGACAGGTACAGCCCCCGGAACGGGTCGTCGGGCTGCGGGTCGGCCTCCCGGCGGGCCGCCACCGCGGCGCGTACCGCCAGCTCCACCCGCTGGAGGCGGCGCAGCAGTGTCGGCGAGTCCCCGGCCACGGCTCTCAGCCCCCGGCTCGGGCCGGCCGGTGCCCGACCCGGTCCCCGGCGGCGTCGTCGCGGGTGTTGTCGGCGACCTCGGCGACCAGGCCCTCGCGGGCCGGCGGGCCGGCCTCCACCACCCGGCCGCTGTCGACGGGAGTGCTGATCACCACGTCGAGCGAGGGCTTCAGCTCCCCGCCGAGCGCGGTCCACACGTCGGCGAACGCCCGGTCCTCCGGCGGCGGCAGCGCCACGGTCATCGGCACCGGCATGCCGATCGCGGCCACCGAGCCGGTCAGCACCGCCGGGGGCAGCGCGTCGAGGCGCAGGAAGCACAGCAGCAGCGAGGAGAGCAGCCGGTGCTCGTCCTCGGGGCGCTGCGTCCACGCGGTGACCAGGTAGGACAGCTTGACGTAGCGGGGCGGGGCGACCCGGCGGGCCACCTGGCCGCGCTCGTCGTACTCGTTGACCAGGCCCCGGGACCGGCGGCGCAGGTCCTCCCGGATGTCGTAGAGGTAGACGTTGACGGTGGGGGCGTTGCGCCGGGCCGCCCACTCCTTCGTCGGCGCCTCCAGCACGATGTCCACGCCGGACCCGGGCAGGGCCTCGTCGCGGACCAGCCGGCGCAGCGCGTCGTCGATCTCGTGGATCACCAGGTCACCACCTGCCACGGAAGGGCGGGTCTAGCCCGCGCGGCACCACCAGGAACGGCTCGGTGGCGCGCACCGACCCGAAGGCGGGGCCCCTGTCCCGCGCGGCGGCGAGGTCGCGCGGGCCCAGCTCGTCCTTGCGCAGCACCAGCACCTGGGTACGGAAGCTGCCGTCCGCGTCGACGGTCACCGTGTCGGGAGTGGCGGTGATGCCCGGCTGCCAGCGCAGCCGCACCGTCGCCCCGGGCGGGAAGCCGGTGCCCACGGCGGCGGTCACGAACCCGGGCGGCCCGATCGCCGGGTCGACGCGCAGCCGCGGCGCGACCACCTGCACCGGCGCCTGCGCCGTGCGGGTCGCCGACACCTCCCGTACGCTCGCGGTCAGCCGGCCGGCGACCGTCGCGGTGACCGCCGCCTGCGCGGGCAGCACGACTCTGACCACCTGCTGGCCGCCCGGGCCGAGCGTGCCGAGCAGGCAGAGCCGGCGGCCGGCGCCGCAGCGCGGGTCGGCGCTGACCGGCGGCAGCAGCGGGGCGGGCGGGGTGACGTCCAGCCAGACGTTGTCGGCCGGCAGGAGGCTGGCGTTGCGCACGGTGAAGGTGACGGGGACCGGGTCGCCGCCCACGTAGGCCGGCTGGTTGCCGACGGAGACGGTGAGCGCGAGGTCCGGCGCGGGCAGGCGCTGGAACGCCGGCTCCGAGCCGACCTGCCGGACGACCGTCGTCGGCGGGCCGCCCGCGCCGGGCAGCACGACGATGTCCGGCGGCTCCTCGGACCCCTGGAGGGTCACCGCGATCCGCCGGCCGTCCGGGGACCACGCCGGGTCCGCCACCGAACGGCCGTCCCGGTCGCCGGCGGCGAGCGGATGCCGGGCGGCGGAGCCGTCGGGCGCGACCACGCACAGGTCGGCGGGGCGGCTGCTGTCGGCGAACGCGATCGCGGTCCCGTCCGGGGACCAGGCCGGCGACCGGTCCGTCTCGCGGGCCGGGCAGCCGTCGCCGATCCGGGCGCTGAGGTCGGTCTGGTCGGTGACGGTCAGGGTGCCGGTGAGGCCGCCGTCGAGCCGGGCGAGCCAGATCCGGGTGCCGGTGAGCTGCGGGTCGGACACGATGATCAGTGCCGTGTCGGCGCCGGTGCGGCCGGCCCGGTCGGTGGCCCGGCAGGTCACCACGGTCTGTCCGATCGGGAACCGCGAGCCCGACGGCGGCTCGCAGCGCACGGGCAGCGGCCGGCCCGCCGCGTCCACGGCCGTGGCCTGGTAGGTCACCTGGGCGCCGGTCGGCCCGGTCGGGGCGACCTGCACGTCGTCTACCCGGACCAGCGGCAGGCCGGGCTGCGTGACCCGGACGATCAGCTCCTGCACGGCGTCGGACCCGGCCTCCGGCGGGTCGAGGTCGAAGCGCAGCGTGCAGCGCAGCACGGAACCCGGGACCGCCCCGGGCGAGACGGAGACGGTCTCGGTGAACCGGGCCGGCGTGCCGGCGTCCACCCGGGCCGGGTCCGGGTCGAAGGCGACGGAGAGACCGTCGTCGCAGGTGGCGCTCGGCCTGACGGTGACCTTCAGCTTCCCGATGGCCTCGATGATGGCCGTGATCATCTGCCCCGGGTCGCTGTTGGCCGTGAGCAGCCCGCCGGTGGCCTCGGTCAGCCGGCCGGCCGCGCCGTCGTAGTTCAGCCCGCGCTCGAAGTCCGCGCCGGCGATGGGCACGCCGATCAGCGCGATCCCGGCGGCCTGGAGGGCGCGGGTGAGGTCGCCCTCGTCGATCGTGCCCTCCGCGGGCGGCAGGAGGGTCTTGTCCACGCTGTCGGTGTCGCTGATCAGCACGACGATCCGGCTGCTGTCCGGCCGGAACCCGATCCGGTCGTTGCCGGCGAGCTGCCGCAGCGCGTAGAACCAGTTCTCCGTGCCGTACGGGCTCTGCGCGGTGAGCCGCCGCACGGCGGCGTCCACGGCCGCGTCGTCGGCGGTCACCGGCTGGCGGGGCAGGTACATGTCCGGGTCGTACTCCCCCTCGCTGCCGCGCCCGCTGAACGTGGCCAGGCCGAACCGGGCGTCCGGCTGGCTCGCCCGCACGCTGTCGACCACCTCGGGCAGCCGGTCCTTGAGCTGGTCGATCACGCTTGCCCCGCCCTCCCCGGGCTGGGACATCGAGGCGGTGTCGTCGACGAGGAAGACGATGTCCGGTCGGGGCGGGATCGGCGGGGTGGGCAGCGACTGCTGCACGGTGAACGAGGTGCCCGGCAGCGCCGGCCGGTCCACCCGCGGCACCGCCAGGTCGCTGCGCCGGGGGGTGGCCAGCCGGGAGAACGCGAGCCGCCGGCCGTCCGGCGACCAGGCCGGCTCGGTGTCGCGGCCGATCAGGTGCGGGGGCATCGGCACCTCGGCGAGCAGCCGCCCGTCGGCGACCGCGACGACCAGGATCCGCGAGGGTTCGTCGGTGTCCGACGGCTGCCGGGTGAACGCGACCGCCTCGCCGGTCGGGGACCAGGTCGGGTCGGTGTCCCGGTCCTCCTCGGCGGTGCCCGGCGGGGCGAGGGCGCGCGGGTCGGCGCCCGAGGCGTCGGCGACGACGATCCGGGCCCCGCCGCCGGGCTGGTCGGCGCTGTAGGCGAGCCGGGTGCCGTCGGGACTGAACGCCGGCCCGGTCTCCGACAGGCCGGGCCGGGCGGTGTGGTCGCGGCGGTCCCCGCCGGTGGCGTCGGCGGTCCACACGTCGCTGGTGTCGGCCCGCTCGGTGGCCGTCCAGATCAGGTCGCCACCCCGCCAGGCGGGCTCGTGCTCGGGCAGCGGACCGGCGGCGACCGGGGTCACCCGGCCGGCCCGGGCGACGTACACGTCCCCGGCGGGGTCGTCGCGGGCGGAGGTGAAGGCGATCCGCGCGCCGTCGGGGGACCAGGCCGGCTCAGCGGCGTCCCGGGGGCCCGGCACCGCGCGGGTCACCGGGCCGCCGCCGGGGGCCACGGTGGCCACCGTCCGGAAGCCCGGGGCGCCCGCCGGCGCGAACCGGGTGGTGGTGAAGGCGATCCGCGCGCCGTCCGGGGACCAGGCGGGCTGCCCCTCGGCGGCCGGGCCGTCGGTCACCCGGACCGCGGCACCGCCCCCGGCCGGCAGCACCCAGACGTCCCCGGCGGGGTCGGCCCGGGTGCTGCCGAAGGCGATCCGGACCCCGTCCGGCGACCAGGTCGGCCAACTGTCCTCGGCCGGGTGGTCGGTGAGCCGGCGCAGCCCGGAACCGTCGACCCGGACCACCCAGATGTCGGCGTTGCCGGCCCGGTCGCTGGTGAACGCGACCTGCCGGCCGTCGGGGGACAGGGCGGGGTGGGCGACCGTGCCCGGGCCGCCGACCAGCCGCACCGGCGACCCGCCCGGGCGGCGCAGGTAGAGCCCGCCGCCCCGGTCGGCGCCGCCGGGGGCGGCCCGCCGCCCGACCCAGACCAGCTCGCCGGCGCGCGCGTCGACGTCCTGCTCGGCGTCGCCGCGCTCGCCCCCGGACAGCAGCGGACGGGGCTCGGCGCTGCCGGCCACGCTCACCACCAGGGTCGGGCGCTCCTCGCTGCGGTAGCCCAGCCGGTAGCCCACCTCGGCGGCCGGCGGGGCCGGCGCCGGTGCGGGCGGCGTGGGCGCGGGCGGCGCGGGTGGCGCGGGCGCGGCGAACGCCGGCCCGGCCACCAACCCGAGCACCATGACTCCCCAGCGGCGGTTGCCCCAGCGCACGACACCTCCCCGTGGTCACCCCTGTCCCCACCGTGGCCACCCCCGGCGGGGCGGGTAGCGGCGGTCGGTGCCGGTCTGTGGGCAGCACGGCCTGCCCGATGGGGCAGCGCGGCTCAGATCAGGCCGTTGCGCAGCGCGTACGCCACCGCGTGGCAGCGGTTGCGCAGGTGCAGCCGGTTCGTCACGTCGTGCAGGATGTTCTTGATCGTCCGCTGCGAGTAGGACAGCTTCGCGGCGATCTCGGCGGTGTCGAAGCCGTCGGCGACCAGGCGCAGCACCTCCACCTCCCGGTCGGCCAGCCCCGAGAAGGTCAGCCCGCGCGGCCCGAGCACCTCCCGTTGCAGCGCCCCGACCTGCTGGAGCAGCCGGCCGAGCAGGTCCGGCGGGACGGCGCCCTCGCCCGCCGCGGCGGCCCGGACCACCGCGACGAGGCGGTCCGCGCTGGCCTCCGACCGGCGGACGATCCCCGCCACACCGTGCTCCACCGCGGCGACCAGCCCGGCGTCGTCGACCTGGGTCACCACCAGCACCAGTGCGGGCGTGCCCCGGCTGCGCGTCGCGCGCAGGGTCCGCAGGGACGATTCGTCGATGCCGTCGGTGATGATCACCGCCACCTCGGCCCGGTCGGCCTCGGCCTCGTCGAGCAGCAGCACCTCCGGACGGGGCCGAAGCTGACTGACCACGCCGGCGCGCGAGATGACGTCGGTGGAGGACAGGTGGACTGGTACGCGTCGCATGAGCACCCCCGAGTGCGCTCGGTCGGACGATCGGTGACGCCGAGTATCGCCCCCGGCACCAATCGTGCAGTCAACGTGGGCTCAACGGCCCTCCCGCGTTGCCCCAAGGTCTTCCTCCACGGCGGATTGAGCGGGCGGGCACGCACCTAGAGTCGCGCCATGACCACCGACGCGAACCTGGACACCGACCTCGTCGAGGTCAGCCCGGGCAGCGAGGCGAGCTGCCGGCTGGAGGTCCGCAACACCGGCCCGATCGTCGAGTCGTACGTGCTGGAGCTGCTGGGCGACGCCGCCGGGTGGGCCCACGCCGAGCCGGACACCATCTCGGTCTACCCGGGCTCGGCCGAGACGGTCGCGATCCGCTTCCAGCCACCCCGGTCGCCGCAGGTGGTGGCCGGTGAACGGCCCTTCGCCGTGCGGGTCACCCCGGCCGAGAACCCGGACGGCCAGGTCGTTCCGGAGGCCACGGTGCGGGTGCTGCCGTTCGCCGAGATCGCCCCCGAGATCCTGCCGCGCACCTCGCGGGGGCGCTGGGGTGGCCGGCACGAGCTGTCGGTGTCAAACCTGGGCAACACGCCGCTCGGGCTGGCGTTGGCCGGCAGCGATCCGGACAACCGGCTGCGCGTCGCGGTCCGCCCCTCGCAGCTCGCGGTGGCCCCCGGCGAGGCGGCCTTCGTCCAGGTCCGGGTCCGCGCGCGCCGGCTGCGGTGGCGGGGCCATCCGGTGACGCTGCCCTTCCAGGTCGCGGTCGCCTCGGAGGAGACGCCCCCGGCCGCCCTGGACGCGGCGACCGTGCAGGAGCCGCTGCTGCCGCAGGGGGTGGGTCGGATCCTCGCCGCGCTGGTGGTCCTGGCGCTGCTCGGCGCGGGCCTGTGGTACGCGCTGCTGCGGCCCACGGTGAAGTCCCTGGCCGAGGAGGTCGCGCAGGAGCAGGTGGCCCCGGTGGCGCAGCAGGCCAGCGCCGCTGACAGCCGGGCCCAGCAGGCCGACGACAAGGCCCAGCGGGCGCTCGGCGGCGCGTCCGCCAGCCCACGGCCGTCGGGGCCGACCCCGAGCAACCCGCCGCTGCCGCCGTCGCCCAGCGCGACCGCGCCCGTGCCGGGCATCCCGGCGGGCGGGCAGTCGTTCAGCCGTCGGCTCTCGGTCACCGCCGCGGGCGGCGCCACCCGCACCGACCAGTACACCGTGGCGTCCCGGCGGGTCTTCGTGCTGACCGACATCTTCCTGCAGAACCCGCAGGGCGACGAGGGGCGGCTGGAACTGGTGGTGGACGGGACGACGGTGCTCACCGTGGCGCTGAACAATTTCCGCGACCTCGACTACCACATGGTGTCGCCGATCGAGGTCCGCGCCGGCCGGGTGATCAGCCTGCGGGCCACCTGCCGGAAGGCGGGCAGCACGCTCGACGGCGCCGGGGGCGGCGGTGGCCAGTGCCGCGACTTCGCCCTGCTCAACGGCTACACCCGCCCCGCCGGCTGACGACACCGGGTCGACCGGCGCGCCACCGGTCCGCCAGCGGGCAGGTGGCGGACTTCGACCCGGCTTCGGGACGCGTCGGCTAGCGTCGCGGCATGGAGCAGATGCTGGTCACCGGCGGTGCGGGGTTCATCGGTGCCAACTTCGTCCACCGGGTGTTGGCCGTCCGGCCGGATCTGCGGCTGACCGTCCTCGATGCGCTCAGCTACGCCGGTAACCGGGGCAACCTCGCCGAGGTGGCCGACCGGATCACCTTCGTCCGTGGCGACGTCTGCGACGGCGACCTGGTCGACGCCCTCGTCCGGGACTGCGACACGGTGGTCCACTTCGCCGCCGAGTCCCATGTGGACAACTCCCTCCAGGACCCCACCCCGTTCCTGCGGACCAACGTCGAGGGCACTTTCGTGCTGCTCGAGGCGGTCCGCCGGCACGACCGGCGGCTGCACCACGTCTCCACCGACGAGGTGTTCGGCAGCCTGCCGCTGCACGGCGGCGGGGCGTTCACCGAGGAGACCCGGTACGACCCGTCGAGCCCGTACTCGGCCACCAAGGCGGCCTCGGACCTGCTGGTCCGGGCCTGGACCCGGTCGTACGGGGTCCGGGCGACGCTGTCGAACTGCGCGAACAACTACGGGCCGTACCAGAACGTGGAGAAGTTCCTGCCCCGGCAGATCACCAACGTGCTGCTCGGGCAGCGGCCGAAGCTCTACGGCACCGGCGAGAACGTGCGGGAGTGGACCCACGTCGACGACCACAACGACGCGGTGCTGGCGATCCTCGACGCCGGCAAGGTCGGCGAGACGTACCTGATCGGCTCCGGCGCGCAGTGGAGCAACCGGGCCCTGGTGGAGCTGACCCTGACGCTGCTCGGCCGGCCCGCCGACGACTTCGACAGCGTGCCGGACCGCCCCGCCCACGACCTGCGCTACGCCTGCGACAGCGGGAAGATCCGCCGGGAGCTGGGCTGGCGGCCCCGCTGGGCGGAACTGCCCGACGGGCTGGCCGCCACCATCGACTGGTACCGGCGCAACGAGTGGTGGTGGGGGCCGCAGAAGGCCGGCACCGAGGCCCGCTACGCGGCCATCGGGCGCTAGCCGGCCGACGGCCCCGGCCGGCCTCGATCGCCCGGTTCTGCCGGGGAGCCAGGACTGACCTCAGCGCAACGACCGATCGCGTCGACCCCGCAGGCCGATCGCGCCACCGACGCGCTGCGCGAGGCGGGCGAGGGCGACGGCCCGGCCGAGGTGAGGAGCTGGCGCAACCGGTGGACCATCGGCAGCGACGTCCAGGTACGGTACGGCCGGGACGACCGCTGGTACCCGTTCCGGAAGCGGTCGGGGCAATGGAGGCCGGCGGGGCCACCCGGCCCGGACCCGGCGGACGCCCTGCTCGACCTGCCCCGGGGCTGACGATCGGTGACGAGAACGGGCGCGGCCCGACGAGGAAAGGGACAGGCGGACGCGTCCGCGCCGGTCAGGCCGGGAGTACGCGTTCGAGTTCGGCCTCCAGCGGGTGCCCGAAGGCGTCGCGGTGGTCGTCGCCGAGCGGTCGGCCGAGGCTGCGGGTGCACCCCGTCGCGCAGCGCCTGGGCGTGCCGCGCCGCCGAACCGACCGGTACACCGTGGCGTCCCGGCGGGGCACCGCCCGGTCGGATACCGGACATGGTGCGGCCCACCCCCCGGCTGCTCTGCCATCCTGGATCTTCTCTCCGGTGTCCATCCGCGCCGGCCAGGCCCGGGCCGGCGAGCTGGAGGTGGCGCGGGCGGGGCGGACGGGGGCGCGGATGACCGTAGGTGTGGAAGTCGGCCGCAGGGCCGAGGCGTCGACCGCGACGCTGACCGGGAGCGCGGCCCAGCCGGACCGGGGCGGCCCGGCGCGCTGGCGGGACCCGCTCCGGACGACCCCCGCGCGGATCGTGGTCCACGGGCTCCTCCTCGCGGCCCTGCTCGTCGCCACGGCCGTGGTCGCGCTGCGCGCGGGCGGGCCGGCGACCACGCTGGGCGAACGGTCCGCCGCGACCGCCGCGCGGACCGGCACGAGCGCCCGCCAGATCTACGTCGGCCTGGCCGACGCCGACGTCGCCGCCAGCGCCGTCTTCCTGCTGCCACCCGGCGCGGACCGGATGGCCGGGCTGAAGGCCGACTACCAGCGGAAGATCCACGAGGTCGAGCACGCGCTGAACGCCTCGATGGGCGCGGCGGTCGACGACCCGGACCGGCTCGCGAAGCTGGCCACGATCGCCGCCCGGTTGCAGGTCTACCAGCGCATCATCTCCGACGCGCTGGCGGTGGCCGAGGCCCGGGGAACGGTCGCCAGCCAGGGGGTGCTCGCCTCCGCGTACGCGCGGGAGGCGTCCTACTACCTGTCCACCCAACTGCTGACCGCCGCCCAGACCCTGTGGGACTACGACACCAGGCTGCTGCGGGAGGCCCGGGTCGACGCCCGGTGGTGGGCGGCAGCCTCCCTGCTGATGCCGTTGCTGACCCTGGCGGCGCTCGGGGCCGTCCAGTGGTGGCTGTGGCGGCGCACCCGCCGCCGGCTCAACGCCGGCCTGCTCGTCGCCTCGGCGGGCGTCGCGGCCGTCCTGGCCCTGGCCGTCGCCTCGTGGTCGCACTGGCCGGCGGCCGACAGCCGGTTCCCCGAGCTGGAGCGGGCCGTGGCCGAGCAGAGCGCCACCCAACAGCGGCTCGGCACCCTGCTGGCCGGCCGCGCGGACGTCTACCTCGGGCTCGGCGCCAGCGTCGACCCGGTGGGCCACCACGAGGACTTCGACGGCCGGAAGCTCTGCGACGTCCCGGACGGGGTGGACTGCGCCACCCTGACCGACGTGTGGACCGCCCGGCAGAGCCAGGAGCCGGACGCGTTCCGCCGGGCCATGGACGCGGTGCTGGACGCCGGGCCGGCCGGGAGGTCGTTCGACGCGGCGACCGCCACCCTCACCGCCCGGCTCGACGAGGGCGACAAGGTGGTCGCCGGGTACGTCGACCGCCTGCCGGCGACGCCGCGCCAGTTCGGCGGGCTCGCCGCGTGGGTCACGTTGCTCGCCGGCGCCGCGGTCGTCGGCGGGTTGCGGCAACGCCTGGCCGAGTACCGGTGAGACGGGCGGGGGAACCGATGACGACACAGGTGACGACACGATCGGCGGCCCGCCGCGGCGGCGGGCCGGTGGCCGCCCGGGCCGCGCGGGCCGGCGTCCTGCTGCTGGCGGTGGCGGCGTGCACGGCGGTTCCGCCGGACTCCACCACCGTCCCCGCCGCGGCGCCCTCGGGCGTGCAGCAGATCGCCGCCGGTGGTGAGCCGGCCAACGCCATCTGCACGGTGCGCAGCAGCTTCGCCCCGAGCAGCACCCCGCCGCGGGCGATCCTCGGCCGGGCGCCGGGGCAGGGCCTGGTCGCGGGCGTCGACCCGTCGGACGCCACGATGAGCCACTGGAACGCCGTGACGCAGCAGTTCGAGGGCTTCAACATCGACCTGCTGCTGGCGGTGGTCCGGGCCATCTGGCCGGGGGAGGAGCCGCGCAAGCGGCTCACCTTCAAGGTGGTGCCGCCCGGGCAGGGCGCCTTCGAGATGCTGGCGCCGGACCACCCGGACCGGGTCGACGTCATCGCCACCTCGCTGACGGCGAGCTGCGAGCGGGCGAAGCAGGTCGTCTTCTCCAACGACTACCTCGACTCGGGGCAGACGGCGCTGGTCCGGCGTGTCGACGGGCGGCCGGACGGGCCCCCGGAGTACACGGGCATCGAGCAGCTCGGCGGCCGTCGGGTCTGCGCGGCGGCGCGGACCACCTCACTCGCGGCGATCGCCAGCTACCGCACGGCCGACGGCGCGCACCCGGTGCCGGTGCAGGCCGCCCACGCGATCGACTGCCTGGTCATGCTGCGCCAGGGCCAGGTCGACGCGGTCAGCACGGACGAGAACATCCTGATCGGCTTCACCCGGATGGCACCCGACACCGTGTTGGTCACCGAGTCGCCCCGGGACAACGCCCCGTTCTGCCGCTACCACGACGGCAGGCGGCCGTGCACCTGGTTCACCGACGAGCCGCACGCCTTCGCGTTCGCCCGGGACAACCCGGACAGCGTCGAGCTGGCCCGGTTCGTCAACCACGTCCTGGAGTCCACCCGCGCCTCCGGGGCGTGGTCGGCGGCGCACCAGCAGTGGCTCGCCGACCACCCCGACCGGGGGCAGCCGACACCGGGCCCGCCGGTCACGTCGTGGCCGCCCGGCTGAGGGGCGGAACGTGATGCCGGACGGCGAACGGCTCGACGCGGTGCGGGCCGCGCACGGCCTGGTCGCCGAGTGGCTGCTGGAGGCGCAGGGGTTGATCACCGGGGAGTTCCACGCCCCGCTCGCCGGGGTCACCGCCGGGACGGAGAGCGCGGCCTGGGACGAGCTGCACGTGCTCGGCTGCCTGTCGCTGGCCCTCGACCCGATGGACGACGGCGCCGACCCGCCGGGCGCCGACCCGGCCGACTCCGGTGCCGTCCCCGACCCGGCCGGCCCCGGTGTCCGCCCCGGCCCGGCGGCGCTGCGCGACGACCGCCTCGCCCGGCTGCTCACCGACCCGATCGAGGTCACGTTCACCTCCGCGACGGGGGAGGCGGCCCGGGTCGAGTGGTTGCCCCTCGACGAGATCGTCGCGGCGGCCCGGGAACGCCGGGCCACGATCCGCCGGCTCGTCGACGCGTACCGGACGGCCGTGCGGTTCGTGGAGGCCGACCTCGACCGGCTGCGCAAGGAGGTCGCGGACCTGCGGCACCGGGCCGGGGTGGCCGGCCGGGGCGCGGCGCTGGACGTACCCGCCGCGCGGCTTGCCGGGCTGGAGCGGGAGGCCGCGGCGGACCCGGTGGGCTGCGCCCGCCCCGGCCCCTGGCGGGACGCGCTGGCCGGCCTCGCGGACGACCTCGCCGCCGTGCGCCGGGCGCTCGCCCCGGCCAGCGACGACCCGGACCGGCGGACGGCCGGGGAGCGGCGGCTGCGCTCGTCGGTGCGGCGCCTGCGGGAGCTGGCGGCCGAGGCGGCCCGGGAGGGGCTGGGCGACGGCGGCGACCCCCTGGCCGCCCTCGACGTCGACGGGCTGCTCGCCCGCGCCGCCGGGGCCCGCGCCGCGTCGCCCGGCGATCCGGCGGGCCCCGCCGCCGAGCTGGAGGCCGCCCTCGACCGGGCCGCCGACCTGGTCGACGCCGCCCGGCGGCGGCTGCGCGCCCGCTGCCACCTGGAACTCGGCGGGCGGCTGGAGGCGTACCGGCAGCGCGCCGCCGACGAGGACCGGGCCGAGCATCCCGACCTGGAACGGAGCTACCGCGAGGCGCGGGACAGGCTGCGCCCCGACCGCTTCGCCGTGACCGCTGCGAGCCGGGCGGTCCGCGCCTACCAGCAGGCCGTGAACGAGGTGACGCGATGACGCCGACGAGCCGTTCCTGCGCGGAACGCAACTGCCCCGGGGCGGTGGACCAGGACGGCTTCTGCCGGCTGTGGGGCCACCCGTGCGGCGGCGGCCCGCCGGGCGCGGACCCGAGGCCGCCCTCGGCCGTGGCCCCGCAGCCGTCGTCCCGGGTCCACCGGCCCGTCCCAGGGCCGCCCCGTGAGCTGTGGCGCCCCCGGGCCCGGCCGTGGGAGAGCCCGGCGTTCATCCCGTCGGCGCGGGCCCGGGACCCGCTGGAGGCGGTGCTGTCCCAGGCCGTCGTGCCCGAGCACTCCCGGTACTGCCCGCAGACGACGTGCCGGCGCCGGGTGCCCCGGGTCAGTGGGTACTGCCCGAACTGCGGCTCCCGCTACTCGTTCACCCCGCCGCTGGCCAAGGGCGACGTGCGGGCCGGCCGGTACCGGATCGAGGGCTGCCTGGGGCACGGCGGGGTGGGCTGGGTGTTCCTCGCCCGCGACGAGGACATGGACGGTAGCTGGCGGGTGCTGAAGGGGCAGCGCAACCCCGAGGACCGGGAGGCCGCGGCGGCGTTCGTCGGGGAACGGCAGGCGCTGATCGCGCTCAACCACCCCCGCATCGTCACGATCACCCACGCGCTGCGCCCCGAGTCCGACTCCGACGTCGGATACCTGGTGATGGAGTACGTCAACGGCGGCACCCTGGAGGACGCCCGCCGCACCATCGGACCGGACGGCGGCCCGTCGGCCGTCGACGTGCCGCAGGCGCTGGGGTACGGGGTGCAGATCCTCGACGCCTTCGAGTACCTGCACGACCAGGGCTGGCTGTACTGCGACCTCAAGCCCGAGAACGTCATGCTGATCGGCGGGTACGGCCCGGACGGCCCGCTCAAGCTCGTCGACTTCGGCGCGGCCCGGCGGATCGACAACACCGTCAGCCCGCCCTGGGGCACGGCGGGCTTCGAGGCCCCCGAGGTGCAGCGGCTCGGCCCGGCGGGGCCGAGCGTCCGCTCCGACATCTACACCGTCGGCCGTACCCTCGCCGCGTTGACCCTGGCGGTCAGCTCGGCGGACCTGCGTCCCCTGCCGGTGGGGCGGGACCTGCTGCGGCTGCCGCTGCCCGCCCCGCTCGACCCGTTCGCGCGGCTGCTGGCCCGGGCCACCGCGGTCGAGCCCGAGGAGCGGTTCGGCTCCGCCGCCGAGATGCGTGAGCAGGTCAGGGGGGTGCGGCGGCAGGTCCGCTCGGCCGCCGACGGCATCCCCCGGCCGACCCGGTCCACCCTGTTCAGCCCGGCGGCGTGCGCGTTCGCCCTGCACGCCGACGTCGACGCTCTCGACGTGGTGGAGATCGTGCTCGGCCTGCCGATGCCGCTGGTCGACGGCAACGACCCGGCCGCCGGTTTCCTCGCCTCGCTCGGCCCGGCCACCCCCGCCGAGCTGATCGCCCTGCTCGGCACCGCGCCCGAGCACACGGCCGAGGTCACCTACCGGATGGTCCGGGCGTACCTCGCCGCGGGCCGGGCGGACGAGGCGGGTCCGCTGCTCGCCGCCTTCCCCGACGACCTGCGCGACTGGTCGCTGTGGTGGCACCGGGGCCTGGTGGCCCTGGTCGGCCGGCACGGTGCGACCGCCCGGGACTGGTTCGGGCGGGTGTACGGGTGGCTGCCCGGCGAGGTGTCCGCGCGCCTGGCGTACGCGGTGGCCTGCGAGATCGCCGGCGACCACCCGACGGCCGCCGCGCACTACCGGGGGGTGTGGGAGACCGACCAGGGCGTGGTCGCCGCCGCCTTCGGGCTGGCCCGCTGCCTGTTCGTCACCGAGGGCCCGCGCCCCGCCACCGCCGTCCTGCTCACCGTGCCGGAGTCCTCCCGCGCCTCGACGGTGGCGGCGACCTGCGCGGTACGGATGCTGCTGGAGGCGCCGGAGGACGGCCACCGGCTCGACGCCGCCCTCGACGCCGCGGCCGTCGTGGAGAAGCTGCCCCCGTTCGCCGAACGCGACCTGGTCGAGGCGCACATCCTGCGGATCGCCCTCGGCAGCGACCTGGCCGACGGGCGGTACGCCGACCGGCGCCTGTTCGGCCACCGGCTCGACCCGGACACCCTGCGCCGCGCCTTCGAACGCACCTGCCGGTCCCTGGCCGGCCGCACCGGCGACCGGCGGGAGCGGATCGCGCTGGTGGACCTCGCCAACGCGCACCGGCCGGTGACCTGGTGGTGACCCGCGGCGCGCGCGCCGAGCCGGGAGCCGGCCGGGCCTCGGCCGGCGGACCCGACGAAAGGAGCCCCGCGTGACGGCACCGGACGGGCTGCGGCTCGACCTGACCGCCCACCACAGCGAGTACCTGCCGACCGACGGCGGGATCGTCGACGTCGTCGCCGCCGTGCGGGCCGGACCGGCCGGGGGCGACGCGCGTCACCACGGGCTCGCCGAGGTGATCCTGCTCGACTGCTCCGGTTCGATGGGCGCGCCGCAGACCAAGATGCGGGCCGCCCGCGCGGCCACCCTCGCCGCCGTCGACGCGCTGCCCGACGGGGTGGCGTTCGCCGTGGTGGAGGGCACCAGCAGGGCCACGATGATCTACCCCGGCGAGCGGCGGCTCGCGGTCGCGGACGAGGGCACCCGGGCCGCGGCTCGGCGCGCGGTACGCCGGGCGTCGCCGCACGGCGGCACCGCCATCGGCAAGTGGCTGCTGCTGGCCCGGGATCTGCTCGGCACCCGGCCCGACGCGATCGGGCACGCCATCCTGCTGACCGACGGCCGCAACGAGTCCCAGCAGCCCGCCGAGCTGAGGGCGGCGGTGGAGTCCTGCGCGGGCCGGTTCACCGTGGACTGCCGGGCCATCGGCTCGGCGGACGGGGTGCACGACTGGGACGGCCCGGAGTTGCTCGGCATCGCGGACGCGCTGGGCGCCAACCCGGTGGTGCCGGTGGAGGACCTCGACGGCCTCGCCGCCGAGTTCGCGACCGTGCTGGCCCGCGCGCTGGCCCGCCGGGCCGCCGACGCCCGGCTGCGGGTGCGCACCAGCGCGCTGGCCCGGATCCGCTTCGTCAAGCAGGTGTACCCGACCATCGCCGACCTCACCGGCCGGGGCGTGGCCGCCGGCGACCTCACCACCGACTTCCCCATCGGGGCGTGGAGCCCGGCCGACCGGCGCGACTTCCACGTCGCCCTGGAGGTGGACCCGATGACCCCGCAGGCCCGGCGGCGGATCGGCTGGCTGGGTGTCCGGGTCGACGCGGCCCCGGACGCCGCCGAGGTGCCCGTCGACGTGGAGTGGACCGACGAGATCGAGCTGTTCTCCCAGGTGCACGAGACCGTCGCCCACTACACCCACCAGCAGGGGTACGCCGAACAGGTGGGGCTGGCGCTGGCCGCGGCGAACGTCGGCCGGCTCACCGACGCGGAGCACCACCTCGGGCGGGCCGTGGCGCTCGCCCACGCCGGCGGCCACGACGACAAGCTGCGGCAGCTCGACCGGATCGTGGACGTGCGGGACGCCGCCACCGGCGACGTGCGCCTCAAGCCCCACGTCGACCTGCGGCGGTGGCAGTACTCGGCGGCGGTCGCGCCGCAGACGTCCTCCTGGGTGTCCGGGGAGCCGGGGGACGGCCCCGGGCGGTCGGATCCGCCGCCGTACCCGGCCCCCGAGCAGCGGGTGCCGCCGTGGGAGCACTGCGGCGAGCTGCACACCCGCCCGTACTGCGGTGAGTGCGGCAGCCACCACGAGTCGCCGGGCGGGCCGGCCCCGGTGGGCACGTGACCTGGGACTTCTTCGACAAGGTGGCCAGTGTGGTCAGCGGTTCGCTGGCGCTGGCCGCCGCCGTCCTGGCGGTCCGCCGCCACCTGCGCGGGCGGCCCGGGCGCGGCTGGTGGGCCGCCCTGAACCCGCTGTGGAGGGCCCAGTCGGAGGAGGCGATCGTCCACCCGCACCGGATCGCCGGTGGCTACGTCCGCCCCCTGTCGGAGGTGTACGTCGCCCGCCGGGCGGTCGCCCGGCTCGACCCCGCCGCCGGCCCCGTCGACGTCGGGTCGCTGCTCACCGGCCCCGGGCACGTGCTGCTGATCGGCGAGCCGGGCAGCGGGAAGTCGGCGCTGGTCCGGCAGGCGTGCGCGAACTCGGCGCGGTGGTGGCTCGCCGGGCGGGGCCGGTTGCGCCGGACCCCTCCCGGGCCGGTGGTGGTGGGCCTGCCGGCGACCGCGCTGGTGCACCAACCGCTGCCCGCCGCGCTCGCCGAGGCGTACCGCGACCAGGCACCCGGCCTGGACTTCGCGCGCGAGCCCGCGCCGGACCGGAGGTGGCTGGTCTGCGTCGACGGGGTCGACGCGGTCGCGGACCCGGACGACCGGGCGGAGGTGCTCAACCGCCTCGCCGCGCTGGCCCGTGCCACCGCGCCCCCGGCCGCGCCGGGAGCCGGGCCGTGGCGGGTCCTGGTGACGACCCGCCAGCTCGCGGAGAACGAGCTTGCGGTCCTGGACCCCGGGTACGCCGCGTACCACCTCGCACCGTTCACCGACCCGGACGTCGGACGGTTCGCGCACCGCTGGTTCCCGGACGCGGTGGCCGCGCGGCGCTTCCTGAACTGGGCCGACCAGCAGCGGGCCCGCCCCGCGCTGCGCAACCCCCTCACCGCCACCATCGCCGCCGCCCTCTGGCAGGCAGGGCTGGCCGGCCCGGACCCGGTGGCCGACCCGGCGGTGCTGCTGGACCGGTTCGTCGGCGCCCTGCTCGGCGGCGGGCGGGCCAGCTTCGACGCTACGTGCGACGCGCTGCGCCGGGCGGTACGCGGCGGGCCGGTCGCCGACTGGTTGACCGAGCGGCACACCGAGCTGGTCGAGGTGGCGGCGGTCGCCGCGGTGACCGGCGCCGACCCGGTCGCGGCGGTGGTCGACTGGTCGGCGGCACAGGCGCCGTACCAGCCGGACCGGGTGCTGCCGGACTGGGACCGGCAGGTGCGGCTGGTCCTGCTCGCCACCGGCCTGTTCTCCGACGCCGGGGCCGGCCGCGCGCCGGCCGCCCGGTCGGGCGCGGTGGGCGGGCCCGTCCCGGCCCCCGGCGCGCTGGCCGCGACCTGGCCCGGCCTGGTCGAGCACCTGGCGGCGGGCCCGCTCGCCCGCGACTGGAGCGCGCAGCGCTGGATCAGGGCGATGGCCACCACCTCCCAGCGGGGCGTCGGGCTGTGGGCGATGAGCCGGGCCACGGTCGCGCCGGGGTTCCTCCGGGACGTGGCGCGGGACCCGGCCGGGGCGATCGCCGCCGGGCACTACCTGGCCGCGGGCGGCGCCGCCGACCCGGTGGTCCGGTCCGACGTGCTGGCGGCGCTGCTGGCCCACTGGTCGCCCCGCCCGGGCCCGGTGGACGGCGTCGCCCCGGCGCTCGCCGCCGGACCGCCGCCGGTGCGTGACGTGCGGCAGGAGTGCTTCGCGTTGCTCACCACGCTGACCGCCGCCGCAGTGAACCGGGAACTGCTCCGGGAGGTCGCCGTCGACCCGCGCCGGCCCACCGTCGTCCGGCGGGCCGCCGCGCTGTTCTTCGCCACCCGGCGGCGTCAGCGGCCGTCCCGCACCGGGTGAGCCGGCGCCGGTGGTTCGTCCCGGCCCAGGTCGGTCAGCTCCCGCTCCGGCAGGCTGGCGAGGTGGGCGAACGTCGAGCGGCCCGCAGTCGCGCACCTCGCGCCCTGGACCAAGCTACGGTCGGCGGGGTGCCGGGCCGTAGGATTGCCGCACTATGCCCAGTGAGCGCCGAGGAAAGCCGGACCCCGCCCGCAGCCTGGCCATCCTCTGGCGCACCGCCGAGCCGACGAGCCGCAGCGTGGGCCCCGGGTTGAGTGTGGACCGGATCGTCCGGGCGGCGATCGAGATCGCCGACGCGGAGGGCATCGACGCCCTTACCATGCGTCGGGTCGCCGAGGCGCTGGGCGTCGGGACGATGTCGGTCTACACCTACGTACCCGGCAAGGCCGAGCTGCTGGACGCCATGGTCGACACCCTGTACGGCGAGATGAGCCGCCCGCCCGACGTCGCGGGCGGCTGGCGGGTCCGGCTGGAGCGGATCGCCCGGGAGAACCTGAGTCTCTACCGTGGCCACCCCTGGCTGCTGCGGGCCGAGACCAGCCGGCCGGTGCTCGGCCCGAACCTGATGGCCAAGTACGACTACGAGCTGACCGCCGTCGCCGACACCGGCCTCACCGACGTGGAGATGGACGCGGTGCTCACCCTCGTCCTGGGGCACGTCCGCAGCGCGGCGCGGGCCGTCCTCGACGCGGTGAACCTGGAGCGGGAGACGGGCCTGACCGACGGCCAGTGGTGGCAGGTGCACGCCCCCTGGCTGGCGCGGTTCGTCACCCCGGGCAGCTTCCCGACCGCGTCCCGGGTGGGCACCGCGGCCGGGGCGGCGCACGGCACCGCCCACGACCCGGAGTACGCCTTCGAGTTCGGCCTCCAGCGCGTGCTCGACGGCATCTCCGTGGTGGTCGCCGAGCGTGCGGGCGGGGCCGGCCCGGCCCGCTGACCCCGCCTGCACGGCATGGACGTTGCTCGACGTATTGAACCGGGCGGGCGGAGCGCGGATGCTGTAGGGCATCTACTCTCACCGATGTGTGGAGGCCCGGATGCGTCGCTTCCCCCTGCTCGCCCTCCTGCTCGTCGTCCCCCTGCTGGCGTCGCCGGCGGCTGCCCGGGCCGCCGAGCCGACCGTCGCCCCGCCGATCGCCGCCGCGCCGATCGCCATGGCCGCCACCGCTCCGGCCGGCACCGTGTGGGCCGTGGACCCGGCCACCGGCCGGACCACCGTGGCCGTGGACGACACCGTGGGCGAGAGCCAACTGGCCGCGTTGCGCACCCGGCTGGCCGGCACCGACGCCGTCATCCGCCGGGAGCGCGGCCGGCTCAGCACGCTGATCGCCGGTGGGCAGGCCATCTACGCCGGCGGGGGGCGCTGCTCGCTGGGCGCCAACGTCCGCAGCGGCAGCACCTACTACTTCGTCACCGCCGGCCACTGCACGTCGACCGCCGCCACCTGGTACGCCGACGGCGCCGGCAGCACGGTCCTCGGCTCCCGCGCCGGCACCAGCTTCCCCGGCAACGACTACGGGATCGTCCGCTACACCTCCTCGACGATCCCGCACCCGAGCGCCGTCTACACGTACCCCGGGACGCTGACCATCCTCGGCACCGCCACCCCCGTCGTCGGCATGGCCGTCTGCCGCAGCGGCTCCACCACCGGCGTGCGGTGCGGCACGATCACCGCCCTCAACGCCACGGTCAACTACGCCGAGGGTTCGGTCTCGGGGCTGATCCGCACCAACATCTGCGCGGAGCCCGGCGACAGCGGCGGCCCGCTCTACGTCGCCGCCACCGGCCGGATCCTCGGCATCCTCTCCGGCGGCAGCGGCAACTGCACCAGCGGCGGTACCACCTACTACCAGCCGATCAACGAGATCCTGGCCGCGTACGGGGTGACGATCCCGTGAGCCCGGGGCCGGGCGGCCGTACGCGGTGAAGTGCGGGTTCCCCGCGGTCAGCCTGGCCGCGCTGTTCCGGTCGAGGTTGATCCTGAATGCCCCGACGGGTCAGCGCCCGCGTAGGGGGCGCAGCGCGCCGCCCCACGCGACGACCTGGTCGAGCATCTCGCCGACCGCCTTGGCCTGCGCCGGGGCGGGCCGGAACTCGCGGAAGTCGACGAAGTCGGTGACCAGG
Source organism: Micromonospora sp. NBC_01655 (assembly GCF_026339755.1). Classification (NCBI taxonomy): domain Bacteria; kingdom Bacillati; phylum Actinomycetota; class Actinomycetes; order Micromonosporales; family Micromonosporaceae; genus Micromonospora; species Micromonospora sp. NBC_01655. The sequence goes on along the minus strand of NZ_JAPEQF010000001.1, from coordinate 5,682,346 downwards.
GACAGCGCCACCTGGGACCGGACGTCGGCGACCTCGACCTGGGAGAGGACCAGCCGCAGGTGCTCCGCCGCCCGGGTGCCCCCGTGCACGCCGTAGCTGACCAGCCCGGCCGCCTTGTTCGTCCACTCCCGGTACAGGAAGTCGATCGCGTCCTTGAGCACCCCGGGCACCGAGTGGTTGTACTCCGGGGTGACGAACACGTACGCGTCGAACGCGGCGATCCGGGCGGCCCAGCGACGCACCGCCGGGTCGCTCGACGGGGCCATCGACGGCGGCAGCGGCGTGTTCAGGTGCGGCAGGGCGTGGTCGGCGAGGTCCACCAGCTCGGCGGTCGCGTCACCCCGCTGGGCGGCGATGTCGCGCACCCAGCGGGCCACCGCCTCCGCCTTGCGGCCCGGGCGGGTGCTGCCGACAACGACACCAATGCTGATCATGCTGGTTTCCTCTCGGAGAAGCGGCGGCCCGCGATCCGGGCCGACTCAGGGGGACGCGGTCAGGTTCCGGGCCGGTTCAGGGGGACGCGGTCAGGTTCCGGGCCAGCGCCACGGCGCCGTGCAGCGAGGAGAGCCCGCCCAGCGCGGCGGCCCGCACGGCCGGCGCCGGGCGGCCGGGCCGGGCCAGCCGGGCCACCTCCCGCGCGACCAGCCCGACGAAGCCCGGCAGCCCGGCGGCGAACCCGCCGCCCAGCACTGCCACCGACGGGTCGACCAGCTCGCCGAGGCTGACCACGGCCGCCGCGAGGGCCGTACCGCTCGGCTGGACCGCGTCGTGGGCCCACCGCCGGTCCTGCTCCAGCCCGTCGCGCAGCTCGGCGAAGCTCACCGCGGCGCCCCGCACGGCGGCGGCCCGGCGCAGTGTGGCCGGGCCGGAGGCGATCGCCTGGAGGCAGCCGTGCCGCCCGCAGTCGCAGCGCGGCCCGTCGACGGCGACGACCATGTGCCCGACCTCGGGCGAGCCCCGGCCGGCCCCGGGCAGCGGGCGCCCACCGAGCACCACACCCCCGCCCACCCCGGTCCCCACCCCGAGGTAGACGACGTCGTCCGCGCCGAGGTGCCGGGCCTCGGCGAGCGCCGCGAGGTCACCGTCGTCGGCCCAGGCGGTCCGGCTGCCGGGGAAGATCCGGCGCAGCGCCTTGTCGAGCCGCAGCCCGGCCCAGCTCGGCCGGCCCGGCCAGACGGTCACCCGGCCGGTCGGGTCGGTGGTGCCGGGCATCGCCACCCCGACCGCCGCCAGCCGCCAGCCGGACTCCGCGCGCAGCGCGTCGACCGCGTCCGCCAGCGCCGCCACGTCCGCCTCGGCGCCGCCGGCGGGCCAGGTCAGGGTCCGCTCGTACGCCCGCGACGCGACGGTCCCGGGCTGCTCGTACGCCCCCGGGTCGACGACCGGCGCGGACGCGGCCCGCTCGGCCCGCAGCGCGACCTTGGTGCCCCCGATGTCGACCCCGAGCACGCCGGTGTCGGTCCGTCCCGGCACCGGCGGTCAGCCCCGCAGCACGTGCAGCACCGCGACCGCGGCTGTCGCCAGCCCGAACACGGCGGGCATCGCCGCCACCGAGATCGGGTCCCGGGCGCGCAGGTGGAAGATCACCGCGCCGATCATCTGGAGGGTGAGGCCGATCGCCGCCGCGATCCCGGCCGGCGCCCAGTACAGGCCGAAGATCAGGCCGACGACCGCGGCCAGTTCCAGGTTGCCGATCACCTTGGTCAGCCCGGGGGAGACGCCGAGGTGGGCCATCCGCTCGCGCATCTGCGCCTGGCCGGTGAGCTTGGGGTAGGCCAGCGCGGCGAAGACCGTGGCCAGGATGACGCTGAGGACGATGATGGGAATCTGCACGTTCACTTCCTTCTCGGAGGGGGTCAGGGCCCGGCCGACCCTATCGGCCGGACGGCCGGCTGGCCCGGTACGCGCGGCGCCGGGCCGGGCCGGGCGGCGTCCTCAGTCGACGGTGGCGACCAGCGCGCGGGCGGCCAGCCGGTAGCCCAGCGAGCCCAGCCCGACGATGATCCCGCTGGCCAACGGGGCGAGCACCGAGTCGTGCCGGAAGCTCTCCCGGGCCCACACGTTGGACAGGTGGACCTCCATCCACGGCCGCGGATAGTTGGCCAGCGCGTCGCGCAGGCTCCAGCCCGCGATCATCAGGGCGCCCGGGTTCACGATCGCGCCCACCGTGTCGTAGTTCTCCTGCACGGCGCGGACCAGGGCGCCCTCGCAGTCGTGCTGCACCGCGACCACCCGCCAGCCCCGCGCCGCGACCTCCTCGCCGACGGCCCGCTCGATGTCCGCGAGGGTGTCGGTGCCGTAGATCTCCGGCTCGCGTCGGCCGAGGATGCCGAGGTTCGGACCGTTCAACAGCAGCACGTCGGACACAGCTCACCTCGCGGGAAGCGGCCCGGGTACGGCCACCTCGCGTGGCTGGCCCCCGCCGGGCCGGCGACAGATTCCCCGCAGTCTTACTACGCCGCCGGCCCCGCCCGCGCCGACCGCCCCCGGCCCGCCGTCGAACTAAGGGGTGGGTAGGGGCTGTTAGGGGAGGTGAGCCTCCTGCCGGGTCGGTTAGCGTCCACCGCGAGCCGATGACGCTGTCCGCTCAGACGGCGGCGTCCCCGCTCGACCGGCCGACCGGCGCAGGCCCGCCGCGGCGGGCGAGCCCGGGTCCGCGGGATGCGCGAAGCCGCCGCGGGACGGTCGGGAACCGCTGGTCATCCTGGATTGGGAAGTGGGAAGTCATGAGTGGTCAGCCGTCAACGGTGCCGGAGTTCCCCGAGTGGCCGCAGTTCGGTGACGAGGAACGAGCCGGCCTGGTCCGCGCCCTGGAACAGGGTCAGTGGTGGCGGATGGGCGGGAGCGAGGTAGACACCTTCGAGGCGGAGTTCGGCGCGTACCACGGCACGCCGCACGCGCTCGCCGTCACCAACGGCACCCACGCCCTGGAGGTCGCCCTGGAGGTGCTCGGCGTCGGGCCCGGCACCGAGGTGATCGTCCCCGCCTTCACCTTCATCTCGTCGTCGCTGGCCGCGCAGCGCCTCGGCGCGGTCGCGGTGCCGGTCGACGTCGACCTGGACACCTACTGCGTCGACCCGACCGCCGTCGCCGCCGCGATCACCGACCGCACCAGGGCCATCATGCCGGTGCACATGGCCGGCCAGTTCGCCGACATGGACGCGCTGGACAAGATCGCCGCAGATGCCGGGGTGGCGCTGCTCCAGGACGCCGCGCACGCCCACGGCGCCCAGTGGCAGGGCAAGCGGGCCGGCGCGCTCGGCTCGGTGGCCGCGTTCAGCTTCCAGAACGGCAAGCTGATGACCGCCGGCGAGGGCGGCGCGGTGCTCTTCCCCGACGAGGAGACCCGCGAACGGGCGTTCGTCGTGCACAGCTGCGGCCGGCCCCGCACCGACCGGGACTACCTGCACCGCACCACCGGCTCCAACTACCGGATGAACGAGTTCAGCGCCGCCGTGCTGCGCGCCCAGCTCGCCCGCCTCGACGGCCAGATCGAGGTGCGCGAGCAGCGGTGGCCGCTGCTGTCCAGCCTGCTTGCCGAGATCCCCGGCGTGGTGCCCCAGCGCACCGACCCGCGCACCGACCGCAACCCGCACTACATGGCCATGTTCCGGATCCCGGGGATCACCCTGGAGCGGCGCCGCGCCGTGGTCGACGCGCTCATCGCCCGGGGCGTACCGGCGTTCGTGGCGTTCCGGGCCATCTACCGGTGTGAGGGCTTCTGGGAGGCCGGCGCCCCCGACGAGAGCATCGAGGCGATCGCCGCCCGCTGCCCCAACGTCGAGCAGATCCACTCCGACTGCGTCTGGCTGCACCACCGCACCCTGCTCGGCACCGAGCAGCAGATGCACGACATCGCCGCCGTGCTGGCCGACGTCCTCGCCGAATGACCGGCCTGCCCCCGGCCGCCGCGCCCGACCGTCCGGTCCGGGTCGCGGTGGCCGGACTCGGCTGGGCCGGGCGGGAGATCTGGCTGCCCCGGCTCGCCGCGCACCCGGCCTTCGAGGTGACCGCCCTGGTCGACCCGCAGCCGGCCGTCCGGGACACCGCCCGCGACACCCACGCGGTGCCCTTCGCGTACGCCGACGTCGACGACCTGCCCGCGGGCGCGGTCGACCTGGTGGTGGTGGCAGTCCCCAACCACCTGCACGCCGCGGTCGCCGCCCGGTTGCTGCGCCGGGGCGTACCGGTGTTCCTGGAGAAGCCGGTCTGCCTCACCTCCGCCGAGGCGGAGCTGCTCGCCGCCGCAGAGCGCGACGGCGCCGCGGTGCTGCTGGCCGGCAGCGCCGCCCGGTGGCGGGCCGACGTGCGGGCGCTGGCGGAGGTGGCCGGCGGGCTGGGCCCCGTCCGGCACGTCGACGTGGCCTGGGTCCGCGCCCGGGGGGTGCCCGACGCGGGCGGCTGGTTCACCCGCCGCGACCTCTCCGGCGGCGGCGCGCTGGTCGACCTCGGCTGGCACCTGCTCGACACCGTCCTGCCGATGCTCGGCCCGGACACCCGGGTCACCCACGCCATCGGCAGCGTCTCCGACGACTTCGTCAACGACAGCGCCGCGCACGCCGCGTGGCGCAGCGAGGCCGGCACCGGGGGCCGGTCCCGCGGCGACGTCGAGGACACCGCCCGGGGGTTCCTGATCACCGACGGTGGCGCCTCGGTCGCCCTGCACGCCTGCTGGGCGTCGCACGAGGCCCTCGACCGCACCACGATCACCGTGCAGGGCGCCACCGGGTCGGCCACGCTGCGCTGCACGTTCGGGTTCAGCCCGAACCGGGAGCCGGCGCCGGTGCTCACCCGCACCCGCGCCGGCGAGACCGTCCGGCTGCCGCTGCCCGAGGAGGCGATCGGCGCCGAGTACGACCGCCAGCTCGACGCCCTGCCCGGGCTGCTCGCGGCCCCGGCCAGCCGGGGCGTGGCCGTCGCCGAGGCCCGCCGGACCATCGACATCATCGAACGGATCTACCACTCCGCCCGGCCCACCGAGCCGGAGCGGGAGCACGTGCTGGCGGGCCAACGCGACCGGTGAGAACCACCGGCGACCTCACTCGCTCCGGGGAGCAGCCATGAGCCATCCACCGTCCACCGTCGACGTGACCCGCCCGACGCCCGGCCGGGGCCCGATCCGCGCGGTCGTGTTCGACCTCGACGGCGTCATCGTCGACAGCTCCGCCGTCATGCGCGAGGCGTTCAGCATCGCGTACGCGGAGGTGGTGGGCGACGGACCGGCGCCGTTCGAGGAGTACAACCAGCACATGGGCCGGTACTTCCCGGACATCATGCGGCTGATGGGGCTGCCGCTGGAGATGGAGGAACCGTTCGTCCGGGAGAGCTACCGGATGGCCCACCTGGTGCCGCTGTTCCCCGGCGTCCGGGACACCCTGGAGGAGCTGCACGCCAGGGGCATCCGGATGGCCATCGCCACCGGCAAGAGCGGCCCCCGGGCCCGCTCGCTGCTCGACACGCTCGGCGTGCTGGGCCTGTTCGACCAGGTGATCGGCTCCGACGAGGTGGCCCGCCCGAAGCCCGCCCCGGACATCGTGCTCCAGGCGCTCGGCCACCTCGACGTGCCGCCGGCCCAGGCCATGATGGTCGGCGACGCGGTGATCGACCTGCTCAGCGGCCGGGACGCCGGCGCCACCACGGTCGCCACCACCTGGCACGGCGGGGACATCGCCGCGCTGCTCGCCGCCGGCCCGGACGTGGTCGCGCACGCACCGACGGACCTGCTGGCGTACTGCCCGGCGGCCCTCGTCCCCTGACTCGGCCGGGCTCGTGGCAGTCCAGCTCGTACCGGCCGACGTTCCCGGCACCGGGCGGGAGGTGATCGCCTTCGTCGACGCACCATGCTCCCGGGAGACAGGTTTGCCGGTCCTGCTCCTGCGAGAATGGGAGCCGCTGTGCGTGGAGGAGGTGAGCCGTGATGTCGAGCAACGCCGAGCAGATTCCCGAGAGCGCGGCACCCACTCGGGTCGGGCCTCACTCGACTCGTCAGGGCATGCCCGCATATCGGGGCGGAAGCGCGGGTCGGGGCCGGCGCCATGCGGCGTAGGCCATGATGCCGAACACGATCGGAAGTACCACCCCGACGACGGGGAATAACCACATGGAGTGATCGCCGGATTCGCGCACTCTCAGGCAAGGGCTGCTCCTGGCGTAATGAACGCCGACGTGCTCGCCAGTATGCACAGCACGGTTCGCATCGACCGTGACGCGCACGCGGGATTCACACGCTTCGCCGCTGTTCGTCGTGAACCGAACTGTCAGGAAGGTCCTGGCTCCGCTGTGCTCGACATCGACCACCTCGGCGGCTGTCTCTGATCCGCGAAGGTCGTCGGCGATCGACCAGATGGCCATCGTCATCCACACAATCGCGAAGATCAGACCGAAGGTCGAGAACAGCCCCAGGAGGGTCTTCCCTGGCAGCCGACGCTTCATGGCCGAGATCCTAGAACGTGTCCAACAGGGCACGTTCGTACGGCGTTCGACAAGCTTCTCCGCAGCCGGAGACCGACTGGCGGAGCGGGTCAGCCGAGCGGTGCCGGCCGGTTGACGCCGAGGAACCCCAGTGGCTGTTGACAGCAACGGCACTGGTCAGAGCCGGCCGAGGCAGGCGAACCGGCGAACGCAGGATCGATGTTGATCCACGCCGACGGAGTCGGGTGATGTCCTCGGCGCGGATCGTTACGCTCCCGAATCTGGCCGATGTACCGTCCGTGGTGGCGGTCCGTCCGGGTGAGGCGGCCACCGCCCCGGTCCGCTACCTGGGAAGTGGGCGAAGCCATGGCCATGAAGACCGACACCATCGGTGCCCGGATCCGGTACTGGCGGATGCGCCGTAGCGGGATGACGCAAGCTGTCCTCGCCGGACTCGCCGGCGTCAGCCAGTCCTACATCTCGCAGGTCGAGTCCGGCCGGAAGACCATCGACCGTCGTTCCACTCTCGTCGCCGTAGCCGCCGCTCTCCAGGTGACGGTGGCGGACCTGCTCGGCCAGGGCACGGAACCCGGCGACCCGGCGCGGGACAGCGCGGCCGAGTGCGTTCCGGCGATCTGGTCCGCGCTGATCGAGATCGAGGATGGTGAGCGCCGGCCGTCGACCCGTGGCAGGGACGAGTTGGCCGGCGACATCTCCCGTAGCGATCAGCTCCGTACCCGATCCAACTATCCGGCGATGGCCCGGCTGCTCCCCGGCCTCCTGCTCGACGCCGCCGCTGTCGACGGCGCCGTGCTCGCCCAGGTGGCCTACCAGGCTTCGACGTTCCTGCGGCACCTCGGCTACCGGCATCTGGCGCTCAACGCCGCACGGGTCGCGGTGTCGGCTGCCGAGGAAGTCGAGGATCCGGCGTGGATCGGGGCGTCCCGGTTCGCGTACGCGCAGAGCCTGCCGATCGAATCCGCGCCACTCGCGGCCCGGGCCGCCGACCGGTCGCTGGTCGGGCTCCAGGCCGATGCGGCCGACGAGCGGGTCCGACAGATGCTCGGCCAGCTCCACCTCTCGGCGGCGCTGACCTCGACCGTGAGCGGTCGTCCGGACGTCGCGCGGGACCATCTCGCCGAGGCGGCCCGGGAGGCGGCGACCCTCGGAGACCCGCCGGACGGGGCCGGCTTCAACGGGTGTGGGTTCGGGCCGACCAACGTGAAGCTGTGGGAGATGTCCATCGCGGCCGAGTCGGGTGAGCCCGGCCGGGTGATCGAGCTGTCCCGGACGGTTCGGCCGCAGGTCCTGGTGGCGACGAACCGCCAGATGTCCTACTGGCTCGACCTCGGCCGCGCGTTGGCCGACACCGGTCGCCGGGATGCCGAGGCGCTGGCCGCGTTCGTGCGGGCTGAGCAGGCCGCGCCGGTGCCATTCGCCCTGAACCCCCTCGCTCAGGGCGCGGTCGTGGCGATGGCGCAGCGGGCGAGGCGCCGCGCGATCCCGGACGACCTGCGGGTGCTGGCCGGCCGGATGGGCATCAACCTGCCGCCATAATCCTTGTTGGAGCAGGCCGAGGCGGATCGGATACCGGTGGAGGAGACCACTCGGGTGGGGGCGGCTGCCGGTCGAGCACCGGGCCGCGCACCTGGTGGACGCCGCGCGGGCGTACCTGCACGTCGGTGACCTGTTGCGGGCGGGGCGCGCCCTGGTCGACGCCGAACGGACCGCGCCGGCCGAGATCCGGTGCCGGCCGCTGGCGCGTACGGTGATCGCCGACGTGGCGCGCGGCGGCCCGATGCCGGCCGGCGTGGCGCACCTGGCCGCCCTGGTCGGCCTGACCCGGTGAGCGCGCCCTTCCGCTTTCCGGCCCAGATCCGCGACCGGCCCGCCAACGTCGGCGTGACGATGGCGGGCCGGGGCAGCGTCCGGCGGGACCGCTCAGCGAGCGTGGTCGACGCCCTCGGGGCCGGCTTCGAGGAAGCGCAGCATCTCGGCCGCCAGCATCTCGGCGACGGGGGCCGGGACCAGGTCGGTGCGGACGGTGACGCGCAGGAGGACGTCCCCGTTGCCGGGCAGCACCTCGACGAGGCAGGCGCCCGACCACTCCCGGGCGTACGGCTCGACGATCTCCTCGGTCCGGCAGCCCGGCAGCTCCAGCGGAAGGACGACGTTGTCCTGGTAGGCGAAGGAGGGCATGCTGTTGGCCACCTCGCGGGACATGTCGAGGACCGGGTCGGTGGTCATCTCCAGGAACGCGACGTCCTGGGCGGCCATCAGCTCGTCGACGGTCCGCTGGACGGCCCGGATCAGGTTCTTCTCCGGCCCGTCGAACCGGACCCGGAGGCAGTTGGAGCTGATCCGGCTCGTGAAGGTGGAGTCGAGGATCCGGCTGCCGCGCTGGGCGACGATCATCAGCAGGGCGATGTCGTCCTGCTGGTGGATGGCGCGGAGCGCGGTGGCGTAGGCGGCGGCGAAGTAGCTGGAGCGGCTGAACCGGTGTTCCCGGGCGGCGCGGTCCCAGCGTTCCAGCACGTCGGGGGTGACGGTGGCGATGTGCCCGGCCTTGGGGCCCCAGGTCGGGGTCTCCACCAGCAGCTCCTGGGGCCGGCCCTCGCCCTGGCGGGAGAGCCCGCGCAGTTGCCTGCGCCAGTAGGCCCGCTGTGCTTCGAGGTCGGCGGCCTCGCGTAGGCGGGTGTGCTCGTCGTAGAACTGGCGCAGGGTGGGTGCGGGTCGGTCCCATTCGGGGGTTTTGCCGGCCGCTCGGGCGGTGTAGGCGTGGCTGAGGTCGCGGACGAGGAGGGCGTGTGACCAGCCGTCGAAGGCGATGTGGTGGATGCCGATGCCGAAGAGGATGCGGTTGGTGGATTTTTCGCGGATGAGGGCGGCGCGCCAGTTGCGGCCCTGGGTGTAGTCGAGGGGTTGTTGTAGTGCTTCGGTGAGTTGGTTGAGTGCGTCTTGTTCGGTGGTGGCGTCGGTGAGTAGGCGGAGCTGGGGCATGCCGGTGTTCGGGGGGATGATGGCGACGGGGGGGTCGACGCGTCGGTAGCGGGCGCGCAGGGACTCGTGTCGCTTGTGGACGTCGCCGAGGGCGGCCATCAGGGCGCGCGGGTCCAGCTCACCCTCGATCCACCAGGTGGTCGGGCAGACCAGGTCGAAGGGGAGCCAGACGAACTTGCCGACCGACAGGGTCAGCGGGACGGGCTTGGCCGGGCCGGGGCGTCCGGTGACGGGCGGTTCCGGTTCGACGCTGGGGCGGCGGGGTGCGGTGGTGAGCCATTGGGCGAGTTGGTGTGGGGTGGGGGTGCGGTGGATTTGGGAGACGGGGACGATGACGTTGGCGGTTTCGTCGATGGTGGTGGCGGTGGTGGCGGATTGTAGGGAGGTGCCGCCGAGGTGGAAGAAGTTGTCGTGGGTGCCGACTTTGTCGAGGCCGAGGATGGTGGCGAAGATGTTGGTGATGAGTTGTTCTTCGTCGGTGGTGGGTGCGGTGTAGGCGACGTCGAGGTTGGGGCGTTGGGTGCCGGGTTCGGGGAGTGCTTTTCGGTTGATTTTGCCGGTGCCGCCGACGGGGAATCGGTCGAGGATCATGATGACGGCGGGGACCATGTAGGCGGGTAGGACGGTGGCGGCGTGTTCGCGTAGGTCGCTCACGGCGGGGGTTCGGCCGTTGTGGGTGGTGATGTAGCCGACGAGGCGGGCGATGCCGCGGTCTTCGCGGCGGATGACGACGGCGGTGTTGACGTCGGGGTGTTGTTCGAGGACGGCTTCGATTTCGCCGAGTTCGATGCGGATGCCGTTGACTTTGACCTGGTGGTCCATGCGGGCGAGGATTTCCAGGGCTCCGGTGGTGTTCCATCGGCCGAGGTCGCCGGTGCGGTAGGCGGTGCCGCCGCCGTATGGGTCGGTGACGAATCGTTGGGTGGTCAGTTCGGGGCGGTTGAGGTAGCTGTCGGCGACGCCGGCTCCGGTGATGAGGATTTCGCCGGGGATGCCCATGGGGACGAGGTTGAGGTGGTTGTCGACGATGCGGATCTGGCGGTTGGGCATGGGCCAGCCGATGGGTACGTATGCGCCGGCCCAGCCGGCTTTGGCGTCGTACCAGGTGCAGGCGACGGAGGCTTCGGCGGGGCCGTAGGCGTTGATGAGGCGGGCGCCGGCGGTCATCCAGCGTTGGGCCATGCGGGGTGGGATGGGTTCCCCGGCGAGGGTGACGCAGGACATGCTGGGGCAGTCGGCGGGGTCGATGGCGGCGAGGTTGGTGGGTGGGCAGAACGCGTGGGTGGTTTGTTCCTTGGCGATCAGGTCGGTGAGGCGGCGGGCGTCGAGGAGGTCGTCTCGGGAGCAGACCACGACGCGGGCGCCGGAGGTGAGGGCGGTGTAGATCTCGCCGAGGGCGACGTCGAAGACGGGGGCGCAGCAGTGCAGCATGCGGCTGTCCGGGCCGACGGCGCATTCGTCGCGCATCCAGGTGACGAAGTTGGTCAGTTTGTCGTGGGTCAGGACGACGCCTTTGGGGGTGCCGGTGGATCCTGACGTGTAGATGACGAACGCCGGTCCGGTGGCGTCCACCACCGGCAGGTCGGCTGTTTCGGCCGTCTCGATGGTGGGCCAGTCGTTGTCGAGGGCGACGACCCTAACGCCGTCGGGGGCGGGGATGCGGGGGGCGACGTCGCCGATGGTGAGTACGACCTGGGCGCCGTGGTCGGCCAGGAGCATCCGCATCCGTTCCGCCGGCCAGGACACGTCCATGGGCGTGTAGGCCGCTCCTGCCCGTAACACCGCCAGGGTGGCGATCAGGGTCCACATGCTGCGGTCCAACGCCAGCGACACCACGTCACCGACCCCGACACCGGCTGACCGCAGGTAGCGGGCCAGAAGTTCCGACCGGCGGGCCAGTTCCCCGTACGTGACGACCTCACCGTCGGCGACACCCGCGACCGCGTCCGGGGTGCGCCGTGCCCATTCCAGCACCAGTTCGTGGAGCGGCTGATCCGGCACCGGGCGCACCGGACCCCGACCCCACGCGAGTAGCCGCTCCCGCTCCGCATCGGACACCAACGGCAACCGGGACAGGGCAACCTCAGGCTCCCGCACACCTGCCCCGGTCAACAACGCGACCTGATCCACCAGGCCCCGCACCCAGTCCGCGGAGAACCCCTCCACCGCATAGTCCACCCGCACCCCGGAACCGTCCGAGGCCACACTCACCACCAGATCGACATCCACCACCGCCGGCCCCACCACGGCCACCGGACCGTCCACCAGACCCACCACCACCGGACCCACCACACCCGCACCCACCACCGGCGCAGCCCACGCCACACCCACCCGAGACACCAACTCGGCAAACCCCGGGTCGCCCGCCACCCCCATCCGCACCACCGATCCGCCCGAGGACAGGCCCAGTGCCACCTCCTCCTGGCCGGTGTACCGGGCCAGCACCCCGACGAGGCCCGCCAGCACCACCACCCCGGCCGGCTCCGGGCCCGCCAGCTCGGGCAACTCCAGCGTCCGCAGCTCCGACGCCGCCCGGGCCGGCCACACCAACGGCCGCCGCAGGTCACCCATCAGGTCGAGGGCCTCGAAGTCGGCACCGGGCCCGGCGACACCCGCAGCCTGGGCCTGACCACCAACGAACCCGACAGACATGAGCCAACCTCCGAATCAAAACCGGCGTCACCCGCACGGGTACGGCCGGGTCAGGAAATCCAGGAACTCCGTGGGCGCGGACGGCCGCGCCCACGGCACGAGGGGTACGGGTGAAACGTTCAGCCAGCGAGGTGGGCCGGCGCGGGCCCGGCTTGAAGGAAGCGCAGCATGTGTCCGTTCAGCTCCTCGGCGAAGCTGTACGGCAGGTAGTCGGTGCGGATGGTGACGCGCAGGAGGGCGTGGTCGGCGCGGGGCAGCACCTCGACCGTGAGGCCGTTGGGCACCTCCCGGGCGTACGGTTCGACGATCTCCTCGGTCCGGCAGCCGGGCAGTTCCAGCGGGTGCACCACGTTGTCCTGGAAGACGAAGGTCGGCAGGCTGGCCACCACCTCACCGGAGATCCCGGCGGACGGGTCGTTGGCGGTCTCCGCGAACGGGACGTCCTGGGCCCGCATGAGGTCGCTGATCGTCTCGTGGACCCGCAGGACGAGGCTGCCGTCCTCCGGCCCGTCGAACCGGACCCGGACGCAGTTGAGGTTGAGCCTGGTGGTGAAGGCGGAGTCGAGGACGCGGCTGCCGCGCTTGGCGACGACCATCAGCAGGGCGATGTCGTCCTGCTGGTTGACGGCGCGCAGTGCGGAGGCGAACGCGGCGGCGAAGAGGCTGGAGCGGCTGAACCGGTGTTCCCGGGCGGCGCGGTCCCAGCGTTCCAGCACGTCGGGGGTGACGGTGGCGATGTGCCCGGCCTTGGGGCCCCAGGCCAGCGCCTGTTCCAGCGACGCGTCGGCCGGGGGTTCGCCCTGGCGGGGCAGGCCGCGTAACTGCTCACGCCAGTACGCCCGTTGCGTCTCCAGGTCGGCGGCCTCGCGCAGGCGGGTGAACTCGTCGTACACCTGACGCAGGGTGGGTGCGGGTCGGTCCCATTCGGGGGTTTTGCCGGCTGATCGGGCGGTGTAGGCGTGGCTGAGGTCGCGGACGAGGAGGGCGTGTGACCAGCCGTCGAAGGCGATGTGGTGGATGCCGATGCCGAAGAGGATGCGGTTGGTGGATTTTTCGCGGATGAGGGCGGCGCGCCAGTTGCGGCCCTGGGTGTAGTCGAGGGGTTGTTGTAGTGCTTCGGTGAGTTGGTTGAGTGCGTCTTGTTCGGTGGTGGCGTCGGTGAGTAGGCGGAGCTGGGGCATGCCGGTGTTCGGGGGGATGATGGCGACGGGGGGGTCGACGCGTCGGTAGCGGGCGCGCAGGGATTCGTGTCGTTTGTGGACGTCGCCGAGGGCGGCCATCAGGGCGCGCGGGTCCAGCTCACCCTCGATCCACCAGGTGACCGGATTGACGACCTCCAGGGGCGACATCAGGCACTTAGCCACCTGCTGCGCGAGCGGAACCGGGCCGGGGCGCTGGCGGGCCTGACCGGCGGCCGGGCCGGTCTCGGTACGGCGGGGTGCGGTGGTGAGCCATTGGGCGAGTTGGTGTGGGGTGGGGGTGCGGTGGATTTGGGAGACGGGGACGATGACGTTGGCGGTTTCGTCGATGGTGGTGGCGGTGGTGGCGGATTGTAGGGAGGTGCCGCCGAGGTGGAAGAAGTTGTCGTGGGTGCCGACTTTGTCGAGGCCGAGGATGGTGGCGAAGATGTTGGTGATGAGTTGTTCTTCGTCGGTGGTGGGTGCGGTGTAGGCGACGTCGAGGTTGGGGCGTTGGGTGCCGGGTTCGGGGAGTGCTTTTCGGTTGATTTTGCCGGTGCCGCCGACGGGGAATCGGTCGAGGATCATGATGACGGCGGGGACCATGTAGGCGGGTAGGACGGTGGCGGCGTGTTCGCGTAGGTCGCTCACGGCGGGGGTTCGGCCGTTGTGGGTGGTGATGTAGCCGACGAGGCGGGCGATGCCGCGGTCTTCGCGGCGGATGACGACGGCGGTGTTGACGTCGGGGTGTTGTTCGAGGACGGCTTCGATTTCGCCGAGTTCGATGCGGATGCCGTTGACTTTGACCTGGTGGTCCATGCGGGCGAGGATTTCCAGGGCTCCGGTGGTGTTCCATCGGCCGAGGTCGCCGGTGCGGTAGGCGGTGCCGCCGCCGTATGGGTCGGTGACGAATCGTTGGGTGGTCAGTTCGGGGCGGTTGAGGTAGCTGTCGGCGACGCCGGCTCCGGTGATGAGGATTTCGCCGGGGATGCCCATGGGGACGAGGTTGAGGTGGTTGTCGACGATGCGGATCTGGCGGTTGGGCATGGGCCAGCCGATGGGTACGTATGCGCCGGCCCAGCCGGCTTTGGCGTCGTACCAGGTGCAGGCGACGGAGGCTTCGGCGGGGCCGTAGGCGTTGATGAGGCGGGCGCCGGCGGTCATCCAGCGTTGGGCCATGCGGGGTGGGATGGGTTCCCCGGCGAGGGTGACGCAGGACATGCTGGGGCAGTCGGCGGGGTCGATGGCGGCGAGGTTGGTGGGTGGGCAGAACGCGTGGGTGGTTTGTTCCTTGGCGATCAGGTCGGTGAGGCGGCGGGCGTCGAGGAGGTCGTCTCGGGAGCAGACCACGACGCGGGCGCCGGAGGTGAGGGCGGTGTAGATCTCGCCGAGGGCGACGTCGAAGACGGGGGCGCAGCAGTGCAGCATGCGGCTGTCCGGGCCGACGGCGCATTCGTCGCGCATCCAGGTGACGAAGTTGGTCAGTTTGTCGTGGGTCAGGACGACGCCTTTGGGGGTGCCGGTGGATCCTGACGTGTAGATGACGAACGCCGGTCCGGTGGCGTCCACCACCGGCAGGTCGGCTGTTTCGGCCGTCTCGATGGTGGGCCAGTCGTTGTCGAGGGCGACGACCCTAACGCCGTCGGGGGCGGGGATGCGGGGGGCGACGTCGCCGATGGTGAGTACGACCTGGGCGCCGTGGTCGGCCAGGAGCATCCGCATCCGTTCCGCCGGCCAGGACACGTCCATGGGCGTGTAGGCCGCTCCTGCCCGTAACACCGCCAGGGTGGCGATCAGGGTCCACATGCTGCGGTCCAACGCCAGCGACACCACGTCACCGACCCCGACACCGGCTGACCGCAGGTAGCGGGCCAGAAGTTCCGACCGGCGGGCCAGTTCCCCGTACGTGACGACCTCACCGTCGGCGACACCCGCGACCGCGTCCGGGGTGCGCCGTGCCCATTCCAGCACCAGTTCGTGGAGCGGCTGATCCGGCACCGGGCGCACCGGACCCCGACCCCACGCGAGTAGCCGCTCCCGCTCCGCATCGGACACCAACGGCAACCGGGACAGGGCAACCTCAGGCTCCCGCACACCTGCCCCGGTCAACAACGCGACCTGATCCACCAGGCCCCGCACCCAGTCCGCGGAGAACCCCTCCACCGCATAGTCCACCCGCACCCCGGAACCGTCCGAGGCCACACTCACCACCAGATCGACATCCACCACCGCCGGCCCCACCACGGCCACCGGACCGTCCACCAGACCCACCACCACCGGACCCACCACACCCGCACCCACCACCGGCGCAGCCCACGCCACACCCACCCGAGACACCAACTCGGCAAACCCCGGATCGTCCGCCACCCCCACCCGCACCAGCCCACCCGGCAGGAGACCAACCACGATCTCCTCCTGGGCCGTCCAGCGGGCCAGGACCGCCACGAGGCCCGCCACCACGACGGTACCGGCCGGCCCGGCACCCGTCGGCGCCGAGGACAGCGTCCGGTGCACCGAGGCAGCCCGGGCCGGCCACACCAGCGGCCGGCGCAGATCGCCCACCAGGTCCAGAGTTTCGACGGTCGCGGCCGGTCCGGCGTCGGCCGTGCCGTCTGCGGCCTGAGCACCAGTGAACCCGACAAACATGAGTCAACCTCCGATCGAAAGGGGTGACCGGGAGGCGCGTGGCCGGAACGGCCGGTCAGCCGAGGTGCCGTACGGCGGACGGCAGGTGGTGGACGCGGGGGTGCGGGCCGACGCGCAGCGTGGCCCCCGTGCGCCGGGATGCCCGACCGGCACGTGCTGGGCCCCGGTGGGCCGCGGACGGTCCGTGCGGCGGGCAGGCGACCGCCGGCTGGCTGGCTGTGCTGGTGGGTGTGCCGGGCCGCGCCGGTCCCGGCGCCGCGCCGTCGGGTGGACTCTGGACGGCTCGGAGGCCGGCGCCGGGCGTCCCGGCCGGAGCGTGCGGTCGTGGGGCACCGGCACCTCCCGTCCATCCGGGCGCCGCGCACCCGCGTGCGTCCCCGATCCGGTGCGGTGAAGGGAAACGACGACCCGACGGTGCCCGACCCTACGAAGACCGGCGGAGCGGCGTACACCCCTAGATGCACAGGTCGACCCCTAGTGGGGGCGGTGGCGAACGGGGGGTGCGTACTCGGCCGATCGGCTAATCCGGGTGCGAAGTATGCTGACTATGATCTTTCCGATCATGACCGCATCATGACGCAGTCGGTGACTGGTTAATCACACACCGCCTGCTTGGTGTGCATCGCGCCGAGGCAGCGCTGACCACAAGCCAGTTGCTACCTGGCCGGTCCAGCCTCGAACCGTCCGGCCGGTGCACACGGCCCGCCCGACTCTCGCGGCCGAGCGGACACATCAGGACCGGGACGCCACGCATTCGCCCACGTTCCCCGCTGCTCGTGGTGGTGGTGTACCCGGACTTCGTGCCATCCCCGAGGCCCCCTGTGGGCCGGCATGTCAGGAGATCCAATGGATGCGCCAATCCAGGTACCGGTGTTCGCTCACGACGGGGTGGTCCTAGCCCGGCCCCCAAGTCCGGTGGCGACCGCCGGTAGCCGTTATCTGGCCGGCGCGGGCGCCGGACTGCACAACGGGCTGGACATGATCACCGGTCTTCATCTCAGCCTGCCGCACCAGGCGGCGACCATCGCCAGCTCCGGAGCCAGCGCGGACAAGTCGCTACGCCTGCTCAGCCGCAGCGGCCTCAAGACGCCGAGCGACCTGCGTGAGTTCCGCAACGGCGAGCAGGCGGTACAGCTCGCCCGGGAAGCCGCCGAGCGGGGCGAGATGCTGGAGTTCCAGTTCCCCCCGCACGACCCGCAGTTGCGGGCCGCGTCGGTCCGGGTCTCGGCGGACCTGCTGGCCCGCCTCAACAACAAGACCGTGCTGGAAACCCTGGTCGCACCGGAGTACCTGCCCCGCCGGCAGGTCGCCACCCCCGCGCAGGTGCGACAGATCGTGCAGCAGGACCGCCGGCCGGCGGTCATCAAACCGGCCGGCGCCGAGGTGTACAGCGGGATCGCGATCTTCACCAGACGGTTGCGGGAGCGGCTCAACCGGTCACTGTTCAACCAACTGGAGCAGGTGAGTGATCAGTGGATCGTCGAGGAGGAGGTTGCCTTCCGGACGGTCTGGGGCCTCCAGTTCGGCGTGACCGAAAGCGGATCGGTGGAGTACTTCGGTGCGTCCGTGCACCTGCCGCAGCCCACCTCGACGTGGGTCGGATGTGTGATGGACGATGACCAACCGCCGGCGGAGCTGATCGAAGCGCTGACCGCAGGGGTCCGAAAGGCCAGTGCTCTCGGGTACCGGGGGTACTGCTCGTTCGACGCGGGGATCAGCCGGGACGGCGAACTGCGGGTCATCGACCCGAACTTCCGGGTCAGTGGGGCCACCTCGTCGCTGCTGCACCGCAGCTCGTTGCTGGGCCAGCACCCGTGCGCGATGACGACGTTCTTCTCCCTCGCGCCCGGAGTCGACGCCGAGCCGATCCTCGCCCCGTTCATCGATCGTGGGCAGCTCGTCGTGTTCATGCACTACGACCCGGCGGAGACGGACAACGGCCCGCATCCGGCGACCATCGTCGGCATGGTCGGCGCCGCGGACCGGTACGCCTGCGGCGTGCTGATCGCGCAGGTCCAGCGAGCGCTGGGTAGCTGACGGGTCACCCCCGGGCCGCGCCGGCGGCCCGGGGGCGCCCCTCCGGCGTGCGGGCCCCTTCCTACATCCGCGCGAGCGCGGCGCGGACGGCCGGTTCCGGGACGTCGGCGACCAGGTCGGGGCCGGCCGCGCCGTCCAGCACGAAGGACAGGCCGGCGGTGGCCTTCTTGTCCCGCCGCATCAGCGCGATCAGCTCGTCGTGGTCGACCCCGGCCGGCAGCGCGGTGTCCAGGCCGTAGCCGGCCACCACGTCGTGGTGTTCGGCCACCCGGTCGGCCCCGATCCGGCCGAGGACGCCGGCCAGCCGGCCCGCGAAGACCGTGCCGACGCCGACCGCCTCGCCGTGCCGCAACGCGAAGTCGGTGGCCCGCTCCAGCGCGTGCCCGAGAGTGTGGCCGTAGTTGAGGATGTGCCGCAGCCCGGCGTCGCGCTCGTCGGCGGCCACCACCCGGGCCTTGAGCGCCACGCAGGCGGCGATCTGCTCGGTCACCGGCCGGTCGCGCAGCTCGCCCGCGCCGATGAAGTGGGCCCGGGCGATCTCACCGTAGCCGTTGCGCCGCTCCCGCTCCGGCAGCGTCGTCAGGTACTCGGTGTCGCAGAGCACGGCGCGCGGCTGCCAGTACACCCCGACCAGGTTCTTGCCCTCCGGCAGGTTCACCGCCGTCTTCCCGCCGACACTGGCGTCCACCTGGGCGAGCAGCGAGGTCGGCAGGTGGATCACCGCGATCCCCCGGTGGTAGAGGCCGGCGGCCAGCCCGACCACGTCCGTGGTGGTGCCGCCGCCGCAGGAGACCACCGCGTCGGCGCGGGTCAGCCCGAACTCGGCGAACGCCCGGCAGAGCTGCTCCACCGTGGCCAGGTTCTTGTCGTGCTCGCCGTCGCGGGCCGGCACCACCCGGTGCGGCACGCCCGGGTCGGGCGTCCACTGCGCCGGCCGGGCCGAGACCACCACGACCCGCCGCGCGCCGATCCGCGCCACCTCCGCCGGCAGCCGGTGGCGCACCCCGGGGCCGATCAGCACCGGGTACGCGCGCTCGCCGAGCGGCACCTCGATGCGGGCCGGCTCGGTCCGGTCGGGTCCGGAGCGGTCGGACCGGGCCGGGGCGGGACGGTCGGTGCGGGTCGGGTGCATGCGGCTGCTGTCTCCTCTACGGGCCGGCGGGCGGGGCGGGTACGGCGGCGGGCGCCGGCGGGGTCGCCGCAACCGTGGCGGCCACCGGGTGGTCCCGGGTCATCGACAGCCGCAGCGCCAGCGCGGCCAGCGCGTCGACGTCCGGCCCGATGCCCCACCGCTCGTGGGTGAGCTGGGCGTGGTACGCCAGCAGGAAACCGGGCGGCGTCACCGGGTGGTCCCGGCCGACCACGTCCGTCACCCGGTCCAGATACCGCCGCCAGGCGGCGGCCACCTCCCCGGTCAGCGGCAGGTCACCGGCCGCCAGGACGATCTTCTCCGCCCCGGCGTCCGCCTGTGCGGCCAGGTCCCGCCGCTGCGCACCGGTGAGCAGCCGGCCGCGGTCCTGCCAGTGCAGGAACAGGAAGGTCAGCCGGTCGGCCGCTGGCACCAGCCCGGTCAGCTCCCGCAGGTGCGCCACGGCCAGCGGCAGCTCGACCCCGGCCAGCCAGGGGATGTCCCCACCGAGCAGGGCAAGGGCCAGGTCGCTGCCCGCGTGCGCGAGCGGGCCGCCCCGGGCGGCGTCGCGCACCGGGTACGGATCGGCGGGGCAGGCGCCCCGGCCGTCCGCCGGCAGCAGCCGCCGTACCGCGTCGAGGCCGGCACCGGTCGCGTGGAAGCCGAGCCGCAGCCGCGTCCCGGCCGGGGCGCCGATCCGGTCGAAGAACCAGTCCGCGGGCGGGTCGGCCCGGCGGGCGGCGGCGACCAGCTCGGCGACCACCGTTCCGAGCAGCTCGGCCACCCGGGCGTCCGGGCACCCGCCGGCCGGCACGGCCAGGTGGGTGAACAACCACGAGCGTTCCAACGACGGCACCTCGACTGACGGCGGACGGAGCACGAGCACGACGGTCTGCGGGGGTCGCCCCATCATCGGCCTGCGGTGCGTCCCGCCAGCGGATCGGCCCCCGGAACTGGGGACGACTTAGGGGGTGACAGGGGTAGGTCGTCGGCAGGGTGCTCGGAAGACTTGGGCCGTTACGGCGAGCGAGGTCTACGCCGCGGATGAGGAGTCTCGCCGACGGACGGAATGTGGTGACATGCTTCGGAGCGACCTGGTCCAGCCGTTGCCCGATCTGCTCAGGGCCCACGCCGACAGGTTCGGGGACAAGGTCGCGTTCCGCGACGACCGCCGCGCGGTCGGGTACGCCGCCCTGGAGGCGCGGACCCGTCGGCTCGCCGGACACCTGGCGGCGGCCGGGGTCGGGCGCGGCGAGCGGGTGGCCTTCTGCCTCGGCAACCGGGTGGAGACGGTGGAGACGTGGCTCGCCGTCACCCGGGCCGCGGCGGTGGGCGTACCGCTGAACCCGCGCAGCACCGACGCGGAGCTGGCCCACCTGCTCGACGACTCCGGCGCGGTGCTGGTGGTCATCGACCCGCAGCACCTCGACCAGCTCGTGCGGCTGCGCGCGGACCGCCCCGGCCTGCGGGTCTGGGTCACCGGGGACGGGCCCGCGCCCGACGGCGTCACCGCCTGGCGGGACCTGGCCGACGCCGAGCCCCCCGTCGACGCCCGGGACGACCTGGGCCTCGACGAGGTCGCCTGGATGCTCTACACCTCCGGCACCACCGGCCGGCCCAAGGGCGTGCTGTCCACCCAGCGCACCTGCCTGTGGTCGGTGGCCTCCTGCTACGTGCCGATCCCCGGCCTCACCGCCGAGGACCGGGTGGTGTGGCCGCTGCCGCTGTTCCACAGCCTCTCCCACATCGGCTGCGTGCTGAGCGTGACCGCCGTGGGCGCCACCGCCCGGCTCATCGACGGCTTCTCCGCCGACGACGTGCTGCGCGCCGTCGACTCCGACGCCGCGACCATGCTGGCCGGGGTGCCGGCCATGTACCACCACCTGGTCACCGCCGCCCGGGACACCGGTTTCCGGGCCCCGGCCCTGCGGATGTGCCTGGTCGGCGGGGCGATCACCACGGGCGCGCTGCGCCGGGCGTTCGACGAGGTGTTCGACGCGCCGCTGCTCGACGCGTACGGCAGTACCGAGACCTGCGGTTCGATCGCCATCACCCGGCCGGACTCGCCCCGGGTCGAGGGCTCCTGCGGGCGGCCCGTGCCCGGCGTCGAGGTGCGCCTGGTCAGCCCGCAGACCGGCGTGGACGTCCCGGTCGACGCCGAGGGCGAGGTGTGGGTACGCGGGCCGAGCGTGATGCTCGGCTACCACGGCCTGCCCGACGTCACCGCCGCCGCGCTGCGCGACGGCTGGTACCGCACCGGTGACCTGGCCCGCCGGGACGCCGACGGCAACCTGTTCGTCACCGGACGGCACCAGGAGCTGATCATCCGGGGCGGGGAGAAGATCCATCCGTCCGAGGTGGAGGAGGCGCTGCGCTCGGTGCCCGGCGTCGCCGACGTGGCCGTCACGGGCCGGCCGCACGACGTGCTCGGCGAGGTGCCGGTGGCGTTCGTCGTTCCCGGGCCGGAGGGCTTCGACCCGGCCGCCGGGTACGCGGCCTGCCGGGAGCGGCTCTCCTACTACAAGGTGCCCGACGAGCTGTACGAGATCGGCCAGGTGCCGCGCACCGCCTCCGGGAAGGTCACCCGGCGGCTGCTGCTGGACCGACCGGCCCGGCTGCGCGCCGTCAACGGCAGCCACCACGACCCGCTGAGCACCGTCACCTGGCGACCGCTGGACCTGACCGCCGTGCCGCCGGCCGCCCCCGCCGCGACGGCGGACCCGGCCGACCCGACTGCGGACCCGGCCGACCCCGCGCGAGCCCGCCGCTGGGCGGTCGTCGGCGCGGGCGGGGAGTCGCTGGTCGAGCCGCTGCGTGCGGCGTCGACGGGGGACCGGTTCGACGCCTACCCCGACCTCGCCGCCCTGCGCCGGGACCCGGCCGTGCCGGACGTGACGCTGCTGCTCACCGACGCCGCCCCGGTGGACCTGGCCGACCCCGGTGCCGTGCTGGGCCTCGCCGACCGGCTGCGCGAACGGCTCGACGACGACCGGTCCGCCGGTGCCCGGCTGGTGTTGCTGACCACCGGGGCGGTGGACGCGTCCACCCCGGACCGGGCCGACGACCCGGACCTCGTCCCGGCCGCCGCCGTCGCCTGGGCGGTGGGCCGCTGCCTCCAGGCCGCGTACCCGGACCGGGTCGTGCTGGTCGACGCGGACGCCGCCGCCGAGTCGCTGGCCCTGCTGCCCGCCGCCGTGGACACCGGCGCCGCGCAGGTGGCGCTGCGCGCCGGCACCGCCCGGCACCCGGTCCTCGGGCCGGCCCCGGCGCGGGCCCCCGCGCGGCCGACGCGGGTCGTCGACCCGGCCGCCCCGGTCCTGGTCGCCGGGGCCGACACGGTGACCGGCACGGCGCTGGCCCGGCACCTGGTCGGCGCGCACGGCGCCGGCCGGCTGCGGCTGCTGCCCGCCGGCTCCCCGGACGCCGCCGCCCTGGCCGCCCTGGTCGCGGAACTGACCGTCGCCGGTGCGGCGGTCACCGTGCAGCGCCCCGCCGACGCCGCCCCGCGCCCGGCCCACGCCGCCCCGGATCCCGCCGCCGCCCCGCACCTCGCCGACGTCGGCGCGTCCGGCGGCGGAACCGGCGCGCGGCACGCCGCGCCCGCCGCCGCCGACGAGCCGGTCGACGCGGTCTTCCTCTGCCCGTCCGCCGCCGACCTCGCGGACCCCGCCGGGGCCGCGCGGCTGGTCGCCCTGGCCGAGGCGCTGGACGCCCACGCCCGGCACGCCGCCGTCACCGCGTTCACCGTCCTCGTCCCGGCGGCCACGCTGCTCGGCGAAGCCGACCGGGAGCGGGCGGCGGCGGCCGTCGGTGCCCTGCACACCCTGGTCGCCCGCCGTCGCGCTGCCGGACTGCCCGCCCGGCTGGTCGGCACGGCGGCGGACCCGGCCGGCCCGGACCCGGCGGCGAGCACCGTCGCCCGGACCGACCTCGCCGCGTTCGACGTCGCGCACGACGGCGACGACCTCGTCCTGCTCGCCCACCCGGCCGACGCCGCGCACCCCGCCTGGCGGGGCCCCGCCGGGACCGGCCCCGCCGCCGAACGGGACGCCATCGAGCTGCGCCGCCGGGTGGCCGCGCTGACCACCGTGGAGGGTGACCGGCTCCTGCTCGACCTGGTCCGCGCCGCCACCGCCGAGGTCGCCGGCCTGCCCGGACCGGGCGCGGTCCGTCCGGGGCGGGCCTTCAAGGAACTCGGCTTCACCTCCGTCGGCGCGGTCGCGCTGCGCGACCGGCTGGCCCGTGCCACCGGGGTACGGCTCTCCGCCACCGCCGCCTTCGACCACCCGAGCCCGGACGCCCTCGCGCGGCACCTCGCCGCCCGGCTGCGCGGCGCCACCCCGGCCGCCGCCAGCGCCCCGGGCGGACCGGCCGGCGGGGTGTCGGACGACCCGGTGGTCGTCGTCGCCATGGCCTGCCGGCTGCCCGGCGGGGTCTCCTCCCCCGAGGAGCTGTGGGACCTCGTCGCCCAGGGTCGGGAGGGACTCACCGGGTTCCCCGCCGACCGGGGCTGGGACCTGGCCCACCTGTTCTCCGACGACCCCGACCAGACCGGCACCTCGTACGTGCGGGTCGGCGGGTTCCTGCCCGACGCGGCGGACTTCGACGCCGCCCTGTTCGCGATCAGCCCCCGCGAGGCGCTGGCGATGGACCCGCAGCAGCGGCTCCTGCTGGAGACCTCCTGGGAGCTGTTCGAGCGGGCCGGCATCGACCCCACCTCGCTGCGCGGCAGCGCCACCGGGGTCTTCGCCGGCGTCATGCACCACGACTACGCCGCCAACCTGCGCCAGGCCCCACCCGGTACCGAGGGGTACCTCGGCGTCGGCACCGCCGGCAGCGTGGTCACCGGCCGGGTCGCGTACGCGCTCGGGCTGGAGGGCCCGGCCGTCACCGTCGACACGGCCTGCTCGTCGTCGCTGGTGTCGCTGCACCTGGCCGCCCAGGCGCTGCGCGCCGGGGACTGCTCCCTCGCGGTGGCCGGCGGCGTGGCGGTGATGGGCACCCCGCAGGCGTTCGTCGAGTTCAGCCGGCAGCGCGGGCTCGCCCCCGACGGCCGGTGCAAGGCGTTCGCCGAGGGCGCCGACGGCACCGGCTGGTCCGAGGGCGTCGCCCTGCTGCTGCTGGAACGCCTCTCCGACGCCCGCCGCAACGGGCACCCCGTCCTCGCCGTGCTGCGCGGCAGCGCGATCAACTCCGACGGCGCGTCCAACGGGCTCACCGCCCCCAGCGGGCCCGCCCAGGAGCGGGTGATCCGCCGGGCGCTGGCCGTCGCCGGGCTCACCCCTGCCGACGTGGACGCCGTCGAGGCGCACGGCACCGGCACCCGGCTCGGCGACCCGATCGAGGCGCAGGCGCTGCTCGCCACGTACGGGGCGGACCGCGGCGACGCCGCCGCGCTGCGGCTGGGCTCGCTGAAGTCCAACCTCGGCCACACCCAGGCCGCCGCCGGCGCCGCCGGGGTGATCAAGATGGTGCTGGCCATGCGGCACGGGACGCTGCCGGCCACCCTGCACGTGGACGCCCCGACGTCCGAGGTGGACTGGTCGGCCGGCGCGGTCGAGCTGCTCACCGAGGCCAGCCCCTGGCCGGCGGTGGACCGGCCCCGGCGGGCCGGCATCTCCTCGTTCGGCATCAGCGGCACCAACGCCCACGTCATCGTCGAGGCGCCGCCCGCCGACCCGGAGCCCGCGCCCGGCGCGCACCGGGCCGGGCCGCGCGCGCCGAGCGCCGCCGAGGACCGCCGGCTGCCCGTGCCGTGGCTGCTCTCCGCCGCCACCGGCGAGGCGCTGCGCGACCAGGCGGCCCGCCTGCTGGGCTGGCTCGACGGCCCCGGCGCGGACGCCGACCCGGCCGACGTCGGGCACGCCCTGGCCACCACCCGCGCCGCCCTGGAACACCGGGCCGTGGTGCTGGCCGGCGACCCGGCCGCCACCCGGTCCGGGCTGACCGCGCTGACCCGGGGCGACGCGGACCCCGACCCCGCCGGCGCGCTGACCGGCCGGGTCGCCGACGGGCAGCTCGGCCTGCTCTTCGGCGGGCAGGGCGGCCAGCGTCCCGGCATGGGCCGGGGGCTGCGCGCGGCGTACCCGGTGTTCGCCGGCGCGTTCGACGCGGCCTGCGCCGAACTCGACCGCGCCCTCACCGGTCACGCCCCGCACCCCGTCGCGGCCGTCGCCCTCGCCGAGGCCGGCGGTGAACTGGCCGGCCTGCTCGACCAGACCCTCTACACCCAGCCGGCCCTGTTCGCGTTCGAGGTGGCGCTGTACCGGCTGCTGGAGTCCTGGGGCGTGCGCCCCGACGCGGTGCTCGGCCACTCCGTCGGCGAGTTGGCCGCCGCGCACGTGGCCGGGGTGTTCTCCCTCGCCGACGCGGCGGCGCTGGTCGCCGCCCGGGCCCGGCTGATGCAGCAGCTCCCCGGCGGGGGCGCGATGGTCGCCGTCGAGGCGGACGAGGCCGAGGTGGCCCCACACCTCACCGACCGGGTCGGGCTGGCCGCCGTCAACGGGCCGACCAGCGTGGTCCTCTCCGGTGACGCCGACGCCGTGCTGGCCGTCGCGGCCACCCTGCGCGCCGCCGGCCGGCGGACCAGCCGGCTGCGCGTGTCGCACGCGTTCCACTCGCCGCGCATGGAACCGATGCTCGACGCGTTCCGCGCGGTGGCCGCCGGCCTCACCTACCGCACCCCGCACCTGCCGGTGGTGTCCAACCTGACCGGCGAGCCGGTCGACCCGGCCCGACTCTGCTCGCCCGACTACTGGGTGGCGCACGTGCGCGGCACCGTCCGCTTCCTCGACGGGATGCGCGCCCTGCACCGACAGGGGGTCAGCACGTTCCTGGAGGTCGGCCCCGGTGGCGTGCTCACCGCGATGGCCCAGGACTGCCTCGCCGCCGACGCCGACGAGTTGGCCTTCGTTCCCGCCGTGCGGACCGTCGACGACGAGCCGGACGCGCTGCTGGCCGCCGTGGCGCGGCTGCACGTGCGCGGCGCCGCCGTGGACCCGGCCGCTCTCGCCGGCCCCGGCCCGCGCCGCCGGGTCGAGCTGCCCACGTATGCCTTCCAGCGCCGGCACTACTGGTTGCCCTACTCGGCGGTGGCCGGCGGCCCGACCGACGTCGGGCTGACCGACGCCGGGCACCCGCTGCTCGGCACGGTGCTGCCGGTCGCCGGCACCGGGCAGGTCGTCTGCACCGGCCGGATCGCCGCGGCCACCCACCCGTGGCTGGCCGCGCCCGCCGACGGCGTCCCGTTGCTGCCCGCCACCGCCCTGCTGGACCTGCTCACCCACCTCGGTGAACTCCTCGACCTGCCCACCGTGGCGCGGCTGCGGGTCCCCGAGCCGGTGCCGCTGCCCGCCGAGCTGACCGTCGACGTGCAGGTCACCGTCGCCGGGCCGGACGAGCACCTGCGCCGGGTGGCGCGTTGCCACGTGCGGGCCGCCGACGACCAGCCGTGGCGGGAGGTCGCCGAGGCGGTGCTCGCCCCGGCCGACCCCGCCGCCGGCCCGGCCACCGTCGTACCGGCGTGGCCGCCCGCCGGGGCCCGCCCCGTGGACCTGGACGCCCCGCAGCGCCGGGCGCTCGCCGGCGAGCTGGCCCGGGCCGCGTGGGTCGCCGCCGACCGGCTCTTCGTCGACGTCCGGCTGCCCGAGGACGCCCGGGACTCCGACGCCGACCGGTACGGCGTGCACCCGCTGGTGCTGGACGCGGCCCTGCGGCTGCTCCCGCTCGCCGACTTCGCCACCGTCGGAGCCGACGCGGACGCCGGCCCCGCCGCGCGGCCGATGGCCGTCGACTGGGCCGGGGTGCGCCTGCACGCCACCGGCGCGCACGCGCTGCGGGTCTGCCTCGCCCCCGCCGGGGCGGACGCGGTCACCCTCAGCGCCGTCGACGACTCCGGGGCGTCGGTGCTCGACGTGGACCGGGTGGTGCTGCGCACCGTGCCGCCGCCCGCCGACGGCGCGCCCCCGCCGGCCACCCCCGCCGGCCTGTACGCCGTCGACCGGCTGCCCGCCACCGCCCCGGCCACGCCGGTGCCCGCCTGGACCCTCGCCGACGGCACGCCCCCGGACGGGCCGCTGCCGCCGGTGCTGGTGCTGCGGGTCGGCGACGGCGACCCGGGGCGGCCGGTGCCCGACCGGGCGCACGCCGTCGGCCTCGACACCCTCGCCGTGCTGCGGCGCTGGCTGGACGACCCGCGCGCCGAGACCACCCGGCTCGCCCTCGCCGTGCGCGACGGCGACCCGGTGCACGCCCCGGTCGCCGGGCTGGTCCGGGTCGCCCAGGCCGAGCACCCCGACCGGTTCCTGCTGCTCAGCCTCGACGCGGGCGACGACGCGGCCGTCCGGGTGGCCCTGGCCGCCGGCCCCGACGAGCCCGAGGTGGCCGTCCGCGACGGCCGGGCCCTGCTGCCCCGGCTGCGCCCCGTCGAGCATCCCGCCGCCGGGCCCCTGCCGGCGCTGGCCGGCGGCACCGTGCTGGTCACCGGCGGCACCGGCGGCGTCGGCCGGCACGTCGCCACCCACCTCGCCACCGTGCACGGGGTCACCGAACTGGTGCTGCTCAGCCGCGCCGGCCGGTACGCCGACTGGATGGCCGCGCTCACCGACGCCGGGGTGACCGTCCGGGTGGTCGCCGCCGACGTCGCCGACCGGGCCGCGCTCGCCGAGGTGGTCGCCCCGCTCGCCGACCGCCTCGTGGCCGTCGTGCACGCCGCCGGGGCCACCGACGACGCCCTGCTCACCGGCCTCGACGAGGCCCGCTGGGAGCGGGCCCTGCGGTCCAAGGTGCACGGCGCGTGGCACCTGCACGAGCTGACCGCCGGCCTGGACCTGGCCGCGTTCGTGCTGTTCTCCTCGGCGTCGGCCATCTTCGGCAGCCCCGGCCAGGGCAACTACGCCGCCGGCAACGCGTTCCTCGACGCGCTCGCCGGGCACCGCCGCGCCCGGGGCCTGCCCGCCACCGCGCTGGCCTGGGGCCTGTGGGCCGAGGCGGACGGGATGGCCGGCCGGCTCACCCCCGCCGACCTGGCCCGCCTCGCCCGGGGCGGCACCCGCCCCCTGGACACCGCCGCCGGGCTGGCCCTGCTCGACGCCGCCCTGCACGCCGACCGGCCCGCGCTGGTGCCGATCGGGCTGGACCTGGCCGCCGTCCGGGCCTCCGGCGAGGTGCCCGCCCTGCTGCGGGCGCTGCTGCCCCCGCCGCCCCGCCGGGCCGTCAACGCCGACCCCGCGCCCGCGTCCGCCGCCGGATTCGCCGACCGGCTGGCCGGGCTCGGCGAGCCGGAGCGGGCCGCCCTGCTGCTGGACCTGGTCCGCGCCCGCAGCGCCACCGTCGTCGGGCACGCGGGCCCGGAGCAGGTCGAGCCGCGCCGCCCGTTCAAGGAACTCGGCTTCGACTCGCTGATGGCGGTGGAGCTGAGCAACCGGCTCTCCGCCGTCACCGGCGTCCGGCTCGCCCCGCACGCCGTGTTCAACCATCCCACCCCGGAGCTGCTCGCCGCGCACCTGCACGCCCGGCTGCTCGGCACCGCCGCCACCGAGGTCGCCGACGCGAGCACCGTCGCCCTCGACGAGCCCGTCGCGATCGTCGCCATGGCCTGCCGGTTCCCCGGCGGCATCGGCTCACCGCAGGAGCTGTGGCGGCTGCTCGACGGCGGCGGCGACGTCATCGGCGACCTGCCCACCGACCGGGGCTGGCCGGACCTGTACGACCCCGTCCACGGCACCCCCGGGCGGACGTACGTGCGCTCCGGCGGGTTCCTCACCGGCATCGCCGACTTCGACGCCGCGTTCTTCGGCATCAGCCCCCGCGAGGCCCTGGCCATGGACCCGCAGCACCGGCTGCTGCTGGAGACCTCCTGGGAGGCGCTGGAGGGCGCCGGCATCGACCCGGGGACGCTGCGCGGCAGCCGGACCGGCGTGTTCGCCGGCACCCACGGCCAGGACTACGCCGACCAGATCGCCCCGGGCGCCGTCGCCGACGACGGGGAGACCATCGCCGACGAGGGCCACCTGCTCACCGGCACCGCCGGCAGCGTGCTGTCCGGCCGGATCGCGTACTCCCTCGGGCTGGAGGGGCCGGCGGTCACCGTCGACACCGCCTGCTCGGCGTCCCTCGTGGCGCTGCACCTGGCCGCCCAGGCGCTGCGCCAGGGCGACTGCGACCTGGCCCTGGCCGGCGGCGTGTCGGTGCTGTCCAGCCCGGCCGGGCTGACCGGGTTCAGCCGCCAGCGGGGCCTCGCCGCGGACGGCCGGTGCAAGGCGTTCGCCGAGGACGCCGACGGGTTCGGCATGTCCGAGGGCGTCGGGATGCTGGTGGTGGAGCGGCTCTCCGACGCCCGTCGCCGGGGCCACCCCGTCCTCGCGCTGGTCCGCGGCACGGCGGTCAACCAGGACGGCGCGTCCAACGGGCTGACCGCCCCGAACGGGCCGTCCCAGGAACGGGTCATCCGGGCCGCGCTGAACGCCGCCGGGCTCACCCCCGCCGACGTGGACGCCGTCGAGGCGCACGGCACCGGCACCGCGCTCGGCGACCCGATCGAGGCCGAGGCGATCCTCGCCACGTACGGCCAGCGTCCCGCCGACGCCCCGCCGCTGCTGCTCGGGTCCGTCAAGTCCAACCTCGGCCACACCCAGGCCGCGGCCGGCGTCGCCGGGGTGCTCAAGATGGTCCTCGCCATGCGGCACGGGCGGCTGCCCCGCACCCTGCACGCCGAGCGGCGCACCTCCCGCGTCGACTGGGACTCCGGGTCGGTGGAGCTGCTCACCGAGGCCCGCCCGTGGCCCCGCGCCGACCGGCCCGCCCGGGCCGGGGTGTCCTCGTTCGGCATCAGCGGCACCAACGCCCACGTGGTCGTCGAGGCCGTGCCCGCGCCGGAGCCGGTCGCGGCGCCGGGGCCCGAGCTGCCCGGGGAACCCGGGGCGCTGCCCTGGCTGCTGTCCGCGCGTACCCCCGAGGCGCTGGCCGGGCAGGCCCGCCGGCTGCGGGACCACCTGGCCGAACGGGCCGACCAGCGGCCGCTCGACGTGGCCTGGTCGCTGGCCAGCACCCGGGCCGTGTTCGACTCCCGGGCGGTGCTGGTCGGCGCCGACCAGCACCGGATCGCCGCCGCCCTCGACGCGCTCGCCGACGGCCGGCCCGCCCCCGAACTGGTCCGCGGCGACGCCGGGACCACCGGCAGGGTCGTGTTCGTCTTCCCCGGCCAGGGCTCCCAGTGGCTCGGCATGGGGCTGGACCTGCTCGACCAGGCCCCCGTGTTCGCCGAGCGGATGGCCGCCTGCGACGCCGCGCTGCGGCCGTACCTGAACTGGTCGCTGCTGGACGTGCTGCGCCAGGCCCCCGGCGCGCCGAGCCTCGACCAGGTCGACGTGGTGCAGCCCGCCCTGTTCGCGATGATGGTGTCGCTGGCCGAGCTGTGGCGCTCGTACGGCGTGCGGCCCGACGCCGTGGTCGGCCACTCGCAGGGCGAGATCGCCGCCGCCTGCGTCGCCGGGGTGCTCTCGCTGCCCGACGCCGCCCGGGTGGTGGCGCTGCGCAGCCGCGCGATCCGGGCCCTGGCCGGGCACGGGACGATGGCCTCCGTGGCGCTGCCCGCCGAGGTGGTCCGCGAGCGGACCGCCCGGTACGGCGACCGGGTCGCGGTGGCCGCCGTCAACGGCCCGGCCGCCGTGGTGGTCTCCGGCGAGGAGGCCGCCGTGGAGGAACTCCTCGCCGAGCTGGCCGCCGAGCAGGCCCGGGTCCGCCGGATCGCCGTGGACTACGCCTCCCACTCGGCGCAGGTGGAACGGATCCGGGCGGAGCTGGCCGAGCTGCTGGCCGGCATCGCCCCCGGCCCGGCCGCCGTGCCGCTGTTCTCCACCACCGACCTGCGCTGGCTCGACGGCGAGGAGATGGGCCCCGACTACTGGTACCGCAACCTGCGCCAGCCGGTCGAGCTGCACCGGGCGGTGCTGGAACTGGCCGCCCACGGCCACGACACGTACGTCGAGTGCAGCCCCCACCCGGTGCTCACCGTGGGTATCTCCGAGACCCTCGCCGAGCACGACAGCCCGACCGTGGTGGTCGGCTCGGTACAGCGCGACCAGGGCGACCGGGGCAGGTTCCTGCTCTCGGTGGCCCAGCTCCACGTGCGCGGCGTCGGCGTGGACTGGCAGCCCGCCCTGGCCGGCGGCCGGCGGGTCGACCTCCCCACGTACGCGTTCGCCCACCGCCGCTACTGGCCCCGGCGGAGCGCCAACCCCGGCGACGTCGGCGCGGCCGGCCTGGACGCCGCCCGGCACCCGCTGCTCGGCGCGTCCGTGGCGCTGGCCGAGGCGAAGGGGCACCTGTTCACCGGCCGGCTCTCGGCCGCCGCCCAGCCCTGGCTGGCCGACCACCGGGTGCTGGACAGCGTGCCGGTGCCCGGCACCGGCCTGGTGGAACTCTGCCTGCGGGCCGGCGACGAGGTCGGCTGTCCCGTCCTCGACGAGCTGGTCATCGAGGCCCCGCTGACCCTGCCGGCCGACGGGGCCACCCAGGTCCAGGTGACCCTCGGCCCGGCCGACGACGACGGCCGCCGCCCGGCCACCCTGCACTCCCGGCCCGCCGACGGCCCGGCCGACGCCCCGTGGACCCGGCACGCCAGCGCCACCCTCTGCGCCGACCGGTCCGCCGGGTCGGACGCGGCGGGGGAGCTGACCGAGTGGCCGCCGCCACACGCCCGCCCCGTCGACCTGTCCGGCTTCTACGCCGGGCTCGCCGCCGACGGGTACGCGTACGGGCCGGCGTTCCAGGGGCTGCGCGCGGTGTGGACCAGCGGCGACGAGGTGTACGCCGAGGTGGAGCTGCCCGCTGACCAGCGTGCCGACGCCGACCGGTACGGCCTGCATCCGGCCCTGCTCGACGCCGCCCTGCACGCCGCGCACTTCGGCGGGCTCGCCGAGGCCGGGGCGGGGCAGCTCCTGCTGCCGTTCGCCTGGAACGGCGTCACCCTGCACGCCAGTGGCGCCGCTGCGCTGCGGGTCCGGCTGACGCAGGTCGCCCCGTACGGCATCGCGCTGACCGTCGCCGACCCGACGGGCGCCCCGGTCGCCGACGTGGCCGCCCTGACGATGCGGCCGATCGCCGCCGGCGAGCTGACCCGCGCCGACGACCGGGCCACCCGGGACGCCCTGTTCCGCCTCGACTGGACGCCCCTGCCGCCCGCCGACGACGCTCCGCCGGTCACCGCCGTGGCGCTCGCCCTCGACCCCGACGGCGTCGCCGTGCGTCCCGGCCCCGACGGCTTCGCCGTGCACCCCGGGCTGGACGCCCTCGCCGTCGCCGTCGACGCGGGCCTCGACCTGCCCGCGGCGGTGCTCGCCCCGCTGGGCGCGGCACCCGGCGCGCCCGTGCCGGCGGCGGCCCGACACGCCGCCGTCCACGCCCTCGAACTGGTCCGGCGCTGGCTCACCGAGCCGCGCTGGGCGGCGGCCCGGCTGGTGCTGGTCACCCGCGGCGCGGTCGCCGTGCACAGCACCGCCGAACTGGTCGACCCGGCCGCCGCGGCGGCGTGGGGCCTGGTCCGCTCGGCCCAGTCGGAGCACCCCGACCGGCTGGTGATCGTCGACGTCGACCGGGACGGGCTCGGCGCCGACCAGCTCGCCGCCCTGCTAGCGGCGGGTGAACCGCAGGCGGCGCTGCGCGGCGGCGTCGGGTACGTCCCCCGGCTGGCCCGCGCCGGCTCGGCGGGCGAACTCACCCCGCCCGCCACGCCCGCCTGGCGGCTGGACGCGCCGGTGCGCGGCAGCCTGGAGAACCTCACCCTGGTCCCGACCGACGCCGCCGACGCCGTCCTCGGCCCCCGCGACGTGCGGGTCCGCGTCCGCGCCGCCGGCCTGAACTTCCGCGACGTGCTCAACGCGCTCGGGCTGTACCCCGGTGACGCCGGGCCGCTCGGCGGCGAGGGTGCGGGCGAGGTGGTCGAGGTGGGCGCCGAGGTCACCGACCTGCGCCCCGGCGACGCCGTGTTCGGGGTGTTCGTCGGCTGCTTCGGGCCGCTCGCCGTCACCGATCGCCGGCTGCTCGCCCCGATGCCGGCCGGCTGGTCGTACGTGCAGGCCGCCTCCGTGCCGGTGGTGTTCCTGACCGCGTACCACGGCCTGGTCAACCTGGCCGGGCTCCGCCGCGGCGAGTCCGTGCTGGTGCACGCCGCCGCCGGCGGGGTCGGCATGGCCGCCGTGCAGCTCGCCCGCCACCTCGGCGCCGAGGTGTACGCCACCGCCAGCCCCGCCAAGTGGGACGCGCTGCGCGCGCTCGGCCTCGACGACGACCACCTGGCGTCGTCGCGCACCCTCGACTTCGAGGCCCGGTTCTTCGCGGCCACCGGCGGCCGGGGCGTCGACGTGGTGCTGGACTCGCTGGCCCGCGAGTTCGTCGACGCGTCGCTGCGGCTGCTGCCGCGCGGCGGCCGGTTCGTCGAGATGGGCAAGACCGACATCCGCGACCCCGGGAAGGTCGCGGCCGACCACCCGGGCGTCGACTACACCGCGTTCGACCTGACGCTGGAGAATCCCGACGAACTCCAGCGGATGCTCGTCGACCTGCTCGGGCTCTTCGAGCGGGGCGTGCTCGCTCCGCTGCCCACCCAGGTCTGGGACGTGCGCCAGGCGCCGGAGGCGTTCCGGTACGTCAGCCAGGCCCGGCACGTCGGCAAGGTGGTGCTCACCACCCCCCGCCCGTGGGACCCCGACGGCACCGTGCTGCTCACCGGCGGCACCGGCACCCTGGGCCAGCTCGTCGCCCGCCGGCTCGTCGAGACCCACGGCGCGCGGCGGCTGCTGCTGGTCAGCCGGCGCGGCGCCGCCGCGCCGGGTGCGGCCGACGCGGCCGACGAGCTGCGCGCGCTGGGCGCCGACGTCACCCACGTCGCCGCCGACGTGGCCGACCGGGACAGCCTGGCCCGGGTGCTGGACGCGGTGCCGCCCCGGCACCCGCTGACCGCCGTCGTGCACCTTGCCGGGGTGCTCGACGACGGGGTGGTCACCGCCCTCACCCCGCAACGCGTCGACACCGTCTTCGCGCCCAAGCTGGACGCCGCCTGGCACCTGCACGAACTCACCCGCCACCTCGACCTGGCCGGGTTCGTGCTGTTCTCCTCCGGCGCCGGGGTGTTCGGCGTGCCCGGCCAGGGCAACTACGCCGCCGCCAACGCGTTCCTCGACGCCCTCGCGCTGGCCCGGCGCGCCGCCGGGCTGCCCGGCCGGTCACTGGCCTGGGGCCTGTGGGAACAGGCCAGCGAGATGACCGCGAAGCTGGACCGCGCCGACCCCCGCATCACCGCCCGCGACGGGCAGCTTGCTATCCCCTCGGACCTGGGGATGGCCCTGTTCGACGCGGCGCTGCGGGCCGCCGAGCCGGTGCTGGTGCCGACCCGGATCGACGTCGCCGCCCTCACCGAGCGGGTCGCCCGTCCCCCGGCCCTGCTGCGCGGGCTGGTGCGGCGGGAGCGGCGCAGCGCCCGGTCGGCCACCCCGGCTACCGGCGGGCGGACCCTCGCCGACGAACTGGCGGCGCTGGCCGCCGACGACCGCCCCGGCCTGGTCGTCGACCTGGTGCGCGAGCAGGCGGCGAGCGTGCTGGGGCACGGCAGCCGGGCGGCGGTGGCCCCCAACCGGGCGTTCAGCCAGATCGGCTTCGACTCGCTGACCGCCGTCGAGCTGCGCAACCGGCTCGGCGAGGCGACCGGCCTGCGGCTGCCCGCCACGCTGATCTTCGACTATCCCGACCCGACCGCGCTGGCCGGCTACCTGCTCGCCCAGCTCGCCCCGGACAGCGGCCCGACGCTGCCGCCGGTCCTCACCGACCTGGAGAACCTGGAACGGTCGCTGGCCGAGGCGACCATCGAGGCGGAGCTGCACGCCCAGATCGGCTCCCGGCTGGAGGTGCTGATGGCCAAGTGGCGGGCCATGCGCACCGGGCCGGGTGACGACCCCGGCCTCGACCTGGACATCGACGGCGCCAGCGACGACGAGATCTTCGACCTCATCGACTCCGAGCTCGGGCTCTGACGACCTGCCGGCGGTCCGCCCGGACCGCCGGCCGGCCGGAGTCCCCGCCCCGACACCCGACCGACCACGCGAGGAACCGATACCGATGCTGATGACCGACGTCCTGATCGTGGGCTACGGCCCGGTGGGCGAGATGCTCACGATCCTGCTGGCGCAGCGAGGTCTCACCGTCACGGCCGTCGAACGCTGGGAGACCCCGTA
The DNA here is from genome assembly GCF_026339755.1 of Micromonospora sp. NBC_01655. Taxonomy (NCBI): domain Bacteria; kingdom Bacillati; phylum Actinomycetota; class Actinomycetes; order Micromonosporales; family Micromonosporaceae; genus Micromonospora; species Micromonospora sp. NBC_01655. Next base: position 5,647,067 of record NZ_JAPEQF010000001.1, on the reverse strand, counting down.
CGACTTCCCGCGCGCCGTGTCCTACGACGGCGAGGCGAGCCGGATCCTGGCCGCCGCCGGGGTCGCCGACCGCCTCGGCCCGGTCGTCGAGTCGTCCGGGGAGTACACGTTCCGCAACGGCTTCGGTCGGACCCTGCTGCACGTCAAGGTCACCGGCGACGGGCCGATGGGCTGGCCCGACTCGGTCTCCTTCTACCAGCCGGGCCTGGAGGCGGTGCTCGCCGAGCGGGGCACGGAGCTGCCCGGGGTCACCGTGCTGCGTCCGTACGTGGTGACGGCGCTGACCGAGCACGACGACCGGGTCGAGGTCACCATCGACGGGCCGGAGGGCCCGCAGGTCCGGGCGGCCCGCTGGGTGGTGGGCTGCGACGGCGCCAACAGCTTCGTCCGGGAACACCTGGGCAGCACGGTGACCGACCTCGGCTTCACCCACGACTGGCTGGTCTGCGACGTGGTGCCGAACGAGGCCCGCGAGTTCAAGCCCAACAACCTCCAGGTCTGCGACCCGGCCCGGCCCCGCACCGCCGTGTCCGCCGGCCCCGGGCACCGGCGGTGGGAGTTCATGCGGGTGCCCGGGGAGAGCCGGGAGGAGTTCGAGAGCGTCGACAGCGTCTGGCGGCTGCTCGGCCTGTTCGACATCACCACGGACAACGCCACCCTGGAGCGGTACGGCGTCTACACCACCCAGGCGTGCTCCGCCGACCGGTGGCGCTCCGGCCGGATCCTCATCGCCGGCGACGCGGCGCACGTGATGCCCCCGTTCATGGGGCAGGGGATGAGCTCCGGGTTCCGCGACGCGCTCAACCTCGCCTGGAAGCTGGACCTGGTGCACCGGGGCCTGGCCGACGAGGCGCTGCTCGACACGTACCAGCAGGAGCGCTGCGCGCACGTGCAGCACGCCATCAAGATGTCGATGGACTCCGGGACGGTGATCTGCGAGACGGACCGGACCGCCGCGGCGGGCCGGGACTCGATCATGCTGGCCGAGCTGCGCCGCCGGACCACCCGGGCCCGGACCCGGTCCCTGCTGGAGGCCCTGGTGGACGGCGTGCTGCACCGCCCGGACGGCGCCGCCGGCCCCGGCGCCGGTGAGCCGATGCCGCAGGGCCACGTCGAGGTCGACGGCCGCACCGGGCTCTTCGACGACGTCGTCGGCACCGGCTTCGCCCTGATCTGCGCCGAGGACCCCGCGGAACTGCTCGACGCGGACGCCCGGGCGTTCCTGGACTCCCTCGGCACCCGGGTCGTGCGGATCGTTCCCGCCGGCGCCCCCGGGGCCGCCGACGGGATGGCGGTCGAGGACCTCGACGACGTCTACCTGTCCCACCTGAAGCGGCACGACGCGGCGGCGGTGCTCGTCCGGCCCGACTTCTACGTCTTCGGCACGGCGGCCGACCCGGCCGCCGTGCCCGCTCTCGTCGACGACCTGCGTCAGCAGGTCGGGCGCGGCTGAACAGCAGCCGACCCACCCGGAAGGAGCACCATGCTCGACAACTTGAAGATCGCGGCGAGGGCCATCCGAACCGTCTTCACCGCCGACCCCGTCACTCGGGTCCGGCGTTTCTACGAGATCCAGTCCCCCGACGTGGAGTTCGCGGCCCGCCGCACCCACTACATGAACGTCGGCTACTGGTCGGACGGGGCGACCGACATCGACGACGCGGCCGAGGCGCTGGCCGGCAAGCTCGCCGACGCCGCCGGCCTCAAGCCGGACGACACCATCCTCGACGTCGGGTTCGGCTACGCCGACCAGGACTTCAGCTGGCTGCGCTCGGGCCGGGTCGGCAAGGTCGTCGGGCTCAACATCACCCCGCACCACGTCGAGTCGGCCCAGCGGCGGGCGCAGGAGGAGGGGCTCGCCGACCGGACCGACTTCCGGCTGGGCAGCGCCACCGAACTGCCGTTCCCCGACGGCACCTTCGACCGGGTGGTCGCCCTGGAGTCGGCCTTCCACTTCTACCCGCGCAGCGCGTTCTTCGCCGAGGCGCTGCGGGTGCTCAAGCCGGGCGGCGTCCTCGCCACCGCCGACATCATCCCGGTCAGCGAGAACGTGGTCCGGGCCGCCATCCAGTCGGGCCCGCTGAGCTTCGTCAAGTTCAGCATCCCCAAGGAGAACTGGCACGACCGGGAGACGTACGCCCAGCAGCTCGCCGACGCCGGCTTCGACCGGCCCGAGGTGCAGTCCATCAAGGACGACACCTGGGAGGGCTGGCGCAGCTACATGGCCGACCGGACCAACGACCCGGAGTTCCGCGCGGTCGTCAAGCCGGCCGTGCGCAAGAGCATGGCCGCGCACTGGAAGAACCAGGACCTGATGAAGCGCGAGCTGGCCAACCTCGACTACGTGATCGCGGTCGCCCACAAGCGCTGAGCGCAGCCACCGACGAGGGCCCGCCGACCGACCGGTCGGCGGGCCCTCGTCGTGCTGTCGAACCGGGTACGGCCGTCGGTCAGCGGGCCGGCGCGGAGGTCAGGGCCGTCGAGATGGAACGCAGCACCGCGGCCTGCTGGTCGGCCAGGAAGAAGTGACCGCCCGGGTAGACCTTCAGGTCGAACGGGCCGGTGGTGTGGGTCGACCAGGCGCGGGCCTCGTCGACCGTGGTCTTCGGGTCGTTGTCGCCGGTGAAGACGGTGATCGGGCAGCTCAGCGGCGGCCCGGGCCGGTAGGCGTACGTCTCGGCGGCCCGGTAGTCGCTGCGGATCGCCGGCAGCGCGGCACGCAGCAGCTCCTGGTCGCCGAGGATGGCGGCGTTGGTGCCGCTCAGCTTGCGCACGTCGGCCAGCAGGCCCTCGTCGTTCAACAGGTGCACCGTCTCCTCCCGGGGGCAGGACGGCGCGCGGCGGCCGGACGCGAACAGGTGGGCGGGCGAGCCGCCGTCCTGCTCGATCAGCCGGGCCAGCTCGAAGCCGACGCTCGCGCCCATGCTGTGCCCGAAGATCGCCACGGGCTCGTCGAGCCACGGCCGGAGAACGGCGTGCACCTCGCGGGCGAGTTCGTGGATGTCACCGATGCACTTCTCCAGGCGCCGGTCCTGCCGCCCCGGATACTGGATCGCCAGCACCTCCACCGTGGGGGAGAGGCTGCGGGAAACGGGGAAGTAGAAGCTGGCCGAGCCACCGGCGTGGGGCAGGCACACCAGCCGCCGGGCGCCGCCCGGCGCGGGGTGGAAGCGTCGCACCCACAGGCCGTTGTCGGTATCTGGCGTGGTCATCCTCTGCGGTCCTTCCGGCGGTGAAATCGCTGACGGGATCGGCGCGGACCCGGTCGAGGCGACGCTAATGCGGTGGACCGGGGCCGGACACCCCTAGCTGCCGCTACGCACGGTTAGGGGTTGTCCCACCTTACGCGCAGCCAATAGCTTCTCCCCGCAGATGGGGATCCTCGTGGCTCTCGGCCGAGCGAGCCGAACGACAGATACAGGTGTCGCCTGAGAACGACTGCGCATTCGTACCGTCGCCTACGTCGAGGCTCCGCCGTGCATCGCGATGGGCTGGGTTGATGGACACCGAAGACAAGCTCCGGGAGTACCTGAAGAGAGTCACCGCCGATCTGCGGCGAACCCGGCAACGCCTGCGCGACGTCGAGGCCGAGGCGCAGCAGCCGATCGCCATCGTCGGCATCGGTTGCCGGTTTCCCGGCGGGGTGCGCTCGGCCGAGCAGCTCTGGGACCTGGTCGCCGCAGGCGGTGACGCGATCACCTCGTTCCCAGCCGACCGGGGCTGGGACCTCGGGGCGCTCTACGACCCCGAGCGCGCCCGGCAGGGCACCTCCGCCGTCCGCGAGGGGGGATTCCTCCCCGACGCCGCCGACTTCGACGCCCGGCTGTTCGGGGTGTCCCCCCGCGAGGCCCTGGCGATGGACCCGCAGCAGCGGCTGCTGCTGGAGACGTCGTGGGAGGCCATCGAGTCGGCGGGCGTCGACCCGACCAGCCTCAAGGGCGGCCGGGTCGGCGTCTTCGCCGGCATGACCCACAGCGGGTACGCCCAGCCGCCCGAGGCGCCGCCCGCCGGGGTGGCGGACTACCTCGGCCTCGGGAACGTGGGCAGCATCGCCTCCGGCCGGGTGGCGTACACGTTCGGCTTCGAGGGACCGGCGGTGACGCTCGACACCGCCTGCTCGTCGTCGCTGGTCGCGCTGCACCTGGCGGTGCAGGCGCTGCGGTCCGGGGAGTGTGACCTGGCGCTGGCCGGCGGCGTGACAGTCATGCCGACCCCGGCGGTGCTCGTCGACTTCTCCCGGCAGGGCAACCTCTCCCCGGTGGCCCGGTGCCGGGCCTTCGCCGAGGCGGCCGACGGCACGGCGCTCGCCGAGGGCGTCGGAGTGCTGCTCGTGCAGCGGTTGTCGGATGCGCGGCGGGAGGGTCGGCCGATCCTGGCGGTGGTCCGGGGTACGGCGGTGAACCAGGATGGTGCGTCGAACGGGCTCACTGCGCCGAATGGTCCGTCGCAGCAGCGGGTGATCCGGCAGGCCCTTGCGAGTGCCGGTCTCTCCCCGGCGGATGTGGATGTGGTGGAGGCGCACGGCACGGGCACCACGTTGGGTGACCCGATCGAGGCGCAGGCTCTGCTGGCCACCTACGGGCAGGGTCGGGATGTGCCGTTGCTTCTGGGGTCGGTGAAGTCGAACATCGGTCATACGCAGGCCGCCGCCGGTGTTGCGGGGATCATCAAGATGGTCCTCGCCATGCGGCACGGGGTGGTGCCGGCGACTTTGCATGTGGATGAGCCGTCGTCGCACGTGGACTGGTCGTCGGGTGCGGTGGAGTTGGCGACGGAGCCCCGGGAATGGCCGGGGGTGGGGCGTCCGCGTCGGGCTGGGGTGTCGTCGTTCGGCATCTCCGGCACCAACGCGCACGTGGTCCTGGAACAGCCCGGGGACGAGCCCGAGGCCGAGTCGGCTTCGCCGGCGCGGGTGGTTCCCGGGGTGCCGGTGCCGTGGGTGGTGTCGGGGCGTTCGGAGCGGGCGTTGGTGGGTCAGGCGGCGCGGTTGGCGGCGTTCGCGCGGGGTCGGTCCGATGTGTCGGCCGTGGACGTGTCGTGGTCGTTGGTGTCGTCGCGGGCGGCCCTGGAGCACCGGGCCGTGGTGTGGGGCTCGCGCGTAGACGATCTCGTGGCGGGTCTGGACGCGGTGGCGGCCGGTGGCGCGGCGGTGGCGGGTGTGGTGTCGGCGGGTCGTCGGGCGGTGCTGTTCACCGGTCAGGGTTCGCAGCGGATCGGGATGGGCCGGGAGCTGTACGACCGTTTCCCGGTGTTCGCGGAGTCCTTCGACCGGGTGTGCGAGCTGATCGACGGCGAGCTGCCGGGCTCGCTGCGGGACGTGGTGTGGTCCGGCGGGCCGTCGGGCGCGCTGGATCGGACGGTGTTCGCGCAGGCGGGGTTGTTCGCCGTCGAGGTGGCGTTGTGGGAGTTGTTGCGGTCGTGGGGGGTGCGGGCGGACTTCTTCGCCGGTCATTCGGTTGGTGAGGTGACGGCGGCGTATGCGGCGGGGATGTTGTCGTTGGAGGATGCGTGCACGCTGGTGGCGGCGCGGGGTCGGTTGATGCAGGCGTTGCCGGCCGGCGGAGGCATGCTGGCGGTGGGCGCGCCCGAGGAGCGGGTGCGCGGGCTGATCGACGAGCTGGGCGCGGCCGTCGACGTGGCGGCGGTGAACGGTCCGGCGGCGGTGGTGGTGTCCGGCGCGGCCGACGAGGTCGGGACGGTGGCCGCGGCCTGCCGGGACCGGGAGTGGCGGACCAAGCCCCTCGCCGTGTCGCACGCGTTCCACTCCCGGCTGATGGAGCCGATGCTCGACGAGTTCGCGTCCGTGCTGGCCGGGCTGTCCTGGCGGCCACCGGCCGTGCCGATCGTGTCGAACCTGACCGGCGCCGTGGCGGACCCGGCGGAGATCGGCGACCCCGGCTACTGGGTGCGCCACGTCCGGCAGCCCGTGCGGTTCGCCGACGCGGTCCGCTGCCTGCGGGAGCAGGACGTCACGCTGTTCCTGGAGGTCGGCCCCGACTCCGTGCTGACCACGATGGCGCGGGACTGCGTCGAGGCCGGCGACGACATCCGGTTCGCCCCCACCATGCGGGCCGGGCGGCCCGAGATCGACACGGTGCTCGCCGCGCTGGCCGACCTGCACGTCGCGGGCGCGCGCGTCGACTGGGCCGCGTACCTGACCGGTACGGGGGCCCGCCCCCGGCGGACCGAGCTGCCCACGTACGCCTTCGACCACCAGCGGTACTGGCTCAACACCACCGACCCCGCCGACGTCGGGGCGCCCGGGCTCGGCGTACGCGCCGTGGACCACGCGCTGCTCGGCGCCGCCGTCACGGTGGCCGCCGACGACGCCCGGATCTTCGGCACGGAACTGTCCGCGCAGACCCACCCGTGGCTCACCGAACACGTCGTCTGGGACTCCGTGGTGGTCCCCGGCGCCGCCCTGGTCGAGCTGGCGCTGCACGCCGGCACCCGGGCCGGCTGCGCCGCGCTGGACGAGCTGACCCTCGAAGCGCCGCTGGTCCTGCCCGAGCAGGGCGCCCGGGCCGTGCAGGTGCACCTCGGCCCCGCCGACGACGAGGGCCGCCGGCCGGTCACCGTCCACTCCCGGGCCGCCGACGCCCCCGACGCGCAGTGGACCCGGCACGCCACCGGCTTCGTCGCCCCCGAGCCGCCGGACCGGGCCGAGGACCCGGCGCCCTGGCCGCCGGCCGACGCCACCGACGTCGCCGTCGACTCCGTGTACGCCGAGCTGTCCCGGCTCGGCGTCGAGTACGGCCCGCTGTTCCAGGGCCTCCGGTCGGTCCGGCGCTCCGCCGACGAGGTTTACGCCGAGGTGGCGCTGCCCGACGGCACGGAGACCACCGGATTCGGCGTACACCCGGCGCTGCTGGACGCCGCGCTGCACGTCGTCGGCCTGCTCGACGACGACCCCGACGCGACCGGGGCCCGGCTGCCCTTCGCCTGGACCGGCGTCACCCTCTCGGCGGTCGGCGCGACCGCCCTTCGGGTCCGGGCCCGGCGCAACGGAGGCGGGGTGAGCCTGACCCTGACCGACCCGTCCGGCGCCCCGGTCGCCCGCATCGCCTCGCTGGTGTCCCGCCCGGTCACCGCCGACCAGGTCCGCGCCGCCGGCCCGACCACCGACGCGCTGTACGACCTCGCCTGGCGGGACGTCCCGCCGGCCGACGCCACGCCGCACCGGGCGGTGCTGCTCGGCGGCGGCCCGGTCGGCCCCGCCGGCCTGCCCCGGTACGGCCTCGGCGAACTGGCCGAGGCGGTGGCCGACGGCCGGCTCGACCCGGACCTGGTGCTGCTGCCCGCGTACCGCGACGACGCGCCCGACCCGGTCCCGGCCGCCACCCGGGCCCGGCTGGCCGACGTGCTGGCCACCGTGCAGGGCTGGCTCGCCGACGAGCGCCTCGCCGACCGGCGGCTGGTCGTGCTGACCCGCGGCGCCGTCCCCGCCGGCGAACCCGGCCGGGTGACCGACCTCGCCGGCTCGGCGGTGTGGGGCCTGCTGCGCTCGGCGCAGGCCGAACACCCCGACCGCTTCGTCCTCGTCGACGCCGACGCCGACCTCCCGGTCGAGGCGCTGGCCCGCGCCGTGGCCACCGGCGAACCCCAGCTCGCCGCGCGCGGCGACCGGGTGCTGGTGCCCCGCCTCGCGCCCGCCGAACTCGACCCGGCGCTGGGTGCCGAACTACGCCCCGACGGGACGGTCCTGGTCACCGGCGCGACCGGCGCCCTGGGCGGCCTGCTGGCGCGGCACCTCGTCGCCGCCCACAAGGTCCGCCACCTGCTGCTGGTCGGCCGGCGGGGCACCGCCGCGCCCGGCGCGGCGGAGCTGCTCGCCGACCTGGCCGGGATGGGCGCGCAGGCCCGGCTGGTGGCCGGCGACGTGGCCGACCGGGACACCCTCGCCGCGCTGCTCGCCGGCGTGCCCGCCGAGCACCCGCTCACCGGGGTGGTGCACGCCGCCGGGGTGCTCGACGACGCGGTGGTGTCCGCGCTCACCACCGACCGGATCGGGTCCGTGCTGTCCGCGAAGGCCGACGCCGCCTGGCACCTGCACGAGCTGACCCGGCACCTGGACCTGCCGGTGTTCGTGCTGTTCTCCTCGGTCGCCGGCACCCTCGGCGGCCCGGGTCAGGGCAACTACGCCGCCGCGAACGCCTTCCTCGACGGCCTCGCCCACCACCGGCGGGCCGCCGGTCTCGCCGCGACCTCCCTGGCCTGGGGCCTCTGGGCCGAGGCCAGCGGGATGACCGGGAACCTCGACGCCGCCCAGCGCCAGCGGCTCAGCCGCAACGGCCTCGGCCCCCTCGGCACCGGCCAGGCGCTCGCCCTGTTCGACGCCAGCCTGCGGGGCGGCCGGCCCCACCTGGTGCCCGCGCTGCTCGACGTCGCCGCGCTGCGCCGCCAGTCCGCCACCGGACACCTGCCGGCGCCGCTGCGGGGACTGGTCCGCGCCCCGCGCCGGGCGGCCGGCGCCACCGCCTCCGGCGGCACCGGGCCGTCCTTCGCCGAGCGGCTCGCCGGCACGCCCGACGCCGACCGCGGCCGGCTCGTCGAGGACCTGGTCAAGGGGCAGGTCATCGAGGTGCTCGGCTACCCGTCGTCGACCGTCATCCCGTCCGGGCAGACGTTCACCGGCCTCGGCTTCGACTCGCTCACCGCCGTCGAGCTGCGCAACCGGCTCACCGCCGCCACCGGCGTCCGGCTGCCCGCGAGCCTGATCTTCGACTGCCCCACCCCGGCGGCCCTGGCGGACTTCCTGCTCGCCGACGTCGCGCCGGCCGCCCCGGCGTCGACCCTGCTGGCCGAGCTGGACCGGTTGGAGGCCGCGTTCGCCGCCGCCGGGCCGGACGACCTGGAACGGCTCGCCGCCGACGAGGAGACCCGCACCGCCGTCGCGACCCGCCTGAAGGCCCTGGCCGCCCGCTGGAGCGACGCCACCGGGGGACCCGGCGACGTCACCCAGGCCATCGACGATGCCTCGGACGACGAACTGTTCGACTTGATCGACCAGAAGTTCGGCCGCTCCTGACCACGAATCCGCCGCTTGCCCCTTAGCGACAGGTGATCTACCGATGGCGAACGAAGCCAAGCTCCGCGAGTACCTCAAGCGCGTCACCGCTGACCTGCACGAGACCAGCGAACGCCTGAGGGCCGTCGACGAGCAGAACCACGAGCCCATCGCGATCGTGGGGATGGCCTGTCGCTACCCGGGCGGGGTGCACAGCCCGGAGGCGCTGTGGCGGCTGGTCGAGGCCGGCGGGGACGCGGTGACGCCGTTCCCCGCCGACCGGGGCTGGGACGTGGAGAACCTCTACGACCCCGACCCGGAGGCGCACGGCAAGTCGTACACCCGCGAGGGCGGCTTCCTGCTCGACGCCGGCGAGTTCGACGCCGGCTTCTTCGGCATCTCACCCCGCGAGGCCCTGGCGATGGACCCGCAGCAGCGGCTGCTGCTGGAGGTCGCCTGGGAGGCCGTCGAGCGGGCCGGCATCGCCGCAGAGTCCCTGAAGGGCAGCCGGACCGGCGTCTTCACCGGCGTCATGTACCACGACTACGTCTCCCGCCTCAACGGCGTGCCCGACGAGGTCGAGGCGTTCGTCGGCACCGGCAACCACGGCAGCGTCGTCTCCGGCCGGATCGCCTACACCTTCGGCTTCGAGGGCCCGGCCGTCACCGTCGACACCGCCTGCTCCTCCTCGCTGGTCGCCCTGCACCTCGCCGCGCAGGCGCTGCGCTCCGGCGAGTGCACCCTCGCCCTGGCCGGCGGCGTCACCGTGATGTCCAGCCCGGACACGTTCATCGGCTTCAGCCGGCAGCGGGGCCTGTCCCCGGACGGCCGGTGCAAGTCCTTCTCCGCCGCCGCCGACGGCACCGGCTGGAGCGAGGGCGCCGGCCTGCTCCTGCTCGAACGCCTCTCCGACGCCCGGCGCAACGGGCACCCCGTGCTCGCCGTGGTCCGCGGCACCGCCGTCAACCAGGACGGGGCCAGCAACGGCCTCACCGCCCCGCACGGCCCCTCCCAGCAGCGGGTGATCCGCCAGGCCCTCGCGAACGCCCGGCTCACCCCCGCCGACGTGGACGCCGTCGAGGCGCACGGCACCGGCACCCGGCTCGGCGACCCGATCGAGGCGCAGGCGGTCATCGCCACGTACGGCCGGGACCGGCCCGCCGACCGGCCCCTGTGGCTCGGCTCGATCAAGTCCAACCTCGGGCACACCCAGGCCGCCGCCGGGGTCGCCGGCGTGATCAAGATGGTCATGGCGATGCGGCACGGCGTCCTGCCCCGCAGCCTGCACCTCGACGAGCCGTCCCCGCACGTCGACTGGACGGCCGGCGCGGTCAGCCTGCTCCGCGAGGCCCACCCCTGGCCGACCACCGCCCGCCCGGCCCGGGCCGGCGTCTCCTCCTTCGGGGTGAGCGGCACCAACGCCCACGTCATCGTCGAGGCCGCCCCTGTGGCGGAGCCCTCGGCCGGCCCCGAGGCGGAGCCACCGGCCGGCGACGTCACCGGCCCCGACCCGCTGCCCTGGGTCCTCTCCGCCCGCAGCGCCGCCGCGCTGACCGCCCAGGCGCGACGGCTGCGGTCCTGGCTCGCCGAGCACCCCGACGTCCCGCCGGCCACGCTGGGCCGGGCCCTCGCCACCGGCCGGTCCGCCCTCGAACACCGGGCCGTGCTGCTCGGCGCCGACCCCGACGACCTCCTCGCCGGGCTGTCCGCGCTGGCCGACACCGTCTCCGCCGGCACCGTCCCCGCCGGCACCGTGCGGCGCGGCGTCGCCAGCCCCACCCGCCTCGCCGTGCTCTGCACCGGCCAGGGCGCCCAGCGCGTCGGCATGGGCCGCCGGCTGTACGCCGCGTTCCCCGCCTTCGCCACCGCCTTCGACGCCGTCCGCGCCGAACTGGACCGGCACCTCGACCGGCCCCTCGACGCCGTCCTCGACGGCCCCGCCGAACTGCTCGAACGCACCGGGTACGCGCAGGCGGCCCTCTTCGCCGTCGAGGTGGCCACCTACCGGCTCGTCGAGTCCTGGGGCGTCGTCCCGGACTTCCTCACCGGCCACTCCGTCGGCGAGGTCGCCGCCGCGCACCTGGCCGGCGTGCTGTCCCTGCCCGACGCCGCCCGGCTGGTCGCCGCCCGGGGCGCCCTCATGCAGGCGCTGCCCTCCGGCGGCGCCATGGTGTCCGTCCGGGCCGGTGAGGCGGAGGTGCGTGCCCACCTGGCCGCCACGCCCGACGCGGCCGGCGCGGAACTGGCCGCCGTCAACGGCCCCGACTCCGTCGTCGTCTCCGGCGCCGAGGCCGCGGTGCTCGCCGTCGCCGGGCACTTCGCCGCACTGGGCCGGAACACCCGGCGGCTGCGGGTCAGCCACGCGTTCCACTCCGCCCGGATGGACCCGATGCGTGATGCCTTCGCCGCCGTGCTCGGGCAGCTCACCTTCGCCGCGCCCCGGATCCCGGTGGTCTCCACCGTCACGGGCACGGTGCTCACCCCGGAGGAGATCTGCTCCCCGGCGTACTGGCTGCGCAACGTCCGCGACACCGTCCGGTTCGACGCCGCCGTGGCCACCCTGCGCGAGCACGGCGTCGGCGCGTTCGTGGAGGTCGGCCCCGGCGGCGTGCTGTCCGCGCTGGCCCAGGAGATCGCCGGCGCCGACCAGGCCGCGTACGCGCCGGTGCTGCGCGCCGACCAGGACGAGGCCGCCACCGCCCTCGCCGCCGCCGCGACCCTGTGGACCCGTGGCGTGCCGGTGCGGTGGACCGCCCTGTTCGCCGGCCCGGCCGCGCCGGTGGACCTGCCCACGTACGCGTTCCAGCGCGACCGCTACTGGCTGCTGCCGCTGCCGCAGCCCGCCGACGTGACCGCCGCCGGGCTGACCCCCACCGGTCACCCGCTGCTCGGCGCGGTGTTCCGCTCCGCCGACGGCGACGAGGTCACCCTCACCGGCCGGTTGTCCGTCGAGACGAACCCCTGGCTGGCCGAGCACGCGGTGCGTGGCACCGTGCTGTTCCCCGGCACCGGCCTCGTCGAGCTGGCGCTGCGCGCCGGCGCGGAGGTCGGCGCCGACGTGCTCACCGAGCTGACCCTCCAGGCCCCGCTCACCCTCCCCGACACCGGCGGCGTCGACGTGCAGGTCGCCGTCGAACGCACCGGGGACTCCGGCGACGCGTGGCAGGTCACCGTGCACGGCCGCCGGTCCGGCACCGACGACCTGTGGGTCCGGCACGCCACCGGCCTGCTCGCCCCGGCCGACGACGCGCCGGCCGGCCCGGGCCTGGCCGACTGGCCGCCGGCCGGCGCGACGCCCCTGGACGTGGCCGAACCGGCCGCCCGGGCCGCCGAGGCCGGCTTCGCCTACGGCCCGGCCTTCCAGGGGCTGCGCGCCGCCTGGCGGGCCGGCGCCGACGTGTACGCCGAGGTGACGCTCCCCGAGCCGGCTGCCGACGAGGCCGACGCGTACGGCCTGCACCCCGCCCTGCTCGACGCCGCCGTGCAGGCCGTCGGGCTGGGCATCGTCGAGGCCGGCGAGGCCCGGCTGCCGTTCGCCTTCGTCGATGTCGCCGTCAGCGCCCACGGCGCGGACACCCTGCGGGTCCGGCTCACCCCGACCGCCCCGGACACCGTCGCCATGCTGGTCGCGGACGCCACCGGCGCGCCGGTCGCCCGGGTCGGCTCGCTGGCCCTGCGCCCCCTGCCGGCCGGCGACCTGACCCCCGCCGGGTCCCCGTGGCGCAACTCCCTGTTCCGCCTCGACTGGCCCCGGCACCCGCAGACCGGCGGCCCCGCCGACGGCCGCACCTGGGCGGTGCTCGGCGACCGCCCCGCGCCGCTGCCGGCCGACACCGCCGCCACCCGCCACCCCGACCTGCGCGCGCTGCTCGACGCCGGGGTGCCGGACGTCGTCCTGCTCCCGGTGGCCGGCCCCGCCGACGCCGACGCGGCCGGGACGCACGAACTGCTCGCCGACACCCTCGCCGTGCTCCAGGGCTGGCTGGCCGGGGACCGGGACACCGGCGGATCCCGGCTGGTGGTGCTGACCAGTGGAGCCGTCGCGGTCTCCGACGACGAGGACGTCGCCGACCCGGCCGCCGCCGCCGTCTGGGGCCTGGTGCGCTCCGCGCAGGCCGAGCACCCCGGCCGGTTCCTGCTCGTCGACGTCGACGACCACGACGCGGCGCGCTCCGCGTCCGCCCTCGCCGGCCTGCTCGACGGCGACGAACCGCAGGCGGCCGTGCGGGCCGGCGAGGTGCGGGTGCCCCGCCTCGCCGCCGCCGGCGAACCGGCGGCGCCCGCGCCGGCGCTCGACCCGGCCGGCACCGTCCTCGTCACCGGCGGCACCGGCGCGCTGGGCGCGCTGCTCGCCCGCCACCTGGTCACCCGGTACGGGGTCCGGCACCTGCTGCTCACCGGCCGGCGCGGCGCCGACGCCGACGGCGTCGCGGACCTGCTCGCCGACCTCGCCGACCTGGGCGCCACGGCGCGGGTCGAGGCGTGTGACGCGGCCGACCGCGCCGCCCTCGCCGCGCTCCTGGGCGGGATCGACCCGGCCCACCCGCTGACCGGGGTCGTGCACACCGCCGGGGTGCTTGCCGACCGCACCCTGACCTCGCTCACCCCCGACACGCTGGCGCAGGTGCTGCGGCCGAAGGTGGACGCCGTCCAGCACCTGCACGAGCTGACCGCCGGCCGCGACCTGGCCCTGTTCGTCACGTACTCCTCGGCGGCCGGGGTGACCGGCAGCCCCGGACAAGCCAACTACGCCGCCGCCAACGCCTTCCTCGACGCCCTCGCCCACCGCCGGCGGTCCGCCGGCCTGCCCGCCCTCTCCCTGGCCTGGGGGCCGTGGGCCGAGTCGGGCGGCGGCATGACCGCCGCCCTCGGCCGCGCCGACACCGACCGGCTCGCCCGCTCCGGCGCCCACCCCATCGCCCCGGCCGACGGCCTCGACCTCTTCGACGCCGCCCTGCGCACCGGCCTGCCGGTGGCGGTCCCCGTGGCGCTGAACGGCCCGGCCCTGCGTTCCCAGGCCGAGGCCGGCACCCTGCCCGCGGTGCTGCGCGGCCTGGTCCGGTCGCCCCGGCGGCGGGCCGCCCGGTCCGGCCCCGCCGAGGCCCGCACGCTGACCGAGCGGCTCGCCGGGCTGGACCGCGACGAGCGGGCCGCCGCCCTGCTGCGGCTCGTCCTGGACCAGGTCGCGGCGGTCCTCGGGTACGCCGACGCCGCAGCCGTCGAGGCCGGCCGCCCGTTCACCGAACTCGGGTTCGACTCGCTGACCGCCGTCGAGCTGCGCAACCGGCTCGGCGCGGAGACCGGGCTGCGGCTGCCCGCGACCCTCGTGTTCGACCACCCCACCCCGCTCCGGCTCGCCGACCACCTCGACGCCGAGACCGGGGGCGACGCCGGCTCGCAGCCGGCGCTGCCCGGCACCGCCGCCGCGCCCGACGAGCCGATCGCGATCGTCGGCCTGAGCTGCCGGTTCCCCGGCGGCGTGCGCTCACCGGAACAGCTCTGGGACTTCCTCACCGCCGGCGGGGACGGCATCACCGGTTTCCCGACCGACCGCGGCTGGGACCTCGGCGACCTCTACGACCCGTCCGGCGCCCGGCGCGGCAGCAGCTACGCCCGGGAGGGCGGCTTCCTGGTCGACGCCGGTGACTTCGACGCCGGCCTGTTCAAGATCTCCCCGCACGAGGCCCTCGCGATGGACCCGCAGCAGCGGCTGCTGCTGGAGACGTCCTGGGAGGCGATCGAGGACGCCCGGATCGACCCGCTCGCCCTGCGCGGCCGTCCGGTCGGGGTGTTCGCCGGCATGATGTACCACCACCACGCGTCGAGCCTGGTCGACGTCCCCGAGGCCCTCGACGGCCACCTCGGCGTCGGCACCGCCAGCAGCGTGCTGTCCGGTCGGGTGGCGTACTCGTTCGGGTTCGAGGGGCCGGCGGTGACGGTCGACACCGCCTGCTCGTCGTCGCTGGTGGCGCTGCACCTGGCGGTGCAGGCGCTGCGGTCGGGGGAGTGCGACCTGGCGCTGGCCGGCGGCGTGACCGTGATGGCCACCCCCGACACCTTCATCGACTTCTCCCGCCAGCGCGGCATGGCCCCCGACGGGCGGTGCAAGTCCTTCGCCGAGGCGGCGGACGGGACGGGTTGGTCGGAGGGCGTCGGTGTGCTGCTGGTGCAGCGGTTGTCGGATGCGCGGCGGGAGGGTCGGCGGGTTCTGGCGGTGGTGCGGGGTTCGGCGGTGAATCAGGATGGTGCGTCGAACGGGTTGACGGCGCCGAATGGTCCGTCGCAGCAGCGGGTGATTCGGCAGGCCCTTGCGAGTGCGGGTTTGTCGCCGGTCGACGTGGATGTCATCGAGGCGCATGGCACGGGTACGACGTTGGGTGATCCGATCGAGGCGCAGGCTCTGCTGGCCACCTACGGGCAGGGTCGGGATGTGCCGTTGTTGTTGGGTTCGGTGAAGTCGAACATCGGTCACACCCAGGCCGCCGCCGGGGTCGCGGGGATCATCAAGATGGTCCTCGCCATGCGGCACGGGGTGGTGCCGGCGACCCTGCACGTGGACGAGCCGTCGTCGCATGTGGACTGGTCGTCGGGTGCGGTGGAGTTGACGACGGAGCCCCGGGAATGGCCGGGGGTGGGGCGTCCGCGTCGGGCGGGGGTGTCGTCGTTCGGCATCTCTGGGACGAACGCGCACGTGGTCCTGGAGCAGGGCGACGACGAGCCCGTTGCCGCGACCGCCGGGGACGCGCCCGTCGCCGTGCCGGTGCCGTGGGTGGTGTCGGGGCGTTCGGAGCGGGCGTTGGTGGGTCAGGCGGCGCGGTTGGCGGCGTTCGCGCGGGGTCGGTCCGATGTGTCGGCGGTGGACGTGTCGTGGTCGTTGGTGTCGTCGCGGGCGGCGTTGGAGCACCGGGCGGTGGTGTGGGGTTCGGGCGTGGACGATCTTGTTGTGGGCCTGGATGCGGTGGCGTCGGGGCCGGCGTCGGCGGGTGTGGTGTCGGCGGGTCGTCGGGCGGTGTTGTTCACCGGTCAGGGTTCGCAGCGGGTGGGGATGGGTCGGGAGTTGTGTGACCGGTTCCCGGTGTTTGCCGCTGCCCTGGATGAGGTGTGTGCGCGGTTGGATGGGTTGTTGCCCCGGCCGTTGCGGGAGGTGGTGTTTGCGGAGGTGGGGTCTGTCGATGCGGGGTTGCTGGATCGGACGGTGTTTGCGCAGGCGGGGTTGTTTGCGGTGGAGGTGGCGTTGTGGGAGTTGTTGCGGTCGTGGGGGGTGCGGGCGGACTTCTTTGCCGGTCATTCGGTTGGTGAGGTGACGGCGGCGTATGCGGCGGGGATGCTGTCGTTGGAGGACGCGTGCACGCTGGTGGCGGCGCGGGGTCGGTTGATGCAGGCGTTGCCGGCCGGCGGGGGCATGCTGGCGGTGGCCGCGTCCGAGGCCGACGTGCTGGCCACCCTGGAGGGGCTGGCCGACCGGGCCGGGATCGCCGCCGTGAACGGGCCCACGGCCGTCGTCGTCTCCGGAGCGGTCGAGGCGCTGGACGAGGTGGAGCGGACCTGGCGGGAGCGCGGCGTGCGCACCCGCCGGCTGGCGGTGAGTCACGCGTTCCACAGCCCGCTGATGGAGCCGATGCTCGACGAGTTCGGCTCGGTGGTGGCCGGGTTGTCGTGGCGGGCTCCGGTCGTGCCGGTGGTGTCGAATGTGTCGGGTGCGGTGGCGGATCCGTTGGAGTTGGTGGATCCGGAGTACTGGGTGCGGCATGTGCGGCGGCCGGTGCGGTTCGCCGATGGGGTGGGTGCGTTGTGTGCTGCTGGGGTGGACACGTTCCTGGAGGTGGGTCCGGATGCGGTTCTGACGGCGATGGTGGCTGAGGTTGCCGGGGGTGTCGGGGTGCGTCGGGTGGCGACGTTGCGTCGGGATCGTTCGGAGGTGGAGTCGCTGTTGTCGGCGGTCGGTCGGTTGTTCGTGGCCGGAGTCTCGGTGGACTGGGGGGCGTACCTCGCGCAGGCGGGTGTCCGGCCGGCAACGGTCGACCTGCCCAGCTACGCCTTCGACCACCAGCGCTACTGGCTCAACGCCGCCTCGCGCTCCCACCGCCCCGCCGGCACCCGGCGCACCGCCGAGGACGACGCCTTCTGGCGGGCCATCGAAGCCGAGGACGTGACCGCCCTCGCCGAGAGCCTGGCCGTCGACGCGGACACCCCGCTCGCCGAGGTGCTCCCGGCGCTGTCCACCTGGCGACGCCGCCGGGAGACCGAGGCGACCCTCGACTCCTGGCGGTACCGGGTGGCCTGGCAGCCGGTCGTGGTCGACCCCACCCGGGCCGAGGCCACGGACTTCCTGCTGGTCGTACCCGCCGACGCCGACCCGTCCGTGGGCGACTGGGTGGCCGCGCTCGACCCCGCCCGGACCCGCACGGTCCAGGTCGCGGCCGGCCGCGACCGCAAGCGCCTCGCCCAGGACCTGAGCGACGCCCTGCCGGAACGGGACCGCGCCGGCACCGCCGTCCTGTCCCTCCTCGCGCTCGACGACCGGCCGTACCGGGAGACCGGGACCGTACCGGCCGGCCTCGCCGGCACGGTCGTGCTCGCGCAGGCCCTCGGTGATGCCGGGCTGGCCGCCCGGCTCTGGATCGCCACCCGGGGCGCGGTCTCCGTCGGCTCCCGCGACCCGCACGCCGACCCCGCCCAGGCGATGACGTGGGGCTTCGGCGGCGTGCTGCGCGCCGAGCACCCGCACCGCTGGGGCGGACTGGTGGACCTGCCCGAACGCCCCGACCAGGCGGCCGTCCGGACCCTCCGCACGCTGCTCACCGGCTCCGGCGCGGAGGACCAGGTCGCGCTGCGCCCCGCCGGCTGCTACGCCCGCCGGCTCGTCCGGGCCCCCTACGGCGACGGCGGCCCCCACGACTCCTGGACGCCGCGCGGCACGGTGCTGATCACCGGAGGCACCGGCGCCCTCGGTGGACACGTCGCCCGCGCCCTGGCCGCTGCCGGCGCCGAACACCTCCTGCTCGTCAGCCGCCGGGGCACCCAAGCACCGGGTGCCGGGGCGCTCGTCGACGAGCTGACCGCGCTCGGCAGCCGGATCACCGTGGCGTCCTGCGACGTGGCCGACCGCGCCGCGCTCGCCGACCTGCTGCGGTCGGTCCCCGACGACCTTCCCCTGACCGCCGTCGTGCACACCGCCGCCGCGCTCGACGACAACGTGATCGACGCGGTGACCGTCGACCAACTGGCCGCCGCGCTCCGGGCCAAGGTGGCCGCCGCCACCAACCTCGACGAGCTGACCCGCGCTGCGGACCTGTCGGCCTTCGTGCTCTTCTCCTCCCTCGCCGGCATCATGGGCGGGGCCGGCCAGGCCACCTACGCGCCGGGGAACGCCTTCCTCGACGCGCTGGCCCAGCGCCGCCGCGCCGAGGGACTCCCGGCGACCTCCCTCGCCTGGGGCCTCTGGGCCGACGGCGGGGTGAGCGCCGGTGAGTTCGAACGGCGCCTGGCCCGGGACGGATTCGGGGCCATGGCGCCCCGGACCGCCGTCGAGGCCCTGCCCGCGGCGCTCGGGCGCGACGAGACGTACCTCGTGGTGGCCGACATCGACTGGGCCCGGGTGGCCGCCGTCGCCGGCACCCGCCCCGACCCGCTCACCCGGGACCTGGTGGCCGACGCCGCGCCGGCCGCGCTCGCCGTCGCCGGCCCGGCGCCGACGTCCGCGCTGCTTGCCCGGCTCGCGGCGATGTCCGCCACGGAGCAGGTGCACGCGCTGCGCGACCTCGTACGCGGCGAGGTCGCCGCGGTGCTCGGCCACGACTCCGCGGACCGGGTGGCACCTGACCGGGCGTTCCAGGACCTCGGCTTCACCTCCCTGGCTGCCGTGGAACTGCGCAACCGGCTCGACGCGGCCACCGGCCTCACGCTGCCCAGCACCCTGGCGTTCGACTACCCGAACCCGACCGCCCTCGCCGGCCACATCCACGCCGAACTTCTCGGCGGGCAGGCCCTGCCCGCGCCGACCGTGGTCGGCGGGCCGGTCGTCGCCGACGACCCGATCGTCATCGTCGGCATGGGCTGCCGCTTCCCGGCCGGAGCCGAATCCCCGGCCGAGCTGTGGAACCTACTGGTCGGCGGCGTCGACGCGATGTCGGAGTTCCCGACCAACCGGCACTGGGACCTGGAGTCGCTGCGCGACTCCGCCGAGTCGTCGTACGTGAGCCGGGGGGCGTTCCTGCACGACGCGGGCGCGTTCGACGCCGAGTTCTTCGGCATCTCGCCGCGCGAGGCCCTCGCGATGGACCCGCAGCAGCGGCTGCTGCTGGAGACGTCGTGGGAGGCGTTCGAGGACGCCCGGATCGACCCGCTCGCCCTGCGCGGGGCCCGGGTCGGGGTGTTCGCCGGCACCAACGGCCAGGACTACGAGACCGTGGTGCGCCAGGCCGGTGAGGCGCTCACCGGGTACGGCGCCACGGGTGCCTCTGCCAGCGTGCTGTCCGGTCGGGTGGCGTACTCGTTCGGGTTCGAGGGGCCGGCGGTGACGGTCGACACCGCCTGCTCGTCGTCGCTGGTGGCGCTGCACCTCGCGGCCCAGGCGCTGCGGTCGGGGGAGTGCGACCTGGCGCTGGCCGGCGGCGTGACCGTGATGGCGACCCCGGGCGCGTTCATCGAGTTCTCCCGGCAGGGCGGACTGTCGGCCGACGGGCGGTGCAGGGCGTTCGCCGAGTCCGCCGACGGCACCGCCTGGGGCGAGGGCGTCGGCGTCCTCGTGGTGCAGCGGTTGTCGGATGCGCGGCGGGAGGGTCGGCGGGTTCTGGCGGTGGTGCGGGGTTCGGCGGTGAATCAGGATGGTGCGTCGAACGGGTTGACGGCGCCGAATGGTCCGTCGCAGCAGCGGGTGATTCGGCAGGCCCTTGCGAGTGCGGGTTTGTCGCCGGTCGACGTGGATGTCATCGAGGCGCATGGCACGGGTACGACGTTGGGTGATCCGATCGAGGCGCAGGCTCTGCTGGCCACCTACGGGCAGGGTCGGGATGTGCCGTTGCTTCTGGGGTCGGTGAAGTCGAACATCGGTCACACCCAGGCGGCGGCGGGTGTTGCGGGGATCATCAAGATGGTCCTCGCCATGCGGCACGGGGTGGTGCCGGCGACTTTGCACGTGGATGAGCCGTCGTCGCATGTGGACTGGTCGTCGGGTGCCGTGGAGTTGGTGACGGAGTCGCGGGAGTGGCCGGGGGTGGGGCGTCCGCGTCGGGCGGGGGTGTCGTCGTTCGGCATCTCCGGGACGAACGCGCACGTGATCCTGGAACAGCCGGGGTCGGATTCCGGGGTGGAGTCTGTCCCGGGGGTGGAGTCTGTCGTCGGGGTGCCGGTGCCGTGGGTGGTGTCGGGGCGTTCGGAGCGGGCGTTGGTGGGTCAGGCGGCGCGGTTGGCGGCGTTCGCGCGGGGCCGGTCCGACCTGGCGGCCGTGGACGTGTCGTGGTCGTTGGTGTCGGGCCGCGCGGCCCTGGAGCACCGGGCCGTGGTGTGGGGCTCGGGCGTGGACGATCTCGTTGTGGGTCTGGATGCGGTGGCGTCGGGTGGCGCGGCGGTGGCGGGTGTGGTGTCGGCGGGTCGTCGGGCGGTGTTGTTCACCGGTCAGGGTTCGCAGCGGGTCGGGATGGGCCGGGAGTTGTACGACCGGTTCGGAGTGTTCGCGGAGTCCTTCGACCGGGTGTGTGAGTTGGTCGATGCGGAGTTCGGTGGTGGGTTTGCGCCGTTGCGGGAGGTGGTGTGGTCCGGCGGGTCGTCGGGCGCGCTGGATCGGACGGTGTTTGCGCAGGCGGGGTTGTTTGCGGTGGAGGTGGCGTTGTGGGAGTTGTTGCGGTCGTGGGGGGTGCGGGCGGACTTCTTTGCGGGTCATTCGGTTGGTGAGGTGACGGCGGCGTATGCGGCGGGGATGTTGTCGTTGGAGGATGCGTGTGTGCTGGTGGCGGCGCGTGGTCGGTTGATGCAGGCGTTGCCGGCGGGTGGGGTGATGGCGGCGGTGGCGGCGTCGGAGGCTGTTGTGTGTCTGGTCATCGAGGTGACCGGTGCGGCCGTGGACGTGGCGGCGGTGAACGGGCCGGCGGCGGTGGTGGTGTCCGGGGCGGCTGACGAGGTCGAGATGGTGGTGGCCACCTGCCGGGGCCGGGGTTGGCGGACCAGGTCTCTCGCTGTGTCGCATGCGTTCCACTCCCGGTTGATGGAGCCGATGCTGGACGGGTTCCGCGCGGTGGTGGCGGGGTTGGACTGGCGGGTTCCGGCGGTGCCGGTGGTGTCGAATGTGTCGGGTGCGGTGGCGGATCCGTTGGAGTTGGTGGATCCGGAGTACTGGGTGCGGCATGTGCGGCGGCCGGTGCGGTTCGCCGATGGGGTGGGTGCGTTGTGTGCTGCTGGGGTGGACACGTTCCTGGAGGTGGGTCCGGATGCGGTTCTGACGGCGATGGTGGCTGAGGTTGCCGGGGGTGTCGGGGTGCGTCGGGTGGCGACGTTGCGTCGGGACCGTTCCGAGGTGGAGTCGCTGTTGTCGGCGGTCGGTCAGTTGTTCGTGGCCGGAGTCTCGGTGGACTGGGGGGCGTACCTCGCGCAGGCGGGTGTCCGGCCGGCAACGGTCGACCTGCCCAGCTACGCCTTCGACCGCACCTGGTACTGGGCCGAGCCGTCGACCTCGGCCGAGGTCGACACCCCGGCCACCGCCCTCGACGGCCGGTTCTGGGCGGCGGTGGAGTCGGGCGACCCGGGCCTGCTCGGCGGCGAGCTGGGCGTGGGCGCGGACGAGCCGTTCGGCGCGGTGCTGCCGAAGCTCGCCCAGTGGCGTCGGGACGCCCAGCGGCGTTCGACCGTCGACGGTTGGCGCTACCGCGTCGGGTGGCGCTCGCACCAGGTGGACGGGCGTACCGGCCTGACGGGCTCGTGGCTCGTGCTGATGCTGCCCGGCCAGGAGGAGCACCCTGCGGTCGCCGCGTTGGCGGCCCGGGGCGCCCGGGTCGTCCCCGTGGTGATCGACGCCGTGGACCGGGACCGGATCGCGCGGCAGCTCGCCGGCGCGGTGGACACCAGCGAGACCGTCGCCGGGCTGCTGTCCGTGATCTCCCTCGCCGGGGCCGGGGTGGCCGAAGCGTTGACGGTGGCCCAGGCGATGGCCACGACCGACATCGACGGTCGCCTGTGGTGGCTGACCAGCGGTGCGGCCTCCGTGGGCGGCTCCGACGACACGGAAGTCGACGCCACGGCCAGCTCCGTCTGGGGTCTGGGACGGGTGGTGGCGTTGGAGGAGCCGGGCCGTTGGGGTGGCCTGGTGGACCTGCCCGGCGTGGTCGACGAGTGGACGTGGGACCGGTTGTGCGGGGTGTTGGCGGGTGGCGATGAGGACCAGGTGGCGGTGCGGCCGTCCGGGGTGTTCGTGCGGCGGCTGGTGCGGGCCGGTGCGGACGCTGGCGGTGGCGGTGTGCGGTTGTCGGGAACCGTGTTGGTGACGGGCGGCACGGGCGCGTTGGGTGTACGGGTGGCCGAGTGGGCGGTGGGCGTCGGCGCGGAGCATGTCGTGCTGGTGTCCCGGCGCGGCGAGAGCGCGCCGGGGGTGGACAGCGCGGTGGCGGGTCTGCGGGGCTCGGGTGCGCGGGTGTCGGTGGTGGGGTGCGATGTGGCCGATCGTGCTGCCGTGGCGCAGTTGCTGGCGGGATTGGCCGAGCGTGGTGATCGGGTGCGGGCGGTGGTACACGCGGCCGGGGTGGCGCAGATGACGCCGTTGGGCGAGGTGGGCCCGGCAGAGCTGGCGGAGGTGCTGCGGGCGAAGGTCGGCGGCGCGGTGGTGCTGGACGAGCTGTTGGCGGGTGCGGACCTGGACGCGTTCGTGGTGTTCTCGTCGATCGCGGGCGTGTGGGGCAGCGCGGGGCAGGTGGGGTACGCGGCGGCGAACGCGTTCGTCGACGGGTTGGTGGTGTCGCGGCGGGCCCGGGGCCTGGCGGGAACGTCGGTGGCCTGGGGCCCCTGGGCCGAGGCGGGAATGGCGGTGGGTGAGGCCGGTGAACAGCTGAGCCGGCGGGGCCTGGTGAGCATGGCGCCGGAGCTGGCGGTGGCGGGGCTGGAACGGGCGCTCGCGGTGGGTGACGTGTCGGTGGTGGTGGCGGACGTGCGGTGGGACAGGTTCGCGTCGTCGTTCACGGCAATGCGGCCGAGTCCGCTGCTCACCGAGATCCCCGAGGCCCAGGCGGCACTCGCGGCGGCCACCCCGAACCCGGATGCCACCACCGACGGGACGTCCGCGCTGCGTGGGCGGCTCGCGGGCCTGCCGGAGGCGGAGGCCGAGGCATTCCTGCTCGACCTCGTACGGTCCCAGGTCGCCGCGGTGCTCGGCCATTCCGGCGCGCAGGCCGTCCCGGCGGACCGGGCCTTCCAGCGCCTCGGGTTCGACTCGCTCACGGCCGTCGAGCTGCGCAACCGGCTGACCGCCGAGACGGGCCTCACGCTGCCCACCACCCTCGTCTTCGACCACCCGACCCCGGCGGCCCTGACGGCCTTCCTGCGCGACACCGTGATCGGAGCGTCGGGCGACTCGCCCGCCGCCCGCCGCACCGCCGCGCTGGACGACGATCCGATCGTCATCGTCGGGATGGGCTGCCGCCTGCCCGGCGGCGTCGGCACGCCCGACGAGCTGTGGCAACTGCTCGCCGCCGGCCGGGACGGCATCTCGGAGTTCCCGCTCGACCGGGGGTGGGACGGCATCCTGGACAGCGGCATGTCCGACACGTCCTTCGTCCGCAGGGGCGGCTTCGTCTACGACGCCGGCGAGTTCGACGCGGAGTTCTTCGGCATCTCGCCGCGCGAGGCCCTGGCGATGGACCCGCAGCAGCGGCTGCTGCTGGAGACGTCCTGGGAGGCCATCGAGTCGGCGGGCCTCGACCCGACCAGCCTCAAGGGCGGTGCCGTCGGCGTCTTCGCCGGCGCCAGCTTCCAGGGGTACGCCAGCGGATCCGTCGGCCGGGCCCAGGAGGTCGGCGGGCACCTGCTCACCGGCAACGCGACCAGCGTGCTGTCCGGTCGGGTGGCGTACTCGTTCGGGTTCGAGGGGCCGGCGGTGACGGTCGACACCGCCTGCTCGTCGTCGCTGGTGGCGCTGCACCTCGCGGCCCAGGCGCTGCGGTCCGGCGAGTGCGACCTCGCGTTGGCCGGCGGCGTCTGCGTCATGGCCTCCCCGGCCACCTTCGCGGAGTTCTCGATCCAGGGCGGGCTCTCGGCCGACGGGCGGTGCAAGTCCTTCGCCGAGGCGGCGGACGGGACGGGTTGGTCGGAGGGCGTCGGTGTGCTGCTGGTGCAGCGGTTGTCGGATGCGCGGCGGGAGGGTCGGCGGGTTCTGGCGGTGGTGCGGGGTTCGGCGGTGAATCAGGACGGTGCGTCGAACGGGTTGACGGCGCCGAATGGTCCGTCGCAGCAGCGGGTGATCCGGCAGGCCCTTGCGAGTGCGGGTTTGTCGCCGGTCGACGTGGATGTCATCGAGGCGCATGGCACGGGTACGACGTTGGGTGATCCGATCGAGGCGCAGGCTCTGCTGGCCACCTACGGGCAGGGTCGGGATGTGCCGTTGCTTCTGGGGTCGGTGAAGTCGAACATCGGTCACACCCAGGCCGCCGCCGGCGTCGCGGGGATCATCAAGATGATCCTGGCGATGCGGGAGGGCGTCGTGCCGGCGA
Organism: Micromonospora sp. NBC_01655; assembly: GCF_026339755.1. Taxonomy (NCBI): domain Bacteria; kingdom Bacillati; phylum Actinomycetota; class Actinomycetes; order Micromonosporales; family Micromonosporaceae; genus Micromonospora; species Micromonospora sp. NBC_01655. Next base: position 5,622,371 of record NZ_JAPEQF010000001.1, on the reverse strand, counting down.
CGCTGCACGTGGACGAGCCGTCGTCGCATGTGGACTGGTCGTCGGGTGCGGTGGAGTTGGCGACGGCAGCGAGGCCGTGGCCGGGGGTGGGGCGTCCGCGTCGGGCGGGGGTGTCGTCGTTCGGCATCTCCGGCACCAACGCCCACGTGATCATCGAGCAGCCCGGTCCGGAGTCGGTGGTGGAGTCGGTTCCGCCGGCGCGGGTGGCTCCCGGGGTGCCGGTGCCGTGGGTGGTGTCGGGGCGTTCGGAGCGGGCGTTGGTGGGTCAGGCGGCGCGGTTGGCGGCGTTCGCGCGGGGCCGGTCCGACCTGGCGGCCGTGGACGTGTCGTGGTCGCTGGTGTCGGGCCGCGCGGCCCTGGAGCACCGGGCCGTGGTGTGGGGCTCGCGCGTAGACGATCTCGTTGTGGGTCTGGATGCGGTGGCGTCGGGTGGCGCGGCGGTGGCGGGTGTGGTGTCGGCGGGTCGTCGGGCGGTGTTGTTCACCGGTCAGGGTTCGCAGCGGGTGGGGATGGGTCGGGAGTTGTGTGACCGGTTCCCGGTGTTTGCCGCTGCCCTGGATGAGGTGTGTGCGCGGTTGGATGGGTTGTTGCCCCGGCCGTTGCGGGAGGTGGTGTTTGCGGAGGTGGGGTCTGTCGATGCGGGGTTGCTGGATCGGACGGTGTTTGCGCAGGCGGGGTTGTTTGCGGTGGAGGTGGCGTTGTGGGAGTTGTTGCGGTCGTGGGGGGTGCGGGCGGACTTCTTTGCGGGTCATTCGGTTGGTGAGGTGACGGCGGCGTATGCGGCGGGGATGTTGTCGTTGGAGGATGCGTGCACGCTGGTGGCGGCGCGTGGTCGGTTGATGCAGGCGTTGCCGGCGGGTGGGGTGATGGCGGCGGTGGCGGCGTCGGAGGCTGTTGTGTGTCTGGTCATCGAGGTGACCGGTGCGGCCGTGGACGTGGCGGCGGTGAACGGGCCGGCGGCGGTGGTGGTGTCCGGGGCGGCTGACGAGGTCGAGATGGTGGTGGCCACCTGCCGGGGCCGGGGCTGGCGGACCAGGTCTCTCGCCGTGTCGCATGCGTTCCACTCCCGGTTGATGGAGCCGATGCTGGACGGGTTCCGCGCGGTGGTGGCGGGGTTGGACTGGCGGGTTCCGGCGGTGCCAGTGGTGTCGAATGTGTCGGGTGCGGTGGCGGATCCGTTGGAGTTGGTGGACCCGGAGTACTGGGTGCGGCATGTGCGGCGGCCGGTGCGGTTCGCCGACGGGGTGGCGGCGCTTCGGTCCGCGGGGGTGGACACGTTCTGCGAGGTGGGTCCGGACGCGGTGTTGACGGCGATGGTGGCCGAGGTGGCCGGTGACGGCGAGGTGCGCCGGGTCGCGGTGCTGCGTCGGGACCGTTCCGAGGTGGAGTCCCTGCTGGCGGCGGTCGGTCAGTTGCACGCGGCAGGGGTGTCGGTGGACTGGTCTGCCTATCTGGCGCAGGCGGGTGTCCGGCCGAGAGTGGTCGACCTGCCGACCTACGCCTTCGACCGGCAGCGCTACTGGCTGGCGGACCCCGAGCCGGCAACCGCCCCGGCCGCCGCGGGCGGGCCGTCGGACGAGCGGTTCTGGGCGGCGGTCGAGTCCGGCGACCTCGGCGTCCTGGGCGACGAGTTGGCGGTGGCCGCGGGCGAGTCCTCCGCGGCCCTGCTGCCCAAGCTGGCGCGGTGGCGCCGGGACGCCCAACGGCGATCGGCCGTCGACTCGTGGCGTTACCGGGTGGTGTGGCGTACCGCGACCCTGCCCGCCGCCGGCGCGCTCACCGGAACCTGGCTGGTGCTCGCGTCGCCGGGGCAGGAGGACCACCCGGCCGTGGCCGCGCTGGCGGCCCGGGGCGCGCGGGCCGTCCCGGTGGTGCTGGACAGCGTGGACCGGGACGCGGTGGCGCGACGACTGCGCGAGGCGGCCGGGCCCGACGGCCGGGTCGACGGCGTGCTGTCCCTGCTGTCCCTGGCCGCCACGGCCGAGCCGGGCGTGACCCCGGCCGCAGCCGAGCCGGGCGTGACCCCGGCCGCTGCCGCCGTGTCGGCGGCGCTGACGGTGGTCCAGGCCCTGACCGTGGCCGGCGTCGGCGGTCGCGTGTGGTGGCTGACCAGTGGTGCGGTGGCGGTGGGTGGTTCGGAGGCTGTCGAGAACGTCGACGGCGCTGCCGTGTGGGGTCTGGGCCGGGTGGTGGGTCTGGAGGAGCCCGGCCTGTGGGGTGGGCTGGTGGATGTGCCCGGTGTGGCGGAGGGGTGGGTGTGGGACCGGTTGTGCGGGGTGCTGGTGGGTGGCGCGGAGGACCAGGTGGCGGTGCGGTCGTCGGGGGTGTTCGTGCGGCGGTTGGTGCGGGCCGACGTGGGTTCCGGCGCGGGTACCGGCGTGCGGTTGTCCGGCACGGTGTTGGTGACGGGTGGCACGGGCGGCCTGGGGTTGCGGGTGGCGGAGTGGGCGGCGGAGGTGGGCGCGGAGCACGTGGTGCTGGTGTCCCGGCGGGGTGAGGACGGGTTGGGTACGGACGGTGCGGGCGTGGTGCAGCGGTTGCGGGGGTCGTCGGTGCGGGTGTCGGTGGTGGCGTGCGACGTGGCGGACCGGGCCGCGATGGCGGCGCTGCTGACGGGGTTGGCGGGGCGTGGTGATCGGGTACGGGCGGTCGTGCACGCGGCGGGGGTGGCGCAGATGTCGCCGCTGGGTGAGGTGGGCAAGGAGGAACTGGGCGAGGTGCTGCGGGCGAAGGTCGGCGGCGCGGTGGTGTTGGACGAGTTGCTGGCCGGTGCGGAGTTGGACGCGTTCGTGGTGTTCTCGTCCATCGCCGGGGTGTGGGGTTCGGCGGGTCAGGCGGCCTACGCGGCGGGGAACGCGTTCGTGGAGGGGCTGGTGGCGTCGCGGCGGGCCCGAGGGCTGGTGGGTACGTCGGTGGCCTGGGGCCCCTGGGCCGAGGTGGGAATGGCCGTCGGTGACGTGGGCGAGCAGCTCAGCCGGCGCGGCCTGGTGGCGATGGCGCCGGAGTCGGCGGTGGTGGGGTTGGCGCGGGCGCTGGAGGTGGGCGACGTGTCGGTGGTGGTGGCGGACGTGCGGTGGGACCGGTTCGCGTCGTCGTTCACGGCGTTGCGGCCGAGTCCGCTGCTCACCGAGATCCCCGAGGCGCAGCCCACGCCCGAGGACCAGCCCCCCGGCGACGCCGGGGGCGCGCCGTCGGCCCTGCGCGAACGGCTGGCCGTCGCGTCGGCGGCCGAGCGCGAGCGCATCCTGCTCGACCTGGTACGCGGCACCGCCGCGACGGTGCTCGGGCACGCCACGCCCGCCGCGATCAGGCCGGGCCGCGGATTCCTCGAACTGGGCTTCGACTCGCTCACCGCAGTCGAGCTGCGCAACCGGCTGACCGCCGAGACCGGTCTCGGCCTGCCCGCGACGCTGATCTTCGACCACCCCACCCCCGGTGCCCTCGCCGAGCACCTGCGGGCCGGGCTGGTGCCGGAGCAGCCGGCGCTGCCGATCGCCGCCGAGGTCGAACGACTCGACCAGCTCCTCGGCGAGGCGGCCGACCAGGTCGACGAGGCGGTCATCGGTCGCCTGGAGAACATGCTGGCCAAATGGCGGACCCGCCGGCCGGGCGGCACCGCCGTCCCCGCGCCGGCGGAGACCGCCGGGGAACTCGACACGGCCAGCCGGGAGGAGCTGTTCGACATCATCCAACGGGAGTTCGGCAAGTCCTGAGCACAGGGCGAGGACCACCGCCGCCCCGGGGCGGCGGCGCGGGCGGACCGGCACACAGGGCCGGCCCGGCGTAGGCCCACGTCAGCCCTAGGGGTGCCGACCTGCCGGCTAGGGGTGTGCCTGGCCGGGGCGGGCTTCGTAAGGTCGGACCACGTCAGGCCGTCTCGTCCTGCCTCGCGGCGGCCGATCGGCACGGATGTGGGTGCGCGCGGTACCCGGAATGGACGGAGGTCCGGGTGGCCGGATCGGGCCTGCCTCAGTTGCTCGCCATCAGCGACCTGCACGTGGTCTACAAGGAGAACCGGGCCGTCGTCGAGGGGCTGCGGCCGGAGGCCGACGGCGACTGGCTGATCGTCGCCGGCGACGTCGGGGAGTTCCTCAGCGACATCGAGTGGGCGCTGGGCCTGCTCAGCCGCCGCTTCGCGAAGGTGGTCTGGGTCCCGGGCAACCACGAGCTGTGGACGCCCCGCGAGGACCCGGTCCAGCTCCGGGGTGAGGCCCGCTACCAGCACCTGGTGGAGCTGTGCCGCAGCCTCGGCGTCGTCACCCCGGAGGATCCCTACCCGATCTGGGACCCGCAGGGCGATCCGGTGCTCGTCGCCCCGCTCTTCGTGCTCTACGACTACACCTTCCGGCCGCCCGGAACGTACACCAAGGAGCAGGCCCTCGCGCGGGCCCACGAGGTCGGCGTGGTCTGCACCGACGAGATCCTGCTGCACCCCGACCCGTACCCGACGCGGGACGCGTGGTGCCGGGCCCGGCTGACCCACACCGAGCGGCGGCTCACCGAGGAACGGAACGGGCTGCCCACCATTCTGGTCAACCACTTTCCGCTCGTTCGGGAACCCACCCGGATTCTGCGCTACCCGGAGTTCGCGCAATGGTGCGGCACCGAGGCCACGGCCGACTGGCACGTGCGCTTCGACGCCCGCGTGGCGGTGTACGGGCACCTGCACATCCCGCGGACGACCTGGTACGACGGGGTCCGTTTCGAGGAGGTCTCGGTCGGCTACCCACGGGAGTGGCGGCGCCGTGCCACGCCGCCCGGACGGCTCCGCCAGATCCTGCCGCCGGCCGTCCAGCACCGCGTCTGACCGGCCCCGTTCGTGCCGATTCCTGCGCTGGTACGCCCACCGCGACGGCCCGTCCGGGCCGGCCGATGAGGGGTCCGTTAGGGGTTGGGGGCGAGGTCGGCGCTCAGTACCGTCCACTCACGGTGGCGGGCATGGGTCGGCAGGGTGGTCGGTGCGGTGCCGCGGCGGGCGCTTGAACAGGTACGACAGGAAACAGAAACTGAAATAGGAATTGCGTCCATACGCCGAATGGTCATGTCTCCACCGAAGTGTGCGCGGAGTCGGGCCGACGGCGGTGGTGTGGTCAGCGAATCGGCAGATTCTGATCGATAGCAAGCTCTGGGCGGGTGGGTCATGGCGGACGAAGACAAGCTCCTCGAACACCTGAAGTGGGTGACCTCCGAGCTCCGCCTGGCGCGCCGGCGCCTGAGCGAGCTGGAGAACGAGGATTCGGAGCCGATCGCGATCGTCGGCATGGCCTGCCGGTTCCCCGGCGGGGTCGCCTCGCCCGAGGACCTGTGGGACCTGGTCGCCGGGGGCGTGGACGCCACCGGCACGTTCCCCGAGGACCGGGGCTGGGACCTGGACCGGCTCTACGACCCGGACCCGGACCACCAGGGCACCACCTACAGCAACCGGGGCGGCTTCCTGGCAGACGCCGGCCTGTTCGACCCGTCCCTGTTCGGGATCTCGCCGCGCGAGGCGCTGGCCATGGACCCGCAGCAGCGGCTCCTGCTGGAGGTGACCTGGGAGGTCTTCGAGCGGGCCGGCATCGACGCCGCGTCGCTGCGGGGCAGCCGCACCGGCGTCTTCGTCGGCACGGCCGGCCAGGACTACACGACCGTCCTGCGGCAACTGCCCGAGGGCACCGAGGGGTACGTCCTCACCGGCACCGCGGCGAGCGTCATGTCGGGCCGGCTGGCGTACTCCTTCGGCCTGGAGGGACCGGCCGTCACGATCGACACCGCCTGCTCGTCCTCCCTGGTGGCCCTGCACCTGGCCGGCCAGGCGCTGCGGGACGGCGAGTGCTCCCTCGCGGTGGCCGGCGGCGTGACCGTGCTGGCCACCCCCGGTGCCTTCGTCGAGTTCTCCCGGCAGCGCGGACTCGCCTCCGACGGCCGGTGCAAGGCGTTCTCGGCCGACGCCGACGGCACCGGCTGGTCCGAGGGCGTCGCCATGCTGCTCGTCGAGAAGCTCTCCGACGCCCGGCGCAACGGCCACCCCGTCCTCGCGGTGATCCGCGGCAGCGCCGTCAACCAGGACGGCGCCAGCAGCGGCCTGACCGCCCCCAACGGCCCCGCCCAGCAGCGGGTCATCCGGCAGGCGCTGGAGAACGCCCGGCTGACGCCGGCCGACATCGATGTCGTGGAGGCGCACGGCACCGGCACCCGGCTCGGCGACCCGATCGAGGCGCAGGCGCTGCTGGCCACCTACGGCCAGGGCCGGACGGCCGACCGTCCGCTGTGGCTGGGGTCCCTGAAGTCGAACATCGGCCACCCCCAGGCCGCCGCCGGCGCCGGCGGCGTCATCAAGATGGTGATGGCGATGCGGCACGGCGTGCTGCCGCCCACCCTGCATGTGGCACAGCCGTCCCCGCACGTCGACTGGTCGACGGGGACGGTGTCCCTGCTCGACACCGCCCGCCCGTGGGCCGGCGACGACCATGTCCGGCGGGCGGCCGTCTCGTCCTTCGGCATGAGCGGCACCAACGCCCACCTCGTCCTGGAGCAGGCCCCGGCCCCCGAGACGCCGCCGGACGCCCCCGCGCCGTCCCGCCGGCTCCCGGTCGCCCCGGTCCTGCTCTCCGCCGCGCACCCCGCCGCGCTCGCCGGCCAGGCCGGCCGCTGGGCCGACTGGCTGGCCGGCGCCGGGGACCTGCGCGCCGAGGACATCGCCTGGTCGTCGGTCACGTCCCGGTCGACCCTGGACAACCGGGCCGTGCTGGCCGCCGCCGATCGGGACGGCCTGTTGGCCGGGCTGCGTGCCCTGGCCTCAGGCGAGTCGTCGGGCGTGGTGGTGGCGGGTCAGGCGGCGGACCGGGGTCCGCTGGCGGTGCTGTTCTCCGGTCAGGGTGCGCAGCGGGCCGGGATGGGCCGGGAGTTGTCCGGTGAGTTCCCGGTCTTCGCCGCCGCGTTGGACGAGGTGTGTGGGCTGCTGGATCCGCTGCTGCCGCGCCCGTTGAGGTCGGTGTTGTTCGCGGCGGAGGGTTCCGCCGAGGCGGGCCTGCTGGATCAGACGGTGTTCACGCAGGCGGGGTTGTTCGCGGTCGAGGTGGCGTTGTTCCGGCTGGTGGAGTCGTTCGGTGTGGTGCCGGACTTCGTGGGTGGGCATTCGGTCGGTGAGATCGTGGCCGCGCATGTGGCGGGGGTGTTGTCGCTGGCGGATGCGTGTGTCCTGGTGGCGGCGCGGGGTCGGTTGATGCAGGCGTTGCCGGCGGGTGGCGGGATGCTGGCGGTGGGCGGGTCTGAGGCGGACGTGCTGTCGAGCCTGGACGGTTTCGCCGGCCGGGTTGGGATCGCGGCGGTGAACGGGCCGGCGTCGGTGGTGGTGTCGGGCGAGGTCCTTGCCTTGGACGAGTTGGAGGAGCTTTGGCGGGGCCGGGGGGCCCGGACCCGTCGGTTGGCGGTGAGTCACGCGTTCCACAGTCCGTTGATGGAGCCGATGCTCGACGAGTTCCGGTCGGTCCTCGGTGGCCTGAGTTTCGCCGCGCCGTTGGTGCCGCTGGTGTCGAACCTGACCGGTGGGCTTGTCGAGGATGATGAGCTGTGTACGCCGGAGTACTGGGTGCGGCACGTGCGGGAGGCGGTGCGGTTCGCCGACGGGATCACCGCCCTGAAGACCGCCGGGGTGGACACGTTCCTGGAGGTCGGCCCGCAGAGTGTCCTGACGGCGCTGGTGGCTGATGTGCTGCCGGCCGGCGGGGACGTGTTGGCGGTGGCGGTGCAGCGCCGGGACCGGTCGGCGGCGCAGGCGCTGCTGGCGGCCCTGGGCGAGTTGCACGTGCAGGGTGTGCCGGTGAGCTGGTCGAAGTGGTTCGCCGGCGCCGGGGCGTCCCGGGTCGAGCTGCCGACGTACGCGTTCCAGCGGGAGCGGTACTGGCCCGACGCGGTGTCGTGGCGGTCCGGCGACGTGTCCGGCGCCGGGCTGGGCGTCGCGGGCCACCCGCTGCTCGGCGCGGCGGTGCGCCTCGCCGGGGACGACGAGGTGCTGTTGACCGGGCGGCTCTCCGCCGCCACCCACCCGTGGCTGGCCGACCATGTGGTTGCCGGTTCGGTGGTGGTGCCGGGGACGGCGTTGGTGGAGTTGGCGGTGCGGGCCGGTGACGAGGTGGGCGCGTCGCGGGTGCGGGAGCTGACCGTGCTGACGCCGCTGGCGTTGCCGGCGTCGGGCGGGGTGCGGGTGCAGGTGCGCGTCGGCGCGGCCGACGCCTCCGGCTCGCGGTCCCTGACCGTGCACTCGCAGCCGGACGAGGAGGCCGACGGGGCCTGGGTCCGGCACGCCGAGGGCGTGCTGGAGGCCGCCTCCGCGGACGAGCCGGTGCTGGGGGAGTGGCCGCCGGCCGGCGCGTCCGAGGTGGACCTGACCGGGTGGTATGCCGCGCTAACCGGGCACGGTCTGGCGTACGGGCCGGTGTTCCAGGGCCTGCGCCGGGTGTGGACCGCGGCCGGTGAGGCGTACGCCGAGGTTGCCCTGCCGGAGCAGGTGGCGGGCGACGCGGCGGCGTTCGGGGTGCACCCGGCGCTGCTCGACGCGGCGTTGCACCCGGTGGCGTCGCTGCTGGCCGGTGAGGGCGGCGGGGCGCGGGTGCCTTTCGCGTTCGAGGGCGTGCAGGTGCACGCGTCGGGCGCGTCGGTGCTGCGGGTCCGGCTGACCCGCGAAGGCTCCGGCGTGCGCGTGGTCGCGGTGGACGAGTCGGGCGCGCCCGTGGTGTCCGTCGACTCGCTCGTGCTGCGGGAGGTGACCGGCGTGGCCGCCCCGGGCGCGGCGGCGCGGTCGCTGTTCGAGCTGGCGTGGCTGCCGGAGGAGATCACCCCGGCGGACGACCTGTCCGGCTGGGCGCTGCTCGGGCCGTCGGTCGCCGGGCTCGACCTGCCGGCCTTCCCCGACGTCGACGCGGTCGCCGCCGCGCGGGCCGAGTCCCCCCGTACCCTGCTGTGGGCGCCCGCCGCGGCCACCGGCGCCGACGTGCCGGCCGTGGTGCGCGCGACCACGAACGCCGCCCTGACCGTGGTGCGGTCCTGGCTCGCCGCCGACGCCCTCGCCGACGCGAAGCTCGTCGTGGTCACCCGGGGCGCCGTGGTCGCCCGGGACGAGGACCGGGTGACCGACCTGGCGGGCGCCGCCGTGTGGGGCCTGCTGCGCTCGGCGCAGTCGGAGCACCCCGACCGGATCGTCCTCGCCGACGTCGAGGGTCCGCTCGACCCGGCGACCCTCGCGGTGTTGGCCGGCGTCGCCGCCGACCCGGCGGCGACCGGCGGCCAGCTCGCCGTCCGCGCCGACGGGACGTTCGTGCCCCGGCTGGTCCGGCCCACGGCCGACGAGCTGACCCCGCCGCCGTCTGGGGCGTGGCACCTGGCGGCCGTCGCCCCCGGCACCCTCGACGGGGTCGCGCTGGTGCCGGCCGCCCCGGCCCCCCTCGACGCGGGTCAGGTGCGGGTCGCGGTGCGGGCGGCCGGGGTGAACTTCCGGGACGTGTTGATCGCGTTGGGGATGTACCCGGATCCGTCGGCGGTGATGGGTAGCGAGGGCGCGGGCGTGGTGGTGGAGGTCGGTCCGGGCGTGACCGACCTGGCCCCCGGCGACCGGGTGATGGGCATGTTCGAGCTGGGCTTCGGCCCGCTCGCGGTCGCCCCCCGGCAGCGCCTCGCCCGGATGCCCGCCGGCTGGTCGTTCGCGCAGGCCGCCTCGGTGCCCCTCGTCTTCCTGACCGCGTGGTACGCGTTGCGGGATCTGGCGGGGTTGCGGGCGGGTGAGTCGGTGCTGGTCCACTCGGGTGCGGGTGGGGTCGGTATGGCGGCGATCCAGTTGGCGCGGCATTTCGGTGCGACGGTGTTTGCGACGGCGAGTCCTGGTAAGTGGGGGGTGTTGCGGGGTCTGGGGGTGGATGCGGAGCGGATCGCGTCGTCGCGGACCACGGAGTTCGAGCGGGTGTTCGGTGCGGTGTCGGGTGGCGCCGGGGTGGATGTGGTGCTTGATGCGTTGGCGGGTGAGTTCGTCGACGCGTCGTTGCGGTTGCTGCCGCGTGGTGGCCGGTTCGTCGAGATGGGCAAGGCCGACGTCCGCGACCCGGAGACGGTGGCGGCCGAGCACCCGGGCGTCGCGTACCGGTCGTTCGACCTGAACGAGGCCGGCAGCGCCCGGATCGGGGAGATGCTGGCCGAGCTGCTGGCGCTGTTCGAGCAGGGCGTGCTGCGTCCGCTGCCGGTGCGGGTGTGGGACGTGCGGCAGGCCCGTCAGGCGCTGCGGCACATCAGTCAGGCGCGGCACGTGGGCAAGGTGGTGCTGCGGATCCCCGCCCCGGTGGACCTGGACGGCACCACGTTGATCACCGGCGCGGGCGGGACCCTGGCCGGGGTGGTGGCCCGGCACCTCGTGGCCAGCGGCCAGTCCCGGCACCTGCTGCTCGCCTCCCGCCGGCACCCCGACGACGCGGGCCGGGACGACTACGCCGCCCTGGTCCGCGAGCTGACCGACGCCGGCGCGCGGGTGTCCGCCGTCGCGGTCGACGTCAGCGACCCCGCGCAGGTCAGGGAGCTGATCGACCGGGTCGACCCGGCGCACCCGCTGACCGCGGTGGTGCACACCGCCGGGGTGCTCGCCGACGCCACCGTCACCTCGCTGGACGAGCGGGCCATCGCCACGGTGATGGCGCCGAAGGTCGACGCCGGGTGGGCGCTGCACGAGGCCACCGCCGACCTGGACCTCGCCGCGTTCGTGACGTTCTCCTCCCTCGCGGCCACGCTCGGCTCGCCCGGGCAGGGCAACTACGCGGCGGCGAACGCGTTCCTCGACGCCCTCGCCGCGCACCGCCGGCAGCGGGGCCTGGCCGCGACGAGCGTGGCCTGGGGCCTGTGGGCCACCACCAGCGGGATGACCGCCCACCTCGACGGCGACGACCAGCAGCGGCAGCGGCGGGTCGGGATGACCGGCCTGTCCGCGACCGAGGGCGCCGACCTGTTCGACGCGGCCCTGCCGGCGGTGTCGCCGCTGGTCGTGGCGGCCCGGTTGCAGGTCACCGGCGGCGCGTCGCAGGTGCCGCCCCTGCTGCGGCAGCTCGTGCGTGCCGGTGGCCGGCGGCGGGCCGGCGGTGCCCCCACGGCGGGGACCTCGTGGCGGGACCGGCTCGTCGGCCTGCCGGAGGCGGACGCCCGGCGGCTGCTGGTGGAGCTGGTCTGCGGGCAGGCCGCGGCCGTGCTGGGCCACGCCTCGGCGCAGGCCGTGCCGGCCGCCCGCGCGTTCAAGGAACTGGGTTTCGACTCGCTGACCTCGGTGGAGCTGCGCAACCGGCTGGGCGCGGCGACGGGGCTGCGGCTGCCCGCCACGCTCGCCTTCGACCACCCCACCCCCGCCCGGCTCGCCGAGTACCTGTTCGGGCAGCTCGGTCTCGCCGCGACCGACGCCGCCACGGCCGTGCGCGCCGTCGGCGCCGGCGCGACCGACGAGCCGGTGGCGATCATCGGGATGGCCTGCCGCTACCCGGGTGGGGTCGCCACCCCGGAGCAGCTCTGGCAGCTCGTCACCTCCGGCGCCGACGCGATCGGCGGGTTCCCCACGGACCGGGGCTGGGACCTGGACCGCCTGTACGACACCGGCAGCACCGTCACCGACCAGGGCGGCTTCCTCTACGACGCCGCCGACTTCGACGCCGGCTTCTTCAACATCAGCCCCCGCGAGGCCCTCGCCATGGACCCGCAGCAGCGGCTGCTGCTGGAGACCGCCTGGGAGGCCTTCGAGTACGCCGGAGTCGACCCCGACGGCGTCGCCGGCACCGCGACCGGCGTCTTCGTCGGCGCGGCCTCCTCCGGCTACGCCACCGGCGGGCGCGAGGACCTGGACGGCCTCGAGGGGCACCTGCTGACCGGCACGGCCGGCAGCGTCGCCTCCGGCCGGGTCTCCTACACCTTCGGGCTGGAGGGGCCCGCCGTCACCGTCGACACCGCCTGCTCGTCGTCCCTGGTCGCCCTGCACCTCGCCGCCCAGGCGCTGCGCGGCGGCGAGTGCGACCTGGCGCTGGCCGGCGGCGTCGCCCTGATGGCGCTGCCCGGCATGTTCTCGGAGTTTTCCCGCCAGGGCGGCCTGGCCCCCGACGGCCGGTGCAAGGCGTTCGCCGCGTCCGCCGACGGCACCGGCTGGTCCGAGGGCGTGGGCATGCTGCTGGTGGAGCGGCTGTCGGACGCCCGGCGCAACGGGCACCGGGTGTTGGCGGTGCTGCGGGGCAGCGCCGTGAACCAGGACGGCGCGTCGAACGGCCTCACCGCGCCGAACGGTCCGTCGCAGCAGCGGGTGATCCGGCAGGCCCTGGCCAACGCCCGGCTCGGCGTCGCCGACGTGGACGCCGTCGAGGCGCACGGCACCGGCACCATGCTGGGCGACCCGATCGAGGCGCAGGCGCTGCTGGCCACGTACGGGCAGGGCCGGCCGGCGGACCGGCCGCTGTTCCTCGGGTCGATCAAGTCGAACATCGGGCACTCCCAGGCCGCGGCCGGGGTGGCTGGCATCATCAAGATGATCATGGCGATCCGGTACGGGCTGCTGCCGTCCACCCTGCACGTGGACCAGCCGTCCCCGCACGTCGACTGGGCCGCCGGAGCGGTGGCGCTGCTCACCGAGCCGCAGCCGTGGCCGGCCGTCGACCGGCCCCGCCGCGCCGCCGTGTCCTCGTTCGGGATCAGCGGCACCAACGTGCACACCATCATCGAGCAGGCGCCCGACGACACCGCCCCGGCCGCCGCCCGGCCGAGCCACGCCCCGGAGCTGCCCGGCCTGGCCGGCCCGGTCGGCGTGCCCCTGCCGGTGTCCGGGCGCAGCCCGCAGGCCCTGCGGGAACAGGCCGCCCGGATCCGGGGGCAGCTCGCCGAGGACGCCGACCTGGACCTCGTCGACCTGGGGTTCTCGCTCGCCACCCGGCGGGCCCACCACCCGTACCGGGCGGTCGTGGTGGCCGGTGACCGGGACGCCGCCCTCGCCGAGCTGGCCGCGCTCGCCGGCTCCGAGGTGCCACCTGCCCCCGTCGACGGCGCGCCGAAGGTCGTCTACGTCTTCCCCGGCCAGGGCTCGCAGTGGGTCGGGATGGCGCTGGACCTGCTGGAGTCGTCCCCGGTCTTCCGGGACGGGATGCGGCAGTGCGCCGAGGAGCTGTCCCGGCTGGTGGACTGGTCGCTGGAGGACGCGCTGCGGCAGGCGCCCGGCGCGCCGCCGCTGGAGCGGGTCGACGTGGTCCAGCCCGCCCTGTTCTCCGTCATGGTGTCCCTCGCCCGGCTGTGGAAGGCGTGCGGGATCGAGCCGGACGCCGTCGTCGGCCACTCGCAGGGCGAGATCGCCGCCGCGTGCGCCGCCGGCGCCCTCAGCCTCCCGGACGCGATGCGGCTGGTCGTGGCGCGCAGCCTCGGGCTGCTGGCGATCTCGGGTCGGGGCGGCATGCTCTCCGTGCCCCTGTCGGCCGCCGACACCGGGCAGCTCATCGCGCCGTGGGCGGACACCCTGTCCATCGCCGCCCTCAACGGCGCCGCCGTGACCGTCGTCTCCGGCGCCGCGGAGTCCGTCGACGCGCTGCTGGCGCACTGCGCCGAGCGCGAGATCCGGGCCCGGCGGATCGCCGTCGACTACGCCTCGCACAGCGCGCACGTCGAGGCGGTCCGCGACGACGTGGTGGCGGCGCTCGGCACCGTCGACCCCCGGTCGACCGGCGTGACCTTCTACTCGACGGTGACCGGCGACCTCATCGACACCGCCCAGCTCGACGCCGACTACTGGTACCGCAACCTGCGCGAACCGGTCCGGCTCGCGCCGGTGGTCGACCGGCTGATCGCCGAGGGCTTCCGGGTCTTCGTCGAGGTCAGCCCGCACCCGGTGCTCAAGGTGGCGGTCCAGGACGCTCTCGACCGGGCCGCCGACCGGGGCGGTCCCGGCGTGGTGGTGGGTTCCCTGCGCCGCGACGAGAACGGCCCCCGGCAGATGCTGTCCGGCCTGGCGGAGCTGCACGTCGCGGGCGTCGGTGTGGACTGGGCGGGGGTGTACGCCGGGTCCGGCGCCGCCCCGGTCGACCTGCCCACGTACGCGTTCCAGCGGGAGCGGTTCTGGCCGGCGGTGGACCGCTCGTTCGGCGGCGACGTCTCCGGCGCGGGCCTCGGCGCGGCCGGCCACGGCCTGCTGGGCGCGGCGGTGCGGCTGGCCGGCGGCGACGAGGTGCTGTTGACCGGGCGGCTCTCCGCCGCCACCCATCCGTGGTTGGCCGAGCATGTGGTTGCCGGTTCGGTGGTGGTGCCGGGGACGGCGTTGGTGGAGTTGGCGGTGCGGGCCGGTGACGAGGTGGGCGCGTCGCGGGTGCGGGAGCTGACCGTGCTGACGCCGCTGGCGTTGCCGGCGTCGGGCGGGGTGCGGGTGCAGGTGCGCGTCGGCGCGCCCGGCGCGTCGGGCGCCCGGCTGGTGACCGTGCACTCGCAGCCGGAGGAGGACGACGACGCGGGCTGGGCCCGGCACGCGGAGGGCGTGCTGGAGGCCGCCTCCGCGGACGAGCCGGTGCTGGGGGAGTGGCCGCCGGCCGGGGCGTCCGAGGTGGACCTGACCGGGTGGTATGCCGCGCTGGCCGGGCACGGTCTGGCGTACGGGCCGGTGTTCCAGGGCCTGCGCCGGGTGTGGACCGCAACCGGTGAGGCGTACGCCGAGGTTGCCCTGCCGGAGCAGGTGGCGGGCGACGCGGCGCGGTTCGGGGTGCATCCGGCGCTGCTCGACGCGGCCCTGCACCCGATCGGCCTGCTGCTGACCGAGGGCTCCGGTGGGCCGCGGGTGCCGTTCGCGTTCGAGGGCGTGCAGGTGCACGCGTCGGGCGCGTCGGTGCTGCGGGTCCGGCTGACCCGCGCGGGCACCGGGGTACGGGTGGTCGCGGTCGACGGCGCGGGCGCGCCGGTCGTGTCGGTGGACTCGCTCGTGCTGCGGGAGATGACCGGCGGCGCGGCCTCGGGCGCGGCGGCCCGGTCGCTGTTCGAGGTGAGCTGGCAGGCCGAGGAGGTCACCCCCGTCACGGATTCCGCCGGCCGGGTGCTGCTGGGCGACGCGGCCGGGACCGCCGGGCCGGGAGCGGCCGGGTACCCCACCGTGGCCGACCTGGCCGCGGCCGTGGCCGCCGGAACGGCCGGCCGGCCGCGCCTGCTGCTGCTGCCGGTGACGATCCCGCAGCCGCCGGACGCCGAGGTGCCGGCGGTCGTGCGGACGGCCACCGCGCACGTGCTCGGCGTGCTCCAGTCCTGGCTGGCCGCCGGGGAGCTGGCGGACACCCGGCTCGTCGTGGTGACCCGGGGCGCCGTGACGGCCCTTCCCGCCGACGAGCTGCGCGACCCGGTGGGGGCGGCGGTGTGGGGCCTGCTGCGCTCGGCGCAGTCGGAGCACCCCGACCGGATCGTCCTCGCCGACGTCGACCGGGACCTCTCACCCGAGCTGTGGGACCTGCTGGCCGGCGTCGCCGAGGACCCGTCGACCACGGGCGGGCAGGTCGCGGTGCGCGGGGGCGAGATCCGCTCCCCGCGCCTGACCCGCACCGGCGCCTCGGCCGGCGACGACCTGACCCCGCCGGACGGGCTGTGGCACCTCGCCGCGACTGCTCCCGGCACCCTCGACGGGATCGGCCTCGCGCCGGCCGCCCCGGCCCCCCTCGACGCGGGCCAGGTGCGCATCGCCATGCGGGCGGCCGGGGTGAACTTCCGGGACGTGTTGATCGCGTTGGGGATGTACCCGGATCCGTCGGCGGTGATGGGTAGCGAGGGCGCGGGCGTGGTGGTGGAGGTCGGTCCGGGCGTGACCGACCTGAAGCCCGGCGACCGGGTGATGGGCATGTTCGAACCCGCCTTCGGCCCCCAGGTCACCGCGACCCGGAAACTGGTCGCCAGGATCCCGGCCGGCTGGACCTTCGCCGAGGCCGCCTCCGTGCCGGTGGTGTTCCTGACCGCGTGGTACGCGTTGCGGGATCTGGCGGGGTTGCGGGCGGGTGAGTCGGTGCTGGTCCACTCGGGTGCGGGTGGGGTCGGTATGGCGGCGATCCAGTTGGCGCGGCATTTCGGTGCGACGGTGTTTGCGACGGCGAGTCCTGGTAAGTGGGGGGTGTTGCGGGGTCTGGGGGTGGATGCGGAGCGGATCGCGTCGTCGCGGACCACGGAGTTCGAGCGGGTGTTCGGTGCGGTGTCGGGTGGCGCCGGGGTGGATGTGGTGCTTGATGCGTTGGCGGGTGAGTTCGTCGACGCGTCGTTGCGGTTGCTGCCGCGTGGTGGCCGGTTCGTCGAGATGGGCAAGACCGACATCCGTGACCCCCGCCAGGTCGCCGAACGCCACCCGGGCGTGACCTACCGGGCGTTCGACCTCAACGAGGCCGGGCACGACCGGATCGGGGAGATGCTGGCCGAGCTGCTGGCCCTGTTCGAGCAGGGCGTGCTGCGTCCGCTGCCGGTGCGGGTGTGGGACGTGCAGCACGCCCGGCGGGCGCTGCGGTACATGAGCCAGGCGCGGCACGTGGGCAAGGTGGTGCTGCGCATTCCCGCCCCGGTGGACCCGGACGGCACCACGTTGATCACCGGCGCGGGCGGCGCCCTGGCCGGCGTGTTCGCCCGGCACCTCGTCGCCACCGGCCAGTCCCGGCACCTGCTGCTCGCCTCCCGCCGCGGCCCCGAGGCGTACCGCGACCTGGTGGCGGAGCTGACCCGGCAGGGCGCCCGCGTCACCACCGCCACCGCCGACGTCGCCGACCCCGACCAGGTCGCCCGCCTGCTGGCGCAGGTGGACCCGGCGCACCCGCTGACCGCGGTGGTGCACACCGCCGGGGTGATCGCCGACGCCACCATCGGCTCCCTCGACGAGTCGGCCCTCGACAAGGTGCTGACCCCGAAGGTCGACGCCGGCTGGGCGCTGCACCGGGCCACCCGCGACGCCGACCTGGCCACCTTCGCGGTGTTCTCCTCGGTGGCGGCCACCCTCGGCTCGCCCGGGCAGGGCAACTACGCGGCGGCGAACGGGTTCCTCGACGCCCTCGCCCGCCTCCGCCAGCAGCAGGGGCTGCCCGCCACGAGTCTCGCCTGGGGACTGTGGGACACCGCCAGCGCGATGACCGCCCACCTCGGCGGCAACGCCCACCGCCGGGCGATCCGGGCCACCAGTGCCCCGCTGACCGAGGTCGAGGGCACCGCCCTGTTCGACCTGGCGCGGCAGTACGGCGGCGTGCACCTCGTACTCATGAACCTGCCGCCGGCCGCGGCCCGACCGGCCGCCGGCGCGGTGCCCGGCATGCTGCGCGAGCTGGTCCGCCCCACCGGACCCGTCCGGCGGACCGCCGGGCAGGCGGCCACCGACACCGCCTCGGAACGCGGGCGGCTGGCCACGCTCAGCCCCGCGCAGCGCCGCAGCCACCTGCTCGACCTGGTCGCCGCGAGCGTGGCCGCCGTGCTGGGGCACCGCTCCGCCGACAGCGTCGACGCCCATCGGGGCTTCAAGGAGCTGGGCTTCGACTCGCTGACCTCGGTGGAACTGCGCAACCGGCTGGCCACCGCCACCGGGCTGCGGCTGCCCGCCACCGTGGCGTTCGACTACCCCACCCCGGTCGTCCTCGCCGAGTTCCTCGACCGGGAGCTCGGCGGCGCGGCGGCGACCGCCCCCGTGGCCGTCGGCACGGCCACCGCCCTCGACGAGCCCATCGCGATCATCGGCATGGCCTGCCGGTTCCCCGGCGACGTGCAGACCCCCGAGCAGCTCTGGGAGCTGGTCACGGCCGGGGCCGACGTCATCGCGCCGTTCCCCACCGACCGCGGCTGGGACCCGGACGACCTGCGGATCGGCGACGACGGCAACGCCCCCCGCCAGGGCGGCTTCCTGCACGACGCGGCCGAGTTCGACGCCGGCTTCTTCGGGATTTCTCCCCGCGAGGCGCTGGCCATGGACCCGCAGCAGCGGCTGCTGCTGGAGACCTCCTGGGAGGCCTTCGAGCGGGCGGGGATCGACCCGCACACGGCCCGGGGCAGCAGCACCGGCGTCTACGTCGGCCTCATCTACCACGACTACGCGTCCCAGGCCGCCGACACCACGGACGAGCTGGACGGCTACGTCGGCAACGGCAGCGCCGGCAGCGTCGCGTCGGGCCGGATCTCGTACCTGTTCGGCCTGGAGGGCCCCGCCGTCACCGTCGACACCGCCTGCTCCTCCTCGCTGGTCGCCCTGCACCTGGCCACCCAGGCGCTGCGTCAGGACGAGTGCCGGCTCGCGCTCGCCGGTGGCGTCAGCGTGATGTCCACCCCCGGGATGCTCACCGAGTTCTCCCGGCAGCGCGGCCTCTCGCCCGACGGGCGGTGCAAGGCCTTCGGCGCGGGCGCCGACGGCACCGGCTTCGCCGAGGGCATCGGCATGCTGCTGCTGGAACGCCTCTCCGACGCGCAGCGCAACGGGCACCGCGTCCTCGCCGTGGTGCGGGGCAGCGCGGTCAACCAGGACGGCGCGAGCAGCGGCCTGACCGCCCCCAACGGCCCCGCCCAGCAGCGGGTGATCCGGCAGGCCCTGGCCAACGCCCGCCTCACGGCGGCGGACGTGGACGCCGTCGAGGCGCACGGCACCGGCACTCCGCTCGGCGACCCGATCGAGGCGCAGGCGCTGCTGGCCACGTACGGGCAGGACCGGCCCGCCGACCGGCCGCTGCTGCTCGGCTCGATCAAGTCGAACATCGGGCACGCGCAGGCCGCCGCCGGCGTCGCCGGGGTGATCAAGATGGTGCTGGCGATGCGGCACGGGATGCTGCCGTCGACCCTGCACGTCGACGAGCCGTCCCCGCACATCGACTGGGACGCCGGGGCGGTGGAGCTGCTCACCGAGACCCGCCGCTGGCCGGCCCTGGACCGCCCCCGCCGTGCGGCAGTGTCCTCCTTCGGGATCAGCGGCACCAACGCGCACACCATCCTCGAGCAGGCGCCGGCGGCGGCCCCCGCGGCCACTCCGGCGGCGACGGGCGAGGTCCCCGGCGGTCTCGTCCCCTGCGTCCTGTCGGCGCGCGACGCCGCCGCCCTGCGCGGGCAGGCCCGCCGGCTGCACGGCCTGGTGGCCGACCGGCCGGACCTGACCGTCGCCGGGATCGGGCGCGCGCTGGCCACCGGCCGGTCCGTCCTCGAACACCGCGCCGTCCTGCTGGTGCCCGACCGGGTCGGCCTGCTGTCCGCCCTGGACGCGTTCGCCGACGGGCAGCCCTCGCCCGCCGTCGTTGAGGGCACCGCCCGGGGCGGGCGCACCGCCGTGGTCTTCTCCGGCCAGGGCGCGCAGCGCGCCGGCATGGGCCGGGAGCTGTCCGCCGGGCACCCCGTCTTCGCCGCCGCGCTGGACGAGGTGTGCGCCCACCTCGACCCGCACCTGCCCCGCCCGCTGCGGGACGTGCTGTTCGCCTCGGCGGGCTCGGCCGACGCCGAACTGCTCGACCAGACCGTCTTCGCCCAGGCCGGCCTGTTCGCCGTCGAGGTGGCCCTGTTCCGCCTCGCCGAGTCGTACGGGATCGTGCCGGACTTCGTCGCCGGCCACTCGATCGGCGAGGTGACCGCCGCGTACGTGGCCGGGGTGCTCTCCCTCGACGACGCGTGCGCCCTGGTGGGCGCGCGGGGCCGGCTGATGCAGGCGCTGCCGGCGGGCGGCGGGATGCTCGCCGTCGCCGCCGACGAGGCGGCGGTCACCGAGTCGCTGGCCGGCCTGACCGACCGGGTCGGGATCGCGGCGGTCAACGGGCCGGCCGCGGTGGTGGTCTCCGGGGCGCTGGACGCCCTGGACGCCCTGGAGCGGACCTGGTCCGCCCGGGGGGCGCGCACCCGCCGGCTGCGGGTCAGCCACGCCTTCCACAGCCCCCTGGTGGAACCCATGCTGGCCGAGTTCCGGACGGTCCTCGACGGGCTCACCTTCCGCCCGCCGCTGCTGCCGGTGGTCTCCAACCTCACCGGCGGGATCGCGGACGCCGAGGAGATCAGCACCCCCGACTACTGGGTGCGGCACGTCCGGGAGGCCGTCCGCTTCGCCGACGGCGTCGCCTGCCTGCGGCAGCGCAACGTCGGCACGTTCCTCGAACTCGGCCCGGACGCGGTCCTCGCCGGCATGGTCCGCACCTGCCTGCCGGACGACGACCCGGCCACCTCCTCGGTCGCGGTCGTCGCGGCGCTGCGCCCCGGCCGGCCGGAACCCGTCTCGCTGCTGCACGCGCTGGCGGAACTGCACGTCCACGGCGTGCCGGTGACCTGGTCCACCCTGCTGCCCGAGGCCGGCGGCCACCCCGTCGACCTGCCGACGTACGCGTTCCAGCGGCAGCGGTACTGGCCCAACGTCGGCCGGCTGCGCGCCGGTGACGTGGCCGGCGCCGGCCTCGGCGCGGCCGGGCACGGGCTGCTCGGCGCGGCCGTCGACCTGGCCGGCGACGGCGAGGTCGTGCTGACCGGCCGGCTGGCGCTCGCCACCCTGCCATGGCTCGCCGACCACGCGGTGTCGGGCGCGGTGCTGCTGCCGGGCACCGCGCTGGTGGAACTCGCGGTGCGGGCCGGCGACGAGGTGGGCGCGTCCCGGGTACGGGAGCTGACCATCGCCGCGCCGCTGGTGATCCCGTCCTCCGGCGGCGTGCGCATCCAGGTCCGGGTGTCGGCGCCGGGGTACGCGCCGCAGCGCACCGTCACCATCCACTCCCGCCCCGACGACGCCCCCGACGCGGGCTGGACCCGGCACGCCGACGGTGTGCTGGAACCGGCGTCCGCCGACGAGCCGGGCGTCGGCGCGTGGCCGCCCGCCGGCGCCGACGAGGTCGACCTGACCGGCTGGTACGCGGCGTTCGCCGAGCGCGGCGTGGCGTACGGGCCGGTGTTCCAGGGCCTGCGTCGGGCCTGGACCGGCGGCGGCGAGGTCTTCGCCGAGGTCGCCCTGCCCGACGACGCGGCCGGCGACGCCACCCGGTTCGGCGTGCACCCGGCGCTGCTGGACGCCGCCCTGCACCCCGCCGCCCTGCTGTTCGAGGAGTCCGCCGCGCCCCGGGTGCCGTTCGCGTTCGAGGGTGTGCAGGTGCACGCCTCGGGTGCGCGGGTGCTGCGGGTGCGGCTGACCCGCGAGGGCACCGGCGTGCGGCTGGTCGCCGGCGACGAGGCCGGCACGCCGGTGGTGTCCGTGGAGTCGTTGACCCTGCGGGAGCTGATCGGCCGGGCCACTCCGGACGCGGCAGCCCGGTCGCTGTTCGAGGTCGACTGGCGGGCCGCCGAGGTCACCCCGGTCGTGACCGTGCCGGCGTGGGCGGCCCTCGGCGGGCCCGTCCCGGCCGACGCCGTAGGGCGGGCCCAGCGCACCGTCGCCGACCTGCTCACCGCGCTCGACGGCGGTGCCGAACCGCCGGGCCTGCTGCTGCTCCCGGCCACCGCCGGGCAGGAAGGGGCGGTGCCCGACGCGGTCGACGCCCTCGCCTCGGCCGTACTGGCGGAGCTGCGGGCCTGGCTGGCCGCCGAGGCTCTCGCGGAGTCGAGGCTGGTGGTGGTGACCCGGGGCGCGGTGGTGGCCCGGGACGGCGATGCGGTGACGGATCTGGCGGGTGCGGCGGTGTGGGGTCTGCTGCGGTCGGCGCAGTCGGAGCACCCGGGCCGGATCGTGCTGGCCGACGTCGACGGCGACGTGGACGCGGGCCTGGTGGCCGTCCTGGCGCGGGTCGCCGAGGACGCCGCGGGCGCCCAGGTGGCCGTCCGGGCTGGGCGGGTGTTCGTGCCGCGGCTGGTGCGCGCGCCGGCGCCGTCGATGCACGCCCCGCTCGTGGCGGACGCCGGCACCGTCCTGGTGACCGGCGGCACCGGCGCGCTGGGCGCCCTCGTCGCGGAGCACCTCGTCCGGACGCACGGCCTCCGGGCGCTGGTGCTGGCGTCCCGGCGGGGTCCGGCTTCCGCCGGTGCCGACGAGCTGGTCGAACGGCTGGCCGGGCTGGGCGCGACCGCCCGGGTGGTGACGTGCGACGTCACCGACCGGGAGCAGGTGGCCGGGCTGGTCGCGGACGTCACCTCGACGGGCCGGCTGGCGGGCGTGGTCCACCTGGCCGGTGTGCTCGACGACGGCCTCGTCGAGGGACTGACGGCCGACCGGTTGGCGGGCGTCCTGGCGCCGAAGGTGTCGGCGGGCTGGCACCTGCACGAGGCGACGGCCGGCCTGGACCTGGACCTGTTCGTGCTGTTCTCCTCGATCGCGGGGGTGCTCGGCTCGCCGGGCCAGGCGGCGTACGCGACGGGTAACGCGTTCCTGGACGCCCTGGCCGCGCAGCGCCGGCAGGCCGGCCTGCCGGCGGTCAGCCTCGCGTGGGGGATGTGGGACACGGCCGGGATGGCCGCGTCCCTCGGCGAGGCCGACCGGGCCCGGTCGGGGCGGGCCGGCCTGACCGCGATGAGCGCCGACATCGGCCTGGCGCTGTTCGACGCGGCGGTGGCCGTGGACCGGCCGACCCTGGTGCCTGCGGTGATCGACGTGCCCGCGCTGCGGGCCGCCGCTGTCGGCGGCGTGGTGCCGCCGATGCTGCGGGCGCTGGTCGGCACGACCACGGCGCGCCGCCAGGCGGGGCAGGGCGGCGACGGTCTGGCCGACCGGCTCGCCCGGCTCACCGAGGACGAGGGCCGGGCGCAGGTCGCCCTGCTCGTCCGGGGTCTGGCCGCGCAGGTGCTGGGGCACGACGGCGTGGAGGCGGTGCCGGCGGACCGGACGTTCCGGGACCTCGGCTTCGACTCGCTGGGCGCGGTCGAGCTGCGCAACCGGGTCAACACCGCGACGGGGCTGCGCCTCGGCTCGACCCTGGTCTTCGACTACCCCACCCCGCAGGCGCTGGCCGAGCACGCGTACGCCGAACTGGTCGGCACCCGGGCGGCCGAGGTCGAGCCGGAGTCGCAGGCGACGGTCGGCGGCGACGAGCCGATCGCGATCGTGGGCATGGCCTGCCGGTACCCGGGTGGGGTGGAGACGCCGGAGCAACTGTGGGCGTTGCTGGCCGGTGGCGGGGACGGGATCGGGGAGTTCCCGGCCGACCGGGGTTGGGACCTGGAGACCCTGTTCGACCCGGACGTGGACCGTCCGGGCACCTCGTACACCCGGCACGGCGGTTTCCTGTACGGGGCGGCCGAGTTCGACCCGGCCTTCTTCGGGATCTCGCCGCGCGAGGCCCTGGCGATGGACCCGCAGCAGCGGCTGCTGCTGGAGGCGTCCTGGGAGACCTTCGAGTCGGCCGGGGTCGACCCGCAGTGGTTGCAGGGCAGCCGGACGGGCGTGTTCGCGGGAGCGATCTACCACGACTACGCGACGCGGCTGATGGAGATGCCGGGGGAGACCGAGGGGTACATCGGCACCGGCAACTCGGGCAGCGTCCTGTCGGGTCGGGTGGCGTACACGTTCGGCCTGGAGGGTCCGGCGGTGACGGTGGACACGGCGTGTTCGTCGTCCCTCGTCGCGTTGCATCTGGCGGCGCAGGCGTTGCGCAGTGGTGAGTGTGATCTGGCGTTGGCCGGTGGTGTGACGGTGATGGCGACGCCGGGGACGTTCATCGAGTTCTCTCGGCAGCGTGGTCTGTCGCAGGATGGTCGGTGCAGGTCGTTCGCGGCCTCCGCCGACGGGACCGGCTGGTCCGAGGGCGTGGGTGTGTTGCTGGTGCAGCGGTTGTCGGATGCGCAGCGGGACGGCCGGCGGATCCTGGCGATCGTTCGGGGCACCGCGGTGAACCAGGATGGTGCGTCGAACGGTTTGACGGCGCCGAATGGTCCGTCGCAGCAGCGGGTGATCCGGCAGGCCCTGGCCAACGCCCGGCTCAGCTCGCAGCAGGTCGACGTGGTGGAGGCGCACGGCACGGGCACGACCCTGGGTGATCCGATCGAGGCGCAGGCCGTGCTGGCCACCTATGGTCAGGATCGGCCGGCGGACCAGCCGCTGCTGCTCGGATCGATCAAGTCGAACATCGGCCACACCCAGGCTGCGGCCGGGGTGGCGGGTGTGATCAAGATGATCATGGCGATGCGGCATGGTGTGGTGCCGGCGACCCTGCACGTGGACGAGCCGTCGCCGCACATCGACTGGTCGGCCGGTGCGGTGGCGCTGGCCACGGAGGCGATGCCGTGGCCGGCGGTCAACCGGCCGCGTCGGGCGGCGGTGTCGTCGTTCGGCATCTCCGGCACCAACGCACACGTGATCATCGAGCAGCCGCCCGCCGAGGTGGTCGAGGGCGAGGCGGCCGGGGACGCCGTGCCGCCGGTGGTTCCGGTGCTGCTGTCGGCGCGCGACGAGGCGGCGCTGGCGGCCCAGGCGGACCGGTGGACCCGGTGGCTCTCCGCCGACCAGCACCTCGGAGCGGTCGAGGTCGCCTGGTCATCGGTAACCACCCGACCGGCCCTGGAGCGCCGGGCCGTCGTCGTCGCGGCGCACCGCGACGACCTGCTGGCGGGGCTGACCGCCCTCGCCGCCGGGAACCCCTCCGGCGCGGTGGTCACCGGCTCCGCCGTGGAACGCGGACCGCTGGCGGTGCTGTTCTCCGGTCAGGGTGCGCAGCGGGCCGGGATGGGCTGGGAGTTGTCCGGTGAGTTCCCGGTCTTCGCCGCCGCGTTGGACGAGGTGTGTGGGCTGCTGGATCCGCTGCTGCCGCGCCCGTTGAGGTCGGTGTTGTTCGCGGCGGAGGGTTCCGCCGAGGCGGGCCTGCTGGATCAGACGGTGTTCACGCAGGCGGGGTTGTTCGCGGTCGAGGTGGCGTTGTTCCGGCTGGTGGAGTCGTTCGGTGTGGTGCCGGACTTCGTGGGTGGGCATTCGGTCGGTGAGATCGTGGCCGCGCATGTGGCGGGGGTGTTGTCGCTGGCGGATGCGTGTGTCCTGGTGGCGGCGCGGGGTCGGTTGATGCAGGCGTTGCCGGCGGGTGGCGGGATGCTGGCGGTGGGCGGGTCTGAGGCGGACGTGCTGTCGAGCCTGGACGGTTTCGCCGGCCGGGTTGGGATCGCGGCGGTGAACGGGCCGGCGTCGGTGGTGGTGTCGGGCGAGGTCCTTGCCTTGGACGAGTTGGAGGAGCTTTGGCGGGGCCGGGGGGCCCGGACCCGTCGGTTGGCGGTGAGTCACGCGTTCCACAGTCCGTTGATGGAGCCGATGCTCGACGAGTTCCGGTCGGTCCTCGGTGGCCTGAGTTTCGCCGCGCCGTTGGTGCCGCTGGTGTCGAACCTGACCGGTGGGCTTGTCGAGGATGATGAGCTGTGTACGCCGGAGTACTGGGTGCGGCACGTGCGGGAGGCGGTGCGGTTCGCCGACGGGATCACCGCCCTGAAGACCGCCGGGGTGGACACGTTCCTGGAGGTCGGCCCGCAGAGTGTCCTGACGGCGCTGGTGGCTGATGTGCTGCCGGCCGGCGGGGACGTGTTGGCGGTGGCGGTGCAGCGCCGGGACCGGTCGGCGGCGCAGGCGCTGCTGGCGGCCCTGGGCGAGTTGCACGTGCAGGGTGTGCCGGTGAGCTGGTCGAAGTGGTTCGCCGGCGCCGGGGCGTCCCGGGTCGAGCTGCCGACGTACGCGTTCCAGCACCAGCGGTACTGGCCCGAGTCGGTGGCCCGGACCCGGCGGACGGCCGGCGACGGCGCGGACGCCGAGTTCTGGACGGCCGTGGAGAGCGGCGACCTCACCGCCCTCGCGACCCAGCTCGGCGGCGACGGCAGCGACCTCGACACACTCGCCCCGGCCCTGCCGGTCCTGTCGACGTGGCACCGGGCCCGCCGGCAACGCGCCCTGGTCGACGGCTGGTCGTACCGGGTCATGTGGAAGCGGACCGACCTGGCCGCCACCCCGGCGGGCACCTGGCTGCTGGTGTCGCCGCAGGACGACGACCCGGTCACCGGCGCGCGGACCGAGGAGGCCGCCAAGGCCCTGGCCTCGGCCGGCGCCGACGTGCTCCGGCTGACCGTCGACCCGGTCCGCACCGACCGGGACGACCTCGCCCGGCGGCTCGCCGAGACGCTGGCCGACCGGACGGTCACCGGCGTGCTCTCCCTGCTCGGCCTCCGCGACCAGCCACACCCGGACAGCCCGGCGGTGCCCGTCGGCACGGCGGCCACCCTGCTGCTGCTCCAGGGGCTGCACGACACCGGGACGAAGACCCGGCTGTGGTGCCTGACCCAGGGCGCGGTCGGCACCGGGGACGGCGACGCGGTCCGCCGGGTCGCCCAGGCCGGGCTGTGGGGCCTCGGACTGGTCGCCGGCCTGGAACACCCACACCTGTGGGGCGGCCTCGTGGACCTGCCCGACGACGTCGAACCCGCCGGCTGGGACCGGCTGGTCCGGGTGGTCGCCGGCGCCGGGGACGAGGACCAGATCGCCGTACGACCCACCGGCGTGTTCGTCCGGCGGCTCGGCCGGGCGGCAGCCGCCGCCCCGGCCGCCGGGGAGCGCTGGCAGCCGTCCGGCACGGTGCTGGTCACCGGCGGCACGGGGGCGCTCGGCGCCCACGTGGCCCGCTGGGCGGTCGCCAACGGCGCCGCGCACGTGGTGCTGACCAGCCGCCGTGGCGAACGGGCCGCGGGCGCGGCGGAGCTGCGGGAGGAACTGGCCGCGCACGGCGCCCGGGTCTCGATCGTGGCCTGCGACGTCGCCGAGCGGGACCAGGTCGCGGCCCTGCTGGCCGAGCTGGACCAGGACCCGGCGCCGCTGACCGCGGTGGTGCACGCCGCCGGGGCCGGTGACGTCGGCCTGCTGGCCGAGACCGACCTCGCCGGCTTCGCCGCCGTCCTCGCCGGCAAGGTGGCCGGCGCGGTGCACCTGGACGAGTTGCTGGGCGACCGGCCGCTGGACGCGTTCGTGCTGTTCTCCTCGATCGCCGGGGTGTGGGGCAGTGGCGGACAGGGCGCCTACGCGGCGGGCAACGCGTTCCTCGACGCGCTGGCCGACCAGCGGCGGGCCCGGGGCCTCGCGGCGACGTCCGTGGCCTGGGGGCCGTGGGCCGACGGGGGCATGGCCGGCGTCGAGGCCCAGCAGGCGCTGGCCCGGCGTGGCCTCAGCGCGATGGTGCCGGACGACGCCGTGCACGCCATGCGGTACGCGGTCGGCCAGCCCCGGCCCACGCTGACCGTGGCCGACGTCGACTGGGCGGTGTTCGCCCCCGCGTACGCCTCGGCCCGCCCCCGGCCGCTGCTCGACGACCTCGCCGAGGCCCGGGAGGCGCTGCGCGCGCCCACCGACGAGCAGCCGGGCGGCGCCGCCGACGGGCTCCGGGAACACCTGCGCGGCCTGCCCCGCACCGAGCAGGCCCGGCACCTGATCGACCTGGTCCGCACCCACGCCTCGGCGGTGCTCGGCCACCCCGGCACGGACCGGGTCAAGCCCCAGCGGGCGTTCAAGGAACTCGGGTTCGACTCGCTGACCGCGGTGGAGCTGCGCAACCGGCTCAGCGCCGCGAGCGGGCTGCCGCTGCCGGCGACCCTCGTCTTCGACTACCCGAACCCCACCACCCTCGCGGAGCACCTGCTCGACGGGCTGCTCCCCGAGGCGCGGCGGTCGGACGGCGCGGACCCGTCGGAGTCGACGGTCCGGCAGGCTCTCGCGACCATCCCGCTGGCCCGGCTCCGCGACGCGGGCCTGCTGGAACTGCTGCTGAACCTCACCGACGCCGAGACCGGCGCCGCCGCCGAGTCCACCGACGAGAGCCTCGACCTCATCGACGAGATGGACGCCGACACCCTCGTCAAGTTGGCGCTTGACGGATCCGATTCCTGACCGTTGTCCCCAGTACGGAGCTTGTGATGTCTACGTCCGCAGACAAGGTCGTCGAGGCGCTCCGCGCCTCGCTCAAGGAGACGGGCCGCCTCCGTCAGCTCAACCAGCAGCTGACCGCCGCCGCGCGCGAACCGATCGCCATCGTGGCGATGTCCTGCCGTTACCCGGGGGGCGTCGCCACCCCGGAGCAACTGTGGGACCTGGTCGCGTCGGGCAGCGACGCCGTCGGCGGCTTCCCCACCGACCGGGGCTGGGACCTGGACAACCTGTACGACGCCGACGCCGACCGGGCGGGCCGCTCCACCACCCGCGAGGGCGGCTTCCTCTACGACGCGGCCGAGTTCGACGCCGGCTTCTTCGGCATCTCGCCCCGCGAGGCGGTCGCCATGGACCCCCAGCAGCGGCTGCTGCTGGAGACGTCGTGGGAGGCGTTCGAGTACGCGGGGATCGCGCCCGCATCCATGCGTGGGCAGAAGGTCGGCGTCTTCGTCGGCACCGCCGCCAACGGGTACGGGATGGGCCCGCAGACCGAGCTGGAGGGCACCGACGAGGGCTACCTGCTGACGGGCACGGCCACGAGCGTCGTCTCCGGCCGGATCGCGTACGCCCTCGGGCTGGAGGGCCCGGCGGTGACCGTCGACACCGCCTGCTCGTCGTCGCTGGTGGCCCTGCACCTGGCCTGCCAGGCCCTGCGCCAGGGCGACTTCGACCTCGCCCTGGCCGGCGGCGTCTGCATCATGGCCACCCCCAGCCCGTTCGTCGGCTTCTCCCGGCAGCGCGGCCTGGCCCCGGACGGCCGGTGCAAGTCCTTCGCCGCCGCCGCCGACGGCACCGGCTGGGCGGAGGGCGTCGGCCTCCTGCTGGTGGAGCGGCTGTCGGACGCCCAGCGCAAGGGCCACCACGTGCTGGCCGTCGTCCGGGGCAGCGCGGTCAACCAGGACGGCGCGTCCAACGGCCTGACCGCCCCCAACGGCCCCGCCCAGCAGCGGGTCATCCGGCAGGCCCTGGCCAACGCCCGCCTCACCACCGCCGACGTCGACGCCGTCGAGGCGCACGGCACCGGCACCGTCCTCGGCGACCCGATCGAGGCGCAGGCGCTGCTGGCCACGTACGGGCAGGACCGGCCCGCCGACCGGCCGTTGCTGCTCGGCTCGATCAAGTCGAACTTCGGACACAGCCAGTCGGCCGCGGGCGTCGCCGGGATCATCAAGATGGTGATGGCGATGCGGCACGGCGTCGTCCCGTCGACCCTGCACGTGGACTCCCCGACGCCGAAGGTCGACTGGTCGGCGGGCGCCGTGTCGCTGGTGACCGAGGCGCGGCCCTGGCCGGCGACCGGACGGCCCCGGCGGGCCGCCGTCTCGTCCTTCGGCATCTCCGGGACCAACGCGCACACCATCCTCGAGGAACCCCCCGCCCCGGACACCGACGCCGCAGCCGCCCCCGAACCGGCCGTCACCCTGCCGGTGGTGCCGGTGCTGCTGTCCGCCCGCTCCGACGCCGCGCTCGCCGGCCAGGCCGGCCGCTGGGCCAGGTGGCTGGCCGCCGACGAGGACCTGCGTCCCCTGGACGTCGGGTGGTCGTCGGCGGTGTCCCGGTCGGCGCTGGACAGCCGGGCCGTGGTGGCCGCGACCGACCGGGACGAGCTGCTGGCCGGGCTGCGGGCCCTGGCCTCGGGCCAGTCGTCGGGCGTGCTGGTGGCGGGCCAGGCGGCGGACCGGGGTCCGCTGGCGGTGCTGTTCTCGGGCCAGGGCGCGCAGCGCGCCGGCATGGGCCGGGAGTTGTACGGGGAGTTCCCGGTCTTCGCCGCCGCGCTCGACGAGGCGTGCGGGCACCTGGACGGCCTGCTGCCGCAGCCGCTGAAGCCGGTGCTGTTCGCCGAGCCGGGCACCGCGGAGGCTGGCCTGCTGGACCAGACGGTGTTCACCCAGGCCGGGCTGTTCGCCGTCGAGGTGGCGCTGTTCCGGCTGGTGGAGTCGTTCGGGATCGTGCCGGACTTCGTGGGTGGGCATTCGATCGGGGAGATCACGGCCGCGCATGTGGCCGGGGTGCTGTCCCTGGCGGACGCGTGTGCCCTGGTGGCGGCGCGGGGTCGGTTGATGCAGGCGCTGCCGGCAGGTGGCGGGATGCTCGCGGTCAACGCGTCGGAGGCGGAGGTGCTGCCGACGCTGGAGGGGCTGGCCGACCGGGTCGGTGTCGCGGCCGTGAACGGTCCGTCGTCCGTCGTGGTCTCCGGTGCGGTGGACGCTCTCGACGAGGTGGAGCAGCTTTGGCGGGGCCGGGGGGTGCGGACCCGCCGGTTGACGGTGAGTCACGCGTTCCACAGTCCGCTGATGGAGCCGATGCTCGACGAGTTCCGCAGCGTGCTGGCGGGTTTGACGTTCGCCGCGCCGGTGCTGCCGGTGGTGTCGAACCTGACCGGCGCGCTGGCGACCGCCGAGCAGCTCCGCACCGCCGACTACTGGGTGCGGCACGTCCGCGAGGCGGTCCGCTTCGCCGACGGGATCACCGCCCTGAGGACCGCCGGGGTCGACACGTTCCTGGAGATCGGCCCCCGCAGCGTCCTCACCGCGATGACGCAGGACGTCCTCGGTTCGCAGCCGGTCGACCCCGCCGACGACGCGACCCCGGTCGTCGCCGTGCCCGCGCTGCGCGCCGACCGCCCCGAGGCCCGGGCGCTGCTCGCCGCCCTCGCCGAGCTGCACGTCAACGGCGCGGCCGTCGACTGGCCCCGGATCTACGCCGACACCGGCGCGACCACGGTCGGCCTGCCCACGTACGCGTTCCAGCGGCAGCGCTACTGGCCGGAGCAGCTTCCGGTCTCCGTCGCCGGCCCGGTCAGCCCCGACGTCATCGACGTCGAGTTCTGGTCCGCCGTGGAGCGCTCCGACGTGGCGGCGCTGGCCGCGCAGTTCGGCGACGACGGCCTGGACGTCCTCGCCCCGGCGCTGCCGGTCCTGTCGTCCTGGCGTCGGGCGCGGCTGCGCGACGCCGTCGTCGACGGCTGGTCGTACCGGGTGGTGTGGAAGCGCACGGCGGCGCCCGTCGCCGCCGCGCCGATCGGCGACTGGCTGCTGCTGGAACCCGCCGGCGAACCGGCGGTGACCCAGTGGGCCGACGCGCTGACGGCGGCGCTCGGCGCCGCCGGCGGGACGGTCCACCGCCTGCCGGTGGATCCGCTGACCGACCGGGAGGGGCTGGCGGCCCGGCTGGCCGAGCTGCCGGCGGACCGCCGGTTCGCGGCGGCGGTGTCCCTGCTCGGCCTGCTGGACCGGCCGCACCCCGGCCACCCGGCGGTGCCCACCGGCACCGCCGCGACGGCGACTCTGGTGCAGGCCCTGCACGACGCCGACGTCGCGCTGCCGGTGTGGACCCTCACCCGGTGCGCGGTCGGCACCGGCGACGCCGACGGTGTCCGCAGCGTCGCCCAGGGCGGCCTGTGGGGCCTGGCCCGGGTCGCCGGGCTGGAACACCCCCAGCTCTGGGGCGGCCTGGTCGACCTGCCGGAGCGGCCCGACGCGGCCGGCTGGGACCGGCTCGTGGGCGTGCTGGCCGGGGCCGGCGACGAGGACCAGATCGCCGTCCGCCCCTCCGGCGTGTTCGCGCGCCGGCTGGTCCGCGCCGACCCCGCCGGGGTGGGGACCCTCGAACGCTGGCAGCCCTCCGGCACGGTACTGATCACCGGCGGCACCGGGGCGCTCGGCGCCCACGTGGCCCGCTGGGTGGCGGCCAACGGCGCCGCGCACGTGGTGCTGACCAGCCGCCGCGGCGAGCGGGCGCCGGGCGCGGCGGAACTGCGCGACGAACTGGCCGGGCTCGGCGCGCGGGTGTCGCTGGTCGCCTGCGACGCTGCCGACCGGGCGCAGGTCGAGGCGGTGCTGCGCGACATCGACGCGGACGTCGCGCCGCTGACGGCGGTCGTGCACGCCGCCGGCGTGGGCCAGCTCGCCATGCTGGCGGACACCGACCTGGCCGCGCTCGCCGCCGTCCTCGACGGCAAGATCACCGGCGCGGTCCACCTGGACGAGTTGCTGGGCGACCGGCCGCTGGACGCGTTCGTGCTGTTCTCCTCGATCGCCGGGATCTGGGGCAGCGGCGGCCAGGCCGGCTACGCCGCCGGCAACGCCTTCCTGGACGCGCTAGCCGAGCGGCGCCGCGCCCGCGGTCTCGCCGCCACGGCGGTCGCCTGGGGCCCCTGGGCGGACGGCGGAATGGCCAGCGGGGAGGGCCAGGAACTGCTGGCCCGTCGCGGCCTCACCGCGATGTCCCCGGCCCAGGCCGTGTACGCGCTGCGCAGCGCCGTCGGCCGCTCCGTGCCGTCGTTGACCGTGGCGGACGTCGACTGGTCCCTGTTCACCCCGGCGTTCGCCGCCGCGCGGCCCCGGCCGCTGCTCGACGACATCGCCGAGGCCCGGGCCGCCCTGCGCGGCACCGACGAGGAGCCGGCCGACGGGGCCGGCGGCGGCCTGCGGCAGCAACTGCTCACCCTGCCCCGCGCCGAGCAGGACCGGCACCTCACCGACCTGGTCCGGACGGTCGCCGCCACGGTCCTCGGGCACACCGGCCCCGAGCTGGTCAAGGCGAACCGGGCGTTCAAGGAGCTGGGCTTCGACTCGCTGACCGCGGTGGAGCTGCGCAACCGGCTCAGCGCCGCCACCGGGCTCTCCCTGCCCACCACCCTCGTCTTCGACTACCCGAACCCGGCAGCCCTCGCCGACCACCTGTCGGCCGCGCTGCGCCTGCACGAGGTCGACGCCGTGACCACCTGGGGACCCACCGGGCCGGTCGACGACGACCCGATCGTCATCGTGGGCATGAGCTGCCGGTACCCCGGCGGCGTGACCAGCCCCGGCGAGCTGTGGGACCTCGTCGCCACCGGCCGTGACGGCATCACCGGCTTCCCCGAGGACCGCAACTGGGACATCGCCCGGCTGCTGGCCGTCGACGCCGAGGGTCGGCCGGTGTCGCACACCCGCGAGGGTGGCTTCGTCCCCGGCGCCACCGGCTTCGACCCGGGCTTCTTCGGCATCTCGCCGCGCGAGGCCCTGGCCATGGACCCGCAGCAGCGGCTGCTGCTGGAGGCGTCCTGGGAGGCCCTGGAGCAGGCGGGCGTCGACCCGGACCTGCTGCGCGGCAGCCGCACCGGCGTCTTCGTCGGCGCCTCCCCGTCGGGCTACGGCACCACCGACACCCCGGAGGAGCTGGCCGGCTACCAGCTCACCGGGGGCGCGCACAGCGTCATCTCCGGCCGGGTCTCCTACACCCTCGGGCTGGAGGGCCCCGCCGTCACCGTCGACACCGCCTGCTCGTCGTCGCTCGTGGCGGTGCACCTCGCCGCCCAGGCGCTGCGCGGCGGCGAGTGCGACCTGGCCCTGGCCGGCGGCGTGACCGTCATGGTCACCCCCGGCGCGTTCGTGGAGTTCTCCCGGCAGGGCGGCCTCGCCCCCGACGGGCGGTGCAAGTCGTTCGCCGCGTCCGCCGACGGCACCGGCTGGTCCGAGGGCGTCGGCGTGCTGCTGGTCCAGCGCCTGTCCGACGCGCGGCGGCAGGGCCGGCAGGTGCTCGCCGTGCTCGCCGGCAGCGCCGTGAACCAGGACGGCGCGTCCAACGGCCTCACCGCGCCGAACGGGCCCGCGCAGCAGCGGGTCATCCGGGCCGCCCTGGCCAACGCCCGGCTCACCGTCGCCGACGTGGACGCCGTCGAGGCGCACGGCACCGGCACCACGCTGGGCGACCCGATCGAGGCGCAGGCGCTGCTGGCCACCTACGGGCAGGGCCGGCCGGCGGACCGGCCGCTGTTCCTCGGCTCGATCAAGTCGAACATCGGGCACGCGCAGGCCGCCGCCGGGGTCGCCGGCATCATCAAGATGATCATGGCGATGCGGTACGGGCTGCTCCCGTCGACCCTGCACCTCGACGAACCCACCCCCCACGTGGACTGGTCGGCCGGCGCCGTGTCGCTGCTGACCGAGGCGCGCTCCTGGCCCGACGTGGACCGCCCCCGCCGGGCCGCCGTGTCCTCGTTCGGGATCAGCGGCACCAACGTCCACCTGATCCTCGAACAGCCCCCCGCCCCGCCGGCCGGGGACGAGGCGGACGCCGGGGAGCCGACCCCCGCCGCCGCGCGGTCGCTGGCCCCGGTGCTGCTGTCCGCCCGCGACGGCGCCGCGCTGTCGGCCCAGGCGGACCGCTGGGCGGCCTGGCTCGCAGCCGACGAGAACCTCCGCCCGCTCGACGTGGCCCTCTCCTCGGTGGTGTCCCGCGCGACGCTGGACGAGCGCGCGGTCATCGCCGCGACCGACCGGGACGACCTGCTCGCGGCGCTGACCGCCCTCGCCGCCGGAGACCCCTCCGGCGGAGTGGTCGCCGGCACCGCCGGCCCGCGCGGCCAGTTCGCGCTGCTGTTCTCCGGCCAGGGCGCGCAGCGCGCCGGCATGGGCCGGCACCTGTGCGCCGAGTTCCCCGTGTTCGCCGCCGCGCTGGACGAGGTGTGCGGGCACCTGGACCCGCTGCTGCCGCGTCCGCTGCGGGAGGTGCTGTTCGCCGCCGAGGGCTCGGCGGAGGCCAACCTCCTCGATCAGACCGTCTTCACCCAGGCGGGTCTGTTCGCCGTCGAGGTGGCGTTGTTCCGGTTGGTGGAGTCGTTCGGTGTGGTGCCGGACTTCGTGGCCGGGCACTCGGTCGGTGAGATCACTGCCGCGCACGTGGCGGGGGTGTTGTCGCTGGCGGACGCGGCTGCCCTGGTGGCGGCGCGGGGTCGGTTGATGCAGGCGTTGCCGGCCGGCGGCGGGATGCTGGCGATCAACGCGTCGGAGGCCGAGGTGCTGCCGACGCTGGACGGGCTGACCGACCGGGTCGGCATCGCGGCCGTGAACGGCCCGTCGGCCGTCGTCGTCTCCGGAGCGGTCGACGCCCTCGAAGAGGTGGATCGGGCGTGGCGGGGCCGGGGCGTGCGGACGCGCCGGTTGACGGTGAGTCATGCGTTCCACAGTCCGTTGATGGAGCCGATGCTCGACGAGTTCCGCAGTGTGCTGGCGGGGTTGAGGTTTGCCGCGCCGTTGCTGCCGGTGGTGTCGAACCTGACCGGGGCGTTGGCCGACGGCGACGAGATCCGTACGCCCGGCTACTGGGTGCGGCATGTGCGGGAGGCGGTCCGGTTCGCCGACGGGGTCACCGCCCTGCGGGCGGTCGGGGTGGACACGTTCCTGGAGGTCGGGCCGCAGAGTGTGTTGACCGCGATGGCCGGCGACGTCCTGCCGGCCGGTGACGGTGTGTTGGCCGTCGCCGCCCAGCGCCGGGACCGGCCCGAGGCCCATGCCCTGCTCGCCGCCCTGGCCGAGCTGCACGTGCACGGCGTCCCGGTGACCTGGACCCAGTGGTTCGCCGGCACCGGGGCGACCCGGGTCGAGCTGCCGACGTACGCGTTCCAGCACCAGCGGTACTGGCTGTCGCCCGTCGGGCAGGCGGCCGACGTGTCCGGAGCGGGCCTCGGCGTGGCCCGCCACCCGCTGCTCGGCGCGACCGTGTCGGTGGCCGGCGAGGACATGGTGGTGCTGACCGGCCGGCTGTCGCTGTCGTCCCACCCGTGGCTGGGCGACCACGTCGTCTCCGGCGCCGTGGTGGTGCCGGGCACCGCCCTGCTCGACCTCGTGGTCCGGGCCGGCGACGAGGTGGGCGCGTCCCGCGTCCGCGACCTCACCGTGCTCGCCCCGCTGGTGCTGCCCGCCAGCGGCGGCGGAATGCGGGTGCAGGTCCGGGTCGGCCCGGTCGACGCGACGGGCGCCCGGCCGGTCACCGTGCACTCCCAGTCCGAGGAGGACCCGGAGGCCGGCTGGACCCGGCACGCCGACGGCGTCGTCGGCCTCCCCACCACCGACGAGCCCACCGTGGGCGCCTGGCCCCCCGCCGGCGCGGCCGAGGTGGACCTCACCGGCTGGTACCCGGCCGTGGCCGGGCACGGGCTCGCCTACGGGCCGGTCTTCCAGGGCCTGCGGCGCGCATGGACCGCCGACGGCACGGTGTACGCCGAGGTGGCCCTCCCCGACACGGTGATCGGGGACCCGGCCGGATTCGGCGTGCACCCGGCGCTGCTGGACGCCGCGCTGCACCCCGTCGGGCTGCTGCCCGCCGAGGCCGCCGGCGACGGCCCCCGGGTGCCGTTCTCCTTCGAGGGGGTGCAGGTCCACACCATCGGCGCGCGGACCCTCCGGGTTCGGCTGACCGCGAGCGGGTCCTCGGTGCGGCTGGTCGCCGTCGACGAGGCCGGCACGCCGGTGGTGTCGGTGGACTCCCTGACGCTGCGGGAGATGACCGCGGCGAGCACTCCGGACCAGGCGCACCGCTCGCTGTTCGAGGTGTCGTGGCAGCCCGAGCAGGTCGTCCCGGCCGACGCCGGGTACGGCTGGGCGGTGCTCGGCGGCGACGCCACCGACGGCACGCCGCTGACGTCGGGGTACCGGGACGTGGCGGCGGTGGTCGAGGCGGTGACGGACGCGACCGCCCCGGCCCCGGCGGCGCTGCTGCTGCCCGTGTCCCCAGCGACCGAGGCCGACGTGCCCGACGCCGACGTGCCCGACGCGGTGCGCGCCGCGACCGCGGCCGTGCTGCGCGAGGTGCAGGGCTGGCTGGTCGCCGACGCCCTCGCGGACTGCCGGCTGGTCGTCGTCACCCGTGGGGCGGTCGCCGCCCACCCCGACGACCGGGTCACCGACGTGGCGGCGGCGGCGGTCTGGGGCCTGCTGCGGTCCGCGCAGTCGGAGCACCCCGGCCGGATCGTGCTGGCCGACCTCGAACCCGACGCCGACCTCGGCCCGGAGCTGCTGGCCCTGCTGGCCGGGTTCGCCGCCGACCCGGGCGCGGGCGGGCAGCTCGCGGTGCGCGCCGGCACGGCGTACGTCCCGCGACTGGTCCGCGCGGCCGGCGGCGCGCAGGCCGCGCCGGTGGTCGGCACGGGCACCGTCCTGGTGACCGGCGGCACCGGCTCACTGGGCGCCCTCGTGGCCGAGCACCTCGTGACGGCGTACGGGGTGCGGTCGCTGGTGCTGGCCTCCCGCCAGGGCCCGGCGGCCCCGGGCGCGGCCGACCTGGTGGAGCGGCTGACCGGCCTCGGCGCCGCCGTCCAGGTCGCCACGGCCGACGTGACCGACCGGACGCAGGTCGACGCGCTGGTCCGCCGGATCACCGCCGACGGGCGGCTGGCCGGCGTGGTCCACACCGCAGGCGTCCTCGACGACGGCGTCGTCACCGGGATCACCGTGGACCGGCTGACGGACGTGCTGGCGCCCAAGGTCACCGCGGGCTGGTGGCTGCACGAGGCGACGGCGGAGCTGGACCTCGACCTGTTCGCGCTGTTCTCGTCCATCGCCGGCGTGCTCGGTTCCCCCGGCCAGGCCGCGTACGCCGCCGGCAACGCCTTCCTGGACGCCCTCGCCCAGCTCCGCGCCCAGCGGGGCCTGCCGGCGGTGAGCCTGGCGTGGGGCATGTGGGACACCGACGGCATGGCGGCGGCGATCAACGACACCGACCGGGCCCGGGTCAGCCGGGCCGGCCTCACCCCGATGACCGCCCCCGTCGGCCTCGGGCTGTGGGACGCCGCGCTGGCCCACGGTGGCGCCGCGCTGGTGCCGGCCGTGGTCGACCTGCCGGCCATGCGGGCGCAGACCACCGCCGGCCGGGTGCCGCCGATGCTGCGCACCCTGGTCGGCTCCACGGCGAACCGGCGGCGTCCCGCCGCCGGGGGCTGGGCCGACCGGCTCGCCGGGCTCGACCCGCAGGAGGCGCGCACCCAGGTCGCCCTGCTCGTCCGGGGCCTGATCGCGCAGGTCCTCGGGCACAGCGGCGCCGACCAGGTGCCCGCCGACCGGGCGTTCCGGGAGCTGGGCTTCGACTCGCTGACCGCCGTGGAGCTGCGGAACCGGATCAACACCGCGACCGGGCTGCGGCTGACGTCCACCCTCGTCTTCGACTACCCGACCCCCGGCGCGCTGTCGGACCACCTCTACGAGGAGCTGTCCGGGCAGGTCGCCGAGCAGCGCGACGCCGTGGCGACCGCGAACGTCGACGAGCCGATCGCGATCGTGGGCATGGCCTGCCGGTACCCGGGCGGCGTGACGAGCCCGGAGCAGCTCTGGCAACTGGTCGCCACCGGCGCCGACGGGATCGGCGAGTTCCCGGCCGACCGGGGCTGGGACCTCGACCGGATCTTCCACCCCGACCCGGACAACCCCGGGACGTCGTACACCCGGCATGGCGGCTTCCTGTACGGGGCGGCCGAGTTCGACCCGGCCTTCTTCGGGATCTCGCCGCGCGAGGCGGTCGCCATGGACCCGCAGCAGCGGCTGCTGCTGGAGGCGTCCTGGGAGTCGTTCGAGTCCGCCGGGGTGGACCCGGTGCGGCTGCGGGGCAGCCGGACGGGCGTGTTCGCCGGCCTGATGTACCACGACTACGCCTCCCAGGTGCAGGATCTCCCCGAGGGGGTGGGCGGCTACATCGGCACCGGCACGTCGGGCAGTGTGCTGTCCGGTCGGGTCGCGTACACGTTCGGCCTGGAGGGGCCGGCGGTCACCGTGGACACCGCCTGCTCGTCCTCGCTGGTGGCGTTGCACCTGGCGGTGCAGGCGCTGCGTTCCGGTGAGTGTGATCTGGCGTTGGCCGGTGGTGTGACCGTGATGGCGACGCCGGGGACGTTCATCGAGTTCTCCCGGCAGCGGGGCCTGTCGCAGGACGGTCGGTGCAAGTCGTTCGCGGCGTCGGCGGACGGCACCGGCTGGTCCGAAGGTGTGGGTGTGCTGCTGGTGCAGCGGCTGTCCGACGCCCGGCGGGACGGCCGGCGGATCCTGGCGGTGGTGCGGGGCACGGCGGTCAACCAGGACGGCGCGAGCAACGGACTGACCGCGCCGAACGGGCCGTCGCAGCAGCGGGTGATCCGGCAGGCCCTGGCCAACGCCCGGCTGACCACCGCCGACGTGGACGCGGTCGAGGCGCACGGCACGGGCACGACGCTGGGTGACCCGATCGAGGCGCAGGCGTTGCTGGCCACCTACGGTCAGGACCGGCCCGAGGACCGGCCGCTGTGGCTGGGGTCGATCAAGTCGAACATCGGCCACACCCAGGCCGCGGCCGGGGTGGCCGGCGTGATCAAGATGATCATGGCGATGCGCCACGGGACGATGCCGCGCACCCTGCACGTCGACGAGCCGTCCCCGCACATCGACTGGTCGGCGGGCGCGGTCGAACTGCTCACCGAGGCCCGCGAGTGGACCGCCCCGGGCCGGCCGCGCCGGGCCGCCGTGTCCTCCTTCGGGGTCAGCGGCACGAACGCCCACGTGATCATCGAGCAGCCGCCCGCCGAGGACCGGACGGAACCGGCGGACGCCGCCGTACCGCCGCTGGTCCCGGTGCTGCTCTCGGCCCGGACCGAGGCCGCCGTGGCGGCCCAGGCCGACCGCTGGGCCCGCTGGCTCGCCGCCGACGAGCCCCCGCGCCCGTCGGACGTCGGCTGGTCCTCGCTGGTCAGCCGGTCGACGCTGGAACACCGCGCGGTCGTCACCGCGACCGACCGGGACGAGCTGCTGGCCGGGCTGCGGGCCCTCGCCGCCGGCTCGCCGTCGGGCACGGTCGTCACCGGTACGGGATCGCCGCAGGGCCCGCTCGCCGTGCTGTTCTCCGGCCAGGGGGCGCAGCGCGCCGGGATGGGCCGGGAGTTGTCCGCCGAGTTCCCCGTGTTCGCCGCCGCGTTGGACGAGGTGTGCGGGCACCTGGATCCGCTGCTGCCGCGTCCGCTGCGGGAGGTGCTGTTCGCCGCCGAGGGCTCGGCGGAGGCGGACCTGTTGGACCAGACTGTGTTCACCCAGGCCGGTCTGTTCGCCGTCGAGGTGGCGTTGTTCCGGCTGGTGGAGTCGTTCGGTGTGGTGCCGGACTTCGTGGCCGGCCACTCCGTCGGGGAGATCGCCGCCGCGCACGTGGCCGGGGTGCTGTCCCTGGCCGACGCGTGCGCCCTCGTCGCCGCCCGTGGGCGGCTGATGCAGGCGCTGCCCGCCGGCGGCGGGATGCTGGCCGTCGCCGCCCCCGAGGCCGACGTGGCCTCCAGCCTGGACGGACGCACCGACCGGGTCGGGATCGCCGCCGTGAACGGCCCGTCCGCCGTGGTGGTCTCCGGCGACGTCGACGCCCTCGACGAGCTGGAGCAGGTCTGGACGGACCGGGGAGCGCGCACCCGCCGGCTCACGGTCAGCCATGCGTTCCACAGCCCGCTCATGGAGCCGATGCTCGACGACTTCCGGACGGCCCTGGAGGCGCTGACGTTCCGCGCGCCGCTGCTGCCGGTGGTGTCCAACCTGACCGGGACGGTCGTCGACCCGCAGGAGATCACCCGCCCCGACTACTGGGTGCGGCACGTCCGCGGGACCGTCCGGTACGCCGACGGGATCACCGCCCTGCGCGACGCCGGAGTGCACACGTTCCTGGAGGTCGGCCCGCAGAGCGTGCTGACCGCCATGAACGCCGAACTGCTGGCCGAGGGAACGCTGACGCTGGCCACCCAGCGGCGGGACCGGCCCGCCCCGCAGGCGCTGCTGCACGCACTCGCGGAGCTGCACGTCAACGGCGTGCCGGTGACCTGGCAGCAGTGGTACGCGGGCACCCGCCCGGAGCTGGTCGACCTGCCCACGTACGCCTTCGAGCACGAGCGGTACTGGCTCGGCGCCGGGCGGCCCCGCACCGGGGACGTCTCCGGCGCCGGGCTGGGCGTCGCGGGCCACCCGCTGCTGGGCGCCGCGGTCACCGTGGCCGGCGAGGACGTCGTCGTGCTGACCGGGCGGCTGTCGGTGTCGACGCACGAGTGGCTGGCCGATCATGCGGTTGCCGGTTCGGTGGTGGTGCCGGGGACGGCGTTGGTGGAGTTGGCGGTGCGGGCCGGTGACGAGGTGGGCGCGTCGCGGGTGCGGGAGCTGACCGTGGCCGCGCCGCTGGTGCTGCCCGCCTCCGGTGGGGTGCGGGTGCAGGTGCGCGTCGGCGCGGCCGACGCGTCGGGTTCCCGGGCCGTGACGGTGCACTCCCAGGCCGAGGGCGACCCGGAGGCGGAGTGGGTCCGGCACGCCGATGGCGTGCTCGAAGCACCCCTCCCCAACGAGCCGACCATCGGCGCCTGGCCGCCGGCCGGTGCGTCCGAGGTGGACCTGACCGACTGGTACGGCCTGTTGGCCGGGCACGGCCTGGTGTACGGGCCGGTGTTCCAGGGCCTGCGGCGGGTGTGGGCTTCCGGCGGCGAGGTGTTCGCCGAGGTGGCCCTGCCGGACGAGGCGGCGGGGGTGGCGGCGTCGTTCGGGGTGCATCCGGCGTTGCTGGACGCGGCCCTGCACCCGGTCGGGCTGCTGCTTTCCGGCGCGGAGTCGGGTGGTCCTCGGGTGCCGTTCGCGTTCGAGGGTGTGCAGGTGCATGCCTCGGGGGCGCGGGTGTTGCGGGTTCGGTTGAGCCGCGAGGGTTCCGGAATGCGGCTGGTTGCGGTGGACGAGTCGGGTGCCGCGGTGGTGTCGGTGGACTCGCTGGTGTTGCGGGAGATGACCGGCTTGGCCGCCCCGAACCCGGCCGCCCGGTCGCTGTTCGAGGTCGCGTGGCAGGCCGAGGAGGTCAGCGCGGCCGGCGACGCGGCCGGCTGGGCGCTGCTCGCCGTCGACGGGCTCCCGGCGGGCCTGGGCCTGCCCACCTTCCCGGACGTGGACGCGCTGCTCGCCACGGCCGCCCCCGCGCCGCGTGCGCTGGTGCTGCCGGTGCCCGCCGACGCCCCCGGCGTGGGGGTGCCGGAGTCGGTCCGGTCGGTGACGTCCGACGTGCTGGCGGTCGTGCGGGCCTGGCTGGCCGCCGAGGCTCTCGCGGAGTCGAGGCTGGTGGTGGTGACCCGGGGCGCGGTGGTGGCCCGGGCTGGCGATGCGGTGACGGATCTGGCGGGTGCGGCGGTGTGGGGTCTGCTGCGGTCGGCGCAGTCGGAGCACCCGGGCCGGATCGTGCTCGCGGATGTCGACGGTGACGTGGACGCGGGCCTGGTGGCTGTCCTGGCGCGGGTCGCCGAGGACGCCGCGGGCGGTCAGGTGGCCGTCCGGGCTGGTCGGGTGTTCGTGCCGCGGTTGGTGCGGGCGTCGGTGCCGGCGTCGGAGTCCTCGCTCGTGGTGGGTGAGGGCGCGGTACTGGTGACCGGTGGCACGGGTGCGCTCGGTGCGCTGGTGGCGGAGCACCTGGTGGTCGCGCACGGGGTGCGGTCGTTGGTGCTGGTATCGCGGCGGGGTCCTGACGCTGCGGGGGCGGGCGAGTTGGTGGAGCGGTTGGCCGGTCTGGGTGCCGCCGCCCGGGTGGTGGCGTGTGACGTGACCGACCGGGAGCAGGTGAGCGCGCTGGTCGCCGAGGTCGCCTCGGCGGGTCGGCTGGCGGGTGTGGTGCACACGGCGGGTGTGCTCGACGACGGTGTGGTGTCGGGGATCAGCGCGGAGCGGTTGGCGGGGGTGTTGGCACCGAAGGTGTCGGCGGGTTGGTTCCTGCACGAGGCGACGGCGGGCCTGGATCTGGACCTGTTCGTGGTGTTCTCGTCCATTGCCGGGGTGTTGGGTTCGCCCGGTCAGGCGGCGTACGCGGCGGGCAATGCGTTCCTGGATGCCCTTGCGGTGTATCGGCGGCGGGCCGGTCTGCCGGCGGTGTCGCTGGCGTGGGGGATGTGGGACACGGCCGGGATGGCGGCGTCGGTTGGCGAGGTGGATCGGGCGCGTTCGGCGCGGTCGGGTCTGCCGCCGATGAGTGCCGAGACCGGTCTTGAGTTGTTCGACGCCGGGTTGTTGACGGGGCGGTCGGCGTTGGTGCCGGCGGTGGTGGACGTGCCGGCGTTGCGGGCGGCGGCTTCTGGTGGTGTGGTGCCGCCGATGCTGCGGGCGCTGGTCGGCACGACCACCACGCGCCGCCAGGCGGGACAGGGCGGCGACTGGGCCAACCAGTTGGTGGACCTGGCTCCCGAGGAGGCCCGGGCCCAGATCGACGTGCTGATCCGGGGGCTCGTCGCGCAGGTGCTTGGTCATGGTGGGGCGGAGTCGGTGCCGGCGGAGCGGGCGTTCCGGGAACTCGGGTTCGACTCGTTGACGGCGGTGGACCTGCGTAACCGGTTGAACGCGGCGACGGGGTTGCGGTTGGCCTCGACGCTGGTGTTCGACTACCCGACCCCGGCCGTGCTCGCCGACCACCTCTACGAACTGGTCTCCGGTCAGATCACCGCCCGACGGTCCGCGGTGGTGACCG
The DNA here is from genome assembly GCF_026339755.1 of Micromonospora sp. NBC_01655. Lineage (NCBI taxonomy): Bacteria > Bacillati > Actinomycetota > Actinomycetes > Micromonosporales > Micromonosporaceae > Micromonospora > Micromonospora sp. NBC_01655. Next base: position 5,579,374 of record NZ_JAPEQF010000001.1, on the reverse strand, counting down.
CGGGCACCGACGAGCCGATCGCGATCGTGGGCATGGCCTGCCGGTACCCGGGTGGAGTGGAGACGCCGGAGCAACTGTGGGCGTTGCTGGCCGCCGGAGGCGACGGCATCTCCGAGTTCCCGACCGATCGGGGCTGGGACCTCGGCAACCTCTTCGACCCGGACCCGGACCGCAGCGGCACCTCGTACACCCGACACGGTGGCTTCCTGCACGGCGCGGCGGACTTCGACCCGGCCTTCTTCGGGATCAGCCCGCGCGAGGCGGTCGCCATGGACCCGCAGCAGCGGCTGCTGCTGGAGGCGTCGTGGGAGTCGTTCGAGTCGGCCGGGGTGGACCCGCAGCGGCTGCGGGGCAGCCGGACCGGCGTGTTCGCGGGCGTGATGTATCACGACTACGCGTCCCGGTTGGAGGACCTTCCGCCGGACGCCGAGGGCTACGTGGGCACCGGCACGTCGGGCAGTGTGCTGTCCGGTCGGGTGGCGTACACGTTCGGGCTCGAGGGTCCGGCGGTTACGGTCGACACGGCGTGTTCGTCGTCGCTGGTGGCGTTGCATCTGGCGGCGCAGGCGTTGCGTTCTGGTGAGTGTGATCTGGCGTTGGCCGGTGGTGTGACGGTGATGGCGACGCCGGGGACGTTCATCGAGTTCTCCCGGCAGCGTGGTCTGTCGCAGGATGGTCGGTGCAAGTCGTTCGCGGCCTCCGCCGACGGGACCGGCTGGTCCGAGGGCGTGGGTGTGTTGCTGGTGCAGCGGTTGTCGGATGCGCAGCGGGACGGCCGGCGGATCCTGGCGATCGTTCGGGGTACCGCGGTGAACCAGGATGGTGCGTCGAACGGTTTGACGGCGCCGAATGGTCCGTCGCAGCAGCGGGTGATCCGGCAGGCTCTGGCCAACGCTCGGCTGACCACCTCCGACGTGGACGCGGTGGAGGCGCACGGCACGGGTACCACCCTGGGTGACCCGATCGAGGCGCAGGCGTTGCTGGCGACCTACGGTCAGGACCGTCCGGCGGACCGGCCGTTGTGGCTGGGGTCGGTGAAGTCGAACATCGGGCATACCCAGGCTGCGGCCGGGGTGGCGGGTGTGATCAAGATGATCATGGCGATGCGGCATGGTGTGGTGCCGGCGACGCTGCACGTGGATGAGCCGTCGCCGCACATCGACTGGACTGCCGGTTCGGTGGCGCTGGCCACCGAAGCGACGCCGTGGCCGGTGGTGAACCGGCCGCGTCGGGCGGCGGTGTCGTCGTTCGGGATTTCCGGTACCAATGCGCATGTGGTCATCGAGCAGCCGCCTGTCCCGGTGGTTGTGGGTGAGGTTGTTGGTCGGGTGGTGCCGCCGGTGGTGCCGGTGGTGTTGTCGGCGCGTACGGATGGTGCGTTGGCGGGGCAGGCGGGCCGGTGGGTGCGCTGGTTGTCCGCCGATGCGGCTGTGCGTCCGGTGGACGTGGCCTGGTCGTCGATCACCACCCGACCCGCCCTGGAGCACCGTGCCGTGGTCACGGCCGCCGACCGGGACGACCTGATCGCGGCGCTGGCCGCTCTCGCCGCCGGGGACCCCTCCGGCGTGGTGGTCACCGGCGCCGCCGGCCAGCGCGGTCAGTTGGCCCTGATGTTCTCCGGTCAGGGCGCGCAGCGCGCCGGCATGGGCCGGGAGCTGTCGGAGGCGTTCCCCGTGTTCGCCGCCGCGCTCGACGAGGTGTGCGGGCAGCTTGATCCGCTGCTGCCGCGTCCGCTTCGTGAGGTGCTGAACGGCTCACCGGGCTCCGAAGAGGCTGGCCTGCTGGACCAGACGGTGTTCACCCAGGCCGGGCTGTTCGCCGTCGAGGTGGCGCTGTTCCGGCTGGTGGAGTCGTTCGGGATCGTGCCGGACTTCGTGGGTGGGCACTCGATCGGGGAGATCACGGCCGCGCATGTGGCCGGGGTGCTGTCCCTGGCGGACGCGTGTGCCCTGGTGGCGGCGCGGGGTCGGTTGATGCAGGCGTTGCCGGCAGGTGGCGGGATGCTCGCGGTCAACGCGTCGGAGGCGGAGGTGCTGCCGACGCTGGAGGGGCTGGCCGACCGGGTCGGTGTCGCGGCCGTGAACGGTCCGTCGTCCGTGGTGGTCTCCGGTGCGGTGGACGGCCTCGACGAGGTGGAGCGGCTTTGGCGGGGCCGGGGGGTGCGGACTCGCCGGTTGACGGTGAGTCATGCGTTCCACAGTCCGTTGATGGAGCCGATGCTCGACGAGTTCCGTACCGTGCTGGCGGGGTTGAGGTTTGCCGCGCCGTTGCTGCCGGTGGTGTCGAACCTGACCGGGGCGTTGGCCGACGGCGACGAGATCCGTACGCCCGGCTACTGGGTGCGGCACGTCCGGGAGGCGGTCCGGTTCGCCGACGGGATCACCGCCCTGCGGGCGGTCGGGGTGGACACGTTCCTGGAGGTCGGGCCGCAGAGTGTGCTGACCGCGATGGCCGGCGACGTCCTGCCCGGTGACGACGGTGTGTTGGCCGTCGCCGCCCAGCGCCGGGACCGGCCCGAGGCCCATGCGCTGCTCGCCGCCCTGGCCGAGCTGCACGTGCACGGCGTCCCGGTGACCTGGACCCAGTGGTTCGCCGACACCGGCGCGCAGCGCGTCGACCTGCCCACGTACGCGTTCCAGCGGGAGCGGTACTGGCCGGCGGCCGGCCGCCCGAGGGCCGGCGACGTCTCCCGGGCCGGCCTGGGAGACGCCGAGCACCCGATGCTGGGTGCGGCGGTGGACCTGGCCGGCGACGACGAGATGGTGCTGACTGGCCGGCTGTCGCTGGACACCCATCCGTGGCTCGCCGACCACGCGGTCTCCGGCGTGACGCTCGTCCCCGGCGCCGCCCTCGTCGAACTGGCGGTACGCGCCGGCGACGAGGTGGGCCTCTCCCGGCTGCGGGAGCTGACCGTGGCCGCCCCGCTGGTGGTCCCCGACGCCGGAAGCGTGCGGATCCAGGTACGGGTCGACGGGCCTGCCGGCTTCCCGGAGCGGACCGTGACCGTCTACTCGCGCCGCGACGACGACGCCGAGGCGGGCTGGACCCGGCACGCGGACGGTGTGCTCGAAGCAGCCCTCCCCAACGAGCCGGGCATCGGGGCCTGGCCGCCGGCCGGCGCGTCCGAGGTGGACCTGACCGACTGGTACGCCGCCCTGGCTGGGCACGGCCTGGCGTACGGGCCGCTGTTCCAGGGACTGCGACGCGCCTGGACGGCCGACGGTGCGGCGTACGCAGAGGTGGCCCTGCCGGACGACGCGGCCGGCGACGCTGCGCGGTTCGGCGTCCACCCGGCGCTGCTGGACGCCGCCCTGCACCCGATCGGGCTGCTGCTTTCCGGTGCGGAGTCGGACGGCCCCCGGGTGCCGTTTGCGTTCGAGGGTGTGCAGGTGCATGCCTCGGGGGCGCGGGTGTTGCGGGTTCGGTTGAGCCGCGAGGGTTCCGGGGTGCGGCTGGTCGCGGTGGACGAGTCGGGTGCCGCGGTGGTGTCGGTGGACTCGCTCGTGTTGCGGGAGATGACCGGCCTGACCGCCCCGAACCCGGCCGCCCGGTCGCTGTTCGAGGTCGCGTGGCAGGCCGAGGAGAACGCCCCGGCAGGACAGGTCGCCGACTGGGCGCTGCTCACCGGTGACGGTGGGCTGGCCGATGAGCTGGCGGCCCGGAGTGGGCTGGTGACGTACCCGGACGTGGCGGCGGTCCTGGCCGCGGTCGCGGCGGACACGGCGACGCCGGCGGCACTGGTGCTGCCGACCCGTACCGTCCTCGGCCCGGCCGGTGACCTGCTGCCGGAGTCGGTCCGGTCGGTGACGTCCGACGTGTTGTCGGTCGTGCGGTCCTGGCTGGCCGCGGATGCTCTGGCGGGTTCGAGGCTGGTGGTGGTGACCCGGGGCGCGGTGGTGGCCCGGGACGGTGACGAGGTGACGGATCTGGCGGGTGCGGCGGTGTGGGGTCTGCTGCGGTCGGCGCAGTCGGAGCACCCGGGCCGGATCGTCCTCGCGGATGTCGACGGTGACGTGGAACCCGCGCTGCTCAGCGCGCTCGCCGGTGCCGCCGCTGCGGGCGGTCAGGTGGCCGTCCGGGCTGGTCGGGTGTTCGTGCCGCGGCTGGTGCGGGCGTCGGCGTCGGGTTCCTCGCTCGTGGTGGGTGAGGGCGCGGTGCTGGTGACCGGGGGTACGGGCGCTTTGGGTGCCCTCGTCGCGGAGCACCTCGTCCGGGCGCACGGGGTGCGGTCGTTGGTGCTGGTGTCGCGGCGGGGTCCTGACGCTGTGGGCGCGGTCGAGCTGGTGGAGCGGTTGGCCGGTTTGGGTGCCGCCGCCCGGGTGGTGGCGTGTGACGTGACGGACCGGGAGCAGGTGAGCGCGCTGGTCGCCGAGGTTGCCTCGGCGGGTCGGCTGGCGGGTGTGGTGCACACGGCGGGTGTGCTCGACGACGGGGTCGTCGAGGGGTTGTCGGCGCAGCGGTTGGCGGGGGTGTTGGCCCCCAAGGTGTCGGCGGGTTGGTTCCTGCATGAGGCGACGGCGGGCCTGGATCTGGACCTGTTCGTGTTGTTCTCGTCCATTGCCGGGGTGTTGGGTTCGCCCGGTCAGGCGGCGTATGCGGCGGGCAATGCGTTCCTGGACGCGCTGGCGGCGCACCGGCGGCAGGCCGGTCTGCCGGCGGTGTCGCTGGCGTGGGGGATGTGGGACACGTCGGGGATGGCGGCGTCGGTTGGTGAGGTGGATCGGGCGCGTTCGGCGCGGTCGGGTCTGCCGCCGATGAGCGCGGAGACCGGTCTTGAGTTGTTCGATGCTGCGCTGGCGGTGGGCCGGCCGGTGTTGGTGCCGGCAGTGGTCGACGTGCCGGCGCTGCGGTCGGCGGTCGCCGGTGGTGTGGTGCCGCCAATGCTGCGCGCGCTGGTCGGCACGACCACCACGCGCCGGCAGGCGGGACAGGGCGGCGACGGTTGGGCCGGACGGCTCGCCGGGCTCACCGAGGACGAGGGCCGGGCCCAGGTCGCCCTGCTCGTCCGGGGGCTCGTCGCGCAGGTGCTTGGTCATGGTGGGGCGGAGTCGGTGCCGGCGGAGCGGGCGTTCCGGGAACTCGGCTTCGACTCGTTGACGGCGGTGGACCTGCGTAACCGGTTGAACGCGGCGACGGGGCTGCGGTTGGCCTCGACGCTGGTGTTCGACTACCCCACCCCGGCCGTGCTCGCCGACCACCTGTGGTCCGAGCTGGCCGGCGTACGCCAGTCGACGGCGCAGCCGACCGCCAGCACGGTCGCCGGACTCGACGAGCCGATCGCGATCGTGGGCATGGCCTGCCGGTACCCGGGCGGGGTCGAAAGCCCCGACCAACTGTGGGAGCTGCTGGCCGGAGGCGGGGACGGGATCGGGGCGTTCCCGGCCGACCGGGGCTGGGACCTGGAGTCGCTGTTCGACCCGGACCCGAACAACAGCGGTACGTCGTACACCCGGCACGGCGGCTTCCTGTACGGCGCGGGGGAGTTCGACCCGGCCTTCTTCGGGATCTCGCCCCGTGAGGCCCTGGCGATGGACCCGCAGCAGCGGCTGCTGCTGGAGGCGTCCTGGGAGACGTTCGAGTCCGCCGGCATCGACCCGCAGCGGGTGCGGGGCAGCCGGACCGGCGTGTTCGCGGGCGTGATGTACCACGACTACGCGTCCCGGCTGATGGACGTGCCCGGCGAGGTGGAGGGTTACGTCGGTACCGGCACGTCGGGCAGTGTGCTGTCGGGTCGGGTGGCGTACACGTTCGGCCTGGAGGGTCCGGCGGTCACCGTGGACACCGCCTGCTCGTCGTCGCTGGTCGCGTTGCATCTGGCGGCGCAGGCGTTGCGTTCTGGTGAGTGTGATCTGGCGTTGGCCGGTGGTGTGACGGTGATGGCGACGCCGGGGACGTTCATCGAGTTCTCCCGGCAGCGTGGTCTGTCGCAGGATGGTCGGTGCAGGTCGTTCGCGGCGTCGGCGGATGGCACGGGCTGGTCCGAGGGCGTCGGTGTGTTGCTGGTGCAGCGGTTGTCGGATGCGCAGCGGGAGGGGCGGAACATTCTGGCGGTGGTGCGGGGCACTGCCGTCAATCAGGATGGTGCGTCGAACGGTTTGACGGCGCCGAATGGTCCGTCGCAGCAGCGGGTGATCCGGCAGGCCCTGGCCAACGCCCGGCTGACCACGGCCGACGTGGACGCGGTGGAGGCGCACGGCACCGGCACCACCCTCGGTGACCCGATCGAGGCGCAGGCGTTGCTGGCGACCTACGGTCAGGACCGGCCGGCGGACCGGCCGTTGTGGCTGGGGTCGATCAAGTCGAACATCGGGCATACCCAGGCTGCGGCGGGGGTGGCGGGTGTGATCAAGATGATCATGGCGATGCGGCATGGTGTGGTGCCGGCGACGCTGCATGTGGATGAGCCGTCGCCGCACATCGACTGGTCGGCCGGTGCGGTGGCGCTGGCTACGGAGGCGATGGCGTGGCCGGTGGTGAACCGGCCGCGTCGGGCGGCGGTGTCGTCGTTCGGGATTTCCGGTACCAATGCGCATGTGATCATCGAGCAGCCGCCTGTCCCGGTGATCGATGGTGAGGTTGTTGGTCGGGTGGTGCCGCCGGTGGTGCCGGTGGTGTTGTCGGCGCGTACGGATGGTGCGTTGGCGGGGCAGGCGGGCCGGTGGGTGCGCTGGTTGTCCGCCGATGCGGCTGTGCGTCCGGTGGACGTGGCCTGGTCGTCGATCACCACCCGACCCGCTCTGGAACAGCGGGCCGTCCTTCTGACGAACGACCGGGACGACCTGCTGTCCGCGCTTCGGGCCCTCGATCGGGGCGAGCCCTCCGGCGCGGTCGTCGCGGGTGCCGCCACCGGGCGGGGGCGGCTCGCGCTGCTGTTCTCCGGTCAGGGCGCGCAGCGCGCCGGCATGGGTCGGGAGCTGTCGGAGGCGTTCCCCGTGTTCGCCGCCGCGCTGGACGAGGTGTGCGCCGAACTGGACGGTCGGCTGCCGCGCCCCCTCCGGGAGGTGCTGAACGCCGCACCGGGGTCCGAGGCGGCGGGCCTGCTCGACCAGACCGTGTTCACCCAGGCGGGTCTGTTCGCCGTCGAGGTGGCGCTGTTCCGCCTCGTGGAGTCGTTCGGGATCGTGCCGGACTTCGTGGGCGGGCACTCGATCGGGGAGATCACTGCCGCGTACGTGGCCGGGGTGTTGTCCCTGGCGGATGCGTGCGCTCTTGTTGCCGCCCGTGGTCGCCTGATGCAGGCGCTGCCGACCGGCGGCGGAATGCTCGCCGTGGCCGCGGACGAGGCGGCGGTGGTCGAGTCGATCGCCGGACTGGCCGACCGGGTCGGTGTCGCGGCGGTGAACGGGCCGTCGTCCGTGGTGGTCTCCGGTGCGGTCGACGCCCTCGACGAGGTCGAGCAACTCTGGCAGGGCCGGGGCGTTCGGACTCGCCGGTTGACGGTGAGTCATGCGTTCCACAGTCCGTTGATGGAGCCGATGCTCGCCGAGTTCCGTACTGTGCTGGCCGAGCTGACGTTCTCGGCCCCGCTCCTGCCGGTGGTGTCGAACCTGACCGGGGCGTTGGCTGACGGCGACGAGCTGCGCACGGCCGACTACTGGGTGCGGCATGTGCGGGAGGCGGTCCGGTTCGCCGACGGGGTGACGGCCCTGCATGCCGCTGGGGTGGACACGTTCCTGGAGGTCGGTCCGCAGAGTGTGCTGACCGCGATGGCCGGCGACGTCCTGCCCGGTGACGACGGTGTGTTGGCCGTCGCCGCCCAGCGCCGGGACCGGCCCGAGGCCCACGCGCTGCTCGCCGCCTTGGCCGAGCTGCACGTCCACGGCGTCCCGGTGACCTGGACCCAGTGGTTCGCCGACACCGGCGCGCAGCGCGTCGACCTGCCCACGTACGCGTTCCAGCACCAGCGGTACTGGCCCGAGGCCCCGGCCCGGCAGCACACCGTCCCCGACGGCGGCGACGCCGACTTCTGGACCGCCGTCGAACGGGGCGACCTCACCGCCCTCGCCACCCATCTCGGCGACGACGCGGCCGTGGACGCCATCACCCCGGCCCTGCCGGTGCTCTCCGAGTGGCGCCGGGCGCGCACCCGCGACACGGCGCTGGACGGGTGGTCGTACCGGATCGGCTGGGAGCCGGTCCGGCCGGCACCGGCGACCGGACTGTCCGGGCGGTGGCTGGTCGTCACCGTCGGCGGCGGCGCCGACGCGGGCGTGGCGCAGACGCTGACCGAGGCCGGCGCCCACGTCGACACCCTGACCGTGCCACCGACCCAGACCCGGACCGAACTGGCCGAGCGGCTGCGCCGGATCGGCGCCGAGGGCTGGGCGGGGGTGCTGTGCGTCCTGCCCCGGCAGGACCGGCCGCTGCCGCACGCGCCCGGGGTCCCCGCCGGAACCGCGGCGCTGCTCACCCTCACCCAGGCGCTGACCGACACGGGCCTGCCGGGCCGGGTGTGGGCGCTCAGCCGGGCCGCCCTGCCGGTCTCGGCGGCGGAGCGGGTCGGCGACGTCTGGGCGGGGCTCGCCTGGGGCCTCGGCCGGGCCGTCGCCCTGGAGCAGCCCGACCGCTGGGGCGGGCTGGTGGACCTGCCCGCCCGAGCCGACCGCAGCACCCGCGCCGCGCTCGTCGCGGTGCTCGCCGACGGCACCCTGGACCAGGTGGCGGTACGCCGCAACGGCGTCTTCGCCCGCCGCCTCGTGCCCGCCGCCCCGCCCACCGGGCCGGGTTGGCGGCCGTCGGGCACGGTGCTGGTCACCGGCGGCACCGGCGCGCTGGGCCGGCACACCGCCCGGTGGCTGCTGGCCAACGGCGCCGCCGAGGTGGTGCTCGCCTCCCGGCGCGGCCCCGCCGCCCCCGGCGCCGCCGCGCTCGTCGCCGACCTCGCCGACCTGGGCACCGTGCGGGTGGTCGCCTGCGACGTCGCCGACGCCGAGGCCGTCACCGCGCTGGTCGGCGGCCTGCCGGAACTCACCGCCGTCGTGCACACCGCCGGCGCGTCCGGCGGCACCACCCCGGCGTACGGGCTGACCGACGGCGAGCTGTCGGCGACCCTGGCCGGCAAGGTGCTCGGGGCCGTGCACCTGGACACCGCCTGCTGGGGCCGGGACCTCGACGCGTTCGTCGTGTTCTCCTCCGTCGCCGGGGTCTGGGGCGGCGGCGGGCAGGCCGGGTACGCCGCCGGCAACGCCCTGCTCGACACGCTGGTCGCCGCCCGCCGGGCCGCCGGGCTGCCCGCCACCGCCCTCGCCTACGGGCCGTGGGCGTCCGACGGCATGGCGGCCGGGGAGACCGCCGAGGGCCTGCGCCGACGCGGTTTCGTCCCGCTCGCGCCCGAGGCCGCCGTGGCGGCGCTGGGCCGCTGGGTCAACGCCCCGGAGGCGGCGCCGGTGATCGCGGACGTGGACTGGTCCCGGTTCGTCGCCGCGTTCACCGCGGCCCGGCCGAGCGGCCTCTTCGACCGGGTCGCCCCGGCCGGCCCCGCACAACCGGACCCGCAGCCCGAGGACACCGGCGTCACCACCGCGCTGCGGTCCCGGCTCGCCGGGCTGCCGGCGAACGGCCAGGAAACGCTGCTGGTCGACCTCGTCCGGGCGGAGGCGGCGGCGGTCCTCGGCCACGGCTCCACCGACCAGGTGCCGGCCGGCCGCGCCTTCCGGGAGTTGGGCTTCGACTCCCTCGCGGCTGTGCAGCTACGGGACCGGCTCGGCCGGGTCACCGGGCTGACCCTGCCGTCGACCGTGGTCTTCGACCACCCGTCGGCGCTGGAACTGGCCCGCTTCCTGCGTACCGGACTGGTGGCCGGCGCGGCCGACGGCCCGGCCGACGGCCCGGCGGCCGGCGGCACCGTGGTCCGGCCGGCGGCCGACGAGCCGATCGCGATCGTGTCGATGGCCTGCCGCTTCCCCGGCGGGGTGTCCTCCCCGCAGGAACTGTGGCGGCTGCTGGCCGACGGGACGGACGCGGTGACGCCGATGCCCACCGACCGGGGCTGGGACCTGGACTCCCTGTTCGACAGCGACCCCGAGCGGGTCGGCACCAGCTACACCCGCAGCGGCGGCTTCCTGGCCGACGTGGCCGGGTTCGACGCCGCGTTCTTCGGCATCAACCCGCGCGAGGCCCTGGCCATGGACCCACAGCAGCGGCTGCTGCTGCACACCACCTGGGAGGTGTTCGAGTCCGCCGGCATCGACCCACAGCGGGTACGCGGCACCGCCACCGGCGTGTTCATGGGCACCAACGGCCAGGACTACGCCACCCTGCTGCTCGGCGCCCGGTCCCAGGTGGAGGGCTACCAGGCCACCGGCAACGGCGCCTCGGTGGTCTCCGGCCGGCTGGCGTACTCGTTCGGCCTGCACGGGCCGGCGGTCACCGTCGACACGGCCTGCTCGTCGGCGCTGGTCGCCCTGCACCTGGCCGCCCAGGCGTTGCGCTCCGGCGAGTGCGACCTGGCCCTGGCCGGCGGCGTGACGGTGATGTCGACGCCGGGGGCGTTCCTGGAGTTCTCCCGGCAGCGCGGCCTCGCCGAGGACGGCCGGGTCAAGGCGTTCGCCGCCGGCGCGGACGGCACCGGCTGGGGCGAGGGCGTCGGCGTTCTGCTGCTGCAACGGCTCTCCGACGCGCAGCGCGACGGTAACCGGATCCTCGCCGTGGTGCGCGGCAGCGCGGTCAACCAGGACGGCGCCAGCAACGGCCTGACCGCCCCGAACGGGCCGGCGCAGCAGCGGGTGATCCGGCACGCGCTGGACGTCGCCGGCCTGACGCCCGGCGACGTCGACGCGGTGGAGGCGCACGGCACCGGCACCACCCTCGGCGACCCGATCGAGGCGCAGGCGCTGCTGGCCACGTACGGGCACCAGCGGCCGGCGGACCGGCCGCTGTGGCTGGGCTCGGTCAAGTCGAACATCGGGCACACCCAGGCGGCGGCGGGCGCCGCCAGCCTGATCAAGATGGTGCTCGCCCTCCAGCACGAGCTGCTGCCGGCGACGCTGCACGTCGACGCGCCGACCCCGCACGTGGACTGGTCGTCGGGCGCGCTGGCGCTGCTCACCGAGGCCCGGCCGTGGACCGGGACGGACCGGCCCCGCCGGGCCGGCGTCTCCTCGTTCGGGATCAGCGGCACCAACGCCCACGTCATCATCGAGGAGGCGCCCGCGCCGCAACCGGCCACCGACCCGGACCGGTCGACCGACCCCGCCGCGACGGACGGGCACCGGGTCGACCCGGAGTCGGCCGCGGGCCGGTCGGCGGACCCCACCGGGCTGCGCGACCAGGCTGGCCGTTCGGCCGACCCGACGCCCCTGCCGTGGCTGCTCTCCGGGGCGGACCTGGCCGGGCTGCGCGGCCAGGCCGGCCGGCTGGCCGACCTGGTGGCGGCCGGTACGGGCGACCCCGCCCGGATCGCCTGGGGCCTCGCGGCGGGACGGGCCCACCTCGGCCACCGCGCGGTCGTGGGCGCGGCCGACGGGCCGACCCGGTCGGCGGCGCTGCGGGCGCTGGCCGCCGGCGAGCCGCATCCCGCGCTCACCACGGCCCGGCGCCGCTCCGGCGGCCTCGCCGTCCTCTTCTCCGGCCAGGGCGCCCAGCGCGCCGGCATGGGCCGGGACCTGTACGCCACGTTCGGGGCGTTCGCGGCGGCGCTGGACGAGGTGTGCAGGCACCTGGACGCGTTGCTGCCGCAGCCGCTGAAGCCGGTGCTGTTCGCCGAGGAGGGCACCGCCGAGGCGGGCCTGTTGGACCAGACCGTGTTCACCCAGGCCGGGCTGTTCGCCGTCGAGGTGGCGCTGTTCCGGCTGGTCGAGTCGTTCGGCGTGGTCCCCGGCCAGGTGGCCGGCCACTCGATCGGCGAGATCACGGCCGCCCACGTGGCCGGGGTGCTGTCCCTGGCCGACGCGTGTGCCCTGGTGGCGGCGCGGGGTCGGTTGATGCAGGCGTTGCCGGCCGGCGGCGGGATGCTCGCGGTCAACGCGTCGGAGGCGGAGGTGCTGCCGACGCTGGACGGGTTCACCGACCGGGTCGGTGTCGCGGCCGTCAACGGCCCCACCTCGGTCGTCGTCTCCGGGGCGGTCGACGCCCTCGACGAGATCGAGCGGGCGTGGCGGGACCGGGGCGTTCGTACCCGCCGGCTGACGGTGAGTCACGCGTTCCACAGTCCGCTGATGGAGCCGATGCTCGCCGAGTTCCGTGCCGTGCTGGCCGGGCTGACGTTCGCCGCACCGATCCTGCCGGTGGTGTCGAACCTGACCGGCGCGCTGGCCGAGGGCGACGAACTGCGCACGCCCGAGTACTGGGTGCGGCACGTGCGGGAGGCGGTCCGGTTCGCCGACGGGGTCAGCGCCCTGCGCGCCGCCGGGGCGGACACGTTCCTGGAACTCGGCCCGCAGGGCGTGCTGACCGCGCTCACCGCCGGCCTGCTCCCCACCGACTCCGACGGGACGGCCGTGGCGGCGCTGCGGGCCGGCGCGGACGAGCCGGCCGCGCTGCTCGCCGCCCTCGCCGCGCTGCACGCCAGCGGGCGGGACGTGGACTGGTCGGCGGTGCTCGACCCGCTGGCCGGGCCCCGCCCGACCCCCCGCGACCTGCCCGACCTGCCCACGTACGCGTTCCAGCCGCAGCGCTACTGGCCGACGCTGACCGTGGCCCCGGCCCCGGCCGCCGACCCGGTGGACGACGAGTTCTGGCGGGCGGTCACCGACGGCGACCTCGGCCGGCTCGGCATCGACCCGGACCAGCCGCTGCGCCAGGTGCTGCCGGAACTCGACTCGTGGCGGCGACGCCAGCACCGGGACGGCACCCTCGACGGGTGGCGGTACCGGGTCACCTGGCGGCGGCGGCCGATGACCGTCGGCAACCCGGGCACCTGGCTGGTGGTGACCCCACGGCAGCAGGACCCGGGCGGGATCGTCGCCGCGCTCACCGCCGCCGGGGCGACCGTGCACGTGCTGCCGGTCGACCCGGCCACGGTCACCCGCGACGCCCTGGCCGCCGACCTCGACCGGCTCGGCGCGGAGCACGGGCCGACGGGGCTGCTGTCCCTGCTGGCGCTGGACGACGCCCCGCACCCCGAGCAGACCGCCCTGCCGACCGGCCTCGCGGCGAACCTGCTGCTGGTGCAGGCGCACACCCTGCGGCCCGGCCCGGCCGTGCCGCTGTGGCTGGCCACCACCGGCGCCGTCGCCGTCGACGACGAGCCGGTCGCGCGGCCCACGCAGGCGACCACCTGGGGTCTCGGCCTGGTCGCGGCGCTCGAACACCCGAGGCACCTCGGGGGCGTCGTGGACCTGCCCGGCAGCCCGGACGAGGCGGCGTACGCGGCGCTGGCCACCGCGCTCACCAACGTCGAGGGGGAGGACCAGCTCGCGGTCCGGGGCACCGAGGTGCACACCCGGCGCCTCGTGCGGGACACCACCCGGCCCGCGGACACCGGTCGGGGCTACACCCCGCACGGGACCGTCGTGCTCACCGGCGGGGCGGGCGAACTGGCCCGGCACGCCGGCGCGTGGCTCGCCCGGCAGGGCGCCGAGGTGCTGCCGCTGGAGGAGCCGGCGGCCGGCAAGCTCACCGACCTGATGGAGCAGCTCGCCGCCGAGAGCCGGCCGGTCACCGGGCTGGTGCACGTCCCGGCGGAGACCGGGTCGGTGCCGCTGGCCGAACTCACCGTCGCGGCCCTGGCCGCGGACCTCGTCGCGACCGTGGGCGACATCCCCCGGTACGCCGACGAGCTGGCCCACCGGCCGGTCGACGCCTTCGTCCTGTGCACCTCCACCTCGGGGGTGTGGGGCTCGGGCGGCCGGGCCGGCCAGGCGGCCGGCGACGCGCTGCTGCACGCCCTCGCCGCGAACCGCCGGCACGGCGGGCTGCCGGCCACCGACGTGGCGTGGGGGCCGTGGCAGGACGACCCGGCGTCGCCGGAGCTGGAGCAGCTTCGTCGGCGTGGGCTGCCCGGCCTGCCGCCGGAGCTGGCCGTCGAGGCCCTCGCCCGGGCGGTCCGCGACGAGGCGACCGTCGTGGTGGCGGACGTGCGCTGGGAACGGTTCGTGCCGACGTTCGCCGCCATGCGCCCGTGCCCGCTGCTGACCGAGATCCCCGAGGCGCGCGAGGCGTTGCCCGCCGACGACGTCCGCCAGCCGGCGGACGACGAGGCGGCGGCGGCGCTGCGGGAGCGGCTGCGCCCGCTCGGCGCGGGGGAGCGCGAGGTGATCCTCGTCGACCTGGTGTGCGCGCAGGCGTCCAGCGTGCTGGGCCACGCCGACGGCGGGGGGCTGGAACCCGACCGCGCGTTCCGGGAGGTCGGGTTCGACTCGATGACGGCCGTGGAGCTACGCAACCGGCTCCGCGCCGCCAGCGGGGTGCAACTGCCCCCCAGCGTCGTGTTCGACTACCCGACGCCGATGGCGCTGGCCCGGCACCTGCGCGACCAGCTCGTCGACGACGGCACCGCGACGGCCGCGCCGCTGCTGGCCGAGCTGGAGCGCCTCGACGCCGTCTTCGCGGCTGACGCGCCGGACCGGCTGACCCGGCAGAAGCTGCTGGTCCAGCTCCAGGCGTTCGTAGCCCGGTGGGGCGACGACCGGGCGCCGGCCGAGGAGAAGCCCGTCGCCCAGACCCTCGACGATGCGACGGACGCCGAGATCTTCGACTTCATCCGGCGCGAACTCGGCGGCCCCGGAGGTGAGGTGCCTTTCGGCGAGACGCGCTGAGCACGGAGAGGAACGGGGCGGTCATGTTCAGGCCACCCCGAGGGTGGCTGCGAGTTGGATGATTGTGGCCGGGGCGTGCGGCAGCAGGACGACCTGTCGGGTGCGCGTACGCGTCCGGCGGGTCGCACGTCCCGGCCGAGCAGCACCGCCGTGTCGATGTGCAGAACGGCTGCGACGTCCCGGAGGGTGGATACCTTGCCTGGATCTGATCGCCCCGGCTCTGCGCCCCACCGTCCACCTGCTTCTCCTTCGATAGGGCGCGGCGGTGGTCGGCCTTGAGAGCACCGCCGCGCCGAAAGAAGGGCACGGCTTCCTGGCCGGAGCGGCACTTGCTCCATTGAGCCACGCCCTTACTGGACGTTTGTTTCGCGTTCGAATCAGTAACGACGGATTCACCTTGCGGTCCCGGTAGTACACGATGCCCGACCCAACCCGAAATAGACGTATCCCGTCCTGCTTGACCCTGACCGGAATCGGAGCATCTCACCCCGGGATCGTGTCTGGTTCACTTCCACCCGACATCGGCGGACAAGACGTCCGTTGAGGCAGCGCCCGAGCATCGTACGCATGGATCATGACCGCACGGCGAGCCTATCCGTCCGACCTGTCCGACGCCCGGTGGGCCCTGATCGCGCCCAGTCTGACCGCCTGGCGACAGGCCCGCACCGACGCCGGCGTCAGCGGCCGCGCCCCCACCCACGACCTCCGCAAGATCCTCAACGCCATCCTCTACGTCAACCGCACCGGCATCGCCTGGCGCTACCTGCCCCACGACTTCCCACCCCACGCGACCGTCTACGGCTACTTCGCCGCCAAGAGCAAGCAAGGCATCTTCACCGAACTCAACTACCACCTCACCGGCCTCGTCGGTGACCACGACGGCCGCACCACAGAGCCCACCGCGTCCATCATGGACAGCCAGAGCGTGAAGACCTCCACCAACGTCCCACTGTCCACACAGGGCACCGACGCCAGGAGGAAGATCGTCGGCCGCAAACGCGGCATCATCACCGACACCCTCGGCCTGCTCCTCGCCGTCACCGTCACCGCCGCCAGCGCCAGCGACAACACCATCGGCGCAAACCTGCTCGACCAGGCCACCGCCGCCTACCCCCAGCCTGGCCAAGACCTGGGTCGACGCCGGCTTCAAAAACCGTGTCATCGAACACGGTGCATTTCGGTATTGTCACATCCGTCCACCATCGTCGTTACGTTCGCCCTTCGCCAAACGCCCAGGTTTATCTCTCCGTGACGATCCGACTATCGTGAGTGAGAATTCCCGAAGAAAGAGAGGACCTCTCATGCCGTTGTCAGTGGCGGACCTCGCGGCGCCCGGAAACACACCGATCACGATCCTGTCGACGACCTTTCCGAACGTGTATTTGCGCATGGACGGCACCGGGGTGACGACCTGGAACGGGTCTGGCAGTGGGATCGTCAACTGTCAATTTGGCGCGGGACCCTACGAGAAGTTCAAGGTTCTCCCGCAGGCCGACGGCTCGTTCGCCTTCGCGTCGGCGACCTTTTCGAACGTGTATCTGCGCATGGACGCCGCCGAGTTGCCGCAGATCCCCGGGGGGCCGGGCGGTGGGACCGTCAACTGCCAGGTCCACGTGGGTACCCACGAGACGTTCAAGCTTCTCCCGCAGGCAGGTGGCTCGTTCTCCTTCGAGTCGACGTTGTTTCCGAATTCGTTTCTGCGCCTAGTCGGCTTCGGCGTGACGGCCTCCACCAACGGTGGCGGTGGGATAGTCAACTGCCAGTTCGGCGCCCCGGGTGGCGATCACGAAAAGTTCTTTCTCAACGTCGCCTAGCCACGGCCCCGTCAAGTCCCTGGAATACCTTGACTAAACGGCCCTGACCGGGCATGCCTGGTGTGGTGATGAGCGGATAGGGCTAATACTTCAGCAGGAGAACCCTTCTGACCTGCTGTGACGGTGTGGTTTTGCCCGTCGACAGTGAGCAGCCACCGTCGAGCCTGAGGTTGTTTGGACCAAACAGGATGCGGCGGTGGCTGCCGCTAAAGAGTAGACGTTCAGCGATGGGCCGCGTTGTTTGACGGGCTGATGGACACGGTCGGATCACGCTTTTCCCGGCCGGAACCACGGCGCCGGGTCCGGGACTTCGTGGCCGGGCTGCTGGCGCCGTTCCCGGTAAAGAACTGCTGGACGATCGCGGAACACGCGGGCGACACCGGTCCGGGCGGTATGCAGGAATTGATCGGCCGGGCCAGTTGGGATGACGCGTTGGTGCGTGCCGACGTGCGTGGCTTCGTTGCTGCTCGGCTGGGGCATCCGGACGGGATGCTGCTGGTCGATGAGACCGGTGATCTGAAGAAAGGTACGCACACGGTCGGGGTGCAACGGCAGTATTCCGGCACCGCCGGGAAGATAGAGAACTGCCAGCTCGCGGTGCACCTGTCGTATGCCTCACCGCTCGGGCACACCCTGCTCGACGTCGCCCTCTACCTGCCGAAATCCTGGACCAAGGACCCCGCACGACGGGCGGAAGCAGGAGTGCCCGACACCATCGGCTTCGCCACGAAACCGCAGCTGGCACGCCGCCTGATCGAGACAGCTGTGGCCGGCGGCCTGCCGTGCTGGTGGGGCGCCGGTGACGCTATGTCCAGGAGGCGATAGCCCTGCTCAGCTTGGCAGCCGACGACCTGGACACCGCGATGCGACGCATCCGGCTGCTGGCGTACGCGATCCTGGACGGCACGCTGATCCCGATCGACCGATGCCCTGGCCAGCGCGGATGTGATGACATTCGCCGACAAGGGCTACCAGGGCGCCCGTGGCAGCGTGCGCACCCCGTTCAAGCGGCACCGCTTCCGGCCGAAACTGTCACGCAGGCAGAAGGTCGTGAGCCGGGGCCCACGCGAAGATCCGCGCCCGCGGAGAACGAGCGATCGCCATGCTCAAGGCCTGGAAAATCCTGATCAAGCTGCGCTGCTGCCCACGCCGAGCCACCGCGATCGTCCAAGCCATCCTCGTCCTGCACCACGTCGAAACTAACCGCTACGCAGGATGAAAATGGCTCAGTGCACCCTCCCGATCATGTCGGAACCGAGCATATCGAGCAGGCGACCGACGCGCTGCGGGACCTGCTCGCCGTTGCTCAGGTGGTCCCGAGTAGCCCGGACTACAGAAAAACCCCAGGCCACCTCTGGTCGGGTGACCGGGGGTCTTTTGTCGTGCTGGTCAGCCGACCGGCCCGATCTGCTTGGCCAGGTTGACGAACGACTGCCAGTCGCCCGGCGTGAAGTTGAGGGTGCCGCCTTCGCGGTCCTTCGTGTCCCGGACCAGGACGATGCCCGGCAGATTGTCGGCGACCTCGACGCACGAACCGCCGTTGGAGCCGCTGCGGCTGCTCTTGCGCCACTTGGCGTCGGTCATGTCCATGTCTGCGCTGCTTCCTTGATCAGGTTCAGTGACTGCTTACGGGAGAACGCTTCGCCCCTGATCGCCTCCCACGTTTGCTGGAGGGTAACAAGGTCCTCTGCTTGGTCCACCACCTGCGCTCGCACCTGGTGATCGAGGTGGGCGACCACCGAGCCGTCGCCCAGTGTGCCCAGGATAAATCCACCCTGTAGGCCAGGGTAGAGCCCTGCGTCTTCACCCACCACGAGAATCTGTACGTGTGCCAGCTCGGCCATCTCAGCCAGGTGGGCGAGCTGCTCTTTCATCGCGGCGGGGTGACTCTTCATGGGTCGGCGCAGCACCATCACGTCGATGACGGCGACGAGCTGCACGGGCTTGTTGCTGAAGAGGATGGCGCTTCGTTCGGCCCTCGACGCTACGCGCTCCTCGATCTCGTCCGGAGCCAGCAGGTTGTGAGCCAGCGTGGCCCGCGCGTACGCCTCGGTTTGGAGCAAGCCGGGCACCCAGGCGTGCTCAAACCACCGTAGCGCGACTGCTTCGCGTTCCCAGTCAACCCATTTTCTCAGCCACTGCGGCTCGCGTCGCTTCAGGACATCGGGCCATAGGTCATTTATGTCCCGGCCCAGGATCGCGGCCACCGCCACACGTCGACGCGGTTGCGGTACACGTCCTGGGGAGATCCACCGCGCTGCGGTCTTCGGATCTACCCCCGTCTGAGCTGCAAGACTCTCTGCCGTCTCGCCGGCCTCGATCATGGCCGCTTGAAGTGCCTGGTTCATCCTGCCTCCAACATGGACGTCCCGAACAATCCTGAGCATATGGCAACGTCGTGTACTGATCCCGTCGCTGTCGGCAAGGTGTCGGGTAGTAGGCCCACCCCCAGGGGGAGGGCGTGGATGCCTCGTCGGACCCCGCCCACCCGACCCGGGTCGTTCCAGCGGCCGGGCCGCCCAGCCATTTCGACAGCGCAGGACGGAGGCACATGGGGCCCAGAAAAGACGAACCCGCCGAGCCGGTCGGGGGCGGGCCTTCTATCGGTGTCGGCGGCACCGGCGAGGGCGGTGCGATCTATCAGTCCCGGCGGAACCTGCTGACGCCGGCCGACGTCCGGTGGCAGGACTTCCCGCTGACCAGGTTCGGTTGCCGGGGCCTCGACCCGGAGGCCGTCGGCAGGTTCCTCCGCCGGGTCGAGGCCGACCTGGACGCCCTCTACCAGGAGGTCGTCGCCGCTCGGGACGAGGCCCGCCACCACCGCGACGCCGCGACCAAGCTGCAAGCAGAGCGCTGGCGTCCCCGCGAGCCGGGGGCGCAGCGGCCCCGCGGTGAGTACCGGCGTCCGCCCATGTGGCCGCCCTACTCACCCCGCCGGCAGGGCTGCCACCGCCAGCCGGGAGACGGGGGCGGCGATGGCTGACTACCCGGCGATCCACGGCCCGTCCAGACCGGACTGGAACTGTCTCGTCTGCGGCGGCCCCTGGCCCTGCCTGACCCGCAAGCGCCAGCTCAAGGAGCTGTGCCAGTGCAACATTCGCACGCTCGTGCGCTACATGGCCTCGTACCTGCCGGACGCCCACACGGAAATCACCGGCATGAGCACCACTGACATCACCGAACGCATTGTCGGATGGTGCGGCAGACCGTTGGAGATGTGGGCGGTCCAGGAACATCCGGCTGGCTCGGGAGATCAAGACCGGCACCGACGCTACCTACCCAATCAGAAGGCAGGCAGATATGGACGCCACGGATAGCGGCCCGGCCCAGAGCCGCAGTGAGCAGGCCGAGGCCGCCGAACGGGAGGCCGCGAGGCAACGCCTGCTTAAGCAGGCCGAGGCGGACCGGATACCGGTGGACGACACGACCAGGGCGGTGCCCGACCGGCGGTGGCGTCGTGACCACCCATGATCTGCCGATAGGACGCCGGATCGCCCAGCTGCGGGCCCGACGGCGGATGACTCAGCAGATGCTTGCCGACCGGCTCGGCAAGTCGAAGAGCTGGGTCGACAAGGTCGAGCGGGGTGTCCGTGCCCTCGACCGGTTCACGGTCATCCAGGACCTCGCCGCCGTGCTCCGCGTCGACCCGGTGGCGCTGCTCGGCCGCGATGCCCTACCGTCGCAGGCCGCCCGCGCCGCCGTGCATGGCGTCGACGGGGTACGGGCCGCCCTCGCCCGCTACGACACCGCCCTGACCGGGCCGCAGGTGCGGGCGGCACCGCCGGCGGGCGAGCTGGGCCGGCGGGTGCGGCACGCCTGGCTGACGTACCAGCACGCCGACTACCCGCAACTGCTGCGGATGCTGCCGGAGTTGCTCGGCGACGCCCAACACGCCCACTCCGCCCACGCCGACGGCGGGGACGGGGATGGCGCGGCGGAGCTGCTGGTGCAGGCGTACCGGATTGCGTCGTCGGTGTTGGTGAAGCTCGGCGAGGGCGACCTCGGCTGGCTCGCCGCTGACCGGGCCATGTCCGTGGCGACCGGCGACCCGCTGCTGGTGGCGGCGGCGGCCGTGCCGCTGGGGCAGGCGCTGCGCGTTCTGGATCGTCCCCGGCCGGCCCTGTCGGTCACGATCGCCGCCGCGCACCGCATCTCCCCCCGGGTGTGGCGCGACGGCCCGCGGCGGGACCCGGCGCTGCGCGGGACGCTGCTGGTCCAGGCCGCGCTGGCCGCCGCCGGGTTCGGCGACGAGCGCAGCGCACGGGAACTCATCGACCAGGCCGCCGGGATCGCCGACGAGACCGGCGAGGGCCACGGCCGGCACTGGACCAGCTTCGGGCCCACGGCGGTGGAGTTGGCCCGGGTGGCTGCCGCCGTCGAACTGGGTGTCGGCACCGAGGCGGTGATCCTGCACGAGCGGGTCGTCGGCGCGGACGACTGGCGACGGTTACCGGCCGAGCATCGGGCGGCGTACCTGCTCGACGCCACCCGCGCGTACCTCCAGCTCGGCGACCCCCTCGCGGCCGGACGCGCGCTGGTCGACGCGGACCGGACCGCACCGGCCGAGGTCCGGTTGCGGCCGGTGGCCCGTACGCTGCTCACCGACCTGACGCGCCACGGACCGGTCCCGGCGGACGTAGCCCGGCTCGCCATGGTCCTCGGCATCGGGTGATGACCGCCCGGCCCCTCCTCCTCCACTGGCCGGCAGGGTGATTGCGAAGTCGGGCGTGAGCGCTTTGATCAGGGAGTCCGGAGGGTCCTGGCGTGGGCGTCGCTCCACCACAGGTATGCCTACCGGCTCCTTTGGGGCTGAGTCGAATACGACATCACCCACGCCCGTCGCGATCGGCGATCGCAGGCGAACGGCCCGACGGGGTGGTGGGTGACGCGACGGCGGTGGCCCGCCCGGCGGTGATGACGTGGACGACTCAGCTCCATAGGCGGCGTACCACGGCATCGAGCCGCCGCGCCCACGGCTCCGCCCGGGCCACGGTCCCCGGCCGACCGGGGACCGCACCCGCGACAACGCAATGACCCTGCACCGGCCGGGCCGGACAGTGGTCTGTGAGAGGAACACTTCGTAGCAGAGTTCCACGTTCTCAGCACAGAGCGCTTCGTGCTCAGAAAATTGTGCGAATGGCTCACTGCACGACGTCATGCATCGTTACGCGGAATGGTTCAATGTGCCACAGTGGAAAGGCCGGCGGGCGCGTGGTGTCGACGAGAACGGCGAAGCCGGCCGGGGCGGGTGTCGCACCCGCCTGGCCGCCGGTCGACGGGCACCGGCCGGTGCCCGTCCGAGGGGCGCTTCGTCCCAGCCTGCAGCCCTGCTGCTAGGGGCACCGGTAGGGGCCCGCTAGGGGTTGGCAGCGCTGTCCGGGGCCAAATACCTTCCTCCGGTAAGTAAGACCTGGTGTGCGCTGCAGCGCTGTTTGTCTGGCAATTCGTGGTCGGCTTTGTGGGCTCTGGTCTTCGCGGCTTGAGGCGTCTGTGGACGGTATTGGGTCGCCTGGTTGTTCCGGCCCGAAGAGGTGGCGCTAATGGCGAATGAAGATACGCTACGGGAGTACCTGAAATGGGTGACGGCGGACCTTCACCAGACCAGGAGGAAGCTCGGCGAGCTTGAGGCTGCCAACCGTGAGCCGATCGCGATCGTCGGCATGTCCTGCCGCTTCCCCGGCGGGGTGCGCTCCCCGGAGGACCTGTGGGACCTCGTCGCCTCGGGCGAGGACGCCATCTCCGGTTTCCCGGCCGACCGGGGCTGGGACCTGACCCGGCTGTTCCACCCCGACCCCGACCACCCCGGCACGTCGTACGCCTCCGAGGGCGGCTTCCTCGACTCGGCCACCGACTTCGACGCCGGCTTCTTCGGCATCTCCCCGCGCGAGGCCCTCGCCATGGACCCCCAGCAGCGGCTGCTGCTGGAGACGTCGTGGGAGGCGTTCGAGCACGCCGGCATCGACCCGTCCGCGCTGCGCGGCCACCAGGTCGGCGTCTTCGCCAGCACCACCGGCCAGGACTACGTGTCACTGCTCCAGCAGCCGCCGCCCGGCACCGAGGGATACATCCTCACCGGCACGGCGGCGAGCGTGGTGTCCGGCCGGATCTCGTACGCCCTCGGCATCGAGGGCCCCGCCGTCACCGTCGACACCGCCTGCTCCTCGTCGCTGGTCGCCCTGCACCTCGCCTGCCAGGCCCTGCGCCAGGGGGAGTGCACCCTGGCGCTGGCCGGCGGCGCCACCATCATGTCCACCCCGTCCGCCTTCATCGGCTTCAGCCGGCAGCGCGGCCTCGCCGCCGACGGGCGGGTCAAGTCGTTCGCCGCCGCCGCCGACGGCACCGCCTGGGGCGAGGGCGTCGGCCTGCTGCTCGTCGAGCGGCTCTCCGACGCCCGCCGGCACGGGCACCCCGTGCTGGCCGTGGTCCGGGGCAGCGCCGTCAACCAGGACGGCGCGTCCAACGGGCTCACCGCCCCCAACGGCCCGTCCCAGCAGCGCGTCGTCCTCCAGGCCCTGGCCAGCGCCCGCCTCTCGCCCGAGCAGGTCGACGTGGTGGAGGCGCACGGCACCGGCACCACGCTCGGCGACCCGATCGAGGCGCAGGCGCTGCTCGCCACGTACGGGCAGGGCCGGCCGGCGGACCGGCCGCTGTGGCTCGGCTCGGTGAAGTCGAACATCGGCCACACCCAGGCCGCCGCCGGCGTTGCCGGGGTGATCAAGATGGTGATGGCGTTGCGGCACGAGACGGTGCCGGCGACGCTGCACGTCGACGAGCCGACCCCCAACGTGGACTGGACGGCCGGCGCGGTGTCGCTGGTGACCCGGGCCC
The DNA here is from genome assembly GCF_026339755.1 of Micromonospora sp. NBC_01655. Classification (NCBI taxonomy): domain Bacteria; kingdom Bacillati; phylum Actinomycetota; class Actinomycetes; order Micromonosporales; family Micromonosporaceae; genus Micromonospora; species Micromonospora sp. NBC_01655. The sequence goes on along the minus strand of NZ_JAPEQF010000001.1, from coordinate 5,556,036 downwards.
AGCCGTGGGCCGCCGGGGAGCAGCCGCGCCGGGCCGGCGTGTCGTCGTTCGGGATGAGCGGCACCAACGCCCACGTGATCATCGAGGAGGCGCCGGCCGAGGCCGACCCGGCGGCGGACACCGCCCCCGACGGGGACGCCGGGCGCGGCGCGGCCACCACCGGCGCGGCCACGGCGGCCGGCGACGGACCCGCCCCGGTCACCGGCGCCGGCCTCGTGCCGGTGCTGCTCTCCGCCCGCGACACGGCGGCGCTCGCCGAGCAGGCCACCCGCTGGGCCGACCTGGTCGACGCCCGCCCCGAACTGCGGCTGCCCGACCTGGGCTGGTCGTCGGCCACCACCCGGGCCCGGCTGGAGCACCGGGCCGTGCTGCTCGCCGCCGACCGCGCCGACCTGCTCGCCGGGCTGCGAGCGCTCGCCGCCGGCCACGACGCGCCCGGGCTGGTCACCGGCGCCGGGCCGCGCGGCGGCCAGCTCGCGTTCCTCTTCTCCGGGCAGGGCGCGCAGCGCTGCGGCATGGGCCGCGACCTGGCCGACGCGTTCCCGGTCTTCGCCCGCGCGCTGGCCGAGGTCTGCGCCGAACTGGACCGCCACCTGCCCCGGCCGCTGGCCCCGGTGCTCTTCGCGCCCGAGGGCGACGAGGCCGCCGCGCTGCTCAACCAGACCCTGTTCACCCAGGCCGGGCTGTTCGCCGTCGAGGTGGCGCTGTTCCGGCTCCTGGAGAGCTGGGGGATCGTCCCGGACGTCCTGCTCGGCCACTCGATCGGCGAGCTGTCGGCGGCCCACGTCGCCGGCGTGCTGACCCTGCCGGACGCCGCCGTCGTCGTCGCCGCCCGGGGCCGGCTGATGCAGGCCCTGCCGGCCGGTGGCGCGATGCTGTCCGTCCAGCTCCCCGCCGAGTCGGTCCGGGCCGCCCTGACCGGCCTGGACGACCGGGTCGCCGTCGCCGCCGTGAACGGCCCCACCTCCGTGGTGGTCTCCGGCGCCGCCGACGCGGTGGAGGACCTCGAACGGCGCTGGGCCGACCAGGGGGTACGGACCAAGCCGCTGCGGGTCAGCCACGCCTTCCACAGCCCGCTGATGGAACCGATGCTCGACGAGTTCGCCGCCGTGCTGCGCGGGGTGGAGCTGCACCCGCCGACCCTGCCGATCGTGTCGAACCTGACCGGCGAGGTCGTCGACCCCGACGCCGTGCGCACCCCCGAGTACTGGGTGCGGCACGTGCGGGAGGCCGTCCGGTTCGCTGACGGCGTGGACCGGCTGTGCGCCATGGGCGTACGCACCTTCCTGGAGGTGGGCCCGAGCGGGGTGCTCACCGCGCTCACCCGCGACGTCCTCGCCGCCACCGGCCGGGACGAGGGCCGGGCCGCGACGGCCCTGCTGCGCCGCGACCGGGGCGAACCCGGCTCCGCGTTCGCCGCCCTCGCCGAGCTGCACGCCGGCGGGGTCGACGTGGACTGGGCCGCGCTGTTCGCGGGCACCGGCGTCGCGCGGGTGCCGCTGCCCGGGTACGCCTTCCGCCGCCAGCGGTTCTGGCCCGAGCCGCCGCCCGCCGCCGTCGCGGACACCGCCGCCGGCGACGACGACGGGTTCTGGGCGGCGCTGGAGGGCGCCGACGCCGAGACCCTCGGTGGCGAGCTGGGCGTCGACCCCGACGACGACGCCGTGCGTACCCTGCTGCCGGCCCTGCCGGTGCTCAGCTCGTGGCGCCGGTCCCGCCGGGAGCGGTCGCTGGCCGACGAGTGGTCGTACCAGGTGACCTGGAAGCCGGTGCCGGTCGCCGACCGGGACTCACCCGCCGGCCACTGGCTGGTCGTGCTGCCCGCCGCCGACGCCCCCGCCTGGGCCGCCGGGCTGGCCGACCTGCTGCCCGACGCCGCACCGCTGACCGTCGGCGCGGCCGACCTGGACCGGGCGGCGCTGGCCGCCCGGCTGCGGGAGGCCGCCGGGGAGCGGCCCGTCGACGGCGTGCTGCTCGTCGTCGCCGGCCAGGACCGGCTGCTGCCGGAGCACCCGGGCGTCACGCTCGCCGCCGCCACCGCCCTCGCGCTGGTCCAGGCCCTGACCGACCTTGACCTGGTCGCGCCGCTGTGGTGCGTCACCAGCGGCGCGGTCGCCGCGGCCCCCGCCGACGCGCTGGAGCACCCGCTACAGAACCAGGTCTGGGGCCTCGGCCGGGCCGCCGCCGTCGAGCAGCCGCACCGCTGGGGCGGCCTGGTCGACCTGCCGTCCACCGTGGACGCCGCCGTCGCCCGCCGGCTGGCCGCCGTGCTCGCCGACGGCGGCGAGGACCAGGTGGCCGTCCGCTCCGGCGGCGTCTGGGCCCGCCGGCTCGGGCCCGCCCCGGCGGCCGTGGACGACGTGCCCGCCGTCGACTGGAGCGCCGGCACCGTCCTGGTCACCGGCGGCACCGGCGGGCTCGGCGGCCACGTCACCCGCTGGCTGCTGGACCGTGGCGCCCGGCAGGTGGTGCTGGCCAGCCGCCGGGGCGCCGCCGCCCCCGCCGTGGCCGACCTGCTCGACCGGTACGGCGCGGACGGGCGGGTCACCGCCGCCACCTGCGACGTGACCGACCGGTCGTCGGTGGCCGCGCTGCTGGACTCGCTGCCCGGGCTGACCGCCGTCGTGCACGCCGCCGGCACCGACCAGCTCACCCCGCTGACCGACACCACCCTCGACGAGTTCTCCCACGTCGTCGCCGGCAAGGTGCTCGGCGCCCTGCACCTCGACGCCTGCCTCGCCGACCGCCCCCTCGCCGCGTTCGTGCTGTTCTCCTCCATCTCCGGGGTGTGGGGCAGCGCCGGTCAGTGCGCGTACGGGGCCGGCAACTCGCTGCTGGACGCCCTCGCGGTCAACCGGCGCGGCCGGGGGCTGCCGGCCACCGCCGTGTCCTGGACCGCCTGGGGCGGCGAGGGCGGCATGGCCGCCGAGAACGCGGCCACCGCGCAGCTCAACCGGATGGGCCTGCCCCCGATCGACCCGGAGCGGGCGCTCGTCGCGCTGGACCGGGCCACCCGCCGGCCCACCGGATGCGTCACCGTCGCCGACGTCGACTGGACCCGGTTCCACCCGGCGTTCACCGTGGCCCGGCCCAGCCCGCTGCTCGGCGACCTGCCCCAGGTGCGGGCCCTGCTCGACGCCGAGGAGTCCGCCGCGCCCGCGTCGGGCGGCGTCGCCGAGCCGCTGCGCCACCTGGCCGGCCTGTCCGCCGCCGACCAGGAGCGCGACCTGCTGCGGCTGGTCAACGAGCAGACCGCCGCCGTCCTCGGCCACGCCACCCCGGACGAGCTGCGCGGACGCCCGTTCAAGGACCTGGGCTTCGACTCGCTGACCGCCGTGGACTTCCGGGGCCGGATGAACACCGCCACCGGCCTGCGCCTGCCCACCACCGTCGTCTTCGACTACCCCACCCCCGCCGAGCTGGCCGCGCACCTGCGCGAACTGGTCTTCGGGGGCGACGCGGCCGACGCCGTGGCGGCCACCGTCGTGGACGCCGACGAGCCCGTGGCGATCGTCGGCATGGCCTGCCGGTACCCGGGCGGCGTCGGCGGGCCGGAGGAGTTCTGGCGGCTCGTCGCCGACGGCGTCGACGCCGTGTCGGCGTTCCCCACCGACCGGGGCTGGGAGATTCCCGAGGGCCTCGACGGCACCCAGGCTCCGGCCGGCGGCTTCCTCTACGACGTACCCGACTTCGACCCCGCGTTCTTCGAGATCTCGCCCCGCGAGGCGCTGGCCATGGACCCGCAGCAGCGGCTCACCCTGGAGGCGTCCTGGGAGGCGCTGGAGCGGGCCGGGATCGACCCCGGCGCGCTGCGCGGCACCCGCACCGGCGTCTTCGTCGGTGCCTCCACCTCCGGGTACGGCACCGGGCTGACCGAGGTCCCCGAGGGCGTCGAGGGGTACCTGATGACCGGCGCCGCGCACAGCGTGATCTCCGGCCGGGTCGCGTACACCCTCGGGCTGGAGGGTCCGGCGGTCACCGTGGACACCGCCTGCTCGTCGTCGCTGGTGGCGCTGCACCTGGCCGGGGCGGCGCTGCGCCGGGGCGAGTGCGACCTGGCGCTGGCCGGCGGCGTGGCCGTGATGGCCACCCCCACCGCGTTCCAGGAGTTCTCCCGGCAGGGCGGGCTGGCCTCCGACGGCCGGTGCAAGTCGTTCGCCGCCTCCGCCGACGGCACCGGCTGGTCCGAGGGCGTCGGCATGCTGCTGGTGCAGCGCCTCTCCGACGCCCGCCGCGAGGGCCGGCGCATCCTCGCCGTGGTCCGCGGGTCCGCGGTCAACTCCGACGGCGCGTCCAACGGGCTCACCGCCCCGAACGGCCCGTCGCAACAGCGGGTGATCCGGCAGGCCCTGGCCAGCGCCCGGCTCACCACCGCCGACGTGGACGTGGTCGAGGCGCACGGCACCGGCACCGTCCTGGGCGACCCGATCGAGGCGCAGGCCCTGCTGGCCACGTACGGCCAGGGCCGCGACGGCGGCGAGCCGCTGCTGCTGGGCTCGGTGAAGTCGAACATCGGGCACTCCCAGGCCGCCGCCGGGGTGGCCGGCGTGATCAAGATGGTGCTGGCCATGCGGGAGGGACTGGTCCCGGCGTCCCTGCACGCCGACGAGCCGTCGCCGCACATCGACTGGTCGGCCGGGGCGGTGGAGCTGGTCACCCGGAACCGCCCCTGGCCGGCCGTGGACCGGCCGCGCCGGGCCGCGGTGTCCTCGTTCGGGATCTCCGGCACCAACGCCCACGTGCTCGTCGAGCTGCCCGCCGCCGACGACCCCGACGCGACCCCCGCGCCCGCCCCCGACCCCGGACTGCTCGCCGCCGACGTGGTGGCGTGGCCGCTGTCGGCGCGCTCCACGGCCGCCCTGGCCGCGCAGGCCGCCCGGCTGGCCCGGCACCTGCGGGAGCACCCCGGGCTCGACCCGGCGGCGGTGGCCTGGTCGCTGGCCACCACCCGGTCGGCGTTCGACCGGCGGGCGGCGGTGCTCGGCGCGGGCACCCCGGACCTGCTCGCCGGCCTGGACGCGCTCGCCGCCGGCGCCCCCGCAGGCAACCTGCTCACCGGCGCCGTCGCCGGCCACGGGCCGGGCCCCGTGTTCGTCCTCCCGGACGCCCGCGCCGCCCTCGACGCGGCGGCCGGGCTGGTCGGCCGGTGCGCGGTCCTCGACGACGCGCTCGCCGACTGCCGCCAGGCCCTCGCCCCCTGGCTGGACGTCGACCCCGCCGCCCTGCTGACCGGCGCGGACCGGTCCTGGACCGACCGGCCGGAGCTGGCCCAGCCCGTCGCCTTCGCCGTCGGCGTGGCCCTGGCCGCCGTGTGGCGGCACGCCGGGGTCACCCCGGCCGCCGTGCTCGGCCACGCCGACGGGGAGGTCACCGCCGCCTGCGTGGCCGGCGTGCTGTCCCTGCCCGACGCGGCCCGTGTGGTCGCCCTGCGGGCCCGGGCCGTCGCGGACCCGGCCGACGGGGCCGCCGACCGCCTCCGCGCCGAACTGACCGGCCTCGCCCCGCAGCCGGGCACCGCCCGCCTGCTGTCGACCGTGACCGGGGACTGGGCCGACCCGGCGTCCCTGGGGGCCGACCACTGGGCCGACGGGGTCCGCCGGCCCGGGTCCCTCGACACCGCCGCGCGGACCGCCGTCGCGGCCGGCCACGTCACCTTCGTCGGGCTGTCGCCGGACCCGGCGTCGACCGCCGAGCTGACCGGGGCCCTCGCCGCGGCCGGCGCCGCCGCTCAGGTGCTGGACACCCTGCGCGGGGACGGCGACGGGCCCGCCCGGCTGCTGGCCGCCCTCGCCGCCGCCCACACCGTCGGGCTGCCGGTCGACCACCGCCGGGTCCTCGCCGGGGCCGACCCGGTCGACCTGCCCACGTACGCGTTCGAGCGGCACCGGTTCTGGCTGGAGCGCACCGGCGCGCACCGGGCCGTCCTGCCCGCCGTCGGCCTCGACGTCGTCGACCACCCGCTGCTCAGCGCCGTCGCCGAACTGCCCGGCGACGAGGGGCTGCTGTTCACCGGCCGGATCTCCCTGACCGCCCAGCCGTGGCTGGCCGACCACGCCGTGCTGGGCACCGTGCTGCTGCCCGGCACCGCGCTGGTCGAGCTGGCGTCCTGGACGGGCCGGCACGCCGACGTCGCGTCGGTGGCCGAACTGAACCTGGAAGCGCCCCTGGCGATCCCCGCCGAGGGCGGCGTCGACCTGCGGGTCCGGGTCGGCCCGGCCGACGACACCGGGCACCGCCCGGTCTCCGTGCACTCCCGGCCCGACGACGCCGCCGACGGGGCCCGGCAGTGGCAGCGGCACGCCTCCGGCCTGCTCGCCGCCACCGAGGACCCGGCCGACGCCCCGGCGGCGGTGTGGCCGCCCGCCGACGCCGAGCCGATCGCCCTCGACGGGCTCTACACCCGCCTCGCCGAGCAGGGCTACCACTACGGCCCGGTGTTCCGGTCCCTGCGCGCCGCGTGGCGCTGCGGCACCGACATCCTCGCCGAGGTGGCCCTGGACGCCGACGCGGCGACCGACACCACCGCCTTCTCGGTGCATCCCGCGCTGCTGGACGCGGCGCTGCACGCCATCGGCGCCAGCGTCGCCGGCGCCGACCCCGACGCCGCCCCGCCGCCCGCGACGGGCGGCGCCGACATCCGGCCGGGCCTGCCGTTCACCTGGACCGGCGTGACGATCCGGCCCACCCGCGCCCGGGAACTGCGGATCCGGCTCACCGCCACCGGCTCCGGGGCGGTCGCGCTGACGGTCACCGACACCGGCGCGGCGCCGGTCGCCGCCGTCACCGGCCTCGTCCTGCGGCCCATCTCCGGCGAGCAGCTCAGCGCGGCCCGTCGCGCCGCCACCCGGTCCCTGCACCGCCTCGACTGGGTCACCCCCGACGCGGCCCGCGTCGACGGCCCGTACCGGCTGGCCGTCCTGGGCGACGACTGGCCCGCCGCCGACCGGTCCCCGGACCTCGCCGCCCTGGTCGCCGGGGTACGCGCCGGCGCGGCCGTCCCCGACGCGGTGGTCGTCACCTGCGTCGGCCCGGAGCCGGACGAGCCGAACCCGGCCCGGCTGGCCCACCGGGTCAGCCATCGTACGCTCGCGCTCGCCCAGCAGTGGCTGGCCGAGGACACCCTCGCCACCGCCCGGCTGGTGGTGGTCACCCGCGGCGCCGTCCGGGTCGACGCGGGCGACCGGATCGCCGACCTGCCCGCCGCCACCGCGTGGGGGCTGCTGCGCAGCGCCCAGTCGGAGAACCCCGACCGGATCGTGCTCGTCGACGCGGACGACGACCGGACCGCCGCCGACCTGCTGCCGGCGGCGCTCGCCACCGGCGAGCCGCAGCTCGCGGTGCGCGCCGGCCAGCTCCGCGTCCCCCGGCTGACCCGGCTCGGCCCGCCGCCCGCCGACCGGCCCGACCCCGACCTGGCCGCCGGCACCGTCCTGGTGACCGGCGCGACCGGCGCGCTCGGCCGGCTGGTGGCCCGCCGGCTGGCCGACCGGCACGGCGTACGCCACCTGTTGCTGGTCAGCCGCACCGGCGGGGACGCCCCCGGCGTGGCGGCGCTCGTCGACGAACTCGCCGAGCTGGGCACGACCGCCCGGGTGGCCGCCTGCGACGTCACCGACCGCGACGCGCTGGCCCTGCTCGTCGACCAGCTCCCCGCCGACCGGCCGCTCACCGGCGTGGTGCACGCGGCGGGCGTGCTCGACGACGGCATCCTCGGCGCGCTCACCCCGGACCGGTTCGACGCCGTGCTCCGGCCCAAGGTCGACGCCGCCTGGCACCTGCACGAGCTGACCGAGAAGCTGGACCTGGCCGCGTTCGTGCTGTTCTCCTCCGCCGCCGGCCTGTTCGGCGGCCCCGGGCAGGCCAACCACGCCGCGGCCAACTGCTTCCTCGACGCCCTCGCCCAGCACCGGCACGACCGGGGGCTGCCCGCCACGTCCATGGCCTGGGGGCCGTGGGCCAACGACACCGGCGAGGGGCAGCCCGGGCACGTCGACGAGGACCGGATGAACCGGGGCGGCTTCGTCCCGCTCGCCGCCGAGGAGGGCATGGACCTGTTCAGCGAGGCGCTGCGCCTCGCCGACCCGGTGGTCGTACCGGTCAACCTCGACCTCGCCCTGATCGGCCGGCACGGGCCCGCCGCCGTGCCGCCGGTGCTGCGGTCGCTGGTCCGCCCGGCGACCACCGGTGCGGCCCGCGCCGCCGAGCGCGACCCGGCGGCGGCGCTGCGCGACACCCTCGCCGCCACCCCGGAGGCCGACCGCGACCAGGTGCTGTCCGACCTGGTCCGCACCCACGCCGCCGCCGTGCTCGGGTACGCCTCGATCCGGTCCATCGACGTCGAGCGCGGCTTCGTCGAACTCGGCTTCGACTCGCTCACCGCCGTCGAGTTCCGCAACCGCCTCAACGCGGCCACCGGCCTGCGCCTGCCGTCCACGCTGATCTACGACCGGCCCACCACGGCGGCCCTCGTCGAGCACCTGCGGGGCGCGCTGCTGGCCGAGCGGAGCACGTCCGCGCTGACGGTGCTCGGCGAGCTGAACAAGCTGGAGCACGTCATGCGGACCGTGGCCGACGGCGACGCCGACCGGGCCGCCGTCGGCGACCGGCTGCGCGAACTGCTCTCCCTGTGGACCTACACCGGCTCCGCCGCCCAGGACGCCACCGACGACGGCGAGAGCCTGTCCTCGGCGTCCGCCGAGGAGATCTTCAGCCTGCTGGACGAAGAACTCGGCGCGGCCTGATCCGGCATGTTCCGCACCCCGATTCCCGATACGGAGTGGCCCGATGCCCACTGAGGCTGAGTTCCTCGACTACCTCCGGCGCGCGACCGCCGACCTGCGCGACGCCCGTCGGCGGGTGCGTGAGGTGGAGGCCAAGGACCGCGAGCCGATGGCCGTCATCGGGATGGCGTGCCGGTTCCCGGGCGGGGTGTCCAGCCCGGCGGAGCTGTGGGACCTGGTCGACTCCGGTGGCGACGGGGTCGGGAACTTCCCCACCGACCGGGGCTGGGACCTGGAGCGGCTGTTCCACGTCGATCCGGACAATCCGGGCACCTCGTACACCAGCCAGGGCGGGTTCCTCTACGACGCGGCGCAGTTCGACCCGGGCTTCTTCGGCATCAGCCCGCGCGAGGCGCTGGCCATGGACCCGCACCAGCGGCTGCTGCTGGAGACCTCGTGGGAGGCGATCGAGCACGCCGACCTCGACCCGCAGCGGCTGCGCGGCAGCCGCACCGGCGTCTTCGCCGGGGTGATGTACCACGACTACGCGTCCCGGGTGCTGGACCTGCCCGACGGCGTCGAGGGGTACATCGGCACCGGCAACTCCGGCAGCGTCGTGTCCGGCCGGGTGGCGTACACGTTCGGCTGGGAGGGGCCGGCCGTCACCGTCGACACGGCGTGCTCGTCGTCGCTGGTGGCCGTGCACCTCGCCGTGCAGGCGCTGCGCCAGCGCGACTGCGACTTCGCGCTGGCCGGCGGCGTGACCGTGATGTCCACCCCGGGCACCTTCGCCGACTTCTCCCGGCAACGTGGCCTCGCCTCGGACGGGCGGTGCAAGTCGTTCGCCGCGTCGGCCGACGGCACCGGCTGGTCCGAGGGCGTCGGCGTGCTGCTGCTCCAGCGGCTCTCCGACGCCCGCCGCGACGGCCGCCGGATCCTCGCCGTCGTGCGCGGCAGCGCCGTGAACCAGGACGGCGCCAGCAGCGGCCTGACCGCCCCCAACGGACCCTCCCAGGAACGGGTGATCCGGCAGGCCCTGGCCAACGCCCGGCTCTCCCCGGCGGACGTGGACGTGGTCGAGGCACACGGCACCGGCACGACCCTCGGCGACCCGATCGAGGCGCAGGCGCTGCTCGCCACGTACGGGCAGGACCGGGGCGAGGGCGGGCCGCTGTGGCTCGGCTCGATCAAGTCGAACCTCGGCCACACCCAGGCGGCGGCGGGCGCCGCCGGCCTGATCAAGATGATCGAGGCGATCCGGCACGGCTCGATGCCGCGTACCCTGCACGTCGACGAGCCGTCCCCGCATATCGACTGGACCGCCGGCCAGGTCTCGCTGCTGACCGAGGCCCGCCCGTGGCCGGCGTCCGACCGGCCGCGCCGGGCCGCCGTGTCGTCGTTCGGCATCAGCGGTACGAACGCCCACGTCATCCTGGAGCAGGCCCCGGTCGACGACGCCCCGCCGCCAGCCGACGCCGCCCCGCCCGCCGGACCCGTGGCGCTGCCGCTGGCCCCGGTGCTGCTCTCCGCGCGCACCGCCGAGGCGCTCGCCGGGCAGGCCGCCCGGTGGGCCGAGCACCTCGCCGCCGCCGACGCCCCGCGACCGGTGGACGTCGCCGTCTCCTCGATCAGCCGCTCCGGCCTCGAACACCGGGCCGTCGTCCTGGCCGAGGGCCCCGACGACCTGCTCGCCGGGCTGCGTGCCCTGGCCGGCGGCGAGCCGAACGGCACCGTCACCACCGGATCGGCGTCCCCGCGCGGCCGGGTGGCGTTCCTGTTCTCCGGCCAGGGCGCGCAGCGTCCCGGCATGGGTCGCGAGCTGTCCGCCGCGTTCCCGGTGTTCGCCGCCGCGTTGGACGAGGCGTGCGGGCACCTGGACCCGCTGCTGCCACGCCCGCTGCGGGAGGTCATGTTCGCCGCGCCGGGCACGCCCGAGGCGGACCTGCTGGACCAGACCGTGTTCACCCAGGCCGGGCTGTTCGCCGTCGAGGTGGCGCTGTTCCGCCTCGTCGAGTCGTTCGGCCTCGCCCCGGACTTCGTCGCCGGGCACTCGATCGGGGAGATCGCCGCCGCGCACGTGGCCGGGGTGTTCTCGCTGTCCGACGCGTGCGCCCTCGTCGCCGCCCGTGGGCGGCTGATGCAGGCGCTGCCCGCCGGCGGCGGGATGCTTGCGGTCGGCGCCGACGAGGCCGCCGTCACCGCGTCCCTGGCCGGGCTGGCCGACCGGCTGGACATCGCCGCCGTGAACGGTCCCACCGCCGTCGTGGTCTCCGGGGACGCCGACGCCCTCGACGAACTCCAGCGGACCTGGACCGACCGGGGTGCCCCGACCCGCCGGCTGCGGGTCAGCCACGCCTTCCACAGCGTCCGGATGGACCCGATGCTGGCGGAGTTCGCGGCCGTCGCCGACAAGCTGACCTACCACCCGCCGACCATCCCGGTGGTGTCCAACCTGACCGGCCGGCTCGCCGAGCCGGAGCAGCTCCGCGACCCCCGGTACTGGGTGCGGCACGTCCGGGGCACCGTGCGCTTCGCCGACGCCGTCGACAGCCTGCACGCCGAGGAGGTCGGCACCTACCTGGAGCTGGGCCCGAACGGCGTGCTGACCGCGATGGCGCAGGGCTGCCTCGCCGACCGGCCCGGCGACGAGCCCGCGCCCCTGCTGGTCGCGGTGTCCCGGCACGACCGGCCCGAGCCGCAGGCCGCCCTGGAGGCCCTCGCCCAACTCCACGTCCACGGCCTGGCCGTCGACTGGACCCGCCTCCTCGCCGGAGCCGGCGGCGAGCGGGTCGACCTGCCGACGTACGCCTTCCAGCACCAGCGGTACTGGCTGGAGCCCGCCGGCCGGTGGACGGACGTCTCCGGGGCCGGCCTCGGCGCGGCCGGGCACCCGCTGCTCGGCGCCGCCGTGTCGGTGGCCGGCGAGGACATGGTGGTGTTGACCGGGCGGCTGTCGGTGTCGACGCACGAGTGGCTGGCCGATCACGCGGTTGCCGGTTCGGTGGTGGTGCCGGGGACGGCGTTGGTGGAGTTGGCGGTGCGGGCCGGTGACGAGGTGGGCGCGTCGCGGGTGCGGGAGCTGACCGTGGCCGCGCCGCTGGTGCTGCCCGCCTCCGGTGGGGTGCGGGTGCAGGTGCGCGTCGGCACGGCCGACGCGGCCGGCCTGCGGTCGGTGACCGTGCACTCCCAGCCGGAGGAGGACGCCGACCCCGAGTGGGTCCGGCACGCCGAGGGTGTGCTGGAGCCGGTGTCGGCCGACGAGCCCGTGCTGGGGGAGTGGCCGCCGGCCGGGGCGTCCGAGGTGGACCTCGCCGGCTGGTACCCGGCGGTGGCGGAGCGCGGCCTGGTGTACGGGCCGGTGTTCCAGGGCCTGCGCCGGCTCTGGACGGCCGGTGGCGAGGTGTTCGCCGAGGTGGCCCTGCCGGAGCGGGTGGCGGGCGACGCGGCGGCGTTCGGGGTGCACCCGGCGCTGTCGGACGCCGCCCTGCACCCGATCGCGCTGCTGTTCGAGGAGACGGCCGCGCCCCGAGTGCCGTTCGCGTTCGAGGGTGTGCAGGTGCACGCCTCGGGGGCGTCGGTGCTGCGGGTGCGGCTGACCCGCGAGGGCTCCGCGGTACGGCTGGTCGCCGTGGACTCCTCGGGCGCGGCCGTCGTCTCCGTCGACTCGCTCGTGCTACGGGAGATGAGCGGGGTGGCCGCCCCGAACCCGGCCGGGCGGTCGCTGTTCGAGGTGGCCTGGCAGGCGGCGGAGACCGCCCCGGCCGGGCAGGTCGTTGGGTGGGCGCTGCTGGCAGCGCAGCCGGGTCAGCTCCACAGCGCCGGCGACGAGGGCGTTGCCGGGCTGGCCGGCGAGCTGGCGGATCGGGGCGGGCTGGCCTCGTACCCGGACCTGGCCGCAGTGGCGGGCGCGGTCGCGGCGGGCGCGGCGGTGCCGCCGGCGCTGGTGCTGCCGGTGTCCGTCGCCCCCGGGGCGGCGGTCCCGGACGCGGTGCGCGAGGTCACGTCCGGCGTGTTGTCGGTCGTGCGATCGTGGCTGGCCGCCGACGCCCTCGCGGAGTCGAGGCTGGTCGTGGTGACCCGGGGCGCGGTGCCCGCCCGGGACGGCGACGAGGTGACGGACCTGGCGGGTGCGGCGGTGTGGGGTCTGCTGCGGTCGGCGCAGTCGGAGCACCCGGGCCGGATCGTCCTCGCGGATGTCGACGCCGACGCCGACGCGGCGGTGCTGGGCCTGCTCGCCCGGGTGGCGGACGAACCCCTCGCCACCGGCGGCCAGGTCGCGGTCCGGGCCGGCGAGGTCCTCGCGCCGCGCCTGGTGCGGGCGTCCGTGCCGGACCCGTCGCCCGTGGTGGGCGAGGGCGCGGTGCTGGTGACCGGTGGCACGGGTTCGCTCGGTGCGCTGGTCGCGGAGCACCTGGTGGTCGCGCACGGGGTGCGGTCGCTGGTGCTGGTGTCGCGGCGGGGCCCGGACGCTGCGGGCGCGGCCGAGCTGGTGGAGCGGCTGGCGGGTCTGGGCGCGTCGGTCCGGGTGGTGGCGTGTGACGTGACCGACCGGGAGCAGGTGGCCGGCCTGGTCGGCGAGGTGACGTCGGCGGGCCGCCTCGCCGGTGTGGTGCACACCGCCGGCGTGCTGGACGACGGCGTCGTCGAGACGTTGACGGCCGAGCGGCTGGCGGGTGTGCTGGCCCCCAAGGTGTCGGCCGGTTGGTTCCTGCACGAGGCCACCGCCGGGCTGGACCTGGATCTGTTCGTGGTGTTCTCGTCGGTTGCCGGGGTGCTCGGTTCGCCGGGTCAGGCGGCGTACGCGGCGGGCAACGCGTTCCTGGACGCCCTGGCCGTGCACCGGCGGCGGGCCGGTCTGCCGGCGGTGTCGCTGGCGTGGGGGATGTGGGACACCCCCGGGATGGCCGCGTCCCTCGGCGAGGCCGAGCGGACCCGTTCGACGACCAGGGGTGGCCTCGCCGCGATGAGCGCCGAGACCGGCCTGGCGCTGTTCGACGCGGCGGTCGCGGGGGACCGGTCGGCCCTCGTGCCGGCCGTGATCGACGTGGCCGCCCTGCGGGCCGCCGCCGGCACCGGCATGGTGCCGCCGATGCTGCGCGCCCTGGTCGGCGCGACCACCACCCGCCGCCAGGCGGGACAGGGCGCGACCTGGGCGACCCGCATCGCCGGCCTGGCCCCCGAGGAGGCCCGCGCCCAGGTCGACGTGCTGATCCGGGGGCTCGTCGCGCAGGTGCTCGGCCACGGTGGGGCGGAGTCGGTGCCGGCGGACCGGGCGTTCCGGGAGTTGGGCTTCGACTCGTTGACGGCGGTGGACCTGCGCAACCGGGTGAACGCGGCCAGCGGCCTGCGGCTGCCCTCGACGCTGGTGTTCGACTACCCGACGCCGCAGGCGCTGGCCGCCCACGTGCACGCCGAACTGGCCGGGGCCGGCAGCGGCGTCGCCGCGTCGGGCGCGCGGACCACCACCGGACTCGACGAGCCGATCGCGATCGTGGGCATGGCCTGCCGCTACCCGGGCGGGGTGGAGACGCCGGAGCAACTGTGGGCGTTGCTGGCCGGTGGCGGGGACGGGATCGGGGAGTTCCCGGCCGACCGGGGCTGGGACCTGGAGACCCTGTTCGACCCGGACCCCGACCGCCCGGGCAGCTCCTACACCCGGCACGGTGGCTTCCTGTACGGGGCGGCCGAGTTCGACCCGGCCTTCTTCGGCATCTCGCCGCGCGAGGCCCTGGCGATGGACCCGCAGCAGCGCCTGCTGCTGGAGGCGTCCTGGGAGTCGTTCGAGTCGGCGGGCATCGACCCGCAGCGGTTGCGGGGCAGCCGGACCGGCGTGTTCGCGGGCGTGATGTACCACGACTACGCCTCCGTCCTGATGGACGTGCCCGGCGAGGTCGAGGGGTACATCGGCACCGGCAACTCGGGCAGCGTCCTGTCCGGCCGTGTCGCGTACACGTTCGGCCTGGAGGGCCCGGCGGTCACCGTGGACACCGCCTGCTCGTCCTCGCTGGTGGCGTTGCACCTGGCGGTGCAGGCGCTGCGTTCCGGTGAGTGTGATCTGGCGTTGGCCGGTGGTGTGACCGTGATGGCGACGCCGGGGACGTTCATCGAGTTCTCCCGGCAGCGGGGCCTGTCGCAGGACGGTCGGTGCAAGTCGTTCGCGGCGTCGGCGGATGGCACCGGTTGGTCCGAGGGTGTTGGTGTGCTTCTCGTGCAGCGGTTGTCGGACGCGCAGCGCGAGGGTCGGAACATCCTGGCGGTGGTGCGGGGCACGGCCGTGAACCAGGATGGTGCGAGTAACGGCCTGACGGCGCCGAATGGTCCGTCGCAGCAGCGGGTGATCCGGCAGGCCCTGGCCAACGCCCGGCTCACCGCCGCCGACGTGGACGCGGTCGAGGCGCACGGCACCGGCACCACCCTGGGTGACCCGATCGAGGCGCAGGCGTTGCTGGCGACCTACGGTCAGGACCGTCAGGCGGATCGGCCGCTTCTTCTCGGGTCGGTGAAGTCGAACATCGGTCACACGCAGGCTGCGGCGGGTGTGGCGGGTGTGCTCAAGATGATCATGGCGATGCGGCACGGCCTCGTTCCGGCGACGTTGCATGTGGACGAGCCGTCGCCGCACGTCGACTGGGCTTCCGGCGCGGTCACCCTGGCCACCGAGGCCACCCCGTGGCCGGCCGTGAACCGCCCCCGTCGGGCCGCCGTCTCGTCGTTCGGTATCTCCGGCACCAACGCGCACGTGATCATCGAGCAGCCGCCCGCCCCCGTGATCGAGGGCGAACCGGTCGCGGCGCCGCGCACCGGCGTCGTACCCCTGGTGCTGTCCGCCGCCGACGGGCCGGCGCTGCGGGAGCAGGCCGCCCGGCTGCACGCCCACCTCGCGGCGCACCCGGAGATCGAGCCGGCTGACGTCGCGCACGCCCTGGCCACCACCCGGGCCGCGTTCCCGCACCGCGCCGTGCTGCTCGGCCGGGACACCACCGACCTGGTGCGGGCGCTGGACGCGTTCCGCCTCGGCGAGGACGTCCCGGCGGCCGTCACCGGCACGGCGCTGCGCGGCGGCGACCCCGTCCTCGTCTTCCCCGGCGACGCGGAGCAGTGGCCCGACGCGCTGGCCGACCTGCTGGACCGGTCGCCGGTCTTCGCCGAATCCGTCGCCGAGTGCGAGGCCGCCCTCGCGCCGTGGGTGGACTGGTCGCTCACCGCCGTGCTGCGCGGCGCGGACGCCCCGTCGCCGACCCGTCCCGGGGTGGCACAGGCCGCCCGGTGGGCCGTGGCGGTCGCGCTGGCCCGGTTGTGGCGTTCCCTCGGCGTACGACCCGCCGCCGTGCTCGGACACGGCGACGGGGAGGTCGCGGCGGCCTGCGTGGCGGGGGCGCTCTCGCTGGCGGACGCCGCGAAGGTGATCGCCCTCGGCAGCCGGCCCCCGGCCGCCGCCGACCCCGCCGACCCGGACGCCGCGCCGGACCGCCCGGCGGCTGGCCTGGCCGGGATCACCCTCCGGGCGGCCGAGGTGCCGCTGCACTCCGCGTCCACCGGGGTACCGGTCGACACCGCCGGCCTCGACGCCGCCGACTGGTACCCGGGCCTGCGCGCG
Organism: Micromonospora sp. NBC_01655; assembly: GCF_026339755.1. Classification (NCBI taxonomy): domain Bacteria; kingdom Bacillati; phylum Actinomycetota; class Actinomycetes; order Micromonosporales; family Micromonosporaceae; genus Micromonospora; species Micromonospora sp. NBC_01655. The sequence goes on along the minus strand of NZ_JAPEQF010000001.1, from coordinate 5,539,719 downwards.
GACGCCGACCCCGACGCCGCCGCGCGGGCCCTGCTCGACGCGGGGCACCAGGTCTTCCTGGAGGTGGCCCCCGGCCCGGCGCTTGCCGCCGGCCTCCGGCGCGCCGTGGCCGCCGCCGGGCACGACGCCGTCGTGGTGGACACCCTCCCCGCCGACGCCGCCGGCTGGCCCGCCCTGGTCGCCGCCCTCGCCGAACTGCACGTCCACGGCGCGCCCGTGGACTGGACGGCGGTCCTCGGCGCCCGCCCCGGCCCGGCCGTGGAACTGCCCACCTACGCCTTCCAGCGGCAGCGGTACTGGCCCCAGCCGACCGGCCCGGCCGGGGCCGCCGTGGCGGCCGGCGGGGACGACGCGGACCGGCACTTCTGGGCGGCCGTGGAACAGTCCGACCCGCGGGCGCTGGCCGCCGCCATGCGGATCGACGAGACGGACGCCCGGTCGCTCGACCCGGCGCTGCCGCTGCTGTCCTCCTGGCGGCGTCGCCGCCGCGACGAGTCCACCGTGGACTCCTGGCGGTACCGGGTGACCTGGAAGCCGCTGCCCACCCCCGCCGACGCGGCCCTGTCCGGCCGCTGGCTGCTGGTGGTGCCGGCCGGCCGGGCCGACCACCCGCTGGCCGTCGCTGCCGCCGCGGCCCTCGCCGAGGGCGGCGCGGACGTCGTCCGGGTCCCCGTGGCCGACCCGGACCGGGCGGCGCTGGCCGACCAGCTCGGGCGATCCGCCGGGGACGCCGCACCGGTCGGCGGGGTGCTCTCCCTGCTCGCGCTCGACGACGACGCGCACCCGGCGCAGCCGGTGCTGCCCGCCGGCCTGGCCGGCACGGTCGCGCTCGTCCAGGCCCTCGGCGACGCCGGCATCGCCGCCCCGCTGTGGTGCGCCAGCACCGGGGCCGTCTGCACCGGCCGGGCGGATCCGCTCGACCGCCCCGGCCAGGCGGCGGTCTGGGGCCTCGGCCGGGTGGTCGCCCTGGAACACCCCGACCGCTGGGGCGGCCTGGTGGACCTGCCCGCCGAGCCGGACGCCCGGGACCGGGCCCGGCTGGTGGCCGTGCTGGCCGGCGTCGACGCCGAGGACCAGCTCGCGCTGCGCCCGTCCGGGGTGTTCGCCCGCCGGCTCGTCCGGGCCCGCGTCGACTGGGCCCCCGCCGACGGCTGGCGCCCCCGGGGCCGCACCGTCCTGGTCACCGGCGGCCTCGGCTCGATCGGGGCGCAGGTGGCCCGCTGGCTGGCCCGGGAGGGCGCCGCCCGGCTGGTGCTGACCGGCCGTCAGGGCCCGGCCACCCCCGGCGCCGCCGAGCTGGCGGCCGAACTCACCGCGGCCGGCGCCACCGTCACCGTCGCCGCCTGCGACGTCGCCGACGCCGACGCGCTGCGGGCGCTCGCCGCCGAACTCGCTGCGCAGGGCGTCCGTGTCGACGCCGTGTTCCACACCGCCGGGGTGGCCCACGCCGGCCCGGTCGCGGCCCTCGGCCCGGCGGAGCTGGCGGACGCGCTGCGGGCCAAGGTGTCCGGCGCGGTGCACCTCGACGAGGTGTTCGGCGACGACCTGACGGCGTTCGTGCTGTTCTCCTCCGGCGCCGGCGTCTGGGGCGGCGGGCACCAGGGCGGCTACGCCGCCGGCAACGCGTTCCTCGACGCGTTCGCCGAGGACCGGCGCCGCCGGGGCCGGCCCGCCACCGCCGTCGCCTGGGGCGCCTGGGACGGCGGCGGCATGGTCGACGCCGAGGGCGCCGCGGACCAGATGTTCCGCTCCGGCGTCCGGGCGATGCGCCCCGACCTCGCGGTGTCCGTGCTGGCCGACGCGCTCGCCCACGACGAGACCACGCTCACCGTCGCGGACATCGCCTGGGACCGGTTCCTGCACACCTACACGCTGGCCCGCCCCCGGCCGCTGATCGGGGACGTGCCGGAGGTGGCACGGCTGCTCGCCGCCGCCCCGGCCGGCGACGCCCCGGCCGCCCACTCGCCGCTGCGCGCCCGCCTCGCCGGGCTCGCCGCACCGGACCGCCGCCGGGTGCTGCTGGACCTGGTCCGGGTGCACGCCGCGGCGGTGCTGCGGCTGCCCTCGGCGGAGGCCCTGGCGGCGGACCGGTCGTTCCGGGAGATCGGCTTCGACTCGCTCAGCGCCGTCGAGATGCGCAACCGGCTCGCCGAGGCGGTCGGTGAGACCCTGCCGGCGACGCTGGTGTTCGACCGGCCGACGCCCGGTGCCCTGGCCGACCACCTGGCGAGCCGGCTGACCGGCGACGACGCTCCGGCGGTCGCGCCCACCCGGGCCGCCACGGCCCTCGACGAGCCGATCGCCGTCGTGTCGATGAGCTGCCGGTTCCCCGGCGGCGTCGCCAGCCCCGAGGACCTGTGGCGGCTGGTCAGCGAGGGGCGCGACGGCATCGCCGAGTTCCCCGCCGACCGGGGCTGGGACCTGGAGGCCATCTACCACCCCGACCCGGACCGGCCCGGCACCTCGTACGTCCGGGAGGGCGGCTTCCTCGCCGACGCCACCGGCTTCGACGCCGCCCTGTTCGGCATCTCCCCGCGCGAGGCGCTGGTGATGGACCCGCAGCAGCGGCTGCTGCTGGAGAGCGCCTGGGAACTGTTCGAGCGCGCCGGCACCGCCCCCGCCGACCTGCGGGAGACCAGCACCGGGGTGTTCGTCGGCACCAACGGGCAGGACTACGCGACCCTGCTGCTCGCCGCGCGGGTCGAGACCGAGGGCTACCAGGCCACCGGCAACGCCGCCGCCGTCATCAGCGGCCGACTGGCGTACCACTTCGGCCTGCAGGGCCCCGCCGTCAGCGTCGACACCGCCTGCTCGTCCTCCCTGGTGGCGCTGCACCTGGCCTGCCAGTCGCTGCGGCAGGGCGAGTGTGAACTCGCCGTCGCCGGAGGCGTCACGGTGATGGCCACCCCCGGACCGTTCCTGGAGTTCGCCCGCCAGCGGGGGCTCGCCCTCGACGGCCGGTGCAAGTCGTTCGCCGGGGCCGCCGACGGCACCGGCTGGGGCGAGGGCGTCGGCCTGGTGCTGCTCCAGCGCCTCTCCGACGCCCAGCGCGACGGCCGACGCATCCTCGCCGTGGTCCGCGGCTCCGCGATGAACCAGGACGGCGCCAGCAACGGCCTCACCGCGCCCAACGGCCCCGCCCAGGAGCGGGTCATCCGGCAGGCCCTCGCCAACGCCCGGCTCGCCGGCGCCGACGTGGACGTCGTCGACGGGCACGGCACCGGCACCCGGCTCGGCGACCCGATCGAGGCGCAGGCGCTGCTCGCCACGTACGGGCGGGACCGGCCGGCGGACCGGCCGCTGTGGCTCGGCTCGGTGAAGTCGAACATCGGCCACACCCAGGCCGCCGCCGGCGTCTCCGGCGTGATCAAGATGATCATGGCGATGCGGCACGACCTGCTGCCGCCCACCCTGCACGTGGACGAGCCCTCCCCGCACGTCGACTGGTCCGCCGGGGCGGTCGCCCTGCTCACCGAGCCGCAGCCGTGGCCCGAGGTGGACCGGCCCCGCCGGGCCGGCGTGTCGTCGTTCGGGGTGAGCGGCACCAACGTGCACGTCATCCTCGAACAGGCCCCCGCCGAACCGGCCGCGCCCGCCGCCACCGCCCGGCCTGCCGACGGGGCCCCCGCCGGGCTGCCGGTGCTGCCCTGGGTGGTCGCCGCCGACGGCGCGGAGAGCCTGCGCGCCCAGGCCGCCCGGCTCGCCGACTGGCTGCCGCACCAGCCGACCCCCGACGTCGACGTCGCCCGGGGCCTGGCCACCGGGCGCTCCCCGCTGCGGCACCGCGCGGTGCTGCTCGCCGCCGACCGGGACGCCGCCCTCGCCGGGCTGCGGGCCCTCGCGGCGGGGCAGGACCACCCCGGCCTCACCCGGGGCGTCGCCGAGCCCGGTGGGGCCCTGGCGGTGCTGTTCTCCGGGCAGGGCGCCCAGCACGCCGGGATGGGCCGCCGGCTGTACGACACCTTCCCCACCTTCGCCCGCGCCGTGGACGAGGCGTGCCAGCACCTCGACGCGTACCTGCCCCGGCCGCTGCGCCCGGTGCTGAACGCCGAGCCCGGCACCGCCGACGCCGACCTGCTCGACCAGACCGTGTTCACCCAGGCCGGGCTGTTCGCCGTCGAGGTGGCGCTGTACCGCCTCCTCGAACACTGGGGGGTCCGGCCCGACTTCGTGGCCGGCCACTCGGTCGGCGAGATCGTCGCCGCGCACGTCGCCGGGGTGCTGTCCCTGCCGGACGCCTGCGCGCTCGTCGGCAACCGGGGCCGGCTCATGCAGGCGCTGCCCGCCGGCGGCGGCATGCTCGCCGTCGCGGCGGCCGAGGTCGAGGTCACCCAGGCCCTCACCGGGTACGCCGGGCGGGTGGCCGTGGCCGCCGTGAACGGGCCGACCGCCGTCGTCGTGGCCGGGGAGCTGGACGCGCTGACCGAACTGGCCGACCACTTCACCGCCCTCGGCGTGCGGACCAAGCGGCTTCGGGTCAGCCACGCCTTCCACAGCCCGCTGATGGAGCCGATGCTCGCCGACTTCGCGGCCGTCGCCGCGACCCTGGAGTACGCCCCGCCGGCGGTGCCCGTCGTGTCGAACCTGACCGGCACGGTCGTCGACGCCGACGAGCTGTGCACCCCCGACTACTGGGTCCGGCACGTCCGCGAGGCCGTCCGGTTTGCCGACACCGTCACCCACCTGCACTCCCACGGGGTGACCCGGTTCCTGGAGGTCGGCCCCGACACGGTGCTGACCGCCCTGACCGCCGACGCGCTCCCCGCCGACGCCCCGGTCACCGTCACCGGCGTGCAGCGGCCCGGCCAGGACGAGGTGTCCACCCTGCTCGGCGCCCTCGCCCGGCTGCACTGCCAGGGCACGGCCGTACGCTGGCCGGCGCTGCTGCCCGGCGCCGGCCCGGTGGACCTGCCCACGTACGCGTTCGCGCACCAGCGGTTCTGGCCCACCCTCCACACCGCCCCGGCCGACACCCCCGGCGCGGCCGGCGACGACACCGACTCCGCGTTCTGGCGGGCCGTGGTGGACGGCGACGGCGACGCGCTCGCCGGCCGGCTCGGCGTGGACCCGGACCGGCCGCTGCGCGACCTGCTGCCGGACCTCGCCGCCTGGCGTCGCCAGCAGCGGGAGGACACCCTCGTCGACGGCTGGCGGTACCGGATCACCTGGCGCCCCCAGCCGCTGGCCGCCGGGGCCCCCGGCGGCGACTGGACGCTGGTGCACACCGCCGCCGGCCAGGACGTCGCCGACCGGCTCGCCGCGCTCGTCGCCGCGCGCGGCGGCACGCCCCGGCTGCTCCCCGTCGACCCGGCCACGGCCGACCGGGCCGCCCTCGCCGGGCTGCTCGACGGCGTACCGCCGACCCGGGTCGTCTCCCTGCTCGCCCTCGACGAGCGCCCGCACCCCGACCGGCCGGCCGTCCCCGTCGGCCTGACCGCGAACCTCGCCCTGATCCAGGCCGTCACCGACGCCCTGCCCCCGGTGCCGCTGTGGCTGCTCACCCGGCAGGCCGTCGGCACCGGCGCCGACGATCCGGTCGCCAACCCCGCCCAGGCCACCACCTGGGGGCTCGGCCTGGTCGCCGCGCTGGAGCACCCCCGGCACTGGGGCGGCCTGCTGGACCTGCCGGCCACCCTGGACGATGCCGCCGCCGAGCACGTCCTCGCCGCGCTGACCGGCGCCGGAGGCGAGGACCAGATCGCCGTCCGCACTACCGGGGCGTACCTGCGGCGGCTCGCCCGCGCGCCGCGCGCCGACCGGACGGGCAGCCCCGGCTGGCAGCCGCCCGGCACCGTCCTGGTGACCGGCGGCACCGGCGCCGTCGGCCGGTACGCCGCCGGGTGGCTGGCCCGGCACGGCGCGCGCCGGCTGCTGCTGGTCAGCCGGCGCGGCCCCGACGCCCCCGGTGCCGACGAGGCGGTGGCGGAGCTGGCCGCGCTCGGCGCGCAGGCCCGCGTCCTGGCCTGCGACCTCGCCGACCGGGACGCGGTCGCGGACCTGGTCTCCGGCCTGAACGCCGACGGCGAGACCGTGCACGCGCTGGTGCACGCCGCCGGGGTGGGCCGGCTCAACCCGATCGCCGCGGTCAGCGGGGCGGAACTCGCCGACGTGGTGTCCGGCAAGATCGCCGGCGCCCGGCACCTCGACGAACTCCTCGACCCCGAGCCGCTGGAACTGGTCGTGCACTTCTCGTCCATCGCGGCCGTCTGGGGCGTCGGCGACCACGGCGCGTACGCCGCCGGCAACGCCTTCCTGGACGCGTTCGCGCAGTCCCGACCCGCCTCGGGCGCCCGGGTCCTCTCCGTCAACTGGGGACCGTGGGCCGGCGGGGGCATGGTGACCGACGCGCACGCCGCCGCGATGAGCCGGCGCGGGGTGTCCCTGCTCGACCGGGAACCGGCGATGGCCGCCCTGCGCGCCGGAATCGAGGGCGACGACGACGTTCTCACCGTCGCCGACGTCGACTGGGAGCGGTTCGCGCCCGTCTTCGCCTCCGCCCGGCCCCGCCCGCTGATCGGCGACCTCGCCGAGGTGGCCGCCCAGGCCGCCGCCGACCGGGCGGACGCCTCCGACGGAGACCAGGTCGCCGCCGAACTGCGCAAGCGGCTCGGCGAGCTGACCCAGGCCGAGCAGAACCGGGTGCTGGTCGACCTGATCCGCACCGCCGCCGGCGAGGTCATCGGCCACGACAGCCCGTACGCGGTGGAGAGCAGCCGGCCCTTCCGGGACCTCGGCTTCGACTCGCTGACCGCCGTCGAGCTGCGCGGGAAGCTGGCCCGGCTGACCGGGCTGAACCCGCCCAGCTCGGTGGTCTTCGACTACCCGACCCCACTGGCCCTGGCCGAGCACCTGCGGTCCGAGCTGCTCAGCGAGGCGTCGGTGGAGGCGCTGCCGACCCTGGCCGAACTCGACCAGTTGGAGAGCGCCCTCGCCCTGCGCGACCCGGACGACACCGGCCGGGTCCGGATCACCATGCGGCTGCACCACCTCCTCGAACGGCTCGGCGCCGCCGCGCCGCGCCGGGAGGAGGCCGCCGAGGTGGCGGACCGGCTGCGGGTGGCCAGCAACCAGGAGCTGTTCGACCTCATCGACCAGGACCTCGGGCTGTCCTGAGCCGCCCGGCACGGACCTGTGGGTGTCACGAGAAAGCGAGAAGTCATGGCGGACGAAGAGCGGCTGCGCGAATACCTGACGCGGGTCGTCGCCGAGCTGCAGCAGACCCGCCAACGGCTGCGCGAGGTCACCGCCGAGGAGTCCGAGCCGGTGGCGATCGTCGCGATGAGCTGCCGCTACCCGGGCGGCATCGCCTCGCCGGAGGACCTGTGGTCGTTCGTCTCCACCGGCGGGGACGCGATCGGCGGCTTCCCCACCGACCGGGGCTGGGACCTGGAGCGCCTCCAGCACCCCGACCCCGACCGGCCCGGCACCTCCACCACCAGCTCCGGCGGGTTCCTGCACGACGCGGGGAAGTTCGACGCCGCCCTGTTCGGCATCTCCCCCCGCGAGGCGGTCGCCATGGACCCCCAGCAGCGGCTGCTGCTGGAGGTCACCTGGGAGCTGTTCGAGCGGGCCGGCATCGCCCCGCTGTCGCTGCGCGGCAGCCGCTCCGGCGTCTTCGTCGGCACCTCCGGCCAGGACTACGCCGCCGTACTGCACCGCGCCCCCGGCGTCGAGGGGTACGTGCTCACCGGCACCGCCGCCAGCGTCGTCTCCGGCCGGCTCGCGTACACGTTCGGCCTCGAAGGCCCCACCGTCACCGTGGACACCGCCTGCTCGTCGGCGTCCGTCGCCATCCACCTCGCCTGCCAGGCGCTGCGCCAGCGCGAGTGCGGCCTCGCCCTGGCCGGCGGCGCGACCGTGCTGGCCACCCCCGGCCCGTTCGTCGAGTTCTCCCGCCAGCGCGGGCTGGCCGCCGACGGCCGGTGCAAGTCGTTCGCCGCGTCCGCCGACGGCACCGGCTGGTCCGAGGGCGTCGGCATGCTGCTGCTGGAGCGCCTCAGCGACGCCCGCCGCAACGGCCACCCCGTCCTCGCCGTGATCCGGGGCTCCGCCGTCAACCAGGACGGCGCGTCCAACGGCCTCACCGCCCCCAACGGGCCCTCCCAGCAGCGGGTGATCGGCCAGGCCCTGGCCGGCGCGCGACTGTCCACGGCGGACGTGGACGTGGTGGAGGCGCACGGCACCGGCACCGTCCTCGGCGACCCGATCGAGGCGCAGGCGCTGCTGGCCACGTACGGGCAGGAGCGGGGCGACGCCGCACCCCTGCTGCTCGGCTCGATCAAGTCGAACATCGGCCACACCCAGGCCGCCGCCGGCATCGCCGGGGTGATCAAGATGGTGCAGGCGATGCGGCACGGGACCGTACCCGCCACCCTGCACGTCGACGAGCCCACCCCGCACGTCGACTGGTCCACCGGCGCGGTCACCCTGGTCACCGAGCCGACCCCGTGGCCGGCCGTGGACCGGCCCCGCCGGGCCGCCGTCTCCTCGTTCGGGATGAGCGGCACCAACACCCACCTCATCCTCGAACAGCCCGAGGAACCCGCCGCCACCGACGAGCGGCCCGAACCGCCCGGCCCCGCGCCGGTGCTGCTCACCGGGCGCACCCGCACCGCGCTGCGCCGCCAGGCCGAGCGCTGGGCCGCCCACCTCGCCGCCGACTCCGGCCCGCGCCCCGCCGACGTCGCCTGGACCTCGGCGGTGTCCCGGTCCCCCCTCGAACACCGCGCCGTCGTCCTCGCCGACGACCCCGCCGGCCTGCTCACCGCCCTGACCGCCCTCGCCGACGACCGGCCCGCCCCCGGCCTGGTCACCGGCGTCGCCGCCGACCGGGGCGGCGTCGCGTTCCTGTACTCCGGCCAGGGCGCCCAGCGCGCCGGGATGGGCCGCGAGCTGGCCGAGGCGTACCCCGTCTTCGCGGCGGCCCTCGACGAGGCCTGCGCCCACCTCGACCCGCACCTGCCCCGGCCGCTGAAGCCCGTCCTGTTCGCCTCGCCCGGCACCGACGACGCGGCGCTGCTCGACCAGACCGTGTTCACCCAGGCCGGCCTCTTCGCCGTCGAGGTGGCGCTGCACCGGCTGCTCGGCTCCTGGGGACTGGCCCCCGACCTGGTCGCCGGGCACTCCATCGGCGAGATCACCGCCGCCCACGTGGCCGGCGTGCTCACCCTCGCCGACGCCGCCGACCTGGTCGCCGCCCGGGGCCGGCTCATGCAGGCCCTCCCGGCCGGCGGGGCGATGCTCGCCGTCGCGGCCGGCGAGGCCGACGTCGCCGCCTCCCTGGCGGGGCTCACCGACCGGGTCGCCGTCGCCGCCGTCAACGGGCCCGCCTCCGTCGTCGTCTCCGGCGCCGGCCCGGCCGTCGACGAGCTGGCCGAACTCTGGGCCGGGCGGGGGGTGAAGGTCCGCCGGCTGCGGGTCAGCCACGCCTTCCACAGCCCGCTGATGGAGCCGATGCTCGCCGAGTTCGCGGCCGTCGTCGCCCGCCTCGACCTGCGCGCCCCCACCCTGCCGATCGTGTCCAACCTGACCGGCGCGCTGGCCGACCCGGCGCTGCTGCGCACCCCGGAGTACTGGGTGCGGCACGTCCGCGAGGCCGTCCGGATCGCCGACGGCGTCCGCGCCCTGCGGGCCCACGGCGCCGGCACGTTCGTCGAGGTCGGCCCCGACGCGGTCCTCACCGCCGCCACCGAGGAGACGCTCGCCACCGTCGAGACCGCCCCGGACGTCGCCCCCGCCGTGGTCGTGCCGGTGCTGCGCCGGGACCGCCCGGAACGCCGCACCCTGCTCGCCGCGCTCGCCCGACTGCACGTCGCCGGCACGCCCGTGGCCTGGGCCGACCTCCTCGCCGACCGGCCCGGCCGCCTCGTCGGCCTGCCCACCTACCCGTTCGAGCAGCAGCACTACTGGGTGCCGGCCGAGGAACCGGCCGACCCGGCCGCCGCCGCGACCGGGCTGCTCGACCGGCGCTTCTGGGCCGCCGTCGAACGGGCCGACCTCGACGCCCTGCGCGACACCCTGGCCGTCGACGACGAGGCCACCGCCGAGTCCCTGCGCACCCTGCTGCCCGTCCTCACCGACTGGCGGCGGCAGCGGCAGGAACACTCGCTGCTCGACGGCTGGCGGTACCGGGCCGACTGGCAGGTCACCGCCGAACCGGCCGCCGGCCGACTCACCGGCACCTGGCTGCTCGCCCTGCCCGCCGGCCTCGACGACGACCCGTCCGCGCAGGCCCTCCGCGCCGCGCTCACCGCCGCCGGCGCCGAACCGCTGCCGCTGACCATCGCCCCCGACACCGACCGGTCCGCCCTCGCCGCCGCCCTCGCCGGCACCGACGTCGCCGGGGTCGTCTCCCTGCTCGCCTGGGAAGCGCCGACCGCCGACCGGGCCGCCCTGCCCGGCCTGGCCGCCACCCTCACCCTGGTCCAGGCGCTCGGCGACGCCGGGATCGACGCCCCGCTGTGGCTGGTCACCCGGGGCGCCGTCGCCGCCGCCTCCTACGACCGGCTCGCCGACCCCGCGCAGGCCGCGATCTGGGGCCTCGGCCGGGTCGTCGGCGTCGAGGCACCGCACCGCTGGGGCGGCCTGGTCGACCTGCCGACCCACCCCGACGACCGCGCCGCCGGCCGGCTCGCCGCGATCCTCACCGGCGCGGGCGGCGAGGACCAGCTCGCGGTACGCGGCCCCGGCGTCTTCGCCCGCCGCCTGGTCCGCGCCGCCGTCGGCGACCGCCCCCCGGTACGCCGGTTCACGCCCACCGGCACCGCGCTGATCACCGGCGGCACCGGCGGGCTCGGCGCCCGCGCCGCCCGCTGGCTCGCCGCCGCCGGCGCCGAACACGTGGTGCTGGCCAGCCGGCGCGGGCCCGCCGCCCCCGGCGCCGCCGAGCTGGAGGCCGAGCTGACCGCCCTCGGCGCCCGGGTCACCGTGGCCGCCTGCGACATCGCCGACCGCGCCGCCCTCGCCGCCCTGCTCGACCGGGTCGAGGCCGACGGCCCGCCCGTCCGCGTCGTCGTGCACACCGCCGGCGTCGCCCAGGCCACCCCGCTGGCCGCCATCACCCCGGCCGAACTGGCCGAGGTGACCGCCGGCAAGACCGCCGGCGCCACCCACCTGCACGACCTGCTCGCCGACCGGGAACTCGACGCCTTCCTCGTCTACTCCTCCATCGCCGCGACCTGGGGCAGCGCCGGCCAGGCCGGCTACGCGGCCGGCAACGCGTACCTCGACGCGCTCGTGCAGCAGCGGCGCGCCGACGGCCGGGCCGGCACCGCCGTCGCCTGGGGCCCGTGGGCCGACGGCGGCATGCACGGGGCCGACTCCGACCAGGGGCTGCGCCGCCGTGGCCTGCCCGCGATGGACCCCGCCGTGGCGATGGGCGCCCTGCAACAGGCCCTCGACCACGACGACGTCGCCGTCACCGTCGCCGACGTCGATTGGTCCCGCTTCGCCCCCGCGTACGCGTCGGCGCGGCGGCGACCGCTGCTCGACGGCGTACCGGAGGCACGGGCCGCCCTCGACGGCGGCGCGCCCGTCGACGACGGCGACGAGGGCCCCGCCGCGACCCTGCGTCGCCGGCTCACCGGGCTGACCGCCGCCCGACGCGAGGAGACCGTCACCGACCTGGTCCGGGAACTGGCCGCCGACGTGCTCGGCCACGACGGCGGGGCCGCCGCCGTCCCGGCCGGCACGGCGTTCCGCGACCTCGGCTTCGACTCGCTGACCGCCGTGGAACTGCGCAACCGGCTGGTCGCCGCCACCGGGCAGCCGCTGCCCACCACCCTCGTCTTCGACCACCCCAACCCGGTCGTGCTGGCCCGGCACCTGCTCACCGGCCTCCTCGGCGCCGCCGCCGCGCCGGCCCCGACCGCCGCCGCGACCACCGCGGACGACGACGAGCCGATCGCCATCGTCGCCATGGCCTGCCGCTACCCGGGCGGCGCCGACGACCCGGACCGGCTGTGGCAGCTCGTCGCCGACGGCGTCGACGCCATCGGCGACTTCCCCACCAACCGTGGCTGGGACCTCGACCGCCTCTACGACCCCGACCCGGCGCACCCCGGCACCACGTACTCCGACCAGGGCGGATTCCTCTACGACGCGGCGGATTTCGACGCGGCCTTCTTCGGCATCTCGCCGCGGGAAGCCTCGGCGATGGATCCGCAGCAGCGGTTGTTGTTGGAGGCGTCGTGGGAGGTGGTGGAGCGGGCAGGGGTTGATCCGGCGGGGTTGCGGGGTTCGCGAACAGGGGTGTTCGTGGGGACGAATGGTCAGGACTATGGGGCCCTGTTGATGGTGTCTGCTGCGGATGAGGTGGAGGGGTTCGCGGGGACGGGGAATGCGGCGAGTGTGGTGTCGGGTCGGGTGGCGTACGCGTTGGGGTTGGAGGGGCCGGCGGTGTCGGTGGACACGGCGTGTTCGTCGTCGCTGGTGGCGTTGCACCTGGCGGTGCAGTCGCTGCGCCGGGGCGAGTGCGATCTCGCCCTGACCGGCGGCGTCACCGTCATGGCCACCCCCGGCACGTTCGCCGAGTTCTCCCGCCAGCGGGCCCTCGCCGCCGACGGCCGCTGCAAGCCGTTCGCGGAGGCGGCGGACGGCACCGGCTGGGGTGAGGGCGTCGGTGTGCTGCTGGTCGAGCGGCTGTCCGACGCGCGCCGCAACGGGCATCACGTGTTGGCGATCGTGCGCGGCAGCGCGGTCAACTCCGACGGCGCGTCCAACGGCCTCACCGCGCCGAACGGGCCCTCCCAGCAGCGGGTGATCCGGCAGGCCCTCGCGTCGGCGCGGCTGTCCACGGCGGACGTGGACGTGGTGGAGGCGCACGGCACCGGCACCACCCTGGGTGACCCGATCGAGGCGCAGGCGCTGCTGGCCACCTACGGCCAGCAGCGGGGCGATGCCGCCCCGCTGCTGCTCGGCTCGATCAAGTCGAACATCGGCCACACCCAGGCCGCCGCCGGCATCGCCGGAATCATCAAGATGGTGCAGGCGATGCGGCACGGGACCGTACCCGCGACGCTGCACGTCGACGCGCCGTCGTCGCACATCGACTGGACGGCCGGGGCGGTCGCCCTCGTCACCGAGGCCACGCCGTGGCCGGAGACGGGCCGGGCGCGGCGGGCGGCGGTGTCGTCGTTCGGCATGTCCGGCACCAACGCGCACGTCATCATCGAGCAGGCCGACGAGCCCGCCGGTCCGAACGTCGTCGCCGTGGCCCCGGGCCTGGTCGACGCGGACGTGACGGTGTGGCCGGTGTCGGCCCGGTCGAAGGCCGCCCTCGCCGGCCAGGCCGCCCGCCTCGCCGCCCACCTCCGGGGACGCGGCGACCTCGACGCCGCCGCCGTGGCGTGGTCCCTCGCCACGACCCGGTCCGCGTTCGACCAGCGGTCGTCGGTCGTCGGGGCGACCGTCGAGGAGCTTCTGGCGGGCCTGGAAGCGCTCGCGGGCGGCCTGCCGGCCGCCGACGTGGTGACGGGCGTGGCCGCGTCCCACGGTGCCGGTCCGGTGTTCGTGTTCCCCGGGCAGGGCGCGCAATCGGCGCGGATGGCCGCCGGCCTGATCGGTCGGACGCCGGTGTTCGACGCGAAGCTGGCGGAGTGCCAGCGGGCCTTGGCCCCGTTCCTGGACGTGGATCTGGTCGCGGTGCTCACCGGCGAGGACGAGTCGTGGTTGGACCGGGTCGAGGTGGTGCAGCCGGTGCTGTGGGCCGTCGGGATCGCCCTGGCGGCGGTGTGGCGGCACGCGGGCGTCGCCCCGCAGGCGGTCATCGGTCACTCGCAGGGTGAGATCGGCGCGGCCTGCGTGGCGGGCATCCTGTCGCTGGACGACGCGGCGCGGACGGTGGCTCTGCGTTCGCGTGCCTTGGCGGTGCTGCGGGGTACGGGGGCGATGGCGTCGGTGGACCTGTCCGCGCAGGCGGTCGCCGAGCGGCTGCCGGGCTTCCCGGGGGTCGGGGTGGCGGCGGTCAACGGTCCCGGGACGGTGGTCGTCTCCGGCCCGCCGCAGCCCGTGGCGGACCTGGTGCAGGCGTGCACCGACGACGGCATCCGCGCCCGGCTGATTCCGGTGGACTACGCGTCGCACTCGGCGTCGGTGCAGGAGGTCGCCGAGCAGTTGCGGGCGGACCTGGCCGACGTGATCCCGCAGGCCGGCGACGTACGGCTGGTGTCCACGTTGACCGGGGACTGGGTGGATCCGGCGAGCATGACCGCCGACTACTGGTACGACAACCTGCGCCGGACCGTGCAGTTCGACGCCGCCGTGCGGGTCGCCATCGCGGCGGGGCACTCCACGTTCGTGGAGATCAGCCCGCATCCGGTGTTGACCATGCCGGTGACGGCGATCCTCGACGACACCGGCATCACCGGGCACACCCTGGGCAGCCTGCGCCGGGGCGACGACGACGCGACCCGGCTGCTGACCAACCTGGCCACCGCGCACGCCGTCGGCCTGCCCGTCGACCTCACGAAGGTCCTCGCCGCCACGGCCACCGTCGACCTGCCCAGCTACGCCTTCCACCGGGGCAGCTACTGGCTGGAGCCACCCGCCCACCGGGTCCGGGACGTCGGCTCCGCCGGCCTCCAGGACGCCGGCCACCCGCTGCTCAGCGCGGCGATCCCCGTCGCCGACGACCAGACGGTGGTGCTCACCGGCCGGCTGTCGGTGCGTACCCACCCGTGGCTGGCCGACCACGCCGTCGGCGGGGCGGTGATCGTCCCCGGCACCGGCGTCGTCGACATGGTGGTCCGGGCCGGCGACGAGGTCGACGCCGGCCACGTGGGCGACCTGACGCTGATCAGCCCCCTCGTGCTCCCGCCCGGCGGCGCCGTGCAGGTGCAGGTGCGCGTCGGCGCGCCGAGCGACACCGGCGAGCGGGTCGTCACCGTGCACTCCCGGCCCGAGTCCGACGGCACGGGCGAGTGGACCCGGCACGCCGAGGGCCTGCTGCTCCCGCAGCTTCCCGCCCCGATGGTCGTTGCGGGGCAGTGGCCGCCGGCCGACGCGGTCGAGGTCGACGCCGACCTCGACGCCTGGTACGCGACGATGGCCGAGGGCGGCCTCGGCTACGGCCCCGCCTTCCGGGGCCTGCGCCGGGTGTGGCGCGGCGCCGACGAGGTCTACGCCGAGGTGGCCCTGCCCGACTCCGCCGCCGCCGAGGCCCCCCGGTTCGGGCTGCACCCGGCCCTGTTCGACGCGGCCCTCCAGGTCAGCGGGCTCACCGCCCTGCTGGGCGAGGACGCCGCCGCCGGCACCGGCTGGATGCCGTTCGCCTTCCGCGCGGTCGGCCTGCACGCCCACGGCGCGACCCGGCTGCGGGTGCGGATGCGGTCGCTGGGCCCGGACACCGTCTCGGTCACCCTCGCCGACACCGCCGGCCAGCCGGTCGCCACCGTCGAGTCGCTGACCTTCCGCCCGGTCGCCGCCGGCCACGCCGACGAGGCCGCCGCGCTGCGCCGCAACGCGCTGTTCCACCTGGACTGGACGCCGCTGCCGCCGGCCGACGCGACGGCGGCGGCGACCCGCTGGGCGCTGCTCGGCG
Organism: Micromonospora sp. NBC_01655; assembly: GCF_026339755.1. Classification (NCBI taxonomy): domain Bacteria; kingdom Bacillati; phylum Actinomycetota; class Actinomycetes; order Micromonosporales; family Micromonosporaceae; genus Micromonospora; species Micromonospora sp. NBC_01655. The sequence continues at coordinate 5,524,181 of NZ_JAPEQF010000001.1, read as the reverse complement.
ACGACACCCCCGGCCTCGGTGACGCGCTCGCCGCCGCCGGTCACCCCGTCGCCGGCCACCCCGACCTGGCGGCGCTGGTCGCCACAATGGAGCGCGGCGGGGACGTACCCGACGTGGTGGTGGACCTGGGGACCGACACGGACCCGGCGCGGGCGGCCGAGGCCGCGCACGACGCGGCCCGGGACGCCCTCGCCCTGGTGCAGGCGTGGCTCGGCGAGCCACGGCTGGACCGGGCCCGGCTGGTCCTGCACACCGCCGGCGCGGTCGGCGCGGCCCCCGGCGAGGCCCCCCGCCACCTGGCCGGCGCCGCCGTGTGGGGGCTGGTCCGGTCGGCCCAGTCCGAGCACCCGGGCCGGTTCACGCTGCTCGACACCGACGGGGCCGCCGCCTCCCTCGCGGCCGTCCCGGCGGCGGTCGCCTCCGGCGCGCCGCAGCTCGCGGTCCGCGACGGCGCGCCGTTGGCACCCAGGCTGGTCCGGGCCCGCGACGCCGGGGTGCTGCCGCTGCCGGCCGACGGCACGCCGTGGCGGCTCGACGTCACCGAGCAGGGGACGCTGGAGAACCTGGCCCTGCTGCCCGCCCCGGCGCAGGGCGACCTGCCGGCCGGGCACGTCCTCGTCGCGCTGCGCGCCTCCGGGCTGAACTTCCGCGACGTGGTGCTGGCGCTGGGCATGGTGCCCGACCAGGAGGTGCTGGGCAACGAGGGGGCCGGCGTGGTGCTCGGCGTCGGGCCGGGGGTCACCGACCTCGCCCCCGGCGACCGGGTGATGGGCATCTTCTCCGGCTCGTTCTCCTCCGTCGCGGCCACCGACCGCCGCCTGCTCACCCGCATCCCCGACGACTGGTCGTACGCCGACGCCGCCGCCGTTCCGGTGGTGTTCCTGACCGCCTGGTACGGCCTGGTCGAGCTGGGCCGGCTGACGGCGGGGGAGTCGGTGCTGGTGCACGCGGCGGCCGGCGGCGTCGGGATGGCCGCCGTGCAGATCGCCCGCCACCTCGGCGCGGAGGTCTACGGCACGGCCAGCCCCGGCAAGTGGCCGGCGCTGCGCGCCACCGGCCTCGACGACGCGCACCTCGCCTCCTCCCGAACCCTCGACTTCGCCGAGGAGTTCCGCGACCGCACCGGCGGGCGGGGCGTCGACGTGGTGCTCAACGCGCTCAGCGGCGAGTTCGTCGACGGGTCCCTGCGGCTGCTCGCCCCGGGCGGCCGGTTCGTCGAGATGGGCAAGACCGACAAGCGGGACCCGCAGCGGGTCGCCGCGGCCCACCCCGGAGTCAGCTACCAGGTCTTCGACCTCATCGAGGCCGGGCCGGACGCCATCGGCCGGATGCTCGGCGAGCTGATGGCGCTGTTCGCCGCCGGCGCGCTGCGCCCGCTGCCCCGGCGCACCTGGGACGTGCGGCGGGCCCCGGAGGCGTTCCGCTTCCTCAGCCAGGCCCGGCACGTCGGCAAGCTCGCCCTGAGTATCCCGCAGCCGCCCCGGCTCGACGGCACGGTCCTCGTCTCGGGCGCCACCGGCACCCTCGGCGCGCTGCTCTGCCGGCACCTGGTCACCGCGCACGACGCCCGGCAGCTCCTCCTGGTCAGCCGGCGCGGCCCGGACGCCGAGGGCGCCGACGAGCTGCTGGCCGACCTCAAGGCGCTCGGCGCGGACGTGTCGATCGTCGCCGCCGACCTGGCCGACCCGGACGCCGTCGCCGACGTGCTGTCCATGGTGGACGCCCGGCACCCGCTGTGCGCCGTCGTGCACGCCGCCGGGGTCCTCGACGACGGCACCGTCTCCTCGCTCACCCCGGACCGGCTCGACGCGGTGCTGCGGCCGAAGGTCGACGCGGCCTGGAACCTGCACCGGGCCACGTTCGGCCACGAGCTGACCGCGTTCGTGCTGTTCTCCGCCGCCGCCGGGGTGTTCGGCGGCCCGGGGCAGGGCAACTACGCCGCCGGCAACGCGTTCCTCGACGCCCTCGCCGAGCACCGCCGGGCCCTCGGCCTGCCGGCCGTCGCCCTGGCCTGGGGCCGGTGGGCACAGGCCAGCGGCATGACCGGGCACCTCGACGCCGCCGACATCCGCCGGCTCGACCGGGGCGGCATGGCCGCGCTGTCCAACGACGAGGCCCTGGCCCTGTTCGACGCCGGCTGGCGGTCCGAACGCCCCGTCCTCGTGCCGGCGAAGATCAGCACCGGGGCGGCGACGCCGGGCGCGCCCGTGCACCCGCTGCTTGCCGGGCTGGTCCGCGCCGCCGGCCGCCGGGTCGCCGCCGGGGAGGCCGCCGACGGGCAGGCGTTCGCCGCGACCCTGGCCGGCCTCTCCGACGACAAGCGGGTACGCGCCCTGCGCGACCTGGTGCTGTCGAACGTGGCCGTCGTCCTCGGCCACGGCGACCCGGCCGGCATCGAGCCGACCCGCGCGTTCCGGGAACTCGGCTTCGACTCGCTCACCGCGGTCGAGCTGCGCAACCGGCTCGGCGCGGCCACCGGGCTGCGGCTGCCGGCGACGCTGGTCTTCGACAACCCGACGCCGGCGGCGCTCGCCGCGCACCTGGCCGGGCAGTTCGCCCCGGCCGAGACGGCGGACCGGTCGGCGGTGGCCGGGCGGGAACTCGACCGCATCGAGGCGGCGCTCGCCGGCCTCGACCCGGCCGACGACGAGTTCCGCCGGATCACCGACCGGCTGCACGGCCTGCTGGACCGGCTGGCCGAGCGGCAGTCGGAAGCGGACGGCGACGACGACGACCTGGAGTCGGCCACCGCCGAGAACATCTTCGACCTGATCGACCGCGAGCTGGAGACGTCGTGACCACCAGCCGCAACGACCACGGCATGCCGAGTGAGGTGGGTCCACGGTGAGCAACGAGGACGAGAAGTACGTCGAGTACCTGAAGCGTACGACCTCGGAGCTGCGGCGCACCCGGCGGCGGCTGCGCGAGCTGGAGGACCGGGCGCAGGAGCCCATCGCCATCGTGGCGATGAGCTGCCGCTACCCCGGCGGCGTCTCCTCACCGGAGCAGCTCTGGGAGCTCGTCCGTGACGGCGGGGACGGCATCGGCCCGTTCCCCGCCGACCGGGGCTGGGACCTCGACCGGCTGTTCCACCCCGACCCCGACCACCCGGGCACCAGCTACGTCTCCGAGGGCGGCTTCGTCTACGACGCCGCCGACTTCGACGCCGACGTGTTCGGCATCTCGCCCCGCGAGGCCGTCGCCATGGACCCGCAGCAGCGGCTGCTGCTGGAGACGTCCTGGGAGGCGTTCGAGCGGGCCGGGCTGCCGCTGCCGGCGGTGCGGGGCAGCCGTACCGGCGTGTTCGTCGGGGCCGCGTCGCACGGCTACGACGGGATGATGGCCCAGGCCCAGGCCGAGAACGGCGAGGGGCACCTGCTCACCGGCAACGCCACCAGCGTCATCTCCGGCCGGGTCGCGTACACCCTCGGCCTGGAGGGGCCGGCGGTCACCGTCGACACCGCCTGCTCGTCGTCGCTGGTCGCCGTGCACCTCGCCGCGCAGGCGCTGCGTAACGGCGACTGCGAGCTGGCGCTGGCCGGCGGCGTGACGGTCATGCCCACCCCGGCGGTCTTCGTCGGCTTCTCCCGGCAGCGCGGGCTGGCCGCCGACGGCCGGTGCAAGGCGTTCGCCGCCGGCGCGGACGGCACCTCCTGGTCCGAGGGCATCGGCATGCTGCTGCTCGCCCGCCTCTCCGAGGCCCAGCGCCACGGGTACCCGGTGCTCGCCGTGGTCCGGGGCAGCGCCGTCAACCAGGACGGCGCGTCCAACGGGCTGAGCGCCCCGCACGGCCCCTCCCAGGTGCGGGTCATCCGGCAGGCGCTGGCCAACGCCCGGCTCACCCCCGAACAGGTCGACGTGGTGGAGGCGCACGGCACCGGCACCCGGCTCGGCGACCCGATCGAGGCGCAGGCGCTGCTGACCACGTACGGGCAGGACCGAGGCGACGCCGCGCCGCTGCTGCTCGGCTCGGTCAAGTCGAACATCGGCCACACCCAGGCCGCCGCTGGCGTCGCCGGGCTGATCAAGATGGTGCTGGCCATCCGGCACGGGATCGTCCCGCCCACCCTGCACGTGGACCAGCCGTCCCCGCACATCGACTGGACCGCCGGGGCCGTCAGCCTCGCCACCGAGGCGACCCCGTGGCCGGCCGTGGACCGGCCCCGCCGGGCGGCGGTGTCGTCGTTCGGGGTGTCCGGCACCAACGCGCACACCATCGTCGAGCAGGCGCCCGCCCCCGAGGCGGGCGAGGACGCCCCGGCTCCGACGGCCGACCGTCCGGTCGTACCGGTGCTGCTGTCGGCCCGGTCGCGGGCCGCGCTCGCCGCGCAGGCCGGCCGCTGGGCCGGGTGGCTGGACGCCGCCACCGACCCGCGCCCCCTCGACGTCGCCTTCTCGTCGGTCGCCTCCCGGTCCGCCCTGGACACCCGCGCGGTCGTCGCCGCCACCGGCCGGGACGACCTGCTCGCCGGGCTGCGGGCCCTCGCGGCCGGCTCGCCGGCCGGCACCGTGCTCACCGGTACGGGCTCGACCCGCGGCCAGCTCGCGGTCCTCTTCTCCGGCCAGGGCGCGCAGCGCGCCGGGATGGGCCGGGAGCTGTACGAGACCTTCCCCGTCTTCGCCGCCGCCCTCGACGAGGCGTGCGGGCACCTGGACCGGGCCCTGCCGCGCCCCCTGCGGGAGGCGCTGTTCGCCTCGCCGGGTTCGGCGGCGGCCGGGCTGCTGGACCAGACCGTGTTCACCCAGGCCGGCCTGTTCGCCGTCGAGGTGGCCCTGTTCCGGCTCGTCGAGTCGTTCGGGATCGCGCCCGACTTCGTGGGCGGTCACTCGATCGGCGAGATCACCGCCGCGTACGTGGCCGGGGTGCTCTCCCTCGAACACGCCTGCGCGCTGGTCGCCGCCCGGGGCCGGCTGATGCAGGCCCTGCCGGCCGGCGGCGGGATGCTCGCCGTCGCCGCGACCGAGGCCGACGTCCTGGCGTCGCTGGCCGGCCTGACCGACCGGGTCGGGATCGCCGCCGTCAACGGGCCCACGGCCGTCGTCGTGTCGGGCGACGCCGAGGCCCTCGACGAGGTCGAGCGGGCCTGGCGGGACCGGGGCGCGCGTACCCGCCGGCTCACCGTCAGCCACGCCTTCCACAGCCCGCTGATGGAGCCGATGCTGGCCCGGTTCCGCGCCGTGCTCGACAAGCTGACGTTCGCCGCGCCGACGCTGCCGGTGGTGTCGAACCTGACCGGCGCGCTCGCGGATCCCGACGAGATCCGCACGGCCGACTACTGGGTGCGGCACGTCCGCGAGGCAGTCCGGTACGCCGACGGCGTGCGGGCGCTGCGCGCCGCGGGCGTCGACACGTTCCTGGAGGTCGGGCCGCGCAGCGTGCTCACCGCGATGACCGCCGACGCGCTGTCCGGCGCCGAGGGCGTGCTCGCCGTCGCCGCCCAGCGTAAGGACCGGACCGAGGCCGCAGCCCTGCTCGCCGCCCTCGGCGAGCTGCACGTGCACGGCGTCCCGGTCACCTGGCAGCCGTGGTTCGCCGACACCGGCGCGACCCGGGTCGACCTGCCCACGTACGCCTTCCAGCACCAGCGGTACTGGCCCGATTTCGGCCCCGCCGCCGACCAGGCCGGGCCGGCCGACGGCACGGAGGGCGACTTCTGGGCGGCCGTGGAACGCGGCGACCTGCCCGCCGTGGCGTCCCACCTCGCCGTGCAGGACGACCCGGCCGCCGTCGAGGCGCTCGCCCCGGCCGTGCCCGTGCTGTCGTCCTGGCGCAGGGCCCGCCTCCGCGACGCCGCCCTGGACGCCTGGTCGTACCGCGTCGACTGGGAACCGGTCCGCCCCACCCCCGCCCCGGCCCTGACGGGCCGCTGGCTGATCGTCACCACCCCCACCCCCGCCGATCTTGCCCTTGCGGCCCCCGAGACGGGTGTTACGCGGCTCTCGTCGGGGCCCGAATCGCAAGATAGCGCGGAGCCGTCGGGGGTGGCGGGCGTGCTGGCCGGGGCGGGGGCGCGCGTTGACCGGCTTGTCGTCAGCCCCGACACGGCGCGGGGCGAGCTGGGCGAGGCGCTGCGGGAGTTCGGGGAGTCGGGGTGGGCCGGGGTGGTGTGCGTGCTGCCCGAGGGCGACGCGACGCTGCCGGCCGCGCCGGCCGTGCCCGCCGGCACCGCGCTGCTGCTCACCCTCACCCAGGCCCTCGCCGACACCGGCCTGCACGGCCGGCTCTGGTGCCTCACCCGGGGCGCGGTGGCCGTCGGCGGGGTTGAGCAGGTCGCCGACCCGGCGTCGGCCGCGGCCTGGGGGCTCGGCCGGGTCGTCGCCCTGGAGCAGCCCGACCGCTGGGGCGGCCTGATCGACCTGCCCGACCGGCCTGCCGACGGCACCCGGACCGGCGGGGCCGACCCGACCGGCGGGACCGCCGACCGCCTCGACCGGAGCACCGGCGACGCGCTGCTCGCCGTCCTCGCCGACGCCGGCCACGACCAGGTCGCCATCCGCCCGCAGGGCACCTTCGGCCGCCGGCTCGTCCCGGCCGCCGCGCCCGCCGGCCCCGGCTGGCGGCCGTCGGGCACGGTGCTGGTCACCGGCGGCACCGGCGCGCTGGGCCGGCACACCGCCCGGTGGCTGCTGGCCAACGGCGCCGCCGAGGTGGTGCTCGCCTCCCGCCGGGGCCCGGACGCTCCCGGCGCCGCCGAGCTGACCGGGGAGCTGGCCGAGCTGGGCGCCGCCCGCATCGTCGCCTGCGACGTGGCCGACGCCGACGCCGTCGCCGCGCTGGTCGCCGGCCTGCCCGGGCTGACCGCCGTCGTGCACACCGCCGGGATCGTCGACGACGGCGTCCTCGACGGCCTCGACGCGGCCCGGATGCAGGCCGTCCTCGCCGGCAAGGTCCGCGCCGCCCGGGTGCTGCACGACGCCACCGCCGGCCGGGACCTCGACGCGTTCGTGCTCTTCTCCTCCCTCGCCGGCGTCGTCGGCAGCGCCGGCCAGGGCAACTACGCGGCGGCCAACGCGTACCTCGACGCGTTCGCCGCCTGGCGGCGCGGTCAGGGGCTGCCCGCCACCGCGCTCGCCTGGGGCGCCTGGGCCGCCGACGGGATGGCCGCGGCCAGCGCCGCGCTGACCGCCCGGCTCACCCGCGGCGGCGTCAACCCGCTGTCCCCCGCCGAGGCGGTCACCGCGCTCGGCCGGCTCGTCAACTCCGCCGAGCCGGCCCTCACCGTCGCCGACGTCGACTGGGGACGCCTCGCCGCCTCCTGGGGCCGGCCCACCCCGCTGATCGCCGCCCTGCCCGGGGTGCCCGCCGCGCCCGCCGGCCCCGTCCGCGCCGTGGTCGTCGGCCGGTCCCTGCCGCAGCTCACCGAGCTGGTCCGCACCCAGGCCGCCGCGGTGCTCGGCTACCCGGCCGGCCAGCCGCTGCCCGAGCGCACCTTCCGCGACCTCGGCTTCGACTCGCTCACCGCCGTCGAGTTGCGCAACCGGCTCACCGCCGAGACGGGCACGACCCTGCCCGCGACCCTCGTCTTCGACCACCCCACCGTCGCCGAGTTGGCCGCTCACCTGCACGACCGTACCGCTGGCCACGCTCCCGGCGAGGTGGTCGCCGACGGCACCGACCTGCACCGCGAGCCGATCGCCATCGTCGCGATGAGCTGCCGCTTCCCCGGCGGGGTGTCCTCGCCCGAGCAACTGTGGGACCTGGTCTCCGGCGGCACCGACGCGATGACCCTGATGCCCGGCGAGCGCGGCTGGAACATCGCCGAGCTGTACCACCCCGACCCCGAGCACCTCGGCACCAGCTACGTCCGCGAGGGCGGTTTCGTCGCCGGGGCCGGCGAGTTCGACCCCGCCTTCTTCGGCATCAGCCCCCGCGAGGCCCTGGCCATGGACCCTCAGCAGCGGCTGCTGCTGGAGACCACCTGGGAGGCGTTCGAGCGGGCCCGGATCGACCCGACCGCGCTGCGCGGCAGCCGCACCGGCGTGTACGTCGGCACCAACGGCCAGGACTACGGCTCGCTGCTGATGGCCGCCGGGGGCGTCGACGAGAACTACCTCGCCACCGGCACCTCCGCCAGCGTCATCTCCGGCCGGCTCGCGTACTCCTTCGGGTTGCACGGGCCCGCCGTCACCGTCGACACCGCCTGCTCGTCGTCGCTGGTCGCCATGCACCTCGCCGCGCAGGCCCTCCAGGCGGGGGAGTGTGACCTGGCCCTGGCCGGCGGCGCCACCGTGATGGCCACCCCCGGCATCTTCGTCGGCTTCTCCCGGCAGCGCGGGCTGGCCGCCGACGGCCGGTGCAAGCCGTTCGCCGGGGCCGCCGACGGCACCGGCTGGGGCGAGGGCGTCGGCCTGCTGGTCCTCCAGCGGCTCTCCGACGCCCGCCGCGACGGCAACCCGGTCCTCGCCGTCGTCCGGGGCAGCGCCGTCAACCAGGACGGCGCGTCCAACGGGCTCACCGCCCCCAACGGCCCCGCGCAGCAGCGGGTCATCCGGCAGGCCCTGGCCAACGCCCGGCTCACCGCCGACCAGGTCGACGCCGTCGAGGCGCACGGCACCGGCACCACCCTCGGCGACCCGATCGAGGCGCAGGCGCTCATCGCCACGTACGGCCACGAGCGTCCCGCCGGCCGGCCGCTGTGGCTCGGCTCGATCAAGTCGAACATCGGCCACACCCAGGCCGCCGCCGGCGTCGCCGGCGTGATCAAGATGGTCCTCGCCATGCGGCACGGGGTGCTGCCGCCCACCCTGCACGTGGACGAGCCCACCCCGCACGTCGACTGGTCCGCCGGCAGCGTCGAGCTGCTCACCGCCGCCCGCCCCTGGGAACCGGCCGACGGCGTCCGCCGCGCCGGGATCTCCTCGTTCGGCATCAGCGGCACCAACGTGCACACCATCCTCGAACAGGCCCCCGCCGACGAGCCCGCCCCGGCCGCCGGCGGGCCGACCGGCGCCCCGACCGGGGAACTGCCCTGGGTGCTGTCCGGGCGCACCGCCGCCGCCCTCGCCGCCCGCGCCCGCGACCTGACCGCCCACCTCGCCGCCCTCGCCGACGCCGGGCCTGCCGACGCCACGCTCGCCGACGTCGGCTGGTCGCTGGTGGCCACCCGGGCGTCCCAGGACCACCGGGCCGTCGTCTTCGCCGCCGACCGGGCGGGCCTGACCGCCGCGCTGGGCGCGCTCGCCGACGGCCGGCCCGACCCGCAGACCGTCACCCGACCAGCCGGTACGCCGGGCGAGGTCGCCTTCGTCTTCCCCGGCCAGGGCTCCCAGTGGATCGGCATGGCCGCCGAGCTGCTCGACACTGCCCCCGTCTTCGCCGAGAAGTTCGCCGCCTGCGCCGAGGCGCTGCGCCCGTACGTCGACTGGTCGCCGACCGACGTGGTGCGCGGCGGGCCCGACGCCCCCTCCCTGGACCGGGTCGACGTCGTGCAGCCCACCCTGTTCGCGGTCGGCGTCTCCCTCGCCGCGCTCTGGCAGTCGTACGGCGTCCGCCCGGCCGCCGTCGTCGGCCACTCGCAGGGCGAGATCGCCGCCGCGCACGTCGCCGGCGCCCTCACCCTCGACGACGCGGCGGCCGTGGTCGCCCTGCGCAGCCGGATCATCGCCGGCATCGCCGGGGACGGCGGGATGGTCTCCGTCGCCACCACCGCCGACGAGGCCACCGGCACCATCGCCCGCTGGGACGGCCGGGTCGCCCTCGCCGCCGTCAACGGGCCCACCTCCGTCGTCGTCTCCGGCGACAGCGCAGCCCTCGACGAACTCGTCGCCCACTACGAGTCCCGCGAGGTGCGGGTCCGCCGGATCCCCGTCGACTACGCCTCGCACTCCGCGCACGTCGAGCCGCTGCGCGAGCAGCTCCTGGAACTCCTCGCCGGGCTGACGCCGCGCACCAGCGAGATCCGGTTCCGGTCCACGGTGGAGGGCGACTGGCTCGACACCGCCGGCCTCGACGCCGACTACTGGTACCGCAACCTGCGGCAGACCGTCCGCTTCGACGACGCCGTGCGCAGCCTGGTCACCGCCGGCTACCAGACCTTCGTCGAGGTCAGCGCCCACCCGGTGCTCACCATGGCCGTGCAGGAGAGCGTCGAGCTGGCCGCCGCCGATCCGGGCGCGGTGACCGTCACCGGCACGCTGCGCCGCAACGAGGGCGGCCTCGGCCGGTTCCTCCGCGCCGCGGCCGAGGTCTACGCCGGGGGTACGCCCGTCGACTGGCGGCCCGCGTTCGCCGGGCTCGCCGCGCGCCGCCGCGACCTGCCCACGTACCCGTTCCAGCGGCAGGTGTACTGGCCGCAGCCGGCCCCGGCGTCCGCCCCGTCCGCCTCCGCCGGCCCGGTCGAGGTCGACGAGGTCGACGCCCGGTTCTGGGCCGCCGTCGAGGCCGAGGACCTCAACGCCCTCGCCGCCGAACTCGCCGCCGACGCGGCCGACCCGCTGCCCGAGGCGGCCGTCGCCGACGTGCTGCCGGTCCTCGCCGCCTGGCGCCGCCGGCACCGTGACCAGGCCACCGTGGACTCCTGGCGGTACCGCGACGCGTGGCTGCCCGTCCCCGTCGACGGGACCGGCGAGCCCACCGCCGCCGGCACCTGGTGGCTGGTCACCGGCCCCGACGACACCGCCGTCGAGCAGGCCGCGTTCTGTCGGGACGCCCTCGACCGCCGCGGCGGCACCGTCGTACCCCTGACCCTGGCCGCCGAGCGGACGGACCGCGCCGCCCTCGCCGACCGGCTGCGCGACCTCGCCGCGGCGGGGCCGGTCGCCGGGATCGTGTCGCTGCTCGCGCTCGACGAGACGCCCGCCCCGGCGCACCCGTCCGCGCCGGTCGGCTTCGCCGGCACGGTCACCCTCACCCAGGCCCTCGGCGACGCCGGCGTCCGCGCCCCGCTGTGGACGCTGACCTGCGGCGCCGTCTCCACCGACCCCGCCGACCCGCTGCCGCACCCGGTGCAGCAGCTCGCCTGGGGCTTCGGCCGGGTCGCCGCCCTGGAACACCCCGACCGCTGGGGCGGCCTCGTCGACCTGCCCGACGAGCTGGACGACGCCGCCGGCCGGCGGCTGGTCCGCGTCCTCACCGGCGTCGACGGGGAGGACCAGGTGGCGCTGCGCCGGGTCGGCGCGTTCGGCCGCCGGCTGCTGCGCGCCCCGCTCGGCGACACCCCCGCCACCCGCACCTGGCGGCCCTCCGGCACCGCCCTGGTCACCGGCGGAACCGGGGCCCTCGGCGGGCACATGGCCCGCTGGCTCGCCGCCAACGGCGCGTCCCACCTGGTGCTGCTGAGCCGGCGCGGCCGGCAGGCCGAGGGGATCGCCGAGCTGGAGGCCGAGCTGGTCGGCCTCGGCGCCCGGGTCACCGTGGCCGCCTGCGACGCCGCCGACCGCGACGCGCTCGCCGCCGTCATCGCCGACGTGCCCGCCGAGCACCCGCTGACCACCGTCGTGCACACCGCCGCCGTCCTCGACGACTCGGTGATCAACTCGCTCACCCTGGAACAGGTCGACTACGCGCTCAGCGCCAAGGTCACCGCCGCGCTGAACCTGCACGAGCTGACCCGCGACCGGAACCTCGACGCGTTCGTCCTGTTCTCCTCGATGGCCGGGACCGTCGGCAGCTCCGGCGTCGGCAACTACGCCCCCGGCAACGCGTTCCTCAACGCCCTCGCCGAGCACCGGCGCGGCCTCGGCCTGCCCGCCACCTCCATCGGCTGGGGCGCCTGGGGTGGCGGCGGCATGGCCGAGGGCGACTTCGGCCGGATGCTGCACCGCCACGGCGCGCCCGAGATGCACCCCCGGCTCGCCGTCGCCGCGCTGCACCAGGCCGTCGAGCACGACGAGACGTTCCTGACCATCTCCAACATCGCCTGGGACCGGTTCTACGTGGCGTTCACCGCCACCCGGCCCGGGCCGCTGATCGCCGAGATCCCCGAGGCGCAGCGCCTTGCGGCCACCAAGGGCCTCGTCGAGGCGAAGGAGGCGGAGGAGGCCAGCCCGGCCGGGGCGTTCACCCGGATGAGCGCCGCCGAGCGCCAGCAGGCGCTGCTCGACCTGGTCCGCGACCAGGCGGCCACCGTCCTCAAGTACGACGGCGGCCAGGCCGTCGACCCGCACCACGCGTTCCGGGACCTCGGCTTCGACTCGGTGACCGCCGTGGAGCTGCGCAACCGGCTCGCCACCGCCACCGGGCTGCGCCTACCGGTGACCCTGGTCTTCGACTACCCCACCGCGACCGCGCTCGCCCGGCACCTGCACGAGGAACTGGGCGGCGGGGCCGAGGCCCCGGTGGAGACCGCCCCCGTCCCGCTCGGCGACGACGAGCCGGTGGCCATCGTCGCCATGTCCTGCCGGTTCCCCGGCGGCGCGACCGACCCGGAGCGGTTCTGGCAGATGCTGCACGCCGGCCGGGACGCCGTCTCCGACCTGCCCGGCGACCGGGGCTGGGACGTCGAGCGCCTGTACGACCCCGACCCCTATTCCACCGGCACCTCCTACGTCCGCAGCGGGGCATTCCTGTACGAGGCGGCGGATTTCGACGCGGGGTTCTTCGGCATCTCGCCGCGTGAGGCGTTGGCGATGGATCCGCAGCAGCGGTTGTTGTTGGAGGCGTCGTGGGAGGTGGTGGAGCGGGCAGGGGTTGATCCGGCGGGGTTGCGGGGTTCGCGAACAGGGGTGTTCGTGGGGACGAATGGTCAGGACTATGGGGCCCTGTTGATGGTGTCTGCTGCGGATGAGGTGGAGGGGTTCGCGGGGACGGGGAATGCGGCGAGTGTGGTGTCGGGTCGGGTGGCGTACGCGTTGGGGTTGGAGGGGCCGGCGGTGTCGGTGGACACGGCGTGTTCGTCGTCGCTGGTGGCGTTGCACCTGGCGGTGCAGTCGCTGCGCCGGGGCGAGTGTGACCTGGCGTTCGCGGGCGGCGTGACGGTGATGGCGACGCCGGGGCTGTTCGTGGAGTTCTCCCGGCAGCGGGGACTGGCCGCCGACGGGCGGTGCAAGGCGTTCGCGGCGGGCGCGGACGGTACGGGCTGGGGTGAGGGTGTCGGCGTGCTGCTGGTGGAGCGGCTTGCCGACGCGCGGCGCAACGGGCACCGGGTCCTGGCGATCGTGCGGGGTAGCGCGGTCAACCAGGACGGTGCCAGCAATGGTCTGACGGCGCCGAACGGTCCGTCGCAGCAGCGGGTGATCCGGCAGGCCCTCGCGTCGGCGCGGCTGTCCACGGCGGACGTGGACGTGGTCGAGGCGCACGGCACCGGCACCACGCTGGGTGACCCGATCGAGGCGCAGGCGCTGCTGGCCACCTACGGCCGGGAGCGGGGCGACGCCGCGCCGCTGCTGCTGGGCTCGGTGAAGTCCAACATCGGGCACACCCAGGCGGCGGCCGGCGTCGCCGGCGTCATCAAGATGGTGCTGGCCATGCAGGAGGGCGTCGTCCCGGCGACCCTGCACGTCGACGAGCCATCGCCGCACATCGACTGGTCGTCGGGCGCGGTGGAGCTGGTCACCGAGTCCCGCCCCTGGCCGGGAGTGGACCGGCCGCGCCGGGCGGCGGTGTCGTCGTTCGGCATCTCCGGCACCAACGCGCACGTGATCATCGAACTGCCCGAGGACCCGCCCGCCGAGCAGGCGGTCGAGGAGCCGGTCGGGTCCGGGTCGGGCCCGGGGCTGGTCGCCTCGGGTGCGACGGTGTGGCCGGTGTCGGCCCGGTCGCGGGCCGCCCTGTCCGGCCAGGCCGCCCGCCTGGCCCGGTACGTCCGCGCCCACGACGGCCTCGATGCCCCGGCGGTGGCGTGGTCCCTGGCCACCACCCGTGCGGTCTTCGACCAGCGGGCCGCCGTGGTCGGGTCGACGGTCGAGGAGTTGCTGGCCGGTCTGGACGCCCTGGGTGCGGGTTCCCCGGCGGGGAACGTGGTTTCCGGGGTGGCGGCGGGTTCGGGTGCCGGCCCGGTGTTCGTGTTCCCGGGTCAGGGTGCGCAGTCGGCGCGGATGGCGGCTGGTCTGGTGGGCCGGACCCCGGCGTTCGACGCGCGGTTGGCGGAGTGTCAGCGGGCACTGTCCCCGTACCTGGATGTGGATCTCGTTTCCGTCCTGACGGGTGAGGACGAGTCGTGGTTGGACCGGGTCGAGGTGGTCCAGCCGGTGCTGTGGGCCGTCGGGATCGCGTTGGCGGCGGTGTGGCAGCACGCGGGCGTGTCCCCGCAGGCCGTTATCGGCCACTCGCAGGGTGAGATCGGTGCGGCGTGCGTGGCCGGCATCCTGTCGCTGGAGGACGCGGCGCGGACCGTCGCCCTGCGCTCCCGGGCCCTGTCTGTGCTGCGGGGTACGGGGACGATGGCGTCGGTGGACCTGTCCGCCGACGCGGTCGCCGAGCGTCTGCCGGGTTTCCCGGGGGTCGGGGTGGCGGCGGTGAACGGTCCGGCCACGGTGGTGGTGTCGGGGCCGCCGCAGCCGGTGGCCGATCTCGTGCAGGCGTGCACCGATGACGGCATTCGGGCCAGGCTCATCCCGGTGGACTACGCGTCGCATTCGGTGTCGGTGCAGGAGGTCGCGGAGCAGCTTCGCGCCGACCTGGCCGACGTCACCCCGCGGGCCGGTCACACCCGTCTCGTGTCGACGTTGACCGGGGACTGGGTGGACCCGACGTCGATGGGCGCGGACTACTGGTACGACAACCTGCGGCGGACGGTGCAGTTCGACGCGGCGGTGCGGGTGGCCATCGCGGCGGGGCACTCGACGTTTGTGGAGATCAGTCCGCATCCGGTGTTGACGATGCCGGTGACGGCGATCCTGGACGACGCCGGGGTGGCCGGGCACACGTTGGGCAGCCTGCGGCGGGGGGACGACGATCCGACCCGGTTGTTGACGAATCTGGCTGCCGCGCACGCGATCGGCCTGCCCGTCGACCTGACGAGCGTGCTCGCCGGGACCGACGTGGTGCCGCTGCCCACGTACGCCTTCGACCGGGACCGGTTCTGGCCGACCGCCGCCGCCGGACAACCCGGGCAGGACGACGCGCCCACCGGCGTCGACTCCGCGTTCTGGGCCGCCGTCGAGCGGGAGGACCTCTCCGCGCTCGCGGAACTCACCGCGCAGAGCGCCACCGAGTCCCTCGAACGGCTGGGCGCGGCCCTGCCGGTGCTCGCCTCCTGGCGGCGCCAGCAGCGCGAACGGTCCACCCTCGACGACTGGCGCTACCGCAGCGTCTGGCAGCCGTACACCGGGACGCCCGTGAGCTTCCTCCCCGGCGCCTGGTGGGTCGTCGCCGACGAACGGCACGCGGCCGACGGCGAGACGGCGGTCGCCGAGCTGACCCGCCGGGGCGCCGAAGCCCGGCTGGTGGTGCTGCCCGAACGGCTGGCCGACCGGGCCGCCGTCGCCGAGCACCTGACCGCCGCCACCCGCACCGCCGACGGGGACACCGCCCCGGCGGACGGCGTCCTGTCGCTGCTCGCCCTCGCCGACGGCGCGGTCGACGACACCCAGCCGGTGCCGCCGTTCCTCGCCCGCTCGCTGGCCCTGATCCAGGCCCTCGGCGACCTCGACGTGTCCGCGCCGCTGTGGTGCGTCACCCGGGGCGCCGCCGGCACCACCCGGGGCGGGACCGTCGACCGGCCGGAGCAGTCGCTGCTCTGGGGCCTCGGCCGGGTCGTCGCCCTGGAACACCCCGAGCGCTGGGGCGGCCTGGTCGACGTGCCGGCCACCCTCGACGACCACGGCTGGGACCTGCTCTGCGCCGCCCTCGCCGGCCTCGACGGTGAGGACCAGCTCGCGGTCGACGGGGCCACCGTCCTCGTCCGCCGGCTGGTCCGGGCCCCCGCCGGCGCCCCCGCCGCCGACGCGCCCGACCACCCGGGCACCACGCTGGTCACCGGCGGCACCGGCGCGCTCGGCGCGGAGGTGGCCCGCTGGCTGGCCGCCCGGGGCGCCGAGCACCTGCTGCTGGTCAGCCGCCGGGGCGCGGACGCGCCCGGCGCCACCGAACTGGTCCGGGAACTGACCGAGGCGGGCACCCGGGTCACCGTCGCGGCCTGCGACGTGGCCGACCGGGCCGCGCTGGCGAAGCTGCTCGACGACGTGCCCGCCGACGCGCCGCTGACCGGTGTCGTGCACGCGGCGGGCGTCCTCGACGACGGGGTCCTGGACGGCCTCACCGCCGACCGGATCGCCACCGTGCTACGTCCCAAGGTGCTCGGCGCACTGCACCTGCACGAGCTGACCGTCGACCGAGAGCTGCGCACGTTCGTGCTGTTCTCCGCGATGGCGGGCCAGCTCGGCGCCGCCGGCCAGGGCAGCTACGCCGCCGCGAACGCGTACCTCGACGCCCTCGCCGAGCAGCGGCACCGGCAGGGGCTGCCGGCCGCCTCGGTCGCCTGGGGTCCCTGGGCGGCCGGCGGGATGGCCGCCACCGACCCGGCCGTGGAGGAGCGCCGCCGCCGTACCGGCGTGGCCCGCCTCGACACCGCGCCCGCCCTCGCCGCCCTGGAGCGGTGCGTGGCGCGGCGCGAACCGGCCACGCTGGTCGCGGCCATCGACTGGGCCCGGTACGTGCCGGGGTTCGTCGCCGTCCGGCCCAGCCCGCTGCTCGGGGGCGTCGCCGAGGCGCAGCGGGCCGTCGCCGAGCGGGCCGACGACTCCGGGGCGTCCCCCGAGTCGCTGGCCGCCCTGCTCGCCGGGCAGACCGACGCCGAGCGGCGCAAGACCCTGCTGGAACTGGTACGCGGCCAGGCCGCCGCCGTGCTCGGGCACGCCTCGATGGACGCCGTCGAACCGGACCGGGCCTTCCGGGAACTCGGCTTCGACTCGCTGACCGCGGTGGAACTGCGCAACCGGCTGGCCGCGGCCACCGGCGTCCGGCTGCCCGCAACGGTCGTCTTCGACTACCCGACCGCCGCCGGCCTCGCCGAGTACGTCCGGGCGGCGATCGTCGACGGCGGGGTGGTCGGTGTCGCGCCGGTCTTCGGCGAACTGGACAGGTTGGAAGCGGCGCTCACCGGCTCGGCGCCGGACCGCAGCGCCCGGATTCGGATCACCGAGCGGCTGCGGGCGCTGCTCGCCTCCCTCAACGAGGACGACGCCCCGGCGGGCGGCGGCGGGGACACCGTCGCCGAGAAGCTCCAGGACGCCACGCCGGACGAGGTCTTCGACTTCATCGACCGGGAGCTGGGGGTGTCCTGACGTGATCGCTGCTGCGTCGACGGGTCAACACAAGGAGTGCGCGGTCCATGGCTGACGAGGCGAAGCTTCTCGACTACCTCAAGCGGGTCACCGCCGACCTGCACCAGGTGCGGCAACGCCTGCGCGAGGTGGAGGCCGGCGAGCAGGAACCGGTCGCCATCGTCTCCATGAGCTGCCGCTTCCCCGGCGGGGTGCGGACGCCGGAGGACCTGTGGGAGGTCGTCGCGTCCGGCCGGGACGTGATCACCGACTTCCCGGCCGACCGGGGCTGGGACCTCGGCTCGCTGTACGACACCGACCCCGAGCGGGCCGGCACCTCGTACACCCGGCAGGGCGGCTTCGTGCCCGACCTGGCCGACTTCGACCCGGGCTTCTTCGCCATCTCCCCCCGGGAGGCCCTGGCGATGGACCCGCAGCAGCGGTGGCTGCTGGAGGCCTCCTGGGAGGTCCTGGAGCGGGCCGGCATCGACCCGCACTCGCTGCGCGGCAGTCGCACCGGCGTCTTCGCCGGCAGCACCGGCCAGGACTACGGCGGCGTGCTGATGGGCGCCGCGCAGGGCCTGGAAGGCCACCTGATGACCGGCAACGCCGGCAGTGTCGTCTCCGGCCGGATCTCCTACACCTTCGGGCTGGAGGGCCCGGCGGTCACCATCGACACCGCCTGCTCGTCCTCCCTGGTCGCGCTGCACCTCGCCGGCCAGGCGCTGCGCCAGCGGGAGTGCACCCTGGCCATCGTCGCCGGGGTCACCGCCATGTGCACGCCGGCCGCCTTCGTCGAGTTCTCCCGGCAGGGCGGCCTCGCCGAGGACGGCCGGTGCAAGGCGTTCGCCGCCGCCGCCGACGGCACCTCCTGGTCCGAGGGCGTCGGCGTGCTGCTGCTGGAGCGGCTGTCGGACGCCCAGCGCAACGGCCACCCGATCCTCGCCGTGGTGCGGGGCAGCGCCGTCAACCAGGACGGCGCGTCCAACGGCCTGAGCGCCCCCAACGGGCCGTCCCAGCAGCGGGTGATCCAGCAGGCGCTGGCCAACGCCGGCCTCGCCGCCGGCGGGGTGGACGTGGTCGAGGCGCACGGCACCGGCACCCGGCTCGGCGACCCGATCGAGGCGCAGGCGCTGCTGGCCACGTACGGGCAGGACCGGGGCGACTCGGCCCCGCTGCTGCTCGGCTCGGTGAAGTCGAACCTCGGGCACACCCAGGCCGCCGCCGGCGTCGCCGGGGTGATCAAGATGGTGCTGGCGATGCGGCACGGCGTCGTCCCGCCCACCCTGCACGTGGACGCCCCGACCCCCCAGGTGGACTGGGACGCCGGTGCCGTCGAGCTGGTCACCGAGACCACCCCGTGGCCGGCGGTGGACCGGCCGCGCCGCTCCGCGGTGTCGTCGTTCGGGGTCTCCGGCACCAACGCGCACATCATCGTCGAGCAGGCCCCCGCCGTCGAGGCCGCGCCGGCCGACGCCGCGCCGGCCGACGCCGCGCCGGCCGTCGAGCGGCCGGTCGTGCCGGTGCCGGTGTCGGCCCGGGACGCCGCGGCGCTCGCCGCGCAGGCCGGCCGCTGGGCCGCGTGGCTGGCCGCCGACCCGGACCTGCGCCCGCTCGACGTGGCCTTCTCGTCGGTCACCTCCCGGTCCGCCCTGGACAGCCGCGCCGTGGTGCTGGCGACCGGCCGCGACGACCTGGTCGCCGGGCTGCGGGCGCTGGCGGCGGGGGAACCGTCGGGCGCGGTGGTCACCGGCCAGGCGGCCGACCGGGGCCCGCTCGCGGTGCTGTTCTCCGGCCAGGGCGCGCAACGCGCCGGCATGGGACGGGAGCTGTACGGATACTTCCCCGGGTTCGCCACCGTGCTGGACGAGGTGTGCGTCGGGCTGGATCCGCTGCTGCCGCAGCCGCTGAAGCCGGTGCTGTTCGCCGAGCCGGGCACGGCCGAGGCGGAGCTGCTGGACCAGACCGTGTTCACCCAGGCCGGCCTGTTCGCCGTCGAGGTGGCGCTGTTCCGGCTCGTCGAGTCGTTCGGGATCGCGCCGGACCTGGTCGGCGGCCACTCGATCGGCGAGATCACCGCCGCCCACGTGGCCGGCGTGCTGTCCCTGGCCGACGCGTGCGCCCTGGTGGCCGCGCGGGGCCGGCTGATGCAGGCGCTGCCGGCCGGCGGCGGCATGCTGGCCGTGGCCGCGCCGGAGGCGGACGTGGCGGCCAGCCTGGCCGGGCTGACCGACCGGGTCGGCATCGCCGCCGTCAACAGCCCGTCGGCCGTCGTCGTGTCCGGCGCGGCCGACGCCCTCGACGAGGTCGAGCGGGCGTGGCGGGACCGGGGCGTCCGCACCCGCCGGCTGACCGTCAGCCACGCCTTCCACAGCCCGCTGATGGAGCCGATGCTCGCCGGGTTCCGGGCCGTCCTGGACACGCTGACGTTCGCCGCGCCGACGCTGCCGGTGGTGTCGAACCTGACCGGCGCGCTCGCCGCCGCCGAGGACATCCGCACCCCCGAGTACTGGGTGCGCCACGTCCGGGAGGCGGTCCGCTTCGCCGACGGGGTCACCGCCCTGCGGGCGGCCGGCGCGGTCACCTTCCTGGAGATCGGCCCGCAGAGCGTCCTGACCGCGATGGCCGGTGACCTCCTGCCCGGCGACGAGGACGTGCTCGCCGTCGCCACCCAGCGCAAGGACCGGCCCGAGGCCCACGCCCTGCTGGCCGGCCTGGCCGAGCTGCACGCGCACGGCGTCCCCGTCACCTGGCAGCCGTGGTTCGCCGACACCGGCGCGCGGCGGGTCGACCTGCCGACGTACGCGTTCCAGCACCAGCGGTACTGGCCGGAGGCCGGCGCCGGGTGGACCGGTGACGTCACCGCCGTCGGCCTGCGCCCCGCCCAGCACCCGCTGCTCGGCGCCGCCGTCGGCGTCGCGCACGCCGAGGGCTTCCTGTTCACCGGTCGGCTGGCCCGGCGCACCCACCCGTGGATCTCCGACCACGTCGTCTTCGACACCGTGCTGCTGCCCGGCACCGGCTTCGTCGAGCTGGCCCTCCAGGCCGGCGCGCACGTCGGCGCGGACCACGTCCGCGAGCTGACCCTGGAGTCGCCGCTGATCCTGCCGGAGACCGGCGGCGTCGACATCCAGCTCTGGATCGGCCCGGCCGACGAGACCGGCTGCCGGACCGTCTCCCTGCACTCCGCCGCGGACGGCGAGCCCGCCGAGGGCACCGGCGAGCGGCCCTGGACCCGCAACGCCAGCGGTGTGCTGGCCGGCGGACCGGCGACCCCGGGCGGCCCGCAGGGCTGGTCCGACCTGACCGCCTGGCCGCCCCCCGGCGCCACCGAGGTCGGCACCGACGACCTGTACCTGAACCTCGCCGCCCAGGGCTACGACTACGGCCCGTCCTTCATCGCGCTGCGCTCCGCCTGGCGGCGCGGCGAGGAGCTGTTCGCCGAGCTGGCCCTGCCCGAGACCCCGGCCGCCGAGGCCGGCGGGTACGGCCTGCACCCGGCGCTGCTCGACGCGGCCCTGCACACCCTCGGCCTCACCACGCCCGCCGGCGAGCCGTCCGGCGCGGACATGCCGCCCGGCTACGGCCGGCTGCCGTTCTCCTGGAACGACGTCGCCCTGCACGCGGCCGGCGCGGCGGCGGCCCGGGTCCGCGTCTCGCACACCGGCACCGACAGCGTCTCCCTGCTGCTCGCCGACGTCACCGGCGCGCCGATCATCTCCGTCGGTTCCCTCGTGCTGCGGCCCGTCTCCGCCGACCAGCTCCGGGTCGCCGGGGGTGGCGGCACCGAGTCGCTGTTCCGGATCGAGTGGGCCCCGCTCGCCCTGCCCGCCGGCCCGTCGACCGCCGGCTGGGCGGTCGTCGGCGACGCCGCCGGCCTCACCGACGCCGTCGCCGCCACTGGTACGGCCGTCGCGGCGTACCCCGACCTGACCGCCCTGGCCGCCGCGCTCGACGAGGGCGCGGACGCGCCCGCCGTGCTGGTCGTGCCGTTGCTCGACCCGCCCGCGTCGGCCGACGTGCCCCGGGTCGTCGCCGAGGTCACCCACCGGGTCCTCGCCATGCTCCAGCAGTTCCTCGCCGACGACCGGTACGCGGACTCCCGGCTGGTCGTGCTCACCCGGGGCGCCGTCGCCACCGCCACCGACGCCGACCTGACCGACCTGGCCGGCGCGGCCGTCATCGGCCTGCTCCGCTCCGCCCAGTCGGAGAACCCCGACCGGTTCGTGCTGGTCGACGTCGACGACGTGGCCGGCTGCGCCGCCGCCCTGGTCGCGGCCGTGGGCACCGACGAGCCGCAGGTCGTGATCCGCTCCGGCGTCGCCGCCGGGTCCCGGCTCACCCGTGTGCCGGCCCTCGCGGAGCCGCCCGCCGCCCCGTTCGACGGGGACGGGACCGTGCTGATCACCGGTGCCACCGGCACCCTCGGCCAGCTCATGAGCCGGCACCTGGTGACCGTGCACGGCGTCCGGCACCTGATCCTCACCAGTCGGCGCGGCCGGTCCGCCGGCGGCGTCGCCGAACTCTGCGCCGACCTGGAGGCGCTCGGCGCGACCGTCACCGTCGCCGCCTGCGACGTCGCCGACCGGGCCGCGGTGGCCGAGCTGCTCGCCGGCATCCCGGCGGAGCACCCGCTCACCGCCGTCATCCACGCCGCCGGGGTACGCGACGACGGCGTCATCTCCTCGCTCACCCCCGAGCGGATGGACGGCGTGCTGCGGCCCAAGGTCGACGCCGCCTGGAACCTGCACGAGCTGACCGTCGGCCTCGACCTGAAGGCGTTCGTCTCGTACTCGTCCCTCGCGGCCACCGCCGGCGGCCCCGGCCAGGGCAACTACGCCGCCGCCAACGCGTTCCTCGACGGGCTGGCCCAGCACCGAAAGGCGCGCGGCCTCGCCGCCCTCACCCTCGCCTGGGGTCTGTGGGCCGACCGCAGCGGCATGACCACCGAGCTGGACGACGTCCACCTCAACCGGATCTCCCGCTCCGGCGTCGCCGCCATGGAGGCGGAGGAGGGCCTGGCCCTCTTCGACGCCGCCTGCCGCACCCCCGACGCCGCGCTCGTCCCCGCCCGCCTCGACCTCGCCGCGATGAAGGCGCAGTTCGCCGGCGGCACCATCCCGCCGCTGTACCGGGCGCTGATCCGCACCCCCGCCCGCGCCGCCGCCGCGGCCGGCACCGGGGCGTCCCTGGTCCAGCAGCTCGCCGCGCTCGGCGACGCCGACCGGGTCACCGCGCTCGTCGAGATCGTCCGGGGCCAGGCCGCCGCCGTGCTCGGCTACCCCGACCCGGCCGCGATCGAGCCGCGCCGGGCGTTCAGCGAGTTCGGCTTCGACTCGCTCACCGCCGTGGAGATGCGCAACCGGCTCAACAACGCGTTCGGCATGCGACTGCCGGCCACCCTCGTCTTCGACTACCCGAGCCCGCACGACCTGGCCGTCCACCTCGGCACGGAGATCGCCGGCACCCCCGTCCCGGTCCGGCCCACGACCAGCACCGTGGCCGTCGGCGACGACGAGCCCCTCGCGATCATCGGCATGGCCTGCCGGCTGCCGGGCGGGGTGTGGTCGCCCGACGACCTGTGGCGGCTCGTCGCCGACGGCGTCGACGCGATCACCGACCTGCCCACCGACCGGGGCTGGGACCTCGACACCCTCTACAGCCCCGACCCGGACGCCAGCGGCACCTTCTACGCCCGGGGCGGCGGCTTCCTGGGCGGCGTCGACCGGTTCGACCCCGGCTTCTTCGGCATCAGCCCCCGCGAGGCGCTGGCCATGGACCCGCAGCAGCGGCTGCTGCTGGAGACCACCTGGGAGTCGTTCGAGTCCGCCGGGATCGACCCGGCCACCGTGCGGGGCAGCAGCACCGGCGTGTTCGTCGGCACCAGCGGCCAGGACTACGGCTCGCTGCTGGCGTACTCGCCGGAGGCCGCCGAGGGCTACATGCTGACCGGGATGACCAGCAGCGTCATCTCCGGGCGGGTCGCGTACACGTTCGGCCTGGAGGGGCCCGCCGTCTCCCTCGACACCGCCTGCTCGTCGTCCCTGGTCGCCCTGCACTGGGCGGGCCAGGCGCTGCGGCGCGGCGAGTGCGACATGGCCCTCGCCGGCGGTGTGATGGTGATGGCCACCCCGACCGCGTTCGTCGAGTTCTCCCGGCAGCGCGGCCTCGCCACCGACGGGCGGTGCAAGTCGTTCGCCGCGTCGGCCGACGGGACCGGCTGGTCCGAGGGCGTCGGCATGCTCCTCGTGCAGCGGCTCTCCGACGCCCGCCGGCAGGGCCGCCAGGTCCTCGCCGTGGTCCGCGGCTCCGCCATCAACTCCGACGGCGCGTCCAACGGCCTCACCGCCCCCAACGGCCCGTCCCAGCAGCGGGTGATCCGGCAGGCCCTGGCCACCGCCGGGCTCACCACCGCCGACGTGGACGTGGTCGAGGCGCACGGCACCGGCACCACCCTCGGTGACCCGATCGAGGCGCAGGCGCTGCTGGCCACGTACGGCCAGGACCGGCCCGCCGACCGGCCGCTGCTGCTCGGCTCGATCAAGTCGAACATCGGCCACGCCCAGGCCGCCGCCGGCGTCGCCGGGGTGATCAAGGTCGTGCAGGCCATCCGGCACGGGATCGTGCCCGCCACCCTGCACGTCGACGAGCCGTCCCCGCACATCGACTGGGCGGCGGGCGCCGTCGCGCTGGTCACCGAGGCCACCCCGTGGCCGGCCGTCGACCGGCCGCGCCGGGCGGCGGTGTCGTCGTTCGGCATCTCCGGCACCAACGCGCACGTGATCATCGAGCAGGCCGACGACGCGCCGGCGGAGCCGGTCGCCGCCCGGACCAGGGCCCCGGGGATGATCGACTCGGACGTGACGGTGTGGCCGGTGTCGGCCCGGTCGAGGGCCGCCCTCGCCGGTCAGGCCGCCCGCCTGGCGTCGTACGTGCGGGAGCGTGACGGCCTCGACCCGGCGGCGGTGGGCTGGTCCCTGGCCGCCACCCGGTCGGCGTTCGACCAGCGGGCCGCCGTGGTCGGGTCGACGGTCGAGGAGTTGCTGGCTGGTCTGGACGCCCTGGGTGCGGGTGCCCCGGCGGGTAACGTCGTCTCGGGTGTGGCCTCGGGTCACGGTGCGGGTCCGGTGTTCGTGTTCCCGGGTCAGGGTGCGCAGTCGGCGGGGATGGCCGCCGGTCTGGTGGGTCGTACGCCGGTGTTCGACGCGAAGCTGGCGGAGTGCCAGCGGGCGTTGACCCCGTACCTGGACGTGGATCTCGTCGCGGTGCTCACCGGTGATGACGAGTCGTGGTTGGACCGGGTCGAGGTCGTCCAGCCGGTGCTGTGGGCCGTCGGAATCGCGATCGCGGCGGTGTGGCAGCACGCGGGCGTGTCCCCGCAGGCCGTTATCGGCCACTCGCAGGGTGAGATCGGTGCGGCGTGCGTGGCCGGCATCCTGTCGCTGGACGACGCGGCGCGGACCGTCGCCCTGCGCTCCCGGGCCCTGTCTGTGCTGCGGGGTACGGGGACGATGGCGTCGGTGGACCTGTCCGCCGACGCGGTCGCCGAGCGTCTGCCGGGTTTCCCGGGGGTCGGGGTGGCGGCGGTGAACGGTCCGGCCACGGTGGTGGTGTCGGGGCCGCCGCAGCCGGTGGCCGATCTCGTGCAGGCGTGCACCGATGACGGCATTCGGGCCAGGCTCATCCCGGTGGACTACGCGTCGCATTCGGTGTCGGTGCAGGAGGTCGCGGAGCAGCTTCGCGCCGACCTGGCCGACGTCACCCCGCGGGCCGGTCACACCCGTCTCGTGTCGACGTTGACCGGGGACTGGGTGGACCCGACGTCGATGGGCGCGGACTACTGGTACGACAACCTGCGGCAGACGGTGCAGTTCGACGCGGCGGTGCGGGTGGCCATCGCGGCGGGGCACTCGACGTTTGTGGAGATCAGTCCGCATCCGGTGTTGACGATGCCGGTGACGGCGATCCTCGACGACGCCGGGGTGGCCGGGCACACGTTGGGCAGCCTGCGGCGGGGGGACGACGATCCGACCCGGTTGTTGACGAATCTGGCTGCCGCGCACGCGATCGGCCTGCCCGTCGACCTGACGAGCGTGCTCGCCGGGACCGACGTCGTGCCGCTGCCCACGTACGCCTTCGAGCACCAGCGGTTCTGGGTCGACCCGCCCGTGCACCGGGTGCAGGACGTCGCCTCCGCCGGCCTCCAGGACGCCGGGCACCCGTTGCTCAGCGCCACCCTCACCTTCCCCGACAGCGAGCGGATGGTGTTCACCGGGCGGCTGTCGGTGCGTACCCACCCGTGGCTCGGCGAGCACCGGGTGATGAACAACATCCTGCTGCCCGGCACCGCGTTCGTGGAGCTGGCGACGTACGCCGGCGAGCAGGCCGGCTGCCCGACCGTGGAGGAGCTGACCCTGCTCGCCCCGCTGGTCCTGCCCGAACTCGGCGCGCTCCAGGTGCAGCTGATGGTCGGCGACCGGGACGACGACGGCCGGCGCGGCGTGCAGCTCTACTCCCGGCCCTACCGGGACGGCTCGGACGAGATCCTCGCCGACGTGGCCTGGACCTGCCACGCCACCGGCCTACTCGCCCCGCAGTCGGCCGACGCGCCCGCCTTCGACCTGGGGGTGTGGCCGCCGCCCGGCGCGACCCGCGTCGAGTCCGACGACTTCTACTCGGGCATCGAGGCGACCGTCTTCGGGTACGGCCCGGCGTTCCGCGGCCTGCGCGCCGCCTGGACCCGCGGCGACGAGGTCTTCGCCGAGGTGGAACTGCCCGCCGACCACCACGCCGAGGCGGGCCGGTTCGGCGTGCACCCGGCGCTGCTCGACGGCGCGTTGCAGGCCATGTCGATCGGCGGCTTCCTCGGCCGGATGGGCGACGGCGCCGACGCCACCGTGCCCCGGCTGCCGTTCGCCTGGACCGGGGTCTCCCTGCTCGCCGCCGGGGCCACCGCCCTGCGGGTGCGGGTCGCCGCGGCCGGCGAGGTCGGGGTGGCCTTCCAGGTGGCCGACGCCACCGGCGCGCCGGTGCTGCACGTCGACTCGCTGATCATGCGGCGGGTCTCCGGCGACTCCCTCGGCGCGGCCCGCTCCGGCCGGCACGAGTCGCTGTTCCAGGTGGACTGGCCGGCGCTGCCGGTGCCCACCGGCCCGGTGCCGGCGGCCACCCGCTGGGTGGTGCTCGGCGGCGACGACCTCGCCCTCAGCGCAGCCTGCGAGTCGGCGGGCGCGCGGGTGCGTACCGACATCGACCTGGACTCCCTCGGCAAGCTGCTCGCCGGGGGCGAGCCGGCGCCCGAGGCGGTCGTCGTCCCGGTCGGCGGCCCCGACGACGACGAGGTGGGCCCGGTCCTCGCCACCCAGACGCGGGCCACGGCGCACCGTACCCTCGCCGCGTTGCGGACCTGGCTCGCCGACGACCGGTTCGCCGGGTCCCGGCTCGTCCTGGTCACCCGCGACGCGATCGCGGCGGGGGAGCAGCCGGCAATCAACCTGCGGCAGGCCCCGGTGTGGGGTCTGCTGCGCACCGCCCAGCTCGAACACCCCGACCGGTTGCAGCTGATCGACCTCGACGACGAGCCGGACAGCCGCGCCGCGCTGGCCGCCGCGATCGCCTCCGGCGAGCCGCAGCTCGCCGTGCGGGCCGGACAGGTCCGCACCCCGCGCCTCGGGCGGGTCCCGACCGGGACGGAGCCGCTGCCCGGCGGCATCGACCCCGACGGCACCGTGCTGATCACCGGCGGCACCGGCGTGCTCGGCCGGATCCTGGCCCGTCACCTCGCCACCACCCACGGCGTGCGGCACCTGCTGCTCGCCGGCCGGCGGGGCGCCTCGGCGGAGGGGATCGGCGACCTGGTCGCCGATCTCGCCGGCCACGGTACGGAGGTGACCGTCGCCGCCTGCGACGCCGCCGACCCGTACGCCCTGGCGGCGCTGCTCGCCGGGATCCCCGCCGCGCACCCGCTCACCGCCGTGGTGCACGCCGCCGGCGTCCTCGACGACGGGGTGCTGGAGTCGATGACCCCCGACCGCGTCGACGCGGTGGCCGTGCCGAAGATCGACGCGGCCTGGCACCTGCACCGGCTCACCGAGGGGCTCGGCCTCGCGGCGTTCGTGCTGTTCTCCTCGGCGGCGGCCACGCTGGGCAGCGCCGGCCAGTCCAACTACGCGGCGGCCAACGCCTTTCTCGACGCCCTCGCCGCGCACCGGCGGGCCCGGGGCCTCGCCGGCGTCTCCCTCGCGTGGGGCCTGTGGGAGCAGGCCAGCGGCATGACCGGTCACCTCGCCGACGCCGACGTGCGGCGCATCACCGAGCAGGGCGCCGCCGGCCTGGCCACCGCGCAGGCGCTGGACCTCTTCGACGCCGCCTGGCGGCTGGACGCGGCGGTGGTCGTACCGATGCGGCTGGACGTTCCGACGCTGCGGGCGCAGGCGGAGTCCGGCGCCCTCGCGCCGATGCTCCGCGCCCTGGTCCGGGTGCCGCTGCGGCGCTCCGTCGACGCCACCGGCGCCCGCGCCGGCGGGGTGTCGCTCGGCCAGCGGCTGGCCGGACTGGCCGGCCCGGAGCGGCTGAAGGTGGTGCTCGACGTGGTCCGGGCGAACATCGCCGCCGTCCTCGGCCACGCCAGCGCCGACGCGGTCGACCCCGGCCGGCTCTTCACCGACCTGGGCTTCGACTCGCTCACCGCCGTGGACCTGCGCAACCGGCTCAACGCCCTGTCCGGGCTGCGGCTGCCGGCGACGCTGGTCTTCGACTACCCGACGCCGACCGCGCTCGCCGAGAAGCTGACCAGCGAGATCGCCGCCGACGAGGCGCCCTCCACGCAGCCCATCTTCCAGGGCATCGACACCGTCGAGAGCCTGCTCAACTCCATCCCGCTCGATCCGGTGGCCCGGGACCGGTTCACCGCCCGGATGCAGGACCTGCTCGCCAAGGCGTCCGACGTGGCCGCCGGGCCCGCCGCCGCCGAGGACCGGCCCGATCTCGACTCGGCCAGCGACGACGAGATCTTCGACTTCATCAGCAAAGAGTTTGGAATCTCCTGAGATGACCGAGTTCCGGATCGAGGCAGGTGCGACCTCATGAGCGACGACAAGCTGCGGTACTTCCTCAAGCGGGTGACCGCCGACCTGCACGACACCAAGCGCAGGCTGCAGACCGTCGAGGCGCGCGACCAGGAGCCGCTGGCCATCGTCTCGATGAGCTGCCGCTTCCCCGGTGGCGTCCGGTCGCCTGAGGACCTGTGGGAGCTCGTCGCCGACGGCCGGGACGCCCTCACCGAGTTCCCGGGCGACCGGGGCTGGGACCTGGAGGCGCTCTACGACCCGGACCCGAACAAGCCGGGCAAGAGCTACACCCGGGTCGGCGGGTTCCTCGACGGCGCCGGTGACTTCGACCCGACCCTGTTCGGCATCTCGCCGCGCGAGGCCCTGGCCATGGACCCGCAGCAGCGGCTACTGCTGGAGACGTCCTGGGAGGCCGTCGAGCGGGCCGGCATCGACCCGCTGTCGCTGCGCGGCAGCTCCACCGGCGTCTTCGTCGGGCTGAGCACCTCCAACTACGGCATCGGGCTGCCGCACGTGCCCGAGGGCGTCGACATGTACCTCGGCACCGGCAACACCACCAGCGTCGCGTCCGGCCGGATCTCGTTCACCCTCGGCCTCAACGGCCCGGCCGTCACGGTGGACACCGCCTGCTCGTCGTCCCTGGTCGCCCTGCACCTCGCCGTGAACGCGCTGCGCCGGGGCGAGTGCGACCTCGCCATCGCCGGCGGCGTCACCGTGATGGCCACCCCCGGCGTCTTCGTCGTCTTCTCCCGACAGCGCGGCATGTCCGTCGACGGCCGGTGCAAGGCGTTCGCGGACGGCGCCGACGGCACCGGCTGGGGCGAGGGCGGCGGCGTGCTCGTCGTGGAGCGGCTCGCCGACGCCGAGCGCAACGGCCACCCGGTCCTCGCCGTGATCCGGGGCAGCGCCCTCAACCAGGACGGCGCGTCCAACGGACTCACCGCCCCCAACGGCCCCTCCCAGCAGCGGGTCATCCGGCAGGCCCTCGCCAACGCCCGGCTCGGCGCCGCCGACGTCGACATGGTCGAGGCGCACGGCACCGGCACCACCCTCGGCGACCCGATCGAGGCGCAGGCGCTCATCGCCACGTACGGGCAGGACCGCCCCGCCGACCGGCCGCTGTGGCTCGGCTCGGTGAAGTCGAACATCGGCCACACGCAGAGCGCCGCCGGCGTCGCCGGGATGGTCAAGATGGTGATGGCGCTGCGCAACGGCGTCATGCCGGAGACCCTGCACATCGACGCGCCGTCGCAGCACGTGGACTGGACCGCCGGGGCGGTGTCGCTGCTCACCGAGTCGAAGCCGTGGCCGGAACTGGACCGGCCCCGCCGTGGCGGCGTCTCCTCGTTCGGGGTGAGCGGCACCAACGCCCACGTGATCCTGGAGGAGTACCGGCCCCGCGTCGCCGGCCCGGACACCGTCGACGGGGAGGGGGCCGTCGAGGCCACCACCGTCGAGCCCGCGCACCGGCCCGGTCTGATCGCCTCCGACGCGACGGTCTGGCCGGTGTCGGCCCGGTCGAAGGCCGCCCTCGCCGGCCAGGCCGCCCGGCTCGCGCGGCACGTGCGCGAGCACGGCGACCTCGCCCCGGCGGCGGTCGGCTGGTCCCTGGCCACCACCCGGTCCACGTTCGACCACCGCGCCGCCGTCGTCGGCACGGCCGCCGAGGAACTGCTGGCCGGGCTGGACGCCCTGGCCGCCGGCCAGCCGGCCGGCAACCTCGTCACCGGTACGGTCACCGGCTCCGGCGCCGGTCCCGTCTTCGTCTTCCCCGGCCAGGGCGCCCAGTCGGCCCGGATGGCCGCCGGCCTCGTCGGCCGGTCCCCCGTGTTCGACGGCAGGCTCGCCGAGTGCCAGCGGGCCCTCGCCCCCCACCTCGACGTGGACCTCGTCGCGGTGCTCACCGGCGACGACGAGTCGTGGCTGGACCGGGTCGAGGTCGTCCAGCCGGTGCTGTGGGCCGTCGGGATCGCCCTCGCCGCCGTGTGGCGCGCGGCCGGCGTCGTCCCGGACGCCGTCGTCGGCCACTCGCAGGGCGAGATCGGCGCCGCCTGCGTCGCCGGCATCCTGACCCTCGACGACGCGGCGAAGACGGTCGCCCTGCGCTCCCGCGCCCTCGCCGTGCTGCGCGGCACCGGGACGATGGCGTCGGTGGACCTGTCCGCCGACGCGGTCACCGCCCGCCTGGCGGCCTTCCCGGGAGTCGGGGTGGCGGCGGTCAACGGCCCGGCCACCGTCGTGGTGTCCGGCCCGCCGCAGCCCGTCGCCGACCTGGTCGAGGCATGCCAGGCCGAGGGCGTCCGCGCCCGGCTCATCCCGGTGGACTACGCGTCGCACTCCGCGTCGGTGCAGGAGGTCGCCGAGCAGTTGCGCACCGACCTGGCCGACGTGTCACCGCAGGCCGGGCACACCCGTCTCGTGTCCACGCTGACCGGGGACTGGGCCGACCCGGCGTCGATGACCGCCGACTACTGGTACGACAACCTGCGCCGGACCGTGCAGTTCGACGCCGCCGTGCGGGTCGCCATCGCGGCGGGACACTCCACGTTCGTGGAGATCAGCCCGCATCCGGTGTTGACCATGCCGGTGACGGCGATCCTCGACGACACGGGCACCACCGGGCACACCCTGGGCAGCCTGCGCCGGGGCGACGACGACGCGACCCGGCTGCTGACCAACCTGGCCACCGCGCACGCCGTCGGCCTGCCCGTCGACCTGGCGAACGTCCTCGCCGAGACCGGGCTGGCGCCGCTGCCCACGTACGCCTTCGACCACCAGCGGTTCTGGCTGGACGGCAGCGGCGGCCCCGACCTGGAGAGCCTGCTCCAGCAGGCGGCGGCCGACCCGAGCGACGCCAGCTTCTGGGCCGCCGTGGAACGCGGTGACCTCACCGCCCTCGCCGAGACCATCGCCACCGAGGACACCCCGGCGGACCAGGCCCTCGACGCGCTGCTCCCGGCCCTGCCGCTGCTGACCTCGTGGCGCCGGCAGCGCCGCCGGCAGTCCGACATCGACGGCTGGCGCTACCAGGACACCTGGAAGCCGCTGACCGGCGTCGCCAATCGGGGCATGACCGGCACCTGGGTCGTCGTCCTGCCGACCGGCGACATCGTCGAGCCCTGGCAGGACGCCTGCGTCGAGGCGTTCACCGCGGCCGGCGCGACCCTCGTCCCGGTGCCCGTCTCCACCGCCGACGTCGACCGTGACCTGCTCGGCAAGTTGCTGCGGGAGGCGCTCGCCGCCGCGCCCGGCGGCGACGGCGGGGCCGCCGAGGTGGCCGGCGTGGTCTCGCTGCTCGCCTTCGACGAGCTGATCCACCCGCTGTACCCGTCCGTGCCCGGCGGCTTCGCCGCCACCGTCGCGCTGTTCCAGGCCCTCGGCGACGTCGGCCTGCGCGCCCCGATGTGGAGCGTCACCTCCGGTGCCGCGTCCGTCGGCCGGGCCGACCTGCTGCGCTCCCCGGTGCAGTCGCTGGTCTGGGGCTTCGGCCGGGTCGCCGCGCTGGAGCACCCGCAGCGCTGGGGCGGCCTCGTGGACCTGCCCGAGGCCGTCGACGAGCGCTCCGCCGGCCTGCTGGTCGCGGCCCTCACCACCGCCGGGGAGGAGGACCAGATCGCGGTACGCCCCGGCGGCGTGCTCGCCCGCCGGCTCACCCGGGTCCCGCTCGGCGACAGCCAGCCCGCGAACCCGTGGCAGCCGTTCGGCACGGCCCTGGTCACCGGCGGCACCGGCGCGCTCGGCGGGCACGCCGCCCGCTGGCTGGCCCGCAGCGGCGTGGAGAACATCGTCGTCGTCAGCCGGCGGGGCATGGCCGCGCCGGGCGCGCGGCAGCTCGTCGACGACCTCACCGAGCTGGGCGCCCAGGCCACCGTGGTCGGGTGCGACGCCTCCGACCGGGACGCGCTGGCCGACCTGATCGACGCGATCCCCGCCGAGTACCCGCTCACCACGGTCGTGCACGCCTCCGCCGTGCTGGACGACGCCATGATCAACGACATCCGGCCGGAGCAGATCGAGCGGGTGCTCCAGGCCAAGGTCGACGTCGCGTACAACCTGCACGAACTGACCCTCGACCTGGACCTGTCCGCGTTCATCATGTTCTCGTCGTTCGCGGGCAGCGTGGCCAGCTCCGGCGTCGGCAACTACGCCCCGAGCAACGCGTTCCTCGACGCGCTCGCCCAGCACCGGCGCGGCCTCGGCCTGCCCGCCACCTCCATCGCCTGGGGTGCCTGGGCCGGCGGCGGCATGGCCGACGGGCCGCTCGGCGAGCTGCTGCACCGGCACGGCGTACCGGAGATGACCCCCGAGGCGGCCATCGCCGCGCTGCACCAGGCCGTGGACCACGGCGAGGCGTTCCTCACCATCGCCGACATCGCCTGGGAGCGGTTCGCCGTCGCGTTCACCGCCACCCGGCCCGGCCCGCTGATCGGCGACCTGCCGGACGTCCGCCGGCTCGCCACCGCCGAGACGGTCGCCGGCGTGGCGGCCGGCGACGGCCCGGACACGTTGCAGGACCGGCTCGCCGGGCTGCCCGCCGCCGAGCGGCTCGCCGTGCTGCTCGGCCTGGTGCGCAGCCAGGTCGCCGCCGTGCTCAACTACGCGTCCGCCGAGTCGGTGGACGAGCACCGGGCGTTCCGGGAGCTGGGCTTCGACTCCGTCACCGCCGTCGAGCTGCGCAACCGCCTCGGCACGGCCACCGGGGTGGCCCTGCCGGTGACCCTGGTCTTCGACTACCCGACCCCGACGACGCTGGCGGAGTACCTCTTCGCCGAGGTCGCCCACGACGACGTGGTCACCCCGACCGCCCTCCTCGACGACCTCGACCGGATCGCCGACAGCCTCGACGTGGTGGCGCGCGACGAGGCGGCGCGGGTGCGGGCCACCGTACGCCTCCAGGCGATGCTCTCCCGGCTCGGCCAGGACAGCGGCGGCGCCGACATCGGCCGGCACCTCGACGACGCCACCGACGACGAACTGTTCGCGATGGTGGACAAGGACCTCGGCATTTCCTGACCCCGCTCCGGCTCTCTCCCGTCCCTCCCGAGGAAGCGGCACTCCGATGGCCAATGAAGACAAGCTCCGCGACTACCTCAAGCGGGTCATGGCGGATCTCCACGACACCCGCCGCCGGCTCAGCGAGGTCCAGTCCCAGGAACTGGAGCCCGTGGCGATCGTGGCGATGAGCTGCCGGCTGCCCGGCGGGGTGCGCAACCCCGACGAACTGTGGGACCTGCTGCGGGACGGCCGGGACGCCGTCGCCCCCTTCCCCGCCGACCGGGGCTGGGACCTGGAGCGGCTCTACCACCCCGACCCCGACCACCCGGGCACCTCGTACGCCCGGGAGGGCGGGTTCGTCGACGGGGCCGGGGACTTCGACTCCGCCTTCTTCGGTATCTCGCCCCGCGAGGCGCTCACCATGGACCCCCAGCAGCGGCTGCTGCTGGAGACGTCCTGGGAGGTGGTCGAGGCCGCCGGGATCGACCCGGCCACACTGCGCGGCAGCCGGACCGGGGTGTTCGTCGGCACCAACGGGCAGGACTACGGCACCCTGCTGATGATGTCGCCGGACGGCGACGAGGGGCACTCGATGACCGGCGGCGCGGCGGCCGTCGCGTCCGGCCGGGTGTCGTACACCCTCGGGCTGGAGGGCCCGGCTGTCTCCATCGACACGGCCTGCTCGTCGTCGCTCGTGGCGCTGCACCTCGCGGTGCAGGCGCTGCGGGCGGGGGAGTGCGACCTGGCCCTGGCCGGCGGGGTGACCGTGATGGCCACCCCGGGGCTCTACATCGGCTCCAGCCGGCAGCGCGCCCTCTCGCCGGACGGGCGGTGCCGGTCCTTCGCCGCCGCTGCCGACGGCGCCGGGTTCTCCGAGGGCGTCGGCTGGCTGATGGTCGAGCGGCTGTCGGACGCCCGCCGCAACGGCCGGCGGGTCCTCGCCGTGGTCCGCGGCTCCGCCGTCAACCAGGACGGCGCGTCCAACGGGCTGACCGCGCCGAACGGGCCGGCGCAGCAGCGGGTGATCAGCCAGGCCCTCGCCTCGGCCCGGCTGTCCACGGCCGACGTGGACGTGGTCGAGGCGCACGGCACGGGCACCACGCTGGGCGACCCGATCGAGGCGCAGGCGCTGCTGGCCACGTACGGGCAGGACCGGGGCGACACCGGCCCGTTGCTGCTCGGCTCCGTGAAGTCGAACATCGGCCACGCGCAGGCCGCCGCCGGGGTCGCCGGGGTGATCAAGGTCGTGCTGGCCATGCGGCACGGGATCGTGCCCGCCACCCTGCACGTCGACGAGCCGTCCCCGCACATCGACTGGACGGCCGGCGCGGTGGAGCTGACCACCGAGGCGCGGCCGTGGCCCGAGACGGGCCGGGCCCGGCGGGCCGCGGTGTCGTCGTTCGGCATCTCTGGCACCAACGCGCACGTGATCATCGAGCAGGCCGACGACGCGCCGGCGGAGCCGGTCGCCGCCGGGTCGGCTCCGGGGCTGGTCGCCTCGGGCGTGACGGTGTGGCCGGTGTCGGCCCGGTCGAGGGCCGCCCTCGCCGGTCAGGCCGCCCGGTTGGCGTCGTACGTGCGGGAGCGTGACGGCCTCGACCCGGCGGCGGTGGGCTGGTCCCTGGCCGCCACCCGGTCGACGTTCGAGCAGCGGGCCGCCGTGGTCGGGTCGAGTGCCGAGG
The DNA here is from genome assembly GCF_026339755.1 of Micromonospora sp. NBC_01655. Classification (NCBI taxonomy): domain Bacteria; kingdom Bacillati; phylum Actinomycetota; class Actinomycetes; order Micromonosporales; family Micromonosporaceae; genus Micromonospora; species Micromonospora sp. NBC_01655. The sequence continues at coordinate 5,489,293 of NZ_JAPEQF010000001.1, read as the reverse complement.
AGCTGCTGGCCGGCCTGAACGCCGTCGCGGCCGGTTCCCCGGCCGGCAACGTGGTCTCCGGCGCGGCGGCGGGTCCGGGGGCGGGACCGGTGTTCGTGTTCCCCGGGCAGGGTGCGCAGTCGGCGCGGATGGCGGCCGGCCTGGTCGGCCGGACGCCGGTGTTCGACGCGAAGCTGGCCGAGTGCCAGCGGGCCCTGGCCCCCTACCTGCACGTGGATCTCGTCTCCGTCCTGACCGGCGACGACGAGTCGTGGCTGGACCGGGTCGAGGTCGTCCAGCCGGTGCTGTGGGCCGTCGGCATCGCCCTGGCGGCCGTCTGGCGGCAGGCGGGGGTGGTCCCGCAGGCGGTCATCGGGCACTCGCAGGGCGAGATCGGCGCGGCCTGCGTCGCGGGGATCCTGTCCCTGGACGACGCGGCGAAGACGGTGGCGCTGCGGTCCCGTGCCCTGGCGGTGCTGCGGGGCACGGGGACGATGGCCTCGGTGGACCTGTCCGCCGAGGCGGTCACCGCCCGCCTCGCGCAGTTCCCCGGCGTCGGGGTGGCGGCGGTGAACGGCCCGGCGACCGTCGTGGTGTCCGGGCCGCCGCAGCCGGTGGCCGACCTGGTGCGGGCGTGCACCGACGAGGGGCTCCGGGCAAGGCTGATCCCGGTGGACTACGCGTCGCACTCCGCGTCGGTGCAGCAGGTCGCCGAGCAGTTGCGCGCCGACCTGGCCGACGTGGCCCCGCGGGCCGGCGACGTCCGGCTGGTGTCCACGCTGACCGGGGACTGGGTCGACCCGGCCTCGATGGGCGCGCAGTACTGGTACGACAACCTGCGGCAGACCGTGCAGTTCGACGCGGCGGTGCGGGTGGCGATCGCCGCCGGTCACCGCGCCTTCGTGGAGATCAGCCCGCATCCGGTGCTGACCATGCCGGTGACGGCGATCCTCGACGACACCGGCGCCACCGGGCACACCCTGGGCAGCCTGCGCCGGGGCGACGACGACGCGACCCGGCTGCTGACCAACCTGGCCACCGCGCACGCCGTCGGCCTGCCCGTCGACCTCACGAAGGTCCTCGCCGCCACGGCCACCGTCGACCTGCCCACGTACGCCTTCGACCACCACCGGTACTGGCCGGCGCCGCCGCTGTTCCTCGCCCGCGCCGACGACGAGCCGGACATCGACCGGTGGCGCTACCGGGTCACCTGGAACGCCCTGCCCGACCTGCCGCTGGACCGGCTCGCCGGCACCTGGCTGGTCCCGGTTCCCGCCGGGCTGGACGAGGAGCCGCTGGTCCAGGACGTGCTCTCCGCGCTCGGCAGCGTCGGCGTGGACGCCGTACCCGTCGAGGTGGACACCACCGCCGACGCGGCGGCACTGGCCGACCTGCTGCGCGACGCGCTGCCCGACGAGGGACCCGCCTCGGTGCTGTCGCTGCTCGGCCTCGACGAGCGGGCGCACCCCGACCACCCCGCCACCACGCTGGGCGTCACCGGGACGGTCCTGCTGGTGCAGGCGCTCGGATCGCTCGACGTCGAGGCGCCGCTGTGGTGCGCCACCCGGCGGGCCGTCGCCATCGACGCCGGGGACCCGGCGCCGAGCCCGGCCGCCGCCGCCGTCTGGGGCCTCGGTCGCGCGGTCGCCCTCGAACACCCCGGTCGTTGGGCCGGCCTGGTCGACCTGCCGGACCTCCTCGACCCCTGGACCGGGGTGCGGCTCTGCGCGGCGCTCGGCGACAACGGCGGCGAGGACCAGCTCGCCGTCCGCGACTCCGGGGTCTTCGCCCGCCGGCTCACCCGGATCACCGAGCCCGAGCCGACCGCGTCCGGCGAGCCGACCGACGACGGCTGGCGGCTGCGCGGCACCGTGCTGATCACCGGCGGCACCGGCGGCCTGGGCGGGCACCTGGCCCGCTGGGCGGCCCGCTCCGGTGCCGCGCACGTCCTGCTGGCCAGCCGGCGCGGCCCGGACGCGCCGGGCGCCGCCGAGCTGGAGGCGGAGCTGACCGACCTCGGCGTACGGGTCACCGTGGCCCGCTGCGACGTCGCCGACCGGGCGCAGCTCGCCGACCTGGTGGCCACGGTCGACGGGGACGCCCCGCTGAGCGCCGTGCTGCACACCGCCGCCGTCCTCGACGACGGCATCGTGGACACCGCCACCGCGCAGCGCCTGCACACCGTCGCCGCCCCCAAGTGCCTCGCCGCCGCCCACCTGGACGAGCTGACCCGCGACCTGGACCTGGACGCCTTCGTGCTGTTCTCCTCGGTCGCCGGCACCACCGGCAACGCCGGGCAGGGCGCGTACGGGGCCGCGAACGCCTACCTCGACGCCCTCGCCGAGCGACGCCGGGCCGAGGGCCGGCCCGCCCTCTCCGTGGCCTGGGGCGCGTGGAGCGGGGCCGGCCTGCCCGCCGACAACGAGCGCGCCCAGCAGCGGCTGCGCCGGGGCGGCATGGTCGGCATGGACCCCGACCTGGCCGTCGAGGCCCTGGCCCGGGCGCTGCGCCGGGACGAGACCACCACCCTGATCGCCGACATCGACTGGGGCCGGTTCGCCCCCGCGTTCACCCTGGTCCGGCCCAGCCCGCTGATCGGCGACCTCGCCGAGGTGCGCGAGGCGGCCCGGGAGGCCACGCCGGAGGCCACCGAGGAGGAGCCGGCCGCCCCGTCGGGGGCGCTGGCCCGCCGGCTCGCCGGGCTCACCCCGGCGGAGCGTGCCGAGGCGCTGCTGGAACTGGTCCGCCAGTGCGCGGCGGCCGCGCTGGGCTACGGCGCGGCCGACGACATCCCGGCCACCCGGCCCTTCCGGGACCTGGGCCTGGACTCGCTGACCGCGGTCGACATGCGCAACTTCCTGGCCACCGCCACCGACCTGCGGCTGCCCGCGACGCTCGCCTTCGACTACCCGAACCCGACGGTGCTCGCCACGCACCTGGACGAGCTGCTCACCGGGGCCGTGTCGGACGTGGCCACCCCCGCACCGGCCGCCCCGGGCGTCGACGACGACCCGATCGCCATCGTGGCGATGAGCTGCCGCCTCCCCGGCGGGGCGGACGACCCGGAACGGCTGTGGCAGCTCCTCGCCGCGGGCGGCGACGCGATCGGCGAGTTCCCCACCGACCGGGGCTGGGACCTCGACCGGCTGTTCGACTCCGACCCGGAGAACGAGGGCACCAGCTACGCGAGCGAAGGCGGCTTCGTCACCGGGGTCGCCGACTTCGACGCCGGCTTCTTCGGCATCAGCCCCCGCGAGGCCCTGGCCATGGACCCGCAGCAGCGGCTGCTGCTGGAGGCGTCCTGGGAGGTCATCGAGCGGGCCGGCATCGACCCGCAGGCGCTGCGCGGCAGCCCCACGGGGGTCTTCGTCGGCACCAACTACCAGGACTACCGGAACCTGATGTACAGCGCCGAGGGCGCCGAGGGGCACCTGATGACCGGCAACGCCGGCAGCGTGCTCTCCGGCCGGGTGTCGTACACCCTCGGCCTGGAGGGGCCCGCCGTCTCGGTGGACACCGCCTGCTCCTCGTCGCTGGTCGCGCTGCACTGGGCCTGCCAGGCGCTGCGCCAGGCGGAGTGCTCGCTCGCCCTCGTCGGTGGCGTCACCGTGATGTCCACCCCCGGGGTGTTCGTGGGCTTCAGCCGGCAGCGGGGGCTGGCCCCGGACAGCCGGGTCAAGGCGTTCGCCTCCGCCGCCGACGGCACGAGCTGGGGCGAGGGCCTCGGCGTGCTGCTGGTCGAGCGGCTCTCCGACGCCCAGCGCAACGGCCACCCCGTGCTCGCGGTGATCCGGGGCAGCGCCGTCAACCAGGACGGCGCGTCCAACGGCCTCACCGCCCCGAACGGGCCCTCGCAGCAGCGGGTGATCCGGCAGGCCCTGGCCAACGCCGGCCTCACCCCCGCCGACGTGGACGCCGTCGAGGCGCACGGCACCGGCACCAGGCTCGGCGACCCGATCGAGGCGCAGGCCCTGCTCGCCACGTACGGCCGGGAGCGGCCGGCCGACCAGCCGCTCTGGCTCGGCTCGATCAAGTCGAACATCGGGCACACCCAGGCCGCCGCCGGGGTCGCCGGCATCATCAAGATGGTCCTGGCCCTGCGGTACGGCTACCTGCCGCAGACCCTGCACGTCGACGAGCCGACCGACCAGGTGGATTGGAGCGTCGGCGCGGTCGAGCTGCTCGACGAGGGCCGGATCTGGCCGGTCACCGGCCGCCCCCGGCGGGCCGCCGTCTCCTCCTTCGGGATCAGCGGCACCAACGCGCACACCATCCTGGAGCAGGCCCCCGAACTGCCCGTCCCGACCGAGCCGGCCGGGGACCCGGACCGGCTGCCGGTGGTGCCGGTGCTGCTGTCGGCGCGCACCGCGTCCGCGCTGGCCGCCCAGGCCGGCCCGTGGGCCGACCGGCTCACCGGGCCGGAGGCGCCGCCGCTGGTCGACGCCGGCTGGTCGTCCGTGGTGTCCCGGGCCGCCCTGGAGCACCGGGCCGTCGTCCTCGCCACCGACCGGATCGCGCTGCGCACCGGGCTGCGCGCCCTCGGCGCGGGCGAGGAGTCGCCGCTGGTGGTCACCGGCGCGGTCGCGCCCCGGCCGAAGGTGGCGTACCTGTTCTCCGGGCAGGGCGCGCAGCGGCCCGGAATGGGCCGCGAGCTGGCCGCCGCGTTCCCGGCCTTCGCCGCCGCCCTCGACGAGGCCTGCGCCGTCCTCGACCCGCACCTGCCCGGGCCGCTGAGGCCGGTGCTGAACGCCTCGCCCGGCACCGCCGACGCGGAGCTGCTGGACCGCACCGAGTACACCCAGCCGGCGCTGTTCGCCGTCGAGGTGGCGCTGTTCCGGCTGTTGCAGGCGTGGGGCGTGCGTCCCGACGTGGTCGCCGGGCACTCCATCGGCGAGTTCGCCGCCGCCCACGCCGCCGGGCTGCTCACCCTGGCCGAGGCCGCCGAGCTGGTCGCCGCCCGGGGCCGGCTCATGCAGGCGCTGCCGGACGGCGGGGCGATGCTCGCCGTCGCCGCCGCCGAGGCCGACGTGCTGGCCTCGCTCGGCGACCGCGCCGACCGGGTCTCCGTCGCCGCCGTCAACGGCCCTGCCGCCGTGGTGCTCTCCGGGGCCGGCGACGCCGTCGAGGAACTGGCCGCCGAGTGGTCCGCCCGGGGCGTACGCATCCGGCGGCTGACCGTCAGCCACGCGTTCCACAGCCCGCTGATGGAGCCGGTGCTCGACGACCTCGCCGCCGTCGCCGCCCGGCTGGAACCGCGGACCCCGACCGTGCCGATGGTCTCCACGGTCACCGGCGCGGTGGTCGACCCGGCCGAACTCGCCACCCCGGCGTACTGGGTGCGGCACGCCCGCGACGCCGTGCGCTTCGCCGACGCCGTCACGGCCCTGCGGGCCCAGGGCTGCACCGGGTACGTCGAGATCGGCCCGGACGGGGTGCTCACCGCCCTCACCCAGGCCGTCCTCGCCGAGGACGCCCCGGCCGGCGGCCGGGCCCCGCTGGTCGTACCCACCCTGCGGCGGGACCGGCCGGAGCCGGCCGCCCTGCTGCGGGCCGTCGCCGCGCTGCACACCCACGGCGTCTCCCCGGACTGGTCCGTGCTGTACGAGGGCACCGGCGCCCAGCCGATGGACCTGCCCACGTACGTGTTCGACCGGCAGCGCTACTGGCCGCAGCCGCCGGACTGGGCCGCCCTGGCCGCCGTCGAGGACGACAGCACCGAGGTCGAGCGCCGGTTCTGGGCGGCGGTCGAGGCCGAGGACTTCGAGTCGCTGACCCGCGAGCTGGACGTGGACCGCGACCAGCCGTTCGGGGCGGTGCTGCCGGCCCTGTCCGCGTGGCGGCGGCGCGGCCGGGAACGCTCCCTCGTGGACGGCGCCCGGTACCGGGTGGTCTGGGAACCGCTCGCCGGCCCGCCGACGGAGCAGGACAGCGGCCCCTGGCTGGTGCTGCTGCCCGCCGACCGGGCCGACGACCCCGACCTGAACTCCTGCACCTGGACCCTCGGCGGTGACGTGACCACCGTGCCCGTCGACACCGCCGCCGACCCCGACGAGCTGGGCGGCCAGCTCGCCGACGTGCTCGGCGAGGCGCTCGACGGGGCCACCGGGACCCTGTCGATCCTGTCCTTCCTCGGCCTGGACGACGCCCCGCAGGTCGAGCACCCGGCGCTGCCCCGCGGCCTCGCCGCGACCGTGCAGCTCCTCCAGGAGCTCACCGACACCGACGCGGCGGCCCGGTTGTGGTGCGTGACCCAGGGCGCGGTCGGCGTCGGCGACGGCGACGTGCCGGTCAACCCCCGCCAGGCGATGCTGTGGGGGCTGGGCCGGGTGGCCGCGCTGGAGCAGCCCGCCCGCTGGGCTGGGCTGATCGACCTGCCCGCCACCCTGGAGAGCTGGACGGCGATGCGCCTCGGTGGCATCCTCACCGGCGGCGTGGCGGAGGACCAGCTCGCCGTCCGCGACTCCGGCGTGCTGGTCCGCCGGCTCGCCCCGGCCGTCACCGCCGGGGAGCCCGCGCCGTGGCAACCCCGGGGCACCGTGCTGATCACCGGCGGGACCGGGGCGCTTGGCGGGCACCTGGCCCGCTGGGTGGCCGGCGCCGGCGCGGAGCGGGTGGTGCTGACCAGCCGGCGCGGGGCAGACACCCCCGGCACGGCAGAGCTGCTCGCCGAGCTGGAGGCCCTCGGCGTCTCCGGCCGGGTGGCCCGGTGCGACGCCGCCGACCGGGTCGCCATGACCGACCTCGTCGCCGAGCTGCGGCGGGAGGGCCCGCCGCTGCGCGCGGTGGTGCACGCCGCCGGGGTCAGCGAGGTGGTGCCGCTGGCCGACACCACCCTGGAGGACCTCGCGTACGTCGTCGCCCCGAAGCTGGTCGGCACCGAGTTGCTCGACGAGTTGCTCGACGGCGTCGAGCTGGACGCGTTCGTGCTCTTCTCGTCGATCGCGGCGGTGTGGGGCAGCGGCGGGCAGGGCGCGTACGCCGCCGGCAACGCGTACCTGGACGCGCTGGCCGAGCAGCGGCGCGGCCGGGGCCTGCCGGCCACCTCGGTGGCGTGGGGGCCGTGGACCGAGTCGGGCATGTTCGACGACGGGGCGCCGGAGCAGCTTCGCCGCCGGGGCCTGCGGGTGATGCCGCCGGGCGTGGCGATGGCCGGGCTGCGGCACGCGCTCGCCGCCGGGGACGTCTGCGTCACCGTCGTCGACGTCGACTGGGCCACCTTCCAGCCGCTGTTCACCGCGCTGCGGCCCAGCCCGCTGCTGGCCGACCTGCCGGCCGTGCGGGCTTTGACGGAGACCGTCGCCGACGGCCCCGCCCCGGCCGCGCCGGCCACCCGGGACCTGCTCGCCGGGCTGCGCGCGCTGCCCGGCGAGGAGCGACGGGCGGCACTGCTGGAGATGGTGCGGGTGGACGCGGCGAAGGTGCTCGGCCACTCCTCCGGCGACGTGATCGAGACCGACCGGGGCTTCCTCGACCTCGGCTTCGACTCGCTGACCGCCGTGGAGCTGCGCAACCTGCTCACCGCGGCGACCGGGCACGAGCTGCCCACCACGGTCGTCTTCGACTACCCGACCCCGGCCGGCCTGGCCGACCACCTCCACGAGGAGCTGTTCCCCGACGCCGGCGCGGCGGCCGGCGACGGCGACGGCGACGAGGCGTCCGTCCGCCGGGCGCTGGCCGCGATCCCGCTGGACCAGCTACGCCAGGCCGGGCTGCTCGACCAGCTTCTCCAGCTGGCCCACGCCGCGGGACCGGTCGCCGGCACGCCGGTGGCCGTCCCGGCCGCGCCGGAGGCCGAGATCCGCGAACTGGACGTCGCCGGTCTGGTCCGGATGGCCCTGGAAGGCTCCGACTCGTGACCCGGCTGGCCGCAAGGAGTCCCCGATGAGCGTCTCACTGGACGAGGTCGTCAGCGCGCTGCGCGCGTCCCTGCTCGACAACCAGAAGCTCAAGCAGCAGAACCAGCAGCTCGCCGCCGCGCTCAGCGAACCGGTGGCGATCATCGGGATGAGCTGCCGGTTCCCCGGCGGCGTGCGCTCGCCGGAGCAGTTGTGGGACCTGGTCGCCGCCGGGGCCGACGCGATGGCGCCGTTCCCCGACGACCGGGGGTGGAACCTCGACGCCCTGTACGACACCGACCCGGACAGCCGGGGCACCTCGTACGTGCGGGAGGGCGGGTTCCTCTACTCCGCCGGCGACTTCGACCCCGCGTTCTTCGGCATCAGCCCCCGCGAGGCGCTGGCCATGGACCCGCAGCAGCGGCTGCTGCTGGAGGCCGCGTGGGAGGCGTTCGAGCGGGCCGGGATCGACCCGACCACGCTGCGCGGCGCGCCCACCGGCGTGTACGCGGCGACCAGCAGCCAGGGCGACTACGCGGCCCTGCTGTCCGGGGTCGGCGGCGGCGTCGAGGGGTACCTCGGCACCGGCAGCGCCGCCGCCGTGGCCAGCGGCCGGATCTCGTACGCGCTCGGGCTGGAGGGCCCGGCGGTCACCGTGGACACCGCCTGCTCGTCGTCGCTGGTCGCCCTGCACCTGGCCTGCCAGGCGCTGCGGCTGGGCGAGTGCACCCTGGCGCTGGCCGGCGGGGTGTCGGTGATGGCCACCCCGACGGTCTTCGTGGAGTTCTCCCGCCAGCGCGGCCTGTCCAACGACGGGCGGTGCAAGTCGTTCGCCGCCGCCGCCGACGGCACCGGCTGGTCCGAGGGGGTCGGCATGCTGCTCGTCGAGCGGCTCTCCGACGCCCGCCGCAACGGCCACCGGGTCCTCGCCGTGGTACGCGGCAGCGCGGTCAACCAGGACGGGGCCAGCAGCGGGCTCACCGCCCCCAACGGCCCCTCCCAGCGCCGGGTGATCAGGCAGGCCCTGGCCAACGCCGGGCTGACCGCCGACCAGGTCGACGTGGTGGAGGCGCACGGCACCGGCACCACCCTCGGCGACCCGATCGAGGCGCAGGCGCTGCTGGCCACGTACGGGCAGGGTCGGCCGGCGGACCGGCCGCTGCTGCTCGGCTCGGTGAAGTCGAACATCGGCCACACCCAGGCCGCCGCCGGCGTCGCCGGCATCATCAAGATGGTCCACGCCATGCGGCACGGCATGCTGCCACCCACCCTGCACGTCGACCGCCCCACCCCGCACGTCGACTGGTCCGCCGGGGCGGTGTCCCTGCTCACCGAGGCGACCCCGTGGCCGGCGACCGGGCAGCCGCGCCGTGCCGGGGTGTCCGCGTTCGGGGTCAGCGGCACCAACGCGCACACCATCATCGAGGAGCCCGACCCCGCCGACGTGCCGCCCCCCGTCCCGGCCGGGACGCCCGCCCCACCGGCGCCGTGGATCGTCTCCGCCCGCTCCGCGCCGGCCCTCGCGGGGCAGGCCGGGCGGCTGCTGGAGCACCTGGCCGCCCACCCCGACCTGGCCCCGGCCGACGTGGCGTACTCGCTGGTCACCACCCGGGCGGCGCTGCCGCACCGGGCGGCCGTGACCGGCGCCGACGCCGACGCGCTGCGGGCCGGCCTGCGGGCCGTCGCCGAGGACCGGCCCGCCGCGGGCGTGACCCGGGGGGTGGCCCGCCCGGCCGGCAAGCTCGCCTTCCTCTTCACCGGCCAGGGCGCGCAGCGCCCCGGGATGGGCGCCGAGCTGCACCGCCGGTTCCCGGTGTTCGCCGCCGCCTTCGACGAGGTGGCCGCCGAACTCGACCGGCACCTGGCCCGCCCGCTGCGCGAGGTCGTCTTCGCCGACCCCGGCTCGCCCGAGGCGGCCCTGCTGGACCGCACCGAGTTCACCCAGCCGGCGCTGTTCGCGTACGAGGTGGCCGCGTACCGGTTGGTCACCGCGTGGGGGCTGCGCCCGCAGCAACTGCTCGGGCACTCCGTCGGCGGGCTGGCCGCGGCGCACGTCGCCGGGGTGCTGTCACTGGCCGACGCGGCGACCCTGGTGGCCGCCCGGGGCCGGCTGATGCAGGCCCTGCCCGACGGCGGGGCGATGCTGGCGGTCCGGGCGTCCGAGGCCGAGGTGGCGCCCCTGCTCGACGACCGGGTCGCCCTGGCCGCCGTGAACGGCCCCGCGTCGGTGGTGCTCTCCGGCGACGCCAACGCCGTGCTCGCGGCCGGCGAACGCCTCGCCGCGCAGGGCAGGCGGACCCGCCGGCTGCGGGTCAGCCACGCGTTCCACTCCGCCCGGATGGACGCCATGCTGGCCGACTTCCGGGTGGTCGCCGAGAAGGTCACCTGGCACCCGCCGAGGCTGCCGGTCGTCTCCGACCGCACCGGCGACACGCTCACCGCCGAGCAGGCCACCGACCCCGGCTACTGGGTCGACCACGTCCGGGACACGGTGCGCTTCCACGACGGCGTGACCACCCTGGCCGTTGCCGGGGTGGGCACCTTCCTGGAGCTGGGCCCGGACGCCGCGCTCACCGCGCTGGGCCGGGAGTGCCTGCCCGACGCCGACGCGGCGGCCTTCGTGCCGGTGGCCCGCCGGGACCAGCCGGAGGCGGCCGGGCTGCTCGCCGCCCTCGCCGCGGTGGACCTGCGGGGCGCGGCGGTGGACTGGCCCGCCCTGTTCACCGGCACCGACGCCGCCCGCGTCGACCTGCCCACCTACGCCTTCCACCACGAGCGGTACTGGCCGGAGCCGCCCGGGTTCCGCCTCGCCCCGCCCCCGGCGGCGGACGCCGTGGACGGGGACTTCTGGGCCGCCGTCGAGGCCGACGAGCCCGCCGCGCTGGCCGCTGTCCTCGGCCTCGACGGAGACCGGAGCGACGCCCTGGCCGAGCTGCTGCCCGTCCTCGGGGCGTACCGGGGCCGGCAGCGCCGCCGCACCGAGCTGGACGGCCTGCGGTACCGGGCCGGCTGGGCGCGGATCGCCCCGCCAGCCGCCCCCGCCCCGCCGGCCGGCCCCTGCCTCGTGGTCGCCCCGACCGGCGCGGACCCGGACGCGGTGCTGGCCGCGCTGCGCGCCGAGGGCCTGTCGCCGGTGCTGGTGCCCGTGGGCGACGACCCCGGTGATCTCGTCCTGCCCGCCGGGGACGCCCCGTCGGCCGTGGTGTCGCTGCTCGCGGCGGGCGGCTCGGCCGGCACCGCCGCGCTGGCCGGCACCGCCGCGCTGGTCCGGGCCCTGGGCGCGGCCGACCTCGGCGCGCCGGTGTGGTGCGTGACCCGGGGCGCCGTCGCCGTCGACCCGGACGACCCCGCGCCGGACGTCGCCGGGGCGTACGTCTGGGGTCTGGGCCGGGTGCTCGCGCTGGAGATGCCTCGGCTGTGGGGCGGCCTCGTCGACCTGCCGGCTGCGCCGGACGACGCCGCCCTCGCGGCGCTGGCCCGGCTCGTCGCGGCCGGGGGCGACGAGGACCAGCTCGCGGTCCGGCCCGCCGGGGTGTACGCGCGACGGCTGGAACCCGCACCGACCGGTCCCGCCGCCGCCGACGAGGACTGGCGTCCCAGGGGAGCGGTGCTGGTCGACGGCGCGGCCGGCGCGCGCGGACCGCACGTGCTGCGCTGGCTCGCCGACCGGGGCGCGCCGCACCTGCTGCTCACCGGGGCGGCCCTGCCCGCCGAGGCGGCGGCCGAGCTGACCGCACGGGGCGTCGAGGTCACCCCGATCGGCGAACCCGCCGCGCTGCCCGACCTGCTGGACCGGCTCGCCGCCGCCGGCCACCCGGTCCGCACGGTCGTCCACGTCGCCGACGCCGGCGGAGCGGGCGAGCCGGTCGCCGGCCTGGATCCGGCGGAGCTGGCCGCCGCCGTCGCCGCCCGCGTCGCCGCCGTGGAGCTGCTCGACTCCGCCTGCGCCGACCGGCCCGTCGACGAGTTCGTGGTCTTCACCTCCACCGCTGCCACCTGGGGTGGCGGCGGCGCGGCGGTCACGGCCGCCGTCGGCGCGGGCCTGGAGGCGCTGGCCGCGCGCCGCCGGGCCGCCGGCCGGCCGGCCACCGTGCTGGCCTGGGTGCCGTGGGCCGACGAGGTCGCCGAGCCGGGTCAGCTCCGCCGCCGGGGCGTCCGGCCGCTCGACGCCGAGCTGGCCGTCGCCGCGTTGCAGCAGGCCGTGGGCCGGGGCGACGACCAGGTCGCCGTCGCCGACATCGACTGGCCCGCGTTCGTGCCGGCCTTCACCGCGGTACGGCCCAGTCCGCTGCTGCGGGGCGTCCCCGAGGCGACGGCCGCCGCCGTGGCGGACGGGCCGGCCGGTGGCGACGCCGGCGACCCGGCCCGGGCGCTGCTGACCCGGCTGACCGGCAGCACCGCCGCGGACCGGCAGCGGATCCTGCTGGACCTGGTCCGGGCGCGGGTGGCCACGGTGCTCGGGCACGCCTCGCCCGGGGCGATCGAGGCCGATCGGGACTTCCTGGAGCTCGGCTTCGACTCGCTGACCGCCCTAGAGCTGCGCGACGCGCTGCGCCAGGAGACCGGGGCGGAGCTGTCCGCCACCCTGCTGTTCGACCACCCCACTCCGACGGCGCTGGCCCGGCACCTGCTCGGCCAGCTTCTCGGCGCGGGCGCGGCGGGCGACGCGGGAGAGGGCGCCGGGGAGGGCGGCGGCGGGTTGCTCGGCGGGCTGTTCAGCCAGCCCAAGGCCCGCGCGGACTCGGCCGGTTACGCCGAGCTGCTGGTCAAGCTCGCCCAGTTCCGGCCGTCCTTCACCGACCCCGGGCAGCTCTCCCGGCCGGCCGGGATCCTCCGGCTGGCCGAGGGCGGGGCCGGCGCGCCACTGGTCCTCTGCTGCACCATGTCGCTGCTCTCCGGCGCGCACGAGTACGCCCGGCTCGCGTCCGGCTTCCGTGGCCTGCGCGACGTGTGGGCGCTGCCCAATCCCGGCTTCGGGGTGGGCGAGGAGTTGCCCGCCGACCTGGCCGCCCTGCTGCGGGTGCACGCCGACACGGTGCTGCGCGTCGTCGGCGACGGCCCGTACGTGCTGGGCGGGCACTCCGGCGGTGCGATGGTCGCCAACGTGCTCGCCCGCGAGCTGGACCGCCAGGGCCGGCCGCCGGCCGCGGTGATGCTGATGGACACCTACCCCGCCGACAGCGAGGTGCTCGGCGGCTGGGTGCCCGAGCTGCTCGACGGGATGACCGACCGGGACAGCGCGTACACCCCGATGGACGACTGGCGGACCACCGCGTGGGCCGGGTACCTGCCGCTGTTCCTGGACTGGCAGCCCGCCCCGATGACGTCGGCGACCCTGCTGGTGCGGGCCAGCGAGCCGCTGGGCCAGTGGACGGGGGAGCCCGACGGCTGGCGGTCCCGGTGGCCGTACCCGCACGAGACGGTGGACGCGGTCGGCGACCACTTCAGCATGGTCGCCGACCGGGGCCCGGAACTCGCCGCGACCCTGCAGGGGTGGCTGACCGGGCGTGACCTCTGAGGGCGCCGTGCCCCTGCCGCCCCCCTAGCGCCCCCTATTCAAAGATAGATATCTGTCCCACAGATGACCCGGACGGGAGCATGACGAAGTGGACGAGGCAGTGGTGGTCACGGAGCTGGTCAAGCAGTACCAGCCCAACATGCCGCCGGCGGTTAACGGACTGAGTTTCGCTGTCGCCGCCGGTGAGGTCTTCGGTCTGCTCGGGCCGAACGGCGCGGGCAAGACGACGACGATCGGGGTGCTGACCACGCGGGTGCGGGCCACCTCGGGTCGGGCCACGGTCTGCGGTGCGGACGTGATCGGCGCGCCGGCCGTGGCCCGGCAGTTGCTGGCGGTCGTGCCGCAGCGGGTGAACCTGGACCGGGCGTTGACCGTCCGGCAGAACCTGGTGTTCCACGCGGCGTACCACCGGGTGCCGCGGGCCGAACGCAACCGGCGGGCGGACGAGCTGCTGGAGCAGATGGGCCTCAAGGAGATGGCCAACGCGCGCACCGACTTCCTCTCCGGCGGCCTGGCGCAGCGCACGATGATCGCCCGGGCGCTGATGCACTCGCCGAAGGTGCTCTTCCTCGACGAGCCATCCGGCGGCCTCGACCCGCAGTCGCGGCTGTTCGTGCACGACCGGATCGCCGAGCTGAAGCGCGAGGGGGTCACGGTCGTGGTCACCACCCACGACATGGACGAGGCGGAGAAGCTCTGTGACCGGGTCGGCATCATCGACCACGGCAAGCTGCTCACCCTGGACACCCCCGCCGCGCTGACCCGTACCCTGCCCGGCAGCAGCACGCTGACCCTCGTGGTCGGCGCCGGCGCGCCGGCCGAGGAGGTGCAGGCCGCGCTCGGCAACATCGCGGACGTGGAGCGGGTGGAGCAGTTGCGCGGCGGGGCGGGCGGCGGTATGCCGGCGTTCCCCGGGATGCCGCCGATGCCCATGCCGATGCCCGAGGCGCCGGCCGACCCGGACGCCACCCTGTCCTTCCGGGTCTACACCGGCACCCAGCCGGCCCACGCCGTGCCGATGGCGCTGAAGATCCTCAGCGACCTGAGCTGCGAGGTCCGCGACCTCAGCATCGGCCAGCCCAGCCTGGAAGACGTCTTCATCCACCTGACCGGAAGGGAACTTCGGTGAGCGTCACCGCCCCCGCCACCCCGTCCGCGCCGACGCCGGCGTTCGTGCCGCCCCGCTCGGTGCGCGGGCTGGACCAGCTCGCCACGTTCCGCGCGGTGCTGGCCCGCGACCTGTTCGTGACCGGCCGCGAGCTGGGCGCGTTCCTGGCCCAGGTCTTCATCCAGCCGCTGTTCATGCTGCTGATCTTCGGCAAGGTGCTCGGCGAGCTGGGATATGCCAGCAACGACTTCGCCAACGTGCTGCTGCCCGGCGTCATCGCGCTGAACGCCTTCCTGATCGGCCTGGAGAACACCGCCCTGCCCCTGGTGATGGACTTCTCCTTCACCAGGGAGATCGAGGACCGGCTGCTCTCCCCGCTGTCGATCCCCCTGGTCGCCTTCGAGAAGATCATCTTCGGGGCCATCCGCGGCACGATCGCCGGCCTGGTGCTGATCCCGATCGGCATGCTCATGCTGGGGGTCACCTGGCCCGTGCTGACGGCGCTCAAGGTGATGGTGGTGCTGGCGGCCGGCGCGCTGGTCGGCGCGGCCCTGGGCCTCACGTTCGGCACCCTGGTCCCGCCGCACCGCATCCAGATCATGTTCACCGTGATCATGACGCCGCTGATGTTCACCGGCGCCACCCAGTTCCCGCTGCGGGCCCTGGACTCCCTGCCCTGGTTCCAGGTGATCTGCTCGGTCAACCCGCTCACCTACGTCAGCGAGGCCACCCGGTCGCTGGTCGCCCCGCCCGGCGTCGAGTCGGTGCCGCTCTGGCTGGACCTGACCATCCTCGCCGGCGTGTTCGTCGTCGCCACCGCAATCGGGACCCGTGGCTTCATGCGCCGTTCGATGGACTAGCCACGCCGATGACAGCCGAGTACCTCACCGCAACGAGGGACGCGCTGCTGATCATCAGTACCGGCAGCTCCGGCCTGTTCAACCCGCTGGTCACCCTGGCCGGCGAACTCAAGCGCCGCGCCGTGCGGCGGATGTGGTTCGCCTGCACGGACGAACGTCGAGCCGACATCGAGGCCGTGCCCGGCGACGGGGAACTCCACTTCCTGTCGCTCGGGCCGGCCCGGCCCGAGGCGCGCCCCGACGACTGGGACGACGAGACCCGTCAGCGCATGACCACCGGTTCCCGGGCCGACAACTTCGCGGCCTACGTCGACGCCTCCACCGACTACGACTACCTGCACCAGCTCTACGAGCGCTGCCTGGACCTGGTCGACGAGGTGACCCCGGCGCTGGCCATGGTCGACTCGTTCGCCACGTTCGGCATGGACGCGGCGACTGTCCGGGGGGTGCCGTACGTCATCGGCGTCTCGGTGCCCCCGTCGAACTTCCTGCCCGACACCGTCCCGCCGACGTACCCGATGCCGCTGTCCGGGCTGCCGCTGAACATGGGCCCGAGCCAGCGGGCGGCGAACGCCCGCCACCGGGCGGCGATCGCGCGGGCCCTGACGGCACCGGAGCGGCTGGCCCGCAACACCGGCGAGGCCGACCGGCGCCGGGCCGCGGGCATCAGAAACCCCGAGCTGCGGCCCGCGCAGTACGCCGAGGCGGCCGAGGCGCTGGTCGCGTACACGGTCTTCGGGCTGGAGTACCCGTTCGTCACCGCGCCGGCGAACCTGCGGATGGTCGGCACGATGGTGCCCCGGGAACTCACCCCGGGCCCGGACGGCGCCGAGGTGCGCGCCTGGCTGGATGAGCACCCCTCGGTGGTGTACATCGGGTTCGGCACCATCATGCGGCCGTCGGAGGCCCAGGTGGCCGCGCTGGTCGAGGTCGTCGCGCGGCTCGCGCCGGAGCACCACGTGCTGTGGAAACTGCCCGCCGCCAGCCAGCGCTTCCTGCCACCGGCCGGGCAACTGCCGGCGAACCTGCGCATCGAGGCGTGGCTGCCCTCGCAGCTCGAGGTGCTGTCCCACCCGCACGTGCGGGTCTGCTTCAACCACGCCGCCGCGAACGCGATCCACGAGGCGGCCTGGTTCGGGGTGCCACAACTGGTGATGCCGTTCTGGCTCGACTGCTACGACGGCGCGGTCCGGGCCGTCGACGCCGGCGTCGCGCTCGCCGTCGAGCACGCCGACGTCCTCGACGTCGAGGACATCGAGG
Organism: Micromonospora sp. NBC_01655; assembly: GCF_026339755.1. NCBI lineage: Bacteria > Bacillati > Actinomycetota > Actinomycetes > Micromonosporales > Micromonosporaceae > Micromonospora > Micromonospora sp. NBC_01655. The sequence goes on along the minus strand of NZ_JAPEQF010000001.1, from coordinate 5,472,733 downwards.
ACAAGCTGCGCCGGCTGCTGGCCGAGCCGTCCTTCCGGGACCGGGCCGGCCTGTGGCGCGGGCGGTTGCACCGCGCCGGCGGGGTCGGTGCCGCCGCCGACCTGGTGCTGCGGCACCTCGACCGGCGGGCCGCCGAGGCGGCCACCGGCTGACCCGGGTACGCGGCGAAGGGGCGCCGGGCCGGGACGGCCCGGCGCCCCTTCGACCGTCCGGTCAGGACGCCGCGCCCTGCGTCTCCTCGGCCAGCGGCTCGGCGAACGCGATGAGCCGGGCCGGCAGGTCGGTGCGCCGCTTGACGTCCAGCTTCCGGTAGACCCGGGTCAGGTGCTGCTCGACGGTGCTCACCGTGATGAACAGCTTGCTGGAAATCTGCCGGTTGGTGTGCCCCTGGGCGGCCAGCGCGGCCACCCGCCGCTCGGCCTCGCTCAGCCCGTCGTCGGGCTCCTGCGCCTCGGGGCTCGCCTGGTACGCCGGCAGCCCGCCGCCCGGCTCCCGCCGGATCAACCGCTGCGCCAGCACCGACGCCCCGCAGTCCTGGGCCAGCTGGTACGCCCGGCGGACCAGCAGCCGGGCCCGCGCCGAGTCCCCGGCCCGTTGCAGGGTCTGGCCGGTGTCGCCGAGGGCCCGGACGAGTTCCAGCCGGTCCCCGCAGGCCTGTAGCAGGTTCACCGCCTCGGAGAGCAGCTTGCGCCGGTGGTCCGGGGCAGCGGTCGTGGCGAGCAGCCGCAGCGACCGCCCCCGGGTCCGGTCGTCGACCCCGTGGGCGACCCGGAGCTGCTCCTGCAACAGCTGGGTGGCCTGCGTCTTGTTGCCGACGCTGAGCTGCACCCGGGCCAGCTCCAGCCGCCACGGCGCCAGCCCGGCGACGTCGACGCCCCAGGCGCGCATCAGCTCGCCGCACCGGCGCAGGTCGGTGGTCGCCGCGTGCGGCCGGCCCATCGCCAGGTGGTGCCGGCCCCGGGCGGCCAGGTAGTGCACGCCCAGCGGGGTGCGGAGCATGCCGGTCGGCACGGGGTGGGCCAGCCACCGGTCGGCCTCGGCGAACCGGCCAGCCTCGGTCGCGCAGCCGATCAGCGTGGCCAGCGGGCCGGCGACCGCCACCCCCCACGCCGGGGCGGGCAGGTCCGCCAGCGCCGTGCGGGCCTGGTGCTCCGCGCCCGGCAGGTCGCCCAGGCGCAGCGCCGCCTCGGCCCGTACCGCCCGCACGATCGCCCGCCACACCGGGGCGTGCCGGGCCGCCGGCCGGTTGAGCAGTACGTCCCCCCAGACCGCCACCCGGTCGGACCGGCCCGCCCAGAGCAGCGCCAGCAGCGGGGCGGTGAGCAGGCCCAGCGCGCCGTCGTCGGTGTGGTGCCGTTGCAGCAGTTGCTCGGCGGTGGCCACGGTGTCGTTCTCGACGGTCGGCATCAGCGCCGTGCCGAGCACGGTCACCGCCTGCAACTGCGGGCTGATCGTCGTCGGCGCGGTCGCCGCCCGGCTCCAGGTGCTCGGGGTCTCCCGGACGGTGGCCAGGTGGTCGGGGTGGGAGAGGGAGACCAGTAGCTGCATCGCCCGCAGCCGGCCGGCGGTGCCGGTGGCGGCGCCGTGGTCGTCGTCGGGAGAGAAGCCACGGACCGCCTCGGTGGCCTCGTCCACCCGGCCCTGCCAGAGCAGGTACGGCACGGTGGACAGGGCCGCGGTGGTGGACCATCCGGCCGCCCGCGCGGTCTGCACCAGCTCGTTGAGGTGCCCGTTGACGGTCAGCGGGTTGACCTGCCACCGGGCGTTCACCAGCATCGCGGTGGTGGCGCTGCGCTGCTGCTCGTCCACCTCGGCGCGGCCGACCAGGCGCAGGCAGGCGGCGGCGAGGTCCGGGCGGCCCGAGGCCAGCGCCTGCCCGGCGGCGTCCTGGAGCACCGGCACCACCCAGGCGGCGTCCGCCCAACCGGCGGCGACCAGGTGCTCGGCGATCACCCCCGGCTCGGCGCCGTGCTCGTGCAGCACCTCGGCGGCGCGCTGGTGCAGGGCCCGGCGCTCCTCGGGGGACATGTCGGCCAGGATCGAGCGCAGGATGCGCGGGTGGCGTAGCTGGTCGGTCTCCATCAGCCCGGACGTGCGCAGCACCCGTACCGCCGGCACGGCGGACTCGGGCACCACGTCGAGGAGGTGACCGAGCAGCTCCGTCGGGGCCGGGCGGTTCAGCACCGCCAGCGCCTGGGCGACCCGGCGCACCCCCGGCTCGTGCCGGTAGAGGCAGCCGAGCACGGCCTGGTCGAACCCGTCGCCGGCGGCCGGGTCGGGGGTCGGGCCGTCAGCCGAATCGGCCCGGCACCGCTCGTCGATCAGGGCCCGGGTGAGCAGCGGGTTGCCGCCGGTCATGCTGAGGTAGCGCTCGGCCGCCTCCCGGGCGGGCGCGGCATCGGTGCCGTCGCCGACCAGCCGGGCGATGGCGTCGACGGTCAGCGGCGGCAGGCTGATCCGGGAGAAGTACGGCTGGCTGAGCAGCTCCGCCCGGAACAGCGGGTGCGACGGGCGCAGCGTCGACGCCTCGGCGAGCACGATCATGATCCGTGCGTGCCGCAGCCGGCGGGTGACGTAGAGCAGGCAGTGCAGCGAGGCCGGGTCCGCGTGGTGCACGTCGTCGACGGCGAGGACCAGCGGCCCGGACCTGGTCAGGTCGAGCAGCGCGGTGAACAGGCCGTGCAGCAGTGGCGCCCAGACCTGCTCCCCGGAGGCGACCCCCTCGGCCGCCTCGCCGCCGGGCTCCGGCAGCGGGACGGCGAAGGTGGCGTCCCGCATCAGCTTCTCGACCCGGTTCGCCGACTCCTGGTCCAACCGCGCGCTGTGGAACAGCTGCCCCAGCACCCCCAGCCGGAGACCGCGCTCCGCCCGCGAACCGGCCGCGTTGAGCACCCGCCCCCCGGCGGCCACCACCCACTCGTCGAGCGTCTCCAGCAGACTGGTCTTGCCGCTTCCCACCGCGCCCGTCACCAGCGCCACGTGTCCGCGTTGCTGCTCCTCACAGGCGCGGAACGCCCTCCGGAGCAAGGCGATCTGTTCGTCCCGCTGCACCAGCAACACTCGTGTCAGCCTCTCTCGTCTGCGATGCCGAACCGGATCACCGGTGCTGACCGACATCGCCCCCCCCAAGCCGAACAGCAGCCCCCTCACCGCGCCCACCCGTCGCACCGGGTAGGGGTGGGGTGGCACCGGGCCGCCGTGCCGGGTGGACCTCTGAATTCTCCTGCCGGACCGCGCTCCCCAGCGAGCGATCCGGAATGCTCAGGCGAGTCTGACAGCGGGGCGGGTGCGCGACAACGACCTTGAGACCCCATCGTTCGCGGCGTAAACCTACGGATCTCAATTGTTGTTAGGGGTTGCGGAACGGCCGTGAGGGGGTGTTCCCCGCCGGGGTGGGGAGATGGTGTCGCGACATGATGGACGGTCCGCGACGACACTGTGGCTCGATGTTGCCACACCGCCGCCGGCGCCTGCCAGACGTGACCCGTGGGCGAACGGCAGGGGTCGACGGGGCGACGAGCGATGCGCCGGCGCGCGGCGGGCCGGCCGACGAGAAAGGGGGGAGGGGCGGCGGGCTAGCGCGGCGGCTCGTCCGGGGTCGACGGCGCGGCGCCGTGCCCCGTCGGGGCCGGGCCCGGTCGGCCCAGGCGCAGCCGGACGGCGAGGTCGCTGCGGGAGCTGACGTCGAGCTTGCGGTAGATCCGGGTCAGCCGCTGCTCGATGGTGCTGACCGTGAGGAAGAGCTTCTCGGCGATCTCCCGGTTGGTGTGCCCCTGCGCGGCCATCGTGGCCACCCGGGACTCCGCGTCGCTGAGCCCGTCCACCACCGCAGCCTCGGAGGCTGCCTCGCCGGGCCCGCCGCCCCCGGCGGTGCGGCCGGGCCGCAGCAGCGGGATGCCGCACTCCTGGGCGAGGGCGCGGGCCGCGCGGGTGGCGTCGCGCGCCTGGCGCAGGTCGCCGGCCTCCTGGTAGACGTGGCCGAGGTCGCTGAGGCTGTGCGCGAGTTCCGCCCGGTCCCCGCACTGGCGCTGCAGCCGGACGGCGGCGCGCAGGTGCTGGACCCGGTCCGGCCCGTCCCCCGCCGCGGCCAGGACGCGCAACGCGAGCCCCCGGTACCGCACGTGCGTGGGCCGCAGCCGGGCCAGCTCCTCGCGGACCAGCTTCTCGGCCTGCGCGCGGCGACCCATCCGCAGCAGCGCCCGGGCCGACTCGGTCCGCCACGGGACGAGGGCGGGCAGGTCCAGCCGCCAGGACGTCATCAGCTGACCGCAGAGTTGGAAGTCGGCGAGGGCGGCCTCCGGGCTCCCGGTGGCCAGGGCGTACAGGCCGCGCGCGTGCAGGTAGTGCAGCCCGAAGGGCGTCTCGAACATCGTCTGCGGCACCGGGACCTGGAGGCAGCCGCCCGCGGCGTCGAGTTCCTCCATCAGGGTGAGGGCCCGCAGCCGGACGGCGAGCGGTATCCCGATCACCACGCCCCAGCCCTTGTGGGAGAGCTGGGTCAGCGCGGCGTCGGCGAGGTCCCGGGCCCGGGACAGGTCGCCGAGGCGCCCGGCGACCGCCGCCTTCACGGCGGCGATCATCGCCGCCGGGGTGGGCTGCCGGTGCGCCGCCGGGGTGCCGCCCAGCTTCTCGGACCAGTCGCCGGCCAGCTCCAGCCGGTCCGCGTAGACCGTCGCGACGAGGGCGCAGATGGCGGTCCACATGTTGCGCTCGTCGTCGAGCCTGTTGGTGGACAGCAGCCGCTCGGCGTCGTCGATCACCCCGGCGTCGCCCCGTTCGAGCACGGCGGTCAGCAGGCTCACGCCCTGGAGCCGCCGCTTGACCTTGGCCAGGGTCAGCGGGTCCCGGATGGCCGGCGCGGGCATCGGCCGGTTGGCCCCCACCCCGGGGTAGAGGGTGGACATCCACCCCTTGGTGATCGCCAGGGCCGCGGCGGAGCCGGGGTCGGCGCTGTCGGCGCGTTCACCGAGGTGGTGGACGAGCTCGACGGCCTTGTCGATCTGGCCGTGCCAGAGCAGGTACTGGATGGGGCTGGCGGCCTGCCGGCTGCTCAGGTGCCCCGCCCGGACCGCCGAGGCGACGCTGAGCAGGTGGGGGACCGCGGCCTGGGGGTCGAGCCGCCACTCGGCCCGGGCGAGGGCCGAGCGGATGCGGGCCCGCAGGCAGGCGTCGGTGCAGTCGCGGTTGGCCCGGCGCAGGTAACGCAGGGCGGTGCCCGGGTCGCCGTCGACCAGCGCCTGCTCGCCGGCGTCCAGCAGGGTCTGGGCCATCCACGGCTCGCCCAGCTCCTCGGTCCTGACCAGGTGGCGGGCGATGCGCTCCGGCGCGGTGCCGTCCTCGTGCAGCAGGCAGGCGGCCTGCCGGTGCAGTCGGGCGCGCTCCTCGGCCGTCATCCCGTCGAGGACGGCCTGGGCCACCACCGGATGGCGCAGCCCGTCATCGGTGATCAGGCCGCCGCTGGTCGACCCGTCGATCGCCCGCAGCGCCGACTCGGCCCGGACGTCGACGAGGTGGGACAGCAGGTTGCCGTGCAGCGGCTCCCCGGTCACCGCGAGCGCCCGGGCGGCCTTGAGCACCAGGTGCTCGCAGCGGTAGAGGCAGCTCAGCACGGCCTCCCGGAACGCCTCGCCCACCACCGGCCGGTCCAGTGGCCGTTCGGTGGCGGCCAGGTGGTCGTCGCCGAGCGCCTGCACCAGCAGCGGGTTGCCGGCGGTGACCTCGTGGCACTCGTCGGCGATGCTGCGGGCGACGGGCGCGCCGAGCCGGGCGGCGAGGAGCCGGTACGTCCCGTCGGCGGTGAGCAGGGGCAGGCGGATGCGGTGCAGCCGCGCGGGTTGCAGCAGCTCGGCGTACACCTCGGGATGCCACGGCCGGGTGCGGGGCGACTCGGTGAGCACGATCAGCACGGGGAGGCCGGCGATCCGCCTCGCCACGAAGTCCAGGCAGCGCAGTGACGGCATGTCGGCGTGGTGGACGTCGTCGACCGCGATGACCAGGGGGGCCCGCCCGGCCAGTTCGACCAGCGCGCCGCCGAGCGCGGCGGTGGTCCGGGCGGGGTCCTCCAGGTCCTGGTCGTCGGCGTCGCCCCAGGCGAGGGTGCCCCGGTCGAGCAGCCGGCCGAGGCGGTCGCGGTCGCCGTTGCCCAGCGGCGCGGCCCGGACGAGCTGACGGATGACCTCCAGCGGGACGGTGCGCTCGGCACGGGACGCGCTGGCGGCGAGGAAGCGGACGCCGGACCCGGCGACCCGCCGGGCGAACGCCTGTAGGAGCGTGGTCTTGCCCCCGCCGACCGGGCCGGTCAGCACGGTCAACGGCCGGTCGTCGGCGAGCCGGCCGGCTGGCCGGAGCAGGTCGGCGAGCCGGTGCTCCAGGAGGGCGAGCTGGGTGCACCGGTCGGTCAGCTCCATGGTCGTGGCCTCGGCAGGAGCGCAGGCTCCGCCGGCACCGGGTGCGCCACCTTCCCCGGGCTGCCGAGGGGCCTGACGAAATCGGAGACCGGCAATTTTCGACCCATTCCCGTATTGGCGAATATAGACGATCATCTCAGGCAGTGGGCGGGTCATCGACTAACCTGACTGTCCGGCGCCACCGAATCATGGCCCCACCAGCGTCATCGACAATTCTCGCCCCCTCGGACCCGTCCCCTCGCTATCGACCGCCGTGCATGCTGGGAGTATGGCAGTCCCAGAATTGGTCGGCAAGCCGGAAGTTGTAAAGGATAGGCAAACATCGGTTTGGCGTCGATGGCGGGGCGGCCCCCGTCATCGACGCGTCAACCGCGACGGAAAGTCGCCGGTCAAATTCGTAACGTGATGTGGTTCGCGGAAGCGGGTCGGTCGCGGGCGCTTTCGGCGCTTGCCGAAATTGCTGGGGAAGGTGTCGCGGCGTTCGGTGTCGGGGCCCACGTGGCCGTCGGGTCGGCTGGCCCGGCGTCCCGCCCGCCGGGCGCCGGCGCGGGGCGGGCGGCTCGCGCGAGGGGTGGCCGGCCGGATCCGCGTCCCGTATCTCGGGCGGCCGGCAGTGGTCCGAGCCGGCTGGCCCCCCGGCCCGGCTCGTCGTCGAGCGCGAAGTAGGCACAGTTCAGCGCCCCGATGGCGGGCTGCGGCGACGGCGGGGCGAGGCGGGCGGCGGATGCGGGCCGGGTCGGGTGCGCCGCTCGCGGACGCCGGTCCGGCCCGGGCTGACGGTGGTCGGCGTGCCCCTCGCCGCCGCTCCCGGTGCGCCTGTCGCGGTGCGGGACGACCCGCGCCCCGCCGACAGAAGGCTAAAAGAATTCGCATTCCGGTCGGCCGCCAGCCGCCTCGCGAGTGTGCGGTGGGTGCCGGTCGGCCCGCGTTCGAGGGTGGGGCGAACCGCGGGTGGAACGGAAGGATCCGCATCGGCGACGTCGCCGCGTCCTTGCCCGATTCGAACCTTTAACAGCGGATAGGTGAGATTGACGTTAATTAAGAATTATGTGGCCTCAATGGTTGTCCGCGCGCCGTGTTCACGCGGTTACCGGAGTTGCGGGCCGAGGCATTCCGTCAGTCGTCCCGGATCAACATACCGAATTTTGGCCGAACCTGATTCACGGATTCCACTGTGGCATTCGTCGCCAATTATTTCCCACCCGGTCCGGATCGCGCTCTCTTGGCCGTCCGTCGCGACGGAATACGTCACCGTCGCGTCCTCGCCCCGTCGCCGCCCGGCCCCGGCCCCGCCGCCGCCCCCCGGGCCGGCGCGGATCGCGTCCTACCTGGCCCATCGGCCCCTCAACCCCCGGCCACCCCGCCCGCCAGCGACGCATCGGACCGGCGCGGCTAGGGGTTGTGTTAAGCGAAAGGGCAGCCTAATTTCGGAGCACCCGCGCGGACGGCGGGGAAGGCCGGATATGGGGCTACGCGCACCCATGACGCGAAGGGTTCTGTGGCCGTGATGTCCCAGCCACTGCCGAGACTCCACCACGTCCCCGACAGGGGTTAACGGAGATGACACTGCTGCCGGCACTGTATGGTCACGGTGCCGATCGGGCCGACGCGGTCAGGGTTGCCGGGCGGAGCCTCTCCAGTGAAGCGCTGCTCGGCTGCGTGAACGCGGTCGCCGACCGGATCCGGGGCGCCGGCGCGGTCGCCGTCGACGCGACCCCCAGCCTGGAGGCGGTGGTCGGCATGGTCGGCGCCGTCCACGCGGGAGTGCCGCTGGTGCCCGTGCCGCCGGACGCCGACGAGCGGGAGCGCCGTCGCATCCTGCGCGAGGCCGGGGTGACCGTGGTCCTCGGCCCGGCCCGCCCCGGTGCCCTCGGCCTGCCGGCCGTCCCGGTCGACCTGCGGCAGCGATCCTCGACCCGGCAGCCCGAGCCGGAACCGGACGCCGACGCGGTGATCCTCTACACGGGAGGCACCAGCGGCCCGCCGCGCGGCGTGCGCATCTCGCGCCGGGCCGTCGCCGTCGGCCTGGACCTGCTGGCCGACGCGTGGCGGTGGACCGGGGACGACGTCCTGGTCCAGGGCGCCCCGCTGTTCCGGGCGTACGGCCTGGTGGTCGGGCTGCTCGGCGCGCTGCGGGTGGGCAGCCGCTTCGTCCACCTCGACCGGGAGGCCGTCGCCGGCCCCGGCGGCACCCTGTACCTCGCGGTGCCCGGGCAGTGGGCGAGGATCGCCCGGGACCGGCCCTTGGCGCGCGCCCTCGCCGGCGCCCGGCTCCTGGTCTCCGGGGACGCCCCGCTCGCGCCCGCCGTGACCGAACGTCTCCGGCTGCTCACCTCGCACTCGCTCGTCCAGGGCTACGGCACCACGGAGACCCTCATCGCGCTGGCCGGGCGGGCGGACGCCCCGACGGCCGCCGGCGCCGTCGGCGCCCCCCTGCCCGGGGTGGAGGTCCGGGTCCTGGGCCGGGACGACCTGCCGGTGCCGGCCGACGGCGAGTCGGTCGGCGAGCTGAGCATCCGTGGGCCGACCCTGTTCAGCGGGTACGTCGACCGGAGCGGGCAGCGCACCGGCACCGACGGGTGGCACGCCACCGGCGACCTGGTGAGCGTGACGCCGGACGGGTCGCACCGGATCATCGGACGACGCCGCACCGACGTGGTGCACGGCCGGGTCCGCAGCGTGTACGCCGGCCAGGTCGAGGAGGTGCTGCTGAGCTACCCCGGGGTCCACGACGCCGCCGTCGTCGGCATCCCGCACCGGCTCCTCGGCGAGCAGGTCACCGCGTACGTCGTCGCCGCCGAGGGGCTCACCGCGCAGGCGCTCATCGACCACGTCGGGCGGTACCTGTCGGCCTGCCAGCGGCCCCGGCGGGTGCACTTCGTCGACGAGCTGCCGCGCAGCGTGCAGGGCCGGATCAGGAAGTCGCTGCTGATCGCCGCAGGCTGAGCGCACCCGCGCCCCGGCCGGTGCGACGGACCGTCAGCCCTCCACCCAGCCGTGCCGCCGGGCCAGCGCCAGCATCCGGGCGCGTACCGCCACGATCTGGGCGCCAGTCAGGTCCGGCACGGCGGTCAGCAGGGCCTCGGTGGTCTCCGCGAAGAAGGTCCGCTCGGAGAGCACGTCGCACAGGCCCTCCTCGTCCTCCGTGCCCGCCGCGACCTCCCGGGCGCGCCCGGCGCCGGCCGTGGTGCTCCGCTCGGGAGCGCCGCCGGTCACCCGCACCGTGAGCGCCTTCGGACCGCGGTCACTGTCCACCGCCTCGTACTCCACCGGTACGCCGGGCACCATCGTCCACTTGTCGCCGTCCACGGTGTTCGCGTGGACGAACACGTCGTCACCGCCGTCGTCCGGGGCGATGAACCCGTAACCCCGCACCTCGTCGAACCGCACCACTTTGCCTCTGAGCATCGCTTTCCCGCATCCGTCCGACCACTCCGCACGCCTCGGCCACCGGGGCCGGTATCCCACAGACTGGCAGCCGACCCGGGCGGCGGGCACCCGTACCTTACCCCTATCGACCGCCCGAGGGGCGGCGCGGCGATCCGGCCCACCTACCATCGGCGGGTGATCGAGCAGATCCTGCCCCCCTCCGTGGCCGTGGCCGAGTCCTTCGACGATCCCGCCGGACTGACCCTGTTTCCCGAGGAGGAGGCGCTCGTCGCGAACTCGGTGCAGAAGCGGCGCCGGGAGTTCACCACCGTGCGGCACTGCGCCCGCCGGGCGCTCGGAGAGCTGGGCGTCGCGCCGGCGCCGATCGTCTCCGGCGCGCGCGGCGCCCCGGTCTGGCCGGCCGGGATCGTCGGCAGCATGACCCACTGCGACGGCTACCGGGCCGCGGTCCTCGGCCGGGCCGCGGCGCTCGCCACCCTCGGGGTGGACGCGGAGCCGCACGCGCCGCTGCCCGAGGGGGTGCTCGACGCGATCGCCCTGCCGGCCGAGCGGACCCGCACGGCCGCGCTGACCGCCGCCCGCCCGTCGGTCTGCTGGGACCGCCTGCTGTTCAGCGCCAAGGAGTCGGTGTACAAGGCGTGGTTCCCGCTCACCGGCCGGTGGCTGGACTTCGCCGAGGCGGACATCGTCGTCGACCCGGCCGGGACCTTCGTGGCCGAGCTGCTGGTGCCCGGCCCGGTGCTGGGCGGCGTACCGGTGACCGCCTTCACCGGCCGGTTCCTGGTGGGCCGGGGTCTGGTGCTCACCGCGATCGGCATCCCGGCCCCCACCGCCTGAGCGGGGCCGCCCGCCCGGCCGGTCAGTCGGCCGTCAGCCTCGTCTTCTGCACCTTGCCGAGGGCGTTGCGGGGCAGCGCGTCGACGAGCCGCACCTCGCGGGGACGCTTGTGTGCGGACAGCTGGCGGGCCACGAAGTCGATCAGCTCGGACCCGTCCACCCCGTCGCCCACCACGTACGCCGTGACCTGCTGGCCGAGGTCCGGGTGCGGGGTGCCGACCACGGCGGCCTCCCGGACGCCGGGGTGCGCCAGCAGGGCGTCCTCCACCTCGCCCGCGCCGATCCGGTAGCCGCCGCTCTTGATCAGGTCGGTGGCGGCCCGACCGACGATCCGGTGCCAGCCGTCCGGGTCGACGGTGGCCACGTCCCCGGTGCGGAACCAGCCGTCCGGGGTCCGGGTCGCCGCGTCGGCGTCCGGCCGGTCGAGGTACCCGTCGAAGAGGGTGGGCCCGCACACCTGGAGTTCGCCCATCGCGGTGCCGTCGGCCGGCAGCGGCGTGCCGTGCTCGTCCACCAGCCGGGTGCGTACCCCGGGCAGCGGCACCCCGACCGTGCCCGGCCGGCGGGGCCCGTCCGCGCGGGCGCTCACCGTGATCAGCGTCTCGGTCATCCCGTACCGCTCGACCACCCGGTGTCCGGTGAGCGTGGCGAGGTCGGCGAAGACCGCCGCCGGCAGGGCCGCGCTGCCCGAGACGAGCAGCCGCGCCGGGCGCAGCGCCCGCGCCGCGTCGGCGTCGGCGGCGATCCGGGACCAGACGGTGGGCACGCCGAAGTAGACGGAGCCGGCCGCCGCCGCGTACCGGTCGGGGCGGGGCCGACCCACGTGGTGCAGCCGGCTGCCCAGCCGCAGCGGCCCGAGCACGCCGAGCACCAGCCCGTGCACGTGGAACAGCGGCAGGCCGTGCACCAGCAGGTCGTCCGGGGTCCAGGACCAGGCGTCGGCGAGGCCGTCCAGGCAGGCGGCGACCGCTCCCCGGGAGATCACCGCGCCCTTCGGGGCCCCGGTGGTGCCGCTGGTGTAGAGGATCAGTGCCGTGCCGGCCGGGTCCGGCTCGGGGTGGACGGTGTCCGACTCCCGGTTCGGGTCGACCGGGACCACCGGCGGGCCGGCGGCGGCGACCGGCTGCGCACCGCCCGCCGGGACGAGCAGCGCCGCCGCGCCCGAGTCGCGCAGGATGTGGTCGCGCTCCATCGGCCCCGCGTCCGGCGGCACCGGTACGACGGCCGCGCCGGCGGACAACGCGCCCACCACTGCGACCACCGTCTCCAGGGTGGCGGTGGCCTCGACGGCCACCCGGTCGACGCCGCGCAGCTCGTCGGCCACCGCCGCGGCCCGGCGGCGCAGCTCGACCCAGGACACCGCCCGGTCGTCGACCCGCACCGCCCCCGGGCGCTCGTCGTCGGACTCTGCCAACCAACGCAGCAACGGCATGCTCTGGCCCCTCTCCAGCGGCTCGGATCCGGCGCCGACGCCACGCCGGACCGGCTCCGGTCCGCCGGCCCGGCCGGGTCGCCGGTAGGGTTCGCGTGGGCGCCGGTGCGGTGCGCGTCGTCGCCGGAGGCCCGGCACGGCGGGTCCCGGGACGACCCGACCGTAGTCGGGGTGCCCCCGGCCCGGCCACCCCTACCGGCCGCTGCCGGCCGTGTCGTCGACGTCCCCCGGGAGGTGCCGCCGGTGACCGGTGCGGCGGGAGGCCGGCGGAACGCGTCCGACCCGGTCCGGGCGGTCGTGTTCGACCTCGACGGCGTGCTGGTGGACAGCCTGGCCGTGGCCCGGGAGGCGTTCGTCCTCGCGTACGCCGAGGTGGTCGGCGACGGGGTGGCGCCGGTCGAGGAGTACTGCCGGCATCCGGGCCGGTACCTGCCCGAGGTGCTGGCGTTGCTGGGCCTGCCGGCGGCGATGGCCGGCCCGTTCGTTCGGGAGAGCAACCGGCTGGCGCACCGGGTGACCCCGGTCGACGGGGTGGTCGAGCTGCTGGGCGTCCTGCGCGGGCGGGGGCTGGGCCTGGCCGTTGCCACCGGCCGCAGCGGGGTGCGGGCCCGGGACCTGCTCGGCGCGCTCGGCCTGCTGCCGCTGGTCGATCACGTCGTCGGCGCGGACGAGGTGGCCCGGCCGAAGCCCGCCCCGGACACCGTGCGGCGGGCGCTGGAGCTGCTCGGGGTACGCCCCGGCGAGGCGGTGCTGCTCGGCGACGCGCCCGCCGACCTGGTCAGCGCCCGGGCCGCGGGAGTGACCCCGGTCGCCGCGCTGTGGGGCGAGTCCGACCCCGACGTCCTGCTCGCCGCCGGCCCCGACGTCGTGCTGTCCCGCTTGGCGGACCTGCTGCCGCTCTGCCCGCCGCCCGGTCCCGGGTCGCCCACCGGCCCGACCGGCGGCCGGTCCGGCGCGGCGACGGACACGTGCGGTGACCGTCCGGCACCCCTGTCGGGCGGGCCGGTCCCGTCCGACACCCCGGTTCGTCAGCCGATGGGTTGATTCGTGACTCAGATCCCCGGATGATGTCCGGCGTCGGTCGTCCGCTGGGCGGACCGACTTCGCGTACTGCAAGACACGCCGCGATCCCAGAGGGTCCCGCCCTCCCGACGGCAACCCGCACGTGACGGAGGACGACGCCCATGCCGGTCATCGAGGTGGAGCACCTGCACAAGCGGTACGGGGAGAAGGTGGCCGTCGACGACGTGTCCTTCACCGTCGAGCAGGGCGAGATCTTCGGCGTGCTCGGGCCGAACGGGGCGGGCAAGACGACGACCGTCGAGTGCGTACAGGGGCTGCGCCGCGCCGACGGCGGCTCCGTGCGGGTGCTCGGCCTGGACCCGATCCGGGACCGCACCGAGGTACGGCAGCGCGTCGGCGCCCAGCTCCAGGAGAGCCAGCTCCCCGACAAGCTGCGGGTCCGCGAGGCGCTGGACCTCTACCGCTCCTTCTACCGGCAGAAGGCCGACATCGACGAGCTGCTCGCCGACCTGGGCCTGACCGAACAGCGCAACACCGCCTTCCACAAGCTCTCCGGTGGGCAGAAGCAGCGGCTCTCGGTGGCCCTGGCGCTGGTCGGACGCCCCGAGGTGGCCATCCTCGACGAGCTGACCACCGGCCTGGACCCGCAGGGTCGGCGGGACACCTGGGACCTGGTGGAGCGGATCCGCGACCGGGGCGTCACCGTCGTGCTGGTCACCCACTTCATGGAGGAGGCGGAGCGGCTCTGCGACCGGCTGGCCATCATCGACACCGGCCGCATCGTCGCCATCGACACCCCATCCGGCCTGCTCACCCGCGTCGGCACCGAGCACCGGGTGCACTTCCGCCCGCTCGACGAGCTGGACGACTCGCTGCTCGCCGCCCTGCCCGAGGTGACCGGGGTCAGCCGCAGCGGCGACGAGGTGACCGTGACCGGCCCGGAGCAGGTGCTCCAGTCGGTGCTCGCGACGCTGGCGGAGCACAAGGTCCGGTACGCCGCCCTCCGGGTCGAGCAGCCCACCCTGGACGACGCCTTCGTCTCGCTCACCGGTCGCCACGCCGGTCGGGCCGCCGCCACCCAGCCGCCGACCGACAAGAGGTCCTCGTGAACGCCCTGACCAAGCTCATCGCCGTCGAGACGAAGCTGTTCCTGCGCGAACCGGTGTCGCTGTTCTTCGTCTTCGTGCTGCCGATCGGCCTGATGCTCGTCTTCGGGCTGCCCCAGCGGGAATCGGACACCGGCAGCGCCGGGCAGCACGGCGAGCTGACCTTCCTGCCGGCGCTGGCCCTGGCCCTCACCATCGGCATGCTGGCGCTGTTCACCCTGCCGATGGCGCTGGGCATCTACCGCGAGCGGCGGGTACTGCGCCGGCTCGCCACCACCCCGGTCCACCCCGGGCTGCTGCTGGTCGCGCAGGTCGTGGTGAACCTGGTGATGGGCGTGGCCGGCGCGGTGGTCACCGCGATCGGCGTCCGGTTCCTGCTGGACCAGTCGTCCCCGGCGAACGTGCCCGGCTTCGTGCTGGCCTTCCTGCTCGGCGTGGCCTGCCTGTTCGCCATCGGCCTGCTCATCGCGGCGCTCGCGCCGTCGGCAAGGGCGGCCCAGTCCATCGGTCCGGCGCTGTTCTTCCCGCTACTCTTCCTCGCCGGGGCCTGGCTGCCCCGCGACCAGATGCCGACGGTGCTGGCCCGGATCGGCGACTACTCGCCGCTGGGGGCCACGGTGGACACCCTCGCCGCCGCCTGGGCCGGCGAGAGCCCCGCGGTGCCGCAGCTCCTCGTCCTGGCGGCCACCGCCGTGCTCGGCTCCGTGCTGGCCACCCGCTTCTTCCGCTGGGAGTGACGAGCGCCCGGCGGAGTTGACGCGAGCGAGGGCCCTTCCCGCCCGGATGGCGGGGAGGGCCCGTCGTCTGTGCCCGCGCCGTCGCCGCCGACCCGGATCCCGCCCCGCCCCCGCTAGGGGTCGCTAAGGGTGTTCGGAAAATGTGACCTGGATTACGTTCGACGGGAACGGGGGCCGTCACCGGGGCTGCGGGAGGGCGTTCTCCCGCGAGCCGTTCCGTTGCCGCGGAACGGGGCGTCGCCCCCGTCGGTGACCCGCGCCGGCGACTGACGCGTCCGGGGCGGAGCGACAAGCGACGGAGGTCGTGCGATGACAGTTTCTTCCGATTCCGCCACCGGTGTCCGGACGGCGGACCGCATCGTCAACGAGGACGACCGGAGCACCTGGTCGGCGCAGGCGCCGATCGGCGGGGACGCCGCCAGCATCATCGACGTGGTGCTGGAGGGCGGCCCGACCAACCTCCCCACCGAGCTGCGCAGCCGCCGGATCTCCCCGGCGGAGGACAAGATCAAGGTACGCCACTACGGCGGGTACGAGCACTTCGAACGGGACTCCGTCAGGGTCGCCGACGAACTGCCCGTGGTCTTCCGCTGGACCGGCCGTACCAGGATCGCCGAGTAGCGGAAGGCAGCAGTTCCGATGGGCGTTCAGGATTCGCGGCTCGGCCCGCTCGTCACGGTCAGCGGCACGGCCGAAGCCCTCGCTTTCTACACCGACGTCTTCATCGCCCCGACCGATCCGCAGTTGGTGCTCAAGCGGGCCCCGGCGGCCGGGGCCGAGGTCGAGCCGGCCACCGAGTCGCCGGAGGTGGTGCTGCGGGACCCCGCCGGGCAGCGCTGGGCGCTCGTCGGCGCGACCCGCACCGGGTAGCGCCGGGCGGCGGCCGGCACCGCCCGGCCGCCGCCCGGCCCGCCCGCGACTCAGGGCCGGTCGGGGGAGAGCCGGTGGGTGAGCGCGGTGTGCCGCCGTCCGGTGCCCGCGGTCCGCACCGCGATGGCGAGGGCCTTGCGCGACCCGGCCAGCACCACCAGCTTCCGGGCCCGGGTGACCGCGGTGTACAGCAGATTGCGTTGCAGCATCGTGTACGCGCTCATGGTCACCGGCAGCACCACCGCCGGATACTCGCTGCCCTGCGACCGGTGCACGGTGATGGCGTACGCGTGCTGCAACTCGTCGAGTTCGTGGAACTCGTAGCCGATGTCCTCGTCCTCGTCGGTGCGCACGGTCAGCGTCTGGTCGTCCAGGTCCAGGGCGGTGACCACCCCCACCGTGCCGTTGAACACCCCGGCGGCGCCCTTGTCGTAGTTGTTGCGGACCTGGATCACCTTGTCGCCGATCCGGAACACCCGCCCGCCGTGCCGCCGCTCCGGGGCGCCCTCCCGGTGCGGGGCGATCGCCTGCTGCAACAGGGTGTTCAGGTTGCCGGCGCCGGCGGGGCCGCGCAGCATCGGGGTGAGCACCTGCACGTCGCGGGGGCGCAGGCCGAACCGGCGTGGGATCCGCCGGGCCACGATGTCGACCACCTGCTCGGCGGTGACCTCCGGCTCGTCGCTGGGGAACAGGAAGAAGTCGGGATGCTCGCCGAACACCGGGGCCTGCCCGGCGTTGATCCGGTGGGCGTTGACCACCACCCCGGACTCCTGCGCCTGCCGGAAGATGCGGGTGAGGCGGACCCGGGGCACGGTGTCGGCGGCCAGCACGTCGCGCAGCACCTCGCCGGCACCGACCGAGGGGAGCTGGTCGACGTCGCCGACGAGCAGCAGGTGCGCGCCGGGCGGGACCGCCTTGACCAGCTTGTTGGCGAGGATCAGGTCGAGCATGGACGCCTCGTCGACCACCATCAGGTCGGCGTCGAGCGGGTTGTCCCGGTCGAAGGTGGCGTCCCCGCCGGGGCGAAGCTGGAGCAGCCGGTGCACGGTGGTGGTCGGGTGCCCGGTCAGCTCGGTGAGCCGTTTCGCCGCCCGGCCGGTGGGCGCGGCCAGCACGATCTTCGCCTTCTTCGCCGCGGCCAGCTCGATGATCGATCGCACGGTGAACGACTTGCCGCAGCCGGGGCCGCCCGTCAGCACGGCCACCCGGGAGGTCAGCGCCAGCCGCACCGCCTGCTCCTGCTCCGGCGCCAGCTCGGCCCCCGTGCGGGCCCGCAGCCAGGCCAGCGCCCGGGTCCAGTCCACCCGGCCGAACGCCGGCATCCGGTCCACCGGGTCGCGCAGCAGCCGGACCAGGCTCGCCGCAAGGGCGGACTCGGCCCGGTGGAACGGCACCAGATAGACCGCCGGGATGATGCCGCCCTCGCTGCTCGGGTTCGGCACCGCCTCCCGGACCACGCCGTCCTCGGTGGCCACCAGGTCGGCCAGGCCGGCGGCGACCAGTTCCGCCGGCACCTCCAGGATCGCGGCGGCGTCGGCGACCAGGTTCGGCCCGGGCAGGTAACAGTGCCCGCCGTCGGCCGCCTCGGAGAGGGTGTACCGGATGCCGGCGCGCACCCGCTGGGGGCTGTCGTGCGGGATGCCCACGGCCTGGGCGATGCTATCGGCCGTCCGGAACCCGATGCCCCAGACGTCGGCGGCCAGCCGGTACGGGTCGTCGCGCACCACCGCGATCGACGAGTCGCCGTACTGCTTGAAGATGCGCACGGCGTGCGAGGTGGAGACGCCGACGCCCTGGAGGAAGACCATCACCTCCTTGATGGCCTTCTGCTCCTGCCACGCCAAGCCGATCGCCGCGGTGCGCTTCCTGCCCAGGCCGTGCACCTCGACCAGCCGGCCGGGTTCCTCCTCGATGATCCGCAGGGTGTCCACCCCGAAGGCGGTGACGATCCGGGCGGCCATCTTCGGGCCGATCCCCTTGATCAGCCCCGAGCCCAGGTAGCGCTCGATGCCCTGCACCGTCGCCGGCAGCACGGTGGTGCAGTGCTGCACCTCGAACTGCCGCCCGTAGCGCGGGTGCGAGCCCCACCGGCCGACCAGCCGCAGCCGCTCCCCGGGCTGCGCGCCGGGCAGCGGGCCGACCACGGTGAGCAGGTCGTCGCCGGAGCGGTCGGTGGCGACCCGGGCGATGGTGTACCCGGTCTCCTCGTTGGTGTAGGTGACGCGTTCCAGCACCGCCTCCAGCACGCTGCCCCGTGCCGGGGCGCCCGCGGTGTCGGCGGTCGGCGCGGACGGGTTGGCGGGCACCGGACGATGATGGCAGATCTCCCGTCCGGGGTGCCGTGGCGGCCCGCCGGCCCGGCCCGGGCCCGCGCGGGCGGGTCAGCGGCGGGCATCGCCCTGCTGGTGATGGGCCTGCGGCCGGCCGCGCCGGTCAGGGCAGCGGCCGGCAGACGCCCCGGGCGTGGTCGGTGACCGCCGCGCCGACCACGGTCGCCTCCAGCGGCAGCACCTCCAGGCAGCGCCGCACCGCGGCGGCCATCAGGGCGTTGGGCACCCGCATGGACAGCGTGCAGTGCGGCACCCAGCGCCCCGGCCGGTAGTGGTCGGCCAGCCCGACCTCGGCGGCGGCGAGCCGGTCGTGCACCAGCGCGTGATGGGCCAGCAACTCGGCGGTGGGGGCGGGCCCGAGCCACAGCACCCGCCCGACGAACTGCCCGGCGTGCTGGAACGTCAGCCGCAGCGGCGCCGCCACCACCGTGCCGGCGAGGGCCGCGACGACCCGCTCCGGGTCCAGCCGCGGGGCCACCGCCAGCGACACGTGCGGCCGGTGCCGCCGCTCCAGCAGGGAGCGCATGCTCTGCACCCCCTCGGACTCCAGCGCGTCCCACAGCACCCGGATGCGCCGGGTGGCGTCGGTGTCCAGATACAGCTCCAGTGCCGCGACCACGCCGTTCACCCTAGGGCCGAGGTTTGCCGGCCCGCTGACGCGGTACTGCGCCTGGGGAGTCCAGCGTCGAGGAGGACCGGGTGGACGTGAGAGATGTGCTGACCGAGACCTACGACCGGCTGCCCGGGCTGGTCCGCGGCGCTGTGGACGGCCTGTCGCCGGAGCAGCTACGTCGGGCGCCGACGACCGGCGCGAACCCGGTGGGCTGGCTGGTGTGGCACCTGACCCGGATCCAGGACCACCATGTGGCCGGCCTGCTCGACGTGGAACAGGTGTGGGTCACCGGGGACTGGGCGGGCCGGTTCGGGCTGTCCCCCGACCCGGACGACGTCGGCTTCGGGCACACCCCGGGGCAGGTCGGCACCGTCCGGCCGGAGAGTGCCCAGGCGCTGCTGGACTACTTCGAGGCGGTCGCCCAGCGGACCCGGGGACTCCTCGCCGGGCTGCGGCCGGCCGACCTGGACCGGGTGGTCGACGAGGCGTGGGACCCGCCGGTGACCCTCGGGGTCCGGCTGGTCAGCGTCGTCGAGGACGACCTTCAGCACGTCGGGCAGGCCGCCTACGTGCGCGGCCTGCTCGGGGCGGGCTGACCGGTCGGGGCCGCGCGACGCCGTGCGGCCCGACGCCGGTCACGGCACGATGACGGCGCGGCCCTCCAGGGACCCGTCCCGCATCTGCCGGTACGCGTCGACCGCGGCGTCCAGCCCGAACGTGGTGATCTTCGGCCGGACCAGTCCGCGCGCGCCGAGGTCGAGCACCTCGATCAGCTCGGGTCGGCTGCCCCAGTACGTGGTCTGGATGCTGACCTCGTACGGCACGGAGAAGAACGAGACCGGCAGGGTGCCGCCGCCGATGCCGACGATGGTGAGGTCCCCGACGGTGCGGGCGGCGGCTGCGCCGAGCGCCAACGTGGCGTCCCCGCCGACGAAGTCCAGGACCACGTCCGCGCCCCGGCCGCCCGGGGTGGCCTGCCTGATCTCCTCGGCGGTCCGCTCGCCGGAGCGCAGCGTCAGGTCGGCCCCGTACCCCTCGGCCAGCTTCAGCGCGTCGGCCCGGGTGTCCACCGCGATCACCCGGGCCGCCGTGGTGGCCTTGAGGATCTGCACGCCGACGTGCCCGAGTCCGCCGACGCCGATGACCACGGCGGTGCTGCCCGGCGGCAGCTTGTGCCACGAGCGCCGGATGGCGTGGTACGGGGTGAGGCCGGCGTCGGTCAGCGGTGCCGCCTGCACCGGGTCGAGCCCGTCGGGCAGCGGCACCACGTGCCGGGCGTCCGGGACCAACTCGTACTCGGCCATCCCGCCGTCCAGGCCGAGCCCTCCGCCGCCGCCCGGCACGGGCGCCCCGGCCAGGTTCTCGCAGTACGGGTCCACGCCGACCCGGCAGCGGGCACAGGTGCCGCAGCCCCACGGGCCGTAGACGGCCACCGGCTGGCCGACCTCCAGGCCGGTCACCCCGGCGCCGAGGGCGTGCACCCAGCCGGCGTTCTCGTGGCCGAGGGTGAACGGCGGGTTCCAGGGCACCGCGCCGGCCTCGAAGTCGTGCATCAGGTGCAGGTCGGAGTGGCAGGCGCCGGCACCGCCGATCCTCACCACCACCTGACCGGGGCCCGGCGTGGGCTCGGCCACCTCGACCAGCTCGGGTTCGGACTTCCAGCCCGGCAACCGCAGCGCGCGCATCCGTGTCTCCTGTTCCTCCGCTTCGGTCTTCCCGGGTCGGCTGCCCGTTCAGCGTCCGGGCAAACGACCGCGACCGCCCGGTGTGCGGCGGCCCCGCCGGTCCCGGCCCTGGTCCCACCGGGGCGAGCCGCCCGGGGCCGCTCCGGGCCGGGCGGGATTCACCCGGACCGGGTGAGTCCCGCTCACCCCCGGTCGGGGGACGCTGCGGTTGACACGTGCTGTGCGGGAGGGGGGGCGGCCGATGACCGCAACTGCGGCGGACTACCTGAGCCGGTGTGTCGCGGGCCGGCACGGCGACCTGCCGGAGACGACCAGCGGCACCCTGCGTCTCGACGTGCGCGACGGCGCCAGCACCGAGCACTGGTACCTCACCATCTGCGACCAGCGGGTCGAGGTGACCCGGTCGGGGGAGCCGGCGGACCTGGTCGTGGCGGGGGCGCGGGCGGCGTTCGACGCCCTCGCGGCGGGGCGGTCCCACATCGCCTCGGCGCTGCTGCGCAACGACGTCACCGCGCAGGGGAACCTGCGGCTGCTGATGACCCTGCGCCGGCTGTTCCCGGGCCCGCCCGGCGCCCACCACCCCCGGCACCTCCCGCCGGCCGGCCGGGACTGGCTCGACGGGGGCAAGTCCCGATGATGCAGGAATACGTGTACGTCATGGCCGGCAACGCGTTCGCGCTCGGCGACGCCCAGGGCGACATGACGGCGGACCCGCGGGTGCCGGTGGGCCTCTTCTCGTTCGACACCCGCTTCCTGTCCCACTGGGTGCTCACCGTCGACGGGCAGCGGCTCCACGCGCTGTCCCGCGACGACCTGACCTACTTCGAGACCCGGTTCGTGCTCGTCCCCGGCACCGCCAGCCACTACGTCGACGCCGACGTGTCGGTCATCCGGCACCGGTCCCTCGACGACAGCTTCAACGAGCGGATCACCGTGCTCAACCACTCGGCCGGGCCGGCCGAGTTCACGGTGCGGATGGAGATCGCCTGCGACTTCGCCGACACGGCCGAGATCAGGCAGCCGAGGCCCCGCCGGGTGGAGATCACCCCGCTTGGGCAGGAGGGCGAGCTGCGGCTGCGCTACCAGCGGGACCGGTTCTGCCGGGAGACGGTCGTCTCCTCCACCGCCCCCGTCGAGGTGGACGAGCGCGGGATGACCTTCCGGATCCGGGTGGAGCCGAACGGCTCGTGGACCACCAACCTGCACGTCGGCATGCTCATCCGGGGGGCCGTCGCCCGGGACCTGCGGGCCAGCCTGGAGGCGCACCGCAGGCGGGTGAGCCGGGACATGCGGGAGGACCTGGAGCGCTGGCGGGCCCGCGCCCCGGAGTTGGTCGCCGAGCACGACGACCTCCGCCGGGCCTACGAGGGCAGCCTGGCCGACCTCGCGGCGCTGCGGTACACGCCGCTGGCGCACGACGCCCCGCTGCCGGTGGGCGGCCTGCCGTGGGCGATGACCCTGTACGGCCGGGACGCCCTGATCACCTGCCTGGAGACGCTGCCGTTCACCCCCGAGCTGACGCCGGCCACCCTGCGCACGCTCGCCTTCGCTCAGGGCGGCCAGCTCGACGACCAGCACGACGAGGAGCCGGGCAAGATCCTGGTCGAGAACCGGTACGGCGAGAACGGTGTGTTCGGCGAGGCGGCCACCTCGTTGTACTTCGGGGCGGCCGACACCACGCCGCTGTTCGTGATCCTGCTCGACGAGTACGAGCGCTGGTCCGGCGACGTCGAGCTGGTGCGCGAGCTGCGCCACCCGACCCGGATGGCGTTGGACTGGATCGACGAGTACGGCGACATGACCGGCGACGGCTACCTGCGCTACCAGCGGCGCAACACCCGCAACGGGCTGGTCAACCAGTGCTGGAAGAACTCCCCGGAGGCGATCGTCGACCGCACCGGCCGACAGCCGGCCTTCCCCCGGGCCACCTGCGAACTACAGGGGTACGCGTACGACGCGAAGCTGCGCGGGGCGCGCCTGGCCCGCGAGTTCTGGGGCGACCCCGGGTACGCCGACCGGCTGGAACGGGAGGCCGCGGAGCTTCGGCAGCGGTTCAACCGGGACTTCTGGCTGCCCCACCGGGAGTACTACGCGCTGGCCCTGACCCCCGACGGCGAGCCGGTCGACGCGCTCGCCTCCAACATGGGGCACCTGCTGTGGAGCGGCATCGTCGAACCCGACCGCGCCGAGGCGGTGGCCCGGCACCTGGTCGGGCCGCGGTTGTTCTCCGGGTGGGGGGTGCGCACCTACGCCGAGCAGCAGCGACCCTACAATCCCGTCGGCGCGCACCTCGGCGCCGTGTGGCCGTCGGACAACGCGATCATCGCGGCCGGGCTGCGCCGCTACGGCTGCGACGAGGCGGCGGCCCGGATCACCACCGGGATCTTCGACATCGTGCGGCTGCTCGGCAGCCCGATCCCGGAGACGATCGCCGGCTACCGCCGCGACCTGACCCGGTACCCGGTCCAGCTACCGCACGCCGGCCGGCCGCAGGCGTGGTCGTCGGGGGCGCTGCTGATGCTGCTGGGTACCGTCCTCGGGCTGTCGCCGTGCGGGGACAACCTGTTGGTCGACCCGGCGCTGCCGCAGGGGTTCGGGCGGATCGAGCTGCTCGACATCCCGGGCCGCTGGGGGCACGCCGACGCGTACGGCCGGGACCGGGCGCTCGCCGGCCGGGGCAGCCGCCTTCGGCCGGGCTGACCCAAAGCGGGCCCCGTCGACGCCCGGGGCCCGCCGTTACCCGGAGAGGCGGCCGGCCGGCACGGTGGCCGGCGGCGCGCCGCCGGGGGTGTCGCCGCGGGGTCGGGCCCGCCGGGACAGGCCCCGGTCGACGCACACGAAGAGCAGCCCGAGCAGCCAGAACGCGAACGCGAAGAGCAGCGAGTTGAGCGCGACGCCGCCGTAACCGAGCTGCCCGGCGTCGACGAACGGGTACGGGTACCGGTGCACCACCAGGCCCCGGATCAGCGCGAACCCCAGGTACGCCAGCGGGAAGGCCAGCCACCAGGCGGCGTACCGTGCTCGCAGCCGGCCGCGCGGGTCGAACAGCGTCCAGTCGGCGACCGCCAACAGCGGCACGACGGTGTGCAGGAACTGGTTGCCCAGCGCCTCGCCGAGCGTGCGGTCCGGCTGGACCATGGCGAACGGGCTGGCCGGGTTGGCCAGCACCAGGTGGTACACCACCCCGGTGATGGTGATGTACAGCGTGACCGCGCCCTTGAGCACCGACGGTGGGTCGGGTCGGCCGTGCCCCGCCCGCCAGGCGGCGTAGCCGGCGAGGACGCCGACCGCGACGTTGCTCTGGATCGTGAAGTACGGCAGCAGCCCGGTGACCGTGGCCGGGCCGAGGGCGGTGAGCACGACACCGGCCAGCACGCTGAGCACGACGGCCAGCCGGAAGGCGACCGCCACGCGTCGACGCCGCAGACTCATCGGGGCAAGTCACCAGCAGGGAGCCCGGCCGGCCCCGTGCTCGCGGCCGAATCGGCCGGCGGCGAGGGATCGGCCGGCCGCGAGGGGCGGGCCGGCAGCGAGGGATCGGCGGGGACCGCCGGCACGGACGGCCTGCCCGGCAGCGGCGGCGTCGCCGGCAGTGCCGGCGACGCCGGCAGGGACGGGACCGCTGGCGGCGACGGGTGCTCCGACGGCTGGCCGGGAGGGCCGTCCGGCTGCCCCTGCCCACCCGGCGGGGCGGTCGCCGTGCCGGCCGGCCCGGTCGATGCGTCCGGCCCCGCCTCCGCCAGCGCCTCGGCGCACCAGCCCGTCACCCGGTCCCGGCCGCCGGCGGCTTTCACCAACTGCGCATACCGGGTCTGGGTCAGGGCCCGGTCCTGCGTGGCCTCGTCCCGCAACGCTCGGCAGAGGGTGAGCAGCCGGGCGGGCGGCACCTCCGGGGCGCGGGTGCCGGCCGGGGACGGCCGGGTGGTCGGTCCGCCGTCCGGCACGGGTCGACCGGTCGCCGGTGCGGGGGCCGCCGGCCGGTCGACCGTCCCGGCCAGCGGGGGCAGCGCCCCGTGCACGGCGGCGAGCGTGACCCCGCCGGTCGCGGCGACGGCCAGCGCAGCGAGGACGGCCTTCACGCCGAGCAGGCCGGTGAGCACGGTGCGCCGGGCACCCCTGGCGGGAACCGGTACGGCCGGTGTGCCGTGGGCCACCCGGAAGGCGCGCAGGGCGGCGTCCTCGCCGCGCAGTTCCTCGGGGCGGGGGGCGGCGCGGACGGCCGCCAGGAGCCGGACCAGCGCCTGGGGGCCCGCCTGGGGGCCGACGGCGGAACCGGCGAGCAACCGCTCGACGGTTTCCTGGTCCATCCGGTGTGCGTTCATCTCGTGTCCCTCAGCGCCACGGGCCGGCCGGGCGTCACATCGGAGCGCCCGGCCGGCCCGTGGGTCAGCGTGAGCCCGGCGGCTCAGCCCATCGTCTTCGCGCCGTCGATCGCCTCGCGCAGGATGTCGGCGTGCCCGGCGTGCTGGGCCGTCTCGGCGATCACGTGCAGCAGCACCTGGCGCACCGACCAGCTCGCCCCGGGCTCGAACCAGGGCGCCTCCGGCAGCGGGTGGGCCGCGTCCAGGTCCAGCGTGGCCACCAGCTCGTCGGTCGTGGCGGCCACCCGGGAGTAGTCGTCGAGCAGGGCGGCCAGGGTCTCCCCGTCGGCCATCCGGAAATGGTCGACCCAGTCGATCGGGGTGGCCTGCATCGCCTCGGCGCCGCCGACGGCGAACAGCATCCACCGCTGCTCGGTGACCGCGACGTGCTTGACCAGGCCACCGGGGCAGAGCTCGCTGACGGTGCTGCGCCCGGCGGCCTGCGCGTCGGTGAGGCCGTCGACGGTCTGCCGCAGGAACGCCCGGCGCTGGCGCAGGGTGCGCAGCAGGTCGGCCCGCTCGCCGGCGGGAAGCTGCTCGGTACGGGTCATGCCACCGTCCTTCGTGGTGAGGTCGGTGCCACCATAGGCCCGCCCACCGACAGCCTCGGCCCACGCGCCCGGTCGCGGGCGGTCCCGGCCCGGC
This sequence comes from Micromonospora sp. NBC_01655, assembly GCF_026339755.1. NCBI lineage: Bacteria > Bacillati > Actinomycetota > Actinomycetes > Micromonosporales > Micromonosporaceae > Micromonospora > Micromonospora sp. NBC_01655. The sequence continues at coordinate 5,447,297 of NZ_JAPEQF010000001.1, read as the reverse complement.
TCCGGTTGCCGATCCGGCCGGGGCGCGGTCCACTGATCCCATGGGCGAGATCAGGGTGGGCACGTCGTCGTGGGCCGACCAGATGCTGCTCCGCTCCGGCTGGTACCCCCGCTCGGCCAACACCCCCGCCGGCCGTCTCCGGCACTACGCCGAGCGGTTCGGACTGGTCGAGGTGGACACGTCGTACTACGCGGTGCCGGCACCGGAGACGACCGCCGGCTGGGTGGCCGCCGCCCCGCCCGGGTTCACCTTCGACGTGAAGGCGTTCAGCCTCTTCACCGGCCATCCCACCCCGGTCACGACGCTGCCCCGGGACCTGCGGCCGGCCGGCGGCCCGGCCCGGATCCGGTGGCGGGACCTGTCCGCCGGGGCGTACGACGAGCTGTGGAGCCGGTTCCGGGCGGCGCTGGAGCCGATCGCGGCGGCTGGCCAGCTCGGCGCGGTGCTGCTCCAGTTCCCACCGTGGCTGGCCCGCAGCGCGGCGGCCGAGCGGCGCATCGTCGCCACGGCCGCGCGGCTGCGGCCCTGGCGGGTGAGCGTGGAGCTGCGGCACGGCTCGTGGTTCACCGAGGACGCCGTCCTGGGCACCCTGGCCCTGCTGCGGGAGCACGACCTCTCCTACGTCTGCGTGGACATGCCGCAGGGGTTCGTCTCGTCGGTGCCGCCGATCCTGGTCGCCACCGCCGACCCGGCCGTGGTCCGCTTCCACGGCCACAGCGCCGCCTGGGAGCGCGGCGACAAGCGGGACAAGTTCCGGTACGCCTACGGCGAGCGCGAGCTGCGGAACTGGTCGAAGCTGCTGGTCGAGCTGGCCGGCACCGCCGACGAACTGCACGTGCTGTTCAACAACTGCTGCGGCGACCAGGCCCAGCGCGACGCCGCCCGCCTGGTGGAGATCCTGGCGGAGGCGGGCGTGCCGGCCGGCGGGGCGCGGGTCAGCCGCGCCGGCTGATCCCCTCCGGGTGCATCCCGGTCGCCTCCTCGAGCGCGTTGTCCGGCAGGTCCCCGCCGGCGCTGTCGTTCGGGAACGCGCGCCGTGCCGGCGCCGGGTCGGGCGGCGCCGTCGGGCCCGCCTCGGCGACCGGCCGCTCCTCGACGGTGCCGAACCCGTGGCGTCCCGCGGGCGGGGTGGGTTCGGCGGGCGCGCCGGCCCGCCGGTCGCCGAGGCTTCCCTGCGGCACGGCGGTCTCCTCGCTGCCCTCGTCCATCGGGGAGTCCTCGCCGGCACCCCACGGCGGATCGGCGTCGAACCCGTCACTGGTGCCGAACGGGGCGGCGGACTCCGGTCCGCGTCCGTCCCCGCCGGTCGTCGATCCGTCCCTGCTCGTCATGGCCACCTCGCTGGTCGGGTCGGTGCTACGGGCGCTGATTGCCCGCCTGCGCGCCGCCCATGCCCCACCGGTCCGGTCGGGCACGGGCGGCGCGGTGGTCAGCGGCCGGACATGGCCATGTGCCGCCTGGCCGCGCCCAGGGCGGCCACCTTCCCCATCGTCCTGGGCGCGCTGGCCAGCCCACCGACGCGCCCGAGCATGCCCCGCAGGACCTGCCCCGGCTTCTGCTGCTCACCCATGTACGCGGTGACCACCACCAGCGCGCCGGTGAGCGCCGGGATGGCCCACTGGAGCATCTTCATCTGCCGCTGGCAGGAGGCCACGTTGGCCGGCGTCTGCGGATTCGGTTCGGTCGTCCCCTCGACGGACTGGCCGCCCGCCCGCTGTAGCCGCATGCCGAGCAACCGGCTGTACCCGGTGACCGCGAGCGCGCCGACCGTGAGAGCCGTCTTCACCGCGCTCATCCGGGCCACCCCGGACTGGGTGAGCACCCGGGGACTCTCGGTCGTCAGCTCGCCGACGGCGCCGGCCAGGTGCGCGCCGATCGCCGCGGCGTTGACCGGGGTCCACCGGGCCCACCCGGCCGAGGCCACCGGCAGTCGCTGGGTCGAGTCGTTGATCTGTGTCGCCGCGCCGTTGACGCCGAGCGCCCCCATCAGGGAGCCGCCGAACCAGGCGGCCAGGCCCAGGTCGTGCATCGAGCGCAGTGCGGTGTGCCGTTCGGACATCTGATCCCCTTCCACCGTACGGGTGCTGCGGCATACCCACCGATTCCGCAGGTACGCCCGGGATCGGGTGAACGGTGGCGCGGGAATCCCAGCGGACGCAGGACCTCGTCGAGCGGGGTCACCAGGTTGGCCGGCGGGTTCCAGCCGGTGCCGGGCGCAGCCCGGGCGGGATCAGCCGCGGCGGGGGAGCCCGGCGGCGAAGGCGGCCACCCGGGCGGCCACCGGCGCGGCGGCGCGTACCCAGACGAAGTGGTCGAGCGGGGCGCCGGCCTGCGCGGTCGTGTAGCGCTCGCGCGCGACGGTGGCCGCGGCGAGCTTGCCGCAGAGGTGGTCCAGGGTGGCGTGCGGGGTGTACTGGTCGTCGTCCACGCTCACCGCGAGGACCGGGACGTCCAGCGTGCGCAGCGCCGCCTCGACGTCCACCCCGTCGAGGGCGGGGAAGCGGCCGGTGCGGGCGGTGTGCGCCCAGTCCCGGATCACCCCGCGCGCCTGCCGGCCGCCGAAGCCCCAGCCCGGCCAGACGCCGAGCAGCCGGGCGGTCGCGGCGATCGCCTGGGTGTACGGCAGCACCCCGTACCTGCGGGGACTCGGGTACTCGCGCCAGTGCGGCATGCCGACGGCGACCAGGGCCAGCCCGTCCACGGCGTCCGTCCCGCGCAGGGCCAGGTGCAGCAGGGCGGCCTGGCCGCCGAGGGAGTGCCCGAGCAGGACCGTGGGCCGCCCGTCCAGCCTCGGCTTCAGCGCCGCGAGCACCGCGCCGACGTCGGCGGCCAGCTCCGCGTAGCCGTACCGGCAGGCGCGGCTCGGGGTCGGGGTGCTCGCGCCGGTGCCCCGCAGGTCGGCGACGACCACGGCGAGACCGGCCGCCCGCAGCGCGGCGGCGAACGGCCGGTAGTAGCGGGCCCGCACCCCCATCGCGGGCCAGATCACCACCACCGGGGCGTCCGCCGGGCCGGCGGGCTCGGGATACACCTGCACCCCGAGCCGGGCGCCGTCGACGTCGACGAACTCCTGCGTGTACTCCTCGGTCGCGCTCACCGGCCCAGCGTACGGCCGCAAGCTACCGGCGGGTAGTAAGGGTGCGCCGGGCGGGTCGCCGGTCGTCAGGCCGCCGCCGGAGCCGGTCGCGGAGACGACCAGGGGCACCGCGTCCACGGACGCGGTGCCCCTGGTGCCGGCCGGCGGTCAGCCGACGCTGATCGTTCCGTCTCCCGCGCGGACGCAGGCCACGGCGCGGGCGCTGGTGGCGGCGGCCCCGGTCAGGCAGCGGCCCAGCGCCTGGTGCCCGGCCACGTTGGGGTGCCACGACTCCTGGCAGGTCTGGAAGTAGCTCACGCAGGTGTTGGCGATCCGCTGGATGGCGATCTTGTCCTTGCCGGCGAGGCTGGTGACGAAGGTGCCGGTCGCGCCGTCCTGGAGCCGGATCGGCGTGGCGAGCGAGCCGGACGGGCTGGTCGGCTGCTCACAGAGCCGGGCGCCGTCGAACGCCCGCTGCACGTTCAGGTAGACCAGGTCGGCGCTCGGGAACTCACTGGCCAGCGTGGTGCGCACCGAACTGACCAGGCTGCCCAGCCCGGAGGAGAAGTGGTGCCCGGGCAGCAGGCTGGCCCGGTGGATCGGGCAGCCGGCCGCGTACCGCTCGGCCCCGAGGTCCCGGAACTTGTCCCGGTCGTCCTGCCGGCCGTCCTCCTCCCAGTAGTTCGAGGCGAGGTCGAACGGCAGCGGGTTGGTGTAGTCCTGGAAGACGATCCGGTGCTGGCCGTCGGCGTCGATCTGGTCGAGGGTGGTGAGAATCTGCCGTACGGCCGCGGTGGTCTCCGCGGTCGCGGCGCTGAGCTGCGTCGGGGTGGCCAGGTCGGCGTCGCTGCACGGCTTCTGCTCCACCGGCCCGCCGAGGTACGCCCAGAACTCCCACCAGCCGGTCCACGCGTCGGCGATGAACCGGTTGGCGCACTTCTCCGCCACGCTGCCGAAGGTGAACGAGCTGTTGTTCGAGCCCAGGCCCACCAGCACCAGGTCGATGTCGTGGGTCTGGCCCACCGCGCGGAGCTGGTCGAGCTGGGAGGCGACCGAGCGCCCCTTGGTCCGGTTGACCGACGCGTTGGCGATGTCGTACGGCTGCCCGCCCGAGCAGGCCAGGTTGAACCGGTCCTGGATGCCCGGCAGGTTGGCCTGGAACAGCGAGGCGTTGGGGGACCGGTGGCAGAAGTAGGCGTTGCTGTTCGGCGCGGTCCAGCCGGGGAAGCCCTGGCTGATGCCGTTGACGTCGACGACCGGGGAGTACGCCCCGGCCCCCTCGCCGCTGATGAAGCTGTCGCCGAGCGCCACGGCGGCGGTGGGGAGGCCGGCCACCGCCGGGGCGGGTGGCGCGACGGCGGTCGACAGCGCCGCCGCCGCGACGGTCAGCGCCGCCGCGAGCGCGGTACGACGGAACACGGACATCAGCGTCCTCCATCCATCCATGGAAAAATATGAAACTTTCTTCGAGACGGTGATCACATCACGGGCGTGTGACGGGCGTCAACGCCCAGCCATGCCTCCGCGGGTCGGACGGGGGCGCTCGCGGGTCCGGTCGGGCCAGGGGCCGGGCCCGGGGCGGGCGGGCCCGGGGCGGGCGGGCCCGGGGCGGGCGGGGCCGGGCGGGATGATTCCCGGGGCCGGCGGCGTTGGCGCAGGCGTGGGTGTCCTCCGGGTCGCCCGCGGGCAGGGCGGCCGGCAGCGGCGGAGCGACCCCGCACTGCGGGGTGCCGACGTCCTGTCCCACCTCCCGGTTAGGCTCGCTGCGGCGCGCCACGCGAGGTGATCGAGCCGGTGAGCGGCACCACACCGCCGAGACCTGGGAGTACGACCAGTTGACCGCACAGCCTGAGACGCTCTACGGGGCCGACGACCTGACCCACCTGGAGGGCCTGGACGCCGTCCGCAAGCGCCCCGGTATGTACATCGGCTCCACCGACAGCCGTGGCGTGGGTCACCTCGTCAACGAGATCCTCGACAACTCCACCGACGAGGGTGTCGGGGGTCACGCCACCCGGATCGAGGTGATCCTGCACGCCGACGGCTCGGTGCAGGTCGACGACGACGGCCGGGGCATCCCCACCGACGTGCACGCCAAGTCCGGCATCTCGGGCGTCGAGCTGGTGCTCACCCGGCTGCACGCCGGCGGCAAGTTCGGCGGCTCCGGCTACAAGACCTCCGGCGGCCTGCACGGCGTCGGCGCCTCCGCCGTCAACGCCCTGTCCCGGCGCTTCGACGTCACGGTCCGCCGCGCCGGCAAGACGCACACCATGTCGTTCCGGCACGGGGTGCCGGGGGTCTTCGACGGCCCCGGCCCCGACGCCCCGTTCACCGCCGGCCCGGGCCTCCAGGTCTCCGGCGCGATGAAGCGCGGCGCGCGCACCGGCACGTCGATCCGCTACTGGCACGACGCCCGGTACTTCGAGACCGGCGCGGCACTGGACACCGAGGCCGTCCGGCTCAAGCTGCGCAACACCGCGTTCCTCGTCCCCGGCGTGAGCTACCTGCTGCGCGACGAGACCGGCGAGGAACCGGTCGAGGAGTCCTTCCACTTCCCCGCCGGCCTGACCGACATGGTGGAGTTCCTCGCCCCGGCCGGCGACCGGCCGGTCTCCGGCACCCTGCTGGTCACCGGCGAGGGCACCTACCGGGAGAACGCCGCCGACGCCAACGGCGTCATGCAGTCCAACGTGCAGCGGCGCGCCGAGGTCGAGGTGGCGTTCCGTTGGGGCACCGGCTACGAGCGCACCGTGGAGTGCTTCACCAACACCATCCGCAACGCCCACGGCGGCACCCACCGCAAGGGCTTCGAGCGCGCCCTGGCCCGCACCCTCGCCGACGCGGCCCGCAACGCCCGGGGGCTGCTCAGGCCCAAGGAGGACACGCCCACCCTGGACGACGTCCTGGAGGGGATGACGGCCGTGGTGCACGTGCGGATCCCCGAGCCGCAGTTCACCTCGCAGACCAAGGACGAGTTGTCCACCGCCGGCATCACCAAGGTGCTCCAGGGGCTGATCGAGGCGCACCTGAAGGCGTGGCTGGAGGACCGCCGCACCAAGGCCGAGGCCCGCACGGTGCTCCAGAAGATCGTGGACGCGGCCCGGGTCCGGCTCACCCAGAAGCAGCAGAAGGACGCCGCCCGCCGCAAGACCGCCCTGGAGGGCGCGTCGATGCCGGCCAAGCTGGTCGACTGTCGCGCGGCGGGCATCGACCGCAGTGAGCTGTTCATCGTGGAGGGGGACAGCGCACTCGGAACGGGGAGACTGGCCCGGTCCGCCGAGTACCAGGCGCTTCTCCCCATTCGTGGCAAGATCCTCAACGTGCAGAAGGCGAACCTCCAGCAGGTGCTGGACAACGCCGAGTGCGCGGCGATCGTCCAGGTGCTCGGGGCCGGCTCCGGGCGCACCTTCGACCTGTCGGCGATGCGGTACGGCCGGGTCCTGATCATGGCCGACGCCGACGTGGACGGCGCGCACATCCGCACCCTGCTGATCACGCTGTTCGCCCGGTACATGCGCCCGCTGATCGAGGCCGGCCGGCTCTACGCCGCGATGCCGCCCCTGCACAAGATCACCACGAAGGGGCGCAACCCGCAGACCGTCTACACCTACACCCAGGCGGAGATGGAGGCGACGGTCCGGAAGCTGGAGAAGTCCGGCAAGCAGATCGTCACCCCGATCCCCCGGTTCAAGGGCCTCGGCGAGATGGACGCCGACGAGCTGTGGGAGACCACGATGAACCCGGCCACCCGGGCGGTCCGCCGGATCACCCTCGACGACGTCGACGCCGCCGAGCGGATCCTGGAACTGCTGATGGGGGAGAAGGTCGAGCCGCGCCGCAACTGGCTGATCGAGTCCGCCGACCGGGTCGACCGGGAGGCGATCGACGCATGAGGACCGCCCGCCGCCCGCCCGCTGCCCCCCGGGGACAGCGCCGCCCGACCGTGGCCCGCCGAGGAGAGAGCTGAACCATGGCACGCCGTAAGAACACCGGTCCCCGGGCGGACCTGGCCGCCTTCGACCAGGCCGGCGCGCGGGTCTTCGACAACCCGCTGGTCACCGAGGTCTCCGACTCCTACCTGGAGTACGCCTTCTCGGTGATCCACTCCCGGGCCCTGCCCGACGCCCGGGACGGCCTCAAGCCGGTGCACCGGCGCATCCTCTACTCGATGCACGAGGCGGGGCACCGCCCCGACCGGGCGCACGTGAAGTCGGCCCGGGTGGTCGGCGACGTGATGGGTCGGTACCACCCGCACGGCGACACCGCGATCTACGACGCGATGGTCCGGCTGGCCCAGGACTTCTCGCTCAACGTCCCGCTCATCGACGGGCACGGCAACTTCGGCAGCCCCGACGACGGCCCGGCCGCCGCGCGCTACACCGAGGCCCGGATGTCCCGGGAGGCGATGCTGCTCGTCGGCGAGCTGGGCGAGGACACGGTCGACGTCGAGCCCAACTACGACGGCTCGCTCACCCAGCCCACGGTGCTGCCGGCCGCGTTCCCCAACCTGCTGGTCAACGGGGCCTCCGGGATCGCGGTCGGGATGGCCACCAACATGATCCCGCACAACCTGGGCGAGGTCGTCTCCGCCGCCCGGTGGCTGATCAACCACCCGGACGCCGACCTGGACAGGCTGATGGAGTTCGTCCCGGGGCCGGACCTGCCGACCGGCGGCGTGCTGCTCGGCCTAGACGAGGTGCGCCGGGCGTACGAGACCGGGCGCGGCGTGGTCCGGATGCGCGGCCGGGTGGAGATCGGCCCCCTGGAGGGCAGCCGGGGCCGGCAGGCGATCACCGTCGTCGAGCTGCCCTACGGTGTGGGGGCCGAGAAGGTCATCGCCGCGATCACCAACGAGGTCAACAAGACCAAGCGGCTGACCGGCATCGCCGACGTGAAGGACCTCACCGACCGGGAGAACGGCACCCGGCTGGTCGTCGAGTGCAAGGTCGGGGTGAACCCGCAGGCGCTGCTGGCCGACCTCTACCGGCTCACCCCGCTGGAGCAGTCCTTCGGCGTGAACAACCTGGTGCTGGTGGACGGCCAGCCCCGGACGCTCGGGCTCAAGGCGCTGCTGGAGGTGTTCCTGCGGCACCGCTACGACGTGGTGACCCGGCGCAGCGCGTACCGCAGGCGCAAGCGTGAGGAACGGCTGCACCTGGTCGACGGCCTGCTGATCGCGCTGCTGGACATCGACAAGGTGGTCCGGCTGATCCGGGGCAGCGACGATGCCCAGGCCGCCAAGGACGGCCTGATGCGGCAGTTCAAGCTGTCCGAGATCCAGGCCGGCTACATCCTGGACACGCCGCTGCGCCGGCTGACGAAGTTCGACCGGATCGAGCTGGAGGCCGAGCAGGAGCAGCTCCGCAAGGAGATCGCCCAGCTCTCCACCATCCTCGACGACGAGAAGGTGCTGCGGAAGGTCGTCTCCGACGAGCTGGCCGCCGTGGTGAAGCAGTTCGGCACCGAGCGGCGCACCACCCTGGTCGACGGCGACCTCAAGGAGGTGCTCGCCGCGTCCGCGCCGGCCGGCCCCCTCGAAGTGGCCGACGACCCGTGCCAGGTGATCCTCTCCGCCACCGGGCTGGTCGCCCGGACCGCGGCCGAGTCGGAGGAGGCGTCCGAGGGGCGCCGCCGCAGCGGCCGGGTCAAGCACGACGCGGTACGCGCGGTCGCGCACTCCACGGCCCGGGGCCGGGTGCTGCTGGTGACCAGCGCGGGCCGGGCGTTCAAGATCGACGTGCTGCCGCTGCCGGTGCTGCCCGAGCAGGCGGGCACGGTGTCGCTGCGCGGCGGCATGTCCGCCGCCGAGCTGGTGCCGCTGGAGCCCGGCGAGACGGTGGTCGGCCTGGCCCCGCTCGGGGCGACGGCCGAGGGGGCGCCGGGGCTCGCGCTGGGCACCCGGCAGGGCGTGGTGAAGGTGTGCGCGCCGGACTGGCCGGTCCGCTCGGACGAGTTCGAGGTGATCGGCCTGCGCGAGGGCGACGAGGTGGTCGGGGCGAGCTGGCTCGCCGACGGCACCGAGACGCTCGCCTTCGTCTCCTCCGAGGCGTCGCTGCTGCGTTTCGCCGCGTCGCTGGTGCGCCCGCAGGGGCCCAAGGGCGGCGGCATGGCCGGCATCAACCTGCCGGAGGGGGTCCGGGTGGTCTTCTTCGGCGCGCTCCGCACCGACGACCCGGGGCACGGCGAGCCGATGGTGGTCACCTCCACGGGCGCGACGGTGAAGGTGACGCCGTTCGGGGCGTACCCGGCCAAGGGACGGGCGACCGGCGGGGTGCGCGCGCAGCGGTTCCTCAAGGGCGAGACGGACCTGGTGGTGGCCTGGGTCGGGTCGCGCCCGGTCGGCGCGACGGCGACCGGTGACCCCGTGGAGCTGCCCCCGGCGGACCCCCGCCGAGACGGCAGCGGCTTCGCCGTCATGCTCGGCCCCTCGGTAATAGGCCACCAGATCGAACGCGACTGACCCCCACCCCCGCACGTCCATGTTGATCAAGAGGTTTGCGTCGGCCCGGCGTTCCCGGGCGACGCGAACCTCTTGATCAACTTTGCTTGTGGGGGTGGCGCGCGGCCGGTCACGGGTGGGGTCAGAGTTCGGGTTCGGGGGCTTGGCGGGGCTGCGGGGTGGTGCCGCGGAGGCGGGCGATCAGGCGCATGCCGTGGTAGATGACCAGGGCGGCGGCGGTGCCGAGGGCGATGCCGTTGAACGAGAGGTCGCCGGCGGTGAGGGTGTAGTTCGCCGCGCCGACGATGAGGGCCACGGCGGCGGTCATCAGGTTGACCGGGTCGTGGAAGTCGACCCGGCTCTCGATCCAGATCCGGGCGCCGAGGACGGCGATCAGGCCGTACAGGGCGGTGGTCGCGCCGCCGAGCACCCCGGCCGGCACGGTGAGGATCAGCGCGCCGAACTTGGGGCTGAGCCCGAGCAGCACCGCCGCCACCCCGGCCACCCAGTACGCGGCGGTCGAGTACACCCGGGTCGCCGCCATCACGCCGATGTTCTCCGCGTACGTGGTGGTGCCGGAGCCGCCGCCGGAGCCGGCGAGCACGGTGGCCAGGCCGTCGCCGAGGAACGCCCGGCCCATGTCCCGGTCCAGGTTGCGGCCGGTCATCGCGGCGACCGCCTTGACGTGTCCGGCGTTCTCCGCGATCAGCACCAGGATCACCGGGATCACCAGCACGACCGCGCGCAGGCTGAACTGCGGCGCGTGGAAGTCGGGCAGGCCGACCCAGGCCGCCTCGCGCAGGGTGTCGACGGCCTTCGGGTCCAGGTCGCCGAGGGCGGCGGCGAGCAGCCAGCCGACCACCACGCCGAGCAGGATGGACAGCCGGGCCAGGAAGCCCCGGAACGCCACCGTGGCGAGCAGGATCGCCACCAGGGTGATCACCGCGATCAGTGGCTGCGCCTTGACGCCGGTGCCGCTGCCGCCGCCGTCCCAGGCCACCGGGGCGAGGTTCAGCCCGATCAGGGCGACGATCGCGCCGGTGACCACCGGCGGCATCAGCGCGTCGATCCAGCGTGCCCCGGCGAGCTGCACGACCAGGCCGACCACGGCCAGCGCGACGCCGGCGACCACGATCCCGCCGAGCGCGGGGCCGATGTCACCGCCGGCCTTCGCGGCCAGCACCGGGGCGATGAAGGCGAACGACGAACCCAGGTACGACGGCAGCCGGTTGCCGGTGAGCAGCAGGAAGAGCAGGGTGCCGATGCCGGAGAAGAACAGGGTGGTGGCCGGCGGGAAACCGGTGATCAGCGGCACGGTGAAGGTGGCACCGAACATCGCCACCACGTGCTGCACGCCGACCCCGAGGGTACGCGGCCAGGAGAGCCGCTCGTCGGGGTGGACCGCCGGCCGGACGGCGTATCCGCAGGGCACCCGCCCGGTGGCCGCGGGCGCGCCGGCCCCGGCGGTGCGCTGTCCGCCGTCGGGACCGGCCCGGGTCAGTCACCGGCGAGCACCGGATCCGGGGCGGTGTCGGGCTGGTCGGGGCGGCCGGTGGCGGGCAGCGCCGGATCCCGGCGGCGCTGCCGCACGGTGGTCGGCGCCGGGTGCGTCGGGCGGAGCGTGAGCAGGCTGCCGACCAGCCCGGAGAAGAGCACCACCACGCCGAGCGCGATGGCGGTGGCCGACGGCAGCACCACCCGGAGGGTCGCGAGCGGGTTCAGGTCGCCGAACCCGTCCAGCCCCCAGTGCCAGACGGCCGCGCCGGTGCCGGCGCCGCCCGCGGCGAGCAGCAGCAGGCCGACGGTGGCGCTGGTCTCCAGCCGCAGCAGGCGGACCCACCGGTCGGCGGCGCGCGGCGGGACCAGTCCTTCCTGCCGTCCGTAGATCTCGGCGAGGCCGCCGAAGAGCACGAGCTGCGCCCCGACCAGCACCATCAGGCAGGCGTAGACCAGGGAGGCGACGTCGAACCGGACCGGGCCGAGGGCCAGCGGGCCGGGGGTGAGCGCCCCCACGCCGACCAGCCCGAGCAGGGCCAGCGCCCCGCCCGGTCGGATCAGGGTCTTGCGCGGGGCGAACACCAGCAGGAAGCGCAGGTGCCGCCAGCCGTCCCGCCAGGTGCGCAGGTGCGGCGGGCGGGACCGGCCGTCGGGCGACAGGGTGGTCGGCACCTCGACGATGTCGTACCCGGCCAGCGCGGCGCGCACCACCAGCTCGGAGGCGAACTCCATGCCCGGCATGCAGAGGCCGAGGGCACGGATCCGCTCGGCGTTGAAGCCGCGCATGCCGCAGTGGAAGTCCCGTACGCCGGACAGCCCGAACAGCAGCCGCCCGAGCCAGCTCAGCACCGGGTTGCCCAGCCAACGGTGCAGGGGCGGCATGGCGCCGGGGGCGATCCCGCCCCGGAACCGGTTGCCCATCACCACGTCGTGCCCGGCGCGCAGCTTCGCGATGAACGGGCCGAGGTCCGACAGCGCGTACGAGTCGTCGGCGTCGGCCATGATGACGTACCGCCCGCGGGCCTGGTCGATGCCGTTGAGCAGGGCGCCCCCGTAGCCCCGGATCGGGGCGTGCACCACCCGGGCGCCGGCCCGCTCGGCGAGTTCCTGCGAGCCGTCGGTGGAGCCGTTGTCGGAGACCAGCACCTCGCCGACGACGCCGCACTCGTCCAGCGAACGCAGCGCCTTGCGGACGCAGGTCTGCAGGGTCTCAGCCTCGTTGAGGCACGGCAGCAGCACCGTGACCTCGATCTCCCGTTCGTTCGTCATGCTTCCCGTTGCTCTCTGCCGTGGTGGGTGCGAGCCGGTCCGGCTCGCGGTCGGCCGGCGTGCGCCGCTCCGGCCGGGTGGGGGTCGACCGCAGCCGCTGCCAGCCGGCCGCTGCGGCGATCGGCAGGAACGCCAGCGCCGGCAGCCCGTAGCGGAGGTCGAACATCGAGGTGGCGACCGAGAAGACCATGATCCCGACGCCGATCCCCGCGTACAGCAGCGCCACCATGGTCAGCCGCAGCCCGCCCCGGCGCGGCCACGCCGCCCCGACCAGCGCGAGCAGGACCATGGCGGCCACGGCTGGCGGCGGGGTGACGGCGTGCCGGCCGTAGGCGTGCAGGAACCGGCTGGCCGCGTTGGGCTCGACGTCCCGCGACGGCGCGGGCTGCCACTGGTAGCCGTCACCGGCGGTGCGCGGCACGCAGTCGTAGTCGGCCGCCCAGTCGGTCGGGGCGGGCTGCGGGCGCCACAGACTGGCCAGGCACGCCTCGGTCGGGCCGAGCCGGCTCGGCCAGAAGTAGCGGCCGGTGTCGGACGCCACGGCGGCCAGGTAGTCGCCCGGCTGCTGCCGGAGCACCTCGCGGGCGAACTCGTCGAGGTCCGCCGGCCGCTCGGCGGCGTGGATCGGGCTGGCCCGGTTCCAGATGAACCAGTCCGGCCGGTCGGGTCGCTGGCCCAGCGGCTGTGTCGGGCAGAGCTTGCGCAGCCCGGCGCGCAGCTCCAGCCGGTCACAGTCGGCTATCTGCGCGGTGCGTCCGTACAGGAACTTCCCGCCCTCCGCGCCGAACGCCTCCTTGACCGTGCCGGTGGCGGCGAAGGCCGTCCCGAACACGGCGACGATGCCCAGCAGGTACGCGGTCGGGGCCCGCCAGCCGCGCCAGGGCAGCAGGAGGAACAGCAGCAGCGCGCCGACGGCGACCACGCCCGTGGGGCGGGTGGCCATGCCCAGGGCGACCGCCACCCCGGCGCCCAGCGCGGCGAGCGGCCCGGGCCGCTCCCGCCGGACCAGCAGCAGCGCCGCGACGGCCAGCGTGGTGATGAAGAGGGTCTCGGTGAGCAGGTACTGCTCCAGCGTCAGCTGGGTGGCGTCGAGCAGCACCGGCGCGGTGGCCAGCGCGGCGACCCACGGCCCCACCCCGAGGCGGCGGCGCAGCAGCAGGTACGCCGCGACGCCCAGGGCGACCCCGGCGACGTGCTGGAGCGCCACCACCGAGGCGAAGGTTCCCGTCCACTCGAAGCCCTTGAGCAGCCACGGGAACGTCCAGCGCGGGGGCATGGCGGGCCACTCCCCAGACATCCGGACGTAGCTGCCCGAGTCGCCCTGGAACCACAGCGCCGGCGCGTAGGCGACCATGGCCGTGACGCGCAGTGCGATCCCCGCGGCCAGCAGGAGGACCAGCCCGACGTGGCGACGCAGCAGGGCGGCGAGGGCGCGGGCGGCTCCCACCCGCCGCGCGGTCGGGCGTCCAACGAGCACGAAAAGCTCCAGAGAAATGCGGAGAGTAACGAACGCGGCCAAGCTAGCACGGCCCGGGACGCCCATGGTTACTCGCAACCGGGCGACCACGTTACGTTTCTGGTCCGCCCCACCGGCCCGGGCGCCGGCGGAACGCGCGGGCCCTGCGACCCCTGGCCCGAACGGTCGCCACGGCGGGACCGACCCGGTACTCTCCGCTCCCTGTCCGGCCGGCGGACCTGGCGACGTGGGCACCGGGCCCGGCCGCGCGCGGGCGGACCCGGGCGGCACCGGGCGGACCCGGCGCGACGGCGTCGGACGCGGCCGGCGGTTCAGGCGACGCCGGCGGGGCGGAACTGGACGCTGACCCGGGGCCCGACGGGCCGGCTGGTCTTCGGGATCGCGTGCTCCCAGGTGCGCTGGCAGGAGCCGCCCATCACCACCAGGTCGCCGTGCCCGAGCGGGAAGCGCAGGCTCGCGCCGCCCCCGCGCGGGCGCAGCAGCAGCGGCCGGGGCGAGCCGAACGACACGATGGCCACCATGGTGTCGGTGTGCGCGGAGCGGCCCTGGGTGTCGCCGTGCCAGGCGACGCTGTCCCGCCCGTCGCGGTAGAGGCACATTCCCGCGGTCACGAACGGCTCGCCCAACTCGGGCGCGTAGTGCGCGGTCAGGGCGGCCCGCGCGGCGGTGAGCACCGGATGGGGGAGCGGCCGGTGGGCGGCGTACCAGCAGAGCAGCCGGGGCACGGCGACCTCGGCGTCGTACATCGTGCGGCGCTCGGCCCGCCACGGCACCTCGGCGAGCAGGGTGTCCAGCACCCGGTCGGAGCCGAGGACCCAGCCGGGCAGGTGGTCCACCCACGCGCCCCGGTCGAGCCGGTGCCGGCGCAGCCGCCCGGCGAGCGGGCCGAGCGCGGGCCCGTCGGCGGTGAGGTCGAGCATGGACGGCTGGTAGGCGGCACCGGACATGCTCCCATCCTAGCGGTGCGTTCGTACACCCGTACGAGTGTGGCGTCCCGTCACCTGCCGGTCACCTGCGGCACACGTGTCCGTCGCCGTCCGTCGCCGGAACGGCCCTAGCGTGGGTCCGCTCCGTCCGGCACCGGCCGGGCACCACCGGCGCCGCGAGGAGACCGTCCGTGCCGAGCCAGCTCACCACCGCCCCGGCCGCCGCGCCGGAGGGGGCCGCCCCGCCCCGTCGGCCGGCCCGGCCCGCCCTGCGGCTGGCCGGGTGGCTGGCACTCGCGTGGCTGGGGCCACTGCTGGCGTACGCCGTCGGCGCCGCCGGGGTGCTGCCGGTGGTGGTGTTCGGGCTGGCCGCCGGGCTGCTGCGGGCCGGCCGTACGCTGCTGGACCGGCTGGTGCTGGCCGGCGCGTTGCTGTTCGGCGCGGTCTGCGCCGCCGGGCTGCTCATCTCGGCCTGGCCGTGGGGCCTGCATCCGGTGCCGGTGGCCGGCGCGGCGCTGACCGGGCTGCTCGGGGTGGCGGCGGCGACCGGCCGACGGCCCCGGCTGCCCCGCCCGGAGGCCGCCGACCTGCTGGCGGTCGGGGCGGCGGTGCTGGCCGCGCTGGCCATGGCCGGGCCCTACCTGCGCGCCGGCGACCTCGCCGGGCGGCTCGCGTACGCGATGACCGGCGAGGACAACAGCCGGCACCTGGCCGCGGTGCAGGGCATCGGGGCGGTGGGCGGCTACCTCTTCACCGATCCGCAGGCGGCGGCCCGGACCACGCCGGAGGCGATGGTCTGGTACCCGCAGGGCTTCCACCTCACGGCGGCGCTGCTGGACGGCTTCCTGCGCTCCGGTGCCCCCGCGGACCCGGTGACCGCCCTGGACCACTACCTCGGCTGGGCGATCGGGGCGTGGGCGGCGCTGGTCCTGGCCGTGCTCTGGGCCGCCCTGCGGCTCGCCGGCCGGTGGCTCGACCTGCCCGGGACGCTGGCCCTGACCGGCGCGGTGACCGCCGCCTGCCTCGGCTCCGAGCTGGCCCGCTTCGTCGTCTACGGCTACCCGGGCGAGAGCGTCGGGCTGGCCGCGACGGTGGTGCTGGTGGCGGTGACCTGCCGTCCGCTGGCCCGCACCCGTACCCAGTTGTGCGTCGTCGGGGCGCTCTGCGTCGCGGTCGGCTTCGCGTACCTGATGTTCCTTCCGGTGGTGGCGGCGCTGGTGCTGGCCTGGCTGGTCCGCGACCGGGGCCGGCTGCGCCACCACCCGCTGCTGCTGGCGGCGGTGGCGCTGGCGACCGTCGCGCTGACCCCGCTGCCCGCCGTCGGCGGCCTGCTGCACACCGACCAGGTGGACAACGTGGCCACCGGCGGGGGCGTCTTCCCCCGCTACGACGCGTTCCTGGCGCTCGGCGGCCTGGTCGCGGCCGGCCTGGCCGGCGGCGGGCTGCGGCTGCCGGTGTGGCGGCGTTACGCCGGCGCGCTCGGCGCGGCCGTGGCCTTCGCGGCCGGTTTCCTGATCTACTTCCGGGCGCTGGGCACCGACCCCCGCTACTACTACGGCAAGACCCTGCACCTGCTGCTGGCGGTGCTGCTCGTCGGCGCGGGCGCGCTGACCCTGCTGCTGCCGGCCGGATGGCGACGGCCCCCCGGACGGGCCGGTGCCGCAGCGGCGGGGCGGGCCGGTGCCGGCGGGCGGCCCGGCCGGCGGTGGCACCGGCTCGACCGGCCGGCGCGGTTCCTGGTCGCGGCGGCGGTGGTGGCGGCCTGCGCCGGGCTGGCCGGCCTGCCCCGGGGCACCGGGATCTTCGCCCAGCCGTTCGGCGACCGGACCACCACCTGGTCGGCGGCCTGGTGGAGCGGGCTGCTGGACCGGCCGCGTCCGGCCGACGTGACCGCGCGGGCCCTGGCCCAGGCGCCGCCGCGCCCCGGCGCGGTCACCGTCGTGGTCAGCACACACCGGCGCGAGGGCTACCTGGCCACCCTGTTCCTGTCGACCCTGCAGGGCACGGCGGGGGCGTCCGGGCCGGCGGTGTACCAGCTTCCGCTGTCCGAACCGGCGCGCTCCGCGGCCCTGGTCGAGGCGGTGCCCGGCCCGGTCCGGTTCGTCGCCGCCGACCCGGCCGCCGCACGGATCGTCGAGGACCTGCTCGCCGCCCGCCCCGACCTGCGCCCCCGGGTAACCACCCAAACCCTGCACTGACCCACCCACCCCACCCCCGTTGCTCCGCCCCGGTGGCTCAGGTGATCAAGAGCTGTGTGTCATCACCAGGCCGGTTTCCTGACGCAAACCTCTTGATCAACGCGGGATGGTGGGGTGGGAGGGGAGGGGAGGAGGGCCAGGAGGGTGTCGGCTACGCGGGAGCGGCCGTGGCCGTCCACGGTGGACCAGGCGCGGGCGGCCAGGGCGGCCCGGCGCTCCGGGGAGGCCAGCAGGGCGCGCAGGGTCCGCGCGGCGTCGGCCCGCGCCGCCCGTCCGGGCAGGCCGGCGGCGGCCAGCGCGGGCAGCTCGCCCAGGCCGGCCACGATTCCCTCGGCCACCACCCGGTGGTACGACTCGCGCTGGTTGTCCACCACGCAGACCAGGGCCGCGGGCGCGCCCAGGCAGCACAGCTCCCAGGTGGACGTGCCGGCCGCGCTGACCACCAGGTCGGCGGCGGTGATCAGGGCGGGCAGGTCGTCGGTGGGCGGGATGGGCCGTAGTGCCTGCCCCCGGCCCGGGATCAGCGCCGCCAGCTCCGCCTCCACGTCGGCGCGGCCGACGACCACCGTCAGGTCCATCGGGTGGCCGGTGGCGAGCAGCACCCGGGCCAGCACCGGCGCAGCCCCGAACGCGTCGGTGCCGCCGAAGAAGGCGAGCACCCGGGGCCGGCCGGCCGGCGTCGGCGGGCGCGGCGCCGCCGGCCGCGCGGCCACCACGGCGTCACGCAGCAGGGGGTACGCCGTCCCGGCGAGCAGCCGGCCGGGCAGCGCCCCGTGCGTCGCCCCCAGGTTCTGGTCCAGGTACACGTCGGCGTCCTGCCCCCGGGTGTCGCCGTCGACGACCGCGAGGGTGACGACCCCCGCCGCCCGCAGCGCCCCCGCCCCGGCCGGGTCCAGCTCGTACGAGTCGAGCACCAGCACGTCCAGATCGTGCCGGCGCGCCGCCGCCACCAGGTCCTCGGGGCGTTCGGGGCCGGGGTGCAGCGGGACGCCCCGGTCGGCGAGCTGCCGCCGCGCCCAGCCGACCCCCTCGACCGTGCCGAAGAACTCGACCCGGGCGCCCCGGGCGAGGAACTCCTCGGCCAGGGCGAGGCAGCGCACCAGGTGCCCGACCCCCCGGGTCGGGCCGGCGTCGCAGCGCACCCCGACGCGTACCGTGCTCAGGACTCCTCCAGCCGCTTCTGCCGTACCGAGGCGTTCAGGGCGCGCAGGGCCGGTTGGCCGTCCAGCCAGTCGGCGAGCTTGGCCAGCGGGACGCTGACGTCGCCGAAGTGGTCGGTCACCGCCCGAACCAGCGCCCAGTCCTCCTCGGTGTCGAGGGTGAGCCGCAGGGCCGACCGGTCCGGGGTGAGCGTCACCCCGAGCACCCGGAACAGCTCCGGGTGGGTGTACGCGTACGAGGTTACGTGCACCCGGTGGTGGTCGGTGGCGATCCGGTGCAGCGTACGTAGCGTGTCGGCCCGGATGATCTCCACGTCCAGCCCGCGCGGCAGGGTACGGGCGATCGAGGTGCTGGCGTAGTCCAGCCCGGGCACGGCCCGGTACACGTCGGCGACCAGCCGGACGACCTCCGGGTCCAGCAGCGGACAGTCCGCGGTGAACCGCATGACCGCGTCTGCGGGGTGCGCCGCCAGCGCCCCGGCGAACCGGTCGAGCACGTCGTCCACGGCCCCCCGGTGGCAGGCCACGCCGAGCCGCGCGCACTCGGCGGCCACCGCGTCGTCGACCGTGTCGGTGCTGGTGGCCACGACCAGGTCGGCCAGCACCCCGCCGTCGGTGGCGGCCCGTACCACCCGGCCGAGCACCGAGCGCCCGGCCAGCAGCCGGAGCACCTTCCCGGGCAGCCGCGACGAGCCCATCCGGGCCTGCACGATCCCCACGATCCGGGTCACCGCTGCTCCTCCCCGGTGGGTCGTGGCCGCAGCGCGTCCGCGGCCCGCCGTCTCGCCGCGCGGGCCCCCCGCCTGGCCAGCCGGGCCGGGGTGACGGCCAGCCGGCCGACCCGGTAGCTGAGCGACCCGCTGAGCAGGTTGATGGTGGCGTCGGCCCGGCGCAGCGCCCGCTCCCGCGAGGTGAGCAGGTCCTCGGTCCAGCGCATCAGGGCCTGCAACCGGGTCAGCTCGGCCCGCTGGCGCAGCCACGCCTCGCGTAGCTGCTGGTGGCTGTCCGACCCGGGCGGTGGCGCGGTCGGTTCGACCGCGCGCAGCTCGTCGGCGAGCGCGGTGCGGGCGGCCCCGTCCAGCCCGCGCAGCGCGGCGGCGACCGCCGCCTCCGCGTCCACGGCCGCCGCCACCGTCGCCCGGTCCAGGTCGTGGCCGGCCGCCCCGGCGAGCACCACGGTCAGCCCGGCCACGTCGAGGGTGGACGACCACGGGTGGGCGTATCCGCCGGTGGCCAGGGCGGCGGCGAATCGCCACAGGCCCCGGGCCAGCGTCACGTCGACGGGCCACGGGTCGCTGGCCCGCCAACTCGCGTCGAGCACCGCGAAGGCCGGGGCCGCGCCGGCGACCACCACGTCGGTGTCGGCGACCACCACGTTGTCGGGGCTGGCCAGGGCGGTCGCCCCGGCGAGCCGGCCGGCGGCGTCGGCGTGCCCGGCGAGCCAGTCGGCGTAGCCGCGCAGCAGCCGGCGCAGGGTGTCCAGGTCGCGGCGCAGGCAGGCGTCGAGCAGTACGGTGCGCAGCAGCCGCCCCTCGGGCACCGGGCCGGTGTGGGCGGCCGGGTCCCGCCAGGCCGCCTCGCGGGTGGCGAACGGGGCGCCGGCCGCCGGCTCGACCGGGTCCGCGACCCGCCACCGCCAGCCGTCCGTCGCCGCCGTCACCTCCACCACGCCGAGCCCGGGTGGCCCGGTCTGCGCCAGCGCCACCGGCAGCCCGCCCGGCCCGCCCGGTTCAGCCGGTTCGGCCGGTTCGGCCGGTCCGGGCCCGGCCGGCCGGCCGGCGTCGGCGGGGGCCCGGTGGGCCAGCGCCAGCCAGCCCGGCGCGAGCGCGCCGGCCAGGCCGGAGTGCAGCGCGTCGACCGCCAGCCGGGCCGGGTCCTGGAGCACCGGCCGGCCGGCGTGACCGCCGGCGCACGCGCCGTGCAGCATCGCGTCGAGCAGCCCGCTGGTGGGCCGCCCGTCCAGCGCGGCGACGTCGACCAGCGCCGTCGGCGCCGCCGCGTCCGGGTACGCGGCGAAGCAGCCGCCCGGGCGCAGCCCGACCCCGGCCAGCCGGCCCCGGAGCTGGTCCAGGTTGGCCGGGCGGCCGACGTCCAGCGCCCCGCCGACCGCCCACTCGGCGTCGCCGCGCCCGGCGTACCAGGGGGTGGCGGAGACCATCCGGGTCAGCCCGGCCGGGTTGTCCAGCCGCAGCAGCAGGGTCCCGCCCGGGGCGAGCACGCCCACCAGCCGCTCCAGCAGCCCGTCCCAGCCGATTCGGGGCCCCTCCACCGACTCCACGGCGTCCAGCCCCGAGGCGGCCACCACCACGTCGAACGTCTTGCCGGTGGGCAGCCCGCCCGGGCCGCCGACCAGCACGCCGACCGACCGACCGCCGGCCCGCTCGGCCAGCGCCACCCCGTCCGGCAGGCTGCGCAGCAGCCAGGTCACCTCGGCGTGGGCCAGCCGGTCGAGCAGGGCGGGGTCGTGCGGGCCGGCGAGCAGCACCCGCGCGCCGGCCGGCACCAGCCGCGCGACGAGCGCCACCAGCGGGCCGCCGTCGGGCAGCCGCCGCTCGGGCAGGTCCGACCAGGCCAGCATCTCCCCGCCGGGCAGGGCGATCCGGGGCGGGGTCTCAGTGGTCAACGGGTTTCCTCCTGGAGGTTCGCCCAACCCAGCAGCTCGCGCAGCTCGGCCGGCGTGCAACGGTGGTCGGTGCCGAGTTCGGCGCGGGCGATCTCGACGGCGGTCGGCAGGTGCACCGACTCGCCGTGCAGTTCCGGCCACTGCCGGCGGATGCGGGCGGTGCCGCCGAACGTCGGGTCCTCGTCGGCGAGGATCATCGGGTCGCCGTAGACGGCGGGCTCGCAGCCGGCCGCGATTCCGTAGAAGATCGCGCTGGTCAGCCGGTTGGACGCCACCCGGCGGTGCCGGCGCAGCTCGGTGAGCTGCCTGTCGAGGAACAGCGGGTCGGTGTCGGACCACCAGTGGCCCCGGTAGCCGTGGCAGATCACCCGGAACCCGGCCCGCTCGTAGAGCCGGCGTACCCGGCGCATCCGGTGCTCGTGCCAGTAGAGGCAGACGGTGACGGGTCCGGGCTCGGTGTCCAGGATCCGGGCGATCAGCTCCCGGTGGTCGCCGCGTACGTGCTGGCCCTCCCAGCCGTGGAACGGGTACCAGATGGTGCCCTCCCGCTCCTGCGCCGGCGGCTCCTCGGGGCGCAGCGACAGCAGGTAGCCGAAGGGCGCGCCGGTCACCACGACGTTGCGCCGCCCCACCGACCAGGCCCGCCGCCGGGTCTGCTCCGACCACAGCAGGCTCGGCGTGCCCTCGACGTACGGGTGGCCGGGGGCGAGCCCGTCGCCGATGTTCCAGCCGTGTTGCAGGTACCCGTTGATCCGCGGCGGGTGCCCGTCGCCGAGCCCGCAGTAGCGGGCCAGTACGTGCGCGTGGCCGTAGAAGTGGTTCGCGTGGTGCATCCGGTCGGCTCCCCTCAGGCGGCGGCGCGCGCCGGGGCGGCGTGCAGGGCGGCGGCCAGGGCGTCGACCACCCGGTCCTGGTCGGCGTCGCCCAGGTCGGGAAAGAGCGGCAGGGAGAGCTGCTCGGCGTAGAACGCCTCGGCGACCGGGCAGGAGCCGCGCCGGTAGCCCAGGTCGGCGAAGGCCGGGTGCCAATGCGCCGGGAGGTAGTTGACCTGCACGCCGATCCCGGCGGCCCGCATCGCGTCGTACACGGCGCGGCGACGGCCCTCGCGCACCCGGACCGGGTACAGGTGCCAGGCCGGGTCCGCCCAGGCCCGCCGGCCGGGGACCGAGACGCCGGGCAGGTCGGCCAGGGCCTCGTCGTACCGGGCGACCAGCCGGGCGCGGCGGTCGAGGAAGTCGCCGAGCCGGCGTAGCTGGCTGCGGCCCAGCGCGCAGAGCACGTCGGGCAGCCGGTAGTTCAGCCCGAACTCGTGCACCTCCTGGTGCCAGCCGCCCTCGTCCGGCCAGCGCTGCCCGGCGCGGTCGCGTACCAGGCCGTGGTTGCGGAACCGACGGGCCCGCTCCAGCAGCGCCGGGCTCACGGCCGCGACCGCGCCGCCCTCGGCGGTGGTCAGGTTCTTGGTCGGGAAGAACGAGAACGTGGTCAGGTCGGCCAGCGACCCCACCGGCCGGCCGTGGTAGGCGGCGCCGATGGAGTGGGCGGCGTCGGCGAGCAGCAGCGCGTCGTGGCCGCCCAGGGCCGCGCGCAGCGCGTCGTAGTCGGCCGGATGGCCGGCGTAGTCGACCGCCGTGACCGCCTTCGTCCGGTCGGTGAGCGCGGCGGCGACCGCCGCCGGGTCCAGCGTGTACGTCTCCGGCTCGACGTCGGCGAAGACGACCCGCGCGCCGAGGGCGACGGCGGTGCTCGCGGTGGCCACGAAGGTCGTCGGCGGCACCACCACCTCGTCGCCCGGGCCGACCCCGGCCGCCGCGTACGCCACGTGCAGGGCGGCGGTGCCGTTGGACACGGCCGCGCAGCCGGCCCCGCCGGTCCAGCCGGCGAGGTCGGCCTCGAACGCGTCGACCTGCGGGCCGGTGGTGAGCCAGTCGCTGCGCAGGGCGGCGACCACGGCGGCGACGTCGTCGTCGGTGACGGACTGCCGCCCGTACGGGAGCATCGCCATCACGCGGCGATGCCGAGCATGTCGCGAAGCTGCTCTACGCCGAGCCACTCGTCGTTGCCGTCCGACTGGTACGCGAAGCCGTCCGGCACCGGCTCGCAGTGCGCCGGCGGCTGGTAGCCCCAGGTGGCGATGGTCGGCTGGACGATGAACCGGTCCGGGGTGCGCAGGGTCCGCCGGCTGTCGTCCGGGGCGATCATCTCCTCGTGCAGCTTCTCGCCGGGCCGAATGCCGATCTCGTGGGTGGTGGCGTCCGGGGCGACCGCCTCGACCAGGTCGAGGATCCGCATGCTCGGAATGCGTGGGACGAACAGTTCCCCGCCCTGCATCTGGTCGAACGAGTCCAGCACGAACTGCACGGCCTGGTCCAGGGTGATCCAGAACCGGGTCATCCGCTTGTCGGTGACCGGCAGGCTCTTGCCCTCGGCGGCGAGCCGGCGGAACAGCGGGACCACCGAGCCGCGGCTGCCCACCACGTTGCCGTAGCGCACCACGGAGAAACGGGTGGGGTGGTGGGCGGCGTAGTGGTTGGCCGAGACGAACAGCTTGTCGCCGACCAGCTTGGTGGCCCCGTACAGGTTGATCGGGCTGGACGCCTTGTCGGTGGAGAGCGCGATGACCTTCCGTACCCCGGCCTCGATCGCCGCGTCGACGACGTGCTGCGAGCCGGTGATGTTGGTGGCGATGAACTCCGAGGGGTTGTACTCGGCGGTGTCCACCTGCTTGAGTGCGGCGGCGTGCACCACGTGGTCCACCCCGTGCATCGCCCGGGTGAGCCGGTGCCGGTCCCGGATGTCACCGATGAACCAGCGCAGCCGCGGGTCGTCGCCGAGTTGCTGGCGCAGCTCGTACTGCTTCAGCTCGTCGCGGGAGAACACCACCACCCGGGCCGGGTCGGCCGTGGTGAGGACGTGGCGCAGGAAGGCCCGGCCGAAGGAACCCGTCCCGCCGGTGATCAGAATGGACGAACCATTCAGTTCGCTCAATTGGTGCTCCCGTGGTGAGTGGTTTTTGGCGCAGACCTCGGCCAGCGGTCGGATCGAGACGCTAGGCGCGGCGGGTTAACTCCCTGACGCCGCCCGGTGAACTCGCCAGGCGCAGCCGGTGAATGCCGAACGCCCTGCCGGGAAACAGTTTCCGAGCACCTCACGGCCCCGCGACCGCCTCCGGATCTTCGGCTATGCTCGCCGGGCACCGCTCTGGTGCCGACGAAAGACGGAGGAAGAAACGGTGGATCTGGAAGGGCTCGGTGTCGTTTTTCGGACGGCACTGGAACTGCCGGATGGCGTCCAGGTGAACAGCCTGGAATACCGCGGTGTCGAGCAGTGGGACTCCCTCGCGCACATGTCGCTGGTGGCCGCGATCGAGGACGAGTTCGGGGTCATGCTGGACACCGACGAGGTGATCGACCTCAGCTCGTTCGAGCGGGCGCGGCAGATCCTGGAGAAGCACGGTGTCGTCCTCACCGACTGACCCGGCCGGGGCCGGGCCGGTCCCCGCCGAGGACCGGCCGCCCCGGCACGTGCTGGTGACCGGGTCCAGCCGGGGCATCGGCCGGGCGGTGGCCCGCCGGCTCGCCGCCGTGCACGGGCGGCTGCCCGGCTCCGCCGACGAGGTCGCCGCCGCCCTGCCCGGCGGGCCGCACCTGGCCGTGCACGGCGACGTCGCCGACCCCGCCGGCGCGTCCCGTCAGATCAGGTCCCAGTCCAGCGCGGTGCCGCGCGGGACGTCCCGGCGGAACGTCCGGCCGAGCACCCGGTCCAGGTCGGCCGGGGGCAGCCCGCCCGCCGGCCGGATCGACCGGACGTTCGCCGCGGTCACCGGGTCGCCGGCGCGGACGTCGGCCACCACGTACAGCGACCGGCGGAAGCGCAGCCCCTCCCGCTCGGTGGGGGTGGGGCCGATGGTCGTGGTCCCCATCGCCGCCCACGCCCGCTCCGACTCCACCCGCAGCCCGGCCAGCTCGGCCGGCTCCAGCGAGAAGTCCGAGTCCACCCCGCCGTCGGAGCGGCGCAGCGTCACGTGCTTCTCGATCAGGCAGGCGCCCAGCGCCACGGCCGCGACCGGCACCCCGATGCCGGGGGTGTGGTCGGACAGGCCGACCGGCACCCCGAAGGTGTCGGCCAGCACCGGCAGCCGGCGCAGGTTGCTGTCCCGCGGCGGCGCCGGGTACGACGCCGTGCAGGCCAGCAGCACGATGCCGCCGGCCCCGGCCGCGCGGGCGGCCGTGACCGCCGCGTCGATCTCGCCGACCGTGGCCATCCCGGTGGAGATGACCAGCGGCTTGCCGGTGGCGGCCACCAGCCGGATCAGCGGCAGGTCGACCAGCTCCGACGAGGCGATCTTGTACGCCGGGGCGTCCAGCTCCTCCAGCAGCTCCACCGCCGTACGGTCGAACGGCGACGAGAAGACCGTCAGGCCGTGCCGGCGGGCCCGCTCGAAGATCGGGGCGTGCCACTCGTACGGGGTGTGGGCCCGCTCGAAGAGCTGGTACAGCCGCTCGCCGCCCCACAGCTCGTGGCCGCCGGAGATGCGGAACCCGGGCGTGTCCACGTCGATGGTGATCGTGTCCGGCGTGTACGTCTGGAGCTTCAGCGCGTGCGCGCCGCTGGCCGCCACCGCGTCCACGATCGCCAGCGCCCGGTCCAGGCTGCCGTTGTGGTTGCCGGACATCTCGGCCACCAGGAAGGGCCGCTCACCGGTGCCGACCGCGTGCGGGCCGATCTTGACTGTCGTCATGTTCCCCTGCTCAGTTCCGTCCACACCACCTGGTGCGGCGTGCCGTCGACGTCCCGCTCGTAGCGCCGGACGATCGCGAATCCGAGGCGCCGGTGCAGCGCCAGCACCGGCCGGTTGGTGGCCAGCGTCTCCCCGCCGAGGGTGCGCGCGCCGAGCACGTCGAAGGCGTACGCGACGGCCGCCCGCTCCAGCGCCAGCCACGCCGGCATGAGCTGCCGCCGCGCGTCCAGGCCCTCGACGTCCAGGTAGAAGCCCCAGGCCAGCGCCCTGTCCGGGGTGGTCACCCCGGAGAAGGTGACCACCCCGCAGGGCACCCCCAGGTGCTCGTGCACCAACAGCCGGCGATCCGGGTCGGCGCGTACCGCCGTCCACCAGGCGGCGTGCTCGGCCGGCCCGATTTCGTGCCGGGTGAAGCTGACCGCGCGGACCCGCGGGTGGTTGCGCCAGCGCCGGAGGGTCTCCAAGTCGGCGTCCCGGGGCTCGCGCAGCCCGCCGTCGGCCCGGTTCGCGGCCCCGCTCATCCCTTTCCCGCCAGCGCGCTGCCCTGCTCGGCGGCCTCCGGTGTGCCGCCGTGGCCGGGCGGCGTCGGCCCGGCCCCGGCGGGCTCCCCGACGGTCGCGGCCGGGCGCAGGGCGCCGGCGATCCGGTGGGCCCGGCGCAGGGTGGTGTACGCGACGTAGCTGTCCCGGGCGACGAGCCGGTGCTTCAGCCCGGCCACCCCGCCCGGCCGGGAGTAGCCGCCCGAGGGCAGGTACCGGCGGTAGTGCGCGGCCACCCGGCGGAAGAAGCCCCGGCGCAGCCGCGGGTGCACCCGGCCGTCGTTGCCCACCACCACCAGGTAATGGTTGATCATCAGCCCGAACAGGTCGGTCCTGATCCACTCCTCGGTGGCGTGCCGCCGCATCCACTCCTGCAGCCGCTCGTACTGCACGAAGGCGTCGAAGTGCCGGCCGCTGCGGGTGGAGGTGATCGCGCCGAGCCGGCCCTGCCGGTAGTGGTAGCAGACCCGGTCCAGCACGGCGATCCGGTCCGCGCCGATCAGCAGCGGGTGGCTGAACGGGATGTCCTCGTACCAGCCGGGATGGAAGCGCAGCCCCAGCTCGTCGAGGAACGCGCGGCGCACCACCTTGTTCCACGCGGTGTGCTGCACCCGCAGCAGCTCCGGCCGGTCGGCCAACCGGACGCAGCCGTCGACGCCGTGCAGCAGGTGGCTGCTCGCGTCGACCTCCGCCCGGCCGGTCTCGTGCATCCGCAGGTGGTCCACGAGCAGCACGTCCGGCTCGTCGCGGCGCAGCCGCCCCAGCACCGCCGGCAGGGTGCCCGGGGGCAGCCAGTCGTCGCTGTCGACGAACCAGACGTACCGACCCGTCGCCACCTCCAGACCGGCGTTGCGGGCCAGGCCGAGCCCGACGTTGCGGGTCAGTTCGACGACCCGCACCTGGGGGCGCCCGGCCGCGTACGAGCGCAGCATCTCCCCGCACCGGTCCGGGGAGGCGTCGTCGACGGCGACCAGCTCGACCTCGTCCGCCACCCCGGCGGGCAGCCCGCCGAGGACCGACTCCAGGCACTGGTACAGGTACGCCTCGACGCCGTGCACCGGGACGACGATGCTCAGCAGTGGGCTCCGCGTCGGCTCATTGACCACGCCCGACACGATCGACCGCCCGGATGGCCGGCCCCGGAACCTGACGTATCCGGCGGGCGTGGGGTCGCTGAACAGCCCCTGACGCAGGGTTAACGGTTGAGAATCTTGCGCATCCGGCCGCCCACCGCCGCCCGTACCCGGGTTCGCAACCGCTGGGCGTTCAGCTCCTCGACGTTCTCCCTGAGCTCCTGGTTCCGGTCGCGCAGCCACTGGATCCGGGTGATCAGCTCGTCCGGGTCGGTGGCCGTCTGGGGGCGGACCGCCGGGGGATAGCTCGTCTCGGCGACCTGCCGGTCGAAGCGCGCCGCGCTGTCGCCGTCGGCGAAGGAGTGGCCGAGGTCGTGCCGGGCCAGGAACGACATCATCGTCTCGAACCGGGCCTTGTGCCCGTTGTTCAGCGCGGTGTAGTCCGCCTCGTCGTAGAGCGCCACGGCGTCCACGTCGGCCGACACGTCCTTCATGATCCGGTGCGGGATGTCGAAGTACCGGGCCAGCTCCAGCGTCCGCGAGTCGTGCGCGAACAGGTAACCCGGAGTGCCGGCGATCAGCGCCGTGATGGTGCCGTGGATGCGGGTGCCGAAGTTGAAGTCGAACCCGGACAGGTAGTCCATCCAGGTCCACGGGTCGACGAACATCCGCACCTTGTCCTCGACGAAGAGCGGGTGCGAGGTGTGGATCGGGATGGCGGCCTTCTTGCCCCGCTCCTCCGGCAGGTCGCCGTAGAGCAGGGTGCCGAGGGTCTTCAGGTCCTGCGGGAGGTAGCGCAGGTTCGGGTAGCGCTGGTGGTGCGAGGTGATCACCTTCGCCATCGACTTGACGTACGGGGACACGGTCAGCGCCACCCGGTCCTCGACGGTGAGCGTCGCCTTGCGCTTCTCCACCCGCAGGCTGTCGCCGTGCAGGAACATCGACGGGCAGCCGATCACGTCGACCGCGGAGAAGCCGAGGCTGCGCAGGTACCCCTCGGTGATCTCGCCGCGCACGCCGATGCTGTGCGACCGGTCGAGCACCGCCTTCACGAACGCCTTCACCGCGTCGTCGATTGGCCGCAGGTACTCCCGGTCGCCCTTGACGTCGGTCTGCGCGCCGACGCCCAGCACCACCACCGGGATCTTCAGCCGTTCGATGAGCCGGGTCATGGTGACCAGCCGGTGGGCGTAGCTGCGCCGGAACGCGTTCGCCAGCGGCACCACGAAGACGTCGTAGCGCTCGTTGATCTCGTCCGCGTCGCGCGGGTTGGCCCGGAACTCCGACGAGGTGATCCGCGCCGTCGAGGTCTGCAGGATCTTGTGCGCCGAGTGGCTGAACACCAGGTTGCCGGTGTTGTCGCCGATCCAGTTGCGGTCGAACGTCTCCTCCGGCGAGTAGACGTCGAACGGGCCCTTCTTGGCCCGGAGCAGGATCCGCTGGTGCATCGGTACCGTCCTTCTCGTGGTGTCCGCCCCGTCGGGGGTGCGCCGGCGGGCGCCGACCCGGCCTGGCCCGACATGGTCGGGAGGCACGCATGTTGGTTCCGAGACCGCGATATTAGGCCATCGGACATCCGCGCTCGGCATTCGCGTCACCGGGCCGCCGCCGCCGCGGGGGCCGGGCGGGCACAGCGGGTAGGGTGCCCGGCGGGCGGCACCCACCGGCCCGCCGCGCCGCGGCGGCGCCGGCCGCCCCGGCGCGACACGAGGCGAGGAGGCACGGTGCTGGTGACCCTGCGGACGGACGGGCCGCCGGCATGACCAGCGCACCGACCGTCGTACGCCCCGAGCCGCCGGCCCGGCCCGCGAGCCGGCTGCCGTCGCTGACCGGGCTGCGGTGGGTCGCCGCCCTGCTGGTCTTCGGGTACCACGTCGGCACCATGCGGATCGTCGGCGAGCCCGACTACCAGGCGGTCGTCGACTGGCTGTTCACACTGGGCCTGTCCGGGGTGGAGTTCTTCTTCATCCTCAGTGGCTTCGTGCTGGTCTGGTCGGCCCGCGACGGGGAACGCCGGCGCGACTTCTGGCGCCGCCGGCTCGCCAAGATCTACCCCAACCACGTGCTGATGTGGGCGGTGGTGCTGCTGACCGGCGGCTGGGTGTTCGCCGACCCGGTCAACGTCCGTGCCGCGGTGGAGAACCTCCTGCTGCTCCAGGCCTGGGACCCGACCCCCGGCTACTTCTACAGCGTCAACTCGGTGAGCTGGTCGCTCTCCTGCGAGCTGTTCTTCTACTTCTGCCTGCCGTTCGCGCTGCCGCTGGTACGCCGGGCGCGGCCCGGGGCACTGTGGGCGGTGGTGGTCGCGGTGCCCCTGCTGATCGTGGCGCTCTGGCCCGGCCAGCGCCTGGTGCCGCAGGAGAGCACCTGGTGGTTCACCCAGATCTTCCCCGTCGTGCGGTCCCTGGAGTTCTGGATGGGCGTCGCCGCGGCCGAGCTGCTGCGCCGGGGGCGCTGGCGGGGCCCCGGCCTCACCGGGGCCAGCCTGATCTTCGTGGCCACCTGGGTCGTCGCCGCGCAGTGGATCCGCGCCGAGCTGTGGGCGGCGCTGCTCGCGGCGGCGTACCTGCTGGTCATCGCCGCCGCCGCCGACGCGGACGTGCGGGGCGCGCGGACGCCGTGGCGGTCCCGGCCGATGGTCTGGCTCGGCGAGGTCTCGTTCGCCTTCTACCTGGTGCACGTGTTCGTCATGGTCACCGTGCTGCGGCTGGCCGACCGACTCGGCGCGGGGCTGCCCGGCTGGTGGGGGCCGCTGGCGGCGGTCGGCTTCCTGCTGGTGAACCTGGGACTGGCCGGGCTGCTGCACCGGTGGGTCGAGATGCCGCTGACCCGCCGGCTCGGGCCGCCCCGCCGACCCCGACCGCCGGCCCCCGACGGCGGGACGACCCCCGGCGATCCGCCCGGGCCGGCGACGACGGCCGCCCCCACGCCCGAGCGCCCCCGCGAGTACGTCACCATCCCCGAGCCGCGCTGACCGGCCCGGCCCCCGACGGCCCGTCCCCGCGCCGAGCCGCGCTGACCGGCCCGTTCCCGCGCCGCCCCGCCGTTCGGCCGGGGCGCGGCCCGCGTGCCGGCGGCGGGCGGCCGGCGGGCCGGGGAAGAATCGGACGATCGGGGCGTCGCGACACGCCCCGGCAGCGGTGCGTCGTGCGGCCGGCTTCGGTAGCGTGAACGGGTGCTCTCCGTCGCGCCGACCTGTCCCCTGTGGTGGGTCGCGCGCTGGACCGCCCGGATGCTGACCAGCCTGGCCGTCGCGGTCGCCTTCTCGCTGGGCGCCGGGTCGCTGTCGTTCGACGCCGTGTCGCCCGCCGGGGCCGCCGCCGCTGGCGTGCCCGCGGCGGCCTGGTCCCCGGCCGGCAGCCCGCCCGTCCTCGGGGCACCCGACCCCGGCCCGGTCGGTCCCGGCCGGGCCGCAGTCGACACCCCGGCCGCCCCCGCGCACACCGACGCGGTCCCGGCCGGCCCGGCGGGGTGGTCCGTGGTCCACCCGGCCCCGGCGCACCGGATGCCCCTCGGCCCCGCCCCGGCGACCGCCGGTTCGCGCGCGCCGCCGCGCGGCTGACCCCGCCCGCGACACCGCCGTCCCGCGAACCTCACCACCGCACCCGTCCGTCCGGCCCCAGTGGCGCGCCCGCGCCCCGCCCGGCGGCGCGCGGAGCCCGCTTCCCGCATCCACCCCCGTGAGGTGCCGACCATGGACATCGTTCTCTATCAGTTCCTCGTCGAGGTGCCGCTGGCCGTCGCCATCTGGTCGGTGCTGCTCGTGGTGGCCCTCGGCGTGCTCACCTTCCTGGTCGCCCGCCCGCAGCGGGACCGGCCGGCGGTCGACCCCGCCCCGCCCGCCGCCGACCCGGTCGTCGAGGAGGCCGCCGACCTGCGCCGGTACGCCGAGGAGGTGGCGGTGGCCGCCGCCGGGGCGGCCCAGACCGCCCGCCGGCGGCGCGACGCGTGGCTGGTCGCCCAGGGCGCCCTGGACCGGGCCTGGCAGGCGTACGACGAGGCGGAGGCCGCCGCGCGGCGGTTCTCCGGCGGGTGGGCCCTGCCTGCGCCGCGCACCCCCCGCACCCCCGCCGAGTACGCCGCCCGGGAGCGCTGGCTGCACCACGCTGCCACGGTCGCCCACCTGCGCGGCGAGCTGTCCATCCGGCAGCTCTGCGACGTCTTCGCGCACCGGGGCGGCTGGGACCCCCGGCTGCACCCGGTGCAGCAGGAGGTCGTGCTGGCCCGGGCGGTGCGGGACGGGAAGCAGGCCGGCCACCGGGCGGCGGTGGCCCGGGAACGGGCCGCCTGGCGCGACGCCGAGCTGGCCGCCGAGGCCGCCCGGGCACTGGCCGCCGAGGCGTACGCCGCCGCGGAGCGGGCCAACCCCGTCCGGGTGCCCGCCCCCCGGCCCGCGACGGCGGCGGCCCGCCGCACCGTCCCGGCCGCCCGCTGGCGCCCGGCCCGGGTCGGCTGAACCCGGTCCAGCCCGGTAGCGAGAGCCGCCCCGAATTTCCTCGTGACGCCGGTCACGTCGCCGCGCAAACGGGCAGTCGACCCATTGCGTCCGATCGGCCGACACAACTCACCGACGATCACGACCGATCGTCCGGTTGTCGACCTCCGGCACCGGGGCGGCCGGCAATCCCATTGAGTCGCATCAGCTCCGAATGTGCTGCAAGAAAGTTGTTCGGGGAGGGTTTAAGCAGGTGGGACGGTGTTGGCAGGGCTCAGGCCGGCCAGTAATGTCGGCCCGTCCGGTGCGGTACCCGTTCGCAACAAGGCGACGCCGCGCCGACCCGCTCAATCGTGACCATCACGAACCGGGGACCCAGTGCACGTGTGGGGTGAATCCGCGGGCCACGGCCCGTGGTAGGGCGATCTTCCCGCCCGAATCCGTCAGCTAACCCGGTAGGCGGTGTCGGAAGGAGTGCCATCCTCGTGCAGCATGCCCCCACCCCTCGGTTGTTCCTCCACCACGGTTCCGTGGTGCCCGCGTCCGTAGCCCCCGGGCTGACGAGCTGACCGGCGCACCCACCCGTACGCCCGGCTGACCGGGCGTCTTCCCAGAGCGGTCCCCACCGGCCGCGGGCGTCTCGCCCGCACCGCCGTGCGACGACGCATGCCCGGGTGCCCCCGCTCTCCCCCATCCCCGTGGAGGAACACGTGAACGACCACCTCAAGCGGCAGTTGCGACGTCTCGCCACCGAGCGTCCGTACCAGGTCGTCGCCGGCTCGGCCGCGGCGCTCCTGCTGGCCTCCGGCACCGGCGTGTTGCTGGCCGGTGCCGACGACACCCCCGCCCCGCGGCAGACCACCAACGCCGCCGTGGCCGAGATCGCACCCCGCCTCGACGGCGCGGCCAGCCGCGCCCAGGCCCGGGTCGGCGCGACCGGGTCGCCCAGCGCCTCGCCGTCGCCGAGCGCCGCCTCGGCCGCGCCGAACCCCGACCTGACCACCAGGGCGGCCCCGAAGCAGACCGCCCCGAAGCCGGCCGCCCCGAAGCCGCCGTCGTCGAAGCTCCTCGACTACGACTACCAGGCGCAGACCACCTACTACTACTGCGGCCCCGCGGCGGTGCGCAACGCGCTCTCCGCCACCGGCGTCGCGAGTAACCAGGACGGGCTGGCCAGCCGCCTCGGCACCACCGAGATGGGCACCAACTCGGCCGCGGACACCACCCGGGTGCTCAACGAGATGGTCAAGGGCGACCCGTACCGGACCCGGATGATCCCGGGTGGCGCCGCCAACGCGGCCCAGATCGACCGGCTCCAGGCCGACGTGGTGCAGGCGGTCGGCGCCGGGCGCGGTGTCGTGGTGAACATCGCCGGCGACGCCACCGACGTCGACGGCGGCTGGCACTCCTTCCCCGGCGGCCACTACATCGCCGTCGTCGGCTACCGCAACGACGGCCGCACCGTGCGGATCGCCGACTCGGCCGACCCCGCCGTCCCGGCGTACTGGATCAGCACTGTCGCCCTGGCGCACTGGGCGGCGACCAGGGGCTACTCGGCCTGATCACCCTCCCCCCACCGGGCCCCGGCTCTCCCCGTGAGCCGGGGCCCGGTGCCGTCCCGCGCCGGCCCGGCACCGCCGCCGCCCGCCGCCCGCCGCCCGCCGTCGCCCGTCGGTATCGTCCGCCGGTGTCGTCTCCCGGTCCGGACGCTCGCCCGGCGGGCCGCGCGGTGCGACACTGCGCCGCATGACCGACGACACGGGTACCCGGCGCGTGGCGCTGCTGCTGCACGGCATGGGCGGCACGGGAGAGGTGTGGCTGCCCTGCGCGCCGCTGCTGGAGAGCCGCTGGCCGGGCCGGTGGCTGGCACCCGACCTGGCCGGCCACGGCTGGTCGCCGGCACTGCCGGCCTACACCTTCGCCGGCCTCGCCGACCGGGTCGCCGAGGTGCTGCGCCCCGGCGACCGGCTCGTGGTCCTGGGACACTCGCTGGGCGGCGTGGTCGGCCTCGCGCTGGCCGCGCGCGGCCGGGGCCTGCCCGTCGACGTGGTGGTCGGCCTCGGGATCAAGGCCGCCTGGTCGGCCGCCGAGCTGGACCGGGCCCGCGAGCTGGCGGCCCGCCCCGTGGCCTGGTTCGCCTCCCGGGACGAGGCGGCCCGCCGCTACCTGCGGGTGTCCGGCCTGGCCGGGCTGGTCGCCCCGGACGATCCCGTCGTGGACGGCGGGCTGCGCCGGGAGGGCGGCCGGTGGCGGCTGGCCATGGACCCGGCGGCCTTCGGGGTCGGCGCACCAAACCTGCCCGCCCTGCTGTCCGACGTTGACGTCCCGGTCGTGCTGGCCAGGGGCGAGCGCGACCCGATGGTCAGCGACGCCCAGCTCGGGGCGCTGGGCGTCCCGACGGTCACCCTGCCCGGCCTCGGCCACCACGCGCACGTCGAGAACCCCGCCGCCGTCCTGACCCTCCTGACCCCCCACCTCTAATGGGGAGGATCGTCGCGTTGATCAAGAGGTTTCCGTCGGCTCTGGGCGTGCTCCTGCGGCAAACTTCTTGATCAACGCGACGGGGTGGGGTGGGTGGCGCGGGGGGACGGGGGGGGTCCAGGCTGGGTTCAGCTCTCGGCGGGCCGCCGCCAGGAACGCCTCGGCGTACTGCTGCGCGGGGAAGTCGCCCAGGTAGCGGGAGCGGGTGGCCCAGCGGGCCGATGCCCTCGGGTCGGTGTCGAGCAGGTTGCCCAGCACCTCGTCGAGGTTGGCCGCGTCGCGGCGCAGCACGTAGCCCGAGCCGGCCAGCGGGAACCGCTCGACGAACCGGTCGCCGTCGCCGCCCATGTCCGTGACCGCGTACGGCTTGCCGGAGTAGAGGTAGTCCGAGATCACCCCGGAGACGTCCGAGACCAGCGCGTCGGAGCGGTTCACGCAGTCGACCAGGGACATCTCCCGGCTGGCCGCCGCGCCCCAGACGTGCTGCCGCCCGGTGCGGGCCCGGTCCGCGGCGAGCAGCTCCGTGAGCCGGGCGAGCTGCCGCGCCGACGCCGGGTTCTGCCCGGTGTACGGGTGGGCGCGCAGGATCACCGTCGCGCCCCGGGCCAGCAGGCCGCGCACGATCGTCTCGCCCACCGGCAGGGAGCAGTAGTTCGCGTCGGCGTGGTGCCCGGTCCAGGTCGGGGTGTAGAGGACCGTCGGATTCGCCAGGCCGGGGGTCGACTCCCGGCGTACCTCGATCGACTCGACCTGCGGGCGGCCGACGACGACGAACTTCTCCGCCGGGATGTCCACCCCGGCGCGGGCGTACCGGTCGATCGCGGCCGGACCGGCCACGAAGATCCGGTCGAAGATCGCCGAGACCGGGTTGGCGCTGGGCGCCTTGTCGCTGTCGCCGTGGTGGATCTGCACGTGGGTGAGCTGGGTGAACCGGATGCAGTGACTGTTCTTCGCCCCGTGGTTGACGTAGAACGCCACCTTGAGGCTCGGCACCAGCGCCTCGTCCATCGCCTTCAGGGTGGGGCAGTACACCACCGGGGCCGTGGTGGCCGCGGCGATCGGGGCGAGGAACTCCGGCTCCCGCACCATCACCAGGAACGGCCGGCCGATCCGCTCCAGGTACGGCAGCCACATGGTGACCTGGTACTCCGACCCCGGCGGGGCGGAGAAGTGCAGCAGGAACTCCGGCCGGTGCGCCCGCAGCGCCCCGGCCACCGCCCCGCCCCCGGCGCCCGGCCGGAGCCGCCGGCGGGCCAGGTCCAGCGCCACCGCGCCGGCGCCCGCCCCGACGGCCAGCGCCAGCAGCAGGGCGACGAACGCCGGCAGCACCAGCGCGGCGGCCAGCGCCACCGCGGCGAGCAGCACCAGCAGGGCGTCGCCCAGCCGGCCGGCGACCAGCGGGGTCCACGCCCGGACCGGGAGGTTGGCCGCCCGGATCTCCAGGTCCCCGGCCTGCCGCAGCGGCCCCACCAGCAGCACCAGCCCCAGCAGCACCAGGGCCGTGGCGGCCAGCGCCGGGTCGAAGCCGGCATCGAGCCGGCGGGCGTACCCGACCAGGATGCCGGCCGCGAGCAGCACCGACTCGGCGGTGCTGTCGGCGGACGGCCGGACCCGGCGCTCCCAGCCGGCGGCGGCCAGCGCCGCCACCGCGAGCGCCAGCCCCCAACCGGTCGCCCCGGTCAGCGCGAGGACGAGGAACGCCAGCACCGCCAGGCCGGTGGTCGCCGCCCGGGCGATCAGCTTCCTGACCAGGTCACCACGCATGTCGCTTCCGCTTCTCCCGCCGCGCCGGTGCCCGCCGAACCCGTCAGCCGGCCGTCGCCGGGGCAGCCGGCCTGCCGACCTGGCCGGGGACGGTCGCGGCGGGCAGCTCGCCCGGCGCCCGGCGCACGTCGATGACCTGCCCGGTCAGCTCGGAGACCAGCACGTCCAGCGAGGACTGGGCGACGGCCTCGGCGGCGAGCAGGGTGTGCTCCGGCTCCTCGCCGAACGCCTTGGTGCGCATCGGGGTGGCGGTGCGCTCCGGGTTGATGCAGTTGACCCGTACGCCGAACTCGGCCCACTCGTCGGACAGCGCCTGGGTCAGGTTGACCAGCGCGGCCTTGGTGGCCGAGTAGAGCGCGTAACGGGCCCGGCCCCGGGTGTACGAGCTGGAGGTGTAGAGCAGGAGCTGGCCCTTGGTCTGCTGGAGGTACGGCAGGGACTGCCGGGCGATGGTGACCGGGCCGACGAAGTTGACGTGCAGGACCCGGTCCATGGTCTCCTGGTCCATCTCCGCCAGCTCGCCCTTCTCGAGGATGCCGGCGGTGACCACCACGTGGTCGATCCGGCCGGTGGCCTCGAAGGCGGTCTTCAGCGCGGCCTCGACGTCGGCGGCCCGCTCGACGTGGGTGCCGGTGGTGGAGCGGCTGAACGGGAAGACCTGCGCGCCGTAGCTTCGGGCCAGCTCGGTCAGCTCGTGGCCGATGCCGTAGCTGCCGCCGAAGACGACGACGGTCCGGCCGGTCAGCTCCTCGGTGTAGCCGCGGTGGTCGGTCAGCCGGGGCGCCTGCGCGGCGGCGAGCTGGAAGAGCTTGTCCGCGAGGTGCACGTCGACCGGGTGGGTGACCTTGATGTTCTCGTCCGAGCCGTCGATCACCTTGATCGGGGTGCCGGGCAGGTAGCGCAGCACCACGCCGCAGTCGTCGGTGGCGGCGAAGTTCGCGTCGCCCTCGGCGATCCGGTACGCCTCCCGGATGGTGCCCGAACGGAACGCCTGCGGGGTCTGGCCCCGGCGCAGGGTGGAGCGGACCGGGATGTCGGTGATGCAGTCGTTCTCGTCGACCTGGACGATCGTGTCGGCCGAGGGGATCGCCACGTCCACCGCCGCGTAGGTCCAGAGCGCGTTCACGCACTCCCGGACGATCCGGCCGCTGAGCAGCGGGCGCACCGCGTCGTGGAAGAGGATGTTGACGTCGCCCTCGCCGACGGCGTCCAGGGCGATCCGGGTGGTGGCGTTGCGGGTGTCGCCGCCCTCGATGACCTTGCTGACCTTGCGGAAGCCGGCCTTGTCGACGATCTGCTGGGCGTCGGCGACGTGCCCGGTGGCCATCAGCACGATGATCTCGTCGATCTCGGGGGCGGCCTCGAAGACCGCCAGGGTGTGCTCGATGATCGGCTTGCCGGCGATCTTCAGCAGTTGCTTCGGGATACCCAGGCCGAGCCGGGTCCCGGTGCCGCCGGCCAGCACCACCGCCACTGTCCGCGAGGGCCGCCAGGGCACCGGGGTCTCCGGTGCGGCGTCCGGGCCAGTGGTGTGGTCCTGCGTCATTGCCGATCCTCACTCTCGGGGAATGCCAGAACAATGGGTGACGGCCGCGTGGCGGCCCGGTGAACCATAACGCGTCCACCGCGTCGCCCCCCAGGGACGACGCGGTGGGTCGGCACCCGCACGACGCCGTACGGATGCCGGAACCCTACTTGCCGTTGGAGAAGTCCTCGTACGCGCGCAGCACCTCGTCGGTCGGGCCGTCCATCCGCAGCTCGCCCGATTCCAGCCAGATCGTCCGCTCGCACGTGTCCCGGACCGAGGAGAGCTGGTGGCTGACCAGGAACACCGTGCCGGCGCTCTCCCGCAGCTCGCGGACCCGCTGCTCGCTGCGCTTGCGGAACCCCTTGTCGCCGGTGGCGAGCGCCTCGTCGATCAGCAGCACGTCGTGCTTCTTGGCCGCCGCGATGGAGAACCGCAGCCGGGCCGACATGCCCGAGGAGTACGTGCGCATCGGCAGCGAGGCGAAGTCGCCGCGCTGGTTGATCCCGGAGAACTCGATGATCTCCGGGGTCAGCCGCTGCACGTCGTCGGGGTGCATGCCCATGGCGAGGCAGCCCAGCGTGACGTTCCGCTCACCGGAGAGGTCGTTGAGCAGGGCGGCGTTGACGCCCAGCAGGGACGGCTGACCCTGGGTGTAGACCGCACCCCGGTTCACCGGCAGCAGGCCGGCGATGGCCCGCAGCAGGGTGGACTTGCCGGAGCCGTTGCTGCCGATCAGCCCGACCGCCTCGCCCCGGTACGCGGTGAAGCTGACCCCCTTGACCGCGTGCACCTCGCGGATGTTCGGCGCCGAGGCGCGGGACGCGATCCGCCGCAGCGCGGCCACCGGGCTGGTGCCGCCGCTGGCGCCCTTGTGCACCCGGTAGATCACGTGCGCGTCGTCGACCACCACGGTCGGGATGCGCTCGGTGATCCTGGGCAGCGTCACGGTGACGTCGTTGGACGCCTCGATGTGCTCAACCACGGCCGTACTCCTGTTCGCCGCGCCAGAAGTAGATGAAACCACCCACACCCATCACGACCGCCCAGCCCACCGCGTACGCCCAGAGCTGGGGCATCGAGGAGTTGAGCAGCGGCGCCCCCTCCAGCAGGGCGTGCCGGGCCAGCTCGATGTAGACCAGCATCGGGTTCGCCTCGACCAGCCTGGTCGCCCAGCCGGGCAGGTTCTCCTCGAACAGCGCCACGTTGTAGAGCACGCCGGAGCCGTACATCCAGGTGCGCAGCAGGAACGGCATCACCTGCTTGAGGTCGGCGACCTTGGCCCCCAGCCGGGCCACCGCCATGGTGAGCCCGGCGTTGAACAGCGCCTGGAGCAGCACCACCGGCACCAGCAGCAGCCACTCGACGGTGAGCGGCTCGCCGGTCACCAGCACGATGCCGACGAGCACCACCAGCGAGGCCAGCAACTGCTGGAACTGGGTGAGCATGACGGCCAGTGGCAGGCAGGCCCGGGGGAAGTGCAGCGCCCGGATCAGCCCCAGGTTGCCGGTGATCGACTGGGTGCCGTTCTGCACCGCGGTCTGGGTGAAGTTGAAGATGAACAGCCCGGCGGTGAGGTACGCGATGAAGTTCGGGATGCTGTTCTGCTTCAGCACCAGCCCGAAGATCAGGTAGTAGACCGCCGCGTTGGTCAGCGGGGTGAGCACCTGCCAGAGCTGCCCGAGCCGGGCGTTGCTGAACGAGGCGACCAGCTTGGCGTTGGAGTACGCGGCGATGAAGTGCCGGTACGCCCACAGGCGGCGGGTGTACTCCGCCAGGGACGGCCGTTCGCCGGCGACCCGCAGCCCGTGCCGGGCGGCCAGCTGTGCCTGGGACAGGCCGGCGTCGGGGTCGGCCAGCGCGGTGTTGGCCATGGGATGGGCGCTCCGATCTTGTCGTACCAACGGGATGCGCGCGACGACGGGATTCGAACTCATCGAGCGTGGCCGGTGCGTGGAGCGCCGCCTCGTCGCTGCGTGGAAGGTAGTCCATAAACACGTCGGGACGCAACCGTAGCGTCGTTGCGGTACATTGTCCCACGTGACCGCCGAGAAGAGTCTCCTGTGACACCCGAGAAGAGTCTGCCGTGAGCACCGAGAAGAGGCGGGCGCCGGCCGGCGCGGCGGTGCTCCGGGGCGAGATCACCACGGCCATCCGCCGGGCGCTGATGCAGGAGCTCGCCGCGGTCGGCTACGGCCGGCTCTCCATCGAGGCGGTCGCCCGCCGGGCCGGGGTCAGCAAGACGGCGATCTACCGGCGGTGGAGCTCCAAGCTGGAACTGGTTCTGGAGATCGTCGTCGCGGCGGCCGGCAGCAAGCTGCCGGCGCTGGACACCGGCACCCTGCGCGGCGACCTCACCCTGCTGTTCAAGCTGGTCACCCACGCCCTGAGCCACCCGCTGGCCTCGCAGATCATCCCGGACCTGCTGGCCGAGGCGGCCCGCAACCCCGAGATCGACGAGACCCTCCAGGTGGTGCTGCGGGCCAAGCAGCAGGAGATCGGCGGGTCGCTGGTCGCCCGGGCCGTCCAGCGCGGCGAGCTGCCCGCCGGCACCGATCCGGGCGCGGCCGTGGACCTCGTCGTCGGGCCGCTCTACTGGCGGCTGGCGATCGCCCGGTCCACCCCGACCCAGGCGTACCTCGACGTGCTGGTGGAGGCCGTGGCGGCCGGCCTCGGCGCGGCACCGGCCGTGCCGAGGCAGCGGGACGCCGCCCTGCCGGCCACCCCCGCCTGAGCCGCCCCGTGCCGCCCCCGGTCGCCGGCCGCGAGCCCGCCGGAGCCGGCGGCGCGGGTTCCGGCGGGCCGGCGGCACCCGGTCGGCCGACGGTGTGGGATTCCGGCGGGCCGGGCGGGGGTCAGCGGCCGGCGTCGAGCGGGAGCCGGGAGACGATGTGCCGGGCGATCTCCAGCGAGCTGGTCGCGGCGGGGGAGGGGGCGTTGAGCACGTGTACCTGCCGGTCCGCCTCGACGATCAGGAAGTCGTCGACCAGGCCGCCGTCGGGCAGGATCGCCTGGGCGCGCACCCCGGCGCCGGCCGGGACGATGTCCGCCGGGGTCAGCTCCGGCACCAGCCGGGCCAGGCTCGCGGCGAACTTCTTCCTCGACAGCGACCGGGCCACCTCGGTCAGGCCGTACCGGTAGTGCCGGCGGGCCAGCGCCCACAGCCCGCGGTAGGACAGCTCGTCCCAGACGTCGCGCGGGCTGACCCGGCCCCACGAGTAGCCCTCCCGGGCGGTGGCCAGCACGGCGTTGGGACCGGCGTGCACGCTGCCGTCGATCATCTTGGTCAGGTGCACCCCGAGGAACGGGAACTGCGGGTCCGGCACCGGGTAGATCAGCCCCCGCACCAGGTCCCGCCGCCGCAGGGTCAGCTCGTAGTACTCGCCCCGGAACGGCACGATCCGCACCGGCGTGGGCACCCCGGCCAGTCGGGAGATCCGGTCGGCGTGCAGGCCCGCGCAGTTGATCAGCACGTCGCCGACCACCTCGCCGGTGGTGGTGGTGACCACCACCCCGTCGGGCCGGTTGGCCACCCCGGTCACCTCGGTACGGGTACGCAGGTCCGCCCCGCCGGCGGCGAGCAGCTCGGCGAGCTTGCGGCAGACCGCGCCGAAGTCGACGATGCCGGTCGAGGCGACGTGCAGGGCGGCGACGGCGGCCACGTGCGGCTCGTGCTCGGCGGCCTCGGCCGCGTCGACCAGCCGCACCGGCAGGCCGTTGGCGCTCGCCCGCTCGTGCAGGGCGTGCAGCCGGGGCAGCTCCGCCGGGTCGGTGGCGACGATCAGCTTGCCGCAGATGTCGTACGTCAGCCCGTGCTCGGCGCAGAACTCGACCATCGACGCGCTGCCGGCCTTGCACATGGTGGCCTTCAGGCTGCCCGGCTTGTAGTAGACGCCGGCGTGGATCACGCCCGAGTTGTGGCCGGTCTGGTGCGCCGCCCAGCCGGGCTCCTTCTCCAGCACGGTCACCGAGTCGCCGGGGCGGTCGGTCACCAGCCGGTGCGCCACCGCCAGGCCGACGATGCCGCCACCCACGACCACGAACCTTGTCATCTCATCTCCCCTGCCGGGCGCCGGCCACAGATGGTAACGAAGTCGCCCGGCGCGCCCGATTCGCGTCCGACCCGTACAGGTGGCCTAGACTGCTGCGGGTCCAATTTCTCGGGGAGTCACATGTCTGAGGTCATCGCGCTCGGTCAGCCCACGGTCGGTGAGGCCGAACTCGCCGCCATCGCCGAGGTCTTCGCCTCCGGTTGGCTCGCGGGCTCCGGTCCCACCAGCCGGCGGTTCGAGGAGCGTTTCGCCGCCGCCGTCGGCACCCGGCACGCGCTCGCCACCAGCAACTGCGGGTCGGCGCTGCACCTGGCGCTGCTCACCCTCGGCGTCAAGCCCGGCGACGAGGTGATCGTCGGCGACTACACGTTCCCGGCCACCGGCCACTCGGTGATGTGGACCGGCGCGAAGCCGGTCTTCGCCGACGTCCGGCCGGACATCTGGACCGTCGACCCGGCCGCGGTCGAGGCGGCGGTCACCCCACGCACCGTCGGCATCATCGCCGTCGACGCCTTCGGCCAGCCCGCCGACTACGACGAACTGCGCGCCGTCGCCGACCGGCACGGGCTGTTCCTGGTCGAGGACGCCGCCTGCTCGGCCGGC
The DNA here is from genome assembly GCF_026339755.1 of Micromonospora sp. NBC_01655. NCBI lineage: Bacteria > Bacillati > Actinomycetota > Actinomycetes > Micromonosporales > Micromonosporaceae > Micromonospora > Micromonospora sp. NBC_01655. The sequence continues at coordinate 5,405,422 of NZ_JAPEQF010000001.1, read as the reverse complement.
GCGACCTACAAGGGCCGCCCCGCCGGCAGCCTGGCCGACGTGGCCACCTTCAGCTTCCACGGCCGCAAGGGCATCACCGCCGGCGAGGGCGGGGCGTACGTCACCGACCGCGAGGACCTCGCCGCGCACGCCCGCAAGCTGCACACCTACGGGGTGGAGGGCGCGCTCACCCGCGCCGAGCTGTCCCACCTGCCGATCCCGACCTTCACCGAGCTCGGCTACAACTACCGGCTCTCCGACGTGGCCGCGGCGATCATGATCGCCCAGCTCGACCGGCTGCCGGACCTGCTGGCCGCGAAGCGGCGCACCGCCGCCCGCTACGGCGAACTGCTCAAGGACCACGAGCTGATCACCACCCCGTATGAGGCGCCGGACCGCGAGCACCCGTGGCAGTCGTACGTGGTCACCCTCGACCCCTCGGTGGACCGCGGCGCGGTCGCCCTCGCGCTGCGCCAGCGCGGCGTGCAGTGCACCTTCGGCACGTACGCCTCGCACCTGCAGCCGCTCTACGGCCAGACCGACCCGTGCCCGGTGTCGGCGGACCTGTTCGCCCGGCACCTGGCCATCCCGATGCACGCCAACCTCACCGACGCCCAGGTCGAGACCGTCGCCGCCACCCTGGTCGACGTCGTCACCAGCGCGGCCACCGGCCGCTGATCCCCCCAGGAAGGACACTGTCCGCCATGTCGAAGCAGACCGTCTTCATCACCGGAGGCGCGGGCTTCATCGGCCTGCACGTGGTGCCGTTGTTGCTGGAGAAGGGCTACCGGGTCCGCATCTTCGACAACATGTTCCGGGGCGACCGGGACCGCGTCGCGGAGCTGGTGGCCACCGGCGACGTCGAGCTGATCGACCAGGACGTCCGCTACGGCGGCGCCGTGCACGCGGCCATGAAGGGCTGCGAGTACGTCATCCACCTGGCCGCCGTCTCGATCAACAAGAGCCAGGCCGACCCGCACGAGTCGATCGACATCAACATGGTCGGCAACCACAACGTCTTCGCCGCCGCCGCCGACCACGGGGTGAAGCGGCTCGTGTTCGCCTCCTCCGCCTCGGTTTACGGCGACCCGCAGAAGCTGCCGATGCACGAGGACGACCGGCTCGACCCGCTCACCCCGTACTGCATCTCCAAGCGGGCCGGCGAGGACCTGCTCGCCTTCTACCAGCGCAGCAAGGGCCTCAACTGGATCGCCCTGCGCTTCTTCAACGTCTACGGGCCCGGCCAGAAGCCGACCGCCTACTACACCTCGGTGATCAACCACTTCGTCAAGCGGCTGAAGAACGGCGAGCCGCCGGTCATCGACGGCAAGGGCGAGCAGTCGATGGACTTCATCCACGTCCACGACATCGCCCGGTCGGTGGTGGCCGCGATGGAGGCCGAGCAGGGCAACGTGCCGGTCAACATCGGCACCGGCCTCGACACCTCGGTCGCCGCCCTCGCCGAGATCCTGATCAAGGCGGTCGGGGTGGACGTGGAGCCGCAGTTCAACCCGCGCGAGGTGCTGGTCAGCCGCCGGGCGGCGGACATCACCCGGGCCCGCGAGGTGCTCGGCTGGGAGCCGACCATCGCCGTCGGGGACGGGATGACGGACCTGATCAAGACCGAGGTGGCGTGACCCAGCCGCCGTCCGCCGGGGGCCTGTCGTCGCACGGGCTCCCGGCGAACCCGTTCTGCGGCGGCGTTCGATGCCCGGAGACCGGTGCTTGGACCGGCGCGTCCATGGGTCGCGCGTCGACCGCCGGGCTGGCCTGAAGCGGACGGGTAGGCCGCCGTACGCGCGCCGCCGCCGCGTCCCGTGTCGATCAACCTCGACCGGAGCCCGTCGCCGATCCCTCCAGAGCTGCGGTAGCGTAGGCCGGCGTCGCCTCCCGGCAGATCCCCCAGCCCGCCCGTACCATCCACCGGTGGGCCCGGACCCCCCGCCCCCACACCGACCTCGACAGGAGTTACCGCTGTGCGGATCGCGGTCGTCAACAACTTCTTCCCCCCTCGACCAGGCGGGAGTTCCCACCTCGCCGCGGCGTTGGCGGAACGCTACGCCGCCGCCGGGCACGAGGTGCTCGTCCTGACGGCTGCCTACCGGGACACGCCGGCCGAGGAGGTGCGCGACGGTTACCGGGTTGTCCGGCTGCCGGCGATGCCGATGCCGAAGCTCGGTCTGTCCATCGACTTCGACATGGCCTTCGCCCTGGCCCGCCCCGGCAACCTGCGCCGGGTTTCCCGGCTGCTGGCCGAGTTCAAGCCGGACGTGATCCACCAGCACGGGCAGTTCTTCGACCTGAGCTGGATCTCCGGCTGGTACGCGCGTCGCCACCGGGTCCCGGTGCTGCTCTCCATCCACACCCGCCTGGAGAGCCCGGACCCGAAGTACGCGGCGCTGTTCCGGATGCTGGACCGGTTCATGGTCAAGCCCATCATCCGCCGGTTCCGGCCCCGCTACGTCATCATGGACGAGCTGGCCGCCCGTTACTGTGCGGAGCGTTACGGCGCGACCACGGCGGATTTCGACTACATTCCGGTCGCGGTGGAGCCGAGCCGCTTCGACAGCAGGCCGGAGACCGACGTGCGTGCCCGGCACGGCGTTGGCGATGTGCCGCTGATCGTCTCCCTGGGGCACGTGATCCCGCTGCGGGACCGGCTGGCCCTGGTGGAGGCGCTGCCGACCGTCCTGGCGAAGCACCCGGACACCAAGGTCATGATCATTGGTCGGGTCTACTTCGACGCGTTCGCGAGGAGGGCCGCGCAGCTGGGGGTCAGCGACGCGATCATCACCACCGGCGCGGTGCCGTCGGCGGACGTGCCGGCGTACTTCGCCGCTGCCGACGTGGTGGCCCACGACCTGCAGGGCGGTGGCTTCGGCACCGCCAGCCTGGAGGCGATGGCGGCGGGCCGGGCGACGATCGGCACGGTGACCGAGACCAACTTCCCGGCCGTGCACCTGCGCAACTGGGAGAACTTCGTGCTGGTCCGTCCGAACGACCCGGCCGACCTCGCCGACGCCGTGATCCGGCTGTTCGACGAGCCGGAGGAGCGGGAGTGGATCGCCAAGCGCCAGCGGGACCTGGTGTACTCGCACTTCACCCTGGACGTGGTCACTCGCAAGCACCTGGACGTGTTCGAGCGGATGGTGGGTGAGCGCGCGTGACGATGTTCTCCGACGACGAGCGCAGCAACCGCCTGCGCACGGCCATCCTCAACGACTTCGTCGGCGGCTTCCTCAACGACGTGGAGCGGGCCCGGCACCTCGGCCTGCCCGAGACCACCCGGATCCGCGAGCGGACGAAGATCGTCAGCCCGGAGAACCTGGTGATGGGCGAGCACTGCTGGATCGGGGAGAACACGGTCCTCGACGCCAGCGGCGGCCTGGAGATCGGCGAGCACACCAGCATCGGCCTGAACTGTCTGGTGTTCACCCACTCCAGCTGGCTGGCGAACATGATGCTGGAGAACCACTCCGGCAGCGACCTCATCGAGCGCAAGCCGGTGCGGATCGGCAAGGGTTGCTTCATCGGCGGCAACAGCGTGATCATGATGGGGGTCACCATCGGTGACTGCGCCACGGTCAGCCCGCTGTCGGTGGTGACCAAGGACGTTCCGGCATACAGTCTGGTATCGGGTAACCCGGCCCGGGTCTTCCAGCGGTACGACGAGAAGCACATCCAGGCCGAGGCCGAACGGGTCCGGGCGGAGAACGCCGCCCGTCGCGCGGAGGCGCAGGCGCGCGGAGAGACCCCGGTCTGGGGCTCGCCGGCCGGGCGCCGCGACGGGCAGTGACGACAACCCTCACTGATTCAACGGAGAAAATGCGATCATGACCCTCAACGACCGCCTGCGCACCGTCTTCGTGGACGCCCTGGAACTGCCCGAGGGCACCGACGTGGAGAACCTCAACTACCGCGGCATCGAGCAGTGGGACTCTCTGGGGCACATGACCCTGGTCGCCGCCATCGAGGACGAGTTCGACGTGCAGCTCGAGACCGAGCAGGTCATCGACATGAGCAGCTTCAAGGTCGCCCTCGACATGCTGCGGGGCCTCGGCGTCGATGAGTGAGCTGACCGGCCGGGTGGCCCTGGTCACCGGTGGTACGCGCGGCATCGGCCTGGCCACCGCCCGAGCGCTCGCCGAGGCGGGCGCCACGGTCGTCGTCACCGGCCGCGACGCCGCTCGGGCCGAGCAGGTGGGCAAGGAGTTCGGCGGGCACGGCGTAGGGCTGGACGTCGCGGACTTCGACGCGGTCGGCGCCACCGTCAAGCAGGTCACCGCGGCGCACGGCGGGCTGGACGTGCTGGTCGCCAACGCCGGGATCATGGAGAGCGGCCTGCTCGGGATGATGCGCGCCGACGACGTGCGCCGCACCCTCGACGTCAACGTGGCCGGAACGGTCGCGGCGGTCCAGGCCGCCGGCCGGGCGATGGCCCGCAAGCGCAGGGCCGAAGACGGCACCGAGCGGCGGGGCGGTTCCATCGTGCTGCTCGCCTCGGTCGTCGGGACGTACGGCGCGGCCGGTCAGTCGGTCTACGCGGCGTCGAAGGCCGCCGTGGCCGCGCTGGCCCGCTCCGCCGCTCGGGAGTTGGGCAGCCGGGGGATCCGGGTCAACGCCGTCGCGCCCGGGGTCATCCGCACCGACCTCACGGCGGCACTACCGGCGGAGGTGCTGGACCGGCAGGCGTCAGCCGCCGCGCTCGGCCGCCTCGGCGACCCGAAGGAGGTGGCGGACGTCATCCGGTTCCTCGCCGGCGACGCGGCCCGGTATGTGACGGGTCAGGTGCTCGGCGTCGATGGAGGGCTCGTGCCGTGAACCTGATCGCCCCGACCGCTCGGCTGATCGACGCCGCCACCGGAGGCGTCCTCGGGGGTGACGACCTCGCCGCCCAGGTGGAGCGGCACGCCACCGCGTACGCCGGTCTTCCGCCCGGGGTGGTCTTCGCCCGCAGCGGCACCTCGGTGGCCGCGGTGCTGCGGTATGTCGGTGCGCTGCGCGCCGACCGCCCGGTGGCGCCGCTGGACCCGTCGCTGGACCCGGCCGTGCTGGCGGACTTCGTCCGGCGCTTCGAGCCGGCCGTGGTGGTCGGCCTGGCCGAGGGCGGCGCCGGTGCCACCCCCGGTGAGCGGCCCAAGCAGTACCGCCACGTCGACGACCCGGCCCTCGGGTCGGTCTGGGTCCGCGAGCGGCCGTCGACCGACCAGCCCCACCCCGACCTCGCGGTGCTGCTGGCGACCTCGGGCTCGACCGGGGACCCGAAGTTCGTCCGGCTCTCCCGGGGCGCGGTGGAGTCCAACGCCGCCGCGATCGGGCGGGCGTTGGCCATCGGCCCGGCCGAGATCGCCCCGACCAGCCTGCCGCTGTATTACAGCTTCGGCATGTCCGTGCTGAACAGCCACCTGGCGGCCGGCGCGACGGTGCTGGTGGTCGACGGCGGGGTGCTGGCCCGCGAGTTCTGGCAGGCCGTGCAGACCCACGGCGCGACGTCGCTGGCCGGGGTGCCCTACAACTACGAGATGCTGCACCGGATCCGGTGGAGCCCGGCGAAGTACCCGTCGTTGCGTACCCTCACCCAGGCCGGCGGCAAGTTGCGCGACGAGATGATCCTCGCCTACCACGAGAAGATCGCCGCGGTCGGCGGCCGGTTCCACGTCATGTGGGGCTGCACCGAGGCCGCGCCGCGGATGAGCACCCTGCCGGCGGATGCCCTGCCCGACCGGGTCGGCTCGGTCGGCCCGGCCCTGGACGGCGGGTCGTTCGCCGTGCTCGGCGAGGACGGTGTGGAGACCGACCGCCCCGGTGTGGTCGGTGAGCTGGTCTACCGCGGCCCGAACGTGATGATGGGTTACGCCGAGAGCTCGGCCGACCTCACCCGGGGGGACGAGCAGGGCGGGACGCTGCGTACCGGTGATCTCGGCCACCTCGACGAGGACGGGTTCGTCTGGCTCCGCGGTCGTCTCAAGCGGTTCGGCAAGATCTTCGGCATTCGGGTCAACCTGCACGACATCGAGGAGATGGCCCGCGAGCAGGGACCAGTGGTGGCGGTCTCCGGTCCCGACAAGGTCGTCGTCTTCGTCGAGCAGCTCACCGACGACGCGGCCAGGGCGCTGGCCGGCCGGTTCTCCGAGCGGCTCAAGCTGCACCGGTCCGGCTTCGACATCCGTGCCATCGAGCGGTTGCCGCAGCTGCCCAACGGCAAGATCGATTACCGCTCCCTGGAGGCGCTGGTATGACTCTGTTCACCCTCGACCAGGCGGCCCGTGAGGCGAAGCTGCTGCCCGAGCTGGTTGAGCTGACCGAACACCACCGGGCCAACAGTCGGGAGTACGCCCGGCTGCTCGCCGCCCTGGGTCATCTGCCCGGCCGTCGGTACGACCGGATCGCCGACCTGCCCTGGCTGCCGGTGCGGCTGTTCAAGCACCACACGCTGAAGAGCATCCCCGACGACCAGGTCTTCAAGGTGCTCACCTCGTCCGGCACCACCGGAGACGTGAGCCGTGTCTACCTGGACAGGGACGCCGCCGGGGTCCAGCAGAAAATGCTCTCCGCCACGTTGAGCACGGTGATCGGGGCCAAGCGGCTGCCGATGCTGCTGGTCGACACGAAGGCGCTGTTCAAGAACCGCAACTCGTTCTCGGCCCGCGGCGCCGGAGTGCTCGGCCTGATGAACTTCGGCCGGGAGCACACCTTCGTCCTCGACGAGCAGGAGCAGCCCGACCTGGACGCGGTGCGTGTCTTCCTGGACAAGCACGGCGACCAGCCGTTCCTCATCTTCGGCTTCACCTTCATGACCTGGCTCTACCTCTACGAGCTGGCCCGGGACAACAAGTTCGACCTGAGCAACGGCATCCTGATCCACAGCGGCGGCTGGAAGAAGCTGGTCGACCGCGCGGTGGACAACGCCGAGTTCCGCCGCCGGTTCACCGAGGACACCGGCCTGACCCGGATCCACAGCTTCTACGGAATGGTCGAGCAGATCGGCACGACCTTCCTGGAAGGGCCGGACGGCGGCGGGCTCTACTGCCCCGAATTCTCCGACATCATCGTCCGGGACCCGCGCACCTGGGAGGAGGTGCCGGTCGGCACCCCGGGCGTGGTCCAGGTGATCAGCACGATGCCCCGGTCGTACCCGGGGCACATCCTGCTCACCGAGGACCAGGGCGTCATACACGGCATCGACGACGGCGTCTGGCCCGGCAAGCGCTTCTCCATCCTGGGCCGGCTACCCCGTGCCGAGGCCCGTGGTTGCAGCGACACGTTCGCGGAGGCGGCATGAGCAGCAAGGTCATCGAGCGGTTCCCGGCCGGCGGCGCGGTCGCCGTCGACGACCTGGTCACCGCCCTGCGCGCGGCCCCGGCCGGTGGTCCGCTGACCGTCGGCGACGAACGGGTGGTCGACTTCCTGGTGGCGTTCGCCCGGCGGCTGCTCCGCCCGGCGGTCGCCCGCCGGCACCCGGAGTTGGCCTCGCTCGGCTTCTTCCTACGTCGAGGGGAGATCGCCAAGGCACTCCACCGGGTGGCTGACGAGCCGGGTCAGCTGCGTTTCCCCCGGGGACTGGTCTTCCACGTCCCACCGGCCAACGTGGACACCATCTTCGTCTACTCGTGGGCGTTGTCCGCGCTGGCCGGTAACGCCAACGTCGTCCGGATCTCGTCCCGCTCGGCCGGGGCAGCCGACGTGGTGCTCGACGCGCTCAACGACACCCTTGCCGACGCCGCGGAGGCGGTCCGGCAGAGCCAGCGGATGATCACCTACGGCCGCGACGACGCGGTGACCGCCGCGCTCTCCGCCGCCGCAGACCTGCGGGTTGTCTGGGGCGGCGACCGTTCGGTCACCGAGATCCGCCGGCACCCCCTCGCCCCGCACGCCCGGGACCTGACCTTCCCGGACCGCTCCTCGTTCACCGTGATCGGTGCGGCGGGCTGGCTCACGGCGAACGAGCGGGACCGCGCCGCCGCCGCCCTCGGCTTCTACAACGACTCCTACTGGTTCGACCAGGCGGCCTGCGCCTCCCCCCGGACGGTGTACTGGGTCGGCGACCCGGCGACGGCCGAGGCCGCCCGCGCGGACCTGCTGGCCCGCCTGCGGACGGTGCTGAACGACAAGCGGCCGGAGGTCGACGCCGCGATGGCGGTGGAGAAGCGGGTGGCCACCTATGGCCTGGCCGTCGAGGGAGCGGCCACGGCCATCCACTTCGACGGCAACGACCTGGCGACCGTCGACCTGGCCGAGCCGGGGGCCATCCCGCGTCGCTGGCTCGGCATCGGGACGTTCCCGCAGGCGCGGGTGGAGGCCCTCGTGGACCTCGCGCCGGTGGTGGTCCGGCGGGACCAGACCGTCACCCACTTCGGGTTCAGCAGTGCGGAACTGGTCGCCTTCGCCCGGGCCCTCGGCGGTCGCGGAGTGGACCGGATCGTCCCGGTGGGCGACGCGCTGAACTTCGCCGCCACCTGGGACGGGTACGACCTGATGCGGGAGTTCACCCGCATCACCAGCGTCGTCACTCGCTGAAGTCCGCCGGACGACGAACGGGCCCGATCACGCCGGAGTGATCGGGCCCGTTCGTGCGTGCGTCGTGCTACTCGGTGGCTGGTGCCACCTGCGCCGGGGCACCCTGGCGCAGCTGACGCACCCCGGACAGGGCGGCCAGGCCGGCGGCGATGACGTCGGCGATGGTGAAGATGAGCCGGGACGCCAGTGCGATGCCCATGGCCGCGCCGACGCCGCCGCTGCCGACCAGGAACGGCGCCAGCGCGGCGACCAGCACGGCCTCCCGCACACCGAGCCCGGAAGGGGAGAGGAAGGCGAACATACCCACGGTCATCGCGATCGCGAAGGAGCCGATGCTGCGCAGCAGGCCCTCCATCCCCGGGGCGGCCTGGGCGTTGGCCAGCAGCCACAGGTGCACCCCGAACAGGCTGTAGCCCAGGGCGCTCCAGCCGACCACGCGCAGCACCCCCGGCCAGGTGAGCCGGTTCTCCAGGGGCGGCCGGCGCAGCACCTTCAGGGCGAGCTGGACGAGCATGGTGAGCACCCGTGGCACGGCGCAGACCAGCGCGATCGGGAACAGCCCCGCCACGATCCAGAGCGCCACCCGGACCGAGTCGGCGTAGCTGGAGTCGGTGGCGCCGGCGGCGTTCCGCAGCGCCGGCAGGCTCAGCAGCCCGAGGCCGAGCGCGGCGGTCACACTGAGGCCGACGGTGACCAGGGTGGCCAGGAAGGCCCGGGCCCGGGGCAGGCCGGCCCGCTTGCTCAGCTCGATCTGGAGCACGTACGCCCAGACGCTGCCCGGGACGTACTTGCCCAGCTGCCCGACCAGGCAGATCCGCAGCGCGGCGGTGACGGACACCCGGTGCTCCAGGTCGTCCACGGCGGCCCGCCAGGCCATCGTGTTGGCGACCATGCCCAGCAGGGCCGCCAGGACGGAGAGCGCCACCGACTGCCAGGCCAGGCCGAGCCAGGTGGAGCGGACCTGGGGCCACTGGTCGACGACGCTCCAGACCATCCCGGCGGCGATGGCCCCGATGACGACCACCCGTACACCCAGCGACAGCCAGCGCTTCAGCGGGCTGACCGGGACCGACGGGGCGGGGGACGCCGGCGCGTTCGTGACGGCGGCGTCCTTCCGCGCGGCGGTCTCTACCATGCGTTACCTGCCTCCGCGTCGCATTCACCCGTTGCCGGAATGGGGTGGTCAGAGCAAGGCACTACACTAGCCCAGGCTGCGCGCCCGCAGGCACCCGGCGCGCTCGATGCGGAATCCGTCGACGACGGACCACCTGTCCCGTCGAAGTCCGCCGCTGTTACCGTCTGCTCGCTGCCACCGATCCCCCAAGGAGAGACGCTGTGATCCCCATTTCCGTCGTCAAACTCGACGAGGCGGCCGAACAGCTGGCGGTCGAGGTGATCCGTTCAGGAGTGTTGGCACAGGGTCCGATGGTCGCCCGGCTGGAGCGCGAGTTCGCCGACGTCGTCGGAGTGGAGCACGCGGTGGCCGTCAACAACGGTACGACCGCGCTGGTCGCGGCCCTGGAGGTGCTCGACCTCCAGCCCGGTGACGAGGTCGTCACCAGCCCGTTCACCTTCGTCGCCACCTTGAACGCGATCCTTGAGGCCGGTGCCACCGCGCGCTTCGCCGACATCCGCGAGGAGGACTTCTGCCTCGACCCCGAGGCCCTCGGCGCCGCGATCGGGCCGCGGACGAAGGTCGTGATGCCGGTACACCTGTACGGCCAGCCGGCCGACATGGGTGGGATCGTGCCGCTGGTCGAGCGGCATGGGCTGGGCCTGGTCGAGGACACCGCGCAGTCGCTCGGCGCGACGATCGACGGGCGCGGCGCCGGCAGCTTCGGTCTGGGCACCTTCTCTCTCTACGCCACGAAGAACCTCACCACCGGTGAGGGCGGGATGATCACCACCAACGACGCCACCCTCGCCGACCGGCTGCGCGTGCTGCGCAACCAGGGCATGCGGCAGCGTTACCAGTACGAGGTGGCCGGCCACAACTACCGGCTCACCGACCTCCAGGCGGCCCTCGGCATCCCGCAGCTTGCCAGCTACGGGGACAACGTCAAGCGCCGCAAGGACAACGCCACCCGGCTCTCCGCCGGTCTGGCGGACGTGCCTGGCCTGCGGCTGCCGACCGAGCTGCCGGGCCGCTCGCACGTCTGGCACCAGTACACCGTGCTGGTCACCGACGCCGCGCCGGTCACCCGGGACGAGGTGGTCGCCCGGCTGACCGAGCAGGGCGTGGGCTGTGGGATCTACTACCCGAAGACGGTCTACGACTACGACTGCTACCGCGAGCACCCCCGGGTGGTCGCGGACCCGGCCCCGGTCGCCGACCGGGTGGTCCGGCAGTGCGTCTCCCTCCCGGTGCACCACCACCTCGCCGACGGCGACGTGGACCGGGTGGTCGAGGCCGTCCGCAAGGCGGTGGGAGCGTGACCGCCCCTGTGCGTTTTGCCCTGGTAGGCACGGGTGTGATGGGTTCCCTGCACGCCCGGGTCATCTCCCAGTCCTCCCGGGCCAGGCTGGCCCGCGTGATCGAGCCCCGGGAGACGGTAGGCCGGGATATCGCCGACCGGTACGGCGCCTCCTGGGCGCCGGACCTGTCCGACCTCTCCGACATCGACGCGGTGATCATCGCCGCCCCCACCGAGTTTCACCGTGGCCTCGCCGAGGAAGTCCTCGGCGCGGACAAGCCGCTGCTGATCGAGAAGCCGGTCTGCGGCAGCCTGAACGAGACCGAGGACATCGTCGCGATCGCCGAGAAGCGGCGACTGCCGCTGCTCTGCGGTCTGCTGGAGCGCTTCAATCCGGCCGTGCTGACCGCGTTCGCGCTCATCCACCGCCCGGTGCACCTCACCGTAACCCGGCACTCCCCGTACGCTCCCCGCATCCGCACCGGCGTGGCGTGGGACCTGCTGGTGCACGACGTCGACCTGGCGATCCAGGCGTTCGGCGGCCAGGAGCCGACCTCGACGCGGGGCGCGTTGGGATACTTCCACCCGGACTCCGTCGCGGGCGCGGAGGACGTCGCCGAGGCGGTGCTGACCTTCGGCAACACCGCACTGGCCAACATCTCGGCGAGCCGGATCGGTCAGCGCAAGGTGCGGACGCTGGTCATCAGCGAGGTGGACCGGCTGATCGAGGCGGACCTGATCCGCAAGGACGTCACGATCTACCGGCACGTGTCGCTGGACGCGGCGACGCCGGACGGCCGCGGATACCGGCAGCAGAGCATCATGGAGGTGCCCGAGCTGGTGTCGAACCGGGAGCCGCTGGCCGCCCAACTCGACCACTTCCTCGACATCCTCGACGGGCGCCTCGACGCGGACGTGGAGCGCCAGCGGCTGCTCCCCGCCCACCGCGCGGTGGCCGCTGTCATCGGGGACAACAAGGGTCACTGAGCGGTCCCACGCTGAAGGGCGTCGCCGACGACGTCGGCGACGCCCTTCAGCACGTCTGGGGTGGCGACGGTGACCCCGGCCGGGCCGGGGTCACCGGCCGGTCATCCGCCGGGGTTGGCGCAGGCGCGTCCCTCGTCGGTGACCTGGTAGATGTTGATACTCCCGAACCTCTGGACCAGTTTCACCCGGCCACTGGCGTCCAGCCGGGCCGGGGTGTAGTGCTTCTCCCAGCCGCCCGGTAGCACCCGGCCACCGCCGACGACCACGTACTCGACGCCGAACCGGTCCACCTCGCACCCCGCCGGGATGGCCGCCTCGTTGTCGACCAACCAGTTCCAGGCGTCCCAGCGGCGCTTGTAGTTCTGTACGTCAAAGACGGGCAGAGGAGGCAGCCCGAACAGCACCGGCGTGCCGTAGTCCACGTACGACCAGGTCATGAACTGCCGGTGCCGGTCATACGCCACGACCTTGCCCTGCGGCGTGTTCGCCGCCAACCACTCGTACGTGCGGACGTAGTTCTCGCCGACCGGGGCGCGGCGCTTGAACTCGCCCCGGATCGGGTGCCAGGTCTCCGGCAGCACGGCGAGCACGCTCAGCGTGACCAGCAGGACCGAGGCGGCCACCGCGGCCGGCACGGTCGACCCACGCAGCGTTCTCGCCCGCGTCACCAGGCGGGTCGCCAGCCACTGGATCGCCAGGCCGATGGCCACCGCGCCGGCCACCGCCAGCAGGCCGTACACCGGCAGGATCATCGAGCGCAACCGCTCCCGTACGCCGTACCAGAGGCCGGACACGAACATCGCGGGCGCCGAGTCGGAGCTGGTGGTCCACACCCCGACGGCGGTGAACAGGACACCGGTGAACAGCCACGGTCGGGCCCAGCGCAGCTGACGGAACACCAGGCAGAGCGGGGAGGCGATCAGGCAGGCAAGGGTGATGATCAGGCCGACCCGGATGGCCGGCACGCTGAGCTGGTAGTCCGCGCCCCCCGGGGGTGGAAAGCCCAGCAGAGCGTAACGCTGCTGGTCGGTGACCCAGTACTCGAACGCCTCGCCCCACCTGCCGAGCAGGGCGGGCTCGTTCTGCTCGCGTTCGCCGTTGGCGCTGGTCAATGCGTTGATGAACGGTATCAACGCGCCGATGCCGCCGACCACCGCAGCCACCACGCCGGCGGCCGCGTGGCGGACCGAGAACGGGTGGCGCAGCAGCACCAGCAGGCTCAGCGCCAGCACGGCGACGACGAGGACGTCGTAGGTGTGCGACATGATCAACCCGGCCCCGGACAGGCCGGCCAGCAGACCGAGCCGCACCGGGTGCGGGCCGCGCAACGCGAGCGCGCCGAGCAGGGCGATCCCGACCGCCATGGCCGGACCGGTCTGCTGGGTGATCCGGCCGGTGACCACCGAGTACCACAGCGGGCCGAGGAAGGTGGGGGCGAGCGCTGCGCAGGCCGCGACGACCGGGCGGCCGCCGAGCACCCGGACGCAGGCGTACACCCCGGCGACCAGGGCGAGCGGCCCGACCAGGATCGACCAGGCGGTCATCGCGACACTGATCCGACCGCCGGTCAGCTCCGTGGCCTGCGCCCAGGCGACGTTCGTGGCCAGCGGGTAGAAGGAACAGCCGACCGCTGGCTCGGTGGAGCCGGTGCTGCACGCCGACTCGATTGCCGCGTGGCCGGTGTCCAGGATGCGTCGGGTGAAGTAGCCGTGGTTCATCGCGTCCCAGCCGGGGGGCGCGATGAGCCGGCCGAGCAGCAGCCACCCGTACGCCACGCTGAGCACCGACGGGACCGCCATACCGAGCACGTCCGCCCAGCCGGGACGTGCCGGTCGCTGCCGGAGGCGGGCGAGCAGTGCGGCGCGGCGCGCGGACGCCGGAGCCGCCCCGCCGTCCTCGGCCCCGGTCTCCCGGCCCCCGGCGGGAGCGGGCCAGCCCCGGCCGAACAGCCGGGAGACCAGCACCGCCGCGCCGGCCAGCAGCAGTTCCACCACCAGCACTGCCGAGGCGCTGTCGGGCAGTCCCAGCTTGGGCAGCCACCCCATCGCGATCGTGGTCAGGCCGAGGGTCAGCGCCGGCGCCGTCGCCCACACCGCCCAGCGGTAGCGCCCGGGCGGCACGACGAAACCGAGCAGAGCCCCGGGTAGGACGGCCACGGCCAGGGCGACGAGACTGGTCAACACAGGTTCCCCTTCCGGCGGGCAGTCGCCGACGCCGATTTCGGCGGCAACACTATCGGAAAGAGCTGGAACCGACGTGCGGCCGACCGAGCGCCTCCGCCACGGATGCGGGGGCGGCGTCCCCGGCTGTGCCGGTTCGTCCCTCAGCGGACGGCTGACCGTTTTCGCGACGATGGGTCGGAAAGTCATGGGTTAACCCGAGCGAGGGCGTGCCGATCCCTCGCGTTAAGGTCGCAACGACGTTTCGGCTGCCGGCGATGACAGACTGGATCCAGGAAACCGAGATGGCACGTGACCTGAATGGTGGTGGACCGCCTCCCGTCAGGGCCGCGACCGTCCGACCGCGCGGTCAACCCGGGCGGGGCTCCCCGGAGCACTGCGGGACAGGCCCGTCAGGTGTCGCCGAGCGGGAACACGACCATGGCCCGCCGCCGGAAGCTCATCGGATGGGCCCAGTAGTGCCGCCGGCCAACGGGCTCCGCCCGTCGTTGACTTCATAGGGAGACTGATCCTTGTTCGGCTCGTTGCTCCAGCGGGTGGGGGTCGCTGCCCGCGGCGCCCTGCTCCTGTTGTCCTATCTGGTCATGCTCGCCGCCGGAACGTTGGGCTGGACCGCCGTGTTCGCCGTCTCCGGCGCGGCGGCGGCATTGGGCGAGTTCGCGCTCGCCCGATGGTCCAAGCCGTCGGAAGTCCTGTTGGAGAAGGTCGGCCTCGGCCTCGGCTACCGGCAGTTGGCCCGGGACCTGTCGGCCGTGCTGCTGGTGGCCGCCACGGTGGACCTCACCGCGGCGCAGCTCACCCTGGTCCTCCTGCTCCCGGCGGTGGTCTGGGTGATCTCGGTCTTCGCCGGGGCGCTGAACACGATGATCGACCGGCGTAACCCGGTCTCCGCGCTGGTGCGCAACATCGACCTCGGCCCCATGCGCTCGGCGCCGAGCCCGCCGCAGTGGGCGGCCGGGGTCGCCGGTGAGCGGCTCGCCATGGTCAACGTGCTGCTGGTGCCGGCGGCGCTGCTCTCGGCCGCCTGGGACGACGCCGCGCCGATGCTGGCCGGCGGCGCCGCCGCCGCGCTCTCCGCGGCGGTGGCCGGCGGCATCGTCGCGCTGACCTGGCTGCGCGGCCGGGGCACCGGCCAGAGCCCGCTGCTGCCCGCCGTGCAGCGGTGGCTGGACACCCACCGTCCGGAGGTGGCCGTCTACTTCGCCGGCCCGGCCAAGGACGTCTACCAGGCCAACATGTGGCTCGCCCCGACCGAGGCCCTCCAGCGGCGGGCGGTGGTGCTGATGCGCAGCCGGGAGGCGTTCGCGGAGCTGGCCGACACCCGGCTGCCGGTGATCTGCGTGCCGGCCGGCGTGGACTTCATGAACCTGGAGCTGGGCAGCGTCCGGGCGACCCTGTACGCGGCCAACGTCGGCGCCAACATCCACATGCTGCGCGAACCGGGCATGAAGCACGTCTTCGTCGGGCACGGCGACAGCGACAAGCAGGCCAGCGTCAACCCGTACAGCAAGGTGTACGACGAGGTGTGGGTGGCCGGCCTCGCCGGGCGGGAGCGGTACGCCCGGGCCGGCGTCGGGGTGCTCGACGCCGACATCGTGGAGATCGGCCGCCCCCAGCTCGCCGGCGTGCACACCTTCGGCGCGGAGTCGGTCGACCGGCCGTTCACCGTGCTCTACGCCCCGACCTGGGAGGGGTGGCTCGACGACGATCCGTACCACACCTCGCTGGTGCTGATGGGGGAGCGGATCGTCAAGGGGCTGCTGGCGGCCCGGCCGGCGGTGCGGCTGATCTACAAGCCGCACCCGCTGACCGGCACCCGGGCCAAGGAGGCCCGCGCCGTGCACGAGCGGGTGGTCGCGGCGATCCGGGCGGCGGGCGGCGACCCCGACGCCACCTCGCTGGACGGCACCGCCCACCTGGTGGTCACCGGCCGCACCCCGGCGCTGTTCGACTGCTTCAACCAGACCGACCTGCTGGTCAGCGACATCTCCAGCGTGGTCTCGGACTTCGTGCAGAGCCAGCGCCCGTACGTGGTGGCCAACCCGAGCGGGCTGCCGGAGGACGAGTTCCGGCGCAACTTCCCCACCTCGCGGGGGGCGTACCTGCTCTCGAAGGACTGCGGCGAGCTGGAGAAGATCGTCGCCCTGACCCGGGCCGGCGACGACCCGATGACCGAGGCGCGCCGCGAGCTGAAGATCTACCTGCTCGGCCCCGACGAGCCGAACCCGATGGAGCGGTTCCGGCAGGAGATCGGCCGGCTCTGCGGCTGACCCGCCCGCCGCACGAGGAAGGGGGACGGCACCCGCCGTCCCCCTTCGCCGTGCCGGCGCTCAGTCGCGGCGCGGCGGGTTGTCCACGTCGCGGGAGACGACCTCGCCCTTGGCGTCCACCCAGCCCTTGGGGCGGGCGGGATTGCCGGCGACCAGCTGGTACGGCGCGACGTCCCGGGTGACCACCGAACCGGCGGCGACCATCGCGTACTCGCCGACCTCGATCCCGCAGACCAGGGTGGCGTTCGCGCCGATCGACGCGCCCCGGCGCACGAGCGTCGGGGTGATGGTCCAGTCCGGGTTCTGCGCCCGGGGGCGGAAGTCGTTGGTGAACACGGCGCACGGGCCGACGAAGACCTCGTCCTCGATGGTCACGCCCTGGTAGACCGAGACGTTGTTCTGGATCTTCACGAGGTCGCCGACGGTGACACCCGCGTCGACGTACACGTTGCGACCGATCACGCAGCCGGCGCCGACCCGGGCGCTGGACCGGATGTGGGCCAGGTGCCAGACCTTGGTGCCGTCGCCCACCTGGGCACCCTCCTCCACGTCTGCGCTCGGGTGGACGAAGACGTCGGATCGGTCGGTGGTGTCAGTCATCGCTGCTCGCATCGCTCGGGGCGCGCCGTCGCGCCGGCGGGTGGCCGCGTCGGGCCGGCGGCGGGTGCCGGCCGCCCGAGCGGATCGGACTGCCGCGCCCGCCGGCGGGCTGCGCTCACCCCGGCCGGCGCGCGGACTCGGGTGAGCATAGCGATCCCTCAGCGGAGCAGTCGCGCCACCGCGTCGGCGGCCGGGACGTCCGCCGGCAGCGGGTGGGCCGCGGTCACGGCGGCCACCGGCAGCGTCCCGTACAGGTGCGGGAACGGCGCCCCGCCCCGGGACGGCTCCCAGCGCAGCGCCGCGCCGAGCGCCGCCGGGTCCACCGCGAGCAGGGTGAGCCCGGTGGCGCCGGCGAAGTGCCGCCGGGCGGTCTCGACGAGCTGGTCGGCGGCAGAGAGGTGGATGAAGCCGTCCTGGCGGTCCACCGCCGAACCGGCGAAGTGCCCGGCGTCCCGGGCGGCGTCCCACTCGGCCGTGGCCAGCAGCTTGTAGATCATCCCGGCAGCCTACGGCGACCGCGGCCCCCGCCGCCCGGGACCGGCCCGGCCCGGGCGCCCTCGGGACGACGGGGAGGGTCTGACCGGCCGGCCCTCCCGTCCGGGCGGCACTTCTGGGACCATTCGACGGTCGAGCACGAGGAACGGAGGTCCGGGTTGCGCATCCTGCTGGTCGAGGACGACCGACGGGTGGCCGCCGCCCTGTCGTCCGCCCTGACCCGCCGCGGCTACGAGGTGGAGCACGCCGCCACCGTCGACGCGGCGCTGTCCGCCGCGCCCTGCGACCTCGTGCTGCTCGACCTGACCCTGCCCGACGGCGACGGCACCGACCTGTGCCGGGCGCTGCGCCGGCGCAGCGCCCAGCTCGGCATCATCGCGGTCACCGCCCGGGGCGAGGAGCGCGACCGGGTCCTCGGCCTGCGGCTGGGCGCCGACGACTACGTGGTGAAGCCGTTCTCGATGGTCGAGCTCCAGGCCCGGATCGAGGCGGTGCTGCGCCGGGCCGCGCACGCCGCCCCGGAGCGGGACGTGATCCAGGCCGGCCCGGTCCGCATCGACGTCGCCGGTCGGACGGTCAGCGTGCACGACCGGGAGGTGACCCTCACCCGCAAGGAGTTCGACATCCTGCTCTCGCTGGCCCGGCAGCTCGGGGCGGCGGTGCCCCGGGACCGGATCCTGCTCGACGTGTGGGGCACCACCTGGGCGGACCGGCACACCGTCGAGGTGCACATCGGGTCGCTGCGCGGCAAGCTGGGCGACTCCCGGCTGGTGGAGACGGTCCGCGGGGTCGGCTACCGGCTGCGCGGGGAGTGAGGCGCCGGTGCGCCGTCGGTTGGTCATCAGCTACCTGCTGCTGATGGTGCTGGTGCTCATCGCGCTGGAGACGCCGCTCGCCACCACCCTGGCCACCCGGGAGACCGACGAGGTGCGCGCCGACCGGCTGGCCGACGCGACCCGGTTCGCCTCGCTGGCCGGGCCGGTGCTGCGCGGCGGCGTCCCCGGCCCGATCGGGGGCGAGCTGAGCAGCTACGACGAGCTGTACGGCATCGGCGCGGCCGTGGTCGACCGGGACCGCCGAACGGTGGTGGCCTCGCGCCGCTGGCAGGTCGGGCCGGGCACCGAGGCGGCGCTGGACAACGCGCTGTCCGGGCAGCAGTTCAGCGTCCCGGAGTCGGTGTGGCCGTGGACCGGCGGGCCGGTCGTGGTGGCGGTGCCCATCAACGACGGCGGTGAGGTGCTCGGGGCGGTGGTGATCGCCAGCCCGGCGGACGGGGTCCGGCGTACCGTCACCGCGTGGTGGCTGCTGCTCGCCGCGACCGGCATCTTCGCCGTGCTGGCCTGCGTGCTGACCGCGTTCGGGCTGGCCGGCTGGGTGCTGCGCCCGGTGACCGAGCTGGACGCGGTCACCCACGAGATCGCCGAGGGGGACCGGGGGGCCCGGGTGCAGCACCGGCTGGGCCCGCCGGAGCTGCGCCGCCTGGCGGTGAGCTTCAACGACATGGCCGACGTGGTGTCGGACGTGATGGACCGGCAACGGGCCTTCGTCGCGCACGCGAGCCACCAGCTACGCAACCCGCTGACCGCGCTGCGGCTGCGGGTGGAGGAGCTGGGGCCGAGCCTGACCGACCCGCAGGGGCGGGCCGAGCACCGGCTGGCGCTGGAGGAGACCGACCGGCTGGCCCTGCTGCTGGACGCCCTGCTCACCCTGGCCCGCGCCGAGCGCGAGGAGAACGAGCGGGTCACCGTGGACGCCGCGGCGGTCGCCGCGTCCCGGGTGGCCGCCTGGCAGCCGCTGGCCCGGCACCGGTCGGTCGCCCTGCGCCTGGCCCCGGTCGCCGGCCCGGTGTACGCCCGGACCGTGCCGACCGCCGTGGACCAGGCGCTGGACGCGCTGATCGACAACGCGGTCAAGTTCAGCGGCGCGGGCGGCGAGGTGACCGTGGACGTCGGGCCGGCCGACGACGGGGTGGCCCTGGAGGTCCGCGACACCGGCCCCGGCATGACCCTCGACCAGCTCGACCAGGCCACCGAACGGTTCTGGCGGGCCCCCGAGGTGCAGAACGTCGACGGCGCCGGGCTGGGGCTGACCATCGTCGCGGTCCTGGTCGACGCCTCCGACGGTCGGCTCACCATGCGCCCGGCGCAGCCGCGTGGCCTGGTGGCCGGCCTCTGGTTCCCGGCCGCCCCGGAGACCGAGGCCGCCCCCGCCCCCGCCCGGCTTCCGGGGGGCACCGCCGGGCCGGCCGGTGGGGCCGCGCCGGGCCGGGACGCCCCGCCGGCCGGCGGGGTGGCTGCGCCGGCCGGCTGACGGTCAGGGCTTGTTCGACCGGTACCAGTCGGCGGCCCCGGGATGCAGCGGCAGCGGGGCGGTGGCGATCGCCGAGCGGGGGCTCATCCGGCCCGCCGCGGGGTGCGCCGCGGCCAGCTCGGCCCGGCGTTCCATCAGCAGCCGGGTCACCTCCCGGACCAGCGGCGCCGGCAGGTCGGCCCGGACGACCAGGTAGTTCGGGTTCGCCACGGTGGTCACCGGCTCGACCAGGTACACCGAGCGGGGAATGTCCCGGGACACGTAGACCTCCCGGTAGCTGCGCCGCAGCGGCTCCGTCCACTCGCCCAGGTCGACGATCCGGGTGGCGCTGTCCGAGGCCAGCTCCTCGACGCCGCGCACCGGGAGCCCGCCGGAGAAGAAGAAGGCGTCGATCCGCCCGACGCGCAGCGCGGCGACCGAGCCGTCCAGCCCCAGCCGCTCCCTACGGACCGCGGTGCCGCCCAGTCGGGCGACCTCCAGCAGCCGGGTGGCGGTCACCTCGGTGCCGGAGCCGGGCGCCCCCACGGAGACCCGCCGGCCGCGCAGGTCGGCCACCGAGCGGACCGGGCCGTCGGCCCTGGTGACCAGGTGCAGCAGGTCGTCGTAGACCCGGGCCACGGCCAGCACCCGTGGCTGCTCCTCCCGGTCGGTGGGAAGCACGTCGGCCTGGGTGAAGCCCAGCTCGGCGTCCCCCGTGCCGAGCAGCCGCATGTTCTCCGCCGACGCGGCGGTGACCACCACGCTCGCCCGCACCCCGGGCAGTTCCCGGTTCAGGACGGCGGCCAGCGACTGGCCGAACGCGTGGTAGACGGCGGTGGGGCTGCCGGTGGCGATCCGGATCGGGATCGGCTCGCTCGGCGAATCCTGGCAGGCGGCGAGCCCGGGCCACGCCGCCACCAGCACCAACAGCAGCACCGCCACGCCGGCGGCGCGCGGTGGCACAGACCAGCTTCGGCTCACCCGGTGCACTCTGCGCCGTGCGGCGCTCCCGGCGCAAGCCCGCCGGCCGGCCGCGCTCAGCCGACCGCGGCCACCCCCGGCCCGGTCGCCGGGTCCAGGGCGACGCTGTGCAGGATGCGGTCCCGGTCCGGGCCGTCGGCCACGCTGACCACGAAGCAGCCCGCGCCGGGCCGTAGCAGCGCCGGCACCTCCAGCAGGGCGGCGCCCCGGACCAGCACGGCGGCCAGCTCCCGGTCGGTCAGCCGGATCCCGAGGATGTGCCGGCGCACGTGCCGGCCGCCGGCCAGCAGCGCAGCCCGCCAGGCCGAGGCGGCCAGCCGGGGACGCCACGTCCGGCGGGCCGTGGACGCGCCCGGGACGGGCCCGCCGAGCAGCTCCCGGCGGCCCTGCCGCCAGCCGGTCTCGACCAATGTCGCGTACGTCGCCCGGTGCTCGCGGGGCACCTGGAGCCGGTGCAGCTCGTAGCGGCGGCGCAGGCCGCCGGTGGCCACGTCGTGCCCGACGGGGATCTCCAGCCGGGCGAGGAGCAGGCGCATCCGGTGCGCCGCGTCCTCCCGGTTGAACTCGGCGGCCGGGCCGATGTGGGTGGGGCCCGGGGGCCGGCGTCCCGCCCCGGCCGGGGCGGCCGGCGCGGAGGTGCAGCGCAGCAGACAGGCCACCTCGAACGCGTCGGCGAGGGTCAGCCAGTCCAGCGGGGCCGGGGTCGCGCGAGGACGAGGCCGGTCGAGCAGCGTGGGTTCGGGGGCCACCACAGTCTCCTTGTCGGCGTCGGGGATCCCCTAACCGTGGCCTCCCGGGCCGTCCGGTGGTAGCCGTGGCCGCGAGCCTTGAGGAAATCTTGCGACAGTAGCCGACGACGACGTGTCCCGTGCGCGATCTGTCACAACTGCGTCACCACGAGGTCCACCGTCCGGGGCCGGCCGGCGGTCACCGACTGTTCCAGGACCGTGTACTTCAGGTCCCGCAGCGCGGTCACCAGCTCGCCGGCCCGGCGCGGCCGGGCGCCGGCGACGAGCAGGTCGCGGACCAGCCGGCCCTTGGTCGCCTTGTTGAAGTGGCTGACCACCGACCGGACCGGCCCGTCCGGGGTGTCCCGCTCGTGCAGCACCCGCACCGTCACCGTCCGTGCGGCCAGCTCGCCGCGCGGCGTCCAGGTCGCCGCGTACGCGCCCGAGCGCAGGTCCAGCACCGCGCCGCCGCCGGCCGCCGCGTCCAACGCCGGGGCCAGCTCCCGCCGCCAGTACGCCGACAGCGCCCCCACCCCGGGCAGCCGCGCCCCGATCGGGCACCGGTACGGCGGGATGCGGTCGGTGAGCCGCACCGCCCCCCACAGGCCGGAGCTGATCAGCACCGAACGGCGGGCCGCCCGCTGTGCCGTGGGGGGCAGCGTCGCCAGGTCGAGGGCCTCGTAGAGCACGCCGGTGTAGATCCGGCCCGCCGGGGCGGTGGCCGCCCGCTCCAGCCGGGCGTTGCGGCGCAGCTCACCGGCCAACCCCGGGGTCAGCCCCAGCGCGTCCAGGGCCGCCGCCTCGTCCGGCCCGGCGCAGAGGCCGACCAGTTCCGCCAGCACCCGCGCGCGGGCCGGGGCCAGCTCGGGCAGGGACAGCCGGGCCGGGTCCAGCCGCCGGCCCGTGCCGGCGTCGGCCTTCCCCTCCGAGGGCGGCAGCAGGATGAGCATCTCGGTACGACTCCTCGGTGCGGCGGCGCGCCGGCGAGCGCCGGTCCGGCCAGCGTACGGCCCGGGTCAGCGCCACGGCCGCACGGCCGTCTCCGGGTGGTACACGCGATAGCCACCCACCTCGGCGATCAGCGCCGGTGCGGCGCGCGCGCCCAGCAGCTCCCGCAGCCGCCGGTCGGCGGGGCCGTCGGCCGCCAGCACATACCCGGGGCGGTCGGCCTGCCCCACCTGCCGCCAGTACGGCCCGTACCGGTTCTGCCCCGGGGTCAGCTCCTCGTCGAGCACCCCGCAGAGCACCGCCTCGGCGGTGTTGAAGACCAGCCGGTTGCAGGTCCAGTATTCGCCGTACACCGCGCGCAGTCCGGCCCGGCGGACCGTGTCGGCCAGCTCCCGGGCCCGCCGCTCCTCGGCGCGCACCGGGCCGACGCCGGCGACGAACAGGCCGGTGGCGACCACCGCGGTGGCGGTCAGCCCGGCCAGCGCGGCGGTGGCCGACGCGCCGGCCAGCCGGCCGGCGGCCCCCGCCGTGCCCCGCCAGACGCCGACCGCCGCCAGCCACAGCGGCCACAGCACCACCGGCAGCGAGAGTTGGAGCACCGACAGGTAGCGGGCGTTGTTCAGCGGGTCGGTGGCGGCCAGCGGGCTGCGGACGTACGTCGCCAGGGTGAGGGCGGCACCCGCGACCAGGGCGAGCTGCGCGGCCGGCCCGGCCCGGTCGGCGGTCGGCCGACCCCGGTTGCCGGCGGTCGCGGTCGTGGAGGAGCCGGCGGCGGCCCGCCGGTACGCGACCAGGGCGAGCGCCCCGGCGGCGGCCAGCAGCGCCGGGTAGAGCAGCCCGAACCACTGCTGCCAGCGGGCGCAGCCGTCGGCCGGGCAGAGCCCGGTGGCCAGCGGCACCCCCTCCAGGAGCCCGCCGCGCAGCCGATCGAGCAGGGGCGGGGCCGCGCCGGTCACCGTGCTGATCCGCCGCAGCACCGACAGCGAGTCCTGCCCGGGCGGCGCGCGCAGGTTGTCGACGATCAACGGCGCCGTCCCGACGGCGAACCCGGCCGCCAGCAGCGCCCCGGACCAGCCGAACAGCTCTCGGCGCAGCACCCAGACCAGCAGCAGCCCGGCCACGGCCAGGTACGGCACGATCAGCCAGTCCGACCACACGGCCAGCCCGGCCACCAGTCCGGCCGCGCCCACCGCGAGCCGCCGGGCCCGGACCCGCCCGTCGGCCAGCCCCACGGCGACCAGCAGGATCAGCACCACCGCCGGTTTCACCTCGGGCCGCCCGCCCACCGCCATCAACTGGTCCCGGAGCACCCGCTCGGGGCCCAGCGCGAGCAGGCCGACGACCAGCACGGCGTGCCACGGCGCGCAGATCCGGCGGGTCAACCGGTACATCAGCCAGACGAAGACCGCCCAAAGCGCCAGCACCGGCAGCCGCAGCACCGGCCAGCTCGGGCCGGCGACGGCCACCAGCGGGGCCGCCAGGTACGACTCCGCCGTTCCCATGTAACGCTGCCCGTACAGGAAGACGGGGTGCTCCCGGCCGGCGGCGACGTGCAGCGCGGCCAGCCCGAAGGTCGCCTCGTCGCTGTTCGACACGGGCACGGTGAGCAGCGTGAGGAGCAGCCGGTAACCGAACCCGGCCAGCCCGAGCAGCAGCGCGACCAGCGCCGGCCGGTCGAGCGCCGGGCGCCGTCGCCCATGGAGTCGCACACGTGTCGACACGACCAACGCCCCCGTCGTCGTCCCGACCGGAGTATGTCACGTGTCGGGTGCAAGCGGGGCGAATCGGGCGGAGCCGGCAGCTCCTCGCCTTGCGTGGCCGTCTCCGCCGAGGTGTGGCAGGGTTGCAGCGTGCCACCGACACCCGCCGGCGAACTGGCCGTTCCGAACCTGCACCGGGCCGCGCGGATCGAGGATGCCGTGCACAACCTCGTGGAGCGCCGGCTGCGGCGCACCGGGTGGCAGACCAACATCGTCGCGTACGCCGGGTACGGCGCCCCCGGCTGGGCGCGGGTGCTGTGCCGGGTGCTGCTCGGCCGCCCCGACACCCGGTCCGGGCAGCGCCTGGAGAAGGTGCGCGGCTGGCGCAGCTTCGCCACCCTG
This sequence comes from Micromonospora sp. NBC_01655, assembly GCF_026339755.1. Classification (NCBI taxonomy): domain Bacteria; kingdom Bacillati; phylum Actinomycetota; class Actinomycetes; order Micromonosporales; family Micromonosporaceae; genus Micromonospora; species Micromonospora sp. NBC_01655. The sequence continues at coordinate 5,380,932 of NZ_JAPEQF010000001.1, read as the reverse complement.
CCCGCGAAGCACGTGACGGTCACCGTCGAGGCCGGCGGGGTGACGCACGAGGCGAAGGCCGACCGCAGCGGCTTCGTCGACACCGTGGTCGAGGCCAACCTGACGCCCGGCTGGTCGTCCGTGCGGTTGAGCGTCGCCGACGCCGAGCCGGTGGAGGCGCTGATCCGCGTCCTCGATCCGAACGTCCGGTTCGGCATCCTCTCCGACATCGACGACACGGTCATGGTGACGGCGCTGCCCCGTCCGCTGCTGGCCGCGTGGAACACCTTCGTCCTCGACGAGCACGCCCGCACCGCGGTGCCCGGCATGGCCGTGCTCTACGAGCGGCTGGTCACCGCCCACCCCGGGGCCCCGGTCCTCTACCTGTCCACCGGCGCGTGGAACGTCGCGCCGACCCTGACCCGGTTCCTGTCCCGGCACCTCTACCCGGCTGGGCCGCTGCTGCTCACCGACTGGGGGCCGACGGCCGACCGGTGGTTCCGCAGCGGCCGGGAGCACAAGCGGGCCACCCTGGCCCGGCTGTCCCGCGAGTTCCCCGACGTGCGCTGGCTGCTGATCGGCGACGACGGCCAGCACGACCCGGAGATCTACCGGGAGTTCGCCGCCGGGCACCCGGACAACGTGGCCGGGGTGGCGATCCGCCGCCTCTCGCCCACCCAGTCGGTGCTGGCCGGTAGCCTGCCCGCCCCGTCCGGCAGCTCGTCGTCCGGCCCGGTGGGGCAGAAGTGGCTCGCCGCCCCCGACGGCGCGGGGCTGTGGAAGCTGCTGCGCGACGCCGGCCTGGTCTGAGCTTCCTCGGCACAGCGGACGGGGCCAGCCCCGGCGCGCGCCGAGACCGGCCCCGGGTCAGAAGATCCGGGGTGGTATTCGGTCCCGCGCGCTCCGACGGGACCCGGCCGGACGGGCACGACTGGCGGTGTCGCGGGCGACGCCGCCGGCACCGTTGAGCTGTCAGGACTAATTGGTGATCAAGGTCCGGGCCGGGTCGGCGGCGAGGGTGCCGGTGCCGGGGGTGCCTGCGGTGAGGTTGGTGACCCGCCAGAGGACGGTGCTGCCACCGGCGCCGACGGTCCACAGGTCGGGCGTGCCGTCGTTGCCGACGTCGGCGGCGCGCAGGGTGAGGTTCGCGCCGGTGTTCCAGGACGTGGACAGCGCGTAGGGGGTGTAGCTGAGTGCGCCGGTGTCGGGGTCGACCGTGAGGTCGGTCCACAGGTGCAGGGCGCCGGTGGTGCGGTTCCACAGGAACATGGCGGTGCCGCCGGTGAGCTGGGCGGTGGCGATCGTCCAGTTGTTCCAATCGGTGCCGCCGGTGGGGGTGAGGGCGGTGGTGTGGAAGACGCCGAAGTATGCGGCGGGCGCACCGAGGCTGGGGTAATAGGTCAGGTGATGGCCGGTGGTGGCGTTGCCGCTGATGCCGATGAGGTCGGGGACCGGGGCGTCGATGCGGCGGGTGTCGCCGGCGTTGGCCAACTGGAGGGGTATGTTGCCGTCGGGGTCGAGGAGTTGGCCGGAGTAGATGCTGAACTGGTTGCCGCTGAGGTGGCTCTGGAGGACAGAGCCGTCGCCGTTGGCGGCCAGGACGCTGGCGCCGCCTGGATTGACGCCGGCGGGGTAGTAGACGAGGACGTCCTGGACCCCGGTGCCGGTGAACCGGCCGGTGAGGACCTGCGCCCCGTCGAAGTCGGCGGAGGTGTTGTTCCCGACCCCGTTGCCCAGGGCGCCGATGTCGGTCGCGGGGAGAGCGGAGCCGGCGGTGTTGCCGGGGGCCAGCCAGAGCCCGGAGGGCAGGCCGTGCGCCGCGCCCACGATGAGCAGGTCGGCGGCCCCGTCTCCGGTCATGTCGCCGTCGACGGCGGGGGGAGCGGGGTTCGAGTTGAACGTGACGTTGGTGGACTCGCCGAAGCTTCCGCCGGAGACGCCGGTCACGGTGAGGGTGTTGGTGAATCGGGTGGGTGCGATCACGATGGTGGCGTTGCCCTGGCCGTCCGCCGCGACATTGGCCGGCGGGCCGGCATTGAGTTGGTAGACGTACTGGCTCGGGGTGTCGCCGGTGGCGCTCTTGGCGACGGTGAAGGTCGCCGGCACGTGCACCGTCGTGGTCAGGTCTCCCGGGTGGGAGACGGTGGGTGCCCCGGGCGGGGTGGAGTCGAGGTTGACGGCGAGGGCCGAGCGCGCTGCCGCTACCGCCGGCCCGGCGGGAAGTGAGGTGGCCCCTCCGGCCGCGACGAGGCCGACGCCGATGCCGGCCGCGATGACCCTGATCCTGGACGTTCTCTCCCGAGGGATGCTTGCGGGCACGAAGGTTCCTCCCAGGTACGAGTCCGAGTGACGCGTTGACCTCGTTCGGTGGTCGCACCAGTGAACCACCTGACCCCGGTCGGTGAAAGTTGTGAAGGATACTTGCGCAACTGGCCGGCAGCATCGAACATTCTTTTCGTGCGCAGAGATTATGGTCGATTCCTTTCCGGCGCGGCGCTGACGGTGGCGCTGGCGCTCGGCGTGGCCGTCCCCACGGGCGCCCCCGCCTCCCCGCCCGCCACGCCGGACACCGTGCCGGTGGCCGCCCAGGCGGCCTGCGTGACCGATCCGGCCACCCCGAAACGGCAGCTCCGCGGCATGTGGATCGCGAGCGTCGCCAACATCGACTGGCCCAGCCGCACCGGGCTCACCGCGGCCGCCCAGCAGGCGGAGTACCGGGGCTGGCTCGACCTGGCCCAGCAGCGGCGGATGAACGCCGTCGTCGTGCAGATTCGCCCCACCGCCGACGCGTTCTGGCCGTCCACCTACGAGCCCTGGTCGCAGTGGCTCACCGGCACCCAGGGCGGCAACCCCGGCTACGACCCGCTGGCCTTCGCGGTGGCCGAGGCGCACGCCCGCAACCTGGAGTTCCACGCCTGGTTCAACCCGTACCGGGTCGCCAACCACACCGACCTGACCAAGCTGGCGGCCAGCCACCCGGCCCGCAGGAACCCGGGCTGGGCCGTCGCCTACAACGGCCAGCTCTACTACAACCCCGGCATCCCCGCCGTCCGCGCCTTCGTGCAGGACGCCATGATGGACGCCGTCAGCCGCTACGACATCGACGCGGTGCACTGGGACGACTACTTCTACCCGTACCCGGTCAGCGGGGTGGCCTTCCCCGACCAGGCCGCCTTCGCCCAGTACGGCGCCGGCTTCAGCAACATCGCCGACTGGCGGCGCAACAACGTCAACCTGCTGGTCCAGGAGATGCACGACCGGATCCGGGCGGTCAAGCCGTGGGTGAGGCTCGGCGTGAGCCCGTTCGGCATCTGGCGCAACGCCGGCACCGACCCGCTCGGCTCGCGCACCACCGGCCTCCAGTCGTACGACGCGATCTACGCCGACACCCGTCGCTGGGTGAAGCAGGGCTGGGTCGACTACATCGCCCCGCAGCTCTACTGGCACATCGGCCACCCCTCGGCCGACTACGCCGAGCTGGTCCGCTGGTGGTCGGAGACCGTGACCGGCACCGACGTGCAACTGCTCGTCGGGCAGGCCACCTACCGCGCCGGCGCGGCGGGGCAGGACGCGGCCTGGCAGGACCCGGCCGAGCTGACCGACCACCTGGCGCTGAACCGCACCCACCCGCGGGTCGCCGGCGACATCCATTTCAGCGCCAAGGACGTCCGCGCCGACCGGATCGGCGCCGTCACCCGGATGGCGGCCGACCACTACCGCCGGCCGGCGCTGGTGCCCGCCGGGCTGGGCGGTGTCGCGCCGGCCGCGCCGTCCCTCACCTCGGCCGTGCGTGGCACCGGCGGCGTGACCCTGACCTGGCAGCGCGGCGCGACCGGCAGCACGGCCGCGTACGCGGTGTACCGGCTCCCCGGCGACGGCGCGGTCGACCCCTGCGACCTGACCGACGCCCGTAACCTGCTCGGCACGGCCCGTGCCTCGGGCACCACCGGGACGTTCGTCGACGCCACCGCCGCGACCGGCTCGACCTACCGCTACCTGGTGACCGCCCTGGACCGGCTGCACCACGAGAGCCCGGCCAGCAACGCGCGGGTGGTCACCGGCACCGGCGGCACGTTCAGCGTGATCGTGGACAACGCCACCGTCGGCGGCTTCACCGCCGCCGCCACCTGGGGCACGTCGTCGTACTCCTCCGCGCGGTACGGCGCCGACTACCGGTTCGTCACCCCGCAGGCGGTCAGCGACCCGGCCTGGTTCAGCGCGACGCTGCCCGCCGCCGGCTCGTACCGGGTCGAGGTCTGGTACCCGTCCGACCCCGGCTACAACAGCGCCGCGCCGTACCTGGTGGCGACGGCCAACGGGACCGTGACGACCAAGGTCGACCAGCGGACCGGCGGCGGGCAGTGGCGGGTGCTGGGCACCTACGACTTCGTCGCGGGTACGCGCCAGGTCGTCGGGGTCAGCCGCTGGACCAGCACGTCGGGGTACGTCGTCGCCGACGCCGTACGGATCACCCGGCTCTGAGCCGACAGAGAAACTTCTCGTACGGTCAATTCCTTACCGGTCTGTTCGGCCGTAGGTGCCCTTCCGGGTGCCTACGGCCGAACGGCAGCAGCCGCGTAGGCGTCGACGAATTCGCGGGTGGTGGCCGTCGACCCTTGCGGCCGTCCCAGGTTCGACCGGAGCTGCGCGAGGTGACGGCTCACCCGCCCGGAGCTCACCTGGCCGATGGCGGGCAGCACGCTCATGCCGATGCGCGCTGCCTCGTTCACGTCGCCCTGTTTGTATGTCGCCTCCGCGAGCCGAGTCGTGTAGTAAAGCTGATTACGTCGGTGCGATGGGGAGAGATCCATCGTCATGGCGCGGAAGGACTGGGCGGCGCGTTCAGGGTTGCCCAGGACGAGGAAAGACGTGCCTTGGACGCCAGTCATCTCGTGGTCGGTCACGAAGCCAAGGAATGGCAGATCATCCTGATGAGTGCCGCGTTCGAACTCGCGGCGCGCCTTCGTCATCTCCCGGGTGAATCCGCTCGTATCGCCAAGGACCGAGTATGCGCGGGCCCTCCGCAGGTGCAGCAGCGTGGTCAGGCGGGGCGTGGCCCAGCCGGAGGACACCCGGAGGGCGGCCCGATTGCTGCGCCGCCCCGCCAGGGTCATTGCGTAGTCGGATTGCTCCTGGTCGCGGTGTCGATGAGGTCGTTGGGTCGTCGCACACCGCCACTGCAATGGGTAACCTGGGCGCGGGACCCGTCCGAAGGCGATCGGGTCGACCCCGTCAGGTTTCGCTGCCAGGTCCGGTCTGTCCTTCAGGGCCCGGCACCGGTCGGGCTCGACATCGACTGAGGAGACGGACATGGCGGTAGGAGTGTTTGCGGGCATCCCGGTGCGCGACTATGACAGCGCCCTGGAGTGGTACAAGCGGCTGCTCGGTGCTGAACCGGCCTTCTGTCCGAATGAGATCGAGGCGGTCTGGCAGTTGGCCGAGGATCGGTACGTGTACATCATCCAGGATCCCGACCGGGCCGGCGGAGCTGTCAGCATGATTTGGGTCGACGACCCAGTCGCCGAGGTTGCGAGGATCTCCGGACGGGGCCTGGAGCCGGTCGACGTTGAGAAGCACGACTCGGTCTGGAAGTACGTCTTCCACGACAGCGACGGCAACGAGACCGGAATCGGCGGAGACGTCTCGACGACCGGATGATCACCGGCTCCGCGCTGCAGGCGTGGTGACCTCGGACCACTCTTTCCCCGCCGCCGTTGGTGCGGTGGTAGCCGATCGCGGTTGTTACGGAGTGTGGCGATGGCGGCGGGCCCGGTGCCGGTCCGGGCTTGGTGTAGATCTTCACGGAACTTCATTCCGACCGGATTCTCGTGCCGTCAATGATTTTCCATGCATAGACATCTGGTGAAACTTCCCTCCAAGCGGGACAGTGAACGGCAACGATGCCTCACCCCTGTGGAGCTGCCATGGCCATGTCACCGCTGCGCGCCGTCGCCCTCGCGGGTGCCACCGCCCTCGTCCTCCTCGGCACCACCGCCCCCGCAGGGGCCGCCAGGTCGGCCGCCGGAGCCAGCACGGTCACCCACGACGAGCAGATCACCTGGCAGGGCTGGTCCGGCACCAACCTGTCAGCCGGCGTCACCGCCGGCACTACCGTCACCGCCGCCGGGCTCACCCTCGGCACCCCGGTCGGCACCACCGTCTACAAGGACCCGCACACCAGCATCAGGCGGACCTGGGCGTACGGCACCTGGACCTCGCCGCTGACCGAGGTCGGCTTCGGCGCCAGCGAGCTGGTCGCCTCCTGGAACGCCGATACCCCGGCCGGCACCTGGCTCCAGGTCGAACTCCAGGGCACCTACACCACCGGCACCCGCACCCCCTGGTACGTGCTGGGGCGCTGGGCCTCCAGCGACGCCGACGTCAAACGGACCAGCGTCGACAGGCAGAGCGACAGGACGTCCAGCATCTGGACCGACACCTTCGCCATCGACAACGCGAGTGCCGGGGTGCTGCTGCGGGCGTACCAGCTCCGGCTGACCCTCTACCGCGACCCGGCGCAGACCGCTTCCCCGCTGGTCCGCTCGGTCGGCGCGATGAGCTCGAACGTGCCGGACCGGTTCACCGTCACCCCCAGCGCCGGCCACATCGCCTGGGGCACCGAGCTGGCGGTCCCGCGCTACTCGCAGAACGTCCACGCCGGCCATTACACCCAGTACGGCGGCGGCGGTGAGGCCTGGTGCTCGCCGACCTCCGTCGAAATGGTGATCGAGTACTGGGGCCGGAAGCCCTCCGCCGCCGACACGTCCTGGGTGAACCCCAGCTATGCGGACCCGACGGTCGACCACGCCGCCCGGATGACCTACGACTACCAGTACAAGGGCACCGGCAACTGGCCGTTCAACACCGCGTACGCGGCCAGTTTCCCCGGGCTGGAGGCGAAGGTGACCCGGCTGCACTCACTCGACGAGATCGAGCACTTCATCGCCGCCGGCATCCCTGTGGTGACCAGTCAATCCTTCCTCGCCAGCGAGCTGACCGGGGCGGGCTACGGCACCGCCGGGCACCTGATGGTGATAGTCGGCTTCACCGCCACCGGTGACGTGATCGCCAACGACCCGGCCTCACCCAGCAACGACGCGGTACGGCACATCTACTCCCGGACGCAGTTCGAGCAGATCTGGCTGCGGACCAAGCGGACCACGGCCAGCGGCGGCACAAGCAGCAGCTCCGGCGGCATCGTCTACCTCGTCAAGCCGACCGGGGTGGCCTGGCCGCAGGTGACGGACTCCACCAACTGGTAGCGGCGGTCGGCGCCGTCGCCGTCGGGCACCGGCGCCGACCCTCCAAGGTAGCCACCGGGCTGGCTAGGAACGCCCGGCACCATCCGGTACCAAGCCGAACAACGGCGGCGCCCCGAGGCAGGCCATCTGGTGCTCAGTCGCGGCGCAGCCAGAGCACGCCGAGCGGCGGCACCCGCAGCGCCACGGACGCCGGCAGGCCGTGCCACGGCACGTCCTGCGCGTGCACCTCGCCCAGGTTGCCCACCCCGGACCCGCCGTAGTGGTGGGCGTCGGTGTTGAGCACCTCCGTCCAGGCGCCGGCGGCGGGCAGGCCGATCCGGTAGTCCTCCAGCGGCACGGCGGAGAAGTTCGCCACGCAGACCAGCGTCGCGCCGTCCGGGGCGATCCGCACGAACGACACCGTGTTGTGGGTGACGTCGTCGCCGGCGATCCAGCGGAACCCGGCCGGCTCGGTGTCCTGCGCCCACAGCGCGGGGGTGTCCCGGTAGACGCGGTTCAGGTCGCCGACGAGGCGTTGCACGCCGGCCCGCGCCGGGTCGTGCAGCAGGTACCAGTCGAGGCCGCGCTCCTCGCTCCACTCCCGGTCGTCGGCCAGCTCGCAGCCCATGAACAGGAGCTGCTTGCCCGGGTGCGCCCACATGTACGCCAGCAGCGCCCGTACGTTGGCCAGCCGCTGCCAGGTGTCGCCGGGCATCTTGGCCGCCAGCGAGCCCTTGCCGTGCACCACCTCGTCGTGGCTGATCGGCAGCACGTAGTTCTCGCTCCACGCGTACGCCAGCGAGAAGGTGAGCTGGTGGTGGTGGTGTTGCCGGTAGATCGGGTCCTTCGAGGTGTAGAGCAGGGTGTCGTGCATCCAGCCCATGTTCCACTTGAAGCCGAAGCCCAGCCCGCCGCCGGCCGTGGACCGGGTGACGCCCGGCCAGGCCGTCGACTCCTCGGCGACCAGTACCACCCCGGCGTGCCGCCTGTAAACGGTGGCGTTGACCTCCTGCATGAAGGCGATCGCCTCCAGGTTCTCCCGGCCGCCGTGCTGGTTGGGGACCCACTGGCCCTCGGGGCGGGAGTAGTCCAGGTAGAGCATCGAGGCGACGGCGTCGACCCGCAGCCCGTCGACGTGGAACTGGTCGCACCAGTACAGCGCGTTGGCGACCAGGAAGTTGCGCACCTCGCGGCGGCCGAAGTCGAACACGTACGTGCCCCAGTCGGGGTGCTCGCCCCGGCGCGGGTCGGGGTGCTCGTACAGCGGGGTGCCGTCGAACCGGGCCAACGCCCATTCGTCCTTGGGGAAGTGCGCCGGCACCCAGTCCAGGATCACCCCGATCCCGGCGGCGTGCAGGGTGTCGACCAGGTGCCGGAAGTCGTCCGGGTTGCCGAACCGGGAGGTCGGCGCGTAGTAGCCGGTCACCTGGTAGCCCCAGGAGCCGCCGAACGGGTGCTCCATCACCGGCATGAACTCCACATGGGTGAAGCCCAGCTCGGTGACGTACGCGGTGAGCTGCTCGGCCAGCTCCCGGTAGCCGAGGCCGGGCCGCCACGAGCCGAGGTGCACCTCGTACACGCTCATCGGCTCCTGGTGCGGCTGCCGCCGCGCGCGTCGCGCCAGCCAGTCGGCGTCGTTCCACTCGTACGTCGAGCGGTGCACCACCGACGCGGTGGCCGGCGGCACCTCCGCGTACGCGGCCAGCGGGTCGGCCTTGTCCCGCCAGTGCCCGTCGGCGCCCAGCACCCGGTACTTGTACCTCGCCCCGACCGGCGCGTCGGGGACGAAGATCTCCCACACCCCGCTGGAGCCCAGCGAGCGCATCGGCCAGCCGTCGTCCGGGCCCCAGCCGGTGAAGTCGCCGACCACCCGCACGCCGCGCGCGTTGGGCGCCCACACCGCGAACGCCACACCCCCGTCGCGGACCCGGGCGCCGAGCGCCTCCCACAGCCGCTCGTGCCGGCCCTCGCCGATCAGGTGCAGGTCCAGCTCGCCGAGGGTGGGCGGGTGGCGGTACGGGTCGTCGTGCACCGCGCCGTCGACCTCGACCCGGTAGTCGAGCACCGCACCGGGCAGGACGGCCGCGAAGACGCCGACGTCGTGCACCCGGGTCGCCGGGTGCCGCTCGTCGCCGACGAGCACGCTCACCGCCCGAGCGCCCCGGCGCATGGTGCGGATGGTGGTGCGCCCGTCGGCGGGGTGCGCGCCGAGCACGGCGTGCGGGTCGTGCACCGCGCCGGCGATTAGCTCGTCCATCGTGCGTCGTCCTTGTCAGCCGCAGCGGCGGGGGCGGTGCCCCCGGAGAGGTCGGCGGGCACGTCCCGCACGGTCAGGTCGGGCGCGGCCGGCGCGGCCGGCCGTTGCACGGTGAACACGTGCGCGGGTTGCAGGTACGGGTCGAGCCGGACCGCGTTGTGCTGCCCCCAGTCGTAGCTGGCGCCGGTCAGCTCGTCGTGCACGGTGAACCGCTCGTGCCAGTCGAGGCCCAGCGCCGGCATGTCCAGGGTGGTGTTGCCCCACTGCACGGCCTGCGAGTCGAACGAGCAGACCACGACCACCGTGTTGCCGGTCTCCGGGTCGCGCTTGGACCAGCACAGCAGCGCCGGGTTGTCGATGTCGTGGAAGACCAGGTTGCGCAGCCGGTGCAGGGCCGGATTGTCGCGCCGGACCCGGTTGAGGGTGGCGACGAACGGGGCCAGCGAGCGCCCCTGCGCCTGCGCGCCCGCCCAGTCCCGGGGGCGCAGCTCGAACTTCTCGTTGTCCAGGTACTCCTCCGCGCCGGGGCGGGCGGTGTGCTCGAACAGCTCGTAGCCGGCGTACATGCCCCAGGAGGGGGAGAGCAGCGCGGCCAGCACCGCCCGGATCTTGAACATCGGCGGGCCGCCGTGCTGCAACGTCTCGTGCAGGATGTCCGGCGTGTTCGGCCAGAAGTTCGGCCGCATGTGGTCGACCGAGGCGACCAGCTCCGCGCAGTACTCCCGCATCTGCGCCGGCGAGGTGCGCCAGGTGAAATAGGTGTACGACTGGGTGAAGCCGATCTTGCCGAGCCCGTGCATGATGGCCGGCCGGGTGAACGCCTCGGCCAGGAACAGCACGTCCGGGGCGACCCGCTTGACCTCCCAGATCAGCCAGTGCCAGAAGTCGAACGGCTTGGTGTGCGGGTTGTCCACCCGGAAGATCCGGATGCCCTCGCCGACCCAGTGCAGCACCACCCGCAGGATCTCCGCCCGGATGCCCTCGGGGTCGTTGTCGAAGTTCAGCGGGTAGATGTCCTGGTACTTCTTCGGCGGGTTCTCCGCGTACGCGATGCTGCCGTCGGCCCGGGTGGTGAACCACTCCGGGTGCTCGGTCACCCACGGGTGGTCCGGCGCGCACTGCAACGCCAGGTCCATCGCCACCTCCAGGCCCTGCTCGGCGGCGGCGACGACGAAGTCACGGAAGTCCTCCGGCGTACCCAGGTCGGGGTGGAGGGCGTCGTGGCCGCCCTCGGCCGCGCCGATCGCCCACGGCGAGCCGACGTCGTCCGGGCCGGCGGTGAGCGTGTTGTTGCGGCCCTTGCGGTTGACCCGGCCGATCGGGTGGACCGGCGGCAGGTAGAGCACGTCGAAGCCCATCGCCGCGACCCCGGGCAGCCGGTCCATGGCGGTGCCGAAGGTGCCGGAGCGGGCCGGCGCGTCGGCGGTCGCCGGGACCGCCCCCTCCGAGCGGGGGAAGAACTCGTACCAGGCGGAGAAGAGCGCCCGGGGGCGGTCCACCCAGAGCCGGTGCTCCTCGCCGGTGGTGACCAGCTCGCGCACCGGGTGCGCCCAGAGCAGGTCGGTCAGCTCCAGGGCCGGGGCGACCCGCCGGGGCAGCTCCAGCCGCTCGTCGCGCAGCGCCGCCACCGCCGCCGTCACCCGGTCGGCGGCACCGGCCGGGACGAGGCCCACGGCCGCCGTCAGCACCCGCGCGCCCTCGGCCAGGTCGTTGGCCAGCTCCGCCGCGCCCTGGCCGGCGGCGACCTTCTTGGTCACGGCGTTCTGCCAGGTCAGGTACGGATCCTGGAACGCCTCGACGGCGAAGGTCCACGCGCCGACGGCGTCCGGGCGGATGGTGGCGTGCCAGCGGTCCTGCCCGGGCTCGCCGGGGCGCATCCGGGTGAACGGCCGGGCCCGGCCGTCGGGGCCGAGCCAGACCACGTTGCAGCCCAGCGCGTCGTGCCCCTCCCGGTAGGCGCGCGCCGACACGGGCACCGCCTCGCCGACCACCGCCTTGGCCGGGTAGCGACCGCAGGAGACGACGGGGGAGACGTCTTCGATCGGAAACCGTCCAGTCACCCCGCCAACCTACTGTGCGAGATCGTCTCGCGCGCGGCCAAGCCGCCACCGGCACCCGCAACGGCTCACCCGGCCCGCGCCGGGAAGCGTCCGGGGCCGGCGACCGGATGCCCGGGCCGGAAGCGCGGCGCGGAAGCCCTTGGGAGGTTGGTCGACCTGGTGATCGGTGGCCGGCCGCCGATGGCGGCGGGTCCAATAGCAATGGCGACTACGCTGGCGTCAGCCGCTACCTCTCGCCGTAGTGGTACCGGCAGGCGATGATCCCGACATCCTCCTTGGTCACCCACTCGCCGACGTCCGCCGGCTTGCCGCGTCCGCCGATCGGCACGGCCAACTGCTCGACCCCGACTCCTTCGCGCCCCGGGCGATCTGCTCGTCGGGCAGCGGCGTGACGATGCTGCCGGGAGCGAGGACGTTGACCCGGATGCCGGCGCCGGCCCACTGCGGCGAGACCGCGCTGCGGCGCGCCCACCGCGTCACCGCCATCTTCGAGCTGGCGTACGCGAAGGGCGCCGAGCGTTTGCCGAAGCGCCCCAGCCCGGCAGCGCAGACCACGCCGTCGAGCCGGCCGCCTGCGGCCTGACGCCGAGACCGTCGGACGGGTACGCGAGGATGCGGCCATGTCGTACACGGACGGGTTCCAAGTAGACGTGGGACGGCTGGATCGCCGCCCGCGACGATCTGCTGGCGGATGCTTCGACCGTGTCCGGCACACCTGTCACTGCTGACCGACTCGAAAGGATCATGGCGATGGCCAAGGTTGTCTCCACGCTGTTCATCTCGGCCGACGGGGTGGCCGAGATCGACCCCGACTGGCACTTCCCGTACTTCGACGACAACATGGGCCGCGCCGTCGGCGAGGACTACGACACCGCCGACGTGCTGCTCATCGGCCGCGAGACCTACGACAGCTTCGCCGGAGCCTGGCCCGATCGCGAGGCCGCAGGAGGGGAGGACGCGGAGTTCGCCAAGCAGCTCGGAGACATGCGCAAGGTGGTCGTCTCCCGCCAGCGGCTGGAGTTCTCCTGGCGGAACTCCGAGCTGATCCAGGGCGATCTCGTCGATGCCGTAACCGTTCTCAAGGCCGACACCGACATCAGGGGCATCCTCATCCCCGGGTCGGTCTCCGTGGTGCAGCAACTGCTCGCCGCAGGGCTGGTCGACGAGTTGCGCCTGCTGGTGCATCCGGTGGCGGCGCGTAAGGGCCGCAAGCTCTTCGACGACGGCGACGTGCCGTACCACCTGCGGGTGGTGGCGACGGAGGCGTTCCCGACGGGCGCGATCCGCGTGATCTACTCGCCGACCGCCGCACCCGCGAAGGCCGGCTACGACGACGTCAAGGACCAGGTGCCCGCCGGGTAGCCCCCACCCCCTCGCGCTTGAGGCGTCCCCTTGATCGTCTGCTGAAAACTGACACGACACGCCGGCTGAGTTGTCGGTAAACAGCAGACGATCATGGACAGCCACGGGGCGGGCGGCGCCAGGCGGGGTCGCCGCCTAGCCCTTTCTTACGTCAGCGGCCCGTGCGGACTGCGACACGTATCATGTGTATTACGTATCAGGGAGGCCCGCGATGAAGTTGAACAGTAAAGGGCAGGTGACCGTCCCGGCCGAGCTGCGCGCCCGGCACAACCTGCACGAGGGTGACGAGGTCGACGTGATTGAGGAAGGCGGCGCACTGCGCATCGTGCGCGTCAGTGACGCCGAGACCCGTGGACGGCGCTTGGTCCGGCATATGCGCGGACGAGGCAGCGCACGAGAGGCGGAGAGCATGTCGACGGATGACCTGATGGACCTGCTCCGTGGCGAGTGAACGCATCCGGGCCGTCGCTGGCCGGGCGGCCGACACGGTCACCACCCTGGTCGACACCAACGTCCTGCTGGACATCTTCACCGAGGATCCGCACTGGGCTGACTGGTCGGGCGAGGCGCTGGCCGCCGCACGCGACGCCGGCGTCCTGGTGGTCAATCCGATCGTGTACGCCGAGGTGTCCGTGCGGTTCGCCCGCGTGGAGGAACTCGACGACGCCCTGCCCGCCACGGACTTCCTCCGCGAGGAACTGCCATACCCTGCGGGTTTCCTGGCGGGCAAGGCGTACGCGCGGTACCGCGGGCAAGGGGGCGCCAAGCGTTCGCCGATCGCCGACTTCTACATCGGCGCGCATGCTGCGGTCTGCCGCTACCGCCTGCTCACCCGCGACAGCAGCCGCTACCGTTCGTACTTCCCCACCGTGACGCTGATCGCGCCCGAGGAGTAGCCGGCGGTCAGCCGGTGGCCCTGACCGACCGGTAGAGGTCGAGGGTGCGGGCGGCGATGGCGTCCCAGGAGAAGTGCTCGACGGCGCGACGCCGCCCGGCCCGGCCCAGCTCGGCGGTCTTCGCCGGGTCGGCGAGCAGGGTGTTGATCGCGGCGGCCAGGTCGGCCACGAACCGGTCCTGGTCCAGCGGCCGGCCCGACCCGTCGGTGGCCTGGTCGATGGGCACGAGTAGCCCGGTCTCGCCGTCGGCGACGACCTCGGGGATGCCGCCCGTGGCGGTGGCCACCACGGCGGTCTCGCAGGCCATCGCCTCCAGGTTGACGATGCCCATTGGCTCGTAGACCGAGGGGCAGGCGAAGACCGTGGCGTGGGTGAGCACCTGGATCACCTCGTGCTTGGGCAGCATCTCGGCCACCCAGACCACCCCGGACCGGTTGGCCCGCAGCTCGGCCACCAGGCCCTCCACCTCGGCGGCGACGTCGGGGGTGTCGGGGGCCCCGGCGAGCAGCACGAGCTGGGTGTCGGCCGGCAGCTCGCGGGCCGCCCGTAGCAGGTAGGGCAGGCCCTTCTGCCGGGTGATCCGCCCGACGTACACGACGCTCGGGCGGGTCGGGTCGATGCCGAGCCGGTCCACCACGTCGGTGCCGGGGTCCGGGGCGTACTGGACGGTGTCGATGCCGTTGTGGACCACCCGCACCCGGTCCGGGTCCACCGCCGGGTACGCCGCCAGCACGTCCGCGCGCATCCCCGCGCTCACCGCGACGATCGCGTCGGCCGACTCGTACGCCGTGCGCTCGCACCAGGAGGACAGGGCGTAGCCGCCGCCGAGCTGCTCGGCCTTCCACGGCCGCAGCGGCTCCAGGCTGTGCGCGGTGACCACGTGCGGGACGCCGTGCAGCAGCTTCGCGGTGTGCCCGGCGAGGTTGGCGTACCAGGTGTGGCTGTGCACCACGTCGGCCCCGGCGCAGCCGGCGGCCATCTCCAGGTCGACGCCCATGGTGCGCAGCGCGGCGTTCGCGCCGGCCAGGCCGGCCGGTTCGGCGTACGCGGTGACGCCCGGCTCGGTGCGCGGCGCGCCGAAGCAGTGCACCCGCACGTCGGCGAGCCGGCGCAGTTCCCGGGCCAGGTACTCGACGTGCACCCCGGCGCCGCCGTACACCTCCGGCGGGTACTCGCGGGTGAGCAGATCGACGCGGAGCTGTGCCGTGGCCGGGGCGGAGTCGGTCATGCCCGCACCCTAGTGCAGAAGTCGGCCCGTACGAGTGGTGAAGTGGCACGCGGATCGCTAGCGTCTGTTCATGGCTGACAAGGTGCTCGCGATCGTCCTGGCCGGTGGGGAAGGCAAGCGCCTGATGCCACTCACCACGGACCGGGCGAAGCCGGCCGTCCCGTTCGGCGGGATGTACCGCATGGTCGACTTCGTCCTGTCCAACCTCGCCAACGCCGGCTTCATCAAAATCGTCGTGCTGACCCAGTACAAGTCCCACTCACTGGACCGGCACATCACCAAGACGTGGCGGATGTCGACCCTGCTCGGCAACTACGTCACGCCGGTGCCGGCGCAGCAGCGGCGCGGGCCGTGGTGGTTCGCCGGGTCGGCCGACGCGATCTACCAGAGCTTCAACCTGGTCCACGACGAGCAGCCGGACTACGTGATCGTCTTCGGCGCCGACCACATCTACCGGATGGACCCCCGGCAGATGGTGGACGACCACATCGCCTCGGGCGCCGGGGTGACCGTCGCGGGTATCCGCCAGCCGCTGTCGACGGCCGACCAGTTCGGGGTGATCGAGGTCGGCGAGGACGGCCGGCGCATCCGGGCGTTCCGCGAGAAGCCCACCGACGCGGCCGGGCTGCCCGACGCGCCGGACCAGATCTACGCCTCGATGGGCAACTACGTGTTCACCACGAAGGTCCTCCTGGAGGCCGTCGAGCGGGACGCGGAGGACAAGACCAGCAAGCACGACATGGGCGGCAGCATCATCCCGATGCTGGTCGAACGGGGCGAGGCGAACGTCTACGACTTCCGCGACAACGAGGTGCCCGGCAGCACCGACCGCGACCGTGGCTACTGGCGGGACGTGGGGACGCTCGACTCGTTCTACGACGCGCACATGGACCTGATCAACGTGCACCCGGTGTTCAACCTCTACAACTTCGACTGGCCCATCTACACCGAGCAGCCGCCGTACCCGCCGGCGAAGTTCGTCCACCAGTGGGGCGAGCGGGTCGGCCGGGCCGTGGCGTCGATGGTCTCGCCCGGCGCGGTGATCTCCGGCGGCCTGGTGGAGAACTCGATCGTCTCGCCGAAGGTGAAGGTGCACTCCTGGGCGCACGTCGACGGCGCGGTGCTGATGGAGGGGGTCGAGATCGGCCGGCACGCCGTGGTCCGCCGCGCCATCCTGGACAAGAACGTCGTCGTCCCCGAGGGGGCCGAGATCGGTGTCGACCTGGAGCGGGACCGGCAGCGCTACACGGTCTCCGACAACGGCATCGTGGTGATCGGCAAGGGCCAACGGGTCGAGCCCTGAGCCACGTGTGACCCCGGCGCTCGCCGGGAAAGAGTCAACGTCCGTCCCGTCCCTGGAGGTTGCGCAGTGGCCCACCCCCGTGCCGGTCAGCCCGCCGAGCCCGCCGACCTGGTCGACGTGCCCCGGCTGGTCACCGCCTACTACGCCGAGCACCCCGATCCGGACGATCCGGCGCAGCAGGTGTCCTTCGGCACCTCCGGGCACCGGGGGTCGAGCCTGCGCAACGCGTTCAACTCCGACCACATCCTCGCCGTCACCCAGGCGCTCTGCGACCACCGCCGGGAGCAGGGCCTCGACGGCCCGCTCTTCCTCGGCCGGGACACCCACGCGCTGTCCGCCCCGGCGGCCGTCGACGCGCTGGAGGTGCTCGCCGCCAACGGGGTCACCGTGCTGGTGGACAGCCGCGACGGCTACACCCCCACCCCGGCGGTGTCGCACGCCATCCTCGCCCACAACCGGGGCCGCACCTCCGGCCTGGCCGACGGCATCGTGATCACCCCGTCGCACAACCCGCCCGACGACGGCGGGTTCAAGTACAACCCGACCCACGGCGGGCCGGCCGACTCCGACGTCACGAAGTGGATCCAGGACCGGGCGAACGCGATCCTCGCCGCCGGGCTCAAGGAGGTGAGGCGGATCCCGTACGCGCGGGCCCGCGCCGCCGACACCACCGGTGAGTACGACTTCCTCGCCCGCTACGTCGACGACCTGCCCGCCGCGGTGGACCTCGACGCCGTCCGGGACGCCGGGGTGCGCGTCGGCGCCGACCCCCTCGGCGGGGCCAGCGTCGCCTACTGGGGGGAGATCGCGCAGCGGCACCGCCTCGACCTCACGGTGATCAACCCGACGGTCGACCCGACCTGGCGGTTCATGACGCTCGACGGCGACGGCAAGATCCGGATGGACTGCTCGTCGCCGAACGCGATGGCGTCGCTGATCGCCGCCCGCGCCGACTACCAGGTCTCCACCGGCAACGACGCCGACGCCGACCGGCACGGCATCGTCACCCCCGACGGCGGCCTGATGAACCCCAACCACTTCCTGGCGGTGGCGATCGGGCACCTGTTCCGCACCCGGTCGCAGTGGGGCCCGGCCGCCGCGGTCGGCAAGACCCTGGTCTCCTCCTCGATGATCGACCGGGTCGCCGGCGACCTGGGCCGGCCGTTGCTGGAGGTGCCGGTGGGGTTCAAGTGGTTCGTGCCGGGCCTGCTCGACGGGTCGGTCGGCTTCGGCGGCGAGGAGAGCGCCGGGGCGTCGTTCCTGCGCCGCGACGGGAGCACCTGGACCACCGACAAGGACGGCATCCTGCTCTGCCTGCTCGCCTCGGAGATCATCGCGACCACCGGCAAGACGCCCAGCCAGCACTGGACCGAGCTGGCCGAACGGTTCGGCGCCCCCGCGTACGCCCGGATCGACGCCCCGGCCAGCCGACAGGAGAAGGCGGTGCTGGCCAAGCTCTCCCCGGACGAGGTGACGGCGACCGAGCTGGCCGGCGAGCCGATCACCGCGACGCTGACCACCGCCCCGGGCAACGGCGCGGCGATCGGCGGGCTCAAGGTGACCACGGCCTCCGGCTGGTTCGCCGCCCGCCCCTCCGGCACCGAGGACGTCTACAAGATCTACGCCGAGTCCTTCCAGGGCCCCGACCACCTGGCCCAGATCCAGCAGGAGGCGCGGGAACTGGTCTCGGCGGTGCTCAGCCGGGCGTGACGGGCCGCAGCATCCTGGTGAACCGGGCGAAGCCGCCGGGGTCCAGCCCGTCCCGGACGGCCCAGGCCCGGGTGGCGCCGAGCGGCCCGGCGAGCGCCGTGGCGAGCCCGCCGGCCTCCGGGCCGGCGGGCACCCGCAGCGTCGGGCCGACCGCCCGGACGGTCACCGGGCCGGCGGCGGTGAACACCCGCAGGTCGCCGAAGCCGTAGGCGGCGCGGTGGGCGGCGAAGGCCGGCCAGTCGGCGAAGCGGAGTCCGGGGCCGGCTCCCACGGCGAGCGGCACCTCGGCCCAGGAGCTGTGCGACCGGCCGGCGAAGCCGAAGCGCCGGTACAGCCGGCGGGCGCCGACGTTGTCGCGCGACACGTCCAGGGCCAGCGCGGCGCACCGCAGCCGGCGGGCCAGCCGCAGGCCGTCGGCCAGCAGCGCGCCACCCAGGCCCGAGCCCCGCACCCCCTGGGCCACCGCGACCCCGTTGAGCAGCAACTGCCGACCGAGCCACCGCCAGTCCGCCACGGCCAGCACGTCGGCCCCGTCGCGCACGCAGCGCAGCAGGACGGTGCGGGCGCCGGCCGGCGGGGCCAGCGCGGCGGCCAGGAACGCGGCGTACCCGGGCGCGTGGTACGGCACCAGGCCCGCGCAGTCGGCCGGGATCGCCTCGGCCAGCAGCCGGGTGACCGAACCCAGTGCGGGGTCGGTGGGCCTGTCGAGGGCGGTGACCCCGACGGTGACCCCGGCGGCGGTCAGGAGGGCAGGCATGTGAGCTGCCGCTCCTGGTCGAAATCCAGCATGTGCGCGGACGGGTCGAGGACGACGCCGGTGCCCCGCAGCACCTTGCCGACTGTGCGGACCAGGATCCACAGGTCCAGCCGCAGCGACCACTCGTCGACGTAGCGGGTGTCCAGGGCGAGCCGGTCGTCCCAGCGGAGGGTGTTGCGTCCGCTGATCTGTTGCAGGCCGGTCAGCCCGGGCGGCATGAGGAAGCGGCGCCGTTCCTGGTCGGTGTACCACGGGTCGTAGCGGGGCAGCAGTGGTCGCGGGCCGACCAGGCTGAGGTCCCCGCGCAGGACGTTCCAGAGCTGGGGCAGCTCGTCGATGCTGAGCCGACGCAGGACGGGACCGACCCCCCGGCAGCGGACCCCGTCGGGCAGCAGGGCGCCGTCCGCGCCGCGCTCGTCGGACATCGTCCGCAGCTTGTAGATCCGGAACGGTCGCCCGTGCCGGCCGGTCCGAACCTGGCTGAAGAACACGGGCGAACCGAACTGGGCCAGCACGAGCAGCGCGGCGACCGCCACGACCGGCGTGGTGAGCACCAGCGCGGCCAGCACCAGCAGCACGTCGACGGCGCGCTTGACGCGCAGCCGGGCGGGCGAGGGCCGCCCGCTCACCGGACGGTGCCCGATCCCCGTGGTGTCGCCAGCTCCCGGTGAACGTTCACGTTCCGACCTCCAGGACTCGGGGGTGAACAGACCGAATCGTGTTTCTATCAGCCTTGGGAGGCTTTCATGTGATGTTTCCGATTTTTGCTCTCATGCCGGGTGCCGGTCCGGTATGCGCGGCGGGTTGTCGACCCCGGTGCGCCGGGCGGACGCGCGGGCGGCCGGGTCGTTGCGGGCCGCCGGGGCCAACCAGCGCCAGCACGCCGACCAGTGCCAACACGCCGGCGATCGCCAGCCGTGGGCCGCAGGTCGACCGGCCCGCGACGGTCACCTGGGGCGGGGAACGTCGTTGCAAGGTCGACGGGTCGGACGACGGCCGGCGTCGAGCGGACTCCGACGTCGGGAGGGGATGGTGGTGGGAATGCTCCGTGCGTTGTGGGCGTCGGTGCGGGACCGTCGGGCGGCGGCCCGCGACCCGGAGGGGTTCGCTAGGGCCATCGGCGTGGACCTGCGGGGCCGGGT
Source organism: Micromonospora sp. NBC_01655 (assembly GCF_026339755.1). Classification (NCBI taxonomy): domain Bacteria; kingdom Bacillati; phylum Actinomycetota; class Actinomycetes; order Micromonosporales; family Micromonosporaceae; genus Micromonospora; species Micromonospora sp. NBC_01655. The sequence continues at coordinate 5,360,997 of NZ_JAPEQF010000001.1, read as the reverse complement.
CCGGTTCTACGGGATCAACCGGGCGATGTTCGGGTCCGAGCCGTGGCTGGTGTCCCTCGGCGACAACGTCTACATCACCGCCGGGGTGCAGTTCGTCACCCATGACGGCGGTACGCTCATCCTGCGCCGGGAGCATCCGGACCTGGAGTGGACGGCGCCGATCAGGGTGGGCGACGACGTGTACCTCGGGGTGCGCACGCTTGTCCTGCCCGGGGTGACGATCGGTGACCGGTGCGTGATCGGGGCCGGCTCGGTCGTCACCCGGGACATCCCCGCCAACAGCGTCGCCGTCGGCGCCCCCGCCCGGGTGGTGCGCACCGTCGACGAGTACCTGGACCGGATGCGGGCCAAGTCGCTGGGCTGCGGCCACCTACCCGCCCAGGAGAAGGCGGCGGCGATCCGGGAGATCTACGGTGTGCCGGCGCGCTGACCGGGCCGCCGCCGGGCGGGGGCGGGCCTGATGCGGCTGTCGGCCAGCCGTCCCGGCCCGGTCCTCGGCGGGCTGGCCCGTGCCCTCGACCGGCTCTGGACCCTCGGTTCCCGGGCCCGCCGGGCGGTGCGCGGCCTGGCGGTGGCCGGCCGGTTCGCCGCCCGGGGCGACGGCTTCGTCTTCGACCCGGACGGCGTCTACACGTACGAGACGATCGAGGTGGGCCGCAACGTCGACCTGGGACACCGGCCGGTCCTCATCGCCGCCCGGTCCCGGATCCGGATCGGGGACAACGTCATGTTCGGCCCGCAGGTCACGATCCGGGGCGGCAACCACCGGGTGGACCGGGTCGGCGTGCCGATGACCGCCGTGGGCAAGCAGCCCGGCGACGAGGCCCTGGACCGGGGCGTGACGATCGGCGACGACGTCTGGGTCGGCACCCGGGCCGTCATCCTGCACGGCGTGACGGTGGGCCGGGGCGCGGTGGTCGGGGCCGGTGCGGTGGTGACCCGTCCGGTGCCGCCGTACGCGATCGTCGCCGGCAATCCGGCGCGGGTGCTCCGGTTGCGCTGGCCGGTGGCGACGATCGCGGCGCACGAGCGCGCGCTCTACCCGCCCGGTCACCGGCTGACGCCGGACGAACTTGCCGCGCTGGCGGAGCTCGCCGGTGCTCCGTCGGCGGTGGACCCCGGGCCGGCGACGAACGCGCTGACGACCGGGGCCCACAACCGGTAGTCGAAGGACCCGGCCCGTTCCCGGGCGGCCCGGCTCATCGCCCACCAGGCGGCGTCGTCGAGGGCCAGGGCGCGGACCAGCCCGTCCCGGACGTCGTCGGCCGTGGGCCCGGCGAGCACCAGCCCCTCCCGGCCGTCCACGACGTACCGTCCCAGGTCGCTGGTGGAGTTCAGCAGCACCGGGCACCCGGCGGCGAGGCTCTCCGGCACCTTGGAGGGGAAGCCCGCCTGCGCGTACCCGGCCAGGGGCCGGACCAGCACGGAGAAGTGCGACCGGCGCAGCTCCTCAAGCACCCGGTCGCGGGGCACCCGGCCGAGGAAGGTGACCCGGTCGGCCAGCTCCGTCAGCAGGCCCTCGTCGAGGTCCGACAGGCTCGCGGCCCGGTCCCGGTCGAAGCCGGCGATCACCAGGCGGACCCGGTCCCGCTCGGCCCGGGGCAACCCCCGCATGCCCGCCAGCACCACCGACAGCAGGTCCTTCGGCCCGGCCGAGCCGGCGTAGAGCAGCCGGACCCCCTCGGCGATCGGGGGCGGCGCCGGCGCGGGGTGCTCGGCGAGGTCGACCTGCGGCGGCACGACCAGGGTCGGCCGGCCGCGCCGGACGAAGTGCCCGGCGATCGTCTCGGACACGGCGATCACCCGGTCGGCGAGCCGGCCGGCGAGGAACAGGCCCCACCGGTGCCGCAGGAAGTAGGGGGCGAGCCGGCCCCGGGGGAACTGCTCCGGGTCGTGGCGTTCCAGCACGTCCACCGTCACCCGGCAGCGTGTCGCGGATCGCAGCACCGCCCAGGTGGTGAGGTTCCACAGGCTCAGCGGCAGGTAGACGCCGGTCAGGTCGCGGGGCCGCACGCCGGCGCGCCGCAGCGCGGCCAGCATCCGCAGGGGCCGGGCGCGCCAGCGCAGCCAGCGCGTCAGCGGCCCGTGGGCGCCCCCGCCGATGGAGATCAGCCGTACGCCCGGCGGCAGGGGCGGGTCGGCGGGCGGCCGGGTCCCGTCGGCCGGCCAGTCGTTGACCACGAGGGTGGGCGTGCCGGGCGGGGTGGCGGCCCGGGCGAGCTGGAGCAGCCGATTGGACATCGCGTCGCCGTGCGGGAACCGGAAGGCGGCCAGCGCGAGCAGCCGTGGCGGCGCGGCACCGGGCGGCGGAGCGACGTCCTCTTCAGATGATGTCGGCATATTCCTGTCTTCGCGTGTCTGTAACTTGTGTCCCATAGGTCGGTTTAGTGTAGGCACTCCGGCGGCGCAGGGCCCGCCTCTTGCCTGGCGCGTCGATAGGAGCGGAAGTGGATCTGAGCACTGACCTCGCCGGTGCCGAGCGCGCGGGGCCCGGGACCCGTACCCGGCCCGTCGTCGTGCAGCACTCGGCCGGGACGCCGGGCGCCAACGGGCCGCTCACCGCCGTCGAACGGGTGCTCGGCTCCCGGCTGGCCGACCGGTACGACTTCGTCCGGATGCACCAGAGCAGCGGCAACGGCGCGCTCAACGTCGGCCTGCTGCGGGACTGGGTCGCCCTGCTGCGCCGGGTCCGCCCCGACCTGGTGCACGTACGCGGCCTGCAGAACGAGGGGTTCCACGGCGTCCTCGCCGCCCGGCTGGCCGGCTGCCGGCGGGTCCTGGTCACCGTGCACGGGACCGTGCGGGACCTGCGGCGGGTCGACCGCCCGGTGCGCCGCGCGCTGCTGGTGCGCGGCGCCGAGCCGCTGACCCTGCGGGCGGCCAGCCACGTCGCGACCGTCTGCGAGTACGCCGCCGGCCGGGACTTCCTGCGCGGCTGCGCGGACCGGTTCCTCGGCGTCATCCCGAACGGGGTGCCGGTGCCGGCCCGGCCCGAGGCGGCCCGGGACCGGGTCCGCGCCGACCTCGGGCTGTGCCCCGACGACCTGGCGATGATCGTGGTGGCCCGGCTGACCTGGGAGAAGGGCTTCGGTGTGCTGGCCGAGGCGCTGCGTCGGCTGCCGCCGGCCCCGGTCCGACCGGTGCTGCTGGTGGCCGGCGACGGCCCGGCCCGCGGCGACGTCGAGGCGGCCCTGCGGGCGGCCGGCACGGCGCGGGTACGGCTGCTCGGCAACCGCGCAGACGTGCCGGACCTGCTCTGCGCCGCCGACCTGTTCGTCTTCCCCACGCTGCACGAGAACCTGTCCAACGCCCTGCTGGAGGCGATGGCCCACGGGCTGCCGGTGGTGGCCTCGGCGGTGGGCGGCAACGTGGAGGTGCTGCGCGACGGCGGCGGGCGGTTGGTGCCGGCCGGCGACCCGACGGCGTTGGCCGACGCGCTCGCCGCGCTGCTGGGCGACGCCGGGACCCGGGCGCGGCTCGGCGCGCGGGCCCGGCGCACGGTCGTCGACCGGTACAGCCTGGACGCGATGCTCGGGGGGCTGGACTCGGCGTACCAGCGGATCCTGGCGGGCTGAGCGGTGCCGGCCGGCGACGCGGGTGACCGGGAGGCCCGGCCCGGGCAGCCGCCACGGATCGTCCTGCTCGGCTTCACGCTGTCCGACGAGGCGCTGGACCGGGCGATGGCCGGGGACGCCATCCACGCCACCCAGACCCACGCTTTCGCCTGGGGGGTGGTGAAGGCGTTGCGCGGCGCCGGCTGCCCGGTCCGGCTGCTGTCCGCCGCCCCGGTCTCCACCTACCCCCGCAACCCCCGGATCCGGTACCGGGCCGCCCGGTTCCGCCACGACGGGGTGGACGGGCAACTCCTCGGCTTCGTCAACCTGCTCGGCCTCAAGCACCTCACCCGGTTCGTCGCGGCCTGCCGGCGGGGCTCCCGGATGCTGCGGGAACAGCCCGCCGACGTGCTGCTGGTCCACGGGGTGCACACGCCGTTCCTCTGGGCCGGCGTGCTGCTGGGCCGGCTGCGCGGGGTCCGGGTCGTGCCGGTGCTGACCGACCCGCCGGGGGTGCCGCTGCCACACGAGGGCCGGCTGGTCCGGCTGCTGCGGTCCGTGGACGTCGCGTTGGTCCGGGCCGCGCTGCGCCGGTGCGCCGGCGTCGTCGCCCTGACCGGTCGGCTCGCCGAGGACTTCGCGCCCGGCCGTCCCTGGCTGGTGCTGGAGGGGATCTGCAACCCGCCGGTCGGGGTCCGGCCCCGGGTCGCCGTCGCCGCCGCCCGGCAGATCGGGTACGCGGGCGGGCTCAGCCGCGCCTACGGCGTGGACCGTCTGGTCGAGGCGTTCCACGGGCTGCCGGCGCCGGACCTGCGGCTGGGCGTCTTCGGCCGGGGCGAACTGGAGGGGTGGCTGCACGAGCAGGCGGCGCTCGACCCTCGGGTCGAGCCACCGCGGCTGCTGGACCGCGGCGACCTGGCCCGGTGGCTCGCCGGGGCAGCGGTGCTGGTCAATCCCCGGCCGGTCGACCAGCACTTCGTGCCGTACTCGTTCCCGTCCAAGCTCATCGAGTACCTCTCGGCGGGGGTGCCGGTGGTGACCACCCGGCTGCCCGGCATACCCGCCGACTACGACCCGCACCTGGTGTACGCCGACGACGACAGCGCCGCCGGTCTCCGGGACGCGATCCGGCGCGTGCTGGAACTGCCCCCGGCGGCGGCCGCCGCGCTCGGCGCGGCGGGGCGGACCTTCGTCGCCGAGACCCGGAGCCCGGCCGCGCAGGGCCGCCGGCTGCGGGCGTTCCTCGGCGCGCTCGGCCCCACGGGCGGCCGGATCGACGCCGGCGGCCACCGGGGCGGGCCCGCCGGCAGCCGACCGGCGGGCGCGGGACAGAGCGGCAGCCGCTGACCGTGCCCGCCCGGCGCGGGTGACGACCGCCGGCTGTCCCTTTTGCAGTAACTTGCCGGATCGGCGGTCGTTGTTCAGCGGGTGGCCCGGCTACGCGCCGGCCGCTCGGGGAGACCGACCAGTGGTGGGGGAGACCGTGAAGGTAGTGGTGACCGGCGGCGCGGGTTTCATCGGCGCCAACCTGGTTCGGGCGCTGTGCGAGGTACCGCAGGTGACCGAGGTGGTGGTGGTCGACGACCTCTCCACCGGCGCGGTGGAGAACCTGCTCGACGTGCCGGTCCGGCTGGCGCGGGGCACCGTCCTCGACCCGGACCTGCTCGACGGCGCCTTCGTGGGCGCGCAGAGCGTGGTGCACCTGGGCGCGCTGGGCTCGGTGCCCCGCTCCATCGACCGGCCGCTGCCCAGCCACCACGCCAACGCCACCGGCACCCTGATGGTGCTGGAGGCCGCCCGGCGGCACGGGGTGCCCCAGGTCGTCCTCGCGTCGTCCTCGTCGGTGTACGGGACGAACCCCGTCCTGCCCCGCCGGGAGACGCTGCGGCCGATGCCGGTCAGCCCGTACGCCGTGTCCAAGCTGGCCGCCGAGGCGTACGCCCTGGCCTACGCGTCCTGCTACGGGCTGTCCGTGCTGCCGTTCCGCTTCTTCAACGTCTTCGGCCCCCGGCAGGCGGCGCACCACACGTACGCCGCCGTGGTGCCGCAGTTCGTCGCCGCCGCGCTCGCCGGCCGGCCGCTGCGGGTGCACGGCGACGGCCGGCAGACCCGCGACTTCACCTACGTGGGCAGCGTGACGGCGGTGATCGTGGAGGCGGTGCTGCGCCGGGTGGCGGCGCCGGACGCCGTCAACCTGGCGTTCGGGGCCCGGGTGTCGCTGCTCGACCTCGTCGCCGAGCTGGGGGACGTGCTCGGCCGCCGGCTGCCGGTGGTGCACGAGCCGCCCCGCCCCGGCGACGTGCGCGACTCGCAGGCCGACTGCGGCCGGCTTCGGGAGCTGTTCCCCACGGCGCGCCCGGTGCCGCTGCGCGTCGGTCTGGAGGAGACCGTGGCCTGGATGGCCGGCCACGTGCTCGCCGAACACTAGTGCCGAACGTCCCGGCCGGACTCGCCGAGCGGAAGAGCCCCCCGCCCGGGGCCCACCGGCGCGCGCCCGACCGCACCCGCCGGCTCGTCACCGGGGTCTGCACCGCCGTGCTCGGCCGGCTGGCCGGGTTCGTGGTCCCGATCGTGCTGGTCCCGGTGACGCTGCCCTACCTCGGCATCGACCTGTACGGCCTCTGGATGGCCGTGGCCGCGCTCGCCGGGATGGCGGCCTTCGCCGACCTCGGCCTGGGCAGTGGACTGATGACCAAGCTGGCGCCCTGCCAGGCGGCCGGCGACCACGAACTGGCCCGCCGCTACGTCTCCAGCGCCTACCTGGCGCTGTCCCTGCTGGCGGTCACCCTCTGCGGCGCGCTCTGGCTGCTCGCCGACGCGGTGCCCTGGGCGTCGCTGTTCAACGCCACCGGCCAGGTCGCGCCCGGGCAGGCGAGGGCGATCGCCCTGATCTGCCTCACCGCGTTCGTGCTCAACGTGCCGCTGTCGCTGATCGTCCGGGTCCAGTACGCGTACCAGCAGGTCGGTCGGAGCAACCTCTGGCAGGCCGGGGCGGGCCTGGTCGGGCTGCTGGTGGTGCTCGGCATCGTCCGGGCCGGGCTGCCGCCGGTGGCGATCATCGCGGCCTCGGCCGCCGCGCCGCTGCTGGTCAACCTGCTCAACAGCCTCTGGTTCTTCTGGCGCGACGGCTCCCGGATCCGCCCCCGGCTGCGCTACGTCGACCCGCGCGCCGCCCGGGAACTGCTGAGCCTCAGCGGGCTGTTCTTCGTGGTGACCGTGGTGACGTCCGTCGCGACCAGCGTGGACACCCTGATCGTCGCCCACGCCCTCGGGCTGTCCGCCGTCGCCGCCTACGTGGTGCCGGCGAAGCTGCTCGGCCAGCTCGGCCAGCTCGTGGTGCTGGTGAACGTGCCGCTCTGGCCGGCCAACGGGGACGCCCTGGCCCGGGGCCAACTGGCCTGGGTGCGGCGGATCACCCGCCGGATGACCGTCGTCTCGGTGCTGGCCACCCTGCTGCCCACGGTCGTCCTGGCGGTCGCCGGGGAGCGGATCCTCGACGCCTGGCTGCCGGTGCCGATCGGGGGCGACCCGTGGCTGCTGGCCGGGCTGGGCGCCTGGTGGGTGGTGCAGGCGGCGCTCTCGCCGCGGTTCATGGTGCAGAACGCCGCCGGCGTGGTCACCCCGCAACTGGTCGGCTGGGCGGCGTTCGCCGTCCTGTCGCTGGTCGGCAAGTGGTACGCCGCCTCCTGGTTCGGGCTCCGGGCGGTCCCCTGGGTCGCGGTGGCCGGGTTCGCGCTCGCCGTCGTCCCCGCCGCCCTGTACGGCTACCGCAAGGCGCTGCGCCGGGCTGCGCGTCCGGCGCCGGAATGGAGATCCGATGGACAACTGGTGGGCTGAGGAGCATCCCCGGGTGCTGGTCGTCGGCGCGGCGGTGTTCGGCCGCGCCTCGGGCACCGGGATCACCCTGTCCAACCTCTTCGCCGGCTGGCCGGGGCAGCGGCTGGCCCAGCTCTACGCCGAGGACCGGGAACCCGCCACGGACGTCTGCCAGCGGTTCCTGCGGCTCGACCCGCGCTGCGCGCCCGTGGAGTACCACCTCTACCGCTGGCGGGCCCGGACCATCCGGGGGACGTCGTCGGGCGTGCCGGACCGGTCGGGCGTGGGCGGGGCGGGGGCCGGTGGGGCGGGCGTCGAGCCGGGGTCGCTGCGCGCCCGGATGCGGGCCGAGTTGCGGGCGGGCGTCGAGCCGGGGTCGCTGCGCGCCCGGATGCGGGCCGAGTTGCGGGCGGGCGTCGAGCCGGGGTCGCTGCGCGCCCGGATGCGGGCCGAGTTGCGGGCGTTCGTCGACCTCAGCCCGCTGCGGGTGCCGGCCGGGGCGCGCCGGTGGATGCGGGAGCAGCGCCCGCAGGTGGTGTACGCGACGCTGGGCAGCATCCGGCAGATGCGGCTGGCCGTGCTGGCGGCCCGGGAGTGCGGGGTGCCGCTGGTGCCGCACTTCATGGACGACTGGCCCAGCACCCTGTACACCGACCGGCAGACGCTCGGCGTCGCCCGGCGCGCGCTGCTCGCCGAGGTCCGGGAGGTGATCCGGCACTCGTCGTACGGCCTGGGGATCAGCGAGCCGATGGCGCGGGAGTACCAGCGCCGCTACGGGCTGGCCTTCGCGGCCTTCGGCAACTGCGTCGACCCGGCGGACTTCGCCGGCCGGCCGGGCCCGGCCCGCCCGGCCACCGACGGCGCGGTGCTGGACCTCGTCTACGTCGGCGGGCTGCACCTGGACCGCTGGCGGTCGCTGCGCCGGGTCGGCGAGGCCCTCGGCCGGCTCGCCGCCGACGGCCTGCGGGCCCGGCTGACCGTGCACGCGCCCGCGCAGGATCTGGACCGGTACGGCGAGCGGCTCGGGCTGCCCGGCGTCCGGCTGGGCCGGTCGCTGGCCAGCGACGAGGTCGCCGGGGTGCTGCGCCGCGCCGACGTGCTGGTGCACGTCGAGTCGTTCGCCGAGGAGCACTGCCACTTCACCCGGTACTCGCTGTCCACCAAGATCCCCCAGTATCTCGCCGCCGGTCGGCCGGTGCTGGGCTTCGGTCCGGCGGAACTGGCCTCGATGGCCCACCTGGACGCGGCCGGTGCCGGTGCCGTGGTCGGCGTGGACGATCCCGCCCGGCTGGCCCGGGAGGTCGCCCGGCTCTGCGCGGATCCCGCGCTGCGCGAGCGGCTGGGCCGGCAGGGGCTGGACTTCGCCGTCCGCCACCACCGGGCGGACCAGGTGGCCGCCCGGTTCGCCAAGACCCTGGCGCGGGCCGCCCGGGGGCCGGTCGGTCCCGCGCCGCAGCCCCGGCGCGACCCGGCCGGGCTGGCCCCGGGCGCCGAACGCGGCTGAGCGTTCGCGTCCCCCGATCCCGTCGGCCGGGGCGCGGGCCGGGCGGTGCCCGACGGCGGGTTCCGCCCGGGCTCACCCGCTGGCGGGCACCTCGGCTCTCGGTTGTCGTCCCGCGGTGGAGGCCTGCGGCGGCGCCGGGGCGCGGAGCGTGGGCAGCACGGTCAGCATGGCCAGGGCCAGCCAGGCGGCCGGCGACGCCTCCCACTGGCCGGTGAGCCAGATCGGCAGCATCAGCGCGGCGAAGCCGCAGACCAGCAGGCGGCCGACCGGCGCCGCGCGGGCGGTCGTCACCAGGGCGGCGGTGATCGTGCCGAAGTAGAGCAGCACGCCGATCAGCCCCAGGTCGTTGCCGACGGTCAACAGCAGGTTGTGCGGGCCGACGCCGTACGGGTTGGTCGCGATGAGCACTCCCGGCCCGGAGCCGATGAGCGGGTGCTCCGACCAGGTGGTGATGGCGTAGGGCCAGAGCCACAGCCGCCCGGAGATGTCGCCGGTGGCCCGGCCGTACATGCTGTCGAGCCAGGTCATCGTCCAGTCCGGGGTCCTGCCGAGCGGCACCAGGAAGAGGAGCCCGGGCCCGAGCAGGCCGAGGACGAGTACCGTCGGCCGGGGCCAGAACCGGGCCGCCAGCAGGGCGGCCAGGCCGAGCAGCACCCCGATCGCGGCGCCCCGGGAGCCGGTAAGCAGCATGGCCCAGAGCAGCAGCGCAGCGGCGGCCAGCGGCACCAGGCGCCACCGCCGGTGACGTGCCAGGGCGACGGTCACGAGCGCGGCGACCACGATCCCGGCGGCCAGCGTGTAGGCGGTGAGATTCACCTCCCGGCCCTCGACGCCGAACCGGTGGGCCACGTCGAGCACCTGTCCCCGCGAGCGGAGGTCCTCGGCCGCCCCGGTGACCACCTCCTGGGCGACGAACACGCACCCGGCGAGGAACGTCCCGCCCACCAGCAGCAGGTCCCGCCGGGTGCGCAGCACGTGCCGGCAGGCCACGAAGAGCAGGCAGACCGTCGCGTACCGGTAGGCCCCCATCACGGTGAGGTCCGGCCGGTCCGACCAGAGGTTGGTGTTGTACGCCCAGCCCGCGGTCGCCGCCGCCAGGGCATCCGCCCAGCGCGGCCGGGGCAGCCGGCCGCTGAGCAGCAGCGCCGCCACGGCCAGGGGGGCCAGCCAGTTGAACGACCACCAGGGCGGGCGGGCCGCCCAGAACGCGATCCAGCAGAGCAGGGCGACGCTGGGCAGGCCGCTCGGCCACGCGCGGAGCAGCCACGTGCCGGGTTGGCCCGCCGCCCGCCGCTGCCCCCGGCCGAACGGGACCGGGCCCGGCGGACGGTCCGCCGCCTGCGGCTGCCGTCCGGTGGCGGGGATGCGCGGGCCGAGTCGAGGTGGTGAGGTGGTCATCGGCGGGCGGACCGCCCCCGGGCGGCCACGGTCGGGCCCGCGCCGGCCGGGTGGCACCGGTCCGGCTGCGGTGGTCGAACTGGTGGCATGGTGCTCCTTACGCTGTCGGACCGCGCCGCCGCCCCGGTCGACTACTCCGCTGTGGAGCGTGACGTGACCTGGCGGGTCCGCATGGTCCGCGCCCTTTGTACCAGTTGCGACGCGACAAGGTGGGCGAATCGGGGGAACCGCCAGTGGTGGATGAGACCGCCGCGAACCCCGTTGGCGGGCTCGCCCGCGGCGAACTCGGAAGGTATTTTCCCTCCTTCTCATCCATTTAAGAGTGATTCGAGGATATAACCCGAAACGCGTACCTGTGGGTGTGGGGGCGTCGTTGACCCGGGTGCCGCACCGGAGCCGGCAGGCCCGGGCGGTCGCCCTCGCGGCCGACGCACCGCCGCGGCACGGGCGGGCGGGACGGGGAAAGCCGTCCGCCGGGCGTGACGAAAACGGGAGAGGCTATGGCTTTCACGACCTCGGGCCGCCGGGTGCTCATCACCGGCGGCACCGGTTCCTTCGGGCAGACCATGACGCGGCGACTGCTGGCCCGGGACGTGGGCGAGGTGCGCATCCTCAGCCGCGACGAGGCCAAGCAGGACGCGATGCGCCGGGCGCTCGGTGACGAGCGGGTCCGCTACCACGTCGGCGACGTCCGGGACCGGGACACGGTCGAGCGGGCGACCCGCGAGGTGGACTTCGTCTTCCACGCGGCGGCGCTGAAGCAGGTGCCGTCCTGTGAGTTCTTCCCGCTGGAGGCGGTCCGCACCAACGTGCTCGGCAGCGCCAACGTGATCGAGGCCGCCGCGCGCAACGGGGTCGGCTCCGTGGTGGTGCTCAGCACCGACAAGGCGGTCTACCCGGTCAACGCGATGGGCATGAGCAAGGCCCTGATGGAGAAGGTGGCCCAGGCCCACGCCCGTAACGACCCGCGCAGCGCCACCACGGTGTCCTGCGTGCGGTACGGCAACGTGATGTACTCGCGCGGCTCGGTCATCCCGCTCTTCGTCGAGCAGATCAAGGCCGGCCGGCCGCTGACCGTCACCGACCCGACGATGACCCGGTTCCTGATGTCGCTGGCCGACTCGGTCGACCTGGTCGAGCACGCCTTCCACCGCGCGCAGCCCGGCGACGTGTTCATCCGCAAGGCCGCCGCCGGGACGATCGCCGACCTCGCCGAGGCGGTCTGCCGGCTGTTCGACGTGCCGTGCAAGCTCGACGTCATCGGCGTGCGGCACAGCGAGAAGTGGCACGAGACGTTGGCCAGCCGGGAGGAACTGGCCCAGGCCGACGACTTCGGGGAGTTCTTCCGGGTGCCGGTCGACGGGCGGGACCTGAACTACGCGCTGTACGTCTCCGAGGGCGAGCTGGGCGAGGTGCCCCGGGAGGACTTCAACTCGGCCAACGCGCCCCGGCTCGGCGTACCGGAGATCATGGAGCTGCTGCGCACCCTGCCGGAGATCCGGGCGGAGCTGGCCCTGCGCGACCCGGTGCCGGCATGCTGAGGCTGGCCGTCACCGGCGCCGACGGCTTCCTCGGCTGGCACGTCCGGACGCTGCTGCGCGCGCTGGGCCGCCCGGAGCCCGTCGTCGTCACCCGGGCCGACCTGACCGACCCGGACGCCGTCGCCGCGAAGCTCGCCGGGGTCGACCGGGTGCTGCACCTGGCCGGTGTGAACCGGGGCGACCCCGCCCAGGTGGCCGCCGGGAACGTCCAGTTGGCCGCGCAGCTCGCGCACGGGCTGCGGCGCTGCCCCGCCCCGCCGGCGGTGGTCTTCGCCAACTCGGTCCAGGCCGGCAACGGCACCCCGTACGGCGACGCGAAGGCCACCGCGGCGGCGATCCTGGCCGACACCGGAGCCGCCCTCGACGACCTGCTGCTGCCCAACCTGTACGGCGAGCACGGCCGGCCCTTCTACAACTCCGTGGTCGCCACCTTCTGCCGGCTGCTCGCCTCCGGCGACCCGCCGCAGGTGCAGCTCGACCGGGACATGGAGCTGGTGCACGCCACCGACGCCGCCGCCCGGCTCGTCGGCGAGCCGGCCGGCGGGTCCTGGGACCCGGCCATGCCGGCGTTGCGGATCGGGGTGGGCGAGCTGGCCCACCGGCTGACCGGCTTCGCCGACGCCTACCGCCGGGGGGAGATCCCGCCGCTGCGGGACCGGCACGACGTGCGGCTGTTCAACACCTACCGCTCGCACGTCTTCCCGTCCGGCGTCCCGATGCCGCTGCCCCGGCGCTCGGACGCGCGGGGCGAACTGGTGGAGACGGTCAAGGTGCACGACGGCGGCGGCCAGAGCTTCTGCTCGGGCAGCCACCCGGGGGTGACCCGGGGGGAGCACTTCCACCTCGCCAAGATCGAGCGTTTCGTCGTGCTGCGCGGCTCGGCGGAGATCGCCCTGCGCCGGGTCGGCCACGCCGACGTCGTCCGCTTCGCGGTCGCCGGCGACGAGCCGGTCGCCGTGGACATGCCGACGATGTGGGCGCACCGGATCACCAACACCGGGCCCGGTGAACTGGTCACCCTGTTCTGGACCAACGAGATCTTCGACCCGGACCGGCCCGACACGTACCCCGAGCCGGTCGACCTGCCGGTCCTGGTGCCGAGCGCGGTGGTCGCCGGATGAGGGTCGGCCTGGTCAGCCAGTGGTACCCGCCGGAGGGCGCCTTCATCCAGGACAATCTCGCCGCCGAACTGGTCGCGCGCGGGCACGAGGTCAAGGTGCTCACCTCCTTCCCCAGCTATCCGTACGGCCGCCTCTACCCCGGCTACCGGCAGCGGTGGAACGACTGCGTCCGCACCGGCGGGCTGACCGTGCGCCGGGTGCCGTCGTACCCCAGCCACGACCGGTCCCCGGTGCGCCGGGCGGCCAGCTACCTGTCCTTCGCGGCGACGAGCACACTCGCCGGGGCCCGCTACCTCGCCGACGTCGACGTGACGTACGTCTACCACCCGCCGCCCACGTCCGTCGCCCCGGCCGCCCTCGGCCGGCTGCTGCGCGGCACGCCGGCCGTCCTGCACGTCCAGGACCCGTGGCCGGAGTCGGTGCGGCACTCGGGGATGGCCCCGCAGGGGCGCGCGGGCCGGCTGCTGGACGGGGCGATCGCCGCGGCCATGCGCCGGATCTACCGGTCGGTCACGGCCATCGCGGTGATCTCGCCGGCGATGGCCGAACTCGTCATCGAGCGCGGCGCGGACCCGGACCAGGTGCGGGTGGTCTGGAACTGGACCGACGACCGGCTGTTCCGGCCGGTGCCGGCCACCGACGCGGCCCGCGCCGCCATCGGCCACACCGGACGATGCACGATCATGTTCGCCGGGAACCTGGGGCTGCTCCAGGGGATCGAGACGGCGGTCCGGGCTGCCGCCGCGACCCGCGACCTCGTCGACCTGGTGCTGGTCGGCTCAGGAGTGCAGGAGGAGAGCGCCCGCCGGCTCGCCGCCGACCTCGGCGCCCACAACGTCCGGTTCCTCGGCCGCCGCCCGCCCGAGCGGATGGCCGAGCTGTACGCCGCGGCCGAGTACCAGCTCATCTGCCTGCGGGACGCGGCCGGCCTGCGGGGGACGGTCCCGTCGAAGCTCCAGGCGGCACTGGCCTGCGGCCGTCCGGTGATCGTCGCGGCGGGCGGCGACGCCGCCCGGCTGGTCCGCTCGTCCCGGGTCGGACTCACCTGCCCACCGGAGGACTGGCGGGCGCTCGCCGACCGGTTCGCGGCGGCGGCGGCCCAGCCCGCGGCCGAGCGGCTGGCGACGGCCGACCGCGCCCGCCAGGTGTACCTGGACCGCATGTCGCTACGGGTGGGAGTCGACCAGTTGGAGGACATCATGATCAAGGCCGCCGACCGGGGGAGGCGTCGATGACGCGCGTCATGACGGTGGTCGGTACCCGACCCGAGATCATCCGGCTGTCCCGGGTCATCGCCCGGCTCGACCGGACGGTCGACCACGTGCTCGTGCACACCGGGCAGAACTGGGACCCGACCCTCTCCGACGTCTTCTTCACCGAACTGCGGCTGCGCCAGCCCGACCGCTACCTCGGGGTGGACACCACCTCGCTGGGCAGCGTGCTCGGCGGCGTGCTGACCGGGGTGGAACGGGCGATCGAGGACCTTCGGCCCGACGCCCTGCTGGTGCTCGGCGACACGAACAGTTGCATCGCCGCGCTGATCGCCCGGCGGATGCGGGTGCCCGTCTACCACATGGAGGCCGGGAACCGCTGCTTCGACCTGAACGTGCCGGAGGAGACGAACCGGCGGGTGGTCGACCACGTGGCCGACTTCAACCTGGTCTACACCGAGCACGCCCGGCGCAACCTGCTGGCCGAGGGGCTGCACCCGCGGCGGATCCTGCACACCGGCTCGCCGATGCGGGAGGTGCTGGAGCACTACCGCGCCGAGATCGACAAGTCCGGCGTCCTGGAGCAGCTCGGGCTGACCCCCGGCGGCTACTTCCTGGTCAGCGCCCACCGGGAGGAGAACGTCGACGACGCCCCCCGGCTGGCCCGGCTCCTGGACTGCCTGCGGGCGGTCCGGGAGCACTGGGACCTGCCGGTGCTCGTCTCCACCCACCCCCGCACCCGCAAGCGGCTCGCCGAGCTGGCGCCCGATCCGGCCGATCTGGCCGGCATCACGTTCCACGAGCCGTTCGGCCTGTTCGACTACGTGCGCCTCCAGGCCCAGGCCCGCTGCACCCTGTCCGACAGCGGCACGATCAGTGAGGAGGCGGCGATCGTCGGCTTCCCCGCGGTGACGCTGCGCAACTCGATCGAACGCCCGGAGGCGCTGGACAGCGGCGGCATCCTGCTGACCGAGCTCGACCCGGACGCGGTCCGCGAGGCGGTGACGGTCGCGGTCGCCCAGGTGACGTCCGCGGGCGTGCCGTGCCCGGTGGACTACCAGGTCACCGACACCTCCCGCCGGGTCGTCAGCTTCATCCTCTCCACGGTGCGGCTGCACCACGGGTGGGCCGGTATCCGGCGCTGACGGCCCGATCGGGCCGGGGGCGGGTCAGCGCCCGCCGGCCCGGTAGGCGGGGAAGAACCCCCCGGCGCGCAGGTCGGCGGCCGGGCAGCCCAGGTGCTGGGCGCGGGCGGCGGTCAGCGCCGCGTACCGGTCCCGGTCGAGCACCGCCGCGCCCGTCCACCAGGGAACGAGGGCGCCGCCGAACGACGTCTTGAAGCGGAGCAGCCCGTCGTGGCCGCGCACCCCGCCGCCGAGGTGCACCCGGGTGCAGCCGGTCTCGGCGGCCCACTCCAGGATGCGCCAGACCAGCAGGTTGTTGGCGCCGTCGCGGGCCGCCGCCGGCTCCGAGCCGGCGAGGTGGTAGTGCGCCCGGTCCCCGTGCCGCAGCACGAGCGCCGCCGCGACGACCTCCCCGTCGGGGTCGCGTACCGAGACGAGCAGCAGGTTCTTGTCCAGGCCCGACGACAGCAGCCGGTAGTACCCGTCGGGGAACAGGTAGCGCTCGGCGCTGCCGATGCGGCGCATGGTCTGCTCGTACACCCGCCGGAACGGCGCGGCGGCGGTGAGGTCGAGGGCCGTGGCCGGCCGCAGCTCGACCGTCAGCCCCGCGTTCGCGGCCTTGCGGACGGCGGTGCGGGCCCGGCCCGCCATCGCCTCCCACACCCGGCGGGGACCCGCGTCCACGGCGACGGCCACGGTCTCGCCGTGCGGCGCCAGCCGCACCGTCCCGAGTGCCCGGACGGCCGCCACCGGCGCGGGATCCAGCGGCGAGAAGCGGAGGAAGAGGCTCACCAGGCCCTGGTCCCGCCAACAGGCCACGGCCCGCGCCCAGAACCGGGCCAGGTCGTCCGGCGGGCAGCCGGGTTCGACGTGCAGGCCGCAGTAGCCGTACGGGCTGATCCCGTCGGTCACCCCGTCGGCGACGGCCCGCAGCACGTACGGAAGCTGGATCCGCCGCCCCAGCCGGGCGCTGTACCAGGTGCCGCCCTGCGCCGCCGCGTCCGCCGTCCCGTAACCGGCGGTGAAGTAGACGTCGGGGCAGTCGGCGTCGAGCCGGCCGGCCCGCGGGCCCTGCCCGGTCAGCGTGAAGTCACCGGTCACCGGTGGTCCAGGAACCGTTCGACGGCCCCGCACACGCGGTCGATCTGCCGTTCGTCGAGCGCGGATCCGCTGGGCAGGATGAGGCCGGTGTCGAAGAGGCGCTCGGCGACGCCGGTGACCGACGCGGGCGCGTCGGCGTAGACCGGTTGCAGGTGCATCGGCTTGAACACCGGCCGGGTCTCGATCTCGTCGAGGGCGAGCGCGGCGCCGAGGTCCGCCGCCTGCCACCCCGCGCGGGCGGGGTCCACGACCAGCGTGGACATCCAGCAGTTGCCGCCGCCGTCGTCGTCGCCGAGCAGGCGTACGCCGGGCACCGTGGCGAACAGCTTCGCGTACCGTTCCCGCAGCAGCCGCCGCCGGGCCAGCATGCCGTCCAGGCGGTGCAACTGGCCGCGACCGATCGCCGCGAGCAGGTTGCTGGGGCGGTAGTTGTACCCGATCTCGGTGTGTTCGTAGTGGATCACCGGCTGGCGGGCCTGCGCGGCCAGGTACCGGCAACGCGCGACGAACGCCTCGTCGTCGGAGAGCAGCATCCCGCCGCTCGACGTGGTCATGATCTTGTTGTGCTGGAAGGAGAGGACGGCGGCGTGGCCGAACGAGCCGGCCGGGCGGCCCCGGTGGGTCGCGCCCAGGGACTCGGCCGCGTCCTCGATCACGGGCACCCCGGCCGCGGCGCACACCGGCAGCAGCGAGGTGTAGTCCGCGCAGGTGCCGAAGAGGTCCACGGACATGACCGCCCCGATGGGCCTTCCCGCCGCCCGCAGGCGGGCCAGCAGAGCGGCCAGCAGCGGCACGTCCAGGTTCCCGGTCTCCTCGTCGCAGTCCACGAAGACCGGCCGGGCACCGGTGTACGCGACGGCGTTCGCGGTGGCCGCGAAGGTCAGCGTCGGGACGATCACCACCTGCCCGGGGCCGACGCCGAGGCCGAGCATGGCCAGGTGCAGGGCGGCCGTTCCGGAGCTGGTCGCCAGCGCGGCCCGGATGCCGACCCGCTCGGCGGTGGCGTCTTCGAGGGCGGTGATGTCCGGGCCGAACGGGCCGACCTGCCGCGCCCGGAAGGCGGCCAGCAGGTAGGCCTCCTCCACCGGCCCGAGGTCGGGCGGGGACAGGTAGACGGGGCCGGCGGTCATGCCGCCACGGACCGGGCCGTGCGGGGCGGAAGGTCGGTACCGCTCCGCATTATACGGGAGGAATCCACGCTTTCTCCGTCTCTCGCCTGGACCGCATCAGAGTGGTCAGAACCGTTCTACCAAACGGGGGACCGGTGCCCGCCGCTTTCACGTATCGGCGAGCTCGCGCGGGTCGGACCGGCGGGCGGTAGAGTGCTGCCGGCCGCGCCGGGCGGTACCGGGCTAGGCGTGAGGGGACGGGCCGTGCTGCACCTCAGGGTGATCGCCCCGGCGGACCAGTCGTCGGCGGTGACCGACCTGCTCGCCGCCGATCCCGGCGTCACCCACCTGGTGGTGCTCCCCGGAACGGCCCGGCGGCCGAAGGGCGACCTGATCCTCTGCGACGTGGTCCGCGAGCGGGCCGACAACGTGCTGCACGAGTTGCAGCAGTTGGGCATCGAGGCGCGCGGCGGGATCGCCGCCGACGACGTGGAGCTGACCGTGTCCGAGGCCGCCGACCGGGCCGCCGAGGCCGCGCCCGGCAGCGGGGCGGACGCCGTGGTCTGGGACGAGGTGGCCGCGAAGACCGGCGAGCAGACCGAACTGTCCGCCACCTACCTGGTGCTCATCGTGGTGGCCACCATGATCGCCGGGATCGGGGTCCTGCTCGACCAGCCCATCCTGATCGTCGGCGCGATGGTGGTGGGCCCGGAGTTCGGCCCGCTGGCCGCCCTCTGCGTGGCCCTGCTGCGCCGCCGGCCGGCCGTCATCGGCCGCTCCGTGCAGGCTCTGGCGGTGGGCTTCCTGGCCGCCATGCTCGCCACCGTGCTCAGCACCTGGGCGCTGACCCTGGCCGGCCTGGTCAACCGGGAGCTGCTGCTCGCCGAACGGCCGCTGACCGACTTCATCTGGCGGCCGGACGCGCTGTCCTGGGTGGTCGGCCTGCTCGCCGGGATCGCCGGGATGCTGTCGCTGACCTCGAAGAAGTCCGGGTCCCTGGTGGGCGTCCTGATCTCGGTCACCACCGTGCCGGCCGCCGCGAACGTGGCCGTCGCCGTCGCGTACGGGGTGTGGCACGAGGCGGCCGGCTCGGCGCTGCAACTGCTGATCAACCTGTGCGCGATCGTGCTCGCCGGGCTGGCCACCCTGGCCGCGCAGCAGGCGTGGTGGTGGCACGTGGCCCGGCAGGTCCGGCGCCGCGCGGACCGGACCCGGCCGGCCGGCGGCTGACGGGTCCGCCCCGGGGCGGGTCACCAGTCGTCGCCGGCCGCCAGCCGCCGGGTGAGCAGGTCACGTAGCGGGACCGACTCGCCGTCCCGGCCTCCCTCGCCGACGATCAGGGGCGCCGGGCCGGGCTGCGGGTCGGCGCCGAGGAGCCGAGCCCGCAGGCCGGCCGGGACGGTCAGCAGGTACCACCGCCCGGCGGTGTCCACCGCCCGGGTACGGGCCCGGTCGACGTACCAGCCGGTGATCCGGGTGCGGTACCGACCCTGGCCCGCGTACGGCACGGCGGCGAGCCGGGTGGGCCGCAGCCCTCGTCGGGTCGCCTCGGCCGCGAACCAGGTCACGATCTCCGCTGCCTCGGCGCGCTCGGCCGCCCGCCGCCGCTCGTCCGCCTCGGCGTGCGCCCGCACCGCCCGCCGCTGCCGCTCCCGCCACTGGAGGTCGTCGTCCCCACCCATGCCGGCGACGGTACGCGCCGCGCCCGCCGCCCCGGCACCCGGCGGCGCCCGCCGGCCGCCGTCGCCGGGCGCTGCCGGGGCGGGCGGGTGTCGACGGCCCGTCGTCGGCGGCGGGCGCTGACGGGGCGGGCGGGTGTCGCCTTCATGTCACGCACATGGCGGTGTCCCGGCCCCGACAGCCCCCAATGTCACTGACCTGGAGTGGATCAAGGACGGGCGAGGGCCGGCGCGCGACCGGCGGGCCGGCGCGCGACCGGGCGGGCCGGCGGGCCGGCGGACCGGCGGCGCCGGATCGGGCCCCGCGACCGGTCAGGCCAGGCCGGCCCGGCGCAGCGCGTCGGCCATCGCCCCGTCGGCGGGCGGGGCAGTCCCGCCGCCCCGGCCCGGCCGCTGCTGCGCCCCGCCGCGCGCACCGCCCCGCCCCTGGCCGTCCCCCTGACCGCCGCGCCCCTGGCCGCCCCGGCCGCCGGAGGGCTCGCCCCGGCCGCCGCCCGACCGCTCGCCCCGGCCGCCGGAGGGCTCGCCCCGGCCGCCGCGCTCGCGCCGCGCGTCGTCCGGGCCGCGCCGCCCGGCCTCGGTCTCGTCCTCCAGCCGCAGCGTCAGCGAGATCCGCTTGCGCGGCACGTCGACGTCGAGCACCTTGACCCGGACCACGTCGCCCGACTTCACCACGTCGCGCGGGTCCTTGACGAAGGTCCGGGACATCGCCGACACGTGTACCAGGCCGTCCTGGTGCACGCCGACGTCGACGAACGCGCCGAACGCCGCCACGTTGGTGACCACGCCCTCCAGCACCATGCCGGGGGTCAGGTCGCCGATCTTCTCCACGCCCTCGACGAACGTCGCGGTCCGGAACTCCGGCCGGGGGTCCCGCCCCGGCTTCTCCAGCTCCGCCAGGATGTCGGTGACGGTGGGCAGGCCGAACGTGTCGTCGACGAAGTCGGTGGCCCGCAGGCCGCGCAGGATGGCGCTCTGCCCGATCAGCGAGCGCAGATCCTGGCCCGTGCGGGTGAGGATCCGCCGTACCACCGGGTACGCCTCCGGGTGCACGCTGGAGGAGTCCAGCGGGTCGTCGCCGCCGGGGATGCGCAGGAAGCCGGCGCACTGCTCGAACGCCTTGGGGCCGAGCCGGGCCACCTTCTTCAGCGCCGCCCGGGAGCGGAACGGGCCGTTGGCGTCCCGGTGCAGCACGATGTTCTCCGCCAGCCCGGCGCCGATGCCGGAGACCCGGGTCAGCAGCGGCGCGGAGGCGGTGTTGACGTCCACGCCGACGGCGTTCACGCAGTCCTCGACCACGGCGTCCAACGACCGGGACAGCTTCAACTCGGACAGGTCGTGCTGGTACTGCCCGACGCCGATCGAGCGCGGGTCGATCTTGACCAGCTCGGCGAGCGGGTCCTGGAGCCGGCGGGCGATGGAGACCGCGCCGCGCAGCGAGACGTCCAGCCCGGGCAGCTCCTGCGAGGCGTACGCGGAGGCGGAGTAGACCGACGCGCCGGCCTCGGAGACCACCACCTTGGTCAGCTTCAGCTCCGGGTGCCGCTTGATCAGCTCACCGGCGAGCTTGTCGGTCTCCCGGCTGGCGGTGCCGTTGCCGATGGCGATCAGCTCGACGCCGTGCGCCCCGGCCAGCCGGGCGAGGGTGTCGATCGAGGCGTCCCACTGCCGGCGCGGCTCGTGCGGGTAGATCGTGTCGGTGGCGACCACCTTGCCCGTGGCGTCGACCACCGCGACCTTGACCCCGGTGCGCAGGCCCGGATCCAGCCCCATGGTCGGCCGGGTGCCGGCGGGGGCGGCGAGCAGCAGGTCGCGCAGGTTGGTGGCGAAGACCCGCACGGCCTCCTCCTCGGCCGCCTGCCACAGCCGCGTCCGCAGGTCGGCGCCGAGGTGGATGAGGATCCGGGTGCGCCAGGCCCAGCGCACCGTGTCGGCCAGCCACCGGTCGGCGGCCCGGCCGTGGTCGGTGACCCCGAACCGGCCGGCGATCGCCGCCTCGTACCGGCTCGGGCCGGCCGGCGCCGCGTCGGAGTCGCCCTCGGCCTCCGGGTCCATCGTCAGGTCGAGCACGCCCTCCTTCTCGCCCCGGAACATCGCCAGGATCCGGTGCGAGGGCAGCTTCGGGTACGGCTCGGCGAAGTCGAAGTAGTCGGCGAACTTCGCCCCGGCCGACTCCTGGCCCTCGCGTACCCGGGCGACCAGCCGGCCCCGCGACCACATCTGCTCGCGCAGCGTGCCGATCAGGTCGGCGTCCTCGGCGAAGCGCTCGATGAGGATGGCCCGCGCGCCGTCCAGCGCGGCGGCGGCGTCGGCCACCCCCCGCTCGGCGTCGACGAATCCGGCGGCCCGCTCCCGAGGGTCCTGGGCCGGGTCGGCCAGCAGCGCCTCGGCCAGGGGCGCCAGCCCGGCCTCGCGGGCGATCTGCGCCCGGGTCCGCCGCTTCGGCTTGTACGGCAGGTAGATGTCCTCCAGCCGGGACTTCGAGTCGGCCGCCATGATCTGCGCTTCCAGGGCCTCGTCGAGCTTGCCCTGGCCGCGGATGGACTCCAGCACCGCGGCGCGGCGCTCGTCCAGCTCGCGCAGGTAGCGCAGCCGCTCCTCCAGGGTGCGTAGCTGGGCGTCGTCGAGCAGGCCGGTGGCCTCCTTGCGGTAGCGGGCGATGAACGGCACGGTGGAGCCGCCGTCGAGCAGCTCCACGGCCGCCCGTACCTGTCGTTCGGCGACGCCGAGCTCGTCGGCGATCCGCTGGTGCACAGACTGGGTCACGATCTGATCCGCCTTCTCGGGTGGGTTCCGTCCTGCATTGTGCCGCCCGCCCCCGACGCCGCCGCCCTGACCCGCCGCCCGCGCGCCGCCGCCCGGGTAGCGGGTGGCTGGTCCTGATCCCCACGGCTTCTTCAGCTTGGTCGTCAAGCTGAGCGGCGGGGTCGGTCAGGGCAGCGGGTCGGCGGTTCCGAGCGGCACCTGCGGCCGGCAACGGCGCAGCCGGGCCGCCGCGAGTCGCCCGCCGACGGCCAGCCCGTACCGGTCGACGGCGGCGAGTCCGTACGCGCTGCAGGTCGGGGTGTACCGGCACTGCCCCGGCCAGCGGTGCGACAGCCAGCGGCGGTAGCCGCGGATCGCGGCGAGACCGGCCCGGTCCAGCGGTCCGGGCCGAATACCGGCCGTCCGGCCCCGGCGGGCGGGTGCCTGGCCGCCGGCGGCGCCCGCGACGGCGGCGCCCAGGGTGAGCAGGGTGGAGTAGAGCCCGAAGTCGCAGCAGCCCGGGCTGCTGCTGCAAGGGTCGTCGCCACAGGAGTCCAGGGCCCCCTTGCGGCCCTTGCAGCCGGGTCCCTGACGACGCGCGCCGACCTCGCCGTGGCAGTGGCCCGTGGCATGGCAGTGGGTCGGCTTGCGGCAGGGGCAGGGCCCCCGGCCACCGGAGTCGCCGGCGCCGGTGATCTTCATGGGCGACATCATGCCTGGTCCGGGTAAGGCGTTCAGCCGGAGCCGCCCTGGTGGGCTCGCCCGACCCGTGCGGATCCACAAAACGTGACCGGAAACCCGGTGAACATCTGTGCACACCGCACTAGCGTGGTGATCATGGAACCTCCCGCTGACCCGCGGGCGCGGCGGCTGTTCGGCGGCAGCGCCCGGGCCCTCGGCGACCTCGCCGGCAGCCCGTTCCGGGCCGACCGGGACCGGATCGTGGCCTCGCCCTTCTTCGCCCGGCTGAACGGGGTCACCCAGGTGATCAGTCCCGGCGGCTCCGGGCTGCTGGTGCACAACCGGCTCACCCACAGCCTCAAGGTGGCCCAGGTGGCCCGGGCGATCGCCGAACGGCTCGCCGCCGACGAGCGCTGGCGGGACCTGCTGGAGAAGCTGGGCGGCTGCGACCCGGACGTGGTGGAGGCCGCCGCGCTCGCCCACGACCTCGGTCACCCGCCGTTCGGGCACCTCGGGGAGCGGGTGCTCGACCGGCTGGCCCGGCACCGGCTCGGCCTGGCCGACGGGTTCGAGGGCAACGCGCAGTCGTACCGGATCGTCACCAGCACCGAGATCCGGGGCGCGGCGACCACGGGCCTCGACCTGACCGCGGCGGTCCGGGCGGCCCTGCTGAAGTACCCGTGGACCCGGCTGGACCACCCGGACCCGCACCCCCGGCAGCTCGACCCGCCGCCCCGGGGCGCCGCCACCCCGCCCGACGACCCGGACAGCGGCTCGGCGAAGTTCGGCGCCTACCGCACCGAGCTGGACGACCTGCGGCAGGCCCGGGAGCCCTTCGCCGGGCGGATCGCCGACTGGCAGCAGACCGTCGAGGCGTCGGTGATGGACACCGCCGACGACATCGCCTACGCCATCCACGACGTGGAGGACTTCTACCGGGTCGGGGTGCTCCAGCAGGGCGCCGTGGCCGCCGAGCTGATGGCCTGGCAGCGGGAGAACGGGCACTTCCGCGCCGTCACCGGGCCGGCCCTGGCCGGGGCGGCCCGCCGGCCGGGGGCGGCGATCGAGCGGCTGCGCCGGCAACTGCACCGCAAGGACGGCTGGATCGCCGACGACGAGGCGTTCGCCGCCGCCGTGGAGCACGTCCGCGAGGAACTGGTCGAGGGGCTGCTGGCCATGCCGTTCGACGGCTCCATCGAGGCGGAGCAGTACGTGGCGCGGTTCTCCGCCCGGTGGACCACCCGGTTCGTCGACGCGATCACCGTTGCCGAGGACCCGTCGGTGCGCTCCGGGCACGTGCTGCTGGGCCCGGCGCAGTGGCACGAGGTGCAGGTGCTCAAGTTCGTCCACCACCGGTTCGTGCTGGCCCGGCCGGACCTCGCCCTGCACCAGCGCGGCCAGGCCCGGCTGCTGGACACCCTCGTCGAGGCGCTGTGGGAGTGGCTGCTCGACCCGGAGGAGGAGTCCCGGCTGCCGCGCCGGCTGCACGACCTGGTCGAGTTGGCCGAGGCGGAGTTGCATCCGCGCACCCCGGACCGGGTCGGCCGGGCCCGGGGGCGGGCGATCATCGACTTCGTCGCGCAGCTCACCGACGGCCAGGCGGTGGCGATGCTGGACGCCCTCTCCGGCCGCTCCGGGGCGCTGTGGACGGACGCCTTCGTGCTCTGACGGCGGGCGCGTCCCGCGCGGCGCGGGCGCTCAGGCGACCGACTGCCACCAGCCGTCGACCGCGGGCGGGTCGTCGACCACCACCCGCTCGCCGGGGCGGGGCACGGCCAGCCGCACGTCGCGGGCCTTCGCCTCGGCCCAGATCCGGTCCACCGGCTCCGACCAGTCGTGCAGGGCCAGGTTGAACGTCGCCCAGTGCACCGGGACGAGCAGCCCGCCGCGCAGGTCGAGGTGGGCGGCCACGGCCTCCTCCGGGAACATGTGGATGCTCGGCCACGCCCGGTCGTACGCGCCGATCTGCATCAGCGTGACGTCGAACGGGCCGCGCTCCGCGCCGATCTCGGCGTACCCGTCGAAGTAGCCGGAGTCGCCGGTGTAGAAGACCCGCCGGTGCGCGCCGGCCACCACCCACGAGCTCCACAGCGTGCCGTCCCGGCGCAGGCCCCGGCCGGAGAAGTGCTGGGCGGCGGTGGCGGTGATCGTCAACGGCCCGGCCCGGTGGCTCTCCGACCAGTCCAGCTCGACGATCCGGTGTTCCGGCACGCCCCAGCGCTCCAGGTGGGCGCCGACGCCCAGCGGCACCAGGAACGGCGCCGACTGCCCGGCCAGCAGCGCCCGCACGGTGGCCATGTCGAGGTGGTCGTAGTGGTCGTGGGAGATCAGGATCGCGTCCACGGCGGGCAACTCGTCGAGGCCGACCGGGGGCTCGTGCAGCCGCCGCGGCCCGACCAGCGCCGACGGCGAGCACCGGTCGCTCCACACCGGGTCGACCAGCACCCGGTGCCCCTCGATCTCGATCAGCGCCGACGCGTGGCCGTACCAGACGACGTTGAGTTCGCGCTCGGTCGCGGCGGGCGCGTCGGTCGGCCGCAGCAGCGGGACGGCGGCGGACGGCCGGCGCTTCTGCTTGCCGAAGATCAGCTCGCGGACCAGGTTGCGGTCGGGCGCGCCGGCCATCGTCCGGGTGCTCGCCGGGTTGTGGAAGGTGCCGTCGCGGAACTGCGGCGAGCGGGCCGCCCGCGCGGCGCGCGCCCCGGTCAGCCGCCCGCCCAGCGCCGCCGGCACGTCCCGCGCGACCCAGGCCAGGCCGGCGAGCGCGGCCAGCCCAGCCGCACCGCGCAGCCGCCGCCCGAGCGCCCGCTGCCCGGCCTGTTCCGCTGGTGCCCCCATCGTCGCCCGCCCCCTCCGCCGGTGTCCCGCCAGTACACGGTAGTCCGCCGCCGCACCCGCGCGCCGGGTGCCGGTCGGCTCGGCCGCGCGGGTGCTCGGGGGCTGGTCAGCCGCCGTTGCTCGGCCGCCGCACGGTCGGCCGGTAGCTGGCCCCGACGCCGCTCAGCCCGTCGATGGTGGCCAGGAAGCTGCGCCCCATCCGGGCCCGGGCCTGCACCGCCGGGTGGGTCGCGCCGAAGTTGTCCGCGTCGGCCTGCCCGTTGGCGAACAGGGCGTACGTCAGCACCGCCGCGCCGGCGGAGTCGAAGATCACCCCGGCCTCGTGCCGGGCGTCGCCGAACCAGCCCGCCTTGGTGGCGATCCGGGCCCGCTGCGCGGAGGACATCTCGCGCCGGATCCCGTCGGTGAACGCGACGGGGGAGCGCAGCAGCCCGAGCAGGAACGCCGTCGAGGACGCCGACAGCAGCGTGCCGGCGACCAGCGCCCGCAGCAGGTCGTGCGTTTCCCGGGGGGTGCTGGTGCCGAGGAAGAACCGGTTCGGGTTGGCCACCGGCTGCACCTGCGTGTTCGGGAAGCCCTTCGCCACCAGGATCTGGTTCAGCTCGACCGCCGGGCAGACCAGGCCGCAGAGCCGGACGGCGGTGTCGTCGGAGACGGTGAGCAGGTTGGCCAGCGCGTGCCCGAGGGTGACGCTGCTCGGGTACGCGCCGTCCAGGCTGAAGATCCCGTCCCCGCCGGGCACCACGATCGACGCCGTCACGTCGACCCGCTGGTCGAGCGTGAGCAGTCCCCGGTCGACCTTGTCCAGCACTGCCGTGGCCACCGCGATCTTGTTCACGCTGTACGCCTCGATCTGGGCGTCCGCCTCGTCGGCGACGGCCACCAGCGGGGCGCCGGACGGGTTGGCGACCGTCACGTACGCCTGCCAGTTGCCGCCGGCCCGGGCGGACTCCTGCGCGTACCTGGCAGCCACCCAGCTCGCGGCCTCGCTCGCGTTGGCCGCCTTCCGGGGGCGCAGGCCGGCGGCGGAGGCCGGCGTGCCGGCGCCGAGCACCGTGCCGGCGGTTGCCACCGTGCCGAGCCCCAGCGCGGCCCTGCGGTTCACCCTGATCGTCACTCGTCTCTCCCGTTGGTGGTCGCGGATCATCCGTCCCGCCACCCTAGGGGAAGAGATCGATTCCGGCAGGCCCCCGGAATCACTCATCATGACCGCCGGGTCACTGCCGAGCGGGCCGTGCTGGTCGGCCCGCCAACCGCCCGGAGCACCCCGGTCGAATCCGGTCGCCGCCCGTCGTGGGCGTCCCGCTCGCCCTGCCAGGTGGGTGCCGTCCCCCGGAGGCTCGCCCGGTCTGCTCGGCAGTCGGCGGAAGAGTTCCGGACATTGATCTATCGAGATGGAATATCTACGATCACTGCCGGCCGGTACCGGAGCGTCCGCCGGTCACCGCGCGTGAGCGAGCATCGGGAGACAACAATGAGCGACGATCCGGAAACGGGCCGCCTACTCGACGCGCCGGCTCGGCGCCGCACCCTTTTCACGGCGCTGGGCGTCGGGATCGGCGTCGGGGTCGTCGGCGTGCCCAGCCCGGCGCTGGCGGCGGTCGCCGGCTGGAGCAACCCGACGCTCGGCGCACTGACCTCCGGGTACAAGACTCCCAGCCGGCCCACCCACACGGGCTGGGACGTGGCGAACGACCAGGGCACCCCGGTCTACGCGACGGCGGACGGAACGGTCCGGGACATCAAGACCAACTCGTACCCGGGGGACACGTCGAGCGGTCCCCTGGCCGGTCGCACCGGCAACAGCGTCCACCTCAACCACGCCGACAGCTACTTCTCCTACTACGGCCACCTCCACCGGGTGCTGGTCGGCGTCGGCCAGCAGGTCAGCTGCGGACAGCTGATCGGCCTGATGGGCACCACCGGCAACTCCAGCGGCCCGCACCTGCACTTCGAGATCCACCGGCCCCGGCTGACCTCGACGGACCCCCGGGTCTTCCTGGCCAACCGGGGTATCACCCTCGGCGCGACGGCCCCCGTCGGCAGCACCGGCTACCCGAGCGTCAGCCAGGGCGCCTCGGGGTGGGTGCCCCGGGTGATCCAGTACCTGGTGCGGGCACGCGGCGTCTCCGTCGTCGTGGACGGCGTCTTCGGGCCGGCCTGTGCCTCGGCGGTCAGGTCGTTCCAGAGCGGTCGAGGACTCTACGCCGACGGCCTGGTCGGCCCGATCACCTGGACGGCCCTCGTCCTGCCCCTGCGGGAGGGCAACTCCGGCGACCTGGTCCGTGGCCTCCAGACCGCGCTCAACGCCCGGGGTGCGAGCCTCGTCGTGGACGGCGGGCTCGGTTCGGTCACCACCACCGCGGTACGCAGCTTCCAGAGCCGCAACGGTCTCGTCGCCGACGGTCTCGTCGGCCCGGTGACCTGGAGCGTGCTGATCTGAACCGCCGGTGACCGGCCGTCGCCCGCCGGGCCGGCACCGTCGCCCGCGGCCTGCCCGGAGACGGGCCGCCCGCCGGCCCTCGCTGGGTGCGGCGGTCGGCCCGTCGGGGCACGGCCGGGTCAGGAGCCCGAAGTGCCCCCGCCCTTGGCGGTGGCCGCGAGGTAGTCGCGGTTGAGCCGGCCGATGGTGTTCAGCGGGATGCCCTTCGGGCAGACCACCGTGCACTCGCCGGCGTTGGTGCAGCCGCCGAAGCCGGCCTCGTCGTGCGCGTCGACCATCCCGACCACCCGGGTGTACCGCTCCGGCTGGCCCTGCGGCAGCAGCGAGAGCTGGGTGAGCTTGGCGGCGGTGAACAGCATTCCGGAGCCGTTCGGGCAGGCCGCCACGCAGGCCCCGCAGCCGATGCACGCGGCCGAGGTGAAGGCGGCGTCCGCGTTGGCCTTGGCCACCGGCGTGGAGTGCGCCTCGGGGGCGCTGCCGGTCGGTGCGGTGATGTACCCGCCGGCAGCGATGATCTTGTCGAAGGCGCCCCGGTCGACCACCAGGTCCTTGATGACCGGGAAGGCGCGGGCCCGCCACGGCTCGATGTCGATCGTGTCGCCGTCGGAGAACTGCCGCATGTGCAGCTGGCACGCGGTGGTACCGCGCTGCGGACCGTGCGCGTCGCCGTTGATCATCAGGCCGCACATGCCGCAGATGCCCTCGCGGCAGTCGTGGTCGAACGCCACCGGCTCCTCGCCGGAGAGGATCAGCCGCTCGTTGAGCACGTCGAGCATCTCCAGGAACGACATGTCGGGGGAGACGTCGTCGACCTGGTAGGTCACCATCCGACCCTTGTCCTCGGGGCCGCGCTGGCGCCAGATGCGCAGGGTCAGGTTCACTTGTAGCTCCGCTGCGTCGGGTGCACGTATTCGAACTTCAGGTCTTCCTTGTGCAGCACGACCGGCTCACCGGTGCCGGTGTACTCCCAGGCCGCCACGTAGGCGAACCGGTCGTCGTCGCGCTGCGCCTCGCCGTCCGGGGTCTGGTGCTCGGCGCGGAAGTGGCCGCCGCAGGACTCCTCGCGGTGCAGGGCGTCGACGCACATCAGCTCGGCCAGCTCGAAGAAGTCGGCCACCCGGCCGGCCTTCTCCAGCGACTGGTTGAGCCCCTCGCCGTCGCCCGGGACCCGGACCCGCTTCCAGAACTCCTCGCGCAGCGCCCGGATCTCGTCGATCGCCTTGCGCAGGCCGGCCTCGCTGCGCTCCATCCCGCAGTGCTCCCACATGATCTGGCCCAGCTCGCGGTGGAACGAGTCGACCGTCCGATCGCCGTTCACCGCCAGCAGCCGCCGGATGCGGTCCTCGACGTCGGCGCGGGCCTCGACGGCCGCCGGGTGGCTGGCGTCGACCTTCTCCAGCGGCCCGGACGCCAGGTAGTGGGCGATGGTGCTGGGCAGCACGAAGTAGCCGTCCGCGAGGCCCTGCATCAGCGCGGAGGCGCCGAGCCGGTTCGCGCCGTGGTCGGAGAAGTTCGCCTCGCCGATCACGAACAGGCCGGGGATGGTCGACTGGAGGTCGTAGTCGACCCAGAGGCCGCCCATCGTGTAGTGCACGGCGGGATAGATCCGCATCGGGACCTGGTACGGGTCCTCGCCGGTGATCCGCTCGTACATCTCGAACAGGTTGCCGTACTTGGCCTCGATGGCCTTGCGGCCGAGCCGGTCGATGGCGTCGGCGAAGTCGAGGTAGACGCCGAGCTTGGTCGGCCCGACGCCCCGACCGGAGTCGCAGACGTTCTTGGCGGCCCGGGAGGCGATGTCCCGGGGGACCAGGTTGCCGAAGGAGGGGTAGATCCGCTCCAGGTAGTAGTCCCGCTCGCCCTCGGGGATGTCCCGGGGCGCGCGGTCGTCGCCCTCGGCCTTCGGCACCCACACCCGGCCGTCGTTGCGCAGCGACTCGCTCATCAGGGTCAGCTTCGACTGGTGGTCGCCGGAGACCGGGATGCAGGTCGGGTGGATCTGGGTGTAGCAGGGGTTGGCGAAGTACGCGCCCTTGCGGTGCGCCCGCCAGGTCGCGGTGACGTTGCAGCCCTTGGCGTTGGTGGAGAGGTAGAAGACGTTGCCGTACCCGCCGGAGGCGAGCACCACCGCGTCGGCCAGCTCGGTGCTGATCTCGCCGGTGACCATGTCCCGGACCACGATGCCCCGGGCCCGGCCGTCGGCGACGACCAGCTCCAGCATCTCGTGCCGGGCGTTCATCTCCACGTTGCCCAGGCCGATCTGCCGCTCCAGGGCCTGGTACGCCCCGAGCAGCAGTTGCTGGCCCGTCTGGCCTCGGGCGTAGAAGGTGCGCTGCACCTGCGCGCCGCCGAACGAGCGGGTGTCCAGCAGGCCGCCGTACTCGCGGGCGAACGGGACCCCCTGGGCGACGCACTGGTCGATGATGTTGACCGACACCTCGGCCAGCCGGTGCACGTTCGACTCCCGGGAGCGGAAGTCGCCGCCCTTGACGGTGTCGTAGAACAGCCGGTGTACCGAGTCGCCGTCGTTGCGGTAGTTCTTGGCGGCGTTGATGCCGCCCTGCGCGGCGATCGAGTGGGCCCGGCGCGGGCTGTCCTGGTAGCAGTACGACCTGACCCGGTAGCCCTGCTCGGCCAGCGTGGCCGCGGCCGAGCCGCCGGCCAGGCCGGTGCCCACCACGATCACCGTCAGCTTGCGGCGGTTGGCCGGGTTGACCAGCTTGGCCTCGAAGCGGCGACGGTCCCAGCGGGTCTCGACCGGGCCCTCGGGGGCCTTCGTGTCGGCGATCGGGTCGCCCTCGGTGAACAGATCCATGGTCAGGCCACCAATCCGGTGAGTACGGCGAAGGGGACCACCAGATAGCCGGCGCAGAGCGCGACGGCGAGGACCAGCGCGGCGGCGCGCGCCCGGCGCTCGCCCCTCGGGCTCTGCTGGCCGAGGCTGCGGAACGCGCTGAACGCGCCGTGGCGCAGGTGGAAGCCGAGCGCCACGATCGCCAGGGTGTAGAAGAGCGTGACGTACCAGCGCTGCGGGGCGAAGTCGGCGACCACGTTGCCGTACGGGTTGCCGGGAGCGCCCTGGGGGTTCAGGTGACCGGTGGTCAGGTCCAGGATGTGGTAGATCACGAAGAGCAGGATGATCACCCCGCCCCAGCGCATGGTGCGGGCCGCGTAGCTGCCCCGGACGGCCTTGCGGTGGGCGTACCGAACCGGGCGGGCGGCCCGGGCGCGCATCGCGAGCACGGTGGCGGCGGCGATGTGGCCCAGCACGGCCGCCAGCAGCACCGTGCGTTGCAGCCACAGGAACCAGGTCGACGGGAGCAGCGGCGTGCCGATGTCGCGCAGCCAGTGCGCGTAGTGGTCGAACGCGGTCTCGCCGGTGAAGATCTTCAGGTTGCCGAGCATGTGGGCGATCAGGAACAGCACAAGGAGGATGCCCGTCACCGCCATGACGGCCTTCAGGCCGACGTTGGAGCGGATGGGCGACCGAGTTTTCGTGAGTACCACCCGACCGACGCTAGGAGTACTTGGATTAGTCGTCCAATGCATCAACCTCGCAGTCTTGATAGCCATAGGCTATGTAGATGCAGCTCCATCAGCTCCGCTACTTCGTCGCGGTCGCAGAAGTGCGACATTTCACCCAGGCCGCCGACGTCGTCGGCATCACCCAGCCCTCGTTGAGTAAGCAAATTCACGCCCTGGAGACCGCCCTCGGGGCGCCGTTGTTCGAGCGGGTGCGGGGCAACATCGCCCTCACCGCCGCCGGCGAGGTGCTGCTCCCGCTGGCCAAGCGCATCCTCGCCGACGTCGAGACCGCCACCCGCGAGGTCCAGGAACTGGTCGGGCTGCGGCGCGGGCGGGTCCGCCTCGGCGCCACCCCGAGCCTGGCCACCTCCCTCGCCCCGCCGGTGCTGCGCCGGTTCCGCGACGCCCACCCCGGCGTCGACCTGCGGGTGGAGGAGAGTGGCTCGCAGGACCTGGTCCGCGACCTGCTCCGCGGCGACCTGGACCTGGCGTTGATCATCATGCCCGCCCACGGCGCGGATCCCGGGCTGCGCACCGAGGAGATCCTGCGGGAGAGCCTGGTGGTGGCCTCGCTGGACGAGGTCCCCGGCACCTCGGCGGCCGGCGACCTGCGCGTCACCGACCTGCGCGGCCAGCCGCTGGTCATGTTCCGCGAGGGCTACGACCTGCGCGACGCCACCCTCCAGGCGTGCCGGGAGGCCGGCTTCGAGCCCACCCTGTCCGTCGACGGCGGCGAGATGGACGCCGTGCTCAGCTTCGTCGAGGCCGGGCTCGGGGTGGCGCTGGTGCCCGGCATCGTGGTGGCCCGCCGCCCCGGCATCCGGGTCACCCGGCTGGCCCCGCCCGGGGTGCGGCGGACCATCGCGGTGGCCCGCCGGCGCGACGTCGTGCCCACCCACTCCGGGCGCGAGCTGCGCCGCATCCTGCTGGACTACGTGCACACCGCGATCGAGCTGGGCGACCTCCCGCCCGGGGTGGAACCGCGGTGAGCGACCTGGTCGGGGGAACGACCGCGACCATGCCGTCCGTTTGTGTCGCGCTTGAGTTAAATAGTCCTTAAGCGCGTTGTATGAGCCGCGTTGCTCCTGTTGGTCCCCTATGGTGAAGCCTTGCACCGGCTCGACGCCCCGTCGGCCTGTCGAAATCGAAGTCGAACGCGCGGGCTCGCGTGGCAGGGAGGCCACACCACATGAGGATCCTGGTTACCGGCGGTGCCGGCTTCATCGGGTCACACTTCGCCCGGAGCCTGCTCAACGGGCGGTACGTCGGCTTCGAGGACTGCCACGTTACGGTCCTGGACAAGCTGACCTACGCGAGCGACCGGAACAATCTGCCCGCCAGCCACCCCCGCCTGGCCTTCGTCCGGGGCGACATCTGCGACCGGCCGTTGCTCGCCGACCTGGTCCCCGGGCACGACGCGGTGGTGCACTTCGCCGCCGAGTCGCACGTGGACCGCTCCATCGACGACCCGGCCCCGTTCTTCGAGACGAACGTGATGGGCTCGCACCGCCTGATGGCCGCGTGCGCCCGCGCCGGGGTGGGCCGGGTGGTGCACGTCTCCACCGACGAGGTGTACGGGTCGATCACCGACGGCGCGTGGACCGAGCGCTGCGTGCTGGAGCCCAACTCGCCGTACGCGGCGTCGAAGGCGGCCAGCGACCACGTCGTGCGGTCGTACTGGCGCACCTACGACGTCGACGTGTCGATCACCCGGTGCGCCAACAACTACGGGCCCTACCAGCACGTGGAGAAGGTCATCCCGCGCTTCGTCACCAGCCTGCTCACCGGCGGGGACATCACCCTGCACGGCGACGGCGGCGCGGTCCGCGAGTGGCTGCACGTCGACGACCACTGCCGGGCCATCGCGCTGGTGCTGGGCAAGGGCCGCGCCGGGGAGGTCTACAACATCGGCGGCGACGTCGAGCTGACCAACAAGGCGCTGGCCGAGAAGATCCTGCTGCTCGCCGGGGCCGGCTGGGACCGGGTGCGGCACGTCGCCGACCGCAAGGTCCAGGACCAGCGGTACTCGCTCGACTACACCAAGATCTCCGACGAGCTGGGCTTCGAGCCACAGGTCCCGTTCGCCGAGGGGCTGTCCGAGGTCTTCCACTGGTACCGGGAGAACCGGGCCTGGTGGGCGCACGCGTACCCGGAGGCCCGCCCCGGCGGCCTGACCAACTCCGTGCGGGGGCTCCCGGTCGGCCGGGCGGTGCCGGCCCCGGTGCACTGACCCGGCAGCACCGCCGCCAGCACGCCGTCCCGCCGGCTCAGCGGCCCTCGGCGTCGTCCATCGCCCGGTAGATCCGCTGCTCGGAGACCGGATACGGGGTGCCCAGCGCCTGGGCGAACACGTTCACCCGCAGCTCCTCGATCATCCAGCGGATCTGCCGCACCGCCGCCGACCCCCGCCGGCTCGGCGGCAGCGCGGCGAGCAGGTCGGCGTACTCCTTCTGCACCACCGCGATCCGGTCCTGTTGCTGGCGGTCCCGCTGCGGGTTGCCCGGCAGCCGGTCCAGCCGCCGCTCGATCGCGGTCAGGTAGCGCAGCAGGTCGGGCAGGCGAGGGTACCCGGCCTCGGTGATGAAGCCGGCGTGCACCAGGCCGGAGAGCTGGGCCCGGATGTCGGCCAGGGCGGCCACCACGGCCAGGTTCTGGGTCCTGCCGAGCCGCTGCTCGACGGCGTACCCGGCGGCGAGGACCTGCCGGACCCGACCCATCACCTCGACCACGGTGTCCACCAGGTCGGCGCGGACCCGCTCGCGCAGCGCGCCGAAGCCCTCGGCGTCCCACGCCGGGCCGCCCGCGTCGGCGATCAGCTTGTCGATCGCCGCCCCGGCCGCGTCCTCGATGAGTTGCTGCACGCCGCCGTGCGGGTTGCGGCTCAGCGCCAGCTTCGCCTCGTTGGACAGCCGTCCCTGGAGGAACTTCGCCGGGGACGGCACGGTCAGCCGCAGCAGCCGCCGGGTGCCAGCCCAGTGCGCGGCGGCCTGCTCGGCCTCGGAGTCGAAGACCTTCACCCCGACCGTCGGCCCCTCGTCGACCAGCGCCGGGTACCCGGTCACCGCGTACCCCGCGCGGACCTGCTCGATGGTGCGAGGAAGATCGTCGATGCTCCACTCACGGAGGCCCGTCCGGGCGATGTCCGGCGCGGCGGCGGCCACCACCTGGCGGACCTCCTGGCGGAGCTGGCGTTGCAGGGCCGGCAGGTCCTTGCCCTCGGCGACGGGCTTGTTCTCCTCGTCGAGCACCCGGAAGCTGACCCGCAGGTGCGGGGGGAGCTTCGCCGGCTCCCAGGCGTCCCGGGGCACCGTCACCCCGGTCATCCGGCGTAGCTGCCGGGTCAGCGCGTCCAGCAGCGGCTCCTCGCCCGGCGTGATCGCGGCGAGCGCGGCCCGGGCGTAGTCGGGGACCGGGACGAAGTTGCGCCGGACCGCCTTGGGCAGTGATCGGATCAGCGCGATCACCAGCTCCTCGCGCAGCCCGGGGACCTGCCAGTCGAAGCTCTCCGCCGGCACCTGGTTGAGCAGCGGCAGTGGGATGTCCACGGTCACCCCGTCGGTCGAGGTGCCCGGGTCGAAGGTGTACGTCAGCGGGAGGGCGACCCCCTCGGCCCGCCACTCGTCCGGGTAGTCGGCCTCGTCCACCCCGCCCCGGCCGGCGTTGACCAGCAGCTCCCGGGTGAAGGTGAGCAGGTCCGGCCGCTCCCGGCGGGTCTGCTTCCACCAGGCGTCGAAGTGCCGCCCCGACACCACGTCGGCCGGGATCCGCTCGTCGTAGAACTGGAAGATCGTCTCGTCGTCGACCAGGATGTCCCGCCGGCGGGCCCGGTTCTCCAGCTCCGCGATCTCGGTCAGCAGCCGCTGGTTGTCCTGCCAGAACTGGTGGTGGGTCTGCCAGTCGCCCTCGACCAGGGCGTGCCGGATGAACAGCTCCCGGGACAGCGCCGGGTCGATCCGGCCGAAGTTCACCTTCCGGGCGGTGACCAGCGGCACGCCGTACAGGGTGACCTTCTCGTACGCCAGCACCGCCGCCTGCTTCTTCTCCCAGTGCGGCTCGCTGTAGCTGCGCTTGACCAGGTGCTGGGCCAGCGGCTCGACCCACTCCGGCTCGACCCGGCCGGCCACCCGCCCCCACAGCCGGGAGGTCTCCACCAGCTCGGCGGCCATCACCCAGCGCGGCGGCTTCCGGAACAGCGCCGAGCCGGGGAACAGCGCGAACTTCGCCCCCCGCGCCCCCAGGTACTCGTGCTTCTGCGGGTCCTTGAGCCCGACGTGGGACAGCAGGCCGGGCAGCAGCGACTGGTGCACCTTCGGGGTGTCGATCTCCTCCGGCAGGTCCGCGGCCGGGCCGCGCCGACCGCCGTCCGTCCCGGCCTCCTTCGCGCCGCGCTCGCCGCGCCCGGCGCCGCCCTGGTCGGGGGTACGCAGCACCTGGCGGAGTTGGCTGACGATGTCCTGCCACTCGCGCACCCGCAGGTAGTTGAGGTACTCCGCCTTGCACATCCGGCGGAACGCGCTGGAGGACAGCTCCCGCTGCTGCTCCCGCAGGTACCGCCACAGGTTCAGCAGCGCGACGAAGTCGGATTCCCGGTCGGCGAACCGGGCGTGCGCCTGGTCGGCCTGGGCCTGCCGCTCCGCCGGGCGCTCGCGCGGGTCCTGGATGGACAGCGCGGCGGCGATCACCATCACCTCGGTGGCGCAGCCGTTGCGCTCGCCCTCGAGGACCATCCGGGCCAGCCGGGGGTCGACCGGGAGCTGGGCCAGCCGCCGGCCCAGCGGGGTGAGCCGCTTGTCCGGGTCGGTCTCGGCCGGGTCCAGCGCGCCCAGCTCGTGCAGCAGGTTCACGCCGTCGGTGACGTTGCGCCGGTCCGGCGGGTCGATGAAAGGGAACGCCGCGACGTCGCCCAGCCCGATCGAGGTCATCTGGAGGATGACCGAGGCCAGGTTGGTGCGCAGGATCTCCGGGTCGGTGAACTCCGGGCGGGACAGGAAGTCCGGCTCGTCGTAGAGGCGGATGCAGATGCCGTCCGAGGTGCGCCCGCAGCGGCCCTTGCGCTGGTTGGCCGACGCCTGGGACACCGGCTCGATCGGCAGCCGCTGCACCTTCAGCCGGCTGGAGTAGCGGGAGATCCGGGCGGTGCCTGGGTCCACCACGTACTTGATGCCGGGCACGGTCAGCGAGGTCTCCGCGACGTTGGTGGCCAGCACCACCCGCCGCCCGGCGTGCGGGGCGAACACCCGGTGCTGCTCGGCGGCGGACAGCCGGGCGTACAGCGGCAGGATCTCGGTGCCGAGCAGCGACCGCTTCCTCTCCACCAGCCGGCCCAGCGCGTCGGCGGTGTCCCGGATCTCCCGCTCGCCGGAGAGGAAGACCAGGATGTCGCCCGGCCCCTCGGCGGCCAGCTCCTCCACCGCGTCGCCGATCGCCTGGACCTGGTCGCGGACGTTCTCCTCGTCGTCGGCCTCGTCGGCCTCGGCCTCGGCGACCTCGACCAGCGGCCGGTACCGCACCTCGACCGGGTACGTGCGCCCGGACACCTCGACCACCGGCGCCGGCCTGCCCTCCGTCTCCCCCTCGGCGGGCGGGGCGGCGAAGTGCCGGGCGAACCGCCCGGTCTCGATGGTCGCCGAGGTGATGATCACCTTGAGGTCGGGCCGGCGGGGGAGGAGCTGCCGCAGGTACCCCAGGATGAAGTCGATGTTGAGGGAGCGCTCGTGCGCCTCGTCGATGATCAACGTGTCGTACTGGCGCAGCATCCGGTCGGTCTGCAACTCGGCCAGCAGGATGCCGTCGGTCATCAGCTTGACCAGGCTGCGGTCGCCGACCTGGTCGGTGAAGCGGACCTTGTAGCCGACCACGTCGCCCAGCTCGGTGCCCAGCTCCTCGGCGATCCGGTCGGCCACCGTCCGGGCGGCCAGCCGGCGCGGCTGGGTGTGCCCGATCAGCCCGTGCACCCCGCGCCCCAGCTCCAGGCAGATCTTCGGTAGCTGGGTGGTCTTGCCGGACCCGGTCTCGCCGGCCACGATCACCACCTGGTGGTCGCGGATCGCGGCGGCGAGGTCGTCCCTGCGGTCGCTGACCGGCAGCCCGGCCGGGTAGGTGATCACGGGCACCGCCGCCCGACGGTCGGCGAGGCGCTGCTCGGCCCGGGCCACGTCGGCGGTGATCTCGGCCAGGGCGGCCTCGCGCCGCTGCGGGTCGCGCAGCCGCCGGATGCCGTCGAGGCGCCGCTGGATTCGGCGCTGGTCGCGGAACATCAGCGTGGGCAGGCGGCGGTGCAGCTCGCGGACGGTGTCGGGCGCGGCGGGTACGGCTGGATTCTGCATGTCGTCGCCAAGGATAGGCAGCCCGAGTGCCGACCGCCCCCCGGTTATCGCCGTCTAGAGTTGACCGCCGACCGACACCGACCGCGGGGACGCCGAGAATGACCATGCGAGACACCGACCGGGCGCTGGTACAGGCCGCCACGGCGGTCGCCAAGCTGCGTTGTCGCAGCGAGAACCACACCGTCGCCGCTGCCGCCCGCACCGCCGACGGCCGGGTCTTCACCGGCGTGAACGTCTACCACTTCACCGGTGGGCCGTGCGCCGAGGTGGTCGCGATCGGCGCTGCCGCCACCCAGGGCGCGGGCGAGCTGGAGACGATCGTGGCGGTGGGCGACCGGGGGCGGGGCGTCATCCCGCCGTGCGGCCGGTGCCGGCAGGTGCTGCTGGACTACTTCCCGTCGATCCGGGTCATCGTCGGCCCGGCGGACGCGCTGCGCGCCGTGCCGGTCGCCGAGCTGCTGCCCACCCAGTACGTCTGGGCCGACCACCAGCTCGACGCGGGCGCCGGGGTGCCGACGCCCCGCGAGGGCGCCGCCGGCTGACCGGCCCGGCGGGACGCCCACGGCCCGGATCGGCTCAGTCGCCCGCCGCCGTCTCCAGCATCGACCGGGGGACCGGCACGCCGCCGAACCGGACGTTGCCCTGCGGCACCAGCCAGCTCATCACCCGCACGACGAGCCGGCCGGCCCGGACCGCCGGGTCGTTGCCGTACAGCTCGCGGGCCGCCGCCCGATCGACCGCGAGCACCGCGAAGCCGCGCAGCCGGTCGTCGTCGGGGTCGAGGAAGGGGCCGGCCGCCAGGACGAGGCCCTGCTCCACCAGCCCCGCCTGGTGGGCCAGGTGGGCGTCGCGCAACCGGTCCGCCGCGTCCCGGGGCAGCTCCGGCGCGTCCTCGGGCCAGGCCAGGAGCACGACGGTGTGCTGGTCGAATTCCATGCGACCAGCGTAGGGGGGTGAATGGTACCGCCATCGCCCGAACAAGGGTTTACGAGAAGACCGCACCTTTTGCCACTCCAACGGAAACTTGTTCTAGCTGGCCCTCGGTCGCGCAACGACGACGCGGGGAGGTGCGGGGCAGTGCTCTCCAGGGGAGGTCTGCTCATCGCGGGAGCGGCGGGCGGCCCACCCGGCTGGCGCCAGCCGGGTGGGCCGTAGCCGGATCGCGTCCGGCGCCGCCACTGGACCCGCGCGGCATCCCGGACCCGGATCAAGGCCCGGTTCGACCGGCGGGCTCCTCCGGGCTCGGCCCGGCCGGCGTGGCGGCCCTCGGGGCCGCCGCCCTGGGCGCGGGAATGCTGCACAGCGCACGCGATCCCGGATCGATACCCGCTGGTTAGACGGGTCTGAGCAGCTCGGCTAAGGTAAGGCGTACCTAAGTCGAGGGAGCTTCGTGTCCACCGTCGCCGCGCGGCCGATCCGGCCCGCCAACCGGCCCGCCCGCGGCCCCGGCCGCCGCGTCGCAGTCACCGTGGCGGCGGCGGTGGTGCTGGCGCTCGCCGTGCTCGCCAGCTTCGCCCTCGGCAGCCGACCGCTCCCGCCGGGTGACGTGTGGCACGCGCTGGTCGCCCCCGACGGCGGCGACGCCACCACCATCGTCCGCGAGCTACGGATGCCGCGCACCACCCTGGGCGTCGTGGTCGGTCTCGCCCTCGCCGTCGCCGGGGTGCTGTTCCAGGCGCTGACCCGCAACCCGCTTGCCGAGCCGCGCATCCTCGGCATCAGCGCCGGCGCATCGTTCGGCGTGGTGCTGGCCATCGCCGTCTTCGGTGTCGGCAGCCTCGCCGGGTACGTCTGGTTCGGCGTCGCCGGGGCGCTCCTGGCCGGCCTGGCCGTGTTCGCGGTCGCCAACC
This sequence comes from Micromonospora sp. NBC_01655, assembly GCF_026339755.1. Classification (NCBI taxonomy): domain Bacteria; kingdom Bacillati; phylum Actinomycetota; class Actinomycetes; order Micromonosporales; family Micromonosporaceae; genus Micromonospora; species Micromonospora sp. NBC_01655. Next base: position 5,321,431 of record NZ_JAPEQF010000001.1, on the reverse strand, counting down.
GGACCCGCGAGGGCGCCTCGCCGGTCACCCTCGCGCTGACCGGCGCCGCCCTCGACGCCAGCCTCGGCGCCGCCGTGTACGCGCTGCTCAGCATCGACGCCCGCACCTTCGAGGAGTACCGGTTCTGGGTGGTCGGCGGGCTGACCGGCCGAGACGTCGGCGTCACCGGCCAGGTGCTGCCGCTCGTCCTCGCCGGGGGTGTGCTCGCCGCCCTGGTCGCCCGGGGCCTGGACGCGCTCGCCCTCGGCGACGACGTGGCCCGGGGGCTGGGCCACCGCATCGGCCTGGTCCGCCTCGGCGGCGGCGCGGCCGGGGTGCTGCTCACCGGGGCGGCCGTGGCGGCGGCCGGGCCGATCGCGTTCGTCGGACTCGCCGTGCCGCACCTGGCCCGGGCCCTGGTCGGCGCGGACCACCGGTGGACCCTCGCCGTCGCCGCCCTGCTCGGGCCCGCCCTGCTGCTCGGCGCCGACGTCGTCGGCCGGCTCGTCGCCCCGCCCGGCGAGGTACCCGCCGGGGTGGTCACCGCGCTGATCGGCGCCCCGCTGCTGGCCTTCCTCGTCCGCCGCGCCCGGGTGGTGACCGCGTGAGCGCCCTCGCCACCGGGGTCCGCCCCCGGTCCGCCCCGCCCGGCCGGTCCCTGCTGCGCCTCGGCCCGCTACGGGTGCCGGTACGCCGCCGGCCGGTGCTGGTCGCCGCCGCGCTGACCGCGCTGCTCGCCGCCGCCGGGGTGCTCAGCCTCTCCCTCGGCACCCCGTACGTCGCCACGCCCGACGTGCTGCGCGCCCTCTCCGGCGCCGGCACCCCGTACGACCTGGTGGTGCTGGATCTGCGGCTGCCCCGGCTCGTGCTCGCGGCGGTGGCCGGCGCGGCGTTCGGCGTCGCCGGCACGCTGATCCAGAGCGTGGCCCGCAACCCGCTGGCCAGCCCGGACGTCATCGGCGTCACCCAGGGCGCCGGGCTGGCCGCCACCATCGCCCTGACCGGCGGGGCCGCCGCCGTCCTGGTCGCCCCGGCGGCGCTGCTCGGCGGACTGGCCGCGGCGGCGCTGGTGCTCGCCCTCGGCGCCCGGCACGGGCTGGCCGCCCAGCGGTTCGTGCTCGCCGGGGTCGCGGTGGCCTTCGCGCTGCGGGCGCTGATCGAGGTGGTCATGATGACCGCCGACCCGATCGACGGGCTGCGGGCCCAGATCTGGCTGATCGGGACCCTCGCCGGCAAGGGGTGGACCGAGGCGACGTGGATCGCGGTCACCCTGCTGGTGCTGCTGCCCGTGCTGCTCTGGGCCGGCTGGGCGCTGAACAGCACCGCCCTGGACGACGACACCGCACGCGGGATCGGCGTCCGCCCGGTGGCCCGCCGGATCGGGCTGGCCGGCACCGGCGTGCTCGCCGCCGCAATGGTCACCGCGCAGGTCGGCGCCGTCGACTTCGTCTCCCTGGTCGCCCCCCAACTGGCCCGCCGGCTGGTCCGCGCCGAGCGTCCCCCGCTGCTCTGCTCCGCCCTGCTCGGCGCGCTGCTGCTGGTCCTCGCCGACCTCGCCGGCCGGCGGTTGTTCGCCCCCACCCAGCTACCGGCGGGCGTGCTGACCGCCGCGATCGGCGGACCGTACCTGATGTTCCTGCTGTTGCGTGGACGCCGGAGGGCGTCCTGATGCCCACGCCCGGCCCCGCCCCCGACCCCGCCGGCCCACCGGCGCCGTCGACCCGGCCCGCCACCGCCCCCGCACCCCGGACCACCGGCCCCGCCGGCACCCCCGCCTCCCCGCCCGCCGGATCCCCCGACGTTGCCGCCTCCCCGCCCGTCGTCCCCACCCGAGGAGCCGCGATGCTCTCCACCCGCGACCTGGTCGTCGGCTACGACGAGCGGACCGTCCTGGACGGCCTCGACCTCGCGCTGCCCGCCGATGCCTTCACAGTCGTCGTCGGGCCGAACGCCTGCGGCAAGTCGACGCTGCTGCGCACCATGGCCCGGCTGCTCACTCCCCGCCGGGGCGCGGTGCTGCTCGACGGCACCGCGATCCGGGACCTGCCGACCCGGGAGGTCGCCCAGCGCCTCGGTGTCCTGCCGCAGAGCCCGCTGGTGCCGGAAGGGGTCACGGTCGCCGACCTGGTCGGCCGGGGCCGCCAGCCGTACCAGCGGTGGTGGCGGCAGTGGTCGGAGCGGGACAGCGCCGCCGTCGACGAGGCCATGGCGCTCGCCGACGTGTCCGGCCTCGCCGACCGGCCGGTGGACACCCTCTCCGGCGGGCAACGGCAGCGGGTCTGGATCGCGATGACCCTGGCCCAGGACACCGAGGCGCTGCTGCTGGACGAGCCGACCACCTTCCTCGACCTGGCCCACCAGGTGGAGGTGCTGGACCTGCTGCACCGGCTGCGCGTCGAACGGGGCCGGACCGTGGTCGCCGTGCTGCACGACCTCAACCAGGCCGCCCGGTACGCCGACCACCTGATCGCCATGCGCGCCGGCCGGGTGGTGGCCGCCGGCCCGCCCCGGGAGATCCTCACCGCGGAGCTGGTTCGCGACGTCTTCGGGCTCGACTGCGTCGTCGTGCCCTGCCCGGTGACCGGCGCGCCCCTGGTCGTGCCGGCCCTCACCAGCGTCTCCCTGGCCGCCCCCGCCCGGGCCGCCTCCTCCGTCACCTCCTCTGCCGGCCCGCTGGCCGGCTGAACTCCTCGAAAGGAAACATCGATGCGTCGTCTCGCCGCCGTGCTCACCGCGGCCGTCGCCCTCGGCGTCGGACTCACCGCCTGCGGAGAGAGCGACCCCGTCGCCGACACCGCCGCCGGGGAGACCCGGGAGATCACCCACGCCATGGGCACCACCAAGGTGCCGGCCGACCCCAAGCGGGTCGTCGTCCTCGACACGGACAAGATCGACACCACACTCTCGTTGGGTGTCACACCGGTCGGCGCGGCCACCGCCGGTGAGGCGAAGGGCTGGCCGACCTACTTCGGCGAGGAGAAGCTCGCCGGGATCAAGGCTGTCGGGGTGCTCACCGAGCCCGATCTGGAGGCGATCAACGCCCTCAAGCCCGACCTGATCCTGGGCAGCAAGTTCCGCCAGGAGAAGTTCTACGACGAGCTGACCGCCATCGCCCCCACGGTGTTCACCGAGCAGGTGGGCATCACCTGGAAGGAGAACCTCCTCCTCGACGGCAAGGCCCTCGGCAAGGAGCAGCAGGCCCGTGACCTGCTCACCACGTACGAGAAGCGGGCTGCGGACTTCGGCGCGAAGCTCGGCGACGCCGCCCAGCGGAAGATCTCCATCGTGCGCTTCATGCCAGGTGCGATCCGGGTCTACGGCCCGGACTCCTTCTCCGGCATCGTGGTCGGTGACACCGGGCTGGGCCGCCCCGAGCGGCAGCAACTCGCCGGCAAGGCGGACAAGCGCTTCGACGCGGTCAGCCCCGAGCGGGTCAACGAGGTCGACGCCGACGTCATCTTCGTGACCGCGTTCGGCGAGAAGGCCGCCGCCGAGCAGAGCACCGTCACCGGCGGCACCCTCTGGAAGGGCCTGTCCGCGGTCAAGGCCGGCAAGGCGTACCCGGTCTCCGACGAGGTCTGGATGACCGGCATCGGCGTCGGCGCCGCCAACAGGATCATCGACGACCTGGACAAGTACCTCTCCTAATACTCCAACGTCACTTGATCTTTGGGCTGATGTGGTGAGCGAGTCTGCGCTGGTAGTGGGACCGGCGGGCTCGGGCTTGGGATGTTCGCCGCCAGATCGACCAGTGCAGGGTGTGCGCTGGGAGTAGCGGTATGGCGAGGACGAAGGTGTTGAGGAGTCGGCGGATCTCGGCGACGGTCAGCGCGATGGTCTCGGGCTCGGGGCAGGGCTGTTGCGCGGCGAGGATGGTCAGGACGGCCAGTGCGAGCATGGCGAGGGTGACGAACCGCTGCCAGCCGGTCCAGCCGCGGACCTGGTAGTGGTCCAGGCCGACCTGGCCTTTGCCGGTCTGGAACAGCTCCTCGATGCTCCAGCGGGAGCCGGCCGCCCTGACGAGGGTGTGTAGTGGCGCCGGGCGGGGTGACCAGCACAGGTAGTAGGCCAGCTCTGCGGTGGTGTGGTTGCGGCGGATGAGTAGCCACCGGTGCTCACCGGGTGTGGTGGCGGTGGTGATCCACGCCCATAGGTAGTCGCGGGGGCCTTTCGCTCCAGGCCCGCAGCTGTGCGGCTGCCAGCTGGTGGTGGGGATCCCGTCGGCGAGGTCGTCGACACGGATCAGGGTGCGGCCGTCGTTGACGTGCACGCGTCGGTCGCAGCCGACTGCCAGGACGTAGCCGATCCTGCGATGTTCCAGGTCGGCGCGTAGGCCGGGGTCAGCGCCGTAGACCTCGTCGCCGGTCACCCACCCGACCGGGACGTCGGCGTCCAGTGCGGCGGCGATCATCTGCCGGGCCAGGGCCGGTTTCGTGGCGAACCCGACTTCGTCGGGAACGCCGGCGGCGACGAGACGCTGCGGCTGTTGGCACCAGGTCGTCTGCGGTAGGTAGAGCCTGCGGTCGATCATCGCCCGCCCGTGCCCGGTGACGTAGGCCAGGAACACCCCGACCTGGGCGTTCTCCACCCGGCCGGCGGTGCCGGTGTACTGCCGCTGCACCCCGACCGAACACCCGCCCTTCTTCAGGAACCCGGTCTCGTCGACGACGAGCACCCCGTCGGGGTGGCCGAGCCGCTCGACCAGCCAGGCGCGTACGTCGTCGCGGACGGCGTCGGCGTCCCACACCGCCGTGCGCAGCAGCCGTTGCATCGCCTGCGGATCGGCGTGACCAGCCCGCTCCGCGAGGGACCAGCAGGTTTTGCGTTCCAGACCCGAGAGCAACCCTTCCACGAACTGCCCGGCGGTCGCACGCGGTTCCGCCCGGGCGAACCTGCCGGCGACACGCGCCACCGCCTCGTCCAGGATGACCCGCCACCGGTCGGGGTCTACGCTGTGGCACGCGGCCACCGCATGATCTTCGTTTGTCTTCACAAACCATCGATGATCAACGCGGTGGCCGTCCTCATGCGCACGCCACGCCCAACGCCGAACCAAAATGACGTTGGAGTACTAACCCGCCCACCCCACCCCCTCCCACCTGCGGCGGCGCGCAAATTCACGGAAAGAGTGGCTGTTCCGCCTGGAACAGCCACCCTTTCTCTGTAAATGCAGAAGGTCAACGGGCGGAGCGGCGGGAGTGGAGGGCGGAACGGATCTCCGTCAGCACACCGTCGAAGTCCTCTCTCATCCGTTTGCTCGTCACGTGCAGGACCACCCAGCCGTCACCGAGTAGTTGGTTCAGACGTTGCCGGTCGCGGTGGAACTGATCCGGGTCGTGGTGCCAGCGGCCGTCGTACTCGACGGCCACCTTGAGGTCCGGCCAGGCGAGGTCGACCCTCGCCACGAATCGACCGTTCCGGGTGACCACGTGTTGGGTCACCGGCCGGGGCAGCCCGGCGCGGACGAGTCGCACTCGCAGCCGCGACTCGGGCAGGGACTCCGCGCCTGCGTCGACCAGGCTCAGTGTTTCGGCGAACTTCCGGGCACCCCGCTGACCCCGACGCCGGGCCAGGTACGCCGTGAGGTCGGCGGCCTGGACGGCTCGGTTGTGCAGCAACGCGTCGATCAGCGCCACTGCCTCGACGGTGTCCAGCCAGCAGGCGAGGTCCCAGCAGGTGCGGATGCCCGTGGTGACACGCATTCCGTCGATCAGCCGCGACTCGCCCTCGCGCCACCCGGCAACATGGATGAGCAGGCCGGCGAGGGGACCGAAACGGGAGGTCGGATGGACCAGCACCTCGACCGGCTCGTGTGGCCCCGGTGTCGGCCCGCCGAGTACGGCGACGGCCGATCTACCCGCGACGACGCATCCGGGTGGGAAGAGCCACGACGCCGCGGCCCGGCACCGGGTCAGGTGCGTTATCTCGATACGGGCGTCGGCATAGACATTGTGGAGAACCTGCCGCCACGCGCTGCTACGTAGGTCGTTTTTGCTCAGCAGGCCGCGACGAACCGCGTCCCGGGCGTAGAATACCTGCCCGACCAGTTCGGCCGGCCGACGAGGAATGCGAGCCACCCTCCCACCCTGACGCACCCACCCACCTTCCGAAACCCCCTGTGGACAACCCCTCCCCTCCGCCCTCCTCCCTCGCATTTACACGGAATGAGTGGCTATTCCACGAGGAATAGCCACTCATTCCGTGAATTTGCGCCACGCCACCCGGCGGGGGCGTGGGGGGAGGGGGGTGGGGGGAGAGGGTTAGTCGCTGCCACTCCGCTTCGCGAAGCGGCCCTAATCGGGAGGAAGTAGGTCTACTTCCGAGTTAGGCGGCGGTGGACCAGATTGCGCGGAAGGCGGCGGCCTCGCCGGCGAGCCACTGCTCGACCTGCTGGGGCTTGACGCTGTCCGGCATCCGGTACGCCTCGCCCCGGCGGACGTCGACCAGCACGGGCTCGGCGTGCGGCAGGACGGCGTCCATGTGTCGGGCCATCAGGTGCAGGGTGGCCAGCGCCGCCTCCTCGCTGGGCGGGGCCTCGTCGAAGTGCAGGCGGACGGCCTCGGCCCGGCCGTCGTCGGCGTACCGGATGCCGAACTGTGGGTTGATCTTGACGGGGAGGTCGCCGAGCATGGCCAGGGCGTCGCGGGTCTGGGCCAGGTCGACGCCGGTCGGCTCGCCGAGGGAGCGCAGCCAGGCCGTCGCGCCCGGCACGAGCGCCTGGTAGAGCGGGCGCCAACGCGGCTTGACCACGTCGGCGACCTGCGCCAGGTGGGTGCCGCCGGTGTGGAACGCGACGTCGGCCTTGAGGGCCTTGACGAACTGCCCGTGCGGGTTGAAGCCGTGCCGGCTGGCCCGCTGCTTGCGCAGGCCACCGACGAAGCTGGCCTTGGTGGGCCCGGTGCGGTCGACGTACCGGGTGAAGCCGAGGAGGGTGGCGTAGGGCGGGAGGGTGCTGGGGGTGGGCGCGGTCACGGAAGTCCTCCCAGGTCAGGACTTGGTTTAGTACATACATTCTAATCGACACCTCTGACATCGCCCAGCGAAAAGGAGGGGCAGTCCGGACAACCGGACTGCCCCTCCTGCGGCGATCGGCTAGAGCTGGCCGACGTCCGTGATCCGGACGGCGGCGGCGCCCACCTCGTCGGAGGCGGCCAGGTCGATCTCGGCGCTGATGCCCCAGTCGTGGTCGCCGTCCGGGTCGTCGAGGATCTGCCGGACCGTCCACCGCTCCCGGCCCTGGTCGATCATCAGCAGCGCCGGGCCGCGGGCGTCCGGCCCGACCCCGATCGAGTCGTACGCCTCGAAGTACGGCTCCAGCGCGTCGGCCCACGCGTCCGCGCCCCAACCGTCCCCGGCGTCCAGTTCCCCGAGCAGGTCCCAGCGGCGCAGGGCGGCCAGCTCGACCCGGCGGAACAGCGCGTTGCGCACCAGCACCCGGAACGCCCGGGCGTTGCGGGTGACCGCCGGCGGCCGGTCGGCCAGGGCGGCGTACGCCTCGGCGGCCTCCGCGACGTCGGACGGGTTGCGCAGCCGCTCCCACTCGTCGATCAGGCTGGAGTCGACCTGGCGGACCAGCTCGCCGAGCCACTCGATGAGGTCGACCAGCTCCTCGGTCTTGGCGTCCTCGGGCACGGTCTGCCGCAGCGTCTTGTACGCGTCGGCGAGGTAGCGCAGCACCAGGCCCTCGGACCGGGTGAGGGAGTAGAACTGCACGTACTCGGTGAAGGTCATCGCCCGCTCGTACATGTCCCGCACGACGGCCTTGGGGGAGAGCTGGTGGTCGGCCACCCACGGGTGTCCCTGCCGGTACATCTCGTACGCGGCCTCCAGCAGCTCCGCGAGGGGCTTCGGGTGGGTCACCTCGTCGAGCAGTTCGAGGCGGGCCTCGTACTCGATGCCCTCGGCCTTCATCGCGGCGACCGCCTCGCCACGGGCCTTGAACTGCTGCGCGGAGAGCACCTGGCGCGGGTCGTCGAGGATCGACTCGATCACCGACAGCACGTCGAGCGCGTACGACGGGGAGGCGGCGTCCAGCAGCTCGATGGCGGCCAGCGCCAGCGGGGACAGCGGCTGGTTGAGCGCGAAGTCGAGCTGGAGGTCGACGGTGAGCCGGACCCTGCGCCCGGTCTCGTCCGGCTCGGGCAGCTCCTCCACCACTCCGCCGGCGCGCAGCGCCCGGTAGATGGCGATCGCCCGGCGGATGTGCCGGCGCTGGGCGGCGCGGTCCTCGTGGTTGTCGGTGAGCAGGTGCCGCATCGCGGCGAACGCGTCGCCGGGGCGGCCGATGACGTTGAGCAGCATCGAGTGGCTGACCTGGAAGCTGGAGGTCAGCGGCTCCGGCTCGGCCTCCACCAGGCGGTCGAAGGTGGGCCGGCCCCAGCCGATCGAACCCTCCGGCGGCTTCTTGCGGACCACCTTGCGCCGCTTCTTCGGGTCGTCGCCCGCCTTGGCCAGGGCCTTCTCGTTGTCGATGACGTGCTCGGGGGCCTGCACGACGACCCGGCCGAGGGTGTCGAAGCCGGCCCGGCCGGCCCGGCCGGCGATCTGGTGGAACTCGCGGTTCTTGAGCAGCCGGGTACGCACGCCGTCGTACTTGCTCAGGCCGGTGAACAGCACCGTGCGGATCGGCACGTTGATGCCGACCCCGAGCGTGTCGGTGCCGCAGATGACCTTGAGTAGCCCGGCCTGGGCCAGGGTCTCCACCAGCCGGCGGTACTTCGGCAGCATGCCGGCGTGGTGTACGCCGATGCCGTGCCGGACCAGCCTCGACAGGGTCTTGCCGAACCCGGAGGTGAACCGGAACCGGCCGATCGCCTCGGCGATCATGTCCTTCTCGGCCCGGGTGGCGACGTTCACGCTCATCAGCGCCTGGGCGCGCTCCAGCGCGGCGGCCTGGGTGAAGTGCACGACGTACACCGGGGCCTGCTTGGTCTCCAGCAGCTCCTCCAGGGTCTCGTGCAGCGGCGTCATCGCGTACGAGAAGAGGAGCGGGACCGGCCGCTCGGCCGAGCGCACCACGGCGGTCGGCCGGCCGGTGCGCCGGGTGAGATCGTCGACGAAGCGGGTGGTGTCGCCGAGGGTGGCCGACATCAGCACGAACTGCGCCTGGGGCAGCTCGATGATCGGCACCTGCCAGGCCCAGCCCCGGTCCGGCTCGGCGTAGAAGTGGAACTCGTCCATGACCACCTGGCCGACGTCGGCCCGCTCGCCCTCGCGCAGCGCGAGGTTGGCCAGGATCTCGGCCGTGCAGCAGATGATCGGGGCGTCGGCGTTGACGCTGGCGTCGCCGGTCAGCATGCCGACGTTGTCGGCGCCGAAGACCTCGCAGAGGGCGAAGAACTTCTCCGACACCAGGGCCTTGATCGGGGCGGTGTAGAAGGTGGTCCGGCTGTCGGCCAGGGCGGCGAAGTGCGCGGCGATCGCCACCAGGCTCTTGCCCGAGCCGGTCGGCGTATTCATGATCACGTTCGCGCCGGAGACGATCTCGATGACCGCCTCCTCCTGGTGGGGGTAGAGGTCGAGGCCGCGCTGCTTCGCCCAGTCGGCGAACGCGTCGAAGAGGGTGTCGGGGTCGGCGCTTGTCGGCAGCGCGGCGGTGAGCGTCATAGCCCGTCCATCGTGCCTGCCGCAGGCCCTCCCGCGCCAACCGGGCCATTGCCCATCCGTCAGGCGGCGGCCGTCAGGAGGTGGCCCTCGTCCGACGACAGGGGGCGCCGCCGCTCACTCCCGCCAGTGGATCAGGTCGAAGACGGGGCGACCGGCGGTCAGCGCGCGGCGTTCGAACTTGGTGACGGGCCGGTGGGCGGGGCGCGGCGCGTACCCGCCGTGCACGTCGGCCAGCCCCGGGTCGGCCGTCAGCGTCTCGCGCATCGACTCGGCGTACTCGGCCCAGTCGGTGGCGCAGTGCAACGTCCCGCCGGGGACCAACCGGGAGCGCAACAGCGCCACGTGCGCCGGCTGGATGATCCGCCGCTTGTGGTGCCGCGACTTCGGCCACGGGTCGGGGAAGAACACGTGCACCGCGTCCAGCGAGCCCTCCGGCAGCGCCCGGACCAGGTCCAGCGCGTCGCCCTGCGCCACCCGCACGTTGCCCAGGCCACGGCGTTCCACCAGGCCCAGCAGGTTGGCGATTCCGGGCGTGTGCACCTCGACGGCCAGATAATCTCGGTCCGGGTCGCCGGTGGCCATCTCGGCCGTGGCGTCCCCCATGCCGGAACCGACCTCCAGCACCACGGGGGCCCGGCGGCCGAACAACGCCGCCAGGTCCACCGGGGCGAGGTCGTCGGTGATCGTCAGGCCGTACGCCGGCCAGAGCCGGTCCAGGGCGTCGACCTGCCGGTCGCTCATCCGGCCGCGCCGGGGGTGGAAGGTACGGATCCGGGACGCGTGCGGCGGCACGGTCGCGGCGGGGTTCGGGTCGGTGGAGGTCACAGCGACCCGAGCGTACGCGACGACCGCGCCGGACCGGATGTGATGTACGACCGGGGCGGGGGACCCGTCCCGTACGGCAGGCCGGGCGGTCGCCGCCCGGCGTCGCGCTACCGCGTCGGGAGGTGCCATGGAGTCAGCCACCCGCCTCGGCGCCGCGCTGGCGGTCGCGGTCGCCGCAGTCGCCGGCCCACTCGCGGGGGCCGCACGGGCCGCCGACGCCCCCGTCGCCGCCCCGGCGTCCGAGCGGGCCGTTGGAGCCCCTGCGGTCGCCCCGGCGTCGGAGCGGGCTGCTGGAGTCCTTGCGGTCGCCCCGGCGTCGGAGCGGGCCGCTGGAGTCCCTGTGGTCGCCCCGGCGTCGGAGCCGTCGGCTGGGCCGCCGGGCGGCGGCCAACCCGACCGCGGCCAGCCCGGCTGGCTCGTCTTCGTCGAGGTCAGCCCCGGCACGGTGCAGCCCGGCTACCTGGTCGGCATCAGGGCGAGCTGCCACGACAACTCGGTGCCGGCCATCGTGGTCTCCGACGCCTTCGGCCGGGTCGCCGCCCGTCCGGACAGCGGCCTGCTGACGGCGTCCCCGATGGTCCGGGAGCGCACCTGGCCGGGCAACTACCCGGTCAAGCTGGAGTGCCGGGGCGGGGAGACCGCGAGCACGATGCTCCAGGTGGTCAAGCGCACACCCTCGCACCCGCCCTCGCCCACCCACAGGCCGACGCACGAGCCGGTCCGGCACCCGACGCACCCGGCGGCACAGCACCCGAGCCGGGGCCCGAACACCGGCTTCGGCGGCACCGCCGGGGCGGCCACCGGCGGGCTGCTGCTGCCCGGGGGCGTGGCGCTGGCCGTGGCCGGGGTGACGATCGGCGTGGTCACCAGACGCCGGCCCCGCGTCCGCCGCGGCACCGCCGGGCGGTGAGTCCGGCCGTGGCGTCCGTGCGCGTACCCCGGTCGACCGCCGCGCCGGCCGGTGCCGGGCGGCCGGCGGAGCGCCGGCCCTGGTCGCTGCCGATCGCCGTGGTCCTGGTGCTGGTCGGCGTCTTCACCACCGGCGCGGGGCTGGGCCGCGCGTCCGGGCCGTTCGACTGGGTCACCGGGACCGGCCGGCCCGCCGCCTCCGCCGCCGACGCCCCCGGGCTGGCGGCCAGCCGCCCGGTCTCCCTGGCCGTGCCGGCGATCAGGGTCTCCGCGCCCGTGGCGCCCGTCGGGCAGGCGCCCGACGGGTCGATCGAGGTCCCGCCGCTGGCGAGAGCGGACGAGACCGGCTGGTACGACCGCGGCCCGACCCCGGGCGAGCCGGGTCGGGCGGTGATCGTCGGGCACGTGGACACGAAGAGCGGCCCGGCGGTCTTCTACGACCTGGGCAGGCTGAAGACCGGTGACCGGATCGAGGTGACCCGCGCCGACGGGGACGTGGCAGTCTTCGCGGTGGACTCGGTCGAGCACTTCGACAAGGGCGCCCTGCCCGCCGCGCGGGTGTACGGCGACGACGGGCCGCCGGGACTACGGCTGATCACCTGCGGCGGCCAGTGGGTCGGCGGGCGGACCGGCTACGCCGACAACGTGGTCGCCTTCGCCTCGCTGGTCGACACCCGCCGTCCCTGACGGAAACGTGGTGAAGGGGCCGCGCCCTGGCCTGTTCGTCTCGGCGTGATCAACAACAGCAGTCACGCGACCGGCACTACTGGTCCGGGCACCCTGCCGCCGCCAGCCCCCGGTCAGCCACGGGCGCGGGCCCAGGACAGGAAGCGGTCGGTCAGGTCGGTCGGCGGCGTGCCGGGCGTCAACTGCGCGAGCTGTGTCGCCGCCTCCTCCTTCAGCGTGGCCAGGTAGATCAGTAGGGCGGTCCGGTTGCCCCGGTACTCGACCAGCAGCGACAGTCGCGCCTCGCCGCAGGGCCACGGGTGGCCGCAGACGCGGCACAGCCAGATCGGGCGGACCGGCAGGTGCGGGCGGGCGGCGCGGGACATCAGCGCACCCGCGGCGCGATCGCCCGCGCCTCGTCGTCGGTCAGCGGCACGAACCACAGGAAGCGCCGGACGATCTCCGGGGGCGTCGGGCCGCCCGGTCGGCCGCGAAGGTCGCGGACGGCCTGCTGCGCCATCCGCAGGAACCCCTGCAACAGCAGCGCGGTCCGGAGCCGGTTGTCCAGCGGGATCCCGGTCCAGGTCGGGCAGGGGTACGGCCGCCCGCAGCGCTGGCAGGTCCACGCCGGCCCGAGGGGGAAGTGGTCCGCCAGGGCCGGCGCGCGGGTACGCCCTGTGCGGGGCGGGTGTGGATTCCGCTGTCTCACCGCCGGCCCCCGTTCCCCAGCCGGAGCTGCCCCGGCGTACGTGGCTCGCCGGCCGGGCCCGGGGCGACCCGCGTCGACACGTCGTTGCGTGGTCCCCGGTACGGCGGGATCAGCGGGCCGACCAGCGGCGGGCCGTAGGGGACCGGGTCCCGGGGCGGCGGGGCCGGCCTCGGCGTGGGCTTCGGGTCGGCCGGCGCGGGATCGGGCTTCGGCTTCGCCGCGCGGTACGCCCGGCAGACCTGACAGGCGCAGTGCCGGCCCTGCCGGGACCGGTGCCGCCCTCTTCGGTGCGACATGGCCTCCCCTATCCGTCGAGATTGGAGAGGGGGACCGCCCGCTCGTCACGCGCAGGGAAGGACCGGGGCGGCCCCCTCGACGAACGCGAACCGCCGGGTCACCCCTCCACCGGCCACGCCGTCCTGAAAGCAGCTTCCCGAGGGTTGCGAGACAAACACACCGCGTAGCAATATGGAATGACGGCACCTGGGAATATCCGGAGAGGACACTGGATGAACCATGCCGTAATCGAGGCGATGACGGCTGCCGGGCTCACGGCCGAGATCCTCGCAGCCCAAATAGGCGTTGATCCGAAGACAGCGGCCCGGTGGGCAAACCCAGGGCATATCCCGCAGTCCCGTCACCGGGCGAAGGTTGCCGCTCTCCTTTGACCGTGAAGTCGCCGATCTCTGGCCGAACATTTCGAAGCGGCGCGATCCGGTATGGCTCCGCCAGTGGGTCGACTGGGAGAGGGCGGCAGTCGCGCTGCGGTGGTTCGAGCTGGCATGGGTGCCGGGGCTGCTCCAGACCGAGGCATACGCACGGGCGACATTGGCCGGCGAGTCTCTGTCGGCCAGCGAGGTCGAACAGTTGGTCGAGGCACGGGTGGGTCGGCAAGCCGTCCTGCATCGAGACCGGCCACCGCTGCTGATCGCAGTCATTGACGAAGCGGTCCTCTGGCGGCCTGTAGATGGCGATCGGGACTTGATGCGCGAGCAGTGTGAACACCTCGCGGCGTGCGCGCGGCTGCCCTGCGTGCAGGTCTTCGTGGTTCCCGCGTCGGTTGGCATGTACCCGGGGCTTGGCGGGCCGCTGATTCTCGCCGAGCTACCCGATGGCGAACAGGTCGGCCACGTCGACAGCCAGGCGCGGGCGGAGATCGTTACCGAGACCGCAGACGTTGCTACGCTCGTTCTACGGTGGGAGCGAATTCGGGGCGAAGCCCTCTCCCGGGCACAGTCACTAGACCTCATCACGAAAGCGGCAGAGCATCATGGACCTGACCGGCGCGCAGTGGCGTAAGAGCACGAAGAGCGGTAACAACGGCGGATCGTGCGTCGAGGTCGCCGACAATCTTCCCGGTGTCGTCCTGGTGCGGGACACGAAGGACCGCGACGGCGGCATGTTGACGTTCGCTCCGGGCGCGTGGCGTGGTTTCGTTGCGCTGGCGAAGGCGATCGGCCCGCTCGGCTGACTGCGGCTGATCCCGGGCACAGTCACTGCACTCTCACGTAGACGCGCCCCGCTCCCGTTCCAGAGCAACCACTACCCCTCGCACTCATCTCCTCCTTCCCTGCCCTGCGTCGCCCCGCGCGCGTCGTCTCATGATCGTCTGTCGTTTAGGGAGAACTGGCGCGGCGTGTCGTGTCCGTTTTCAGCAGACGATCATGGCGCTTGGTTGCGCGGCGGGAACCAAGCAGGTCGCCCGACCGGGATAACGACTGGCGTGGCGTGGTTTCGTGGCGCTGGCGAAGGCGATCGGCTGACTGCGGCGGCACGAACAGGCCCCTGGCTAGTGCCGGGGCCTGTTCTGGTTGTCGGCCGCTGGGATCGGCCACGTCGTCAGCGTGCTGCTCGGCCGTCAGCGTGCGGCTCGCCTTCGCCTCGCTGGTCGGCATCCGCCGACCGTGACGGGTCAGGACTGGCCGGGAACCTGCTGCACCACCTCGAACTCCAGCAGCGTGGCGCCGGAGGAGACCGGACGCCGCTGCTCGCCGCCCTCGCCGCCGGCGTGCGCGGCCCGGGACGGCCCGGCGGCCCACGCCTGGTAAGCCTCCTCGGTCTCCCACCTCGTGTAGACGAAGTAGCGCTTCTCGCCGCCGACCGGGCGCAGCAACTCGAAGCCGAGGAAACCGGGGGAGCCCTGCACCGCGCCGGCCCGGGCCGCGAACCGCCGCTCCAGTTCCTCGCCCGCGCCCTCGGGTACGTCGATCGCGTTGATCTTCACGACTGCCATGGCTCCACCCTAACCAGCCGGCAGTCCCGGGGACCGGCCGGCGCGGCCGGGCGGGTGGGTCAGAACGTCTCGACGGCCGGCACCAGGTCGGCGTCCACCACGATCGGGGCGTGGTCCGAGGGCCCCTTGCCCTTGCGGGCCTCCCGGTCGACGTACGCGGTGCGGACCGCCCGGGCGAACGGCGCGGACGCGTACACCAGGTCGATCCGCATGCCCTTGTTCTGGTGGAACATCCCGGCCCGGTAGTCCCAGTAGGTGTAGGGGTGCGGTCCCTTCATCGGGGTGGGCACCACGTCGTGCAGCCCCAGGTCGCGCAGCGCCGCCAGGGCGGCCCGCTCGGCCGGGGTGACGTGGGTGGAGGTGGCGAACAGGGCAGGGTCCCAGACGTCGGCGTCGGTCGGGGCGACGTTGAAGTCGCCGCAGACCGCCACCGCCGGCCCGCCGGTCAGCTCCGGCTCCAGCGCGTCGCGCAGCGCCGCGAACCAGGCCAGCTTGTACGCGTAGTGCGGGTCGTCGACGGTCCGGCCGTTGGGCACGTACACCGACCAGACCCGCAGCCCGTCGCAGGTGGCCGAGATGGCCCGGGCCTCCGGCTCGGGGAAGCCCGGCTCGCCGGGGAAGCCGACCGTCACGTCGGCCAGGCCGACGCGGGACAGGATCGCCACCCCGTTCCACCGGCCGTCGCTGTGGCTGGCCACCGTATAGCCCAGCTCGCCGACCTCGGCCACCGGGAACGCCCCGTCGGGGCACTTGGTCTCCTGGAGGCAGACCACGTCGGGGCCGGTGGTGGCCAGCCAGTCCAGCAGCCGGGGCAGGCGGGCCTTCACCGAGTTCACGTTCCAGGTCGCCAGGCGCATGCCCCCAGCCTGCCGCATCCCCGCCCCGGCCGCCGGGTCAGCTCCCCGGGGTGTCGCCCGGTCGGCCCTGCTCGGCCAGGAAGCGTTCCAGCTCGGCGCCCAGTTCGTCGGCGGTCGGCAGCGGGCCGGCCTCGGCGGCCAGCAGGTTCTTCTCGCCCCGCCCCCGGGCGAACGCGTCGTACTGCTCCTCCAGCGCCGCCACCAGGGCGGCGGCGTCCTCGGTCTGCGCGACCTGCCGGTCGATCTCGGCCCGGACCACCTCGGCGGCCGAGCGCAGCCCGTCGCGGGGCAGCAGCAGCCCGGTGCTGCGGGACACCGAGGCGAGCAGCACCTCGGCGGCGGCCGGGTACTCGGCCTGGGCGACGTAGTGCGGCACGTGCGCGGCGAAGCCGAGCGCGTCGCGGCCCTGTTCGCCGAGGCGGAACTCCAGCAGGTGCCCGACGCCGCCGGGGACCTGGACGCGTTGCAGCCACGGCTCGTACCCGGAGATCAGCTCGCGCCGCGTGGCGTGCGCGGTCACCCCGGTCGGCCGGGTGTGCGGCACCGCCATCGGGATCGAGTTGAGCCCGACGGTGAGCCGGACGTCGAGCCGGGCCGACAGCCCGCCGACGGCGGCCACGAACCGCTCCCACTGGAGGTCCGGCTCGGGGCCGGTGAGCAGCAGGAAGGGTGTCTCGTCGTCGTCGCGCAGCAGGTGCACCTCCAGCCGGGGTGCCTCGTACTCTTCCCAGTGGTCCTCGACGAAGGTCATCGGTGGGCGACGGGACCGGTAGTCGTAGAGCTGGTCGACGTCGAAGCGGGCGATCGGGCGCGCGTCGAGGGAGGTGAGCAACTGCTCCCTGGCCAGCCGGGTGGCGCTTCCGGCGTCGACGAAGCCGGTGAGGGCCTGGATGAGGACCGGCTGCCCGAGGTCGGGCAGCTCGTCGGAGAGCTCGTAGAGCTCGTGTGGGTCGAGCACCGGTGCGGACCTCCCTGGAATGTGCCAACGGGGCGCCGCGTCGCGCACGGCTCCCGGTTCGGGGAACGTACCCGCCATCCTCGTGCATTCCTGCCTCGGACGGTCCGCCGGAAGGTTCATGATCACAATTGGGTGAACACCCCGGCCCGCGGCGTCGTCCGGCCCGCCGGTGGCCGGATGGTGGATCAGGTACTGGCTGAACGGGGGAGGGGTCGACCTCCCCGGCCTCCGTGGGCGTTAGCTGCCCGGCTCGGCGCGCCTCCGCCGGGCCCGGAGGTTCGTCCGGTCCGCCCGGCTCGTGCCGGTGCGGCCCGGCGGGTGTCGGGGTGCCCGGCGGGGCGGGGCGGAAGTGTGGCGATGGCCACCCAATGGCCCTGGGTTATCCGGATTTGATCCGCCTAGTCTCATCGGATGCGTGACGACGGCACCCTCGACGACCAGCAAGGCCCGGCCACCCCCACTACCGGCGGCGCACGCCCCGAGCCCCACCGGATTCCCTCCGCTGCTGCTGTGACTACCCGCTCCGGGCGGTGGCGTAACCTGCTCGCCCCCGGTCGCTCCGCGTCCGGTCCCGCCGCCCCGGGCGGCCCGGAGCGTCGGCCCGGGCGGGCCGCGGTGGCCCTGGCCGCCGGCGTGACCTGCTGCCTCGGTCTGGCCGCCCTCGCCCAGGCCTGCCAGGGGACGGCGGACACCGCCGACCGCGCGGCGGCCATCGCCGGTGCCGACCTGGAGCGGCGGGCCGCCGCCGAGGCGGCCTCCCGGTCGCTGGACCGGATGTCGACCCCGTCCGCGTCCGTCAGCCCCTCCGCCCCGGCCCCGTCCGCCTCCGCCAGCACCGCCGATCCGGACACCACCCGCGCGCCCGCCCCCCGCAAGCGGCCCGTACGACCGGCCGACCCCGCCCCGGTCGCCGGGCTGACCAAGGCGCAGATGGCCAACGCGAAGGTGATCGTGCGGACCGGCCGGGCGATGGGGGTGCCCCGCAGGGGGCTGGTCATCGCCGTGGCGACAGCGATGCAGGAGAGCAACCTCTACAACGTGGCCAGCGGCGTGCTGCCCGAGTCGCAGGAGTACCCGCACCAGGGGATCGGCTGGGACCACGACTCGGTCGGACTGTTCCAGCAGCGGGCCAGCAGCGGCTGGGGCGAGGTGGGTCAGCTCATGGACCCGGCGTTCGCCACCCGGCAGTTCCTCACCGCGCTCCAGCAGGTCCCGGGTTGGCGGGACCTGCCGCTGACCGTGGCGGCCCAGGCCGTGCAGATCTCGGCGTACCCGGACCTGTACGCCCAGCACGAGTGGCGGGCGGCCGAGGTGGTCGACGCCCACCTGACCGCCGGGAAGTGACCCCCGGCCGCGGCGGGCCGGGGCGCGCCCCGGACGACCACAGTGGACGCGTGGCGGTTGCCCCGACGGGGTACACATGATGGAGGTAACCGACAGGAGGACGACATGTCAGCACTGGTGCAGCGGATCAGCCAGTTCCTCCGGTCCCCGAAGGGACAGCAGATCGTCGACCGGGGTCGCCGCGAGTTGGCGAAGCCGGAGACCCAGCGCAAGCTGAAGCAGTTGGCCTCCCGCCTGTCCACCCGGCGCTGAGCGCCGGCGCCGTCGTACCCGCACGTCACCGATCCCCGGGAGCCTCCGTGACCGACTCCGCCCCCGTCGACGGCCAGCCCAGCCTCCCCGTCCCCGAGCCGGCCGCGCCGCGTCCGCCGGCGGTGGCCCCGGCCGCCGCCCAGGACGCCCCGGAGGCGCCGCCGGCCCGGCTCTGGGACCGGATGCGGGAGGACCCGCAGTACGCGCCGGAGCACCTCGCCCTGGAGGCGGTGCGCCGGCTCGGACCCGAGGCGGCCCAGTGGGCGGCCCGGGCGCGGGCGGAGCGGCCGGGCGTGCCGGCGGAGGAACTGGTCGAGCAGGCGGTCCGCAAGTTCGTCACCCGGGCCCGGCTCTCCGGCGCGGTCTCGGGCGTGGCCGGGTTGCCCGGGGCGGTGCTCGACGTCGGGGTGCTGGCCTGGACGCAGGCCCGGATGGTGCTGCACATCGCGGCGGCCCACGGGGTCGATCCGACCCACCCCGACCGGGCCACCGACCTGCTGGTGCTCCAGCGGGTGCACAAGGTGGCCGGGACCGCCCGGCTGGCGCTGGGCGTGGCCGCCGGGCGGGAGCGGGCCGGGGCGCTGTTCGGCTCCGGGGGACAGACCGCGCTCGGCAAGGTGATGATCCGGCTGGGCGTGCGGCTGGCCCAGATGGCCGGGGTGCGGGCGGCGAAGCGGGTCTTCGCCAAGGTGATCCCGGGCGCGGCGATCATCCTCGGCACCTGGGCCAACTCGTCGGCCACCAAGGACCTCGCCGAGCGGTCCCGGCAGCTCTACCGCAGTACGGGCCCGGTCGACCCCGCCGGCTGAGCGCCGGGGTCGGGGCCGGTCGGAGGCGGCGGCCCGCCGGGGTCGATCGGAGCCTGCGGCCCGCCGGGGTCAGTCGAAGCCGGCGGCCCGCCAGGTCGCGTCGGCCAGCCGGCCCTGCCCGGCGACGTTGGGGTGGAACCAGTCCAGCGCGTTCACCAGGTCGAGGGTGAAGCGCACCCGGTGCACCGCCCCGCCGTCGTACCGGCACCGCGAGCCGTACGCCCGGCAGGCGGCCTTCAACTGCGCGTTGTACGCGTCGATCCGGTCCCGCACCCGGGCCCGGCGGGCCACGTCGGCCGGCGCGGTCGAGGTGGCGTCGGCCAACAGCGCCGGGCAGATGCCGTGCCGCCAGGCCCGCAGCGCCCGGGAGTCGGTGTGCCCGACCTCCCACAGCCGGTACAGGTCGGGGATGCTGACCACCAGCACCCGCGCCTTCGGGCGGCCCTTGCGCAGCACCCGCAGGCCCCGGTCCAGCTCGCTGCGGAAGGTGGCCACCGGGGTCATCGCGTCGACGTCGTCGCGGCACACGTCGTTCGCGCCGATCAGCACCGTGACGTAGTCGGCGCGGTCGCGTACCGCCGCCTCGGCCTGCCCGGCCAGCGCCGCGGCCCGCGCGCCCGGCTTGGCGTGGTTGTACGCCTTCCCGCGTAGCTTCGGGTTCCGGTCGACCAGCCGCTGGTAGTGGCTGTCCACCCGCAGCCCGTCCCCCGTCGACCAGGAGTTCCGCTCGCACGAGCTGAGCATCAGGCAGGAGCCGAAGCCGGCGCTGATCGAGTCGCCCAGCGCGGCCATGGCGGCCGGCGTGCCGGGCGCGGGCGACCCGCCCGAGGGGCGGGGCTGGGCGTTGCCCCCGTCCTCGCAGGCGAGCGCGACCAGGGCCGCCAGGCAGGCGACGGCGGCGACCCAGCGTCGAGGCATGCTTCCCCAGTCCGGCGGCAGAGTGCGACAGCGCGGTAACCCTATGCGGGCCACCGGGTCGGGGGGTGGCCTGCTGTCGGATTTCCGGCAGTCTGTCCCGTCGTGGTGCTGTCCGTGGTAGAGGGGGCTCAGTGGGGCGTGCGCCACGGGGCGGGCTGGCCGTGCAGCCACCAGTGCAGGGCCCGGGTGATCCGGGGCAGCACCAGGTAGGTCATCAGCGGGGTCAGGCACAGCGTCATGGCCAGGGTGCGGACGGCCACCGGGACGTCCGGTGCGAACCGGCCGGTGAGCAGGGTCGCGGTCAGGCTCAGCGGGAAGAACGCGAGCCAGATCGTCACCGCCTGCTTCCACCGGGGCGGCGCCGCCGGCGCGACCGGCTCGGCGCCCACCGGCGTGGCCACCTCCACGGCGTGCTCGACCGGCGGGTCGAACCAGCCCTCGATCCCGGTCCGCCGTTCGGTGCGGGTGTGCTCGACGATGCCCTGGGCCGAGGTCAGCCACCAGTGCCGTTGCGGCGACTCCTCCCAGCGGCGCAGCGTCTCGGCGTCGGCGAAGCGGTAGAGCATGTGCCACTCCGGCGAGCCCGGGGCGTTGCGCACCCAACCGGCGCCGAGAAAACCCGGGAAGCTCTCGGCCAGCCCGGTGCCCGCCCGCATCCACGCGACCATCTCGTGGCTGCGCGCGGGATCGGCGCGCCGGGCGATGGCGACGGTCACCGGCGCCCCGTCGGTCGCGGCGGTCACCGGCGCCCCGTCGGCCGCGGCGGTCACCGGCCCGTAGGTCGTGGCGGTCACGGGCGCCGCGTGGGTCGTGGTCATGCCCCCATCCTCCCGGGCCGGGCCGGCCACGGCACCGTTTCGGCGGGCCGGTGTAACGCACCCCACGACAGGTGTGTCACGGCCCGCCGGGCTGCCCGAAGGGTGGGACCAGCCGGCCGGGTGGCCGGCCCCCGCGCCGGGTTGGTGCCCCGCGCTGTGCGGGATGTTGCGCTCTTTCGGCGCTCCGACACCACAACATCCGGCACCTCATGATGATCTTGGCGCGGCCGGGTCGGTTAACCGGGCCGATCGGGGGTAGCCCGCAGGGATGACGAGATCGCAGCCCCGACGTGCCCGCGGGACGGTGGGCCACGCGTACAGCGCGCTCAACCTGCGCCTCGTGCTCGCCGGCTTCGGGCTGGTGACCATGGCGGTCTTCGCCGTGCTGGCGTTCTGGGCCGGCGTGGTGTGGTTGGGCGTGGTCTGCGCGGTCTTCGCCGCCGTCGCCGTGGTCGACCTTTTCGTCATCCAGCGCCGCCGTGCCGCGCGCCGCCGGGAGCAGCCGGGCGCGCGGCACTCGCTGTTCGAGTGACAGGAGTACGAGATGCCCATCGCCACCACCAACCCCGCCACCGGCGAGGTGCTCAAGTCGTACGACCCGATGTCGGTCGAGCAGGTCGACGCCGCGATCGAGCGGGCCGACCTGGCCTTCCGGGAGCTGCGCCGGACCACTGTCGCCCAGCGGGGACGGTGGCTGAGCGTCGCCGCCGACCTGCTCGACGCCGAGCGCGACGACACCGCCCGGCTGATGACCACCGAGATGGGCAAGACGTACGCCGCCGCGCAGGCCGAGGTGACCAAGTGCGCGGCGGCCTGCCGGTTCTACGCCGCGCACGCCGAGCGGATGCTCGCCGACGAGCCGGCCGACGCCCGCGCCGTAAACGCCACCCGCGCCTTCGTCCGGTATCAGCCGATCGGGCCGGTGCTGGCGGTGATGCCGTGGAACTTCCCGCTCTGGCAGGTCATGCGGTTCGCCGCCCCGGCCCTGATGGCCGGCAACACCGGCCTGCTCAAGCACGCCTCGAACGTGCCGCAGACCGCCCTTTACCTGGAGGACATGTTCCGCCGGGCCGGTTTCCCGAACGGCGCGTTCAGCACCCTGCTGGTCGGCTCGGACGCCGTGGACCAGATCCTCAGCGACCCGAGGGTACGCGCCGCCACCCTCACCGGCAGCGAGCGCGCCGGCCGCTCGATCGCCCAGATCGCCGGCCGGGAGCTGAAGAAGACCGTGCTGGAACTGGGCGGCAGTGACCCGTTCGTGGTGATGCCCTCGGCCGACCTGGATCGGGCCGCCGAGGTCGCCACCACCGCCCGCTGCCAGAACAACGGCCAGTCCTGCATCGCCGCGAAGCGGTTCATCGTGCACACCGACGTCTTCGACGCGTTCGCCGAGAGGTTCGCCGCGAACATGGCCGCGCTGCGGGTCGGCGACCCGATGGACGCCGGCACCGACGTGGGGCCGCTGGCCAGTTCCGGCGGCCGGGACGAGATCCACGCCCAGGTGCAGGACGCGGTCGACCACGGCGCCACCGTGCTGTGCGGCGGCGAGAAGCCGGCCGGGGACGGCTGGTTCTACCCGCCGACCGTGGTCACCGACCTGACCCCGCAGATGCGGATGTGGCCCGAGGAGGTGTTCGGGCCGGTCGCCGGGCTGTACCGGGTCTCCTCGTACGCCGAGGCGATCGAGGTGGCCAACGGCACCGCCTTCGGCCTCGGCTCCAACGCCTGGACCACCGACCCGGACGAGCAGGAGCGCTTCGCCACCGACCTGGACGCCGGCAGCGTCTTCGTCAACGGGATGACGACCTCGTTTCCGGAGCTGCCGTTCGGCGGGGTGCGGAACTCCGGGTACGGCCGGGAGCTGTCCGCGCTGGGTATGCGCGAGTTCTGCAACACCAAGACCGTCTGGGTGGGCCGGGGCGAGGCCTCGGCCGGCGCCGGGGCGCACGCCGAGTAGCGATTGGCCGGACGCCGTCATGGGTAGGAGGTGCGCCCATGACGGCGTTCGGCTTCCACGCGTCCCACGAGCAGATCCACCCGGCCAAGCTGCTGGAGGCGGTGATCCACGCCGAGCGGGCCGGCTTCGGCGCCGCCATGTCCTCGGACCACTTCTCCCCGTGGAGCGCCCGGCAGGGCCAGTCCGGGTACGCCTGGTCCTGGCTCGGCGCCGCCCTCCAGGCCACCAGCCTGCCCTTCGGCGTGGTCAACGCGCCCGGGCAGCGGTACCACCCGGCGATCATCGCGCAGGCGATCGGCACCCTCGGGGCGATGTACCCGGGCCGGTTCTGGGCGGCCCTGGGCACGGGCGAGGCGAGCAACGAGCACATCACCGGGGACGGCTGGCCGCGCAAGGACGTCCGCAGCGTCCGGCTGCGCGAGTGCGTCGACGTGATCCGGGCACTGCTGGCCGGCGAGGAGGTCAGCCACGACGGCCTGGTGACGGTCGACCGGGCGCGGCTGTGGACCCGGCCCGAGCAGCCGCCGGCGCTGATCGGCGCGGCGGTCAGCGTGGCCACCGCCCGCTGGTGTGCCGAGTGGGCCGACGGCCTGATCACCGTCAACGCGCCCATCGACCACCTGCGACAGATGATCGACGCCTACCGGGACGCGGGCGGCCGGGGGCCGCTGCACCTCCAGGTGCACCTGAGCTGGTCGCCCGACCAGGCCGAGGCAGAGGCCCTCGCGTACGAACAGTGGCGCAGCAACGTGTTCGCCCCGCCGGTCTGCTGGGACCTGGAGACGGCCGAGCACTTCGACGCGGTCTCCGCCGAGGTGCCGCTGGCGAGGGTCACCTCCACGGTCAACGTCTCGGCCGACCTGGGCCGGCACGTCGGCTGGCTGGAGGAGTACCTGGAGCTGGGCTTCGACCAGATCGCCCTGCACCACGTCGGGCAGGTGCAGCGGGCCTTCATCGACGCCTTCGGCGCCGAGGTGCTGCCGAAGCTGCGGGCGGCGTGATCCGTCCGGGCGGGGTCGCGCCCTAGGCTCGTAGCCATGGAGTCCCTGTTCGAGGTCGTCGTCTTCCTCGCGATCGCGACGCTCGGCGCGGCGCTGGCCCGCCGGCTCGGCCTGCTCGCGCCGATCCTGCTGGTGGTCGTCGGCCTCGCGCTCTCCTTCGTTCCCGGCTTCCCCCAGGTCCGGCTCGACCCGGATCTGGTGCTGGTGGGCATCCTGCCGCCGCTGCTGTACGTGGCGGCCCTGGAGACGTCGGTGCCGGCGTTCCGGCTCAACCTGCGGCCGATCCTGCTGCTCGCCGTCGGGCTGGTGATCTTCACGGCGTTCGCCGTCGGACTCGTCGTACACCTGCTGCTGCCGGCGGTGCCGTTCGCGGTCTGCCTGGCCCTCGGCGCGGTGGTGGCCCCGCCGGACGCGGTGGCCGCCACCGCGGTCGCCCGGCGGATCGGGCTGCCCCGGCGGGTGGTGACCATCCTCGAGGGCGAGAGCCTGATCAACGACGCCACCGCGCTGGTGCTGCTGCGGGTGGCCACGATGGCGACGATCGGCACCTCGGTCGGGGTCGGCGACGTGGCCCGGGAGGTGCTGGTCGCCACCGGCGGCGGCATCCTGGTCGGGCTGGCCGGCGTGCTGGTCTTCGGGTTCCTGCACAAGCGGATCAGCGACGCCGTGCTGGACAACGCGCTGTCGCTGATCGTGCCGTTCGCGGTGGTCTTCGCCGCCGAGGCGGTCCACGCCTCCGGCGTGGTCGCGGTGGTGGTGACCGGGCTCGGGATCGGTCACCGGATGCCGATGCTGATGTCGGCGGCCTCCCGTCTTCAGATCGGCGCGTTCTGGCGGCTGGCCCGGTTCCTGCTGGAGGGGCTGGTCTTCCTGCTGGTCGGCCTCCAGCTCCGCGAGGTGGTGCGGGACCTCAACGAGCCGCTCGGCTTCCTGGCCGCGATCACCGTGGCGGTGCTGGCGACCGTCGTCGTGACCCGGTTCGTCTGGATCTTCCCGGCCACCTACCTGGCCCGGCTGGTGCCCCGGATCCGGCAGCGTGAGACGAGGCCGTCGGCGAGGTTCCCGATCGTCATCGGCTGGGCCGGGATGCGCGGCGTGGTGACCCTGGCCGCCGCGCTGGCCCTGCCGCTCACCCTCGCGCAGGACCGCCCCTACCCCCGGCAACTGTTCATCTGGCTGGCCTTCGCGGTGATCGTGGTGACGCTGGTCGCCCAGGGCGCCACCCTGCCGGCGGTGGCCCGCCGGCTCAGGCTGCCGCCGGACGACCCGGTGCAGGACGCGCTCTCCGCCGCCAGCGTCCAGCAGCAGGCCAGCCGGGCCGCCCGGGATCGACTCGACGCGCTGGCCGACACCGCCCCGACGGCGGTCGTGGACCGGCTGCGCCGGGGGCTGACGGAGCGCACCAACCTGGCCTGGGAACGGCTGGGAGGCACCGAGCGGGAAACCCCGTCCCAGGCGTACGGTCGGCTGCGGCAGGAGATGATCGACGCGGAGCGGGAGGTGTTCCGGGCCGCCCGCGACGCCGGCCGGATTCCCGAGGAGGTGCTGGTGCGGGCGTACCGTGACCTGGACCTGGAGGAGTCGTTGCTGCGACAGGAGACCGACTGATGAGCTGCCAGCACCTCACCGAGGCGGGTGCCGTCGAGCCGCTGAACACGGCGGAGTGCCCCGACTGCGTCGCCGTCGGCAACGACGACTGGGTGCACCTGCGGGCCTGCCTGGACTGCGGGCACGTCGGCTGCTGCGACTCCTCGCCGTACCAGCACGCGTCGAGGCACTTCGAGGCCACCGGGCACCCGGTGATGCGCTCGGTCCAGCCGGGGGAGGCGTGGCGCTGGTGCTTCGTCGACGAGGAGATCGGCTGACCCGCCGCGCCCGGTGATCGGCTGCCGTCCACGGCTCCCGTGATCGGCTGCTGTCCACCGCGCCTGCGCCCGGCGCGTCGCCTCCGCCCGAGGTCTGACGATCGTGGCCGCCGACGTGGCTCGTATGACGCAAGCGCTATGCGGCGGACTGACCGTACTCGATCTAGGATCGACCCACATCAATGGGAGGCGGCCTTGCCGCCGTGATCCAGAGGAGTGCGTGTGTTCCGACGACATCTGCTGCGTACGGCGGGAGCCGTGGCCGCGGCGGTCCTGGCCGCCGCCGGGGTGCTGGCCGCCACCGGCACCAGCGCGTCCGCCGTCCGGACCGTCTACTACGACGCGAGCCGGGCCGGCGAGTTCCGCACCAACTTCGACCAGGCCGCCCAGATCTGGAACAGCAATGTCAGCACCGTCCGGCTGCTGCCCGCCACCCCGGGCAACATCACCATCTACGTCGACGCCGGCTGGCCCCGGGCGCAGCCGACCTCGCTCGGCAGTGGCCGGGTGTGGATGGGCTGGGAGGCGGTGAACCAGGGCTACAACCGGACCCGGATCGCCACCCACGAGATCGGCCACATCCTCGGCCTGCCGGACAAGCGCACCGGGCTCTGCACCGACCTGATGTCCGGCAGCAGCGCGCCGGTCTCCTGCGCCAACGCGAACCCCAGCGCCGCCGAGGCGTCCCGGGTCAACTCGCTGTTCGCCGGCAGCCTCGCCGCGCCGACCACCGGCCGGACGTACGTCTGGAACGGTGACGACGCCGGCGACATCACGCCGAACGTCGTCGGCGGCGTCACCGCCTCGGAGAACTACCCCTTCATGGTGTACGTCTCCGGCTGCACCGGTTCGCTGATCAAGGCCAACTGGGCGGTCACGGCGAAGCACTGCCCGACGCCGTCCTCGGTGCGGGTGGGCAGCATCAACCGCACCAGCGGCGGCACGGTCGTCGGGGTGAGCCGGGCGGTCAACCACCCGTCGATCGACGTCAAGCTGTTCCAGCTCGCCGGCTCGGTCAGCTACGCGCCGGCTCCGATCCCGACCACGTCGGGCGCGGTCGGCACCGCGACCCGGATCATCGGCTGGGGCCAGACCTGCCCGACGCCCGGCTGCGGCTCCGCCCCCACGGTCGCCCGGGAGCTGGACACCTCGATCGTGGCCGACAGCCGGTGCAGCGGCATCAACGGCCCGTACGAGATCTGCACCGACAACACCGGCGGCGTCGCCGGCGCCTGCTACGGCGACTCCGGCGGGCCCCAGGTGCGCAAGGTCAACGGGGTGTGGAACCTGATCGGCGCGACCAGCCGGGCCGGCAACAACAACTCCACCTGCGCCACCGGCCCGTCCATCTACGAGGACCTGCCGTCGATCCGCTCCTGGATCGACACCCAGGTCGGCGGCCTGCCCGCCTGATCCTGGCGCACCAGCGCGGCATCCGACACCGGGGCGTCCGCTCCTCCCGCAACGGGAGCGGACGCCCCATCCCGTGCTGCCCGGGATGATCGGGGTGGGTCAGGACAGGGCGCAGGGGGCGCCGTTGACCGTGATCAGGTCGGGGGCGGGGTTGGCGCTGCCGGCGGTGGTCGCGTTGAAGCCGAAGGTCGCGGTGGCGCCCGGGTCGATCCGGGCGTTGTACGACTCGTTCTTCGCGGTCACCGTGGCCCCGGACTGGGTCACCCTCGCCATCCACGCCTCCCGCACCCGCTGGTCGCCGGTGAAGGCAAACCGGGCGGTCCAGCCGTTCACCGCGGCGGTGCCCGTGTTGCGGATGGTCA
Source organism: Micromonospora sp. NBC_01655 (assembly GCF_026339755.1). Taxonomy (NCBI): domain Bacteria; kingdom Bacillati; phylum Actinomycetota; class Actinomycetes; order Micromonosporales; family Micromonosporaceae; genus Micromonospora; species Micromonospora sp. NBC_01655. Next base: position 5,293,950 of record NZ_JAPEQF010000001.1, on the reverse strand, counting down.
CCTGGGCGGTGAACCCGGTCCCGCCCTGCCAGGTGCCGTAGTTGGTGTACGACACGGCGCAGGTCGGTGCCGCGACGGCCGCCGCGTCGTCCTGGTCGGCGAGGAACGAGGCCAGCCAGGCCAGCGCCGAGTTCCAGTTGATCGCCACCTCGTTCGTCGAGTACGAGTTGATGTCGTCGACGTAGCAGAACTGCGGCTCGCAGCCGGCCAGCAGGTTCGCCGAGAACGGGTCCTGGAGGGCGGCGTTCGCGCCACCGGCCAGCGAGCCGGCCGGCGGGTTCGGCAGCGTCGGGTCGAACTGGTGGCCGTACATCCGGCTGTGCTGGTTCTGCGCGGCGTGCTCGCCCCAGCCGGTCACGTACGAGATGTTGAGCGCGTTGCGGCCGAACAGGTAGTCCGCCGCCTGCACCGCCCCGTCCCGGTACCTCGCGTCCCGGGTCAGGTCGAAGGCGGTGCCCAGCACGGCCGCGTTGTTGGCGATGTTGCCGTTGGCACCCCAGAAGTAGCTGCCCGGATCGCCGGGCATCGGCAGCCCGTACGCCTGGCCGCGCAGGATCTCCAGATAGCGGTCGGCGGCGGCGGTCACCGAGGCGCGCACCCGGTCGCGGTCGGCGGTCGGCAGGCCGCTGGGCACGGTGGCCAGGTCGAGTCGGCCCAGCGCGGCGACGCCCTGCCAGCCGAAGCCCTGGTCGCCGAAGACCGCGCCGGTGTGGTGCCTCGAGGCGGTCAGGTCGGTCAGGTACGCCGGCTGGCCGGTGGTCAGGTACAGCTCGGCGGCGGCCCAGTAGAACTCGTCGCTGACGTCGGTGTCGTCGTAGGCGCCGCCGCCGGTGGCGTCGGCCGGGCTGGCGTAGCGCGCCGGGTGGGCCTTGGCCGCCGCGTACGCGGTCTTCGCGGCGGTGCCGCAGCGGGTGGCGAACGCCGCGTCGTACGGGGCGAACAGCCGGGCGCACTGGGCGGCGACGGCGGCCAGGTTGAGGGTGGCGGCAGTGGACGGCGGGTGCAGCTCGCGCGGCTGCGGGTCGTCGGCCGGGTCGAGCGGCAGGCCGGTCCAGTTCCTGTCGTGGATCTTGTGGTGGGCCATCCCGGCCAGCGGCTTGCCGGCCGGCACCTGCATGCGCAGCAGGAACTCCAGCTCCCAGCGCGCCTCGTCGAGGACGTCCGGCACGCCGTTGCCGCGCTCGGGCACCCGCAGCGAGCCGTCGGCCAGGCCCACGCCGCCGTCGGCGGTGGCCGCCGTCTTGGTCCGCTCGAAGGCGTTCAGGAGCTGGTAGGTGGCGATGCCGCCGTTGACCACGTACTTGCCGTGGTCGCCCGCGTCGTACCAGCCGCCGCGCACGTCGAGGGAGTAGTCGCAGACCCCCGGCTGGCAGGGCACGCTGGTGTCGCCCTGGTTGGGGGCGACGCCGAGGTGGCCGGCGGGGCGGGCGTACTCGTCGCCGACCAGGTCGCCGTCGATGGCGATGCCGCTGCGTTGGAGGTAGAAGAACTGGAGGGCGTCGGCGCGCAGCCTGTCGTAGAGCGTGCCGGAGATGTCGAACGGGTGGCTGGTCTCGCCGTCGGCGACCAGGGTGTAGCCGGTGCCCGGGGTGCGGTAGGCGGAGAAGTCGACGGTCTGCACGTTCTGGCCGGACGCCTCGTCGACCCCGCGCGGGGTGCTCCGCCCGCTGGCCACCACCGCCCCGGCGGCCGACGTGAGCTGCCAGTCGAGCGGGTCGGCGGCCTCGGTGACGACGGTGGCGTTCTTGGGGCCGCCGGGCAGGTAGCCGACCTGGTTCACCCGGACCCGGGGGCCGGTGTCCGGCTCGTACGGCTCGGGCGGCTCGCCGCCGCGCAGCGAGACGTTGTCCAGGCACACGGTCTGCTCGGCGGCGGCCCCGCCGACCTGGAAGACGAGCTGCGCGCCCGGGTTGTCCTCGCTGACGGTGAAGGTCTTGGCGAAGTGCTGGCTGCCGCTGGTGGCGGCGGCGTCCAGGCTGGCGTACTGCGTGTACGGGGCGGCGCCGAGCTGGAGCACCGCCTTGACGGTCACCCCGGGGGTGGCGGCGAGGTCGAAGGCCAGCTCGTACTCGGCGCCGGAGGTCAGCGGCACGGCGTCCTGGCCGATGCCGGCGTCCCAGGGGTTGGCCAGCCCGCCGGGGACGGTGGCGCAGAGCCGGCCGTCGGTGACCCCGAGCGGCCCGGTGCCGTACGAGAACCAGGGGGCGACGCCCGCGCTGAAGTCGCCGTTCTTCAGCTGCTCGGGGGCGTCCGGCGGGACCTCGGCGTGGGCCGCGCCGGCAGTGGTGCCGGTGAGGGCCAGGGCGGTCGCCGTGGCGAGCACCGCGAGGCGGCGTCGACGGCGTCGGGATGGCGTCACGGGGGTTTCCTTCCGGGGGACGGGCCGAATCTGGGAGCGCTCCCAGTGTCGCTCCGATATTTCCAGCGGGTGTCCGCCGTGTCAATTGAGGACGCTGAATAAAACCGGCCCGGTTCACCCCCTGGTCCGGTCCGCCGGGTGAGATTCGCCGCGCCACGCGACGTCGTCGCGATCTCCTAGAGACAACTGCGGCCTCCAACTGGCAGGCTGCGTCCCATGACCCTGAAGCTGCGTTCCGTGGGGGCGAGTGACCGCGGGCTGATCCGCAGCGGCAACCAGGACGCCCTGCACTCCGGCACCTGGCTCGTCGCCGTCGCCGACGGCATGGGCGGGATGGCCGCCGGCGACCTGGCCAGCCGGATCGCGATCGACGCGGTCGGGCCGCTGGACCTGGCGACACCGGAGGACGCCCTGGTCGCCGCCCTGCAGAGCGGGATCGAGCTGGCGACCGCGGGGATCCGCGAGGCGGTGCGGGAGGACCCGGAGCGGCAGGGCATGGGCACCACCCTGACCGCCCTGCTCTTCGCCCGGACCGGGAGCTGTCTCGCCCTGGCCCACGTCGGCGACTCCCGCGCGTACCTCTTCCGGGAGGGGGTGCTCAAGCAGATCACCCGGGACGACACCTTCGTGCAGATGCTCGTCGACCAGGGCGTGATCACCGCCGACCAGGCCGCGAGCCACCCGCGCCGGGCCGTGGTCACCCAGGCGTTGCAGGGCGAGGAGGTCTCCCCGTCGTACGCCACGATGGTGCCCTGGGCCGGCGACCGGTGGCTGCTGTGCAGCGACGGCCTGTCCAACGTGGTCCGTCCGGACACCCTCGCCGAGGTGCTCGGCGCCCACCCGGACCGGGACGAGTGCGCCCGGCGGCTGATCGACCTGGCGCTGCGCGCCGGCGGCCCCGACAACGTCACCGTCGTCATCGCCGACGTGGTCGCCGAGGACTGACCCGGCCCCTGCGGACGCGCCCGGCCCGAGTCGGCCCGGGCCCCGGCCCGTCGGCCCGGCCAGGGCCAGGCCCCGGGCCAGGGTGGTCGACGCGGACCGGTGCCCACCGGCCGGCCGTCGGCCCGGGTCAGCGGCGGCGCGGGGCGGCCCGGCGGGTCGGCTCTGCCGTGGTCGGGTCCTGCGGCCAGGGGTGCCGGGGGTAGCGCCCGCGCAGCTCGGCGCGGACCTGCGGGTAGCCGGTGCGCCAGAACGAGGCCAGGTCGGCGGTGACCGCCACCGGGCGGCCGGCGGGGGAGAGCAGGTGCAGCAGCACCGGCACCCGCCCGTCGGCGATCCGGGGGGCCTCGGCCCAACCGAAGGTCTCCTGGAGCTTCACCGCCAGGACCGGGGCCGCCGGGTCGGCGTAGTCCACCCGGACGCGGGAGCCGCTGGGCACGGCGAGCCGCTCCGGGGCCAGCTCGTCGAGCCGGGCGGCCTGCTGCCAGGGCAGCAGCCGGCGCAGCGCGGCGGCGACGTCGATCCGGGCCAGGTCGGCCCGCCGGCGGGCGGCGGCCAGCTCCGGGCCGAGCCAGGCGTCCGCCCCGGCGAGCAGCGCCTCGTCGCCCACGTCCGGCCAGTCGGGGCCGAGGGCGTGCCGGCAGAACGCCATCCGCTCGCGCAGCGCCCGCGCGGCCGGGGTCCAGGTCAGCAGCGTCAGGCCGGCGTGGCGCAGCCCGTCGCGCAGCGCCGCGGCCACCAGCGCCGGCTCCGGCCGGGCCAACGCCCTGGCGACCAGCTCGATCGCGCCGAGCCGGACCACCTCCCGGGCCACCACGTCACCGCCGGACCAGGCCACCTCCCGCTCCGGGCGCAGCAGCGGCCCGCCGGCCTCCCGCGCTGTCGCCTCGTCCAGCGGGGTGGCCAGCCGGACCCGGGCGGCCGGCGCGCCGGGGGAGCGGTCGGCCACCGCGACGGCCAGCCACGCGGCCCCGGCCAGCCCGGAGCCCGGCGCCACCTCCGCCTCGGTCCCGCCCGCCATCAGGTACGCCGACCCGCCGGCCCGGCGGACCCGGGCCAGCCGTTCCGGGTACGCCAACCCGACCAGCAGCCCGGCGGCGAGGTCGTCGGGCAGCCGGCCCAGCCGGCGGTCCCGGGCCGGCGCGCGGCCGTCCGGGTCGCGGGCCGGGCGGGCCGGGCCGCCCCCGGGTGCCCGGGCCGGGCCGGAGGACTCCGGCGGGCTCGCGTCGTCCGTGGGCCGGTGGCCGTCCGTCCCGGCAGGCAGGGCGGCGCGGAGCCGGCGTACCTCGGCGCGCCAGCGGGCCGTGGCGGCGGGGTCGACGCCCGCGCGCAGCCGGCGCCACCCGGCGGTCAGGTCGTCGCCCGGCCCGGCGACGGCGTCCTCGGCGAGCAGCGCCACCACCTCGGCGGCCCGGTCGGCGCCGACCACCGGCGCGCCGTCCAGCAGGGCCCGGGCCAGCCGGGGATGGGCCCCCGCGCCGGCGATCGCCCGCCCCCGGGCGGTGATCCGGCCAGCGGCGTCCAGCGCGCCGAGGGTGGTCAGGGTCTCCCGGGCGACCGTCATCGCGGCGGCCGGCGGCGGGTCGGGCAGGGCCAGCCCGCTGCCGTCCGGCTCGCCCCAGGCGGCCAGCTCCAGGGCGAACCCGGTGAGGTCGGCGGTGGCGATCTCCGGTTCCGGCTGCGCGGCGAGCCGGGCGTGGGTGGCCTGCGACCAGCACCGGTACACGTGCCCGGGGGCCTCCCGGCCGGCCCGGCCGGCCCGCTGGGTGGCCGCGGCCCGGGACACCGGCACCGTGACCAGCGCGCCCAGCCCCCGGGCCAGGTCCACCCGGGGCACCCGGGCGAGCCCGGCGTCGACCACCACCCGGACCCCGGGCACGGTGAGGCTGCTCTCCGCCACGGCGGTGGCCAGCACCACCCGCCGCCGGTCGGCGGGACGCAGCGCGGCGTCCTGCTCCGCCCCGCGCAGCCGCCCGTGCAGCGGCAGCAGGGCGACGGAGTCCCGCAGGTCGGCCAGCCGGCCGGTCACGGCCGCGATCTCGCCCACCCCGGGCAGGAAGACCAGCAGGTCCCCGTCCCGCTCGGCGAGGGCCCGCCGGACCGTGGCCGCGACGTGGTCCAGCAGCGCCGGGTCGACGCGACCGGCCCCGGAGGGGGTGACCGGCCGGGGCGGCGGGGCCCAGACCCGGGTCACCGGGTGCAGGGCCGAGGCGGCCCGGACCACCGGCGCGGGCACGCCGTCGGCGCCGAGCAGCGCGGCGAACCGGCCCGCGTCCGGGGTGGCCGACATGGCGGCCAGCCACAGGTCGGGGCGTAGCGTCGCCCGGGCCTGGACGGTGAATGCCAGCGCCAGGTCGGCGTCGAGTTGCCGCTCGTGGCACTCGTCCAGCAGGACCGCGCCGACGCCGGGCAACTCCGGGTCGTGGTGCAGCCGGCGCACCAGCAGGCCGGTGGTGACCACCTCGACCCGGGTCGTGGGGCCGCCCCGCCGCTCGCCGCGCACCGCGTACCCGATCCGGTCGCCGACCCGCTCGCCGAGCAGGGCGGCCATCCGGTGCGCCGCCGCCCGGGCGGCCACCCGGCGGGGCTGGGCGATCACCACCCGGCCGGTGACCGCCCCGGCCACGGCCAGCGGGGCGAGGGTGGTCTTCCCGGTGCCCGGGGGCGCCACGAGGACCGCGCCGCCGGCCGCGCGCAGCGCGTCGAGAAGCGCCGGCAGCGCGGGCCGGACCGGCAGGTCGAGGGGTACGTCGGCGAGCACGTCTCCTACTGTCGCACCGGCGGCGCGGGCGTCAGCCGGGGCGTACCGCGTCGAGGCCGGCGACGAACGCGCCCCAGGCGTCCGGCCCGAAGACCAGCACAGGACCGGGCCGGTCCTTGGAGTCCCGCACCGCGACCCGCCCGCCGGCTGTGGCCACCTCGACGCAGTTGCCGTTGCCACTGCTTCGGCTGCTGGTCCGCCAGGCGGCCCGGGACAGGTCGAGCGCGGTCATCCCCGTACCTCTCGTCTTTTGCCGGCGTGCCGCGATGCGGTCACGCAAAGTTACGAGAAGCGTCCTCCAGGCGGGTCAACGAATCCGCCGGGCTGAGCGCCATCCGGCGCAGCTCCTCGTGCAACAGGCTATACCGGAGCACATGGTCGGCGTCCTCCAGAGCCAGTCCCATCGTGAGGTTATCCAGGTAAACCACGGACGCGTCGGCGGCGTCGGAAAAGCCCAGGATGACGTACGGGGTGGTCATCGCGGGATGCCCGCCGGCCGAGAACGGAAGTACCTGGACCGTGACGTTGGGTAGTCGGGCCACCCGGCCGATGTGGGCCAGTTGCTCGGCCATCGCGGCCGGTGCGCCGACCGGCCGCAGCAGCACCGCCTCGTTGAGCACCACCGACAACTCGACCGGCTTCTCCTGGTGCAGCACGTTCTGCCGGTGCAGCCGGGCGGCGACCTTGCGCTCGATGCGTTCCTCCCCGGCGGTGAGCCGGTAGATTCCCCGGGCGTACGCCTCGGTCTGGAGCAGCCCGGGCACGGCCTCGGCCTCGTACGTGCGCAGCGACGCCGCCTCGGCCTCCAGTCCGACGTAGAACTCGAACCACTCCGGGAGCACGTCGCTGTAGTTCTGCCACCAGCCGCGCTGCTGCGCGCCCCGGGCGATCTCGATCAACGCCTCGGCGTCGTCCCCGGTGACCCGGTAGAGCGCCAGCGCGGCGCGGACGTCCCGGGGCTTGATCCCGATCTGCGCGGTCTCGATCCGGGACAGGTTGCTCTTGGACATGTCGAGCTGGCGGGCGGCGACATCGAGGGTCATCCCTGAACGTTCGCGCAACTGGCGAAGTTCCCGGGCGATGCGGCGGCGGCGGACGGTCGGGCTGGCGGTCACCCTCCGAGTCTGTCACGACAAGATCCGCAGGTCGCATGTGCACGGAGTGCAACCGTCGAAACTGGGAGTTGCGTTGCAAACAGAGGGCGTGCATCCTTTCACCCGGTGTCGATCAGTTGTGGACAATCCGTTCGGGAGGCTCGTTTGCTCACCGCCGACGAGTTCTATCTGGTCGCCCACAACGACAGCCGGGGCAGGGCGAAGCTGCACTCCAGCGCGGTCGGCATCGGGCTGGCGGCCGGGCTCCTCGGCGAGCTGGTCCTGTTCGGACAGATCACCGTCAGCGCCGGCAACGTGACGGTGGTGGACCGCCGCCCGCCGGCCGACGCCCTGGCGCACACCGTGCTCGACCAGTTGATCGGCGAGTCCCAGCACCAGTCGGTCCGCACCTGGCTGAGCTTCCTCGGGCAGACCGCGGCGACGTCGGTCGCGGAGCGGCTGGCCCGGGCCGGGGTGCTGCGCCGGCAGGAGAGCCGTCGGCTGCTGCGCACCACCGTCGGCTACGTACCGATCGACCTGAACGCGGTGGCCTGGCCGGCCACCCGGCTGCGCGCCCTGCTGGACCGGCCGGAGCCGCCGGCAGTGCCGGACGCGCTGCTGTTCGGCCTGATCTCCGCCGCCGGGCTCACCCGCGAGGTGTTGTGGAGCGCCGGCCCTCGTGCCCACCACCGGCTCGGCGTCCTCATCCCGGCGTTGCCTCCGCCGCTGAAGGAGCTGGTCGCGCACGCCGAGGCCGCCGTCGGCGCGGCGGTGCTGCGCGGCAAGCCCTGACCGGCCGACGCCCCCACCCCTCCCTGGAACCGGAGCACCGCCATGCCCCCCACAGAGACCATCCAACGACCGAGCAACGTCTCCGACGCGCTGGCCCGCGGCCGGCTCGGCGTGCCGTCGGTGATCTTCTTCGTGCTGTCCGCGGCGGCGCCGCTGACCGTGGTGGCCGGCGTGGTCACCACCGGGTACGCCGTCACCGGCGTCACCGGCATGCCGCTGGCCTTCCTGGTGGTCGGGGCGGTGCTCGCCCTGTTCTCCGTCGGCTACGTGGCGATGGCCCGCCGGGTGGAGAACGCCGGCGCGTTCTACGCGTACGTCTCCCGGGGGCTGGGCCGGCCGGCCGGGGTCGGCGCCGCCTGGGTCGCCCTGCTGGCGTACAACGCTCTCCAGATCGGGCTGTACGGCGCGATCGGGGCGGCGGCCTCCCCGGTGCTGCACCGGCTCTTCGGCGCCGACCCGGCCTGGTGGGTGGTGGCGCTGGCCGCCTGGGCGCTGGTCGCCGTGCTCGGCCTGCTCCGGGTCGACGTCAACGGCCGGGTGCTCGCGGTGCTGCTGGTCGCCGAGCTCGTGGTGATCCTCGTGTTCGACCTGGGGCAGCTCGGCAACCCGGCCGGCGGCTCGGTCAGCTTCACCGCCCTGACCGCGGACAGCCTGCTCGTCCCGGGCGCGGGCGCGCTGCTGGTGCTCGCCGCGACCGGCTTCGTCGGCTTCGAGTCCGCGGTGGTGTTCAGCGAGGAGAGCCGGGACCCGAAGCGCACCGTCCCGCTGGCCACCTACCTCTCGGTGGCGATCATCGCCGGGCTCTACGCCCTGTCGTCCTGGACGTTGACCGTGGCCACCGGCCCGGACCAGATCGCCACCCAGGCCGGCGAGCAGAGCGTCGAGCTGATCTTCAACCTGGCCGCGGCGCAGCTCGGCGAAACCGCCGTCACCGTCGGCCAGGCGCTCTTCATGACCTCCGTGCTGGCCGCGATGATCTCGTTCCACAACACCACCGCCCGGTACGCGTTCGCGCTCGGCCGGGAGCGGGTGCTGCCGGCGGCGTTCGGGAAGACCTCGCCGCGCACCGGTTCGCCCCGGGTCGGCTCGCTCGCGCAGAGCCTGCTGGGCCTGCTGGTGATCCTGCTGTACACGGTCAACGGGTGGGACCCGGTGCTCCAGCTCTTCTACTACGCCGGCGCCGGTGGCGGGTTCGGGGTGCTGCTGCTGATCGCCACCACCTCGACCGCAGTGATGGCGTACTTCGCCCGCACCCGGGTCGAGGAGAGCCTGTGGCGGCGGGCGGTCGCCCCCGGGCTGGCCGCCGTGGCGCTGGTCGCCATCATCACGGTGGCGGTGGACAACTTCGCCATCCTGCTCGGGGTGTCGCCCGACTCCGCGCTGCGCTGGGCGGTGCCGGCGGCGTACCCGGTGGCGGCGCTGATCGGCGTGCTCTGGGCGCTGGTGCTGCGCGGCAGCCGGCCGGACGTCTACGCCCGGATCGGGCTGGGCGCGGAGAGCGCGGCCCTGCTGGCCGCGCCGGGCCCCGCCGGCGAGCCGGCCCCGGCCCGGGCGGAGGCCCGGCGATGAACGACGTGCGCGTCGAGCGCCTCGGCGCGGCCGAGACCCGGCTGGTGGCCGAGCGGATCGCCCGGGCCTTCCTGGTGCTCCCGGCGACCCACTGGCTGGTGCCGGACGCCTCCAAGCGGGAGGCCGTGCTGGCCGACAACTTCGAGATCCTGGTCGGGCACGCGATGGCGCACGGCCACGTGCACGCCACCGCGGACCGGGCGGCGGTGGCCGTGTGGTTCCCGCAGGTCGGCGAGGAGGTCCCGCCGCCGGCGGACTACGACGCCCGGCTGGCCGCCGCCTGCGGGGAGTGGACCGGACGGTTCCGGCACCTCGACGGGCTGTTCGCCGCCAACCACCCGTACCCCGACCACCACCACCTGGCCTTCCTCGCCGTCGCGCCGGACCGGCAGGGGCAGGGGCTCGGCTCCGCGCTGCTGCGGCACCACCACGCCGGGCTGGACGCCGACGGAACGCCCGGCTACCTGGAGGCGAGCAGCGAGATCGGCCGGGACCTGTACGCCCGGCACGGCTACCGGGCGCGGGAGGCCTTCCGGCTGCCCGACGGCACCCCGTTCTACCCGATGTGGCGGGAGCCGGCGGGGGCCTGACGCGGCGCGGGGGAGGCTCCGGACCGGCAGGCGGCACGGCGGGGAAGGGCCCGGCCGGCGGATCGCCGATCGGGCCCCTTCCGGCGTACCGGTGGTCGGGCCCGCCGCCCCGACCACCGGCGGCGCCCCTAGTACGTGCCGTCGAGCTGACCCCGCAGCCTGGTCAGGGCCCGGGCCAGCAGCCGGGACACGTGCATCTGCGAGACGCCGATCTGCTCGGCGATCTGCGACTGGGTCAGGTTGCCGTAGAAGCGCAGGGTGAGGATCTTCTGCTCGCGCTCGTCGAGCGTGGCGAGCGCCGGGCCCAGGGCCACCCGCAGCTCGGCCAGCTCGAACTCGCTGTCCTCGCCGCCGAGCATGTCGCCCAGCTCGGTGGCCCGGTCGCCGTCGCCGGTCGGGGTGGACAACGACACCGCGTTGTACGCGCGGGCGCCCTCCAGGCCCTCCAGGACCTCTTCCTCGGTGAGCCTGAGGTGGGCGGCGATGTCGGCGACCGTCGGGGAGCGGCCCAGCGTCTGCAGCAGCGTGCTGTTGGCGTCGGAGATGGCCAGCCGCAGCTCCTGGAGGCGGCGCGGCACCCGGATGTCCCAGGTGCGGTCGCGGAAGTGGCGCTTGAGCTCGCCGATGATGGTGGGGATGGCGTAGCCGGCGAAGTCGACGCCGCGGGACGGGTCGAACTTGTCGATGGCCTTGATCAGGCCGACGGCGGCCGTCTGTGCCAGGTCGTCGGTGGGCTCTCCCCGGCCGCTGTAGCGGTGGGCGAGGTGGTTGGCGAGCGGCAGCCAGGCTTCGATCGCCCTGTCCCGCAGCGCGGCGCGCGACGGGTGGTTGGCGGGCAGCGCTGCCATCGCGTTGAGGAGGTCGGCCGCGCTGTCGGTGAGCGCTCGCGGGTCCAGCTTCCTGGTGACGGCGGCCGGCTCTGCCTTCGTCTGCTCGCTGATCGTTGGCGCGGTCATTGGTGGTCCTCCCTGCACCTCGTCCGCGGATATAGACGTGACGCTGTGGTTTAGCTTCGGTTCGTCCGTTCGGGACTCACCTTAGCCGGAACGGCTCCAGGAAATCTAGCCGAAAGTACGATGTGCTTAAGGTACTTTTAGGAACAAAGTCCCATGAAAGGTGCGTAGATACCGGAAGATTCGATCGCGATTACCGGTTCGTTGGCCGGTTGGTCGTCCCGGCCGGGCCGGACGGTCGACCCGACCCGCCGTCCGGCGGTGCCCATGGGTCTGGTCGGAGGCGGTGGCCGGGCCAGCCGTCGGGACGGAGTACCCGACCGGCCGATGCGCGCGGCGCGGCGTCAACGTGAAACCCGACAGACCGGCCCAACTGTCGGGTTTGCGTCCTTGTCCCACCCACGGGACCGGCCGTAGCGTCGCTGGGGAATTCCCCCTGGCCCGGAGGCAGCGTGCTCGACCCCGCCGATCCGCACCTCGTCGTGCACAGCCGGATGATCTATCTGAGCTGGCTGCCGGCGGACCCGGCCGCAGCCGCCGCCCTGCTGCCGGCGGGCCTGCGCGCCGGGGACGACCGCCGGGTCTTCATGAACCAGTACGTGGTCGACGACGAGACCCAGAGCTCCGGGTTCGGCGCGTACTCGCTGACCTATCTCGGCGTGTCGCTGGCCGGCCTCGACGTCCCGGACCGGCCCCTGCCGGGCGGCTGGTGGACGCACTACCTCTGCTCCAGCCCCCGGGTGCGCGGGTACGCCGCCGCCCGCGGCGCCCCGGTCGCGGCCGGCCGCACCTGGCTGGAGCAGCGGGGCGACACGCTGGTGGCGCAGACCGAGGTCGACGGGGCGCCCCTGATCCGCGCCCGGGTACGCGTCGGCGACACCGGGCACGTCATCCGCAGCGGCCATCACCGCTACCTCACCGGTCGCGACGGGGCCCTGGTCAGCGGCGTCTACCCGTACCTGGCCGAGCCGGTGGCACCGTTCGAGGTCGAGTCGGTGGACTTCCTCGACCCGGACCACCCGGTCTACCCGCTACGTCCGGCCAACCCGCTGGTCATCGCCACCGGCTTCTACTCCCCGCGCGCGTCGTTCGCGTACCCGGGCGGGGAGAGCGTGCTCGCCCGCAGCCCGGCGGCGGTCGGCCGGGCCGGTCACCAGGTGCCGGCCAGCCGGGCCCGCAGCGGCCTGCCGTCCGGGTCGTAGACCAGCCGGTACGCGGGCAGCGCCCACGCCCGGGTGTACCAGGGCAGCCGCTCCGGCCGGTGTGGGCGCAGCCGGCCCGGCGGCCGGGGCCCGACCCGACCCGAGTCGTGCCAGCGTTGCAGCGCGTGCGCCGCCGCGGTGATCGTCTCGACCGCCGACGCCGGGCCCAGCAGGTCGTGGTCCGCGCCGCCGCCCGGGTCCCGGTCCAGGTGCTCGCGCCACAGCCGCAGCCGCAGTTCCCGGGCGAACAGCCGGGCCCCGTCGCCCAGGCCGCCCGGGTCCCGCGGGGCCCGCTCGTCCCGGGTGTCGTCGAGCACCGCGCAGGACAGCTCGCTGTCGTGGGTCCACGAGCGGCGGTTGAAGTTGTCGCTGCCCACACTGGCCCACACGTCGTCGACCACGCACACCTTGGCGTGCACGTACACCGGGTCGCCCGCGTGGTTCTCCACGTCGAAGACGTGCACCCGGTCCGGGGCGGCCCTGCCGCACAGCGCCAGCGCCTGCTCCCGGCCGACCAGGTTCGGCGGCAGGGCGAACCGGCCGTCCACGTCCGGGTGCCGGGGGACGACGGCCACCAGGTGCAGGTCGGGATTGTCGCGCAGCGCCCGGGCGAACAGGTCGGCCACCTCGGTCGACCAGAGGTACTGGTCCTCCAGGTAGATCAGCCGGCGGGCCCGGCGGACGGCCTTGGTGTAGCCGCGGGCCACCGTGCGCTCGCCGTCCGGGGCGAAGGAGTAGCGCGGGCGCACCGCCGGGTAGGTGCGCAGCACCTGGATCCGGTGCGGGCCGCACGGCGGGGGGTCGGCCGGCTGGTCGGGCAGCGGGTCCGGGCGCAGGTCCGCGGCGCGCAGCCGGTCCCGCAGGTACGCCAGCGGGTTTTCCGAGTCCAGCGGCATCGGGTCGGTCCACCGCTCGCGGAACACGGAGTCCAGCGCGCCGACCACCGGCCCGCGCAGGGCGAGCTGCACGTCGTGCCAGGGCGGGGTGTCGCCGTACCGGGGGGACATCCCGACCGCCTGCGGGTCGCCGTGGTGCTCGGCGTCGTCCCGGCGGCTGTGGCACAGGTCGATCCCGCCGGTGAAGGCGACGTCCCGCTCCCCGGCGGCGGGGTGGCGCAGCACCACCAGCTTCTGGTGGTGCGAGCCGCCGCGGCGGACCCGCTGGTCGAGCAGCACCTCACCGCCGGCCGCGCGGACCGCCTCGCTGAGGCTGCGGTTCTCCGCCTCGCTGAACGACAGCGAGTCGAGGTGTGAGCGCCAGAGCAGGCCCTTGACCACCACGCCGCGCTGGGCGGCGCGGCTGAACAGCTGGGCCACGGTCGGCCCGTCCGGGCGCATCCGCTCGTCGGGGTCGCCGCGCCAGTCGGTGAAGAACAGGTGGTCGCCCTCGCCGAGCGCCTCCACCTCGCTGACCAGCCGGTCGAAGTACGCCGCGCCGTGAATCAGCGGCTCGGCGAGGTTTCCCGTCGTCCAGACGGGTAACTCAGAGCCCGGGTTGGCGCGTTCCTGCGCGGTGAGGAACCAGTCCCGCATCGGCACGCTCCAGCCTCCCGAGGTCGACAACGTCCTCACGGTAGGGCCCTCGCGCCGGGCCCGCACGCCGACCGGCACCCCCGGTGACCTGGCAACGTTCCCGCGCGACGCCCGACGACCCTGACCGAACACCGAGGAGGCCATCCGATGCCCGTCGAGACGACCGACGCCGTGACCGAGTACCGCGAACAGCCGGTGGAGAGCGAGCGCGGTGCGCTGGTGGCCGTGTTGGTGATGGTGCTGCTGGGGGTGGCGGGGATCTTCGCGGTCTCCTGATCCCGCCCGGCGGGCGCCACCGGGGGCTGCCCGGTGACGCCCCGTCCCGTCCGGGCGGTCAGAGCGGTCAGAGCGGTCAGGGCCGGTCGCCCTGGCCGCCGGTGTGCGGCACCCGCTCGGCCGGGATCACCCCGAGCCGGCCGGCCTGGAAGTCCTCGACCGCCTGGATCAGCTCGTCCCGGGTGTTCATCACGAACGGGCCGTAGTGCGCCACGGGCTCCCGGATCGGCTGCCCGCCCATCACGTAGAGCTCCAGGGCGGGGGCGTTCGAGTCCTGCTTCGCGTCCGCGGTGACCCGCAGCGCGTCGCCCGGACCGTGGGTGGCGAGTTGGCCGGTGTGCACCGGGCGGCGGTCGGTGCCGACCGTGCCGCGCCCGGCGAGCACGTAGACCAGCGCGTTGAAGTCCGGCTGCCAGGGCAGGCTCAGCTCGGCGCCGGGCTGCACCGTGACGTGGGCGATGCTGATCGGGGTGTGGGTCGAGCCCGGCCCGCGGTGCCCGGCCACCTCGCCGGCGATGACCCGGATCAGCGCGCCGCCGTCCGGCGTGGTGAGCAGCGCCGACTCCTTGCCGCGGATGTCCTGGTAGCGCGGCGGCATCATCTTCGCCACCCTCGGCAGGTTCACCCAGAGTTGGAGGCCGTGGAACAGGCCGCCGCTGGCCACCAGGTGCTCGGGCGGCGCCTCGATGTGCAGCAGGCCGCTGCCGGCCGTCATCCACTGGGTGTCGCCGTCGGTGATGGTGCCGCCGCCGCCCTGCGAGTCCTGGTGGTCCATGATCCCGTCGATCATGTAGGTCACCGTCTCGAAGCCGCGGTGCGGGTGCCACGGGGTGCCCTTGGGCTCGCCCGGCGCGTAGTCCACCTCGCCCATCTGGTCGAGGTGGATGAACGGGTCCAGCTCGTGCGTCGGCACCCCGGCGAAGGCCCGGCGGACCGGGAAGCCCTCGCCCTCGTACCCGCTGGGGGCGGTGGTCAGCCGGCGGACCGGCCGGTAGCTGGTGGTCTCGTCGAGCCGGGGCAGGCGGGGCAGGACGAGGACGTCGTCGACGGTGATCGCGGGCATCTCGAACTCCTTATTCGTTGCGGGTGGCCGAGGCGTCGCGGTCGGCGCGCAGGCGCCGGCCGAGGCGGTCGAAGACCCGGGTCAGGCAGGCGACCTCGGCGTCGTCGAGGTCGTCCATCAGGTGGCTGCGCACGGAGCGCAGGTGGTGCGGCGCGGCCTCGCGCAGCGCCAGCAGCCCGGCGGCGGTGAGCACCGCCTCGCTGCCCCGCCCGTCCTCGGCGCAGGACTGCTTGGCCACCAGGCCGCGCTTGCACATCGAGGTGATCTGGTACGTCAGCCGGCTGGGCGAGAAGACCAGCCGGCCGGCCAGCTCACCCATCCGCAGCCGTTGCCCCGGCGCCTCGGAGAGCAGCACGAGCACGTGGTAGTCGGCGAAACTCAGCTCGCTGTCGGCCCGCAGGTCGTCCTCAAGCTGGGTGAACAGCCGCTGGCTCGACTCGATGTAGGCGCGCCAGCAGGCCATCCGCTCGCTGTCCAGGCTCTCCGTCATGCCGCAACCATAGCACTCTTTCAAAATTTAACAAGTTGCTTCGGACCTGGCTGCGCGCTGCAAGCGGCCGGATTGGTCTTTTCTGCTTTCGATTTGAAGGAAGGGGCCGGAAAAACCCGGGCAGGCGGGCCCGGCGGCGTGCGAGACTGCCCCGTGGACCACGTCGTACTCGCTGCCCCCGGCCTGCTGCTGCGCCCCTGGCGGGCGGCCGACGCCCCCGACGTGCTGGCCGCCCTGCGCGATCCGGCCGTGGCCACCTGGAACCCGCAGGGCGAGGTGGACGAGGCACGCGCCGCCGACTGGGTGCGCCGCCGGGCGGACTGGTCCGGCGGCGACGCGCTGTCCCTCGCGGTGACCGACCCCGGCGACGGCGGGCTGCTCGGGGCGGTGTCGCTGCACGGGATCGGCGGCGGCAACGCCAGCATCGGGTACTGGACCGTGCCCGCTGCCCGGGGGCGGGGCGTCGCCACGGGCGCGGTCC
This sequence comes from Micromonospora sp. NBC_01655, assembly GCF_026339755.1. Taxonomy (NCBI): domain Bacteria; kingdom Bacillati; phylum Actinomycetota; class Actinomycetes; order Micromonosporales; family Micromonosporaceae; genus Micromonospora; species Micromonospora sp. NBC_01655. The sequence continues at coordinate 5,277,846 of NZ_JAPEQF010000001.1, read as the reverse complement.
GGCGGCTCACCACGTGGGCCTTCGCGGCGCTGGGCCTGCACCGCATCGAGCTGTGCCACGCCGTGCCGAACGTGGTGTCCTGCCGGGTGGCCCTGCGGGCGGGCTATCTCGCCGAGGGCACGCTGCGCGAGTCGTACCGCTACGGCGACGGCCGCCGGCACGACGAACACCTGCACGCCCGCCTCGCCACAGACGGCTGACCGGCACGGCGGACGGCCCCGGGGACATCCCCCGGGGCCGTCCGGCGCCGCGGTCGTCGGGCCGTCCACCCGCCGGGGCGCGGCGACACCGGTGGCGCGTCCGCGCGGCGTCAGCGGGCCGTCGCGCCCGCGGGCGTCAGGTGCATCCGGGCCAGTAGCTGTTGGGCCTGCTCGGCCTGGTCGGCGTCGACGGTGACCGCGTACTGGCTGGCGCGCAGGGAGCTGGCGGACGTGAAGTCCCGCTGCCCGCCGGTCATCGCGTGCGCGACCGCGCCGAACACCGCGCCCCAGATCGCCCCGATCACCAGGCCGACCAGGATCACCGCCACCCAGCTACCGGCGGTGAAGATCCCGAAGAGCAGCCCGATGAACAGGCCGAACCAGGCGCCCGTGCCCGCGCCGACCAGGGCCGCCCGGCCCGTGGTCATCCGGCCGAGCACCGTCTCGACCAGGGTGAGGTTCGTCCCCACGATCGCGGTGCGCTGCACCGGGAACCGGTTGTCGGCCAGGTAGTCCACCACTCGCTGGGCGGATGGATAGTCCGGGCGGGGCCGGACGGTCGCGGGCGGGGCGTCGCCGGGCGGGACGGGCCGGCCGCCGGGCACGGGGGGGGGGGTCCGCCCGGCATCCCGGGTTGCCAGGCCGCGGTCGGAGTCGAGGGTCTGATCATGAGCATCCTCCTTCGTCGACCTCCCGCGTTCCCCCGGGCACCGGCCGGTAACGCGCCGGCTCCCCCGGATCGGGCAGGCCCGCCACGATCCGGATGCCCCGACGCGCCGGAGCGGTCTCCGGTCGCCCCGCCCCGGCCGGGAGGAGCGACGCACGGGACCGGTTCGCTCGCATCCGGCGGTGCCCCGACGAATGCTGGTCGGCGGCGCCGGGTAGGCACGGTCGTGGACACCGGACGGATCAGCGAGCACGGCTTCCTGGCCGACGGCCGCAGCGCGGTTCTGGTCGACCGGGCCGGCTCGGTCAACTGGTGGTGCCCGGCACGGTTCGACGCCCCGTCGGTCTTCGGGCGGCTGCTCGACGACGACGCGGGCCACTGGTCGATCCGGCCCGAAGGGGACTTCACCACCGAACGCTCCTACCTGGCGGACACGCTGGTGCTGCGGACCGTCTTCACCACCGGGGACGGGTCGGTGGCGGTGACCGACGCGCTGGCGCTGGAGCCCGGCGCGCGCGGGCACGACATCGGGCTGCGTTCGCCCCGGGTGCTGGCCCGGCTGGTGGAGGGCGTCTCCGGTGCCGTGCCGGTGCGGCTGCGCTACCGCCCCCGGTTCGAGTACGGCCGGGTCGCCCCGTATCTGGTGCCCACCGGCGACGGGGTGCAGGCGACCGTCGGCGCGGCCCGCCTGCGACTGCGTGGCGACGTGCCCCTGGAGTGCGGCGAGGGCGAGGCCGCCGCGACGTTCACCGTCCGGCCCGGCGAGTCGTACGGCTTCACGCTGGGGTACGGCCCGACCTACGACGCCGGCCCGCCAGTGACGCCGGACGCCGCCCCGACGGTCGCCGAGACGGCGGCGGGCTGGCGGTCCTGGGCCAGTTTGCACCCGTACCACGGCCGGTTCGCGGACCAGGTGCGCCGCAGCGCGCTGGTCGTGCAGGGCATGACCTACCAGCCCAGCGGCGCGATCGTGGCCGCGGCGACCACCTCGCTGCCCGAACAACTGGGTGGCGACCGCAACTACGACTACCGCTTCGTCTGGGTCCGCGACTTCAGCCTCACCCTGAAGGCCCTCTGGTTGGCGGCCTGTCCCGACGAGGCCAACCGGCAGTTCGCGTGGGTGGCCCGCGCGATGGGCCGGATCGGGAACCAGCCGGTGCCCATCATGTACGGCGTGGAGGGTGAGCGGGACCTGACCGAGCACCCCCTCGACCGCCTCGCCGGATACGCCGACAGCCAGCCGGTCTTCGTCGGCAACGACGCCTGGAGACAGCGGCAGACCGACGTGCTCGGGGAGGTCCTCGACGCGGCGTGGCTGATGCGGCACTACCTCGATCCGATGGACCCCGAGGTGCACCAGCTCCTGCGCGCCCTCGCCGACCAGGCGGTCGCCGACTGGCACCTCCCCGACGCCGGCATGTGGGAGGCCCGGGACGCGGAGCGGCACTACGTCTCGTCGAAGGTGCAGTGCTGGACCGCGCTGGACCGGGCGGTGCGGTTCGGACCCCGCCTCGGTGATCCCGCCGACCTGGCCCGCTGGGCCGCCGCCCGGGACGAGGTCCGCGCGGCGGTGCTGGACCGGGGCTGGAACGACCGGCTCGGCGCGTACACCGGGGCCTTCGGTTCGGACGAGCTGGACGCCTCGGTGCTGATCATGCCGCTGGTGGGGTTCCTGCCGGCCGACGACGCCCGGATGCGCTCCACGATGGACGTCGTCGAGGCACGGTTGTCGCGCGACGGTCTGCTGCGCCGCTGGGACGGCGACCCGGCCGGCTTCGTCATCTGCTCGTTCTGGCTGGCGAGCTGTCTGGCCCTGGCCGGCGAGTTGGACCGGGCCGAGCGGATGTTCGCGTCCCTCGCCGGCCGGGTGAACGACCTGGGCCTGTTCGCCGAGCAGATCGACCAGGCCACCGGGGAGCAGCTCGGCAACTTCCCGCAGGCCTTCTCGCACATCGGCCTGATCAACGCCGCCGGCTCGTTGACCGAGGCCGACGAGCGGCGACGCCAGGGCGCGGACCGCCCGCGCCCCACCGTGCCGACAGGTGCGGGTCGAACGGAGGGAGCACGCTGATGACCGGACGGCTCGACGGAAGGACCGCCCTGATCACCGGCTCGGACTCGGGCATCGGTCAGGCCACGGCGATCGAGTTCGCCCGTGAGGGGGCCGACGTCGTGGTGCACTACCTGCACGACCACGCCGGGGCCAACCACACCCGGGACAAGGTGGCCGAGAACGGCCGGCGGGCGGTGGTGGTGCAGTGCGACATCTCCGACGAACAGCAGGTGGAGGCGATGTTCGACGAGGCCCTGGCGGAGTTCGGCACGCTCGACGTGCTGATGAACGACGCCGGGGTGGACGCCTCCGGGATACCGGTGGCGGACCTGGACACCGAGACCTGGGACCGGGCCATCCGGACCAACGTCTACGGGGCGTTCTTCGCGTCCCGCCGGTTCGTCCGACACCGTCGGGACCAGGGCGGCCACGGGAAGATCATCAACATCACGTCGGTCCACCAGGAGGTGGCCCGGGCCGGCGGCTCCGACTACGACGCCAGCAAGGGCGCGCTGCTGGAGTTCGCCAAGAGCCTGGCCCTGGAGGTGGCGCCGATGCACCTCAACGTCAACAACATCGGCCCGGGGATGGTGCTCACCCCGTTCAACCAGAAGGCCATCGACGATCCGGCGTACCTGGAGGAACAGGTGCAGAGCATCCCGTGGAAGCGGGCCGCCATGCCCGAGGAGATCGGCCGGCTCGCCGTCTTCCTGGCCAGCGACGACGCTGACTACGTGACCGGTTCGACGTACTTCATGGACGGCGGGCTGATGCAGAACCAGGGCCAGGGCGCCTGAGCGCGGGTCCCCGGTCGGCCGGCCCGGGCCCGCCGCCCGCCGCGGGTAACCGCGCGGCGGGCGGCTCGTCGGCCGGGCTCAGGAGCAGGGTGCGCCGTTGAGGGTGAAGCCGGTCGGGGCGGGCAGCGTGCCGCCGGAGTAGGTGCCCTGGAAGCCGACGCTCAGCGTGCCACCGGCCGGCAGGCTGCCGTTCCAGGCCGAGTTGCGCACGGTGATCCGCTCGCCGCTCTGGCTCCACTCACCGTTCCAGCCGCTGGTCAGCCGCACCCCGGGGCCGGCGGTGAAGGCCACCGTCCACGAGCTGAGCGCGCCGCCCCGGTTGGTCACCCGCAGCTCGGCGGTGAACCCGCCGGTCCAGGTGTTCGGGGTGAAGGTGACCGCGCAGCCCTGGGTCGGCGGGGTCGTGGTCGGGGGTGCGGTGGTGGGCGGCGCGGTCGTCGGGGGCGCGGTGGTCGGGGGCGCGGTGGTGGGCGGGGCCGTGCTGGGGGCGGCGGTGGTCGGGACCGGCCCCGCGGCGACCGCCAGGTCGTACGCCCGCTGCGGGACGAACTGGCCGGCCCCGGCGATGCAGCCGTCGGCCTCGCCGGGCAGCTTCACCCAGAGGTACGCGTCGATCGCGCCGTCCCCGGTGGCGGTGGTGCTCGGGGTGCCGATCGCCCGCCCCGGCGGGTCGCACCACTCCGAGCCGGCAGGGCCGTTGCCGTTGCGGCTGGTGTCGATCACGGCCTTCAGCCGGGACACGCCGGTGGCGGCGATGACCTGCCTGGCGTACCCGACGGACTCGGCGGTGGTGCGGTAGTTGGAGACGTTGAGGGAGATGCCGTCGGCGCTGTTGGCGACGTCCGCGCCGGTCAGCCGGGCGGCGATGTCGGCGGGGGAGAGCCACGTCGAGTGCCCGGCGTCGAAGTAGACCTTCGCCTGCGCCGAGCCGGCCTTGAGCTTCTTGCCGGCGTACGCCATGGACGCCTTCGTCTCGGCCTGCTGGGCGGCGCTCTGGCAGTTCGTCATCAGCGGGAGCACGTCCGGCTCCAGCACGATCGAGGCGGGCCGGCCGGCCAGCCCGGCGGCCACCTGGTCGACCCACTGCCGGTAGCTGGCGTGGTCCGGCGCGCCGCCGCCGCTGGCGCCGCTACAGTCCCGGTTCGGGATGTTGTAGACCACCAGGATCGGGATCTTCCCCGCCGCGGCGGCGGCCCCGACGAACTGGTCCACCTCGGCCCGGACGGTGGAGGTGTTGGTGCGGGTGTACCAGCGCGCCTGCGGGACGGCGGCGACCCGGTCCCGGATCACGGCGGCGCGCGGGTCGCCCGGATTGGCGGCCACCCACTGGGCGGCGTTGGTCTGCGGGTCGACGTAGAAGGCGGAATCGGCGGCCACGGCCGGCGCGGAGCCGACGAGGCCGACCGCGACGGTGGCGGCGGCGGTGAGCGTGGTCGCGCCGGCGGCCAGGGCCGCGAGCGCTGGTCTGCTTCGCATGGGGCGTCCTCCACGAATCGACGAGTATGCGTGGAAGCGCTCCCACGCATTCCCCGTCAAGGTACGCGCCCGTTGCCGGCGTGTGAAGACCTGTGCCGCTGTCCGTCGGTTCCCGGGGGCGAGAATGGCGGCATGCGCCTGGTGATCACGGCCGACACCCACGTGCCGAAGCGGGCCCGCGACCTGCCGGCGCCGCTCTGGGCGGCGATCGACGCCGCCGACGTGGTGCTGCACGCCGGGGACTGGGTGGACGTCGCGCTGCTCGACGCCGTCGAGGCCCGGACGCGCCGCCTCGTCGGCGTGTCCGGCAACAACGACGGGCCCGAACTGCGCGCCCGGCTGCCCGAGGTGGCCCGGGTCGAGCTGGGCGGCCTGCGGGTCGCCGTGGTGCACGAGACCGGCCCGCGCGCCCGCCGGGAGCAGCGCTGCGCCGCCGCGTACGGCGACGCGGACCTGCTCGTCTTCGGCCACTCGCACATTCCGTGGGACACCGTCGCCCCGGGCGGGCTGCGGCTGCTCAACCCCGGCTCGCCGACCGACCGGCGCCGCCAGCCGTACGCCACCTACCTCACGGCGCGGGTGGCGGCGGGCCGGCTCGACCGGGTCGAGCTGCACCGCCTGCCACCGCGCTGACCGCCCGCCCTTCGTCGGGCGTCAGGGCTCGTCGGGCCGCTCGGGCGGGTGCTGCGCCCTCGGCCGGGCGCGCAGGTGGGCGCGCTCGCCCTGCCGGCCGAACAGGCTGAGGAACTCGACCGGCTCGCTGTCGGCGGCCCCGAACCAGTGCGGCACCCGGGTGTCGAACTCGGCCGCCTCGCCGGGGGAGAGCTCCAGGTCGCGCTCGCCGAGGACCAGCCGTAGCCGGCCGTTGAGCACGTAGAGCCACTCGTAGCCCTCGTGGGTCTGCGGGTCCGGTTCCCGCCGGCGGCTGGTGGCCGGGATCACCAGCTTGTACGCCTGGATGCCGCCGGCCCGGCGGGTCAGCGGCAGCATGGTCAGGCCGTGCCGGCTGACCGGGCGCAGGTGAACGCGCGGGTCCCCGGTGGGCGGGGCGCCCACCAAATCGTCGAGCGTCACGCCGTGCGCCCGGGCCAGCGGGAGCAGTTGCTCCAGGGTGGGCCGGCGGGTGCCGGACTCCAGCCGGGACAGGGTGCTGACCGAGATCCCGGTCGCCGCCGACAGGTCGGCCAGCGTGGTCTCGCGCTGCCGGCGCAGCGCGCGGAGCCGGGGGCCCACCCCGGCGAGCGCGTGGTCGAGGTCGTCGTCCATGCCACCAGCTTGCCAGAACGGCAACGATCTTTGCAGTTCTCGCGGCCGGGCGGGCACGGCGTGCCCGCCAGCCAGCCGCCCGCCCGGTCGCGTGTGTCGGTGCTTGGCCCGGCCGGGAACCTCCTACCATCACCGGATGGATGCGGACCGGACGCGGGTCGTGGTGGTCGGGGCAGGGATCGCCGGGGTGGCGTGCGCCACCGAGCTGCTCCGGGCGGGCGTACCGGTGCAGATCCGTGAGCGTGCCCGGGTGGCGGGTGGCCGGATGGCCAGCAGGCGGTTCGACGGGCGCCCGGCGGACATCGGCGCGGCGTACTTCACCGTCAGCGACCCGGACTTCGCCGAGGTGGTGCGCGGCTGGGCGGCCGACGGGCTGGCCCGGGAGTGGACCGACACCTTCGTCGCATACTCCGCGCAGGGCCGGCGTGAGGTCCCCGGGCCGGTGCGCTGGGCGGCCCCGCGGGGGTTGCGGTCGCTGGTCGAGCACCTGGCCGCCGACCTGCCGGTGGTGGTCGACCGGCTGGTGCTCGGCGTCGAGCCCGGGCCGGCCGTGGACGGGTCGCCCTGCGCCGCCGTGGTGCTGGCCGTGCCCGGCCCACAGGCGGCCCTGCTGCTCGATCCGGCGCTCGCGGCGGCCACCGCCGCCGTGCAGGCGCAGCGGTGGTCGCCGACGCTGAGCGCGGTGCTGCGCTTCCCGGCCCGGTCCTGGCCCGACTTCGCCGGCGCGTTCGTCAACGAGCATCCCCTGCTCACGCTCGTCTGCGACGACGGCGACCGGCGCGGCGACGGTGCCCCGGTGCTGGTCGCGCACACCACGCCCACGTTCGCCGCCGGTCACCTCGCCCAGCCGACCGGGGCCGGCCCGGCCATCGAGCAGGCCGTCCGCGACCTGCTCGGCCTGCCCGAGCCCGCCGCGTTCGTGCACGTGCACCGCTGGACGTACGCCACGCCGACCGTGCCCGGCGGGGGCGGGACGTACTACCTGGACGCCGACGGCATCGGGCTGGCCGGCGACGCCTTCGGCAAGCCCCGGGTGCAGAGCGCCTGGCGCTCGGGCCACGACCTCGGCCGCGCCCTGGCCGCCCGCCTGCACCCCTGACCCACCCCCCTCACCTTGGCGGGAGAGGACGGGGTCAGGCTGGGGACGGGGTGGGGGTGGGCTCGGGTGTCTCCTCGGTGCGTTCGCCCGCGCGGTCGAGGAGCTGCATCACCGGGGTGGCGGCCACCCCGTGCACCACCACCGAGACGATCACCACCAGCCCGACCGTGGCCCAGACCAGATCGGCCTGCGGGAAGTCCGCCTTCGTCGTGGCGTACGCCAGGTAGTAGAGCGAGCCGACGCCCCGGATGCCGAACAGCGAGATCACCCAGTGCTCCGCCGGCCGGCCCGGCGCGCCGCGCAGCGACAGCCACCCGGCCAGCGGCCGGACCACGAAGACCAGCGCCAGCCCGACCAGCGCGGCCGGCCAGGTCAGCGGGGCGAGCAGCCCGCCGACCACCGCGCCGCCGAAGAGCAGCAGCAGCAGGACGGTCAGCAGCCGCTCGATCTGCTCGGCGAAGGCGTGCAGCACCGAGTGGAACTCGTGGGTCCGCTCGGCCGACCGGATCGCCCGGGCGGCCACGAAGACGGCCAGGAAGCCGTAGCCGCCGACCACCTCGACCAGCCCGTACGTCAGGAACGTGGCGGCCAGCGCGAGGAAGCCCTCGGCGTGCCGGGCGAGCCGCAGCGTGCTCGGGGCGCGGAAGAACAGCTTGCCGAGCAGCCAGCCGACCAGCAGCCCGCCGCCGACGCCGACGGCCAGCTTGTACAGCACGTCGACGGTGAACCAGTCGGCGAACCAGTTCGCCGGGGCGAGGCTCGTGCCGGCGATCGCGATGGCCGCGTACACGAAGGGGAAGGCCAGGCCGTCGTTGAGACCGGCCTCCGAGGTCAGCGCGAAGCGCACCTCGTCCTCGGAGTCCTCCACGTCGGTCGGCTCGCCGACCTGCACGTCGGCGGCGAGCACCGGATCGGTCGGGGCCAGCGCCGCGCCCAGCAGCAGCGCGGCGGCGGGCACCAGGCCCGCCCACCACCAGCCGAGCAGCGCCACGGCCGCGATGCAGATCGGCATCGCGACCGCCAGCAGCCGCCAGGTGGACGACCACCTGGCCCAGCTCAACGGCCGGTCGATCTTGAGGCCCGCGCCCATCAGCGCGACGATCACGCCGATCTCGGTGAGGTGGGTGGCGATCTCGGGATACTCCAGCGGGTCCGGGCTGGGCAGCCCGGTGGGCAGGACGAAGATCAGCATGCCCAGGCCGAGGAACGCGATCGGCATCGACAACGGCCGGCGCTCCAGCAGCCGGGGGAGAATTCCGGCGAGCAGGGCGCCCAGCCCCACCACCGCGAACGCGACGTCTACCGGTTCCACCGCACCACCCCTCGACCTCGCCCACGGCCGCGGGCAGGTGGTGACGGACCTTGCCCCGTCGACGTTCGCGGTATGCGTGCCGCCCGCAACCGATCCGCCGCCTGCCCGCGGACTTCGCGGCGGTCAGCCCCGTGCGCAGGTGGTGACCCCACACCGACGATCTTGTTACGCTCCAGCGCACGTGCGAGGTCGTCCGGGGCGAGGCGCTCCCGGGCGGCCGTCACTCGACCTGATCAGGGAGGCGGCGCAGGCATGGACGTGACCGAGGCCCGGTGGCGGTGCGACCCGGGATCGTGGCAGGCACTCGGGGAGTTCACCAGACGGCACTGATCCGAGGGCGTCGGCAAGTCTCGCAGCCCAGGGAGCTGCCGGCCCCGGCGCGGCGTCGACCTGGTCCACTCCAGGTCACTGACCCGGGGGCTCCCGTGCTTCGGACAGCGCGATGTGCGTGACCTGGAGTCGATCGTGTCGTCGGCGTCCGGCTAACCGGACGGGATGAGGATCTCGAACCAGACCGTCGAGCCGCGCACCGTCGGGTCGGTGCCCCAGGCGTCGCTGAGCTGCTCGATCAGGCCGAGCCCGCGGCCCCGGCTGCTCAACGTGTCGGTGCGGGCCCGGGTCACCGTCCCCCGGGTGCCGGAGTCGGCCACCGACACCAGCAGCCGCTCCGGGCTGAGGTCGATCTCGACCCGGGCGGCGGTGCCGGCGTGCAGCAGCGCGTTGGTGGTCAGCTCGCTGGTGCACAGCACCGCCGCACCGACCACCGCCTCGGGCACCTGCCAGTCGGTGAGCTGGGCGGTCATCCAGTGCCGCACCCGGCTCGGCGCGGTCGGCTCCGCCGGCACCTCCATGCTCGCCGAGCGGCTCGGGATCAGCGCGTGTTCGACCGCCAGCACGGCGACGTCGTCCTCGGTGGCGCCGCCGACGGCGGCGGTGGCGACCGCGCACAGCGCCCGTGGGTCGCCGCTGGCCGCGCCGGCCACGGCGCTGGCCAGGTCGTCCAGCCCGGCGGTGAGGCTCTGCCACCGCCGCTCCACGACCCCGTCGCTGAACAACAGCAGGGTGTCCCCCGGGGCGAACGGGACCGTGGTGGTGCGCGGAGCACAGCCCAGCCCGAGCGGGGCCCCGGGCGGCACGTCCAGGTACCGGGCCACCGGCTCGCCGTCGGGTGCGGCGCGGCGCACCAGCGGCGCGGGGTGCCCGGCGCTGGCCAGGGTGAGCCGCTCCCGCTGCGCGTCGACCACCCCGAACACCACGGTCACGAACAACTCGTGCGTGCCGGTCTCGGTGCCGAGGCTGCCCACCAGGCGGTCCAGCCCGGCGAGCACGGCGTCCGGCCGAGAGTCGGCCAGGGCCAGCGCGCGCAGCGCCGCCCGGACCTGGCCCATCCGCGCCGCCGCCTGCACGTCGTGCCCGGCCACGTCGCCGAGCACGATGCCCAGCTCGCCGGTGGGCAGCAGGAACGCGTCGTAGAAGTCCCCACCGGCGGCGTTGCCGTCGACGCCGGGGTCGTACCGGGCGGCGATCCGCAGCCGGGGCAGGTCCGGCAGGCGCTCGGGCAGCATGCTGCGTTGCAGGAGCTGGGCGGTGCCGTGCTGGGTCTCGAACCGGCGGGCGCGCTCGGCGGCCTGGCCGACCAGCTCGGCCGAGGCGGCCAGCAGGGCCCGTTCGGCGGCAGGCCACAGGTGGGCCGCGTGGTAGCCGACGGTCAGGCCGCCGCGCAGGACCGACGTCCGCAGCGGCTGGGCGGCCAGCGCCCGCACCTTCTGGTCGTGTCGGTCCACCGCGATGTCCCGCAGCGGCTGGCCGTCGCCGACGAACTGGGGCACGCCGCTGCGGGCGGCGACGACCAGCGGCCCGGGGGAGTCGGCGGGTGAACGCCGCCACAGCGGGGGCAGCCGCTCGTCGGCCTCGTCCAGCAGTTCACCGCGCACCCGCCGGACCGTGCGCCACCCCGCGCCGTCGTCCACGCCGAAGGTGACCCGGTCGGCGTCGAACGCGGTCAGCAGGTAGCGCAGGGCGACCCGGGCGACGTCGTCCAGGGTGAGGGTGCCGGCCAGCGCGGCGGCCACGTCGCTGAGGCTCTGCAACTGCTCGGTGACCTGGCTGGTCTCGGCGGCGACGGTCAGCGCCCCGACGATCCGCCCCGCGCTGTCCCGCACCGGGGAGCAGCCCCGGGTGAACACGGCCCGCTCGCGGGCGCCGGGGCGGAGCCGGTCGAAGGGGAGCACCGCCTCCTTCTCCAGGAACGACTCGCCGTGCCGGTAGGCGCGGTCGATCACGTCGCCGACGCCCGGCTCGGCCCACACGTCGGCGAACACCTCGGCCGCCGGCCGGCCGACCGCGCCGGGGTGGCGGTCGCCGATCAGCGCCGCGTACCCGTCGTTGTAGAGCAGCAGGAGGTCGTCGCCGTACGCGAGCGCCATCGGCACCGGCGAGGCGAGGATCAGATCCACCACCCCGCGCACCCCCGGATCCCAGCCCTGGGGCGGGCCGAGCGCCGTGTCGGCCCAGGGATGGCCGAGAACGACACCCACCGCTCCGGAGACACCCGTCTCCGCCGCGGCGCGCGTTGCTGGCGTGGGCACTCGCCCGACCGTGCCTGGCATGTCCGCAGCCTAGCCGGAGCGCCCGGCCGGAGGCCGGATCGCGTGCCCGGGTGGCGGCGCGCGCCCCGCCGCCGCCCGGCCCTGGTGGTCATCAATGCAGGTCAGGGCCGTTCTGGACGGAGATGTCGGGAAATTCTCTGCCGGTCTGGCGGCGTGCTGCCCGGCGGGACGGGTATGCCCGCGCCGAAGTCCATGCGACAGGAGGGACACCATGCAGAAAACCCTCGCGGTCGGGCAGGTAGACATCGGGGCCGCCCTGACTGATTTGTGGAGGTCGGTGTTGCTCTTCATCCCGAGGGCGATCGCGTTCATCGTGATCCTCGTGGTGGGGTGGCTCATCGCCAGAGCAGTGCTGAAGATCGTGGACACGGTACTGGAACGGGTGGGGTTCGACCGCGCGGTCGAACGGGGCGGCGTGAAGCGCGCACTGGAACGCACCAAGTACGACGCCAGCGACATCCTGGCGAGACTGGCGTACTACGCGGTCCTGCTGTTCACCCTGCAGTTCGCCTTCGGGGTGTGGGGGCCGAACGCGATCAGCGACCTGATCCGGGGGGTGGTCGCCTGGCTGCCGCGGGCGTTCATCGCGATCATCATCGTGGTGGTGGCCGCCGCGATCGCCAACGCGGTGCGCGACCTGGTCACCGGCTTCCTGGGCGGGCTGTCGTACGGCCGGGTGCTGGCCGACCTGACGGCGATCTTCATCCTGGCGCTGGGCGTGATCGCCGCGCTGAACCAGGTGGGCATCGCCACCACCGTCACCACGCCGGTGCTGATCGCGGTGCTCGCCACGGTGGCCGGCATCCTGATCATCGGTGTCGGCGGCGGTCTGGTGCGGCCGATGCAGAACCGCTGGGAGGGCTGGCTCGACCGGGCCGCCGAGGAGTCCCGGGCGCTGCGGGAGCACCGCCAGGCCCAGGCCGCCGGCAAGGGCGACGTCGAGCGGCGGATGGCCGACCGGTCGGGCGCCGAGCGCACCCAGGCCATGCCCCAGCCCGAGGGATCGATGACCGGCGCCCGCGGCGGGCAGGGCACGTACCGCTCCGGCGGTATGCCGGGCGACGAGACCCAGCAGTTCGGCCGCCCGGGTAGCTGACGGGAGGAGCACGGGGGAGGGGGTCCGCGCGGGCCCCCTCCCCGCTCGCGTACGTCAGGGGGTGGGCCGCGCCGCCGGGCCGTTCTCCAGCGCGCGGGCCAGAGCGCAGACCGCCAGCAGCCGGGCCAGCGGCCAGTCGGGCTCCGACCAGTCCGTCGAACGGGTGGGCGGCTGCCAGCCGTGCGCCCGCGCCGCGTCCCGGACGCCCTCGGCGTACCCGGCGAGCGCGGCCGGGCTCAGCGGCCGGCGGTCGCCGCCGAGGCTGTCCCGGACGGCCGCGGCGTGCTGGTCGATCTCGGCGAGCAGCCCGGGCCGGGCCGCCGCCGCCGCGAGCCCGGCGGTGCCGATCGCGACGGTCAACCGGGCGAGGACGGTGTTGGCGGAGTCCGCGGCGGAACGGCTGACCACCTGGTTCGACGGCACACGCATGAGCAACGAGGCTAACCGGCTGGTAACCGGGGCGGAGTCGGCCGCTCGGCCGGTACCGGATCCTCCGCCCGACGGCCCGTACCCGGCCGTGCGGATTGACCCGGTCCCGACGGGGCAGAAGGGAGGACGCGCGTATCGCCGCGCGGTCGACACGGTGGAGGGACGGATGGGACACCGGGACGGACCCGACGAGCAGCACCGTCGCCCGCCGGGGGTGAGCGACGCCACCGTGGAGGCGCTGGGCAGGCTCAGCGAGGCGCTGGAGACCGTGGAGCGGGCCCGTGGGCACCTCTACTCGATGCACCAACTCATCGGCCACGCCGACCTGATGCTCGACGACGCCGTGGCGAAGTTCCGCGCGGCCGGGCACGACGTGATCGCCGACCGGATCGCCACCGACCTGCTCGGCCGCAACGTGATCGCCGGACGGTGGACCTTCCAGATCGTCGAGGACTTCGACGACGGGTACCACGCGCTGTTCCGGGACCTCGACCGCCAGGCCCGCGAGGAACTGGTCGGTGGCCGGCGGCACCTGTACGAGGCGGAGATGAAGGAGCGGCGGCGCACCCGGGGTCGGCCCGGGCACGAGGCGCGACCGGGCGGCGGGGGCTGACCCCGCGCGCCCGGGCGTCGGGGACTAGTCGGAGGAGGTCGCGCCGGCGGGGCGCCGCCGCGAGGCGTCGTCCGCGATGATCACGGTGGCCACCATCAGGGCGACGCACAGGCTGAACAGCCAGGAGTCGTCGGTGGCGAACCTGGCGGCCACCGGCGCCTGGACGGCGGCGAGGAGGAAGCCGAGCCAGGCGAGGCGGCGCTGACGAACGGTGAGGAAGCCGGAGCCCTGTTGCATCCCGAAAGTCTTACGCGGCCCCCGCCGATCGCCGTCACCCGATTGGCCGATTCTGGATGACCTGTCCGCTTTTTCGGCCATCCGTACGGTGCTTTTTGTCGGTTCGGGGGTAGCGGCCGACCCCCGAACCGGCCCCGCCCGCCGTCGGAAGCGGGGCGGGCGGGGCCGGGCGGGGCGGGCGTCACATGGTGTCCGGGCCGGTCCGACCCGTGGTCGACGCCCGGTACGCCCGGTCGGCGTCCGTGCGCTCGCGCTCCCGTTCGGCCGGCGCCGCGCCGCGGTCCACCGCCTCCGGGCCGTGCCCGAACGCGGCCTCCTCACCGGCGTCGTTGCCGGTCACGTCGTCGGACTGCCCGTCGAGCGTCGACCGGGCCACCGCCCGGTCCAGTTCCTCCAGGGGGAGCCGCTCCTCGTCGCGCCACACATGGCTGTCGTTGTCGGTCATGCTGTCGCGGTACCCGCGGTCGGTGATCGCAAACGGCCGCGCCGCCGCTACCCGGACACGACGATGGCCGCCGGGGGCCGGCGGCCATCGTCAGGGCGTGCGCGGGGGATCAGGGCTGGGGCCGGTCGATGGCACCCCGCCAGGCGCCGGTCTCCTGACCGCGCCGCTCGATGAACTGCTTGAACCGCTCCAGGTCGCCCTTGGCGCGGCGGTCGACGACGCCGAGCTTGTCGCCGGCCTGCTCCACCACCCCGTGCGGCTCGAACTCGAGCTGGAGGGTGACCCGGGTGTGGTCCCCGTCCAGGCGGTGGAAGGTCACCACGCCAGCCTGCTGGGTGCCGCCGGTGGACCGCCAGGCGACCCGCTCGTCGGGCAACTGCTCGGTGATCTCGGCGTCGAACTCGCGCTTGACCCCGGCGATCTCCACCGTCCAGTGGGTCTTCGTGTCGGAGATCTGCCGGACCTCCTGCACCCCCTCCATGAAGTGCGGGAACTCCTCGAACTGGGTCCACTGGTCGTACGCGGTCCGGATCGGCACGGACACGTCAACGTGTTCGGTGACGCCACTCATCGACAATCCTCCTCAGTGCGCCGGTGCTTGGTCCGGATCGTGGGCCGGTCCGGTCACCAGCGCGTCGTCTCGTTCTTGTGCCCGAGCGCGGCCCACACCTCGGAAACCGTCTGGTAGCGGGTGCCCGGCGGCAGGCCCTCCAGGGCGGCGACGATGTCGTCGGGCGCGGTGTTGTCGCGCGCGTTCGCGACCAACGCGTCCCGGTCGCCGGGCAGGGCGGTCATCGTGATGAACCGCCCGAGCCGGCTGCGCCCCTCCACGTCGGAGGAGCTCATCCCCTGCGGCGAGCCGGTGCGCAGCGGGCCGGCCGGTGCTGTGGTCGGCTCCGGCTGGTCCTCGCCCGCGGGCTCGGGCTGCCGGAACTCGTCGACCCGCGAGCCACCGGTCCCCGGGCCCTGAACCAGGCCGCTGACCTCCTGGCCCATCTGCTCGTCGACCCTCGGGCTGTGCTTGCTGCTGCCACGTTCCAAACGGTCCATGCCTTGTGCGCTACCCGAGCGGGCCGCCGGTAAACCGACGGGGACGCCGGACGGGCGGAATGCGGCGACTCGTCACGAGGCGGCCGGTGACCGGGGCGGCAGCACCGGCTCGCCCGGGTCGGGACCGCCGGCCTGGATCTGCCGGCCGCGTTGCAGTTCGGCGTTGATCTGCACGCCCAGCATCAGCGCGCAGTTGGACAGGTAGAGCCAGACCAGGAACGCGATCACCGCGCCGAGGCTGCCGTAGGTGACGTCGTACGAGCCGAAGTTCGCCACGTACAGGCCGAAGCCGAAGGAGGCCAGCGCCCAGGACACCAGGGCCACCGCCCCGCCCGGGGTGAGCCAGCGGAACCGCGGCTGGCGCACGTTCGGGGCGATCCTGAACAGCAGCGACAGCAGCACCATCATCACCATGGCCAGCACCGGCCACTTCACGACGCTCCACGTCGTCCGGGTCAGCCCGCCGGCGTTGACCAGGTCGCCCACCGCGTCGGTGACCGGGCCGCTGACGATCAGACCGGTGGCCACCACGGCCAGCAGCACCAGCGTCACGGCGGCCAGGCCGATCTGTAGCGGGCGTAGCTTCCAGACCGGCCGCCCCTCCCGCACCCCGTAGATCGCGTTGGAGGCCCGGGTGAACGCCCCGATGAACCCGGACGCCGACCAGAGCGCACCGAGCAGGCCGAAGCTGAGCAGCACCTTGGCGCCGCTCTGCTGGTCCACCACGCCCCGCACCACGCTGACGAAACCGTCGTTGCCGACCACCGACCCGGCCCCCACCTCCCGGGCCAGGTCGATCACGGTGTCCACCGTGCGCTCCCCGTCGGAGACCAACCCGACCAGGGCGACCACCACGATGGTGGACGGGAACAGCGCGAGCACGCCGTAGTAGGTGAGCGCGGCGGCCCAGTCCGCGCAGTTGTCCTGCACGAAGTTCCGGCCGCTGCGCACCAGCACCCCGCGCCAGGTGTGCCAGCTCAGTTGGCGTACCCGCCGGGGCAGCCGCAGCGGCCCGCCGGGAGGAGCCGTGCCCGGTTGCGTCGTCGCTGTCATGACCGCCCCCTGCGCCCGGCGGCCCGGGTGATCCGCCCACCCGTCGCTCGCCTGGCCCAGCCGGTACCCGGCGCCGGAAATCGCCAAACCCGGCGCCCGGTTTGGCGGTGCGGCCCGGGGGAACGGTGGGAGTCAGCGATCCCGTCGACGCGGAGGAGGACGACATGCCCGGGCGCGAGGTACTGCCCAGCACGCTGCGGCGCTCCCCGGACAAGGCGCAGCGCACCTGGGAGAAGACGCACGACTCGGCGGTGGAGACGTACGGCGAGGGGGAACGGGCGCACCGTACCGCCTTCGCCGCCGTGAAACACAAGTTCGAGAAGGTGGGCGACCACTGGGAGCCCAAGGGTCGCAAGGGGCCCAGCGACCGCCAGGCGGCCGGTGGCGGCCCGGAGCGACGGGCCCCTACGGCGGGCGGGGTGGACGCCAACGCCACCAAGGACCACCTGATGACGGTGGCCCGCAAACTGGACGTCCCGGGCCGGTCCCGGATGACCAAGCCCGAACTGGTCAGGGCCATCGAGAAGGCCAACGACCGGCAGACCCGCCGGGCCCGCGGCGACTGACTCCGCCGCCACCGCCCGATCCGTCGATCATGGAGTCGTGCCGGGGTACGGAAGCCGCGAAGCGGCCGAACCACCCGGCACGACTCCATGATCGCGCGCGGGGAGGGGTCACCAGTGCCCGCTGCCGGGGGCCTGGATGTGGACCGCCTTGGTGGCGGTGAACTCGTCGAGGAGTTCCGGGCCGTAGCCGTAGCCCCGGCCGCTGGCGCGGCGTGGCTGGGCGGCGCCGCCCGGAGCGCCGCCGAAGACGGCGTTGACCTTGACCGTGCCGACCGGGAGTTCCCGCCAGGCCCGCTGGGCGTGGCTCATCGACCCGGTGAGCACCGTGGCGGCCAGCCCGTACGGCGAGTCGGCGGCGCACCGCAGCGCCTCGCTGAACGAGTCCACCACGACCACCGGGGCGACCGGGCCGAACGTCTCCTCGCGGACCAGGGTCATGTCGTGCCGGCAGTCCGTGACCACGGTCGCCGGGTAGAACGCCCCCGGCCCGTCCGGCAGCGTGCCGCCGGCGCGGACCCGCGCCCCGTCGGCCACCGCCGCCGTCACCTGCCCGTGCACGTGGTCCCGGTGCCGCCGGTCGACCAGCGGCCCGAGTTCGGTCCCCGGGTCCCGGCCGGCACCCGCCCGCAGCGCCTCGGCCCGCCGCACCAGGGCGTCGACGAAGTCCTCGGCGACGTCGCGGTGCACGTAGATCCGCTCCACCGCGACGCAGATCTGCCCGGCGTTGGCGAACGCACCCAGCGCCGCCTGCTCCGCCGCCCAGACCGGGTCGACGCCGGCGTCGACGACCAGCGGGTCGCTGCCGCCGTTCTCCAGCAGCGCTTTCGCCCCGGTCCGGGCCGCCGCCGCGGCGATCGACCGGCCGGTGACGCTGGACCCGACGTGCGCCACCACGTCCACGTCGCTCGCGGCCAGCGCCGCACCGACCTCGCCACCCCCGGTGAGCAGCGACAGCACCCCGGGCGGCAGTGCGCCGTCCAGCGCCCGGGCCAGCAGCCACCCGGTCGCCGGGGTCCGCTCGCTCGGCTTGTGCAGCACCACGTTGCCGGTCACCAGGGCCGCGCCGAGCAGCCCGCAGGAGACTGCCACGGGGTCGTTCCACGGCGTGAGCGCGGCGACCACCCCGCGCGGCTGCGGCGTCATGAAGTCGATCGCCTGCCCGCCGCCGAGCAGGGTCCGCCCGCCGCGCACCGGGCCCAGCTCCGCGTACTGGCGCAGGGTGCCGACACCCGCCTCGACGCCGCCCCGGGCGTCCGCCAGGGGCTTGCCCATCTCGGCGGTGACCGCCGCGGCCAGCTCGTCCGTCGCGGCCTCGACCGCGTCCGCGGCCCGGTGCAGGGCCGCCGCCCGCTCGGCCGGAGCGGTCGCCGCCCACTCGGCCGCCACGCCCCGCGCGGCCTCCACCGCCTTGCCGACCTCGTCCGCCGTCGCCACCGGCACGGTGCTGACCGGCGAGCCGTCGGCCGGATCGTGGACGACCAACTCGCCGCCCGCGCCGCCCGCGCCCCACACTCCACCTATGAGCTGCGAAACCGTGTACATGCGGCGGTGGATGCCCCGGTCCCCCCGGCGCAAACGCGTTTTACCCGGTAACCGGCCGGGTAGCCGGATCGGATGATCTCGACTGGGGTGCAGACGGCGGACGCCGTGGTGGTCGGCGCGGGCCACAACGGCCTGGTGGCCGCCAACCTGCTGGCCGACGCGGGCTGGGACGTGCTGGTGCTGGAGGCGACCGGCGCGCCCGGCGGGGCGGTGCGCTCGGCCGAGGTGACCGCGCCCGGCTATCTCAGCGACCTGTACAGCGCCTTCTACCCCCTCGGGTACGCCTCCCCGGTGCTGGCCGGGCTGGAGCTGGACCGGCACGGCCTGAGCTGGACCCACGCCCCCGACGTGCTGGCCCACCTGCTGCCCGACGGCCGGGCGGCGGTGCTGAACCGGGACCTCGACGCCACGGCGGCCTCGCTGGCGGCGTTCGCCCCCGCCGACGGCGAGCGCTGGCGCCGGGCGTACGCCGACTGGCTGGACGTCGCCGGGCCGATACTGGAGTCCGTCACCACCCCGTTCCCGCCCGTGCGCGGCGGGCTCGCCCTGCTGCGCCGGCTCAGGGTGGGCGGGGCGCTGCGGCTGGCCCGCCGCCTCGTCGTGCCGGTGCGCAGGCTGGGCGAGGAGTTGTTCGACGGCGAGGGCGGCACCCTGCTGCTGGCCGGCTGTGCCCTGCACACCGACCTGGCGCCGGAGGAGGCCGGCTCCGGCGTGTACGGCTGGCTGCTGGCCATGCTCGGCCAGCAGGTCGGCTGGCCGGTGCCGGTCGGCGGGTCGCAGCGGATCACCGACGCGCTGGTGGACCGGCTCACCGCCCGGGGCGGGCGGATCCTCTACGCCGCCCGGGTGGACCGGGTGCTCACGGCCCGGGGCCGGGCGATGGGGGTACGCACCGTCGGCGGCACCGCCTGGCGGGCCCGCCGCGCGGTGCTGGCCGACGTCCCCGCCCCCGCGCTCTACCTGGACCTGGTAGGGCCGGCGACGCTGCCGCCCCGGCTGGTGGCGGACCTCGCGCACTTCCGGTGGGACGGCTCCACCCTGAAGGTCGACTGGGCGCTGTCCGGGCCGGTGCCGTGGGCCAACCCGGCGGTGGCCGCCGCCGGCACGGTGCACCTCGGCGCCGACCTCGACGGTCTGACCGGCTACGCCGCCGAACTGGCCCGGGGCGAGCTCCCCCGGGACCCGTTCCTGCTGACCGGGCAGATGAGCGTCGCCGACCCGAGCCACTCGCCGGCCGGGACCGAGTCGCTCTGGTCGTACACCCACCTGCCGTTCCGGCGGAACTGGCGGGCCGAGGACGTCGCCGCGCACGTCGACCGGATGGAGCAGGTGCTGGAGGCGGCGGCCCCCGGCTTCCGGGCCCGGATCGTCGGGCGGCACGTCGCCGGCCCGGCTGACCTGGAGCGGGGCGACCCGAGCCTGGTCGGCGGGGCGCTGGGCGGCGGCACCGCCGCGGCGTACCAGCAGCTCTTCCTGCGGCCGATTCCCGGCCTGGGTCGCGCGGACACCCCGGTCGACCGGCTGTACCTGGCCAGTTCCTCGGCCCACCCGGGCGGCGGGGTGCACGGCGCGCCGGGCGCGAACGCGGCCCGGGCGGCGCTGGCCCGCGACCGGGCGGTCACCGGCGGGCTCTACGCCGGGGTGATCGGCGCGGCCCACCGGGCGGTCTACCGCTGAGCCCGCCGACCTGCCGGTCCCGCCCGCCGACCCGCCGCTGAGCCCGCCGACCCGCCGCTGAGCCCGCCGACCCGCCGCTGAGCCCGTCGGCCCGTCGTCGAGCGCGGTCGACCGGGCGACGCGGCGGGGCGGGCCCGGGCGCGTCGGCGCCCGGGCCGCGGACGGTCAGCGCTCGATGTTGCGGTGCCGGGTGCGCAGCTTGAACGGCATCAGCGCGCTCTCGATCTTGGTGGCGGTGGTCATCTTCGAGTCGCCGTCGCGGCGCTCCTCGAAGCGGATCGGCACCTCCAGGATGGTGTGGCCGAGCTTCGTGGCCAGGTAGTGCATCTCCACCTGGAAGCTGTAGCCGTTCGACTGCACCCGGTCCAGGCCGATGTCCCGCAGCGCGTCGGCCTGCCAGATCTTGAAACCCGCCGTGAGGTCCCGGATGCGCACCCGCAGCAGCGTGTGCACGTAGAGGTTGGCCCAGCCGCTGAGCGCGCGGCGGTACAGCGGCCACGCCTCGTCGAGCTGGCCGCCGGGGACGTAGCGGGAGCCGATGACCACGCCCGCCCGGGTGGACAGCAGCGCCCCGAGCATGCCGGGCAGCGCCTCCGGCGGGTGGGACAGGTCGGCGTCCATCTGCGCCACGTACTCGGCGCCCCCGTCGAGCGCCCGGGTGATCCCGTCGACGTACGCCCGGCCGAGCCCTTCCTTGCCGGCCCGGTGCACCACCCGCACCCGGTCGGGGTGTTCGAGGGCCAGCTTGTCGGCCACCTCGCCGGTGCCGTCCGGCGAGTTGTCGTCGGCGACCAGCACCGTCAGGCCCGGCAGCGGCAGCGCGAGGAGACGCTCGACCAGCACCGGCAGGTTGCCCGCCTCGTTGTAGGTGGGGACCACGACGGTCAGGCGCGCGTCCCGCCACGGCTCGGGCAACTGCACGGGTTCGATCATGACGGACATCCTCGGTTTGCCGACAGGTTCACCAGAGAGGGTAGCCAGTTGCCCGTCGCGTGTCGTAAAGGCTCCCCGTCCGGTACGAATGACGTGGTGTGTTCGCCGGCCCGGCAGTGACGTCCCCGGGCGATCAGCCCTCGGCCGGGCGCCCCGCTCGGCGTACGCCCGGCTGACCCCGGCGCTCGTCACGGCAGGTCACCGGCCCGCCTCCCCGCCCCGTCACCGGCCCGCCTTCTGCCGGGTCGCGATGTCGGCGAGCCGGCGCAGCGTCTCCCGGTTGCGCTGGTGCAGCACCAGGTCGTTGAGCTTGTTCCGGACCCAGCGCAGCGGGCCGGCGGCGAAGTCCTCGCCGATGCGGACCAGGGTGGCGTTCTCGCCGGCCGGTTCGAGGGTGAACACCACGGTCGCCTCGCCGGCCGGCCACAGCCCGGCCCGGAGCACCAGCCTGCGGGGCGGCTCGCAGGCCAGCACGGTCGAGGTGTCCTGGAGGGAGAACGGCCAGGGCCCGGCCTTGTGGTGCAGCCGGGCGCCGACCCGGGGCCAGGCGTCGTCGACGTCGCGCACGTGCACCGTGCCCACCACCCAGTCGCTGTACGTCCAGCCGTCCGCGAGGACGTCGAAGACCTGCTGCGGGGGTGCCTCGATCACTTCATCCACAGTCGCCACCGCCCTGCCGTACCCGGGTCCGAGGTGGGCTAACGACCCGAGCGGGTTAGCTTCTCCGGTGCGGCGGGTATCGCCGCACCGGAGCCGACGGACGTCCCGTCGCGTCCGCCCCGCCGCCGAAGGTGAGCGCCCGCGACGGCCGCCGGCCCGGAGGGCGGCGCGAGGGCTGGTCCGTCGCACGAGCGGCGCTACCGCGCCCGGGGACGACGTTTACTCCTCAGGGCGCAGGGAACCCGCCGCCCGTGCGACGGGACCAGTTGGAGCCGGATCGGCGCAGGTCAGCCCGGGTGGACCCGGGTGCTGGCCGGGGCCGGTCCGGCGGCGTCCTGTTCGACGCGGTGCTGCTCGACCGGGACGGGACCCTGGTCGAGGACGTGCCGTACAACGGGGATCCGGAGAAGGTGCGGCCGATGCCGGGGGCGCGGGAGGCCCTTGACCGGTTGCGGGCGGCGGGGCTGCGGCTGGGGGTGGTGACGAACCAGTCGGGCCTGGCGCGGGGCTGCTTCACCGCCGGACAACTGGGCCGGGTGCACGCGCGGATCGAGGAACTGCTCGGCCCCTTCGACACCTGGCGGGTGTGCCCGCACGACGACGGGGCGGGGTGCGGGTGCCGTAAGCCGGCGGCGGGGCTGGTGCGCGCCGCCGCCGCCGACCTGGGCACGACGCCGGGACGCTGCGTGGTGGTGGGAGACATCGGCCGGGACATGACCGCCGCCCTCGCGGCGGGCGCGTCCGGGGTGTTGGTGCCGACGCCGGTGACCCGGGCCGAGGAGGTCGCCGCCGCCCCGCACACCGCCCCGACGCTGCCGGCCGCGGTGGAGGAGATCCTGCGCCGGCAGGCCGCCGTCGTCGCGGCCGTGCCGCGCACGGCGGGGACGGTGTTGGTGGTGCGCTCGGACTCGGCGGGGGACGTGCTGGTGACCGGGCCGGGGATCCGGGCGGTGGCGGCGCACGCGGAGCGGGTGGTGCTGTTGTGCGGGCCGCGGGGTCGGGCGGCGGCGGGGTTGTTGCCGGGGGTGGACGAGATCGTCGAGTGGCCCCTGGAGTGGATCGATCCGAAGCCGGCCGGGGTCAATCCGGAGCGGACCCGGCGGCTGGTGCGGCGGCTGGCGGCGGTGGGGGCCGACGAGGCGGTGATCTTCACCAGTTTCCACCAGTCGCCGCTGCCGCTGGCGTTGTTGCTGCGGCTGGCCGGGGTGCCCCGGATCGCCGCGATCAGCGACGACTACCCGGGCAGCCTGCTGGACGTGCGCCACCGCGTCCCGGTGGGAGCGCCGGAGCCGGAGCGGGCCCTGTCGTTGGCCGCCGCCGCCGGCCACGCCCTGCCCGCCGACGACGAACCCCGACTGCGCCTGCGCCGGGACGCGGTGCCGGCCGCGCCGTCGCGGCTCGGCCCGCCCGGGTACGTGGTCGTGCACCCCGGCTCGTCGGCCTCGGCCCGGGCCTGCCCGGCGGAGCTGGCCGCCCGGATCGTCCGGGTGCTCGCCGGCGCCGGTCACCGGGTGGTGGTCACCGGCGGGCCCGGCGAGCGGGAACTGACCGCCCGGGTCGCCGCCGCCGGCGGCACCGACCTCGGGGGACGCACCGGACTCGCCGAGCTGGCCGGGATCATCGCCGGCGCCGGCGCCCTCGTCGTCGGCAACACCGGCCCCGCCCACCTCGCCGCCGCGCTCGGCACCCCCGTGGTCAGCCTGTTCGCCCCCACCGTTCCGTTCGGGCAGTGGGGGCCCTACCGGGTGCCGACCGTCCGCCTCGGCGACGCCGACGCGCCCTGCCGCGACACCCGCTCGGCGGGCTGCCCGGTCGCCGGGCACCCCTGCCTCGCTGGGGTCGACCCCGCCGCGGTCCTCGCCGCGGTCCGGCTCCTCGGCGTGCCCACCACGGGGGCCGCCCGCGCCGACGCCACGGCGGGTGCGGACGCCACGGCCGGAGTCGGCGGTGCGGCCGGCGCCGGTGGGTCGCCGGCGGTCGCCGTGCCGGCCGGTGGCGGGAGCGGCCGATGAACATCCTGGTCTGGCACGTGCACGGCTCCTGGGCCACGTCCTTCGTGCACGGCAGGCACCGCTACCTGGTGCCGGTCACCCCCGACCGGGGCCCCTACGGCCTCGGCCGGGCCCGCACCTACCCGTGGCCCGACGGGGCCGTCGAGGTCACCCCGGCCGAGCTGCGCGGGGCCGAGGTGGACGTGGTGATCCTCCAGCGCCCCGAGGAGTTCGACCTGGCCTCCGAGTGGCTCGGCCGCCGGGTCGGCCGGGACGTGCCGGCGGTCTACGTCGAGCACAACACCCCCAAGGGGGACGTGCCCAACAGCCGTCACCCGATGGCCGACCGCGACGACCTGCTGCTCGTCCACGTAACCGGATTCAACCAGCTCTTCTGGGACAACGGCGGCACCCGCAGCACCGTCGTCGAGCACGGCATCGTCGCCCCGAACGTCGAGTGGACCGGCGAACTCGACCGGCTCGCCGTCGTCATCAACGAGCCGGTACGCCGCTGGCGGGTCACCGGCACCGACCTGCTGCCCCGGTTCGCCGCCCTCGCCCCGCTGGACGTCTTCGGCATGGGGGTCGCCGGGCTCGCCGACCGGCTGGGGCTGCCCGCCGACCGGGTCGCCAGCCACGACGACGTGCCGCAGGACCGGATGCACGCCGAACTGGCCCGGCGGCGGGCCTACCTGCACCTGTGCCGGTGGACCTCGCTCGGGCTCAGCCTGATCGAGGCGATGGCCATCGGCATGCCGGTCGTCGCGCTGGCCACCACCGAGGCGGTGGTGGCGGTGCCGCCGGAGGCCGGCGCGCTCTCCACCCGGGTCGACGACCTGCTGGCGGCGACCCGCCGGCTCCTCGACGACCCGTCGGCCGCCCGCCGCGCGGGCACGGCGTCCCGGCGGGCCGCCCGGGACCGTTACGGCCTGGACCGTTTCCTCGCTGACTGGGACCGGCTGCTGGAGGAGGAAGTATGCGCATCGCGATGATCTCGGAGCACGCCAGCCCGCTCGCCGTCCTCGGCGGCGAGGACGCCGGCGGCCAGAACACGCATGTCGCGGAGCTTTCCGCCGCGCTCGCCGCCGCCGGTCACGACGTGCGGGTGTACACCCGCCGGGACGCGGTGGACCTGCCGGTGACGGTCCGCAGCCCGGACGGGTACGACGTGGTGCACGTGCCGGCCGGGCCGGCCGAGCCGGTCGCCAAGGACGCGCTGCTGCCGCACATGCGGGCGTTCGGCCGCTGGCTGGTCGACCGGTGGCGCGCCGGGGACTGGACGCCCGAGGTGATCCATGCCCACTTCTGGATGAGCGGCCTGGCCGCGCTGGCCGCCGGCCGGCAGACCGGGGTGCCGGTGGTGCAGACGTACCACGCCCTCGGCGCGGTGAAGCGCCGCCACCAGGGCGTCCAGGACACCAGCCCGCCCCGCCGGATCGGTCACGAGCGGGAGCTGGGCCGGGCTGTCGACCGGGTGGTCGCCCAGTGCCAGGACGAGGTCGGCGAGCTGGTCCGGCTCGGGGTGCCCCGGTCGCGGATCACCGTCGTCCCGTCCGGGGTCAACCTCGGCACGTTCACGCCGCTCGGCCCGGCCGCCGCGCGGGGCCCGGGGCGCCGCATCCTCACCGTGGGCCGCCTGGTGGAGCGCAAGGGCTTCCAGGACGTGATCCGCGCGATGCCGCTGGTGCCGGACGCCGAGTGCGTGGTGGTGGGCGGCCCGCCGGAGGGGCTGCTGGAGACCGACCCGCACGCCCGCCGGCTGCGGGCCCTCGCCCAGTCCTGCGGGGTGGACGACCGGGTGACGCTGGTCGGGGCGGTGCCCCGCGAGGAGATGGGCCGCTGGTACCGCTCCGCCGACGTGCTGGTCGCCGCCCCCTGGTACGAGCCGTTCGGGCTGACCCCGCTGGAGGCGATGGCGTGCGGCGTGCCCGTGGTCGGCACGGCCGTCGGCGGGCTGACCGACACCGTGCTCGACGGGGTGACCGGCGACCTGGTGCCGGCCCGGGACCCGCGCGCGCTGGGCGCCGCGATCCGCCGCCTGCTCGACGACCGGATCCGGCGGTTCTCCTACGCCGGGGCGGCCCGCGACCGGGCCCGGCGCAGCTACTCCTGGGCCGCCACGGCCGAGCGGCTGGCCGACGTGTACGGCCAGGTGGCGGCGGTGCGCCGGCCCACCTGGGTGGTCGCCTGATGGCCGCCGCGCCGCCCGGTCCCGCCGGCCCGGCCGCCCCGTCGGTGCTCGACGGGCACCTGGCCAGCCTGGCCGCGGCCCTGCTGCCGTACCGCCGGTCGGAGGAACTGCTGGCCCGGTGGGGCGGGGAGTTGGCGCACCGGCTCGCCGCGGGCGGCCGGTTGCTGGTGGCCGGCAACGGCGGCAGCGCCGCCGAGGCCCAGCACCTCACCGCCGAACTCGTCGGCAAGCTCCGCGACGACCGCCAGCCCCTCTCCGCCATCGCCCTGCACGCCGAGACCTCCGCCCTCACCGCCATCGCCAACGACTACGGCTACGACCACACCTTCGCCCGCCAGGTCCGCGCCCACGGCCGGCGGGACGACATCCTCCTGCTCATGTCCACCAGCGGCACCAGCACCAATCTCCTGACCGCCGCCCACACCGCCCGCGAGACCGGCCTGCTCTGCTGGGCCCTCACCGGCCCCACCCCCAACCCCCTCGCCGACGCCTGCCACGACGTCCTCGCCATCGACTCCCCCGACAGCCAGGTGGTCCAGGAGCTGCACCTGGTCTCCGTCCACGTGCTCTGCGAGTACGTCGACCGGGTGCTGCCCGCCGCCCTCGCGGTGGCCGGCGCGCGCGGCCCGGGCGGCGCGGAACCGGCGGCGGCTCCGTCCGGCGGGCCGGACCGGCCGGTGCGGGCCGGGGTCGAGGTGGTGCTGGACGGCGAGGCCGACCGGCAGGTCGAGACGGGCTGAGGAGGCGAGCTGATGGCGGGACCCGTGGTGGTGGTCGGTGACATCCTGCTCGACCGGGACGTCGAGGGGGTGGTGAACCGGCTCTGTCCGGACTCCCCGGTGCCGGTGCTCGACGAGTCGACGGCCGTGGACCGGCCCGGCGGCGCCGGCCTGGCGGCGGTCTTCGCCGCCGCGCTGGGCGCCGAGGTGGCCCTGGTGACCGCGCTCGCCGACGACGAGGGCGGGGCCCGGCTGAGCACGCTGCTCGCCGCGGCCGGGGTGCAGGTGTACGCGCTGCCGCTGCGCGGCGCCACCCCGGAGAAGATCCGGCTGCACGCCCGGGGCCGGGTGCTGCTGCGGCACGACCGGGGCGGGTCGGCCGGGGAGCCCGGCGAGCCGAGCGACGCCGCCCTGCGGTTGCTCGCCTCCGCGTCCGCCGTGCTGGTCAGCGACTACGGCCGGGGGGTGGCCCGACAGCCGGCCCTGCGCTGCGCGCTCGCGGCGACCCGCGCGCCCGTGGTGTGGGACCCGCACCCCCGAGGGCCGGCGGCGGTGCCGGGGGTGCATCTGGCCACCCCGAACGAGTCGGAGGTGCGCGATCTGGTGAAGACCGGGCCGGGCGCGTCCCGGCTGGCCACCGCGTCGAGGGGCGCGCAGGAGCTGCGCCGGCGCTGGCGGGCCGGCGCGGTCACCGTCACCCTGGGCGGCGACGGCGCGCTGCTCTGCCACGCGGGGTCGACGCCGCTGGTGGTGCCCGCCCCGGCCAGCGCCGAGGGGGACACCTGCGGTGCGGGCGACCGCTTCGCCGCGACCGCCAGCATCGCCCTGTCCCGGGGCGCGCTGGTCTCCGAGGCGGTGCAGGCGGCGGTCACCGAGGCGTCGGCGTACGTCGCGGCCGGGGGAGTGGCCGCGGCCCTGCCGCCGCCGGCCCGGACGGCTTCGCTGACCGGGTCCCGCCGCGGCGGGGGCGACCGGGTCGGGGTGGGCGCCGCCGCCGGGGTGGTCACCGCGGTCCGCGCGGCCGGCGGCACGGTCGTCGCCACCGGCGGGTGCTTCGACCTGCTGCACGCCGGGCACGTGGCCACCCTGGAGGCGGCCCGCCAGCTCGGTGACTGCCTGGTCGTCTGCCTCAACTCCGACGCCAGCGTGGCGGGGCTGAAGGGGCCGGACCGGCCGGTGGTGCCGCAGGGCGACCGCGGTCGGCTGCTGGCGGCACTGGGCTGCGTCGACGCGGTGCTGGTCTTCGACGAGCCCACCCCGCAGGCGGCACTGACCTGGCTGCGTCCCGACATCTGGGTGAAGGGCGGCGACTACGCCACCGGCGGCGAGCCGGGGCTGCCCGAGGCGGAGCTGCTGGGCCGCTGGGGCGGGCACACGGTGGTCGTGCCGTACCTCGACGGGCGCTCCACCACCGACATGATCGCCGCCGCCCGCGCCGGCGGCGGGACGACCGGGTCCGGCGACCGGGTGCCCGGGCCGCCGCCAGGCGTCGCGGTGGGCGTGGATGGCGCGACGGCGAAGGGGGCACGATGACCGGCAACACTGTGGGGACGGGGCCGACCGTCCTGGTCACGGGCGGGTCGAGCGGGTTGGGGGCGGCCGTGGTGACGGCCGTGGCCCGGGCCGGCGGCCGGCCGCTGGTGCTGGACCGCGACGCCCCGGCCGACGGGGTGCCGTGGGTCGAGTGCGACCTGGCCGACACCCGCGCGGCCGAGGCGGCCACCCGGCGGCTCGCCGAACGCTCCGGGGGCCTCGACGCCGTGGTCACCGCCGCCGGCATCGACGTGCCCGGCCGGCTCGCCGACGTGCCCGGGCAGACCTGGGACCGGATCGTCGCCGTCGACCTGCTCGCCACCGCGGCGGTGATCCGGGCCGCCCTGCCCTGGCTGGAGGAGTCCCGGGGCAACGTCGTCACGGTCGCCTCCACCCTCGGCGTCAAGGCCGTCAGCGACGCCACCGCGTACTGCGCCGCGAAGTTCGGCGTGGTCGGCTTCACCCGCGCCCTCGCCGCCGAGCTGGCCGGCGCGGTCGGCGTCACCCTGCTCGTCCCCGGCGGGATGCGCACCGCCTTCTTCGACGACCGGGACGCGCAGTACCGGCCCGGCCCCGACGCCAACCTCAACGACCCCGCCGACACCGCCGCCGCGGTCATGTTCGCCCTGTCCCAACCGCCCGGCAGCACCGTCCGCGAGCTGGTCGTCTGCGCCGAGCAGGAGTCGTCGTACCCGTGATCCTCGTGCTCCGGGCGCTCGGCGTCGGCGACCTCGCCACCGGGGTGCCGGCGCTGCGCGCCCTGCGCGCCGCGTACCCCGACCGGGAGCTGGCGCTGGCCGCGCCGCGCTGGCTGGCCCCCCTGGTCGACCTGGTCGGCGGCGTCGACCGCCTGGTGCCGGCGGACGGCCTGGGGAACCTGGGGTGGCCCGGCCCGCCGCCCGGGCTGGCGGTCAACCTGCACGGATGCGGCCCCCGGTCGCACCGGGTGCTGGCCGCCACCCGCCCCGGCCGGCTGCTCGCCTTCGCCAGTCCCGACGCCGGCCACGCCGACGGCCCCGACTGGCGGGCCGACGAGCACGAGATCGACCGGTGGTGCCGACTGCTCGGCTGGTACGGCGTCCCCGCCGACCGCACCGACCTCGCCCTGCGCCGTCCCGCCCCCGGCGGCATCCCGACCGGGGTGACGGTGGTGCACCCCGGCAGCAAGGTCCCGGCCAAGCGCTGGCCGGCCCGGCGGTTCGCGGCACTGGCCCGGGAGCTGACCGGCCGGGGGCACCGGGTGGTGGTCACCGGATCGGCGGGCGAGCGGGAACTGGCCGGGTGGGTGGCGTACCACGGTGGGCTGGCGCCGGACGCCGTGCTCGCCGGCCGGACGGACCTCGGCGACCTCGCCGCCCTCGTCGCCGGTGCCCGCCTGGTGGTCAGCGGGGACACCGGCGTCGCGCACCTCGCCACCGGGTACGGCACCGCGTCGGTGGTGCTCTTCGGTCCCGTCCCGCCGGCGCGGTGGGGGCCGCCGCCGGACCGCCCGTGGCACCGGGTGCTCTGGCACGGCGACGGTGCCCGGCCCCACCGGCCCGCCGCCCGGCCGCCCGGAGCGTGGGGCGATTGGCCCGGGTACGACGGGGTAACAACCGATTCGACACTGTCGGCCGTCGGCCTCGACGAGGTGCTGGCGGCCGTGGACGACGCGGAACGGGCGGTGCGGGTCTCCGGTGCGGTTACGGCGTAGCGATCCGGCTGGGCCGGGGTACGGCCGCCGGCGAAGCGGCAGAGGTTGGACGTTCCTCGACCCGAGGGGCGAGCCGGTCCGCGACTCCGGCGAGCTGCCCCGGCTGCGGGACCTGGTGATCCCGCCGGCCTGGCGGGACGTCTGGATCTCGCCGCACCACAACGGGCACATCCAGGCCACCGGGATCGACGCGGCCGGCCGCAAGCAGTACCTCTACCACCCGCAGTGGCGGCGCAACCGGGACGAGGCGAAGTTCGACCACGTGCTGGAGGTCGCCCACCGGCTCCCGGTGCTGCGCGAGCGGGTGCGATGTGACCTGTCCGGCCGGGGGCTGAACCGGGACCGGGTGCTCGCCACGGTCGCCTGCCTGCTCGACATGGGAATGTTCCGGGTCGGTAGCGACCAGTACGCGGTCGGCGACGACGCCACCTTCGGGGTCGCCACGCTGCGCCCCGAGCACGCCCGCAGCCGGCAGGGCTGCGTGGTGTTCGAGTTCCCCGCCAAGGGCGGCATCGACCAGGTGCGGCGGATCGAGGACCCGGAGCTGTGCCGGGTGCTGACCAACCTGCGCCGCCAGCGCCGCCGGGCCGAGCGGTTGTTCGGCTACTGGGACGGCCGGGACTGGCGGGACGTGCGCGCCGATGAGGTCAACGAGTACCTGCGCGCCGCCAGCGGCGGCGAGATGACCGCGAAGGACTTCCGCACCTGGCACGCCACCGTGCTGGCGGCCACCGAGCTGGCCACCCACGGGCCGGCCCGGTCCGCGACGGCCCGCAGGCGGGCGGTGGCGGCGGTGATGCGCGAGGTCGCCGAGCTGCTCGGCAACACCGCCACCGTGGCCCGGACCTCCTACGTGGACCCGCGCGTGGTCGACCTGTTCCACGACGGGGTGGTCGCCCCGGTGGAGCCGGGCGCGCCCCGGGCGGAGGCGGAGCGGCGGGTGCTGGAACTGCTGGAGGACGCCTGACCGGCCCCGCCGACGGTCCTGGGGGGAGAGCGACGGGGCCGGGGCCGGGGCCGGCGGCGACCGACGCACGGGATCGTCGCGTCGCGCGGCTGGGGACGCGGCCGGACGGCACCGGGCGACCGCCCGCGACGGTCGGTCGCGGGCGCCTCGCCACGGCCCCCCGATACGTGTGGGCCGCCGCGCCGGTGGTCCCGTTCGCCGGCCCGCCCCCAGTATCGGTGGGCGGCGGCGGGACGGAGTTGACAGTGGACGCCGGGCGGTTGACGATCCGTGCCGTCGAGGGCGGTGCGCCCGCCAGCTACGGGTCACGCCTGCGGGACGGTGCGGGCCGAGCGCCGTGGGCCGGTCGGGCCGGGACCGCCGCCGGCTACCGGCTCTCCCGGAAGGCGCGCGGGCTGGTGCCGTACGCGGCGCGGAAGGCGCGGCTGAAGTGGGTCTTGTCGCGAAAGCCCCAGCGCGCGCCGATGGCCTGGACGGTCTGGTCGCGCAGGAGCGGGTCGGTGAGGTCGCGGCGGCAGCGTTCGAGGCGGCGTCGGCGAATGACGCCGCCGACGGTCTCGTCCTGGTCGGCGAAGAGGCGGTGCAGGGTGCGCAGGGCGACGTGGTGGGCGTCGGCGACGGACTGGGGGGACAGGTCGGGGTCGCCGAGGTGGCGCTCGATGAAGTCGCGTACCTGGGTGAGCAGGGCCTGTTGGCGCAGCTCGGTGGGGAGGGCGGCCTCCGCGTCGAGGTGGCGGGCGAGCAGCAGGGAGACCAGGGTGAGGGTGACGTCGGCGAGGTGGGGGGCATCGGTGGCGCGGAACTGCTCGGGGTGCCGGGTGATCTGGTGCAGGTGCTGGGCGAGCAGCGCGCCGTGCCCCTGGGCGCCCGACATCCGCACCGCCGAGAGCCGGTCGACCTTGTCGGTGTCCAGCGGCAGCAGCGCCCGGGGGATGAGCACGGTGGCCGAGGCGGCGTCCTCCCGGCCGTGTTGCCGGCTGGCGTGCATGATGTCGTGCGGCCGACCCCAGTCGATGAGCGCGAAGTCACCGCTGCCCATCGCGGTGTCCCGGCGCCGGGCGCTGATCGCGCTGGTGCCGGCGACGGTCAGCGGGATCTGGTAGACCTCCGGGTCGCCCTGGCGGATCAGCCGGGGGGTCCGCCGCCCCACCAGGGACTGGTAGCGGAACCGGGTGAGCTGGATCCCGCCGCCCAGGTCGACCAGCCGGGCGCGGCCCCGGAAGTCGGCCGTGTGGTCGCTGGTGAACGCGATCGGCGCGGAGACCCGGGCCGCCATGTCGACCCAGAAGGGCCACCGCTCCGCCGGCGGCAGCGCCGTCGTGTCCACCGTCTCGGCCCGCAGTGTGCCCATCACCGATCTCCCCGTGTGGTGCCCGTGCCGGGTCGACGACGCGGCCGGCCGTCAATCATCTCCGGTCGGCGCGTCCATCGCCCACCTCCCAGTCCGTGACATTGCTCCGATGTCGAAGCGGGGAGCGGCCGGGCCACCGGAGCCCTACTACGGTTCGTTCCGGTCGCGTGCGACTGGCCCGGTCGCCGTGCTTCGCTGCCGAACCGCAGCTCTGCCGCTGGCCGGTCGGATGGCCGCGAGGAAGTTCTGTGCGGTGGTCGCCGCCGGGCAGTGCGGGACCCGGCACACCGGGCAGCGGCCGTCCCGGTCGGGCCGGTGCTGGCGCAGGATAGTCCGGGCCGTCAGGGCGAGCCGGTTGCGGATCTGGGCCAGGGAGAGGAACGGCGCGGTCACCGGGTCAGGCCGACCAGGGCGGCCAGGCGTGCCACGTCGGCCGGTGTCGGGCCGCCGCGCGCCACGTCGGCGATCACCGTACGCGCCACCGGCCGACACCGGATCTCCGCCGGCGCGGTCCGGCCGGC
Organism: Micromonospora sp. NBC_01655; assembly: GCF_026339755.1. NCBI lineage: Bacteria > Bacillati > Actinomycetota > Actinomycetes > Micromonosporales > Micromonosporaceae > Micromonospora > Micromonospora sp. NBC_01655. Next base: position 5,245,100 of record NZ_JAPEQF010000001.1, on the reverse strand, counting down.
GTCGACCAGCGCGCGGCCCGCCCGCAGCAGGTCACCGACCTGGAGGTACGCCCGCGCGGCGTCCACCAGGTGCGCGGCCCGATGCTCGACCGGCAACCGCCCCCACCCGCCACGGCCGGTGGCCTTCTCGTGCCAGCTCACCGCCTCACCACCGTCACCCAGCTCCACCGCCGCCGCCACCCGAGCCAGCTCGACCGTCGTGGGTCCGAAGCTGGCCCCGTGGTGATGGTCCTGGCCCTCGCCGACCTGCTCGGCGAACTCGGCCGCCTGTTCGATCAGCTCCCCCACGCTGCGCCCGTCACCGCACACGGCGGCGGCAAGAGCAGCCTCCACCAACAACGTCCCGCACCACGACAGCTCCCGGAGCGGGCCGTCGTGCGGCACAGGAGGTGCGATCCGGTGCGCGGCGGCGACCGTCGCCGCCATCGCCAACCGGCCCCGCCTCGCCGTGCGCAGCGCCTGTCCGAGCGGGATCGCGGCGATCGCCTCCAGCAGCGGGTCACCGGCGGCCACCGCCATCGCCCGGTCGGCCGCCAACCACGCCAGGTCCGCGTCCTCGAGCTTCACCAGCGTCGACGCCACGATCCGGTACACCTGTACCAGCAGGTTCGCCACCTCGCCCCCCAGGCTGGCGGCGTGGGCACGTTGGGCGTCGCCGAGTAGGTCCGGCAGCATCCGCACCACCTGCGGGTAGTGCGCGTGTTGGTAGGTCAACCAGGCATGCTCCACCCGTCGGCCCAGCTCGCCGACCGGCAGGACCGGTCGGGAACCCGGCCCGTCCAGAAGGGTGGGGTAGCGCGCGAGCGCGGCCCGTACTCCGTCCACGCCCTCAACGGCAACAGTGGTCGACGACGGCAGGGCGTCCCCGCCCACCAGCGCCGACGGGTCCACCCGAAGCACCTCGGCGATGTCCTGGATGACCGAGAATCTGTCCAGGGCGCGGACGCCCCGTTCGACCTTGTCGACCCAGCTCTTGGACTTGCCGAGCCGGTCGGCCAGCATCTGCTGCGTCATCCTGCGCCGGGCCCGCCACTGCGCGACTCGCCGGCCTATCGGCAGGTCGTCACTGTCCACGATGCCACCGCCGGTCCGGCACCGCCCGCGTGGTCTCGTCGACCGGTATCCGATCGGCCTCGGCCTGCGCCAGAATCCGACGCCTCGCCGCCTCCTGCTCGGCCTGCTCGCCACAGCTCGACGTGGCCTCGTCATCGTTACTGGGTCTCATACGGGTCATTTCCCCTCTCCGGGTAGGGCGCGGCGGCGTGCTCTTGGAGGGATCGACCTCGCTACGCTCGGCCAGCGGCCACGGTTGATTGGGATGCGGTGCCGGACACGGCAGGGCAGGTCGGCCCCACACCGGCAGATCCGCCGCCACTTCCGCCAAGACCAGACCGGCCGATGCCGGCGAGCCAGGGTGAGGGCAACCGCCAGGACATACTCGTCATAGGAAATGCGCCTCATCGGCTCGTCGCTGGCACCTGTGCCAACGGTCTCCACGCTGGCTCTGTCGAAGAGAGCACGGCTTCCTCCTTGTGCCGCGGCTTTGCGGAAGGCGTGGATGCCCGAACGCGGGAAGTTCGCCCGGACATCCACGCCGGCGAGGACGGTCCGACAGCGCCAACCGAGGGAATCGGCCTCCCCTGCAACTTCCCATGGGTACCGTTGGGTAGTCAAGGGCAGGAGGTAGGTGGTCTACTCGGGTTGCCAACCGAGGAGAAGCACCGTGCCACCGCGTTACCGCTACGAGCAGATTGCCGACGACCTAGCCGCACGTATCGCGTCGGGAGAGTTCCCGCCAGCCTCCAAGCTGCCCAGCCGACGGGAGCTGATCGAGCAATACGGGGTCACCGAGCCAGTGATCGACCGCGCCATGCAGGTTCTACGCATCAAGGGAATGATCGAGACGCTGCCGGGTGTCGGCGTGTTCGTCGCCGAGTAGCCGTCGCCATCGCGGCGCTCGGACTCGGTGCCGCCGGCTGCACCGCCACGGACAGGCCGGCAACCGGCGCGGATCCGAGCCCACTAGCCGACGCGGAGTTCGTGGTATCCGGCGCGGTGGTGCTGGACGTCAGCACGTCCTTCAAGCGGGACCGGCGTGGCGGCTGACCCTGCACCGGCGACCACGCCGGCATCCACAACGGCACGCCCGTCTTCATCGACGTTGACGGCGGCGCCTCCCCCGCCGGGCAGTTGACCGACGGCAGGGCGCTCATGGACGGCATGTGCCGGTTCTGGTTCGCGGTACGGGACGTGCCGACCGGGCAGGACCGCTACCGCGTTCGCGTCGCCGACAGGGACGGCCGGGTGTACGGCGAGGCGGAACTTGAGGGGACGCTGGTGACCTTCCACCTCAGGTGACGGTGAGCGCCGTCCGGCGTCAGTGGATCCGGATAGTTGAGCGCGAAGCAGCGCCCGGCTCGGCATGCGGTTCGTCGGCGTGGCGGAACGTCAGGTCAAGTGAGATGCGGTCAACCGGGCGGTCAGTTCCTCCGCCAGGGACCATGGACCGTCAGCCTGCCGCACCGCCTCACCGGGCTTCTGCAACTCGACGGCAAGGGCCACCGCATGGGCGACCATAATGACCCGCGAGAACGACGTCTGTGGTTGATAGAAGCCCTGCGGCAGCCGCTGCGCCACCCGATCCACGTGATCCCAGTACCGCCAGGCCCGGCCCTCTTCCCCTGCCCGAGCGGCGATATGGGCAGCCTCGAAGTTCAGGGCACCCCGTTCCCTGCCCTCCCTCTCGACCTCCTCCATCTGCACCGAACCCGCCCCTGCGCCGAGCGCGCCCTGTTCGCGGCAGAGGAGTGGCCGTCACACGATCGGTGGATCTCGCGTGCGAGACTCGCGACGACGATTGGAGTCTGAGCGGAGGGGGCCAGGCCATGTCTGACAAGGCGCCGGTGCCTGTTCACCTTGCTGCAGCGTTGGATGGTCTTGCTGAGAATCCGGGGTTGCCGGCGGAGTTGGTCCGTCGGTTGGTGGGCTATCGGCGGGGCTTTGGTCGTGTGGCCGAACGGGCGGACCTGACCACTGAGGTGATCGCCGAGATCATCGCGGCCGACCACCACTGGCTTGTGCACACCCTTGCGCTCAACTCTCATATACCGGATACAGTCCGATTGCGACTTGCCGAGCATCGGAATCCCGCCATTCGGGCCGCATCGCTTGTTGGCGGACGCGACGCGGCCAGGGACCTGTTCGAACGGCTGATCAACGACCCGGACAAGCAGGTGCGTCAAGAACTCGCGGAGTGCGACCACGTTCCCGCCGATCTTCGTGCTCGCATGGCGGGTGACTCTGATCCAGAGATCCGTGCGACGCTGGCGCGTTGGTGGCCGCAAGCCCCGGAGGAGGTACGGCGGATCTTGCTGACCGATCCCGTCGACCAAGTCCGCGCGGCGGCCTGTTCCACCTACTACAGCCAGCCACCCCACCCGGTCCCGCCGGCCGACCTTGTTCCGATCCTGCTGGATGACCCGGTCACCCGGGTCGGTGCCGTGCGGCATTGCACTCTCACCGCCGAGACCGCTCTGCGGCTGTCCAACGACCCGAACCACCAGGTACGCCGGCAAGTAGCTGAGCATCCACAGCTTTCCCCGAAGCTGCGCGACACACTCGCTGAGGACCCGAGCGCATCCGTAAGAGTCGGCATCTTCGCCCGGCGTGACACCCCCGAGTCGATCCGGTACAAGATCTACGCCGGGATTCAGCGCGGTTCCGGCCCGCTGACCGACATGCTTGACGACGATCTCGACGACGACACAGCCCTACAAGAGATCGAGGACTTCCTCGCCGTCACCGAGCTGCGGGACCTGCCCCTGCCCTGGGTCACCGCCGACCCGCTGCCACACGTTGGCTCGCCGTACGTCTGCTTCCGGCTTTCCGCAGCTCGAAGCCGATCACTTCCAGTGGACGCGGTGACACGACTGCTCCACGACGACGAGAGCAACGTACGCACGACCATGGCCAGACACGCTCCCCACCTGGTCGACCAAGCCACTGCTGAACGCATAGACCGCGACTTCCGACCATGCAAAAGAACACGCTGGCGTCCGGCCGACGACTTCACCTTCTCGCCGCAAACCCTACGCCGATTCGCGACCGATCCCGACCCGAGAATGCGCTGCCTCGCGCCACGCGACCCCGACCTACCCACCGACCTGGCCGAGCACCTGGCCGCCGACTCCGAAAGCTCGGTACGCCGAACCATCGCCGCCCATCCACGCCTGCCAACACACGCGCTGATCACCTTGCTAACGGATCAAACCGAATGGGTTACCCGAGCAGCCGCCGCCTCACCATCCCTGCCAGTAGTTGACATGGAGCGCCTGCTTCTCCTCGCCGGCCTCTGAGCCCAACCAACCAGCTCACGACCGGACGGTGAATCGATCAATCCTCTGTCGCGTTGTGTGACACGCGGTTGGCGGAATGTGCGCATACTCGATCTGGCCGCGCAGACGGCGACGCTCTGCCGGCGGCGGGCGGCAGCGGCGCAATCCGGCCGCCCCCGGTGCGGAGACGGCCGGCGTGACGCCCGGGATCAGTCGTTGAGGATTTCGGAGAGCCGGTCGCGGAACCGCCGCTCGGAGTCGCTCACCTGGTCGCCGCCGAGGCCGAGGATGCCGCCGCTGGACGCCGCGCCCACCACGTGCTCGGCGATCTCGACCAGCCAGTGCTTGTAGGCGCCGGCCTCGCCCTCGTCGACCTTGGCGGCCAGCAGCCGGGCCGCCGAGGCGGCCCGGTTCAGCACGTCCTCGATCATCGCCCGCGGGTCGGCCGGCGCGATCACGGGCAGCTCCTCGCCGGCCTCCGGGTCGCCCACCCGGGACACGATCTCGCCCGACACGGCCGCGACCAGGGGGCTGGCCGACTCCCGCCCGGTGGCGATGGTCTCCAGGCCCGCGGCGTTCTCGGCCATGGTGCGGCGGGCGCTGTCGGGCTCGGCGGCGCTCGCCGCGGTGAGCACCGACTGCGGCAGGCCGACCAGCAGCCCCCACTCCTCGTCGGAGAAACCGAACCCGGTGTACGCCGGCTGCTCGATCACGTCCCCGCTCCTCTCATCCTGGTCTCACTCGGCTCGACTGTCTCACTCGGCTCGACTGTCTCACTCGGCTCGACTGTCTCACTCGGCTCGACTGTCTCACTCGGCTCGACTGCCGCCGCCCCGGTCGCCGGGGCCCGGCTCAGGCTAGTCGAGGGTCAACAGCCCCTGTCCGGACACCACGCGCACCGACAGCGTCTTGTAGCCGACCTCGTCGAAGAGCACCGTCATCCGGTCGTCCTCGTAACTGAGCACCATGCCGGGCCCCCACTCCGGGTGCCGCACCTGGCTGTGCACCGGGAACGGCCCGCCCGCGCCGTCGTCGGCGACGCTCGTGCCGGCCAGGCAGTTGTCGCAGTGCCCGCACACCTCGGTCATCTGCTCGCCGAAGTACGCCAGCAGCGCCTGCCCCCGGCAGCCGGTGGTCTCGGCGAAGGCCCGCATCATGTCGGTCCTTGACCGGGTCACGGTCTGCTGGCGTTCCGCCTCGGCCCGCGCGGCCTCGCCGGCCTCGGCCGGCGTGGGGGAGTACCGGGGCGCGCCGATCCGCTGCTTCGGCCGCGGCTCGGCGGCGCCGACCTGCTCCAACAGGGCGAGGTACTGCCCGAGCTTGCGCGGCCCCAGGCCGGTCAGCTCCCGCAGCTCCTTCTTCGTGGCCGGCTTCCTGCGCAGCAGGGCGGCCAGGTCGCGCAGCTCGGTGGCGGCCGGCAGGCCGCCGGAGAAGAAGCGTTGCAGGCCGACGTCCTCGGCCTGCCAGAGCAGCAGCACCCGGGCCGGCTTCCCGTCGCGCCCGGCCCGGCCGATCTCCTGGAAGTAGCTGTCCGGCGAGTCGGGCAGCGCCATGTGCACCACCCAGGCGATGTCGGGCTTGTCGATGCCCATGCCGAACGCCGAGGTGGCCACCATGATCGGCACCTGGTCGGCGAGGAACGCCTCGTGCAACTCCCCGCGCGCCCCGGCGGGCATGCCGCCGTGGTAGCACTGCGACGGGAGGCCGGCGTCGGTGAGCCGGCCGGCCAGCTCCTCGGCGGCGCGCCGGGTCGGCACGTAGCTGATCCCGGGCCGCCGGTCCTCGCGCAGCAGCGCGAGCAGCCGCCGCCACCGGTAGTCCTCCGTGGGGCAGTGCGCCACCTCCAGGAAGAGGTTCGGCCGGTCCAGCCCGGAGACCACCACCTCGGCGTCGCGCAGCCGCAGCCGGGCGATGATGTCGTCGCGGACCGGTGGCGAGGCCGTGGCGGTCAGCGCGACCACCGGCGGCCGGCCGATGCCGTCGATGAGGTGGCCCAGCGCCAGGTAGTCGGGGCGGAAGTCGTGCCCCCACGCCGAGATGCAGTGCGCCTCGTCGATCGCCACGAGGGCCGGCCGCAGCGACTTCACCTCCGCCATCCGGTCCGGGTTGGCGAGCTGTTCCGGGGTGATGAAGAGGAACTCCGCCCGGCCCTCGCGGATCTCGGCGATCGCCTCCGCCTGCTGGGCGGCGGTCTCGTCCGAGCTGATCCGCACCGCCCGCAGCTCCGGGCGTCGGCGCTCGTTGAGCGCCGCGATCTGGTCCTGCTGGAGGGCGAGCAGCGGGGAGATCACCACGGTCGGGCCGGGGATCAGGCTGGCCGGGATCTGGTAGATCGCCGACTTGCCGGCGCCGGTGGGCAGCACCACCAGGGCGTCGCGTCGCTTCATCACCGCGCGCATGGCGGCGAGCTGGTTGGGTCGCAGGGCGGTCCAGCCGAACAGGCTGCGCGCCGCGCGGCGCAACGTCATCGAGTGCGTGGACAGTCTCATCGAGGGCCGGAGGTACCCGCCGCGATCAGCGGCGAAACCCCGCGCCAGGAGGGCGCAGCGCCGGACCTGCCGGGCCGTACCCGGGGCACGGCGGGGTGACCGGCCGGCCCGCGCGGCGCCGACCGCGATCCGCGGGGGTCAGCGCCGGCGGAACATCGCCCGGATGGCGGCGAGCAGGAGCAGGCCGCCGACGACCAGTCCGAGCAGCCGTACACCGGGCACGTCGGCCGCGCTGGTCGCGTCGGCGAGGGGCGGCAGTGGCATGTGGGAACTCTCCCACGCCGGGCCGGCCCGCGCCATCCGTTAACAGTAAGGTTTATTGACTATTACTGGGCCCGGTGTGACCATGGCAAGCACCGCCGCGTCCCGCGGCCGGGTCCGAAACGGGAAAGACGGGGGTACGGCAGCCGCATGAGCAGCGCACCGACGGGGAAGCTGGCGAGCCTGGCGGCCGCCGTCCTGCAACCGGGATTCGTCGGCACCACCCCACCGCCCTGGGTCTGCCGGTGGCTAGGCGAAGGGCTCGGCTCGGTGGTCCTCTTCGCCCGCAACATCGTCGACCTCGACCAGGTCGCCGCGCTCACCGCGGCCCTGCGCGCGGAGCGGCCCGACGTGGTGGTCGGCATCGACGAGGAGGCCGGCGACGTCACCCGGATCGAGTCCGGACGAGGCAGCTCCCGCCCCGGCAACTTCGCCCTCGGCGCGGTCGACGACCCGGAGCTGACCCACGAGGTGGCCCGCGACCTCGGCCGCGAACTGGCCTCGGTCGGCGTCACCCTCAACTTCGCCCCGGACGCGGACGTCAACTCCAACCCGGCCAACCCGGTCATCGGGGTCCGTGCCTTCGGCGCCGACCCGGCCCTGGTCGCCCGGCACACCGCCGCCTGGGTCCGGGGGTTGCAGTCCGGCGGGGTGGCCGCCTGCGCCAAGCACTTTCCCGGCCACGGCGACACCCGGGTCGACTCGCACCACGACCTGCCCCGCATCGGTGGCACCCGGCAACAGCTCGACGCCGCCGAACTGGTCCCGTTCCGGGCCGCCGTGGCGGCCGGGGTGCGGGCGGTGATGACCGGCCACCTGCTCGTCCCGGCGCTGGACCCGGAGCTGCCGGCCACGCTCAGCCCGCGCATCCTCGGCGGCCTGCTGCGCGACGAGCTCGGCTTCGCCGGCGTGGTGGTCACCGACGCGGTGGAGATGCGCGCGGTCGCCGACCGGTACGGCTTCGCCGGGGCGGCCGTGCGCGCCCTGGCCGCCGGCGCGGACGCGATCTGCATCGGCGGGGAACGGGCCGACGAGGAGTCCGCCCGCGAGCTGCGCGACGCCATCGTCGCCGCCGTGGTGGCCGGCGAGCTGCCCGAGGAGCGGCTGGCCGAGGCGGCTCAGCGGGTCGGCCGGCTGGCGAGCTGGACGACGGCGGCCCGGGCCGGGATCCCGGCCCGCCCCGGCGTCGGGGTCGACGGCTCCCCGGTCGGGCTGGCCGCCGCCCGCCGGGCGCTGCGGGTGACCGCGGGCACCGGCGCCGAGTCGGCGCTGCCGCTGGCCGCCGCCCCGCACGTGGTCGAGTTCGAGCCGCCGCGCAACATCGCGATCGGTCCGGAGACCCCGTGGGGGATCGCCGCCCCCCTCGCCGGCCTGCTCACCGGCACCACCTCGGTACGCCTCGGCGAGGCCGACCTGCCCGCCGACCCGACCGCCGGGGCGGCCGGCCGGCCGCTGGTGCTGGTCGTCCGCGACCTGCACCGGCACGACTGGATGCGCGCCGCCGTGCGGCGGGCCATCGCCGTGCGCCCCGACGCGGTGGTGGTCGAGCTGGGCGTGCCCGTGCTGGTCGCCGGCGCGGTGCACGTGGCCACGCACGGCGCCACCCGGGCCGGCGCCCGCGCCGCGGCCGAGTTGCTCGCCGGCACCCGGCCGACCGCCGGCCAGCCTCGGCTGGACGTCCTCGGCTGACGCCTCGACGCCCGGCGGACGGGGGCCCGGCCGGCCGGGCCCCGGCCCGCCGACGCTGGTCGGGCCGCCCGCGTCGGCGCGCCCGCCGGGTCAGCCGGTGGTGACCAGGTCCGCGTACTCCGGGTGGCGCTCGATGAACGCGGCCATGAACGGGCACCTGGGCACCACCCGGCCGCCGCGCTCGCGGACCTGGTCCAGGGTGGCCCGCATCAGCGCGGACCCGACCCCCATGTTCTGGAACCCGGGGTCGACCTCGGTGTGCGTGAAGACCAGCACCTCGCCGCGGGGCAGGTACGCGGTGAACCCGGCCAGCGCGTCGTCGACCAGGATCTCGAAGCGGCGGCGGGCGGGGTTGTCCTCGACCAGGAAGCTCACCCGGTCATTCTGCCCCGGGTTCCGGCCAGCTCGTCCAGTTCGCCAGCAACCGGTCCACCTGGTCGGCTGGCCCGGACCACCTGTACGCGCTGGTCACCAGGAAATCCGCGCCCAGCGAGGCGACGCCGGTGGGGCCGTGCGGCACCGAGTGCACCCCGTCCACGCAGACCAGCGCGCCGGCCGCGTGCGCCGCCTTGGCGACCGCCGGCACGTCCGCCCAGGGCAAGCAGGGGCGATCGTGGGCCCCTCGGGCGCTCGCGCGGGCCTCGTACCCTTGATCGGGTGACGAACCGACCCGGTACCTCTCCGTCCACCCCCACCCGCCGGGCCGCCGGCCTGCTGGCCGGCCTGGCGCTCGGCGTCGCCCTACTCGCCGGTTGCAGCAGCGAGGGCGCCTCCACCGACTGCGTCCTGGACGCCTGCACGGTCACCTTCGACCGTGGTGTCGAGGCCAGCGCCACCATCCTCGGCGTCGAGGCCAAGCTCGTCGGCGCCCAGGGCGACCAGGTGACCGTCGAGGTCGCCGGCGAGCAGTTGTCGCTGACCGTCGGCCAGCAGGCTACCGAGGTCGGCGGCTTCGCCGTGACCCTGGACAGCGTCACCGACCAGGAGGTCAAGATCCGCGTCTCGCGCAACCCCTCCGGCTGACGGCGCTGCGGCGGCGGTGGCCGACGTTTGGGGATCTCCGCGATCGGAGATTGTGGCGCCATGTCACTCACCCGGAACGCCGAAGCCACCGCCTCGCAGGCCGCGAACAGCCGGTGGCTCGAACTACTCGCCCGGGCCGGCTTCATCGGCTACGGCGTCGTGCACCTGCTGTTCGCCTGGCTGGCCCTACAGATCGCCTTCGGCGGCTCGGGTGGCAAGAGCGGCGACCAGTCCGGTGCGCTGGGCACCCTGGCCGAGCAGCCGCTGGGCAAGTTCCTCTGCGTCGCCATCGCCGTCGGCATGCTCGCCATGGCGATCTGGCAGGCCCTGGAGGCGGCCGTCGGCCACCGCGCCGAGCGCGACAAGGAGCGGCTCGTCGAGCGGATCGCCTCGGCCGCCCGCACCCTGGTCTACCTCTACTTCGCCTGGACCGCCTGGAAGGTCTTCTCCAACGCCGGCTCCAGCAGCGCCGAGCAGCAGGAGGCCCTGACCGGCAAGCTGATGACCTCCGCCGGCGGACGCTGGCTGGTCGGCCTGGCCGGCCTGGTGCTCGCCGCCATCGGCATCGGCCTGGTGGTCTACGGGTGGAGGAAGAAGTTCGAGAAGCACCTGAAGACCGGTGAGATGAGCCCCCACACCCGCACCCTGGCCCGCCGGCTCGGCATGGCCGGCTACATCGCCAAGGGCGTCGCGTACGGCATCGCGGGCCTGCTGGTCGTGGTGGCCGCCGTCAACTACGACCCGGAGCAGGCCCGCGGCCTCGACGCCGCCCTGCGCGCCCTGCGCGACCAGTCCTACGGCCCGTTCCTGCTGGCCCTGGTCGCCCTCGGCATCGCCTGCTTCGGCGCCTACTGCTTCCTCCAGTCCCGGTACCGCAAGGTCTGATCTGGCCGGATCGGGCAACAACGGGCACCATTGGGCCTTTGCCCGGACCCAGGGTGCCCGTTGGAGGGAGAGAGACACCCGTGCAGAGCTACCTCACGACGGTCGTCGCCGCGCTCGCCGCGGCGGCGATCGCCGTTTTCCTGGTCGAGGTGGTGCACCGCGCGACCCGGCGGCTCGGCCGGCGCTCACTGCTGATGACCGAGCTGACCGACCACGCGCACCGCTCGTTCCAGGTCGCCGCGACCGTCCTCGCCGTGCAGTTCGCCGTCCGGTTCTCCACCGGCTACGCCGTCGGCACCCAGTGGCGGCAGGTGGTGCTGCACGTGCTGGTGCTCACCGTCATCGTCACCGCGGCCTGGCTGGTCGCCTCGCTGCTGGTGGTGGTCGAGGACGTGGCGCTGGCCCGGTTCCGGGTGGACGTGCCGAACAACCGGCACGCCCGCCGGGTGCGTACCCAGGTGGTGATGCTGCGCCGGCTGACCATCGCGGTGATCGTGATCCTGGCCGTCGGCGTGATGCTGATGACCTTCCCCAGCGTCCGGGGCGTCGGGGCCGGCGTGCTGACCTCCGCCGGCGTGGCCGGTGTGGTCGCCGCGCTGGCCGCGCAGAGCCTGCTCGGCAACGTCTTCGCCGGCCTCCAGCTCGCGTTCAGCGACGCGGTACGCCTGGACGACGTGGTGGTCGTCGAGGGGGAGTGGGGCCGGATCGAGGAGCTGACCCTCAGCTACGTGGTGGTGCAGATCTGGGACGACCGCCGGTTGATCCTGCCCACCTCGTACTTCACCAGCAAGCCCTTCCAGAACTGGACCCGCACGGAGGCGGCGGTGCTCGGGACCGCCGAGTTCGACGTCGACTGGTCGGTCAACGTGCAGGCGATGCGCGAGGAGTTGCGCCGGCTGGTGGAGGGCAGCGACCTGTGGGACGGCCGGGTCTGCGTACTCCAGGTGACCGACGCGACCGGCGGCCTGGTCAAGGTCCGCGCCCTGGTCAGCGCGGCGGACGCCGGCAGCCTGTGGGACCTGCGCTGCCTGGTGCGCGAGCACCTGGTCGGCTGGGTCCGCGACCACCGCCCGACCGCCCTGCCCCGGATGCGCGCCGAGATCGGCGACTCCTCCGGCGCCCTGCCCTGGCAGTCGGTGCAGCCCCGGCGCCCGGTGCGCCGGCCGGCCGACACCGACGTCCCCGACGACGCCCGGGTCTTCGGCGGCAGCGACGACGGCGCGGCCCGCAGCGAGGCCTTCGTCGGCCCAGAAGATACCCCCACCCCCACCCCCCGCTGACCCCACCCCCGCTCGAAGCGGTGATCAAGAGGTTTGCGTCGCCCCGGCCGCGGGATCCCGACGCAAACCTCTTGATCACCGTGGGCCGGCGGGGGGAGGTGGGTGGGGTGGGGGTTTGAGCGGCTGATTGTGGGGGACTGGTGCGCGGTGGTCAGGCGACTGGCCGCAGCGCGCAGGATTGACGGGCGGCTACTCCGGGCATACAGCGCGGTGATGATGAAAGGAGGACAGCATGGCTGACGTCGCGAACCACCGCACGTCTCAGAACGGGAGCGAGCCGTCCACCGCCGAACTGGTGCAGCGGGCCACGGAGCAGGTCTCTCGCCTCGTCCGGGACGAGCTCGCGCTGGCCCGGGCGGAGCTGACCCAGAAGGGTAAGCACGCCGGCATCGGGATCGGCCTGTTCGGCGGCGGCGGGGCCCTGGCGCTCTACGGGCTCGGCGCGCTGGTCGCCGCCGTGATCCTGTTGCTGGCGCTGGTCATGCCCGCGTGGCTGGCGGCGCTGATCGTGGCGGTGGCGCTCTTCCTGATGGCCGGGATCCTCGCCCTGGTCGGCAAGAAGCAGGTCAGCCAGGCGGTCCCGCCGCTTCCGGCGGCGACGGTACGCAGCGTCCGGGCGGACGTGGACACCGTAACCGCCGCGGTGAAGGACAGGGGACGGGCATGACGGGCAACGGGACCGGCGACACCGAGGCGCTCCGCGAGGAGATCCGGCGGACCAGGGTGGAGTTGGGCGAGACGATGGAGGCGCTGGCCGCCAAGGCCGACGTCAAGGCCCGCCTGAGATCCTCCGCCGAGCAGGCGAAGGGCCGGATGCGGAAGCAGGCCGCGCAGACGGTGGCCCGGGTGCGGGAGCAGGCGACGCAGAGCGCCGGGGCTGCGCGGGAGGCGTCCTCCGCCGGCGCGGGGCTGCGCGGCCCGGTACCGTGGGCGGCCGTCGCGGCCGGCGCGGTGGCTACCATGATCGTGCTGTTGATCGTTCGGGGGAGGCGCAGGTGAGCAGGGGCATCGGCAAGGCCGCGTACAAGCCGGTCGGGGTGCTGCTCGGCCTGGCCGCCGGCACCGTCGCGGGCGTGATCTTCCGGCAGGTCTGGAAGGTGACCGCTGGCGACGGCGAGGCCCCGAGCGCGACCGACGAGGAGCGTGGCTGGGGCGAGATCCTGGCCGCCGCCGCCCTCCAGGGCGCGATCTTCGCGGTGGTCCGGGCGGCCGTGGACCGGGGCGGGGCGGTCGGCGTACGTCGGCTGACCGGCCGCTGGCCCGACTGACCTGTCGTTACCAGGCGGAGGGCCCTTTTCCGGTACGCCGGGGAGGGGCCCTTTCTGCTGGCGACGCCGGCCCACCAAGCCGGAATTCGGGCGTCCTTCGGGTCACCTGCCGGAGAATTTCGTCGGGTAGGCTGTGCAGAGTTTTCGCTACGTGGTTTGCTGTTCCACGCTGTTGCGAGATGGCGTGGGTTGAGAGAAGTCTCCTGCACAGGGGGCCGCCTCAGGCGCCGCTGATCGAAAACGGCCAATCGGCCGCACGGCGTGCTCGGCCGCCAGTTTTAGAAGGAGATACACATGGCGCAGGGAACCGTGAAGTGGTTCAACGCAGACAAGGGCTTCGGCTTCATCACCGTCGACGGCGGGGGTGCTGACGTGTTCGTCCACTTCTCGGCCATCCAGACCAGCGGCTACCGCTCGCTGGAGGAGAACCAGCGGGTGGAGTTCGAGATCGCCCAGGGTCAGAAGGGCCCGCAGGCTGAGCAGGTCCGCCCGATCTGAGCAGCCGTGGCCGGCGCGCCGGCCGAGGGGATGATCCGACCCGGATCACAGTGAAACCCCGCGTCCCGTCCGGGATGCGGGGTTTTCCGTTGCCCCGCACCCGGTTGCCCCGCACCCGTTGCCCGGCCTTGCTTCGACCGGCCTCGCTTCGACCGGGCCTCGCTTCGACCGGCCCGCGCGTCGGGCCCGGCCGGTCGGGCGCCCGATCCGCCGGGGAGCGGTCAGGGCCGGCGGCGGCTGCGCAGGCCGCGCCAGATCGTCACGAGTCCGATCAGGGCCAGCGGCAGGCCGAGCAGTGCCCAGATCCGTTGGTCGGTCATGACGCTGCCGTCGACGTAGCCGAGGCCCTGCACCGTCCAGACGGCGCCCACGACCATGGCGAGCAGTCCGAGGGTGAGCGGGAGCCACCCCTTCATCGCGTTCCTCCTTCGCCGGCCGGCCGGGCCCGTCCAGCATGCATGCCGTCGCCGGGTTGGGCGGGCACCGTCGCCCCCGGGCGGGTCGTCACCGGTCGTGCGCCCGCGGCCGGACCAGCTCGTCGTGGGCGGCTCGGCCGACGGCCAGTTCCTTGGTGGACGGGCGGCGGCGGGCCGGCGGTGGCGGCGGCACGCCGGGCCTGGTCGGCGTCGCCGGCGCCGAGGCCGACGCGCCGCCCGAGCCGGGTGCGGGTCCGCTGCTGCACGACCCGAGCCTAGTGATCGGCTTGCCCGGCCGTGCGGCGGGCCGTACCGTACAACAAGACGAACGTACGGTTTGGGAGGCGGCGATGTGGGACCCGGCGGCGTACCTGCGCTACGACGACGAGCGGGGGCGGGCCTTCCACGACCTGGTCGCCCGGGTCCGGGCCCGGCGGCCCCGGGCCGTCGTCGACCTCGGCTGCGGCCCCGGCACGCTCACCGCCACCCTGGCCGCCCGCTGGCCGGGCGCCCGGGTCACCGGCCTCGACTCGTCGGCGGAGATGATCGACCGGGCCGCCGCCCTGGGCGCGCCGGTGGACTTCGCGGTCGGCGACGTGCGTGACTGGCGTCCCGCCGCCGATGTCGACGTGCTGGTCAGCAACGCGGTGCTCCAGTGGGTGCCGGAGCACCGGGAACTGTTGACCCGGTGGGCCGCCGGGCTGCCCGCCGGGGCGTGGCTCGCCGTCGGAGTGCCGGGGAACTTCGACGCGCCGTCGCACCGGGCGCTGCGCGCGGTGGCCGGGGAGGGGCCGTGGGCGGCCGAGCTGAACCCGTTGGTGCGCGGGGCCCCGGTCGACGACGCGGTCGGCTTCGCCACGCTGTTGACCGGTGCCGGCTGCGCGGTCGACGCCTGGGAGACTGTCTATGTGCACCTGCTGCCGGCCCCCGCCGAGGCCGATCATCCGGTGCTGACCTGGATGGAGGGCACCGCGCTACGCCCGGTCCGGGCGGCGCTGGACGCCGCGCGGTGGGCCGACTTCCGCACCGCGCTGGGAGCACGCCTCGCGGCGGCGTACCCGGTCCGGCGGGGGCAGGTGTCCTTCCCGTTCCGCCGGGTCTTCGTCGTCGCCCGAACCGGCGCCCGCATTGAGGAGAACCTGTGACCGACCTGCCCACCTTCATCGCCGGACTGCCCAAGGTGGAGCTGCACGTGCACCACGTCGGCTCCGCGTCGCCGCGGATCGTGGCCGAGCTGGCCGCCCGGCACGAGGGGCGCAGCCCGGTGCCGGCGGATCCGGAAGCCCTCGCCGACTACTTCGCCTTCCGGGACTTCGCTCACTTCATCGATGTCTACCTCAGCGTGGTGGACCTGATCCGCGACCCCGAGGACGTCTGGATCCTCACCCACGAGGTCGCCCGCGAGCTGGCCCGCCAGCAGGTCCGGTACGCCGAGCTGACCGTCACCCCGTACTCGCACGTGTCCCGGGGCATCCCCGCGCCCGCGTTCTGCGAGGCGATCGAGGACGCCCGCAAGCGCGCCGAGGCCGACTTCGGCATCGCCCTGCGCTGGTGCTTCGACATCCCGGGCGAGGCGGGGCTGCCGGCGGCCGAGGAGACCCTGCGGATCTGCCTGGAGGAGCGGCCCGCCGGGCTGATCAGCTTCGGCCTGGGCGGCCCCGAGATCGGGGTGCCCCGCCCGCAGTTCAAGCCGTACTTCGACCAGGCCCGGGCCGCCGGGCTGCGCTCGGTGCCGCACGCCGGGGAGACCACCGGCCCGCAGACCGTCTGGGACGCGCTGCGCGACCTCGGCGCGGAGCGGATCGGCCACGGCATCTCCGCCGCCGGGGACCCGGAGCTGCTCGCCCACCTCGCGGAGCGGCGGATCGCCCTGGAGGTCTGCCCGACCTCCAACGTGCGTACCCGGGCGGTCGCCTCCCTCGACGAACACCCGCTGCCCCGGCTCGTCGAGGCGGGCGTGCTGGTCACCATCAACTCCGACGACCCGCCGATGTTCGGCACCACCCTCAACGACGAGTACGCGGTGGCCGCCCGGTTGCTCGGGCGCGGCGCCGAGGGGCTGGCCGCGCTGGCCACCGACGCGGTGACCGCCGCGTTCCTGGAGCCGGGGGAGAAGGCACGGCTCACCGCCGAGATCGACGGTTACCTGGCCACGGCGACCCGCTGACCCGACGGCGCCGACCGGCCCGCCGCAGGCCGTCCGGCCGGTCGGCGCCCAGGTCGGTGGGGCTGGTGCGCGCGGCGGGAGTTGGTTGTGGGGGGACCGGACTCCCGCCGCGCGCACGGGCTCCACCGGCCAGGGGGTGGATCCGGGAGTGGCCGGTGGAACTGATGGGTTCGCCCTTCGATCCTGTCAGGCCGCGCCCGGCGCGCCGGTGCCGTTAATCCGGATCTAAGAAAGACTTGCGTCTGCCCACAGACGGGCGGGCGGTCAGCCGTCCGTGGGGCGCTGCCGGGGCCAGCGGCGGCCCCCGCTCTTCTGCTCCCGGGCCTCCCGGGCCATCCGGCCGACCAGTCCGAACCGGTTGACCTGCCGAGGGGTGGCCTCCGGGTCGGCCAGCAGCATCACCACGCTGGCCCCGCCGAGCCGGGCCCGGTCGATGCTCACCGATCCGTTGGCCTGCAACGACACCCGCTTGGCGATGTCCAGGCCCAACCCGGTGGAGCCCTGGTCGCTGGTGCCCCGGCGCAGCGCCCGGTCCGGGTTGGCGATGCCCGGGCCGGCGTCGTCGACGCGGATCGCCACGTATCCGTCGCGGCGGGAGACCGCGACCTCGAACGCGGTGCCCTGCGGGGTGTAGCGGAACACGTTGCCGATCACCGCGTCGAGGGCGGCGGCCAGCTCGGCCCGGGGCACGGGCGCCGGGATGCGAAGCTGCGCCCCGCTGACCCGGTGCGGCCGGTTCTGGTCCCCCGCGAGGGCCGACCAGAAGACCATCCGGTCCCGGACCACCTCACTGACGTCGCACATCGCCGGGCCGACCTCATGGGTGATCGCCTTGCGGGTCGTCTTGATCAGTACGTCGATCTCGCCCTCAAGGGTCACGATGGCCTGCCGGATCCGCCGGATCGCGCGTCGCCGGTCCAACTCCGCCTCGGTGAACGAGCCCACGCCGGTGTCGTCGGAGTCCAGCCCCTCGGCGTCCAGCCGCAACACGGTCAACGGGGTGCGCAGCCGGTGCGATAGGTCCGCCACCAGCTCCCGCTCGTCGGTGCGCGCCGCCACCAGCCGGTCCGCCATCCGGTTGAACGCGTAGCCGGCCTCGGCCAGCTCACGCGGGCCGCTCGGCTCGACGCGTACCCCGAGGTCGCCGTCGCCGACCGCGAGGGCGGCCTTCACCAGCCCCCGGGTCGAGTCGGCCGCGCGGGCGGCGACCCGGTCCACCACCAGCACGGCCGCCCCGACCAGGGCCACCGCCACCGCGGCCAGCAGCAGCCACCGGCCCCCGGAACCCTCCTCGAGCCCGGAGTCCGGCACGAACACCTCGACCACGGCCACCGTGTCGCCGAGCACCACCGGGTCCAGCCGGAGCGCCCCGCCGGACACGTCGACGACCACCGAGCGCCGCTCCCCGGTGGCCCTGGCCAGCGCCGCCGGGTCGGCCCGGCCGGCCGGGCCGACGCCGCCCAGCCCGTGTACCACCGGCCGGGTCGCCGGGTCCTCGCCGCTGGCCTCCACCGCGCGCCGCACCGCCGCCGGCTCGGTGCTGACCGCGAGCGCGCCGGTGACCAGCGCGCCGCGCCGGGCGGCGTCGGCGAGGGCCTCCTGGCGGGTTTGCTCACCCAGGCTGATGCCGAGGGGGACCAGGAACGCCAGCGCGACGAGCGCGCACATGCCCGCCGTGAGCCAGGCCAGCGCGACCCTCAGTCCGGGGCCACCAACCGGAAGCCCACCCCCCGCACGGTGCGCAGGTAGCGCGGCTTCGCCGCGGACTCGCCCATTTTGCGGCGCAGCCAGTACAGGTGAACGTCGATGGTCTGGTCCTCGCCGACCGACGGCTGGCGCCATACCTCCTCCAAGAGTTCCCGGCGGGACACCACCCGCCCTGGTCGGGCGGCGAGATACGCCAACAGGTCGAACTCCTTGCGGGTCAGCGCGAGCGGCATCCCGTCGAGCTGGGCGCTGCGCTCGCCGACGTCCACCCGCAGGCCGCCGACGGTGTGCACGGCCGGCTGCACGCTCCGGCTGGCCCGACCGGCCCGGCGCAGCACCGTGGTGATCCGGGCGTCCAGGTGCGCGCCGGTGAACGGCTTGACCATGTAGTCGTCCGCGCCCGCCCGCAGCAGGCGCACCACCGACTGCTCGTCGTCGCGGGCGGTGGCGATGATGATCGGCACGTCGGTGATGCCGCGCAGCATCCGCAGCGCGTCCGAGCCGTCCAGGTCCGGCAGGCCGAGGTCGAGCACCACCAGGTCAGGGGTCTCCGCGGCCACCCGGCGCAGCGCGTCGAGCGCCGTGCCGACGGCGTGTACGGCGTGCCCCCGGTCGGCGAGGGACCGCAGCATCGCGCCGCGTACGACGTGGTCGTCTTCGACCAGGAGCACCGTGGCCACGTCAGCACCGTACTCGGCGGGGCAAGCCGATCGCGTTGCGGCGCACCCGCGAACCGGGCAAGCTGATACGACCATGTCCTTCACGCTCTTCCCGGACACCCGCCTGGCCCTCGCCCGGGACAGTCTCGCCGGCCTCTCCGTGGGCGACGCCCTCGGCTCCCAGTTCTTCGTACCGGGGCAGCGGCCGGCCGACCTCGCCGCCGGCCGGCTCCCCGCGCCGCCCTGGCAGTGGACCGACGACACCGAGATGGCGTGCTCCGTGCTGACCGAGTTGGCCGGCGCCGGCGAGGTCGACCGGGACCGGCTGGCGCTGGCCTTCGCGCACCGGTGCGAGCCGTACCGCGGCTACGGCCCCGGGGCGGTGACCACCCTGCGGCTGATCCGTACCGGCACGCCGTGGCCCGTCGCCGCGGCCTCCGCGTTCGACGGGCAGGGCTCGTGCGGCAACGGCGCGGCGATGCGGGTCGGCCCGCTCGGGGCGTGGTTCGCCGACTCGACCCGGCGGGCGGCGGCCCAGGCCCGGGCGTCCGCCGAGGTCACCCACGCCCACCCGGAGGGGATCGCCGGCGCGGTGGCGGTGGCGGTGGCCGCCGCCCTGGCCGCCCGGGCCCGCCTCGACGGGGATCGCCCGCCGCCGTCGCGGCTGCTCGCCGCGGTGGCCACCGCCCTCGACCCCGGCGGCGAGGTGCACCAGGGGGTACGCCGGGCCGCCGCCCTGCTGGGCCGCCCCGTGGCGGTCGCCGCCGAGGCGCTCGGCAACGGCTCGCGGGTGACGGCGCAGGACACCGTCCCCTTCGCGCTCTGGGTCGCCGCCACGGGCCTCGACGACTACCCGGCCGCGATCCGGGCGTGCGTCGAGGCGGGCGGGGACGTGGACACCACGGCGGCGATCGCCGGGGCGGTGGTGGCCGCCCACACCGGTGTCGGCGCGCCGGGCGGGGTGCCCGCCGACTGGCTCGCGGCCCGTGAGCCGCTGCCCGACTGGGCGCCCTGACCTCCAGGCATCGTCGCACCCCTCGGTCTCCGCGCGGCCGTGCCGACCGGCCCACCCGGGGCCGGTGTCAAAAGGAGCCCTTCCACCACCGAATGCGATAAGAAGGGGCACTTCCTGGCCCGCTAGCATCAGCGGGGGCGACCGCCCGGTCGCGTCCGTCGTCAGCTGGAGGAGTCACCGTGTCCCCACCCCGTACCCCCGTCGTGGCCGACCCCGTCGTCGTCGCCGCCGGGACGACGGCGGCCGACGCGGTGGTCGCGGCCGGCCTGCCGGCCAGCGGCCCCAAGGCGGTCGTCGTGGTCCGCGACCCGCAGGGCCAGCTCCGCGACCTGGACTGGACGCCGGCCGAGGACGTCACCGTCGAGCCGGTCGGCCTGGACACCCCGGACGGGCTGAACGTGCTGCGCCACTCGACCGCGCACGTGCTCGCCCAGGCCGTGCAGGACGTGTTCCCCGAGGCGAAGCTCGGCATCGGCCCGCCGATCGAGAACGGCTTCTACTACGACTTCGCCGTGGACAAGCCGTTCCAGCCCGACGACCTGGCCAAGCTCGAGAAGCGGATGCAGGAGATCGTCAAGTCGGGGCAGCGGTTCCGGCGGCGGCGGTTCGGCAGCCTGGACGAGGCGAAGGCCGAGCTGGCCGCCGAGCCGTTCAAACTGGAGCTGATCGACGTCAAGGGCGAGGGGCTGGACTCTTCCGAGGTGATGGAGGTGGGCGGCGGCGAGCTGACCATCTACGACAACCTCGCGGCCAAGGAGGACAAGGTCTGCTGGTCGGACCTGTGCCGGGGCCCGCACCTGCCGAACACCCGGCTGATCGGGGCGTTCAAGCTGATGCGTTCGGCCGCCGCGTACTGGCGGGGGAGCGAGAAGAACCCGCAGCTCCAGCGGGTGTACGGCACCGCGTGGCCGACCCGGGACGAGCTGAAGGCGTACCTGAAGTTGCTGGAGGAGGCCGCCCGGCGCGACCACCGCAAGCTCGGCGCGGACCTGGACCTGTTCAGCTTCCCCGACGAGATCGGCTCCGGCCTGGCGGTGTTCCACCCCAAGGGCGGCATCATCCGCCGGGAGATGGAGAACTACTCGCGCCGCCGGCACGAGGCGGCGGGGTACGAGTTCGTCAACACCCCGCACATCACCAAGGCGCAGCTCTTCGAGACCTCCGGCCACCTGCCCTACTACGCCGACACCATGTTCCCGCCCATGCAGTTCGAGGGGGCGGACTACTACCTCAAGGCGATGAACTGCCCGATGCACAACCTGATCTTCAGGGCGCGTGGGCGGTCCTACCGGGAGCTGCCGCTGCGGCTGTTCGAGTTCGGCACGGTCTACCGGTACGAGAAGTCCGGCGTGGTGCACGGCCTGACCCGGGTACGCGGGCTGACCCAGGACGACTCGCACATCTACTGCACCCGGGAGCAGATGCCCGGCGAGCTGTCCGCCCTGCTCACCTTCGTCCTGGACCTGCTGCGCGACTACGGCCTGGACGACTTCTACCTGGAGCTGTCCACCCGGGACGACTCGCCGAAGTTCATCGGCGACGACGCCGACTGGGCGGAGGCGACGGAGGCGCTGCGCACCGCCGCCGAGGCGTCGGGGCTGGACCTGGTGCCCGACCCGGGCGGCGCGGCCTTCTACGGCCCGAAGATCTCGGTGCAGGCCCGGGACGCGATCGGCCGGACCTGGCAGATGTCGACGATCCAGGTCGACTTCAACCAGCCGGCCCGGTTCGGGCTGGAGTACCAGGCCGCCGACGGCACCCGCAAGCAGCCGGTGATGATCCATCGGGCGCTGTTCGGCTCGATCGAGCGGTTCTTCGGGGTGCTCACCGAGCACTACGCCGGGGCGTTCCCGGCCTGGCTGGCTCCGGTGCAGGTGGTGGGCATCCCGATCCGCGAGGACCACGCCGACTACCTGCACGGGTTCGTCGCGGCGCTGCGCGCCGAGGGCATCCGGGCCCAGGTGGACGCGGGCGACGACCGGATGCAGAAGAAGATCCGCACCGCCCAGCAGCAGAAGATCCCGTTCATGGTGATCGCCGGCGACGACGACGTGGCCGCCGGGACCGTGTCGTTCCGGTACCGGGACGGCTCGCAGCGCAACGGCGTGCCGGTCGCCGACGCGGTGGCCCACGTGCTCGACGTGGTCACCTCCCGGTCGAACACCGGACCGACCGCCTCCGACCCGGCCTGACCCGCGAGGTGGGGCTCCCCTCGTCGCCTGGGCGACGGGAGGAGCCCCACCCGTGTCGGGGCGTCGTGCTGGTGCCGGTGTCGGTCGATCAGATGCCGCAGGACGGCGCCGACCAGCCCCCGACCGCTCCGACGTGCGTGTGGTCGTTGTGGCCCGGGTAGCCGGGGCCGAGGATGTTCCCGAAGCCGTGGTAGCGGGCCTGCTGGGCCAGCCGGCAGAACGACGGGGACCCGACCAGGTCAACCCCGTCGCCGTACAGGTGTCGGCTGTTCGACGCCCCGCCGACCGCGCTGTTGCAGGCGTAGCTGCGGAAGCCGCTGCTGATGTAGATGGAGACGTCGCCGAGGGCGTGCCGCAGGGCCTGGAGCTTCCACATCGAGACGAGCGCGTTGAACTTGGCGGTGCTCGCCGCGACCGCCCCGCCGGACCAGGTCGAGTTGCAGTTGTTCAGCTCGGCGTAGGTGAAGTTGACCGGGGTGCAGTCGTCGTCCTGCAGGGCGTACAGCTTGTTGAACGTCAGCGGGCCGGCGATGCCGTCGGCGGACAGGCCGTACGCCTGCTGGAAGCGGATCACCGCCGAGCGGGTGGCCGGGCCGAACACGCCGTCGATGGCGATGGACGAGTTGTAACCCGGGTAGCCGGCGACCCGGATCTGGAGCTGGCGGACGTCCTCGCCGGAGGCGCCGGAGGCGAGCGTACGGCCCCAGGTGTAACAGCCGTCGGCGTGTGCCGCGCCGGTGGTCACGGTCAGGCCCACCAGGGTGGCGGCGGCGGCGAGCGCGCAGGCGGCCAGCGTTCTGCCGAGCCGGCGGAATGCGGTCTTCACGGGGGTCTCCCATCGACGGTCGTCAGGATCGATCAGTATGGAAGTTTTCATTCACGAGCATCAGTACGTCAAGTTTTTCACCCCCTATCCGCCCCCGGCGCGGCCCCGCGACACACCGCCGGACGCCCCCGGGGCGCGGCCCGTGGGGCACTGGGGCGATGCCGGCCGGGAACGTAGGATCGGTGGCGTGACAGGGGCGGAACGGCACACGGACAGCGGCATGGCCGACGGGCTGGAGCGGCTCTGGACTCCGCACCGGATGACCTACATCTCGGGCGAGGACCGACCCGAGGGCGGGTACGAGAAGCCTGCCGGCTGCCCGTTCTGCCGGGCGCCCGGGTTGCCGCCGGAGGAGAGCCTGGTGGTGGCCCGGGGCGCGCACGTGTTCGCCGTGCTGAACCTCTACCCCTACAACCCGGGCCACCTGCTCGTCTGCCCCTACCGGCACGTGGCCGACTACACCGACCTGGACCTGCCGGAGACCACCGAGCTGGCGGCGTTCACCCAGACCGCGATGCGGGTGGTGCGCAGCGTCAGCAACGCGCACGGGTTCAACCTGGGCATGAACCAGGGCGGGGTGGCCGGCGCCGGGATCGCCGCGCACCTGCACCAGCACGTGGTGCCCCGCTGGGGCGGCGACGCCAACTTCATGCCGGTGATCGGGCGGACCAAGGTCCTGCCGCAGGTGCTCACCGACACCCGCGAGCTGTTCACCCGCGCCTGGCCGGTCTGACCCCGGAGCCGGCCGGAGCTGACCCTGCGTGGTCGACTGTGTCCTTCCGGTGAAGCCGGTGCCCCCAGCGGGGCCGGAGGTGACACGATCTGGCGATGGCAGTGACGACACGGACATTGGGTCGCAGCGGCATCGAGGTCAGCGCCCTCGGCATGGGGTGCTGGGCGATCGGTGGCCCCTGGGCCGCGGGCGTCCAGCCGCTGGGCTGGGGCGCGGTCGACGACGACGAGTCCGTCCGCGCGGTGCGTCACGCGCTCGATCTCGGGGTCACCCTCTTCGACACCGCCGACACGTACGGGGCCGGGCACGGCGAGCGGGTCCTCGGCCGGGCCCTCGCCGGCCACCGCGACGAGGCCGTGATCGCCACCAAGTGGGGCTACACGTTCGACGAGGCCACCCGCCAGGCCACCGGGGAGGACGCCTCGCCGGAGTACCTGCGCCAGGCGGTCACCGACTCGCTGCGCCGGCTGGGCACCGACCGCATCGACCTCTACCAGCTACACCTGGGCGACCTGCCGGTGCCGAGGGCCGAGGCGCTGATCGGCGCCTGCGAGGACCTCGTCTCCGACGGCCTGGTCCGGGCGTACGGCTGGAGCACCGACCGGGCCGACCGGGCCACCTGCTTCGGGCAGGGCGGCCGGCACGCCACCGCCGTGCAGCACACCCTGTCGGTGCTGCGCGACGCCCCCGAGCTGCTCGCCGTCTGCGACAAGTACGACCTGGCCAGCGTCAACCGCAGCCCGCTGGGGATGGGGCTGCTCACCGGCAAGTACGGCGCCGGCTCGACGCTGCCCCGCGACGACGTGCGGGGGGCCGCAGTGAGCAGGGTGGAGTGGTTCCGCAGCGGCCGGCCCGCCCCGGAGTGGCTGCGCCGGGTCGGGGCGGTCCGGGCGGCGCTGACCGCCGACGGGCGCACCGCGGCCCAGGGGGCGCTCGGCTGGATCTGGGCGCGCAGCGACCGCACGGTCCCGATCCCCGGCTGCCGCACCGTCGCCCAGGTCGAGGAGAACGCCGCCGCCCTGGCCCTCGGCCCGCTCGCCGCCGACCAATTCGCCGAGGTGGAACGCCAACTCGCGGCGCTCCGCTCGGCGGCTCTGCGCTCCGCCGACCGCCCCCACTGGCCGATGCCCCCCACCGGCCCCGCCCGCCCCTGACCGCGCGGGCCCATGATCGACGGTGGGTCAGGGGGTGGGGGGGTGCTGCCTGCGGGGCTGGTCGGACAGGTGGGTGGGCATCGGGTCGTGGCGGACGAACCGGCGGCGGAAGGTGCCGGTGCCGGAGGTCAACGCGCGCAGCTCGATCGCGTACCGGAGCAGCTCGGTGGCCGGGACCTCCGCCCGGACGAGGGTTCGGCCGTCGGCCTCCGGGTCCGGCTCGGTGCCGAGCACCCGGCCGCGCCGGCCGGAGAGGTCGCCCAGCACCGCCCCGACGGTGTGGTCCGGCACCCGGACGACCACCTCGTCCACCGGTTCCAGCAGGGTCGGCTGGCCCCGCTCGGCGGCGTGGCGCAGCGCCAGCGCCCCGGCGGTCTGGAAGGCCGCGTCGGACGAGTCGACGCTGTGCGCCTTGCCGTCGACGAGGGTCACCCGCAGGTCCACCACCGGGTACCCGGCGACCAGACCGCGCTCCAGTTGGGCCCGCACGCCCTTCTCCACCGACGGGACGTAGTTGTGCGGCACCGCGCCGCCGACCACCCGGTCGACGAACTCGAACCCGGCCCCCCGGGGCAGCGGCTCCACCTCGATGTCGCAGACGGCGTACTGGCCGTGGCCGCCGGACTGCTTGACGTGCCGGCCGTGCCCGGTGGCCGGGGCGGCGAGGGTCTCTCGCAGCGCCACCCGGACCGGCTCGGTGTCCAGCTCGACGCCGCCACCGCGCAGCCGGTCGAGCACCACGTCGGCGTGCGCCTCGCCCATGCACCACAGGACGAGCTGGTGGGTCTCCGGGTTGCGTTCCAGCCGCAGCGTCGGGTCCCCGGCGACCAGCCGGGCCAGGTTGCGGGACAGGGTGTCCTCGTCGGCCCGGCTGCGCGCGGTGACCGCCACCGGCAGCAGCGGCTCGGGCATCTCCCACGGGGCCACCAGCAGCGGGTCCTCCTTGGCGGAGATCGTGTCGCCGGTCTCCGCGCTGCCCGACTTGGTGATCGCGCAGATGTCGCCGGCCACGCAGACCGGCACCTCGCGCAGGGCCGCCCCCAGGGGGGTGTGGAGATGCCCGACCCGTTCGTCCGCGTCGTGGTCGGGGTGCCCCCGCTCGGCCAGGCCGTGGCCGGCGACGTGCATCGTCCGGTCGGGTCGCAGGGTGCCGGAGAAGACCCGGACCAGGGAGACCCGGCCGACGTGCCGGTCCACCGTCGTGCGTACCACCTCGGCCACGAGCGGGCCGTCCGGGTCGCAGGTCAGCGGCGGCCGGGGGGAGCCGTCCACGCCGGTGACGGCGGGCAGCTCGTGTTCCAGCGGGGACGGGAACGCCGATACGAGGCCGTCGAGCAGCACGTCCAGGCCCACCCCGGTCGCCGCGCAGACCGGCACCACCGGGTGGAAGTGCCCCCGGGCGACCGCCTTCTCCAGGTCGGCGACCAGCACCTGCGTGTCGATCTCCTCGCCGGCGAGGTAGCGGTCCATCAGGGACTCGTCCTCGCTCTCGGCGATGATCCCCTCGATCAGCTCGTTGCGGGACTCGGCGATCGCCGGCAGGTGCTCCGGGTCGGGCTCGCGCACCTGCGCCGGCAGCCCGGCGGTGTAGTCGAAGACCCGGCGGGTGACCAGGCCGAGCAGCCCGACCACCGACTCGCCGTCGTCGCCGAGCATCGTCAGGTGCAGCGGGAGCACGTTGTCGCCGAAGACCCGTTGGCACAGCGCCACGGCCTCGTCGAAGTCGGCGCGGGGGTGGTCCAGCCGGGTCACCGCGACCGCCCGGGGCATGCCCACGGCGGCGCACTCCTCCCAGAGCGCGGCGGTGGCGGCGTCCATCCCGTCGACGGCGGAGACCACGAACAACGCGGCGTCGGCGGCCCGCAGGCCGGCGCGCAGCTCGCCGACGAAGTCGGCATAGCCCGGGGTGTCCAGCAGGTTGACCTTGACGCCGTCGTGCACCAGCGGGGCGCAGGCCAGGCTCACCGAGCGCTGCTGGCGCACGGCGGCCGGGTCGTGGTCGCAGACCGTGGTGCCGTCGGTGACCGCGCCGGCCCGCCCGATCGTGCCGGTCGCCGCGAGCAGTGCCTCGACCAGGGTGGTCTTGCCCGCCCCGGAGTGCCCGACGAGCACCACGTTGCGAACCCTGGCGGGCTCGGTCACCACCGGCACGCCGCCGGTGACTCCCTTGTCCTGGTTCCTCTGCGCCATGGGGCGCACCTCCCTCTGCCGGTGGTTGGTGGCGACCGCCGCGCGCGACGGGGAAGCGGCCCGGTACGGAAGTTCCGCGGCGCCATCCTCCGGTGATCTGCCGTGCGGCGGGTACGGGACGGTCGGTCGGGTGAGCTGGCTCACCCTCAGGTTCGATCTCACACCCCTCGCGGAGCCGGCACAAGACTTCCCCGGGCGGGTCGGCGACCGGGGCGTACCGTCGCCGGGGGCCGGCCGTTATCGTGGGACCGCCATGGCGAAGATCTTCCAAGTGTCAGTCCGGGCGGGGATGACCCGCATCGTCGAGCCGATCGCGCGCGGCCTGCTCCGCGCGGGCGTGTCCCCCAACGTCGTCACCGTCGCCGGCACCCTCGGGGTGCTGGTCGGGGCGCTCGGCTTCGGCGCCCGCGGCCATCTGGTCGCCGGCGCCCTCATCGTGACGGTCTTCGCGCTGACCGACCTGCTCGACGGGACGATGGCCCGGATGAGCGGCGGCTCGACGAGATTCGGGGCGTTCCTCGACTCAAGCATGGACCGGGTCGCCGACAGCGCCGTCTTCGGCGCGGTCGCGTACTGGCTGGCCACCGAGGGCGACCACGGCGGGGTCGCCGCCGCGCTGCTCTGCCTGGCCGCCGGCGGGCTGGTCTCCTACGTCAAGGCCCGCGCCGAGGGGCTCGGGATGACCTGCAACGTGGGCATCGCCGAGCGCACCGAGCGGCTGCTCATCGTCGGCGTCGGCGGCCTGCTCACCGGCTTCGGCGTCCCGTACGCCCTGCAGATCGCGCTCTGGCTGCTGGCCGCCGTCTCGATCTTCACCGTGGGCCAGCGGATCGCCCACGTGTACCGGCAGGCCCGCGAGGCCGCCCCGGACGGGCCGCAGGGGTGAACCTCACCGAGCTCGGCTACGTCGCCGGCTGGCGCCTGGTCCGCGCGCTGCCCCGGCCCCTGGTCGCCGCGGCCTTCCGGGCGGGCGCCGACCGCGCCCACCGCTCCGGCGGCGCGGGTACGGCCCGACTGCGCGCCAACCTGCGCCGGGTGGTCGGCCCGGAGCTGCCCGAGGCCGAGCTGGACGACCTGCTCCGGCGCGGCCTGCGCTCCTACGCCCGGTACTGGATGGAGGCGTTCCGGCTGCCGGCGCTGAGCCGGGGGCAGCTCCTGGCCGGGTTCCGGCTCGCCCCCGAAGGGGTCGACCTGCTCGCCGCCGACGTCGCCGCCGGCCGGGGCGCGGTGGTGGCGCTGCCGCACGCCGGCAACTGGGACGCCGCCGGGGCCTGGGTGGCGGCCACCGGCTGGCCGATCACCACGGTCGCCGAGCGGCTCAAGCCCGAGGGGGTCTACCAGCGTTTCCTTGCCTTCCGGCGGGGGCTGGGCATGGAGATCCTGCCCACCCACGGCGGCGAGCGGCCCGCGTTCGACGTGCTGGTGGACCGGCTGCGCGCCGGCACGGTGGTGCCGCTGCTGGCCGACCGGGACCTCTCCGCCCGGGGGATCGAGGTCGACTTCTTCGGCGCGCGGACCCGGATGCCGGCCGGACCGGCGCTGCTGGCGCTGCGCACCGGAGCACCGCTCTACGTCGCCTCGTTGTGGTACGAACCGGACGCGGCGTGCGCCTCGATCGAGGGCCCGCTGCCCGTGCCCGGGGAGGACAGCGGGCCGCTGGACCAGCGGGTCCGGGAGCTGACCCAGCGGATTGCCGACGGTCTGGCGGCGGGCATCGCCCGGCATCCGGAAGACTGGCACATGTTGCAACGGATGTGGCTGGACCAGCGCGGCACCGGCGACGGCGGGCCCGGACCCGTCTCCACGCCGCCGGCCGCCACCGGAACGGTCTGAGGCGGAGGGGCGCTCACATGCGGATCGGCATCGTGTGCCCGTACTCCTTCGACGTGCCCGGCGGGGTGCAGAACCACGTGATGGACCTGGCGGAGGCGTTGATCGGGCTCGGGCACGAGGTGAGCGTGTTCGCGCCCGCCGACGAGGACTCCCCGCTCCCGCCGTACGTGGTGCCGGCGGGCCGGGCCCTGCCGCTGCCGTACAACGGGTCGGTGGCCCGGATCGCGTTCGGCCCGGTCTCCACCGCCCGGGTCCGGCGGTGGATCACGCGGGGCGACTTCGACGTGCTGCACGTGCACGAGCCGCTGACGATGAGCGTGTCGATGCTGGCCGTGCTCTCCGCCCGGGGCCCGGTGGTGGCCACCTTCCACACCGCGATGACCCGGTCCCGGGTGCTCGCCGCCGCGCAGGGCGTGCTCCAGATCGTGCTGGAGCGGATCACCGCCCGGATCGCGGTCAGCGCCCTGGCCCGCAAGGTGCAGGTCGAGCACATGGACGGTGGGGCGGTGGAGATCCCCAACGGCGTCACCGTGGCCAAGTTCAGCCACGCGACGCCGCTGCCCGGCTGGCCGGGGGAGTGCGACCTCGGGGAGGGCGGCACGCTCGGCTTCCTCGGCCGGTTCACCGAGGCCCGCAAGGGCTTCCCGATCCTGCGCGACGCCTTCGTCGAGCTGGCCCGCTCCCGCCCGGGCCTGCGGCTGCTGGTGGCCGGGCCGGGCGACCCGGACGACCTGTTCGACCGGTTTCCCGCCGAGCTGCGCGACCGGGTCACCTTCCTCGGCCTGGTCTCCGAGGAGGACAAGGCGCGCATGCTGCGCAGCGTCCACCTCTACGTGGCCCCGAACACCGGGGGGGAGTCGTTCGGGATGATCCTCACCGAGGCCCTCGCCGCCGGCACCACGGTGGTGGCCAGCGACCTGGACGCGTTCCGCCGGGTGCTCGACGGCGGCCGGGCCGGGCTGCTCTTCCCCACCGGGGACGCGGTGGCGCTGCGGGCGGCCCTGGTCGGGCTGCTGGACGACCCGGCGCGGCGGGCCGCGCTGACCGCGTGCGGGGACCAGGTGGTGGCGCACTTCGACTGGCCGGTGGTCGCCCGCCGGGTGCTGGAGGTGTACGCGGCGGCGATCGAGGCAACCGACGGGCGGGTCATCGACCAGGAATGGGCGGGGCTGGGCTGACCGCCGTGGCCGGGGGTGCCGGTGGGACGCGGGTGTCGGGGCGGGTCGCGCCCCGGCCAGAGGCGAACGGAGCAGCACTACGATGCCGGGCATGTGGTGGTGGGTGGGCGCGAGTCTCGTCGTGGGGCTGCTCGCGGCGTACCTGACCTGGACCGTCGGCCGGGTCGAGCGGCTGCGCGTGCGCGCGGAGTCGGCGGCCCGGGCCCTGGACGCGCACCTGCTGCGCCGGGCAGCCGCCGCCGCGGTGCTCGCCGAGCGGCGCTACGGCGTGGAGCTGTACGCGGCGGCCCGGATCGCCCTGGACGCCGAGCCGGAGGAGCGGGAGGCCGCGGAGAACGACCTCACCCGGCAGCTACGGGCGGTGCGGCTGGACCCGGCCGACCCGGACTGCGAGGCGGTGATCGCCGCGAGCCGGCGGCTCGCCCTGGCCCGCCAGGTGCACACCGACCTGGTCCGGGACGCCCGCGCGGCGCGCGGCCGGCCGCTGGTGCGGCTGTTGCGGATGGGCCACCGGCACCCGTGGCCGCGCTACTTCGACATCGACGACCCGACCCTCGCGCTCCCCGCCGACGTGCCCGCCTGAGCGGAGCCGGCCGCCGCCCCGGCTCGTCACCAGCCACCCGGCGGCGGGGTGATGACGGCCACAGAGCAGGCCACCCGGGGTCTGATTGGCTGTCGGAGCGGCGTTGAGCCCGTCGTAGCATTCAGCAGAGCCACCCCCCGAGCACGCCGAGGAGCGATTACCCGTGCCCGAAACCAGTTCCCCGAACGCCAGCGCCACCCCCGTCGTCGGGACCGCCCGCGTCAAGCGCGGCATGGCTGAGATGCTCAAGGGCGGCGTGATCATGGACGTGGTCACCCCCGAGCAGGCCAAGATCGCCGAGGACGCCGGCGCCGTCGCGGTCATGGCCCTGGAGCGGGTGCCCGCCGACATCCGCGCCCAGGGCGGGGTGTCCCGGATGAGCGACCCCGACATGATCGACGGCATCATCGAGGCCGTCTCGATCCCCGTGATGGCCAAGGCCCGGATCGGCCACTTCGTCGAGGCCCAGGTCCTCCAGGCGCTCGGCGTGGACTACGTCGACGAGTCCGAGGTGCTCACCCCGGCCGACTACGCCAACCACATCGACAAGTGGGCGTTCACCGTCCCCTTCGTGTGTGGGGCGACCAACCTGGGCGAGGCGCTGCGCCGGATCACCGAGGGCGCGGCCATGATCCGCTCCAAGGGCGAGGCCGGCACGGGCGACGTCTCCAACGCCACCATGCACATGCGCAAGATCCGCCAGGAGATCGCCCGGCTCAGCTCGCTGCCGGCCGACGAGCTGTTCGTCGCGGCCAAGGAACTCCAGGCCCCGTACGAGCTGGTCAGGGAGGTCGCCGAGACCGGCAAGCTCCCGGTGGTGCTGTTCACCGCCGGCGGCATCGCCACCCCGGCCGACGCCGCGATGATGATGCAGCTCGGCGCCGAGGGCGTCTTCGTCGGTTCCGGCATCTTCAAGTCCGGCAACCCGGCCCAGCGGGCCGCCGCGATCGTCAAGGCCACCACCTTCCACGACGACCCGGACGTGCTGGCCAAGGTCTCCCGGGGCCTCGGCGAGGCGATGGTCGGCATCAACGTCGACGAGATCCCGCAGCCGCACCGCCTGGCCGAGCGCGGCTGGTGACGTGCGGAAGGGCCCCTGCTCCCCGCCTCTGGCAGGAGCAGGGGCCCTTTCCTGACACCCGAGAGGAGTGAACGTGACGGCACCGGTCATCGGTGTGCTCGCCCTGCAGGGTGACGTCCGCGAGCACCTGGGCGCGCTGGCCGGGGTCGGGGCGGACGCCCGCCCGGTCCGCCGCCCGGGCGAGCTGGACGCGGTCGACGGGCTGGTCATCCCCGGGGGCGAGTCCACCACGATCAGCAAGCTCGCCGACATCTTCGAGATGCGCGAGCCGATCGACAAGCGGATCGCCGCCGGGATGCCGGTCTACGGCTCCTGCGCCGGCATGATCATGCTGGCCACCGAGGTGCTCGACGGCCGCCCCGACCAGCGCGGCTTCGCCGGCATCGAGATGACGGTCCGGCGCAACGCGTTCGGCCGTCAGGTCGACTCGTTCGAGGCGCCGGTTCAGATCGCCGGGGTGGCGGACGGGGCGTTCCACGCGGTCTTCATCCGGGCCCCCTGGGTCGAGCGGGTCGGTCCGGGCGTCGAGGTGCTGGGCCGGGTCACCGACGGTCCCGCCCCGGACCGGATCGTCGCCGTCCGGCAGGGCAACCTGCTGGCCACCTCGTTCCACCCCGAACTCACCGGCGACCTGCGGCTGCACCGCTACTTCGTGGACCTGGTCCGCGCCGGGGCGTGACCCCGGGGCCGGCCACGCCGGCGAGCGGCGTCCGGTTCGCAGGTCAGGACGGCTGGCGTACGGCGGCTGGCCCGCGGTGCTCAGTGGTGCCGGGGGTTGGGGCGCGCCCAGCCGTGCAGCACCGGGTCGGTGAGGTGGTTGAACCGGGTCATCCGGGTCGGCCACTCGCTCTTGAAGGCGACCACCAGCATCTCGAACTCCTGCCGGGTGCTGGGCGGCATGTGCTTGCCCCGGGTGTCCAGCGCCACCGCCAGCCGGTAGCGCAGGTCGGTGTCGAACAGTTGGGAGCGCAGCTCGTGCAGGGAGTTGCGGCGGTCGGGCTGGCCGGTCATCAGGTCGGCGGTCAGCCCGGCGATCAGCAGTTGGGCCATCTCGTCCCAGAACGGGTCGGTGAGCGAGCGGACGCCACCCATCAGGATGTCGGACAACACCCGGCCGAAGTCCTCCGCCTCCTCGGCGTCGTCGTCGTCGCGGCGTGACGTCGTAGTTCTCGCCCTTGGGATCGAACACCACGACCGACCCCTCGTCCGTCAGCAGGTTGGGGATGATCACGTCCCGTCCCTTGCCGGCCCCCGGTGGGATCCGGTCGGGAGAACGGGAATCGGGCAGGTCAGCGGGAATGTGGTCGCGTGGTGCGGCGTACCGTCGCGGCGTGGTCCACGCGGCGCCCTTCCCGGTGGCGGCTCGCGGGAGTGTCGGAGCCCGTCACCGCGGCGCCGGGCCGCCGGGACGCGGCGGCCCGGCCGCGGTGGCGGGTGTGACGCCGCCAGGCGCGGCCTCGGTAGGATTACCGGCGGTTCGGCAGGGCCGCCGCCCGCCGCCGCCCTCCACGCGGAGCCGCCCGGTCCCCGGCCGGTGGAATGCGGTGCCCGGTGGCGGTGTGAAGTTGGCGCGGGCAGTCGACGCAGGCGTGATCAACAGACGGAGGTAGCAGATGTCCGGCCACTCAAAGTGGGCGACCACCAAGCACAAGAAGGCTGTGATCGACGCCAAGCGCGGCAAGATGTTCGCCAAGCTGATCAAGAACGTCGAGGTCGCGGCCCGCACCGGCGGCGGCGACCCGGCCGGTAACCCGACGCTCTACGACGCCATCCAGAAGGCGAAGAAGAACTCCGTACCCAACGACAACATCGACCGGGCGGTCAAGCGCGGCTCCGGCCTGGAGGCCGGCGGCGCCGACTGGCAGACGATCATGTACGAGGGCTACGGTCCGAACGGCGTGGCCATGCTCATCGAGTGCCTCACCGACAACCGTAACCGGGCCGCCACCGAGGTGCGCACCGCGCTGACCCGCAACGGCGGCTCGCTCGCCGACGCCGGCTCGGTGTCCTATCTGTTCTCCCGCAAGGGCGTGGTGATCGTCCCCAAGGCCGACACCACCGAGGACGACGTGATGCTGGCCGTTCTCGACGCCGGCGCGGAGGAGGTCAACGACCTCGGCGAGGCGTACGAGGTGGTCTCCGAGCCGACCGACCTGATCGCGGTGCGCACCGCCCTGCAGGACGCCGGCATCGAGTACGAGTCGGCCGAGTCCTCCCTGATCCCCAGCATGAACGTGCCGCTGGACGAGGAGGGCGCCCGCAAGGTCTTCAAGCTGATCGACGTCCTGGAGGACTGCGACGACGTGCAGAACGTCTACGCCAACTTCGACGTCTCCGACGAGGTGATGGCCGCGGTCGGCTGAGCCGTGGCGGCCGGGCGGGAGCGGCGGTTCGCGCCGGGCGACGTGGTCGTCCGGCGCGAGATCCTGCGCGGCGAGGTGTGGTTCGCCGCCCCGACCGTCTGCGTGCGGGACGCGCCCGACGTGCTCGCCCTCTACCTGCCCACCGGGGCCGAGTTCGGCTTCCCCGAGCGCGGGCGCTTCCCCTGCGGGCGGCACCCCTGGCAGGTGGCCGGGCAGCGGGCGTGGCGCGGGCCCGGCAAGCTGATGCTGCACCGCCCCGGCGAGGCGCACTCCGTCGACGTGTTCTGGTCCGGGCCGGGGCGGACGTTCGCCGGCTGGTACTTCAACCTCCAGGACCCGCTGCGGCGTACCCCGATCGGGGTGGACACGCTCGACCACGAGCTGGACCTGTGGTGGGCGGCGGACGCCGACCGGTACGTCTTCAAGGACGCCGAGTTGTTCGCCCAGCGCCTGGTCGAGGGGCGCTACCCGGGGATGGCGGCGGCCATCCGCGCGGAGGGGGACCGGATCGCGGCGCTGCTCGACGCGGGGGAGCGCTGGTGGGACCCGGGCTGGGCGAGGTGGCGTCCCGACCCGGCCTGGCCGGTACCGACGCTGCCCGCCGGGTGGGACACCGTCCCCTGCTGACCCCGGCTGCGCGGCCCGCCGGGCCCGCTGTACGCTTCATCCCCGGTTGACCTGTTCGTGGTGTGTCGTGCCCACTGTCCGGATAGTGTCTGCGACCGCCCGGTCACCGGAGTACCTCGGAGTAACAGTGCGTAGGAACGCCGTCGCCGTCGTCGTCGCGGCCGTGCTGCCCCTGGTGGCAGCGCTCGCCCCGGTCAACGCCCTGGCCCAGTCGGCCCGGGACGCCCTCGCCCCGCTGGGCGTGGGCGTGCTGGCCGACACCCTGCCGGGCCGGCCGTCCCGGGCCGACGCCTCCCCGCGCCGGGGGCCGGGGGAACTGCCGGCGGTGATCTACGGCGGCGCCTGGCCGACCTCGCACGTGCAGGGCATCGCGGTCGACCGGCGCCGCGGGTCGGTCTACTGGTCCTTCACCGAGGTGCTGGTCAGGACGGATCTCGCCGGCCGGGTGCTCGGCACGGTCACCGGGATCACCGGGCACCTGGGCGACCTCGACCTCGACCGGCGTGACGGCCGGGTGTACGGGTCGCTGGAGTACCGCGACGCCGGCGCGTTCTACGTGGCGATCTTCGACGGCGCCCGGATCGACCGGGTCGGCATCGACGCCCAGACCGGTGGGGTACTGACCACCGTGCACCTGCGTGACGTCACCGAGGACTTCGCCGCCGGGGCGGGCGCCGCGGGCCTGCCGGCCGGCGTCGCGCCGCGGCGGCACCGCTACGGCGCCAGCGGCGTGGACGGCATCTCGTTCGGGCCCCCGCTCGGCGA
The DNA here is from genome assembly GCF_026339755.1 of Micromonospora sp. NBC_01655. Taxonomy (NCBI): domain Bacteria; kingdom Bacillati; phylum Actinomycetota; class Actinomycetes; order Micromonosporales; family Micromonosporaceae; genus Micromonospora; species Micromonospora sp. NBC_01655. Next base: position 5,209,884 of record NZ_JAPEQF010000001.1, on the reverse strand, counting down.
CCCGGACGGCCCGGACGTGCTGATGGTGGCGTACGGCGTCTACCCCGACACCCGGCGCCGCGACAACGATCACCAGGTGCTGCTCGCCTTCGACGTGCGGGGGTGGCAGCGCTTCGCCCGGCCACTGGACCAGCGCCGCCTGCACCGCAGCGGCCCTCGGACGGCCGACGACAAGGTCTTCGTCCGCACCGGCAACACCGCCTTCGGGGTGCAGAACCTGGAGTACGACCGGCACACCGGCCGGTGGCTGATGGCCGTGTACCCCGGCGGCAAGCGGGCCTGGCCGAACTACTCGTTGTACGCCGTCGACGGGGCGACCCCGCCCCGGCGGGGCGTGGTGCGCGGGCAGCCGGCGGGGGAGACCGGCCGGCTCGCCACCCTCGCCGGGGGCGGCCTGTCCGACCGGCGTACCGGGGTCCGGGGCTGGGTGTCGCCCGGCAGCCGGGGCCTGGAGTCGCTCGGCGACGGCAGCTTCTACCTGGTGACCGGCGGGTGGATCGTGGTGGACGGGCAGCGCCGCCAGGACGCGACGGCGACCCTGCACCGGTGGACCGGCGGTACCCCGATGCCGTTCGACCGGGTGTCGCCGGCCCCGGCGGCGGCGCGCCCGCCGTACCCGCTCTGATCCGCCGCGGCGGCCCGGCCCGCCGGGTGCCGACGTGCCGGGCCGCCGCAGCGGGGGCGGTCAGCCGGCGCGCCGGGCCTTGACGCCGGAGTCGATCAGGTCCCAGACCAGGACCACCACCGCCGTGATGATCGCGATGACGGTGATCGACTGTCGGTTGCCCTCGTCCTGGAGCCAGGCGAAGCGCTCGACCAGGGCCGGGTTGAGCAGCCGGTCGTCCACCAGCAGCCAGACCACGGGCACCGAGAACGCCAGGTCCAGCGCGGCCTTCACCGTGACCAGCGGCCAGGTCCAGCGCCCGACGCGGTACCTGACCAGCTCGAAGGCCACCCCGGCCAGCAGCACGGCGATCAGCACCGGCAGCCACGACCGCCACAGCACCGGGTCGAGCAGCGGGATGCGCTCGCCGTCGGTGTCCTTCACCCACGACCAGAAGTGCTGCCAGGGCAGGAAGGCCGCGGTGAACAGCAGCAGGGCGACCGACGCGGCGATGTCGGTCAGGGTCATGTCCCTCTTCGCCGGCACCTCGGGCAGTTGGTCGACCGTCCACGCCGGCAGCTTCAGCGACGGGTCGACGCGCTCGACGATGGCGAAGACCAGGGTCACCCAGAACGCGATCTGGATCGCGACGTCGAAGGCGGTGGTGAATCCGGAGGTGATCGCGGTGGTCGGGCCGTCTCCGGCGGCTGCCCGGGCCAGGCCGACCAGCGTGCCCACCAGCGCCGGGACGAAGCTGAGCAGCAGCCGCAGCAGTCGCTGCCAGTGCAGGTAGTAGGTGGGGCCGATGAGCTGCAACCGGCGGTCGGCGTACCGGGCGGCGAGCCGGTCGGGGTTGCCGAGCTCGTTGAGCACCTCGCGCTCGGCGGTGGCGGCGTCCTGCCCGGCGCCGGTCCGGCCCTCGATCATGTCCTCGATCGAGCCGCGCAGCTCGGTGGCGATCTCCTCCCGCCGTGGGGTGGGCACCGCGCGCAGGGTCGCGGCGAGGTAGCGGTCGGTCAGCGAACTCATCGGTCCACTCCTTCGATCAGGCCGGTGAGGGATTTCTGCACGGCGGCGAGGTCGGTCAGCAGTAGGCGCAGCACCGTCTCGCCGTCCTCGCTGGTCCGGTAGAACTTCCGCGGCCGGCGTTCCTCGGTGTTCCACTCGCTGGTCAGCAGCCCCTGCTCCTCCAGTCGGCGCAGCAGGGGGTAGAGCGTGTTGGCGTCCACCGGGAAGCCGTGGTCGGTGAGTTGCTGGAGCAGCGCGTAGCCGTAGCCCGGCTGGCGCAGCGCGACCAGGCTCGCCACCACCACCGTGCCCCGGCGCAGCTCCTGGAGATGGGTCCGCAGGATGTCGTCGCTCACCATGCCTCACACCATACTGTATGCCACACACTATTGTCACCCGGCACATCGTTGTTGTGGGACGAGGCTCGTCGGGGCGGCCGGTGGAGACGCGGGCCACCACCCCCGGCGCGGACGGTGGAGCCGGCTCGATCACGTCGGTAGGGTGGTGCCCGGCCAGTCCGGCCGACCCATGATCCGACCCGGGGGGGCGCTCTGCATGGGCGATTCGTTCGCGCATCTGCACGTGCACACCGAGTACTCGATGCTCGACGGTGCGGCCCGGCTCAAGGACCTCTTCGCCGAGGCGGGTCGGCTCGGCATGCCCGCGGTCGCGATGACCGACCACGGCAACATGCACGGCGCGAACGACTTCTACAAGCAGGCGATGGCCGCCGGGATCACCCCGATCCTCGGCGTCGAGGCGTACGTCGCCCCCGAGTCGCGGTACCACAAGGCGCGGGTGAAGTGGGGCCGGCCGGAGCAGAAGAGCGACGACATCTCCGGTAACGGCGCGATCACCCACATGACGATGTGGGCGGCCAACAAGACGGGCCTGCACAACCTCTTCACGCTCAACTCGCGCGCCTCGATGGAGGGCCACTACGTCAAGTGGCCCCGGATGGACATGGAGCTGATCGCCGAGCACGCCGAGGGGATCATGGCCACCACGGGCTGCCCCTCCGGCGCGGTGCAGACCCGGCTGCGGCTCGGCCAGTTCGACGAGGCGATCAAGGTCGCCTCCGCGTACCAGGACATCTTCGGCAAGGAGAACTACTTCCTGGAGCTGATGGACCACGGGCTGAGCATCGAGCAGCGGGTCCGCGAGGGGCTCACCGAGATCGGGAAGAAGCTCGGCATCCCGCCGGTGGTCACCAACGACTCGCACTACACCCACGAGGCCCAGGCCGAGGCGCACGACGTGTTGCTCTGCGTGCAGACCGGCAGCAACATCGCCGACCCGAACCGGTTCCGCTTCGAGGGCGGCGGCTACTTCATCAAGTCCGCCGACCAGATGCGCGCCGTGGACTCGTCCGAGCTGTGGCTCCAGGGTTGCCGCAACACGCTGCTGGTCGCCGAGAAGGTCGACCCGACCGGGATGTTCGAGTTCCACAACCTGATGCCGCGGTTCCCGATCCCGGAGGGGGAGACCGAGGAGTCGTGGTTCCGTAAGGAGACGTTCGCCGGGCTGGCCCGCCGGTACCCCGGTGGCATCCCCGAGGGGCACGTCGTGCAGGCGGAGTACGAGCTGGGCGTCATCATCCAGATGGGCTTCCCGTCGTACTTCCTCGTGGTCGCCGACTTCATCCAGTGGGCGAAGAACCAGGGCATCGCGGTGGGCCCGGGGCGTGGTTCGGCCGCCGGTTCGCTCGTCGCGTACGCGCTGGGCATCACCGACCTGGACCCGATCCCGCACGGGCTGATCTTCGAGCGGTTCCTCAACCCCGAGCGCGTCTCGATGCCGGATGTCGACATCGACTTCGACGAGCGCCGGCGCGGCGAGGTGATCAAGTACGTCACCGAGAAGTGGGGCGAGGACAAGGTCGCCCAGATCGCGACCTTCGGCACGATCAAGGCGAAGGCCGCGATCAAGGACTCGGCCCGGGTGCTCGGCTTCCCGTACGCGGTCGGCGACCGGATCACCAAGGCGATGCCGCCGGCGGTGATGGGCAAGGACATCCCGCTGTCGGGCATCTTCGACCCGAAGCACCCCCGCTACGCCGAGGCCGGGGAGATCCGGGGCCTGTACGAGTCGGACCCGGACGTGCGCAAGGTGATCGACACCGCGAAGGGCATCGAGGGGCTGATCCGGCAGACCGGTGTGCACGCGGCCGGCGTGATCATGTCCGCCGAGCCGATCATCGAGCACATCCCGCTGATGCGCCGGGACGCCGACGGGGTGATCATCACCCAGTTCGACTACCCGACGTGCGAGTCGCTCGGGCTGTTGAAGATGGACTTCCTCGGCCTGCGCAACCTGACGATCATCGACGACGCGGTCAAGAACATCCAGCTCAACCACGGCAAGGACCTGGACCTGCTGGGCCTGGACCTGGACGACAAGGCCGCGTACGAGCTGTTGGCCCGGGGCGACACGCTGGGGGTGTTCCAGCTCGACGGCGGGCCGATGCGGTCGCTGCTGCGGCTGATGAAGCCGGACAACTTCGAGGACATCTCCGCCGTCCTGGCGCTGTACCGGCCCGGACCGATGGGCGTGGACTCGCACACCAACTACGCGCTGCGCAAGAACGGCCTCCAGGAGATCACCCCGATCCACCCGGAGCTGGAGGAGCCGCTGCGGGAGATCCTCGCGCCGACCTACGGCCTGATCGTCTACCAGGAGCAGGTGCAGCGCGCCGCGCAGATCCTCGCCGGCTACACCCTCGGTCAGGCCGACCTGCTGCGCCGGGCGATGGGCAAGAAGAAGAAGGAGATCCTCGACAAGGAGTTCGTGCCGTTCCGGGACGGCTGCCGCGAGCGCGGCTACTCCGACGAGGCCATCCAGGCCGTGTGGGACGTGCTGGTCCCGTTCGCCGGGTACGCCTTCAACAAGGCGCACTCGGCCGCGTACGGGCTGGTCTCCTACTGGACGGCGTACCTGAAGGCGCACTACCCCGCCGAGTACATGGCCGGGCTGCTCACCTCCGTCGGCGACGACAAGGACAAGATGGCGCTCTACCTGTCGGAGTGCCGGCGGATGGGCATCCAGGTCCTGCCGCCCGACGTGAACACCTCGGCCGGGCCGTTCACCCCGGTCGGCAAGGACATCCGGTTCGGCCTCGCCGCGATCCGCAACGTCGGCGCGAACGTCGTCGCCGCGATCATGCGCTGCCGCCAGGAGAAGGGCGAGTACGCCGACTTCTACGACTTCCTGTCCAAGGTCGACGCGGTGGTCTGCAACAAGAAGACCATCGAATCGCTGATCAAGGCCGGCGCGTTCGACGTCATGGGCCACCCACGAAAGGGACTACTACAGGTCCACGCCGACGCCATCGACGCGTACGCCGACGTCAAGCGCAAGGAGGCCGTCGGCCAGTACGACCTGTTCGGCGCCGGCTTCGGCGACACCGAGAGCGCCGGCAGCACCACGGTCATGCCGACCATCGGCGAGGCCGAATGGGACAAGCGGGACAAGCTGGCCTTCGAACGCGAGATGCTCGGCCTGTACGTCTCCGACCACCCGCTGTTCGGCCTGGAGCACGTGCTCGGCGCGGCGGCGGACTGCACCATCGCCGCCCTGTCCGAGGAGGGCACCGTCCCCGACGGCGCGGTGGTCACCCTCGCCGGCATCCTCTCCGGCGTGCAACGGCGGGTCACCAAGCAGGGCCGGGCCTGGGCCTCGGCCACCCTGGAGGACCTCGCCGGCGGCGTGGAGGCCCTGTTCTTCCCCAACACCTACGAGGTGATCGGCCAGTACATCGCCGAGGACGCCATCGTGGTGGTCAAGGGGCGGGTCGACCGCCGCGACGACACCCCGCGCATCATGGCGATGGACATGCAACTGCCGGACGTCAGCAGCAACCCGGGCAGCAAGCCGGTTACCCTCACCATCCCGGTGCACCGCTGCACCCCACCGCTCGTGGAGCGGCTCAAGGAGACCCTGGTGCTGCACCCCGGCGACACCGAGGTGCACGTCAAACTCCTCAACGGCGGCAAGACCACCACCCTGCGGCTCGGGCCGTTCCGGGTCGCCGCCACCACCGCGCTGATGGGCGACCTGAAGAGCGTCCTCGGCCCGGCCAACGTGAGCTGACCCCCGGCCCCGGCCGGGGCCGGCCACCGCCGGTGGATTGGCCCTGCCCCGACCACTGTGGGCGCAATACCGTCGATGGCATGGAGTTGGAACAGGCACGGAACCTGTGGCATCCGGAACCCGGCTGGCTGAACACGGCGACCTACGGGCTGCCGCCCGAGCCGGCCTGGGCGGCGCTTCAGGCGGCGCTGGCCGACTGGCGGGTGGGGCGTACCTCATGGGAGGGCTGGGGCGAGGCGACCGGGCGGTCCCGGGCGGCCTTCGCCGGTCTGGTCGGCGTGCCGGCGGCCGACGTCGCGGTCGGCAGCACGGTCTCCCAGCTACTGGCCCCGGTCGCGGCGTCCCTGCCGGCGGGCGCGACGGTGGTGGTGCCGGAGGTCGAGTTCACCGCCAACCTCTTCCCCTGGCTGGTGCAGGCCGAGCGGGGCGTGAAGGTGCGGACGGTGCCCGCGGCCGGCCTGGTCGACGCGATCGACGCCGACACCGACCTGGTCGCGTTCAGCCTGGTGCAGTCCGCCGACGGCACGATCGCCGACTACGACCGGATCGTAGCCGCCGCCCGGGCGCATGACGCCCTGGTGGCCGTGGACGCCACCCAGGCGTGCGGCTGGCTGCCGTTCGACGCCGGCCGGGCCGACGTGGTCGCGGTCGGAGCGTACAAGTGGCTGATGGCGCCGCGTGGGGCGGCCTTCGGCTACCTCGCGCCCGCGCTGCGCGAGCGGCTGCGCCCCGACGCCGCCGGCTGGTACGCGGCCGAGGACCCGCACACCTCCTTCTACGGGCCGCCGCTGCGGCTGGCCGGCGACGCCCGGCGGTTCGACCACTCCCCGGCGTGGTTCAGCTGGGTCGGCGCCGCCCCCGCCCTGGAGTTGCTCGCCGAGATCGGGTTGCCGGCGGTGCACGAGCACGACGTGGCGCTGGCCAACCGGTTCCGCACCGGGCTGGGCCGGCCGCCCGGCGAGAGCGCGATCGTCACCGTCGAGGTGCCGGGGGCGCAGGAGAGGCTGGAGCGGGCCGGGGTGCGGGCGGCGGTACGCGCCGGGCGGGTCCGGGCCTCGTTCCACCTGTACTCCACCGAGGCGGACGTCGACCTGGCCCTGGACGCGCTGACCGGCTGACCGACCCGGGCCGTCCCCTCGCCGGTCGCCGGTCGGCGCCGGGACGGGGGCCGAGGGCCCGCCGCCGGATGCCCGGTGGCGCGGCCACATGCGCCGGACGGTTCCGCGCCCCGACGCACCACTGTCGATCACATCCGCCGCGCCGGTCATGTGGCACGGTTACCCCCGCCGCCCCGTGAATGTGTGATCCATCGACATAGTTCGACCCCTCTTGCGCGCCGTAGGTTTCCTGCACGCGACGGCCCTGTGACTCCGGTCACCGACCCGGCCGTCGCAGAGACCTGCGGAGGGTGTGGCGATGGCCGGGCAAGGTCTGCTGTCGGCTCGCGGGCTGACCCGTGACTTCCGGGGCTTCCGGGCCGTCGACGCCGTCGACCTCGACGTCGCGCCGGACAGCGTGCACGCCCTCGTCGGCCCGAACGGCGCCGGCAAGACCACCCTGTTCAACCTGCTCACCGGCTTCCTGCGCCCCACCGCCGGGCGGATCGAGCTGGCCGGCCGCGACGTCACCGGGCTGCCCCCGGAACGGGTCGCCCGCCTCGGGGTCGCCCGCTCCTTCCAGATCACCAGCCTCTTCCCGCAGCTGTCCGCCGGCGAGCACGTGGAGCTGGCGTTGCAGTCGCCGAGCGGGCTCGGCTGGCGGTTCTGGCGCTCCGCGAAGCTGATGGGCCGCTACCGCGACCGGGCCGACGAACTGCTGACCATGGTCGGCCTCGCCGAGCTGGCCGGGGCCCCCGCCGAGGCACTCGCGTACGGGCGCAAGCGGGCCCTGGAACTGGCCATCGCGCTCGCCCTAGACCCGAAGGTGCTGCTGCTCGACGAGCCGACCGCCGGGATGGGGTTGGAGGACGTCGACCGTACCGTCGAGCTGGTCGCCCGGGTCCGGCAGGGCCGGACCGTGGTGCTGGTCGAGCACAACATGAGCGTCGTCGGGCGGCTCGCCGACACCGTCACCGTCCTACAGGCCGGCCGCGTCCTGGTCGAGGGCCCGTACGAGCAGGTCCGCGCCGACGAACGCGTGATCACCGCCTACCTGGGAGCCGCGGATGCTGCGCATTGACAACCTTTCCGCCTGGTATGGACAGGCGCGGGTGCTGCGCGAGGTCAGCCTCGACGTCTCCGCCGGGGAGGTGGTCACCCTGGTCGGGCGCAACGGCGCCGGGAAGTCCACCCTGCTGCGCTGCGTGATGGGCCTGCACCCGGGCCGCAGTGGCGTGATAGCCCTCGACGGGCGCGACGTCAGCCGGCTACCGGCGCACCGGCGGGCCCGGCTCGGCCTCGGCTGGGTCCCCGACGACCGGGGCAGCTACGCCACCCTCACCGTCACCGAGAACCTCACCCTGCCGCCCCGGGTCGGCCCCGACCCGTGGCCGCTGGAGCGGGTGTACGAGGCGTTCCCCGCCCTGTACGACCGCCGCGCCTCGGCGGCGACCATGCTCTCCGGCGGCGAGCAGCAGATGCTCGCCCTGGCCCGGGTGCTGCGGATGGGCGCCCGGCTGCTGCTCTGCGACGAGCCCACCGAGGGGCTCTCCCCGCTGCTCGTACGGCAGGTCGCCGACCTGCTGCGCCAGGCCAAGCGGCACGGGGTGACCGTGCTGCTGGTGGAACAGAACCTGCACTTCGCCACCGGCGTCGCCGACCGGCACTACCTGCTGGCCGAGGGACGGATCGCGGAGGCGATGGACAACTCAGAGGTGCGCTCGCGGGAACGCGAGCTGCTGGCGTACCTCGGGATCTGACGTCGACGCTGAGCCGCGCGGCGCGCGGACGAAAGGGACGGACATGCGTAGGAGCGTGGGTGTGGCCGCGGCGTCGGCCGTGGTGGTGCTGCTGGTCGCCGGCTGCGGCGGGGGTGGGCCACAGTCCTCCGGGGGCCAGAAGCTGACCGGCGACAGGATCGTGCTGGGCGTCCTCAACGACCAGTCCGGGGCCTACTCGGAGCTGTCCGGGAAGAACTCGGTCAAGGCCGTGGAGTTGGCCGTCGCCGACTTCAAGGCGAAGTACGGCGACCGGGCCGTGACGAGGAACATCAGTGTGGAGACCGCCGACCACCAGAACAAGCCCGACGTGGCCAACAGCAAGGCCGCCGAGATGTACGACCGCAGGGGTGTGGACCTGATCCTCGACGTGCCCACCTCGTCGGCCGCCCTGAAGGTGGCCGACGTGGCGAAGGAGAAGCGGAAGCTCTACTTCAACATCGGCGCGGCCACCACCGACCTGACCGGCAAGAGCTGCAACAGGTACACGTTCCACTACGCGTACGACACGTACATGCTGGCCAACGGGACCGGGAAGAGCACCACCGAGCAGATCGGGAAGAACTGGTACATCCTCTACCCGAACTATGCGTTCGGCCAGGACATGGAGAAGAGCTTCTCCACCGCGATCACCCAGGCCGGCGGGGCGGTCGTCGGCCGGGACGGCGCGCCGTTCCCGAACACCGCCGGCGACTACTCGACGTACCTGCTCAAGGCGCCGACGCTGAAGCCGAAGCCGGACGTGCTCGGCACCATGCAGGCCGGCGCCGAGCTGGTCAACGTGGTCAAGCAGTACAACGAGTTCAAGCTGCGGGACAAGGGCATCGGCCTCGCGGTGGGCCTGATGTTCATCACCGACATCCACTCCCTCACCCCGGCCGCGCTCGCCGGCACCACCTACACCGACGCGTGGTACTGGAACTTCGACCAGCGCAACCGCGAGTTCGCCGACCGGTTCCGGGCCGAGACCGGCACCCGCCCGTCGTTCGCCCACGCGGCCAACTACTCCGCCGCCTCGCAGTACCTGGAGGCCGTCCAGGCCGCCGGCACCGACGACGCCGACACCGTCGTCGGGGGCCTGGAGGGCAAGACCGTCGACGACGTCTTCCTGCGCAACGGGAAGATCCGCGCCGAGGACCACCGGGTGGTCCACGACGCGTACCTGGCCCAGGTCAAGCCGGCCGCCGAGGTCACCGAGCCGTGGGACTACGTGAAGGTCCTCAAGACCATCCCGGCCGCGGAGGCGTTCCGCGCCCCGTCCCCGGACTGCGCGCTGTGACCGGCTTCCTCCAGAACACCTTCAACGGGCTGGTTAGCGGGGCGTTCTACGCCCTGCTCGCCCTCGGCCTCGCCGTCATCTTCGGCATGCTCCGGGTGGTCAACTTCGCCCACGGCGCGTTCTACATGCTCGGCGCGTTCGGGGCGTACGTGCTGCTCAGCGAGGCCGGGGTGCCGTTCTGGGCGGCCCTGGTGGTCATGCCGGTCGCCCTCGGCCTGCTCGGCATGGCCCTGGAACGGGCGGTCATCCACCGGCTGACCCGGCTCGACCCGCTCTACAACTTCCTGCTCACCTTCGGCCTCACCCTGATCCTCCAGGACCTGGTGAAGAACCGGTACGGCGTGCAGTCCAGCCCGTACGCCACCCCCGCCGAGCTGAGCGGCTCGCTCGACCTCGGGCTGTTCGACTTCCCGACGTACCGGGTGTTCATCCTCGGCTTCACGGTGCTGCTCTGCGTCGCCGTGTGGTGGGTGCTCAGCCGCACCCGGGTCGGCCTGGTGGTCAGGGCCGCCACCGAACGCCCCGAGCTGACCCGCGCCTTCGGCATCGACGTCGGGCGCTGGGTCACCCCCGTCTTCGGCTTCGGCATCGGCCTGGCCGGGCTCGCCGGGGTGCTCGCCGCGCCGATGCGGGCGGTGAACCCGCTGATGGGCGCCGACCTGATCATCGTGGTCTTCGCGGTGGTGGTGATCGGCGGCCTCGGCTCCATCTTCGGCTCGGTCGCCGCCGGGTTCGGCATCGGCCTGGTCCAGGCATGGGGTGAGGCGTACCTGTCCGACTTCCCGATCGTGTCCCAGACTGCCGTGTTCGTCGTGATGGCCGTCGTGCTGCTGTGGCGGCCCGCCGGCCTGTTCGGCAGAGAGGAGGCCCCGGCATGACCAGCGCCGTCGACACCCCCGCCGACGCGGCCCGCCCCACCCCGCCGTCCGCCCTGGCCGCCGTCGCCCGCGCGCCCGGCCGGATCCGGTACGCCCTGCTCGCCGTCGCCGTGGTGGCCGCGCTCTGGCTGCCCAACGGGCTCTACCCGGCGGTCGCCGTCGACATCCTCTGCTGGGCGCTGTTCGCCGTCTCGGTCGACCTGCTGCTCGGCTTCACCGGGCTGATGTCCTTCGGCCACGCCGCCTTCTGGGGCACCTCCGCGTACGTCACCGGGCTGGTCGCCATCCACGCCGGCCTGCCGTTCCCGGTGGCCGTGCTGGTCGGGGCGCTCGCCTCGGCGGCGCTGGCCGTGCCGATCGGCCACCTCGCGGTGAAGCGGACCGGCATCTACTTCGCGATGGTCACCCTGGCCTTCGCCCAGATGGTCTACTACGTGGCCAACGAGTGGCGTTCGGTCACCCGCGGCGAGAACGGCCTCCAGGGCGTGCCCCGCTCGCTGTTCGGCCTCGACCTCACCGACGACTACTACTTCTACTACGCGATCCTGCCGATCGTGGCGCTCGGGCTGGCCGCCGCCTGGCGGATCGTGCACTCGCCGTTCGGCCGGGTGCTGGTCGGCATCCGCGACAACCCGGCCCGGGCCCGCGCGCTCGGCTACCCCGTGCACCGGTACAAGCTGACCGCGTTCGTGCTCTCCGGCTTCCTGGCCGGGCTCGGCGGCGGGCTGTTCGCCCTCGGCCACCGGTTCGTCTCGCTCGACGTGCTGCACTGGACCACCTCCGGCAAGGCGGTGATCGTGGTGGTGCTCGGCGGCATCGGCACGTTGTGGGGCGGGGTGCTCGGCGCGGGGATCGTGGTCCGCCTGGAGGACTGGCTGTCGTTCTCCGGATTCGAGGCGATCGGCCTGGTCACCGGCGGCATCTTCGTACTCGTCGTGCTGCTGTTCCGGCGCGGGATCTGGGGCAGCGCCGCTCTGGTGCTGCGCCGGCTGGCGGCGCGCCGCAGATAGCTCGGCCGGCACCCCGGGTCAACTCGGCACTGCTGGCTGGCCGGGTCCCCGTCGTCGGGGACCCGGCCAGTTGGCTGTTCGGTGGGTCAGCTGTTCCAGTGTTCGGCGACGAGGTCGGCGGCCTGCTGCTCCCACTGCGCGTACGCGTCGGGGTACGCGGACACCTGCACCGTCTGGGCGGCCTGGGTCAGCGGCATGTCCTGCCACCCGTCGACCTGCTTGAGGCCCTTGAGGAACGCCAGGGTCGAGTGCTCGGGGTCGGTGATCTGCTCCGGCGAACCCCAGCCGCTGGACGGGCGCTGCTGGAACAGGCCCAGCGAGTCGTGGTCGTTACGGTCGCCCAGGTGGCCCAGGTTCTCCAGCTTCGACTCCTGCAACGCGGTACCGACCGAGATGACGGCGGCCCGCTCGTCCAGGCCGGCCTTCTTCGTCGCGGCGACGATCGCCTTGACGTTGGCGGTCTGCTCACCGTCAAGCGTGATACGCGACTGCTCGCCCCGCACACCGTGCGGGATCAGCTTGCCCTTGTCCACGCCCGGCTTGTCCACGCCCGGCTTGTCGGCCTGCACGGCGACCGCCTTCGGGGCCGACTCGACGGCCGGAGCGGCGTGGCCGGTGGCCGGACCGGCGAACACACCACCGGCGAACGCGAGACCAGCGATACCGAGAACGCTCTTACGCATGATCGTGTTCATGGGGGTGACTCCAATTCGGGGGTCGACACACCCAACCCCGGGGAGGGCAGGCGTGTAAGCACCACGTCAAGGCGCCCAAGAAGATCAAAAAGGGGGAGATCCATCCGGCACCGGCCTGCGAAGGCTCGTGGCGCCGGGTCCAGATGTAACGACCGACACCCGGCCCGCATTCCATCCCGGTCAGCAGCACACCGCTACTCGATCGTCCGCCATCTGTAACGCCCCCACCCCACCCCATGTTCCACCCCCACCATGCCCCCGCTCACACCCCCACCCACCCCACCCCGGCCCTACGCGGTGATAAAGAGGTTTGCGCCGGCATCCGGGCGCAAACCTGACGCAAACCTCTTGATCACCGCGAAAGGGCGTGGGGGTGATGTGGGGCACAAACGATACGGGGCGGTTCCGTATCGAAAAAACCTCGCTTAGGCTCGCTGGCGTTACGAGTCTGACCCGTTTCGTATTTGCGCCGCGGGTGAACCGGGGGAGAGCCGGCCATGCAGCTGCACGAGAACACCGGACATCCGAGGAGGTGGGCGATTCTCGGGGTGCTGGTGATCAGCCTCCTCGTCGTCGTCCTCGACAACACCATCCTCAACGTCGCCCTGCGCACCCTCGCCGATCCCGTGCACGGTCTCGGCGCCAGCCAGGGCGAGTTGGAGTGGTCCATCAACTCCTACACCCTGGTCTTCGCCGGCCTGCTGTTCACCTTCGGTGTGCTCGGCGACCGCGCCGGGCGTAAGCGGTTCCTGGTGGCCGGACTGGTGTTCTTCGGCCTCGCCTCGCTGCTGTCCGCGTACGCGCAGAGCCCCGGCCAACTGATCGCGGCCCGCGCGCTGATGGGACTGGGTGGCGCGGCGATCATGCCGGTGACCCTGTCGATCATCTCCAACGTCTTCGACCCCCGGGAACGTGGCCGGGCGATCGGCATCTGGGCCGGCGCGGTCGGCCTTGCCGTGGCGATCGGCCCGATCCTCGGCGGCGCGCTGCTGGAGCACTTCTGGTGGGGCTCGGTCTTCCTGATCAACGTGCCGGTCGTCGTGCTCGGCGTGGTCCTGGTCGCCCTGCTCGTCCCCGAGTCCCGCGACCCCGACCCGGGCCGGGTCGACGTTCCCGGCGTGCTGCTGTCGGTGGTGGGCCTGGTCGCGTTGACCTACGGCATCATCGACGGTGGCGAGCACGGCTTCGACCGGCCGCTGGTGTGGGCGTCGATCGTCGGCGGCGTGGCCGTGCTGGCCTGGTTCGTGGTGCTGGAGCTGCGCAGCGACCACCCGTCGCTGGACGTCCGGCTGTTCCGGGTGCCGCAGTTCGCCGCTCCGGTGGCGATGGTCGGGCTGATCTTCTTCGCCGCCATGGGCGTGATGTTCTTCAGCTCGTTCTACCTGCAACTGGTCCGCGGCTACAGCCCGCTGGAGACCGGCCTGCTCTTCCTGCCCTTCGCCGCCTCGCAGCTCATCTTCGCCCCGCGCAGCGCGGCGATGGTCCGCAGATACGGGGGCAGGGCGGTCGCGGTCGTCGGCCTGGCGCTGACCGTGGTGTCGCTGGGGGCGTTCGCGTTCGTCGACGGGGGTACGCCGATCTGGATGGTCCTGGTGTTCTTCTTCCTCCAGGGCGCCGGGATGGCGAACATCATGCCGCCGGCCACCGAGTCGATCATGTCGGCGCTGCCGAGGCAGAAGGCGGGGGTCGGTTCGGCGGTCAGCAACACGGTCCGGCAGGTCGCCGGCGCACTCGGCGTGGCCGTGCTCGGCTCGGTTCTGTCGGCGCTGTACCGCCAGGACGTCGCTCCGGCCCTGCGGGGCCTGCCCGCCGCGGCGCACGAGGCGGCCGGTGAGTCGATCTCCGGGGCGTACGCCGCGGCCGGACAGCTCGGCCCGGCGGGGCCGACGCTGGTCACGGCGGCCAACCAGGCCTTCGTCTCGGCGATGCACTGGGCGGCGGCGCTCTCGGCGGCGGTCGCCGCGTTCGGCATCGTGGTGGCGTTGCGCTGGATGCCCGGCCGGGACCAGGGCCAGCCACCGGCCGCGGCGCCGGTGACCGGGAAACCGGAGTTGGCCGGGACCGCATAGGTAAGGGAAGAATGTCGGACATGACTTCCGCCGCCGACGCTCCGCGGTCGCCCGGCCGACCGCGGAGCGCCCGTGCGGACGAGGCGATCGTGGAGGCGGCCCTCGACCTGCTCGCCGAGGGCAGCACGATCGAGGCGCTCTCCATCGAGGCCATCGCCGCCCGGGCCGGGGTGGGCAAGGCCACCATCTACCGGCGCTGGCCGGGCAAGGACGCGCTGCTGCTCGACGCGCTGCGCCGCCTCAAGGGCGTCCTTCCGCAGCCGACCGGGAACTCCGTCCGGGACGACCTGGTGCTGCTGGTCGGCGCGGTCGGGCACAACATCGACCCCCGGGCCGCGAAGATCATGCCCTGCCTCGTGCCGGAGGTGAACCGTAGCCCGGACCACTTCCGGATCTACCAGAACATCATCGAGCCCCGCCGGCAGCTCATGCGTGAGGTGCTCCGCTGGGGGGTACGCAGCGGCGAACTGCGCGCCGACCTCGACATCGAGGTGGTGATGGCCCTGCTCACGGGGCCGATGCTGGTGCAGCGGATGCTGCGCTGGAACCCCGAACTGGACGACGACTCCCTGCCCGGCCGGATCGTCGACGGCGTCCTGAACGGCATCCGGGCCCGCTGACCCCGTGCCGGGGCCGCCGGCCCCGAGGCGGGTCCCCGGGTTGCGGCCGTTCCGGGCTGCGGGCGGGGCCGGGGGCCGCAGCGGGTGGGCGTCAGCGGTTCGGCTCGCGGAGCCGGTGCAGGCGCAGCGCGAGCTGCACCTCCAGGGCCCGCTCGGGCCGCTGCCAGTCCGCGCCGAGCAGCTGGCCGACCCGCTCCAGCCGCTGGGTGACCGTGTTCACGTGCACGTGCAGCAGTTCGGCCGCGCGGGCCAGGCTGCCGCCCACCCCGAAGTACGCCTCCAGGGTCTTCACCAGCGCCGTGCCCCGCCGGGCGTCGTAGTCGACCACCGGCCCCACCGTGCCGGCGAGGAAGCGGGCCACGTCCCGGTCGCCGGCGTCGCCGACCGCGCCCAACAGCAGCCCGACGAAGCCCAGCTCGGCGGTGCTCGCCCCCTGCCCGGCCCGGCCCAGCGCGCCGAGCGCGGACAGGCAGCGGCCCGCCTCCTGGAAGATCGCCGCCAGCGACGCCGGGTCCGTCGAGGGGCCGCTCGCCCCGGCGGTCACCGGCCGCCCCGTCACCCGGGCCAGGTCCCGGGACACCGCGCGGGCCGCGCCGCCGGCGTCGGCGCCGGGCAGCATCAGCACCACCCGGCCGTCGCGCGCCGCGGCCAGCCCGCCCCGGGTCGAGGCGTACGTGGTGGCCCAGGACAGGGCCCGCTGCCGGGCCGAGCCGGTCGCGGCGATCGCGTCGTCACCGACCGCCACCAGCACGTGCGGGGCGTCCAGGTCCACCCCGAGCCGCCGGGCCCGGCTGCGCAGCGCGTCGGTGTCGGCCAGCGGCCGGGCGATCAGGTCGTCGAGCAGCTCCCCCCGGACCCGGCCCTCGGCCTCGGCCACCGTCCGGCGGAACAGCAGCAGCAACGCGGTCACCAGCGCCGCCCGCTCCAGGATCCGCTGGTCGGCGTCGACCAGCTCGCCGTCGGGGCGCAGCACCAGCGCGCCCAGGTTCTCCGCGCCGGCCACCACCGCCGCGTACCAGACCCGGCCCCGCCGTACGCTGCGTCCCTCGGTCCGCGACGCGGCCACCGCCTCGACCAGGTCCGCCCGGTCCGGCTCGTCGATCTCGCCCACCCGGGCCAACCGCCGTCCCTCGGCGTCCAGCGCCAGCAGCGCCCCGCCGAGCACGTCGGTGACCGCCGAGGCCACGTCCTCGACCCCGCCGCCGCGCAGCACCAGCGCCGTCATCCGGTCGTGCGCCGCCGCGGCCCGCTCCACCGAGCTGCTGTGCGCCCGGATGGTGGTGTTGGCCGCGGAGAGCTCCTCCAGCGCCGAGCGGGTCTCCGCCAGCAGCCGGGCGGTGTCGATCGCCACCGCCGCGTGCGCGGCGAGGGAGACCAGCAGCGACACCTCCTCCCGGGCGAACGGCCGGGCGGAGCGGTTGGCCGCGTACAGCACGCCGATCGAGGTGGGGCCCAGCCGCAGCGGCACGCCGAGGATCGCCACCAGGCCCTCCTCGCCCACCCCGGCGTCGATCTCCCCGGTGTGGTGGAAGCGCTCGTCCTCGGGGTAGTTCGCGGTGACGTACGGGGTGCCGGACTGCGCCACCAGCCCGCCCAGGCCGGCGCCCATCGGCAGCCGCAGCCGCTGGAACCGCGCCGAGATCGACCCGTCGGTGACCCGCATGTACGTGTCGCCGCGCTCGTCGTCGTCGAGCGTCATGTACGCCACGTCGGTGCCGAGCAGGCTGCGCGCCCGGTGCACGATCGCCCGCAGCACGGCGTCGAGGTCGCGCAGCCCGGCCAGGTCGCTGGCCGTGTCGTACAGGCCGGACAGCTCGGTTTCCCGGCGGCGCCGCCGCTCCAGCAGTGCGCGGACCCGCAGCGCGACCACCTTGGCCTGCTCCAGTTCGGCCAGCCGGTCGGCGGGCAGGCCGGCGGTGCGCGCGGCCACCAGCGGCCCCTCGAACTCCACCGCGGCGGCCTCCCGGGCGAGCAGTTCCAGGAACTCCACCGGCGACGACATGACCGACATTGTGCGCGAGGCCACTAGTTCGCCGTCCAGCCCCCGTCGAGGGCGATCGAGGCGCCGGTGATGAACGCCGCCGGCGGCGAGCAGAGGTACGCCAGCAGCTCGGCGACCTCCTCCGGCTCGATCAGCCGCTTGATCGCCGCCCGGGCCAGCATGATCTTCTGCACCACCTCGGCCTCGGGTATGCCGTGGGTGGCGGCCTGGTCGGCGATCTGGCTCTCCACCAGCGCGGTCCGCACGTACGCCGGGTTGATGCAGTTGGCCGTCACGCCGTGCGCCGCGCCCTCCAGCGCGACCACCTTCGACAGCCCCTCCAGGGCGTGCTTGGCCGAGACGTACGCGGCCTTGTACGGCGAGGCCCGCAGCCCGTGCACAGAGGAGATGTTGACGATGCGGCCCCAGCCCCGGGCGTACATGTGCGGCAGCGCCCGGCGCACGATCAGGAACGGCGCCTCCACCATCACCCGGTGCAGGTGGGCGAAGCGCTCGGCCGGGAAGTCCTGGACCGGGGCGACGTGCTGCAACCCGGCGTTGTTGACCACGATGTCGACGTCGGCGTCGAGCCGGTCCACCGCCGCCGGGTCGGCCAGGTCCACCCCCTGCGCCCGGCCGCCCACCGCGTCGGCCACCACCTTGGCCGCCTCGACGTTGCGGTCCACCACCAGCACGGACGCGCCGGCCGCGGCCAGCCGCAGGGCGCAGGCCCGGCCGATGCCGCTGCCACCGCCGGTCACCAGGGCGGTGCGACCGGTCAGGTCGAGGTGTACGACGTGGGGGACCGCCACGGGTTCTGCCGTCATGGCGCATGAAGTTACGAGCTGTGTGGCCGAGGGCACATGGGGCGGCGACACATACTCGCCACCGCGACTGTGTGGTGGACGGCCCACCCGGCCCCCGGCCACCCGGAGCCCCGGGTGCCCCGGCGTGTCCCCGGCGGGGGGTGTCCGGGGCGACCAGTAGGGTGTCGAACACACGTACTGCTGGCGGCTGGGGGAGGGAGGCGGCGTGCGCGTGCTCGGCGTCGACCCGGGGCTGACCCGGTGCGGGGTCGGCGTGGTCGAGGGCGTGCCGGGCCGGCCCTGCACCCTGGTCGCCTACCACGTGGTCCGCACCGACCCCGGCGACGACCTGCCGCTGCGCCTGCTGCACCTGGACCGCTCGCTCACCGACCTGGTCGCCGAGCACCGGCCGGACGCCGTCGCCGTCGAGCGGGTGTTCAGCCAGCACAACGTGCGCACCGTGATGGGCACCGCCCAGGCCAGCGGGATCGCCGTGCTGGCCGGCGCGCGGGCCGGCCTGCCGGTGCAGACGTACACCCCGAGCGAGGTCAAGGCGGCCGTGACCGGATCCGGCCAGGCGGACAAGGCGCAGATGACGGCCATGGTCACCCGGCTGCTGCGGCTGCCCGAGCCGCCGAAGCCGGCCGACGCGGCCGACGCGCTCGCGCTGGCCATCTGCCACGTCTGGCGCGGCGGCACCCGCTCGAAGCTGGCCGAGGCGGCCGACCGGGTACGACGAGGAGGAGCACGATGATCGCCAGTGTGCGCGGCACGGTGACCGCGACGGGCCCGGACCACGCCGTGGTCGAGGTCGGCGGGGTGGGCCTGGCGGTGTACTGCGCCCCCGGCACGCTCGCCGACCTGCGGGTCGGCCAGCCCGCCCGGCTGGCCACCAGCCTGGTGGTCCGGGAGGACTCGCTCACCCTCTACGGCTTCGCCGACGACGACGCCAAGCAACTGTTCGAGCTGCTCCAGACCGCCAGCGGGGTCGGCCCCCGGCTGGCCCAGGCGGTGCTCGCCGTGCACCCCCCGGACGCGGTGCGCAAGGCGATCGCCAACGCCGACACGGCGGCGCTGACCCGGGCGGCCGGGGTGACCGGGGGCGCCTGGCCCGAGCAGGTCCGCCAGGCCCTCGTCGGGCTGGGCTGGACGGCCGGCCAGGCCGACCAGGCGGTGGCCGCCGTGGCGGAGACCGTCGACGGGCCGCCCCCGCCCGTGCCGGTGCTGCTCAAGCAGGCCATCCGGCTGCTCGGCCGGACCCGATGACGGGCCCCGACGGCAACCTCGTCTCGGCGTACGTCAACGACGCCGAGCGGGACGCCGAGGCCAGCGTCCGGCCGAAGCGGCTGGCGGAGTTCATCGCCCAGCACCGGGTCCGCGACCAGCTCGACCTGCTGCTCCAGGGCGCGATGCGGCGCGGCTCCCCGCCCGACCACATCCTCCTGTCCGGCCCGCCCGGCTTGGGTAAGACCACCCTGGCGAACATCGTGGCGGCCGAGCTGGGCGCGGGCATCCGGGTGACCAGCGGCCCGGTGATCGAGCGCTCCGGCGACCTGGCGGCGATCCTGACCAGCCTCGCCGAGGGCGACGTGCTGTTCATCGACGAGATCCACCGGATCGCCAAGCCGGCCGAGGAGCTGCTCTACAGCGCGATGGAGGACTTCCGGGTCGACGTGGTGGTCGGCAAGGGCCCGGGGGCCACCGCCATCCCGCTGGACGTCGAGCCGTTCACCCTGGTCGGCGCGACCACCCGGTCCGGCCTGCTGACCGGGCCGATGCGGGACCGGTTCGGCTTCGTCGCGCACCTGGACTTCTACTCCCCGGCCGATCTGGAGGTGCTGCTGCGCCGGTCGGCGCACATCCTCGGCGTGCCGATCACCGACGACGGCGCCGTCGAGATCGCCGGCCGGTCCCGGGGGACCCCCCGGATCGCCAACCGGCTGCTGCGCCGGGTGCGGGACTACGCCGAGGTCCGGGCCGACGGCGTGGTCACCGTGGAGACCGCCCGGGCGGCCCTGACGGTGTACGACGTCGACGCGCTCGGGCTGGACCGGCTGGACCGGGCCGTGCTCACCGCGCTGGTCGACTCGTTCCGGGGCGGGCCCGTCGGGTTGTCCACCCTGGCGGTGGCGGTGGGGGAGCAGCCGGACACGGTCGAGGAGGTCTGCGAGCCGTTCCTGGTCCGGGCGGGGCTGCTCGCCCGGACGCCCCGGGGGCGGGTGGCGACTGAGGCGGCCTGGCGGCACCTGGGGCGTACCCCACCGAATGGTACATTTGGCGCCGATGCTCCTGTCGTTCCCGATCTGTTCTCCGCCGCGCCTGATCAGCCGTGATCCGAACGTGATCTGCGCCGCATTCGGCGTTCCCAGGTGCAGGGACTAGACTTCGCCGCGGTTTGTACAGGACGTGAGAATCCGCCTCCGCTCCGGTGCCCCTCGTGCCGGGCCGGAGGCCAATCGGAAGGTCAGTAACCGTGCACTACGCAGCAGCGGGTGGAGGGGGAGTCGGCGGTCTCACGCCGATCCTCATGATCGCCCTGCTCTTCGGCGTCATGTACTTCATGATGATCCGCCCCCAGCAGAAGCGCCGCCGCGAGGCGGAGCAGATGCAGTCCGCCATCGCCCCCGGCGACGAGGTGGTCACCATCGGCGGTCTCTACGGCACGGTCGCCGGCGTGGACGACGAGACCGTCCTGCTCGAGGTAGCCCCCGGCGTGCAGACCCGGTACGCCCGTCCCGCCATCGCCCGGGTGGTGAGCAAGGCCGAGCAGGTCGAGTCGACCGAGCCGGTCAGCGAGGACGCCGAGACCGTCAAGGAGTGACCGCCTCCCCGACGGGGCAGCGGAGACGCCGTTAAAACTGGATAGTTGGGTCGACACCCGACGCCGACACCCGAAGGCTGCCGGCCGGCGCCCCCGCGCCGGTCGTGGTCAGCCGTGTCGGCGTCGCGTCGCCGGCCCGGACACCCGTCGCCGGTACCCCCGGCCCGACACTCGCGCCGCCGCCTCGGCAGCGCGACCGTAACAGGGAGACAGACAGCCGTGGCACCACCACCTCAGGGACAGATGCGGCCCGGACGGCAGCTCGCCGTGCTCGGGCTCATCTTCGTCGTCCTCTATCTCATGGTGTTCTTCTCGGGCGGCGCCAGTGGTGGCTTCAAGGACCGGCTGGAGCCTCGGCTCGGCCTGGACCTGATCGGCGGCACCCGGCTGACGCTCGAGGCGACGAACAGCATCGACGGCAAGCCCCCGACGGCGGAGAACCTCGAAGAGGCCCGCCAGATCATCGAGAGCCGGGTCAACGCCTACGGCGTGGCCGAGGCCGAGGTGGTCACCGAGGGCAACCGGAACATCGTCATCTCCCTGCCCGGTGAGAACCGCGACCTCACCGACGTCGGCAGCGCCGCCGAGCTGCGCTTCCGCAAGGTGCTCAAGGTCGCCGACGGCAGCGGCGCGGTGGCTCCCCCGGCCGCCACGCCGGCCCCGGCCCCGTCCGGCAGCGCCAGCCCCAAGCCGTCCGGCAGCGCCAGCCCCAAGCCGTCCGGCAGCGCCTCGGCCGGGGCGAAGGCGAGCGCGTCGCCGAGCGCCGGCGGACAGGGCGGCGGGGCGCCGGCCCCGAGCGCCAGCGCCTCCGCGCCGGCCTCGCCGAGCGCCGCCGCACCGTCGCCCAGCGCCAGCGCCGAGCCGGTGCCGCAGGGTGTCGAGGAGCAGCGCAAGGCCGTCCAGCAGAAGGTGGGGGCCGCCGCCTGGCAGGCCGCGACCGCGCTACAGGCCCCGGCCGATCTGACCACCGACCCGTCGCTGGGCGAGAAGCTCAAGCCGTTCGGCACGCTCTCCGCGCGTGAGGTCGCGGTGCTGCCGGCGGAGATGCAGTTCAACGTCCCGACGATCGGCTGCGCCCAGCTCGACCAGCGCCCGGCGGCGTCGATCAAGGACGAGAAGCAGAAGGCGGTCGCCTGCGAGGACGGCGTCCAGAAGTACCTGCTCGACGTGGCGAAGGTGCTCGGCACCGACGTCGGCGACGCCAACGCGGTGCTCGACCAGACCAGCTCCTGGGTGGTCAGCCTCGACTTCAAGGGCAAGGGTCAGGAGAAGTGGACCAGCCTGACCCGGGAGGCGTTCACCAACGAGGGCCAGGCGTGCGACCAGACCGCGCTGGGCCAGGACGGCAAGTGCCGGGTCGCCGTCGTCCTCGACAACAAGGTGGTCTCCTCGCCGGAGATCCAGGGCGTGCTGACCGGTGACTCGCAGATCACCGGCAGCTTCGACAACAAGGCGGCCAGCGCCCTCGCCAGCCAGCTGCGCTACGGCGCGCTGCCGGTGACCTTCGAGCAACAGGACAAGGTGAACATCACCGCCACGCTGGGCGCCAGCCACCTGCGCGCGGGCCTGCTCGCCGCCGGCATCGGCATGCTGCTGGTCATCATCTACTCGTTCTTCTACTACCGCCTGCTCGGCTCGGTCATCTTCCTGAGCCTGGTGCTGTCGGCGCTGCTGGTCTTCGGCGCGCTGGTGGTGCTCGGCCGGCAGATCGGCTTCACCCTCACCCTCGCCGGCATCGCCGGCATGATCGTCTCACTGGGCGTGGCGGCGGACTCGTTCGTCATCTACTTCGAGCGGCTCAAGGACGAGATCCGCGAGGGGCGCAGCCCGCGCAGCGCGGTGCCGCGGGCGTGGATCCGGGCCCGCCGCACGATCATCTCGGCCAACGCGATCACCCTCATGTCGGCCGTGGTGCTCTACGTCGTCTCGGTCGGCACGGTGAAGGGCTTCGCCTTCGCGCTCGGCCTGGCCACGGTGCTCGACCTGGTCGTGGTCTTCCTCTTCCGTCACCCGATCATGACGATGTTCGCCCGGACCCGGGCGTTCCTGTCCCCGCGGGTCAGCGGTCTCGGCCGCGCCCTTCCGGCGCGGACCGAGCAGGCCCCCCGCACCTCGCGCGTCAAGGAGGCCTGAGATGGCTAAGACTGGATTGGCGAGCCGCCTCTACCGGGGCGAGGCCGGCCTCGACGTCATCGGCCGGCGCAAGCTGTGGTTCACCGTCGCCGGGGTGCTGATCCTGCTCTCGGTGCTCAGCTTCGCCGTGCGGGGCTTCAGCCTGGGTATCGAGTTCGCCGGCGGCAACTCGTTCCAGGTGCCGGCCAGCGTCGGGACGCTGGAGCAGGCCGAGGAGAAGGTCGACGCGGCGCTGGCGAGCGTTGCGGGCGGGGCCGAGGTGGCCACCGCGCAGAAGGTCGGCGGCACCGGCGGCGACTACTACGAGATCCGCACCTCGCAGCTCAACCCCGAGCAGGCCGACGCGGCCAAGACGGAGATTGCCCGGGAGCTCGGCATCCAGCCGGACCAGATCAGCGGCAACCAGGTCAGCGAGGCGTGGGGCAGCCAGGTCACCTCCCGGGCCATGCTGGGTCTGGTGATCTTCGTCGCGCTGGTGATGGTCTACCTGATCCTGCGCTTCGAGTGGCGGATGGCCGTGGCGGCCGTCTCCTCGCTGTTCATGAACCTGATCCTCACCGCCGGCATCTACTCGCTGGTCGGATTCGAGGTGACCCCGTCGACGATCATCGGGTTCCTCACGATCCTGGGCTTCGCGCTCTACGACGTGGTGGTGGTCTTCGACAAGGTCCAGGAGAACACCCGGGGCATCACCGCGAACAACAACCAGACGTACGGCGAGGCGGCCAACCTGGCGATCAACCAGAGCCTCATGCGGTCGCTGAACACCTCGGTGGTGGCCCTGCTCCCCGTCGGCGGCCTGCTGTTCATCGGCGCCGGCCTGCTGGGCGCGGGCACCCTGAAGGACCTCGGCCTGGTGCTCTTCGTCGGTATGGCGGTCGCGTTCCTGACCTCGATCCTGCTGGCCACCCCGCTGCTGGTGCTGCTGAAGAACTACGAGCCGCGGATCCAGGCGCACAACAAGCGGGTGCTGGCCCGGCGGGGCGCCCTGGCCCGGGGCGAGATCACCCCGAAGGGTGCGCCGCGCCCGGCCGGGGAGGACGACGAGCCCATCGACCCGGAGGAGGCGGCCCTGGCCGGGGCCGCGCCGAAGGTGGGTGCCCGGCCCACCGGCAAGCGCGCGGGCGGAGCCCGGGGCGGTCGCCCCGCCGGCGGCGGCGGTAACCGGCCGGGCGGCGCGAAGCGCCGCTGACGCGACCGGGGAGACACCCACCGGAGACGGTGACGACGGCGTCCTTCATGCTGTGCGAGCGGCGTGGAGGACGCCGTCGTCGTACGAAGGGAGACGGGACCGCGTGACGGAGACGCACAGCGCCGGGGTACGGGGAGACAGCGGCCCGCAGGTCGCCGAGTTGGTCGCCAGCCGTGTGCTGGACGTGCCGGACTTCCCGAAGCCCGGCGTCATGTTCAAGGACCTGATGCCGCTCTTCGCCGACGGCACCGTGTTCGGCCAGGTGGTCGACGGGATCGTGGCGTACCACGGGCGGGAGTCGTTCGACGCCGTGGTCGGGATCGAGGCCCGGGGCTTCGTGATCGCGGCGGCCGTCGCGTACGCCACCGGGGTCGGCGTGGTGCCGGTGCGCAAGGCCGGCAAGCTGCCCCGCCCCGCCTACTCGGCCTCGTACGCCCTGGAGTACGGCGAGGCGACGCTGGAACTGCACGAGGACGCGTTCACCGCCGGGCACCGGGTGCTGGTGGTCGACGACGTGCTCGCCACCGGGGGGACCGCCGAGGCCACCCTCGACCTGGTGGAGCGGGCCGGCGGCACCGTCGCCGGCTTCACCGTGCTGCTGGAGCTCGGCTTCCTCGGTGGCCGGAAGCGGCTCGCCCCGCGGCCGGTGCACGCCCTGCTCCAGGTCTGAGCGGCCCGGGCCGGCCGGCGACCCCGCCCGGCGACTCGGGACCGGGGCGGCGTCCGGTCCGTGCCCGGCTGACCGATTGGTCGTGGCGGCCGTCGGACGGACCCGGTGCGGTCCGTCCGGCGGAGCGGCGGGGCACCGTGCGTGCGGGTAGCATTGCCCATTGCTGAGCGGGCGGGAGATTGCCCGGGCGGCGGAAGACCAGGCCGGCCGGCGCACGGTCGGCATACCCCGGCGAGCGGTGAGGAGGCCGGTGTCCCACGATGTCGTCCCCCCGGTGGAGGGCACGGTGCACCCGACAGGCGACGCTGACGGCTCGGTGACCGACAAGGGAGCTGACCTGCGGGGCGCGATCCCCGGGAGCGAGGGGGATTCCGCCCACGCAGACGGCGGCACCCCGGCGGCCGGCTTCCTGGAGCCGCTGTCGGCCGACGACTCCGGCGACCCGTTGCCGGGCGCCGGCTTCGCGCTCTCCAACGCGCCCACCGGGCGGCGGGTGCGGGCCCGGCTGGCCCGGTTCAACGCGCCCTGGCAGACCTCGCAGGTCAGCGAGGTGCTGGAGCCGCTGATCTCCTCCCATCGGGTGAACCACCCCAAGGCCGACGCCCGGCTGCTCCAGCGGGCGTTCGACACGGCGGCCCGCTGGCACTCGGGCCAGTACCGCAAGTCCGGCGACCCGTACATCACCCACCCACTGGCGGTGTCCACCATCCTGGCGAACCTGGGGATGGACACCACCACCCTGGTCGCCGCGCTGCTGCACGACACGATCGAGGACACCGAGTACACCCTCGACCAGATGAAGGCGGACTTCGGCGGCGAGGTCGCGCTGCTCGTCGACGGGGTGACCAAGCTCGACAAGGTCAAGCTCGGCGACGCCGCCAAGGCGGAGACGATCCGCAAGATGGTCGTGGCGATGGCCAAGGACCCCCGGGTCCTGGTGATCAAGCTGGCCGACCGGCTGCACAACATGCGCACCCTGACCTTCCTGCCCCGCCCGAAGCAGGAGCAGAAGGCCAAGGAGACGCTGGAGATCCTGGCGCCCCTGGCCCACCGGCTGGGCATGAACACGATCAAGTGGGAGCTGGAGGACCTCGCCTTCGGCACGCTGTTCCCGAAGCGGTTTGAGGAGATCCTCCGGCTGATCGGGGAGCACCAGCCGCAGCGGGAGTCGTTGCTGCGCCAGGTGACCCAGAAGGTGGGCACCGACCTGAAGGCCGCCAAGATCAAGGCGGAGACGACGGGCCGGCCGAAGCACCTGTACTCGATCTACCAGAAGATGATCGTGCGGGGTCGGGACTTCAACGACATCTACGACCTGGTCGGGGTGCGGATCCTGGTCGACACGGTGCGGGACTGCTACGCCGCGTTGGGCGTGATCCACGCGAACTGGCAGCCGGTGCCGGGCCGGTTCAAGGACTACATCGCGATGCCCAAGTTCAACATGTACCAGTCGTTGCACACGACGGTCATCGGGCCGACCGGCAAGCCGGTGGAGATGCAGATCCGCACGTACGCGATGCACCGCACCGCCGAGTTCGGCATCGCCGCGCACTGGAAGTACAAGGAGCACAAGGGCACCCAGATCGTCGGCCCGCCGGCGCACATCGACGAGATGACCTGGCTGCGCCAGCTGCTGGACTGGCAGCGGGAGGCGGCCGACCCGAGCGAGTTCCTGGACGCGCTGCGCTTCGACCTGTCCAGCCAGGAGGTGTACGTCTTCACCCCCAAGGGCGACGTCATCCCGCTGCCGACCGGGTCGACGCCGGTGGACTTCGCGTACGCGGTGCACACCGAGGTGGGGCACAAGTGCATCGGGGCGCGGGTCAACGGCAAGCTGGTGCCCCTGGAATCGACGCTGTCCAACGGCGACGTGATCGAGATCTTCACGTCGAAGTCCGAGACGGCGGGGCCGACGCAGGACTGGCTGGGCTTCGTCAAGAGCCCCCGGGCGCGGACGAAGATCCGCCAGTACTTCAACAAGGAGCGGCGCGAGGAGGCGATCGAGGCCGGCAAGGACTCGATCGTCAAGGCGATGCGCAAGCAGGGCATGCCGTTGCAGCGGATGCTCACCTCCGACGCGCTGATGGCGATCGCCCGGGACCTGCACCTGGCCGACGTGGCCTCGCTCTACGCGGCGGTCGGCGACAGCCAGGTCTCCGCCCAGTCGGTGGTGCAGAAGCTGATGGCCGCGTACGGCGGCGAGGAGGGCGCGGCGGAGGACATCGCCGAGACCGCCGTCGCCACCCGGCCGCCGCGCAGCCGGCAGAGCAGCGCCGACCCCGGCGTGGTGGTCCGGGGGGTCAGCGACGTCTGGATCAAGCTGGCCCGGTGCTGCACCCCGGTCCCGCCGGACTCCGTCTTCGGGTTCGTCACCCGCTCCGGCGGGGTCAGCGTGCACCGGGACGACTGCGCCAACGCCGAGGACCTGCGGGCCCAGGACGAGCGGGTGGTCGAGGTGAGCTGGAAGCTCACCTCCGCCTCGACGTTCCTGGTGGCCATCCAGGTGGAGGCCCTGGACCGGCACAAGCTGCTGGCGGACGTGACCCGGGTGCTCTCCGAGGAGCGGGTCAACATCCTCTCCGCGACGGTCACCACCACCCGGGACCGGGTGGCGGTCAGCCGGTTCAGCTTCGAGATGGCCGACCCGAAGCACCTGGGCCACCTGCTGGCCGCCGTCCGCAAGGTCGACGGCGTCTTCGACGCGTACCGGGTCACCTCGGGGTCCTGACCCGCACACGACAGCGCCCGCCGGCTCGCAGCCGGCGGGCGCTTCGTCGTTGCGGAGGGCTCAGCCCTGCGGCTCGCTCATCGTCAGCTTCTTGATGACGACCTCCTTCTTGGGGTGGCCACCGCCGGCCTGCTGGGCGAACGCCTTGTCGTCGCCGGCCTTCGCGACGTCCTTGACGATGTCCATCCCGCCGGTGATCGTGCCCAGGACGGTGTATTTCGGGTCGAGCTGCGAGTCGCCGTAGACGATGAAGAACTGGCTGCCGGTGCTGCCGGGCTGTCCCGAGTTGGCCATCGCGATGACCCCGTCCGGGTACGCGGGGCGCTTGTCGGTCGGCAGGTTCTCCTCGGTCAGCTTGTACGCCGGGCCGCCGGTGCCGTCGGTGTCCCGCCAGCCCTTGCCGGTCGCGCTCGGGTCACCGCACTGGAGCACCTGAATGCCCTCGGTGACCAGGCGGTGGCACTTGCTGTTGTCGAAGAAGTTCTTGCTCGCCAGGTGGGTGAAGCTGGCCGCGGTGCACGGCGCGGCGGCCCGGTCGACCTTGGCGGTGATCGGGCCCAGGTTGGTGTCCATGGTCAGGGTCTGCACGCCGGTGTTCGCCTGCTGGGCCTGCGGCAGCCCGACGTCCTTGATCTCCTTGGTGCGGTTCTCCTTGGGGATCTCGGTGAACGCGCACTGCACGAAACCGCTATTGGCGGCGGTGTCCTGCTTCTTGTCGTCGCCGCCGACGGTGGTGGCCAGCCACACGGTGCCGGCGACCACGAGCAACAGGGCCGCCCCGGCGCCGACGATCGCCTGCGTCTGCCGGCGCTTGCGGGCCTTGGCCGCCTGCGCGGCCATGTTCCGCTGGAGTCGGGCCTTCGCCGCCGCGCGCTGCCGCTCTTTCGTGGACGTCACGGTCGATCCTCCTGGACTGTGTCTCTGGCGCGGTCTGTGCCGCAGTGTGTGGGGCGGGGCCCGGTCAGCCGGCGCTCGGGCTGGCCGCCGGAGCGCCCGACGCCGGGGCGGTCGCGGCCGGTGTCGACTCGCCGACGGTGAGACTCTGGATCACCACGTCGGTCTTCGGCTTGACCTTGGCTCCACTCCCATTGTCCACGGTCGGGAGGGCACCGATCTTCGTGATCACGTCGAGCCCGCCGGTGACCCTGCCGATCACCGGGTAGACCGGCTTGTCGGGGTTGTAGTCCTTGAAGAAGACGAGGAACTGGCTGCCGTTGGCGCCCGGCGGGTTGGCCATCATCGCGACCGTGCCCTTCGGGTACGCCGGGGGCTGGCCGGGGGCGGGGCTGGCCGACGGGCTCGCCTCGGGCGCCGTGGGGACGTTCTCGTCGTAGAACGAGTATTTCGGCCCGCCCAGGCCGGTGCCGCTCGGGTCGCCGCAGCGCAGCGCGCCCTCGGCGGTGATCTCGTGGCACGTGGTGTTGTCGTAGAAGCCCCGGCTGGCGAGGTGGGCGATGCTCGCCCCGGCGCAGGGGGCCGAGGCGAGGTCCAGCTCTGCGGTGACCGGCGCGCCCTGGTTGGTGGTGACGGTCATCGTCCGGGTGCCCTCGGTCGGCAGGCCGGTGGTGGCCGGGGTGCCGACGTCCTTGAGGTTGGTGTTCGCGGTGGCGTCCTGCGGCGTCCAGAGGCAGACGTCCTCGGCGGCCGTGTTCTTCTCCGGGTCGTCGTCGAAGGCGCCCAGCGCCCACGCCGAGCCGGCCACGATCAACGCGAGCACCACGGCGGCGCCGACGCCGGCCTGGATCTGCCGACGGCGCCTGGTCCGGGCGGCCCGTCGGGCCAGCTGCCGGTCGAGCTTGGCCCGCGCCAGTTTGCGCTGCCGGTCCCTGCTGGAAGCCACCCGTGCTCCCCTTCCTCTACCCTGACGGTCACCGGCGGGTTTGGGCGTCGCGCCCCGTGGGGCGGCACGTGCGCCACGCCACACGCCCGCCAGAGTGTACGGGTACCGGCTGGGAATGTGGTGTACCAGGTCCTCGCCGGGTTTATCGGAGGCAGTCACTGCGCCCCCTGGGGCCGGCGGGGCGGGTGGGTCGACGGAATCCGCTCGCCGTTGCGGCTAGGCTGCCAGGGCAGGGACGGCAGCTCGACGGAAGGGGAGCGGACGTGCTCGTGGCCGGCTTTCCCGCGGACGCCTTCGGCACCAACTGCTACGTGGTGGCGACCGCGCCGGGGGAGCAGTGCGTGGTGGTCGACCCGGGCATCGGGGTGATCGACCGGCTCGACGCCGTGCTCGCCGAGCACCGCCTGCACCCGGCCGCCGTGCTGCTCACCCACGGCCACCTCGACCACACCTT
This sequence comes from Micromonospora sp. NBC_01655, assembly GCF_026339755.1. Classification (NCBI taxonomy): domain Bacteria; kingdom Bacillati; phylum Actinomycetota; class Actinomycetes; order Micromonosporales; family Micromonosporaceae; genus Micromonospora; species Micromonospora sp. NBC_01655. The sequence goes on along the minus strand of NZ_JAPEQF010000001.1, from coordinate 5,180,132 downwards.
CTCCGTCGCGCCGGTCTGCGGCGCCCGGGGCGTCACCGCGTACGTCCACCCCGACGACCGGGAGCTGCTGGCCGACCCGGGCAAGGCGCTGTCGATGGACCTCACCCAGCTCTTCGGCGGCCGGCTGCCCTACACCGAGCCCGACGACGTCGCCGAGCTGACCGACGGGGCCACCCTCGCCCTGGCCGGCCTGGAGATCACCGTCGACCACGCCCCGGGCCATACCGGCGGGTCGGTGCTGTTCCGGCTGCCCGGCGCCGGCTCGCCCTGGGAGGCCGAGCAGGTCTGCCTCTCCGGCGACGTGCTGTTCGCCGGCTCGATCGGCCGCACCGACCTGTGGGGCGGCAGCATGCCCCGGATGCTCGCCAGCCTGCGGGACAAGATCCTCCCGCTGGCCGACGACACCGTGGTGCTGCCCGGCCACGGCCCCGCGACCACCATCGGGCGCGAGCGCGCGAGCAACCCGTACCTCGTCGAGGTGGCGGGCTCCGGCGACGCGCGCCCCGCCGCGCCCCGCCGCGGTCTCTAGTTTTCCTCCGCCCGCGCCGCGCGGGCCCACGACCTCACCGCGCCCGGCGGCGCGGAGCTGCAAGGAGTACGCCATGAGCAAGCCCACGCCCATCTCCGGTTTCCCCGAGTGGACGCCGGCGCAGCGGATGATCGAGCAGTTCGTCCTCGACCGGATCCGCACCACCTTCGAGCTGTACGGCTTCGCCCCCCTGGAGACCCGCTCGGTGGAGCCGCTGGACCAGCTCCTGCGCAAGGGGGAGACCTCGAAGGAGGTCTACCTGCTGCGCCGGCTCCAGGCCGACGCCGAGGGCCCGGCCGGGGACGACGCGCTCGGCCTGCACTTCGACCTGACCGTCCCGTTCGCCCGGTACGTGCTGGAGAACGCCGGCAAGCTCCAGTTCCCGTTCCGCCGCTACCAGATCCAGAAGGTCTGGCGGGGCGAGCGCCCGCAGGAGGGCCGCTACCGGGAGTTCCTCCAGGCCGACATCGACATCGTCGACCGGGACACCCTGCCGGCCCACTACGAGGCCGAGATGCCGCTGGTCATCGGCGACGCGCTGCGGTCGCTGCCGATCCCGCCGGTGCGGATCCAGGTCAACAACCGCAAGATCTGCGAGGGCTTCTACCGGGGCATCGGGCTGACCGAACCGGAGGCCGCCCTGCGCGCGGTCGACAAGCTCGACAAGCTCGGCCCGGCGAAGGTGGCCGAGCTGCTGGCCGAGACGGCCGGGGCGAGCGAGGCGCAGGCCAAGGCCTGCCTGTCCCTGGCTGAGATCTCCGCCCCGGACGCCTCCTTCGCCGACGCGGTGCGCGCCCTCGGGGTGAGCCACCCGCTGCTGGACGAGGGCGTCGCCGAACTGGTCGCGGTGGTGGAGACTGCCGCCGCGCACTCCCCCGGGCTGTGCGTGGCCGACCTGCGGATCGCCCGCGGCCTGGACTACTACACCGGCACCGTCTACGAGACGCAGCTCGTGGGCTACGAGCGGTTCGGCTCGATCTGCTCCGGCGGCCGGTACGACAACCTGGCCAGTTCCGGCAACGTCCGCTTCCCGGGGGTGGGCATCTCGATCGGGGTGACCCGGCTGCTCGGCCTGCTCTTCGGCGCCGACGCGCTGTCGGTGTCCCGCAGCGTGCCGACCTGCGTGCTGGTCGCGGTCACCGCCGAGGAGCAGCGGGCGGCCAGCAACGCCGTCGCCGACGCGCTGCGCCGCCGGGGGGTGCCCACCGAGGTGTCGCCGAGCGCGGCGAAGTTCGGCAAGCAGATCCGGTACGCCGAGCGGCGCGGCATCCCGTACGTGTGGTTCCCGGGGGCCGACGGCGCGGCGGACGAGGTGAAGGACATCCGATCCGGCGAGCAGGTGGCCGCGGCGGCGGGGGAGTGGACCCCGCCCCGGGCGGATCTTCGGCCGCTGGTGGGCTGACCCGCCGCCGGTCCGCCGGATCGTCCCGCGGGGGGCCGGCCCCGTGCCCGGTCGGTGGCCGGCGTCCCGGCCCGGCAGGGGCCGGACCAGCCGTCAACCGGCCCAGTGGCCGGTCGGGGCCGCCACCCGGCCCGCCAGGCCGGGCCGAACGGTTGCCGTGATCCCTGCATCCAGTGATGACCGTCGTTGATCCGACTGCCAGAATAACCAACGTGTCATCGCCCGGTCACTCTGCGCCCGTCGTCGATGCCGCAGGGGAGGGCCGGGCCAACCGGTTCATGCTGGTCCTGCTCGCCCTGCACCGGGCCACCTGCCTGGCGCCGGCGGTCGCCACGGGCGCGTACGGGGCGTACCGCAGCGCCTGGGCGAACCTGGCACTGCTGCTCGGCGCGGTCGCCTGGAACCTGGTGCTGTTCCGCTCCGCCGTGCGGCGTGGCTGGTTCCCGACGCCGCTGGTCTACCTGGACGTCGGGCTGGCCGTGGCGGTGCTGGTGGTGGTCACCGCGAACCTGCCCACGGAGGTCGCCGACGCGCCGAACTGGGGCAACGGGGTGGCGCAGGCCGCCGGGTCGCTGGCCGCCGCGGCCATCGCCCGGCCCGCGTCGGCGGTGGCCAGCGTGTTCGCGCTGCTCACCGCCCAGGCCGCGGTGGCGGTCGGGTACGGCACGTCGGGGGCGCCGGTGCTGGAGCTGGTGCACACCATCAACGGGCTGGCCTGCTTCGCGCTGGTGGCGGGCTTCGCCGTGCGGTACCTGCGCCGGGTCGGCCGCGACCTCGACCGGGTCAACGCGCGGCGGCTGGTCGCCGAGGCGGAGCGGGCCGCCGACCACGCCCGGTACGTCACCCGGTTGGCGCACCACCGCGCCCTGCACGACACGGTGCTGACCACCCTCACCCTGATCGCCCGGGGCGGGGTGGACCCGCGGCTGCCCGAGCTGCGGCAGCGGTGCGCCAGCGACGCCGACGTCATCCGGGGGCTGCTGGCCGACCGTGCCGACCCGGAGTTCGGCACCCTCGCCGAGGCCCTGCGGCACGTGGTCGGCGAGGTGTCGCTGCTCGGCCTGCGGGTGCGCTACCGGGGCGCGCTGACCCCGCCGCACGTGCCGTCCCCGGTCGTGCAGGCCGTCGGCGAGGCGGCCCGGGAGGCGCTGAACAACGTGGTCAAGCACGCCGGGGTGGACCAGGCCTGGCTGACGGTCAGCGGCGAGCGGGGCGTCCTGCGGGTGACGGTCGTCGACCGGGGGCGCGGCTTCGACCCGGACGCGACGCCGCCCGGGTTCGGGTTCCGGCACTCGGTGGTCGACCGGGTGGCCGAGGTGGGGGGCCGGGTCCGGGTCTCCAGCGAGCCGGGCGGGGGAACGTGCGTGGAGCTGTCGTGGCCCCGGTGATCCGGGTGGCCGCCGTCGACGACGACCGGATGCTCCTCGACGGGCTGATCACCTGGCTGTCCACGGTGCCCGACCTGCGGCTGGTCGGCGCCGCGTCCACCGTGGACCAGTTGCTGGCGGGCCTGCCCGGCCCGGTCGACGTGGTGCTGCTGGACCTGGTGCTGCGCGACCGCAGCGACGCGGCCGGCAACGTCCGGCGGCTGGTCGCGCGCGGGCACCGGGTCCTGGTGCTCAGCGTGTGGGCGCGGCCCGACCAGGTCGTGGCCACCTTCGCCGCCGGTAGCAGCGGGTACGTGACCAAGGACCACGACCTGCCCGCCCTCGCCGTGGCGATCCGCGAGGTGCACGCCGGCCGCCCCGTGTTCTCCACCGACCTGGCCTTCGCCTGCCTGGGCGACAGCCGCCCGGTGCGCCCCGCGCTGTCCCCCCGCGAACGCGCGGTCCTGCTGGCGTACGCCTCGGGCATGACCCTCAAGGCGGCGGCCCGGCACCTGGGCATCAAGCCGGAGACCGCGCGCACCTACCTGGACCGGGTCAAGGCGAAGTACCACGACCTGGGCCGGCCCACCCGCACGAAGCTCGACCTCGCCGACCGGGTTCGCGAGGATGACCTGGAGGCGGGCTGACCGCCCGGCCCGACCCTCCCGCGCCGCCGACCGGCGGCCGTCCCTCGCCCCCCGCCGCCCCGGTCGCCGGGCCTCGTCGACCCCCTGCCCGGACCGTACCGGTTGCCCGGCGGCGGCGGGCGTCCCGCGTTCGGGGGACACGCCCCGGCCGGCCCGTCCCCCGAACGCGCGGCATGACCTGCTCGGCGCAGATCGTTAGTTTGGGAATCGCACAGCGTCGAGATCCATCGATGCCCGGACGGGTTCCGTCCCTGGCCGGCGCTGCCGTGCCCCCACCGGTCGTTCGAGGAAAGGCCATGCCCCATGCCCAGTTTGATCGGCGTCGACGAGGCGGAACAGCTCAGCACCAGGCAGGTGCACGAGCTGTACCGCGCCCACGTCAGCCGCAGCCAGGTATCCCTGATGACCACTTTCGGCTTCGGCCGGGAACTGGTCGAGCACGCCGAGGGGGTGTGGATCCGGCTGCGCGACGGCCGACGGGTGCTCGACTTCTCCGGCGGCGTCGGGGTGCTCAACCACGGGCACAACCACCCCCGGATCCTGGCCGCCCGGCGGCGCTTCGCGCAGGCCCGCCGGATGGAGGTGCACAAGGCGTTCTTCTCGCCGTACCTGGCCGCGCTGAGCCACAACGTGGCCGCGCTGCTGCCCGGCGACCTGTCCGTGTCGTACTTCCCGAACTCGGGGGCGGAGGCCAACGAGGGCGCGATCAAGATGGCGTACAAGTACCACGGCGGGCGGCGCAACACGATCCTGCGCGCCGACATCAGCTTCCACGGCAAGACCCTCGGCGCGGGCAGCCTCACCGGCTCGTCGGAGAACTCGTTCAGCTTCCCGGGGCTGCCCGGCATCGTCGTGCACCCGTACGGTGACCTCGCCGCGGTGCGCGCCGCCGTCGACGCCGCCCGCACCCCCGACGGCGGCTGCGACGTGTACGCCATCCTCGTCGAGCCGTTCAGCGCCTCCACCATGCGCGCCTGGTCGGCCGACGACCTGCTGGCCCTGCAACGGCTGTGCCGGGAGCGGGACATCGTCACCATCTACGACGAGGTCTACACCGGCTGGGGCAAGACCGGCAGCCTGTTCTACTTCATGCGCCACGAGGGGCTGCTGCCCGACATCCTCACCTACTCCAAGTCGCTCGGCGGCGGCAAGGCGTCCATCTCCGGCTACACCGCCCGCGAGCCGGTCTTCCGCCGGGCGTACGACCGGCTCACCGACGTCATCCTGCACAGCACCACCTACTACGGCTTCGGCGAGGAGACCGCCACCGCCCTCGCGGCGATCGAGGTCGTGGTGGACGACGACTACCCGGCCCGCGCCCGCGCCCTGGAGGCGGTGCTGCGCCCCGGCCTGGAACGGCTGGCCAAGGCCCATCCCGACGTGGTGACCCGGGTCGCCGGCGCGGGCGCGCTGTGGGGGGTGTTCCTCGGCGGCGGGCCCGGCGTGCTCGACCTGGCCGGCAAGCTGATGCCCGGGTTCGCCCACGACCCCCAGTTCCGCACCAAGCTCGTCACCCTGTCGGTGATCGCCCACCTGTTCCGCGAGCACGGCATCATGACCTACTACAGCCCGAACGCGGACAACCCGCTGATGGTCGCCCCGAGCCTGGTGGCCACCGGCGAGGACGTCGAGCACTTCCTCACCGCCCTGGACGCCACCCTGTCCCGGGGCCTGCCGAGGCTGCTCGCCTCCTTCGTGCGGGAGCGGGTGACCTCCCGGTGGTGAGCGCCGAACGGGTCGTGGTGACCGGCGCGTCCGGGATGCTCGGCTCGCACCTGGTCCGCCGGCTGCTCGACACCGGCCACCGGGTGCACGGCGTGGACCTGCTGCCCGCCGTGCACACCCACCCCGACCTGACCCACAGCCAGGGCGACATCCGCGACGGCGCCCTGCTGGACCGGGTCCTCGCCGACTCCGCCGCGGTGGTGCACTGCGCCGCCGCGCTGCCCAGCTACCCCGCCGAGATGATCCGCTCGATCATCGTCGACGGCACCCGCGCGGTGCTCGACGCGGCCCGCCGGGTGGAGGTGCCCCGGGTCGTGCACATCTCCTCGACCGCCGTGTACGGGCTGCCCCGGCTCGTCCCCACCCCCGAGGAACACCCCCGGGTGCCGGTCGACCCGTACACCCGGGCGAAGGTCGAGGCGGAGCTGCTGGTCGAGCGGCACCGCGCCGACGGGCTCTGCGTGCCGGTGCTGCGGCCGAAGACCTTCCTCGGCCCCGGCCGGATGGGGCTGTTCGCGATGCTGTTCGAGTGGGCCGAGGAGGGCCGCAACTTCCCCGTCCTCGGCCGCGGCGACGTGCGGGTCCAGATGTTCGCCGTGGAGGACCTGGTCGACGCCGTGCTCATCGTCCTCACCGCGCCCGACGACGTCGCCGGGGACACCTACAACCTCGGCGCGGCCGAGTTCGGCACCCTGCGCGAGGACTTCCAGGCCGTGCTCGACGCCGCCGGGCGCGGCGGCCGGGTGGTCGGCCTGCCCGCCGGGCCGGCGCTGGCCGCCCTCGCCGCCCTGGAGCGCAGCGGGCTCTCCCCGGTGTACGGGCGGCTGCTGCACAAGCTGCGCGCCGACTCGTACGTCAGCATCGACAAGGCCCGGGAACGCCTCGGCTTCAAGCCCCGGTTCGCCAACCGCGACGCGATTCTCGGCACGTACCGGTGGTGGCGGGAGAACCGGCACGCCACGGCGGCCGGCGGCGGCCGGACCAGCCGGGAGCCGTGGCGGCAGGGCGCGCTCTCCCTCGCGAAGATCTTCTTCTAGGCCGGGAGGTCCGATGCCCCTGCTCGACTCGGCCCCGGCCGCCGCCGGCCCCGCGGTGCACCCCCCGGCCGCCGGCCGGACCCGCCTCCTCGTCGACCTGGTCCGGCTGGTCCGGCCCGGCCACTGGGCCAAGAGCCTGCTGGTGGTGCCGGTCCCGCTGCTCGACGCCCCGTCCTGGCACCCCGCCGGGCTGGCCCGGCTGGGCTGGTCGGTGCTCGCCTTCGTCCTCGCCGCCTGCGCCGTCTACGTCGGCAACGACGTGGCCGACCGGCACCGCGACCGCCACCACCCGGTCAAGCGGCACCGGCCCGTCGCCGCCGGCCGGGTGCCGGTGCCCCTGGCGTACGCCTGGTGCCTGGTGCTGCTCGTGCTGCTCGCCCTGGTGCTGGCCGCCGGCCTGACCGGGCCGGCCTGGCCGGTGCTGGCGTACCTCGTGTTGAACGTCTGCTACAGCCGCGGCCTCAAGCACGTCCCCCTGGTCGAGGCCGGGGTGGTCGCGCTCGGCTTCGTGCTGCGGGCCGTGCAGGGCTACCTGGCCGTCGGTGCCGCCGTCTCGGCCTGGCTGCTGCTCACCGTCTTCGCCGGCTGCCTGCTGCTGATCGTCGGCAAACGCCGGCAGGAACTGCTGGACGGCGGGGTGGCCCACCGGCCGGCGCTGCGCGGCTGGTCGGTCGAGCTGGCCGGGCACCTGTTGCAGCTGACCAGCGTGCTGGCCGTCACCGCGGGGCTGGTCTGGCTGAGCACCGAGGCCCCGTTCGACCCGTACGGGGAGGCCGCGATGCTGCTGTCCGCCCCGTTCGTGCTGTACCTGATGTCCCGCTACCTGCAACTCGCCCTGGTCCGCCGGGCCGGCGGCGACCCGGTCCGGCTGCTGCTGCGCGACCGCGCGGTCGTCGCCGCCGCGCTGTTGTGGGCCGCCGCCCTCGGCGCCCTGCTGGCCGCCGCCCAGTTCCCGGCGCTCATCGCCGCCCTGCCCTGACCTGACCCGCCGGCCCTCCTGACCTGACCGCCGGCTCCTGCCCTACCCGCCGCCCCGGTGCTCCGCCGGAAGGAGACCCATGACCCCGCCCGTACCGACGGTGTCCGTCGTCGTGCCCAACTACAACCACGCGGACTCGCTGCGGCTGACCCTGCCCGCGCTGCTGGCCCAGACCCACCCCGCCACCGAGATCGTCTTCGTCGACGACCGCAGCACCGACGACTCGGTCGCCGTCGCCCGCGCCCTCGGCGTGCCGGTGCTGTCCACCCCCCGCAACGGCGGCCCCGCGCTGGCCCGCAACCTCGGCGCGGCCCACGCCACCGGGGAGGTCCTGCTGTTCGTCGACTCCGACGTGGAGCTGCCGCCGGACACCGTCGCCCGCGCCGTCGCGCTGCTCGCCGCCGATCCGGCCGCCGGCGCGGTCTGCGGCACCCTCGACGAGGTCCCCCTGGTCCGCGACAGCCTGGTCCAGGAGTGCCGCTGCCTACAGGCGCACTGGTGGCGGATCAGCTCGCTCGGCGACGTCAGCTTCCTGTTCACCGCCATCTGCGCGATGCCGGCCCGGGTGTTCGCCGAGATCGGCCCGTTCCACGAGGGGCTGCGGCAGACCGAGGAGGTCGAGTACGGCGAGCGGATGGGCGCCCGCTACCCGATCCGGCTCACCGACGCCATCCACGGCCGGCACCGCGACGACGACCGGCTCTGGCCGATGCTGCGCAAGGTGTTCCACCGCAGCCGGCTGCGGATGCCGCTGTACGTCCGCCGCCGCCGCGCCGCGCAGGGCTTCGAGACCGCCGCCCGGATGTGGGCCAGCGTCACCGCCCTGCTGGCGACCGCGGCCCTGCCGCTGCCCCTGCTGCTCGGCCCGGCCGGGGCGCTGCCGTCGGCGGCGCTGGCCGTGGCGTTCCTGGCCTGCGACGCCGGGATGTACCGGTTCGTGCTGCGCCGGCGCGGCGCGGGCCTGCTGGTGGCCTTCGTCGGGGTGCAGTGGCTGATCAACTTGGCCATCGTCGCCGGGGCCGCCGCCGGGGCGGCACAGTGGCTGTTCTCCCGCTCCTTCCGCGCCCTGTACGAGGGCGGCCCCCAGCCGGCGGCGGTGCCCGCATGAGCCTGCTGGCCCGCCCCGCCGCCGGCCCGCCGGCCCCGCCCCGGCGACGGTGGTGCCCGGCCACCCGGCTGCTGGTCGCCGCCGCCCTCGGCTGGCTGGCGGTCACCGTGGCGCACCGGGCGCTCACCGGCCGGTGGTGGCTGTGGCTGCTGCCCGACCTGCTGCCGCCGCTGGCGTACCTGGCGGTGCCGGTGGGGCTGGCGCTGGGCGTGCCGGCCGCCCGGCTGCTGCGCCGGCCGCTGCCCGCCCGCCCGGCGACGGCGGTGCTGGCCGGGGCCGCCGCCGCACTCGCCCTCGGGCTGCCCGACGCCGGGCTCAACCGGCACGCGTTCGCCGACCGGCCCGCCCCGCCGCCGGACGCGCTGCGGGTGCTGGCCTGGAACACCGGCTACTGGGACCAGCACGACGACCCGGACGCGTTCCTGCGCTTCCTGGCCGACCAGCGCGCCGACGTCTACCTGCTCCAGGAGCACCTGTACTGGGACGACGCCGCCGGGCTGGCCGGCGCGCGGCCCGCCCCCGGCCTGGACCGGCTGCGCCGGGCGTTCCCCGGGTACGCCGTCCTCGCCCGGGGTGAGCTGCTCACCCTGTCCCGGTACCCGGTGCTGGCCCGGCCGGCCGTCGGCCCCGACGCGGCGCTCGCCGCCGACCCGGCCGCCGACTTCGGGCGGGTGTTCGCCGCCGCCAAGGTGCTCCGCGTCGACCTGCGGGTCGGCGACCGGACGCTGTCGACGTACAACGTGCACCTGCCGGTGCAGGTGAACCTGGCGCCGGAGCGCTTCTGGGCGTACGTCCGCGAGCGGGACGCGGCCCGCCGGGCGCAACTGGCCGCCCTCGGCGCGGACCTCGCGGCCAACCCGAATCCGGCGCTGGTGGCCGGCGACCTCAACACCACCCCGGCCATGGGTGACCTGCGCCCGCTGCGCGACCGGCTGCGCGACGCCGCCGACGCCTCCGTCGACCTCTACCCGGCGAGCTGGCCGGCCAGCGGGCCGACCTGGCGGCTCGACTGGACCCTCGCCTCGGCGCAGGTGCGGGTGCACCGGTACGCCCTCGGCGACCCGCGCGGCCTGTCCGACCACCGCACCCAGACCGCCCTGATCTCGCTTGAGGAGGCGCGATGAACCTCGCACCCACCGTCTCGGTCGTGATCCCCGTGTGGAACGCGGCGAAGACCCTGCGCCACTGCCTGGACTCGGTGGCCGCGCAGACCCATTCGCCGGTGGAGGTGCTGGTCGTCGACGACGGCAGCACCGACGACTCCCGCGCCGTGGCAGCGGCGGCCGGCGTCCGGGTGCTCGTCCAGCCGGTCAACGGCGGGGTGTCCGCCGCCCGCAACGCCGGGGTCGCCGCCACCACCGGCGACGTCGTGTTCTTCCTCGACTCCGACGTGGCGCTGGCCCCCGACGCGCTCGGCAACGCCCTGGCCGCGCTCGCCGCCGACCCCGGCTGCGGCTGCGTCTACGGCGTCTACGCCCCGCAGCCGCTGATCGACGACGGCCCCGTCGAGCGGTACCGGGTGCTGCACCTGCACTCGGCGCTGACCCGGGCCGTCGGGCCGGTGGACACCGCCGTGTTCGCCCTCGCCGCCGTGCCCCGGGCCGTGCTGCGCGACCTGGGCCCGTTCGACGAGAACCTGCGCAGCGCCGAGGACGACGAGTACAGCGAGCGGCTGCTCACCCGCTACCGGATCCGGCTCACCGACGCCGTCGTCGGCTGGCACGACGAGGCCGACCGGCTGCTGCCGCTGCTCGGCGAGCAGTACCGCCGCGCCCAACTGCTGCGCTTCTCGCTGCGCAACCGGTACCGCCGCCGGGGCCTCGCGTTGAACCCCACCCTCGGGGTGGCCGCCGCCGGGCTGGCCGCGCTCACCCTGCCCGCGCCCCTGCTCGGCCCGGCCGGCGCGGCGCTGCCGGCGTTCTGCCTGGCCGTCTTCGCCGCCGCCGATCCGCCGCTGGTCGCGCTGCTGCGCCGCGCCGGAGGCTGGCCGTTCCTCGGCCGCGCCCTCGGGGTGCACCTGCTGGTCAACCTGGCCCTGATCGCGGGCGCGGTGGTCGGGCTGGCCCGCGCCGCCGTCGACCCGACGTTCGGGCCGTCGCGGCGGCCGTCCCGGTCCGCCGTCCGTCCGCTCGACTCGAAAGGTTGGTGAGGTGGTGTCCGCCGCCCCGCTCGTCAGCGTGATCGTGCCCAACTACAACTACGCCCGCACCCTGCGGCTCTGCCTGGCGGCCCTGGCCGGGCAGACCCACCACCCGCTGGAGGTGATCGTCGTCGACGACGGCAGCACCGACGACTCCGTCGCCGTGGCCCGCTCCTTCCCCGAGGTCCGGCTGCTGCATACCCCGGTCAACAGCGGGCCCTCGGTGGCCCGCAACATCGGCGCGGACGCCGCCACCGGCGAGATCCTGGTGTTCGTCGACTCCGACGTGGCGCTGGCCCCCGACGCCGTCGCCACCGCCGTGGCGATCCTGCGCGACGAGCCGGGCGTCGGCGCGGTCTGCGGCAACTACGACACCGTCCCGCTGATCCGGGGCAGCTTCACCAAGGACTACCGCAACCTGTTCCGGCACTGGTACTTCCGCATCGCCGAGGGCAGCATCACCGGCTTCCTGTCCACCGCCATCCTCGCCCTGCCCGTCCGGGTCTGGGCGGAGGTGGGGCCGTGGAACCCCCGGCTCACCCAGAGCGAGGGCGCCGACGTGGCCGAGCGCCTCACCGACCGGTACGAGGTGCGGATGACCTCGTCGGTGATCGGCCGGCACGACGACGACGCCACGCTGGGCATCGCGCTGTCGAAGGTGTTCACCCGCACCCGGGTGCACATCCCGTTCTTCCTCAACCGGCGGCGGGTCGTCGGCGTGGTCACCTCCACCGAGTCCGGCACCGGGCTGGCCTCCTGGCTCGCCGCCGCCACCGCGCCGCTGCCGCTGCTCGCCGGCCCGGCCTGGGCCGCCGTGCCGGTGCTGCTGCTCGCGCTCTGGCTGCTGCGCGACACCCGGATGTACCGCTACGTGCGCGCGGTGCGCGGCCTGCCGTACACGGTTAGGTTCGCCGCCCTGCACCTGCTGGTCAGCCTCACCATCGGGGTGGGGGTGGCCGCCGGCCTGGCCCAGTGGCTGGTGTCGGCGCGCTTCCGCCGGCTGTACGAGTCCCCGGCGGTGGCCGCGTGAGTACCGTGGACGACCCGCCCCGGGTGGCCACCTCCGACCAGCCCGGGTCGCCCGCCGCTCCCGCCACGCCCGCCGTCCCTGCTGCCGTTCGGGGACCCCGGCGGCGGGCCGGCCGGGCGCTGACCGTGCTCGCCGGGGCGTGGCTCGCCTTCGTGGTGGCGCACCGGCTGCTCAGCGGCCGGTGGTGGCTGTGGCTGGCCCCGGAGCTGACCCCGCCGCTGGCCTTCGTGGCCGTACCGGTGCTGCTGCTCGCCCTCGCCGGCCTCGCCGGGCCGGCGCGCGGCCGGGTGGCGCTGCTCGCCGCCGCCGCGCTCGCCCTCGGCGCCGGGCTGTCCGGGCTGAACCCGGCGGTGCTGCGCACCCCGCCGCCCGCGCCGGCGGACGCGCTGCGGCTGGTCTCCTGGAACACCACCGTGTGGAACGAGACCGACGACGCCGACGCTTTCTACGCCTCGCTCACCGCCCGGCGGGCCGACGTGTACCTGCTCCAGGAGTACAAGCCGGCCGACGACCCGGCCCGCCGTGACGCCGACCTGGCCCGGCTGCGCCGCGAGTTCCCCGGTTACCAGGTGGCCGCCCGGGGCGAACTGGTCACGCTCACCCGGTTCCCGATCGTCGGGGTCGCCGCCCTGCCGGCCGACCCGCCGCCCGGCTCGGACTGGCGCACCGACTACTGGGAGGTCAAGTCGCTGCGCACCGACCTGCGGATCGGGGCGCGGACCGTGTCGGTGTACAACACCCACATCCTGGTCCCACTGGACCTGAGCAGCCCGCTGCGCGCCACCTTCTACGAGCGCCGGCGCGAGTTCTTCCAGCGCCGCGAGACCCAGTACGACGCGCTCGCCGCCGACCTGGACCGCAACCCGCTGCCCGTGCTGGTGGCCGGGGACCTGAACACCAGCCCGGCGATGGCCGACCTGGACCGGCTCACCGACCGGCTCACCGACGCCGGCCGGGCCGGCGGGTCGGCGTACCCGACGTCGTGGACCATCGCGGGGCAGCGCTGGTGGCGGCTGGACTGGACGTTCGTCTCCCGGGACTGGACGGTGCACCGGTACCGGCTGCGCGACGCCCGGGGCATGTCCGACCACCGGGTGCAGGAGACGACCCTCTCCCTGGACGGTGCCCGGTGACCCGGGCGCGGCTGTGGGCCGCGCTGCGGCTGGCCGGCTACGCCGCGGTGCTGGTCTTCCTCGGCTGGCAGGTCTGGCGGGTCCGGCACGGCCTGGGGGAGAGCCTGCGGGCGGTCGGCTGGGGCACCGCGCTCGCCGCCGGGGTGCTCGCGGCGGTCGGCGGGGTGCCCGGCTTCGTCGGGTGGCGGCTGCTGCTGGCCGGCCTCGGCAGCCGGCTGTCGCTACGCGACGCGAGCTGGTTGTTCTTCCTCGCCGGGCTGACCCGCTACCTGCCCGGCGGGGTCTGGCCCACCGTCGCCCACGCGGCGATGGCCCGGCCGCTGCGCCAGCCGCCCGCCCGGCTCGCCGCGGCGTTCCTGGTCAGCCAGGGCCTCGCGGCGGTCTCCGGGGTGCTCGTCGGCATCCTGGCGCTGCCCTGGCTGGTCGCCCGGAGCCCCTGGTGGTGGCTGCTGCTGCCCGCCGCAGCCGCCGCCCTCGCCCCGGTCCTCGCACCCCGGCTGCTCGGCCGCCTGCTGGGCGTCGCCGCCCGGCTGCTGCGCCGTTCCACCGGGGCGGGGGAGGGGCCGGCCCTGCCCGAGCGGCGGACGCTGCTCGGGGCCACCGCGCTGATGCTGCTCGGCTGGCTGATCAGCGGTCTGCACATCGCGGTGCTGGCCGTCGCCCTCGGCGCCGAGCCGTGGCGGGCGCTGACCGTCGGCGTCGGCGGGTTCGCCCTGTCCGTGGTCGCCGGCCTGTGCGCCGTGGTCATGCCGACCGGGCTGGGGGTGCGTGAGGTGGTCCTCGCGGTCACCCTGGCCACCCTGGTCGCCGGCCCCGACCTGGTCACCCTGGTCGCGCTCAGCCGGGTGCTGCTGACCGTCGGCGACATCGGCTCGACGGCCGTGGTGCTCGCCCTGCTCACCGCCACCGGCCGCCGGCCCACCCACCCCACCGTCCCCGCCCCTGTTCCGGCCGTCGCCCCCTCCCCCTCCTCCTCCGCCCCCGTTTCCGCCAGCGTCGAAGACCTCGAAGGAGCACCCTCATGACCGCCACCGACCTGCCCGCCCACCCGCCCACCGACCGGCTGCGCGCGCCGGGCCGGGTCCCCGGCGGCGGCGTCCGCGGCTTCACCCGGCGGATGCGCAGCGCGTTCGGCACCGCCTCCGGGGTCGAGGTGCTGGCCGCCCTGCCGTTCCTGGCGGCGCCGCTGGCCCGGCTGGAACGCCGCCCGTTGCTGCACGGCCTGGTGCTGTCCGCGTTCGGGCTGCGCCGGCCGATCTTCGTGGACTTCCCGGTCCGGCCCGAGCCCCGCTTCGGCCACGGCCGCCCCGACCACCCGGCGCTCACCGCGCTGCTCGACCGGGGCCGGGACGCCTACGCCGCGCGGCTGCGCCGGTTCTGCGACCACGCGGACCGGCTCGCGGAGATCCCGCTGCGCGGCGACCTCGACGCCGGGTCGCCGTACTGGGTCAACGGGTGGCTGCCGCCGCTGGACGCGCTGGCGCTCTACGGGTTCCTCGCCGACGGCGACCCCCGCCGGTACGTGGAGATCGGCTCCGGCAACTCCACCAAGTTCGCCCGCCGGGCCGTGCGCGACCACGGCCTACGCACCCGGATCACCTCGATCGACCCGGCCCCCCGGGCCAGCGTCGACGTGCTCTGCGACGAGGTGGTGCGCCGCCCCCTGGAGCGGGCCGACCTGGCCGTCTTCGACGAGCTGGAGCCCGGCGACGTCGTCTTCTTCGACGGCTCGCACCGCAGCTTCATGGGCTCGGACGTGACGGTCTTCTTCTTCGAGGTGCTGCCCCGGCTGCGGCCCGGGGTGCTGGTGCAGGTGCACGACATCATGCTGCCGCGCGACTATCCGCCCCAGTGGCGCTACCGGCACTACAACGAGCAGTACCTGCTGGCCGCGTTCCTGCTGTCCGGGTCGGACCGGTGGCAGGTCGAGCTGCCCAACGCGTACGTCGCCGGGGATCCCGAGCTGCGCGAGGTGGCCGCCGGGCTGTGGCGGCGGCTGGGGCTGACCGAGCACTATCTGCCGGCGTCGTTCTGGCTGCGGATCGGGGAGGGCTGAGGATCCGCGGGCACCGCTCACGAGCTGGGCGCTACTGGCGCGTACGCCGACGAAGACCTACGGTGGCGTAAGTTACGCCACCGTAGGGAGATCGTCGTGACCGCACTGAGCCAGACCGCCCTGCTCGTCGAGCTGGAGCCCGTCGTGGAGAAGAACCTCGACCGGCACCTCTCGATGGCCAAGGAGTGGTTCCCGCACGAGTACGTGCCGTGGAGCGAGGGCCGCACCTTCGACGGCCCGCTCGGCGGCGAGGCGTGGGCGGAATCGGACTCGACGATCCCCGACGTGGCGCGCACCGCGCTGATCGTGAACCTGCTGACCGAGGACAACCTCCCCTCGTACCACCACCAGATCGCCACCCTCTTCGGCCCCGACGGGGCGTGGGGGACCTGGGTGGGCCGGTGGACGGCGGAGGAGGGGCGGCACGGCACCGCCATCCGGGACTACCTGACCGTGACCCGGATGGTCGACCCGGTGGCCCTGGAGCGGGCCCGGATGGTGCACATGACGGCCGGCTACTCCAACTCCCACGACGACTCGATGCTGCGCTCGCTGGCGTACGTGTCGTTCCAGGAACTGGCCACCCGGATCTCGCACCGAAACACCGGCCGGGTGACCGGCGACCCGGCCTGCGAGGCGCTGCTGGCCCGCATCGCGGCCGACGAGAACCTGCACATGGTCTTCTACCGCAACCTGCTCAACGCCGCCCTGGAACTGGCCCCGAGCCAGGCGATGCGGGCGATCGCCGACGTGCTGGCGGACTTCCAGATGCCCGGCGTGGGCATCGACGGCTTCGCCCGCAAGTCGGTGGCGATCGCCCTGGCCGGCATCTACGACCTGCGCCAGCACCGCGACGAGGTGGTCGTCCCGGTGCTGCGCCAGTGGGACGTGTTCAACGTCGCCGGCCTGGACGCCGAGGGCGAGGCGGCCCGCGACCAGATCGCCGCCCACCTGGACACCCTCGAAACCCACGCGTCCCGCTTCGAGGAGAAGCGCGACGCCCGCGCCGCCCGCCTCGCCGCCACCCGCCCCTGACCCACCCCAACCCCCACCCCCACCCCACCCCCACCCCCACCCCCACCCCCACCCCACCGTCGATCATGGAGTTGTGGTGGGGGATGTTTCGGGCGAAACGGCACCTTCCCGGCACCACGCCTCCATGATCGACGGTGGGGGGTGGGTGGGGGCGGGAGGTTAGGCCGGGGGAGCGGGGGTGGTCAGGGGGAGGAGGAGGCAGGTGGAGGTGGCGTGGGCGATCAGGCGGCCCGCCGCGTCCGTGAGCCTCGCCTCGGCCAGGGCGGTGCGGCGGCCCCGCTGCAGGACGGTGCCCTCGCAGCGCAGGGTGCCGCTGGTGACCGTCACCGGGCGGAGGAACTTCACGTTCAGGTCCAGCGAGGTGTAGCCGACCCCGGCGGGCAGGGTGCTGTGCACGGCGCAGGCGGCGGCGGTGTCCAGCAGGGTGGAGATGACGCCGCCGTGCACGGTGCCCAGGGGGTTGTAGTGGAACTCCTGCGGCACCAGCTCGACCGCCACCCGGCCCTCGTCGGCCTCCATCCGCGCCATGTCGATCAGGTGCATCACCGGGGGCGCGGCCAGCTCGCCGGCGATCATCGCCCGGAGCAGCTCCAGGCCGCTGCGCCGGCCGAGGTGGGCGGCACCGGCCGCCGGGTCGGACCAGGTGAAGGTGCGGCTGCGCGCCGGCTGCGTCTGCGTCATGGACGCAGCCTGGCAGCGCGTTGCTGAGTCTGTCAACAAGACCTAGCCTGGTGGGCATGAGACCCTCGGCACTGGACTGGTCGGTGGACAACTGCACCATCGCCCGCGCGATGGCGATCCTCGGCGAGCGGTGGACCCTGGTCGTGCTCCGCGAGGTGTTCAACGGCATCCGCCGCTTCGACGACATGCGGGTGCGCACCGGCATCCCCCGGCAGGTGCTCACCAACCGCCTCGCCACCCTGGTCGAGCAGGGGGTGCTGCGCCGTGAGCCGTACCGGGAGCCGGGCAGCCGGGTGCGCCACGAGTACCGGCTGACCGGCAAGGGGCTCGACCTGTGGCCGGTGCTGGTCGCCGTGCTCGGCTGGGGGGACCGCTACCTGGCCGACCCGGACGGCTCGCCGCTGTCCGTCGAGCACCGCGACTGCGGTGCCGAGGTGCGGGCGGAGCTGCGCTGCGCCGCCGGGCACGAGGTGGCCGACCCACGTGACGTGCTGCCCCGGCCCGGCCCCGGCGCCCACCGCCGCGAGGGCGACGGGCCGCCCCCGCTCCGGGCGGGCTGACGGTACGGCCCCCGCGTCCGGCGGGGCCGGCGTCACCAGCCGGCGACGGCGGCCCGCGGCGCGGTTGGCATCCGCCGACGGATCCGGGCCCGCCGGTCGGCGTCGGGTAGGCCGGGTCCTGAGCGGGGCGAGCGCCGCGTCGACATCGATCCGGTGGGGGCGTCAGGCGGGGCTCATGGTGGCCTCCGAAACGCGGGTACTGATGGGGGAGTCAGGATTCACCGATCATAGATATCGATGTCTGTGGTCGCAACTTCGCAGGCCGAGCCGGATGTGGCCCGGATGGAGCGGGGCAAGGTCAGGTCTTGCGAGAAATCTTAAGTATGTGAATACTTCAGTTCACTCGACCGGTTCGCACAGATCCGGCCGGGTCCGTCCTCGGGTCCGTCACCCCCGGCGCGACCCGTCACCCCCTTCCGGGAGGTCTTGCATGCGACCCACAAGGTCATCGCTCCTCCGCGCCGCGTCCGTCGCCGCGGCCGGCACCCTGGTCGCCACCGCGCTGATCGGCGCGCCCGCCCAGGCCGCGCCCTCGCCCGCCTCGCCCGACGCCGCGGCCAGCCTGGCCGACCGGCTCGGTGACCGCTCGGCCGGCGTGTACGCCGACGCCAGCGGCAAGATGGTCGTCACCGTGACCGACGAGGCCGCCGCCCGTCAGGTCCGCGCCGCCGGCGCGACCGCCAAGATGGTCAAGCGCGGCGCCTCGGAGCTCAACCGGGCCACCGCCGAGCTGGAGCGCTCGGCGAAGATCCCCGGCACCGCGTGGTGGACCGACGCGGTCACCAACCAGGTCGTCATCTCCGTAGACAGCACCGTCACCGGCGCCAAGCTGGAGCGCGTCAAGGCCGCCGCCGCCCGGACCGGCGGCGCCGTCCGCGTCGAGGCCGAGGCCGGCGTGCTGAGCACCCGGATCTCCGGCGGCCAGGCGATCTACGCCGCCGGCGGCGGTCGCTGCTCGCTCGGCTTCAACGTCCGCAACAGCGCGGGCACGACCTACTTCCTGACCGCCGGGCACTGCACCAACATCGCCTCGACCTGGTACTCCAACTCGGGCCAGACCAGCGTCCTGGGCACCCGCGCCGGCAGCAGCTTCCCGGGCAACGACTACGGCATCGTCCGGCACAGCAACTCCGCCAACGCGACCGGCAACGTCTCCCTCTACAACGGCAGCTACCGGGACGTCACCGGCGCCGCCAGCGCGTTCGTCGGCCAGTCCGTGCAGCGCTCCGGCAGCACCACCGGCCTGCGCAGCGGCTCGGTGAACGCCACCAACGCCACGGTGAACTACGCCGAGGGCAGCGTCTCCGGCCTGATCCGCACCAACGTCTGCGCCGAGCCGGGCGACAGCGGCGGCTCGCTGTTCAGCGGCAGCAGCGCCGTCGGCCTCACCTCCGGCGGCAGCGGCAACTGCTCCTCCGGCGGCACCACCTACTTCCAGCCCGTCACCGAGGCGCTGAGCGTCTACGGCGTCAGCATCATCTGATCGGTTCGCACCACCCCGCGAGGCGGGCCGCCGGACTCTCGGCGGCCCGCCTCCGGCGTACCGGGAGAAGGCGCCGAATCGCCGCCGAGGAGCGCGTCCGGGCGTTGGCCGAGGGCCCCGTCACGGTGCGCCCCCCGCTCCCCGCCGGCCACGACCGAGGGCCAGCACCGCCAGCAGCGGGCCGAGCGCCTCGGCCCCGGCCGTGACCCGCTCGGCCCGGCCGAGCCGGGCCCCGCCGTTGACCAGCGCGGCGGCGCGGGACGCGGGGCCGGCCGGCGTGCGACCGGCCGCCACCGGGCTCGCCCGGGTGGCGGCGCCGTCCGGGTACCGTCAGCCGCCCGGTGGCGGCAGGGGGCGGGGCGCCCTGACAGAATGCGGGGGCAGACCGACCGCAGACGAGGGAGACGCAAGCCGTGATCCGTACCCATGACGCCGGCAGCCTGCGCGCGACGGACGCCGGCACCACGGTGACGCTCGCCGGGTGGGTGGCCCGCCGGCGCGACCACGGCGGTGTCATCTTCGTCGACCTGCGCGACGGCTCCGGCATCGTCCAGGTGGTCTTCCGCGAGGAGGACGCGCACGCGCTGCGCAACGAGTTCTGCGTGAAGGTGACCGGCGAGGTGACCCGCCGCCCCGAGGGCAACGAGAACCCGGAGCTGCCGACCGGCGAGATCGAGGTGACCGCCAGCGAGCTGGAGGTGCTCTCGGAGGCCGCGCCGCTGCCGCTGCCCGTCGACGACCAGATCGAGGCCGGCGACGACATCCGGCTCAAGTACCGCTACCTCGACCTGCGCCGCGGCGGCCCGGCGAAGGCGATGCGGCTGCGCTCGCGGGCCAACCAGCTCGCCCGGGGCGTGCTGCACTCCCGGGACTTCCTGGAGATCGAGACTCCGACGCTGACCCGGTCCACCCCGGAGGGTGCCCGCGACTTCCTGGTCCCGGTCCGCCTCCAGCCGGGTAGCTGGTACGCCCTGCCGCAGTCCCCGCAGCTTTTCAAGCAGCTGCTGATGGTCGGCGGCATGGAGCGGTACTACCAGATCGCCCGCTGCTACCGGGACGAGGACTTCCGCGCCGACCGGCAGCCGGAGTTCACCCAGCTCGACATCGAGATGTCCTTCGTCACCGAGGACGACGTGATCGACCTCGGCGAGGCGATCGTCTCGGCGCTGTGGAAGGACCTCGCCGGCCACGAGATCTCCCGGCCGATCCCGCGGATCACCTGGCACGACGCCATGGCCCGGTACGGCTCCGACAAGCCGGACCTGCGCTACGGCGTCGAGCTGACCGAGCTGACCGACTACCTGCGCGGGACCGCGTTCCGGGTCTTCGCCGGCGCGATCGACGCGGGCGGGTACGTCGGCGCGGTGGTCATGCCGGGCGGGGCGGGCCAGAGCCGCAAGGAGCTGGACGGCTGGCAGGACTGGGCGAAGGCGCGCGGGGCCAGGGGCCTGGCGTACGTGGTGCTCGACGCCGAGACCGGCGAGGCGCGTGGCCCGGTGGCGAAGAACCTCTCCGCCGAGCACCTGGCCGGGCTGGCCGACGCGGTCGGCGCGAAGCCGGGCGACGCGGTCTTCTTCGCGGCCAGCGCCGACGCGCGGGAGGCGCAGGAGCTGCTCGGCGCGGCCCGGATCGAGATCGCCAAGCGGGCCAAGCTGATCGACGAGTCCGCCTGGGCGTTCTGCTGGGTGGTCGACGCCCCCATGTTCGAAAAGACCGACGAGGGTGGCTGGACGGCCGTGCACCACCCGTTCACGTCCCCGAACGCCGAGTGGGTCGACCGGTTCGAGGAGGCCCCGGACCGGGCCCTGGCGTACGCGTACGACATCGTCTGCAACGGCAACGAGATCGGCGGCGGCTCGATCCGTATCCACCGGGGCGACGTGCAGCAGCGGGTGTTCGACCTGCTCGGCATCACCCCCGAGGAGGCGCAGGACAAGTTCGGCTTCCTGCTGGAGGCGTTCAAGTACGGCGCCCCGCCGCACGGCGGCATCGCGTTCGGCTGGGACCGGGTCTGCATGCTGCTGACCGGTGCGGACTCGATCCGCGAGGTCATCGCGTTCCCGAAGACCCGGGGCGGGTTCGACCCGCTGACCGGTGCGCCCACGCCGATCACCGGGCAGCAGCGCGCCGAGGCGGGCATCGACGCCAAGCCGAAGCCGGCCGCCGCCGCGCACACCGGCACCGCCGGCCCGGCCGCCCCGGTGGCCGACCCGGTCTGAGGCGGTCTTTCGCAGGGTGCAGCGGGGCGTCGCCGAGGTGGCGCCCCGCCGCCGTGGAGGGGGAGACGCGTGACGCTGCTCGTGGTGGGTGCCAGCGGGTACCTCGGCGCCGAGGTGTGCCGGCAGGCCGTCGCGGCGGGCCGGCGGGTGCTCGGCACGTACCACGCCAACCCCGTCGAGCTGGCCGGGGTCGAGGCGCACCGGCTCGACGTGACCGACCGGGCCGCCGTGCGCGCGCTGGTCGCGGCCGTGCGGCCCGCCGCCGTGGTGAGCACCCCCTACCGGTACGACGACTGGACGGTCACCGCCGACGGGGCGGCCCACGTCGCGTACGCCGCCGCGGAGGCGGGCGCCCGGCTGGTGCACCTGTCCAGCGACGCGCTGCACGCCGGCCGGCCCGAGCCGTACGCCGACGACGAGGTGCCCACCCCGGTCTTCGCGTACGGGGCGGCGAAGGCGGCGGCGGAGACCGCGGTGCGGGCCGTCGACCCGGGGGCCGCGCTGGTGCGTACCTCGTTGATCGTCGGCGACGAGCGGAGCAAGCAGATCCGGCTCTGCCTGGACGCCCTCGCCGGCCGGATGAGCCTGTTCACCGACGAGATCCGCTGCCCGGTCGACGTGGCCGACCTGGCCGCCGCCGTGCTGGAGCTGGTGGCGGGCGACCACGCCGGCCCGCTCAACGTGGCCGGCCCGGAGGCGGTCAGCCGCGCCGAGCTGGGGCTGCTGGTGGCCCGCCGGTTCGGCGTCGACCCGGCCGGCCTGAGGACCGCCACCAGCGCCGCGTCGGGCCTGCTCCGGCCCACCGAGGTACGCCTCGACAGCGCCCGGGCCGCCGGCCTGCTGCGCACCCGCCTGCGCGGGATCACCGAACTCCTCGCCCCCTGAGCGTCCCACCCGCCAACTGTCAGGTGCCGCACACTTTCTATGCACAGAACTTGTGCATAGAAAGTGTGCATAGCTATTGTCCAGGCATGGACAGCAAAACCCCGCCAGGAGCGCCCCGCGCCGTCCGGCTGGATCACCGACAGGTGCGGGTGCTGGCGCACCCGTTGCGGCTACGGCTGCTCGGCGCGCTGCGAATCGGCGGCCCGGCGACCGCCACGGCCCTCGCCGGGAAGCTCGACACCAACACCGGCGCCACCAGCTACCACCTGCGGCAGCTCGCCGAGGTGGGGCTGGTCGTCGAGGACCCGGATCGGGCCACCGGCCGGCAGCGCTGGTGGCGCGCCGCGCACGACGTGACCAACTGGGATCCGACGGACTTCGACGACGACCCGGACGCCCGGGCCGCGATCGAGTGGATCCAGGCTGACCAGGTGCGGCTGCTCGTCGAGCAGGCCGAGCGGTGGTTCGCCGCCCGCCAGGACTGGTCTCCCGCGTGGCGGGACGCCGCCGGCATGAGCGACGCCCTGCTCCACCTGGGACCGGACCGGCTCCAGGCGCTCGAAGCGGAAATGCGGCAGGTTCTCCTGCGCTACCGCGAGGAGTCCGCCCCCGACGAGCCGGACGCCCAGCCGGTGCAGGTCTTCCTGGCCGCGTACCCGATGACCGGTCAGACCCGGTGAGCGTCCTCACCGTACGCCAGGTCCGGTTCCGCTACCTGGCCCTCTACGCCCTGCGCTGGCTGCCGACCGGCCTGCTGATCCCGGTCATGATCCTGCTGATGCAGGAGCGCGGCCTGTCGCTGTCCCAGATCGGCCTGGCCGTCACCGCCCAGGGCCTGGTGGTGCTGGCGCTGGAGTTGCCCACCGGCGGCATGGCCGACGCGCTGGGCCGCAAGCCCGTGCTGGTCACCGCCGGGGTGCTCAACCTGGCCTCCCTGGCGCTGTTCGCGGTGGCCGACTCCGTCGCCCTGTTCTTCCTCGTCTTCGCGGTGCAGGGGGCCTACCGGGCGCTGGACAGCGGCCCCCTGGAGTCCTGGTACGTCGACGCCACCCTGGCCGCCGACCCCGAGGCCGAGTACGAGCGCGGCCTCGGTCACGCCGGCACGGTCGCCGGCGTCGCCATCGCCGTCGGCGCGCTGCTCAGCGGCGGCCTGATCGCGCTCGGCCCGGTCGGCCCGGTGAGCGCGCTGACCGTGCCGGTGCTGGTCGCCCTCGCGTTGCAGGCGGTGGCGTTGGCCGCGCTGCTGGCGCTGCTGGTCGAGGTACGGCCCGGCCGGGGATCGGGGGCGCTGCGGGCCTCGGTCGCCGAGGCGCCCCGGATGGTCGGGCAGGCGTTCGGGCTGCTGCGCCGCTCCCGGGTGCTGCTCGCCCTGGTCGCGGTGGAGCTGTTCTGGGGCTTCGGGATGGTCACCTTCGAGTCGCTGCTGCCCGTCCGGCTCGCCGAGGTGGTCGGTGACCCCGAGCGGGCCGCCGCGCTGCTCGGCCCGGCCAGCTCCGCCGCCTGGCTCGCCTCGGCCGCCGGTGCCGCGCTCACCCCGCTGCTGTTGCGCTGGCCGGGCGCCGCGCCGGGCGCCGCGCTGCTGCGGGTCCTCCAGGGCGCGACCGTGGTCGGGATGGGGCTGCTCGCCGGCCCGGTCGGGGTGCTGGTGGCGTACCTGGCCTGCTACACCGTGCACGGCGCGTCGAATCCGCTGCACCTGGGGCTGCTGCACCGGCAGGTCGACGGCCCGTACCGGACCAGCGTGCTCTCGCTGAACTCGATGATGGGTCAGCCCGCCGGGGCGCTCGGCGCGGTGGTGCTGACCGCGCTGGCCGACGTCACCAGCGTCGGCACGGCGATGCTGGTCGGCGCGGTGGCGCTCGCCCTGGCCGCGCCGCTCTACCTGCCGGCGTGGCGGGCCGCCCGTCGCGCGGCACCCACCCCCGCGGCCGGTCCGCCGGCCGGTCCCGTGGCCAGACCGCTGCCCGGTCCCGACGGCGGGCCCGCCGGGACCGCGCCCGTTACCGAGGCCGCCGGTGCGCCCGCGCCCGCCCCTACTGCGGCGCGGTGAGCGGGGCGCACCTTCTGCACCAGAGAACCCGGCCGGTGCACCGGGGACGTCGGCCGGCCGGGCGCCGGCCCGGATGGAAGGAGCCAACCGTGGGAGGGATCACCTCCGGGTATCCGGTCCGGTTGAGCGGGCCGCGCTGCGCGCTGCGCGAGGCCGAGGACGGCGACGTCGCCGCGTTGCACGGGCTGACCGTCGATCCCCGCGTCCACGAGCGGTCGCTGGACGAGACCACGCCGACCCTGGACGAGGTCCGCGCCGCCGTGCCGGCGTGGCGCGACGAGGCGCGGCGCGAGCCGCGGTCCCGCTACCGGCTGGTCGCCGTCGCGGCCACCGGACTGGTGGGCCTGGGCACCCTGACCGTCGACAGCGTCGCGTACCGACGCGGCGAGATCGGGTACGTGGTCCATCCCGACCACTGGGGTCGGGGCCTTGCCACCGACATCGCCGGACTGCTGCTGCGGCTCGGATTCGACCGGCTGGGGCTGCACCGGATCGAGGCGACCACCCGGCCGGACCATGTCGCCTCCCGCCGGGTGCTGGAGAAGGTCGGGATGCGCCGGGAGGGGATCAGCCGGGACCACCTCCTGGTCCGGGGCCGGTGGTGGGACTCGGTGCGGTACGCCGTCCTGGCCACGGACCGGTCACCGACCGGTGACTGAGCCGGCCCGTCCCTGGTGGAGATTGGCGATCGGACCGGTTGGGTACATCAGGCGGCGACCCACTGGGAACCCCCACCGGAGGACCGACATGCTCGCCATTCTCGCGGCCATCGTCTTCGGCTTCGCCCTGTTGATCGACCTGCTCGACACCAGCTTCGGCGCGCCGGACCTGTTCAACGTGCACACCCTGCTGATGCTCGGTCTGCTGCTGCTCTCCCTGTACCTCGCCGGGGTCGGCAACGGCCCGCGCGGCGGTGGCGGCGGACGCTGGTACCGGGGCCGGCGCCCCGGCCGAGGCTGACCGGAATCGATCATTCCGGGCCGGGTCCGCGCCGCAGTTCCGGCGGCGCCGACCCGGCCCGGTACTGTCTTCCTGATGGAGTCCGACGCCCTCTTCTCCCTCGGTGCGCCCGCCGGGTCGCCCAGCGCCCACACGGGTTCCGTCGGCGTCGACGGCTTCACCCCGGTGTCGGCCGACTCGCCCCTGCCCGTCCGGATGCGTCCGGCCGGCATCGACGAACTCGTCGGGCAGGACCACCTCCTCGCCCCCGGCGCCCCGCTGCGCCAGCTCGTCGGCGGCACCACCCCGATGTCGGTGATCCTCTGGGGCCCGCCGGGCAGCGGCAAGACCACCATCGCCCACCTGGTGGCCCAGGCCACCGACCGCCGCTTCGTGGCGATGTCGGCGCTCTCCGCCGGGGTGAAGGACGTCCGCGCGGTGATCGACACCGCCCGCCGGCAACGCCGCTCGGGCGGCCCGCCGACCGTGCTGTTCATCGACGAGGTGCACCGGTTCAGCAAGACCCAGCAGGACTCGCTGCTCGCCGCCGTCGAGGACCGCACGGTCACCCTGCTCGCGGCGACCACCGAGAACCCGTACTTCTCGGTCATCTCGCCGCTGCTGTCCCGGTGCGTGCTGCTCACCC
Organism: Micromonospora sp. NBC_01655; assembly: GCF_026339755.1. NCBI lineage: Bacteria > Bacillati > Actinomycetota > Actinomycetes > Micromonosporales > Micromonosporaceae > Micromonospora > Micromonospora sp. NBC_01655. The sequence goes on along the minus strand of NZ_JAPEQF010000001.1, from coordinate 5,154,481 downwards.
TCCAGCCGCTGGACGACGCCGCCGTGCGCGACCTGCTGCGTCGCGCGGTCACCGACCCCCGCGGTCTCGCCGGCGCGCTCACCCTCGAAACCGACGCGGAGGACCACCTCGTCCGCCTCGCCGGCGGCGACGTGCGAAAGGCGCTGACCGCGCTGGAGGCGGCAGCCGCCTCGGCCACCGCGCTGGGCGCCGACCGGATCGAGCTGGCCACCGCCGAGCAGGCGGTGGACGTCGCGGCGGTGCGTTACGACCGGGCCGGCGACGCCCACTACGACGTCACCAGCGCCCTGATCAAGAGCATGCGCGGGTCCGACGTGGACGCCGCGCTGCACTGGCTGGCCCGGATGCTGGTGGCCGGAGAGGACGCCCGGTTCATCGCCCGCCGCCTGGTCATCTTCGCCAGTGAGGACGTCGGGATGGCAGACCCGACCGCGTTGGGCGTGGCCACCGCCGCCGCCCACGCGGTGGAGTTCGTCGGCCTGCCCGAGGTCCAGCTCAACCTCGCCCAGGCGGTGATCCACCTGGCCACCGCGCCGAAGTCCAACTCGGCGACCAGCGCGATCGGGGCCGCGATGGCCGACGTCCGCGCGGGGCGGGGCGGGCCGGTGCCCCGCAACCTGCGCGACGCCCACTACGCCGGGGCCCGAGGGCTCGGCCACGGCGTGGGCTACCGCTACCCGCACGACGACCCCCGAGGTGTGGTCACCCAGCAGTACGCTCCGGACGACCTTGTCGGGGCCGACTACTACCGTCCCAGCGGGCACGGTGCCGAGCGGTCGGTGGCCAACCGGCTGCCGTTGCTGCGCCGGATCGTCCGGGGGCTGCCCACCCCGGCGCGTGCGGACGCGTCGGCCCCCGTCGGGAACGGCCGCCACCCGTCGGGCAACGGGAACGCCACCGTGGCGGACGAGGACGGCGCAGACGCCGTCGGGGAGGGTCAGCAGTGAGATCCCGTGGTTCGGAGCGACCGGAGGACGGCCCCGACGAGCGGCGCGAACAGCGTGCCAAGGGGCGCCGGTGGGGCCGGGGCCGACCCGACAGCGAGCCCGAGGAGCCGGTCGGCGGCGAGGAGTTCGGCTGGATCGACGACCTGCGCTCCGCCAAGCAGCAGCGCGCCGAGCTGGGCCCCGACGGCGTCGCACCCGGCCAGGCCCCGGCACCCGGCCACCCCGACCCGCAGGCCCGGCGCGGCCCGGCCGGCCCGCCGGCCGCGCCCCCGGTGCGCGGCGGTGAACCCGGTCCCGCCCGGCCCCGTCCGGTCGACGGGCCGTGGCCCGGTTCGCCGGAGCCCGGTCGCCGCCTCGGCCCGGCCGAGCCGCCCCGCCCGCCGCACGGCGCGCCCCCGCCCCCGGCGGCCCCGCCGGGCCGGCCGGCGCAGGGCCCGATCCCGCAGTCCGCGGCACCGGCCGCTCCGGCCCGCCCGCCACCCCCGCGGCGCAGCCGGCCCGCCCGCCGCACCCGGCGGACGCCGCGCCTCGGCCGCCGCAGCCGGCCCGCCCGCCGCACCCGGCGGACGCCGCGCCCCGGCCGCCGCAGGCCGGCCCGGAGCCAGCCCGCGACCAGCCTCGTCCGGCCGGTCCCGCCGGCCCGGTGGGCGGCCCGCCGGGGGACCTACCCCGGCCGCAGGGCGCCGCGCCGGTGGCCGGCGTCCCCGGACAGCCCCCCGCCCGCAGGGCCCGCCGGCCGTCCCGGCCGGCCGTGCCGGCCAGCCCCCGACCGGCGGTTGGCCGGTCGGCCCCGGTGGGTCGCCGCCCGCCGGCCGGGCCGCCGCCCCGGTCTCCGCCGCCGCGCGCCGCGCCGCTCCGGAGCCGCCCCCCGTCGTCGGCGCGCCGCACCCGGCCCCGGCCGACGCCTTCCGCCCCGAGCCGGGGGACCGTCCGGGCCGGGTCCCCGGCGGTCCCGTCGTGGCCGGACCGGACGAGCCGACCGGCCGTGGTGTCGCCGGTCCGGTCCCGCCCGTCGCCCGCCCGGCCGGCCGCCGCCGCGCCGCCGAGGAGCCGCCGCCGGTCGTCCCGCTCAGCGGCAACGCCCCCCCGATACCCGGTCCGCCGCCGACCGTGGCCGAGGGTGCGGGCGGGCGGCGGCGAGGTGGGCCCGAGCCGGGTCCGGACGAGGCCGCCGCGCGGCGCCGAGCCACCCCCGCCGGGCCGGCCGGCGAGGGCCCCGACGAGCGAGGTGGGGCGACGCCGGGTCAGGGCGACCGCCCGAAGCATCCGGCGGAGTGGCTCCGCCAGGCCGGCCGAGGCACCCACACCGATCCCGCCATGCCGATGGTGAACCGGGCCGCGGTGCCGCCCGCTCCGCCGGCCGCCGTGCCGCCGGTCGGGGAGCCGACCGGCGCCCGGCGGGTCGTCGGTGACGCCGGGCGGGCGTCCGTCGGCCGGGCCCGGCCGGGTGCCGCTCCCGGTGCCGGGCCGGCGGACTCCGGCCCATCCGCCGCCGCCCGGGCCGCCGCCCCGCCCCGCCAGCCGGTGGCCCCCCGCCCCGGCGAGGTCGAGCCGCCCCGGGAGCCGGGTACGGGCGAGGTCCGCCCGCCGCACGAGCGCGCCGCCGGTGAGGCCCGCCCGCCCCGGGACCCCGGGGCCGGCAAGCTCCGGCCGTCGGGTCCCGCGCGGGGCGCGGCCCGCCCCGGCGGGTCCGCCGACGGACCGCACCCGGGCCGGGCGTCAGTCCCCGAGGAGCGCCGGCCCCCGGCCGGTCCGACCGGGCTCGTCCCGCGTCCGGGCGCGGCCCCCGCCCCGGGTGCGACCCCCGGCGACCGGCCCGGTGCCGCCGGTCCGCGTCCGGGTGCCGAGTCCGCCCCGGGAGCCCCGCCGGAGATCGGGGGCCGCCCCGGCGCCCCGGCCGGCCGGGCGACCCCGCCCGGCGCCCCCGCCGGCCGGACCGACGCCCCCGCCGGCCCCGCCACCGCCCGGGCCGCCGCCCCCGTCGGCCGTCCCGACGGCGGGCCGGCGGACCGGCCGGCCGGTCCGCCGGCCCGCCCCAGCCCGAACCCGGGCGCGGCGAGCCCACCGCCGGCCTGCCGGGTGCGCCGCCGGCCCGGCCCGAGCAGCCACCCGCGCTGGCCCGGGCCGCCGCCGTGGTGCCGCCCGCCGTCCGGGCCGGTGCGGAGCCCGCCGGACAGGGCACGGGCGAGGTGGTGCCGCGGCGGCCCGCCGAGCCCGCGGCCCCCGCCGGGGACGCCGCCGGCGGCCCCGGCGGCCTGCGCGGTGCCCGCTCGGAGCTGCGCCGGCAGATGCGGGAGCGCCGCCGGCTCCGGATGGGCGTGCTCGCCCTGGTCAGCCTCTTGCTGCTGGGCGCGGTCCCGCTCTACTTCGGTCTCCGGACGCTGAGCCACGACCCGGTCTTCGACACCCTGGACGAGCTGAACGTGCCCGGCTGGGCGGCCACGAAGAGCGTCGACAACGTCAGCGGCAGCCGCTGGTGCCTGGAGGAGTGCCGGCTGCGCGAGCGCACCGTCGAGTCCGAGCGGCCGGTGAAGGAGACCTCCCAGGCGTACGCGCGTGCCCTGACCGAGGACGGCTGGCGGCCGTGGAAGGTGAGCCGGTGCCCGGAGCAGCAGGCGAAGGGCGAGTACACCTGCTGGCGGCGCGACGAACTGACCCTCGACCTGTGGGTGCGCGAGCCGGCCTGCGTCCCGCCACCGGTCGACGGCGAGCCCGCGCCGACGCCGCTGGCCTCGCCCGCAGCGCGGGAGTGCACCGGCTCGTTGGTGTCGGTGAAGGTCCGCAACGCGATCGACGACGAGCGGACCCGACCGCAACCGAGCACCGACCCGTCACTCACCGGCGAGGATCCCTTCCCGACCTTGAGCGAGGATCCGCTCGGTGAATTGACCCCCTCACCGTCGTGAGCCGTGTTCCATCACTGACGGTAGGGTCTGGGGCTGGCAGGCCCGCCTGCTCCGGCTGACCCGGACGGGTCGCCGAGTGCCGGTGTGGGTATGACGGTCGCGCGTTCCGGACGTCGGGTTCCGGAACTCTGCTTGAGGAGGACATGCGTGGATGGTGGACAGATCGCTGCGTTGATCGCGGCCGGCGCGTTCCTGATGCTGGTGCTCGTGCTGGCGGTGCCGATCCTGCGCCTGCGGCACACCGTGGACGCCACGACCCGGATGATCAACGATCTCAACGACCGCACCACTCCGCTGCTCGAGGACGTCAACACCACGGTGAAGAACGTGAACACCGCGTTGGAGCAGGTGCAGACCTCGCTGGACGGGGTGAACCTCCAACTGGCCAAGGTGGACACCATGACCACCCACGCCCAGAACGTCACGGCGAACGTGGCGAACCTGGCCACCGTGGTCTCCGCCGCCGCGGCGAACCCGCTCGTGAAGGTGGCCGCGTTCGGCTACGGCGTGCGGCGGGCCGCCTCCGCCCGGCGCAACGCGGAGACCGAGCGAGAGGTGCGCGACACCATCAGGCAGCAGCGCCGCGCGGCCAAGCGCGGCAACCGCTGAGCCGGCCGGCGACGGAGGGATGACATCATGAGGCGCCTGTTCTGGCTGGGCATCGGGTTGGCCGTCGGCGTGGTGGTGGTCCGCAAGGCGACCCGTACCGCGCAGGCGTACACGCCGGCCGGCATCGCCGGAGGACTGTCACAATCCGCTGGCGGGCTGGTGGAGTCGCTGCGTAGCTTCGTGGAGGACGTCCGGATCGGGATGGCCGAGCGGGAGCAGGAGATCCACGAGGCATTCGCCCGGGGCGAGGCGTTCGACGACCAGTTCGCAGAGTTGCGGGAGGACCCGCGCATCGGCGACCGAGAGATCTTTCCGGAGGAGCACCAGCGATGAAGACGGCGGAGATCAAGCGGCGGTACCTCGCGCACTTCGAGGCGAACGGCCACGCCGTGGTGCCGTCCGCTCCGCTGCCCGCCATCAGCGACCCGAACCTGCTGTTCGTCAACGCCGGCATGGTGCAGTTCGTCCCCTACTTCCTGGGGCAGCAGGCCCCGCCCCACCCCCGGGCGGTCAGCGTGCAGAAGTGCATCCGCACCCCGGACATCGACGAGGTCGGCAAGACCAGCCGGCACGGCACGTTCTTCCAGATGAACGGCAACTTCTCCTTCGGGGACTACTTCAAGGACGGGGCGATCCCGCTCGCCTGGGACCTGGTCACCAAGCCGGTCGAGCAGGGCGGCTTCGGGCTGGACCCGGAGCGCGTCTGGCCGACGGTCTACCTCGACGACGACGAGGCGTTCGGGATCTGGCGCTCGGTGGGCGTGCCGGCCGAGCGGATCGTCCGCCGGGGCCGGAAGGACAACTTCTGGTCGATGGGCATCCCCGGCCCGGCCGGGCCGTGCTCCGAGCTGTTCTACGACCGGGGCCCGGAGTACGGGCGCGAGGGCGGGCCGGAGGTCGACGAGGACCGGTACATGGAGTTCTGGAACCTCGTCTTCATGCAGTACGAGATCGCCGACGTCACCAGCAAGGAGCACTTCCGGATCGTCGGTGAGCTGCCGGCGAAGAACATCGACACCGGCATGGGCCTGGAGCGGATGGCGTCCATCCTCCAGGGCGTCGACAACCTCTACGAGATCGACGAGGTCCGGCCGATCCTGGCCCGGGCCGCCGAGCTGACCGGCAAGCGGTACGGCGCGCACTCCGGCCACGTGGCCAGCGAGTCGCACCCCGACGACGTGCGGCTGCGGGTGATCGCCGACCACGTCCGCACCGCGCTGATGCTGATCGGCGACGGGGTAACCCCGAGCAACGAGGGGCGTGGCTACGTGCTGCGCCGGATCATGCGCCGCGCCATCCGGTCGGTGCGCCTGCTCGGCTACCAGGACCGGGCGCTGCCCGAGCTGCTGCCGGTGGCGCGGGACTGCATGGCCCCGTCGTACCCGGAGCTGGCGGCCGAGTTCGACCGGATCTCGCAGTACGCGTACGCCGAGGAGGACGCCTTCCTGGCGACGCTGCGCGCCGGGACGACGATCCTGGACACGGCGATCGCCGAGACCCGGTCGGCCGGGAAGGCGGCGCTGTCGGGCGACAAGGCCTTCCAGCTGCACGACACCTACGGCTTCCCGATCGACCTGACCCTGGAGATCGCGGCCGAGCAGGGCCTGACGGTGGACGCCGAGGGCTTCCGCCGGCTGATGGCCGACCAGCGCAGCCGGGCCAAGGCCGACGCGCGGGCGCGCAAGACCGGGCACACCGACGTGTCGGCGTACCGGTCGGTGCTGGACGCGGGCGGTCCGGTGGAGTTCACCGGGTACACCGAGCTGAACCGGGAGTCCCGGGTCCGCGCGGTGCTGTCCGCCGGCGGCGAGGTCGGCGCGGCGGTCGAGGGCGACACGGTCGAGCTGGTGCTGGACACCACCCCGTTCTACGCCGAGGGCGGCGGCCAGCAGCCCGACCAGGGCCTGATCACCGTCGGCGGCGGGCAGGTCGAGGTCTTCGACGTACAGCAGCCGGTGCCGGGCCTGATCGTGCACCGGGCCCGGGTGGTCCGGGGCGAGGTGCGCGCCGGCGAGACCGGGTACGCCGAGATCGACGTGACCCGGCGGCGGGCGATCTCCCGCTCGCACACCGCCACCCACCTGGTGCACCAGACGATGCGCAACTTCCTCGGCGAGTCGGCCACCCAGGCCGGTTCGCTGAACGCCCCGGGCCGGCTGCGGTTCGACTTCAACACCCCGACCGGGGTGGCGCCCAGCGTGCTGCACGACGTGGAGCAGCAGGTCAACGAGGTGCTCCTGGCCGACCTGGAGGTGCACGCCTTCATCACCACCCAGGCGGAGGCCCGCCGGATCGGCGCGATGGCGCTGTTCGGCGAGAAGTACGGCGAGCGGGTCCGGGTCGTCGAGGTCGGCGACTACGCCCGGGAGCTGTGCGGCGGCACCCACGTGGCCCGCTCGGCCCAGCTCGGCCTGGTCAAGATCCTCTCCGAGGCGTCGGTCGGCTCCGGGGTGCGGCGGATCGAGGCCCTGGTGGGCATGGACGCCTTCGGCTTCCTGGCCCGCGAGCACCTGCTGGTCTCCCGGCTCGCCGAGCTGTTCCGGGTGCCCGGCGACCAGGTCGCCGACCGGGTGGAGCAGACCGTCACCCAGCTCCGCGACGCGGAGAAGGAGCTGGAGAAGCTGCGCGCCCAGCTTGTGCTCGGCGGCGCGGCGGCCCTGGCCGGGCAGGCGAAGGACGTCCGCGGGGTGGCGTACGTCGGCACCGAGGCGCCCGAGGGCGCGGCCGGCAACGACGTGCGGACCCTGGCCCAGGAGATCCGTGGCAAGATCGACCCGGCGCGGCCGGCCGTGGTGGCCGTCGCGGCCCGTTCGAACGGCAAGGCGTCCCTGGTGGTGGCCGTGAACGCCGCCGCCCGGGGCCGGGGGCTGACCGCGAAGGACCTGGTCAAGGCCGCCTTCTCCGGTCGGGGTGGCGGCAGCGACGAGGTCGCCCAGGGCGGCGGCCTGCCGGCCGCCGAGGCACCGAAGCTGCTCGCCACCGTCGAGAAGGCGATCGCCGACGCGTGAGCGCATCGCACGTCGAGTCAGGGCGGACCGTCCCGGTTCGCCCTGACTCGTGCCAGGGCAGGGTGGGGAACCGATGACCGAATCGTGGCGTGGAGTCCGCCTGGGGGTGGACGTCGGGCAGGTCCGGGTCGGGGTGGCCCGATCGGACCCGCACGGGGTGCTGGCCACCCCGCTGGTCACCCTCGCCCGGGACCTGACCGCCGCCTCGGACGCCGTCCCGAGCGACCTGGCCGAGCTGGCCGCGCTGGTCGCCGAGCACGAGTGCGTCGAGGTCGTTGTCGGCCTTCCGGTCAATCTCGCTGGTCAGCACGGCCCGGCGGCGCGAAACGTGAAGGCGTACGCTGACCGGTTGGCTGATGTAATAGCGCCCGTTCCGGTAACGCTCACTGACGAGAGGATGTCGACCGTGGTGGCTTCTCGTAGGCTGGCCGAGCGTGGCGTCCGGGGAAAGCGCCAACGCGCGGTGGTCGACCAGGCCGCCGCGGTCGAGATCCTGCAGAGCTGGCTGGACGCGCAGCGGAGGCGGACGCGATGATCGACGATCTGGACCTTGGTTTCGACGACTCGGAGCGGAGCGGCGACAAGGGCAAGCACCGGCGCAGCTACGTGCGCAAGCGCAAGGGCGAGTCCTCGGGCGGCCGGGGCAAGACCGTCCTCGCCCTGCTCATGGCCTTCGTGCTGCTCGGGGTCATCGGCGGCGGGGCCTTCTACGGCTTCGACCGGATCCAGAGCTACTTCGTCACCCCCGACTACGACGGGTCCGGCAGCGGCGAGGTGACGGTCGAGATCAAGCAGGGCGCGCTGCTCGCCGACATGGCCAACGCGCTCTACACCGCCGGGGTGGTCAAGAGCTCCAAGGCGTTCATCGAGGCGGCCGAGGCGAACTCGCGGAGCAAGAACATCCAGCCCGGCACGTACAAGGTGCGCAAGCAGATGAGCGGCGAGCAGGCCCTGATCATGCTGCTGGACCTGAAGAACAAGGTCACCAACGGGCTCACCATCCCCGAGGGGCGCACGGCCAAGGGCATCTACAAGCTGCTCTCGGAGAAGACCGAGATCCCGGTCAAGGAGTTCGAGGCCGCCGCGAAGGACCCGGAGGCGCTCGGCGTGCCGGACTGGTGGTTCAAGCGCACCGACGGCAAACCGGTCAAGAAGTCCATCGAGGGCTTCCTCTACCCGGACACCTACGAGATCCCGCCGAAGGCCACCGCCGAGATCATCCTCAGCCTGATGGTGGAGAACTTCGTCGCGGTCACCGGGGAGCTGAAGTTCGCCGACCAGGTCCAGAAGGAGCGCGGCGGGATCAGCCCGTACGAGGCGCTGATCGTCGCGTCGCTGGCCCAGGCCGAGGCGGGGAACAAGGACGACCTCGGCAAGGTCGCCCGGGTCGCCTACAACCGGGTGTACGGCGAGTTCTTCTGCAACTGCCTGGAGATGGACGTCACGGTCAACTACTACTTCGAGTCGATCGGCCAGGAGGGCAAGCGCTCGAAGGACATGACCCCGGCCGAGCTGGACAACCCGAAGAACCCGTACAACCGCAAGCTGCGCGGAATGATCCCCACCCCGATCAACAACCCGGGTAAGGAAGCCCTCCAGGGGGCGATGGACCCGCCGCCGGGCAAGTGGCTCTACTTCGTGGCGATCGACAAACAGGGGCACTCGGCCTTCGCCGAGACGTACGAGAAGCACCAGAAGAACGAGGCGAAGGCCAGGGAGGCCGGGATCATCTGATGACGACGCCTCGGCGGGCGGCGGTGGTCGGCAAGCCGATCAGCCACTCCCTCTCCCCGGTGATCCACAACGCCGGCTACGCCGCCGCCGGCCTCTCCGGGTGGTCGTACACGACGATCGAGTGCGCGGAGGCGGAGCTGCCGGCCATGGTCGCCGGCCTCGGCCCCGAGTGGGCCGGGCTGTCGGTGACCATGCCGTGCAAGGAGGCGACCCTCGCCCTCGCCGCCGAGGTGTCGCCGGTGGCCACCGCGATGGGCGCGGCGAACACGCTGGTCCACCGGCCCGACGGCTCCTGGTACGCGGACAACACCGACGCCGCCGGGATGGTCGAGCTGCTGGCGGCGGCCGACGTGCGACCCGGCGCCCGGGTGACCGTGCTCGGCGCGGGTGGCACCGGCCGGGCCGCCCTGGCCGCCGCCGCCCGCCTCGGCTCGGGCACCGTGACCGTGGTGGCCCGGCGCGCCTCGGCGATCGACGAGCTGCGGCCCGCCGCCGACGCCCTGGGTCTCACGCTCGCCGGCGCCGACTGGGCCGACGCGGCCGGCCACACCGACGCCGACGTGGTGGTCTCCACCGTGCCGAAGGGGGTCGCCGACCCGCTGGCCGCGGACGCCCGGTGGAAGCCGGGCGCGGTCTACTTCGACGCGCTCTACGACCCCTGGCCGACCCCCCTCGCGGCCTCGGCCGGGGCCGCCGGGTGCCGGGTGGTCTCCGGCCTGGACCTGCTGGTCGCCCAGGCCGTCGGTCAGTTCGAGCACTTCACCGGCGTCCGCGCGCCGGTGCCGGCGATGGCCGCCGCGCTCTCCGCCGAGGTCGGGATCGAGATCCGCCCGGTCCGGTGACCCGGCCGCGCCGACCCGGCCATGCCCCACGCTGGTGGGCCCGCTTGCCATGATCGACTCTGGGTCACTGACACGGCGGTATCCCGTCAACCGGATACCGCCATGTCAGTGACATCGTCGTGCCATCCCGGTGCCGGTGAGGCCCCCGCACGTAGGAGTCCACTCGCGGCCGGCGGCGCCCCGGGCGGGCAAGATCATCTGATGTACATCCGCAGGTCGGCTGCTCGTCGCCGGCTTCGACACCGGGTGTTTCGGTGCGGTCCCTAGCATCTGCGGTCATGTTGACGCTTTCCCGCCCCGCCGGGCGGCGACGCCCGCGCCGGGCCGTCGCCGTGCTCGCGGCGCTCGCCACGACCGCCGGCGTGTTCGCCGCCGTCCAGACCTCCGCCCCCGCCGCCGCCCGGCCCGGCGACGTCGTCGTTGCCGAGGACTTCTCCTCCGGTACGCTGCCCGCCGGCTGGCGCGCGATCGACGGCGAGTGGACGGTGCGCGACGGCCGGCTGTACGGCACCGCCACCAGCGGCACGAAGAAGATCACCTTCGGCCGGCACCTGACCGACTTCCGGTTCTCCGCGACCGTCCGGTTCGAGTCCGTCGCCGAGGCGACCCGGTGGACGGCGCTCGGCCTGGACGTGCCCGCCGACGGCAGCACCCCCTGGTGGATCGCCACCATGCGCAGCGGCACCACGGCCGCCAACGGCCTGGAGTTCGCCCAGCTCACCACCGCCAACGCCTGGAACGTCACCAACACCGGCTCCGCCGGGTACGCCGCCGGCACCGGGCGGGACATGAAGGTCGCCGTGGAGGTGCACGGCAACCAGGCCCGCTGGTTCCTCGACGGCCGGCAGCTCCTGCGTACCAGCAGCCTGACCCGGTCCACCGACGGTGGGCAGGCGCTGGTCGTCAACGGCGGCAGCGTCTCCTTCGACGACGTGCGGGTCACCGAGCTGCCGCCCAACGGCTACCTGCGCCCCGCCGGCGCCCCGCTGACCGTCGTCGCGCACCGTGGCGCGTCCGCCGCCGCCCCGGAGAACACCCTCGTGGCGCAGGAGATCGCCCGCCGGGCCGGCGCGGACTTCGTCGAGAACGACGTCCAGCCGAGCCGCGACGGGGTCCCGTTCGTGCTGCACGACGGCACCGTCGACCGCACCACCGACGGCACGGGCGCGATCCGGAGCCTGACCGCCGACCAGCTCAAGGCCCTCGACGCCGGCTCCTGGTTCGCCCCGCAGTACGCCGGGGCCCGGCTGCCGACGTTGGCCGAGCAGCTCACCGACCTGCGGGCCCGGGGCGGCAACCTGCTGCTGGAGATCAAGGGCGCGCACACCCGCGACGAGGTGGCCCGGATCGTCGAGGTGATCCGCGCCGAGCGGATGACCGGCCGGGTCTTCGTGCAGAGCTTCGAGGTCGACGCGCTGCGGTACACCCGCGAACTGGCCCCCGAGCTGCCGCTCGGCCTGCTCCGGGGCAGCCTGGACGCCGACCCGGTGGCCGTCTCCCGGGACCTGGGCCTGACCGCGTACAACCCGACCGGGGCGGCGCTGCTGGCCCGGCCCGCCGTGGTCGCCGACCTGCACGCCGCGGGCGTCGCGGTGCTGGCCTGGACGGTCGACTCGCCGGCCCAGTGGCAGCAGCTGGAGCGGATCGGCACCGACGGCATCATCACCAACCGGCCGGCCGAGCTGGCCGGCTGGAGCGCGGCCGGCCAGCTCGGCGCCGCCGCGCCGACCGTCTCGATCGCCGCCCCGGCCGACGGCGCGAAGCTGGACCGGGCGCAGCGGCCGGTGCTCACCGTGCCGGCCACCGACGCCGACACCGTGACCGTCACCCTCGACGGCCAGGCGGTCCCGGCGGGCCAGCCGCTCGACCTGACCCGGCTGGCGCCCGGAAAGCACCAGCTCCGCGCGGAGGTGACCGGCCCCAAGGGCACCGCGACCGCCGAGGCCGCCTTCACCGTCCTGGTCACCCCGGCCGGCCTCGGGCACCTGGTGCTCACCTCCGGGGCCCAGGACCAGGCCCTCACCGTGCTCACCAACCACCTGGTCAAGGGCCGGTACGCCGAGCTGGCCCGGTACGCCGACCAGCAGGCCGGCAAGCTCCTGCCCGCCGGCGTGGCCCGGGTGATCGCCGCCGACGCGCGCACCCTCGCCGAGCGCTGACCGGCCGTGGTTCGGGCCGTCACGGCCGGCGGCCCGCACCGCCCCTCTCATCGGATTCAGCCTGAAGTGGATGGTGTCGTACGCCGGCATCAACAACTTCGGATGCCGATAGTGTGATCATGCCTGGGTGTCGCGGATCCCACCGCGACACCCAGGCCCTCCGGGAGGGGTCAGGTGTCCCGCAAGGAACTCGTCATCCCACGGCAGGCCGCGGCCTCGCTGAGGTTCCCGCCGGTCTCGCTGGCCGACGGCAGTCCGGCTGCGCCCCTGGCTGTCCGGCCCTGGCGGGCGTCGCTGTTCCGGCGGTCGCGGACGGTCACCCTTCCCTTCGATCCGCGCTCCGCCGGCCGGATGCGCAGGGCGCTGACGGTGCAGCGGCTGGAAACGCTGCTGCTCGGCCCCGCCCGGCTGGTCGTCGTCGCGATCGGCACGGCGAGTCTGCTCCGCGCCTGGCTGGAACTGACGTTCTCGCACCTGCCGTACGTGCTCGTGTTCGCTGCGCTGGTTCTCGAGGGGGTGTCCTCGTATCTGGGAGCCCAGGTGATCCCTCCGCAGTACCCGCGGGAGCGCAGGGGCGGTGCCCTGTCGATCCGCGACGTGCCGGAGGGGGTCGCAGATCAGTGGATCGCGATGAATCCCGGAGTGCGCAGCGGCACGCCGAGAGACTGATCGGCGCGGGGCCCGGCAGGCGCCCCTGATCCGGCCGGCGGCACCGCGCACGGTCGCACCCCTCACGCCGGCGTCCGCAGGGCGGGACACGGCGGGCGGTGCCGTGGGAGGTAACCCGGTCGTGACAGACTTGCCGACGTGTTGCGTTGGCTGACTGCAGGTGAATCGCACGGTCCCGCCCTCGTCGCGATGCTGGAGGGCGTGCCCGCCGGGATCGAGGTGACCACCGGCGAGATCGCCGGTGAGCTGGCCCGCCGCCGGCTCGGCTATGGCCGGGGTGCCCGGATGTCGTTCGAGCGGGACGAGGTCGAGATCATCGGCGGCCTCCGGCACGGCGTCACCCTGGGCAGCCCGGTGGCCATCCGGATCGGCAACTCCGAGTGGCCCAAGTGGCAGACGGTGATGGCCGCCGACCCGGTGGACCCCGACGAGCTGGCGCAGCAGGCCCGCAACGCGCCGCTGACCCGCCCGCGCCCAGGCCACGCCGACCTCGCCGGCATGCAGAAGTACGGCCACACCGACGCCCGGCCGATCCTGGAGCGGGCCAGCGCGCGGGAGACCGCCGCCCGGGTCGCCGTCGGCACGGTGGCGAAGGCGCTGGTGCGGCAGGCCCTCGGCATCGAGATCGTCTCGCACGTGGTGGAGCTGGGCCCGGTCGCCGCGAAGCCGGGGCTGCGACCGACGCCGGAGGACGCCGAGCGGATCGACGCCGACCCGCTGCGCTGCCTCGACCCGGAGGCCAGCGCCCGGATGGTCGCCGAGGTCGACGCCGCGAAGAAGGCCGCCGACACCCTCGGCGGCGTGGTCGAGGTGCTGGCGTACGGGGTGCCGCCGGGCCTGGGCAGCCACGTGCAGTGGGACCGCAAGCTCGACGCCCGGCTCGCCACGGCGCTGATGTCCATCCAGGCGATTAAGGGCGTGGAGATCGGCGACGGCTGGCAGCAGGCCCGCTCCCGGGGCTCCGAGGCGCACGACGAGATCATCCCGACCGCGACCGGGGTGCGCCGGGTGACCGACCGGGCCGGTGGCCTGGAGGGCGGCATCACCACCGGCGAGCCGCTGCGGGTGAAGGCGGCGATGAAGCCGATCTCCTCACTGAACCGGGCCCTGGCCACCGTCGACGTGACCACGGGGGAGCCGGCGACGGCGATCAACCAGCGCTCCGACGTGTGCGCCGTGCCGGCCGCCGCCGTGGTCGCCGAGGCGATGGTGGCCCTGGTGCTCGCCGAGGCCGCCACGGAGAAGTTCGGCGGCGACTCGGTGGCCGAGATCCGCCGTAACCTGGCCGGCTACCTCGACCACCTGGTGATCCGATGAGCGGGAGGACCCGGCCGGTCTGTGTCCTCGTCGGGTCGCCGGGGTCCGGCAAGAGCACCGTCGGGGAGGCGCTCGCCGCGCTGCTCGGGGTGCAGTTCCGGGACACCGATGCCGACATCGAGCGGCTGGCCGGCAAGCCGATCCCGGAGATCTTCATCGACGAGGGCGAGGCGCACTTCCGTGCCCTCGAACGGGCCGCCACCGCCGCGGCGCTGGCCTCCTGCGCGGGCGTGCTCGCCCTCGGCGGTGGCGCGGTGCTCGCGGAGGAGAACCGGGCCGCCCTGGTCGGGCACACCGTGGTGCACCTGAGCGTCGAGCTGCCCGACGCGGTGCGGCGGGTCGGGCTGGGCGCCGGCCGGCCGCTGCTGGCGATCAACCCGCGGGCGACGCTGAAGCACCTGATGGATCAGCGCCGCCCGCTCTACGCCGAGGTGGCGACCGCGACCGTGGTGACCGACGGGCGGGCCCCGGAGGAGATCGCCGCCGAGATCGCGGCCCTGCTCAAGCCCTGAGGCCCGCCCGGCCCCGGCGAGGGTCAGGGATGGGCCGCCTCCGGCACCGGACGCGACCGAACCGCCGGCCGCGGGGCCTTCCGCACCGGTCGCCAGGTGGCGAGGAGGGCCAGGGCGAGGCCGATCTCGGCCAGGTCGCCCCCGTAGTACATGACCGTCGCCCCGGCCCGGAGCTGCTCGGGCGGGCCCGGCACGTCCACGGCCAGCCCGGCGTACAGGAGCTGGGAGAGGGTGGCGTGGGCGGCGACGGCGACGCCGAGCACCACCAGCCGGACCGGCACCCGGGGCCGGTGCGGGCCGGGATCGGGGCCGGCGACCGACCAGGTGAACAGGCAACCGGCGAGCAGGAAGTGCAGGTGCACCAGGTGGTGCAGCGGCGGCGATGTCAGGGTGGCCCGGTACAGCGGCGTCAGGTACAGCAGGTACAGCCCGCCGGCGGTCAGCGCCAGCCCGGTGACCGGGTGGGCCAGCGCGCCCACGGCCGGTCGGCGCAGCAGCCGGACCAGCGCCCGGCCGCGCCGCCGGTGCACCGTGCGCAGCAGCAGGGTGCCCGGCGCGCCGAGCACCAGGCCCAGCGGCGCGAGCATGCCGATCAGCAGGTGCTGCCACATGTGCGCGGCGAAGCCGCCGGCCGGCAGGGCGAGCCCGACCGCGAGCAGACCCGTGCCGGCGCCGAAGGCCGCCGTCCGCCGGTGCGGCCACCCACCGCCGCCCGGGCCCCGCTGCCGCAGCGCGGCGGCGAGGTAGAGCCAGAACAACGCCAGGGGTACGAGCAGCGCCGGCCCCGGGGCGAACGCGCCGTGGCCGGCGTGGGCCGGGGTCACCGCCGGTCGGCGCAGAGGTCCACGGCCGTGCCGCGGCGCCGCACCAGCCAGCCGGCGGCGACCAGCACCGCGCCGAGCGCCAGGAACCCGAGGTCCCACCAGGTCCGGTACGCGCCGCCGCGCACGTGGTGGATGCCGAGCAGGTGGTGGTCGACGACCCCCTCGACGAGGTTGAACAACCCCCAGCCGACCAGCGCCCAGCCCCACAGCACCGGCGAGCGCCACAGCCGGCCCCGGGACCGGGTCACCCGGGCGTAGAGCAGGGCCAGGCCGGCCAGCACCGCCACCCAGGTCACCACGTGGAAGATCCCGTCCCACAGGGTGTTCATCTCCAGCCCGGGCACCGTGTCCACCGGGTATGCCTTCACCCCGACGTTGTCGCTGCCGGTGCTGCTGAGCATGTGGTGCCACTGGAGCACCTGGTGCAGCACGATGCCGTCGGCGAAGCCGCCGAGGCCGACGCCGAGGATGGTGGCGGGCACCCGGATGTCGACGCCGTCGATCGTGGCGGGCGCCCGGGTGTCGGTGTCGTCGGTCGTGGGTGTGGTCATCGCGGGTACCTCCGCCTCGTAGGCCGGTGCGTGCTGAACGCTGCCCCCCGCTTCTCCTGGCTAAACGCTGCCGGGCCGTGCTGGTCACGCCCCGGTGACGATCCGCCCGCCACGGAGTGGACAGTCGCCGCCGGGGCCCCGCCGGCTGGACTAGGCTGCCGGGCGATGGACGAGGTGACCCGTATTCCGGTCGGCGGCGAGCGGCCGTACGACGTGTTGGTGGGACGCGACCTGCTCGACACGCTCCCGACGTTGCTGCCCGGCGCGA
The DNA here is from genome assembly GCF_026339755.1 of Micromonospora sp. NBC_01655. Lineage (NCBI taxonomy): Bacteria > Bacillati > Actinomycetota > Actinomycetes > Micromonosporales > Micromonosporaceae > Micromonospora > Micromonospora sp. NBC_01655. The sequence continues at coordinate 5,138,135 of NZ_JAPEQF010000001.1, read as the reverse complement.
CCCGGGTGGCGGTGTTGTACGCGCCGCCGCTGACGGGGCTGGCCGACGCGCTCGGCGCCCGCCTGGCCGCCGCCGGGATGGCTCCGCTGACCGTGCAGGTGCCGGACGCCGAGGCGGGCAAGGCCATCGAGGTGGCCGCCGCGTGCTGGGACCGGCTCGGCGAGGCGGGCTTCACCCGTACCGACGCGGTGGTCGGGGTGGGCGGCGGCGCGGTCACCGACCTGGCCGGCTTCGTCGCGGCCTGCTGGCTGCGCGGGGTGCGCTGGGTGCCGGTGGCGACCTCGCTGCTCGGCATGGTCGACGCCGCCGTCGGCGGCAAGACCGGGATCAACACCGCGGCCGGCAAGAACCTGGTCGGCGGCTTCCACCCGCCGGTCGGGGTGCTGTGCGACCTCGCGGTGCTCGACAGCCTCCCGTCGGCCGACCTGGCGGCCGGCCTGGCCGAGGTGGTCAAGTGCGGGTTCATCGCCGACCCGGTGATCCTCGACCTGGTCGAGCGGGACCGGGCCGCGGCCACCGACCCGACCTCGCCGGTGGTCCGGGAGCTGGTCGAGCGGGCGATCCGGGTCAAGGCCGACGTGGTATCCGGCGACCTGCGCGAGTCCGGGGTGCGTGAGGTGCTCAACTACGGCCACACCCTGGCCCACGCCATCGAGAAGGTGGAGGGGTACCGCTGGCGGCACGGGCACGCCGTCGCCGTCGGCCTGGTCTACGCGGGCGAACTGGCCCGGCTGGCCGGCCGGCTGGACCCCGCGACCGCGCGGCGGCACCGCACGGTGCTCACGGCGCTCGGGCTGCCGACGGGCTACCGGGCCGACGCGTGGCCGGCGCTGCTGGCCGCGATGCGGGTGGACAAGAAGACCCGCGGCTCGCGGCTGCGGTTCGTGGTGCTCGACGGCCTGGCCCGCCCGGCGATCCTGGAGGGCCCGGACGACGAACTGCTGCACGCCGCGTACGAGGAGATCACCTCCCGGTGAGCGCGAGGAGTGCAGCGCAGCGGAGCCCCGCAGTCGCGAACGAAAGGCGATGCCGGTGAGCGCGAGGAGTGCAGCGCAGCGGAGCCCCGCAGTCGCGAACGAAAGGCAGCACATGAGGGTGTACGTGCTGAACGGGCCGAACCTGGGCCGGCTGGGCACCCGCCAGGTCGACGTGTACGGGGCGACCAGCTACGCCGACCTGGTGACGCTGTGCGTGCGGACCGGCCGGGAGCTGGGGCTGGACGTGGTGGTCCGGCAGACCGACGCCGAGCACGAGCTGGTCGGCTGGCTGCACGGGGCGGCCGACGAGGGCGCGGCGGTGGTGCTCAACCCGGCCGCCTGGTCGCACTACTCGATCGCGGTCCGGGACGCCTGCGCGATGCTGCGCGGCCCCCTGGTCGAGGTGCACCTCTCCAACATCCACGCCCGGGAGGAGTTCCGCCGGCACTCGGTGGTCTCGGCCGTGGCGACCGGGGTGATCTGCGGGCTGGGCGTCGACGGCTACCGTCTCGCCCTGCACCACCTGGCGGCCCGAGCGGAGGCGGAAACGGCCGGCGGCTGACGGCGGGGACGGCCGGTGCCGGCAGCTAGTAGACTTGCCAGGTCTGTCCGCCAATTGATGATCAAGGCAGGAAATGGCCTCCACCAACGACCTGAAGAACGGCCTGGTACTCAACCTCGACGGAGAGCTCTGGTCCGTCGTCGAGTTCCAGCACGTCAAGCCCGGTAAGGGTGGTGCCTTCGTGCGTACCACCCTGAAGAACGTGCTGTCCGGCAAGGTGGTCGACAAGACCTTCAACGCGGGCACCAAGGTCGAGACCGCGACCGTGGACAAGCGCACGATGCAGTACCTCTACGCCGACGGCGAGGACTACGTCTTCATGGACCTGGAGACGTTCGACCAGATCACCGTCCCCGGTGGCACCGTGGGTGAGGCGGCCAACTACCTCCTCCCGGAGGCCGAGGCGACCGTCGCCACCCACGAGGGCGTGCCGCTCTACATCGAGCTGCCGACCTCCGTCGTGCTGGAGATCACCTACACCGAGCCGGGCCTGCAGGGCGACCGGTCCACCGGCGGCAACAAGCCGGCGACCGTCGAGACCGGCGCGACCGTGCAGGTGCCGCTGTTCATCACCACCGGCGAGAAGATCAAGGTCGACACCCGCGACGGCCGTTACCTCGGCCGCGCCTGATGGCCGAGGGCGCCAAGCAGCAGATGCCGGCGCGCCGCAAGGCGCGCAAGCGGGCGCTGGACGTGCTCTACGAGGCCGACCTGCGCAACCGGCCCCCGGTGGAGGTGCTCGCCGGCTACGTCGAGCGGATCGAGAAGCCCCACCCGGAGCACCTCGGGTACGCGGTCGGCCTCGTCGAGGGGGTGGCCGCGCACCTGGACCGGATCGACGAGCTGATCGCCAGCTACGCCGAGGGCTGGACGCTGGACCGGATGCCGGTCGTCGACCGCAACCTGGCCCGGATCGCGGTGTACGAGCTGCTCTACGTCGACGAGCTCGACGACGCGGTGGCGATCAGCGAGGCCGTCGAGCTGGCCCGGCAGATGTCGACCGACGACTCGCCGCGCTTCCTCAACGGGGTGCTCGGCCGGATCGCCGAGTACGCCACCCGCTGAGTCGGCGGCGTCGCCGCGCCCCACACGACGAGCGAAGGGCCCGTGCCGTCCGGCACGGGCCCTTCGCTCGGTCGACCTGGGTCAGGAGGCGAAGAACGCCCGCGGGTCGGCGACGAGCACGCCGTGCTCGGTGAGGCGCTCGATCAGGCCGGACGGCGAGGCGTCGTAGACGATCGCCAGGGCGCGCAGGTCGTCGGCGCGGATGGAGAGCACCCGGCCGTTGTAGTCGCCGCGCTGCTGCTGGATGGCGCGGGCGTACCGGGCGACGTAGGCCAGCTCCTCGGAGGCCTCGTCGTAGAGCCGCTCCAGGTCCAGCACGATCTTGCTGGTGGGCTCGTGGCGTACCCCGCTGCCGTCGGGCAGCAGCTCGGAGACGGGCACCCGGTAGAAGTCGGCCAGCTCGGCCAGGCGGGACACCGTGACGGCGCGGTCACCGCGCTCGTACGAGCCGACCACCACGGCCTTCCACCGCCCGTTCGACTTCTCCTCCACCCCTTGCAGGGACAGGCCCTGCTGCTGGCGGATGGAGCGCAGGCGGGCACCCAGCGACTTGGCGTATTCAGAGGGCATTCGGACACTCCCAGTGCTGCTCGGGGTTCTCCCAGCGATCGCTACGGAGCGTGACGGTACGGGGATTGCGACACCTGGTCAAGTGGTCGTGACCCTACCGTTGGGGAGCGCAGGGTGACTTATCCCGATTCGCCACCCTGATCCAGGGGTCAGTGCCGGCGGCGGCGTACCACGTGACCGCTGGTAACGTGGCGTGAAGCCCCGGTCCGGCCCGTTCGCGGTCCGCCGGAGGTGCCAGACATCCTTTAACGACCCGTCCCGTGAGGCGGGGAAGGAGGTCCGCCGTGGCCTACCCACCGGCTGCCCACCCGTCGCCACCGCGACAACCCTCGGTGAAGGTGATCCTCACCGCAGCGGACGTCTCGCGGGTGGTGGACCGCATCGCCCACCAGATCCTGGAGAAGACCCAGGGCGCCGCCGACACCGTGCTGCTCGGCATCCCCACCCGGGGCGCGCCGCTGGCGCGGCGGCTCGCCGCCCGGATCAGCACCTTCGAGGACATCGTCGTCCCGGTCGGTGTGCTCGACATCACCCTCTACCGCGACGACCTGCGTCGCAACGCCACCCGAGCGGTCGGCCCGACCCAGCTTCCGCCCGGCGGGATCGACGGCCAGCGGGTTGTCCTCGTCGACGACGTGCTGTTCTCCGGCCGCACGGTCCGGGCCGCCCTCGACGCGCTCGGCGACGTCGGCCGCCCCGCCTCGGTGCAGCTCGCCGTGCTGGTCGACCGGGGCCACCGGCAGTTGCCCATCCGCGCCGACTACGTGGGCAAGAACATCCCGACCGCGCTGGCCGAGAGCGTGCGGGTCACCCTCGCCGAGACCGACGGCGCGGACGAGGTCCGGCTGTACGGAGAGGCGCTCCCCTCATGATCCGCCACCTGCTCTCCGGCGCCGACCTGGACGCCGCCGCCGCCACCCAGATCCTGGACACCGCGGCCGAGATGGCCACCGTCGCCGGGCGCGAGGTCAAGAAGCTGCCCGCGCTGCGCGGCCGGACCGTGGTGAACCTGTTCTACGAGGACTCCACCCGGACCCGGATCTCCTTCGAGGCGGCGGCGAAGCGGCTCAGCGCCGACGTGATCAACTTCTCGGCCAAGGGCTCCAGCGTCGCCAAGGGGGAGAGCCTGAAGGACACCGCGCTCACCCTCCAGGCCATGGGGGCCGACGCGGTGGTCGTCCGGCACCCCGCCTCCGGCGCGCCGCACCGGCTGGCCGACTGGGTGGCCGGGTCGGTGGTCAACGCCGGTGACGGCACCCACGAGCACCCCACCCAGGCGCTGCTCGACGCGTACACGATGCGCTCCCGGCTGGGCCGGCTCGCCGGCCTGCGGGTCGCCGTGGTCGGTGACGTGCTGCACTCCCGGGTGGCCCGCTCCAACGTGCTGCTGCTGTCCACCCTCGGCGCGAAGGTCACCCTGGTCGGCCCGCCCACGCTCATCCCGGTGGACATCGCGGCGGCGCTCGCCCCCGGCACCGACGTCTCCTACGACCTCGACGTCGTTCTCCCCGACGTGGACGTGGTGATGATGCTGCGGGTGCAGCGGGAGCGGATGAACGACTCCTACTTCCCCTCCGCCCGCGAGTACGCCCGCCGCTACGGGCTGGACGGCCCGCGGATGCGCCGGCTGCCCGAGCACGCGATCGTCATGCACCCCGGGCCGATGAACCGGGGCATGGAGATCACGCCCGAGGTCGCCGACTCGCCCCGCTCCACCATCGTCGAACAGGTCGCCAACGGGGTCTCCGTGCGGATGGCCGTCCTCTATCTCCTGCTCGGGGGGAACAAGCTGTGACCGCGTACCTGATCACCAACGTGAGCGTCGTCGGCGCCGCGCCGACCGACCTGCTGATCCGCGACGGCGTCGTCGCCGAGGTAGGCCCGGGACTGGCCGCGCCGGACGCCGCCGTGCTCGACGGCACCGGGCTGGTCGCCCTGCCCGGCCTCGTCGACCTGCACACCCACCTGCGCGAGCCGGGCCGCGAGGACGCCGAGACCGTCGAGTCCGGCTCCCGGGCGGCGGCGCTGGGCGGGTACACGGCGGTCTGCGCGATGGCCAACACCTCCCCGGTCGCCGACACCGCCGGGGTGGTCGAGCAGGTCTGGCGGCTCGGCCGGGAGGCGGGCCTGGTCGACGTGCAGCCGATCGGCGCGGTCACCGTCGGACTGGCCGGCGGGCGCCTGGCCGAGCTGGGCGCGATGGCCGACTCGGCGGCCCGGGTGCGGATCTTCTCCGACGACGGGCACTGCGTCGCCGACCCGCTGCTGATGCGCCGGGCCCTCGAATACGTCAAGGCGTTCGACGGGATCATCGCCCAGCACGCCGAGGAGCCCAGGCTCACCGAGGGCGCGCAGATGCACGAGGGTGAGGTCTCCACCCGGCTCGGACTGACCGGCTGGCCGGCGGTCGCCGAGGAGGCGATCATCGCCCGGGACGTGCTGCTCGCCGAGCACGTCGGCAGCCGGCTGCACGTCTGCCACGTCTCCACCGCCGGCAGCGTCGAGGTGCTGCGCCAGGCCAGGGCCCGCGGCGTCCGGGTCACCGCCGAGGTCACCCCGCACCACCTGCTGCTGACCGACGAGGTCGTGAGCGGGAGGAGTGAGCTTGCGAGCCCCGCACTCGCGAACAGCGGAAGCTCGGTGAGCGGGAGGAGTGAGCTTGCGAGCCCCGCACTCGCGAACAGCGGAGGCTCGGTGAGCGGGAGGAGTGAGCTTGCGAGCCCCGCACTCGCGAACAGCGGAGGCTCGGTGAGCGGGAGGAGTGAGCCTGCGAGCCCCGCACTCGCGAACAACTGGAGTCCGGCCGGCGCCTACGACCCGGTGTACAAGGTGAACCCGCCGCTGCGCACCGCCGCCGACGTCGCCGCGCTGCGCGCCGCGCTCGCCGAGGGCGTGATCGACGTCATCGCCACCGACCACGCCCCGCACGCCGTGGAGGACAAGGAGTGCGAGTGGGCGTACGCCCGGCCGGGCATGCTCGGGCTGGAGACGGCGCTGTCGATCGCCCTGGCCGTGCTCGGCCCGCAGTGGGAACTGATCGCCGAGCGGATGTCCCGTGCCCCGGCCCGGATCGCCGGGCTCGACTCGCACGGCCTCGACCCGGCCCCCGGCGTGCCGGCCAACCTCACCCTGGTCGACCCGGCCGCCCGGCGGGTAATCGAGCCCGCCGAGCTGGCCAGCCGCAGTCGCAACACCCCGTACGCCCGCATGACGCTGCCAGGTCGCATCGTGGCGACCTTCCTGCGCGGCGAGCCGACGGTCCTGGACGGAAAGGCAGTCAGGTGATCCGAGCGAGGAGTGCAGCGGAGCGGAGCCCCGCAGTCCGGATCGAAGGAAGTGCGGTCCGAGCGAGGAGTGCAGCGGAGCGGAGCCCCGCAGTCCGGATCGAAGGAAGTGCAGCATGAGAAGGCGTCCCGCGATTCTCGTCCTTGAGGACGGGCGCACGTTCCACGGCGAGGCGTACGGCAGCGTCGGGGAGACCTTCGGCGAGGCGGTCTTCAACACCGGCATGACCGGTTACCAGGAGACCCTGACCGACCCGTCCTACCACCGGCAGGTGGTGGTGCAGACCGCGCCGCACATCGGCAACACCGGCGTCAACGGCGAGGACGACGAGTCCGGCCGGATCTGGGTCGCCGGGTACGTGGTCCGTGACCCGGCCCGGATCGGCTCGAACTGGCGGGCCACCGGCGGGCTGGAGGACCGGCTCGCCGCCGAGGGCGTGGTCGGCATCGGCGGGGTGGACACCCGGGCGCTGACCCGGCACCTGCGCGAGCGCGGCGCGATGCGGGTCGGCATCTCCAGCGTCGACGACGACCCGCGCGCCCTGCTGGCCCGGGTCCGCCAGGCGCCGCAGATGGTCGGCGCGGACCTGTCCGCCGAGGTGACCACGGCGCAGCCGTACGTGGTCGAGGCCGAGGGCGCGCACCGGTTCACGGTGGCGGCGCTGGACCTCGGCATCAAGCGCAACGTGCCGCGCCGGCTCGCCGCGCGCGGGGTCACCACCCACGTGCTGCCCGCCTCGTCGGGCATCGACGACCTGCTCGCCACGGGCGCGGACGCGGTGTTCCTCTCGCCCGGCCCGGGCGACCCGGCCACCGCCGACGGCCCGGTCGGGATCGCCCGGGAGGTGCTGCGCCGGCGGATCCCGCTGTTCGGCATCTGCTTCGGCAGCCAGATCCTCGGCCGGGCGCTGGGCTTCGGCACCTACAAGCTCGGCTACGGCCACCGCGGCATCAACCAGCCGGTGCTCGACCGGGTCACCGGCAAGGTCGAGGTGACCAGCCACAACCACGGCTTCGCCGTGCGGGTGCCGGGCGCGGACCAGGGGGCGGTCGTCCCCGACCAGGTGATCGAGACCGAGTTCGGCGGCGTCCAGGTGTCGCACGTCTGCCTCAATGACAACGTGGTCGAGGGGCTGCGGGCGAAGGACGTGCCCGCCTTCACCGTCCAGTACCACCCCGAGGCGGCGGCCGGCCCGCACGACGCGGACTACCTCTTCGACCGCTTCGCCGAGCTCATCGAGGGCCGGACCCACAGCGAGGGGCGCACGAATGCCTAAGCGGACCGATCTCAAGCACATCCTGGTGATCGGCTCCGGGCCGATCGTCATCGGGCAGGCCTGCGAGTTCGACTACTCCGGCACCCAGGCGTGCCGGGTGCTGCGCAGCGAGGGGATCCGGGTCAGCCTGGTCAACTCCAACCCGGCGACCATCATGACCGACCCGGAGTTCGCCGACGCCACGTACGTCGAGCCGATCACCCCGGAGTTCGTCGAGCTGGTCATCGCCAGGGAACGCCCCGACGCCCTGCTGCCCACCCTGGGCGGGCAGACCGCGCTGAACACGGCGGTCGCGCTGCACTCCGCCGGCGTGCTGGACAAGTACGGCGTCGAGCTGATCGGCGCCAACATCGACGCCATCAACCGGGGCGAGGACCGACAGCTGTTCAAGGACATCGTCGCCAAGGCCGGCGCCCGGATCGGCGTCGCCGACCCGACGGGCCTGGTGCCGCGTTCCCGGGTCTGCCACTCCATGGCCGAGGTCGAGGCCACCGCCGCCGAGCTGGGCCTGCCGGTGGTGATCCGGCCCTCGTTCACCATGGGTGGCCTGGGCTCCGGCATGGCGCACACCGACGCCGACCTGGCCCGGATCGCCGGGGCGGGGCTGGCCGCCAGCCCGGTGCACGAGGTGCTCATCGAGGAGAGCGTGCTCGGCTGGAAGGAGTACGAGCTGGAGCTGATGCGCGACCGCCACGACAACGTGGTGGTGGTCTGCTCGATCGAGAACGTCGACCCGATGGGCGTGCACACCGGCGACAGCGTCACCGTGGCCCCGGCGATGACGCTGACCGACCGGGAGTACCAGCGCCTGCGCGACCTGGGCATCGCCGTGCTGCGTGAGGTCGGGGTGGACACCGGCGGCTGCAACATCCAGTTCGCGGTCAACCCGGCCGACGGGCGGATCGTCGTGATCGAGATGAACCCCCGGGTGTCCCGCTCCTCGGCGCTGGCGTCGAAGGCCACCGGCTTCCCGATCGCGAAGATCGCCGCGAAGCTGGCCATCGGCTACACCCTCGACGAGATCCCCAACGACATCACCCTCAAGACCCCGGCGGCGTTCGAGCCGACCCTGGACTACGTGGTGGTGAAGATCCCCCGGTTCGCGTTCGAGAAGTTCCCCGGCGCGGACCCGGAGCTGACCACCACCATGAAGTCGGTGGGCGAGGCGATGAGCCTCGGGCGCAACTTCACCGAGGCGCTGAACAAGGCGATGCGCTCGATGGAGACGAAGGCGGCCGGGTTCTGGACCCAGCCCGACCCGCGGGGGGCGACGAAGGAGGACACCCTCGCCGCGCTGGGCGTCCCGCACGACGGCCGGCTGTACACCGTCGAGCGGGCGCTGCGCCTCGGCGCGTCGATCGCCGAGGTCGCCGAGGCGTCCGGCGGGATGGACCCGTGGTTCCTGGACCAGATCGCCGCGCTGGTGGAGCTGCGGGCGGAGATCGTGGACGCCCCGGTGCTCGACGCCGACCTGCTGCGCCGGGCCAAGCGGGCCGGGCTGTCCGACCGGCAGCTCGCCGCGCTGCGCCCCGAGCTGGCGGCCGAGGACGGGGTGCGCACGCTGCGGCACCGTCTCGGCGTCCGGCCGGTCTACAAGACGGTGGACACCTGCGCCGCCGAGTTCGAGGCGACCACCCCGTACCACTACTCGACCTATGACCAGGAGACGGAGGTCGCGCCGTCGGACCGGCCCAAGGTGCTCATCCTGGGCTCCGGGCCGAACCGGATCGGCCAGGGCATCGAGTTCGACTACTCGTGCGTGCACGCGGTGATGGCACTCCGGGCGGTGGGCTACGAGACGGTGATGGTCAACTGCAACCCGGAGACCGTCTCCACCGACTACGACACCGCCGACCGGCTCTACTTCGAGCCGCTGACCTTCGAGGACGTCCTGGAGGTGTGGTACGCCGAGGACTCGTCCGGGAAGGCGGCCGGCGGGCCGGGCGTGGTCGGCGTGATCGTGCAGCTCGGCGGGCAGACCCCGCTGGGCCTGGCGCGGCGGCTGAAGAACGCCGGCGTGCCGGTGGTCGGCACCTCGCCGGAGTCGATCCACCTGGCCGAGGAGCGCGGCGCGTTCGGGTCGGTGCTGGCCCGGGCCGGGCTGCGCGCCCCCGCGCACGGCATGGCCACCTCGTACGAGGAGGCCAAGGCGATCGCCGAGGAGATCGGCTACCCGGTGCTGGTCCGCCCGTCGTACGTGCTGGGCGGGCGGGGCATGGAGATCGTCTACGACGACCCGACGCTGCGCGACTACATCGGCCGGGCCACCGACATCTCCCCGGACCACCCGGTGCTGGTGGACCGGTTCCTCGACGACGCCATCGAGATCGACGTGGACGCGCTCTGCGACGCCGACGGCGAGGTGTACCTCGGCGGGGTGATGGAGCACATCGAGGAGGCCGGCATCCACTCCGGCGACTCGTCCTGCGCGCTGCCGCCGATCACCCTGGCCGGCTCGCACCTGGCGCAGGTGCGCCGGTACACCGAGGCGATCGCCAGGGGCGTGGGCGTGCGTGGCCTGCTCAACGTCCAGTACGCGCTCAAGGACGACGTGCTGTACGTGCTGGAGGCCAACCCGCGGGCGTCCCGGACGGTCCCGTTCGTGTCCAAGGCCACGGCGGTGCCGCTGGCCAAGGCGGCGGCCCGGATCGCCCTCGGCGCCACCATCGCCGAGCTGCGCGCCGAGGGGCTGCTCCCGCCGACGGGCGACGGCGGGACGATGCCGGCCGACGCGCCGATCGCGGTGAAGGAGGCGGTGCTGCCGTTCAAACGGTTCCGCACCCCGTCGGGCAAGGGCATCGACTCGCTGCTCGGCCCGGAGATGAAGTCCACCGGCGAGGTGATGGGCATCGACACCAACTTCGGTCACGCCTTCGCCAAGAGCCAGTCCGCCGCGTACGGGTCGCTGCCGACCGCCGGGAAGATCTTCGTCTCGGTGGCCAACCGGGACAAGCGCGGCATGATCTTCCCGATCAAGCGGCTGGCCGACCTGGGCTTCGAGATCGTCGCCACCACCGGCACCGCCGAGGTGCTGCGCCGGCACGGCATCGCCTGTGAGCAGATCCGCAAGCACTACGAGTCCGGCGCGGGCGAGGACGCAGTCTCGATGATCCTCGGCGGCGACGTGGCCCTGGTGGTCAACACCCCGCAGGGCTCCGGGGCGAGCGCCCGCTCGGACGGCTACGAGATCCGCAGCGCCGCCGTGACGGCCGACATCCCCTGCGTCACCACGGTCCCGGGCGCGGCGGCGGCCGTGATGGGCATCGAGGCCCGCATCCGCGGCGACATGCGCGTGCGCCCCCTCCAGGACCTGCACGCCACCCTCCGAGCCACCCGATGACCCCCACCCCCACCCCCACCCCCCGCCCGATCGGCGATGATCAAGAGGTTTCGGTCGCCCAGGGGCCCCTTCCCGGACGCAAACTTCTTGATCAACCCGGCGGTGTGGCCCGGGGGAGGGTGCGGTGATCTTCGAGAAGGTGGTGCGGCCCGGGTTGTTCCGGGTGGGGGGCGGGGACGCCGAGGCGGCCCACGAGTGGACGCTGCGGCGGCTGGCTGCCGTGTCGCGGTCGCCGGTGGCGCTGGCCGGGCTGCGGGCCCGGTACGCCGTGCGGGCGCCCCGGACGGTGTTCGGGGTGCGGTTCCCGAACCCGGTGGGGCTGGCCGCCGGGATGGACAAGGACGGGGCGGCGCTGCCGGCCTGGCCGGCGCTGGGCTTCGGCTTCGTGGAGGTCGGCACGGTCACCGCGTACGCCCAGCCGGGCAACCCCCGGCCCCGGCTGTTCCGGCTGCGCGACAGCGAGGCCGTGGTGAACCGGATGGGCTTCAACAACGCCGGCGCGGTGGCGCTGGCGGACCGGCTGGCCGCACTGCCCCGCCCGCTCGGGGTGCCGCTGGGGATCTCGCTGGGCAAGTCCAAGGTGACCCCGCTGGACGAGGCGGTGCAGGACTACCTCGCCTCGTACCGGGCGCTGCGCGGGCACGGCGACTACTTCGCGGTCAACGTCTCCTCGCCGAACACCCCGGGGCTGCGCGCGTTGCAGGACCGGTCCTACCTAGACGCGCTGCTGGCGGCCCTGGTGGGGGAGAAACCGGTGCTGGTCAAGATCGCCCCGGACCTGACCGACCCGGCGATCGCCGAGTTGCTGGAGGTCTGCCTGGCCCGGGGCGCGGCCGGGGTGATCGCCACCAACACGACCCTGGCCCGTGACGGGCTCGCCCCGGCCGACCGGGCGCGGGGCGCGGAGCAGGGGGGGCTGTCCGGGCGCCCGCTGGCTGCCCGCGCCCGGGAGGTGGTCGCCTTCGTCCACCGGGAGACCGGCGGGCGGCTCCCGGTGGTCGGGGTGGGCGGCATCGTCGACGCCGACGACGCCGCCCGGATGTTCGACGCGGGCGCGTCCCTGGTCCAGCTCTACACCGGGTTCATCTACCGGGGCCCGGCCCTCGTCCGGGCCGCCGCCCGGGCCGCCCGCCCGGCCCCCTCGGCGCTCCAGGGCGGCCGGACATGACCGGGGAGCCCCCGACAGGCGGCCGGACCCGCCCGGGGCGGGAGGGAACGCCGATGACACCCGAGGACGTCCTCGCCGCCGACCGGGCGCACGTGTGGCACCCGTACGCGCCGCTGCCGCCGGCCACGGCGCCGTACGTGGTGGACAGCGCGCGGGGGGTGCGGCTGCGGCTGGCCGACGGCCGGGAGCTGGTGGACGGGATGTCGTCCTGGTGGGCGGCCATCCACGGCTACCGGCACCCGGTGCTGGACGCGGCGGTCACCGACCAGCTCGGCCGGATGAGCCACGTGATGTTCGGCGGGCTGACCCACGAGCCGGCGGTGCGGCTGGCCGGCACGCTGGTCGAGCTGGCCCCGCAGGGGCTGGAGCGGGTCTTCCTGTGCGACTCGGGCTCGGTGAGCGTCGAGGTCGCGGTGAAGATGTGCCTGCAGTACCAGCGGGCCACCGGGCGGCCGGGGCGGCGCCGGCTGGGCACCTGGCGGGGCGGCTACCACGGCGACACGTTCCACCCGATGAGCGTCTGCGACCCCGAGGGCGGCATGCACCATCTCTGGGGCGACGTGCTGCCCCGGCAGGTGTTCGCGCCCGTGCCGCCGGGCGGTTTCGACACCCCGCCCGACCCGGCGTACGTGACGGCGCTGACGGACGCCGTGCAGCGGCACGCCGACGAGTTGGCCGCCGTGATCGTCGAGCCGGTGGTCCAGGGCGCCGGCGGGATGCGCTTCCACCATCCGGAGTACCTGCGGGTGCTGCGCGAGGTGACCCGGGCCCACGGCGTGCTGCTGGTCTTCGACGAGATCGCCACCGGCTTCGGCCGCACCGGGACGATGTTCGCCGCGGAGCACGCCGGGGTGAGCCCCGACGTGCTCTGCGTCGGCAAGGCGCTCACCGGCGGGTACCTGACGCTGGCGGCGGCGCTGTGCACGGCGGAGGTGGCGGAGGGCATCTCCCGCGACGGGGTGCTGGCGCACGGTCCGACGTTCATGGGCAATCCGCTCGCCTGCGCGGTCGCGAACGCCTCCATCGGCCTGCTGCGGGCCGGGGACTGGGCCGCCGAGGTGGCGAGGGTGGGCGCGGGCCTGCGGGCCGGTCTGGAGCCGCTGCGGGGCGCGCCGGGGGTGGCCGACGTGCGGGTGCTCGGCGCGATCGGCGTGGTCCAGCTCGACCACGAGGTGGACCTGGCGAGGGCCACCGCCGCCGCGGTGGAGCAGGGGGTCTGGCTGCGGCCGTTCCGCGACCTGGTCTACACCATGCCGCCGTACGTCACCGGCGACGCCGACGTCGCCCGGATCGCGGCGGGGATCGCCGCGGCGGTGGCGGTCGGCTGACCCGCGCCGCGGGTCCACCGGTCGGGGCGTGGCGGGTCCCGGATCGGTCAGCCGCGTGCCGGTCCCGGCGCGCGGCGGGGCGCGGCGGGCGCCGCCCCCGGGGAGAGGTCGAGAGAGGGAGAGGTCGGATGGAGAGCTTCGGTGCCCGGTTGTACCGGGCGGTGGCGGAGCGTGGGCCGCTGTGCGTGGGCATCGACCCGCATCCGGGGCTGCTGGCGCGGTGGGGCCTGTCGGACGACGTCGACGGGTTGGAGCGCTTCAGCCGCATCGTGGTGGAGGCGCTCGGTGACCGGGTCGCGGTCGTCAAGCCCCAGTCCGCGTTCTTCGAGCGCTTCGGCTCCCGAGGCGTGTCGGTCCTAGAGTCAACTATCCGACAGTTGCGGGATTCCGGCTCGCTCGTTCTGCTTGACGTCAAGCGTGGGGACATCGGATCGACCGTCGCGGCGTACGCCGCCGCGTACCTCGATCCATCCAGCCCGCTGTATGTCGACGCGCTCACGGCGAGCCCCTACCTGGGAGTAGGGTCGCTGGCCCCGATGTTCGAGCTCGCCGCCGCGCACGGCGGCGGGGTGTTCGTCCTGGCGCTGACGTCCAACCCCGAGGGGGCCGCCGTGCAGCGGGCCCGGACCGCCGACGGGCGGACCGTGGCGCAGACGGTGATCGACGAGATTACGCAGCTCAACCAGGGTGCCGAGCCGCTCGGCAGCTTCGGCCTGGTGGTCGGCGCGACCATCGGTGACACGGGCCACGACCTCTCCGCCGTGCACGGTCCGCTGCTCGCCCCGGGGCTCGGCGCGCAGGGCGCCACGGCGGCCGATCTGCGTACGGTCTTCGGCTCCGGCCTGCCGTCGGTGCTGCCGTCGTACTCCCGAGAGGTGCTGCACGCCGGGCCCGACGTGGCCGCGCTGCGGGCCGCCGCGGACCGGGTCCTGACCGAGTGCCGGGCGGCCCTGGGCGGGGCCTGACTGAGTGAAGGCTCGGTCACTTTGCCGTGGTCGCCGCGCGTCCACGTTGCCGAATGCGCGCGCGACCGCTAGTTTTCCCCGCGCTGGGAACCATGGACCCCTTTGGTTTCCGGCAACTCCACGTTTCACAGATGCGGCGTGGCGTCCCGCCCGTCGCTATAGGGACCTGAGGAGAACTGGTGCCCCTCCCGTCACTGACCCCCGAGCAGCGCGCAGCCGCGCTCGAAAAGGCTGCGGAGATCCGCAAGGCCCGTGCTGAGCTGAAGGAGCAGCTCAAGCAGGGCAAGACCACCCTCGCCGCCGTTCTCGCGCGGGCCGAGGGCGACGACGTCGTCGGCAAGCTCAAGGTTTCGGCCGTCCTGCAGGCGATGCCGGGCATCGGCAAGATCCGGGCGACCCAGATCATGGAGAAGCTCAAGATCGCCGACAGCCGCCGGCTGCGGGGCCTGGGCGAGCAGCAGCGCAAGGCGCTGCTCGGCGAGTTCGCCGCCAACTGAGCACGGCGGGTTCGCCGTCACCTGACCACGGCAGCGTGTAGAAACGAGCCGTGAGCATGGATGACGAGGCGCGCCCGGCGGCTCGGCTCACCGTCCTGACCGGTCCCTCCGGGGTCGGTGTGGGCAGTGTCGTCGAGCTGTTCCGGGCGCGTTCTCCGTCGGTGTGGACGCCGGTGCCGGCCACCACCCGCCCCCGCCGGGCGGGCGAGCGGGACGGTGTCGACCGGCTGTTCCTCGATCCGGCGGAGTTCGACCGGCTGATCGCCGCCGGTCGGCTGCTGGAGTGGGCCCGGATCGGGCCGTACATTCGCGGCACCCCGGCCGGGCCGGTCCTCGCGCGGCTCGCCGCCGGCCGGCCGGTCCTGCTCCCGCTCGACCTGCGCGGCGCGCTCGCCGTCCGCGGGGCGCGCCCGGAGACCCGGCTGGTCCTGCTCGCCCCGCCCGGTTGGCGGCCCGAGCCGGCCGTCGCGGCCGTGGCGGAGCACGTCGTGGCGCACGACCTGACCGGGCGGGCGGTCGACGAGCTGGTAGGCTTGCTCGGTTCTTCTTTCCCGGCTCCGGCTCAACCGCGTCTGCGTGGTTGAGCGACCCACCGCGTCCGCGCGGTAAAGAGACGCAGAGGTTATTTCGTGGGATCCATCGCCAACCCCGAAGGCATCACCAACCCGCCGATCGACGAGCTCCTCGAGAAGACGACGTCGAAGTACGCCCTGGTGATCTTCGCCGCCAAGCGGGCCCGCCAGGTCAACGCCTACTACAGCCAGCTCGGCGAGGGTCTGCTGGAGTATGTCGGCCCCCTCGTGGAGACCACCCCCCAGGAGAAGCCCCTCTCCATCGCCATGCGCGAGATCAACGCGGGCCTGCTCACCGCCGAGCCCACCGACCAGCCGTAGTCCCGCCGCGCGTCGATGTCCGCCGAGATCCTCCTCGGGGTCGGCGGCGGTGTCGCCGCCTACAAGGCGTGTGAGCTGCTGCGGCTGTTCACCGAGTCGGGCCACCGGGTCCGCGTCGTGCCGACCGCGTCGGCGCTCCGCTTCGTCGGTGCGCCGACCTGGGCCGCCCTGTCCGGCCAGCCGGTCGCCGACGACGTCTGGTCCGACGTGCACGAGGTGCCGCACGTCCGGCTCGGGCAGCGGGCCGACCTGGTCGTGGTCGCCCCCGCCACCGCCGACCTGCTCGCCCGGGCCGCCCACGGCCTCGCCGACGACCTGCTCACCAACACGCTGCTCACGGCCCGCTGCCCGGTGCTGCTCGCCCCGGCGATGCACACCGAGATGTGGGAGAACGCGGCCACCGTGGCCAACGTCGCCACGCTGCGCTCCCGGGGCGTCCGGGTGATCGAGCCCGCCGTCGGCCGGCTCACCGGCGCCGACAGCGGCAAGGGGCGGCTGCCCGACCCGGCCGAGATCTTCGCCGTCGCCAAGCGGGCGCTGGCCCGGGGCGTCGTCGCCCCGGCCGACCTGGCCGGCCGCCACGTGCTGGTGACCGCCGGCGGCACCCGGGAGCCGCTCGACCCGGTCCGGTTCCTGGGCAACCGCTCGTCCGGCAAGCAGGGGTACGCCTTCGCCCGCGCCGCGGTCGCCCGCGGCGCCCGGGTCACCCTGGTCGCCGCCAACGTGACGCTCGCCGACCCGGCCGGGGTCGACCTGGTCCGGGTCGGCACCACCGAGGAACTGCGCGTGGCCACCCTGGAGGCCGCCGCCGGGGCCGACGCGGTGGTGATGGCGGCGGCGCCCGCCGACTTCCGGCCCGCCACCTACTCGGCGGGCAAAATCAAGAAATCGAACGCCGGGCCACCTACGATCGAACTCGTCACGAACCCGGACATCGCCGCCGAGTTGGGCCGGCGCCGCCGACCGGAACAGGTGCTGGTGGTGTTCGCGGCCGAGACCGGCGACGCCGAAGCCAACGGCCGAGCAAAGCTCGCCAGCAAGCGGGCGGATCTCATCGTCATCAACGAGGTCGGCCCGGACAAGGTCTTCGGCGCCGAGACCAACGCGGCGACCGTCATCGGCGCGGACGGCGCGGTGCACACCATGCCCGAGCAGTCCAAGGAGGACCTCGCGGACGGCGTCTGGGACCTCGTGGTGGCGCGGCTGGCCGAGGCGTCCGCATTGTGACGTCGTCCTGACCGATCGAGCGCCGCGTGAGTGTGGGTGACTACACTTCCGCGGAACGACTCTTCACATACTTAGGAGTGCCGTGACACGCCGCCTCTTCACGTCCGAATCGGTCACGGAAGGCCACCCGGACAAGATCGCCGACCAGATCAGCGACGGCATTCTCGACGCACTGCTGGCCCAGGACGCGCACAGTCGCGTGGCCGTCGAGACCCTGATCACCACCGGGCAGGTGCACGTCGCCGGCGAGGTGACGACAAAGGCGTACGCCGACATCCCCACCATCGTCCGGGAGACGATCCTCGAGATCGGGTACGACTCCTCGAAGAAGGGCTTCGACGGGGCCTCCTGCGGCGTCAGCGTGTCCATCGGCGCCCAGTCCCCGGACATCGCGCAGGGCGTGGACAACGCGATGGAGCTGCGCACCGGCTCGTCGGAGAGCGCGCTGGACGCCCAGGGCGCCGGCGACCAGGGCATGATGTTCGGCTTCGCCTGCTCGGAGACGCCCGAGCTGATGCCGCTGCCGATCGCCCTGGCGCACCGGCTGGCCCGCCGGCTGACCGCGGTGCGCAAGGACGGCACGATCCCGTACCTGCGGCCGGACGGCAAGACCCAGGTCACCATCGAGTACGAGGGGCTGCGCCCGGTCCGGCTGAACACGGTCGTCGTGTCCAGCCAGCACGCGGCCGACATCTCGCTGGACAGCCTGCTCACCCCGGACGTGCGCGACCACGTCATCGCCCCGGAGCTGGAGAGCCTCGGCCTCGACACCGACGGCTACCGGCTGCTGGTCAACCCGACCGGGCGGTTCGAGATCGGCGGCCCGATGGGCGACGCCGGCCTGACCGGCCGGAAGATCATCGTCGACACCTACGGCGGGTACGCCCGGCACGGCGGCGGCGCGTTCTCCGGCAAGGATCCGTCCAAGGTGGACCGCTCGGCGGCGTACGCGATGCGCTGGGTGGCCAAGAACGTGGTGGCCGCCGGCCTGGCCGAGCGCTGCGAGGCGCAGGTCGCGTACGCGATCGGCAAGGCCCACCCGGTGAGCCTGTTCATCGAGACGTTCGGCACCGAGACCGTGGCGGTCGCCTCGATCGAGAAGGCCGTGTCCGAGGTCTTCGACCTGCGCCCGGCCGCCATCATCCGGGACCTGAACCTGCTCCGCCCGATCTACCGGCAGACCGCGGCGTACGGCCACTTCGGCCGGGAACTGCCCGACCTGACCTGGGAGAGCACCGACCGGGCCGCCGACCTCAAGTCGGCCGCGGGAGCCTGACCGGCGCCAGGCGCAGCGACCGGCGACCCGCAGACGGGTCGCCGGTCGCTCGCGTCTGCGTGGACGTCCCGCTGGCCCATCTCGACCGCCCCTTCGACTACCTGGTCCCCGCCGAGCTGGCCGAGGCCGCGGCCCCCGGGACCCGGGTGAAGGTGCGCTTCGCCGGCCAGCTCGTCGACGGCTGGCTGCTGGAGCGGGCCGACGACTCCGGGCACACCGGCAAGCTGGCCTACCTGGAGAAGGTCGTCTCGCCGGAGCCCGTGCTGGCCCCCGAGGTCGCCCGGCTGGCCCGGGCCGTCGCCGACCGGTACGCCGGCAACCTCGCCGACGTGCTCCGGCTGGCCGTGCCGCCCCGGCACGCCCGGGTGGAGAAGGAGCCGCACGAGCCCGGGGAGCCGCCGGCCCCGCTGGATCCCCCCGCGGCGGACGGCTGGCGGGCGTACCCGGCCGGGCCGGCGTTCCTGCGCGCCCTGACCGAGGGCCGGCCCGTCCGCGCGGTCTGGTCCGCCCTGCCGGGGGAGGACTGGCCCGCCCGGTACGCCGAGGCGGTCGCCGCCACCGTGGCCGGCGGCCGGGGCGCCGTCGTCGTGGTTCCCGACGCCCGGGACCTCGACCGCCTCGACGCGGCGCTGACCGCCGCGCTCGGCGCCGGCCGGCACGTCGTCCTCGCCGCCGCCGCCGGCCCGGCCCGCCGCTACCGCGCGTTCCTGGCCGCCCGGCGCGGCGACGTGCCCGTCGTGGTCGGCACCCGGGCCGCCATGTTCGCCCCGGTGGCCCGGCTCGGCCTGGTCGCCGTCGTCGACGACGGCGACGACCTGCACGCCGAGCCGCGCGCGCCCTACCCGCACGCCCGCGAGGTGCTGCTCACCCGCGCCCAGCTCGCCGACGCGGCGGCCCTGGTCGGCGGGTACGCGCGCAGCGCCGAGGCGCAACTGCTGGTGGAGACCGGCTGGGCCCGGGAGGTGGTCGCCGACCGGGCCACCGTGCGGGCGCGTACCCCCGCCGTCGCGCCGACCGGCGACGACCCGCAACTGGCCCGCGACCCCGGCGCGGCCACGGCCCGGCTGCCCAGCCTGGCCTGGAGCGCCGCCCGCGACGCGGTCCGCGCCGACGCCCCGGTGCTGGTCCAGGTGCCCCGCCGCGGCTACCTGCCCTCGGTCTCCTGCGCCGAGTGCCGGACCCCGGCGCGTTGCCCGCACTGCGCCGGCCCGCTCGCCCTGCCGTCGGCCGAGGGAATGCCGGCCTGCCGCTGGTGCGGCCGGGTCGCCGCCGCGTACGCCTGCCCGGAGTGCGGGGGACGGCGGCTGCGGGCCGCCGTCACCGGCGCCCGGCGCACCGCCGAGGAACTGGGCCGGGCCTTCCCCGGCGTGCCGGTGCGTACCTCCGGCCGGGAGGAGGTGCTCACCACCGTGCCCGGCGGGGCCGGCCTGGTGGTGGCCACCCCCGGGGCCGAGCCGGTCGCCGAGGGCGGCTACGGCGCGGTGCTGCTGCTCGACTCGTGGGCCCTGCTCACCCGGGCCGACCTGCGGGCCGGCGAGGAGGCGCTGCGTCGCTGGCTGGCCGCCGCCGCGCTGGCCCGGCCCGCCGCGGCCGGCGGCCGGGTGGTGGTGGTCGCCGACGGCGCCCTCGCCCCGGTGCAGGCGCTGCTGCGCTGGGACGCCGCCTGGTTCGCCGCCCGGGAGTTGGCCGAGCGCCGCGAGCTGGGCTTCCCCCCGGCGGTGCGGATGGCCAGCGTCACCGGCCCGGCCGACGCGGTGGCCGACCTGCTGGCCGAGGCCCGGCTGCCCGGGGAGGCCGAGCTGCTCGGCCCGGTTCCCGCCGACGGCGACCGGGAACGGATGCTGGTCCGGGTGCCCCGGGCCCGGGCGGCGGCCCTGGCCGGGGCGCTGCACTCGGCCGCCGGGGTCCGCGCCGCCCGCAAGGCGGCCGATCCGGTGCGCCTCCAGGTCGACCCGCTGAGCCTGTTCTGAGCGTCGTCACGATCCGTGCTGGCGGGTGCGTGATAGCATCGCCCGTCATGCCCGGGCGCACGGATCGCGCGACAATGGCGGGAGCGCGTCGAGCCGACGTCAAGTCGATGATGTCAGTCAGCCGGTGATCAGGGGTGGACCAGTCGTGACCGTTCGTCAATCGATCGTCTTCAACGGCGACCTCGGCAGCGGCAAGAGCACCGTCTCCGTGGAGATCGCCAAGCAGCTGGGGCTGCGCCGGGTCAGCGTGGGCGACCTCTATCGCCAGATGGCCCAGGAACGGCAGATGACCGCGCTCCAGCTCAACCTGCACGCCGAACTGGACCAGGCCGTCGACGGCTACGTCGACCAGCTCCAGCAGGACATCGCCGCCTCCGGCGAGAGCCTGGTGATGGACTCCCGGCTGGCCTGGCACTTCTTCACCGACGCGCTCAAGGTGCACATGATCACCGAGCCGACCGAGGCGGCCCGCCGGGTGCTGGCCCGCCCCTCCGGCCCGGCCGAGAGCTACGCCTCCCTGGAGGAGGCGAAGGCCAAGCTGCACGAGCGCAGCGAGAGCGAGCGGGGCCGGTTCGTCGTCCGCTACGGCGTCGACAAGGCCCGGTTGCGCAACTACGACCTGATCTGCGATTCCACCCGGGCCACCCCGGCGCAGGTGATCAGCCACATCATCGACGTGTACGAGGGCCGGCTCGGCGCCGACGTGCTCCGCGACGCCCCGCCGCTGCTGCTGCTCGACCCGGCCCGGGTCTACCCGACGGAGGACGTCGGCACGCTGCGCGGGCTGTGGGACGCCGGGTTCGTCGGCGAGGTCGCCGACGGCGGCGACGAGGCGCTGGAGCCGCTGACCATCGGTTACTCCGGGGAGTACTTCTTCGTCGTCGACGGCCACCGCCGGCTCAGCGCGGCCCTGCAGAACGGGTTCCCGCTGGTTCCCGCCCGGCTGGTCGCCGAGGTGGAGGAGCCGGTGGTCGGTGGGATGAGCGCGGTGGACTACTTCACCGCCCAGGTCCGCCCCGGCACGGTGTACGACTGGGAGGCGGCCCACAAGATCCAGCTTCCGCTGCCGGAGCACTGCCTGCGCGCCGGGGAAACCGTGCTCGCCGGCGACCCCGCCCCGGGCGCCTGACGGCCGTCCCGCCCTGTCGCGCCGGCTCCCGGGGCCGGCGCGGGCCGCCGGGCCCGAGCGCTGCGCCCGGCTGACCCGGCGCGGCTGCGCCACCCTGCCCGTCACCCTGCGCGACGAGTCCCCGGCCACCGATCGCGGTACGCCGGCCGGGGCCACCGAACGCACTCCGTAGACTGGTACGGCCCGACCGTCGTCCGACCGAAGGAGCCACCCCGAGTGACCGTCCAGCCCATCCGTCTGTTCGGGGACCCGGTGCTGCGCACACCGGCCGATCCGGTGGTCGACTTCGACGCCGAGCTGCGCAAGCTCGTCGCCGACCTGACCGACACGATGCGCGAGCAGAACGGCGCCGGCCTCGCCGCGCCCCAGCTCGGAGTGGGCCTACGGGTGTTCGCCTTCGACGTCGACGACGTGCTCGGCCACCTGGTCAACCCGGTGCTGGAGTTCCCGGACGCCGAGGAACAGGACGGCCCCGAGGGCTGCCTGTCCATCCCCGGGCTGTACTTCGACACCAAGCGCCGGCAGAACGTGATCGCCAAGGGCTTCAACGGCTACGGCGACCCGGTGCAGATCGTCGGCACCGGCCTGATGGCCCGCTGCGTCCAGCACGAGACCGACCACCTCGACGGCGTGCTCTTCGTCGACCGGCTGGACCCGGCCGGCCGCAAGGAGGCGATGAAGGCGATCCGCCAGGCGGACTGGTACGACCCGGCCACCCCGCCGACGGTCAAGCTCAACCCGCACACCGCCGACAGCCCCTTCGGCCTGGGTCGGTGACGCCGGTGCGTCTCGTCTTCGCCGGCACCCCGGCCGTCGCCGTCCCCGCCCTGGCCGCCGTCGCGGCCTCCGACCACGAGCTGGTCGCCGTCGTCACCCGTCCCGACGCCCCCGCCGGCCGGGGCCGGGGCCTGGTCCGCTCGCCCGTCGGCGAGTGGGCCGACGAGCACGGTGTCGAGGTGCTCACCCCGGCCCGCCCGCGCGAGCCGGAGTTCCTCGACCGGCTGCGCGAGCTGGCCCCCGACTGCGTCCCGGTGGTCGCATACGGGGCGCTGGTGCCCCCGGCCGCGCTGGAGATCCCCCGGTACGGCTGGGTCAACCTGCACTTCTCGCTGCTGCCCGCGTGGCGTGGCGCGGCCCCGGTCCAGCACGCCGTGCTGCACGGCGACGAGCTGACCGGCGCGAGCGTCTTCGAGCTGGAGGAGGGGCTGGACACCGGCCCGGTCTACGGCACCCTCACCGACGAGATCCGCCCCACCGACACCTCCGGCGACCTGCTGGAGCGGCTCGCCCACTCCGGCGCCGGCCTGCTGGTGGCCGTCCTCGACGCGATCGCGGCGGGCACCGGCCGGGCCGAGCCGCAGCCGGCCGACGGGGTGTCGCTCGCGCCGAAGCTGACCGTCGAGGACGCCCGGGTGCGCTGGGGCGACCCCGCGTTCGCGGTGGACCGGCGGGTCCGCGCGTGCACCCCGGCCCCCGGCCCGTGGACCACGTTCCGCGGCGAGCGGGTCAAGCTCGGCCCGGTCGTCCCGGTGGCGGACGGCCCCGAGCTGAGGCCGGGCGAGCTGCTGGTGGAGAAGTCCCGGGTGCTGGCCGGTACGGCCACCGTCCCGGTGGCCCTCGGCGAGATACGGGCGGCCGGCAAGAAGGCCATGCCGGCGAGCGACTGGGCGCGCGGCGCCCGGGTCGCCGCCGGGGAGGAACTCGCGTGACCGGGCCGACGGAACGGCCCGCGCGACGGTACGACGAGCAGCGCGACCCGCGCCCCGACCGGCGTCCCGAGCGGTCGTCGGGCGGCCCGCGGGGCGACCGGCCCGGCTACGGTGACCGGTCGGCCCGGGGCGGTCGGGGCGGCGAGGACCGGCGGGGCGGCGGGCGGCCGGCGCGGCCCACCGTGGACCTGCCCCGGCACGTCGCGTACCAGGCCGTCGCGGCGGTGCACCGGGACGACGCGTACGCCAACCTGGTGCTGCCGGCGCTGCTGCGCGAGGAGGGGCTGACCGGCCGGGACGCCGCCTTCGCCACCGAGCTGACCTACGGCTCGCTGCGGCACACCGGCACCATCGACGCGATCCTCACCGACGCGGCCGGCCGGGACGTGGCCCGGATCGACCCGCCGGTGCGCGACGCGTTGCGGCTGGGCGCGTACCAGCTCCTGCACACCCGGGTCCCGGCGCACGCGGCGGTCTCCTCGACGGTCGACCTGGTCCGCACCGTCGGTATCAGCGCCACCGGCTTCGCCAACGCGGTGCTGCGCGAGGTGGCCGGCCGGGACGCCGACGCCTGGGTGGCGAAGCTCGCCCCGGCGTTCGAGGCCGACCCGATCGGGCACCTGGCCCTGGCCTACAGCCACCCGCAGTGGATCGTGCGGGCGTTCGCCGAGGCGCTCGGCGGCGACCTGGGCGAGACCACCCGCCTCCTGATCGAGGACAACGAGCGCCCGCCGGTGCACCTGTGCGCCCGGCCGGGCCTGGCCGATCCGGTCGAGCTGGCCGACGAGGTCGGCGGCGCCCCCGGGGCGTTCTCCCCGTACGCGGTCTACCTCGGCGGCGGCGCCCCCGGCGAGCTGCGGGCGCTGGCCGAGGGCCGGGCACACGTCCAGGACGAGGGCTCCCAACTGGTGGCCAACGCCCTGGCGGTCGCCCCGCTGGACGGCCCGGACGGCCACTGGCTGGACCTGTGCGCCGGCCCCGGCGGGAAGTCCGGGCTGCTCGGGGCGCTCGCCGCCCAGCGCGGTGCCCGGCTGACCGCCGTCGAGGTCTCTGAGCACCGGGCCCGGCTGGTCACCCAGGCCACCCGAGGGCTGCCGGTCGACGTGCTGCACACCGACGGCCGCACCGTCGGCGCCGATCCGGAGCTGCCGGAGGGGCACTTCGACCGGGTGCTGGTCGACGCCCCGTGCACCGGGCTGGGCGCGTTGCGCCGCCGGCCGGAGGCCCGCTGGCGTAAGCAGCCGTCGGACCTGCCGCCGCTGACCCGGTTGCAGCGGGAACTGCTGGTGGCGGCGCTGCGGGCGGCCCGCCCGGGCGGCCTGGTGGCCTACGTGACCTGCTCCCCGCACACCGTGGAGACGCACGTGACGGTGACCGAGGCGGCCCGCCGTGCCGGGGTGCCGGCGGACTTCGTCGACGCCCGGCCGCTGCTGCCGGCCGGGATGCCGGGGCTGGGCGACGGGCCGTCGGTGCAGTTGTGGCCGCACCGGCACGGCACCGACGCGATGTTCCTCGCCGTGCTGCGCCGGGGCTGAGCGACGCGAGAAACGCAGGGGGGCGGCCGGACCGGCCGCCCCCCCTGCGCGCGTCAGCTCCCCGCCGTCCCGGCGGGTCGGGTCACCGGACCGGCAGGCCCCTGGGCCCGGCGCCCTTCACCGAGCGGGTGAGGTTGCGGTCGGCCCAGAGGAAGCACTGCACCCCCCGGTTGCCGTCCTTCCACTCCTCCTCGAAGGGGTGGTAGAAGATCGTCCCCGCCCGGTACTGCAGGTCGCTGTTGTCGGGCACCTTGGCGTACGAGGCGATCAGGGACCGGCACCCCTGGTGGATGCGCAGCCGGTTCTTGTCGATCTGGTTGTAGGCCACGTCCGGGGCCCGGTAGACCCCGACGAACTCGACCCGGTGCTTGCTGGTGCACGGGGTGACGGCCATCGACTTGACGACGTTCTTGACGATCTTCGGGTTGAAGCAGCGGTGGACCAGGGTGGAGTTCCCCGTCAACGCGCCCTTGAGGCTGCCGCTGCGCGGCACGACGCTGGAGTCGTCGACGCTCTCCACCTCGTTGAGGTCGCAGCGGAACCACCGCGCCCCGCCCGCCCACGCCTGCTGGGACGGGAAGACCGCGGACAGGAACAGCCGGCCCGAGCGCCAGCTGGCGCCGACGGCCTTGTCGACCTCCCGGTCGCACTCGGCGCGGGCGGTCTTCATCCCCGCCGATCCGGCGGCCGGGGGAGCACTCAGCTCGGCGGCCGGGCCGGTCAGCGTGCCGACGTGGATGGTCTCCACCCGGTGGGTCGTACCGCAGTCCACCGGGTGGTAACCGCTGAGGTAGCCGACGTCGGAAGACGCGGTGTGGCAGGCCCCGGCGGCTGGCACGAACTGCGTCGGCGCGGCCATCGCCCGCCAGTCGTCGGCGAGGTCACCGTCCACCCCGGAGGGTGTGCCGCAGGCCGCCAGCGCCACCGCCGCGCCCGCGCCCACGGCGATCGCCGTCCACCATCGCCGCATCCGTCCGACCTCCCCGTCGCCGGTGGTCGCGGTCACCGGCCTCCGTCGCCGATCGCGCCACGGTGCGGGAGCATACGGCACCGGCGCTCGTCCCGCGTGGACTCTCGCCGCGTTTCGGTCGATCGACGGGCACGGCTGCCTGGCCCTCCGGGGTGTTCCGTCCGGTCCGGGCGAATCCGCACCGGCAGTCACGGCCGAATCACAGCGCGTCTCACGTGGTGCCGCGCTGGGGGCGGCGCACGAGCGCATTCGTACACTGGCCCGGTGACCGTACCGCTGCCGATCGTCGCGCCCAGCATCCTCGCCGCCGATTTCGCCCGCCTGGCCGAGGAGGTCCGTGCCGTCGAGGGCGCCGCGGACTGGCTGCACGTCGATGTCATGGACAACCACTTCGTGCCGAACCTGACCATCGGGCTGCCCGTCGTGCAGAGCCTGCGCGCGGCGACCGAGCTGCCGTTCGACGTGCACCTGATGATCACCGACCCGGGCCGCTGGGCCCCCGGGTACGCCGACGCGGGAGCGTACAACGTCACGTTCCACGCCGAGGCGTGCGACAACCCGGTGGCGCTGGCGAAGGACCTGCGGGCGGCCGGGGCGAAGGCCGGGCTGGCCATCGACCGGGACACCCCGATCGAGCCGTACCTGGAGCTGCTGCCCAGCTTCGACACGCTGCTGATCATGACGATCAAGGCCGGCTTCGGCGGGCAGCGGTTCCTCCCGGAGCTGCTGGACAAGGTGCGCGCCGCCCGGCGGCACGTCGACGCGGGCCACCTGGAGCTGCGCATCGAGGTCGACGGCGGGATCGCCGCGGACACCATCGAGCAGGCCGCCGCCGCCGGTGCGGACGCCTTCGTCGCCGGCACCGCGGTCTACGGCGCCGACGATCCGGCCGAGGCGGTCCGCCGCCTGCGGGGCCTGGCGGAGCGCGCGGCCCCCGGGGCCTGAGGTGGAGCCGGCCGAGGAGCGACCCGACCTCATCCTGGTCGTCGACGACGACGCCGACATCGCCCGGTTCGTCGAGTTCAACCTGCGGCTGCACGGCTTCGAGGTGATCCATGCCGGCGACGGCCAGGAGGCGCTCGAGGTGATCGAGCGGCAGCGGCCGGACCTGGCGGTGGTCGACCTGATGATGCCGCGCATCGACGGGCTGGAGCTGACCCGGCGGCTGCGCGCCGACCCGATGACCTCCGCGCTGCCGGTGATCATGCTGACCGCCAAGGGGATGACCGTGGACAAGGTCCACGGGCTCAGCGCCGGCGCCGACGACTACCTGGTCAAGCCCTTCGACACCGCCGAACTGGTGGCCCGGGTCAGCTCCACCCTGCGGCGCAACAAGGAGTTCCGCGAGGTCTCCCCGCTGACCGGCCTGCCCGGCAACTCCCGGATCCGCCGGGAGATCACCGACCGGGTACGCAACGGCGTCGACTACGCGGTCGGCTACGTCGACATCGACCGGTTCAAGAGCGTCAACGACCGGTACGGCTTCGTCCGGGGTGACGAGTTCATCTCGGCGCTGGCCCGCAGCCTGCACCGGGCGGTCGTCGCGATCGGGCTGCCGCCGGCCTTCCTCGGCCACGTCGGCGGCGACGACTTCGTCATCGTCTGCACCCCCGAGCAGGTCCGGCCGCTGACCTCCCGGGCGGTGGTCGACTTCGAGACCGCCGCCGACCGGCTCTACGACCAGTCCGACGCCGAACGCGGCTACGTCGAGCTGAAGGACCGCCGGGGCAACATCCGGCGCGCGGCGCTGGTCACCCTGTCGATCGGGGTGTCCGTCTCCGACTCCGGCAAGCGGCTCACCAACCCGCAGGAGGCGATCGCGGTCGCCTCCGAGATGAAGTCCGTGGCCAAGAGCCAGCCCGGTTCGTACGTGGCGGTCGACCGGCGACGCAGCGTTTCTTGAATATTGCCCACCTCTGTGAGGTAGCTCCCCCGAGGGCAGACGCGCGGCGCGTGCCGTGCCACACTTCTGGGGTACCCACCACGCGCTGGCGGGACTCGGTGTAATTCCGAACCGGCGGTGATCCACGGTGTGACCGTGGTAAGCCCGCGACCCGGACGGCGACAGCCGCCCGGTGGACCTGGTGAGATTCCGGGGCCGACGGTTGGGGGCGGGCCAGCCCACCCCCAGACAGTCCGGATGGGAGACAGCGCGCGGGACGGGGCGGGCCCTGCCGGCCGCTGACTCAGCGCTGTCCGGGCTCTCCCGGGGCCGGCTCCGCCGTTCCCGGAATCCGCCGCCGCCTGCCCGTACCCTCCCGACCCGCCCGCGCGCGGACCGGCGAGCGAGAGGGCAGGGCAAGGGGCGATGGCCAGCGGCTCCGTGGACGAGGCGATGCGTCGGGCGATCGCGCTCGCCGCCCGTGGGCTCGGCACGGCCAGCCCCAACCCGGTGGTCGGCTGCGTGTTGCTCGATCCGGACGGCGAGGTCGTCGGGGAGGGATTCCACGCGTACGCGGGCGGACCGCACGCCGAGATCGTCGCGCTCGCCCAGGCCGGCCTGCGGGCCCGGGGCGGCACCGCCGTGGTCACCCTGGAACCCTGCGACCACACCGGCCGCACCGGCCCGTGCAGCCACGCCCTGATCGCCGCCGGCGTCGCCCGGGTGGTCGTCGCCGTGCCCGACCCCGACCCGGTCGCGGCCGGCGGCGCCGTCACCCTGCGCGCCGCCGGCCTCCAGGTCGAGTTCGGGGTACGCGCCGCCGAGGCCGAGGCCGGGAACGTCGCCTGGCTCACCTCGGTGCGCCGGGGCCGGCCGTACGTGATCTGGAAGTTCGCCGCCACCCTCGACGGACGCTCCGCCGCCGCCGACGGCACCAGCATGTGGATCACCTCGGAGGCCGCCCGGGCCGACGTGCACGCGCTGCGCGGCACGGTCGACGCGGTGATCGCCGGGGTGGGCACCGTCCTCGCCGACGACCCCCGGCTCACCGTGCGCAACCCGCGCGACGGCACCCCGGCCATCCGGCAGCCGCTGCGGGTCGTGGTGGACAGCCTCGGGCGTACCCCCGCCGGGGCCCAGGTCCGCGACGGCGCCGCCCCGACGTGGATCGCCACCGCCGCGCAGGTCGGCGCCGGCCCGGACGGCCGGGTCGACCTGCCGGCGCTGCTGGCCGAGCTGCACCGCCGGGGGGTGCGGGCCGCGCTGCTGGAGGGCGGCCCCAGCCTGGCCGGCGCGTTCCTCGCCGCCGGCCTGGTCGACCGGGTCGTCGGGTACGTCGCGCCGCGGCTGCTCGGCGCCGGGCCGACCGCGCTGGCCGACGCCGGGGTGACGACCATCGCCGACGCCATCGACCTGGAACTCACCGACGTCACGCAGGTCGGTCCCGACCTGCGGATCACCGCGTTGCCCCGGAAGAGGGAGGGCTGACATGTTCACCGGCATCGTCGAGGAGCTGGGCGAGGTCGTCGCAGTGACCGAGACCGGGGGTGACTCGGCACTGGTCGCCGTCCGTGGCCCGCTGGTCACCGCCGACGCCCGGCACGGCGACTCCATCGCGGTCAACGGGGTCTGTCTCACCGTGGTCGACGTCGACGCCGGGGTCTTCACCGCCGACGTGATGGGGGAGACGCTGCGCCGTTCCGCCCTCGGCGGGCTGGGCCCCGGCGTCCCGGTCAACCTGGAACGCGCCGCCGCGCTGAACAGCCGGCTCGGCGGGCACATCGTGCAGGGCCACGTCGACGGGGTCGGCGAGGTGCTGTCCCGGGAGCCGGCCGAGCAGTGGGAGACGGTCCGCTTCCGCCTGCCCGCCACCCTGGCCCGGTACGTGGTGGAGAAGGGCTCGATCACCATCGACGGGGTGTCGCTGACGGTGGCCGACGTCGGGCCGGACTGGTTCTCCGTCGGGCTGATCCCCACCACCCTCAAGCTGACCACCCTCGGCGCCCGCGCCGTCGGTGACCCGGTCAACCTGGAGGTGGACGTGCTGGCCAAGTACGTCGAGCGGCTGCTCGGCGACCGGGCCGCGGGCGGTGGCGGGCGGTGACCGGCCCGCTCGGCTGGCTGCTCGACGCCCAGTTGCCCGTCGCCGGCTCCCCGGTGCTGGTGCGGGAGATCGTCGGCAACGTCTTCGGTCTGGCTTCCGCGCTGCTCGGCCTGCGCCGCGTGGTCTGGGCGTGGCCGGTCGGCATGGTCGGCAACGCGCTGCTGCTGACCGTGTTCCTCGGCGGGGTGTTCGTCACCCCGCAGGCGCACGACCTCTACGGCCAGGCCGGCCGGCAGGTGTTCTTCTTCGCCGTCAGCCTCTACGGCTGGTGGCGCTGGTCGCGCAACCGCCGCCTCGGCGTTGACGGCGACCACGCCCCGGTCGCGCCGCGCTGGGCCACCGGCCGGGAACGACTCGGCCTGCTGGTGGCCGCCGCCGTCGGCACCGCCGTCGGGTACCCGGTGCTGGCCGCGCTCGGCTCCTGGGGGCCGCTGCCGGACGCCTGGATCCTCACCGGCAGCCTGCTGGCCACCTACGGCATGGCCCGCGGCTGGGTGGAGTTCTGGCTGGTCTGGATCGCGGTGGACGCCGTCGGCGTGCCGCTGCTGCTGCGCGGCGGGTTCTACCCGTCCGCCGCCATGTACCTCGTCTACGGCGCCTTCTGCGCCTGGGGCTTCGCCGCCTGGTGGCGTGCCTCACGCGTCACCCGCCCGACCCGGGCCCCGCTCCCGCCCAGCTACTCGGAGGCCGTCGCATGAGCACTTTCGCCAGCATCGAGCAGGCGGTGGCGGACATCGCCGCCGGCCGGCCCGTCGTCGTGGTCGACGACGCGGACCGGGAGAACGAGGGTGACCTGATCTTCGCGGCCGAGCTGGCCACCCCGGAGTTCGTCGCGTTCATGGTCCGCTACACCTCGGGCTACATCTGCGTGCCGCTCACCGAGGGCGAGTGCGACCGGCTGGACCTGCCGCCGATGCACCACACCAACCAGGACCGGCGGGGCACCGCGTACACGGTGACCGTGGACGCCCGGGAGGGCGTCAGCACGGGCATCTCGGCGGCCGACCGGGCGCACACCATCCGGCTGCTGGCCGACCCGTCCACCGACCCGACGGATCTGGCCCGGCCCGGGCACGTGGTGCCGTTGCGGGCCCGCGAGGGCGGGGTGCTGCGCCGGCCCGGGCACACCGAGGCGGCGATCGACCTGACCCGGCTGGCCGGGCTGCGGCCCGCCGGCGTGCTCTGCGAACTGGTCAACGACGACGGCACCATGATGCGGGTGCCCGACCTGGAGAAGTTCTGCGCCGAGCACGGCCTGACCCTGGTGACCATCGCCGACCTGGTGGCGCACCGGCGGCGCACCGAGAAGCAGGTGGAGCAGGTGGCGGCGGCCCGGATGCCCACCCCGTACGGGGTGTTCCGGGCGCTGGGGTACCGCGCCGAGCACGACCCGGCCGAGCACATCGCCCTCGTCATCGGGGAGCTCGGCGACGGGGAGGACGTGCTGGTCCGGGTGCACTCGGAGTGCCTCACTGGCGACGTGTTCGGCTCGCTGCGCTGCGACTGCGGCCCGCAGTTGCAGGCCGCGCTGGCCCGGGTCGCCACGGAGGGCCGCGGGGTGGTGCTCTACGTGCGCGGGCACGAGGGGCGCGGGATCGGACTGCTGCACAAGCTCCAGGCGTACCAGTTGCAGGACCTGGGCCGCGACACCGTGGACGCGAACCTCGACCTGGGCCTGCCGGCCGACGCCCGGGACTACGGCACGGGCGCGCAGGTCCTCTACGACCTGGGCGTTCGCTCGATGCGGCTGCTGACCAACAACCCGGCCAAGCGGGCCG
Source organism: Micromonospora sp. NBC_01655 (assembly GCF_026339755.1). NCBI lineage: Bacteria > Bacillati > Actinomycetota > Actinomycetes > Micromonosporales > Micromonosporaceae > Micromonospora > Micromonospora sp. NBC_01655. Next base: position 5,106,629 of record NZ_JAPEQF010000001.1, on the reverse strand, counting down.
GGCTGGAGGGGTACGGCCTGACCGTCACCGGCCGGGAGGGGCTGCCGGTGCAGCCGCACCCGGAGAACGTCCGCTACCTGCGCACGAAGCGCGACCGGATGGGCCACCTGTTGGACGAGTTGGACGGGGTGACCGAGGCGCCGATGGGCCGCCCGGTCGCCAGCGACGAGATCGGAGCATAGCCATGGCGGGATTCGGTGAACCCGGGGTGACGGTGGTGGACGCCGCCGGGATGACGGTCGGCATCGTCGCCGCGCGCTGGCACGGCGAGCTGACCGACCACATGGTCGACCGGGCGGTCGCCGCCGCCGAGGCGTGCGGCGCCCGCGCCGTGGTGGCCCGGGTGGCCGGTTCGGTGGAGCTGCCGGTGGTCGCCCAGGCGATGGTCCGCCGCTTCGACGTGGTGGTCGCCCTCGGCGTGGTGGTGCGCGGCGCCACCGCCCACTTCGACTACGTCTGCCGGTCGGTCACCGACGGGCTGACCCGGGTCGCCCTCGACGAGGGCAAGCCGGTCGCGCACGGGGTGCTCACGGTGGAGACCATCGAGCAGGCCCGGGACCGGGCCGGGCTGCCCGGGTCGGCGGAGGACAAGGGCTGGGCGGCCACGGTGGCGGCGCTGGACGCGGCGCTGGCCGTACGCGGCCTGGACGCCGCGGCCGGGCACCGGGTCGGCTTCGGCCACTGACGCCCGTCCCGCGCCGGCCCGGCCGGGGCACGATGTCACTGACATCGCGTGTCCCGGCCCGCCCGATCCCGCGAGGTCAGTGACGTGGTGCCGCGGCGTACACCACCGGTCGGCCCGCGCCGGCGGGTCGGCCACCGCACCGGCGGGGACCCGCTGCGCGCCCCGGCGGGCCGGTGCTGGAAGAATCGCATCCCGTGAAGACGTTCGAGGAGTTGTTCGCCGAGCTGCAGGCCAAGGCCGCCGCCGGCACCCCCGGCTCGGGCACGGTGGCCGCGCTGGAGAAGGGGGTGCACTTCATCGGCAAGAAGGTCGTCGAGGAGGCGGCCGAGTCGTGGATGGCCGCCGAGCACGAGGGCCCGGAGCGGGCGGCCGAGGAGATCTCCCAGCTGCTCTACCAGGCGCAGGTGCTGATGCTGGCCGCCGGTATCGAACTGAAGGACGTCTACCGACATCTGTGAGTGCCCCGTCCGTTGATCTTCTCCATCGATCGAAGGAGCACTCCGTCATGCTGCGTGTCGCCATTCCGAACAAGGGCACCCTGGCCGAGCCGGCCGCCCAGATGCTGCGCGAGGCCGGTTACCGGCAGCGCCGCGACCCCAAGGACCTGGTCTGCCGGGACGAGGCCAACGACGTCGAATTCTTCTACCTGCGCCCCCGCGACATCGCCACCTACGTCGGCTCCGGTGACCTGGACCTCGGCATCACCGGCCGGGACCTGCTGGTCGACTCCGGTGCCCCGGCCGAGGAGGTGGTCGACCTCGCCTTCGGCGGGGCCACCTTCCGGTTCGCCGCCCGCCCCGACACCATCGCCTCGCCCAAGGAGCTGGGCGGGCACCGGATCGCCACCGCGTACCCAGGGGTGGTCCACCGCTACCTCGACGACCACGGGCTGACCGCCGACGTCATCCGGCTCGACGGCGCGGTCGAGAACGCCGTCCGCCTCGGCGTGGCCGACGTGGTGGCCGACGTGGTCTCCACCGGGGCGACCCTGCGCCAGGCCGGCCTGGAGATCGTCGGCGACCCGCTGCTGGTCTCCTCGGCGGTGCTGGTCCGTCGGGTCGAGGCCCCCGGGCACGCCCAGGAGGCGCAGCTGCTGCGCCGGCTGCACGGGGTGCTGGTCGCCCGCCGCTACGTGATGCTCGCGTACGACGTGCCGGCCGGGCTGCTCGACCGGGCCAGCTCGCTCACCCCCGGCATCGAGTCACCCACCGTCTCGCCGCTGCACCGCGAGGGCTGGGTCGCGGTCCAGGCGATGGTGCAGCGCGACGACGTGCACCGGATCATGGACGAGCTGTACGAGCTGGGCGCGCGCGCCATCCTGGTCACCAACATCCACGCCTGCCGGCTGTGAGACCGCTGCCCCCGGCGGCCGCCCTCGCCCTGGTGGTGCTGGCCGGGGCGGCCTCCGCGGCACAGGGAGCCGGCAACGCCGAGCTGGGGGAGCGGGCCGGCGATCCGGTGCTCGGCGCGCTGGTCAACAACCTCGGCGGCTGCCTGGTGGTCCTCGTGGGCCTGCTCGGCCTGCGGTCCACCCGGGCCGGGCTCGACGCGCTGCGCCGGGCCCGGCTGCCGTGGTGGTCGTACCTCGGTGGGCTGGGCGGCGCGGTGATCGTGACGGTCGCCGCGTACGTCGTCCCGGTGCTCGGGATCGCGGTGTTCACCATCGCCCAGGTGGCCGGGGGCAGCCTCGGCGGCCTTGCGGCGGACCGGGCCGGGCTGGCCCCGCTCGGGCGGCTGCGGCTGACCGGTTCCCGGGTCACCGGCGCGCTGCTCGGCGTGCTCGCTGTCGCCCTGGCCCAGCTCGGCCGGCCGATCGGTGAGGTGGCCGTCGGCGGGATCCTGCTCGCCGTCGCGGGCGGGGCGGCGGTCGCCCTCCAGTCCGCGCTCAACGGTCGGGTCTCCGCCGCCGGCACCACCACCGCCGGCATCGCGATCAACTTCGCCGTGGGCACCCCGGTCATCGTGGCGGTGGCCGCGCTCGCCGGTGCCTTCACCGGCCCCGCGCCGACCTGGCCGCACGACTGGTACCTGTACCTCGGCGGCCTGCTCGGCGTCGGCATCGTGTTCGCCCTGATGCTCGGGGTCCGGGCGGTCGGGGTGCTGCGCACCGGGCTGGCCCTGGTCGCCGGCCAGCTCGGTGGCGCCCTGCTGCTGGACGTCGCACTGCCGGGCGGGGCGGGGCCGCGGTGGCCGGTGCTGGTCGGCGCCCTGCTCACCCTGCTGGCGGTGGTGGTCGCCGGCCGCGGCACCCGCCCACCGGCCCCGACCGCCCGGACTGCCCCGGCCGCCCCGGTTGTCCCGCCGTCCCGGGCGGACCCGGGATCCCTGGCGGGTCCGTCGGCCCCGAGGCGCCCGGGGGTCTCCTGGGGGCCGGGCGACGACTGAACGGCGGATGGTCAACTCCATGTCACTGACTTGGGGCGATCGACAGAGGTGGACGCCCCGATGTCAACGACATGGAGTTGATCTCGCCTGGGCTGGGCTGGGGACGGTGCTCGCGTGTGGCGGTGGGCGGGCCGGCGGAGTCGGATGGCAGACTGGTGGGGTGAGCGATACCGAACCGGTGATCCTGCGACCCCGCCGGATCCGGCTGGTCTGCTGGGTGTCGGCCGCCGCCCTGCTGGTGGTGTTCAGCCTGGTGGCCACCTCGTTGACCGGCCCCACCGGCGAGGGCTACGGCACCTTCCAGCGCGGCGACCAGCTAGCCATGATCGGCCTGGGCGTCTTCGGCGCGCTCGGCATCCTGCTGTTCACCCGGCCCCGGGTGGAGGCGCACGCGCGCGGAGTGCGGGTGCGTAACGTGATCGGCTCGTACGAGCTGCCCTGGGAGGTCGTCCGGGGGGTGCGCTTCGACCGGGGCGCGCCGTGGGCGAGCCTGGAGCTGCACGACGACGACCTGCTGCCGATGGTGGCCCTCCAGGCGGCCGACAAGGAGTCGGCGGTCGAGGGGGTCCGCGCCCTGCGCCGGCTGCACCAGGCCCACCTCGCGGCCCTGGCCGCCCGCTGAGCCGCCGCGTCCCGGGCCGGCCGCCGCCGCGTTCCGGGCCGGTTTCACCGGGGCTGGCCCGATGCGGGCTGACCTGCGTGCGCGGTTTGGGGTCGGATCGGGTGAGGGTGTAGTGTTGCTGAGTCGACCAGACTGCCCCGTGCCTCTACGCGCGGGCGGTCTAGAAGCGGAGCGCCTGCTCCCACCCGAGTCGCCCCAGTCGGTGGCCGGGTCCGGTCACCGGTTCCGGGCACACCCCGGGCCCGGATGCGCGATCATGTGATCGTGCCGACCGGTCGAGCGGGCCCTGGCATGCGCCGGGGCCTTCTGCTTTCCGGATCGGCCTCCACCACGGGGGCCGCGGAGTCGGCCACCAGAGGAGAAACTCGACTCGAGGAGGCCCCATCAGCGTCGAACCACGCGTGAACGAGCAGATCCGGGCACGTGAGGTCCGACTGGTCGGCCCCGAGGGTGAGCAGGTGGGCATCGTCCCGCTGGAGCGCGCCCTTCAGCTGGCCGCGGACGTCGATCTGGACCTGGTCGAGGTTGCGCCGATGGCGCGCCCGCCGGTGTGCAAGCTCATGGACTTCGGCAAGTTCAAGTACGAGAGCGCACTCAAGGCGCGCGAAGCGCGGCGTAACCAGCAGCAGACCGTCATCAAGGAGATGAAGCTCCGGCCGAAGATCGACCCGCACGACTACGAGACCAAGAAGGGTCACGTGGTGCGGTTCCTCAAGGCCGGCGACAAGGTCAAGGTGACGATCATGTTCCGCGGTCGGGAGCAGAGCCGCCCGGAGCTGGGTTACCGGCTCCTGCGCCGGCTCGAGTCCGAGATCACGGAGCTGGGATACGTCGAGGCCGCTCCGAAGCAGGACGGCCGAAACATGATCATGGTTCTCGCTCCGCACCGGGCCGTCAAGGCCTCCGCGGTCGCCGCGACGGCGTCCCGCGGCGCACCCCGGGACCGGGTCGCGGACGAGTCCGCCGCTCCGGCAGCCGGTGAGACCGCGGCAGCCGGCGAGACCGCAGCGGCCGGCGAGACCGGCGCAGTCGCCGACAACACCGGCGAGTAACAGGGGAGAAGACGTTTCAATGCCGAAGATGAAGAGCCACACGGGCATGGGCAAGCGGGTCAAGGTGACCGGCAAGGGCAAGATCGTTGCCCAGCAGGCCGGCCTCCGCCACAACCTGGAGAAGAAGCCCTCCACCCAGACCCGGCGGCTGACCGGCACGGTCGAGCTGGCCAAGGCTGACGTCAAGCGAATCAAGAAGCTGCTCGGCCGCTGACGCGCGCCACCTTCACGGATACAAGGAGTTGAGATGGCACGCGTCAAGCGGGCTGTGAACGCCCAGAAGAAGCGTCGTACCCTGCTGGAGTCCGCGAGCGGTTACCGCGGTCAGCGCTCCCGGCTGTACCGCAAGGCCAAGGAGCAGGTGCTGCACTCGATGCAGTACGCCTACCGGGACCGTCGCGACCGCAAGGGCGACTTCCGGCAGCTGTGGATCACCCGGATCAACGCGGGTGCCCGCGCCAACGGGATGACCTACAACCGGCTGATCCAGGGCCTGCGCCTGGCCGGCGTCGAGGTCGACCGGAAGATCCTGGCCGACCTGGCCGTCAACGACGCCACCGCGTTCGCCGCGATCGTCGAGGTCGCCCGCGTCGCCGTGGCGGCCGAGGGCACCGGTGGCGCGGCGGCCCAGGCCGCCTGATCCGCCAGCACCCGACCGAGGCGCCCCCGTGTCGTCCACGACGCGCGGCGGGCGCCTCGGCCGTGCTCCGGAGCCGGACACCATGCCCTTCACCCCACGTACCCCCAGGGTCGTCGCCGCCCGCCGGCTGCACCGGCGCCGCGACCGCGACGCCGGCGGCCGGTTCCTCGCCGAGGGGCCGCAGGCCGTCCGGGAGGCCCTCGCCCGCCCCGGCACCGTCGTCGAGCTGTTCGGCACCCCGGCCGCCCTCGACCGGTACGCCGACCTGGCCGCCCACACCGCCCGCGTCGACGTGCCGGTGTCCGAGGTCACCGACGACGCCCTCGCCGCGCTCGCCGAGACCGTCGCCCCGCAGGGCCTGGTCGCCGTCTGCCGGCACCTGGACGTGCCGCTGGACGACGCGCTCGCCGCCGCCCCCCGACTGGTGGCGGTGCTCGCCGAGATCCGTGACCCGGGCAACGCCGGCACCGTGCTGCGCACCGCCGACGCCGCCGGGGCCGGAGCCGTGGTCTTCGCCGGCGACGCGGTCGACCCGTACAACGGCAAGTGCGTGCGAGCCTCGGCCGGCAGCCTCTTCCACGTCGACGTGGTCCGCGCGCCGGACCCCCTCGCCGTGGTCGCCGCGCTGCACGCCGCCGGGCTCTCGGTTCTCGCCACCACCGGGTACGGCGACAGCGACCTCGACGACCTGGCCGACGCCGGCCGGCTGGCCACCCCGACCGCCTGGCTGTTCGGCTCGGAGGCGCACGGGCTGCCCGAGGAGCTGACCGCCGCCGCCGACGCCCGGGTGCGGGTGCCGCTGCACGGGCGCGCCGAGAGCCTCAACCTGGCTGCGGCTGCCGCCGTGTGCCTGTACGCTTCAGCGAGAGCGCTGCGCTGACGTCCGAGCGTGTCCGCACCCGGTGTCGGGTGCCCGGTCGGCGGCGCGGCCCCACCGCAGGGGAGTCGTCCACATGATGAACGCGCCACGGCGTTCGTTTAGCCAGCCCGCCGGTGTCGGCGGGCGGCGGGCCTGACCCTTCCCCCTGCGCGACCTCCCACCGGCGGGCTGCGGCACAGCCGCGCGTCCGTAGACTCGCTTCGCCGCCCGTGCAGGGCCGGCGCCGCCGTGAGGGAGTGCCCGTACGCCATGACCTATCGCAACGATCCGTACGACCCGAAGCAGGTCGCCCTGCTCGACCCGGACGCCCTGGCCGGGGCCGTGGCCGACGCCGAGCAGGCGTTCGCCGCCGCCGCCGACCCCGACGCGCTGACCGCGCTGCGACCCGCGCACCTCGGTGACCGGTCCCCGGTCTCGCTGGCCCGCCGGGAGATCGGCGCGCTGCCGCCGGCCGCCAAGTCCGACGCCGGCAAGCGGGTCAACGAGGCCCGCCGGGCGATCGAGGCCGGCTACGCCGCCCGCGCCGAGGTCCTCGAACGCGAGCAGGCCGAGCGGGTGCTGGTCACCGAGCGGGTCGACGTCACGCTGCCCTACGACCGCCGGCCGCGCGGCGCCCGGCACCCGCTGAGCACGCTGATGGAGCAGATCAGCGACCTGTTCGTCGGGATGGGCTACGAGGTGGCCGAGGGGCCCGAGGTCGAGCTGGAGTGGACCAACTTCGACGCCCTCAACATCCCCGCCGACCACCCGGCGCGCGGCCTGATGGACACCTTCCACATCGCACCGCCGCCGGGCGCGGAGAGCTCCGGGCTGGTGCTGCGCACCCACACCTCCCCGGTGCAGGCGCGCACCATGCTGACCCGCAGGCCGCCGATCTACGTGGTGGTGCCCGGCCGGGTGTACCGCACCGACGAGCTGGACGCCACCCACGCCCCCGTGTTCCACCAGGTCGAGGGCCTGGTAGTGGACCGCGGCATCACCATGGCGCACCTGCGCGGCACCCTCGACCACTTCGCCCGGGCCATGTTCGGCGAGGGCGCGAAGACCCGCTGGCGGCCGCACTACTTCCCGTTCACCGAGCCGTCCGCCGAGTTCGACGTGTGGTTCCCGGAGCACCGCGACGGGCCGCGCTGGGTCGAGTGGGGCGGCTGCGGCATGGTCAACCCCCGGGTGCTGCGCGCCTGCGGGATCGACCCGGAGGTCTACTCCGGATTCGCCTTCGGCATGGGCATCGACCGGACCGTGATGTTCCGCCACGGGGTCAGCGACATGCGGGACATGGCCGAGGGCGACGTGCGGTTCACCCGCGCGTTCGGGGCCGGGGCGTAGACGGTGCGGGCACGAGTTACGGAGACGGTGATCTGAGACATGCGAGTTTCTGTCAGCTGGCTGCGGGAGTACGTCGACCTCCCGGCCGACCTGCCCGCCGATGACCTGGAGCAGGCGCTGGTCGACCTCGGCATCGAGGTCGAGTCGATCGTGGACCTGCGGGCCACGGTCACCGGCGCCCTGGTCGTCGGCGAGGTCCTGGAGATCGAGGAGCTCACCGGCTTCAAGAAGCCGATCCGGTTCTGCCGGGTCGACGTCGGCGCTGCCAACGGCACCGGCGAGCCGCAGGAGATCGTCTGCGGGGCTCGCAACTTCGCCCCCGGCGACCGGGTGGTGGTGATCCTCCCCGGCGGCGTGCTGCCCGGCGGCTTCGCCATCGGCGCGCGCAAGACGTACGGGCGTAACTCCCACGGCATGATCTGCTCCGCCAAGGAGCTGGGCCTGGGCGACGACCACTCGGGCATCATCGTGCTGCCCGAGGACGTCAAGGCCCTGCCCGGCGACGACGCCCGCCGCCGAGGTGCATCGATCTACGACGACAAGGCTGTCACCTGCTCGCCGCTGGGAGGCGACGCGCCGCCTCGAGACCGGATCGCCGGGCCGCATGCGGGCGGTCCGGCTGCTCACCGAGCACGCCGGCGGCACCGCCGGGGCGGAGATCCTCGACCTGGACCACGTCCGGCCGCGTACCCCGGTCGTCCTGCCGGCGGACCTGCCGAGCCGGCGGGTCGGGGTCACCTACTCCCCGGAGCGGGTGGTGTCCCTGCTGGAGCAGGTCGGTTGCCACGTCACCCGGGGCGCCGACCGGCTGGGCGAGGACCCGGGCGCCGCCGGGACCCCGGCGGCCGGCGGCGCGGACGTGCTCACCGTCGTCCCGCCGACCTGGCGTCCGGACCTCACCGACCCGGCCGACCTGGTCGAGGAGGTGGTCCGCCTCGACGGGTACGACCGGGTCCCGTCGGTGCTGCCCACCGCGCCGCCCGGCCGGGGGCTGACCTGGCAGCAGCGCCGCCGCCGGGCCGTGGCCCGCTCGCTCGCCGAGCGCGGGTACGTCGAGGTGCTCGCCCACCCGTTCGTCGCCGGTGAGCTGGCCGACCTGCTCGGCCTGCCGGCCGACGACCCGCGTCGGCCGGCGGTGCGGGTGGCCAACCCGCTGTCGGAGGAGGAGCCGCTGCTGCGCACCACGCTGCTCGGCCCGCTGCTCGGCATCCTCAAGCGCAACCTCGGCCGGGGCCACCGCGACGTCGCCCTCTACGAGATCGGCACGGTCTTCCACCCACGCCCCGGCGTCGGCGCCCCGCCCGCGATGGGCGTGGACCGGCGGCCCACCGACGCCGAGTTCGCCGCCGCCGACGCGGTCGTGCCCGACCAGCCCCGGCACGTCGCCGCGGTGCTGACCGGGGACGTCGAGCCGGCCGGCTGGTGGGGCGCCGGCCGGCCGGCCGGCTGGGCGGACGCGGTCGAGGCCGGCCGGGCCGTGCTCGCCGCCGCCGACGTCCCCGCCGACCGGGTCGAGGTGCGGGCCGCCGAGTACGCACCCTGGCACCCCGGCCGCTGCGCCGAACTGCTGGTCGACGGGACCGTCGTCGGGCACGCCGGTGAGCTGCACCCGGCCGTGGTGGCCGCGCTGGAACTGCCCCGGCGCACCAGCGCCATGGAGCTGGACCTAGACGCGCTGCCGCCCGCCCCGGTTGCCCCGGCCCCGACGGTCTCCGGCTTCCCGCCGGCACTGATCGACGTGGCCCTCGTCGTGGACGAGCGGGTGCCCGCCGCCGAGGTGCAGCGGGCCCTCGTCGAGGGGGCCGGCGAGCTGCTGGAGGGCGTCCGGCTGTTCGACGTCTACGCCTCCGAGCAGCTCGGCGCGGGACGCCGGTCGCTGGCGTACAAGCTGACCTTCCGCGCCCCCGACCGGACGCTGACGGTCGAGGAGGCGGTGGCGGCCCGCGACGCGGCGGTGGCCCGGGCGGCGGAGCGCTTCGGCGCCACCCTGCGCGGCGCCTGAGGTGTGCGCGGGGCCCCTTCCCTCCAGGGAAGGGGCCCCGACCCGATCAGGCGGTGAACGGCAGCGTGGCGACCGTCACCCCGTACATGACCATGCAGCGCACTGTATGACCTTGCAATAGTGCGCCGAGGGCAGGTAGCCTTCTCTGCATAGTCATGCGGAGGTGGGAATGGGTATCCGAGTTGCGGTAGCGGGGGCGAGCGGCTACGCCGGGGGCGAGCTGCTGCGCCTGGTCGCCGGTCACCCCGAGCTCGACCTGGTCGCGGCCACCGCGCACCGCCAGGCCGGCGTGCCGGTCACCGCCGTACACCCGCAGCTCGTCGGGCTGGACCTGGTGTTCGCGGCGACCGAGCCGGCGACCCTGGCCGACGCGGACCTGGTCTTCCTGGCCCTGCCGCACGGCGAGTCGGCGGCCCTGGCCGCCGCCCTGCCGGAGCCGGTCCGGGTGGTCGACCTGGGCGCCGACCACCGGCTGCGCGACGCCGCCGCCTGGACGCGGTACTACGGCGGCGAGCACGCCGGGACCTGGACCTACGGCCTGCCCGAACTGCCCGGCCAGCGCCCGGAGATCGCCGCCGCGACCCGGGTCGCCAACACCGGCTGCTACGCGGTGGCCACCACGCTCGCGCTCGCCCCGCTGGTCGCGGCCGGCGCGGTCGATCCCGCCGACGTCGTGGTGGTCGCCGCCTCCGGCACCTCCGGCGCGGGCCGGGCCGCCAAGACCAACCTGCTCGGCAGCGAGGTGATGGGCGACCTGTCGCCGTACAAGGTCGGGGCCCACCAGCACGTGCCGGAGATCAAGCAGGCCACCGGAGCGACCAGCCTCTCCCTCACCCCGGTCCTCGCGCCGATGCCGCGCGGCATCCTCGCCACGGTCACCGCCGTGCCGACCGGCGACGCCGACCCCCGGGCGGTGCTCGCGCAGGCGTACGCGGACGCCCCGTTCGTGCACCTGCTGCCCGAGGGGGCCTGGCCGCACACCGCCGCCACCCTCGGCTCGAACTCCTGCCACCTCCAGGCGGGCGTGGACGTCGACTCCGGCCGGGTGATCGTGGTCAGCGCCATCGACAACCTCGGCAAGGGGGCGGCCGGCCAGGCCGTGCAGTGCGCCAACCTGATGCTCGGCCTGCCCGAGACCACCGGCCTGTCCGTCTGGGGGGTCGCACCATGACTGTCACCACACCGAAGGGATTCCGGGCCGCCGGGGTCGCCGCCGGGCTCAAGACCAGCGGCGCCAGCGACGTCGCCCTGGTCGTCAACGACGGCCCGGACGCCGGAGTCGCCGGCGTCTTCACCGCCAACCGGGTCAAGGCCGCGCCGGTGCTGTGGACCCAGCAGGTGGTCCGTGGCGGCGTGGCCCGCGCCGTGGTGCTGAACTCCGGTGGCGCGAACGCCTGCACCGGCCCGGCCGGCTTCCAGGACACCCACGCCACCGCTGAGCACACCGCCGCCGCGCTGACCGCCGCCAGCCCCCGGCTGCGGCTCGGCGCCGCCGACGTCGCGGTCTGCTCCACCGGCCTGATCGGCGAGCGGCTGCCGATGCCGAAGCTGCTGCCCGGCGTACGGGCGGCGATCCGCGGCCTGTCCCGCGACGGCGGCACCGCCGCGGCCGAGGCGATCATGACCACCGACACCCGGCCGAAGACCACCGCGGCCGCCGGCACCGGCTGGACCGTCGGCGGCATGGCCAAGGGCGCCGGAATGCTCGCCCCGGCCATGGCGACCATGCTCTGCGTGCTGACCACCGACGCGGTGGCCGGGCCGGAGGCGCTCGACGCCGCGCTGCGCGCGGCCTGCCGGGTCACCTTCGACCGGATCGACTCCGACGGCTGCATGTCCACCAACGACACCGTGCTGCTGCTGTCCAGCGGCGCGTCCGGCATCGAGCCCACCCAGGCGGAGCTGACCGACGCCGTCACCGCCGCCTGCCACGACCTGGCCCAGCAGCTCATCGCCGACGCCGAGGGCGCCACCAAGCAGGTCGCCATCGACGTGGTCGGCGCCGCCAGCGAGGACGACGCGGTCGAGGTGGGCCGGTCGGTGGCCCGCAACAACCTGGTGAAGACGGCGCTGTTCGGCAACGACCCGAACTGGGGCCGGATCCTGGCCGCCGTCGGCACCACCGCCGCCGCGTTCGAGCCGGACGCCGTCGACGTCGCCGTGAACGGGGTCTGGGTGTGCCGCTGTGGCGCCGCCGCCGAGGACCGCTCGAAGGTCGACCTCACCGGGCGGGACGTGACCATCCGCATCGACCTGCACGCCGGCGACGCGGCGGCCACCGTGTGGACCAACGACCTGTCGCACGCGTACGTGCACGAGAACTCGGCGTACTCGACGTGAGCGCGAGGAACGCAGCGCAGCGGAGTCCCGCAGTCGCGATCGGAAGGTTGGCATCGTGAGCGCGAGGAACGCAGCGCAGCGGAGTCCCGCAGTCGCGATCGGAAGGTTGGCATCGTGAGCGCGAGGAATGCAGCGCAGCGGAGTCCCGCAGTCGCGATCGGAAGGTTGGCATCGTGAGCGCGAGGAATGCAGCGCAGCGGAGTCCCGCAGTCGCGATCGGAAGGTTGGCATCGTGAGTCTCACCGCGGACCTCTCCCGGGCCCAGGTCAAGGCCGAGACGCTGATCGAGGCGCTGCCCTGGCTGGCCCGGTTCTCCGGTGCCACCGTCGTGGTCAAGTACGGCGGCAACGCCATGGTCGACCCCGAACTCCAGCGGGCCTTCGCCGCCGACATGGTGTTCCTGCGCTACGCCGGCCTCAAGCCGGTCGTGGTGCACGGCGGCGGGCCGCAGATCTCCGCCATGCTCGGCCGGCTCGGCATCGACAGCGAGTTCAGGGGCGGCCTGCGGGTCACCACCCCCGAGGCGATGGACGTCGTCCGGATGGTGCTGGTCGGCCAGGTCGGCCGGGAACTGGTCGGGCTGATCAACGCGCACGGCCCGTTCGCCGTCGGCCTCTCCGGCGAGGACGCCGGCCTGTTCACCGCCGTGCGCCGCCCCGCGTACGTCGACGGGGAGCCGGTGGACGTCGGTCAGGTCGGCGACGTCGAGTCCGTGGACACCTCGGCGGTGACGGACCTGATCGCGGCCGGCCGCATCCCGGTGATCTCCACCGTCGCGCCGGACGCCGACGGGGTGCTGCACAACCTGAACGCCGACACCGCCGCCGCCGCGCTCGCGATCGCGCTCCAGGCCCGCAAGCTGGTCGTCCTCACCGACGTCCCCGGCCTCTACGCGAACTGGCCCGACACCGACAGCCTGGTCAGCGAGATCACCACCGACGACCTGGCGGAGCTGCTGCCGTCCCTGGAATCGGGGATGGTCCCGAAGATGGAGGCCTGCCTGCGGGCGGTGTGCCACGGCGTGCCCGCCGCACACGTCGTCGACGGCCGGGTCGCCCACTCCACGCTGCTTGAGGTCTTCACCTCGGAAGGATTCGGAACGATGGTCGTGAGCGCGAGGAGTGAGCCTGCGAGCCCCGCAGTCGCGAACAAGAATGGCTCGGTGAGCGCGAGGAGTGAGCCTGCGAGCCCCGCAGTCGCGAACAAGGAAGGCACGGTTGCGCCATGAGCACGCTGGTGGACCGCTGGCGGCAGTCGCTGATGGACAACTACGGCACGCCGCCGCTCGCGCTGGTCTCCGGTTCCGGCGCGGTCGTGGTCGACGAGGCCGGCCGGGAGTACGTCGACCTGCTCGGCGGCATCGCGGTCAACGCCCTTGGCCACGCCCACCCGGCCGTGGTGGCCGCCGTGTCCCGGCAGGTCGCCACCCTCGGGCACGTGTCCAACCTGTTCGTCGCCGAGCCGCCGGTGGCGCTGGCCGAGTTGCTGCTGGCCCTCGCGGGCCGGCCCGGCCGGGTCTTCCTCGCCAACTCCGGCGCCGAGGCCAACGAGGCCGCGTTCAAGCTGTCCCGGCTCACCGGCCGCACGCACGTGGTCGCCACCGTCGGCGGCTTCCACGGCCGGACCATGGGCGCGCTCGCGCTCACCGGCCAGCCCGCCAAGGCCGACCCGTTCCGCCCGCTGCCCGGCGACGTCACCCACGTCCCGTACGGCGACGCGGCGGCCCTGGCCGGGGCGGTGACCGACGCGACCGCCATGGTGATCCTGGAGCCGGTCCAGGGCGAGAACGGGGTCGTCGTCCCGCCCGCCGGCTACCTCGCCGAGGCCCGGCGGATCGCCACCCGGCACGGCGCGCTGCTGGTGCTCGACGAGGTGCAGACCGGCGTCGGCCGCACCGGACACTGGTTCGCCCACCAGGCCGAGGGCGTCGAACCCGACGTCGTCACCCTCGCCAAGGGCCTCGGCGGCGGCCTGCCGATCGGCGCGTGCCTGGCCTTCGGCCCGGCCGCCGACCTGCTCAAGGCCGGCTCGCACGGCACCACCTTCGGCGGCAACCCGGTGAGCTGTGCCGCCGCCCTCGCGGTGGTGTCGACCATCGCCAGTGAAGGGTTGCTCGACCACGTCAAGCGGGTCGGCGAGCGGCTGCGCCGGGGGGTCGAGGCGCTCGGCCACCCCCTGGTCGCCGAGGTGCGCGGCGCGGGCCTGCTGCTCGGGATCGTGCTCACCGCCGACGTGTCCGGCCCGGTGGCGACCGCGCTGCGCGAGGCCGGCTTCCTGGTCAACCCGGTGCAGCCCGGCGTGGTCCGGCTCGCCCCGCCGCTGGTCCTGACCACCGACCAGGTCGACGCCTTCCTGGCCGCCCTGCCCGCCGTCCTCGACGCCACCACCCCGGAGGCCACCGCATGACCCGCCACCTGCTGCGCGACGACGATCTCTCGCCCGCCGAGCAGTCGGCCGTGCTGGACCTGGCCGCCCGGATGAAGGCCGAGCGGTACACCCACAAGCCGCTGGCCGGCCCGAGGTCGGTGGCGGTGCTGTTCGACAAGCAGAGCCTGCGCACCCGGATCTCGTTCGACGCCGGCATCGCCGAGCTGGGTGGCCACCCGCTCGTGGTGGACACCCAGGTCACCCACTTCGGCCGGGGCGAGACCCTCGCCGACGCCGGCCGGGTGCTGTCCCGCTACGTGGCCGCGATCGTGCTGCGCACCCACGGCGACGACCGGATCGCCGAGGTCGCCGCCGGGGCGAGCGTGCCGGTGGTCAACGCCCTCACCGACGGCTTCCACCCCTGCCAGCTCCTGGCCGACCTGCTCACCGTCCGCGAGCGGTGCGGCGGCACGCGGGGCCGGACGCTGGCGTACGTCGGGGACGCGGCGAACAACATGTCCCACTCGTACCTGCTGGCCGGGGCGACCGCCGGGATGCACGTGCGGGTCGCCGGGCCGGACGGGTTCGACCCCGACCCCGAGGTGGTCACCCGGGCCGCGCAGATCGCCGCCGGCACCGGCGGGTCGGTGCGGGTGCTGCGCGACGCGGTGGCGGCGGTGCGGGACGCCGACGTGCTGGCCACCGACACCTGGACCTCGATGGGGCAGGAGTCCGACGGGCTGGACCGGATCACCCCGTTCCTGCCGTACCAGCTCAACAAGCAACTGCTCGGCCACGCCGCGCCGGACGCGATCGTGCTGCACTGCCTGCCCGCCCACCGGGGCGAGGAGATCACCGACGAGGTGCTCGACGGCCCGCAGAGCGCCGTGTTCGACCAGGCGGAGAACCGGCTGCACGCCCAGAAGGCGCTGCTGGCGTTCCTGTTGGAGAGCCGGGTATGACCGCCCCGCTGACCCGCGCCGCCCGGCACGCCCGGATCGTCGAGCTGATCCGCGACAAGGCGGTCCGCTCGCAGACCGAGCTGGCCGACCTGCTCGCCGGCGACGGCGTCGGAGTGACCCAGGCCACCCTGTCCCGGGACCTCAAGGAGCTGGGCGCGGTCACCGCCCGGGGCGGTGACGGGCGCCCCGTGTACGTCATCCCCGAGGACGGCCACCGCCCGCTGCGCGACGCCGAGGCCGCCCCGGCCCGGCTGGTCCGGCTGCTGCGGGAGCTGCTCAACGAGGTCGACTCCAGCGGCAACATCGCCGTGCTGCGCACCCCGCCGGGCGCAGCCCAATACCTGGCCAGCGCGTTGGACCGAGCGGGCCTGCCCGAGGTCGTCGGCACCATCGCCGGCGACGACACCATCCTCGTCGTGGCCCGCGAGGCCGTCGGCGGTGCCGCGTTGGGCGAGAAGCTCGCCGCGTGGTCCCGCCGGGAAGAGAACGTCGAAGGGAACGCCACACCATGACCGAGCGGGTCGTCCTTGCGTACTCCGGAGGGTTGGACACCTCCGTCGCGATTCCGTACCTGGCCGAGCAGACCGGCGCCGAGATCATCGCGGTGGCGGTGGACGTCGGGCAGGGCGGCGAGGACCTCGCCGCCATCCGGCAGCGCGCCCTGGACTGCGGGGCCGTCGAGTCGGAGGTGGTCGACGCGCGCGACGAGTTCGCCGCCGACTACTGCCTGCCGGCGATGCGGGCCAACGCCCTCTACATGGACCGGTACCCGCTGGTCTCCGCGCTGTCCCGGCCGCTGATCGTCAAGCACCTGGTGGCCGCGGCCCGCAAGCACGGCGGCACCATCGTGTCGCACGGCTGCACCGGCAAGGGCAACGACCAGGTCCGCTTCGAGGTCGGCCTGGCCGCGCTCGCCCCCGACCTGAAGATCATCGCCCCGGCCCGGGACTTCGCCTGGACCCGGGACAAGGCGATCGCGTTCGCCGAGGAGAAGGGGCTGCCGATCGACGTGTCGGCCAAGTCGCCGTACTCGATCGACCAGAACCTGTGGGGCCGGGCCGTGGAGACCGGCTTCCTGGAGGACATCTGGAACGCCCCCGTCGAGGACCTGTACTCGTACACGTCGGACCCGGCCGAGCCCCGCGACGCCGACGAGGTGGTCATCACCTTCGACGCCGGCGTGCCGGTCGCGATCGACGGCGAGACCGTCACCCCGTACCAGGCGATCCTGGAGCTGAACCGGCGCGCCGGAGCGCAGGGCGTCGGCCGGCTCGACATGGTCGAGGACCGGCTCGTCGGCATCAAGAGCCGCGAGGTGTACGAGGCCCCCGGCGCGATCGCGCTGATCGCCGCCCACCAGGAGCTGGAGGCGGTCACCGTCGAGCGGGACCTGGCCCGGTTCAAGAAGGGCGTCGACCAGCGCTGGGGCGAGCTGGTCTACGACGGCCTGTGGTTCTCCCCGCTGAAGCAGGCCCTGGACGCCTTCATCGACGACGCCCAGCAGCAGGTCTCCGGCGAGGTGCGGCTCACCCTGCACGGAGGCCGGGCCACCGTGACCGGCCGGCGCTCCGAGGCCAGCCTGTACGACTTCGGCATGGCCACCTACGACACCGGCGACACCTTCGACCAGTCCCTGGCCAAGGGCTTCGTGCAGTTGTGGGGCCTGCCCAGCAGGATGGCCGCCGCGCGGGACGCCCGGTTGGCCGGCTCCTGACCAGTGCGGGCGCGAGGAGTGAGCGAGCGCAGCGAGTGAGCCCCGCAGTCGTGAGTGAAAGGCAGACTCAGCAATGATGAGCGGCGTGGACGACAAGAGCCTCACCGAGAACAGCGCCGCGACCAACCGTACGAGCCTGTGGGGCGGCCGGTTCGCCGGCGGCCCCTCCGAAGCCCTGGCCCGGCTGTCGGTCAGCGTGCAGTTCGACTGGCGCCTCGCCCCGTACGACCTCGCCGGGTCCCGGGCGCACGCCCGGGTCCTGGCGGGCGCGGGCCTGCTCGACCCGGAGGAACTGGGCCGGATCCTCGCCGCCCTGGACGACCTGGAGGCCGCCTGCGCCTCCGGGGCGTTCCGCCCCACCGTGGACGACGAGGACGTGCACACCGCCCTGGAGCGCGGGCTGCTGGAGCGGCTCGGCAGCCTCGGCGGCAAGCTGCGCGCCGGCCGGTCCCGCAACGACCAGGTCGCCACCGACCTGCGGCTGTACCTGCGCGACCACGCCCGGGGCGTGGCCGGCCGGCTGGTCGAGCTGGCCGAGGCCCTCGTCGAGCAGGCCGAGCGGCACGTCGACACCGCCGCGCCGGGGATGACCCACCTCCAGCACGCCCAGCCGGTCACCTTCGGTCACTGGCTGCTGGCCCACGTGCAGCCGCTGCTGCGCGACCTGGACCGGATGCGCGACTGGGACCACCGGGCCGCGATCAGCCCGCTCGGCGCGGGCGCGCTCGCCGGCTCCGGCCTGCCGTTGGACCCGGTGGCCGTCTCCAAGGAGCTGGGCTTCCGTACGTCCTTCGCCAACTCGATGGACGCCGTCGCCGACCGCGACTTCGTCGCCGAGTTCCTCTTCATCACCGCGATGGTCGGGGTGCACCTGTCCCGCCTCGGCGAGGAGGTGGTGCTCTGGACGTCGCAGGAGTTCGGCTGGGTCGAGCTGGACGACGCCTTCGCCACCGGCTCGTCGATCATGCCGCAGAAGAAGAACGCGGACATCGCCGAGCTGGCCCGGGGCAAGTCCGGCCGGCTCGTCGGTGGCCTGATGAGCGTGCTCACCATGCTCAAGGGCCTGCCGATGACGTACGACCGGGACATGCAGGAGGACAAGGAGCCGGCCTTCGACGCGGTCGACACCCTGGAGCTGCTGCTGCCGGCCCTCGCCGGGATGATCTCCACGATGACCGTCCGCGTCGACCGCCTGGTGGCCGCCGCCCCCGTCGGCTTCTCCCTGGCCACCGAGGTCGCCGACTGGCTGGTCCGCCGCAACGTGCCGTTCCGGGACGCGCACGAGATCACCGGCAAGCTGGTCGCGCTCTGCGCGGTCCGCGACTGCGCCCTCGACGAGGTCTCCGACGCCGACCTGGCGACGGTCAGCGAGCACCTCGACCCGTCGGTGCGCGACGTGCTCTCGGTGCCCTCGGCGCTGGCCGCGCGGATCACCCCCGGCTCCACCGGCCCCGGCCCGGTCGCCGACCAGCTCGCCGCCGCCGCCGACCAGCTCGCCGGCTGGCGGGAGTGGGCCGCCGAGGTGGTCGTACCCCGCTGACGACCCGGTCGTGACGCGGCGCGCGGGGTTCTCCCGCGCGCCGCGTCCGTCGTTCCCGCCCGCGTCCGCCCCCGGCTGGCTCAGCCGGCCGCGGGGCGTTCGCGCCTCGGCAGCTTCGCCACCACCGCCTCGTACGAGGCGTCCACCGCCTCGCGCAACTCGTCGTCGCCGATCGCCCCGCCCAGCCGCAGGCTGTTCCAGCCGTACCGGCCGATGTGGGAGGAGGGGGCGGCGTCGGCGGGGAACCGGTGCAGCCACTCGTCGGCCAGCTCCCGGGTCGGGCCGCACTTGAGGCCCACCCGGTCGCCGGACTCCGGCCCGAGGAACGCGAAGATCCGGCTGCCCACCTTGGCCACCGCCTCCTCGCCCCACGGCTGGTCGAGCCACGCCCCGGGCTTCGCCAGGCAGTGCGCGAGCAACTCGGCGCGCTCCATCACGGCCGCCCGCCGTCGACGGTGGCCCCGGCGGCCGGGCCGGGCCCGTCCTCGTCGGCCCCGGCTCCGACCCGCCCGGTGAGCCGCTCGAAGCGCTGGCGGGCGGCCTGCGCCGAGCCGAGCCCCAGCCCGTGGGCGACCGCCTGCCAGGTGAGCCCCCGGTCCCGGGAGAGCCGGAGCAGCCCGGCCTCCAGCGCGTCCACCTCGGCGCGCAGGTGCGGGACGAGGGTGAGCGCGGCGACCAGGTCGGCCGAGTCGACCGGATCCTCCCCGTCGGCCAGCTCCGCCCCGCCGGCGGCCAACGCGGTCACCAGGGCCACCGCCTCGTACGGGTCGAGCACGTCCGGGTGGGCGTAGCGGTGGCGGCGGGCGTCGTCGCCCGCGTGCCGTTCGGCGATCCGGGTCAGTGCGGCGTACGTGCGGTGCGCCCGGGCCCGCCCGGGGTCGGGCGCGGCGAACGGGTCCTGCTGCTCCACGGTCATGCCCCGATACCAACAGATAAACGGACTGATGTCAACGACATGTTCATACTCCGTGTTTGACTTATTTGAGTCTGACTGCAACCCCGATTGCCGAGAAGGCCGTCGTCGTGCCGGTCGGAGCGGTGCCGGATAGGGTCGGGTGATGGCGCCGTACCCCGACGTGCCGGCGACCGACGCCGGCCTGGCCACGCTGGCCGACCTGCTGGCCGGCCCGGTCGTGCCGGCCGCCCGGGGCCTGCTCGGCTGCCGGCTGTCGGCCGGCGGGGTCACCGTCCGGATCACCGAGGTCGAGGCGTACGCCGGCACGGCCGGCGACCCGGCCTCGCACGCCCACCGGGGCCGCACCCCGCGCAACGCCGTGATGTTCGGCCCGGCCGGGCACGCCTACGTCTACTTCACCTACGGCATGCACTGGTGCGTGAACGTGGTGACCGGGCCCGACGGGGAGGCGTCGGCGGTGCTGCTGCGGGCCGGCGAGGTGATCGAGGGCGTCGAGGTGGCCCGGGCCCGCCGCACCGCCGTACGCCGGGACGTGGAACTCGCCCGGGGCCCGGCCCGGCTCTGCGCCGCCCTCGGCATCGACAGGGCGGTGTACGGCTGCCACCTGCTCGGCGACGGCCCGGTGCGGCTGCGCCCGGCCGCCGAGCCGGTGCCCGATTCGGCGATCGCGGCCGGCCCCCGGGTCGGGGTGACCGGCGCGCATGACGTGCCGTGGCGGTTCTGGCTCGCCGGCGACCCGACGGTGAGCCAGTACCGCCGGCACGTGCCCCGCGCCCGTCGCTGACCGGCGGCGCTCGCCCCGGCGAGTCCCGCCGGGATTCTGTCGGACCGGGTGGCGATACTCAGGTCATCTGCTCTCCCGGCTCACCGGAGGACGCTCATGACGACCCTGCTCGCGATCGGCACCGGCAAGGGCCTCTTCCTCGCCACCAGCACCGACGGCCGTCGGAGTTGGGAGATCGGTGGCCCGCACTTCCCGATGACCGGGGTCTACGCGGTGGCGGTGGACAAGCGGCGCGCCGTTCCCCGTCTGCTCGCCGGGATGACCAGCTCGCACTTCGGGCCCAGCGTGGCCACCAGCGACGACCTGGGGTCGTCCTGGCACGAGCCCGAGCACGCCCCGGTCGCCTTCCCGGCGGACACCGGGGCGAGCCTCGGCCGGGTCTGGCAACTCACCCCCGCCGGGCCGACCGAGCCGGACGTGGTGTGGGCCGGCACCGAGCCGTCGGCGCTCTTCCGCTCCGCTGACGGCGGTCACACCTTCGAGCTGGTCCGTGCGCTCTGGGACCATCCCCACCGCACGCAGTGGGGCGCGGGCTTCGGCGGGCAGGCGGTGCACAGCGTCCTGCCGCACCCGCACGACCCGGCCCGGCTCGTGGTGGCCATGTCGACCGGCGGGGTCTACCGGTCCGACGACGCGGGGGCGAGTTGGGTGCCGGGCAACACCGGCATCCACGCCTACTTCCTGCCCGACGAGTGGCCCGAGTTCGGCCAGTGCGTCCACAAGATCGCCCGGGACGCCGGCGACCCCGAGCGGCTCTACGCCCAGAACCACCACGGGGTCTACCGCTCCGACGACGGTGGCCGCAGCTGGGCGTCGATCGCCGCCGGCCTGCCCAGCGACTTCGGCTTCCCGATGGTGGCCCATCCCGCCCGTCCCGGGATGATCTGGTCGTTCCCCCTCGTCGCCGATTCGCAGCGCTTCCCGGTGGGCCACCGCTGCCGGGTCTACCGTTCCGCCGACGCCGGCGGGACGTGGGAGCCGCTCTCCGCCGGCCTGCCCGACGGCCCGTTCTACCCGGCGGTGCTGCGCGACGCGATGTGCGCCGACGACGCCGACCCGGCCGGGGTCTACTTCGGCACCCGCTCCGGCGAGGTCTACGCCAGCCGCGACGAGGGCGACTCGTGGTCCCTCGTCGCCGCCCACCTGCCCGACGTACTGTGCGTCCGGGCCGTGGAGGTCTGAGTGGTCACCGTTCTGGTGCCCGGTCCGCTGCGCGGCGAGGTCGGCGGTGCGGCGCGGCTCACCGTCCGGGCCGACGGCACGCTGCGCGACGTCCTCGACGAGCTGGCCCACGGCTGGCCCCGGCTGTCCCGGCGGCTCCGCGACGAGCGCGGTGAGCTGCGCCGGTACGTCAACGTCTACGTCGACGGGGAGGACTGCCGGCACGCCGGCGGCCTGGCCGCGCCGGTCCGTCCCGGCGCCGAGGTGCAGGTGCTGCCCTCGGTGGCCGGTGGCTGACCCCCCGGGCCCACCGGCCCGCCCGACGGAATAGTTGATTCATCAAATATGTTGTGCGCTGCGTCCGGGGGCCGGGGACGGTCCCGGTAGTCAGCGAGGAGCGGGTCATGCAGTTCGGGATCTTCACCGTCGGCGACGTCACCGTCGACCCGACCAATGGGCGGGAACCGTCGGAGCACGAGCGGATCAAGGCGATGGTGGCCATCGCCCGCAAGGCCGAGGAGGTCGGGCTCGACGTCTTCGCCACCGGCGAGCACCACAACCCGCCGTTCGTGCCGTCGTCGCCCACTACCATGCTGGGCTGGATCGCGGCCCGCACCGAGCGGCTGCTGCTCTCCACCGCGACCACGCTGATCACCACCAACGACCCGGTGAAGATCGCCGAGGACTACGCGATGCTCCAGCACCTCGCCGACGGCCGGGTCGACCTGATGCTCGGCCGGGGCAACACCGGCCCGGTCTACCCGTGGTTCGGCCAGGACATCCGCAACGGCATCCCGCTGACCATCGAGAACTACGACCTGCTGCGCCGGTTGTGGCGGGAGGACGTGGTCGACTGGTCCGGCCGGTTCCGTACCCCGTTGCAGTCGTTCACCTCGACCCCGCGCCCGCTGGACGGGGTGCCGCCCTTCGTCTGGCACGGCTCGATCCGCAGCCCGGAGATCGCCGAGCAGGCCGCCTACTACGGCGACGGGTTCTTCGCCAACCACATCTTCTGGCCGAAGGAGCACACCCAGCGGATGGTCGGCCTGTACCGGGAGCGCTTCGCCCACTATGGTCACGGCTCGCCCGACCAGGCGATCGTCGGCCTCGGCGGCCAGGTGTTCATGCGGCGCAACTCGCAGGACGCGGTCCGGGAGTTCCGTCCGTACTTCGACAACGCCCCCGTCTACGGCCACGGGCCGTCGCTGGAGGAGTTCACGACGCAGACCCCGCTGACCGTGGGCAGCCCGCAGCAGGTCATCGACCGGACCCTCGGCTTCCGCGACTACGTCGGCGACTACCAGCGCCAGCTCTTCCTGGTCGACCACGCCGGCCTGCCGCTGAAGACCGTGCTGGAGCAGCTCGACATCCTCGGCGAGGAGGTGGTCCCGGTGCTGCGCAAGGAGTTCGACTCGCTGCGTCCCGCGCACGTGCCCGAGGCGCCCACCCACGCCTCGCTCGTCGCCGCCCGAGCCGTCGCCGGACCGGCCGCCGGGTCCACCGCCGGGTCGGCCGCCGCCGGTGCGGGGACGGAGGCCGGCCGATGAGCCGCCGCACCCTGGCCGTGGTGTCCGCCGGGCTCTCCCAGCCCTCGTCCACCCGGCTGCTCGCCGACCAGCTCGCCGCGGCCACCCGCGACGAGCTGGTCCGGGCGGGCGGCGAGGTCGAGCTGCGCCCGATCGACCTGCGCGACCACGCCCACGACGTCGTGAACAACCTGCTCACCGGCTTCCCGCCACCGGCGCTGCGGCAGGCCCTGGACGCCGTTGCCGGGGCCGACGGCATCGTCGCGGTCACGCCGATCTTCAACGGGTCGTACACCGGGCTGTTCAAGTCGTTCTTCGACGTGCTCGACGCCGGCTCGCTGGTGGACCGGCCGGTGCTGATCGCCGCCACCGGCGGCACGGCCCGGCACTCCCTGGCCCTGGAGCACGCACTCCGGCCGATGTTCGCGTACCTGCGGGCGGTGGTCGTGCCCACGGCGGTCTTCGCCGCGCCGGAGGACTGGTCCGGCGGGACCGCCGAGGGCGCCCTGCGTGCCCGCGTCGTCCGCGCGGGCGGGGAGCTGGCCGACCAGGTGCGCCGGCGGCCCACCGCCGCCCCGCCCGACCCGTTCGCCCTCACCACCAGCTTCGACCAGCTGCTCGCCGGCGGCGACCCGGCCTGACCGGCCCGCCGCCCACGGCGGGCGGCAGGGCTCGCAGACGGCCGCCCCGCCCGGCGGACGCCGTACCCGGTCTTGGCTGGTGCCGGCCGGGCGGTGGACGGGGCGGGGCCGGTGGGTCGGCGCGGGCCGGTCCGGTACCGCCCGAGCGGCTCAGTCCTCGCCGGCCGGGCGCGGGTGGGCGACCAGCACCGGGCAGTGCGCGTGCTGCACCAGCGCCTGGCTGACCGAGCCGAGCAGCAGCCCGGCGAAGCCACCGCGCCCGCGGGAGCCGACCGCCACCAGGGTCGCGCCCCCGCTCGCCTCGATCAGCGCCCGCGCGGGCCGGTCCGCCCGCAGCGGCCGCCGCTCGACGGCCAGCCCGGGGTGCGCCGCCGCCACCTCGGCGGCGGCCCCGGCGAGCAGGTCCGCCGACTCGGCCCCGGCCGCGGCCCCGGCCTCCACGACCTCGTCGGGCACCGGCCGGTCGGCGCCGGTCGGGGCGACGTGCGCCAGCGTCAGGCCGGTGCCCCGGCGGGCCGCCTCGTCGGCGGCGAGCGCCACCGCGAGCCGCCCCGGCTCCGACCCGTCCACCCCGACGACCACCGGGCCGCCGACCGGAATGGGCTGCTCCTCGGGGCGGACCACGAGCACCGGGCAGCGCGCGTGCCCGGCCACCTGGGCGCTGACGGAGCCGAGCAGCAGGCCGGCGAAGCCGCCCAGGCCACGGCTGCCGACCACCACCAGCTCCGCCCGGCGGGACTCCTCGACCAGGCTCACCGCCGGACCGCCGGCCACCTGGCGCACCTCGACGTCGACGTCGGGCCAGCGTCCGCGCAGCTCGGCCGCCGCCCGGTCGAGCATCCGCCGGGACTCGTCGGTCGGCGCGGGCACCCCCAGGTCGTACGGATTGACCGGCACGCCGTAGCCGAGCGGGTGCAGGTAGCCGTGCACCAGCAGCAGCGGTCGGGACCGCCCCGCGGCCTCCTGCGCCGCGTACTCGGCGGCGACCAGGCTCGACGGCGATCCGTCCACGCCCACCACGACAGGTCGGTTCATCAGCTCTCCCTGGCTCGGTCAGAGGTCATTGTCGGCGGGCTCGCCCCCGATCACCGGGATTTGCCCGGACACGCCGCCCGGCACGCCGTCCCACTCCACCGTGTCGCGGACGCCCCGGCGGTGGCAGGGGCGTAGCGCCCGCCCGGACCGGGACCAACGGCCCTGCCGCCAGCGACCCACCGAGGGGTCGAATGGGGCAGGCGGGGTCCGCCGAACCCGCTGCCCGCCGGCTGACGCGCCCAGACCCGACGGCCCAGACCCGACGGACCCGCACCCGCCGAGGCGAGAGGAGGCACCATGACCCCGCTCGACATGCTCCGCACCCACCCGTTCCTGGCCGGCGTGCCGGAGCCCTGGCCGACCCGGCTGACCGGGTACGCCCGCCCCGTCGCCTGGCACCCCGGCCACCGCCTGTTCCGGGCCGGTCAGCCCGCCGAGCGGTTCTGGCTGGTCCGGAGCGGGGAGGTGGCCCTGGACTTCCCGGTGCCCGGGCGCGGCGACGTGGGGATCGAGACCATCGGCCCGGGCGGGGTGCTCGGCTGGTCCTGGCTGTTCCCGCCGTACCGGTGGCAGTTCGGGGCGGTCGCGGTGCGGCGCAGCACCGCCGTGGAGTTCTCCGCGGCCGGGGTGCGCCGGCTGATGGAGTCCGACGACGCCTTCGGCCGGCAGCTCACCACCCGGTTCATGAGCGTGGTGGTGGACCGTCTCCAGGCGGCCCGGGTTCGCCTGCTGGACCTGTACGGCTACCCGGCGGCCCTGCCCCCGGCGGGCTGACCGGCCCCGGCGCGCCCACTCGACCTGCTCTGCCGAGGCCCGGACGCCGGTGGCCCGGCGACATGGACCACTGGTGACGGCCCGATGCGCGCCTGGCCACCACCGTCGGCTGCCCGTCACCCGTCGCCGGTGGACTCCCGCCCGGACGCACTGCCCTGGGCGTCGACGCGCTGGTGGACGATCAGCTCGTCGACCTCCAGCCGCCCGATGCGCAGGTCCCGGATCACGGCCCGGCGGATCGCCAGCCGGCCGATGGCGAGGACGGCCACCGCGACCATCCCGCCGGTCAGCGCCGAGACGGCCAACGCCCCGGTGGCCGCCGCCCCCACCGCCCGCGCCCCGATCGCCAGCCCCCCGGTCGCCGCCGCGCCGGTGGCGGTCGCGCCGGTGAGCCGGACCCCGGCAACCCTGGACCGGCCACGTCGGACCAACCGGTAGCTACTCATCCCCAGATCCTGCCATGCCCACCCCCACCCCCACCCTCCTCCCTCCCACCCTCCCAGGGGGAGGGGTAGCCTGCTGCGGTGAGCGCCGAGGAGCTGCGACTGCGCCTGGTGCGCGATGAGGACCTGTCCCACTTCTTCGCCTTCGAGCAGGACCCGGAGGCCAACTGGGTGGCCGCCTTCGGCCCGGCCGATCCGGCCGACCGGGCGGCGTTCGACGCGCACTGGCGGCGCATCCGCGCCGACCCGGCCATCGTCACCCGCACCGTCACTGTCGACGGCGTCGTCGTGGGCCACGTGGCCGCCTTCCCCGTCGGGGAACAGACCGAGGTCAGCTACTGGATCGACCGGGCCCGCTGGGGTCGCGGGTACGCCACCCGGGCGCTCGCCGCGCTGCTGGCCGAGCTGCCGCAGCGGCCGGTGCACGCCCGTGCCGCCAAGGACAACGCCGCCTCCCTCGCCGTGCTGCGCAGGTGCGGCTTCGTCGTCCGCGGCGAGGACCGGGGGTACGCCAACGGTCGCGGCACCGAGGTCGACGAATGGGTCCTGGAACTCGCCGGCTGACCCGGACGCGGCACCGGGCGGCGGCCCGGCGGGCGAGCCGAGCTGGTTACCACTAGTCTCGCGGGGTGAACTGGCTGGACTTGATCGGCTGGATCGGCTCGGCGCTGCTGGTCTGGTCGCTGCTGCAGGCGCGCGTCCTGCGGCTGCGTGCGCTCAACCTCGTCGGCTGCCTCGTGCTGATCGGCTACAACGCGGCCCTCGCCGTGTGGCCGATGGTCGGGCTCAACGTGGTGCTCGCCGTGATCAACGTGTGGTACCTGCGGAAGATGCTCACCACCCGGCACGACGAGCAGACGTACCAGGTGGTGGAGGTGGGGGTCGACGACCAGTTCCTGGCACACACCCTGCGGGTGCACGCCACCGACATCGCCCGGTTCAACCCCGACTTCCGCTGGGGCGGGCAGACCGCCCGGCGCTCGGCGTTCCTGGTGGTCCGGGCCGACGAGGTGGTCGGGGTGGTGCTGTCGCACGCCGAGGGCGACGACGTCGCCCAGGTCGACCTGGACTACGTCACCCAGCGGTTCCGCGACTTCACCCCCGGGGAGTTCGTCTACCGGCGCAGCAGCCTCTTCACGGACCGGGGGTTCCGTCGGGTGGTCAGCCCGCCCGGCATGGTCGCCCCCTACTACCACCGGCTCGGCTTCCGCCCCGTGGGCGGCTCGTACGTGCTCGACCTGCCCGCCCCGCCCGTCGCCGACCGGGTCTGAGCCGCCGGTCGGCGAGTCCTGACCAGCCGGTCGACCGGATCAGGATTCGCGGACCCGGGCGCTGGGCACAGACAGCCCTGCACCGACCGGGGCCGCCGGGCGGTGCCGCCGGTCGTACCCGACCGGGGTCGTCCTCGTGAGGGAGAGAACCGGGCGTGCAGAGCTACTGGAGCCAACTGGCCCTGGTCGGAGTCCTGGTCGTCCTCAACGCGATCTTCGCGGGCAGCGAGATGGCGCTGGTCTCGCTGCGGGACAGCCAGGTCCAGCGGCTGGAGCGGACCAGCCGGGCCGGCCGGGTGCTGGCCCGCCTCGCCAAGGACCCGAACCGCTTCCTGGCCACCATCCAGATCGGCATCACCCTGGCCGGCTTCCTCGCCTCCGCCGCCGCGGCCGTTTCCCTGGCCCGGCCCCTGGTGCCGCTGCTCGGGGTGTTCGGCGGCGCCGCCGAGACGGTGGCCATCGTGGCGGTCACCCTGGCCCTGACCTTCGTCACCCTGGTCTTCGGCGAACTTGCTCCCAAGCGGATCGCCATGCAGGCCGCCGAGCGCTGGGCGCTGCTGGTGGCCCGCCCGCTGGACCTGCTGGCGACCCTCACCCGGCCGGCCGTCTGGGCGCTCGGCGCCACCAGCGACCTGGTCGTCCGCCTCGTCGGGTTCAACCCGAAGCACGAGCCGGAGGAGATCGGCCCCGACGAGCTGCGCGACATCGTCGCCGGCAACCACGGCTTCACCAAGGAACAGCGGACCATCATCGCCGGCGCGGTGGAGATCGCCGACCGGCGGCTGCGCGCGGTCCTCGTACCCCGGTTACAGGTCTTCACGCTCGACAGCGGGACCACCGCGGAGGCTGCCCGGCTGGTGCTGGCCGCCACCGGGCACTCCCGCGCGCCGGTGGTGCGCCACGGCGGCCTCGACGACGCGGTCGGCGTCATCCACCTGCGCGACCTGGTCGGGGTGCCGGTCGACCGGCCGGTCGACGAGTGCGCCCGCCCGCCGATGCTGCTGCCAGACTCGCTGCCCGTGGTCGACGCGCTGCGCCAGTTCAAGGCCGAACGGCAGCACATCGCCCTGGTCGTCGACGAGCGCGGCGCGGTCGACGGGATCGTCACCCTGGAGGACATCCTGGAGGAGATCGTCGGCGAGATCTACGACGAGACCGACCGGGACGTGCACGGCGTGCGCACCGAGGCCGACGGCGCGCTGCTGCTGCCCGGCACCTTCCCCGTGCACGGCCTGCCCGACATCGGCGCGGAGCTGCCCGGCCGGCCCGCCGGCGACTACACCACGGTCGCCGGGCTGCTGCTCACCCTGCTCGGGCACATCCCCACCGTCCCCGGCGAGGACGTCACCATCGACGGCTGGCAGCTGGAGGTCGCCGACATCGACCACCGGGCCATCACCGCCGTACGGCTGCGTCGGGCCGCTGCCCCCGCCGGGCCGGACGCCGACGAGAGCACCGGGAGCGCCGAGAGCACCGGGAGCGCCGACGCCGACGCCGAACCCGCCCTCGACCCGGCGCGCGGCTGACCGCCGGTCGCAACCCGCGCTCACCCCGCCGACGCGGCGCCGGCGGTCGACCCGCTGGTCGTGGCCGCCGCGGCCGGTCCGCCGGTCGACGTCCGCGACCGGCCCCGGGCAGGTCGGCGCAGGTTCATCGCTCATCCGCCGGCTCCCCGAACGGGAAGCCGGGCACCGGAGGGACCAACCGGACCAGGTCGGCCGGCACCTGTTGGCTGCCACGGCTGAGCTGCCGGGCCACCAGGCGGATCAGCCACGGCCCCGACGGGTGCCGCTCCGGCCCGATCAGTCGTCCGCTCATCCGGCTGTACCAGTGCCGCGCCACGATCAGGTCGGTCAGCCGTAGCCGCCCGCCCGGGCCCGCGTCGCGCACCACCACGTCCACCACCCGGCCCAACCGCCGCCCGTGCAGGTCGTACGCGGTCCGGCCGAGCAGCTCACCCGCCCGCACGGTCCGACCCCGGGATCCGGTCGATCAGGTGCCGGCGCAGCCAGTCCTCCACCGGTGAGCCGGGCAGCTCGTCGAGGCGGACCCGCAGCCGCACCGCGCTGTCCACCCGCTCCACCAGCGGGTACGGGATGCGCATCGGCGCCGCCGGCGAGCTGTCGACGAACCAGTCCGCCACCGCGACGAGGAGCCGCCCGATCCGCCCGCCCATCCGCTGCCCGAGCGCGACCTGCCCGGACAGCACGGCCCGCACGTACGGCACCCCGTCGGTGTCGATCCCGAACTCCACGTCGTCGACCTTGCCGACCAGTCGCCCGTCCCGGTCGACGATCTGCCGGTCGAGCAGCTGCCGGCCGAGCTGCATCCTCACCGGCCCATCCCCGTCACCACCGCCAGCGGGATCGCCGCCACCGACGCGGCGATGATGACCAGCAGGAACACGGCCCCCAACAGGTTCAGCAGCGGGCCGTTCACCCGGTCGCCCAGGTACGTCCGGTCGTTCGCCACGATCAGGATCGGCAGGTACGTCAGCGGCAGCGCCACCGCGCTGATGATCAGCATGTACTCGGTCAGCGCCACCGGGTCGATCGTGGTCAGCAGCACCAGCACCCCGAGCAGGATGCTGACCAGCAGCACGCTGTGGAACCGGGCGGCCTCCCGGGGGCTCACCCGCTTGCCCCACTGCCAGCCGAAGTACTGCGCCGCCGCGTACGCCGCGCCCAGCCCGGTCTCCAGCGCGGCGCCGAAGGTCACCGCGAAGAACGCCAGCGCCGCCACCGCCAGCCCCGCGCCCCCGAACGCCAGCACCACCGGGTGCGCCACCTGGTCGAGGGAGCCCAGCGACGTCCCGGTCGGATGGAACACGACCGCCGCCGTGGCGATCAGCGACAGGGCGAGGAACCCGCCGACCGGGAAGCCGATCAGCACGCTGAACCGGGCGTCGGCCAGGTCCGCGCCGCTCCATCGCTCCTCCACCCCGCCGGAGGAGAAGAAGAACACCTCGTACGGGCTGACCGTCGAGGCGAACAGCGCCACCGCCACGAACCAGTACGCCCCCCAGCCCTGTCCCGCCGCCCCGCCGTGCAGCGCACCCCGGCCGAGCGCCGCCCAGTCGGTGGGCAGCCAGAACAGCGCCACCGCGAACACCACCAGGGCCAGCCCGGCCAGCCCGAACACCCGCTCCATCAGCCGGAACCGCATCCGCCACAGCACCAGCCAGACCGCCAGGGCGGCGACCGGCACCCAGATCAGGTAGCTCAGCCCGGAGGCCAGTTGCAGGGCCAGCGCCACGCCGCCCAGCTCGGCGGCGAGGGTCAGCACGGTCACCAGGTAGGAGGCCACCAGGTTGACCAGCGCCACCCGCGGTCCCAGCCGCTCCCGGACCAGGTCGAACACCGCCCGCCCGCTGACCGCCGCGATCCGTCCGGCCATCTCCGCGTACGCGCAGATGCCGACCACCCCGAGCAGCAGCACCCAGGCGTGCGCCATGCCGAAGCGTGCCCCCGCCTGGCTCGCCGCCACCAGGTCGCCCACGTCGACGAAGCCGCCGACGGCCGAGAGGACGCCGAGCGTGGCGGCGAGGAGCTTCCTCACCTCGGGGGTCGGTCAGCGGATGCCATCGCCGCGACGATAACCGGGCGTACAGCCACTCATGCCCCGAAACGGGCATCCGGCGGGTTGCTCAGTCCGCGGTCAGGTTCTGCAACCGGACCTGCCCCCGGGAGACCAGCCGCCCGGCGTCGTCGGAGATCTCCACCTGCCAGAGCTGCTGGCTGCGGCCCCGGTGCACCGGGGTGCCGACGGCCGTCAGCTCGCCGTCGCGCACCGCCCGGAGGAAGTCCGTCTGGTTCGACACCCCGACCACCCGGCCCCGCCCGCCCAGCCACAGCGAGCCGCCGACGCTCGCCGCCGTCTCCACCACCGCGCAGTACACCCCGCCGTGCTGGATGCCGTACGGCTGGTGCAGCTCGGGACGGACCCGCCACCGGATCACCACCCGGTCCCCGCTCACCTCGTCGAACTCCAGGCCGAGCAGGGCCACGAAGCCCCCGGTCAGGTCCGGCATCTCCACGACGGTCCTCCTCGCGCACGGAAGGGGCCAGCCTAGCCAACCGTGATCAGGGGCAAACCCGGTACGGCCCCGCCCGGGGGATGGGGGAGAATCGGTGACCGTGACCGACAGCAGCCTCCCGCCGCCCGGGCGGGACACCCTCACCGAAGACCTGCGGTGGCGAGGCCTCATCCAGGACTCGACCGGCCCCGACGAGCTGCGCGCGCTGCTCGACGGCGGGGCGGCCACCTTCTATGTGGGCTTCGACCCGACGGCGGCCAGCCTGCACGTCGGCCACCTCATGCAGGTCGCCACGGCCCGCCGGCTCCAGCTCGCGGGGCACCGCCCGCTGCTGCTCGTCGGCGGGGCCACCGGCCAGATCGGCGACCCGAAGGAGAGCGCCGAGCGGGCGCTGAACCCGCCCGAGGTGGTCGCCGGCTGGGTGGGCCGCATCCGCGACCAGCTCTCGCCCTTCGTCGCGTACACCGGGGACAACGCGGCGCGACTGGTCAACAACCTGGACTGGACCGGCGAGATGTCGGTGGTCGAGTTCCTCCGCGACGTCGGCAAGCACTTCCCGGTGAACAAGATGCTGGCCCGGGAGGTGGTGAAGGCCCGGCTGGACAGCGGCATCAGCTTCACCGAGTTCAGCTACCAGCTACTCCAGGCCAACGACTTCTACGAGCTGCACCGTCGGCACGGCTGCCAGCTCCAGTTCGGCGGCTCCGACCAGTGGGGCAACATCACGGCAGGCGTGGACTACGTCCGGCGCCGGGGGGCGGGGCCGGTGCAGGCCTTCGTCACCCCGCTGGTGACCAAGGCCGACGGTACGAAGTTCGGCAAGACCGAGGGCGGGGCCGTCTGGCTCGACCCGGAGCTGACCAGCCCGTACGCGTTCTACCAGTTCTGGCTCAACGCCGACGACCGGGACGTGGTCCGCTACCTGCGCTACTTCAGCTTCCGCCCCCGTGAGGAGATCGAGCAGCTGGAGAAGGAGACGGCGGAGCGCCCGGCGGCCCGGCTCGCCCAGCGGGCCCTCGCCGAGGAGCTGACCACCCTGGTGCACGGCGAGCGGGAGATGGCCCAGGCGGTCGCCGCCAGCCAGGCGCTGTTCGGCCGGGGGTCGCTGGACGAGCTGACCCCCGAGACGCTGCGGGCGGCGCTGGCCGAGGCCGGGCTCGTCCACCTCACCGAGCTGCCCGACGTGGCCGGCCTGCTCAAGGAGTCGGGCCTGGTGCCGAGCATGAAGGAGGCCCGGCGGGTGATCTCCGAGGGCGGCGCGTACGTCAACAACAACCGGATCACCGAGGTCGACGCGACGGTGGCGGCCGAGGAACTGCTGCACGGCCGGTACCTGGTCCTGCGCCGCGGCAAGAAGTCCTTCGCCGGGGTGGAGCTGCGTGACCGGGCGGGTACGTCGAGAGTGTGACGCGGGACGCCCCCGGCGGATTTGACGATCAATCCGCCGGGGGCGTAACTTTCTCTCTGTCAGCGCGGAACGGACGAAGCAGGCGAAAGTCCTGAAGGCCGGAGCGCGGAAATGAGTTCCGGGCGGCGAGGGTGGTACTCCTCGGAGCCCGGGCCGGGCGGGGCCCCGGATCTGCCGCAGGGTGGATTTGGCGAGGCGAGACCGACCGGGTATGGTTCACCGCCGGTAGGGAACCGGGCGAGTTCGCGGGTCACCGCGGCGGCCGGCCTGCCGGAAACCACGGACGAGGCGGCGCAAGCCGCCGAATATGTGGTGCCCGTTATTCGGGTGGAAGCGGGTCGGATCGGGTTACTCCGGTTTGACATGGCGGAAACCGGCGGGTAACGTAGTAAAAGTGCCCGGCGCGAGAGTGGCGGGTGTGGGATGAACGAAGTGCCCCGGATGGGGGTTCCACTGGGTGGGATTCGCCGGATGGTGTGTGGTTGTTCTTTGAGAACTCAACAGGGTGCTTGATAAGCCAGTGCCAAATTGATTTATACCCCGGACTGGTCGGGCTTTTGCTCGGTTGGTTGGGATTCCTTTGGCAACACTTTTGTTGTCGGGACAGTTTTTCAACAAGTTTTTGTTGGAGAGTTTGATCCTGGCTCAGGACGAACGCTGGCGGCGTGCTTAACACATGCAAGTCGAGCGGAAAGGCCCTTCGGGGTACTCGAGCGGCGAACGGGTGAGTAACACGTGAGCAACCTGCCCTAGGCTTTGGGATAACCCTCGGAAACGGGGGCTAATACCGGATAAGACTTCTGACCGCATGGTTGGGGGTGGAAAGTTTTTCGGCCTGGGATGGGCTCGCGGCCTATCAGCTTGTTGGTGGGGTGATGGCCTACCAAGGCGACGACGGGTAGCCGGCCTGAGAGGGCGACCGGCCACACTGGGACTGAGACACGGCCCAGACTCCTACGGGAGGCAGCAGTGGGGAATATTGCACAATGGGCGGAAGCCTGATGCAGCGACGCCGCGTGAGGGATGACGGCCTTCGGGTTGTAAACCTCTTTCAGCAGGGACGAAGCGTAAGTGACGGTACCTGCAGAAGAAGCACCGGCCAACTACGTGCCAGCAGCCGCGGTAAGACGTAGGGTGCGAGCGTTGTCCGGATTTATTGGGCGTAAAGAGCTCGTAGGCGGCTTGTCGCGTCGACTGTGAAAACCCGCAGCTCAACTGCGGGCCTGCAGTCGATACGGGCAGGCTAGAGTTCGGTAGGGGAGACTGGAATTCCTGGTGTAGCGGTGAAATGCGCAGATATCAGGAGGAACACCGGTGGCGAAGGCGGGTCTCTGGGCCGATACTGACGCTGAGGAGCGAAAGCGTGGGGAGCGAACAGGATTAGATACCCTGGTAGTCCACGCTGTAAACGTTGGGCGCTAGGTGTGGGGGGCCTCCGGTTCCCTGTGCCGCAGCTAACGCATTAAGCGCCCCGCCTGGGGAGTACGGCCGCAAGGCTAAAACTCAAAGGAATTGACGGGGGCCCGCACAAGCGGCGGAGCATGCGGATTAATTCGATGCAACGCGAAGAACCTTACCTGGGTTTGACATGGCCGCAAAACTCACAGAGATGTGGGGTCCTTCGGGGGCGGTCACAGGTGGTGCATGGCTGTCGTCAGCTCGTGTCGTGAGATGTTGGGTTAAGTCCCGCAACGAGCGCAACCCTCGTTCGATGTTGCCAGCGCGTTATGGCGGGGACTCATCGAAGACTGCCGGGGTCAACTCGGAGGAAGGTGGGGATGACGTCAAGTCATCATGCCCCTTATGTCCAGGGCTTCACGCATGCTACAATGGCCGGTACAATGGGCTGCGATACCGTGAGGTGGAGCGAATCCCAAAAAGCCGGTCTCAGTTCGGATCGGGGTCTGCAACTCGACCCCGTGAAGTCGGAGTCGCTAGTAATCGCAGATCAGCAACGCTGCGGTGAATACGTTCCCGGGCCTTGTACACACCGCCCGTCACGTCACGAAAGTCGGCAACACCCGAAGCCGGTGGCCCAACCCTTGTGGAGGGAGCCGTCGAAGGTGGGGCTGGCGATTGGGACGAAGTCGTAACAAGGTAGCCGTACCGGAAGGTGCGGCTGGATCACCTCCTTTCTAAGGAGCACCTTCCGATGAAAGTCGGTAAGGAGCCCGCGCTGCCCGGATGTGGTGGTGGGGTGCTCGGATGGCGGAGACACTGGTGAGTTTTTCTTCGGCAACGGCCGGGGCGTCTAGTACAGCTGCCTTTTGGGGTGGTGGGAACGGTTTGCTCCTGGTGCGGCTGGGGGATGGCGTAGAGCACCCTGTTGGGTCCTGAAGGAACAACCGTTGGTTGTTGTTTCAGAGACTGGTCCGAGGTTGTGTGCTTCGGGAGTCTGCCAGGCATGGCCTGGTCTCGCATACCGCCGGCGGTTGTCGGGTTTGGTGTGGGGCTGTGGGTTGTGGGTTGGTCGTTTGTTGAGAATTGCACAGTGGACGCGAGCATCTTTGTGGTCAAGTTGTCAAGGGCGAACGGTGGATGCCTTGGCACCAGGAGCCGATGAAGGACGTGGGAGGCCGCGATAGGCCTGGGGGAGCTGTCAACCGAGCTGTGATCCCAGGGTGTCCGAATGGGGAAACCTGGCATCAGTCATGTGATGTCACCCGCACCTGAATGCATAGGGTGTGTGGAGGGAACGCGGGGAAGTGAAACATCTCAGTACCCGTAGGAAGAGAAAACAAGAGTGATTCCGTGAGTAGTGGCGAGCGAAAGCGGATGTAGGCTAAACCGGTTGCGTGTGATACCTGTCAGGGGTTGCGTGGTCGGGGTTGTGGGACCCTGCTGAGTGTACTGACATGCATTCGAGGAGTTATAAAGCCAGTTGCTAGCCGAACAGTCTGGAATGGCTGACCGTAGGCGGTGAGAGTCCGGTAGGTGAAAGTGGCTGGTCTTCTGTGGGTGTTCCCGAGTAGCGGCGGACCCCTGTAATCTGCCGTGAATCTGCCAGGACCACCTGGTAAGCCTAAATACTTCCTGGTGACCGATAGCGGACGAGTACCGTGAGGGAATGGTGAAAAGTACCCCGGGAGGGGAGTGAAATAGTACCTGAAACCGTTCGCCTACAATCCGTCGGAGCCTTGCGGGGTGACGGCGTGCCTTTTGAAGAATGAGCCTGCGAGTTAGTGGCATGTGGCGAGGTTAACCCGTGTGGGGGAGCCGTAGCGAAAGCGAGTCTGAATAGGGCGTTCAGTCGCGTGTCCTAGACCCGAAGCGGAGTGATCTAGCCATGGGCAGGCTGAAGCGCGGGTAAGACCGCGTGGAGGGCCGAACCCACCAACGTTGAAAAGTTGGGGGATGACCTGTGGTTAGGGGTGAAAGGCCAATCAAACTCCGTGATAGCTGGTTCTCCCCGAAATGCATTTAGGTGCAGCGTCGCGTGTTTCTTGCCGGAGGTAGAGCACTGGATGGTCTAGGGGGCCCACAAGCTTACCGAAATCAGCCAAACTCCGAATGCCGGTAAGTGAGAGCGCGGCAGTGAGACTGCGGGGGATAAGCTTCGTAGTCGAGAGGGAAACAGCCCAGATCACCAGCTAAGGCCCCTAAGCGTGTGCTAAGTGGAAAAGGATGTGGGGTCGCATAGACAACCAGGAGGTTGGCTTAGAAGCAGCCACCCTTTAAAGAGTGCGTAATAGCTCACTGGTCAAGTGGTTCCGCGCCGACAATGTAGCGGGGCTCAAGCACACCGCCGAAGCTGTGGCATTCACATTTTAATCTCGCGTGCCCTTGATGGTGCGTGCAGGTGTGTGGATGGGTAGGGGAGCGTCGTGCCGGGGGTGAAGCAGCGGGGTGACCCAGTTGTGGACGCGGCACGAGTGAGAATGCAGGCATGAGTAGCGAAAGAAGGGTGAGAAACCCTTCCGCCGGATGACCAAGGGTTCCAGGGCCAGGCTAATCCGCCCTGGGTGAGTCGGGACCTAAGGCGAGGCCGAGAGGCGTAGTCGATGGACAACGGGTTGATATTCCCGTACCCGCGAAAGAGCGTCCCTGATGAACTTCGTTGTGCTAACCATCCGATCTTGGTGAGGTCTTCGGACTGATCTGGGGGAGCGTGGGAACCTGGCGGGTAGTAGTCAAGCGATGGGGTGACGCAGGAAGGTAGCTGATCCCGGCCGGTGGTTGTGCCGGGGTAAGCGTGTAGGCCGTGTTGTAGGCAAATCCGCAACACATGTGGCTGAGACGTGATGCCGAGCCGATTCAGGTGAAGTCAGTGATCCTATGCTGCCGAGAAAAGCCTCTAGCGAGTTCTTAGCGGCCCGTACCCCAAACCGACACAGGTGGTCAGGTAGAGAATACCGAGGCGATCGGGCGAACTGTGGTTAAGGAACTCGGCAAATTGCCCCCGTAACTTAGGGAGAAGGGGGGCCGGAGACGTGAAGCCCCTTGCGGGTGGAGCGTTGTATGGCCGCAGAGAGCAGGGGGAAGCGACTGTTTACTAAAAACACAGGTCCATGCGAAGAAGTAATTCGATGTATATGGACTGACGCCTGCCCGGTGCTGGAACGTTAAGGGGACCTGTTAGCTCTTCGGGGCGAAGCGGAGAACTTAAGCGCCAGTAAACGGCGGTGGTAACTATAACCATCCTAAGGTAGCGAAATTCCTTGTCGGGTAAGTTCCGACCTGCACGAATGGCGTAACGACTTCCCCACTGTCTCAACCACAGGCCCGGCGAAATTGCATTACGAGTAAAGATGCTCGTTACGCGCGGCAGGACGGAAAGACCCCGGGACCTTTACTATAGCTTGACATTGGTATCCGAATTAGCTTGTGTAGGATAGGTGGGAGCCGGTGAAGTCCATACGCCAGTATGGGTGGAGGCAATCTTGAAATACCACTCTGGTTGATTTGGGTATCTAACTTCGGGCCGTTATCCGGTTCAGGGACAGTGTCTGGTGGGTAGTTTAACTGGGGCGGTTGCCTCCTAAAGGGTAACGGAGGCGCCCAAAGGTTCCCTCAGCCTGGTTGGCAATCAGGTGTTGAGTGCAAGTACACAAGGGAGCTTGACTGTGAGACTGACAGGTCGAGCAGGGACGAAAGTCGGGACTAGTGATCCGGCACTTGCGAGTGGAAGCGGTGTCGCTCAACGGATAAAAGGTACCCCGGGGATAACAGGCTGATCTTCCCCAAGAGTCCATATCGACGGGATGGTTTGGCACCTCGATGTCGGCTCGTCGCATCCTGGGGCTGTAGCAGGTCCCAAGGGTTGGGCTGTTCGCCCATTAAAGCGGTACGCGAGCTGGGTTTAGAACGTCGTGAGACAGTTCGGTCCCTATCCGCCGTGCGCGTAGGATACTTGAGAAGGGCTGTCCCTAGTACGAGAGGACCGGGACGGACGAACCTCTGGTGTGCCAGTTGTCCCGCCAGGGGCACGGCTGGTTGGCTACGTTCGGAAGGGATAACCGCTGAAAGCATCTAAGCGGGAAGCCTGCTTCAAGATGAGGTATCCCACCCCTCTTTGAGGGGGTAAGGCCCCCAGCTAGACGACTGGGTTGATAGGCCGGAGATGTAAGCTCGGTAACGGGTTGAGTTGACCGGTACTAATAGGCCGAGGACTTGATTACTAAGCTGCTACGCGTCCACTGTGCAACTCTCGGCAAATGAACAACAGACCAGTTGTGTTGGTGTTGTTTGATATGTCGATAGAGTTACGGCGGTCATGGCGGAGGGGAAACGCCCGGTTACATTCCGAACCCGGAAGCTAAGCCCTCCAGCGCCGATGGTACTGCACTCGGGAGGGTGTGGGAGAGTAGGACACCGCCGGACATTCTTTCCAGTCGAGGGCCGCCCCATCCGGGTCGGCCCTCGACTGCGTAGCGTCGGTTCCGGCGCAATCAGAAAGGATGTACCTGTGAGTTCAGGACCGCACGACGGCGAGCGTCCTCGTCGTTACGAAGACCGCTCCGACCGACGTGACGGGGCGCCCCGACGCGATGACCGCCCCCCGTACCGCGGCGACCGCGACGACCGATCCGGTGGCCCGCGGGGCGGCCAGGGCGGCCGTGACGGTGGCTTCCGTGGTGGGGAGCGCCGCGAGGGCGGGTACCGCGGTGGTTCCCGTGACGACTCCCGCTCCGCCGGCGGCGGTTACCGCCGGGACGGCGACAGCCGGGACGGTGGCTTCCGCGGGGCACCGGGAGGCGAGGGCCGGGACTTCCGTGGCGGTGACCGCCGGGAGGGCGGCTTCCGCTCCGGATCGCGTGACGGCGGCCCGCGTGAGGGCGGTTTCCGCGGCGGCGACCGTGAGGGCGGCTCCCGTCGTGACGGTGACAGCCGTCCGGGTGGCTTCCGCGGCGGTGACCGCGAGGGCGGTTTCCGCTCGGGCCCGCGTGAGGGCGGTTTCCGTGGCGGGGAGCGCCGCGAGGGTGGTTTCGGTGGTGACCGTCGTGAGGGTGGTTTCCGTTCCGGTCCGCGTGAGGGTGGCTTCCGCCGTGACGGTGACGGCCGGCAGGGTGGTTTCCAGGGTGGTGACCGCCGCGAAGGCGGTTTCCGTGGCGGTGACCGTCGTGAGGGTGGCCCGCGTGAGGGCGGTTTCCGTGGTGGGGACCGTCGTGATGCCCCGCGTGAGGGTGGCTTCCGTTCCGGACCCCGTGATGGTGCCCCGCGTGAGGGTGGCTTCCGTGGCGGGGAGCGCCGCGAGGGTGGTTTCGGTGGTGACCGCCGTGAGGGTGGTTTCCGTTCCGGTCCGCGTGAGGGTGGCTTCCGCCGTGACGGTGACGGCCGGCAGGGTGGTTTCCAGGGTGGTGACCGCCGCGAAGGCGGTTTCCGTGGCGGTGACCGTCGTGAGGGTGCCCCACGTGAGGGTGGTTTCCGTTCCGGACCCCGTGACGGTGCCCCGCGTGAGGGCGGTTTCCGTGGTGGGGACCGTCGTGATGGTGCCCCGCGTGAGGGTGGCTTCCGTGGCGGGGAACGTCGCGAGGGTGGCTTCCGCCGTGACGGTGACGGCCGGCAGGGTGGTTTCCAGGGTGGTGACCGTCGCGAGGGTGGTTTCCGTGGCGGGGACCGTCGTGAGGGTGGCCCGCGTGAGGGTGGCTTCCGTTCCGGACCCCGTGACGGTGCTCCGCGTGAGGGTGGCTTCCGTGGTGGTGACCGTCGTGAGGGCGGTTTCCGGTCCGGTCCGCGTGAGGGCGGCCCCCGTGAGGGTGGCTTCCGGGGCGGGGAGCGTCGCGAGGGTGGCTTCGGTGGCGACCGCCGCGAGGGCGGCTTCCGTGGTGGCGACCGTGAGGGTGGCTTCCGGGGTGCGGACCGGGCCGGTCAGGGCGAGCGTCCGCGCCGTGACGACCGACGTGGGTTCGAGGATCGGCGGCGGGAGGGCGGCTACGGTGCCGGCCCCGCCCGCGAGGACCGGCGGGACCGCGCAGGGGCGGCGGAGGGCGACCGTACCGGGGACGCGCCCGCGCTGCCCGACGAGATCGTCGCGACCGACCTGGACTCGACCGTCCGCGCCGAGCTGCTCTCGCTGGCCAAGCCGGTGGCCGACACCGTCGCCCGGCACCTGGTCGCGACCGGCCAGCTGATCGACGAGGACCCGGCCGAGGCGCTGGCGCACGCGATGGCCGCCCGGCGGCTCGCGTCGCGGATCTCGGCGGTCCGGGAGGCGGTCGGGCTGGCCGCGTACCACGCGGGGGAGTGGCAGACGGCGATCGCCGAGCTGCGCACGTACCACCGGATGACCGGGTTGCAGAGCCACCTGGCGGTGCTCGCCGACTGCGAGCGTGCGCTCGGCCGGCCGGAACGGGCCATCGACCTGTTCCGGGGTGCCGACCAGGAGAAGCTGGACCAGGCCGTCGCGATCGAGCTGCTGATCGTGGCCGCCGGCGCGCGTGGTGACCTCGGCCAGAAGGACGCCGCGGTGGCGATGCTCCAGGTCCGGGAGCTGACGAGCGAGGCGACCGAGCCGTGGACCGGCCGCCTTCGCTACGCGTACGCCGACGCGCTGCTCGCGGTCGGGCGGCGCGAGGAGGCCCGGGAGTGGTTCTCCCGGGCGGCCGACGTCGACACCGACGGCGAGACCGACGCGGCCGAGCGGCTGCTGGAACTCGACGGGGTGCTGATCGAGGGCGACGACGAGGACGACGAGCCGGCCGAGGAGATCGCCGCCGGGCCGGGGAGCCCGGGCGCGGTGCCGGCCGAGCCGGACGCCGACCTCACCGGCGCTGCCGACCGGGACGACGACGAGGACGGCCTCGGTGCCGACGACCTTGACGACGACCCCGACGGGCCGGACGCCGCTGCCGACCGCGAGGACGATGACGAGGACGAGGACGACGACGCCGGGCGACGCACCGACGACCCGGCCAAGGACGAGCTGACCGACGACGAGGCCGACACCGTCGCGCCCCGGACCGGGTCGGCGCGCGGCGAGGAGCCGACCGGCGACCGTGAGCAGGGCGCGGACCAGCGGTGACCACGGACGCAGAGGGTCGGCTGGCCGACGGGTACTCGCTGGTCGTCTTCGACCTGGACGGGGTGATCTACCTGATCGACCGGCCGATCCCCGGCGCGGTCGAGGCGGTGGCTCGGCTGCGTGCTGAGGGCCGGGCGATCGCGTACGCCACGAACAACGCGTCCCGCCGCTCCAGCGACGTCGCCGACCTGCTCACCGGGATGGGCGTGCCCGCCACCCCGGAGGAGGTGCTGACCTCCGCCGCGGCCTCCGCCGAACTGCTGGCGGAGCGGCTGCCCGCCGGCTCGGCGGTCCTGGTGGTGGGCGCGGAGGCGCTGCGCGCCGAGGTCGGCGCGGTCGGGCTGCGCCCGGTCTCCCGGGCCGACGACGCCCCGGCCGCGGTGGTGCAGGGGTACGGCCCGCAGGTCTGCTGGACGGACCTGGCGGAGGCGTCGCTGGCGGTGCGGGCGGGCGCCACCTGGATCGCCACGAACACCGACCGAACCCTGCCCAGCGGGCGGGGCCCGCTGCCGGGCAACGGATCGCTGGTGGCCGTGCTGCGCACCGCGCTGAACCGGGACCCGGACGTGGTGGTGGGCAAGCCCGAGCCGGCGCTGTTCGCCACCGCCGCCCGCCGGGCCGGCGAGGGGTGCACCCTGGTGGTGGGCGACCGGCTGGACACCGACATCGAGGGCGCGCGGCGGGCCGGGCTGGACAGCCTGCTGGTGCTCACCGGTGTCAGCGACGTGGCCGAACTGCTGGCCGCCGCCCCGGCGCGCCGCCCGACGTACGTCTCGGCCGACCTGGCCGGGCTGTTCGACCCGGCGGCGGTGGTCCGGGTGCCCGGCGACCCGGAGACGGGCGGCTGGTCGGCGACCGTGACCGACGACGGCGCGCTGGAGCTGACCGGGTCGGGCCGGGCACTGGACGCCCTGGCCGCGCTCTGCGCCGTCGCGTGGGCCGCGGACGCCGGCCCCACGGTCCGGCCGGGCTCGCCGGAGGCCACCGAGGCGCTGGCGGCCCTCGGCCTGACGGACTGATCCGGACGCCGGCCCCCGCGCGAGCGCGACGGGGGCCGGCGTCCCGGCCGGCGGTGCACGCCGCGCGGGCGCCAACGCCGCGACGGTCAGAGCAGCTTGCGGAGCTTCAGCAGGTCGAACGGGTTCGCCTTGATCGAGACCCGCTTGGACGCCACCGCCCGGGTGACGTCGAGTTCGCCGCGGACGAGGGCGAGCAGGTCGTCGCTGCTGGTGCTCAGCGCGATCTTCGCCTTCGGGTCGTCGCCGTCGGTCAGGTCGAGCAGCCGGCCGTCGGTGAGCCGGCCGTGGAAGGCGGCACCCAGGTCGGTCACCCGGCAGGCCAGGGACCGGTCGAGGTCGATCCGCTCCCGTACGGTCTCGGCGTTGCGGTCCAGCCGGGCG
This sequence comes from Micromonospora sp. NBC_01655, assembly GCF_026339755.1. Classification (NCBI taxonomy): domain Bacteria; kingdom Bacillati; phylum Actinomycetota; class Actinomycetes; order Micromonosporales; family Micromonosporaceae; genus Micromonospora; species Micromonospora sp. NBC_01655. The sequence continues at coordinate 5,064,255 of NZ_JAPEQF010000001.1, read as the reverse complement.
GCCAGATCCTGCAACGCCTGCCGGCACTCGTCCACGCTGGCCACATCGTCTCCTCACGCTCGCCACGCCCGTTTCCCGGCACCGTACCGCAATGGACGTCGCGCGGCGCCCGGTAGCGTGACACCTGGAATCCCACCCCGCGGAAGGACTCAGGCATGCAGGACGCGTGGCGCGCCTACCTCGGACTGGCCATGGGCCTGACGGAGGCGCCCCGGAAGAAGGCCCAGGACGTCGTGCGCCGGCTGGTCGGCTCCGGCGAGGCGACAGCCACCCAGCTCCAGGCCCTGGCCGAGGAACTGGTCTCGACCGGCGTGGCCAACCGGGAGGCGCTGACCAAGCTGGTGCGCTTCGAGGTGGACCGGGCCCTCGGCGCGGTGGGGCTGGCCACCGCCGACGAGGTGGCCGAGCTGACCCGCCGGGTGCGCGAGCTGGAGCGTCAGCTCCGGGAGGCCGCGGCGGGCCCCGTCGGGCCCGCGCTCCCGGCCGGCGCGGCGGAGCCCGCCGCCCCGCCCGCGGCCGGCGCGGCGGAGCCCACGGGCCCCGTCGCCACGGACACGGTGGCGACGCGGGCCATGGCGAAGAAGACGGTGGCCAAGAAGGCCGTCGCGAAGAAGACCATCGCCCGCAAGCCGCCGGCCACGGTGAGCCGCACCGGTGCCGACGCGGGCGGCGGGGAGCCGGCCCGGCCGGTGAAGGCGGTGCCGCCGCGCAAGCAGCAGCCGGGCGGTGCGGCGTGAGCGTACCCGTGACGGGTCGGACCGGGCGGTGAGCACGCCGTTTCGGCCCGCGCCGCCGCCCGGTCCCCGACCTGGCCCGCCGCCGCGCCCGGTCGCCGTCGACGACGACGGGGAGGTCCGGCACCCGGCGGTGGACGCCGCCGTCCAGGCGATGGCGAACGCCGCCGCGCTCTCGCCGGCAGACCAGATCCCGCAGTACGAGGCGGCGTACCAGACGCTGCGCGAGACGCTCGCCACCATCGACCAGTCCTGACCGACCGGAGAACCGTTCCATGGCACGTCGCACCCGGCTCGACGCCGAACTCGTCCGCCGCGGGCTGGCCCGCTCCCGGGAACAGGCCGCCGCGCTCGTGGAGGCCGGGCGGGTCCAGCTCCGCGGCGTGCCGGCCCGCAAGGCCGCCGCGATGGTCGATCCCGCCGACCCGCTGCTGGTCACGGGCGCCGACCCCGGCTCGGAGTACGTCTCCCGGGGCGGGCACAAGCTGGCCGGCGCGCTGGCCGCGTTCGTCCCGGGCGGCCTGGCGGTGGCCGGCCGCCGCTGCCTCGACGCCGGCGCGTCGACCGGCGGCTTCACCGACGTGCTGCTGCGCGCCGACGCGGCCGAGGTGGTCGCCGTGGACGTCGGATACGGCCAGCTCGCCTGGTCGCTGCGCACCGACGAGCGGGTACGCGTCCTCGAACGCACCAACGTTCGCACCCTGACGCAGGAGGTGATCGGCGGAGAGGTCGACCTGACGGTGGCTGACCTGTCGTTCATCTCGCTGCGGCTGGTGCTGCCGGCGCTGGCCGCCTGCACCCGGCCCGACGGTGACCTGGCGCTGATGGTCAAGCCGCAGTTCGAGGTCGGCAGGGAACGGGTCGGGGCCGGCGGGGTGGTCCGCGACGAGGCGTTACGTGCCGAGGCCGTCCTCGACGTGGCGGCGGCGGCGGCCACGCTCAGCCTGGGGCTGGCGGGCGTGACCGCGAGTCCCCTGCCGGGGCCGAGCGGCAACGTCGAGTTCTTCGTATGGTTACGCCGGGGCGCGCCGGCGGCCGACCCGCGGCGGGTGCGGGCCGTCGTGGCGGCCGGCCCGCAGGGCCCGCCCCCGTCGGGCGCCACGCCGGACGCGACCCCGCAGGAGCCGGAAACGGCCCCGGAGGAGGTGGCAGGGTGAGCGTGAGGAGTGAGCTTGCGAGCCCCGCAGCCGCGAGCGGGGATGGCAGGGTGAGCGTGAGGAGTGAGCTTGCGAGCCCCGCAGCCGCGAGCGGGGATGGCAGGGTGAGCGTGAGGAGTGAGCTTGCGAGCCCCGCGGTCGCGGGCGGAGGGTGGATTCGGTGAGTCGTACCGCGCTGCTCGTGACGCACACGGGTCGGCGCCGCAGCACCGAGCACGCCAGGGCGGTCGCGGCGGACCTGATCGCCGCGGGCTTCGAGGTGCGGGTGGTGGCCGAGGAGGCCGAGGACCTGGACCTGCCCGGCGTGGTGCCGGTGACCGGCCCGGAGGCCGCGCAGGGTGCGGAGATCGTCTTCGCCCTCGGCGGGGACGGCACGTTCCTGCGCGCGGCCGAACTGGCCCGCCCGACGAGGGTGCCACTGCTCGGCATCAACCTCGGCAAGGTCGGTTTCCTCGCCGAGGCGGAGATCGACGACCTCGACGTGGCGGTGCGCGACGTGGTCGAGCGGAACTATACGGTGGACGAACGGCTCACCCTCGACGTGACCGCGGAGTTCGACGGCGGTCCGACGATCGAGTCCTGGGCGCTCAACGAGATCAGCGTCGAGAAGGGCGAGCGGGCCCAGATGCTGGAGCTGCTCGTCGACGTGGACGGCCGGCCGCTGTCCCGGTACGGCTGTGACGGCGTGGTGTGCGCCACGCCGACCGGCTCCACCGCGTACGCGTTCTCCGGCGGCGGGCCGGTGGTCTGGCCCGAGGTGGAGGCGCTGCTGCTGGTGCCGATCAGCGCGCACGCGCTGTTCAGCCGGCCCCTGGTCACGGCGCCCACGTCGACGTTCTCGATCACGGTGGACCCGTTCACCACCCTGGCCGTGCTCTGCTGCGACGGCCGGCGCGTGTACGACCTGCCGCCGGGCGCCCGGGTCACGGTGCGTCGCGGCGCGTTGCCGGTGCGTGTGGTGCGACTGCGGGCCCGGTCGTTCACCGACCGGCTGGTGGCGAAGTTCGGGCTGCCGGTGCACGGCTGGCGGGGCAACCGAAGGTGAGCGAGGTCTCCCCGGTGGCCCGCCTGCGGTGACCAGCGGGTCGGACGGGCTGGCCGGCGGTGGGCCGGGCGGGCGGTCGCCCGGGTCGACGCCGCGTTCCGGCCGCGCCGGCTGGTCAACTGTCGGGGACCGCGTCTACTGTCGGGTGCTGTGCTGGAAGAGCTGCGCATCACCGGACTGGGCGTCATCGAGGACACCACGCTGCCGTTGACCGGCGGGATGAACGTCATCACCGGCGAGACCGGTGCCGGCAAGACGATGGTGGTGACCGGCCTCGGCCTGCTCTTCGGTGGCCGGGCCGACGCCGGCCGGGTGCGCGCCCAGCCGGGTCGCGCCTTGGTCGAGGGGCGGCTGCGCCTCGCCGGCCGGATCGCGGCGGCCGTACACGCCCGGGTCACCGACGCCGGCGGCGAGCCCGACGACGACGGCGCGCTGCTGCTGAGCCGGACGGTCACCGTGGAGGGGCGTTCCCGGGCCCACCTGGGCGGGCGCAGCATGCCGGTGGCGATGCTCGGCGAGGTCGGCGAGCAGGTGGTGGCGGTGCACGGCCAGTCCGACCAGCTACGCCTGCTGCGGCCGGCCGAGCAGCGGGCCGCGCTGGACCGGTTCGCCGGGCCGGAGCACGAGAAGCTGCTCGACGCGCTGCGCGAGGCGTACACCCGGTGGCGGACGGTGGTCGACGACCTGGCCGACCGGCGGCGCAACGCCCGGGCCCGCAGTCAGGAGGCCGACCTGCTCCGGCTGGGGCTGGACGAGATCAGCCGGGTCGACCCGCAGCCGGGCGAGGACGACGAGCTGCGGGCGGAGGCGCAGCGCCTGGAGCACGCCGAGGGGCTGCGCACGGCGGCGCAGACGGCGCACCAGTGCGTGGCCGGCGGCGCGGAGCCGACCGACGAGACGCCGGACGCCACGGCGCTGCTCGGGCTGGCCCGGCGCACGCTGGAGGCGCAGGCCGGCACCGACGCGGCCCTGGGCGACCTGGCGGTTCGGTTGGAGGAGGCGGCGACCCTGGTCGCCGACGTCTCCGCCGAGCTGTCGACGTACCTGGCCGCGCTGGACGCCGACCCGGCGCGGTTGCAGACCATCTACGAGCGGCGGGCGGCGTTGCGGGGGCTGACCCGCAAGTACGCCGACGACGTCGACGGGGTGGTCGCCTGGGCGGAGCGGGCCCGCACCCGGCTGTCCGACCTGGACATTTCCGACGAGTTCCTCGACGAGCTGGACCGGGAGGCGTCCCGGCTGGCCGGTGAGGTGACCGAGCTGGCCGGGCGGGTGTCGACGTCCCGACAGGAGGCGGCTGCCCGGTTCGCCGAACAGGTCACCGTGGAGCTGGCCGGGCTGGCCATGCCGCACGCCCGGATCGAGGTGGCGGTGCTGCCCCGGCCGGTGGGGAAGTCGGAGCCGAGCCTGCCGGTCAACGGCGTCGAGGTCGGCGTGGGCCCGGACGGCGGCGACGAGGTGGAGCTGCGGCTGTTGGCCCATCCCGGGGCACCGTCGCTGCCGTTGCAGCGCGGCGCGTCCGGCGGTGAGCTGTCCCGGGTGATGCTCGCCATCGAGGTGGTTTTCGCCGGTTCCGGCGGCCCGCCCACCCTGGTCTTCGACGAGGTCGACGCGGGCGTCGGCGGCCAGGCGGCGGTGGAGATCGGCCGTCGGCTGGCCCGGCTGGCCCGTAGCCACCAGGTGTTGGTGGTCACCCACCTGCCGCAGGTGGCCGCGTTCGCCGACCGGCACCTGGTGGTGGCGAAGGACATCGGGGGCGCGGTGACCACCAGCGGGGTGCGGGTGGTGGAGGACACCGCGCGGGCCCGCGAGCTGGCCCGGATGCTGGCGGGTTTGCCGGACTCGGATCTGGGTATCGCCCACGCGGAGGAGCTGTTGGCCGTCGCGGCTCGGGAAAGGCGGCCCTGACCGCGGCCGATTGTGAGCGCAGGCACACCAGTGTGCGCTGCGGTGTGCTTCCCTGGGTAGGCGGCCCTGCCCAGGCATGTCGCGACAGAAAAGCCTGCCTCACATGCCAGGATGGTCACGATGCGTCTACCCACGTTGCGCCGGAACCGGAACGCGGAACCGGACACAGTCCTCGGCACCGCGCGCCTTGATCGCCGGACGAAGCGCCTGGTCGGCCGGCTGCGCCCGGGCGACATCGCGATCATCGACCACGTCGACCTGGACCGGGTGGCGGCCGACTCGCTGGTCGCCGTCGGGGTCGCCGCGGTGCTCAACGCCAAGCCGTCGGTCTCCGGCCGGTACCCGAACCTCGGCCCCGAGGTGCTGGTCGCTGGCGGCATCCCGCTCCTGGACGACCTCGGTGAGGGGATTTTCGAGCAGGTCCGGGAGGGCGACACCGTCCGGATCGAGGGCAACACCGTGTACGTCGGCGGCGCGCCGGTCGCGCACGGTGCCCTCCAGGACGCCGAGACGGTGGCCAAGGCGATGGCCGACGCCCGGGAGGGGCTGTCGGTGCAGTTGGAGGCGTTCGCCGCCAACACCATGGACTACCTCCGGCAGGAACGCGACCTGCTCCTCGACGGTGTCGGCGTGCCGGACATCCAGACCCAGGTCCGGGGCCGGCACTGCCTGATCGTGGTGCGCGGCTACGACTACAAGGCCGACCTGGACGTGCTGCGCCCGTACATCCGGGAGTTCAAGCCGGTGCTGATCGGCGTGGACGGCGGGGCGGACGCGCTGGTCGAGGCGGGCTACACCCCCGACATGATCATCGGGGACATGGACTCGGTCACCGACGACGTGCTGCGCTGCGGCGCCGAGGTGATCGTGCACGCGTACCCGGACGGGCGGGCGCCGGGGCTGCCCCGGGTCAACGGGCTGGGCGTCCCGGCGATCACCTTCCCGGCGGCGGCGACCAGCGAGGACCTGGCGATGTTGCTGGCCGACGAGAAGGGCGCCTCGCTGCTGGTGGCGGTCGGCACCCACGCCACCCTGGTCGAGTTCCTCGACAAGGGCCGGGGCGGGATGGCCTCGACGTTCCTCACCCGGCTCAAGGTCGGCGGGAAGCTGGTGGACGCCAAGGGCGTCAGCCGGCTCTACCGGCAGAGCATCTCCGGCTCCTCCCTGCTGTTGCTGGTGCTCGCGGCGGTGGCGGCGATGGCCTCCGCCGTGGCGGTCTCCACCGTCGGCAAGGCGTACCTGGGCGTGGTCAGCGAATGGTGGAACAATTTCGTGTTCCAGCTCGGCCAGTTCTTCTAGCTCCCGACCGATCAAGAGGCTGCAAGCGTGATCAATTTCCGCTACCACGTGGTGTCCCTGACCGCGGTCTTCCTGGCCCTGGCCATCGGCCTGGTGGTCGGTACGGCCGCACTCAACGGCCCGGTGGCCGACTCGCTCAAGGAGCGGGTGAACGGGCTGAGCAAGGACAACCAGCTGATGCGCCAAAAGGTCAACGACATGCAGAAGGAACTGGAGATGGAGGAGCAGTTCGCCGCCGAGATCGCGCAGGTGGTGCTGCCGAGCAAGCTCACCGGCCGCCGGGTGGTGCTGGTCACCCTGCCGAACAAGCGGGAGCACACCGAGGGCGTGCTGAAGATGCTCCAGACCGCCGGGGCGACCCTCACCGGCCGGGTCGACCTCCAGGACAAGTTCATCAACCCGGACAACAACAGCAACCTGATGGAGTTGGCCGTCACCGCCGCCCGGCCCAGCGCCCCCGCCTCCGGCCTGCCCGGCAACGGCCACGGCGTGGAGACCTCCAGCGCCCTGCTGGCCAGCGTCCTGCTGGACCGGGCCGGCGGCACCCCCGTCACCGAGGCCGACCGCAAGGCGGTGCTGGCGTCGTACACCAACGCCGGGTACCTGACGACCGACGCGAAGGTGACCGGGCCCGCCGAGGCCGTGGTGCTGGTCAGCGGGCAGCCGTACGTGGACAAGGACTCGGTGAAGAAGGACGAGTCGGTGGTCAAGGTCGCCGAGCAGTTCGACCGGGCCGGCGCGATCGTGGTGGCCGGCACCGGTTCGGCCGGCGGGAACGTGGTGGCGGTGGTCCGGGGCGACCCGGTGCTGTCGCAGACCATCTCCACCGTCGACGACGCCAACACCACGCAGGGTCAGCTCGCCACCAGCCTGGCGCTGGTGCAGCAGGTCGTCGAGAAGAAGGCCGGCCAGTACGGCGTGGGCGACAACGCGGCCGCGCTGGTGCCTAGAATGCCCCAGTGAGCGAACGACGTACCCGGCTGTCCGATCCCGCCCGCGGCGACCGCGGCGTCCTGAACGGGGTGACCGCGTGAGCCTGCTGGGCCGCCTGCTGATCGCCGGGGCCGGCGCCGCCGCCGCCCGGTACGCGCTGCGCGAGGTGCGCACCTCGCCGGTCGCCCCGGCCCTGGAACGCACCAACTTCCGGGGCCGCACCCTCACCCTGGCCGCCGGCCCGGCGCTCGCCGCCGGTGCCGCGGCGGCCGGCGCGTTCGGCGCGCCCAGCGGGCCCGCCGGAGCCGCCGCGTTGGTGGCCGGCGTGGGCGGGGGAGCGGTCGGCGTCTACGACGACGTGGTCGGCGCCCGGCCGGAGCAGCGGGCCGCCAAGGGCTTCGCCGGGCACCTCGCCGCGCTGCGGGAGGGGCGGGTCACCGCCGGCCTCGTCAAGATCGTCGGAGTGGGCGCGGCCGGGCTCGGCGCCGCCGCGCTGCTCGCCGCCGACTCCACCGTCGCCGCCCATCCCCGCCGGCAGCGCCACGGCGCGGTCGGCCGCACCGTCGACGTGCTGCTCGGCGCCGGGGTGATCGCCGGCACCGCCAACCTGCTCAACCTGCTCGACCTGCGGCCGGGCCGGGCACTCAAGTCCGGCCTGCTGCTCGGCGCGCCGCTGGCCGGGGGCCCGCACGGCGGGATCGCCGCCGGTGCGGTGGGCGCCGCCGCCGGCCTGCTCGGCGAGGACCTCGACGAACAGGTGATGGTCGGCGACGGCGGGGCCAACGCGCTCGGCGCGGTGCTCGGGGTGGCCCTCGCGGCCCGCACCGGGCCGCTCGGCCGGGCCGCCGTGCTCGCCGTGCTCGCCGGGCTCACCGCGGCCAGCGAGAAGGTCAGCTTCACCCAGGTCATCCAGGCCACCCCGGGCCTGCGCGAGCTGGACGCACTGGGCCGGCGCACCGACTGACGTGAAGACCCCGGCACCCCTCGCCGGCGCCGGCCGGGTGGCCGGAGCGGCCGCGCTGATCGCCGTACTCACCGTGGTCAGCCGGCTCGCCGGCTTCGGCCGCACCCTGGTGTTCACCTGGACGCTGGACTTCGGCGACCTCGGTGACATGTACGTCGTCGCCAACACCGTGCCCAACATCATCTTCGAGATCGTGGCCGGCGGGGCGCTGGCGAGCCTGGTCGTACCGCTGCTGGCCGGCCCGGTCGCGGCGGGGGACCGGCGGACGGTGGCCGCGACCACCGGGGCGCTGCTGACCTGGACGGTGACGCTGCTGGTGCCGCTGGCCGTGGCGGTCGCGCTGCTGGCCGGGCCGATCGTCGAGGCGTTCAGCTCCGGGCGCAGCCCGGCGGAGCTGGCCGCCGGCGCCCGGATGCTGCGGGTCTTCGCCCCCCAGTTGCCGCTCTACGGCATCGGCATCGTGCTCACCGGGGTGCTCCAGGCGCACCGCCGCTTCGCCTGGCCGGTCATCGCCCCGCTGCTGTCCAGCCTCACCGTGATCGCGGTGTACCTGGCCTTCGGCGCGGCCGAGGGGCGCCGAGCCACGGTCGCCGGAGTGAGCCGGGGTGGCGAACTGGTGCTCTCCGGCGGCACCACCCTCGGGGTGGTGGTGCTGTCGCTGTCGCTGCTGATCCCGCTGCGCCGGCTGGGCCTGCGGCCGCGCCCCGGGTACGCCTTCGGCGCCGACGCCCGGGCCCGCGTCGGCGGGCTGGCGATGGCCGGTGTGATCACCGTCGCCGCCCAGCAAATCGCCCTCGCGGTGCTCATCAGGAGCACCTCCGGCGGACCCACCGGCTCCCTCCAGGTGCTCAATCTGGCCCAGACGATGTACCTGCTGCCCTGGGCGGTGCTGGCCGTGCCCCTCGCGGTCGCCGCGTACCCGACCCTGGCGGCGGCGTCCGCGGCCGGCGACGAGGAGACGTACCGGGGCACCCTCGCCTCGACCACCCGCGGGGTGTTCCTGTTCAGCTGCCTCGGCGCGGCGGCGCTGGCCGGCACCGCCGCGCCGGTCGCCGCGTTCTTTCGCCCGGACGACCCTGCCCCGGTCGCCGCCGGGATCGCCGGCTTCGCCCCCGGGCTGCTCGGCTACGGGCTGTTCGCGGTGCTCTCCCGGGCCCTGTACGCCCGGGGCGACACCCGGCCGGCCACCGCCGCGATCACCGTCGGCTGGCTCGCCGTGCCGCTGGCCGTCGCCCCGCTGGCGGCGCTGCTGCCCCGCGCCGACCGGGTGCTCGCGGTGACCCTGGCCAACTCGGCCGGGATGCTGCTGCTCGGCGCCCTGCTGCTGGTCGCGGTGCGCCGCACGGCCGGGCCTGCCACGCTGGCCGGCGGGGCCCGCGCCGGGGTGGCCGGGCTGCTCGGCGGGGCGCTCGGCGCGCTCGCCGGGGCGGGCGTCGCCCGGGCGCTGGCCGGGGCCGGCGACGGCACCCCGACGGCACCGGCGGCACTCGTGCAGGGCATGCTGTCCGCAGCCGTGGTCGGCGTCGCGTTCCTCTCCGTCGTGTATTTGACCGACCGGCGGGACGTCCGGCCGCTGCTGGCCGCCGTGCGCCGCCGGCTGGGCGGGGCGGGCCGGGGAGCCGGGCGGGCCGACGGGCCTCGGCAGGAGGGCGTGGTCCCCCCGGAACGGGGCGACGGAAAGGAGACGGTGTCCGGGTGAGCGCGACGACGTGCGGCGGGCCGACGGCGGTGGCGGGCCGGGGGTGGTCGCGGTGACGGACGCGACGCCGAACGTCCGCCGAAACGGCACCGTGGCACTGCTGCTCGCCTCCAGCACCGGCGGCGTCGGTCAGCACGTCCGCTCCGTCGCCCGGGGGCTCGCCGAGGCGGGCACCCCGGTGCTGGTCTGCGGTCCGGCCGCCACCGAGGAACAGTTCGACTTCACTGGCGTGGGTGCCCGGTTCCGGCCGGTGGAGATCCCGGCCAGCCCCACCCCCGCCGACGCCCGGGCGGTCGTCGCGCTGCGCCGCGCGCTGGCCGCCGAGCCCGTCGCCGTGCTGCACGCGCACGGGCTGCGCGCCGGGCTGGTCGCCGTCCTCTCCCGGCCGGCGGCCCCACTGGTGGTCACCTGGCACAACGCGGTCCTCGCCCGGGGGTTGCGCGGCGGCCTGTCCCGCCTCGCCGAGCGGATCGTCGCCCGGGGCGCCCGGGTCGCGCTCGGCGCCTCGACCGACCTGGTCGAGCGGGCCGCCGCGCTCGGCGCCACCGACGCCCGGCTCGCCCCGGTCGCCGCGCCGGCACTGCCCGCGCCGCGCCGCCGCCGGGCCGCCGTCCGCGCCGAGTTCGGGGTGGCCGCCGACCAGCCGCTGATCGTCTCGGTCGGCCGGCTGCACCCGCAGAAGCGGTACGACGTGCTCATCGACGCCGCCGCCCGGTGGCGCAACCGGACCCCGCCGCCGGTCGTGGTGATCGCCGGCAGCGGGCCGGCGTACCTGCCGCTGGCCGCCCGGGTCTCCGCAGCCCGCGCCCCGGTCACCCTGCTCGGGCACCGCACCGACGTGGCCGACCTGCTGGCCGGCGCCGACCTGGCCGTGGTGACCAGCGACTGGGAGGCCCGCCAACTCTTCGCCCAGGAGGCGCTGCATGCCGGCGTGCCGCTGGTGGCGACCGCCGTCGGCGGCCTGCCGGAGCTGGTCGGCGACGCGGCCGTGCTGGTGCCCCCCGGCGACGTGGACGCGGTCGACGCCGCGGTGCGGGAACTGCTCGACGACGACGCCCGCCGGGCCGGGCTGGGCCGGGCCGGGGCACAGCGGGCCCGGACCTGGCCCACCGAGGCGGACACGGTCGCGGAGCTGGCCGCGCTCTACGCGGAGTTGGCCCCCGACGCCCCCGCTCCGGGTACCCCCGACGCCGACGCCCCGTCGACGGGACATCGGTGATGCTGCGCAGAGTCACGCCGGTCCTGCTGACCCTGCTGGTCGTGGTTCTCGGCGTCGCCGCCCTCGCCGCGCGGCCGGCCGGCGAGGCACCCCGGCGCACCGCCGACTTCGTGGTCCTCGCCGGGGTGGCGGGCCTGCGCTGGGACGACGTGGACCCGCAGACCACCCCGACGCTGTGGCGGATGGCGCAGGAGGGCTCGATCGGCTCCCTGTCGGTGCGCTCCGCGCACCGGCCCACCTGCCCCGTCGACGGCTGGCTGACCCTCGGCGCCGGCAACTTCGCCGCCTGGAACGGCAGCCGCGGCACGGGCGCCTGCCCGCCCGTCGGGGTGACCGTGGAGCAGCCCGACGGCATCGGCGCGAACCTGCCCGACCAGGAGGGCGTCGTGCAGCACAACCAGCGGCGCCTGTCCTGGGGCGCGGTGCCCGGCTCGCTGTCGGAGTCGGTGCGCTGCTCGGTCGCGGTCGGCCCCGGGGCGGCGGTGGCCGCTGCCCGCCCGTTCGGTCGGGTCGACCGGTACGCCGCGGTGCTGCCGGACGACCCGGCCCCACTGCTCGGCTCCTGCGTGCTGAGCATCGTCGACCTCGGCACCGTCTCCGGCGAGGACCCGGCGGCGCGGGCCGCGCAGGCCCGCCGGGCCGACGCCGACCTGGCCCGGGTGCTCGCCGCCCGGCCCCCACGGTCCCTGGTGCTGGTCGCCGGGGTCTCCGACACCGACCTGCCGTCGCGGCTGCACGTCGCCGTCGCCGACGGCCCCGGCTGGGAGCGGGGCTGGCTCACCTCGCCGACCACCGGCCGGGAGGGCTACCTGCAACTGGTCGACCTGGCACCGACCGCCCTCGCCGCGCTCGGCCGCCCGATGCCGGAGCGGCTGTTCCTCGGCCGGCCCGCGGTCTCCGTCGACGGCCGGCCGGGAGACCTGCCGTCCGCGCTCGCCGCGCCGGCCGACGCGGACCGGGAGTCCGCCGCCCAGCAACGGGTCGCCGGCTGGTTCTTCGCCCTGCTCGCCGGGGCGCAGGTGCTGCTCGCCCTCGTGGTGCTGCCGCTGCTGCGCCGCGCCCGCCGGCACGCCGGGCCGGTGGGCCCCGCCCCGGTGCCCCGGCGGGTGGTGGCGGCCGTGGAACTGCTGCTCGTCGCCGCCGCCCTGGCCGTGCCGGCGGCCCTGCTCGCCGACGTCGTGCCGTGGTGGCGCGGCGAGCACGCGGGCTGGTGGTTCGCCACCGTGACGGCGCTGCTGGTGGTCGGGGGGACCGCCGCCGTCCGGTTCGCCCCCGGGCACGCCTCGACGCTCGGCCCGCTCGGCGCGGTCGCCGGCCTGGCCGCCCTCGTCGTCGCCGCCGACGTGCTCACCGGGGCCCGGTTGCAGCTCAACGGGGTGGTCGGCTACTCGGCCCTGCAGGGCGGCCGGTTCGCCGGCCTGGGCACCATCGGGCTCGGCGTGTTCATCGCCGGGTCCCTGCTCTGTGCCGGCTGGCTGGCCCAGCGGGTCCGTCGCCAGTGGCGGCCCATGGTGGTGGTCGCCGTCGGCGGGCTCGCCGTGGTGGTGGTCGGCAGCCCGTACCTGGGGGCGGACTCGATCGGCGCGATCGCGCTGACCGCCGGGGTGAGCGTGGCCGCGGCGATCAGCACCGGCGGCTGGCTGACGGTCAGCCGGCTGGCCTGGGCCACCATGGCCGGGCTGGCCCTCACCATCGGCTACGCGGTGATCGACCTGCGTCGGCCGGCCACCGAGCGGGGCAGCCTCGGCCGGTTCCTGGCCGCGCTCGGCGACGGCACCGGCGGGCTGACCGTGCACCGCTCCAGCAGCGCCAACTTCGAGACGCTGGTGAACAGCCCGCTGACCGTGCTGGCCCTGGCCGGCGCCCTGCTGGTCTGGTTCGCGCTGCTCCAGCCGTGGGGCGGCCTGATGCGGCTGTTCGGCATCTACCCGGCGATGCGGGCCGCGATGGCCGGTACGGCGGTGGCCGCCGGCATCGGCGGGGCGCTCAGCGGTTCCGCGCTCGACGTCGCCGGGGCCGCCGGAGCGCTGGTGGTGCCGATGGCGGCCCTCGCGGCGCTGCGGGTGCTCGACCACTCCACCGACCGGACCCAGCCGGTCGACGGCGGCCCGGCCAACGGCCGCCCCGCCGGGTCCGGGCGCGCCCCGGACCGGGGCGACCTGGACGCGGCGGCGGGCCGGAACGGCGACCCGGCGGCAAAGCGCCCGGCGGACGCCCCGGCCGGCGACGACGGCGACGGGGACCCGGCCCGACGCGCGCCGGGCCGGGATGCCCGCGCATCGACCGAGGTCACGACGGCCTGACCCCCCGGCGCTGCTCCGCCGGGGGACCTCGGGTGCGGCCTGCGGGCCCGGCCCGGGGAGGTGTTACCGTGGAATCCCGTGGATCGCGTGATCACTTTGCTGATCGGCACGGCGGTCTGCACGACCGCGACGGACGACACGGGAGCAGGCCTTGGCCCCTTCAGCACGGACGACCAGGCACATTTTCGTCACCGGGGGAGTCGCCTCCTCGCTGGGTAAGGGCCTCACCGCCTCCAGCCTCGGCAGTCTGCTGAGCGCGCGCGGGCTGCGCGTGGTGATGCAGAAGCTCGACCCCTACCTCAACGTCGACCCGGGGACGATGAACCCCTTCCAGCACGGCGAGGTGTTCGTCACCGAGGACGGCGCCGAGACCGACCTGGACGTCGGGCACTACGAGCGTTTCCTGGACCGGAACCTGTCCGGCAAGGCGAACGTCACCACCGGCCAGATCTACTCCGAGGTGATCGCCAAGGAGCGCCGCGGCGAGTACCTGGGCGACACCGTCCAGGTCATTCCGCACATCACCAACGAGATCAAGGCGCGGATCCTCGGCATGGCCGACCCGGACGGCGACGGCCAGGTGCCGGACGTGGTGATCACCGAGGTCGGCGGAACCGTGGGCGACATCGAGTCGCTGCCGTTCCTCGAGGCGATCCGGCAGGTCCGCCACGACCTGGGCCGGGACAACTGCTTCTACCTGCACGTCTCCCTCGTGCCGTACCTGGCCCCGTCGGGGGAGCTGAAGACCAAGCCCACCCAGCACTCGGTGGCCCAGCTGCGCAGCATCGGCATCCAGCCGGACGCGCTGGTGCTGCGCTGCGACCGGGAGATCCCGGACAAGGTGAAGCAGAAGCTGTCGCTGTACTGCGACGTCGACCGGGAGGCCGTCACCGCCGCCCCGGACGCGCCGAGCATCTACGACATCCCCAAGGTGCTGCACCGGGAGGGCCTGGACGCGTACGTGGTGCGCCGGCTCGGCCTGTCCTTCCGCGACGTGGACTGGGCGAGCTGGGACGACCTGCTGGACCGGGTGCACCAGCCGCACCACACGGTGACGGTGGCGGTGGTCGGCAAGTACGTCGACCTGCCCGACGCGTACCTGTCGGTCAGCGAGGCGATCCGGGCGGCCGGGTTCGGCCACCGGGCCCGGGTGCAGTTGCGCTGGGTGCCCAGCGACGACTGCGTCACCCCGGCCGGCGCGGCGGCGGCCCTGGCCGGCGTGGACGGCATCGTCATCCCCGGCGGCTTCGGCGTGCGCGGCATCGAGGGCAAGATCGGCACCGCACGGTACGCCCGGGAGAACGGCGTGCCCCTGCTCGGCCTCTGCCTCGGCCTGCAGTGCATGACCATCGAGGTGGCCCGCCACCTCGCCGGCCTGGACGGGGCGAACTCGCTGGAGTTCGACGAGGAGGCCGCGCACCCGGTCATCGCCACCATGGCCGACCAGGAGGACATCGTCGCCGGCCGGGGCGACCTGGGCGGCACCATGCGGCTCGGGGCGTACCCGGCGCGGCTCGCCGAGGGGTCGCTGGTCGCCGAGGCGTACGGCAGCACCGAGGTCAGCGAGCGGCACCGGCACCGGTACGAGGTGAACAACGCCTACCGCGACCAGCTCACCAAGGCCGGGCTGGCCGTCTCCGGAACCTCCCCGGACGGCCGGCTGGTCGAGTTCGTGGAGCTGGACCGCGCCCTGCACCCGTTCTTCGTGGCCACCCAGGCGCACCCCGAGCTGAAGAGCCGGCCGACGCGACCGCACCCGCTGTTCGCGGCGTTCGTGAAGGCCGCCGTGGCGTACTCCGAGGCCGACCAACTCCCGGTCGACCTGGACGCCGCCCCGGCGGCGGGGAAGGCGGCCCGCCGGGCCGACCGCAACGGCGGCGCGGCCGTCGAGAAGAAGCCGGCGTCGGCGTCGTGAGCGCCGTGGAGCACCGCTACGAGGTGACCGGGCGGCACCAGGTCTGGGCCGGGCGGATCTTCTCCGTGGTCACCGACGAGGTCACCATGCCCGGCGGCGGCACCTCCGCCCGCGACTACGTCAGGCACGTCGGCGCGGTGGCCGTCGTGGCGGTGGACGACGCCGGCCAGGTGGTGCTGATCCGGCAGTACCGGCACCCCGTCGGCCGGCACCTGTGGGAGCTGCCGGCTGGCCTGATGGACGTCTCCGGGGAGGACCTGGCCGCCGCGGCGGCCCGCGAGCTGGCCGAGGAGGCCGACCTCACCGCCGGCACCGTCGACGTGCTGGTCGACCTGCACAGCTCGCCCGGCTTCACCGACGAGGTGGTCCGGGTCTTCCTGGCCCGGGACCTGGCCGACGTGCCCGCCGAGCGCCGCCACCAGCGCAGCGAGGAGGAGGCCGACCTCCAGGTGGTCCGGATCGACCTGGACGAGGCGGTGCGGATGGTGCTGGCCGGCGAGATCACCAACGCCTCCGCCGTGGCCGGGCTGCTCGCCGCCGCCCGCGCCCGGGACACCGGCTGGTCGGTGCCGCGCCGCCCGGACGCGCCGCTGCCGCGCTGAGCGGCCGGGCCGGTGACCGGGACCGGCCGGCGGGTACGACGACGAGGGGGGCCGTGCGGCGCGAACCGCACGGCCCCCCTCCGTCACTGCCGGACGTCAGTCGCGCAGGGGGCGGCCCTGCCCGTCGACACCACCGTTGATCAGGATCAGGATGCCGTCGATGACGCCCCAGAGGCTGCCGAAGCCGCAGGTCACGAGTGTCACCACGAGCTGCAGCACGCCGGTCTTGGTGTCGCCCATGTAGAACCGCCCGACGCCGAAGCCGCCGAGCACGATGCCGAGGACGCCCGCCACGACCTTGCTCTTGTCGGAGACGCCCTGCGGGTACTGCTGGTAAGGAGGTGTGGTCATGGGGCGACACCCTAGTGATCCGCTCGCGTCTTGTCCGCCGCGCCGCACCGGAGGTGGGACGATGGGTCGCCAACACTGTCCTGACGGCTGATCCGATCTCCACCGCCGGCCCGGCCGATGCCTGACACATCGTCAGCACCGCCGTGGACCGGATGTCACAGTGTCGGCGCTGCGCGGCGGACGGCGCGCCTAGACTGCCGCCGACGGGACCGGTGGACCGCGGCGGCAACGGGGCCGCAGCGCACCGTGCGGTCGGGGTGGGACGCCCCGAGAGAGGTGTCTGCATCGTGAAGGTCGGAATCCCCCGCGAGGTCAAGAACCACGAGTACCGGGTGGCGATCACGCCGGCGGGCGTCAACGAGTTCACCCGCGGCGGCCACCAGGTCTTCGTCGAGTCCGGCGCCGGCGTCGGGTCCAGCATCACCGACGACGAGTTCGCCGCGGCCGGGGCGAAGATCCTGGCCACCGCCGACGAGGTGTGGGAGACCGCCGAGCTGGTGCTCAAGGTCAAGGAGCCGATCGCCGAGGAGTACCACCGGATGCGCGAGGGGCAGGTGCTCTTCACCTACCTGCACCTGGCCGCGTCCAAGGTGTGCACCGACGCGCTGGTCGACCGGAAGGTCACCGGCATCGCGTACGAGACCGTCGAGCTGCCCGACCGGTCGCTGCCGCTGCTCGCCCCGATGTCCGAGGTGGCCGGCCGGCTCGCCCCGCAGGTCGGCGCGTACCACCTCCAGCGGCAGGGGGGCGGGCGCGGCATCCTGATGGGCGGCGTCTCCGGCGTGTACGCGGCGAAGACCGTGGTCATCGGCGCCGGCGTGTCCGGGATGAACGCCGCCGCGATCGCGCTCGGCCTGCAGGCCGAGGTGCTGCTGCTGGACAAGAACGTCGCCCGGCTGCGCCAGGCCGACGCCATCTACCGGGGCCACCTGCAGACGGTCGCCTCCAACGCGTACGAGATCGAGCGGGCCGTGCTCGACGCGGACCTGGTCATCGGCGCGGTGCTGGTGCCGGGCGCGAAGGCCCCGACGCTGATCTCCAACGAGCTGGTCTCCCGGATGAAGCCGGGCAGCGTGCTGGTCGACATCTCCATCGACCAGGGTGGCTGCTTCGAGGACTCCCACCCCACCACGCACGCCGAGCCGACGTACCAGGTGCACGAGTCGATCTTCTACTGCGTGGCGAACATGCCCGGCGCGGTCCCGCACACCAGCACCTACGCGCTGACCAACGTCACCCTGCCGTACGCCCTGGAACTGGCCAACCGGGGCTGGCGCGACGCGTTGCGCCGCGACCCGGCCCTGGCGCTGGGCCTGAACACCCACGACGGACGGGTCGTCTACGGCCCGGTCGCCGAGGCGCACGGCCTGCCGGCCCTGCCGCTGGACGAGGTGTTGGCCTGACCGACGACGCGCGGGGCGCGACGCCCGACGGGGCCGGGGCGGGCGAGGAGCCCGCGCCGGCCCTGCGTCGCGCCGTGCGGGGCTACCTCGACCACCTCACCGTCGAGCGCGGACTGTCGGCGAACACGCTCTCGTCGTACCGCCGGGACCTGGAGCGCTACCTCGCGACGCTCGCCGCGGCCGGCGTCGTCGACCTGGCCGCCGTCGACACCGGCCAGGTCGAGGCCCACCTGGCCCGGCTGCGCGCCGGCGGCGACGGCCACCCGCCGCTGGCCGTCTCCTCGGCCGCCCGGGCGGCCAGCGCCGTGCGCGGCCTGCACCGCTTCGCGCTGCGCGAGGGGCTGGCCGGCGTCGACCCGAGCCGCGACGTCCGGCCGCCGACCCCGCCGCGCCGGCTGCCCCGCGCGCTCGCCGTCGACCAGGTGGTCCGGCTGCTGGAGATCGCCGGGTCGGTGGCCGCCACCGGCGAGGGCGCGCCGCTCGCGCTGCGCGACCGGGCGCTGCTGGAGTTCCTGTACGGCACCGGGGCGCGCATCTCCGAGGCCGTCGGCGCCGTCGTCGACGACCTGGACGCCACCGAGGGGACGGTGCTGCTGCGCGGCAAGGGCGGCCGGACCCGCCTCGTGCCCATCGGCGGGTACGCCGTCGAGGCGCTGCGCGCCTGGCTGGTGCGGGCCCGGCCCGCGCTGCTCGCCGCCGGCCGGGGCACCCCGGCGGTCTTCGTCAACGCGCGCGGGGCGGCGCTGACCCGGCAGGGCGCGTGGACCATCCTGCGCCGGGCCGCCGAGCGGGCCGGCCTGCCGGTGACCGGCCCCGGTGCGGTCTCCCCGCACACCCTGCGCCACTCGTACGCCACCCACCTGCTCGACGGCGGCGCCGACGTGCGGGTGGTGCAGGAGTTGCTCGGCCACGCCTCGGTGACCACCACCCAGGTGTACACGTTGGTCACCGTGGAGCGGCTGCGTGAGGTGTACGCCACCGCCCATCCCCGCGCCTGCGGCTGACTGGGTCGAGGCGTACCGCCCCCCGCCTGGGCCGACGGGCCGGGCCGGTACGGCGCACCGGCCGACACGCCGTACCGGTGCCGAACGCCCTGCTTGCCGGTGGCGTACAGTCGGCATGGCGCGGACCTTGCGGGGCGGATGACGGGGGTGCGCAGCGGCGCCGCGAGGGACGTCGGACGGCTCCGACGCCGGGTGGTCGTCGGGAGGGGGCAACGAGGACATGGCTGGCAACGGTGACCGTGCCGAGACCTGGACGTCGGAGCTCCGCGAGCAGCAGGCCACGCTCGGTGCGGACCTTGGCCCGGCGGACCCGGCGGCCTACACGATGCGCAAGCCGATCCCCGAGCCGATGCCCACCGACCGGCACGGGCCCGCCCGGATCATCGCGATGGCCAACCAGAAGGGCGGCGTCGGCAAGACCACCACGACCATCAACCTGGGCGCCGCACTGGCCGAGTACGGCCGCAAGGTGCTGCTGGTCGACTTCGACCCGCAGGGTGCCCTCTCGGTGGGGCTGGGGGTCAACCCGCACAACCTCGACCTGTCGGTCTACAACCTGCTGATGCAGGACGACGTCACCGCCGAGGACGTCCTGATCAAGACGGACGTGGCGGGGCTGCACCTGCTGCCGGCCAACATCGACCTCTCCGCGGCCGAGATACAGCTCGTCAACGAGGTCGCCCGGGAGATGGCCCTGGCCCGGGTGCTCAGGTCGATCCGCAAGGAGTACGACTACGTCCTGATCGACTGCCAGCCCTCGCTGGGCCTGCTGGCGATCAACGCGCTGACCGTCGCGCACGGCGTGCTCATCCCCCTCGAATGCGAGTTCTTCAGCCTCCGCGGGGTGGCCCTGCTGCTCGACACGATCGACAAGGTGCGCGAGCGGCTCAACTTCGACCTGGAGTTGGAAGGCATCCTCGCCACCATGTACGACAGTCGCACCACCCACTGCCGGCAGGTGCTCCAGCGGGTGGTCGAGGCGTTCGGCGACAAGGTCTACCAGACGGTGATCACCAAGACCGTCAAGTTCCCGGAGTCCACGGTGGCCGGCGCCCCCATCACCACCCTCGACCCGGCCTCGTCCGGCGCCCGCAACTACCGCCAGCTCGCCCGCGAGGTGATCGCCCAGCAGACGGAGCGGTAGCCCCCGTGCGCCGTCGTCCCGGTGTGCGCCCCCGATCCGGGGCGTACCTTCCCGTCCGGGCCCGGGGAGCGCGGACTACGGTCGTCCGGTGACCGCCCCGCCCCTCGACCCGCCCGCCACGCTCCCGCCCGCCGAGGCCGGGGCGGCCGTCGACGTTGACGCGGCGACCGGGTTCACCGTCCGGCTGGACAACTTCACCGGCCCGTTCGACCTGCTGCTGCAACTGATCGGCAAGCACAAGCTCGACGTCACCGAGGTGGCCCTGCACCGGGTCACCGACGAGTTCATCGCCTACATCCGGGCGATGGGCGACCAGTGGGACCTGGACGAGGCCAGCGAGTTCCTGCTGATCGCCGCCACCCTGCTCGACCTGAAGGCGGCCCGGCTGCTGCCCGCCGCCGAGGTGGAGGACGAGGCGGACCTCGCCCTGCTGGAGGCGCGGGACCTGCTCTTCGCCCGGCTGTTGCAGTACAAGGCGTACAAGGAGGCGGCGGCGCACATCGCCGCGCTGGAGGCAGTCGGCGGCCGGCGGTACCCCCGGGCGGTGACCCTGGAGCCCCGGTACGCCGAGGCGCTGCCCGACCTGGTCCTCGGCATCGGCCCGGAGCGGCTGCTCCGGATCGCCGTCCGGGCGATGACCCCGAAGCCGGTGCCCGAGGTGTCCATCGCGCACGTGCACATGGTCCGGGTCAGCGTCCGCGAGCACGCCGCGATCCTCACCGAGCGGCTGCGCCGCGCCGGCACCGCGACGTTCTCCCTGCTCTGCGCCGACTGCGAGGCCACCCTGGAGGTGGTGGCCCGGTTCCTGGCCCTGCTGGAGCTGTACCGGGAGGGCCTGGTCTCCTTCGAGCAGGAGCAGGCCCTGGAGGAGCTGACGGTCCGCTGGACCGGTCCCGCCGACGGCGCCGCCGACCTGCACATCGACGAGTACTCCGGCGCACCGCCCCAGCCGGAGGGCCCGGAACCGGCAGCCGCCGGAGCGGGCAGGGCGGACGACACGGCGGCCGTCCAGCGCGCGGCTGCCGTCGGGGCGGACGACGAAGGCGCGGCGGCAAGCACGGAAGGACGACCCCGATGAGCGACGAGGAACGCCGCGACTCCCTCGCCGATCAGGCCGCCGCCTGGGTCCCACCCTGGGAACGCCCCGCCGCACCGGAGCCCGCGCCCGACCCGCTCGCGACCCCGACCCCGGCTCGGCCGGATCCCGGTGGCGAACGGCCCCCCGAGGAGCCTTCCACGATCTCCGAGGAGCCGGCCGACGAGCCCGCTGCGGCGGAGCCCGGGATGGAACACCGGGAGTCGGACGCGTCCGGGATCTCCGCGGGTCGACCCGACGCCCCGCAGCCGGCGGCGGACGGGGGCGGCGGTGGGGCCAGGCGAGGACGGCGGAGGGCACCCGAGCCACCCCCGGCGCCGGTGCTCGACGACGCGGAGCTGCGCGGTGCGCTGGAGGCGATCCTGCTGGTGGTGGACGAGCCGGTCAGCGAGCTGACCCTCGCCCAGGTGCTGGAGCAGTCCCCCGAGCGGATCGGCCCGGTCCTCGACGACATCGCGGCCGGCTACACCGCCGCCGGGCACGGCTTCGAGCTGCGCCGGGCGGCCGGCGGCTGGCGGCTGTACACCCGGCCGGAATACGCTACGTACGTCGAGCGGTTCGTGCTGGACGGGCAGTCGGTCCGGCTGACCCAGGCGGCGCTGGAGACACTGGCCGTGGTGGCGTACAAGCAGCCGGTGACCCGCTCGCGGATCTCGGCCATCCGGGGTGTCAACTGCGACGGGGTGATCCGTACGCTGGTCTCCCGCGGCCTGGTCGAGGAGTGCGGCACCGAACCGGACAGCGGGGCGTTCCTCTACCGGACCACCACGATGTTCCTGGAGAAGCTGGGGCTGAACTCCGTCGACGAACTGCCGCCGCTCGCCCCGTTCCTCCCCGACGACGTAGAAGAGCTTGCCGATGCCACGCGATGACCGTGCCCCCAAAACCGACGCGCCCGTCTTCGAGGGGGCCGAACGCCTCCAGAAGGTGCTGGCCGCCGCCGGCGTGGGCTCCCGGCGTGCCTGCGAAGACCTGATCTTCCGCCGCCGGGTCACGGTGAACGGCCGGGTGGCCCAGCTCGGCGACCGGGCCGACCCCACCCACGACGTCATCCACGTCGACGGCGAGCGCCTCCAGGCCGACAACCGCCTGGTGTACCTGGCGATGAACAAGCCGCGCGGGGTGGTTTCCACCATGGCGGACGAGAAGGGACGCGCCGCGCTGTCGGACTTCCTCGGCAACCGGGTGGAGCAGCGGGTCTACCACGTCGGGCGGCTCGACGCCGACAGCGAGGGCCTGCTGCTGCTCACCAACGACGGCACCCTCGCCCACCGGCTCATGCACCCGTCGTACGGGGTGTCGAAGACGTACCTGTGCGAGGTGGCCGGGCCGATCCCGCGCAACCTCGGCAGGCGGCTGGCGGCCGGGATCGAGCTGGAGGACGGCCCGGTCACGGTCGACTCCTTCAAGGTGGTGGACACCCTGGGCAAGACCGCCCAGGTGGAGCTGACCCTGCACGAGGGGCGCAAGCACATCGTCCGGCGACTGCTGGGCGAGGTCGGGCACCCGGTGGCCCGGCTGGTGCGTACCTCGATCGGGCCGATCCGCCTCGGCGACCTGCGTGCCGGGCGGACCCGCCGGCTCACCAACGCGGAGGTCGCCGCCCTGTTCAAGGCCGTGGGTGACTGACCCCGCGGTGCCGGGTACCACAACCGGTAGGCTTCCGTGACGCCCCGGGTGGGGCGCGCGGTGGCGTGGATCGCCACCGGCGGCGTCGCGCGCGACCGCAGTGCCGGCCGCGCGCATGATTGACGACGACGACAACCGCTCGCGACGGGCCGCCGGGCCCCGCGAGGCACGGGCTGAGGAGGATCACGGTGGAGGAAAACGTACGGGCCGGGCGCTGCGTGGTAGCTGTGGACGGGCCGTCCGGTTCGGGTAAGTCCACCGTCTCCCGGCGGCTCGCCGCCGGGCTCGACGCCCGCTATCTGGACACCGGCGCGATGTACCGGGCGATCACCTGGGCGGTGCTGCGCTCCGGGGTCGACCTGACCGACGCCGCCGCGGTGGGCAAGGTCGCCGCCGAGGTCGACCTGCGCATCGGCACCGACCCCCAGGGGTACGGGGTGACCGCCGACGGCGTGACCGTCGACCGGGAGATCCGCGGCCCCGAGGTCACCGGCGCGGTTTCCGCCGTGGCCGCCGTGCCGTCGGTGCGGGCGCTGCTGGTGGCCCGGCAGCGGGAGCTGATCGCCAGGACCAGCCGGATCGTGGTCGAGGGCCGGGACATCGGCTCGGTCGTCGCACCCGACGCGGACCTGAAGGTCTACCTGACCGCCTCCGAGACGGCCCGCGCCCAGCGGCGCAGCGCCGAGGACGCCGCCGACGTGGCCGCCACCGCCGCCGACCTGGCCCGCCGGGACCAGCTCGACTCGACCCGCAAGGCCGACCCGTTGCAGCAGGCGGCCGACGCGGTGGTGCTGGACACCACCGAGCTGGGCATCGACGAGGTCGTCGACCGGCTGCGCGCGCTGCTGACCGAGCGGGGAGTGGCGTGACCACGGACGAGGGCTGGGTGGAGCTGCGCGAGCCGGACGTCGACGCCGACGAGCCGACCGGGCCGGTGCCGGTGGTGGCCGTGGTCGGCCGTCCCAACGTCGGCAAGTCCACCCTGGTGAACCGGATCATCGGCCGCCGCCAGGCGGTCGTGGAGGACATTCCCGGGGTGACCCGGGACCGGGTCCCGTACGACGCGCAGTGGTCCGGCCGGGCGTTCACCGTGGTGGACACCGGCGGCTGGGAACCGGACGCGAAGGACCGGGCCGCGGCGATCGCCGCGCAGGCCGAGATCGCCGTCGCCACCGCCGACGTGGTGCTGTTCGTGGTCGACGCGGTGGTCGGCTCCACCGACGTGGACGAGGCCGCGGTGAAGATGCTGCGGCGCAGCGCGAAGCCGGTGATCCTGGTCGCCAACAAGGCCGACAACACCTCCGTCGAGATGGAGGCGACGTCGCTCTGGTCGCTCGGGCTGGGCGAGCCGTACCCGGTCTCCGCGCTGCACGGCCGGGGCTCCGGGGACCTGCTCGACAAGATCCTGGAGGCGCTGCCCGAGGCGCCGGCGATCGTGGAGAACCGCCCGCGCGGCCCGCGCCGGGTGGCGCTGGTCGGCCGCCCCAACGTCGGCAAGTCCAGCCTGCTCAACCGGTTCTCCGGCGAGGAGCGGGCGGTTGTCGACTCGGTCGCCGGCACCACGGTCGACCCGGTGGACAGCCTGGTCACCATCGGCGGGGAGACGTGGCAGCTGGTGGACACGGCCGGGCTGCGCAAGCGGGTCGGCAAGGCCAGCGGCACCGAGTACTACGCCAGCCTGCGGACGGCCTCGGCGATCGAGGCCGCCGAGGTGGCGGTGGTGCTGCTCGACTCCAGCGAGCCGATCAGCGAGCAGGACCAGCGGATCCTGTCCATGGTCACCGAGGCCGGCCGGGCGCTGGTGATCGCCTTCAACAAGTGGGACCTGGTCGATGCCGACCGCCGGTACTACCTGGACAAGGAGATCGAGCGGGAGCTTCGCCGGATCCCGTGGGCGTTGCGGATCAACCTGTCGGCGATGACCGGCCGGGCGGTCGACAAGCTCGCCCCGTCGCTGCGCAAGGCGCTGGCGAGCTGGGAGACCCGGGTGCCGACCGCCCAGCTCAACCAGTGGCTGACCGCGCTGGTCCAGGCCACCCCGCACCCGGTTCGCGGCGGGCGGGCGCCGAAGATCCTCTTCGCCACCCAGGCGGGTGTCGCCCCGCCGCGGTTCGTGTTGTTCACCACCGCGCCCCTGGACGCCGGCTACCAGCGCTTCGTCGAGCGCAAGCTCCGCGAGGAGTTCGGCTTCGAGGGCAGCCCGGTGGAGATCTCGGTACGCCCGCGCAAGAAGCTCGGCCCGGGCGGCCGGGGCAAGGCGCACGGCTGACCGGCCCGCACACGACGAAGGAGCCGGGTGGGGCAATTGCCCCACCCGGCTCCTTCGTTCCGACTTTCACCCACCCTCCTAGGACGCCTGAGCGGTTGTGGTGCGGCCACCGCTGCAGGCGGGGCCGATGCGGTCGGAACGAAGATCGTGCGCTAAGCTGTACCGGCTGCCGCAGGAGGGAAAGAGCCGCGCGGAAGCATCGGGACGTGGCGCAGCTTGGTAGCGCACTTGACTGGGGGTCAAGGGGTCGTCGGTTCGAATCCGGCCGTCCCGACAAGGTAAAACAGCAGGTCATTGGGCTGATCCGACGCATCGGGTCGGCCCTTCTGGCTTCCTGGGGACCACGTCGGTCAAGTGCGCCGTCCGGTAGCGCTCCTTGACCGTTGGTCAAGTCCAAGCATCCAGGCTTGTTGCCTGCCGGATTGTTCTCTTGCTTCATCAAGGCGGCCCGCAAGCGGGCCGCGCCGGCCGCGCTCGGCCTGCTGGCGGCGCAAGCGCCGGCATCGGCCGGCGCGCCGGCCGATTGCAGACTGCCCCAAGGAACTGATGCCTCCGGCGGGGATCTTCGACAGAGATGGGGCCGCCCACCTTCACCGTGAGTCCGGGCGAAGCCGAACAGACCTGCTCCCCGCTGTCAACACAACGATCCACCGTGTTGACAGCGGGGAGCAGGCCCGTTCCACGATGTGCGGACTCACGGCGGAGATGGGCTTGAGGCAGAGGAACGGTTGGCGGCAGCACCGCCTACGCTGCCGGGATGAAGGCGGACAGGGTGCCGGCCAAGCTGACGGCGGACATCGACAGGAGACGGGCATGAGTAGGCGAAAGATCGTGCTTGTGGCTGTCGGCCTCCTGATAGCGCTGTTGCCAGGTGCCCTTGCCTGGCGCGCACTGTGGCCGGTTCGCATCGACGCTCTGTGCGGCGTCTTCCAGTCCCGGCAGGGTGGGGTCATCAACATCGCGCCAGATCACGCCTTCACGGTGTCTGAGGCCATGTTCGGTCCCAACGCGGACGGATCTACGGACACGGTTTCCGGGAGCGGCCAGCTGCGCCCGGGCGACTTGGCAGCGGACGGCCAGCTTGTCCTGAAGATGGAGGATGCCAAAGCAAGCCTTGAGTTGAACACTCAGCGCAGCTGGCGGGGGAAAGTGAGCCTGTGGTATTGGGCCGACGACCCGGACACCGGGGAACGCGAGACCTTCGTCCAGAAGTCTGCCTGCTAGCTGCGGACGGTCCGCATCTAGTCCGCAAGAGGCCCACCGAAGGTAGGGGAGCGGTGAGAGATGTCGGAAGGTATTTCCGCTGCTAGACCACCATGTGCCCAGGTCGGCGGGGTGCCCATCTTGATCTCATAATTTTTCGGTTGCCGTGCCCGTTGCGTGCCCGTTGGGATGGGCGACAGCGGTCAACGGCGGTCAGCTCCTGGACGTAATAGCCAGCGTGGTGGCGCAGGTCAAGGCAGCTCACTGCCGACCAGCTCCGCCCGTGTCCACACTTCCTAAACCGCGTGCTGCGGGCGTTGGGGCGTTCCAGCGTCCGGGGACCAGGTGGGGACCACACGTCGTCCGCGATGTTGGGCAGCATGCCGTCGACTACACGGCCTGATCTTGGGGATAGCGTGTGTGACGTGCGGGAACGCTTACCAAATCGTCCTGGGGGTCAAGGGGTCGTCGGTTCGAATCCGGCCGTCCCGACAGCGAGAGGGTTTCCGCAGGTCAGCGACTTGCGTAAACCCTCTTTTCATTGCTTGGCATGGATGCCCGGTCTAGCACGCCGCTGTTGGACTCCTTGACTCGGGCAGGTTGTCATGCCACTCCTCGATCTTCAGAAGCTCTCCGCCGGGCTGTCCCGGACCTGGGCCGGGTTCCTTCGGGACTGGGACCGGTCGCTGCGGGCCGGGAACTACCCGGCGACCACCCGTTACAACTACCTCCTCGCTGCCGCGCAGTTGGGTCGGTATCTGGGGGAGTCGTCCCCGGATCCGGACGCCGATGATGCGGCTGACGACCCGTGCGCGGTGACGCGGGCGCACGTGGAGGCGTTTCAGGCCTGGATGATTGACACCCGGTCTGCGTCGACCGCGTTGAACAAGCACAAGGGGCTGCAGCAGTTCTTCAAGTGGCTGCTCGTCGACGAGCAGGCCATCGACCGCTCGCCGATGGAGCGGGTTCGGCAGCCGAAGACGCCCCGGAAGCTGATCCCGGTCCTGCGCGACGAGGACACCGGCAAGCTTCTCGACGCGTGCAAGGGCAAGGGCTTCGTCAACCTGCGCGACGAGGCGCTGATTCGGCTGTATTGCAATACCGGTGCCCGGCTGTCCGAGGTGGGCAACCTCCTCGTGGCCGATGTCGACCTGAACACTGAGTCGGTGCGCTTCCATGGCAAGGGTGCCAAGGATCGACGGGTACGTTTCGGGCCGAAGACCGCTCGGGCCGTCAGCCGCTATCTACGGGCCCGGGACAAGCATAAGGGCGCCGCACTGCCTCAGCTGTGGTTGGCCGAGCGCGGCACGGCCCCCTTGGCTCCGAATGGCATCAAGATCCTTCTCAAGCGGCTGGGCAAAGCGGCCGGGGTGCCGGACGTGCACGCGCACCGATGGCGGCACAGCTTCGCCCACGAATGGAAGCGCGCCGGTGGAGACACCGGAGACCTGATGTTCCTGCTGGGCTGGACATCGGAGGACATGCCCCGTCACTACGGTGCGAGCGCGGCGGCCGAGCGGGCGCAGGAGACGCAGGCGCGACTGGGTATCGGCGAGCGCGTGTAGGTCGGGTGGACGACGTGATCACGCACGGCAGGGCCGTGCGTGATCACGTCGTTACCGGTAGGCTGCGCCCGAGAACCCGCCGTTCAAGTAGCAGCGGTGGACCAGAGAGTAGTGTCTAGATCACTTTCCCGGATTTCAGCGACACGCCGAGGTGTGTTGCACGACCGGAGGATTCGCTGCAAAAGTAAGCTTGGGAGCAGTCCGGCCAGCCTGCCTGACCTGCGACTTAAGCTTTGGGTCCTCATCCGCCCTACTCGGTGGTCGCCATTACGTGTCGACTATAGAACGGCGTCAATGTGCCCACAGTGTCAGGAGCTACGACGCCTGGGGTAGTCGATATCCGCTCATGCCGTTGACAACGGGTGGCCCTCCCTCGACGATCCGGCCAGCGGGGCGGGAGCCAGGCGCTGCCCGGGGGCGTGTGGGGGCACTATCGTTCTGGCGTGCACATCCGTTTTGACGTCCCCGCCGATCCTGGCTACCCGGGCCGTGTGGCCGCTGCGCTCGGCAGTGTTCGGCTGCGTAGGTACGGTTATATCGGCGCGATGCTGGCGGCGGTCGGGGCGTTCGGGTTCGCCGTCTCGCGGGGGTTCGCGTGGGGCGAGCAGATCTCGTCGCTGTGGATGGCGATGGTCGTGGGTGGGCTGCTGTCGATGCTGTACTCGCCGTGGGTGCGGTGGCGGGCCCGGCGGCGCTCCAGTCGCTACGCTGTCGAGGGCGCCTATGACATCACCGACGAGAACATCATGATGCGCAGCGGCTCGGAGTCCGGCGGCATCGCCTGGGACGGGGTCGACCAGGTAAGGGACACCCCTGAGTTCTGGATCGTGTACGTCGGCCGGATGCCGGTGACCGTGATCCCCCGCCGCCTGATGTCCGCCGAGGATGCCGAAACGTTGCGAGCCCATATGGCCAAACGTGGGCTGCTCCAGCTTCGGTGAACTCATCTGCCGCCGTCCGGGTGCGCTAGCCGGTCGACGTCACGCTCGATTGCTGGCCGCTGGGTCGGGCAGGCTTTCTCGCTGTCAGCGCCCGCCGGGCTCCGGCCGTTCGTCAAAGGCCAGTGTCCGCGTGCTGTGGTACGAGTGGGACTCGGGATCCTCTCGTCCTTGGTCAACTGGCTCGGTCTCGGTCGTCCACACCTTCACCGCCCGATACGCGAACCCGTCCTGCGCCGTCGCCTCGGCGCGGAAGGAAACCCTCTGTCCGGCAGCAGTTGCCGGAACCCGTTCATGGCGATGGCCGAAAAATGAACCCAACACCCGCCGGGGACCTCCAACCCATCGATGACACCCCATCCCTCATCGATCTGATAGGTGAACGACTCCTGAGCTTGCCACCCGCTCATTCTGCCTGGCGCCGGTATCGCGCAGTGCAACATCGTGCCGACGTACTCACACGCCGCCGTCCGTGCGCGCCATCCTCAGCGGCGGTCGTTACGCTCCGTGGTCGGTCTTCGATGTTGGCTGACGTCCGGAAACGCTGCGGACCGTTCGCCTGGTCCCTTGCAATCAGCTGATCCGGATCCACTCGATCGGCTGGTGGACCTCTCGCTCGATCTGCGTCGCAACGGCGGCCAGAAGGCGCGTGGCCATGTCCGTGGTCATCGGGCCTTCGATCGAGGCCTGCCAGCCAACGGGCTCACCCGAGAACGAGATCTCGGTATCACCGCAACGCAGCCGGTGGTCTCCCCAGCCGGACGCGACGGAGCAGCCCCAGCCGGAAGGCGTTAGCACCTGCGCCATCCGGTCCTTAGATATCGCCGGCCAGTCATGGTCGTCGCGCGTACGAATCAGGTACTCCATCACGTCCCACATCATGCTTCGGCGTCTCGGTCCGGGCACCCTCATTTGCCGCTGCCCGCGTGCCCGTTCGGCGTCCGGTCGTGTCGACGAGATGAGCGCGTCGCCGAGAGGGTGAACGATGTGTGGCGATCAAGAAACACATCGTGCCAGAATCTAGACAGCAGGAGGGGAGTATTCCCTCGCGATGGTGTCGTCAGCACGGAGGAACGCCCCGTTCCTGATCGTGGTCCGCGAGGACCACCCCGGCGCCATCGGTTCGGACTTCAACATCCGGGCGGAAGAGACCTCCGACAAGCGGGACATCAGTCCCCCGAGCCTAGGAGACCGCGGGCTACTCGCCCGCATCTGAGACCCGTCGGGGCAGGGACATCTCAGCTTCACCAGTGTGAGCGCTGGTCGAGCTGAGCCCTGCGCTTACTCGACCGGCGAGATGCGGGGTTGTCGATGAACCTGTTCGCTGTCGGTCTTTCGGTCGCTATCGTCTCTTCGATTCCTGTCTGCGTGCTTGGACTCGTAGCGCTTTGGGCGCTACGAGGAACTGAGCCGCAGGATCGTCCTGCAATCATCAAAGCACTCGGTGACTTGGCCAGGGCCTTTCTGCGCTCCGACAAGGCGGTGGGACGGAGCGTAGGGCGTTCGGGCGGGCCGAATCGGCCCACCGATGAGGCTTGACGCCCTAGAGTTCATGCGTTTGCTGGACTCACTCTTTTGCCGCGATCCGCGCGGGGCGTAGAAGGGGCCAGCATCGCCGGTGGTCGGTCGCAGGTGCGGGGGAGGGGAGTGTTCACACCTGCGCCGATGCGGCGCAGCACAGGCCAGTCCGGGATGAGTGTGCCTGTCGTTTGTGGGCAAGACTGTCTAGTACTCCAGCCGCAGCTGGTGGAGTCGGTGTCTTCGCTGGTAGTGGGCTGTCCTGGCACGGTACTGGTGTCGGCGTCGCCATCGTGACCATCGATCGATGTGGTCGAAGGGTCGGTTGGTGGTGATCAGGTGTGCCAGGAGACGGCGGACCTCGCCGAGGGTAAGGGGAATGAGGCCGTCATCGGATTCGGCGCCCCCTTTTTGGCCCGGGCGGCGGTGACGGCGAGGTAGGCGTGTGCGCACAGAACGAGCGTTATGTGCCGGTACCAGGCGTCGTACCGACGCACCTGGTAGTGATCCAGGCCGACCTCGGTCTTGGCGGTCTGGAAGCACTCCTCGATCGCCCAACGGGTCCCGGCGACCCGGATCAGAGTCTCGTCCTGGGTGCCTGCGGGGCCGAAGCACAAGTAGTAGGCCAGGTCCGTGGGGTCGGTGATGCTGCGGCGGATCAGCAACCAGTGGCCGTATCCGTCAACCGTGCCGGGCAAGGAGGCCACGGCCCAGTCGTAGAGTCGCGGTCCCTTGGCGCCGTCGCCGCAGCTGCGGCGCTTCCACGCCAGGACCGGCGCGTTCGCGGCGAGGACGTCAGGACGGGAACTGCCCACCGTGGTCGGGACCCGCTGGTTGCGGGGCACGGCCAGGACGTAACCGATGCGCTGCTGCTGCAGCCACGTCCGGAACTTGGAGTCCTGTCCGTAGGCCTCGTCAGCGGTGACCCATTTCGCTGGCAGGCCGGCGGTGATGGCGCGTTCGAGCATCCGCAGCCCCAGCGCGGGCTTCGTGGCGAACCCGACGCTGGCGGCGATGCCGGCTTCGGCGCGGCGGGCGGGGTCGTCACACCAGCCACGAGGCAGATACAACCCCCGGTCGATCAGCGTGCGCCCTTGCGGGCTGGCATAGGCCAGGAACACCCCGAGCTGGCAGTTCTCCGTCCGCCCGGCCGTGCCCGAGTACTGGCGCTGCACCCCGGCCGACTTGATCCCCTTCTTCAGGAACCCGGTCTCGTCGACGATCAGCACCCCGTCGTCGTGGCCGAGATGTTCGGACACGTAGGCGAACAGGTCGTCACGAACAGCGTCCGGGTCCCACGCGGACCTGTTGAGCAGCCGCTGCATCCGGTCCGGCGTCGCGTCTCCCGCGGCCTCAGCCAAGGTCCAGCCGTTCTTGGTCGCCAACGGCGACAGCAGCCCGACCAGGTAGGTCAGCGCCTGCCGGCGCGGCTCCGCCCGCCCGAAACGGTGCGCGAACCGCGCCAACAGATCATCCAGACCCGCCCGCCAGCCCACGATCTCATCGATCAACACAAGCACGGCAGCCTGCCCGCTCCATGACCGACCACAACAGACAGACAGTGCGACCACCTGATCCACCGCACGAATAGCATCGACACGCGCAGCTGCACGGCCGGCGCCGCTCACGCGTCGATCACGCCGATGACCTGGCGAAACTCCAGTTCAGGCAGGTGCGGCTGGAGTACTAGTAGAGATAGTTGTCAGGCGTGCTGTGACGACGTCGTCGCATCGGTGTGGCTTGTTGGTGGGTCCGGGCTTGAGTGGATGTAGCCGGGCGGCTTCGACCGATCGGACGCGGTCAAGCATCGGTGACACGGCGTGACTTCACCTGTCACCTGCCGGTGCAGCAGACCCGTCTGCGTATCCGGATCTGCCGAATTGAGCGCGTCACCGCGCCGTCGGCGGGCAGACGATTCGCTACCGCGCGAGCAGGGAGCGCAGCACCTTGATGATCTCGTCGGGTGCTTCCTCGGCCATGAAGTGCCCGGCCGATGTGGTGCGGTGCTCCAGATCAGCGGCCCAGGTGCGCCATAGCGCGGCGGCGTCGAAGCCGAGTGCGGCTCCCCAATCCTGCTGGACGACGGTGACCGGCATGGACAGCTGGTTCCCGGCGGCTCGGTCGGTCTGGTCGTGTTCGATGTCGATGCCGGCCGAGGCGCGGTAGTCGGCGACGATGGAGGGGACCGCCTCGCGCGAGGCTTTCAGGTATTCCGCCCGCAGGTCTGCTGGAATGGCCTGCGGGTTCTGGGCCCATGCGTCGAGGAAGTAACCGAAGAAGGCGTCCGCGCTGGCGCTGATCATTTGCTCGGGCAGGCCGGGTGGCTGGGCCATCAGGTACAGGTGGAAGGCAACCGCGGCGGTGGACCCGTGCAGGATGTCCCACATGTCCAGGGTCGGCAGGACGTCGAGGGTGGCGAGGTGGGTGATCGTGGCGGGATGGTCGAGGCCGGCGCGGATGGCGACGAGGGCACCGCGGTCGTGTCCGGCCAGGGCGAAGCGCTCGTGGCCGAGCTTGCTGGCGAGGGTGACGATGTCGGCGGCCATGGTCCGCTTGGAGTACGTGTCGCCGTCGCGCGCGTCGGGCTTGTCGCTGGCACCGTAGCCGCGCAGGTCCGGACAGATCACGGTGTGGTCGGCGGCCAGGTCGACGGCGACGTGCCGCCACATGACGTGGGTCTGCGGAAAGCCGTGCAACAGCACGATCGGGCTGCCCGTACCTCCCACCGCCGCGTTCAGTGTCACGTCATCGTCGACCGTGACGCGCTGGTAGTCGAACCCGGGAATGGCAAAAGTCATGATCGTCCTTTTCTCGTCGGGTGGACGATTCCAGCGTGCCGGTCGCGGATGAGCAAACGATGAGCGCGATACGTTTGAGCCGAGGCGCGGAAGGGCGGTTCGATCAGTGCAGGTCAGGTTCGGTGTTCTCGGGCCGGTTGTCGCCTGGGACGGCGTCGGCGCGCCGATAGACCTGAAAGGGCCGAAACACCGCGCGGTGCTGGCGCGACTCGTCGTCGCGCGCGGCCGGGTCGTACCGGTCAGCCGCCTCGTCGACGACCTGTGGCAGGAGCCCCCACCGGGCGCGGTGGGCGCCGTCCGCACGTTCGTAGCGGCGTTGCGGCGCGCGCTGGAGCCGCAGCGTCCACCGCGTGAGCCGGCTCGGTTGCTGGTCACCGAGGGCCCGGGCTACGCGCTTCGGTCGGCGCCGGACGCGGTCGACGCCTGGCGGTTCGAGGACGCCGTCGCCGCCGCGTCCACCGCGCCCCCGCACGAGACACTCGAACGGATCGATCGTGCCCTGAGTTGGTGGCGGGGGCCCGCGTTCGCCGGCTTCGACGACGAGCCGTGGGCGCGTGTCGAGCGTTCCCGCCTCGAACAGCTACGGCTGAACGCGATCGAGCAGCGGGCCGAGGCGCGACTGACTGTCGGGCGTGCCTCCGACGTCGTACCGGATCTCGACGCCCACGTGGCCGAGCATCCGTGGCGGGAGGAGGCGTGGCGGCTGCTGGCGCTTGCCCTGTACCGCGCGGGACGCCAAGGTGATGCGCTTGCGGTACTGCGCCGAGCCCGCAACCTGCTCCTGAAACAGCTCGGCGTCGATCCGAGCCCGCGACTGCGTCGCCTGGAGACCGACATCCTCCGCCAGGCCGATCGGGTCAGCAACGGTCCCGGTTCGCCGGGACCGGAACGGGTCTGGGCGGAGACCGCGGCGGCATACGACCGTACCGTGGCGTCCGGTTCCGGGGCTCGACTGGAGTCGACGGTCGGCCTGCTGCGAAGTCTCGCCGTGACGGGGGCGAGCGGACTCGAGGCGGCGCGGGAGCAGCGGATCGCGGCCATCGCCGCGGCCGAGCAGTTGGGCGATCCTGAGCTCACCGCCCGGGTAATCGGCGGCTACGACGTACCCGCGATCTGGACGCGCTCGGATGATCCGGCGCAGGCGGCGCAGATCGTCGCGGCGGCCGAGCGGGCCCTGGCCGCCCTTCGCCCCGGCCCGTCCGAGGCCACCCGAGCCCGACTGCTGGCCACGATCGCGGTGGAGTCACGTGGTACGCGCGCGGCGCGCGGGCCCGAGGCGGCCCAGCAGGCGGAGCGGACCGCGCGCCGCCTGGGCGACCCGGCCCTGCTGGCCTTCGCCCTGAACGGCGTGTTCATGCAGACCTTTCACCGCGCGGGCCTGGCTCCCGAGCGCGACGAGATCGGTGCCGAGTTGGTCATGCTCTCCGCCCGGCACGGCCTGGTGACGTTCGAGATCCTCGGTCATCTCGTCCGACTACAGGCCCGCGGCGCGCTCGCGGACTTCGCCACCGGCGACCAGCACGCCGCCGCAGCAGACCGGCTCGCCGAGCGGCACGACCGCCCGCTGGTCGGCGTGTTCACCCAGTGGTACCGCGCACTGCGACTGGCCGCGACCGGGCCCTCGCCACAGGCCGCGGAAGCCGCCTACCGCGACGCGGCAGCACAGCTCGCCAACGCTGGCATGCCCGGCGTCGAGCAGGGCCTCCTACCGCTGGCCCTGCTGTGCCTGCACGTGTGGCACGGCGAACCGATCTGCTTCGACGATGACACCGACTGGGGCCCTTACACGCCCTGGGTGCGTCCGTTCGTCCTACTGACCCGGGACCGCCTGGCCGATGCCGCCACGGCGCTGCGTCAGACCCCGGATCCGCCGCGCGACCTGCTGTTCGAGGCCCTGTGGTGCCTCACCGCCCAGGCTGCAATAGCCCTGGACGACCAGACGGCGATGAAACGCGCCCGGACCGAACTCACGCCAGCTGCCAACGAGCTGGCCGGGGCCGGCAGCGGCATGCTCACCGTCGGCCCCGTCGCACGTTATCTCGACGACCTCGACGCGGCCCTCAGCCGCACTCGATGATCCGGAGGGCTGAGCCATGAGATCCAGGTCGTCCGCCGATCGCCAGGCCACTACGAGCACGACCCTCCCGCATCGCCTTCGGTCTGCCGCCGACGACCGACAAACATGCCTTGATCACATATCCGGATCTGCCGCGACTCGCGCTACCCACCGTTACAACGGACGTCGACACACGGATATAGCGCAATCGGAAACCGCAATCGCGTGACCGCCACAGAGCCGCGGTTCGGAACGCGGGCGTACAGGGCATCGCGGCGGGCGCGGCGGTGAGATCCTGGGCGGCATGACAGACCTCGACGCCAAGGCGAATCTCTATCGGTACCTGCGGGAGGCGCGCGAGGCGTTGCTCGGGAAGCTTGACGGGCTGTCGGAGTACGACGTGCGGCGCCCGCTCGTGCCGACCGGGACGAACCTGCTCGGGCTGGTCAAGCACGTGGCCTCGTTGACCGCCGGGTATTTCAGCGAGGTGTTCGACCGCCCCTTTCCCGAACCCGTCGCGGGCCTGAACGAAGACGCCGAGCCGAACACGGACATGTGGGCCGCAGCCGACGAGTCCCGCGACGACATCATCGGCCTGTGGCACCGAGTCTGGGCACACGCGGACGCCACGATCGAGACGCTCCCGATCGACGCGCCCGGCTCGGTGCGGTGGTGGCAATACACGCCGGTGACGCTGCACCTCATCCTCGTGCACGTGCTCGCCGAGCTGAACCGGCACGCCGGGCACGCCGACATCGTGCGCGAACTGGTCGACGGCCAGGTCGGCTGGCGGCGGCCCGGCGACAACGTGGTCGAGGGCGACGAGGCGTGGTGGGCCGCCTACCGCGAGAGGCTGGAATCCACCGCGCGCGAGTTCGCCTGAGGACGCGGTCTTCGCGTAACCCGCGGATGCCGTCCAATTCGTCCGAGAAACCGTTTGCATTCTCCAGCGGCCGTCGCAGCCCGAAGCCAAGGTCGCATGCACGGATCTGCCGCCGATCGGGCGTCACGTTGAGTAGCAGGCGATGATTGAGGCGCGACCTTGCCGAGAACAGGGCACGTGATGTGCCCTGCATTCGCCCGTTCGTGACGTGTGCTCCTTCAGCCCTACGCGCTTGTGCCAGCCCTACGGTGGAGTACATGCCCGAC
Source organism: Micromonospora sp. NBC_01655 (assembly GCF_026339755.1). Classification (NCBI taxonomy): domain Bacteria; kingdom Bacillati; phylum Actinomycetota; class Actinomycetes; order Micromonosporales; family Micromonosporaceae; genus Micromonospora; species Micromonospora sp. NBC_01655. The sequence continues at coordinate 5,028,354 of NZ_JAPEQF010000001.1, read as the reverse complement.
GCGACGGTGCCCGCCAACTGCCAGCCAGAGGCAGGGCCAAGGGGAGGTTCAGATGCTCTACCAGAGCCCTGCTGATTTTTGCGCCAAGTACGCCGAAGCGCACAGCAACGGCAAAGCTGATGAATTCGGCGGAGAGTCGACTTTGGACACGGTGACTGTCGTCAGCGAGGCCCCGAACACAGCGCGGGTCGAGGCGCTCTGGTACACGTATGGCCACGATCCGGATTCCGGATACTACGACGTTTTCGAGCGCACCGCCTTCGTCCTGGTCAAGCGGCACGACGGGTGGCGCCTGCACTCCGAAGAAAATCTCGGCTACGAGTGACAACTATCGAAGGAGGGTGCCGCGCTCATTTGCCGCAACCCGCGTACCGTCCTTGCTGTTCCTTCTTCTCATGCTGGTCAACGTAATTGGGAGGCGGCGGTGATCTTCGCTGGTCATACTGGTGCCTATGAAGCTTGCTGAGGCTCTTGCGTTGCGCGCGGATGCGGCGCGTCGCGCCGAACAACTCCGTGCCCGCATCGTCGCCAGCGCGCGGTTCCAGGAGGGTGAGACGCCTGCGGAGGACGCTGCGGCTCTGCTGGGGGAGGTCGGCGAGGTGCTCGGTGAACTGGAGACGCTGATCCGACGAATCAACCGCACCAACGCCGCCACCGGGGTTGACGGTGGCACACTCACCGACGCTCTGGCACGGCGCAACGTGCTTCGCTTGCGGCACAGCGTGGTCACCTCTGCCGCCGATGCCGCTGTCGGGGAGGGCCAGCGAGGGTTTCGGCAGTTGCGGTCGGAGCTGAAGATGATCCCGGCCCTGCCGGTGGCGCAACTGCGCAGCCAGGCCGACGACCTCGCCCGGCAACTTCGCGAGGTCGACACCCTGATCCAGCGGACGAACTGGGAGGTCGACCTGCTGGACTGACAACAGGTTGCGGAGCAGGTAGCCGACGTGGAGGCGTGCACGAACCCGAGAGCCGGCGGGTATTCCGGCTCACTCCTGGCGCGCCGAGGGCAGGCGTAGGGGTTCGACTCCCTGGCATACATCGCATGCCCAGAACAGGACACAGGTGACGGCGCACAGGGCACGGCACACTACCGGGTGCAGATCCACGACGGTGAGGGTGGGACAGGGGACTTCCGCAACCCGTACTGGTACAGCTCTCTCGCTACAACGCTCGATGCCCGCACTGATCTGCCGCCGACCGCGTGTCACGGAGCGAAGCCGCTGACCACGTAGGGCGGTGCGCGGTCGTGGCGAGAACAATGCACCTGATCAAGGCGATGAGGTGCTGCGGTCCACCGTGCGCCCAGACCTTCTATGGGATGGGGTGGAAGGCTGGTGTCCGGCTCGCAGGCTGCGCTTCGGTCGTGCTGTGGACTACGCGGGCGTCGAGGGTGCGCCGCAGGTAGGGCAATGGTGCCGGCCCGTGCCGCGCGACCGGCGGCCCGGCGACCAACGCCCCCGTGCCACAAGGGCGAGCGACACCAGCATCGGTCCAATCGTGACCGCCAGCACCGACGCGACGACCATGGATGACCACTCCGGAATCACGGCCCGGCCAGGGCCGGAGCCGGAGTCGAGCACCGCGGCAAGCGGGTTCACCGCGAGCATCCCGATCGGGGCGAGCAGAATCAGCAGCGCCCAAGCACCGCGAAAGTCGCGCCGGGCGGCCAGGCCGAGCGCGATCAGCAGCGTGCCGATCAGCAGCGCGACCGCAGCGGCGGGCAAGGCCGTCATGGTGAGATCGAAGTAGCCGGTCATAAAATCCAGGCTGGGCGCGGTACCGATGGTGATCGGCAGGACCGCCGCCGCAGCGGCGATCGGCATGAGCCGGACCCACCATTGGCGCTGGCCCGCCGCACCGAGCGCGACGACACCGAGCACGATCTGGGGCAGCAGCACCGCCAGCGGCGGGCGGGGCAATCCGGTCAGCGCCGCGGCCGGCACGATGCCGACAGTCACCAGTACGGCCAGGCCAACCGCCCAGCGCAACCATCGGCTGCTCGCCGCGACATGTACCACGGCGGCGAGCAACCAGGCCCCCCACGCCGCAACAGCGAGTGAGAGAAACGGCCCGACCCGCGAAGACCAGGGCGGTATGGGGGCAAACACTTCAAAACCGGCCCACCAGGTCGCGAACGCGGTCGCCGTCATCAACGCGAGCAAGCCAGCGAGGCGGAAACCGGGACCGAGTCCCTGCGCGATCCTCAGATGCTGCCGCAGTCCACCGACCGCAAGGTCCGCGACGTCGCTGACTGAGGGTCTCCTGCGTCCGGACGCCGCCAGGGACAGGTAAGTGTCCACCAGCTCCGAACCGCGCTCCCGCCGATAGTCGACCGGATAGAACAGCACCGTCCACCGCGCATAGCGGCGTTCCAGCCCGGTCACGGCAGAGCTGCCTCCATCCTGTTCTCCAGTGCGGTTATGCCAGCTCTCCACCGGGATCATGCGAGTCCACCACTTAGGCGAGGCGACGGCATAGTGGCGCGCAGCCGGGCGGTCGCCGCCTCGACGTTGCGGCGCATGCGTTCGGTCTCGACGGCCAGTACCTCACCACCCGGCTCGGCGAGTCGGTAGTAGCGGCGCAACCGGCCGTCGACGATCTCCTCCCGTTCGACGGCCACCAGGCCAGCGTCGACCAGCCGGTCGAGTGCGCCGTACAGCGTGCCGGGGCGCAGCGAGATACGGCCGTCGGAAAGCCGGGCCACCTCAGCGATCAAGCCATACCCATGTATCGGCTCACCGGCCAGGGCGGTGAGAATCAGGAACGTGGGTTCGCGCAACGGAGTCTCCACACACGGCAATATAACGGCTGCGAAGGTATACCGAAAGATCGCCATCACAGCCGGCCGCGGGAGCACTCCACGCGTGCCGATCACTGCATCCCGAACCAGCTCAGTGATCCGGCGGTCCGGCATCCGCTACTCACGGCACACTCGACTGCGATACGAGCATCCGCTTCTGCCGCGATCCGCGCGGGGCGTAGAAGGGGCCAGCATCGCCGGTGGTCGGTCGCAGGTGCGGGGGAGGGGAGTGTTGAGGTTCCCCCCGGGATGTGGACACCGGGTTATGCCGCGACCTGATGCGGCGTAGTCGGTGCGAGGGCCTGTTCGTAGTCGGCGGGGCTGAGGTAGCCCAGCGCGGAGTGGCGGCGTCGGTGGTTGTAGAAGGCGATCCACCGGAAGACGTCCCGGCGGGCGTCGGTCTCGGTGGTCCAGCGGCGGTGGTCGACGTCGAGTTCACGCTTGAGGGTGGCGAAGAACGCCTCGGCCAGTGCGTTGTCGTACGACGAGCCGATCCGTCCCATCGAGCGGCGGATGCGGTGGCGTCGGCAGGCGTCGGCGAAGTCGCTACTGGTGTATTGGGCTTCCGCGGTCCGAGTGGAAGATCACTTCCTCGACCTGGCCGCTGCGGGCGGCGACGGCTGCGTCGAGGGCGTCGATGACCAGGCCGGTGCGCATGTGGGTGTTGATCGACCAGCCGATGAGGCGGCGGGTGGCGATGTCGATGACGGTGGCCAGGTACAGCCAGCCGGCACCGACGCGCAGGTAGGTGATGTCGCCGCACCACCGCTGGTCGGGCGCGGTGGCGGTGAAGTTGCGGCCGATCAGGTCCGGCGCCGGTGGGGCGGCCGGGTCCGGGATCGTGGTGCGTTTGCGGCGGCGCAGGTGGCGACCGACGACATCGCGTTGGCGCATGATCCGCTCGACCCGCTTGCGGTTGACCCGCACACCCTGGGCGCGCAGTTCGACGGTCATCCGCGGGGATCCGTAGGCGCCACCGGAGTCGGCATGGATCGTGGCGATCTGCTCGGCGAGGGCGTCCTCGTCGGCGGCGCGAGCCTGACGGGCCGGCTCGCTCACCGTCCAGCGGTAGAAGCCGGAGCGGGACACCGCCAGGACCCGGCACAGCCGCTTGACGCCGAAGGCGCTGCGGTGGGTGGAGATGAACCGGAAGCGGCTGGTCACCGATCCATCTCCTTCGCGAAATACGCGGCTGCCTTCCGCAGGATCTCCTTCTCCTGCCGCAGCTCAGCCACCTCACGCCGCAGCCGGGCGATCTCGGCGTCCTTGTCCGCCACCGACAGCCCGTTCCCGTCGGCCACCGAGCCCGCCCCGGCCTGGCGTTCGGCGGCGCGGACCCAGTTGCGCAGCGTCTCGTGACTCATCCCGAGCTCACGGGCCAACTGGTTGATCGGCCGCCCCGACGAACGGACCAGGTCAACCGCGTCACGTCGGAACTCTTCCGTGTACTTCGATGGACGTCCCAACGGGGACACCCCTTCCTCTGGACCAATGTCCAGTCTCAGGGTGTCCACATCTCAGGGGGAAGCCCACTTTAGACTTCCCCCAGACCCCGGCATCGACCCACTCCAGATCGGCACTCACCTCGATGTCCCCCAACCACACCCACGATCGCGACAGCAGCCGCATGCAACCACAGCCCTACGACACTCCCAGCCGAGCGACCAAAAACCGCACCCCGGCCCGATAAACCCGCAGGTCGCGAAGTGTCCTCCCCACGCACGTGGGGGTGCTCCGGCCGTCGACCTTGCACGTCGACGGCCTCTCCGGTCCTCCCCACGCACGTGGGGGTGCTCCGGCGAACGAACCACCGGTAGCACCGGCGCCGGTGTCCTCCCCACGCACGTGGGGGTGCTCCTCCAGTCCGCTCTACTTGGCAACCACGGGGGGCGTCCTCCCCACGCACGTGGGGGTGCTCCGTGGATCAAGCGGTGCGTGTCCTCCGTTGTCTCGTCCTCCCCACGCACGTGGGGGTGCTCCGCGGGCCGTGAGGGTTTCGGAGAGTGCGTCGGTGTCCTCCCCACGCACGTGGGGGTGCTCCGCAGCTCAACATCCCCGCGTCGGACACGTCGCAGTCCTCCCCACGCACGTGGGGGTGCTCCGTTCGAGGGCTTCCGCAATTTCTGCCGCTGGACCCTCACGCGGGTGGCCGAGGTGATCGAGCGCCGTTTCGGTGTCTCCTACACTCTGCGCGGGGTGTCCTATCTGCTGCATCGCATCGGGTACAGCCAGCAGGTTCCCACTCGTTCGGCGATCGAACGTGATCCGGAAACGATCGCCGGCTGGCATCGCGGGCGGTGGCCGTCGGTAAGACGTTAGCGGCGGCGCGGGGCGCCTGGATCTGCTTCCAGGACGAGGCAGGCCAGGTCATGCGACCGCCGGTGGCCAAGACGTGGGCCCGGCGCGGGCACACGCCGGTGGTCGAGGTCTCCGGCAAGGGCTCCGGCCGGGTCTCGATCGCCGGTCTGGTCTGCCTCAAGCCCGGACAGCGAGGCCGGCTGATGTGGCGCACCCGGCTGCACCGCGGTCGCGCCAGGGAGAGTGGCAGCTTCAGCGAGGACGACTACATCGCCTTCCTCGACCAGGCCCACCAGCGCCTGCAGGCACCGATCGTGCTGATCTGGGACAACCTGAACACCCATGTCAGCCGCCGCATGCACGCCCTGATCGCCGCCCGGACGTGGCTGACCGTGATCCGGTTACCCGCCTACGCTCCGGACCTCAACCCGACCGAAGGCGTCTGGCGCTGGATGAAACGCGGCCTGACCAACACCGCCGCCCGCGGTGTCGACCACCTTGCTGAACTGGTCAAACGTCGGCTACGCGCTTGTCAGCAACAGACCGATCTCCTCGCCGGCTTCTTCGCCAGCACCGGCATGACCCTCGAACCCGAACCACCGAGATAGCTCGAACTTTGGCCCTTCAACCTCTGCAGCCCGATCGCACCAGAGAGCGCGACGAAGGCGTACGAGGGTGCCGGAATCTTCGAATCGGCCCGCAGGCTGGTCGACGGTCGCCCGGTTCGATAGGTTAAATCGACTATGGATGGACTAACGGAAAGCGGGGAGGACCGTTGCGCCAACCGACGGTTCGGTACCAGAACGAGCTCATGGACAGCGGACGGTGGGAGGGTTTTCCGCTCCGCGAAGGTGACATCGTGGTTTCGACCCCCGCAAAGTGCGGGACGACGTGGACCCAGACGATCTGCGCCTTGCTGATCTTCCAGACACCGGAGCTGCCGGCACGGCTGGACGACCTCACCTACTGGCTCGACATGTTGACTCGCAGCCGGGACGACATCTTCGCGTTCTACGAGGCGCAGCGGCATCGCCGTTTTATCAAGACTCATACGCCCTTCGACGGGCTGCCCATCCATGATGGGGTGACCTACGTCGCGGTCGGTCGGGATCCGCGGGACGTCGCGATCTCCTGGGACGCCCATTCCCAGAACGTCGCCCAGGAGGCCTTCGACGCGATGCTGGCGGCCGGCGGTAACCCGGCGCAGGAGCCCGCCGGTACGGCTCCGGCGCCTGCGGAGTCCGCGTATAACCGGTTCTGGGCCTGGCTGGAGGACACCAATGTGCAGGTGGGCCTGCCGTCGATGCTGCACCACCTGTCGGGGTTCTGGGCCGAGCGGGAGCGGCCCAACGTGCTGCTGCTGCACTACGACGATCTGAAGTCAGATCTTGAAGGCCAGATGAGGTTCCTCGCCGGGCGCCTCGGAATTGAGGTGCCGGAGTCGCGGTGGCCAGATCTGGTGCGGGCAGCGACATTCGACTCGATGCGCGGCCGGGCGGAGGCTCTGACCCCGGTCGCGGCGATGTGGAGCGATCCGAAGCGGTTCTTCAACCAGGGTGTCAGCGGCCAGTGGCGGGACCTGCTCGACGAAGATGACCTGCGACGATACGAGGATCGGGTCGCGAAGCTGGCCGAGCCCGACCTCATCGACTGGCTGCACCGCGGCCCCATCGTCCCCGCCCGCTGACCCTACGCCGCTATCCTCCTCGCTATCCCGCCTTAGACCGTGTGTCAGTTGGGGTTGTTGAAGTGCAAGGTCGTTCGTTGACTGGGTGTGGATGATGTGGAGAAGTACTGCCCGGACGCGTTGTGGCACCTCGCGCAGCCGTTGCTGCCCCCGCACCCGGAAAGGCATCAAGGTGGTGGGCGGTCCCGTAGCGGGGATCGGGCGACGCTCGCGGCGATTCTGTACGTGTTGGAGTCCGGCTGCTCCTGGCGCAAGCTGCCCGGTTCGTTCCCGGTGCACTGGCGCACCACGCACCGCCGGTTCGCCCAGTGGGTCGCGGCGGGGGTGATGACCGCTCTGCACCGGGCCGTGCTCGACGTCCTCGGTGCGGCCGGGCAGATCGACTGGTCCCGGGCGAGCATCGACGCCATGAACGTACGGGCGGTCAAAAGGGAAACCTGACCGGACCCAGCCCGGTCGACCGAGGCAAGCCCGGCTCCAAGATCTGTCAAGCCCCGGGTTTGATGGAGATTGGGCTATCTGGTTTCCAGGGGTGCGGTGACCGGCTGGGTCATCGCGTGTAGTGCTTCGTACTCAGCTGGTGGGACGTGGCCGAGCTCGCCGTGTAGGCGCCGGTTGTTGTACCAGTCGATGTACTCGACGGTGGCCATCTCCAGGTCGTCGAGTCCACGCCAGGGGCCGGTGTTGCGGACGAGTTCGGCCTTGTAGAGGGAGTTGAACGCCTCGGCCATGGCGTTGTCGTAGGAGTCGCCCGTGGAGCCGACCGAGGCGACGGCGCCGGCCTCGGCCAACCGCTGGGTGTAACGAATCGCTCGATATTGGACTCCCCGGTCGGAGTGGTGTACCAGTTTGCGCAGGTCAGCACCTTGGTTCTCGCGGCGCCAGATCGCCATCTTCAGCGCGTCGAGAGCCAGATCCGTGTAGAGGCTGGTGGCGACCTGCCAGCCGACGATCATGCGAGAGTGCACGTCGAGGACGAACGCGGCGTACACCCAGCCCACGCTGGTGCGCACGTAGGTCAGGTCCGCGACCCACAGCTGGTTCGGGCGGACTGCGGTGAAGTCACGTTTGACCAGGTCACCCGGGCGGCCGGTCTCGGCCGCTGGCCGGGTCGTGCGCGGTGACTTGTCGCGCAGCAGTCCGCGCAGTCCGGACTCGCGCATCAGCCGCTCGACGGTGCAGCGGGCCACTCGCACGCCGCGTCGGCGCAGCTCGTGCCAGACCTTGCGGGCGCCATAGACGCCGTAATTCTCCGCGTGGATCCGCTCGATCACCGCGGTCAGCTCCTCGTCGCGCCGCGACCGGGCCGAGGCCGGGCGGGTCTTGGCGGCGTAGTAGGTCGAGGGTGCGATCTGTGCCGGCGTGTCTTCGAGCGCCTGCAGGACCGGCTGGTCACCGTGTTCGGCCTTCTGGGAGTCGACGAAGTCGACCTTCATCGCGACGGACGGTCCAGCTCCGCCGCGAAGAAACGCGCTGCGGACTTCAGGATCTGGTTCGCCCGGCGCAGCTCACGCACTTCCCGTTCGAGGGCGGCGAGGCGTTCCGCGTCGCTGCTGGTGGTGCCCGGCCGCTCACCGGCGTCGGTCTCGGCCTTCTTCACCCAGGTCCGCAACGCCTCCGGGTGGATGCCGAGCTGCCCGGCGATCCGGCGGATCGCTCCGACCGCGGACGCCGGGTCCCGGCGGGCCTCGACCGCCAACCGGGTCGCTCGCTCGCGCAGCTCATCGGGGTACTTCTTCGGTGCGGGCATCGCTGGTGTTCCTCCCAGGTTTCGATGTCTCCATCAAACCCGGTGCGGGACAGACCAACGTCGAGCATCACTGGCTGCTCCCCGCGCACGCGGGGGTGATCCGGCGCAAGCCGTCGCCGGTCGATCTGGGACGACTGCTCCCCGCGCACGCGGGGGTGATCCCGGACGGCGTTGCGACGGCGGATGGTCAGCCTGCCCAGCGCCGACCCGGACGACCCGGGGTTTCGGCGACTGAGGTACTGCAGATACGCAGATGACCATCTGCTCGGGCTCGCCGGCCCGAAGGCCGAAGCCGAGGAGATCAAACAGCGGCTGACGCGGTTCCTGCATGACGAACTCAAGCTGGAACTGTCTCAGGACAAGACGCTGATCACTCACGCCCGTACAGGCGCGGCCCGGTTCCTCGGCTACGAGATCACCATCCAGCACAACGACAGCAAGGCCACCCGGCGCCGTCGCACGGCCAACGGGCAGGTCGCGCTGCGGGTGCCACTGGACGTGATCAAGGCCAAATGTGCCCCCTGCCTGTGACGCGGAAAACCCGCCAAACAGACGGCCCTGCAGAACGGCGACGACCACAGCATCGTCGCCACGTTCGGGGCCACCTACCGGGGCATCGTCCAGTACTACCTGCTGGCCGGGGACGTCCACCGGCTGCACCGCCTCCAATGGGTGATGAGCGCCTCCATGCTCAAGACCCTGGCAGGCAAGCACCGCTCGTCGATGTCGAAGATGGCGGCCAAGCACAAGACCAAAATCCAGACACCGCACGGGCTCCGCACCTGCTTCGAGACGCGTATCGAACGTGACAGCAGACAGCCACTGGTCGCACGGTTCGGCGGCATACCGCTGCAGCGGCAACGATCGGCAGCGGTCATCGACCGCCAACCGATCCGGGTCGACTATCCGCGCAAGGAACTGCTCAACCGACTCCTCGCGGACACCTGCGAGATCTGCCAGCGAACGGACGACGTCCAGGTCCACCACGTCCGCAAACTCGCTGATCTCGCCGCACCCGAAGCACGCCAAACCCTATGGGCCACGGTTATGGCAAACCGGCGACGCAAGACCCTCGTGGTCTGCGCCACCTGCCACGACCACATCCATACCGGGCAGCCAACACCGCTCACGCAGGAGTCACTGGAGAGCCGGATGATCGGGAAACCATCACGTCCGGTTCGGCGGGAGGCCGCGCGGAAAAGGACCAGCTCAGACTGGCACCTCGCCGCGCGGCCGACCCATCCGGCTGGCTCATGCACCACCGCCGACTCGTCCGCGACTACGAAACCCGACCCGACAACTCCGCCAGCATGATCACCATCGCCATGATCGACAACCTCGCCAAACGACTCACCACCGAAACCACCCCAACCTGGCGAGACGACTAAAACCACAACACACACAAAATACGTGAATCAGACGTTCTCTCAGGTCTGCTGGAACGCAACTTTTGTTGATTCGGATCGCATCGTTATGGGCTGGTGACGACGGGTGGCCAGAGGCGAGGGTGGAGGGACGTGAGAGACGACTAGAGGGGTTTCGTTGTGAATACTCAGGGTGCAGCTATCGCCGCTGAGGCAGTGGAGGTGACCAAGACCTACGGGGGCGGCGGGACCGCGGTGGCCGCGTTGGAGGGGATCTCGGTAGTCATCCCGCGTGGCCGACTCACCGCGATCATGGGCGCGTCGGGATCCGGCAAGTCGACGCTGATGCACTGCCTGGCCGGGCTCGACTCCGTGACGTCGGGCCGGGTCCGGGTCGGCGGGGTGGATCTGACCACACTCGGAGACAGGGACCTCACTCGGTTGCGCCGGGACCGGATCGGTTTCGTCTTCCAGTCGTTCAACCTGGTGCCTACACTAACGGTGCTGGAGAACATTGTCCTGCCGTTGGAACTCGCGGGCCGCAGGCCCGACCGACACTGGCTGACCGAGATCATCGACGCGGTCGACATGGGCGACCGGCTGAAACATCGTCCCGGTGAGCTGTCGGGCGGTCAGCAGCAGCGGGTGGCGTGCGCGCGGGCCCTAGCCGGACGACCGGAGATCGTCTTCGCCGACGAGCCGACCGGGAACCTGGATTCCCGGTCCGGCACCGATGTACTCGAGTTGCTGCGCCGCTGCGTCGACCTCCTCGGGCAGACGGTCGTCATGGTGACGCACGATCCCCGGGCTGCCGCCTTCGCCGACCAGGTCCTGTTTCTGGCGGACGGAAAGATCGTGGGCGAACTGCAGCGGCCGACCGCCGACGCCATCCTCGAACACCTGGCGAGGGCTGCGGCATGCTGAGAGTCACGCTGCGAGGCCTCCTCGCGCACATGGGCAGGATGGTGCTGTCCGGGCTGGCCATCATGCTGTCGGTGGCGTTCGTCGCGGGCGCCCTGGTGCTCACCGACACCGGTTCCACCAGCATGATCAGGACCTATCTGCTTGGCTTCGCCGGGCTCTCCGTCCTGGTTGGAGTCTTCCTGATCATCAACACCTTCTCCGTCCTGATCGCCCAGCGCACCCGGGAGTTCGGCCTGCTACGGGCGCTCGGCGCGAGCCGCCGTCAGCTGCGACGCTCAGTGCTGGTCGAGGCCTTCTTGCTCGGGCTGACCGGGTCGACCGTGGGTCTGGCGGCCGGAGTCGGGATCGCCGCCGTGTTGAAGGACGGGCCGCTGGTCGTGCGGCCGACCGTCCCGCTGGCGGCGTATCTCGTCGGCACCGGGGTCACCGTGCTCGCCGGATATCTTCCGGCCTGGCAGGCGGGCCGGGTGTCCCCGATGGCGGCGCTGCGCGAGGCGCACCTCGCGCCGGGGCAGGCGTATCGGCTGCGCGGGATCGTCGGTGGAGCGCTGCTCGCCTGCGGTTGCGCCGCGCTGCTCGGCAGCGGCCCGCTGGTGGCCTTCGGTGTCTTCGCCAGTTTGATCGGCGTGATCGTGTGCGGGCCTATGCTGGTTGGCCTGCTCATCCGCCCACTGACCGGCGTCTTCCCCCTGCTGTTCGGTGCGGTCGGGCGGCTGAGCAGACAGAACGCGCTGCGCAATCCCCGGCGGACCGCGGCGACGGCCACCGCGCTGACGATCGGTGTTGCAATGGTGGGGTTGATCTCGGTGTATGCGGCTTCGGCGGCCGACTCGGTGGACGCCAGGGTAGACCGGATGCTCGGGGCGGACTTCGTCATCAGGGCCGTGAGCGACGGCAGCCTGATCAGCAAGGGGACCGGGGACCGGGCCTTCGGACCCGAGATGGTGGACCTCGCCCGTCGGGTCGACGGCGTCGGAACCGTCCTTCCGGAGATCGAGAGCCCGGTCCGCATCACGGCCGGTGGGCGTTCCTACCACCTCCACGTCTACGGTGACGATCCAGGTTTCCCCGCCATGCTGAAGCACAAGTACATCGCTGGAGACGCTCGGCAGGCCCTGTCCACCGGCAAGGTGATCATCGGTGCGGACCTCGCGAAGGAGAGCGGAGTGACGGTCGGCGGCACCGTCGAACTGCAGGCGCCCGGCGGTCCTGCGACGACGTTCACGGTGGGCGCGATCCAGGAGGTGGAGCCGCCCGGCGGCAGCTTGAACCGGTACCGGGGCGCGCCGACCGTCGGCATCGACGTGCTGCGGACAATCGCCCCTCAGGCCACCCTGACCACGGTGTTCGTGACCTCGGCGGGCGACCCGGCGAAGGTCTACCCCGCGCTGCGAGCGGCCTTCGCCGGGAGTCCGCGGATGCTCGTCGAGGATCACGTCTCCTACAAGCGGAGGGCGAGGGCAGACCTCGACTCGCTGCTCGCCCTGGTCTATGCGCTGCTCGGGCTGACGATCCTGGTCGCCGTCCTCGGGATCATCAACACCCTGGCGCTGTCGGTGCTCGAACGGACCCGCGAGATCGGCCTGCTACGGGCCATCGGCGCGTCCCGCGCCCAGATCCGGCAACTGATCCGGCTCGAGTCGCTGACCATCGCCGTCTACGGTACCTTGATCGGCCTGGCTCTCGGCCTGAGCTGGGGGATCGCGGTGCAGCGGCACCAGGCGGCCTTCCCCATCCTGACCGTCCCGTGGCCTACGATCATCGCCGTAGTCGCGGGCGCGGGAGTCGTCGGGTTGCTGGCCGAACTGGCCCCCGCGCACCGGGCCGCCCGGATGAACATCCTCGCGGCGAGCCGTCCGCAGTGACCGTCGCAAGGTGGTTCGATACGATGAGGTTGTCGCGATCCACCTGGTTCGACCTCGCGCTCGCGCTCACCGTGACCGGCCTGACCTCGCAGGTGATTCTGGGGCGCGCGCAGGGCCTGATCCCCTCAGACACGTCGGAGCTCGCTGCCTTCCTGATTCATGTGGCCACCGGTCTGGCCCTGATCTGGCGGCGTCGCGCCCCCTTCGCCATAGGCATCGCCGTCGCCGCGCTGACGGTGCTCAACCCGTCGCTTGCGTCGCTGTTCGGCGCCTACGCGGTCGCTGCCTACGTGGAGCGCCGCCGGGCGACCGCGATCACGGTGGTGCTCGCCCTGGCCTACCTGCCCTACCCCAACCCGCAACCGCAGAACCTGCTCGGCGCGACGGCGATGATCCTCATGCCCGGGGCGTTTGGCATCGCTGTCACCTACCGGCAACGGCTGACCCAAGAGCGGGAGGAACGGGCCGAACGGGAGCACGAACTGCTCGTGGAACGGGTCCGGCTGGACGAGCGGGCCCGGATCGCCGGGGAGATGCACGACGTGGTCACCCACCGGGTCAGTCTGATGGTCCTGCAAGCGGGCGCGCTGCGGGCGAAGGCACCCAACGAAGAGGTGGCGGCTGCCGCCGAGGATCTCCGGATCGTCGGACGCCAGGCCCTCATCGAGTTGCGGGACCTGGTCGGCGTGCTCCGGTCGGAGCAGCAGGTCGGCGCCGCAGCGGCTATCGTCCCGGCTGTCCTGGACGTCACGGACCTTGTCGACGCCTCCCGGACGGCCGGGATCTCGGTCGCGATCCTCGTCGAGGGGCAGGCCCGGGAGCTCTCGCCGCTGGTCGGCCGGACCGCCTACCGGGTCGTCCAGGAGGCGCTCACCAACGTGCACAAACACGCGCCGGACGCCGAGGTCCGGGTCTCGATACGCTACGAACCGGCCGCGCTGGCGATCACCATCGCAAACGGTCCCGCCGAGCGTCCCCCCGACGCGGTACTCGGCTCCGGCGGGACCGGCCTGGCCGGGCTCCGCGAACGCGTCCTGATGGCCGGCGGCACCCTGCGAACCAGTCCGACACCGGACGGCGGATTCGAACTGGAGGCCCGGTGGTGATCCGAGTGCTGCTGGTCGACGACGAGAAAATGGTCTGCGCGCACCTGCGGACCATCCTGTCGCCTGCCCAGGACATGACCGTGGTCGGCGAGGCATACGACGGGGCCGAGGCCGTCGAGGCGGTGATCCGACACCGGCCCGATGTGGTCCTCCTCGACCTGCACATGCCCGGCTCGGACGGCCTGACCGCGCTCGAGCGGATCGCCACTTTTCCTCAGCCGCCAAAGGTCGTCGTGCTGACCACCTTCGACCTGGACGCCTACGTTCTGCGCGCCCTCCGCGCTGGGGCCTCCGGTTTCCTACTCAAGGACACCCGGCCCGAGGACCTGATCGGCCTGATCCGGGTCGCCGCCGACGGTCACACGGTCCTGTCCTCCGCCACCACCCAGCGCCTCATCACCGCCTCCGCCGACCGCGACGCGACCCGCCGCAAAGCCCGCGCGGCCATCGCACACCTCACCGAAAGGGAACTCGAAGTGCTCGCCCTCATAGGCGAGGGCCTGTCCAACGCCCAGATCGCCGGCCACCTCCACCTCACCGAGGCGACCGTGAAGAGCTACGTGTCCCGGATGCTAACCAAGCTCGGCTACACCAACCGCACCCAGGCCGGGCTCCTGGCCCAGGACGCCGACCTCGACTCCACGTGACTCCCGTCAGGACCCGCGCCGGAGAGCGCCTCTTTCTCAGAGGACGTCTGATTCACGTATTTTGCCGGTTATGTTGGTTTAGCCGTATCGCCAGGTTGGGGTGGTTTCGGCGGTTAGCCTTTTGGCGAGGTTGTCGATCATGGCGATGGTGATCATGCTGGCGGAGTTGTCGGGTCGGGCTTCGTAGTCGCGGACGAGTCGGCGGTGGTGCATGAGCCAGCCGAGTGTGCGTTCGACGGCCCATCGGCGTTTGACCACGCTGAAGCCTTTGACCTGTGGGTCCTTGGTGACGATCTCGATGTCGATGCCGAGTTGGGCGCCGTGTTCGACGACGCGGTTTTTGAATCCGGCGTCGACCCAGGTCTTGGTCAGGGTGGGGTAGGTGGTGGTGGCCTGGTCGAGCAGGTCGATGCCGATGGCGTTGTCGCTGGTGCTGGCGGCGGTGACGGTGACGGCGAGGAGTAGACCGAGGGTGTCGGTGATGATGCCGCGTTTGCGGCCGACGGTTTTCTTCCCGGCGTCGGTGCCCTGTGTGGACAGTGGGACGTTGGTGGAGGTTTTCACACTCTGGCTGTCCATGATGGATGCCGTGGGTTGGGTCTTGCGGCGGTGGTGGTCGCGGACGAGGCCGGTGAGCTGGTAGTTGAGCTCGGTGAAGATGCCTTCCTTGCTCCAGGCGGCGAAGTAGCCGTAGACCGTCGCGTGGGGCGGGAAGTCGTGGGGCAGGTAGCGCCAGGCGATGCCGGTGCGGTTGACGTACAGGATGGCGTTGACGATCTCGCGTGGGTCGTGGGTGGGGGCGCGGCCGCTGACGCCGGCGTCGGTGCGGGCCTGTCGCCAGGCGGTCAGGCGGGGTGCGATCAGAGCCCAACGGGCGTCGGACAGGTCGGACGGATAGGCTCGCCGTTCGGTCATGGTGCAGGAGTACGGCAGCCGGGTGCCGGCTCGACGGACGTCATGTCCGTCGATGTCGGGGTGAAAGTGAGCCAGACACGATCGCGGGGTGAAATGCTCCGATTCCGGTCAGGGTTGAGTCAGCCGCAATGTGTTCTTTCCGGATCGGGTCGGACATCTTGCGCTACCGAAGTTGAGGCGCGAATCGGTCCCTACTGGCGCGAAGGTGAAACAAACGTCCAGTGAGGCCGCCGCCGCGGCTCCGGCCGCGGCGGCTACTGGTCGGCCCCCTCTAGGGTGGGCGCATGGCCGAACGGCGTCCCTTGATCGTGCGCAGGCTGCGGCCGGGACACTGGGTCGCCGTCGATGCGTTCGCGGCCGTTGTGCTGGCCGCCGGGTTCTCGGTGCCGGTGGTGCTGGCGCCGGAGTCCGTCGGAGTGCCGCCGTATGCGACCGTGCCGGTGATCGTGCTGGCCTGCCTGCCGCCGGCGGTGCGGCGTCGCAGGCCGGTGCCGGTCTTCGCGCTGGTTCTGGTGGCGGCGGTGTTCGCGCCGTTCGCCGGGTGGCAGGAGGCGTTCGTGCCCTTGGCGGTCGCGCTGCACGCGGTGGCGCTGCTGGAAGCGCGCCGGACGGCGGTGGCGGCGCTGGTGGCCGCGCTGGCCGTGACCGCTGCGGATGCCGCGATCGGCTCGTCCTCGTGGACCGGGGTGGCGTCGGCGTGCGGATTCGCCTGGCTGGTGCTCGGTCTGGCGTGGATGATCGGGCTTGCTGTAAGGGAGCAGCGCGCGTACGCCGCGCAGGCCGTCGCGCGGTCGGCGCAGGCGGCGGCCACGGCGGAACGGCTGCGCGTGGCTCGTGACGTGCACGACGTCGTCGCCCACAGTGTGGGCCTGATCACCATGCGGGCCGGCATCGCCAACCACATCGCCACCACGCACCCCGAGGAGGCGGGGGAGGCCTTGGCGATCATCGAGGAGACCGGCCGGAAGGCGCAGGCGGACCTGCGCCGCCTTCTCGGTCTACTCCGCGACGCCTCCGGGGACCGGGACGGCCCGACGTACACGCTGGACTTGCTGCGTGATCTGGTCGCGGCGATTCCGCCCGGTGACGTTCGGGTGGAGCTCGACATCGAGCCCGGCCTCGCGCTCGGCGGCGAGGCGGGCCTCGTCGTCTATCGCCTCGTGCAGGAGTCGTTGACCAATGTGCTCAAACACGCCGGCCCGGCCCGGTGCCGGGTGGCCGTCGGCACCTGTGCGGAGCGCGAGCTGGTGGTCGAGGTCGTCGACGACGGTCGCGGGGGTGCGCCGCGTGCGGAGGGCCATGGGCTGGCCGGGCTGGAAGAGCGGGTGATCCTGTACGGCGGAACGTTCTCGGCGGGACCGGAGCCCGGAGGCGGCTTCGCCGTTCGCGCAAGGCTGCTGTTGCCAGGCGGTTCCGGGGAGGAGGAGAGGTGAGCACGTTCACGGTGCTGGTCGCCGAGGACCAGGCGTTGCTGCGCGCGGGGCTGCGCAGGCTGATCGACACCGCCCCCGACCTGGAGGCCGTCGGCGAGGCCGGGACGGGGGAGCAGGCGGTGGAGCTGGCCCGCAGCCTCCGGCCCGACCTGGTGCTCATGGACGTCCGCATGCCCGGCCTTGACGGGATCAAGGCCACCGAGCTGATCCGGGCCGACCCGGTGACTGCCGAGACGCGGGTGGTGATGCTGACCACGTTCGATCTCGACGAGTACGTCTACGGGGCGTTGCGGGCCGGAGCCAGCGGATTCCTGCTGAAGGACACCCGGCCGGGCGACCTGCTGGAGGCGCTGCGCATTGTGGGGGAGGGTCAGGCGTTGCTGGCCCCGTCGGTCACCATGCGGCTGATCGGGGAGTTCGCCCGGCGCGATCCCACCGGAATCCCGGCCCGGCTGGCGGCGGGGCTGACCCAGTTGTCGGGCCGGGAGCGGGAGGTGCTCGTGCTGGTGGCTCGAGGGTTGACCAACCCGCAGATCGCCGAGCGGCTCGGCATTGGGCTGGCGACGGTCAAGACCCATGTTCGTAGCCTGCTGGCCAAGCTCGCCGCGCACGACCGGGCGCAGCTCGTCATCGCCGCCTACGAGGGCGGCGTGGTCACGGCCGGCGGGCAGGGGCCGTCAGCGGCGGTAGGAGACCTCGGGGAAGGCGGGTGACGGGCCCTGCAGCAACGCCTGCGGACGGCCGCGCAGGTGCTGCTCGAAGAAGGCCAGCGGGTAGGCGCGCTGGAAGGCCAGCGCCCGCTCGGCCGGGATCGTGCCGACGAGCTCCTCGAGCTGCTCCTTTCCCAACCCCAGCGGCTCGGCCGCCAGGGGGATGAGGAGGACGTCGTCGCCGAAGGAGTTGTGCGCCGCCCCCTTGAGCGTCACGTTGAGCCGCCAGCCACGCAGGCCGTCCCAGAAGGTGCGCAGCGTCGCGTTGGTCGCCATGCCGCCCTTCCCATCGGTGTCGACCACCATGTACGGCCGGTCGAGGCCGGACTGGGCGACCTTGCCGAAGACGGCTCCGTCCAGGCCGAGCCCGGCCTTGATCCGCGGGTCGGCGTACATGGCGGAGGAGGTGGCCGCGCCGCCGAGCGAATGCCCGAACATTCCGATCCGCGTGAGGTCGAAGAGCGGCTTCCCGTCACGGCCGGGCAGCTTCTCCTCCAGGGAGGGCAGGCTGTCGAGGACGAAGCGCACGTCGGCCACCCGGACGTCGACCGCCTTGGCGAAGTCGGTCAGCTCGGGGCCCGTCTCCACCCGGCCGCCGGGGAACTCCACCACCGCCGCGTCATGGGGGTGATCGACGGTGACCACCGCGTATCCCTGGCTGGCCAGCTCCTCGACGACGCCGGTCCCGTACGCGCGCGAGGCGTTGGCGCCCGGCGAGTACAGGACGACGGGCAGCCTGCCCAGGCTCGTGTCGACGGGCGCGCCCTCGTGGCCGTCGGTCCTGTCCAGCAGTACCGAGCCCGCTTCCAGGTCGTTCGCCTGCAGGTACCGCTCCGCCGCCGCCTTCGGCATCCAGGGGGCGACCGGGTGAGCCTGCACGTCCCGGGCCGGGTACCACAGGCTGACCATCAGCTCCCGTTTCCTGCCGGAGCCGCTCCAGGGGTCCGGGCGGGACCGGTCGACCATGTGGACCGAGACGGTCCCCACCGGGTGCGGGCCCGTCGGCTTCGGGACAGTCAGGCGCTGCGGTGGGGTGGAGCCGCATCCGGCCAGCGTGACGGCCAGGGCGGTGATGATGAGTGCACGTTTCACCGTTTTGACGATGCCGGTCGTGTACGGCGGTCGCATCGGGCGTGGGTAGGACGTCCGGCTCAACCCTGGAAGGTAGAGCTCGGCGAAGATCTTTTTCAGGGATGGCACTCACGAACGAACCGCGCCTGAGCCCAGGACCTGCCGACGACCTGGTTCATCACCACCGGCATGTCGGGGCCGCTCATACGCGAATCTGCTGGATTGAGGGGACGGAGCCGTGCTGGGTCAATGGGTGCGCGGCTCGCCGTAGGACGCGGCTACATGGCCGCCAGCCAGGCATGTCCCGGATGCACTTGCGTCAGTAGCCTGGACAGCGTCTCGCGTTGGGTATGAGTCAGCAGCGGGAGAACGACCTCGAAGTCAGCCTGATCCTTTGGGCGTACGTGCTTGGCCTTGAAGAGAAGAACGAGCTCAGGGCTCAAGTATGGGATCCGGTCCGAGGTATGCCGGATGATTTCGGCGTAGGGCAGCCTGATCGTCTCGTCTCTCCGGCAGATCCACACCTCGCCGTCGTGCGGCTCACGAAAGACATCAAGCAGGTACCGTCCGGTCGACGGCTCGCGCAGCCAAGTCTGCCGAGTGGCACTCAGCACCCGTGGCGTCGCCGATTCCCAGACCCGGCCTGCGCCAACTGCATCGAAAGTGAACTCGGCAAAGCGTTCGCGGATCTCCGGGAACTGCCCGGCTGGCACGCCGATCTCGATGTCGTGGTGCTCGCGGGTCTGCTCACCGCGGAACAGGTCCAGAGCCCAGCCTGCCGCAACGTACCAAGGCGCGGAGACCCCGGCCAGGCGGCGTGCGACATCGTGCGGCTTCCAGCATTCCGCCCAGCGGGCTTCGAGTGCCTCGACGTCGCCGGGCGATACCTCGATACCGCCGCTGGGTAACTGGTCGTTCATCCGCCGAACATATCTGGGATCGACGTTCGGCTCGCCGTAGCCATCCTCAGCTGCCGCTCCGGGTGGGCTAGCGTTCATCGCCGCTGGTGACGCAGGGTGATGTGTGACTACCTCTCCCACTTCCGCTTCCAGTGTCGTACCGACCGATCAGCGCCTCAGAGCATCACCACTCCCGCCACGGCCGTCGCCACGAGCACGACGATCGCCAGGACGTTGAACGTCACGTCCCGTTCCTCCGAGCGGTGTTCGGCCGTGCGGTCCAGCGTGAACTCGGCGGGGTCGGCGGACATGTAGTGGACCGTGACGTCACGGCCGTACGCGCCGGCGGGGTCCGGGAGGTTCGACGTGCAGTAGGCCGTGACGGCCGTGTCCTCGCGGGTGGTGAACGACACGACCGGGGTGATGGTGGTCGAGGTGTGGCCGTCGTCCCGGTCGACGCTGACGTCCTTCAGGACCGCGACGACGTGTCCCTGCACGGTGTCCATCGCGGCCAGTCTCTCGATGCGGCGGTTCTTGGCACGTATTCCCCCAGGCAGATGAACGGCGGCGAAGATCGCCCACGGCCCGCCCAAGCCGATCAGCGCCCACGGCCACCCCCAGTTGACCGCAGCGAGGACTACCAGCCCGACGTACACCAGGAAGAGCGCGAAACTTGGCCAGCCCAGTCCACGGCTGGGCTCCTGCGGAGTGTTGGAGAACTGGTAGGCGTGCGGTCTGCCTCGTGGGTGGTTGACCCCGATCTCCCGGCCCTCCCATGCAGAGGTGATCATCTCGCCCCGTTCACCGTCGTTCGTCACGGTGACCTCCTGACCCGAGGCCGGGTTGCGGTAGGAGACGACCACCGATATCCCGCCCTTGCGGGACCCGCCCTGCCGGGGCTCCCGCACCCGCTCGATCCGCCCGGTGAGCCGGACCGTCCGCTGCGCCTTGGTCACTCCAGCCAGCGACATGCCGTACCCAACCAGTGCCGCCATACCCCACACCGCGCACCACAGCACCAGAAACCCGTCCCACCCCATGCGCCCTCCTCCTGCCGAGCCGGTCAACTGCCGCTGCGCCGCAGTACTTTGCCCTGTCCATCCGCCTCCAGCGTTCCCGTGCCCCCGACGCCGGTGACCACGACCCTGAGCGTGAGCGAGCCGGTGACGCCGTCGGCGGTGAGCTGCCAGCTCTGCGGGGACTCGACGCCGAGGGTGGTCCTGGCCTCCTCGACCAGGCCGGGGACGCGGTCGTAGGGCAGGGACCTCGGGTCGAACCCGGCGCTCGTCACGCCGATGGGGGAGAAGACGACCGTCAGCAGGCGGTCCTGCACGACGACGGTGAGCGCCTGACGTTTGTCCGCGCCCGGCGTCAACGACTGGACGGCCTTGCGCAGTTCGCCTTCGTCGAGCATCGATTGGCCAGGACCGAGGGTGACCGTGCCCGTCGCCGACGTCACGGTGGTCGTGGACGACGAGGAGGAGACGGATGGTTTGGCGGCGCCGCTGTCGCCCTCGTGGGAGTCGAACAGGTCGACCCGGAACAGCAGGAGCACGATGGCCGCGCCGAGCAGCAGCCCGAGGAGAGTGAAGAGCGCGCTGAAACAGCCCCCCGGGGTTTCGCTCTTCATGGCCGGACCGGGCGCCGAGTCCACCTGGGCCACGGCCGCCCGCTCCTCCCACTCCGGCGTCGGCCGCTTCACGATCCGCGTGTTCCACGGTCGGTCCGGCGGATACTCCACCACCACGACCCCGCGCGGCCGGTATTCGGGCAGCTCGACGAGGTTGACGTCCTGCCGTATCTCGACACGGAACGCGGGTGCGTCGTCCGGCGCGACGGACAGCTCGAACCGCACCGGCACGTCGCTGGTCTCACCCCCGATGGCCTCCAGACTCTCGATCACCGCGAGTGCCGTGCGCGGCACGACGGCCGCCTCTCGGGCACGGCGCGGCAGCGTGGCGAGGAGGAAGAGAAGCCCGTAGACCGCGGGCAGGACCAGCCCCGTGACGATCAGCGGCGCCCTCTCGACGACGCAGCCACCGATGAAGGCGGTCAGCGACGCCCCGATCACCCCGCCCGTCAGGAACCCCAGAGCGAGGTCGGCAGGCGTGTTGTGTGTGGGCGGCGCGCCCGCGGTGATCGTCATGTGGCCGATTGTGCGCGTCATGGGTAACGGCCGACAGACCTGTGGATGGGCCCCGGTGTCCTATCTCTGACCGACGGTGAAAGTACGGACTCGACAATCGAACCGTGGTTGGCGCTGAGATTGGTCACGGCCCGGTGGTTCCAAGCGTGTCCGGATGTGGCGCCACGTGTCGGCCAGGCTGGTGGCGGGCGGAGAGCAGCACGACTCCTTTACTCGGCCGGTTTATGCTTCAGGCGACCTGGGCAAACGTGTGTGAGCATGCCGCTGGGCCACCGGACTACTGGGGGTCAAGGGGTCGTCGGTTCGAATCCGGCCGTCCCGACACAGAAAAAGCCCTGACCAGCGGGAATGCTGGTCAGGGCTTTGGCTTTTGTCTATGAAGTTTTGACCGCCCCCCGAAACCCCCCCCGATTGCCCCGGACGGAAACCAGGTTTGTCATCCATGGGCATCGTTGCGCGCTCAGGCTGTGAGGCGTCCGTCCGCTACACCGGCTTCAAGCTCGGCCCACCGGCGCCACGGCGAACCGGAGGGCAGCGGATTCACCGCGAACGTGCCGGGCTCCAGTGCCGGGGCGAGCGATCCCGGCCCGTTCCCGTACTTCTGGCCCGCGTGGACGGGCAGCACCACCCTCGACACTGGAACCGTCAGAGCGGTGTCACAGGTCCGGCAGCCGAAAACCGTCATGTATCCCCCGCGCGTCGACTGAGGTCAATCTAAATTCTCGCCCACCCCGCCGGCCGCGCTGCGGGGCCCGGGCCGCGCTGACCTCGCGCGGCAGTTCCGTATCGGCAGGCCGCGCGTACAGCAGTGCCTGACAACGAATTCACGTGGAGCGTCATACCCCATCTAGCCGATGACCGGATGTAGGGGATTCAACCGGACGGAAGTGCCGAGCAGCGATGGATCTACGGGCCGCTCGGCGATGCGGTTGTCCATGCTTTGTCGCGACGAGGCAGCCGGTCAGGCTCAGGCAGGGAACGAAGCAATGCCGGCAGAGCGCCAAACACGAGGCGAAGGCCGCCCAGCTCGCTGATCCCGACCCATGCGATGTCGTCGTGCTCCTCCGGTGCACGGTTGGTGGGAGAGCCGACCCAGTCTCTGATTTGCCAGACGCCCACTTGGACGGCGTCCTGGCCACTGCCGGCATGCAGGTCGCCCAACCGTGACGAGGACTCCGCCACAATGTGAACCCCTAGCTCCTCGTGCATCTCACGCGCGAGGGCCTGTAGTTCCGACTCACCCGCTTCGACGTGCCCCCCGGGCAGATCCCAGAGATCCGGGTATGCCCGGCGGGTCGGGCTGCGGTGTACCAGCAGGACCGCGCTGTTCTCCACGAGTGCGCCGCAGACGACGACATGCATGACGGGATTAGAGCACAGGCATAGGACAAGCTCGCTCCAGCCAGAGGGCACGCGCAGACATCCGGCTCTGCCGCGAGGCGCGCGCTACCCACCGTTACGACGGACGTCGACACATGGACATGGTGCAGTCAGAAACCGAAATCGCGTGACCGGCGCAGAGCCGCGGTTCGGAACGCGGGCGTACAGGGCATCGCGGCGGGCGCGGCGGTGAGATCCTGGGCGGCATGACAGACCTCGACGCCAAGGCGAGTCTCTATCGGCACCTGCGGGAGGCGCGCGAGGCGTTGCTCGGGAAGCTTGACGGGCTGTCGGAGTACGACGTGCGGCGCCCGCTCGTGCCGACCGGGACGAACCTGCTCGGGCTGGTCAAGCACGTGGCTTCGGTGACCGCCGGGTATTTCGGCGAGGTGTTCGACCGGCCCTTTCCCGAGCCCGTCGCGGGCCTGGACGAGGACGCCGAGCCGAACGCGGACATGTGGGCCGCAGCCGACGAGTCCCGCGAGGACGTCATCGGCCTGTGGCACCGAGTCTGGGCACACGCGGACGCGACGATCGAGGCGCTTTCGATCGACGCGCCCGGCTCGGTGCGGTGGTGGCGCCACACGCCGGTGACGCTGCACCTCATCCTCGTGCACGTGCTCGCGGAGCTGAACCGGCACGCCGGGCATGCTGACATCGTGCGCGAACTGGTCGACGGCCAGGTCGGCTGGCGGCGGCCCGGCGACAACGTGGTCGAGGGCGACGAGGCGTGGTGGGCCGTTTACCGCGAGAGGCTGGAATCCACCGCGCGCGAGTTCGCCTGAGGACGCGGTCTTCGCGTAACCCGCAAATCCGTCCGATTCGTCCGAGCAACCGTTCGCATTCTGCCAGCGGCCGTCGCAGCCTGAAGCAAGATCACATGCACGGATTTGCCGCATCTCGCGCGCTGCTGAAGGTTGTCGGCCGCTGGCTCCAGCGGCCCGGACCGCCCATCGCGGTACGGTTCAGCAGTGGCCAGCGTCGGACGATCGTTGATCTTTGTCGACATCGACGGCGTGCTGATCCCGCTACGGGCCCGGCCATCCGGAGTCAGTCGTCGTTGGAGCGACAGGGCGGCAGACGGTCCCGACCGCCACGGCAATCCTCTGTTGGACCGTCTCGATCCCGCCGATGGTCGTCGGCTGCTTGCTCTGCCGGGTGAACTGGTCTGGGCCAGCACCTGGATGGCCGAAGCCAACACGGTCGTGGCGCCCCTGATCGGTCTTCCCGCTCTGCCCGTCGTCGACTGGCCCGACGATGTCGAGGGACCACCGCGTGGGGTGCACTGGAAGACCAGACCGTTGGCGCGTTGGGCGGCAGGACGCCCGTTCGTCTGGCTCGACGACGAGACCAGCGACGCTGACCGGCGATGGGTCGCCGCACATCACCCACAACCGGCACTACTGCACCGCGTCGACCCGCACATGGGACTGACCGACATCGATCTCGCGGCAGTGCGTCAGTGGCTGGACCACGGAGACGAAGTCGGCTGATCGACTGCGCACATCTGCCGCTCCGGGGGGACTGGCGTTCATCACCGCTGGTGGCGCACGGTGATGTATGACAACCTCTCCTGCTTCCGCTTTCAGCTTGTACCGACCGATCAGCTCGTTCTGCGTTCCGCAGTGTCCGCCTTCTTGGGCCGCTACCGTGGGCAGACTCGCGTCCATACCGAGTCCGACCTGCGAGTCTTCCTCCATTGGTGCACCGACCAAGCCCTTGATCCGTTCGCCATGGCTCGGCTGGACGTCGAGCGGTACGTGCGCTGGCTGCAAGACGTTCGCCGGTACCAGCCCTCGACGGTTTCGCGGCGCCTGTCGGTCGTGGTCGGGTTCTACCGGGTCTGCGTCATCGACGCCATCCTGGAGCACTCGCCCGCCGACTACGTCCGCCGGCCCACGGTGCCGGCCGAGTCGCCGACCCTCGGACTGGGGCACCTGCAGTTCGAAGCTCTGATCACCACCGCCCGCATGTCCTCGAACCCGAACGATCTCGCCTTGATCGCGCTCTTGGGTCTGCTCGGGCTGCGAATCTTGGAATCCTGCGGGTCAAACATCGCCGACCTGGGGCGAGGAACACGGCCACCGGGTCCTGCGCGTGTGCGGCAAGGGCGGCAAGGTCGTTCTCGTCCCGCTGCCACCCGCGGTCGCCCGAGCCATTGACCGGGCCGTCGATGAGCGCACCAGCGGGCCGATCCTACGCAACACCCACGGTCGGCGGATGGACCGGCACGCCACCACCCGCCGACTCAAGCACCTCGCCGTTGCCGCAGGGGTCCGTATGCCGAGGATGCACTCCCACATGCTGCGCCACACGTTCGTGACCACCATGCTCGACGCCGGCGTCAGCCTCCGCGACGTGAAGATCGCCGCCCGCCACACCGCCCCGCGAACCACCATGCGCTACGACAGAGCCCGCAAGAACCTCGACCGGCACCCCAACTACATCCTGGCCGCGTACATGGCCTCCGGGACATAGCCCGTGGGGCTGTCTCGCTAACGGTTCTGTCTCACATTCGGTGGTAGCAGAGAGTAGCGGCCCAGCCGGCTGGACGGCAACGCTGTCTAAATCTGTATTATCGGGGCAAAAAGCGTAGTGAATCCATGGTTGCAGCCTTCACACGAAACCGGCCAGCCCTGAAGTGCCGACGGCAGAGGCTCGTGCGCCACGCCTGCGACACCGCTACAGGATGTAACCACCGAATGTGAGACAGAGCCGTTAGATCCACACTCCCCCAGGACTCGGCGGTTGACCATGCGTTTGAGCTTCGCGCGGGTGCCTTCGACGTGTTTTGGTGAGGGCTCGACGCCGAGGGCGAGGCAGATGCCCTTTGCTCGCATGCCGCTGGACGCGGTGCAGAGGACGTGCAGGATCTGCTGGTAGGGGGCGCTGACTATCGTCGAGTGCGGCCGGAATACTAACTATCGGGTGTAGAGGATTTTGGTTCCGTTGGCGTTGAGTGCGGTGACGGTGTTGATGTTGGTGAGGTTGGGTACTCGGAGGTTTTGCCATCCGGTGTTGCTGGCCGCTTCGTATACGTTGCCGTTGCGTACCGTGTAGATGATCCTTGTGTTGTCGGTTCTGGTGATCGCCGACACGGCGGTTCCGTAGACGGGTTGTCCGTTGTAGCCGACCAGCATGGCCTGCCAGTTGCCGCTGGCGGCCTCGTACACCGCGCCTCCACGTACCGTGTACACCACGACTCCGCCGTTGTAGGGGATCGCCGAGACCGCGGATACCTGGTCGTGGTTGGGCACCTGCAGATTCTGCCACCCGGTGTTGCTGGCCGCCTCGTACAGGCGACCGTCACGAACCGTGTAGATGATCCTGGTTCCGTCCGCGCGGAGCACCGCGCTGACCGCGGTCCCGTAGACGGGTTGTCCGTTGTAGCCGACCAGCATGGCCTGCCAGTTGCCGCTGGCGGCCTCGTACACCGCGCCTCCACGTACCGTGTACACCACGACTCCGCCGTTGTAGGGGATCGCCGAGACCGCGGACACCTGGTCGTGGTTGGGCACCTGCAGATTCTGCCACCCGGTGTTGCTGGCCGCCTCGTACAGACGACCGTCACGAACCGTGTAGATGATCTTCGTCCCGTCCGCGCGGAGCACCGCGCTGACCGCGCCCGCGAGAACGGGCTGCCCGTTGTACCCCACCGGCATCGGCCGCCAACCAGTGCTGTCCGCGGTCTCAGAAACCGGCGTATACGCCGGCGGGCTCGTTCCCGCGTACTGGTTGTAGTAGCCGGTCGCGTAACTGATTCTCGTCGCCTGGTGACACGTGCCGCATCGTTCGTAACGATTCTGGAAAGCGACCGTCGCGTCCGCGATCGTGGTCGCGCTCCTCAGCTCCGCGAGACCGTAGGCAGGGATGTTCGTGAGTTCCCACCAGATGAACCCGAGTTGGGCCTGCAGGCTCCAGACACTCTGCCCGGTCGACGCGGCGTACCACATCGCGTTGGCGCTCGGTGTGGTGTCCCAGCGGCCACCGGTACTCCATTGCGCGATCCCGCGACCAGGCCCACCCGGCTCCTGCGCCTGCGGGTTGATGTTGGACTCCTGTGCCAGGTTGCCGAGGACCCCGGCGGCCTGCTCGGCGGTGAGCCCTTTGGCGACGAAGAAGTCCCATGCCGCCCTGGAGTTGTCGGCGGCGAGTGCCGGGCCACTTCCTACCCAGACCGTCCCGAGGGTGGCCGCGGTGACGGCACCGGCCGCCACCGTTGCATGCAAGAAAGTCCGCCTGCTGAATCCGTCGCCCGCCATCAACCGACTCCCGCCTTGAGGGTGCTGTGCGCTCGTAACCTAGACGGGGCACGAACCGGCATGCATCGTGTGTTCAACCGACGGCCATTCCGGGCAGTTGCCACCCACCGCGCACACCATCACAGATCATCGAGCTGGACAAACCCGTCCTGGATGGCGCGCGCTACCAACGCCGCCTTGGTGGGGGCCGCTCGGCCACGCATCGCGTACTTGACCCGGATGTGCTCCAGATGGGAGTTGACCGTGCTCAGCGAAATCCCCAGCCGCTGAGCCACGAACTCCTTGGACTGCGACTGGAACCACTGGATCAGCACCTCGGTCTCACGCACCGACAACACCGGCCGGTGGGCCGAGCGGTCGCCGGCGAGCGCGCCCGCCAGGGATGGCGCGGTGTACGCCTGACCGGCCGCCGCGGCCCTGGTGGCTTGGAGAAGATGCTCGGCGCCCTCAGCCTTCGTCAGGTAGCTCAGCGCGCCCAACTCTAGGCACTGAAGTGCGATCACGTCGTCGGCGCGCATTGAGTAGACGACGACCCGCCGCCCCGCCTGCACCAGCCTGCGCAGGTCGCCTACGGCGGGGGTCGGTCCGCCCAGGTGAAGGTCGAGGATGACCACGTCGGCCTGCGCACCCTCACCGAGCCACGCGACGCGGACGTCGTTGCCCGAGGTGACCACCCGAATCGGCGGCGTGCCCGAGGACAGCCAGTGGGCCACCCCGGCCAGCACCGCCGGGTGGTCATCGACGATCACGGCGCTCAGCTGTTCCTCGTCCGCCATCTGGCCTCCATTCGCACGCACTCGCCATAGGTGTCGCAGTCGATCTCAACCAGTGGGGAGGTCGCGGTGACTACGTTGGTGCCGACGTCCGCCATCACAGCGACCCGCACGTCCTCGTGGGTCCGCAGCACACTCACCCGCGCGTAGGATCGTGCCGCCGCCAACGTCGCCACAACAGGGCTGGTGAGTTCTCGGCGCACGTCGGAGGGCACCGCCACGGCCGCGCCGCTGACCGCCAGCGACACCTCGACGCCCCGCCGTTCCGCCTCATCGGCACATGCGGTGACCTCATGCACCAGCGGATCGGGGACCTCGTCGTTCTCGGCGAACAACCTGCGGAGCTGGGTCGCCGCGAGGCAGCACCGTCGTCGGGTGTCGTCGTCGCGAGGGTCCAGCACGCCATCGGCCAGGTCCGCCAGCAGCGGCAGCGTCACCCCCAGCTGCCCGGCGAAGACGGTTCGCTGTTCCCGTTCCCACTGCTCGGCCGACATCACCCTGGTGATGAGCCGGTCCCGCTCGGCGGTCACTGACATCGCCTGACGGCTTCTACGGTGCAGCATCCGTGAGAGCGGCACGACTGCCAGCTGGATGCTGGCAGTGCCGAACGCGACGATGCCTGCGGCACCGATCTCGGCGCGGTCCGGCACCCCCGCCAACAGGAATTGGCCAAGGCTCGCCGTTAGGTGCACGGCCAGGGCGGTGAGCAGTACGGGCACACGCTCCAGGAGTAGCAGCAATAGATGCCACCCCACCAGGCCGAATGACCAGTCTGGTGTGCCAAAGTGCCCGCCCGGTGGCAGGACGTGGGTGGCACCGGCCGAGGCTGCCAGCGTGGCCACCGTACCGATCACCACGACGGCGGCCGGTATGGGCATTCGGCGCACCACCCACACGCCGCAGGTCGCGGTGACGAGCGCCAGTACGGTGAACGCGGCCACCGCGACCCACCTCGGCTGGTACGCGTATTCGACCAGTGGCCGTACACACAGCCCGAATTGCACGACGCTGACGACACACAGCAGCGCGATCCGCATCGTGGGGTGCACGTGGTCGCGCGGGGCGCGGCTCTCAGTCACCGGGCCACACCAGCCGTACGGAGGTCCCGGCACCGAGGCGCGAGGTGACCAGCGCGCTGCCGCCGGCTGCGGTCATGCGTTCGATGACGGAGCCGCGAATGCCGCGGCGGGAGTGCGGCACCTCCCCAGGACAGAACCCCACGCCCACGTCGTCGACCGTGACGACTACTCGGTTTCCTTCAACATGAATGCTCAGCGTGGCGTCGCGTACGTTGGCGTGCCGCTCGACGTTGGTCAGTGCTTCACGTACCGCACGCACCAGCGCGAGTGCCACCGAGGCGGGCACTACCGTCCCATCCCGCCAGAGGACGTCAACGGTCAGCGGGCTTCGGTCCACGACTGAGCGCAGCGCAACGTTCAGGTCCACCGGGCTGTCCTGCGAGGTCTGCCCGCCCGTAGTACCCGTAAGAACCATCAGGTCGTGCCGTGCGTACTCGGCCACCTGTCCGGGATCGGTGTCCCGGCCATGCGTCGCCACCATGAGGAACGTCGCCGAGGCCGTGTCGTGCAGCAACGCGAGGAGTTCTCGTTCCTGCCGGTGACGCGCCACCGCTACCGCCCCGGCCCGCGTCAGCGCGGCCCGGCGTGCCCGCAACGAGTCCACGCGCCTGCTCGACTGCCGCAACAACACGAACGCCAGACGCGCCATGACGCACTCGACCAGCAGCCGCAGGCCGATCGCACTTCCCTCGCCGACGCCGACCACGGCCAGGTTGACCGCGAACATCCCGGCCGTGACGGGCAGCGACACCCTCGGCGGCCAATCCCACTGCATGGTGATCGCTGTCGCGGTGAGCGCGTTGAGTGCCCACTGGTTGGGCTGTCCACCGCTCCACTCCTGTGTCACGCAGATCGCCGTGACACGCGCCACCGCGAACGTGAGCGCCAACGATGCCAATCGTCCGGAGAACCCGGCCCAGCAGTCCACCACGGCGCCGACCACGATCAGCCCGAACAGTGCAAGCCCCAGCGGCAGGGCGTCAGCGGGAACCGCCAGCAGCCCGAAAGCGCTGATGAGCACCAGCACGAGCCCACGCATAGACACCGCGTACCGGCGTGCCGAGGCCAGGAACTCCGCCTCTACGCTGCCCGGGCATGAACTCGGCGACATGGCGACCTGTCACGCCCCGTGACAGGAGCAGGACGCCTGCTGCCGCGTCACACAACTGCAATCGACGTCGACAATCACGCGACGACCCTAACAACTGCCCGCCCGTCCTGACGCGGTCCACATTGACCGACGACGTGGCGGGAATCCGACGTGTTGGTCGAGTTCGTCGATCTGTGAGGGGGTGTGCGTGGTGAGTGGCAACTGCCCGGTATGGCCGTCGGTCGAACACACGATGTCCGCCGGTTTATGCCCTGTCTAGGTTACGAGCGCACAGCACCCTCGAGGCGGGAGTCGGTTGATGGCAGGCGACGGATTCAGTAGGCGGACTTTCTTACACACAGCGGTGGCGGCCGGCGCCGTCACTGCGATCGGTGCCGGAGCGGACGCGGCCGTGGCCGCCGTCCCAGGCTTCTACAACCCCTTCACTGGCTACCCGATCACCGAGACCTGGCAGGGGCATCTCAACCGAGGTTCGCTCGGCGGCATCGACTATGGCATGTCCGTCGGCACGCGGCTGCCGGCTGCCGGCGGCGGTGTCGTGACCAACAACCCGAACAACGGCACCGGCGGATACACCGTCACCATTCAGCACGACAACGGCTACCGCACCCAGTACCTACACCTGTCGCAGTTCCTGCTGCCCAACGGCACGCGGGTTGGCGCGGGCGAGGTCGTCGGGTTGTCCGGCGGCGCAGCTGGTGCACCAGGATCCGGCTCGTCGACCGGCCCGCACCTGCACTGGCACATGGTCGACCCAAGCGGCACCCGCATCAACCCGCTGGTCTTCCTGGATGGCGACGAGACGAGCCCGCCGGCGTATACGCCGGTTTCTGAGACCGCGGACAGCACTGGTTGGCGGCCGATGCCGGTGGGGTACAACGGGCAGCCCGTTCTCGCGGGCGCGGTCAGCGCGGTGCTCCGCGCGGACGGGACGAAGATCATCTACACGGTTCGTGACGGTCGTCTGTACGAGGCGGCCAGCAACACCGGGTGGCAGAATCTGCAGGTGCCCAACCACGACCAGGTGTCCGCGGTCTCGGCGATCCCCTACAACGGCGGAGTCGTGGTGTACACGGTACGTGGAGGCGCGGTGTACGAGGCCGCCAGCGGCAACTGGCAGGCCATGCTGGTCGGCTACAACGGACAACCCGTCTACGGGACCGCGGTCAGCGCGGTGCTCCGCGCGGACGGAACCAGGATCATCTACACGGTTCGTGACGGTCGCCTGTACGAGGCGGCCAGCAACACCGGGTGGCAGAATCTGCAGGTGCCCAACCACGACCAGGTATCCGCGGTCTCGGCGATCCCCTACAACGGCGGAGTCGTGGTGTACACGGTACGTGGAGGCGCGGTGTACGAGGCCGCCAGCGGCAACTGGCAGGCCATGCTGGTCGGCTACAACGGACAACCCGTCTACGGAACCGCCGTGTCGGCGATCACCAGAACCGACAACACAAGGATCATCTACACGGTACGCAACGGCAACGTATACGAAGCGGCCAGCAACACCGGATGGCAAAACCTCCGAGTACCCAACCTCACCAACATCAACACCGTCACCGCACTCAACGCCAACGGAACAAAAATCCTCTACACCCGTTAACTTGCAATCTCGTGCGGCGTTCCAGCGTGGGTTCCATCGCTGTCTGAGTCGCGCGTGCGGACGCGTTGTTGTACATGTCGCACTCGTCTTGGTCGATGAGTTGTCGGATGGTGGGCGGGTCTGGATGATCTGCTGGCGCGGCTTGCGCACCGGTTCGGAGGTGCGGAGCCGCGCCGGCAGGCATTGAGTTACCTGGTCGGGTTGCTGTCGCCGCTGGCGAGCAAGAACGGCTGGACCCTGGCCGAGGCTGCCGGCGACGGCACGCCGGACCGGATGCAGCGGCTGCTCAACCGGTCGGCCGGGGACGCCGACGCTGTCCGTGACTACCTGTTCGCCTACGTGGCAGAGCGCCTGGCCCGCGACGACAGGGTCGTGCGGTTCAGAACCGGTTCGACCACGGTCGAAGTGGCCATCGAGGAAAATACGCCCACGACCCGGGACTTTCTGTCGATGCTGCCGATGACGCTCCCGTTCGAGGAGTGCGGCGGTAGGAAGAAGGTCACCACACTGAGGTGATCTCAGCAAGGTTCGACGGTCGGATGGGATGACACGGAGATAACGCCCATACCTGACGGTGCTGGAAGCGGACGTGGAGCCATCGATAGACAGGTTCTTGCGACAGAATCCAGTCTTCGAGAGGGCTCCACGTGATCGCCTATTCTGCCAGGCTCGACGTGCCCAGGGAACTCGTGCGGCACGTGGCGCGGCTGCTTCATGCCGAGCGACGAGTGCTGGGCACCCGACCGGGAACCCGTGCGTTGACGTGCTTTTACCAGGCGATCCTGGTCCTGGTGTGGTTCCGCAAGGGTGAGGACAAGACGACCCTCGGGGCGGGGTTCGGCGTGTCGAGGGCGACCGCCTACCGGTACGTCGCCGAGGCCGTGCGGGTCCTGGCAGCACAGGCGCCCACCCTGCACGACGCCTTGGCGCGGGTAGCCGCCGACGGCTGGTCGCACGTGATCCTCGACGGGAAGCTGTTCGACACCGACCGCCTCGCTGAGACCACCGTGAGCGTGAAAGGCGACACCATCGACGCCTGGTACTCCGGGAAACACCGTAGCTTCGGCGCGAACGTCCAAGCGGTCATGCGCCCAGACGGGCTACCGATCTGGACCTCTGATGCGCTGCCCGGACATCTGCACGACCTGACCTGCGCCCAACGTCTGGATGTCACCGGCGCCCTCTACTGGGCAGCCTCCGTGTTGCGGCTACCGTCCCTGGCCGACTCCGGCTGCGAAGGCGCTGGCCAGGGCATCCACACCCGTACAAGCAACCCGCCGACGGCCGCCGCCTCGCCGTCGACAACCGCACCTACAACACCGCACTTCGATCCATGCGATGCCACGGAGAACGCGGCTTCGCCATTCTGACCGGCCGATGGCGCACGTTGCGACACAGCACCACCAGCCCTCGAAACCTTGGCGACGTGGTCCGAGCCGCGCTCCACCTCACCCACTTCGAACACCGATACCTACCGGATTCTTGCTGAGATCACCTCACTGTCCAGGCGGGTCGACTATGATGGGGCGACCGGCATGACCCTGGAGAATGCCGACCCGTTCTCCTACATGCCCTGGGGCAACCTCGGCTTCTTCTACCGTGCCGACGGGCTCGGCCACTCCGATGATCTCGTCCGCACCGGCACGACCGACGACCTGCACCTCGACGGGCAGAACGTCAGGATCGGAGCCGCCGGTTGAGCTAGAGCTCGGTGTTCTCACGCTCCGGCGGTGTGGTACGCGCCTCGCCGTATTCGGTGGCGGCCCACGAGGCGAGCAACTGCATCCGTTCTGCGGACGGAGTGCCGGGTTCGGCAGCGTAGACCGTGATCGACAGCCCAGGCTCGGCTTCCATCCCCAGCCCCTCATAGGCCAGCGTCATCTCGCCCACGACGGGATGGTGGAAGGTCTTGAACCCGGCCCCGTGGTGGCGCACGTTGTGCGCGCCCCAGCGGCGACGGAATTCGTCGCTGCGCGTGCACAATTCCCCGATGAGGTCGTGCAGCTCCTTGTTGTGCGGATCGCGGGCGGCTTCGGTGCGCAGGATCGCGACGGTCACATCGGCGAACATGTCCCAGTCGGGGTAGAAGTCGTAGGCGCGTTCGTCGAGGAACGTGAACCGGGCGATGTTCGGTGGCTGCCCCGTCATGTCGTAAATATCCCGGTAGAAGGCTCGGGCGAGCGTGTTGGCAGCCAGGATGTCCATGCGGCCGTTGCGGACGAATGCGGGGCCCGCGGTGATGGCGTCGAGCACCCACTGCAGGCTCTGGTGCGGGGCCCAGGTCTTCGGATTGCGCCGTTTTGGTGGGCGGGCGACCGGGTTGGCCGCGTGCGCGAGATCGAACAGGTGCGCCCGTTCCGCATCGTCTAGGCACAGCGCCCTGGCGAGGCTGTCGAGCACTTCCGGGGAAGCGCCGCTGATCGCGCCGCGTTCCAGCCGTGTGTAGTACTCGACGCTCACTCCGGCGAGTGTGGCGACCTCGCTTCGGCGCAGCCCGTCGACCCGACGGTTCGTGCCGCCAGGCAGGCCGACCTGCTCCGGTGTCACCCGGGCTCGCCTGGAGATGAGGAACTCACGAACCTCTGCCCGATTGTCCATGCCTCCACGGTATGCCGAACCCTAGCCACGAAGGAGTCCCTGCGAGTACCTCTATCAACCGGGACTCCCACGCGCGCGGCAAACCTGGTGTCGTTGGCACGGAACACGTGATCGAAGAATGAGGAGCAGAGAACCCGTGCGCGCTGTCGTCATGCACGCCCCCAGAGACGTCCGGGTCGAGGACGTCGAGAACCCCACCATCATTGAGCCGACCGACGCGATCATCCGCGTCACGGCCACCTGCATCTGCGGCTCCGACCTGTGGCCCTACCGCGGTCTCGAGGAGCTGAACGGCCGTATCCAGATGGGCCACGAGTATATCGGCGTCGTCGAGGAGATCGGCGACCAGGTCCTCGACATCAAAGTCGGCGACTTCGTCGTCGGTTCGTTCGTCGCTTCTGATAACACCTGCGAAATCTGTCAGGCCGGCTACCAGTCCCGCTGCGTCCACCAGGTAATGATGGGTGCCATCGGCACCCAAGCCGAATACGCCCGCATCCCGCTCGCCGACGGCACTCTCGTCAAAGTTCCCGGCGAGCCGACACCGGAACAGGCCCGCAGCCTTCTGGCCGCCTCGGACGTGCTCGGTACGGGCTGGTTCGCCGCCGTCGCCGCCGAGGCCGGACCGGGCAAGACCGTCGCCGTCGTCGGCGACGGCGCCGTTGGCCTGCTCGGCATCCTCGCCGCCAAGCGGCTCGGCGCGGAGCGGATCATCGCGATGTCTCGCCACACCGACCGGCAGGCGCTCGCTCGCGCCTTCGGTGCCACCGACATCGTCGAAGAGCGCGGCGACGAGGGCGTGGCGAAGATCAAGGATCTCACCGGCGGCTACGGCGCGCACTCGACCATCGAGGCCGTCGGCACTCAGGAATCTATGTTGCAGGCCATCGGTGCCACCCGGCCCGGCGGGCACGTCGGATACGTCGGCGTCTCCCACGGGGTCGAGCTGAACGGCCTGGAGCTGTTCTTCGCCACCGTGAGCCTGCTCGGCGGCCCCGCGCCCGTGCGCCGGTTCCTGCCCGAGCTGATCGACCTGATCATGACCGACCAGATCGACCCCGGCCAGGTCTTCGACCTCACTCTCCCGCTCGACCAGGCGGCCGAGGGATACAAGGCGATGGACGAACGCCACGCCACCAAGGTGCTGCTCACCTTCTGAATCACCCGCTCGGAAGGGGCCCCTGGCGTGATTCCCAGGGGCCCTCACCCTGTTCTCTTCGGGCATCCTGCCCGACCGCAAGAAAGCCCACAGATGACAGACACTCGCTCCGGCCGTCGCGTCGGTCCCGCACTCGCGACGCTGCTGATGCTGCTGACGGTGTTCGGGCCCGTCTCGATGGACCTCTACCTCCCCGTTCTCCCAGCGCTCACCACCGACCTCGGCGCAGCTACCTCCGCGGCGCAGTTCACCTTGACCGCCTGCCTCGTCGGCCTCGCGGTCGGGCAACTGATCGCGGGCCCGCTCTCCGATCGCTTCGGGCGCCGGATTCCCCTGCTCATCGGGATCATCGCGTACGTTGCTGCTTCGGCCCTGTGCGCGATCAGCCCCACGATCGAAACACTCGTCCTCGCTCGTTTCGCGCAGGGACTCGCCGGGGCCGTTGGCATCGTCATCGCCCAAGCCGCCGGCCGAGACGTGTACGAGGGCGGCGCACTCATCCGCTATTACGGCCGCCTCACGGTGCTCGGTGGCCTCGCCGCGATCGTCGGACCTGTCATCGGCGGGCAACTCGCCCGCTTTACGGACTGGCGCGGACTGTTTCTCTTCCTCGCCGGGATTGGCGTAGTCCTGCTCCTGGCATCCCTCGTCATCTTCCGCGAGACCCTGCCTGCCGATCAGCGCATCAGTGGCGGGACGAAGCAGACCCGACGGGACTTCCGCAAGC
Organism: Micromonospora sp. NBC_01655; assembly: GCF_026339755.1. Classification (NCBI taxonomy): domain Bacteria; kingdom Bacillati; phylum Actinomycetota; class Actinomycetes; order Micromonosporales; family Micromonosporaceae; genus Micromonospora; species Micromonospora sp. NBC_01655. The sequence continues at coordinate 4,992,047 of NZ_JAPEQF010000001.1, read as the reverse complement.
TCCTGTCCGACCGCCTCTTCCTCGGTGCGGTGCTGATTTGCGGGCTCACCCACGCTGCACTCTTCGCCTACCTCAGCGGCGCGACCTACATCCTCCAGGGCGTCTACGGCCTCTCACCCCAGGGGTACTCGATCGCGTTCGGTGCCAACTCTGCCGGCTTCATGGTCTTCGGCTACATCGCTGGTCGCACCGCTGAGCGCTGGTCGGAGCGCGGGACCCTCGGCATCGGCATCGCGATGTGTGCGGCGGGCTCCCTCGGTCTGCTGGCCACCGGCCTGTTTGCTCTGCCGCTGCCGGTCGTCCTCGCCTCGCTGTTCGTCCTGGCCTCCGGTGTCGCCGTCACCTCACCGCCGACGACCTCACTCGCCCTGGCCAATTACCGGGAACTGGCCGGCACCGCGTCATCCGTGCTCGGACTCGCCCGCTTCGGGCTCGGCGGCATCGCCGCACCGCTGGTCGGCCTCGGCGGCGCCGGCAACGCCACACCGCTGGGACTTGTCACCGTCCTGTCAGCCGCCCTCGCCGCCATCACCTACGTCGTCCTCCCCGGCGACGAGGCCAGTAGCGGACCCCACCTCGCCGCCGCCGACGGACCTTCCAGCATGATCGGCGTGTGCGGGCCGGTCAGAACTGCTCGGTGACCTCCAGGCGGTGATCCGCCGGGCGGAGGGCACCGGAACGTCCGTACGCGTGGGCCGGTACGGGCGGTGGTGAGCCAGTCCCGCAGCACGCGCAGGCTGCCCTGGTAGCGCAGGCTGTCTGGTGGACGCCGTCGGCGAGGCGTTGCCGCAGGTAGGGGTGGAACGGGGCGAGAACGCTGGGTCGGCTGCTGGCGTTCGGGCCGATCAAGTCGTCGGCGGTGGGCGGCGTGGGCCTACTTGCGGGCTGTTCTGACGTTCATGTCGAGCCGGCGGGCGGTCGCGCTGATCGACAGCCCTTCAGCTCGCAGGGCGTGCGCGGCCGCGCGGCGTCCCGTCGTGACTGGATCGGTCATGACCGGCGCATTCTGACGTGCGGAAACGCCGGTCAGGCTCGTCGCTTCCCGTCTCTTGTGGACGTGTGGCTGCTTGGTGGCTGCTTGTCCGACGGGCATTCCCCCGTCCGGCCCAGTCCCCGGGCGTGCCGGCGGTATCCGGTGTGAGCTCTCACCCAATCTGATCCGTGCTGGGTGGCGCTGAGCTGCGGTGGATCAGATTCGATGAGAAGGAGCACGTCGATATACGTCTCGGCGAATGTGATCCAGTGCCGGGATCGGCGCTCTCATCGAGGATCGCGGACGCTCAGCGCTCGCCGGGGCCCTGGCCGAGACCTGGACAGCACGACCGGCTACCGCCCGCTGGCATGGCCATTTTCCGCCATGCCAGCGGGCGGTGGATGTCCGACACACTCCCAGATTCTGGCCGACAGCGCCGCAGATTCGCTCGCTATCTCGCCACGTATCTGCGGGATGACCACACGAACCCGTCCCTGTCATGGTCTCGACCCAAGCCAGGCGTGTTCGCATTCATTTTTCGGTTGCTCAGGCGAAATTAGTTGGCGGGCTTGCCGAACCAGCGGGAAAGGTGGTCGTCCAGGTCCTGCTGATCGTCGCCGATCCAGGCGACGTGGCCGTCGGGGCGTAGCAGGACGCACGGAACATCCAGTACCGCAGTGGGATCCGCGAGGTAATCGACTCGGTCCGACCAGCCGCCGACGGTCAGGCGTTCGGTGCGGTCCAGCAGCAGGCCACGGCCGCGATGCAGCAGACCGTAGAGGTGGCCCTGTTTCACGTCGATGTCGCGCAGGCGGCGGCCGAGCAGGTCGGGGCCTGCGCCGAAGTCGTAGCGGACGCCGATCGCGGTTATCTTCTCGATCAGATAGCGGTTCACCTCGTCGAAGTCCATCAGTTCGGTGAGCAGCCTGCGCACGGCCTGCGGGCCCGGTTCGGTGGACGACAGTTCCATCTGGGCGCGGGTGTTGTCCAGCACGTCCTCGGCGACCGGATGGCGTTCGGCCTGGTAGGTGTCCAGCAGTGTTTCCGGCGCCCAGCCGCGGATCTGTGCGGCCAGCTTCCAGCCGAGGTTGAATGCGTCCTGAACGCCCAGGTTGAGACCCTGTCCGCCGATGGGTGGATGGATGTGTGCCGCATCGCCGGCCAGCAGCACCCGCCCGACCCGATAACGTTCGGCTAGCCGGGTGGCATCTCCGAAACGTGACAACCAGCGAGGGGAGTGCACGCCGAAATCGGTTCCGGCGACGGTGCGCAACTGTTGTTTGAAATCCTCAAGGGTGGGCGGTTCCGCACGATCGCTGACCCCCGCGACGGGAACTATGACCTGATAGACCCCTTCGCCGAAGGGCCTGAGGCTGAATCGCTTATTGGTCTCGCCGATTTCGGTCACCTTGGCGGCGATCTCCTCCTGCGGCACACCCACTTCCATCTCGCCCATCAGCGTCTCGGTCCGCGAGGGCACGCCGGGGAAGCCGACGCCGAGCAGTTTGCGCACCGTACTGCGCCCGCCGTCACAGCCGACGAGATAGTGCGAGCGCAGCTGTTCCCCGTCGGCCAGCTCGACGGTCACACCCTCGTCGTCCTGCTCGAAATCGGCCACCGCACAACCGCGCCGGACCTGCGCACCCAGTTCGATCGCATGCTCTTCGAGCAGGTGAACGATGACCGGCTGTGGGATGCCCAGCAGATAGGCGTGCGCGGAATCCAGGCCCTCGGGCGCGGGCTTGTTGATGGCGGCGAAGAAGCCGCCGGCCGGACGCTGTCTTCCGCGTTCGAGAATGCGCTCCAGCAGCCCGCGCATTGCCATCACCTCGATACTGCGAATATGCAGACCGACTATGCGGACGAACGACACGGGCTCGGTTTCCTTCTCCAGGACGAGTACCCGCACATCGTGCAGCCGCAGTTCGGCGGCCAGCACTGAGGTGATCTCAGCAAGGTTCGACGGTCGGATGGGATGACACGGAGATAACGCCCATACCTGACGGTGCTGGAAGCGGACGTGGAGCCATCGATAGACAGATTCTTGCGACAGAATCCAGCCTTCGAGAGGGCTCCACGTGATCGCCTATTCTGCCAGGCTCGACGTGCCCAGGGAACTCGTGCGGCACGTGGCGCGGCTGCTTCATGCCGAGCGACGAGTGCTGGGCACCCGACCGGGAACCCGTGCGTTGACGTGCTTTTACCAGGCGATCCTGGTCCTGGTGTGGTTCCGCAAGGGTGAGGACAAGACGACCCTCGGGGCGGGGTTCGGCGTGTCGAGGGCGACCGCCTACCGGTACGTCGCCGAGGCCGTGCGGGTCCTGGCAGCACAGGCGCCCACCCTGCACGACGCCTTGGCGCGGGTAGCCGCCGACGGCTGGTCGCACGTGATCCTCGACGGGAAGCTGTTCGACACCGACCGCCTCGCTGAGACCACCGTGAGCGTGAAAGGCGACACCATCGACGCCTGGTACTCCGGGAAACACCGTAGCTTCGGCGCGAACGTCCAAGCGGTCATGCGCCCAGACGGGCTACCGATCTGGACCTCTGATGCGCTGCCCGGACATCTGCACGACCTGACCTGCGCCCAACGTCTGGATGTCACCGGCGCCCTCTACTGGGCAGCCTCCGTGTTGCGGCTACCGTCCCTGGCCGACTCCGGCTACGAAGGCGCTGGCCAGGGCATCCACACCCCGTACAAGCAACCCGCCGACGGCCGCCGCCTCGCCGTCGACAACCGCACCTACAACACCGCACTTCGATCCATGCGATGCCACGGAGAACGCGGCTTCGCCATTCTGACCGGCCGATGGCGCACGTTGCGACACAGCACCACCAGCCCTCGAAACCTTGGCGACGTGGTCCGAGCCGCGCTCCACCTCACCCACTTCGAACACCGATACCTACCGGATTCTTGCTGAGATCACCTCACTGCACCAGTCGGCCCGCACCCGGCAATGATCACGTCGAACATGAGGGGCGCGCGAGCGGTGCCGGAGGCCGGCGATGGGAGTCCGGGGACGTCGACCACGGTGGAGTCGCGCTCGACCGTATCGGTCGACGACGGCTCGGCGGTGAATTGCAGAGAGTGCATAGGTGTTGCCTTTCGGGAGTGCCCTTGTTGGCGAGGCGCTCCCGGCGACACCTACGTCAATCGCCCGACCGTGACGGGAAGGGGGAGCACCCACATCGATACAGCGTTCATGGGTCTCACCTCCTCGGGCGGTGTCACGGTCAGCTGCAAGCTACAAGCCCGAGCATCATCCCGTCCAGTCCTTTCCCAGCCATGTGATCACGACTCCAAACGTGCCCGTGCGGCGGCGATGCTGATCAGGGTTTGCCACCACCAGGCCATGGCTGTTCCTTCCTCTTCGTTTCGGTTGGCTTCTTCCGGGTCAGCTTTTCAGATGAGCGGGCCAGTGGCGGGGATGTCTCCGGCGCGGAGCGTGGCATAGATGCTCCGGTCGTGCTCACTGCGGTTTGCCAGCGCCAGCTGGGCAGGTCGTCTGTTCCGGCCCATCGGAAGAGCGGGTGGTGCCGGCGCAGGAGCTGCCCAGGTTCGGGGTGTCGAGGTAGCGGGCGGCGCGGATGAGGAACACCATCGGCGCGGACTCGTGGCAAGCCACCGCGATTCCTGCCGGGTTGAGCGAACGCGTCTGCCCGCCCCGCTGCCGGGTGCGCAGGTGGGCGGGGAGTTGCGTGGGGAGCCGGGTCGGACGGTGAGGAGCACCTTGATGGCGCGGCGTTCGTCCATCGCCTTGTAGCCCTCCGCGGCCTGGTCGAGTGGCAGGGTGCTCGACATCGTGGGTGACGCCGACGAAGCCGAGGTGCCCGCCGGGTCGGGTGGACCGGATGGCCTGCGTCATCGACTCCTGCGTGCCGACCGCCTCGATCACGTTGTGCGCACCCAGTTCGTTCGTGAGCTCCTTGATTTTCGCCACGCCCTCGTCGCCGCGCTCCTCCACGAGGTTGGTCGCGCCGTAGAACCGAGCCAGCTCCTGCCGCTGGGGGTGGCGGGACATCGCCATGGATCCGCTCCGCGCCCAGCTGCTTGGCGGCGAGGACGGCCATCAGGCCAACCGCTCCGTCACCGACGACGACCGACGGTCTTGCCAGGGCTGGCCTCGGCGGCGACGGCACCGAACCAGCCAGTGCCGAGCACGTCGGACGCGGCCAGCAACGACGGGATCAGCTCCGGATCCGGCTGCCCCGGCGTGGGAACCAGGGTGCCATCCGCCGGCGGAATACGGGCCTTCTCGGCCTGAGAGCGACCGTCGCCGACACGAATTCGCCCTGCACACACTTGGACTGGTAGCCGGACCGGCAGATCTCGCATGTGTTGTCGGAGTTGACGAACGACCCGATGACGAAGTCGCCGACCTTGACGTTCTTTACCTCGGGACCGATCTCCTCGACGACGCCCACGTCCTCGTGGCCCATAACCTGATCGTTGACGGCCTCGATGCCCCGGTACGGCCGCAGATCGGACCGGCAGACACAGCTCGCGGTCACCCGGATGATCGCGTCCGTGGGTTCGATGATCCTCGGGTCCTCTCGCTCCTCTACCCGGCCATCACCGGCGGCATGCATCACTACTCCACCATGGCCCTAGTACTCCAACGTCATTTTGGTTCGGCGTTGGGCGTGGCGTGCGCATGAGGACGGCCACCGCGTTGATCATCGATGGTTTGTGAAGACAAACGAAGATCATGCGGTGGCCGCGTGCCACAGCGTAGACCCCGACCGGTGGCGGGTCATCCTGGACGAGGCGGTGGCGCGTGTCGCCGGCAGGTTCGCCCGGGCGGAACCGCGTGCGACCGCCGGGCAGTTCGTGGAAGGGTTGCTCTCGGGTCTGGAACGCAAAACCTGCTGGTCCCTCGCGGAGCGGGCTGGTCACGCCGATCCGCAGGCGATGCAACGGCTGCTGCGCACGGCGGTGTGGGACGCCGACGCCGTCCGCGACGACGTACGCGCCTGGCTGGTCGAGCGGCTCGGCCACCCCGACGGGGTGCTCGTCGTCGACGAGACCGGGTTCCTGAAGAAGGGCGGGTGTTCGGTCGGGGTGCAGCGGCAGTACACCGGCACCGCCGGCCGGGTGGAGAACGCCCAGGTCGGGGTGTTCCTGGCCTACGTCACCGGGCACGGGCGGGCGATGATCGACCGCAGGCTCTACCTACCGCAGACGACCTGGTGCCAACAGCCGCAGCGTCTCGTCGCCGCCGGCGTTCCCGACGAAGTCGGGTTCGCCACGAAACCGGCCCTGGCCCGGCAGATGATCGCCGCCGCACTGGACGCCGACGTCCCGGTCGGGTGGGTGACCGGCGACGAGGTCTACGGCGCTGACCCCGGCCTACGCGCCGACCTGGAACATCGCAGGATCGGCTACGTCCTGGCAGTCGGCTGCGACCGACGCGTGCACGTCAACGACGGCCGCACCCTGATCCGTGTCGACGACCTCGCCGACGGGATCCCCACCACCAGCTGGCAGCCGCACAGCTGCGGGCCTGGAGCGAAAGGCCCCCGCGACTACCTATGGGCGTGGATCACCACCGCCACCACACCCGGTGAGCACCGGTGGCTACTCATCCGCCGCAACCACACCACCGCAGAGCTGGCCTACTACCTGTGCTGGTCACCCCGCCCGGCGCCACTACACACCCTCGTCAGGGCGGCCGGCTCCCGCTGGAGCATCGAGGAGCTGTTCCAGACCGGCAAAGGCCAGGTCGGCCTGGACCACTACCAGGTCCGCGGCTGGACCGGCTGGCAGCGGTTCGTCACCCTCGCCATGCTCGCACTGGCCGTCCTGACCATCCTCGCCGCGCAACAGCCCTGCCCCGAGCCCGAGACCATCGCGCTGACCGTCGCCGAGATCCGCCGACTCCTCAACACCTTCGTCCTCGCCATACCGCTACTCCCAGCGCACACCCTGCACTGGTCGATCTGGCGGCGAACATCCCAAGCCCGAGCCCGCCGGTCCCACTACCAGCGCAGACTCGCTCACCACATCAGCCCAAAGATCAAGTGACGTTGGAGTACTAGGCTCCTTACTCTCCGCATCAGCGCCCGCGACGCCGACTCGTTTCCAGAAGACGCATTCCCGTGTCTTGGCCGGATCTATCGGACTCCCTCCGTCCGCCCCGCTGAGAGGGCTGTCAGGCCCACTTATCTCGTCTCCTGCCGTCAGGCTTGCCGACCTTCCACAGGTCGAGCGGCCGATTTTGAAAGGCTCGGCTCATCGAGGGGATCCGTGGGGTGGGGCAGGGGGTCGACGATGCGCCCCCAGGCGGCACACGGAAGTTGTCCCAATGTCCGCCATTTGTGTAGGAAATCTTCGTCATCTTAGGGTCTCGTGCAAGGTCTCGACATAGATGGGTGTCGCGCTATATGGTGCGGCAACCCGGGCGGCATGATCACAGTCGCCCTTTTGTAGTCGACGAGGAGTGACGGTGACTGTTCGGAGACCCTCGCGTCGGGTGAGCCAACTGCTCGGCGGCGCGCTGATCCTGATGATCGGCCTGGCAGGCCAGCCGGCCCAGGCCGCGCCGCGGCAGGGCGCGGAGTCGCTTGCCGCCGCCTTCGACCGGGCGGCGGCCCGTTCCGACGTGCCGCGTGACCTGCTCGCCGCGCTCGGGTACGCCGAGACCCGGCTGGACGGTCACCACGGCGAGCCCAGCGCCTCCGGCGGGTACGGCGTGATGCACCTGACCAGCAACCCGAAGGTGCGGACTCTCGACGAGGCCGTGCGCCGTGCCCGACTGGACCGCACCGAACTGCGCACCCGTGACGCGGCCACCCCATACATCGTGGTAATCAGCAACGGCAACCAGACGGTCACCGTGAACCAGACAGCCAACGGCGGTGGATGGCGCTCACTGGGCACCTTCACCCTGACCGCCGGAGACACCAACAAAGTGGGCATCAGTCGGTGGCCCGGCAGCACCGGCCACGTGATCGCCGACCCAATCCGCATCACCCGCGTCTAACACGACAACCCCAGCAGTACAGACAAGGCGACAACCCCGCAACGACGTAGGCAGGGAATAGTCCCCTGCCATCGCACTCCGAATAGCAGGGGGACGATCGTGGGCTACGGCTGCAACAACTCGACCAACAGCTACCCGAGCCCGTCCGACTTCCAGTCCATTCTGAACGTGATGGGCTGACGTTCGAAAGGAGGCTCCGATGGGCACGGAGTTCCGCCCGGGCACGCCCGCTGACCGAGCTGACGGCTTGCCTCCTGTCAGCACTGGCCGCCGGAGCGGTCGCGGTTTCCGTGTTCGACCACGACCACGACGCTCCCCTCGAAACCACCATCCGGCTACTCGTTACCAACCGGTCGTCACTGCGGATGTGTGCCGAGGCCCGCACCTGCGGTGCCATCGACCGTGGAACCGTTCGAGCCGGTCTGCTCGCGGGCCTGGTCCGGGCCTGCAAGCACGCGAGTTGGCAACGTATACGGCAGGGCCCACGTCACTCCGGCAACCGTACCGGAGTTCGACTGCCGCCCCGAAGATCCCGGACCGGATCAAGTCCGCCCACCGTGGCGCGGAGCCTGCAGACCGCAGGGCTGATCAGTTCTTAGCAGAACTGCTCATATCTTGCGAACGGCGGCGATGTTTACTCGCCGCCGGCTACTAGTTAAGGAGGAAATATGCGCGGTAGGAAAGCCACCTCGCTGGCAGCGGTACTGTTGATGATCGCTGCCGTATTCACGGTCAACGTGGCCACCGCCGGTCCCGCAGCGGCCGACGCCTGCTACACCTGGACCCGATCGCTGAGTTCCGGGGCCAACGGCGGTGACGTCGCCGAACTGCAGAAACGCATCGCCGGCTGGGTCTCTTACGGAGAAAACCTGACCATCGACGGCGAATTCGGGCCGGCCACGACTGCGGCGCTGAGTCGATTCCAGGCCGGCTACGGCCTGACCGCTGACGGGGTCGCCGGGCCACAGACGTACAACAAGCTGTATGAACTGCAGAGCGATGACTGCACGCCCCTCCACTTTAGCCACTCGGAGACGAGCCAGAATTGCGGAGCATACAACTACGAGGGTGGTGCGGTATCCGCAGCGACCGCCAGAGAGAACGCGCTGCGGGTAATGTGGCAACTGGAGGCGCTGCGACACAAGCTCGGCGGATGGCCGCTCAACCTCAGCGACGGGTTCCGCAGCTACTCCTGCAATAGCAGCGAAGGCGGTGCCTCCGACAGCAACCACCTATACGGGTCCGCCGCCGACATCATCGGCAGCCCGTCGCTGTGCACGATTGCGCAGGCAGCCAGGTATGCCGGCTTCGAGCAAATCCTCGGGCCCGGCTATCCCGGCCACTACGACCACATCCATGTGGCAAACCAGGGCAGCCAGTGGTGGAGTGCACCCAACTGCGGAATCTGAGCCACGTTTACCCAGGGGCCGGCTTGACACCCGGCCCCTGGCCCGTCGGGGATCGTCGGCTGCCGCCATCCGGTACAGGGTGTCGATCTGTTCGAGCAGCTGCAGGTCCGCCGGTGGGAGCGGCAGCCCGATGCGGTCAGCGAAGCGCCGCGCGCACTCCTCGAAGTCGCCCGTCAGAAGGATGGTCGCGTCCGGGATACGCCGCCAGCGCCGAACACCCGACAGCACGTGCTGGGCCACCGATTCCGGCGACGTCTCAGGGCGCTGGGAGCACAGGATCGCTGCCTGGTACACCGCGACGGAGTACACGCCGCGGCCACCTTGTCGTCTCCTCAGCACACCTAGCCTGGGCGCGGGTGGTGGCCCAGCCGGCAGCGCCGCCCTGGTCGCGGCGCTGACCGTGGCCTGGTCGTGGCGCCCCGGGTGGGGGGCAGCGGCACGTCCTCGCCGGCTGGGGCACCGGGGCTGGTGAACGCCGCAACCTCCGCCTACCTGGTGACCAGCTTCGCCCCCGGGCCAGACCGGTGGAGGCGCTGGAAGCCTGAGCACTATCCGGGGTGGACGAGGCCGGTCTCGTAGGCGGTGATGACGAGTTGCGCGCGGTCGCGGGCGTGCAGCTTCGCGAGCAAGTTGCCGATGTGGGTCTTGACGGTCTTGATCGAGATGGTAAGCGCGGCGGCGATTTCGTCGTTGGAGAGGCCGCGCGCGACGAGGGCCAGCACCTCGGTCTCCCGCTCGGTGAGCGCGCCCAGCCCGCTCCGAGGCACTGCGGCGGGGCGGCTGACGTAGTGCTCGATGAGGCGGGTGAGGATCTGGGGTGCGAACAGCGACTCCCCGGCCTTGGTGCGGCGGATCGCGTCGATGAGCTGCTCGGGGTAAGCGTCTTTGAGGAGGAATCCGCTGGCGCCTGCGCGCAGGGCGGCGTAGACGTACTCGTCGAGCTCGAACATGCTGAGCACAAGCACCCGGCAGGCGCGAAAGGCGGGGTCGGCGGTGATGGTGCGAGTTGCTTCGATGCCGTCGCTTTCCGGCATGCGGATGTCCATCAGGATCACGTCGGGCGCGAGCTCGCGTGCGAGCGCCACCGCCCCGCTCCCGTTTTCCGCCTCACCGATGACGGTGAGGTCTGCGGTGCTGTTGATGAGGATGGCGAGGCTGCGGCGCAGCAGGGGCTGGTCGTCCGCGATGAGCACACGGATGAGAGGTGTCGAGGGCTGGGCGATCACGATCCCTCCCGGTCGGGGATGCGGGCGGTGACCGTGAACCCGCGCCCCTCGGTTCCGGTGTGAAGCTCACCGCCGAGGGTGGTGACGCGTTCGCGTAGTCCGTCGAGGCCGTGACCGGCGCCGGGATGGGGGTGCCAAGGCCCTGCAGGTCCGGCGTCCTGAACGTTCACGACGATCGCTTCCCGCTCGCGGTGTATGTCGATGCGTGCCTGGGTGGGGCCGACGTGCCGGAGGGTGTTGTTCAGGGCTTCGCGGACGACTGCGCAGATGGTGAGTTGAGCGCCAGGCGACGCCTCGCCGAGTTCGTCGATGCCGAGTGCCGCGTCGAGGCCTGCGGCGTTCGCGGCCTGCACGATCTCGGGGAGGTCGTCGAGGGTGTCGGCTGGTCGCAGCGGCGCGGTGCCGGGAGTGCGGAGCACCGTGAGCATACGGCGCAGTTCGGTGGTGGTCTCGCGGCTGACGCGTTCGATGTCGGCTAACGCCTCCGCCCGATCAGCTTCTCCTTCCGATCCGGCTGCGGTGCGAGCTGTGGTGGCGCGAACGGTGATGAGTCCGAGGCCGTGGGAGACGAGGTCGTGCAGGTCACCGGCGATCCGCAGGCGTTCGGTCTGGCGTGCCCGTTCCGCCGCCCACTCCGCCAGCTGCGCTTCGTATTGCCGGCGCTGCCCCCTAGTTTGTGCCAGTGCCCAGCCCACCGTCGCGGCGGTGACTCCGGCGGCTACGAGTGCGACGCTCCATGTCGCGGTGGAGTCGTCAACGCCGATGGTCATGAGCAGCAGAGCGAGGCCGAGGATCACGATGCCGACCGCGAGCCATACGCGTGAGCGCCAGGTCGGTCGATCGTTTTCCACATGCCAAGTCTAGGTTTCAGGCCTTGCGCGGGCATCGGACCTAGGTCTGAGCGACCCGGGCCCGAGCGGGCGGGGCAAGATCCGGGCTCGGGTCCGATGACTGCCGCGTTTGTGTCGGCTTGCATGGGGTCATGATCCAGATCGACGGCCTCAGCAAACGCCACGGCTCCCGCACCGTGCTTTCCGACGTGAGTTTCCATGCTCTCCCCGGTCGGGTGACGGGGTTCCTCGGCCCGAACGGGGCGGGGAAGTCCTCAACCCTGCGCATCCTGCTCGGCCTGGATCGCCCGACCGCAGGCTCCGCCCTGATCGGAGGGCGTCCGTATCCGAGTCTGCGCACCCCGCTGCGCACGGTCGGGTCGATGCTCGACGGCTCTGGCGCGCACCGTTCCCGCACCGCCCGCGGCCATCTCGGCTGGGTCGCCCGCAGCAACGGCATCCCGAAACACCGCGTGGGTTACGTCCTCGAACAGGTGGGGCTCGCGGGCGCCGCCCGCACCCGCGTCGGCCGCTTCTCCCTCGGCATGGGGCAACGACTCGGGCTCGCCGCCGCGCTCCTCGGGGAACCGGAGGCGCTGGTGCTCGACGAGCCGGTGAATGGCCTGGACCCTGAGGGCATCCGCTGGATACGCACGCTGCTGCGTGGCCACACGGATGCGGGCGGCACCGTCCTGCTCTCCAGCCACCTGATGAGCGAGGTCGCCGCGATCGCCGACGACCTTGTGGTCATCAGCGGCGGGCAGGTCGTCGCGGCCGGCCCGGTTGCCCACGTGACCGCAGGGTACGCGACGCTCGAGGACGCGTTCTTCGGGCTCACCGGCGGCCCTGGCGCGGGGGAAGAACGATGAGGCCTTTCAACACCGTCGCTGCCGAGCTGCGCAAGGCCACCACTCTCCCCGCGGTCTGGGCGGGTATCGCCGTGGCGCTGTTCGGGTCGGCCGCGATCACGCTGATCAACGCGTTCTCCACCCGCGCCGCGCTCGACGCCGGGCACCCGGAGGCCCGAGCGTTCACCTCGCCGTTCGAGACCGCGTTCGCCGCGATGCCGCTGGGAACCGTCGGCGCGGTCGTCATCGGCGTCGTAATCTTCAGCAGCGAGTACACGGCACACAGCGTCGAGGTCGGCGGAGGCCGACAGATCACCGCCACCCTCGCCGCGATCCCGCACCGCCACACCGTCCTCGCAGCCAAGGCGACCGTGACGATCCTGCTCGTTGTAATCCTCGCCGCCATCACCATGCCGGTGACGGTCGGCATCGCCCGGCTCGTGATCGGCTCCGCCGGTGCGGAGACCGTGCCGCTCGATGATGCAGTCGAGCGCTGTCTGGGTGGCGCCGTCTACTGGGCCCTCACCGGGCTCATCGCACTCGCGATCACCGTTCTCACGCGCTCCGGGATCATCCCGCTCATCGTACTCATCGTGAACAACTCCCTTGTGTCAGTCTCGCTGCTCCTGACCAACCTCACGCCACTAGCCCACTGGCTGCCCGACATGGCCGGACGCCGGCTCTTCGGCGGCCTCCACACCGTCGAAGGCGGTCTCGACGCCCTCCCTGGCGCGCTCGTCATGACCGGCTGGGCGATTCTGCTGCTCACGATCGCGGCGGTCGTGCTCCGACGGCGGGATGCGTGAACCTCGTGCGCATCGGAAACGTCATCGCCGCGGAACTCGACAAGCTCCGCACCCTGCCCGCCGCAACCCTCACCGCCCTCGGCACGATCCTCACCGGCATCCTCCTCGCCGCTGCCTTAGCAGCGGCCGACCAGCACGTGGAGGCGACCGCAACGACCGTCACGCTCCGTTCCGTGCCGTTCGTACAGGTCGGCTTCGTCCTTCTCGGCATCCTCCCGATGGCCCACGAATACACCGGCCGCCAGATCCGAGTCACCCTCTCCGCGATCCCACGCCGCAGCATCCTTCTCGCCGGCAAGATCACCGCAACCGCGCTGACGCTCGTGCTCACCGCCGCCGTCACCGGGGCCGCGAGCACGGCCGCCGCAGCGCTCACCCTCCGCTCGCTCGGGGCATTTCGAGAAATGACGGCTGATGACCTCTGGCACCTGGCCGGCACGACCTGCTACCTGACGCTCATCGGGCTGATCTCCCACGCCGCCGCCGTGCTCGTGCGCCACCTGATCCCGGCTCTCGTGAGTGTGCTCGGGCTAATCCTGATCCTCTCGCCCCTGCTCGCCGGCCTCACCGAGCACGCCCGCTGGCTGCCCGACCGCGCCGCCGCGCAGGTCTACGACCCGCACGACACGATGCTTACCGCCGGCACTGGGCTGCTCGTCGCACTCGCCTGGATCGTCCTCATCGCCGCCACCGGCGCCACGCGATTCATCCGCCGAGACCCGTAACACCACTTCCAGGGCGCGGCAGTACAGCAATCCCCGCACAGCCAGGAGCGCGGAGTCACCACAATCGCGTTTCATCCGATCCGGAGATGGTGACCGTGCGGGTCGGGAACTCAACCGGGGCGAGCGGATCCTGGTCGGTGTCGGTGGTGATGTCGTCAGAGGTCAACGGCATGCGGGGTGCGTGGGCGGTGGCGCGATCACCGTCAGGTCGTTAACGGGATCTTGTGGAAGCTGCGGACCGGGTCCCCGCGGCGTGACCTGCCGGCTGCGGTGTTCTTCGAGGAGGCGGCACGATTCGCCGGCAGGGCCAACGATCCCAGCACCGCCTGGGACTCGCGTCGGCATGAACGCTTCGAGGTGTCAGCAACTCTCGCTCGGGAGAGCTAGCGGAGCTTGATGCCCCGGAGGGCTGCAACGCTCGCGATCGTGAAGATCGTCGCAAGAGCGACCGCGGTCAGCAGGATCGGCAGCGCATCGGGCACGGTGAGGCCACCGGACTCCGCGATGGCGGTCGAACCGAGGTTGAGCGCGCGGGTGTTGATCGCCTGTGGAAGGACGTAGCTGAGGGGGCGCAGCGCGATCGAGGTGACGGTGGCGACCCCGATCACACATCCGACGAGGCAGATCGCGACGGGTGCGGCGAACGATTTGAGCAGCATCGACAGCAGGGACTGGATGGCGACCAGCGGCAGCGCTGCGATGACCGCGAGCGCGCCGACGAGGGCGAACTGCCACGGGATTGCTCCATCCAGGTGCAGCACGAAGACTCCCGAGATGAGGGTCGCGACGACGAGGACGGCCTGCATGAAGGCGACCGGGACGGCGATAACGGCGATCTTCGCGAGCACGAGCCGGACCGGCTGTCTTGTGGTGGTGAGCAACAGGTTCCAGTTCGTGCCGCGGTGTTCCATGCGCCACACGGTCGTGGCGAGCAGCCCGATGCCCATGGAGTAGAACAGCAGGCCGTAGAACAGGACGACCTGGGAGGTGAAGGATGCCCAGCCGGCGTCGAGCATGTCGGTGTTGTTGGCGAGGTTGACCGTTCCGGTGGTCACGGCCAGCAGCGGCAGGATGAGCGCGATCAGCCAGGTGCTGGATCGCTTGAGTTTGATGAGTTCGGCGCGGAACACGTGCGGTTACCTTTCGAGTCGGTTGAATCGGCGGGTGGCCAGGGTGAAGGTGATGCCGACGAGGGCGAGGAGCCCGATGATCCACGGGTAGGGCGGGGTGACGTAGCCGACCTCGCCGGCGGTCTGGGCGACGTGCGAGATCAGGGCGTAGGCGCCCCACGGGACGATCCAGAACGCGGCTCCGGGCGCGAGGAGGGTGAACACGGCCAGGAAGGCGCCGAGCATGCCGACCCCGACGCTGATGAGTTGGTTCTCCACGGTCGCGGCCAGCCAGATGTGCAAGGCGACGAGCGCGACGTCCACAAGGAACAGCAGCAGGGTGTAGCCGATCCACGGGCCGGCGTCGAGTGGGACGCGGATGCCAGCCAGCATGCCGGCACCAACGACGAGGAGTGTCTGGATGAGGACGGCGGCGAGCAGAATGCCGCTGAGCGCGGCCAGCTTGGCCCGGCACAGGGTGCCGGGCGTGAACCCCGCGATGGAGGCAAGCGTCCAGCCGGTGCCGGCGTGTTCGATGTCGGTTTGCCGGCTGGCGAGGACCGCGGCGAGGATCGGCGAGGTCATTGCGGCCATCAGCGTGTAGCTGAGCAGCAGCCCGGCCCAGGGGTGGGCTGCTGGGTCTTCGAAGGTGGTTTGGGTGCTGCCGGCGAACAGCGAGGCGCTGCTGAGCGCGGCGACCGCGACGACCATGACCAGGACGATGGGCAAGGTACGCAGGCGCCGCATCTTGCGGAACTCCAACAGGACGGCGCGTCTCACAGCAGGCCTCCGCGTCCGGTGAGGTCCATGAAGACGTCTTCCAGGCTCTGCTGGATGCGGCGCACCTCGTGGATCGGGACGCCTGCGACAGCTAGCCGGCGCACGATCTCAGCGGTCTGGTCCTTGTCGGTACCGCTGATGCGAATACCGCCGGTGACGGGGGTGGCGGTGATTCCCAGCGCGAGCGCGGCGGCCGGGTCCGGGGTCTCGATCAGCAGGTCGGGAATGGAGTGCTGGAACAGGTCGTCACGGGTCCCTTGGAAGATCATCCGACCGGCCGAGAGGATGCCGAGCACGTCGGCCATCTTGTCGATCTCGTCCAGCAGGTGGCTGGAAACCATCACGGTGATGCCCTGTCCGGCGAGTTGGACGAGCAGGGTGCGGATCTCCTCGATGCCGGCCGGGTCGAGCCCGTTGGTCGGCTCGTCCAGGATGAGCAGCGACGGGTCCCGTGCCAACGCCATTGCGATCCCGAGGCGCTGCTTCATACCCAGCGAGTAATTGCGGACGAGCTTGTCCTTGTGCTCGGTCAGCCGCACCGTCGCCAGGGCGCGATCAACCTGGTGAGAAGACAGGTCGAGCATGTCGGCGACGATGCGCATGTTCTCCGCCCCGGTGAGGTGCCCGTATCCGGGCGGCGCCTCGATCATCGATCCGATCGACGGCAGTAGCCGGGTCCGTGACTGCGGGGTGAGCGGTTCGCCGAACACCTCGATCTCGCCGCGCGTCGGGCGGGTGAGCCCGAGCAACATCTTCATGGTCGTGGACTTGCCGGACCCGTTCGGACCGAGGAAGCCGTAGACCACCCCCTGCGGCACCCGCAGGTCGAGCGAATCGACCGCCGTGTGGCTCTTGAACGTCTTGGTCAGGCCCCGGGTCGTGATGACGGCGCTCATCGGCGCCTCGCCGCATGAATCCTCATGCCACCCACGATCCTGAGAACCCGCGCCGGGAAGATCGTGCCGCGGTACGAACCCGCAGACCGATCGACTTCATACCGCGGCATGAACTCCGGTACCGGCAGTCCGGCTACCGTGCAGAGACATGGAAGCCCGTGCGCCGTCGTCGCCCGTAGACGGGCTCCGGCCTGTCCTCCGAGGCCATCCGCGCCTGGCGGATGCCGGCTGCGCGGTGATCGTCGTGCTGATCGGGGCCGTCAGCGCGCCGACGATCTCGTTCGCGGCCCCCGCGCAGGTCGTCTACGCGATCGTCGTGGCGGGGTGCAGCCTGGCGGTGCTGTTGCGCCGCTCACGCCCGATCCTGGCGCTGTCGATCATGGCGGTACTGCTCGCAGTGCATCTGCTGATCGTCGCCAGGCCTGGCCTGTTCCCCGGCGTCATCTGCCTCATCGCCGCCTATACGACCCAGACCCAGCTCGCAGGTCCCTGGCGGTGGGGCGTTCTCGCCGGCACCTACGTCGGCGCGACGGTCGGAGTCGCCATGTCGCCGATCCCGGGCCTCGGCGAGGACTGGCGATCCCGCGGGCTCATGATCGCGGCGGTCGGTACCGCTCTCACCGTCGCTGCGCTCACCGGAGTCGTGCGCAGGAACGCCCGCGACCGCTACGACCTCGCGGTCGAACGAGCCCGGGCCCTGGAGGCACAACAGGCCAGCGAGCAGCGCCTCGCTGCCGTGGAGGAACGCGCCCGGATCGCTCGGGAGATGCACGACATCCTCGGCCACTCGCTGAACACAATCGCCGTGCAGGCCGAAGGAGCCCGCTACGCCCTCCATACCGACCCGGACCGGGCGGACCGCGCTCTGGCGGACATCGGGCAGCTCAGCCGCGCCGCAGTCAACGAGGTGCGCGACCTCATCGACGTGCTCCGCACCGAGAACGATCCCGCGACCACCCAACCGACACCGACGCTCCGGGACCTTCCCAGCCTGATCGGCACCCTCCAACGTGCCGGCACTCCGATCCGGCTCCGGATCGACGGCGAGGTGAACGATGTTCCCGGCCACGTCGGGCTCGCCGCGTACCGGATCATCCAGGAAAGCCTCACGAACGCGATCACCCACGCCGACGGCGCACCCGTCGTCGTCCGAACCACCATCGATGACCACAGCCTCGATGTGCTCGTTTCCAACGGCCGCCCGAACCACACGGGCACCCGACCGGGTTCCGGGCACGGGCTGATCGGGATGCGGGAACGGGTCCTCGCGCTCGGTGGCACCCTCGACGCCGGCCCAGACCCGGCCACTGGCGGTTGGCGTGTGACCGCCCACCTGCCCTGGAGCCGCCGATGATCACCCTCGGACTCGCCGACGACGAGCCCCTCTTCACCGCCGGGCTCGCGATGATCCTCGACGCCCAGCCTGACATGCGCATCCTCTGGCAGGCCATTGACGGCGCCGACGCGATCCGCCGGCACCAGCACGCGCAACCCGACGTTCTCCTGCTCGACATCCAGATGCCTGGCACCGACGGACTCGCCGTTACCCGGCAGCTCATCGCCGACGACAGCCCCAGCCGGATCGTCATCCTTACCACCTTCGACGCCGACGAGTACGTCCTCACCGCCATCGAAACCGGCGCCGCAGGGTTCCTCGTGAAGAACACCCCGCCCGACCGGCTCATCGAGGCGATCCACACGGTCCACCGCGGCGACGCCGTCATCTCACCGGGCCCCACCCGCCGACTCTTCGCGAGTTACCGCACCCGGCCATCCGGCATCGACCCATCAAGGTCACCAGCAGGTGACTCGCCCGGTTACCTCACCATCCGAGAACGCGACGTGCTCACGCTCATCGCCAAAGGCCTCACGAACTCCGAAATATGCGACCGCCTCTGGCTTTCCATGCCCACGATCAAGACCCACATTGGCAACCTGCTCGCAAAGACCCACTCCCGCGACCGCGTCCAGCTCGTCCTCTACGCCCTCAGAACCGGGATCGCGACCATTAACGAGTGAGCCCGGCCGGTTCAGCCCTTCCGACCGGCCGGGGTCAGGTGCCGCGTGCCCAGGAGGAGAACGGGTCTGTCAAGTTAACGGCTGATCTTGGTTGTTGAGTTGGTCAGTCGTTGGCCGGGGTGAGCCGGCCTTCGAAGGCGATCTGGAAGGCGTTCAGCGGCGCCTTCCAGCGCATGGTCCACCGCCGGCGGCCGGCACCGGTGGGGTCGAGGCTCATCAAGGCCATGTACACGCACTTGAGCGCGGCCTGTTCGTTCGGGAAGTGCCCACGGGCGCGGACGGCCTTGCGGATGCGGGCGTTGACCGACTCGATCGCGTTGGTGGAGCAGATGACCTTGCGGATCTCCACGTCAAAGGCGAGGAACGGCACGAATTCAGCCCATGCGTTCTCCCAGAGCCGGACGATCGCCGGATACTTGCGTCCCCAGGTCTCGGCGAACTCGAGGAACCGTTCGGTCGCGGCGTCCTCGGTCGCCGCGGTGTAGACCGGCTTGAGCGCCTTGGCGATCTTGTCCCAGTCCTGGCGGGCCGCGTAGCGGAACGAGTTGCGCAGCAGGTGAACGACACACGTTTGCACGATCGTGCGGGGCCACACCGTCGCGACGGCGTCCGGCAGGCCCTTGAGCCCGTCGCAGACGAGCATCAACACGTCGGCGACGCCGCGGTTCTTCAGCTCGGTGAGCACGTGCAGCCAGTGCTTCGCGCCTTCACCACCGTCACCGGCCCAGATCCCGAGGATGTCACGGTGCCCGTCGACCGTGACCGCCATGACGACGTAGATCGGCCGGTTCGCGACCTGACCATCGCGGATCTTGACGTTGATGGCGTCGATGAACACCACCGGATAGACCCGGTCGAGGGGCCGGTTCTGCCACTCGGCCATGCCGTCCATGACCTTGTCCGTGATGGTGGAGATCGTCTGCTTCGACACCTCGGCGCCGTACACCTCGGCCAGGTGCGCGGCGATCTCGCCGTGCGTCAAACCCTTGGCCGACAGCGACAGCACCATGTCGTCGACCCCGGACAGGCGGCGTTGCCGCTTACGCACGATCTGTGGTTCGAACGTGCCCGCCGCGTCGCGCGGAACCCGGACCTCGACCGGGCCGACGTCGGTGAGCACGGTCTTGGTTCGGCTGCCGTTGCGGGTGTTCCCGCTGCCCCGGCCAGCCGGGTCGTGCTTGTCGTAGCCGACATGGTCGGTGATCTCCCCGTCCAACGCCGACTCCAGGACCCGCTTCGTCAGCTGCTGCAGCAGCCCGCCCTCACCGGTCAGCTTCAGCCCGTCACCGCGAGCCCGATCGACCAGCAATGCGATCAACTGCTCATCCGTGACCGCACCCACCGGCTCCACGGCCGGCTGCTCGATGGTGGTCTCAGTCGTCATCTGGCGTCTCTCCCTTGATCGGTCGATCAGCCGCTATTTGTACAGACCCTTCCGACCGGCCGGGGTCAGGTGCCGCGTGCCCAGGAGAACTGAACCTGACCCCAACCTCGGCTGGGGTATGCGAGGAAGAGCATCAGCTGGCCATGGACCTTGCTCAACCTGGCCGCCGCGCAGTTGCGCCGTGACGAAGTGGATCAGGTCGCGAAGTGGACCGACGACGCGTTGAACCTGGTGGAGGATGTAGGTTCCGCGAACGGATGGGCAATTCCGGGAAGCCTTGAGCAGTGTGTGAGCACTTGCGCGCGGGTGACGACCAGTTCCGGGAGCCCGGGTCCGGACAGCGGATGTGTGGCGGCCATGGCGGTGTTGGCGTGTGCCGCGACGTGGCTGACCGCTTGGGGCGGTGGTCCGGTGCCGTACCTGTCGAGCGGCGATGCATCGACCTGGTCCCACGGGCATCGGCGCGATTGCTCCGGATATGCCTCGATGGCGTTGGGACTTCCGGGTCCGGGTTGAACACGGCAGGGCTAGCCGCCCGGTCGCCCCCGATTCCGAAAGCCGCGCTTGTGGCGGGGGACTTGCTGATCAACCCTGCGCCGAACAGCGAGGGTCACTGGTGATCTTCGAAAGATGGACCGACGGGACCATGGCCTCCTAGACCCCGACAAGCAGTGCGACTGCTTGTCGCTGATGCAGTCGGCGTACCGGGCGGCCGGCATCTCCATCCCGCGCGTCACCACCGATCAGGTCAACGCCGGCAAGCCCGTGGCCGATCCGGCGCTCCTGCTTCCCGGCGACCTCATCCTCATCCCCGGCACCATGTCAAACCCGCGCCACGTCAGCCTGTACCTTCGGCGAAGGGCTCGTACCTCGGCGCTCTGCCATTAGGTCTGACGCCTATGGTTTGCGTGCGATGCCGGCCCAATAGTAGGCGGCGTTCGGGTCAGCGGGCGGGTCACCGTCGGGGCGCCAGGTCATGACCGGTACGACGCCGGGTTCGACGAGTTCCCAGTCGGCGAAGAAGCGGGCTACGTCAGCTCGTGTGCGAGGGACGAGGGTCATGCCGCCTTGGGTAGCGGCGGCGGTCGCGGCGGCCAGCGCTTCGGGATTGAAGTCCTGGCCAGGGTGGGTGATCGCGACGTAGCTACCCGACGGGAGGGCATCCATCAGGGCGCGGGCTTTGTTCCATGGATCGTCTTCGTCGGCCACGAGCATAAGGGTCGCGATCATGAGCAGCCCGACCGGTCGATCGAGGTCCAGGGTCGCCAGCAGATCGGTGTCGGTGAGGATCTTCTCCGGTTCGCGGACGTCGGCGTCGATGTAGGAGGTGCGGCCGTGCTCCCCGCTGACCAGCAGCGCGCGGGCGTGGACCAGTACGATCGGGTCGCTGTCGACGTACACGACGTTGGTATCGGGGTTGATGCCCTGCGCGATCTCGTGCACGTTCGGGCTGGTCGGGAGGCCGGTGCCGATGTCGAGGAACTGGCGGATGCCCGCCTGGGTAGCCAGGTGGCGGACCGCGCGTTCCATGAAGTTGCGGTTCTCCCGGGCCATCATGCGCATGCCAGGGATGACCTGCTCGAACATGGCCCCCATCGCCCGGTCGGCGGCGAAGTTGTCCTTCCCACCGATCCACCAGTCGTACATTCGCGCCGAGTGCGGCACGCTGGTGTCGATCCCGGGCGGCGCCCACTCCTGCTCGGTTGCCTCGGTCGGGCGACCCTGCGACACGATCACTCCTCCATAGCAGATGTGTAAACCCCGCATACGCACCGCAGCGTAGCCCGGGTCCAGGTCTCTAGCGAAACGCGCCGTCCGGATGCGCCGTCCGGTCGGCAGCGATCGATATCGGGGATGGGGCTGCCGCCCGCCGGCTCAAGCACCTGGCCCAGGCCGTGGGGGATCCGGATGCCGAGGATGCGTCCCCACACGTTCGTGACGCCGATGCTCGACGCTGGCCTCCGCCTGCGCGACGTGCAGATCGCCGCCCGCCACGCCGAGCCACGAACCACGATGCGCTACTACCGGGCCCGCCAGAACCTCGACCGGCACCCCCACCACATGAAGTTGCCCGGGTAGGTCGCGGCGCACTCGCCTCCATTGATATCTCTCGATGACATGCGGGCGTCGCCCGGGCTTTTGCTGTTCGCGGGTGGGTCGCTTCTCCGAGGCGTTTAGCGCGAGCGCCATTCGTGATCATGGCTGGAGTTCGATGGGTGAGCCTGTAGATCGGGCGTCGGAAGGAATCCGATGACAGTCAAGTCTGCTTGACATCTCAACGTCAAGCGTGCTTGACTCGCTGCTATGTCGAGCACACTTAACACCGCGGCGGGTAAGCGGAAGGTTCCCATCCGCGCCTACATCCTCACGGTCGTGGTGGGAGTAGCCCTGGCGACAGCCTTCGGCGTTGCAGCAGCACTGTTCCGCGAGGAGAGCAGGGTGCTCTCCTTCGGGGTTTTCACTGCTGTGGCGTTGGGGCCGGCCCTGTCCCTGTCGTGGCTCCTCCTCGTCTCTCGCTACACGGTCTCGCTCGACCGTCATGCCGGGGAGAACGTCGAGAACCTCTGGATCACGAACGCCACCAGCGGGGCAGGTACCGACACTTTCGCGGCCTGCGGGATCGCGCTCGCCGCCATCGCCGTCACGGGCCTGGACATCAGTGGAACCGCGGCCCTGGGCGGAGTCCTTGTGCTCATGCTGGTCGACACCGGCGTGCGATACCTCGTCGAGAAGCGACGGAGCCGCTGATGGACAACGAGCTCGCGTCTCTGCGTTCCGAGCGCGGATGGTCCCAGGTGCGTCTCGCAGAGGAGCTCGGTGTTTCACGGCAGACCGTCATCTCGATCGAGCGCGGCCGCTTCGACCCGAGCCTTCCGCTCGCCTTCCGAATCGCACGTGTCTTCAACCGGACGATCGAGGAAGTCTTTCGCCCAGACGGCGACGCGTGACCGATGAGGAACCACCCGGCTCCAAATCGGTGGCGTCCGACATCGCATCCGCACGGGCTCGCTACCCCACCAACTCACCATTCAGGATCACACCGGCCGGCAGTGGCCGTATTGCGCGGGTGATGTCTGCTGACGATGTGGGATATCAGAACCCTGTGAATACCTGGCGCGGATCAAGATCGACCGGTCAAATCGGGGGATGTTCTTGGCTCGGCTCTGACGGGGCGGCCGTTTCGAGGTGGGAGTTCGCGTGTCTGCCGCGTACGCGGACGTAGGCCCATGCAGCTAGTGCGATGGTGATGGCGACGCCTGCGACGAGCAGATCGGGAACACTGTTTGTGCCGTGAAGGACGGCGCTTTCCAGGCGTGCCTGCTTGGTTGCGCCGAGGATGCCGCCGAGTGAGGTGGTGCCGTCGGTGACCAGCAGCAGAGTGCCCACGGCGACGGTGAAGGTGCCGCTGATGAGGCCCGTCCAGGTGTTGTGCCACCGGCCGATGGTCAGCCCGCGCGGGCGCACGAGGTGTTTGACGAAGGGGAACCGGGCCCACAGCAGGGCGAGCGCCAGCAGGGGAAGGGTCATGCCGGCGGCGAAGACGAGCAGGACGGTGCCGCCGTACAGGGCGTTGCCGCCGACGGCGGCCACCGTCAGCACCGCGCCCAGTAGCGGACCGGCGCAGACGCCGGCGAGGCCGTAGACGGTGCCGAGGGCGTAGACGGATGCCGCGAAGGTCCCCTCCATTCCGCCGCTGCGCGACAGTAGCGGGATCGGGATGTTGACGAGCATGACCAGGCCGAGGGTGATCACGATGATCGCTGCCGTGGTGACGACGGCGTCGCGGTGTGCGTTGGCGAATGCTCCCAGCGTGCCGGCGAGCACTCCCAGCGGGACGAGGGTGGTGATCAGTCCCAGGTAGAAGACGCCGGTGCGGGCGATCAGCGTCGTCGGGTTGGTGAACGCGTAGGAGAAGAATGCCGGCAGGAGCATGGCCGAGCAGGGGCTGAACAGGGTCAGCAGGCCGCCGAGCAGTGCTGCGAGAAGTCCGAGTTGCACGGGCTACCGCGCCTTAGTCAGAGCGTCGTCGAGGAAGGCGCGGAACACGTCCAGGGGCTGGGCGCCGGACAGGGCGGTCTTGCCGGCGACGAAGAAGGGAACGCTGCTGACGCCCAGCTGCTGGGCTGAGGTGGTGTTGTCCTGGACTTCGGCGCGTAGTCGGGGGTCGTCCAGGTCCGCAGTGAACCGGTTGATGTCGGCCACGTCGGCCTTGCGCGCGAAAGCGATCAGCTTCTCGCGGGGCAGATCGGGGTGCTTGTGCTCGGGGGCGAACGCGTAGACCGCTCGCAGGTACTCGAAGAACTTGCCCTGCCTGCCGGCGGCGCGTGCCGCCACGGCGGCGCCCTCGGACTGCTCACCGAAGTACGCCACATCGTGGATCTCGATGCGCACCTTGCCGGTGTCGACGTAGTCCTTCGTCAGGACGGGCAGGGTGTCCCGGTTGAACACCGCGCAGTACGGGCAGCGCATGTCGGTCCACTGCACCAGCACGACCGGCGCGGCTACGGATCCGAGCGCCATCGGATCGTCCTGGTCGCGGCGGACGAACGCGAACTCGTCCACCGCGCCTGTGCTGGCTGCGCCCGTGCTGGGTGACGGCGCGGCCAGGGGGTCCCGGCCGGGTGTCAGCTGAGCGACGAGCACCACGCCGAGGAAGACGACGAGCGCGGCGAGAGCGATCGCCGGGGATCGGCGTGGCGTCGCCCGCGTGGTTCGGTTCGACCTCTTCATCAAACTAGTATACAACATGCATCCAATAGGGTTGGGTGGGTGAAAGTGCACGTAGCTGGGGTCAGGTCGGCGGTCCGTCGGAGCCGCTAGCGCCCGCCGCACCCACCACGTGTGCCAGATGTGGTGTAGTTCGCCCTAGCGGCAGGCCGGCTCGGGGGCGAAATGGATACTTGTCGTAGCCGCGCCGGCGGGTGCGGGCCGTGTGATGGGTGGGAGAGGCGTTGGCAAGCAGCGCGAGTGCAGCCGAGCACGCATATCAGGTGATCCGTGACGGGATCCTCAACGGTGTGCATCCGACGGGGGCCATGCTCGGCGAGGAGTCCCTCGCGGCCGAGATCGGGGTCAGCCGTACCCCGGTGCGGACGGCGCTCGCCCGGTTGCAGGACGAGGGGTGGATCACCATCTACCCGAAGCGCGGGGCGCTGGTGCAGGGGCTCAGTGAGCGGGCGGTGGCCGACCTGGCGGACGCGCGCCTGCTGTTGGAGTCCGCCGCGCCCGCCCGGGCGAGCGCGGACGCCCGCAAGCTGCTCGCCGAGCGGCTGGGCCGGTCGATCGAGGCGCAGCGTGAGGCGTTCCGCGACGATGACGTCCGGCATTTCATCGAGCTGACGATCGAGTTCCATCGCGCCTTCGTCGAGGCCACGGGCAACAGCGTGCTGCTGGAGTTGAACGACCGGCTGGCCGATCGACAGCGTTTTCTGCTGTTCAGTTGCGGCGACAGGCTGTTGGCGCGATGCGGTGACATCATCGCCGAGCACGAGACGCTGGTCGAACGGCTGCGTATCGGCGACGCGTCCGGGTTCGCCGAGGCGCTGCGCGCGCATCTGGCCGACACCTACGCCACCGAGCTGCACAAACTCCCCTAGGGTCCTGAGTCCGTAGTTTCCTGTCAGTTCGGTGTGGGTGCGTCACCTGGACCGAAGTTGCCGCCGGTTTGCCGGGCCGGTGGCGCCTTCCAACTGGCTACGGCCCTGCCAGACCCCGTCGACGAAGAGCGAGAACTTGGTGGTGGAGCGGCGGCCGCCGGTTCCGTGCCGGCTCGCTGCGCGGAACAGGCAGCGAGGACGGCGTGGGCAGCTCGCTCGCCGGCGAGGAGAGCACCTTCGACGTGTCCGGCGTGGACGGTGGCGGTCTCGGTCGACGCCCAGTGCAGCCGGCCGGCCAGGGCGGCCTGCTGGTATACCGGATGCCCGAACAGGCCGTAGTCCATCAGGTGCTGCGTTCCGGGCGGTGAGGTCCACCGTTCGGCGCTCCAGTCCTGCACATGCAGTGTTTCGGGTTGTGCCGCCTGCCGTCCGAACAGCCGGGCCAGCTGGGTGGTCACGGCCGTGGCGAATCCGGGACCGGCGGCAGCGGCGGGGGCGAACCCGAACAGGGCGGCTGGCATGCCGTCCGGCCCGGACATGTCGTGGATCTCCCGCAGCGGGCCGGTCCAGCTGATCGCGGCTCCGGCCAGGCCCGCGTCCCGCCAGAACGGGGCGTGATAGGTGGCGACGACCTTGACGACGCCACCCATCCAGACCGGGGTGGCCTCGGCGAGACGCACCAGCTGCGGCTCCAGCGCACCGTGGAAGTCGATACCCGCCACGGCAAGCGCCGGCGGGATCGCCAGCACGACATGACCGGCGTGCAGGCGTCCGGCGTCCGTGTGCACTTCGACCGTGTCGTCGTCCGAGCGGATGGCCGTGACCGGGGTCGACAGCCGCAACACCCGGTCCGGGAGTTGGGCGGCAAGGCCGGCGGTCAGCGCTGCGGCGCCCGGCCGGTACCGGTAGGCGGGCACGTCGATCGGGTTGCCGGCGACCCGTTGCATACCGGTGGGCCTCTCCGCGATCGCATCACCGGCACGATGCTGTTCGAAGACGGCGATGCCGAGCCGGACGGTGAGCGCGGCAACCCGTGGTTCGCCGTCCCAGAACCAGGTGGCACCCAGATCGAGTCCGTCGCTGGTGGTCGCCAGCCGGCCGCCGGTGCGGTCGCGTGCCTCCAGGCACACCGTGTCGAGTCCGGCCGCGTGCAGGGCGGCCGTCGTGGTGAGGCCGGCCGCGCCGGCCCCGACCACGACGACGTCGTGCGAAGGGTGGACAGGCGACATGGGCACCTCCGTCTTGGGGGGATGAGGGGACATCACGCGGGGCGGGTGGACGTCGGCGTCTGCGCCCTGGTGGGGCTACCTGGTCCGCCGGGTGAGGGGCCGGCCGGCCAGCACGGCGATCAGCGGAATGAGCGTGACCACTGCCAGCAGGGACAGCACGGAGAAGCTGGTGGCGGCGAGCAGCGGGCCGGACAGGAACGCGGCGGTCGCACCGCAGAGGTTGGCCAGCGCGTCGACCCCGCCCTGGGACGAGGCGCGGGTCTCGGCGGAGACGACCAGGCTGAACAGCGCGGATCCGGCGACGTTCATGAAGGACCAGCCGATTCCCAGCAGGATCAGCGACCCGATGATCCACCCGGTGTTGTCGGGTTTGGCGGCGCCGATCAGCAGCGAGGCGAGGAAGATGCCGATCCCGGCGACGATCGCCGCCCGGTGGCCGTAGCGGTCGGCGAGCATACCCACGAGCGGGGACGGGCCGTACATGCCGGCGATGTGCAGGCTGATCGTGATGCCGATGATGGTGATCGAGCCGCCCTCGTGGGCGATGTGCACCGGCGTCATGGTCATGATCGCGACCATCACCACCTGCGCGGTGAGGATCGCGATCACCGCCACCCGGCCCCGCTGATTGACACGCAGCTCGGCGATCACCTTGCGGATGCGGCCCGGCTGCTTGTCCCCGGAATCTGCCGGCAGGGCGGGCGTGCCAGGCCCGAGGAACAACAGCGGGTCGGGACGCAGCCAGACGAACACGATCAGACCGGCGATGGCCAGGCAGACCGCGGCGATGAGGAACGCGCTGGCGTACACCGTGAGCCCGGTGCCGGCGCCGATGACCTCACCGGGCGCGCCGAGGTTCGGGCCGAGCACGGAGCCGAGCGTGCCCACCCAGACCACCAGGGCCAGCGAGCGGGCTTTCTGGTGCGGCTGCGCGAGGTCGGTGGCCGCGAAGCGGGATTGCAGGCTCACCGCCAGGCCGACGCCGATCAGCAGCAGACCAGCGAACAGCGGAACGATCATGCTCCACTGCGCCGCGGCGACCAGCAGCAGGCCACCGGCGGCGGCCGTCCACCAGCCGGTGGCCAGCGCGACCCGGCGTCCGCGGCGTGCTGCGAGGTTGCCCAGTGGCAGGCCCACCAGCGCCGCGCCGAGCGTGCTCCCGGTGCGGGCCAGACCCGCCCAGGCTTCGCTGTCGGTGACCGCTCCGGCCAACCGCACGCCGATCGAGGGCGCGACGCCCACGCCCACGGTGCCGATGATCTGTGCGATGACCAGCACGGTCATGGTGCGCCGCTGGACGGCGTCGACCGCCGGCTGGGTCGGCCTGAGGGAGACGGGGCCGGTGCTGACGGGGTGTTCAAGCTCGGGCACAGCAGTCCTTGTCTGCGCGACGGGTTGCGGCCAAGGCGGGACAGGGGCCTGGCGGAGGAACCGGATCAGGGTCGGGGGGACAGGGCGTTGTCGAGGCCGGCGGGGAAGCCAGCGCGCCCGGCGAGAGGGCGGCGTCCGGCTGCGCCATGTGGTGACGCCGGCACGGCAACCGACGCCACCACGGCGTCTCTGGCGACAGGGTCAGGCGGTCTCGTAGATACGCACGTCCGGGGCCCCGTTGAGGTAGGGCTGCAGGGCGGTGACGACGTCCTTCGTGAACAGGTCGCTGGACAGGTACGCCTGCGCGTCTGCGGCGGTGGCGAAGCCGTGCAGTACCTGCACATCCTCGTCACGGACCAGCAGTTCCTTGCTCGTGGCGCCCCCGACGGTCTCCAGGAACGGCTGCTTGTACTGCCGGTAGACGCCGGCTGCGGCGGGACGGTTGTCCGCGCTGACGTCGAGGCTGATCTGAAGGTAGGCCACGGGTTCCGACCTCGGCACCGTCAGCGACGCCACGCCCGCCGGCGGCTTCCCGATCACGCCAGGGCATGAGATCGCGGGCGTGATCGACGCGGTCGGCGCGCAGGTCGCCGGCTGGCAGCCCGGGGATCGCGTCGCCGTCGGCTGGTTCGGCGGTAGCTGCGGCCACTGCCGCAGCTGCCGCTCGGCGACCAGGTTCACTGCCCGCACCGGCGCATCCCGGGCCTGTCCTACCCGGGAGGCTGGGCCGAGATGGTGACAGTTCCCGCCGACGCCCTGGCCCGGATCCCCGACGAGCTGAGCCCGGCCGACGCGGCGCCGATGGGATGCGCCGGCGTGACCACGTTCAACGCGCTGCGTGAGGCGCACCTGCCACCGGGATCTCGGGTCGCGGTGTACGGCCTCGGCGGTCTCGGCCACCTGGCCGTGCAGTTCGCCGCCCGAGTGGGACACGAGGTCGTCGCGATCGCCCGCGGCACCGACCGGCAGCACGACGCCACCGTGTTCGGGGCACACCACTACCTCGACGCCACCGCCGGCGACCCCGGCCGGGCGCTGGCCGAACCCGGCGGCGCCGACCTGATCCTGGGCACGGTGCCCACGTCCGGGCCGCTCAGCGCGTTGCTGCCCGGGTTGCGCCTGCGCGGCCGGCTCACCCTGATCGGCGTCGACGGCGGAGCCCTACAGGTGCCCGTGGCGCAGTTGGTGATGAACGCCCAGATCATCACCGGTCACCTCACCGGCACCCCCGTCGACATCGAGGATGCCATGCGTTTCGCCGCCGCCCACGGCGTCCGGCCACGCACCGAACATTTGCCGCTCGGCCGGGCCGGCCTCGCGGTCGACCGGCTGCGGAACGGACAAGCCCGGTACCGGTTCGTGCTCGAACCCTGACCCCGCTCGACCAGGTCGAACGAGCAGTTCGGGAACGTCGACAGGTCGCGCATGTCGCCGAGGACGGTGCGCGGCTTCAGCCCGTCCCGCCGGGCGACCGACTCGTCCTGTTCGAGCTGCCGGGGCAAGCTGTCGAAGACGGTGACGCGGCCCCGCGGCGACGAGTGTCGGCGCTGCCCGCCGTCGCCCGCCGCGACCTCGCCCACTCGGATGCGTCCGGGAGCCCATTGCGGGGGTCACCCCAAGATGCAGCGTGACCAGGCCATTGTCATTGGGCGGTTATTGGTCTACCGTCCAGGACCAATAGCCGCCCAATGCTCCGAGGTGATCATGTACGAGCCCGCCGACATCAGCGATGTCGTCGTCGACGAGACCCGGCCGGTACCCGCGTACTACCAGGTCTACGAGGCGTTGCGGCAGCGGCTCGGCGGCCCTGACCTCCCCCCGGGCAGCCGGCTGCCCACGGAACGGGCCATGGCCGAGCAGTTGGGCATGAGCCGGGCCACGGTCCGCGAGGCGCTGACCCGCCTCGAACGCGATGGGCTCGTCAACCGGCGGCAGGGCGACGGCACGTACGTGGCCGAACCCCGGGTCGAGCACGACATGCGGTTCCTGCACGGGTTCTCCGCCGAGTTGGCCCGGCGCGGGCACCGGGTCCGCTCGAAGGTCCTCGCTATGGGCACCGTCCGTCCCTCCGCCCGGCTCTGCGAGGTCCTCCGGGTCGCCGACGGCCCGGACACGGTGATCGAGCTGCGCCGGGTCCGTTCCCTCGATGGCAGCCCGGTGTCGCTGGAGACGGTGTGGCTCTCCGCCGACCGGTGCGCCCCCCTGCTCGGCGTCGACCTGAACGACCGGTCGCTCTACGACTCGCTGCGCGCCTTCGGCGTCCAGCCGGTACGCGGGCATGAGCAGCTCACCGCCACCGTCCTCGACGACTTCGAGGCGACCTGCCTCGACCAGCGGGCCGGCACCCCCGCCTTCCTGGTCGAACGGGTCACCTACGACGCCGCCGATCGCGCAGTCGAGTACGTCAAGAGCGTCCTGCGCGCCGACCGGTTCACCATCCGCACGGACCTCGACCTCGAGGCGGCCGGTTCCCCTCACACACCCCCCACCACCGAAAGCTGACCGGAGGTTCCCCCATGAGCGAGCGCAGCGAGCGAAACATCAAGCACGGTCCGGATGAGCCTCGTGACGGTTTCCGAGCGCAGGAAGGAACCGGCACGAGCAATGCCGAAGCTCGGAGGGTCGAGCGCCGTCGCGGTGCCGCGCGCTTTTTCACCCCCCGCCGGATCGCCCGCATCGCCATCCTCGTCGCGCTCAGCGCCGTCGGCGCGTTCATCAAGCTGCCCAGCCCGACCGGCACGGTGGCGCTCGACTCCGCGCCCGCCTTCCTCGCTGGCGCCGCGTTCAGCCCGCTCGAAGGGTCCATCGTCGGGGCGCTCGGGCACCTGCTCTCCGCCCTGACCACCGGCTTCCCGCTCGGCCTCCCCGTCCACCTGCTGGTCGCGGCCGAGATGGCCGTCTTCGTGGCGATCTTCGGCCTGCTGGCCCGCCGGGTGAACATCTGGCTCGCGATCGTCGTCGGCATCGTGCTCAACGGGGTCGGCGGCGCCGCCATCATGATCCCGATCGGCGGCGTCGGGCTCTTCGCCGCGCTCGTGCTGCCGCTCACCGTCGGGTCGGCGATCAACATCCTGGTCGCCGCCGCCGCGACCCGGGCCCTGCGCTCCGCCGGCCTCGCAGAGGAGGGGACCAGATGACCGGCGCGGTACGCGGCGTCCGGCGAGTCCGGGACCTCACCGTACTCGACCTCACCGACGGCTGCCTGGTTGTCGCCTGCGACTCCGTGGGCGGCATCGGCCCGAAGCCGCACGACACGGTGGCCGTACCGGCGTCGACCGTCGCGCACTTCGCCACCCGCGTGCCGTTGTTGGAGGTGCTCTGTGCCGGAGCCACCCCGACGCTCGTGGTCAACACGCTCTGCGTGGAGGCCGACCCGCAGGGCCGGGAGATGATCGGCGCGGTCGTCGCGCTCGCCGCCGAGGTCGGCCTCGACGCCGACCGGGTCACCGGTACGACCGAGGACAACGTTCCCACCGTCGCCACCGGCGTCGGGGTGACCGTCCTCGGCGAGGCGGCTCACGGGGCGTTGCGCCCCGGGGCCTCCCGCCCGGGGGACGTGGTGGTCTGCCTGGGTCTGCCCCGCTCGGCACCCCGGGACCGGGTCGTCCCCGGCCACCCGGACCTGGTCGCCCTCGCCGACCTGCGGGCCCTACTCGCCAGCGGCGTCGTCCACGACGCGCTCCCGGTGGGCTCCAAGGGCCTGGCCTGGGAGGTGCCGCAGCTCGCGGCCAGCGCCGGGCTCACCGTCGACTGGCGGACCGACCATCCCGTACCGGTCGACCGCTCCGCCGGCCCGTCGGCCTGCGTCCTGGTGAGCTGCCGCCCGACTGACCTGACCACGGTCCGTGCCGCCTTCCCCGATGCGCTGCCGGTGAACGTGGTCGCCGACCTGACCGAGGAGGCACCATGACCACCCGGGGACTGACCCGAGCCGCCGGCGGCGAGCCGCGGGGCACCGACGACAAAGACGCCGTGCTGCGCGCCGACGGCGTCAGCTTCCGGTACCGGTCGGCCACCGAGCGCCAGCTCACCGACATCTCCTTCCAGATCCGGCGCGGCGAGCGGGTCGCCGTCATGGGCGCCACCGGGGCCGGGAAGACCACCTTGTTGATGATGTTCAACGGGCTCGTCCCGCACCACCACGACGGTGAGATGCACGGGTACCTGACCGCGGTCGGCCTGGACACCGTCGAACACGACGTGGTCGACCTGGTCCGGCACGTCGGCTTGGTCATGCAGGACCCGGAGTCGCAGATCACCGGCCGGATCGCGCTGGACGACGCGGCGGTCGGCCCGGCAAACCTCGGGCTGCCCCGCGCCGAGGTGCTCGACCGGGCTCGCCGGGCCCTCGACGCGGTCGGCCTCGGCGAGCTGGCCGACCGGGACACCGGGCAGATGTCCGGTGGGCAGCAGCAGCGGCTGGCCATCGCCGGCATCCTGGCCATGGCTCCGGAGATCCTCGTGCTCGACGAACCGACCAGCGAACTGGACCCGGCCGGTACGGCCCAGGTGTTCGCGGTGGTGGAGCAGGTCGCCGCCGACCGGGACCGGACCGTGGTCCTGGTCGAGCACGAGCCGGAACTCGTGGCGCAGTGGGCCGACCGGCTGATCGTCCTGCACGACGGTGCCCTCGTACACGACGGCCCACCGGCGGAGTTCTTCGCCGCCGCGAAGCGGGCCGAGGCGGTGGGGCTGCGACCACCGCACGTGACCACCGTCTGCCACGCGCTCCAGCAGGCCGGCCGGCTGCCCGCCGACCGGACGGCGGTGACCCTGGACGAGGCGGTCGCCATGCTCCAGGACCGGCTGCCGGTCACCGCCCGGGTACGCGCCAGCGCCCGTGCCCCGCAGCCGGCGGTTCCGGCGGACGCGGCCGTCGTGATCGAGGCGACCGGCCTCAGCCACCGCTACCCCTCCGGGGTCCAGGCCCTGTCCGACGTGGACGTCCGGGTCCGGGAGGGCGAGTTCGTCGCCCTGCTCGGCCGTAACGGCGCCGGGAAGACAACCTTCGCCCGGCACCTCAACGGCCTGCTCCGTCCCACCGCCGGCCAGTTGCGGGTGTACGGCAACCCCACCGGCGACCGCTCGGTCAGCGACCTGTCCACCGACGTTGGGTACGTCTTCCAGAATCCGGACCACCAGATCTTCGCCCCGACCGTCCGCGACGAGGTCGCGTTCGGGCTGCGCAACGCGGGCTGGGCGGACGACCGGATCGAGGAGAAGGTACGCGAGGTGCTCGACCTGGTGGGCATGCACGCCCACCTCGACCACCACCCGTTCCGGCTGGGTAAGGGGCAGCGGCAGCGCCTGGCGGTGGCCAGCGTCCTGGCCCTGGAACCCCGGATTCTCATCGTTGACGAGCCGACAACCGGCCAGGACTGGCGCGGCGCGCGGGCGATCATGGATCTGGTCCGCGAGCTGAACCGGGCCGGCCGGACCATCCTGATGGTCACCCACGACATGCCCCTGGTCGCCGAGTACGCACATCGGGCGCTGGTGTTCGACGCCGGGCGCCTCCGCGCCGACCTCCCGGTGGCCGACCTCTTCGCCGACGAGGACCTGCTCGCCGGGACCCAACTCGTCGCACCCCAGGTGACCCGCCTGGCCCGGCGGCTCGGGCTGCCCCCGGTCACCACCGTGGAAGCGTTCGTCGAACTGTGGGAGGAGGCCTGATGTTCCTCGAGTACCGGCCCGGCACGAGCCTTCTTCACCGGATGGACGTCCGCACCAAGCTCCTCGTCTTCGTGGTCGCGGTGGTGTTGACCTTCCAGTTCGCCCACCCGCTGCCCAACGCGCTGCTGGCCGTCGGTTCGCTGCTGCTCCTGCCCGCGCTTGGCGTGCCGAGGCGGCAGGTGGGCAAGCTACTGGCGCCCTTGGCCCCGGTCGTCGTCCTGATTCTGGTCTTCGCGGCGCTCAGCCGGGGCCCCGGTGACTTCGGCTCATCCTCCTCCGCCCGGGTGCTGGTGCACCTCTGGTTCGGTGACGGCCTGCCGCTGACCGTCGGCGGCCTGGCCCACGGCACCAACCTGGGCCTGCGGATCCTCACCATGGTGTGCCTGACCGCCGCGCTGATCGTCAGTACGCCAGTGGAGCACTTCGTCGCCCTGATGCGTATGGCCCGGCTGCCGTTTCCGGTGGTCTTCATCGTGATGACCGCCCTGCGGTTCGTCCCGACCATGCAGCACCGGGCCAACCAGGTACTCGACGCCCAGCGGGCCCGGGGCGCAAAGATCGACGGTGGGATGATCGGTGCGATTCGCGCCTACACCACCATCATGGTGCCGCTCTTCTCCACCGGCATCCGGATGTCCGAGGAGTTGGCCGCCGCGATGCTGAACCGCGGCTACGGCATCACCCGGCAACCCACCGCGCTGACCATCCTGCGTCCGACTTGGCGTGATCCTGCCATCGCCGTGGTGACCGCCGTGGTGGTCGGCGTGGTCGTCTGGGCCCGGCTGACGGGATGGGGATCGTTGTGACCACTGTAGAACCGATGAATGGAGTACCGACATGACCGACCGAGCGACGCTGGACACCGTGACCACGGCGGATCGGGCACGGGGCTGCCTGGCCGGGGTATCGCTCGGCGACGCCATGGGCATGCCCGGCGAGCTGTGGCCACGCCAGCGGGTCGTGTCGACCTTCGGCTGGATCGACCGTTTCCTCCCCGGCCCGGACGGCCACTTCGTGGTGGACGGCTTCGTCGCCGGCCAGGTTACCGACGACACGCAGCAGACGTACATGCTTGCCGAGGCGATCCTCGCCGCGGGCGGCACTGTGGACACCGCCGTGGTCGCCCGACACCTCGTCGAGTGGGCCGACCGGGTGGGGGCGAGCGAGGGCAATTTCCTCGGCCCCAGTTCGGCCCAGGCGATCCGGCGGCTCCGGGAGGGGGCCGACCCGGCGGAGACCGGCAAGGGCGGGGAGACCAACGGCGCCGCCATGCGGATCGCCCCGGTCGGCCTGCTGCACCGCAGCGACCGACTTGACGCGCTGGTCGACGGGGTGGTGGCCGCCTCGCTGATGTCCCACCACACCAGCGTGGCAATCAGTGGCGCCAGCCTCGTCGCGGGCACCATCAGCGCCGCCGTCGAGGCGCCCGGCTCGGCCGACCGGCCCACCCGGCTGGCCGAGGCGCTGGAGGTCGGGTACGAGGCGGGCCGGCTCGGCGCGACCCGGGGCGAGCAGGTGGTCAGCCCTTCGGTGGTCCGCCGCGCCCGGTGGGCCGCCGACCTGGCGCGGCAACCCGGGGACGACGCCGACTTCCTCGCCGACCTCTACGACCTGGTCGGTGGCGGCGTGGCGACTGCCGAGTCGGTGCCCGCCGCGATTGGTCTGCTGGTCCGCTCGGGCGCGGACCCGTTGCGCTGCGCCGTGCTGGCGGCGAACCTGGGCGGGGACACCGACACCATCGGCGCGATCGCGACCGGGATGGCCGGCGCGGTCAGCGGGCTGTCCGCCATTCCCCGGGACCTGTTCGACCAGCTCCGGGCGGTCAACGGGATCGACCCCGAAAAGCTCGCCGACGCGCTGCTCGACCACCGTCACTGACCCGCCATGGGAGGCGACCCGTAGGCCGGGGGAGGCGACGTCGGGCAACGCTCTCAACGCCCACGGCGGCGGCGGGGGATCGGACGCCGGCGGCGCGGGGTCCCCTCCGCTCGGGGGCCCCTGCCGCCAGGCCCCGGTGGCGCGGCCAGGAACGGTCGGTGGCTAGACGGTGCCCCGGTACGGGGGCATGAAGCGCAGCCGGGGCATCTGGTCGGCGAGCACCCCGCCGTCGACCACCAGGTGGGTGCCGGTGATGTACCGGCCTGCGTCCGAGGCCAGCAGCAGCAGCGCGCCGACGCAGTCGGCCGGTGTGCCGTACCCGCCGCGCAGCGGGATGCGCTGCTCCCAGGCCGCCTCGAACGCCTCCCGGTCGAACGGGAACTCCCCGTCGATGCCGGTGGCGATCATGCCGGGGGCGATGGTGTTAGCGGTGATCCCGTGCGGCCCCAGCTCGGTGGCGAGCGACCGGGTGAGCAGTTCCACCGCGCCCTTGGAGGCGTTGTAGTGGGCCAGGCCGGCCTCGGCCACCAGGCCGTTCTTGGAGGAGACGTTGACGATCCGGCCGGCTACCCCGTCGGCGATCATGTGCTCGGCGATCCGCTGGGCGAGGAAGAAGACGGCGTCGACGTTGACCCGCATCAGCTTCCGCCAGCCGGCGACGGTGATCTCGTTGAAGTGCTCCAGCCGGGCCACCCCGGCGTTGTTGACCAGCACGTGCACCGGGCCGTGGGCCCGGCGCAGGTCGTCGACCCATCCGGCGATGGCCTCGGTGTCGGCCAGGTCGAAGGCGTACCGGTGGCAGGCCCGGCCCTGGTCGGTGATGGCGGCGGCGACCGGGCTGAGGTCGACGCCGGGCCGGTCGACGGCCACGACGTCGGCGCCGGCGGCGGCGAGCCCGGTGGCGAAGGCCAGCCCGAGCCCGCGCGCGGCGCCGGTCACCACGGCCAGCCGGCCGGTCAGGTCGAACGAGGTCAGGTCGGTGGTCATGCCAGCCCCAGCAGGTCGAGCGACGGGCGGTGGATCAGCCGTTCGACCTCGTCGACGTCGAGCGGGTCGAGGCCGGGAATGCCGGGCACCCGGCCCACCGCACGCAGCCCCTCGATCGAGGCGTCGACGGTGGTGAACGGGTAGTCGCTGCCGAAGAGCAGCTTGTCCCAGACCCCGTAGTCCTGCGCGAGGCGCAGGCTGTGCCAGAGCTGGAACGGCCGGTAGTGCAGCGCCGAGACGTCCGCGTAGACGTGCCGGTGCTTGCGGATCACCGCGATGCACTCCCCCTCGTACGGGTGGCCGAGGTGGGCGAGCACCATGCGCAGCCCGGGGCGGCGGATGGCCACCTCGTCGAGGTGCACCGGCAGGGCGTAGCGCAGCGGCGCGGCGGAGACGAACGTGGTGCCGGTGTGCACCAGCAGCGGCAGGCCGTGCCGCTCGGCGTACGCGTACAGGTCGTCGTAGGCGGGGTCGGCCGGGTCGAAGCCGGCGTACATCGGCATCAGCTTGATGCCGCGCAGGCCGAGGTCGCGGTGGCCGTGCTCCAGCTCGTCGCGCCAGCCGGGCTGGGTGGGGTCCAGGGCGAGGTAGCCGATCAGCCGGTCCGGCCGGGCGGCCACGTACGCGGCCACCGCGGCGTCGTCGACCCAGAGCCCGGAGCGGCGGGCCTTGCCGCCGACGACGATGGTGCGGGTGTCCGCCGGCGCGGTGGCCGCGTACTGCGACCACCGCACCGTCAGGTCGACCTCGCCGCCGTGCGCCCGGGCCGCCTCGGCGGCGAACGGGTCGCCGACGTGGTCCGGGCAGTCGAACAGGTGCGAGTGCACGTCGATGATCATCGGCGGTCCCGCTTCTCCCACCCCTCGGCGAACATGTTCCAGAAGCCGTGGCTCGGCGGGTGCTCGACGAACACCTCGTCGACCAGGGTGACGCCGAGGCCGGGGGCGGTGGGCAGGGCGATGTGCCCGTCGATCACCGGCAGGGCGCCGCGCACCGCGTCGAAGACGTAGTCCTCCAGCAGGCCGTCGAACGTCTCCAGGATCTTGAAGTTGGGCATTCCGAGGACGGCGTGCACCGAGGCGGTGGTGCACAGCGGCGAGTTGGAGTTGTGTGGGGCGACGACCATGGCGTGCTGGTCGGCGATGGCGGCCAGCTTGCGCACCTCGGTGAACCCGCCGGCCATCGACAGGTCCGGCTGGATGATGTCGACCGCGCCGGTGGCGAACAGCCGGGCGTACTCGTAGCGGTTGTGGAAGTGCTCGCCGCCGGAGATCGGCATACTGGCGCGGGCGCGCAGCTCGGCGTACCGCTCGATGTGGGTCCACGGCAGCGGCTCCTCGAACCAGCCGAGGTCGAACGGCTCCAGCTCCCGGACGAGCCGGGCGGCGGTGTGCATGGCGAACCGGGCGTGCCCCTCGACGAACAGCTCCACGTCGGCGCCGACGGCGGCCCGCACGGCGGCGACGATGTCGACGGAGCGGCACAGCTCGGTGCGGGACAGTTCGCCCAGGCCAGCCCCGAACGGGTCGAACTTCAGCGCCGAGTACCCCTTGGCGACGGTGGCCACGGCCCGTTCGGCGAACGCAGCGGGCTCCCGGTCGCCGGTGTACCAGCCGTTGGCGTACACCTGGACCCGGTCGCGGCAGGCACCGCCGGTGAGCCGGTACGCGGGCACGCCCAGCGCCTTGCCCATCAGGTCGTAGAGGGCCTGGTCGACGCCGGAGACGACGATCCCGCCGACGTCGCCACCGCGCAGGAAGTCGCCCTGGTACATCCGTAGCCAGATCTCCTCGACGTCGAACGGGTCGGCGCCGATCAGGTGCCGGCCGGCCATCGCCTCGGCGAGCTGGCAGGTCTCCCGCCCCCGGTACGGGTGGGTGATCTCGCCGACGCCGGTCAGCCCGGCATCGGTGTGCACCCGGACGTAGGAGAAGTCCCGCCAGGCGGTGCCGAGGGTGCGGGTCTCCACCCGGCTGATCCGCCCGGCCGGGCCGACGGGACGCGTCCTGTCGACGGTCAGCATCAGCGCCGTCCTCCCCGGACGGGGGTCGCGCCGCCCATGGTGGCGGTGCCGGCCAGCTCGGTCACCCCGCCGGCGGCGAGGGTGTCCCGCACGGCCGCCCGGGTCGCCTCGACCAGGTGGTCGATGTCGGCGTCGGTGTGGGCGTACGAGATGTGGTTGCGCTTGAGGTTCAGCGGCAGCTCGAAGATGCCGTGCTCGGGCATCCGCCGACGGTAGCCGATGAACATGCCGGCATCGTTGCGCAGCAGGTCGTCGTAGTTGCGCGGGGCGGGTCCGGGCATGAAGTACGTCACGAAGACGGAGCCGTGCCCGGCGACCACGGCGGGGACGCCAAGGTCGGCGAGGGCGTCGGTGATGCCGGCGCGGGTCCGCTCGCCGAGCCGGTAGACGTGCTCGTGCACCGGCTCGGCGCGCAGCTTGCCGAGGGTGGCGATGGCGGCGGCGACCACGGCCGGGTGGCCGTTGTAGGTGCCGGCGAAGAACGCGGGCGCGCCGGGACGGGTGCTGAACAGGTCCATCAGGTCGGCCCGGCCGCCCAGCGCCCCGATCGGGTAGCCGTTGGCGATGGCCTTGCCGAGGGTGGTCAGGTCGGGGGTGACCCCGCTGATCTTCTGCCAGCCGCCGAGGTCGTGCCGGAAACCGGTGATCACCTCGTCGAAGACCAGGACGCTGCCGGCCCGGGTGCACTCGTCGCGCAGGGCCAGGAGGAACTCCTGCTCGGGCAGGACGCAGCCGATGTTGTGCGGCACCGGCTCGACGATGACGGCGGCGATGTCGTCGCCGTGCTCCGCGAAGGCGGCCCGGACGGCGGCGGCGTCGTTGAAGCGCAGCACGAGGGTGGCGTCGAGGACCTCGGGCAGGATGCCGGTGGAGATCGGGTCGACCGTACCCACCCTGTCCGGGGCGGAGATGACGTTGAGGCTGACCGAGTCGTGCCAGCCGTGGTAGCAGCCCTG
Organism: Micromonospora sp. NBC_01655; assembly: GCF_026339755.1. Lineage (NCBI taxonomy): Bacteria > Bacillati > Actinomycetota > Actinomycetes > Micromonosporales > Micromonosporaceae > Micromonospora > Micromonospora sp. NBC_01655. Next base: position 4,952,345 of record NZ_JAPEQF010000001.1, on the reverse strand, counting down.
GAACTTGACCACCAGGCGCCGGCCGGTGGCGGCGCGGGCGACCCGCAGGGCGTGGAAGGTGGCCTCGCTGCCGGTGCTGGTGAGCAGCACCTTGTCGATGCTGGGGACCAGCTCGGCGAGCGTCTCGGCGAGCTGTACCTCGCCGTCGGTGACGGCCACGCCGCACAGGTCCAGCCGCTTGCCGGCCTCGGTGACGGCGGCGTTGACGTCGGGGTCGTTGTGACCGAGCAGGGGTGGCCCGAAGGCCGCGTGGTAGTCGGTGTACTGGCGTCCGTCGGCGTCCCAGAAGTGCGCGCCGGAGGCCCGGGCGATCACCAGCTCGGTGAGGCCGGGGATGCTGCGCTGCCCGCTGTTGACGCCGCCCGGGATGACCCGGCGCGCCCGCTCGGCGAGGGTGGCACCGGACGGGGCCGATCGTGGATTCACACCTAACTCCTCATCGGTGCGGCGCGGCGACCCAGCCCGGTCGCAGCGCCGCGGTGTTGTCCGCCGCAGGAGGAACTTGCCAAATTTCCGGAACATTGTTCGGCATTGCCAAACGATGTTCGGCATATTAGGCACGCCTGATCGCGGAGGTCAACACGTCGGCGCGCCGAATTCCGAACAGATTTGTTAGGCTGTTCGGTCTTGGCGAACAGATTGCCGGCTCGACCGAAAGAAGGACCATGACCACCACCGAAGACGGGGACACCTCCCGCTACCTGGTGCGCAGCGTCAGCCGCGCGGCCGAGGTGCTGGAGACGCTCTCCACCGCCGACCCCGGCGGGGGGCTGAGCGTCACCGACGTCGCCCGCGCCTGCGGCTTGTCCAAGAGCGCCGCGTTCGCCACCCTGCACACCCTGTGCCACCACGGGCTGGCCGCCGACGACGGCGAGGGGATGAACCGGCGCTACCGGCTCGGGATGGCGCTGGCCCGCCTCGGCGTCCGGGCCCAGGAGCAACTCTCGCTGCGCGACATCGCCCGCCCCGTGCTGGGCCGGCTGACCCGCGAGACCGGGCTCAGCTCCCGGCTGGCCGTGCCCGAGGGGTCCCACGCGGTCGTCATCGACCAGGTCAGCAACGGTGAACGGATCCAGATCGAGCTGCGGATGGGCACCCGCGAGCTGCCGCACTGCACCGGGCTGGGCAAGGCCCTGCTGGCCGAGATGACCCCGCTGCAGGTCACCGAGCTGATCGGGCGGGTCGGGCTGCCCCGGCGCACCGACCACACCATCTGCGACCTGGACTCACTGCTGGCCCACCTGGACGACGTCCGCAAGGCCGGCTACGCCCTCGACGACGAGGAGGACGCCGACGGGGTCTTCTGCATCGGCAGCGCCCTGCGCGACCACACCGGCGGTTGTTGCGGCGCCATCAGCGTGACCGGGCTGAAGCTGGGTCTGCCCAGCTGGCGGTACCAGGAACTGGGCCGTCAGGTGCGGCAGGCCGCCGAGGGCATCTCCGTGCGGCTCGGCCACATCCCGCCGGAGGTGACCTCTTGACAGCCGGTTCACCTGCTGTTTAACGTTCCCGCCAACGTCACAGCCCAGGCCGTGGCGGGTCGCGGCCCCCGGCCGCGGCCGTCTCGGGCGAACAGCTGACTCCCGTCGCGCCGCAGCCCCGGCGCCGGGCGTTCCGGTCAGCAGCTCCGCCGCCTGCGCGCCTCGCGCGTTTGCCCGACCTTCCCCCCGCCCTGCGACGCCCCGTGGCGCCGGCAGGCCCCCAGCACCGCCGTCCGGCGCCCCGCCGTCCGGCTGGACCGCGAAGGTTGAGGCTCTCCATGGGTCTACTTGGCACGTCCGCGAACCTCCCCCACGACCAGCTCCTGCGCGTCGACACGGTCGCCGACCTGGCCGCCCTCACCCCCGCCGCGCTGACGGCCCGCACGCTCGTGCGGGTCGCCGGCTACCGCACCCCCGGCGACGGCGGCGGCAGCCTGCTGCGCTGGGACCCCACCAGCACCGCCGCCGGCAACGGCGGCACCGTGCACGACCCGTACCCGGCCGGGCGCGGCAACCGGCGCGGCCGGTGGCTGGCCGTGCACGACGGGATCGGCGACTTCCGGATGTTCGGCGTCTTCGGCCGCGACACCCCCGCCGACGCCGCGCTCGACGCGATGGTGACGGACCCGGCGATCCACCGCGTCGAGGCCCACACCGACCTGCGCTTCGTCAAGCGGCACACCTTCGGCCGTAGCGACGTCGAGCTGGACTTCGGTGGGCACACCGTGCACACCGACGGCATCGAGCGCAACACCCACGACAACCCGTTCGGCGCGGTGCTCTACTTCCGGGGCGCCACCACCGACACGGTGATCACCCACACCCTCACCGAGACCGTCCCCGAGCTGACCGACGTGTTCCAGGTGCCGGACTCGGGGAGGTTCGCCGTCGGCCAGTGGTGGACCGCCACCAGCAACGCCATGACCGGCGCCGACGAGCGCGAGCTGCAGAAGATGGTCCAGGTCACCCAGATCGTCGACCGCACGCACATCCGGGTCGGCTACCTCAACGGCTGGGCCCTGGAGCCCGGCCGCACGATCACCTGGCGGCGGGTCGAACCGGTCCGCCGCGCCCACGTACGCAACATGGTCTTCCTCGGCCACGTCGCCTTCACCGGCGAGTACCCCGGCTCCGGGCCGGACGACCGCGAGTACAGCGGCTCCCACCCGGTCGCCTACGAGTACGCGGTGCGCTGCGACGTCTCCGGCATCGACGCCACCGGCACCTGGTGGCCGGTGATCATGCGGCGCTGGTGCACCCACTTCACCACCGCGAACTGCACCCTGAAGAACCCGCCGACCGTCATGTACGGCGGCGCCGGTTACCTCACCCAGCAGATCTACTGCCTGTACGGGCACGTCGTGGACTGCCGCAGCTCCAACGCCCGGCACCTCAACGACCTCACCGCCTCGGCGTACTGCACCGTGGAGAACTGCCACGGCGACGGCGACGACGCCGGGGGCAACCCGTTCACCACCCACGGGCAGTACGAGCACGACCTCGTCTTCACCGGCAACTCCGGCCTGATGGACATCGCCAACAGCGGTGGCCAGTGGGGGATCAGCGCCAAGCGGATCACCGTCCGCCGGCACGTCTGCTCCTGGTTCGTCGCCGGCACCAAGATCACCGATCTGACCCTGGAGGACGTGCGGGTCATCGCCCGCTCGACCTTCGACCCGGCCGGCACGCTCCAGGTCAACGCCGACGGGGCGCAGCTTCGCGGATGCTCGGCGCGGACGCTGAGCATCGCCCAGCGCTCGGCCCGCTCGGGCCGGCCCACGACCATCACCGACTGCGACTTCGACCAGCCCGCCGGCACGGTGATCGTGCAGACCCCGGTCAGCAACCCGGTGCACTTCGTCCGGACCACCTTCCGTGGCCTGGACGGCGCGATCCTGCGCGGTACCGGGCCGGTGCACTTCACCGACTGCACGCTGACCGGCACCCCCGGGGCGGCACCCCTGCTGGTCGGGGCGGCCGAGGTGGTGGTGCGCGGCGGCACGCTGACCGACACCGGCATCGAACTGTCGGCCGTGCGCGACCAGCGCCTCGTTGTCGACGGCGGCGCGGTGGTCACCGGCACCAACGCCCGCCGGGCGCTGCTGACCCGGGCCGCCGGCACCGGCGCGGTCCGCGTCGAGCTGGGCGACTACCGCAGCACGGCGGCCGACGCGCAGACCGCGCACGTGCGGCTCGACACCGGGGTCAACCGGTACCGCGCCGCCGGCGCCCGGTTCTCCGGCGGCCGGCTGGCGCTCGCCGACGCGGCCTTCGGCGCCGCGTCCACCCTGCTGCACGCCGGGTGCGTCGAGGAGGGGGTCGCCCGCGAGTTGCCCGCCGACTCCGCCCGGGTCAGCACCACCGACAACCTCGTTCGCTGACCGCCCCGGCCCTGGAAGAGGAGACACCCCCCATGGACCGCTCCGAACCGACCTCCCGCCGCACGCTGCTGCGCGCCTCCGGGCTCGGCGGGCTCGCGCTCGCCGGCACCGCGCTCGCCCTGGCCCCCGGCACCGCCGCGTCCGCCGCCCCCGAGCCAGACGCCGCGGCGCAGCCGCTCGCCCCCGGCCGGGACGCGGTGCTGCACGTCGGCACCGTCGCCGCCCTGCTCGGCGTGCAGACCAACACCCTGCGCGCCGGGCAGGTCGTGCACGTCGACGGCTACCACGCCGCCGGCGACGGCGCCGCCCGGATGTTCCGTTGGGACCCGGCCAGCACCGCTGCCGGCAACGGCGGCACCGTGCTCGCCCCCGACGGCGACCGGCCCGGCCGCTGGCTGCACCTGCACGACGGCGTGGTGGAGTTCCGGCACTTCGGCATCTTCGACGCGGGGACCCACGCCGACGCCGCACTCGACGCGATGGTCGCCGACCCGGCGATCCACCGCATCGAGGCCCACTCCGACCTGCACTTCGTCAAGCGGCACACGTTCACCCGCAGCGACCTGGTGCTGGACTTCGGCGGGCACACCATGTCCACCGACGGCATCGTCGACGCCGGCCGCGACGACCCGTTCGCCGCCGTGCTGTTCTTCCGCGGCAAGGTCACCGACGACGTGCGTACCCACACCCTGACCGAGGTGGTGCGGGAGGGCTGGGACTCGTTCCAGGTCGCCGACTCCGGCGCGTTCACCGTCGGCCAGTGGTACGCCGTGGAGGTCAACCGGCTCGCCGGCGGCTGGGAGCGGGAGCTGCAGAAGCTCGTCCAGGTCACCCAGATCGTCGACGGCACGCACATCCGGGTCAACTACAAGAACGGCTGGGAGCTGGCCGTCGGCCGCGCCCTCACCTGGACCCGGGTCGAGCCGGTCAGTCGGGTGCACGTGCGCAACCTGGTCTTCACCGGCAACGGCGCCGACCAGTACACCGGCTCCCACCCGATCGCCTACGAGTACGCGGTGCACTGCGACGTCGCCGACGTCGACGCCACCGGCACCTTCTGGCCGGTGATCATGCGGCGCTGGTGCACGTACTTCCACACCGCCCGGTGCACCCTGAAGAACCCGACCTCGGTGACCTGGGGCGGCGCGGGCTACCTCACCCAGCAGATCTACTGCCTGTACGGGCACGTCGAGGACTGCCGGACCTCCAATGCCCGGCACCTCAACGACTGGACCGCCTCGGCGTACGGTTACGTCACCAACTGCCACGGCGACGGCGACGACCAGGGCCCGTTCGTCACCCACGGCCAGTACGAACACGACCTCGTCTACACCGGCAACTCCGGGCTGATGACCTTCGCCAACTCCGGCGCGGCGTGGGGCTCCGCGGCCAAGCGGATCACCGTACGCAAGCACGTCTGCTCCTGGTTCGTGGCCCGGGTGAAGGTCACCGACCTGACCCTGGAGGACGTCCAGGTGATCCGCAAGGCCGGCCTGGCCGGCTCGGGGATGATCTGGGTCAACGCCGACGGCGTGCAGCTCCGCGGCTGCTCGGCCGACGACACATTGATCATTTCCCAGCAGTCCACCCGCTCCGGGCGGCCGAACGTCATCGAGGGCTGCTCCTTCACCCTCGCCACCGCCGGCACGGAGGTGGTGCAGGCCAGCGTCACCACGCCGGTGCACCTGGTCCGCACCACCGTCCGCGGGGTCGACGGGCACGCGTTCAACGGCACCGGCCCGCTGCACCTGACCGACGTGACGCTGCTCGGCGTCCCCGGCGCCGCCCCGGTCACCGTGAAGTCCGCCGACGTGCGCGTCGACGGCGGCACCCTCACCGACACCGGCATCCGCCTTGCCGGGGCCGCCGACCAGCGGATCAGCATCGGCGGCGGGGCCGTGCTCAGCGGGACGAACGCGGCGAGGGCGCTGCTGTCGCGCGCCGGGACCGCCGGTGTCGTGCGGTGGGAGCTGGGCGGCTACCTCAGCTCCACCGCCGACGCCGGCACCGCCCACGTCAGCGTCGACGCCGGCACCAACCGGTACTCGGCCGTCGGCGCCCAGTTCACCGGCGGGAAGCTGCGGCTGGCCGACGGGGGCTTCGGGGCGGGGTCGTACCTGCACCACACCGGGTGCGTCGAGGAGGGCGTGGCCCGGGAACTGCCCGCCGCCTCACCCCGGGTGCGCGACGCCGGGAACCTGACGGTCTGACCACGCAGCGGCGAGAGGAAGCGAGGAACAGGTGGAACAGCAGGACCGGCCGGTGACGGTGGCGCTGGTGGGTGCCGGCAACCGGGGCCAGACGTACGCCCGGTGGGTGGCCGCCAACCCCGGTCGTGCCCGCCTCGTCGCGGTTGCCGACCCCCGCCCCCACCAGCGCGGGCTGATCACCGCCGCCCACCCCGGCGCGGCGGCGTACGCCGACTGGCGCGACCTCCTCGCGGCGGACGTGCCGGCCGACGCGGTCGTCGTGGCCACCCAGGACCGGATGCACGTGCAGCCGGCCGTGGAGTTCGCCAAGGCCGGCCGGCACCTGCTGGTGGAGAAGCCGCTCGCCCCGACCGCCGAGCAGTGCCGCGAGATCGTCGACGCGGTACGCGCCACCGGCGTGCTGTTCGCCGTCTGCCACGTGCTGCGGTACACCCCCTACACCGACCTGGTGAAGCGGGTGGTGGACAGCGGGGTGCTGGGCGAGATCGTCAGCGTCCAGCACCTCGAACCGGTCGGCTGGTGGCACTACGCCCACTCCTACGTGCGGGGGCCGTGGCGGCGGGAGGACCTGGCCACCCCGATGCTGCTGGCCAAGTCCAGCCACGACCTGGACTGGATCGGCTACGTCACCGGCCGGCGCGTCGAGCGGGTGGCCAGCTTCGGCGGCCTGCGCCACTTCCGGCCCGGCCAGGCCCCGGCCGGGGCCGCGCAGCGGTGCCTGGACTGCCCGGCCGAGCCGGGCTGCCCGTACTCGGCGCCGAAGCTGTACCTGCCGGTGCTGCGCGAACACGGGCCGATCTGGCCGGTCAGCGTGGTCACCGACGGCACCGACGAGGCCGCGCTGGTCGAGGCGCTGCGCACCGGCCCGTACGGGCGCTGCGTCTACGCCGGCGACAACGACGTCGTCGACCACCAGGTGGTGGCGATGGAACTGACCGGCGGCGTCACCGCCACCTTCACCATGGCCGCCTTCACCGAACAGACCCACCGCCAGACCCAACTGTTCGGCACCCACGGCTCGCTGTCCGGCGACGGCGAGCGGGTCCGGGTGCACGACTTCCGCACCGACCGGATCGAGACCCTCGACGCCGGCACGGTCGGCGGATCCACCGCCGCCGACGACCACGGCGGCGGCGACACCGGGCTGATGGACGCCTTCGTCCGGGCCGTCGCCACCGGTGACGGCCGGCACATCCGGTCCGGACTGGACGAGACCCTCGCCAGCCACCTCGCGGTCTTCGCCGCCGAGGCGGCCCGGCACACCGGCACGGTCGTCACCGTGCCCGCGCAGTGAACCACTCAGAGAGGAACGGATACATGCGAGTTCGCAGGTTCGCGCCGGTCGCGGTCGCCGCGCTGGCGGCCGGGCTGCTCACCGCGTGCGGCGGCGGGTCCGACGCCGGCGACGACAAGCAGACCGTCACGATGTGGATCTACCCGGTGATCCCCGACGAGGCCACCCACCGGGGCTTCTGGGACAAGCAGGTCACCGCCTTCAAGGCGGACCACCCGAACACCGACGTCAAGGTCGAGATCTTCCCGTGGGCCAAGCGGGAGGAGTCGCTGACCACGGCGATCGCCGGCGGCAAGGGCCCGGACGTGGTCTACCTGATCCCCGACCAGCTCGGCAAGTTCGGCAAGATGATCGAGCCCGTGGACGAGTACCTGCCGGCCGACGCGAAGGCCGACTACCTGGACAACCTCCGCGAGGCCGTCACCCAGGACGGCAAGATGCTCGGCGCGCCGATCCTGACCAGCACCAACCCGCTGATGTGCAACGCCAAGGTGTTCGCCGCCGCCGGGGTGAGCGAGTACCCGAAGACCTGGGCGGACCTGCTCGCCCTCGCACCGACGTTCAAGGCCAAGGGCTTCGACGTGACCAACTACTACGCCGACCCGACCGCCACCCTGAACCAGTCCTTCTACCCGCTGCTGTGGCAGGCCGGCGGGGACGTGTTCGGCACCGACGGCAAGTCGGTGGCGTTCGACGGCCCCGAGGGCGTCCGGGCGCTGACCTTCCTCAAGCAGCTCGCCGACGGCGGTTTCGTGGAGAAGGACCTGCTCACCAGCATCCCCGCGTTCGAGCAGACCAACGTCGCCAAGAACAAGGTCGCCTGCACCTGGCAGCACGTCCCGGCCGACGTGGAGACGTTCTGGGGCAAGGAGAACATCAAGATCTTCCCGCCGCTGTCCGACGTCAGGAGCGTCGGCTACGGCGCGGTGGGCAGCCTGGCGATGCTCAAGGGCAGCAAGGCCAAGAAGGCCGCCGGTGAGTGGATCAGCTTCGCCACCCAGCCGGCGGTGGCCACCGCGTACGACACGGCGGGCGGCTACTTCTCCACCAAGAAGTCCGCCGGCTCGCTCTACGCCCAGGACCCGGTGAACAGCGAGATGGAGAAGACCCTGCCGAGCATGACGGTCGGGTCGCTGAACGAATCCAGCCGCGAGGTGATGGGGGTCCTGGCCCCCGAGATCCAGGCCGCGCTGATCGGCAAGAAGACCCCTGAGCAGGCTCTCGCCGACGCGGCCAAGGCCGCCGACGCGCTGCTCTGACGCACGCCGGCCTGCCGTCGCGACCCGGCGGCGGGCCAGGCACCCCCAGCGCCGGCCCAGGGCCGGTGCCGAACCTGCGAAGAGGATGGCGAGATGGCCGTATCAGCTCAGTTGCCGGCCCGGCGGGCCCGGCGGGTGATCGCCCGGCGCGAGGCGCGATGGGGTCTGCTCTTCGTCCTCCCCGCGTTCCTGCTGTTCCTGGCGTTCCGTTTCGGCCCGGCGATCGCCGGGCTGGTGCTCGGTTTCATGGAGTACACGATCGGCGGCGACGCCGAGTGGACCGGCCTGGACAACGCCCGCCGGCTGGCCGACGACCCGGTGTTCTGGCAGTCGCTGCGGGTCACCGTCGTCTACACCGTGCTGTACGTGCCGCTGACCGTGGCCGCGTCGGTCGGGCTGGCGCTGCTGGTGCGGCGCGGCTTCCGCGGGGTGGGCTTCTTCCGGTCGGTGTTCTTCCTGCCGGTGGTCACCAGCCTGGTGCTGGTCGCCACGATCTTCTCCTGGGTGTTCTCCTCCGCCGGCCCCTGGTCGCGGATCCTCGGCTGGCTCGGCCTGCCCGACGACTCGTGGCTCGCCTCCAGCACGCTGGTGCTGCCGGCGCTCGCGCTGGTCGGGGTCTGGTCGCACTTCGGGTACGGCATGCTGATCGTGCTGGCCCGGCTCCAGGACCTGCCCCGCGAGCAGGAGGAGGCGGCCCTCACCGACGGCGCCGGCCCCTGGCAGCGGTTCCGGTGGATCGTGCTGCCGCAGCTCAAGCCGGTGCTGTTCTTCCTGCTGGTGATCGAGACCACCGCCTCGTTCCAGGTCTTCGATCTGGTGTACGCGATGACCGGCGGCGGCCCGGCCCGGGCCAGCTACACCCTCGTCATGGCCCTGTACGACCAGGGATTCAAGTACTTCGACCTCGGCTACGCCAGCGCGATCGGGGCGGCCCTGTTCGCGATGACGCTGGTCGTCGCCCTGATCCAGCGGCTGGCCCTCGGGAGAGACAAGTGACCACCACGACCACCGCCCCCACGTCCGCGCCCAGCACGCCACCCCCGCCGACGAGGCGGCGGCGGTCGTACCGGGCGTTGCAGCCGGGACCGGGCGGCACCGTGCTGCGCTACGTGCTACTCACCGTGGCCAGCGTGGTCACGCTGTTCCCGTTCTACGCGATGGTGGTGCTGAGCCTCAAGCCCGCCGCCGCCGTCGAGTTCCCCGGCAGCCTGCTGCCCTGGCCGGTGAACCTCGACGCGTACGCGACGGTGCTCGACTCGCGGAGCATCCTGCGCTGGCTGCTGAACACCACCATCTACTCGGTGGTCAGCGTCGTGGCGGTGCTGGCGCTCGCCGCGATGGCCGGGTACGCGTTCGCGAAGAAGCGCTTCCCCGGCCGGGAGACGATGTTCTGGTCGTTCCTGGCGATGGTGATGGTGCCGTACCACGTCACCCTCATTCCCACCTTCATCCTGATCGCGAAGGTCGGCGGGGTGGACACCTACTGGGGGTTGATCCTGCCGACCCTGGCCAACGCGCAGGCCGTGTTCCTGATGCGGCAGTTCATCCAGGGCCTGCCCGACGAGTTGTTCGAGGCGGCGAAGATCGACGGCGCGTCGGAGTGGCGGATGTTCGTGCGGATCGTGCTGCCGCTGTGCAAGCCGATCCTGGCCACCCTCGGCGTGTTCGTCTTCCTGTGGCACTGGAACGACCTGCTCTGGCCGCTGATCATCGGGCAGAGCGGGGACATGCGCACGCTCACCGTCGGCATCGCCTCCCTCCAGCAGGAGCAGGTGCCGCTCAATGTCATGCTCGCCGGCTCGGTCGTCGCGTTCGTGCCGATCTTCGCCGCGTACCTCGTCGGCCAGCGGTACTTCACCGAGGGCGTCACGATGTCCGGAATCAAGGGATGAGTTCAGTGTTCAACAGTGAGTCCGAGTTGGAGGAGCGGCTCGCCCGGCCGTCGGCGGCGCTCGTCGCCGACCTGGCCGGCGGCTCCGGCGACCTGGTGGTGCTCGGCGCCGGGGGCAAGATGGGCCCGTCGCTGTGCCGGCTGGCCCGCCGGGGGCTCGACGCCGCCGGCCGCACCGGCGACCGGGTGTACGCCGTGTCGCGCTGGTCGGACCGGGCGGCGGCCGACGCGCTGGCCGCCGACGGGGTGCAGCCGGTCACGTTCGACCTGCTCGGCGACGCCGACCTGGGCGGGCTGCCCGACGCCAGCGACGTGATCTTCATGGTGGGCGCGAAGTTCGGCACCGCCACCGCCCCGTACCTGGCGTGGGTGGTCAACGCGGTGCTGCCCGCCGCGGTGGCCCGCCGGTACCCGGCCGCCCGGATCGCCGCGTTCTCCACCGGCAACGTCTACCCGATGGTGCCGGTGACCTCCGGCGGCTGCGCGGAGACCGACCCGACCGGCCCGGTCGGCGACTACGCGATGAGCTGCCTCGGCCGCGAGCAGGTCTTCGCGCACGCCGCCGCCACCCGGGGCACCCCGGTCGCGGTGCTGCGGCTCAACTACGCCGTCGACCTGCGCTACGGGGTGCTCGCCGACATCGGGCAGGCGGTGCTGGCCGGCGACCCGGTCGACGTCACCACCGGCCACGTCAACGTGGTGTGGCAGGGCTACGCCAACGAGGTCGCGCTACGGTCGCTGCGGCACGCCTGCGCCGACGTGTGCACGCTGAACCTGACCGGCCCGGAGACCGCCCCGGTGCGCCGGATCGCCGCCCGGTTCGGCGCACGGCTGGGCAGGCCGGTGACGTACGCCGGCACGGAGGCGCCGACCGCGCTGCTCAACGACGCCACCCGCTGCCACGCGCTGTTCGGCTACCCGGACGTGCCGCTGGGCACCCTGGTCGACTGGCAGGCCGACTGGCTGGCCGCCGGCCTGCCCACCTCCGGCAAACCGACGAAGTTCGCCGTCCGCGACGGAAGGTTCTGACCGTGTCCCTGGATCTGCTGCGCGCCGGGACGGTGCTCCCCGCGCACCCGCTCGCGCTGACCGCCGGGCGCCGCCTCGACGAGCGCCGGCAGCGGGCGCTGACCCGCTACTACCTGGCCGCCGGGGCCGGCGGGCTGGCCGTCGGCGTGCACACCACCCAGTTCGCCATCCGCGAGGCCGGGCTGCTGCGGCCGGTGCTCGCCCTGGCCGCCGAGACCGTCGACGCGGAGGCGGGCCGGCCGGTGGTGAAGGTCGCCGGGGCGTGCGGTGACACCGCGCAGGCCGTCGCCGAGGCCGAACTCGCCGCCGGGCTGGGCTACCACGCGGTGCTGCTGTCCCCCGTCGTGCCCGGCACCGACGAGGCGTACCTGCTGGACCGGGCCCGGGCCGTCGGCGAGGTGCTGCCGGTGATCGGCTTCTACCTGCAGCCGGCCATCGGCGGGCCCCGGCTGTCGACGGCGTTCTGGCGGGCGTTCGCCGACCTGCCGTCGGTGGTCGCGGTGAAGCTCGCCCCGTTCGACCGGTACCGCACCCTGGAGGCGGTGCGCGGGATCGCCGCCGCCGACCGGGGCTCCGAGGTGGCTCTGTACACCGGCAACGACGACCACATCGTCGGCGACCTGCTCGGCGAGTTCGCTGGGCGGCGGTTCGCCGGCGGCCTGCTCGGCCAGTGGGCGGTGTGGACCCGCGCGGCCGTCGCGCTGTTCGAGCGGGCCCGGGCGGCCCGGGGCGGCGACGCGGCGGCGCTGGCCGAGCTGACCGACCGGGCGGCGGCCGTCACCGATGCCAACGCGGCGGTCTTCGACGCCGCACACGACTTCCACGGCTGCATCGCCGGGGTGCACGAGGTGCTGCGCCGGCAGGGGCTGCTCGACGGCGTGTGGTGCCTCGACACCAACGAGGGGCTTTCCCCCGGGCAGGCCGCGGAGCTGAGCCGGGTCGCCGCCGCGTACCCGTGGCTGACCGACGACGACTTCGTCGCCGAGCACCGCGATGACTGGCTCCGCTGACCCGGCGCGGCGGCAGGTCGCCGTGGTGTCGGTGCCGCCCGCGCTGCGCGCCCAGTTCTTCCCCGGCCCGGTCGGCGAGCGGCTGGCCGCGACCGCCGACTGCCACCTCGTCGACTCCCACGACGCGCTCACCGGGGGCGCCCTCGCGCCGGTGCTGGCCCGGGCCGAGGTGCTGGTCACCTCCTGGGGTGTGCCCCGGCTCGACGCCGCGCTGCTGGACCGGGCCCCGGCGCTGCGGCTGGTCGCGCACACCGGGGCGACGGTCAAGCCGTTCGTCACCGACGAGGTCTTCGCCCGGGGCGTCGCCGTCACCCAGGCCGGGCAGGGCATGGCCCGGTCGGTGGCCGAGGTCGCCCTCACCTTCACCCTGGCCCTGCTGCACCAGGTGCCGCGCTTCGACCACGCCCTGCACCTCGGAGTGGACTGGTACGTCGCCGAGCAGGCCCCGCCCCGGCACGAGATCCTCGGTTGCCCGATCGGGGTGGTCGGGGCGTCCCGCACCGGACGGGCGTACCTGGAACTGGTGCGCGCGCTGGGCGCGGAGGTCGCGGTGGCGGACCCGACGCTGACCCCGGCGGACGCCGCCGCCCTCGGCGCCCGCCTGGTGAGCCTGGACGAGCTGCTGGCCGGCAGCCGGATCGTCGCGCTGCACGCCCCGACGCTGCCGGAGACCCGGCACCTGATCGGCGCCCGGGAGCTGGCCCTGCTACCCGACGGGGCGGGGCTGGTGAACACCGCCCGGTCCTGGCTGGTGGACGAGGCGGCGCTGGTGGCCGAGCTGGCCACCCGCCGCATCGACGCGGCGCTGGACGTGTTCGACGACGAGCCGCTGCCCGAGCGGCACCCGCTGCGTGGGCTGCCGAACGCGCTGCTCACCCCGCACCAGGCCGCCGCGACGGTGCAGGGTCGCCGCAGGCAGGGCGAGATCGTCGTCGACGAGATCGCCCGGTACGCCGCAGGGCGGCCCCTCGCCCACGCGGTGACCCCGGACCTGCTCGCCCGGATGGGCTGACCGGGGCCGGGACGAGTAGCGAACGAGAAAGGGACATCATGCGTTTCATGCGGATCGGGCCGGTCGGTGCCGAGCGGCCGGTGCTCGTCGACGGCGACGCGCACTACGACCTGAGCGGCGTCACCGCCGACATCGACGGGGCGTTCCTCGCCGCCGACCCGGTCGGTCGGGTCCGGGCCGCCGGGGCGCTGCCCCGCGTCGACGTTACCGGCCAGCGGGTCGGCGCCCCGATCGCCCGCCCCGGCGCGGTGCTGTGCATCGGGCAGAACTACGCCGCGCACGCCCGGGAGTCGGGCGTCGCCCCGCCCGCCCAGCCGATCCTGTTCCACAAGTCCCCGAACACGGTCGTCGGCCCGTACGACGACGTGCTGATCCCGCGCGGGTCGGTGAAGACGGACTGGGAGGTGGAGCTGGCCGTGGTGATCGGGGCGCGGGTGCGCTACCTCGACTCCCCGGCCGACGCGCTCGCCCACGTCGCCGGGTACGCGGTCAGCAACGACGTCACCGAGCGGGAATGGCAGTTCGCCGACCCGGGCGGGCAGTGGGCCAGGGGCAAGTCCTGCGAGACGTTCAACCCGCTCGGCCCGTGCCTGGTCACCGCCGACGAGGTGGCCGACCCGCAGGCGCTGCGGCTGCGCTCCTGGGTCAACGGCCAGCCGCGCCAGGACTCCGGCACCGCGGACATGATCTTCGAGGTGGCGTACCTGATCTGGCACCTGTCCCAGTTCACCGTCCTGGAGCCCGGGGACGTGCTGAACACCGGCACCCCGCAGGGGGTGGCGCTGTCCGGCCGGTTCCCGTACCTGTCCGCCGGGGATGTCGTCGAGGTCGAGATCGGCGGGCTCGGCCGGCAGCGCACCGTGCTGTCCCCGGCGTGACCGGCGAGGCCGGCGGCGGGGCCCGTCCCGGACGCGGTGGCGGCCCGGGCGGCCCGGGCGGCGACGCCGCGTACCGGCGGGCCGGGCCGACGGACGGGCCGGCACTGCACGCCCTGTGGGACACCGCGTTCGGCGAGCCGCACGTCCCGGCGCTGTGGGACGGCGACCCGGGTCGCCTCGCGCGCACGTTCGTCGCGGTGGCGGCCGGCACCGTCCTCGCCTCCGTCTACTATCTGCCCCGGCGGGTGCGCGACGGTGCCGGCGGCGTCGACCTGGTCGGCGGGCTGGCCAACGTGGCCACCCTGCCGGCGGCCCGGGGCCGGGGGCACGTGCGGCGGCTGCTGGAGCTGGCCCTCGCCGCGATGGACGCCGACGGCTGCGCCTGGTCGCTGCTGTTCACCGGCACCCCAGCCGTGTACGCCGGCAGCGGCTTCCGCACCTTCGCGCTGCGGTACCCGGTCGGGCGCCCGGCCCGGCCGGCTGCGCCGCCCCCGGGCTGGGCGGTGACCCCGGGGTCACCGGCCGACTGGCCAGCGCTGGCCGGCGTCCACGACGCGTTCGACGCCGACCGGCCGTTGAGCACCGTCCGCGCCGCCGACGACTGGGCCCGCCGGGTGCCGGTCTGGTACGCCCCGCCCGCCCGGCTGCTGCTCGCCCGCCGCGCGGACCCGCCGCCGGGCGGCGCGGACCGGGACCTCGCCCGCCTCGACGGCGCGGCGGCCGGCGCGGACCGCGGCGCCGGCGAGGTCGACGGGTACCTGGTAACGCGCCGCGACGCCGACCGGGTCCGGGTGCTGGAGGTCGCCGTCCGGCCCGGCGCCGAGGACGCCCTGGCCGCCCTGTTCGCCACCGTCGCCCGCGACGCCGACGCGGCGGGCCTCACCCGCTGCGAGGCCCGGCTGCCCGCCGACCCGGCGATCACCCGGGCGCTGCCATGGCTGCTGCGCGACCCGGAGTTCGCCACCGACGACACCGGGATGGTCCGCCCGGTGCGCGCCGACCCGCAGCGGCTGGCCCGGGTCACCGCCGCGCCCGGCGCGTTCCACTGGCCGGGTGACTACCTGTGAGCCGGGCCAAGCAGATCACCCCGCCGGTGGCGGGGCACGGCGAAGGGCCCGTGTGGTGCCCGGCCGACGGCCGGCTGCGCTGGGTCGACATGCTGGCCGGGGACCTGCTCGCGTACGACCCGGCGACCGGGTTGGTCACCCGCCGGCACGTCGCGCCGGTGCTCGCCGCGCTGCGCCCCCGCGCGGGCGGCGGCCTCGTGGCCGCCGTCGAGAGGGGCTTCGCGCTGCTCACCGACGACGCGGTGCAGCCGCTGCCGGAGCTGTGGTCCGACCCGACGGTACGGATGAACGACGGCGGCTGCGACCCGCTGGGCCGGTTCTGGTGCGGCTCGATGGCGTACGACGCGGCTCCCGGACGGGCGGCGGTCTACCGGCTGGACCCGGACGGCGCGGTTCACACCGTCCTCACCGGCGTGACGGTCTCCAACGGGCTGGCCTGGAACCGGGCGGGCGACACCGCCTACTACGTCGACTCGGCCACCGGCCGGATCGACGCGTTCGCGTACGACCCGGCCACCGGTGAGCTGGGGGACCGGTGGCCGGTGGTGAGCGTGCCGGCGCGGCGGGGCGTCCCCGACGGGCTCTGCGTCGACACCGAGGGCGGGATCTGGGTGGCGCTGTGGGACGGCGGCGCGGTGCACCGGTACGCCCCCGACGGTGCGCTCACCGCCGTGGTGGAACTGCCTGTGGCCCGCCCGACGGCGTGCACCTTCGGCGGCCCCGGGTACGCCGACCTGTACGTCACCACCTCCCGGGAGGGCCTGCCGCCGGGTGACCGCGCCCCGGCCGGGGCGCTGTTCCGCGTCCGGCCCGGGGTCGCCGGGTTCCCCGGGTACGAGTTCGCCGGCTGACGGGTGACGGTGTACGGCGAACCCGGCCGGTGCCAGCGGCGCGATGCGCGCGCAGCCGACCGCTCCCGCCGGGGGAGGCGGTCTCCGCCGTCGTCCCCGGCCGGCTTCCCGTGAAGGGTTCCCACGCCCGGCATTCTTTGCCAGGATTCAAATCAGGTGTGGAAGATTTCTACACGCTTCGACTGGGGAGGACGAATCATGCGTATCCGCAGCATGGTGAGTGCAGCCGTACTCGCTGGGGGCCTGGTCGCCGCAGCGACGCCCGCCGCCGCCGCGCCCGCCGCCGCGCCCCTACAGGGATCGGCGTGCTCGCTGACGGTCACCGACCTCTACTACTCCATCGGCATGCAGACCGCCTTCGCCAGGCTCTCGGGCGGGTGCAGCGGCCCGATCGACATCGCCCTGGAACGCGCGGACGCGCCCGCCGGCCCGTACCAGGAGGATCCGGAGGCGCTCTACTACCTGCAGCAGGCGTCTGACGGTACGGCCGCCACCGCCTATTTCACGGACCCCGCCGAACGGGGATACTGCCGCGCGAGGGCCAGCTTCGACACGCTCGTCGCGTACTCCCAGAACCCGGTCGGCTGCTAGGCCAGCGGACGGACGAAGACCAGCACGAAGGTGTCCGCGAGCGGGGCCGCCCGAGACGCCGGCGGCCCCGACGGCCCGGGACGGGGCCGCCGGCGGGGGCGCGACCCGGCGCGACCCGGCGCCGGGTCGCACGCGCTTCCAGCGCTGTGGCGCTGACCACTTGACCCTGCCCGGATAATGCCAGGATGACTGGCGACCGCGTGATGTTGGACGGCTCGCGGCCTTTCCAGGAACGCGTCCGGCACCTCCGCGATGCCTGGGCCCTTAACGGACGCGGTCGTGCTTTCCTGGTCAGCGGCACGTCGTTCTTCGCGGTGTACTGCTGGAGCCTGAACTACAGGATCGGCGACCCGACGGCTCCGGCGTACGATGCCGAGCTGGCCGAGTTCGTCGCCGCCTCCTACGAACTCAATGGCGGGTCCGCCGGCTGGAACGCCATGCTCAACGGCCGCGAGACCTGTTCCACCTGCCATGACTGGTACCGACTGGAGAACCTCGGGATCTGCACCGGTTGCCTGCGACACACCTGCTACGGCTGCGGCGATCATGAACGCTGCGCCGGCGAGCTGCTTTGATCGCAAGGCCGTCGGTCAAGCGACGCACTCTCACCGGCTACCTGTCAACCAGGGTGTCGGCCTTACGGTCGGGCAACACGGCGTCCGGGCAGCCGGCGACCATGTTTCGAAGTCCTTCCCCGTACGCCGGCTGAACGGGCTGTCCCCGGCTGGAACCGCCGGAAGGCCGCCTGAATCCGTGCCGGCGACGGTGACTGGTGCCGCCGGCCGGGGCCGGCCACCGACGCGTGTGGTCATCCGCACGCGGTGGCATGAGCCAGGGTCACCGCCGTCTCCAGCATGAGGGCGTGCACGAACGCCTGCGGGAGATTGCCGCGCAGTTGCCGCTGCGCAACGTCGTACTCCTCGGTGTAGAGACCCGGGCACCCACACGCCGCCCGGCTGCGTTCGAACCATTGGGTGGCCCCGACCAGGTCCCCGGCCTGCCAGCTGGACAGCGCAGCGGCGAAGCCGCAGAGCAGGAAGGCCCCCTCGGCGTCACCGAGAGGTCGCCGGTCGGCCCGGAACCGGTACAGGTAGCCGTCCGCCGCCAGGTCCGCGAGCACAGCCCGGCGGGTGCGCTCGGTACGCGGGTCCTGCGGGGGCAGCGCGCCGCGGATCGCGGGCAGCAGCAGCGCCGCATCGACCCGCCGGTCGTCGTACGCCCGCTGCCAGCGTCCCGCCCGATCGAGGCCGTGGGTGGCGGCGTCGGCGAGGATCCGGTCGGCCAGGGCCGACCACCTGCCGGCCACACCCGCCGGGACGATCCGCGCCGCGGCCCGAAGCCCGGCAACGCAGGTGAGCTTCGAGTGTGTCCACTGCCGTGGCGACAGCTCCCAGATGCCGGAATCCGGCTCGGACCACCGGTCCGCGATCGCCGACGCGGCAACCTCCATGGCGTGGTGGGCGTCGCTGTCCAGCCGGTCGAGCCGGCCGGCTGCGGCGAGCGCCAAGAGCACCTCACCGAACGCGTCCAGCTGGAACTGGCCGCCGACCCGGTTACCGGTGCCCGGGAGGGCCCCGGGATACCCGGGCAGGTGCGCCAACTGCCGAACCGGCGGTACCGGCTCGCCACCGATGGTGTACGCCGGCGCCAGACGGTCGCCGTCGGCCAGCACCCGACCGCTGAGGAAACTGACCGCGTCGTCCAGCAGACCGTAGTGGCCGGCCACGGCGGCGGCCTGCCCGGCGAACGCCTGGTCACGAATCCAGGCGTACCGGTAGTCGTAGTCGCGGCCCTGCATCGCCCGTTCGGGCAGCGCGGTGGTGGCGGCGGCGACCATACCCCCACCGGGCGGCGTCATCCCCCGCAGCACCGCGTAGGCCAGCCGCGCGTCCCGCTCGGCGGCGCCGGACATCTCAGGGATCACCGCGTCCCAGTGGAACTCGGTGATCCGCCACAATTCGGCGGGCTCCTCACACGGCTGCACCAGGGGGGTTGCGGACACTTCCAGCACGAGGTCGTGCTGTCCGCCGGGCGGCACGGCAAGCTCACCGACGAGGAACCCGTCCGACGCCGGACGCAGTCCGGCTCCGCCGTGGAACCGCAGGTGCAACCCGCCGGTACGCGCCCGCCACAGCCCACGGTCGCAGGTCACCTCGCGCACCGGTGAGCGACCGAAGTCGGCGCGCGGGTCCAGCACCACCCGCACCCGCGCGGGCCGGTCCAGGGCGCGGACCTGGCGCAGCAGCACCAAGCGGTCCGCGTCGCCGGGAAACACCAGTGCCTCCCGTGACTCGATGATGCCGTCTCCGGTGACCCACCGACTGCGCCAGATCAACGAGGCCGCCTCGTAGTGGCCACCCCAGACGAAGCGGGTCGCCGCCGGGGTCACCAGATAGCGTCCCGGCCCACCGAGCAGGCTGCTGAACACGGCCGGGTCGGACCAGCGCGGCGCGCAGAGCCAGGCGATGTCGCCGTCCGGGCCGACCAAGGCGCCCCGGTGCCCGTCGGCGAGCAGCGCGTAGTCGCGCAGCACGGCCGGAAGCGCGTCCACGTGCCGGTCACTCGGAGCCGGTGGCATGCCGGGCGATCCGGATCAGTGTGGCCGCGCCGGAACGGTCCGCTGCCGGGCCGGATCGGCCCCGTGCTGCGGCTGGTCGGCGTGCATTCTGGCCGACTACCCGGCACCGGCCGCTTGACACACCGGGAACACCACGTACCGGTCCGCCGGTGCGGACCGGCGTAGTCGTCGCGTACGCGGGTAGACCGGCGGGCCTGAGGCGAGGTGATCCGGAGGTGCCAGATGGGTCGAGATCGGCGGGACGCGCAGGTGGCGGTGGTCACCGGTGCCAGCGCGGGAGTGGGACGGGCAACCGTGCGCCTGCTGGCCGAGCGGGGGATCGCCGTCGCGCTGCTGGCCAGAGGGCGGGTCGGGCTCGACGCCGCCGCGGCAGAGGTGCGGGCCTGCGGCGGCCGACCACTGCCGATCGAGGTCGACGTGGCCGACTACGCGCAGGTAGCCGCCGCCGGAGAACAGATCGAGTCGGAACTCGGCCCGATCGACCTGTGGATCAACGACGCCTTCAGCTCCGTCTTCGCCCCCTTCCAGCAGACCCGACCGGAGGAGTTCCGCCGCGCCACGGAGGTCACCTACCTGGGCTACGTCCACGGCACCCGGGTCGCCCTGTCCTACATGACGCCCCGCAACCGGGGCACGATCGTGCAGGTCTCCTCAGCTCTGGCCTACCGCGGTATTCCGCTGCAAGCAACCTACTGCGGCGCCAAGCACGCCATCGTCGGCTTCACCGAAGCGCTCCGCTGCGAGCTGATGCACGACCGCAGCGACGTCAAAGTAACCATGGTGCACCTACCGGCACTCAACACACCCCAGTTCGACTGGCTGCTGTCCCGGCTACCCCGCCACGCCGAACCGGTACCACCGATCTACGATCCCGTCGTCGCGGCCCGGGCCATCGCCGCCGCCGCCGAACGACCGCATCGCCGCGCGTACTGGGTCGGCATGCCCACAGCGTTGACCATCCTCGGCAACCGCATCGCGCCGGGGCTGCTCGACCACTACCTGGCCCGAACCGGCTACGGGTCACAGCAGACCGACCAGCCGGCCGACCCGAACCGCCCAGACAACCTCTGGCAGCCCCTCGACGGGCCCGGCGGGCGAGACTACGGCGCCCGGGGCAGCTTCACCGATCGTTCCCACGGACACAGCCCGCAGGCATGGCTGTCGCGTCACCGCGTACTCACCACAGCCGGAACGATCGCCGCAGCGCTGGGCCTCCTCGCCTGGCGGCGTCACCGGCCCGTGCCGGCACCCTACAACCGTTCGTGACCTGGTGCCCACCTCAGTTCCTTGGCCGCCCGGACCAGATCGGCCGGCCATACCCGGCGAACGCCGTGCCCGAGCGCGGTCCTGGAGCCCGCGCTCGGGCACGGCGATGACCGAACACCTCGGCTAAGCCAAGCACGATTCGGCTCGTGTGGGGGTCGGGCGACATCCGTAACGGCAGTTGGCCACCGGGCGGCTGTCGTTACGGGGCCGGTCAACTATGCCCGATACCATCCTCGCCAGGTTCCCCCGTCACGCCAAGACCACCACCTGCCACTGTTGTTCACCCACACCTCGATGACCCGGTTTCCGTTCGAGGTGTAGCAGTCGTGTGTGTCATCGGCCCTGCCGTTGTTTGGCATCTCGTGCCAGCGGCCAGCCCCAGGCCACGTGTGCCAGATCGTACGGTCGTCCGCAATGACCCATGCCTCGTCGAACGTGCCGTCGGCGCCGAAGTCGCAGGTGAGCTTTTCCGTGTTGCATTTTGCCCAGCCCGGATAGCCGAACGCTGTTACGCGGCAAGCGGCCAGGGCGCCTACCTCGTCACCGGGGGCGGGGGTGATCAGCGTCCTCTCCGCACCGCCCGGCGTCGCACGGATGCGAACGGAGCCGGGGTCACCGCTGCCGGTCCTGAGCAAGGCGTACCACGCCGCAGATGGTGTGACCTGCTCATCCGAGTCTGCTACGACCGCATCCGTAGTCGGGGTGCCGGTGGCACCCGCGAGCGCGGGAGCCGCCGGGACGCCGACGGCGGCCAGCAGCCTGGTAGCCCCTACCGCAGCCTGAATTGCAGCGTGTTGCCTCAGCGCGACGCCGACCAGCCAGCGAATCCAACCTCTGCTCGGTAACGCCTGGACGAACGCCGCCGCGTCTCCGGCGGCTCGGTGTGTCCGGGAGCGTCGCGCATGGGGTGTGCTGATGGAGATAGGGCTGGGTGGGGCGGAAGCTGTCAAGACGGGGCGCAGTGTGGGGTTGAATGGTGGGCATGGGCAGCGCCGGTCGCGCGGTGCGGCTGCTGCGTGGTGAGCGCAGTCAGCAGCAGGCTAGCTTCGTTGAGCTGTTCTTCGACTTGGTGGTGGTCTTCGCCCTCAACCAGGTCGTCGCCTCCACCGCCCCTGGTCTGGGAAGCGCGTCCGTGGTCGAGCAGTGGACGACCTTGCTGCAGGCCACGCTGCTGGTCCTGCCGCTGATCTGGGTGTGGACCCTCACGGCTTACGGGACGGCCCGTTTCGACCCCCGCGGCAACGCGGCTCAGGTTGTGGTGCTGGTGACGGCGTTCGGTGTGCTGCTGCTGGGTGTCATCGTGGCGGATGCGTTCGAGACGACCGTCCTGGCCTTCGCCGTGATCTACGTCGCTTTGCAGGTCGGCCGGGTGACGGTGCTCGCGCTGACGCTGCGCACGCATCCGCTTCGGCGGCTCTACCTGGCGGCGTCGTTCTGGTTCTGCGTATCCGCCGTGCCCTGGTTCCTTGGAGCCGTCATGGGCGGTACGGCCGGGATGCTGTGGTGGTTGCTCGCCATCACCATCGAATACGGGGCCGCCCGGGTCGGCTGGCCGACGCCCCGGCTGGGACGAGAACGGATTATGGCCTGGGCGTACGCACCCGAGCATCTCGCCGACCGTTACCGCCAGTTGCTGATGATTGCGCTCGGGGAGGCGATCCTATCAGTCGGCATCGCCTACACCGACCGGTCCGGGTTTCGTAGTCTCACCCAGACGCTCGGGTTGGTGATCGCGTTTTTCACCGCCGTGCTGCTCTGGCGGATCTACGCATACAAGGCAGGAGACCTCTTCGG
Organism: Micromonospora sp. NBC_01655; assembly: GCF_026339755.1. NCBI lineage: Bacteria > Bacillati > Actinomycetota > Actinomycetes > Micromonosporales > Micromonosporaceae > Micromonospora > Micromonospora sp. NBC_01655. The sequence continues at coordinate 4,929,753 of NZ_JAPEQF010000001.1, read as the reverse complement.
AGTGGCGGTCGAGCAGGCGGAAGACCCCGGCAGCCTGGGCCGCGTCGCCGCCGCCGCTCACCTCCTGATGATCATTGGCGTTGTATGCACCGCTGTCGGGCACGAACTCGTGCAGGCGCACCCTACCGGCCACACGTTCCTCTCCTGGCTAGCGGTCATCATCGGCGGACCCGCCCTGTACCTCGCCGGTCGTACGCTGCTGGAGTGGGTCGTGTTCAACCGTGTCTCCCCGCCCCGCCTCATCGGCATCGTCGCCCTGCTGTTGCTCACCCTGCCGTTGGCCTTCGCCCCACCGCTGGCGGCGGTCGCCACCGCGCCCGTTGTGCTACTCGCCATCGCCATCGCCGACGTGCGCCGCGCCGCTGGGCGGCCCTCTGAAGCACCCGCACCGCCCGGATAACCACGGGCCAGGCCATTCCTGCGAGGCCTCGGGCCAGCATCTTCCAACGGCCGGCAAAGCACGCTCCAGCCGCCGTTATTTGACAAGGGTTGACGGCTACGGGCGGTGCTACGGCGGTCGCCGGGGAACTCAGATGCGGTAGGTGCCGCCGCGGTCGGGGCTGTTGACGGTCTCGATGTAGCGCATGGCTCCGGCGGTGGACAGGCCGAACAGTTCGCAGAGCATGCGGAGGTCGCCGCTGGTGGCGTGGGCTTCGTCTACCCTCAGCCTGGGAACCGCCGGGGAGGCCACACGCGAACCCCATGGGCCCCCAGCAGCGAAAACAATCCCGCGACCGTACCGGACGAGGTGAACACGGGCGAACTGATTTCGGGCCGACCCTGCCCGGGCAGCCGGGCAGGGCCGTTGGCCATGCAGAAGGGAGGCTGACCTTGGGACACGATCTAGAACGCGAATCGGCCGCGGCGGACGTGCCAGTGGCGGCCGGCCTTCAGGTGGTCGACGATCGCGCGCTGGAGCACGGTGCGGCGCGGCAGCTGGTCGAGCGGCGTGGACAGGGTGCGGAACACGAACCGCAGCACCTCGACGTCGGCGTCCAACCCTTCCGGCTCCTCATAGGGCTCCAGCTCGAACCTCCGCTGGAACCGGACGATGTTGGAGTCCCCGGGCAGGTACTCCAGCAGCTGAGGGTCGAGCAGCCACGAGCCGCAGGAGAACGCCGTGTAGCGCTCGTCGGGAAAGTGGCGCGGGAAGAACGCGCGGGCCTCGTCGAGCGACGCCGCGACCGCCTCCGGGGTCATCGGCCCCGACTCGGGGATGTGCAGGTCGATGGCGGTGCCGCCGCGGTGGTGCTGCAGCCGGCCCAGCTCGTAGATGCCGCCGCGCGCGTGCAGCGTCAGCCAGCTCTGCATGACCGGCCAGCCCTCGCGGTGCATCCGCCGGTCGATCGCGAGGTTGCGGCCCAGGTCCGCGAGGGTCACCCACGACACGGCATCGGCGATGCCGTGGTCGCGGTGGTACCCCGTGACGACGTCGACCAGGGCCAGGTACGCGTACACGTAGAGATGACGCCAGGCGGGGCCCCGTTCGCGCGGCAGCGCCGGACCGGGCGGCAGCCAGCCGTGGCCCCCGAGATCGGCGCGGACCAGGGCGATCGAGCGGTCGAGCAGCCAGCGCAGCTCCGCAGTCCACAGTGGAGAGCCCGGGTCGGGCCAGCCCGCCATGATCTCGGCGGCGTCGTCCGGCCGCACCGCGAGCCGGTCGAGGATCGCGGGCGCGTCGGCCTTGGCGGGCAGCGGAGCTGACGGCTGGTCGCCGGCGAGCCGGTGCATGCGGTCGACGTCCTCGACGGGTACCCCGAGCCGGGCGGCGGTGTCGTCCAGATCCACGCGGACGACCCTACCGGCCGGTCGGCGTCTTCCACGGCCCGTACCGCTCGGGCAAATCCCGCCACGGCGACCCGGTCCGCTTCACCCAACAGATCGCATCGATTTCCTGCCGGTGATCACGCCACCGACCGCCCGACGACCCAGCTTGGGCGGCAACGGCGCCGATACCGCCCACTCATGATGTCGCCGGTGAGCTGTGCCGCGAAATGCGCGCTCGCCGCCTCAAGATCTCATTCGCCCGCCGCAGCTCCGCGGAAGCTCAGAGCCGCCCTGACCGCTCAACGGCATGCCGATCCACAGAGGATTTCTAGACCGCGCGGGCCACGCAGATCCTGGCGTCGAGGCGGGGCCCGGCCTCGTAGAGCATGTATTCCACGCCGCCGTCGGTGCCGAACGTCGGTGCCGCCACCCGGCCATTGTCCGACGCGATCGGCCGGTGAAACACTCCGAGGTGGACCTCGCGGTCGAAGTTGTTGCCGATCTCGGTCAGGTACATGTTGCCGCTGTTGCCGTGATACGCGAGGTACGCGGTGCCGTTGCGCTTCAACAGGTGCGGCGCGGAGATGTCGGTGAGCCCGTCGCCCGAAGGTGACACCAGCGGGTCCGGGGCGAACTGCCAGCCGCTCCAGCCATTCGGCGACCAGCCCCAGAAGATCTTCCGGACAGCCGGACGGATCGTGTGGAGGCCCATGAACACCATTACGTAGCGGTTCCCCTTGCCGGCCACCGAGTGCTCGAAGACCCGCGCGTACGAGGTCTCGGTCGTGTTGGGCACCAGCCTCGTCGACAGGATCGGCGTCTCGTCCGTGAAGTGGATGCCGTCGGTCGAGCGGGCGACCCGGGTCGTGTAGTTCTCGCCGTGGAAATACAGGTAGAACTGCCGGGTCGGCGCGTCCCATACAACGTGTGGCGACGACACGTGGCTTACCGTCGTGGTCGGCAGCACCCGGTCGATGATGGGGTTGTTGGCGTACTCGGTGTAAGGGCCCTCAAGCCGGTTGGCGTAGGCGAGGCAGATCCCGCCGGGCGCGTCGTGCGGCGCGTAGTAGAGGTAGTAACGGCCGAGATAGCCGCTGATCTTGTCGTAGACTCCGCGCACGCACGGGAAGATGAACTCGCCGGTCGGGTTGTAGCGCAACGGTCCGGCGAACGCGTCGCGTACGTATCGATAGTCGGGAAAGCCGGCCGGTCCGGCGAGCGCCGGCGTGGGCATCGCGGCAATGCCAGCGGTGGTGGTCGCGACACCGGCGGCCGCCGCACCACGCAGCAGCGTGCGTCGGGAGAAAGAGCCTTCAGGGGTACGCGTCATCGCGTTCCCTCCGTTCGTGAGGCGGGCCTACGGGGGTGGGGGAGCAGGCCGGCCGTGACGAGTCAGCGGGTGTCATTCGACCTCGCTGAGCGGCCGTACGGTGTGGACGCTCGTCGCGGACGGTTTCGTTGGTTGACGAGTCTGCGCGCGCCGTCTCGGCGGCGTCAAGATGCTAATGCGAATTAGCAAGGCGGGTTCGGCGGGCTTCGGCCGGTGCTGCCGCCAGCATCATCGGCCTTTCGGCTGAGCCCGGTTCGCTCGCCGTGAACCGCTACCCGCTTCCCCACGTGCAGGGAGCGTGGCTCGATGACGACGCGCATGTGCGCACAAGGCGGGAGCTGAATGTGGTGTTCGCACGTTCTGGCCGGATCACCCAGCCTCCATCCCGATGGCAGATCTCGCGACGCGGCGCCGCGAGGGTGGCGGCAGTCGCGGTGGTCGCCGCGACCGGTGTCTTTGCGTTCTCGGCGGCGCTAGCTCGCCTGCTGGCCGCGTTCGATCCCGAGGGGAAGCGCGACTTTCCGCAACTGACTCCGGACACGCCGATGTGGTTGGCTGACGTGGTCCGCCTCGCGCTGGTCTGCGGCGACCGTACGACCGCCACCGCCGCGGCCCGGGCAAATGCCGCCCCCCAGGCGTCCACGGCCGCTGCACACCGACGCCCGACTTGCCCGTAGCCAGCTTCACCGCTGGCCATGCATCCCCGGTGAGGTCAGGCAGACCCCTCAGATCCGTGAACGATCGAAATTAGTCCACGGTCGGCTTTCGGCCGACGCCGCCGAGGATCCAGACCTCCTCCGGAGTGATGTCGGTTTCGATGTCGGGGCGCCATTCCGGAACGAACACCAGGCCGGGGTCGATGAGGGGTGCGCCGTCGAAGAAGCGTTCGATTTGGTCGCGCGTGCGGTGTGTGGCCGGATATTTGGTGTTCTTGTAGACCTCTGCGGCGCCACCAGCGTTCTCCGGCCTAGGGTCGACGGTGGCGTGATTGATGACAAGGTAGCTACCCGGGGCCATCGAGTCGCGGAGGCTGGCGACGATCGCGTACGGGTCAGCTTCGTCGTCGATGAAGTGAAGGACGGCCACCAACAGGATGGCCATTGGCTGGTCGAAGTCGATCTGCGCCCGGGTCTCGGGGTGGTTGAGGATGACATCAGGATCGCGCAGGTCCGCCGTGATCACGCTCGTGTTCTTGGCTTCGGCGGTCTTCAAGGCGCGCGAGCGGGCCAGCACCTGCGGATCGTTGTCGACGTAGACCACGCGCGCGTCTGGCGCCTCAGCTTGGGCGATCTCGTGGACGCTGCCCTGGGTGGGCAGGCCACTGCCGATGTCGAGGAACTGGCGGATGCCCGCGTCGCGGGCCAGGAATCGCACCGCACGTTGGATGAACCCTCGGTTCTCCCGTGCCATGAGAATCACTTCGGGAGCCGCTGCGATCACCTTGTTCGCGGCTCGACGATCGGCTGCGAAATTGTTCCGGCCGCCCAGGTAGTAGTCGTACATGCCCGCAGCAGTGGGGACGGAGGGGTCGATGCCGTCCGACTGGACTGAGCTTTCCGTGGTCATCTGTTTCTGAGCCCTTCCCAAGAGCGTCCACATGGTTCGTCCAGATCCGATGTGACCTGGCAGCCCCGCGAAGCAGCCCGGTCCGGTAAGCGACGTTCAGTAACCTTGTGACGGAATCATCATCCGCGAGCGGTTACGAGCGTGATGTAGCCGGTGGAGTACACCGTTGTCGCCGCGTTCGGTCCGAGCGTGACGCGTCCCGCCGGCACCTTTTTGGCGAACACGACGAAGTGGCGCTGGTCCTTGTCGTTGGTCGGGATGATCATGTCAGTGCGTTTGAAGCCCTGCTGGTTCAGCCACGCCGGCCACCAGTTGTCCACCTCCGGTGCTCCGCGTCTGTCGAAGGCGGCGTACACGGTGGCGTCGCGTGCGACATCGAAGACCAGGTAGTCCGCCGGGGAGGTCAGTCGCTTGTCGTCGCTGGCGCCGGGGATCAGCACTGCTCCGGTGAGCGGGTCGGGAACGCTGGTGAAGACGGGCGGCCGGTCGACGAAATGCTTGGTACCTACTACCGCGGGGCGGACCGTAGTCAGCTTCGACGGTTTGTGTACCTGGACGTCCTCCAGTTTGAGCATTGGCCGTTTGCTCGGGGTGCTGGTCCCGGGCGTTGCGCTGGGTGTCTGCGGCCGGCCGCTCGGGGTGTTGGTCCCGGGCGTTGCGCTGGGTGTCTGCGGCCGGCCGCTCGGGGTGTTGGTCCCGGGCGTTGCGTTGGGCGTCTGCGGCCGACCGTCCGGGACGTCGGTCCCGGGCGTTGCGTTGGACATCTGCGGCCGGTCGCTCGGGGCGCCGTTGCCGAACACGATCCCTATGCCCAGCAGGCCGAAGACCACGACCAGCGCGACGACGACGCGCGCGATCGCGAGCCGTGACCACCGCCGCCGCGCCGGGGGCGGCACGGCCGCCCGGGGGGTGCGCCCGGCCGGGCCGCTGACCGGGCGTACCGACGTGGCCGGCGGCTGCGCCCGGTGCTTCGCGCCGCGCCTCGTCTTGGGCGCCGGCGCGTCCACGGCTGTGCCCGCGCCCGCGTCCACGGCTGTGCCCGCGTCCACGGCTGTGCCCGCGTCCACGGCTGTGCCCGCGTCCACGGCTGTGCCCGCGTCCACGGCTGTGCCCGCGTCCACGGCTGTGCCCGCGTCCACGGCCGCGGCTGTGTACGCGCCTGCGGCTGTGCCCGCGCCCGTGGCCGAGGGTGCGCCGCTGTCACCGTCGGCGGCCGTCAGCGGCGCGCCGGTCCGAGCCGCCGTGGTGGCCGGCGCGCCGGGCTTGAGCCGCCGGGGCGCCGGGATGCCGCGCTCCGCGCGGGCGTCGGCGCTGAGCATCGCGGCGCCCAGCGCGACCGCGTGCTTCGGATGGGTGTTGATCATGATTGGGCGCCGCAGTGTGTCCCGCAGCAACTGGGTAACCAGAGGGATCTGGGACGATCCGCCGACCAGAAGCACGGCGGTGAGGTCCTGCAGGGTGATCCCGGCGGCGGTCAGGGTCCGCCGGAACGTCTCGATGGTGGTTTCCACGGGCGGTGTGATCATCTGCTCGAACGTTTCCCGAGTCACGGTCACGTGCCGGACCGCGTCGGGCAGCGGCACCGTGATCTCCGCCTTCTCGCGGGTGGACAGCGCCTCCTTCGCGAGCATGCAGTCGCGATGCACGGTGGCCAGGATGGAAGCGGTACCGGGATCGGTCGGGTCCAGCGCGGTGATCGCACCGCCCAGTTGGCGGTCGACGTGGTCCACGATCGCCTGGTCGAAGTCGGCGCCGCCGAGCCATTCGATGCCCTCGGGCGTACCGATGATCTCCAGCCCGTCTCGGCCGTTGCGTACCACCGCGCTGTCGAATGTGCCCCCGCCCAGGTCGTAGACCGCCAGCAGGCCGTCCGGGGGCAGTGGCTGGGTGGAGCAGTAGTACGTGGCCGCAGCCACCGGCTCCGTGATGGTGACTACGGTCGGGCCGTCCGACCCGGCCACCGACCCCGGCTCGGCCTGCGGGCGGGGCAGGCCGGCCAGGTGCGGGATGGCGGCGAACTGCTCTCGCCGGTACGGGCCCCACACCGCCGGGTGGGTCAGCACGATCCGGTCGGGCGGGCCGCCCCGGGCCTCGCTGACGGTGTCCACCACGGAACGGAGCAGGGCGGCCATCAGGGCGGTGGGGGAGTACGGCGCCCCGTCCAGGATCACCGGGGTGGGATCACCGAGGCGGCGCTTGAACTCCCGCGCCGCCCGACTGGGGTCCTGCAGACCGAGGCGGTCGGCCGCCTCACCCGTCAGCAGCGCGCCCTTCTCGTCAAGGTAGGCGACCGACGGGGTGACGACCGCCTGCCCAGCCAGCGGCACCATGTCCAGGGCCCAGGCGGAGGCGGTCGCTGCGGCGGTGAAGCTGGTGCCCAGGTCGATACCCACCCCGTACATTCGCAGAGTCCCCTCGACGCGCCTACCGCCGCTAACATGCAGAAACGTCATCGTTGGTTAACAGCGCCATCACGATACGCTGCCGTATACGGGGTCACAAGATCGTCAGTGTTGACATCGGGGGGGCGAGCAGTGGACGTTGCGGTGGCCGACGACGGCGCGCTGTTCCGGGAGGGGCTGCAACTGCTGCTGTCCGCCGCGGGGCACGAGGTGGTCGGCTGCGTGGAGGACGGCGACCGACTGCTGGAGTTACTGGCCCGTACCCCCGTCGACGTGGCCATCCTGGACATTCGGATGCCGCCAGGCGCGGACGGCGGACTCCAGACCGCCCAGCGCATACGGGAGAGACACCCCGACGTCGGGCTGCTCCTGCTGTCTCAGCACGCCGAGGCGCACTACCTGTTCCGGCTGCTGGAGATCGGCACCGAACGGATCGGTTACCGGCTCAAGGACCAGGTGGCCGGGGTGTCCGTGCTCGCCGACACGCTGGTGCGCATCGCCGCCGGTGAGATCGTGATCGAGCCGGCGCTGGCCGCCAACCTGGTGGACCGGCCGAGTCCCCCGGTACGCAGTGTGCTGGCCGATCTCACCGAGCAGGAACGCGCCGTGCTGCGACTCATGGCGGAAGGACGGTCGAACTCCGGGATCGCGACGGAGTTGTTCCTGTCGGTCAAAACGGTCGAGAAGCGTATCGCCAGCATTTTCACCAAGCTGAACCTGCCGGCTGAGTCGGCAGCGCACCACCGGCGGGTCCTGGCGGTACTCGCGTACCTGCGCTCGAACCAGATGGCGGGCTAGCACCGTGCCCCGGAACACGGACAGCGAGCCGGGGCACCCACCCCGCCCGACCGGGCCGTTCACCGCCCTGGCCCGGCTGGCGTCCTCGGGTGCGCTGCCCGCTCCGGCCGGGCCGCGGGACCCGCTGGGCGGATACCGGCCGATCCTGCGCACGCTGCTGCGCGAACTCGCCCGGGCCCACGCGGTGCGCTACGCGGCGCTGTGGCTGCCGGCAGAAACGCCACCTGGCACCGGTGCTTCATCATGGACAGCCGAGATCACGTGGCGGCCCCGGCGCTGGATGCTGGGTGCGCTGCCGGACCCGATAGCCGACCCGGACCTGCTGCTCGGCACGGCCGGTGTGGTCGCGACCGCGGACGTGACCGCAAGCGGCGCCCGGTACGGGGTGCTGGTGCTGGCATACCCGGAGAATCCCCGGCACCCGCTGGCCGCGGCGCCGCCGCTGGGCGAGACGGCGGTCTGCGTTGGCCTGCTGCTGCGCCAGGCTGGCCACCGCGCGGCGTGCACCGCCGTGCGGGCCCGGGTCGACCGGGCGGTACGGCGGGTCAGCGCGACCCGGCTGGAACTGCTCACGGTGCAGGCGGTGGAGCGCGACCGGCTCGCCACCGCGGTCACCGCGACGCCCGGCCGGCAGCTACAGGCGATTCTGGACCGCACCGCGGACCTGGAGCGGGCGCTGTGGGCCGGCTCACCGCAGGCCACGGCGATCGCCGGCGACATCCGGGCCGGGCTGGGCGAGATGATCGAGCAGTTCCGGTCCGTTGTCCGCGGGGTGTACCCGCAGGTGCTGCGCAGTACCGGCGTGCGCGCGGCGTTGGAAGAGGTCACCGCGGCGCTGCCGGTACCGGTGGTCCTCCGCGGCGAACTGGGCCGGCGCCAGGGCTGGGAGGTCGAGTCCGGGCTGTACCAGGCCGGTGCGTCCGCGGCGGCTGCGCTAGGCGCCGACGGCGGCGAGCAGCCGGTGCACCTGGAACTGGGCCGGTCCAGCGGCGTGCTGACGATCCGCGCGCAGCGGGCCGGAGCCGAGCCGGCCCGGGTCGCCGCGACGCTGCGGGACGACTCCCGCCGGCTGGCCGCGTTGGGCGGCCGGCTGCGGGTGGAGCGGGCCGGTCGGGGCGCGCCGACCGTGGTGGACATCCTGCTGCCGGAGCGGCTCGGCGGTGACTGGCCGGAGCCCGCGCGTACCGCCGCGCCGGAGCCCGCCCGTACCGCCGCGCCGGAGCCGGCCGGGCCGCAGCCGGGCGAGGCCGACGCCGCGGCACCCGAGCTGTTGGTCGGGGTTTCCGCGCGCCGCCTGCTGACCCTGCTCGTGACCAGCCGGGAGGCGCCCGCGGGCAGCCCGCCGTTACGGGTCGCGGTCGACCGGCAGGACGGTCAGGCCCGGGTGGTGGTGGTCGGGGCCTCGGCACCTGAGCTGGTGTCGGTGCTGTACGGGCCGGCCGGTACCGCCCGATGGGAGCCGTCGGTCGGGGTGGTCCCGCCGACCGGTTACCAGTACCAGCCGTACCCGCGGATCACGCTGGACCCGGCTCGCGGGGCGCCGCCGTGGCGGCCGGTCCGGCTGCCCGGCTGGTCCGGCGCCGCGTGGCCGGGCGCGGCGGCCGGGGTGGACCGGATCCTGGTCGAGGGACCCGTGGACGCGTTGCGCGGGCTGCGGCTGCTGCACCACCGCGATCGGGTCGACGCCGATCTCGCGGCCCGGCTGCGCCGCTGGTCGGGTACTGCCGACGGGCCCCCCGACGCGGTCGTGCTGGTGCTGTCCGGGCCGGCCAGCGCGGCGGAGTCGGAGTTCCTGACCGCCCTGCGGTCGCCGTACGGGGAGGGGTTCTCCCCGGTGGCGATCTGTGCGCTGGAGGAGGGTACCGCCGCGACGGCGGGATCACAGCAGAGGCTGCGGTCGATGTGCGAAACGATCGTGGACTGGCGTGCGGCCCCGGGCGGCGGTACCGCGGTCGAGGCGGCGCTGCACGCCGGGGTACGCGCCTGGGCGGGGGTACTGGCCGCCCGGTGGGCGCTGCGCGCACTGGCGGCCTGCCTGACCGCGGGGCAGCTGGACGACCAGTTCGCCCGGGCGGTGGAGGCGGCCGTCGCGGGCGCGTACGAGGTGGCCGAGCTGGACCTGTTGCAGGCGTTACAGGGCCGGCGGATCCGGCTGCCGCGCGGCCACGACGAGGCGCTGCGCCTGCTCGGCGCGCACGGTCCGGACTCGCGTTCCCGGCTCGGCCTGACCGGCGACGCCGGCTCGGGGGAGGTGACCCGGGCCGCGACCCGGGCGCTGGTGTTCTGGCGGACCCTGTCCATGGCGCCGGACTCGGGACCTGCCGGGCGCGGTGCGTGCGCGCTACTGGTACGGGCGTGCGAGCGGCTGCTCACCGCAGGCGCCGATTGATCGGCGCGAGGAGCAGGCGGGCGGCCCGGCGGGACGGCTCAGATCGCCACGAACCCGCTGACCCGGGTACCGGTGTTCGGGCTCGACCGTACCGTGAGCGTGCCGTCGACCGAGGCCAGACGGGCGGCGAGCTGGCGCAGCGGCATCCGCCCGTCGGTGTCGAAACCCGGCCCGGTGTCGGCCACCTCGAAGCTCAGGCCCCCGGGGGAGGTACGTAGCGTCAGCGTGACCGCGGCGCCCGGGGCGTGCTTGTGCGCGTTGCTGACCGCCTCCAGGCAGGCCAGGTAGACGGCGGCCTCCACCTCGGGCGGGTACCGGTGGCCGGTCAGGCCCGGGTCGATGTCCAGGGTGACCGTGTCGAGCGTGTCCAGCCGGGCCGCCAACGCGGTCACCAGACCGTGGTCGGCCAACGGTGCCAGCAGGCCGGTCGCGGTGGTGTGCAGCACCTCCTCGGTGCTGGCCAGCAGCTCACGCAGCCGGTCGAGGTGCTTGCCCGCCTCGGCGGCGTTGCCGGCGTCCAGCTGGTGCTCCACCATGGCCAGTGACATCTGCAACGCGACCATGTGGTGCTGGGCGCCGTCGTGCAGGTCGCGCTCCAGTTGGTACCGCTGGCGCTCCATCTCGCCCGCGGCCCGCAGCCGGGTGTCGGCCAGCAGCAGGGCGCTCTGACCGATCAGCCGCTCGGCGCCGCCGGTGATGAGCTGGGCCTGGATGTCGCTGACCAGCAGGCGGGTCACCGCGTGTAGCTCGGGCCACCGGCGCAGCCGCTCGGCCGCCGCCGGCGGCTCGATCACGAGGTCGGCCAGGACCTGCTCGCCGTCGCACAGCCGGACCGGCGCCGCCTCGGTCACGGGTACCGCCGCCTCGGTGCCGGTGGCGGTCCACCGGTACTCCTGCACGGTGTGTTCGACCGGCGCGTCGGCGTCGTGGCCCGCCGGCAGGGGCAGCCACAGCGCGATGGTGACCGTGGCGGCCTCCAGGCACCCGCCCAGCGCCCGGGCCAGGGCTTCGGCCTGCACTCCCGGCAGCGGCCGACCCGGCAGTCCGTGCACCGCGTCGACCACCCGGGTCACCTTGTCCGATGGGCCCGGCACCGGGAATGACCCGCCAGGTCGCTGCGTCGAGCGGCGCATGCCCTCACTGTAGGCGACTCCGGTCGGGCCGGGCTGGCCCGGATCGTGGGCCGCGACGGCCTTCCGCCACGGTCGCGTCCAGGGGCTCATGCGGCGCAGAGCAGGTGGCTCTCCGTTGCCTTGCGAGCCGCCCGCAGCGCGTAGTGCAACCGGCTCTTGACCGTGCCGACCGGCACCCCGAGCGTCGCGCTGACCTCAACTGCGGTCCGGCCGTTCAGGTACGTCTCCACCAGCGCGGCCCGGTGCTCCGGCCACAGCCCGCCCAACACCTGCTCGACCAGCAGGGAGTCCACCACGCCGGCCATCGGGTCCGCCGTGGCGACCTCGGCGGCGTTCTCGATGTCCACCTCGGTCGGCCGGGCCTTCTTCATGCGGTACCCATCCATCACCAGGTTGTGCACCACCCGGCGCAGCCAGCCCAGCACCGATCCGCGGTCGGCGGTGAGCTGGTCCAGGTGCCGCCACGCCCGCAGGAACGCCTCCTGCACCACATCCTCGGCGCGCCCGGTGTCGCCGTCGGTCAGCCGCTGCGCGTACCTCAGCAGCGGCTGCTGGTAGGTGTCCATCAGTTCGCGTAGGCGGGAATCGCTCTCCAGCGCGCTGCTGTGTCGCTTGCTCTGCACCTGTTCGGCCATGCCCATGACAGTGCCGCCGCGGGCCGGCCGCCCGACATGGTGCGGCCCCTGCTCCCGCGGGTGCCAACCCGCGAGTTGGAGAGGGTTATCCCTACGCCCCGCGCTGGCACCTGCGGCCCACGCCGCGCCGCCGCTGGTTCCCGTGTCGAGCGGTGAACCCGACGATGCCGCGATGCCGTGACCCACGTGGACGACCTCGCACCCGGCGGCGGTACGGGCAAGGCGGTCGTCCGGACCGCCGCGCCGGCCGGTACCGCGGCCGGGTGGTGGCGGCCCCGAGTGACGGCGCCGTGGCGCCCCGACCGAAGAGGTGGGCATGCAGGAGACGGACCTCCCGACGGTGGGCATCGGGATCACGACGCACAACCGGGGCGTCGTGCTCCGTACCGCGTTGGAGGCGATCCGCAAGTACGCGCCCAGCGGCGCCGCGATCGTCGTGGTCGACGACGCCAGCGACGAGCCGGTGGAGGAGGCGACGTTCCGCTTCGACAGCAACGTCGGTATCGCCCGGGCCAAGAACAAGTGCCTGGAACTGCTGGTCGAGTTGGGCTGTACGCACCTGTTCCTGTTCGACGACGACTGCTGGCCGGTCGTGGACGGCTGGGAGCGGCCATACATCGACAGTCCCGAGCCGCATCTGATGTACATCTTCACCGACACCCCGCGTGGCCGGCTGACCGACTCGATGGAGATCTACCGGGACGGGCAGCTTCGGGCGTACACCCATCCCCGCGGTTGCCTGCTCTACTTCGAGCGGCGGGTGCTGGACCGGGTGGGCGGGTACGACACCCGGTACGGCCGGTGGGGGTACGAGCACCTGGACCTCTCCAACCGGATCTACAACGCCGGCCTGACCTCGTTCCGGTTCGCCGACGTGGTCGGCAGCGGAGACCTCATCTTCAGTTGCGACGAACGCACCAAGGTCGGCTCCAGCGTGTCCGACATCGAGCGCTTCCACCTGGTGCGCAACCTCAAGACCCGGTCGGAGGCCAGCTACACCTCGGCCGAGTACCGCGAGTTCCGCACCGTCCCGGTCGGCGCGGCGGCGGCGCAGAACGTGGTGCTGACCACGTACCTCACCGCGCAGCCCGACCCGCAGCGCGGCGTCACCTGGACACCGAACTACGCCGACCTGGCCGAGTTGCGCCGCTCCGTCGAGCGGCACGGGCAGCGGTTGGTGGTGCTGCACGACTGCCTCGACGAGCCGGACACCGACCTGGTCACGCACGTGCGGGTGGTGCCGGGCGGGGCCGGCGGTTCGCCGTACTTCCACCGCTGGCTGTGCTGGTGGCGGTACCTGCGCGAGCACCCCGAGATCGACCAGGTGTGGTGCGTCGACGGTACCGACGTGGAGATGCTGCGCGATCCGTTCCCGGAGATGGACGACCGGCTGTACGTGGGCGACGAGCCGGCCCCGCTGTGCATCCCGTGGATGGTGTACCAGCACGGCGGCAGCGCCAAGCTGTTGCAGTTCCTGTCCGACAACCGGGGTGCCCCGCTGCTCAACTGCGGGCTCACCGGCGGCCGGCGGGAGACGGTGCTGGAGTTCTGCCGGGACCTGTTCGACTTCTGCGTCACCAACGCCCGGGAGGCCGGCCCGGTCGACATGGGGCCGTTCAACTACGTGGCCCGCACCTGGTACGCGGGAATGATCGTGCACGGCCGCCAGGTCAGCACGGAGTTCCGTAAGGGCGACCGGGCCAGCACCGAGTCGTGGTGGCGACACAAGTAGGCGCATCCGGACCGTGGCAGGAGTGAACCCTGCTGGCGCACCGGGCGTGCCACAGATGAACCCTGGACGCGGTGAAGGAGGGCGGTGACCGTGGACGTGGACACGGACCTGGACGTGGCACCGGAGGTGACACGGGACGACGAACGTGACGAGTCGATGCACGCGTTGCTGCTGCGGTTGGCCGGCTCGCTGCCGGACCGGGTGCTGACCGCCGCGCGGGACGCGCTGGCCGCCGGCCGGCGGCTGGACGTCGTACAGGCGGTCGCCTTCGAGGCGGTCTCCCAGCCGCTGCAACTGGACGCCGACGAGATCGCGGCGATGCGTGAGGAACTGGCCCTCAGCGGCGGGGACATCGACCTCGGCCTGGCGCTGGAGGAGCTGCGCGGGGAACGCCCGCCGGCACCGTGGCAGTTCCTGTCCGACCTGCCGACCAAACAGGAGGACCTGGCGTCGATGGTGCTCCCGCAGGACCGCACCGCCGACCCGGTCGACGTCCTCGACCCGGCGGACCAGGCGCTGGTGGCCGCGGCGTCGGCAGTCCCGACGGTACGCGCGGTGTGGCGGGCGTGGCGGATGCCGTCCACCGCCCGCCCCTGGCAGGACCCGGTACGGGTGGTCGTGGTCAGCGTGGACGGCACCTCGGACTCCCTTCCCGCCACCAGCGCCCAGCTACGACAGGTCATGGTCGAGGCCGGGGACGACGAGGCCCAGGTCGAGGTCTGCTGGGCCGGGGTGGAGGCGCCGTACTATCAGACCCTGGCCCGCTCGTCCGGCTCCCTGCTGTGGGCGGCGCGGCCGGGCGCGCCGGTGGTCACCGCCCGGCTGTTCGACGGCGTCGATCCGGTGCGCGGCCCGTGGTTCGCCAGCAACCGGCCGGTGGTCTCCGATCCCACGGAACGCGACGACCTGCTCGACGCACTGCGCGGGGGGGTGGTCATCGCGTGGAGCAGCGCCGAGATGCCCGACATCCTGGCCCCGGACCGGGGCGACGTGGTGCCGATGCACCTGCGTACCGACGGGACCTGGCTGTGGAGCGAGGCGGTCGGTTACTACCTGGAACACTACGGCCTGGCGCCGGACCCGCAACTGGTCGCGCACCTGACCGGGGACGAGCCCGTCGAGCCCATGGACGAGATCTCCGTGCACCGTGCCCTGGTGCACCTGTGCCGACCGGACGCCGAGGCGGTCGTCTGGTCGCCGTCCGGTGCCGACGACGCCCCGGTCGACGCCCTCTCGTCCGACATCCCGTCGCCCGACGGCCTGGCGCCGGCCCACCTGGAGCTGCCGGACGTGACACCCGAGGCAAGGCCGGACGCCGGTACGCTCCGGCCGGTGTCGCCGTGACCGAAATGCTCGCCCTGCGGCAGCGGGCACCCCTGCCGTCGTCCTGGAAGGTGTCGCAGCCGGCCCAGGGCGAACCGGTCGGGAAGCACGTGGCGCGGTACCTGCGACAGGCGTCGCAGGCGGTGGGCGCCGCCGTGGCGCGCATCCTGCCGGACGCCGGTGCGCGGGTGCCGGTGCTCGGTCCGGGGCCGTGGGAGGCACCGGGATCGGTCACCCCCGGCCCGGCTGGTTGGTTCGCGCTCGCGGTCGAGGCCGGCCGGTCCGGCTTCCGGCTGGACGGCCGGCCGGTGGCCGCCGCCGACCTGGCCCGGGCGATCTGGCACTGCCCCCGCTGGCGGGGCCGGCCGGTGCTGCTGGTCACCCAGCCCTCCGCGTCGGCCGACGGGGTCGGACCGGTGCTGCACCAGCTCGCGGCCGACCTGGGGGCACCGGTCTACGCCTCGGACTCCGGGATCCGCTTCACCTTCGGGCGCGCCTCCGCGAACGGGCTGTTCTGGTGCTGGCGTCCGGGCGGCGGGGACGAACCGGAGCCGGCGGGCAACGTGCTGCCCCCGCTGGGACCGGTACGCGTCCGTCCCACCCCGACCTGCCGGGTGCCCGGCCGCAACCACCAGCCGCCGTCCCCGGTGCCGTCCCCCGCGACCCCCGATCCGGGAACCGCCCCGTCGCCCGCCGACCCGGCAGAGGCCACGTCACCCGCTGCGGCACTGGAATCCGGACCCGAGCTGCCTTCGCCGGTGGAAGCGGCGTTCGAGGTGCACAGCCTGGCGCTTCCGGTGATCGAGCTGCCCCGGCCCGACCTCAGCGTCCAGCGCATGGTGCTGACGGAATTCGACGTGCCCGGGCTGGAGCTGGACACCTGCCGGCCGCTGATCGCCGACCCGGATGCCGCCAGCCCGACCGTGTCCGTCCCGGCTGCGGCCACCCTGACGGCATCCGTGCCGGCTGCGGCCACCCTGACTGCGGTCACGGCGGAAGCCACGGACGCTCCGACGACCGGCCCGGGAAGCACCGATGCCCCGGCGAACGGCGCGGGCGGCGATCCGCCGCCGGTGTCACCCGCCAACCGGGGCGCGGCGTGGTTCGGGGTACGGGCCCGCACCGACGAGGCGGACCGGGAGCGGCTGCGTACCGTGCTGGGCTGGAAGTTCCAGGCCCACTGCCGGACGGTGGCCCGGGCGCTGTCGATGCACCCGGGGCTGCGCAGTGCGGTCGGCGCGCACGACGTGATGGCCGGGCTGGTCACGGTGCTGGCTCTGCTCGACGGGGTGGGCGAGCGGGTCAACGACGCGTTGCGCGGTGGAGGCACGCCCGACGAGGACGTCCAATTGCTGGCCCGGTGCGCCCGCGCCGGTCTGGAGCAACTGCCGGCCGTCGGGGGACCCGTCTTCGCCACGGTGCCCGCCGGACTGGACGTCGGCCGGTACCGGGCCGGGGACCTGGTGGTGGAGCCGGCGTTCACCACGGTGTCTTGTCACGGCGGCACCGAGGGCGACGCGGGCCGGTACGCGATCTGGTCGGCCACCGCGCGGCGGCTGGACCAACTGGGTATCGCCGACGGGCCTGGTGTCCGCGCCGGGCGGGCCATGTTCGCCGCCGGTTCCCGCTTCGCGGTGCTCGGCGTCGACGAGGGGCCGGACGGCGCGCCGTACGTACTGCTGCGGGAGGTCGTCTCCGGGCACCGCGACGGCGCACTCGACGAGCGGGTGGCCGGCAAGCTGCGCGGCGCGCTCGCCGCCCAGCCGCAACGCGCGGCGCCCGCGCCGCTGCCGTGGCCGCTCGGCTTCGCGGCCGGCGACCGCCCGTTCGCGCTCGAACCCGGACCGGGCGGCGCGTGATGTACGAGGAGACGATCCCCGGCTTCCTCCGGTCCGACCCCGGCGGCCCGGCCCGGCCCGGCCCGCCCCACGCCGGCAACACCCCCGGCGGCGACAGTCAGCAAGGAGCGAATCCGTGACCACCAGTGTGCTGTCGGTGTCGGCCAGGGACACCGGATGCCTCACCGACATCTCCCGGGCACTGGAGTCGGCGGCGCCCGGCGACACCGTCGCGGTACGCCCCGGCGTGTACCGCGAGGCGCCGCTGTTCCGCCGGAACGTCGTCCTGGTCGCCGAGGACGGCCCGGGCACCGTCACCATCGAGGTGCCCCCGGGCGGGGCCATCCTGGCGGCCGGGGGCGAGATCCTGATCCAGGACATCGCCATCCGTGGCGGCGACGAGCGGATGCCGCTGCTCCAGGTGGCGGCCGGCCGGGTTCGCCTGGAGGCGTGCACCGTCGACGCCACGGCGGCGGCCGCGATCCACGTGCGCGGGGGCACCGTGGAGATGCGCGGCGGCGCGATCGGCAACTCCGGCGGGGCCGGCGTGGTCCACGAGGCCGGCGCGGGCGAGTACACCCGCGTACGGATGAGCGGCATCGCCAAGTGCGCGATCATGACGGCCGGGTCGAGCGCCCCGGTGTTCCGGGACTGCACGTTCACCGGGGTCGCGGAGGTGGCGCTCCTGGCCGTGGGCGCCAGTGCTCCGCGCCTGGAGGACTGCCGCATCGACGAGGTCGGCCAGTACGCCGTCGTCGCGCAGCAGGCCGCCCGGCCGTACCTGACCGGGACCACGGTGTCCGGCGGCGAGGTCGGGCTGCTCGTCAGCGACCGGGCGACCCCGGTGCTGGAGCGCTGCGAGATCCGGGACGCCCGGGTGCACGCCGTGGTGACCATGGGACAGGCGGCGCCCGCGCTCTCCGACACGCGCGTCACCCGGGCCCGGGGCCACGGCCTCGACTGCCGGGACACCTCCGCGCCGCAGCTGACCAACTGCGAGGTGCGTGACTGCGGCGCGGCCGGGGTGGTGGTCAACGGCACGGCGACGCCGCACCTCACCGGGGGTACCGTGGCGGACTGCGCCGACGCTGGGGTGTTCCTGACCGGCCGGTCGAAGGCGCGGCTGGAAGGGGTCGGGGTCCGCGACGTCCCCATCGGCGTGGCGATCGAGCAGGAAGCCGACCCGCACCTGCACGGCCTGACCATCGAGGGCGTCCGCTACGGCCTGCACGCGACCGGTGGAGCCGGCCGGTTCTCCAACGGCCAGGTCACCGGGGCGCGGACCGCCGGGGCGAAGCTCGCCGACAGCGCGACCACCGTGCTGTCCAACTCCCGGATCACCGGCTGCCGGGTCGGCGTGGAGGTGGCCGGGAACGCCCGGCCCACCCTGTCCTCGATGGCCGTGGAGGAGTCGGGTGGGGCGGGCGTGCGGACCGGCGGCCCCAGCGCGGCCACCCTGTCCCGCAGCCGGATCAGCGGCAGTCGCGGCCCGGGGATCCGGGCCGGCGCCGGCAGCACCGTCACCGCCACGGACTGCGAGATCGTCGGCAACCAGGGGCCGGGTGTCGTGGTGGAGACCGACGCACCGGTGCGGCTCCACGGCGGGGTGGTGCGTGGCAACGGCGGCGTCGCCGTGGACGCGCCGAGCCCGACCGCCGCAGTCGAGTTGTCAGGAGTGGACACCGGCCACAACGGACGCCCGATCTCCCTCCCGCCGCCCGGGGCCGGGCGGCCGGACGCACCGGGGGCCGACGACCCGAAGTCCGCTCCCGCCTTGACCGGAGGCACCGGGTCGGACGTCACCCCGCCCGGGAAGCTGACCGGTGCCCGCCCGTCGGGCCCGCCGTCCGACGTCGGGTCATCCGCTCCGGCGGTGCCCGCCGGCGGCGGTCCCGGTCCCGGTGACGGGCCGCCGAGTGGCGGCGCGACGGGTGGCGGTGGGGAACCGGACGGGCCGGTGGCCGCGCTGCTGCGCGAACTGGACGGACTGGTCGGCCTGGCCGGCGTCAAGCACGAGGTGGCCACCCTGGTCGGGCTCAACCAGATCGCCAAGCGTCGCCGGGAGGCCGGGCTGCACGTACCGCCCATGTCCCGGCACCTGGTCTTCGCCGGGCCGCCCGGCACCGGTAAGACCACCGTGGCCCGCATCTTCGCCCGGATCCTGGCCACCCTCGGGGTGCTCTCCAGCGGGCAACTGGTCGAGGTGTCCCGCAGCGACCTGGTCGCCGAGCACGTCGGCGGCACCGCGGTGAAGACCACGGCCCGGTTCGAGGAGGCCCTGGGCGGGGTGCTGTTCATCGACGAGGCGTACACGCTCTCGACCGGCGGGGGCGGCGGCCACGACTTCGGCCGGGAGGCCATCGACACCCTGGTCAAGCTGATGGAGGACCACCGGGACGAGGTGGTCGTGGTGGTCGCCGGCTACACCCCGAACATGCGTACCTTCCTGGCCGCCAACCCGGGTCTGGAGTCCCGCTTCGCCCGTACCATCCAGTTCGACAGCTACTCCGACGACGAACTGGCCGAGATCGTCGAGCGGCTCTGCCGCGCCCACCACTACGCGCTGGAGTACGAGACGCGGCAGGCCCTGGTGCGTCACTTCAGCGAGATGCCCCGCAACGAGACCTTCGGCAACGCCCGGGTGGGGCGGCAGGTCTTCGAGGACATGCTGGGGCGTCAGGCGTACCGACTGTCGAACAACCCGCAGGCCCCGGACCTCGAACTGGCCCGGCTGCTGCCGGAGGACCTGGGCGACCAGGCGGCTGCGCCGTCGGCGGCGGCCGGCGTGGCGCAGGCCGTCCAGGACCTGCTCGGCAAGCTGAACGCGATGGTCGGCCTGGACGCGGTCAAGCGCGAGGTGACCGACGTCATCGACCTGATCGCCTCCACCGAGGCCCGGACCCGGGCCGGCCTGCCCGCTCCGACGATCTCCCGGCACCTGGTCTTCGCCGGGGCGCCCGGCACCGGCAAGACCAGCGTGGCCCGACTGTACGGGCAGCTGCTCAACGCGATGGGTGTGCTGCGCACCGGGCAGCTCGTCGAGGTCTCCCGGGCCGACCTGGTCGGTGAGTACGTCGGACACACCGCCGTCAAGACCACCGACGTGTTCAACCGGGCGCGCGGCGGCGTGCTGTTCATCGACGAGGCGTACGCGCTGGCCGGCCAGGGCAACGACTTCGGTCGGGAAGCCATCGACACGCTGGTGAAGCTGATGGAGGACCATCGGGACGACATCGTGGTGATCGCGGCCGGGTACACCGGGGACATGCGCCGGTTCCTGGCCAACAACGTCGGGCTGGCCTCCCGGTTCAGCCGGCAGGTCCCGTTCGAGTCTTACACCGCCTCGGAACTGGTGTCCATCGTGCAGACGCTGGCCCGCGACAGCGGCTTCGACTTCAGCAACGACTGCCTCCCGGTGCTGTCGGAGCACTTCGACAGCCTGACCCGGGACGAGACCTTCGGCAACGGCCGGTACGCCCGCCAGTTGCTCGAACGCACCATCACCAAGCAGGCCAACCGGCTGCGCCGCTCGGCCGCACCGACGGTCGACGACATGCGCCAGCTGTACGCGGCCGACGTACGGGCAGCCCTGGCCGCCTGACCCAGTAGCGACGAGAGAAGGTGCCCGGAGATGCCGGCAGTGAGTATGAGCGGTACGTGGCGGATCATCGTGGTGGGCAAGGAGTCCCTCTACGCGCAGCGGCTGGTGTTCTCCGGCGACGTCCAGAAGATCCTCGAACTGGAGGTCGGGACGTCGGCGTCCGCGAGTGGGCGGCGCTGGAGGCTGCGGTTCGAACACCACCGCGGGGACGGCGTCTGGCGGCCGAACGTCTCGGTGGAGGCGGGTGCCATCGTCCGGTGCGGCAACGAATTCCAGCGGCTGATCGCGACGAAGGACGTGTACTGGACCGGTGACCGCGGACACGACGACCTGAAGCTGCTGCTCACCCGGCCGGCGTCGGCGGGTGCCCCGGAGGAGGGAGTGGGCGGGGAGCCCTTCGCCGTCGACGTCAACCTGCACGGGCTGCCGGACATGCCGGTGCTCCCGTCGATAGACGGCGCGGATGTGACGCCGGAGAGGCTGCGGTCGTACAGCGAGCCGGGGTCGGCGGGAACTCCCCTGCGGAGACGGTCCTTCTGATCGCCGCGGGCCCCGGCTCGCCCCGCCCGGCCGACGGCGTTTCCGGAATCGCGCGGTGCGAACAGTATCGATCCCGGTACCGGTCAACCCTTTCCGGCTCGCAGCCGTGTAGTGGATGTGAGCACCAGACCTTTCCGGCGGCCGGCCCGCCGCAACGGACCCGAGCTGCCGCACGGCGAGATCACCCTGCAGGAGCCGCCGGTCGTCCCGGAGGTTCAGCCCGCCGGATTCCGCTCGCTCGGGATGGTCCTGCCGAGCCTGCTGATGACCGGCGGGTTCATGTTCATGATGATGAGCAACTCGCTCAGAGGCCCGATGGGCATGGTCATGCTGGTCATGATGGGCGGCGGCATGCTGGCCATGGCCGTGTTCCAGATGACGATGACCGGCGGCAACCGCAAGCAGCAGATCAACGGCGACCGGCGTGACTACTTCCGCTACCTGTCCCAGACCAGGGCGCAGGTCCGCCAGTACGCGGCGGAACAGCGGGACGCGCTGGCCTGGCGGCACCCCGACCCGGAGTCGCTGTGGTCGCTGGCGATGACCAGCCGGCTGTGGGAGCGCCGACCGACGCATCCGGACTTCGGCGAGATCCGGGTCGGCACCGGCGCCCAGCGGCTCGCGGTGCGTATCACCCCGTTGGACACCAAGCCGGTGGAGGACCTGGAACCGGTGTGCGCCAAGGCGTTGCGCCGGTTCATCAAGGCCTACACGACCGTGCCCGACCAGCCCGTCGCGCTGTGCCTGCCCGGCTTCGCGCACGTGCGGATCAGTGGCGACCGGGACGTGGCGCGGCGCATGGTGCGCGCCATGCTCGCCCAGTTGGCCACCTTCCACGCCCCGGACGAGCTGCGGCTGGCCCTCTGCGTCGGCGCCGAGCAGGCCGAGCAGTGGGAGTGGGCCAAGTGGCTGCCGCACGCCAAGCACGCCACCGACGTCGACGTGGCCGGGCCGGTACGGCTGTTCGGCACCACCCTGGAAGAGGTGGAGCGGCTGCTGGGCGCGGAGTTCGCGGGCCGCTCCCGGTACGACGACGACGCCCAGCCCTCCCGCGAGGAACCGTTCGTCGTGGTGGTCTGCGACGGCGGCGTCATCCCGCCGGGCGCCCGGCTGACCGTCGCCGGGTACCGCAACGCCGTCCTCGTCGACTTCGACGGCCGCGGCCTCGCCGACGGGGACAACGTGCTCAACCTGGAGGTGTCCGCGACCGACGTGGACATGATCGAGAAGGACCACGTGGGCCGGGATGTGCGTACCCGGCTCGCCGCACCCGACCACCTGGACCTGCCCCGGCTGCGGACGCTGGCCCGGATCATGGCCCGGCACGCCACCAAGGTCACCGGTGAGCAGCCGGCCAGCGGGCTCAGCGCCGTCCTCGACCTGCCCGACCTGCTGGACATCCCCGACCTGGACACCTTCGACCCGCGCGCCCGGTGGGAGTCCCGCTCGCCCGCCGACCGGCTGCGGGTGCCCATCGGGGTGGCCGCCGACGGCTCCCCCATCGAGCTGGACATCAAGGAGTCCGCCGAGGGCGGGATGGGGCCGCACGGCATGCTCATCGGCGCCACCGGGTCGGGCAAGAGCGAGCTGCTGCGCACCCTGGTCCTGGCCCTGGCGGCCACGCACTCCTCGGAGACCCTCAACTTCGTGCTGGTGGACTTCAAGGGCGGTGCCACCTTCGTCGGGCTGGACCGGCTGCCGCACGTCTCCGCGCTCATCACCAACCTGGCCGACGAGGCCGCGCTGGTCGACCGGATGCAGACCACCCTCCAGGGCGAACTGGTACGCCGGCAGGAACTGCTGCGCAGCGCCGGCAACTTCACCTCGGCGCGTGACTACGAGAAGGCCCGTGCCCAGGGCGCCGAACTCGACCCGCTGCCCACCCTGTTCGTGGTGGTGGACGAGTTCAGCGAGCTGATCGCGGCCAACCCCGAGTTCATCCAGCTGTTCGTGATGATCGGCCGGCTCGGCCGCTCGCTCGCGGTGCACCTGCTGCTGGCCTCGCAGCGCCTGGAGGACGGGCGCATCCACCAGCTCGAGGGCCACCTGTCGTACCGCATCGGGCTGCGCACCTTCTCCGCGATGGAGTCGCGGGCCGTCATCGGCGTACCCGACGCGTACGAGCTGCCGGGCGATCCGGGCAACGGATACCTGCGCTCCAGTGTCACCAGCATCACCCGGTTCAGGGCCGCGTACGTGTCCGGCCCGCACCGGGTACGCAGCACCGGGCTGCACCGCGAGGTGATCGCCAGCCAGGTGGTCGCGTTCACCGCCGGGGCCGCCGCGCCCGCCGTCCCGGCGCCGCGCCCGCCCTCGGACCCGACACCGGACGAGCCGACCGACACCGGCACCACCGTGCTGCACGCGCTGGTGGACCGGCTGGTCGACCAGGGTCCGCCAGCACACCAGGTGTGGATGTCGCCACTGGAGGACGCGCCGACCCTGGACGACGTGCTGCCGCCGCTGTTGCCCGACCCCGAGCACGGGCTGCGTCCGATCGACACCGGCCAGCAGGGGTACCTGCAGGTGCCGGTCGGTCTCATCGACAAGCCGTTCGAGCAGATGCGCGACCTGCTCGTGGTGGACCTGGCCGGGGTCGGCGGGCACGTGGGTGTGGCCGGCGGACCGCAGAGCGGCAAGAGCACCCTGCTGCGGTCGCTGGTGTGCGGGCTGGCCCTGACCCACTCGCCGCGACAGGTGCAGTTCTACTGCCTCGACTTCGGCGGCGGTTCGCTGGCCGGGCTGACCGGCCTGCCCCACATCGGCGGGGTCGCCGGTCGGCACGAACCGGAGCGGGTGGGCCGCACGGTGGCCGAGGTCCGCTCGATCCTCGTCGAGCGGGAACGGCGCTGCGCGGATCTGGGCATCCACGGCCGGGACGCCTACCGGCAGGCGCAGGCCGACGGTCGCATCCCGGAGGACCGGTTCGGCGACGTGTTCCTGGTCGTGGACGGGTGGTTCGTGCTGCGCCAGGAGTTCGAGCCGGCCGAGGAGATGGCCCGGGACATCGCGGCCCGTGGCCTGAACTACGGGATCCACGTGATGATCACCATGGGCCGCTGGTCGGAGCTGCACATGTCGATGCGGGACAAGATCGGGACCCGTCTCGAACTGCGCCTGGGCGACCCGGTGGAGTCCGGGATCGACCTGCGTGCGGCGGCCCAGGTGCCCCGTCGGCCGGGGCACGGGCTGACCGATGCGAAGCTGCACTTCCTCGGCGCGCTGCCGCGCATCGACGGCGTCCAGTCGGCCGACGGGCTCGCCGCGGCCACCGAGCACCTGGTGTCCGCGGTGGCGGACAACTGGGCCGGGGAACGTGCCGCCGCGGTACGCACCCTGCCGGCCTCGCTGCCGATGGCCGAGCTGCCGGCGCCGCAGGACGCCCGCATCGCGCTCGGCGTGGACGAGGACCAGCTCGCGCCGGTGTGGCACGACTTCCGGGCGATGCCGCACCTGACCGTGCTGGGGGACACCGAGAGCGGCAAGACAAACCTGCTGCGTCTCATCGTCCACGCGATCGTCGCCAGCCACACCCCGGCCCAGGCGCGCATCATGGCCGTCGACTACCGGCGGCAGCTCTTCGATGACGTGCCGGCCGCGTACCGGCTCGGCTACTCGGTCTCGGCGGACAGCACCCGGGACACCGCCGCCGAGGCGCTGGCCGGCCTCCGGCCGCGGGTTCCCGGCCCCGACATCACCCCGGAGCAGCTACGCGCCCGCGACTGGTGGTCCGGCCCCGCTCTGTACGTCCTGGTCGACGACTACGAACTGCTCGCCGGGCCCGACAACCCGTTGGCCCACCTGACCCCGTTGCTGCCCCAGGGCGGCGACATCGGGCTGCACGTGGTCGTCGCGCGGGCCGCGGCCGGGGCGATGCGGCTGTCGATGGACCCGCTGCTGCGGCGCATCCAGGAACTGAACACCCCGGACGTGGCGCTGTCCTGCCCGCCGACGGAAGGCCCGCTGCTGGGTAACACCAGGCCGCGTCCGCTGCCCCCGGGTCGGGCGCTGCTGTGCACCCGGCGTGGCAGCCGGCTGATCCAGACGGCACTGGTACCCGCGCCCGTGCCCACCGGGGCCGGCCGATGACCCGCACCGCCACCCGCCCGCGCCGTACGCCCACCCCACCGGCCCAGCCCGCCGAGCCCGCTGCGCCGGCCGAGCCTGCCGCGCCGGCCGATCCCGTTGCGACGGCCGAGCCCGCCGCGCCGGCCGATCGCGCCGCGGCGTACGCGGCGGCCGAGGAACTGGCCCGGCGGCTGCGGGCCCTGGCCTGCCTGCCCGGACCGTCCGCCGCGCCGACCGCCTGGCCCTGCGACACGGGGCTGCTGGACTGGCTGCGCCGGATGACCTACCCCGCCCTGTACACCTGGGCAGCCGAGGAGAACCTGTCGCGCCGCTGGATCGGCGGCGACATCTTCGGCTCCCGCCGGCTGTCGCGGGCACCGGAGTTCCTCGCCGGCACCGACCTACGCCGTCTCGCCCCGCACCTGGTCGCGCCGCTGTTGCGGCGGGTGAGCATGACGCGTCCGGCGCCGAGCGTTGCCGAGCTGACGCCTGCGGCCCTGGCCGCCGACGCCGGCCGGGTCAGCACGTTCCGGCGCGACGGCGCCGCCCGGCTCTGGGGCCAACCGGAGCACACGCCGCCGCTGCCCGACACCACCACCATCCCGCACGTCGTGCACGGCATCTGGCTCGGCCGGCCGCTGCCCGAGTCGAACGGCTTCTGGACCAACTACGGCGCGGCGGCCGACAGCTACGCCGGCCAGGTCGACTTCGTGCTGTGGACGGACATCCCGCGGGCCCGCTTCGACGCGGCCCGCGCCACCCCGCCCGCCCCGGCCGGCCAACCCGATCCGCTGGCCCCGGTACGCGCCCTGCTGACCTGGGCGAACACCCACGGCATCCACCTGGTGAGCGTGGCCGAACTGTTCCACGCGAACGCGCCGATGACCCTGCACAGCCCGTACGCCCTGGAGCTGAACCGGGGGCTGCCGCAGGGCTTCGCGGCGGCCAGCGACCACCTCCGGGTCGAGGTGGTGCACCGGTTCGGCGGCCTGTACGCCGACGGTGACCTGCACTTCCTCCCGGACGTCGCGCTCCCGCCGGACGAGCGGGCCGACAGCCCGGAGGGTCAGGGTGCCGAAAGCCCGCCGGGCGGTGGGTACCGGCTGTTCCGTGGCCGGTGGCACGGGCCGCCGGAGGCCGACGGGCCGGCCCGGTTGCCGGAGCTGTTCGACCGGGTCGCCGCGTCGACGCACGGGTTCACGCTGCACGCGCTCACCGACGAGATCGTCCTCAACGACGTCATCCTGGCCCCGGCGGGGCATCCCGCGCTGGCGTTGTGGCTGGAGGGCGCGCGGTACAACTACCTACGCGACCCGCGCGACCTGTACGCCGCCGACACCCCCCAGCCGGCCGGGTCGGACGCGCCGGCCGGGTCAGGTCCGCCGCCCCCGCCGGATCCGACGCCTACGTCGCCCCCGCCGCCCACATCGGACCCGCCGGCCGGGTCCGACCCGCCGGTCGCCGGGGCGTCGGAATGGCGGGGGGAGCCGGCCTCCTGGACCTGGGCGGTCACCGCGGTGCGTACCGGGCGGGTGCACCACTGGCTGCTGGCCCGGCTGGGCATCGGCGCGGCCGATCTGGTCAAGTCGGCGCCGGCGGTACGCGGGCACAGCGAGCTGAGCTGGCTGCCGCCGGTCGACGGCCAGCCGCCGGTCGCCTGCCCCGACCCGGACCCGCTGCCGACTCTGGTCGCCTGCGTGGACCTGCTGCGCTGGCAGCACCTGTCGCGCTCCGGGGACCTGTGCCTCACCGCGGTCGCTCCGCTGGTACGCGGGCTGCCCGAGCCGGACACCGCGTGGACCGCGCTGCTGCTCGCGTTCGGGCACCTCTCCACCGACCTCGGCCCGGTCACGTCGGTCACCGACCGGCGACGCAACCAGGACCAGACCCTCGACATCGTGATACTGCCGCCCGAGGCGGAGGCACTGCTGGACCGCACCACGACACCGGCCACCTGGTTCGGTTCCGCCCGCTTCGGCGACGCTGGCGAAGCCGGACCGGAGGCCACCGCCGGCCGGGAGTACTGGTTCCTGAGCGAGCGCACGGCCCCGGCCCGGCTGCTGCCCGCCGCCCCGTAGGCAGCACCCGGGGCGGACGAAAAACTTGTGAACTCCGGTCACCGTGCACACGTGTTCGGGATATGAGCGCCGAGCGCGGGGAACTCTGCCGACTGCTGGTCGTCGGACCGACCAGCCAGGTCGACGTGAGTCTGCCCACCCACATCCCTTTGGCCGACATGATGCCGGCCCTGCTGAGCGCGCTGGGACCGGACCTCGCCGATCGTGGGCTGGAGCACAGCGGCTGGATCGTGCAGCGGTTGGGTGGACCGGCCTTCGACGAGTCGCGCACCGTAGGCGATCTCGACCTGCTCGACGGCGAGGTCGTGCACGTACGCCCGCGTACCGACCAGATCCCGCCGCTGGCCTACGACGACATGGTCGACGGCGTCTCGGCCGGCATCCGCAAGCGGTCCGGGCTGTGGCGTCCGCAGACCACGCGGGTCACCGCCCTGCTGCTGTTGGCCGCCTGGCTGGCCGCCTGGCTGGCCGCCGCGCGGATGTGGCCGGCCGAGTCCCGGAACCCGGTGCTGCTCGCGGCGATGGCGGCGATGTGCTTCGTCGCGGGCTTCGCGGTGGTACGCAAGCTGGCCGACCGGGCCACGGCCGGCATCCTGGGGGCCGCCTGTGTGGTCGGTACGGTGGTCGCCGCGCTGGAGGCGGTCGCCGGTGCCTCCGTACCCTGGTTGATCTTCCTGGGTGCCAGCGCCGGCACCGTCGCCGCGTCGCTGGTGGCCGCGTTCGTCTTCCCGCGCACCGGCTGGCGGCAGGTCACCGTCGGCCTGCTGGCGGAATGGCTGCTGGTCGTCGCCGCGCTCTGGCTGCACACCAGGGCCACGCTGGACTGGACCACGATCGCCGCGATCACGGTCGTCGTCACCACGGCGCTGCGCCCGGCGGTACCGGCGGCCGCCTTCAAGCTCGCCGGGTTCGCCCTGCCGGAGATGCCCGTCGAACCGGCGGACCTGCAGAAGAGCATCGACCCGGAACCGGCCGCCGGGGTGCTCGCCCGGGCCGCCGCCGCCGACCAGTTCATGACCGCCCTGTACGCGGCACTCGGGCTGGTCTCCGGGGCCGCGATGGTGTGGCTGGCGATGGCACCCGGCTGGGCCGCACCGCTGGCCGCCTGGCTGGCCGCCGTCGCCCAGATCCTGGTCACCCGCCCGATGACGAGCATCTGGCACCGGGTG
Source organism: Micromonospora sp. NBC_01655 (assembly GCF_026339755.1). Lineage (NCBI taxonomy): Bacteria > Bacillati > Actinomycetota > Actinomycetes > Micromonosporales > Micromonosporaceae > Micromonospora > Micromonospora sp. NBC_01655. The sequence continues at coordinate 4,901,384 of NZ_JAPEQF010000001.1, read as the reverse complement.
GCGCTGGCCGGTCCGGCGTTGGTCGCCATGGCGACCTGGTGCCTGACCGCGCCCACGGACCGGAGTCCGCTCGCCGCCCAACTGGCCATCGGCTGCTGCGTGCTCCTGGCGGTGGCGTGCGGGTTGGCCGCGCGGATCCCGGTCGGCCGGCGGTTCAACCCGATCTGGGGCCGGATGGGCGACCTGGCGCACACCGCGATGGTGGCCGCCCTCGGGCCGACCGTCGTGGTCATCACCGGCCTGATCGACGTGATCCGGGCGCGGGTGGGTTGACATGTCGTCGCGTCGTGACCAGGTGGACGCCCAGCGGTACATGATGACCCGGGTGACCGGTGCGCTGGTGCGGGCCGAGCCGGAGACCGCCGAGTCACCGACCCGCCGGGACCGCACCGGCACGATCGCCGGTCTCGTGCTCGGAATCCTGCTGCTGGCCGGAGTCGCGATCTGGGCGCTGATGCCGGGATCGGGCTCGACCAGTTGGCAGCAGCCACGGATGCTGGTGGTGGACTCCTCGACCGGAGCGCGGTACGTGCTGGTCGACGGCCACCTGCACCTGGTCAACGACGTGGCGACGGCCACCCTGCTGGCCGGCGGTCGACTCACCCCGGTCACCGTCTCCTCGTCCAAACTCGCCAAGGTGCCCCAGGGCCCGCCGGTGGGTGTCCCGACCGGGCCGCAGGTGCTGCCGGCGGCCAACCGGGTCAACCAGGGCGTGTGGCGGGCCTGTAGCCGGGACACCAGCCGGGTCGTGCTCGACGTCGACGTGCCAGCGGCCCCCGACCAGCTCGGCGACGGGCAGGCGCTGCCGGTCACCGCGGGCGGCAAGACCTACCTGCTGTGGAACGGGCGACGGCTGCTCCTTCCCCAGCCGTGGATGGCCGACGTGCTGGGGCTGGGGCTGCTCGCTCCCGTACCGGTGGCGACCGCCTGGCTGGAGTCGATCCCGCTGGGCGGCACGGTCGGCCCGCCGAAGGTGGCTCGGGCCGGCGGCACAGGCCCGAAAGTGGCCGGCCGGCCGACCTCGATCGGCCAGATGTTCGCCGTGGACATGGGCAACGGCACGGTCAACCACTACCTGATGACCGCCGACGGGCTGGCCCCGCTGACCGAGACCGAGTACCGGTTGCAGCGGGCCACGCCGGGCGCGGCCAGGGAGACCGCCGTCACCGCTGCCGATCTGGTCGCCGCCGGCCAGCGCAGCCCGGTGCGGCCGCTGACCACGCTGCCGGCCACCCCGCCCGCACCACCGTCCATGCCCGAGGACGCCGTGGTCTGCGTGGAGTACGCCGGGCAGGCCGACGAGAAACCCACGGTCGTCCTGGCCGGCGGGACCGGCATGCCGACCGGCGGCAGCGGCGGGAAGACCACCGTGACGGTGCGGGTGCCCTCGGGCGGGGGAGCGCTGCTGATGCCCCCGGCCGACGCCGACACCGACCGGTGGCGGCAGCAGGGCCTGCTCATCAACGAGCGGGGGATCGCCTACCCGATCATGGGCGGCGACGTCACCACCCTGGGCTACTCACTCGACCAGGCGGTGGTCATGCCCACCCCACTGGTCGCCATGCTGCCCCCCGGGCCGGCACTGGTCCGGCCGGAAGGGAGGTGAGGCCGCGGGATACCCGAACGTCCCGCCGCCGTGGCCCGCCCCTCCGGACGGCACGGCAGGCGCGAGCACATGTCCCACCGATCGCAACAACACGACCGATAGAAGACGAGGAGAGTCATGCCAGTCAACCAGCAGGGGATCGTCGCCGATGAGGCGACCATCAAGGGCATGGTCATGGCGTTCGGCCAGGCGCAGGCCGAGGCCAAGAACAGCCAGCAGGCCGTCACGGCCGCCAGCAGCAACCTGTCCGCCCAGTGGCAGAGCGACTCGGCCGCGCCGCGGTTCCTCCAGGCCGTCCAGCAGTGGCTGAACGGCTTCCAGAAGGTCCAGGCGGGCCTGGACATGCTCAACCAGAACATGCAGCAGTACGCGCAACTGACCACCACGACCGAAGACGACAGCGCCATGCGGGCCGGCGGCTGGGCCGTCGGCTGACCGCCGAGCCCTCACCTGTGAAAGCCGGGCCGACGAAACCCGGACCGACGAACGACAAGGAGGCCGGAAATGGCCAACTACAGCATTAACCCCGCTGCGGTTCAGGCGGTCGCCGACGAAATGGCCAGGGAGACCCGCGAACTCGACCAGTCGCTGGCGAACCTCCAGACCTCGGTGGCGAGGTTCACCGCAGCCAACAACGGTCAGGCGCCGGAAGCCTACAAGGCCGCCCAGGCGCTGTGGAACCAGGGGCAGCAGGAGATGAGGGCGGCCCTGGCCCTGGGGCAGCAGCGCCTTCAGGAGATCAACGTGAACTACCAGCACGGCGACAACCGGGGCGCGGCCATCTTCAGTTAGCAGCCCGCCGAACCGACGTCGCGCGAGGTCGGGACGGCAGTTCCGCCGAGCCGCTTCCGGGTCAGACGCGCTGGTCCACCGCACCGCCGGGTGGACCAGTGCGTCTGACCCACCGCTGTCCACGGACTCGCCCGGACTCCGGCTTCCGTCGGTTGAGGACAGCCGAGTCCCGCTGACCCGTCTCCATTCGAGAGGAACACACGATGAAGAACATCGTCATCAACGAGAGCTACCTGCGGAAGCTGCACGGCACCTACACCAAGCAGGTCGACGAGATCGATCTGATGTACGGCAAGAACTACCCGTACGGCTCCCTGCCGGATTCGACTGTCGACATCACCAAGCAGTTCAAGCTGCGCCTCGGCGGTAAGGGCTTCACCGAGGCGGAGGACCTGACGGGGGCGATCGACGTCGTCCGGGCCGGCCTGGCCAACCGGCTCAAGGGCGCGCGGGGCGAGCTCAACAACCTGGAGCACGGCATCAAGTTCCTGCTCGCCGACTCCGACGCTGTCGAGCAGACGAGCACGCTGAGCGCCGAGCAGTTCGAGTACTTCATGCCCAAAGCCGGGGGTTAGTCATGGCGAACACCGCGACGTTCGAGGATGCCCTGGCGAGCATTCTGGGGCTGGTGCTTGGCGGTGGAGAGGGCGGGGAAAAGGCTTCCATCAACGACAACTTCCGACCGCGGACCATCAAGGGGCCCGGTTACTGGCTGATCACCCAGACGAGCACGCTCAAGCACACCGGCAGTTGGATGCCGGAGTACAACAAGGACGCGGTCACCTTCTACCGGTGGAAGCAGAAGGGGGCTACCAAGCACATCACCCGGGTGACGGTGTGGGTGGGCGTGACCAGCAGGGACGACACCCAGGGGCAGAAGGGCAACTCCACCGACCCGGGGAACTCGACCAACGCCGACGGCAACCCGGTCGTCGCGCTCGGCAACGCGTGGGAGCGGATGATCGCCGACCTGCCCAAGGTGGCCGGGCCGAACAAGACGTTCGACCCGGACTCGATCGGGTCGGTCCGGGAGATCCTGGGCAACCTGACCACCCACGCGCTGGGGATCTCGAGCGAGCTGACCGATCAGGTCAAGTCGGTGAACGTGAAGAGCCCCGACTTCAAGGGCTCCGCCGAATCGGCCTGGCGCCACCGGGTGCAGGAGGCGAACAAGTACCTCGCCGACATTTTGCCCCAGTTCAAGCAGTGGGACACCTCGCTGGCCCAGGTCGAGCAGGCCATGAGGGACTTCATCACGGCGGTGGCCGACACCTTCGAGAAGTGGTCCTCGATCCACCCGGCCGGCATCTGGCAGCACCCGTACCGGGTCATCGCCACCATGTTCAACGAGAGCACCCTCCAGTACGGCGACCTGCACGACGGCCAGTCGAACGCCTGGGACCTGGGTCAGCAGTACGCCGACACCGGGGACAAAGAAGGAACCGAATACCGTGGCACCAAGTTCGGTGGATCGGACGCGGGTACCGTCATGTGGACGCCGCCCGCGTGGGTGAAGTACCACTCGTTCGACGCCTTCAGCATCCCCGAGTGGAACAAGCTGGACCAGCATCTGCGCCAGATGTGGGCCGACAACGCCCTCAAGACCTTCGAGCCGGCGGTGCTCGCGGCGAAGAAGTTGGTGTCGGTGTTCGCCGAGGCGCGCAACCCGATGAGCATCACCGACCCGAAGCCGGTGCCACCGAATCCGATGCCCAACGACGTGGGGATGCCCAACGGCGGCTTCCCCAACAACCCGTTCGGGAACATGGGTAACCCCTTCGCCAACTGGGGCGACCCGTTCGCGAACATGGGCAACCCCTTCGCGAACATGGGTAACCCGTTCGCGAACGTGGGCAATCCTTTCGCAAACGTGGGTAACCCCTTCGCGAACATGGGCAACCCGTTCGCGAACGTGGGTAATCCCTTCGCGAACGTGGGAGCGAACTTCGGCAACCCGTTCCCCAACGGCGGCGGCCTGGGTAACCCGTTCGCCAACGGCACCGGTGGCGGTGCCTTCTTCCCCACCAGCCTGGTGCCCAACTCGGGTGCCGGTGGTGGTGCGGGTAATCCGTTCGCCAATGGCTTGGGTGGTTCCTCTGCTGGCGGTGGCCTGGAGAATCCGTTCGGTGGTGGCGCCGGCGGCGGCCTACCCGCCGACCTGAAGGTCAAGTCGGGCATGCCGTCCGAGGGTGGTGGTGCGGGTAATCCGTTCGCCAATGGCGGCTTGGATGCTGTGGTTGGCGGCGGTGGCGCGAACGGTCTTCCTCCCGTTCCGACCCCCGAACCGGTCGTACCGTCTGCCGGCGGTGGCCTGGAGAATCCGTTCACCGGCGGTGGCGGGGGCAGTTCCCTGCCGACCAACAACTTCGGGATCTCCCGCAAGCCGTCCGGGCCGCAGTCGTTGGGTGACCTGACGCCGTCCCAGTTGGAGCAACTGGACAAGGCCGGGCTGCTGGACGATGTGCCGCTGACGGCTGAGCAGGCTGACTACCTGCGGAAGAACGGTCTGTCGCCGGGGGGTGCGACCAACCTCGGTCAGCTCAGTCCGGATCAGCTCGACGCGTTGGAGCGCGGCGGGCTGCTGGACGAGACCCCCCTCACCAACGACCAGCGGGCGAAGCTCGGCCTGAACGGGCCGCAGTCGTTGGGTGACCTGACGCCGTCCCAGTTGCGGCAACTGGACGGGGCCGGGCTGCTGGACGATGTGCCGCTGACGGCTGAGCAGGCTGACTACCTGCGGAAGAACGGTCTGTCGCCGGGGGGTGCGACCAACCTCGGTCAGCTCAGTCCGGATCAGCTCGACGCGCTGCAACGCGGCGGACTGCTGGACGAACTCCCACTGTCGCCCGCCGAGCGGGCGAAACTCGGGCTGCCGCCCAACCCGTCGGGGAGTTCCGGCGGGGCCGGATCAGTGCCGGGTCTGAACACGGGCAGGTTGCCGTGGCCCGACACCGGGCCGACGGCGCCGGTGGACCGGAATCCGTTCCCGACCACGGTCGACGGCAAGAACGTGTCGCCGAAGCCGGGTATGACCGGGAGCATCACCACCCCTCCGGCACTCGGCGACGTCACGAGACCCGGTTCGGCCAGCTTCCCGCACGTTCCCGGGGTGCAGGTCGGCACCGGGGGCCTGTCGGCGGTGCCGGGGGTACCCGGCTCGCCCGGGGCGCTGAACCCGGACAAGCTGGGGGTGCCCGTCGGAGGCCCGGTCGGGGCCAGCCTGACCACAGGTCCGGGTGCCGGCCCTGGTCTACCGCAGCCCGGCGGGGGCGGCATGCCGGGCGGTGGGATGCCGTTCATGCCCCCGATGATGCCGGGCATGGGTGGCGCACCCCAGCCCGGAAAGGACCGTGATCGTCAGCGCAGCACCTGGCTGAAGGAGGACGAGAAGGTCTGGGGTACCGACCCCGACTGTGCGCCCGCGGTGATCGGCCGGCGCGGTCGGGACACCCGGGTCGAGGACGACGAGTTCGGCATGCCGGTCGACGAGCGCCCCGGCAGCCAGGACGAACGCCGCCGGTACCGGGGCCGGTGAACACTGTTTCACCGAAGTGAACCCGGTGCCGCAGGTCAGCCGTGGGATAGCAGAGGAGGTAATCGGGATGAGCATGTTGGGCGACGAGGAACTGTTGGCCGAGATGCGTGCGGCCCTGAAGGACGTCGAGGAGGCGACCGACCGGGTACGCCGGCGTGTGGCTCGGGCGCAGACCACCGTGGAGGACAAGAAGAAGCTGTTGTCGGTGACCGTGGGTGGGCACGGCGAGCTGACCCGGATCACCTTCAACGGGGACGCCTACCGGCGACTCGCGCCAGCCGAGCTGGCCGACCTGATCGTGACGACGACGCGTACCGCTCGCGAGAAGGCCCAGCGTAAGACGATGGCCGGCACCGCCGAGCTGACGCGTCACCTCAGCGGCCTCGACGACGCCGCGCAGTCGGCCGCGAGCATCGAGGAACTCGTCGAGGGCATCGCCAGCATGGTTTCCCGCGGTGCCGACCGGCGGACCGGGTCGGCGGCGTCATGAGCGGATCACGGATCGAGTTCAACGGGGACGCCCTGGCCCAGCAGGTGCCGTTGGTGGGCCAGTTCAAGGAGCACCTGATCGGCACGGTGGACCCGGTGCGCCAGATCGCCGAGTGCCGGTGGGCGGCCGGCGTCCCCGCAAACGACGAACTGAGCCTGCAGGCCCGCGCGGCCGTGCAGCAAGTGCTCGCGGGCATCGTGCTCGCGGCGTACGCCAAGTTGGCAGAGGCGGCCGGATTCCAGGGCGAGAAGTTGGACCTGGTTCGCCGTGTCGGGGAGAACACCGAGGCCACCGGCACCGAACTGGTCCCGGACATGAGCGGTGGCACGCGGGGCTGATCCGCGCAGACGAGACAGCCGAGGGCTGGGGCGGTGTCTGCGCCGCCGAGTGATTCGCACTGAGTGCCCCTGATCGGGGGCGGGGAAGGGACGTTACGCGATGGGTGAGGCCCCCGTTCCTTCCGTTGGGCTCAGTGAGTCGTGGAAGCAGGCCCTGGAGGCGTTCACCGCAATGCGGTTGCACCGGTCGAAGCTGCCGGTGTTGGCGTACGACCTGAACGCGCTGGAGACGCTGGCGGATCGGGTGCGGACCCTGTTGGTTCCCGAGCTCACCCAGGCGATCAAGGCGGTTCGGGCGGCGGGGGAGGGCGAGATCTACGACCGGTTCGTGGCGCAGACCGCTCCGTTCGTGGAAATGCTGGACCGGGTTGCCGGCCTGAAGGTCAACCTCGCCCAGGCGATGCGGGGCTTCCTCAACCAGATGGAGCTCACGGATCGCCAGGCACTGGTCATGTTCATCTTCATGATGACCGAGTTGGCGGTCGCGTTCGCGATGGCGTTCTTCCTGCCGGTGGAGGCGGCGGCGCACATCGTGAAGGTTCGGACGATCATCCAGACGATCCTGCGGTCGTCGATGGTGCGGGCGGCGGCGAGCAGCACGGCGATCCAGATGTTGTTCATGCCGGGGTCGTCGCTGTTGGCGCAGATCAGCATGTTGGCTGACGGTCTGGTGCCGGAGATCGACTGGGGGCAGGTCGGCAAGCAGGCGTTGTACGGGCTGGCGGTGGCGGGTGTCACCACGGCGGCCGCGCCGGCGTTGGGCCGGTTCGCCGGTGCCGTCGGTGGTGGCTTGTCGCACCTCGGGGTCTCGGGTTCCACGCGTGACCTGTTGACCAGGCTGTGGATGGTGCCGGTGTCGGAGGTCGGCATGGAGGTGGTCGGCGGTATCGGCGCCAGCTACCTCGTCGACGGGCACTACGACACGGGCAGTCTCGGGCCGGACGCGGTCTCCGGGGCGCTGTCGGGGTCGGGTGAGCTGGGCGCGGCCGGGGCCGGGATGGGCGCGCGTCGCGGCGCGGTGAACCTGGGGTTCAACCCGACCCGGCCCCGGTGGCGGATGCCCGCCGGTACCGGCTTCACCGCCGACGGCAAGCCGGTCGCGCCGGTGCCGCCGCCCACCCCGGTCGCTCCGGACCCGTCCATGTACCAGCCGGAGGTCGGCGATCCTGCGGGTGCGGGGCCCGGGGGGCAGGCCCCGGTGCCCGTCCCGCCGGTGCCGGCACCGGCGCTGTCGGCACCGGCACCAGCGGCACCTGAACCGGTGCCGCCGGTACCGGCGTGGTCGGCACCGACCCTGTCCACGCCGTCGTGGTCGACGCCGGACCTGCCGGTGCCGTCGTGGTCCGTGCCGAACTTCTCGGTGCCGACGGTGCCGGTGGTGCCCGTGCCGGAGTGGGTAGCGGTCGCCGGTGCGCCGGTGGTGGAGCAGTGGCAGCGGTTCCAGCAGGAACTGGTAAACCACTACGGTGGGCTGCTCGCCGGGACGGGGCAGGCGCGGCAGTTCCTGGCCGCGCTTCCCGTGTCGGTCGAGCAGGTCTTCACCGAGTGGGCCGACGCCCGGCAGAACGACCCGACCGTCCCCGCCTTCCTGTCCCAGATCGGCCTGCCCGCCACCGCGCTCACCGAGGGGTACCTGTTCGGTGTCCGGGACCAGGCCGTCGCCCGGATCACCGAAGCCGTCGCGGCGCAGATTCCGGCGGGCGGGCAGATCCCGGCGGCGGTCCGTCCGGAGCTGGTCGTCGCCGCGCTGCCGGCGGAGTTCGACCGGCAGGCGTTGCGTTCGGCTGTGCATCTGGCCGCCCAGCACCACATCGACCAGTACCTCACCACCGGCACACCGACGCCCGTCACCCTGCAAGGCGGACTGGTCCTGCCAGGGGCCGTTCAGGTGCCGGAGGCGGGTGGCGTGCCGGGCGGTGCTGCCGTGCCGGCGGTCGTCGGTACGCCGGGGACCGCTGGTGTGCCGGGTGGCGCGGGCGTGCCGGGGGCCGCCGGGGCGGCGGCGGTGCCGTCGGACGCCGTGCGTGCGGAGGTCGCGCGTCACGTGGACCGGAGCCTCGACGCGATCCTCGGGACCAACCCGCTACCCACCACCGCACCACTCACCAAGCCGTCCACCATGCCGTCGGCCGTGCCGTCGGCTGCGGTGGCCGGTCCGGACGCCGCGCAGGTCAACGCCGTGGCGGACGTGGTCCGACAGGTGGTCACCGACCTGCCCGCCCGCTTCACGGCCGCGGTCATCCCCGACACCACCGCACCGGAGGCCACCCCAGCCGGCACGGACACCCCGGCACACGGGCGCACCGACGTGCCGACGGTGCCGGTGACCCCGGAGCAGCACACCGCAGCAGCGGCCAGCCTGGCGGAAACCCAGTTCACCGCCCTGGCCAGGAAGCACGGCGTCGAGCCGACCAGTCACGACACCCTCGCCGAATCCTTCCGACAGGACTGGGTCGACGGATACCACCAGGTACTCGCCCAGGCCACCGCCGCCCCCGGCACGGCGGGTATGCCCAGCGCGCCGGCCATGTCCAGCACGCCCGGCGTGCCGGCCACGCCCAGCACGCCCAGCACGCCCGGCGCGCCGGGCACTCCGGGCACGCCGGATGCGGGCGGCGTCCGCAGTACGGTGCCGGCCGGCGCGGCCCCCCGCACCGACGGCACGCCGAACCACCACGACGCCAGCGACCGGATGTCGGTCAGTGAACTCTCCGTCCCCAGCGACGACATCGTCAGCCGCGACAGCAGCTTCAACGACACCACGACGGTCAGTGACCTCTCCTCGCAGGACGAGCTGACCAGCCGCGACGACGCCATGACGGTCAGCGACCTATCCTCGCTGGACGAGCCGATCAGCCGCGACCCGGTCAAACGCGACGTCATCGACGGGGATTCGGTCAGTGGCGTCTCGTCCCTCGACGAGTCGGACAATGGTGAAGCGGCCAGGCGCGAATTCAGGGACACGGATCCGTTCAGGGACGCCTCCTCGCGGGACGGGTTGATCAGCGGCGACCCGGTCACGCGCGATTTCGGCGGCAGGGATTCGTTCAGCAACGTGTCCTCGCTGGACGAGCCGGTCGGTGGGGACCCGGGCGGACGCCGCGAGCCGGCCATCACGGCACCGGAGCCGGCGGTCGCGGCAACCGGGCAGCCCGTCGCGGCGACTGGGCAGCCCGTCTCGGCGGCCGAGGCCGCGCGGCGGGTCGCCGACTGGGTCGATCAGACGCCGGTGGGCTCCGACAACAGCCACGACCCGTGGTGGTGGTGCGTGCAGGCCACCCTCGACGCCTACACCACCGCCTACGGACGGCCGGGCAAACGGGCGGTACTCGACGACCGAATCATCGGACTCGACGGCCGACCCGCACCCACGCGGAGCTGGCCGCAACTCCTGGACATCCTCGGCGCGACAGACGAGAGCGTCGCCCACCCCGGCGGAGTCACCCCGGAGGACGTACTCGCCGCCCTGCGAGCGGCACCGGGCTCGATGGTCGTGGTCAGGATCGCACCACCCAACGAACCACAACACGTGTTCGCCCTCCACAGCCAGCCACAACCATCCGGACCACCGACTATCAAGGTGCGCGACGGCCTGGTGCCCGGCGCCGAGGACCGACCCGAACCGACCGACCCGGTACGCGATCCGTGGCTCCGGCACCTGTTCGCCTCGAGCACCCGACTCGCCGCGTTCGACAGCACCGGGCGACCCACCACGATCGCCGACCTCCTTCCCGACCGCACCACCGCGCACCCGCAACCGACCACCACGACCAGCATCGACCCCAGCGCCATCCTGCTCGCCTCCACCACCCCGCCACGCGGCCCGTCCCAGGCGATGCAGGCGGACGGCACCTCTCCCGAACCGGCCGGCTTCCCCGGGCAGCCGTCCGACCCGGCGGAGATGGACGACGCGCCTGGCACCGGCCCGGCGTTTGTCGAGCAGGGATTCCATGAACTAGACCCGGATCTGAGCGGGCTGAATCTGAACACACCACCGGCGGAACTCCCCTCGGACTGGGAGCCGCCGTGGGATGTCGAACCGGTCGAGTCGGACCTGTCGTCAGGAGGGGAATCACCGGCGTCCGACATGGACGGGGGAACGCCGAGGGGCGCCGAGCCGGTCGACCCCTCGGATCCGCTGGCGGGCGTGGATTCGCCGGCATCGGAGTCCGGCGCCGATTGGCTGGCGGATGCCGACCTGAACAACCCCTGGGAGCCGCTGGAAGGGCTGTCTGGCGTCGATTGGCGGGCGGAGTCCGGCCAGGTCGACTATTGGGATCCGCTGGCGTTGGTCGATTCGCCAGCACCGGTGCCCGACGTCGATCGGCTGGCTGAACCCGAACAGGTCGAGTCGGACCTGCCGGCAGGGGTCGATTCACCGACGTCCGAGGACGGGGAGCCGCCGGCGGGTACCGGCCCGGTCGACTCCGGGAATCCGTGGGCGGAGATTCGTATGCCGGCATCGGTGGCTGACACCCCTTGGCTGGCGGATGCCGACCCGGGCGAAGCCGTGCGGCTGCTGGCAGCGTGGGACCAGCGGGTCTCGGCGCGTGGTTTCGGGATCCTGCCGGAGAACCCCGCACCAATCGGGCCGGACCCGGGGTCGAGTGGGGCACCGGCGGTCGGTGGGGCCGGGGGTGTCCCGCAGGACTGGAAGCGGACTGTGGCTTCGGCGATCGCGCAGTTGTCGGCCGTGGGAACCCGTGGTGGGGCGGGTAGAGTCCCCGATGTCGCGGCGGAGTTCGTGCAGTGGACGCGCGACGTGCTCGGGGTCGATCTCTTGGCTGACCTTCCGAAGCCGGACGACTTCTACCGCGCTGTGGTGCGTCGCTTCGAGGAGAAGTTGAAGGCTGCGGGGGTCGAGCCCAGCGCTTCTGGACTCCGCGCCTGGGTGGCCCGCGAGTTGGCCGCTGACCTTCGCCGGGGTGGCGAGTCGGAGTTCAGCAGGTTGCTTCCGTATCCGGAGGTCATGTCCGAGCAGCGACGGGAGGACCTGCACCGGCAATGGCTCAACAAGATCGCGCGCGACCAGACCGGCGATTTCGACGTTGCGCATGTGGTTCCGCACGTCATCGCTTCGCGGTTGTCCCTGTCGATGCGGATCCACCATTCGTTCGGTGCTCCGCATGACATCGGCTCGGAGCCCCGTGCTGGCATCCGGTATCCGGTCGTGTTCCACAAGGGCGTTTACTACCTCGGCCAGCTACCTGACCCGGTAGATGTCGAACGCGCTCGCCGCATCGCTGAGGGCTTCCCTCGGACAGAGATATCCGAAGACGAGCAGCAGCGACTCGATCGACTGTTCGACGACGCACGCGACCTGCTGCGGGCGACGATCGCGGAGGCGGAGAACAACCCCCATCCGACCAACTCCGACCAGTGGCCCATCCTGCGGGAAACCTTCCACCGCCAACTCGCGGTCATCCGTCAACACCCTGACTCTCCCCACAACAAGAAGGCTCGGGAACTCGCTGACCACGTCCATTACCTTCGGAGACTCCTCACTGCCGGCAGATGGGAGTCCGGGAACCGGCAGGACCTGGAAAGCCAGTTCACCATTCACCTGCCCGTCTCCGTCGGCGCAAGGGGCGCGGGGTACCGGTATTTGCGCGTATGGTTGCGCAACAGCCAGTCGACCGCCGTTGATGTCGATCGGATGGCTGTCCCGGGCGATTCGGTCGCTGTCCATTTCGGCAAGGTCGGTGGAGTGGGCACGGGCTTTGCCGAAGTCTCGTACACCGCGGCTGACGGCACCGAAGTCCACTCTCGCCGAGAAATCGGCCGCAGTCTGAACGACTCGGAGCTGGCCAGGCTGAGGAGCAGGGCGGTCGGCAAGGTGTGGGACCTTGACCGTCCGCCACTGGTGCGCGATTTCTACACGACGACGTCCGTGCAACACAACGGGGAATTGAGCGTGGGGCTCGGCCAAGCTGGCCTCGGCCAGAATGTCCTGAAGCCGAGGATCCCGCCGGCCCCGGTGGCCGGCGGACTCCCGCCCGTTCTCACCAGGGAGCTGAAGGAGGCCCGGCTTCTGCTCGGGTATGCCCGGGACGACGGCCGACCCACTGCCGTAGTGGAAGCACCGGCCGGGAAGAACGTCAAAGGGCTTCCCCTGTATCTGGAATTGTCCAAACCTGCCACCACTCGATACGACGTCGAGCGGCTGCGTAAGAGGGCATTGTGGGAACCGGATGATCGGTGGGCTCTTTCCCAGCAGATGTCCTTCGATGTCGTGTTGCAGCCGGGGGCGTGGAGCCGACAGGGGCCTCTGTCGATTCGCGCTGTGTCGGGTCCACTGTCCATCGAGGTCAGCGGTAGTGGTCGGGCCAGGACCTTGGCTGGGGCGGAGGTGGATCTCTCCCCGGGGACGTCGGTCACTCTGTCGGTGGGGAAGTGGCCGGGGCAGGGGGAGGACGGGGCGGATGTCGCCGGCACCATTCCTGTCGTGGTCCGTGCGCCGTTGGTCGACGGGTCCGGACACGTCTACCGGCTCTTCGACACCGGTGTGGACAACGAGCGCTTCGACGACCTGACAAGAGAGATCAGCACGGCCCCGGCGGAAGTGCGGGAGGTTCCGGGGTCGAGTGGGGCACCGGCGGTCGGTGGGTCCGGGGGTGTCCCGCAGGACTGGAAGCAGGCCGTGGCTTCGGCGATCGCGCAGTTGTCGGCCGTGGGAACCCGTGGTGGGGCGGGTAGAGTCCCCGATGTCGCGGCGGAGTTCGTGCAGTGGGCGCGCGACGTGCTCGGGGTCGATCTCTTGGCTGACGTTCCGAAGCCGAACGACTTCCACGACGCTGTGGTGCGTCGCTTCGAGGAGAAGTTGAAGGCTGCGGGGGTCGAGCCCAGCATTTCTGGACTCCGCGCGTGGGTGGCCCGCGAGTTGGCCGCTGACCTTCGCCGGGGTGGCGAGTCGGAGTTCAGCAGGTTGCTTCCGTATCCGGAGGTCATGTCCGAGCAGCGACGGGAGGATCTGCACCGGCAATGGCTCAACAAGATCGCGTACCACAAGACCGGCGATGACGACGTTGCGCATGTGGTTCCGCGCGTCATCGCTTCGCGGTTGTCCCTGTCGATGCGGGTCCACCATTCGTTCGGCGCTCCGCATGACATCGGCCCGGAGCCCGGTGCTGGTGTCCGGTATCCGGTCGTGTTCCACAAGGGCGCTTACTACCTCGGCCAGCTACCTGACCCGGCCGATGCCGAACGCGCTCGCCGCATCGCTGAGGGCTTCCCTCGGACAGAGATATCCGACGACGAGCAGCAGCGACTCGATCGACTGTTCGTCCACGCACGCGACCTGCTGCTGGCGGCGATCGCGGAGGCGGAGAACAACCCCCATCCGACCAACTCCAAGCACTGGCCCGTCCTGCGGGAAACGCTTCAGCGTGAGCTCGCGGTCATCCGTGAACACCCCGACTCTCCGCACAACAAGAAAGCCCGGGAACTCGCCGCATACCGCCGATACTTCGACGACCTCCGTGCGGATCCCCGATGGGAGGAAGAAACGACGGACTTCCGTTACCACTTTACGCTCGACGTCGGCGTCAAGCGACTTAAGAATGGTAAGTCCATGGAGCTGAGCGTGCCGCTGGACGGCGGGGCCGTACCTCTGAGTATCGGCCGACTGGCCATACGGGGCGACCGGCTTCCTGTTCATTTCCGGGCGATAGGCGAAGAGGGCATCGCTTTTGCGGAATTCCGGTATACCGACGCGACCGACGGCACCGACAGGATCCTCTACCGAAAATTCGAACACAATCTCAGCGACGGTGACCTGCTCGAGTTGAGGGGGAAGGCAGCCGGCCGCGTGTGGGACCTTCACCACCGGCCGCTGTCGAGCGACCACTATCAGGTGGCAGTGCCTCTATCGGGACGCGGGTATTTGGCCGGTTACTACGGCGACCCGGCGGCCCGGAGGAACGACAGACAGATCACGGTCCCACACGTCCCGGTGGTCGGCGGGCTTCCGCCTGTTCTCTTCGCCGAGCTGAACGGCCGTCTCATCCTCGGGTACGCCGAGGACGGTCGACCCACTGCGGTCTTGGTAGCGCAGGCCGAAAAGAACGTCACAGGACTGCCCCTATACCTGGAAGTGGGCAAGCCCGCCCTCGTCGTCGACGACATCAAGCGGCTGCGCAAGGACGCGCTGTGGGAACCGGAGGATCGGTGGGCTCTCTCCGAGCAGATGTCTTTTGAAGTCGTATTGGAGCAGGGGAAATGGACGCCCGGTCCGCTGCCCATCGCGGTCGGCGGTCCTGACCCGGCCAGGACGTTGGCCGGGGCGGAAGTGGACCTCTCTCCGGGGACATCGGTCACCCTGTCGGTGGGGCAGTGGCAGGGGCGGGTCGGGGCGGATGTCGCCGGCACCATTCCTGTCGTGGTGCGTGCGCCGTTGGTCGACGGGTCCGGACACGTCTACCGGCTCCTTGACACGGGTGTGGACAACGAGCGCTTCGACGACCTGAAACGCGACATCACCGAGGCGCTGACAAACCCGGGGTCGGCTGCGGCGATGCTGGCGGGGAGGTCCGGCGATGCGGCGCAGGGCTTGCCGCAGGAGAACCTTGAAACGTCGGGCTCGTTGCCGGCGGTGGTTGCCACGGCGATCGAACAGTTGTCAGCCGTGGGCAACCTCGACGAGCAGAACTTCGTGCGGTGGACGGGCGAGGTGTTCGGAATCGATCTCACGCGAGCGAAACCGGGCAACTTCTACGACTCGGTTTTCCGCACCTTCAAAAAGCAGTTTGCGGACTTGGGGATCAACCGTCAAAGACTGCACGAGTGGACGGCCAGCAGCCTGGCCGCCGATCTCCGTCTGGGTGACGCGTCGGAGTTTCGGCGTTTGCTTCCGTATCCGGAGGGCGTGTCCGAGCAGCGACGAGAGGACCTGCACCGGCAGTGGATCGGCAAAATCGCGTACGGCTACAACAGCGATCACGACGTCGCGCATGTGGCTGTCCATGTCCTGGCCCGGTTGTTACCCCAGTCGGTGCGCATCTACCAACCGTTCGACGCCCCGTACGACATTGGTTCGGGGTCCGATTCCACCAAGCTGCCAGTTGTCTTCTACAAGGGCGCCTACTACCTCGTCCGGCCTGCTGATCCAAACGATGCTGACCTCGCCGCCAGAATCGCCAGGGGTCCCGAGCGGACGCCAATACCGGACGGTGAGAAGCGGCGACTGGATGGACTGTTCGACCAGGCGCTCGGTATGCTGCTGGCGCGAATCGGTGCGGTGGAAGAGAACCTCCGAACGGCCGGCAGCCACTGGCCCGTCCAGCGGGAACACCTTCAGCGTAGGCTCGCGGTCATCCGTCAAGGGGTCGGCGGGGTAGATCTCGCCGAGCGGCAACGCCCCGAATCGCCCCGGCAGCAGGCCGACATCCTGGCGGAATACCGCCGGTACCTCCACAGCATGTTTCAATCCAGCCCCTGGAGAGGAGAGGACCCAAGGCCTCAGGGAGGTCGGGTCACCCTCCACCTCAACGTCGCCTCCCAAGGTGATTCGATGGCAGTGGCGTTTGCCCAAGTGGGTGACAAGCGCCTGCGTATCCGCCATCTGAATGCTGTCGCCATCCCGGGTGACCGGATCGCCGTCGATTTCGGGATGGACGGTGAAAAGGTCTTCGCTGTTGCCAGAATCCCCTACACGGCGCCCGACGGAACCGAGAGATTCATCTACCGGGACTATGATACGGACTTTACTGCGGAAGACCTGAATGCTCTGAATGAGCGGGCAGTGGAGGCCCGGTGGCGGAAAGTGCACTCGGCCATCGACCAGTTGACGGCCAGGAAAACCCACAAAGGGTCGGAATTCAAGCGTTGGGCGTATGAGGTTTTCCGCATCGGTCGCGCGGAGGGCGGCGCGCGGCCGCTCGACGCCTTCTACGGGACGGTGTTGAGCACCCATCAGGACCGGTTGGCGCAGGCGGGCGTCACCACCGTGGCTGAACTGGGCGCATTGGTGGCCCGCCACCTGGACGGCGACCTCCGCCGGGGTGAGCAGTCGATGTTCGGAGCACTTCTCCCCTATCCGGAGAACATGTCCGAACAGCGACGGGAGACCCTGCACCAGCACCTGCTCAACAAACTCGTACACCGCCAGCCCGGCTATCCCGACGTCGTGCACGTGGTTCCCCACATCGTGGCCTGGGGTTTGGGTCTGCCGATGGCGATCCACCATCCGTACGGTGCCCCGTACGTCATCGGTCCGCCAACCGAAGACGGTGAAGTCCCGCAACCAGTCGTCTGGTTGGACGGCGCCTACTACCTCGGCCAGCCTCGTGACCCACACGATGCCCGCATCGTCGAGGGCTTCCCGTCACCGGCAGCCCTCACCGAACTGCGCCGACTGGACGCTGTGTTCGACGAGGCGCTCGAGGTGCTGAAAACCGAAGTCGAAACGGCGGAACAGAACACGGCGATCGGCCACTGGCCGCTCCTGCGGGACACCTTCCACCGGAACGTCGCGGCTATCAGCCAACGCCCCAGCTCCCCCCAGGGGCGCGCCGACGTACTCGAAGAACACCTCCGATACCGCAACGCCCTCCGCGAGGAGAGCAACTGGGAAGACGAGAACCGTTGGAACCTGCAAGACCCGTTCACCATCCCCGTCCTCGTCGAGGACACCGCGGGTCGTCCAACTCTTCGGCTCCGGCTTGACGGGGACGACACGATCCTCGGATATGCCGATCGAGTCGCCGTGCCGGGCGACAGGGTCGCTGTCGATTTCGGAAAGGTTGACGGCGAGGGTGTCGGTATCGCCAGAATCCCGTACACCGCGCCCGGCGGCACCGAGAGTTTCGCCTACAAGGAGATCGCCCGCAGGTTCACCGACAGCGAGCTGGCCGAACTGTGGAGCACGGCAGCCGGCCCGGTGTGGGAGACCGTCGACCGGTGGACTTTCGGCAACTTCTACCACATCACGGCGCCGGTGAGCGAAAGCGGAACATTTGACATCACCTTCGGCGGCCAGCGAGTCACGCTCCCACCGGTCGAGGTGGCCGACGGACTTCCGCCGGTCATCGCCGCCGAACTGAGGGAGGGGCGTTTCCGGCTCGGGTACGGCATGGATAGTCGACCCCTGGCGGTCCTGGAAGCACCGGCCGGAAGGAACGGCACCGGAGCGCCCCTGTACCTGGAGCTGTCCTCGCCGGCCCCCACCGCCTACGACATCGAGCGGCTGCGTTCGATGGCGCTGTGGGAATCGGCCGAGCCAGCGGCGCTCCTCGACGAAGTATCCATCGATCTCGTCATGCAGGAGGACAGGCGCACGCCCCACCCGCTGCCGCTCACGCTCGGCGATGACAACTCGGGCAGGACGTTGGACGGGCAGGAGGTGGATCTCTCTCCTGGGACGGAAGTCGCCCTGCGGGTCGGCCGATTTCTCCGGCTGGAGGAGTCGAACGTCGTCACGAGCATCGTCGCCGTGGTCAAGGCACCGTTGGCCGACCAGTCCGGATACGTCCACCGGCTCATCGACACGAACCTGTCAAGTGAGTGGTTCGACGAGTTCAAGGCGCAGTGGGAGACGACCGACAGCGGCAAACGCCCAGCCGTGCCGGAATGGCCGGCGGGCCCACTCGAGAAGCGTCCGCGCACCGGGGGCGGGCTGCCTGGCAGCCCGGCCGCGTTCGAGTGGGGTCCTGGGAAGGGCTCGTTCTCGGCTGGTGTGGGCGTGGAGACCCTGTCGTCTTCCGGATGGGCGGCTGGGGTGGAGCCGTCGGTGGAGCAGGTTGACGGTGGTTGGCGTGTGTCGTATCGCAGCATGGAAGGTTTGCCCCGCTGGGACGAGATGACGCGGGTGCATTCCGATCGGTTCACGTTCAAGAGCGCGGAGCCGCTGCGGTTTGTGGAGACGCCGGGGGCGGAGCGTCCGTTCCGGGTGGAGACGGCGGGGCAGGACGCGGGGGTACGGGTCCACGTCGATCATTGGGTGCATCGTGAGTCGGGGACGGTGGTGTTCCGTCTTCGGTTGGAGCCCGACGCGGACGTGGCCTCGGAGTCCATTCTGCGCACGCTGGGTGCTGTCGAGCAGTGGGTGGTGCAGACCAACGAGCGGTTGCGGCTGGAGGGTGGGCCGCCGGCGGTGGGGGTGGTGTTCGATCCGACCGCGGAGACGGAGGTTCGGCTCAGCCCTTACGGCAGTGACCTGAAGAACAGTAAGGATGTCTGGGTCAGCGAGGACGGTTCGGCGGGTCGGATCAACCAGTTGCACTGGCTTGCGGATCTTCCGTCCCGCGCTTACGGGCATGAGTTGAAGCATTTCGCCGGGGTGCCGCACGATGGTTCGCCGGATGATCTGCTCAGGACGTCCAGGACCGTCGGTGACGATCATCTCCACGAGCCGGGGTTCACCAAGTGGGAACTCGACCAGATCCGCGATACGGCTGCCTCGTACGTGGCTCCCACAGTCGAGCCCCGGCCGGCTCTGGTCCCGCTCGGCGTGCCCCGCGACGGTCGCGACCTGTTGTCCGCGTTCGTCGCCTCCGAACCGGCCCTGGTCCGCACCGCGCTGGACGCGCGGCTGCCGGCGGACCTGCGGGAGTTCCTCTCCGATCCGGCCGGGGTGCGGGCCGCTGTCGCCGAATCGGTTCGTACCGGAGTAACGCAGGGGTCCGAGCTCGGTCGGGTCACCGAGTTGTTGCGGGACCACGTGTCGGACTATCTGGCGGAGAACGCGGGGCGGTTGCCGGCGGACGTGACCGCGCAGCGGTTCGCCTTCCAGTCGCAACACGCGCGGGACGTGGCGGCGCTGAGCCCCGACCAGGCGCTGCGGCGCGTCGGTGAGCTCGTGGACGCCGGTCGCCTGGACCCGGACACCGCGCGGGCACGTCTCGACGAGACGCGGGCCAATCCGGCGGACGCCGGCCGTCACCTGCTCGAGGTGTTGACCGACCCCGATCGCCAGCTCGACTCCGGGGAACTGGCCGCGGTGAAGGCGGCCGTGAACGACTGGGCGAACCTGTCGGGCAGCCCGGCCGGCCAGTTCCTGGCACCGTTGCTGGCGCACGCGACCGATGCCCGGATGCAGGTTTCCCAGGTCGCCCCGGGCGGGGTGCGGCCGGTGGGCGGGTACGGCCCGGCCGGGGGCACCCCGGTCAACCTGGCCCAATCGGCCGCCGACCCGGAACGACCGGGCGTCCACTTCGACGCGCTCGTGCCGGAAGCCCCTGCGGCGGTCGAGCCGTCGGCCGTACCCCCGCAGCAGCTCGCGCCGACCCCGCAACCGCCGGCCCCGGCCGCCGACGACGGTCAACAGCAGGTCGTTCCGCTGGCCGCGTCCCCGGACGCGCCGCTGGTCGTGATGGCCGAAGGGCTGCCGGAGAACCTGCGGCTCCAGCGCGCGGTGGGCGGTGTGCTGCTGCACGACAGGGACGCCGCACCCGGCCCGATCAGCTCGCGGGTGTTGCCCCCGACCGGCCCCGGCCCGGCCATCCTGCTGCACTCCTCGGTGCTCGACCCGGACCGTCTCGGCACCGCGCTGGCCGGGATGCGGACGCAGGACGCCACCATGGCCGTCCTGCACTGGCCGCAGGACCAGCCGGTCACCGTGGCTCGGGCGCTGGAGGTCACCGCGCAGGCACTGGGACCGCAGTCCCTGGCCATGCTGTCGGTGCCCCGGTCGGCGCTGCGGGACCGGCCGACGCCCAGCCCGCAGATCGTGCCGCTGGACGCCAACGGTGAGGTGACCTTCTTCAGCGGGCGGCCCGAGCGGTACCTCTTCCTGCCCGAGGTCACCGGCGCACCGCGCCGGCCCGCCCCGTACGGCCTGCCCGAGCAGTCGCCCGGCGTGTACGGGCTCGGCGACGGCTGGGTGGTCTGGGACGGCGGTAGCCACCTGTGGATCGGGCCGGCGACCGAGCTGGACGGGGCGCGGCGGTTGCTGCCAAACACCGGTGGTTGGCTGGCCGAGCCGGCGGTGTTCCTGGGCTGGCGGGCGACCCCGCTGCCCGAGCGGGTACGCCACCGGGTCGGTCGGATCTTCGGGGGCATGCCGGCCGCGGCGCCGACGCACCTGATCACCTCCGGGATGGGGCTGGACCGACGCACTCTCGTCCCGTCGGAGGTGTCCGGCCTGCCGGCCGGCGTCCAATTGAGCCACGTTCCGGGTGGGGTGCTCGCCCACGCCGGTCCACGGCCGCCGGCCGGTGCCACGACCCTGCACTGGTCCGACCTGACCAGCCCGGACCGGCCCCGGCTGGTGGTGGACGAGTCGGTCGGCGACCCGGTCGCCGTCGTGGAGGCCGTCCATCGAGGGCTTCCTTCGGGTGCCGGCCCGCTCCAGGTGTTCGTCGCGCCGCTGGCCGCCGGCACCCCGGGCACGCCGTCCGGTGCGGTGGACGCTGCCCGGGTGGCGGAGCTGTTGCGGGAGCGGTTCGGCGGGCGGCTGGAGCTGGTGCTGCCGGTCTCCGTGGTGGGCCGGCAGCCGGCCGGTGCCGACGAGCTGATCCCGGTCGACGCCCGGGGGCAGGAGACCTTCCCGGCCGCCGCGCACGCCTGGCGGGTGCCGCTGCGTCCGGCACCGCCCCGGCAGCCGGGGCCGCTGGACCTGCAACCGGCTGCCGCCGGTGGGTTCGAGGTGTACCGGGGTTGGACGGTCCGGGAGCACACCGGGGTCGTCCTGTTCGCGCAGAACGGCACCAGCCCGAACACGCTGTCCCCCGACGCCCTGGCGGCCCCCGCGAGCGGGGTGGCCGTGGTGATCCAGTCCCGGGGTGGTCCCATCCCGCGCGAGGTGGCCGACGCGGCCGCCCGGCTGCTCTCCGGTGTTCCGGAGGCCGACCGGGATGTCCGGGTCTTCGGTAACGCGGCCAGCGCCGGACCGGCCGCACCCGATCCCGGCGGGTCGTCCGCGTCGGCTCCGGCGCGGCCGGCCACCCCGGACCGGCGGGCGCTGGCGCTCGGCGATCCCAAGGCCAACCTGCCGGACGTCGACCGTATCGAGCAGGGGCTGCGCGCGGAGGTGGCCCGTCGGGGCGTGACCGTGCGGGACAACGAGTGGGAACAGTTGCGTGAGCGGCTGCTCAACAACTACCCGCAGTTGGTCTCCGCGGACGGGCACCTGTTCACGCTGGGTGGCATCGAGGTGCGGGCCCGCCTGCGGCCGGAGGACCCGCAGTTGGTGTCGAACCCGGCCGGCTCGTTCGACACGGAGACGTCCGGTCCGTCGCTGGACGACACCGAGGGCCGGACGAGCGAGGACGGCCGTTTCCACGCCAACCAGTTCACCCAGGGTGTCTTCCAGACCGGTGCGCACAGCCAGTCCGACGGCACCACCACGCGGGCGATGCGGTTGCGGGGTGATTTCAACGTCGACGTGCCGCTCGGCCCGATGACCCACTGGGGGCCCCGCTTCAACGCCACCCTCAACAAGGTCGACCAGAAGTCCGCCTACCTCATCGACGCGGAGAAGGGCCGGGTGTTCGACACCCGCGCGGATTCGACGTTCTACTCGTACGAGCCGGGGTGGTTGATCGAGGCACGCGGCGACGCGCAGCCGTGGCAGGCGGTGGAGGTGCCGGAGCCGCCGGACGGGCAGGAGGCCGCCCGGCTGGTGGTGGCGATCCCCGACCACCTGCTGGAGAGCGCCGGCGAGCAGGTGGTCGCCGACCTGCCCGAGCACCTGCGGGACAACCTGACGCGGGTACCGGAGCTCTTCTCCGCCAGCAACATCACCGGTCTCAACGAGCTGTACGACCTCGTCATCGACCGGCTGCGCGCCGACGGCTTCGACATGTCCATCGAAAGCCCGATGCGCAACGAGTTGCAGCGCAAGCTGTGGAACCTGGAGACGCATTTCGACGAGGCGGTGAACAACCGGCGGACGCCGGAGACGGACGGCGACGCCGGCGCGCTGACCCGGGGCTTCGCGTTCACGTTGCACGACGACGGGCACGCGGCGGCCAGCATCCGGGTGTACGGCCGTCGTCTCGGCGGCTCCGTGCAGGTGGGCCTCGGCGGCGGCTCCACGCGGGTGGGCGCCAGCAGTGACAAGGCCCACATCGAGCAGGTGCGTACCGGCATCGTGGGCCAGGGCGGCGAGTTCACCCTCCAGCAGTCCGCCGGGCTGTCCCTCGGTGGCGCGGTGGATCTGCCCTTGGCCCGGCGTCTCGACGATCCACAGGCGTACAAGGAGAACGCCAAGCTCGGTCTCTCCGCCCGTGCGGGGATGAGCTGGACCAGCAACGACGGTGGTGGCGTCACGGTGGCGTCGCTGAACGTCGTGGTCGGCCGGTACACCGGTCAGACGGTCGGCCACGAGGTGCCCTTCGAGTGGCACGCCGAGGTGGCCACCTCCCGCCGCCCGCGCGAGTGGCCGCATCCGACGCCGGTGGTGAACGGGTCGGCGGTGCTCCGGATGTCCGAGCCGGACGCCTTCGACTACGGGTTCAGCGTCGACGCGGACGCCTTCGCCCCCGATACCGTCCCCGGTCTGGCGGACGGTGACCTGGCGGTGGTGCCCGCAGGCGGACGACCGCGGCCGGTGCCGCACGACCAGTGGCGGCCGAGGTTGCGCAACACCGGCGTGCACCCGGAGGACACCGGCGGCAACCTGCTGCCCCGGCACGTCATCCAGGGGCGGGGTCTGCTGGGTCAGGCCCTGCCGAGGATCGACAAGCCGGCGGTGCGGCGGCTCCGGGCCGGTCTCATGCAGGTGCTGGCCGGTGAGGGGTTCCTTCCGGCGGACGGGGACCGGCCGTGGGCGCACGGGGAGCAGAGCCGGCCGGCGACCCCGGATCCCGGTACGCCCATCGAGGAACGGCCGCTGCTGGGCCGGATGGTCGACGGGGCGCGGGACGCCTACGACGAGGTCGTCCACCGCGACACCGACGCCGCGATCGACAACCTGGACCTGTTCAACAAGATGGTGAGCGGCGACGGCCTGGAGTCGCACTTCGACTCGCTCGCCCAGGACGGCGCCGCGCTCGTCGACGACCCGGACGCGCCCGCCCCGGAGGCGGGCATGTCCTTCACCCTGCACAGTTGGCGCAACGCGGTGATGCGTACCGCCGAGGTGACCCTCTACGCGATCCCCCGGATCACCGCGGACGTGGACGCGGACGGCAACTCGGTGCACTTCGAACGGCTCAGCGACGAGGTGAGCACGGTCACCCTCGGGATGTCGCTCGGCATCGCCGGCCAGGGCGCGAGCGGCAACCAGGGCTGGTCGGTGGAGGGCGGGGTGAACACCGCGCTGCCGCCGAGCGTCAAGGAGCTCCGGTCCGTCGGACTCCTCGGCGGGTCGGTGAGCCGCAACGTCGGCGCCGCCGAGCGGGTGACCCGGGTGGTCAACCGGCCGGAGCTGAAGGAGTACGGCGGCCGGGTGATGTTCGTCAACGCGCCGTACGACCTGGGCTACGTAATCCGGATCAGCGACCGGGTCACCCCGATCGTCTCGCCGGAGCTGATCCCCGCCAAGGTGCACGCCGCGCTGCTGAAGTTCAACACCGACCCGGCCACCTTCAGCGAGGTGGCCCCCGGCGACACCGCACCGTCGGCGCTCAACCAGGGCATCGTGTACTTCGTCGACGCGCACGGCCTGCGCACCGCGGCGCAGAACCAGTTGCCACGGGACCTGACCCTGGCCGGCCGGCCGATGACCGGGCCGGTGGCCAGCCTGACCAACCACGTCACCTTCCAGGCGCGGTTCAAGGAGGCCATGCTCGGCCAGTACGGCGCGACCACCCTGGTCGAGCCCGGCTTCTGGGCGAACACCAACGCCGCGCTCTCGGTCAAGGTGCCCCGGATCCGGGGGGCGCGGTTCGTCGGTGCCACCCCGGACCAGTACGTCACCGGTCTGATCGAGCTGTACCTGGCCGAGACCGTCAACGTCGCCAACCGGTCGTTCGCGAAGGCGTTCAACCTGCCCAACATCGGCCTCGAGCACAAGTTCGGCCCGCTGAACGTCGGCTTCGGCGAGTCGGCGGGCGTGCGGGTCAGCGAGAGCGAGTCGGCGGAGACCAAGCGCGTCGGCGGCCTGGAGATGCTCAAACTGGCCTTCGGCCGGGGGTACGCCTTCGAGGCGGAATTCGACGTCAACGTCCGTGCCGGCGTCCGTACGCAGGTCGGGTTCGTCGTCAGCCGGGTCAACGTGCCACCCGGCGCCGACCTGCGGGGCCGCACGATGCTGTTCATCCTGCCGGAGGCGGAGGCCCTGGCGCAGTACGCGGCCGGGGAACTGCCGGTCAGCGATGTGCAGCTGGTCGACGCGATGGGCCGGTGGTCCCGCGGTGAGCTGGTGCTCAGCGGCAACACCGTGGCGGGGTTGCTCAGCCGGTGGCGTGGCGAGCTGGCCGACCGCGCCGACAGCCGCGCCGTCGCCGGGCTGCCCGACCTCGGCGCGTACCTGATCCAGCACCGGGTCCAGACGTGGGCGCTGACGCTCGCCGACCGGCACGTGGACCTGGCCCAGCGCGGCGCGGTGCTCGACCCGCGCCGCCGCGCGCAGTTCGCCACCGAATTCGGAATCACCCTGGACCCGAACGTCAACCCGTTCAGCGCGTTGACCCTGCCGCCCTACCTGACCCGGACCGGTGACCGGACGCTGGGCCACGCGGGCGTCGACGAGCTGGTGCTGTTCACCGGGCCGGCCCCGGCGGACGGCGGGCCGCGCCCCACCACGACCGTGCTGGACGCCGTTCGGGAACTGGTGGACGCCGGCCGGCCCGGGCTGCTCGGGGCCAGCCACGACAACTGGCCGGGGGCGGGGAACAGCTGGGGCGTGCTGATGGTCTCGCCCGACGAGTCGGTGGTCGGCGCGCTGCCCGGTGGCCTCGAAACGCTCCAGTCCACGCTCGCCGGCCAGCGCGCCAACATCGTGTTCGCCGACATGCTGCACCGCTACAACGGCGTGTCGTTCTACCTGGTCGACCAGCGCAACCCGGTGGCGGTCCAGATGTTCAAGCTGAAGGTCTCGGGCACCCTGGGCGGCCGACCGCGGTACACCGGCTGGCGGGCCGACTACGGCATCGAGAACTACGAGCACGCCTACGGCGCGACCGCTCGCATCATCGGGCAGGCGCTGGGCTGGAACCTCACGCCGGCCCGGATCGGCTTCTCGGTCGACGGCGTCCCGGTGTCCACCGCCGGGTCGCTGTCGTTCGCGCCGGGCGCAGGGCGCGGCGTCAAGGGTGCCGCGCAGGTCGTCCGGGAACGCACCGTCTACGACTGGACGGGGAACTACGAAGCCGAAGACGACATCGGCCTGACCATGGAGCTCAGCCGGGTGCAGATGTACGGCTGGCAGCCGAGCTACCTGGTGAACCACGTGATGACGGGTCTGAACAACGCGGCGGACTGGGCGTTGCACCGCGCGCCCGCCGGTTTCGCCGACTGGATCTCCCTCGCGCCGGTGGAGCCGGTGCTGACCCGTCAATACGAGGGGCGGATCGACTTCAAGGTGCCCCGGGGGCTGGCCGAGGCCACCCCCGTCCCCCGGTCGCCGCAGCTGGACCTGCGCGCGCTGCCGTCGCTGCCCGGCGACGCCTACGTCAGCGGCGCTCTGGTCGACGACCTCTACCCGGCCGCCCGGCACCTCATGGGCAACGTGCTCGGCCCGCAGGCCAACGCCCCGCTGTACCGGGGCAGCGTGGCGCTCGACGGACTGCTGTCCCGCCTCAACGTCGACAACCACCTCTCGGAAGGGCTGGACGACGGCGGATACCTGCTCGGCTCGCACCTCTTCGTCGCCGGCGCGTCCAACAACCGGGTCGCCATGCGGATGTACGTCAAGCTGCACTCGCTGGAGATCATCAGCGAGCTCGCCACCACCGGCACCGGCCGGTACGCCAAGTTCGCGTTCACCACCTCGGCCACCCAGTCGCGCAGCCGGTGGCGGCCCAACGTCGACGCGGGGATGGCCTACGGCGCGCCGATCGGGAAGACGAACATCGGCCCGCAGGAGGACACGACGGCCGCCGGCGGGATCTCCACCGGCGCGAACCGGACCGCGCCGGCCAGCCACAGCGCCACCTTCGACGACACCAAGCGGCTCGAGAACCACCTCAAGATGCAGGGGCGGACGTATCTGGTCCGGATCCGCACCCAGGCGCGTTTCGTCGCGGTCCCGCACCAGCACAGCGCGTACGACCGCGACGCCGGCCTGGCCCCGATGGAGCCGGCGCGGTTCGAGGCCGACGACGCCCCCGGCACCGGTTGGGTGAGCGGCGACGGGTATTACGAGATGTTCGCCGACGAGGTACACGAACTCCAGCGCGGGCTCTCCGAACGGTACGACTGGAAGGCGAACAACCCGGCCGACTGGCCCGCACCAGCGACCGACGCGCCCTCGATCGGTCTGGAGGGTCTGCTGCAACGCGCGACCCCGGCGGGCATGGCCGCCGCCCCGGTGGCCGGCCGGGTCATCGACGCCGGCACCTTCGACCCCGGCCAGGCGCCCCAGCACGTGGCTCTGCTGATCCGTGACCAGCTCGGCAACCACTACGACGCGGTCAGCCCGCTCCGGCTCACCGCCAGCGCCGCCGAGCAGACCCGCCTCCGGTACGAGGTGACCTTGGAGTGGGCGGTGGGTCACCTCCAGCAGCTCAACGCCACGCAGCAGGCCACCGCCGACCTCGCCGAGTTGACCGCCTGGAAGAACCGGGTCGGCAAGCTCGCGGTCGGCGCCGCGCTGTCCGCCGCCGACGTGCGGCAGTTCGCCGAGCGGATCCCCCAGATCGTCGAGCGGGTGCAGGCGGTGCTGCCGCCCGGCTCCGCGCCGATCACCCCACCGGAGGAGGTGCAACTGCTCGCCCAGGACCCGCGCACCGTGGCCCGGGTGGTGGCGTTCGAGCTGAAGACCCACCTCGACCTGACCGTCACCGACGACCAGGGCACGGCCAGCCGGTACCGGATCGACCCGCAGGGCTGGATCGTCGAGCTGCGGGAGGGCCCGGACGGCACGTTCGCCCCGGTCACGGCCCCCGAGGTGATCTTCGACCTGGACCGTGACCTGAAGCTGCGGGCCGACGCGGCCGGGATCCGCCTGCGGCGGCAGATGGCCACCTACCACGAGCTGCTGGGGCGTACCCCGGTGCAGATGGACGCCGCCGCGGAGCTGGGCCCGGAGCTGGAGACGCACATCCGGCAGGCCCGCGCCGACGCCGACGACCGCGCCCGCGAGTGGATCACCGAGGGCCTCCCCGCCCGATCGGCGAACCCCCTCGCGGCCCACGCCGCCCGGCACGACACCGACACCCCGCAGACGCGGGCCGGTCAGGCGCGGCGGCTGCTGGCCCCCGTCCTGCCGCTGGGATGGACCACCACCGGGCCGCTGCCCCAGGCACCGGCCACGCTGCGCCCCGGCACGCGACTGTGGATCACCCGTCCCCAGGGTGCCGCCGCGGTACGTGTCGACGCCGACGGCACGTACCGGCTCTACGACCCGTTCGCCCTCGGGACGGCCGAGCGGACCCTCGACGCCCAGCAGTTCCAGGACGTACTCGCCGGGGCGCCGGCCGTCACCCTGGTCGAGCCCGACGTGCTGACGAGCTGGCTCCTTCAGGACGGCAACTGGGCGGCGTCCCGGCAGTTCGCGGAGGCGAACCTCGGGACGCTGCGCGCCGACCCGAACGCGACGCGGCTGACGCGGGACCAGCAGCAGGCCCGGCAGGCGTCACCTCCGATCCCGCCGGCCCAGCCCGACGCGGCCCGGCCCGGGACGACCCCGGCACCATCCGGCGATCCGGTCCTCGACCGGCACCGTGCCCTGCTCGACGCGATCCGGGCCGGACACCTGGCCGCCGCGTACCGCTACCTCGACGCCGCCGACGCGGCGGCCCGGCACCGTGTGCTCGCCGGCGCGGTGGCCGCGGTGGCACCGACCGCCCCGACCGACTCGATCGACCCGACCGCCCCCGCCGGGCTGCGGGCGCTGGCCGGCCTCGTCGACGCCGACCCCCGGGTCACCCGGCCGGGGCCGGAGCCGGAGGCGGTCTCCGACGCCGGCATCCTGCGGGCCGTGGCCGACATCCTCGACCCGGCCGTCGGCGCACTGGACACCTTCCGGGCCATCGCCTCCGCCGCGTGGACCATCAACCCCCCGCAGAACTGGCCGGAGACCCTGCAAGCCCTGACCGAGCTGCCCACGGCAGCCGGCCGCGACGCGGCGACGCTCCGCGACGCGCTCGACATCATCGAGCGGCAGCGGTTGCACCGCGTCGCCAAGCTGCTCACCGACCTGACCCGGGACGACGCCGGCCGGGTCGCCGCCGGGGTGACCGCGTCCGGGGCGAGCGCGACCGACCTGGCCCACGCGTGGGAGGACGTCTCCACCCCCGCCGACCTGATCCGGGCACTACCCGCACCGGCCGACACCTGGGCCGGAACGGCGGACACCCCACTACCGCCGGCCCACGTCGTGCATCATCCGATGCCCCCGGCATCCGCCTCGCTCGACGAGTGGCTCGCCATCGGCGACTGGGGCGACTCCCGCGCCTTCCTCGACGACCATCGGACGGACCTGCTCTCCGACCGGGCGCACAGCGCGCTTCAGATCCGCCGGGCGGGACAGCCCCACGACGTCGGTCTCGCCGCCCGGGACGCGCTGCTCACCCTGGCCCGCTACGGCCACCTCGACGACGGATACCACTACCTGCTCGGCCCCACCCCACCGGCCTCGGCACCGACAGCGGCCGGGACCCCGGCGCCTGCCCCGGGGATGCCGACCGGGCGGCAGGAGTTGCTGACCAACCTGCTGGCCCGGCCGGATCTGGCCGACCCGGCCGCCGTGTCCGTCCTCGGCTACCTGGCGGCCACCCTCGACGGCCCGGTCGACGCCGTCGACGCGCAGATCCTGCACCTCACCGCCGACGCGCTCGCCGGCCTGAACGTTGCCGATGACGCCGTCACCACACTGGTGCGCAACGCCCGCGACACCCTCTCCGCCCCGCAGCGGCAACAGTGGGCCGAGACGATCGGCCACCTCGCGGACAACGCCACCGGCACCCGTGGGCCGGCACTGCGGCACCTCGCCGACCGGCTGTTCACCACGGCACCGGATCCCGATCCGGCGCCGGCCACCCCGGATGTCGAGGCTGCCCGGGTGCGGCAGGTGACGCGGGAGCGCCTCCAGCAGGCCACCCAGGAACTCCAGCGCGCCGAGGACGACCTCGACCAGGCCCGCCGGGGCGAACGGGTCGCGCAGGGTGCCCGGGAGGCTGCGGAGGAGTCGCTCGACGCCGCCAGGACCGCCGTCACCACCGCCGAGGGTGAACGTGCCCGCCTTGAGGAGAACATCGACCACCTCAAGCGTGCGATGCCGGAACTCGACGCGGAGGTGACCCGGCTACAGGAACGGGAGTCTGCGGCCCGGCAGGCGGTCGACGACCTCGCCACCAGCCAGGACGAGCCACGGCGGGCCGCCGCCCAGGCGCAGCTTGACCAGGCGCGGCGGGAACTGGACGAGGCCCGCACGGTGCTGGAGAAAGCCACCAGCGACCTCCGGGACGCCGGATCGCACCTCGACCGGGTCCGTTCGGAGCTGCCGGACCTGCGCCGGCAGGCCGAGACCGCGAGCGAGGAGTTCCGGGCCCGCGACATCGCCGCGCGGGCGCACACCAACACCGTCCGGGTGCTCGACGAGGCCAGGACCGCCCGCAAGGCCGCCCGGGACGCCGCACAACATCAATTCGACGCGATGGCGTTGCCGGTCCCACCGGTCCCGCGCGGCACCCCGGTCGTGGACGTGGACGTGAAGCTGGCCGAGATCGCCCGCTCCGGCCACGGCCGGTCCGTCGTCCAGGAACTGAAACGCGCGGTACGCACCCGGCACGGCGACGCACTCCCGGCACGCGTGGTGCTGAGCACCGACCCGACCCGGCAGGCCGACAATGCCGCGACCGCCCCGGCGGACGAGTCCGCCGTACACGAACTGGACCGGGTACGACTGGCCCGGGACCTCGCCGCGAGCCTGACGATCCCGGTCGAACTGCGGGTCGGCGACGGCACCACCACCCAACCCCCGTACCTCGCCTACCCGGGTGGAGAAATGGTGCGGCTGGACGTCACCGGCCGCCCGGAGACCCTCGACGACGCCGTGCGGCGGCTGCCGCAGCGCGTCCAGGACGACCTGGCCGCCCACCGGGGCCGGCCCGACGTGGACTCCCGGCTGGAGATCCTGCACGAGGCGGAGATCGGGTCGAGGCAGGACTTCGCCACGGCGGTGACCGGCCTGGTGGAGAACCTGAACCGCCACCAGGGGTACCTGGCCCACCGGTGGGTCACCCAGGCCGTCCCGCCGGTCGACGCCGCCGGCCTACGAGCATTGGCCGATGGCCTGGACACCACGGCCTGGCCGGAGCCCACCAGCACGCCGCCGGCTGGGCCGGTGGAGACCGGCCGCCCCGACGCCGTGGCCGCCGCCTGGTTGGCGTACGCCCCGCAGCACCGCGCCGACATGCTCGCCGACATGCTGGACGCCGTCCCCGGGCTCGGGTTCACCGTGAGCCGGCCGACCCGTGAACTGCCGGCCGATCAGCGCCCCGGTGCCCGGGTGCTGGCCGTGGCCGGGTCCACGGCCGCCGCCGGGGCGGTCCTCCTGGACCCCACGCAACTGCACTGGTACGAACCCGCCCGCAACCAGATCCACACCGGCAGCATGCGGATGCTCGGCACCTGGGCCAACGACCGGGCCGGCGAGGACGCCGGACCGGACGGCATCTGGTACATCGTCCTGACACCGGACGGGACCGACCGCCCCCGTGACCCGTCGCCCCTCGAACACCACGTGGACGTGGCAGCACGGACCACGTCGACGTCGACCCCGCCGGTCGAGGCGGACCCTTCGGCGGACGTGGCCGGTGCGGTACGCGGTGACGTGTCGCTGCCGGGGGGTGCGGCGGCGTCTGCGTGGGGTCCTGCGGGTGGTTCGTCCCAGGGCGGCGTGAAAGAGGTGCCGTCGTCGGGGTGGGCGGCTGGTGTGGAGCCTTCGGTGGAGCCGGTTGATGGTGGTTGGCGGGTGTCGTATCGGAGTTCGGGGGTTTTGCCTGCGTGGGATGAGATGACGCATGTGTTCTCGGATCGGTTTACGTGGCAGGGTCCGGAGCCGTTGCGCGTGGTGCCGACGCCGGGGGAGGCGCGTCCTTTCCGGGTGGAGGATGCGGGAAAGGACGCGGGGGAGCGGGTCTTCGTCGATTACTGGGCGCATCGTGGGTCGGGCGCGGTGGTTTTCCGTCTTCGGTTGGAGCCTGATGCGGACATGGACCGCGCCTCCATCGTGGGGACGTTGCGTGCGGTTGAGGAATGGGTGGTGGAGACCAACCGGGCTGTGAGGTCCGGGGGTGGACCGCGGGTCGAGGTGGTGTTCGACCCGGCGGTGAGTCCGGAGGCGCGGGCGGAGGTGCGGACGAAGGTTCGGCTGAGTCGTTTCGGCAGTGACCTGCGGGACAGCGACAACGTCTATGTGAGTGCTGACGGCACCGAGGGTCGGATCGAGCAGACGCACTGGCTTGCGGGTCTTTCCTCTCGGGCCTACGGGCATGAGTTGAAGCATTTCGCTGGGGTTCCGCATGCTGCTTCGGATCGGGATTTCCTGCGGAGGACCGGTCCGGTGGGTGAGGATCATCTGCACGAGCCCGGGTTCACGGGTTGGGAGATCGATCAGATCCTGGCGGTGGCGGAGTCGTTCGTGGCGCCCACCATCGCGTCCCGGTCGGTGCAGGCGTCCGGGTCGGAGTCGCCGGGGTCGGACTCGGAGGCGTCGGAGTCGTCCGCCGACTCGTTGCCGGGGCGGGCGGCGGCGATGGAATGGCACCCCCCGGACGACTCCGAGGCAGACGGACAGCCGTCCGGCCCAGCGGAAGGTGACCCCTCCGGTCTTGACCCGGAGTTCTTTCCGTTGTGGGATGACCCGCTGGCAGGACTCGATCTGACGACACCGGCGGCCGGCTCGGGATGGTCGCCGTCGGGCGGGCAGAGGTCGGACTGGGAAAAGGAAGTGGCGGAAGCCACCAGCTACTTGAAGCTCGCTGGAGCCGCTGCCGAGGCGGCATTTGGCAAGTGGGCGCGCGAGGTGTTCGAATTCGATCCCGCAAATCTTGACTGGAGACCGAACTACGTCTTTAACGAGTCGGTGTTGAACACCTACCGGGAAGAGTTGGGGAAGGAAGGCATCACCACCCCGACTGGATTGAGCGGATGGCTGGCCCGCCAACTGGCCAAGGAACTCGCCCTGGGTGGATCGTCGAGGTTCAGGGATCTTCTTCCGTATCCGGATCCGGAGAACATGTCCGAGCGGCAACGAGACGCCCTGCACCGGATCTGGCTCGACAAGATCGCAAACTCCCGATCTGTGGGTTACGAAGTCACGCATGTCGCTCTCCATGTGCTGGCCAAGGGGTTGGACCAGCCGATGCGGATCCACCATCCGTTCGGCGACCCGTACGACGACATCGGCCCGCCGCCCGATGACGGTGCCATCCCACACCCCGTCGTGTGGTGGAAGGGTGGTTACGTCATCCTCAAATCTCGTGACCCGACCGATGTCGACATCCTCGCCCGCATCGCCAGCGGCTACCAGCGGAAGTCGATATCCGACCACGAACAGCAGCGGCGGGATAGCCATTTCAGCAGGGCGCTCGGTCTACTGAAAGCCAGGATCGACACGGCGAAAGAGAACTTTCCCGAGCCTCACCGGTCCCTCCTGCAATACAAATTTGACCGCGACCTCGCGGCCATCGGTAAGCGCCCCTTTTCCCCTCGCCGCCAAGCCGAGGAACTGGACGCATACCACCGGTACCTCGCCGGCCTCAGCGGCGACGGTGTCTGGGAAGGTGACTACCGATGGGAACTCCAAGACCCGTTCACCCTCCGTGTCGCCGCCCTCGTCAAAGCCAACAGTGGCGCGTACGCGAGTTTACGCTTCCGGCTGGGCGGCAACGACGTGCAACTCGCTCGCGTCGACCACGTGGTCCTACCGGGCGATATGGTCGCTATCGATTTCGGATCGGTCAACGGGGTGGGTGTCGGTATTATCAAAATCCCGTATATGGCCAACGGCACCGAAAAGTTTGCCTACCGGGAGATCGACCGCGAATTTTCTGACAGCGAGCTGGTCGAACTGAGAGGCAAGGCGCCCGGCCATGTGTGGCAACCCGACGAGCCGACGGTCAGCGCCCTCTATCACATCGCGGCGGGCTTAGACCCCAAAACGGGTGTATTAAGCCGATTCTTCGGCAAGGGCTCCGAAGGTGAAAAAGGCCAGAGAGCCCGTATCCCAGCCGTCAGGGTGGCTGACGGAAGTCCATTTGTCATCCCGAGGAGCATGAAGGAGGTCATTCTCCGACTCGGGTATGGCCGGGATAGTCGACCCCTCGCGGTCGTGGTAATGCCGGCTGAGAAGAGCGGGGCCGGGCAGGACCTGTATCTGCAACTGGTCAATCCTGCCCCCACCATCGACGACATTGAGTTGTTGCGCAAAACGGCGCTGTGGGAGGAACGCGGGCATTGGTGGAGCATTTCCCAGGTGAATTCATTCGATGTCACAATTGGCTCGCATAGCCGATTGCCTAGTCCTCTGGGCTTTTCTCTCGGCAGCAGAACCTCAGCCAAGACGTTAGATGGGCGGAAGGTGAATCTCGCCCCTGGGACGCCGATCACGTTGGAGGTGGGGGAGCGGCGCCGGCCGGTCGGAAAGGATGTCCCTGTCGAGAGCGTCAAGGAGGTTGTCGTCGTGGTCAAGGCGCCGTTGGTCCCAAGACCGAACGCGCCGGCGTCCGAACCCGAATACGTCTTCCGGCTCTTCAGCAGGGATGCGACGGATTACGGTGCTCTCATAAAGCAGCTCGAAGACCGGCAGGCGTTGCTCAAACGGCGCAAAGAGCGAGCTGAGTCGGGAGCTCGGCGGGCCCCGAAGCGTCCGCGCATCCAGGATGGATCGTCCTTGCCCGCAGGGGCGGGCCCGGCGGACGCGGGTTCGAGCGAAACCATGATGGCCGGTGACGCCGGCGGTGTCGCGCCGGACTTGCGGGAGTTGCCCGGCCAGGCGACCCCGCCACACCAGCCGCCACCCCCACCGGATGTGGCTGGTGAGGCGGGACGCGGTGACGTGTTGCTCCCGAGTCAGCTGTCGGAGGATGACGTGTTGGCCCGGTTCGGGTGGCTGGGCAGTGTGAATCCGGGTCGTGGTGACGACCCGGACAGTCCGGATTCGCGGTGGCGGGATTCGGCCACGAACTGTGTGTTGGCGGCGATCGGTACTGACATGTCGTTGGCGGGCGGGGTGGGTTGGCAGGTGCCGCCGGAGGTGCCGTCGCCGGTGGTGTGGTTGCAGCGGTACGCGGGTCGGCCGTTGGTGGAGGTGGCTGACTACGGCGCGGTGGTGGAGGTGATGGCCGGGGCGGAGCCTGGTGCCCGGGGTGTGCTGGTCATGACTGGTGAGGGCGGCGGGATTTCCCATGCCGTCAACGTGGTGCGCACCGATGACGGGAGGGTGGTGTTCCTCGACGGTCAGCGGGGTGGGCTGGGTCGGGGGCCGGTCGAGCCTGGCCGGTTGCGGTTCGTGGCGACCACCGACGGCGTGGGCACCCCACGCCCGCCGGCGAGGGTGGCAGACGACACGACCACCACCCTTTCGGAGCATGAGGATCTGGCCGGGATGGACGGTTCGGGTTCTGTGCCGTTGCCGTCCCTGCCGGCCGGGCTGCTGCGGTCGGACGTGTGGGATCGGTTGTTCACGCAGTTCCTCGACAGGACGGGGGATGGGGTCGCGGCGTCGCTGGGTGAGCGGACACCGGACGCCGTCCGCGACCACCTGCGCGACTCGTTCAACCACTTCGTCGACAGAACCAACGTTCTCGACCAAGGAAGGGCCGGCCTGTCCCCGGGCGACAGGGCGTTGTTGCGGCAGGCCCTGGATGCGCGGGGGACGTCGGTTCCCCGCCTCACGGGGGCGCTACCACACCTGCTGTCCGAGGCGTTCTCCGTCAACGTCACCGTGGCCCCGGCCGGGTCCGGACCTCACGAGAACGGCGGTGTCGCCCCCTGGCATGACCGGACCGTCGCACTGGACCTTCCCGTCGCCCACCTGTCGGGTCGTGGGTGGATGGTGGTGTATCCGGAGGGTTGGGGCGCTGGGGCTGACGTGGAGCGTCTTGCTGCGGTGGCACGGGAGCAGGCGGTGACGGATGCCGAGGCGTGGGTGGCGAGGACGGGGAGGCGTCGGCCTGCGCGTGATGCGGTGTGGCGGGTGGTGGTGGCGTTCGAGGACCGTGCGCATGAGGACGTGCTGGATCTGGCGGAGCGGTTACTTGATGGTGCGGTGGGGGTGGAGGTGCCTGAGGCGGCGGTGATCGAGCTGTCGCCGTACAGTGCCGACCCGTCTGGTGTTCCTGAATTGCAGCCACGGACGTTGGTCGAGGTCGCGGCGTTGCGGGCAGCGCGTGACGAGTCGGGGGCGGTGGCGGTCCTCGGGCGGCATGTGGCGTACCCGGACGCGGGAGTGGTTCCGCGTGGGTTGGTCGCTGTCGATTTCTCGGGTCGGGAGACGTTCGCGACGTGGTTGTGGGAGTTCCAGGCGCGTCCGGACATTCCGGGGGCTGACCTTGAATATCTGACCCGTCGGGCGCTGGTTGGATTGCCTCTTGACCATGGGCCGTACCTCCTGCCTCTCGATGTGGATTGGGCGCGGTTGGGGCAGCGGGCGTTCTCGTATTTCCGGGGTTGGGTGTTCCTTCCGGGCGCGTCGTCGGAGCGTGGTTTGCGGGTGACGCAGTTACGGCAGGCGGAGCTGCTGGTCGGGGAGATCGCGGGGGAGATTCCGGCGGGGGTGCCGGATGTGGGGCCGGTGGGGTGGGTGCCGGCTGGTGCGCGGGTGTTGGTGGTGGGTGTACCGGGGCCGCATCCGGGCGATCCCAAGGCGGTCATGTCGTCGATGTTCGACATCCTGAATGGTGCGTTGCCGCCGGCGGGGTCGGGGTTGCGGGAGCCGGTGTATGTGGTGGTGCACGGGTTCGGTGGGTGGGCGTCGACGGTGGTGTTGACGCACGCGGCCGAGGATGACCTGTGGCCGGTGCGGATGGGTGAGCTGGTCCCGGGCGAGCCGATGGGTGGGGGCCTTCGGGAGGCGCGGGATCTGGTCGAGGCGGACGGGTGGACCCGTGTGCTGGCCGAGGCGGAGGGGATCGCGGAGGCGGTGGGGGCGCCGGGTGGGGCAGCGGCTCGGGGTCGGGTGGGTTGGGCCGGGGAGCTGAGGGCGGCGCTTTCCGACCTGGTGGGTGATCCGGCGGTGGGGGTGGATGGGCAGCGCCGGATGGGTGAGCGGGTGGACCAGTTGGTGGCGTTGGGAGAGCGGCTGGTCGGGCTCACGCGCGGATGGACGGGTGAGGATGCCCTCCCGGTGGGGACGGATCGGCCTGATCTGCGGCTGGAGAGGTGGGTCGGCGACGAGCGCAACCGGCGGCTGGCGGCGGCGTTGGTGGCGACTGACGATGTGGTGGCCGAGGAGGTGGTGGAACGGGTCGAGGAGGAGATCGACCGGGTGTGGACGGCGGTGGCGGAACCGGTGTCGGCGGTCCGGGAGGACGGGAGGGTACCGGAGGCCGCCTCGGACGTGTTGCGGGCGGTGTATCTGGGTGCCTGGGTCTTCTATACGGCACCGGGCCGGCCGGTGGTGACCGAAATATCTAAAGACCCGGACGAGAACCTGCCAGAGGGGGTCCAGAGAGAAGATGGGCGGCGGATCGTCGATCTGTCCGCTGTGCGGGATCTGGGGGTGGCGGACTTCGACCGGTTCCTGACGGATCATGGCCAGGACGTGGCGTCGTTGTGGTCGACGGACGGTGCGGTAGTGCAGGTTTCCGAGCTGCGGGCTGCCCTTGGCGTGTCGCCGCCGGTGCAGGACGTGCATGTGGTGGGGCGGGTGCCGGCGGTGTCCGATCAGTGGCGGGCGGAGCTGTTCTCCGCGGTGAGCGCGTTCGGCCTGGCGCGGCAGTGGTTGGAGGAGCGGATCTCGTCGTTGCCGGTGGGGCCGGCGGTGATGCCGGGGCAGGCCGGGGATGGTGCGGTCGGGTCGGGTGAGCAGGCGGTGCCCGTTTCCGACCTCGGGGTCGCCACTGCGCGTGCGGATCTGATCCGGCGGTGGCGAGATCTTGCCGGCGGCCACGCGACGCGTATGGGCGCCGCTGACCGGGTGTTGCGGCGGATGACCGCTCCCGGGCAGGACGACAGCCCGGAGCGGTCCGTCCTGGCGGAACGGTCCGACCGGTATCTCGGGGCGATGCAGGGCCTCAGTCGTGCGCGGATGCCGCGCACCGTGGACGCCTACGTCGATTCGTTGCCCGCGGGCGACCTCGGAGGGCTGGGGGACCGGCTCGGCCAGGTCGAGACAGCGGCCGCGGAGCTGGACCGGCACCTCGAACAGGTGCGCACCGATGTTGACCCATCATCGGCGGACGTGGTCGACGGTGTGGAGCGCCGGACGTTGGAGGGCCACGTCGGCCCGGTGTGGGCGGTGACGTCGTGGCAGGGGGAGTCGGGCCCACGGGTGGCCTCCGCCAGCGACGACGGGACGGTGCGGGTCTGGGACGCGGTCACCGGTGCGCCGCTCCTGACGTTGGCGGACCACACCGACGGTGTGGTGGCGGTGACGTCGTGGCAGACGGGGTCGGACCGGCGGTTGGCCACTGCCGACATGCAAGGGACGGTGTTGGTCTGGGATGCGGACAGCGGTGCGCGGCTCCGAGCTTTGGAGGGCCACGTCGGCCCGGTGTGGGCGGTGACGTCGTGGCAGGGGGAGTCGGGCCCACGGGTGGCCTCCGCCAGCGACGACGGGACGGTGCGGGTCTGGGACGCGGTCACCGGTGCGCGGCTCCTGACGTTGGGGGGCCACACCGGCGGTGTGGGGGCGATGGCGTCGTGGCAGGCGGGATCGGACCGGCGGTTGGCCACCGCCGACTGGGCGGACGGGACGGTGCAGGTCTGGGACGTGGCCAGCGGTGCGCGGCTCCTGAGGTTGGGGGGCCACACCGGCGGTGTGGTGGCCCTGACGTCGTGGCAGGCGGGGTCGGACTGGCGGTTGGCTTCCGCCAGTTGGGACGGGACGGTGCGGGTCTGGGACGCGGTCACCGGTGCGCCGCTCCTGACGTTGGGGGACCACACCGGCGTGGTGTGGGCGGTGACGTCGTGGCAGGCGGGGTCGGACCAGCGGTTGGCCACCGCCAGCGAGGACGGGACGGTGTTGGTCTGGGATGCGGTCACCGGTGCGCCGCTCCTGACATTGGGGGACCACACCAGCGGGGCGGTGGCGGTGACGCCGTGGCAGGCGGGGTCGGACCGGCTGTTGGCCACCGCTGACGCGCACGGGACGGTGCGGGTCTGGAACGCGGACAGCGGTGCGCTGCTCCTGACGTTGGAGGGCCACACCGGCAGGGTGCGGACGGTGACGTCGCTGCAGGGCGAGCCGGGCCGACGGGTGGTGGTCTCCGCCAGTGACGACCACACGGTGCGGTTGTGGTCCGTGTCCGGTGGTGCTGGCGGGCCGGCGGGGTTGCCCGAGGTGCCGGATGGGCCGGTTGATGCGGGGAACGACTCCGAGGCGGGCGGGTCGGATTCTCCACCGGATGTGGCTGGTGAGGCGGGACGCGGTGACGTGTTGCTCCCGAGTCAGCTGTCGGAGGATGACGTGTTGGCCCGGTTCGGGTGGCTGGGCAGTGTGAATCCGGGTCGTGGTGACGACCCGGACAGTCCGGATTCGCGGTGGCGGGATTCGGCCACGAACTGTGTGTTGGCGGCGATCGGTACTGACATGTCGTTGGCGGGCGGGGTGGGTTGGCAGGTGCCGCCGGAGGTGCCGTCGCCGGTGGTGTGGTTGCAGCGGTACGCGGGTCGGCCGTTGGTGGAGGTGGCTGACTACGGCGCGGTGGTGGAGGTGATGGCCGGGGCGGAGCCTGGTGCCCGGGGTGTGCTGGTCATGACTGGTGAGGGCGGCGGGATTTCCCATGCCGTCAACGTGGTGCGCACCGATGACGGGAGGGTGGTGTTCCTCGACGGTCAGCGGGGTGGGCTGG
This sequence comes from Micromonospora sp. NBC_01655, assembly GCF_026339755.1. Lineage (NCBI taxonomy): Bacteria > Bacillati > Actinomycetota > Actinomycetes > Micromonosporales > Micromonosporaceae > Micromonospora > Micromonospora sp. NBC_01655. The sequence continues at coordinate 4,861,621 of NZ_JAPEQF010000001.1, read as the reverse complement.
GTCGGGGGCCGGTCGAGCCTGGCCGGTTGCGGTTCGTGGCGACCACCGACGGCGTGGGCACCCCACGCCCGCCGGCGAGGGTGGCAGACGACACGACCACCACCCTTTCGGAGCATGAGGACCTGGCCGGGATGGACGAAGGTGCCGGGCCCCCGTCGGAGTCGCGGGTGCCGCAGGGCTCGACGATCGACTTCCAGAGGGCCGAGGAAGACTGGCACAAGATCGAGTTCCGCATGTCCCGCTACGACAAACTGTGGAACAACCGCGAGCTGCGAGATGCCTACGAGGACTTCAAGGAACAGATGACGTTCGAGCTCCGGCTGAAAGCTCAGGGTCGGACCAACGACGAGATCGACGCCGAGGTCGTCAACCGGTTCGGCGCCGACAGGGTCGCCCCGTTCGCACAGTTGATGGCGGACAACCACGCTTTCTCCGCTCCGGCCAAGTGGTGGTTCAAGCACCAGCGCGACAGCGACTTCGACGTCCAGTTCCCAGAAGCAGTCCAACAGTTCCGGTCGAAGCTCGCTCTATGGGGCAAGATCGGCCCCGCCGTCGCCGAACGGATCACCGAGCAGAGCGGCAACCGGATGCTCGAGGCGACGCCCGGTGGGCAGATCTTCGACAACATCATGCTCGGCACCGGCAGCTTCTTCAATTACCCGCCCGGGTTCAACCGCATGTGGGAACAGTTCTCCCACCAGCTCGTGGCCGTCACCGACGGTCTGGTCGACGCCCACGTGTACCGGGGGGTGATGATACCGAGCGTCCTGCACAACACCGAGGCGAAGATCCTCTTCGAGAAGGTCGACCGGCGCGAGATCGAGGGCCTCCGTGTCGTCGCGTGGGAGTTCGTCGGCAACAACAAGATCGCGAAGGCGGGCGAATACGTCGTCCGGTCCCAGGGGTCCTACGACGACCGGGTCCCGAAACTCGAAAAGGGCAAGACCTCGAAGACTTTCAACGAGCACCAGCAACAGCTCTACGAGCAGCTCTCCTACCGCCGGGAGGAATACAACCGGATCGGGCTACAGGACTCGCTTCCCGAGCTTCCGCCGCTCGAACGGAAGGACAGCAACTACGTCTTCGTGGTGTCGGACGCGAACCAACCCGAGGTCATGGAGAGCCCGGAGACCCTCACCAGAAAATGGTCGATGGCGCTGGAGAGCCAGACCGCCGACAACCCGTTGGCGCAGCTGGACCAGATGCTGGCCGTACTCGAGTACGCGCAGAGCAGCCAGGAGTGGCCGGGGAGCGAATCCTCGTCCGTCGATCTCACGGGCAGCCTCGCAAACCTGAACACGAGCGCGACCGGCAGCCTGTCCGGCTCGATCGCCAGCATTCTCGTGCCCCCGACCCGGCGCAACACCGCGCTGAACCCGACCGACGCCGAGCTCGGCCCGCTTCCCGAGGACCCGACTTCGAGCCTGTCCGGATCCGACTACTCGCCCACGCTCGATGCCGTACCGGAGGAGTGGCCCCCTCCGGCCGACCCTGACGCTCCGGTCGACGCCGAGGATCTGGCCGGCGCGATTGCGGGGAGCAGCGCCACGTCACCCGCGACGGGCACCGGCGTCGCCGGCGAGGCGGACGCGACGCCGGCCGGAGTCCCGTCTCCGCGTCCCGCGTCCGCCGAGATCGCCGGCCGAGCGGCGGAGGACATGTTGTTGCCGGGTGACCTGTCGCCCGCCGAGGTGTCGGACTGGTTCCCGTGGCTGGGTGGGGTGAACCCGTACCGGGACCGAGGGGAGCAGTTCGCGACGAACTGTGTGTTGGCGGCGATCGGCACCGACATGTCGTTGGTGGACGGGGTCGGGCACCAGGTGCCGCCGGAGGCGTACCTGCCGGTGGCGTGGCTGAAGCAGTACACGGGTCGCCCGTTGGTGGAGGCGGCCGACTACGACTCGGTGGTGGAGGTGATGCGGGCCGCGGAGCCGGGGGCCCGTGGTGTGATGGTGGTGACGCGTGAGGGTGACCGGATCTCACACCCGGTCAACGTGGTGCGGACCGATGACGGGAAGGTGGTGTTCCTCGATGGTCAGCAGGGTGGGTTGGCCCGGGGGCCGGCCCGACCCGGTCGGGTGCGGTTCGTAGCGACGACGGACGGGGTGGGTGTTCCGCGGGCGCCCTCGACGGCGGGAGACGATGCGACCGCGACGGTTCCGGCAGGTGAGGATCTGGCCGGTGCCGGCGGGGAGAGCGCCCCCGCGCCTTCCACGGCGGCCGGCATCCTCGAGGGTGGCGACGTGGCGGCGACGCCGGCCGGCAGCACCCTGGAGGTCGAACGGCTGACCCGGGAACTGGCCGGCATCCGGGACAGGACCACTGCCGTCGAGAGTGACCTCGCCGCAGCCCGGAACGAGCTGTCGTCGGCGCGGGAGGCCGTGGCGCGCCAGGTCGACGCCCGCGCGGCCGTGCCGCCGGCCCTCGCCGCGCAGACGCCGGCCGACACCGCGCAGACGCCGACCCCCGCTGATGGGGCGCCGGCCAGCGGTGATGCCGCGCAGGCGGTGGAGCGTGCGGCGTGGGAACGGCTCACCCGGGCCCAGGACCGGGTCGCCGAGTTGGAACGGCAGCGCGGGACGACGCGACAGCAGTCGGAGCGGGCGGTGCGGGCGGCGGACCGGACGCGGCACGCACTGGAGCAGGACGTCACCGGCCGGGAGGCGGACTGGCGGACGGCGGCACAGCAGTGGACGGACGGCATGCAGGCGGCGCAGGCCGGCGGGGCAGCGGCAGCGGACCGGGCGGCGGAGCGATTCCGGAGCGGAACGCGGCGCGGGCGGCTGCCGAGCAGCTCGCGGCCCACGCGGCCGAGATGAGCGAGGTCAACGAGCGCAACGTGGAGGCGAAGCGGACGTTCCATCAGTACCGCTACGACGTCACTGCTGTCATCTACGGTCCACACGGCACCCTGCTGGTCGACGCGGAGAGGGGCCTCTACGTCATGCGCGAGCAGGCGTCGACGGTTCCGGTGACCACCACCCCGTCGACCCGGCCGGTCGAAGCGGATCAAGTGGGGGATGTGGCCGGTGCGGCACGAGGTTGAACGGGTGTGGGCCGCGGTGGTGACACCGGTGACCGGCTTGGCCGGAGGGGGCGGGACGGTGCCGGACGCCGTCCGGGACGTGTTGCGGGCGGTCTATCTGGGTGCCTGGGTCTTCCATACGGCACCGAACTCGCCGGTCGTGGTCCGGGACGACGGTGGGCGGCAGATCGTTGACCTGTCCGGCGTGCGGTATCGGAGCGCGGCGGAGTTCACCCAGTTCCTGGTTGATCATGGCGGGGATGTGGCGTTGTTGTGGTCGGCGGACGGTCCAGGAGACCCGGTCTCCCGGCTGCGGGGTGCCCTTGGCGTGCCGCTGTCGCCGCGGGACGTGGACGAACTGGGGTGGGTGCCGGAAGTGTCCGAGCAGTGGCGCGCGGAGTTGTTCTCCGCGGTAAGCGCGTTCGGGCTGGCGCGGCAGTGGTTGGAGGATCAGATCGGGTTGTTGCCGGAGCGGGCGGCGGTGTTGCCGGGCCAGCAGCCGGCCGGGCCGGGTCAGCAGACGGTGTGGGATTCCGCCGTCGAGGCCGCTGGGCGCGAGGACCTGATCCGGCGGTGGGAGGCCCTTGTCCGTGACCACGTGACGCGAATGGACAGGCCGGAACACGCTGAGCGAGCGTTGCCGCCTCCGGCCGACCGCGACCAGGACCACAGCCAGGCGCGGTCCGCCCTGGATCGGCTGTCCGACCGGTACGTCAACGAGCTGCGGGTTCTCAGCCGCACGCGGGCGCCGCGTAGCGTGGGCGTCTACGTCCGATCGGTGCCCGCGGCCAACGTCGGGGATCTGATGGTCCGGCTTGACCAGGCCGAGACAGCGGCTGCGGAGCTGGACCAGCACCTCGGACAGGTCGTGCCGGATGGGCGGGTTGCTGCTGGAGACGCCGCAGTTGCCGCCCAACCATGACCCGACCGTCGTCGTTCCGATGGATGCCCCGGTACGGCGCCGCCGACGAGTCGGCGGGGTGATCAACGTGAGGCGGATTGGACCGCGCCGCACGTCGACTCAGCCCTGCCGTCGATCCGGATCCAGTCACCCACCGCCGCGAACGAGCAGCCGGGTGGCGCGGGTGCTTCGGTCGGATCGGTCAACCACCAGCCGGCACTGCCAGTGGCCACCCGGTCCCGGCCGACCTTGCGCCGCAGGCGTGAGATGACGCTGCCCACTGCCACGGCATCCTTCGGGCGCGCCCTGACGCTCATCCCGTCCCGGACCTGTGCACCGCTACGAGGTTCGCCCTGCGCATCGATCAGTACCTGCAACGCCTCGGCCTGCTGGGGGCTCAGCTTGACGGGCGCGTTCCGGCCGGCCAGCCAGGCTTCGCTCGTCGTGCGCTCCAATCGCACGCCGGCCCACTCCGCGGCGCCCGGCCGGGGCCTCGCCGGGCCGGCCAGCCGCCAGCCGCCCCCGCCGGTGACAATCCGGTTACGCCCGAGGCGTTCCCGGAGGTGATGGATGACCACGCCCACCGCGGCGATCGTGGCGGGCCGGTCATCCGGTGGCAACGACGACCAGATCCGACTCCTGCTGCGCGGCACTCCCCGCGCGTCGACGAGTACCCGCAGCACGGCGAACTCCTGCGGGCCGAGCCGGATGGGGCGAGCCGGCCCGTCGAGGACGTACCGATGCTCGACATCGAGTCGCAGGTCGCCGAACGACAGCACGTCGGTGCCGTCGATCGGGTCCGGCGCGATCGGGTCCCGCATCCACCAGCCGTCCGCGCTGGTGAGAATGCGTGCGGCACCGATCTTCTTACGGATGTTGGCGATCACCACGCCGATCTGGGCAGCCGTTGGCGGCCGATACCCGCGGGGCATGGCCGCCCAGATCGCCTCCCGGCTGAGGGGTGCCCCCCGCGCCGTGATCAGGACGGCCAGCACGGCGACCTGCTGACCACTGAGCATGACCGCGCTCGACTCGGCGTGCAGTCGGACCAGGCCGGTGGACGTCTGCAACTCCACCCCGGCGTAGCACAGCGGGACATCCAGCACGGGCATGGACAGCTGGCGCCGACCGGTGCTGGTCCGCAAGCGCCGTCCCTGACGGCACTGAGAGGTCGCCAACGCAGAGCCTGCCGCCGGAGAAGCGTCCTCCGCCGGGCGGCAGCAGACCGACCGGCCGACCATGGACTGATCAATCACCATGACTCACAACCCCGTCTTCCACTGGTACTTGGCGGTGGAGCACAATCCGGGCGACGGCCGGGGCCGTAACGTGGGCATGACCTTCGATGGGCAGCGACCGACCAGACGGCGTAGGACGGAGCCGGGCCCTGCCGCCGCCGGCGGCGGCGGTCCAGGCGGTCCCGGCGTACTTGCTGGCCTACTCAGACGGCTCGGGTGGCTTGCTGCCGACGGTGGAGTTCGAGCTGCGTCGCAGTGTGTCGGTGGGTGGTCAGGCCGCCAACCGGTAGCCACGCTTCATCACGGTCTGGATCAGGTCGACGCCGTCCAGCGGGGTGTCGTCGAAGGCTCGCCGCAGCCGCGACACCGCCATCTCGACGGCGTGGTCGTCGACATCGGCCCAGCTCGGCGCGGCTGCCCGGATCTCGGCCGGGGACAGTACCCGGCCGGGACGGCGGGCCAGCGCCCGTAACACCGAGATCGGGCCGGGCTGGACCGGAATCACCTGGCGGCCGATCACCATCGCCTGGCTGCGAATCTGAACCCGGTGACCCTGCATGTCGAGCTGGAGCGACCGTCCCGGGAGTTGGTTCGCCAGGACCTTGACCAGGTCCGGCAGGGCGGGACTGTTCGCCACGTACGGGCTGAGGCCGAACGCCCGCAGCGGCTCCGCCGCCAGGTAGCCCAGACAGGCCGGCACGATGTCGGCGGTCAGCGCGTTGAGCACCTCGCCGAGGACGCCGTCGGCCTCGGCCTGGCGCAACATGTTCTCGGTGGCGGTCACCCCGGTCAACGCGACGGCGTCGACCTGCCGCCGGACGATGACTCCGCACAGCCGGCGCAGGACGTCGGTCCGCAGCGGCGGGAGAAACCGGTTGGTGATGACCTCGACCACGGCCGCCCCGTTGCGGCGTAGGGCCTCGCAGTACTCCCGGTGTGGCTCCGACTCGATCTGCGCCACCACCCGGCGGCCGATCATCGGCTGGGCGAGGAGATAGCGGAACAGGTCCTCGGTGGTCGCGGAGGCGGTTGCCCATATCTGGCTCAGGCCGAGATCCCGCAGCGTGTCGGCGGCGTGCCCGTCGCGGACCAGCAGGCGGGCGTGCGTCAGCCGGTCGATGAGCGTGTCGAGATGACCGGTCTCCTGGACCACGCGCAGCCAGGCCCGCAGGCCCACGCCCGACGACACGATGACCTCGTGCACCTGTCTCGTGACACTGTCGCGGGTGGCGACCGCAACGGCCTCCGCCACCGGTTGGGCCACCGAGCGGACCGCCTGGACGTTGACCGTCCGTGCCGAGGTGGCCTCCAGCAGGGTGGCGAGGTCGTGTCGACGACGCTCCGACAGGACGGCGATCGTGTATCCCGCCAGGTCCTCCACACTGTCCTCCCCTCAACCCGGCCTACCTCAACAGTGTTTGAACGGTTCCGGACGGCGGTTGGCTCAATCCGGTGAGGATAATCTTCGTCGGAAAGAAGTTTCGCGGTAACAGCGCGGACATAGCAGTGATGTCGAGTTCCAACACCATGACGGTTCGTTCACCGACCCGGTGCTACCGAAATCTGGGACGGCGTGCCGATCCGGACGGTGTTTTCCCAGTCCAGAGCCGACCGTCCAATGGTTACCGGCGAGTCGGGGCCGGATCCTGGAAGTGGATCTTGTGAGGAACTCGTCGGTCCCGTCACGTAGCTCCCAGTTGACTTCCGGGAAACGTGGCGGTGTTGAAGACTCGGCGCAATCGCCGATCGGTTAATGGAATGTGATCGATGAGTGCCGGCCCGGATGGGGACGGATGAGGGTGGGGCGAATGCCGATCCGGAACCTGGGTCGGCGTCCGCCGACCTCGAACGCAGGGCGGGCGGCGGGTCGTCGCCCGCTCCGGTCCAGTCCCGATCCGCAGTTCAAATTCAGGAGGGTCCATGGTCCGACGATGGGTACCGCTCGCCGTGGCGGCGACGGTCCTCGCCGCCGCCGCAGGGTGCGGCGGCGATGCTGGCCCGGAGCCCGGCTCGCCGGACGGGAGCCTTGCCGGCAAGACGGTCGAGGTGGCCGCCACCTGGTCCGGTGCCGAGCAGGCGAACTTCCAGGCGGTGCTGGATGCCTTCGCCGCGAAGACCGGCGCGACGGTGAAGTACACCTCCGGTGGCAACGATCTGCCGGTGCTGCTCAACAGTCGGATCGCTGGGGGTTCGCCGCCGGACGTCGCGTTGATCTCGCAGCCCGGGGTGGTGGCCGAGTTCGTGAAGCGGGGCGCGATCAAGCCGCTGACCGGTGACGCGGCCGCCGCGATCAAGGAGAACTACAGCTCTGCCTGGCAGGAACTGGGCACGGTGAACGGGAAGCTCTACGGCGTCTACTTCAAGGTGGCCAACAAGTCGGTGATCTGGTATCGGGTCGACAGCTTCACCGACGCCGGGGTGCAGCCGCCGAAGACCTGGGACGAGCTCAAGACGGTCTCCGCCGCGCTCGCCGACTCCGGGGTGACGCCCATGGTCGCCGCCGGTGGCGACGGGTGGGTGCTGACCGACTGGTTCGAGAACGGCTACCTCCGGGTCGCCGGCCCGGAGATGTACGACAAGCTGGCCAAGCACGAGATCCCCTGGACCGACCCCAGCGTGGTCAGGACGCTGACCCTGCTGACCGACTACTGGCGTACGCCGCGGTTCCTGGCCGGCAGTCCCACGCAGACCGCCTTCACGCAGGCGATCGCCGACGTGTTCGGCAAGGCGCCGAAGGGGGCGATGCTGTTCGAGGGTGACTTCGTCGCCTCAGAGATCAACAAGCTGGGTGAGTTGAAGGTCGGCGAGTCGGCGAAGTTCTTCGACTGGCCGTCGATCGACGGCTCGAAGCCGGCGGTGGTGACCGCGGGCGACCAGGCGGTCGCCTTCAAGGACACGCCCGAGGCGAACGCACTGATGGCCTTCCTCGCCTCTCCCGAGGCAGCGAAGATCATGGCGGCCAGGGGCGGGTTCATCTCGGCGAACTCGGGACTGGACATCGCGACGTACCCGGACGACACCACCCGGGAACTCGCCGAAGCGGTGGTGAAGGCCGAATCGCTGCGCTTCGACCTGTCGGACCTCACGCCGCAGACGTTCGGCGGCGGGACCAGCGCCCACCTCTGGGTGCTGCTACAGGATCTCCTCGCCAAGCCGATCGCCCCGGAGGCGTTGGCCCAGCAGCTCGAGGCTGCCGCGAAGAAGGACTTCGGAGGCAACTGATGACGATCACGCCCGACCCGGCTGAGGGCATCCGTCCGTCCCCTGCCCAGACAACCATCGGCCGGGCGAGCGTGGCCGATGGTCCCGGCGGTCCACGGACCACCGCCGGGACCACGGGCCGCCGGCGGTCACGGGAGACCCGCCTGATGGTCGCGCTCTTCCTCGGCCCCGCCCTGGTGCTGCTGCTGGTGCTGGTCTGCTATCCCATCGTCTACACGCTGTGGCTCAGCTTTCGCAGCGGTGACGGGTCGAGGTTCGTGGGCTTCGACAACTACGTCACCATGTTCACCTCGCCGAACACCCGGCGATCCATCCTGAACAACCTCATCTGGGTGATCGTGGCACCCACCGTGGTCACCACCCTTGGGCTGATCTTCGCGGTGTTGACCGAGCGGCTGCGCCGGTCGGCCGTGCTCAAGGCCGTCCTGTTCATGCCGATGGCCATCTCCTTCCTGGCCGCCGGCGTCACCTTCCGGCTGGTCTACGACGAGAACCCGGACCGCGGCGTGCTCAACGCGGTCGCCGTGTCGGCGCACGACGCCTTTGTGCCCCCGTCGCGTTACCACGGCGTGGATGCCCGGGAGCAGGGCGAGTTGGTGCCGAAGAACGGTGGCTTCGAGTCCAGCGGGCCGGCGAACCCGGGTGAACCCGTCCACCTCGCCCTCGTGGGTCTGCCGCCGAACCGGATCCCGACCGACGCCAGGCCGGCCACGGCACCCGTCGGCGGCCCCGGACTGCAGGGGGTGGTGTGGCTCGACTTCAGTCGCGGCGGCGGCGGCCGGGCGGGGACCGTCGACCCCGGCGAGGTGGGGTTGCCCCAGATGACCGTCGAGGCGGTGGCCGACGGGGGCAGGGTGGTCGCCACCGCCCGGACCGACGCCGCCGGGCGGTTCGCGTTCCCCGAACTCACCTCAGGGCAATACGTCATCCGGCTGCCCGCCGACAACTTCACCGAGCCGTTCAACGGCATCACCTGGCTTGGGCCTTCACTTGTCACTCCCGCGATCATCGGGGCGTACATCTGGATCTGGGCCGGCTTCGCCATGGTGCTGGTGTCGGCCGGTCTGGCCGCCCTGCCTCGGGAAGCGCTCGAAGCGGCCCGGATGGACGGCGCAAGCGAGTGGCAGACGTTCCGGCACGTGACCGTCCCGCTGGTCCGGCCCGTGCTCGTCGTGGTGCTGGTCACCCTGACCATCAACGTCCTGAAGATCTTCGACCTCGTCTACGTGCTCGCACCCGAGTCGTCCCAGGACGAAGCGACCGTGGTCGCCCTGGAGATGTACCGGGTGTCCTTCGGCGGTGGCCTGGACTACGGGCTCGGCAGCGCCCTGGCGGTCCTGCTGTTCGCCCTGGTGCTCCCCGCGATGCTGTTCAACATCCGGCGCCTGAGGAGGGATAGCTGATGAGCCACGCCATCATCGACGACGGTGTACCGGAACTGGTGCCCGCCGGTACCGCGCGGGGCGGCCCGCCGCGACCGGGACCGTGGACCCGGTTCATGCTGCGGTTCGGTAAGGCGCTGCTGCGGCTGCTGGTGCTCCTGGTCGGCGTCTTCTGGCTGGTGCCGACCTTCGGTCTGGCCGTGGCGAGCCTGCGTAGCAGCGCCGACAACAGCGCCACCGGCTGGTGGACGGTATTCACCACACCGGCCCAACTGACCCTCGACAACTACGTCCAGGTGCTCCAGAACGAGCGGATCGTCGAATCGCTGTGGAACACGGTACTGATCACCGTCCCGTCGACCCTGCTCGTGGTGCTGCTCGGGGCACTCGGTGCGTACGCCCTGGCCTGGATGGACTTTCCCGGCCGGGACTGGCTGTTCGTGCTGGTCGTCTCGCTGATCGTGGTGCCGGTCCAGGTGGCGATCGTGCCGGACGCCCGGATCTTCCGCACCATCGGCATCTACGGTGAAATCTCGGCGGTGGTCGCGTTCCACGTGGCCTTCGGGTTGCCGTTCGCGATCTTCCTGCTGCGGAACTTCTTCCTGAACATCCCGCGCGACCTGCTCGAGGCGGCCCGCCTTGACGGCGCCCGGGAGTTGGTCGTCTTCGCCCGCGTGGTGCTGCCGGTCGGCTGGCCGGCCATCGCTTCGCTGGCCATCTTCCAGTTCCTGTGGGTCTGGAACGACCTGCTGGTCGCGCTCGTCTTCGCCACCTCCGACAATGCCCCGATCACCTACGCCCTGCGGGAGCAGATGCGGTCGTTCTCGTCCAACCTCGACACGATCGGTCCCGGCGCGTTCCTGTCCATGCTCGTGCCGCTCGCGGTCTTCTTCGCCTTCCAGCGCTACTTCGTGCAGGGCGTTCTCGCCGGGTCAGTCAAGTAGCGGGAGGTTGATCATGGACGGCTTCGGCGGGTGGTGCGCCTTGTACCGGATCTGCCCTGCGGGCGTGGCTGGTGCAGGGCCGGGATCACCGTCGCCAGCGAACGTGGCACCTCCGCCGCCTGTCAGGCGGGTTCGGGTCCGGTGAACGGCACAGGGCTCCGGTACGTCGTACGGCTAGAGCGCTCCGGCGTGGGCGGGAGGCAAGGCGAAATGGAACAACACCCGCCATCAGATCTGCCCGCTGGCTGGCGAGGGACCGACCGCGCGGCGGGCAGCGCAGCGGCAATCGCCGACCGGCCCCATGGTGCCGGCGAGCGGTTCCACCGGTTTCGTAGGGGTGCGCGGGTATCCGAGCGTGCCCGGCTGACGCCGGCGCGTTTACTGGCCTACGGCGGCATGAAGCTGAACACGTCGACGGGCAGGGTGCGGCTGTATCCAGAAATGCGCGAGGTGCTACTCAGCGGCCAGCAGGCCGAGGTGCTGGCGGTTTTGATCGAGCGGGCCGGCGAACCATGCCGTCGCGACGAGATCGCGGCTGCCGTGCCCAAAGGCTCCTGCCCGCCTACCATGGCGCAGGTTGGTGTGATCATTGCGAACATTCGCGACAAGCTCGGCACCCACCGCGTTCTCACGGGAGCCGGTGGCTGGTGGCTTGACGCCTCGGATGCTTCCCGCCCTCCGGCCTGGCCCGGCGCAATCTCTTTTGGCGGGATCCATCTGGACCTGCCCCGCCGACAACTGTGGGTGAGCGGGCGACGATCCATGATCCGGCTCGGGTGGCAGGAGTACCTTGTGTTGCGTGCGCTGATCGAGGCACAGGGGATGCCGCGAGGCCGCGACGAGATCTGGCTTTCCATGCCGGCAACGGCTCGTCCCGCAAGGCCCTCCCAGGTTGGCGTGATCGTCTACCGCCTGCGACAGCGCCTCGGTCGGGAGTCCATCCTCACCGATGGCGGTGGCGGTGGCGGTGGGTGGCGGCTGGCTGGCCGAACCGAAGACGCCGTCCTCTCCGCAGCCGCCTCCAACGTGTTGCTGCTGGACCCTGCGACCCGACGAGTAGGGCTACCGAGCAGGGCCACCTCAGTGCCGCTCAGTCCCCAGGAGGCCGCCACGTTGCAGGTTCTTATCGAGGCGCGAGGAGTAGCACTGAGCGCGAGGGACGTCTTCGCCAACACACCCACCACGGTGCGACCGAAGAGCCCATCGGCGGTCAGCACGGTCGTCTCCCGACTACGGCGCAAGCTGGGCCCCGACCACATCTGGACCGGCCGACGGGGCTGGTGGCTCGGCACCCCTGCCCGGGTCGTGGGTCCGATTTGCTGACACGCTCAGACATTGAAGGGCACCACCACGGGCAGTACCGCCCATTTTCCCCTCGCTGTATCAGCAAAGTATCCGGAGGCGATGCCATGTTCTTGTTCCTGGTCACAAGACGTCTACGTCGGGCTGTCGCAGCGCTGTCTCGAGCGGACGCCGGACCGGCATCGCACCTCCTCGCCCGCCGTTGCCATTTCAGCGCTATCGGCGTCGCCGGATTCGCAGCGCCCGTCAACAGTTCCGCTGCCATGCAGCGCCGCCTGCGGGCGGTGCTGACCAATTTCCCCTCGGTCAGGTTCGTTTGCGACCAGGTCGCTGTTCAGGGACCGGCCTGGGCGGCGGTGGTAGCCTGTCACCTGATCATGATTCCGTGCCCCAGCCAACACGAGGCAGCCCGTCGGTTCACCTTGTTGCTGACCTGGCGATGGACCAAAGCCTCCAGTGCCCTGCTTCTTTCCGAACGCACAGATGTCGCCACCGTGCTCCGGATGCTGGCTGCTGAATCGGCGCTTGTAGGTGCCGGTGCCGGACCAGATTCGGTGTAGGCAGTCGTCGCGGACGGTGTCGAGCTGCTCGGCCGCGGTCGGGAACTCGCCTCGATCGTCCGGCATCGCGTAGTTGCCAGGCCGTGCGGGGCAGGGCCGCCATTGGTTGCCCCAGGAGGGGCTGTGCCGGCGACAGCGGCGCCGGCACAGCCTACCCGTGGTTCGTCAGATCTCCTCGTGCCTTACGGGTCTAACGAGCGAGATTCATGATCCGCGCGACAGAATTCTGGGCGAGTGGACGTCGCACCGGTGAGCGGGTGTTACGGCTGGGCCGGCCGCTCTGGAGCGGCGAGCACCGCCACATCGAATGCGCGGTCGTGTGACTGTCGAGCGGGAAGGTGTCGCGGTGGGTGTATCCGTGCCGCTGGAGCAGTTCGCGGTCGACGTCGGTGAATGCCTCGGCGTACGTGGGGAGGCTGAGCGTGTCCATCCAGCGCTGCGCTCCGGCGAGGACCGCCGCGGCCCGGCCGGGCTCTGCGGGGCCGGGCGCGGCGAGCAGCGCCAGGTGGTTGTGCGCCTCGGTGGGCCGCCGGGCGGCGAGGGCCTGGTCGAGCTGAAGGAACCGGTCGCGGTATGCGCTGCACAGGTCGGTGAGCCGATCGGCGTACTGGGCCGGTGGCGGGATCGGCCGGTAGCGGTGGAACCAGACGGTCGCGGCCGTGCCGTCTGGGAGCAGGAACGCGTCGCCGAAGAGCAGCGCGTGTTCGGTCCAGATCTGGGCCACGGCGGCGAGGACGGTCGGCCGGTGTCGCTCGTCGGGGACGAGCCAGGCGCCGAGGTCGGTGGGTGCGAGGGCTTCGGTGACGAGAGCGGCGATCCGGCCGGTGTCGCACCAGCGGGCCCGGATGACGGGCGTGCTCATGTTCATGGGTAACTCCTGGTCACGATCGTGATCGGGTACGTCGGGGAGGATGCCGGCGTCGTCGCGGGACCGCCGCGCGGGCCGGCGCGGGCCACGAGGGGCCGTCAAGGCGTACGGGTACGCAGCGGCCGTCGGTGCCGCGCGGACGGCACGACGGCCCGCCGGTCAGGCGGGCCGGGTGCCTGGGCGGGGCGAGCGGGACGGGAGGGCGCCGCCACCGGTCGGGTGGCAGCGGCGCCTTGCCAGGCCGGGCGACGTCCAAATCGAAGCGGGGGCTTCGGCGGCGTGACCGTGGACGGTGCCGGATGAGCCGGATCCACTCGTGTTGGGAGAGGGCGCGGCTGGCGCGGAGCCGGCGTCCGGTCGGAGCGGGTTCGGCCCGTCCGGCCCGACGAGGCGCGGCGGGGACGAGAGCTCGGTTGCCGTCTGCGGGTGTGCTGAGGTGCTCGTGGGGGCGGGGGCCGAAACGGGCCCGGCCGGTTCGCCGACTGGTCCGGAGCTGGGTCCGGCGCAGCAGCCCGGGCCGGTCTGCGGCGGCGTGAGGAGCGGTGGCGTGGCCAGGGGCGGCGCCGGTAGGGTCGGCGCGGGCGGTGGCGTGGCAGGCGGGCCGGTGGGCGGGTCCAAGAGGTCTGTCACCGGTTCGAGGGGCCTGAGCACGGGGGCCAACGGCTCGAACAGCGGCTCCAGCCCTTGCCAGACGGGCGAGAGAATCGGGGTGAGCGGCTGCGTCACCGGGCTGAGGACGCCGGCCACGGGCACCAGGACCCCGGTGCGTACCGGGTCGGTGACCGGGCGGAGTGCCTCGCTGACCGGGGTGAGCACCCCGGCCCGGACTGGCTTCGTCCCCGGACGGAGAACATCACCCACCGGTTCCAGCACATCCCCGCCGGGTGGCCGGGTGGCCGGTCGGCTCGCACCGCCAGCGGCGGGCTTCGGCGGGCCGACCTGGCCGGGCCGGGCCGGCGGGGCAGTGACTCGGCTGGCCGGCCGGGTTGCCGGTCGGGTGGGCAGCCGGACGGGCGCCGGGGGAGGGGCGGCTCCGCTCGGCGGGGTGCCGGGGGCCGTCCCGGCGGCAGGCACTTCCGGAGCGGGCGGTGGTGGCGCCGTCTCGACGATCGGGCGGAGGACGCCGGTGAGCAGGTCGACGGCCGCGTCCACCGGCGCGGCCAGCGGACGGTCGGTGGCGTAGGCGACCGACGCGGTGGCGCTTTCGTGGACGCCCCACGTCACGACGACACCGCCGAGCAGCAGCGCGAGGCGCAGCGCGACCCGCGCCCACCGCCCGCCCCGTCGAGTCATCCGGCACCCCTCCGACCTTCGGCCATCGCCGACGATCAACGTCCGCACTCTACCGAACGCGGTCGGCCGATCACAGCCGGCCGCTTGTCGAAGTCGGGTGCGTCGACTTTGCAGTCATCGCCAGGCGCTGTGCCTGCGGGGCTATTCCCACGGTTGGCCTGTCGGGTCCCTCTCATGAGCAGCGAGCCGGCGATCGTCGCGGCTCCGGGGTCGCGATTCTCGGGAAGAGTGGTTGCGGGGTGGGCAGCCGTCCAACAGAAGGCGTGCATTGGGCGGCGATCCGGTCCGCAGTGTCGGGAAGGAAGCGTCGGATCTGCTCGGCGAGCGTCTGGCAGGAACGGACGAGGACATCAAGAGCGCTGTCGAGGTCCGTGGCCGCCCGGCTATCGCCGTCGCGTTCCGCTCTGGCGAGGTACCAGGGCCGGACGTGTTCGACGTAGCGGTTGGCCTCATCCACGATGGCCCATACCGCCGCGGTGGCGGTGCGGAAGTCGAAGGCGTCCAGGGCCGCCGCAATGAGGTCTGGCGCTTGCTGACAGGCGGTCGTCAGGCGGTGGGCGTCAGCGGCCGGCGGTGCGGCGCAGTCCGGTAGCTTCCCGTCACGATACCGGTGCACCATGGTGGTGACGCGGTTGATGAGGTTGCCCAGACCGTCGGCGAGGTCGCTGTTGGTGCGGGCGATGAGCCTGTCGATGGTGAAGTCGGCATCGCCGACTCGGGGCACGTCGCGCAGCAGCCACCAGCGCACGGGATCGGTCCCGAACTGCGCGACGAGCTCGACGGGATCAATGGCGACACCCGCCGATTTACTGATCTTCTTGCCGCCGACGGTGAGGTAGTCGTGTACGAAGATGTCGGTGGGCAGGGGCTCGCCAGCTGACAGCAGCATCGCTGGCCAATACACGGCGTGGAAGCGCAGCACACCCTTGCCCAGCAGATGTACCCGGCTGGGGTTGTCCACCCACCAGTGCTGGTAGTCGGGGCCGTGGTTGGCGTAGTCGAGGGCGGTGACGTAGTTGCCCAAGGCGTCCCACCAGACGTAGACGACCTGGTCGGGGTCCTCGGGCACGGGGATGCCCCAGCCACGGGCGCGCGTGTGTGAGCGGGAGATGCTCAGGTCGTGCAGTCCTGCCGCGATGAAGCTGAGCACCTCGTTGCGGCGCACCGCCGGTTCGATGCGCAACTGCCCGCCATCGATCAGATCATGGAGTTGGCCCTGATAACGGGACAGGCGGAAGAACCAGTTCTGTTCGGTGACCAGTTGCGGCGGGGTGCCATGTTCCGGGCAGCGGCCGTCGCGAAGCTCAGCCGCGTTGTAGAACTGTTCGCACCCCACGCAGTACAGCCCCTGATAGTGCTTGCGGTAGAGGTCGCCGGCTGCGGCACAGGCGCGCCAGAGCCGCTCCACTCCGGGGCGGTGACGGGGATCGCGGCTGGTGCGGATGAAGTCATCGGGGGACAGCGCCAGTGGTTGGCGCAGGGCTTCGAAAGCGGCGGCGTTGCGGTCGACGAGCTCCTGGGTCGGTAGGCCCTCGGCGTCGGCGGCCAGCACGTTCTTCAGCGAGTTGTCGTCCGTGCCGCTGAGGAACCGCACCTGGTCACCGCGCTGGCGCCGGTGCCTGGCCAACACATCGGCCTGCACGAGTTCCAGAGCGAAACCCAAGTGCGGACGGGCATTGACGTACGGGATGGTCGTGGTCACGTAGAATCGGGCGGGCATCGGAGCCTCCTGAAGGAACCGGGGCTCCGGCCCGACACGTGAACCGAGGCCCCGCGCTTGGGCCTCGGAACGTCATCCGTTCAGCGTCGACAGCCCCGCTGGCGGGGCATCATCACCTCAACGGAGAACGAACGCATAAGGAAAAGATAGCAGTCGCCAACGGTCACGCTCACTGGCTTTTCGTGCCGGACCCGGGATCGGCGGGTGACGGTCCCGGCAGCGGAGGCGAAGCCGGACATCGACGGGGTCAGCCGGTTCGGGCCCGCCGGGCGGCGAGTTCGGTGCGGTTGCGGACCCCGAGTTTGCGGAACCGCCGCAGGTCGTTCAGCACCAGCGCGAGCATGCCGCCGGCACCGGTTCGGGCGTACCCCGCGCACTGTCTGGGCCTGGTGACGACGGCACGTCGACCGCGTGCCCGGCCCGACCCCGCCGGGGACGGGCCGGGCACGCAATCTCCGGCGTCGGAACTGCTGTCGGCCGGTGACGCCGATCCATCTTGTCAGATATTTACATACCCGTATATTGTGCCGGTGGTTAGTTTCGGATCCGGACGAAGGGCGGTCGGATGGCAGCCAGCGGGGTGCCGGTGACACATCGGGCAATCGACAAAGGTCGGTTCCTGCTCGATGGGTCACTCGACCTGAGCGCACCGTTCACGTCCGTGGCCGATGTGACGATCGGCGGCCGACTGCACGAGTTCACGGCCGGATCGGTCGGGCTCGCGGACGACGTGGCCCGGACGCTCGGCGTCGAGAAGTTCGACGAGGAACTCACCTACCAGGGCGGAACGCTGCTGACCGCGCGCATCCGATCCTACGACCCGCAGATCCAGTTGGCCGAGGATCGGCTCGTGGCGGTCTGGCGGGGGCGGGGACACTGCTTCTTCACCGAGATGTACGGCGCGGCGACCGTCGACCTGCTCGGGGCGTTGCGGACCCTGCGCGTCGAGGAGCACGACGACGGCCTGACCCTGCGCCCGACCGCGAAGACCGGCACCGAGTTCGCCGCACCGGCCACCGTGCTCAAGGAGGTCCCCGGGCTCGGTCTGTTGGAGATCGCACCGCTCACCAGGCAGCGTGTTGGGCAACTGCCCTCCTGGCGGGGCCTGCAGACGCAGGCGGGCGAGCTCTTTCGGGACGTACTCCCCGACGGGACGCCCTACTTCGTGCTGGCCGCGGCGGACGCCTGGCTCAGCCTGGTGCCGTTCGCCGACACGGACCTGGAGCAGGTGCCCGCTCTGGTGAACCGGCTCCGTGTCCAGACGGCCGGGTAGGTCGGGATGTCCGGACTGCTGAGCAGCGTGGCCACGTACACCGTCCTGTTCACCCTGCTCGTCAGCACCGCCGAGCACCTGTCACGACCGGCGGCGCTCGCCGAGGCGTTGGCCGCGCACCGGGTGCTACCGGCTCCGGTCACGGTCGCCGTCCTCGCCATCGCGAGCGAAGGTCTGCTCGCCGGAGCCGGGCTCGCGGCGCTGCTCTATGACGGCGGCGAAGGCCTGCTCATCGCGGTCCTCGTCGGCAGCGGCGCGCTACTCGGCCTGTACGCCGGCTACGGCCGGCACCTGATGTCGACCGGGCGCACCGGGTCGTGCGGGTGTTCCCGGGTGGAACTGCCGATGACCGGTTGGGTGGTGGCACGAGCTTCGATCCTCGCCGGGCTGGCCCTGGTCGCACTGGCCCTGTCCGGCTCGATCATTCCGCTGAATCGAGCCGACGCCGCACTCGCCGTCGTGCTGCTGGCCTCCGCCACGTTCACCGCGCTGCTGTGGCATCTGCCCGCCGCGATGTACGAGCCGGCCACGGCGACAGCCGCGCGGCCCACGAACGGCCGGTCCGTCGGCATGACAGAGGGAGGCATACCCGGATGAGCTTCCAGACCAGCGCACTGATCCTGAGCTGGATCGCGATCCTCCTGTTGGCTCTCACGGTCTCGGGCCTGGTACGCCAGGTGCACGCGCTGTCGAGCGGGGCGGTCCAGCGTCGTCCTGAGTCGGTCGGCCTGCGGCCGGGAGCACCAGCGCCCGGATTCGCCCGGTTGGCGCCGGGGGCACCGGCGGTTCCGCTGGTGCTGCTGTTCCTGGAGCCCGACTGCGGGACCTGCACCGAGGTGCTGGCCGAGGCGAACGGCCACGTCGGCCGCCCTGGCCTGGAGTTCCGGGTCCTCTACCGGGACAACCCCTCGGCGCAGGCAGCGGGCCTGCCGATCACCGTGCTCGGCGGGCAGGCGGAGCTGTTCGAGCGGTACGACGCCCTCGCCACCCCGTTCGCCACCGTTGTCGACCCGGCCGGGCGGGTGCTCCGCGCCGAGCCGCTCGGCTCCCGCGCGGCACTGCGCCGCCTGCTCGACGAGATCGACAGCCAACCCGGCGGCTCCGGACCGGCGGTCGCCACGAATCAGGGAGGTCGGGCATGACCGGTCTCGACACCGTGCCCTGGCTGCGCGGAGCCGACCCAGGTACCGGGGCCGCCGTCCGGCGGGTGCCGGTTCAGCCAGGTGGCCGCAGGCGCGCGGGCTGGGAGCTGTCGCGACGCACCCTGCTCCGGGCGGGCACCGCGGTGGGTATGGCCGCGCTCAGCGTGTTTCCGGCAGCCCGCCGCGCGTACGCCGACGGCTACGAGATCTATGCCGCATGCCCGACGTACGCCAGCGATCACAACTGCTCGCCGGGGTGTGGCCCGAGCACGATCTTCGCCGACTCCTGCAACACCAGCGGGACGTACACCGGATTCCACAAGAACGACGGCGTCACCTGGATCCTGCGGCCGAACCAGTGCTACGGCGGGACGTACGACGGTTGGCTGTGGGCCTACAACGGGGCGTGCGGCGCCTGCGCCTGCTCGGTCGAACGCCGATGCCACGACGGATACAAGAAGACAAGCTCGGGCTGGGTGAAGTCGATCTGCCGGTGGAACACCAAGTGCGGATGCCTGGGCACGGTCGGCTGGCCCACCACCCAGCGGACCAACACCGGGGTGAACGTCTACACCGTGCAGCACCTGCTGACCGCCCGGGGCCACGCGACCGAGATCGACGGGATCTTCGGTGGCGACACCGAGGCGAAGGTGAAGAACTTCCAGGCGGCGGCCGGCATCGGGGCCACCGGTGTCATCGACGCGACCACCTGGCCGGCGCTCGTGATCACGGTCCGCTCCGGGGTCAGCGGCGACGCCGTCAGCGCCGCGCAGCGCCAGCTCAACAGGCGCGGCTACGTGCTGGTGACCGACGGGGTCTTCGGCCCGGCGACCGACAGCGCCGCGCGCGACTTCCAGCGGCAGAACGGGCTGACGGTCGACGGTGTGATCGGGGTCAACTCCTGGCGGACGCTGACCGGCGCCGCCGTATGACCCGAACGCTGCCCGGGCCCGTGCGGGCGGCACGCCGCTGGGGCGCCGATCCGCTCGTACCCCTCCTGCTGCTCACCGTCGGTGCGCTCGCCGCCGCCGCGTACGGGCATGTGCTCACCTGGGCGATGATCGGAGGGCTCGCCGGCTACGCGCTCTCCGGCTCGGTTTGAACGCACAACAGCGCGCACGCGCTGGCCTCGCCCGGGTGGCGAGATCGAGATCGGCAGGGCGTCGTCCTCACGCTGTTCGTCACCGGGTTGATCGTCGGTGGCTCGCTCAGCGGGTTGGTGCTGGGGTTGCTCTCCGGGCTGTCCGCTCCGCTGCCCGGCCCCTGGCGGTACGCGGGCATCGTGGCGGTGGCGGTGCTGGGGCTGCTCCGTGAGCTGGGCCTGGTGCCGATCCGGCTGCCGCAGAACGCCCGGCAGGTGCCGCAGGACGTACTTCAGCGCAGCCTGCGGCGCGGGGCGCTGCAGTTCGGCTTCGAACTCGGCACCGGGGTCCGCACCTACGTCTCGGCGACCGCCCCGTACGTGCTGGCGGTTGCCCTGCTCCTCGGCGGTCAGCGCCTGCACGTCGCGATGCTCGCCGGAATCGGATTCGGTGTCGGGCGCGCGTTGACCCCGCTGGCCCGCCGTGCCGCTGGCACCGGCGACAGGTGGGACACCGACCTCCGGGTCCGGATTCGGATGATCACCGTCGTGGCGGCCGTCGTGCTGGTGGCCGTCCTCAGCTTGCTGGCCGTGCGGCAGATCTGAGTGCGGCGCGGTGCTCTGTGGCCAGAGCCGGCCACTGGGCACCTCCGTCGACGGACCGGCGGGCTCGTGCCCGCCGGTCCGGACGTCAAGAAGGCCGACCGGGCGGTCTCAGACCCGGGTGACCCGCACCGCATCGGCGATCACGTATCCGGTGGCGTTGGTCCAGCGGCTCACGCCCACCAGGTCACGGTCGCCCGCGGCGAGGTTGAAGGTGCCGATCGAACGCCATCCGCCGCCGCCGGTGCGCTGGTCCACATTCACCGTCTGGTTTCCCGAGGCGGTGACGACCACGTGCGGCGCCGCGCTGTTGTACCCGGGGTCAGCCGGATTCCACACGTCGATCCGATAGTTGCCGGCCTGCGGGATGTTCACCTTGAACCAGGCCGCGTCGCTCGCGAGCACCGGGTTGGCGAAGCGGTACTCGGTTCCGTAGCGCTGGGCCGAGTAGGCCGAGGTGGACCAGTTGGTGCTCGCGGTGAAGCGGCCCGCGGTGGCGTTGTCCACAATGGTGCTGTACGCGGGCGGAGTGGTGCCGAGCCCCAGGTAGGCGGCGATGCCCTGGGCGTGCCCACGCGCGACAGCGGTGATGAAGTCGGCGCGCTTGAGCAGGTTCGCGTCGGCGACCGTGTCGATGAACAGGCTCTCGGTCAGCACCGCCGGCATGGTGGTCTCGCGAAGCACATGGAAGTTGGCCGTCTTCTGACCACGGTCGGTGACCGTTCCGATCGAACGCATGCCGGACAGGACCCGTGGATGGAGGGCATTGTGCAGGCTGACGGTCGCCGAGTCCGACGTGGGATACCGGTAGCTCTCGAAGCCGGTGCCGCCACCGGAGTTGATGTGGACGCTCACGAACAGGTTCGCGCCCCAGGCGTTGGCGTCGTCCGTACGGTAGGTGAGGCTGCGGGTGATGTCGGTCGTCCGGGACATCCGCACGTCGACACTCCAGTTGGCCTGCAGGATGTTGCGTAGCTGTAGCGAGATGTCGAGGGTGAGGCTCTTTTCCTGCAGACCGTTGCCGACCGCGCCGGGGTCGGTGCCGCCGTGTCCCGGGTCGATGTAGACGCGGGGGACGGCGGCGTGCGCCCGGCCGGCGAACATGGGCGCGACCAGTGCGCCCGCTGCGGTGGCGAGAAGGGTGCGGCGTCGCACGACGGAGTTACCAAAACTGGACATAGACGCCTCTCGACTACGGGGGATGGGGTGAGGTGGCGGGCTGGACCTCGCGTCGCGGCCGACGATGTGCTCGGCCCCGATCGGCGTCCCCGCTCACCCGTCGCCGCCGCCACGACGGGCCGGGTGTGCGTCCGCCTGGCGTGATCCAGAAGACGTTCCCGACGAGATCGTAACGAGCATCGATGCGTACGTGAAGAATGTTTACAGGAAAATATCTTGATCTTGGAAGTTTCCTACACGCCGAGCCCGCGGCGTCGGTCGAGTTGGTGACCGCATGCTTGCCGTTTGTGATCGGACGGCCGAGGGCGGCCAGTGCGCCGAAGCCGTGGTCGCCGGCGCCCGTGCACGGGTGCCCGTCCGCCGCCCTGGCCGCTGAGCGGCGCTCCGGTCGTCGACCGCTGCTTGCGGTCGGCGGCCCGTCGGTGCCCGCCCCGGGCGGCGCCGGCCCGATCCACCGTCCAGCGTGGCCCCGCCGGCCGTGAGTGACAAACGGGGCAGAAGCCATCAATTCGGGGCCATTTCGGAGGCCGGTCCATATCTGTCGTTAGAAAGTCGTGTCCTTTCAAGACAGGATCGATACCTTGCCGAAATGAGTCCATCTCGCTACAGTGACTCCACTCACGGCCTTGGCCTCGACGCAGCTCCAGGGGTCAGGTCGCATGGCCGATACAGATCAGCGGCAGGGCGTCGCCGCGGTGATGATCACCGCAGCTCGGCGAAGCTCATGGAGACACCCGTTCCCGAAGGGATGGACAGATGTCCGTACCGCAATACCGGAAGGCCGCGGCGTTAGCGCTCGTGGCCGGCGTGGGGCTCAGCCTCACGGCGTGCTCCACGAAGAACGACGACGCAACGACCGATGCAGGCGGCAAGGTCACCATCACCGTCGACTGCCAGCCGGTTGGCTCCCAGAAAGAGCTGTTGAAGAACTGGAACGACGATGTCGCCGAGTTCCAGCGGCAGAACCCTGACATCGTCATCAAGAGCGTGAGCGTCGGCGAGCAGTGCAACAACCCGCCGGACTTCACCGCTCGCCTCGCCGGCGGCACCGTGACCGACGTGTTCTACGGGTACATGACCGATCTCCAGCAGGTGCTCGACTCCGGTCAGGCGATGGACATCACCGAGTTCGCCAACAAGGACACGGTCCCGACCTGGGACAGCGTCGACCCGGCGCTCAAGGAGGTCTTCAGCGACGGTGGCAAGCTCTACGCCGTCCCGGTGAAGAACTACTCGATGGGCCTTGTCTACAACAAGGTCCTGTTCCAGCAGGCGGGGCTCGACGTGAACAGCCCGCCCAAGACGTGGGTCGAGGTCCGCAACGCCGCCAAGAAGATCTCCGCGCTCGGCAACGGGATCGCCGGCTACTCGGAGTACAGCGCCGGCAACACCGGGGGCTGGCACTTCACCTCCCTGCTCTATTCCCAGGGCGGCCAGGTGCTGACCGCCGACGGCAAGAAGGCCGACTTCAACAACGCGACGGGCAAGCAGGTCCTGCAGAACCTCAAGGACATGAGGTACGGCGACAACAGCATGGGCGCCCGTCAGCTGCTGCAGTGGGGTGACCTGCTGACCAACGCCGGCGCGGGCAAGGTCGGCATGTTCGTCGGCGCGCCGGACGCCACCCAGGCGATCGTCAGCCAGTTCCAGGGCAAGTTCCAGGACTGGGCGATGGCCCCGCTGCCCGGCCAGGACGGCGCGGCGAAGGGGACGCTCGGTGGTGGCGAGGGTTACTTCTTCAAGAAGGGCCTCACCCCCGAGCAGGTCAAGGCCGGCCTGAAGTGGGTCGCGTACCAGAAGCTGACGCCGGGCAAGGGCCAGTTCGACTACGTCCGGGCCAAGCCGCAGAACTACCCGGTGGGCCTGCCCCAGCCGTTGCTGTTCGCCAACGGCAGCGACGCGCAGAAGCAGGAGCTTGAGCTGCGCAAGGCGAACGCGAACGTCGACACCGCGAACTTCGCGATCTTCGAGGCGAACCCGGTCCCGATCAAGGGTGAGCCCCGCAACGCACAGGCGATCTACGCGGTGCTCGACGCCGCGATGTCCGGTGTGCTGACGAACCCGAACGCGAACATCGACGCGCTACTCAAGACGGCCGAAGACAAGGTCAACAAGCTCCTCGCCGCCGAGGGCTGATCCGCAGGTGTGGGGGCCGGCGCGCCGGCCCCCACACCCTCCGCGCCGCACCGTCGGCGTCACTGACTCATGCAGGAGTTGCCTTGGTGATCATCACCGCCCCGGGGACCAGGAAGGAACCGGGTCGCCCCGCGTCGCCGTACTCGGCGGGGCCGAAGCGTACGAGCCTCGGCCGCAAGGTACGAGACAACCTCGCCGGGCACGCGTTCCTGATCGGTGCGGTGCTCTGCTTCGCGTTCTTCTCCTGGTACCCGATGATCCGCGGCGTCGTCATGAGCTTCCAGCGCACCCGGCGCGGCGTCACGACCTGGGTCGGCTGGGACAACTACGAACGCATCATCGCCGACCCCAGCTTCTGGGCGGCCTGGAAGAACACGTTGTACTTTACGGTTCTCGCCCTCGTCCTCGGGTACGCGGTGCCGTTCTTCGTGGCGATCCTGCTCAACGAGTTCCGCCACGCCAAGGGGTACCTGCGGATCCTGGTCTACCTGCCGGTGATGCTGCCGCCAGCCTCGGCGCTCTTCCTCTTCAAGTTCTACGCGTACGACCCCAGCGACGCGGGACTGTTCAACTCGATCCTCAAGGCGCTGCACCTGCCCACCTCGCAGTGGATGCAGTCCCCCGAGATGACGATGCCGGCGATGGTGATCGCGTCGACCTGGATGAACATGGGCGGCGCGGTGCTGATCTACCTGGCGGCACTGCAGAGCATCCCCGGCGAACTCTACGAGGCGGCGGAGCTCGACGGCGCCGGGATCTGGCGGCGGATCCGCCACGTGACGATCCCACAGACCCGGCTGATCCTCGCGCTCCTGGCGATGCTGCAGATCGTCGCCACCATGCAGTTCTTCATCGAGCCGCTGATCCTCGCGAACGGCACCGGCGCGGAGGACTCGGCGACCTCGGTGGCGTACCTCATCTACCAGCACGGGTTCTTCCAGAACGACCTCAACGGCGCCGCGGCGCTGGGCGTGATCATGCTCGTCGTGCTGGCCGGCTTCTCCGCCGCCTACGTGCGGCTGAGCGCGAAACAGGACTAGGACGGGACGACCCATGGCACAGGACTCCGGGACCCGGACCCTCATCTCCCACGCCCAGCTCAGGCGGGGGCGCGGCAAGGTCATCTACTGGACGCTGCTCACCGTCGTCGTGCTGGGCTTCACGCTCGTCTTCCTCGGGCCGCTCTACTGGATGGTCACCGGCGCGCTCAAGTCCGGCCAGGAGATCGCGCAGACCCCGCCGTCGCTGTTCCCGAAGGATCCCCAACTGCAGAACTACGCCGACGCGTGGAACAACCTGGACCTCGCCAAGCTGCTGTTCAACACGTTCTACTACGCGGCCGGCGCGCTGCTGTTCCAGCTCGTCCTCGACACCGCCGCGGCGTACTCCCTGTCGAAGCTGCGCCCGATATTCGGCAACGTGATCCTCGGCCTGATGCTGGCGACGCTGATGATCCCGGCGATGGTCCTCATCGTCCCGCAGTACGTGACCGTGATCGACCTGCCGATCCTGCACATCAACCTGCTCGACTCGCCGTTCGCGATCTGGCTGCCCCTGGTCGCGAACGCGTTCAACATCTTCCTGCTGAAACGGTTCTTCGACTCGATTCCCGAGGACCTGATGGCGGCGGCCGTCATGGACGGGGCGACGCCGTTGCGCACGCTGTGGTCGATCATCCTGCCGATGTCGCGCCCCATCCTCGGCGTGGTCTCGATCTTCGCCGTGACGGCGGTCTGGAAGGACTTCCTCTGGCCGAAGCTGGTCATGCCCTCGCCCGAGACCCGGACGGTCAGCGTCGGCATCTACGCCTTCGCGGGTGGTACGCCGATGAACGTGGTGATCGCCGCGTCGGTCATCGCCGCGATCCCGACCGTCATCGTCTTCCTGACCTTCCAGCGGAACATCATGTCCGGTCTGACCACGGGCAGCCTCAAGGGGTAGCCCCGAACCTGCAGGCGCTGCGCGTGGCGGCCTTCAGGCGGGCCCGATGACGGGCCGACCGCACCGACCACCAGCGAAACCCCCTCGCCGCGGACCCGCCCGTTCGCCCGAGACACATCCAGGTCCGGCGAACCCGCCGACGTACTGACCCAGAAAGCAGGTGCTCGTGTCCACAGCAGACAACAGTCCGTGGTGGCGTGGAGCCGTGATCTACCAGGTGTATCCACGCAGCTTCGCCGACGGCAACGGCGACGGCATCGGCGACGTCGCCGGCATCCGGTCCCGGCTCAGTCACCTGTCCGCGCTCGGCATCGACGCCATCTGGTTCAGCCCCTGGTACCCGTCGCCGATGGCGGACGCCGGCTACGACGTGGCCGACTACCGGGACATCGACCCCGTCTTCGGCACCCTGCCGGAGGTGGAGGCGTTGATCGCCGAGGCGCACGCGCTCGGCATCCGGACCATCGTCGACGTGGTGCCCAACCACTGCTCCGACGCGCACCCGTGGTTCCAGGCGGCGATCGCCGGCGGACCGGGCGCCCCCGAGCGGGAACTGTTCTGGTTCCGGCCCGGCCGGGGCCCGAACGGGGACGAGCGGCCCACTGACTGGGTCGGCGAGTTCGGCGGCGAGACCTGGACCCGGACCACCAACCCGGACGGCACCCCCGGCGACTGGTACCTGCACCTGTTCACCGCGCAGCAGCCGGACTTCAACTGGGAACACCCCAGGGTGCGGGCCGAGTTCGAGGACACTCTCCGGTTCTGGTTCGACCGGGGCGTGGACGGCATCCGGATCGACTCGGCCGGACTGCTGGTCAAGGACGGGACGCTACCGGAGACCCTGCCGGACCGGCCGCATCCGTTCCGCGACCTCGACGGGGTGCACGACGTCTACCGCGCCTGGCGGCGGATCGCCGACGAGTACCCCGGCGACCGGGCGCTGATCGGCGAGGTGTGGATGCCCGACCGGCAGCGGTTCGCCAACTACCTGCGCCCGGACGAGTTGCACGCCGCCTTCAACTTCGACTTCCTCGGCTGCGCCTGGGACGCGGCGGCGCTGCGCGAGAGCATCGACGGCACGCTGAGCGCACACGCCCCGGTCGGCGCGCCGGCCACCTGGGTGCTCTCCAACCACGACGTGACCCGACACGTCACCCGGTACGGCCGGGAGGACACCACCTTCAGCTTCGCCAAGAAGCGGGAGGGCATCTTCACCGACCTCGAACTGGGCACCGTACGGGCCCGCGCGGCGGCCCTGCTCTCGCTGGCCCTGCCCGGTGCCGCCTACGTCTACCAGGGCGAGGAACTCGGGCTCTGGGAGGTCGACGTCCCGCCGGATCAGCGTACCGACCCGATGTGGCCGCGCTCCGGCTACATCGACCCGGGCCGGGACGGCTGCCGGGTGCCGTTGCCGTGGTCCGGTGACGCGCCCCCGTTCGGCTTCAGCCCGGACGGCGCGACGGCCGGTCCGTGGTTGCCGCAGCCGGCGGACTGGAAGGGCCGTACCGCGCAGGCGCAGGCTGAGGACCCGTCGTCGATGCTGACGCTCTACCGGGCGGCGATCCGGCTCCGGCGGGCCGAGCCCGGCCTGGGTGACGGTCCGATGAGCTGGTTGGAGGCTCCGGACGAGGTGCTCGCCTTCGCCCGGGGGGACCGGTTCGCCTGCGTGGTGAACCTGTCCGACGTACCGGTGCCGCTGCCGGCGCACCAGCACCGCCTGCTTGCCAGCGGGCCGCTCGACGGGGACCTGCTGCCCCCGGACACCGCGGTCTGGCTGCGGACCGGAACGGCATAGTCATGGCCCGCGGGGAACGCCGTCGAGGACACCACCGGGGTCCGGTGTGCCCGGCACACCGGCAGTCGGCGGCGGCGTACGCGGGCCAGCGGATCGCCGGGTGCGTCCAGCTCGGTCCCGGGCCGAGTGCGACGGCGCGGTGGTGTCCGCCGACGGTGGGGACGCCGACCCCACTGTCGGCGGACACGCCGGCACCCGACGTCTCCGGCGGCGGAGCGGCGCGTCCCCGCCGCCGCCACCGGCCGGTCCACCGACCCGGTTCCGGAACGGGAGGTCCACGCGCTCTGGCGCATTGCTGAACTGCGGCTCCACGCGGCTCCACGCACGGGGGAATTGGTTTTCCTGACGAAAGGGATCCAATGGCCATCCACACCGCCGGCGCGCCCACGCCCGGCACCGCCACCGCACCACGCACCAACCGCGCCCGAGTCGGGCTGGCAGTCATCGCCAGCGCCGCCCTGGCCGCGGCGTCGATCACCGTTCTCACCCTCACGTCGGCGGCACCCGCCCAGGCCGCCGGCCTCTCCCCGTTCGACATCGTCGGTCGCGGCGCGACCGTGCCGTTCGTCGAGCAGGAGGCGGAGAACGTCGCCCACAACGGTTCGAAGATCGGACCGACCCGTTACTACGGTCAACTGCCCTCCGAAGCCTCCGGGCGGGAAGCGGTGACCCTGGACGCGGTCGGTGAGTACGTCGAGTTCACCCTGACCAAGCCGGCCGACGCGGTGACCTTCCGGTACAGCATTCCGGACAGCCCGTCCGGCACCGGCCGGGACGCGAGCATCGACCTGCGGATCAACGGCAACCTGGTCAAGGCGGTCCCGGTGACCTCGAAGTACGGCTGGTACTACGGGGGTTACCCGTTCAACAACAACCCCGGTGACACCAACCCGCACCACTTCTACGACGAGGCCCGGACCCTGTTCGGGTCGACCTACCCGGCCGGCTCCAAGGTCCGGTTGCAGGTCAGCTCCACCGCCCAGTCGCCCACCTTCACCATCGACCTGGCCGACTTCGAACTGGTCGGCGGGCCGATCCCGAAGCCGGCGAACGTGATCGACGTGGTCACCGACTTCGGCGCCGACCCGACCGGCGCGACCGACTCCACCGCCGACTTCCAGGCCGCGGTCGACGCGGGCGCGGCACAGGGCAGGGCGGTCTGGATCCCGGCCGGCAACTTCACCCTCTGGGACCACGTCGTGGTCGACCGGGTGACGCTGCGCGGCGCCGGGCCGTGGTACTCGGTGCTCGGCGGCCGGCACCCGACCCAACGCAACCGGGCCGCGGGCATCTACGGCAAGTACGTCCCGGGCGGCGGCTACACCGGAGGGGTACGGCCGCACGAGGCGAACGGACCCAGCCGGAACGTGACCGTGCGCGACTTCGCCATCATCGGCGACATCCAGGAGCGGATCGACGACGACCAGGTCAACGCGTTCGGTGGGGCGATGACCGACTCGGTCATCGACAACATCTGGATGCAGCACACCAAGGTCGGGGCCTGGATGGACGGCCCGATGGACAACTTCACCATCCGCAACAGCCGGATCCTGGACCAGACCGCGGACGGGGTGAACTTCCACACCGGGGTCACCAACTCCACCGTGACCAACACGTTTGTCCGCAACACCGGCGACGACGCGCTGGCGATGTGGGCCCAGAACGTGCCGAACGTCAACAACTCCTTCACGCACAACACCATCGGTGTGACGTTGCTGGCGAACCACCTGGTCAGCTACGGCGGCCGGGACATCAAGATCACCGACAACGTGACCGCCGACTCGCTGAGCAACGGCGGCGGCATCCACGTCGCCAACCGCTATCCCGGCGTACAGGGAGCGACCTCCGTCCTGGGCACCTGGACGATCGCCCGCAACACCCTGATCCGCAACGGAAACTCCGACTACAACTGGAACTTCGGAGTCGGGGCGATCTGGTTCTCCGCGCTGAACCAGGACTTCCAGAACCCCACCATCAACATCACCGACACCGACATCCTGGACAGCTCCTACGCGGCGCTGCACTGGATCGAGGGTCGGACGAACGGCATCTTCCTCAACAACGTCAACATCGTCGGCGCCGGCACGTACGCGCTCCAGGTGCAGGCGGGCAGCCAGGTCTCCTTCACCAACGTGCGGGCCAGCGGCATCGCCCAGGCGAAGCCGATCCACAACTGCGTCGGCAGCGGTTTCCAGATCACCCAGGGACCGGGCAACTCGGGTTGGTACACCGCCACCCCGGACTGTGGCCCGTGGCCGGCACCGATCTGGGGTGGCGGGCCGACCAGCCCACCGACCGGGACACCGTCCACCCCGCCGACCACCGCCCCGCCGACCACCACGCCACCGACCACCGTCCCGCCGACCACCACCCCGCCGGGCGGCAACCTGGCCCAGGGACGGTCCATCGTGGCGACGAGCACGTCGCAGGGGTTCGTGGCGTCGAACGCCAACGACGGGAACGCCGCCACCTACTGGGAGAGCACGAACGGCGCCTTCCCGCAGTCGTTGACGGTCGACCTCGGCTCGTCGGCCAACACCAACCGGGTGGTGGTGAAGCTGCCACCGGGCTGGGAGACCCGTACCCAGACCTTCTCGGTGCAGGGCTCGACGGACGGCTCGTCGTACTCGACCGCGGTCGGCTCGGCCGGGTACACCTTCAACCCGGCCAGTGGCAACTCGGTGTCGATCAACCTGCCGGCGCAGAACCGCCGCTACCTGCGATTGACCTTCACCGGCAACACGGGTTGGCCGGCCGGCCAGGCGGCCGAGTTCGAGGTGTACGGCAGCGGCACCACGCCGCCGCCCACCACCGCGCCGCCGACCACGCCCCCGCCCACCACCCCTCCGGCGAACGGCAACCTGGCCGCCGGTCGGCCCACGACGGTGACCAGCGTGGCCGACGTCTACGGCGGCGGCAACGCGGTCGACGGCAACCCGAACACCTACTGGGAGAGCGCGAACAACGCGTTCCCGCAGTCGATCACGGTGGATCTGGGATTGGCCCGCTCGGTGTCGCGGGTCGTGCTGAAGCTGCCGCCGGCGGCGGCGTGGCAGACCCGTACCCAGACGCTGTCGATACTCGGGTCGACCGACGGCTTGTCGTACGCGACGGTCAAGGCATCGGCGGGCTACACCTTCAGCCCCGCCTCGGGTAACACCGTCACGGTCACCTTCCCGGCGACCGCGCAGCGCTACCTGCGCCTGACCTTCACCGGCAACACCGGCTGGCCCGCCGCCCAGCTTTCCGAGTACGAGGTCTACGCCTCCTAGGCGCGAGGAACGGCCCCTCCTCCTCAGGCTCGTTCGGAGCGGGGCCCTTCCTCACCACCGGGCTCGGGGTGCGCCCGTCGCCGGAAGATTTGTCCCATGTATCCAGTATCGGCACCAGTCGGGGTCGGGCAACGTCCGCCCGCTCCGTTGCCCTGTCCGGGCTTTCGCACCACCACCCATCTGACGTTCCAGCCCGAGTTGGAGGAACGCAATGAGAACCAACCCCGTCCCCTGGCGCCCGCTGGCGGCGATCCTCGCGACCGGAATGGTCGCGGCGCTCGCGCCGGCCGTCCCAGCCTCAGCCGCGCCCGCGGACCAGCCGCGCGCGACCAACCTCGCCGCCGGCAGGGCCGCCGCGGCGACCAGCTCCAGCACCGGCCACGCCGCCGCCTACATCAAGGACGGCAACCAGGCCAGCTACTGGCAGGGCAGCGGTGCCTTCCCGCAGGCCGCCGCCGTCGACCTCGGCAGCAGCACCACCATCGACCGGGTCACGCTGAAGCTGCCCAAGGGCTGGTCGAAGCGGACCCAGACGCTGGCCATCCAGGGCAGCCCCGACGGTACGTCGTACAGCACCATCGTCGGCTCGGCCAGGTACACCTTCAGCCCGACCTCGAACAACCTGGTGACGGTCAGCTTCCCGGCCACCAACACCCGGTACGTGAAGGCGGAGATCAGCGCCAACAGCGGCGCGTCCGCCGCCCAGCTCGCCGAGCTGGAGGTGCACCCGGCGGCGGTTTCGAAGGTCAACCTCGCCGCGGCGGCCGCGGTGGTGTCGCTGACCGCCAGCAGCACCGCCGACGTCTACGGTGCGGGCAACGCCGGCGACGGCAACGCCAACACCTACTGGGAGAGCGCCAACAACGCCTTCCCGCAGTGGCTCCAGGCCGACCTCGGCTCGGCCGTCGCGGTGAACCGGGTGGTGCTGAAGCTGCCGCCGGCCGCCGCCTGGCAGACCCGTACGCAGACGCTCAGCGTGCAGGGCAGCAACACCAGCGGTGGTCCGTTCTCCACCATCGTCGCGTCGGCCGGATACGTCTTCAACCCGGCCACCGGCAACACCGTGACCATCGACTTCAACCAGACCACGACCCGGTACGTCCGGCTGAACATCACCGGCAACACCGGCTGGCCGGCCGGACAGATATCCGAGTTCGAGGTCTACGGGCCGACCGAGGGCGACACCCAGGCGCCGTCGGCGCCGGGCAACCTGGCGTACACCGAGCCGGGGTCCGGGCAGATCCGGCTGACCTGGAACGCCTCCACCGACAACGTGGGCGTGACCGGGTACGACATCTACGCCAACGGGACGCTGCGCACCAGCGTCGCCGGGAACGTGTTGACGTACACGGACAGCCAGCCGGCGACCGCGACGGTCTCGTACTACGTGCGGGCGAAGGACGCGGCGGGCAACCAGTCGGGCAACAGCAACACGGTCACCCGTACCGGTAGTGGTGGCGGCGGCTCGAACCTCGCGGTGGGCAAGCCGGTCACCGCGTCCGGCTCGATCTTCACCTTCTTTCCCACCAACGCGAACGACAACAACGTCGCGACCTACTGGGAGGCGAACAACTTCCCGAGCGTGCTGACCGTGGCGCTGGGCGCCAACGCGACCATCAACTCGGTCGTGGTGAAGCTCAACCCGGACAGCTCGTGGGGTCCGCGTACCCAGACCATCCAGGTGCTCGGGCGTGAGCAGAGCAGCAGCACGTTCACCAGCCTGGCGGCGGCACAGTCCTACAGCTTCAGCCCGGCGTCCGGCAACACGGTGACCATCCCGGTCAGTGCCACGGTCGCCGACGTCCGGTTGCAGATCACCACGAACTCCGGCGCTCCGGCCGGACAGGTGGCGGAGTTCCAGATCATCGGCGTACCCGCGCCGAACCCGGACCTGACCATCACCGGCATGACGTTCACCCCGGCCTCGCCGGTCGAGACCGACGCGGTCACCCTGTCGGCCACGGTCCGCAACGCCGGGACCGCGGCCTCGGGGGCGACCAACGTCAACTTCTACCTGGGTACGACGCTCGCCGGCACCGCCGCGGTGGGCGGGCTGGCGGCGGGTGCCTCCACCACGGTCACCGCGAACGTCGGCCCGCGCAACGCGGGCACCTACCCGCTGAGCGCCAAGGTCGACGAGGCCAACAAGGTGATCGAGCAGAACGACGCGAACAACAGTTTCACCAACCCGTCGTCGTTGGTCGTCGCGCCGGTGGCCAGCTCCGACCTGGTCGTCTCGCCGGTGAGCTGGTCGCCGAGCAACCCGGCCGCCGGTAACACGGTCACCTTCTCGGTGGCGATCAAGAACCAGGGCACGGTCGCCTCCGCCGGTGGCGCCCACGGCATCACGCTGACCGTGGTCAACCCGGCCGACGGCGCGGTGCTGCGTACCCTGACCGGGTCCTACACCGGTGCGATCGCGGCCGGTGCGACCACGGCCCCGGTCAGCCTGGGCACCTGGACCGCCGTCAACGGCAAGTACGACGTCCGGGTGGTCCTGGCCGACGACGCCAACGAGTTGCCGGTCAAGCGGACCAACAACACCAGCGTCACCCCGTTCTTCGTCGGTCGTGGGGCGAACCTGCCATACGAGATGTACGAGGCCGAGGACGGCCTGGTCGGCGGCGGCGCGCAGGTGGTCGGGCCGAACCGGACCATCGGCGACCTGGCCGGTGAGGCGTCCGGACGTCGGGCGGTCACCCTGAACTCGACCGGCAACTTCGTCGAGTTCACCACCCGGGCGAGCACGAACACGCTGGTCACCCGGTTCTCCATTCCGGACTCGGCCGGCGGCGGCGGGATCGACTCGACGCTGAACGTCTACGTCAACAACGTGTTCCACAAGGCGATCCCGCTGACCTCGAAGTACATGTGGCTCTACGGTGCCGAGGCTGGCCCGGGCAACTCTCCGGGTGCGGGCGCCCCGCGGCACATCTACGACGAGGCGAACATCTTCCTGGACGCCACCATCCCGGCGGGCAGCAAGATCAAGCTCCAGAAGGACGCGGCCAACACCAGCACGTACGCGATCGACTTCATCAACACCGAGCAGGTCGCGCCGATCGCCAACCCGGACCCGACGCGGTACGCGGTGCCGGCCGGTTTCACCCACCAGGACGTGCAGAACGCCCTGGACCGGGCCCGGCAGGACGCCAACCTGGTCGGCGTCTACCTGCCGGCGGGCACCTACCCGACCCAGCAGAAGTTCCAGGTGTACGGCAAGGCGCTCAAGGTCGTCGGCGCCGGTCCCTGGTACACCCGGTTCGCCGCCCCGACCAACCAGGAGAACACCGACATCGGCTTCCGGGCCGAGGCGTCGGCGAACGGCTCGACCTTCGCCGGGTTCTCCTACTTCGGTAACTACACCAGCCGCAACGACGGTCCGGGCAAGGTGTTCGACCTGTCCCGGGTGTCGAACATGACGTTCGACAACATCTGGGTGGAGCACCAGATGTGCATGTTCTGGGGTCTCGGGGTCAGCAACATCACCATCAAGAACTCGCGGATCCGCAACACGTACGCCGACGGCCTGAACATGACCAACGGCAGCACCAACAACCTGATCAGCAACGTCGAGGGCCGGTCCAACGGTGACGACGCGTTCGCGCTCTTCTCCGCGACGGACGGCGGCGGCGGGGCGAACACCGGCAACGTGTTCGAGAACCTCACGGCCACGTTGACTTGGCGTGCGGCGGGCGTCGCAGTGTACGGCGGGCAGAACAACGTCTTCCGCAACCTGTACATCGCGGACATGCTGACCTACTCGGGCATCACCGTCAGCTCGCTGGACTTCGGCTACCCGTTCGCCGGATTCGGTCCAGGACTGACGACGATCGAGAACGCCTCGATCGTCCGGGCCGGCGGCCACTTCTGGGGCTCCCAGACATTCCCGGCGATCTGGATATTCGCCGCGTCCAAGGAGTTCCGCGCCATCCGGGTGAGCAACGTGGACATCGTGGATCCGACCTACCACGGCATCATGTTCCAGTCGAACTACAGCGGTGGCCAGGCGACCCAGGCGGTCACGGACACCGTCTTCACCAACATCTCCATCAGTGGCGCCCAGAAGAGTGGTGACGCCTTCGATACCAAGTCCGGTTTCGGTATCTGGGCCAACGAACTGCCCGAGGCGGGCCAGGGACCGGCGGTCGGCTCGGCCACCTTCAACAATCTCCGGTTCAGCAACAACTTCCAGAACATCCGGAACACCACGTCGACCTTCACCATCAACGTCAACCCATGATGCTCGCGGTAGGACGCGGGTAGGTAGGCGGTAACAGGTGCCGCCGGGAGTTCTCTTCCCGGCGGCACCGTTCGGCCCGCAAACCGGTCGTTCTCCATCGACCGCCCGGACGGCTCAGGCTCAGCACTGGCCCGGACCTGGGTGATCAGCGGGGCCATGAGTCGTACGGTGATCTTGTCGAGCGTGATCCCGGCGAGGTCGCCGGCCCGTTCGACGTGATGCCGGCATGGAAGGCGCAGCCCGACCGGGGCCGCACCCGCCACCGGCAGGTGCCTCACTCCACCTGACCCTTCCGACCCCTGGCCGGCCCGCCAGCCCCGGGGTGCCTGCTCCTCCTGATTCAATGGCTCCGTGTTCGAGCCAGGCTCACGTTCCAGGCAGACCTTGACATTCATGCTGCCTGCGGATGTCGACGCGTTCAGCGACGCGGTGGCGCCGTCGATCGGGGGGCTTGCGCAGTGGGCGACACACGACCGGGAATCGGGCGTCGTCCTGCACGATTCGCTGTCGTCCGCGGTGCGGCAGGCCGGCGTCCAGGCGTTT
Source organism: Micromonospora sp. NBC_01655 (assembly GCF_026339755.1). NCBI lineage: Bacteria > Bacillati > Actinomycetota > Actinomycetes > Micromonosporales > Micromonosporaceae > Micromonospora > Micromonospora sp. NBC_01655. The sequence continues at coordinate 4,825,958 of NZ_JAPEQF010000001.1, read as the reverse complement.
CTGCATCTCCTCGGCCGGGACGGCGGCGTGGTGGGGCCCGCCATCCAGTATCTGCACACGCGCGTGTGGACGACGGAGGCCGAGGTCCTCGAAGCGACGGGCGGCCGATACCGGCCGGTCACGGACCGGCCCGAGGAGATGCAGCCCGGCCGGCTGGCCTTCAAGTGGTTCCCGGCGGCTGAGGCGGACTCCGTTCACCGGGACTTCGTCGAGTTGGTCGGCCTGGCGTGGAAGGCGCTCAACGGAGTGACCTCCCCGCACCTGGTGACGGCAGCCGGCAAGCCGGTCCGCAACTGGCGTATCGGGCCGGCGGCGAAGGCATGGGCGCGGCGGGACCCGGGGCGCGTCATGCGCGACGGCGCACTGCACCTGCAGCTCAAGGAACCGGGCCGGCGCGGGCCGGCGTGACGACCGCCGGGCCGGCCGGGCCGGACGGGGGGCCGCAGGCGGGCTCGAAGATCACCCGGACCAGCCCGGCGAGGCGGGCCGCCGCCATCGGCGCCTTCATCACGGCGAGCACCTCTGGTCGGCGCCGCCAGTACGTCGGCATGGCGGCGTAGTACCTCTGGGGACCGTCGGCGTAACCGACCTGGCGCAGGTGGGGCAGCGGATCGGGCATGGACTCGAACAGGTTTTCCTCGCCCGCGACGAGCGGACGGATGACCAGATCGGTCATGGTTGGTCCTCCTGATCAGTTCGCGCCGTCGCCGCCCTCCTGTGGGGAGATCCTGGCCGGGTCGCGCCGTTGTCCGTTCCGGGATCCGCCGGTCGAGGGGGGTGCCGGATCGGCGGCGTGGACCTCCCGGGTCACAAGTCCGAAGCGGTGGCAGAACTCGACGCTCTCGTCGAACCTCAGGGTGGTGACCGGTGACTCTGCCAGGGGCGCCGTGTCGAGGCTGAGCGCGTAGCGCGTGTGCACGACGGTGTCGTCCGGGCCCTCGTCGTCGATCTCGACCAGGGTGGGTGGCGTCCCGGGGAACCAGTTGCCCGAGGCTGTCCAGGCGTAGCGCAACTCCACCTCGCCGGCTTGTGGGCAGGCCCAGGTGAGTCGGCTGACGGAGCCGCCGCCGACGTTGGCCCAGGCGGTCCACCCGGTGCCGTCGCGCCGTAGGCAGACCCAACTCGACTCCATCGCCCCGTAGTCGTACGGGCCGCTGTCCCACAGTCCCACGAGGTTCTCGTCTCGCACGCGTCCCATGCTCTCAGGGGGTGGCGTCAGCCGGTGGGTGGCGACAGCCGTATCAGCCGCGGGCTGTTGGGTCGCACCGACGGCGGGTGGCACCGTAGTCGTATCACGTCAACTCGATGACTCTTGACGTCACATCACTGTTTAGTTCTTGCAGCCGCGTGACGTAGCATTGCGGCGTGGCGAAGCGACTGACCGAGGTGGCCCGGAAGGCGGGCGTCAGCGAGGCAACGGTAAGTCGGGTGCTCAACGGTCGCGGCGGCGTCTCCGAGTCCACCCGTACCGCCGTGCTCACCGCGCTCGACGTGCTGGGCTACGAACGGCCCACCAAGCTGCGGGGGGAGCGGGCCCGGCTGGTCGGGTTGGTGTTGCCCGAGTTGCAGAACCCGATCTTCCCGGCGCTCGCCGAGGTGGTCACCGGGACGCTGGCCCAGCGCGGGTACACCCCGGCGCTCTGCGCCCGCACCATCGGCGGCGTGTCCGAGTCGGACTACGTCGAGATGCTGCTCGACCACCAGGTGTCCGGCATCATCTTCGCCGGCGGGTCGTACGCGCTGGCCGGCGCGTCGCACGACCACTATCGGCGGCTGACCGACCGGGGGCTCCCGGTGGTGCTGGTGAACGCCGGCGTCGACGCGCTGGACTTTCCCCGCGTCTCCACCGACGACGCGGTGGCGGTGGAGCAGGCGTACGGGCACCTGCGGTCGCTCGGCCACGAGCGGATCGGCATGGTGCTGGGTCCCGAGGACCATGTGCCGTCGCGGCGCAAGCTGGCCGCGTTGGCCCGGATCGCCGGCTGGGCGGACCCGGACGAGTACGTGGAGCGGTCCAGCTTCTCCATGGAGGGCGCCCGGGTCGCCGCCGCCAAGTTGGTCGACCGGGGTGTCACGGGGGTGATCTGCGCCAGCGACGTGGTGGCGTTGGGCACGATCCGGGCGGTGCGCCGGCTCGGGCTCTCGGTGCCCGACGACGTGTCGGTGGTCGGCTTCGACGACTCCGCGTTCATGACCTGTACCGACCCGCCGCTGACCACCGTGCGGCAGCCGATCGAGACGATGGGCCAGGCCGCGGTGAACCTGCTGGTCACCCAGATCGACGGTGCCGGTGTGCTGCGCGACGAGTTGCTCTTCGAGCCGGAGTTGGTGGTCCGCGGCTCGACCGGTCCCGCGGCCCGGCGCTGACCCGCTGAGCAGCGGGCCGGGGCCTTGCCGCCCCCGTCCCCGACCGCCCCGCCCGACCCCGCCCGGCACCCCCGCGCAAGTTCTGGGAAAGAGTGGCCTCTCGACGGCCGGAGACCACGCTTTCCCAGAAAGTGCGCGGCCGGGGGGCGATGTGCGTCCCCCGGGGGGGCGGTGACGTCTGTCACCTCTGCTACGACGGGGAATCAGATCAGCGGATCCGGGTTTGCAGCCAGGTGTGACTGCTGAACCGTTCCCCGCCCGGCGCTGCGCCCACCGGTCGGAGCCGTCCCGGTGACCGCCACCGGTGTCGACGCCTCGGCGGCGCCGCGCACGCCGGGCACGCCGGGGGACCTGATGAGCCGCCGGCAGCGCCTGCGCCTCGTCCTCGTCCTCGGCTCGCTGATCGCGGTGGGCCCGCTGACCATCGACATGTACCTGCCCGCCCTGCCCTCGATCGTCACCGACTTCGGCACCACGTCGGCGGCGGTCCAGCTGACCCTCACCGGCACGCTGGCGGGCCTCGCCCTCGGCCAACTGGTGATCGGCCCGCTGTCCGACGCCGTCGGGCGGCGTACGCCCCTGATCGCCGGCATCGCGCTGCACGTCGTGGCCTCGCTGCTCTGCGTCGTCGCGCCGAACATCGCGGTCCTCGGCGCGCTGCGGGTGGTGCAGGGCCTCGGCGTCGCCGCCGCGTCCGTGGTCGCGATGGCCGTGGTCCGCGACCTGTTCGACGGCACGGAGTTCGCCCGGCTGCTGTCCCGGCTGCTGCTGGTCATGGGGGCGGCGCCGATCCTCGCGCCGACCCTCGGCAGCGGGCTGCTGCGCTGGACGGACTGGCGTGGCGTGTTCGTCGCCCTGGCCGCCTTCGGCGTGCTGCTCGTCGTCGTCGCCGCGATCGGCCTGCGCGAGACGCTGCCGGCCGAACGGCGCCGGCGCGGCGGGGTGCTCGGGACGGCCCGGGTGTACGCCTCGCTGCTGCGGGACCGTACGTTCGTGGGTCTGGTCCTGGTCGCCGGGCTGGCCATGGCGGCGCTGTTCGCGTACGTGGCCGGGTCGTCGTTCGTCCTACAGGAGCAGTACGGGCTGGACGAGCAGCAGTTCGGGCTGGCCTTCGGCGCGGGAGCGGTCGGCCTGATCGCGGCGACCCAGGGCAACGTACGACTGCTGCGCCGCTACTCGCCGCAGCGGATTCTCGTGGCCGCCCTGGCCGTCGGGACCGTGGCCGGGATGGCGCTGCTCGCCTTCGCCGCGACCGGGCTCGGCGGGCTGCCGAGCCTGCTGGCGTCGCTGTGGGTGGTGCTGGCGGCGGCGGGCCTGGCGATGCCGAACGCGCCGGCCCTGGCCCTGTCCCGGCACGGCGAGGCGGCCGGCACCGCCTCGGCGCTGCTCGGCGCGGTGCAGTTCGGCGTCGGCGCGCTGGCCGCGCCCCTGGTGGGCGTGCTGGGCACCGGCGCGGTGGCGATGGCCCTGGTCGTCGCCGGTGGCATGGTGGCGGCGACGACGGTCCTGTTGCTGGTGGTGCGGCCGGCCCGGCTCGCCGAGCTCGAAGCGGACGCGGTGGTCGTGGCGGCGCACTGAGCCGCCGGGGCGCTCAGCGCAGCGCGGCGTACGCCAGCGGCAGCGCGGGCCGGCCGTCCCACGTCCCGGTCAGCCGGTGCCCGGTCAGCCCGGTGTCGGCACCGGGGCAGCGGACGACGGCCAGCTCGACGTACTCCTTCGGCTGGCCGCCGTCGGTGGGACCGGCGCGCCCGGAAACGGCGTGCTCAGGCCGGCTCGCGCGGCGCGCAGGTCCGTGGTGGCGGCCGGTCGACATACCGCAGTTCGGCGCAGTACCGCAGGACGCGCGCCGGGGAGAGGGTCCACTCGTACCGGGCGGCCTGGAAGCCCATGAAGGTGGTGCGTCCGCAGCACCGGAAGTACCCGGTGCCGTTGCGCAACTCCCGGGTCTGTTCCACCCCGTCGACCTCCATCCGCACCTGGAGGTAGTAGTCGGCGATCCCGGGCGGGAACGCCCGGTCGGGACCGGACGGCGGGTCCAGGTCGACCGGCAGTTCCACGGCCTGCCCGGCGGTGAGGACGTGCCGCTGGGCGCCGACGTACGCGGGACCGTCGTCGGCCGGGGAACTGGTGGCGGCCGGGGAACTGGTGGCGGCTGGGGGGCCGGTGGCGGCCGGGGCGGCGTCGCGGCAGGCCAGCTCGACCCACGGCCCCTGCGTGTCGAGGGAGGGCTGCGCGACCGGCACCGCGACGACGCCGATGAACTGCACGTCCACGCTGCGCCGGGCGTGCAACGACAGGATGTGGACGGGATCCGGGCCGGCCGGGACGCCGCCCTCCCGCTGCGCCCACGCCGCGAACTGGCGGCAGTCCCGCACCTCCGGCGGCGGGCTCACCGCGGCCCGCTCCTGCCGTACCTGGAACGTCGGCTCGCGCTGGTAGCGGGTGCCGACGAGCGTGGCGGTCAGGTCGAGCGCCTCGGCCGGCCCGGTCGCGTCGACGTCCCCGCCGCCGCTCGACCGTCCCCGGTGATCCTCGCCGTCACCCGCCCGCAGGGCGTGGACGACGACGAAGGCCAGCATCGCGGGCAGCACCCCGACGGCGACGAGCCGGACCAGCCGGTTCCGGCCGGCATTCACTTGCGCCACACCGGCGGGCCGGCGCCGTCGGCGCTCCAGCCGCCGGTGAGCCGGGCGTGGTGCCGGTCCTGGTAGCGGGGGGCCAGGCTGCTGCTCCGGAAGGGCCGGCCGTCGTCGTCGACGGTGAGCACCCGCTGCTCGCCACCGAGGTCGAGTTCCACCTCGATGACCCACTCGCAGTACGACCGGTCGGTCTGGGCCTGCACGTCCACGGAGAGCGGCTCGCCCGGCGCCAGGCTCAGCGAGTGCCGGTCCAGGTACGCCGCACCGAGCCGCCCGTCGGGTTCGAGGACCCGCGCGACGGCGTCGGTCGCGTCCAGGTCGAACCCGATCGGCAGCGGCTCCCCGCCACCCTCGCTCCCCTGGAACAGGAACGCGCCGGACAGCGGCGACGAGCGTTGCCGCACCCGGGCCCGGATCCGGGTGACGAAGACGGGACCGGTCCACTGGCCGACCACCGACAGCCGGACCCGGGTGAACGACCGGTACGGGTGCTGCTTGGCAACCCCCACCACCGTTCTGACCCCGCTGGCGGAGGCCAGGGCCGCCGGGGCGAGCAACTCCTCCGGCCGGGTGCGCAGGCGCTCCCGCTGCTCGGCGGTCAACGGCTGGGCGAACAGGTAGGCCACGGCGTCGTCGGACCGGTCGTAGTAGTAGGCGTTGACGGACAGGGGCGGCTTCCGCTGGGCCGTCGCCCGCTTGGCCTCCTCGACCGCGACGTCGTCGCGCACCGCCTGCTCGGACGAGGTGAGCCGGTTGGCAGCCTCGGCGACCACCGCGCCGACGACCGCGCTCACCAGCGCGCCTCCGGCCGCCCACAACACCCCGCGCCGCGAGAGGCGGGCCGGCGGGACGTCCGGCTGCCCGTCCGAGCGGGGCGGCTGCCCGTCCGCGGTGGCCGACCGTTCCTCCCGGCCTGATCGTTTCTCCCGGGGGGCCGGCTGTCCGGCCCCGGCCTGGTCGGCCCGGGGTCCGGCCTGGTCGGCGTGCTGGCCGGCGCGGTGCGGCGACCCCGCGTCGGGTGGCGAGTTCCGGCCGTCGGCCCGGGGCGGCTGCGACCCGCGCCGGCGCTCCGGCTTCCTGGCTGAGGACGGCGGCACGTGGATCACCTCGGGGCAGCGGGTCGGTCGACGTTCCGCATTGTATTGAACGCGGCAACTGGTTCGGCCCGATCGCGGCCGGGGCCGCCGAACCGCCGAACCACCTCTGCGGGTCTTCGTCGTGGTGCCGCCGCCCGGCGCCGGCCGACTGAGGTCGACGGTTCGGACGGGCGGCAGGCGCGGGCCTTGGCGGCGGGCGCGGGCCTTGGCGGCGCGCCCCGGCGGCCACCCCGGCCGGGCGGGACCGCCGACGTCGAAGCTCCGCAGGGCGGCGGGTCACCGCGAGGACGCCGCGACGGTGGCTGCGCCGCTGCCCTGCCGTACCCGGCGTGCCACACTGGGAGACGTCAGCCGCCGGTCGGCGGCGATCCGATGGGCACCGACGAGGACCCCGCGCGCCGCCAGCCATCGCCTCTGGAGCGCCTGTTGCCGCCGGATTCCGCGCTTTCCTCCTCCCACCACTGGCCGTACCTGGCGACCCTGCCCGTCCTGCCCAACGCCGGCACCGCGAGCGCCGAGGGTCGCCGCTTCGTCGCCGAGCACCTGCACCGGTGGCGGGTGCCGGACCAGGTCGCCGACACCGCCGTGCTGCTGACCAGCGAGATCATCACCAACGCCGTGCGATACGCAGCGCCCCCGCTCGGGCTGCGGGTGGGCCTGCGCGCCGGCCAGGTCCGGGTGGAGGTCACCGACTCGAACCCGGAGTTGCCGGTGCTCGCCCGCCCGGACTTCGAGGCGCTCGGCGGGCGGGGCATGTGGCTGATCGACACCCTCGCCGCCGCGTGGGGCTGCCACCCGGATCCCCGGGGCAAGATCGTCTGGTGCGAGGTGCACGTCCCGGCCCCCGACGGGAGCTAGGACCGGGCGCTCCGCCGGCGAGCGGACGAACCGTCCGAGGCACCCCGACGTGGAAGGGCGCCGGTCAGGCGGCGGGGGACCGGTGCCAGCGCACGGTCACCTGGAGCTGGCCCTGCACCCCCGTACGGGCGATCAGCGCGCCCGCCTCGGCGCTGAGCTGGACCCCGAAGCTGATCTCCACCTCGTCCGGCCGGTCGGCCATGGAGCGGAACTCGGTCAACGCGGCGGATGCGGCGTCGCGCGCCTGACCGATCGCCCGGTTGAAGCTCACCCCGGCCTTGCGCAGCACGTCCTCGGCGGCGGAGGCAGGAGCGATCCCCGGGGTGTCGTCCACCGCGACGAGCACGCTGCCGCCGCCGTCCAGGGCGAACTCGACCACCTCGGTCATCGGCCACGTCCTTTCTCGATCGACTGCCGTCAGGCGCTGAGGCAGGACAGCCTCATCCACTGGTCCTTCGGCGTCCGGCCCCGAACGGTATCGAGTTCGGTCAACAGCCTGTCGAGCAGCGCGGGGTCGTCCAGGAATTGCAGCGCCGCCGACTGGAACGCCGCGGTCATCGTCGCCGGCATCATGTCCGAGGCGTCGCGGCAGCGGGTGCCGGTGGTCAGGGTCCGCGCGATCCGGCGCGGCAGGCCGTCCGGGTACGCGGTCGGGTCGGTGCCCGCGTTCAGGGTGAACGCCAGGTGGCCGCTCGCCTCCTGCCACACCGCGCGGGCCGGGTCGCCGGCCAGGTAGCGGATCAGCTCCCGGGCCTCGGGCGTGTCCCGGAACATGCCCATCACGTCCTCGGCGATCTCCCGAACCGGGTCGGCCGCCGCCGGGCCGGCCGACGGGAACGGGAAGAAGTCGAACCCGCGGGGTGGGTCCTGCGACTGGTAGGACCGGACGATGAACGACGCCTGGTGGTCCAGGTGGCACCTCGGCGGCGCGGTGAACATGCCCAGCCCGGCCGCGTCGAAGGTGGTCAGCAGGGCGTTGTCGGTGCGCCGGCCGGCCGCCACCAGCTCGCCCCACGCCTTCCAGGCGGCCCGTACCCGCGCGGACGTCCACGCCTCCTGACCCGCCGCCCAGCTCTCGTAGAAGGCGGGCCCGGACTGGTGCAGCAGGATGTCCTCGATCCAGTCGGTGCCGGGCCACCCGGACACCGGCTGCGCGCCCATCCCGAGGCACCACGGCACGCCCCCGCCGGCCTGGATGTCCCGGGTGAGCCCGACCAGCTCCGCCCAGGTGGCCGGGGGGTTCTGCGCGGTGGGGCCGCCGGGTACCCCCGGGACGTACCAGACCAGGCTCTTGGCGTGGGCGCCGACGGACAGGCCGTAGACCCGGGGGCGCTCGTCGCGCGGGCCCTGGAGGGGGAGCAACTGCGGCGCGAGGTCCGCCCGCTCCTGCGGGTCGAGGACGTCGTCGAGCGCGCGCAGGTCGCCGCTCTGGACGTACGTCTGAAGGTCGTTGAGCCGGGGCAGCACGGCCACGTCCGGCGGCCGGCCCCGGTCGACCCCGGACCGGAGCACCTGGCTGACGTCCCGGGTGCCCTGGTAGATGACCTTGATGCCGGTCTTCTTGGTGAAGGCCTTCAGCACCGCCAGGAAGGGCCCGGCCTCGCTGCCGCTTCTCCGCTCGGCGTCGCCGCTGTCCACGTCGGACTCGTCGTCGTCGCCCGTGGTCCAGGACGCGACGACGTTCAGGGTGCGGGCCTGCGTGCAGGCGACGAGGCCGCCGGCGGCCAGCAGGACCGGGAGCAGGGCGAGGGCTACGCGTCTCATCGCTGTCGAAACCTGTATTCCTCTAGGCGGGGCAGGAGTCCGAGGGCAACCATCGCCAGGGCGAACAGGGCCGCGGCGAGCAGGACGACCTCGCCGGCCCGGCTGTCGGCGGCGCGCTCGGCGGATCGGGCGGCGTCCTCGCCGTGCCGGGCACCGGCCTCGGTGACCTGCGGTGCGGGCGTCGTCGCCGCGCTGCCCGCCGACGGTGCGGGCGCCGGGCTCGCGTCCTGCCTGACCCGCGCGATCGTCTCCGGGCAGCCCGGCGATCCGCAGGCGGCCGTCAGCAGGGCGGACAGGCGGTCGCTGTCGCGGGCGGACAGCGTCGCGAGCTGCGCCTCGCGGTCGTGGGCGGCCTGGCCCGTCTCGGCCCGGGCGTCGGCGAGCTGGTGGCCCGACCACAGGCTCATCGCCGCCGTCGCGCCCATCACCACCACCGCGAGCGTCGCCAGCAGCAGCGGCACGTTCAGCCGGCGCCGGAACCGGCGGCGCAGGAACCGCTGCGCGGCGACCAGCAGCGCGAGCAGGGCCAGCACCGGCACGAGCCAGAGGAGCGTCATCGCCCCGCTGGTCCACAGGCCGTCGGCCTGGCCGTCCAGCGCGTCGATCTGCTTGGCCCCGAGCCGGTCGAGGCGGCGCAGGATCTCCTCCAGCAGGATCGACGCGTCCCACAGCGTGGCGGTGCCCCGCGCGTTGCCGCCGTCCTGCGCGAAGTACGCGTGGGCCCGCTCGACCAGGCCGGTGTACGTCACCACCGACGCCTCGACCACCTGGATGTCCCGGCTGCCGTCCTCCCCGGCGGCGTTGTCCTCGGCGGCCTGGGCGAGCTGCTGGCCGGCGCGGGCGATCTGGTTCCGGTAGTCCTCGCCGGGGTCGGCGAGCAGTCGGGTGCCGCCGGAGAAGCCGGCCAGGGCCGCGCCGTGCGCCTGCCGGAGGGCGAGTTGGGCGTCGTACACGGCCAGCACCGCCGGCACGGACCGGTCGTGGGCGGCAGCGGTGCTCCGGTGCACCCCGACGAAGACCGCGAGGCAGCCGCCCAGCGTGGCCACGATGCCCACGAGCAGCGCGGCGAGGAACCCCAGCAGCGTCCGCCGGGTGGTGCTGGTCGGCCGGTCCGGGCTCACGCCGGCACCGGCCCGGCCTCGTCGCCGGTCGGCAACCGCTCGCCGCAGCGCTCGCAGAACCGGGCCCCGGGCGGCGACCGGTGGCCGCAGGGACAGAGCCGGGGCGGGTCGTCGGGGGCGGGCGTGGGCGGCGGCACCGATCCGGGCTCGCCGTCGTGCACCGTGAACGACGACCGGAGCGCCGCGTTGATCACGTCGAGCCGGGCGAGGTCCTCGCGCAGGCGTACCGTGCCGGTGTCGACGCCGTCGACGAGCAGCCGCAACTGCTCCAGGTGCAGGGCGTCCCCGGCGGCGGTGGCCACCTCGACCGCGCGGGCGAGCAGGCCGACGGCGGCCTCCCGGTCGCCCGTGTCGTACGCGTCGCACCCGTCGGCGATGAGCTGGCTGAGCTGCTCCTGCCCGGTGTAGTGGGCGACCCGGGGATCGATCCGGCTGGACAGCAGCAGGTCGTCGGTCCAGTGCGCCAGGACGTTCTCCGGCCGGGCGGCCGGAGTGTCGCCCACCCGCAGGTCGATCCGGGCGACCCGGACGTCCTCGCCCCTCGGCCGGTTCGTCCCGTCCACCTCCAGGCAGAGGTGGTACTCCCGGCTCTCCTCGGCCCAGGACCCGGTCGGGCACTCGACGGTCCGGGCGTCGACCGGGGCCACCGGCAGGTCCGTCACCGTGGGGTACACCTGCCGGCAGTACAGCACCCGGGCCGGCGGCACCAGGGCGATCCGCAGCCGGGCTTGGGCCACCTGCTTGGCCATCGCCGCCCGCATGGTTTCCCGGAAGTCGGACTCCAGTTCGGCGGGCTGGCGTACCGCGTCGGCGGTGCCGTGCAGCGCCCCGGCGACGCGCATCAGCTCGCGGGGCTCCCAGCCGTCGCCGATGCCCCGGGCGTCGCAGACGAACTGCCCCGCGCAGCCGGCCAGCACCTCCGCCAGCCGCTGCGGCGTCTCGTGCTGGTTGCGACCGTCGGTGAGCAGCAGCGTGTGCCGGATCGCCTCGGGGTGCGCGGCCAGCAGCTCCCGGGCCAGCTCCAGCCAGGTGCCGATCGCCGTGCCGCCGATCGCGACCAGCTTGCTCACCGCCTGCCGCGCCTCGCGGCGGGTCGCGGGAGAGGAACTGGCCAGGCCACGGTGCCGGGGGTAGACCACCCGGGCCTCGTGGGTCCCCTCGACCACGGCGAACCGGACCCCGTCCGGCAGCACGGCGACGGCGGCGGCGGTGGCCCGCCGGGCAGCGGCGATCTTGGTTGGGGGATACGTCATCGACTCGGAGCAGTCGATGACGATCACCTCGGCGTGTCGCGGCCCGTCCGGGTCCGCCCCGGCGCGGGCCTGTCCGGCCCGGGCGGTGACGGTGAGGATCGCGTGCAGGTCGCGGTCCCTGGTGGAGAGGAACTTGTCGTGGCCGATCGTCAGGTCGAAGTCGAGCCTGCTGCGCACTGTTTCGCTCCTCCGCGGGTCAGAGTCCGGTCAGCGGCCGGACCGCGTTCGCCCGGTCGACGAGGACGCCGTGGTCGTTGGGCGTGCGTGCCTGCCGGGCCAGGGCGCGCAGGGAACTTTCGAGCAGCGTCCGTACCGAGCGCTCCGACACCTCGCCGCCGAGCGTCCCGCCGCCGGCCAGCCCGTCGGCGCCGTCGGCCAGCAGCAGGTCCAGGGCCGCCTGCCGGATCGCCGCGGTCATCCGGTCCCGGGACTCCCCGTGCCGGGCGCCCGCGTCCAGCCGCAGCTCGTCGAGGCGGCGGACCGCCTCGTTGACCTCGGCCGCCTCGGGCGGGTCGGTGCCGAGCCACGTCCCGAGCACCCGGACGGCGGCGATCCGGGCGGCATCGTAGTGCCGCGAGACGCGGGGGACCTCGTCGAGACAGCGCACCGCCGCTGCCCGGTCGCCCTCGGCCAGCCGGAGCCGGGCCAGCCCGAACGCGGCGCTGGCCGCCGACTGGTCCCGGCGCCACACCGCGTGGTAGTACCTACCCGCCGGCTCCGCCTCACCCTGCTGCTCGTGGCAGTAGCCGAGCGCCAGCTTCGGCGTCACCTCGCCCGGCAGTTCGCGGTACGCCTCGTCGAACCACCTGGTGGCCCCGGCCACGTCGGACCGGGTCAGCGCCAGCAGCCCCTCGTGCCAGGTCAACCGCCAGTCGGCCACCGCGTCCTCGCCGAGCAGGGCGCGGGCGGCGGCCAGCGCCTGCCCGGCCGGGCCCGGCTCGGCCAGCTCCAGGTGGGCCCGGCAACGGGCCAGGTGCAGCTCGACCGACTCCGCCTCGACGGCCGCGAGCCGGGCCAGCAGGCCGCGCGGGTCCAGGGTGCCGATCAGGGCCAGAGCCGGCGTGGCCGGGTCGCCGGCCGCCGGCCGGGGCACCGGCAGGCCGACGGCCACGGCGGCCGGGCCCGGGCGGCCGTGGTGCGGCAGCTCATCGGTGGCCGGTTCGATCCAGGCGGCCAGCGGCGGCACCGCGCCGAGCCCCGCGTCGAGCAGCGCGGCGGTCGGCGCGAACACGGCCGACGGCTCCTGCGCCCGGTCCGCCGGCAGGTCCCGCAGCAGCTCGCGCAGCACCCCCCTGAGCTGTTCGGACATCTCCGTGGCGGACGCGAAGCGCCGCCGCCATCCCGCCTTGGCCCGGCCGACCAGTCGGCGGAAGGACTCCTCCCCGACCGGGTCGGGGGCGAGCGGTCGGGCGAGGGGCTTGCTCAGCTCCTCCAGCAGGACCCCGACCGCGTACAGGTCCGACCGCGCGGTGAACCCGTGCGTCGCCATCTCCTCGTCGCTGACCCGGTACGGGTGGGGGGTGCGGATCCGTGGGCTGGTGTCGTCGTCGGCCCGGCGCGCCCCGCCGAGGTCGATCAGCTTGATCCGGTCCCCGGTCCGGATGGCGTTGCCCGGGTGCAGGTCGGTGTAGAGCAGGCCCTTGCCGTGCAGGTACTCCAGCGCGGTGAGGATCTCGTGGCCGTACGCGAGGATGTCCACCAGCGACAGCGTGACGCCCGGCTGGCCCAGGCGGACGGCCAGGAGCAGCTCGTGCAGCGACATCCCGGCGAGGTACTCCATCACGATGTAGCTGGTCTGCCCGCCGAAGAGCCGGTCCTCGGCGGTGACGAAGTTGAAGATCCGGACGATGTTCGGGTGATCCAGCGTGGTCAGGAACCGCCGTTCGGAGACCTCGATCGCCAGCGCCCCCGCGCTGGTCTTGTTGAGCAGCCGCTTCAGGGCGACCGGGTTGCGGTCCAGGTGGGTGTCCTCGGCGAGGTAGACCTGCCCGAGGCCGCCCTGGGCCAGGTACCCGACCACCTCGTACTGGTCGGCCACCAGGTCGCCGGGGTGCAGGGCGGACACGAACGCGAAGGGCGTCCCGCAGGCGGGGCAGTAGCCATGGTCGAGCCGGTCGGCCCCACCCCGACCGACCCGGCCGCCGCACCGGGTGCAGGACCGGCTCTCCTCGGGCACGCTGAGCGGGGGCGAGACCCGGCCGTGTCGGGGGAAGGACAGCACCGGCAGCGACACGAGGCCGGCCACGGTCCAGGAGCTGTCCCCGACCGGCTCCCCGGCCGCCGGACCGTCCGGGAACGCGGGCGGCGTCGCCGGGCGCCCGGGCTCGGGCGCGAGGCCGCAGACCGTGCAGAAGCCGTCGGTGTCGACGGCGCCGGGGCATCCGGGGGTACGCGGACAGCGCATCAGGACGGCTCTCCCTCCTGCCGGTCACCGAGGGCGCGCCGGACCTGGTCGGCGTACCCGTGCACGGCGGCGGTGGCCTCGGTCAGCTCGCCGGGGCCGGCCCAGAGCAGGTCATGGGCCCGCCGGTAGGCCGCCCCCAGCCCAGGGTGCTCGGTGAGCCCGCCGGCCACCGCGCGGGCCCGTTGCGCGTCCAGCAGCCCCCGCAGCCGCTGGTGCGCGGACGCCAGTTCGGTCAGCCGCCGCCGCAGTTCCGCCATCTTGTGCAGGGCCCGGTCGGTGGCCCGCTCCACGGCGGCCAGGTGTTTGGCCAGCGCACCCGGGTCGGGCTGGCCGGCGGCGGCGCGTAGGGCGGTGAGCCGGACCCGCAGCCGGGTGGCCCGGGCGGGCACCGTCGGCAGCCCGGTCAGCAGCGCCGCCAGCTCGCTGTGCTGCGCGCGGGCCAGCTCCTCGGCGGCGCGCAGCCCGTTGATCCGCCGGGCGAGCAGCCCGAGCCGGACGTCGATCGCGGGGGCCCGGAAACCCAGCAGCACCCGCAGGTCGCGTTCGGCCGCCCGGTCGACGATCGGCCCGACCACCTCGGCGAGGAGCTCCTTGGGGTCGTTGGACTCGTCCACGCCGTCGATCAGCACCGATCGCGGCACCGCGGCGCCGACCAGGTCGCCCACCGGGCCCGTCGCCTGCTCGCCCGCGCCGACGAACTCCAGGATCCGCTCGGCCAGCTCCCGGGGCGGCTTGCCGGTGGCGTCCAGCGAGAGGTCGATGCTGCCCAGCGGCGGGACGGTGGGGTCGCCGTCCGCCTCGGCCGGGCCGGCCGAGGCCGGCCGCAGCTCCCGGTTGGACAGCACCACCGCCCGGCGCAGCGCGGCCGACACCGTGGACCCGGGTCGGCCGGTGACGATCACCAGGACGTTCTCGGGCGAGCGGCGGGCGTAGAGCCGGGCGATCCGCAGCGCGGCCGGGCCGTCCCGGTGGCCCGCGCCGAGCGAGGTGAGCTCCCCGTCCACCGAGGACCCGCCGACGACCCACCGCGCGACCGCCGGCACATGGCGCAGGATCGTCTCGACCGGGACCAGGTACGAGCGGCCGGCGGCCGGGTCGCTGTAGTAGGAGACCACCATGCCGACCACGTGGCCGGTCCGCTCGTCGACGGCCGCCGCCCCGCTGAAGCCGCTCCGCACCCACAGCCCGGGGTTCGCCGGGGTCATCTGCACCTGCTCCCCGCCCGGCCCGACCTGCCCGTCGAGGACGGCGTGGACGGTCTCGCCGTCGCTGAACTCCCTCGGGAAGCCGAAGGCGTAGACGTGTTGCTGCCAGAGGGGGAGTCGGCGCAACTCTGCGCCCTGCTGGTCGGGGACCGGATCCGCCAGTTCGAGCAGGGCGACGTCGCCGTGGCCGTCCTTGTCGAGCGGAGCCCACCCGCCGGGCGTCACGCGCGCCGACCGGGCGGCCAGGTGCGGCAGCCGGACCAGGTCGACCCTGACCCGGGTGGCGGGCGGGTCGCCCGTCGCCGCCCCCCGCCGGCCGGCCGAGCTGTCAATCACGTGGGCGCAGGTGAGGACGTGCCGGTCGCCCAAGAGCGTCCCACTGCCCAGGATCAGGCCGCTGTCGCCACGGATGCGGACCGGCCATGGCTGACGGCCATGACTCTCCTTCACCCAGAACATCCTATTCGCTCAGTCCCTACCCGGTGGGGCGCGGCATCGACCGGTGTAAGAAATGCGACTCGGGCGCGGAGCGTGGCTCCCGGCCAGGTGGCCGACTGTGGGTGGCGCAGTGCCACGGCCGCCGGGGCCGTCGGGGTACCGGGGGCAGCGACCACCTCGGGGAATCGGGCCCGATATCCGCTGGCGGCCCGGGCCCCGGGGTGGCTAGCGTGCCCGGCCATGGAGATTCGCGCGGAGCGGCCCGAGGACCACGAGGCCGTACGGGAGGTGCACCGGCGGGCCTTCGGCGACCACGGCGGCGTGGTCGCCGACCTGGTCGACGCCCTGCGCCGCGCCGAACCCGACGCGTTGTCGCTGGTCGCCGCCGACGAGGGCGGGGTGGCCGGGCACGTGCTGCTGTCCCGGAGCCTGCTCGACGCGCCGCGCCGGCTCGTCGGAGTGCAGGTGCTCAGTCCGCTCGGGGTGCTCCCCGAGCGGCAGCGGCGGGGCGTCGGCGCGGCGCTGGTCCGGCGCGCCCTGGCGGTCGCCGGCGAGCGGGGCGTGCCGCTGGTGTTCCTGGAGGGCGACCCGGGCTACTACCCGCGCCTCGGGTTCGTCCCCGGGGCGTCCCGGGGGTTCCGCAAGCCGTCGCTGCGCATCCCCGACGCGGCGTTCCAGGTCGCGGCGCTGTCCACGTACGAGCCGTGGATGACCGGGACGTTGGTCTACGCGGCGACGTTCTGGGAGCTGGACTGCGTGGGGCTGCGCGACCCGGGGCCGTGACGGTTGGCCGGTGGCGTCGCCCCCGCCGGGGTGGGTGGGCGGCTACGCTCGGCCCGGTGACGATCACGGGGCAGCCGGCCGCGCCCGCCTCGCTGGGGCGCAGCCGCGGCTTCAACGCGTTCTGGTCGGCGCAGATCCTCTCCGTGCTCGGCGACTCGTTCGCCCAGCTCGCCGTGCCGCTGCTGGTGCTCGACGCGACCGGCTCGATCGCCACGGCCGGCCTGCTCACCGGCGTGTCCGGCACGGCGGCGGTGGTCGCCGGCCTGTTCGCCGGAGTCGTGGTGGACCGGTGCGACCGGCGGGCGCTGCTGATCGGCGCCGACGCGGCGCGGATGCTGCTGTTCGCGGTGATCCCGCTGGTCTGGTGGCTGGCCCCGGCCCCGCCGGTCTGGCCGCTGTTCGTGCTGCTGCCCCTGGCCGCGGCGATTGGAATGGTGTTCCAGGTCGCCGCCGTCACCGCGATGCGCGGCCTGGTCCCCGGCGCGGAGCTGACCCGGGCGAACGGCCGGCTTTACGCGGGCGGCGCCCTGGCCTCCGTCGTGGGGCCGGCGCTGGCCGGCGCGGTGTCCGGCTGGCTCGGCCCGGCGGGCGCGATCGCCGTCGACGCCGCGAGCTTCGGGCTCTCCGCGGCCCTGCTGACGCTGGTCCGGCTGCCCCGGCGGACCGCCGCAGCAGCCGAGCAGGGGGAACGGACGGGACCCTGGGCGGAGTTCCTCGCCGGGGCGCGGTTCCTGCTGCGGCACCCGGTGCTGCGCCCGCTGACCGGGCTGCTGACCGTCTTCATCCTGCTCACCTACGGCATGGACGACGTGGTGATCTACCACCTCAAGCACGGGCTCGGCCAGAGCGACGGCACGGTCGGCCTGGTGCTGGCCGCCGGCGCGGCCGGGACGGTGACCGGCTCGCTGGCGGTCGCCTCGCTGCGCCGCCGGTTCGGCTTCGCCGCGTGCTGGACCGGCGCGGTGGCGCTCACCGGCGTCGCCGTCGTGGCGCTCGCGCCGACCCGCCGGCCCGCCGAGGTCGGCGCCCTGCTGCTGGTCTACTTCGGCTGCCTGAGCGTCGGCGGCATCTGCTCGCTGTCGCTGCGCCAGGAGGTGACGCCGGAGCACCTGCTCGGCCGGGTCACCGCCGCGTTCTGGACGATCCACTTCTCCCTCGGCGGCCTCGGCGCGGCGGCGTTCACCTGGCTGGCCCAGCACCACGGCACCACGCTGACGTTCGCCCTGGCCGGGACCGGTGGCGTCGCGGTCGCCCTGGCCGCCCTGTTCACCGCCGTCCGCCGCGCGGCCCCGGCCTGAGTGCCCCCGCCCCGGCCGGCGGGCGTCACCCGACCGGGTGATCCCCGGCAGTTCCCGCTCCGGGTCGGAACACCGCTGCCAGACTCGGCCGCATGTCCAGCACCGGGGAGATCATCACGCTCAGGGACGGTCGGCGGGCGATGGTGCACCGGCTCGGTGCGGAGGCCGGCAGGCGGGTGGTGGTGTTCTGCCACCCGGCCCCGGGCGCCGGAGCGTTCGATCCCGACCCGGCCGCCACCCGCGCGGCCGGGGTCACCCTGCTCGCCCTCGACCGGCCCGGCTACGGCCGCTCCGACCCGGCCACCGGGTGGGCCGACGTGCCGTCCGCCGCCGACGATCTCGCCGAACTGCTGGACCAGCGGGGCCTGGGCCCGGTGCCGGTGGTCGGGTGGTCGGCCGGCGGCCGGGTCGCCCTGGCGCTGGCCGCCCGCCGGCCGGAACTGGTGCGCCGGCTCGCGGTGCTGGCCACCCCCGCCCCGGACGAGGAGGTCCCCTGGGTCGACCCGGGGCAGCGGGAGCAGCTGGCGGCGCTGCGCGGCCAGCCGGTCGAGCAGGTCCGGGACCGGCTCGACGCCGAACTCGCGGGCCTGGTCCCGGCCGATCCGCAGGATCCGCAGGCGTTGCGGACGCTGCTCGGGGCGGGCCCGGCCGACGAGGCCGCGCTGGCCACCCCCGGTGCCGCCCGGCAGTTCGCCGACCTGCTCGCCACGGCGTTCGCGCAGGGCGCGCGGGGGCTGGTCGACGAGATCGCCGGGTACGTGCTGCGCCCCTGGGGCTTCACGCCCGACCAGGTGCGCGCGGCCACCCTGCTGCTGTACGGCGCCGACGACGCCCTGGCCGGCCCGGAGCACGGTCGCTGGTGGCGCGACGCGCTGCCCGACGCCCGCCTGGAGGTCGTCCCGGACGCCGGTCACCTGCTGGTGGTGCCGTCCTGGGCGCGGGTCCTCGACTACCTGGTCGGCCCGCCGACCCGGGCCACCTCTGCCCGGGAGGCGGTCGCGTACATCCTGCGTGCCCCGTGACCCCCGTGGCTCCGGCCGGCCCGTGCCGCCCACCGGCCGGTGGCGCCGATCGTCGGCACCAGCCGCCGGGCCGCCTGCGACCCCGCGACTGGGCACGGGCCGGGGCGACCACTGCGAGCAGCAGCCGGGCGCCCTCCGGTGGCGCGGAACGTCAGCGGATGTTGGCGGTGTGGCCGAGGGAGTAGCGGCCGGGCTGGGGCCAGACGGTGAGCCCGTGCGGGCCGGCGCCGACCGGTATCCGGGCGAGCAGCTTGCCGTCGCTGGTGCGGATCGCGTAGACCTCGTTGTGGAAGCGGCCGGACAGCCACAG
The DNA here is from genome assembly GCF_026339755.1 of Micromonospora sp. NBC_01655. Lineage (NCBI taxonomy): Bacteria > Bacillati > Actinomycetota > Actinomycetes > Micromonosporales > Micromonosporaceae > Micromonospora > Micromonospora sp. NBC_01655. The sequence continues at coordinate 4,807,399 of NZ_JAPEQF010000001.1, read as the reverse complement.
GGTGCCCCCGTCGGCGGAGAGACCGCCCATGTCGGGGCTCCCTCCACCGGGGATCTTCCAGGTGGTGACGGGTTTGAGGGTGGCCAGGTCGAGCACGGTGATGCTGCCGGCGTCGCGGTTGGTGACGTAGGCGAGCCTTCCGTCGCGGCTGAAGTAGATGCCGTGGGCGCCCTTGCCGGTGGGAACGAACGCGGTCTGCCGGGTGGCCTGGGCGTCGAAGACGTACACGCCGTGGGCGTGCATGTCGGCGACCAGGAAGTGCTGTCCGTCCGGGGTGAGCCGGGTGTCCTGCGGCATCCCGTCGGGCGTCTCGGTCAGCCTGAACTCGCGCAGCTTGTCCAGCGTGGTGGTGTCCAGCACGATCATGCGGTTGGCGAACTCGCAGCTGAACAGCATGACCTTTCCGTTCGCGGAGTAGTCCATGTGGTTGATGCCGCCGCACGAGGGGAACCGCACCGACCGGGTCCGCTGCCAGGTGCCCAGGTCGTACAGGTCCAGTCGCTGGTACGCCTCGGCGACCACGATGGCCTGCCGGCCGTCCGGGGTGAAGTAGAGGTTGTAGACGTCCTCCAGTTTCCGGAACGTCCCCGGCTTGCCGGTGCGGGGGTCGATGGGCACCAGGCCGCCGTCGGGAATCTTGCTGGAGGCCACGTACAGCGTCCGCAGGTCGTAGGCGGGCACGACGTGCTGCGGCTCGGGGCCGCCGGGGAACGTGTCGACCACCTGGTACGTGGCCGGGTCGATCACCGACACGTCGTTGCTCTTGGTGTTGGGCACGTAGACCAGGGCCCGGTCGGACCGCACCGGCTCGGCCAGCATGCCCGGTCCCACGGCCGCGTAGACATCGCCCGCCTTCGGGTACGCCGGCATGCCCGCGACCAGCGGGCCGAAGGGCGACCCGGTCGACGCCGGTGCGGCGGAGGGCGGCTTCCGTTGTTCGCCGTCGGCGACGGTGCAGCCGTGGGCGGCCAGCAGCGCCACTCCCAGCAGGGTTACGAGCTGCACTCTCCGCACGGATCCAGCGTAGCGCCTGATAATACGCAAAAGGGTTCTTTGTGAACGGAGTGGACCGACCGGGGCTCTCCGGCCGCGGTGCCGGCCCGGCGCCGGCTCAGCTCGCCTCCTCCGGGGCGGGAAGCAGCGCCAGGGCCAGCGTCAGGTCCAGCACGGTCGCCGGGTCGTGCAGCCGCTCGCCGTACAGCTCCCGCACCTTGGCCATCCGGTAGCGCACGGTCTGCGGGTGTACGAACAGGGCCGCCGCCACGTCGTCGCGGCGGCCCTGGTGCAGCAGCCAGGCGCGCAGCGTCTCGGCGAGCCGGTGGGCGGTGGCCGGCGGCAGCGACGCCAGCGGACGCAGCACCTGGGCGCGCAGGTCGGCCAGGGCCTCCGGGTCGGTGCTGAGCAGCAGCTCGGCGAGGTGCTGCTCGGTGTCCAGCGGCGCGTCGGCGCCGGCCCGGGGCAGCCCGAGCAGCAGCGCCCGGGTCGCGCGCTCGTACGACCCGGCCACCCGGTGCCACGGCCGGGCGGGCCCCAGCACCGCCCGGTGCCCGCGCAGCACCCGGGTGAGCTGCCGCCGCCGCCCGCCGTGCGCGTCCGGCACGAGCAGCACGGCCAGCTCCTCGGTCGGGTCCACCCCCGGCATGTCCTCCCCGCTCTCCAGGGTGTGCGGGCTCAGGGCGGTCAGCACGGTGCGCAGGCCGCTGCGGGGCAGCAGCACGACGGTCAGGGTCTGCGGCACCGGCCAGTCCGCCCGCTCGGCGCCGCGCCGCAGCACGTCCTCGGCCTCGCCGGCCAGTAGCTGTTGGGTCAGCCGTTCCAGGGACCGCCGGCGGGCCCGGCCGACGCTGGCCAGCTCGTCGGCGTGCCCCGCCACGCTGGCGGCGGACAGCTCGTCGATGTAGGCGAACATCAGCTCGGCGAACTCGGCGACGGTCGCCGCGGCGAGGCCGCTGCGCACGGTGGTGGTGGAGACCTCCCGCCAGGCCACCCGCGCCCCCACCCGGTACGCGGCCAGCAGCGCGTCCATGCTGCGACCGGAGCGGGCCTCGCCGCTGCCCAGCGCGTACGCGGCCTCCAGCGCCGGGGCCAGCGGGGTGCTCGGGTCCGACGCCTGGGGACGCCCGATGAGCTGGAGGAACGTGCCGAGCGCGATGCGTACCGCGTTCTCGATCTTCTCCCGCATCTGCCCGGTCAGGGTGCCGGAGTAGGCGGGCACCTCGGCGGTGATGGCGGTGATCGTACGCTCGGCGACCAGGGGCAGCGCGGCGCGCAGCCGGGCGGCCATCGGCTCGTCCAGTTCGAGGTGGGCAGCGCGGCGGCTGGTCCCGGACCCTTCCGACATCGATTGTTCTCCCGGAACAAACCCCTGCGGTTGTTTCACCTTCCTTGGCCAAGATGTTATGCGATCGTGCCCGTCACCCTGGTCGTATGACCACCACCGTCCCGCGCCCGTCCGGCAAGCTCACTGTCCGGGACAGGCTGTTCCGGCTCGCCGAGACGGTCACCACGCCCCTGCTGCCCGAGGACTACCTCGACCTGGTCGCCCCGCTGCGCTCCGGGGCCGCCCTGCGCGGGCGGATCGTCGACGTCCGTCCCGAGACCCGGGACGCGGCGACGGTGACCATCCGCCCCGGGCGGGGCTGGCGCGGGCACACCCCCGGGCAGTACGTCCGCCTCGGCGTGGACGTCGACGGGGTCCGCCAGTGGCGGGCGTACTCGCTCACCTCCGTCCCCGGCCGCCGCGACGGGCTGATCTCGGTCACCGTGAAGGCGATCCCGGACGGCCGGGTCAGCAACCACCTGGTCCGCAGGGCCACGCCCGGCACGCTGGTCCAGCTCGACCAGGCGCAGGGCGACTTCGTGCAGCCCGCGACCGCCCCGGAGCGGATCCTGTTCGTCACCGCCGGCAGCGGCGTCACCCCGGTGATGGGGATGCTCCGCGCCGGCGCGACCGGTTCCGCCGACGTCGTGCTGGTGCACTCCGCGCCGACCCCGGCCGACGTGGTGTTCGCCGACGAGCTGCGCGGCCTCGCCCGGCAGGGCGCGATCCGCCTCGTCGAGCGGCACACCGACACCGACGGCGTGCTGGGCGTGGCCGAGCTGGCCGACCTGGTGCCCGACCACCTCGACCGGCAGACCTGGGCGTGCGGCCCGGTCGGCCTGCTCGACGCGATCGAGGCGCACTGGGCCGGCCACGGGGTGGCCGACCGGCTGCACACCGAGCGGTTCCGGCCCACGGTGATCTCCCCCGGCGCCGGGGGCACGGTCACCTTCACCCGGGCCGGGGTCACCGTCGGCGCCGACGGCGGCACCGCCCTGCTCGACGTGGGTGAGGGCGCCGGGGTGCTGATGCCGTCCGGGTGCCGGATGGGCATCTGCTTCGGCTGCGTGGTGCCGCTGCGCCAGGGCGCCGTCCGCGACCTGCGCAACGGCGACGTCACCACCGCCGTCCCCGGCGACGGCGTGCTCATCCAGACCTGCGTGTCGGCGGCGGCCGGTACCTGCGACATCGACCTCTGACAGGAGAACCGGATTTGACCGCGATCCAGAAGAAGCCCGTCAACCCGATCGCCCACCTCACCGCCGAGGACATCGAGACGCTGGGCCGGGAACTCGACGCCATCCGCGACCGGGTGATCGCCAGCCGGGGAGAACGGGACGCCGCCTACATCCGTCGGGTGATCTCCACCCAGCGCCGGCTGGAGCTGGGCAGCCGGGCCGTGCTGCTGTTCTCGCTGTTCCCGCCGGCCTGGCTGGTCGGCACCGCCGGCCTCGCCGTGGCCAAGATCCTGGAGAACATGGAGATCGGCCACAACGTCCTGCACGGCCAGTGGGACTGGATGCGCGACCCGAAGATCCACTCGACCAGCTGGGAATGGGACCACGTCTCCCCGGCCGAGCAGTGGAAGCACTCGCACAACGAGCTGCACCACACGTACACCAACGTGCTCGGCAGGGACAACGACCTCGGGTACGGCATCATGCGCGTCGACGAGGACCAGCGGTGGCACCCGATCCACCTCGGCCAGCCGCTGTGGAACCTGATCAACGCCTGCTTCTTCGAGTACGGCATCGCCGCGTACGACCTGGAGCTGGGCCGCAACCTGCGCAAGGGACGGCACAAGGCCCCGGAGTTCCGGGCCCGGGCCCGGGCGGTCGGCCGCAAGATCCGCCGCCAGTTCCTCAAGGACTACATCGTCCACCCGCTGCTGTCCGGCCCGTCGTTCCTCAGCACCCTGGCCGCCACCTTCACCGCGAACCTGATCCGCAACCTGTGGAGCCACTCGGTGATCATGTGCGGGCACTTCCCGGAGGGGGTGGAGACCTTCGAGAAGACCTCCATCGAGGGGGAGACCCGGGGCGAGTGGTACCTGCGGCAGATGCTCGGCTCGGCCAACATCAGCGGCAGCCGGCTGATGCACATCATGACCGGCAACCTGTCGTTCCAGATCGAGCACCACCTCTTCCCGGACCTGCCGAGCAACCGCTACCAGGAGATCGCCCCGCAGGTGCGCGCGCTGTTCGCGAAGTACGGCCTGACGTACACCACCGGGCCCCTGCCGAAGCAGGTCGCCTCCGCCTGGTGGAAGGTCATCCGGCTCTCCCTGCCCGACCGGGCCACCCCGGCCGCCAGCCGCCCGGCCGACGACCTGCCCACCCCCGCCCTCGCCGAGGTGTAGGGCGGCCGGTGTCCGACCCGGGCGCTATCGTCCCGGCATGGCCAACCGCTGCTACCTCTTCGTCACCGACCACGAGGGCATCTGCCCGGACTGGGCGGACGTGCCGGACATCGCCCGGCAGGTGCTCGCCGAGGACGTGTGCGGCGTCCCGCTGCTGTGGCTGGCGATGTTCCGGCCGGGCGACCTGGTGACCGCGACGTTCCCCGCCGACTTCGACGACGAGGAGGACGTGACGGTCACCGCTCCGCTCGCGCCGAAACAGCGCGCGCTCGACCAGCTCGACGCGGCGCTGCCCGTGCTGGCCCGCGTCTTCGCCGACGAGGGGCCGCTGGACGGGCACGCCGCGCTGCTGCGCGCGGGCGTGGCGGCCATGCCGGGCGCGTTCGTCACCGTCAACCCGTACGAGATCGCCGTGCTCGACGACGAGCGGGCCTGGTACGACAACCTGCGCGCCGGCCTGGCCGGCCTGGACCGCCCCGGTGGCCCGCAGGCCGACCGGCGGCGCCTGGCCGACCTGGCGCAGTTGCGGCCGGGCCGGCCGTTCCCGCCGGCCCGGCTGCTGCTCGACCAGCTCGACGCGACCGACGACGACTGGTGGAACCACACCCGCCTGCTCGGTTCCGGCTTCGGCCGGCCGGCACCGTGGGAGCAGCGCGACGCCACGCCGCAGGGCGCGCCCGCCCCGGCCTGACCCCGTCCCGCGCCGTCAGCCCGCCGGTCGAGCGGGGGCCGCCGGGTCGGACGTCGCGCCGGCCGGGGTGGGCCTGGTCGGGGCAGCCGGTCGGGCGCCGCCGCCGCCGCGCCGGCGGCGCAGCACCAGCCAGGTGCCGAGGATCGCCAGGGAGACCAGCGGGGCGGGGTGGCCGAGCAGCGCGGCGACGGCGAGGTCCGCCGCCACTCCGGCGACCGTGGCGACGAAGACCCAGCGGGGCGCGGTGTCGTGGGCGGCCCGGCGGCGGTCCCTCGGCATCCACCGGGTGGTCGACCAGGGCTTGGCCACCGACACCCAGGCCTGGAACGCGATGGCCCCGGCCATCAGCGCGGATCCGGCAGCCAGCGGCACGGCCGGCCCGGCCCGGCCCGCGGCGGCGGCCGAGGCGGACCCGGCCAGGGCATCGCTGAGGACGAAGATGCCCAGGTGGAGCTGGACCAGGGTGATCGCGAACTTCACCAGCACCCAGCGGTACCGGAAGAACCCCCACGGGGTGGCGGCGGCGAGCATGAACCCGGTGAACGCCGAGGCGTTGGCCAGCGGCGCGAGCAGCCTGCCGTCGAGTACCTGGGCCATGGCCGTGGCGCTGACGGCGACGTCCCGACTCGGGGTCGTGAGGCTGGTGGTCACCAGGACGAAGATGGCCAGGGCCTGCGCCATCCAGCCCACCGAGGTCGTCACGTGCAGCCACAGGGCGAGCTGACGCCAGCCTCGCACGGATCGAGATGCCATGTGCCCCACGCTGCCACCGCCGTCGTCCGTCCTCCATCGGAGGAAACCCGCGATCGCGACGCGCACCGTCTTAAGGGGATTCCCTGGGCCGCCCCCTGTTCGCCAACCCTACTGACTGAGGTCTGGCCGGCGGCATGACCACCTCCAAGCCCTGCCGGGCGCGGCCGGTCACCTAGGCCCGGGCGGGCGGCTGCCCGGCGCGCAGCCGGTCGCGGACCTCCCGGTGGAGGACCTTGCCGAACTGCGAGCGGGGCAGGTCCTCGACCACGAACACCCGGCGGGGGACCTTGTAGCCGGCCAGCCGCTCCCGGCAGCCGGCCCGCAACGCGGCCTCGTCGGTGTGCGCGCCGGGACGCAGGACGACGGCGGCGACGACCTCCTCGGCACCGTGTTCGCCCGGCAGGCCCACCGCGGCGGCGTCCCGGACGCCGGGCAGCCGGCGCAGCGCGTCCTCCACCTCGGACGGATAGACGTTGAAACCGCCGGTGACGATCAACTCCTTGATCCGGTCGACCACGGTGACGAAGCCGTCCGCGTCCATCGTGACGACGTCGCCGGTGCGCAGCCAGCCGCCGGGCAGCAGCGCCCGCGGGGTCTCCTCGGGCCGCCGCCAGTAGCCGGCGAACACCTGCGGGCCGCGGACCAGCAGCTCGCCGGCCTCGCCGAGGCCCCGGTCCCGCGTCGGGTCGTCGGGATCGACCACGCGTACGTCGGTAGAGGGGAACGCCACCCCCACGGTGCCGGGCCGCCGGGCCGGGGAGACCGGATTGGCCAGGGTGATCGGCGAGGACTCGGTCATGCCGTACCCCTCGACGAGCAGGCCGCCGGTCACCGACTCCCACAGCTCGACCGTGGCGGGCGGCAGGGCCATCGCGCCGGAGATGGCGTACCGCAGGGAGGTGAGGTCGACGCCGCGCTCCCGGGCTGCGGCGGCGAGCTTCTCGTAGATCGGCGGCACGGCGGGCAGGAAGGTCGGCGGGCGGCGGCGGACCGCGTCGAGGACCTGGTCGACGTCGAAGCGGGGGAACAGCACCATCGTCGCGCCGATGCCCATCGAGAAGGTCAGGCAGAGCGTCACGCCGTAGACGTGGAAGAGCGGCAGCACCGCGTACACCGTCTCCTCGCCGTCGCGCAGGCCAGGCACCCACGCGCGGCCCTGCGCGGCGTTGGTGCGCAGGTTGCGGTGGCTCAGGATCGCGCCCTTCGGGGCCCCGGTGGTGCCGCCGGTGTACTGGAGCAGCGCGGTGTCGTCCGGGTCGGGCGCGGGATGGTCGGCGGGCAGCGGCTCCGCGGCGGCGAGCAGGTCGGCCCAGCGCAGCGCCCCCGGGGCGGGGCCGGTCAGCGCCGCCCGGGTCGCCCTGGTGCGGCGCAGTGGCAGCCGCAGCGCCCACCGTTTCGCCCGGGGCAACGCGGCGGTGAGGTCCACCGCGACCACCGTCCGCACCGCGCCCCGGTCGCGCACCAGCGGGGCGACCTTGTCCCAGACCACCGCCACCCGGGCACCGTGGTCGGTGAGCTGCCGATCCAACTCTCCGGCGGTGTAGAGCGGGTTGTGCTCGACCACCACCGCGCCCAGCCGCAGCGTCGCGTAGAAGGCGACCGCGTGCTGGGGGCAGTTCGGCAGCACCAGCGCCACCCGGTCGCCCCGGGAGACGCCGAGTCGGCGCAGCGCCTCCGCCGCGCGGGTCACCTGGTCGGCCAGCTCCGCGTACGTGGTGGTGGCGCCGTAGAAGTCCAGGGCCACCCGGGGACCGAACCGGCGGGCTGCGTCCCGGATCAGGCCGACCAGCGACCCGGCGGGCTCGGCGACGGTGGCCGGCACGTCGGGCCCGTAGCTGCGCAGCCAGGGGCGGTCGGCGGTGTCGTGCACTCGGATCTCCTCGAAGGTGGGCGCCGGGGCCGTCGCCCGCCTCTCGGCCCGACCCTGCGGGTCGGTGGCCTGCGGGTCGCCGGATGGCCGCCCGTGGGCGGCCCCGGACGCCTTTCCCGGTCCGGCCGGCACCATGCCTGCCGCGTCCAGTTCCGCCGGTGTCGGTTGGGCTGGTCGGCTACCGGCGGGCGACGTAGACGGTGTTGGCGGACTCCCGGCCCTGCAACGGGTTGGGAAAACGGACGACGTGGGCCAGCGAGGTCGGGAACACCCCGGTGAGCACTCGCTGGAAGTCGGTGTCCGGCGGGTCGTTGGACCACAGCGCGAAGACCCCGTCCGGGTGCAGCAGGTCGGCGAGCCGGCGCAGGCCGTCGGCCGTGTAGAACGGGGCGTGACTCGGGTGCAGCACGTGCCGGGGGGAGTGGTCCACGTCCAGCAGGATCGCGTGGAACCGTCGGCCGGTCTCGTCCGGGTCGAAGCCCGCTCCGTCGGCCACCGCCGCGAAGAAGTCCGCCCGGACGAACCGGGTGCGCGGGTCGTCGGCCAGCCCCGACGCGAACGGCAGCAGGCCCCGCCGGTGCCAGTCGATGACGTCCTCGATCGCCTCCACCACCACCAGGGAGCGGACCCGGGAGTCTTCCAGGGCGGTGCGGGCCGTGTAGCCGAGGCCCAGGCCGCCGACCACGACGTCGAGGGCCTCGCCGGCCAGCGGCGCCAGCCCCAGCCGGGCCAGCTCGATCTCCGCCACCGGGAACAGGCTGGACATCAGGAACTCGTCGTCCAGCTTGACCTCGTACACCTCGCGGTCCAGCGCGGGGTCGTGCCGCCGGCGCAGGCTGATCTCGCCGATCGGGGTCTCCCGCCAGGCCAGTTCCTCGAATCGCACGCCCACGCGGTGTCCTCACTTCGGCCGGGGTCCGAGCGGATGCTACCGCCCGCGCCGGGCGGGCCGTCGCAGCAAACCGCCATCCGGTACGCCCGCGGCGCATCCTCCGATCCGTCCCGGGTAACCCTCGCGGGAGGCGATCATGCCGGCGCGATCGGTGGAAGGGTGGTGTTGGTGGTGGCGGACATGCTGGCCGGACGGCTGCACGTGGCGGACCGGAGGCTGCGGATGGAGACCGTGCCGGTCCCCGAGCCGGACCGGGGACAGGTGCGGATCAGGGTCGAGGCGGCCGGGGTGTGCCTGTCCGACGTGCACCTGATCGACGGCACCCTCACCCCGCTCTACCTGCCCGACGACGTGGTGACCCTCGGTCACGAGGTGGCGGGGGTCGTCGACGCCCTCGGTGACGACGTCGACGGTTGGGAGCCGGGGCAGCGGGTGCTGCTCCAGGCGGGGGAGCGGGACCGCGTGGGCACCGTCTTCACCCGTGGTGTCGACTACGACGGCGGCTGGGCCGAGTACGCCGTGGCCCGTCAGGACACCATCGTGCCGATCCCCGACGACCTGCCCTTCGAGCAGGCGTGCATCATCCCCGACGCGGTCTCCACCCCGTGGGCGGCGGTCACCGATACCGGCCGGACCCGCCCCGGCGAGGCGGCCGGCGTGTGGGGCGTCGGCGGCCTCGGCGCGCACGCCGTGCAGTTGCTGCGGCTGGTCGGGGCCGCTCCGGTCATCGCGGTGGAACCTCTCGCGGCGGCCCGCGAGCGGGCGCTGGCCCTCGGCGCGGACGCCGCCCTCGACCCGGGTGACGCCGCGTTCCGGGACGCCGTCCTTGAGCTGACCGGCGGGCGTGGCCTGGACGTCGCCTTCGACTTCGCCGGGGTCACGCCGGTACGGGAGCAGGCGCTCACCGTCCTGACCCGGCGGGGTCGGCTGGTGCTCGCCGGCATCGCCAACAAACCGGTCACCATCGCCTCGGACAGCACCTTCAACTACCTCCAGCAGGCGCTGCTCGGGCACTACGGCTCGGAGGCCGAGCACGTCGAGCAGCTCGTCGCCCTGGCGGGGCAGGGCCGGCTGAACCTGGCCGCCTCGATCAGCGACGTGCTGCCGCTGGCCGAGGCGGAGCAGGCGGTGGCGCGGGTGCAGTCCAAGCAGGGCAACCCGATCCGCCTGATCCTGAACCCCTGACCACCCCGCCCACCCGCTCCGCGTGCGCGAAGGGGCGGGGTGGGTGGGGGTCAGGTTGGGGTGGTGAGCCGGGATTCGAGGGCGTCGAGGTCGGGCAGGAACCACACGTGCTCGGCCCGGTTCGACTCGTGGACCAGGGCGCGCAGGGCGGAGCTGGCCGCCAGGTGCCGCGAGATGTCGCCGAGGACGGCCAGGCGTAGCCGGTAGTTGACGAACTTCTGCATGACCTCGCCCGCGAACCGGGTGCCCAGGGAGAAGAAGTCCTCGTTGAGCCGGCTCGCGGGCACGGCCACCACCTGGGCGCCGAGGAAGGCCGCGCCGATCAGGTCCAGCGCGTCCTGCACGGTCGCCACCGGCGGGCCGGCCGGGTCGCAGACCAGCACGGTCACCCCGGCCAGCTCCCGTACCTCGTCAGGCATGCTCGACCGCCCCGGCGAACAGGCCGTTGTCGCCGTCGAGCACGGCGTCGACCAGGCGCAGCAGGTCGGCGGTGGCGCCGGCGGCGCCCAGGATCACGATCTTCATCCGGTCTCGTTCCTCGTCGTAAACGGTCTGGACGCGTAGCGGGCGCGCGGGGTCGTGGTTGGTGTTCGCTGCGGCCAGGACGAGCGTGCCCAGCCGGTCGGCCGCCGCCCGGTCGACGCCGTCGACCTGCACGATGCTGGACACCTCCACCGACGCGCCGCCGGCTCGGGCCGCCGCCGGCCGGGACCGCCCGGTCAGCGCGTCGAGATCGGCGCGGGCGATCCGGTACTGCTTGCCGATCCGCACCGCCGCGAGCCGGCCCGAGCGGATGTAGCCGCGCACCGTGCGCACGTGCAGGCCGAGCAGCTCGGCCACCTGCTCGACCGAGTAGATTTCTTCCTTCATCGTGCCCAATCATAGGCATGTCAGGGAACGATAGGGAGGGTTGGGGGCACGTTTTCATCACCCGGTCCGATCCGCTCCCGGCCTCGGCGGCCGCCCAGGGTCGGCTCTCCGGGGTGGCTGCCGTCGTTGGCGCGTCCCGGCGAGCGTCGCTGGTCGAAGTCGCCGGCGGAGCACCGATTCAACCCTTATCTCTTGCATTGATGCACATCGCATTGTGGGCTATTCTCGGCTCGCCAATGATCCAGGGTGATTGCGAAGTCGGGCGGGAGCGCTTTGATCAGGGAGTCCGGGGGGTTCCTGGCGTGGGGCGTCGCTCCACCGCAGGTATGCCTACCGGCTCCTTTGGAGCTGAGTCGAACACGACATCACCCACGCCCGTCGCGATCGGCGACCGCAGGCGGACGGCCCGACGGGGTGGTGGGTGACGCGACGGCAGTGGCCCGACCGGCGGTGATGACGTGGACGACTCAGCTCCATAGGCGGCGTACCACGGCATCGAGCCGCCGCGCCCACGGCTCCGTCCGGGCCACGGTCCCCGGCCGACCGGGGACCGCACCCGCGACAACGCAATGACCCTGGTCAATGATCACCTGCGACCGCACGGAGGAACGATTATGGACCCTGAATTCCCGTCCGGCTGCTGCGGCGGTGAAGAGGACCGGACGCCGGTCGGGCTCAGCCGCCGTACGCTGCTGCGCGGCACCGCCCTGACCACCGGCGCCCTCGCCGTCGGCGGTGTCGTCGGCCTGCCCGGAATCGCCCACGCCGCGCCGGCGATCTACAACCCGTTCACCGGTTACCCGATCACCGGAACCTGGCAGGACCACCTCAACAGCGGCTCGCTCGGCGGCATCGACTTCGGGATGGGGGTCGGCACCAACCTGCCGGCCTGCGGCGCCGGCACGATCCAGAACATCCCGAACAACGGTACGGGCGGGCACACCGTCACGATCTACCACGCGGACGGATACCGCAGCCAGTACATGCACCTGTCGCAGTTCCTGCTGGGCAACGGTGCCGCGGTCGGCGCCGGTACGATCGTGGGACGCTCGGGTGGTGCTGTCGGCGCCCCCGGCTCCGGCAGCTCCACCGGCCCGCACCTGCACTGGCACATGATCAACCCGAGCGGGGTACGCATCAACCCGCTGACCTACATCGGCCAGAACCCCGGCGGCGGCCTGCCCAAGACGTCGACCGAGCAGGACGGCATCCCGGGCCCCATCTTCTACAAGCGAATGCAGAACTGGCTGCGGATCACCTCGGGCTACATCGGCCCGATCGACGGCGTACCCGGCGTGAACACCTACGCGGCACTGCAACGGGCCATGCGCGGCTACGGCTACACCGGCCCGATCGACGGCGTACCCGGAACCAACACCTGGAAGGCCGTCCAGCGACTCGCCGCCGGCTGGGGCTACACCGGCCCGATCGACGGAGCGATGGGACCGAACTCCTGGCGGGGCTTCGCCCGGTTCCTCAACCAGAGCCAGTGGGACTGACCCGCGACGCCGGCTTCTCCCAGATCGAGACGTGCCCGGTGCTCTCGTGGGTGAAGGGCTCCCCGGCCCAGCCCGCCCAGCGGTCGCGCAGGCGTAGCCCGGCGAGCTGGGCCATCAGGTCCAGTTCGGCGGGCCACACGTACCGGAAGGGGATCGAGCGGAACTCGCCGCGCCCGTCGACCACCTTGACGTAGTTCGAGCTGGTCGCCTGGGTCGCGGTGTCGTAGACGTCGTACGCCCACCGGGTCGGGCCGGTGTGCCACAGCACGACGTTCTCGCCGGGCGGGAGTTTGCGCAGCAGCGGCACCTCCACCTCGACGACGAAGCAGCCGCCCGGCGCGAGGTGCGCCGCGACGGTGCGGAAGCAGGCCACCTGCTCCGCCTGGCTGGTCAGGTTCATGATCGTGTTGTAGACCAGGTAGGCGAGCGAGAACGTCCCGGCCACCCTGGTCGTGGCGAAGTCGCCGATCGTCACGCCGATCGCGTCGCCGCCGGGCTTGGCGCGCAGCCGGGCCACCATCGCCCGGGACAGGTCGACGCCGTGCACCGGCACCCCGCGACCGGCCAGCGGCAGCGCGATCCGTCCCGTCCCGACACCCAGCTCCAGGGCCCGGCCGCCGCCGGCCAGCTCCGCCAGCACGTCCACCGTGGCGGCCACCACGCCCGGGTCGAACCGCTCGTCCGCCGGGTCGTCGTACCTCGCCGCCACCCGCTCCCCGAAGTACCCGTCCCCGTCGTCCATCGGCGGACCGTACCGCGACCGTCTCCCGGGACGCCGGGAATTACCGGCGGGTCAGCTCCGGCCGGCGACCCGGGCGACGAAGGTGCGCCACGCCGCCGGGGGGAAGGTGAGGGCCGGGCCGGTCGGGTCCTTGCTGTCGCGTACGCCGACGACGCCCGGGAGGTTGTCGGCCACCTCGACGCAGGCGCCGCCGTTGCCGCTGCTGCGGCTGCTCTTGCGCCACCGCGCGCCGGTCAGGTCCATGTCTGCGCCACCTCCGTGATCAGGTCCACCGATTGCCAGTGGGACAGCGCCTCGCCGCGCACGTTCTCCCACGCCCCCAGTATCGCCGCGATGTCGTCCGGGTCGCTGACCACCTGTCCCTGGAGCTGGTTGTCCAGGTAGCCGGCGAGCCGGTGGTCCACGCTGGCCGCGATGACGAACGGCCCGTTCAGGCCGGCGTACGCGCCCACCCGGGACGGCACGACGTGCACCCGCACGTGCGGCTGCCCGCACGCCGCGACCAGGGCGTGCAACTGACCGCGCATGGTCTCCGGGCCGCCGACCGGCCGGCGCAGCACCGCCTCGTCGACGACGGCGGTGAACTGCGGCGGGTCGTCGCGGCGCAGGATGTCCTGGCGGGCCAGCCGGGTGGCCAGGTGGAGGCAGTAGGCCCGGCGGTCGCGCCCGTCGGCCGCCCCGCGCACCCGGCGCGGGGCGGCCCCCAGCGGAGTCGAAAGGGGAGAGCCATGCCGCACAGGTCAAGCCGGCACCGGTCGCGCCGTGGATCGCGCTGCGGATGCGTACGCTGCCGTGAGTACCGGGCCAGGAAGCCACCGCCGCCGCAGCCGCCGCCCGCCCCGGGCGTGCTGCACACCCGCTTCCTCGGCTGGCTGTCCCCCCGGCAACGCCCGGACGAACCAGCTCCACCGCAGCGGCGAACCCGTCCGGAATGAACCGGGACACGGCGCGCGGGCGGGACGCCGACCTCGTCCGCCGGGCCTGGGCCGGTCAGCCGTAGGCGGGATTCCCACCGTTCGCGGCGGGTGCCAGACTTCCTCCATGCGGCACGGCGTCGTCGGGCGGGACGAGGTGTTCGACCAGGCCTGGCGGCTGCTGGGCCGCCCCGGACCGGTGCTGCTGGAAGGGCCCGCCGGCATCGGCAAGACCGAACTGTGGCGCGCGCTGGTCGCCGAGGCGGCACGCGCCGGCTGGCTGGTGCTGAGCTGCGCGCCCACCGAGGCCGAGACCGAGCTGCCGTACGCCGCCCTGGCCGACCTGCTGGGCCCGCTCGCCGACCGGGTGGCCGAGCTGCCCCGGCCGCAGCGGGTCGCGGCCGAGGTGGTGCTGCTGTCCGGCGACGCCGACGAGACGGTCGACGTACGGGTGGTCGGGGCGGCCACCCGGTCGCTGCTGGAGGCCGCGACGGCGGCGAACACCCACCCGGCGGTGCTCGTCGCGGTGGACGACGCGCCCTGGCTGGACCGGCCCAGTGAACGCGCGTTGCGGTTCGCGCTGCGCCGGGTGACCGGCCTGGCCACCCTGGCGAGCCGCCGGCCCGGCGGGACCGCCCCCGGGGAGGTGCCGCTCGGGCTCGACGAGGGCCGCGACGGTGGTCGGCTCGGCCGGGTCGAGGTGCCTCCGCTCGACGTCGGCGCGCTGCACCACGTCCTGCGGGAGCGGCTCGGCGTCACGCTCAGCCGGCCGATGCTCGTCCGGGTAGCCCGGGAGGCCGAGGGCAACCCGCTGCTGGCCATCGAGGTGGTGCGCGCCCTGCAACGCCTGCCGCGCCAGCCCTCGCCCGGTGAGGACCTGCCGGTGGCGGCGTCCATGCACCACCTGCTCGCGGACGTCCTCGCCGGGCTGCCGTCGGAGAGCCGCGCCGCGGTGCGGCTGGCCGCGCTGCTGACCGTGCCCGCCGTCGTCGACCTGGCGGCGGCGGGGGTGTCCACCGCCGCGCTGGACGCGCCCGAGGAGGCCGGGCTGCTCGTCGTGACGCCGACCGGGGTGCGGTTCACCCACCCGGTGTACGCGGCGGCGGTCCGGGCCGGCATCCCGCCCGGGGTCCGTCGCCGGCTGCACCGGCAGCTCGCCGGCCTGGTCACCGACCAGGACGAGCGGGCGCGGCACCTCGGGCTCTGCACGACCGATCCCGACCCGACCGTCGCGGAGACCCTTACCGCCGCGGCCGGCCGGTGGCACAGCCGGGGCGCGCCCGACTTCGCCGCCCAGCTCTACGAGCGCGCCGCCCAGCTCACCCCGGCCGACGACCGGGACTGGCTGGGCCACCGGCGGCTGGCGGCGGCCCGCTGCCGGTTCGACAGCGGGGACTTCCCGGCGGCCCGCACCGCCGCCGACGCGGTCGCGGCCGAGTTCACCGATGACGTACGGGCGGAGTCGCTGCTGCTGCGCGCCGTGGTGGCCTGGTGCGGCGGTGAGGCCGGCCGGGTGGCGGTGGACAACGGCACCCGGGCGCTGGCGGCGGCCCGGCCCGGCTCGGCCCTGGCCGGCCGCATCCACGCCCACCTCGCCGTCTTCGACGACCGCCCGGAGCAGGGCCGGGCGCACGCCGAGGCCGCCGCCGTGCTGCTGGACGGGCGCGACGACGACCACGAACTGCTCGCCGCCGCCCTGGTCCTGCTCTTCTTCCAGGAGGTACGGCTGGGCCGGGCGCCGCGCACCGACCTGCTGGACCGTGCCCTGCGCCTGGAGGGCGACGAACCGGCCTGGCTGGCGGGCACGGTGCCCGCCATCTGGTGGAAGGCGATCGACGACGCGGAGCGGGCCCGGCGGCGGCTGCACCGGATGCTCGGCCGCGCCGAGGCCCGGGGCGACGAGCCGCTGCAACACGAGCTGCTCTCCCACCTGGGAGAGGCCGAGCTGCTGGCCGGCCGCTGGGCCGAGGCCGAGCGGCACATCACCGCGGCCCGGGAGCTCGGTGACCAGCTCGGCACCGGCCTGGTCGGCGAGACCTGGCTGGCCGGACTGCTCGACGCGCACCGGGGCCGGCTGGCCGAGGCGGCCCGGGTGGCCGAGTCCGGCCTGCGGCTCGCCGACGAACTGGACGACGACTGGTGCCGGCGGATCCACCAGCAGCTTGCCGGGTTCGTGGCCCTAAGCGCCGGCCGGATGGTGGAGGCCGCCGCCGCGTACTCCAGCCTGGCCGCGACGATCGACGGGACCGGCCTGGTGGAGCCGCTCGCCATGCGGTTCGAGCCGGACTGGATCGAGGCGTGCGTCGGAGCGGGGGATCTCGACCGGGCGGCGGCCGTGCTGGACCGGTTGACGGCCCGGCACCACCGGTTGCCGCGGCCCTGGACGACCCTGGGCTCCGCCCGGGCCCGGGCGCTGCTGGACAGCGCCACCGGCGTCGACCCCGGCGACGCGCTCGACGCGCTGGCGGCGGCGCGGGACGCCGTGCCACCGGCGGTGCTGCCGCTGGACCGCGCCCGCTGCCTGCTCGTCGCCGGGATCGTGCACCGCCGGTCCCGCCGCAAGCTGCCGGCCCGGCAGGCGTTGGAGGCGGCGGTCGGGGAGTTCACCGCGATCGGCGCGGCGGCGTTCGCGGACCGGGCCCGGGCGGAACTGGCCCGCGTCGGTGGCCGCCCGCCGACGCCCCGGCACCTCACCGCCACCGAGGAACGGGTGGCCCGGCTCGCGGCGCGCGGGCGGACCAACCGGGCCATCGCCGACGAGCTGTTCGTCAGCCCGAAGACCGTCGAGGCGAACCTCGCCCGGATCTACCGCAAGCTCGGCATCACCACCCGAGCCGAACTGGGCGCCGCCATGACCAGGGGCGACGCGCCGACCATGGGCGACGTCGGCGGATAGGGAAACACCCGATTCCTCGCCGCCCGCGGCGGCCTAACCTCGGCCCATGACCGTGCGCCGTCTGCTCGTACCCGTGTTGTGCTCGTTCCTGTTTCTCCCGCTCGTCGGGTGCGGCGCCGAGGACACCGGCGGCACCGACCCGGCCACCGGGGCGGGCGTGGAGGTGGACGCCGGCGGGGACGTGGCGGACGCGCCCGCGCCCCCGTGCCCGTTCACCGCGACCCGGGTGTCCGAGATCGTCGGCCAAGCCATGGTCGACCAGGGCAACTGCTCGTTCGGGGACGGCAAGGGCGTCGCCCAGCTCACCGTCACCACCGCCTCCCGGCTGGCCGGCGGCAGCACCTACGACTACCAGCGGAACCAGGCCACGAAGGTGTACCGCGAGGTGACGGACGTCGACAAGGGGGAGAAGGCGTACCTGGCGGTCAAGGACATCGAGGCCGAGGCCGTCGTGGTCAGCGGCGCCGGCAGCTACACCGTGATCCTGAGCAGCTTCGAACGGCTCGGCGCCAGCCCCGACGGGTACGAGCGGACGCTGCGCGAACTGCTCGACGCCCTCCCGCTGTGACGCCGGTCCAGGACAGGAAAGTGAACCCACGATGACGTATCCCGCAACCTCTCGGCGGCGCACCGGCCCCGGCCGCGCCGTCGCCGTCGCCGTCGCCGGGCTGACGGTCACCGCGCTCGCCGGCTGCGGCATGGTCGGCGTCGGCGGAGCCGGCGACGGCGGGGCCGCCCCGGCGGCGGGCGGCGGCCCGGGCCTGGCGGCCACCCCGCCGCCGGGCGGCGACCCGCTGCCCACCGCCACCTCGCAGGCGCCGGAGGAACCGCCGGCAGCGCCCCCGGTCGACGCCTGCGACCTGGTGTCCAAGCGGGAGGCCGAGAAGCTGGCCGGCACCCCGCTCGACGACCCGGTGGCGATCCGGGAGACCTGCACCTACACCGGACCGGTCACCGGCCCCACCGCCCAGGTGGAGGTGTTCGTCGGCGACGGCGCGAAGAAGTTCCTCGACATCGAACGCGAACTCGGGCACGAGTTCACCCCGATCGCCGGCGCGGGCGACGAGGCGTACGCGGAGGACGGCACGGTCTTCGTCAACAAGGGCGGGGTGTGGGTCTCCATCCGGCTGGTCCGCACCGACGACCCGGCGAGGTACCACAAGCCCCTGGCGGACCTGGCCCGTACGGTCGCCGGCCGGCTCTGAGCTGCGAGGGAGTCAACATGCCGGCATCCGGGACCCGGCGTGGCCGCGCGACGGCGGCGCTGCTCGCGGCGGTCCTGCTGCTGCCCGCGGCCTGCGGTCGGTCGGGACCGGGCCCCACGCCACCCGGCCCACCCGCCACCGGCGACCAGCGGTACGGGGCGGCGCCGGCCCGCGATCCGCAGGTGACCTACCAGCCCGACGTGGTGTTCGTGGGCGGTGGCGGCGGGTCGGTGCGGGGCCTGTCCGACGACGCGCTCACCTGGCGCATCGATCCCGCCGCCAGCGGCGCCGACCAGCTCGCCCGGGGCCGGGTCATGTTCCTCACCGGGCGGGCGGTCGGGCGGGTGCTGGACGTTCGCCGCGCCGGGGACGACCTGGCGGTGACCCTCGGGCCGGTGGACATCACCGAGGTGATCCGCGACGGCACCTTCGCCGGCGACCGCCCGGTCTCCCTCGACTCCCCGACCCGGTACGACGCGGGCACGCCGTTCTGGGCCGAGTACGACGCCGAGTCGGGCGCGGGCGGCGGCGGGCGCATGATGCCCGTGGTGGCCCGGCGGCGGGCCGCCGGGTTCGCGGTCACCCCGGTCTGCTGCGCCGACGGCGTCGGCGCGCGGTTCAGCTACGACGGCGGCGGGATCCGCGTCGCAGGCACGGTGACCCTGCTGATGAAGAGCCCGTCGGCCCGGTTCCACCTGGAGATCCGGGGCGGTGCGGTACGTCGGGCGGAACTTCGGATCGCGGGCATGGCCGGGCTGCGGATCGAGATCGCGGGCGCCACCGACGCGGGGCGCAACATCAACAAGCGGATCCCGATCCCGCTGGACTTCAGCGTGCCGGTCGGTGAGATCCTCGGCGTGCCGTTCTCCGTCACCGCCAACCAACTCGTCGGGGTGCAGACGGCGTTCAGCTCCAGGGACGGCAACATCAAGGCGGCCGGCGAGTGGTCGCTGGGCGGCGACCTCGGGTTCGGCTACGCCGACGGCGCGTTCGGCGTCACGAAACCCTGGAACCTCACCGTCCGCAACAGCATCACCGACTCGATCTACGGCCCGTCGGTCGGGGTCAGCGGGATCATCGTCCACTACCAGGCGGCGTTCCGGGTCGGCCTGGGCATCCTCGGCTTCACCTCCGGGCTGTACGCCACGGTCACCGCCACGGCGGGACTGACCGTCGGCTCCGCCCTGGGCGCGCCGATCGAGCTGTGCCGCAGCACCCAGCTCGGGCTGTGGCTGGACTACGGCGTCGGCTACCGCATCCCCGCCGGCCTGGTGAAGGTGATCAACGCCTTCCTGGACCTGGTCAACGCCGGACCGATCGAGGAGAAGGCGGGCATCGGCCGGGTGGACAACGTCTTCAACAAGCTGGACGTCCAACCGGACGTGAGGATCTGTCGCGGCTGACGGCCCCCGCGCACGCCGTACGCCGCCCGGCCCGGCGGCGTGGGGAAACGGCCGTGCCGGAGCCCACCCGGGCCGTAGGGTCGATCCACAGGCCCGGAGCCGGCTCCGGGGAGCGACCGTCGGAGTCGAGGACTGGTGATGGCCCGGACGCACCGCCCGTCACCGGCGCTGCTGGTCAGCCTGGTCACCTCGACCGGCCTGCTGGTCGCGGTGAGCCTGGCGGTGCGCCACCACCCGGTCGCCCGCTGGGAGCGGGACCTGTTCACCCTGCTCAACCGACTGCCGGCCGGGCTGACTCCCGGGCTGGTCGTGGTCATGCAGCTCGGGTCGTACGTGGCCGTCTTCGTCGTCGCCGCCGTGGCCGCGCTCATGCGGCGCCTCGCGGTCGCCCGCGACCTGCTCCTGGCCGGCAACCTGGCGTACTGGCTCGCGGTGCTGGGCAAGGCCGCGGTGGCCCGGGAGCGACCCACGGCGCTGCTGGCCGACGTACGGACGCACGACACGATCACCGGAGCGTTCGGCTACCCGTCCGGGCACGTCGCGGTCGCCTCCGCCCTGTGCCTCGTCACCGCCCGCGCCGTCGACCCGCGCTGGCACCGACCGCTGTGGGCGGTGATCGTCCTGGTCGCCCTGGCCCGCGTGCACGTCGGGGCGCACCTGCCCGCCGACTCGGTCGGCGGGTTCCTGGTCGGCTGGCTGGCGGTGTGCCTGACCCGCCTGATCGTCGGCGAGGTCGGCCCGGAGCGGTCCACCTCGCGGCTGCGCCGGGTGCTCGCGCGGCGCGGGATCGACGCCGTGCGGCTGGAACCGATCACCGGGGACGCCCGTGGCTCACGGCCCTGGCGGGTGGACACCGCCGACGGCCGCCGGATGTTCGTGAAGGTGACCGGTGGTGAACAGCGCGACGCCGACTGGGCGTACAAGTTCTACCGGCGACTGCGCTACCGGCATGTGGCGGACGAACCACCATATGCCACTGCGAAGCAGAAGAACGAGCACGAAACCTACCTGGTCCTGCTGGCGCAGCGGGCCGGGGCGCGCGTGCCCGCAGTCGTCACCACCGCCACCACCGAGGGCGGTGACGCCCTGCTGGTGCAGGAGTTCGCCGACGCCCCCGCGCTGGACTCGGCGATCGGACCGCTGCCGCTCGCCGCGGTGGCCGACGTCTGCCGACAGGTGGCGCTGCTGCACCGCGCCGGGATCGCGCACCGCGACCTGCGCGCGGCCAACATCCTCGTCCGCGGCCGGACCGTGTACCTCGTCGACTTCGGCTTCGGCGCCGACAACGCCTCGACCGACCAGCAGTCCCGGGACGTCGTCGAGCTGCTGGTCACCCTCGCCAGCCGGGTCACCCCACGGGCCGCGGTCGACGCGGCCGTCGTCCAGTTCGGCGGCGGGCCCGTCGCCGACAGCCTGCCGTACCTACAGAAACCGGTGCTCTCCCGGGCGGGACGGAGCACGCTACGCCGGTTCCCCGAACTGCTGGACCAGGTACGCGACGAGATCCTGCGGCACTACCCGGCCCGCGACGACCGGCTGGCCCGTGTCGTGCGGGTCAGCCCCCGCGGCATCGGGCTGCTGCTCATCCTCGGCCTGCTCGTACACCTCCTCCTTCCCCAGGTCGGGCAGGTGCGCACCGCCCTGCACCTGATGGCCCACGCGAACCCGGCGGCCGTCGCCGCGACCCTGCTCGCCTCCGGGGCCACCTATGTGCTCAGCGCGGTCGTGCTGCGTCTTGCCGCCGCCGACCGGATTCCGCTGGGGGAGGCGACCGTCGTGCAGGTCGCCGCGTCCTTCGCCAACCGGCTGGCCCCGGGCAGCGTCGGCGGTGCCGCCCTGAGCCTGCGCTACCTGCACCAGAAGGCGATCCCCACGGCAGAGGCGGCCACCGCCGTCGCCGTGTCCCGGGTCGCGGGCGTCGGCTCCGTCGTGCTGCTGCTGCCCGTGCTGCTGCCCTTCGCCCGCGAGCCCGCCCGCACCCTGACCCACGAGGCCAGCGCCAGGGCGCTGCCCATCCTGCTGACCGTCGTGGCGGTGCTGCTGGCCGCGGCGGCGGCCCTCGCCATCCCCCGGCTGCGCCGGCAGGGACGCGCCGCGGTCGGTCAGGTGCTGTCGGCCCTGCGCGCCCTGACCCGCCAGCACCGGCTGGTCCGGCTGGTCGTGTCCTCGCTCGCCCTCACCCTCTGCTACGGCGCCAGCCTCTACCTCGCGGTGCTCGCCGTCGGCCAGCCGGTCGACTTCACGCTGCTGCCCCCGGTGATCCTGGTGTGCGTCGTCGGCGAGGGCGTCGCCTCCGCCGCCCCCACGCCCGGTGGGCTCGGGGCGACCGAGGCGGCGCTCGTGTCCGGGCTGCTGCTCTACGGGCTGACCGCGGAGACGGCGGTCGCGGCGGTCCTGATCTATCGGCTCGCGACGTTCTGGCTGCCCGCCGTCCCCGGATTCGTGGCCCTACGGGTGCTCGTCCACCGGCGGCTGGTGTGACCGCAGGAGACCCGCGCCCGGCTCGGGCCGCCGCCGGTCAGGACAGGGCCAGGAAGAGCTTCTCCAGCTCCTCCTCGGTCATCTCCGGCTCCTCGCCGCGGTCCCGGGCGGCGGTGCAGTGCCGCATCCCGGAGGCGATCAGCTTGTAGCCGGCCCGGTCGAGGGCCTTGGAGACGGCGGCGAGCTGGGTCAGGGTGGCCCGGCAGTCCTCCCCCGACTCGATCATCTCGATCACGGCGTTGAGCTGACCCCGGGCCCGCTTCAGGCGGGTCAGGGCGTCGGACGTCATCTCCGGTCGCAGCCTCACCACGTCACCTCCACGTCGAAGGTACCCCGGGGGGTAATCCGCCGGCCACCGGGCCGGCCCCTGCGGCCGGCGACGGAGGGTCTTCGAGGGATCGACGCAGCGTTTATCCTGTGCCCCGACCGACCCGTCGGAGGGGACCGCATGCCGTCGCGGCAGGACCAGCTTCACTCGTACCAGTTCACCGTCCAGCGGGCGGTGGCCGCCCTGGTGATGCGGGAGACGGACCCGGCGCGGTCCCCGTTCCGGCGGCTGGCCGGGGCCGGGCTGGCCAGCGTGCTGGTGGCCGCGATCACCCTGGGCGGCTTCGCCCTGTACGGCCTGTTCACCGGCGGCGGCACCAGGTGGCGCGACCCCGGCGCGGTGATCGTGGAGAAGGAGTCCGGCGCCCGGTTCGTCTACCGGGACCGCAAGCTGCACCCGGTGCTCAACTACGCCTCGGCGCTGCTGATCATCGGCGCCGAGCGCCCGCAGACCGTGTTGGTCTCCCGCCGCTCGATCGAGGGGGTGCCGCGCGGCCTGCCGCTGGGCATCCCCGACGCCCCCGACTCGCTGCCCGACCGGGCCCGGCTGTCGACCGCGCCCTGGACGGTCTGCTCGGTCGCCACCACCGAGGCCGAGCGGACCGCCCCCCGATCGGCGGTGCTGATCGGGGTGGCCGCCACCGGCGGCCGGGCGCCGGGCGACGACGCGGTCCTGCTCCGGCACCCGGACGGCGGCCTGCACCTGGTCTGGCACGCCCGCCGGTACCTGCTGCGCGACACCGCCCGGTCGCTCGCCGCGCTCGCCGCCACCCGGCAGCGCGCCGTGCCGGCCGCACCCGCCCTGATCGACAGCTTCCCGGCCGGGGCCGACCTCGCCCCGCCGGACCTGCCCGGCCTCGGGCGGCCCTCGGCCGGGGTGCCCGGCGCAGTGGTCGGCGGCGTCTTCCTGATCCGCAACTCCGGCGGCGGGCGGCAGTACGCCGTCGCCCTCGCCGATGGCCTCGCCGGCATCACCGAGTTGCAGGCCAGCCTGCTGCTCGCCCGCACCGGCCAGGGCGAGCCGGCGGCGTTGACCCTCGGCCGGTTCGCCGCGCTGCCCAAGCAGCCCGACCTCGTGCCGACCGGGCCGGCCGCCCCGCCCACCAGCCCGCCCCGGCTGGCCGCCCCGGACGGCGGGGCACTCTGCGTCGGGGTGGCAGCCGACGGGGAGGTGCGCGACCTGCGGCTCGGCGCGGCCGTGCCCGACCTGAGCGGCAGCCCGCGTACCACGGGCGCGGCGGTCGCCGACCACGTGGTGGTCGAGCCCGGGCACGGCGCTGTCGTGGAGTCGGCCGCCGCGCCGGGGGCCACCGGCGGCGCGGTGTCCGTCGTCACCGACCTCGGCCGGCGGTACGTGCTGGCCGACGCTGAGGTGCTCGGCATGCTCGGCTACCGGGACGTGACGCCCGTCCGGTTGCCGGCCGGCGTGGTGAGCCGGGTGCCCGCCGGCAGCCCGCTCGACCCGGCCGCCGCCCGCGCCGTCGCCGCCGGGTGAGGGCGAGCCACCCGTCGGCGCCTCGGGTGCCGGCTCACGCCGTAGCCGCCGGGCGGCGCAGCACGGTGACCGCGAAGTCGGCGTCGTCGGTCCAGGGGCGCAGGTCCCAGGTGGCGAAGCGGTGCTCCCGGCGCAGCCCGGCGGTCACCGCGTCGGCGTCGAAGTCGGCCAGCGGGTAGCCCCGTTCGGTGCCGAAGCCGACCACGACCACGCCGTCCGGGCGCAGGTGGGCGGCGACCCGGCGGAGCACCTCCGGCTCGGTGCCGGGGGCGACGAAGGCCATCACGTTGCCGGCCACCACGGCCGCGTCGAACGGCTCCGGCTCGCCGGCCGCCGCGAGGTCCAGCTCGGCCAGGTCGCCGACCAGCCAGCGTGGGCCGGGGTGGTCGGCGCGGGCGGCCTCGACCAGCGCCGGGTCGGCGTCCACGCCCACCACCGTGTGGCCACGGGCGGCCAGCGCCGCGCCGACCCGCCCCGTGCCGCAGCCGGCGTCGAGGATCCGGGAGCCCGGCGGCACCAGCGCGTCCAGCAGCCGGGCCTCCCCGGCCAGGTCGGCGCCCTCGGCCGCCAGGCGGCGAAACCGGTCGATGTACCACTGCGAGTGCTCGGGGCCGGTGTCGGTCACCCAGCGGGTCGGTCTGGCCATCACCCCACGCTATCCGGGGCGCGGACGGCCCGAGCGGCCACCCCCGGCTCGGGCCGCCGGGTCAGCCCTGCTCCACGCCGCTGGTCAGGCCCTCGGCGGGCAGCGGCAGCCCGGGCGCGACGGCATCGGCGGCACCCCCTGCGAAGGGTAGGTAGCTGATTCGTACCTTCAATTGATCAATTGCGAGACATCTGCTGATTTTTTGTTCGACACTGGAGCCCAGTGCTACCGGGATGTGACTCATGGTCAATCACCGTGCTCGGGCCCACCGAGCCGGAGCGGACGGCGGCGTGCGCGCCGGCGCCGCCGCCGACGGCGCGCCCCCGGGCGGGCCGCCCGGGGCCCGGGACCTCGGGGCGCTGCGCCGGCTGGCGGTGGCCACCCTCGACGGCAACTGGGAGCACGACCACACCGTCCCGTCGCGCACCCTCTACCCGCACCAGCGGAGCTGGGACTCGGCGTTCATCGCGATCGGCCTGGCCACGGTGCGTCCCGCCCGCGCCTGGCGGGAGCTGCGCACCCTGTTCGCCGCCCAGTGGGCCGACGGGCGGGTGCCGCACATCGTGTTCAACCCCGCGCTGCGCGCCGGGTCGTACTTCCCCGGGCCCGGCTTCTGGGACTCCGCCCGCGTCCCGGGCGCGCCCGCCGTGGCCACCTCCGGCATCGTCCAGCCGCCCGTGCACGCCCTCGCCGCCTGGCTGGCGTACCGGCGGTCGCCGTCCGAGCGGGGCCGGGCGGAACTGGCCTGGCTCTACCCCCGGCTGGTCGCCCAGCAGCGCTACCTGACCGGCCGGCGGGACGTGGGCGGGGCGGGGCTGGCCTGCCTCGTGCATCCCTGGGAGTCCGGGCTGGACAACAGCCCCGCCTGGGACCCGCCGCTGGCCGCGGTGCCCGCCGACGTGGCGGTGCTGCGGGCGTACCGGCGGCACGACACCGTGCACGCCGACGCCGCGCACCGGCCCACCGACCTGGACTACGCGCGGTACGTCGCGCTGGCCGACGCCTACCGGGCGGGTCGGTACGGCGACGACGGGCTGGCCGGGCGGCACCAGTTCCTGGTGGAGTGCCCGCTGTTCAACACCGCGCTCGGGCTCGCCGAGCACGCCCTGGCGGCGATCGCCGGCGCGGTGGGCGGCGATCCCGGTCCGCACCGCGAGCGGGTGGCCCGGATCACCGCGGCCCTCGTCGACCGGCTGTACGACCCGGCGACCGGCGCCTTCCACCCCCGGGACCTGCGCGCCGGCCGGCTCGTGCCGGCCCGGACCGCGCTCGGCGTCGTCCCGCTGGCGCTGCCCGACCTGCCGCCCCGGCAGGTCGCCACGGTGCTCGCGGAGGCGTGCTCGCCCCGGTTCGGGCTGGCCGCGCGGATGGACCGGCCGCTGCCCAGCCACGACCGGACCGCGCCGGACTTCGAGCCGCTGCGCTACTGGCGGGGACCGAGCTGGCTGAACCTCGACTGGCTGCTGTGGCGTGGCCTGCGCACCCACCACCGGCTCGACCTCGCCGCCGGGCTGCGCGCGTCCATGGTGGACCTGGTCGCCACGGCCGGCTGCCACGAGTACTTCCACCCGGACACCGGCGTCGGCCTCGGCTCGCCCGCGTTCGGCTGGACCGCCGCCCTGCTGCTCGACGTCCTCGCCGCCGATCCGGCCGGCGACTGAGCCGCCGGCCGGTCCGTCGGCCGGAAGTCCCGGGGCGCGCGGTCAGTCGGTCTCGGCGCGCGGCGTCAGCCGGTGGGGGCAGCTCGCGCGCCGGTCGTCCGCAACCGGGACCGGCCGTTTGGCGGCGCCGGGCCCGGGTAAGCGCGGGCCCGGTCCGAGGACGGGGGGACGCGGTGCGGTATCCCCGCTTCGTCGACGCGGTGTCCCGGGGTGCCGGGATCCCGGTGGCGCAGGCCGCCGCGGTGACCGGCGCGGTGCTCGCGACGATGGCCGAACGGGTCGAATCCGACCCGGCTGGCCCCCAATGAGAGGAAGCGAAGCCGAAGCCATGACAGATATTCCACCGGGGGCACCCGCCTGGGTCGACCTGGTCACCAACGACCTCCCCGGCGCGGCGCGCTTCTACGCGCCCCTGTTCGGCTGGGCCGTCGCCGAGGCGGACCGGCAACCCGCGGCTGACGGTCACCTCGTCTTCCACCAGCAGGGCAAACCGGTGGCCGGTGCCGGGCCGGGGGCCGGCCCGCAACGGCCGCCTGCCTGGATGCCCTACCTGGCGACCGACGACGCCGAGGGGGCCTGCCAGCGGGTGACCGCCGCCGGCGGCCGGATCCTGACCGAGCCCTTCGACGTCCCCGGCTCCCGGCGGACGGCGCTCTTCGCCGACCCGGCCGGGGCGCCGTTCGGGGTGTGGCAGTCGCTCGGTATGCCGGGGGCCGAGGTGTTCGACGTGCCCGGCTCGCTGACCTGGCCCGAGCTGACCACGCGGGAGTGGGACCGGGCGAAGGAGTTCTACGGGTCGGTGTTCGGCTGGACGGCGGACGACCAACCGATGGGCCCGATCACCTACACCACCTGGCTGCTGGATGGCCGCCCGGTCGCCGGGATGATGCCCATGCTCGGCGAAGATTGGGGTGACCTCCCGTCGCACTGGATGGTCTACTTCGCGGTGTCGGACACCGACGCCGTCGCCGACGAGGCGCAACGGTTGGCCGGGCTGGTGTCCGTGCCGCCGACCGATCTGACGCGGGGCCGGTTCGCGGTGCTCACCGATCCACAGGGGGCGTTCTTCTCGATCCTCGGGGCTACCTCGCCAGCCTGACCGTACGCGGCTCCGGTCACGTACCATGACGCCCGGTCGGCGGCAGACGAGTGAGTCACTGTCCGAGAGATTTGGCAAGAAGGATCTCCAGCGGTTCGCCCGGTAGCAGGAGGCATCCGCGATCGACGTAACCCAGGCGGCGGTATAGATGCTGGGCTTCTTCGCTCGCCAGGGTTGATGTCATCACCGAGCCACAGCCCGCTGCTCGCTGCTGGTTCTCCCAGTGCTGGATCAGCCGCGTGCCGAGGCCCTTGCCGCGGTGCTGCTCGAGAACGAACAACATGTTCATGAAGGGGATCTCGTCCCAGAAGAGGCCCCACCTGAGCCATCCCTGGATGGACGTGTCTTCCACGGCAACGGTGACTCGACCAGCCTCGATGACCCTGTGGAGTTCCTGCCGGCCGACGTGAAGGTCCGCCTGGACGAGGAACGACACATCCCGGTTGTCCGCCACGCGCAAGTCGATCGACATGGAAGGACGATGCCACAGGCCGCCTGCGACCCGCGTTCGCACATCGGCAGAGTCGCTTGTCATGTTCCGGAGGCCATGTGGGCGGCCAGGATGTAGGTGGGGTGGCGGTCGAGGTTCTTGCGGGCGCGGTCGTAGCGCATCGTGGTGCGGGGGTCGGCGTGGCGTGCGGCGATCTGTTTGACGGGCTGGCGGCGCTCGCTGCGGCCGGGGCTGTCGTTCGCCGGGGGCTGACAGGCTAGTTTGCTCGGATGAGTCTCCTCGATGACGTCGCGCGGCGTGACAGTTGGCGATGCTGGGTGTGCGACGAGCCGGTCGACGCCGACATGTCGGTGAACGACCCGCGTGGTCCCAGCGTCGACAGCCGCACCGCCGACAAGAAGGCCAAGGTCGCCGAGCGACTCGCGCACCGTGCCTGCAACACCCGCAAGGGCGCGGTCAAGGTGGTCATCGCCTGGCCGGACCGTCTGCACGTGGTGGAGCCCGCGCCGCTGATCGCCGTCGCCGAGCGACTCGAACGCAAGGGTGGCCGCGAGCTGGTCGCCCGCTGTCCGAGCAAGAAGGACGCCCAGGAGGCGGCGGACTGGCTGGTCGACCGGTTCTCCCGGCTGGTGCCCGGACTGCCGGTGACCGCAAGCGTCGACGCAGGCGGGGGACAGTACCTCGTCGCCCTGGCCACCGGCCGCCGCTGACCGGTGGCCCTGGTCGGCGAATGTCCGTCACCGAAGCGCTTGATGGTGGAAATGGTCCCTGGATGCCCGATGCGATCTTTGCCCACCCCCTCCTCGCACGTGTCTACGACGCCTTCGATGGAGACCGCGACGACCTGGCCGCCTACCTCGCGATCGCCGGCGAGTTGACCGCGAGTCGGGTGCTTGACGTCGGTTGCGGGACAGGATCCCTGGCGATCCTGCTCGCTCAGCGCGACTATACGGTCGTGGGCGTCGACCCGGCCGAAGCCTCACTCAAGGTCGCGAAGCTGAAAGACCAGGCGGGGAGGGTCCGCTGGATCCACGGCGACGCCACGGTACTGCCGGCGCTCGATGCCGACCTGGCGACGATGACCGGGAACGTGGCCCAGGTCTTCCTTACCGACACCGACTGGGCGCAGACCCTCCAGGGCATCCACGCCGCCCTTCGCCCGAACGGCCATCTCGTTCTCGAAACCAGACGCCCCGAACATCGCGCTTGGGAGGAGTGGGCGGCGGACGGCGATCCGGTCACCCTCGATATCCCGGGCATCGGACGGGTGGAACGGCGCCTTGAGGTCACCGACGTCAGCCTTCCCTTCGTCTCCTTCCGATACACCTACCGGTTCCTGACCGACGGCGCGATCGTCACGTCGGACTCGACCCTCCGGTTCCGCAACCACGACGAGGTCGAATCGAGCCTGGCCGCCAACGGCTACCGAGTCCTCGACGTGCGGGAGGCATCCGACCGCCCAGGTCGAGAGTTGGTGTTCATTGCCGAACGTTCGACCTGAGGCAGCCAGCCCGAGCAACCTGAAGGACCGGTCCGAGGCGGGAAACGGCCGGAGTGTTAGCCGGCTCGCAGCGTGCCCAGCGGGGCGTCGTCCACGGCGAACCCGAGCGCGTCGACCACCTCGACCACCCCGCTGACCTGGGCGGTGAGCCGCAGCGCGAGGTGCACCGTGGACCTCCGGTCGAGCTGGCCGGTGAGGGTGACCACGCCGTCGTGCACGGTGACGTCGACGGCCCCGTCCGGGACGGCCAGCACCCGGCGCAGCACCTCGCAGACCACGTCCCGGCGGATGTCGGCGTCCGGGCGCAGGTGCACCCGCAGCAGGTCGCCCCGGGTCACGATGCCCACCAGCCGGCCCAGGTCGTCCACCACCGGCAGCCGCTTGACCCGGCGGTCGGTCATCAGCCGGGCGGCCTCCACCAGGGAGGCGTCCGGAGCGACGGTGACCGCGGGCGCGGTCATCAGGTCGCCGGCCAGGGTCGCCCCCGCCTTGACCCGTGCCTCGCGGTGCCGCCGGCCGGGGAACACCCGCCGCTCGTGCGGCTGCCCCAGCAGCTCCACCTTGTGCAGCAGGTCCGCCTCGGAGACCACTCCGAGGACCCGCCGCGCGTCGTCCAGCACCGGCGTCGCGGTGACGCGCCGGCCGGTCAGCACGTCGACGATCTCCCGGTACGCCGTGCCCTCCCGTACCGCCGCGACGTCCGTCGTCATCACGTCCCGTACCTGCCACGTCCGCATGGTGACCTCCTCGTTCCCACCTCGACGGTAGGAGCGGGCCGGCCGGCTCGGGCAGGGCCGGGCGGCCCGCCGGGGCGGGGCCGGGGGCCCGGGCCGCCCGGACCGGAAGTCCCGGGACGTACCGGGTGCGGGAAGGACTTTCGTCGATCGACCAACGACGAGAGGCAGGGGCGACGGCCGACCGCACCGGTTGCCCCCATGGCGCCGGCCGGTGCGCGGCCCGCGTGGCAGCCGGCCGGCCCGGCACCGACCGTTTGGCGACGGCGGGTCCGGGTAAGCGCGGGCCCGGTGCGAGGACGGGAGGGCATCGTGCGGTTTCCCCGTTTCGTCGACGCGGTGTCCCGGCGCGCGGGCGTGTCGCCGGCCGAGGCCGCCGCGGTGACCCGGGCGGTGCTGGGCATGCTGGCGCAGCGGGTCGAGGGCGGTCCGGAGCGCGGCGTCGAGGCGTCCGACGGTTCCGCCGAGGACTTCCTGTCCCGGGTCGGGGTGCGGGCGGGCGTCGACCCGGAGACCGCGCGGGCCGGCGCCGAGGCCGTGTTCGCCACCCTCCGGGAGACGATCACCGTCGGGGAGTTCCGCGAACTGGTGACGCGCCACCCGGACGGTTGCGACGGGGCCGTCGATCCGGCCGAGTCGCCGTACGATGACTGACGCCGACGGCGGGCGACGCCCTTCCTGAGCTGCCGTTCAGGGCCGGTCGCCTAGGAAAAACCCCTGCCTGCGGGGGTCTTCGCCGCAAAAACACTTGTGGGTACCTGTCTATTCCGAAGCTCCTCTATGCGCTAGGGGGATGATCGGGTGAACTTCGCCGACCTTCCCGGGTCGCCGCGTTCGGCCGTTCGGTCCGATCTCTGATCGATGATCTTGCCGCCCAGGTATCGAGTCCTATGCTGCATCCATTGTGAAGTCCTGGGGGGGATCGTGATCACAGTTACCCGATGCTGCGCGCCTGCCGGCGGTGCGCCGCCTCGCCGCGGCTGACATGGAAACGTACGCGGTCATCCATCGTTTCGCCGACCTGGCGGCCACGGTTCCCGAGCGGCCCGCCCTGCTCGGCGGGGCGAGTCCGGTCAGCTACGCCGACCTCGCCGCCGCCGCCGGGGGGCACGCCGCGCTGCTCACCGCCGCCGACGCCCGCCCCGGCCACCGGGTCGCCCTGCTCACCCCGCACGGTGCGCCGACCGTCGCGGCGCTCCTCGGCGCGCTCGCCGCCGGCTGCGCGTACGTGCCGCTGGATCCCGGCTTTCCCGTCGACCGGCTGCGGCACATGCTCGCCGCCGCCGACGTGCACGCCGTGCTGGCCGCCCCGGAGCACCGGGAACTGGCCGACCGGCTCGCCGCCGACCGCCCGGGCACCGCCGTGCTGACCACCGACGCGGTGACCCCCGCGCCGCTGCGCCCGACCCCGGTCGACCCGGACGCGCTGGCGTACGTGCTGTTCACCTCCGGCTCGACCGGGCTGCCGAAGGCGGTCGGGCAGACCCACCGCAACCTCGCCCACGTGGTCGACAACCAGATCGCCACCCTGGCCGTCGGCCCGGACGACCGGCTCAGCCTGCTCGCCTCGTTCAGCTTCGACGCGGCCATCCCCGACCTGTACCCGGCGCTGCTCACCGGCGCCGCCGTCGTCCCGGTCGACCTGCGTCGGCACGGCCTGGCCCACGCCGTCGACCAGATCGTCCGGCACCGGGTCACCGTCTACCACTCCACCCCCACGGTGTACCGGTTCCTGCTCGACGCCCTCGGCGACCGGCGGCTGGCCGCCGTCCGGGCGGTGCTGCTCGGCGGCGAGCAGGCCACCTGCGCCGACGCCGCCCGGGGGCGGGACCGGTTCGCCCCCGACTGCGTCCTGGTCAACGGCTACGGCGCGACCGAGATGACGTTCGCCGCCCGGTACGCGCTGCCGCTGGCCGACGTCGACCCCGCCGCCACCGGCCCGCTGCCGATCGGCGCCGCCCTTCCCGGCTACGAGGTGGACCTCGCCGGCGACACCGGCGAGATCGTGGTCCGCGGCCGGCACGTCGCCCCCGGCTACCTCGACCGGGCCGACGACCGGTTCACCCGCGAGCCCGACGGGGTCTGGTCGTACCGGACCGGTGACCTCGGCGCGCGGCTGCCCGGCGGCGCTCTGGTCTGCCTCGGCCGCCTCGACCGGCAGGTCAAGGTGCGCGGGTTCCGGGTCGAGCTGACCGAGATCGAAGCCGTCCTCGCCGCCCAGCCCGGCGTCGGCGCGGTCCGCGCCATCGCCCGCGACGGCGAGCTGCTCGCGTACGCCCGGCCGGCCGGCGGGCCCCTCGACCCGGCGGCCCTGCGCGCCGCCCTCGCCCGGCGGCTGCCGGAGTACGCGCTGCCCCGGGCCGTCGTGGTGGTGGACGAGTTCCCGCTCACCGTCACCGGGAAGATCGACGAGCGCGCGCTGCCCGACCCGGCCCGGGACGTCCCGGCGGGGGAGGAGCCGGCCACCGCCACCGAGCGGGCCGTGCACGACATCTGGTGCGCGTTGCTGGGCCGACCGGCGGTCGCCCGTACCGCCAGCTTCTTCGACGTCGGCGGCCAGTCGCTGCTGCTCGGCGTGGTCCAGCAGCGGCTCGCCGAGCGGTTCGGGGTGCGCCCGCCCCTGCTGCGGCTGTTCGAGAATCCCACGGTCGAGGCGCAGGCCCGCCTCGTCGACGCCCCGCCGGTGTCCGGCCGCGCCCCGGTCGGGCCGGCCCCGGCCGCCCCGGCCACCGCCGCCCGCGAGTACACCGGCGACGAGATCGCGGTGGTGGGGATGGCCGGCCGCTTCCCCGGCGCCCCGGACCTGGCCACCTTCTGGTGGAACCTCTGCGCCGGGGTCGACGCGATCCACGACCACACCGACGAGGAGCTGGCGGCCCTGGGCATCGGCCCACGGCTGCTCGGCGACCCCCGGCACGTCCGGGCCGCCGGCCGGCTCGACGACGTGGCCGACTTCGACGCCGACTTCTTCGGCTTCGGCGCGCAGGAGGCCGCCCGCACCGACCCGCAGCACCGGCTGTTCCTGGAGACCGCGTGGGAGGCCCTGGAGGACGCCGGGCACGACCCGTCGCGGTTCCCCGGGCTGGTCGGCGTCTACGCGGCCAGCTCCGCCAACCGGTACTTCCTGTTCCACCTCATGGACAATCCGGCGGTCGTCGGCGACGTCGACCCCGACGACTGGGAGGCCCGGCTGGTCGGCCGGCAGTCCACCGACCACCTGCCCGGCCAGGTGGCGTACCGGCTCGGGCTGACCGGGCCGGCGATGGCCGTGCAGAGCGCCTGCTCCAGCTCGCTGGTCGCGGTCTGCGTCGCCGCCCAGAGCCTCGCCGACTACCAGTGCGACATCGCCCTGGCCGGCGGGGTCAACGTGACCTGGCCCCGGTACCGGCACACCGCCGGCGGGATGGCCTCCCCGGACGGCCGGTGCCGGGCCTTCGACGAGGCCGCCAACGGCTCCGGCTTCGGCTCGGGGGCCGGCGTGGTCGCGCTGCGCCGGCTCGCCGACGCCCAGGCCGACGGGGACCGGGTCTACGCCGTGCTGCCCGGTTGGGCGGTCACCAACGACGGCGCCGACCGGGCCGGCTTCGCGGTGCCCGGCCCGGCCGGGCAGGCCGCCGCCGTGGCCGGCGCGCTCGCCGCCGCCGAGGTCGCCCCCGGCGAGGTCCGGTTCATCGAGGCGCACGGCAGCGGCACCCCGCTCGGCGACGCCCTGGAGGTCGCCGCGCTGCACGAGGTGTACGGGGGAGCCGCCCCCGCCGAGTCCTGCGCGCTGGGCTCGGTGAAGACCAACATCGGTCACCTCGACGCCGCCGCCGGCATCGCCGGGCTGATCAAGACGGTGCTCGCCGTCCAGCACGGCGTCATCCCGCCGAACCTGCACTTCACCCGGCCGCACCCGGAGATCGACCTGGCCAGCGGCCCGTTCCACGTGCCGACGAAGGCCCGGGACTGGCCGCAGGCGGCCCGCCGGGTGGCCGGGGTCAGCTCGTTCGGGCTCGGCGGCACCAACGCCCACGTGGTCGTCGAGCAGCCGCCACCGGTCGAGCCGGCGGACGCCCCGGACGCCCCGGACGCGGCGGAGCACCTGCTGCCGGTGTCGCGCTCGGCCGCCGGGCCTTCGCCTGCCGGGCGGCGGTCGTGGCAGCCGACCTCGCCGACGCCCTGGCCGGCCTGGACGCCCTGCTCGCCGCAGACGCCCTGCCCGCTCCAGACGTCCTGCCCGCCGCGGACGGTCGGGTCGCCGGCCCGCCCGGCCAACTGCGCGACCTGGCCGCTGCCTGGGTGGCCGGGCGGGCCGGCGACCTCCCGGCCCCGCACCCCGAGGGCCGCGTCCGGCGCACCGGGCTGCCCACCTACCCGTTCCAGCGCCAGCGGTACTGGATCGACCCCCCTCAGAGAGGCACGCGGTGAACTGGTTCGTCTCCGCCGGAAGCCGACCCCAGGCGCCGGTCCGGTTGTTCTGCCTGCCCTACGCCGGGGCCGGGGCCAGCGCGTTCCGCGACTGGCAGCGGGAGTTCGGCGACGACGTCGAGGTGCTGCCGGTGCAACTGCCCGGCCGGGAGAACCGGATCAGCGAGGACCCGAACTTCACCGTCGCCGAGGTCGCCGCCGCGATCGCCGGGCGGGCCGACCGGCCGTACGCGATCTACGGCCACTCGATGGGCGGGCGGGTCGGCTTCGAGGTGGTCCGCGAGCTGCGCCGCACCGGCGGGCCGCTGCCGCTGCGGCTGTACGTGGGCGGCGCCCGGGCCCCGCACGTCGACGACGCCAGCCTCTTCGACGGGCTGTCCAAGGTGGACGACGACGAGCTGCTGCGCCGGCTCGGCGACGGCGGCGGGCTGCCGGCCGGCGTGCTGGAACATCCCGAGCTGGTGGAGCTGCTGCTGCCGCTGCTGCGCGCGGACTTCGGCCGGGTGGACAGCTACCGGCACGTCCCGGGCGAGCCGCTGCCGGTGCCGGTCGTGGTGTTCAGCGGGCGGTCCGACCGGGCGGTCAGCCACGCCCAGAGCGTCGGCTGGGACCGGCACACCGCCGCCGGGTTCACCCTGCACGAGATCGACGGCGGGCACTTCTTCCTGCACGACCGCCTCCCCGAGTTGGCCGCGACGATCCGGGCCGACCTCACGACCGCCGTCCGGGTCGCCGGCGCGAACGGGACCGCACCGGCCCCGGACGGCCCCCCGGCGACGGCGGGGCACCGGGTGCCGCTGGGCGACACCGGTTGGTCGGTGTGGCGCGACGCGATCCTGCGCACCACCGGCTTCCCCGCCGACGGGCTCACCGCGCTCGGCGCCCCGCAGGCCGCCGCGGCGGCCGACGAGCTGATCGCCACCGGCGCCGGGGAGGAGCGGTTCGACAAGGAGTTCGGCGAGGCCCTCACCGCCACCGCCGGCCGGCTCAGTGAGCTGGCCGCCGACCCGCTGCTGCGCGAGGCCGTCACCTGGCAGAACCGCAACGCCCTGCTCGCCCTCGACGGGCTGGCCCGTGGCGGCGCGGACGCGTCCCGCAACGTGCGCCGCCGGGACCGCGAGCGGGCCCTGCTCAAGTACTGGCAGCGCTACTGCGGCAAGAACGAGACCGTCGGCTTCTTCGGCCCGAGCTGCTGGGTCACCCTCGACCCGGAGCTGGCCGACATGGCCCGGGTGCGGCCCGGCGCGGGGCTGACCCGGCGGCGCTGGGTGTGGTTCGAGTCGTGGGCGCTGTCCGCGTACGGCGACCGGCTCGGCGCCGACCTCGCGGTGCGGCAGTGGTGGCCGCCGATGCTCCAGCCCCACCTGAGCCTGCGCGACCGGTCCGTGCTGCGGCCCGGCCGCCCCCCGGTCACCCTCACCCCCGTCGAGGCGGCCCTGCTCGCCGCCGCCGACGGCCGCCGCCCCGCCCGGGACCTGGTCACCGACCCGGCCGTCGGGCTGCGCCGCGCCGAGGACGGCTACGCGCTGCTGGACCGGCTGGTCGAGCGGGAGCTGATCACCTGGGACGCCGCCCTGCCGGTCGCCCCCGACGCCGAGGACGTGCTCGCGGCGCGGATCGACGCCATCGGCGACGAGCCGGCCCGGCGGGCCGCCCAGGCCGGGCTGGACCGGCTGCGCGCCGCCCGCGACGAGGTGGCCACCGCCGCCGGCGACCCCGACCGGCTGCGCGCCGCCCTCGACCGGCTCGACGAGACGTTCACCGAGCTGACCGGCCAGCCGGCCCGCCGCCGCGCCGGCCAGATGTACGCCGGGCGCACCCTCTGCTACGAGGACACCGCCCGCGACCTCGACGTGGCCTTCGGCGCCCCGCTGCTGGCCGAGCTGGCCGCCCCGCTCGCCGTGCTGCTGCGGGCCGCCCGCTGGCTGGCCGGCGAGCTGGAGCAGGCGTACGGGGCCACGTTCCGCGAGCTGTACGACGAGCTGCGCGCCGAGGCCGGCGACGGCCCGGTGTCGCTGGCCGACCTGTGGTTCCTCGTGCAGGGCCTGTTCTGGGGCACCGGCGAGCGGCCCGTCGACGCGGTCGCCGCCGAGTTCGCCGCCCGCTGGGCCGGGCTGTTCGGCCTGGCCGACCTGCCCCCGGGCGGCACCGAGGTGCGGCTGTCCGTCGCCGACCTGGCCGACCGGGCCGCCGAGGTGTTCCCGGCCCGCGCGAGCGAGTGGACCAGCGCCCGGCTGCACAGCCCCGACCTGCAGATCTGCGCCACCGACGCCGACGCCCTCGCCCGTGGCGACTACACCGTCGTGCTCGGCGAGCTGCACGCCGCCTGGCCGTCCTTCGACTGCCAGGTGTTCACCCCGTCCCATCCGGACGTCGAGCGGCTGCGCGCGGCGCTGGCCGCGGACCTCGGCACGCACCGGATGCGGCTGCTGTTCCCGGCCGACTGGCCCCGCCGCACCAGCCGCACCGCCGAGGCGCTGGTCGGCCCGACGGACCGGCAGCTCGCGTTCCTGCCCGCGCCGGGCGTCGACCCGGACCGGGTGCTGCCCACCGTGGACCTGACCGTGTCCGACTCCGACGGCCGGCTCGTGGCCACCGCCCGCGACGGGTCCCGCTGGCCGCTGACCGAGGTGTTCGCCGGGCTGCTCAGCGGCCACGCGGTCGACGGGTTCAAGCTGGTCGCCGCCGCCCCGTACACACCCCGGATCACCCTGGACCGGCTGGTGGTGGCCCGACAGACCTGGCGTACCACGGTGGGGGAGTGCGGCCTGGCCGACGTCACCAGCGAACGGGACCGGTTCCTCGCCGTCCGCCGCTGGCGGCGCGAGGAGGGCCTGCCCGAGCTGGTGTACGTCAAGCTCGGCACCGAGACCAAGCCCTGCTTCGTCGACCTGGGCAGCCCCGCGTACGCCGCGATGTTCAGCGCCATGGTCCGGGCGGCCCGCAAGGACGGCGGGGACGGGGTGTCGCTGACCGTCAGCGAGATGCTGCCGACACCGGACGACGCGTGGGTGCCCGACGGCGCCGGTCGGCGCTACTTCAGCGAGCTGCGGCTGCACATCGTCGACGACGAGGGGCGGTCCGGCCGATGAACCATCTGCTGCCACTGGGTGACACCGGCTGGTCGGTGTGGCGGGACGTGGTGCTGCGCACCGCCGGCTTCCCCGCCGCCGGGCTCGACCGGTTCGCCGCGCCGGAGGCCGCGGCCACCGCCGACGGGCTGCTCGCCGGCCAGTTCACCGCTGAGGTCTGCGAGAAGGTGGTCCTCGAGGCGTTCGCGCGGTCCTCCGCCACGCTCGGCGAGATCTGCGCCGACCCGCTGCTGCGGGAGGCCGTCACCTGGCAGAACCCCGACATGCTGGTGGCCCTGGACGGGTTGCTGCGCACCGACCCGGGGGCGCGCAACGCCCGCCGCCGCAGGCGGGAGATCGCGGTGCTGCGCTACTGGCAGCGCTACTGCGGCAAGGCCGAGACCATCGGCTTCTTCGGGCCGGTCTGCTGGGGTGTCATCGACCCCGACACCGCCGGGACCCGGCTGACCCCGGGGCCCCGCCTGGTCAACCGGCGCGAGGTGCACTTCGAGGCGTGGGCGCTGATGGCGTACGCCGACCGGCTCGCCGACGACCTCGCGGTGCGCCGCTGGTGGGCGCCGGTGCTGCCACCCCACCTGGCCCTCGACGGACGCCGGCTGCGTCGGGCGCTGCACCCGCCGGTCGAGCTGTCCGCGCTGGAGGCCCGGCTGCTGGCCGGCTGCGACGGCCGCACCCCCGCCGGGGAGCTGGTGCGGCGGCTGTGCGCCGACGGCGACGCCGGGCTGCGCCGTGCCGACGACGGGTTCCTGCTGCTCGACCGGCTGGTCGAGCGCGGCCTGCTCACCTGGGACGCCGGCCTGCCGAACAGCCCCCGCGCCGAGCAGGTGCTCGCCGCGCGGATCGCCGCGATCGGCGACCCCGCGGTGCGGGCGGGGGTCGCCGGCGACTTCGACCGGCTCCGCGCCGCCCGCGACGAGGTGGCCGCGGCGGCCGGTGACCCCGACCGGCTCGCCGCCGCCCTGGCCGCCCTGAACGCCGAGTTCACCGCCGTCACCGGCCGGCCGGCCAGCCGGCACGGCGGGCAGATGTACACCGGCCGCACAGTGGTCTACGAGGACACCGGGCGGGACCTGGACTTCGCCGTCGGCTCCGCCGTGCTCGACGCGCTCGCCGCGCCGCTGGCGATCGTGCTGCGGGCCGCCCGCTGGCTCACCGCCGAGATCGGTGCCGCCTGCGAGCGGATCCTGGCCGAGCTGTACGCCGAGCAGGCCGCCGAGGGGCCGGTCCGGCTGGCCGACATCTGGCCGCTCGCCCAGGGGCTGATCCTCGCCCCCGACGGCCCGGTCGCGGTGGCCAGCGCCGGCTTCACCGCCCGCTGGGCCGAGCTGTTCGGGCTCGACACCGTTGCCGCCGGGCAGCCGGAGCTGCGGCTGCGCAGCGCCGACCTGGCAGCCCGGGCCGAGGCGATCTTCCCGGCCACCGCCCCCGGCTGGCCCACCGCCCGGTCACACAGCCCCGACCTGCAGATCAGCGCCACCGACGTGGCGGCGCTCAACCGGGGGGAGTTCCTGCTCGTCCTCGGTGAGCTGCACCCGGCGATGGTGCCGTTCGACAGCGCGGTGCTCAGCCCGTTCCACCCCGATCCGGCGACGCTGCGCGTCGGCATCGACGCCGACCTGGGTGCGGCCCGCGTCCGGCTGCTCTACCCGGAGGAGTTCCCGCGGCAGGCCACCCGCACCACCTGGCACTTCGACGGGCCCGCCGACCGGCAGTTCGGCATCGACACCGCCCGCGGCGCCGACCGTGAGCGGCTGGTCGCGGCCAGCGCCGTGCGGGTGGAGGACACCGGGGACGGGCTGAGCGCGGTCACCCCCGACGGCGGCCGGTGGCCGCTGGTGGAGGTCTTCGCCCACCTGCTCGGCGTCCTGCTGCTGGACAGCTTCAAGCTGCTCGCCCCGGCCCCCACCACCCCCCGGATCACCATCGACCGGCTGGTCGTGGCCCGGCGCACCTGGCGCACCACCGTCGCCGACAGCGGCCTGGCCGGGGTCACCGGCGACACCGGGCGGTACCTCGCGGTGCGCCGCTGGCGGGAGCGCCTCGGCCTGCCCGAGCGGGTGTTCGTCAAGGTGGGCACCGAGGTCAAGCCCTGCTACTTCGACCTGACCGGCCCGCTGTACGCCCAGTCGCTGTGCGCGATGGCCGACGCCGCCGCCCGGACCGCCCCGGACGTCTCGCTCACGGTCAGCGAGCTGCTGCCCGCCCCCGCCGACGCCTGGGTCACCGACGCGGCCGGGGACGGCTACGTCAGCGAGCTGCGCCTGCAGATCACCGATCCAGCCACCTACCGGGGAGAACACGGGTGACCGACATCCTGTCCATCAGCGCCGCGCACGGGGAGCCGCTGCCCTGGCCCGACGCCACGCTGGCCGAGCTGATCACCGCCCAGGCCGCGCGGACCCCGGATGCGGTGGCGGTGCGCCAGTGGGACGAGCGGCTCACCTACCGGGAACTGGTCGACCGGGCCGCCGGCGTGGCCGCCGCGCTGCGCGAGCGCGGCGTCGGCCGGCAGAGCCGGGTCGGGGTGTGCGGCGAGCGCCGGCCCGACCTGGTGGTCACCGTCCTCGGCGTGCTGCTCGCCGGCGGCTGCTACGTGCCGCTGGAGCCGGGCGGCCCGCGCCGGCGGCTGCGCGAGATCGCCGCCGACGCCGGGGTCCGGGTCGTCGTCGGCGACGCCGCCGAGGCCGAGTTCGGCGACCTGCCCGGCGTCGAGACCGTCGCGCTGCCCGGCCCCGCCCCGCTCGCCCCCTGCCCGGCCCGCCCCGGCGACCCGGCGTACGTGCTGTTCACCTCCGGCTCCACCGGCCGGCCCAAGGGGGTGCTCACCACCCACCGCAACGTCGTCGAGTTCGTCACCGGCTGGGCGGCCCTGTCCGGCGCGGACGCCTCGATGCGCAGCGTCGGCATCGCCTCGCTCGGTTTCGACGCGGCCGTCATCGACCTGTTCGTCCCGCTGCTCCTCGGCGGCGCGGTGCAGCTCCTCGGCGCCGACGACCGGTCCGACCCGGCCCGGCTGACCCGGTTCGTCGCCGAGCACGAGGTGAACTGGGGCTTCATCACCCCGACCGTGCTGGCCATGTTGGATCCGGCCGAGCTGCCCGGCTGGCGCACCGTGCTCTGCGGCGGCGAGGCCGTGCCCGCCGAGCTGGCCACCCGCTGGGCGCCCGGCCGGCGCTTCATCAACAGCTACGGCCCCACCGAGACCACGGTGGTGGCGGTCAGCGGCGAGCTGACCGACGCCGAGACCGACCCGGTGCCGATCGGTGTTCCGCTGCCCAACCACCGGGCGTACGTGGTCGACGCCGAGCTGCGCCCGGTGCCGCCGGGGGAGACCGGTGAGCTGCTGATCGGCGGCCCCGGCCTGGCCGACGGGTACCTCGGCCGGCCCGGCCTGACCGCCGAGCGGTTCGTGCCCGACCCGTTCTCCGGGCAGCCCGGACAGCGGCTGTACCGCACCGGCGACCTGGTCATCCAGGCCCCCGACGGGCGGATCGTCTACCACGGCCGGGCCGACCGGCAGGTCAAGATCCGTGGGCAGCGCATCGAGCTGGGCGAGGTCGAGGCCGTCCTCACCGGGCTGCCCGGCGTCGACCGGGTCGCCGTCGAGGCGGTCGACGGGCCGACCGGCGCCGAGCTGGTCGCGTTCCTCACCCCCGCCGACGCCCCCGACGACGCGGCGCTGCGCGCGTACGCCGAACCCCGGCTGACCGCCGCGATGCGCCCGGCCCGGACGGTGCGCCTGGCCGCGCTTCCGGTCAGCCCGACCACCG
Organism: Micromonospora sp. NBC_01655; assembly: GCF_026339755.1. Classification (NCBI taxonomy): domain Bacteria; kingdom Bacillati; phylum Actinomycetota; class Actinomycetes; order Micromonosporales; family Micromonosporaceae; genus Micromonospora; species Micromonospora sp. NBC_01655. The sequence goes on along the minus strand of NZ_JAPEQF010000001.1, from coordinate 4,766,133 downwards.
GCAAGCTGGACCGGCCGGCGCTGCGCGCCCTGGCCGCCGCCGCCCGTCCCGCGCCGGTGGCCGACGACGGGCCGGTCGGCGCCGACCCGGTCACCCGGGCCGTGGCCCGGGCCTGGGCCCGGCTGCTCGGCGCCGCCCCCGGCCCGGACACCGACTTCCTCGCCGCCGGCGGGAACTCCATCGCCGCGATGCGGCTGGTCGCCGCGCTCCGGGCCGAGCTGGGCCGGCACGTCGACACCCGGGACGTGTTCGCCGGCCGCACCCTGACCGGCATCGCCGCGCGGATCACCGCCGCCGCCCCGGACCCCGGCGACGGGCTGAGCACCGGCAACCCGCCCACCCTGTCCCCGCCGCAGCGCCGGCTGTGGTTCGTCGACCAGCTCGCCCCGTCCAGCGCGCCCTACAACATCGCGGTGGCCCACCGGCTGCGCGGCGAGCTGGACGTCCCCGCCCTCGGCGCGGCCCTGCGGGCGGTGGCCCAGCGGCACGACGTGCTGCGCTGGCGCATCCCGCAGACCGCCGGGGTGCCGTACGCGGTGTGCGAGGAGCCCACCGACGTGGCGGTGCCGGTGGTCGACCTGACCGGCGGGGCCGACCCGGAGGCGGAGCTGGCCGGGATGCTCGCCGCCGGGGCGGCGCACGCGTTCGACCTGGCCACCGGGCCGCCCTGGCAGGTCGCCGTGTACCGGCTCGGCCCGGCCGCGCACGTGCTCGCGATCACCTGGCACCACGCCGTGTTCGACGGCTGGTCCGAGGCGGTGTTCTACGACGACCTCGCCGCCGCGTACGCGCAGGCCGTCGCCGGGACCGCCCCGGGGCTGCCCGCCGTGGCCGCCCGGTACGCCGACTACGCCGTCTGGCGGGCCGAGCGGGACCGCCGGCGCGGCGCCGACGACCTGGCCTGGTGGGCCGAGCACCTGCGCGGCGCGCCGACCGTGCTCGACCTGCCCCGCGACCGGCCCCGCCCCACCGTGCAGACGTACGCCGGCGTGGAGGCCGCGGTCACCCTCTCCGCCGAGGCGGACCGGGCGGTGCGGGCGCTCGCCGAGCGTCGCGGCACGGGCGTCGCGGCGGTGCTGCTGGCCGGCTTCGGCGAGCTGCTCAGCCGGCTCACCGGCGGCGACGACCACGTCGTCGGGGCGATCGTCGCCGACCGGCGGCTGGCCGCGTTCGACGACGTCGTCGGGTTCTTCATCGACACCGTCCCGGTGCGGGTACGCACCGGCGGGGCGAGCTTCGCCGAGCTGGTCGACCGCTGCGCCACCGAGCTGCACGAGGTCACCGCCCACCCCGGCGCCCCGCTGGAGAGGATCGTCGAGGCGCTCGGCGTCGGCCGGGACACCTCCCGGGCGCCGCTGGTGCAGGTGCTGTTCAACGTGCTCAACTTCGCCGAGCCCCGGCTGGCGCTGGCCGGGCTGACCGGCGAGCCGGTGCCGGTGCCCAAGCCCGGTTCCCCGTTCGACATCACCGTGTACGTGGTGGAGCGGGCCGGCCGGCTCGGCGTCGAGGTGGTGCACAACCCGGACCTGTTCGAGGCCGACCGGATCGACGCGTTGCTGGCCGACCTGGCCGCCCTGGTCGGGGCGCTGGCCGCCACCCCCGCCGCGCCGGCCGCCGAGGTCGCCGCCGAGCTGCCCCGGCCGACCGTGCGTACCGCCCAACTCGGCGCGATGACCGTCGCCGCGACCGCCGAGCCCGCGCGGCCGGTGGCGCTGCCCGCCGGCCCGGACGCGCTCACCGACACCGAGGATCTGGTCGCCGGCGTCTGGCGGGAGGTCCTGGAACGCGACCAGGTCGGGGTCACCGACAACTTCTTCGACATCGGCGGGCACTCGCTCGCCCTGGCCGCCGTGCACGCCCGGCTGACCGCCGCCACCGGCCGGTCGATCGCGATGCTCGACCTGTTCCGCCATCCCACCGTCCGGGCCCTCGCCGCCCACCTCGACGGTGCGGCCGACCGGCCGGAACTGGCCCGCGCCGCGCTGCGGGCCGCCGCCCGCCGCAGCCGGACCCGACGTATCCCTCCCCGCCGCCCCGGCGGCACCGCGTGACGAAGGACAACCTGATGGACAACGCGATCGAAACCGACAATCCCGCCGCCGACGGCATCGAGCCGATCGCGATCGTCGGGCTGGCCGCCCGGCTGCCCGGCGCCGCCGACGTGCACGAGTTCTGGCGCAACCTGGTCGACGGCGTCGAGTCGGTCACCGAGCTGACCCGCGACGAGCAACTCGCCCGGGGCGTCACTCCCGAGGAGCTCGACGACCCGGGCTGGGTCAACAAGGCCCCCCTGGTCGACGGCTACGACCAGTTCGACGCCGGGCTGTTCGGGATGACCGCCCGGGAGGCCGACATCACCGACCCGCAGCACCGGCTGTTCCTGGAGACCTGCTACACCGCCCTGCAGGACGCCGGCTACGACCCGGCCCGCTACGACGGGGCCGTGGGCGTGTACGCCGGCGCCGGCGGCACCGGGTACCTGCACCGCAACGTGCTGCACAACAAGCGGGTCGGCGGCAACCCGCACAACGCCGTCTCCATCGCCACCAGCAACTCGCCCAACTACGTGGCGACCAACGTGTCGTACCGGCTGGACCTGCGCGGGCCGAGCCTGACCGTGCACACCGCCTGCTCGACCTCCCTGGTCGCGTTCCACCTGGCCTGCGAGGCGCTGCGCAACGGCGAGTGCGACATGGCCCTGGCCGGCGGCGTCAACATCGAGCTGCCGCACGCCGGCTACCTCGGCATGGACGGCTTCACCTCTCCCGACGGGCGGTGCCGGCCGTTCGACGCGGAGGCGAACGGCACCGTGTGGGGCAGCGGCGTCGGGGTGACCCTGCTCAAGCGGCTCTCCGACGCGATCGCCGACGGCGACCACATCCGCGCCGTGGTGCTCGGCAACGCCATCAACAACGACGGCGCCGGCAAGGTCGGCTTCACCGCCCCCAGCGTCGACGGTCAGATGGAGGCCGTCGCCCAGGCCGTCGGGATGGCCGCGGTCGACCCGCGCACCATCAGCTACGTCGAGGCGCACGGCACCGGCACCGCGATGGGCGACCCGATCGAGGTCGCCGCCCTGTCGGCGGTGTACACGAAGGACACCGACGACCGGGGCTGGTGCGGCATCGGCTCGGTCAAGTCCAACATCGGCCACCTCAGCCAGCCGTCCGGCATCGTCAGCGTGATCAAGACGGTGCTGGCGATGGAGCACGGGCTGATCCCGCCGACCATCAACTACGAGACCCCGAACCCGGCGATCGAGTTCGCCGACACCCCGTTCTACGTGGCGAACACCCTCACCAAGTGGGACACCGACGGGACGCCCCGCCGGGCCGGGGTCAGCTCCTTCGGCATCGGCGGCACCAACGCCCACGTCGTCCTCGAAGAGGCGCCGGAGGCACACCGGGGCGACCGGCGGGTGCGGCCCGCGCAACTGCTGCACGTGTCGGCGAAGACCGGCACCGCGCTGGAGACCGCCGTCGACCGGCTCGCCGAGCACCTCGCCGGCAACCCCGACGGCGGGGTCGCGCACCTGGCCGACGTCGCGCACACCCTGCGGGTGGGCCGGCAGCAGTACGCGCACCGGGTCGCCGTGGTCGCCGCCGACCTGCCCGACGCCGTCGCCGCGCTGCGCACCCCGCGGCGCCGGCAGGCCGGGGTCGCCGACGGGCCCGCCCCCCGGGTCGCCTTCCTCTTCTCCGGCCAGGGCAGCCAGTACGCCGGGATGGGCGCGCAGCTCTACGCCGAGGAGCCCGGCTACGCCGCCGTCGTCGACGAGTGCGCCGAGCTGCTCCGCCCCGAACTGGGCCTGGACATCCGGGACCTGATCCTGGGCCGGGACGCGGAGGCCGCCGAGAAGCTGCTCCAGACCCGCTACACCCAGCCGGCCCTGTTCGTCGTCGAGTACGCCCTGGCCACCCACTGGCAGCGCGCCGGGGTGCGGCCGGCGGCGATGGCCGGGCACTCCATCGGCGAGTACGTCGCCGCGACCGTCGCCGGGGTGCTCGACCTGCCCGACGCGCTGCGGGTCGTCGCCGCCCGGGGCCGGCTGATGCAGTCCCTGCCGGCCGGGTCGATGCTGGCCGTCCCGCTGGACGAGTCGGCGGTCGCCGGGCTGCTGCCCGAGGGCGTCTCGATCGCCACCGTCAACGGCCCGGGCACCTGCGTGGTGGCCGGCGAGCCCGACGCGGTGGCCGCGTTCGCCGAGACGTTGAAGACCACGAAGAAGGTCAAGAGCAAGGCGCTGCGTACCTCGCACGCCTTCCACTCGCCGATGATGGATCCGATCCTCGCCGAGTTCACCGCGCTGATGGCCGCCGTGCCGCTGCGCGCGCCGAAGGTCCCGTTCCTGTCCAACGTCTCCGGCACCTGGATCACCGACGCGCAGGCCACCGATGCGGCGTACTGGGCGGCGCACCTGCGCCAGCCGGTGCGCTTCGGCGACTGCGTGGCCGCCCTGCTCGCCGAGGGCACCTGGGCGCTGGTCGAGTGCGGCCCCGGCCGGCAGTTGGCCAACCTGGCCCGGATGCAGGTCGCCAAGGGCTCGCCGGAGCAGCGGGCGCTCGTCCCGCTGGGCAGCCTGCCCGGCCCGGGGGAGCCGACCGGGGACCTGGCCACCCTGCTCACCACCGCCGGGGCGCTGTGGTGCGCCGGCCTGCCCGTGCGCACCGGCTCCGACCCGCAGGCCCGGCGGGTGTCGCTGCCGACGTACCCGTTCGAGCGGCGCCGCTACTGGGTCGACCCGGACCCGGTGCAGGAGGTCGCCGCCGCGCCGGCCGAGACCGGCCCGCGGGCGCTGCCCGAGTGGTTCGCCGTGCCGGTGTGGCGCCAGGCCGCGCCCGCGCCGGCCAGCGCCGCGCCCGGCCGCTGCCTGGTGCTGGCCGACGGCCCGCGCGGCGACGCGCTCGTCGCCGGCCTGCGCGCCGCCGGCACCGAGATCGTCGAGGTACGCGCCGGCGCCGCCTTCGCCGCCACCGACGGCGGCTTCGTGCTGCGTCCCGGCGCCCGCGAGGACCACGACGCGCTGGTCGCCGCCCTCGGCGACGACCTGCCGGGGCGGCTGGTGCACGCCTTCGCCCTCGACGGCGGGCCCACCGGCACCGACATCGCCGCCGGCTGGGCCGCCCAGGACCGGGGCTTCTTCAGCGCCCTGCACCTGGCGCAGGCCCTCGCCGGTGCCGGCCGGACCGCCGAGGACGGCTCGCTGACCCTGGACCTGGTGACCGCCGGCATCGGCGACGTGACCGGCGCGGACCTGACCCGGCCCGAGCACGCCACCCTCACCGGTCTGGCCCGGGTGCTCCCCGTCGAGCTGCCCGGGCTGACCGTCCGGCTGCTCGACGCCGACCCCGCCGCCACCGGGGCGGACGCCCTGGTCGCCGAGCTGCGCCGCCCGGTCGACCCGGAGCACACCGAGGTAACGCTGCGCGGGACCCGCCGCTGGGTCACCGGCTACGAGCAGGTCACCGTCGACGCCGAGGGCGAGCCCGGTGCGCTGCGCGACGGCGGCCGGTACGTGATCACCGGCGGCCTCGGCGGCATCGGCATCACCCTGGCCGAGGACTTCGCCCGGCGGGCCCGGGCGAAGCTGGTGCTGCTGGCCCGCTCCGGCCTGCCGCCGCGCGAGCAGTGGGACGACCACCTCGCCGTGCACGGTTCCGGCCAGGCCGACCGGGTGGGCCGGGCGATCGCCGCGATCCGCCGGATGGAGGCGGCCGGCGCGTCGGTGCTGGTGCTCGCCGCCGACGTCACCGACCCGGCCGACCTGCGCCGGGTCCGGGCCGCCGCCGAGGCCGAGTTCGGCGGGATCGACGGCCTCGTGCACGCCGCCGGCCTGCCCGGCGGCGGCATGGCCGAGGTCAAGGAGCGGGCCGAGGCCGAGCGGGTGCTCGCCCCGAAGCTCGCCGGCACCCTCGCGCTGGCCCAGGTCTTCGGCGACCTGCCGCTGGACTTCGTGGTGCTGTGTTCCTCGATCACCGCCGTGATCGGCGGCTTCGGCCAGGTCGACTACTGCGCGGCGAACAACTTCCTCGACGCGTACGCCCGCGCGGGCGCCGGCTGGGCCGCGCCGGTGGTGTCGCAGAACTGGGGCGGCTGGGCCGAGGTCGGCATGGCGGCGGAGAGCACCGCCCCGGCCGGGTTCCGGGCGTTGACCCGGGACACCGTCACCAGCACCGTCGACCACCCGGTGCTCACCACGAAGGTGACCGGCCCGGAGGGCACCGTGCTGCACGGCCTGGTCTGCGCCGCCACCCACTGGCTGCTCGACGAGCACCGCATCGGCGGGGTGCCGGTGGTGCCGGGCACCGCCCACCTGGAGTCCGTCCGCGCCGCCGTGGCCGCCGCCGTCCCCGCCCCCGGCCCGGACGCCGCGGTGGAACTGCGCGACGTGGTGTTCTTGGAGCCGTTCTCGGTGCCCGACGGCTCGGTCGCCCAGTACCGGGTGGCGCTGACCGCCGCCGAGGACGGGTCCACGGAGTTCGTGGTGCAGAGCCTCGCCGCCGGGGTGCTGCGCACCCACGTGCGTGGCGCGGCCGGCTGGACCGACGAGCCCGCCCCGCCGCCGGCCGACCTCGCCGACGTGGTCGCCCGGTCCCGCCGGGTCGACGACGACGCGTCGTTCGGTCGGGGCCGCACCAGCATGCTGACCTTCGGGCCGCGCTGGCGGTCGCTGGCCGAGCACCACCTCGCCGACGGCGAGGAACTGGCCGTCGTCGAGGCGCCCGCCGAGGCCGTCGCCGATCTGGCCGGGTGGGGGCTGCACCCCGCGCTGCTGGATGTGGCCACCGCGTTCGGCCGGGGCCAGGGCTCCGGCACCTACCTGCCGCTGTCCTACGGGCGGATCGTGGTGCGCGCCGCGCTGCCCGAGCGGTTCCACAGCCACCTGCGCCACCGCGTCGGCGGCACCGACGAGGTGGTCTCCGCCGACCTGACCCTGACCGACGTGTCAGGCCGGGAACTGGTCTCGATCAGCGACTTCGTGCTGCGCCGGGTGGACCAGTCGGCGGTCACCGGCGGGCTCACCGCCGACGCCGCCCCGGCCGAGGCCCCGGGCGCCGACGGCCCCGGCGAGGACATCCGGCCGGTGGACGGCGCGGAGGCGTTCCGGCGCAGCCTCACCGCCGGTCTCGGCGCCCAGGTGGTGATCACCACCCGGTCGGTGGCCGACATCCGGCGCCGCGCCGCCCGGGTCACCACCGAGAGCCTGGAGTCGGAGACCGACCCGTCCGCGTCCACCGCCACGGGGGAGGCCGGCGGCTCGGCCGCGCCGCGCACCGAGCTGGAGGCCACCATCGCCCAGGTGTGGCGCGACGGCCTCGGGGTGCCGGTGGTGGGCGTGGACGACGACTTCTTCGCCCTCGGCGGCAACTCCCTCGTCGCGGTGCAGCTCATCGCGTCGATGCGCAAGGCGACCGGGGTGCGGCTGCCGATGCGCAGCCTCTTCGAGACGCCCACCGTCGCCGGGCTGGCCGCCCGGATCGAGGAGTTGCGGGCCGAGGCGTCCGCCGTTGCCGAGCCGGCCACCCCGGCGGCGTCCACGAGCATCCCGCGGCTGCCCCGCGCGTGAGCACCGAGGAACAAGGGAGTACAGAGCAATGAGCGACACGATCGCCACGCTGCCGGTGGTCGTCGAGAGCGACGGCCGGGCGTTGACCGACCTCATCGACGCCCGCCGGGCCGAGCTGCGGGCCACCCTCGTCGAGCACGGCGGGCTGCTGTTCCGCGGCTTCGACGTCGGCGGCGTCGACGGCTTCGACGCGGTGGTGCGGGCGCTGGCCGGTGAGCCGCTGGCCTACACCGAGCGGTCCTCGCCCCGGCACTCCATCAAGGGCCGGGTCTACACCTCGACCGACTACCCGCCGGACGAGGAGATCTTCCTGCACAACGAGAACTCGTACCAGGCGCGCTGGCCGCTGACCCTGTTCTTCTGGTGCGTCACCCCGCCCCAGACGCGGGGCGCGACCCCCCTGGCGGACGTGCGCCGGGTGTACGAGCTGATCGACCCGGCGGTGCGGGAGGAGTTCGTCCGCCGGCGGTGGATGCTGGTGCGCAACTTCCACACCGACTTCGGCACCCGCTGGCAGGACGTGTTCAACACCGCCGACCGGGCCGAGGTCGAGGCGTACGCGGCGGCCAACCGGATCGCCGTGGAGTGGGTCGGCGGGGACGGGCTGCGCACCCGCGCCGTGCGCGACGTGGTGCACCACCGGCCCGGCTCGGAGACCCCGCGCTGGTTCAACCACGCCACCTTCTTCCACCTGAGCACCCTGCCGAAGGACTACCAGGAGGGGCTGCTGGCGATGTTCGGCCCCGACGGCTTGCCGTCCAACACCTACTACGGCGACGGTGGCGAGATCCCCGCCGACGTGCTGGACCACCTGCGGGCCGCCTACCGGGCCGCCAGCGTCCGCTTCGACTACCAGCGCGACGACGTGCTGGTGGTGGACAACATGACCGCTGCGCACGCCCGGGAGCCGTTCACCGGCCCCCGCAAGATCGCCGTCGCGATGGCCGAGCCGCACACCCCCGAGAGCACTGGAGACAACTGATGGCCGAATCCCGATTCCTGGTCGTGCGCAACGACGAGGAGCAGTACTCGATCTGGTCGGCCGACCGGGAGCTCCCCGCGGGCTGGAACGCCACCGGCTTCGCCGGCACCCGCGAGGAGTGCCTGGCGCACATCGACACCGTGTGGACCGACATGCGACCCCGCTCCGTACGCGAGGCGAGCCTGTGAGCGTGAGGAGTGCAGCGCAGCGGAGCCCCGCAGTCGTGAACGGAGGGTGGGCCCAGTGAGCGTGAGGAGTGCAGCGCAGCGGAGCCCCGCAGTCGTGAACGAGAGGTGGGCCCAGTGACCCGGGAGTGGACCTTCCCCGCCTCCTTCGCGCAGGAGCGGGTGTGGATGGCCAACCAGCTCGACCCCGGCTCGCCGGTCTACAACGTGTCCAACCGGTGGCCCTTTCCGGCCGAGCTGGACGCCGACGCGGTCACCGAGGTGTTCTCCCAGGTCGTCGCCCGGCACGAGGCGCTGCGCACGTACCTGCGGATGGACGACGGCGCCCTGGTGCAGGTGGTCCGTGAGCACGAGCCGGTCCGGCTGGACGTCGAGGACCTGTCGGGCCTGCCGGCGGCCGAGCTGGCCGCCCGGTACCTGGCGCTCCACGAGGAACTGGCCCGCACCCCGATCCCGCTGGACGCCCCGCCGCTGTGGCGGGCCCGGCTGGTCAAGGTCCACGAGAGGTGGTCGTTGCAGTTCGTGGTGCACCACGCCGTCTTCGACGCCCACTCGGCGGTGGTGCTCACCAGCGAGCTGGCCGCGTTCACCACCGCCGCGCTCACCGGCGCGCCGGCCGACGTGCCCGAGCTGCCCATCCAGTACGCCGACTTCGCGGCCTGGCAGCGCGACCAGCTCGCCGGGCCGGAGCTGGACCGGCAGCTCGCCTTCTGGACCGGCCACCTGACCGGGGCCCCGGCGGTGACCGCGCTGCCGCTGGACCGGCCCCGCCCGGCCCAGCTCGGCTTCGCCGGCGACGAGGTGCGCTTCGACCTGCCCGACGGGCTGCTCGACTCCGTCGGGCGGCTCGCCGCCGCGTCGGCCGCCACCCCGTACATGGTGCTGCTGACCGGGTTCGCCGCGCTGCTGTCCCGGATCTCCGGCGACGACAGCGTGGTGGTCGGGGTGTCCACCGCCGGCCGGGACACCGCCGAGGTGACCCCGCTGATCGGCATGTTCGTCAACCCGGTGGCGCTGCGCTGCGACCTCACCGGCGACCCCACCGTCGCCGAGCTGCTCGGCCGGGTCCGAAGCGGCCTGCTGGACGCGATGGAGCACGGGCAGACGCCGTTCCAGAAGATCGTCGAGGCGGTCGCCCCGCAGCGGGACCCGTCCGTGCAGCCGATCTTCCAGACGGCGCTGAACTTCATCCCCGACTCCGGCCTGGACCCGGTGCCGCTGGGCACCACCAAGGACGACCTGGCCTTCGACGTCACCGCCGGGGAGAGCCGGCTGGTCTACCGCACCGACCTGTTCGACCGGGCCACCGCCGAGGCGGTCGTCACCCGGTACGTCCGGCTGCTCGTCGCCGCCGTCGCCGACCCCGGCCAGCGGGTCTCCGCGCTGCCGCTGCTCGACGACGCCGAGCGGCAGCTCGTGCTGGACACCTGGAACGCCACCGCCCACGACCGGCCGGTCAGCACCGTCGTCGACGAGGTGCAGCGGCAGGCCGCCGCCACCCCGGGCGCGGTCGCGCTGGTCTGTGACGGCGCCGAGCTGACGTACGCCGAGCTGAACGCCGCCGCGAACCGGCTGGCCCGGCTGCTGGTCGCCCGCGGGGCCGGCCCGGAGACCCGGGTCGCCCTCGCGCTGCCCCGCTCGATGGACCTGCTGGTGGCCGTCCTCGCGGTGCTCAAGTCCGGCGCGGCGTACGTGCCGGTGGACACCGGCTACCCGGCGGCCCGGATCGCGTACCTGCTGACCGACGCCGAGCCGGCGCTGGTGCTGACCGGCGCCGACACCGCCGCGCTGGTGCCCGGCGACGCCCTGGTGCTCGACCCGCTCACCGCCAGCGACCTCGACGCGGCCGACCTGACCGACGCCGACCGGGCCGCCCCGCTGCGCCCGGAGCACCCGGCCTACGTGCTGTACACCTCCGGCTCCACCGGCCGCCCCAAGGGCGTCGTGGTGGAGCACCGGTCGGTGGCCGCGTACCTGGCCTGGGCGCGGGACGCCTACCCGGGGCTGGCCGGCACCGCGCTGCTGCACTCGCCGGTGTCGTTCGACCTCACCGTCACCGGGCTGCTCGGGCCGCTCACCGCCGGCGGCACGGTCCGGCTCGCCGCGATCGACGACCCGGCCGCCCGGCTCGGCGGCCGGCCCGCCTTCCTCAAGGTCACCCCGAGCCACCTGCCGCTGCTCGACGAGGCGCTGTCCCCGACGGCCGACCTGGTGATCGGCGGCGAGGCGCTCACCGGCGAGCAGCTCGCCGGCTGGCGGGCCGCCCACCCGGGCGTCGCGGTGATCAACGAGTACGGCCCGACCGAGGCCACCGTCGGCTGCGTCGCCGCCCGGATCGCGCCGGGGCAGGAGCTGCCCGCCGGGCCGGTGCCGATCGGCGTGCCCACCTGGAACACCCGGGCGCTGCTGCTGGACGCCGCGCTGGACCCGGTGCCGCCGGGCGTGGCCGGCGAGCTGTACGTCGCGGGCGACCAACTCGCCCGCGGCTACCTGCGCCGCCCCGGCCTGACCGCCGAGCGCTTCCTGCCCTGCCCGTACGGGCCGGCCGGGCAGCGGATGTACCGCACCGGCGACCTGGCCCGGTGGCGGGCCGACGGGACGCTGGAGTACCTGGGCCGCCGCGACGACCAGGTGAAGGTGCGCGGCATGCGCATCGAGCTGGGCGAGATCGAGTCGGCCCTGCTGGGCCGGCCCGGCGTCCGCGAGGCCGCCGTCGTGGTGCGCACCGACTCCGGCGAGCCGACCCTGGTCGGCTACCTGGTCGGCGACGCCGACGCGGCCACGCTGGCCGCCGACCTGGCCCGGGAGCTGCCCGCGCACCTGGTGCCGGCGGCGTTCGTCGCGCTCGACGCGCTGCCGCTGACCCCGAACGGCAAGCTGGACCGGGCCGCGCTGCCCGCCCCGGCCGCCGCGGCTGCCGACGACGCGTACGTCGCCCCGCGCACCGACGCCGAGACCCTGGTGGCCGAGGTGTACGCCGACATCCTCGGCGTGGAGAAGGTCGGCGCGACCGACGACTTCTTCGCCCTCGGCGGCAACTCGCTGCGCGGCATGCGGGCGATGGCCCGGATCCGGGCCGAGGTGGACGTCGACCTGCCGATGCGGGCGCTGTTCGGCAGCCCGGTGGTGGCCGACCTGGCCGCCCAGATCGAGAGCCTGATCGCCGCGGAACTCGACGAGCTCTCCGACACCGAGGTCGCCGCGCTGCTGGCGACGGAAGAGGGACACACCATATGACCGACCTGAAGGATCCGGCCCGGGAGGCGGCCCGGCAGGCGCTGATCGCCAAGCGGCTGCGCCGGCGTCAGGCCGCCCCGGCCGCCCGGATCACCCCCCGGCCCGCCGGGGCCGAGGTGCCCCTGTCGTACGCCCAGGAGCGGGTCTGGTTCATGGACCAGCTCGCGCCGGGCGAGGCGGCGTACCACATCGCGGTGCCGCTGCGGGTGCGCGGCCCGCTCGACGTGGCGGCCCTGCGCGGCGCGTTGGCCGGGCTGACCGCGCGGCACGAGTCGCTGCGCACCCGGTTCCCCGCCGACGCCGACGGCCGCCCGACCGTGCTGGTGGAGGACGCCGTCGAGGTGCCGCTGACCATCACCGGGGCGGCCGACGAGCGGGCCGCGCAGGCGCTGGTCGAGGCCGCCTCGATGGAGCCGTTCGACCTGGCCACCGGGCCGCTGCTGCGTGCCCTGCTGATCCGGCTGGCCGACGACGACCACGTGCTGTTCCTCGGCCAGCACCACATCGTCGGCGACGGCTGGTCGGTGGACGTGCTGCTGCGCGACCTGATCACCCTCTACCACGGCGGCGAGCCGCCCGCCCTGCCCGTGCAGTACGGCGACTTCGCCGCCTGGGAGGCCGGCGAGCTGGACGGGCCGGCGGCCCGGGGCCACCTGGACTGGTGGAAGTCTCGGCTGGCCGGGATCACCCCGCTGGAGCTGCCGCTGGACGCGCCCCGCCCGGCGACCCAGACCTACCGGGGCGACTTCGTCGAGTTCCAGCTCGACCCGGCCGACACCGCGCGGCTCAACGCGCTCACCCGGGCCGGCGGCGGCACGCTGTTCATGACGCTGCTCGCCGCGTACCAGGTCCTCCTGGCCCGGCACGCCGGCCAGGAGGACTTCGCCGTCGGCGCGTCCGTGGCCGGCCGGTCCGCCCCGGAGCTGGAGAACGTCGTCGGCATGTTCATCAACATGCTGCCGCTGCGCGCCGAGCTGGCCGGCGACCCGACGTTCGCCGAGCTGCTGGAGCGCACCCGGCGCAGCGTGCTGGACGGCTTCGAGCACGCCGAGGTGCCGTTCGCGAAGGTGGTCCACGAGCTGGGGCTGGCCCGCGACGTGAGCCGCTCCCCGGTGTTCCAGGCCATGTTCGTGCTCCAGAACTACGAGATGGGCCGGTTCACCGACGTCTCCGCCGCCGCCGACGTGCGCTTCCAGTGGACGCCGATGGAGCTGCGGGCCACCCGGTTCGACTTCGAGCTGCACGCCGTGGAGACCACCGAGGGCCTCTGGGGGAAGCTGGTCTTCAACACCGACCTGTTCAGCCGGGAGACCGTCGAGCGGATCGCGCGGCGGTGGACGACCCTGCTGCGGGCGGTCGTCGCCGCACCGGACACCCGGGTCTCCGCGCTGGCGCTGGCCGCCCCCGGCGAGCGGGAGCTGCTGGCCGGCTGGAACGACACCGCCGCCGACTTCCCACGGGCGCAGACCCTGCACGGCCCGTTCGAGCAGCGGGCCGCGGCCACCCCGGACGCGGTGGCGCTGACCTTCGAGGACCGCTCGGTGACGTACGCCGAGCTGAACGCCGCCGCGAACCGGGTCGCGCACCGGCTGCGCGCCGCCGGGGTGGGCCCGGAGACCCTGGTCGGGGTCTGCGCGCAGCGCTCGGTGGAGCTGGTCGCCGGGCTGCTCGGCGTGCTCAAGGCCGGCGGCGCCTACCTGCCGCTGGACCCGGAGTACCCGGCCGACCGGCTGTCCTTCATGGTCACCGACGCCGCCGCCCCCGTCGTGTTGGTGCAGGAGCAGCTACGCGACGTGCTGCCCGACACCGGCGCGACCGTGCTGGCCCTGGACGACGAGTCGGCCTGGGCCGACCAGCCCACCGCCGACCCGACGCCGACCGCGGGGCCGGGCAACCTGGCGTACGTCATCTACACCTCCGGCTCCACCGGCCGGCCCAAGGGGGTGCCGAACACCCACCGGGGCATCGTCAACCGGCTGGACTGGAAGCAGAAGACGTACCGGCTCGGCGCCGACGACGCGGTGCTCCAGAAGACCCCGGCCAGCTTCGACGTGTCGGTGTGGGAGTTCTTCTGGCCGCTGCGCGAGGGCGCCCGGCTGGTGCTGGCCCGGCCCGGCGGACACAAGGACGCCGCCTACCTGCGCGACCTGCTGGTCACCGAGCGGATCACCACCGCCCACTTCGTCCCGTCGATGCTGACCGTCTTCCTCGGCGAGGACGGGATCGAGGCGGCGACCGGCCTGCGCCGGGTGATCTGCTCCGGCGAGGAGCTGCCGCTGACCTCGGCGGTGGAGTTCACCGCCCGGCTGCCCTGGTGCGAGCTGCACAACCTGTACGGCCCCACCGAGGCGGCCATCGACGTCAGCGCCTGGCACTGCGACCCGGCCCGGCTGGCCGGGCTGACCAGCGTGCCGATCGGCGGCCCGATCGCCAACCTGCGGCTGCACGTGCTGGACCCGGCCGGCAACGAGTGCCCGGTCGGCGTGGCGGGGGAGCTGCACATCGGCGGCGTCGGGCTGGCCCGGGGCTACCACCGCCGGCCGGCGCTGACCGCCGAGCGGTTCGTGCCCGACCCGTTCTCCGGCGAGCCGGGCGCCCGGCTGTACCGCACCGGCGACCTGGCCCGCTGGGTGGCCTCGCCGGACGGGTCGGGCGTCGTCGAGTTCCTGGGCCGGATCGACCACCAGGTGAAGCTGCGCGGCCTGCGCATCGAGCTGGGCGAGATCGAGAGCGCCCTGCGCGAGCAGCCCCAGGTGACCGAGGCGGCGGTGATCGTCCGCGAGGACACCCCGGGCGACAAGCGGCTCACCGGGTACGTGGTCGGCGACGCCGAGCACGCCGCGCTGAAGGCGGCGCTGAAGGAGACCCTGCCCGAGTACATGGTGCCGACCGCGTTCGTCACCCTCGACGCGCTGCCGCTGAGCCCCAACGGCAAGCTAGACCGCCGGGCGCTGCCCGCCCCCGTGGTGACCCGCGAGGCGTCGGTGGCGCTGGTCGAGCCGCGCGACGACACCGAGCGGCTGCTGGCCGGGATCTGGTCGGAGGTGCTGGGCGTCGACACCCTCGGCATCGACGACGACTTCTTCGACCTGGGCGGGCACTCGATGCTCGCCACCCAGGTGGTGGCGAAGATCCGCAAGGCCGAGCACGGCGGCCGGCCGGTCGGCGTGATGGACCTGTTCCAGCAGCGGACCATCCGGGAGCTGGCCGCGTTCATGACCGGCGATCCCGCCGACGACGGCCCGCGCCGGCTGCTCTACGAGCTGACCAAGCCGATCCCGGCCGGCCGGCGGGTGCGCACGTACGTCTGCGTCCCGTACGGCGGCGGCAGCGCCATCGTCTACCAGCCCCTCGCCGACGCCCTGCCCGCCGGCAACGCCCTGTACTCGCTGGCCATCCCCGGCCACGACGTCGGGCTCAGCGAGGACGGCCTGCCGTTCGAGGAGCTGACCCGCCGGGTCGCCGACGAGATCGTCGAACGGATCGAGGGCCCGCTCGTGCTGTACGGCCACTGCGGCGTCGGCAGCGCGATCGTCGCCGAGGTGGCCCGCAAGGTCGAGGCGGCCGGCCGGGAGCTGGAGGCGCTCTACATCGGTGCGATGTTCCCGTTCGCCCGGCCGAAGGGCTTCTTCGCCGCCGCCCGCAACCGCCTGGAACGGCTGCGCAGCAACAAGCACTACGCGAGCTGGCTCAAGTCGATGGGGGTGGACACCGACGAGCTGGACCCGGAGCAGGCCGACCGGATCATCAGCAACATGCGGGCCGACTCCCGCGCCTCCGAGGAGTACTTCACCGGCCTGCTCGACTCCGGCGTGACGAAGCTGCGCGCCCCGATCGTCTCGGTGGTCGGCTCCGAGGACCCGGTGACCGACTACTACACCGAGCGGTACGCCGAGTGGCAGTTCCTCACCGACACCGTCGGCCTGGTCGTCCTCGACCAGGCGGGGCACTTCTTCCTCAAGTACCGGGCCGACGAACTGGCCGAGATCGTCACGGCGGCGCACCCGGCGGTGCGCGCCGGCGACACCACCGCGCTGGAGGCGCCGGCCCGGGGCGAGGACGCCGGCTGGGTGGTCGCCGACCACCAGCGCATCGGCACGGACCCCCGCCCGGAGCGGGCCGTGGTGAAGCCGAGCATGGGCCGGTTCGTCGCGGTCACCGCCGGCCAGCTCGTCTCCACCACCGGCTCGGCGCTGACCGCGTTCGCCGTGCCGATCTGGCTGTTCACCCGGACCGGCTCGGTGGCGAACCTGGGCCTGCTCTGGGCCCTGGCGCTGGTCTGCGGCGTGCTGATGCTGCCGATCGCGGGCGCGATCACCGACCGGGTCAGCCGCCGGAAGATCATGATGATCGCCAGCTCCAGCGCCGGGACGATCCAGCTCGTGCTGGCGGCCCTGCTCTGGACGGACAACCTGCGACTGTGGATGATCTACGCCCTGGTGGCGCTCAGCCAGGTCGCCGGGTCGTTCCAGCGCATCGCCTTCCAGTCGGCGGTGCCGCAGCTCGTGCCGAAACGCTTCCTCGGGCACGCGATGGGCGTCACCCAGCTCACCAACGGCTTCGCCATGCTGCTGATGCCGGTCTTCGCCGCCGGCCTGCTGGCCGCCATCGGGCTCAAGGGCATCCTGCTGATCGACGTGGCCAGCTACCTGGTGGCGGTGCTGACCCTCGCGGTGGTCCGCTTCCCGGACCTGCTCGGCTTCCGGCCCCGGGAGCGGCTGCTGACGGCGATCGCCAACGGGCTGCGCTACTCGTGGCAGCACCGCGGCTTCCGGCTGATGCTGGGCTACTTCGCGATCGGCAACATCTTCCTGGCCCCGGCGCTGGTGCTGACCACCCCGCTGGTGCTCTCCTTCGCCACCGCCACGCAGGTGGCGCAGGTGGCCCTGGCCGAGGCGCTCGGCGCGGTGGCCGGCGGCGTGCTGATGTCGCTGTGGGGCGGCCCGCGCAACCGGCGGATGATCGGCGTGCTGATCGGCAACCTCGGCACCGCCGTCGGGTGCGTGGTGATCGGCCTGGACGCCTCGGTCACGGTGATCTGCCTCGGGGCGTTCTGGCTGGCCATGGCGATGACCACGGCCCAGTCGATCTACGCCACCATCGTCCAGGTGAAGGTGCCCCAGCGGTACCACGGCCGGGTGTTCAGCCTGAACCAGACCATCTCCTGGTCCACGCTGCCGATCGGCTTCGCGCTGATCGCCCCGGCGGCCACCGGCCTGTTCGAGCCGATGCTCGCCCCGGGCGGCGCGCTGGCCGGCTCGGTGGGCGCGCTGATCGGCACCGGTCCGGGCCGCGGCATCGGCTTCGCGTACGTCTGCTTCGGCACGGCGCTGGTGCTGGTCACCGTGGGCGGCTTCGCGATCCGGCTGCTGAGGCGCTTCGACATGGAGGTGCCGGACTCGCTGCCGGACGACCTGATCGGCGCCCAGGAGCGCGAGCGGCGGCTGGCCGCCCGGGCCGCCGAGCGGCAGGAGGAGAAGGTGCCGGTCGCGGCGTGACGGCGTCGTGAGCGACGGTCGGGGGCCTCCGGTGCGCTGCCGGCGGCCCCGACGCGTCCCCGGCCGGATCCGCGCGGCCCGATCGACCGCCCCGGCGCCCCGGGACCGGCCCCGCACCTGGCGGGCCCGGCCCCGCGCCGGCCGGGTACGGGGCCTACGCCACGGGCGGGTCGGCGAGTTCGCCCTCGGCAACGTCGTCGGGCTCGGCCACCCAGCCGGAGAAGACCGGCACCCCGTGCCACGGGCCCACCCCGCCGCCCCGCCGGTCGGTGGCGACGGCCACCACCGCGTACGGGTGGCCGAAGCGCAGCTCGGCGGTGCGGGCCACCCCCTCCGGGGGCAGGCTCACCGCCGCGAACGCCGCGGTCACGGCCGCGGCCTCGAACCCGTACCGGCTGTACCGGGCGACGACGGCCTGCCGTGCCTCGACCTCGGTGCCCCCGACCAGCGGGGCGAGGACCCGGGCGAGGGCGGGGAACCCGAGCCCTGGCCCGGCGAGGTCGTGCTCGTCGCGGGCCGACCAACAGGGCAGCGCCGCCGTGTGCCGCTCCTGCCGGCCGTCGCGGGCGTGGGTGCGGACGGTCTCCTCGCGCAGCGTCCACAGCGGCGTGGCGCCCAGCGGCAGGTCGAACAGCGACCGCCGGCCGGCGGGCTCGTCGGCGTCGGCGTCGGCGGCGATCCGGTACGCGGCGGCGAGCACGTCGGCGGGGGCGACCCCGGGCGCGGCGGCCACCGACACGACCAGCAGCCCGGCCCCGGCCCCGGGCCCGGCGGTCCCGGCCCCCGGTCCGGCCGCCGCCGCGTGCACGGCGACGTCGCCGGCCTCCGGCGTCGCGGCGATCCAGGCCCGGTGCCCGTATCCCGGGGTGCGCAGCACCCGGGTCAGCCGCCCGGCCCAGGGGCTGTCCGGCCCCAGCGCCGTGGCCGGGGCGAGGTCGAACGGGTCGGCCCAGGAGATCCGGGTGGCCACGGCCGAGGCCAGCGCGAGCACGACGCGGGACGAGCGGGTCAGCGGGAACCTGTCGAGCAGACCCGCGCTGTGCCTGCGCGCCCAGGCGTCCAGGCCGGCCTGGTCCGGCAGCGGGCCGGTCTGCGTGGCGCGGGGGAGGGTGCCCCGCCAGGCGGCCAGCGCGTCGGTGTCCGCGTCCGGCCGGTGCCAGACGGCGGTGGCTGCCGGCACCAGCGGGTGCGGGGCGTCGAGCAGCGCGGCGGCCGTCCGCGCCGCCGTCGCCGGGTCGGTGCCCAGCGCGTCGGCGAGACCGTCGGCGTCCCGGTCGGGACCGGTCGAGCCGCCCAGCGCGAGCAGCAGCCAGGCGCCCAGCGGGGACGCGACGTGGTGCCGGTCGCCGACCGAGCCGTGCAGCCGGGCGGCGTAGCGGGCCAGCGGGCCGTGGAGGTTCGTCGTCATCGGATTCCTTCCGTGGATACTCCGGCTTTCAGGCCGGGGAGGAAACGGAACTCCTGCGGAGCAGGGCAGGAAAAGCCGATCCGCCGGCAAGGCGGATAGGCGTCCATCCGTGTCACTGCAAGGTTCAATCGTTGGCCGGCTAGCTTGTGAGTCATGGTCAGTCGTGGGGTGAAGCGGGCGTTCAAGTACCGCTTCCACCCGAGCGACGCGCAGGCGGCGGAGCTCACGCGGACGTTCGGGTGTGTCCGGCTGGTCTACAACGGGCTGGCGTTCCTCAACGAGGTGTCGTCCGTGCCGTTGCAACAGGCGCTGCGGCACCTGGCTCGCAATATGGTCAAGAACCACAGCTTGGCTCGCGCGATCAGCGACGCGGCCTGGCGGCAGTTCCGCACCCTGCTCGAATACAAGACCGACTGGTACGGCCGGAACCTGGTGGTCGTGGACCGCTGGTTCCCCAGCTCGAAACTGTGCTCGACGTGCGGTGCCCGCGCTGAGCGGATACCGCTGACCGTACGGTCGTGGACGTGCCGGTGCGGCACCGTCCACGACCGCGACGTCAACGCCGCCCGTAACATTCTGGCCGCCGGGCTGGCGGTGACCGCCTGTGGAGACGGTGTAAGACCTCAACGGGGGAACCTCCGTTCGGGGCAGCTGTCGGTGAAGCAGGAACACCTGAGGGCGACCACGGGAATCCCCGTCCTTTAGGACGGGGAGGATGTCAAGCCTCCACTGTGCCCGCCCGGGCCGGTCCACACGACCACCGCTCGAGGGCCTGTGGAGCTGAGTCGGATACGACATCGGCCACGCCCGCCGCCATCGGCGACCCCGGGCCCCGCCCGTCGGCCAGGACCCCGACGGGGTGGTGGGTAACCGCGAACGGTGGTGGCCCGACCGACGGTGATGACGTCAACGACTCAGCTCCATAGGCACCGCCCCCGCACATCATCGACCGCCGCCCACAGTTCCGCCCGGGCCACGGTTCCCCGCCGACCGGGCACCCACGACCAGGCAATGGCCCTGCCCCGCGTCACCGGCCAGCCAGGCCACGGCATCGCGTACGCGGCCGGGATAGAACCGCTCCCGGCTGCTGACGACGTCGGCGACCGGCCACCCGCGGAACCCGCGGAACCCGAAGCAGCCCTCCCGCTCGGTCGGTCCCGTCGACCTCCGGGCCGGGCCGGGGCCGTCCAGTCGTACCGCGACGACGACCTCGTCCTGCACGTGGCGCAGCCGCCGGTCGGCGTCGAGCACCACCAGCCGTACCGCGCGCCGCTCGATGACCGGCAGGTCGTCGGGGCCAGCCGTCAGCCGGAGTGCGCGGGACTCGCAGGCCAGCCGGTGGGCGCTGCCCGGCCGTCAGTCGGCGTGGGCGGCGACCGCGTCGCCCACCCCGGTCGGCAGTGGGTAGGGACGCTCCGCGGGGAGCAACGCCTCGGCCGAGGCGTCGTCGCCCGCGTCCAGCGCCGCCCGGATCGCGTGCGCCGTCGCGGTGACGTCGGTGATCCCGACGATCCACTCGTCGACGTACCGCCGGGCGGCCTCGCCGGCCAGGCCCACCTGTAGCGACCGGTGGGGCAGCGGCTGCGCCCGCACGGTCCGCTCCGGATCCCACTGCACCCGGACCGGGCTGGTGCGCAGCCGCCGGGCCCAGCCGTCCCGGTCGGCGTGCAGGCCGGGCTCGTAGCCGCTCAGGCAGGCGTGCGCCAGGGCCCACTCGAACCCGGCGCGGCTGATCTCGACGGCGAGCACCCGCTCCTGGCCCGGCTTGCGGGCCCAGCCGCAGCGGTACATCATCCAGCGGAACGACGGCTTGATCCAGGTCATCCGGTCCCGCTTGAACGGGGGCACGAATCGGCCCGCCGCCACCGCTGGCCCGGCGATCTCCGGCGGGTACGCCTGGTACACGGTCAGCGTGCCGGCGGTGTACCGGGCGCGGATCTGGCGTGGCGGGACGGTCACGACGGCATCGTCGCGGGTCGGGCCGTCCGCGTCCACCGCTTTCCGCCCCGCCGACGCGGGTCGC
Source organism: Micromonospora sp. NBC_01655 (assembly GCF_026339755.1). Lineage (NCBI taxonomy): Bacteria > Bacillati > Actinomycetota > Actinomycetes > Micromonosporales > Micromonosporaceae > Micromonospora > Micromonospora sp. NBC_01655. Next base: position 4,745,233 of record NZ_JAPEQF010000001.1, on the reverse strand, counting down.
CGGTCGGCCGGGGGAGGGGTTAGGCTGCCCGCTGTGGCAGGTCTGTTGAGGAGTGTGGCGTCCCGGCTGGGGCGGGTGACCCGCGGGGCCGCCCCGACGCCTACCCCCGGTCCGATTCCGGCCCAGGTCGCGCGACGCCGGCAGGTCGCGGCGTTGCAGCGCCGGGAGCTCAGCTACGCCCCGGAGCCCGACGGGCAGGCCGACCCGGGCGAGGTCGTCTGGACCTGGGTCCCCTACGAGGACGACCCCCGGCAGGGCAAGGACCGGCCGGTCCTGGTCGTCGGGCGGTCCAGCCGCACCCTGTTCGGCCTGATGCTGTCCAGCCAGGGCGAGCGGGACGGCCAGCGGCACTGGCTCTCCCTCGGCCCCGGCGCCTGGGACCGGGACAACCGGCCGAGCTGGGTGCGGCTCGACCGGGTGCTCACCATGCGGGAGGACAGCATCCGGCGCGAGGGCGCGGTGCTGGACCGGCCCCGCTTCGACCGGGTCGGCCAGGCTCTGCGCGCCGGCTACGGCTGGCGCTGACCCCGCGCTGCCGTACCCGCCGGGGCCCTCACCACTCGGCGAGGTACGCGCTGTCCACGAGCTGGCGGGTGGGGCGGGACGCGCCGACGCTCTTCGCCCGGTACATGGCCGCGTCGGCGCGATCGAGCGCCTCGGTGAGCTGGGCGGGGCCGGTCACCGGGGCGAGGCCCACCGAGGCGGTGACCCGGAGGCTGAGACCGTTGAGCGGGATGGGCGCGGCGAGCGCCTCGCAGAGCCGGCGGGAGGAGTGCTCGATCCACCGCCGGTCGACCGTCGGACTGGTCAGCAGGCCGGCGAACTCGTCGCCGCCGAGCCGGGCCACCAGGTTGTCCCCGGCGAACGCGGCCAGCCGCTCTGCCACGCTGATCAACACCCGGTCCCCGGCGGCGTGCCCGTAGCGGTCGTTGACCTGCTTGAAGTTGTCCAGGTCGAGCACGACGGCGATCAGCGGCTGGCCGGCGGCGTCGGTGAGCAGCGTGGCGGCCAGCCGGAAGAAGGCCCGCCGGTTGGGCAGCCCGGTGAGCGGATCGTGGCTGGCGGCGTGCCGTTCGGCGGCCAGCTCCGCCTGGAGGTGCTCGATCTCCGCCTCGGCCAGCAGGGCGCGGCGGCGTAGCTGCCACGCGGACACGAGGGCCCCGGCGGCCGAGATGCCGGACGCGATGGTCAACGGATCCGGCACGAACTCTCCCCTCGCCCCGTCCGCCCGCCGGCCCCGTCCGGTGCCGGCCGGCGCCTCTGCGCGCTCTCGTTTTCCCTGGTGCGGCCCCGATTCGCGTCACCCAAAGTGAACGAATGGGTACACCGCACGTGCGTTATCATGCTCGCTGTCCGGTGCAGATGCAATAGCAGATGCACGTGCAGCAAAATCGTCCGTGACCCGTTCCCTCTCGCCAGCACCGCTCCTCCCCGCGGCATAGGCAGGCGCTCGAAGAGAAAGACGCCCCCATGCAGCAGCCCCACAACGGCGTTCCCGCCGCGCACCTCCCCCCGCTGAAGTGGCAGAAGAGTCGAAGGAGCAACCCCAGCGGCAACTGTGTCGAGTTGGCCGAGCTCCCCGGTGGCGCCGGGATCGCCCTGCGCAACTCGCGCCACCCGGAGGGCCCGGCGCTCATCTACACGGTGGACGAGATCGCCGCCTTCGTGCTCGGCGCCCGGGACGGGGACTTCGACGACCTAATCGCCTGACCCAGCGTAACCGGTTGGTTCCGTCCCGTCGATGGGACCAAAACCCCCCTCGGGCGGGTTCACCTCACTGTCGGTCCATGGCATGCTTACACGTCGGCCGGGGTGGGGCCCGGTTGACGGAGGCGGGCAAGCGGAGGTCGGCGCGTGACGATGGTTCCCACGGAGGGTGGCCCGGCCACCGGCCCGACCGTGCTGCGCATGCTGCTCGGCGCGCAGCTGCGCCGGCTGCGCGAGTCCGCCGGGGTGACCCGGGAGGGCGCCGGCTGGGAGATCCGGGCCTCCGAATCGAAGATCAGCCGGATGGAACTGGGCCGGGTCGGTTTCAAGGAGCGCGACGTCGCCGACCTGCTCAGCCTCTACGGGGTCACCGACCCCGAGGAGCGTGATGCCCTGCTCAAGCTCGCCCGGGACGCCAACAGCCCGGGCTGGTGGCACCGCTACGGCGACGTGTTGCCGTCCTGGTTCCAGTCCTACCTGGGCCTGGAGGCGGCCGCCGCGCTGATCCGCAGCTACGAGGTCCAGTTCGTGCCCGGCCTGCTCCAGACCCCGGAGTACGCCCGGGCGGTCGTCCTGCTCGGCCACCGGGGCGCCGACGCGGACGAGGTCGACCGGCGGGTGGGCCTGCGCATGCAGCGCCAGGAGTTGCTGCGCCGCCCGCAGCCGCCCCAGCTGTGGGCGGTGGTCGACGAGGCCGCGCTGCGCCGGCCGATCGGTGGCCCCGAGGTGATGCGCGGCCAGTTCACCGCCCTGATCGAGGCGACCCGGTCGCCGCACGTGCGGTTGCAGATCATCCCGTTCGCGGCGGGCGGGCACGCCGCGGCGGGCGGCGCCTTCACCATCCTGCGCTTCGGCGACCAGGACCTGCCCGACATCGTCTACATCGAGCAGCTCACCAGCGCGATCTACCTCGACAAGCGCGAGGACCTCGACTACTACGCGGCGGCCATGGAACGCCTCTGCGTGGAGGCCGAGCCCCCGGAGCGGACGCCGGAGCTGCTGGCCCGGCTGCGTGACGAGCTCTACCCGCGGTGACGGGTTCCCTGGCGCGGAGCCGGCCCGGGGAGCCTCTACCATGATCGGGACCGGCGACAGTGGACGGAAGTCGGCGTTGAGGTCGGCACAGAGTCATGGAGGAGCCTTGACCACCGATGCCCCCGGTGCCCCGACCGGCCCCGCCCACCCCAGCGACCGGATCGACACCTCGGTGGCGCATCCCGCCCGCCGCTACAACTACTGGCTGGGCGGCAAGGACAACTTCCAGGCCGACCGCGACTCCGGGGACGCGCTGGCCGAGGTCTTCCCGACCATCCGCGTCACCGCCCTGGAGAACCGCCGCTTCCTCCAGCGGGCGGTGCGCTACCTCGCCCGCGAGGCCGGCGTGCGGCAGTTCCTCGACATCGGCACCGGAATCCCCACCGCCGACAACACCCACGAGGTCGCCCAGGCCGTCGCCCCGCACACCCGGGTGGTGTACGTCGACAACGACCCCATCGTCCTCGCCCACGCGCGGGCCCTGCTGACCAGCGCGCCCGAGGGCGCCACCGCCTACATCGACGCCGACCTGCGCGACCCGGAGAAGCTCCTCACCCACCCCGACCTGCGGCGCACCATCGACCTCGGGCAGCCGGTGGCGCTGATGCTGGTGGCGGTCCTGCACTTCCTGCCCGACCCGGACGAGCCGTACGCGCTGGTCCGCCGGCTGCTGGACGCCCTGCCCCCGGGCAGCCACCTGGCCGCCTCGCACGCCACCTACGACCACCTCCCGGCGCAGGTTGCCGAGGAGGCCAGGGCGGCGACGAGGAACGGGGGCGAGTACGGCGCGATCCACCTGCGCGACCTGGCCGATTTCACCCGGTTCTTCGACGGCCTGGAGGTGGTCGAGCCGGGCATCGTCTCCGCCGCCGAGTGGCGCGCCGACGCGGAGCCGCAGCCCCGGCCCTCGGCGGGCGACGTCAGCCTGTACGGGGCCGTGGCCCGCAAACCCTGACCGTCCCCGGCGTGCCCCGCACCGGGGCCGCCGATCCGGGGCACCGCCAGTATCCGGACATCCCGGCGGGCCCGGGCACCGCGGCTGGTGTCCGGCCCCGGCCGGCAGGCAGACTGGACCATCATGTCGCCGCTCACCCCTGGCCTACGGCTGCACGACCGGTACGTCCTGCGCGAGCGCATCGGCCTCGGCGGGATGTCCGAGGTGTGGCGCGCCGACGACGAGGTGCTGCACCGTCCCGTCGCGGTCAAGGCGCTCGCGGGACAGCCCGCAGCCGACCCGCAGCTACGCGCCACCATCCAGCGCGAGGCCCGGGCCGCCGCCCGGCTCACCCACCCGCACGTCACCCAGGTGTACGACTACGGCGAGGCCGCCCTGGCCGCCGGCACCGTGCTGCCGTACCTGGTGATGGAACTCGTCGACGGGCACAGCCTCGCCGACCGGCTCACCGCCGGCCCACTGCCCTGGCCGGAGGCGGTCCGGGTGGCCGGGCAGGTGGCCGCCGCCCTGGCCGCCGCGCACCGCATCGGCGTGGTGCACCAGGACGTCAAGCCCGGCAACGTCATGCTCACCGAGACCGGCGCCAAGGTGTTGGACTTCGGCATCGCCGCGCTCGCCGGCCCGCGCCACCCGCTCGCCGGATCGCCCGGCGGCCAGACCGGTGAGCTGGTGATGGGCACCCCCGCGTACTTCGCGCCCGAGCGGATGAGCCCCGGGCCGCCGAACCCGGCCAGCGACGTCTACGCCCTCGGCGCGCTGCTCTACCAGTCCCTCACCGGTGCCACCCCGCTGCCCGTGCAGACCTGGGAGGACGCCGTCGAGGTGCACGCCCGGCGCCCGCCGGTGTCGCCGCCGCGGGTCACCGGGCTGCCCCCGGACATCGCCGCGCTCACGCTCGCCTGCCTGGACGCCGACCCGGCCCGCAGACCCACCACCGCCGAGTTGGCCGCCCGGCTCGGCGCGGCACCGCCGGCGGAACCACCCACCGCGCTCCTGCCCGTCGTGCCGCGGGCCGCCCCGCACCCGCCCACCATGGTCGACCGCGCCACCCGTTTCACCCCCGGCCGGGCGACCCGGTCCACGTCGCCTTCGGCCGCGTCGCCGTTCTCCGCCTCGCCTTCGGCCGCCTCGCCGTTCTCCGCGTCGGCGTCGCCTTCGGCCGCGTCGTGGCCGGGCGCGTCGTCGGATGCCCCGCCCGGGCGGTCGCGGCGCGGGAACCGTTCGCTCGGCGTCCTCCTCGCGGCCGGAGTGGCGCTGCTCGTCGGGCTGATCGGACTGCTCGTCCTCGACGACGACTCTGCGACCCCGCCGGCCGCAGCGCCCGGCGCAACCACTGCCGCCCCCCGGCCGACGGCGGCGTCGGCCGCGCGGACCACCACCGCGCCGATCCCGGTGCCCTCGACCACCGCGCGGAACCGGCCGGCCAGCCTGCGCGAGTTGGCCGCCGAGTTCATCGCCGTGGTCGACGAGGCACAGGCCCGCGGCGAGATCGACCGGAAGACCGCCAACGAACTGCGTGACAAGGCCGAGGAGCTGAACCGCGGCAAGCCCAAGGACCGGGTCAAGCGGCTCGCGGACCTGCGCGAACGGGTCATCGAGGCGGCCGAGCGGGACCGGATCGGCGCGGCGGTGGTGAACCGGCTCCGCGACCTGCTCACCGGGTACGGTCAGGTGCGCGGCGACGAGGACGACTGACCGCCCTCGGCCCAGCGCGCCGGCGTCCCCACCGCCACCCGACCGTCCCGTACCACGGCCAGGGCGACGAAGGGGACACCCGGCCACCGTATCCGTCCTGGGCGGGAGCCGAGTCCCCCCGTCCGCCCGCTCTGGCCGGCATCGACGCCCACGGCACCCGAGCCGCACCGCTGCGCCGACGAATGCGGCGGCGACGCGGCGGGTGACGGCATGGCGGTCGGCGAAGACGGTCATTAACTTTGTCAGATGATCAGCACGCAGCCGCTCCTGCCCTTCCCCCGTACGGTCGCCGCCGGTCCCGAGCCTGGCTCCGACGGACCGGTGGGGTTCGTCACGGGTCTGGTCGAACGGCTGGGTGGTCCCGGAGCCGGATTGGCAGTCGCGCTCGAGAACCTGTTCCCGCCCATCCCCAGCGAGGTGATCCTGCCGCTGGCCGGTTTCGTCGCCAGCCAGGGACGGATGAGCCTGGTCGGGGCGATCGGGTGGACCACCCTCGGCTCCGTGGTCGGTGCCCTCGCCCTGTACGCGATCGGCGCCATGCTGGGCCGGGACCGGATGCGCGCCATCGTCGCGCGACTGCCGCTGGTCAAGCTCGACGATGTCGACCGGACGGAGGCGTGGTTCCTCCGGCACGGCGTCAAGGCGGTGTTCTTCGGCCGGATGATCCCGGTGTTCCGCAGCCTCATCTCGATTCCGGCCGGCGTGGAACGGATGCCGGTGCCGACCTTCCTGCTGTACACGACCCTGGGCAGCCTGATCTGGAACACGATCTTCGTGATGGCGGGCTATCTGCTGGGGGAGAACTGGCACGTCGTCGAGGGCTACGTCGGCACGTTCCAGAACGTGGTCATCGTGGTGTGCGCGGCGGCGCTCGGTTGGTTCGTGGTCACCCGGGTACGGCGTGCCCGCGCCGCCCGACGGGCGGTCGACGCCCCTGCCGCCCCGCCCTCCCCTGCCGCCCCTGTCGCCCCGCCCTCCCCGCCCTCCCCGCCCTCCCCGCTCTCCCCGGTCGACGCTGTCCGCGCGTCGGACGCGGAGGCGTCGCCGTCTGCCGGGCCGGAGTTCGGTGGGGCGCGTGAGTACCGGGGGACCATCTACCGCAGCGGGTCCTGGCGAGCAGGGCCCGAGCACTGAACCCGGAGACGTCGCCCCGCCCCGCCCCGCCCCGTGCAGCCCCGCCTCGCCCCGTGCCCCCACGTCCGGCGGCGGTGATCAAGAGGTTTGCGTCAGGTTTGTGCCCGGATGCCGGCGCAAACCTCTTGATCACCGCGTAGGGCCGGGGTGGGGTGGGTGGGGGTGTGAGCGGGGGCATGGTGGGGGTGGAACATGGGGGTGGGTGGGGGCGTTACACATGGCGGACGATCGAGTAGCGCATGCTGCTGAGCTGCCCGAGCGCATCTCCCCCGGGATGGAATGCGGGCCGGCTGTCGGTCGTTACATCTGGACCCGGCGCCACGAGCCTTCGCAGGCCGGTGCCGTCCCCCCCCTTGATCTTCTTGGGCGCCTCGATGTGGTGCTTACACGCCTGCCCTCCCCGGGGTGGGGTGTGTCGACCCCCGAATTGGAGTCACCCCCATGAACACGATCATGCGTAAGAGCGTTCTCGGTATCGCTGGTCTCGCGTTCGCCGGTGGTGTGTTCGCCGGTCCGGCCACCGGCCACGCCGCCCCGGCCGTCGAGTCGGCCCCGAAGGCGGTCGCCGTGCAGGCCGACAAGCCGGGCGTCGACAAGCCGGGCGTGGACAAGGGCAAGCTGATCCCGCACGGCGTGCGGGGCGAGCAGTCGCGTATCACGCTTGACGGTGAGCAGACCGCCAACGTCAAGGCGATCATCGCCGCGACGAAGAAGGCCGGCCTGGACGAGCGGGCCGCCGTCATCTCGGTCGGTACCGCGTTGCAGGAGTCGAAGCTGGAGAACCTGGGCCACCTGGGCGACCGCAACGACCACGACTCGCTGGGCCTGTTCCAGCAGCGCCCCTCCAGCGGCTGGGGTTCCCCGGAGCAGATCACCGACCCCGAGCACTCGACCCTGGCGTTCCTGAAGGGCCTGAAGCAGGTCGACGGGTGGCGGGACATGCCGCTGACCGAGGCCGCCCAGACGGTGCAGGTGTCGGCCTACCCCGACGCGTACGCGCAGTGGGAGCAGCAGGCCGCCGACCTCGTCGCCGAACACTGGAACAGCTGACCCGTACCGAACAACGCCGCCGGCCGGTCCCCGACACCCCGGGGACCGGCCAGCGGCGTCTGCGCGTCTGGAGCCAGCGGTTCCCTGCCGGGGACCGCAGTGGGAGCGCAGCGTCGACCTGGTGGCCGGGGCGAACGCGGTGACCATCGAGAGGGCCTGAGCGTACAGTCGGGCGGTGGACCGTACCGAATCCCTGCCGGCACAGACGCGACCGCCCGGTGTGGCGGCCACCGATCCGGGCAGCGTGTTGCTGCCCGGGCACGACGTGCCGCTCGGCCGCTACACGACGGTGCGCCGGCTGCTGCCGCAGCGCCAGCGCCGGATGGTCGGGGCCTGGTGCTTCGTCGACCACTTCGGGCCGGACGACGTCGCCGAGCGGCCCGGGATGGAGGTTCCGCCGCACCCGCACACCGGGTTGCAGACGGTCACCTGGCTGCTCGACGGGGAGATCGTGCACCGGGACAGCCTCGGCAACGTCCAGCCGATCCGGCCGGGGCAGCTCAACGTGATGACCTCCGGCCACGGCATCGCCCACTCGGAGCGGTCGCCGGCGGCGCATCCGCCGGTGATGCACGGCGTACAGCTCTGGGTGGCCCTGCCGGACCCGGCGCGGGCCGCGGCACCCGACTTCGCCCACCACGCGGACCTGCCGGTGTGGCGCGACGGCGGCCTCGACGTCACGCTGCTGGCCGGCGAGTTGGGCGGGGAGCGGTCCCCGGCGGCGCTGCACACCCCGCTGGTCGGCGCCCAGCTCACGGCCCGGGGCGCGGCGCCGTCCCGGCTGCCGTTGCGCCGCGACTTCGAGTACGGCCTGCTGGCGATGTCCGGTTCCGCCCAGGTGGGTGAGGTACCGCTGGAGCCGGGCGCGCTGCTCTACCTCGGCGCCGGCCGGGAGAGCCTCACCCTGGGCGCGGCGCCGGGCAGCCGGCTGTTGCTGCTCGGCGGCGCGCCGTTCGAGGAGCCGCTGGTGATGTGGTGGAACTTCGTCGGCCGGTCGCACGAGGAGGTCGCCGCGGCCCGCGAGGACTGGATGGCCGGCGACCCGCGCTTCGGGACGGTGGCCGACGACGGGGCGCCGCCGCTGCCGGCGCCCGCGCTGCCGACCACCCGGCTCAAGGCCCGCACCCGGCACGGCGACGTCCGGGCCTGAGCCCGGGCGGGGCCGGCCTGCCCCGGGGCGCAGGCGTGGCGGCCGGCGGCGCGGGTAGTCGCGGGCATGCCGACCACCACGATCTCCAGCATCGAGGACAAGAAGCGCATGGTACGCCGGCTCGCCGGCAGCGGGCGCGGGTTCGCCGAGCAGTACGGGTTCCGCGTCACCAACAACCCGTCCAACCTGTTCCAGCTCCTCGTCCTGTCGGTCCTGCTGGCCCGGCGGGGCGACTTCCGGCGGGCCGTGGACACCGCCGTCGCGCTGCGCGACGCCGGCTGGGACAGCGCGGCCCGGATGGCCCGTTCGCTGCACGCCGACCGGGTGCGGGTGCTGCGGGCGACCGGGCAGCGCGGCGACGTGGACGCCCTCGCCGACACCCTGGGCGACCTCGCCCGCGCCGTGGTGGAGCGGTACCGGGGCGACCTTCGTCGACTGCGCGCCACGGCGCACCACGACCCGGCCGGCGAGCGGGTGCTGCTGGCCGAGCTGCCCGGGGTCGAGGCCGAGGTGGTGGACCTGTTCCTGCGCGAGGCGCAGGCGCTGTGGCGGGAGGTGGCCCCGGTGGCGGACCGGCGGGCGCTCGCCGCGGCCCGCCGGCTCGGCCTGGGGCGGTCCGCGTCCGACCTCGCCCGGCTGGCCGGCAGCGGCGAGTCGGAGCGGCTGGCCTGGCTGGTCGGCGCGCTGGCCCGGGTGGACCTGGAGAAGCGGTACGCCGAGCTGGCCGGCTGAACGTGTGCCGGCGCACAGTTCCTCGAAATCTGACCGTAAGTACGATGGCAGACGCTATGATGATCTCGGCAGTCGAGTCCGCCCGGTTCGGGTGGGCGGGGGGCCGCCCGGCGGTGCGATCCGGTTCGGGTCGCGGTTTCCGTCGGGAGACAGGTTCTGCGTGGCGCCCCGGGTCGCGGTTCGTGGCCCGGGGCGCCCGCCTGTCTCCGACCCGCTCAGCCGACCAGTCCGGCCAGCAGGTTCACCGTCGCGGCGATGATCACCGCGCCGAACAGGTACGACACCAGCGCGTGCCGTAGCACGGTCGTGCGCATCTCGTTGCTGGTCAGGTTCGTGTCGGAGACCTGGAAGGTCATTCCCACCGTGAACGCCAGGTAGGCGAAGTCCGAGTAGCGCGGGCGCTCCACCTGGTGGAACACCACCCCGCCGTCGGGTCCGCCGTAGTAGATCCGGGCGTACCGGGCGGTGTAGACGGTGTGCACCACCAGCCAGGACAGCAGCACGCTGGCCACGCCCAGCGCGCTGTAGGCGTCCCGGGGCGGCCCGGGACGGGCGCTGTGCGCGGTGACCAGCACGACCGCGACGGCGACCAGGCTGGCCAGGCAGGCGACCAGCAGCAGCAGGTCGCGGGTGGGCCGATTCGGGTCCTCCCGGACGGCGAGCCGGGCGGTCCGCTCGGCGTCCGACGACCACAGCGTGCGCCAGACCAGCACCAGCCAGCTCAGCGCGGCCGTGTCCCAGCCCACGATGGGGCCGAGCGACGGCGGGCCGACCAGCGCGAACAGGCCGCCGCCCAGCCCGCCGGCCAGCCCGAGCACGGCGAGCTGGACCGCCGCCGGGGTGTGCCCGTCCCTGCCGCGCACCGGTCGCGCCCTCACCCGCCCGCGCCGGCGCGGTGCTCAGATCCGCCGCAGGTGCTGCGCGACCCGGGTGTGCGGCTCCCGGGCCTGCGCCGCGCGTTGCGACCGGCCGACCTCGGGGGCGGCGTCGATCCCGGCGGACCGGGCCACCTCGTTGCCGTTGGCGTAGTCGACCGGGGGCAGGGCCCGCAGCGCGCGCAACACCTCCGGCGGCGCGCCCTCCCGTTCCGCCTCGCGCACCACGTCGGCCTTCCCGGCCGGGTAGTCGAGGCTGGACAGGTACCGCAGGACGTCGTCGTAACTCGCCATGGTGTGGGCTCCTCGCCGGTTCGATCCGGTTCGCGACCGGCCGCGGTTACCCACCTGTCGGCGGCCCACGCCCGTCCGTGGCGGGCAATCGCGTACCGGCCGGTCGCCGTTTCCGGCCCCGCGCGGCGGGTACGCGACCGGCCCGAGGCAGCGGAAGGAGCACCGCCATGAACTACGACACGTTCGTCGACCAGGTGGCCCGGCGGGCCACGGTCCCCGCCGAGCGGGCCGTGGAGCTGACCCGGGCCACGCTGGAGACCCTGGCGGAGCGGCTGACCGGCGGCGAGGTGCTCGACCTCGCGGCGCAACTGCCGAAGCCGTTGCAACTGGTCCTGCGGCCCAGCCCGGACACCGAGGCCGCCGACCGGTTCGGCGCGGCCGAGTTCGTGGCCCGGGTCGGCCAGCGGGCCGGGCTCGACGAGCGGGCCGCCCGGGAGGCGGTCCGGATCGTGTTCGTCACCCTGCGCGAGGCAATCGCCGGCGGGGAGTTCGACGACATCGTGGTCCAGTTGCCGCGCGACTACCGGGAGATGGTGGAACCGGCGCTCGCCCCGGGGGCCGCCGCCCCGCGCCGACCCTGACCGCCCGTCGGCAGCGGGCGACCCGGCTGATCCGGCCACCCGCGGCACCCGGCCGGCCGGGTGCCGCGGGTGGTGTCGGCGTCGTGCCGGGGGCCGCTGGCCCTCAGGCGACCGCGCCGGCGGCGCGCAGCGCGGCGATCCGGTCGGCGGCGAGGCCAGCCTCCGCCAGCACCTCGTCGGTGTGCTCGCCAGGGTGCGGCGGCGGCCGGCGCAGCGCCGTCGGCGTGCCGGAGAACCGGGGCGCCGGCGCCGGCTGGGTCGCCCCGGCGTGCTCCACGAACACCCTCCGGGTCGCCAGGTGCGGATGCTCCGGTGCCTCCCGCCAGCCCAGCACCGGCGCGACGCAGGCGTCCGAGGAGCCGAGCAGGGCCGTCCACTCGTCCCGGGTGCGGGTGCGGAAAAGTCGCGCCCACGCCGCGCGCAGCGCCGGCCAGTTCGCCGGGTCGTCGCGGTCCGGCGCGTCGTCGCCGGGCAGCGGGAAGCCGGTGCGCCGGACCAGCTCCGCGTAGAAGCGGTGCTCCAGCGCGCCGACGGCGAGGTGGCGGCCGTCGGCGCACTCGTACGTGTCGTAGAACGGCGCGCCGCCGTCGAGGAGGTTGACCCCGCGCGGGTCCCGCCACATGCCGAGCCGGCGCAGCGCGTGGACCTGGGTGGACAGCGTCGCCACGCCGTCCACGACCGCCGCGTCGACGACCTGCCCGGGCGCGCCGGCCCGGACGGCGTACAGGGCCGAGACGATGCCCAGGGCCAGCATCATCCCGCCGCCGCCGAAGTCGCCGAGCAGGTTCAGCGGCGGCACCGGGCGCTCACCGGCCCGGCCGATGCCGTGCAGCGCCCCGGTCAGCGCCAGGTAGTCGATGTCGTGCCCGGCGTACGGGGCGAGCGGACCGTCCTGCCCCCAGCCGGTCATCCGCCCGTACACCAGGCGGGGGTTGACCGCGTGGCAGTCGGCGGGGCCCAGGCCGAGCCGCTCGGTCACCCCGGGGCGGAAGCCCTCGACCAGCGCGTCCGCGCGGCCGACCAGGGCCAGCACCGCGTCCCGGCCGCCGGCCGACTTCAGGTCCACCGCGACGGAGCGGCGGCCCCGGTTGAGCAGGTCCGGGTGCGGGGTGCCGAACGCCGCCGGGTCGACGTCGGTGGTCCGGTCCACCCGGACCACGTCGGCGCCCAGGTCGGCCAGCATCATCGCGGTGAACGGGCCGGGGCCGATGCCGGCCAGTTCGACCACCCGCACCCCGGCCAGGGGACCGGCCCCGCCGGCCGCCGGCCGGTCCGCGTCGGGGTGGCTCGCGCGCTCGTCCATCGGGCCACCATAGGCGTTCCGTGTTTGTCCCGTGGGGTGCCGGGAGTCCGCCCGCGCGACCACCGCGAGGCCCGGCGGGCATGGCCCGGGCCGTCCCGGGCGTCCTCGCCGCGATCCCTGGGCGGCCGGTTCCGCCCCGATCACCGCTGGTGACGGCCGGGATGGTGGCTTGGCGAGTCGGCCGAGGCTGGCCTAACCTTGTCGCACGAGGGGAGTACTTCCCACGAACCATTCCGGTCAGTACGGCGTGCCCGGAGCGCGCCTCGGGTGGTTGCCCACGACACGGTGGGTGAAGGAGACCTCGAACATGACACGGTGTTCGAGGGGACCCCATGACCGAATTGTCGTATCTGTCTGCCGGTGAGTTGTCGTCGGTGGGCACGCCGACGCTCTGGGCGGTCACCATCGCCGGCGTGCTCGCCCTGCTGGTGCTGGACTTCCTCGTCACCCGCAAGCCGCACGAGGTGTCGATCAGGGAGGCGCTCGGCTGGTCCGCCTTCTACGTCGCCCTGCCGCTGGCCTTCGGCGCCTGGATCTGGTCCCGGTTCGGCTCCCAGCAGGGCGTGGAGTACCTGACCGGCTACCTGGTCGAGAAGTCCCTCTCGGTCGACAACCTGTTCGTCTTCATGCTGCTGCTGGCGGCGTTCGCGGTGCCCGCCGTGCTCGCCCAGCGGGTCCTGCTCTACGGCATCACCGGCGCGCTGGTGCTGCGGGCGATCTTCATCGCCCTCGGCGCGGCGGCCCTACAGACCCTCGACTTCGCCTTCCTGGTCTTCGCGGTCATCCTCATCGCCACCGCCGTCAAGCTGCTCCGCGACGCCCTCTCCGGCCACGAGCAGGAGGTGGACATCAACCGGATGCGGTCGGTGAAGCTGCTGCGCCGGTTCATGCCGGTCGTCGAGGAGTACCAGGGCACGAGGATGACCGTCCGGCAGAACGGCCGTCGGGCGCTCACCCCGCTCGCCCTCGTGGTGGTCGCGGTGCTCGCCACCGACATCGTCTTCGCCGTCGACTCGGTGCCCGCGGTGTACGGCATCACCGAGGACCCGTACCTCGTCTTCGCCACCAACGCCTTCGCCCTGCTCGGCCTGCGGGCGCTGTACTTCGTGCTGCACGCCGCGCTGAGCCGGCTGGTGCACCTCAGCTACGGCCTGGCGGTCATCCTCGCCTTCATCGGCGTCAAGCTCGGCCTGCACTGGGCGCACGGGATCTGGCCGGGCGTGCCGCAGATCCCCACGCTGGCCTCGCTCGGGGTGATCATCGGCGTGCTGGTCGTCGTCACGCTCACCAGCCTTCGGGCCACCCGCGACGCCGCGCCGGGCGACAGGGAGACCGTCGTCGACCGGCACTGACCACCCCGGCGGGTCCGGGTGAACGGGACCGCCGCGATCCCGCAGGTGGTACGACTGACTCGTGGGAATCGTGTCACCGGGCTTCCAGGGCCGGCCCCGCTCGGCGGAGCCGGCCCTGCCACCGGGTCAGTACCTGACCGAGGACTTCCCGGTGCTCTCCGCCGGACCCACCCCGAAGGTGCGGCCGGACACGTGGGAGTTCGTCGTCACCACCGAGACCGGCGCGGAGCGCCGCTGGTCCTGGGCGGAGTTCACCGCCCTGCCCCAGGACACCCCGACCGTCGACATCCACTGCGTCACCCGCTGGTCCAAGCTCGCGACGACCTGGCAGGGCGTCTCGCTGGACGTCCTGCTCGACGGCGTCGACACCGACGCGGCCTACGCCCTGGTCCACTCCTACGGCGGGTACACCACCAACCTGCCGCTGGCCGACCTGCTGGGCGGCCGGGCCTGGGTGGCGCACCGCTTCGCCGGCCGGGACCTGCCCGCCGAGCACGGCGGCCCGGCCCGGCTGCTGGTGCCCCACCTGTACTTCTGGAAGTCCGCGAAGTGGGTGCGCGGCATCCGGCTCAAGACCATGGACGAGCCCGGCTTCTGGGAGACCGCCGGGTACCACGACTACGGCGACCCGTGGCGCGAGCAGCGCTACGCCGGCGATTGACCGCCCCGCTGGCCGCCCCGCTGACCTGGCGGGTGGCCCGGCTGGTCGAGCGCCGGGTCGAGACGCCCACCGCGCAGACCCTCGTCCTCGACGTGCCCGGCTGGCCCGGGCACCTCCCCGGCCAGCACGTCGACGTCCGGCTCACCGCGTCCGACGGGTACCAGGCCGCCCGGTCGTACTCCCTCGCCGGGCCGGCCGACGGCGACCGCATCGCGCTGACCGTGCAGCGGGTGCCCGACGGGGAGGTGTCGCCGTACCTGATCGACGTCTGGGCGCCGGGCGACCCGGTGGAGGTGCGCGGCCCCGTCGGCGGCTGGTTCGTCTGGCGGCCGGCGGAGACCGCACCGGTGCTGCTGGTCGCCGGCGGCTCGGGCGTGGTGCCGCTGATGGCGATGGTCCGGGCCCGCCGGGCCGCCGGCAGCCGGGCGCCGTTCCGGCTGGTCTACTCGGTGCGCACCCCGACCGACGTGTTCTACGCCGGGGAGCTGCGCCGCCGCGCCCGCGACGACCAGGGCCTCGACGTGGCGTACGTGTACACCCGGGCCGCGCCCGACGGGTGGCGGGGCGAGCCGCACCGGATCGGGCTCGCCGACGTGAACACCCACGGCTGGCCGCCCGACCTGGAGCCGCTCTGCTACGTCTGCGGGCCGACCGGCTTCGTCGAGACCGTGGCGGACCTGCTGGTGGGCCTGGGCCACCAGCCCCGGCGGGTCCGCACCGAACGGTTCGGCCCGACCGGTTGACCCGAAGGCCGGGCCGGCCGGTCGCCAGCCGCCGGGCGCGGCCGGCACCAGCCGATCCGGCCCTGACCCTGCCGAGGAGACCCGATGACCGAGATGTCCTACCTGGACGGCAACATGCTCGACGGCCCGCTGCGCGAGCTGTTCGCCGTCGACCTGAGCGCCGCCACCGGGCGCTGCCAGTCGTGCGGCATGACCGGCCCGCTGGCCGGCCTGCACGTCTACCCGCACGCCCCCGGCCTGGTCGCCCGCTGCCCGGCCTGCGCGGCGGTGATGCTGCGCCTGGTCCGGGCGCCCGACCGGGCCTGGCTGGACCTGCGCGGCACCACCTACCTCCAGGTCCCCATGCCCCCCGACCAGCCCCAGCCCCGGCCCCTCTGACCCACCCCGACCGAAGGCGGGGTACCGATCGGTAACCGTTCGGCCCCGGGGTGTTGCGTTGCCGGCTCGGCTCCGCCAGTCTGATCCTCGGGACAGCGATCTGCCGTTCGGGGGCGAGGATCGATGGCACTGGCGACGTCCGGATGGTATCCCCAGGTCAAACCCGAGCACGGCCTGCACCGGCTGCCGGGCGGTCGGGTCCGGGTGGGCGGCTCGGTCTACGGCATCGCGGCCGAGGTGCTCGATGCCACCGGCGCGATCTGGACGACGCTGTGCGCCGCCGACGGCACCCGCAGCGCCGAGGAGATCGTCCGGCACGTGCTCGCCGCGCACCCGGGCGAGAACGCCGGTGCGGTCCGTACCGCGCTCGACCAGTTCGCCGCCGCCGGGTACCTCGACGACGCGGCGGCCCCCGACCCGCCGGAACTCACCGACCGCGACCGGGAGCGCCACGATCGCGGGCGGCGGTTCCACCGCTGGATCGACCTGGTTCCGCGCGCCACCTCGTGGGAGCCGCAGCTCGCCTTGAAGCGCGCCCGCGCGGTCGTGCTCGGGCTGGGCGGCACCGGCGGGGCCGCCGCGCTCGCCCTGGCCGCCGGCGGGGTCGGCCGGCTGCACTGCGTCGACCCCGACGTGGTCGAGCTGTCCAACCTCAACCGTCAGACCATGTACGTCGAGGACGACATCGGTCGACCCAAGGTGGACGCCTCGGTGGCCCGGCTGCGCCGGCTCAACTCCGACATCGAGGTCACCGGCGAGCGGTCCGAGGTGCGCGGGCCCGGTGACCTGCTACGGCTGGTCGCCGGCTGCGACGTGCTGCTGCTCTGCGCCGACCGGCCGGGCGCCATCCGGGCCTGGGCCAACCGGGTGTGCCTGGGCACCGCGACCCCCTGGGTGGACGCCGGGTACCACGGGCCGGTGGTGACGGCGGCGGCGTACCTGCCCCGGGTGGGCCCGTGCTACGAGTGTTTCTGGCTCGCCGAGCACGACAAACGCTGCCGCGACGACCCGGCCGCCGAGTACACCGTGGAACGGGAGAGCAGCAGCGCGGTCAGCGCGTCCTCGGCCGGTCTCTCCGGGCACCTCGCCGCCCACCTGGCGACTGCCCTGCTGACCGGCGTGCCGGCCGTCCGGCCCGGTCAGCTCCAGGGGATCAACCTGGTCGCCCCCGACCAGCACTTCCTCATCGCCCACCCGCCGCACCCGAGCTGCCCGGCGGGCTGCGGCGGGACACCCGTCGAGGCGGCGGTCGTCGCCGGCCGGGGGGCGCGCCGATGAGCGTCGAGGTCGCCGGCTCCGGCCGGGTCCTGCCGCACGTGCTGCGCCCGGAGCGCGTCCGGTGGCTGGTCGGTCGGCCGGTCACCGGGCGGGCGCGGCCCGTCCCGACCCCCTCGGAGGGAGGTGAGAACCGTGGAGCAGATCGTCATCCGGAAGCTGGACAAGGTGGAGACGACCAGTGCGAGCAACCCCAGCGGCAACTGAAGCCGGGGCCGACCGGCGCGCCACGGGGCGTGCCGGTGCCGGCGGCGGGACGGCGACGTGCACCGTCCCCAGCCCCGCCGCCGGAACCGACCGACCATCCACCACCGCGCGCGACCACCCGCACCTTCGACCGGATCGACCAGACAGGGACCAGCCGTGCCGGAGACCAGCCCCCGCATCGACCGCCTGCTGCACGACCTCAGCGCCGACGGCGCCCCGGTGCTCGCCGAGTTCTGGCGGGAGGTGGCCGACCGGGGCACCCCGCTGGTCGAGCGGGTCGACAGCGACAGCGCCCTGGTCACCTTCCTGTGGCGCGGCGAGGCCGCGCAGACCAGCACCGGCTGGGGGATCAACCTGCCGTTGCGCCGGGTGCCGGGAACCGACGTGTGGCACGGCTCCGAGCGGCTGCCGCTGGACCTGCACACCATCTACTTCCTCCGGCACGGCGCGACCGACCTGCCCACCGACGCGACCGGCCGGGGCCCCACCCACCTGGACCCGCTCAACCACCACCCGTTCCGCTTCCCGGCCGACCCCGCCGACCCCAACGACCGGGAGCTGTGGGCGTCCCTGCTGGAGCTGCCGCGGGCGCCCGACGATCCGTGGAGCCGGCCCCGCCCCGGCGTGCCACGGGGCACCCTGCTGAGCGCGAGCGTGCGCACCACCGCGTGGGGCGGGCGGCGGCGGGTCGCGGTCTACCGGCCGGCCGCCGCTGCCGACGGGCCGCTGCCGCTGCTGGTGGTCTTCGACGGCTACCTGGCCCGGGCGCTGCTGCGCGTCCCCACCACCCTGGACAACCTCATCGCCGCCGGCCGGATCCCGCCGACCATGGCGCTCTTCGTCACCGCCTCCAGTGGGACGCGCCGGATCGACGAACTGCGCCCGTCGGCCGCGCTGCGCGCGTTCGTCACCCGGGATCTGCTGCCCTGGGCCCGGCGCCGCTGGCCGGTGACCGACGACCCCGCCCGCCGGGTCGTCGCCGGCTCGTCGCTGGGCGGGCTCGCCGCCGCGTACGTCGCGTTGGCCGAGCCCGGCGCGTTCGGCGCGGTCATCGCCCAGTCCGGCAGCTTCTGGTGGCCGGCGTCGGCGGAACCGGCCGAGCGGGAGTGGCTGACCCGCGCGTACGCCGGGTGGCCGGCCGCGCCGGTGCGGTTCTACCTGGACGTGGGGGACCGGGAGAACACCTGCCCCCGGCCCGGCCAGCTCGACCAGCTCTCGGTCAGCCGCCGCTTCCGGGACCTGCTGGTCGCGCGGGGCCACCAGGTCAGCTACGCCGAATACCGGGGCGGCCACGACTACGTGAACTGGCGGCGCACCTTCGCCGACGGCCTGCGCACCGTCCTCGGCGCCGGTCGGCGGGAGCCCGCTCCGCCGGGGCGGACGACCTGATCCGCCGGTCGGTCCCGGGCCGGCACCGTCGGCGCGGACGGGCCGCGCCGTCCGCTCGCCCGGCGGCGGCGGTAACCGGCTGGACAGCGTCCCGCTCCGCCGGTCAGAGTGGTTGGCCCTGAGATACCTGAGCACCGGTGGGCTCGCCGCGATCCGCCGACCCCGACCTTCCGACGAGGCCGAGTTCGTCGCCGCCGCCCGGCGTAGCCGGCCGCTGCACCACCCGTGGCTGTCGGCCCCGGACACCCCGGAGGCGTACGCCACGTACCTGGGCTGGATCCGGCGCCGGAACCACGCCGGGTACCTGATCTGCGACCGGGCCGGCGGGGCGATCGCCGGGTACGTCAACATCAGCGGCATCCTCCTCGGCGCGTTGCGCGGCGGCTACCTCGGCTACGCGGCGTTCCTGCCGTACAGCGGCACCGGGCACGCGTCGGCCGGGATCGGCCTGGTGGTGCGGCACGCGTTCGACGTGTTGGGCCTGCACCGGCTGGAGGCGAACATCCAGCCGGGCAACGAGCCGTCCCGGCGGATCGCCCGCAAGCTCGGCTTCCGGCTGGAGGGCTACTCGCCGGACTACCTGTTCATCGACGGGGCGTGGCGGGACCACGAGCGGTGGGCGATCACCGCACCCGACCCGACCTGAGCCCGTCGGTGACCCCGGACGGGGTCGAGCTGCGGCTCGCCGTCGCGGCCGACTTCGCCGACCTGTTCGAGGCCGAGTCCCGCGTGCGGGACCGCTCCGTCCGGGCCCGCCCACGTCCGGCTCCAGCCGGACCGACCCCTGACGTTTGCCCGGGCCGGCGGCGGGAACGGCACTCCCCATGACGAAGCCTCGGGTGGTGATCGTGGGGGCCGGGTTCGCCGGTTACCACGCGGCGAAGACGTTGAGCGGGCTCGCCCGGAGCCGGGCCGAGATCGTCCTGCTGAACTCGACCGACTACTTCCTCTACCTGCCGCTGCTGCCCGAGGTGGCGGCCGGGGTGGTCGAGCCCGGACGGGTCTCGGTGCCGCTCAGCGGCACCCTCGACGGCGTGCGGGTGGTCGTCGGCGAGGCCGACCGGATCGACCTGCAGAACCGCTGGGTCGGCTACACGATGCCGGAGGGCGACCAGGGCCGGCTCGCCTACGACCGCCTGGTGCTCGCCGTCGGCAGCGTCAACAAGCTGCTGCCCATTCCCGGCGTCACCGAGTACGCCCACGGCTTCCGCGGCCTGCCCGAGGCGCTCTACCTGCACGACCACGTGGTACGCCAGATCGAGCTGGCCGAGCTGACCGACGACCCGGCCGAGCAGCGGGCCCGCACCACCTTCGTGGTGGTCGGCGCCGGCTACACCGGGACCGAGGTGGCCGCGCACGGCCAGCTCTTCACCGACCGGCTGGTCGCCCAGCGCCCGCACCTGGGCGTCCGGCCCCGCTGGATGCTGCTCGACGTGGCCCCCCGGGTGCTGCCCGAACTTGACCAGCGGATGTCCGCGACCGCCGACCGGGTGCTGCGTCGGCGCGGCGTCGACGTGCGGATGGGCACCTCGGTGGCGGAGGCCACGTTCGACGGGGTGCGGCTGACCGACGGGGAGTGCGTGGCCACGTGCAGCCTGGTCTGGTGCGTCGGGGTGCGCCCGGACCCGTTCGTCGCCGAGCTCGGCCTGCGCACCGAGAAGGGCCGCCTGGTGGTCGACGAGTACCTCACCGTCCCCGGCTTCCCCGAGGTGTACGCCTGCGGCGACGCCGCAGCGGTGCCCGACCTGACCCGCCCCGGGCAGGTGTGCACCATGACCGCCCAACACGCCCAGCGTCAGGGCAAGCTCGCCGCCCACAACATCGCCGCCTCCTACGGGCAGGGCCGGCGCCGGCCGTACAAGCACCACGACCTGGGCTGGGTGGTCGACCTCGGCGGCAAGGACGCCGCGGCGAACCCGCTGAAGGTGTCGCTGTCCGGGTTGCCGGCCAAGGCCGTCACCCGCGGCTACCACCTGCTGGCCATGCCGGGAAACCGGGCCCGCGTCGGCGCGGACTGGCTGCTCGACGCCACCCTGCCCCGCCCGGCCGTGCAACTCGGCCTGGTCCCGGCCAACGCGGTGCCGCTGGAGAGCTCGTCGCCGGAGGTCCCGGCCCGGCGCGGCTGAGGGCCGACGGCGCGCGGGGGTGAACCGACTTCCGCCGCCGCGGCGGATCACCGGTCCCCGGCCGGTCGCGGGCGGCGGCCCCTTGGCCAGAACTCGCGCAGCAGGAGCTGCCCGATCCCGGCGGCCGGGACGGCCAGCAGCGCGCCGACCAGGCCGGCGAGCTCCGCCGCGAACAGGACGCTGGCCAGCACGGTCAACGGGTTCAGCCGGACCGCCCGGGCCATGATCACCGGTTGCAGCAGGTGGTTCTCCACCTGCTGGTAGACCACGAAGAACACCAGCACCACGATCCCGGCGGTGGGGGAGTGCAGGAACCCGGCGCCGCCCGCGAGGATCGCCCCCAACGTCGCGCCGACCAGGGGCACCAGGTCGGCGATCGCCACCAGCAGCGCGATCACCCCGGCGAACGGCACCCCGGTCAGGATGAGCACCAGGAAGGTGAGGACGCCGCAGATCACGCTGATCAGCAGGTTCCCGGTCAGGTAGCCGGTGATCACCCGGGACACGCCCCGGCCGATCCGCCGGGCCCGGCGGGCCGCCCGGTCGCTGAGCAGAGCGGTCACGCCCGCGGTGATCTTCGGTGCCTCCAGCACCATGAGGTACGCCAGCACGATGACGGTGAGCACCCCGGCGAGGGCCTCCAGTACGCGCCGGACCAGCCCGACGCTCGGTTCGCGCAACCGGCTGCCGTACTGCTGGATCTGGTCGGAGTGGCCGTCGAGGTACCGCCGCAGCCGCAGTCGCTCCAGCGCCTCGCCGGCTGGCCCCCGCCCCGCGCGGGTCTCTCGCAGCAGGTCCGGGGCCCGTTCGGCGAACCGGCCCAACTCGTGCACCAGCGGCAGGAAGATCACGGCGGTCAGCGCGGCGAGCACCCCGAACGCGGCCAGGAAGACGACCAGGGTGGCCAGCGCGCGGCGTCGCACGAAGCGCCGTTGCGCGCCGTCGACCAGGGGCTTCAGCGCGACGGCGAAGAACGCGGCGACCACGGCCCAGACCAGCACCCGCCGGGTGGCCCAGATCAGGGCCAGCCCGAGCAGGGTGGCCAGCACCAGGCCGATGACGATCGCGGCCCGCCGGGCGGTGACCCTGTCGTCGGCGTCGCTCATCCGGCGCGGCTACCCCCGCCGCCGGGCCGGAAACCCGTCCGCGCCCGGGGCGCGGCTCAGCTGACGCCGAGGGAGGCATCCGTGCCCGGGCGGGCCCCGCCGACGAACTCGTCGAGCGCCGGCCCGTGCAGCACCTGCCCCGGTACCGGGTCGCGGGCCGCCCGCGCGGCCAGCCGGTTGGCCGGCAGCCGTCCCGCCCGGCCGGCGGCGGCGAGCACCACGTTGCCGTAGCGCCGCCCCCGCAGCATCCGCCGGTCGGCGACCAGGCACACGTCGGCGAAGACGGCCCGCAGCGTGGCCACCCTCGCCCGGGTGAACACCAACGGCGGCAGGTCGGTGACGTTGACCAGCAGGATGCCGTCCGGGCGCAGCACCCGAGCCGCCTCGGTGGCGAACTCCACGCTGGCCACGTGCCCCGGCATCCGGGCCGCCCGGTACACGTCGGCGAGCACCAGATCGTACCCGCCCGGCGGGGCCCCGGTCACCGCCTCGCGGGCGTCGGCGAGGTCGAGGCGTACCCCCGGCGGAGGCGCGGGCAGCTCGCGGCGGACCAGCTCGACCACGGCAACGTCCCGCTCCACCACGAGCTGGGCGGAGCCCGGCCGGGTCACCCCGACGTACCGGGGCAGGGTCAACGCGCCCCCGCCGAGGTGCAGCGCGTCGACCGGGACGCCGGGCGGCGCCGCCAGGTCGACCACGGCGGCCATTCGGCGGACGTACTCGAAGTGCAGGTGTCGGGGGTCGGCCACGTCGACGTACGACTGGGCCACCCCGCCCGCGAGCAGGGTGCGCCCGGTGCGCCGGGCCGGGTCGACCACCAGCAGCGGGCCGTCGGCGGCGGAGTGCATCCCGGCACCGTAGCCGCCGTCCGGTCGGGCCCGCACCTGGCGGCGGCGGGCCGGCGGCAGGCGCGCCCGCCGGCCCGCGCGCTCAACCGCCGGCCGCCGGGCCGAGCAGGTCGCGTAGCCCGTCCGGTACGTGCAGGGAGGCGAGCAGGTCGCCGTCCCGCTCGGCCAGCGCGGCGAGCGTCGCCTCCGCCTGGTAGCGGGCCTGCTCCGGGGTACGGCCGCTGAGCCGGGCCACCTCGGCGAGGAAGCCGGGCAGGTCGTGGTGGCGCTCGATGCCGTCCACCGGGACCACGTCGTGCAGCGACACCGGCACCGCCGTCAGCAGCCGCTCCCGGGCGGCCTGGTCCAGCGCCCAGGCCAGGGTCAGCACGGTCGCCTCGGCCGCCACCTTGGCGGTGCGGAAGTCGACGCCGGCCCGCCGGCCGACGTCGTCGACCAGTTCCCGGTAGCCCACGCCGACGGCCCCCGGCGCCCCGGCGGGGCCGCGCCGCGCGCGCGGCTGCGACGGGGTGGCCGGCGCGGGGGCGGCCGGCGGCGGGGCCGGCCCGCCCCGGGTGCTGTCGGGCTTGTGCCGGCCGGCCGGCGGCGGCCCGGCGCGCTTGCCCCGGTCCAGGTGCGTGAGCTGTTTGGACGCGCTGAGGCTCGCACCGGTCTCACTGGCCTGCCGGCCGCGCTCGCGGGCCTGCCGGGCCAGCGCCCGGCGGCGCTGGTTGTCACCCTCCATCTGCTTACGCATGGCACACCTCGCCCTTCTCCGGTCCGTTGTCTCGACCGCCTTCCCGGCCTGGTCGGGGCCGAAACGGGTCGCGCCCCCGGCAGAAGCGGGGCGACCGAGGGGCGGGCCGGACGGCCGGCCGCGTCATCCCGGGCGGGTGAGCCAGGCTCACCCGCCCGGGCTCCATGATCGGGGCGGACCGGAGTACTTCCGACACACGCGGAAGGGAAGGTCGTCATGAAGAAAATCGTCGAGATTGTCCCCGCCCGTCCCGGCTGGTACGCCCGCTGGCGGCTCACGCCACAGGCGACCAGGTGCTACCCGGTGAGCCTGTGGGCCCTGCTGGAGGAGGCCGACGGCGTCGGTCGCGAGGTGGTCGGCGTCGACTGCACCGGGCAGTGGCCCGGGGCGGACGACAACGAGGCGGGTGGGGAGTTCGTCCGTTACCTGTTCCAGACGCCCGGCTCCGGGCCACCGGAGGACGCGGAGCCGCCGCCCGGCGACGCGCAGCGCCGCCCCGACGGGCCGCGCCTGCAACCGGTGACCGCCACCTGAGGCTCCCGGCCCGCCACCTCGCGTCGCAGCGGTGCCGCGGTGGTGAAGGCGAGATCGCCGCCGACCCGGATGAGAGGTGCGTCCGGATCGGAGAGATCGACGGACATGGTCGGCGGCGTCGCGTCGGGCTGTCTCCGGTGGAGTACCACGATCACGCCTTTCCGCGGGGCTGCCGGCCGGGCGGCGGTGGGGTGGCGGTGCCGGCACACCGGCGTAGGGTGGGTGGAAGGATTGGAAAACATGAGCGGTTTCCGGTCACCGTCAGGTGCCGGCGGGTGTCCGTGGTGCGCCACCTGAGGCCGGTCGCCGAGCGCCTGCTGCCCGAGGTGGCCGCCGGCGAACTGCTCGCCGCGGCCGCGGCGGGGGCGTCGCTCGACGCGGGGCGGGCCCGCGGTCGCGGTGATCGCGCGGGGCCGCGGGGGCCTCCCCGACGCACTGCTTATACTTGCTCCACTGCAAGCATTTGCCCATGGTGAAGCGAGGGGGACCACGTTGACGTTCACCGTCACGTACGCCCAGCGGGACGGCGCCGGGGCGTGCCTGCGACTCACCGGCGAGCTCGACCTGAGCACCGCGCCCGAGTTGAACGCGGTCCTCGACCGGCTGGCCGACCAGGGGGAGCGGCATCTCCTGGTCGACCTCACCGAGCTGACCTTCTGCGACTCCACCGGCATTGCCGCGTTCGTCCGGGGCGACAACCGGGCCGCGGCCCGGGGCGGCTGGCTGCGGGTCACCGGGGCCACCGGGCGGGTGGAGCGGGTGTTGCAGGTGACCGGGTTGGCGGAGGTGCTGGGGTACCGGTCCGACACGGCGCACCCGAGGTCGCAGTCCGCCCCGTGATGGGCTAGATTTCCCCGCCAGCAGGCGATCGTGAGGTCGCCGTCCGCGTTCAACCCGAGGCAGGTCACTGATGGCTGGAAACACCCCCGGCCCCGTTCGTATCCTCGTGGTGGACGACGATCCCGGCGACGTTCTGATGATCGAGGAGGCCCTCGTCGACTCCGACGTCGACAAGGTCATCGATGTGGTCGGCGACGGCCAGGAGGCGATGGAGTTCCTGCGCCGAGAGGGGCGGCACACCGAGGCCCGCCGGCCCGACGTGATCCTGCTCGACCTGAACATGCCCCGGATGGACGGGCGGCAGGTGCTCGGCGAGGTCAAGCAGGACGACGACCTGCGTACCATCCCGATCGTGGTGCTCACCACCTCCAACGCCGACACCGACATCGTCGGCAGCTACACCCTCCAGGCCAACGCGTACGTGACCAAGCCGATCGACCTGGACGACTTCAACGACGTGGTGCGCCGGATCGACGAGTTCTTCGGCCGCGTCGTGGTGCTGCCCAAGCGGGTCTGACCCGCGCCCCGGGCGGCGGGTGTCGTTGCCCGGATGCCGAACAATTTTCCCGAACCCCCTCGGCGTGCGTCGGCACCGCCGAGGATCGGCAGGTGGGAAGTAGCACCGGCTGCCTGGGGGCGACAGGATGAGATTCTCCGTCGTGGAGTTCGGCTACGACCGGCGGCAGGTCGACTCCTGCCTCGATGAGCTGGCGGTCCGGCTGAGCCGGCTCGCCGCGCGGGCGGAGGCTGCCGCCGGGACGGGTCGCGAGTGGGACCGGATCCGGCAGGACGCGACCCGCCTGTGTGACCTGGTCGAGCGGCGCCGGGCCGAGGCGGCCGGGGCGGGCCCCGGCCGGTCGTCGCCGCCGGACGCCGAGCGGGAGGCCGCCGAGCTCCTGGCCCGGGCCCGGGTCGAGCTGGACGCGGCCCGCGAGGAGGTCCGGCAGCTCCGCGAGCAGGCGTACGCCGAGGCGGTGCGGGCCCGCCGGGACGTCGAGGCCGCCCTGGTGGCGCGCCGCCGGCGGGCGACCCGGGTCGACGAGATCCTCACCGGGCCGGTCGGTGAGCCGGTGGCCGCCGACACGCCGACGGCCGCCGCGTCCGTGCCGTCCGGCGGGGGGCCCACCACCTGGGCGGTGGCCGGCGCCGAGCCGCCGGGCGGGCGCGACATTCGGGTGGTCTGAGCCGGCTCAGACCAGCGCCGCCACCACCGCGGTGGCCCGCTGCTCGTGCCGGGCGTACGCGTCGGGGAACGCCGAAACCTGCACGGACTGGGCGGCGGCGGTGACGCTCATGTCCTGCCAGCCGGGCACCTCCAGCAGCGCCTCGTAGAACACCCGCGCCGCGTACGCGGGGCGCATCAGGTCGCGGATGCTGCCCCAGCCGCTGCTGGGCCGCTGCTGGAACAGCCCGACCGAGTCGTGGTCGGAGCCGCTGCCCTGGTGCGGGTAGTCGGAGGACTCGGGCAGCACGTCGCTGGCCAGGTTGTGCAGGTCGCTCTCCTGCATGGCGGTGGCCACCGCCACCACCAGGCCCCGGCGGGGCAGTTTCAGGTCCCGCCCCACGTCCACGATGATCTTCGCGTTGTCCATCTGGAGCTGGTCGAGACCGGCGACCGGGCGGGGGCGTGACGGCCTGGCCGGCTTCGGCTTCGGCTTCCGGCTGGCGCTGGGGCTGGGCTTCGCCGTCGGGCTGGGGGAGACCGTCACCGCAGCGCCCGGGGCGCGGTCGAGGGAGCGGGAGGCGCGCCGCTCGGCCTCGGCGGCGACCGCCGCCCGGTCGGCGAGGGTGTCGCGGAGCGGCTCAGGGTCGGAATCGGCGTGCCGGGTGCCGGCGAAGGCGGCCACGCCGAGGCAACAGGTCACGCCGGTGGCCAGGGCCACGCGCACCGGGGCCGACCCGAGCAGCGCGCGGCCGGCGCGGCGCGGCGGTTCGGGCCGGCGGTGCCGGCCGGTCGTCCGCCCGGCCGATGCGGCATCGGTCGGACGGTCAGCCGGTCGGGCGGCGGTTTGCTTCTGCTCAGCGGGTTCGTCGGGACGCACCCGCCGAGGCTAGAGAGATCGGCGCGCCTTGCCATCGGGGTGGTTGGTGGCATCCGCCACAATTCGCGGAATGCTGACCCGCCATCTCCCCCGCCGAGGCAGCAAACCGACTCTCCCGGTGTAACGGTTATGTCAGGCATGACCGTTATGGAGAGACAAGGCGGGTGTTTCGCCCGGGAGTCGTGGCCCGTCACGGTCGCATGATCGACTCGTTCGTTCGGAGGATGATCGAATATCCGATCGGAGGAGGCGGCGCCGCGACCGTGGACGCGCTCGTCGCCTCCGACGCCGATCTGATCGCCCTGCAGGAGGTCAACCCGCGCGGTCACCGCCGGGTTCCGCTGGTGAGGAGCGAAGCGCCGGGCGGAGCGGTTCAGCGCCCGCCGTTCTCCGCCGGGGTGACTGTGAGCCGGTGGCGGGTGCTGTCGCCGCTGGAGAACGGCCAGAGCCGATCGGCGTGCTCGACCAACTGGGCGAGCTGCTGTCGGCTCAGCCCGGCCGACGAGATGGAGGCGCGTACGTCGGCCCGGTAGCGTCCGTCGTCGTCGCGGCCCAGCCGGGCCTCGGCGCGCACCTGCACGGTGTGCGCCTCGTCGGTGATCTCCCCGGCCGCCTCGACCGCCGCGTGGTGCAGGCAGGACGCGAAGGCGGCGGCCAGTAGCTGCTCCGGCGTCAGGCCCGTGCAGTGCGGCGCCAGCGGGGAGGCCAGGGTGCTGGACAGTCCCCCGTCGTCGGTTCGGACGTGGCCCCCCGCGGCGGTCGCGGTGGCCTTGTGCAGCCAGGAACTCGGATCCGGCATCGCGTTCCCCCCTCAGTCACCCGCCCGGCTACCCGGCCCGGGCCCCGGCGAAACCGCCCGGCCCCGGCCACCGGCCCCGCTCCGGCCCAGCCGTGGACGCCGCCTTACCTGCGGGGACGGCACCGTCACGGCCACGGTCGCGGGGCGGCACCGTCGCCGGCTCCGCGACAGGCGGCCGGGACTCAGGACGCGTGGTGGCGGCCCGGTCCGGCCGACCGGCAGCCGACGGCCGCCTGGGTCGCCTCGGCGGCAGCCTGCTCGGTCCACGGGGACACCTGCCCGTCGCGCTGGCGGGGCCGGGCCGGGCCGAGCATCGGCACGTACACCCGGGCGTCGACCGCCTCGGCCAGCAGCAGCGCGGCCATCAGGCTGGTCGGCCGGTGTGCCGGATCGTCGGCCATCAGCTGCCCGTAGAGTCCGGCCACCTCCGGCGGCAGGCCGTCGACCGGCGGCAGCGGCGCCGGCGGCTGCCGCCGGCGCGCCCCGAGCAGGTCGCTGGTGCTGTCGGCCGGGTACGGCAGCCGGCCGGTGAGGCAGTAGTAGAGCAGCACGCCGAGGGCGTACATGTCGGCGGCCGGGGTGGCGGGTCGCCGGTCGAACTGCTCCGGGGCCAGGTACGCGGGCGTGCCCACCACCATGCCGTCCGGCAACTCGTCGGGCACGCCGGCCGGGGTGGCGATGCCGAAGTCCAGCACCTTCACCCCGCTCGGGGTGAGTATCACGTTGGCCGGCTTCACGTCGCGGTGCACGATGCCGTGCGCGTGCGCGGCGGCCAGCGCCGCGGCGATCTCGGCGCAGACCCGCACCGCGATGCGCCAGTCCAGCGGCCCGGCGCGCAGGTGCGCGGCGAGCGTCTCGCCCTGCGCCAGCTCCATCACGATGTACGGCGCCGACCGGTCGTGCACCGTCGACGAGGTGCCGAAGTCGTGCACGCTGGCCACGTTCGGGTGCACCAGCCGCGCGGCGGAGCGGGCCTCGGCGCGGATGCGTTCCACCGAGGCCGGTCCGTCCCGGCCGGGGGAGATCAGCTTCACCGCGACCGGCCGGTCGAGCACGACGTCGTGGGCCTGCCACACCTCCGACATCCCGCCGATGCCGATGCGCTGTTCGAGCTGGTAGCGCCCGTCCAGCGTCCGCATCGACCGCTCCTCGTCTCGCTCGCCACCGTCGGTGGGCGGCAGTCCCGTCACGTCCGCCCCGGTACCCGGCCCCGGAACAGCGCAAACCGCCGGAAGTGTCGGCCCGGCGCCGCCCGCGTCGCCCGGTGCGGTGCGGTAGCTTCCACCGGGAAGGCCGACCCGGGGCGCCGGCGGTAGAACGGAGGGCGCGATGACCGAGGTGACCGTACGGTTCGTCGGCGGGCCCGCGCACGACCTGGTGCGACAGGTGCCGGCCGGGGCCGACGGGGCGCCCCCGCAGCGCTGGGTGCTGCGCCACCCCGGCGGCTCCCCGGCGCCGGCCGCCGACCACCTCTACCGGCGCGACCGCCCGGACGACACCGGCACCTGGACCATGCGCTTCGTCCGCACCGACCCGCTGGGCATGACGCAGTGAACCGCCGGGCCTGAGCCGGTGGCCCGCTCGGCGTGATCCGCCCCGCCGGTCCTGGCGTCAGGCCGGGGCCGCGCCGGTGGTGGCCGGGATGACCGAGGCGACCAGCGCCGGGTCGTCGCGCATCGGCACGTGGCCGCAGCCGGTCAGGTCGCGGGGTCTGCCGTCCCGTCCCGGCCGTCCCGCACAGCTGGTACACAGGGTCTGCCGAGGTGGGGCACAGCCGTCCGTCCCACGATGGGGGGCATGGTCATGGAGTGGCAGGCCGCGCAGGGCCGCATCGAGCTGCGCCGACCCGACGGGGAACCCGTCCGGGTGCTGGTGGTCGACGACGAGCCCACGCTCACCGACCTGCTCTCGATGGCGTTGCGCTACGAGGGCTGGCAGGTCCGCACCGCGGGCAACGGGATGACGGCGCTGAGCGCCGCCCGGCAGTTCCAGCCGGACGCGGTGGTGCTCGACGTGATGCTGCCCGACCTGGACGGCTTCCAGGTGCTGCGCCGGCTGCGCGAGCACACCCCGACCGTGCCGGTGCTCTTCCTGACCGCCCGGGACGCGGTGGAGGAGCGCATCGCCGGGCTCACCGTCGGCGGCGACGACTACGTCACCAAGCCGTTCAGCCTAGAGGAGGTGATCGCCCGGCTGCGGGCCCTGCTGCGCCGCTCCGGGTTCGCGGTCGCCACCCGGGAGGACGCCGTGTTGACCGTCGGCGACCTCAGCCTGGACGAGGACAGCCACGAGGTGCGCCGCGGCGACCGGATGATCACCCTCACCGCCACCGAGTTCGAGCTGCTGCGGTACCTGATGCGCAACTCGCGTCGGGTGCTCAGCAAGGCGCAGATCCTCGACCACGTCTGGAACTACGACTTCGGCGGGCAGGCCAACGTGGTCGAGCTGTACATCTCGTACCTGCGGAAGAAGATCGACGCCGGCCGGGCGCCGATGATCCACACGCTGCGCGGCGCGGGGTATGTCCTCAAGCCCGCGGACTGACCGGCTGCGCCGCTGGCTGGCCGGCTGGTCCCTGCGTACCCGGCTGGTGGCCGCCGTGGTGGCGCTGCTCGCCCTGGTCAGCATCGGGATCGGCGGGCTGACCACGGTGGCCCTGCGACACTTCCTCGTCGCCCAGGTCGACGACCAGCTCACCTTCGACGATCGCCGGTCCGGCGGCGACCGGCGGCCCCCGACCGCCGCCCTGCCCCCGCTGGCCCGCGGGGTGAACCTGCCCCCCGGCTTCCCGACCGGCTCGATCGCCATCCGGGTGACCGACGGCCGGGTGATCCAGGCGAAGATCCGCACCTCGACCGGTTCGGACGAGCCGCTCGCCACCGACACGACGGCCCGGCTGGTCGGCCTGGCCGCCGACGGCCGGCCGCGCACGGTGGACCTCGGCGACCAGGGCGACTACCGGGCGGTGGCCCGGCAGCTCGGCCCCGACAACGACGGCGACGGCGTCGGCGGCACCGGCGACGTGCTGGTCTTCGCGCTGCCGCTGGCCGGCGTCCAGGACACCGTCTGGTGGATGGTGCTGGCCCAGGCCGGGGTCGCCGCCGCCGGGCTGCTCGTCGCCGGCAGCCTCGGCGCGCTGATCGTCCAGGCCACCCTGCGCCCGCTGCGCCGGGTCGCCGCCACCGCCGCCCGGGTCACCGAGCTGCCGTTGGACCGGGGCGAGGTGGCGCTGTCCGTGCGGGTCCCGGCCGCCGACACCGACCCCCGCACCGAGGTCGGCCAGGTCGGCGGCGCGCTCAACCGGATGCTCGGGCACGTCGCCGCCGCGCTCGCCGCCCGGCAGGCCAGCGAGACCCGGGTACGCCAGTTCGTCGCCGACGCCAGCCACGAGCTGCGCACCCCCCTCGCGGCCATCCGGGGGTACGCCGAGGTGGCCCGCCGGGGCCGGGACCGCGTCCCGCCCGACGTCGCGCACGCCCTGCGCCGGGTCGAGTCGGAGAGCACCCGGATGACCAGCCTCGTCGACGACCTGCTGCTGCTGGCCCGGCTCGACTCCGGCCGGCCGCTGGCCGTCAAGCCGGTGGACCTGACCGCGCTGGTCGTCGACGCGGTCAGCGACGCGCACGTCGCCGGCCCGGAACACCGCTGGCAGCTCGACCTGCCCGAGGCGGAGCAGGTGGTGCCGGGCGACGCCGCCCGGCTGCACCAGGTGGTGGCGAACCTGCTGGCCAACGCCCGCGTGCACACCCCGCCGGGGACCACCGTCACCACCCGACTCGCCCCCGCGCCGGATTCGGTGGCGCTCAGCGTCACCGACGACGGACCCGGCGTCCCGGCAGACCTGCGGGACGACGTCTTCGAGCGCTTCGCCCGGGGCGACAGTTCCCGCTCGCGTGCCCACGGCAGCACGGGCCTCGGGCTGGCCATCGTGGCGGCCGTGGTGGACGCCCACCACGGCCGGGTCGAGGTGTCCAGCCGCCCCGGGCATACCGTGTTCACGGTTTCTCTGCCGGCGGGCACGGACTCCACGGCACCCGCACAGGGCGCCGGCTGGTGATGACGACCGGGACCCCGCGCCTGTCGGCCTCGCGGACGGCCTCGGCCCGCCCGGGATGGCAGACTCCGGGGCGTGTACCGGGAACGCGCAGCCAGGGTGGCCGGTGCGGTGCTCTGGGAGAGCGTCGGCACCCGGGACGGGGTCGCCCGGGTGCTGCCCGACGGGTGCCTGGACCTGCTGTGGTCCTCGCGGCGAGGGCTGTTGGTCGCCGGGCCGGACCGCACGGCGCAACTGTCGGTGAGCGCGGCGGGCGACCGCTGGGTCGGGCTGCGGCTGCCGCCCGGCACCGGGCCGGCCGTGTTCGGCGTGCCCGCCCACGAGTTGCGCGACCGGCGGGTGCCCCTGGCGGACCTGTGGGGGCCGGCCGCCGCCGCCGTCGCCGAGCGGACGGCCGACGGGCGGGCCGTCGGCGCGGCGCTGGAGGAGGCCGCCCGGGACCGGCTGCGCGCGGCGGGCGGCCCCGACCCGCTCGGCGCGCACCTGGCGGGCCGGCTGGCCGCCGGGGCGCCGGTCGGCGTGGTCGCCGCCGAGGTCGGCCTCGGCGCGCGGGCGTTGCACCGCCGCTGCCAGCGCCTCTTCGGGTACGGCCCGAAGACCCTCGCCCGCATCCTGCGGATGCGTCGGGCGCTCGCCCTGGCCCGGGCCGGGACGCCGCTGGCCGAGGTGGCCGCCCGCGCCGGGTACGCCGACCAGGCCCACCTGACCCGCGACGTCCGCGAACTGGCCGGGGTGCCGCCCGCCGCCCTGCTGCGCGGCTGAGTCGAGTCCCCGGCCGTCGGTGCTCCCGGGTCAGCTCACCGGCAGCGGGGCGAACAGGTCGACGGCGGTGCCGTCGGGGTCGTGCAGGACGGCGTACCGCTGGCCCCAGACCGCGTCCCACGGTGCCAGGTGGCCGTGGAAGCCGGCCCCGGTGAGCTCGGCCCAGCACCGGTCGACCTCGGCCGGGTCGGCGCAGCGGAACGCGAGGCTGACCCGGGAGCCGCCGGTCGGCGGGGCCCAGCCCGGGTCGAAGCCGCGGATCGTCTCCACCGTGTCCCAGGCCAGCCGCAGGCCGTTGGCCAACGTGAACTCCACGTGCGGCTCGGCCTCCGCGCCGGGCGGGACGTCGAGGCCCAGGCGCCGGTAGAAGTCGAGGGTCCGGGCCATGTCGGCGACCGTCAGGCCGACGAGGTCGAAGTGAGGTGTCATGCCGCCGACGGTACGGCGGGACCGGGCGTGGCGTCTTGAACGGAACGGACGCGGTCGGAGTGGCCGGTGTGGCCTCGACGCGGCCGGTCGTCGCGTACGGTGGCAATGAGACAAGTCCGGCCTTTCCGGGTGAAAACCCTCAGCGCGGCGGGGCCGGGAGCTGACTCCGAGACGGCGAGGGGAAGGAGCGACCGTGAGACACCTGGCCTACCTGGACGCGGGATCCGGCAGCCTGATCGTGCAGGCGGTGGTCGGAGGGGTGGCCGGAGCGGCGGTGGCCGCGAAGCTCTACTGGCGTCGGCTGACGGCCCGGTTCCGCCGCCAGCCCAGCGACCGTCCCTGAGCCGGGCCGTCGGCATGACCACCCCCGACACCGGCGTCCGGGTCGAGCCGGGCTCCTTCCGCGACCCGGCCAACCGCGTCTTCTACGCCGACGGCCAGGTGCTACGCGGGCTGGACGCGCGGGCGGCCGAGGACTGGCGGGCCCTGGCCGCCAGCGAGTTCTTCCCGCCGTTGCTCGCCGCCGGCAAGGTCTGCGGCACCGAGCCCGTCGCCCCGGACCGGTTCCGCGCCCCCGACGGCGGGCCGTGGGCGGCGGTGCTGCGCCACGAGCGCATCCCGTTCGTCTCCCACCCGTACGAGTGGTCGTTCGGCATGCTGCGCGACGCCGCGCTGCTGCACCTGGAGGTCCTGCGCGCGGCGCTGGCCGCCGGCTTCACCACGAAGGACGGCTCGGCCTACAACCTCCAGTGGCACGGGGCCCGGCCGGTCTTCATCGACGTCGGCTCGTTCGAGCCGGCCCGTGACGGCGAGCCCTGGGCCGGCTATCGGCAGTTCTGCCAGACCCTGCTCTACCCGCTGCTGCTCACCGCCCACCTCGGCGTGGACTTCCAGCCCTGGCTGCGCGCCCAGGTCGACGGCATCCCGCCGGAGCAGATGCGCCGGCTGTTCACCGGCACCCGCCGGCTGCTGCCCGGCGTCCCCACCCACGTGCACCTGCACTCCGCGATGCAGCAGCGGCACGCCGCCGCGACCACCAGCGACGTGCGGGCGCAACTGCGCACCGCCGGGTACTCCAGGCAGTTGGCCCTGGCCACCGTGCGCCGGATCGAGAAGCTGGTCCGCCGGCTGGCCCCGCGCCATGCCCCCAGCCACTGGATCGACTACCAGCGCACCTGCACGTACTCGGCGGGGGACCGGGCCGCCAAGGAACGCTTCGTCACCGCGGCGCTGACCGCCGGCCCGCCGCCCGGCCTGGTGCTCGACCTGGGCGCCAACGACGGCCGGTACGCCCGGATCGCCGCCCGGCATGCCGGCTACGTCGTCGCCGTCGAGCAGGACCCGGTCGTCGTCGACGAGCTGTACGCCGCGCTGCGCGCCGAGGACCAGCGGCGGGTGCTGCCGCTGGTGATGGACCTGGCCGACCCGTCGCCCGGCGGCGGTTGGCGCGGCGTCGAGCGGGCCCCCTTCGCCACCCGGGCGCGGGCCGACCTGGTGCTGGCCCTCGCCGTCGTGCACCACCTGGCGATCGGGCGCAACGTGCCGTTGGCCCAGGTCGTCGACCAGCTCGCCGCCGCGTGCGCCCCGGGCGGCCGGCTGGTGGTCGAGTTCGTCCACCCCGAGGACCCGATGACCCGGCGACTGCTGGCCAACCGGCCGCCCGGCCTCTTCGGCGACTACCGGCCCGACGAGTTCGCCCGGCTGCTGGCCACCCGGTGCCGGATCGAGCGGCGCGCCGAGCTGCCGTCGGGCACCCGCACGCTGTACCAGGCGGTGGTGGGTGGCTGACGCGACCCTGGCTCCGCCGGCCGCCCCGGCCGCACCGGCCCCCGACCCGGCCCGCACCGCCCCACCGGGCGGGTGGCGGGCGGAGCGGGAGCGGCTGCTGGAGGTGGTGGCGCTGGTCGGGCTGGTGGTCACCCAGCCGATGCTGGACGTGCTGGGCCGCAGCCCCGACTTCTTCCTGTTCCACCGGGCCAGCCGGGGCGAGGTCCTGACCCTGGTGGCGCTGGTGGCGCTGGCCCCCACGCTGCCGGTGGCCCTGCTCGGCGCGGCGAGCCGGGTGGCCGGCCGAGCCGTCCGGGCCGCCGTGCACACCGGGGTCGTCGGCCTGCTGCTCGCCGCCCTCGCGGTGCAGGTGGGCCGGCACGGCACGCCGCTGCGGGGCGTACCGCTGCTGCTGCTCGCGGCGGTGGTGGGCGCGGCCGGGGCCGCCGCGCACCGGCGGTGGCGCGGGCCGGGGCGGGCGCTGCGGGTGGCCGCGGCCGGGCCGCTGGCCTTCGTGGCGCTGTTCCTGTTCGCCTCACCGGCCTCGGCGGTGGCGCTGCCGCGCGGCCACGCCGGCACGGCCGGGGTGGCCGCGGCGGGGGAGCATCCACCGGTGGTCATGCTGGTCCTCGACGAGCTGCCGTTGGTCTCCCTGCTCGGCCCCGACGGCCGGATCGACGCCGCCCGCTACCCGCACTTCGCCGAGCTGGCCGCCGGCTCCACGTGGTACCGCAACGCCACCGGGGTCAGCGGCTGGACGCCGTACGCGCTGCCGGCCATGCTCACCGGCCGCTACCCGGCCGAGCCGGTCGCGCCGCACTACTCGCAGTACCCGGACAACCTGTTCACCGCCCTCGGTGGCCTGTACGACATCCGGGCGCAGGAGAGCATCACCCGGCTCTGCCCACCCAGCCGCTGCGACCAGCCGGCCAGCCCCCGGCAGGGCCTCGGCACCCTGATCCGGGAGAGCGGGAAGCTGCTGCGCCAGGTGACCGCCCCGGCGGACAGCCGGGTCGACCCCGAGGAGTCGTACCGCGAGCTGACCGCCGCCGAGGCGGGGCTGGACGCCGCCGAGCCGGTCCCGGCCGACCCGAAGTTCCGCTGGGACAGCCTCAACGACAACCAGCCGGCCCGGTTCACCACGTTCCTGGCCGGGCTGCGTCCGACCAGCCGGCCCACCCTGCACTTCCTGCACCTGCTGATGCCGCACGCGCCCTGGGTGTTCCTGCCGTCGGGGGCCCGCTACGCCGCCCCGGACGACCTGCCCAACGACGGCGCGGGCTGGGTGGAGCTGGCCCGGCAGCGGCACCTCGCCCAACTGGCGTACACCGACCGGCTGGTCGGCGAGACGCTGCGCGCCCTGCGCGCCACGGGCCTGTACGACAAGGCCCTCGTGGTGGTCACCGCCGACCACGGGGTCAGCTTCGACAAGGGCTTCCAGGGGCGCGGGATGGACGCCATCCGCGCGGCGGCCGGGCAGGTGGCCTGGGTGCCGATGTTCGTCAAGGAGCCCGGCCAGCGGGCCGGGCGGGTCGACGACCGCAACTGGGAGCACGTGGACCTGCTGCCCACCGTCGCCGACCACGCCCGCATCCGGATCCCGTGGCACGTCGACGGGCGCTCCGCCCGGCAGGCCCCGCGCGAGCGCGCCGACAAGCGCTTCTACGACCAGCCGGGCGAGCCGGTCAGCTTCCCCGGCGGGGTGCCGGCACCGCTGCCTGAACCGTCGTCCCATCCGCTGGTCGGTACCGAGGTGGGGCAGCGACCGGCCGGCGGCACCGCCCGGGTCGCCGACCTCGCCGCGTTCCGCGCCGTCGACCCGGACACCGGCGAGCTGCCGGCCCTGGTCTGGGGCACCGTCCCGGCGGCGGTGCGCGACGGCACGCTGCTCGCCGTCGCGGTCAACGGCCGGATCGGCGCGGTCGTCCCGGTCGTGCCGCCCGATGCCGGCGGGCGGCGGTTCGCCGCCCTCCTCCCCGACGACCGGCTGTTCCGGGCCGGCGCCAACCGGCTGGACGTCTACCGGGTCGGCCCCGGCGACGAGCTGCGCCGGCTGAGTGTTTCCTGAGAGTTTCGCGGCCCTCGAGGCAAGGGCCCCCGGCCGACGCGTGACGCGCGGTGGGGGCCTTCTTGGTGCTTTGCCCGGGTTCGTCGCCCACCTCGCGCCCGCCGGGTTTCCGCGCCTGTAGGTCGGGAACCGGGTGACGCATACCTCACCGCCGAACCACGGCGGGCGGTGTCCCCGCAACCGTGTTTACGGTAAAAGCGAAGGCAATTTCAAAGTAGATCTGCCGGCGAAGCGAGGAACCACATGACGGAAGTCAAGCTCGATCACCCCGGTGGGCAGCTGTCGATGCCGGTGCAGTCGGCGGTCGAGGGCCCCGCCGGCATCGGCGTGAGCAAGCTTCTCAAGGAAACCGGGATGACCACGTACGATCCCGGTTTCGTCAACACCGCGGCCTGCTCCTCCGCGATCACCTACATCGACGGCGACGCGGGCATCCTGCGGTACCGGGGCTACCCGATCGAGCAACTGGCCGAGAAGTCCTCCTTCCTGGAGGTCTCCTACCTGTTGATCTACGGCGAGTTGCCCGGCCAGCAGGCGCTGACCGAGTTCAGCGAGCGGATCCGGCGACACTCCCTGCTGCACGAGGAGATGCGCCGGTTCTTCGACGGCTTCCCGCGCGACGCGCACCCGATGGCCGTGCTCTCCTCGGCCGTCAGCGCCATCTCGACCTTCTACCAGGACAGCCTGGACCCGTTCGACTCCGACCACGTCGAGATGTCCACGGTCCGGCTGATGGCCAAGGTCCCCACCATCGCCTCGTACGCGTACAAGAAGTCCATCGGCCAGCCGCTGCTGTACCCGGACAACTCGCTCGGCTACGTGGAGAACTTCCTGCGGATGACGTTCGGCGTGCCGGCGGAGCCGTACGAGGTCGACCCGGTCATGGCCAAGGTCCTGGACATGCTGTTCATCCTGCACGCCGACCACGAGCAGAACTGCTCCACGTCGACCGTGCGGCTGGTCGGCTCCAGCAACGCCAACCTCTTCGCCTCGGTCTCGGCCGGGGTGAACGCGCTCTTCGGGCCGCTGCACGGCGGGGCCAACCAGGCCGTGCTGGAGATGCTGCAGAAGATCCAGGCCGACGGCGGCGACGTGCAGTCCTTCGTCCGCAAGGTGAAGGACAAGCAGGACGGCGTGAAGCTGATGGGCTTCGGCCACCGGGTCTACAAGAACTACGACCCGCGCGCCGCCATCGTGAAGAAGGCCGCCCAGGACGTGCTCGGCCGGATGGCCAAGCCGGACCCGCTGCTGGACATCGCGATGCAACTGGAGGAGATCGCCCTCGCCGACGACTTCTTCGTGTCCCGCCGGCTCTACCCGAACGTGGACTTCTACACCGGCCTGATCTACAAGGCCATGGGCTTCCCGACGAAGATGTTCACGGTGCTCTTCGCCCTCGGCCGGCTCCCCGGCTGGATTGCCCAGTGGCGCGAGATGATCAACGACCCGGAGACGAAGATCGGCCGCCCCCGGCAGCTCTACACCGGGTCCCCCGAGCGGGCGTACACCCCGCCCGCGGAGCGCTGACCCGCAGTTTCCCGACCGGGAACGGGCCGCCGACGCCATCCGGGGTGGGCGGCCCGTTCGGCGTTTCCCACCCCACCCCGCTTCGGTGACCTTGCACTTGCCGCCCCGGCATGCGGGGCAAACCCGACGAAACCAGGGCCGGAAGTGCAGGATGGCCGAAGGGGGCGGGGTGGGTTCGGTCAGCGCAGGCCGGCGGCGGCGAGGAGGTTGCCCTCGGCGATCCGCACCGGGGAGCGGCCCTCGGCCATCCGGCGCTCGGCGCGCTCGGCGGTGAACGCCGGGGCCTTGGCGATCGCCGCCGCGTACGCGGCGGCCGTGCGGCGCGCGATGGCCGCCCAGCCGTACTGCTCGTGCACCATGGCCCGGGCCCGCCGGGCCATGGCCCGGGCGCGCTCCCGGTCGGACAGCAGGGCGTGCACCGCCTCGGTCAGCCCGGCCGGGTCCTGCGGGGCGAAGGTCATCCCGGTGACGCCGGGCTCGACGATCTCGGCGAGGCCGCCGGTCGCGGCGACCGCCAGGGGCGCCCCGGCCGCGGCCCCCTCCAGGGCCACCATGCCGAAGGGCTCGTAGATGCTCGGCACCGCGAAGCAGTCCGAGGCGGCCATCACGGCGGGCAGGTCGGTGCCGCCGAGGAAGCCCGGCATGCTGACTGTGCCGCCCAGGCCGAGCCGCCGCACCTCGGCCTCCAGGGCCGACCTGTGCGGCCCGTCGCCGACGATGACCGCGCGCAGCCCGGGGTGCCGCTCGCGCAGCCCGGGCAGCCCGGCGAGCAGGTGCTGCACGCCCTTCTCGTAGACCAGCCGGCCGGCGAAGGTGACCAGTGGGCCGTCCCCGGCGAACCGGGCGCGGGCCTTCGCCACCGCGGCGGCCGGGGCCCGCCAGCGGTGTGGCTCCACCCCGTTGGGCACCACGTCGACCCGGCCGGCCGGTACGCCGAACAGCCCGGTCACCTCGTCGCGCATGTAACCGGAGCAGACGATCACCCGGCCCGACTCGCCGGCCAGCCAGTGCTCGACGCCGTGGATGGTGCGGTTCATCTCCTCGGGCAGCCAGCCCTGGTGCCGGCCGGCCTCGGTGGCGTGGATGGTGCTGACCAGCGGGATGTCCAGGTGCTCGCGCAGGGTCATCGCGGTGTGTGCGACGAGCCAGTCGTGGGCGTGGATGACGTCGTAGGAGCCGGC
The DNA here is from genome assembly GCF_026339755.1 of Micromonospora sp. NBC_01655. Taxonomy (NCBI): domain Bacteria; kingdom Bacillati; phylum Actinomycetota; class Actinomycetes; order Micromonosporales; family Micromonosporaceae; genus Micromonospora; species Micromonospora sp. NBC_01655. The sequence goes on along the minus strand of NZ_JAPEQF010000001.1, from coordinate 4,705,898 downwards.
TTCGGTGGCGCGTAGCGCGGCGCGGGTGAGGGTGTGGTTGAACGCCATGGTCCAGGCCAGCAGGGAGGAGGTGGCCAGTGGGAAGGTGACCGGGTCTTCGGCGGCGCGGATGATGCGGACGCCGTCGGCGTACTCCTCCAGGGGTGCGCCGTCGGTGTGTCGGGTGACGACGGTGACCTCGTGCCCGGCGGCGGTCAGGGCCACCGACAGGGCGTGCACGTGCCGGCCGAGGCCGCCGACCAGGACCGGCGGGTACTCCCAGGAGAGCATGAGGATGCGGCGGGTCTGCGGGGGCGTGCCCGACCCGGCCTGCGTCGGGACGTGGGGCCGGGAGGTGAGGGTGGGCCGGTGGACCCGGCCCGGGTTGGTGGTGGGCTGCTCGTCGACCCGCAGGGTCGTCACATCAATCTCCGTCCATGCATGGTGGAACGCGCCGGCAGCGGTGGCGGCGAGACAGTGGTGGGGGTGGCCGAGGGGCCGAGGGGGAGACGCGCGTACGCGTCTCGCGAACAAGCAAAGGGCATCGAGCCCGATCCCGCATCTCGAAAAGGGCCAAGGTGACGGAGGACACCCGCAGGCCCAGTCCTTGTCGGTCGGGTGGATTCCGGGCAGCCGCCGAAGGGTGGACGGTCAGCCACCGAAGGGTGGACGGGGCGCCGACGGTGCGGCGAGCGTTGCCGCGGGCGCCACCGACGACACCGGCCGCTGACCCCCGCACACGGGGGTCAGCGGCCGGTGTCGTCGGCCGGCTGGGTGCCGTCGTTGCACTCAGTGGTGGTTGTCCTCCTCGTGGGCGGTGTCCGGCAGGTTGCCGAGCACCTTGTTGATCACGTGGATCCGGGCGCCGGCGGCCCGGTAGTCCGCGCAGACCGTCTCGGCCCGGTCGCCCAGCCGGGCCCCCGGCTGGGCCGCAGTGACGGCGAGGGTGGTGCCCGCGAGGGTGGTGACGGAGCCGGCGGCCACCAGTTCGGCGGCCGAGCGCGCCCCGCCGGCCAGGTGCTCCTTCAGCAACCCGCGCAGCGTGTCGGTGTCCTTGAGTAGCAGGTGGTCCAGGTTGGCGGTGGAGAACTTGGCCCGGAAGGCGTCGTCGGTCGGGGCGAGGATGGTCAGCCCTCCGGCGGCGGACAGCTCCTCGGCCATCCCGGTGGCCCGGACCGCCGCCTCGAACGTGGTGAGCACGGGAATCCAGGTGAGGGCCTGGTCGGGGGACTGGCCCACCAGCGAGCCCGGACTACCCGGCTCGGCCCCCGAGGGCAGCACGTCGCACAGCGGTCCGGTGACGGCGACCGGTGTGGCGTCGCCGGTGCGGTCCGTCGCGCCGTGCCTCTCCTGCTGCGAGTTGGTGCATCCGGTCACCGCGACCAGGAGGGCCAGAGCCGCCCCGGCCACCGTCCGCCGGCGGCGGGCGACCCGGGACCGGGGTCCGGAGCATGGCCCCGGGGTGAGGGTGTCGGACACGGTCTTCTCCACTTCAGAACCGGTACGGGCGGTGCCGGCAGGTCGGCGGGAGGCCGACCTGCCGGCACCTCGTTCGGGCGGGGCTCAGCAGGTCACAGACGCGCGCACTGGCCGAAGTTCGGACCCCGTACGGAGTTGGCGACCTCCATGTTCATCGGCTCGGGGGAGTTGCCGGTGCAGGTCAGCGGGCCGTTGACGGTGTTGCCGGCCACCAGCGGGGCCACGCCCTTGCTGCTGAGCACGCTGACCGGCCCGGTCACCTCGTTGCCGACCAGGACGACGGGGCCCTGGGTGCCGGTGGCGAGCACCGGACCCTTGACCGTGCTGTCGGTCATGATGACCCCGGCGGCGCCGGTGGCGTTCACCGGACCGTCGATCGAGCTGCCGGTGACGATCAGCGTGGCGCCGGGCTGCACCTGGATCGGGCCCCGGACGGTGGCCCCGTCCAGGCAGGCGACGCCGGAGACGACCAGCGGGCCCTTGCGGGTGCCGGTCAGGGTGGGGGCGACCCGCTCGCCGGCGACCAGGCCCTCGACGGCCCGCTCGTCCAGCAGCAGCGGGATCAGGCCCCGCTGCGGCTGGGACAGCGGAACCAGGTAGCCGTCGGCGACCTTGATCACCTTCCAGCCGTGGGCGGCGATGCGCTGGGCCGCCGTGGTGCGCTTGCCGTCGGGGCCGTCGGTACGCTCACCGTGGTACTGCTCCTCGGTCAGCCGGTACGCGCACGGCGGCTGCTCGAGGATCTGCTCCGGGGCGGGGGCGTCCACGGGCGGCGGGGCCTCACCCGGGTGCGGGGCGGGGTACGCCTCGATCTTCCGGGAGCCCCGGAACACGATCCGTCCCTCGTTGGCGGACTGGAACGTGATCGCCTCGGCGCGGGCCTTGGTGATGTCCTTGACGTTGGCGCCGTGGTACTTGAAGAACTCGGTGAACGTCCACAGCGCTGAGTACGTCTTGCGCCGGCGGTTGTTGGCGGTGTTGCTCTCGTCCGGCCGCGTCGGGCCACCGGAGCTGCGCAGCTCCAGCAGGGAGTTGACGACGTTCTTCAGGCCGAGCGTGTTGCGCAGGATGGTCTCCTCGCTCAGGCCCACCGTGGCGTTGGAGGTGCAGCCGTACGGGCAGGCCCACCAGCCGTCCTTGGCGCCCTGGCCGTACATGTGGCCTTCGATCATCTCCTGCGACTCGTCGAAGATCCCCTGCGCCACGTTCTGGTGCCGGGGCGGCAGCATCGGCAGGTCACCGGCGTTGGTGTTGCCGTACTCGTGGCCGTCATAGCCGGCGATCGGCCGGTAGTCGCGGACCATCGCGGCGAGGGAGCGGGTCTCCGGCTGGCGGATCAGCGAGTGGTCCCGGTTCAGGTCCTGACCGGTGGAGTTGCCCCGGGTGTTGGCTGCCCGCCCGTCGCCGTTGAGCGTCGGCACGATCAGCATGGTGGTCTTCGACAGCAGGTCGAGGGTCTTGCTGTCCTTGGTGAAGGCCAGCTGCCGGGCCATGATCAGGCAGGCCTCGCGGTCGCCCGGCTCGTTGCCGTGCACGTTGCAGTTGACCATCAGGGGGTTGGTCGCGGCCACGGCCGCCGGCGTCGCCGGCGGCTTGGGGTAGCCGATGACCAGCATGTTGATCGGCCGGTCCTGGACGGTGCGGCCGATCTCCACCACCCGGACGCGGTCGCTGGCCTGGTCGATCGCGGCGGTGTACGCATACTCGTTGACGTCGCTCGTGTACTGGGCGCCCAGGGTGTCCTCCCACTGGGTGCGAAGGTTCTCACCCGGGGTGGCCGGGTCGCCCCAGTGGGCCCTGGTGGTGCCGCTGACCGGCGCCGAGTAGGGCTGGGCCTCGGTGTCGAACCGGGCCCGGACCCGCCACTGGAAGCCGTTGCCCGGGGCGAAGCCGGCGTCGGCGAAGGTCGGCTCGGTGTTGTTGACCTGGCGGTTCGGGCGCCAGACACCGACGATCACCGGCGTGCCGGGCGTGCCGTCCCCGGCCAGCGGGGTCCGCTCGATCTGGTAGTCGGTGGCCCCTTCTACCCGGGTCCACGCCAGCGTGGCGTACCCGTCACCCTGCACGACCGTGAGGCCCTGCACCTGGTTCGGCTCCGCCTGCTGCAGGGCCGCGCTCGGCTGCCCCTGCGCCTGCCCGGGCACCGCCGTCGCCACCAGGGTGGCGGCGAGCAGGGCGGAGAACACACCGGCCGTTGTCCGTCTGTATCTCAAAAGGGATCTCCAAACAGGAGGGATGGCTGGGGTGGGCCCAGCACACCCGCACTCGGCCCACCGTTGGCCCACAACCCGCGTTTCTTGAGGATCATCTGAGGTTTCCGACCTGGTCACCGGTGTCGGCGGGCGGTCGTGGCCCCTCGTCGCTCACCGACCGTCGTCATCCCGCGCGCAGCCGGTAGCCGACGCCGCGGACCGTCTCGACCAGGCCGGCGTCATCGAGCTTGCCCCGCAGGGCCGCGACGTGGACGTCGAGGTTGTGCCGGGTCCCCCAGGTGGTCCGCCAGACGTCCAACTGCAACCGGTCCCGGGGCACCACCGCGCCGGCCTGCCGGGCCAGCGCCACCAGCAGGTCGAACTCCTTGCGGGCCAGGCTGACCTCCCGGTCGCCCACCCAGACCCGCCGGGCGTCGACGTCGATGCGCAGCGTGCCGACCCGCAACTGGCTCGTGGTCCGGGCGCTGCGGACGGTACGCCGCATCACCGCCTCGATGCGGGCCTGCAACTCCACCATCGAGAACGGCTTGATGACGTAGTCGTCGGCGCCGGCCCGCAGGCCGGCCACCCGGTCGTACTCCTCGGCGCGGGCGCTGACCGCGATGATGGCGACGCCCTCGTCGGTCTGACGAAGCCGCCGGCACACCTCCAGGCCGTCCCGGTCGGGCAGGTTGAGGTCCAGCAGGACCAGGTCGACCGGTTCGGCCCGGACCGCTTCGGCGGCCGTCAGCGCCGGCACCACCTCGTATCCCCGGCGGCGCAGGGCATTGGTGAGGGCAGACGCCACGCGTAGGTCGTCTTCTACCAGGAGTACCCGCACGCACATCCCCCTCGGACCTCGTCCCAGCCGGGTCCTGCGAGTCTGTCCGATGATCAACGCCCTGACCAGTGCGGATGCAAGATCGTAACCGCGGCGTGCGGCCCGTGCGGTGGTGTGCGCCGGCGCCTATCAGTCGGGTGGATTCCGGTCATCCGCCGATCGGGTGGACTCGCTCGGGCAGAAGCTGATCCAGTTCCCCATGCCCGGGGTGCCCGACACCTACCAGGGCACCGAGCTGTGGAGAGCTCCCTGGTCGACCCGGACGACCGCCGGCCGGTCGACTTCGCCGTACGCCGGGACCTGCTGGCCCGCCTCGACGGCGGCTGGCGGCCGGACGTGGCCGCCGACGGCGCGGCCAGGCTGCTGGTGGTCTCCCGCGCGCGGTGGCTGGCGCGACACGGTCCTGTCACTTCCCGGTAACGAGGTTGCCGACCTGTTCACCGGGCGGGTCTACAGTGGCGGTGCGGTGCTCCTCGCCGATCTGCTCGCCACCCTTCCCGTCGCACTGCTGGCTCCCGCCGAGTCCGTGGAGGCTTCATGACCGAGTTCGCGGTGTGGGTGCCCGGGGCCGCCCGGGTCCGGCTGCGCCTGTCCGCCGTCGGCGACCGGGAGATGCGCTCCGCCCCCGGCGGCTGGTGGCGGGCCGACGTGCCCGACGCCGGCCCCGGCACCGACTACGCGTTCGTGCTCGACTCCGACGACCGGGCGCTGCCCGACCCCCGCTCGGCCTGGCAGCCCGCCGGGGTGCACGGGCCGAGCCGGGTCTACGACCACGCCGCCCACTCCTGGGCCGACGCCGGATGGACCGGCCGGCAACTTCCCGGCAGCGTCTTGTACGAGCTGCACATCGGCACGTTCACCCCGCAGGGCACCTTCGACGCGGCGATCGGCCGCCTCGACCACCTGGTCGACCTGGGCGTCGACCTGGTGGAGCTGCTTCCCGTCAACGCCTTCAACGGCGAGCACAACTGGGGCTACGACGGGGTCTGCTGGTACGCCCCGCACGAGCCGTACGGCGGCCCGGACGGACTGAAACGGTTCGTCGACGCCGCCCATGCCAGAGGGTTGGGGGTGATCCTCGACGTCGTCTACCACCATTTCGGGCCCTCCGGGGCCTACGCGCCGATGTTCGCGCCGTACCTGACCGAGCAGAGCAACACCTGGGGGCGGACCGTCAACCTGGACGGCCCACACTCCGACGAGGTGCGCCGCTACATCGTCGACAGCGTGCTGATGTGGCTGCGCGACTACCACGTCGACGGGCTGCGCCTGGACGCCGTGCACGCGATGCCGGACTCCCGCGCCACCCACCTGCTGGAGGAGATCGCGGTGGCGGTGGAGACGCTGTCGGCCCACCTGGGCCGGCCGCTGTCGCTGATCGCCGAGTCCGACCTCAACGACCCCCGGCTGATCACGCCCCGGGAGGCCGGCGGGTACGGCCTGGACGCCCAGTGGAACGACGATGCCCACCACGCCCTGCACACCCTGCTCACCGGGGAGCGGCAGGAACACTACGGCGACTTCGGCTCCCTGGAATGCCTCACCGACGTGCTCACCGGCGGCTTCTTCCACAACGGCACCTGGTCCAGCTTCCGCAGCCGCCACCACGGGCGGCCCATGGACCGGCAGCGCACCCCCGGCCACCGGCTCGTCGCGTACCTCCAGAACCACGACCAGATCGGCAACCGGGCCACCGGCGACCGGCTCTCCGCCAGCCTCTCCCCGGGGCTGCTGCGGGTGGGGGCGACGCTGCTGTTCACCGCGCCGTTCACGCCGATGCTGTTCATGGGGGAGGAGTGGGCCGCCAGCACCCCGTGGCAGTTCTTCACCAGCCATCCGGAGCCGGAACTGGCCACCGCCGTGGCCACCGGCCGCAGGCGGGAGTTCGCGGCGCACGGCTGGCCCCCCGGTGACGTGCCGGACCCGCAGGACCCGCGGACCTTCGCCCGCTCCCGGCTCGACTGGGCGGAGCTGGACAAACCCGAACACCGCGAGATGTACGAGTTCCACCGCCGGCTGATCGCGCTGCGCAAGAGCCGCCCCGACCTGTCCGACCCGAGGCTGCACGCCATCGACGTACGGCACGGCGACCAGTTCCTGGTGATGCGCCGTGGCGAGTGCCTGGTGGCCGCCAACCTGGCCGCCAAGCCGCAGCGGATCACCCTGCCGGGGGTGGCGCGGCGGGTGCTGCTGGCCACGGGGAAGGGGGTCACGGTGACCCGGGACCGCATCGACCTGCCGGCGGAGACGGCGGCAATCGTGGCGCTCTAGGGCCTTCCGGCCGTCACCGTGATCGTTTGCTGATTTGTGAGACGACACGCCGGGCGAGTTCTCCAAAAACAGCAGACGTTCATGGAGCCCCAACCCGGACACCGCGAAGGTCCGCGCCCGTCAGCCGGCGTCGAGCACCTCGCGCAGTCGCGCCGCGAACTCGGCGGGCTTGCCCGCGTAGCCGAAGTCGCCGCCGAGGAAGCCGCCGTGGTGGCTGGGGAACACGGTGGCCTCCTGGCCGAGCAGCGCTGCGGTGGCGACGGCCGTACGTGCGGTGTACGTCCCCGCCGTCTCCTCGCCGACGGCGATCACGATCCGGGTCGGTGCTGCGGTGAGCGCCTGCGCGTCGGGGCGGTAGTCGATGATCGCCCAGGAAGCCTTCGACAGCAGTGGGTCGTCGCGGGTGCCGTCGTCGTCGGTCGGCAGGCCGAACGCCTCCGGGTCGGGCGCGGGCTGGGCGAAGTAGGCGTCGGTGAACTCGCCCTGCCAGGACGTCATCGCGATGAACGCGGCCATCCCGGCGCCGTTGCCCTTCGCCTGGTACGCCTCGTGGAAGGCGGCCCGGGCGCGATCGGCGGCGTCGGCGTCGGGGAGCACGGCGTTGATCGGCGGCTCGTGTGCGACCAGCGTGACGACGTCGCCGGGGTGGGACGCGACCAGTTCGAGCGCGGTCACCGCGCCGCCGCTGCTGGCGAAGACGTCGACCGGGCTGGTGCCGAGCGCCTCGATCAGCAGATGCAGGTCGCCCGCCTGGGTCTGCGGCGTGTGGTCCGACCGGCCGTCGGTGCGGACGCTGCGGCCCAGGCCGCGGGGGTCGTAGGTGACAACTGTGCGGTCGGTGAAGTGCGCGGCGAGCGAGCCGAAGCCCTCGGCGGTCATCGGCTGGCCGACCATGAGCAGCGTGCGGTGCCCGGCGGCCGCGGAGAGCGGGTCGCGCACGTCGTAGACCAGGTCGACGCCGGGTGCGGCAAGGGTGCGCGTCTCACTCTTTGTCATGCCGGGAGCGTACGGCCGACGTACGACGTCATGGGCCGTGGCGCTGCGAGAGTCGCGCCGGTTTCGCGGGCGAAGGCGGCCGGGTCGACGCCGAGATGAACCGGTCAAGGAGACCCTCACGGATCACCCGCCGATGCTCGAAGATGTTCGCGCTGCCAGGTGAGGCAACCGTCACCGACGAGGGCTGTCGGGGGGAGTGGGTCGGTGACGTACTGGCGTTGACCGGTTGACAGACAGGGTGGGCGCTGGCGTCGTCGCCGGTCTGCTGGTGACACCTGTATCGGCTCCTTTGCTCTGCTGCCCCCTGTGCAACGCGCGCGGTGCGCCGCGTTTCCTGTCGTTCGTTCGTGCTGGCCCGTGCCATGAAGCGGCTTCGTGCTGGTGTTGCGGTGACGGCAGCAGAGCAAAGGGGCGAGTGGTCAGGACCCGTCCGCGTCGGTGTTCGGCGCGTGGAGGGCAGGATCTGGGGCATGGAGTTCTTCTGCTACCACCGTGATCGGCGCGGCTCTGCGGCGATCCGGAGCGAGTTGCTACAGGAGCACTGGTCGTACATGGACCGGTACGCGGCGCAGATGATCGCTCGCGGCCCGACCTTCGCGGCCGACGGTGCCACGCCCACGGGCAGTGTGCACATCCTGGACCTGCCCGATTCCGCCGCCGCTCGGGCCTTCGCCTTCGACGAGCCCAACTACCAGGCCGGCGGGTACCGCGATGTGCTTTTGCGCCGGTGGCGCAACACGCTGGGGCGCACCATGTGGGACTTTTCCGGCGCCCGGGCGGGTGGTAACCGGTATCTGGTGCTGGGCCTCGGCGCGGGGGAGGCCCTCGATCTCTCTCCGCAGCGCGACCGGGACGACCTGATCGCGTACGGGCCGTTGCTGTCCGACGACGGTGCGACCTGGCTGGGTACGGCGGTGCTGCTCCGGGCGGAGGATGCGGACGAGGCGCGTGCCGTGCTGACCCCGGACCGGTACGCCGACATCGAGGTCCACAACTGGGCGTTCGGCGGACGGCCGTCATGACCCCATAGCTGCCGTCTCTGCTCGGCACGATGGCAGCATGCGTCTGCCGGTGCTCGGCGGAACCTGGTTCGCGGGCCGCGCGATCGTCACGGCCGCCGTTGGACGAGCCACCGGTCGGACCGCTCGACGGAACTGCCGACCACACCCGGCGTGCGACACGGCAGCAACTGCCCTGGTGGAGCGGCGACTTGCGCTGTACGACCCCTGGGGCGCGCACGAACCCTCGACAGGGGAGGATGGCGTCGGGCGGGAGTGGCGATGTTGATGTCGACGTAGACGGCGGCCTTGTCGCCGGTCTGCGGGTGACACCAGTGGGGACTCCTTTGCTCTGCTGCCGCCTGTGCAACGCGCACGCAGAGCGCGGCGTTTCCTGCCGTCCGTTCGTGCCGGCCTGCGCGTGGAGCGGCTACCCGGCGCTGGTGTTGCGGTGACGGCAGCAGAGCAAAGGGCCGAGTTGGCATGACCTGTCTGGCAACCCGTCCGCCTGGTCGCCTGGCCCACCAGAATGAGGACCGGGCCGGCGAACTACGTGAGCGCCAACTGTCCGAGTTCCTGGGTGCATCGGGTGAGCGCGACGTAGAGCCCATTCCAGCCGCGTGGTTCAGCGGCGATGCCCTGGGGGTCGACGAGTAGCGTCGCGTCCCATTCCAATCCCTTGGACTGGGTGGCGGTGAGCACCGGCACATCGCTCAGCGCGGCCAGGAGTTCGGCAATGCGATCGGTGGGGGCGATGACGCCGACCGTGCCGCCATGCCACCGTTGCTGCAGCTGCCGTACGGCTTGGGCGGCGGCGCCGGCAAGCTCGGCGGGCGTGATCGTGAGCTCCCAGGGGGCGATGCCGGAGGAGCGTACCGCCCGTGGCGGCGCGTTGTGGCTGCCGGCTTTTCTCAGCACCGGTTCGGTGAGGTCCATGACCTCGCGGGGGGTCCGGTAGCAGATGGTCAGTTCCGCGGCGGTCCAGCGGTCTCCGAAAACAGCCTGTACCGCTTGTGCCCAGCTGGTGTGCCGGTGCGCTGCCTCCGCCTGGTCGATGTCGCCGACCGCGGTGATGGAGCGACTGGGACAGCGCCGTAGGACCATTTGCCACTGCATCTCGGACAGCTCTTGCGCCTCGTCGATGACGACGTGGCCGTACACCCAGTCGCGCTGTCGGCGAGCGCGGTCGGCGACGAACTCGCCCTGTGGTTGCGGGGCTTCGACCCCGCCCAGCAGATCGGCGAGGGCGTCGAGCAGGGGAATGTCGCTCGATGCCCACGGGGCGGGCTCGGCCCGGACGGCGGCGATCTCCTCCGGGGACAGCTGCGGGGCGAACCGGGCCAGCAGGGCGCGGTCGGTCAGGAGATCGCGCAGCAGGCCCTCGGCGTCGCGGGTGGGCCACCATGCCTCGATGAATCGGCCGATGGTGGCGTTCTCGGCGATGCGATGACGAAGTTGCTCGACTTCTTCCTCGGAGAGCAATCCGTCGACGTCGCTGCCGGTGGACGTCCTGCCGAAGTGGTGGTCCTGCTTCATGCCCCTGTCGAAGCGGGCGAGGATGTCCTCGAAGCCCTCCTCCATCTCGTTCATCAGCGCCTCGCGCTGCTCGACGACGGCCTCGGCGAGGAGATGGTGCAGCTGCTCGGCGAACGCCGCGCGGGCGCGATGGTACGGCCGTCCCTGCACCGCCGAGGCGAGCGCCTGTGCCACTGTTGCGGCGGTGAGGACGTAGAACTCGCCCTCCCAGCGCAGCTTCAGCTCACGGGGCCGGGGGAGCAGCGACGTGACGTAGTTTTCGAGTGCGGGTTGCCAGAGGGCGCGACCCTTGATCTCGGCGAGAAGCCGGCTCTCGTCGCGGCCCACGCGGATCTCGGTCAGCAGAGTGTCGCAGGTCGCCGAGACGACAGCGGTCTCACCGAGCGCGGGCAGCACCTGGGCGATGTACTGGAGGAACCGCGGCGAGGGGCCGAGGACCAGGACCGCCTGGTCGGCCATCTTCCGGTGAGCGAACAGCAGGTAGGCGACGCGGTGCAGAGCAACCACGGTCTTGCCGGTGCCGGGACCGCCCTGAACGATCAGCGGGCCGGTCGCCTCGGCCCGGATGATGTCGTCCTGCTCGCGTTGCAGGGTGGAGATCGCCGTCGACATGCGGCCGGTGCGCCGCTGGTCGAGGGCGGCCAGTAGAGCGCCCTCACCGACGAGTTCCGCCGTTATGGTGCCGTCCAGTGGCTCGTCGTCCACACCGACGACGACCGATCCCGTCGTGCGTACGTGACGGCGCCGTGCCTGACCTTGTGGGTCGACAGCCGTCGCGGTGTAGAACGGCCGTGCTGCGGGAGCGCGCCAGTCCACCAGCAGTGGCTCACTGTCCTCGCCGTCGTTGCGGAGACCGACACGGCCCACGTGTCGCACGGTGCCATCGAGGCCGTCGAGGCGGCCGAAGACCAGCCCTTCCCGTGCTCGCCGTAGCTCTTCGTACTGCTGGCGGAGCATGCGCTGCCGGGCCCGTTCCAACGCGTCCAGGGCGTCTGACGAGAGCTCGGCCTGCAGGTGGTCGGCCAGCCTGTCGCGCCGGGCCGTGGCCAGGTTGAGAAACTCCTGTTCCTCGGCGATCGCGGAGCGGCGGGCGCCGGCAGCGTCGTTGTTCAGAGCAGAATTCCGGCTCATACGCAAATCCTTGTACTGGTTTTTCCCCTCGGCCCGGATGTGCCGGAGTGTATTCCGGCGGCAAGCATAGAACCAGCTCCTCCTCGTCAACCAGGAACTCTGTCGGAAGAGATGAAAATCTATATGCCCTTGCGATTCTGGGCCGTTCGGCCTAACCCAATTCTGAGTCGCCTGTTGACAGTTCGTTCTTTATCTGGTCTAGATGCCGGCCGGTGGGCAGTTCGCTGCTCACCGGGGTCGCGCGCGGTACGGCGCGGAGCGGTGGGTAACGCTCCATCTCAGCTCGTACCCTGGCGTATCCGGCGAGTCCCAGCACGGGCGGACTGAGAAGACGGACTCGGCCCGGGGCGGGGCCAGCCGGACGGTACGGACCGGTACACCGTGGCAGAAGACCGCGTCGGGCGTGGCGGCTCCTCGACGCAGAGGTGCTCGTGCGGCAGCACACTCGCTGACTCCAGGTGAGCGGTCACGGTTGACGTGGTGCGTAGGCGCCGATCACGACCGAGCGGGAGCACCGCCGGCCATGTACACCGGGGCGTGTTGGGCCCGGGCGTATATCGCCGCGTGGACTCGTGGAGCGACGTTGCCGGGAAGACGCTGCTCGGCCTCCTGGTCTGAGAAGAAGCCGACGTCTTCCAACTCCTGCCCGGACAAGTTCAGGCCGTCGAGGCTGGTGATGGTCCCGCAGTCGAACGTGAAGCTGATTATCGCGCGTGGCCTCTGTCCTGCGGACGGTGCCCAGTCCACGACGAGGAGCTCGCCTACCGCGACAGCCATCCCAAGCTCTTCCTGGATCTCGCGGACGCAGGCGTGGTGCGGATACTCACCCTCCTCCACATACCCACCCGGGAAGGCCCAGTGGTCGCGGTAGGAGGGTTTGACGAGCAGTATGTTGCCGTTCTGGTCGGTGATGAAGGCGGCTGCGGCAGCGTAGAAGGCGGGCAGGTTGGCGTACCAGGTGGCGGGCTCCGTCCAGGTCACCTCAGGGACGCTAGCCGACATGTCTCGATGAGGGCTCGCGTTACTTGTGCACTGTCGGAGCAGAGAGGGCCAACAGGAGTTCCTTGACCTGGGGCATTGCCTGGTGAGGGCCCAGAGTGGCGGTGAGTTCGCGAACGCGGTGCGTCACGCGAGCGGAGTGGACGGCGGGTACGCACTGCGCCAACTCCCGACCCCAGTCGCAGGCGGCTTCGATGTCTCCGGATCGTGCGTGGGTCGTGGCGATGAGGGCGGTGTGAAGGGCACGTGTCCGCGCGTTCTGGTTGGCGAGGGTGACCGCCGCGGGCGCGTGTCGAAGGGCCTTTCTGAACAGACTCAGGTCGCTCAGGCATTTCAGGGCGGTGCCGGCGAAGTGTGCCGGGCTGAAGTAGGTGGCCCAGCGTGGGCTGCTCGCTGGGTCCGCGCGATCGATTGCGCGCTCCGCCTTGAGAAGTGCAGTCTGGCAGGCGCGTTGTTCGCCCGACCGGCCGTAGGCGCTGGCGGCGGTCGTGTACAGCCGGGCGCGAACGGCGGCAGGGGCGCGGCCTGCCCCGTCGATGGCAGCTTCGGCGAGCCGGGCGGCGTCCTGGGCGTGCCCGAGATAGACGGCCTGGGTAGCGAGGTTGGCCAGCAGATGGGCACCGTACAGGCGGTCGTCGGCGGCCTTGGCGAGCCGTAGCGCGATGGTCAGGTGGCGTTGGGCAGTGCCGTGGTCACCTGCGTCGTAGGACATAAATGCGAGTTGGCCGGAGAGCGTCGCGGTCGCGCGCATGAGGTCACGCCCGATGGTGTCGGTGTAGGTGCCATGCAGCATCGGGGCGACCTGGCGGACGAGTAGGTCGATCATGAGCGCGCGGGTGCGCGGGAAACCACCGCCGTGGCGTCGGTCGAGATCGGTGAAGTGGCCGGCGAGGGCGTACAGGGATTCAATGTCCCCACTCGTCACCTGTTGGCGGCCGTTGCAAGTGATCATGCCGTCGGGCAGGTCGTACCGCCAGGCGAGCGCTGCCTGTAGGGCGTAGCCGGTCTGGAATGTCCCGCCAGGCTCTGTGTTGACCTGTTCGGCGAGCACCGCCCAGAGCCGTTCGGCGGCGTCGATGGCGTGAACGGCAGAAGTGGGGTAGCTGGCATCCGCGGCGACTTCGGTTGTCGTGAACCCGAGTTCCGTGCCGGCAACGGGGCGTCCGAGTCTGCGGGCGAACGTCTTGGCCATTGTGGCCTGGACGTGCTCAGCGGGTCGGCGTCCACGTAGCCACCAGTAGACGCTGGCGGCGTCGTAGCGCCAGGTGCCGTGGGTGCGACCCGCGTAGTTGAGCTGGCGTGCGAAGGCAGCGTGGGCGTTGCCGTAGCCGGCGGCACGGAGAAGTGCGTCGAAAGCCGCATTCGTGATCGGCCGCACCATGGACATGCCTCCAGGTATCGAGTGGCTACCGCCAGTGACGACTCTATGGCTTACAGCGGTGCCCGTGGGGCCCCACGCAATCCGACGCAACACGGCACCGAGGACAACGCAATGGCGCGCATCGTCTGCCATCTGGCCCGTCGACCAGCGATCGACTTCGCTGGCCTCAGGAGCCCTGGGGGATGGCGGCAGGAAGACCTACCGTCGCGCTCCAAGAAGCGGCTGCTCGACCTGGCCGAGGCGGAGCGCGTACCGGTGGAGGAGACCACCCGGGCGGTTCCGGACCGGCGGTGGCGGCGTGACCAGCGTTGACGAGCCGATCGGGCGTCGGGTGGCGCGCTGGCGGGTTCGGCGGCGGATGACCCAGCAGGTGCTCGCGGATCGGCTCGGCCGGTCGAAGAGCTGGATGGACAAGGTCGAGCGGGGGAGTCCGCTCGCTGGATCGGTACGCGGTCATCCGGGAGGTCGCCGAGGTGTTGCGGGTCGATCCGTTGGTGCTGCTCGGCGAGGACCGCCCGCAGCCGATCAGCGCCGGCCCGCTGGACGGGGTGGACGAGGTCCGCGCCGCCCTCGCCCGCTACGACATCCGCCGGGCGACGGCGTCGGTGGTGGAGACGGGCCGGCACGTCGAGCACGCCTGGCTGACCTACCAGCACGCGCACTACGCCCAGGTGGTACGGCTGCTGCCAGGGCTGCTCGATGCCGCCCGGGGCCTGCGCGCGGACGCGCCGGAGCTGCTGGTGCAGGCGTACCGGATCACGTCGTCGGTGCTGGTGAAGCTCGGCGAGGCCGAGCTGGGGTGGCTGGCCGCCGACCGCGCGGTGGCCGTGGCCGGGGGTGATCCGGTGCTGGCGGCATCGGCGGCTGTGTCGGTCGGGCAGGCGCTGCGGGCGCTGGGCCGCGACCGGTTGGCGCTGGCGGTGACGGCCGACGCCGCGCGCCGCCTTGCGCCGTCGACCGTGCATGGGGCCCTGCTGATCCAGGGGATCCTGGCCGCCGCCGGTTGCGTCGATGCCGGCCGGGCGGGGGAGCTGGCCGACCGGGCCGCCGGCGTCGCCGCCCGGGTCGCCGGTGACGACCCGCACCGGACCGGCTTCGGGCCGGTCGCCGTCGAACTGGCCCGGGTGGTGGCGGCGGTCGAGCTGGGCGACGCCCGGGCCGCGGTGGGCAGGCACGAGCAGGCGGTACGGCGACAGGCGTGGCGGCGGCTGCCGGCCGAGTACCGGGCGGCGTACCTGGTGGACGCCGCGCGGGCGTACCTCCAGGCCGGTGACCTGGGTGGAGCCGGGCGCGCGCTGGTCGACGCGGACGGCGTCGCGCCGGCCGAGGTCCGGTGCCGGCCGGCGGCGCGTACGGTGCTCGCCGAGATCGCCCGGGCGCACCCGGTGCCGGCCGGCGTGGCGCGCCTGGCGACGCTGGTGGGCCTGACCCGCTGAGCACGCCGGCACCGTCGCGGGGCGGTGCGCCCTGGATGATCGTCACGCGTCGGGAGCTGTCACCGCCGGCCGCTATCCTTCGCCGGTGCGTCGGGACGGTCCTGGCGACGAACGCCGGTGGACGGGCTGCCGCACCGGGACTGGAGGGGCACGTGCCGGTCGGGGATGCAGGCGTCGAGGCGTTTCGGACCGCCGTCCGGCAGGTGGCGGAGACGACGGGCGAGCAGCGGGAGACCGCCCTGCGGCGGCTGGCGGCGCTCGGCGCGGCCGACCCGGCGCTGCGCCAGGGCGCGGTCGACGCGATCTGCGCCCTCCTGCGGACATCCCCTGCCGAGCCTGCGGGTGCCGGCGCGGATCCCGGCGCGTGGCGGGAGGCCCTGCGGGCGCTCGGCGGGCTGCTGCGCCCCGCCGCCTCCGCCGCTGCCTCCGCCTCCGCCTCGGGCGAGGGTGCGGGTGCGGGTGCTGGAGCGGGCGGGGCGGCGCCGGCGGCGGGCGGGGCGGCGCCGGAGATCGTCGTGGACCTGTCCGGCGCGACCCTCGTGGACGCCGACTTCGGCGGCTGCGAGCTGGCCGAGGCCCGGTTCGCCGACACCCGGTTCCTCGGGGCGGCGTCGTTCGCCGACGCCCGGTTCACCGGCGAGGCGGTCTTCGCCCGCGCGCTCTTCGCCGGCGAGGCCCGGTTCGACGGCGCCCGGTTCGCCTCCGACGCCGTGTTCGGGCGCGCCCGGTTTCGGGGCCCGGCCAGCTTCGAACGGGTCGGGTTCGACGGGATGGCCTGGTTCGGGCGGGGCGAGGAGGAGATCTGGGAGGACGACCCGACCTGGGAGATGGTCGAGGACGTCCACCCCGCCGCGTGGGACGAGCCGAACGAGGACGACCCGGACTGGCCCGTCGCGGTCCTGATGGGCGACTACCAGGGCTGGAGCGAGGGCGGGGACGGGGCCCGTTTCGTCGGTCCCGTGTCGTTCCGGCAGGCCCGCTTCGCCGGTCCCGCCTGGTTCTTCAAGGCGCGGTTCGGCGCGGACGCGGCGTTCACCGACGCCCGGTTCGGCGGGCCGGTGCACCTCGACCAGCCCGCCGTGGACCTCGCTGGCGCCCGGTGGGGCGGCGCGGCCGACGACGAGCCGGTGTGCTGGCCCCTCGGCTGGGCGCCGGAGCCCGGGCCGGACGGCGCGGGCGCGCTCGTGCCGGACCGTTCCGCCGCGCCCTACGCGCGCCAGCTCGCTGATCCTGATCCCGACGTCCGCCGTGCGGGGCTGGCCGTCCTCGGCGCTCTCGGTGACGCGAGACCGGAGCTGCGCCAGCGCGTGGTCGACACCGTGTGTGGGTACCTGCGCGGGCCGCTGCCGTTCCCGGTGACCGGCGACCTCAACCCCGGGCAGGCCGGGGAGGTGGAGCTGCGACGCGGCGCGCAGCGGCTCCTCGCCGAGCGCCTGCGCCCGGTGGACCCGACGCCGGACGGGGCGGAAGCGGGCCTGCGGCACTGGGCGGGCATGAGTCTGTCCCTGTGCGGCGCCACCCTGATCGACTTCGACCTCAGCGGCTGCCACGTCGGCTACGCGGACTTCATGGCCGCCCAGTTCCACGGCGTCACCAGGTTCGACGCCAGCTCCTTCGAGGGCGCCGTGTTCGGGCTCGGTGGCCCGGATGGTCGGGCCTCGTTCCACGGCGACGTCACCTTTGCCGGGGCGCGACTCGACCGCTGGCGCGGGGCCCGGGACGTGCTCGGCGGCGTCGTGTTCCACGCCGGCGTCGTGCTCGACGACGCCGAAGCCGGCGACGGGACGCCGCCCGGGCAGGAGTGAACGACGCGGGCCGCGCGTCCGCCCAGCCACCCGGTCACGATCGGAATCCAGCCCCGCCACGGGCGGGAGCGGGATCTCGACAACCTGAACCGGGGCCGGGACCGGTACGGTCACGCGGTGACCGACGAGACCCCCGACACCCGGCTGCTGGACCTCATCACCGGCACCCCGTGGATCGCCGAGTTGCTGGCCCAGTTCGACTTCGACCTCGCCCGGGCGGCCAACGGTCCCGCGGAACCGGTGCGGCTGCCCGGCGGCGAGCCCCTGGAGATGATCGCCGGGGATGCCTCCGGTGGGGCGTTCATGCTGGTGGGAACCGGTGTCGAGCGCCCCGTGCTGTACGTCGGCTCGGAGGGCGAGGGTGGCCTGGTCGCCGCCGGCCTGCGCGACGCGCTCGCGCTCGTCGTCGGGATCTCCTGCATCCACGACGCGACGGCGGTGCCGTTCGGCGCCGACGGCGCACGGCTGCGGGACTGGCTGGCCCGCACCGACGAGGAGATCCGCGAGTACTGGCCGGAGCTGGACGCCGAGCGGCTGCGGCTGCGCCGGGCGCTCGACCTGCCGGAGGCGGACGGGCTGCTGGAGTCGCTGCACCGACTGGCGGCCGACGAGGAGTACCGGCCGGTCAGCGACGCGGGCGACCGGTACGAGTCGATGGTCGTCGCGCCCGGGGCGTGACGGGCACCCGGCAGATCATCCCGTAGCCGAGTTCCTCCGCGGCGACCGACCAGAAGGCGTTCTCGTCCGCGACCGCCACGGGGGCGATCTCGCGGAACCGGTCGGCGAGCCGCTCCCCGACGGCCTCGATCCCGTCAACGGCGAGCCGGGACAGCCCGTCGTCCTCGGCGAGGACGACCACCGCCGCCTCGGCGCGGGCGGCCGGGAGCCAGGAACCGGGATAGGGGAGCTGCTCCCCGAGGGACCGGAGTCGGGTCAGGGCGGCGTCGATCGCCGCGCTGTCGGTCGGCACCGGCCCACCCTGGCCCGCTCCAGGCCCCAGGCGGTCAAGGGATCGGCCACTCGTGGACCGGGCGGTTGCTGTGCATCAGGTCCACGTAGTGCCGGACCACCTCGCGCAGCGCCGCCGGCCGGTCCAGGTGGTCCGCGGACTCCAGCCGGTGCAGCGTCTCCACCTGCCAGGTGGCCCCGTTGCGGCCGGTCAGGCAGCGCTGCTCGACGATCCCGAGCAGCCGGTCCCGCTCGACCGGGTCCAGCCCCCACCGGTCCAGCCCCTGGTGGGCCATCGGCAGCAGCCGGCGCAGCACCAGCTCGGCGACCGGCAGGTAGCCCAGGCCGGGCCAGAACACCTGGGCGTCGATGCCGTGCCGGGCGCAACTGGTGAAGTTCTCCTCGGCGGCGCTGAACGACATCTGCGACCACAGCGGCCGGTCCGCCTCGGCGAGGGCCCGGACCAGTCCGAAGTAGAACGCGCCGTTGGCGACGGTGTCCAGCACCGTCGGGCCGGCGGGCAGCACCCGGTTCTCCACCCGCAGGTGCGGGCGGCCCTTGAACACGTCGTACACCGGGCGGTTCCAGCGGTAGACGGTGCCGTTGTGCAGCCGCAGTTCGGCGAGCTTCGGCACGTCGCCGCGGGCGAGGGCCTCGGCCGGGTCCTCGGGGTCGCAGACCGGCAGCAGCGCCGGGAAGTACCGGACGTTCTCCTCGAACAGGTCGAAGACCGAGGTGATCCAGCGTTCGCCGAACCACACCCGCGGGCGTACCCCCTGGGCCTTGATCTCCTCCGCCCGGGTGTCCGTGGCCTGCTGGAACAGCGGGATGCGGGTCTCGCGCCACAGCTCCCGGCCGAAGAACAGCGGCGAGTTCGCGCCGAGGGCCACCTGGATGCCGGCGATCGCCTGGGCGGCGTTCCAGTAGTCGGCGAACTGGGCCGGGCTGACCTGGAGGTGGAACTGGGTGCTGGTGCAGGCGGCCTCCGGGGTGATGGTGTCGGCGGTGACGGAGAGCCGCTCCACCCCGCTGATCGAGATCCGCAGGTCCTCGCCCCGGGCGGCGAAGATCTGCTCGTTGAGCAGCTCGTAGCGCGGGTTGGCCGACAGGGTCTCGGCGGTCAGGTGCTCGGGGCGCAGCGTCGGCAGGATGCCGATCATCACCATGTGCGCGCCGACGGCCCGGGCCTTCGTCTCGGCGGCGTTCAGGCTGGCCCGAACGTGCTCCTCGAACGAGGCGGTGCCCGCGTCCGCCAGCCGGCGCGGCGCCACGTTGATCTCGACGTTGAACTGCCCCAGCTCGGTCTGGAAGCTCGGGTCCGCGATGGCGGTCAGCACGTCGGCGTTGCGCATCGCCGGCATCGAGTCGTCGTCGACCAGGTTCAGCTCGATCTCCAGCCCGGTCATCGGCCGCTCGACGTCGAACCGGGACTCCCGGAGCATCTCGGCGAACACGTCCAGGCACCGCCGCACCTTCTCGCGATAGCGGGCCCGGTCCTCGCGGGTGAATGTCCGCACGCCGACGTCCTCGCCCATGGTCACCGCCCTGTCACCGTTGGTCCCCCAACCTTGCACGTGGCGGCCGGCCGGGGGAAGACCCGAAGGTCCCTATACGTACCCAGCAGGGGCCCGCGTGATCCCTGTCGCTCCGCCCGTCGCTGCGTGGATCGGCCGGCCGGACTGGTTAGCATGGCCGGCAACCGGTGGGGGAGTGACGATGCGCGAGAAGATCACCAAGCTGTTCGTGGCGGCGGCGATCGCCGAGGCCTGCTCCTGGCTGGCCCTGCTGGTCGGCATGGCCGTCAAGTACGGGCCGCCGGACAACGAGATCGGGGTGAAGATCTTCGGGCCGATCCACGGCGCGCTCTTCGTCGCGTACGGCCTGCTGGTCCTCGCCGTGGCCCGGCTGCACCGGTGGCGGCTGTGGCCCACCGTCGTGGCGCTGGCCTGCGCCGTCCCGCCGTTCGCGACCCTGTTCTTCGAGCGCTGGGCCGCCCGGCGGGGCATGCTGCGCACCGCGCCCGAGCCGGACCGCCCGCTGACCCCGGTCGGCTGACCGCCGCCGACGCCGGGACCACTGATTCCGTGAATTGGCGCGACCTTGGCGCGGGGCGGGCGCGGGGGTGTCAGGTCAGTACGGTGATGATGGCGATCGTGGCGATCAGCAGGGCCCCCAGCACGGCCTGGATCAGCAGCGGCGGGCCGAGGTGGCTCCACAGGGTGGCGGTGCGCGGCCGCAGTAGCTGCCCGGTGGTCAGGTTGACGATCCGCTCCACCCGGGGCGGCAGGTCCGGGTCCTGCGGCCGGAGGGTGATCTGCACCCAGTCGGCCGGGTGCAGGGCGCTCTGCGGCAGGTGCCCGTGCAGCTCCACCTCGCAGAGCTGGTCGGCGGAGTCGCGCAGCCGCAGCGGCGTGACCAGGAACTCCGGGCCCTTGCGCAGCTCCTTCCAGCTCCGCCGGGCCCCGCCGCCGCCGCTGGACAACAGCGAGCGCAACGCCAGCAGCAGCAGGCCCATCACGCTGGCCGCCGTCACCACCGCGACCAGCACCGGCTGGCCGATCCGCAGCTCGCGGGGATAACCGTCGAGCAGCCGGACGACCCGACCGGTGACGATCCGCTGCGTGGGGCGAGCGATCCGCCGGTATTCGAGGTCGCTGTCCATGTGCACCACCGTGAGTCGTTCACCACCGAGAGTCCGGTTCCCTGCACCGATCGTATCCGGTGGTCCGGCTGAACGACGTGAATGAACGCGAGTCACGTTCACGGTGGCCTCAGGTGACAAGGCGACCGACGCGGGTAAGCGGGGGGCCGAGCTGGAAAGGGGTCGAGCATGCAGCTGTCCTTCCTGCGCCCGCTCTACGACCGTCCCGGGCCCTGGTGCTCGGTCTATCTGGACGCCTCCCGGGACACCGAGGACGCCCGCCCGGCGCTCGACCTGCGCTGGCGGGCCCTCAAGGGTGAACTGATCGAGCAGGGCGCCGACGCGCCGACCGTGGACGCCGTCGAGCGGGTGGTCCGCGGCCACGACCCGATGCCGGGCGACTACGGCATCGCCGTGTTCGCCGCCCGGGGCCGGGCGGTGCTCACCGAGTACCTGTCCGCGCCGCCGCTGCGGGACCTCGCGGCGGTGTCGGAGCTGCCGCACGCCATGCCCCTGCTCGCCCAGCGCGGCGAGCAGGTCGCCTGGGTGCGGGTGCTTGCCGACCGGACCGGCGCGGACGCCGTCGCGGTCAGCGCCGGCGGAGTGCCCCGCCGCGCCCACGTCACCGGCCGGGAGGACTTCCAACTGCGCCGGGTCAACCCCGGCGGCTGGTCGCAGTCCCGGTACCAGCGGGCGGCCATGGAGGCCTGGCACCACAACGCCGGTGACGCGGCGGCGGCCACCGTGGAACTGGCCGAGAAGGTCGGCGCGGAGGTGCTGGTGGTCGCCGGCGACGTGCGGGCCACCGGCATGATCGCCGCCCAGCTACCGGAGCGCTGGCAGGACCTGGTGGTCCGTACCGACGCCGGCTCGCGGCACGCCGGGGCGGACCCGGCGCTGATGGACGATCTCACCGTGCAGACCATCGCCGAGGTGGCCGACCAGCGGGTGACCGCCGCGCTGGACCGCTTCGGCATGCAGGAGGACGTCGGGGCGGGCCTCGACGCGGTGGTGTCGGCGCTGCAACGCAAACAGGTCGACACCATGCTGATCGTAGACGACCCGTCCTCCACGGAGGAGCTGTGGATCGGCCCGGAGCCGACCGACATCGCCACCGACGCGGGGCAGCTCGGCGCCATGTCGGTGCCCGACCCGCACCGGGCACGCGCCGACGCGGCCCTGGTCCGGGCGCTGGTCGGCACCGACGCGGAGCTGACCGTGCTGGCCCCGGACGAGGCGCCGGAACTGACCGACGGGGTGGGCGCGGTGCTGCGCTACGTCGACGCCGCCACCCCCGGGCGGGGCGATGGTTGATCGTACCGTCGCCGACCTGGTGGTGGAGCGGCTGCGGGCCTGGCGGGTGCCGCGCGCGTTCGGCTGTCCCGGCCCGGCCATCGCACCGGTCGTCGCGGCCCTTGACCGTGCCGGCGGCGACCCGCAGTTCGTCCCCGCCCGGCACGAGGAGACCGCCTCCTTCATGGCCAGCGGGCACGCCAAGTTCACCGGCGAGCTCGGGGTCTGCCTGGCCACCCAGGGGCCCAGCGCGGTGCACCTGCTCAACGGCCTGTACGACGCCAAGCTGGACAGCAAGCCGGTGGTCGCCATCGTCGGCGAGGACATCACCGGCCCGCTCGGCGGCGCCCACGAGGAGATCGGGCTGAGCCGGCTCTTCGGCGACGTGTGCAACCAGTTCGTCCGCTACGGGCGCACGCCCGAGCAGGTGCCCGCCGTGCTGGACCAGGCGTTCCGGACCGCCGCCGCCACCCGCAGCCCCACCTGCGTGGTGCTGCCCCTGGCCGTGCAACTGGCGCTGGTGCCCGACCGGCTGCCGCAGGTCACCGGCGTGACGTCGGCGACCCCGGGGGAGCCGCTGGCCCGGGTGCTTCCGCACGACGCCGACCTGGCCGCCGCCGCGTCCCTGCTGGGCGCCGGCAACCGGGTGGCCATCCTGGTCGGCCAGGGCGGGCACGGCGCGGCGCGGGAGATCGTGGCGCTGGCCGACCGGCTCGGCGCCGGGGTGGCCACCAGCCTGCTCGGCAAGCCGGTGCTGGACGAGCGGCTGCCCTTCCACACCGGCGTGCTGGGCGAGGTGGGCACCAGCGCCGCCGCCCAGCTCATGGGCGGCTGCGACACCCTGCTGATGGTCGGCACCAACGACCCGTGGACCGACTACTACCCGGTACAGACCCGCACCATCCAGATCGACATCGACGGCCGCCGGATCGGCACCCGCTACCCGGTGGACGTGCCGTTGGTCGGCGACGCCGCCGAGACGCTGCGGGTGCTGCTCGACCGGGTGCCCGTCCGGCCCCGGCGGGACTGGCGCCGGACGGTGGAGAGGTCGGTGGACCGGTGGCGGGAGGAGGCGGCGGCCCGAACCGAGGAACCCGGCGAGCCGGTCAACCCGCAACTGGTGCTGCACCAGCTCTCCGTCCGGATGCCCCGCTCGGCAGCGGTCTCCGTCGACGTCGGCTCGGTCATCTACTGGTACGCCCGGCACCTGGAACTGCCGCCCGGGGTGACCGCCCAGCTCTGCGGCACCCTCGGCTCGACGGGCTGCGCCCTGCCGTACGCGGTGGCGGCGAAGCTGGCCCGCCCGGACCGGCCGGTGATCGCGCTGGCCGGGGACGGCGCGATGCAGCTCAACGGCCTGGCCGAGCTGATCACCGTCGCCCACCACTGGCGGGAGTGGGCCGACCCCCGGCTGGTGGTGCTGGTACTCAACAACCGCGACCACTCGGGCACGGGCGGCGGCCAGGCACCCACCGGGGCGTCCGCCCGCCGGCCCGACGTGCCGTACGCCGGGTGGGCCCGGCTGCTCGGCCTGCACGGGGTGCGGGTGGACCGGCCCGAGTTGGTCGGCGCGGCGTGGGACGAGGCCCTCGCCGCGGACCGGCCCAGCGTGCTGGAGGCCGTGGTCGACCCCACCGTGCCGCTGCGCCCGCCGGAGCCGGCCCTGGCCGACCTGCGGGGCCTGGTCGCCGACGGCGACGCGGCCCGGCTGGTCCGGGAGCGGCTGCTCGCCAGGCGGGTGGCCGTCGAGGCCGACGGTCTCGGCTAGCCCGTCCGGCCACCAGGCTGCCGACCTCCGCCAGGCGGCCGCTGCCGACCTCCGCCAGGGGTGGCGCCATCCGCCGTCTCCCGTCGCC
Organism: Micromonospora sp. NBC_01655; assembly: GCF_026339755.1. Taxonomy (NCBI): domain Bacteria; kingdom Bacillati; phylum Actinomycetota; class Actinomycetes; order Micromonosporales; family Micromonosporaceae; genus Micromonospora; species Micromonospora sp. NBC_01655. The sequence continues at coordinate 4,682,116 of NZ_JAPEQF010000001.1, read as the reverse complement.
ACCGCAGGGAGACTATCGGCCCCGTCGCCACGGTCCGGGCCCCTCCGAGCAGCCATGATCGACTTTAGGTCATTGACAAGGGGCCCTGCCGCGCTCTCGACACCGCGATGTCAACGATGTCGAGTTGACCATGTAGCCGGGTCACCCAGCCCCGGGCGCCGCCAGTCCGGGCGCCCCAGTCAGTCCGGGCGCCCCAGCCCGGGTCGGCCCAGTCCGGCCGGCCAACCCGGCCGGGGCGACCCATCCGGGGCGGCCCCGGACGCCACGCCCAGCCGGCACGGCGGGGACCGCAGGGGGCAAGCGCCCGTCCAACGGGGAATGCCCCCGCCGGGTGGCGGAGGCCCCGTTTAGACCCCATCGGGACGGGAAGCCGGGCCGCGTGGCGAACGAACGAAGCGGGCTGGGACCCGCGCATCCGGTGCGCGGGGGACTCACGGCGGACGGGGCCGGACTGGCCGGCGACCGGGTGGTGGCGGTGGGCAGCACCGGACGCGTCCTGGTCGCCGCCGCGGCCCGGGCCCTACGCGGGGAGGACTGCGCCGACATGGGCCAGCCGGGCGTGTTGTCCCGGTTCACCGGCGCGCCCGAGCCGGTGCGCCGGGCAGCCGCCGCCCGGGCCGCCGGACGGGTCGCGCTCACCCCCGACCAGACGGCCGAGGTCGACGCCGCCCGGGTGGCGCGGTGGATCGTCGACCAGTACCCGCGCCGCCGCTACCCGGGCGTGGTGCTGGGCTCCCCGCACGGCGCGGCGGCGCACCTGGCGGTGGCCCTGGGCGTGCCCTGGCTGCCCGCCGCGTTCGAGACGACGGTGCACTGGACCCGAGGCGCGGTGGACAGCCCCGCAGCCGCCCTCGGCCACGGCGCGGCGCTCGCCGCCCGGCTGCTCGCCGGCAACCCCGACGTGCACGTGCGGCAGGTGCACTGCCCGGCCAGCCGGGGCGCGCTCGCCGGGGCGACGGTATCGCTCGGCGTGCGCTGGCAGCACCTGCCCGCGGCGTACGCCCGGTTCCTGACCGACCGGGTCGAGCCCGGAGCCCCGCTGCTGCTGCTGCGCGATGCCCGGACCTGGCCGGTGCACGACGTCGGGCTGGGGCACAGCTTCCAGGCCGGCTCCCCGGCCAGCGGGCTGGACCCGGTGGACTTCCACCCGGACTCGCACGCGCTGCGCCAGGTGCTCCGCTCCGCCGGTGGCGACGGTTCCCGCTGGGAGCCGCCGGAGGTCGGCGCCCCGCAGGGCTACGCCGAGCACGGCGTGGAGCCCGGTTTCGAGCTCGCCGTCCGGGCGTGGGCCGGGCGGCGCGGGCACCTGCTGCACCGGGTGCTGTTCCCCCGGGCGGAGTCGCTCAGCGCCGCGGTCGCCGACCTGTACCGGGCGTGGCTGCGGCGGGCCGGCAAGACAGGCGACCGGCTGGTCGTCGAGTGCGGGCGGCTGCTCGACCCGTGGCAGGTGCTGCGGGCCGGGCTGGTGCCGTACTGGTGCGAGAACGCCACCCGGCGGGCCGTCGACGCGGCGGAGTGGTGGCTGGCCGGCAGCGAGCCGTTCAGCTCGGTGGACGTGCTGCCGGAGTCGCCGGGGATGCGCTCGCCGGCCCTGGCCGGGCTGCCGCAGTGGCTGGCCGTGGCCGCCTTCGGCCGCCGCCGTCGGGCCCTGGACCGCACCGCGGCCCGGGGCTACCCGGTCACGGCGGTGCCGACCCGCCGCGCCACCGAGGTGCTGCGGGCCCAGCCGTACGACCTGCCGGTGCCGCCGCCGCTGCCCGTCGCGACCGCCGTCGAGGCCCTGCGCGACGGAGCCGGCGACCAGGGACTGGTGGTCTGCTGACCCGATCCGCCGCGCGCGGAGTGCCGCCCCGGGCGGCGCCGACCCGCCCGCCGCGCGCCGCGCCGAGGCCGGTCGCACCAGCCGGCCGAAACATCCTCGCGAACCCGGGCTGCCGTGATTGAGTACCTACGGAGCGGGAACACCGCTGGCTGCGACGGCCCGGCCACGCTGCGCAGCTCGCGGTCGACGCTCCTCGACGATTCACGTCAGGTGACCCACTTTCCGGCCCGGTGCGTGGCTCGACCACGCGCGCGACCGGCTTTCCCGATCAGGCGGGGACCTTCCTGAGGGAGGCGCGGATGTTCGGACAGACCACCACGACCACACCACCACCCACCGAACGGGGTCTGGAGGACCTTGACGCGGCGGCGCTGGCGTACGCGGCGCGGATCGAGGGCCTGCCCCCCGAGCGGCGGCAGGAGGCGCGTGACGACCTGGTCCGCTTCGCGCTGCCGTTCGCCGGCCGGCTCGCCCGCCGGTACCGGGGGCGGGGTGAGCCGTTGGAGGATCTGGAGCAGGTGGCCCGGCTCGGACTGGTCAACGCCGTCGACCGGTACGACCCGGAGCGGGGCTCGTTCACCGCGTACGCGGCGATCACCATCGTCGGCGAGATCAAGCGGCACTTCCGGGACCGGACCTGGGGCGTGCACGTGCCCCGCCGGCTGCGCGACCTGATCCTGGAGGTCGGGCAGGCGACCGCGGCGCTGACCAGCGAGCTGTCCCGGGCCCCGAGTGTGGCCGAACTCGCGCAGCGGCTGGAGACCCCGGAAGAGGAGATCCTCGCCGCCCTGGAGTCCGCCGCCGGGTACAGTCCGGCCTCGCTCAACGCGCCGGTCGGCGGGGAGAGCTCGGCCGAGTTCGGCGACCTGGTCGGCGAGAGCGACAACGCGCTGGAGTCGGTCGACGACCGGGTCACCGTCAGTGGGCTGCTGCACCGGCTGCCCTGGCGGGAGCGGCGCATCCTGGCGATGCGCTTCTACGGCAACCAGACCCAGGCCGAGATCGCCGCCCGGTTCGGCATCTCCCAGATGCACGTCTCCCGCCTGCTGTCGCGGGCGCTGACCTGGCTGCGGCAGGCGATGCTCGCCGACGCCCCGCCGCCGTGGCAGAACGGCGCGGCCGAGTCCGGGCCGGGCAAGGCGCGGATCTCGGTGCGGCACAACGGCGACCGGGTGGTCGTCGAGGTCGGCGGCGAGGTCGACCGGGACGGCGCGGACCGGCTGCGCAGGGCGATGCTGGCGGCGGTGACCGGGCAGCCCCGCGAGGTGGTGGTCGACCTGGTCGGCGCGGGCGGCTTCGACGCCGGCGGGATCGCCGCGCTGATGGCCGGCCGGGACGCCGCGGAGCGTACCGGGGTGCCGTTGCGGCTGACCCGGGTGCAGCCGGCGGTCCGCCGGTCGCTGACCGCCGCCGGCCTGCCTCCGCCCCGCGACTGAGCGGCGATCCGGCGCGCGGCGGGCGATCCGGCGCGCGACGAAAGGACCTCGGCGGGACGAAAGGACCCCGACGGGACGGACGGACCTCGACGGCGGTGGGACGGAGCTGTGCGGCGGGGCGGAGGGGTTTACCCCGGTCCGCCCCGCCGCGCGTCACCCGCCGGGGTCAGCGCTCCGGGGTCTCGCCCCGGCCGTGCGGGTGGCGCCACCGCTCGTCCTCCGGCGGTCCCGGCTCCTCGCCCGGCGCGTCGGTGTGCTCGAAGCTGGGCCGACGGATCTCCTCCGGCTCCGGCACGTCCACCGGCCGCGCCCCCGACTGCGGCGCCGGCTGGTAGTCGGCGGCCCGGCGGGCGCCGTGCGCCCCCTCGGCCGCCGGCGACTCGGGCACGTGCCGCTCGTGGTGTAGCTCCTCGGCGAAGCTCTGCGGCGGCTTCGTGGCGCGCTGCGGCAGGTCCCGGCCGAGGTCGGCGACCAGGTGGCCGTACTTGAAGTCGAACGCCGGGCGCTCGGAGCGGATTCGCGGCATCCGGTCGAAGTTGCGCAGCGGGGGCGGGCAGGTGGTCGCCCATTCGAGGGAGTTGCCGAAGCCCCAGGGGTCGTCCACCGTCACCATCGCCCCGTACCGCCAGGACTTCCACACGTTGTACATGAAGAACAGCGTGGACGCGCCGAGGACGAACGACCCCACCGTGGAGATCATGTTCAGCGTGGTGAAGCCGTCGCCGGGCAGGTAGTCGGCGTACCGGCGGGGCATGCCCTCGTTGCCCAGCCAGTGCTGCACCAGGAAGGTGGCGTGGAAGCCGAGGAACATGGTCCAGAAGTGGATCTTTCCGAGCCGCTCGTCGAGCAGCCGGCCGGTCATCTTCGGGAACCAGAAGTACACCCCGCCGAACGCGGCGAACACGATGGTGCCGAACAGCACGTAGTGGAAGTGCGCCACCACGAAGTAGGTGTCGGTGACGTGGAAGTCCGCCGGCGGGCTGGCCAGCAGCACCCCGGTGAGCCCGCCGAGCAGGAAGGTGACCAGGAAGCCGATGGCGAACAGCATCGGCGTCTCGAAGGTGAGCTGGCCCTTCCACATCGTGCCGATCCAGTTGAAGAACTTCACTCCGGTGGGCACCGCGATCAGGTAGCTGAGGATGCTGAAGAACGGCAGCAGCACCTGGCCGGTGCCGAACATGTGGTGCGCCCACACGGTCATCGACAGGACGGTGATCGCGATGGTGGCGAGCACGAGACCCGTGTAACCGAAGATCGGCTTGCGGGCGAACACCGGAATGATCTCGGTGATGATGCCGAAGAACGGCAGCGCCACGATGTAGACCTCGGGATGGCCGAAGAACCAGAACAGGTGCTGCCACAGCATCGGCCCGCTGGTGGCCGGGTCGAACACGTGCGCGTCGAGCAGCCGGTCGGCGGCGAGCGCGAGCAGCGCGGCGGCCAGCAGCGGGAAGACCAGGATCACCAGGACGCTGGTGAGCAGCAGGTTCCAGGTGAAGATCGGCATCCGGAACATGGTCATCCCGGGGGCGCGCAGGGTCAGCGTGGTGGTGATCAGGTTCACCGCGCCGAGGATCGTGCCCAGGCCGGAGAGGACCAGGCCGACGATCCACATGTTCCCGCCGACGCCGGGGCTGTGCTCCGCCCGGCTCAGCGGGGTGTACGCGGTCCACCCGAAGTCGGCGGCCCCGCCGGGGGTGGCGTAGCTGGCGACCACCAGCGTTCCACCGAACAGGTACAGCCAGTAGGCGAAGGCGTTGAGCCGGGGGAAGGCCACGTCCGGGGCGCCGATCTGCAACGGCACGATGTAGTTGCCGAACGCGAACACCATCGGCGTCGCGAACAGCAGCAGCATGATCGTGCCGTGCATGGTGAACGCCTGGTTGTACTGCTCGGGGGACAGGAACTGCATCCTCGGCCGGGCCAGTTCGGCCCGGAGCAACAGCGCCAGCACCCCGCCGATGAGGAAGAAGCCGAACGAGGTGATCAGGTACAGCAGGCCGATCTGCTTGGCGTCGGTGGTGCCGAGCAGCTTGATCAGCTTGGCCCCGGGCAGCGCCGGCCGCAACGGACCGGGGTAGCCGCCGAAGCGGGCGGGCGCGAGGATCGCGGGGCCCCGATCTCGTCCGGGTTCCGTGGTTACCCGCTTGGGCATCGCTTCTCACCCCGTCGTCACGACAGAAAGGACGGGCGTGCCTACCCTGCCCTCCCACCATGTAACCAGGCGAGAGCGGTAATTTCGGTCAATTCGGGGTGAGAGGCCTCAGGTGGCGGGCATCATCGCCCACGGCCCGCCGGTCATGCTTCTCCGGTGATCCGGCTCGACATGCGCCGGTCCTCGCTTCCGTGTCGGGGTGACCGCAGATACCCGGCACGGGGTGGGGCGAAACGGGGGCCGGATCCCGGCGCGGCCCCCGTCAGTGGCGGCTCGGGCGGCGGGTGGTGAGCACGCCCAGCGCGATCATCCCGACCCCGAGGAACAGGTGCAGCCAGTTGTCGGCGCCGTTGACGGGGATGAAGTTGGCCCCGCTGGAGTGGTCGACCACCAGGCCGTAGAGCCACAGCACGAGGTAGATGGCCCCGCCGCCGACGAGGAACGTGCGCGCCCCGGAGACCGTGCGCGACAGCGCCAGGCCCGCGACCCCGAACAGCAGGTGCACGATGTTGTGCAGGACCGACACCTGGAACAGCCCGAGCAGCTTCGCCTCGGAGTCGTGCCCGGCGAAGCGCAGGTCGCTGTAGTACGTGGTGATCCCCGGGATGAAGCCGAGCACCCCGACCACCAGGAACACCACGCCGACGGTGGCCGCGGCGCGGCGTACGGGGGCCCGGCCGTCGGCGGGGTTGCGTCGGGCCCGCGAGTGGGCCATCGGACCGGTCACCGCGATCTCCTCACCGTGTGCGGGAAGTCTCTCGCGGCGCGGCGTTCCCGCTGCCGCCCGTGACAAACCCGCCGCCCCGGTCAGGCGGGCAGCAGGTGGCGTGCGGCGGCGCCCTTGCGGACCCGCTCGTACAGCCCGACGTACCGCTGGGCCATCACCGCCGGGGTGAACCGCGTCGCGGCCTCCCGCCGGCACTCGTCCGAGTCCAGCACGCTCGCGGCCAGGACCAGGTCGGCCAGCTCCTCCTCGTCGGTGGTGAGCAGGCCGGTGCGGCCGTGCTCGATCAGCTCCGGCAGGCAGCCGCGGGCGGTCGCCACCACCGGCGTGCCCAGGGCCAGCGACTCCACCACCGCCGTGCCGCCGGGCTCCTCCCAGCGCAGCGGGAACAGCGAGGCGCAGGCGCCGGCCAGCAGGTCGTCGCGCTCCTGCCCGGCGACGGTGCCCACCCAGCGGACCAGGTCGCCGTCGACGTGCGGGGCCACCTCGTCGTAGAAGAACCGCACGTCCGGGTTTTGCCGGGCCTCGTCGCCCGCGGCGGCCAGGTCCTCCGGCCGGTGGTACGGCCCGACCGGGCCGGCCAGCACCAGCGGCACGCCCACCCGCTGGGCGAGCCGGGCGCCGAGGTCCTGGCCCTTGCCGGGGTTGATCCGGCCCAGGACGATCAGGTAGTCGCCCTTGTCCGGCCGGGGGCGCCGGCCCGCGTCGACCGCGAGCGGGGTGGACAGGTGCACGTGGCCGACCGAGTGCTCGCGCAGCGCCCGGGGGGCGCGGGCCAGCTGCGAGGCGGACACCCCGTTGACCCGGACCCGGTCGCCGCCGTCGAGGTTGCCGTAGAGGGCCGGGTGCTTGGCGAGGTCCCAGTGCAGGGTGTGCAGCACCGGCGGGGCGGCGGGGCCCATCGCGGCGAGCGTGGCCAGGCCGACCGCCTCCACGTGGTCGTGGACCAGGTCGATGTCGTCGCGGCTGCGCAGCGCCCGCGCCACCCCGCCGAGGTGCGCCTGGGAGATGCCGCAGACCTGGTTGTACGGCCGCTGGAGGGCGTGGAACTGGCCGTCGGGGAAGACGGAGATCTTCTCGTCCACCGGCAGGGTGCTGCTGTCGACGGAGGCGAGCACCACCCGCACACCGAGCATGCGCAGCTCCGGCACCAGGGTGGCGATCACGTTCTCGATGCCGCCGTAGCCGGGCGGCGGCACGGACAGCCACGGCCCGGCGTTCATCAGGACGGTCAGGCTCATGTGGGGTTCCTTCCCTCGGCGATGGTCACGCCGCCACCCGGCGGCGCGGCAGCCGGTGACGCAGCTCCGCCAGTGGGGGACGCTCCTCGACCGAGACGTCGCTGACCACGATCTCGCGGTCCAGGTTGGGCAGCGCCTCGGAGCCGCCCCGCCGGAACTGGGTGAGCAGGGTCGCCGGCGCGGTGCCGGGGCTGGCCCAGCCGCGCCGCTGCAACCGCGACCACGCGGTCAGCATGATCTGCGCCGACATCCGGCCCAGCGCCGCCGTGTCCTGGTGGCGGTGCTTGCGCTCACCGAGGTCCACCTGGGCCAGCGCGTCCAACCCGACCAGGTCCAGCAGGTCGATCAGCATCGCCGTCTCGACCCCGTACCCGGAGACGAACGGCACCCGCTCCAGCACGGCGCGCCGGCCGGCGTACTCGCCGGCGAGGGGCTGGACGAAGCCGGCCAGCTCCGGCCAGAACAGGTTCAGCAGCGGGCGGGCCATCAGCTCGGTGACCCGGCCCCCGCCGTCGGCCTCCACGCTGGTCGCGCCGACCAGCGGCCGGTGGTAGAAGCCCTTGACGAACTCCACCGACGGGTCGGTCAGCAGCGGGCCGAGCAGGCCCGTGACGAAGTGCGGGCGGAACTCGCGCAGGTCGGCGTCGACGAACGCGACCACGTCCCCCTCGGCCGCGGCCAGCCCCGCCCACAGCGCGTCGCCCTTCCCGGTCAGCGGGGGCAGCCCCCGGGTCATCTCGTCCTGGCCGACCACCTCCGCGCCCGCCGCCCGGGCCACCTGCGCGGTTCGGTCCGTGGACCGGGAGTCGACCACGATCAGCTCGTCGACCAGCGCCACCCGGTCCATCAGGTGCTCCCGGATGGTCGCCACGATCGCGCCGACCGTCGCCTCCTCGTTGCGCGCCGGCAGCACCACGCTGACCCGGCTGTCGCCCTTGGCGCGCACCAGCCGCCGCGGTGTCCAATCGGTCGCCGAGGTGGTCCGGTAGGTCGCCCACGCCTCCACCACGGGTGAGACGCTCGATTCGGTATCTCGCACAGACACACCCCCAGATCGCTGCGGAAACGCGGGGTGGTGTTTTCCCAGTACCGCCCACGCGTTAACCGAATCATCCCTAACAGCTTGATCACGGCCCGGGCACCGGGCCGTTCCTGCGAGGTGAACGTTTGATTGCGCCGTCCCGGGGGGAGTGCACTGCGCGGATACGTGAAACCGTGGCGAGAGGGTCTGTCGATGCGCGCGTGCCGGGTGGGACTGGTCGGGGCCGGCGGGGTGGCGCAGCGCCACGCCCGGGTGTTGGGCGGCTTCGAGGACGTGGAGATCATCGGCGTGACCGACGTGACGCGCGGCGCGGCGGCCGTACTGGCCGACGCGCACGGGGCCGCGACGTTCGCCGACGTCGACGAGCTGCTCGCGGCGGGACCGGACGCGGTGTACGTCTGCGTGCCGCCGTTCGCGCACGGCCCGGTGGAGGAGGCGATCGTCGCCGCCGGGGTGCCGATGTTCGTGGAGAAGCCGGTCGCGGTGGACCTGGACACCGCCGAGCGGATCGCCGACCTGGTGGCCCGGCGTGGGCTGCTCACCGGGGTCGGCCACCACTGGCGGTACCTGCACGTGGTGGACGAGGCCCGCGAGCTGCTCGCCGGCCGGCCGGTGCGGATGGTCGGCGGGGCCTGGCTGGACAAGGTGCCCCCGGTGGCCTGGTGGGCCCGCCGGGACCACTCCGGCGGCCCGGTGGTCGAGCAGGCCGCGCACGTGCTGGACCTGATGCGCGCGCTGGTCGGCGAGGTGACCGAGGTGACCGCGTACGGCGACGGCGCCCCGCCGCCGGTCGAGGGCGCCGACATCGACTCGGTGACCACGGCCGCCCTGCGCTTCGCCGGCGGGGCGGTGGGCACCCTCGCCGCCGCCTGCGTGCTCGGCTGGAAGCACCGGGCCGGGCTGGAGATCCTCGCCGACGGGCTGGCGCTGTCGCTGGCCGAGGACGGGCTGACGATCCGCGACGCCGACGGCGAGCGGCACCTGCCCGCCGACCCCGACGGCGCGCGGACCGCCGTCGACCGGGCCTTCGTCGACGCGGTGCGTGGCGTCGGCGACGACGTCCGGGTCCCGTACGCCGAGGCGCTCGGCACCCAGCGGCTGGCCCTCGCGATCGCCGAGTCGGCGGCCACCGGCCGGCCGGTGGCGCTGCCCACCGGTCCGGCCGCGACGCCTCGGACCGCCGCCGCGGCGGCCCCGGCGGGGGTGGCCGTCGATGCGTGACCGGGTGGTGGTGGTCAGCGGCCCCGGCCGGGTCGAGCTGGTCGAGCAGGAGGCCGGCGAGCTGCGCGACGGCACGTTCCGGGTGGAGACGCTGTACAGCGGCGTGTCCGCCGGCACCGAGCTGAGCTTCGTCAAGGGCACCAACCCGTACCTCAACGTCACCTGGAACGCCGGCCTCGGGCTGTTCCAGCCGGGGGAGGCCAGCACCCCGTACCCGGTCACCCGGCTGGGCTACATGCAGGTGGGGCGGGTGGTGGCCAGCCGCACCCCGGCGGTCGCCGTGGGCGCCGTCGGCGCGATGACCTACGGCCACCGCAGCGGGTACGTCGCCGACCCGGTCGCCGAGCGGTTCGTCCCGCTGCCCGACGACCTCGACCCGCTGCTCGGCGTGTACGTCGCGCACATGGGCCCGATCTGCGCCAACGGGCTGCTGCACGCCGCCGCCGACCTGTGCGGCGCCGACGTCCGGTCGCTCGGCGACGGGGTGCGCGGGCGCCGGGTCGCGGTGGTTGGCGGCGGGGTGGTGGCCCTGCTCACCGCCCTGTTCGCCCGGCGGCACGGCGCGGCGTCGGTGGTGGTGCTCGACCCGACCCCGCAGCGCCGGGCGGTCGCCGGGGCGCTCGGCCTGGAGACCCTCGACCCGGACGCCGACGACCCGGCGGTGGCGCTCAAGACCCGGTGGAACCACGCCGCCGGGGACCGGGGCGCCGACGTGGTCTTCCAGTGCCGGGGGCAGGCGTGGGCGTTGCAGCTCGCGCTGCGCCTGCTGCGACCCCAGGGCACCGTGGTCGACCTGGCCTTCTACCAGGCCGGCGCCGACGCCGTCCGGTTCGGCGAGGAGTTCCACCACAACGGGCTGGCGCTGCGCTGCGCCCAGATCGGGCGGGTGCCGCGCGGGCTCGCCCCGACCTGGGACCGGGAGCGGCTCTCGGCCGAGACGATCGGGTTGCTGCGGACGTACGGCGACCAGATCCGCGAGCACCTGGTGTCGGCGGTGGTGCCGTTCGCGCAGGCCCCGGCGCTGCTCACCGACCTGGCACGAGGCCGTCGCCAGGAGCTCCAGGTGGTGCTGGCCGGCTGATCGAGGCGGGTCGTGGCGGACGCCTCGCCCCGTCGTGGCCCGACCGGGCCGCGAAAGTCGGCCCGGGTCGCGTACCGTTGCGGCTCATGGGTGTGTCGCAACGGTTGAAGAGCAGGTTCCGACGGTTCCTCCAGCGGCCCGGCAGCACGGTCGACCTGGGACCGCTGGAGAAGCTGCTGCCGGCCATCGAGGCCCGCGAGGAGGAGCTGTCGGCGCTGACCGACGCCGAGCTCACCGAGGCCGCCGGCGCCGCCACCGGGTACGAGGAGATCTGCGCCGTCGGACGGGAGGCCGCCCGGCGTGGGCTGGACCAGCGGCCGTACGACGTGCAGCTGCTCGGCGCGATGGCCCTGCTGTCCGGCAAGGTCGCCGAGATGGCCACCGGTGAGGGCAAGACCCTGACCGCCACGATCGCCGCGTACGGGCACGTCCGGCTCGGTAACGGCCCGGTGCACGTGCTCACCGTCAACGACTACCTGGCCCGGCGCGACGCCCAGTGGATGGAGCCGGTCTACGCCCTGCTCGGGCTGACCGTCGGCTGGGTCAACGAGGCGTCCACCCCGCAGGAGCGGCGCGACGCGTACGCCTGCGACGTCACCTACGTCTCGGTCAGCGAGGCCGGCTTCGACTACCTGCGTGACCAGCTCGTCACCGACCTCGACGACCGGGTGCAGCCGCCGCTGGCCACGGCCATCGTCGACGAGGCCGACTCGATCCTGATCGACGAGGCCCGGGTGCCGATGGTCCTCGCCGGCGCGGTCGGCGGCGAGCAGGACCCGGTGCACGCCGCCGCGGCGCTGGTCCGGGGTCTGCGCAAGGGCAGGCACTACACGGTGGCCGAGGACGGCCGCAGCGTCGCCTTCACCTCCGCCGGCCTGGCCGCCGTCGAGGCCAAGCTGGGCGGCATCGACCTGTACGACGCCGAGCACGTCGGGCAGCTCTCCGCGGTCAACGTGGCGCTGCACGCGCACGCCCTGCTGCACCGCGACGTCGACTACATCGTCCGGGACGGCTCCGTGGAGCTGATCGACGAGATGCGGGGCCGGGTGGCCCAGCGCCGCCGCTGGCCCGACGGCCTCCAGGCGGCGGTCGAGGCCAAGGAGGGCCTCGACGCCACCGCCGAGGGCGAGGTGCTGGGCACCATCGCCGTGCAGGCGTACATCGCGCTCTACCCGAAGGTGTGCGGGATGACCGCGACGGCGGTGCTGGTCGGCGACCAGCTCCGCGAGTTCTTCGGCCTGGAGGTGGCGGTGGTCCCGCCGAACACCCCCTGCATCCGGGAGGACGAGCCGGACCGGATCTACGCCACCCGGGCCGAGAAGGAGGAGGCGCTGGTCGACGAGATCAAGCGCTGCCACGACAAGGGACGGCCGGTGCTGGTCGGCACCCTCGACGTCAAGGAGTCCGAGCAGCTCGCCGCCGGGCTGAACGCCGCCGGGGTGCCCTGCGTGGTGCTCAACGCCAAGAACGACGACGAGGAGGCGGCGATCATCGCCGAGGCCGGCGCGTACGGCGCGGTCACCGTCTCCACCCAGATGGCCGGCCGGGGCGTCGACATCCGCCTCGGCGGCAGCGACCAGGCCGACCGGGACCGGGTGGCCGAGCTGGGCGGCCTCTACGTCATCGGCGGTGGCCGGCACGACAGCCGCCGCGTCGACGACCAGCTCCGCGGCCGGGCCGGCCGGCAGGGCGACCCGGGCGGGTCGGTGTTCTTCGTCAGCCTCGAAGACGACCTGGTGGTCCGGCACGCCGGCGACGCCGTTCCGCCGTCGCCCCGGATGAACGCCGACGGCCTGGTCACCGACCCGCAGGTCGACTACGCGGTGGAGCACGCCCAGCGGGTCGCCGAGGGCGTCAACCACGAGATCCACCGCAACACCTGGCGCTACAGCGTGGTGATCGAGCAGCAGCGCAAGGCGCTCGCCGAGCGGCGGGAGCGCCTGCTCACCAGCGACATCGCCGCGCTGATGCTGCTGGAGCGGGTGCCGGAGCAGGCCGAGGAGATGGACGAGGACCTGCTCGCCCGGGCGGCCCGGTCGATCGCCCTCTACCACCTCGACCGGTTGTGGGCCGAGCACCTGGCCGAGCTGTCGGAGGTGCGCGAGGGCGTGCACCTGCGCGCCCTGGGCCGGCTCGACCCGCTCGACGAGTTCCACCGGGCGGCGGTGCCGGCGTTCAACGCGCTGGTCCCGGAGATCGAGACCCGCACCATCGCCACCTTCACCGAGACCGAGTTCGACGACGACTGGGAGCCGACCGAGTCGACTCTGGTCCGCCCCAGCGCCACCTGGACGTACCTCGTCCACGACAACCCGTTCGGCTCGGAGCTGGACCGGCTCATCGCCTCGGTCGGCCGGCGGCTCAGCGCCGCCCCGCGCTGACCGCCGTCGGGCGGTTCCCCGCGACGAGGGGGAGCCGCCCGACAGCGGTGATCCGCCTCCATCTCCGGAGCCGACCAGGGGGATGAGGCCGCTTTTCAGCCGTTTCGACCCGGGTTGGCGAGGGTAGTAGCCCGGGTCGGATTGATCGGGAGAGAGCAGACCATGACACAGCCGAAGGTCGACGTGCGCCGCCGCCGGTCACCAGCCGTCCCCACGACGGGGGCGGGGCCACGGTGAACCTGGAGACGCAGGCGCCCGACACCGAGACCCTGAGCGTCCTGGAGACCGCGGCGCTGCTGCGGGAGCTGACCGCCGGCCTGATCGCCGTGACCGATTTCGACGAGGCGCTGACCCAGTTGGTCCGGATTGCCCGCGCCGCCGTCGCCGGGGTCACCTGGTGCGGCTTCACCGCCCTGCGGGCCGGCGAACCGGCGGGGGTGGCCGCCTCCGACCCGGCCCTGGCCGGCCTGGACGACCTCCGCCACGGCCCCGACTCGCCGGCGATGAGCGCCATCCACCGCCGCGAGATGATCCTCGCCGAGGACCTCGCCCAGGAGTCCCGCTGGCCGGCCTGGACGACCCGGGCCCGCGACCTCGGGGTGCGCGGGGTGATCTCCGCGCCCGTCGACGTCGACGAGCAGGTCATCGGCGCGATCAACCTGTACGCCTCGGCGTCGGCGGCGCTGACCACCCGCCACCAGCTCACCGCGATGCTGGTCGCCGAGCACGCCGGGCTGCTGCTCGCGGCGGTGCGGGACCGCGAACGGCGGGCCGCCCAGGCCCACGAGCTGGACGCCGCGCAACTCGTCGACGGGGTGGTCGGGCAGGCGATCGGGGTGATCATGACCCAGCGGGGCTGCGCCGCCCCGGAGGCGCTAAAGGTGCTGCGCAGCGCCGCGCTGTCGCTGGACATCCCGGTACGGCAGGTGGCCGAGCGCCTCGTGGTCACGGTCTCCCGCCCCCGGGAGAACTGACCCACCGCCGATCCGCTCGACGGCGGCACCCGGCCCCGGCGGTGTCCGATGTGCGTCTCACGTCGGTCGGCCCGTCGTTTCCCTCCCGTCGTCCGGGGGTAGCACCCTGGACTGGTGAGCTGAGACGACCCTGGGGAGGCACGATGGAGAGCCGGCTGCGGGTGCACGGGCACCCGATCCAACCGATGTTGGTGACGTTCCCGTTCGGGCTCTTCGTCAGCGCCACGGTCTTCGACCTGGCCGACGTGGCGGGCGGCCCGGTGTTCCTCGGCGAGGTCGGCTACTGGACGGCGGTCGCCGCGCTGGTCGCCGCCGGGCTGTCCACCGTGGCCGGCCTGGTCGACCTGTGGGACGCCACCGGCGGCCGAACCCACCGCACCAAGATCACGTTCAACCTGGTCAACGTCGCGATGGCCGCGCTGTTCCTGCTGACCTGCCTGGTCCGGTCGCACTCGCCGCAGCGCGGTGCGACCGGCGCGATGTTCGCCACCGAGCTGGTCGCGCTGGGCGTGGGCGCGGTCGGCGTGTGGCTCGGCGCCCGGCTGATGCGTCAGTTCGAGTCCGCCCGCGTCGAGGCGGACACCCCGGACGCGCTGGGCGGCGTGGCCGGCTCGACCGTGGAGATCGTCCGTCCCCGCGCCTGAGCTTTCGCCGGCCGCCCGCGTCCCGGCGGCGTGATCGCGCGTCCCCGCCCGGGGAAAATCGCCTTGCCGGCCGGTCGGCCAGCGGCCAGGCTGGCCGGATGAGCGGGAATCGGGCCTTCGAGGAGCTGCTGGCCGAGGGCGCGGCCGTGCCCGTGCGGGGCTGGGACTTCTCCTGGCTGCACGCCCGGGCCTCCGAGGAACGCCCACCCTGGGGCTACGCCCGGCTGGTCGCCGACCGGATGGCCCGGGCCGACACGGCGCTGGACGTGGACACCGGCGGCGGGGAGGTGCTCGCCGAGGTGCCAAACCCGCCCCGGGTGCTGCTGGCCACCGAGGCGTGGCCGCCCAACGTGCGGGTGGCCCGGCGCACGCTGCGCCCGCTCGGCGCGACCGTGGTGTGGGTGGCCGAGGGCGGCGACCTGCCGGTGCGGGACGCCACCCTGGACCTGGTGGTCAGTCGTCATCCCGTGGACACCCGCTGGGACGAGGTCGCCCGGGTGCTGCGGCCGGGCGGGACGTTCCTGTCCCAGCAGATCCGCGGCGGCACCGTACGGGAGCTGAGCGAGGCTCTGCTCGGCCCGCTGCCCCCGCCCGCGCGGCAGTTGCCCGAGCAGGCCGTGGCCGCCGCGGCGGCGGCCGGGCTGACGGTGGTCGACCTGCGCGAGGCGACCCTGCGCACCGAGTTCCACGACATCGCCGGGGTGGTCTACTTCCTGCGCAAGGTGGTCTGGACGGTGCCGGGGTTCACCGTCGAGCGGTACCGGCCGCAGCTCGCCCGCCTGCACGCCCGGATCGAGGCCCAGGGCGGCTTCGTGGCGCACGCCCGGCGGTTCCTGATCGAGGCCGTCCGGCCCGCCTGAACCATTCTCGCGATGGGCCCGAACCGGCGTCGTGGACCACCGAACCAGCGTCGCGGCCCGTCCGGGTGGCCGGCGGCCCGGTCCAGTTCAGCCGTGTGCCTCGGCGTGGTGCGCCGCGAGCACGTCCGCGCCGAAGTCGCTGGCCGGGCGGCGCAGCACGGTGTGCGCGTGGTTGCCGTCGTCGCTCGTGTTGTCGTACTCGATCAGCAGGTCGTCGCCCTGCACCCGGTAGTAGTGGCGCTGGCCGGGCCGGGTCGGGCCGGCCCAGGCGAAGTGCAGCGGGCCGCCGGCGAGCCGGCCGGCCTCCCGGACGGCGAGTTCCGGCGGCAGCCGGTCGAGGTACACGGCGACGAGCTGGTCGAGCATGGCCCGGCCGGTGGGGCCGAGCCGGTCGGCCGGCACCCCGAGCGGCGTGATCGACCCCGGTGCGTCCGGTCGGGTGGCGCTGATGATGTCGGCGGGCGCCTCGTCGGCGACGACCGCCGCCGCCCGCCCCGCCGGACCGATCGCGTCGAGCAGGGCGCGGGCCAGGTCCTCCTCGACAGCGAGGGGTCGGGACACCGGATGCCCGGCGTGCCGGACGGTGGCCGGGTTCGCGCCGAGGAACACCGGGGCGGGGGAGACCTGGTCGTCGACCACGGTCATGCTCACCGACAGGTGGTGCCCCTCGAACCGCCACGCCCACCGGTCGTCGCGGGCCGGGTCGCCGAAGACCGCCACCCAGTAGTCGCCGCTGTGCCGCCCGCGTCGCCAGCCCTCGGCCCGGTCCAGCACCTCCTCCAGCGCGACGACGGCCATCGCCTGCGCGTACGCCGCCGGGCTGAGCGCGGTGGCCAGTAACCGGTGTGCGGCCTTGCGGCCGGCGCGGTCCAGGTCGGCCAGGCAGACCCCCGGTCGCGGTCGGGGCCGGTACTCCAGCCACCGCCGGGCGGCGTCGTCGAAGGGGCGGGCCGCGGCGGCCCGGGCCGCCGCGTCGAGCGCGCCGAGCAGCGCGGTGCCGGCCGTGCGCATCTGTTCGGGTACGGGATCCTCCACCGCCCCTGTATACCCCGGCCCGCTGCGGCCCGGGATCAGCGGGCGGTGAGCAGGTTGAGCATCTCCGGCAGGTCGAAGAAGCGTGCGGTGTCCAGCGCGGACGGGCCGCCGTGCTCGGGGTCGGCGCCGGCGGCCAGCAGCGCGCGGACGGTGTCGGGGTTCTTCCGGAACACCGCGGCGGCCAGCGCGGTCTGGCCCCGGTCGTTGACCCGGGCGTGGTCGGCGCCGCGGGCCAGCAGGGCGGCGACGGTCTCGGGGTGGTCGTGGTACGCGGCCAGGATCAGCAGCGTGTCGCCCTTGTCGTTGGTCATGTTGACCGGCAGCCCGGCGTCGACGGTCCCGCTCAGCTCCTCGGTGGCCCCACCGCGGGCGAGGTCGAACATGCGGTGGGCGAAGGCGAGGGTCTCCGCGTCCAGGTCGTCGCTCATCCGTCCAGGTTAGTCGGCGGGGGCGGCGGGCGGCCTGCTGGCCTGCCGAGCCGGTACCCCGCTGCTGGTGCTGGTGCCAGTCGGGGGCGGCCGGTTCCGGGTGGAGCCCGCCGGTCCGCCACTGACCGCCGCCGCGCGGACCTCGGCGGACCCGACGGGAAATCGGGTGTCCCAGCATCTGGTATTACCTACTAACCCTATAGGGTTTGCATTCTATGCTGTCGGGGCACGCGTCACCGATTCCCCGTGAGGTCCCACCATGGTCACCAGCCGTCGTTCCGAGCCCGACCTGCTCGCCGTCGCCGCCCGGTACGCCGCCGACCCGGCCGGCTGGCCGGTCCCGCTGCGCTTCGACCCCGACGAGCGGTGGTACGCCCGGCTCGCCGTCGCCGCCGACCACGAGGTGTGGGCGCTGAGCTGGCTGCCCGGCCAGGGCACCGACCTGCACGACCACGGCGGCTCCTGCGGGGCGTTCCTGGTCGTCGAGGGCGTCCTCACCGAGGAGACGGTCGGTGGCGGCCGGCTGCGCCAGCACCGCCTCGCGGCCGGGTCCGGCCGCCGGTTCGGTGTCCGGCACGTGCACACGGTGACCAACCGCGACGACCGCCCGGCGGTCAGCGTGCACGTCTACCGGCCCGCGCTGACCCGGATGACCCGCTACCGGCTCGTCGACGGGCGGCTGCGGGTGGCGGAGGTCGCCGAGGCCGGCAT
This sequence comes from Micromonospora sp. NBC_01655, assembly GCF_026339755.1. Lineage (NCBI taxonomy): Bacteria > Bacillati > Actinomycetota > Actinomycetes > Micromonosporales > Micromonosporaceae > Micromonospora > Micromonospora sp. NBC_01655. The sequence continues at coordinate 4,664,361 of NZ_JAPEQF010000001.1, read as the reverse complement.
CGCCTGGTGAGACCCTGAACGACTCCGACCGGGCGGACGACCGCCCGCCGTCCCTGGAAGGACCGAGAATGACGCACCACCACGCCCAGGACTGTCCCGCCCCCGTGCCGCCCCCGGGCTCCCGGGGCATCGACGACATCCTCGCCGAGGCCCGGTCCCGACTGCGCCGGCTCGACCCGGAGCAGGCCCACGTGGCGTACCGCGGGGGCGCGCTGCTGGTCGACATCCGGCCGGCCGCGCAGCGCGCCGCGCACGGCACCGTGCCCGGCTCCCTCGCGATCGAGCGCAACGTGCTGGAGTGGCGCTTCGACCCCCGCTGTCCGGCGCGGCTGCCCCAGGCCGTCGGCTACGACCTGCCGGTGGTGGTCCTCTGCCAGGAGGGCTACACCTCCTCGCTCGCCGCCGCCGCGCTCCAGGACGTCGGGCTGCACCGCGCCACCGACGTGGTCGGCGGCTTCGCCGCCTGGCGGATCGCCGGTCTGCCCACCCTCGGCCCCACGCCCCCGCTCCGTTCCCCGTCCGTCGCGTCGCCGGTGACCGCCGGCCGAGCGCACCCCTGACCGCCGCGCCCCACCGGGCGCGGCGGACGGCACTGCCATCCCAGGAGGCACCATGTCCGTCGTCGCCATCTCCCCGCGTCCCCATCCGTCGGGGCGGGCCGACCGGGCCCCGCAGGGCCGTCCCGACCGCGCCCCGACGGGGCGCACCGACCGCCTTCCGCCGACCCACCTCCGGTCCACACCGACGCTGACCGTCACCGTCGAGCTGACCCCCGGGCAGTTGACACCCCGGCTCGCCCGGCTCGTCGAGCTGCTGCGCGAACTGGCCGAGTCGGGGGAGGGCACGCTGCTGGCCTGCCCGCCGGAGCACCGTAGGGCGGTGGCGGAGTCGTGGGCCCCGGCGGGGCGTGGCCACCCGGCGGAGGCCGGGCCGGCGCCCGCCGGCGGCCCCACCGCGGCGCGCCCCTTCGCCGTCCCCCCGCCGCCGGAGAACCCGGACGAGGTGCGCATCCTGGCCGCGTCCCGGGTGGTGCGGCAGGGCTCGCGGGTGATCCCGCTGACCCGCATCGAGTTCGACCTGCTGCACTTCCTGGCCGCGCACCCCCGCCGGGTCTTCACCCGCCTCCAGTTGCTCAGCAGCGTCTGGGGCTACGAGCACGCCGTGGCGCGCACCGTCGACGTGCACGTGCGCCGGCTGCGGGCCAAGCTCGGCGACGTCACGCCCCTGGTCACCACCGTCTACGGCGTCGGGTACCGGCTCGCCGACGAGGCCCGGGTCAGCGTCGACCCGCACCGCTGAGCCGGTCCGCCGCCCCGGTGGGCGCACGCGGCGTGCCCCGGCACGGGGTGCGCCGCGTCCGCGTGTCGGACGGCGGCGAGGTCCTGCCGGGCGTTCCCGCCGCCGAAGCCGCAGGGCAGACCCGGCGGGTACCCCCCGTATCCGGTCATGATGACGACTCTGCTGTAATCATCAAACCTCGTACTCAGAGCGAGCGTCCGGCTCCGATGTGTTCGCCAATTGTCACATTCATGCAACGTAGCTGCCCCTTGACCCTCACCCGGGCGCCGGGAAGCATCGATGCAGCGGCGTCCCGGGCCGTGGGGAGATACCCGGACCAGCCAAGGAGGACCATGTCGGTCAGCCCCGCCTCGTCGCGCGCCGGATGGCATACGTCCCAGCCCGCGGTCCCTGGTCGTCCCCCCGGTGGGCAGCGCCGCCCCGCGCACACCACCGCGCCCGTGCTCACCGTGACCCTCAACATTCCGCTGGCCGCCGAGGAGTCGCTGACCCCGGCGGCCCGCCGCCTGCTCGACGCGGCCCGGGAGATGCTCGAACGGGGTGAGGCGGTCGTGTCCACCGGTCCCGCGCCGGAGCGCCGGCCCGACCAGGTGCCCGGCGGGCGGTCGCCGTCCCGCCCGCTGGCCTCGATCATCCCGGCGCTGCACATCCTGGCGTCGTCCCGGTCGGTGCTGCGCGACGGCGAGCCGCTGCCCCTGACCCGGCTGGAGTTCGACCTCCTGCTGCACCTGGTCGCCCACCCGCGCCGCGTGTTCACCCGGCTGCAACTGCTCAACGCCGTCTGGGGCTACGAGCACGCCGGGGTGCGCACCGTCGACGTGCACGTGCGCCGGCTGCGCGGCAAGGTCGGGGTCGACGTGCCGCTGGTCACCACCGTCTACGGCGTCGGGTACCGGCTCGCCGACGACGCCCGGGTCACCATCGACCGCAGCGCCTGACCCGCCCGCCCGCCCGCCCGGCCGCGCGCCACGCGACCGGGCACGATGGTCGGATGCGGGTACGACCCATCTCCCCCGAGCGCCTCGTCACCGAACTGACCGACCGGCTCGTCGCCGCCGAGGCGCCCGGCCGGCTCCGGGTCGCCGTGGACGGGGCCCCGGCGGCGGCCCCCGCCGCGTTGGCCGCCGCGCTGATCGACCCGCTACGCGCGCTCGGCCGGTCGGTGCTGCACGTGCGGGCCGAGGACTTCCTGCGGCCGGCGTCCGTCCGGCTGGAGTTCGGCCGGACCAACCCCGACGCGTACTACGAGGGCTGGGTCGACGAGCCCGGACTGCGCCGGGAGGTCCTCGACCCGGCCGGACCGGGCGGTTCCGGGCGGCTGCTGCCCACCCTCTGGGACGCCCACGCCGACCGGGCCAGCCGGGCCGGGTACGTCACGCTGCCGCCCGACGGGATCGTGTTGCTCAGCGGCGCGCTGCTGCTCGGCGGCGGGTTGCCCGTCGACCTCGCCGTGCACCTGGAACTCTCCCCGGCCGCCCTGGCCCGGCGCACCGAACCCGCGCTGCGCTGGACCCTGCCGGCCTTCGCCCGGTACGCCGAGGAGGTCGCCCCCGCCGGCTTCGCCGACGTGGTGGTCCGCGTCGACGACCCCCGTCACCCCGCCCTGGTGGAGCCCGCCCCGCCCGGCTGACGGCCGACCCGGGACCCGGGGGCCGGGAACCCGCCGGGCCTGGTTTGGGACGGGGGCCCGAGGGTCGGAGAAATCGCCGGTTTGCCGCGTCCGCCGACGGGGTAATCGCCCGGCTCACAGAGCGCGGGTGATCTCGCCCGCGCACGCACGCAAGCGGGGTCCGGGACACCCCCGGAGCACCAGGCCACACGAAAGGCAGGCAGCGATGCTCGTCCACGACACGGTAGCCACCGGCCGATCGCAGTCGGAAGCCGACCAGATCCGGGCGTCCCTGCGGGCGCGCTACGACGAGCTCTCCGCGGAGTACGAGCAGGCGGTGTTGCAGAGCCAGGTGCTGCGGCTGGTGGAGGTCGGCGACACCGCCGGCGACGACCAGGCCGACAGCGGCACCAAGACCGCCGAGCGGGACACCGCCCAGTCCCTGCTGCGCACCATCCTCGACCGCCGGGCCCAGTTCGAGCACGCGCTGAGCCGGCTCGACGAGGGCACGTACGGCTTCTGCGAGGGCTGCGCGGCGCCGATCCCGATGGAGCGGCTGGAGATCTTTCCGTCCGCCACCTCCTGCGTGGCGTGCAAGCAGAGCCGGGAGCGGCGGGCCGCCTGAGCGCGCCGCCTCCGGAAGCCGGTCGGATGTGGACGCGGTGAACCCCACCCGTGGGTGAGATCAAGGTGGGCACCGCGTCCTGGACCGACCGGACCCTGCTCGACTCCGGCTGGTACCCGCAGGCGGCGGACACCCCGCAGCGGCGGCTGTCGTACTACGCGCGGCAGTTCCCGCTGGTCGAGGTGGACGCCACCTACTACTCGCCGCCGGCCGAGCGCACCGCCCGGCTGTGGGCCGAACGGACCCCGGCCGGCTTCACCTTCAACGTCAAGGCGTTCAGCCTGCTGACCGGCCACCCGACCCGGGTCTCCGCGCTCTACAAGGACCTGCGGCCGGACACCGACAAGTGCAACGTCTACCCCGACGACCTGCCCGGGCAGGCGTACGAGGAGGTCTGGACCCGGTTCCTGTCCGCGCTCGACCCGCTGGTCGAGGCGGGCCGGCTGGGCGCGCTGCTGTTCCAGTTCCCGCCCTGGTTCACCATCAAGCGGGACAACAAGCAGTACCTGCTGGAGGTGGTCCGCCGGTGCGCGCCGCTGCGACCCGTGTTCGAGTTCCGGCACGCGTCCTGGTTCGACGGGTCCAACCGGGAGGAGACCCTCGGCTTCCTGCGCGGGCACGAGCTGGCGTACGTCTGCGTGGACATGCCGCAGGGGCACCGCTCGTCGGTACCGCCGGTGCTGGAGGCGACCGCCGACCTGGCGGTGGTCCGCTTCCACGGCCACAGTGACAAGTGGACGAGCAAGGACATCCACGAGAAGTTCGGGTACGACTACTCCGACCGAGAGCTGAAGGACTGGGCCCCGAAGCTGCGGAAACTGGCCGACCAGGCGAGCGAGACGCACGTGCTCATGAACAACTGCTACCGCGACAACGCCCAGCGCAACGGCCAGCGCCTCCAGTCCCTGCTGGACGCCTGACGGTGGGCTGCGTCAGTCCGCCTCGACGCCACCGGCGCGGAGGATCTGCCTGATCCGCTCGCGGGTGTAACCGGTGGCCCGGACGATGTCCACCTGACGCGTGCCGCTGCGGGCGGCTTCGACAATGGCCTCCGCCAGCCGGGACCGTGCGGTGGCGATTTCGTCCTTGGCCTCGGCCACGATGCGGTCCGCCTCAGCCTGCGCACCGGTCAGCGCTGCCCGCGCCTCTTCGTAGGCGCGGACCGCCGCCGTGAGATCGTCCGCCACGACGCAATCGTCCCACGATGGATCTTGGCCAAATTCGACCGCCGTAAAATAGGCCAAGCAAGTCTTGAGTTATTTGGCCAAATTGGGGAGGATGATTCCGTGGTGGCCTTGACGTCTGGCCACCCGTCCTCGGGAGGTCGTCCGTGATTGTTTTGCCGCTGTTACCCGGATGCGGGGAGCCGGCCACCGTCCGGATCGAGGTGTACGGGGGAGACAGCCTCGACGCCGCCGCGTACGCCTGCGCCGAGCACGTGACCGCGTTCGTCGCGACGATCGGGGCCGCCGGGTGGTCCGCCCATCCGGTGCCACGCGTGCCCGAACCGGGCCGACCCTGCGGGTACGTCTACCGGTACCCGACCGGAGGGTTGGCCGACCCGCCCGGCGACGCCCATCCCCGCTGGTGCGACCGGGACGGTTGCACCGCCCGGCGACGGCACCGCTCGGCGCGCCTCCCGCTGACCCCGCGGTCGCCCGAGTCGCCCGTCAGTCCGTTCGCCGGACAGGCCCGCGCCGACGTGGCGTTGGCGCAGGCGCTCGTGTCCGGCGCGGAGCCGATGCTCGTGCTCGCCGTGGGTGGGGCCGAGCCCGGTGAGCTGATGCTCACCCTCAACCAGGGGCTGGTGCTGTCGTACCGGATTCGCCGCCTGCTCGGCCTCACCACCGCGACCCCCGCCCGCCGCCCCCACCCCGGCTCTCGCCCGCGCAACCGCCGCGGCTGCCCCTGACCGGGCGAGGTCAGCTCGTCTCGCCGGCCACGCTGAACGAGCGCAGCCGGTCGATCGCCAGCACGGTGAAGCCCACGCTGATCAGCGCGCTCATCACCGCCGCCACCGGAACCGAGACGTCGCCCTGCAACAGCCCTGTGGGGGCGAGCCGGTCGGCGAGGGCGATCACGTACTGCTGGATGGAGAGCACCTTCGTGCCGCTGACGACGCTGCCGAGCAGCCCCTCCCAGATCAGCACGTAGACCAGGCCGAGCAGCACCGGCCGGCGGGTGAGCAGACTGAGCGCCAGGAACAGCGCCGAGTACGCCAGCGCACCGACCGCCGACGCTGCGGCGAGCGACAGGCCGAGACGTACGGAGTCGGCCAGCACGCCCGCCACGAAGAGCGGCACGGCGACGGTGACCGCGGTGACGCCGGAGGCCACCGCCAGCTTGGGCAGCACGATCTGCCAGCGCGGCAGCGGCTTGGTCAGGATGTGCACGATGGTGCCGTCGTCGATCTCGGCGCCCAGCACGCCGGTGCCGACGATCAGGGCGACGACCGGGAGCACCACGGCCAGGCCGAGACCGACCAGCACCGGCGGGCCCCAGTCGCCCGGGTCCACCCCAAGCGACCGGGAGAGCGCCGCCAGCAGCACCAGCACCACGGGCAGCGGCAGCAGCAGGAGGAACCGGCGACGCCCCAACAGCCCGCGCAGGGTGATCCAGGAAACGGTAGACATGGGTTCAGGCCTCCACCAGGTAGGAGAAGACGCTCTCCAGGGACTCGTCCTGGGGCACCAGTTGTCGCACCCGGATGCCCTCCCTCAGAGCGATCTTCGGCAGGACGCGGGTGAACGCGCCGTAGTCGCCGGCGCGCACGGTCAACCCGGCGCGGTCCAGCTCGACACCCGTCACCGACGCCTCGGCCATCAGCGCCACGGCGAGCGCCCGGTCGTCGGTGGACTGCACGGTGAAGACGTGCGGCCGATTGGTCATCAGCCGGCGGATGGTGCGGAAGTCACCGGAGGCGGCCAGCCGGCCGGCGACCATCACCTGCACGGTGCCGGAGACCTGCTCGACCTCCTCCAGGATGTGTGAGCTGAACAGGATGGTGCGGCCGGCGTCGCCGAGGCGGTGCAGCAGCTCCATCATGTGCAGCCGCTGACGCGGGTCCATCCCGTTGAACGGCTCGTCGAGCAGCAGCACCTGCGGCTCGTGCACCAGCGCGGCGGCCACCCGGGCGCGTTGCCGCATGCCCTTCGAATACGTGCCGATCCGGCGGTCCTGCGCGCCCGCCATCTCCACCAGGGCGATCGCCCGGCGGGCCGCCGCCGCCGGGTCCGGCAGTCGGTGCAGCTTCGCGCTGGCCAGCACGAACTCGTACGCGGTGAGGAAGGTGTGCACCGCCTCCCGCTCGCTGACCAGGCCGAGCCGGCGGTAGACGTCGGGGTTGCGCCAGGTGGGCCGGCCGTCCAGGGTCACCACCCCGCGCGACGGGGCCAGGAAGCCCGCCATCATGTGCAGCAGGGTCGTCTTGCCCGCGCCGTTCGGACCGAGCAACCCGGTGACCCCGGGGCCGAGGCTCATGCTGACGTCGTTGACCGCCACCACGTTGCCGTACCAGCGGGAGACGCCCGCGAGATCGAGGGTGCTGGTGACGGCGGTCGGTGTCCCCGCCGCCTGGTCGGTGCTGATCGTGGTCATCGCGCGGCCACCTTCCGGTATCGCAGCAGCAGCAGGGCGACGCAGCCGGCCACGAGCAGCACGGCGGCGACCGCGTAGACGGGACCGAAGCCGCCGATCGGGACGCCACTCTGGCCCTCGGGCACCAGCAGGTCGCCGAGCGCCCAGGTGCCCACGCCGCCCACCAGCGTCGACGGCGAGGCGAGGAAGGCCAGCTCGTTGACCGCCCGGGAGGGCATGATCGACAGGGTGCCGACGATCGGCGTGGTCATCAGGAACACGGCCACGACCCCGCCGGCCGCGAACGCCCGCTTGCCGGTGAGGGAGGCGACCAGCAGCCCGACCGAGGCGAAGACCACCGCCCACAGCCCGGCGTAGAGCAGGCCCGGAAGCAGGTCGAGCAGCTCGTTCCAGACCCCGCGCATGCCTGCGCCGCTGGTGAAGGCGGCACCCAGGAACATCACGAGCTGCGGCCCGCCGAGCAGCAACCACAGCGCGGTCGCCAGCGCCAGCAGCTTGGCCAGCGGGTAGTCCGAGCGGGGCAGGGGCCGGGAGAAGTAGAGCGGCAGCACCCCGCTGCGCAAATCGCGGGAGACCAGCTCGGGCGCGACCACCGCGACGAAGAAGATGACCAGCCAGCTCATGTTGTCGGCGAACTGGGCGTACGTCATCACCACCTCGCCGATCTGGCTGCGCACCGCGGCAGCGGCAGCGGCGACCAGCGTGACGATGCCGACCACCAGCCAGGGGAAGATCTTGGCCTTCGCGCTGCGGCCCAGCCCGAACGCCGTCCGCAGGCCGTGCAGGTAGAGCGCGCCGAAAACGTGCCGGCGGCCCAGCCGGGGGCCGGTGTAACGCTGGTAGCCGATGTCGTGGATGACGCCGGTCGGCTCAGGCATGGCTGGGCTCCCTCGTGGCGAAGAGTTCGGCCACCCGGTGCCGGCGCTGGTCGAGCCGGTGCAGCGGCAGGTCCAGCTCGGCGACCGCGCCGAGGATCAGGTCGTAGGTGGCGTCGTCGACGAGCTCGACGAGCAGCAGCCGGCCGTCCCGGCGGACCGGCAGGTCGAGCGCGGCCAGCCGCGCGGCCAACTCCTCCGTGCCCTCGCTGACCTCGACGGCGAGCACGTCGGTGGCGGAGGTCATGGCGGAGATGTGGTCGGCGCGCAGCAGCCGCCCGCCGTCGATGGCGACGAGGGTGTCGCAGATCCGTTCCACCTCGCCCAGCAGGTGCGAACAGACCAGCACGGAGATGCCGAACTCGGTGCCGATGCGGTGCACCAGCGCCAGCATGGCGTCCCGGCCGGCCGGGTCGAGGCCGTTGGTCGGCTCGTCGAGCAGCAGCAGGTCGGGGTCGTGCACGAGGGCTTGGGCGAGCTTGACCCGCTGCTTCATGCCCGTGGAGTAGCCGCCGACCGGGCGGTAGCGCTCCTCGTAGAGCCCGACGTGCCGCAGCGCCTCGGAGGCCCGCTCCCGGGCGACCGTACGCGGCAGGCCGCTGACCCGGCCGAGGTGGGTGACCAGCTCCGCGGCGGAGAGGTCCGGTGGCAGGGCGTCGTGCTCGGGCATGTAGCCGACCCGGGCGCGGACCTGGGCGGAGTCGGTGGTCGGGTCGAAGCCGAGCACCCGGGCCCGGCCGCTGGTCGGGGCGAGGAGGCCGAGCAGAATCTTGATCAGGGTCGACTTGCCGGCGCCGTTCGCGCCGACCAGCCCGATGATCCCCGGCTCGACCGCGACGGTCAGGTCGGCCAAGGCCGTGACCCCACCCCCGTACGTCTTGGTCAGCGACTCGGTCGCGATGAGTGTCACGTCGTACAGCGTAGGGAGCGGGGGTCACCCATGGGTGGCGGCCGCCCCCGGCAGGTCCCTGATCTTCCCGGCCGGGTTCCCCTAAGGTCCCGGGACCGCGCCGGCCGTTGTCCACACCCGAATCGGCGCGCAGCTCGCAGGCGAGGGCTCGATGCCGAGCACGTCTGCCGGGAAGTCACCCGGAGAGGGTGAGGCGGGGTCATCCTCGCCGGGCGCAGCATGGGCGTGTCCGTCGCCGTGGCCGGTCGGCGGGAGACGGGCGCGACGGCGCACACGGGTACGGAGGTGCGGAACATGACGGTTCGGGACACGGCGGGTCGGCGGCGTGGCGGCGTGCTGCACGTGGTCGGGTCACCCGGTGGCCCCCGCCCCGGCGGGGCACGGCCGGGCCTGGTGGGCCTCACCTCGCAGTGGCGGGGCCCGGCCGGGCCGCCGCGACGTGACGACGACCGACGGTGGCACGACGACCTACGGGGGTGGACAGATGGCTGAGCAGTTGATCTCCGCGTTCGAGAGTTCCCTGGACAAGACGAACCTGATCCTCAAGGACATCGAGGCGGCGTACGGCTGGCCGAAGGCGCAGCGCAACCAGTCGTACGCGGCGCTGCGCACGGTGCTGCACCTGCTGCGAGACCGGCTGCCGGTGCAGGAGAGCGCGGAGTTCGCCGCGCAGCTTCCGGTGCTGGTGCGGGGCATCTACTTCGACGGCTGGCGACCGGAGGACGTGCCGATCAAGCTGAACCGGGACGACTTCCTCTACGAGGTCCGCCAGGGCTTCCCGTACGACGTGGAGGGCGGCCCGGAGCGGGTGGTCCAGGTGGTGCTGGACACCCTGCGCCGGCACGTTACCCAGGGGGAGTGGGAGGACGTCAGGTCCGCCATGCCCCGGGACCTGGGCCAGTTGATCCCCTGACCGCCTTGTCGGCCGGCCGACCCTCGGGTCGGCCGGCCCCGTCGCGCACCGTGTCGTGCCCGCCCGGTGCGCCGGGGTCGAGGCCGTGCAGCACCACGAGGGCGGCGAGCGGGAACAGCGCGGTGACGGCGAACCCCGGCCCGAAGCCCAGCGCCGCGACGGCCAGCCCGAACAGCGGTGGGGTCGCCGTGGCGGCCACGTTCTGCACCACGGTCTGGGTGCTCGTCGCCCGACCCGCCCAGCTCGGCGGTGCGGCGTCCGCGACGGCCGCGTACGCGACGCCGTGCCAGCTCACGGTGGCCACCAGGGCGGCCAGCAGCAGCGGTGCGGCGGCGGGAGCCCGCAGGGACTCGGCGACCGCCAGGGCGCCCAGCGCGCCGGCCGTGCCGACGGCGATGATCCGCAGCGGGCGGAGCCGGCTGGCGGACCGGTCGGACCAGCGGCCGGCGAGCACCCGGGCCGCCGCCGCGGCGAGCTGCGCCCCCGCGATCAACGGCCCGGCGGTACGCGCCGACCAGCCACGCTCGGTGACGAGGAAGTCCAGGGCGAACGCGCCGACGACGAACTGCGCCACGACCAGCAGGGCGCTCGCGCCGTGCACCCGCCACAGCGTCGACGACCGGTAGGGCGACGCCCGCTCCGACCTGCCGCCACCCGGTCCACCCCCCGTCCCCGGCGACGCGGAGCCAGCGGCGGGCGGGGCGACCCGCGTGGTGGGGACGGCCGCCGATCGCCTGGCAGGGGTGCGGCCGGGGGCGTCGACCAGCAGCAGTGCGCCCAGGATCCCGGCCAGCGCGGAGACGCCGGCGGCGGTCAGTAGGGCCAGCCGGGGGCCGCCGGCCTGCGCCAGCACCGGCAGGGCCGCCGACGCCGCCGCGACGCCGAGCGGCTGGGACGTCTGCCGGATGCCCATCGCCAGGCCGCGTTCGCCCGGCGGGAACCAGCCGGTCACCACCCGGCCGCTCGCGGCGTACACGGCTGATCCGGCCGCGCCGGCGAGGGTCAGCAGCACGAACAGCGCCGGCCCACGGGTGACGGCCGCGCCGGCCAGGAACGCCGCCCCGAGGGTCAGCCCCAGCCCGATGACGAGGCGCTCGCCCCGGCGGTCGGCCAAAGTGCCCCAGCCGATGAGGGCGAGCACCATGCCGAGGCTCGGGCAGGCGACCAGCAGGCCCAACTCCCACAGGTGCAGGCCGGTGGTTCGGCGCAGCGCGGGCAGCAGGAACGGCAGCCCGTACAGGTAGAGGGTGCCGGCGGTCTGCGCGGTGGTGCCGATGCCCAGCATGACCCACCGTCGGGAGACGGTCATGATCCCGAGGCTAGGCCCCGTCCCGCTATAAGAGACAACCTTCCTGAAGCATGAGATGGCGACCCGGAGCCCCCCACCCCGTCGATCATGGACGCGGGGTGCCGGACGGAACGTGCGTCGCGGGAGGTGTCGGGCACCAGGGCTCCATGGTCGCCGGCGCTGGGGTGGCCGTACCGGGCGAACCGGGCGTGCCGACGGGGCCCGACGTCTACGGTGTGGTTAGAGAAGATCGCGCCTGGGTACCACCGGCCGTACGACGGACCCCGCCGCGCGGCGGGGCGGCACTTCCGAGGGAGCACCGAATGGCACTCAACGACGACGACATCCAGACGAGCGGCGGCGGCGGCCTGGAGGGCCCGGCCGACGGCGGTGCCACCCCGGGGCAGCAAGACGGTGGCGCGGACGGTGGCGCCGAGGGCCCGGCCGACGGTGGCGCGACCCCGGGGCAGCACGACGGTGGCGCGGACGGTGGCGCCGAGGGCCCGGCCGACGGCGGCGCCACCCCGGGGCAGCGGGACGGCGGCGCGGACGGTGGGGCGGAGGGGCCGGCCGACGGCGGCGCGACCCCGGGCAACCGGGACGGTGGCGCCGACGGCCGCGCGGCCTGACGGACCGTCGTGACGATCATCGACCCGCCGGGCGGCCACCACCGCCCGGCGGTGTCGTCCGCCGCCGCCCGGGCGTTCGCCCGCTGCGCCGCCGTCGAGCCGGGCAAGTTCGCCGCCGCCCACTGGGGACGCGCGCCGCTGCTCTCCCGCGCCGCCGAGCTGCCCAACCCCGACGGCTTCACCGACCTGCTCAGCCCCGCCGACGCCGACGAGCTGCTCAGCCGGCGCGGCCTGCGTACCCCGTTCCTGCGGATCGCCAAGGACGGTCAGCTCGTGCCGGCGGCGCGCTACACCGGCGGCGGCGGCGCGGGCGCCGAGATCGGCGACCAGGTCCTCGACGAGCGGGTGCTGGAGCTGTACGCCTCCGGCGCCACCCTGGTGCTCCAGGGGCTGCACCGCACCTGGCCCGCCCTGGTCGACCTCGCCCGCGACCTCGGCGCCGCCCTCGCCCAGCCGTTGCAGGTCAACGCCTACCTGACCCCGGCCGGCAGCCAGGGCTTCGCCACCCACTACGACACCCATGACGTCTTCGTCCTCCAGGTCGACGGGCGCAAGCGCTGGCGGATTCACCCCCCGGTGCTGCCCGACCCGCTGGAGCGCCAGCCCTGGGGCGGCCGGGCCGACGAGGTCTCCGCCACCGCCGAGGGGCCCGCCGCGCTCGACGTGGTGCTGGAACCGGGCGACGCGCTGTACCTGCCGCGCGGCTGGCTGCACAGCGCCCAGGCCCAGGAGTCCAGCTCCCTGCACCTGACCGTCGGCATCCGGGCGCTGACCCGGTACGCCATCGTCGAGGAGCTGCTCGCCCTCGCCGCCACCGACGCCCGGCTGCGTGCCGGCCTGCCGTTCGGCACCGACGTGGCCGATCCGGACGCGATCGAGCCGGAGCTGACCGAGACCGTCGAGGCGCTGCGGGACTGGCTGCTGCGCGCCGACCCGGCCGCCGTCGCCGCGCGGCTGCGCGACCGGGCCTGGCCGGCGGCCCGGCCCGCGCCGATCCGGCCCCTGGCCCAGGCCGCCGCGCTGGCCGCCCTCGACGCCGACACCCGGCTCGCCGTCCGCCCGGGGCTGCGCTGGCAGCTCGAACCGGCCGGGGACGACACGGTCGCGCTGCGGCTGTTCGACCGTACGCTCACCCTGCCCGACACCTGCGCGCCGGCGCTGCGCGCGTTGCTCACCGGCGCGGTGGACCGGGTCGGTGACCTGCCCGGCCTCGACGACGACGCCGACCGGGTGGTCCTCGCCCGACGCCTCCTGCGGGAGGCGGTGGCCATTCCCGCCGACCGGTAGGGGAAAGGCCACCTGCCCGGTGGTCCCGTTCAGCGGGTGAGCACCAGCAGCACGCCGGTGGTGACCAGGCCCGCCACCAGGACGACGGTGACCGGCCGGGGCGACAGGACCGCGTGCCGGCGGTCGGCGAGCCGCTTGGCCAGGGCCAGCCCGACCAGCGGGCCGAGCAGCGTCACCACCAGCGCCAACACCGGCAGCCCCACTGCCAGGTCGCCGCCGTTGCGGGCGCCGAGCGCGCGGGCGCCCGCGCCGAGGGCGAACATCAGCGCCGCCCCCAGCACGCCGCACAGCGCCAGCAGCGGGTTTGCCGACGCGGGCAGCTCACCGGGCTGCCGGGTCCGGTCCAGCAGGCCGCGCACCCCGTGCAGCAGCAGCAGCGGGTCGCCCGAGGCGTCCCGGGCCGGGCCGGGCGGGTCCCCGACCCGGCGGGCGCCGGAACCCAGCCTGGCCCGTAGCTGCTGCCACAGGTGGGCGGCCTCGGCGTCCACCCGCTCCACCAGCTCGCGCGCGGCGACCGCCTCCTGCTCGGCGTACCGGAGCTGCTCGGTGGCCTCGGCGACGGCCCGCTCGGCGGCGGCGCACTGCTGTTCGTGCCAGGTACGGGCCTCGGCGCGCTGGGTGCGCACCCGGTCGGTCAGCTCGGCCAGCCGACGCACCTGCGCCGCGTACGTCTCGCTGGTCACCGGTTCGTTCATGCCGACGGTCCGTAGGGGATGATGACCTGGCCGGTGCGGTGCGCCGCCCGGTCGAAGAAGAGCCCCCGCCACGGCCGGGGGTACCAGTCCGGCCCCCCGGTGCCCGGGTACAGCGACGAGCCCAGCTCGGCACCCTGCACGTCGAGGGCCACCCAGGCGCCGATCTGGTCGGTGCGGGCGGCCGGCCCGCCGAGGTCCACCCGCATCCGGGCCACGCCGCGCCACCAGGCCAGCACGTGGGTCCGCCGCTCCGGCCCGTCGTGCAGGATCCGGCGTAGCTGCTCCAGCCCGGTCCGCCCGCCGGCCCGCGCGGCCAGCCGGCCGGCCGCCGCGTCGACCGCGTACAGCAGCAGGTAGTGCGGGTTGGCCGGGGTGCCCGGCCGGTCCAGGGCCGCGGCCGTCTCGGCCATCAGCTCCGGCACGGTCTCGTCGTCGTACCAGGCGGCGTCGTCGGCGAGGTCGGCGTACAGCTCCCGGGCGGCCGGGTCGGCGTCCGGGTCGAGGCAGGCGATGGAGAACCGGGCCGTGCCGGGACGGTGCTGGCGGGCCAGGGACCGGGCGGCGGCGTCCAGCACCGCGCACGCCTCGTCGACCCGGGTGCCCAGCACCGCCAGGTTGCGTCCGGGCGCCCGGGGCAGCCGCAGCACCGCCGAGCGGGCCTGCACGTCGATGATCTCCCCGAGCAGCGCGACCGGGCTGCGCGGCGGCCCGTCGCCCTCGGGCGGGGTCAGCGCCCGGAAGTCCGGGGCGTCGCGCAGCCGGGGGATCGCGTCGCCGTCGAACAGCCGGGCCGGCTTCGCGTCCTGCGGGCGCATCCGCCACAGCCGGTGCTGCAACTCGCTCCAGGCGTCCCAGTCGCTGGCCGACGGGATGCGGGCCACCTCGTTGCCCTCCGCCAGCCCCGACTCGGCGTTGACCACGGCGTGGTGGCGGGGCAGCGACTGGGCGGCATCGTTGCGCTCGGCCAGGATGCGCAGCGCCTTGGGCAGCGCGATACGCAGGGTGAACTGGGCGACCAGCGCCGGACGCCCCCACAGCGCCTCGATGCCCCGCACGTCCTGCGAGGCCAGCACCAGGTGGATGCCCTGGGAGCGGCCCCGGCGGGCCAGGTCCTCCAGCAGGTCGGCGGCCTCCCGGGCCACCACCTCCCGGCCGGCCAGCAGCGCCTGGAACTCGTCGACCACGGCGACGATCCGGGGCCAGTGCCCGGTCGGGTCGACCGCCCGCAGCTCGGCGAGCTTGGTCACCTCGTGCTTCTTCGCCGCGTCGGCCCGCCGGCGCAGCTCCTCGGCGAGGAAGCGCAGCAGGGCCAGCCCGAACTCCCGGTCGGTGTTGACGTTGATCCCGACCAGCCGCATGTGCGGCAGCCAGCTCGGGTCCCGCCGGCCCTGGGCGAACCGGGCGAAGGACACCCCCTCCTTGAAGTCGAGCAGGTAGAACTCCAGCTCGGCTGGGGAGTACCGGGACGCCAGCGCGCCGATCCAGGCGAAGATCAGATTGGTCTTGCCGGTGCCCGAGGGGCCGCCGATCAGCGCGTGCGGCGGGTAGTCGCCGAGGTTGAGTAGCACCGGCCGGCCGTGCGGGCCCTCGCCGATCGGCGCGGTCAGCCCGGTGGACGAGTCCTCCCGCCACATCTGCTCGGGCGGCGGCAGCAGGTCGGTGAACGGAGCCGGCGGGGGACCGGCGTTGACCCGGGCGGCGACCTCCCGGCAGGTCTCGGTGACCAGCGTGGCCGGGGGCGGCGGGTCCAGGGTCACCGGCAGGCCGGGCGGCCCGCCGACCCGGGCGCCGTCCGGGCCCACCACGACCCGGGTGACCGTGGGGTCGGCGGGCACCAGCACGCCCCGCACCACCAGGTGCACCCCGCACGCCGCGCCGGTGCGGACCACCCGGTCGAGCTGGCCGCGCTCGTGCCGGGACAGCTCGTCGCCGCCGAGCAGCACCGCCACCCGCCACGGCTCCGGGCGGCGGCCGGTCGCGGCGGCCAGCTCGCGCACCGAGCGGTACTCGCCGGCCAGCACCGTCTCGTTGATCCGGCGGATCTGCTCCACCAGGTCGTCCAGCAGCCGGCCCAGCCCGCCGGGCCCGACGAAGGTGAGCAGCCCGGCGGTGCCCAGCGGGGCGAACCCGGCCAGCCCGCCGCCGAGGTGCTCCGGGTCGTACCCGAACAGCCGCACCGCGCCCGGGTCGGCCCGGCCCAGGCTGCGCAGCAGCAGCGCCGGCACCACGGCGGCCCCGCCGTCGGCCTCGGCCCCGGTCAGGTGCACGTGCCCGGCGTCGAGCAGCGGCACCAGCGCCGGCACCGGCTCCGCGCCGGGGATGCGGACGGCGCCGATCCGGACCGCGCCGGGCGGCTCGCCGCGCCCGGCCGGCGTGGCGGTCCACCGCGCCCAGTCGGCGGAGGCCGCGCCGGGGGCCTCCCGGTGGGCGGCGTCGACGGCCCGGCCGGCCAGCTCGGCGATCCGGGCGGCGTGCCGGGCGTCGATCTCGGCCAGCCGCCGGTCCCGCTGCGCCCCCACCCGTGCCGGCACCGCCGCGGCGGCGTGCTCGACCCGGGCCAGCCGGTCCCGGGCGGCGGCGAGTTCGGCATCGGCGGCGGCGAGCCGGCCCCGGGTGGCGCCCAGCGCCTCGGAGAGCATGCCGCGCACCCGGGTCACCAGTTGGGTGCGCCGGTCAGCCATCGGAGTCCCGGCGGGCGGCGCTCCCGGCGGGCGGCGCGGGCGGGCGGCCCCGGGCGGCCCGGTCCCGGGCGTCCCGCTCCCGGGCGGCGCGCTCCTGCGTCGCCTGGTCCCAGGCGTCCCGCTCGGCCTCGCGGCGCTTCTCCCGGGCGGGCTCGCCGGCCGGGTCGGGTTCGCGGTCGTCGCGGGGCAGATCCCTGCCGAGGCGGACCAGCAGCACGGCGGTCGCCACGCCGGCGGTGACCGCCGGGTCGGCGGCGTGCGGCTGTTCCTCGCCGCTGCCGCGCTGCGGCGGGGGCATCCGGCAGATCCTGGTCAGCAGCGTCTCCAGCGCCGGCGGGGGCAGCCCGGGGAGCAGGTCGCGGACCCGGCCCTCCAACTCCCGGCGCAGCCGGGCCAGGTCGTCGGCGCGGGGCGGGTGGCCGAGCAGCTCGCCGGCCAGCTCGCGCAGCAGCGGCGGGGCGATCGCGGCCAGGCCGAGGCCGACGTCGGCGTGCGCGCCGCGCAGCTCCCGGTGCAGCCGGTCCCGGTCGCCGGAGCGGACCCCGTCGACCACCCGGCGCAGCAGCTCACGGGAGTCGCCGACCTTCTCGTCCGGCGCGTCCGGCGCGCCCTCCCGGTCGCCGGTCAGCTCCGCCACCCGCACCGCCCACCAGCGGCGCAGCACCGGGTTGTCGTCCTGGGCGGGCGGCGGCTGCTCCCCGGCGGCGGGCGGCGCGCCGCGCGGCGCGTCGTGCACCTGCCGGTCGCCGGCCGGGCGGGCCGCGGGGGCGCCGTCGGGGGCCAGCCCGATCGCCGCCAGGTACGCCGACAACTGCTCCTGCGCCACCCGCAGCGCGTGCCCGGCCGACTCGGCGTGCTCGGTGGCGGCGGACAGCTCGGGCACCCCCATCGGGTTGGCCGACTCCTGCCGTACCCAGCGCAGCCGCTCGGTGGCCTGGCCGAACTTCTCCAGCGCCAGGGCGAGCTGCGCGATCGGGAGCTCCTCGGCGGCGGCCCGCACCTGCGCCCCGACGTCCTCGATGATGGACACGCCCGCCCCTACAGGGTCGAGACGTAGAGCTGCGCCTGCTCCACCGCGACGAGGGTCGCCGCGAGGCACTCCTCCAGCTCCTGGCTGGCCTGCGTCAGCGAGGCCTGCGCCGCCTCGACAGTCTCGTGCCCGCTGCCCTCCAGGGCCCCGGCCAGGGTCTGCTGCGCCTCGGCGAGCTTTTCGCCGGCCGCCTGCACGGCGCTCTGCCCGTCACCGATCTGTTGGAGGGCGACATCGATGGCTGCCTTCAGCTCGGCGACGCTCGCCACGTAGACCTCCTGGGGGCGGGGAGATCTCCATTACAACCCATCCCCGACAGGGAGAGAACATCCGCCCTGTCGGTGTTGCCGTATGCCTGTCCGCTCACCGTCCTGACGTGCGGGAAGTCCGCCCGGCGGCGCGGCGGTGGTCCCGTCCGTGGGTCGTTCGGTCCCGTCAATCGGACCGGCGGCGGGGCTGCCGCCGCGGTCGCGGCCCGCTAGGACCCGCCGCGCAGCCAGCGCGGGCCCCGCACCTCCGCCCCGAGGACGCCCACCCGGCCGCGCAGCTCCCGGTCGGCGGTGACCACCAGCCGTCGGCGGTTCGCGGTGGCGCCGACCAGCTCCACGATGGCGTCGTCGCCGGAGCCCGGCGCGGCCACCACCCGGACCCCGGGCACCGCCGGCACCCCCCGCGCCGCGCCCTCCACCACCAGCACCACCTCGGCGGGCCCGGGCAGCAGCGGCGGCAGCCCGCCGTCGGCCACCGGGGCCAGGGCGTCGCGCAGCCGGGCCGCGGCCCCGGCCCGGTCCCGCCACCAGCCGTCGGGGCGGGACCCCACGACGTTGGCGGCGTCCACGATCAGCAGCGGCCTCGCATCCATGGGTCCAGCCTGCCATCCGGGGGCGTTTGTCGCGCCGGTCGCCGGGTAGCCACCGCCGTCCGTGCCGGCGGAGACTGCACCGGCGAGCGTGCCCGACCGCGGGAGGCAAAGACATGATGGGACCCGGCGACTTCGGCTCCGACCCGTGGGACGAGTTCCTGGCCCGGTACTTCGGCCGGGGCGAGGGGGGACGCCGGCCGGCGCACCGGGTCGACATCACCCGGCTGATGACCGCCGACGCGCGGGAGATGCTCGCCGACGCGGCCCGCCGGGCGGCCCAGCGGCACAGCAACGACCTGGACACCGACCACCTGCTCTGGGCGGCGTTGCAGCGGGAGCCGCTGCGCGACCTGGTCCGGCGGGCCGGCGCCGACCCCGACGCCCTGGTCAACGCCCTGGGCGGGCGTGGCGACGGCGCACCCCGGGGCGAGGTGCCGCCGAACCTGTCGCTGACCCCGGCGGCCAAGCGGGCGCTGCTCGACGCCCACCAGCTCTCCCGCGCGATGGGCGCCAACTACATCGGCCCCGAGCACATCCTGATGGCGTTGCCGCTGAACCCGGAGTCGCCGGCCGGCCGGATGCTCGCCGCCGGCCGGATCCAGCCCGAGTCGCTCCAGGCGGCCAGCGCCGAGCGTGGCCCGATGACCGGTCCGAGACCCGACCGGGGCACCCCGACCCTCGACCAGTACGGCCAGGACCTCACCGAGCTGGCCCGCAACGACCAGATCGACCCGGTGATCGGGCGCTCCGACGAGATCGAACAGGCGGTGGAGATCCTCTCCCGGCGGACCAAGAACAACCCGGTGCTGATCGGCGAGGCGGGCGTCGGCAAGACCGCGATCGTGGAGGGGCTGGCCGAGCGGATCTGCGACGGCGACGTGCCGCAGACCCTGCTCGGCAAGCGGGTGGTGCAGCTCGACCTCGCCGGGCTGGTGGCCGGCACCCGCTACCGCGGCGACTTCGAGGAGCGGCTGAAGAAGGTCATCGACGAGATCCGCGCCCACCGCGACGAGTTGATCATCTTCCTGGACGAGATCCACACCCTGGTCGGCGCCGGCGGGGCGGGCAGCGAGGGCGGCATGGACGCGTCCAACATGCTCAAGCCGGCGCTGGCCCGCGGCGAGCTGCGGGTGATCGGCGCGACCACGCTGGACGAGCACCGGCGCAGCATCGAGAAGGACGCCGCGCTGGCCCGCCGGTTCCAGCCCGTGCTGGTGCCCGAGCCCACCGTGGAGGACACCGTGGCCATCCTGCGCGGCCTGCGGGACCGCTACGAGGCCCACCACCAGGTCCGGTTCACCGACGAGGCGCTGGTCGCCGCCGCCGAGCTGTCCGACCGGTACGTCACCGACCGGTACCTGCCGGACAAGGCGATCGACCTGATCGACCAGGCCGGCGCCCGGGTCCGGCTGCGTACCCGGACCCCCGCCTCCGACGTGCGGGAGCTGGAGCAGCGGCTCGACGAGGTACGCCGGGACAAGGAGCAGGCGGTCGCCGACGAGCAGTACGAGCGGGCCTCCGCCCTGCGCGACCAGCTCGCCGACCTGGAGGCGCAGATCGGCCGGGCCAAGGGCGACGACGGCAGCGGCTCCCAGGTGCCGGCCGTCGGTCCGGAGGAGATCGCCGAGGTGGTCTCCCGGGCCACCGGCATCCCGATCGCCCAGCTCACCGAGGAGGAACGGGACCGGCTGCTGCGGCTGGAGGGGCACCTGCACGAGAAGGTGGTCGGCCAGGACGACGCGGTCGGCGCGGTCGCCGAGGCGGTGCGCCGCTCGCGGACCGGGTTGGCCGACCCGAACCGGCCGATGGGCAGCTTCCTGTTCCTCGGCCCCACCGGAGTCGGCAAGACCGAGCTGGCCCGGGCCCTGGCCGAGGCGCTGTTCGGCGAGGCCGACCGGATGGTGCGGCTGGACATGAGCGAGTTCCAGGAGCGGCACACCGTCGCCCGGCTGGTCGGCGCGCCCCCCGGCTACGTCGGGTACGAGGAGGCCGGCCAGCTCACCGAGGCGGTGCGCCGCCGCCCGTACGCGGTGGTGCTGCTCGACGAGATCGAGAAGGCCCACCCCGACGTGTTCAACGTCCTGCTCCAGGTGCTCGACGACGGCCGGCTCACCGACAGCCAGGGCCGGACGGTCAACTTCAAGAACACCGTCCTGATCATGACCAGCAACCTGGGCTCGGAGCTGATCACCGGCAGCCAGCGCGCGGTCGGTTTCGGCGCCGGCGCTGCCGGCGCGGAGGGGGAGAACGAAGAACTGCGCGAGCGGCTGATGCGCCGGCTCCAGGAGAACTTCCGGCCGGAGTTCCTCAACCGGATCGACGAGGTGATCATCTTCCAGCGGCTGGAGCAGCAGCAGCTGCGCCAGATCACCGAGCTGATGCTGGAGGAGACCCGGCGCCGGCTGCACGCCCAGGACATCGGGGTGGACTTCACCGTCGCCGGGATCGACTGGATCGCCGAGCACGGCTACCAGCCGGAGTTCGGCGCCCGCCCGCTGCGGCGGGTGATCCAGCGCGAGGTGGACAACCGGCTGTCGCGGATGCTGCTGGAGCACGCGATCTCGCCGGGACAGCGGGTGACCGTGGACGTCCGCGACGACGCGCTCGCCTTCGAGGTGGCCGCCGGCGACCGGGACTACTCCGCGGCCACCACGTCCCACCCGCGGTGAGCCGGCGGGGGGCGGAGATGACCGAACCCGAGGAGAGCGGCGAGGAGAACCCACCCGACGCGGCCCGGACCGAACCGATCCTGGCCCCGCCGACGGCCAACCCCGCCCGGGTGCGGGTGCCGCCGGAGGGCCTGCATACCCACACCGGCGAACCGGAACCGTCCGGGCCGCCGCCCGCAGAGGAGGCGTGATGGCACGCGAGGCGCGACTCGATCCCGAGGTCGAGGTGCTCTGGGAGGACTTCCACGCCGAGGTGAACGTCACCTCCGAGCAACTGCGTAGCTGGCTGCTGACCCGAGGCTCCGGCGAGGAGTCGTTCGGGCCGGACCCAGCCCTCGACCTGCCCGAGCCGGGCCGGCAGATCCTCGCCGTGCTGCGCAAGCGCAAGGTCGACCTGACCCCGGAGGACATCGAGGTGATGCGGGACGCCATCGACCGGATCCGGGCGCTGACGGCGGCCCGCCCGAAGGGCGGCAACAGCGACGACGAGTGGCGGCACTCGCTGCTCGACCTCGGCCACGACGTCCTCGTGGAACGCTGACGCCGCCGGCAGGGCCCGCGTCGGCCGCTCACCGACCTCCTGCGGCCCGCCCGCGCCGTTCGCCGGACCGGGCCCGTCGGTCAGCGGTCCCCGCGTGCGGGCCGCACACGGGGACCGGGGTGGGCGACGGTCACTCCGACTCCATGCTGCCGATCTGCAACCCGGCGACGTCCGCGGCGGCCTGGCGCTCGCCGCGCGCCCGTTCCTCCCGGCTGAGCAGGGTGGCGTACTCGGTGATGTCGGCGGGGTCGGGGACCTGGGGCAGCCGGCGCAGGAACGCCTCCACGTCCCGGGAGGCGGCGGTGTGCGCGGCGGCGGCCTCCCGCAGCGTCTCCCGGTCGTCGGCGGTGGGGTAGAGATCGGTCATGCCGCCCAGTTACCCACCGTCAGGCGGTTCGCACCCCGGAACCCGTCCCGCCGGGCACCGGCCCGGCCGGGGCGGGTCGGCGCACCCCGAACTCCGGGTGCCGCAGCAGCCAAGCCAGGTAGTCCGGGTGCGCGGCGAGCGAGTCGGTGTACGCCGACACCGCCGCGTCCAGCACCTCGCCGGCGAAGCCCACCTCGGACGAGTCCGGGTGCCAGCCCAGCATGAGCCGCCAGCGCAGCGGCGTCCCGGCCAGCCGGCGGGTCACCAGCCCGGGAACGGCACGGAAGGTGGCCTGGCACAGCGCCACCGCCGCGCCGGTCTCCACCAGGTCGATGCAGCCGCGCACGTCGGCCTCGTACATCTTGCTGGGGGTGAAGCCGTCGCGGGCGCAGGCGGCGGCGAAGCAGTCGCCGAAGCAGCCGTCGCCGGGGGCCGCGACCCACTGCTCCCCGCGCAGGTCCACCAGGCGAACCTCGTCCCGCTCGGTTACCGGATGCCCCTCGGGCAGCAGCACCTGCACCGGCTCCATCGCCACCTCCCGCCAGGTCAGCCCGTTCCCGGCCGGCGGCAGCGAGTCGCCGCAGACCCCGACCAGGGCGTAGTCCAGCCGGCCACCGCCGACGAGCTGGGCCAGCTCGTCGGCGGACCAGGAGGCGTACGTGGTGATCTGGGCCTGGGGGTGCTCGGCGGCGAGCCGGTGCACCAGCCGGCCGAGGATCGGGCTGTTCACCCCGCCGAACCGGTACCGGGCGGGCGTCGGGCCGGCGCCGGCCAGCCGGGCCGCCTCGTCCTGTAGGCCCTGCATGGCCGGCAGCAGGACCCGGGCCCGGGACAGCACCAGCTCGCCGAGGGCGGTGGGCCGGGAGCCCCGCCGGTCCCGTTCGAACAGCGGGCCGCCGAGGGCCCGCTCGATGCGTTGGAGCTGGGCGGTGAGCGCCGGCTGGGCCAGGCCGAGCGTGGATGCCGCCTTGGTCACGCTCCCCGTCTCCGCGATGGCGCAGACCACCCGCAGGTGTCGCAGCTCCAGATTCATAGGGTGACGGTATGGCCACCCGGGGATCGACGGAAGGCCCTGGGTGTATCGGAGTTGACCGATATCCGGTCTGGCCCGCCCGGTATTCGGTCAGGCCGGCGGTCGCCGCGCCTCCGACGCGGCCTCCGACGTGGCCTCCGACCGGCCCGTCCCCGGCTCCAGATCCGCCGGGTACGTCGGCCTGCGGGTCACCGCGTCGCGGACCTTGTCCACCACGCCCATCGCCGGTTCGACGATGCGGTTCCACGGCGGCGTCGCCGGGGTGCCCGGGTGCGGCCGGCTCGGCGCCGCCTCCTCGGCGATCTCCCACCGGTTGCCCAGTCGGATCAGCTCCGCGTCGGTGGCCACCTCGCGCAGCGGGGTGACCAGCTCGGTGACCCGGGCGGCGTGCCGGCGCACCCGCTCGGCCACGTCGGCCAGCGCGGGATCGGCCGAACCGGTCAGCGCCTTCAGGGCGGTCAGCAGCGCGCCGGCCGCCGCAAGCTCCCGGTCGACCTGCTCGCCGGCCTGCGGCAGGGCGGCCCGCACGGCGGGGAACAGGTACTGCTCCTCCGCCGACAGGTGCCGGGAGACCGCGGCGGTGAGCACCTGGACCAGGTCGCCGGGCGCCGAATCCGGGTCACCGACGCGGTCGGCCAGGTCCAGCAACTGCCGGTGCTCCTGGTCGACGATGTCGACCAGGCTGCGTCCGCCGGGCCGGTATCCCTGCTGCTCGGGCACGGGCGGCAACGGGGGCAGGGGGACGGTCATGGTGCCCTCCTCGGTGGCGGGCGCGACCGCCGGCGGGGTGCGGCGGGCACGGCCCGGTGGGCGGTGCGGGACGCGACCGGCGGTACCCGGCGCGCGCCCACGCGAAACGGGGTGCCGGCCGGGCGACCTGCCCGACGGTGGCGGCTGGTATGAAGAACCGATGACCAGCGACCCCGCTTCCGCCCGACCCGACCCCGCCGACGAGGTCGTCGGCCTCTGCCGCGACCTGCTGCGCATCGACACCACGAACACCGGGGACAACGCCACCAGCGTCGGGGAGCGCGCCGCGGCCGAGTACGTCGCGGAGAAGCTGGCCGAGGTCGGCGTCGACGTGGTGCTCCACGAGTCCGCCCCGGGCCGGGCCAACCTCGTCGCCCGCATCCCCGGCACCGACCCCGGCCGGGACGCGCTGCTGGTGCACGGCCACCTCGACGTCGTGCCCGCCGACCCCGACGAGTGGTCGGTGCACCCGTTCTCCGGGGAGGTCCGCGACGGCTACCTGTGGGGCCGGGGCGCGATCGACATGAAGGACTTCGACGCCATGGTGCTGACCGTGGTGCGGCACTGGCAGCGCACCGGCGTCCGGCCGGCCCGCGACATCGTGCTGGCGTTCACCGCCGACGAGGAGGCCGGCGGCGACTACGGCGCGCACTTCCTCACCCAGCACCACCGCGACCTCTTCGACGGCTGCACGGAGGCGATCGGCGAGGTCGGCGGCTTCTCGTACTCGGTCGACGAGTCCCAGCGGCTCTACCTGATCGAGACGGCCGAGAAGGGCATCGACTGGCTGCGGCTGCACGCCAAGGGCCGGCCCGGCCACGGCTCGATGGTGCACGACGACAACGCGGTCACCGCCCTCGCCGAGGCGGTGGCCCGCATCGGCCGGCACCGCTTCCCGGTGGTCGTCACCGACACCGTGCGGGCGTTCCTGGAGGAGGTCTCCGACCTGCTCGGCGTCGAGCTGGACCCGGAGGACCCGGAGGCCGCCATCGCCAAGCTCGGCCCGATCGCCAACATCATCGGCGCGACGATCCGCAACACCGCCAACCCGACCCGGCTCGCCGCCGGCTACAAGGACAACGTCATCCCCGGCCGGGCCACCGCCACCATCGACTGCCGCAGCCTGCCGGGCCAGTCCGAGCTGCTGGAGCAGCAGCTACGCGAGCTGGTCGGCCCGGACATCGCGATCGAGTACATCCAGCGCCAGCCCGCCCTGGAGACCACCTTCGACGGCGACCTGGTCGACGCCATGTCCGTGGCCCTGCGCGCGGAGGACCCGGGCGCCCGGCCGGTGCCGTACATGCTCTCCGGCGGCACCGACGCCAAGGCATTCTCCCAGCTCGGCATCCGCTGCTTCGGCTTCGCGCCGTTGCGGCTGCCCGCCGACCTCAACTTCTCCGCCCTGTTCCACGGCATCGACGAGCGGGTTCCGGTGGACGGACTACAGTTCGGCGTGCGGGTTCTCGACCGGTTCCTCCGGAGTTGCTGACCGTGTCCGTTGCCCTACCGTCCGGCGCGGAACATCCCCCATTGCGAAGGGAACGCACATGACCGACCAGCACGGTGAGCTGGACGCCGCCCTGGAGCGGGTGATCGACGCCGCCCGCGCGCACCTGGCCGCCGTCCGGTCCGCCCAGGGCCGCATCGACGACGACAACGTCTGGCAGGCGTACGTCGCGCTGAACAACGCCTCCTTCGCGTACGACGAGCAGTTGCTCGACGCGTTCGGCGAGGTCACCCCCTGGGACGTGGAGTCCATCGACCCCGACGAGGCCGACGAGCGTTTCGGTGCCGTCGAGGGGGTCGAGGCCACCGACCCGCACCCCCGGGTCATCTCGGTGCGCCAGCGCCGCGACTACCGGGTGCCCAGCGTCGCCGCGCTGATCCGGGTCGCCGAGGCGGCCCGCCGCGAGGGCACCCCCGAGGACGACGAGCCGGCACCCGTCGAGGGGGTCGGCGAGGCGGTGCTGGAGCTGCTCCAGAGCGGCGACGGCTCGCTCAGCGCGCTGGACGTCCCGGAACTGGAACCGCTCGACGGCGTGGTCATGGTCAGCGAGGTCGGCACCCCCGTCGACCTGGAGTCGTTCGACGACGACGACCCGGTGGGCCCGTTCCAGCCCGCCGCCGACGACCGTCTCGTGGGCCGCCTCGACGAGCACCCGTTCCTTGACCTCGACGACGAGGAGCACGACCACGCGGGGCACCGCCACTAGGCCGTGGCCGCCCCGGGGCCCGAGCTTTCGCTCGCGCCCCGGGGCGGCGCCGCCGCACCGTGTTTGCCCCAGGGCCCGAGCTTCCGCCCACGCCTCGGGGCGGCGCCGCCGCACCGTGTTTGCCCCAGGGCCCGAGCACCCGCCCACGCCCCGGGGCAGCGCCGCACCGCGGTCGCCCGGCGGCGACCCGGCGCTCAGTACGACAGGCCCGGCTGGGGCTGGTTGACCCGGCGGCGGCGCAGCACGACCTGCCGCGTGCCGTCCCGGTACAGCCGCACCCGGGCCAGCTCCCAGCCCGAGAACTCCGCCTGGATCGCCAGCTGCGCCGCGGCGGTCAACCGGTCGACGTTCGAGGGCAACCGTAGCGGCGCGTATTCGTAGTCCATGAGTACCATGCTGCCCAGCCCGCCGGCCGTTCGCCACCCTTCCCCAGGTGACCGCCGCCTCCGCCCCGACCTGCGCGGCGGTCGGGGTCAGCCGTCCCGCTCGGGGTAGCCCACCGGCACCGCCGACACGTCGTCGAGCGCGACCACGATCTCGTCGGGCAGGGCCATCCGCTCCACCTGGAGCGCGCCGAGGAGCTGCCCGACCGTCCGGGCGCCGAGGATCGGGGCCGTCACCCCGGGCCGGTCCCGGATCCAGGCCAGCGCCACCTCCAGCGGCGACACCCCCAGCCCGCCGGCCGCCGTGGCCACCGCCTCCACGATGCTGGAGCAGCGCGGCTCCAGGTAGGTCGCCACGAAGGGCTCGAAGTGCGCCGACGCGGCCCGCGAGTCCGCCGGCCGGCCGTGCCGGTACTTGCCGGTGAGCACCCCCCGACCCAGCGGCGACCAGGGCAGCATCCCCAGGCCCAGCGCCGCGCAGGCCGGCAGCACCTCACGCTCCACCCCCCGCTCCAGCAGCGAGTACTCCACCTGGGCGGCCACCACCGGGGCCCGCCCCGGCCAGGCCGCCTGCCACGCCGCCGCCCGCGCGGTCTGCCAACCGGAGAAGTTCGACACCCCGACGTAGCGGACCCGGCCGCTGGCCACCGCGTGGTCGAGTGCCGCCAGGGTCTCCTCCAGCGGGGTGTCCGGGTCGTACCCGTGCACCTGCCACAGGTCGACGTGGTCCGTGCCGAGCCGGCGCAGCGAGGCGTCCAGCGTGCGCAGCAGGTGGCCCCGGGAGTTGTCCCGGCGCCGGGCGCTGCCCGGCCGTAGCCCCGCCTTCGTCGCGATCAGCAGCTCGTCGCGGGGGACCAGGCCGCCCAGCAGCGACCCGATCACCGCCTCCGCGTCCCCGTCGCCGTACACGTCGGCGGTGTCCACCAGGTTGCCGCCCGCGTCGAGGAAGCTCTTCAGTTGGGCGGCCGCGTCGTCGGCGTCGGTGTCCCGGCCCCAGGTCATGGTGCCGAGCGCGAGCCGGGAAACCGCCAGCCCGCTTCGGCCGAGCGGTCGCTGTTGCATGGGTGAACCTTATTTCGAACCCGCCGCCACCGATATCCTCGCTCCCGTCAAGTTCCTGCCAGCCCCTTCGGTCGGCGGGATTCCCACCCCACCGGCCGGTTCGCCCCGGTTGAGACGTTCCGGGTGAGCCGGTGATCGGCTCCGCCGCCGGCATTGCGTAACCTGATGCGACCTGTGCTGCGGATGGGGGAGGACCAGTGCGACTCGGGCTCAGCCTCGGTTACCAGACGGCGTGGAGCACACCCGCCGACCACCTGGCGCTCGCCCAGGAGGCGGACCGGCTCGGCTACTCGGTGGTGTGGGCCGCAGAGGCATACGGCTCCGACTCGCCGAGCATTCTGGCCTGGATCGCCGGGCAGACGGAACGGATCGACGTGGGCAGCGCGGTGATGCAGATCCCCGCCCGCACCCCGGCGATGACCGCCATGACGGCGGCGACCATCGACGCGCTCTCCGGTGGCCGGTTCCGGCTCGGCCTGGGCGTCTCCGGGCCGCAGGTCTCCGAGGGCTGGCACGGCGTGCGCTTCGCCAAGCCCCTCGCCCGCACCCGGGAGTACGTCGACATCGTCAAGCTCGCCGTCGCCCGCAAGCCGGTCGCGTACGACGGCGAGTTCTACCCGCTGCCGCTGCCCGACGGCCCGGGCAAGGCGCTGCGGCTCGGCTTCCACCCGCCCCGCGAGCAGGTCCCGATCTACCTCGCCGCCGTCGGTCCGAAGAACCTGGAGCTGGCCGGCGAGATCGCCGACGGCTGGCTGGCCGTCTTCTACGCCCCCGAGTACGCCGAAGAGCAGCTCGCCGCCGTGCGGGCCGGCCGGGCGAAGGCCGGCAAGGAGTTGGCCGGCTTCGACGTCGTTCCCTCGGTCCCGGTGGTCATCGGCGACGACGTCGCCTCCTGCGCTGAGCTGGTCCGTTTCTACGCCGCCCTCTACGTCGGCGGCATGGGCAGCCGGCAGCAGAACTTCTACAACCAGCTCGCCACCCGGATGGGCTACGGCGACGCCGCCCGCGAGGTGCAGGACCTCTACCTGGCCAAGCGGCAGCGCGACGCCGCCGCCGCGGTGCCGACGGAGTTCATCGACCGCACCTCGCTGCTCGGGCCGAAGGAGCGCATCGCCGAGCGGCTGGGCGAGTACGCCGCCGCCGGCGTCACCACCCTGTCGGTGACCCTCTTCGTGGCCGACCGGGACAGCGGCGTGCAGACCCTGCGCACCGTCGCCGAGGCGCTGGACCTTGCCGGAGTCGGCGAGTGACCTGGATCGAAGCCATCGTCCTGGGCGTCGTCCAGGGCCTGACCGAGTTCCTGCCGGTCAGCTCGTCGGGGCACCTGCGGATCACCTCGGCCATCTTCTTCGGCCGCGACGCCGGAGCCTCGTTCACCGCCGTCACCCAGCTCGGCACCGAGGCGGCCGTGCTGATCTACTTCGCCAAGGACATCTGGCGAATCACCCGGGTCTGGCTGGTCGGCATTGTCGACCGCTCGGTGCGCAGCAGCCTCGACTACCGGATGGGCTGGTACGTGATCGTCGGCTCCGTCCCGATCGGGGCCTTCGGCTTCCTGTTCAAGGACCAGATCAAGACCGCCGGCCGGAACCTGTGGCTGGTCGCCACCACCCTGATCGTCTTCGCCTTCGTGCTCGCCTTCGCCGAGTACTGGGGCCGGCAGGCCCGCACCCTGGAGAACTTCCGGATGCGCGACGGCATCGTGATGGGCTTCGCCCAGGCGATGGCGCTGATCCCCGGGGTGTCCCGATCCGGCGGCACGCTCACGGCCGGACTGCTGCTCAACCTCACCCGGGAGACGGCGGCGCGGTACTCGTTCCTGCTGGCCATCCCCGCCGTGGTGATGTCCGGGGTGTTCAGCCTCGGCGACGTGTTCGAACCGTCCGCGCCCGGCACCGCCGCGCCGAGCGGGGCGCAGTTGGTGGTCGCCACGCTGATCGCCTTCGCCATCGGTTACGCCGCCATCGCCTGGCTGTTGCGCTACGTCGCCCACCACACCCTGTACGTCTTCGTGCTGTACCGGGTCGCCCTGGGCACCCTGGTCCTCGCCCTCCTGATGACCGGCACCCTCTCCGCCACCTAGCACGTCCCCCCACCCCACCCCCGTCCTTTTGATCACCGCCGCCCGGGGGTGGGGCCGGTGGCCGTGGGGGAGCGCAACCTCGACATAGGCTGGGCGGCGTGGCGACTCTTCTCCTCCTGCGGCACGGCCGCACCACCGCCAACGCCGACGGCGGCCTCGCCGGCCGGCAGCCCGTCGAACTGGACGACACCGGGCGGGCCCAGGCCACGGCGGTGGGCGAGCGGCTGCGCGGGCTGCCCCTCGCCGCGGTGGTGACCAGCCCGCTGATCCGCTGCCGGCAGACCCTGGAACTCGCGCTCCCGCAGGCCAGCCCGACCGTGGACGAGGGGCTGATCGAGTGCGGGTACGGCAGCTGGGAGGGGCAGCCGCTGAAGAAGCTGGCCAAGGAGCCGCTCTGGCCGGTGGTCCAGCAGCACCCGAGCGCCGCCACCTTCCCCGGGGGCGAGTCGATGGCCGCGATGGCGGCGCGGGCGGTCGCGGCGGTACGCACCTGGGACGCGCGGATCACCGCCGAGCACGGTCCCGAGGCGGTCTGGCTGGCATGCAGCCACGGCGATGTGATCAAGGCCATCGTGGCGGACGCGCTGGGCGTACACCTGGATCTCTTCCAGCGCATCGTCGCGGACCCGGCGTCGGTGACGGCGATCCGGTACACGCCGCTGCGGCCGTTCCTGGTGCGGCTCAACGACACCGGTGGTGACCTGGCCGCGCTGGTGCCGCCGCCGCGCAAGCGGCGGCGGGCGGCGAAGTCGACGGACTCCGACGCCGCCGTGGGCGGGGGAGCCGGGGCGGCGCGGTGAGGCGCCCGGCGGGCCCCGCCGGACCGGGGCGGACCTCACGGTACGCGCGCGGGTGCGCGCGGGCGCGTTTCACGGTCGGTGGGGTGCGCGACGCCGTGGCGGGCCGGATAGGGTCGTGGGTATGACCCACCAGGTGCACGCCTTCGAGCCGCCGGAGCGGTTCGTCGCCGGGACGGTCGGGGCGCCCGGGGAGCGCACGTTCTTCCTGCAGGCGCGCGGCGGTGGCCGGCTGGTCAGCGTCGCGCTGGAGAAGGTCCAGGTGTCGCTGCTCGCCGAGAAGCTGGAGGAGTTGCTGACCGAGGCGCAGCGCCGCTTCGGTGTGCAACTGCCCGAGCCGCCGGCCTCCGTGGGCGACAACGACCCGCTGGACACGCCGGTCGACGAGGAGTTCCGGGTCGGCACCCTCGGGCTGGCCTTCGACGTCGACACCGCCACCGTGGTGATCGAGGCGATCGCCGCCGGTGAGGGGGAGGCCGAGGTCGAGCTCGGCGGCCCCGAGGAAGACGACGAGGAGGACCCCGACGACGAGGAGCCGGACGAGGACCTCGACCGGCTGCGCGTCCGGTTGACCCCGGAGGCGACCCGCGAGTTCATCGAGCGGGCCCGCCGGGTGGTCAACGCCGGTCGCCCGCCCTGTCCGCTCTGTGGGCAGCCGCTGGACCCCGCCGGGCACCTGTGCCCGCGGCACAACGGTTATCACCGGTGACGTCGTCCGAACTCCAACCCCGCCAGGACGGCGCGGCGACCCTGCGGTTGCTGCGAGACGGTGAACTGACCGTCGAGGGCCGGCTGGTCGACGCCTCGAACGCCACCCTGCTCGGCGCGCTCACCCTCGACGGGATGAGCGCGCGTTGCGTCTACAAGCCGGTGCGGGGCGAGCGGCCGTTGTGGGACTTCCCCGACGGCACCCTCGCCGGGCGGGAGGTCTCGGCGTACCTGGTCTCCCGGGCCACCGGCTGGGACCTGGTGCCGCCGACGGTGCTGCGGGACGGCGCGTTCGGCCCGGGCTCCTGTCAGCTGTGGATCGACGAGCCGTCCGACGCCGAGCCGCTGGTCGGGTTCGTGCCCGCCGGGACGGTGCCGCCGCGCTGGTTCCCGATCGCGGCGGCCCGGGACGACGACGGCACCCCGTACGCCCTGGCGCACGCCGACGACCCGCGCCTGGCCCGGCTGGCCGTGCTCGACGCGGTGATCAACAATGCCGACCGCAAGGGGGGCCACGTGCTGGTCGGCCCGGACGACCGGATCTACGGCGTCGACCACGGGGTGAGCTTCCACGTGGAGGAGAAGCTGCGTACCGTGCTGTGGGGCTGGGCCGGCCGGGGGCTGCCGCCGGACGCGCTGGAGATGCTCGCCGACCTCGCCGACCAGCTCGCCGGCGCCCTCGGCGAGGAACTCGGCGAGCACCTGACGATCCGCGAGATCGCGCAGGTCGCCGCCCGGGTGGGCCGGCTGCGCGACGCCGGCCACTTCCCGCAGCCGCCGGAGGACTGGCCGGCGATGCCCTGGCCACCCATGTGACGGTGGGCCGGCGGCCGGGCCGAGGCGAGAGGCTGTCATGTTGATCACCCATGGGGTGGCTCCGGTGCGCCGGGTGGCTCGTTAGGCTGACGGTCATGGAGTCTTGGGTGGGGCATGAGGTGCCACGGCTGCCCGGCAGAGGCGGCCCCCTGATGTTGTTCGACTCGGCGCGGCGCGGTGTCCATCCCAGTCGACCCGACGGCACCGCCACCATGTACGTCTGCGGCATCACCCCGTACGACGCGACCCACCTGGGCCACGCCGCCACAATGATCACCTTCGATCTGGTACAGCGGGTGTGGCGGGACTCCGGCCTGACGGTGCGGTACGTGCAGAACGTCACCGACATCGACGATCCGTTGCTGGAGCGGGCCGAGCGCGACGGCGAGGACTGGAAGGTCCTGGCGATGCGGGAGACCGCGTTGTTCCGGGAGGACATGGAGGCGCTGCGGATCATCCCGCCGGCGCACTACGTCGGCGCGGTGGAGTCGATCCCGGACATCGCCGACAAGGTCCTCCTGCTACTCAAGGACGGCGCGGCGTACCGGCTCGACGACGGCACCGGCGACGTGTACTTCGACATCACCGCCGTCCCGGCGTTCGGCTACGAGTCGAACCTGTCCCGGCCGGAGATGCTGGAGATCTTCCCCGAGCGCGGTGGCGACCCGGACCGGGCGGGCAAGCGGGACCCGCTGGACCCGCTGCTGTGGCGGGGGGCCCGCGAGGGCGAGCCGTCCTGGCCCGGCGGCGACCTCGGCCCGGGCCGCCCGGGCTGGCACATCGAGTGCGCGGTGATCGCGCTGAACCTGCTGGGCGAGACCATCGACGTGCAGGGCGGCGGGAACGACCTGATCTTCCCGCACCACGAGTGCTCCGCCGCGCACGCGGAGCGGCTGACCGGGCGGTCGCCGTTCGCCAACCACTACGTGCACGCCGGCATGATCGGCCTGGACGGCGAGAAGATGTCGAAGTCCAAGGGGAACCTGGTCTTCGTCTCCCGGCTGCGCGCCGACCGGGTGGACCCGGTGGCGGTCCGGCTCGGGCTGATGGCCGGGCACTACCGCGCCGACCGCACCTGGACCGACGAGCTGCTGGCCGCCGCGCACGAGCGCCTGGCCCGGTGGCGTCGGGCCGCCGCCGCCACCGCCGGCCCGTCCGGGGTCGAGCTGCTGGCCGCGGTACGCGCCCGGCTCGCCGACGACCTCGACACCCCCGGCGCGATCGCGGTCGCCGACGCCTGGGCCGAGCGGGCCCTCGCCGGCGAGGGAACGGACCGGGAGGCCCCGCCCCTGTTCGCCGCCACCCTGGACGCCCTCCTGGGCCTCCACCTCTAGCCCCACCCCACCCCCACCCCCACCCCACCCGCCCACCCACCCCACCCCACCCGCCGATCATGGAGGCGTGGTGCCCGGCGAAGGGCGCGAAGGGGGCGTTCCGGCCGCCACGGCTCCATGATCGACGGGGGCCGGCTCAGCCCAGGACGAGGCCGGGGTCCGGGTCGGGGTCCGGGGCCGGGGCGGGGACCCGGTACTCCTCGGTGAGCGTGGTCATCGGGCCTGGCCAGGTGGCCTGGGCCACCTCGATGGGCTTGCGCCGGTCGTCGTAGGCGACGTGCAGCAGGTGCAGCACCGGGGTGTCGGGGCGGATCTGGAGCGTCTCCGCCTCCTCCCGGCTGGGCTGACGGGCGGTGATGGTGTCGGTGGCGGTGACGTACCGCCGGCCGGTGGCCTCCTCCGCCTCCTGGTAGAGGGGGCGGCCGAACGCCTCGCCCCGCTCCAGGGAGGTGCCGGCGGTGTCCGCCGGGAGGAACCAGGAGGCGCCCACCTCGACGGGGGAGTCCTCGGTGCGGACCAGGTGCCGGCGGCACAGCAACTCGGTGCCGTCGGCGACGCCGAACGCGTCGGCCACCTCGGGCGGGGCGGGGGCCCGGCCGACCGAGACGAGCTGCTGGCGGTATCGGGCGGCCAGATCGGTGTGGTAGCCGCGGAAGCCGCCGTACCGGCCCCGGGCGAGGCGGTTGAGCCGGCGCCGGGTGCCCCGGACGTACGTACCGGAGCCGGGCTTGGTGATCAGGATGCCCTCGACCCGTAGCTGGTCGACGGCGCGCTGCGCGGTCTGCTTCGCGACGCCGAACATCTCGGCGATGGCCGGGATGGACGGCAGCCGCTCGCCGGGGCCCCAGTCGCCGCGGCGCACCTGGGCCTTGAGCTGCGCGGCGATCTGCCGGTGCGGGAACTCGGCCGCGCCGGGGTTGATCTGCATGCCCGCCTCCTCGAATGACAGCTAGGTTCCTAGGATGCCGCACGACGCGTGATCGCGCCACCCGGACACGCGTGAGGCCCCGGATCGCGGCGATCCGGGGCCCTCGGCGAGCGGCGCGGGCGACTACCAGGAGCCGGCGGTGGGGCCGGCCGAGCCGCCGCGCCGGCGCAGGTACTTCTCGAACTCCTGGGCGATCTCGTCACCGGTCAGCGGGGTGATGCCCGCGTCGCCGACGCGTTCCTCCAGCTCGCGGACGTACTCGCCGAGTTCGGCGTCCTGCTCGGCGGCGCTGCGCACCCGCTGCTCCCACTCGGCGGCCTCCTCGGCCAGGTCGGCCATCGGCACCGGCAGGTCGAGCACCTCCTCGACCCGGTGCAGCAGGGCCAGGGTGGCCTTGGGACAGGGCGGGTTGTTGGCGTAGTGCGGCACGTGCACCCAGAACGAGACCGCGTCGACCTCGGCCCGGGTGCAGGCGTCGTGCAGCACGCCGACGATCCCGGTCGGGCCGTCGTAGCGGGTGGGGGTGAGCTGGTAACGCCGGGCGGCCTCCGCGTCCGAGGCGCTGCCGCTGATCGGCAGCGGCCGGGTGTACGGCACGTCGGCCAGCAGCGCACCGAGCAGCACCACCCGTTCGACCTCCAGGCTGTGACAGATCTCCAGCACCTGCTCGCAGAACGTGCGCCAGCGCATGCTCGGCTCGATGCCCCGGATCAGCACCACGTCCCGTTCGGTGCCCTCGGGGCTGGCCACCATGAACCGGGTGGTGGGCCACTCGACCCGGCGGGTCTCGCCGTCGGCCATCGTGATCGTCGGCCGGCTGACCTGGAAGTCGTAGAAGTCCTCCGGGTCCAGTTCGGTGACCTGCCGCGCCTCCCAGACCTGCTCCAGGTGCTCGACCGCGGCGGTCGACGCGTCGGCGGCGTCGTTCCAGCCCTCGAAAGCGGCGATGGCCACGGGGGACCGCAGTACCGGCAGTCCGTCGAACTCGGTCATGCCGTCACCTCACCCTGTTCGTCGGGGGTGGCCGCGGGCGACGGCCCTGTCGCCCGCCCGCCGGGCACGGTGGCGTCCCTGTTGTCCTTCACGTCCGTCAGCCTACGTGTCGGCGCGTGATGCGGCCCGCCGGCCGCGCCGTCCGGCCCCGGCGTCGCGGCCGAGCCCGGCCGGGCCGTCCCCGCCGGAACGGCCGGACGGGACGAGGCGGTGCTCCCGGCCCCCGCCCAACGGGGTGATCCGGCCGACACAATGTGGGAGCGCGAGTGGGCGGTGACCCGGCCAGGGGTCCTCGCACTACCCTGAATCCGTGCGGACTTCGTTGCTGGATGTGTTGTCAGACCGGATCCTCGTCGCCGACGGCGCGATGGGGACGATGCTCCAGGCGGCCGACCTGACCCTGGACGACTTCGAGGGCCACGAGGGGTGCAACGAGATCCTCAACGTGACCCGCCCGGACGTGGTCCGGGGTGTGCACGAGGCGTACCTGGCCGCCGGGGCGGACTGCGTCGAGACGAACACCTTCGGCGCCAACCTGGCCAACCTGGGCGAGTACGACATCTCGCACCGGATCCGGGAGCTGGCGGAGGCCGGCGCGCGGATCGCCCGGGAGGCCGCCGACGCGTGGAGCACCCCGGACCGGCCCCGGTTCGTGCTCGGCTCGATCGGCCCCGGCACGAAGCTGCCCACCCTCGGGCACACCGCGTACGCGACGCTGCGCGACGCATACCAGGAGAACGCGGCCGGCCTGATCGACGGCGGCGCGGACGCGCTGATCGTGGAGACCTGCCAGGACCTGCTCCAGGTGAAGGCGGCGGTGGTCGGGTCGCACCGGGCGATGGCGGCGGCGGGGCGGACGGTGCCCCTGATCTGCCACGTCACCGTGGAGACCACCGGCACGATGTTGCTCGGCAGCGAGATCGGCGCGGCGCTGACCGCGCTGGAGCCGCTGGGCATCGACCTGATCGGGCTGAACTGCGCGACCGGGCCGGCGGAGATGAGCGAGCACCTGCGCTACCTGTCCCAGCACGCCCGGGTGCCACTGTCGGTGATGCCGAACGCCGGCCTGCCGCAGCTCGCCGCCGACGGGGCGGTCTACCCGCTGACCCCGGTGGAGTTGGCCGACGCGCTGGAGCGGTTCGTCGTCGAGTACGGCGTCTCGCTGATCGGCGGCTGCTGCGGGACGACGCCGGAGCACATCCGGGTGGTCGCCGAGCGGCTGCACGGCGCGCGGCCGGGTTCGCGGCATCCGCAGGCCGACGCCGGCGTCTCCTCGATCTACCACCACGTGCCGTTCGCGCAGGACGCGAGCGTGCTGATGGTGGGGGAGCGGACCAACGCCAACGGGTCGAAGGCGTTCCGGGAGGCGATGCTGGCCGGGGACTGGCAGGCGTGCGTGGAGATCGCCCGCAGCCAGGCCCGGGACGGTTCGCACCTGCTGGACCTGTGCGTGGACTACGTGGGCCGCGACGGCACGGTGGACATGCGGGAGCTGGCCGGCCGGTTCGCGACCGCGTCCACGCTGCCGATCATGCTCGACTCGACGGAGCCGCAGGTGGTCGAGGCCGGGCTGGAGATGCTCGGCGGCCGGTGCGTGGTCAACTCGGTCAACTTCGAGGACGGCGACGGGCCGGGCTCCCGCTACGCCCGGGTGATGCCGATCATCGCCGAGCACGGTGCGGCGGTGGTGGCGCTGCTCATCGACGAGGAGGGACAGGCCCGCACCGCCGAGTGGAAGGTGCGGGTCGCGCAGCGGCTGATCGAGGACCTGACCGGGCGGTGGGGGCTGCGCCGGGCCGACATCCTGATCGACGCGCTGACCTTCCCGATCGCCACCGGCCAGGAGGAGACCCGGCGCGACGGCATCGAGACCATCGAGGCGATCCGGGAGATCGCCCGCCGCTGGCCGGGGGTGAACTTCACCCTGGGCATCTCGAACGTGTCGTTCGGGCTGAATCCGGCGGCCCGGCAGGTGCTCAACTCTGTGTTCCTGCACGAGTGCGTGCAGGCCGGCCTGACCTCGGCGATCGTGCACGCCAGCAAGATCCTGCCGATGTCGAAGATTCCGGACGAGCAGCGCGAAATCGCGCTGGACCTGGTCTACGACCGGCGCCGTGAGGGCTTCGACCCGGTGCAGCGGTTCATCGAGGTCTTCGAGGGGGTGGACGCCTCCTCGGCGCGGGCCACCCGGGCGGAGGAGTTGGCGGCGCTGCCGCTGGAGGAGCGTCTCAAGCGGCGGATCATCGACGGCGAGCGCAACGGCCTGGAGGCCGACCTCGACACGGCGATGGCCGAGGGCCGGTCCGCGTTGTCGATCATCAACGACCTGCTGCTGGACGGGATGAAGGTGGTCGGCGAGCTGTTCGGCTCGGGGCAGATGCAGCTGCCGTTCGTGCTCCAGTCGGCCGAGGTGATGAAGACCGCGGTGGCGTACCTGGAGCCGCACATGGAGAAGGCCGACGACGGCGGCAAGGGTCGGATCGTGCTGGCCACGGTCAAGGGCGACGTGCACGACATCGGCAAGAACCTGGTCGACATCATCCTGTCCAACAACGGCTACGAGGTCGTCAACATCGGCATCAAGCAGCCGATCACCGCGATCCTCGACGCGGCGGAGCAGCACCGGGCCGACGCGATCGGGATGTCCGGGCTGCTGGTGAAGAGCACGGTGATCATGAAGGAGAACCTGGCCGAGATGGCCGAGCGCGGGGTGGCCGAGCGGTGGCCGGTGCTGCTCGGCGGGGCGGCGTTGACCCGGGCGTACGTGGAGGACGACCTGCGGGCGGTGTTCCCGGGCCAGGTGCACTACGCCCGGGACGCGTTCGAGGGGCTGTCCCTGATGGACCGGGTGATGACGGCGAAGCGGGGCGGGGCGCCGGTGGTGGACCCGGAGCGGGAGGCGGCCCTGGCGGCGCGTCGGGAGCGCCGGGAGCGGCAGCGGGCGATGGTGACCGAGGCGCTGCCGGAGCTGGACGACGCGTCGGTGCGTTCCGACGTGGCGCGCGACGTGGAGGTGCCGAGGCCGCCGTTCTTCGGCACCCGGGTGGTGAAGGGCCTGCCGCTGGCGGAGTACGCGGCGCTGCTGGACGAGCGGGCGACGTTCCTGGGGCAGTGGGGGCTGCGGGGCGCCCGGGGCGGCAAGGGCCCGTCGTACGAGGAGCTGGTGGAGACCGAGGGCCGGCCGCGGCTGCGGTACTGGCTGGACCGGCTGACCGCCGACAAGGTCCTCGAGGCGGCGGTGGTGTACGGGTACTTCCCGGCGTACTCGGAGGGCAACGACCTGGTGGTGCTGGACGAGAACGGGCATGCCGAGCGGGCCCGGTTCTCGTTCCCGAGGCAGCGCCAGGAGCGGCGGTTGTGCCTGGCGGACTTCTTCCGGCCCAAGGGCGACCAGCTCGACGTGGTGGCGTTGCAGTTGGTGACCGTGGGGCAGCCGATCAGCGAGTACACGGCGAAGATGTTCGCCGGCAACGAGTACCGCGACTACCTGGAGGTGCACGGCCTGTCGGTGCAGCTCACGGAGGCGCTGGCGGAGTACTGGCACCGGCGGGTCCGGGCCGAGCTGACGCTGCCGGGCGGTCGTACGGTGGCCGACGACGACCCGGGGGACCTGGCGGGCCTGCTGCGCACCGACTACCGGGGCTGCCGGTTCGCGTTCGGCTACCCGGCCTGTCCGGACCTGGAGGACCGGGCGAAGATCGTGGACCTGCTGGGCGCGGATCGGATCGGGGTGCAGCTCTCGGAGGAGTTCCAGCTGGTGCCGGAGCAGGCGACCGACGCGATCGTGGTGCACCACCCGGAGGCGAACTACTTCAACGCCAAGTGACGCGGTGGTCGGCGGCGGCGGTGGGCGCACGGTGGTGACGAACCTGCCGGCGGTGTCCGGGCGACGGTGGCTGGCCGGTTCGCCTCGCGGTGGGTCGGTGCTGACCGCGTCAGGGTGAGGGGAACGGGCCGTGCCGGAGGGCTGGGTCTGGGACGAGTCCCTGTTCGAGGGCGCCGCCGCGTACTACGAGCGGGGGCGGCTGCCGTACGCGGAGGGTTTCGCGGCGGTGCTGGCGGAGGCTCTCGACCTGGACGGGTCGGGCCGGTTGCTGGACGTGGGGTGCGGCCCGGGAACGGTGACGCTGCCGCTGGCCGGGTGGTTCGCGGAGGCGGTGGGGATCGACCCGGACCCCGGAATGCTGGCGTGGGCGCGGCGGCGGGCCGCCGCCGCGGGCGTGGGCGACGTCCGGTGGGTGCGGGCGCGGGCGGAGGATCTGCCGGCCGGGCTGGGTGTCTTCCGGGTGGCGGTGTTCGGGCAGTCCTTCCACTGGATGGAGCGGGACCGGGTCGCGGCGACGGTGCGCCGGATGTTGTTGCCGGGCGGGGCGTTCGTGCAGATCAGCGATGTCAAGGAGCCGGTGTCGACGGCCGGGTTGCCCGCCCCGGCGCCCCCGTACGCGGCGGTGGCCGAGCTGGTGCGCGGGTATCTGGGCCCGGTGCGGCGGGCCGGTCGGGGGTTCCTGCCGAACGGGACGCCGGGCGGCGAGGCCGCGGTGCTGGCCGCCGCGGGTTTTGTCGGCCCGCGGCGGCTGCGGGCGCCGTCCGGGGTGGTGCTGCGGCGCTCGGTCGACGACGTGGTGGCGTGGGTGCACTCGCGGTCGGACGCGGTGCCGCACCTGTTCGGGGCGCGGCTGGCGGAGTTCGACGACGACCTGCGGGGCCTGCTCGCCGTGGCGGCCCGGGACGGGTGGTTCGCCGAGCGGGTGCCGGACACGGAGCTGGTGGTCTGGCGGGTTCCCGGGGCCGGGTCGGGCGGCGGCGTCCCGCCGGTCGGGGAGGCGCGCTGACCGGGCCGAGGGTTCCTAGGATGAGCCGGTGGACAAGATGCAGTTGCGGCGGCTTCCGGTGACCTCCCCGCCCATCCCGCAGGGGGGCGGGCGGGTGCGGTCCGCGGCGGGCGAGCTGGCCAAGATCGTCGATGGTGGGAGCTACCGCTACCTGGCGTACCTGGAGTTCCTGCCGGAGGCGGGCAAGCCGCGGGGCAACCACTACCACGCGGCGCGGACGGAGACGCTCTATGTGATCTCGGGGCGGTTGCGGGGGGTCTTCCTGGATCTGGACTCGGGCGAGCGGGTCGAGGCGCTGCTGGAGGCGGGTGAGCTGGTGACGCTGGCGCCCCGGTGTGCGCACGTCTTCCAGGCGCTGGAGCGGGCGCAGGCCGTCGAGTTGGCCGACCGGCCGTACGACCCGGCGGACACGTTTCCCTGTGCGGTGTCGGACGCCGCTTCCTGAGGCGGTCGCGCCGCCCGGGCGCGCGCCGGCCGGCAGTTCGCCGCCGCAGCCGAAGAGGTCGAGGCCGCAGGCGGCGAAGGTGGGGTGGCGTGCGTCCTGGAAGGACGGCAGGGCGCTGAACCGGCGGACGATCTCCTCGGGCACGTGGGTGCGGACCGCGGCCTCCAGGCCGGGGGCGGGCGTGGACGGCCAGGTCCTCCTGGGAGTGGTAGCGCAGGCGCAGTCGTCCGGCGAACGCCGCGACGGTCTGCCGGGTGTCGTCGGTCGACCTGGGTCTTCCCGGTGCTCGGGCGGCACAACTTGGTAGCCGTCGGAAGGCCGGCATATCGCCGTGCGGGTTATTCATCTCTCTTTCCACAATGCGAGAAGCCGTGGGTTGCGGCGTCGCCGTGTGACGTCCCGGCATTGTCTGGCGTGATTGGGGGGTTCGCGATCGTCATCGCGGTCGGACCGGCTCCCACCTGCGCGGTTCCGTCG
This sequence comes from Micromonospora sp. NBC_01655, assembly GCF_026339755.1. Classification (NCBI taxonomy): domain Bacteria; kingdom Bacillati; phylum Actinomycetota; class Actinomycetes; order Micromonosporales; family Micromonosporaceae; genus Micromonospora; species Micromonospora sp. NBC_01655. The sequence goes on along the minus strand of NZ_JAPEQF010000001.1, from coordinate 4,623,630 downwards.
GGGCGCGGGATGCGGTTCAGGTGGGCGATGATCACGATTTCTGGCAGGGTTGACGGCATGCCCGCCCTCCTGCGTACCCGTGTCACCGACTGGACCGTCGTCGTCCCGCTGCTCGCCGTCGTGGTCCTGGCGGCGACCTGGGGCAGGGAACTGCCCCCGGTGGTCGTGGTGATCGTGGCGGTGTTCCTGGCCGGGGCGGTGCTGGCCGCCGTGCATCACGCGGAGGTGGTCGCCCACCGGGTGGGCGAGCCGTTCGGCTCGCTGGTGCTCGCCGTCGCGGTCACGGTCATCGAGGTGGCCCTCATCGTCACGCTGATGATCAGCGGCGGTGACAAGACGCAGGCGTTGGCCCGGGACACCGTCTTCGCCGCGGTCATGATCACTTGTAACGGCATACTCGGCCTGTCCCTGCTGCTCGGCGCGCTGCGCCGTCGGGTGGCGGTGTTCAACCCGGAGGGCACCGGTGGGGCATTGGCCACCGTGGCCACCCTGGCCACCCTGAGCCTGGTGGTGCCGACCTTCACCACGAGTCGTCCCGGCCCGGAGTTCTCCCCGGCCCAGCTCGCCTTCGCCGCCGTGGCCTCGCTGGCCCTGTACGGGCTGTTCGTGCTGGTGCAGACCGGCCGGCACCGCGACTACTTCCTGCCGGTGAGCGCCGACGGGACCGTGGTCGACGCCGACGGGGACGGGCACGCCGACCCGCCGTCGCCCCGGGCCGCTCTGGCCAGCCTCGCCCTGCTGGTGGTGGCGCTGATCGCCGTGGTGGGCCTGGCGAAGATGGTGTCACCGGCCATCGAGGCCGGGGTGTCCGCCGCCAACCTGCCGCAGGCGTTCGTCGGCGTGGTCATCGCGTTGCTGGTGCTGCTGCCGGAGACTCTGGCCGCGGCCCGCGCCGCCCGCCGCGACCGGGTGCAGATCAGCCTCAATCTGGCGCTCGGCTCGGCCATGGCCAGCATCGGCCTGACCATTCCGGCGATCGCCATCGCCTCGATCTGGCTCGACGGGCCGCTGCTGCTCGGGCTGGGCGGCACGCAGTTGGCGTTGCTGGCGTTGACCGTCGTCACGGGCGTGCTGACCGTGGTGCCGGGCCGGGCCACCCTGCTCCAGGGCGGCGTGCACCTGGTCCTGCTGGCCGCGTTCGTGTTCCTCGCCGCCAGCCCCTGACGGCTGCCCGGGCGCGCCTGTCCGGCCGGGACGTGGGCGACACCGGCCCTCGTCGGGCGGGCGGTGCCGACGCGGGCCGATCGGAGGGTCACCGGGAAGCCCCGCCGAGGGGCATGATCGAAGGGGAGCCCGGGTACCGCCCCGGTGAGGACGAACCGGGGAGGACGCTGTGACGGCACGCGCGGGACGTCGGCCGCGAGGGCCGCTGGCCGGTCTGCTGGCCGCGCTGGTGCTGGCCGGCGGCTGCATGGTCGGCGGGGTGGACGAGGGCGCGCCGCAGCAGCCCGGCCCGGAGCAGCCCCAACGGTCCGCGGCACCGGGTGCGGAGCGGACCCGGGCCGACGGCACCACCAGCGTCGCCGAGTTCAAGGAGGACTTCGCCGTCGCGGTGGACAAGGCCGAGGTGTACTGGGCCGCGCAGTTCCGGGAGTCGGGCCGGCGGTTCGAGCCGATCCGGCGGGTCGTGGCGTACCAGCGGGAGGGCGAGGTCTCCTGCGGCGGGCAGGCGCTGCCGCGCAACAACGCCGTGTACTGCTCGGCGGGCGACTTCATCGCCTACGACGTCAACTGGTCGGTGGCGGCGTTCCGGCAGGTCGGTGACGCGTTCCTGTACTACCTGCTCGGCCACGAGTACGCCCACGGCGTGCAGGTGCGCCTGGGCATCCGCTACGACTTCACCATCCAGCAGGAGTTGCAGGCCGACTGCATGGCCGGGGCGTACCTCGGCGGCTCGATCCAGGCCCAGCAGTTGGCGCTGGAGGACGGCGACCTGGAGGAGTTCCGGGAGGGGCTGCTCGCCGTCGGTGACGACCCCGACCAGCCGTGGTTCGCCGAGGGTGCGCACGGCACCGCCGAGCAGCGCACGGACTCCTTCTTCCGCGGCTACGAGTCCGGCCTGTCGGCCTGCGGCCTCGGCTGAGACGCGCACCGGGTCGCCGGCGCGGGAGGGTCGCCGAGGTCACCCCGGGCGGGTCCGGGCGGCGGCGGGCCCGGGTCGGCTGAGAGGATCGCGGCGACCGCGCGACCCTGGAGGACCCGCTGAGCAGCCACCATCCCGCCGCCGTGCTCTTCGACATGGACGGCACCCTGGTCGACAGTGAGAAGCTGTGGGACGTCGCCCTGCGCGAGCTGGCGGCCGAGTACGGGGGCACCCTGTCCGTCGCCGCCCGCCTGGCGATGATCGGCACCAGCATGGCCGACTCGATGCGCATCCTGCACGAGGACCTCGGACAGCCGCACCGCGACCCGCTGGTCAGCGGGGCGTGGATCGACGTGCGGATCCTGGAGCTGTTCCGCACCGGGCTGCGCTGGCGGCCCGGTGCGCTGGCGCTGCTGGGCGCGGTCCGCGCGGCGGGCGTCCCGACCGCCCTGGTCACCTCCAGCGTTCGGCCCCTGGTGGAGGTGGCGCTGGACACCCTGGGGCGGGACAGCTTCGACGCGGTGGTCTGCGGCGACGAGGTGGACGCGGCCAAGCCGCACCCGGAGCCGTACCTGACCGCCGCCCGGCTGCTCGGCGTGCCGATCGCCCGGTGCGTGGCGATCGAGGACTCCCCGACCGGGGTGGCCAGTGCCCTGGCCGCCGGCGCGGCGGTGCTGGCCGTGCCGGCGGAGGTGTCGATCGCGCCGGTCGACGGCGTACACCAGTTGGAGAGCCTGACCGGGGTGGACCTGGAGTTGCTCGCCGCCCTGCTCGGCGAGCGGCCGGCCTGACCTGCCGGCTGACCGGGGTCACCGGGCGACCGGGGCGTCAACCCACCGTCGACAAGGGCCCCCTGCCCCGCCGTAGGCGGTGGCAGGGGGCCCTTGCCCGCGACTCAGTCGTGGGCGATCGCGCCCAGGACGTTGATCCGGGCGGCCCGGATCGCTGGCAGTGCCGCCGCGACCACCCCGATCAGCGCGGCCAGGCCGAGGAAGATCCCGATCTGGGACCAGGGCAGTGCCAGGTCGGTGATCCCCTCGTCCTTGAGCGCCCGGACCACCGCCGCGCCGAGGCCGGCGCCGACGACGACGCCGAGCAGCGCGCCGAAGACCGAGATCACCACGGCCTCCACGGTGATCATCCGCATGGTCTGTGCCCGGCGCAGCCCGATCGCCCGCAGCAGGCCCAGCTCCCGGGTCCGTTCCAGTACCGACAGGGCCAGGGTGTTGATGATGCCCAGCACGGCGATCACGATGGCCAGCGCCAGCAGGATCTGGATCATCGTGAGCAGCGTGTCGAAGCCGCTGGTCTGCTGCTCGATGAAGGTGGCCCGGTCGGCCACCGACACCTCTGGGCTGTCCGCCACCAGGGCCTCCAGCTGCGGCTGCACCTGCGACACCGTCGTGCCCGGGGTGAGCTGCACCAGCGCCGTGAACGGCTGCGGGCTGGTGAACTCCGCGCCCGCCTGTTTCGGCAGGATGATCGACCCGATGGCCCGGTCGTCGGGCAGCACCGCCGTCACCGTGTACGTGCGTGGGCCCTCGCCCCGGGCGAACTGGGCGGTCAACCGGTCACCCACCGACTTGCCCAGCTCCTTCGCGCCGGAGACGCTCAGCGCCACCTGGTCCGGCCGCAGCGTGGCGATCGTGCCCGACTGCGCGGTGGTGTGGTAGATCTGCCCCATCGCGGCCAGGTCGGTCAGCGCCACCACGTACGCCCGGTCGCCGTCGACGATCGCGTTGTCGTTGTAGACGCCCACCACCGCGTTCACCCCAGGCACCGCGGCGGCCCGGTCGACCACCGCCGGGTCGAACACCGGCGGCCGGGGCCCGGTCTGTGCCCCGGAGATCACCAGCTGCGCGTCGACGGTGCTCGCCGCCCTGCCGGCGATGCTGGACTTGGCCGAGTCGAGGATCACCGTAACCCCGGTGACCAGGGCGATGCCGACCATCAGGGCGGCGGCGGTGATGGCCGTGCGGCGCGGGTTGCGCCCCGAGTTGAGCCGGCCCAGCCGGCCCGGCACCGACCAGGCGAACAGCCCGCCGAGCAGGGACACCACCGGGCGGCTGAACAGCGGGGTCAACAGCGCCACCCCGATGAACGTGAACAGCACCCCGCCCAGGATCACCGACAGCGTGGCGTCGCCGGCGTTGCCGGTCAGCCCCACCGCCAGCAGCGCGCCACCGACGGCGGTGACCACCGCGCCGGCGACGGTGAGCCGGGTCAGCGGCCGGTCCGGGGTGGCCACGTCCTGCATCGCCGCGATCGGCGGGATGCGGGCGGCCCGCAGCGCCGGCAGCAGCGCCGCCACCACGGTGATCAGCATGCCGACCGCGAAGGCGCTGACCACGGCGGCCGGCGGCACGCCCAGCCCGGCCAGGGTCAGCCCGCCGGCGAACGTGCCGAACGCCCAGGCCAGCAGCGCGCCCACCCCGATGCCCGCACCGAGGCCGAGGACCGAGGCGATCAGCCCGACCGCGAGGGCCTCCAGCACCACGGAGCCGATGATCTGCCGCCCGCTGGCCCCGATGGCCCGCATCAGGGCCAGCTCCCGGGTCCGCTGCGCCACGATGATCGAGAACGTGTTGAGGATCAGGAACGTGCCGACCAGCAGCGCCACCGCGGCGAAGCCGAGCAGCACCTTGTTGAAGAAGGCCAGGCCCTCCTTGAGGCCGGCCGCGGCGTCGGTGGAGAGCTGCTCGCCGGTCTTGACCTCGTAGCCGGGGCCGAGTGCCCGGGTCAGGTCGTCGCGCAGCGCCTCCGGGGTCACCCCGGCGGCGGCCCGCACCGTCACGCTGTTGAACGTGTCGGGCTTGCCGAGCATCAGCCGCTGTGCGGCCGGGGTGGTGAACGCGATCTCGTTCACCCCGCCGACGGAGTCCCGGCCGCCGCTGTAGCCGAAGGTGCCGACCAGGGTGAAGTCGCGGCGCTTGGACTCGAACGCGGTCAGCGCACCGACCCGGTCACCCACCTTGACCTTGGCGGCCGTCGCGAGGGCGGCGTTGACCACGATCTCGTCGTCGGCCTGCGGCGCGCGGCCCTCCCGCAGCTTCACCAGGTCGCTCTCGCCGGTCCAGTTCTCCCCGAGCTGGGGCGGGCCGAACGAGGTGACCACCTTGCCGTTGCTGCCGATCAACCGCGCGCCGTCGGCGTTGACCACGCCGGTGGCCTCGGCCACGCCGGGCACCGCCCGGACCCGGCCCACCACGTCGGCCGGGAACGCGGGGGCGACCTGCTCGCCCTCCGCCTCGTCCACGGCGATCTTCGGCTTCGCGGCGACGTTGACGTCGATGCCGGCGTACGCGTCGGCGAAGACCGCGTCGAAGGACCGGCCGAGGGTGTCGGTGAGCACGAACGCGCCGGAGACGAACATGACGCCGAGCACCACGGCCAGGCCGGAGAGGATCAGGCGCACCTTGCGCGCCAGCAGGCTCTTGAGGGTGGCCCGGAACATCAGTTCCCCACCTCGGTGATGACCGGGGTGTCGAGCTTCTTCATGGTGTCCAGCACCGTGTCGGCGGTCGGCTCGATCAGCTCCGAGACGATCTGCCCGTCGGCGAGGAACACCACCCGGTCGGCGTACGCGGCGGCGGTCGGGTCGTGGGTCACCATGACGATGGTCTGGCCGTGCTCGCGTACCGAGTTGCGCAGGAAGTTCAGCACCTCCGCGCCGGAGCGGGAGTCGAGGTTGCCGGTCGGCTCGTCGGCGAAGATCACCTCAGGGCGGGCGACCAGCGCCCGGGCGCACGCCACCCGCTGCTGCTGACCGCCGGAGAGCTGCGCCGGGCGGTGGTCGAGCCGGTCGCGCAGCCCGACCGTGTCGATCACGGTGTCGTACCAGGCCGGGTCCGGCCGGCGGCCGGCGATCGACATCGGCAGCAGGATGTTCTCCTTCGCCGTCAGCGTGGGCAGCAGGTTGAACTGCTGGAAGATGAAGCCCACCTTGTCCCGGCGCAGGTTCGTCAGCCCGGCGTCACCGAGCCCGGTCACCGTGGTCTCGCCGATCGACACCGTGCCCCGGGTGACCGAGTCCAGGCCGGCCAGGCAGTGCATCAGCGTCGACTTGCCCGACCCGGACGGGCCCATGATCGCGGTGAACTGGCCCCGCTCGAACTCGGCGCTCACCCCCCGCAGCGCGACGACCTGCGCCTCGCCGCTGCCGTACACCTTCCACACGTCGCTTGCGCGGGCCGCGGCCTGCGCGTGGCGGCCTATCGTCGCGGTCACGTCATCTACCTCTTCCGTCTGGGCTGCTCTGGCCGCACCGCCCCCGCTGGTCGGTGCGGCATGTCCTCATCCTCGGTGCCGGCCGGCACCGATCCGTCCGTCTTCGGAGGGAGCGATGGCGGATTTCCCGGTGCGGGTCGGCCCGGAGGCCGGCTCAGGGTTGCCCCTGACCGATTCCGACCACGGCGCGCCACGTCGCCCATCGCGCACGGTAGGACCTCGCGCCACGTCAGGATCAAACCGCGACCACCCGCCTGTGGTCACTGTAGGTGACGACCACAACACTTTCGTTGCCCGGGTGGTGACCCCGCCGGTACGCGGGGCGGCGGGCCCGAGGCCGCCACGGCTACGCCCGGGGACGCACCAGACCCGACTCGTACGCCAGCACCACGGCCTGCACCCGGTCGCGCAGCCCCAGCTTGGTCAGCACGTGCCCGACGTGGGTCTTGATGGTGGTCTCGCTGACTGACAGCGCCCGGGCGATCTCCGCGTTGGACAGCCCCCGGGCCACCTGCACGAGCACCTCCCGCTCGCGGTCGGTGAGCGTGTTGAGCGCCTTCGGCGGGGTGGCCGCCGGGTCGGGCAGCGCGTCGGCGAAGCGGTCCAGCAGCCGCTTGAGGATCCGCGGGGCCACCACCGCCTCCCCGGCGGCGACCGTGCGGATCGCCGTGACCAGGTCCTCCGCCGGCACGTCTTTGGCCAGGAAGCCGCTGGCCCCGGCGCGCAGCGCCCCCACCACGTACTCGTCGAGGTCGAACGTGGTCAGGATCAGCACCCGCACCGGCAGCCGGGCGTCGACGATGGCCCGGGTCGCGGCGACCCCGTCCATCCGGGGCATCCGGATGTCCATCAGCACCACGTCGGGCAGCAGCCGGCGGGACAGCTCCACCGCCTCCAGGCCGTCGCCGGCCTCGGCCACGATGTCCAGGTCCTCCTCTGAGCCCAGCACCATCCGGAAGCCGGTGCGCAGCAGTGGCTGGTCGTCGGCGAGCAGGATCCGCACCGGCCGCGCCGTCGTCGCGCCGTCGCTCATCGCCTGTCCCCCCGTCGTGTCGGGCCCGCCGCGGGCCCCCTGGTCGTGGCGCGGTCCCCGGTCACGCCGGCACCGCCCCGAACTGCTCCACCGGAATCCTCGCGTACACCCGGTAGCCGCCGCCCGGGCGGGCCCCGGTGCGCAGCGTCCCGCCGTAGAGGCCGACCCGCTCCCGCATGCCCACCAGGCCGTGTCCGATCCGGTCCGGAACCGGCCCCGGACCCCGGCCGGTGTCGGTCACCTCGACGGCCAGGAACGCCGCGCCGAAGGTCAGCCGGACCACGGCGGTGGCGTCCCCGGCGTGCTTGAGCGCGTTGGTCAGCGCCTCCTGCACGATCCGGTAGACGGTCAGCGCGACCCCCTCCTCCAGCGGCCCGGGCGTGCCCTCGGTGCGCAGCGTGACCGGCAGGCCGGCCTCGCGCACCTGCTCCACCAGGATCTCGATGCCGGCCAGGCCGGGCTGCGGGGCCAGGTCGGCGGCCGGTTCGGCGTCGGTGCGCAGCACGTCGAGCAGCCGGCGCATCTCCCGCAGGGTGGCCCGGCTGGTGTCCTCGATCGTGGCGATCGCCTCGTCGGCGGCGTCCGGGTCCCGGCGCAGCACCCGCCGGGCGCCGGTGGCGAGGACCCCCATCACGCTCACGTGGTGGGCCACCACGTCGTGCAGCTCCCGGGCGATGCGGCGCCGCTCGTCGGCGACGGCCTGCTCGGCCAGGGACCGCTGGTTCTGCTCGGCGGAGCGGGCCCGCTCCCGCAGCGCCTCCGTGGAGGCGCGCCGGGCGTGCACCGCCCGCCCCACCGCGTACGCCACCACGGCGGTGAGCAGGTTGTTGAGCAGCAGGTACGCCGGGCCGACCTCGAGCACCGCATCGTCGACGGGGGCGAGGACGTTGACCGCCGCCACCGGCAGCCACAGCACGACCGTGGCCGCCGCGGCGGTCCGCACCGGCCGGTGCGCCGCCATCGTGTAGGTGAGCACCACGAAGGTGAGGCTCTGCGTGGTGGGGGCGGGCCCGAGCAGCGCCGGCAGGGCGAGGGTGGCCACGGCGGCGGCCACCGCCGGCCACGGGGCGACCCGGCGCAGCGCCACCGGGGCGGCGCACAGCACGCTCCAGCCGACCGCGCCGGGCACCGGGCCGGGCTGGAACTCCTGCGGGGTGAGCAGGACGAGCACGGTGTCCAGCAGCACCAGGGCGACGGCGGACAGCGCGTCGGCGGCGAGCGGGTGGCGGCGCAGCAACGCCCTCGGCCCTGCGGTCATACCGGAACGCTAGCCGCCGCCACGCGCGATCGATCGTCGCCAGCGGTGAACCCGGTCTCCTCCTCAGGGAGGATGCCTACTCGTCCGCGCCGGGCGGCGCGGGCCGGGACCGGGCGTCGACCAGCGGGTCCGCGGCGCCGGCGGCCGGGAACGGCGGCGGGGTGCCGCCGAAGCTCGGGCACAGCGCCTGGTGGTTGCACCAGTCGCAGAGCCGGCTCGGGCGGGGCCGGAAGTCCTGCCGGGCGGTGGCCGTCTCGATCGCCTGCCACAGCGCCACCACCGTCCGCTCGAAGCGCAGCAGCTCGTCGGCGTCGGGGGCGTAGTCGCAGACCTCGGCGTCCTTGAGGTAGAGCAGCCGCAACACCCGGGGCACCACGCCACGGGTGCGCCACAGCACCAGCGCGTAGAACTTAAGCTGGAACAGCGCCCGGGCCTCGAACGCCTCCCGGGGCGCACCGCCGGTCTTGTAGTCGACCACCCGCAGCGCCCCGTCCGGGGCCACGTCCAGCCGGTCGAGGTAGCCCCGGATCAGCAGCTCGTCGTCGACCACGGCGGAGATCAGCGTCTCCCGCTCGGCCGGCTCCAGCCGGCGCGGGTCCTCCACCGCGAAGTAGCCCTCCAGCAGCCCGGCCGCCGCGCGCAGGAACTCGGCCGTGCCGACCGGGTCGCCGGCGTCGAACAGGCCGGCCAGCTCCGGCTGCTCGGTGACCAGCCGGTCCCACTGCGGGCCCACCAGGTCGCCGGCCGCCTCCGGGGTGCGCCCGGCCGCCGGCAGGTCGAACAGCCGCTCCAACACCGCGTGCACCAGCGTGCCCCGGGCCTGCTCCACGCTGGGCCGCTCGGGCAGCCGGTCGATGCTGCGGAACCGGTAGAGCAGCGGGCAGGTCTTGAAGTCGGCCGCCCGCGACGGCGACAGCGACGCCCGGACCGTGGCCGGCACCTCCGCCGTGGCCCGCGCCTGCTGCTGGTCGATCACCGGTTCCGCCGTCATGCCCGGAAGGTTAGGCCACCGGTCCGACAACCCCGGCCCCGCCGCTCCGAGCGGTGGGTGCCGGCGGCGGGTACGTAGCATCGGGGCGATGGAGCAGCAGACGACCCGGCCGCCACGGCGGCCCCAGCGGTCCGCCGGAATCACCGTCGGCCGGGTGTTCGGGGTCCCCCTGCACCTCAACGGGTCGATGGTGCTGCTGACCCTGCTGGTCACCGTCCTGTACGCCGAGTTCGCCCGCCGCCAGCTCGACCTGTCCCAGCTCGGCGGTTACCTGATCGGCTTCGGGTTCGTGGTGTCGCTGCTCGGCTCGGTGCTGCTGCACGAGCTGGGCCACGCCCTGACCGCCCGCCGCTTCGGCATCGGTGTGCGGGGGATCACCCTGGAGCTGCTCGGCGGGTACACCGAGATGGACCGCGACGCCCCCAGCCCCCGGATCGACCTGCTGGTGTCGCTGGCCGGACCGGCGGTCTCCGCGGCGCTCGGCGCCGCCGCCGTGGTCGCCACCCTGGCCCTGCCCGACCGCACCCTGGTCAACCAGCTCGCCTTCCAGCTCGCGGTGAGCAACGTCATCGTCGCGGTGTTCAACCTGCTGCCCGGGCTGCCGCTGGACGGCGGCCGGGCGCTGCGTGCCGCCGTGTGGGCGCTGACCCGGGACCGGCACACCGGCACCGAGGTCGCCGGCTGGGTCGGCCGGGCCGTCGCCGTCGGCACCGCCGCGCTGGTCGTCGTGCTGACGGTCAACCGGCTGCTGGTGCCGCTGGCGCTGCCGCTGATGCTGCTGGTCGCGTTCACCCTGTGGCGCGGTGCCGGGCAGTCCGTGCGCCTGGCCCAGATCAGCCGCCGGTTCCCGCTGATCGACCTGCGCCGGCTGGCCCGCCCGGTCTTCCCGGTGCCCACCGGCACCCCGCTGGCCGAGGCGCAGCGCCGCCGCGCAGAGGGCCCCCGGCCCGACGCGGCCCTCGTCGTCACCGACGGCTCCGGCCGGCCGGTGGCCCTGCTCGACCCGGTCGCCGCCGCCGCGGTGCCGCCGCAACGGCGGGCGTGGATCGCCGTCGACGCGGTGTCCCGCTCCCTGGCCGCCCTGCCCGGCCTGCCGGTCGGCCTGGACGGCGAAGCGGTGATGGAGGCCGTGCAGACCCACCCGGGCGCGCAGTACGTCGTGACGGCAGGCGAAGATGTCGTCGGCGTTCTGCACATCGCGGATCTGGCGCAGCTCCTGGAACCCAAACGGAAGATGAACACGTGACCGCACATCCCTCCGCCCTGCCGGCCGACCCTGGCACACCGGTGCCTGCCGACACCCCGGCGCCGCCGCCCGTGCCGCCGCCTCCGGGTCCCGGCGCGGCGTCAGACGCGCCGGGCCGGAGCCATCGCAGGGGGCCGTTCCGCACCGGCGACCGGGTGCAGCTGACCGACCCGAAGGGTCGGATGCACACGGTCACCCTGGAGCCCGGCAAGGCGTTCCACACCCACCGGGGCATCCTGGAGCACGACGCGCTGATCGGGCTGCCCGACGGCAGCGTCGTGACCACCTCCGGCGGCGGGACCGCGTTCCTCGCGCTGCGTCCGCTGCTGTCGGACTACGTGCTGTCCATGCCCCGTGGCGCCCAGGTGATCTACCCGAAGGACTCGGCGCAGATCGTCGCCATGGGCGACATCTTCCCCGGCGCGAAGGTGCTGGAGGCCGGCGCCGGCTCCGGGGCGCTGAGCTGCTCGCTGCTGCGGGCCGTCGGCGCCACCGGCGAGCTGCACTCCTACGAGGTGCGCGACGACTTCGCCCAGATCGCCCGGCGCAACGTCGAGGCGTTCTTCGACGGCCCGCACCCGGCCTGGAACCTGCACGTCGGTGACGTGGCCGGGTGCGCCGAGACGGGCTTCGACCGGATCATCCTGGACATGCTGACGCCGTGGGAGACCCTCGACATGGTCGAACGGGCACTGCTGCCCGGCGGGGTGTTCATCGGGTACGTGGCCACCACCCCGCAACTGTCCGAGCTGGTGGAGGCGCTGCGTGAGCGCGGCGGTTGGACCGAGCCGCGCGCCTGGGAGTCGCTGGTGCGGGACTGGCACGCCGAGGGCCTGGCCGTGCGCCCCGACCACCGGATGATCGCGCACACCGCGTTCCTGGTCTCCGCCCGCAGGCTCGCCCCGGGGGTGACCGCGCCGCCGCGGCGGCGCAAACCCAGCAAGGGCGCCGAGGCGTACGCCGAGCGGCGGCAGGCGCTGCGGGAGGCCGAAGCGGCCCGGCAGGCCGTCGCGGCCACGGCCGCCGGGGCGCTGCCCGAGGCCACGGAGGAGCGGGACACGCCGTGACCAGCCAGCGGGACGGTCGGGCGTGAGCGGTCGGGCGACCGGGTCGGGCGGGACGCGGCCCGGCGGGCCGGCGGGAGGTGGCGTGGGCGAGCGGACGGCCCGGACCGGCGCAGCCCGGACCGGTGACGGCGGCGGGTGGGGGGCGGCATCGTGAGTCAGCCCGGCTTCGGCGGTCAGGACGTTCCGGCGGTCTTCCCCGACTGGTCGCCCTACACCGACCTGGAATCGGCGGCCCGGGCCTACCTGCGGGACCCGGACGTCGCCCTGGAGGCCCTCGGCGGGGTGCTGCGCGGCGCGTCCGTGCTCGGCTTCACCCTGGAACGCTTCGTCAACGAGGTCAACGGGGTGTGGCAGGAGGTGGTGGTCTGCGACGGCAGCCGCCTCGTGCTGTGGCACGGCGAGGACGTGCCGCCGGGGGAGGGGCCGCCCGGGTCGATGACCTCGTCGCTGCGGGTGGTGCCGGTGTCCAGCGTCACCGAGGTGGGCTGCCGGCGGCGGCTCACCCGGGGCGACGACGGCGGGATCCGGGTCGACAGCATCGACGTGTACCTGCTGCTCACCTCGCTGGACGAGGCGCCGCCGGGCGACGAGGCCGGCGGGGCGCCCCGGCACGACGCGCTGCGCTTCGGCAAGACCCTCGACGACGGCGGGGCGGGGCAGATCGGCCGGTTGGAGGAGTTCGCCCGGTTGGTCGCCTCGGTGGTCGGCCGTCCGGTGCTGTGAGACACCCCGGCCGCCCCGTCAGGGGCGGCCGGGGTCGGTCAGTCGTCCTCGGCCTCCGGGCCGGCGACCTCGACGCCGTCGCTGCCGCGCACCACGTGGATGCACTCGCCCGGGCACTCCTTGGCCGAGTCAATCACCTCCAGGCGCAGGTGGGCGGGCACGTCCACCCGGCTGCCCGGGGCGAGCCGGAGCTCGCCGTCGGGGCCCTTGACGTACGCCAGGCCGTCGACGTCGAACTCGAAGACCTCCGGCGCGTACTGCACGCACAGGCCGTCGCCCGTGCAGAGGTCCTGATCCACCCAGACCTGCAACGTGTCGGTCGCGACCTCGGCCATCGGCGCACCCCCCATGTTCTCCCGTCCCACGCCACGACGGTACCCGAACGCCCGGACCCGCCCCTGCGGCCACCCTTGGCGATCAAGGTTCGGTGACGAGGGCGTTGCGTGGGACCGAATCGGCCTCATAGCGGCTAGTGTTAGGGCAGAACGTTCAAGCCCCCCGGGGAGGTGGGACGTGGCACGCAGCGACGACGCGGACTCGCGCGCCGCACGGTGGGAGAAGGAGGCCCACGATCTCTCCACGCAGGTCGCGTTCCTTCAAGAGGAACTCGCTCTGGTGCGGCGCAAGTTGACCGAAAGCCCCCGACACGTCCGGCAGCTCGAAGAGCGGCTGGCGGCCACCCAGGCACAGTTGGCGCGGCTGACCGAGAACAACGAACGGCTCGTCGGCACTCTCAAGGAGGCCCGGGCGCAGATCGTGACGCTCAAGGAGGAGATCGACCGCCTCGCGCAACCGCCGAGTGGCTACGGTGTCTTCCTGGCGGCGCACGAGGACGGCACGGTGGACGTGTTCACCGGGGGGCGCAAGCTCCGGGTCGCCGTCTCACCCTCGCTGGACGTCGCGGAACTGCGGCGCGGCCAGGAGGTCCTGCTCAACGACGCGCTCAACATCGTCGACGCGTTCGGCTTCGAGCGGGTCGGCGAGGTGGTGATGCTCAAGGAGATCCTCGCGGGCCCCGACGGCGCACCGGGCGACCGGGCGCTGGTCGTGTCCCACTCCGACGAGGAGCGGATCGTGCACCTCGCCGAGACCCTGATCGGTTCGCCGATCCGGGCCGGTGACTCGCTCATGATCGAGCCCCGCTCGGCGTACGCGTACGAGCGGATCCCGAAGAGCGAGGTCGAGGAGCTGGTCCTGGAGGAGGTGCCCGACGTCGACTACACCGACATCGGCGGCCTCCAGTCGCAGATCGAGCAGATCCGCGACGCGGTGGAGCTGCCCTTCCTGCACGCCGACCTGTTCCGCGAGCACCAGCTCCGCCCGCCCAAGGGAATCCTGCTCTACGGGCCGCCCGGCTGCGGCAAGACGCTCATCGCCAAGGCGGTGGCGAACTCCCTGGCCAAGAAGATCGCCGAGCGGCTGGGCAAGGAGAGGCACACCAGCTTCTTCCTCAACATCAAGGGCCCGGAGCTGCTCAACAAGTACGTCGGCGAGACCGAGCGGCACATCCGGCTGATCTTCCAGCGGGCCCGGGAGAAGGCGGGCGAGGGCACCCCGGTCATCGTGTTCTTCGACGAGATGGACTCGATCTTCCGGACCCGTGGCTCCGGCGTCTCCTCGGACGTGGAGAACACCATCGTCCCCCAGCTGCTCAGCGAGATCGACGGCGTGGAGGGCCTGGAGAACGTCATCGTCATCGGCGCCTCCAACCGGGAGGACATGATCGACCCGGCCATCCTGCGACCCGGCCGGCTCGACGTGAAGATCAAGATCGAGCGGCCGGACGCCGAGGCCGCCAAGGACATCTTCTCGAAGTACATCCTCACGGGCCTGCCGCTGCACGGCGACGACCTGACCGAGCACGGCGGCGATCCCCAGGCCACCGTCGCGGCGATGATCGACGCGGTCGTGCTGCGGATGTACTCCGAGACCGAGGAGAACCGCTTCCTCGAGGTGACCTACGCCAACGGTGACAAGGAAGTCCTCTACTTCAAGGACTTCAACTCCGGCGCGATGATCCAGAACATCGTCGACCGGGGCAAGAAGATGGCCATCAAGGAGTTCCTCACCTCCGGTCGCAAGGGCCTGCGCCTGCAGCACCTCCTCGACGCCTGCGTCGACGAGTTCCGGGAGAACGAGGACCTGCCCAACACGACCAACCCGGACGACTGGGCCCGGATCTCCGGCAAGAAGGGCGAGCGGATCGTCTACATCCGTACGCTCGTCTCCGGCGGCAAGGGCACGGAGGCCGGCCGGTCGATCGAGACCGCCAGCAACACCGGTCAGTACCTGTAGACCGACAGCGCGCTGCGGGGCCCGCGACAGCACTGTCGCGGGCCCCGTCGCGTCCCGGCACCCGGGACCGTCCTCGGGCGACACCCGGCGCAGCCCGCCCGCCGCGCCCCCGCACGGCGCGGCGCGGACTACGCTCGACGTGACGGGGGACCGGGTCGGCGAGTGGAGCGGGTAGGTCGATGAGCGTAAGACGGATCATGGGCACCGAGGTCGAGTACGGCATCTCCGTGCCCGGCCAGGCGGGCGCCAACCCGATGGTCACCTCGTCCCAGGTGGTCAACGCCTACGGGGCGCGCCCCGAACTCAACCGGGGCGGCCGGGCCCGCTGGGACTACGAGGAGGAGTCGCCGCTGCGCGACGCCCGGGGCTTCACCTACTCCGGCGCCGCGTACGACCCCGCCGAGGCCCTCGCCGACGAGGATCTGGGACTGGCCAACGTCATACTCACCAACGGCGCCCGGCTCTACGTCGACCACGCCCACCCGGAGTACTCCACCCCGGAGGTGACCAACCCCCTGGACGTGGTGCGGTGGGACAAGGCCGGCGAACGGGTGATGGCCGAGGCGTCCCGCCGGGCGGCCACCATCCCGGGCACCCAGCCCATCCACCTGTACAAGAACAACACCGACAACAAGGGCGCCAGCTACGGCGCCCACGAGAACTACCTGATGCGCCGGCAGACGCCGTTCGCCGACATCGTGACGTACCTGACGCCGTTCTTCGTGACCCGGCAGATCGTCTGCGGCGCGGGCCGGGTCGGCGTCGGCCAGGACGGCGGCCAGAGCGGCTTCCAGATCTCCCAGCGTGCCGACTTCTTCGAGGTCGAGGTCGGGCTGGAGACCACCCTGAAGCGGCCGATCATCAACACCCGGGACGAGCCGCACGCCGACGCCGACAAGTACCGGCGGCTGCACGTCATCATCGGCGACGCGAACCTGTCGGAGATCTCCACGTACCTGAAGGTCGGCACCACGGCGCTGATCCTCACCATGATCGAGGAGAAGGCGCTCGGCTCCGACCTGGGCATCGCCGATCCGGTCTCGGAGCTGCGCGCGGTCAGCCACGACCCGTCGCTGAAGCACCGGATGCGGCTGCGTGACGGGCGTCGGCTGACCGCCCTGGACTTGCAGTGGGCGTACTTCGAGCGGGTGCGGTCCTTCGTGGACGACCGGTACGGCACGGACGCCGACGCGCAGACCAACGACGTGCTGGACCGCTGGGAGAGCGTGCTGGACCGGCTCGGCCGTGACGCGTTCCTGTGCGCCGACGAGCTGGACTGGGTGGCGAAGCTGCGGCTGCTGGAGGGCTATCGGGAGCGGGAGAAGCTCGGCTGGGGCTCGCACAAGCTCCAGTTGGTCGACCTGCAGTACTCCGACGTTCGGCCGGAGAAGGGGCTCTACCACCGGCTGGTGCAGCGCGGCTCGATGAAGACGCTGCTGACCGACGAGCAGACCCGCACCGCGATGACCGAGCCGCCGGAGGACACCCGGGCCTACTTCCGGGGCCGCTGCCTGGCCCAGTACGCCTCGGAGGTGGTGGCCGCGAGC
Source organism: Micromonospora sp. NBC_01655 (assembly GCF_026339755.1). Classification (NCBI taxonomy): domain Bacteria; kingdom Bacillati; phylum Actinomycetota; class Actinomycetes; order Micromonosporales; family Micromonosporaceae; genus Micromonospora; species Micromonospora sp. NBC_01655. The sequence goes on along the minus strand of NZ_JAPEQF010000001.1, from coordinate 4,607,160 downwards.
TGGGACTCGGTCATCTTCGACGTGGGCCGGGAGTCGCTGGTGCGGGTGCCGATGATGGAGCCGGAGCGGGGCACCCGCAAGCACGTGGGGGCGCTGTTCGACCGGTGCGTCAGCGCCAAGGACCTGCTGGAGACGCTGACCGGCGGCTGACCCGCCGGGGACGAAAGCCCGTCGCGCTCCGGAGAAGCCGGCGCGCGACGGGCTTTTCGTCATCTCCGCGAGGTAAGTTCATCGGAGACGATCGTGGAGGAGGCGGCAATGGCCACTCATGACAGCGGCGGGCAGTCGCAGTCGGGCAAGGCCCGGCAGGGCGAGGAGATCGAGGACGTCACCACCGAGGCCAACCCGGAGGTCGCCGAGCGGCACGCCGAGATCACCGAGGACGTCGACGACCTGCTCGACGAGATCGACTCCGTCCTGGAGGAGAACGCCGAGGAGTTCGTGAGGGGTTACGTCCAGAAGGGCGGAGAATAGGCGTAATGTCCGCTCTGCCTGAGGGTGGCTCACCTCGCGCGACGGTCGTGGGCGCCGACAGTTGACCGCGCGCCGGGCGTCCCGGCCGCGGTCGGCAGCGCCGCGCGCGGGTACCCACGCGAGCGGTCGATGACCGGCGGCGGCCGTGCCCCTGCGTGGCGATCCCGATACGGAACATCTGGACCACGATCATCGCGCGGGATCATCGCGCGGGATCATCGCGCGGGATACTCTGCTTCAACTGCAACGGTGGTCTTGGCCAGTTCCGTGACAGTCCCACGAGGCTGGCCAGGGCGATCACGTACCTGAGAGGAACCACGTGGCAGCGGGCTTTGATCCATCCGGGCGTCTACCAGATGTGTTCACCAACGCGGGGACGTCCTCCTTCACCACATTCCTGAGCAGGGTCGCTCCCGAGATGCTGCCCGGCCGCCGGCCGCTGCCCCCGGGCATGGCCGCCGACCTGGCGCCGCACGCGACCACCATCGTGGCCATCTCGGCCGCCGGTGGCGTGGTGCTGGCCGGCGACCGACGGGCCACCATGGGCAACCTGATCGCCCAGCGCGACATCGAGAAGGTGCACCCGGCCGACGCCTACTCGCTGGTCGGCATCGCGGGCACCGCGGGCATCGGCATCGAGCTGATGCGACTGTTTCAGGTGGAGCTGGAGCACTACGAGAAGATCGAGGGCGCGATGCTCTCGCTCGACGGCAAGGCCAACCGGCTCGCCTCGATGATCCGCGGCAACCTGGGCGCGGCCATGCAGGGCCTCGCGGTCATCCCGCTGTTCGCCGGCTTCGACCTGGCCGCCAGCGACCCGGCGCGGGCCGGCCGGATCTTCAGCTTCGACGTCACCGGCGGCCCCTACGAGGAGACCGGCTACGACGCGATCGGCTCCGGCTCGATCTTCGCCCGGTCCGCGCTGAAGAAGCGCTTCCGCGCCGGCCTGTCGATCGACGACGCGGTGCGGCTCGCGGTCGAGGCGCTCTACGACGCGGCCGACGACGACACGGCGACCGGCGGGCCGGACCTGACCCGTCGGATCTACCCGGTGGTGATGACCGCGACGGCGGAGGGCACCCACCGGCTCACCGACGCCGAGACGGCCGCCGTCGCCGAGGCCGTGGTCGCCGGCCGGATGGAGAACCCGGGCGGCTGAGCCAGCCCGCCTAGTCAGCAGTCGTCAGCACAGCGCCCAGAAGGAGAACCGCCGCCGTGGCCATGCAGTTCTACGCCTCGCCCGAGCAGATCATGCGCGACCGCTCCGAGCTGGCCCGAAAGGGCATCGCCCGGGGCCGCAGCGCGGTCGTGCTGAGCTACGAGGGCGGGGTGCTCTTCGTCGCGGAGAACCTCTCCAGCACCCTGCACAAGGTCAGCGAGATCTACGACCGGATCGGCTTCGCCGCCGTCGGCCGGTACAACGAGTTCGAGAACCTGCGCCGCGCCGGGGTCCGGATGGCCGACCTCAACGGCCTGAGCTACGACCGGCGGGACGTCACCGGCCTGGCGCTGGCCAACGCGTACGCGCAGACGCTCGGCGCCATCTTCACCGAGCAGTCCAAGCCGTTCGAGGTGGAGATCTGCGTGGCCGAGGTGGGCGCGACGCCGCAGGACGACGCGCTCTACCGGCTGACCTACGACGGTTCGGTCAACGACGAGCCGGGCCGGATGGCGATGGGCGGGCAGTCCGACGCGATCTCCGGCTCGCTCAAGTCGCAGCACCGTCCGGACATGTCGCTCGGCGAGGCGGTCCGGCTGGCCCTGTCGGCGCTGAGCAGCGTCGGCGGCGAGGGCGGCGCGGCCCGCACGATCGCGGCCAACCAGCTCGAGGTGGCGGTCCTGGACCGGCGCCGGGTGGGCCGGACGTTCCGGCGGATCACCGGGGCGGCCCTGACCGCCCTGCTGGACGCCGACGCGGACGCCGCGAACGGCTCGGCGCCGACCGAGGAGCGCCCGGAGCCCCCGACCACGCCAACCGAGGAGGCGAAGAAGCCGACCACCTCGGCCGGCTCCGCGGACCTGGAGGGGCAGCGGGCGGACGACACGCCCGAGGCATAACGCGGCCGTCCCGGCCGACGTGACCGTCGCGCGACCGGCCGCCCCCACGAGGGGGCGGCCGGTCGCGTGTGTCCGGACGCCACCCAGCGGCCCGGACCCGTCGGCGAAGACCCGGCCCGCCCACCGGGCCCGGTGGGCGGGCCGCCCGGCGGGAGCGCGCCGGCCGGTCGTGGCATCGGGGCGGTCAGCCCTGCCCATTCGGGGCCGGAGGGGGCTAATGTCACATCATGGAGCGGCGAATCTTCGGCCTCGAGACCGAGTACGGCGTCACCTGTACCTACCGTGGGCAGCGGCGGCTGTCCCCTGACGAGGTCGCGCGATACCTGTTCCGTCGGGTGGTGTCGTGGGGCAGATCGAGCAACGTGTTCCTGCGCAACGGCGCCCGGCTCTACCTGGACGTCGGTTCCCACCCCGAGTACGCGACCCCGGAGTGCGACTCGGTGGTGGACCTGGTGGCCCACGACCGGGCGGGGGAGCGGATCCTGGAGGGGCTGCTCATCGACGCGGAGAAGCGGCTGCACGACGAGGGAATCGCCGGCGAGATCTACCTGTTCAAGAACAACACCGACTCGGCCGGGAACTCCTACGGCTGCCACGAGAACTACCTGGTCTCCCGGCACGGCGAGTTCGGCCGGCTGGCGGATGTGCTGATCCCGTTCCTGGTCACCCGGCAGTTGATCTGCGGCGCGGGCAAGGTGCTGCAGACGCCCCGCGGCGCGGTGTACTGCCTGTCCCAGCGCGCCGAGCACATCTGGGAGGGCGTGTCGTCGGCGACCACCCGGAGCCGGCCGATCATCAACACCCGCGACGAGCCGCACGCGGACGCGGAACGGTACCGGCGGCTGCACGTCATCGTCGGCGACTCGAACATGAACGAGGTCACCACGCTGCTGAAGGTCGGTTCCGCGGACATCGTGCTGCGGATGATCGAGGCGGGGGTGGTGATGCGGGACCTGACGCTGGAGAACCCGATCCGGGCGATCCGCGAGGTGTCGCACGACATCACCGGCCGGCGCAAGGTGCGGCTGGCCTCCGGCAAGGAGGTCAGCGCCCTGGAGATCCAGCAGGAGTACCTGGCGAAGGCGACCGAGTTCGTGGAGCGGCGCGGCGGGGACCAGACGGCCAAGCGGGTGGTGGAGCTGTGGGGCCGGGTGCTGCGGGCGGTGGAGACCGGTGACCTGGAGCCGGTGTCCCGGGAGATCGACTGGGTGTCGAAGCTGCGGCTGATCGAGCGGTACCAGCGCAAGCACGACCTGCCGCTGTCGCACCCCCGGGTGGCGCAGATGGACCTGGCGTACCACGACCTGCGGCGCGGGCGGGGCCTGTACGGGCTGCTGGAGCGGCGCGGGGAGGTGGACCGGGTGGCCACGGATCCGGAGATCTTCGAGGCCAAGGAGACGCCCCCGCAGACCACCCGGGCCCGGTTGCGGGGCGAGTTCATCCGGCACGCGCAGGAGAAGCGGCGGGACTTCACCGTCGACTGGGTGCACCTGAAGCTCAACGACCAGGCGCAGCGCACCGTGCTGTGCAAGGACCCGTTCCGGGCGTACGACGAGCGGGTGGAACGCCTGATCGCCAGCATGTGACCGGCCGGGTCCCCGTCCGCGGCGCTGGTCGCGGCGGGCGGGGACCCGCCGGGTAGGCTGGCCCTGCCATGACGACGTCTGAACCTCCCGAGCGCGACCGCGGCGCCGAGAAGCTGAACTGGGTCGAGCGCCGGCGCGAGAAGATCCGGGCCGAGGTCGAGCGCAACCGCCGCGGCGAGTACACGGTGCCGACCTGGGTGCTGGCGGTCGCGCTGGTGGTGATCGTCGGCGGCTGGCTGGCGTTGATCTTCCTGGCCTGACGGGCCGCCGCCCTATCGCCTACCGCACCGCCCTACCGCCTACCGCACCGCCCTACCGCCTACCGCACCGCCCTACCGCCGCGAGCGTGGCGGCGTGCCGGCCGGCGGCGGCGGCGGCCAGGAAGTAGGCGTGGTCGGCGTCCAGGCCGCGCCCCATGGTGGACAGCGGCACGGCGCTGGCGCGCAGCGCGGCGTCGAGCCCGTCGGTGGGCACCCGGACGATCCGGTGCCGCCGGGCGAGCGGGGCCAGCGCGGCGTCCACGTCCCGGGCCAGGCCCGGGCCGAGGCCGTCGGGCACCACCAGGTCCGCCGGGGCGAGCGCCACCCGGCCGTACGCGGTGAGGCTGTGGTGGGACACCCCGCGGTGCCGGGGCCGGGGATCGGCGTCGGAGATCCGCAGCGAGCCGACCGGTCGCCCGCCGAGGGCGGCGATCGCGTTGACCGCCTCGCCGACGGCCACCCCCGAGTACCCCCACCGGGTGCCGGTGCCGAGGTTGCCGGGGCCCTGGGCGAGGACCACCACGTCGGCGGCGAGCACGTGCCGGGCGGCGAGCAGACCGCTGTGCACGGTGCTGGCCTCCAGGTCGCCGCCGAACGCCTGCCCCACGCTGACCGTGCCGACGAGCTGGTCGCGCAGCCCGTCGAGGGTGCGGGAGAACCACGCCGGCAGCGCCCCACCGTCGGTGAGCACATACGCCACCCGGGCGTCGGGGGCGTCGGCGTGGACCCCGGCGAGGATCGCCGGGAGGGCCGAGTGCAGGTCGGCGGTGACCACCGGCAGCCCGGCGACGTCCTCGGCGGCCTCCAGCGCCGCCCGGTGCGGGCTGGCCTCCTCGTCGACGCCGAGCAGGATCGGTTGCAGTGGGGTGTAGCGCGCCTTGACCAGGTGCCCGGCATCGCGGGTGTCGCCCGCCTCTGGCGGGTCCGCCGGCAGCCGGTCGGGCAGCGCCACGACCAGCGCGTACCCGCCGGTGCCGAGGCCCATCAGCAGCGCGCCGGCGTTGAGCAGCACCCGGTCGCCGGGTACGGGCCGACCGACCAGCTCCGGGTAGGCCAGGGCCCGCATGGTGGCGCCGTCGGTCAGCTCGACGTCCAGTTCCACCGCGCCGGTCCACTCCCGCCGCAGCGCCGTCACGGTCCCCGCCCGCCATCGCACCATGCCCGGCACGCTAGCGACCCCCGGGTGCGCGCCGCCACGGCGGGGTCAGCGGGGCGGGTCCTCCTGGGTGTGCCGGGCGCGGCGGTTGCGGGCCTCGGGGCGGGAGGGGGTGGGGTCGAGGAAGACATAGCCGATCTCCGGGTAGCGGTCGATGAGGCGCCGCTCGGCCTCCTCGGCGGCGGCCTCGATGTCGGCGCCGGTGGCCTCGTCCCGGAAGTCGACCTTGGCGGCGACCAGCATGTCGTCCGGGCCGAGCTGCATGGTGAGCAGGGTGTCGATGCGCTCGACGGAGGGCAGCCCGTTGAGTTCCTGCTCGATCTCCAGGCGCAGCCGCTCGGGGATGGCCCGGCCGACCAGCAGGGAGACGTTGGCCTTGGCGAGGGTGATGGCCACGACCAGCAGGAGCACGCCGATGGCGACGGAGGCGAGGCCGTCGTAGAGCTCGTCGCCGGTCCAGTGCGACAGGGTCAGGCCGGCCGCGGCCAGCAGCAGGCCGACGAGGGCGGCGCTGTCCTCCAGGAAGACGGCCTTGACGGTGGTGTCGGCGGTCAGCCGCAGGAACCGCCGGGGGGTGGTGCGCCAGCGTCGCGACTCGCCGTGGATCTGCCGCGCCGCCCGGGCCAGGGAGACCGACTCGACGGCGAACGAGACCGCCAGCACGACGTACGAGACGAGGAAGTCGCCGGTGTGCTCGTGCACCAGGATGGTGGTGACGCCGTGGGTGATGGCGAAGCCGGCGCCGGCGACGAAGGTGAACAGCGCGGCGAGGAAGGCCCAGACGTAGCTCTCCTTGCCGTACCCGAAGGGGTGCCGGACGTCGGCGGGGCGCGCCCCCCGGCGCAGCGCCAGGTACAGCAGCGCCTCGGTGGTGGTGTCGGCCACCGAGTGGGCGGCCTCGGAGAGCATGGCCGCGGAGCCGGAGATCAGGCCGGCCACCAGCTTCGCCACGGCGATGGCGAGGTTCGCCGCGCCCGCCACCAGCACGGTGCCGACGCTCTCGGCCTTGACGTCAGCTTCCGACATGGGGTCACCATATGACCGTCCGCCGGGGGCCGCCCGGCGAGCGGCGGTGACCCGCGCCGCGGCGGTCGTCCGGGGGCAGTGGGCGTGTCGCGGTGGTCCCCCGGCGACGGAGAGTCACCGTCTGAGGTGTTGGTGCGACGCGCCCGCGTGGGTGCGCGGGCCCGCTGCGCGGGCTGCTAGCGTTCACACGTGTCGCGGACCCGCACCGAACGCCTGGTCAACCTGGTGATCTGCCTGTTGTCGACGCGACGGTTCCTGACCGCCGCGCAGATCGCCGCGACCGTGCCCGGCTACGAGCACGATCCGGACGACGTGAAGGATCACGAAGCGTTCCAGCGCAAGTTCGAGCGGGACAAGGCCGAGCTGCGGGAACTCGGGGTGCCGCTGGAGACCGGCACGGCGAGCGTCTTCGACGCCGAGCCCGGCTACCGGATCGCCCACCGGGAGTACGCGCTGCCGGACATTCCCCTGGAGCCCGACGAGGCCGCCGCGGTGGGCATCGCCGCGCGGCTGTGGCAGCACGCCGGGCTGGCCGCCGCGGCGTCGTCCGGGCTGGCGAAGCTGCGCGCCGCCGGGGTGGACGTGGACCCGCAGGCCACCCTGGGCCTGGAGCCGATGGTCACGGTCGACCCGGGGTTCGCGCCGCTGACCGCCGCCGCCCGGGACCGCCGCGAGGTGAGCTTCGACTACCGGGTGCCCGACCGGGACGCCCCTACCCGCCGCCGGGTGCAGCCGTGGGGGGTGGTCTGCTGGCGCGGCCGGTGGTATGTGGTGGGTCACGACCTGGACCGGGCGGCGACCCGCTGCTTCCGGCTCTCCCGGGTCGTCGGCGCCGTCCGGGTGACCGGCGCGCCGGGCGGCTACCAGCCGCCGACGGGGGTGGACCTGATCAGCCACGTGGCCCGCTGGTCGGGGCCGGTGGAGCGCACCGGACGGGCGACCGTGCTGGTCGCCCCGGGGCGCGCGGCCGGGCTGCGCCGCTGGGCGGTGGAGGCCGCGTCCGGCCCGACCGGCGATCGGCTGGTCCTGCCGTACGCCGACCCGGAGTCCCTGGCCGGCCAGCTGGTGGGATACGGCCCGGACGTGCGGGTGGTGGACCCGCCGGAGGTGCGCGAGGCGGTCATCCAGCGGCTCAAGGAGATCGCCACCCGACACGAGGAGCTGACCGCCACCGGAGGTGCCCGATGACCCGCCCGGCGACCCGTCCCGCCGCCCGCTCGTCCGCTGCGCGCCCGGCCGGCAACCGGGCCTCGGCGGACCGGCTGGCCCGGCTGCTGAACCTGGTGCCGTACCTGCTGGCCCGCCCGGGGATCGAGATCGCCGAGGCGGCCGGGGACCTGGGGGTCACGGAGCGGCAGTTGCGGGAGGACCTGGAGCTGCTGTGGGTGTGCGGGCTGCCCGGGTACGGCCCGGGCGACCTGATCGACATGGCCTTCGACGGCGACCGGGTGACCATCACCTACGACGCCGGGATCGACCGGCCGCTGCGGCTGACCCCGGACGAGGCCCTCGCGCTGGTGGTGGCGCTGCGGATGCTGGCGGAGACCCCGGGGGTGACCAACCGGGAGGCCGTGGAGCGGGCCCTCGCCAAGATCGAGGACGCCGCCGGTGACCTGGTCGCCGCCCCGGTCGAGGTGCGCATCCCCGTCGACAGCCGGCGGGTCGAGGAACTGCGCGCCGCGGTGGAACGGGGCCGGGCGCTGCGGATCACCTACTACGCGGCGGCCCGGGACGAGACCACCGAGCGGGTGATCGACCCGCTGCGCATGCTGATGGTGGGCGGCCGGGCGTACGCGGAGGCGTGGTGCCGCCGCGCGGAGGCGGTGCGGCTGTTCCGGGTCGACCGGATCGACGCGGTGACCGAGCTGGACGAGCCGGCGGCGGCGCCGCCGCAGGCCCGCCCGTACGACCTCTCCGAGGGGGCGTTCCGGCCCTCGCCGGACCTGCCGCTGATCACCCTGCGGATCGGCCGGGGCGAGCGGTGGATCACCGAGTACTACCCGTGCGAGCGGGTCGAGGCCGGCGACGGCGACCAGTGGCTGGTGTCGCTGCGGGTGACCGACCTCGGCTGGGCCCGGCGGTTCGTGCTGGGGTTGGGCCCGGACGTCGCGGTGGTGGCCCCGGGGGAGCTGGCCGAGCAGGTCCGCGCCCAGGCGGTCGCCGCCCTGGAGGCGTACGCCACCCCCGACGCCGCGCCGTCGGCCACCCCGGCGGGGTCCGTGCGGCCCCGGTAGGCTGGCGGCCGTGGTGAAGTGGATCGTGGTGGCGGTGGTGCTGTTCGCGCTCGTGGTGCTGGCGTTGGCCGTGCGGCCGGTGGTGGCGCGGCTGCCCCGGCTGCGGCGGGCCGCGGTGGCGTTGCAGGATCGGCAGGCCGAGGCGGAGGCGCTGCGGGTCAGCGCGGAGGCGCTCCAGGAGCGCGCGGAGGCCCTCCAGGGGCAGGTGACCGTCACCCAGCAGCGGCTTGAGGTGATCAAGGCCAAGCGCGGCCACTGATCGATGATGGTCGGTCCCGTGCGCGGTTGCTGCGCGCTCGGGCCCGAAAGCGCGCAGGTACGGCCCGCCGCCGATGGTTGACGGGACGCGCGGGGTTGGTCAAGACTTCACCGACCGGCCGTAACCACCAGCGGCCCGGCGGGTGGCAAAGGTCCCTCACGCACGTACGATGGGCTCCGGTACACCCCTCAAGACGACACAGAGCGACTGGAGCTTCCCATGGGTGCCCTCAAGCCGTGGCACATCGCCGTTCTCGTGGTCGTGCTGATCCTGCTGTTCGGCGCGAAGCGGCTCCCGGACGCGGCCCGCTCGCTGGGCCGCTCGCTGCGGATCATCAAGGCCGAGACGAAGAGCCTGCACGACGACGACCGCGATCTGGCGGAGAAGGCCGACGCCCAGGCCGGCTACCAGCCGCTGCCGCCGCAGGCCGCCGGGCAGCAGTCCCAGCAGCCGTACGCGCAGCAGCCCTACGTCCAGCAGCAGCCGTACGCCCCGCCGCAGGCTCCGCAGCAGCCGGTCATCGACCCGGTGCAGCGCGTCCGCGACAACTGACCGAAGGGCCCCCACCGTGGCCTTCGCTCTGCTCAAGCGCGGTCCGACCAACTTCGAACGGGCCTCCGACGGCTCGATGACGCTCATGGAGCACATCCGCGAGCTGCGCAACCGGCTGTTCCGGGCGTCCCTGGCGATCCTGGTCGGCTTCGGCTTCGGCATCTGGCTGGCGGAGCCGGTGCGGAAACTGCTGTCGAAGCCGTACTGCGACCTGCCGGCGTCGATCGACCCGGACACGGGCAAGTGCCTCTTCGTGCAGCTCGGCGTCGCCGACGTCTTCCTGCTCAACCTGAAGATCGGTCTCTGGGTCGGGTTGATCATCGCCGCCCCGGTCTGGCTCTACCAGCTGTGGGCGTTCATCGCCCCGGGCCTGCACCGGCACGAGCGGCGCTACGCGTATGTCTTCACGGCGCTGGCGGCGCCCCTGTTCGCCGCCGGCGCGGTGCTGGCCTTCTTCGTCACCACGAAGGGGCTGGAGTTCCTGCTCAACATCTCCGGCGACGACATCGCGACGACCCTTGAGGTCACCCGGTACATCTCGTTCGTCACCAACCTGATCCTGCTCTTCGGGGTGGCGTTCGAGTTCCCGCTCATCGTGCTGATGCTCAACTTCGTCGGGCTGGCCAGCGCGAAGCGGCTGCTCAGCTGGTGGCGGGTCGCGGTCTTCGTGTTCTTCGCCTTCTCCGCCGTGGTCACCCCCACGCCGGACCCGTTCGGCATGACGGCTCTGGCCATCTGCCTGTCCGCGCTGTACTTCGGCGCGGTCGGGGTCGCGTTCCTCAACGACCGGCGGCGCGGGCGGGGCAAGGAGGTCTACGCCGGGATCGACGACGACGAGGTGTCGCCGCTGGAGCTCGACGACGAACCGGTGGCCCCCGGCCAGCGGGTCGAGGCCGCCGACCCGATCGGCGCGCCGGAACCGGTCGCCGCCCCGACGCCGATCGAACGCCGCTACGACGACATGACCTGACGGGCGTACGCCCGCCCGGACCCACGACGACGGGTCGCCCCACCCGGGGCGGCCCGTCGTCGCGTCGGTCGGTCCGGTTAGGGTGCGACGCCATGAGGCCGATGACGATCCTGCCGCCGCCCGTCCGCTAGCGCGCGGCACCACCTGACGCACTCCACACCGGACGGCCCGCCCGCCCGGTCGATGGACGCCGCCCGCGTACCCGCGGACCTTCTCTTCCCGGCTTCCATTACGGAGTTGTCTTGACCACACGTTCCGTCGTGCCGTACCGGCGCGACCTCGTCCTCATCTCGTCCGCCGCCGTCGCCTGGGGCGCGGGCGGCGCTGCGGCGGCGGTGCTGTTCCGGACCACCGGGCTGGGCCCGCTGGCCGTGTCCTTCTGGCGGGTCACCGTCGCCGCGCTCGTGCTCGCGCTGGCCTGCGCCTGCCGCCCGGGCACACCCCGGTCCACCACACCCCGCCGCACGGCGGTGCTGCTCGGGATCGGCCTGGCCGGCTACCAGGGCGCCTACTTCGCCGCCGTGGACCACGCCGGGCTGGCGCTCGGCACTCTGGTCACGCTCGGGGCCGGGCCGGTGTTCGTCACCGTCGGTGCCCGGGTGCTGTTCGGCGAGCGGACCGGCCGGCGCGGCGTGCTCGTGCTCGTCGTCGCCCTCGCGGGGCTGGCCCTGCTTGTCGGTGGACCGGTGTCGGCCGGGCCGGGGCAGGCGTGGGGCATCGGCGCGGCGCTGCTGTCCGCGCTCGGCTACAGCGGGGTCACCCTGTACACCCGGGCCGTCGGCGGTGGGCAGGCCGACGCCGTCTCGTTCGCCGCCGGTCTGCTGGTCCTGCTGCCGCTGGCCCTGGCCGAGGGCGTCTGGCCGCGTACCGGCGCGGCGCTGCCGGTGCTCGGCTGGCTGGTGTTCCTCGGCGTGGTGCCCACCCTGCTGGCGTACCGGTGGTACTTCGCCGGCCTGGCCACCGTCCCGGCCGGGACCGCCGCGGTGGTCGTGCTGCTGGAGCCGCTGACCGCCGCCGTCCTGGCGGTCGCGCTGCTCGGTGAGCGGCTCACGGTGAACCTGGTCGTGGGCTCGGCCGTGCTGCTCACCGCCGTGGCGCTGCTGCCGCGCGAGAGCGGCCCGACGGGGGCGGCCGACCGCTGACCGTCGAGGGCGCCCCGCCGGGCCCCGGTGCGGGCGCCCGCCCGGCGCGTCCTGTTCGGAACCGGTCGGCGGGGGAGGTGACCGGGGCCACCATGCGCTGCTGAGCCTGCGTTCGGGACTCGCGATATGGTGACTGCGCCCCCTGATCGGCACCGACCGTCCCTTCGGCAGGAGAAGCCCTGATGGCAGAAACGCCCCTTACCGTTACCGTCACCGGCGCAGCCGGCCAGATCGGCTACGCGCTGCTGTTCCGGATCGCGTCCGGGCAACTGCTCGGTGGCGGGAGGCGGGTGAAGCTCCGGCTGCTGGAGATCCCGGCCGCGGTGCGCGCGGCCGAGGGCACCGCCCTGGAGCTGGACGACTGCGCGTTCCCGCTGCTGGCCGGTGTGGACGTCTTCGACGACCCGAAGCAGGCGTTCGAGGGCGCCAACGTGGCGCTGCTGGTCGGCGCGCGGCCCCGTACCAAGGGGATGGAGCGCGGGGACCTGCTGGAGGCCAACGGCGGCATCTTCAAGCCCCAGGGCCAGGCGATCAACGCCGGCGCCGCGCCGGACATCAAGGTCCTCGTGGTGGGCAACCCGGCCAACACCAACGCCCTCATCGCCCAGGCGCACGCCCCCGACGTGCCCGCGGACCGCTTCACCGCGATGACCCGGCTGGACCACAACCGGGCGACCGCGCAGCTCGCGCGCAAGCTCCAGGTCACCGTCGGGCAGGTGAAGAAGCTGACGATCTGGGGCAACCACTCGGCCACCCAGTACCCGGACGTCTTCCACGCCGAGGTCGACGGCCGCCCGGCGGCCGAGCTGATCGGCGACCGGTCCTGGCTGGCCGACGAGTTCATCCCCCGGGTCGCCAAGCGCGGGGCCGAGATCATCGAGGTACGGGGGGCGTCGTCGGCCGCGTCGGCCGCGTCCGCCGCGATCGACCACGTGCACGACTGGATCAACGGCACGCCGGAGGGCGACTGGACCTCGGCCGCGATCGTCTCCGACGGCTCCTACGGGGTGCCGGAGGGCCTGATCTCGTCGTTCCCGGTGGTCGCCCGGGACGGCCGGTTCGAGATCGTGCAGGGCCTGGCCGTCGACGAGTTCTCCCGGCAGCGCATCGACGCGTCCGTGGCCGAGCTCCAGGAGGAGCGCGCGGCCGTGCAGGGGCTCGGCCTGCTCTGACCCGGGCGGCACCGACCGTGACGGTGGCCCGCGGAGCGATCTGCTCCGCGGGCCGCTTCCGTCCCGCCCGAAGCCGGACGGATGACCGCGGGCCCGGTCAGGCCAGCACGCTGCGGTGGGCGCGGATCAGCTCGGCGTACCGGCGCCCGCTCGCCTTGACGGTGCGCCGCTGGGTGGCGTAGTCGACGTGGACCAGGCCGAACCGCTTGTCGTAGCCGTACGCCCACTCGAAGTTGTCCAGCAGCGACCAGGCGAAGTAGCCGGCCACGTCCACGCCCCGCCGGGCCGCCGCGGCACACGCCGCGAGGTGCTCCTCCAGGTACCGGGTGCGCTCCGGGTCGTCGACCGTGCCGTCCGGGGCCACCCGGTCCGACCAGGCGGAGCCGTTCTCCGTGACGTGCACCGGGCCGGCCCCGTACTCCTCGGCGACACGCACGAGCAACTGTTCCAGGCCCGCCGCGTGGGTCTCCCAGCCCATCGCCGTCTCGACGGCGCCGGGCACCGGCACCTGGCGGGCGTACGGCGGGGGACCGTCCGGGTCGGCGACGACCCGCTGCCGGAAGTAGTAGTTGAGCCCGAAGAGGTCCAGCGGGGTGGCGATCGCCTCCAGGTCGCCGGGGCGGACCGGCGGTGCGGTGCGGTAGACCTCCAGCATGTCGGCGGGGTATCCGCGGCCGAAGATCGGGTCCAGCCACCACCGGTTGACGTGCCCGTCGGCGCGGGCGGCGGCGGCGACGTCCTCGGGGCGGTCGGTGGCCGGCTCGATCGGGCTGAGGTTGCACACCACGCCGACGGCGGCGGGCGCGGTGGCGTGGGCGCGGATCGCGGCAGTGGCCAGTCCGTGGCCGAGCAGCAGGTGGTGGGCGGCGGGGACGGCCAGCGCCAGGCCGGTGTCCCCGGGCGCCATCCGGCCCTCCAGGTGGCCGATCCAGGCCGAGCAGAGCGGCTCGTTGACCGTCGTCCAGTCGCGGACCCGGTCGCCGAGCGCGCCGGCGACCACGGCCGCGTAGTCGGCCAGGGCGTACGCGGTGTCCCGGGCCGGCCAGCCGCCCCGGTCCTGTAGGGCCTGCGGCAGGTCCCAGTGGTAGAGCGTGACGAACGGCCGGATGCCGGCCTCCAGCAGGGCGTCGACCAGCCGGTCGTAGAAGGCCAGCCCGGCGGGGTTGACCCGGCCGGTGCCCTCGGGCAGCACCCGGGGCCAGGCCACCGAGAACCGGTACGTGTCGACGCCGAGGCCGCGCATGAGGGCGAGGTCCTCGGGCCAGCGCCGGTAGTGGTCGCAGGCGACGTCGCCGGTGTCGCCGTTGGCGATCGCGCCGGGCACCCGGCAGAAGGTGTCCCAGATGGAGGGTGCGCGGCCGTCGGCGTCGACGGCGCCCTCGATCTGGTACGCGGAGGTCGCCACGCCCCAGCGGAAGTGGGCGGGTAGGGCGGTCAGGTCGGCCACGGGCGTACTCCTTGGGTTCCGGTGGGGTGGCGCGGGACGGCAGGAGGTGGGTGGGACAGGGGTCACGGCGGCGCGCGCCGGCCGGGCTGCCGCGCCGGGGCGCCGGCCGGGCAGGGCCGGCGCCCCGGCCGGTCCGCAGCATACTTCAAAGCTTAGTTCATAGCATTAATTGTGGTGTTGATGCATGCTGGTGGGGGTGCCCGGTCGGCGGCGCCCCGGGGGAGGACGCGGACCGATGGACGCCAGACGCACCACCGTGCGGGACATGCGTCGCGCCAACCGCGCGGTGCTGCTCACCCGGATCTGGCTGGACGGGCCGTTGAGCCGGCACGAGCTGGGGCAGGCCACCGCGCTGAGCCTGGCCAGCGTGAGCAACCTGGTCGGCGAGATGATCGACGAGGGGTTGGTCGAGGAGGCCGGCTCGGTCGAGTCCGACGGCGGCCGACCGAGGGTGCTGCTGCGGGTGGCCCCCGGCTACGGCTACCTGGTCGGCGCCGACGTCGGGGAGACCCGGATCCAGGTCGAGCTGTTCGACCTGACGATGACCGCCCTGGCCAAGGCGGAGTACCCGATCGCCGCCGCCGAGCCCGACCCCGGCGCGGTGGTGGCCCACCTGCTGCACGGGCTGACCGCCGTGACCGAGCAGGCCGGCGTCGACCCCGACGTGGTGCTCGGGCTCGGGGTGGCGGTCTCCGGGACGGTGGAGCGCACCGCCGACGCTGTCGTGCACGCCCAGACCCTCGGCTGGGAGGGGGTGCCGCTGGGCGCCATGCTCCGCGCCGGCACCGACATCCCGGTGCACGTCGACAACGGGGCGAAGACGCTCGGCCAGGCCGAGATGTGGTTCGGGGCCGGCCGGGGCGCCCGGCACGCCGTCGTCGCGCTGGTCGGCTCCGGAGTGGGCGCCGCCGTGATCACCGACGGGGTCAGCTACCGGGGCGCGCACAGCAGCGCCGGCGAGTGGGGGCACACCACCATCGCGTACGGCGGTCGCCAGTGCCGCTGCGGCAACCTGGGCTGCCTGGAGGCGTACGTCGGTGCGGAGGGCATCCTCGACCGGTACCGGCTGGCCAACCGGGGCCGGCCGGCGGCCGGCGGCGACGAGGAGAGCGCGCTGGGCGAGCTGCTGCGCTCCTCCACGGGGACGGCCGCCACGGTGCTGGACGACACGGTCGGCTACCTCGGGGCCGGGGTGGCGACCCTGATCAACCTGTTCAACCCCGAGCGGGTGGTGCTCGGCGGGTGGGCCGGGCTGGCCCTCGGCGAGCGGTTCCTGCCCCGGATCCGGGAGGCCACCGCCCGGCACGCACTGCGCCAGCCGTACGCCCAGGCCTCGATCGAGCTGTGCCAGCTCGGGCCCGACGCGGTCGCGATGGGCGCGGCCACGCTGCCGATGGTCCGGCTGCTGCGCGACGGCGGGGTGTCCCGCTCGGCCGGCGCCGCCCGCATCGAGGCGACGCCGCGCCCGGGCCGCCGCCCGCGCACCCGCTGATTCGGCACACCCTTACCCGGTGCCTGGTCAGCCACTGCGGCGATGGCGAAGAACTTGCCCAGCTCGGCCCGAGCCTGCTCGGTGGTCGGTCGCTCGATCACCGGCGTGGTGCTTGCTGCTCACGGCAGCCTCCTCCGCGTCCCACCGCATCGGTATGCGCAGGCCAGGTCCAACGATCGCCGGGCCGAACGCCGGCAGGAGACCGACCGCGAGGCTCTGCTCCCCAAGCGTGTAGGCGCCGAAGGCGGCCCTGAGCAGCGCTTCGGTCCCCGACTCGGCCGCGTCCGGAAGCGCCCGCTAGCATCGGGTCCCCCGGCCCGCCTCGCGAAATCCCCACCGCGACGGACGCTCGGCCGACTCGCGAGGGGAGCCCGCGTGCCAACGATCGACCCCAGACGTCTCCTCGTTCTGCGTGCTTTCGTGCTGTCCGACTCGGTCACCGCGACTGCGGCGGCGCTGCACCTGACGCCGTCCGCGGTGTCGCAGCAGCTCGCGGCGCTTGAGCGCGAGGTCGGCCACGCGCTCGTCGTACGCACGGGGCGCAAGCTGGCGCTCACGCCGGCCGGGCGCATCCTCGCCGGGCACGCCGAGGAGATCAGCTCCCGGCTGAAGATCGCCGAGGCCGACCTGGCCGCGCACGCGGGCGGTGTCCTCGGGCAGCTCCGGATCGGCGCCTTTCCCACGGCGATCAGCTGGTTGGTGGCGCCCGCCATCGTCGAGCTGCGCCGTCAGGCGCCGGGCGTCGACGTCACGGTCGTCGACGCGGAGGCGCACATGAGCCACCGGATGCTGATGCGCGGCGACATCGACATGACCGTCAGCCTGGAGTACGAGTCCGACCCCGAACGCGACTCCCCCGACATCGTGAAGTTCCCGCTCTACATCGAGCGGTTCAAGGCCGCCCTCCCCCACGGCCACCCGCTGGCCGGCGAGGAGGGCATCGGGCTCGCCCAGCTCACCGAGGAAGGCTGGATCATGCCCTCGCCCGGTAACCCGTGCCGCATGATGGTGCTACAGGCGTGCGCCGAGCTCGGCTTCCACCCGCCGATCACACACGTCTCGGACGACTACCGCGCCGCGCTGGCGCTGGTCGCCGCCGAGGCCGGGATCTGCCTGGTGCCGGAGTCCGCGCTCTCCGCGCGTGACGCCGACTGGGTTACGATCCTGCCGACGCGCGGCGTCGCACCGCTGCGCAAGGTGATCATGACGACGCGGCGCGACAACCAGGGCCACCCCGTCGTACGCGCGGGGCTGAAGGCGATGCGGGCCGCAGTCGCCGAGCCGGGCTCGGAGATCTACGGCCCGCTCGCGCGGTCCGACACCTTCAGCGTCGAGTGACGGCTCCGGCCAACGGCGTTCTCGCGGAGGAAGGCGTCGACGTGCCGGTGGTACTCGTCCGGCTTGTCACGGCGCACGCAGTGGTGGCCGCCCTCAATCACGACGACGTCGAAGCCGGGCGCGACGGCCGTGAGGCGCTCACGGGAGTGCTTGTCGACGATGACGTCGCCGGTGCCGGTGACGAGCAGCGCCGGTACGGCGGTCGGGCCGACCGTAATCTGCCGCGCGGTCGGCGTCCAGATCCGGCGCTTCTCGTGGACCCGCTGCTTCATGTAGTCGATGTCGACGGCCTTCATCGCCTCGGCGAGCGGGCGCAGCTCCTGCTCCGCCCAGTGGGGCTTGAGTTCACGCTGCATGTCCATGAGCTCCTCGACCGACGCCGTGTCGGCGTAGTCGAAGGGATCGATGGTGGTCTGCTCGACGCTGAGCCACGGGTTGGGACCGGCCTCCGGCACCCACCACGGTGGGTCCTCGAGCACGACGCCGGCCACGAGGTGCGGGGCGTCGGCGGCGACGAAGGCGGCGATCCGCGCGCCCATGGAATGCCCGACGACGAGCGTCTTGCGCCCGGTCTCGTCGAGCATGTCCTTGAGGATGTCGATCGCGTCCTGCACCATCACGTCGGTGGACGGCACGCCCTCGTGCTCGGGCAGGCGGCTGGGCGACTCCCCATGGCCCCGGGCGTCCGGCGCCACGATGTGGTAGTCGCCGCACCAGCGGTCGACGGCGTCGCCGTAGCACGCGCCGGACTCCACAGCGCCATGCAGGATGAGGATGGCGGGCGCATCTGCTGCGTCCCGCCCGTACTTTCGGACGAACAGGTCGGTTCCCACGTGTCCTCTTTCAGTACTCTGTCGCGTCGGCCTCCGGCCGACTCACGCCGGGATGGTCGTTCGGTTAGTCATGGTCATGATCGTGGCAGGCCTGGTCGGCATCGCGCAGCGCTCCCGCAGGTCAGGCCGGCAGCTCCGCCTCCGGTGTCGCCTCGACCAGCGCGCGCGTGCAGGAGTGCTGCGGGGAGCGGAAGATCTCGTCGGACGGGCCGGTCTCGACGATGCGGCCGCGCTGCATGACGGCGACGCGGTCGCTGTAGAGCCGGATCACCGCCAGGTCGTGGCTGACGTGGAGGAACGAGATCCCCTGGTCGCGCTGCAGGTCGGCCAGCAGGTTGAGGATCTGGGCACGCACCGACACGTCGAGCGCCGAAGTCGGCTCGTCCGCGATGATCAGGTCCGGCTTGAGGGCGAGTGCGCGCGCCACGGCGACGCGCTGGAGCTGCCCGCCGGATGCCTCGTGCGGGTAGCGCCCCAGGTAGTCGGCGTCGAGGCCGACCGACTCCAGCAGCGCGACCAGCTCGGCGGTTGACGTCGCCTCGCCGTGCGCATGGAAGACGTTCGCCAGCGTCTGCCGCACGGTCTGCCGCGGGTTCAGCGACGCCAGCGGGTCCTGGAAGACCATGGCGACGTTGCGCCGCAGCCGCCGCAGTCCACGCCGACTGAGGCAGGCGACGTCCTGCCCGTCCGTACGGACGGTGCCGGACGTCGGCACCACCAGGCCGTTGGCCATCCGCGCCAGCGTGGACTTGCCCGAGCCGGACTCGCCGACCAGGCCGAGCGCTTCGCCCCGCCCGATGCGCAGCGAGACGCCGTCGACGGCGAGGAAGCCCTTGCGCCTGCGGCCGAAGCCACCGGCGGTGCGGTAGCGCTTGCTGACGTTGGTCATCTCCAGGATCGGCTCACTCACCGGGCGACCTCCTGAAGTGCGGGTAGACGATCGAGGTGGCAGGCCGCAAGATGCAGGCCGCCGTCCTCGCTGGTCGGCCGGACGGTGGGCAGCGGTACCTCGACGACACAACGCTCGCCGACCTGGTCCGCGAGGCCGCAGCGCGGCGCGAAGGCGCAACCCGGTCCGGCGTCGCGCAGCGACGTGGGCGCGCCGGGGATGGCGCGGAGCCGGGTCCGCTTCCCTCCAGAGTCGAGCCGAGCGTCCAGCCGCGGCGTGGCAGCACGAAGACCGGTGGTGTACGGGTGGGCGGGCTGCTCGAAGATGTCGCGGAGGCTGCCGTACTCGGCCTGGCGCCCGGCGTACAGCACGAGGACGTCGTCCGCCGCGCTCGCCACCACCCCGAAGTCGTGACTGATCAGCAGCATCGCCATGCCGTACTCCTGCTGGAGCTCGCGGAGCAGGGCCAGGATCTGCGCCTGCACCGTCACGTCGAGCGCGGTGGTCGGCTCGTCGGCGATGAGGAGCGCCGGCCGGTTCACCAGGGCCATCGCGATCACCGCGCGTTGCCGCATGCCGCCAGAGAACTCGTGCGGGAAGCGGCGTACGGCGTCCGCGGGCTCGGGGATGCCGACCCGGTCGAGCATCTCGACCGCACGGGCCCGCGCAGCGCGTCGGGTGACCGATGGGTCGTGCAGGCGGACCGCCTGGGCGATGTGCGCGCCGATGTCGAGGTACGGGCTGAGCGCGGACATCGAGTCCTGGAACACCATGGCCACGTCGGAGCCGCGGGCCCGGCGCAGCTCGCGCTCGTCGGCGGAGAGCATTTCCCTGCCAGCGGCGACGATCCGGCCCCGGGCGCTCGCCCCGCGCGGCAGCAGCCGCATGATCGCCCGGCCGGTGATCGTCTTACCCGACCCCGACTCGCCGACCACGGCGAGCGTGCGGCCGCCGTCCAGCCTCATGGACAGGTCCCGGACGACATCGGTGGTGACGCCGCCGCTGGTGAACGAGACAGACAGGTCCTCGACCTGGAGCACGGGGTCACGCACGGCGGATCCTCGGATCGAGAAGCGGCATCAGCAGGTCGACGATCAGGTTGCCGACGATGATGAGGAAGGCGGAGAAGAGCGTCACCCCGACGACGATGCTCAGGTCGGACTCGTTCACGCCGGACAGCAGCAGGTCGCCGAGCCCGTGCAGGCTGAACACCCTCTCCGCGATCACCGACCCGCCCAGGAGAGCGGTGACGTCGAGCGCGAACATCGCCACGACCGGCACCATCACACCGCGGACGGCGTGCCGGTTCACCTGCCGGGTCGACGCGCCGCGCGCGGTCATCGCGACAAGGTGGTCGGCCGAGAGCTCGTTGAGGAGTTGGGTGCGGGCGACCCGGATGTAGCTGGCGGCGAGGATGAACGACAGTACCATCCACGGGCCGATCAGGTGCCAGGCCCAGTCCGTCGGTGACTCCGAGAACGACACGAAGCCGGAGTACGGCAGCGCGTTGAGCATGAAGCCGAAGACCTGCACGACGAGTAGACCGACGAGGAAGGTCGGCACCGACAGCCCGAACATCGCGAACCCGGTCGAGAACCGGTCGACGATCCCGCCCTTGCGTATCGCCGACAACGCCCCGAGGCCGATGCCCACGACGAGGCACAGGACGGCCGCACCGAACGCGAGCGACAACGTGACGGGCAGCCGCTCGGCGATGAGCGTCGTGACGTCGCTGCGGTTCGGGAAGGAGTAGCCGAAGCACGGTGCGTGGCAGTGCACCTGCCGGGCACCCTCGCCGTAGGTACGGCCGACGAAGAGGCCCTTCACGAACTCGGTGTACTGCCACACCACGCTCTGGTCGGTCTGCATGTAGGCGCTGACCTTGGCCCGGGTCTCGGGCGGGCACGGCTTGCCGCACATGGCGCGGGCCGGGTCCTTCGAGGCCCCGAAGAAGAGGGTGATCGTCACAAAGGCGATCGCGAGGAGCATGAACACTGCGGTGACCATGCGGCGGGCGATGTAGGCGATCATGCGGCATCCTCCGTGCGCACGTCGAGGACGTCGCGGAGCGCGTCTCCGGCGAGCGTGGCGCCGAATACGATCAGGAACACCACGGCGCCCGGGAAGAGCATGTACCAGACGTCCGCACCGCTGTAGATCCACGGCAGCGAGTCCGAGAGCAGCTTGCCGAGGTCGGGGACGTCGCCACGCAGGCCGACGCCGAGGAACGAGAGTCCTGCGACGACGCTGACGTTGGCGGGCAGCGACATCGCGAACAGGACGACGACCAGGCCGAAGAGGTGCGGCAGCATCTCGCGGCGGATGATCTGCCAGGGCGGAGCCCCGGTCGCGCGCGCCGCCTCGACGAAGGCGCGGGCGTTGATGGCGCCGGCCTGGGCGCCGATGATCCGGGCCGGGACGGTCCAGCCGAAGAAGGCCAGCACCAGCACGAGGACCAGGCCCCGCGGCATCTCCGGCGGCACGATCGCCATGATCGCGATGACGAACATCAGGCCCGGGAAGCCGAACATGAAGTCGATCACCCGCCCCGCAACGGCGTTGAGCCAGCCGCCGAAGTACCCAATCGCCGTACCGAGGACGGCGGCGAAGGCGATCGACAGGATGCTCGCCCCGAACGCGATGAACAGGGACGAGCGGATGCCGTAGACGATCTGGGCGAACAGGTCGACGCCCGTCACCGGGACGACGCCGAGCCAGTGGTCGGCGCTGACGCCACCGATGGCGCCCAGCGGACGGCCGCCGTCCGGGTCGAGCAGGTTCGTGTGCAAGGTGCTCGGGTCCTGTCCCTCGAGACGCGCGAGCAGCGGGGCGCAGAGCCCTGCGACGAGCGGCACGACCAGCATGACCAGGCCGGCGACGCCGGACGGCTTCCGAAGGAAGCGGCGGAGGAGCGGCGTACGCCGGCCCTCCGCCTGCTGGATCTCAATGATCGACACCGACGACCAGCTCGTTCGCGAACGGCGGGTAGGCGGGGATGAAGTAGTTCAGGATTTTCGAACCGGCCAGGGCCTGCGTGTGCTGCACGAGGATCGGCACCACGGGGGCGTCCTCCATGATCTGCTTGTCGATCGCGGCCCACATCTTGGCGGCCTTGTCGAGGTCCGGCTCCGAGATCGCGGCGTCGATCGCGGCGTCCACCTTGGGGTTGGAGTATTGCGAGGCGTTGCCGCCACCGTTGCCGATCTCGCTGGACGCGAACAGCGGCTGGATGGTGCTCGTGCCGCTCGGGAAGTCCGCTCCCCAGCCGTTCGTCGTCATGTCGTAGTTGCCGTCGGCGGACGAGACGAGCTCGTGCCAGGTGTCGCCATCGAGGCCCTTGAGCTCGACCTTGATGCCGACCCGCGCCAGCGAGTTCTTGATGCTCTGGGCTTCCTTCTCCTCGATCGCGCTCACGTCGGTCGGGTAGGTCAGCGTGAGCGTCAGGTTGGAGACGTCGGCGCCGGCGAGCAGTTCCTTCGCCTTGTCGACGTTGCCGGTGTCACCACCGTCGTACAGGTTGTACTCGGTGTAGCCGGGGATGCCAGGCGTCATGATGGTCGAGGTGATCTGGCCGCCGAACTTCGGGCCGCCGTACACGCTCTGCAGCTCGGCCTTGTTGATCGCGTAGTTGATCGCCTGCCGCACGCGGACATCGGAGAGGCCCGGGCGCTTGACGTTCATGGCGAGGTAACGGAAGTAGCCTGACGGGCTGTTGGCCATGCGGTGGGAGATCGACGGGTCGGACTCGATCCGCTGGAACTGCGACGGCGAGATGAGCGCGTTGCTGATCGCGGTCTGATCCTCGCCCTTGTCATCGATGAGGCGCTGCACGATCGTGTCGTTGTTCAGGCCCATGTCGAGGACGATCTTGTCCGGGCCGGCGAACCGTGCCTGGTCGGTGTCGGCCTTCCAGTTCGGGTTGCGTTCCAGCACCGCCTGCGAGCCCTTGCGGAAGCTCGTCACCTTGTACGGGCCGCTGGCGACCGGGTGCTCGCCGTACGTCTCCGGCTCGGTGTCGGCTGCGGCCGGCACCGGCGCGAAGGCCGGCATGCTGACGATCCACGGCCAGTTGCCGAATGGCCTCGTCAGGTGGAAGACGATCTTGTGGTCGTTGATGACCTCGATGGAGTCGAGCTCCTTGCCGTCGTAGGGGCCGTCGTAGTCGGTGCCGCCGACCAACAGCGTCTTGTGGTAGCCGAGGCCACCCTGGAACATCGGCGCGAACGACCGCTCGATGCCGTACTTCACGTCCTGCGCGGTGATCGGGCTGCCGTCGGAGAACTTCAGGCCCTCCTGCAGCGTGAAGGTCCACGTCTTGCCGCCGTCGTCCGTCGAACCGGTGTTGGTGGCGAGGTCCGGCACGAGGATCGTGTCCTTGTCCGGGAACGTCTGCCACGACGTCAGCCCGCGGTGCACCCACCGCAGCCGACTGGTCGGCACCATCTGCGCGTTGGCGGTCTCAAAGGACTCAGTCCTGCGCCGCGAGAGGTAGTGCAGGGTCCCGCCCTGGGGCACGGACTCGAGCGCCGTGTTCTTGTCCTTCGTCGGCTCGGTGGACTGCGAGTTCGCGTTGCAGCCCGCCATCACGAGGGCTAGGACGAGCGCGAGCCCTGCGGGCACCACTCTCCGGGATCGATTCGCCATAGATCGCGCTTCCTATGAGGCGGTCCCGATCGGTCCGGTCCGCAGCTTGGATCTCAGGAAGGCAGTCTGTTGGCGGGCGAGAGAGCGCGTCTATCGAGGAGTTCTGCAGGGGACCTTTCAGAAAATCTTAAAGGTCGCGTAGATCCGCGCGCGACGCGGAATCTGTCGAGATTTTTGCGGGCGAAGGCGGCGGCGAGGACCTCCGCGCGGCCGGCGGGGATCTTCTCGGTGGTTGCGAAGTGGCTGGATGCGGGGTGTGCAGACCGAGCCCGGAGTGGTAGCGCTCGTGGTGGTAGTAGTCGACGAACTGCTTGCAGAACGCGCGGGCGCGGGCGGGGAAGGCGGGGTCTTGAACGCCACCTCGCCGTAGGGGTTGTCGTTGCTCACGTGGGGCCGGGAACGGCTGCGGACCACGTCCAGGTCGATGAGTAGTTGGGCGACGGATTTGCTGGTCATGGACGTGCCCCGAACGGCGTGCACCACCCGCGAATTGCCATAGGTCCGTATCATATCGTCGATGGACTCGGTGGCCAATTGAACGGTCTCGGTCTCGGTCTCGGTCTCGGTCTCGGCGGGCATCCATCCGACACCGTCGCCCCAGCCCCGCGAAGCGCACGGAACCGGCGCAACTCCACCGCTGCGGGTCGAGCACCATCCCGCCCAGGATGGTGCGACGGTCAAGATCTTCTACGAGGGGCGCACCACGAAGGCGGGTATCCGCGACGCCGACGACATCGACGAGTTCATCGACCTTTGGGCTCTTCACAATGCAAAGTGTCTTCGGTGACGCTGATGGCGTCTGCGATGCTGTGGGCGTGGAGTACGTGTCCAGAGTGCCGCGACCGCCGCTGGACGGGCTGATCGACGACCTTTACTACCTGGAGGGTGCGCCGCCGTACGCCCGGCTGACGCTGCCGCCGATGCCGTCGGCGTTGCTCATCGTCAACCTCGGGGCGCCGTTCCGCATCCGCGCCGGCACCGACATCGAGACGACCGAGTACGCCGACGGCTGCGTGGTCACCATGCCCACCCGCGCGTTGGAGTTCGGCTACCCACGCCGGACCCGGTCCGTCGGCGTGCACTTCAAGCCGTGGGGGCTGGCGCCGTTCCTGCCGATGCCTGCGGCCGAGCTGTGTGACCGGCCGGTGACGGTAGAGCAGGTTTGGGGCCGGCCCGCCATTGCTGAGCTGCGAGACCGGCTGGCCACGGCGGACGGACCGCACGAGATGCTGACGCTGCTCGAGGAGGAGCTGATGCGACGGCTGTGCGAGACCGCCGGCCTGGGGCTGGTCCGCCATACGAGCAGCGTCATCGCGGCGACCAGCGGGGCGGTGGCGATTGGCGACCTGAGCGTGGCAGCCGGTGTCAGCAGCACCCATCTGGCACAGCGGTTCAAGGAGCACATCGGCGTCACGCCGAAGCGGCTGGCCCGCACCTACCGCTTCGCCGCCACCGTGTTCGCGATCAACCCCGCCGGGCCGATCGACTGGGGCGACCTCGCCGGTGGCGCAGGCTACTTCGACCAGGCCCACTTCGGCCACGAGTTCCGGGCGTTCACCGGGCTCACGCCGACTCGATACGTCGAAGTCCGGCGGCGGTTCCTGCGCGAACATCCCGGCCACGTGCTGGACAGTTGGCCGCTGCCGGCCGATTGATTTCTTACAAGAGCGACAGCTCACGACACGCTAATTTGGGGGCATCCCAAGGCAGAGGAGAGCCCCGTGGGCAAGGTGGTCATGTACAGCTCGGTGTCGGTGGATGGCTTCGTCGCGGACGAGAATGACCAGCCCGGACCTCTGTTCGACTGGTTGTCCAGCGGTGACGTCCCGTTGGACGAGAGCGGCGAGGTGAAGGTGTCGCAGACGTCCTACGATTACACCCGGCCGTACTGGGACCAGATCGGGGTGACAGTCGTCGGCCGCCACGTCTTCGACCTGACGGACGGCTGGGACGGGAAGCCGCCGGGCGGGATCGACCACGTGGTCGTCGTGACGCACCGGCCGGAGCCCGAGGGCTGGGACCCCGAGGCGCCGTTTCACTTCGTCGACGGCGTCGAGGCAGCCGTGGCCAAGGCGCAGGAGCTTGCGGGTGACCGCATGGTCGAGGTCGCCGCTGGCGACGTCGGTGGCCAGGTGCTTGCCGCGGGTCTGGTCGACGAGGTGCGCATGGACGTCGTACCCGTGGTGTTCGGGTCCGGCAAGCGCTACTTCGGGTCGGTCCACGCGCAGCACCTGCTGGAGGATCCTGACGTGGTGATTCACGGCAACCGGGTGCTTCACCTGCGCTATCGGGTGCGCCGTTGACCGATCTGAGCGGGTACGCGAAGAAGTCCCCTGCGAACGGTGCCACAAGATCGGGCCTCCGGCTGCGTTTGCACATCGCTGTCCCTGGTCGGGCAGCCGACGTCGATCCGCCCCGGCACCTCACCTGCGGCAAGTTCAACTCAAGATCACTGGTTGCCGGTTTCCGTCGAATCTTGACCGACCCCCAGGAAGAGCGGATCTTCACCAATGCAGGGTGTAGTCGGGTCTGAATCCGCCTGTCTCGAGTAGGATCGGGCAATGTAGTTGGTGAGGTTGCGGAAGCCGAGGGCGGAGCCGCGCAGGTGCTTCAGGCGGCCGTTGATTGCAAGAGCCACGTGACGAGTGGATCAGCCTCGGGGTATTCGCCCAAGACCAATCTGCGTGGGCTCTAAGAGTCCGCTGGCCGACACCCGGAGTGGGTCGTGCCAGGGCTTCCCGTCCCGCGCTGCCCGGTGCGGCCGGCGGCACCCTGCCCCGGGTGCCGCCGGCCCTCGGCCGTCAGGCCGGCAGGGTCCACTTCTGGTTGGCACCGCCGGTGCACGACCAGATCTGCGTCTTCGTGCCGTCGGCGGAGGTGTTGCCGATGACGTCAAGGCACTTGTTCGCCTGCGGGTTCACCAGGTCCCGCCCCGAGGTCCACGTCCACTGCTGGGCGGCGCTGCCGTTGCAGGTCCACAACTGCACCCTCGTGCCGTCGGCGGTGCCGCCGCCGGAGACGTCGAGGCACTTGCCGAGCGCCCGCAGCGTGCCGTCGGAGGCGCGGGTCCAGGTCTGGTTCGCGGCGCCGAAGCAGCTCCAGACCTGCGCCGCGGCGCCGTCGGTGCTGCTGTTGTCGGTGACGTCCAGGCACTTGCCGCCGAGGCCGGTGATCGGCCCGGTGGGCGTCCCGCCGCCACCGCCGGACTGGGTGCCCGACCAGGTGAAGGTGGCGGTGGTCCGGGCCGGCAGGGTGTAGGTGAACGACTGCCCGCCCCAGACCACCTTCACCGACTGGGCGGACGTGCCGCCGTTGTGGGCCAGCAGCGCCTTGGTGCCGTCGGAGTTGCGGTACGCGACGTTCTGCACCGTGCCGTTGGCGGTGGAGGCGATCCGCTGCGCCCCGGGGCGGACGAACTTGGTCAGGTGCCCGGTGGTGTAGTACTCGATCGTGTAGTCGACCTGGCCGGCGCGGGAGCCGCCCTCCTGCACGGTGATCAGGCCGGTGCAGGTGCCGCAGCCGCCGTTGTGCGGGCCCATGTTCTGGTTGAGCGCCAGGCTCCACTTGACGATGCTCCGGCTCCAGTTCCGGGCGTAGTTGACGATGTCGGCTATGTCCTCGTTGTGCTGGTTGGAGATCCAGGTGCCGCCGGAGTGCTCGGTGCTGAACTGCGGCACCGACGGGTACTGGCCCTGCACCTGGCTGCCGACCGCCGGGTCGCCGAAGTAGCCGTGCCAGGCGATCCCGCCGAAGAGCGGGTCGTTGCGCACCGCGGCGTCGCCGAGTACCCCGGAGCCCATGGTGGCGTAGTCGCCGTAGTTCCAGTCGTGCACCAGCACCTTGGTGGTGATGCCGGCGGCCCGGAACGCCGGGTAGACGAAGTTCTTGGTCAGCTCGGCCAGCCCGGAGGAGTTCCAGCTCATCCCGGGGTAGTCCATCGCCGTCGGGTTGCCCGACTGGCAGCAGTTCGGCTCGTTCTGCACCGAGAGGTAGTCCACGTTCACGCCGCGCGCCGCGTACGCCTGGATGGTCTTGACGAAGTACTGGGCGTAGGTGCCGTAGTACTGGGACTTCAGCCAGCCCATCTGGTCCATCCGACCGTTGTCCTTCATCCAGCCGGGCGCGCTCCACGGCACGACCTTGACCCGCAGGGCGGGGTTGAGCTGCCGGGCCTGGGCGGTCAGCAGCTCGACGTTGGTGTCGTAGCCGTTGCTGCCGAAGTCGCCCAGGTCGCAGCAGGTGTCGTCGAGGGATACGTGGCCCGGGCGGGACAGGTCGGAAGCCCCGATCGGGTTGCGGACGAAGGACAGCCCGATGCCGTCGGTGGGGCTGAACAGCTTGCGCATCACCTCGTCGCGGGTGGCCGCGCTGACCGGGCCGCCGCGCAGCAGGTACGCGGTGGTGTCCGTGATGGACGCGCCGGCGCCCTCGAACGGCTGGTAGCGGCTGTTCTCGTCGACGGTGATGGTGTGCGTGGCCCCGCCGCTGGACGCCGCGAAGCTCACCGCGGCCTGCTGTTGCAGCCCGCGGGTGACGGTGCGACCGCCGCCGTCGGAGGTCGTGGTGAGCCAGACGTTCACGCTCTCCCCGGCGGCCTGGGCGGCCGGGGGCGCGAGGGTCAGGACGCTGGCGGTCAGGCAGAGCGCGAGGGCGCCGGCCCGCGTCGCGCGGGCCGGCGAGCGGCGGGGGGTGGGTGGGGTGGGGGACACGAAGTGCTCCCTTCGACGGGCGCGGTGCCCGGCGGTGCACCCCGTGCGGGGGCGTGGACGGTCCGCCGGCACCGGGGACGGGGCAAGCGGCGCGCGGCCAGCGGGCCGCGACCATTGCCGGGGTTGCCGTCGCCCGGCCCTGCCCGGCAAGGAATCGACGGTTGTGACTGAGCAAACACTGTCGCAACACTTAAGTCAAGCAATGTAAAAAGACCTGGGGCGGATCGTGGCCGTGCGGGGGCGAGCCGGGGCCGGAGCGCACGCCGGCATCCCGGTGCGCCGGCGGCCCGATGCCGGCCCGTCGGCGGCTACCAGCGGTTGCGGGCCTCCTCGGCCCAGCCGACCAGGCCGTCGAGGTCGACCCGCTCGCCGTCGGCGGTGGCCGCCCAGCCGGTGAAGTGCCCGAAACACTGGTGCGTCTCGTTGGCCAGCACCGCGAGGTTGGTCCGGGCGACCCGCTCGTGGAACGGGTGGAACGCCACGTCGACCCGTTCGCCGGTGATCTGCCACGGCCGCAGCCAGTCGGACCGGTCGTAGTCCCAGCGCAGCTCGTCGCCGATCTTGTGCAGCCGACCGTCGACGAACAGGCCGTTCTCGGTGCTACCGGTGCCGTCGGTCCACTTCCCGCCGAGCTGGATCGACCGGCCGGGGCCGCTGCCCGCCGCCCAGTTCCAGGTGATCGAGTACGGCCACCGGCCGCGCCCGTGGTCGAGCACGGCGAACGAGTCCCCGGCCCGCACGTCGTGCCACGCGTCGCCGACCCGGAGCCGGCCGTGCACCGGCCGGCCGACGTCCTTGACGGTGTACTGGAAGCGGCGGGTGCCCCACGGCACGACCACGCCGAGGGACTCGTGGCCGGCGGGCAGCGGCACGGTCAGGTCGACCTCGACGTCCCCGGCGGCGGCCCGCAGCGTGGTGCCGTCGGGGCCCTGGTCGATCGCGACGGTCAGCCCTCCGCCCCGGGCGGCGACCCGGCCCGCGCCGCTGCGCTCGGGCAGCACGGCGCCGCGGGCCAGCGGCACCACCGCCTCCGTGTCGTGTTCGACGCCGCTGGCGCGGTCGAGCACGTAGAGGCTGTGCACCCCGGCGTAGTCCAGCGACGACACGACGATCCCGACGATGTGGGCGGGGGTGACGACACCCCAGTACTCCCAGCGCTTGGTCCGGCCCCAGCCCCGCAGGTTCGCCCGGTGCAGGGGCCGGCGGGTCCAGCCGACGGCCGCCGGGTTGAGCCGACCGTCGGGCAGGCAGAGATCGACGGGGGAGGTGATCTCGCGCTCGTGCGTCATGGCGGGCAGGCTACCGGCCGGCGCAGGCGGCCCCTCGGGCCGGCCGCCCGGGCGCTCAGCCCCGCCCGCGCACCCGCCGGACGGTGTCGCGGAACCACAGCGCGCTGCGCTTCGGGACGCGTTCCTGGGTGTCGTAGTCGACCCGGACGATGCCGAACCGCTTGTCGTAGCCGTACGCCCACTCGAAGTTGTCGAGCAGCGACCAGGCGAAGTAGCCGCGCACGTCCGCGCCGGCCTGCCGGGCCCGGGCCACCGCGCGCAGGTGCTCGGCGAGGTAGTCCACCCGGTCGTCGTCGGCGACGAAGCCGCGCGCGTCCGGGCGGTCGTCGAACGCCGCGCCGTTCTCGGTGATGACCATCGGCAGCCCGGGGTAGTCGCGGCTGATCCGCAGCAGCAGGTCGGTGAAGCACTCCGGGACGATCTCCCAGTCCATCGCCGTGCGCGGCCGGCCCCGGGGGACCGCCCGGCGCACCGGCCGGCCGGCGGCGTCCCGGTCCCGGCCGTCGGCGTCCACCCCGGAGAAGAGCTGCCCGAAGTAGTAGTTGACCCCGAGCACGTCGAGCGGGGCGGCGATCACCGTCAGGTCGTCGTCGCGCACCGGAACCGTCACCCCGTCGGCCGCCAGGTCGGCCAGCACGTCGGCCGGGTACCGGCCGTGCACGAGCGGGTCCAGGTAGAGCCGCGCGCCCAGCCCGTCGGCGGCCCGGGCGGCGTCGTGGTCGGCGGCGCTGTCGGTCGCCGGGTCGGCGGTGCCCAGGTTCAGCGTGATGCCCACCTCGACCGGCCCGGTGGCCGCCGCCCGGATCCGCCGGGTCGCCAGCCCGTGGCCGAGCAGCAGGTGGTGCGCCGCCGCGATGGCGTCGCCGAGGTCGCGGCGGCCCGGGGCGTGCTCGCCGTACGCGTAGCCGAGCATCGCCGAGCACCACGGCTCGTTGAGCGTGGTCCACGTCGGCACCCGGTCGCCGAGGGCGTCGAAGACCAGCATCGCGTAGTCGGCGAACCGGTAGGCGGTGTCCCGCTCCGGCCAGCCGCCGGCGTCCTCCAGCTCCTGCGGCAGGTCCCAGTGGTAGAGCGTGACCCACGGGTCGACACCCCGGCCGAGCAGTTCGTCGACCAGCCGGTCGTAGAAGGCCAGGCCCGCCGGGTTGGCCGGGCCGCGCCCGCCCGGCTGCACCCGGGGCCAGGCCACCGAGAACCGGTACGTGTCCACGCCGAGGTCCGCGATCAGGGCCACGTCCTGCGGCATCCGGTGGTAGTGGTCGCAGGCCACGTCGCCGTTGTCGCCGCCGGCCACCGCGCCGGGCACCCGGCAGAAGGTGTCCCAGATGGACGGGGTGCGGCCGTCCTCGGCGACCGCGCCCTCGATCTGGTACGACGAGGTGGCCACCCCCCAGCGGAACACCGGCGGGAGGGTGTCGATCGGGTCGGCCGTCGTCGATGGGCGGGCGGTGGGCTCCATGCTGCTCCTCGGGTGGGCGGGGTCGACGTGGCGGATGCCGCCGCGGGGCGGGGCGGTGCGGGCCGGCGGTGCGGGCCGGCGGGTGGTCAGCGGGTCGCCGCCTCGGG
This sequence comes from Micromonospora sp. NBC_01655, assembly GCF_026339755.1. Taxonomy (NCBI): domain Bacteria; kingdom Bacillati; phylum Actinomycetota; class Actinomycetes; order Micromonosporales; family Micromonosporaceae; genus Micromonospora; species Micromonospora sp. NBC_01655. The sequence continues at coordinate 4,576,064 of NZ_JAPEQF010000001.1, read as the reverse complement.
CGCCGGGTGCAGCCAGCAGGCGACCGCCCGGTCGGGGGCGTCGGCCGGCGGGCCGAGCCGCGGCAGCCGGCTGTCGCAGGGGGCGAACGCCCGGGGGCAGCGCGGGTGGAACGCGCAGCCGTCGGGCATCGCGCGTAGGTCCGGCGGGGCGCCGGGAATGCCGGTCAGCTCCCGGCGCGGCCCGCGCAGGGCGGGGAAGGAGTGCAGCAGCCCGTCGGTGTACGGGTGCAGCGCCGCGCCGTACAACTGCGCGGCCGGGGCCTGCTCGACGATCCGGCCGCCGTACATGATGGCGATGCGGTCGGAGAACTCCACCAGCAGCGACAGGTCGTGGGTGATGAACAGCACCGCGAAGCCGAGCCGTTCGCGCAGCTCGGCGAGCTGGCTGAGGATCTGCCGCTGCATCACCACGTCCAGGGCGGTGGTCGGCTCGTCCATGATGACGACCTGCGGCTCCAGCGCCAGCGCCATACCGATCATCACCCGCTGCCGCATGCCGCCGGAGAGCTGGTGCGGGTAGCTGTCCAGCCGGTCGGCGGAGATGCCGACCAGCCGCAGCAGTTCCCGGGCCCGGGCCAGCCGGGCCGGGCGGCCCAGCCCCGGCTGGTGCGCCCTGATCACGTCCATGAGCTGCGTGGAGACCTTGTGCACCGGGTTGAGGGAGTTCATCGCGCCCTGGAACACGATCGACGTCTCCGCCCAGCGGAACGCCCGTAGCTGCGCGGGGGACAGGGTGAGCACGTCGACCGGCGGGCCGTCGACCGGGTGGTAGACCACCTCGCCGCCGCTGATCACCCCGGGCGGCGGGAGCAGCCGGGTCAGCCCGTACGCCAGGGTGGACTTGCCGCTGCCGCTCTCCCCGGCCAGGCCGAGCACCTCGCCCCGGTGCAGGGTGAGGTCGACGTCGCGGACGGCACGCACGGCCGAGTCGCCGAGGCCGTAGTCGACGCTGAGCCGACGGATCTCCAGCACCGGTTCGCTCATCGCCCGGCCTCCTCTCGCTGTCCGGACCCGGCCGGCGACGCCGGCCGGGGCGCCAGCACCGGGGTGAAGCCCACCCGCATCCGCACGGTGCGCCCGTCGGCGGTGCGGGCCCGGGACCGCCCGGCGCCGCGCAGGCGGGGGCTGACGAACTCGTCGATGCCGAAGTTGATCAGTGCCAGGGCGGTGCCGAGCAGCGCGATGGCCAGCCCGGCCGGCACGAACCACCACCAGGCGCCCTGCGCGAGGGCCTGCTGGCTCTGCGCCCAGAACAGGATGGTGCCCCAGTTCCACGACGAGACCGACGAGATGCCGATGAAGGCCAGGGTGATCTCCGACATGACCGCGAAGATCACCGTGCCGACGAAGCCGGAGGCGATGATCGCGGTGAGGTTCGGCAGGATCTCGAAGCCGATGATCCGCCAGGTGCGCTCGCCGGTGGCCCGCGCGGCCTCCACGTAGTCGCGCCGGCGCAGCGACAGCGTCTGGGCGCGTAGCACCCGGGCCCCCCAGGCCCACGACGTCAGCCCGATGACCAGGGCGACGACCAGGTCGCCGGCCCCCGCGACCGTGGACGTGACGATGATGATCAGCGGCAGTGCCGGGATCACCAGGAACACGTTGGACAGCGCGGACAGGCCGTCGTCGGCGAGCCCGCCGAGGTAGCCGGCGGTCACCCCGACCAGGACGGACAGCGCGGTGGCCACCATGCCCGCGGTCAGGCCGACCAGCATCACCCCGCGGGTGCCGACCAGGATCTGGCTGAACACGTCCTGGCCGAGATGGGTGGTGCCGAACCAGTGCGCCGCCGACGGCGGCTGGAGCAGGTCGGCGCTGCGGGCGTCCGGGTCGTACGGTGCGATCCACGGGCCGATCACCGCGAGCAGCACGTACCCGGCGACCACGGCCAGCCCGGTCGCGGCCTTGCCGCCGCTGACGAACCGCAACCGACGACGGCGGCTCGGCCGGACGCTGGGCTGGGCCATCGCGCCCTGCTCCGGGATGACCTGCTCCACGCTGGAGGTGGGAATGCTCACGGCTCAGCCCTCCTTGCGGGTACGCGGGTCGAGGAACAGGTACGCCACGTCGGCGAGCAGGTTGGCCACCAGCACGGAGAGCGTGATGACCAGGAAGATGCCCTGCATCAGCGGGTAGTCCTTGGCGCTGACGGCCCGGAAGAGCAGGAACCCGAGCCCCGGGTAGGAGAAGACGATCTCCACGAGCAGGGTGCCGCCGACGATCAGCCCGAGCGACAGGGCGAATCCGGCGACGTTGGGCAGCAGCGCGTTGCGCGCCGCGTAGCTCACCGCGACCCGCCGCTCGGGCAGGCCCTTGGCGTGCGCCACCGTGATGTAGTCCTCGGCGGCGACGGTGACCATCATGTTGCGCATGCTGAGGATCCAGCCGGCCATCGAGGAGATCAGGATGGTGGCGGCGGGCAGCAGGCTGTGCCGCACCGCGCTGCCCAGGAAGATGGTGTCCAGGGCGGGGACCAGGCCCGGCTCGTAGCCGCCGGAGGACGGGAAGAAGCTGCCCGGGCCGGCCAGCACCGCGATCGCCACCAGGCCCAACCAGAAGTACGGCACCGAGGACAGGAACGTGGTGACCGGCAGCAGCCCGTCCACCCAGGAGCCGCGCCGCCAGCCGGCCAGCACCCCGAGGCCGGTGCCGAGGAGGAAGCTGACCGCGGTGGTGACGCCGACCAGGGCGAGGGTCCAGGGCAGCGCGTCGCCGATGACCTCCGACACCGGCGACGGGAACGCCGTGAACGACAGCCCCAGGTCGCCGTGCGCGAGTTGCCGCCAGTAGTCGACGTACTGGTCCCACAGGCTGTCGTCGGAGTCGAGGCCGAACAGCACGTACAGCGAGTGGAGGGCGTCGGTGCTGAGCTGCCCCTGGAAGCGGGAGATCAGCGACTTCACCGGATCGCCGGGGATCATCCGGGGGATGAAGAAGTTGATGGTCAGCGCCGCCCAGGCGGTGAACACGTAGAAGGCGAGACGCCGCAGCAGGAAGGTCACCGGCCGGCCTCCCCGCCCACCGGCGCAGCCGCCGCGCCGGCCCCGGTGACGTCGGGGTGGTAGAGCCAGCAGGCCGTCCAGTGCCCGTCGTGGTCGCCGACGGTCAGCCTCGGGGGCAGTTCCTCGGCGCAGCGCGGCATGGCCACCGGGCAGCGCGGGTGGAACCGGCAGCCGGCGGGCGGCCGGATCAGGCTGGGCGGCTCGCCGTCGCCGCGCTCGGCCACGTCCGTTCCGCCGTCGCCGGTGATCCGGTCCGGGTCGGGCGCCGAGCCGATCAGCAGCCGGGTGTACGGGTGCGCCGGGCGCTGGGTGACCGTCTCGCTGTCCCCGCCCTCGACCAGGCGGCCGGCGTACATCACCAGCGTCTCGTCGGCGAAGTAGCGGGCCGAGGCGATGTCGTGGGTGATGTAGAGGATCGCCAGGTCGAACCGCTCCTTGAGCTCGTGCAGCAGGTTGAGCACGCCGAGCCGGATCGACACGTCGAGCATGGACACCGGCTCGTCGGCGAGCAGCACCTCCGGGTCGGCGCCGAGCGCGCGGGCGATGGCGACCCGCTGCCGCTGCCCGCCGGACAACTCGTGCGGGAAGGCGTCCAGGTAGCGCTCGGCCGGGGTGAGCCGGACCCGTTCGAGCAGCCGCCGCAGCGCCGCGTCGAGGTCGGCGTCGGTGCGGCCGGCGTTGCCGTGCACGCGCAGTGCCCGGGTCAGGTGGTAGCGCACGGTGTGCACCGGGTTCAGCGACGCGAACGGGTCCTGGAAGATCAGCTGGACCCGCCGGGCGTACGCCCGGAACGGCCGCCCGCCGCGCACGGTGACCGGCTCGCCGTGCAGCGCGATGGTGCCCGCCGTACGCGGATAGAGCTGCGCGAGCAGCCGGGCGACGGTCGACTTGCCGGAGCCCGACTCGCCGACCAGGGCGGTGACCCGGCCACGGTGCAGGGTCAGCCGCACGTCGTCGACCGCGTGCACGGCCGTTCGGGTACGGGAGAACAGGCCGCGCAGCCGCCTGCGGACGGGGAAGTGCTTGGTCAGGCCGATCGCCTCCAGCACCTCCGCGCCGGCGGCCGGGGCCGACGGGGTGGGCGTCGTCATGCCGGGTTCCTGTCTGCTCAGGGGTGGTCGCGGCGTGGCCGCCGGTGGTCCGGGCGGGGGTGGACCGCCCGGACCACCGGCGCCCGGCTCAGGATCCGGCGGGCCGCAGGTGCTGCACGACGTCCGCCGCGTTGGGCTGGGTCGGCTGCCCCGCGCCGTAGGCGTTGGCGTCGTCCGGCCAGCCGGTCCAGTTCTTCGTGCTGTACGCGGCCCCGACGTTGTCCGCGCCGACCGGGATCATCGGGGCCTGCTCGACGAAGACCTTCTGGAGCGTGGCCAGGGCCGCGGTGCGGGCGGCGTCGTCGGTGGCGTTGGCGTACGCCGCGAGCGCGGCGGTGGCCTGCGGGTTGTCGAAGCGGCCGAAGTTGCCGGCGGGGGAGGCCTTGCCGACCGGCTTGAGCAGCCGGCCGTCCATCACCGTCTGGTAGATGTCGTACGGGGTCGCGCCGCCGTTGGTCCACCGGAAGGTCGCGTCGAATCGGCCCTCCTCGACGTTGCGGAACCAGGCGTCCTGGTTGGCCTTGTCCACCGTGGCGGTGATGCCGATCGTGGACAGGTTGTCCTTCACGATCTCCAGGCTCGTCTGGTAGTCCGACCAGCCGGACGGGTCGGTCAAGGTGAGGGTGACCGGCTTGCCGCTCGGGTCGACCAGCTTGTCGCCGGCGTACCGGAAGCCCGCCTCGGTGAGCACCTTCTTCGCGCCGTCGACGTCGACCCGCTGCTGCTGGCGCTTGAACTCCGGGGCGACGTAGGCGTCGCCGGCCGGGCTTGGCAGCCCGGTCACGCTGGTCACCACCGGGTGGAAGTACCCGGCCGAGGCCTGCTGGAAGATGTCCTCCCGGTTGACCACCATGTTCATCGCTCGGCGCAGGGCGGGGTTGTCGAACGGCTTGCGGGCGGTGTTGATGTACAGGCCGTGGATGCCGAGCACCGCCGGCGCCCACACCTTGTGGTTGGCCGGGTCCTTGCCGACGAACACCGTCTTGACGTTGGGGATGAAGACGAAGCTCCACTCCGACTCGCCGTTGGCCAGCGCGGTGGTCTGCGCGTTGTTGTCGGTGAACGAGGTGTAGCGCAGCTCCTTGACCTTAGGCAGCTCCTGCCAGTAGCCGCTGGTGCGCACGGCCAGGGTGGTGGTCTGCGGGGTGAACGACGTGAGGGTGTAGGCGCCGCTGCCCACCGGGTTCTTGTTGACGTTGGTGCCCGGGTCCTTGATCGCCGACCAGATGTGCTGCGGCACGATCGGCACCTGGGCGATGATCTTCTGCTGGTTGACGAACTGCGGCGAGGCGAAGCCGAGGGTCACCTGGTTGCCGGCGGTGGTGACCGAGGTGTACGGGGTGGCCGCGATGTTGAGCGCCTCGTTGGCCTTGAGCAGGTTGTAGGTGAACGCCACGTCGGCGGCGGTGACCGGCTTTCCGTCGGACCAGGTGGCGTTGTCCCGGACGGTGACGGTGACCGAGCGGTAGTCCGCCGTCCACTCGGCCTTCGTGGCCAGCCACGGCTTGAACGGCTCGGCGGGCTTTACCGGGTTCCACATCATCAGCGGCTCGTAGATCTGCCACCGGTAGCCCAGCGACGCCGCCGACGAGGTGGTCAGGAACGGGTTGTGGTTCTCCGTCTGCGGGCCGTTCGGCATGCCGACGTTGAGCACGGTCGCGCCGCTGCCGCCCTTGTCCCGGGCCCGGGTGTTCGCGGTCTCGCTGCACGCGGTGCCGGTGGCGGCGATCGCGCCGGCCAGCGCGACGGCGACGAACTGGCGTCTTCTCATGATGGTCTCCCTCGGTGCTCCCGGCGGGGAAGCGGGGTCGGTGGTGGGGACGGGTGTGCGCTGTCGCGCCCGGTCGGTTCGAAGCCCCGACAGGTGGCGTGGAGGGTGTTTTCTCTGGGGTTGCGGGTGGTGCGGCCGGCTCAGGTCCCGGTGGTCGAGCCGCGGACGGTGAACGTCGTGGGTATGACGGTCGGTGCGTCGGGCAGCGGGGTGCCGTCGAAGTGGGCGATGAGGGCGTGGGCGGCGGCCTCGCCCATCTGGCGCAACGGCTGGTGCACGGAGGTCAGTGGCGGGTGGGTGTGCGCCGCCAGGGGCAGGTCGTCGAAGCCGACGACCGCCACGTCCTCGGGAACGTGGCGGCCGGCGGCGCGCAGCGCCTGGAGTGCCCCGGCGGCGGACAGGTCGTTGTGGGCGAAGACGGCGTCGAAGGGCGTCCCGGCCGCCAGCAGCCGCTGCGCCGCCGCCCGCCCGCAGTCGAGGGTGAAGTCGCCCTCGACCACCAGTCGCGGGTCCAGCGGCAGGCCGGCCTGGGCGTAGCCCTCGGCGAAGCCGGCCAGTCGCTCGCTGGTGCAGCCGAACCGGTGCAGGCCGGTGACGACCAGGGGGCGGTGCCGGCCGAGGGCGAGCAGGTGCTCGGCCGCGGCCCGGGCGCCGGCCCGGTTCGTGGTCCGGACGGAGGGGAACTGCGGCTGGTGCCCCCGGTCGTCGATCAGGATCACCGGCAGCCCTCGGTCGTGCAGCGCGGTGATGTAGTCCAGGGTGCCCTCCGGCTCGACCACCAGCAGGCCGTCGAAGGACTTCGCGGAGACCTGGGAGGCGAACCGCCGCATCGACTCGTCCCCCCGGTTGCAGGTGAACAGCAGCAGGCCGTAGCCCTCGCTCTCCACCACGTCGACGGCACCCTGGAGCACCTCGCCCATCCACGGCCAGGTGAGCGAGGGGACCAGCATGCCGACCACCCGGGCCCGGCCCCGGGCCAGGCCGACGGCGCGGGCGCTGGGCACGTAGCCCATCTCCTTGATCACGGCGCGGACCCGGGCCGCCGTGGCCTGACCGAGTTCGCCCTTGCCGTTGAGGACCCGGGAGACGGTCGTCTTGCTCACCCCCGCCCGGGTCGCGACGTCGGCGATGGTGATCGGCACGTGACGCTCCCGGGTCGCAGGGATTGAGGGAGTGTTGCGGAACCGGTTGCGGAAGCGGTTCCGGTCGAAGTCAACCGGAGTGACGCGGGCCACGTCAATAACGGCCAGGTAACGAAACATGGCTAATTTCAAGAGGTTAAAGAAGCGTTCGGTCGATGTCCGCCCGCCCCTTCCGATCGGATGTCCCCGCTGTCGCCGGCGCCCGTCCCGGCCTACTTCGGGCGGGCGCCCTGCGCTCGGGCCCCCGCCGCCGTCAAATGAGGTGGCGGACGCCGGGCATCGTCGTCACCCCTGGTCGCCGCCGGCTGCGTCGCCGGGACCGAGCTGCCCCTGTTCCCCGTGCTCCGGGGCCGCCAGCACCAGCCTGGCCAGCACCGCGTCGGCGACTGCCTCTGCCCGCTCCCGCTCCAGGCCCTGCCGCACGCCCACCTCGATCACCTGTTGGTGCACACTGGCGAGCTGCGCCTGGGTCAGCGCGGGGACGACCGCGGCCGGGGACCGGCGGCGGAACAGCCTGCGCCAGAGGGCACGCACGCCGGTGCCCGCCCGGTCCGCCACGGAGCCCGCCGCCTGCTGTGCGACCTGGTCCAGCACCAGCCACACCACCGCGGTCACCAGCGGCACGATCTCGCCCAGACCGAACCCCAGCGGCTCGCGCCGCCGGGACCGCCGGCCCAGCCGCCGCACCACCACGGCGTCGTCGAAGGTCGCCAACCCCGCCACGACCGGCAACTCGGACGGGGCGACCTCCGTGACGACGTCGCGAACCACGTCCCGAACCCTGACGCCCGCCGTGTCGTCCCCTACGCGGTCGTCGCGTTCCAGCCACACCATGCTCTTATACTGGTCGATCCGGGCAATGGGAACCGCGACGGTTTCCCGACACACCACCGCCCACCACGCGCGCGGCGGGCCCCGCCCGGACGGCCGTGCGGCACCGCGGGGTCGCCACGGAGATCGAGTTGGCCGGCGCGCCTGCCGCCGCGTCCACCGCGCGCCTCGTCCGTTAAGCCCTCCGTGCGGCAACGCTCGCCGACAGGTGTCCGACACTGCCCCCGTCCGGATCCGGGGCGGGCGGACCGCCGGCCGGCCCGGTAGCGGGCTGCCGACGGTGCCGGCCGCAGCAGTGCGGAACGGAGGAACGGCCATAGCTGGCAGCAATCCGGCCTCGCTCCCGGACGATGGCGCGGGCGGGCCGCCCGGCAGCGACCCGCCGGGTACGTCGCCCGGGACGGGCGGCACTCCGTCGGCGTTCCCGCGTCGGCTGTGGCGCGTCCTGGACCGGCACCCGCCACCCGGGATCGCCGGGCTCGACCGTCGGTGGCGCAGCCCGCTGCGCGGCCCCTGGCTGACGTCGGTGTACGGGCTGGCGCTGCTGGTCAGCCTGCCCCTGGTGATCGTCACCGGCCTGCTCGACTACGCCGCCTACGGCCCCCAGTTCGGTCAGGCCCTGCCCAGCGACGTCGGCTGGCTCCGGCTGCCGCCCTTCGACTGGCCGACCCGGCCCGCCTGGTTGTTCCGACTCACCCAGGGGCTGCACGTGACGCTCGGCATCGTCCTGGTGCCGGTCGTGCTGGCCAAGCTGTGGTCGGTGACCCCGAAACTGTTCGACTGGCCGCCGGCGCGCTCCCTGGCTCAGGTGCTCGAACGGCTGTCCCTGCTGCTGCTGGTCGGCGGAATCCTGTTCCAGATCGCCACCGGGCTGCTCAACATCCAGTACGCGTACCTGTTCGGCTTCGACTTCTACACCGCGCACTACTTCGGGGCGTGGGTGTTCACCGCCGCGTTCGTCGTCCACGTCGTGCTGAAGCTGCCCCGGCTGGTGTCCGCGCTGCGTTCCCGGTCCCCCCGGGGCGAGCTGCGGGCCGCCCGCGCCGCGACCCGGGCCGAGCCGGCCGACCCCGACGGCCTGGTCGCCGCCCGCCCCGGGCCCGCTACGGTGACCCGGCGGGGTGCCCTGGCCCTGGTCGGCGGGTTGTCCCTGCTGCTGGGCGCGTTGACGGTGGGCCAGAGCCTGGATCCGCTGCGCCGCACCGCGCTGCTGCTGCCCCGCGGCCGAGCGCCGGGCGGCGGACCGAACGGCTTTCCCGTGAACCGGGCTGCGGCGGCAGCGGGCGTCGGCGAAGCCGACACCGGCCGGCAGTGGCGGCTGGCGTTACGCGGCGGCCAACGCACCGCCACCCTGGACCGGGACCAACTGCTCAGCCTTCCGCAGCACACCGCGGAGCTGCCCATCGCCTGCGTCGAGGGCTGGTCGACCCGGCAGACCTGGACCGGCGTGCGGCTGCGCGACCTCGCCGCCCTCGCGGGCGTGCCCGCCCCCGTCTCGGCGACGGTCCGTTCCCTGGAGCGGGCCGGCCTGTTCAACCAGGCCGTGCTGGCGTCCCACCAGATCCTGGATCCCGACGCGCTGCTGGCCCTGCGGGTGAACGGCGCGGACCTCTCCCTCGACCACGGCTACCCCGCCCGGGTCATCGTGCCCGCCCTGCCCGGCGTGCACTGCACCAAGTGGGTGAACTCCATCGAGTTCCGGGCCCGGAATGCGTGAGTCGACCGGCGGGTTCCGGGCCTGGTACGGCACCGGGCTGCGGCATCTGGTCCTCATGGTGGCCTGCTTCGCGGTGACCGGATGGATCGTGCTGCGGCTCGTCGGGGAACCCCGGGCCGAGCGGATGCTGCTCTGGTTCGTCGGCGCGGCCGTCGTCCACGACCTGCTCCTCTTCCCGGTCTACGCCACGGCCGACGCGGCCCTGCGCCGGCTGCTGGGCGTCGACGCGCACCCCGGATCGGGGGCGCGGGTGTCGGCGCTGAACCACATCCGACTTCCCGCCCTCGCCGGGGGGCTGTTGTTCCTGGTGTACCTGCCCAGCATCCTCGGGCAGGGCGGATCCACGTACCTCGCCGCCACCGGCCAGCATCGGCAGCCCTACCTCAGCCGTTGGCTCGCCATCACCGCCGCCCTGTTCCTGGTCAGCGCCGTCTGGTACGCCATCCGGATCAGCAGGCGCCCGCGCCGGTCGCCCTAGACCGCATCCCGCCGGGGTGCTCAGCGGGCCGGGACGGGTAGCCGCAGGCGGCCGTCGTCCACCTGGGCGACCTGTTCCACGGCGGCGAGGTGGGTGCGGTCGTGGGTGACCAGGACGGTGGCGGTGGCCTGCTGGTGGGTGAGGCGGGTGATCAGCTCGATGACGGCCGCGCCGCGTTCGTGGTCGAGCGCGCTGGTGGGTTCGTCGACCAGCAGGACGGTGGGGTCGTTCATCAGGGCGCGGGCGATGTTGACGCGCTGGCGCTGACCGCCGGAGAGCTGGTGGGGGCGCCGGTCGGCCTGGGCGGCCAGGCCGACGGCGTCGAGCAGTGCCATGGCGCGACCGCGCGCCCTGCCGGGGGAACGGCCGGCGAGGTGGGCGATGACCTGGAGCTGCTCGGCGGCGGTGAGGGAGGGCAGCAGGTTGGGCTGCTGGAAGACGATGCCGATCTTGTGGCGGCGCAGGTCGGTGAGTTCGCCGCGGGTCATGCCGGTGGTGGTGGTGCCGTCGACGGTGACGGTGCCGGAGTCGGGGGTGATCAGGGTGGCGGCGACGGCGAGCAGGCTGGACTTCCCGGAGCCGGAGGGGCCGATGACGGCGGTCAGCGTGCCCTTGGGGACGTCCAGGCTGACGTGGTCGAGGGCCGTCAGGCGGCCGTCCCCGTCCGGGTAGGTGAGCGTGACGTCGGTCAGGTTGAGGCTCATCGGGCACTCCCCAGGGCGGTCAGCGGGTCGACGGAGGTGATCCGGCGGATGGACAGGGCGGCCCCGAGCGCGCCGAGCAGGATCATCACGGCGGCGGGGGCGAGGACGGTGGCGGGGGTGAGCAGGAACGGTACGGCGGTGCCGGCGAGCAGAGCGCCCAGCGCGACGGCGACGACCGTGCCGACGAGCGTGCCGCCGACGAGCAGGACGACGGCCTGGCCGAGCGCGTCGCGTAGCAGGTTGGCGGTGGAGGCGCCCAGGGCCTTGAGCACGGCGACGTCGGCGCTGCGCTGGATCGTCCACACGGTGAAGAAGGCTCCGATGACCAGGGCGGAGATGGCGAACAGAAAGCCCCGCATCAGTTGCAGGGAGCCGTTCTCGGAGGTGTAGGAGCCGATCGCGGACAGCGAGTCGTCCGTGGCGACCGTCCTGGTGCCCGTGGCCTCGTCGGTGGCCGGGACGTCGACGCCGGAGGTGGTGGCCAGGGCGATGACGGTGGCGCTGGGGCCGTGGCCGGCGCCGGTGGTGGGCGTGATCTCCTGCCAGGCGTCGAGGCTGATCCAGATCACCGGGGTGTGGCTGAAGGAGGCGTCACCGCTCACGGCCGCGACGGTCAGCGGGTGGCCGGCGACGGTGAGGACGTCGCCGGGCCCGAGCCCGAGTTCGTCGGCGGCGTCGCGGGACAGCACCGCCGAGTCGCCGTCGATCCGGTCGCTTTCCGGGGCCAGCGGGGCCCCGGGGCGGACGCCGAAGGCGGACACGCCGATGCTGCTGTCCCCGGCGGTGGCCTTGGTCGTGGTGATCCCGAGCGGCTCGGCGCTCGTGACGCCGGGGGCTCTGGCCCACTGCTGCCACTGCTCCTCGGTGACCGTGGAGTTGGCGTAGGACAGGTCCTGCCCGCCGTTCGGCGCCCCGAAGGCGATCCTGTCCACGGGCAGGCCGGTGATCGCGGAGACGTTCTGCCGGCCCAGCCCGGCGGTCAGCCCGGACAGCAGCCCGACCAGCAGGGTGATCAGCACGATGACGGCCCCGACGAGGGCGAACCGCCCCTTGGCGAACCTGAGGTCCCTCCAGCCGACAAACATGTCATTACCTGCGCTTTCATGCGGTGGAAGCGGTACTGGTCCACCGTCGCAGCCGGTCCCTGGTCGGGACATCTGGCGCAGGGGGCCAGTTCCCGGATCGGAAGGTGGTGGCCGGGCTCTAACTTTTGATCGACGCGCGGGCGGGTCGGCGTCTCCTAGGCTGGAGGGACCGTGAACACAACCGCTCCCGCGCCGACCCCCACCACCCGCACGCTCGAGTGGTGTCTGCACCTGCTGATCGTCGGCCTGCTCGTCCTGGCCGCGGCCCGGTCCGTGGCCGACGGGGCGCCGCGGTCCACGGCCGTCGTCGCGACGGCCGCCGCGACGGCGGTGGTGTACGCGGCCGGCCGGCTGCTGCCGCGCGTGCGCGCCGACCGCCGCGCCGCAGCGGTGTGGCTGGCCGCCGTCGGCGCGTTGTGGCTGGTACTGCTGGCCCTGTCTCCCGACGGGGTCTGGGTCGCCTTCCCGCTGTACTTCCTCGAGCTCCACCTGCTGCCGCGCCGCGCCGGCCTGGTCGCGGTCATCGCCACCGCCGCGGCGGCAGTCGCGGCCTTCGCCGCCCACACCGGCGCGTTCACCCTGGCCACGGCGGTCGGCCCGGCGCTGGGGGCGGCCGTGGCCGTGGCGGTGGTCTGGGGGTACCAGGCCCTCTACCGGGAGAGCGAGCAGCGCCGCAAGCTGATCGAGGAGCTGACCACCACCCGCGCCGATCTGGCCGAGGCCCAGCACACCGCCGGCGTGCTGGCCGAACGTGAACGGCTGGCCCGCGAGATCCACGACACCCTCGCCCAGGGGCTGTCCAGCATTCAGCTACTGCTGCGCGCCGCCGAACGCGCCCTGCCCGGCCGACCCGACACCGCCGCCCGCCACGTGGACCAGGCCCGTCAGGCAGCCGTGGACAACCTCGCCGAGGCCCGCCGTTTCGTCGCGGCGCTCACCCCGCCAACCCTGGAGGGCGCCACCCTGGCCGGCGCCCTGGAACGCCTGTGCGCCACCACCTCCACCCGCCACCAGCTCACCGCCCGCTTCCACCTCACCGGCGATCCCGTGCCCCTGCCCACCGCGCACGAGGTCGCCCTGCTGCGCATCGCCCAGTCCGCCCTGTCCAACACCGTCCGGCACGCCCACGCCGCCCACGCCGAGGTCACCCTCAGCTATCTCGGCGACCGCGTCGCCGTCGACGTCGTCGACGACGGAGTGGGCTTCGCCCACGACCGGCCACCCGCCGCCGGCCCGCCCCACGGCGGGTTCGGTCTGGCCGCCATGCGCGCCCGCGTGCGCGCCCTGGGTGGCTCCCTCACCATCGAGTCCGCGGCCGGCCACGGCACCGCCCTGGCCGCCCAGCTCCCGCTCACCGCCGCCGGGACCGCCGGTGACTGAGACCGAGGCGCTCATCCGGCTGCTCCTGGCCGACGACCACCCGGTGGTGCGGGCCGGGCTGCGGGCCGTGCTGGAGACCGAGCCCGGCTTGACCATCGTGGCCGAGGCGGCCACCGCCGAGGCCGCCGTCACCCGCGCCGCCGAGGGCGACATCGACGTCGTCCTGATGGACCTGCAGTTCGGCAAGGGGATGAACGGGGCCGAGGCCACCGCCGTGATCACCGCCCGGCCCGGGGCCCCCCGGGTCCTGATCGTCACCACCTACGGCACGGACGCCGACGTCGTGCCCGCCATCGAGGCCGGCGCCACCGGCTATCTCCTCAAGGACGCCCCGCCCGAGGACCTGGCCGCCGCCGTGCGCACCGCCGCCGCCGGCCGCAGCACCCTGGCGCCCACCGTCGCCGACCGGCTCATGAACCGGCTGCGCGCCCCCAGGGCTGCCCTGACCAGGCGCGAGACCGAGGTTCTCGCCCTGGTCGCCGAGGGACTGTCCAACCAGGCCGTCGGCCGGCGGCTGCATCTCACCGAGGGCACCGTCAAGTCCCACCTCGCCCATGTCTACGCCAAACTCGGCGTCGACTCCCGTACCGCCGCCGTCGCCGCGGCGACCGATCTCGGTCTCATCCGCCGCTGAGCCGGTGGGCCCGAGCCCCTGACCGTGCTGCCTGCCGGTCTCGGGCCGGTGCGCCGCTGGCGGTTGCCTGGCCCGGTGGGGGCCGGCCGGTAAGCTTCATCCTCCAGCGCGCGTACTGTCGGCGGGTGAGCACGCGCGGGCGGACCGGTCGCCCGGCCGGCCCGGTCGACCCGGGGAGACCCGGCGGTGACGCCGGGCGTGGTGGGTCGTGACGCGGGCGGACGAGCCGGGGTGGGAGTGGTCGTGACAGTGGACTGGCAGGCAGCCGGTGCCGGCGGGTCGGGGCTGGCGCTGGTGGCCCTGCAGGGCCGGCTGAGCCTGCGCGAGGAGGTGGCCCAGGCGCTCCGCGCCGCGATCGTGGCCGGCCAGATCCGGCCGGGCATCATCTACTCGGCGCCGACCCTGGCGACCCAGTTCGGCGTCTCCCCGACGCCGGTGCGGGAGGCGATTCTCGATCTGGCCAAGGAGGGCCTGATCACGATCGTCAAGAACAAGGGCTTCCGGATCAAGTCCCTCTCCGACCGGGAGCTCGACGAGATCACCGAGATCCGCGAGCTGCTGGAGATCCCGGTGGTGGCCGACCAGGTGGGCCGGCTAGGCGAGGAGCAACTCCGGGAACTGCGGACCCTGGCGGAGGCCGTGGTGACCGCCGCGAGCCGGAGCGACATCGTCGCGTACATCGAGGCGGACAGCGCGTTCCACCTGACCCTGCTGCGCGCCGGTGGCAACCTGCGGCTGGTGGAGACCGTGGCCGACCTGCGTAACCGCACCCGGCTGTACGGGCTGGACGGGCTGGTCGAGAACGGCCAGTTGGTCGGCTCGGCGGACGAGCACGTCCAGCTCGTGGACCTGCTGGAGGCGAAGGACCGGCCGGCGGTCGTCGAGCTGATGCGCCGGCACCTGCAACACGTACGGGGGATCTGGGCCGCCCGGCCCGAGCAGTAGCGGCGCGGCGGCCCTCCGCGCCGCCCTCGTCCCGACCGCCGCCACCCACCCCGCGAACCGGGGCGCGGGTGCCTGCGCCTGGCGGGAGACATTCATGGCTATTGGTCGGTCTGGTCGACCGTGATACGGTGCCATGTAACATACTACTGGAGGTTCGGTGGAACAGATTCCGTGGCGGGGCGTCCTGGTGGCGACCGCACTGCCGTTCCGGCTCTCCGACCTGGGCGTCGACCACGAGGCCTACGCCGCGCACGTGCGGTGGCTCGCCGACAACGGCTGCCAGGGCGTCGTGCCGAACGGCTCGCTCGGCGAGTATCAGGCGCTCACCGCAGTCGAACGCGCGGAGGTGGTACGCACCGCGGTCGCGGCGGCCCCGCCCGGCTTCTCGGTGGTTCCCGGCGTGTCGGCCTACGGCGCGGACGAGGCACGGCGCTGGGCCGACCAGGCCGCCGAGGCGGGCTGCCCGGCCGTCATGCTGCTGCCCCCCACCGCCTACCGGGCGGACGACGCCGCCGTGGTGGCGCACTACCGCGAGGTGGCCAAGGCGGGCCTGCCGGTGGTGGCCTACAACAACCCGCTGGACACCCGGGTCGACCTCGGCCCCGTCCTGCTGCGCCGGCTGTACGACGAGGGCCTGATCGTCGCGGTCAAGGAGTTCAGCGGCGACGTGCGCCGGGCGTACGAGCTGGCCGAGCTCGCCCCCGGCCTCGACCTGCTGGCCGGCGCCGACGACGTGTCCCTCGAACTCCTGCTCGGCGGGGCGGTCGGCTGGATCGGCGGCTACCAGAACGTCGTCCCGGCCAGTTGTGTCCGCCTCTACCGGGCCGCCGTCGCCGGGGACCTGGCGACCGCACTGCCGCTCTACCGCACGCTGCACTCGTTGCTGCGCTGGGATTCCCGGCCCGATTTCGTCCAGGCGATCAAGCTCGCCATGGACGTGGCCGGCCGACCGGGAGGGCCCGCCCGCCAGCCGCGCCAGCCGCTGGCCCCGGCGGTCGCGACGGTCGTCCGGGAGACGACCGAACGGCTGCTCGCGGCGGGTCACCGCTGATGCGCAGCAGCCGGGTCATCCACGTGGTCGACTCGCACACCGAGGGGATGCCCACCCGGGTGGTGACCGGCGGCGTCCCGGTGATCCCGGGCGACACCATGGCGCAGCGCCGGGAACACCTGATCGCGCACCTCGACCACCTGCGGACCTTCCTGATGTACGAACCCCGGGGCCACTCGGCGATGTCGGGCGCGATCCTGCAACCCCCGACCCGGCCGGACGCCGACGTCGGCGTGGTCTACATCGAGGTTTCCGGCTGCCTGCCGATGTGCGGCCACGGCACCATCGGGGTGGCGACCGTGCTGGTCGAGACCGGAATGGTCGAGGTCACCGAGCCGGTCACCACGGTACGGCTGGACACCCCGTCCGGGCTGGTGGTGGCGTCGGTGGCCGTGACCGGCGGTCGCGCCACCGCGGTGACCATCCGCAACGTGCCGTCCTTCGTGATGGCGCTGGACGCCTCGGTGCAGGTGCCCGGCCTGGGTCGGGTCCGCTACGACCTGGCCTACGGTGGCAACTTCTACGCCATCGTGGACCTCGCCGAGGTGGGACTGCGGCTGGACCGGGGCGACCGGCAGCGGCTGCTCGACGCGGGCCTGGCCATCATGGCGGCGATCAACGCCGCCGACCGGCCGGTGCACCCCGAGCAGCCGGAGATCTCCGGCTGCCACCACGTGTACCTGGCCGGGGAGGGATCCGACGCGCAGCACTCCCGGCACGCGATGGTGATCCACCCGGGGTGGTTCGACCGGTCGCCCTGCGGCACCGGCACCTCGGCCCGGATGGCGCAGTTGCACGCCCGGGGGCAACTCCCGCTGGAGCGGGACTTCACCAACGAGTCGCTGCTCGGCACCCGGTTCGTCGGCCGGCTGGTCGACACCACCACGGTCGCGGGCGCTGCGGCGGTGGTGCCGACGGTGACCGGGCGGGCCTGGCTCACCGGCACGGCACAGTTCTTCCTCGACCCCGACGATCCCTTCCCGGCAGGATTCCAGCTGTGAGCGAACTGATCCGTAGCTGCTCCCCGCAGCGCCCCACCGAGCTGGTCGTCGAGCGGGCGGCGGTCGCCCCGGACCAGGTCCGGGCGCTGGCCGCGCGGGCCCGGACCGCGCAGGCGGGCTGGTGCCGGGAGCCGGTGGCCGGCCGTGTCGCCGCCCTGCGCGCCGCCGCCGACCGGCTGCGGGAGCGGGCCGACGTGCTCGCCGACCTGATCGTCCGCGAGGTGGGCAAGCCGATCGGCGAGGCCCGCGCCGAGGTGGCCCGGGGCGCGGCGATCCTGGACTACTACGCGCAGGCGTGCCTCGCCGCCACCGGCGAGCTGCTGCCACCGTCCATGCCGGCGGACCAGCCCGGCCTGCTCTACACCGAACGCCGGCCGCGTGGCGTCGCCGGGCTGCTCACCCCGTGGAACTTCCCTCTGGCCATCCCGCTGTGGAAGGCCGCCCCGGCCCTCGCCACCGGCAACGCGGTGCTGCTCAAGCCCTCCCCGGACGCGGTGGCCTGCGGCGAGGCCGTGCAGCGGCTGTTCGACGGGCTGCTGCCGGACGGGCTGCTGGAGGTCGTGCCGGGTGGGCCGGCGACCGGGCGCGCGGTCGTCGAGGCGACCGACGTCGTCTCGTTCACCGGCTCCGCCTCGGTCGGCGCGCAGGTCGCGGTCGCCGCCGCCCGTGCCGGCCGGCCGGTGCAGGCGGAGATGGGCGGCCAGAACGCCGCCGTGGTGCTGCCCGACGCCGACCCCGGCCCGACCGCCGCCCTGCTGGCCGGCGCCGCCATGGGGTACTCCGGGCAGAAGTGCACCGCGACCCGGCGGATCGTGGTGGTGGGTGATCCCGCGGAGTTCACCGAGGCGCTGGTGGCGGCGGTCGAGGCGGTCCGGGTCGGTGATCCCGCCGACCCGGCGGTCGCCGCCGGTCCGGTGATCAGCGCCGCCGCCCGGACCCGGATGCGCGACGCCGTCACGGCGGCGCGGGAGGCCGGGGCGCGGGTGCTCACCGGGGGCGGACCCGGGACCGGGGACGGCTTCTTCGTCACACCGGTGCTGCTGGACCGCGTCGACCCGACCCACCCGGTGGCCCAGGAGGAGACCTTCGGCCCGCTGGCGACCGTGCTGTCCGCGCCGGACCTGGCCCGCGCCGTCGAGCTGGCCAACGGCGTGCGCTACGGCCTGGTCACCTCGGTGCACGGCCGGGACGTCGGTGCGCTGCTGCACGCCGTACGTGGCCTCGACACCGGCCTGGTCCGGGTCAACGCGCCGACCACCGGGGTGGACTTCCACGCGCCGTTCGGCGGCGAGAAGGCGTCCAGCTACGGCCCGCGCGAGCAGGGCACCGCCGCCCTGGACTTCTACACCGCCACCCGCACCGTCACCTTCGCCGCGCCGCCGCAGCCCTGACCGGGCCACCGGCCCCGGCCGACCGCCCCACCCCGTCCCGTGAAGGAGCCGCTGTGACCCGTACCGACCTGCGTACCGGCAGCCACGACCTGCCGGTCAGCCCCGCGCTCGAGGAGTTCATGCTGACCGGCTGGGCGGACACCGAGCACCGTGACCTGCCGGTCGACGAGGTGGCCGACTGGGCCGCCGCGCGCCGCGACCGGCTGCACCGGATGTTCCCCGGCGAGCGGCTGGTGGTGCCGGCCGGTGGCTACCAGCGGCGCGCCAACGACCAGAACCACCGGTTCCGGCCGCACTCGGCCTACGCCTGGCTGACCGGTGACCAGTCCTCCGACGGGGTGCTGGTAATCGATCCGGACGGGGAGGTGACGCTCTTCCTGCGTCCCCGCTCCGGCCGGGCCGACGGCGAGTTCTTCCGGGACCGGGTCTACGGCGAGCTGTGGGCCGGTCGGCGCCCGACGCTGGGGGAGAGCAGCCGGCGGCTGGGGCTGCCGACCCGGCACGTCGCCGAGCTGGCCGGGGCGCTGGCCGTGGCCGCGCCGACCCGGGTGCTGCGCGGCGTCGACGGGCACGTCGACACCCTGCTGCCCGGCCGAGCCGGGGGCGTCGACGCGGAGTTCGCCTCCGTGCTGGCCGAACTCCGCCTGGTCAAGGACGACTGGGAGATCGCCCAGTTGGAGGAGGCGGTGGCGATCACGACCCGGGGCTTCGAGGACGTGGTCCGGGCGCTGCCGACGGCGATGCGCACCTCCGAGCGTCACCTGGAGGGGGTGTTCTGGCAGCGGGCCCGGCTGGAGGGCAACGACGTCGGCTACCACTCGATCGTGGCGGCGGGCGCGCACGCGGCGACCCTGCACTGGACCGACAACGACGGGCCGGTCCGCGACGGGGACCTGCTGCTGCTCGACGCCGGGGTGGAGACGCGGTCGCTCTACACCGCCGACATCACCCGGGTGCTGCCGGTCTCCGGCCGGTTCAGCCCCCTGCAACGGGACCTGTACGAGCTGTGCCGGCGGGCGAACGACGCCGCGCTGGACTGCCTGCGGCCGGGCGCGGAGTTCCGGGCGTTCCACCGGGCGGCGATGACGGTGCTGGCGCACGGGCTGGCGGACCTCGGGGTGCTGCCCTGCCCGCCGGAGCAGGCGCTGGCGGAGGAGTCCGGCCTGTACCGGCGGTGGACCCTGTGCGGGTCGGGCCACATGCTCGGTCTGGACGTGCACGACTGCGCCGCCGCCCGGGCCGACGCCTACCTGGACGGTCGGCTCGCGGCCGGGCAGGTGCTCACCGTGGAACCGGGGCTGTACTTCCAGCCGGACGACGAGCTGATCCCGGGCGAACTGCGCGGACTGGGCTTCCGCATCGAGGAGGACATCCTGGTCACCGACGACGGCTACCGGGTGCTCTCCGACGGCCTCCCCCGTCGGGCCGACGACGTCGAGGCGTGGATGCACCGGATCGGGTCATGAGCGCCACCGGCGCGGACGTCGTCGTCATCGGGGCGGGAATGGTCGGCGCGGCCTGCGCCTACTACGCGGCAAGGGCCGGGCTGGCGGTGACCGTGGTCGACCGGGCCGGGGTGGCCGGCGGCACCACCGGCGCGGGTGAGGGCAACATCCTGCTCTCGGACAAGCCGCCCGGGCCGGAGCTGGCGCTGGCCCGGCACTCCGGGCGGCTCTGGCACGAGCTGGGCGACGCCCTGGGCGGCGAGCGGATCGAGCTGGAACGCAAGGGCGGGCTGGTGGTGGCCGCCTCGGCGGCGGAACACGCCGCGCTGCGGGCGTTCGCCGCCGGCCAGCGCGCCGCCGGGGTGGAGGTGGTGCCGGTGCCCGCCGAGGCGCTGCCCGAGCACGAACCGCACCTGGCCCGGGACCTCGCCGGCGGCGCGTACTACCCGCAGGACATGCAGGTCCAGCCGATGCTGGCCGCCGCCCACCTGCTGCGCGCGGCCGGGGTGCCGGTGCTGACCGGGACCACGGTGACCGGCCTGCGGCGCGACGCGGCCGGCGCGATCCGGGGCGTGGTCACCGACCGGGGAGCGCTGCCCACCCCGGCGGTGGTCAACGCCGCCGGGGTGTGGGCGGCCGGGATCGCCGGCCTGGCCGGGGTGGGGCTGCCGGTCCTGCCCCGGCGCGGGTTCGTCCTGGTCACCGAGGCGCTGCCGCCGCTGATCCGGCACAAGGTGTACGCGGCCGGCTACGTCGCCGGCGTCGGGCGCAGCTCCGAGGGACTGGAGGTGTCCCCGGTGGTGGAGGGAACCCGGGCGGGCACCGTCCTGATCGGCTCCACCCGGGAGCGGGTGGGCTTCGACCGGACCGTCCCGCTGTCGGCCCTGCGCCAGCTCGCGGCCGGGGCGGTGCGTCTGTTCCCGGTCCTCGCCTCGGTGTCGGTGATCCGCGCGTACCGGGGGTTCCGGCCGTACAGCCCCGACCACCTGCCGATGATCGGGGCCGACCCCCGGGTGCCGGGCCTGTTCCACGCCTGTGGCCACGAGGGCGCCGGGATCGGTCTCGCCCCGGCGACGGGGCACGCCGTCGCGGCCCTGCTGACCGGGCGTGCCCCGCAGGTCGACCTCCGACCGTTCGCCCCGGAGCGCCACGATGTTCACATTTGACGGCCGGCCGGTGCCCACCGACGGGGAGCGGAGCATCGCCGCCGCGCTGCTGGCCGCAGGCGTCCGCTCCTGGCGGCGCAGCCGGGTCGACGGCCGCCCCCGGGGCGTCTTCTGCGGCATCGGGGTCTGCTTCGACTGCCTGGTGCGGGTCAACGGGGTGCCGGCGCAGCGGGCCTGCCTGGTGGTGGCCCGCCCGGGCGACGTGGTCGACAGCCAGGACGAGGGCGAGGAGCGGGAATGACCGAGTACGACGTGGTGGTGGTCGGCGCCGGCCCGGCCGGGCTGGCCGCGGCGGCCGGCGCGGCGCGGGCCGGCTGCCGGGTGGTGGTGCTGGACGCCGCGGCCCGGCCCGGCGGGCAGTTCTGGCGGCACCGGTCCGGGGCCGACGGCCGCGAGCACCACGACTGGGAGGCGTTCACCCGGCTGCGCGACCAGCTCGGCCGGGCCGCCTACCGGGCCGACGCCGCCGTCTGGTTCGTCGAGGCCGGCACCACCGCCGGGGCGCCGGGCTTCACCGTGCACACCCGCGCCGGGACGGTGCACGGGCGGCGGCTGGTCGTCGCCACCGGCGCTTACGACCGGGTGGTGCCCTTCCCGGGCTGGGACCTGCCCGGGGTGGTCACGGCCGGCGGCGCCCAGGCGTTGCTCAAGGGGCAGGGAGTGGGCTTCGCGCGGCGGGTCGTGGTGGCCGGCACCGGCCCGTTCCTGCTGCCCGTCGCGACGGGCCTGGCCGCCGCCGGCAGCGTCGTGGTCGGCGTCTGCGAGGCGAACGACCCGCTCGGGTACGCCCGCCAGCTCCGCCCGGTGGCGGGCGCGGTGGGCAAGCTCGCCGAGGCGGGCCGGTACGGCTGGCGGATGCTGCGGCACCGGGTGCCCTACCGGCGCCGGACCGTGGTGCTGGCCGCGCACGGCGCCGACCAGCTCACCGGGGTCACGGTCGCCTCGGTCGACGCCGGCGGCGCGGTGCTGGCCGGCACCGAGACCGAGCTGGAGTGCGACGGGCTCGCGGTGGGCTTCGGCTTCACCCCGCAGGTGGAGCTGGGCCTCGCCCTGGGCTGCGCGACCCGGCTGGACGGCGACGGGAGCCTGGTGTTGGCCGTCGACGCGGCGCAGGCGACCTCGGTGCCCGGGGTGTACGCCGCCGGTGAGGTGACCGGGGTGGGCGGGGCCGGGCTCGCGCTGGTCGAGGGAGAGCTGGCCGGCGCAGCCGCGGCGCTGTCGCTGGGCCGCCCGCTGCCCTGGTCGGGCCGGCGGCACGGCCGGCTGCTGCGGGCCCGGCGCCGGCTGCGCCGGTTCGCCTCGGCGCTGCACGCGGTGCACCCGGTGCCGGCCGGCTGGCCGGACCGGTGCGCCGACGACACGCTGGTCTGCCGCTGCGAGGACGTGCCGGTCGGGGCGGTACGGCAGGCGGTGCGGGAGTTGTCCGCCGCCGACGCGCGGGGCGCGAAGCTGCTGACCCGGGTCGGCATGGGCTGGTGCCAGGGGCGGATCTGCGGGTACGCCACCGCCTGCCTGACCGCGCGGGCGGCCGGCCGGGCCCTCAGCGCGGCGGACCTGGCCGGGTTCGCCACCCGTCCGGTCGCGCAGCCGGTCACCCTCGGCCACCTCGCCACCGGCGACTGACCGCCGTGGCCGCCTCGGCGAGGGCGGAGGAGCCGCACGGCCGCACGGGCCGCGCCGCCCTCGCCGAGGCGGCGGCCCCGCCGGGGCGGGAGTCCACCGGCTCCGGAGAGGACGGCGCGGTGCTGCTGCGGCGTGCTCAGTACTCCGAGGTCACCGTGACCCCGGTGAACGCCTGCCTGGCGTGCAGGCTCACGTAGTGGTAACCGGCCGCCGGGTTGCTGACCGTGATCGTCTCGCCGTTGCCGGTGTCGACCGACCGGCGGGTGTAGCTGGTCGTGGTGGCCCAGCCGGTGGAGCTGTAGTACAGGTCCGCGTCGCCGGTGCCCCCGGACGACGTGATCTTCAGGCTGGTGGTGCCGGCCGGGACGTAGACGTAGAGGTAGTAGAGGTTCCCGGCGGTGGCCTGGAGGTTGCCGCGCTGGCAGTTCTTGCCCAGCGTCCGGATGTCGCTCCCGGTGCACTCCGGCAACGGCGTGGTGCCACCGCTGACGGTGACGTTGCGTGAGGTGGTGCCGGTCGCGCCCTTGTTGTCGGTGACCGTCAGCGTGACGGGGTAGGTGCCGGCGGCGGCGTACGTCCTGGTGGGGTTGGCCGCCGTCGACGTGGTGCCGTCGCCGAAGGTCCAGGCCCGGGAGGCGATGCTGCCGTCGCCGTCCGTCGACTGGTCGGTGAAAGTGGCGGTCAGGCCGCTGGTGGTCGCCGTGAACGCGGCGACCGGGGCCTGGTTGCCGGGCGGGTTGGTGCCGCCGGCGCAGTCGCCGGCCGCGCAGGTGGCCAGCCAGGCGTACCAGTCGGTGTCGTAGCGGCTGCCGATGGTGCTGGTCAGCAGCGTCCGGGCGGCGGCCCAGTTGCCGGCGCGGTAGTGGCCGAGCAACGTGGTCATGTCGGCGCGGTGCGACTGGAGCATGTACCGCACGGCCAGGTAGCCCCAGCGGTAGACCCGGGTGCTGTCGTGGTCGTAGGTGGTGTCGAAGAGGGTGCGCAGGGCGTACGTCTTCTTCCCGGCCTCGGTGATCGCGGCCTGGTAGGTCTGCTTCCGGTACGAGTACGACACGTACTCGGCGAAGCCCTCGATCCACCAGATCGTCGGGGTGGAGATGTTCGCGGTGAAGTCGCCGTACATGTCGAAGCGGCCGTCGAGGTAGTGGGTGTACTCGTGGTTGAGGTTCCAGATCTCGAAGGTGGGGCGCAGCCACTCCGCCTCGTAGGCGATGAAGCGTGGCTGGTTGCCGGTGGCGGCCGGGTCGCCTTCGAGGTACATGCCGCCGTTGTTGGTGTCGATGCCGAACATCGGCCCGCCGTACGTCTGGTAGTCGGTGCTGGAGTCGAAGACCACCACTTCGAGGGTGGTGTTGCGGTCGTTGGCCACCGGTCCGGGGTCCGCCACCACCGAGTGGAAGTACGCGTCCTGGTCGCGCATGCTCGCGCAGGCCCGGTCCAGCTCCGCGGAGGTCATCTGCTGGGCGCGCAGGCGGATGCTGGTGCCGCAGGTGTAGGTGATCGGCAGCACCGCGGCGGCCAGCCGTGCCTGGAGGTCGCAGGTGTCGTAGTAGGCGCAGTTGGCCCGGTCGTAGTAGTCGCTCATCTCGGCGACGCCGACCCAGAGGGCGGCGGTGGGGCCGGTGATCGCGCTCAGGTCGAGCAGCCCCCGGGCCAGTGGCCGGGCCTTGGCCTGCAACGCGGTGTGCTGGAGGAAGCGGCCCAGCTCCCGCCCGGCGTTGGAGACCAGGTAACCCTGGTCGGTGCCGAGCAGGGCGCGGTGGCCGGAGCCGAAGGCGTACAGGGTGTCCAGCACGCTCGGGTCCGCGGTGACGGCGGTGACGAACTCGGGCACCTGGTGGCCCCGGAACAGCACGAGGTAGCCGTTGTTGACCGCGTTCAACATCCACCAGGACGAGTTGTAGGAGCTGTCGTAGCTGTTCAGCAGCCGCTTCACCACGTACAGGTAGCGGGCGTTCTCCTCGGCGCTGTCGATGAGGGTGACCGCCTCGGCCAGCACCTCGCCGTTGGCGTCGCTGACGTCGCCGGAGCGGCTGTTGGCGAAGAAGGCGTCCAGGCCGGCGCGGATCGCGGTGCGCAGGCCGCTGCCGTACGTGCCGACCGTGGACGGGTAGTACCAGTGCACGTAGTAGCCGGCCCGCAGGTAGAGCACGAGCTGGGCGGTGCCGGTGCGGTTGGTGCCGTCGTAGGTGGCGGCGTCGTCCCGCAGGGCGTACGCGACGCTGGTCATCTGCGCCTCGCGGAACGCCTGGTAGGCGTCGTTCCCGGTCAGGTTGAACAGGGTGTTGACGCAGTCGGTGCTGGACGCCTTGATCTGCTGCACCAGGGCGCTTCCGGTACGGCTGGTGAAGTCGCTGGTCACGCAGGCGGCCATGGCGGCCCGGCCGCGCGTCGACGGGGCGGTGCCCCGCTGCCCGCCGTCGGGCTCGTCGTAGTCGCGGCGCAGCTCGTCGCGGACGGCGGGCAGCGGGGCGCGTTCGTCGAGCGGCAGCGGGTTCCGCTGAACGTGCCGGTCGCCGGTGCCGGCGTCGGCCGGAGCGGTGCCCTGGGCGGGCTTCGCCGCCGGTGCCGCGGCCGCGGCGGCGGGGGTGGCCAGCGGGCTCATGCCCAGCGCCAGCGCCAGTGCCAAGGGCACGGCGGCCAGTCGGGCACGTCGCTCTCGTAACAGTCTGATCGTCACGGGTCGCCTCCTTGGCGGGATGTCGGCCAAGCTCGGGGCCGGCCGGCGGGGAGTGGGGGTTGGGGTCGGCGGGGACCGGACGTCGCCGGGCGCGGGGGAGTTTCTGCGGACCTCCGCGCAGGTCAGCGGGCGTTGGTAGGGCGGTTCCTCCGCTCCGGAGGGTGTCGTTCGCATTCGACGTTCGTCGATATAGATCGGCGTCGCGCCGGGTGTGGCCAGTACAATGGCACACATCACACACCATGTAAAGAATTGTTGATGATCGATCTTCGGGGCCGCTGGTGGGCCCCGCGTGGCCCGGACCTTCGACCGCACGCGCGGGCCAGGAGCCCGCCGTGGTCCGGGTAGGACAGTCGGCGCCGCATCGTTGACACGTGTTCGGCCGGTCGCCTAGGGTCGCGGGCAGCATCGCCCACAACTACACAGACACCGTTCGAACCCGCGCGGGAGAGCCCCCGGCCATTCGTCGGGGCGCCGAAGGAGCAAACTCCCAAGAAACTCTCAGGCCCCGTTACCGCGCGGGCGAGGTGAACTCTGGAAAGCAGACGATCCGTCGTCTCACCCACGGTGCAAACCGCCGCCCGGCGGTGAAGCTCTCAGGTCCATGACAGAGCGGGAGGCAACCGACCGTACGACGCGACCGCGTCGGGACGAAGGAGTGCCTCCATGTATCAGAGTCCGACGACCCTGACCCGCCCACCCCTGCACGCCGTGCACGTCGAGCTGGGCGCCCGGTTCACCGGGTTCGCCGGTTGGTCCATGCCGCTGCGCTACGGCAGCGAGACCGCCGAGCACCGGGCCGTACGAGAACGGGCCGGCCTGTTCGACCTCAGCCACATGGGACAGATCGAGGTCCGTGGACCGATGGCCCCGGCCGTGCTGGACCACGCGCTGGTCGGGCACCTCTCGGCGGTACCGGTCGGCCGCGCCCGCTACACCATGCTCTGCGACGACAGCGGCGGGGTGCTGGACGACCTGGTCGCCTACCGACTCGCCGCCGACCGCTACCTGCTGGTGACCAACGCCGTCAACACCGGCGCGGTGCTGACGGCACTCCGGCAGCGCCGCGCCGCGGCGGCCACCGTCAGCGACCACACCGCCGAACGGGCGATCATCGCGGTGCAGGGGCCGCGCGCCGCTGACACGGTCGGGGCGGTGACCGGGGCGGAGCCGACCCGTCTCGGCTACTACAGCGCCGTCACCGTCGAGGCCGCCGGCCGCCCGGCGCTGGTCGCCCGCACCGGCTACACCGGCGAGGACGGGTTCGAGCTGTTCGTCCGGGCCGAGGACGCGGCCGGGACCTGGCGTGCCCTGCTCGCCGCCGGTGCGCCGCACGGGCTGACGCCGGCCGGCCTGGCCTGCCGCGACACGCTGCGCCTGGAAGCCGGGATGCCGCTGTACGGCTTCGAGCTGCACGCCGGGGTCAGCCCCTTCGAGGCGGGCCTGGGCCGGGTGGTGGCCTTCGACAAGCCGGGCGAGTTCGTCGGCCGGGCCGCGCTGACCGAACGCCGCGCCGCCGGCGCCGCCAGCACCCTCGTCGGGCTCACCGCCGCCGGCCGGCGCGTCCCGCGCTCCGGCGACCCTGTGGTGCGGCTGTCCGAGGCAGCCGAGCCCGAGCCGGTCGGCGTGGTCACCAGCGGCGCCCCGTCGCCGACACTGCACCGGCCGATCGCGATGGCCCGGCTCCGCGCCGACGCCGCGCGGGTGCCGGCCCGGCTGGGCGTCCAGGTCCGGGGGCACACCGAGCCGGTGGAGATCGCCCCGCTGCCCTTCTACCGCCGTCCGCGCTGACGCGCACCCCTGCGGGAAGAGACAGTTGACATGGATGTTCCCGCGCGCCTGCGCTACAGCGCCAACCACGAGTGGGTCGACGACAGCGTCGAGCCGGCGTCGGTCGGCATCACCGCCTTCGCCGCCTCGGCGCTCGGCGACGTGGTCTACGTCGAACTGCCCGACCCGGGCACCCACCTGGTAGCCGGGGAGGTCTGCGGCGAGGTCGAGTCCACCAAGTCGGTGGCCGAGCTGTACATGCCGGTGACCGGCCGGATCCTCGCGACCAACGAGGCGGTCGTCGCCGACCCGAGCCTGATCGGCAGCGACCCCTACGGGGACGGCTGGCTGTTCCGGCTGCGGGTGACCGACCCGCCGGAGCTGATGACGGCCGACGAGTACCGCACCTACCTCACCGAACCCACTGACGGAGGCCACCGTGGCTGTAATCGACGACGACCTGCGCGACGCCGAACCGGAGATCGCCACGGCGGTCACCGCCGAGCTGCGGCGCCAGCAGCGGACCCTCGGCATGATCGCCTCGGAGAACCTCGCGCCCCGGGCCGTCCTGCAGGCGCAGGGCTCGGTGCTCACCAACAAGTACGCCGAGGGCTACCCGGGCCGGCGGTACTACGGCGGCTGCGAGCATGTCGACGCCATCGAGCGGCTGGCGATCGAACGGGCCCGGCTGCTGTTCGGGGCGGCCTACGCCAACGTGCAGCCGCACTCCGGCTCCCAGGCCAACGCGGCGGTGATGACGGCCCTGCTCGCGCCGGGCGACGCCATCCTCGGCCTGGACCTGGCGCACGGCGGTCACCTGACGCACGGGATGCGGGTCAACTTCTCGGGCCGGCTGTACCGGGCGGTGGGCTACCGGGTGGACGCCGAGACCTTTCTGATCGACATGGACGAGGTCGAACGGCTGGCGCGTGAACACCGGCCGAAGCTGATCGTGGCGGGCTGGTCGGCGTACCCGAGAGTGCTGGACGTCGCGCGGTTCCGGCGGATCGCCGACGCCGTCGGCGCGTACCTGCTCGTCGACATGGCGCACTTCGCCGGGCTGGTCGCCGCAGGGTTGCATCCCAACCCCGTACCGCACGCGCACGTGGTGACCCTGACCACGCACAAGACGCTCGGCGGCCCCCGCGGTGGCGCCATCCTCAGCGCGGACACCGAACTCGCCCGCCGGCTGGACTCGGCGGTGTTCCCCGGCCAACAGGGTGGCCCGCTGGAACACGCGATCGCGGCCAAGGCGGTGGCCTTCCGGATCGCTGCCGGGGAAGAGTTCCGCGACCAGCAGCGGCGGGCGCTGCGGGGAGCCCGGATCGTCGCCGAACGCCTTGCCGCGACCGACGTGCGCGACGCCGGGATCCGGGTGGTCAGCGGGGGCACCGACGTGCATCTGGTCCTGGTCGACCTGAGGCAGGCCGAGTTGGACGGCGCCCAGGCCGAACGGCTGCTCCAGGAGGTCGGGATCACCGTCAACCGCAACGCGGTGCCGTTCGACCCCCGCCCGCCGATGGTCACCTCGGGGCTGCGGATCGGCACCTCGGGGCTGGCCACCCGGGGCTTCGACGAGCACGACTTCGTCGAGGTGGCCGACGTCATTGCCACCGCGCTGACCGAGCCGGAGGTCGGTGAGGCGCTGCGGGCGCGGGTCGACCAGCTCGCCGACCGGCGTCCGGTCTACGGAGGACAACTCAGATGACCGACCACCCACCGGCCGCCGTCGTCAGCGTCTTCGACCTGTTCCGGGTGGGCATCGGCCCGTCCAGCTCGCACACCGTCGGCCCGATGCGGGCCGCTCGTACCTTCGCCGTCGAGTTGCGCGACCTGGGCCTGCTGGCGCGGGTCGCCCAGGTGCGGGTCGAGCTGTTCGGCTCGCTGGGCAGCACCGGCATCGGGCACGGCACGGACCTCGCCGTGATTCTCGGCCTGGAGGGGGAGTCACCCGACGAGGTCGACCCCGACGCGGTGCCGACCCGGATCGCGACGGTCCGGACCACCGGTGTGCTCCGCCTGCTCGGCACGCATCCCATCGCCTTCCGCGAGGCAGAGCACGTGCGGCTGCACCGGCGTGAGTCGCTGCCGATGCACCCCAACGGGATGCGGCTGCGGGCGTTCGACCGCCACGGCGGGGAGCTGTGCGGCCGGGACTACTACTCGGTCGGGGGCGGCTCGGTCGCCGACCACACCGGCCGCATCCGTCAGCAGGAGGCAGCCGACGCCCGGTACCCGTACCGCACCGCCACCGAACTGCTTGCCCACTGCGCGGAGACCGGCCTGCCGATCAGCGAGATCAGCCTGGCCAACGAGCTGGCGCTGCGGACCGAGCAGGAGGTTCGCGACGGACTGCTGCGCGTCTGGACCGCGATGCAGGACTGCGTCGTGCGTGGGTTGACCCGGGACGGGGCGCTGCCCGGTCCGCTGCGGGTGCCCCGCCGCGCACGGCACCTGCACGAGCGGTTGCTGCGCGAGGAGGACCCGGCCGATCCGCTGCGGGCGATGGAGTGGGTCAACCTCTTCGCCCTCGCGGTCAACGAGGAGAACGCCGCCGGCGGCAGGGTGGTGACCGCGCCGACCAACGGCGCCGCCGGGATAGTCCCGGCCGTCCTGTCCTACTACCTGCGGTTCGTGCCGGGCGGCGACGACGCCGGGGTGGTCCGGTTCCTGCTGGTCGCCGGTGCGATCGGTGCGATCTACAAGCAGACCGCCTCGATCTCCGGCGCCGAGGTGGGCTGCCAGGGGGAGGTCGGCACCGCCTGCTCGATGGCCGCCGCCGGGCTGACCGAGGTGCTCGGCGGCACGCCGCAGCAGGTGGAGTGTGCCGCCGAGGTCGCCATGGAGCACAACCTCGGTCTCACCTGCGACCCGGTCGGCGGCCTGGTGCAGATTCCGTGCATCGAACGCAACGCCATCGGCGCGGTCAAGGCGATCAACGCGGCCCGGATGGCGCTGCGCCGGGAGAGCCGGCCGCTGGTCTCGCTGGACGTGGTGATCAAGACCATGCGGGACACCGGTGCCGACATGAAGACGAAGTACAAGGAGACCGCACAGGGGGGACTCGCGGTCAACGTCATCGAGTGCTGACCCCGGGACACCACGACTGGGGCTGGCAGTCGGGTCCGTTGTCCGACTTTCGTCGACGGCCGGCCCCAGACCCCCTGGAGGGAGTACCGCGGCGACCGGCAAGGTCCGGTCGACGGGCGGCTGACCGGCGGCCCCGCCGCCGGGCGACGCGGTGGACCGACGGCTGCGGTGGGAGCGGTACCGTTACCGGCGAGAGGGGTGGAAGAGCCGGCGGCCCACCGCTCGGCGGCCCGCCCGTCGCGGTCAGACGGCTTCCGGTGCGATCCCGGCGTACCGCCGGCGCAGCAAACCGATGATCGGGTGACCGGTCGCGAACGTGGCCCCGTCGACGGCGGCGATCGGCCGGATCGCGCCGGCCGCGTTGGTGGCGAAGGCGGTCGCCATGCCGGCCAGCCGGGACAGCTCGACCGGCTCGGTGCGCTGCGGGCCGTGGTGAGCCGCGGCGAGCAGCCGCATGGTCACGCCGGGCAGCACGTCGGCCAGCGGCCAGACCACGGTGCCGCCGTCGACGAAGCCGACGTTCCAGGTCGGCCCCTCGGTGACCCGTCCGCCGCCGTCGGTGAACAGCGCGTCGTCGTAGCCGTCGAGCTGGGCGCGGCGGCGTTCGAACAGCGGGCCGAACAGGCCGGCGTGCTTGACCGCGGGCACATCGCGTACGTAGGCGGTGGTGCGCACCCGCATCGGCGGCTGCGCCTGCGGCGTGGCGGCGCGCGTGGTGACCAGCACGTGCGGCTCGGCCGGGGCGGCGGGGTGGCTGAGCCGCAGGCCGGGGTCGGCCACGGTGACCCGGACCGTCAGCGGGCCGTCGGCTTCGGCGATCGCCTCGCGGATCCGCTCCCGGACGTACCCGCGGGACAGCTCGGCCCCGAACACCGTGGCGCAGTCGGTGACCAGCCGGTCGAGGTGCAGGCCGAGGCCGCGGACCGCGCCGTCCTGCACCCGCATCGTGGTGAAGTGCCCGTAGTTGGTCAGCGCCAGGTTGTCGATCGCCGTCATGGCGGCCAGTCTGGCACCGCCGGGCCCCGGGGCGTCGCCGGTACGGGCAGCACAAGCTGGACGGTGGTACCGGGGCGGGCGTGCTCGGGATTCGCCCGCGCGATGGTGAGCGCGGCCCCGATGCCCTCCGCGCGTTCTCGCATCGACGCGGTGCCGACGCCGGCGACCAGCGGGGCGGGGATGCCCACCCCCTCGTCCGTGACGCACACGACCAGGCGGCCGGACCCCACCGAGACGTCGATGGCGCAGCGGTCCACACCGGCGTGCCGGCGCACGTTGCGCACGGCCTCGCCCACGATGCCGTACACCGCGGTCGCCACGGTTTCGGGCAGTGCCACCTCGGACGCCCGCACCAGCACCGTCAACCCGGCATCGGCGTACCGCTCCCGCAGGCGGTACAGCGCCGGCCGCAGCCCGCCGCCCTCCAGCATTGGCGGCACGATCTCCCGGGCGATCTCCCGGATTCCCGTCGCCCGGCGGTCCATCTCGGCGACGAGCTGTCCGAGCAGGTCGTCGGCTGCCGTGATCTCCGGCAGGCAGCGGTGCGGGCGCAGCATGTTGCGCCCCGCGGTGAGCGCGAGCGCGCCTCCGCTGATCGCCGGCCCCAGTTCGTCGTGCAGGTCGCGACGCAGCTTGCGGCGCTCCTCGTCCCTGCTCTGCGCCAGCCGTACCCGGGAGCGGTCCAGGTCGCGCTGGGCGATGGCGAGTTCGGCGAGCGCGGTGACGACCGGCGCCAGGTCGTGCAGCAGGGCGGCGGTCCGCCCGTCCAGCCGCTCACCGGGGCGGGGCCAGGCCCACAGCTCTCCCACCGGCCGGTTCCCGCTGGCCAGGCACACCACCAGGGCCGGCCCGCCCGCCGCCGGACCGTCCCAGGCCGGGGGCCGGCGCGGCGGCACCGGCGGGGCCCCGGTGAGGGTGACGGCGACCGCGGCCAGCCGTAACGAGTCGGCGATGCCGTCCGCCACCGCGTCGAGCATCCGGGTGCTGCGCTCCGCCGCGCGCAGCCGGTCGGCGACCTGCCGGATCAGGCGCTGCCCGTCGTCGCCGTGCACCAGCCGGTCCACCCTGCGTTGCACCCAGGCGCGGGCGGGTTGGAAGCCGGCGGCGAGCAGTGCGGTCACCACGGCCTCGGGCACCGCCGAGGTCGCCGGCGTGACCGCACCGAGCAGCAGCACGCCCACGACGTACGCGCTGATCACCAGCCCGGTCATCAACGCCCAGACCAGGGTCCGGCGGATGGTCAGCTCCAGGCCCCACAGCCGCTGACGCAGCACCACGACCAGCACGGAGGCGGGGAAGAACGCCTGGGCGCCGAGCATGAGCAGCGGGGCGAACGGCACCGGGACGGCGACCTGGAAGGCCGGGTTCAGCGCGAGCGGCAGGAAGGCCGCCGCCAGCAGCAGGGTGCCGATGGCGAGCCAACCGAGACCGTGCCGCTGCTGCCGGGGCAGGGTACGGCGACGGGCCAGCACGCCGACGGCGGCGGCGACGCCGAGCACGACGAGCGCGGGCTCCAGCCATGGGTCGACCGCCGCGCGGGCCGCGAGCAGGGTGGCGTCGGTGAGCGGGATCGCGTGCAGGCCACCGGGCAGGGTGAGGGCGCACGCCTGTGCGACCACGATGAGGACGGCGCCGACCCCGACGGCGACCCGGGTGCTCCGGTCGAGCGGCCGTACCGGCAGGAGCCAGGGCAGCACCACGACGAGGGCGTAGAAGCCGGGCACCCAGGCCCAGTACGCGACGCCGGCGAGCTGCCCGGTCATCCACAGGTCGGGCCAGCGGTACGCCACCATGCCCCAGCAGGCCGCCGCCGCCGACAGCGACCCGCCGACGCCCGCCGCGGCCATGATCCAGGCGGCCAGGTGGGTCCGGCGCAGCAGGGTCAGCCAGGCGACCACCCCGTAGACCGAGCCGACCACCAGGTCCACCAGCGTGTAGAGCATCCACGGGTGCCAGGGCGGGGCCGCCGCGCACCAGGCCACCACGGAGGCGGTGGTCAGCCCGCTGGTACTGGTCAGCACCGCCCAGGCCGCGACCCGCCACCGGTGCCCGGTCCCGGCGGCCGGTCCAGCCGCGGCCGGGTCCGGCACGATCGCCGGGACCACCTCGCCGTCCACCTGACCGGAACCGGTCAGGCCGAGCCGGCGAGCGTCTGGCACACGTTGTCCTGGTTGCCGAGGGCGACCGCCATCCGGCGGGTTCCGTCACCGTCGAACGTGATGACGTGCAGCCCGTCGAGCAGGTAGTAGCCCTGCGGGTAGCGGTCCCCGGGCCGGAACCCGAAGCCCGCGGGACCGACGATGGTGTACCGCAGCCACCCGCCGTCCGGGCGATACTCGGCCACGCCGGACCCGCCCGCGTCCTGGCGCGTCGTCCGTCCCGTGGTGTCGTCGACGAAGTCGACCACGAGCGGGCCGGCGAACTCCTCCCGCCGGACGGCCCCGTCGGGATACCGGTCGACCACCCGGACCCGGACGTCCTGCGAGACGACGTGGACCCGTAGCGGAAACGCGCAGTACCGGCCGGCCGGAGCGGCCCACTCCTCCTGTATCCAGGGCCGCCAGGGCTCGGGCTGGCGCGACCGATCGGCGGAACGGTCGGTGCCGGCCGTCGCGGCGGGCGCGGGGGTCACCGCCGCCGTCACCGCGGCGAGCATCAGCACGACCCGTAGGGCCGGGGACATGACCTTGGACAGCAACATGCCTCACCTAACCAGTCTCATAGGGCTAACCGGTGTGTAGAGAGTGTCTGGTTAGTGGAGGGTCGGTCAAGGCATACTGGTGTCGTGCATTGGACCGATGTCGACGGCCTCCGGATGCCAGTGCTGCTCGCCGGCCATCCGGGGCTGGAGCTCTGCAACACCTGGGCCGGCTGGGACGAACCCCCGGGCCCGCACCGGGAATGGCTGCGCGGCTACGACCACCTCGCCACCTGGGCCGGGCACGCCTCGCTGCTCGACGGGCCCACCGTGCGGCGGCTGCGCACCACCGCGCGCCGGGAACCTGAAGCGGCCGAGCGGAGCCTGGCCGCGACGCGGTCCTTCCGGGCCCGCCTGCGTACCCTCCTCCTCGACCCGGGCGACGCCGTGGCGTTCGGCGCCGTCGCCGCCCAGGCCCGGCGGGCCGCCGCCGCCGCACGCCTGACGGCGGGCCCGGACGGCGTCGCCTCCTGGACCCTCGCCCCGGACAACCCACTCGACCTGCCGCTGCTCGCGTGCGCGCGGGCCGCCGCGGATTTGCTCTGCACGCCGGCGAGGGCCCACGTCCGGGCCTGCCCCGGCACCGACTGCGGGTGGCTGTTCCTCGATCCCCGGGGCCGGCGGCGCTGGTGCACCATGGCCATCTGCGGCAACCGGGCCAAGGTCCGGGCGTACGCCAACCGCCACTGATCAGCGGGCCCGCCGGCGGGGCCCGGCGTCGCCGGGCGGGGCGGGGAATCCCGGCTGCCGATCGCCTGCTCCGGGCTCCGTAGGGCCGCAGCGCAGCCGCCGCCGACTCGTCCGGCATCGGGTGGTGGTGGCCGGGCGCTCCGGCCTCCGGCCGCGCCGATCCCGACCACCTGTCGGAGCCACCGCCCGAGTCGGCGCGGGTGGTCGTCGTCGGTCCGGCCCCGTCGGACGGCGAACAGGTACGACCGCGGTCGCCGCTGCTCGCGGTGGCACCGCAGGCCGGCCCGCCTACGCCAGCCCGAACTCCACCAGGTCGAGGTCGTCGCCCTCGCCCCAGTTCTCGACCTTCCAGTCACGCCCCTGCTTCACCAGCAGGAAGACGTAGTCGGTGCCGGAGCCCGCCCGGTCGACGATCCGGATCACGAACTTGCCGAGCCTGCCGGACCCGCGCGGCCGGGACCGGTCCCGAACGATCTGGGCCCGCCGAACCTCGCAGTTGACCACGTGCCCGGGAAAATGGCTGGCGAGTGACTCCGGCGGCACGATCTGGTGCTGCTCCGGGGGCATCTGCCGCACGACGGCCTGGTGGTCGCCCCGGTTGGCCGCGTCGACGAGGTCGGCCACCACGGACCGGGCCGCCGCCGTCTCGCGGCGGACGGCGAGTCCGGCTGCGAGGCGGCCCGCGACCAAGGCCAGCACGACCAACCCGACGGCCGCCAGGGCCGAGACCGTCCCGGTCAGCGCACCGATCGACCCGCCGGCGCAGGCAGCCACGGCGACGGCCCCCGAAACGATGACACCGGCGGCGGCGAACTGCCCGCCGCCGCGTCCAGACACCAGGTCAGCGATTACCCGGACCCCCATCCTGGTTCCGGCGGATGTCCTCGACCAGTTCCGCCACCAACGCCGCCCGATCCGGCATGGCGGCGACGACGACGTACTCGCCCTCGGAGTGCGCGCCGTCCCCCACCGCGCCGAGACCGTCGAGTGTGGGACAACCCGCCGCCGCGGTGAAGTTGCCGTCCGACCCGCCACCGACGCCGGTGCCCCGCAACGGGCCGAGGCCCAGCGCCGGCGCGAGGGCCGCGGCGCGCGCGAACAGGGCCGCGGTGGAGGACGCCGGCAACGGCGGCCGGCTCGCCCCACCGGCGAGGGAGACGAACACGTCGGGCAGGATGGGCTTGAGGGAGCGCAGTTCCTCGTCCACCCGCTTCGCCTCGTCCTCGACGGCGACCCGGACGTCGACCCCCAGCCAGGCGTGCGCGGGCACCACGTTGCCGGCGGTGCCGCCACCGGCCAGGGTCGGCGTGACGGTCGTGCCGAGGTCGGGCCGGGTGAGTTCCCCGACGTCGAGCAGCAGGCGACCCAGCACGGTCAGCGCGTTGCGGCCGAGCTCCGGGTCCAGCCCGGCGTGGGCCGCGCGTCCGTGCACGTCGAAGCGGTACCGGCCGATCCCCTTGCGACTCGTCTTCACCGCTCCGTCGACGGAGGGTTCGAGGATGAGAGCGGCGTCGCAGCGGCGGGCCGTCTCCTGCACGAGCTTGTGGCTGGTGGGGGACCCGATCTCCTCGTCGCCGGTCAGCAGGATCTCCAGGCCGGCGCGGTCCGGCAGCGCCGCCACGGCGTGGAAGAGCTGCACGATCCCGGCCTTCATGTCGAAGCAGCCGGGGCCGGTCGCGGTCCCGGCTGCCTCGTCGATGGTGAACGGCCAGCGGTCCAGGGTGCCCAACGGCCAGACGGTGTCGTAGTGGCCGATCAGGGCGGCGGTCGGCTGGCCCGGCGCGGCTGGCCAGCGCCACCGCAGGTGGATCCGGCCGTCGATCTCGACGGGTTCCGGGGGCCCGCCGACGATCTCCTCGCCGAGGGCGGACACCGCCTCCGCCCCGGCCCGGCAGGCCGACAGGTCATCGGAGGGCGTCTCGACCGAGACCAGGCGGCCGAGTTGCCCCACCATCTCGGCCGTGCGCGTCCGTAGGGCGCGGAGGCGGGCAGGGGACACACTCGTAGCCATGCATGGATCATTCCCCGGCTGAAGCGCGACGGCAAACCCCGAATCGATCGAAGTCGGTCGCGGAACTCGTCGACGCGCGGTGGCGGTACCGGGATCCGCAGGTCGGGCACTCGACGGGCACGCGAGCGAATCGAGGGTTGTGATCGTCATCAGGTGGACCTCTCAGCCGAGCGGACGGAGTCCAGCGCGCCGAGACCGCCGTCGGCGGGCGAAAGACCCCACTCGTCCCTGCGACGGTTGGTCTTCGGGCTCCCGAACCCCTCCTCACCCGTCGACAGGCCGGTGCGGTCGGGACCCACCGGGATCATGATTGTCGGGCCCGGGCTGGATCGAGGCCATCTGTAGCAGCAACACCACGGCCACGACCATGAAGGGCGCGGACACGAACCACAGCAGCAGCTTCGTGCCGGGGCTGGCCCCGAGCGCGACCGGAAGCTGCGAGACGAGGGCGGCCACGCCGGTGGCGCCGAGCAGCAGGCTCACCTGGCGGACCGAAGGCCGGACGCCGCGGGCTGACCCAGCCGTTGCCCGGGTTGAGCAGCTCCCCGGCCCTGGCCGGGGCCAGTGCGTACCAGTCCCGGTAGTACGACCGCACGCCCTGGCGGAACCGGCGGTAGCTGCTGGTCGAGCCGTGGGTCTCGATCTAGCGGTGCTCGTCCGGGGACACCGCCTGCGAGGTGAGCTGCCCCCCGATCCACGTGCACGGTTCGACGACCACCACCCCGCCGCCGACGACCAGCACGTCGGTGTGTTCTTCGTTGGTCCTTCCGGTGCGGCTCATCAGCCGCTCTCCCCTCGTCGTGCGGTCAGCGAGAAGTGGTACCGATCGCCGCGGTAGAGCGAGACCGCCCGTTCCACCGTCCGGCCGCGACCGTCGAAGCCGATCCGCCGTACTTCGAGCAGCGCCGAGGTGGGTGGGATCTCCAGTAGCTCGCACTGCCGCTGGTTGGGCACGACGGCGGCGATCATCTGCTGGGCCACGGTCACCTGGATCTGGTACCGCTCCCGCATGGTCTCGTAGAGCGCCCCGTCGAGGTTCTCGACCAGCAGGCCGGGGAAGAGTTCGGCGGGCAGGTGCACCTCCTCCAGGCACATCGGCGCGCCGTCGGCCATCCGCAGCCGCTCCAACCGGTAGAGCAGGGACCCCTCGGGCAGGCCGAGTTCGCTGGCCAGGGCCTCCCTGGCGACCACCGCGTCCGTCTCGATGGTCTTGCTGCTCGGAGTCAGTCCCCGGGTCAGCATGTCCTCGGTGAATCCACTGAGGCTGGTGCCCTTGGCGATCCGGGTGTCGGAGACGAAGGTGCCCTGGCCCCGAATGGTGTAGATCAGCCCGTCGTCGAGCAGTTCGCGCAGGGCCTGACGCAGCGTCGTCCGGCTGACGCCCAGTTCCTCGGCGAGGTCCCGCTCCCGGGGCAGGGCCGCGTGGGCCGTCAGCTCGGCGACCCGGCGGCGCAGTTCGGTGCGAGTCCGGCTCAGTTTGGTGGTCATCACGACTCCACG
Organism: Micromonospora sp. NBC_01655; assembly: GCF_026339755.1. Classification (NCBI taxonomy): domain Bacteria; kingdom Bacillati; phylum Actinomycetota; class Actinomycetes; order Micromonosporales; family Micromonosporaceae; genus Micromonospora; species Micromonospora sp. NBC_01655. Next base: position 4,538,172 of record NZ_JAPEQF010000001.1, on the reverse strand, counting down.
GGGGAATGTGGGCAGGCGTACGCGAACCGGCGGGTGGTGTTGACCGGGTCGGAGATCGCGGTTCCGACGACGACGGCCCACGCGCCCTCATCGAAGGCCGCCGCGACCTGGGCAGGGGTACGGTACCGCCCCTCCGCGATGACCGGAACGGGACAGCGTCGGCTGATCGCGCCGACCAGCGCGATGTCCGGGTCGTCCGGCACGGCCGGGCCGGTGGTGTAGCCGGCCAGCGTCGTACCGACCAGGTCGGCTCCGGCGTCGACCGCGGCGAGGGCGGCGTCCAGACCGTCCACGTCGGCCATGAACAGCGCGCCGCCGGCGTGGGTCGCCGTGATGAGGTCGGCCAGTTTCTCCCCGCCCGGGCGGGGCCGTCCGGTCGCGTCGGCGGCCACGATCCGGGCACCGGCCCCGGTCAGCGCCGTCACGTCGGCCTCGGTCGGGGTGATGTAGACCGGGCTGCCGGGGGTGTTCCGCTTGATCAGTCCGATCACCGGTACCCCGAGCTCGGACATGCCCCGCACGTGGGCCACCCCCTGACCGCGTAGTCCGGCGGCGCCACCCAGCACGGCCGCGCTCGCCATCGCCATCATGTGCGGGACGTCCAGGAACGGGCTGGGTTCCTGGGCCTGGCACGAGACGACCAACCGTCCACGGATGGCCTCGGCCACGTTCATCGGTGTTCTGCCCTTTCCTCGATGTCGACATGAGTGGTCAGTCCGGTCAGAGCCGGCGGACCGGTGGCGGGTCCGGCCAGGGCCAGCGCCCCGGCGAGTGGATCGCCGGTGGCCGGGACCGGCCGCGCGGTGGGTGCCCCGGCTCGCAGCACCCGGGTGAAGGAGGGCAGCAGCAGGTCGGTGGCCTGGAAGAGGCCACCGGTGCCGGAGACCGGCACCTCGGCGTCGGCGAGCCCGGCCCGGCGCAGCGCGCCGACCGCCGACTCGGCGAGCAGCCGGCCGGCCGTCCGCCAGATCAGCCGGGCGGCGGGGTCCCCGGCCCGGGCCAGCTCCGCGACCGTGACGGAGAAGCCGGCGACCCGTTCCGGGGTCGGTGGGCTCTCCCGCCAGCGGGCCGGCAGGGTCGCTACCGGCCCCCAGGCGGCGCTCACCGCGTCGCCCAACGGCCCGGGCGTGCCCCGGTCGAGGTCGCGCAGGGCCCGGCGGACGGCGGCCCGGCCGATCCAGTGGCCAGATCCCCGGTCGCCGAGTGCGGCGCCCCAGCCGTCGGCGCGGGCGGCGCCGCCGTCGGCCCCGACTGCCAGCACCACCACCCCGGTGCCGGCGGCGACCACCGCGCCGGGAACCGGGCCGAGGGCGCCGAGGTAGGCGGTGACGCTGTCGTCGGCGATCCGCAGGGTGCCGCGCAGGCCGGCCGCCCGCAGCCGGCGCCGAAGCGGTGCGGTGGGCGGCGACTGGCCGTTGAGACCGGTCATGCCGACCCCGACCCGCACCAGCGAGCCCCGGGTCGGCCCCAGGTCGGCCAGCGCGGCGGTCACCGCGTCGGTGACCAGGACGTCCGGGTCGGCGCCCCAGAATCCCTGGGTACGGGCGTGGCCGGTGTGGGGGCCCTGGCACGCGACCGCGCGGCAGCCGCCCTGGCCGAGATCGACGCCGACGCGGACGGCGTCGGTGCCGCCGGTCACCGGGCCGCCCCCGTGGCGGCCGGCACCCGGCCGGCTTGGCTCTCCTCGGCGTAGTGGCAGGCCACCTCGCGGCCGGCGACGACGCGCAGTTCGGGTGTCCGCTGCGCGCAGCGGGGCTGGGCGAGCGGACACCGGGTGCGGAACCGGCAGCCCGACGGGGGCGCGGCCGGTGAGGGCACCTCGCCGGTGAGCACGATGCGTTCGCGCGGTGGCGCCGCCCAGGGCCGGGGCACCGGCGCCGCCGAGATCAGCGCTCGGGTGTAGGGGTGGGCCGGCTCGTCGTAGACCCGCGCCGCCGGGCCGAGCGCGGTCAGTGAGTCCTGGAAGACCATGGCCAGTTCGGTGCTGGACAGCTCCCGGGTGCGGCGTGCCGGCTGCGCGGAGAGGTCCTCCCCGTCGTAGCGGATGGTGCCACGTTCGATCTGCGCGCTGTGCCGGGGCAGCAGCGCCATCACCGCCCGCATGGTGACCGACTTGCCGGACCCGGATTCGCCGAGGATGGCCAGCGTCTCGCCGGCGTCGACGTGGAACGAGCCGCCGTTGAGCGCACGGTAGGCGCCGAGCGGGCCGCGGAACGAGACGACGAGGTCGTCGACCGCCAGCAGCGGTTGCCGGGCGTGCGGTGGTGCCGCCATCGCAGGGTCCTCCGGGTCCGGTTCGTGGTGAGCGATGTGGTGGGCGGGAGAGCCCGTCAGTCGAGCGAGACGTCGGCGAAGTCGGGCAGGTCGTTGGCGGTGGGGGTGAATCCCAGATGCTCACCGCGTCGACCTCGTCGAGCAGCGCCTCGATCTCCGGGACGCCCGGACCCCCAGGTTGCTCTCGCCCAGCCGCGGTTCTGCGGTGAGACGCCGGCCACGGCCACCAACTGAGGCGGTCCACGCCAAACCTCCCACTGGTGCATGCCGGTAGCTAACTAGGTATGTACCTAGCCGCATGTAGTTGTACACCTCACCCGGAGCCGTGGCAAGGCCCGTCCCGCTCCGCAATCGGGCGCTGAGCTGCGACATCGCGGCGATCGGTGGCGGACGGGGCCGGTCCCGGGGCGGGACCACCGCGCAAGCCCGGACGGCGGGCGGCGGGTTCGGCACGGCGTGGCATGATGGCGCGGCCCTCGGTCCGCGCCGGGGCGATCCGACGCACGGACGGTGAGACGAATGCTGCACTCCGGCCTGAGGCTCGGCGGCCGTTACCGGCTGGACACCCGGATCGGCGCGGGCGGCATGGGCGAGGTGTGGCGGGCGGTCGACGAGGTGCTCGGCCGGGTCGTCGCGGTGAAGGCCATGCTCCCGGAGGTGGCCGACGAGCCGGACTTCGCCCGCCGCTTCCTGGCGGAGGCGAAGGCCATGGCCAGCGTGAACCACCCCGCCGTGGCGTCGATCCACGACTACGGACGCGGCGACGGCGTCACCTTCCTGGTGATGGAGTTCGTCGACGGCGAGTCCCTCGCCGGGTTGCTGCGTCGCACCGGGCGGCTGGCGCCCGAGGACGCCATGCGCCTGATCGCCCAGGCGGCCGACGGCCTACAGGCCGTGCACGACTGCGGGATCGTGCACCGGGACGTCAAACCGGCCAACCTGCTGATCCGCCGGAACGGATCGGTGCTGATCACCGACTTCGGGATCTCGCGTACCTGGGACGGCACCCATCTCACCGTCTCCGGCGCGGTCCTGGGCACCCCCTCCTACCTCTCCCCGGAGCAGGTGCTCGGGCAGCCAGCCACCGCTCTCAGCGACGTCTACGCCCTCGGGCTCACCGCCTACGAGTGCCTCGCCGGGCATCGCCCGTTCGCCGGGGACAGTCCGTACGCGATGGCCCTTCAGCGGGTGCGGACCGTACCGCGCCCCCTCGGCGGCGACCTGCCCCACCCGGTGCTCGCCGTCGTCGACCGTGCCCTGGCCACCGATCCGGCCGGCCGCTGGCCCTGCGCCGCCGCGCTGGCCGACGCCGCCCGGGCTGCCGCCGACGGACGGTCCGGCCCGGGTGGGCGGCGACCGCCACCGGCGGCCCCGCCGGGTGTCGCCGTCCCGTCTCCTGCGGGACCGGCCCGGCCCGGGGCGGCACCGGTCCCCGCCGTCGGCCCACGGACGGCGCGCCGGCGGTGGCCGCTGCTCGCCGCGCTGCCGGTGATCGCGCTGGTCGGCGGGGTCGCGCTCTGGCAGGCCACCGGCCCCGGCGGGCACGACGGGCCGGCGTCCGGCGCCGGGCCGCGGCAGCCGAGCACCGCGCCGACGGACGACGCCGCCCGGCAGGCCGGATTCACCTCCTGCGGCGCGGCGTTCTGCCCCACCCGACCGCTCTGCTGGCGAGGTTTGACCTCGATCAGTGGCAACGCCATGCCACCCCGCCGGGTCGACTGCACGACCGACCACGCCTGGGAGACCTTCTCGGCGACGTACCTGCCCGCCGACGCGGTCGACATCCCCCAGGACGAGCTGCTGGCCCGCGCCGACATCGGTGCCGCCTGCTCGGCGTCGGTGATGGCCGCGCGCACCGCCGGCCGGCCCACCACGGGCTGGGTACGCGAGGCGTGGCCGATCCAGCTCACCGGTACCGACGTCTGGCTCGTGCACTGCCTGGCCCGGCCGCAGACCGGTGACCCGTCCGGATCCGCCTTCTCGACCCGCTGACCACGCCCGGTTCGCCGGCCGTGCGGGCCCCCGCCTCGGCCACCGGCGAGCGGGGCGGCGGCGGTGGGCGGTCAACCCCGAGGGCGCCCGCGTCCCGACCGACCCGGTGTGCGGACCGGTACCTGGTGCACCACCACGCTCAGCGGAAGATCGCTTCCCCCATGCCGGGCACGTCCTGCCCGAGCGACACCAGCCGTCGGATCGCCGTGAGGTACCCGGCCCGGTCCCGGCGCCCGATGGCGAGGTCGCAGTCGCCGCCCGCCCGCTCCGCGCGGGTCAGCAGGGCGTTCCAGGCAGCCTGGCCCGGGGGGTCGGGATGGCGGAAGTACCGGCGGGCGCCGGCGACCCGTTCGGAGATGGCGGCACAGCGGGGCCGCACCTCAGCGTCGATCAGTGTCCAGTCGGAGAGCACCCGGTCCGACCCGTCGGCGGCGAGCTGGTCGAGCCGGTGGAGCAGGCCCAGCACGACGGTCAGGACCTGGCCGCCCCGCTCGTCCCCGCCGAGCGCCCGCCAGGCCTCCACCTGCGCCGTCCGCACCCCGGGTGAGGTGGCCTGTGCACCGAACACCGGATCCAGCGCGGCGGAGGCGGCGGGCGTCCGGGTGGCTGACCGGAGGTCGGCCACGGTCACGGCGATGGTCGTCGCCGTCATCAGCAGGCACGGCACCACCACGGCAGCCCGGCGCAGCGCCAGCCGTCCGAGGTGGGCCGGGACGGGGGAGTCGTCCCCGGCCCGTGCGGTGGACCCGGCACGGGCGCGGATCCGGCGCAGCGAGCGTCCTGCCAGCGTGCCGAGGGCGGCGACCGCGACGGCGAGGAACCCGCCCAGGCCCAGCGTCGTCGGAGTCAGCAAGGTCACCAGCGACCAGCCGCCCAGGGGATCGGGCTGGCACGACGACGCCAGGATCGTGAGTGGACGGACGCAGCCGTCCACCGAGGCCAGCGCGGCCAGGGTGAGCAGTCCGACCAGCCCGGTGGCACCCGCCACGACCAGGGCCTGGACCAGCGGGTAGCGCTCCGCCAGCGCGGCGGTGACCCCGGCCGCCAGCCACATGACACCGATGACGACGACCATGAGCCACATCGTGTAGCTGACGAAGTGGGCCTGTTCCCGACCGGCGACCACCGGCGACCACGCACGCACACCGGCGGTCGCCGCCACCACCGCCACCGCCGAGCAGAGCGCGCCGGTGCCGGCGGCGGGCAGAACCGGCCGTGGCCGGGTGGCGCCGGCCGAGCGGGGGAGCCAGGCCAGGAGCGGAAGGACCCAGAGTGCCCCGGACGCCCAGAGCAGCTCCGGGCGCTTGCTCAGGGCCAGCAGCACCGGCAGACCGGGAGCCAGGGCCAGCAGGGGTCCCTCGTACCCCTGGCCGTCGGTCAGGCTCTGCTCGTGTGCGCCGACGAGATCGCCGTTGAACGACAGAAAGCCGCCCGCGAGGATGGCGCCCTGGGCCTCCCACCAGTGCCACCACAGAGCCAGCACGAGACAGCTCACACCGAGCCCCACCAGCAGCGGCCACCGCCGTCGCACGCCCGCCGGCCGGGTGGCCGAGACCTGGGCGTACTCCGTCGTCCACCAGACGGCCGCGAGTCCCGCGAGCACGGGCGGGACCAGGAAGGCGGCCTGCTCGGGGAGCAGGTCCCAGACGCTGCCGGAGCGACCCACCGCCAGCTCGCCCACGATCAGGCCACCCCCCAGCCAGCAGCCGGCCCGTAGCCCGGACGGCGCCGGGCCGTGGGTGAGCGCCGCGTGGGTCACGGCGGGCCACAGCAGCAGCCCCGTGATCGTGCTGACCAGGACCGCGACGAGCACCGCCACGACCCAGTTCTCCCAGTGGCTGGCGATCCCCAGCAGGGACAGCAGCGCCGGCATCCGGGTGGCGGCGATCGCCGCCGTCGCGCCGGTCAGGAAGAAGGGCAGCGCCTGCGGCGCGAACACCGTCCCCGGATCGGCCAACGACCTGAGCCGTCGCTCCCAGCTCGGATGGGTGTGCCAGAGGGACGCCCAGGACGCCATCAGCCGCCCTGCGGCGATCCGGTTGGACGGGGCCCGTCCCGTCGCGTCCCGGCCGGCGGCGGTCTCCCAGAGCCGTACGTCCGCGCCCCAACGCCGAGCCGTCAGGTCGGCGTGGAACTCACGGGTGCGCAGGATGTCCGCGCGCGCCAGGTAGACCAGGACGACCGTGACGGCCAGCATCGCCACGTGGTGCGCCACCCGGGACTGTTCCCGCGTCGCCATGGACGAGCCGGCGGTGCCCGGCAGGCTCACGGCCGCGATGTACGCCAGATCGAGGGGGACGACCACCCAAAGCAGGATCCGCCACAGCGCGACGGTCGCGTACGTGATGTCGACGTCTCGGTTGCGCAGGTGCGCCAGTTCGTGCAGCACCACCGCCCGGAAGCCCTCGGGCGCACGGTGCCGCCGGGCGACCAGGCCACCGTCCAGGCAGACGGTGTAGCGGCGCAGCCGGCCGAAGACCACCGCCCCGCTGGTCGGTACGGCGGGAGCGATGACGAAGCGGGGCGGGCGGCGCAGCCCGGCCACGGTGACCAGTTCGGCCAGGGTGCTCGCCAGGTCGGCGTGGCCGTCGACCTGCTCGACCTGCTCGACCGGCACGACCCGGCTCCGCCGCCCCTTCCACCTCGGCAGCGCCCAGTACAGTGCCGCCGCGCAGACCGACACCAGCAGCAGCGCCGCCGGCTTCCACCACCACGCCTGGGCCGGCACGAAACGGTCCACGCAGTCCTCGAACGCGGACTGCTGGTCGACGATCCGGAACCGCACGTCGAGGTCGCTCAGGCCCGGGTCGCCCCCGGCGGCGAGCCCACAGCCGACCCGTGCGCCGTTCGGGTCGGTGTGCGCCTCGACGAGGCTGGCCGTGATGACCGCGGCGATCCCCACGAAGAGGACGATCAGCAGGACGAAGCGTGGGAGGGTGCCGGCGTTCGACAGCCTCTGGTGCGCGGGCGGCGGCTGCGCCGGCAGCACGCTGTCCGGGGGCGCCGACATCGTGGGGCTACCGCCCGCCGGCCTGGTCGACCGGACCCGCCGGCGACGGGTCGTCGTCGCCGGCGGGGGCCGGCCGGGCCACCGCCCGCTCGTTCTCGCGTCGCGCCACCGGCTCCATTGCCGACTCCCCGTGATGTCGCCGTCGCTCACCGCTGACGATTCTATTGACTGGCGTCAAGTGCGGTGACCATGCCGATCGCTACGGAGAGTTCCGCCGCGGTGAGCGAACGACGCACCGGGCGGGTGTGGCGTGATCCCGTCCTGTAACGAGGGCCACCAACGGGATGACCGGCGAGAATGGCCGGGTGATCGGTGGTAAGGATGGCCCTATGACGAAGATCGGCTCGGGTGATCCGGTCGCCTGGCACGCCGTCCCGGCGGATGACGTCGCCACCGCGCTCGTCGTGCAGAGGTCGTGCGGCTTGAGCTCGTCGGAGGCCGAGCGACGGCGGAGCCGGTACGGGCCCAACCGCCTCGCCGAGGTGCCTCGGGAGCCGCGGTGGCGGGCGTTCCTCCGGCAGTTCCAGGACCTGCTCATCGTGATCCTGCTGGTGGCGGCCGTGGTGAGCCTGCTCGTCAGCAGGGAGTGGGAGACACCGGTCGCGATCGCCATCGTGGTGTTGCTCAACGCGACGATCGGATTTGTGCAGGAGTCCCGGGCGGAGGCGTCGCTGGATGCCCTCCGGCGGTTGATCGTGGCAGCGGCGACCGTGCGTCGGGACGATCGACTGCTTCGGATCAACGCCGAAGACCTCGTGCCGGGTGACGTGATCGTGGTCGAGGCGGGCGACCGGGTGCCGGCCGACGCCCGACTGCTGGAGGCGAGTTCGCTGGAGGTGCAGGAGTCGTCCCTGACCGGTGAAGCGCAACCGGTGACGAAGAGGGCAGGTGCCGACGTACGGGCCGACGCCGCGTTGGGTGATCGCCTCACGATGCTGTTCATGAACACGATGGCGACGCGTGGCCGCGGCGAGGCGGTCGTCACCGCCACCGGTATGGGCACGGAGATCGGCCGGATCGCCGGGCTGCTGCACGAGGCCCGGTCCGGCCTGACCCCGCTGCAACGGCAGATCAACGCCCTCGGCCGAACGCTGGCGGTGACCGCCGGCATCGTCATCGCGGTCGTGTTCGGCCTCGGTCTGGCGCGGGGCCAGCAGTTCCACGAGCTTTTCGTCACCGCGGTCTCGCTCGCGGTGGCGACCATCCCCGAGGGCCTGCCGGCGGTCGTGGCGTTCACCCTGGCGATGGGAGCCGGCCGCCTGGCCCGACGCGGAGCGATCGTCAAGCGGTTGGCATCGGTGGAGACGCTGGGCAGCACGTCGCAGATCTGCACCGACAAGACGGCACGTTGACGTTGAACGAGATGACGGCGCGGGAGCTGGCACTGGCCGGGCGGCGGTTCACCATCTCCGGTGAGGGATACCGCACCGACGGGCGGATCCGCACCACCGATGGAGCGGCCCTGCCGGGCAAGCTGGAGGACGCGCTCACCGCGATGGCGTTGTGCAGTGACGCCGTGCTACGGGACGAGGAGTTGGTGGGTGACCCCACGGAGGGCGCCCTGGTGGTGCTCGCGGAGAAGGGCGGCGTCGATGTCGCGAGCCTGCGCACGCGGCGTCCCCGACTGGCCGAGGTGCCGTTCGACCCCGAGTACAAGTACATGGTCACCTTCCACCCCTGGATCGGCGAGAACGGAACTGAGGTCGTCCGGGCCTTCATCAAGGGTGCGCCGGACGTGCTCGCCGAACGCGCCGACCGGCACCTCGAAGGCGAGAACGTCGTCGCCTTCGACGACGCCGCGCGAGCCCGGTACAACGAGACCAACTCGGACCTGGCCCGGCGGGGACTGCGGGTACTCGCGGTCGGCGTGCAGGACTTCCCGGCGGCGCAGTTCGACGTGGGAGCGGACCCGCGGAAACTGCTCGATCGCGTCGTGCTGCTGGCGCTGGTGGGTATCGTCGACCCGCCACGTCCGGAGGCCCGCCAGGCGATCGCCGCCTGCCGCGACGCCGGCGTCCGGGTCCGGATGATCACCGGCGACCACGCCGTCACCGCGGCGGCCATCGCCGAGGACCTGGGCATCCAGGGGAGGGCCATCACCGGCAGTGACCTGGACCGCATCGATGACGGCGACCTCGCCGAGTACCTGGCCGACGTCGGCGTCGTCGCCCGCGTGTCCCCGACCCACAAGATTCGGATCGTGCAGGCACTACAGGGCACCGGCAGCGTGGTCGCGATGACCGGCGACGGAGTCAACGACGCCCCCGCGCTACGAGCCGCCGACATCGGCGTGGCGATGGGCGTCACCGGCACGGAGGTGGCCAAGGAAGCCTCCACCATGATCCTCACCGACGACAACTTCGCGACGATCGTCCGCGCCGTCCGTGGCGGGCGGGGCATCTACGACAACATCGTCAACTTCACCCGCTTCCAGGTGTCCACCGCGTTCGCGTTCGTGATCACCTTCCTCGTCGCGTCAGTGACCGGCATCGCTGGCGGGGCACCCTTCACCGCTCTCCAAATCCTGTTCGTCAACCTCGTCATGGACGGTCCTCCCGCCATGTCGTTGGGCGTCGACCCGGTCAGCCCGGACGCGATGAACAGGCCGCCCCGGCCCGCCGGGGAACACATCCTCACCCGACAGCGAATGGGTCGGATCGTGCTGGCCGCGGCGGTGATGGCCGCAGGTACGGTCGCGGTGCTGCACTGGGCGCCAGGGCCTGCGCCGGCCCCGGCGCAGGCCACCGTCGCCGGCACCATGGCGTTCGTGACGTTCGTCTTCTTCCAGGTGTTCAACCTGCTCAACGTCCGTAGTTTCACCCGCAGCGTGTTCGCACGGGAAACGCTGCGCAACCGGTCCGCCTTCGTCGCCACGGGCCTGGTCCTGGCCCTACTCATCCTGGTCGTGGAGTTCGACGCGCTGAACCGGCTCTTCACCACGGCCGACCTCAGCGCAGGGCAGTGGCTGACCTGCGCCGCTGTCGGCTCCACCATCCTGATCGCCGGCGAAGCCGTCAAAGCGCTGACGCGCGCTCACCGACGCCGTCTGAGGATGGCCGCCACCGGCCTGTCGTGACGGGCCGGTGGCGGACGTGCCGCGTCCTACTCGGCCTCGATGGAAGGGGTCTGCGGAACCACCATGACGGGCCGGTGAGCGCTGTGCAGCGTGGCCATGGCGACGCTGCCGAGCAGGATCTTCCGCACGGCGGAACGTCCGCGCGAGCCGACCACGAGCAGGCCGGCCTCGCGGTCCACCGCCACCGCAGCCAGCGCGTCGGCCACCGCCCGCCCGGGCGTGCCGAGCCCGGCCCGCACGCGCACCGTGGTCGTGGACGGCTCACCGGCCGCCGCCACCGCTGGCGCCTCCTCGGTGCCGCCGCCGTCGCTGTCGACAGCGACCAGAACGAGATCACGTTCAGGGAGGAGCCGCTGGGCGGTGGTGAGCGCGGCCTCGGCTCCGGCCGAGGAGTCCCAGCCGACCAGGACCGGCCCCCCGGCAAGCGCCGCATGCTCGTCGGTCAACAGCGGATGCGGTACCACCAGCACAGGACGCGGGCTGTAGTGCACGGCCATGTCCGACACGCTGCCGAGCACCGCCCTGGCGCCGCCCAACCCCCGAGAGCCGACCAGCAGCACATCGGCCTGCTTCTCGTCGGCCAGCTCGGCGAGCTGCAGCCCTTCCCCGCCGTAGCTGCGCCGGACCAGCGGCTCGGCATCCCAACCCGCGGCCCGGGCCAGCATCACTCCCATCGACACCAAGCGATCGGCCTCACGGCCGCCTTCCCTCTCCACCGCCTCCACGAACACGTTGATGTTGCGATTACCCGTCCACAGCCGCCGCCGCAACTCCTCACTGGCGAACGGAGGCGTCCACAAATGCGCGATCCACGCACGCGCACCGGGAAACAGCAGCGCGCCGGCTTCAATTGCGGCGCTCGCGGCCGGAGAACCGTCGTAACCCACCACCACTTGCCTGACGTCCACGCCGTTCACCGCACAACCCCCTTCAACACCATGACCCATGAACGTCGCGCCTTGGAAGAGAGCGCGCGCCGCATGTCGGTTGCCTGCGGCGGCCCGTCGACCGGCCCGTCGACTGGACAAGCTCGGCAGCCAGGCACAACCTGATCATACCCGCGGTGCAGGTCGCCGGCTGGTGACCGCACCCTCCGCCCGGCGGGCGAGGCATCACCGGGGTACCGGCGCGACGCCCAGGCGACCGGCTCGGGTCTGCCTACCCGATCGCCCGTTCATGGACGAGAATTCCCGGCTGCGTGGCACCGCCACCGGCGCCCGACGGCGAAATCGAGTGGGCCGTTTCCGGGGCGGATCAACCGGACGGCAGAACGACTGGCCCAGCACCATCGAATTCCGAAAGCAACCCGAGTAGCGTTTCATCGATTTGCTCGGTGTTTTCCCGGCGGTTCGGGAAGCGCTCGTTATCGCCGGTCGGGGCGATGCGCCCGGCGCTGTCCGTACCGTCGCGGTGACGGCGGCTTCGGCTGTCGCAGACCGGCCCCCTGTCCGTCTTCGGTCATCCCGGTCGCTCCGGCCGGCGTACCTGGCCCGGGCCGGTCGCCGTGTCCCGCGGCCCGAACTCGTCGTTCCAGGTCGATACCGTGCCCGCAGCAGGCGGCCGGAGCGGGACGAACGCCCCGGTGGGGCCGGTGCGGCGGCCTCTCGCGCCGAGGGTTCGAAGTGGACGCCGCGGCCACTTTCGTTCACATCGATAAAAGTCCCGGCTCTGCTGCCGAAAGATGTGGACACTTCGATGGTAAGTCCGTTAGGGTCATGCCACGAGATGTTTCGAAGAGGTAACCGGCGGCGCGGTTATCTCGCGGGACCTGGCAGGTGGGCGAGCCTCACGCCCCCGGCCACGGTTGCTCCGCCGGAGTGGTACCTCCGCGGAGAGACGTAGTCACATCCGACCCGGCGCGACGGCGCGCGCCACGTCCCTGGACCTGCCACCCCTGTCCGCCTGACCAGCGCGGCGAAGCCCAGCCCGGAGACCCACCCACCCCGCCTGCCGTACACCACCCGCCTGAGCCCCCGTCGGGTTCAGCCAGTTCGCCGCACATCCCGTCGGCTTCACCCCGGGCAAGCCTGCCCAGCTACCGATGCCGGGTGGCTATCCAGCCATCCGGTGACGGACCTGGGCAGGTGAGGCTGCCGCGCGCCCATCACCCCCACCACCACCCGGCATCCCCGGTGAAACCAGCCATCGGCCTGCCCGACAAGTCTGACAAGGACCTTGATGAAAGGTATGCGGGACATGCCATTCCGCTCGCTCTGGCGCGGCACATCGAGTCGCCGCCCCCGTCCTCCGACAGAACCCGCCGGCCGGTACCGGCGACCGCTCGCCGCACTCACCCTGGCCGTCACCCTGCTGCTCGTTTCCGCGCTGAACGCCATGCCGGTGGGCGCCCAGGAGAACGGCAACAGCCAACAGCAGGAGCAGATCCTGACCTGGACGGCGGGCAACGACGTCACCGCCTACCGGTCCGTGCCCGCCACCGCCGTGGCCGGGCCGGCGACGCTGGTCTTCGAGAACAGCGCCGCGACCGGCAACACCAGCGGCATGCAGCACACGCTCACGTTCGAGACCGGGGACCCGAGGTACAACCAGGACGTCGCCGTCAACATCCTGGCCGACCCGTTGGACGCCAACGGCGGCCGGTGGTCGGTGGACGTGGTGCTCACCCCGGGCACGTACCGCTACTTCTGCGCGATTCCCGGGCACGGCATGATGAACGGCCTGCTGGTCGTCACCGGCGGCGGGGGCGAGGACACCACCCCGCCGACGGTGAGCGCCTCGGTCGCCGGGCAGCAGGACAACACCGGCGCCTTCGTCGGCGCGGCCACCGTCACCCTCACCGCGGCCGACGCCCAGTCCGGTGTGAAGTCGGTCGAGTACTCCCTCGACGGTGCGTCGTACGCCACCTACTCGGGACCGTTGACCGTCAACGCGCCGGGTGAGCACAGGGTCGACTACCGGGCCACCGACGTCGCCGGGAACACCTCGGGGACGCGGTCGGTGGACTTCACCGTGGTGGCCCCTCCGGACCCGGACACCACGGCGCCGACCGTGACGGCGGCCCTCAGCGGCGAGCGGGACGGTGACGGCGCGTACGTCGGGGCGGCCACCGTCACGATCACCGCCACCGACACCGAGTCCGGCGTGGCCACCATCGAGTACTCGCTCGACAGCCAGCCGTTCACCGCCTACTCCGGAGCCTTCGCGGTCAACCGGCCGGGCCAGCACACCGTCAGCTACCGGGCCACCGACAACGCCGGCAACACCTCGACTGCGGGGTCGGTCACCTTCACGGTGGTCATGGGCGGCACCGACCCGGACTGCCCGGTGCTGGACACCCGTGCCACGGTCTGGCTCGGCACGGTGAACAGCGGGCTGCCCAACCGGGCGGTGGGGACCGGCTGCACGATCAACAACCTGATCCAGAGCGAGCGGATCTGGCTCAACCACGCCGAGTTCATGACCCACGTCCGGGCGACCACCCAGCACCTGATGCACCTCGGGGTGATCAACCGGGACGAGCGCCAGGTCCTGGTGGACGCGGCCTCCTCCTCGAACGTCGGCAAGTCCGACGAGCAGACCGGATACCGGTCGCTGCTCAGCCGCTCGGGTGCCTCGTTCGACCAGTGGGAGCACGTCGGGGCGGGCGGCTTCAGCCGCAACTCCGACGGTTCGATCACCAGCAAGCCGGTCAACGGCCTGGGCATGCTCTGGTTCCCGATCCGCACCTACGGTGACTTCTCGTTGAAGCTGCAGTGGCGCGACGACGCGCCCGGCGACGGTCGGGCCAACAGCGGCGTCTTCGTCCGGTTCCCCGGGGTGCACCAGCACCCGCAGGAGTCCCGGCCGGAGTGGGTGGCGATCAAGTACGGCCACGAGATCCAGATTCTCGACCGCGCCGACGGTGACCAGTACAAGACCGGTTCGGTCTACGGCTTCGACCAGGTCGACCTGGACGCCGCCGGGGTCACCCCGAAGGGCACCTGGAACGACTACGAGATCCGGGTGGTCGGGCAGCACTACTCGATCTTCCGCAACGGCCTGCTGATCAACGAGTACGTCAACGACCCCGGCGCGGTCTTCACCCCGCCCAGGTCGGACGACCCCGGTGGGGCCGGCCGGCAGAACACGCACGGCTACATCGGCCTGCAGGTGCACGGCGCCGCCGACATCGTCAGCTTCCGCAACATCCGGGTCGCCCCGCTGACGCCGTGATCCCGACGGGCGTCCACCGCCCGTGACACCCGTCCCCACCACCTCGTCAGCCGTGGCCGGCAGGGCCGCCGGCCACGGCTGACCGACCCGATTGGAACAGCCGTGGAGCAGAACGACGTGATCGAGATCCGACCCGAACCCAAGAGACCGCCCCGAACAAGCGGCCTGCGGACCCTGCTGGCGCTGGCCGTGGCGACGATCACCCTGGGCAGCGCGGGTACGGCCCTCGCGGTCCAGTCCGGGTTCTTCGCCGATAAGCCGGAGGGGTGCGTGGCACCGGACCGCAGCCTCCAGATGTACGCGGTGGAGCTGCCCAAGGACCCGTCGACCAACCAGATCCGGCTCGGCTACGGGCTGACCCCGCAGACCGCGTCGTACCCGGGGCCGACGATGGAGATGATCGAGGGCGAGTGCCTGGAGATCACCCTGCACAACCAGGTGCCGGAGGCGACCCTGGCGCAGTTGCGGACCGACCCGAACCATCCGCTCGGCGTCTCGTTGCACGTGCACGGCGTCAAGTACACCCAGACCTCCGACGGTACGGTGCACAGCGGCTCGTACGTGGCCTCGGGCCAGTCCCGCAAGTACACCTGGTACGCCAAGCCGCGCAACAGCAAGACCGGGTCGCCGGGCACCGCCGGCTACTGGTGGTACCACGACCACGTGGTCGGCGGCGCCCACGGTACCCAGGGCCTCAGCTCTGGGCTCTTCGGTGGTCTCGTGGTACGCCGCCAGGGCGACCCCCGGCCGGACCGCACCTACGTGAGCGTCTTCGGCGACCGGCAGTCGATCAACCTGCGGCGCGGCGCGGAGGCCGACACCTGCGACGCGGTGAACCCGCAGCCCGGGCCGACCTGCCTGGTCGCGAAGGTCGGCGAGCGGGTGGAGTTCATCGTGGTCGGCATCGGCAACGACATGCACACCTTCCACCTGCACGGCCACGCCTGGGCGGACACCCGGACCGGCCTGGTGGCCGGGGACAACAAGGCGTTGATCGACTCGATCCCGGTCATCGACAACAAGACCCTGGGACCGGGTGACTCCTTCGGTTTCCAGATCGTGGCCGGTGACGCGGTGGGTCCGGGGCACTGGATGCTGCACTGCCACATGCAGTTCCACTCCGACCTGGGCATGGCGACCACGCTGCACATCCTCGACGAGTCGGGGCAGATGCCGCCACACACCGCGCACGGCCCGGCGCAGGTCAACGGCCCGGCCGCCGGCTCCGGCGCGACCTCGGCACCGCCGGCCGGCGGGTCCACCGCCGCCGGGGCACCCGCGCACGCCGGGCACCAGCCCGCCGGCTCCTGACCGTCCCGCCACCCCCACCCCCACAGAAGGAGCAGAAATGGCCCAAAAACGCCATTTCCGATCAGGTCCACTGGCCTTGTCCGCCCGACGCGCGCTCGCCGTGACCTCCGCCGCCGTGCTCACCGCCGGCCTGCTCACCGTGGCACCGGCCGCGACCGAGCCCGCCAACGCGGCAGCCCCGACCTGGGGCGGCCAGGCGGTCAACGTGCTGGTCTTCCACGGACCGGCGGCCAACCAGGAGGACCCGGTCAACCGGGCCACCAACATCATCCGCAAGCTCGGCAGCGACCACGGCTTCTACGTCCACTCGTCCGACGACCCGGGTGTCTTCACCGCGGACAACCTGGCCAAGTACCGCAGCGTCGTCTTCCTCTCCGCCAACGGGGTGACGCTCGACGACAACCAGGAGGCGGCGTTCCAGGCGTACGTCAAGGGCGGCGGCGGCTTCGTCGGCGTCCACGACGCCGCGTACGCCCAGCCGGGCTCGGAGTGGTTCACCGGCCTGATCGGCACCCGGCCGGCGCCCAGCCTGCCCGCCGCCGAGAAGGTGGTGGCGGCGACCGCCAACGGCAGCAACCCGCCGAACGAGACCGAGCGGCACGCCTTCGACGGTACGACCAGAACGAAGTGGCTGACCCGGACGCCTACCGGCTGGCTGGCCGGCAAGCTCGCCGAGCCGACCGTGGTCAACCGGTACGCCCTCTCCTCGGCCGACGACTCCGCGGGCCGGGACCCGAAGGACTGGACCCTGCAGGGCTCCGCCGACGGGCAGACCTGGACCGACCTGGACCGGCGTACCGGGCAGAGCTTCCCGCAGCGCTTCCAGACCAAGCAGTACACGGTCGACAACACCCAGGCGTACCTGCACTACCGGCTGAACATCACCGCCAACAACGGTGATCCGCTCACCCAACTGGCCGAACTCTGGCTGATCGGCGCCGACGCCGCCCCGGCCCCGGAGACGAAGGCGCAGGCGGCGAAGGTGGCCCTCACGGACCGCCAGCACCCGGCCAACAAGGGCATGCCGCTCACCTGGACCCGCTCCGACCAGTGGATCAACTGGGACCCGAGCCCGGTGGGCCGGGTGCACACCGTCGCGCAGGTGGACGAGACCAGCTACGACGCCGGACTCGCCGGCAACGGTCCGTTCCACCCGATCTCCTGGTGCCGCGACTACGACGGCGGCCGGTCCTTCTACACCGGCATGGGCCGCACCGAGGAGAGCTGGACGAAGGACACCCAGTTCCGCAACCACCTGCTCGGCGCGATCCAGTGGACCGCCGGCACGGTCCGCGCCGACTGTCAGGCGACCATCGCGGCCAACTACCGGGTCGAGCGGCTCACCACCACGAACCAGTCCGGGCAGCTCGACCAGATCGGCGAGCCGCACGGCCTGACCGTCGCCGGGGACGGCTCGGTCTTCTACGTCGGCAAGGCGGCCTGCCCGTCCGGCCCGATCGCCGACTGGAACAACCCGAAGGTCGGTCTGGGCTGCGGCACGATCCACCGCTGGGACCCGACGACCAAGCGGGTCAAACTGCTCACCACCCTTGAGGTGATGGGCAACCGGGGCAGCGGCAGCGAACTCGTGAAGAACGAGGAGGGCCTGCTCGGCCTCACCCTCGACCCGGACTTCGCCGACAACGGCTGGGTGTACGCGTACTGGATGCCGCACTCCTCGATCGACCGGGAGAAGCGGATCGGCAAGCGGACCGTCTCCCGGTTCACCTACGACAAGCAGGCCGACTCGATCGACCAGAACACCCGCAAGGACCTGCTGAGCTGGGACACCCAGATCCACAGCTGCTGCCACGCGGGCGGCGGGATGACCTTCGACAACGAGGGCAACCTCTACATCGGCAGCGGCGACAGCAACTCCTCCCAGGGCTCCGACGGCTACTCCGGCAACAACTGGACCCAGGAGTACGCCGGCACCTCCTTCCAGGACGCCCGCCGCACCTCGGGCAACACGAACGACCTCAACGGCAAGATCCTGCGGATCCGTCCGAAGGACGACGGCACCTACACCGTCCCGGAGGGGAACCTCTTCACCGGCCAGGAGGAGGGCGGCGGCAAGACCCGCCCGGAGATCTACGTGATGGGCGTACGGAACATCGCCCGGCTCAACTGGGACCCGGTCAACAACTGGCTGACCGCCGCCTGGGTCGGACCCGACGCCGCCGCGCCGAGCCCGGAACTGGGCCCGGCGAAGTACGAGACGGCCACCATCATCACCTCGGCCGGGAACCAGGGCTGGCCGTACTGCATGGGTGACAAGCAGCCCTACCGTGACCGGAGCAGCACCGACGCGAGCGTGCTGACCGGCTGGTACGACTGCGACAACCTGAAGAACACCTCGCCGCGCAACACGGGTCTGGTGAACATCCCGCCGGCCCGGGACAACATGATCTGGTACTCGCCGCAGGGCGGTGGCCCGGTCTACCCGACCCGGACCGACGGCAGCGGACTGCCCTCGTACGTGCTCGGGGAGGAGACCTTCACCCGGCCGTACCTGCGTGGTGGCGGGCAGGCCGTGATGGACGGCCCGACCTACCACCGGTCCAAGGTCGACACCGACAGCGGCGTGGCCTGGCCGGCGTACTGGAACAACAAGTGGTTCATCGGTGACCAGTCGAACTCCAACAACCGGATCGCGGTCACCGTCGACCCGGGCAAGGTGCCCGAGCAGGGCGCCCCGGCCTTCGCCGAGGACCTGCGGGCGATCATCCCGGGCGGCAGCGGGGGCACCCAGCTCCAGTCCTGGATGGACGCCAAGTTCGGCCCGGACGGCGCGCTCTACATGCTCGACTACGCCGGCGGCTTCTTCAGCCTGCACGGCAACCAGAAGCTGATCCGGATCACCTACCAGGGCGGGGAGCCCACCCCGGGTCCGAGCCGCGCCGCCGTGCAGGTGACCGGCACCGACAACTACCGGACGGTCTCCTTCTCCAGCGCCCGGGTCGGCGGCATCGCCTGGGAGTGGGACTTCGGTGACGGCACGAAGAGCTCCACCCAGCCGCACCCGACACACACCTACCGCACGCACGGCTCGTACCAGGCCACGGTGAAGGTCACCTACGCCGACGGTACGACCGCCACCAGCACCGTCGGCGTCAGCACCGGCTGCGTCGCGCCGGACAGCCGCAGCACGGTCTGGCTGCTCGACACCGACACCGGCCTGACCAACCGGAAGGCCAACGGCAACTGCACCGTCAACGACCTCGTCGACGACGAGCGGAGCTGGCCCAACCAGGGGTCGTTCCTCAGCCACCTGGACGAGGTGATCGACCACCTGATCAAGACCCGCGTGATCAACAACGAGGAGGCCACCGCGCTGCGGGCCGCCGGGGCCGCGTCCCCGATCGGACGTACCCCCGGCTACCAACCCATCTTCGACGGGACGGCGTACTCGCTCGCGGACTGGCGGCAGGCGCCCGGCGGGTCGTTCGCGCTGAACCCCGACGGCACCATCCGCAGCGTCGGGGGACTGGGCATGCTCTGGTACGCCGGCCAGGAGTTCGCCGACTACTCGATCAAACTGAAGTTCCGGGACTCCTCGCCCGGCACGGTACGGGCCAACAGCGGCGTCTTCGTCCGGTTCCCGGACCCCCGGACCCCGCTGGAGCAACGCCCGCCGGACAGTTGCGCCACCACGGGCTCGGCCCGCACCTCCCAGGCCTGGGTGGCGATCTACTGCGGCCACGAGATCCAGCTCTACGACGGGGAGACCGGCGAGACGCAGAAGACCGGTTCGGTGTACAACTTCCAGCCGTTGACGCTGGACCAGTCTGGGGCGACCCCGAAGGGCCAGTGGAACGACTACGAGATCCGGGTGGTCGGGCAGCGCTACACGATCATCCGGAACGGGGTCACGCTGAACGTGTTCGACAACGTGCCGGGCAAGAAGTCGTCCCGGGCCGGTGACCCCTCGACCGACCTGCGCCAGTTCACCAGCGGGTTCATCGGGTTGCAGAACCACGGCACCAACGACGTGATGGACGTGCGGGACATCCGGGTCCGACCGCTCTGACCGATCGAGCGCCGGGTACGGGAGTTCGCTCGCGTACCCGGCGCACCGGGGGGAACCGGGGCCGGCCCCCGCCTGGCGCGCGGCCGGCCGCGCGACCCGGTTGGCACCGGATCCGTGGCCCGCGGGCGCGGGCCGTTAATCGCTTGTCGGCCGCCTTGCGCGCGCCGATGATTGCGGCCGTCCGCTGCCTGTGATCGCTGCGTACGGGCCCGTGCCCGGCCGCGGGGACAGCCCTCAGGCGCTGGGTGAATGTGCCAGCGGTCCCTGCCATCACGACCGGATCGGGAAACCACCATGGATGTCACCAATCGTCGTGAGCTTGCCCGCAGGGCGCTCGACGGGTACGTGAGCGGCCCTGCCGCCCCGACCCTGGCGACGGCCCGCGGCCTGGCGAAGGTCGACAACGCTGAGGCGGTGGTGCTGGTCGAGGGCATCAGTGACCAGATCGCGCTGGAGACGGCCGCGGTGGGTCGCGGCCGGGATCTCGATGCGGAGCGGGTCGTGATCGTGCCGATCGGCGGGGCGCACGCGATCGGCCGTTTCCTGACGAGGCTGGTCCCGCTGGGCACCGGGGTGCGACTTGCCGGCCTGTGCGACCTGCACGAGGAGGAGATATTCCGGCGCGGACTGGTCGCGACCCAGGTCGGCGCGCCCCGCACGCGCACCGACATGGAGCACCTCGGGTTCTACGTCTGCGCCGACGATCTGGAGGACGAGCTGATCCGCGCCGTGGGCACCGCAGGGGTCGAAGCACTCTTCGACTCGCAGGGCGACCTCGGGTCGTTCCGCTCGTTCCAGAGCCAGCCCGCCTGGCGCGGCCGGGAGCCCGAAGCGCAGATGCGGCGGTTCCTGGGCAGCGGCTCGCGCCGCAAGCTGCGCTACGCGCGGCTGCTCGTCGCGGCGGCAGTCGGCCGGGATGCCCTGCCTCGGCCGCTCGACGCGCTGCTCGCCGCCGTTCGACCCACCGAAGGTCAGGCCCTCGACCAGCGGCACGACAGGCAGCCCGTCGCGCAGTCCACCCAGGCCGGGCCCGCCGCCCGGGAACGCACATGATCTGCCGCAGATTCTGCGGATCCGGCTGGTCGTCCTCGCCGCCCTCGGCGGCGGGCAGCGCAGCCGGGTCGTGACGTAGGTTCAGCGCCCCGCCGCACCGCCATGACCGGCGCCAGTTCCGGGTGTGGGCGTCACCGGGCTCGGTACCCCTCTTCCGCCCGGTGTCCTGCTCGTGGGACCCGCGGCCGATCTTGCCTTGGCGCCTCTTTCCGTCGGGAGTCGACCGGGCGTGGCGCGGGTGAACAACGACTCACTCGTCTTCCGCCTCCTTTGATCTTGGTGGTAGCTTTTGCCAAGTCTTTGCAAGAGCCAGGATGAGGCATCTGGGGGAGTGGCGATGGCGACCGCCCTGCTGAAGGGCCAGCAGGACCTGCTCGGCGTCGCGGCTCAGCGACGCCGGACCGGGCTCTGGCTGCTCGCGCTGACGGTCGGGCTGGTCCTGACCGGGGTGGTCGCGGTGGGGTCCGGCGCGATCGGGATCGCCCCGACGACCGTGGCCCGGATCATCGGTCATCAGCTCGTCGGGGTGCCCGGCGAGGTGACCTGGACCCTGCCGCAGGAGGCCATCGTCTGGCAGGTCCGGCTGCCCCGGGTGCTGCTCGGCATGCTCGTCGGTGCCGGACTGGCGGTGTGCGGGGTGGCGTTGCAGGCCATGGTGCGTAACGTGCTGGCCGACCCGTACCTGCTGGGCATCAACTCCGGGGCCTCCAGCGGCGCCGCCGCCGCGATCCTGTTCGGGGCCGGCGCCGGCTTCGGGCAGTACGCCCTGTCCGCCAGTGCCTTCCTCGGCGCGCTCGCGGCGTCGCTGCTGGTCTTCCTGATCGCGCGTAGCGGCGGCCGGGTGACCTCGATCCGGCTGCTCCTGGCCGGCGTCGCGGTCGGGTACGCCCTGTACGCCACCACCAGCTTCCTGATCTTCGCCTCCGGATCCGCCGAGGGCTCCCGCTCGGTGATGTTCTGGCTCCTCGGGTCCCTCGGACTGGCCCGCTGGAACGCCCTGCTCGTGGTGGCCGCGGTCGTGCTGGGCGGCGCGATCCTCTACCTGACCGTCGCCGGGCGGCGACTCGACGTGCTGGCGATCGGCGACGAGACCGCACAGACCCTGGGAGTGTCGCCCGACCGGTTTCGGATGCGGCTGCTCGTGGTGGTCTCGCTGAGCGTCGGCGTGCTGGTCTCCGCAGCCGGCAGCATCGGCTTCGTCGGGCTCGTCGTCCCCCACCTGGCCCGACGCATCGTCGGGGCCCCGCACGTGCGGGTGGTGCCGGTTGCCGCGCTGCTCGGGGCCATCCTCCTGGTCTGGGCCGACGTGCTCGCCCGGATCCTGCTGGCCCCGCAGGAAATCCCGATCGGCATCATCACCTCCCTGCTCGGCGCGCCGTTCCTGGTGATCCTGATCCGTCGTCTGCACGCCACCGGCGCCTGAGCGCCCGACCCGTCGAGGAGAAACATGAAGGCGATCCGCCTGGCCGTCGCCGCCGCCGCGTCCGCCACCGTGCTGCTCGTCGCCGCCTGCGGCGGCGCCGGTGACGCGCCGACGGCCGCGGACGAGGGTTACCCGTTCACCGTCACCAACTGCGGCGTGGACGTGACCTTCGACGCCGCGCCGCAGCGGGTCGTCCTGCTCAAGAGCGCGGCCGTGCCGTACCTGCACGCCCTGGGGCTGATGGATCGGGTCACCGCCCGGGCCGGGCAGTACCCGAAGGAGTACTACGACGCGGCGACCCGCACCGAACTGGATCGGATCCCGCTGCTGACCGACCGGACCGACACCAGCGGCCACCTGCAGATCTCCAAGGAGGTGGTGATCAGCCAACAGCCGGACCTGGTGCTCGGCGAGGTGGACAACCTGTCCCGCGACACCCTCTCGGCAGTGAACATCCCCCTGCTGGAGGAGCCCGCGATGTGCCCGGCCAGCGCGGCCGTGCCGAACTTCGACGACATCTACTCCCAACTGCGGACCTACGGCAGGGTGTTCGGCCGCGAAGCCGAGGCCGCCACCGCGGTCACCGCTCTGCGGGAGCGGATGACCAAGATCCAGGCCCAGGAGGATCCGGCGTCCGGGCGCACGGCGGCGGTGCTGTATCCGACGGTCGGTGGCGGCGTCACCTACGCCTACGGGGCGGCCAGCATGGCGCACCCCCAGTTGGAGGCTGCCGGCTTCCGCAACGTCTTCGGCGACGTCAAGGAACGGGTCTTCGAGGTCACCGTGGAGGAACTGCTCGGCCGCAACCCCGACGTGCTGATCCTGCTCCACGGCGACGGCGACCCCAAGGCCGTCGAGCAGGGGCTGACCGGCCTCCCCGGGGCGGAGAACCTCGACGCCGTCCGCAACGGCGACGTCATGACCCAGCTGTTCAACTTCACCGAGCCGCCGACCCCGCTGTCGATCGACGGCCTTGAGCGGATCGTGCGACGCTTCAAGGCCGGCGCGTGATCCAGGCGACCGGGGTCACCTGGCGCTACGGGGCGAACCTCGTGATCGACGGGGTCGACGTCACCGCACGGCCGGGCCGGGTCCTCGGGTTGATCGGCCCGAACGGCAGCGGCAAGACCACCCTGCTGCGGCTGCTCTACGGCGCCCTGCGCGGCGGCACCGGACAGGTCGTCGTGGACGGCGACGAACTGTCCGCCCTGCCGGCGCGGGATGCCGCGCGGCGGCTGGCCGTGGTGGTGCAGGAGAGCGGCGGGGAGACCGCCCTGTCCGTGGCGGAGCTGGTGCTGCTGGGCCGGGGACCGCACCTGTCGACCTTCCAGCGCGCGGGGCGGGCCGACCACGAGATCGCAGCCCGGTGCCTGACCCGGGTCGGCGCCGCCCACCTGGGCGCGCGGCCCTTCGCCCAGCTCTCCGGCGGGGAACGCCAGCGGGTACTGATCGCCCGCGCCCTTGCCCAGCAGGCCACCCACCTGTTGCTCGACGAGCCCACCAACCACCTGGACATCCGATACCAGCACGAGATCCTCCAGCTCGTACGCGACCTGGGCACCTGCTCCATCGTCGTGCTGCACGACCTCAACCTCGCCGCCCGCTACTGCGACGACCTGGTGCTGCTGGGGCGGGGCGGGGTCGTCGCCGCCGGCCCCACCGGCGAGGTGCTGGACCCGACGGTCCTCATGCCCGTCTACGGCATCGGGATCCGACGCCTGGATCTCGACGGCGCCATCCACCTGCTGTTCCAACCGATCGACCAGACCACCGACGAGAGGACCGCCGCATGACGGTGCAGCACCGCATCAACGCGTACTGGACCGGCCGCGCGCCGAGCTACGACGAGTACGTCCAGCGTCCCGACCGTTTCGCCGCCGACCAGCAGGCCTGGTCCGCGGTCTGGGCGCAGGCGCTGCCGGCGGGCCCGCTGGACGTGCTCGACGTCGGCACCGGCACCGGGCAGGCCGCGGTGCTCCTGGCCGGCCTCGGCCACCGCGTCACCGGCATCGACCTCGCCGAGGGGATGCTGGAGCGGGCCCGGCAACACGCTGCGGCCATGGCGAACGGTCCGGTCATCCAGCACGGCGACGCCGTTCACCCCGACTTTCCGGCCGGCAGCTTCGACGCGGTCACCAGCCGGTACCTGATGTGGACCCTGCGCGAACCCGAGGTCGCCGTGGCGAACTGGGTCCGCCTGCTGCGTCCGGGCGGCACGGTCGCCGTCGTGGACAGCACCTGGTTCCCCAACGGCCTCGACAACGCCGCCGAGAACTTCGCCGACCACTACGACCACCAGGTGCAGGCCGTGCTGCCCCTGGCCACCGCCCAGTCCATCGACCAGACCGTGGCGGTCCTGGAAGGTGCGGGTCTGGCGCAGGTCACGGTCACCCCCCTGGCGTCGATCTTCGAGCTGGACCGGCGCTTCGGGGTGGCCCCGAACCACGAGCACCAGATGCAGTTCCTCGTCACCGGCCAGCGGTAGGGCCGCGCCACAGGTCCGCTCGCCTCGCTGTCGGTCGTCCGCTGCGCTCGGGTAGCCATCCCGGCGCCACCGCGTCAGCCTTCGCGCCGCCGGGCTGAAGCTGTTGGGCTCAGAACCCGGTCAGTTGACCGGAACCGCCGAGCTGCCGCTCCCGTGGGCGGGGTTGTGGGCGGGGGCGTTGATCTCGACCGGCGGCGGGAAGCGCGTCACGAAGTCGCAGAGCGTGATGTGGGTCGGGACGATCGTGACCACCACCATGTCCGTCGTGTGCGCACGCTTCTGGCTCTCCCACCCCGGCGCCAGGCTCTTGTCCGCGAACATCCGCCAGGACGCCTGGACGTGCTCGTCCGGGACCCCCGGCCGAAGCTCGATCGACGCCGTGCCGCGTACCAGCATGACAACCGGCGTGTAGTCGGCGACCGGATCCGCACCCAGCTTCGCCGCCACCTTCCTGCGCACCTCGGCCGAGTACGTGTCGACGCTGAAGGACACCTGCGGGTGCGCCGCGATCGCCCTGACCTTGTAGGCGGTCGTCGGACTGGCGAAGACGAACGCCTTGCCGTTCCACAGGTAGGCGACGGGTACGGTGCGCGGGTGGCCGTCCAGTCCCACATACCCGAGCCGCATCGCGACCGGCGACTCCAACAGCGTCTGTGCCACCGGGTCGGTGTTCACCAGATGCACGATCTCCGCGTAGTCCACAGCTGCCCCTTCCCAGAAGCGGATGCTGGCACCCGCTCCGTCATGGTGCTCACCCGCGACGACGGCCGCGATCTCCCGCGTCACCGGGTGTAGCCCGATCACTACCTGGCAAGTATCGGCACCGTGCGGGTTCCACGTCTATATTGCTGATTGCCATTGCGGTATTGCCCTCGGTCATTCCGCAAGGACGGACGTCGTGTCGGTCGGTGGACAGGAAAGTGCCCGCCGAACTGGATGGTGGGCACTCCCGGGCGATCTCCCGGGCCGACGGGCTGGGGTGCCGGTGCGGGCTGACCACGACGACAGGAGTGCGGTGGACCAGAAACCACGCCGGACCCGGGAACTCGGCATCGCCGTCGGTACGCTGCCGACCGGCCCGCTCAACGCCATCACCGACGTGGCCGACGTCCTGGTCGGTCACACCACCATCGATGACGGTGCCGACCTGCATACCGGCGTCACCGCCGTCGTACCTCGTCAGCTCGGCGTCGGGTGCCGGGCGCTTCCGGCCGCCGTGTACGTCGGCAACGGGTACGGCAAGCTCGTCGGCTCGACGCAGGTGGCCGAACTCGGCGTCCTGGAGTCACCGATCGTGCTGACCGCGACCCTGTCGGTCTTCCGCGCCGCGGACGCCCTGCTCACCTATCTGATGGACCGGGATCCGGCCGGGGTGTCGTTCAACCCGCTGGTGGGGGAGACCAACGATGCCCACCTGTCCGACATCCGCCGTCGCCCGGTGACCGAGGAGCACGTGCTCGACGCCGTCCGGCACGCCTCGGCCGGTCTGCCGGCGGAGGGATGCGTCGGTGCGGGCACCGGCACGGCGGCGCTGGGTTTCAAGGCCGGCATCGGCACCTCGTCGCGGCGGGTCGGCGTCGAGGGCTCCTCCTGTACCGTCGGGGCTCTCGTCCAGTCGAACTTCAGTGGCGTCCTCACCGTGCTGGGAGTCTCGATGCCCGCCGCCGAGCTGCTGCCGCGGTGCGACCGGGAGGAGCCGCCCGGCAACTCATGCATGATCATCGTGGCTACCGACGCGCCGGTGGACGCCCGCCAGCTCGGCCGGCTCGCCCGCCGGGCCGTGTTCGCCATGTCCCCGGGTGGGCGCGGCGTACAGCAACGGCAGCGGCGACTACGCGATCGCCTTCACCACGACACCGCGACCGCAGCAGCCGCTACCCGACGGGATGCTCGATCCGATCTTCGCCGCCGTCATGGACTCGGTCGAGGAAGCCCTGCTCAACTCGATGTTCACGGCCGTGACCACCACCGGTGTCCGGGGCAGGGTGCGGCATGCCGTCCCGCACCAGCAGGTGCTCCGGCGGCTCGTCACCGCCGGTCGGCTGCCCACCGGCGCGGGACCGGGCCTGCGACCTGGTGCGTGCTGGGGCGGGTGACACCAGAGGCCGGTCCCTCGTGCCACCGCTCCGGGGTCGCCGGGGCAACGAGCACGGTCCGACTATCCTCGCCGCCGTGAACGCAGTGGAGATCGAAGCACCCGTCGTCGGTGTCACCGTCTATCCGGACCGTGCCCGGGTCACCCGTCGGGGCAGTACCCGGTTGGCCGCCGGTGAGCACCGGGTACGTATCGCACCGTTGCCGCTGGGCCTGCGGCGGGACTCGCTGCGGGTCGGCGGCGGGGGCGCGGCCACCGTGCTCGGTGTGGAGGTGACGACGTGGCGGCAGGCCCGCAGCACCGACGGACAGGTCCGCGAACTGGAGCGGCGGAGCCGGGAGCTGGCCGACGAGCTGGCCGGGGTCGACGACACGTACGAGATCGAGGCACAGCGGGGGCAGTTCCTCGCCCGGCTGGCCGAGCGGGCCGGCGGCACGTACGCCCGAGCGCTGGCCTCCGGTGACGCCGGCCCGGCCGACGTGGCCACCTTCGCCGACTCGGTGGCCGGCCAGCTTGCCGACTCCCACGGCCGCCGGCGCGGGTTGGCCCGGCAGCGCACCGATCTGACCGAGGAACTGGCGGCTGTCGAGCGGGAGCTGGGCGCCGCGAACGGCAAGCGGGAACCGGACCGGCTGGCCGCCGAGGTGACCGTGTCGGTGGACGTCGACGACGCCGAACTGGACCTGGAGCTGACCTACCTGGTCGACGGGGCCCGCTGGCAGCCCTCCTACGACCTGCGGCTGGTCGACGACACCATGACCGTCACCTGGTTCGGCCTGGTCAGCCAGGACACCGGCGAGGACTGGCCGGAGTGCGTGCTCCAGCTCTCGACCGCCCGACCGGCGGCCGCGGCGGGCGTACCCGAACTGTCGCCCTGGTATCTCGACCGGATCCGGCCGGCACCGCGGCCGGCCATGCCGGCGGCGAGTTTCGGCGCGGTGCCGGCACCCCCGGCGCCCGGGGCGGCACCGGCCGGCGCGGGCGACGCGGTGGCCCGGTCCGCCCCGCCGCGCCCCAGAATGCGGGAGAGCGTGGCCGTCGTCGAGCAGGGGGTCACCGCGGCCACCTACCGGCCGGCCCGCCCGGTCGCGGTCCCGGCGGACGGCAGCGCGTACCGGGCCACCATCGCCGTGCTGGACCTGCCGGCCCGGCTGGACCATGTGACCGTGCCGGTCCGCGCGGCCGAGGCGCACCTGCGCGCGACGGTCCGCAACACCTCGGCACACACCCTGCTCCCCGGCCCGGCGGCGGTCTTCCACGGTGCCGACTTCGTCGCGGCCACCCGGCTGCCGACGTGGGCCCCCGGTGAGGAGACCGAACTGGCGCTCGGGGTGGACGACCGGGTACGGGTGGAACGGAAACTCAGCCGGCGCGCCGACACCCGGGCCGCGCTCGGCTCGACCCGGCGGCGGGACGTGGAGTACCGGATCAGCGTGGCCAACCACACGCCCCGGCCGGCGACCGTGGAGGTACGCGACCAGCTTCCGGTGTCCCGCGACGAGGCGGTGGTGGTACGGGAACCCAGCCTCGCCCCGCCGCCGGCCGAGCGGACCGAGCTGGGCGAGCTGACCTGGCGGCTGCGGCTCGGGCCGGGGGAGAGCGACGAGATCACCATGGGCTTCCGGGTCGAACTCGCCAAGGGAGTCGATCTGGCCGGCTGGCGGGAGTGACCGGCCCGTGCGGGCCGGCGAGCGTCGTCCGCGAGTGACGCACATCAAATTCGTGCTGCGGGTTTGTCGGGGCCAGGACGGGCTAAACAGGCCCGGCCCGAGGATGACAGCGCAGGGAGAGTGGGTGCCCGTGGGGGTGGACCCGGGTTGTGAGTTGTGCGCCGGGGACCTGCCCGACGGCTGGATGCTGACCTACCTCGACGGCGACCCAGCGGGTGAGGCGACGCGGGAGACGATGCTGACCTTGGGCAACGGGTACCTGACGACCCGGGGGGCGCCGCCGGAGGCAACGTCCGACGGCGTCCACTACCCGGGCACCTACCTGGCCGGCTTCCATAATCGGCTGTCCGACCCAGGCCGGGCAGACGGCGAGGACAGCATCGTCAACCTGCCGAACTGGCTGCCCCTGACGTACCGCCCGGCCGGCGGCGACTGGTTCGCCCCTGGCCAGGGGCGGCGGGTGCACGAGCACCGTGTGCTGGATCTACGCAACGGGATCTACCTGCGGGAACTGCTGGCGGTCGACCGCCAGCAACGGCGGACCAGGATTCGGCAGCGGCGCCTCGTGTCAATGGCGAACCCGCATCTGGCGATGTTGGAGACGATCCTCATCCCCGAGAACTGGTCGGGCCGGTTGGAGATCAGGTCAGCCGTCGACGGCGGGGTGGTCAACTCGAACGCGGCAGCGGAGGCCGGAACCTGCGGTCGACATCTCACCGAGGTCGCCAGCGGGAAGGACGATCCGGAGACGGTGTGGCTGACCGCGGTGACGACCAGCTCACGGCAGCGCGTCGCGGTCGTCGCCCGTACCCGGGTCGGCGTTGCCGGTGCCCCCGCGGCACACACCTCCCGGGTCACGGCTCCCGGGCCGGACGCCGTCGGTCACGTCTTCGGCATCGACGTGGCGCCGGAAGGACGGGTGTCGGTGGAGAAGACGGTGGCTGTCTTCTCCAGCCGGGATCGGGCGGTCGACGCGCCGCTGACCGCCGCGCGGGAGGAACTGCGGTACGCGGGTACGTGTGACGTGTTGCTGGCCGAGCACGCCGGAGCCTGGCACCGGTTGTGGGAGCGGTTCCGGCTCGATGTCGGCGAGTCGCACCGGTGGCAGGCCCCGATCCGGGTGCACACCTTCCACCTGCTGCAGACCCTGTCGCCGCACACGATCGCCCTGGACGCGGGCGTGCCCGCGCGAGGGCTGCACGGCGAGGGCTACCACGGGCACATCTTCTGGGACGAGCTGTTCGTCTATCCGTACCTGAACCTGCGGCTGCCGGAGCTGACCCGGGCACTGCTGGAGTACCGGCACCGGAGGTTGACGGCGGCGCGGCGTGCGGCGGAGTCCGCCGGGATGGTGGGTGCCCTGTTTCCCTGGCAGAGCGGCAGCAGCGGTCGGGACGAGAGTCCCAGCCGGTCACCCTCCCCGGTCAGCGGCAGGTGGCTGGACGACTACACGGGCCGGCAGCAGCACGTCAACCTGGCGGTGGCCTACTGCGTGTGGCGGTACTGGGAGACGACTGCCGACCTGTCGTTCCTCGCGGGGTGCGGCGTCAAGTTGCTGATCGAGACGGCGCGGTTCTGGGCCGGTCTGGCCACCTATGACCCGTCCGACGACCGCTACGACATCAGGGGCGTGCTGGGACCCGACGAGTACCACGACGGTTACCCGGGTCGCCCCGGCCTGGGGTTGGACAACTGTGCGTACATCAACGTGATGGTCGCGTGGGCGCTGGCGCGCGCCGAGGAGGCGTACGCGATCACCCGCGGGCAACCGGGTGCGGTGCCGTGGCGGGAGGTCGCCGTCGATGACGACGAACGTCGTCGGTGGGCGCACATCAGCCACCGGTTGCGGCTGGTCTTCCTCGACCACGGGATCCTCGCCCAGTTCGAACGGTACGGCGACCTGGCGGAGCTGGACTGGGACCGGTACCGGCGGCGGTACGGCGACCTGCGGCTGCTGGGGTCACTGCTCCAGGCCGAGGGCGACGACCCGAACCGCTACAAGATCTCCAAGCAGGCCGACGTGCTGATGCTGCTGTACCTCTTCAGTGCCGACGAGCTCACCGGGCTGGTACGCCGCCTCGGCTACGACTTCGACCCGGCCCGGATCCCCGCCACCGTCGAGCACTACCTGTCCCGCACAACTCACGGATCCACCCTGAGCCGGATCGCGCACGCCTGGGTGCTCGCCCGCACCGACCGCCGCCGGTCCGTCGAGATGCTGCAGACCGCGCTCGGCACCGACCTCGCCGACCCGGCGCACAGCTCGACGCGGGAGGGCATCCACCTCGGCGCCACCGCCGGCACGCTGGACATCCTGCAACGCTGCTACACCGGCCTGGAGGTCCGCGACAACGTGCTCCGGCTCGATCCGCTGCTGCCTGAGGAACTCGACCACCTCGGTTGCGTCATCCGGTACCGCAATCTGCTGATCACTCTGCGCGTCGAGCGCGACCGGGTGCAGATCTCCGCCGCCGCCGGGGCGGACCAGCCCGTACCGCTGACCGTTCGAGAACGGACTGTCATGCTTGCCCCCGGCGACACCATCACCGTCGCGCTGCACCGCGGCATCGGGCGATGATCACCTTTTCCCCTGGAACCGATCGGTTTTCCCTGGCCGGCCGCCACCGCGCCGGAGCGGGCGCTCACCGTCGGACCGGCGCTGTCCCGGGCCGAGCTGGGTCAGGGGGCTCCTGGGCCGTTCGGCCCGCGCCGTCAGGCGGCCACGTTCACCGCGTGCCGGACGAGCCGGTCATCGGTGAGGGCTGACAGCATGGCGGCGGCCAGGTCGCCCCGGCGCAGCGTCCAGGCCCGGGGCAGCGGCGCCTCGACGGCGGCGCGGCAGGTGCCAGTGGT
Organism: Micromonospora sp. NBC_01655; assembly: GCF_026339755.1. Lineage (NCBI taxonomy): Bacteria > Bacillati > Actinomycetota > Actinomycetes > Micromonosporales > Micromonosporaceae > Micromonospora > Micromonospora sp. NBC_01655. Next base: position 4,506,727 of record NZ_JAPEQF010000001.1, on the reverse strand, counting down.
CGGGCCGTCGCGCAGGTACGGCGGACGGAAGACCGTCCAGTCGCGGTCGCTGGCGGCCAGGATCAGCTCCATCCGCCGCATGTCCTGGTAGGCGCCCCCGAAGAACCGGTGCAGGACGGGATCGACCAACCGGCGGTGCAGCGTGTCCTGCTGGGTGGCGGGGGCGATCGGCAGTGCGGTGACGGCCACCACCCGCCGGATGTCGAGGTCCCGCATCGTCGCCAGGATCGCGCTGGCGCCCGCCGAGTACACCCGGGTGGGTCGGCTGGCCCTCGCGGAGCCCAGCGCGGAGAGCACGGCGTCGGCGTCGTCCAGCACGGACCGCAGCGATCCAGGGTCGAGGACGTCCGCGACGGCGACCCGCAGGTCCGGATGGGGCGGACCGGGCCAGCCCCGGCGCGCGACCGCGGTCACCTGGTGACCGGCGGCCAGGGCCTGCTCCACGAGGAGCGCGCCGGTCCCTCCGGTCGCGCCGAACACGGTCAGTCGCATGGGGATCCTCCTGGCGGCAGTGTCCCGATGCGGCGGCGTCGCATCCGGGCCGGTCAGGTCGTGGTGGGCTTGCGAGCGGGCCCCTTTCCCAGAGAAGGCCGGTCGCCGTAGGAGGTGTGTTATGTGACCGACGTCACCGTCCTTGGGGTTTGGTGGGCCCGGCAGGCGTCTCTGTCCAATTTATGCACCTAAATACCCCTCGATCTATGCCACGTATCGCGCTTTCGGTTGAATCCGGACATTCCGAAGAGTGTTCAGGTGATTACCGGTTCGGTTGACGAACGGGTCGATCGGTTTTCTTATGGGAGTTGCCGAGTGTTGTCGGCCCGTCCCGGACGGCTCCGTCGGCCGGGCGACCGAGGTACGCGGCTCGGGGGAGATGGCTGCCAGGCGGCCAGTGACAAGCGTTCCGCGCCGACTGTCGGCCGCGGTCGAGGAGCGCAGCGGCTCGTCGCCCCGGAGCGTCAGTGCCCCGGTTCCACGGGACCGGTCCGACCGCCGGTATGCCGTCTCGTAGATCCGGGAGATCCGAATGCACGTTCTTGCGGTTGAGCACGACGGTTTCGCGGCGGAGCGGCTGGTCGGCTGCGTACGCCGACTCGGCTATCGCGTCACCTCCGTGCCCACGGGCAGGGAGGCGCTCTCGTCGTTCGACGGCAGTGACCTCGTCTTGCTCGATCTCGACCTGCCCGACATCGACGGGCTCGACGTCTGCCGGAACATCCGCGCCGCGGGCGACACGCCCGTCATCGCCTTCACCAGTGGCGGCGGTGAGGCTGATCGGGTGCTCGGTCTGCAGGCCGGGGCGGACGACTGCATGGGCAAGCCGTACGGCCTGCGTGAACTGTCCGCCCGGATGGAGGCGCTGCTGCGGCGCGCCAGCCCGGCGCGGGACGCCGGCGCACTACAGCGCGGCGCCCTGCGGATCGACCCGGCCATCCGGCAGGTCAGCGTGGGCCGGTGCCTGGTCCCGCTCACCCGCAAGGAGTTCGACCTGCTCTATCTGCTCGCCTCCGACCCCGACCGGGTCTTCACCCGGGAGGAGTTGATGGCGCGGGTCTGGCAGGACGGCGGCGCCGTCGCCCGGTCCTCGCGGGCCAGTCGGACGCTGGACACCCACGTCGGCACGTTGCGTCAGAAGATCGGGTCGGGTGGCTGGATCGTCACCGTCCGCGGCGTCGGATTCCGGCTCGGCCTCGGCGAGTCGCACGCCCTCGTGTCCTGAGCGGTCACCGGTCCCGGCGGGCTGACGAGTGGGGGAGGCGTGTGCGTCGTGTGCTGCCCCGGGCGCCCACCGGCCGGGCGGCCCCGCACCTCCGACCGGCGAGCATCCGCGCCATCCGGCACGCTTGGTCGCCGGTCCGTAGGTCGTGGGCCCGGCCGACGTCTGGTACCAGGCTGCCCGTCAATTCTCCGGTCATTCTGCCCCGTTTCCCGAGCTGCCTCCGGCCTCGTCCTTGACACTTATCTTTCACAATGCCCGCACACTTTTTGCATGCCGTCACCTGTTGTCCGCAGGCGCGGCCGCCTATCGTGTGATTTTCAGGCATGAATGAGCTTCCCTCCATCGGATCAATTGTCGACACGCTGTCGGTCGCCGGGCTGGGCGAGAGCAATCGACAAAGGGCGGTGCGCATGGACGCCGAGGTCATTGGCGGTCGGAGCAGTCCCGGCAGGTCCGATGCTGGCCGGTGAGCCGCCGTGCGGTGGAACACGATGTCGCCGCGCCGGCCGAGCAGGTGTACCGGCCCGTCGCCGAGGCCCGCCGAGTTCGTCCGTGACGCGCTGAGCACCAACAGTCGCGCCGCACTCGGGCAGGTCGGGCAGCACGCCGAGGCCCGACGTCGACCGCCCGGCGGTGCCCGCCGCCGGAGGAGAGGACAGGGACATGCGTACCGAGGTGATCGTCGTCGGCGGGGGCCCGGTCGGCCTGCTGCTCGCCGGAGAACTGCGGCTCGGCGGCGTCGGAGTGACGGTGCTGGAGCGACGTACCGGGGCGAGCACCGAGTCCCGGGCGTCGACCCTGCACGCCCGCACCATGGAGCTGTTCGACCAGCGTGGCCTGCTGGAGCGGCTCGGCACGCCGCCCAACGACTCCCGGGGCCACTTCGCCGGCCTGCCGCTGGACCTCGGGGGGACCGACTCCCCGTACCCCGGTCAGTGGAAGGTGCCGCAGGCCCGCACCGAGGAACTGCTGCGGGAGTGGGCCTGCGGTCTGGGCGCCGAGGTGCTGCCCGGCCGGGAGGTGACCGACCTCGCCGACCTCGGCGACCAGGTGGCGGTGACCGTCCGGGGCCCGGCCGGCCCCGCGCGACTGCGGGCCCGTTACCTCGTCGGCTGCGACGGTGAGCAGAGCATGGTACGGGCCCTGGCCGGATTCGAGCTGGCCGGCACCGACGCCCGCCGGGAGATCCTGCGGGCGGACGTCACCGGGGTACAGATCGGTCCCCGCCGGTTCCAACGGCTCCCGGGCGGCCTCGCGGTCGCCGCCCGCCTGCCCAGCGGGGTGACCCGGGTGATGGTGCACGAGTTCGGCCGGTCGCCGACGTCCCGGGCCGGTGCCCCGGACTTCGCCGAGGTGCGCGCGGCGTGGAGCCGGGTGACCGGGGAGGGGCTCGACGGGGCGCGGCCGGTCTGGGTCAACGCCTTCGACGACACCTGTCGGCAGGCGACCGCGTACCGGCGGGGCCGGGTCCTGCTGGCGGGGGACGCCGCCCACCGGCAGCTCCCGGTGGGCGGCCAGGCGCTCAACCTCGGCCTGCAGGACGCCGCGAACCTGGGATGGAAGCTGGCCGCGCAGGTGCGTGGCTGGGGCCCGGACGAGCTGCTCGACACCTACCACGCGGAGCGGCACGCGGTAGGTGCCCGGGCGCTGACCAACATCGCCGCGCAGGCGCTGCTGCTTTTCGGCGGCCCCGAGGTGGAGCCGGTCAGGGCGGTCGTCGGTGAACTGCTCGGCCATCCGGTGGTGCGGGCGCACCTCGCTGCCATGGTGAGCGGGCTCGACGTGCGCTATCCCGCCGACCCGGAGCACCCGCTGGCCGGGGCGCGGATGCCGCCCTGCACGGTGCACACCGGCGCGGGTCCGCGCACCCTCGCGGAGGCGCTGCGCCCGGGGCGCTTCGTCCTGCTCGACCTGACCGGTGGGCCCGGTCCCGACCTGGGCTCACGCGTACGGGTGCTGCCGGCCACCGTGACCGACAGCGCGCTGGAGGGGATGCGGCACGTGCTGGTGCGTCCGGACGGCCACATCGCCGCCGCCGGGCCGGAACGCCGCCCACCGCTGGCGGAGCTGCGCCGCTGGATCGCCGCGCCGCGGTGAGAACCCACCCGGCTCCCGCGCGACGACGATCCCCGTCGGCCTCTCGCGACTCACCCCTGAACGGTAGATCCGCCATCATTCGTACAGCCCCCACGGGCGATTAACCTGCTGATTTGTCGTCGATTTTGAAGACCCCTCACAGAGACCTGGCATGGGAACTCTTGACGTCGCGTTTTGGTCAGAGAAAGCTGTTGTAAGCGATTCGTCGCCTCGTGGCGGCCCAGTCCACGTCTTTCTGGATGAAATTCTGTGTCGAGCGCCGCTCCAGGGAAGGTAGGAACGAAATGAAGCTCGGACTCCTCTTCGATCTGCGTAATCCGGCGCAATGGGAGAGGCCGTGGGCCGACCACTATGCGCGTACGCTGGAGTTCTGTGAGGAAGCCGATCGGCTCGGCATCGGGGGCCTGTGGTTCACCGAGCATCATCGCTTCGAGGACGGCTACCTCCCGCAGCCGCTCACGTTCGCGGCGGCGGCTGCGGCGCGCACGAAGCACGCGCGCATCGGCACCTCGGTGGTCATACCGGCGCTGCGCAAGCCCGCACAACTGGCCGAGGAAGCCGCGATCGTCGACCTGATCAGCGGTGGCCGCCTGGAGCTCGGAATCGGCGCCGGATACCGGATTCCGGAGTTCGAGCTTTTCGACGTCTCGTACGAGCGCCAGGTCACGCGTGCCGGGGAGGCCGTCACGGAGGTGCGCCGGCTCTGGAGCGAACAGGTCGTGACCCCGCTGCCGATTCAGAATCCCGTACCGATATGGGGAGGGTTCTACCGCCCCCGCGGCGCGCGGATGGCGGGCCGGCTCGGAATGGGATACCTCGACGTGTCCCTTCCGATGTTCGAGCACTACCTGGCCGGACTCGAGGAAGCCGGACACGACGCGAGCCAAGCGCGGGTGGCGGGCCTCTTGCCAATTGTGCTGGCGGATGACCCCGAGGCCGCCTGGGCGCGGATCGTGCCGCATCTGGCGCATCAGAAGAACACCTATCGGCAGGGCTGGTCGGAGGGCACCGACCGGCCGAAGCTGCCGTGGCTGGAGCCGGATCCCACCTCCGAGGAGCTACGTAAGATGCTCGAGGTCCTCACCCCGGACCAGGCCGCAGAGCGGATCAGGGCGCTCACGAAGGACCTGCCCGTGGAGCACCTCATCTTCTGGGCGAGCATCGGCGGGATGCCGGACGACCTGGTGGTCCGCAATATCGAGCTTTTCACCGAGAAACTCGGTCCACTGCTCGCCTGACAGGGCCCACATATCGCCGATACCCGAGGAGTGGAGGTCCCTGTGGTTGCCTATTTCGATGCCGTCAACGACGCGCTGGAACGCCTGGACGACATGGGGTACGAGCGCGGCGAGCGCAACGAACTCGTCAATCACGGCCCGATGGCGACCGAAACGCTGGCCACCCTCGGCCACGGTGACCAGATCGGCGCCTGGGTCCAGGTCTACCGCGCCAAACCCCACCACGACAGGCCCGCTCCCCACTTGCCGATCAATGCCTCGGACGAGGGCTCCTGGCGTCCCGCGCTGGGCGATTTCGGCCGGGCCGGGGACTGGGAGCAGCTATTCGTCCGGGAACTGGCCGACGCTCCCTGGCGCGACGTGGTCGTCCGATGGTGGCCGCGACTCATCTCCGGCCTCCTGGCGGGCATCACGCACGGCGCGATCCGAACGGCGCACGCTGTGCGCAGCCTGGCCGGCACCCCGAAGCCGAGTCGGGCGCAGCTTACCGAGCTGGCGCGCGGGCTTGCCTACTGGGCGGCCCGTCACCGCAGCCTTCCAGGGCAGGCGGGCTTTCGGGGGAGGGCCAGCCTGGCGCAGGCTGTGGCGGCGCTTCCTCGCGAGCAACTGGAGGATTCCCTGCTCCCGCCGCGGGCGAGGGTGATTTCCAGGGAGCGGCTTCGCCGCATCGATGAGCTCTCCGGATATGACGAAGCGTTGCAGGCGGTAGCTCCGGAGGGACCCCAGCTCCTGCTGAGCGAGATGACAGCCGAGTTCGCCGGCATCTATCTCGCCCACACCGACATCTACCCCATCCCACTGCTCCACGGTGTGACACTTCCGGCCGCCGTCCGGATCGTCCTGCCGTACCTTCCGGTAGAGATGCACCTGCCCACGGTGGCCGCCGTCTGGCAGCTCCATGTAGCGCTCCTGCTCGCCTTCACCGGCGATCCCCGTGGCGAGGACACGGCGCGCGAGGTCGCGCTGCAAGCCGACGTCCCACCCTTCGACGAACTGGTGGCCCGCGCCGTGGAGCACAAGGACGAGCACGTCATCAAGTTCACCGAGGCGTGCCTACGCGAGAACGGCCTGCGCCCCGACCCCCGCTACGCCGCCGCCGTCCAGACCGCCCAGGAGCGCATTCCGGTCCCCGAACTCGGCCTCATTCCGTGACGTCCTGCGAGCCGTACGGCCTGCGGAGTCGCTGCTGTGCGGCTGCGGAGTGCTGATCCAACGCTGGTCCTTAGGCGGTACCGCCGGCCGGCGCCCGGCCGGGGCGACCGGTTAGGGTTCCGATGTGTTCCGCGCCGTCGTGATGATCGCTGCTGTGGTGCTCGTGTCTGACCAGGTGACGAAGTACTGGGCCCAGTCCTCGCTGTCCGCCGGGCAGACCGTCCCCGTCGTCGGTGAGCTGCTGCAACTGCGGCTGGTCCACAACCCCGGCGCCGCCTTCTCCATCGGCTCCGGGCACACCTGGGTCTTCACGATCGTCGCGGCTGCGGCGGTGGTCGTGCTGGCAGTCGTGGCGCGGCGGGTCGCTTCGCGTCCCTGGGCGGTGGCGTTGGGGATGGTGCTCGGCGGTGCGGCGACGCATCTGCTGGACCGCCTGTTCCGTGAGCCAGGATTCGCCCGCGGACACGTCGTGGACTTCATCGACTATGCCGGGTTCTTTGTCGGCAACGTCGCTGATATCGCCCTGGTCGTCGGCGTCGGCCTCGCCATGCTGCTCAGCGCGCGCGGCATTCCGCTGGGCAGGCAGCCCGCTTCCGCCGAGGTCCGCACTGACAACTCCTGATACTCCGGTCGGAGGCGACGTCCCACTGCTGGACAGGACGATCGCGTACGACGGGCGAGTCCTCCGGCGGCAGCGACGGGCCGGTGTCCCCTGCGACGGTGGCGGGTGGTCAGCGGGTGGGCGGGACGAACCCGGGCTGGTCGAGCATGCGTAGCCAGCGCATCGAAACACCCGCCCTGCTCGTCCTGATCCGGAGTTGCTTTTCCGACAGATCGGGTCCGGTGCCGTTCCCCGCGACATAGGTTGTTGTCCTGGTCCGACTACGGGGGAGGCGCCAGTTCATGGCCGCAGTGCGGGATTCCCAGTTGAGCCCAGGGCCTCGCCGATCTGCCGCCGGGCCCGCCGCCGGGCCGGAGGGAACCAACTGGCGGGGATTCCTCCGACTGGCCCGACTACGTTTCCTGCTGTACAACCTTTTGCCGGTGGGCCTCGCCGTAGCGGTGTCGGTACACCAGGGCTACCCGCTCGACCTCCCGTGGTACGTCGTCGCGCAACTGTTCGCGTGGACGGTCCACGTCATGACGCACTACTGCAACGAGTACTTCGACCTGGAGGCGGACCGGGCGAACGTCTACTTCACCCCGTGGACGGGTGGCAGCCGGGCGCTCGTGGACGGGTCGGTCGCCCCCGTGGTGTCGCTCGGCGCCGGGTTCGTCCTGTTCAGCGCGTCGATCCTGATGGTGGCTGTGATGCCGTCCTGGCAGGCGCGCGTGCTCGCCACCGCGGCCGTGGTGCTGGCCTGGTTCTACACGGCGCCGCCGGTGCGGCTGAACTACCGAGGCGCGGGGGAGCTGACCGTCGCCGCGATCCTCAACGGTCTGTGGCCCGCCGTCGCGGTGGTGCTCCAAGCCGGCACCGTACCGGTGCTGCTGCTGGCCGTGCTGGCGCCCACCGCGGTGCTCCAGGTGGCCCGGATGATGGTGATGAACCTGGGCGACCGCCGGTCGGATGCGATGGTCGGCAAGCGCACGCTGCCTGTCATCATCGGTTACCAGCCGGCGGTGCACCTGATCGTCGGCGCGCAGTTGGTCGCGTACGTGACGCTCACTGTCTTCGCGCTGCTCGACTGGGTGCCGTGGCTGGTCTGGGCCGCGATGGCCGGCACCGCCCCACTGTCGGCCTGGCTCGTCAGGCAGCTCCGTGGCGGCGCGATGCGTGACCTCGAACCCGGGCGCATGACACCGGTGGTGTTCTGGGCCTCGAACCACGTGTCCCTGATCGTCGCGGCGGCGATGCTGGGCGTGCTGCTGGACGCGGCGCGCCGTTCCGCCGACACCGGTGCGCTGGCGGTGCTCGGCGCGGTCCTCGCCGGCTACGGGGTGCTGTTCGCCCACCGCCTGTGGTTGGCCCGCCGCGCGGAACCCCGACACCTCCTGGAGCCTGGCCGCGACGGCGAGCGGCGGGCGGGTCCGGTGGCGTGATCGGGTGGGTCGGGGGTACGTCGGTGGCGTGGGGCATCCCGACGGTGGTGGCCGGTCCGGGCGTGGGCGCAGGTCCCTGCACGACGGCGCGGTTGACCGGGTTCTACTGGTGACCACTGTGGAGCGATAGTGGTCGTACGGACCGATGTGTATGGAGACTTTACGGAGAGAGACCGTTGGTTGAACTCCACTAGCATCGCCAGTTACCGATGCCACCGGCAGCGGCGATGTCTGGTGCGGGGGAGGAAGCGGTGCAGGGATCCGGCGAGTACACCTTTCCGGCGTCCTCGGCCCAGGAATGGATCTGGCTGGCCAGCCAGGTCGACACGGAGGCCGCCGCCTACAACCTGCGGGGCTACGCCCGGCTCCCGGCGCGGGTGGACGCCGGCATCGTGCACGCCGCGCTGGCCGAACTGGTCCGGCGGCACGAGCCGCTGCGTACCGCGCTGCGGCTGCGCGACGGCGCGCTGACCCAGGTCGTGCACGCCGAGGTCCCCGTCGAACTGGCCCACCTGGACGTCGCCGACCTGCCCCCGCAGGAGCGGGCCCGCCGGCTGGCCGAGACGGAGGCGGCGGACCTTGCGGAGCCGTTCCCGCTCGACCGGGCCCCGCTGTGGCGGGCCCGGCTGATCCGGTTGCCGGAACACAGCGGGCTGCTGCTCGTCGCCCACCACTCGATCTTCGACGGCAACTCGGTACCCGTGTTCGACACCGAGCTGCGGGAGCTGTGCCAGGCGGCCCTGGAGGGCCGGCCGGCCCGGCTGCCCGAGCTGGAGATCCAGTACGCCGACTACGCCGCCTGGCAGAGCGAACAGCTCCGCACCGGCGCGGGCGACGCCGACCTCGCCTACTGGCGGGACCGACTGGCCGGGGCGCCGCTCGTGCACGCGGTGCCCACCGACCACCCGCGTACCGCCGGGCCCGGCCGTCCGGGCGCGGAGATCGTCTTCGCGGTCCCCGAGGAGCTGCGTACGGCGCTCGGCGGGCTCGGCCGCCAGCACGCGGCGAGCCCGGCGATGGTCCTGCTCGCCGGCTACGCGGCGTTGCTGCACCGGCTCTCCGGCGACCCGGCCGTGCTCGTCGGGCTGCCCGTGGCCGGCCGGGACCGCCCGGAACTCGTGCCGATCATCGGCATGTTCGTCAACACCCTGGTGCTGCGGATCGACGTGTCCGGCGACCCGAGTTTCGGCCGGCTCGTCGAGCGGGTCCGGGACACCATGCTGGCCGCCTGGGAGCACCAGGGACTGCCCCTGCCCCGGCTGGTCGAGGCGCTCTCACCGCCCCGCACGCCCGGGGTGCAGCCGCTCTACCAGCTCGGGTTCAACTACCTGGGCAAGGTGGACCTGGACACCAGCAACGGCACGGCGCACGAGGAACTGCTGCTGGAGGTCAACGAGACCAGGGGGCGGCTGGAGTACCGCTCGGACCTGTTCGACGCCGGCACCGCCGAGCGTCTGGTGCGCCGCTACCTGTGCCTGCTGCGCGGCGCCCTGGCCGGGCCCGACACCGCGCTGTCCGCGCTGCCGCTGCTGGACGAGACGGAACGGCTGCTGCTGGCCGGCTGGAGCACGGCCGGCCCGGCGGCCCGGCCCGACGGCGGCCCGACCGTCGTCGACCTGGTCCGGGCCCAGGCCGTCCGGTGCCCGGCGGCGGTCGCCCTGCGCGACGGCGCCATCTCGCTCAGCTACGCCGAGCTGGACCGCCGGGCCGCCCGGCTGGCGGCCCGGCTGCGCCGCGCCGGGGTCGGCCCGGAACACCTGGTCGGCGTCGCCCTGCCCCGGTCCGCCGACGTGGTGGTGGCCATGCTGGCCGTGCTCCGCTCCGGCGCGGCCTACGTACCGCTGGACCCGGCCTACCCGCCGCAGCGGCTGGCCTACCTGGTGGCCGACTCGGCCGCGTCCGTGGTCGTCACCGCGACCGGCCTGCGGGAGACCCTGCCGCCGGGGCCGTACACCACGATCTGCGTGGACGACCCCGACGCCGACGCCGCGGACCAGCGGCCGGACGACGCCGGCACGGTCGCACCCGCGCCGGGCGACCTGGCGTACGTCATCCACACCTCCGGCTCGACCGGCCGGCCCAAGGGGGCGATGATCGAGCACCGGTCGCTCGCCGCGCACGCCACCTGGTTCGTCCAGCGGCTCGGCATCACCCCGGCGGACCGCCTGCTGGTCCTCGCCTCGCCCAGCTTCGACGTGTTCGGGCAGGAGGTATTCCCGGCGCTCGTCGCCGGCGCGACCCTGGTGATCGCGCCGCCCGACGGCGCGCTGGACGCCCCCGCCCTGCTGGACGCCGTGCGCCGGGAGCAGGTCACCCTCCTGTCCTGCGTGCCCACCGTGCTGCAGCACCTGGTCGCCGAGCCGGGCCTGGCCGCCTGCCGGCACCTGCGCCAGGTCACCTGCATCGGCGAGCAGCTCACCGGTGACCTGGCCGCCGACCTCGCCGCCGTCCTCCCGGTGCCGCTGCACAACCTGTACGGCCCCACCGAGACCACCATCGCCGTCTCCGCCCACACCGTGCCGCCCGGCGACCGCGTCACCGGCCCGGTGCCGATCGGCGTCCCCATGGACGGCGCCGCGCTGCACGTGCTCGACGAGCGCGGCGAGCCCACCCCGGTCGGGGTGCCCGGACACCTGCACATCGCGGGCGTCCCGCTCGGCAGGGGCTACCTGCGTCGCCCGGCCGAGACGGCGGCGGCCTTCGTCCCGGACCGGTTCGGCCCGCCCGGCTCCCGCCTCTACCGCACCGGCGACCGCTGCCGCTGGCGCACCGACGGCACCCTGGAGTTCCTGGAACGCCTCGACCGCCAGGTGAAGGTCAACGGCGCCCGGGTGGAACTCGGCGAGATCGAGACCGCGCTGCGGGCCCAGCCGGGGGTGCGGGAGGCCGCCGTCGTGGTGCGTACCGACCCGCGCGGCGGGCAACGCCTCGTCGGGTACGTCGTGGGCGACGTCGAACCGGACGCCCTGCGGCCGGCCCTGCGCGCGACCCTGCCCGGCCACCTCGTCCCGACCGTCCTGATCGGCCTGCCCGCGCTGCCGATGATGCCCAGCGGGAAGCTGGACGCCGCCGCCCTGCCCGCGCCCGCCGACCAGGCGTCTGCGCAGGCCGCGCCCACACCGCCGCGCACCGGCGCGGAGGAGATGGTCGCCGCCGTCTGGGCGGAGGTGCTCGGCACCGGCTCCGGCGACGTGCACGCCAACTTCTTCGACCAGGGCGGACACTCCCTGCTGGCCGGCCGGGTCACGGCCCGGCTGGCCGACGCGCTCGACCTGGACCTGCCGATCCACGTCCTGTTCGCCCATCCCACCGTGGCCGGGCTCGCCGCCGAGGTCGAGCGGCGGCTCGTCGCCCGGCTCGACCAGCTCACCGACGACGAGGCCGCCGAGTTGCTCACCGCCCGCGAGAGGTAACCACGCATGTCCCTTGCACCGGACTCGGCCACCCGGGACGTCCGGCTCTCCGCGACCAAGCAGGCCCTGCTAGAACGGATGCTGCGCCCCCGCGCGGACTCCGGCCCCCGGGTCACGGCCCGGCCGCCGGACGAACCCCACGTGCTGTCGTACGCGCAGGAACGGCTCTGGTTCGTCGAGCAGCTCGGCGCCGGCGCCACCGCGTACCACGTCTCGGTGGGGGTGTGGCTGGACGGCGAGCTGGACCCGGCGACCCTGCGGGCCGCCCTGGACGACGTGGCCGCCCGGCACGAGAGCCTGCGGATGAGCTTCCCGCCGGTCGCGGACGGCGAGCCGTCCGTCGCCGTCGCCGCCACGCTCGCCGTGCCGCTCCAGCTCGCCGAGGTGACCGCCGAGGACCCCGCCGACGCCCGCCAGCAGGCCCTGGACCTCGCCCGTGCCGACGCGGCCAGCCCCTTCGACCTGGCCGCCGGGCCGCTGGTCCGGGCCCGGCTGATCCGGTACGGCGCGCAGGCCCACCTGCTGTCCCTGGAGACCCACCACATCGTCAGCGACGGGTGGTCCATCGACGTGCTGGTCGGCGACCTGCTGACCGCGTACCGGGCCCGCCGGGCCGGGACCGCCCCGACCTGGCCGCCGCTGCCCGTGCAGTACGGCGACTACGCCCACTGGCAGCGCCACCACGACGGGGCCGGGCGGGGGCTGGACCACTGGACAGGGCACCTCGCCGGCGTACCCGCCCTGGAGCTGCCCACCGACCGGTCCCGGCCGCCGACCCAGCGCTTCGACGGCGCGACGCACCGGTTCGAGGTCGACGCGGAGCTGACCGGTGCCCTCACGGAGCTGGCCCGCCGCCGCGACGCGACGCTCTACATGACCCTGCTGGCGGCCTACCAGCTGCTCCTGGCCCGCTACAGCGAGCAGGACGACTTCGCCGTCGGCTCCCCGGTCGCCGGGCGCAACCACCCGGAGCTGGAGGGCCTGGTCGGCATGTTCGTCAACATGCTGCCGATGCGGGCCCGGCTGGACGACGCCGAGTCGTTCGGCGGCCTGCTCACCCGGACCCGGCAGGCGGTCCTTGACGGGCTCACCCACCAGGAGGTGCAGTTCGAGCAGATCGTCGCGGAGCTGGGCGTGCCCCGGGACGTCAGCCGCTCCCCGCTGTTCCAGGTCACCTTCGCCCTGCAGAACTACCAGATGCGCGACCACGCCGCCGGGGCCGGCCGGGACGGCCCGGCCGCCCGGTGGGAGGTCCTCGACCTGTCGGCCACCCGGTTCGACCTGGAACTGCTCGCCGTGCAGACCGGCGACGGCCGGCTGTGGTGCGAGTTCACCTACAACGTGGCGCTGTTCGACGCCGCCACGGTCGAGGGGATGAGCCGGCACCTGACGCAGCTGCTGCGCGCGGTGACCGCCCGCCCGGACGCCCCGCTGCGGGACCTGGACCTGCTCACCGACGACGAGCGGACGCTCGTCGTCGGCGAGTGGTCGGCGGGCGCCGCGCGCCACCCGGTCGAGCACACCCTGCACGGGCTGTTCGAGGCGCAGGCGACCCGCCGGCCGGACGCCGTCGCGCTGGTCTGCGACTCGACCCGGGTCACCTACGGCGAACTCGACCGGCGGGCCGACCGGCTGGCGCACCGGCTGCGCGGCCTCGGGGTGGGTCCGGACACCCTGGTCGCCCTGCACCTGCAACCCAATGTGGCGACCGTCGAGGCGATCCTCGGCGTGCTCAAGGCCGGCGGCGCCTACGTACCGCTGAACCTCGCCTACCCCCGGGAACGCCTGGAGTTCATCCTCGCCGACACCGGGGCGTCGATCCTGATCACCGAACGCGAGCTGCGCGACCGGCTGCCGGGCCACGGGGCGCGGGTGATCTGCCTGGACGACGACGAGCCGCCCGCCGAAACGGCCACCGGGGGACCGGCCGACGACCCGGCACCGGCGGCTGGCCCCGGCCACCTCGCGTACGTCATCTACACCTCCGGCTCCACCGGCACTCCGAAGGGGGTGCTGGTCGAACACCGCCAGGTGGTGCGGCTGCTCACCGCCACCGAGGAGCACTTCGACTTCGACGACACCGACGTCTGGGCGATGCTGCACTCGTACGCCTTCGACTTCTCCGTCTGGGAGATGTGGGGCGCGCTGGCCTACGGCGGCCGGCTGGTCGTCGTCCCCGCCGACGCCGTACGCGACCAGGAGCGGCTGCTGGACGTCCTGGCCGAGCAGCGGGTGACCGTGCTCAACCAGACCCCGGCCGCGTTCCGGGGGCTGCGCGCAACCCTCACCGAGACCGACCGGTCCTTCGCCGACCTCGACGTGCGCACCATCGTCTTCGGCGGCGACGCGCTGCACGTGCGCGAGCTGCGGCACTGGCTCAACCAGTACGGCGACGACCGGCCGGCGTTGGTCAACATGTACGGCATCACCGAGACGACCGTGCACGTCACCGCCCAGCGCCTGCGCCGCGCCGACGTCCGCCGCAAGGTCTCCTCGCCGATCGGCCGCACCCTCGACGACCTGCGCGGCTACGTGTTGGACCGGCACCTCAACCCGGTGCCGGCCGGGGTCCCCGGCGAGCTGTACGTCGCCGGCGCCGGCCTGGCCCGCGGCTACCTCAACCGGGCGGGGCTGACCGCCGAGCGGTTCCTGCCCGAGCCGTTCAGCGGGACGCCCGGCGCCCGGATGTACCGCACCGGGGACCGGGTGCGCTGGCTGGCCGACGGGACGCTGGAGTACCTGGGCCGGGTCGACCGGCAGGTCAAGATCCGCGGGTACCGGATCGAACTCGGCGAGATCGAGGCGGACCTGCGCAGCCACCCGGCCGTGGGCACGGCGGCGGTGCTGGTCGACGAGGACGCCGGCGGCGACCGGCGGCTGGTCGCCTACGTCGTGCCGGCCGCCGACGGCGACCGGCCGACCGCCGCCGGGCTGCGTGACCACATCGGGCACAGCCTCGCCGACTACATGGTGCCGGCGGCGTTCGTGCTGCTCGACGCGTTGCCGCTCACCCCGAACGGTAAGCTGGACCACCGCGCGCTGCCGGACCCGGACGCGGGTTGGCAGGCGGAGCACGAGTTCGCCGAGCCGCGCACCCCGCACGAGCGGCTGATCGCCGGGATCTGGGCCGAGCTGCTGACCGTCGAGCGGGTCGGCATCGACGACGACTTCTTCCTGATCGGCGGGCACTCGCTGCTGGCCACCCAGGCCGTCACCCGGATCCGGCGCGGCGTCGAGGCCGACGGCGGCAGCGGCGCGATCTCCCTGATGGACCTGTTCCGCTGCCGGACGGTCCGCGAACTCGCCCGGCTGCTCGACGAGCCGGCCGGCGAGGCCGCGCCGGCCCGGCTGCTGCACGAGCTGACCCGGCCGATACCGGCCGGTGACCTGGTGTCGTCGCTGGTCTGCGTCCCGTACGGCGGCGGCAGCGCGGCGGTCTACCAGGCGCTGTCCGAGGCGATGCCGGCCGGCCACCGGCTGTACTCGGTGGCCATCCACGGGCAGGAGGCCGGCGGGTCGCAGGACACGACCGAGTTCGCCGACCTGGTCGACGGCTGCGTCGCCGAGATCCTCCGCGACGTGACGGGGCCGCTGGTCCTCTACGGGCACTGCGGCATCGGCAGCGCGCTCGTGGTCGAGGTGGCCCGCCGGCTGGAGGCCGCCGGCCGGGTGATCGACGCCGTGTACGTCGGCGGCATCTTCCCGTTCGCCCGCCCCCGGGGACTCCTGGAACGGATGTCCCGGCTGGCCGAGATGGAGGCGTTGCGCAGCAACCGCACCTTCATCAACCGGCTCGTCGGCCGGGGCGTCGACATCGAGGAACTCGGCCTCGACGAGGTCAACCGGATCATCCGCAACATGCGGCACGACACGCGCAGCGCGGAGGACTACTACAGCGGGCTGCTGGACCGGCGCATCACCAAGATCAACGCTCCGGTGATCTCGGTCGCCGGCGAGCAGGACCCGGCGACCGACTACTACGAGGAGCGCTTCCGCGAGTGGGACTTCCTGTCCGACACGTGCGCGCTGGTGCTCCTCGACGAGGGCGGCCACTACTTCAACCGGTACCGGGCCGCCGAGCTGGCCGAGATCGTCACCGCCACCCACCCGGCCCTCGCCGAGGACGACGGCGCGGCGCTGACCCTGGCCCGCCGGGGCCCGGACAGCGACTGGTGGCTGCACGGCGTGCACCGCGCCGACCGCGTCGCCCCCGCGGACCCCGCCGACCCGGCGGGCCGGACCCCCGCGCCGGCCGCGGCCCGGCGCCGGCCGGCCGAGCCGAGCATGCGCCGGTTCCTCGGCGTGGCCAGTGGCCAGTTGGTCTCCCTGATCGGCTCGGCGTTCACCGCCTGGGCCATCCCGATCTGGATCTACCTCAACACCGGGTCGGTCGCCCAGCTCGCCCTCTTCGTCACGCTGGGCCTGGTGCCGGGCCTGGTGGTCGCGCCGCTGGCCGGCGCGGTCGTGGACCGGTCCCACCGCCGCGCGGTGCTGCTCGGCGGCGACATCGCGGCCTGGGCCCTCCAGCTCGCGCTCGGCGTCCTGCTGTGGACCGACACGCTCCAGACCTGGCACCTCTACAGCCTGATGGTCGGGCTGTCGGTGGCGACCGCGTTCCAGCGCCTGGCCTACGTCGCGTCCGTGCCGCAACTCGTGCCGAAGCGGTTCCTGCGGCACGCCATCGGCGTGGTCGAGATGGTCAACGGCTTCGGCACCCTGTTCGTACCGCTGCTCGCGGCCGGGATGCTGGCCACCATCGGCCTGGACGGCATCCTGGTGCTCGACATCGTCAGCTACACCTTCGCCATCGCGGTCACCGCGCTGATCCGCTGGCCGGCGATGCTGGGCTGGCACCGGCGCGAGCCGCTGCTCGCCGAGATCGCCAACGGCTTCCGGTTCTCCTGGGGCCACCGGCACCTGCGCGCGATGCTGATCTTCTTCCTGGTGCTGAACGTCTTCCTGGCCCCGCCGCTGATCCTGACCAGCCCGCTGGTGTTGTCCTTCGGCACGTTGGGCGACGTGGCCCGGGTGTCGTTCGTCTCCGGGCTCGGCGCCACCGTGGCCGGCCTGGTGGTGGCCGTCTGGGGCGGGCCCGCCCGCCGGCCGATGCGGGGCGTGCTGCTGTCCATGCTCGTCATGGCGCTGTCCTGCATCCTGGTCGGCCTGCGCCCGGACCTGCTGCTGGTGGCGGCCGGCGCCTGCGGGATCGCCGCCGGGCTGACCCTGACCACCGGCATCTACCGGGCGATCGTGCAGGTGAAGATCCCGCAGCGGTACCACGGCAGGGCCGCCGCCCTCAACCAGATGATCTCCTGGTCGACGCTGCCGCTCGGCTTCGCCGTGCTGGCCCCGGCCGCGACGGCGTTCTTCGGGCCGAGGCTGATGCCCGGCGGGGCGCTCGCCTCGACCGCCGGCGCCGTGGTCGGGGTGGGCGAGGGACGGGGCATTGCGCTGGTCTACGTGCTGGCCGGGCTCGCCATCGTCGTGCTCGTCCTGGTGGCGTCCCGGATCGACGCGATCGCCCGGTTCGACACCGAGGCGCCCGACGCCATCCCCGACGACCTCGTCGGCGTGCAGTCGCTGCACGACCGGCGCAGCCCCGCGCCGGCCGGGCCGGTGCTCCCGTCTCGGCCGAGGGCGTCGAGCGGCAGTGCCGGGGAACGACCGTGACCGCCACCGACGCGGCGGCCGGGCCGGTCGAGGTGGAGGTGATCGTCGCCTCGGCAGACCGGGCGCGGATCCTCGGCCGGCGCGCCGGCGCCGGTCCCGCCCTGCCCCGGCTGCGGCTGGCCTCCTCCTGGCCGCCGCCGAGCAGCCAGCTCCCGGCGGCGGTGGCCGCCGCCACCGGGGTCGCGGTGGCCCTGCTCGACCCGCTCGACGCGACGGTGTTCGTGGCCGAGCCGCTGGGCGGGGAGCCGACCGGCGGGTACGCCTGGTTCGACGCCCGCGCGTTCGGCGCCGGCACCGTGCGGGATTGGCTCGACCGGCCCGCGCCCGGGACGCGACCGCCGTGGTTCCGGCCGGGCTGGTACGCCGGCGCGGTCGACTGGATCGACGCCGTCCTGGCGCAGCGGGGGGAACGGCGGACGGGGCCGGTCGCCCAGATCCGGCACTGGACGACATCGTGCGTGCTCTGTGCCCCGACCTCCGCCGGCCGGGTGTTCCTCAAGGCGGGACTGCCGCACCTGGCGCACGAGCCGCAGCTCGTCGGCCACCTGGCCCGGTCCTGGCCCGACGCCGTCCCCGAGGTGCTGGCCCACTCGCCCGACCACGGCTGGTGGCTCAGCGCGGACTTCGGCGCCCAGCCGCCGGTGCGCGACGCCGCCAGTGCCCTGCGGATGCTGGCCCGCATCCAGGTCGGCACGGTCGATCGGACCGGGCCGCTGCGCGAGCTGGGCTGTCCGACGGTCACGCTCGACGACCTGGCCGGCCGGGTGCCGGCGCTGCTGCGGCGCGCGGAGCTGTGGCAGCCGTCCGGGGCGCCGGACCGGGGCCAGCTCACCCGCGTCGGGATGTGGTTGCAGGACCGGTGCGCCGAACTGGACGACGTCGACCTGCCGCTGAGCCTGGTGCACGGGGACTTCCACCAGCACAACGCGGCCAGCCGGCCGGCCGGCCCGCTGCTGTTCGACTGGAGCTTCGCCGCCGTGTCCCACCCGCTGCTCGACCTCGGCGGCTGGCTGCACGCCGTTGGCGAGGCCGACGCCCGCAGGCACGTCGCGGCCTATCTGGAGGGCTGGCGGCGGTTCGCGCCCCCGGGCGTGCTGCTGGAGGCGTGGCGGGTGGCCCGGCCGGTCGCCGCTCTGTTCGAGCTGGTCAAGTTCGCCGACCTGGCCGAGCGGATGGGGCCGGCGTACGAGTTCGACTACCTGCCGATGGCCTTCCGCTGGGCCCGCCGGGTCCGGGACGCGTTCGCGGGCCGGGATGGGCAGCTCACCGGCTGGCCGGGCCCGCAGTGACCGGTGGGCCGGCGGTGGCGTAGGCAGTGGCTGTCGTTGATTCGACAGCTGCCCGGTATCGACCCGAGAGCCGACTTTTGGCAGACTTCGCACCATAGGTGATGTTCGATCGGTCAGGTGTCAAGCGTGATCGTTTGAATCCGATCATTCACCAGCCTGGCCGGAGTGGGTCTCCGGTCAGCGTCGCTGATCCTCCACAGGCAGGCTCGACATCGCCTTGTCCGTCCGCGAGCTTCGCCTCAGCCGGCAAGCGCAACGAAGGGATCAGGTCTTGCGTCACGTCCGCAGGGTTTTCGCACTCCTACTGGCCATGGTGACCATGAGCGGCGTATTCGTCGTCACCACGTCGTCACCCTCGCAGGCCGCCGTCTCGTGCTCCGGGACCGTCAGCTACAGCGAGACCTACGGCCCAGGCGAGTTGACGATCTTCTACAACACCTCCAACGGCGGCACGAACAGCGCGTGCTTCTACCACAAGGGTGCCGCGTACGGCGTTGCCGCGCCGACCTACGTACGCGCGTACCGATGCACGGAACAGTCCGGCGAGGGGCAGCCGTGCACCGTGGCGGCCAGTTCCAGCGAGGACCTCGGCAACTACGCCTACTACGCGGGACCGCGAGGTGTCACCAACACCGCGAACCACTGCGTCGCCGCGGTCGGCTACATCGACTGGCAGGGCTCCCGGTACCTGATCAGCAGCGGGCGACAGGGCTGTTGACCCGGGCTCGGTCCCGCTGACGGGGCCTCCGCCACTTCGGCCGATCGGCGCCGATGCGGAAGGCCCTGCTTCGAGCCGCGGATCGGGCGAAGGCAAGCCACGGCACGGCAGACCTGCGGGACGGCTGGTGTATCTGGGCCAGGGCCGCGCGCAGGTCTGCCGGCGCCGGGGCTCACTCGTTCCGGGCCGCCTCCGGACCGGTGATCCGGCGCAGCTGCGGCAGCGTCGAGGCGATGATGCCCAGCGACACCGTCAGCCCGCCGGCGACCATGAGGTAGAACGACGGGCGCGGCGGCAGCAATGTGTAGCCCAGTTGCGCCCGCAGGAAAAGATGCGCGGCCAGGAACCCCATCCCGGTCGCCACCGCCGCGACGACGAGCAGCGGTACGACGGTCTCCAGGGCAACCACTCGGCGCAGTGTGCGTAGCTGCACCCCGGTGAGCCGCAGCATGCCGAACGGCCGTTTCCGATCGGTGAGTCCGCCGGCCACGCTCACCGCCAGGCTGCAACCCGCGATCGGCAGGCTGGCCAGCATGACCACGTTGGCCAACTGCTGGAACTGCGTAAGCTGCCGCGCGGAGTCGGCCTCCCACTCGCCGACGCTGGCCGGGAAACGTCCCAGCGGAAGCGCGTCGATCAGCATCGTGCGGGCCTGTTCGAACGCGGAAGGGCTGGTCGTGTCGACGACCACCGACAGGATCGGCTGCCGGTCCACCTCGGTCGGCGCGGCGCTGGCGGCGTCCCAGACGTACTCGTCGCCGGTCAGGCCGAACGCGCGCCTGCCGATGAGATCAGCCGGCACGGCCGCGACCTGCGCGCCGGTGGGGCAACTGCCGAACACCGCCAGGCGGGCGAGTTCGGCGCAGGTGATCACGCCATGCCACCCGTCCCGGTCGGGGTTGAGGTGCACGAGGGTCACGCTACGCACCCCAGGGATCGCCGACAGCCCGGCCGGGATCTGCTCGACGGCCGGGGCCGGTCCGTCCTGCGGCCAGAAGACCTTCGACAGCGACGTCGCGGCCACGGAATCGGCGCGCGGTTCGCCGTGGTTGGCGACGAACGTGGTGATCGCCCCGGTCGCCACGCTGGTCACGAACAGCGCCACGATCAGCCCGCTGACGGACCGGAACCCCGCCTGCGGGTTGTCGGCCAGCCGCCGGCCGGCGATGAGCGTGGCGGGCCGGCTCCCCCGGTCGGCCAGCACCCGCGCACCGACCATGGTCAGCCACGGCCCCGCCAGCAGCAGCCCGATCAGGATCAGCACGAATCCGGAGAGATACGCGGTGAGCTGGCCATTGGTGCTGTCGGGCCGCCGGCCGATGAAGTAGGTCAGCTCGGCGAGCCCGGCGATCAGCGGGATCAGCCGCCACGCGCGCGGCGGGCGAGGCGTCACGCGCCGGCTCACGCCGAGCGGTGAGATCTGTACCCTGCGCAGCGCCAGCCAGGAGGCCAGCACCGCACCGGCCGGGATGCCGAACGCGACCAGCAGCACGTCGACGACACCGAGCGACAGGTCGGCGGCGTAGAACGGCTCGCCGGTGAACGGGATGGCGGCGAGCCCGGGCCGGAACGCGAAGAACAGGGCAAACCCGGCAGCGGTCCCGGCGGCGGCGGCGAGCGCCGCCTCGACCGCCGAGATCACCGAGATCTGCCGCGGCGTCGCACCGATCAGCCGCATCGCGGCGAAGCGCTGCTCCCGGCGGGTGGCGGCGAGGCGGGTCGCGGTGCCGATGAAGATGAGCACCGGGAAGAGCAGCGAGGCCGCCACGACGGAAAGGACGAGCGTCATGGCAGCCGCGTTGAGCCCGACGTAGCAGCCGTTGCTGCAGTCGCTCGGGGAGGTGGTCATGATCTCCGTGACCTGCTGGGCTCCCAGTTGCTCCAGCTCGGCCGGGGTTCGCCCGATGACGACAAGCAGGGACTCGGGGGAGGGCAGCCCCGACCGGCCGATGACGCCGATCTCGCGGCCGGGGAGGCGGTCGCTGAGTTCCGCGGCCGGGGTGGTCCGCAGTAGCTCGCCGAGGGCGGGTGAGACGTAGTACTC
This sequence comes from Micromonospora sp. NBC_01655, assembly GCF_026339755.1. NCBI lineage: Bacteria > Bacillati > Actinomycetota > Actinomycetes > Micromonosporales > Micromonosporaceae > Micromonospora > Micromonospora sp. NBC_01655. Next base: position 4,485,346 of record NZ_JAPEQF010000001.1, on the reverse strand, counting down.
GCCCGGCCCGGGCAACTGCGGGATGCCCGGCGGGACGGGCGAGTGCGGGCCGAGCGCCGCGACCTCGACCCGGCCGATGGACTGGCCGTGGTAGTAGTCCTCCCGGATCAGCCACCACATCGGGTCGACGGACGCGTCGGAGGAGGCCCCGGCGACGGAGGTGTTGAGCCAGGCGTACCGCTGGTTCTGCGTGCCGACCGCGTTCATTCCGGCGAGTGTCGTCAGGAGCATGCCGACGCCGAGTGCCACCGCGGTGGCGATGACGACGAGCCGGGTGGCGGCCTCCCGGCCCCCGGACAGGGACAGCCGCAGACCGAACCGGATCATGACCGCACCAGCGCGTTCACCTTGCCGTCGCGCACGATGACCTGGCGGTCGGCGTACGCGGCCACGCGGGCGTCGTGGGTGACGAGGACGACGGTCGTTCCTTGCTCGCGGGCCGAGACGACCAAGAGGTCCATGACCTGTTCGCCGGTCAGCGAGTCGAGCGCCCCGGTCGGCTCGTCGGCGAACAGCGCCCCCGGCCGGGCGACCAGGCCGCGGGCCAGGGCGACGCGTTGCGCCTGCCCGCCGGACAGCTCACCGGACCGGCGCCGCTCCAGCCCGGCGAGGCCGAGCCGCTCGAACCAGGGCCGCGCCTGCTTGAGCGCCGCCGTCCTCTTGACACCGCCGAGCAGCAGCGGCAGCGCGACGTTCTCCTCCGCGGTCAGCTCCGGCACGAGCTGTCCGAACTGGAACACGAACCCGAAGCAGTCCCGGCGCAGGGCGCTGCGCTGGTTCTCGTCCAGGGTGTCGATCCGGCGGCCGTCGAAGTGGATCTCGCCGGCGTTCGGCACCAGGATCCCGGCCAGGCAGTGCAGCAGGGTGGACTTCCCGGAGCCGCTCGGCCCCATGATGGCGACGATCTCGCCCGGGGCCACCGAGACGCTGGCGCCCCGCAGTGCCGGGGTCTCGCCGAAGGACAGGACGACGTCTCGTGCCTCGGTCGCCTTCACCCCCGCACCACCTTTCCGAGGGCGTCCAGCCGGGCGACCGTCGTGTCGATCCAGTGCAGGTCGGCTTCCAGATGGAACAGGCCATGGTCGGCCAGCATGACGTCGACCAGGTTGCCGCTGCGTTTGGTCTCGGTGAGCTCCTGCATCCGCCGCAGGTGCGCGGCGCGCTGGATGTCGAGGTACTCCTCGGCGGGGCGGCCGAGCATGAGCGCCAGCACGACCTTGGTGAACAGCACCGTCTGCAGGTTGGGCTCGGCCCTGACCGGCTCGGTCAGCCACGACTCGACGTCGGTCGCGCCCCGTTCGGTGATGACGTAGCGCTTGCGCTCGGGGCCTACGCCCGGCTCGACCTCGGTCATCACGATCTTGCCGTCGCGGGCGAGGCGGCCGAGGGTCGAGTAGACCTGGCCGAACGGCAGCGGCTTGCCCCGGCTGAAGAAGTTGTCGTAGTCGCGCTTGAGGTCGTAGCCGTGGCTGGGCTCGCGTTCGAGCAAGCCGAGAAGGGTCAGGGGAACACTCATGCCGGGACCATACACCGGGTGTATACCCCGCGTGTGTACCCGGGGTGTGTGCGGATGCTCCGTGGGACGTTGCTGGCAGGCCGCCCGACCGGGTCACGGCCGGTGATCGGCCCACGGCCGCGAGGCATGGGTGTGGGCGTCGGGCCGGCCGGAGGCCGGGTTCAACCGTCCGTCGAGGTCGGACGGACTCCGCCGCTGTTGGCCGACTTCTCCGGATGGAACTGGGCGGCCGACAGCACGCCGCGCGGGTCGGCCGACCGGGCGCGGAACAGCGCTCGGCGACCTGGGCGACCGGTGGCCGGACAGGTCGAACGAGTGGCCCCGGTCGCCGGGCTGTCCGCCCACGACGCGACCAGGCGTGCCCGGTCAGCGATCCGGGGCATCCTCCGCGAGGTACATCTCGAGCTGGATGTTGTCCGGGTCACGGAACGCGATCAGCGTGAAGCCCGTCGCCGGGGTGACCGTGATCCCGGAGTGCGCGACGCCGGCATCGGTCAGCCGGGAGGCCCACGTCTCCAACTCGGCCCGGGTCGGCACGGCGAACGCCAGGTGGTCGAGCCCCGTGCGACGTTCGTTGAACCCCGTGCCCGCATCCGCGTGCTTGTGCGTCGTCAACCCGATGACGACCCCGCTCGGGTGACGCATGAGCCGCCGGTCGAAGCTGTCGGTGTCCCAGGGAAACAGCAGCGAGAAGCCCAGGACATCGCCGTACCAGCGCACCGAGGCGTCGAGGTCGCACACGTTGAGCGCGATGTGGTGAATCCCTGAGAAGCCAGCTACCACCACGTCTCACACCTTTCGTAACCGTCGTGCCCGCCGAGCTGTAAGGGTGGATGGTACGGGGCGGGAGAGCGTTCCGGCCAGGCGGTCGCGGTGCCGAGGTCGCCGGTGAGACGGGCGGGGGCGGGCAGGGTCAGGACCGTCGGACGGCGGGTGCCGGAGCGCTGTCGCGGATGCGCTGGATCAGCACGACGCAGGCCAGCACCACCAGCGCCGCCCCGATCGAGGCGGGGGTGACAGTCTCGCCGAGCAGCAGCACCGACCAGACGAGGGTGAGCACCGGCTGGGCGAGCTGGATCTGGCCGACCTGCGCGATACCGCCCCGGGCCAGGCCCGCGTACCAGGCGAAGAAGCCCAGGAACATGGAGACCGCGGTGAGGTAGCCGAAGGCCAACCAGGCGGCGGGATCGGCGTGTGGGGGACGGGTCGCGGCGGACAGCACAGTGCTGGGCACGGTGACGGGCAGCGACAGCAGCAACGCCCAACAGATGGTGCGGGCACCGCCCAACTCGCGGGCGAGCGCGCCGCCCTCGGCGTACCCCAGGCCGCACAGCACGACCGCCGCGAGCAGGAACAGATCGGCGGCCGACAGCGCGCCGCGCGATCCGGCAGCTGGTGGCCCAGGGCCTGATCGAGGCGCGATCCGGCAGGGGCACCTTCGTGGCCGCCCGGCCGGACTAGCGGCGCGCACCCGACCTGTCGTGGCAGACCGTGGCGCTCGGCCCCCGCCCGGCGGGGGAGGAGGAGATGCAGGCGCTACTGGCGTTACCTCCTGCTGGAGCGATCGCGTTGTCCGGCGGCTACCTGGACGCGGATCTGCAGCCGGCCGCCGCGCTCGGCGCCGCGCTCACCCGGGCCGCCCGGCAGCCCGCCGCCTGGCAGCGTGGGCCCGTCGAGGGCCGCGAGGACCTGCGCGCCTGGTTCGCCCGCGAGTCCGGGGGCGGGCTGCGCGCCGAGGACATGGTGATCTGTCCCGGCGGGCAGGCCGCGCTGTCGTCCGCGCTGCGCGGGCTCACCGCGCCCGGGGACACCGTGCTCGTCGAGTCGCCGACCTACCTCGGCGCGCTGGCCGCAGCCCGAGCCGCGGGACTGCGGGTGGTGCCGGTGCCCGCCGACGCCGACGGCGTACTCCCCGACCAGCTTGCCGCGGCGTTCGCCCGTACCGGCGCGCGATTGTTCTACTGTCAGCCGCTGCACGCCAACCCGCACGGCGCGACCCTGGCGGGTCACCGCCGGGCCGAAGTCGTCGGGGTCGTCCGCCACTCCGGGGCGTTCCTGATCGAGGACGACTACGCCCGCGACCTCACCATCGACGGCGAGGCCCCGCCACCGCTGGCCGCCGACGACCCCGACGGGCATGTCGTCTACCTGCGTTCGCTGACCAAATCCGCCGCTCCCGGGCTGCGGGTCGCCGCGATCGGCGGCCGTGGCCCGGCCGGCGCCCGGCTGCGGGCGGCCCGACTGCTCGACGACTTCTTCGTGGCCGGCCCGCTGCAACAGGCCACGCTCGAGTTCGTCACCGCTCCCGCCTGGGCGCGTCACCGCCGTGCCCTGCGCACCGCGCTACGCACCCGGCGCGAGGCGTTGCTGACCGCGCTGCGCCGGCAGCTGCCGGAACTCGTCCCACCGGCGGTCCCGCGTGGCGGTCTGCACCTGTGGAGCCGCCTGCCCGACGGCACCGACGACGTCGCGCTGGCCGCCGCTGCGGCTGCGGAGGGTGTCATCGTCTTCCCCGGCCGTCCGTGGCACGCCGCCGAACCCCCGGCCCCGCATCTGCGCCTCACCTACGCCGCCGCCCCAGCCGAACTCATGGACGAGGCCGTCGACCGCCTCGGCCGCGCCCTCCGGCGGGGCGCGGCACGTTCCTAGCCGCTCGTCCCGGTGCTGGCTGTGGGGACAGCCACTCGACGGTTTCGTCACTGATCGTGATGGATCCCGGATCTCCTGGGCTGTCCCGCGTGGCGGGCCGGCGGCTCCGTTCTTGTCGTCCGGGTGGGCTAGCCTCCGGTATCTTTTCCCGTCGAGCGTTGGATGTCCACATGGGATGGTCAGAGGTGGCGGGTGGCTATCAGGTCACTCTCCGCGATGGCGAGGTCGTCGCCCGTAATGCCAAGGGCAGGGAACTGCGCTCCCTGCCGACATCGTTGCGGGACGACCCGGCCGTGGTCGGGCTTCGGCAACTCACCGAGTGGTTGGCCCGGCACGAGGCACAGTGCCGCACGGACATCGAGCGCTGGATGGTGCGCTCGCTGCCGGTGCCGGTCGCGGTCCTGACCGAGGTGTGGCCGGACGAGGCGTGGCGCAACGCCCTCACCGATCTCGTCGTCGCGGTGCTCGACGACGACGGCGGTTGGGACCCCGACGAGGTGGGCCTGCTCCGCGAGGCGGGCGACGGCCAGATCGGCCTGGTCGACCTGGACGGTGACACGGTCCGCCGGGCCGCCCGGCGGGTCGTCGTCCCGCACCCGGTCGCGCTCACCGACCTCGACGACCTGCGTGAGTTCGCCGCCGACCTCCAGGTTCGCCAGTCCGTCGACCAGCTCTTCCGGCAGACGTGGGTCCGTGGGGCGGACGTGGACCCGAAGGCGTTCCGGTTCAGCGAGTACTCCGGTGGCCGGTACGGCCAACTGAGCCACCTGACGGCCCGCGCGACGAAGCTCGGCTACCCGGTGCGCGGCGGCAACGCGGTGTGCCGGGTGTTCGAGAACGGCCGCACCGTCGAGGCCCGGTCGTGGGTCGGCGCCGACGACCCGTACTACGAGACCGAGACCGGCGACCTCGTCTTCACCGACCGGCACGGCACCGCCCTGCCGTTGGGGACGGTCGGCCCGGTGGCCTGGTCGGAAGGCACCCGGATGGCTGCCGCGCTGTACGCCGGACGGATCGTGGCACAGGAGCAGGAGGAGGAGCAGTGAGCGCGGACGCGATGGACCTGTTGGATGCGGGTGCCGTGCTGCCGGCCGGCACGGTGGTGGCCAAGGACGACACGGTCGACACCCTGACCGCCCGCCGGTACGCCCACCCGGTGCTCGCGGAGCGGACCGTGGTGCGGCTGGTCAGCGGCACGCTGGGCGAGGCCGAGGACCTCTCCATGGAGTTCCTGGGCTTCGCCCGCCCGGAGCGGGTGGCCCAGGTCGGGGTGGTCCGCCAACAGGCGCTCGGCTTCCCGGCGTGGGCGTTGGTCCACGATCCGGCCAACGGGCACCACGCCCTGGCCCTGGTCAAGGAGATCGAGCGGCTGGCGCGGACCGCCCGATCCCGGGTCGGCCCGGCGAAGGACGGCTTCAACGCCCTCGGGGAGCGGCTGGCCCGGTCGGTGCCGCACTTCCTGCCGACGTTCTACGAGGAGGCCGGGCGGGCGTTCCTCGCCGCCGACAGCGTGACGTACGCGGCGAGCATGTTCGGCAGGGCGCGCGAGGCCGAACGGGCCTACGCGCTGACCATCGACGAGGAGCGCCAGCACGCCGTGTTCCTGGAGTTCGCCCTGGCCGGCGCGTTGACCGCGAAGGCGCTCTCCAACCACGCCCGGGACCTGGCGACGCGGTGCGAGCCGTCGGCCGCGTACGACCGGTTCCTGCGGCTGTGTGTGGAGCGCACCCTGGGTGGTCTCCCGCCGTATGCGGCGATGCACACCGACCTGCGCCGGCTGGCCCGCAAGGCCGGGGTCGACCCGGTCGCCACCGACGAGCGGGTGCTCCGCGAACTGCTGGACGCTCCGGCGATCAGCCGGGCCCCGGAGGCGTTCTGGGTGGCCTACCGGGCACCGTTGGCCCGGCTCGCCGCCGCCGACCCGGCCCTGCGCGGCCGGCTACTCGGTCTCGTGCCCGAGCACTGCGGCGACGACGTCTGGCTGGGTGTGCTGGAGGACGCCGGAGCCACGGCGGCGCTGACCGAGCCGGCGGGAAGCGTCCCCGCCGGGGCCGACTCACCGGACGGCCCCGCCGGCTGGCTGCGCCGCTTCGACGAGCACCGCGAGAGACGCTCCTGGCGGACCCGCAACCGGCACCCGGGGCTGCTGGCGTTGGTCGAGCGGATGGCCGGTCGGCTGAAGTCCGACGGTGCGCCGGTCGCGCTCTGCCGTAAGCACGACGGCGTGGACCTCGACCTGCTCGACACCTGCCTGGCGCTGGGGGTGCCCGTCGCGGATCCGGCCCGCGCCGCCCGGTACTGGGTGGAGCAGTGGCTGTCGGATGAGACCGACGGTCGGCGTGACCTGGTGGCGACCGCCGCCGACCCGCGCTTCCTGCCGGCGCTGCGGGAGGGCGTGGAGAGCCAGCTACAACCCGGCTGGCGCGACGAGAACACCGACCCGACGGCGCGGGTGGGTAAGGTGATCGCGGTACCCGGGCTGCGGACGGCCCTCCAGAGCTGGCTGGACACCGTCGCCGACGCCGTCGCGCGGCAGGGGCTGCCGACGCTGGACAGCCAACTCGACCGGGTCGGCACCGTCGCCTGCCCGGCCGGGTTCGCCGTCAATCCCGAGGCGGTACGCCGGGTCGTCGACCACGACCTCGGCCCCGTGCTCGGCCGCACGCTGCGGGCCGGTCTGCTCGACGAGTACGGCTGGCCCGCCCTGGAGTCCGCCGCCGAACGCCTCGGCCTGACCGGCGAGCAGGACAAGGACCTCCAGGTCATCGGGCAGTGGCCGTACCTGCTGCTCCGCCGCGGTGACCTGGTGCTGGTGGTCGGGCGCGACGGGGTGGAGTACGAGCACCTGATGCGGATCCCGGCCGACGAGCGCCGCTACATGTGGCGGCTGGTGCTGCGCTACGTCGACGGCCAGTTGCTGGTCTGCTGGGACCGGGGCCCGGACCGGGCCGGCTACTGGAGTGGCGCGCCGGAGGACGTCTTCACGGTCGCCGACGACGCCTTCGCCATGAACGCCGCCCTGTCGCTGCCCCTGCCCGGTGGCGGGCGCACCTTCGGCCGGCGCCCGCTGCGGGTGGGTGACCGGGGCGAGCGGACCGCCGGCCGGATCATCAGCGACGGCAGCACCTACTGGGTGCGCTCCGGCGACCAGGCGCCGCGATGGCGCGAGTACGACCCCGCGACCGGCGAGCCCGGCCGGTTCTCCGTGCCGGCGTTCTTCGAGGACGGCGCCGTCGACGGCCAACCGTTGGACGCCGACCTGTCCTGGCTGCGCCCCACGGAGTCGTCCGAAAGCCCGCTGGGCCGGGCCGACGGGCTCGCCGGGTGGCGGGCCCGGCGGCGGCCCGACGGCGGCTGGGCCGGCGAGGCCGTGGACGGCCGGTCCTTCGCGTTGCCGGCCGGCACCGACCTCGACGGGAAGCTGGCGGGAGCGGTGCGGTTCCCGGGCGCAACCGCCACCTACGGTCTGTTGTCGGGTGGCCGGGGCCGCAACGGTGAGCTGCTGCTCTGCGCCGACGACGGCTTCCTGCTGGGGCGGTACGCGCTCGACGGCGAGGCCTCGACGTCCGTCACGGGCACCCGGCTGCTGCCACCGGTGGCGTTCTGGCACTTCCTGCGTCCCCGCGACGAGGCCGGTTCGGCGGCGCTGCGGGCCGTGACCGACGAGCAGGCCGGGGCGCTGCTGGCCGAGGCGGCCGGCCTGGACACCGCACAGGTGCGCGCCCTGGTCGGCCGGTACCTTCCGCAGCTCACCGCCCCGGCCCTCGTCGCCGGGGTCGCCGGCATCGTCGAGCAGGCCGCCGGGCAGGCGGCGAGGCTACGCACGTTGGCCGGCGTGCTGGCGGGCCGGGGGAGTCTCACGGAGCTGGCCGGGTCCGCCGGGGATCAGGGTTCCGCCGGTACCGAGGACGCGGCCTCGGACAAGCTGCTCGCCGCCGGACTGTCCGGGCTCATCCGGTACTGCTACTGCCGGGGGAACAGCGCGCGGCGGCTCATCGCGCGGGCGGGAGCCGCGCTCACCGGCGCCGTGCCGGTCCCGGTCGACGGGGTCGAGCTGGACGGTGACGTCGACTGGTTCTACGCGCTGGAGCTGCTGCCCGCCGCGATGTACCGGGCAGCGGCGCCGCTGACCACGCCCGACGTGCGCGACGCCCTGCTGACGCTGCTGGAGACCTGCGCCCGGTCCGGGCTCGTCGCCCCGGGCAGCCGGGTACGGCGGGCCACCCTGGTGGCCGACGGCACCGGCCAGCTCAGCCAGGACAAGGGTCAGGTGTTCGAGGCCGACGGGCGTCGGCTGCTGGTGCTCGATGTGGACACCGACGACCGCGAGGTCGACGTGCTCGAATGGGCACCCACCGGGCGGTTCGGGGCGGTGCCGGGCTTCCGGATCACCCGGGAGCGGATCCTCCTGGGCGGTGCGGTCACTCCGGAGCGGATCGGCGAGTTCGTCCGGCTCGTCCGGGAGAACGGCCCGGTGGCCTGGCGCGCGGACCGGGCGCGGGCGTTGTCCGAGGAGGCGGGCATGGGTCACGCCGAGGCGGTGCTGCTGCTGGCGGGCCTGCCCGAGGCCGCCTGGGAGAGGGCGGAAGCCGAGCCGGCCCGTACCACGCTGGGGTTGCCCGACCCGGTGGCCGCGTCGGTGGCGGCCAGGTACTGGGGCTCCGGCCGCCGTCGGGGCGGCGGTGGCCGCGTCGCCGAACTGCTGGGGCTGCTGTTGCCCGAGGACCCGGCGGCGCTCTGGGCCGACGGGCCACGATGTCACCTGATCGTCGAGGAGTGGACCCGGCTGCGCGGGCGGCGCCGCCCGGTGCCCGACGAGCTGATCGTCGCGGCGCACCGGGCCAATGTGGCCAGCCCGCTGGCGGCCTCGGAGGTGATCCACGGCGTAGCCAACCCGACGACCTGCCGCTGGCTGGCCGGCTCCGTGCCCAGGATCGACGACGACGACGTGCTGACGGCGTTGACCAAGACGCTGCCGTGGCTGGCGTACCACCTGCCCGCCACCGACCCGATCCGCTCGGCGCTGCCGGTCGCCGCCCGACTGGTCCGGCAGCGGCTGGCCGATCCCGATTTCGCCGTCCCGGTGGGCCACCTCGACGGGAAGAAGATCCCGGCGTTGGCCGCCGCGCTCGGCGTCCCGGCGGTGGCCAACCCCGCCGGGACCGAGATCGGCCCGGTGCTGATCCCGCCCGCCGACGTTTGGCACCGGGTCCTGCTGCGCCCGGCCGGGCTGCGGGGGGTGGACGATCCGGTGCTCGTGGTGCTGCAGGCCCGCCTCGACCAGGTCGACGAGTCGGTGTTCGCGGCGCTGCGGGCCCTGATCGGTGACCAGGTCACCGAGGTGGTGTCCTACGCCGTCCCGGACGCGGCCGAGGGGTTCGCGCAGGATCCGACCCGTTCCGCGCCGGACCTGGTCGCTGCGGTCGGCGCCAGGCTCGGCCTGGGTGCCGACGCCTCGGCGTTGTACCTGCAACTGCTCGCCCTGCCCGACCCCACCGACCGCAACGTCGCCCGGTGGACCGGCTGGAAGCCGGCGCGGCTCAAGGCGGCCCGGACGGAGCTGGCCGCGACCGCGCACGTCGTGGCGGCGAAGCGACCCCGAGCCGGGCGGTCGCTGTTCCTGCCCGGTGGCTGGTTGGCGCTGAAGGCGCCGCTGCTCCCGCTGGAGCGGTGGAAGCTGCCGCTGCTGATCGGGGACGAGGGCGGCGTCTCCGCCCTGGGCATCATCACCCCGGTCGCCCCCGCGCCCCGGCTGTTCGAACTCGCCTGGGCCCGGCTGCTCGCCGGTGACGCACCCCGCTTCGACGATCTTGTTACGGAAAGGCGCTGATGACCACGACCACCCCGGCGGTTCGGCAGGTGGATCCCGCCGAGCACGCCCACGCCACCGAGTTGGAGTTCCTCGCCGCGTACGACGACGGGCCCCGTCCCCCGGGCTGGCGGCTGACCCCGCGCGCGGTCGTCACGTTCATCGCCGGCAGCGCCGGCGGCGAGCTTGAGCTGCCGAAGGAGGCGCGCCGCGAGGGCCTGCCCCGCAAGCTGGTCATCGCCGCCAAGTTCGTCGGCGAACGGGCCCTGGTCGAGCGCTGTGTCGTCACCCTTGCCGGGGAACGGGGCCTGCTGCTCGTCGGCGAGCCGGGCACCGCGAAGTCGATGCTGTCGGAGTTGTTGTCCGCGGCGGTCTGCGGCACCAGCGAGCTGGTCGTGCAGGGCACCGCGGGCACCACCGAGGACCAGCTCCGCTACGGCTGGAACTACGCGCTGCTGCTCGCGCACGGCCCCAGCGCCGCCGCGCTGGTGCCGTCGCCGATCCTGTCGGCGATGCGTACCGGCGCGGTCGCCCGGGTGGAGGAGATCACCCGTTGCCTGCCGGAGGTCCAGGACGCCCTGGTGTCCATCCTGTCCGACCGCCGGATCGCCGTGCCCGAGCTGTCCGGTACCGCCGACGCCACCGTGCCCGCCGCGCCCGGTTTTACGCTGATCGCGACCGCCAACCTCCGGGACCGGGGCGTGTCGGAGATGTCCGCCGCGCTCAAGCGACGGTTCAACTTCGAGACCGTCGGCCCGATCCCCGACCTGGCGCAGGAGACCGCGCTGGTCCAGCGGCAGGCCCGGGCGGCGCTGGACCGGGTGCGGACCCCGTTCGCGGTCGACGACGCGGTGCTGGAGGCGCTCGTCACCGCGTTCCGGGATCTGCGCGCCGGGCGCTCGGTCGAGGGCTGGGAGGTGGAGCGGCCCTCGACGGTGATGAGCACCGCCGAGGCGGTGGCGGTCGCGACGTCGCTGGGGCTGGCAGCGGCGTACTTCCCCGGTGACCGGGACGTGTTGTCGCTGTTGCCGGGGCACCTGCTGGGCGTGGTCCGCAAGGACGACCCCGCCGACGGGGCCAAACTGCTCGGGTACTGGGACGGCGCGGTCCGGCGCCGGGCCGAGGACGGCGCACGGCTGTGGCGCCGGCTCTGGGAGCTGCGTGATGTCCTTGCCGACTGAGCCGCCGGACCTGACCGGGCCGCCAGCCGCCACCGGGCTGGTCGACCCGACCGGACTGGTCGATCCGGTGGTCGCGGTCACGGAGCTGGCCGGGCACCGCCGGCCGTACCTGATCGGGGTGCGGCACCACTCACCCGCGCTGGCGGTGGCACTCCCGCGACTGCTGGCCGAGTTCCGGCCCGAGGTGCTGCTCCTCGAACTCCCACCCGAGCTGGGCGAGTGGCTGCCGTGGCTCGCCGACCCGGCCACGATCGCACCGGTGGCACTGGCCGGGGTGGTCGGCGACAGCGGGGGACCCGCGTTCTACCCGTTCGCCGACTTCTCCCCCGAACTCGTCGCGGTGCGCTGGGCCGCCCGCAACGGGGTCCAGGTCGTACCCTGCGATCTGCCCCTGGCCGACGAGGCGTGGCGGCAGGGCGGGCCCGCACCGGGCGACGTCGCGGCGGCGGGCCGGTCGTTCGCCGACTCGCTGCGGGCGGCGGGCACCGGGCGCTGCGACGAGGACCTGTGGGACCGGTCCGTCGAGGCACGGGCGCCGGGCGCGAGTCCGGAGGCGGTCCGCCGCGCGGCGCTGGCGGTCGGCTGGGCGCTGCGCGTCGACGCCGAGCGGGGCGCCGGGGTGTCCGCACTCGACCTGCGCCGGGAGGCGCGGATGCGGCAGTGCCTGGCCGAGGCGGGCCAGCGGCGGGTCGCCGCCCTGGTCGGCGCCTTCCACGCCCCGGCGCTGCTGACCGGGGCGGGCGCACCGCCGCAGGACGGCCCGGCCACACCGCCGGTGGTGACCTCGCTGGTGCCGTACACGTTCGGGCTGCTGGACGCCCGGTCGGGCTACCCGGCCGGGATCCGCGATCCGCAGTGGCAGCAGTCGGTCCTCGCGGCCGACGGTGACCCCACCGCCGTCGAGTCGGCGGCGGTGTCATCCGTGGTGGCCGTGTGTGCGGCGGTCCGCCGGGCCGGTCACCCGGCGGGCCCCGCCGAGGCCCGGGAGACGGTCCGCCTCGCGGTCGACCTGGCCCGACTGCGGGGCCTGCCCGCACCGGCCCGGGGCGAGCTGGTCGAAGCGATGCAGAGCGTGCTGGCCCACGGCGAGGTGATGGGCCGGGGCCGGGTGGTGGCCGGGGCCATGGAACAGGTGCTCGTCGGCGATCGGCGCGGCGCGTTGGCCCCCGGCACCCCCCGCTGCGGGCTGGCACCGGCGGTGCGGAAACTGCTGGCCGGGCTGCGGCTGCCCGGCGCCGGCGACCCGGCCAAGGAGCTGCGGCTGGATCCACTCCGTTCCGATCTGGACCGGCGTCGGGAGATCACGCTGCGCCGGCTCGCGGTCTGCGGCGTCGCCTACGCCGAACCGGTCGCCAGCGAAGGGGTCGGCGGTGTCGACCCGGTCACCGCGCGCTGGCGGGTGGGCTGGTCGCCCCGGACCGAGGCGACGATCGAGGTGGCCGGCCTGCGTGGGGTGACCCTCGCCCAGGCCGCCGAGGGCGCCCTGGTGGAGCAGCGGCGGCGTGCGCAGGCCGACGGAGGTCCGACCGCGACCGCGGTGATCAGTGGTCTGGAGGCCGCCGCGCGCTGCGACCTGGCCGACCTGGCCGCGCGCCGACTCACCGAACTGTCGGTCACGGTACCGGCGGAGGGCACCCTCACGGAACTGATCATGGCGTTGGCGCTGCTCGACCGGCTGCGCCTCGGCCACCTGCCCGGTGGGTCAGGGTTGCCGGTGAGCGACCTGAGCGCGGTGGCCGAGGCGCTGGAGAGCGCGGCGATCCGGCAGGTCGACGGGCTGACCGGCTCCGAGGAGGTGACCGACGCCGAGGCGTTGGCCGCGCTCGCCCAGCGGGCCGACACCGCCGGGGCGGGGCTGCGCCTGGCCGACTGTCTCACCCGGCTCACCACCCAGGGCACGCCGATGATGGCCGCCGCCGCCGGGGCGGTGCGGGTCCTGTTGGGCCTGGGGAAGCCGGCCGCGTTCGGGCGGCGCATCGCGTCCTGGCTGGACACCGCGACCACGCCCACGGCGCGGCACCAGCTCCAGGGCCACCTGACGGGGCTGCTGGCCGTCGCCGAGCCGCTGCTGCGGGCCAACGACGATGTGCTGGGTGGGCTCCTCGACCGGGTCGAGACGCTGCCCGACGAGGAGTTCTTCACCCGGCTGCCGGCGCTGCGCGCGGGTTTCCACGTGATCAGCCCGGCCGGCCGGGACCGGCTGCTGGACGTGGTCCGGGAACGGCTCGGCGGCAGCGATCCGGCCACCGACATCTCCGTGGTCGACGATCCGGACACCCTGTTGGTCCGGCTGCTCGCCGACCGGGCGGGCCGGTCGGCGCTGGTCGCGCAGGGTTTTCTCGCCCCCGAGCCGAACGACCCGCCGGCCGACCCCGGCGCCCCGGGGCCGCCCACCCGCCGGGCCCCGGCCGGTGAACTCTCGACCGTCGACCGTTGGCGGCTCGTGCTCGGCCGGGACACCGCTCAGGTCCGGCCGGGCGTGCGCCGGTACGCCACCGCTCTCGACGAGCTGTACGGGGCTGGCCGGGGCGAGGGCGCCGGCGCCGAGGCGGCCGGACGTGCCGGCCGGGAGGCATCGTTTCCCGGCGTACGGCAGTGGACGGAGGAGCTGTCCGCCCTGTTCGGGCCCGGGGTCCGGGAGGAGGTGCTGGCCCGGGCCGTCGAGGCGGGCCGGCTGGACGTGCTCACCGAGCTGGATCCCGAGGCGGTGCGCCCCTCCGTCGAGCTGCTCCGGGACGTGCTCACCCTCGCCGGTGGGCTTCCGGAGTCCACCGTGGCGCGGCTGCGACCGCTGGTGGCCCGCATCGTCGAGGAGCTGACCAGGGAGTTGGCCGCCCGGCTGCGGCCGGCCCTGACCGGGCTGACCACGCCACGTCCCACCTACCGGCCGGGCGGGCCGCTGGACCTGCCCCGGACGCTGCGGGCCAACCTGGCCACGAGCCGCCGCGACGAGCGGGGCCGGATCACCCTGGTACCCGAGCGGCCGGTGTTCCGGACCCGGGCCCGGCGGGGGGTGGACTGGCGGCTGGTGCTCGTCGTGGACGTCTCCGGCTCGATGGAGTCGTCGGTGATCTGGTCGGCGCTCACCGCCGCCGTCCTGGCCGGTGTCCCGGCGCTCACCACGCACTTCGTGGCCTTCTCCACCGAGGTGGTGGATCTGTCCGAGCGGGTGGACGACCCGCTGGGCCTGCTGCTGGAGGTCAGCGTCGGTGGGGGTACGCACATCGCGGCCGGGCTGCGCTACGCCCGTTCGCTGGTCACCGTCCCGCAGCGGACCATGGTGGCCGTGATCAGCGATTTCGAGGAGGGATTTCCCATGGGTGGGCTGCTGGCCGAGACCCGGGCGTTGGTCGAGGCGGGCTGTACGGTGCTGGGCTGCGCCAGCCTGGACGACACCGGGCGGCCCCGGTACTCGGTCTCGGCAGCGGGGCAGCTGGTGGCGGCGGGGATGCCGATCGCGGCGTTGAGCCCGTTGGAACTGGCCCGGTGGGTCGGGGAGCAGGTGCGCCGGTGACCGGCCTGCCCGCGGTGACCGCGCCGGTGCTGGCCGAGGCGCTGGACGCGCTGCCCGGGCGGTTGCGCAAGAAGGTGGACGACGCGGTGGCCCGGGCCGGTGGCTGGCCGGTCACCGGCGGGGCCGGCGAGGTGACGGTCCAGGTCGACGACGCGACCACCGTGACGCTGGTGGCGACCGACGGAGTGGTGCGCGACGCCGCCGCCGCCCGGTGCAGTTGCCTGCTCGCGCCCAACTGCCTGCACCGGGTAGCGGTGCTCGCCCTGGCCCCGGTGGACGACTCGGCCCCGGTGGACGACTCGGCCCCGGTGGACCCGGCGCCGGAGACCGTCGGGCCGGCTGCCGTCGCGGTGCCCGGGCCGACCAGCGGTTCGGCGGCCGAGGCGCCGGTCGGGCCGCCGGTGGGCGGAGAACTGACCGAGCGTCAGCGGGCCGCCGCCGCCGGACTGTGGCAGGTGGCGGTGACCGTGCTCGCGGCGGGGATCGTCGGCTGCGGGGTCGTGCTGCGTACCGCCCTGCTCCGGGCCGTGCACGAGGCCAGGGCCAACGGCCTGCACCGCGTCGCCGCGACCGGCACCCGGGTCGCGGTGGGACTACGCGCAGCCCGGGCGGCCGAGCCGCAGTACCGGCTGACCGACCTGACCGACGACCTGCGCGAGCTGCTGGCCGTGTCGCGTCGCCTGCGCGGGACCGGGCTGCCAGCCGGGGAACTCGGGCACCTGCTGGGCACCGCCCGGCGGGCGTACGACCCGCAGGCCGGCCTGCGGCTGTACGGGCTCTGCGCCGTGCCCGTCGTGGCGGACTCCGGGTACGGCGGGGTGGTCACCTATCTGGTGGACCGGGACGGTCGGCTCTGGACGGTCGCCGACCTCGCCCCGGGTGATGTCGGGCGGGCCGCCGGTGCGGGTGACTCGGCGGTGGCGGTGGGCGAGTCGGGGCTCAGCCACCGGCAGCTGACCCGGGCTGGGCTGGTGGTGTCCGGCGGCACCGCGTCGGCGTCGGGGCAGTTGGGCACCGGACGATCGGTGCGCGCGGTACGGGCCGGCGGGGCCGGTTGGGCCGACGATCCGCTGGTCGGGTTGTGGGCGCAACCGCTGGCTGACCAGGTACGGCGGGCCTTCGCCGCGTCGGCGCTGCCGGTGCCGGAGCGGCCCGCCGGTGCCGACCTGCTCTTCCTGACCGTGCGCGTGCTGGGTACGCACGAGAACACCGTCCTGGCCGCCACCGGAGACGGTGGGGTCTTGACGTTGACCGTCGCCGACGAGCACGCCGAACTGGCCCACCGTCACAACCTGCGACTGCTGGGGCAGGCGGTGGGGGTGGAACTGCGCCTGGTGGGCCGGCTCGATCCGACCCGACGGGCGACGGTGCAGGCGCTCGCCGTCGCGCCGGTACCCGCCAGCGGGCCCGGGCTCGGCCTGCCGGAGAGCTGGGCGGGGCACGTCGACCTCGGCTACGACCGGCTGCACCACAGCCAGCTCAGGACGGCAGGTGAGCCGGCGTCGACGCCGGTCGGCGGTCAGCGCCCGGGCACCGGCGATCCGGCGCTGCGCCTGCTGCGCCGGCACCTGGAGCGGGTCGTCTCGGGCGGGCGGGCGGTCCAGGCACTGGCCGACTCCTCGCAGCGCGGACTGCGTCGGGCCCGCCTGGATCTCGGCGCGTACCTGCTCGGGGCAATGAGCGTCGCGGCGCGGGCCCGTCCACGGGACCCGTTCGGCCGGGTCACCGACGACGACGGGCAGGCGTTCGCGGAGTCCTGGCTGGCGTTGGCGGTCTACGAGGAGGCGGCGTCCCGTGCCCTCGCCGAGGCGTCCTGGCTGCCCTGACGGCCGGGTCGGTCGACGTCGCGCTTCGTCATCGTCGAACGTGGGACAGCGCCGGCTGACGACGGCCCGACCGCAACGGTTGACGTCCGGGACGGGGGAGGTGGCTCGCTCGGTCGGCGGGGCACTGCGCTCCTCGCCAGGTTCTCGCCGCCACCGACGTTCGGAGCTCCGGCCTGGGCCGGAGCTCCGAACCGACGCGGGCGGCACCGTCGCAGGGGGTCAGGCGGCGCCACCGTTGACGTACAGCACCTGGCCGTTGATCCAGCGGGCCGGGCCGGCGAGGAAGGCCACCACGTCGGCCGTTTCGGTCGGGTCGCCGAGCCGGTTCATCGGCGACATCGCCGCCATCCGGGCGATCATCTGTTCGTCCTTGCCCTCAAGGAAGAGCGCGGTGGCGGTGGCGCCGGGCGCGACCGCGTTCACGGTGATGTCGCGTCCCCGTAGCTCCCGGGCCAGGATCAGGGTGATCGAGTCCATCGCGGCCTTGCTCGCGGCGTAGGCGGCGTAGCCGGGCAGGGACAGCCGGGGCGTCGTGCTGGAGATGTTGATGATCGCGCCGCCGGGCCGGACCCGGCGGGCCGCCTGCTGGTCCACCACGAAGGTGCCGCGGACATTGGTGCGGTGCACCCGGTCCAGGTCGGCGAGGTCCAGCTCGGCCACGGGGGAGTGGACCGCGATCCCGGCCGAGTGCACGACGACGTCGATCCCGCCGTATGTTCGCTCGGTGGTGTCGAAGAGGTCGGCGACCGCGAACTCGTCAGCGACGTCGGCCTGCACTGCGACGGCGTTTCCGCCAGCGGCGATGACCTCGGCCACGGCCTGCTCCGCCTCGACCTTGCTGGTGGCGTAGTTCAGCGCGACCGCGTATCCGGCCGTCGCCAACCGTTTCACGATCTGTCGGCCGATGCCCCGAGAACCGCCGGTGACGATTGCGACGCGCTGCGAGACAGCCATGATTAGTTCTCCTTGATCCTTGAGGGACCGTCGCGGTGGAGCCGCTCCGGAGACCGGATTAGATCAAACGAAAGGCTTTTGATGGGCGCGGTCACCCTGCCTGCCACTTCGGTCGGGGAGCGGGGGCGGACGGCCGTTCGGTACCGAAGCGGGACAGGGTGGAACGGGAGGTGTACCGGCGACAGAGAGGGGTACGGGGTTCGTGCCCGCCGCCACCCGTGCGCTCGGGTTGTCCGCAGCTCGGGGGTGCACCGTGCCGCTGCCAGTGCCGAACGCATCGCCTGCCCGGCCCGTCCGGTCCGGTCACCGCGACGCGCCGTCGCGTCGACGGTCACCCGGTCGATGAGCCGGGTCCGCAACCTCCGCGTCCGGCCGGATCTGCTCTACGTGGCGAGCGGGTGGAGCACGCTGGTCACGGACGTGCGCGGCCGGATCACCGGTGCCGACCCACAGGGCTTCTTCGCCCGCAACACCCGCGTGCTCAGCGTCGAGCAGGTGGCGGTGAACGGCCGCGAGCCGGTGCCGTTCAGCACGGCGAACGTCCAGGGACATGCCCAACTCTCGTACGCCGAGATCAGCGACGGCGAGACCCTACCCTCCCGTGCCGCCTACCTGGTGACCGAACGTTTCGTCGGCGAAGGGCTGCGGATTCGGCACACCGTGGTCAGCTTCGCCCAGCAGTTGTTGACTCTCCGGTTGGGGATCCGCCTCGCCGCCGACTTCGCCGACACCGGCGAGGCCGAGCGGGGCCGCCGCGTGCAGTGCGGTGCCGTCGGTGCGAGCTGGGACGCCGGGGTGCAGGAACTGTGCCTGACCTACCTGCGCGACGACCTCGACCGCGCGGTCCTGATCCGGGTACGGGCCGATGCGCCCGTGCGGTACGCGGACGGCGCGCTGACGATCGGGTTCGCCTTGCCGCCGGGCGCAAGCAGCCGGGTGGACCTCACCGTCGAGCCGGTCTTCGACGGGGAGCGTCTGCCCGCGCCCCCGGCGAGCTTCACGGAGCCCGGCGACGCCGCGGCCGGCGCCCGGGCCCGGCTGACCCGCGAACTCACCCGGCTGGGCAGCACCAACTTCGACGTCGCGGCGGCCTGGCGGTGCGCCGTGGACGACCTGGCCCTGCTGCCGCTCGGTGAACCGTCCGGGCCCACGGCGCCGATGGCGGGACTGCCCATCTATCAGGAGATCTTCGGCCGCGACACGATGACCGCGTCGTGGCAGGCCCTGCTCGCCGGGCCGACCATGCTGGCCGACAGCCTCCGCCTGATCGCCCACCACCTCGGGCGGCGCATCGACGACTGGCGGGACGAGGAGCCCGGCAAGCCGCTGCACGAGGCCCGCCGGGGCCCGGTGTCCGTGCTCGGCCTCGACCCGTACACCAGCTACTACGGCGACTGGTCGACCGCGCCGGACTTCCTGGTTTTCCTGGGCCAGTACTTCGCCTGGACCGGAGACCTGGACATCCTGCGGGAACTGCTGCCGACGGCGCGCCGCGCCCTGGACTGGATCGACCGGTACGGCGATCTCGACGGGGACGGCTTCCTCGAGTACCGCTGCCGCTCCCGGACGGGCCTGAAGAACCAGGGGTGGAAGGACTCGGACTCGGCCATCGTCGACGAGCACGGGACGATCGTGCCGAACCCGATCGCGACCAGCGAGTTGCAGGCGTACTGGTACGCCGCGCTGCGGCACGCCGCCGTGGTGCTCACCGCGACCGGCCACCCCGCCGCGGGTGCGGTCCTCGTTGCCCGGGCCCACCGGTTGCGCCGCCGTTTCCACCGGGCCTATTGGCTTCCCGACCTCGGCTGTTACGCGATGGCGCTCGGGCCGGACAAGCGGCCGGTCCGGTCGGTCAACTCCAACGACGGCCACCTGCTCACCACCGGGATCGTGCCGCCCCGCGTCGCCCCCGCGGTGGCCCGCCGGCTGCTCGCGCCGGACATGTTCAGCGGCTGGGGTGTGCGTACCCTCTCCGCCGCGCATCCGGCATACAACCCCTTCAGCTACCACCGGGGCAGCGTCTGGCCGGTGGAGGCGGGCACGATCGGGCTCGGCCTGGCCCGGTACGGCTGCTGGGAGCACCTGCACCGGGTGGCCGAGGGGATGTTCGCCGCGGCGGCGATCTTCGAGGAGCACCGCCTGCCCGAGGTGCTGAGCGGTCTGCCGCGCGACGAACAGCACCCGCACCCCGGCGTCTACCCGAACTCCTGTTCCCCGCAAGCCTGGTCGGCCAGCTCGATCGTCGCGTTGGTCCAGGCGCTGCTCGCGCTGCGTCCGGCGGCACCGCTGCGGACGATCTTCGTGGATCCGCACCTGCCCGAGTGGTTGCCGGACCTCAGGCTGGAGGGCGTGCAGGTCGGTGGCGCGACCGTCGACCTGGTCGTCCGGCGCCGGCGCGGCGGCCGGACCACGGTCCGCGCCCGAGGCGACCGGATCGCGGTTGTCCGCCGCCCCACGGTGCAGGCCAGGTCCACCCGCCGCCACCAGTCCTGACCGGCGGTCAGCCATCCCGCGTCCGGCCGGCTTCTCTCCAAGGGACGTGTGACAACGCCGAAACGGGGAATCCGCCGAATCGCCTGGGGGGAGACAGGGAGACGTGTCATGGAGAGCCGAGCCAAGGCGATGGGCCATGGGGTCCACCCGATCCTGATCGTGTTTCCGCTCGGACTGTTCGCCACCTCGGTGATCTTCGACATCCTGTACCTGATCACCGACCGGCCGGGCTTTCAGATCTCCGCGGCGTACACGATGGGGGTCGGCATCATCGGCGGCCTCGTCGCCGCGGTGTTCGGTCTGATCGACTGGCTGGCCATCCCCGTCGGCACGCGCGCCAAGCGGGTCGGCGCGGTGCACGGTATCGGCAACGTCGTGGTCGTGCTGCTGTTCGCCGCGAGCTGGTTGCTGCGGCTCTCCGCGGACAACTGGGACCCGAGCGCCCTTGCCCTGACCTGTAGCTTCGTGGGCGTAGTCCTGGTCGGGCTGACCGGGTGGCTCGGCGGCGAACTGGTCGAGCGGCTCGGGATCAGCGTCAGCGAGAACGCGGGTGTCGACGCGCCGAGTTCGCTGTCGCGCCGGTCCGCCGGTCGGCCCCGCGGCGTCTGACCGACCTGCCGCTGCGGGCGCGGCGCGAGCCGCGGGTGGCCGGCCGGGTCCCCGGGCGTGAGCCGGACAGCAGCGGAGTCACGGCCTGGGCAGGAGGAGGTCCGCGATGTCGGCGCACGGTTGCTGTCAGGTGACCGGGCTTCCACCGGCCTGAGCGCGCGGGCCGGCCCGCGTCCTGTGCGGACGTTGTCCACGCTCTCCCGGTATCGACCGACGAGCCGCACCCGCTGTTTGCGCAAGCAGGCTGAGTAGGGGGCGTGCGGATCGCCGGCCCGGGTTTAGGCTGCCGGGTGTCGAATGCCGAACCCATCGACTGATGAGGATTCCCATGGTTGACGCTGGGCAGTCGCCCGCCGCCGCAGACGGGCCCGTGCCGCCGCGACGTCCTGACCGGACAGCCGTCGTGGGCGTCGGGCTGGCGCTCACGGCGCCGGCACTGATCGCCCTGATCTGGTCGTACCTGCTGCCCACCGTGACCACCCTGCGCCGCAGTTTCAGCGCCGGGCCGAGGGTGCGCGACCTGGGTCGTGGCGGTGACCTGGGGCTGGGCGAGAGCGTCGGCTTGGACAACTACCGCGCGCTGTACGAGGCCGGTTTCGTCGAGTCGGTCACGTTCG
The DNA here is from genome assembly GCF_026339755.1 of Micromonospora sp. NBC_01655. Classification (NCBI taxonomy): domain Bacteria; kingdom Bacillati; phylum Actinomycetota; class Actinomycetes; order Micromonosporales; family Micromonosporaceae; genus Micromonospora; species Micromonospora sp. NBC_01655. Next base: position 4,464,178 of record NZ_JAPEQF010000001.1, on the reverse strand, counting down.
TGGTGCTGCTCGCGGTGGTGCCACTGCTCCTCGCGGTGCTGATCGCCCCGCTGCTGGCGGTGCTGGCCGACCGGGCGGGCCGGGTTGCCCGGCTGGCCACCCGGGGTGTTCTCGCGTTGCCGCTGGCCGGGCACGCGCCGGCGGCGGTGTATCTCGGCTGGCGGCTGCACCGCGTGGACGGCGGAGCCCAGTCCCGGGGCGCTGTGATCATGATGGTGGCGGTCACCAGCTTCGGTCTGGTCGTCGCGGTGGCGGCCACCGCGTACCTGGCGGCGCTGCGCAACCGGTCCTCCGGCCGCAGCCCGTTGCCCGCGCTGCTCACCGTGGGAGGTCTGCTCGCCCTGGGCGTGATCGCGGTGGCGTTGCAGAGCTACACCGTGGGCGCACTGACCCCGGTGCAGGGGCGTGGCGCACCACTGGTTGGCGTGTTCCAGTCGAGTTTCGGGCAGCTGCGGTTCGGGGTGGGCGCCGCCGGATCGGTGCTGCTGCTCGCTGTCCTGGGGGTGCTGGGGCTGGTGGCGGTCGGGTTGCTGCTGGCCACCCGGGCACGCATCGAGGTCGAGGGGCGGCGGCCAACCGCCCCGACCGGGGGCGATCCGCTGGCCACCGGGTTGGTCGTGGTGGCGCTGGTCGTCTTCGTCGCGGTCGTCGGCTGGGCGCTGGCGCCCTGGTTGCGGCACGGCTTCGAAGGGGTGCCCGAGGCGCGCGGCGGCGTCAGCCTCGCCACCGTACTGGCCAACACCTGGCTGCCGACGCTGATCGGTGCCACCGTGTCGGTCGGGCTGGCCGCAGTGGCGGGTTTCGGCATCGGGGCGTTGCGTCCGCTGGGTCGCTGGAGTGAGCTGTTGCTGCTGCCGTTCGCGCCGTGGCTGTTCGTCGGCACCGGCCCGCTGGCCATCGAAGGCTTCTTCCGGGCCCGTGAGCTGGGCCAGGTGAACACCTTCCTCGGCCTGATCCCGCCCGGCTGGGTGTCGATCCCCGCGCTGGTGGCGTTCACCCTGCTGTTCCGGGGCCAGCAGGCGCGCGGGCAGCACAGCGGGGGCACGGCGGTTCGTACCCTGGTGTTGCCGGCGCTGCCGATGCTGGTGCTGATCGGGCTGCTGACCTGGTTGATCCAGGCGCAACAGTTGCTCTGGCCGTCGATCGTCAGCGGCGATCCGGAGAACTTCACCGCTCCCCTGGCAGCGCAGTTCCGGGCCAACCGGTTCGGTCCCAGAGCTGACGGTGCCGGCCTCGGTTCGGTGCTGCCGGTCCTGATCCTGCTGCTCTTCCTGGTCGCCTTCGTCGTGTTGCAGACCCGCTACCTGGATCGCCTTGCCTTCCGGGTCGGCCGCGACGACGCCGTGGCACCGGTCGGCCCGACCGGCGTGCCGACACCGCGCGGACCGGTGGCGGGTGGACCGGCGCAGGCAGGGCTGGCGGTTCCGGGCGCATCGCGTCGAGATCAGCACCGAGACATCCAAGAGTCGTAGCCGGGTTTCCGGACCCCGGCAGACACGGCGATGCCCCCGGCCAGTTCCGGTCGGGGGCATCGCCGAGTGCTTCCGGCACTGGGGCGGAGTGTTTCGTGCCGAGGCCCGGCGAGCTACGAGAACAGGGGCATGCTCTGCCGGACGGTACGCTTGCGCCACCGGCCCTCTGCGGCCTTGACCAGGAAGGTCAACGGGACGGTGAGCATCAGATAGGTGACGGCCAGCGCGACGACCACGGGCAGCACGTCGTACGTGCGGTCCATCACCGAGCGGCCGGTGTGCAGCAGCTCCGGCAGGCCCACCGCGGCGGCGATCGCGGTCAGCTTGGTCAGCGCGACGGAGCAGCGCGGGCGGACGTCAACGACTTCATCGACAAGATCATCGGCAGGCTGCTCGCGTACGACCGCGAGCACCGGACCCAGCTCCTCGACACCGCCGAACGGTTCGTGTCGTGCGGCGGGAAGTACCAGGAGACATCCGTCAAGCTGCACGTGCACGTCAGCACGCTGCGCTATCGGCTGGAGCGGATCACCGAGCTGATCGGGCGCGACCTGAACGACGAGGAGGCGCGGTTCGAGATCATTCTCGCGACGCGCCTGTACCGGCTGCGGTCGGCCGCGCTCCGTGCCCGGGCCAACGACCGGCCCACCGCCTGACTCGCGGGCCCTGCGCTCCAGGGCCGTCACCCCGCACGGCCTCGGCGGGTGGCGGGCCCCGGGTCAGGCCGCCGAGGCGGTCAGGTCGACCGTCTCGTCCTGGTTGCGGCTCTCGCCTCTGGCGCCTCTGTCGGTTTCCTTGACGAGGAAGTGCGGCCGGCGCTTGGTCTCGTAGTAGATCCGTCCGATGTATTCGCCGATCACACCGAGGATCATCATCTGGATCCCGCTCATCCCGACGACCGCGGTGATGATCGTCGTATAGCCGGGCATGTCGATGCCCTCGATGATGGAGTGCGCGATCACCCAGGCCGCGTACCCGGTGGCGAGCAGCGTCTGTAGCAGGCCGGCGTAGATGGCGAGCCGCAGCGGCTTGTTGTTGAAGGACAGCACGCCGTCGATGGCGTAGTTGACCAGCTTGCCGAAGCTCCACTTACTGGCGCCGGCCTGCCGTGTCTCGTTGGGGAAGGGCAGCACGAAGGTGTTGAAGCCGATCCAGGAGAAGATGCCCTTGGAGAACCGGTTGTACTCGGGCAGTGCGAGGATCGCGTCCACGGCGGGTCGGGAGAGCAGCCGGAAGTCACCGGCGCCGTCGTGGAGGCGGACGTCGATCAGGCGGTTCACCGTGCGGTAGAACAGGCGGGTGGCGTACCTGCGGGTCATGTGCTCGCCGCGCCGGTCCCGGCAGGCGATCACCTGGTCGTATCCCTGCTGGTACAGGGCGATCATCCGGGGGAGGAGGTGCGGGGGGTGTTGCAGGTCGGCGTCGAGAACGACGACCGCGTCGCCGGTGGCGCGGCGTAGCCCGGCGAGCATGGCGGCTTCCTTGCCGAAGTTGCGGCTGAACGACGTGTAGCGGACCGCGGAGTCGGCGGCGGCGAGACGGCGCATCACGGTCAGGGTGCCGTCGGTGCTGCCGTCGTCGACGAGGACGACCTCGAGATCGTCGGTGAGTCCCGTTGTCGCGGCGGTCAGCGCCTCGTGGAGCGGTTCCAGGGACGATTCCTCGTTGAAGCAGGGCACCACGATCGACAACCGCATGCGTCCTCCGATCTACTGCTTCATCCGCGTGGCGGTCCGGTGGTGTGGGCGGCCGGTTGTCATCCGGTCGAGGGGTCGAGGTGGTAGACCAACGCTCCGTCGACCTCGTCGCGGGTGATGCCCAGTCCGTCCACCGGTCGGTTGGGGACGCCGTCCCAGGCGGTCCCGGCGAGGCGGTCGGGCAGGACCACGACGGACCGGATGCCGACCTGCCGCAGGTACGCGACGCTGGCCGGGTCGGGGAACGCCGCGGTGATCTCCCGGGTCCGCTGCTGGCTCGTGGGCACGAAGCCGGCGAGGCCGTTGGCGACCTGCGGGAAGCCGTCGGTGGACCACAGCATGATGTTCAGCTCCAGCAGGCCGTCGCTGGGCAGGACCAGCAGCGGCGCGGAGGCCGACCGCAGCGCGGTCGGCGCTCTGGGCACCTCGGGATGGGGGGTGCGGTTGACGCCCTCGACGAGCACGAGGGCCAGGGGCAACACCAGGGCCACCCGTGCGACGCGCCACCCGGGCCGGACGGTCGGTGCCACCTTCGGGTTGTCGGCGCTCTCGTCTGGCGTTCCCCGAGCCGCCCGGGCCATGTCGTCGCCGATCGCGGTGATCGCCCCGGCGGCGAGAATGGCCAGCAGGAGGCTCGTCCAGATCATCATGCGCCCCGGGGTGCGAAGCGCGTCCCAGCCGGGGAGCAGTCTCGACAGGGTCAGGTACCCCGGATCCCCGTCGGCGCCCAGGTTGCTGCCCAGTCCGAGTGCGCCGCTGACCAGCACGCCAAGGCCGAGCAGGACCCGATGGCGGAGCCGGAAGCTGGAGTAGGCCAGGCCCAGGGCGGCGAGGACGATCAGCGTCACCCCGGGCAACAGGGCCATCTCCGGCGCCCAGGACAACTGGGCCCGGGCGTAGGTGTGCCGGGTTCCCCAGAGCCAGGAGTCCGCGGGCGCGACGACGTATCCCCGCAGCGGTGGCGAGAGCCACCTGGTCCAGGCGAGATCCCGCTCGGCCTGCGGGTTCTGGTCGACGACGCGCAGGTAGACCGAACCGATCGACACACACGTCGCGGCGAGGACCGCGCCGCCGCCGAGATCGGCCAGCAGCAGCCGGCGGCCGAACAGGTACCGGCCGCGCCTCAGCCGGACCCAGCCGACGGCGGCGGCGACCACCACGCACCCGGCGAGCAGGAAGTAGACCAGCGGCAGGCCGATGCCGAAGCCGAGGCTGACCTGCCAGGCGGCGACCAACCAGCCGGCCAACGCCCAGCCCGGGCGGTGCCGCTGCGGCTGGTGCCCGTCCCGCAACGACCAGCCATGTCCCCGGGCCAGCATGGCCAGGCACAACGCGATGCCCCCGATGGAGAGGATGTTCAGGTGCCCGCTGTGGGCCAGCCGCCACGGGGCGTACGCCCACGCGACAGCCGCCACGGCAGCCGCGATCCGGCGGGCGCCCACCTGCCGGACCAGCGCGTACGCTCCGACGAAGGCGAGGGCGTGCGACAGGACGTAGAGGATGTTGTACCGGAGCACCGCCTCCTGCGGGTCGGAGACGAACAGCCCCGCCGGGGCGTAGCCGAGCAACGTGTCGCTGTAGGCGTACGTGTACCGCTCCGGAAAGAAGGTGTTGGAGTGCCACAGCGCCAGGGGATCGGTGAGCAGCGCGTGCCCGGACCAGGCGACCTGCCACGCCTGTAGGGTCGGGTCGCCCAGGTCGCCGGGGATCGTGGTCCACGGGTGGCGCAGCGTGGGCCAGGTGAGGACCACCGCCAGTAGCAGCCCGGCGAGCACCGCCAGGGTCCACTCGTGGCGCAACCACCACCACGCGGTCCGATCAGCGGCCGGGGGCGGCTCGCCCCCGCTGCCGCCGGGCCGCCCGCCGCGGTCCGCGTCCAGCAGGTTCGCCAGTCGTTTCGTCACCCTGGCGGAGCGGCCCGGCCCGGAAGCTCGGCCGGCTTCGGACGCACCCGTCTGTTCGGGCTGCGGCACGGCGGGCCGGACCAGCCGCCCGCTGACCGCCGGGGCGTGGACCTCGGGGCCGCCAGGTGATCGCGTCGCGGTTCCGTGACCGCGCGGGTGCGCGGGTGACCCGTGCTCTCCCGCCGTCGGGTCATCCGCCATGGCGCACCTCCAGCGGCCAGCCGGTGTGCGGGCCACCGAGGACGGTCACGGCTGTCTTCGCGCCGGAGCCCGAGCACCGGTGGGTCCACCCGGCGGTCGACCCGGTCGCCGCTGGCCACGGCCCGCGCACCGGGGACCGCGAGCACCGCGTCGCCGGTGCCGGCCACGGTGGGGAGGGGAGCCTCCGCGAGGCGCCCGCCCGGGGCTGTCCCATGAGTTGTCCTTCGGCCCAAGTCCCTGATTGGCGCACAATTCGCCATATCAGGAGTTGATAGTTGGCTATCTAAATTAACGGCGGAGACACGTGCGCGACAAGCCCCCGACGCGGACGGGCGCGCCGCCCCGCGTCATTGACAGCCGAGAGTTCGGAGCCTAGAACAAATAATCGACAGCTATGGATGGAAAGGTCGTCACCGAAGGCGCCACCCCACGCACAGGGAGGATCCGGAGCATGCATCGACCAGGCCCGTCCCGCCGGCTCGGCCTGCTGGCCACCGCCGTCACCGCCACGTTCGTCGTCGTAGCCGTCACCCCACCCGCCGAGGCCGCGGCGGCCGATCTCACGCAGTACGTCAACCCGTTCATCGGCACCGACGACAGCAACGCGCCCAACCCGGTGGGTGGCGGCGCCGGTGGCAGCACCATTCCCGGCCCGGTCCAGCCCTTCGGGATGGTGCAGCTCAGCCCGGACACGCCGACCGCCTCACCCTCCGGGTACCGGCACAGCGACACCGAGATCGAGGAGTTCAGCCTCACCCACTTCAACGGGGCGGGCTGCGCCAACAACGAGGATCTCGGCATCCTGCCGATCACCGGCGCCATCGGAGCCTCCCCCGGGACGTCCTGGACGTCCTACCGGGCCACCCAGACCAAGAGCCAGGAGCAGGCCCGCCCCGGCTACTACCAGGCGGTGCTCAGCAACTACGGCAACACCCGGGTGGAGGCCACGGCGACCACGCGCACGGTCGCCCTCCGGCTGACCTACCCGTCGACCGCCGCCGCCCGGGTGCTGGTCAACACCAGCCGCAGCGCCACCGGCAACCGGAACGGCTCGATCACCATCAGTGGATCATCCGTGACGGGCAGCGTCACCGGCGGCGGCTTCTGTGGCAGCTCGAAGACCTACCAGATCTTCTACCGGATGGAGTTCGACCGCGCACCGTCCGGGGTCGGTACCTGGTCGGGGGGTACGGTCAGCGCCGGGTCGACCAGCACCAGCGGCACGAACTCCGGCGGGTACCTGACCTTCGACACGTCCAGCAACCCGGTCGTGCAGGTCAGGGTCGGCATCTCGTTCGTCAGTCAGGCGGGGGCCCAGGCCAACCTCGTCAGCGAGCAGCCAGGCTTCGACTTCGACGCGCTGCGGGCGCGGGCCGACGAGCAGTGGAACGGCGTGCTCAACCGGGTGCAGGTCACCGGGGGCTCCGGCGCCGACCTGCAGAAGTTCTACACCGCGCTGTACCGCGTCTTCATCAACCCCAACGTGTCCAACGACGTCAGTGGGCAGTACCGGGGCTTCGACAACGTGATCCGCACCGCCAGCCACCCCGTCTACCAGAACTACTCCGGCTGGGACGTCTACCGGTCCTGGGCGGCGCTCATCGCGTTCATAGCGCCTGGGGAGGCGGCCGACATCGCCAAGTCGATGGTGCTCGACGGGCAGCAGGGCGGCCTGCTGCCCAAGTGGTCGCACAACACCAACGAGGCCTTCGTCATGACCGGCGACCCCGGCCCGATCATCGTGGACAGCCTCTACCAGTTCGGTGTCCGCGACTTCGACACCGCCGCCGCGCTGGAGCTGATGAAAAGGAGCTCCGCCGGCGGCACCACCCAGGGCAGCCCGATCCGCGGCCGGCAGGGCGGCTACGTGCAGCGCCACTACATCGACGGCGACCCCTCGGACTCGCTGGAGTACTCCGCGAGCGACTTCGCGGTCGCCCAGTTCGCGCGGGCCCTGGGGGACACGGCCACGTACGACACCCACATGGCCCGGGCCCAGTGGTGGCGCAACGTGTTCAACACCGAGTCCGGCTACGTCCACCCGCGAAACGCCGACGGCAGTTGGCCGTGGCCGCTCGACCCCGCCAGCCAGTCGAACTACGTCGAGGGCAACGCCTCGCAGTACACCTGGATGGTCCCCTACAACCTCGGCGGCCTGATCAACCTCATGGGCGGCCGGCAGACCGCGATCCAGCGGCTCGACCACCACTTCACCCAGACCAACGGGGGCCAGTCGCAGCCGTACTTCTACATCGGCAACGAACCGGAGCACGGCGTGCCGTGGGCCTACCACTTCGCCGCCGCGCCGGCCGGCACCAGCGCGGCGGTCCGGCGGATCATGAACGAGTCGTTCACCACCGGCGCCGGCGGCCTGCCCGGCAACGACGACCTGGGCGCCACCTCGGCGTGGTACGTCTGGTCCGCGCTCGGCATGTACCCGCCCACGCCCGGCGCGGACACCCTGGCCCTGCACGGCCCGGTCTTCCCGTCGATCCTGGTCGACCGGCCCACCGGTGACCTGCGGATCGACGCCACCAACGCCGGGCAGGGCAACCAGTACGTGCAGAGCCTGTCCCGGGACGGCTCGGCGACGCAGCGCACCTGGCTGCGCTACGGCGACCTCGCCGGTGGCGCGACACTGTCGTACACGATGGGCGCCTCGCCCTCGTCGTGGGGGACCGACCCCGCCGACGCGCCGCCGTCGTTCGACGACGGGGCCACCCCGCCGGCCGCCGCCGCCGAACTGGGCCCCAACCTGGCCGCCGGGAGGCCGGCCACCGGCTCGGCCGCGTGCAACGCCACCGAGGGCCCCGAGAAGGCGTTCGACAGCAGACTCGGCGGCGCCAGCAAGTGGTGCTCCCTCGCCACCGGCACCAAGTTCCTCCAGGTCGACCTGGGATCGAACCAGACGATCCGCTCCTTCGTGGTCAAGCACGCCGGGCTCGGCGGTGAGACCACCGGCTGGAACACCGGTGACTTCACGATCCAGACCAGCACCGACGGCAGCACCTGGACGACCCGCGCCACGGTGTCCGGCAACCGGGCGAGCCGGACACACCACCCGATCCTCGCGGCGCCGGCCCGCTTCGTCCGGCTGACCATCACCAGCCCCACCAACAACGGCAACAACGCGGCCCGGATCGACGAGTTCGAGGTGTACGGCACGAACAACCAGGCCAACCTCGCGCTGAATCGCCCGGCCACCACGGATGCCCAGTGCGCCGCGAGCGAGGGGCCCGAGAAGGCCGTCAACGGCAGCACCTCGGGCGGCGGCTCCGACAAGTGGTGCGCCAACGGCGGCACCAGGTCCCTGCGGGTCGATCTCGGCGCGGGCCACCGCGTCCAGTCGATCGTCGTCCACCACGCCGGCGCCGGCGGCGAGGACCGCGCGTGGAACACCCGGGACTTCGACCTGCAACTGTCCACCGACGGCGCGACCTGGACGACCGTGGCACAGGTCAGGGGCAACACCGCCGACATCACCAGTCACCAGGTCTCGGCCGACGCCCGGTACGTGCGGGTGAACGTCCGCACCGCCACCCAGACCACCGACACCGCCGCCCGGCTCTACGAGGTCGAGGTCTACGGAACCTGACCCTCCCCGGCCGGCCGCCCGCGTCCGGTGGCCGGCCAGGGCCAGGTCCTCGTGGACGACGCACTCCCGGCCCGGGCCGCGATCCGCCGCCCGGGCGCGGGAGCCCCGCCTCGCGGCCGGCGCCGCGGACCGCTCACGCCTCGGGCACCCGGGCCCACTTGTGGAGCGTGTCCTCGCGCCCGGTCGCGTCGAGGTGCAGCGCCGCCTCGATCAGCGCGAGATGGGTGAACGCCTGGGGGTAGTTGCCGGTCGCCGTCCCGTCACCGGCCATCTCCTCCGCGTACAGTCCGAGGTCGCCGGCCCGCGCGCAGAGCCAGTCGAAGGCCTGCTGCGCCTCCCGCCGCCGGCCGGTCAACGCCAGGCAGGAGACCATCTCGAACGAGGTGAGCAGGAAGCCCGGCTCGCTCCCGGGCAGGCCGTCGTCGACCTCGCGGGTGTCGTACCGGTGGACCAGCGCCACGCCGTCGCCGAGCCGGCGGTGGATGACGTCGATGGTGGAGCGGATCCGCGGGTCCTCGGGCGGCAGGAAACCGACCAGCGGAAGGCGCAGCACCGCGGCGTCCAGGGCGGTGGAGTCGTACGCCTGCACGAAGCAGCCCAGCCGCTCGTCGTAGCCGCGATCGATCACCTGACGGTGGACCTCGTCCCGCTCGGCGCGCCAGCGGGCGAGGTCACGGTCGTCGTCGAAGTGCTCGGCGAGCCGGATCGCCCGGTCGAGGCAGACCCAGGCCATCACCTTGGAGTTGACGTAGTGCCGGGGCACGTTGCGGATCTCCCACACGCCGTGGTCGGGCTCGCGCCAGCGTCCCAGGGCGTCCTCGACCCAGTGCCGCAGCCGCTCCCAGCCCTCCGGCGGGAGCCCCCCGCTCAGCTCGTGGTAGGTCAGGGCGGCGTCGAGGAGGTGGCCGTACACGTCGAGCTGGAACTGGTCGAACGCCTCGTTGCCGACGCGCACCGGCCGGGAGTCCCGGTACCCGCGCAGGTGCGGCAGCCTCGTCTCGGGTCGCCGGACGTCGTCGATGCCGAACATCGCCGGCAGGTACGGGTCGTCGGCCGCCGCGTCGAGCAGGAAACGCAGGAATCGGCCCCCCTCCTGGGCGTGCCGGAGGCGGAACAGGGCGAGCACCACGAGCGCCGCGTCCCGGGGCCAGGTGAACCGGTAGTCCCAGTTGCGGACACCGCCGAAGCTCTCGGGCAGCGACGTGGTCGCCGCGGCCAGCAGGGCGCCGGTCTGGTCGAAGGACAGCCCGCGCAACACCAGGGCGCTTCGCAGCACCTGCTCCCGGCCGGGCCCGTCGTAGGCGGCCCGCGCGGTCCAGTCGCGCCAGGTGTCGCACGTGCGGCGGAAGATCCGCTCCCCGTCGCCCGGTTCGAGATCCGACTCGGTCGCGCCGTCGTAACCGAACACACAGGTCCGCAACTCACCCGGGCCGACGAGTTCGTCGGCCAGCAGCCGGTCGTCCTCCTGGCGGAACGCCACGTTGGTCAGCAGCCTCAACTCGGGCAGCCGCCACCGGCCGGTTCCCTGCGCCCTCCAGCGCCCCGGACCGCGCCCGTAGTCGGGTCGGGCGTCCACGACGAAGCGCACCATCGCGTAGCCGGAGACCACCCGTACGCAGCGCACCAGCCGTCGCTCGGCCACGATCGGCACCTCGTCGCGGCTGCCCTGACGCACCGCCAGGAAGTCGTGGACCAGCACCTCCGCGCCCTCGTCGGTGAGGTAGCGACTCTCCAGCACGAGGGTGTCCTGGACGTACCGGCGTTGGGCGGCGCCGGCACCCACGACCGTGATCTGCGCGGCCCCGCCGCGCTCCCGGTCCAGCAGCCGACCGAACACGCTGGGCCCGTCGAATCGGGGCACGCAGAACCAGTCGACGGATCCGTCCGGACCGACCAGCGCCGCCGAGTGTGTGTCGGAGAGGAACGCGTACGCGTCGATGGCCGGGAAGGTGTCCGTCATGCGCCGTCCCTCTCACCGCGGGTGCGTCCGTCGTGCCCCGGCTACCCGTTGTGCCCGCCCTCAATCCCGGACCGTCTGCCGCCGTGCCCGCCGGGACCCGGGTGACGTCGACGACCCGCGCGACCGGGTGTTGTCGCTACCTCTCCGGGCGTTCGACGCGGGTGGGGTTGCCGCGGACGAGCTCGTCGTGGACGCGCCAGCGGGCGGTGGTGACGGCGCGTCCTGCCGTCTCGTCGCCCTGCTCGATGCGCTGTCGCAGCAGCCGCACGGCGATGCGGCGGTTGAGGCTGAACTGCCGCTCGGTGTCGACCACGAGGACGATCCCCGAAGGGCGGTGGGTCGCCCGTACCGCCGTGCTGGCCTTGTTCCGGTGTTGACCGCCGGGGCCGCCGGTGCGGCAGCCGACGATGTCGACATCCGCCTCCGCGAACGTCGTGCGCGGGGTGTCGACCTGGCACGGTCGGGCGATGACGTACCAGTTCTTCCGTCCGGTGCCGGGCCGGTAGGGGCTGGGGGCCTGCCAGCACAGGGTTCCGGTCCACGAGGCGGCGAACGTCTCGGCGCCGGCTCCGGAGATCCGGACCAGGACCGACCGGTAGGTGCCGGGCCGGTCACCGGGCACGGTGTGCGTCCGATGGGTCGTCAGGCTCTGCCGGACGGCGTCGGCTTCCAGGCGGCGCAGCAGCCGGGCCAGCGCCCAGGCGCACTCCTGCGGGCCGCGTCCGGCCGACACGAGCAGGTGGACGCTCACGGCCGGCCCCGCCTGCGGCGGTGGTCCCGGCGGTCGCGTGGGGGCGTCGACCCGAGGTCGGGCGTCTTGTAGGTGACCAGGGGGACCGTGGTGGCCACGGGCGTGGCCAGTTCGTGGTCGACGAGGTCGGCGATCACCTGCTCGATGCGCTTGTAGGCCGTCGGTGCCTCCTCGAAGAGCAGTTGGCGGTCGCCGCACACCACCAGCGACCCCAGCGGCGTGCGGCGCAGCTCCTCGACCGTGTGCTTGGCCCGGCCCCGGCGCAGGGCGTCGGCGCGCGACATCTTCCGGCCCGCGCCGTGCGCCACCGAGTGGTTGGCGCCCGGCCCGGAGTGGGCGGCCACCAGGTAGGAAGGGGTGCCTCGGGTGCCGGCGACGAGCACGTCGCGGCCGTCGCCCGGCGCCGCCCCCTTGCGGTGCAGGTAGACCCCGTCACGGATCTCGACCAGGTTGTGGCACTCGTCGACGATCGGCTCGGTGGGCTCGGTCCCCAGGGCGTGGGCGACCCGGGCGGCCATCAGCCGCCGGTTGAGCGAGCCCCACCGTACGGCGTCGTCGTGCATCGCCAGGTAGGCGGCGGGATCCGGGGCGGGGCCCGCGCCGTGCACCTCGGTGTGCGCACGCAGGATCCGCTCGCCCAGCCCCCGGGAACCGCTGTGGACGACGAGCACGAGGTCACCGGCGGCGAGCCCGAGCCGGCTCGCGTGGCCCGGCTCGAAGACGGTGCCGATCCGGGCCAGCTCGACGAAGTGGTTGCCCCGACCGACCGTCCCGAGTCCCTCGACGTGACCGGCGGGTACGTCGTCCGTCATGACGGCCCAGGCGGGGTCGTCGGCGTCCTGCGCGGGGTCCAACGCGCGGTCGAGGTCGGGAAACCGGGCGGCGAGCCGCTCGGGCACGGCCCGCTTGAGCCTGAGGGGGAACACGGCGATACCGCAACCGATGTCGGAGCCCACCAGGAACGGGTACAACACGGTCGACGCCATGGCGGCGCCGATGGGGGCGCCCTTGCCGGGGTGCAGGTCCGGCATGGCGGCGACGTGGATCATGCCGTCGAGGGCGGCCACCTGGTGACACTGCGCGAGGGCGTCGGACTCGATCCAGCTCGTGGGGGAGGCGAACACGGTGACGGTGGCCGAACCGGCGGCCGGGGCGGGCTGCGGCAGGGCCGCCCGCCGCAAGGGTGGCTGAGACAACGACGCTCACTTCGCTGAAAGTGGTCATGGACGGACGGCACGACGGCGCGGGTCGGCGCCGTGCGGCCGTGGGGCAACGGGGGTGCTGTCCGTCAGAACGTCATGGACATCACCTTCGCGGAGCCCACCGCGCGCGGCAAGCGCTTTTCGGCCGTGCGGGGCGTTCGATCAAGGTCGACCGGGCCGCGAGCCGAGGGGAGTCGGGCTCGCGGGATCGGAACCCCGCGGCAGGCGCCCCGGTTGCCCACCATGGGCCGGCGCGCCCACCGGGGTCCCGCCAAGGGACGGGCAGGGCATCCCGTAAGTTGTGTCCCGCGTCACATTTTGCCCGCGGCGGGAGGTGTCGCCGTTCCGTCCACCCAGGCCCTGGTCAGGCGTGGGTGGACAACGACCTTTGGAGGTTTCCCACAACTGAGGCCGTGCAGGATGCGCAATCTGCGATATGGCGTCGCCAGCCGGGAGACGGAAGGGTGAATACTGCCGGGACCGCCGTGTCCCGGCGCATCGTTGGTCTACAGAAGGGCTCGGTCGGGTGTTCAGTCGTGTCGCCATCGTCAACCGTGGTGAGGCCGCCATGCGGCTCATCCACGCTGTACGGGACATCGCCGCGGAGACCGGGACCCGGATCGAGACCGTCGCGCTGCACACCGACGTCGACCGGGCCGCCACGTTCGTGCGGGAGGCCGACATCGCCTACGACCTCGGTCCCGCGTCCGCGCGCCCGTACCTGAACCTGGAGGTGCTGGAGCGGGCGCTGGTGGAGACCGGGGCCGACGCGGCGTGGGTCGGCTGGGGCTTCGTCGCGGAGGACCCGAGGTTCGCGGAGCTGTGCGAGCGGGTCGGGGTCACCTTCGTCGGACCGAGCGCGGATGCCATGCGCAAGCTCGGCGACAAGATCGGCGCGAAGCTGATCGCCGAGGAGGTCGGCGTCCCGGTCGCGCCGTGGAGCCGCGGTGCGGTCGAGACCCTGGACGCCGCCCTGACGGCGGCGGCCGAGGTCGGCTACCCACTGATGCTCAAGGCGACCGCGGGTGGCGGCGGGCGCGGCATCCGCGTGATCACGAACGAGGCCGAGCTCGCCGACGCCTACGAGCGCACCAGCCAGGAGGCAGCGCGGGCGTTCGGCAGCGGCATCGTGTTCCTGGAGCGCCTGGTCACCGGCGCCCGGCACGTCGAGGTGCAGGTGATCGCCGACGGTCAGGGCACCGCGTGGGCGCTCGGCGTCCGCGACTGCTCGGTGCAGCGACGCAACCAGAAGGTCATCGAGGAGTCGGCGTCGCCGGTGCTCAGCCCCGCGCAGGCGGCCGAGCTCAAGGCGTCGGCCGAACGGCTGGCCGTCGCGGTCGGTTACTGCGGCGCGGCGACGGTCGAGTTCCTCTACCACCCCGGCGACGAGCTGTTCGCGTTCCTCGAGGTCAACACCCGTCTGCAGGTCGAGCACCCGATCACCGAGTCCACCACCGGGTTCGACCTGGTCAAGGCGCAGCTGCACGTGGCCGCCGGCGGCAGGCTCGACGGCGAGCCGCCGGTGGAGCGCGGCCACGCCGTCGAGGCCCGCCTGAACGCCGAGGACCCCGACCGCGACTTCGCGCCGTCCCCGGGCCGCATCGCCCGGCTGGCCCTGCCCGCCGGGCCGGGCATCCGCGTGGACACCGGCGTCAGCGAGGGCGACACCATCCCCGCCGACTTCGACTCGATGATCGCGAAGATCATCGCCTACGGCCGCGACCGCGACGAGGCGCTCGGCAGGCTGCGCCGGGCGATGGCGCAGACCACGGTGATCATCGAGGGTGGCGCGACGAACAAGAGCTTCGTGCTCGACCTGCTCGACCAGCCCGAGGTCATCGACGGCAGCGCGGACACCGGCTGGATCGACCGCGTCCGGGGCGAGGGCCGGCTCGTCTCGCACCGGCACTCGGCCGTCGCGCTGGCGGCTGCCGCCATCGAGGCGTACGAGGAGGAAGAGCGCGTCGAGCGGCAGCGGCTGTTGTCGACGGCGTTCGGCGGACGCCCGCAGGTGCAGCACGAGAGCGGCCGACCGCTGGACCTCAAGCTGCGGGGCGTCGGCTACCGCGTTCGGGTCGCGCGGGTCGGCGCGCACCGGTTCCGCGTCGGCGTCGAGGCGGGTGACGACGTCCGCACCGCCGACGTCGAGCTCGACCGCTTCGACCGGCACACCGGGCAGGTCGTCGTCAACGGCACCCGGTACCGGCTGCTCACCGGCACGCACGGGCCGATCCACCTGATCGAGGTGGACGGCGTGACGCACCGGGTCAGCCGCGACGAGGGTGGCGTCGTTCGCTCGCCCATGCCCGCGCTGGTCGTCGCCACGCCGCTGAAGGTCGGCGCCGAGGTCGAGGCGGGCGCGCCGGTGCTCGTGCTGGAGAGCATGAAGATGGAGACGGTGCTGCGGGCACCGTTCAAGGCGCGGCTGAAGGAATGCGCCGTGTCCGTGGGCAGCCAGGTGGAGGCCGGTGCGCCGCTGGTGCGGCTGGAGCCGCTCGCCGACGCCGAAGCGGAGAGCGACCCGGCGGGGGAGTCCGTCGAGCTGGACCTGCCCGCCGCGCCCCGGGAGATCCCGGCGCGGGCCCGCACCAGGCGCGGCCAGGAGGACCTGCGCAGCCTGCTGCTGGGCTTCGACGTCGACCCGCACGACGAACGCCGGGTGCTCGACGACTACCTCGCGGCACGCCGGGCGGCCATCGCGGACGGTCACCGGCCGCTGGCCGCGGAGCTCGAACTCGTCGACATGTTCGCCGACCTCACCGAGCTGAGCCGCAACCGGCCGACGGGTGAGGACGGCGGCGGTGACGGTCACCTGCACAGCGCCCGCGAGTACTTCCACACCTACCTGCAGAGCCTCGACGTCGAGCGAGCCGGGCTGCCGGAGGCGTTCCAGGCCAAGCTCGCCAAGGCGCTCGGGCACTACGGCGTCACCGATCTGGAGCGTTCCCCCGAACTCGATGCCGCCGTGTTCCGGATCTTCCTCGCCCAGCAACGCGCGTCCACCGACGCCGCGGTCGTCACGGCGTTGCTGCGCGCCTGGCTGCGGGAGCCGCCGCCGGACGAGGCGTTGCGCGAGCCCGCCGGCCTCGCGCTGGAGCGGCTGGTGGCCGCGACCCAGGTGCGCTTCCCCGTGATCTCCGACCTCGCGCGCGGCGTGGTGTTCGGCTGGTTCGCCCAGCCGCTGCTGCGTCGCAACCGCGCCAGCGTCTACGCCAGCGTCCGCAAGCACCTGCGCCACCTGGACACGCACCCGGACGCGCCGGACCGTGCCGAGCGCATCGCCGAGATGGTGCGTAGCACCGAGCCGCTGGTGCGGCTGCTCGGCCAGCGGCTGATCCGCGCCGACCTCGGCAACGAGGTCATGCTGGAGGTGCTGACCCGGCGGTACTACGGCAACAAGGGCCTCACCGGCGTGCGCACCAGCGAGGTCGCGGGCTGCACGTTCGTGGTCGCCGAGCGCGCGGGCTCGTGCGTGGTCTCCTCGGCGGTGGGCTTCGAGGCGCTGGGCGCCGCGCTGCGCGGGCTCGGGGAGCTGGCGAGCGGCGAGGACGTCTTCGACGCCGACATCTATCTCGCCTGGGAGAACCAGCCGGAGGACACCGACGCGATGGCCGCCGCGCTGCACGAGGTCGTCAGCGCGCACCCGTTGCCGGGCCAGGTCCGCAGACTCACCGCCACCGTCGCGGGCCGCAGCGGCGCGGTGATGCACCACCACTTCACGTTCCGCCCGTCGACCACCGGGATGGTAGAGGAACGGCTGGTCCGCGGTCTGCATCCGTACATCGCGCAGCGGATGCAGTTGGAGCGGCTGAGCAAGTTCGACCTCACCCGGTTGCCGTCGTCCGACGAGGAGGTCTACCTCTTCCAGTGCGTGGCGCGGGAGAACCCGTCGGACGACCGCCTCGTCGCGTTCGCGCAGGTACGCGACCTGACCGAGCTGCGCGAGCACGATGGCAGGCTGGTCGCGCTGCCGACCGCCGAGGACACCGTCGCCACCTGCCTCGACTCGATCCGCCGCGCGCAGTCGCGGCGACCGTCGAAGAAGCGCGTCAACACCAACCGGATCGTGATCTACGTCTGGCCGCCGAGCGACCTCACCCGCGCGGAGCTGGAGATGATCGCCGGGCGAGTGCTGCCGACGACCGCGGGCGCCGGGCTGGAGGAGATCCTGTTCATCGCGCGGCAGCGCGACCGGGAAACCGGCGAGCTGACCAAGATCGCCGTGCGTATCTCCTTCGACGCCACGGGCGGCAGCGAGCTGACCGTCGGCGAGCCGTCGGACGAGCCGGTCGAGCCCCTCGACGACTACCGGCAGAAGGTGCTGCGCGCGAGCAGCCGCAACACGGTGTACCCGTACGAGCTGACCGGCCTGCTCGGCGACTTCGTCGAGTACGACCTCGACGACGAGCACGCGCTGGTGCCGGTCGCCCGCCCGAAGGGACGCAACACCGCGGCGATCGTCGCGGGTGTGGTCAGCACGCCGACCCGGTGGCACCCACAGGGCGTCACCAGGGTCGTGCTGCTCGGTGACCCGACGAAGTCGCTCGGCGCGCTGTCGGAGCCGGAGTGCCGCCGGGTGATCGCCGCGCTGGATCTGGCCGACCGGATGCGGGTGCCGCTGGAGTGGTACGCGCTGTCCTCCGGCGCGCGGATCTCCATGGGGTCCGGCACGGAGAACATGGACTGGGTGGCCGCGGCGCTCAAGCGGATCGTCGAGTTCACCCAGGACGGTGGCGAGATCAACATCGTGGTCGCGGGCATCAACGTCGGCGCGCAGCCGTACTGGAACGCCGAGGCGACGATGCTCATGCACACCAAGGGCATCCTGGTGATGACGCCGGACTCGGCGATGGTGCTCACCGGCAAGCAGTCGCTCGACTTCTCCGGTGGCGTGTCGGCCGAGGACAACTTCGGCATCGGTGGCTACGACCGGGTGATGGGGCCGAACGGGCAGGCGCAGTACTGGGCGCCGAACCTGTCCGCCGCGCGGGACGTGCTGATGTCGCACTACGACCACACGTACGTCGCCCCCGGCGAGCAGGGGCCGCGGCGGGCGACCACGACCGACCCCGTCGACCGCGACATCTCCGACTTCCCGCATGTCGTGGCGGGCAGTGACTTCAGCACCGTCGGCGAGATCTTCTCCGCCGAGGCCAACCCGGACCGCAAGAAGCCGTTCGACATCCGGACCGTGATGCGGGCGCTCTCCGACCAGGACCACCCGGTGCTGGAACGCTGGGCGGGCATGGCCGACGCGGAGACCGCGGTGGTGCAGGACGTGCATCTCGGTGGCATGCCGGTGTGCCTGCTCGGCATCGAGTCACGGTCGGTGCCGCGGCGCGGCTTCCCGCCCACCGACGGCCCGGACACCTACACCGCGGGCACGCTGTTCCCGCGGTCGTCGCAGAAGACCGCGCGGGCGATCAACGCGGCCAGCGGCAACCGGCCGTTGGTGGTGCTGGCGAACCTGTCGGGCTTCGACGGGTCCCCGGAGTCGATGCGGAAGCTACAGCTGGAGTACGGCGCCGAGATCGGCCGCGCGATCGTGAACTTCCGCGGGCCCATCGTGTTCTGCGTGATCTCGCGGTACCACGGTGGCGCGTTCGTGGTGTTCTCGAAGGCGCTGAACCCGAACATGACCGTGCTCGCGCTGGAGGGCTCGTTCGCCTCGGTGCTCGGCGGTGCTCCGGCCGCCGCGGTGGTGTTCTCCGGCGACGTCAACGCCCGGACCGCGGCCGATCCGCGCCTGCGGGACCTGGAGGCCCGCGCTGCGATCGCCTCCGGCGCCGACCGCGCCGCGTTGACCGCCGAGCTCGACGAGATCCGTTCGTCGGTCCGCGCGGAGAAGCTCGGTGAGGTGGCCACGGAGTTCGACCGCGTGCACAACATCCAGCGCGCGGTCGAGGTCGGCTCCGTCGACGCCGTCATCCGCGCCGCGGAACTGCGCCCGCGGATCATCGAGGCCATCGAGTCGCGTCTGCGTTAGTCCGGTCCACTGCCGTGGACCAGGCGACCGTCGCGCCACGTGCAGTGGGGAACACCGCGACGGCCTGATCGAGCACCGCATGCGAACGGCCGACCGGTCGCGTGCGGTGCTCGATCAGAGTCGTCGCCACGCACCTACCGAGCTGCGGGCGGACCCGGAAGCGGCTGCGTCAGCCCGGCCCGCTACCAGGCCATCCGCGAGCTGCGACCACCGGTTCCACAGCTCTCGACGACCATGTTCGGTCCCTCGGCGGATCCTGCGGGAGCGCGTTCGCGTCCGGGACCTCATCCTGACGAGCGACCGCCGGTGCGCGGACGCCCTCGGGTTATTTCCCCCGTATTGAGCGTTCAGTCCCAGTTGAGCCAGTAACGTCTCATCCGACAGCGGGGAGACCGGCTCGACGGGTGAGTCTCCGGTCCAGCCGAGAAGGATCAGGACCAGTGCAGTGCATCTGACGCCCAAGGAATTCGACAAGCTGACGATTCTCTCGATGGCATGGTGGCCGACCAGCACTGGTCGGCCGCGGTCAAGGGCGCGAAGCGGTACGTCCCGCTCGCCGTGGACCGCAAGGTCATGGAGTCGGTGATGCGTACCCACGCGTTCACCGGGATCACCCATGGGTCCGTCCCCGGCACCGAGGTGATCGCGTACCTCGCGCCGCACGAGTCGCGGCGGTCGTTCGGCGGCGCGGACTCGACCCCGCACTCCCACCTGCCCGCCAACCTCGACTGAGGAGGGCTCGTGCGCGCGATGGTCGAGACGCTGAAGCTGTTGCAGTTCGTCCACGACCGAGCACCCTCCAGGACTTCGTCCGCACGATCACCCGGCTCGCCGCCACGGGGGACGGCGTCGCGCTGCTCACCGGGCACCGCGGCGCCACCGCCGGTCGTGTTCACCGACTGCAAGACGGGCGAGGGAATCGACGGATGGACGTCGACCTGGCGCCGGGCAGCCAGGCGCACGTGGTCACCCAGGCCGCCACCAAGATTCAGGAGATGGACGCGAACCACGGCTCGCAGAACCAGACCTGCACCCTCGCCTCGACACCCGTCTGGGCCGCCGCGACGCCGCTGGCCGGCGCCGTCAGCCGGCTGCCGAACGACGCCGGGCTGATCTTCAAGGTCCTGGGGCAGGAAACGGAGCCGGTGCGCGAAGCGATCCGCGCCTTCTGCGTGCCGCCCGCGAGGAAGTCACCGGTCGGACCTTCCCGCCGGCATCCAGTTGGCGTTGACGCAAGCGAAGGAGACAGAGATGGCCGAGGCCGCGCGGGGCTGGAAACGGCTGAGCGACCGCTACCCGGTGGTCGGGTTCGTCGACGCGTGTCTGCGCGGGACCGCGCAGGTCGTCCTGCAGAACAACCCGCTGACCGGCCTGCTCATCCTCGTCGCGATCGCCTGGGGCGCGTTCGAGAACGGCATTCCCCGGGTCTTCGGCGGCGCCGTACTCGGTGTCGTCGTCGGCACGGCGACGGCGGTCGCCCTCCAGGTCGACCGGACGTCGTTGCGGCACGGGCTGTTCGGCTTCAGCCCGCTGCTGACCGGGATCGGCGTCGCGACCTTCCTCGACCACCGGCCGTTGATGTGGCTCTACCTGGTGTTCGGAGCCGCCGCCACGACCGTGGTCACCCTGGCTTTGAACCGGGTCTTCAAGACCTGGGGGCTGACCGCGTTCACCTTCCCGTTCGTGCTCACCACCTGGGTGCTGTTGCTGGGGGCCTACCAGTTCAGCCGGTTCACCGTGCTGACCAACCTCAAGCCGATCTTCCCCGGCGAGGGGACGCTGGCCGCCGGCAGGTTCGACTGGGACCTCGTGCCGACCTTCCTCCGGGGGGTCTCCCAGGTGTACCTCACCAACAGCTGGGTCAGCGGGCTGATCATCGTGATCGCGCTGCTGGTCAACTCCCGCTGGTCGGCGCTGTTCGCGGTCGTCGGCAGCGTCGGCGCGACCCTGCTGGCGCTCTGGTTCGGCGCCGACGGGCTCTCGCTCGACAAGGGCCTGTACGGCTTCAACGCGGTGTTGACGGCGATCGTGGTGGGAGCCGTCCTGCACCGTCCCGGCCCGCTGGTGACGGTCTACACCCTGTTCGGCATCGGCCTGACGCTCTTCGTGCAGGTGGCTCTGGCGAGCGTGCTCACCCCGCTGGCCATCCCGGTGCTGACCGGGCCGTTCAACTTCGCCACCTGGTTGCTGCTGCTGCCCCAGCGGCACTTCGCGTCGGTGCCCGACCACGAACGTGTCAAGGAAGCCGCTGTCTCGGCGGTGAAGCGTACTGGAGCAGGGCGTTGAGCGCCGTCAGGACCGACCTGGCGAGCACGGTGACGGCGAGCCCTCGAACCCGGCCGGCCGGGGCGGTTCTATGCTGCGGCGACTACGTCCGGGCCCCGTAGGTCAGGCGGCGTAGGACGATCTCGGCGGGACCGGCCTGCCCGCGCTTGTCGAGCAGGTGGGCGATCAGAACGGTCGCGAGCCAGACGGCCACCGCGATGATCAGGCCGGTCGCCGTGGGGCTGCCGAAACGGTGGCCGAGCGCGAGCGTGAAGGGCGCCAGGAGGACCAGCCAGGCCACCGACTGGAACAGGTAGCCCGACAGGGAACGCCGGCCCAGGGCCGAGAGCGCGCCGACGACGGGGCCGGGCCGGGTGACCCGCATGGCGATCAGGCCGAAGACGGCCACGTAACCCGGGCCGGCGAACATGCCGCTACCGCCGTGGAGCACCAGCATCAGGCTGGCGGTGGACTCGTCGGCGTTCAGCCATCCGGCGTTGACCAGGGCGGCCGGGAGGCCTCCGGCGATGGCGACGCCGAGGCCGAGGACGGCGGTCCACGTGAGCAGGCTCCGGTGGCGGGCCGGCTCTTCGAGGACCCGGCGGCGGGCGGCCCACATGCCCAGCCAGGTGATGATGATGAAGGGTAGGACGGTCAGCGTGTGCACCGGCCATTCGCCGAGGCGAGCCAGCATGGACGCGAGGTACCCGGGGGCGGCGAGGGAGTCGACGTGGCCCGACGGCAGCGGGACCGACCCGCCCGAGCCGCCGAGGAGGCCGCTCGTCACGACGGCGCCGATGACCAGGATCTCGACCGCCGACAGTGCCCAGAGCACCAGCGCGATCCGGTGGAACCTGTCGCCCCGGCGCAGCAGCACCAGGGTCATCACGATCCCGACGATCCCGTAGGCGCCGAGGAAGTCGCCGTAGTACAGCAGGGTGGCGTGTGCGAACCCGAAGACGACGAGCCAGAGGTTGCGGCGCAACAGCACCGAGCGGACCTGCTTCGGCGTGGCGCCGGAGGCGTCCTGGCGGCGGGCGAGCTGGACGAGTCCGTAGCCGAACATCACGGCGAAGACCGGGTATCCGCGGGCGTGGACGAGTTCGAAGAGCAGGAGGTTGAGCCCGCGTTCGGCGCCCTCCGGCGTGGCGTCGAGGCCGGGCTCGCCGGCGAAGACGACTCCGGCGGCGTTGGCCAGCGCGATGATCAGCAGCATCGCTCCCCGGGCAAGGTCCGGCGCGAGGGCGCGTTCGGCACGCCGTACCGGTCCTCTCGGCGTCCGTGGTGCGGTGTCAATGCTCATGGTCGTCCCTCTCCCCGAGAAGCCGTCTTTAGTTTCCCAGGGAAAGTATCACAGACAAACTAACGAGGTCTGGCATGATGGGGCCGGATTTCGGCCGGGCGAACGAGGGAGCCAATGACCAGCGAGGACTTCGTTCCGGCGTCGCTGCGCCGGCTGTGGGGCATGTCGGAGCCATCGCGTCTCGGGCGGCCGGCGGCCCTCGACGTCGGCCTGGTCGTCCGCGCGGCGGTGGAGATCGCCGACCGCGACGGGCTCGGCGGCGTGACGCTTCCCAAGGTCGCCAAGAGCCTCGGTTTCACGGGGATGTCGCTTTACCGGTACGTCGGCTCCAAGGACGAGCTGCTCACGCTCATGGCCGACTGTGCCCTGGGTGCGCCGGGGGAGATGGACACCGACGACTGGCGCGCAGGGCTGCGCGGCTGGGCCTTCGCGCAGCGCACGGTGTTCCAGCGTCGGCCGTGGCTGACACGGTTGCCCACCTCCGGACCGCCCTCCGGACCGAACCAGATCGCCTGGATGGAGGTCGCGCTGGCGATCATGTCCGGCACCCGTCTCGACTGGGCGCACAAGGTCGGCACCCTGTCACTGATCAGCGGCTACGTGGTCCAGTCGGTACGGCAGGACCGCGAACTCGCCGAGGGCAGGGCCGAAGGTCAGGGGCAGGCCGACGCCGAGCGTGACTACGGCCGCGCGCTGGCGCGGCTCGTCAAGCCCGAGCGCTTCCCCGAGATGGCACGACTGTTCTCCTCGGAACTGTTCGAGGCGCCGCCGCCGGACACCCCCGACGCGGCGATCGCCGACGCGGACTTCTCGCTCGGGCTGGAGTTGATCCTCGACGGCGTCGCCGTCCGCATCGGACGCTCCGGCTCCTGACGCGCGCCCCCGGACGGCCCCGGGGCGCACGTCGACGGCCGGTTCAGTCCGTCGTCACCCTCTGTCTGAAGAGGCCGTCGCTCGGGCGAGGGGGCGTCCGCCGGTCGTCGAGGGCGGCACCCGATTCGACAACCTCGACGTCTTCCTCTGGTCCGTCGTGCGCTACCACGCGGTGCGGGCCGGCGTGCTGGAGCGGGCCACGGTCGAGGCGGACTTCCTGCGCGCCCCGTCCGCTATTGTCAGCCGGTGCTCCAGCGACGGGTGACGCTCTTGTGGGCGGGGTTCGTGTCGATCGCTCTGGTCTCCTGCGGCCTGGTCCTGCGCCGCGACGAGCCGCTCTCCGATCTGCACATCTACTACGGAGCGCTGGCGCACATGCAGTCGGGGCGCCCCCTGTACGAGTACGTCGCGGAGAACGGGGGCCCCTTCACGTACCCGCCGTTCGCGGCCCTCGTCCTGTGGCCGATCACCGCCGTCCCCGAGTCGGTGGTGCGGGTGGCCTGGCTGGCGATGACCTGCCTTGCCGTGGTGCAGGTGGCGGCACTGTCAACCCGCCCCGCCCGCGGTCACCCGACCATCGCGCGACGGCAGCGGTCAAGCTCCGCGCGCAGGTCGCGCCGCAGCGCCCGGTCCAGGCCGGGCTGGGCGAGCGCGTCGGTGAAGTCGCGGGCGGCCTCGTCCCACCGCCCCAGCCGCATGAGCGCGGTGCCCCGGTTGTAGCGGGGCACGGGCGCCGCCGACAGCGCCACCGCCCGGTCCAGGTCGGCCACGGCGGCGGCCACGTCGCCGCGTTCGAACCGGACGGCAGCCCGGTTCGTCCACGCCTCGACCAGCCCCGGATCCCCGGCCAGGGCCCGGGTGAGCAGCTCGTCGGCCTCGGCGAGGCCGCCACGCTCCGAACGGATGAGCCCGAGGGTGCACAGCAGCGCCGGCTCCTGCGGAGCCAGCGCCAGCCCGGCCAGCGCGCCCGTCTCGGCCGCGTCGAACGCACCGCGCTCCACGTGCAGGTTGACCAGGGCGATCCGGGCGTCGAGGTGTCCGGGGTCGATGGCGAGCACCCGGTCCAGGTCCGCGCGCGCCCGCTCGGGGCGGCCCCGTTCCTGCTGGAGCACGGCCCGGTTGTAGTACGCCTCGGGCAGGTGTGGTCCCAGGCGGATCGCGGTGTCGTAGTCCCTGATCGCGGCCGAGGACCGCCCCGCCGCCCGATGCAGGGCCGCCCGGTCCACGTAGTACTCACAGTTGTCGGGATCATGGGCGATCACGGTGTCGAGGTCGGCCAGGGCCTGCGCCGGATCGCCGAGCGCCAGGTGTACCTGCGCCCGGTTGTGCCGCAGCCGGGCCAGGTCCTGCGGGCGCTCACCGGGGCCGAGCACCGCCGTCAGCCGGGCCAGCCCGTCGTCGATCAGCCGCAGCGCGCGGGCGGGTTCGCCCGCCCTGCTGTCCAGCAGCGCCAGGCCCTGCTCGTAGAAGACGGTGGACAGCACCCGCTGCCGCGGGTCGTCCAGGCCGGTGGCGAGGTGGATCGCCTGCTCCAGCCAGTGCCGCGCCTGCGCCGGGTCCTGGTCGGCCGCCGGTAGGTGCCGGGCGTACAGCATGGCGGTGGCGTACGCGGCCGACATGGTGATCTTCGGGTCGTCGGTGGCGGCGCGCGCCTCGCGATAGAGGTCGAGCGCCTCGGTGGCCTCGTCCAACGCCGCCAGGGCGGTGGCCAGGCCGGTGGTGAACGCCCACCAGTGCCGCAGGTCGCCGTCCGGGGTCACCGTGGCACGCCCGCGCCGCGCCACCCGGGCCGCGTGGTGGTAGAAGCCACGGGCCAGACTGTCGCCCAGGGCCCTGCGCGTCGCGTCCGGTGTCGGGTCGGCCGCTGCCGGCTCGCGGTCGCCACCGTCGCGCAGCTCGAGGCGTACCGGGGACGACCCGATCCGGCGGGTCAGCGCGTCCAGCAGCTCGCGGGTGGTCTCGTCGGCGCTGGCGATGTGGTCGAACCGGACCGTCGCCGGGCGTCGCAGCTTGCTCGCCCAGGTGGCCACGAACTCCGCCGCGCCGTAGGCCAGGCAGGCGGTGCGCCGGGCGGGATGGAACCGGATCGGCTCCTCCTCGGCGGCGCGGGGACTGTCGGCGGCGATCCGGCCGAGGAAGTCGGCGACCCCGGCGTACGGCCCGTGGGCGCGGTGGCAGTCGTAACCGCCCGGCTCACCGGTCACGGCGGGCCCCTCTCCGCAGTGGCGGGCGCCCGAGGGCGCCCGCCGTGCCGGGAACTACCAGCACCACTCGATCCAGAGCCGGCGGGCACCGGACACCAGACGCAGCGCGCTCGTGCGGCGGACGGTCATCTTCTTCACGGGAACCTCCACAGTGATTCACTTCAGGACAGAGGCAGAGCGTAAACCCGATCAAGGAGAATATGAAGACCACTCGTGACCGGACTGGGGGCATCGCCCCCGCGACCCCTACCGGACACGGGTGAGGTGCTGCAGGCAGCCCAGGCGTCCCCGCGTTGCCGGCGCGGCGTCGGTGGCCGCCGACGACGATCTGCGTCGCTCCGGTCGGGCGGCGCGATCAGGGCTGCTGTTCGTCGTCGTCCACCGGCCCGCTCTCGCCGTCGTGCTGGTAGCGCACGACCAGGTGCTCGTCCGGCTGCTCCGCCGTGGGGGTGCCACGGGTCTGTGGCACCGGCCGGCCGGACCTGACGGCCCCGGCCGGCCGGACCTGACGGCCCCGGCCGGCCGGACCTGACGGCCCCGGGCGGGGCCGTGCCGGTGCCCCGGACGGCCCGGCCGGCCGCGAGCGCGGCGGGCGGCCCGGCCCGCCGAGGGTGCCCGAGCAGCCAGCGCCGGCGGCGATTTTCGCCGGAATCGATCCTGTCCCGCCATCCGGTCGGACAGGCGCGCCGACCGGCCCGACCGGGGTTGCCGACCGGGCTTGCTGACCTGCGAAGTTTCGGCGAATAGCCGCCAATCATCCGACATGCCGCTCGTCGGACTGTCGGGACCCAAGCTGTGAGAAGTGGCCGATTCCGGCCAACCGTCACTCTTGCAATCATTGTTAAATCTATGAATACTTCGACGCCTCCGATCGGGTGGGTCTCACCGGCCGATCGGTTGCCCGGGGCTACCCGAGAGGGCAGCCCGTGCTCAGCTCCAGGAGGTATCCACATGCGACTCTCCGGGTCCCCGCTGCGCCACGTCACCGCCATCTCGGTGGCCGGCGCCCTGGTCGTCGGCGCGCTGACCAGCGCTCCTGCCCAGGCCGCACCCGCGAAGAACGCCTCCCCCGACCAGGCCACCGCGCTCGCCGCCGCACTCGGCGAGCGCTCCGGCGGGGCGTACGCCCAGGCCGACGGCACCATGGTCGTCACCGTGACCGACGCCGCCGCCGCCCGAAAGGTCCGCGCGGCCGGCGCGACCCCGAAGCTCGTCGCCCGTGGTGCGGACGACCTGGCCCGCGCCACCGCCACCCTCGACAGTTCCGCCCGGATCCCCGGCACCGCGTGGTGGACGGACCCGGCGACCAACCAGGTCGTCGTCTCCGTCGACAGCACCGTTACCGGCGCGAAGCTCCAGCGCGTCGAGGGCGTCGCCGAACGGCTCGGCGGCACCGTCCGCATCGAACGGGAGGCCGGAAAGCTCAGCACCCGGGCCGCCGGCGGCGAGGCCATCTGGGCCGAGGGCGGCGGTCGCTGCTCGCTCGGCTTCAACGTCCGCAGCGGCGACAGCTACTACTTCCTCACCGCCGGGCACTGCACCGCCATCGCCGCCAACTGGTACGCCGACTCCGGGCAGAGCAGCCCGCTCGGCTCCGGCGGCACCGGCAGCTTCCCCGGCGACGACTACGGCATCGTCCAGCACAGCAACGCGTCCGCCGCCGACGGCAGCGTCTACCTCTACGACGGCACCACACAGGACATCACCGGCGCGGCCGACGCCTTCGCCGGGCAGTCGGTGCAGCGCTCCGGCAGCACCACGGGCCTGCACGGTGGCACCGTCGAGGCGGTCGGCGCCACGGTGAACTACGCCGAGGGTACGGTCACCGGCCTGATCCGCACCACGGTCTGCGCCGAGCCGGGCGACAGCGGCGGCGCGCTCTTCAGCGGCAGCACCGCTCTGGGCCTGACCTCGGGCGGCAGCGGCAACTGCTCCTCCGGCGGGACGACCTACTTCCAGCCGGTCACCGAGGCGCTGAGCGTCTACGGGGTGGAGATCGTCTGATCGACGCACCACCAGTGAGGGCCGCCGCGACACCGGCGGCCCTCACGCCTGTTCCCGGGACGGACGCCGGGTGAACGGGCGCGCCGACTGGTGACCGCGCTCCGCGGTGGCGGGTCAACCGTCACGCGCCGCTGACCCTCGGCTGTCGGTGGTCGGTCAGCCGGAGCCCGACACCGCGTACCGCGACGACGGTGACGCCGGTGCCGAGCTGGCCGAGCTTGCGCCGCAACCGCTTCACCAGGGACTGCACGTCCGCCGTGTGCTGGCGTCCCTCGGCCCGCCAGACCGAGCGGTGCAGCTCGGCGTAGCTCCAGACCCGGACCGGCTCGGTGACCAGGCAGGCCAGCAGGTCGTGTTCGAGCCGGGTGAGGGAGACCTCGCGGTTGCGGCAGCGGGCGGTCAGCCGGGCCGGGTCGATCCGCAGGGTGTCCTCCGGTGGCGCCGGTGCGGCGGCCCGGGCCCCCGCCGCCGCGCCGGGCGGCGGCTGCGAGGCCGCGATCAGCCTGCGCAGCTCGTCGAGGTCGGCCACCAGCAGCAGCGGCGCGATGCCGTCGAGGCGTTCGGCGAGCCGGATCCGTTCGGCCGGCGACGGTGTCACCGCGATCACCAGCGGGAACGGGCTGGCGGTCTCGTCGAACCCGTCCGGCGTCGTGCTGTCGTCCTCGGTCACCGCACCCACCCGGAAAACGATGGGCAGTTTCTGCCCGACTTGGTCATGGCCGTGACAGTAATTGTCAAACCCGTCGTCAAGCGGGCAACTCCTAGCGACAAGTTGCTCACGTGGCGTGCTTGATCGTTCACCTTTTTCGATCATAGTGTCCACACAGGCAGCCGGCGTGACCCGCTCGGCGCCTGGGGGGCCTGGGGGGTTCGTTCCGGTGTGATCCAGACGGGAGATGGGTCGTCTGCACCCTTCGCCATGGCTCGACTGACCGCGGGTCGTTTCTGGAGGAGACAGCACCGATGCTGAGACGTCCACACGGGAGGCGCCTGATCAGGCGCTTGGCGAGCGCGGGCGCGGCGATCGCCCTCGCCGCGACAGCTCTGGCGGCAACCGGCTCCGGCGTACAGGCCGCTCCGGGGGGAACCGACGCGTCCGCGTCGGCGGAGAAGATCCGACCCGAACTGATGAGCCAGCTCCAGGCCAAGAGCGAGAGCGACTTCTGGATCCGCTTCACCGACCGGGCCGACCTGAGCAAGGCCAGCGCGATCAAGGACTGGACCAAGCGGGGCGCCGCCGTCGCCGACGCGCTGCGCAGGAGCGCCGTCGACAGCCAGGCCAAGGTCCGGGCCGAGCTCGACGGCTCGGGCGCCAAGTACCAGTCCTTCTGGGCGACCAACGCCATCAAGGTCAGCAGCGGCTCCCTGAGCATGGCGCAGAACTTCGCCGCGCACGCCGAGGTCGAGGGCGTCTACGCCTCGACGGCCTACGAGCTGCCCAAGGTCACCAAGGGCAGCGACGAGAAGGCGGCGAACGCCCTCGAGTGGGGCATCGCCAACATCAACGCCGACGACGTCTGGTCCCAGTACGGCGTCACCGGCGCGGGCATCACGGTGGCGAGCATCGACTCCGGGGTGCAGTTCGACCACCCGGCGCTGGTGGGCGCCTACCGCGGCAACAACGGCGACGGCACCTTCGACCACAACTACAACTGGTTCGACGCCGCCGGCGAATGCGCCAGCGCGCCCTGTGACGGCGACGGCCACGGCACGCACACCATGGGCACGATGGCCGGCTCCGCCGACGCCAACCAGATCGGCGTCGCGCCCGGGGTCAGGTGGATCGCGGCCAACGGCTGCTGCCCGAGCGACGCCGCACTGATCACCTCCGGTCAGTGGATGCTCGAGCCCACCGACCTCGACGGCCAGAACCCGGACGCCAGCAAGCGGCCCAACATCATCAACAACTCGTGGGGCACCCGGACCCCCTCCAACGACCCGTTCATGGAGGACGTGACGCTGGCCTGGGCCGCGTCCGGCATCTTCGGGACCTGGTCCAACGGCAACAACGGCCCGGCCTGCCAGACCAGCGGCTCACCGGGCAGCCGGAGCAGCAACTACTCCACCGGCGCGTACGACGTCAACAACACGATCGCCAGCTTCTCCTCCCGGGGGACCGGGCAGAACGGCGACATCAAGCCCAACATCTCGGCGCCCGGCGTCAACGTCCGCTCCAGCGTTCCCGGCAACGGCTACGGCAGCCTCAGCGGCACCTCGATGGCCGCGCCGCACCTCGCGGGCGCGGTCGCGCTGCTGTGGTCGGCGGCGCCCGCGCTGGTCGGTGACGTCACCGCGACGCGCGCCCTGCTGGACGACTCGGCGATCGACAAGGCCGACACCCAGTGCGGCGGCACCGCCGACGACAACAACGTCTACGGCGAGGGTCGACTGGACGCGCTCGCCCTGCTCGCCGCCGCCCCGATCGGCGACACCGGCACCCTGGCCGGCAAGGTCACCGACGCGGCCGGCGCCCCGCTGCCGGGCGCCACGCTGGCCCTCACCGGCCCGGCGACCCGCGAGCTGACCACCGGGACCGACGGCACGTACTCGACCCTGCTCCCGGCCGGCGAATACCAGGTCGCCGTGACCGCGTTCGGCTACGGGAGCAAGACGGTGCCGGCGACGGTCACCAAGAACGTGACCACGACGCTCGACGTCGCCCTGGCCGCCGTGCCGAGCGTGACGGTCAGTGGCTCGGTCACCGACGGCTCCGGACACGGCTGGCCGCTGTACGCCAAGGTCAGCGTCGTGGGCCTGCCGGTGTCCGACTACACCACGCCCGCCAACGGCCGGTACAGCTTCACGCTCCCCGCCGGCGCGACGTACCAGGTCAAGGTCGAGCCGCAGTACCAGGGCTACCAGACCGTGACGAAGGACGTCAGGGTCGGCTCGGGCAACACCACCCACAACGTCGCCGTGCCCGTGGACTCCGCCGCCTGCACCACGGCGCCCGGGTACACGTACGGCTCGGACGGCGTGTACGAGACCTTCGACGGCGACCGCGTGCCGGCCGGCTGGTCGGTGGTGGACCACGCCGGCACCGGCCAGGTGTGGGACTTCGCCGACGCCGGCGACCGGGGCAACCTCACCGGCGGCACCGGCCACTTCGCGATCATCGACAGCGACAACTACGCCAGCGGTGGCCGGCAGGACACCTCCCTGGTCAGCCCGGTCGTCGACCTCACCGACGTGGCGACCCCGGTGATCCGGTTCAACCAGGACTACAACTGGCTGAACTCCGACCGCGCGGACGTCGACCTCAGCCTCGACGGCGGTGCGACCTGGGCCAACGTGCTCCGGCAGGCGGCGGACGTCCGCGGCCCGCGGGTGACCGAGGTGCCGATCCCGCAGGCCGCGGGCAAGGCGGAGGTCAAGGTCCGGTTCCACTACTACGAGGCGTCCTGGGAATGGTGGTGGCAGGTCGACAACGTGCTGATCGGTAGCGAGATCACCTGCAAGCCGACCAACGGCGGCCTGGTGCTCGGGCACGTCCGGGACAAGAACGACAACGGCTACGTCAACGGCGCCACCGTCACCAGCGACGACCGGCCGGCGGAGACCGCCACCACCGTGGCCACCCCCGACGACACCGGTCTGCAGGACGGCTTCTTCTGGCTGTTCTCGTCGCTGACCGACGCGCACCGCTTCACCGCCAAGGCCGGCAACTACGTCAGCCAGAGCAAGCAGGTCGACGTCCAGGCCGACTGGGCCACCCCCGTGAACTTCCAGCTCGCGGCCGGCCGGCTGTCGGTGCAACCGGCCGCGGTCAACGCCACGGTCCGGATGCCCAGCGGCAAGGCCACCAAGACCGTCACGGTGACCAACACCGGCGGGGCCCCCGTCAAGATCCAGTTCAGCGAGCGCGACGACGGGTTCGAGCTGCTGCGGGCCGACGGCTCCCGCCTGTCCGAGCAGCAGATCCTCAGCTCCTCCGGCGCTCCGGCGCAGCGGCTCACCGCCGCCACGTCGTTCGCCGCGCAGGCGTCGGGCAAGGCGAGCACCGCCACCTCCGCCCCGGTCGGCCCGCAGGCCGAGCCCTGGACGGACATCGCCGACTACCCGACGAACCTGATGGACAACCGGGTGGTCAACCTGAACGGCAAGGTGTACTCGATCGCCGGCGGCAACGGCACGGCGTCGACCGCGAAGAACTACGTCTACGACCCGATCGCGCAGAGCTGGACGGCGATCGCCGACCTGCCCGGCGCGCGCAACGCCGTGACGGCGGGCGTCGTCGACGGGAAGATCATCGTGACCGGCGGCTGGGGGCCCTCCGGCCCCGACGGCACCACCTGGTCGTACGACCCGGCCGCCAACACCTGGACCGAGAAGGCGGACAACCCCGCGCCGCGGTCCGCCGCCGGTCAGGCGGTCGCCGACGGCAAGCTGTACGCCATCGGCGGGTGCACCACGGCGAACTGCACGCCGATGTCGAACGACGTCGTCCGGTACGACCCGGGCAGCAACAGCTGGGAGGCGCTGCCCGACTACCCGAAGTCGGTGGCGTTCCTGTCCTGTGGCGGGATCGGCGGCACCGTCTACTGCACCGGCGGTAACGACGGATCGGCGGCGCAGAAGGTCGGCTACGCCTTCGACCCGGGCGCCAACGCCTGGACCGCCATCGCCGACGCGCCGGTCGACAACTGGGCCAGCTCGTTCGCCGTCGCCAACGGCAAGCTCCTGGTCGTCGGCGGTTCGCAGGGCGGTGCCATCACCAACGCCGGCTTCGCCTACGACCCGGCCACCAACTCGTGGTCGAACCTGCCCAACGCCAACACCGCCCGGTACCGTGGCGGCGCGGCGTGCGGCTTCTACAAGGTCGGCGGCTCGTCCGGTGGCTTCACCGCCACGGCGGACAGCGAGGCCCTGCCCGGGTTCGGGGAGTGCGCCGAGGCTGCCGCGGACGTCAGCTGGCTGACGATCGACAAGACGGCGGCCACCCTGGAGCCGGGCCAGAAGGTCACGGTCACCGTGGGCATCGCGGCCACCGTCGACCAGCCGGGCACCTACTCGGCGTCGATCCTGATCAAGGAGGACACCCCGTACACGGTGCCGCCGGTGGCGGTGACGATGACCGCGCAGCAGCCGACCACCTGGGGCAAGCTGATGGGCACGGTCACCGGGACGAGCTGCCAGGGGGCCAGCGCGCCGATCGCCGGCGCGGTGGTCCAGGTCGACTCCTGGGCGATGTCGTGGACCTTCGCCACCGACGCCGAGGGCCGGTACGCCTACTGGCTGGACAAGCGGAACAACCCGCTGACCATGATCGTCGCCAAGGACGACTGGAAGCCCCAGACCCGGCAGACGAAGATCACTACCGCCACGCCCACCGTGGAGAACTTCGCCCTGTCCCCGATCCGTTGCTGACCACTGACCGCTGACGAACAGATCCGGCCCGCCTGGTCGCCCGACCAGGCGGGCCGGACCCGTCCCGCAGCGGCGTGCCGGCCTCGCGGTCAGTACACCGTGAGGCGGAGGCCGACCCCACGCACCGCGTGGATCGTCGCCGACGCGCCGAGCCGGACCAGCTTGCGCCGTATCCTGCGGACCACGGAGTGCATGTCGGAGCGCCGGCCCAGGTGTTCGGTGCCCCAGACCTCGCGGTGCAGCCGCTGGTAGCTCCACATGTGTCCGGGCGTGCCGACCAGGCAGCGCAGGAAGTCGTGCTCCAGCGGGGTCAGGTCGATCTCGCGGCCCTGCCAGCACAGCACCCGGCGATCCGAGTCGATGCTCAGTTCCGACGCCGGCGGGCCACCGTCGGCCACCGGTTCGGCCGGCGCGGTCCGCTCGGCCGGCGCGGCCCGCTCAGCCGGCGCGGCCCGCACGGACGCCGCGGCGGCAGGCCGGCGGACCACGTCGAGGAACCGCCGCGCCTGGTCCACGCTCGACACGATCAGGAACGCCTCGGTGCCGCCGAACAGTTGCGCGAGTTGCCGGCGGTGCGCCGGTGAGGAGGCGATGCCGATGACCAGGGACGCGATCCCGCTCATCCTCCGCCCTTCCCCATCCCCTGCTCGCGGGATGGTGTCTTGCTGACGCCGTTCGATCGCTTCGGTGGTGGTGGCGTGGCGGGACCGGGGCGCAGCCGGTCGGCGCGCTGACGGTCCGCGACGGACCGGTGACGCCATGGTCGCCCCCCGGGCATCGGTATAGTAATGCACGTCTATGTGGCCGGCAACGCCCCAAGCCGGACAGACGTGCTCCCGGCGGGCACGTGCCCCGTCCCGCCGCCCCCGCTGTCGGAGCCGGGCGCGGGCGACGGCCCGCCGGACGATGACGTCGGTGGGTTCCAGGCTCTACGGTGAGGGTCGTGACGCTGCCGGTGACTTTTCGTCCGCCGTCCGATGTGCCCCGCCCAGGGCCCGCCGTGCCCGCCTTCGCCGCGGCGCCCGTCGCCCTGGTGGCCTCGGTGGTGGCGGGCCTGCTCGCGGTGACCGCCGACGGGTACGGCTACCACCGCGACGAGCTGTACTTCCGGTTCCTGGGCTTCCACCCCGGGTGGGGCTATGTCGACCAGCCGCCGGGCACGCCGCTGCTCGCCCGCGCCGCGGTGGAGGTCTTCGGGGACAGCGTGTGGGGGCTGCGGGTTCCGGCGGTGCTGGCGGCGGTCGCCGTGGCGGTGCTGCTGGCCCTGATCGCGCGGGAGGCCGGCGCCGGCCGGTTCGGGCAGAGCGTCGCCGCGTGCGGCGCGGCCGGCACGTTCGTGCTGCTGCTCGGCCACGTCCTGCTCACCGCGTCGGTGGACATGGTGATCTGGCTGGCTGTGCTGCTGTTCGCCCTGCGCGCGCTGCTGCGCGCCGAGCCCCGCTGGTGGCTGGCCGCCGGCGTGGCCGTCGGGGTCGGGCTGTGGTTCAAGCTGCTGATCGTGCTGCTGCTGGCCGTGTTGGTGGCGGCGGTGCTGGTCACCGGGCCGCGGTCGGCGCTGCGCTCGCCCTGGCTGTGGGCGGGGGCGCTGGCCGCGCTGCTGATCGGCTCGCCGAACCTGGTCTACCAGGTGGCCAACGGCTTCCCGCAGCTCGCCATGGCGGACGCGCTGCGGGCGAACAAGGGCGCCGAGGCGCGCGTCCTGCTGGCGCCGTTCCAGTTCGTGGTCGTCGGCCTGCCGCTGGTGCCGGTCGTCGTCGCCGGCCTGGTCGCCCTCCTGCGCCGGCCGGCGCTGCGGCCGGTCCGCGCGCTCGCCCTCGGGTACGGCCTGCTGCTGGTGGTGCTGTTCGCGCTGGCCGCGCAGCCCTACTACACCGTCGGGCTCGTCCTGGCCCTGTACGCGATCGGTGCGAGGGTCGTCGAGGGGTGGGCGACAGGGGCCGCCCGCCGGGCGGTGCTCGCGGCGGCACTGGCCCTGAACACGATTGGGGCGGTGGCGTTCGCCCTGCCGGTGTTCCCGCTGTCGGTGCAGGAACGCATCGGTGTCGCGGAGGTCAACCAGGGCACCCGGGACCAGATCGGCTGGCCTGCCTACACCCGGCAGGTCGCCGACGTCTACGCCGCCCTGCCGCCGCCGGACGCCGCGCGGGCGGTGATCGTCACCGGCAACTACGGGGAGCACGGCGCGATCCACCGGTACGGCCCCGCGTTGGGGCTACCCGTCGACCGGCTCTACAGCGGCCAGAACGAGCTGCACCGCATCGCGGCCCCCGGCGAGGGCGGCACGGTGGTCGTGCTCGTCGGCCTCGGCGAGGACGGCAGTGTCATGCGTACCTGGTTCGCCTCGTGCGAGACCGTCGCCCGCCTCGACCACGGACTCGACATCGCCAACGAGGAGCAGGGGCGGCCGATCACCGTCTGCCGCCAGCCGCGCCAGCCCTGGTCGGTGCTGTGGCAGCGGTTCCAGCACTACGACTGACGCCGCGCCGGCTGTGGCGCGTGCCGCCGGAGACCGGGCGGTGCTCGTCCTCGGGGCGCGCCGGCACCCCGCAGACCTGCCCGCGACCGGGGCGACGGGACGGTCGTTGGCCGCCCCGGTCCGCCACGAGGACGGACCGGGGAGCGGGCTTCACACCAGGTCGACGCGTTCGTACTCGATCGGGTAGCCGGCCCGGGCGAAGGTGGCCGCCATCGGGGTGTTGTGCTGGTCCGTGGCCGCCGCGATCCGGTCCGCGCCCGCCTCGACCAGGAGATGGGTGGCCTCGGCGAGCAGGTCGTAGGCGTAGCCGTGGCCGCGTCGCTCGGGCAGCACGCCGATGAACGCCACCACCGGGTCGGTGTGGTTGCGGCTCGGCACGGTGATGCCGGCCAGGTGCCCGTCGGCGGTGTACGCCAGCCGCCACCAGTCGCGCGGGCCCGGCATCCAGAGCAGGAGGTCGAGGTCCTCCTGCGCGGCGGCCTGCGGGCCGTGCCGCTGTGCCGCGTGCCGGAAGTGCGCGTCGAGGCTGCCCTCGCCGACGCGGCGCAGCACGTCCAGGATCACCGTGTCGTCGGGCTCGGGGCGGAACTCCAGCCGTCCCGGCCGCTCGGGCAGGCCGCAGTCGGCGGTCCACCGGTAGCGGTAGCGCTCGACGAGCACCGCCATGCCGGCGGCGGTCGCGGCGTCGATCCGGGCCTGCGCCTGCGCGCGGACGGCGGGCGCGTCCCGCCACCCGGGCGGCAGCGAGATCGAGTACTCGGCCCGCAGCGGCGCGGCGCGCAGCAGTTCGACGGCCGCCTCGGCGTCGGTGAAGTCGAACCAGTCGAGGGCGAGCGGGGCCGGGTCGTCCGGTCCGGCCCACCAGGCGGCGCGGGCGACCACGGTGCCGTCGCGCAGGGCGACCCAGGTCCACTCGGGGCGGTACGTGCCGTCGGCGTACGTCTGACCGAACGCGGCGCGTCCGACGAGCCCGGGGTCGGGCAGAGAGTCGAAGAGGTGTTGCTCGCCCGCGACGAGCGGGCGGATGACCAGGTCGGTCATGGGGGTCCTTCCGGGAGGCGTGTGCCCCCGGTTCAGGAACCCGGCGTCCTCGCGGCCGGCGGGGAGCACATGACGGTGGTGCGGGTCATGGCGCTCACCTCCCTGCCGGTGTGTTGATCGAGGACGCGGGGGAAACCGTAGCAGACGCGGCGGGCTCCCCGCCTGGGCAATCCCGACAGGGGGGCCCGCAGCCGGAGCTAGACTGCCGGTACCCGGCAACGAAGCGCCGGGCCGTCCGGTCGATCCCGCCCGCCGGGCCGACCGTGGGTCGCGCGGGACGGCTGGCGGCGCTGCCGCCGGAGTCGCAGCGCGCCGATGGCGGTCAGGCGTGAAGGCGAGGCGCGATGGTGGACAACACCCGGTCGACCGGCCGGCGTCCCGGGGCTGCCGTCGCGCCCGAGGACCGTTGGCTGGCCGAGGTGGCCGCGGGCGCGAGCCGCGACGCCGGCGGGATCGACGTGCGACTGCTGGGGGAGTACCTGCCGATGCTGGCCGACGCGGCGGTGCACGGACGCCGCCCCCGCCGCGAGGAACTGGACGTGGTGGAGGCGCTCGGCAGGCGGGCCGCGGAGCAGGGCATATCGGCGGGGCGGGTGGTGCAGCTGTACCTGTCGGCGGCCCGCCGACTGTGGCACGACCTGCCGGCCGTGGCGCGTTCGGGTGACTGCGAGGCGGTGCGGGTCGCGGCGACCGCGGTGCTGCAGGTGGTCGACGACGCGGTGGCGACCCTCGCCGAGGGCTACGCGGTGGCGCGACGCGACCTGGTGCGCCGGGAGGAGGCGCTGCGGCGCGAGCTCGTCGACGACCTGCTGCGCGGCGACTCCGACCTGGGCACGCTGGTCGAACGGGCCGAGCCGTTCGGGCTGGACCTGGCCCGGGCGCACCGGGTGGCGCTGGCCGCGCCGAGCCGCCGGCTGCCCGACGCCGACGCGGCGATCAGCGCGCTGGAGTCGGTGATCTTCGACCGGCTCGGCGACCGCGACGTGCTGGTGGCCACCAAGGAGGGCCTGCTGGTGGTCATCGCGCCGGCCGACGCGGCCACCGCGCAACTGGTGGCACCGGTTTCCGAGCCGCGCGGTGAGCTGGGGCGGCTGATGCACCGGGAGCTCACCCGGCTGCCGCGCGGGGATGCGTGGCGGGTCGCGGTGGGCCGGGCCCATCCCGGGCTGTACGGCATCGCCCGCTCCTACGAGGAGGCCCGCGAGGCGTTGTCGATGGCCGAACGGCTACAGGTGAACGCCCCGGTGGTCGACGCCCACGACCTGCTGGTCTACCGGGTGCTGCTGCGCGATCAGCCGGCGATCGTCGACCTGGTGCAGGCCGTGCTCAGCCCGCTGGCCGACGCCAGGGGCGGTGCCCAGCCGCTGCTGGACACCCTGCGGGAGTATTTCGACACCGGGGCGGTGGCCACCGAGTCGGCCAAGCGCCTGCACGTGTCGGTACGCACCGTCACCTACCGGCTCGACCGCGTCCGGCGGCTGACCGGCTACCACCCCGCCGACCCCGCCCACCGGTTCACCCTGCAGGCGGCCGTGCTCGGCGCGAAGGCCCTCAACTGGCCGGCGCAGCCCCTGCCGACCGCCGGCTGAACGCCGCCCGCCCGACGGTCGGCGGCCGGCCCAAACGGCGATCGGGCACGGCCCGGGAGGTGGGCTATAGTCGCCGCATGCACGCCGGGCACGCCTACCTCGGCGTCGGCGAGCGCAGACCGCTGTCGACGCTGTTCGTGCTGGCCGTGCTCGTGGTCGTCCTCTGCGCGGCACGGGCGGTGGGCCTGTGCATCGTCTTCCGACTGGGACGTCGCGCCGTGCCGGGCTGTGTGCCGGCCTGGTCCGCCGACCGCGCTCCGCCGCAGCTCGCCGTCGCCTGACCCCTGCTCCCCGCGCACCGGCCGCGACCGGCCTGGTCGTCGTCCGGGCCGGCGGCGGCCCGCGTCGACACCTGCCGGCGCCGTGCGCTGCCCGCTGCCTGCGTCCTGCCGGCCCCGCTGACCTGCCAGACCTCGGCAGGTGCGGCCGGCACCGGAGTCATCCACCCACCGATCTCGGCACGTCAGCCGGGTGGACGGCGGCTCCGGCGGCCGACCGTCGGCGAGCCCCGCGTGGCCGCCGACCAGCCCACCCGCGCCTCACCCGTCACACCTTCTGCGGAGCTGCCCCCATGGAAGTCGAACACACCCCACTGCCCGGTATCGGAATGCGCCACTGCTTCACCACCGAGCGCGGGCGCAGGGTGGGTGTCGTCACCCACCACGCCAGCGGCCGTCGCGACCTGGTGCACGACGACGGCAGCGACCCGGACAGCAGTTGCAGCCTGACACTGACCCGCGCCGAGGCGATCGCGCTCGCCGGGTTGCTCGGCATCCTGGACATCGTCGACGTGACCGACGGCCCGGACCACCGCATCCCCGACCCCGAACCGCAGACCGGACCCGGATCATGACCGCCGCCGCCCCTCGTGCGCCTCGGTTCCCACGAGCGGAGAACGGGACGAGGATCCGTTCGGTCAGCCGACAGAACGACCTTGACGTGCTGCGGATGGTGCTGGAGGAACAGTACGCGCGACACCACACGCAACTCGCCCTGCTCGCCCGGCAGGGCGCCCAGCCCGACCACCCGGCGGCCGACACGGACACCACCGCGGCGTTGACGGCCGCGTCGCGTCGCGCGCTCGACGACCTCGCCCGCGCCCTGCGCCACCTGGAACAGGGCCGGTACGGCACCTGCCGGCGATGCCGAACCGACATCCCCATCGAGTACCTGGCCCACCGGCCCGGCGCGAGGTTCTGCCCGCGCTGCGACGCCGCGTCCACCCGCCGGTGAGCCGGCGGCGCGACCCGGCGCCACCACCACGGATTGCCGGGCGCCGGCAAGACGACAGGCCCAGCTTGACCGGTGGCGGCCCTGGCCGGGGTGGGCGGCGCGCGGCCATGGTTGGGCCATCTGCGGCCGGGCGTGTGCCCGCCCCAGGAAAGGAGCAGGCAATGTCACCGGAACCCGAGCAGCAGCACGCGCCGGCGTTCGTGGCCGACGCACCGCGTGACGTTGCGGTCGTCGGGGCAGGGATGGTGGGTCTGTCCACCGCCTGGTTCCTGCAGGAGGCGGGCGTGCACGTCACGGTGTACGAGCGGGACCACGTGGGTTCCGGGGCCTCCTGGGGCAATGCCGGGTGGTTGACGCCGGGCTTGACCGCGCCGCTGCCGGAACCGGCGGTGCTGCGGTACGGGCTGCGGGCGGTGCTCAGCCCCCGGTCGCCGGTGTACCTGCCGCTGCGTGCCGACCGTGGCCTGGCGCGCTTCCTCACCTCGTTCGTGGCGCACAGCACGGCACGGCAGTGGCGGCGGGGGATGGCGGCCTACGTGCCGCTGAACGAGCGGGCCCTGGAGGCGTTCGACGCGTTGGCTGCGGGCGGGGTCGCCGCGCAGACGACCCGGGCGGGCAGTTTCCTGGCCTGCTTCGCCGGGGAACGCGACGCGCGGGGCCTGCTGGCCGAGCTGGAGCAGATCCGCGACGCCGGCCAGGAGGTCAGCTTCCACCCGGTCACCGGCTGGCGGGCGCGTGCCCTGGAGCCGGCGCTGACCAACCGGGTGGCCGCCGCGATCCAGATCTACGGGCAGCGCTACCTGGACCCGCCCGAGTTCGTGCGCTCGCTCGCCGAGGCGGTGCGGGCACGCGGCGGTGAGATCGTCGAAGGCGTCGAGGTGGCCGACCTGCGGCCCCGGTCCGGCAGTGTCTCGGTGCTCTCGGGTGCCGACGAGAGACAGCACGACGCCGTTGTCGTCGCCACCGGCGCGCTGCTCGGCGGGTTGACCGCCCGCTTCGGCGTGCGGCAGCCGGTG
Organism: Micromonospora sp. NBC_01655; assembly: GCF_026339755.1. Taxonomy (NCBI): domain Bacteria; kingdom Bacillati; phylum Actinomycetota; class Actinomycetes; order Micromonosporales; family Micromonosporaceae; genus Micromonospora; species Micromonospora sp. NBC_01655. Next base: position 4,424,039 of record NZ_JAPEQF010000001.1, on the reverse strand, counting down.
CAGGCGGGCCGCGGCTACAGCTTCAGCGTGCCGGTCCGGCAGATGCCGCGCGGCCCGCTCTACTTCCCGACCCAGCGGGTGGCGTGCACGCCGCTGGGCGATCGGCTGCGGGTGGCCGGGATGATGGAGTTCCGTCGTCCCGGCGACCCCCTCGACCCACGGCGGATCACCGCCATCGTGGACGCCGTCCGCCCGTTCCTGACCGGCGTGGACCTCGACGACCGGCGCGACGAGTGGGTCGGCTCCCGGCCCTGCACCCCCGACGGGCTGCCGCTGGCGGGCGTCACCGCCTCCCCACGGGTGTTCGTCGCCGGTGGCCACGGCATGTGGGGCATCGCGCTCGGCCCGGTCACCGGGCAGCTGATGGCCCAGACCGTGCTCAAGGGGGAGGTGCCGCCGGAGTTGGCGCCGTTGGACCCGCTGCGCTGAGCCGGCACCCGCGAGGGGCGGGCCGCCCGCGCCGACCCGGGCCACCTACCCCGGGTACGCGCACGGATGGTCACGCCACGTCAAGGCGGCGTAGCCGGTCGGCGGCCCGGCCCCGGGGGCGTCACTCGTCCTGGCCCGCGGCCGGCGGGGTCGCCATCTTGTGGTTCTGCCCGGCAACCCGGAAGTGGTGGAAGGTGACCGTGGCGCTGACGTCCAGGGCCTGCACCCAGTGCCACCAGCCGACGGGGATGAGCAGCATCTGACCCGGTTCCAGGACGGTCTCCAGCACGGTCGCCTCGGCGAACCGGGGGTGCCGGGTGAGGTCCGGTCGGGCGGCGTCGACCGCGCTGAACGTCCCGCCGCGCGGGTAGACCAGGTGCCGCTCGTACGAGGGCACGAGGCGTACGTGCTTGCGGCCGAGCACCTGGCACAGCAGTACCGTGCTGTTGTCCACGTGCAGCGGTGTCACCGTGCCCGCCGGGCCCAGCAGCAGATGCCCGAGGGCAGCCGGGTCCACGATCCCCTCGGGCGGGCGCACGTCGGCGGCGAGCGGGCGCAGCGCCTGCGACCAGTTCTCGTTGCGGGGCACCATGTAGTAGTCGTTGGTGCGGGTCCCGGACCGGAGCAGCGCCAGGTAGTCGCGGAACGGCATGGTGGTGCGGTGGCGGTCGTACTGCCAGGCGTGGTCGGGGTTGGCCTCCCGCCCGGTCATCACCTCGACGACCGCGTCGCCGCAGGCCGCGGCCAGGCCGTCGAGGGTCCAGTCGAGCGCGGGCCAGTCCGTCATCAGGCCGTCCAGCACGACGGGCCGGTGGCCGAAGTAGTACCGGGCGAAGAACTCCTCCGGTGTGATGCCCGCACGGCGCTCCAGGGTGCCGCCGCCGTCGCTGTTGCGCAGCGTCCGGTAGGTGTCCAGCACGGACTCCATCCAGTCGTAGCGCAGCGCGAGGCGGCGGCACACGGCGAAGTACGGGTGGGCGGTGAGCTCGCGCAGCTCCGCGTCGACGGCGTCCGCGTCGGCGCCCGCGGCGACGGCGGCGGCCCGTGCCTGCTCGACGGGGGCGCCCATGGCCAGGTTCTCGACCAGCCACTCCTGCCAGACGCGGTCCAGCCCGGGGGTGGCGAGCACGGTCATGCCGCGCCGCCCGGGACGGCGGTGAGTTGGGCCGGGCGGGTGTACTCGGTGCAGTTGACGTAGGAGTTCTTGACGTGGGCGGGGAAGTGGTCGGCGTCGGGGACGGCGGTGAGTTGGGCCGGGCGGGTGTACTCGGCGCAGTTGACGTAGGAGCCCTTGACGTGGGCCGGGAAGTGGTCCGGAAGTGAGGTCATGGATCAGAGTCAACGTGCCGGGTCGACCCGGCCGCCAGGGACAGTTGTCCCGTCCGGCCGGGAGCCTCCGGCGCCGTCGGCGGATCGACCCGGCGGGCGGTGGGGCCGGCGGTCACCGCCCGGGCGGTGTCGCGCCGTTCCGGACGTATCGTCGCGTGTATCAACTGTGTGAACTTGTGTGAACATTGACTTCGCAGGTCATCGGCCATTCGGCCAGCGTGGGTGGTCGCTTTCGGGAGTTCGGTAGCGAACAAGGTTCAGACTCTTGTTCACTCTCACTTAATCCGGTAGAACACGAGTAGGTCCGCAGCGCGGACCATCTGCCTCGTGGTTCTAGGAGGACTACCCATGGCTCGTTCCCACCGCGCGGGCGGCGCCTCCTCGCCCGCCCTCTCCCGCCGCGGGGTCCTGCAGCTCGGCGGCAGCGTGGCGCTGCTGCTGGCTACCGGCGCCTGCGCCGCGAACAGCGAGTCCAAGCCCCGCGACGGCGCGTCGGGCGGCCCCACCGCCAAGGCCCTGCGGATCGCGGTCTCGAGCTACCTGTCGAGCTGGGACCAGGACTTCGTGGGCTTCGACCTGACCGCGCTGATGCTGTACAAGAACGTCTTCCCGTACCTGATCGACTACGGCGTCACCGCCGCCGGCGACAGCCAGATCCTCGACACCCAGAACGTCACCCCGACGTTCGCCGAGTCCTTCGAGCCGGACGCCACGCAGCGGGTCTGGACGCTCAAGCTGCGCCGCGGGGTCAAGTTCGCCAGCGGCAACGAGCTGACCGCCGCCGACGTGAAGTGGTCCAAGGACCGCGCCTTCGCCGCCCAGGCCAACGTCGCCGGCATCTACCGCACCATCGGCCTCACCGGCCCCGACCAGGTCAAGGTGGTCGACGACCACACCGTCGAGTTCCACCAGGCGTTCCCCAGCGCCCTCACCCGGCAGATCCAGGCCATCTCGCTGTACGTCTTCGACTCCACCGAGGCGAAGAAGCACGCCACCGCCAGCGACCCCTGGGCCAAGGAGTGGTTCGCCAAGAACCCGCCCACCGGGGGCTACTACAACGTCGCCAAGGCCACCCAGGGGCAGGAGATCGAACTCTCCGCGAACCCGGGATACCCGGGCCCGGATCCGGCCAAGACGCCCACCATCAGGATCTCTGTGGTGCCCGCCGCCTCCAACCAGCGGCTGCAACTCCAGGCCGGCGACATCGACATCGCCCTCGGCATCAGCCAGCGCGACATCCAGGACCTCAAGAAGGCCCCCGGCATCAAGGTCATCTCGGCCGCCAGCAACCGTCAGGTGACCATCCAGATGTCGGTCACCACGGCGCCGTTCAACGACGTGAACGTCCGCAAGGCCCTCGCCCACGCGGTGCCGTACGAGCAGATCATCAACAACGTCTACGGCGGGGACGCCCGCGCCGCCAAGAGCCCCGTGCCGCTGGACATGCCCGGCTACGACGCCGTCGGGTACCCGTTCACCCACGACCTCGACCAGGCCAAGGCCGCCATGGCCGCGGCCGGCAGGAGCACCGTCGACTCCGAGCTGGTCTTCGAGTCCGACAACGAGGAACAGCAGAAGATCGCCGTCCAGGTGCAGAGCGAGGCGGCGAAGGTGGGGATCAACCTCAAGCTGACCCCGCTGGACCCGGCCACCCTCGGCGAGCGGCGGTCCAAGAAGAACGTCCCGCTGCAGATCACCTCCGGCCAGCTCTGGGTCAACGACGTCGAATACATGCTCGCCACGAGCTTCGTCAAGGGCGCGAACCTCAACTACTCCAACTACAGCAACCCGGAGATCGAGAAGATCTACGAGCAGTCGCACACCACCGTCGACCAGGCGGCCCGCGGCCGGCTCTGGAAGCGCGTCCAGGAGATCCTCGCCGCGGACGTGCCCTGGGTGGTCGTCTGCCAACCCAACTTCAACCTGCCCGTACGCGACGACGTCGCCGGCTGGGTGCAGCCGATGGACGGCCTCGCCCGGCTGCGCTACCTGACCGCGTCGGCCTAGGACGGGCGGGACCGCTGCCCATGCGCATCCTCCGGTTCGTCGCCAGAAGACTGCTCCAGCTCATCCCGGTGCTGCTCGGCGTGATCGTCCTGACCTTCCTCCTGGTCCGGGTGCTGCCCGGCGACCCGGTGCGGACCATCCTCGGGCAGAACGCCACCGAGGCCGACGCCGCCGCCGCCCGTGCCCGCTTCGGGCTGGACCAGCCGCTCTGGCGGCAGTTCCTCGAATACCTGACCGGGCTGGTCACGGGCGACTTCGGCACCTCCATCCAGAGCGGCGCCCCGGTCGGCACGGAGATGGCGCTGCGGGTGGGGCCCACCCTCGAACTGGTCGTCATCGCCGTGACCATCGCCCTGATGGTGGCCACCGTCCTCGGCGTGTGGTCGGCCCGGCGCGCCGAGCGGCCGGCCGACCACGGCATCCGGGTCCTCGCCCTGGTCGGTAACTCCGTGCCCGAGTTCTGGCTCGGACTCGTGCTGGTGCTGGTGGGCTACAGCGTGCTCGGCTGGTTCCCGGCCCCCAACGGGCGGGTGGACCCCGACACCGGCCTGACCCCGCTGACCGGCGCGGACCTCGTCGACGCCGTGCTCACCGGGAACGGACCGGCCATCGCCTCCGCCGCGGCGTACCTGGTCCTGCCGGTGCTGACCCTGGTCATCGGTGTCGTCGCGCCCCTGCTGCGCAGCGTGCGGGCCTCGGCCCTGGAGGTGCTGCACTCCGAGCCGTACGCCGCGGCGGCGGCGCACGGCCTGCCCCGGCGCACCCTGCTGTACGGCTACCTGATGCGCGCGACCCTGGTCCGGCTGCCGTCCCTGGCCGCGCTGGTGTTCGGCACCGCCATCGGTTCCACCGTGCTCGTCGAGTACGTCTTCTCCTGGCAGGGCTTCGGCCAGTGGGCGCTGCGCGGCCTGCTCTACCGCGACTACCCGGTGGTGCAGGCCTCCGTGCTGGTGATCGCGCTCTGCTACGTGCTGGTGTTCCTCATCGCCGACGTGGTCCACGCCATCCTCGACCCGAGAGTGAGGATCTGATGGCCGACCTGCGCACGAGCGGCCCGACCGAGGCCACGGACCCGCCCGGGCCCGTCGCCGGCGCCCGGGACAGCCGCTTCGCCCGCGTCCTGATCATCACCGGCGCCGCGATCCTCGCGGTGATCGCGGTGGCCGCGCTGTGCGCGCCGCTGCTGAGCTCCTGGGGCGAGACCGAGATCGACCCCGCCGCCACCCTGACCGCCCCCGGCGGCGGCCATCTGCTCGGCACCGACGGCAACGGCATGGACATCTGGAGCCGGGTGCTCTACGCCGCCCGGCTGGACCTGGGCATCGCGGTGGCCGCCGTCGCGCTCGCCGTCACCGTCGGCACGCTGCTGGGCCTGGTCGCCGGCTACCGCGGCGGCTGGCTCGACGACGTGCTGATGCGGGTGGTCGACATCTTCCAGGCGTTCCCCACCTTCATCCTGGCGCTGGCGGTGGCCGCCCTGCTCGGCAACGGCACCGTCAACCTCATCATCACCATCGCCGCGGTGAACGCCCCGGCCTACGCCCGGCTGGTCCGCGCCGAGGTACGCACCCTGCGCGAGCTGCCCTTCGTCGACGCCGCCGTCACCTCCGGGGCGTCGACCACGGGCATCCTGTGGCGGCACCTGCTGCCCAACAGCCTCACTCCGGTGCGGGTGATCGCCCCGCTCAACTGCGGCTGGGCGATGCTGACCCTGGCCGGGCTGTCCTTCCTCGGCCTCGGCGTGAGCATCCCCGCCGCCGAGTGGGGGGCCATGATCAGCCTCGGCGCCGCGGACGTGGTCGGCGGCCGGTGGTGGACCTCGGTCCCACCCGGCCTGGCCCTGCTCGTCTGCGTCCTGGGATTCAGCCTGCTCGGCGAAGGCCTGCAGGAACGCGCGGACGCGAAGCGGCGGTGACCGGAATGCTGTCGATCGAGAACCTGTCGGTGGCCATCCGCCGCCCCGGCCGCGAGGTGGCCGCGCTCAGCGACGTCACGCTCGCCGTACGACCCGGCGAGGTCGTCGGCCTGGTGGGGGAGAGCGGCGGCGGCAAGAGCATGGTCGCCCGCGCCGTGGTCGGACTGCTCCCCGGCGGCTCGCACGCCACCGGGCGGGTCGTCTTCGACGACGCGGACGTGCTGCGGATGGACGAGTCCGCGCTCAGCGCCCACCGCGGTCGGGGAGTGGCGATCTGCTTCCAGAACCCGCGCGGCGCGCTCAGCCCCACCCGCACCGTCGGCCGGCAGCTCGTCGACCGGCTCGTCACCCACCAGGACATGCCCGCGGAACGGGCCCGCGAGGCCGCGCGGGAGCTGTTCGAGTCCGTCGGCATCCGCAGCCCGCAGCGCCGGCTCGACGCGTACCCCCACGAGCTGTCCGGCGGGATGGCCCAGCGGGTGATGATCTCCCTGGCCACCGGCTGCGCCCCCGGCCTGCTGATCGCCGACGAGCCGACCACCGGCCTCGACGTGACCCTGACCCGGGAGATCCTGCGGCAGTTCCGGCACGCCGCCGACACCGACGGCCGAGCCGTGCTGCTGATCTCCCACGACCTCGCCTCCATCGCCCAGGTCTGCGACCGGGTGGTGGTGCTCTACGCCGGCACCGTGGTGGAGAGCGGCCCGGCCGCTCAGGTGCTGCGCCAGCCGGCGCACCCGTACACCCGCGCGCTGCTGCGGTCGGTGCCCGACCTCGGCGGCCGGCCCGTCGTCGCCACCCCCGGCGCGATGCCCCTGCTGACCCGGGCGCCGCTCGCCTGCCCGTTCGCCGCCCGATGCGCGCACGCCGACGACACCTGCGCCACCCGCCGGCCGCCCACCGAGCCCCTCGCCGGCGGCCCGGACGGCTGGTCGCTGGCCTGCTTCCACCCCCGCACCGGCCCCCTCGACGCCGACCCGGGCGACGCCCCGCCCGGCTCGGGCGGCCCGGTTGGTTCGGTCGGTGCGGTCGGCACGGTCGGCTCCGCCGTCGTCGCCGCGGCGGCCCCCGTATCCGAGGCCGCGGACCCGGCACCGCGCGGCGCCGGTCCCGCCGTACTGGAGATCGACGACGCGCACGTCGTCTACCGGAGCCGGTTCTCCTCCGGCGGCCACCACGCGCTGCGCGGGGTGAGCCTGCGGCTCGCGCCCGGCGAGACGCTCGGCGTGGTCGGCGAGAGCGGCTGCGGCAAGAGCACCCTCGCCAAGCTCATCATGGGCCTGGTGCCGCCCACCTCCGGCACGGTCACCGTCGCCGGGCACCGCGCGGCGCCCGGCCGGGGTCGCCCGTCCGGGCGGGCGGCGCGGCGGCTGCGCACCCGCGCCCAACTGGTGTTCCAGGACCCGATCGGGTCGCTCAGCCCGCGCCGCACGGTCGGCGACTCCATCGCCGAGCCCCTGCGGGCCGCCGGCCTGCCCGCCGCTGAGCGCGACGCCCGGGTCGCCGCGGTGCTGGACCGGATGGAACTGGACCGCGCGATCCTGCGCCGCTACCCGCACGAGCTGTCCGGCGGGCAGGCGCAGCGGATCGGCATCGCCCGCGCCCTGGTCGGCGAGCCGGACCTGATCGTCTTCGACGAGCCCACCTCGGCCCTCGACGTCACCGTGCAGGCGCAGATCCTCGACCTCATCGCCGACGTGGCCGCCGACGCCGAGCGCGCGGCGGTGTTCATCTCCCACGACCTGGCCACGGTGCGCGGGTTCGCCGACCGGGTGGTGGTGCTCTACCTCGGACGCGTCGTCGAGGAGGGCCCCGTCGACGTCGTCTTCGACCACCCCCTGCACCCGTACACGCGGGCCCTGCTGGCCAGCGCCCCCCGCCTCGGCGGGACCCCGCCGGCCGACGCCGCCCCGGTGGAGCTGGTCAAGGACCTGGAGGAGGCGGACGCGGTGACCGGCTGCCCGCTGGCCGCCCGCTGCCCGTTCGTCACCGACACCTGCCGCACACAGCCACAGCAGCTCCAGTCCCACGGCGCGAGCCAGGCCGCCTGTTGGCGGATCCCTGAGCTCCCCGCCCTGATCGGAAAGCAGGCCACCACGCCATGACACGTCGTCCCGTCCGGCTGGCCGTCGACATCGGTGGCACGTTCGTCGACGCCATGGAGCTGGACACCCGCACCAACCGGGTCCGCTTCCGCAAGGCATCCACCACCCCCGCGCGCCCCGCCGACGGGGTGCTCGCCGCCATCGCCGCCCTGGGCACCGACCTGTCCGAGGTGGAGCTGTTCATCCACGGCACCACCCTCGGGCTCAACGCGGTGCTGGAACGCCGGGGCGGACGCACCGGCATCATCACCAACGACGGCTTCCGGGACGTCTTCCTCATCGGCCGGGGCAACGTCCCCAACGACCACATGTACGACTTCCAGTACGAGCGGCCGGAGAGCCTGGTCCAGCGCCGGTTCACCGCCGGGGTGCGGGGCCGGCTCGACCACCGGGGCCGGGTGGTGGAGGAACTGGACCCCGACAGCGTCCGCGCCGCTGCCCGCGCCCTCGTCGTCGACCAGCAGGTCACCTCGATCGCCATCTGCTTCCTGCACTCGTTCCTCGACCCGAGCCACGAGCAGGAGGCCGCCCGGCTGATCCGCGAGGAGTTCCCCGAGGTAAGCCTGTCGCTGTCCACCGACATCGTGCGTGAGTACCGGGAGTACGAGCGGACCAGCACCACCGTGCTGGAGGCGTACATCCGGCCGATCTTCGAACGGTACGTCGACGAGCTGGAGGCCGGGCTGGCCGAGCGGGGCTTCACCGGCCGGTTCCTGATCATGCGCTCCGGCGGCGGCTCGATGACCAGCGCGGTGGCCAAGACCTCGCCCACCCACACCGTGCTGTCCGGCCCGGCCGGCGGCATCGTCGGCGCCGCGTACCTCGCCGCCGAGCTGGGCCGCGACAACCTGCTCACCTTCGACATCGGCGGCACCTCGCTGGACGCCTGCGTCATCGAACGCGGCACCCCCGTCGCCGCGTACGAGGCCCAGCTCGAACACTTCCCGCTGCTGATCCCGACGTACGACATCCGGACCATCGGCGCCGGCGGCGGCTCGATCGCCTGGCTGGACCGGGGCCTGCTCAAGGTCGGCCCGCACAGCGCCGGCGCCGACCCCGGCCCGGTCTGTTACGGCCGGGGCGGCACCCGACCGACCGTCACCGACGCCGCCGTCGTGCTCGGCTACGTCGACCCCGACCGCTTCCTCGCCGGCACCATGGGGCTGCACGACGAGGCGGCGCGCGACGCCGTACGCGAGCAGCTCGCCGAGCCGCTCGGCCTGAGCGTGGAAGCCGCCGCCGCCGGCGTGTTCGACGTGCTGCTGGCCCGCACCGTCGGCGCCGTCCGGCAGATCACCGTCGAACGCGGCCACGACCCCCGGCAGTTCTCCCTGCTCGCCTTCGGCGGGGCGGGGCCGCTGCTGGCCCCGCTGCTGGCCCGGGAGATGGGCATCGGCGAGGTGATCGTGCCCTTCGCGCCGTCCGGCTTCTCCGCCTGGGGCATGCTGTCGGCCGACATCGTCAACGACTTCAGCCGCACGGTCATGGCCACCCTCGACGACGCGGACCTCACCGAGCTGGACCAGCTGTTCAAGGCCGTCGAGGCAGAGGCGGTCGCCTCCCTGGTGGCGCAGGGCGTGCCGGCCGGCCAGGCCGTGCTGGAACGGCAGTTCGAGCTGCGCTACCTGGGCCAGGAACACAGCCTGATGGTCACCGTCGGCGGCACGCTGGACCGCGACGCGGTCCGGACCGCCTTCGACGAGCTGCACCGCAGCCGGTACGGCCACACCATGGGCAACCCGCTGCAGATTCTCAACCTGCGGGTCCGTGGCATCGGCCGCACCGACCGGCCGGAGCTGGGCACCCGCCCGCGCGGCGACGGCGACCCGGGGCAGGCCCTGCTGGCCCACCGGGACGCCTACGACGTCGGGCGGCGCGCGGTCGTGCCGTTCGCCGTGTACGACCGGTCCGCGCTGGACGCGGGCGACACGTTCGCCGGTCCGGCGCTGGTCGACGAGGGCACCTCCACGACGGTGGTGCCCAGTGGCCAGCGGGTCACCGTCGACGACCACGGCCACCTGCTCGTCACCCTGGAGGATGTCGCATGACCACCCTGGACGGCGCCCGGGTCGAGGTCGTCCGCAGCTACCTGCTGTCGGCCGCGGAGGAGATGCGGGCCACCCTGATCCGCACCTCGTTCAACCCGGTCATCTACGAGGTGCACGACTTCGGCCTGTCGATCTACGACCCCGACCTGCGGCTGGTCGCCGAGGCCACCGGCCTGACCTTCTTCCTCGGCGCCAACGACCACTCGTTGGCCAAGGGCGTCGAGTACGTCGGCCGGGACAACCTGCACCGCGGCGACGTGGTGCTGCTGAACTACCCGTACTGGAACGCGGCGCACGCCTACGACGCGACCCTGTTCGCGCCGGTCTTCCGGCCCGACCCGGCCGACGCGGACGCCGACGGCGACCTGGTGGGCTTCCTCTGCGTCCGGGCGCACTGGATGGACCTGGGCGCCAAGGACCCGGGCTACGTGCTCGACTCCACCGACATGCACCAGGAGGGCCTGATCTTCCCGGGCACCAAGGTCGTCTCCCGGGGCGAGCCGGTCCGCGAGATCCACGAGCTGATCCGGTTCAACTCGCGGATGCCCGACGCCGTGCTCGGCGACCTGCACGCGCAGATCGCCGCGCTGCGCACCGGCGAGCGCCGGCTGCTGGAGATCGTCGAGAAGTTCGGGCGGCCGACCGTGGACGCGGCCGTCGACCGGATCATCGCCGACGGCGAGGCCCGCGCCCGGGCCGCGCTCGCGGCCCTGCCGCAGGGTAGCTGGACCGCCGAGGACTGGGTCGACGACGACGGCATCACCGACGACCCGGTGAAGATGCGGGTCACCGTCACCATCGCCGACGGCACCTTCACGGTCGACTTCGCCGGCTCGGCGCCGGCCACCCGGGGTCCGATCAACATGCCGTTCGGCGCCACCGAGGCGATCTGCAAGGTCATCCTCAAGTCGCTGACCTCACCCGACGAGCCGTCCAACGCCGGCACCGTCGCGCCGCTGGAGGTACGGGCCGAGCCCGGCACCCTCTTCCACGCGGTCTACCCGCAGCCCACCTTCACCCTGTGGACCGGCATCGTCGCCGTCGAGCTGATCCTCAAGGCCCTGGCCCAGGGCATGCCGGACCGGTTGCCGGCGTCCAGCGGCGGTGACGTGCCGGGGTTCATGATGGTCGGCCTGCACCCGGACACCGGGCAGATGTTCGCGGTCAGCAACAACGACCTGGTCGGCTGGGGCGGCACCCCGGACCACGACGGGATGGACGCCGCCACCCACGTCTCCGGCAGCACCGGCCGGGGCACCCCGATCGAGGTGCTGGAGGCGCGGACGGGGATGTTCTTCGAGCGGGTGGAGATTCGTACGGATTCGGGTGGTGCTGGTCGGTTCCGGGGTGGGTGTGGGTTGCGGCGGGACATTCGGTTCTTGTCGGCGGGGGAGTTCCTGTCGGTGATCAAGAAGACGAAGTCCGCGCCGTGGGCGCTCGATGGCGGGTTGTCGCCGGAGCCGAATCGGGTGGTGGTGTTCCCGGGTACGGATCGGGAGGCGCGGGTGAGTACGAAGCGGACTCCGGTCGAGGCCGGTGACCGGGTGACGCTGTTGACCGCCGGTGGTGGTGGGCACGGTGACCCGAGGCGACGTGACCCGGAGTCGGTGCGCCGGGACGTCGCCGAGGGCTACGTCTCCGCCACCGCCGCCCGCGAGGTGTACGGGGTGGACCTCGATGGGTGAGCCGACCGTCGACGGGGCCACCGTCGAGGTGGTCCGCAGCTACCTCGTCTCCGCCGCCGAGGAGATGCGCGCCGCGCTGGTCCGCACCGCCTTCAACCCGGTCATCTACGAGGTCTACGACTTCGGCATCTCCCTCTACGACCGCCACCTGCGGCTGGTCGCCGAGTCCACCGGCCTGTCCCGCTTTCTCGGCGCCAACGACTACTCCATCCAGCGCGGCGTGGAGTACGTCGGCCGGGACAACCTGCACCCCGGCGACGTGGTGCTGCTGAACTACCCGTACTGGAACGCCGCGCACAGCTACGATGCGACGCTGTTCGCCCCGGTCTTCCTCCCCGACGGCGGGGAACTGATCGGCTTCCTGTGCGTCCGCGCCCACTGGATGGACCTGGGCGCCAAGGACCCGGGCTACGTGCTCGACTCCACCGACATGCACCAGGAGGGGATCATCTTCCCCGGCACGAAGGTGTACGCCCGGGGCGAGCCGGTCCACGAGATCCACGAGCTGATCCGGTTCAACTCGCGGATGCCCGACCTCGTCCTCGGCGACCTCAACGCCCAGATCGCCGCGCTGCGCACCGGCGAGCGGCGGATGACCGAGCTGTACCGGCAGTACGGACCCGTCACGGTGGACGCCGTGATCGACCGGGTGATCGCCGCCGCCGCCGACTCCGCCGCCGAGGCGGTGGCCGCCCTGCCGCAGGGTAGCTGGACCGCCGAGGACTGGCTCGACGACGACGGCGTCACCGACGACCCGATCCGCATGCGGGTCACCGTCACCGTCGCCGACGGCGCGTTCACCGTGGACTTCACCGGCTCCTCCCCGGCGGTGGCCGGGCCGGTGAACCTCCCGCTCGGGGCCACCATCGCCACCTGCCGGGTCGCGTTCAAGGCGATCACCACGCCCACCGAGCAGACCAGCGCCGGGCACTTCGCCCCGCTGCGGGTGCGTACCGAGCCCGGATCGCTGTTCCACGCGCGGTACCCGGCGGCCACCTTCACCCAGTGGACCGGCACCGTCGCCCTGGAACTGATCTACCGGGCCCTGGCCCAGGGCATGCCGGACCGGTTGCCGGCGTCCAGCGGCGGTGACGTGCCGGGGTTCATGATGGTCGGCCTGCACCCGGACACCGGGCAGATGTTCGCGGTCAGCAACAACGACCCGGTCGGCTGGGGCGGCACCCCGCAGCACGACGGGATCGGGCCGGCCAACCACCTGTGCCAGACCCAGGCCCGCAACACCCCCGTCGAGGTGCTGGAGGCGCGGACGGGGATGTTCTTCGAGCGGGTGGAGATTCGTACGGATTCGGGTGGTGCTGGTCGGTTCCGGGGTGGGTGTGGGTTGCGGCGGGACATTCGGTTCTTGTCGGCGGGGGAGTTCCTGTCGGTGATCAAGAAGACGAAGTCCGCGCCGTGGGCGCTCGATGGCGGGTTGTCGCCGGAGCCGAACCGGGTGGTGGTGTTCCCGGGTACGGATCGGGAGGCGCGGGTGAGTACGAAGCGGACTCCGGTCGAGGCCGGTGACCGGGTGACGCTGTTGACCGCCGGTGGTGGTGGGCACGGTGACCCGAGGCGACGTGACCCGGAGTCGGTGCGCCGGGACGTCGCCGAGGGCTACGTCTCCGCCACCGCCGCCCACGACCTGTACGGAGTGACCGCATGACCGCCGCAAGCACCCCCATGCCGCCGAGCCTGCTGCTCGGCAACTGCACCGTGCTGGACGCCCGCGTGACGGACGGCACCGGTCCCCTGCCCGACGCCGGCGTCTGGGTCCGCGGCGACCGGATCGCCGCCGTCGGCCCGTACGCCGAGGTGGCCGCGCGGGCCCGGGCCGCCGGCCCGGTGACCGACCTGGACCTCGACGGGGCGTACCTGACCCCCGGCCTGGTCAACATGCACACCCACTTCTCGCTGTCGCTGCCCGGCTCCGGGGGCGACAGCGTCAAGGGCATGGGCCCGCACGACCTCGCCCTCTACATGGCCGACGGGGCCCGGCGGACCCTGCACTGTGGCGTCACCACCGTGCGCTGCGTCGCCGAGAAGGACCACGCCGACTTCGCGCTGCGCCGCGCCATCACCGCCGGCCGCACCGAGGGTCCCCGCATCCACACCGCCGGCCGCGCCCTGGTCTGCACCGGCGGGCACGGCCACGAGAGCAGCGACACCCTCGAATGCGACGGGCCCGTCGGCTTCCGCCACGGCGCGCGCAGCCAGATCCGGGCCGGCGCGGACCTGATCAAGGTGATGGTCTCCGGCGGCATCGCCGGTGAACACGAGCGCATCCACACTCCCCAGCTCTTCGCCGACGAACTCGCCGCCGTGATCGAGACCGCGCACGCCTGGGGACGCAAGGTCACCGCGCACGCCGGACCGGCGGAGGTGATCGGCGCGGCCGTGGACCTCGGCCTGGACTGCGTGGAGCACGGCTACCAGCTCACCCCGCAGGTCGCCGCGCGGATGGCCGAGCGCGGCACGGCCCTGGTGCCGACCCTGCTGGTGACCCGGTGCAAGGAGTTCTTCGACGAGTTGGGCGTGCCGGAATGGATGCAGTGCCGTTCGCTCGGCGCCGGCCCCCGGCACCTGGACAGCTTCGCGACGGCCGTCGCCGCCGGGGTGCAGGTGCTGCTCGGCAGCGACATGCCGCCGTTCTGGGACTTCGAGGGCACCAACGCCACCGTGCGGGAGCTGGAGTACATGGCCGAGGTGATCGGGCCCGCCCGGGCCCTGCACGCCGGCACCCTCGGACCCGTCCGGTGGCTGGGCGTCGAGGACGACCGCGGCACCGTGCAGGACGGCAGGCTGGCCGACCTGATCGCCATGGACGACGACCCGCTCGACGGCGCCGCCGCGTTCCGGGGCGTGCGCTGGGTGATGAAGGGCGGCCGGGTCGTCCGCGACGACCGGGCCGCCGCGCCGGGAGGTGCGTGGTGACGTTCGCCGAAGCCGGGTCGGCGGCCATCGCCGCCGGGATCGACGACATGTACGAGGCGTTCCTGGCCGGGGACCGCCCCCGGTTCGACGCCCACCTGCACGCCGAGGTGACCACCTGGGAGAGCCACCTGCCCGGCCCGCTGCGCACCCGTTCGCAGCTCGACGCGTACCGAGAGCAGCGCGACGCCGCCGGGCGGCCCCGGCTGGCGGTGCTCGCCGCCCGGGACAAGCACATCGACGTCTGGGGCGACTTCGGCGTCGCCCGCTACGTCCTCGTCGCCCAGGCCCAGGCCCAGGCCCCGCCCGCGCTCACCCGCGTCACCGACGTGCTGCGCCGGGTCGGCGGCCGGTGGCTGATCGTGCACCACCACGCCGAGCTGGTGCGCGAACCGGAGGAGGCTTCGTGATCCGGCGACTGGTCGCCCACCGCACGGGCGAGCCGGCCGACGTGCTGTCGGTGGCGGAACTGCCCGACGACCCGCCGCCCGGCCCCGGCGAGGTACGCCTCGCCGTCCGCGCGGTCGGCCTGAACTTCCTCGACGTGTCGCTGTGCCGGGGCGAGTACCCGGTGCGGCCGGACCCGCCGATGACCCCCGGCGTCGAGGCCGCCGGGCGGGTCGTCGCCGCGGGCGAGGGTGCCGCGCACCTGCTCGGCCAGGAGGTCGTCGCCTGCCCGGCGCTGCCCCGCGGCGCGCTCGGCTCCACGGTGACGGTGGACGCAGCCGTGGTCGTGCCCCGCCCGTCCACCGTCGACCCGGTGACCGCGGCGGCGCTGCCGGTCACCTACCAGACCGCGTGGTTCGCCCTGGAACGCGCCGGCGTCACCGCCGGGCAGACGGTGCTGGTGCACGCCGGAGCCGGCGGTGTCGGCATCGCCGTCACCCAGCTCGCCGTCGCCCGGGGCGCGCGGGTCCTCGCCACCGCCGGCGGCCCCGCCAAGACCGCCGTCTGCCGGGACCAGGGCGCGGCGGTGGCCATCGACTACACCACCGAGGACTTCGTGGCCGCCGTGCGGGACGCCACCGGCGGCGACGGCGCCGACGTCGTCGTCGACCCGGTCGGCGGCGACATCCTCGCCCGGTCGCTGGACTGCCTGGCCTTCGAGGGCCGGCTCGTCACCGTCGGCGCCGCCGGCGGCCCACCTCCGCCGGTCGACCCGGCCCGGCTGATCGCCGCCAACGCCACCCTGGTCGGCCTGTCCTGGGGCTCCCGGTATCCGTGGCGCCGCGCCCCCGAGGTGCGTGCCGCCTACCAGGCCCTGTTCGACCTGCACGCCACCGGCGCGGTCCGGCCGCCGGTCAGCCGGGTGGTGTCCCTGGAACAGACCCCGGCGGCGCTGGCCGAGTTGGCCGCCCGCCGGACCACCGGAAAGATCATCGTACGGGTCGAGGAGAGGGAGCCGGCATGACGGAAACCCCGGACGGCGACATGGACATCTACGACCTGCGGGTCACCGTCGACCGCATCGAGGGGCGGTCAGTCTGCGGCATGGCGGTCGGCGACCACTTCGAGCTGACCGACAGCGCCCACCTGAAGCTGCCCGATGGCCAGCACTTCTGCGTGTACGCGCTGGCCTCCGTGCTGCCGTTCCTCGCCGCGAAGCAGCGCGACCTCGCCGCCGGGGACTGGCTGGCCCAGGACTCGCACTTCGCCTGCCCCGATCCGGAGGAGCGGCTCGTCATGAAGGTGGAACGGACCTGTCGGCGGCGGATGAACTCGGCGGACCTGACCTGATGGCCGTCGAGATCGGACTCGGGCTGCAGAGCGACAAGCCCGCCGGCGCGTACGCCGCGCTGGCGGCGGCGGCCGAGGCCCACGGCTTCGACGTGCTGACCGTCTTCGGTGACCTGATGTACCAACCGCCCATCTTCCCGCTGCTGGAGATGGCCGCAGCGACCAGCCGGGTCCGGCTCGGGGCGGCCTGCCTCAACCCGTACTCGCTGGCCCCGTACGAGATCGCCGGCCAGCTCGCGGCCCTGGACCTGGCCTCGCACGGCCGGGCCTACCTGGGGCTGGCCCGCGGCACCTGGCTCGGGGCGGTCGGCCTGGCCCAGCCCCGGGCGCTGACCACGATCGAGGAGGCGGCGGCCGTCGTCTACCGCCTGTTGCGCGGCGACCGGGACGGCTACCCCGGTCGGGTGTTCACCCTGGCGCCCGGCACCGCGCTGCGTTACGCCGTGCACCGGCCCGACCCGCCGCTGCTGCTCGGCGCCTGGGGCCCGCAGGGCGCGGCCCTGGCCGGCCGGATCGCCGACGAGATCAAGGTGGGCGGCAGCGCCAACCCCGACATGGTGCCGGTGATCCGCGACCGGGTGCGGGTGGGCACCGACCGGGCCGGTCGCGACGTCGCGGACGTCGGCATCGTGTTCGGTGCCGTGACGGTGGTCGACACCGACGGCGAGGCGGCCCGGGCGAAGGCCCGCACCGAGGTCGCCATGTACCTCGCCGTCGTCGCGGAACTCGATCCGACCGTAGCGCTGCCCGACGGCCTGGTGCAGCGGGTCGGCGCCCTGGTGGACGAGGGCGCGCACGAGGCCGCCGGCCGCCTCATCCCTGACGACGTGCTCGACCGGTTCGCGTTCTCCGGCACCCCGGCGCAGGTGGCCGCGCAGGCCCAGGCGCTGATCGACGCCGGGGTCCGCCGGGTCGAGTTCGGCACCCCGCACGGGCTGACCGACGACCGTGGCGTGGACCTGCTCGGCTCCGCCGTACTGCCCCTGCTGCGCAGGTAACCCCGCCGTCCCGCCCGCGAGAGAGGAGCCCCGTCGGTGCGGATCGTCGTCGTGGCCGGCCCCGGACTGGTGGCCGACACCGCCCTGCTGGAGTCGCTGACCGCCACCACCTGCGCCGAACTCGGCGTCACCGGCGGGCTCGTGACCGCCACCTCCGCCGAGGAGGTGCGGGCCCTGGTCACGGGGGCCGGCCCGCTGGTCGTGGCGCTGCCCGGTCCGACCCCCGAGGTGCGGGCCCTCATCCCCACCGCGCCGCGCACCGTGGTCTGGTACGACCTCACCGTCGAGCCACCCGTCGACGGGGCCGCGCACCTGTCCGGCCGCGGCGCCTGGGGCCTGGTCTGGGCCGTCCGGCACGCCGTGCACCGCCACCGGTCCCCGGCCACCCGGATCGGCTACGGTCCGCACCCGCAGCAGTGGGGCGAGCTGCGGCTGCCGGTCGGGACGGCGGGGCCCGTCCCGGTCGCGGTGCTCCTGCACGGCGGGTTCTGGCGGTCGGTGTGGGCGGCCGACCTGATGGACGCCCTCGCCGTCGACCTCGTCGACCGCGGCTACGCGTCGTGGAACGTGGAGTACCGGCGTCCCGACCGGCACGGCTGGGACGCCACCACCGGCGACGTGGCGGCCGGCGTCGCGGCGCTGGGCGGCCTCGCCGCGGACGCCGGGCTGGACCTGGGGCGGGTCGCCGTCGTCGGCCACTCGGCCGGCGGCCAACTGGCCCTGCGGGTCGCGGCGGACCTGGCCGCCGGCACCGAACCCGGCCCGGCCCCGGCCGGCGGGGCGGCGGCCGGGGCACCGGCGGTGCGGGTCGCGCTGGCGGTGTCGCTGGCCGGCGTCCTCGACCTGGCGGAGGGCGAGCGGCGGTATCTCGGTGACGGCGCCATCCCCGCGGCCCTCGGCGGCACACCGGCGACCGTGCCGCACCGGTACGCCGCCGCCGATCCCATGGCCCGGCTGCCGATCCGGGTGCCGACCCTGTTGGTGCAGGGCGCGGCCGACAGCCCCGACCTGGTCGACGTCAACCGCCGGTACGCCGCAGCGGCCCGCGCGGCCGGCGACGACGTCAGCCACCTGGAGCGGCCCGGCGACCACTTCGACGTCATCGATCCCGGCTCGGCCGTCTGGCGGGACACCATGACCGCCGTGGACCGCCGGCTGGGCCGCTGAGCACCGGCGCCGCCACGCGGCGGGCCGCCGGCCATGTCCGCGATGTTTCACCAGCGTGAACAAGACGCGCTGCCGCCGCGGTCACCTTCCGGGCGCCGGATCGATCGACCGCCGTCAGAACAGCCGCGGCGTGACCACCGACACGACGGTCGTCACCGCGGCGGTGTCGTTGTACATCGAGTGCGGCACCGACGAGCGCAGGTGCACGCTGTCGCCCGGCCGCAGCCGGTGCTCGACGCCGTCGACCTCGTAGAGCAGTTCGCCGGAGATGACGTACGCGAACTCCTCTCCGGCATGGCCGTAGGCGGCCTCCCGGCGGCCCCCCGGAGCGATGTGCACCAGCATCGGTTCGAGCACCAGGTCCGGCCCCCGCTCCGACAGCATCCGGTAGGTCTGCTGGCCGGAGACGTACTGGGTGGCCGGGGTTTCCGCCCTGGTGAGGGTGAAGTGCGTGGGCGGCGGGCCGACCGCCCGGTCGGGGGAGTCCGCACCGGCGTCGAAGAACTCCGCCACCGTGCGGTCCAGGGCCTTCGCGACGCTGCCCAGCGCGGTCAGGCCGATGGAGGAGATGCCCCGCTCGACCTGGGACAGGAAGCCGATCGACAGCCCGGAGCGGGCGGCCAGCCCGCGCAGCGTCAGCCCGCGCTCCTTGCGGTACTGGCGGATGCGCGCGCCCGCCAGGCCGGCGGGGGTGGCGTCCTGCGCCCCCTCGTCGGGGCGGATCCGCTCCCGGACCGGGTTACTCTCCATCGACCGCACGGGGACCTCCTGTCGCGTCCCGGCGGGAGAGCCCGCCACGCTTGTTCGATGGTATCGAACTTCGGGGCATCCGCGATGTCCGGGCCGCCCCGTCGCGGCGGGCCGTCGGCGGGGCGGCCGGCGCGGGCGCGCCGGCAGGTGCTGCTGCGGGTGGACGAGACCTCGTGCGAGGGCGGCCACCCCGGTCGAGTGGTCGCGGATTCTCCTGACTAAAGTCAGGCATGTGGACATGGACCTGGTCGCCGCGGTGCGGCGGTTCAACCGGACGGTGACCCAGCGGGTG
Organism: Micromonospora sp. NBC_01655; assembly: GCF_026339755.1. Taxonomy (NCBI): domain Bacteria; kingdom Bacillati; phylum Actinomycetota; class Actinomycetes; order Micromonosporales; family Micromonosporaceae; genus Micromonospora; species Micromonospora sp. NBC_01655. Next base: position 4,404,649 of record NZ_JAPEQF010000001.1, on the reverse strand, counting down.
GGGGCGCTCGACGACGAGTACATGGCGCGTGGCCGGCCGCTCGCGCAGGCGCGCCTGCTGTGGGAGATCGGCCCCGGCGGCGCCGAGGTGGCGGCGCTGCGGTCCCGACTCGGGCTGGACTCGGGGTACCTCAGCCGGCTGCTGCGCACGCTGGAGGGCGACGGGCTGGTCACCGTGGGGCCGGCCGACCGGGCCGGCGGCGACGGGCGGGTGCGGGTCGCCGCGCTCACCGGGGCCGGCCGGGCCGAGTGGGCCGAGCTGGACCGGCGCTCCGACGAGTTCGCCCGGTCCATCCTCGCCCCGCTTCCCGGGCGGCGGCGGGAACGGCTCGTCGCGGCGATGGCCGAGGTCGAGCGGCTACTCGTCGCGTCGCTGGTGGTCATCGGGCCGTGCCCGCCGGGCGACCCGGCGGCGAGGGCCTGCGTGCGGGCCTACGCCCGGGACGTGGGCCGGCGGTTCGACGGGGGCTTCGACCCGGCGCTGAGCAGCCCCGTGCACGACGAGGCACTGGTGCCGCCCGCCGGGGTGTTCCTGCTGGCGTCCCTCAACGGCGAGCCCGTCGGCTGCGGTGCGGTCAAGCTGCACCCCGGAGCCCCCGCCGAGATCAAACGCGTGTGGGTGTCCGACCAGGTGCGCGGGCTCGGGGTCGGGCGGCGGATGCTCGACGAGCTGGAACGGTACGCCGCCGAGCGCGGCTGGGCCGCCGTCCGGCTGGACACCAACCGGGCGCTCACCGAGGCGATCGCGATGTACCGCTCGGCCGGCTACCGCGAGGTCGAGCCCTACAACACCGAGCCCTACGCCCACTACTGGTTCGAGAAGCGCCTCGCCCAGTGACCGGCGCGGCGGTGGCGGGCCTGCCGGCCAGCGCCACCGCCGCGCCGGTCACGGATCAGTGGATCAACACCGGGGCGGTGCGGTCGCCGCCCTGCTCGTCGTCGAGCAGGTGCGACTGCTGCCGCCTGCGCGGCAGGAAGTAGGCCGGGACGAACGTCACCAGCATCAGCGCGAAGCCGACCCAGAACGTGGTGCCGAACGAGTCGGCCACGAACTCCAGGCCCCGCTGGAGGATTCCCGGGTCGACCGGGAACTGTTGGGTCAGGTCCGGGTTCTGCTTGACGGCGATCGCGAGGCCGGCCTCGGTGACCGGTGCGCCGGTGTTCGGGTCGACCGCCCCCGGGATGACCGGCGAGTTGTTCAGCTCCTTGGTCAGGATCACCGACATCATCGCCGATCCGACCGAGCCGGCGATCTGCTGGAGGATGTTCAGCAGCGTGGAGCCACGGGCCACCTCGTGGTTCGTCAGCGTCTTCAGCGCGGACGTCATGATGGGCATCATCGTGCCGCCCATGCCCAGGCCCATGACGAAGAGCGAACCGCACAGCAGCCAGTACGAGGTGTCGGTGTCGACCTGGGTGAACGTGAAGAAACCGGCCGCGATCAGCACCAGTGCGAACGGCACCGTCCGGCCGACCGGGATCTTGTCGGCCAGCATGCCGGCGATCGGCATGGTGACCATCGCCCCGATGCCCTGCGGCGCCATCAGCAGGCCGGCGTCGAGCGTCGACTCGCCGCGCACCTGCAGGAAGTAGCTCGGGAACAGCAGACCGGCGCCCATGAACGCGATGGTGAACACGGCCAGCGTCACGGATGCGACCGTGAGGTTGCGGTCGCGCAGCAGCCGCAGGTCGAGCAGCGGGTGCTTCGGCTTGAACGAGTAGAGGACGAAGCTGATGACCAGCAGCCCGCCGACCAGCATCGGCAGCCACACCTTGTTGTCGGCGAACGTGCCGGTCTCGGGCAGCGACGACACCCCGTACAGGAAGAGGGCCAGGCCCGGCGAGAGCATCAGCATACCGACGAAGTCGAACGACTCGGACGGCTCGGGGTTGTCCTTCGGCAGCGCCCACTGCGCGTAGGCCAGGGCGACCGCGCCGATCGGCAGGTTGATCAGGAAGATCCAGTGCCAGCTGGCCACGTCGATCAGCCAGCCACCCAGGATCGGCCCGCCGATCGGGCCGAGCAGCATCGGGATGCCCAGTACGGCCATCAGCCGGCCGATCCGCTCCGGGCCGGCCGCCCGCGTCATGATCGTCATGCCGAGCGGCATCAGCATGCCGCCGCCGAGGCCCTGAAGCACCCGGTAGCCGATGAGCTCGCCGATCGAGTCGGCGGTGGCGCAGAGGGCGGAGCCGAGCGTGAACAGCACGAGCGCCGCCATGTAGAGCCGCTTCGTGCCGAACCGGTCGGCGGCCCAGCCGGTCAACGGGATGACCGTGGCCAGGGCCAGCGTGTAGCCCGTCATCGTCCAGGCGACCCGGGCGTACGACGCGTCGAATTCGGTCTGGAACGTGGGCAGCGCGACGCTGACCACCGTCACGTCGAGGATCGACATGATCGCACCGAGGACCACGACCCCGGCGATCTTCAATACGGCGCCGTCGAGCTTGGCCGGCGCCGCGGATTGACTGCTCACAGCGAATCTCCTGGTGAAACTTTGCGAATGACGCCGATCGGCCACGCGCCACACCGCGCGTGGCCGCACGTCTGAGTCAGAGGTCAGGCGGGGAGGTCGCAGACGACCGCCCGTGTCCGCGGGCCCGCACGCTGTCTCCCCCCTCGCGCGCCTGATCCCCCGCGGACGCACGCCGCGACGGTAACAAGGCCGACGCCCACCTCACCGCCCTTTATCGGGTCATCCGGCTGTGGTCACGATCACTGCTCCGGGCGCCGCCGTCCGGCGCCGCGTCGGGGGCCGGCCCGGGGGCTCACCGGCGCCGTGCGGGTGGCGGGGGACGTCCGGCGGCAGAGGGGGCCGCCGGGCCGCCGGGCGAGGGGTGGCGCATCTGAAATTTTAGTGTAATGTCAGCGGCCGGCCGGGGTGCCGACCCGATCCGGGCGCGCCCCGGCGCGCGTCGCCCGCCGAGCGAGCCCGCCGGCCCGGGCCCCGCCGAACCGTGATTCCCGTCGATGCGAGGAGGACCAGAGTGGATGCCGTGACGAGCCCGCCGTCCCCGGTCAACGAGCCGACCCTGAGCTACGCCCCCGGCAGTCCCGAGCGGGCGGAGCTGGAGCGGGAACTGGCGCGGCAGGAGAGCCAGCAGGTGGAGCTGACCGCCACCATCGGCGGTCGCCGCCGGATGGGCGGGGGGACGGAGATTCCGGTCGTGCAGCCGCACGACCACCGCCACGTGCTCGGGGTGCTGCGCAACTGCACCCGCGCCGACGCCGAGGACGCCGTCGCGGCGGCGGGACAGGCGGCGCCGGGCTGGCGCGAGCTGTCCCTCGACGACCGGGCCGCGATCCTGCTCAAGGCCGCCGACCTGCTGGCCGGCCCGTGGCGCCAGCGGCTCAACGCCGCCACCATGCTGGGCCAGTCGAAGACCGCCGTCCAGGCCGAGATCGACTCCGCGTGCGAGCTGGCCGACTTCTGGCGGTTCAACGTCCACTACGCCCGGCAGATCGTGGGCGAGCAGCCGGTGGCCAACTCCCGGGGGGTGTGGAACCGCACCGACCACCGCCCCCTGGAGGGCTTCGTCTACGCGGTCACCCCGTTCAACTTCACCGCGATCGCGGGAAACCTGCCGACCGCGCCGGCACTGCTGGGCAACACGGTGCTGTGGAAGCCCGCGCCGACCCAGCAGCTCGCCGCGAGTCTGATCATGGAGCTGCTGGAGGAGGCGGGCCTGCCGCCCGGCGTGATCAACATGCTGCCCGGTGACGGCCTCGACGTCTCGGCGGTGGCGCTGACCCACCGCGACCTGGCCGGCATCCACTTCACCGGCTCCACCGCGACGTTCCAGCACCTGTGGTCGACGGTGGGGGCGAACCTCGGGGGCTACCGGTCGTACCCGCGGGTCGTCGGCGAGACCGGCGGCAAGGGCTTCGTGCTCGCGCACGGCTCCGCCGACCCGGACGTGCTGCGGGTGGCGCTGCTGCGCGGCGCCTTCGAGTACCAGGGGCAGAAGTGCTCGGCCGCCTCCCGGGCGTACGTGGCCCGGTCGGTGTGGGACCGGGTGCGCGACCCGCTGCTCGCCGAGGTGGAGGCGCTCACCATGGGCGACGTCACCGATCTGGCGCACTTCATGGGGGCGGTGATCGACGCCCGGGCGTTCGGCCGGCACCGGGCCGCGATCGAGCGGGCCCACGGGCGGGACTCCCTGACGGTGCTCGCCGGCGGCGCGGTCGACGACTCGGTCGGCTGGTTCGTCCGGCCGACCGTCGTGCAGGGCACCGACCCCACCGACGAGATGTTCCGCACCGAGTACTTCGGGCCGATCCTGGCCGTGCACGTCTTCGACGACGACGCCTACGACGGCGTGGTCGACCAGCTCGACTCCGTCTCGTCGTACGCCCTGACCGGCGCGGTCGTCGCCCGCGACCGCGAGGCGATCGCCCGGGCCAGCCGGCGGCTGCGGTTCGCCGCCGGGAACTTCTACGTCAACGACAAGCCGACCGGGGCGGTCGTCGGGCAGCAGCCGTTCGGCGGCTCCCGCGCCTCGGGCACCAACGACAAGGCGGGCGCGGCGTCGAACCTGACCCGCTGGCTCTCGCCGCGGTCGATCAAGGAGACCTTCGATCCGCCCCGCGACCACCGCTACCCCCACCAGGGTGCCCGCTGAAGCACGGCGTTCACCAGGCAGAACTGCCTCTGGACCGACTCGCCGAGCAGGTGCTAGCGTCGTCCACACTTCACTAAAATTTCACTGAAATTCCTATTCACCCCCATGCTTCACGACCATCGACACGGAGGTGTCAGATGAAGAGGTCCCTACGCTCCCTCGGCGTCGCCACGGCCATCAGCGGGCTGATCGCCCTGGCCGGGTGCGGCACGGACACCTCGTCCGCCGGATCCGGGGCAGCCGACTTCGGCGACTGTGCGGTGACGGAGAACCCCACGGTGCACAAGTTGCAGACCAAGACCGAGGGCACCCTCACCGTCGCCGCCTCGCTGCCCTACCCCGCCGGCTACCGGGGCAACACCCTCGAATCGGTCGACGGCGGCTACATGTACTGCCTCGACGCCGAGATCGCCAACCGCGCCGGACTGGACCGGATCAAGCTGGTGAACGCCTCGTTCGAGGCCCTCGTCACCGCCAAGGCCTCGAACTTCGACTTCGCGGTCTGGGACATCTACGACACCCCCGAACGGCGCAGGGCCGTCGACTTCTCCACGCCCTACAACACCTACCGCACCGGCGTCCTCGTCAAGACCGGGTCCGACCTGACCAAGGACAGCATCAGGACCGCCACCGTCGGTGTGCTCGCCGGATCCGTCCAGCTCAGCTACGTCAACGAGACGCTCAAGCCCAAGCAGGTGCGGGTCTTCGCCTCCAACGACGACCTGTTCAACGCCGTCCTGGCCGGGCAGATCGACGCCGCGCTCAACGACACCGCCACCGTCATGCCCCGGGCGGCCAGCTCCGGCGGCAAGCTCGAGGTGATCGGGCAGTACCCGGTCGGTGGCGACGTGGCGGCGCTGTTCCCCAAGGGTTCGCCCAACGTCACCGTGGTCGACCAGATCCTCGCCGACATGAAGAAGGACGGCACCCTCGCCGCCATCATGGCCAAGTGGCTGAACCCGATCCTCGGCGGAGACCCTGACAAACTGGCCGACTGGAGTGCCTGACCATGACGGTGCAGGCACCCGAGACACCTGAGGCCCGGGCGACACCGCCCGGCGCCGGCTCCACCCCGACCAGGCCGCTGGCGACGACGGCCTACCTCACCGCCGCGGCCCTGCTCACCGTCCTGGCCACGACCCTGTGCCACCAGCTCGCCACCATGCTGGTCGACGGGCCGGCCGCGCGGCTCCTGCTCGGCGCCGTGCTGCCGCTCGCCGCGCTCGGCTGGCCCCTCTGGTCGGCCTACCGGCGCAGCCACCGGTCCCGACGGGACTGGGCGGCCGGCCGGTACGTCGAGGCCCGCCGGGCGGCGGCCGGCTCCCGGGACGCCGCGATCTCGTCCCTGGGACTCAGCGGGTGCCTGGCCATCGTGGCCCTGCTCGCCCTGATGGTCTTCACCAACGACGGGGCGGTGCAGAAGACCTTCTTCAACGGCGAGTACATGTCGCGCAGCTTCCTGGACATCGTCCGCGCGCTGTGGATCAACATCCAGATCGCGCTCGGCGCCCAGATCCTCGCCATGGTCTTCGGCCTCGTGCTCGCCATCGGCCGGCAGCTTCCCGGCCGGGGCTTCCGCCCGGTCCGGGCGCTGTCCATCGCCTACATCGACGTGTTCCGCGGCATCCCGTCGGTCGTCCTGATCTACCTCGTCTGCTACGGGCTGCCGCTGACCGAGGTGCCGTTGCTCAGCGGCGGGTCGCTGGTCGTCTACGCCATCGTGGCGCTGGCCATGACGTACAGCGCCTACAACGCGGAGCTGTACCGCGCCGGGATCGAGTCGATCAACCCCGGCCAGAGCTCGGCCGCCCTGTCCATGGGCCTGACCCAGACCGACGTGCTCAGGTTCGTCATCATGCCGCAGATGGCCCGCAACATCGCCGCTCCCATGCTGAGCACGTTCATCGGCCTGCAGAAGGACACCGCGCTGGTCATCGTCGTCGGCATCATCGACGCCTTCAGCCAGGCCAAGATTTACTCGGCGAACGACTTCAACCTCTCCGCGGTGACCGCCGTGTGCCTCGTGTTCGTCCTCATCACCATCCCGCAGACCCGGTTCGTCGACTACCTGCTCGCCCGCACCGGGGCCAGGAAGACAGGGGCGTGAGCCATGTCGCGACCGTTCATCGAGTTCGACCAGGTGACCAAGCGGTACGGCGACCTCACCGTGCTGGACAAGGTCGACCTGACCGTCGACCGGCACGAGGTGGTCACCCTGATCGGCGCCTCCGGCTCCGGCAAGTCGACGCTGCTGCGCTGCGTCAACGGGCTGGAGGACGTCCAGGGCGGGCGGATCCTGCTCGACGGTGACGTCGTCTCCGGCGAGGGCGTCGACCTGGTCGGACTGCGCCGCCGGGTCGGGATCGTCTTCCAGAGCTTCAACCTGTTCCCGCACATGACGGTGCTGCGTAACTGCACCCTCACCCCGGTGCGCGCCGGTGTGGCGAGCAGGCCCGAGGCCGAGGCCAACGCGCGGGCGATGCTCGACCGCGTCGGCCTGCGGGACAAGGCCGACTCCTACCCCGCGCAACTGTCCGGCGGCCAGCAGCAGCGCGTCGCCATCGCCCGGGCGATGCTCATGCGTCCGCAGGCTCTGCTGCTGGACGAGATCACCTCGGCCCTCGATCCCGAACTGGTGATCGAGGTGCTGAACTTGGTCCGGGAACTCGCCTCCGACGGCATCACCATGATGATGACGACCCACGAGATGCCCTTCGCCCGGGAGATCTCCTCGAAGGTCTGCTTCCTGCACCGCGGCACGATCCTCGAACAGGGCCCGCCCGAGCAGATCTTCGAAGCACCCACCTCGCCCGAGCTCCGGTCGTTCCTCCGCAAGATCCACGAAGCCGGCCGGGACTAGCCCCACCCCCTCCACGAGACAAGGTCAGGGACACCAACCGATGAGCAAGCCGTACGACACCAGGGACTTCTTCACCTACCTCGGGTACCCGAGCGGCGACCAGCCCTACTGGTGCAGGGACCTGCGCAGCCTGTCCGTCTACTGTCGCGGCGACCGGGCGAACCTGGAGGCGCTGCTCGCGCCCACCCCGTTCGAGCTTGCCGACGACCGGTTCGTCGTGCAGATCGCGGACTTCGGCAACGCCACCCCCGGCGCCTTCTACGACTCCGGGGTCGTCATTCCCGTCCGCTACGGCGACCACCGGGGGGTCAACTATTTCTTCGAGTACGAGGACCAGCCCTGGAGCGTCGCCTTCGGCCGGGAGGTCTGGGGCTACCCCAAGCAGTACGCCGACATCGCGCTGACCGACACTCCCGAGGCGGTCTCCGGCACCGTGCACCGCTCCGGCAAGCCGGTGTTCGGCATCTCCATGACGCCGGGGGAGGGACACGACAACGCCGCCTGGGCCGACCTGTCCCTGTACCCGCACCTTCAGGTGCACGCCCTGCCCGAGGCCGACGGGCCGGGGTTCCGGGTCTTCGAGATCATCTCCCGGGACACCTCGAAGGACTTCGTCCTCAAGCACCGCAGCTTCGGACCGGCAACCGTCGAGCTCACCGACGCGCTGTCGGTCAACGGCGTCGAACTGAAGGTGGTCGAGGTGCTGGGCGGCGAGTACTCCGTCGGGGACTACGCCTGCACCGTGCAGAACGGCGTCTCGACGGTCATCGACGATCTTCTCGGCAACCCGTCCCGCGGCGGAGCGGCGGAGCGGCCGTAATCGTCCGGTAGCTTGCCAGAGTGCGGGGCCGCTGCGCAGAAGCGGTGCACGACGTGGGGAGGAACAGATGTTGTCGGAGTACGTCGGGAAGGGCGCGCTCGTCGGCACCGAACAGGCGGGCAATGCCCTGCTCAGCGAGTCGGCCTACGCCAGCCTGTGCTCCCGGCTCGTCCGCGCCGAGATCATGCCCGGGGACCGGCTCGTCGAGAACGACCTGCGGGCCGACCTCGGCGTGGGCCTGTCCCCGGTGCGCGAGGCCATCAGGCGGCTGGAGTTCGAGAAGCTGGTCGTCATCTACCCGCGCAGCGGCACCTACGCCACCGAGATCGCGCTCAAGGACTCCCGCTCGGTCATGGAGTTGCGACTGGAACTGGAGTCCCTGGCCACGACGCTGGCCTGCGGGCGCGGCTCGAAGGCGGAGAAGGAACAACTCGTCGCGCTCGCCGAGGAGCAGGCCCGGACCACCGACCTGCAACGGTGCATCGACCTGGACGCCGCCTTCCACCAGTGCGTCTACCTGATGAGCCGCAACGAGTACCTCAACGCCACCGCCCGGATCTACTTCAACCTGGCCCTGCGGCAGTGGTACTTCTGCTCCAAGGTGGTCACCACCCCGGACTGGACCGCGGTGGACCACCGGCCCCTGGCGGTGGCGGTCGCCGCCGCCGACGAGGCCGCCGCCGCCGAGCAGATGCGCGAGCACGTCCGCCACGACTCCCAGAAGGTCTTCGAGATCCTCACCAACTACGGCCTGTAGCCCGCCCCGAGGGGCGCGTCCGGGCCGCCGGAAAGGACCCGCCGTGCCATCGGCCGCACTGACGTCCCTGTTCACCCTCGACGGAACACGCGCCCTGGTCACCGGGGCGCACGGCGGCCTCGGCCGCGCCCAGGCCCTCGCCCTCGGCCAGGCCGGCGCCGAGATCGTCGCCACCGACCTGACCACCGAACGCGCCGAGCAGGCCTGCGCCCACCTGCGCCGGCAGGGCGTCCGCGCGCTGCCGCTGGCGCTGGACGTCACCTCCGTCGACAGCATCGAGGCCGCGTTCGACGACCTCGAACGGCGGGGCCACGTGCCCGACGTGGTGGTGAACAACGCCGGTGTGTCGCTGCGCAACGCCGCGTTCGACGCCACCGCGGCCGAGTTCGACCTGACCCTGGGGGTCAACCTGCGCGGGACGTACTTCGTGGCCCAGCGCGCCGCGCGGGCGATGCGCCCGCGCGGCGGCGGCCGGATCATCAACCTCGCGTCCATCGGCGGCCTGGTCGTCGACGGCGAGCGGTCCTCGGTGTACGACGCGTCGAAGGCCGCCGTCGTGCAACTGACGAAGAACCTCGCCTACGAGTGGGGCGGCGACGGCATCCGGGTGAACGCCATCGCCCCGGGCTACATGCGCACGGAGATGACCGCGGACCTCATGCCCACCAGGGACGCCGAGGACGAACTGGTGGCCCGGCACATCCCCCTGGGCCGGGTCGGCGAGCCGGGGGACCTCGCCGGCGCCGTGGTGTTCCTCGCCTCGGCGGCGTCCGCGTACGTCACCGGGCACACGCTCACCGTCGACGGCGGCTGGGTCGTCTCCCTGTAGCCGCGGCACCGGAACCTGGAGCGGCACCACCTACCGATCCGCCGACCGCGCGGCCTCAGGCACCACGCAGCCGGGCGAGGAGTTCCCCGGCGCGGCGTAGCTCGTAGGCTCGCCCTGCCGCGCACCCGACGGGTGGGTTGCCATGGTGCGCGGCAGTTTCGGAGCTGCCCGCTGACCTGCCCGCTTTTGCCCCGGGATCAGGCAACACAATCAACTGTCCGATAGTCGACATCGCCGCGCCCGCGTCGGCCGTTTCGGCCGGTAGACGGCACCGTCACCGTGGGTGATCGGGGTGGGCTGCCACCCCGTTCACCTGGCGATCTATGCCCGTTGATGGAAACCGCCTACGTTGCCACCCAGACGTTCCGTCCTGGGAGGCAGCATGTCGGGACCGCTCGGCCCCCGCACCATCCGATCGAGGGTCTGGGCCGGCGCCCGACTCCGGTTCGGCGCGGCTCTCGCCGCACTCGTCCTGCTGCCGGCGCTCGCCGTCCGGGCGGACCTGCCGGACGTCGTCCCGGCCTCGGTCTCCTGCGACTCGGTCGGCTACGCGTACGACGCCGCCGGGCAGTTGGCCGGCGTGCAGGACCAGGCCGGTCGGACCGCCCGGTACCGGTACGACCCGGCGGGCAACATCACCTCCGTCGCCGGCGAGGGCAGCCCCGCCCTCGCCCTGCTGTCGGTGGTGCCGGCGCGGGCAGCCGTCGGCGCCGAGGTCACCCTGGAGGGCGGCTGCTTCTCCACCGTGCCGGCCGAGAACGCTGTCGCGTTCAACGGCGTACCGGCCACGGTCACCGCGGCCGCCGGCCGGCGGCTGGTCGCCCGGGTCCCCGCCGGCGCGACCACCGGCCTGGTCACCGTCTCCGTCGGCGGGGCCACCGCGAGCAGCCCGCAGTCCTTCGTGGTCGTCGGGCCGGACGAGTCCGCGCCGACCATCACCGGCGTCTCTCCGACCGTCGTCGCCCCCGGCGCGACGGTCACCGTCAGCGGCACCGGCTTCGCCGCCGAGGCGGCCGACAACGCCGTCACCCTGAACCGCACCCGGGCCTTTCCCTCGGCGGTCGCCGCCGGCAGCCTGACCGTCGACGTGCCCACCGGCGCCGGCTCCGGCCGGATCGGGGTACGCACCCGCCACGGCAGCGGCGACGGCGCCGCCGACGTCTTCGTCGCCCCCGCCCCCTACACCGTCGCCGACGTGGTGCACACCTCCCGGGTCGCGCTCGGCGGCACCGGGTCCGTGTCGATCCCGAGCGCGGGCGACATCGCGCTGGTCGTGTTCGACCTGACCGAGGGGCAGCGGGCGAGCGTGCAGCTCGCCGACGGCACCCTCGGCTCCTGCGGCATCTCCACCGCGAAGGTGCTCGACCCGTTCGGGCGCACTGCGGCGTCGTCCGGCTGTGTGGGCGCCACCGGCTTCCTCGACACGGTGACGGCCCGCACGGCGGGCACGTACACGCTGCTGCTGGCCGCGTCGAGCGCGGCCACCGGCTCGGTCTCCGCGACCGTGCGGGAGGTGCCCGCCGACGCTACGGCGGCCACCACGCCGGGCGGGAGCCCGGTCACCGTCACCACCACCGTGCCCGGCCAGAACGCCGCCGTCACCTTCCCCGGCAGCACCGGCCAGCGCGTCTCGGTCAAGCTCAGCGACGGCACGTACGGCACCTACAACGCCGCCGTCACGCTGCGCAAGCCGGGCGGCGGCACCGTCACGTCCAACGGGTCCTGTGGCACCGCCTGCTTCCTCGACACCACCGTGCTGCCCACCGACGGCACGTACACCCTCGCGGTGGACCCGCAGTCCACCACCACCGGGGCGATCACCGTCCAGGTGTACGACGTGCCGGCCGACGCCGCCGTGGCCACCACTCCCGGCGGCGGTCAGGTCACCGCAACCACGACGGTGCCCGGCCAGAACAGCGTCGTCTCGTTCCCCGGCACGGCGGGCCAGCGGGTCCTGGTCCACCTCACCGGCGGCACGTACGGGACGTACAACGCCTCGGCGGTGGTGCGCAAGCCGGACGGGTCGAATCTGACGGGCAGCGCGTACTGCGGCAGCTCGTGCCTGTTCGACACCACGGTCCTGCCGGTCGACGGGACGTACACCATCCTGGTCAACCCCGACACCAGCTACGTCGGCGCGGTCACCGCGCAGGTCCACGCCGTGCCGGCGGACGCGACGGCGAGCACCGCCCCCGGCTCCGCCCCGGTCACCGTGGCCACGGTCGTCGGGCAGAACGCGGTGGTGTCGTTCGCCGGCACGGCCGGGCAGCGGGTGTCGGTGCAGCTCACCGGCGGTACGTACGGGACGTACAACGCCTCGGGGGTGATCCGTAAGCCGGACGGGTCGAATCTGACGGGCAGCGCGTACTGCGGGGCGTCGTGCTTCTTCGACACGGTCGTGTTGCCGGTCGACGGCACGTACACCCTGCTGCTCAACCCGGACGGCGCCTACGTCGGCCAGGTCGCGGCGCAGGTCCACCTGGTGCCGACGGACGCCACGGCGACCGCGAGCCCGGGTGGGGCGGCGGTCACCGTGACCACCACGACGCCGGGGCAGAACGCGGTGGTGTCGTTCGCCGGTACGGCCGGGCAGCGGGTGTCGGTGCAGCTCACCGGCGGCACGTACGGGACGTACAACGCCTCGGGGGTGATCCGTAAGCCGGACGGGTCGAGCCTGACGGGCAGCGCGTACTGCGGGGCGTCGTGCTTCTTCGACACGGTCGTGTTGCCGGTCGACGGCACGTACACCCTGCTGCTCAACCCCGACAGCACCTACGTCGGCCAGGTCACCGCCCAGGTGCACGCCGTGCCGGCGGACGCCTCGGCGAGCACCACGCCCGGTGGGGCCGCGGTCACCGTGACCACCACCGTGCCGGGGCAGAACGCCGTCGTCTCCTTCCCCGGCACCGCCGGGCAGGTCGTCTCGGTCACCCTGGCAGGCGGCACCTTCGGCACCTACAACGCGTCCGTGACGGTGCGCGCCCCGGACGGCTCCACCGTCGTCAGCGAGAGCTACTGCGGCACGAGCTGCTCGTTCAACGCGGTCACCCTCCCGGCCACCGGCACGTACACGGTGTTCGTCAACCCGACCGGGACCACCCTCGGCGCCGTCACCGCGCGGGTCTACGACCTGCCCAACGACGCGGTCGCCAACACCACCCCGGGTGGCGCGACGGTGACGGTGACCAGCACCGTGCCCGGGCAGAACGCGGTGGTCTCCTTCCCCGCCACGGCCGGGCAGCGGGTCGCGGTGCAGCTCAGCGGCGGCACGTTCGGCGCCGCCGAGGCGGTGGTGACGCTGCGCCGCCCCGACGGCACCGCGATCGTGTCCAACACGACCTGCGGCACCTCCTGCTTCCTCGACACCCAGGCGCTGACCGTGGCCGGCACCTACACCGTCCTCGTCGACCCGAAGGGCACGGTCGTCGGCAGCATCACCGCGAAGGTGCACGACGTGCCCGCCGACGCCACGGCGGGCACCACCCCGGGCGGCGCGGCGGTGTCGGTGACCAGCACGGTGCCCGGGCAGAACGCGGTGGTGTCGTTCCCGGGCACCACCGGGCAGCGGGTGTCGGTGCAGCTCAGCAGCGGCACGTTCGGCGCCGCCGAGGCGACGGTGACGCTGCGCCGCCCCGACGGCACCACGGTCACGTCGAACACCGCCTGCGGGACCTCGTGCTTCCTGGACAGCACGGTCCTGCCGGCGGACGGCACGTACACCCTGCTGGTCGACCCGAGGACCACCGCGATCGGCGCGCTCACCGCCCGCGCGTACGACGTGCCCGCCGACGCCACGGCGGCCACCACCCCGGGTGGCGCGGCGGTGTCGGTGACCAGCACGGTGCCCGGGCAGAACGCGGTGGTGTCCTTCCCCGGCACCGCCGGGCAGGTCGTCACCGTCAGCCTCTCCGCCGGCGCGTTCGGCGGCGGCAACGCGACCGTGACGCTGCGCGCGCCCAACGGCAGCGCGGTCACCAGCTCCTCGTCCTGCGCGACGAGCTGCTCGTTCAGCTCGGTGTCGCTGGCCACGGCCGGCACCTACACCGTGCTGGTCGACCCGGTCGGGACGGCCGTCGGCAGCCTGACCGCGCAGGTGTTCGACGTGCCGGTCGACGCCACCGTCGGCACCACCCCGGGCGGCGACCCGGTCACCGTCACCACCAGCGTCCCCGGGCAGAACGGCGTGGTGACGTTCCCCGGCACGGCCGGGCAGCGGATCCTGGTCCAGGGCACCGGCGGCACGTACGGGACGTACAACGCGACGGCGATCGTGCGTAAGCCGGACGGGTCGAATCTGACCAGCAGCGCGTACTGCGGGGCGTCCTGCCTGTTCGACACGATGGTGCTGCCGGTCGCCGGCACGTACAGCCTCCTGCTCGACCCGGCGTCCACCTACACCGGCGCGCTCACCGTCCGGGTGTACGACGTGCCGGCCGACGCCACCGCCAGCACCACCCCGGACGGGACCGCCGCCACCCTCACCACCACGGTCCCCGGGCAGAACGCGGTGCTGTCGTTCACCGGGACGGCGGGTCAGCGGATCGTGGTGCAGGGGACCGGCGGCACGTACGGGACGTACAACGCGACGGCGATCGTGCGCAAGCCGGACGGGTCGAACCTGACCAGCAGCGCGTACTGCGGGGCGACGTGCTTCTTCGACGTCACGACGCTGCCGGTGGCCGGCACGTACACCATCCTGCTAAACCCCGACGCGGCCTACACGGGCGCGGTGACCCTGCGGGTGTACGACGTGCCGGACAACGCGGCGGTCAGCGCCACGGTCGGCGGTCCGGCCGTGCCGGTGACCACCACCGCACCGGGGCAGAACGCGGTGCTGTCGTTCGTGGGCGCGGCGGGTCAGCGGATCGTGGTGCAGGGCACCGGCGGCACGTACGGGACGTACAACGCGACGGCGATCGTGCGTAAGCCGGACGGGTCGAATCTGACCAGCAGCGCGTACTGCGGGGCGACGTGCTTCTTCGACATCACGACGCTGCCGGTGGCCGGCACGTACACGATCCTGCTGAACCCCGACGGCATGTACACCGGCTCGGTCTCGCTGCGGGTGTACGACGTCCCGGCCGACGCGACCGCCGGCACGACGCCGGGCGGCAGCGCGGTCACCCTGACCACCACCGGCCCCGGGCAGAACGCGGTGCTGTCGTTCCCCGGCACCGCCGGGCAGCGCATCTCGGTGCAGGGCAGCGCCGGCACCTACGGCACCTACAACGCGACGGCGATCATCCGCAAGCCGGACGGGACGAACCTCGGCAGCAGCGCGTACTGCGGGGCGACGTGCTTCTTCGACGTCACGACGCTGCCGGTGGCCGGCACGTACAGCATCCTGCTGAACCCCGACGGCATGTACACCGGCTCGGTCGCCCTCCAGGTGCACGACGTCCCGGCCGACGCGACCGCGGCCACCACCCCCGGCGGCCCGGGGGACACCCTGACCACCACCGTTCCCGGCCAGAACGCCACGCTCACCTTCCCCGGCACCGCCGGGCAGGTGGTCACCGTGGCGATCACCGCCGGCACCTACGGCCGCTACAACGCCACGGCGGTCGTCCGCAAGCCGGACGGGACGAACCTCGGCAGCAGCGTGTACTGCGGCGACACCTGCACCTTCACCTCGATCACCCTGCCGGTGGCCGGCACCTACACCCTGTTCGTCGACCCGGCGTCCAGCACCGTCGGCGGCCTGACCGGCGAGGTGCGGCTACCCGCGGCAGTCGCCGCCGCCAGGAAGGCGCCGACGAAGATCCCGGCCCGGCCGGCCGGCGACGTGACCGAGACCTGGACGCCGGACCGGTTCAACCTGGCCGGCGAGGACTGGCAGAGCCACCGCACCGGCGCGTACGGCAACCTCCAGCCGGCGCTGCGCGCCGAGCGGGGGGCGACCGCGCTGGCCGGGCAGGCCCTGCTGCTCAACGGCCACCCGCTCGCCGACGTCACCCTCGCGGTGGGCCGGCGCAGCACCCGCACCGACGCCACCGGCCGGTTCCTGCTCACCGGGCTCACCGCCGGCCACCACGTCCTGGTCATCGACGGCGCGACGGCGGGCAGCCCCGGCCGCGCCTTCGGCCGCTTCGAGACCGGGGTGGACCTGCGGGCGGGGGAGACCGTCGAGCTGTCGTACCCGATCTGGATGACCCGGCTCGACACCGCGCACAGCGTCCGGTTCCCGTCGCCCACCACGAAGCAGACGGTCATCACCACCCCGGCGATCCCCGGCTTCGAGGTGCGGCTGCCCAAGGGCTCGGTGATCCGCGACCGGGCCGGCAAGCGGGTCACCGAGCTGTCCATCACCGCACTGCCGGTGGACCAGCCGCCGTTCCCGCTCCCCGCCGGGGTGCGCACCCCGGTCTACTTCACCGTGCAGCCCGGCGGGTCGGTGATCCTGCCGAAGGGCGCGCAGATCATCTACCCGAACACCCAGGGCCTGGCGCCGGGCAGCCGGCTGGACTTCTGGGACTACGACCCGGAGCGGGCGCCGTGCACCAGGGCGCCGGTGAAGTCGTACCCGAAGAAGCCCGTGAAGGCGGCGAAGACCCCCGCCGTCTGCGCGGTGACCGGCGCGGAGGCCGGCTGGTACATCTACGGCCACGGCACCGTCACCCCGGACGGCCGGCAGATCGTGCCCGACCCGGACGTGCGGGTCTGGGAGTTCACCGGGGCCATGTTCAACGGCAGCGGCAAACGCCCCGCCGGCACCGGCCCCGGTGAGGACGGCGACTCCGGCGGCGACCCCGTCGACCTGGCCAGCGGCCTCTTCGTCGACGAGCACACCGACCTGGCCGTGAACGACGTGCTGCCGATCTCGATCACCCGCACCTACCGGCAGAACGACACCCAGAACCGGGAGTTCGGCATCGGGGCGAACTTCACCTACGGCATCTTCGTCTTCTCCAAACAGGAGTACACCGAGGCCGACCTGATCTTCCCGGACAGCGGCAAGGTGCACATGGTGCGGACCAGCCCCGGGACCGGCTGGACCGACGCGGTGTTCAAGGCCGTCGACACCACCGGCCCGTTCCGGGACGCCGTGATGACCTGGAACGGCGACGGTTGGGACCTGGTCCGCACCGACGGGATGGTCTACGTCTTCGGCGAGAACGCGCCGTTGCAGTCCATCCGGGACCGGCACGGCAACCAGATCACCCTGACCCGGTCCACCGGCGGCCAGTCCGGCGACATCACCCAGGTCACCTCGCCCAACGGCCGCTGGATCAAGCTCAGCTACAGCGGTGGCCGGGTCGTCCGGGCGCAGGACAACGCGGGCCGGGCCGTGCAGTACGGCTACGACGCCTCCGGCCGGCTGACCACGGTCACCTCGCCGGGCGGCCGGACCACCACGTACACCTACGACACCGCGCACCGGATGACCACGGTCACCGACCCCCGGGGCGTCACCTACCTGACCAACAGCTACGACGCGGCCGGGCGGGTGGCCGCCCAGACCATGCCCGGCGGGGTCACCTACGGCTTCGCGTACACCACCGACGCCGGCGGCAACGTCGTGAAGACGGCGGTCACCGAGCCCGACGGCAGCGTCCGGGAGACCAGCTTCGACGCCGAGCACCGGGTGGCCGCCGAGACCACGGCAGCCGGCACCGCCCAGGCACGCACCGCCACCACCGCCCGGGACCCGGTGACCCACCTGCCGACCGCGCTGGTCGACCCGTACGGCCGCCGGACCACCCTGGGATACGGCGCGACCGGGCAGCTCACCTCGCTCACCGCGCTCGCCGGCACCGCCGCCGCCCAGTCCGCCACGGTCACCTCCGGCGGGCCGTACCGGCAGCTCACCTCGGTCACCGACGACCAGGGCCGGACCACCCGGATGGGGTACGACGACACCGGCAACCTCACGGCGGCGACCGACGCCGCCGGCCGCACCCGCCGCTACACCTACAACCCGGCCGGCCAGGTCACCTCGTTCACCGACCCGCTCGGCAACACCACCCGCTACACCTACGAGCAGGGCGACCTCGTCGCGGTCACCGACCCGCTGGGCCGGACCACCCGCAGCTTCGTCGACGCCGTCGGCCGCCCCGTGGCGGTCACCGACCCGGCCGGCGTGCTGGAACACGTCCGCTACGACCCGGACAACCAGGTCCTCACCAGCACCGACGGCCTCGGCCGGGTCACCGCCTTCGAGTACGACGGCAACGGCAACCTGACGAAGGTCACCGACGCCCGGGGCAACAGCACCACCGTCGCCTACGACAGCTCCGACCGCCCGGTCACCGTCACCGACCCGCTCGGCAAGCAGGCCCGGCAGGCGTACGACGTGCTCGGCCGGGTCGTCTCCGCCACCGACCGGCGCGGCAGGACCACCGTCACCGAGTACGACGTGCTCGGCCGCACCACCTTCATCGGGTACGGCGCGACCGCCGGACCGAGCTACGAGAGCACCAAGCGGTTCGGCTACGACGCGCTGGACCGGCTCACCACCATCAACGACTCGGCCGGCGGGCTGCTCACCCTCGGCTGGAACGACCTCGACCAGGTCGTCGCCGTCACCGATCCGGCCGGCACCGTCGGCTACTCCTACGACGCCGCCGGCCGGCGGTCGGGGATGACCGTGCCCGGCCAGCCGGCCATCGCTTACCGCTACGACCAGACCGGCCTGATCGAGCAGATCACCCAGGGCGCCACCACCGCCACCTGGCACCGGGACGCCGCCGGCCGCACCGACCGGGTCGAGCAGGCCGGCGTCGAGACCCGGTACACCTACGACGCGGCCTCCCAGCTCACCGGGATGTTCTACGAGAGCACCGGCGGGGTGCCGATCGGCCACCTCGGCTACTCCTACGACGCCGCCGGGCGGGTGCGGGACCTGACCGGCAGCCTCGCCCACGTCACCATCCCGAGCACCGGCCCGCCGGCCAGCTACGACGCCGCCAACCGGCTGACCAGCCGAGGCGACCGCACGTTCAGCTACGACGACGAGGGCAACCTGACCGGCGACGGCGTGCTCGGCTACACCTGGAACGCCCGGGGCGAACTGACCGGGGTCACCGGGCCGGGCCTGACCACCGCGTACGGCTACGACGCCGCGGGGCGGCTCGCCAGCCGCGCGGCCGGCGGGGCCACCACCGGCTTCCTCTACGACGGCCCGAACCTGGTCCGCGAGCGGACCGGCGCGACGGCCGCCGACCGGCTCACCGCCGGGCTCGACCAGACGCTGGTCCGCACCGACGCCGCCGGCCCCCGGGTGCCGATCACCGACGCGCTCGGCAGCGTGCTGGGTCTGGCCGACTCCGCCGGCACCCTGAGCACCCAGTACGCCTACGATCCGTTCGGGGCGGTCACCGCCAGCGGCGCAGCCAGCGGCAACACGCAGCAGTTCACCGGCCGGGAGCGCGACGCCGCCACCGGGCTGACCTACCACCGGGCCCGCTGGTACAGCCCGGAGACGGGCCGGTTCCTCAGCCAGGACCCCGCCGGCTTCGGCGGCGGCAGCGCCAACCTGTACACGTACGCCCTCAACGACCCGGTCAACCTCTCCGACCCCAACGGCGACTGCCCGATCTGCGTGCCGATCCTGATCGGGGCGCTGATCGGTGGCGGCACCTCGGTCGGCATCGGGGCGGGCCTCGCGGCGCTGACCGGGCGCAAGTACAGCATGGGCGACGCCCTGAAGGACTTCGCCATCGGCGGCGCGCTGGGCGCGGTCAGCGGCGGCCTCGGCGCGTACCTGAAGGCCGGCAGCTCGGTGTGGAAGCTCAACCAGTTCGAGCGCGGGCTGGCCATCGAGGCGAAGCTCGGCGGCAACCTGCCGCGCAGTTTCCCGACCATCGACCGGTTCGCCAACGGCACCGCCACCAGCATCAAGAGCGTGGACCTGACCGCGAAGAGCTACCAGAGCGCCGGCCAGCTCACCAGCCGGTTGCAGGGCTACGTGGACAAGGCGGCCGGCTTCGCCAAGAGCAACCCGGTCACCTGGGACGGCGTCACCATCAAGCCGGGCCAGGTCGCCGTCCGGGAACTGGAGATCGCCGTCCAACGCGGCGCGGCCACCAGCGCCCAGCAGAACGCCCTCAACCAGATAGTCCAGTACGGCGCCCAGAAGGGGGTGACCGTTCGGATCATCCCGATGAGATAGACCATCGGGGACGCCCCACGGGTACCCTGGGGCGTCCCCCTC
This sequence comes from Micromonospora sp. NBC_01655, assembly GCF_026339755.1. Taxonomy (NCBI): domain Bacteria; kingdom Bacillati; phylum Actinomycetota; class Actinomycetes; order Micromonosporales; family Micromonosporaceae; genus Micromonospora; species Micromonospora sp. NBC_01655. The sequence continues at coordinate 4,384,608 of NZ_JAPEQF010000001.1, read as the reverse complement.
CCCACCGAGGACCCCGATGACCAGACTCGCCGCACTCGACCTGCGCAGAGGTCGGTACGTCGCGCACTCCTCCTCGCTGACCGGCGACGGCATGTGGATCGCCAACGGCGCCTTCGAACTCCTCGACGAGCCGGCCGACGCCCCGCTGGGCGCGGCGGTACGACGGATGCTCGACGCCTCGCGTACCGGCGTGCCCGCCCCCGACCTGCGGGGCGGGCCCTCGCCGTTCGCGCCGGTCCTCGACGCGCTCGGCCTGCGCACCTGGGCCACGTACGCCAAAGGCGCCCGGCACGTCGACGTCGAGCAGGACGGCGCGACGGTGCTGGTGAGCCCGACCCGCAACGGCGGCGCCCGGGAGGGCTTCGTCGGGCTGACCGGGCAGGCGGTGCGGCTGGCCGCGCCGGGCGACGAGGAACTCGGCGGGGCGCTGCGCGCCGCGCTCGACCGGTCGAGCTGAGGCATGGGCGACCAACCCCGGCTGCCCCGCCGGACGGTGCTGGCCGGTGGCGCCCTGGCCATGGCCGCGTCCGCGTTGGCGGCCTGCTCGGCCGGCGCCCGTACCCCGGACCGCCCGGCCGCGCCCGACCCGGGGCAGGGGCTGCCCGACATCCAGTTCGACGTCGCCCGGTACAGCGCGCCCGAGCAGACCTCGCCCACCGGCGGGCCGTTCGTCATGCCGCCGGTGCACACCGTCTACCTGACCGCCGCGCTGTCCCGCAGTCCCGGCCGCGACGACCAGCGGGAACTGGCCCGGGTGCTCGCCGCCCTGGAATCCCGGTACCCGTTCGGCGCGGCCGGCCTGATGACGTTCGTCTCCTACGGCCTGCCGTACTTCCGGCGGCTGCCGGGCGGCCTGGCCGGCGGCCTGGTCGGCGCGCACCTGCCCCGGCTGCTGGCCGACCCGTCCCGGTCGGTGCTGGAGGAGGCGGAGCCGGGGCCCACCGACGTCCACCCGGACAACCCGGGGGTCACCAAGCGGCGATTCACCGTGCCCGTCCGCATCGAGCAGAACGACCTGCTGTTCACCTTCCGCAGCGACCGGGCCACCGTCGTCCAGGACGTGCTGGCCTGGTTCGATGGCAGCGGCACGCTGGCCGGCCAGCCGACGCCCCCGCCGGCCTTCGCCGGGCTGCTCACCGTCACCTCCAGCCGGCACATGTTCACCCAGACCGGCCTGCCCCGCTCGGTGGCCGAGCAGAACCGGCTGCCGTACGCCCGGTTCATCCAGCCCGACTCGCCGATGTGGATGGGCTTCTCCGACCAGCAGTCCAACGCCTCCGGCCCGCCGGCGATCTGCACCTTCGCCGGCCACCCCTCGGCGCGGCTGACCACCGCCCGCCCCGGCGACTACCTGGACAACGGCGGCGTGCAGCACCTGTCGCACATCATCCTCGACATGCTCCAGTTCTACGACATGGCCTCGCCGGACACCCCGCCCAGCGACAACGGCAACTTCACGAAGCGGGTGCAGTACATGTTCCACGCCCCGCCGGTGCACCCCGGCAACACCGACCAGCTCACCGACGGCGGCGGGCCGTCGTTCCTGCCCGCCGACAATCGTGGCCCCGACTACGCCGAGCGCACCGCCCGGGGCGTCGGCCTGCCCCGGGGCGAGCGCCGGATGGGGCACCTGTCCACCCTCCAGCGCAGCTCCCGGGCGCCCGACGGCACCCCGATGCACCTGCGGGTCGACGGCCCCGGCTTCGACTCCCTGGACGTGCCCGACGGCAGCAGTCAGCCGAAGCTGCACTTCAGCGTGTTCGTGCCGACCGCCGACTTCTTCGCCCGGATGCGGCGCAGCCAGGCGTCGGTGGACCTGGCGCGCAAGCACCGGGTGACCGAGCAGGACAACGGCCTGGAGCGCTTCCTGACCTGTACCCGCCGGCAGAACTTCCTGGTCCCGCCCCGCCGGCACCGGGCGTTCCCGCTCGCCGAGCTGGCCGGCTGAGCCCGGGGGCCACCGGTGTCGCCCCGGCCGGGCGGTGGCCTCAGGAGAACGCCGTCCTCGGCCGGTCCAGCCGCCGCCCGTCCACGACGAGGTCGACGTGCTCGTTGTAGAAGGCGATCAGCCCGGCGACGGGACCCAGCGCGCCGGTCGGGAACCCGTAGGACCAGGCCAGGTCCGGGTGCACGGCGGTGTCGGTCCGCACCGACCAGTAGTCGGTGGTGCGCCCCTTGTACGGGCAGGCGGTCCGGGTGTCCGACGGGACCAGGCGGGTGAGGTCCACGTCGGTGCGGTCGAGGTAGTAGCGGGTCGGCAGGCCGGTCTCGAAGACCAGCACCGGGGCGGCTGACTCGGCCAGCGGCACCCCGTCCAGCTCGACCCGCACCCGCCGGGTGGACCGCAGCGCGTCCACCCGGCTGTAGGGGCTGCGGGGGTGGACGAACACCTCCTCGTCCTCCTCGAACCACGCGTCCAGCGCGGTCCACTCGAACCGCACCGTGCCCGACAGCGCCGCCGGCCCGTCGTCGCCGAGCACCCGTGCGGCCGACGGCCGTACCGTGTCGCCCGCCCGGATCCCGTGCACCCGGGCCGTCCCGCGCGGTGTGCGCTCGACGCGCCCCTCGTCGACCAGCAGCCTCCGGTCGACGTCGGCGAGGGGCACGTAGTACTGCGGGTAGGGCGGCATCTCCCACACGTACCGGGCCCCGGTCGTGTCCAGCAGCGGGACGCCGCCGACGTACGCCCGGATCCGGCGTGGCACCGGCTCGACGTGGCCGACGGGAACGATCGCCTTCGGGTAGCTCTGCACGTGGTCCTCCGGTTCGGGTGCGCGCGTGCGGGCTGCGACGACCGGGTCGACCCGCCCGCGCTGGCCGTCCGGCGGAGCCGTCGCCGGCCCTGTCTGCTCAAACGAGCCGGGTGCCCTGTGGTGGTGAGCGCCATGCGGCCCGGCTCTGCCGTCCCGGGCGGGCGCTCACCCCGCCCAGTCGTCGACGTACCGGTCGAGCAGGGCGTGGAAGCTGGGCGCGAGCACGGTGCTGGTCGCCGAGTCGTGCTCCGGCCGGCGGATCACCCCGTCGGCGTCGAGGACCGTCGCCGGCCGGGCTCGCACATCGCCGCCGGTGGCCCTCACCCCTGCCCCGGGTCGCCCCACGCCGCCTCGACGAGGGCGGGGAGGACCCGGGCGGCCGGTCCGCGCAGGTTCACGGCACAGACCGGATCCAGCGGCGTCTGGTGCGGGTTGACCTGGATCACCGGAGCGCCCCGGCGGGCCGCGACCTGGGGGATCTCGGCGGCGGGATGGACCAGGCCGGAGGTGCCCACCGTCACCAGCAGATCACAGGAGGACGCGGCCTCGACCGCGGTCGCCAACGCCGCCTCCGGCAACGCCTCGCCGAACCACACCACGCCCGGCCGGACCGGCGCCCCGCAGCGCGGGCACCCGGGCGGTGGCACCCGGCGGCCGTGCGCCGGCTCGTCCGACGGCGCGTCCGACGGCGACACCGGCCGGGAGCAGGCCGAACAGCGCGGCGCGAACAGGCTGCCGTGCAGGTGCAACGGCGCGGCCGACCCCGCGCGCTCGTGCAGGTCGTCGACGTTCTGAGTGATCAGGACGCTGTCCGGGACGCGTCCCTCGATCGCGGCCACCGCCCGATGTCCCGCGTTCGGCCGGGCCGCCCGGACGGCGCCCCGTCGCCACTCGTACCAGCCCCACACCAGCGCGGGGTCGTCGCGAAACGCCTTCGCCGTGGCCAGCGTCCGCGCGTCGAACCGTTCCCACAGCCCGGTGAGAGCGTCGCGGAAGGTCGGCACACCGCTCTCGGCCGAGATGCCCGCGCCGGTGAACACCACCACCCGGCGCGCCCGGCCCAGCAGCGCCGCGGCCTGCCGTACGTCCTGCTCCATGTCGTGCCTCCCTCCGTGCGCGGGCGGACCGCGCGGGGACGAGTCTCACAGCCGCCCCGAGCCCGGGTCGCACGGGACCCGCCTGCGGCGCACCCGCCGGCGCACCCACCCGCCGCCGCGATCGCCCGGGCCGGCGCGGCCGTCAGGTCGGGCTGCGGACGAAGCTCTCCTCGCCCCACGACCCGTCGTCGTTGTCCTCGCGGATCACGAGTCCGCGCGGGCCCGGGCCAGCGGGTGGAACCGGAAGACCGCTCCCACCCGGGCCCACCGGCCGGCTTGCCTGCGGTCGGCGGCGAGCAGCGCCCGGACGGCCCCGATGTCGTCGCCGGTGAGCCGGGCGTCGGCGGCGAACTCCCGGGCGCGCAGCACCGACCAGGCCGACACCTGCACGATCAGCGCGAACGCTGCCAGCCGCCAGGCGTCGTCGAACAGGTGCCGGGCGGGAACCGATCCGACGTAGTTGACCGCGACCGGGACGAGCACGGCGAGCGGGAACGCCCATGCCTGGGCGATGGTCAGCCGGGTGAGGTGGACGTCGGCGTTGCGAACGTGGGCCAACTCGTCCAGGACGACGGCCCGGAACAGGTGCGGCGCCGTGCGGTGGGCGTGCACCAGCCCCAGGTCCAGCCGGACGTACCGGACGGGCCCCGCGCCGAAGGTGTTGCCGCTGATCCGCGCCGACCGGGACACCACGAACGTCGGTGGGCGGCGCAGCCCCGCCTCCCGGACCAGCCCGGCCAGGTCGGACCGCAGCGCCTCGGTGCCGGGGGTCCGGTCGAGGCGGCGCAGGCCGCGCAGCCGGCACTCGCACCAGGGCGCGGCGAGGTAGACGACGGCGGCCACCGCCGCGAGCACGGCCAGCCCGATGACCATCTGCCGGAGCAGGTCCCCGTGCAGGGTGCCCAGGCAGCGCTGCACCGCCGCCAGGGAGTCCTCGTCCACCGTCCCGGCGCGCACGTCGATCGGCGGTGCGGCCCCGCGCAGCCCGCTGAGGCACTCCGCCCGGGCGCGGGTGGCGTCGCCGTCGACGAGGACGGTCTGCCAGCCGAACATGCTGGTGCCCACGACCGCGGTCACCGCGGCGACGAACCGGCCGAGGGTGGTGGAGGGCAGCGGGGGCGACCCCCCGCCGGCGGGTGGGTCGCCGACCTCAGCCGCCGTCGACATCCGGGCCGGCGACGCCGAACCGTTGGGCGAACGCGTCCCGCACCGCGTCCCGCAGCACCGCGACCTGGTCCTCGGTCAGCTCCCAGCGCGGGTCCCGGGCGGCGGCGGTGACCGCCTCCTCGATGCGCAGCAGCTGGCCGGGCCCCAGGCGCACCGTGGCGGCCGGCGGAAGCCCGGCCGGGGACGGGCGGTCCCGCCACCGCCGGCCGAGGCCACGCAGGCCGCCCCGGACCGCCTCCGTGGCGTGCTCCCGCACCCCGTCGCGCAGCGCCTCCAGCCCGATGCCGGTCAGCACCAGCAGGTACGGCAGGAGCGGCTCGACGGCCGCCTCGAAGCCGCCGCCGCCGGCCTCGCCGCCGCCCACCCGCACCAGCCGGGCCGGGTCACGGCGCCAGCGGCCGGGGCGGCGCCGGTAGGCGGGTGTGAGGAACGGCAGCAGCGGCTCCTCGGCGGGGGCCACGGCCCGGACGGCCAGCCGGACCAGTTCGTCCTCGATCCCGGCCGGGCAGGGGTGCGTCGACGTGGTCCGGGCCATCGTGCTCCTGCCTCCGGCGGGTCACCCGTGGGTCCTCGCCGTCACCGTACGGGGGACGGCGGCGGGTGGCGGTCGGCAACCGGACAGTCGCGGCGGTCGTCGTCGGGACCGGCCGTCGACGAAAACCCCGCGCGGTCCTCAGTCGCCGGGTCGACAGCCGGGCCGGACGGCCCGCCCGGGGAATCGACTAGAGTCGCTGCGGAACCGGGCATCCGGGCGGGGCTGGCGGGTCGTCCCGGGACCTGCGGCGCGGTTGCCCCCTGGACGACGACGGACACACGGGCGGACGGTTGACGGACATTCGGCTGCGCGGGTCGCTCCGGCGGCGGTGGTGGTGGGCGGCGGGGGCCGCGCTGGCCGCAGTGAGCACCGTCGGCATGCCGCCGGTGGCGGCGGCGAACTCGTCCACCGTGCTGTCCCCGGCCGCGGGCACGCCGGTGTGTCAGATCCGCGACGGCCGGCTCAACGAGATCTCCGGGATGGCCGCCATCGGCGGCGGGTTCGTGGTGGTCAACGACGGCGCCGACGAGGAGGCCCGGCGTCGGATCTTCTTCCTCGACGCCGACTGCGCGGTGGCGCGGACGGTGCGCTACCCGTCGCGTCCCCGGGACACCGAGGACCTGGGCGTCGGCGCGGACGGCACGGTCTGGGTGGCCGACGTCGGCGACAACGACCGCTCCCGCCGGACGGTCGCCCTGTGGCGGCTGCGGCCCGGCAAGGACCGCCCGGTGCTGTACCGCCTGGCGTACCCGGACGGCCCGCACGACGCGGAGGCCCTCCTGGTCGCCGGTGACGGACGCCCGGTGATCGTGACCAAACAGGGCGGCGGCGCCGGCCTGTACCGCCCGGCCGCGGCGCTGCGGCCGGGCGCGACGGTGCCGCTGGTCCGGGTGGGTCAGGTGCGGCTGCCGTCCACCAGGACCCGCAACCCGTTCTCCTTCGTCGGTCGGGCGGTGGTCACCGGCGGCGCGACCGCGCCGGACGGGCGTCGGGTGGTCCTGCGCACCTACGCCGACGCGTTCGAGTTCGACGTGACCGGCGGCGACGTGGTCGCCGCCCTGACCACCGGCGCGCCGCGGGTCGTCCCGCTGCCGGACGAGCCGCAGGGGGAGTCGGTCACCTACAGCCGTGACGGCCGGTTCCTGCTCACCGTCTCCGAGACCGCGGGCCAGCCGCCCGGCACGCGGCCCACGATCCTGCGCTACGCGCTGACCTCGGCGCCGCCTCCCACCGGGTCCCGGGGCGATCCGGCCCCGACCGCCTCCCGGGGTGCCGGTGCCCCCGCCCGCGGCGACCGTGGCGGTGCCACGTCCCCGGCCGTGGGGGCGGCGGTCGCGGCGCTGGCCCTGCTCGTGCTGGGGATGATCATGGCGAGGGGCGCGGGTCGCGCGGGCCGGTAGGTCGCCGACGGCGCGGGCGCACCGGGCGTCGGCCTGGCTCACCGTGTCTGGCCGAACTCGTCCAGCTATCTCACAGGTGGCGTTGCTAGGTTGCCGGGCCAGCGGCATCCATCATGGACGCCGCCGATCACGTTGTGCCGCAAGGGCTCTGCCGGCGATTCACCGCCGACGGGCGCCGGCGCGACCGAAACTGGCGAGGGAGTGGTTCGTGGTGTTCAAGAAGATGCTGGGAGCGTTCGGGGTGGGCGGGCCCAGCGTCGACACGGTGCTGTCCAACCCGGGTACCCGACCGGGGCTGGTGCTGGCGGGGCAGGTGAACCTGACCGGCGGCGGGCACGATGTGGAGATCGACCACATCACCCTCGGCCTCGTCACGAGGGTGGAGGCGGAGGGCGCGGAGGAGGAGTACGACGCGCTCGTCGAGTTCCACCGCACCCAGGTCGCGGGCGGCCTGCGCCTGTCCGAGGGGCAGCGGTTGTCGCTGCCCTTCCAGCTGCCGGTGCCGTGGGAGACCCCCGTGACGACCGTGTACGGGCAGCACCTGCACGGCATGACCATGGGCCTGCGTACCGAGGTGGCCGTGCGTGGCGCGGTGGACAAGGGTGACCTCGACCCCGTCCACGTACACCCGCTGCCGGTGCAGGAACGCATCCTTGAGGCCTTCGGCCGACTCGGTTTCCAGTTCAAGGGCGCCGACCTGGAACGCGGGCACATCGCCGGCCTGCACCAGACCATGCCCTTCTACCAGGAGATCGAGTACTACGCCGCCCCGCAGTACGCCCACGGCGTCAACGAGGTCGAGTTGACCTTCGTGGCGAACGAGTACGGGGTGGACGTGGTGCTGGAGTTCGACAAGCGCGGCGGCCTGTTCGCCGGCGGTCACGACTCCTTCGGTCGCTACCGGGTCGACCACGCCGACGCCGACCACGTCGACTGGGCCGCCCAGGTGGACACCTGGCTGCGCCAGGCTCTCGACGGGTACCAGAGCCGGCACGCCGGGCACGGCTACGGCCAGGTCGGGTACGGCTACCCCGTGCCCGGTGGCTACCCGCCCGGCCCCGGCGGGTACGCCCACGGCGACCACCACGAGGAGCACCACGAGCGGCGCGGCCCCGGCATGGGTGCCGTCGCGGCCGGCGTGCTCGGCGGCGCGGCGCTCGGCTTCGCCGGCGGCATGGTCGCCGACGAGGTCTTCGACTCCTTCGGTGACGACGACGAGGGCGGCGACGACGAGGGCGGCGACGAGGACTGAGGGAGCCCGGTCCGGAGTGGACCGTCGGCGTACGAGATGATCTAATTCAGGTAGTTGTTCCGTTTCGGCCGGAATGTCCGGCCGAGTGTGAAGGAGAGTGCATGCCCGTCACCGCCGACCTCACCAAGCTGGTCGACAAGGCCTACCAGGACAAGACCCTCGCCGAGCTGGTCGACGCCCCGGTGTCCGCCCTCGCCGGGGTCAGCAACGGCGACGCCAAGCTGCTCAAGGACGCCTTCGGTATCACCACCGTCGGCGACCTCGGCCGCAACCCGTACTTCCACACGGCCAGCGCCCTCGTCGCCCTGACCGGCACCAAGTAGAACCCCCGGTGCCCGGCGACTGCGGTCGCCGGCCACCGGCCGGCCGGTGGCGCTCGGGTCGTCCGGGCCCGCGCGTCCGGCCGGCGGGCGTCCTCGCCGGCCCCGGTGCGGACCGGGGCCGTGCGGTCAGGACATGCTGGCCCGCGGGGCGCCCGGGCCCGGGTCGATCCTGGCCGGGCCGCCGGCGGACGGGCGCACGTCGAAGTTGAAGATCTCGGTGGGCAGGTACACCGTCGCGCAGGAGTTGGGGATGTCCACCACCCCGGAGAACCGGCCCTCGATCGGTGCCGCGCCGAGCAGGAGGTACGCCTGCTCGGGCTGGTAACCGAAGCGGGTCAGGTAGTCGATGGCGTGCAGACACGCGCGTTGGTAGGCCAACTGCGAGTCGAGGTACCGCTGCTGGCCGTCGAGGGTCACGGAGATTCCGGAGAAGGCCAGCCACTGGCTGAACTGCGGCGGGGTGTTCCCCGGCAGGAAGATGGCGTTCTCGGCGACGCCGTACGTCTGCATGCCGTTCTTGATCAGGTCGACGTGCAGGTCGATGAAGCCGCCCATCTCGATCGCGCCGCAGAAGGTGATCTCCCCGTCGCCCTGGGAGAAGTGCAGGTCGCCCATGGACAGGTTCGCGCCGGGCACGTAGACCGGGTAGAAGACCCGGGTGCCCGCGGTGAAGTTCTTGATGTCCTGGTTCCCGCCGTTCTCCCGGGGCGGGGCGGTGCGCGCCGCCTCCGCCGCCACCCGGTCGAACTCGGCGCCGGTGAGCGTGCCGAGGATCGCGTCGCGGGGCTCGGGCGGCAGGGACAGGGGCGGTACCCGGTCCGGGTCGGTGGCGCGCAGCGCGCCCTCGCGTCGGTTCCAGGTGGCCAGCATCCCCGCGGACGGGGCGGTGCCCATCAGCCCGGGATGGGTGATCCCGGTGAACTCGACGCCGGGGATGTGCCGGGAGGTGGCCCGCTGACCGGTGAAGTCCCAGATGGCCTTGTAGGCGTCGGGGAACTGCTCGGTGAGGAATCCGCCGCCGTTGCCGGTGGGGAAGACGCCGGTGTACCCCCAGCCCTGGCCGGCCAGCGGCCCGGAGTCCTCCTGCGGGATGGGCCCGAGGTCGAGGATGTCGACGACGAGCAGGTCGCCGGGTTCGGCGCCCTGCACGGCGAAGGGGCCGCTGAGGGCGTGGACCGTGGTTAGCGGGGCGTCCCGGACGTCCTCGGCCGAGTCGTCGTTGTGGATCGCCCCGTCGAACCACTCCCGGCAGTGGACCCGGAACGTCTGGCCGGGCCGGACGGTGGCCACGGGTGGGATGTCCGGGTGCCACCGGTTGTGGCCGATCTTCTCCTGGTCGGTGAACTTTCTGCCGGAGTCGAGCGGGAACAGCAGTTCGGGCATGTCGTTCTGCCTTTCGATCGTCCTGGTGGGACCGGCCGGTGTGGGCTGATCACCAGCGGGGCAGGCGGGCGTGGGCCGGGTTCGGTGACCGCCGGATCGGAGGCCGGCCCGGGACGCGCGTCACGACGTCCGGCGCCTCCGCGCTACGCTCCGCGCGGTCGATGGCTTGGCGCAGGGGCGCCGGCGTGCGGCTGAGCCGAGGCGCTGAGAAGACCCGGGCGGCCCGGCCCCCGCACCGTGGGCAGCGCGCCGCCGGGCCGGCGGCGCCGATCGGCAGCGTGGTGTCGAAGCTGCCGTCCTGCTGGCATCGGTACTCGTACGTGGCCATCCACCGCCCCCTCGCAGTCCTGCGGGCGGCGACCGGCCTGCGGCTGAATCGCCCGCATGCTGATTCTCCGCCCTTTTTGCCCGCAGAATGGCACGAAGTCACCAACGGGGGACGCCGGCGGTGGCGTCTACGGGGTGCCGGCTGACCGCGCCCTCAGCTCGGGGTCGTCGCGTCCGCCAGCGCGCTACGGCGCGTCGACGACCTCGCGCCCGAGGGGCCAGAACGCGGCGGGTACGAGCTTGAAGTTCGCGATGCCGAACGGGATCCCGACGATCGTGACGCAGAGCGCGATGCCGGCGAGGACGTGGGACAGCGCCAGCCACCAGCCGGCCAGCACCACCCAGAGGAGGTTGGCCAGGCCGGAGGGCACGCCGGCGCCGGACTTGGGCACGAGGGTGCGGCCGAAGGGCCACAGCGAGTAGCTGGCCAGGCGTAGTGAGGCGACCCCGAACGGGATCGTGACGACCAGGACGAAGCAGATCAGCGCGGCGATGCCGTATCCGACGGCGAGGACGAGGCCGCCGCCGAAGACCAGCCACAACACGTTGAGCACAAAGCGGATCACCCCTCCAGCATGACTCCCGCCCGCCACCGGAGCGCCCCGGCCCGGGCCGCGCCCAGGCGAGGCTGGCCGTCACGCCCCACGGCGGCCCGGGCGAGCGGGGCGGCGCCAACGGCGACACCGGCGGCGCCGGCAGTCCACCACCGGTGCGAGGGACGGTTCGTCGACCCCCTTGGCATCGATGCACGTGGTTATACTCGGTCATGCGCCGACTCCTTGCCTGCCTGGTCGCCGTGCTCGTGGCCAGCCCTGTCGTCAGCACCGCACAGGCGGCCTCCGCGGCGACCACGCCCGCGGCGCTCGTCATCGGCGGCGACTTCCCCGACCCGGACGTGATCAAGGTCGGGAGCACGTACTACGCCTACTCGACCAACAACGGCTTCGGTAACGTGCCGGTCGCCACGGCCGCCTCGCTGGGCGGGCCGTGGACGCGGCGGCCGGACGCGTTGCCGACCCTCGGCACGTGGGCCGACGGGGGCCGCACCTGGGCTCCCGACGTGTCCCCGCGTGCCGACGGTCGGTACCTGCTCTACTACACCGCCCGGAGTCGGGCTGCCGGCCGGCAGTGCATCGGCGTGGCCCTGGCCAGCTCGCCGTTGGGCCCGTTCGCTCCCGTCGGGACCGGGCCGCTGGTGTGCAACGGCGGCGAGGGCGGCGATATCGACGCGTCCAGCTTCGTCGACGGCACGGGGCTGCGGTATCTGCTCTACAAGGACGACGGCAACGCCGTCGGCCAGCCGACGAGCCTCTGGCTCCAGCGGGTGGCCGCCGACGGTGTGACGCTACAGGGCGCCCGGGTGGAGCTGCTGCGTAACGACCGCCCGGAGGAGGCCGGCATCGTCGAGGCGCCGGTGCTGACCAGGGTCGGGGCGCGCTACGTGCTGTTCTACTCCCTCGGCGGGTACGGCGGGGACGACTACCAGACCAGCTACGCGACCGCGACCTCGCTGACCGGGCCGTACACCAGGGCGTACCGGTCGCTGCTGACGACGGCGAGCGTGGACGGCGCGGTGCGGGGTCCCGGCGGCGCGGACGTCGTCCGCGAGGCCGGCGGCGACCACCTCGTCTTCCATGGCTGGATCAACAACTACACGGCGCGGGGGATGTACGTGGCCGCGCTCGGCTGGGCGGGGGAGTATCCCGTCGTCCGGGGCAGCCGGGTGCGCTACGAGGCGGAGCGCGGGACGCTCAACCACTGCGCGGTGCGGAACACCGCGAGCGCCTCGCAGGGGCAGGTGGTGGCCTACCTCGACTACGCCGACAGTTGGGTCGACGTCACCGTCTTCGCCCCGCGGGCCGGCGGCTACACGGCCCACCTCGCCTACGCCGCCGGGTACGGCGACGCCACCCACACGCTGACCGTCAACGGCGGGGCCGCCCAGGTGGTCAGCTACCCCAACTCCGGGTGGGAGAACTGGCGGCAGGTGCGCGCCGACGTCACCCTGAACGCCGGCTTCAACACCCTGCGGCTCACCCACCGTGACGGCTGGGCGGAGCTGGACTTCGTCGAGGTCGCGTAGGCCGACGGGTGGCGGGGTGCGGCAGGGCGGCGGGGTCGTTGGGCGACCTTCTCCTCCAGCGTCATCAGCGGGACGAGCGCGTCGGCCGGCGATCCGCGCCGGCGCCCGCCAACCCGGCGCGGGCGGGGGTCGGGGACGTGGGACATGTGACAGTCCAAGGCCAACCATGCAGGTCATTGACAGATCGAACTGGGTCCGGCCAGGATTGGCCAACCGATCGGAAAGACCTGATCGACCGCCCGTCACGTCTACCCACGGCCCTCGCCACATCGTCCGGACCGGAGCGGCGCCGGTTCACCACCCCGCACGGTTTCGCGTGTGCCTGCGTGTCCACTGTGCGCGCGGGGTCGATGTAGCGATCCGTGCGTCACCCAGCTGCGCGCAGTCGGTGACGCGTACCCTCACCCCCCGCGCGGACCGGCGACCGCCCATCGGCCGCCGGTCCGCCAGCTCCATACAGGAAGGTGGCCACAGATGTCCCGATCCGCCCTGCCCCGTTGGCGAAGGCGACTGCCCGCCGCGACCGCCGCAGGCGTCGCCCTGCTTCTGCTCGCCGGCCCGGCCACCGCCGTCACGGCCGCTCCACCCACGGCCGACGAGGGCGCACCCGCCGTCCTCGAACGGTTCGCCGACGAGCAGGCCGACGTCGTGGAGGTGACGGTCGCCGACAGCGCCCAACTCGACGAGCTGGTCGCCACCGGCGTCGACCTCGACCACCACGTCACCCGCGTCGAACAGGGCATCGTGGTGCACGCCGTGGTCACCCCCACCGAGGTCGCCGCGCTGAAACGGATGGGCTACCGGGTCGGCGGCGTGCTGTACGACTCGGCGGACTCCGCGCAGCGGGTCGCCGAACGCGAGGCGACCATCGCCGCGCACCGGGCCGAGAACCAGGCGTACTCCGCCACCCTCGCCCAGACCGCGACCGTCTCCGACGTGAAGATCATCCGGGCTGACTACTACACCTCCGGCGCCAACCAGGTGCTGTCGGTCGAGGCGAAGTGGGCCCAGGGGCAGACCTCCACCAGCACCCTGACCGTGGCCCGCGACAGCGGCCCCGGCACGGAGATCGGCTCCGGCGGCACCCAGACCATCAACCGGTTCGTCGACGCCGGGGTCTACCTGTACCACCGCGGCGCCGCCTCGGTCACCACCCGGCCGCACCGGATCCAGATCACCAGCCCGACCGGCGACGTCGCGGTCGTCGAGGTCAAGGAGTGGCTGCCGATCCCGGAGACCAACCCGGAGGGCCCCGGCTACCAGAAGGACTTCGTCACCAGCTACCTCACCCCGACCGAGCTCTACGCCCGGATCAAGCAGCTCGCCGCCGAGTTCCCGCAGCTCGCCGAGGTCGTCGAACTGCCGTACAAGACCAACGGTTACCGCCGCAAGGCCCAGGTCGTGCTCGGCGCCGCCAACGCCAACCGGGTGGCCGTCGACTCGCTCGCCTGGGGCCACGAGGGCGGCAACGACATCTCCGTCGAGCTGGCCGACCCGGGGGCGGCCGACCGGCCGCTGTCGGTGACCGTGACGGACAAGGCCATCCGGGTCGCCCTGGCCACCGACGCCGCCGGGGCGGTCACCAGCACCGCCGCCGAGGTCGCCGCCGCGCTGAACGCCCAGGCCGGCGCGCTGGTCAAGGCGTACACCTACCGGGGCGAAGCCGGCGCCGGCGTGGTCGCGCCGGCCGTGCGGACCCCGCTGTCGGACAACCTCAAGGCGCCCGCCGGCGTGTCCCGCGACCCCCACCCGGTGTACGCCATCCGGATCGGCAAGTACCGGGACGGTTCCCGCACGGGCGTCTTGGCGTACGCCCAGGAACACGCCCGGGAGTGGGTGCCGCCGCTGGTGACGATCGAGACCGCGGAGCGGCTGCTGCGCAACCACGCCACCGACGAGAACACCAAGCAACTGCTGCGCACCCTGGACATCTGGATCGTTCCGTCGATCAACCCCGACGGCGGGCACTACTCGTTCTACGACTACGCCTCGCAGCGGCGGAACATGACCAACCACTGCGCGCCGGGGGGAGCCACCGACGCCCTCGCCCGCAACTCGTGGGGCGTGGACAACAACCGCAACTACACCGAGTACAGCCTGTTCGACGGGTACTCGGGCGCGTCGCCGAGCTGCACCAGCGACACCTACGCCGGGCCGAGCGAGCTGTCCGAGCCGGAGAACAAGAACGTCGACTGGCTGGCCCAGCGGCCGAACATGAAGTTCTCGATGAACCTCCACTCCTCCGGCAACTACTTCATGTGGTCGCCGGGCGCCTACGCCACCCCCGGGCGGCTCTCCGCCCCGCGACCGACGCTGGCCGAGGAGTCGTTCTTCTGGGGCGCGTCGTCGCGGATCCTCACCGCCATCAAGCGGCACCGCAACATGGCGGTCACCCCGGCGCGGACCGGCCCGATCTCCGACGTGCTCTACTCGGCGGCCGGGAACTCCGGGGACATGCTGTGGTACAAGTACGGCATCTACGCCTGGAACTTCGAGGTCGGCACCAGCTTCCAGCCCACCTGGGACGAGGCGCACCAGGAGGCGCTGGAGTTCAGCAACGGCCTGGTCGAGCTGATGCGGGTGGCCCGGGACTTCGACAAGGACAAGCACCGGCCGACGAGCACCCTGTCGGTCGCCCCTGGTGACACCCCGGGCACGGTGAGCGTCCGGTTCGACGTCAGCGAGCCGGCGGCGGTGTTCTACACCCTCGACGGCGGCCGGCCCAGCTACACCTCCACCCTGTACGCCTCGGCGGGCATCCGGGAGGGGGCGGAGACGCTGACCGTCCCGGTCGGCACGAAGATCCACTGGTTCTCGGTGGACGCGGCCGGCAACGTGGAGAAGAACTACCGCCCGGACGGCGACAGCAAGAACTTCAACCGGGGCTGGGCGACGCTGCCCACGGGCTGAGGCAGCCCGACCCCGGTGACCGGCGGCCCGTAGACGCTCGTCTGCGGGCCGCCGGCCCGTTCCCCATGCTCACAGGCCCGCGCACGGGTCGTCGTCCACGGTGCAGCCCGCGGGCGCCTTGCTGAGCGGATCGGCGTCGCGGACCTCGAACCGGATGGTCTGCGACCGTCGGGGCGGCACGGCCGGCCCGGTGAAGACGACGGACTGCCCGTCCTGCCGCCAGTCGGCCCCGTTCACGTCCGACACCGAGCTGCCCGGGGGCAGGGTGACGACCACCGCCCAACCCCGGGCCGCCGCCCCGGCCCGGTTGTCGACCACCACCTCGCCGGTGTAGCCGAAGACCCGGGTCGACACCGTCTCGTACCGGGCGCGCAGCGCCGCCGACGGCGACGGGCCCGGCGTACGCGACGGCCCGGCCGTGGCGGTGCGGCCCGGCCGGGCACTGCTCCTCGGGGCGGTCCGGGTCGGCCGGGCGGACGGGGTCGCCCGCGACGGGCCGCTCGTGGCGGGCGTGGCGCTCGCACCGGTGGGCAGGGGCAGCGGGTCGGGCGCCGCCCCGCGTTGCGGCTCGCCGGGCAGCAGGGCCCACGCGGCCAGCCCGGTGGCCAGTACGGCGCCGCCCAGCCCCGCGACCAGCGCGATCCGACGGCGGCCGGCCGGCGCCGGCCGGTCGCCCGACACCTCGGTCACCGGCAGCACGGCGGTCGCCGCGAGGTCGTCGCGCCGCAGGTCGACCTGCTGGAAGGCCAGCCAGTCGAGGATCGCCGGCAGCCGGCCGGTCAGCGCCTGCTGGTAGCACTGCTCGCGGCGCACTCGCTGCTCGACGGGCCAGGCGCCGCGCTCCAGGGTCTCCCGCACCGACAGCCGGCACCCCTCGGCCGTGCGGGTGATCGCGCAGGTCAGCAGGGTGTGCCGGCCGGCTTCGTGGCAGCGCAGGGCGATCAGCTCCGGCTCCCGCCGGTCGGCCACCTCCGCGTCGACGGCGGCGTCGAAGCCGGGCAGTCCCGCCGTGTACAGCAGCAGCCGGCCCGGCCGGCCGGTGACCGCCTCGGCCTCGGCGAACCACCGGGCGAGCAGTCCCGGCTCCGTCACCGCCCGCCAGACCCGGTCGGCAGGGTGGGACAAATCGATCTGGGCGCCGATCTCGATCACGGCGAGACTCTACGGGTCTCGATGTCCGATGCAGGCCCGGCCCCTGGTGGGCCGGCTCGGCACGCCTTCCTGAGCAGTGGCTGGTCATCGGCGTCGCCGCGCGCCTGACGGGCCTGCCGGGCCAGCAGGAGGTGCTGGGCGGGCCCGGTCCGACTCGCCGCCCAGGCGACCCGGCCCGGCTCAGGCGGGCAAAGCGCGCCGGTGACCGCCGTCACCGGCGCGGCCGGGCGCGTGAAAACGGCGTCAAGAAACGGCCCGTCGCCGTCATGGTCGCGTGAAGGACCCTGTCCGGACGGCGCCGGGGGCGTTGTGATTGCCCGGCGTGACCGGAAGGCGGTCGCGGCAACCGAGTCGGGTAAGAGGAGCCAGCCGTGTCTGACATGGTGTTCGTGCTGGGGACGGTGGCGCTGTTCGCGGCGCTCGCCCTCGTGGTGAGGGGCGTGGAGAAGCTGTGAGCGCCGTCAACGCCGTCGGCCTGGTGCTGGCGATCGGCCTGGGTGTGTTCCTGGTGGTCGCCCTGCTGTTCCCGGAGCGCTTCTGATGACCATGACGACAGCCGGTGTGCTGTTCATCCTCTCCCTCGTGGTGGCGCTGGTCGCCGTCCACAAGCCGTTCGGCGACCACCTGTACCGGGTGGTCTCGGGCACCCGGCACTCCCGCGTCGAGCGGGGTGTCTACCGACTGGTCGGGGTCGACCCGTCCGCCGGGCAGGCCTGGGGCGTGTACGCCCGCGCGGTGCTGGCCTTCTCGGCCGTGTCGATCCTGTTCCTGTACGCGTTCCAGCGGTTGCAGAACCACCTGTGGCTGTCCCTCGGCTTCGACCCGGTCGTGCCGCACGGGGCGTGGAACACGGCGGTGTCGTTCGTGACCAACACCAACTGGCAGTGGTACTCCGGCGAGTCGACCATGGGCCACCTGGTGCAGATGGCCGGGCTGGCGGTGCAGAACTTCGTCTCCGCCGCCGTCGGGATCGCCGTCGCGGTCGCCCTGGTCCGCGGGTTCGCCCGCAGCCGTACGGGCGACCTAGGCAACTTCTGGGTCGACCTGACCCGGATCACGTTGCGGGTCCTGCTGCCCGTCTCGGTGCTCGGGGCGCTCGCCCTGATGGCCGGGGGAGTGGTGCAGAACCTGTCCGCCGGCACCGACGTGACCACCCTCACCGGTGCGGCCCAGACGATCACCGGCGGGCCGGTCGCCGGCCAGGAGGTGATCAAGGAACTGGGCACCAACGGCGGGGGCTTCTACAACGCCAACAGCGCCCACCCGTTCGAGAACCCGACGGCCTGGACGAACTGGCTGGAGATCTTCCTGATCCTGCTGATCCCGTTCAGCCTGCCCCGGGTCTTCGGCCGGATGGTCGGCCAGCACCGGCAGGGATACGCCGTGGCCGCGGTGATGGCGGTCCTGGCGGTGGCGAGCGTCGCCCTGACCAACGTCTTCGAGCTGACCGGGCACGGCACGGTGCCGCAGGCGGTCGGCGCGGCGCTGGAGGGCAAGGAGGTGCGGTTCGACGTGTCGAACTCGGCGACCTTCGCCGCCGCGACGACGCTGACCTCCACCGGGGCGGTGAACTCGTTCCACGACTCGTACACCGCGTTCGGCGGGATGATGCCACTGGTCAACATGATGCTCGGCGAGGTGGCGCCCGGCGGTGTCGGCGCGGGCCTGTACGGCCTGCTGATCCTCGCGGTGATCACGGTCTTCGTGGCCGGCCTGATGGTCGGCCGGACCCCGGAGTACGTGGGTAAGAAGATCGGCTCACGGGAGATCAAGTTCGCCTCGCTGTACTTCCTGGTCACCCCGGCCCTGGTGCTGACCGGCACGGCGGCGGCCTTCGCCACCGGCAACGCGGCGACCGCGCTGAACGCCGGCCCGCACGGACTGTCCGAGGTGCTCTACGCGTTCACCTCGGCGAGCAACAACAACGGCTCCGCGTTCGCCGGCATCACGGTGAACACCCCGTGGTGGAACACCGCCCTGGGGTTGTGCATGCTGCTCGGCCGGTTCCTGCCGATCATCTTCGTTCTCGCCCTGGCCGGCTCCCTGGCCCGCCAGGCGCCCACCCCCGCCTCCGAGGGCACCCTGCCGACCCACCGCCCCCTGTTCGTCGGGATGGTCGTGGGCGTCACGGTGATCCTCGTGGCGCTGACCTTCCTGCCCGCGCTCGCGCTCGGCCCCCTGGCCGAAGGGCTGTGACCACCATGAGGAACGACGACATGACCCTTTCCCCGCAGGCGCCGCACGGCGGGGTCGACCAGGCCACCCCCGGCACGCCCGCCACCAGGGGCGACCGGGCCGGTGGCCTGTTCGACCCGAGGCAGCTGCTGACCTCCCTGCCGGACGCGCTGCGCAAGCTCGACCCGCGCACCCTGTGGCGCAACCCGGTGATGCTGATCGTCGAGATCGGCGCGGCCTTCACCACCGTCCTCGCGGCGACCGACCCGTCGGTCTTCGCCTGGGCCATCACCGGCTGGCTCTGGCTGACCGTGCTGTTCGCCAACCTCGCCGAGGCGGTCGCCGAGGGGCGGGGCAAGGCCCAGGCCGCCACCCTGCGCCGGGCCAAGCAGGACACCATCGCCACCCGACTGGTTGGCTGGACCCCGGGCGCCCCCGCCAACGCCTACCGCGACGAGGCGGTGCCCGCGCCCGAGCTGCGCCGGGGCGACGTCGTCCTGGTCTGCGCCGGCGGGATCATCCCCGGCGACGGCGACGTCGTCGAGGGCATCGCCAGCGTCGACGAGTCGGCCATCACCGGCGAGTCCGCCCCCGTCATCCGGGAGTCCGGCGGGGACCGCAGCGCGGTCACCGGCGGCACGCGGGTGCTCTCCGACCGGATCGTCGTGCGGATCACCCAGAAGCCGGGGGAGAGCTTCATCGACCGGATGATCGCCCTGGTCGAGGGGGCGAACCGGCAGAAGACGCCGAACGAGATAGCGCTGAACATCCTGCTCGCCGCGCTCACGGTCGTCTTCCTGCTCGCCGTGGTGACGTTGCAGCCCCTCGCCGCCTTCTCCAAGCAGTACCAGGCCGCCGCCCCGGACAGCGGCGCGATCACCGACGCGGGGGTCAGCGGCGTGGTGCTGGTGTCGCTGCTGGTCTGCCTCATCCCCACCACCATCGGCGCGCTGCTGTCGGCGATCGGCATCGCCGGCATGGACCGCCTCGTCCAGCGCAACGTCCTGGCGATGAGCGGCCGGGCGGTCGAGGCCGCCGGCGACGTGAACACCCTGCTGCTGGACAAGACCGGCACCATCACCCTGGGCAACCGGCAGGCCGCCGAGTTCCTGCCGGTCGAGGGGGTCACCGCCGCCGAACTGGCCGACGCGGCGCAGTTGGCCAGCCTCGCCGACGAGACCCCGGAGGGCCGGTCCGTGGTGGTCCTGGCCAAGAACGAGTTCGGGTTGCGGGAGCGGGAGCCCGGCCTCGTGCCGCACGCCACGTTCGTGCCGTTCACCGCCCAGACCCGGATGAGCGGCGTCGACCTCACGCCGGACGCGACGGTCGACGGCGGCGCCACCGGGCCCGCGCGGCGGGTCCGCAAGGGCGCGGCGGCGGCCGTGATGAAGTGGGTCCGCGAGCACGGCGGCCACCCCACCGAGCAGGTGGGCCAGGTCGTCGACGAGATCAGCGGCATCGGCGGGACCCCGCTGGTGGTGGCCGAGCACGTCGACGGTGAGCCGGCGCGGGCCCTCGGCGTGATCCACCTCAAGGACGTCGTGAAGGCCGGCATGCGGGAACGGTTCGACGAGATGCGCCGGATGGGCATCCGCACCGTCATGATCACCGGCGACAACCCGCGGACGGCGAGGGCGATCGCCGACGAGGCGGGCGTGGACGACTTCCTCGCCGAGGCCACCCCGGAGGACAAGCTCGCCCTGATCAAGCGCGAGCAGCAGGGCGGCCGGCTGGTCGCGATGACCGGGGACGGCACCAACGACGCCCCGGCGCTCGCCCAGGCCGACGTCGGGGTGGCCATGAACACCGGCACCTCGGCGGCGAAGGAGGCCGGCAACATGGTCGACCTCGACTCCGACCCGACCAAGCTCATCGAGATCGTCGAGATCGGCAAGCAACTGCTCATCACCCGGGGCGCCCTGACGACCTTCTCGATCGCCAACGACATCGCGAAGTACTTCGCCATCATCCCGGCCATGTTCGCCGGCATCTATCCCAGCCTGGACACGCTGAACGTCATGCGGCTGGCGAGCCCGCAGTCGGCGATCCTCTCGGCGGTCGTCTTCAACGCCCTGGTGATCATCGCGCTGATCCCGCTGGCCCTGCGGGGCGTCCGCTACCGCCCGGCGGCGGCGGCCAAACTGCTCAGCCGCAACCTGCTGGTCTACGGCCTCGGCGGCATCATCGTGCCGTTCGTCGGCATCAAGCTCATCGACCTGCTCATCCAGTTCATCCCAGGGATCTCGTGATGCGCCTACCCACCTGGCTCGCCCAACACCTGGCCGCCCTGCGCGCCCTGCTCGTGTTCACCGTCCTGCTCGGCCTGGCGTACCCGCTGGCCCTGGTCGCCGCCGGCCGCCTGCCCGGCCTGGCCGCCGGGGCGGACGGCTCGCTCGTCGCCGCCGGCGGCCGGACCGTCGGCAGCGCGCTGATCGGCCAGTCCTTCACCGACGCCGACGGCAATCCCGTCCCGCGCTACTTTCAGTCCCGCCCCTCGGCGGCCGGCGACGGCTACGACCCCACCTCCACCGCCGCCTCCAACCTCGGCCCGGAGAGCATCGTCGACACCCTCGCCGCCGACCCGGCCGAGTCGACCGAGAGCCTGCTCACCCAGGTCTGCGCCCGCAGCCGGGCGATCGGCCGGCTCGACGGCGTGGACGGCCGCCGGCCGTACTGCACCGCCGACGGCGTCGGCGCCGTCCTGGGCGTGTTCCACCGCGACGGGCTGACCGGGCCGGTCACCCGGGTGGTGAGCGTCAACCAGGCCGCCCCCGCCACCCCGTTCGTGACCACGTGGCAGGGCGTCCCGGTGGAGCCGGCGCGACCGGGCGTGGACCACGTCGCCGCCGGGGCGGTGATCGTCCCCGTCCGCGGCGACGCCCCCGCCGAGCCGGCCGTGCCGGCGGACGCGGTCACCGCCAGCGGCAGCGGCCTCGACCCGCACATCAGCCCCGCGTACGCCGAGATCCAGGTCGCCCGGGTGGCCCGGGAACGCGGCGCGGACCCGGCCGCGGTCCGGCGGCTGGTGGCCGCGCACACCACCGGCCGGGCGCTCGGCTTCCTGGGCGCCCCCGGCGTTAACGTGCTGGAGCTGAACCTCGCCCTCGACCAGCAGTTCGCCGCTCGTTGAACCCCTCGCCGGGCGGGCCACGACAGGCCCGCCCGGCGGTCACCGCCCCGACCACGGCCGCGCCGCCGGACGGCCCGCCCACCGGAAGGACCCGCCCGTGCCCAGAGGGGAACTGCGCATCTACCTCGGGGCCGCGCCCGGCGTCGGCAAGACGTACGCGATGCTCCAGGAGGCCCGGCGGCGGGCCGAACGCGGCACCGACGTGGTGATCGGGCTGGTCGAGACCCACGGCCGCCCGCACACCGCCGCCATGATCGGCGACCTGGAGCAGGTGCCCAGGCGCGCCCTCGCGCACCGGGGCGTCGAGTTCACCGAGCTGGACCTCGACGCGCTCCTGGCCCGCCGGCCCGAGATCGCGGTCGTCGACGAGCTGGCCCACACCAACGTGCCCGGCTCCCGCAACGACAAGCGCTGGCAGGACGTGCAGGAGCTGCTGGACGCCGGCATCTGCGTGCTGTCCACGGTCAACGTCCAGCACCTCGAATCGGTCAACGACGTCGTCGCCCAGATCACCGGCACCACCCAGCGCGAGACGATCCCCGACGCCGTCGTCCGCGCCGCCGAGCAGGTCGAGCTGGTCGACATGACCCCGGAGGCGCTGCGCCGCCGGATGGCCCACGGCAACATCTACCGCCCCGACAAGATCGACGCCGCGCTCGGCAACTACTTCCGGATCGGCAACCTCACGGCCCTGCGCGAGCTGGCCCTGATCTGGCTCGCCGACAAGGTCGACGACCAGCTCGGCGCCTACCGCGCCCAGCAGGGCATATCCGACACCTGGGAGGCCCGGGAACGGGTCGTCGTCGCGCTGACCGGCGGGCCGGAGGGCGACACGCTGATCCGTCGGGCGGCCCGGGTGGCCGCCCGGGGCCGGGGCGCCGACCTGCTCGCCGTGCACGTCGCCCGCAGCGACGGCCTGGCCGGCGTCGACCCCGCCCGGCTGGCCCGCCAGCGGGTGCTGGTGGAGAGCCTCGGCGGCACGTACCACCAGGTGCTCGGCGCGGACGTGCCGGCCGCGCTGCTCGACTTCGCCCGCGGCGTCAACGCCACCCAGCTCGTCCTGGGCGCCAGCCGCCGGGGCCGGTTCGCCCAGCTGCTCAGCCGGGGCGTAGGGGTGACCACCACGGCCCTGTCCGGGCCGATCGACGTGCACCTGGTCACCCACCCGCAGGCGGGGCGGGGCCGGCGGACCGGTGGGTTGCCGGCCGCGCTGTCCCGGCGGCGCCGGCTGCTCGGCTTCGCCCTCGCCGGGCTCGGTATGCCGGCGCTCACCGGGGCGCTGAGCGCGCTGCCCGACCTCACCCTGACCAACGACATCCTGCTGTTCCTCGCCGGCGTCGTCGGGGTGGCGCTGGTCGGCGGCCTGTGGCCGGCGCTGGTCGCCGCCCTCGGCGGGTCGCTGCTGCTGAACTGGTTCTTCACCCCGCCGTTTCACACGCTGACCATCGCCGAGGCGGACAACCTGCTCGCGCTGGGCGTCTTCGTCGGCGTCGCCCTGGCGGTGAGCTGGGTCGTCGACGTGGCCGCCCGGCGCACCCGGGAGGCGGCGCGGGCCTCCGCCGACGCGCAGACCCTCGCCACCGTCGCGGGCGGCGTGCTGCGCGGCGAGCGCCCGCTGCCGGCGCTGCTGGACCGGCTGCGGGAGACGTTCGCGCTGCGCGCCGTCAGCGTCCTGGAACTGGCACCGGACGCGCGGGGACGCCCCAACCGGGCCTACGAGCGGGACGCCTGGCGGCTGGTTGCCGCCGTCGGGGAGGCACCGGCGACCAGCCCCGACGCCGGGGAGACGGCGGTACCGGTCGACGACCGGCTCACCGTCGTGCTGGCCGGCCGGCGGCTGGAGGCCGCCGACCGGCGGGTCGTCGAGGCGTTCGCCGCCCAGGCCGCCGTGGCGCTTCGCCAGGAACGCCTCGCCGAGGAGGCGGCGACCGCCCGGCCGCTGGCGGAGGCCGACCGGATGCGCACCGCGCTGCTCGCCGCCGTCAGCCACGACCTGCGTACGCCGCTCGCCTCGGCGAAGGCGGCGGTGAGCAGCCTGCGCAGCCACGACGTCGAGTTCGACGCCGACGACCGGGACGAGCTGCTGGCCACCGCCGACGAGTCCCTGGACCGGCTGGGCCGCCTCGTGGCGAACCTGCTGGACATGAGCCGGTTGCAGGCCGGCGCGCTCGGCGTGGCCGCCGCCGCGATCGGGTTGGAGGACGTGGTGCCGCGGGCCCTGGACGAGCTGGGCCCGGCCGCCGCCGACGTCGCCACCGACATCCCCGCCGACCTGCCCGCCGCGCTGGCGGATCCCGGCCTGCTGGAACGCGTGCTGGTCAACGTCGTCGCCAACGCCCTGCGGCACAGCCCGCCCGGCCGGCCGCCCACCGTCACCGCCAGCGCCCACGCCGGGCAGGTGGAGCTGCGGGTCATCGACACCGGCCCCGGCATCCCCGAGGACCAGTGGGAACACGTCTTCCTGCCCTTCCAGCGCCTCGGCGACCGGGACAACCAGACCGGAGTGGGGCTCGGCCTCGCCCTGTCCCGCGGCCTCGCCGAGGCGATGGGTGGCAGCATCACCCCCGAGACCACCCCGGGCGGCGGGCTGACCATGGTGCTGCGCCTGCCCGCCGCCACCCTTACCGGCACCGAAGGGCCGCAGGAATGAGTCGCATCCTCGTCGTCGACGACGAACCGCAGATCCTGCGGGCCCTGCGCATCAACCTGCGGGCCCGCGGGTACGACGTGCAGGTCGCCGAGACCGGCGCCGCCGCGCTGCGGGCCGCCGCCGCCCATCCGCCGGACCTGGTGGTCCTCGACCTGGGCCTGCCCGACCTCGACGGCGTCGAGGTGATCCGGGGCCTGCGCGGCTGGACGACGGTGCCGATCATCGTGCTGTCCGGCCGGGCGGGCAGCGAGGACAAGGTCGCCGCCCTCGACGCCGGCGCCGACGACTACGTCACCAAGCCGTTCGGCGTCGACGAGCTGCTCGCCCGCATCCGCGCGGTCACCCGACGCCTCGCCGCCCCGGCGGCCGACGGGGCGACGGCGGCCCCCCGGGTGGGCCGGCACACCGTCGACCTCGTCGACCGCACGGTGACCCGCGACGACGGCGCGGAGGTCCGGCTCACCCCCACCCAGTGGGCGGTGCTCGACCGGCTGCTGCGCCATCCGGGCAAGCTCATCAGCCAGCGCCAGCTGCTGCACGAGGTGTGGGGACCGGAGTACCAGAACGAGACCAACTACCTGCGCCAGTACATGGCCCAACTGCGGCGCAAGCTGGAGGACGACCCGGCCCGCCCGCGACACCTCATCACCGAGCCCGGAATGGGCTACCGCTACCGGCCCTGACAGGCCGCCGCGACCTCAGCCGCCGCAGTAGAGCAGGCGGTTGGGCGAGCCGGCTCCCGGAGCGCCGACGACGCCGGTGGTGGCGGTGCCGGTGAGGTGGGCGGCGACCTGGGCGGGGGTCCAGGTGGGGTGGTCCTGGAGGACCAGGGCCGCGCACCCGGCGGTGTGCGCGGCGGCCATCGGCCCGCCGCTGATCGTGTTGGTGGCGGTGTCACTGGTGTGCCAGGTCGAGGTGATGCCCTGGCCGGGGGCGAACAGGTCCAGGCAGGAGCCGTAGTTGGCGGAACTCATCCGGGCGTCGGTCGGCGTGGTGCCGGCGACGGTGAGCGCCGCCGGCACCCGCGACGGGGAGTAGTTGCAGGCGTTGGTGGCGGAGCTGCCCGAGGTGACGGTGTAGGTCACGCCGGAGTTGATGGAGGCGGTCACCGCGCTGTCGAGCGCGGTGCTGGCGCTGCCGCCCAGGCCCATGGTGGCCACCGCGGGTTTCACCGCGTTCGCGGTGACCCAGTCGACCCCCGCGATGACCTGCGCGTAGGTGCCGCTGCCGGCGCAGTTGAGCACCCGTACCGGGACCAGGTGGACGTCCTTGGCGACCCCGTGCTGCTGGCCGCCGACGGTGCCGGCGAGGTGGGTGCCGTGGCCGTTGCAGTCGTCGGCGGGCAGGGCGCCGTCGACCGCGTCGTACCCGCCTGCGGCGGAGCCGGTGAAGTCGACGTGGGTGGCGCGGATGCCCGTGTCGACGACGTACGCGTGCACGCCGGGCGCGGTGTTCGGGTAGGCGTAGCGCTGGTCCAGCGGCAGCAGGCGCTGGTCGATGCGGTCCAGGCCCCACGACGGCGGGTTGAGCTGGACCCCGGCGGCCAGCGACACCACGTGGTTCTGCTCGACGTACGCCACGGCCGGGTCGGCGGCCAGTCGCCGGGCGGCCCGCTCCGGCAGCCGGGCCTCGAAACCGTGCAGCGCGGCACCGTAGACCTGGCCGACGGAACCGCCGTACCGGGCGGCGAGCCGCGTGGCCGAGTCGGCGGCGGTTCGCCCGCTGTCGGCGAGCACCACCACGTAACTGCCCTCGACGGCGCTGGCCCCGCCCGCCCGCAGAATGTCGCCGGCGGCCGGTGCCGCGCCGGCCGGAGTCCCGGCCATGGCGGCGGCCACGACCGGGGCGAACAGGACGGCCAGGGCGGCGGACCGGCGGCGGTTGCGTGGCGGCGTCATCCCGGCCTCCCGTGCTCTGGCCGTCTCCGGGGCCAGATGCCGCCGGGGAGACGACGCGAACGGACTGGGCCGAGCCTACCCATCATCCAGGGAGACGAATATATATCGGATGCCTCATACCGTGGCCCGATGCCTCATCGGGCCGTCGGGAGCTGAGACCGCGCTCGCGGGTGAGGGCTCGGGAGTTCGCATGACCTTGTTCACGAGCGAGACGGCCCTAGTCTCGCGTGTGTCCGGTGCGGGCGGCCGGTAGCGACCCGCGTCGACGACTTCGGACGCTGGCAGGCGGTGTGGCTGGACCCAGAGGCGGTCCGTCACCGGCGATGCCTCCCCGCGTCAGACGCCGCTCGGGTGGGAGGCTCTGCGAGAGGGGCGGCCCGGCATACCGCCGGTCGAGCCGCCTGGGCGGTGGAATCCGCGGTGGGAGGCCGCCGTCGCGGTGGCGCTGGCCCGCCTGCTGGCCGTGTCGGCCCGTACTGTCCCTGACGGCCCTGTAGCCGACCCCTTCCGCCGAGCGCTTAACGCGCCGTACGAGCGCACACGATCGCGCTGGATGACACGCGCCCTAGCGCCGCCCCTCCCATCGTTGGGGGGCGACTCTCCATGATCGTTTGCTGTCTATGGAGAACTCGCCCGGCGTGTCGTCTCACAAATCAGCAGACGATCACGCCGGGCCTGTGTCGAAGCCGGCCGTGGGTGCAAGGGCGCGCCGACGGGGGCGATCCGGCCAGGTTGTGCTTGATCACGACGGTCCGGCGCAGGGCCGGCTCGGCGGCCAGGGCCCGCTGCCGGGCGGCCAGCTGTCCACGCCGAGGCCGACCGGTCCGCGTGATCCGCCCGGCGAGAACTGTCGGAGCGATCTTGTATCGTCCGGGCCCGTGAACGCCCAACAGACGTACCGGTACCTGGGGTCCTCGGCGCTGAGCCGTACCGGCCTCGCGTTGCAGACCAGCGGCGGCCCGGCGCCGAACCCCCGGTTCTTCACCGGCTTCCTCACCACGCCGCAGGCCGCCGCCGTCGGGCTGCTCGCCGTGGCCGAGGTGGCCCGCACCCGCTACTACCGGCCGGTCAGCCCGGCGAGCCTCGACCCGGTCGTCACCGGCAGCCGGGACCGGCTGCGGTTCGAGTCGTTCTCCGGCTGCTGCGGGGTCTACGCCCGCCTCGACGCCCTGCCGGAGGGCCTCGACGGCGACGTGGTGGAGCACGGCACCACCAACGTCGACGTCAACAACCCGCTGCGCCAGTCGCTCGCCCGGGTCGGCGGCCTCGACCCGCTGCACCTGTCGGTCGGCCCCGACGACCTGACCGTCTCCACCATGGACGGCGCGGTGGTGGAGAAGAAGGTGCCGCTGCCGGTGCGCTGGCTGCGCGGCTTCGCCGAGGTGCAGGTCCTGGCCGCGGCGTTCGAGCCGCGGGCGGAGATCCCGGCGGTCGAGGCCGCCGCGTTCCTGCGCCGGCTGCCGGCGTCGAACGACCGGTCGGTGCTCTGGGCGGTGCCCGCCGGGCGTGGCCTGCGGCTGACCTCGCGGCCCGTGCCCGGCGCGGTCTGCCTCGCCGGCGCGGGCCGACTGACCGCCCTGCGCGGCCTGCTGCGTTTCGCCCGGACCCTGCGCGTGTACGGCCCGACCGCCACGCCCGGCTCGGCGCCGCTGCCCAGCACCTGGGAGCTCGACACCGGGGCCCTGCGGCTGTCGCTGACCCTGTCCCCCGAGCCCTACCGCGGGTTCTCCGGCGAGGGCGCCGCTCTCACCGCGCTGGCCGGCGACGACGTCGTCGACGACGCCGAGCTGATCTCCGCCCTGCTGTCCTGGGACCCGACCGTCGACGTCGACGCGCTGGCCGCCTCCGCCGGCATCGACGCGGCCCGGGTCCGGGGCGCCCTCGCGCAGCTCGGCACCGCCGGGCGGGTCGGCTACGACGTCTCCGAGGCGGCGTACTTCCACCGCGTCATGCCGTACGACGCGGGCCGGGCCGAACGGGACAACCCGCGGCTGGTCGGCGCGCGGGCGCTGCTCGACGCCGGCGCCGTCGCGTCCGACGAGGCCGGCGCCACCGTGCGCAGCGGCGACGAGGTCTACCGGGTCCGCCGGCTGCCCGACGGCGGGTTCACCTGCACCTGCCCCTGGTGGGCCAAGCACCGCGGGCAGCGCGGGCCGTGCAAGCACGCGCTGGCCACCCGGATGGCCACCGCCGACGTGCGGGAGCGGGTGTGAAGACCACGATCCGGCGCCGGTGGGAGCTGGCCGCCGGCGGCACCAGCGACCTGTTCGACCTGATCGACGCCGGATCGGCCGGGCTGATCGTCGACGCGCTGGCCGGGCTGCCCGAGGACCGGCGGCGCGCCGTCGGCGCCGAGCTGACCGACTGGCTCAAGGCACGGCGGGCCACCTGGTGGGGTATCGGCAAGGGCACCGCGCTGGCCGTGGCCGTGGTCGGCTGCCTGCCCAGTGCGGCCCAGGCGGCCCCCGTCCTGAGCCGTCGCGTCGTCGCCGTGGACGGCGAGCGGGCCGCGGCGCTCGTGCGCCGGGCCGCCGAGGACCGCGGGATCACCTGGCTCACCGACCTCGCCCTGCGGATGGCCGGGAAGCTCCAGCGCGACACCCAGGTCGAGCACTGGCGGTTCATCGCCGCGCTGCTGCACGCCGGGCAGGCCGAACCGCCGCCCGGGGACCGGTTCGTCGAGCTGTGGGTGCTCGCGCTGTCGCGGCCCGACCGGCCGGGGCGCGCCGCGCCCGTGCCGCTGCTCGACCGGCTACGCGCCGACCCGTTCCTGCCGGCGCTGCTGCCCCGGCTGTTCGAGGTCGACGGTCTCGGCTCGCCGATGATGTTCGACGAGATCGTCACCGACTGGAAGGACCGCCGCCCGCACGCCCTGCCGACCGCGCTCGCCCAGCTCGCCGCCGAGGGGCTGGTCGACCGCGCCGCCCTGCTCGACGGCGCGGTCGGCCGGCTGCTGCGCGGCGACCGGCCGGCGGCGCTGCGCGCCTTCACCGTGCTGCTCGACCTGCTCCAGCCGACCACCGACGAGGTCGCCGCCCGCGCCACCGACTACCTGCGACTGCTCGCCGACGCCCCCGGCGCCGTCGCCACCTCGGCGCAGAAGGCGCTGCGCGCGGTGCCCGACCTGGAGCTGGACGCGGTGCTCGACACCTCCCGCGAGGTGCTGGTGCGGCCGGACAAGGCGCTGGTGCGCGGCCAGCTCGCCTGGCTCGACCGGCTCGCCCGCCGGCACCGGGACCGGGCCGCCGAGATCGCCGAGGTGATCGCCGTCGCCGCCGAGCATCCCGCCGTCGACCTGCGCGAGCGCGCCACCGCCCTGGCCGCCCGCCACGGCCTCGACCCGGCCGCCGGCGCGGGCGCGACGGTCACCGCCCCGCGCGGCGACGACCTGCCCCGCCCCGGCCCGCCCCCGGCCGCCCCGCCGCCGATCACCGACGTCGACGAGCTCGCTGAGGAGGTCGCCGCGCTGCTCGGCACGGAGAGCCGGGACGAGCCGCTGGACCGACTCCTCGACGGGCTGGTCCGGCTCGCGGCGACCGACGGCGACCGGGTGCGCGCCGCGCTCGACCCGGTGCTGAGCCGCCGGCACTGGTCCTGGGCCAGCGAGCACCGCTGGGACCCGTGTTGCCTGTGCGGCCTCGTCGGCGACGTCCTGGAGGGCGCCGGCGGACCCACCCCGGCCGCCCAGCCCCGCAGCCGGTGGAGCGCGTTGCTGGCCGCCGTGCGGCGCACCAACCGGTCGCCGTCGCAGCCGGAGCTGGTCAGCACCGACCCCCGGGTGCCGGCGCCGCACGCCCTGCTGCGGGCCCGCGTCGCGGAGGTCGGCCACCACCTCGGCGAGCCGGGCCACCCCGGCCTGCTCGCGAGGCCGACCTCGGCCAACGGCGCGCTCGACCCGCTGGCCCTGCTGGAGCGGCTCGCCGCGCTCGGCGACCGCGAGCCGTGGCACTGGGACCTCACCCAGGCGCTGCTGCGCCTGCCCACCGCCGTCGACGACGGGCTGGCCGGCCGGGCCGAGGCGCTGCGCACCCCGGCCGGTGACCGGCTCGCCGCCTGGCTGCGCGGCGGCGGGCTGCCCGATCCCGTCATCCGGGTCACCACGCTCGCCCGCCGGGCCCGCAAGATCGGCTACGACTGGGAGTACGACCAGCTCCCGGCCCGCCGCGTCGCCGTCGAGCTGCGCCCACCGGACGGCTACGACGACCGGTACGGCCTGCTGACCGCCGACCCCGCCCCGATGCAGACGGACCACTTCGGCTGGACCCGGATGTGGCCGTCGGTGCTGCCCCACCACCTGGGCGTGGTCGCCGCGCACCTCCTGCCGGACGTGGCCGCCGCCGCGGACCTGGACCGCCGCGACGGTGCCCGGGCGCTGCCGCTGCTCGCCGAGTGCGGCGGATCCGGCGGGGCCTCCGTCGACCTCGCGCTGGCCTACGGCCTCGGGGCCCGCCACGGCGCCGACCGGGTCGCCGCGCTGGACGCCCTGCTCGCCCTGGCCGGCGCCGGCCGGCTCGACGCCGCCGCGGTGGGCGGGCAGCTCGGCGAGTTGGCCGCCGGGCAGGTGGTGAAGCTGACCCGGGCGGTCGAGCCGCTGCGCGACGCGGCGACGGCCGGGGCGCCGCTGAGCGTGTGGCGGCTGCTGGCCGCGGCGCTGCCGCCGCTGCTCGCCGCCCGCACGCCGCCACGGGGCCTGCCCGACCTGCTGACCCTGGCGGCCGAGACCGCCACGGGCACCGGGGTCGCGATCGAGGTGGCGGGGCTGGCCGAGGTGGCCGGCCGCAGCGGGACGACCCGGATGGTGACCGAGGCGCGCCGCCTGCACCGGGTGGTCACCGCCGGCTGACCGGGCGGTCGGTACCGTCGGACCGGGCGGGTCCGGCGCGCCGGCCGCCCGTATCCGGGTGGCGCGGGCCGGGCGAGGGGGACCGATGGAGGATCCGTGGCCCGTCGTCGTCGTGGGCGCCGGGCCGACCGGGGTGACGGCGGCCCGGCTGCTCGCCGTCCACGGTGTCCGTTGCGTTGTGCTGGACCGGTGGCCGGCCGTCTACCCCCGGCCGCGTGCGGTCCACCTCGACGACGAGGTGTGCCGGATCCTGCACCGGGCGGGGGTGCACGAGCAGTTCGCGGCGATCTCCCGGCCCGCCGAGGGGCTGCGGCTGCTGGGCCCCGACCACCGCGTCCTGGCGCAGTTCAGTCGCGGCACGGCGGCCGGGATCCACGGCCACCCGCAGGCGAACATGTTCGACCAGCCGCGGCTGGAGGCCATCCTGCGCCGCGCCGTCGCCGATGATCCCCTGGTCACCCTGCGCGGCGGCGTCGAGGTCACCGCGGTTCACGCCGACGGTGCCGGGGCGGTGGCCGTCGCGGTGACCGACCGGGGGTCGGGGGAGCGGGCGGCGCTGCGCGCGCGGTACGTCCTCGGCTGCGACGGCGCCAACAGCACCGTCCGGACGCAGGTCGGGTCGAGGATGCGCGACTT
Source organism: Micromonospora sp. NBC_01655 (assembly GCF_026339755.1). Taxonomy (NCBI): domain Bacteria; kingdom Bacillati; phylum Actinomycetota; class Actinomycetes; order Micromonosporales; family Micromonosporaceae; genus Micromonospora; species Micromonospora sp. NBC_01655. The sequence continues at coordinate 4,352,894 of NZ_JAPEQF010000001.1, read as the reverse complement.
CGGCTTCGCGCAGCGCTGGCTCGTGGTCGACGTCGACACCGACGCCGCGATCGATGCCTGGGGGGGCGTGCACCAGGTGTGCGACCCCCGCCGGGCCGCGACCTACCTGCGCGTCGGGGCGCGCCGGCACCGCTGGGAGTTCCGCCTCCTGCCCGGCGAGACGGCGGCGGCGGTGTCCACCCCGGCGACCCTGCGCGAGCTGGTCCGGCCGTGGACGGGGGACGTGCCGTTCGAGGCGCTCGTGGTGCTCCGCTGCGCGGAGTACACCTTCCGTGCCCAGGTGGCCGACCGGTGGCGGGCCGGGGGCGTGTTCCTGCTCGGCGACGCCGCCCACCTCACCCCGCCGTTCATCGGCCAGGGCCTGGGCGCCGGGCTGCGCGACGCCGCCAACCTCACCTGGAAACTGGCCTCGGTGCTGGCCGGGGGCCTGCCCGACGCCGCGCTGGACAGCTACGAGGCTGAGCGCAGGCCCCACGTGACCGCGTCGATCCGGCTCGCCGTGGGCGTCGGCCGGGCGATGACCCGGGGTGGCGAGGTCGGCGACCTGCTGCGCCGGGCCGTCGCGCCCCGGCTGGTCCACGTCCCGGGCCTGCGGGCGCGGGTCCTGGACAGCACGACGCCGGCCCTGCGTCCCTCGGCCCTGCGCCGGCGGCGCTGGGTGCCGTGGAGCCGCGCCGGTCGGCTCTGCCCGAACCCGGTCCTAGGCGACGGCCGCCGCCTCGACGACGTGCTCGGGTCCCGCTTCGCGGTGCTCGTCGCCGGGCCGGTCCCCGGGGAGGTGGCCGCCGAGGCGCGGCGCCGACGGGTGGTGCTCGTGCCGGTGGAGCCGGGCTCGGCCCTCGGGCGGTGGCTGGGTCGCGGCGGGGCCCGGGCGGCGCTCGTGCGTCCCGACCGCACGGTGATGCGGACGGGCGCCGACGCGGCGGCGTTGCTCCGGGCAGCCCCGGCCCTGCCGCTCCGCCGGGTGCCGCACCGCGGCCCGGAGTAGGCCCCGGGCGTCGGGCCGGGCCGGCCCGGGCGCAAGCGCGCCCCGGGGACGACGGACCGCCCGCCGGCGGGTGGGCGGGCGGGCGTGGCGGGCGGGCGTGGCGGGCAACTGGTAACAGTCTTGACAGAAGCCGTTAACATCGACAGACTTCGTTAGAGAGCGCTCTCTCAGCCCTTCCCGCCCCCCCGCATCGCACCGCCGCGACCGCCCGTACGTCCCCTCGGGAGGATCTTCATGCCGCGACAGCTACGCGCGTTCGGCACCATCACCGCAGCCCTCCTGCTCGTCGTCGCGTCGCCACTGGCGGCCCGCGCCGCCGACACCCCCGGCGCCCCCGCGGCCCCCGCCGCGACGGGCGTCGCCGACCTATCCCCGGAACTGGTCACGGCGATGCGCCGCGACCTCGGGCTGACCGCCGAGCAGGTCGGCGCCCGGCTGCGCGTCGAGGCCGCCGCCCCGCCGGTCGAGAAGCGGCTGCGCGCCCAGCTCGGCGCGGCGTTCGCCGGCGCCTGGATCCCGGCGGGCGGGCAGCGGCTGACCGTGGCGGTCACCGACCCCGCGCTGGCCGCCGTCGTCCGCGCCGAGGGCGCCGACGCCACCGTCGCCGCCCGCAGCGAGCGCACGCTCGGCACCGTCAAGCGGGCCCTCGACCGGCGCGCCGACCGGGCGGACCCGCGACGGATCCGCGGCTGGCACGTCGACGTCACCGGCAACAACGTGGTGCTGACGGTGGCGCCGGGCGCCACCGCCGAGGCGACCGCGTTCGCGCGCACCAGCGGCGTCGCCGCCGACGCCGTCCGGATCGTCGAGTCCGCCGACACGCCCCGACCGCTGTACGACATCCGCGGCGGCGACCAGTACGTCATCAACGGCAACACGCTCTGCTCGGTCGGCTTCGCGGTCGCCGGCGGCTTCGTCACGGCCGGGCACTGCGGCGGCACCGGCAGCCCGACGCTCGGCTTCAACAACGTCGCGCAGGGCACCTTCGCCGGCTCGTCCTTCCCCGGCAACGACTACGGCTGGGTGCGGACCAACAGCAACTGGACCCCACGGCCCTGGGTGAACAACTACTCCGGCGGCAACGTCACGGTGGCCGGCTCGCAGGACGCCGCGATCGGCAGCTCCGTCTGCCGCTCCGGGCGCACCACCGGCTGGCGGTGCGGCACCATCCTGGGTCGCAACGAGACGGTGAACTACGCCCAGGGCGCGGTGTCCGGCCTGAGCCGCAGCAACGCCTGCGCCGAGGGCGGCGACTCCGGCGGGGCGTGGATCAGCGGCAACCAGGCGCAGGGGGTCACCTCCGGCGGCTCCGGCAACTGCTCCACCGGCGGCACCACCTGGTTCCAGCCGGTCAACGAGATCCTCGGCGCGTACGGGCTGTCGCTGGTCACGGCCGGCGGGGGCGGGGACCGGCTGATCAGCAACTGGAACAACAAGTGCATCGACGTGCCGAACTCGAACTTCTCCGACGGCGTGCCCCTGCAGATGTGGAACTGCAACGGCACCGGAGCCCAGGCGTGGACCCTCACCGGCGGTTCCCTGCACACCCAGAACAACAAGTGCATGGACGTGGCCTGGGGGTCCACCGCCAACGGTGCGGTGATCCAGATCGCCAACTGCAGCGGCAACCCCGCCCAGCAGTTCGTCCTGTCCGCCGCCGGTGACCTGGTCAACCCGCAGGCCAACAAGTGCGTCGACATCGTCGACTGGAACGGCGGCGACGGCGCCCGGCTCCAACTGTGGGACTGCGCCGGCACCGCCAACCAGAAGTGGCGGCGGGGCTGACCGCGCCCCACCGCCCAGCCCTACGACCGCCCGGACCGTCCCCCGAGGAGGCCCCCGTGACCAGATCCCGCTCCGCGCCCCGCGCGCTCGCCCGCGCCGCCGTCGCCCTCGTCGTCGTCGCGGCGTCCCTCGTCCTGCCCGGCCCCACCGCGCCCGCCCAGGCGGCGATCGGCGGCATCACCTGGGCCGACGAGTTCAACGCCCCCGCCGGCACGGCCGTCGACCAGAGCAAGTGGCGGTTCGACATCGGCGGCAGCGGCTGGGGCAACAACGAGATGCAGTACTACACGAACAGCACCAGCAACGCGGTGCACGACGGCAATGGCAACCTGGTCATCACCGCCCGCAGGGAGAACCCGGCCAACTACCAGTGCCACTACGGCCGGTGCGAGTACACCTCGGCCCGGCTGCTCACCGCCGCGACGTTCACCCAGGCGTACGGCCGGTTCGAGGCCCGAATCAAGATCCCCCGGGGCCAGGGCATCTGGCCGGCGTTCTGGATGCTCGGCAACGACATGGGCAGCGTCGGCTGGCCGAACGCCGGCGAGATCGACATCATGGAGAACATCGGCCGCGAGCCGAACACCGCCTACGGCACCGTGCACGGGCCGGGGTACTCCGGCAGCGGCGGCATCAGCGGCAGCCGCAGCGTCGGCGCGCCGCTGGCCGATGCCTTCCACACCTACCGGGTGGACTGGCAGCCCAACTCGATCGTCTGGTACCTCGACGGCGTCGAGTTCCACCGCGTCGACCCGAGCCGGCTGGGCGGCAACCGGTGGGTCTTCGACCACCCGTTCTTCATGATCCTGAACGTGGCCGTCGGCGGCTACTGGCCGGGCTACCCGGACGCCTCCACCCAGTTCCCGCAGCAGATGCTGGTCGACTACGTCCGGGTCAACGGCTACACCGACGGCGGCAACCCGCCCACCGGCACCACGCGGCTCAGGGGCGCGCAGAGCGGGCGGTGCATCGACATCCCGAGCGCCAACCCGGTCGACGGCGCGAAGCTGCAGATCTGGGACTGCAACACCACGGCCGCGCAGGCGTGGACCTTCGCCACCGACGGCACGGTGCGGGCGATGGGCAAGTGCATGGACCCCGCCTGGGCCGGCACCGCCAACGGAACCGAGGTCAACCTCGTCACCTGCAACGGCAACCCGGCCCAGCGGTTCACCCTGAACGCCTCCGGTGACCTGGTGAACCTCAGCGCCAACCGGTGCGTCGACGTGCGCGACCAGAACCCGGCCAACGGGGGCAAGCTCCAGCTCTGGGACTGCGCGGGCAGCGCCAACCAGAGGTGGTCGCGGTACTGACCGCCGACCGGGGGGCGCCGACGCGCCGCCCGCCGGCCGGGTGACGAAGGTGCCCGGCGCAGCGCGCGAGCCGCTGCGCCGGGCCCGCCGGCCAGCGGCTCCGGCGGGCGCGGTGGGCACCCCCTGCCGAGCCGTCGGGCCGCCGCGCGACCACGAAGAAGACACGCAGGACCGTCCCGCATGGACGACTGCGGTCGTCAGTCCGGGCGGGACCAGGACCACCACGGGGGTACGGGGGCCGGGCACCCCTCCACCCGGTGCAGCTCGATGTCGCTGGTCGCGGACGGGCCGCTGACCAGGGTGCGCGGCCGGCGCCCAGGCCGGCAGGCGGGGCGGGACGTCACCCGGCCGCCGCCCGGGACGACCGGGCCAGCTCGGCGGCCACCGCCTCGGCGAGCCGCCCCGGCGTGGCCGCGACGACCGTGGCGCGGTAGTCGGCGAGCGGGTCGAGCAGGGCCGGGTCGCCGGCCGGGTGCCCACCCCGGGTGCGGTGGTCCCGGGCACCGGCGGCACCGCCGGCTTGGGCCCCAGGGCGGCGGTGCCCACCCCGGGTGCGGTGCTTCCGGGCACCGGCAGCACCGCCGGCTCGGGCCCCAGGGCGGCGCGGATCCGCCCCAGCACGGTGTCCCGGGCGGCTCGGCGGCCCTCCTCGGCGATCGGACCGTCCGGAAGCGCGCGGGCTCATCGGTCCTCGCCCCGGGCCTGGCCGGCGGTCCCGGTCCCGTCGTCCGGCCGGGGTCAGACCCGGCCGGCGGTGCCGTGCCCGCCCCGGCTGTCGGCCCAGCCAGTAGAGCGCCACCACCGGCGGAAGGTACGCCGGGGCGGCCAGGGCACGTCCCGGCTGGCCGTCCACGCCGACAGCGGCGGCGGCAGGCGGGTGATCCACCCCCGCCGCCCGCCCAGCGACCGGGCGAGCCGCAGGGCGGACCCGGCGAGCCGGAACCGGCGCGGCGAGGCCATCACCCAGGCGGCCACGCCCATCGCGACGGCCTCCGCCGACGGCGGAGGCCGTCGGGCCCTGGCGGCGACGTGCTCGCCACGCAGGTCACCAGGATCGACGGGATGTCGATGCGCACCGGGCACCCGTCCAAGTAGGTGCCGCAGAGGCTGGACCCGTACGGCAGGGAGGCGCGGGTCGGCGCCGGGAGCGTGTCGTCCGGGCCGGAGTCGCGGCTGGGCCGGAGGCGCGGCGGGGCGAAACGCGCGGGGTCAGCTCCACAAAAGGGGCAAAATTGTGTGATGGGCGTCTCTGTGGCGTCCCTCGGATTGCGGAAACGTTTCGGCTCAATGTCGTCGAGGCCCTTGACATCGCCGGCTGGCGGTCCCTACGGTCCCCTCTGTTGTACATGGTTGTCCATGAACATGAGGCCAGGATGAAGATTGCAGTGATCGGCAGCTACGGCGCCGGGCTCACCATGCGGGTGTCCCGGGTGCCGGTCGCCGGGGAGACCCTGTCCGGTGGACGGTTCGCGTCCGGGCACGGGGGCAAGGGCTCGAACCAGGCGGTGGCCGCCGCCCGGCTCGGCGCGCGGGTCAGCCTCCTGACCGCCGTCGGCCCGGACCAGTTCGGCGCCGCCGCGCGCCAGCTCTGGGCGCAGGAGGGCGTCGACGCCGCCGGCGTACGCACCGCCGACGCCGCGACGATGGTCGGCGTCATCCTCGTCGACGAGCACGGCGAGAACCGGATCGCCATCGCCCCCGGAGCCCTGGACGAGCTGACACCCGCCGACGTGGAGGGTTTCGCCGACCGCATCGCCGAGGCGGACCTGGTCGTGGTCTCGCTGGAGATTCCGCTGCCGGTGGCCGTCGCGGCGCTGCGCACCGCCCACGAACGCGGAGTCCGGACGCTGCTCAACCCCGCGCCGGCCGTCGCCCTGCCGGACGAGGCGTGGGGCTGGATCGACGTGGTCACGCCCAACGCCAGCGAGGCCCGGGTGCTGACCGGCCGCGACCCTGAGGACCCGGCCACCGGCGACGAGCTGGTGGACCTGATCCGGGCCCGCTACGCCGGGACGATCGTGCTCACCCTCGGCGCCGACGGCGCACTCGTCGACCACGACGGGCGGCGGGTCCACGTCGACCCGGTCCCCGTGCCCCACGTCGTCGACACCACCGGCGCGGGCGACGCCTTCACCGGAGCCCTCGCTGTCGCCCTGGCCCGCGGCGACGCCCTCACCGACGCGGTCCGCTTCGCCGCCGCGGCCGGCGCGCACGCCGTCGGCGTCGCCGAGGTGATCCCCGCCCTGCCCCGCCCGGACGACGTCGCGGCCCTGTTGAGGAGATGAGACCGATGGCCCAGATGACCACCGCCCCCGCGGCGCCCCCCGTACCCGAGCGTGCCGCCGCCCCCGCCGCCCGTTCCCCGCTGCACCGTTTCCTGCACGCCCGGGAGGCCAGCACCTTCCTCGCCCTGGTCGTGCTGTTCGCCCTCGGCACCCTGATCGCCCCGGGCTTCGTCGGCACCGACAACTTCCTCACCGTCGGCCAGCAGATCGCGCAGATCGGCATCATGGCCGTCGGCGTCACCTTCGTGATCATCAACGCCGAGATCGACCTGTCCGTCGGCTCGATCTACGGCCTCGGCGCCGTCGTCTGTGGACTGCTGATGAGCTCCGACGTCGCCTGGCCGCTGGCCGCCCTCGGCGGGATCGCCGCCGGCGCGGTCGCCGGCCTGCTCAACGGCCTGATGACGGTGGGCTTCGGCATCCCGTCGTTCATCGTCACCCTCGGCACGCTGAGCGTCTACCGGGGCGTGACGCTGCTGCTCAGCGGCGGCTCGCCGATCTCGCTGTCCGCCAAGGACCCCGGCGTGGCCGAGTTCAACCTGCTCGGCCAGGGCAAGCTGTTCGGCCTGGTACCGATGCAGCTCGTCCTCTTCGCGCTCGTCGCCGTCGTCGGCATGATCGTGCTGTCCCGTTCCCGGTACGGCTTCAACACCTACGCCGTCGGCGGCAGCGCCGAGGCCGCCCGGCTGTGCGGGATCAACACCGGCCGGGTGAAGGTCGCCGCGTTCACCCTCTCCGGCACGCTCGCCGGCCTGGCCGGCGTGCTGGGCCTGTCCTTCCTCTCCTACGTGCAGGGCGTCACCGGCACCGGGATGGAGCTGACCGCCATCTCCGCCGTGATCATCGGCGGTGCGGCCCTGTTCGGCGGCTCCGGCACCATGCTCGGCACCGTCATCGGCGTCGCCTTCATCGGCGTGCTGCAGAACATCCTCAACCTGCGCGGCATCTCCTCGTTCTGGCAGACCGTGGCGACCGGCGCGGTGATCATCCTCGCCGTGGCCGCCGACACCTGGCTGCGCAGACGCTCCGGGCGTCGGTGACCTCCCCCGTCCCCCGCCCGCCACACCCCGTCCCCCCACACCGCAAGGAGCCCCCCGCAATGACGCTCTCCCTCCGGCGACGGATCGCCGTCGCCGCGACCCTCGGCCTCGCGTTGGTGACCAACGCCGCCTGCGGCGCGGTCACCCCGGCCAGCACCGCCGCCGCCGACGGCAGCGGGTTCACGCTCGCCGGCTACATCAAGGACGCGGTCGAGAAGGGCCAACCCCTCAAGATCAAGCTCAGCTACCACGACCCGTCGCTGGCCTTCGCCGTCCCGATCCGGCAGGGCATGGAGCGCGGCGCCAAGGAGTTCGGCGTCGACGCCCAGATGATCGGGCCGTCCGGTGGCAATCCCGCCGACCAGGTCGCCGAGCTGCAGACCCTGATCAACCAGAAGCAGATCCACGGTCTGGCCGTCTCCTCGGCCAGCAACGACGCCCTCAAGCCGGTCATCGCCCAGGCGTACGACGCCGGCATCCCGATCATCTCGTTCAACACCAACAACCCCGAGTCCAAGCAGATGGGCTTCGTCGGCCAGGACCTCGTCGCCTCCGGTAAGTCCCTCGCCAAGGAGCTGATCGGCGTCCTCAAGGGCAGGACGGGCAAGGTCGTGGTGGCCTCGGTCGACTCCGGCGCCGGCTGGTCCAACGACCGCTTCTCCGGATTCCAGGAGGGTGTCAAGGACGCCGGCCTGCAGATCGTCGGCCCGGTGAACACCGGCAACGAGCCCAGCGCCGCCTACAACACCATCGAGTCGACGATGGCCGCGCAGAAGGACGCCGTCGCCCTCGTCTCGCTCGACTGCTGCAGCTTCACCGCCGGAGCCAAGTGGCTCCAGCAGTCCGGCAACGCCGGAAAGATCCACTCGGTCGGCTTCGACATCCAGCCGCAGACCGTCGAGTACCTCAAGTCCGGCGTCGTCGACCTGACCATCAGCCAGGCTCCGGCCGAGCAGGGCTACCAGGCGGTCAAGCTGCTCGCCGACTACCTGAAGAACGGCACCGAGATCTCCAGCGTCGACACGGGCGTCCTCGTCGTCACCCGCGCCAACGTCGGCGACGTGCCGGTGGAGGGCTGAGCCGATGACCAGCCCGGCCACGATCGCCGCCCCGACGACGGCCGCCGTCGAGGTGACGGGTCTGTCGAGGCACTTCGGAGCCGTACGGGCCCTACAGGACGTGACCCTGAGCGTGCCCGCCGGCAGCCTCACCGCCGTGATGGGGGAGAACGGCGCCGGCAAGTCGACCCTCATGAAGATCCTGGCCGGGCTGGACACACCCACGGCCGGCGCGGTCCGGGTGGCCGGGGAACAGGTCCGCCGGTTCGACCCGGCCACCCTGCTCAGCCGGCACCGGGTCGCCCTGGTCCCGCAGGAACTCGCCCTGGCCCAGGACCGCACGGTCGCCGAGAACATCATGCTCGGCGCCGAACCCGGGTCCCGCCCGTTCCCCGACCGCCGCCGCGTCGACGAGCGCGCCGCGGAGCTGCTCGACCGGCTCGGCCTGCGGGTCGACCCGCGCGGCGCCGTCCGGCACCTCGACGCCGCCTCGCAGCAGCTCGTGGTCATCGCCCGGTCCCTGGCCCGGCAGGCGCGGCTGGTCATCCTGGACGAGCCGACGTCGATCCTGTCGCCGGCGGAGTCGGAGCGGCTGTTCGGGGTGATCCGGTCGTTGCAGGCCGACGGCGTGACCCTGCTCTACGTCTCGCACCGGATGCCCGAGGTCTTCGCCCTGTCCCAGCACATCCACGTGCTGCGCGACGGCCGGCACGTCGGGCACTGGCCGACCGCCGAGGTCAGCCCCGACCAGGTGGTCGCGGCGATGGTCGGCCGGGAACTCGCCGCCGAGTTCGCCCGGCACGACACGCCCGCGCCCGCCCCGACGGCCACCCCCCGGCTGCGGCTGCGGGGCGTCCGCGGCACCGGGTTCACCGGCGTCGATCTCGACGTCGCGCCCGGCGAGGTGCTCGGCGTGGCCGGCCTGCCCGACAGCGGCCGGATCGAGCTGCTGCGCGGCATCTTCGGCGCCGACCCGATCAGTGGCGGTGAGCTGTCGCTCGACGGCGAGACGTTCACCGCCCGATCACCGCGCGACGCGATCCGCGCCCGCGTTGCGTACCTGCCCGGAGAGCGGCGGCAGCAGGGGATCCTGCCGACGATGAGCGTCGCCGACAACGTCAACATCCTGACGCTGGGCCGCCGGCAGCCCTTCGGCCTGCTGCGGCGGGGCGCGCTGCGGCGCGACGCCGACACCCGTGCCCGCGACCTGCGGGTGAAGACCTCGACCACCGCCCAGGGCATCACCCAGCTCTCCGGCGGCAACCAGCAGAAGGCGCTGCTCGCCCGCTGGTTGTCCATCGAGCCCCGGCTGATGCTGCTCGACGAGCCCACCCGCGGCGTCGACGTCGGCGCCAAGGCGGAGATCTACCGGCTGTTCCGCAGCCTCACCGAGGCCGGCGTCGGGATCGTCGTCTCCTCCTCGGACCTGCCCGAACTGCTGACCGTCAGCGACCGGATCGCCGTCCTGGCCGCCGGCCGGCTCGTCGGCGTCATCGACGCGGCCGAGGCCACCGAGGAGAAGGTCATGGCCCTGGCCACCGGCGCACACACCATGAAGGAGAAGGCATGAAACGCAGCGGCCTGCTCAACGCCGAGCTGTCCGGGACGCTCGCCACCCTCGGTCACACCGACCTGCTGCTCGTGGTCGACGCCGGGTTCCCCATCCCGCGCGGCGCGCACCGCGTCGACCTGGCCATCGCCGAGGACCTGCCCCCGCTGACCACCGTGCTCGACCTCGTCGCCGACGAGATCATCGTCGAGGGCGTCGTGGTCGCCGAGGACGTGACCACCCACAACCGGCCGCTCGCCGACTGGCTGGGGCAGCGCTTCCCGGGCGTGCCGCTGACCACCCGCCAGCACGCCGAGATGCTCGGCGAGCTGGCCCACCAGGCCAAGGCGATCGTCCGGACCGGCGCGTTCAACCCCTGGGGCAACGTCGGGCTGGTCTGCGGCGTCGACGTGCCGCGCTGGTTCGACGAGCCCGGAGTCATCGTGCCCGACTACTACCGGGACCGGATGTAGTGGCGACACCCGCCACGTCGTACCGACATTGGAGAAGAACGTGAGCACTGCCATCCTGACCGACACCGAGATCACCTCCGCGGCGTTGGCGCCCTACATCCAACACACCCTGATCGACGTCGGCGTCACCCGCGACCAGATCGTCGCCCACGCCGAGGAGACCCTCCGGTACGGCTTCAACGCCGCCATGGTGCCCGGCTCCTGGGTCGCCGAGGTCGCCGAGGTACTGCGCGGCACCGACGCCGAGGTCGCCTCCGCGCTGGACTTCCCCACCGTGGGCGTGACCACCAGCGCCGGAAAGGCCGCCGAGGCCGAGAGCCTGGTCCGGGCCGGCGCCACGCAGATCGACATCGGCGTGCAGATCGGCTGGCTCAAGAGCGGCCGGTACGACGCGTTCCGCGCCGACATCGCCGGCGTGGTCGCCTCCGGCGTACCGGTCAAGGTGATGCTCGAACTGCCGCTGCTCACCCCGGCCGAGCGCGAGGCCGCCGTCGAGCTGTCCATCGAGGCCGGCGCCGCGTTCCTCAAGAACGCCAGCAGCGGCGCGGTCGAGGTGGCCAACCCCGACAGCGTCGCCTGGCTGGTGGCCCGCGCGCCGCAGGGCGTGCAGGTCAAGGCCTCCGGCGGGATCAAGTCCTTCGACCAGGCCGTGTCCCTGCTGCGCGCGGGGGCGGTGCTGCTGGGCACCAGCGCCGGGGTGGCTATCGTCACCGACGAAGTCAACGAGCACACCACGAGCTACTGACCGTCCGTCGCCCCTCGACACCGCACCGGTGGTCCGTACCACCACCGGGGTCGAGGGGCGACGGGCCGCCACGGGAAGGCGTCATGTCCGACCAGTCAAGCCCCGCCGGGGCGAGTGAGCAGCTCGACCGCGCCGCGCCCGCGCCGCTGCACGCGCAGGTGTCCGAGCAGATCAGGGCCCGGATCCTGTCCGGCGAATGGCCGCCGCACTACCGGCTGCGCAGCGAGCCGGAGCTGGCCGTCGACCTGGGCATCTCCCGGGGCACCCTGCGCCGGGCGCTGGCCACGCTGATCCGCGACGGCCTGCTCGTGCAGGTCCGCGGGCGCGGCACCTTCGTCACCTCCACCGCCATCGAGCCGTCCATCGCCCAGAAGCTCACCACGCTGTCGGAGGACTTCGCCCGGCAGGGCGTCACCGTCACCACCCAGGTGCTCTCCCACGAGGTGATGGCCGCCCCGTCGCCCGTGGCGGCCCTGCTCGACCTGCGCCCCGGCCAGTCGGTGCTCCGCCTGGAACGGCTCCGGTCGAGCACCGCCGGGCCGGTGGCCTGGCTGGTCAACTACGTACGCATCGACCTGGCCCCCGGCCTCGACCGGGACGACCTGGCCGACCGGTCGCTGTTCGGCCTGCTGGAGAACGACTACGGGCTGAAGATCAGCACCGGCCGGCGCACGTTCACCGCGACCGCCGCCTCCGGGCGGGTCGCCGAGGCCCTCGGGGTGCCCGAGGCATTCCCGCTGCTGTACCTGGAACAGATCACCTACCTCGACGACGGCCGGCCGATCGAATACTCCGACGTGTGGATCCACAGCGAGCGGATGCGGGTCACCTCCCTGCTCAGCCGGCGCTGAGCTGGGCCTGTTCCGGTCGTCGCGCCGGGGGACCGGCGCCGGGCGGGCGCACCCGGGACAACAGGGCCGGCGCCGTGGCCCCGGTCGACCGGGCCGGGTCGGTCGGCCCGCGCAGGCGCGGCGGCCGGCCCCGCTCCGCCCCGGCGCCACCCCACGCCGGTTCGGCGGCCGTCCTGTCCTCGGCGGCCAGCACGAGCGTGCCGCGGGCCGCCGCCCGCTCCGCGGCGGCGCGCAGGGCCAGCGGGCGAGCCGCGCAGCGCCGGACGAGGTCGTACACGGCCTCGGGCTCCGCGTCGACCCGGTCGCCCAGCAGTCCGCGCAACAGTTCGACGGCCGCCTCGGTGCTCAGCGGCCCCAGCTCCAGCCGCCGCGCGCCGTGCCGGACCACCAGCTCGGCCAGGTTCTCCCGGCTGGTCACCAGGACCAGGCAGCCCGGTGACCCGGGCAGCAGGGGACGGACCTGTTCGACCGAGGACGCGTTGTCGAGCAGCACCAGCGTCCGGCGGCCGGACATCCGGGTCCGGTAGCAGGCGGCCAGCGCGGCGGCGGTGCCGGGCAGTTCGGTGCTGGCGACGCCGAGGGCGTTGAGGAAGGCGGCGAGCACCTCCGTCGGCGACGGCGGCTGACCCGAGCCGTCGCCTCGCAGGTCCACGTAGAGCTGGCCGTCGGGGAAACACCCGGCCACCCGGTGCGCCCAGTGCACGGCCAGCGCCGTCTTGCCGATCCCGGCCGCCCCGGTGAGCAGCACGGTCATCATCGCCGCCCGGTTCGCCGCCTCGGCCAGCAGCGCGTCCAGGGCGCCGCGGAGCAGGCCGCGCCCGGTGAACGGCAGAACGTCCGGGGGTAGTTCCCGGGGCACGGGGACGTGCGCCGCCGGTGCCCACGCCCGGTCCTGCGGCGCCGGGTCCACCGGCCCGACGTCGTCGCGGGCCTGGCAGCGGTGGGCCCGGCACCACAGGCCGGTGAACTCGTCGACGTCGCCGCCGAGCGCCCGGACGATCTCGCGCACCACCTCCCAGCGGGCGAGGCGCGGGCGGACGAAGGCGGCGTGGATGGACGTGGGGTTGATTCCCGTGGGCCACCGCCCGGTGCGGGTCAGCCGCTGCAACCGGCGCACGCTCGGTTGCCCGGCCGCGACGTGCAGGTCGTGCAGCCGCTCGTAGAAATCGGCCAGGGGACCCGTTGGCACGAACGGACGGGTGAGCCGACCCATCGGCGTTCTCCCCACGTATTCGACGCTGGTTCGGAAGTGGATACCAATTTCTATCACCGCCAGCGTCGACGCTATTGCCCTGAGTCATGACGCCGACACACTGTCAGCGACACAATTAACGCCTCGATCCGCTTCCGTTCATGCTTCCCGGCTGGCCATGCTGTCGCCAGCGCTTCCACAAGCGCCAATTCCACCACCGGGAGGGAAACGAATGCACTATCCGGACATCCGGCGCGCGACCCGGGTCGCCGCGACCGTGGCGCTCGCTGCGGGAATGGCCCTGGTCGGCGCCGGCACCGCGCAGGCGGCCCCGGCGCCCGCCGCCACCGCCGGGGCGTCGGTCAGCACTGCGCCGGCGACCACCTCCACCACCGCCCACAGTGGCCTGACGGCCGCCGAGCAGGCCAGCAACTACTGGACCGCCGAGCGGATGCGCACCGCGATCTCGGCGGACACGCTGGTCAAGAAGGCCCCCGCCAGCTCCGGTGAGAGCCTGCGCCCGACCGGCGCGGCCCAGTCCACGCCGCCCGCCGCGCCGAGCGTCAAGGCCGCGACCAGTCGCGTCCCCGCCGCTGGCGGTTCCATGGCCGCCAACGTCGCCGCCTCCGCCACGGTCGGCAAGGTCTTCTTCTACAACCCGGCCGACGGGAAGAACTACGTCTGCTCGGCGGGCACCGTGAACAGCGGCTCCAAGCTGCTCGTCATGAGCGCCGGGCACTGCGTGCACGGCGGCCGCGGCGGCCAGTGGATGCAGAACTGGGTATTCGTCCCGCTGTACAACTACGGTGCCGAACCGTACGGCCGCTGGTCGGCCAAGTATCTGACGACGTTCAATGCGTGGATCAACGACAGCAACCTCGATCGTGACGTCTCCTACATCACAGTGTGGCCGAACGGCTCTGGCCAGCGGCCCGTCGATGTGCTCGGCGGAAACGGGCTCTCGGTCAATTACAGCTACGACCAGGCCGTGACCATTCTCGCCTACCCGGCGGCGCCCCCGTACGACGGCGGCTGGCAGCAGTACTGCCAGGGCACGACCTACCGGCCCGGCATCTGGCCGTTCCAGGAGAACAAGATCGCCCTCGGCTGCGGCTTCACCGGTGGCTCCAGCGGATCGGTCTGGCTGCGGCTGTACAACGACGCGTACGGCTACGTCAACGGCATCATGAGCACGTTGGACGGCAACGGGGTGAACCGGAGCTCGTACTTCGACACCGCGGTGATGGACGCCTTCAACTCGGTGGCGAACCGCACCTGAGTCACCCGACAGGGTGAACCGCCGACCCCGACCGTGATCCGTGGAATCCGGTCGGGGCCCGCGCGCGTCCCACCGGGGTGGTGCTCCAGCCGCCCGGCCGGCGACCGGGGCGGTCGAAGCGCCGGAGCCGGCGGAGAGGAGCGGAAGATGAGGAACGGCTGGGTGGTGGCCGTGGGGGCGGCGGTCGCGCTCGTGCTGGTCGCCGTCGTGGTGGCCGGGGTGGTGACGGCCCGCCGGTCCGGGCCGGCGGGGCAGCCCTCGGTTCTCACGCCCACCGGCGACGTCGGAACGGTCAGCACGCGCCTGCCGGCCCCGGACGACTCCTACTGGGACCCGGACCGGATGCGCAGCGCCCTGCCGGCGCCGATGCCGACCGACTGAGACCGTTCGCGCCCCCACGGCTGCCGGGCTACCCGATCCGGTACTGGTCGCCGTAGACGGCGAAGACCAGCGGCGTGTTCAGGTCGAAGTTGCCGTTGTTGAGGAACACCCGCTGGGCGGTGTCGACCCGGGACGTGTCGGAGTGGGCCTCCTCCTTCTTCATCTCGGCGACCCGCTCGTCGAGGAAGGCGTTGAGCCAGGTCCGCTCGTCGCCGCCCTGGGCCGGCGGCTTCGCCCGGGCTAGGGCGCGGCTGCGGATCGCCCGCATGCCCTCGTAGCCGTGCATCACCGCCGCGTCGTAGTAGGCGAACTGGCCGAGCGCCCGCACCCCGTCGGCCTTGCCGTCGCGCACCGACGGGTTGAAGTACACCCGGTCCCGCTCGGACTCCTGGGCGGCCTGGAACACACCGTCGACGGCGGCCGTCCGCCAGTCGCGGGGGTAGTTCGGGTCGAGGCCCGCGTGCGAGTCGGTGCCATTGACGCTGCGCAGGGCCGGGAGGTACGGGGCCAGCACGTTGCCCGGCTTGCTGGCCGTGTACGCCTCGACCAGCTCCAGCATGTCGCCGGTGCCGGAGCAGAAGCCGATGATGCCGGCGGTGTAGCCCCGCCCGTCGCCGATGTCCTCGATGTAGGAGAACTGGGCCCGCCAGTTCAGCGACGAGTTCTCCGCGGCGGACACGATCTGCATGGCCACGTCCTTCTTCGCCGGGTTGTCGAGGTTCACCCCGGCAGGGGCGGACGGGCTGGGGGTGGTGCCCCCGCCGGGCAGCGTCCACCGCTGGTTCGCGCTGCCGGCGCAGGTCCAGATCTGCAACCGGGTGCCGTCGGCCGTGCTCCGGTCCGTGACGTCCAGGCACTTGCCCGAGCCGGCGTTGACGAGGGCGCCGTCGGCCGCGCTCCACCGCTGGGCGCCGGTGCCGTTGCAGTCGTACAGCTGGATCTTGGCGCCGTCGGCGGTCGACGCCGCGGTGACGTCGAGGCACTTGCCGAGCGCGCGGATCGAGCCGTCGGCGTTGCCGACGGTCCAGACCTGGGCGGCGGTGTTGTTGCAGGTGTAGAGCTGGACGGCGGTGCCGTTGGCGGAGCTGGCGGCGGCGACGTCGACGCACTTGCCGCCCAGGCCGGTGATCGGCCCGGCGGTCGCGGCGCTGGCCGACGGCAGGCCGTAGCCGACCGCCGCGGTGGGGATCAACAGGGCCACGGCGAGGTAGGCGGCTGTCCTCTTGGCGGGCATGGCACTCCTAGGGTGGGGGACGGGCGGTGCCGGCGGCGCGTGTCGGGTCAGCCCCGCTCGGCCCCGATGATCCGGGGGTGCGGTCGTCGGCGGCCTGGGCCACGGTCAGGGCAGGAATGCGTGACCGCGGCGTCGGCCGGGCCTCCTTCGGGTGGTTGTCGAGAGCCCGCGACAATTAGGCAACTCTATTAACAGATAGCAGTACGTCTATCTCGTGTCAATCGGCGCGCCCGTGCTGCCACTGCGGACAGCCGCCGCGGTGGGTGGGCGCGGGCGGGCCGACGGCGTCACGCCGGGCGGTAGTGGCCGGTGAGCCGACCGAGCTTCATGGCCAGGTGCAGGCACAGCCGTTCGTTGCCGTCCTTGAGGTCGGTCCCGGCGAGCTGCTCCACCCGTTGCAGCCGGTAGTAGAGGGTGGTCCGGTGCAGCCGGAGCTTCTCGGCGGTCGCGTGCGCGTTGCCCGCCAGGTCGAGGTACGCCTCCAGGGTCTCCAGCAGCACCTGGTGGGCGTCGTCGCGCAGTAGCCGCTCAAGCCCGGGATGGACGCCCGCGACGTCGAGGTGCTGGCTGTCCAGTTGGGACAGCACCCGGTAGATGCCCAGGCCGGCCCAGCAGACCACCCGGCCCAGCGCGGGCAGTTGCGTGCCGACCCGGGCCGCCTGCGCGGCCTCCTGGTAGGACTCGACCGCGCTGGACAGCCCGGCGCGGGGCTGGCCGATCCCGGTCACGGTCCGGTCCACCGAGGCCAGGCCCCGGGTCGCGGTGCCCAGCGCCTCGTCCAGGTGGCCGGCGGACGCCTCCGGCGAGGGGCGGCCGGCGACCCGGTCGCCGCAGACCAGCAGCACCCCGTGGTCGTGCCAGACCAGGTGCAGCGTCTCCCGTACCCCGATCCACCGGCGGGTGGTGACCAGGGCCTGTTCCAGGGCGATCCGGGCCACCTCGTCGGGCTGCCGTCCGCCGGCCGGCACGAGTTGGGCGACGAGCGCGACGGTCGACCCGTCGGCGGCCACCACGCCCTCCTCCAGCAGCGCCCGCGCCGCGTGCTCGCGCGCCTGCCGGCTCTCCACCAGCAGGGTACGGGTGGCCTCGGTCTCCCGCTGCGAGGCCAGCTCACCGAGCAGGTTCTCCCGGTACAGGGCCAGCGACAGGTCGGTGAAGGCGCCGGTCGCGGTGGCGATGTCGGCGTCGGTCATCGAACCGTCCGCGTCGATGAACCAGACGAACCCGAGCAGCAGGTCGTCGTGCCGGATCGGCACGCAGACCCTCGCCAGCAGGTCCAGCTCGGCGCACGCGGGGGTGCGGACCGGCGCGCGTGCCGTGAGCACGCCCATGCCCCGGAACCAGGCGATCACCTCCGGCGTCGTCTGCCGGCGCAGGATCGACATCCGGCGGACGTCGTCCATCGGGCCGTCGTGCTCGCTGTAGGCGACCACCCGCTGCCGCCGGTCCTCGATGAGGGCGGGTCGCCCCACCCGGGCGGCGACGGCGTCGACGATTCGCTGGAGCTCACCGTGCATGTATCTCCCCTGGTTGCGCCGCGTGACAGGGGTCGCGCGACCGCCAGTCCTTACCCTCCGGTGCCGGTGGGTCATCGCGCAAGGTCCACTGTCGAAGTCGCGACAAAAGGACGGGCGGCAACGCGACTGTTCCGGCATCTGTCCGAAGACCGGTGGCGACGGACGTTCCTAAGGTTCCGGTACGGACCGCACCAGCGCCGCCGCGCACAGTGCGGGTGGATTGACGGGCGGTGCCGGCGCGGAGAGGGGATACCCGAGTGGGAGCTGGTAGGCCCTGGCGGGGCGTGCTGGTCGCCATCACCACGCCGTTGCGCGCCGACCTGTCGGTCGACTTCGACCAGCTCCAGGAACATGTCCGCTGGCTCGCCGCCGAGGGGTGCCACGGGGTCGCGCCGTGTGCATCGGTGGGGGAGTACCGGGCCCTCTCCGACGACGAGCGGGCCGCCGTGGTGCGGGCGACGGTGCAGGCCGCGCCGTCCGGCTGCGCGGTGGTGCCCGGCGTCGGCGGCTACGGCAGCCGGCAGGCCCGCCGCTGGGCGGAGCAGGCCGCCGAGGCCGGCGCCCACGGCGTGCTCGCGCCGCCACCCGACGGGCCCGCCGCCCGCGCCGCCGACGTGGTCGCCCACTACCGGGAGGTGGCGGCGGTCGGCCTGCCGGTGGTCGCCCACAACGAACCGTACGACTCCCGGCTGGACCTCACGCCGGACCTGCTGGCGACCGTCGCCGAGATCGACGGGATCGTCGCGGTCAAGGAGGTCACCGGCGACGTCCGCAGGCTGCACCGCCTGCGGGACCTCTGCCCGCACGTCGACGTGCTGGTCGGCGCCGACGACGTGGTGCTCGAACTGGTGCTGTGCGGCGCCACGGGATGGGTCGCCACCCTGCCCAACGCGCTGCCCCGCCAGGCCGTGCGGCTGTACGAGCTGTGCGTCGCCCGCGACCTGGGCCGGGCGCTGCCGCTCTACGCCGAGCTGCACCCGATCCTCGGCTGGGCCTCCCGGCCCGAGTCCGTGCAGGCCGTCAAGCTCGCCATGGAGTGCGCCGGGCGGTTCGGCGGCCGGTGCCGCCCACCGCGCGGACCCCTGTCCGGGCCCGCCGCCGACCGGGTGCGCCGGGACGTGCTTCGGGCCCTCGCGGCGACCGCCGAACCGGCTTCCGGGGCCCCCGCTGGCTGATCCGCCGGTGGGCGCCGGTCCTTCAGGTGTCGGAAGTCGCCGGCCCACCTGCCGACATCTGCACGGTGACCGGCACCGGCCCGCCCTCCTAGATTCGCTGCGCGGCCTGCTGACAGGTGTTCCGCGATACCCCCACCGGGACGTCGGCACCGCGTTCCTCCGACGAGAGGTGGTTCCGTGCACCGTGCTACCCCCAACCGAACCCGACTGAGGCGTTCCCTGCTGGCCGCAGCCGTGGTGACCACGCTCGTGGCGACCGGGGCGGCGCAGGCCGCCGCGGCCCCGGCCAACCCGGCCGGCGGCACCGCGCCGTTCCAGGTCCTCGATCCGCAGGCCTGGCAGAACCCGGACACGATGACCTGGAACGACTACAAGGCCGTGCCCGGCAGGAACTGGGCCGACCCGAGCGTGTCGGGCTCGGTCCGCAACTTCAAGATCGCCCTGGTGGCGCTCGACTATCCCGACCAGACGTTCGCGGTCTCCCAGCGGGCCCGCTCGACGGTCTTCGGCAACCCCCAGTCCGTCGCGACCAACATCCCCCGGGCGGACGTGCCGAAGTTCTACCAGGACTTCCTGAACACCCCGAACACCCTCAACAAGGGCCACACCCTGCACGAGTACTGGATGCAGGACTCCAACGGCCGTTACGGCGTCGACCTCGCCGGGTTCGGGCCGTACCAGATGCCGGCGAAGTCCCACCAGTACGGGCTGGACAACAGCTTCAACCCCGGCGCCTGCCCGAGCGGGGACGTGTGCGGCAAGAACATCCGCACCGACGGCCTGGGCGCCTGGCGGGCGGCCGTCGGCGATGAGGTCGCCAACCAGTACGAGCTGGTGTTCATCCTCAGCGCCGGCCAGGACGAGTCGTCGACCTGGCAGGAGTTCGGGCAGATGATTTTCCAGAACAAGGAGGACGTGCCGGACGCCTGGGGCCCGCCGGACCCCAACCTGCCGAACTGGGCGAAGACCCGCTACGTGGACTGGACCTCGTGGAAGGCGGCGGCGACATTGTGGCCGAACGCCGGCGGCGGCTCCTCGACGCAGGGGGAGAGTTCCGGCATGGGCGTCTACGCCCACGAGCTGACCCACTTGCTGGGCATCGGCGACAACTACAACAACCCGTACGGCGAGCCGCTGCGCAGGGCGTACACCGGGATCTGGAGCATGATGTCGCGCGGGTCGTTCAACGGCCCGGGCGGTCCGCACACCCGCTGGCAGATCCCGCCGACCAACGGCGGCTCGATGGGCTCGCTGCACACGGTGCGGGACAAGCTCAAGATCGGCCTGCTCGGCGAGGAGCACGTGCTGCGGCTGTCGCGGGAGTCGCTGGCCTCCTCGGGCCTGGTGGTCGCGCAGGTCACCGCCCGGGCGGTCGACGCCGGCCCGAAGGGTCTGACCGGCGTGAACATCGCGCTGAACAAGGACCTGTCGCCGACGTGCGGCGTCAGCACCGACCCGCTGTGCGACGGTGGCAACTTCAACAACTACACCGTCGAGGTCGTCGACCGGATGGGCGCGGACTCCTTCACCCCGGACAGCGGCGTGCTGCTGAGCAAGACGAAGAACGCCGACAGCGCGCCGTTCCAGTGGGTGGTGGACGCCAACCCGCAGGACATCGACATGATCGACTTCTACCGGCCCGACGGCACCCCGCAGAAGATCACCATGGGTGACTACCGGCAGCTCTCCGACGCGCTGTTCCACGCCGGCGCGGACACCGGCAGCCAGTACGAGTACATCGACGAGGCCAACCGGCTGCACTTCTACATCGTCGACCTCAAGCGGGACTCGGCCGGCTCGCTGTCCTACACCGTGGCGGTGCGCTCGCTGGACGGCACCGGCGGGCCGAGCAGCCGCGGCGTGATGCTGGGCAAGGGCGAGGTGACCAGCGGCGGCAAGCCGACCAACCGCGGGGTGACCTGCTCGTTCGAGCTGACCAACACCGGTTCGTACTCGGCCGGCGGGCAGCAGCACCCGGAGAACGTCAGCGCGTACCTGAAGTCGGACGTCTACCGCCTGTCGGCGGAGGTGGCCGGCCAGGGCTGGCGGACCTGGCTGCCCAACCAGCTCGCCACCGCGCAGTTCGGCAAGTCCACCACGGTCAAGGTGTCGGTGGGTGCCACCGCCGCCGCCGCGGA
The DNA here is from genome assembly GCF_026339755.1 of Micromonospora sp. NBC_01655. NCBI lineage: Bacteria > Bacillati > Actinomycetota > Actinomycetes > Micromonosporales > Micromonosporaceae > Micromonospora > Micromonospora sp. NBC_01655. Next base: position 4,331,891 of record NZ_JAPEQF010000001.1, on the reverse strand, counting down.
CACCGGTTTCGTGAAGCTCACCGCGACCTCGGAGAGCGACCCGACGAAGACGGTGACCAGGCAGTGCCGGGTCGAGAAGTCCTGACCGGCGCCCGAGGTTGACCCCGTTCCTGCCGGGTCCGCGGCGGCTGGCCGCCGCGGACCCGGCAGGCGGGCGAGAGGAGGAGGACGACGTGCGGCGAAGCACCATGACGCTGCTGCCCCTGCTGCTGGCCGGCGCGACCGGCTGCGGCGCCGTCGGCGCCGCCCAGGAGGCGGTCTCCCCGACGACCGTCCGGGTCCTGGTCCGCGACATCAACATCCGGGCCGCGGGCGTGGACTGCGCCGGCACCGGTCCGTACCTGCACTTCCACAATCGGGCGCCGTTCCGCGTGCTCGACCCGGACGGCGCGGCGCTGGCCAGCGGGCGGCTGCCGGCGGGCACCGCGGTGGCCGCCTTCGCCGAGGACCTCGGGGTCGAGCGGGTGCCCACCTACTGCGAGTTCGCCGTCCCCGTGCGGGTGCCGCAGCGGGCCTCCTACCGGCTGGAGGTGGACGGCCGGCCGGCGCTCGACCTGACGCCGGACAGCAGCGAGGGCCCGGCGCTGGTGGCGGTGGTCCCGGCATGAGGCGGGCGCTCCTGCCGCTGCTGCTGGCGGCGGCGCTGCTGGGCGGGTGCGGCACGCCCCCGCCCGAGCCCCCGCCGGCGCCCGCCGGCGGGGCGGCGACGCTGCCCGGGCCGGTCCCCGCCGACCTGGCGTTGCGCCCGGCGCCCGGCTCCGCCCCGGCCGCTCCGGCGTTCACCGGCGCGCTGACCGACGGCACCCCGCTCGCCGCCGCCGAGCTGTGGGCACAGCGTCCGGTCGTGCTCGTCTTCTTCAGCTCCTGGTGCACCACCTGCGCCAGCCGCCAGGCCGCCCTCAGTGACCTCGCCCGCAGCTATCGGGACCGGGTGGTCTTCGTCGGCGTGGCCGGCGCGGACCAGGCCGACGAGGTCCAGGACTACCTGCGCGCCCACCGGGTGGAGTATCCGGTCGTCCTGGACGACCAGCAGACGATCTGGCGCTCGTACGCGGTGCGGGAGCCGCCGGCCGTCGTGCTGGTGGCCAAGGGCGGCGCGCTGCTGCGCGGCTGGCCGGGCGGCCTGGACGCCCCGGCACTCGACCAGCGGCTGCGGGAACTGGTGCTGGCCGGCCAGCCGTAGTCCCGTCGCAGGCACCTCGGTGCGGCGCCGACCCGGCACCGGTCGGCGTCGCACCGAGGCTTCCCTGTGCCCGGGGCACGGCTGCCCGCACGTCCGAATCTGCCCCCGGGCCCGTGGTCGCCGGGACGGGTGGCCTGCTCAGGGCACCCGTTCGGACGTTCCCCCCACCCGTTGGACAACTTTTGTTCGTACGAACGAAAGTTTCTCCGTTGGAGACCTATCTTTCCCTGTCGGTCAGCGTTAGTGTCCGATTCACGGACGTAACACGGCTGACATTCCCCCTTGACCGGCCAGTTATCGGCGGGCTGTGCGTATCGGCGGCGCAGGCCCCTCACCCTCCCAACAGGATTCGTTCGTCACCGTGGCCCCCCGGGCCGCCCTTGAAAGGTGGAAGATCGTGAACGAGGCATATCGCCGTACGGCTACCGATCCGCAGCAGCGCTCCCAGCTCACCCGTCGCCGGCTGCTCGCCGCCTCGGCCGGGGCCGCCGCCGCCCTCGGCGCGGCCGGCCTGCCCGTGCTCCAGACCGGCACCCCGGTCCGCGCGGACGGCAAGTGGCGGGTCGACCCGCTGATCCCGGAGCGCAACCGGGGCATCATCCTCTACAGCGTCCGGGACCGGATCTCGGCGGCCCCCGACGACAGCGGCGTGCCCTACGGCTTCGAGCGGGTGCTCGCCAGCCTGGCCGCGATGGGCTACAAGGAGATCGAGTTCGCCGGCTACAACCAGCACACCTCGATCCTGGGCGGCCGGCAGATCACCCCGACCGAGATCCGGAAGATCCTCGACGACAACGGCCTCGTGGCCAACGGGACCCACACGTCGATCAACGCGGCGACCTTCCAGCAGCAGCTCGACATCGCCGAGGAACTCGGCATGAAGAACATCGGCACCGGCAGCGACCCGACCAACAGCTCCTACCAGTCCGACTGGGACGCCGCGGCGGACACCTGGAACGAGCTCGGCCGGCAGGCCAAGGAACGCGGCATGCGGCTGTACACCCACAACCACGACGCGGCCTACTCGTTCCTGCTGGACAGCGGCCCGCTGGACGCCAACAACAAGCCGACCCGCTCCTCCGGTATCCGCCGGCTCGAGTACTTCTTCGCCAAGACCGACCCGAAGTACGTCTTCTTCGAGCTGGACATCTACTGGGCCTACGTGGCCCGCTACAAGCACACCAAGTACGTCAACTCGGCCGGCCGGGAGAAGACCGCCCTGTTCGACCCGATCCTGAACGTGGCCCGGCGCACCAAGCGGTTCCCGCTCTTCCACGCCAAGGACGGCAACCGCAACACCACGGTGCCCAACGGGTACGAGATGGTGCCGCTCGGCGAGGGAGACATCAACTTCCAGCAGTTCTTCCAGACCATCGGCGAGTCCGACTTCCACCACGCCAACTGGGAGCAGGACAGCGCCCCCGGCGGCGCCGCCGCCCCGGGCCAGTCGCTCGACTTCGCCCGGCTCAGCTACCAGAACATGTCCGAGCTGACCATCTACCGCAACGACTGACGGCACCGGGGCCGGCCCCCGGGCGGGCGCGGTCGCGTCCCGGTACGCGACCGCGCACCCGCCCCGCGCCGCGGGCGGCGCCGGACCACCCGCGTACGCGCACCCGCCGCCGCGGACACCGGCGGTGCCGGCCGGCCGCCATCCGTACCACGACCGGCCCGCACGGGCCGCAGAACCCGCAGGCGGGCCGCCGGCCCCCGCGGGCATCCTCCCCGCAATCCCGTACCCCGGGCGCCGCCGTCACGCCAGCGCCCGGGTGATCGGTCGTCGCAGCGTGCGGCCGACCAGCCGGACGGGCGGTCGGTCGACCCGGGACAGCGGCGTCCCGGCCCCCGCCCGTCGCAGCACCCACCACCACCCTGGCGGATGCGGCATCCCGCCAGGGGGCAGCGCACCTTCCGAGCCCCCCACGGAGGAATCACATGGCAAGACCGTTACACCGATGGCTCGCCCTGGCAGCGGGGCTGGGCCTCGTCCTGCCCCTCACGGCGGTGGCCCCGGCCGCGGCCCACGAGGGGCACGAGCACAACAGCGTCCTGGTGTTCACCAAGACCGCCGGCGAGCGGCGGGCGTCCATCGACAAGGGCGTCAACGCGATCCGGACCCTGGGCAAGGCCAACGACATCACGGTCGACGTCACCGCGAACTCGACCGCCTTCTCCGACGACAACCTCGCCAGCTACGGCGCCGTCATCTTCCTCAACACCACCGGTGACGTGCTCAACAGCGGCCAGGAAGCGGCCTTCGAGCGCTACATCCGCAGCGGTGGCGGGTACGTCGGCGTGCACGCCGCGGCCGAGACCGAGCCGGACTGGACGTTCTACCGCGACGTGGTCGGGACCAAGGTGTCGGGTGCGTCGTCGGTCGGCGCCGCCACCATCGACGTGGCCGACCGGGCCCACCCGGCGAGCAAGCCGCTGGCGCGCCAGTTCAGCCTCGACGAGGAGTGGTACAACTTCACCACCAACGTCCGGGGCAACGCGCACGTGCTGGCCACCGTCGACGAGAAGTCCTTCACCGGCGGCAGCATGGGCTACGACCACCCGATCTCCTGGTGCAAGGAGTACCAGGGCGGCCGGTCGTTCTACACCGGGCTCGGCCACTCGGAGAGCTCGTACGGCAACGGGGCGTTCCGCAAGCACCTGCTCGGCGCCATCCAGTGGGCGGCCGGCCTGGTGCAGGGCGACTGCGGCGCGACGATCAACGCCAACTACGAGAAGGTCATCCTCAACGACGAGCCTGGCGAGCCGATGACGCTGTCGGTGCTGCCCGACGGGCGGGTGCTGCACAACACCCGCAGCGGCGAGATCCGGCTGTACGACCCGGAGACCGGCGCCAGCCCGGTGATCACCACCATCCCGGTGTACCAGCACGACGAGGACGGCCTGCAGTCCGTCACCGTGGGCCCGGACTTCGCCACCGACAAGTGGGTCTACGTCTACTACGCGCCCAAACTGAACACCCCCACCACGGACGCCCCGGTGACCAGCACCGACCCCAGCGTGTGGGACACCTACAAGGGCTACAACCAGCTCTCCCGGTTCAAGTTCGTCGAGGAGCCGACCCCGCACCTGGACCTGGCCAGCGAGCAGCAGATCCTGCGGGTCGACGTGGACCGCGGCGTCTGCTGCCACGTCGCCGGTGAGGTCAAGTTCGACGGCAAGGGGCTGCTCTACCTGGTCACCGGCGACGACACCAACGCCGGTGGCTCGGACGGCTTCAGCCCGATCAACGAGTCGCCGACCCAAGGCCCCGGCTACGACGCCCAGCGCTCCGCCGGCAACACCAACGACCTGCGGGGCAAGGTGCTGCGGATCAAGGTGAAGGCCGACGGGTCGTACAGCATCCCGGCCGGCAACCTCTTCCCCGAGTCGGCGGACCGCGACGACAAGACCCGCCCGGAGATCTTCCTGATGGGCCTGCGCAACCCGTTCCGCTTCGACGTGGACTCCCGCGGCATGGTCTACCTCGGCGACTACTCGCCGGACTCGCGTACCCCGAGCCCGACCCGCGGCCCGGAGGGCACCGGCCGCTGGCTCGCCACCAACAAGGCCGGCAACTTCGGCTGGCCGTACTGCTACTCGCCGACCCTGCCCTACATCGACTACGACTTCGTCACCAAGCAGTCGAAGGGCGCGTTCAACTGCGCGGCGCCGGTCAACGACTCGCCCCGCAACACGGGCCAGCGGGTCCTTCCGCCGGTGCAGCAGCCCCAGTTCTGGTACACCTTCGACGGCCGCACCACCTGCGCCGAGGGCTACCTGTCCACCCCGCCCGGCACCTGCGACTTCAAGTGGCCGGTGGTCGGCACCGGCGGCGTCGGCCCGATGGGCGGACCGATCTACGACTACGACGCGGAGCTGGCGTCCGACGGCAAGTTCCCGGAGTACTACGACGACGCGGTCGTGTTCGGCGAGTTCAGCCGGGACAAGATCTTCATGATGCGCACCAACGGCAGCGGTGGCCTGCTCGGGGTGGAGCAGTTCCTGCCGGGCTTCGTCTTCGACAACCCGATGGACATGGAGTTCGGCCCGGACGGCAGCCTCTACCTGCTGGAGTACGGCGACGGCTTCTTCCGCGCCAACCCCGACGCCGCGCTGTCGGTGATCCGCTACGTCAAGGGCAAGCGGGCGCCGGTGGCGAAGCTGGAGGTCGGGCCCACCTCGGGCCAGGCGCCGCTGACCGTGCAGTTCTCCAGCGCGGGCTCGTACGACGCCGACCCGGGTGAGTCCATCGCCATCGCCTGGGACTTCGACGGCGACGGCACGACCGACTCGACCGCCCCGGACGCGTCGTACACGTACACCAGCAACGGGGTGTACACCGCCAAGCTGACCGTCACCGACTCCAGCGGCAAGACGGCGGTGCTCACCCGCGAGATCACGGTGGGCAACACCGCGCCCACGGTGAAGGTCACCGCGCCGCTGGCCGGGACGTTCTTCAACTGGGGCGACACCGTGCCCTGGACGGTCACCGTGACCGACCCCGAGGACGGGCCGATCGACTGTAGCCGGGTGACGGTGTCCTTCGTCCTCGGCCACGACAGCCACGGGCACGGCATGAGCGACGCCAACGGCTGCTCCGGCTCGTTCGAGAGCCCGGCAGACGGCGCCGACCACGCCGGTGGCTACCTGTACGGCGCGATCAGCGCCACCTACACCGACCTCGGCGCCAACGGCCAGCCGGCTCTGTCCGGCCTGGACCAGGTGGTCCTGCAGACCCGGCGGCAGCAGGCCGAGTTCGCCCAGGTGCAGCAGGGCGTGTCGGTGGCCACCACCAACGACGCCGGCGGCGGCTCGCACGTGGCCGGCATCGACGCCGGTGACCACATCGCGTTCGACCCGGTCAACCTCGGCGGGGTCGGCTCGGTGACGTTCCGCTACGCCGGTGGCTCGACGGCCACCGCGGGCACGCCGCGCGGCGTGGTCGAGTTGCGGCTCGACTCGCCGACCGGAGCGCTGGTGACCAGCGCGACGTTGAACGCGACCACCGGCACCAGCGTCTGGGCCAGCCAGACCGTCCCGGTCAGCCAGGCGGCCGGGTCGCACAAGCTCTACCTGGTCTTCAAGCCCGTCGCCGGCGGGCCGACGACCGGTCTGTTCAACCTCAACTGGGTGGAGTTCGGCGGCTCGACCGCCTGACCAGGCCCTCAGTCGCCGGGGGGACGGACACGTTCCGTCCTCCCGGCGACGCACCGGGTACGGGGTGGCCGGACGTGCTGCTCGGGTTGGCTGTCCGGCCCCTGTCCGACGGTCCGCCGATGATCTAGCGTCCCGTGCGTCTGGTGCCTGTTCGCCACCTCGGGCGCAGCGAACCTAGGGGGGACAGTGCCATTTCGTGAGGACGCCGTAGAGGCGACCGACCACTCCCGCCCCGACCGGTCGGAGTCGGGCACGACCCGGCCGCCGGGGTGGCGCCCCCTGCGGGTGGCGATGATCGGGCAGAAGGGCGTGCCCGCCACCTACGGGGGGATCGAGCGGCACGTGGAGGAGATGGCCAGCCGGCTCGCCGCGTTCGGCCACGAGGTGACCGTCTACTGTCGGGACAGCTATGGCGACGTGTCCGTCGAGCAGCACCGGGGCATCCGGCTGCGCCGGGCCCGCACCGTCGCCAGCAAGCACCTCGACGCGATCGTGCACTCGACCACCTCGACCCTGGCGGCCCTGGCCGAACGGCCCGACATCGTGCACTACCACGGGCTCGGCCCGATCCTGACCGCCCCGCTGGCCCGCTACGCCTCCCGGTCGAAGGTGGTGCTCACCGTGCACGGCCTGGACAACCAGCGGGACAAGTGGGGCCGGGCGGCGCGCGCCGTGCTCGGCGCCGCGTACCGGCTCAGCGGGTACGTCCCGGACGCCAGGGTGACCGTGTCGCGCGGCCTGTCGACGCACTACGCGACCAGGTTCGGGCGGCCCGCCCGGTACATCCCCAACGGGGTGGCCGCCCCACGGCACCTGCCGCCCCGGCAGCTCGACAGCCTCGGCCTGCGCCCCGGGGGGTACCTGCTGCTGGTCGGCCGGCTCGTGCCGGAGAAGGCCGCGGACCTGCTCGTCCGGGCGTTCCGGCGGCTGCCCACCGACCTGCGGCTGGTCGTCGTCGGCGGCTCCGCCTTCACCGACGAGTTCGTCGCCCGGCTCCGCCGCGAGGCCGGCGACGACCCGCGCATCGTGTTCACCGGCTTCGTCTACGGCGAGCAGCTCGCCGAGCTGTACTCGCACGCGGCGGCCTTCGTCCAGCCCTCCCGGCTGGAGGGGCTGCCGCTGACGCTGCTGGAGGCCGCCTCGTACGGGCTGCCGGTGGTGGCCAGCGACATCGAACCGCACGTCGAAGTGCTGGAACGCGACGCCCCCGGCCGACGGTTGTTCCGCGACGGCGACGGCGACGACCTGTTACGGGCGTTGGCCACCGTGACCGCCGACGTGCCGGCGGAGCGGGCCGGCGCCGCGCTGCTGCGCGACCGGGTGCTCGCCGAGTACAACTGGGACGCGGCGGCCCGCGACCTGGAGCGGCTGTACTTCGAGCTGGCCGTCCGGTCGCCCCGCCTGCGCCGCCACCCCGGCCCCCGCCGGGGCTGACGGGCCCGACTGTCGTAGGTGCGCGCTACGGTCCTGCCATGGCAGCCAGGATCGATCTGACGCTCGACTGCGCAGACGCGCAACTCCTCGCCGCGTTCTGGAAGACGGCACTGGGCTACGTCGACGAGCCACCGCCCGCCCCCTTCGCGACCCGCGCGCAGTGGCTCGCGCAGTTCGACCTTCCGGAGGACGACTCCGCCGACGACGGCGCCTGGCTCTGCGACCCCGACGGCATCGGTCCCCGCCTGTCGATCCTCCGCGTCCCCGAGCCCCGGACGGCGAAGAACCGGCTCCACATCGACGTTCGGGTGCCGGGGCACGGCGGCCCCGACGAGCGGTGGGCGCGGATCAGGGCGGAGTCCGAGCGCCTGGTCGAGGCGGGCGGGAGCGTCCTGGCGGAGTTCGACGGCCACCACGTGGTGCTGGCCGACCCGGAGGGCAACGAGTTCTGCGTCGCCGCAGCGGCGGCCTGAGGGGCGCGGCCGCCGGGCGTGCGGAAGTGGACAGCGCCTCTACTGCTGGATGTCGTTGTGACCGAGGCGACCCGCCCGCCGGCGTCCTGCGCCGCGAGTTCGCCAGCCGTACGTGGCGGGGCCGTCGTCCGCGGGTCTGGCCCGGACGGGCGGCGTGCCGACTCAGGACCCTAGCGGTCGCCCTCCGCGAGCCCCCGGATGCTGCGCAGCGCCGCGGTCATGTTGGTGCGCAGCTCGTCGAGCCGGAAGGCGACCAGATCCTCCTCGCGCTCGGGCATCTGGTCGATGAACAGGCTGATCCCGGAACGGCCGGGGCCGATCCGGGCCGTCTGCCGCAACCGGGTGCCGGTCGTCTCGGGCGCGAGTTCGAAGCACCAGGCCGCCGCCGGCTCGGTGCAGTTGCCGTCGGGGCCGGCGAACCTGCCGTCCACGTCCAGGACGGTCCACCCGAACCGGCGCTGCTCCTCCAGCTCCACGACCTGGCAGACGGTGCGCCACTCACCGATCTGCTGGTGGCGGTTGTAGCCGACGAAGCTCGCCCCGAGCCGGGGGCCGTCCGCGCCGTCGAGCCACTCCACCCGTTGCAGCTCGGGGCTCAGCCGAGCCGGCAGGTGGATGTCGGTCACGAGCTCCCAGACCTGCGGCGGAGCCGCCTCGACGTAGAGCTCACACGCCACGCTCGGGCCGTCGGTGTATCGCACGCTGCCGCCTTCGGTGTCGGGCTGGGCGCCCCGGTCGACCCGTGGTGGACGGGAGGGGGAACCGGGCGCCGCCGCAGGGACGCCGGTCACGCAGCTCGCGGGGGTCGGGGCGGCGGGCGGACCCGAGTCCATCGACGTGCGTGACCAGCTTTCCCACGTTATAGAGGGTTGCGGGACGTCCCGTCAATCCTCGTCGCCGCCACCCGGTGCCGGGCCGGGAACGCGGCCCGCGCGGCGGGCCGGTCGCCGGCCCGTGTCCCACGGTGGTCGATCACGACGCCGTCACGTCCCGTGCGACGATCATGGCCGTGTCGCCGCGGAGGGCCGGACGTTGCGTCGTCCACGGCCGCCGCAACGGCCCATGTCCCCGGTGCGGCGGCAACCGTTAGATTAGGCCGTTCTCCCGGTCCCTCGGCTGTGACCGGCAACGGCACCCTGGAAACGAGTGGTCGGCGAGCGAGTGGACGGACAGCGACACGGCACGGTGCGTGACGCCGGCCTACCCGACGGAGCCCGGCGTCGGCCGGCCGGCGACCCGACCGGGCGCCTGTTGACCGGTGGCGCGGCGCTGCTCTGCGCCGTGGTGGCGGTCGTCGCCGGCCTGGCGATGACCCGCGGCGACCGGGTCGGCGTGGTGCTGCCGCTCGCGGTGGTCGCCGGGCTGGTGGTCGGGGCGCTCGCGCTGACCCGCTTCGCGGCGTACGTGCTGCTGATGCTGGCCGTCCGCTCCTGCGTCGACCTGTTCAAGCTCAGCGGCCCGAGCGCCGGCCGGGCCGACGCCGGCGCCGCCACCCGGACGCTGGACCCGTCGACGATCCTGGCCGTGCTGTTCCTGCTGGCCGCCGGCCTGTGGCTGGCCGCGCAACTGCGCGAGAGGGGCCGGCTGCGCGGCTCCCCGCTCGGCGTGGCGCTGCTGCTGGTCGGCGCGACCTCGCTGGTCAGCGCGCTGGGCGCGGCGCAGCCCGTGCCCAGCGCGCTGGAGGCGCTGCGCATCGGCACCGTGGTGGTGATGTTCGTCGTCCTGGAGCAGTTGATGCCGGACCTGCCGGCGATCCGGCGGTTCCTGCTCGCGGCCTACGCCTCCCTGGCGCTGGCGCTCGGCTACACCGCCGTGCTGTCCCTGCTCGGCGACCCGCCGGCCGAGGTCAAGGGCGACTTCACCCGGATCAGCGGGCCGTTCAGCCAGTCGACCACGTTCGGCCGGTACCTGATGTTCATGGTGATCTTCGGCTTCGGCGTCCACCGGTACCTGGGCCGCCGGCTGCGGGTCGCCCTCGGCGTGCTGCTCGCGGGGTCGCTGCTGTTCCTGCTGCTCACCAACACCCGTAGCGCCATCCTCGGCGCGGCCCTGGGCCTGGTCGTCGTCGCGGTACTGCACCGCAGCCGGCGCCTGCTGGTGGCGCTGTGCCTGGTCGCGGTGGCGGGCGGGGCTTTGCTACCGACGGTCGCCCAGCGCTTCGGGCAGCTCGCCGACAGCACCGCCGTCGGCGGCGGCCCGACCGGCAACACCCTCGCCTGGCGGGTCGACTACTGGTCGGAGATCGTCGCCCTGGCCAACCGGAACCCGGTCACCGGGATCGGGCCCAACATGACCAAGTTCGAGGCCGACGAGGCGAAGAAGCCGCACAACGACTTCCTGCGCGCGTACGTCGAGACCGGTCTGCTGGGCCTGCTCGCCTACCTGGCGATGATGGTTCTCTGCCTGCACGCCGGGTGGGCGGCGCTGCGGCGGGCCCCGCCGGGCACGCTGGGCCGGGGGATCGCGGTAGGTTTCCTCGGCTGCGCGGTCGCCTTCGTGGCGGTCAGCGCGGCCTCCAACGTGATTTCGAACGTGGTCACGCTGTGGTATTTCGCGGCGTTCGCCGCCGCGGCCAACGCGATCGCCCGGGGCGCGGACCGGGCCGTGGCGCCCGACGCGCCGACGGCGCTCGGGCGGGACATCGGATGAGCTACCGGACAGTGGGGAGCGCAAGGGTGGAGATCGTCGACTATCTGCGGGTCGCGCGGCGTCGACTCTGGGTCCTGGTCGGTGTCCCGTTGGTCGCCACGGCGGTGGCCGCGCTGGTCGTCCTGCTCGGCCCCCAGCGCTACACGGCCACCTCGTACGTGGCGGCGCCGGCGCTGGTCGGCGGCGCCGCGGCCCAGCAGTACACCGGCACGCAGGCGGCCAACCAGTTCGCGGCGGCCTTCGCCGCGGCCGTGACCTCCCCGCAGGTGGTCGGCCAGGTGTCGGCGGACACCGGCGTCGCGGCGGGCGACCTGCGCGACGGGCTGAAGGTCGAGCAGGTCGGGGCGAGCAGCCAGCTCACCCTGACCTACACGGCGACCAGCCGGTCCACGGTGGTCCCGGTGCTCACGGCGACCGGGCAGCGCGCCCTGTCCTTCCTGTTCACCAGCCAGGTCAACATCGCCACCGGCGAGGTGCGGGCGGCCACCGACGAGCTGACCGCCGCCACCCGGGCGATCAACGACTGGGAGAAGACGAACAAGGTCAGCCAGCCGGACAAGCTCTACCAGGCGACCCTGCAGGAGATCGCCAGCATGCGGCAGCAGCAGTTGCAGATGCAGGCCGTCGGCAACGGCCGGGGCGCCGACGCCGCGGCCGAGGCGATCTCCGCCGGGCAGAAGCGGCTGGACGGGCTCGGCCCGAAGCTGCCCGACTACCAGGCGCTGCTCGCGCAGCGCGACGGCGCCAGCACCGCGTTGTCCTCCGCCCGCCAGGCCCTCCAGCAGGCCCGGGCCCAGGCCCAGGCCGCCGACCCCGCCCAGGTGACCAGCCTCGGCGAGGTCGAGCCGGTCTCCCGGGGTCGGGCGCTGGCCGGTCTCGTGCTGCCGGTGGCCGGCGCCGGCCTGCTGCTGGCCGTGCTGCTGGTGGCCGTCCTGGAGCAGGTCACCCGCAGCCGCGCGGCGACGACCGGCCGGGCCACGACCACGCGACGGGCCGCGCCGACCGGCCAGGCCGCGCCGGCGCACCGGGCCGAGGGGACGGGACCGGACGCGGTGAACGGACGGGCGGACGCCGTCGGCCCGGGCGGCGCGACCGGGCGGGCCGGCACGCCCGCGCCCCGGGACGTCAGTTCCGAGCCCGAGCTGCGGCACCGGTAGGCGGGCGGCGTGGCGGCCGAACCGGACCGGCGGACGGTGCGGGTTCCCCCAGCCGGCGCCCGGCGCCCGGCGCCCGGTCCCGCCCCGCAGGGCGAGCCGGAGCCGCAGGGTGCGCCAGCCCCGCAGCCCGGTCCCGCCCCGCGGGGCGAGCCGGAGCCGCAGGGCGACCGGCACGTCCGGGGAATGGCCCGGGGCGGCGGCCTCAACCTGGTCGGCGCCCTGCTCAGCCAGGCCGCGGTCTTCCTGATCATGCTGCTGCTGGCCCGGGTGCTGGGCATCCGCGAGGTCGGCCGGTACGCCCAGTGCTACGCCGTGCTGTCCCTGGCCGGGCTGCTCTCGCTCTCCGGCTTCCGGGCCGGGCTGACCCGGTTCGTGGCGGTGCACCTGGCGGACTCCGACGCGCCGGCGCTACGCGGCACCGTCCGGCTGGGGTTGGCCATCTCCGCCGCCTCATCGGTCGTCCTCGCCGTCGCGCTGGCGCTCGGGGCACCCTGGCTGGCCGCCCGGTTGCACGACCCCGGACTGGTCACCGGCCTGCGGCTGGTGGCGCTGACCCTGCCCGCCTCGACGATCTGCGAGGCCGCCCTCGCGGCGACCCGGGGCTGGCGGACCCAGCGCCCGTTCACCTTCATCGGCCAGCTCTACGAGCCGGGCACCCGGCTGCTGCTGACCGCGCTCGCCCTGGCCACCGGCGCGGGCCTGACCGGGGCCTACTGGGCGCTGGTCGGCGCCGGCTGGTCCGCCGCGCTGCTCGCCCTCGTCGCGTTGGGCCGCCTCGTCCGGCGGGTGCCCTCGGCCCGCCCGGTGTACCGCCCCCGCCAGCTCTTCGGCTTCTCCACCGTGAGCTGGGTGTCCTCGCTGTCCTCGACCGGGCTGATCTGGGTCGACACCCTGCTGCTCGGCTTCTTCGCCAACCCGGAGATCGGCGTCTACAACGTGGCCACCCGCCTGGTCACCGTCGCGATCTTCGTGCTCGCGCCGATCAACGCCGCGTTCGGCCCGTACATCGCGCACCTGCACCACCGGGGGGAGCTGGCCGACGTCCGCCGGGTGTACGCGGTGGCCACCGGCTGGGTGGTCCGGTTGTCCATGCCCGCCTTCGTCGCGTTGCTGGTCCTGCCCGGCGACCTGCTGCGGGTCTTCGGCGGCGAGGTCGCCGCCGGCGCGGCGGTGACCGTGGTCCTGGCCCTCGGCCAGCTCGTCAACGCGGCGACCGGCCCGTGCGGCACGGTGCTGAACATGTCCGGCCGGGTGGCGGTCAACATGGCCGACAACGTGGCCGCCCTGGTGCTCAACATGCTGCTCAACCTCTGGCTCATCCCGGCGTACGGCATCGTCGGCGCGGCGCTCGCGTGGAGCGTGTCGCTGATCGTGGTCAACGTCGCCCGGGTGCTCCAGGTCCGCGCGTTGGTGGGCGCGCTGCCGTTCACCGTGGGCATGGTCAAGGGGATCGCCGCCGGCGCGGCGGCGCTGCTCGCCGGGCTGCTGGTGCGCTGGCTGCTGCCGGGCTGGCCGTGGCGGCTCGGCGTCGGCCTGCTGACGATCGTGACGGTCTACCTGGCGGTCGTGCTGGCGCTGGGGCTCGGCCGGGAGGACCTGATGGTGCTGCGGGCCCTGGTGCGCCGGCGCGGCCGTGGCGTCCCGAAGCCACCCCCGCCCGGCACGCCCACCGGCGGCACGCCGACCGCCGGCACCGTGGTGGCCCGGTGAGCGCCGGGTCCCGCCGGGTCGCGGTGGACCGGCTGCGCCGGGCGGTACGCGGCACGCGGGCCTGGGCCCGCGCTGCCCGGCCCGGCCCGGTCGGCGCGCTGCCCGACTTCCTCGTCATCGGCGGGCAGCGCTGCGGCACCACGTCGCTGCACCACTACCTCGCCGCGCATCCCGAGGTGCGGGCCGCCACCGGCAAGGAGTTGCAGTTCTTCAGCCTGCACGCCGGACGCGGACAGCGCTGGTACCGGGCCCACTTCCCGCCGGCCGCCCCCGGCCGGCAGAGCTTCGAGGCCAGCCCCTACTACCTGTTCCACCCCGCGGTGCCGGCGCGGGTGGCCGCGCTGCTGCCCAAGGCCCGGTTCGTGGCACTGCTGCGCGACCCCGTCGAGCGGGCCTACTCGCACTACCTGCACACCCGCTCGCTCGGCCGGGAGCCGCTGGCCTTCGCCGACGCGCTCGCCGCCGAGCCGGGACGGCTGGCGGCGGCGCTGCGCCGGGGGCCGGACACCCCGGCGGCCCACCGGGCCCTGCGCGACCACTCGTACGCCGCCCGGGGCCGCTACGCCGAGCAGCTCGACCGGTGGTTCGCCCACGTGTCCCGGGAACGGCTGCACGTGGTGCGCAGCGAGGACCTGTACGCCGACCCGGCGGCGACGTACGCCGGCATCCTGCGCTTCCTCGGGCTGGCGCCGTTCACGCCGGACGCCTTCGCCCGGCACACCCGGCGGGCCGAGCGGGGGCCCACCCAGCTCACCGACGAGCTGCGGGCCGACCTGACGGCCCGGTTCGCCCCGCACAACGCCCGCCTCGCCGAGTTGCTCGGCTGGCCGCGCACCTGGTGACGCCGGCCCGCCGTGCCGTGCCCGCCGGTCAGCGGGCCGGGCCGCAAGGGCTGGTCAGCGGGCGGGGCCGAGGATCGCGGCGGGGTCGCCGGTGGACCGGATCAGCACCGGCTCCGCCCCGATGGTGACCGTCCCGGCCACCCGTCGCGGCTCCGCGCCGACCGGGCTGCTGTCCAGGCCCGGCGCGGCCGGCAGCGACACGGTCCGGCCGGAGCCCGACCAGAGCACCAGCACGGTCAGCTCGCCGCGCCGGAACGCCACCCCGGTCAGCCCCTTCGCGGTCACCGGCTCCGCCGTCGCGTCCTGGGCCGCCAGCGCCAGCCCGGCCAGCTTCACCCCGGCCGGCCGTACGGTGCCGTCGGGGTCGAGCAGGCCGTAGCGGACCTCGCTGCCCTGCCGGTTGCCCGGGTTGTACGCCAGCGGCAGCCAGAGCACCTGCTCGACTCCGCCGGCCACGAGTTGGACGACCGCCTTGACCATCTCGTCGGCCCGGCTGGCGGCGTCACCGTCGCCGTCGCGCCAGAACTGGCCGACCTCCCACGCCTGGACCGGCACCCCGGCCGGGGTCTGCTCCCGCAGGTAGTCCAGCAGCGCCGGCACCCCGGCGAAGTGTTCGTAGAAGTGCAACTGCCGCACGTCGACGACCCGCTCGTCGAGCAGTTCCTCGGTGACGGCGAGGAAGGCCAGGTTGCGGGCGTTCTGCTCGGTGGCCAGGGCGGCCCGGAGCTGCTCCGGGCGGTCCACGGCCGGGATCTGCCGGCCCCGGGTGCCGACCCGGCGCGGGAAGTACGCCCGGTACGCGGCGACGGCGTCGTCCGGCCGGCCGGCGCGCACCAGCCGGTCGGCGATGCCCATCCCGTACGCCACGCTGCTGATCCCGGAGTCGACCACCCTCGCCTGCGGGTCGGCCGACCGGACCGCCTCGGCGGCGGAGGTGACCAGCCGCCGGTAGTCCGCCGGGCTGCCGGCCCAGTACTGCGGCGCGTTGACCTCGTTCTCGATCGCGTACTCCCGCACCCCGTAGGGCGCGTAGCGGCGCACCACGTCCCGGACGAACCCCTGGTAGACGGCCAGGTCCCGGGGCATCGCCGACTCGGTCTTGTTCGCCTGGCCCCGGGTGTGCCGGGCGGTGCCGCCGGTGGCCCAGCAGACCCCGGTGCGGATCTTCAGGTGCAGGGTGATGCCGAGGTCGCGGCTCTCGCGGGCGATCCGGTCCACCGCCGAGAAGTCCGGGCTGCCCTGGGCCTTCTCGATGTCGCACCAGCTCAGCTCGTGGTAGGTCGCCGAGCCGGAGAGCTGCTTCAGGTACGGCACGAACGACTCGTGGCGCGACCAGTCCCAGTGCGCGCCGAACGGGTTCCGCACCCCCGGCGCCGCCGACGGTCCCGGCCCGGCCGTCGGCTCGGTCGCCGCCGCCGATGGCGTCGGCGTCGGCCGGGGCGTGGGGGAGGGGCTGTCCGAGCAGGCCGCCCCGGCGGCCAGGGCGAGCGCCAGCGCGCCGGCCAGCAGCGGGGCGCGCCGCCCCGGGCGGCGCGTCACCGGTACCCCAGCTCGCGCAGCGTCGCGCCGGAGAAGACGCGGACCAGCACCCGCAGGAACGGGTCCAGCTCCCGCCGGTACGTGCCGACCCGCGAGCCGTAGATGGCGGCGTCGGTGCGCGCGGCGGCGCGCCGGCGGTCCGCCTCGGCGGTGTACTTGCCCGCCACGTCGTGCTGCTTGCCGCCGTAGTCGAGCACTTCGGCCTCCCAGGGTTCGCCGAGGAACTCGAACAGCGCCCGCATGGCCTTCTCCGGGTCGCCGACGGTGTCCTCGTAGCGCAGTTCGTGGTACCGGTCGGCGGGCAGCCGGCGGCCGGCGGCGCGGGCGACGCGGATGTAGCGGGGCCACTTGACGACGCACTTGACCGCCGACCAGTAGCCGAACCGCTTGCGGTGGGAGACGACCACGTCCCGGCCGTCCCGGATGACGTGCACGAACTGCGCGTCCGGGAACACCTCGGCGAGGAAACCGATCGACAGCGCGTACAGGGGCGTCTTGTCCGCCCAGCGGGTCTTGCCCCGGGACCGGGCGTAGTCGCCGTGGATGCCGCCGAAGAAGTCGGCGATGCGGCCCAGCCAGTACTCCCGGGGGAACCCGAAGCGGGCCAGCCGCTCCCAGTCCCGGCCGACGATGCGTTGCATGTCGGCCAGGAACCGGGTCTCCGGGCCGCAGGACACCCGGGAGTGCGAGTCGAGCACCAGGCGCAGCATCGTCGTCCCGGACCGCTGGCAGCCGACCAGGAAGATCGGCCCCCGGGGCCCGGCGCCCGGGGCCGCCCGGTCCGGCTGCGGGCCGTCGGCGGCCGGCGGGACGTGCGGGGCCTCGCCGGCCGGCGGGACCTGCGGGCCGTCGGCGGTCGGCCGGGTGTCCGGGTCAGCCACGGCCCACCGCCCGGTCCGATCCGGCCCGCGCGTCCAGCCGCCCGGCCAGCTCGGCGCACAGTGCCCGCACCCGGCCGTCGAGCTCCAGCCGGGGCCGGCGCGGGGCGCGCGCTCCGATGTGGGCGTGCAGCGCCGGGTCGTACGGCAGGTCGAGGAACGCGCACAGCCGCCGCGTGTACGCGGCCGGGTCGGCCACCAGCGCGTCGTACGAGCAGAGCAGCGTGTCGTCGCGGTCGGCCAGGCCGAGGGTGAAGAACAGCGAGTTGCGCACGTACCAGAACAGGGCGGCGGCGGTGTGCGGGGTCATCCGGTCGTAGTCGAAGCCGGCGATCAGCTCGCGGGTCGGCCCGTCCAGGCGCTGCCCCTGCCACCGGTCGCCGATCGTGCCGTCGGCGATCGCCCGCAGCGCCCGCAGGTTGGCGTCGCCGAACTTCGCCACCTCGGAGCGGGCCCGGTCGTCGACGTCCCGGTACGCCCACAGCACCCGGCCGGGACGCAGGCCCGCCAGGCCGAGCAGCTCGTCCACCCGGTGCGTGTCGCACAGCGGCTTGACCAGCACGTACCGGTGCCGGCTGCGCCGCACGACGTCGGCGAGCACCGCGTCGGAGCGCAGCCGGAAGCGGTGGAACACCTGCCGGTCGTTCTCGTTGCGCACCTCGAACGACGGCGCCGCGTCCAGCCCCCGGGCCAGCATGTTGGTGCCGGAGCGTTGCAGGCCGACCAGGTACACCGGCAGCGCCCGGCCGGGCGGCTGCGGGTGGGACCGCCGCCAGCGCCACTTCGCCAGCGCGGTGCGGGCCCGCTGGACGGGGTCGAGCCGGTCCTCCTCGACGAGCCGCCGCACCCCCTCGGTGCGCGCCCAGCGCAGGTGCCGCACCACCCGCCGGGCGGTGTACGCCCACGTCGAGGGTTCGTCCTGGTGGGCCACCGGGTCCTCCTCGGGCCTGACGGGTCGGGGCGGGGGACACGCTACCGGCAGATCATCGTGGCCGGCCACGTGGCCGTGCGGCCAGCGCGGGATCGGCCGTGTGGTCAGTTGGGGATCATGATCTGGACTCGTCCGCCCGATTTGCATACCGTGGGGCCCTGGCCACCGCTGCTGCCCGGTGCCCGCCCTTGCCCCCACCCCTGAGCGGCCACTCAGCAGGCCACCCCTGGAGCAGGCCGATGCGTGTCCTCCACGTCAACAAGTTCCTCTACCGTCGCGGCGGCGCCGAGGGCTACCTCCTCGACGTCGCCGCGCTGCAACGGGGCGCGGGCGACGAGGTCGCGTACTACGGCATGACGCACCCCGACAACGACGCCCCGCTGCCGTACGCGCGGCACTTCCCGCCGCTGGTGGAGCTCGACCCGGCGCCGTCGGGGATCGGCCCGCGCGCGACGGCGGCGGCCCGGATGATCTGGTCCCCGGCCAGCCGGCGCGGCCTGTCCCGGGTGATCGACGACTTCCGGCCCGACGTGGTCCACCTGCACAACATCTACCACCAGCTCTCACCGTCGGTGCTGGCCGCGGCGCGGGCCGCCCGGGTGCCCTGCGTGATGACGCTGCACGACTACAAGCTGGCCTGCCCCAGCTACCAGATGCTGGACCGGGGCGCGGTGTGTGACGCCTGCGTCACCGGCGGCCCGCTGCGGGCGGCCCGGCGCCGGTGCAAGGACGGCTCGCTGCCGGCCAGCGGCCTGCTGGCCGTGGAGTCCTGGCTGCACCGCTGCACCCGGGCGTACGGGCCGGTGCAGGCGTTCGTCAGCCCCAGCCAATTCCTGGCGCGGGTGATGCGCCGCGCGGGCGTCTTCCCGGACCGGATGCACGTGGTGCCCCACTTCGTCGACGTCGCCGCGACACGGGTGAAGCCGGCCCCGGGCGGGTCGGTGGTCTTCGCCGGCCGGCTGTCGGCGGAGAAGGGCGTCGACGTGCTGGTCGAGGCGCTGGCCCTGCTGCCGCCCGAGGTGTCGCTCGACGTGGCCGGCGACGGCCCGGCCCGCGCCGGGCTGACCGAGCTGGCGCGGCGGCGCGCGCCGGGCCGGGTCCGGTTCCACGGCCGGCTGGACAAGGCCCGGCTGCACGAGCTGGTCCGGTCCGCGGCGGTGGCGGCCGTGCCGTCGCGATGGAACGAGAACCAGCCGATGGCCGTGCTGGAGGCGTTCGCCTGCGGCGTGCCCGTGGTCGCCACCGACCTCGGCGGGCTGCCCGAGCTGGTCACCCCCGGCGTGGACGGCGAGGTGGTCGCCGCCGACGACCCCGCCGCGCTGGCCGCCGCGCTGGGCCGCGTCCTCGCCGACCCAACCCGGGCGTACGGGATGGGGCTGGCCGGGCGCGCCCGGGTGGAACGGGACTTCTCGCCGCAGGCACACCTGGCCCGGCTGCGCGAGGTCTACGCGACGGCGGCGCTGGCGCTGCGAGAGCCTGCGTGACCCGCCCGGTGCGGGTGCTCTACCTGGCCGGCAGCGGACGCAGCGGCAGCACGCTGGTCACCACCGTCCTCGGCCAGTACGCCGGGTTCTTCGCGGCCGGCGAGCTGCGCTACCTGTGGCAGCGCGGCGAGGTGGAGAACCGGCCCTGCGGCTGCGGGCTGCCGTTCCGGGACTGTCCGCTGTGGCGTGCGGTGCGCCGGGACGTGCCGGTCGACCGGGCCGGCGGGATCGCCGGCCGGCTGCGCGGCCGGCTGCGCCTGCGCGGCGTGCCCGCGCTGCTGCGCCGCCACCGGCGCGGCCGGCGTGCCGTGCCCGCGCACCCCGACGACGCGGCGCTGGCCGGCCTGTACGCCGCCGTCGCCCGGCACGCCGGGGCACGGGTGGTGGTCGACTCGTCGAAGCTGCCGCCGTACGGGGCCCTGGTCGGCGCGCTGCCCGGCGTCGAGCTGCGGGTGCTGCACCTGGTCCGCGACCCGAGGGCCACGGCCTTCTCCTGGCGGCGTCGCCGGGGCCTCGACGGCGAGGCCGACCAGCGGCTGATGAGCCGGCCGCCGGTGTGGAAGGCGGCCCTGCTGTGGCTGGTCTGGAACACGCTGACGGCCCGGCTGTGGGCCGGCGAACCGGGCCGCTACCTGCGGGTGCGCTACGAGGACCTGACCGCCGACCCGGAGGCGACGCTGGGCCGGATCGTCGCGTTCGCCGGCGCCGGCCCGTTCACCGGGACCGGTGCCGAAGCCGGCCCGTTCACCGGTCCCGCGACGGTGCGGCTGGCGCCCACCCACTCGGTGGCCGGCAACCCGTCGCGGCACCGCACCGGCCCGGTGCCGATCACCGCCGACGTCGAGTGGCGGCGCGGGCTGTCCCGGTGGTCGTACGCCGTGGTGACCGCGCTGACCGCGCCGGGGCTGCGCCGCTTCGGCTACCCGTGGCGTCGGGGCGGCCCGGCGGCGGCCACCCCCGAGGAGGACTGAAGGCATGTTGGCCGTGGTGGTGGGCACCGGGCGGTGCGGCTCGACCCTCGTGCAGGAGCTGCTGTCCCGGCATCCCGACGTGGGGTTCGTCTCCGGCGTCGACGACAAGCTGTCCCGACTCAACCTCACCGGCCGGTTCAACGGGCCGCTGTACCGGCGGTCGGCGCCGCGCCCGGCCGGCATGACGTCGCTGCGGCACAGCCGCCGGCTGCTGGAACGTGGCCGGCTGCGGGTCGCCCCGTCGGAGGCGTACCACCTGCTGGACCGGCACGTGCTGGCCGGGTTCTCCCGCCCGTGCCGGGACCTGACCGCCGACGACCTCACCCCGCACGTGGCACGGCGGCTGCGCGCCTTCTTCGACGCCCGGATCGGGCGGCAGCGCTCCCGGCTGCTGGTGCACCACGTCACCGGCTGGCCGCGCACCGGGTTCCTCCGGGCGGCCTACCCCGGGCTGCGGGTGGTCAACGTGGTCCGCGACGGCCGGGCCGTCACCAACTCCTGGCTCCAGATGGGCTGGTGGGACGGCTGGCGCGGCCCCGACAACTGGTACCTCGGGCCGCTGCCGGCCGACCTGCGCCGGGAGTGGGAGGAGGCCGCCCGGTCCTTCCCGGTGCTCGCCGCGCTCGGCTGGAAGATGCTGATGGCGGCGTTCGCCGACGCCCGGGCCGCGCACCCGCCGGGCCAGTGGCTGGACGTCCGCTACGAGGACCTGCTCGCCGACCCCCGCGCCGAGGTGGCCCGGATGCTCGACTTCCTCGGGCTGGACTGGACGCCGGCGTTCGAGCGGGGCTTCGGGCGGTACGAGTTCCCCGCCGGGCGCCGGGCGGCGTACCACGACGAACTGGGCCCTGAGCAGCTCGCGGCCGTCGAGCGGGCCCTGGCCGAGTCGCTGCGGCAGTGGGGCTACCGGGACTGACCGCTTCCCGCCCGGCGCGGGTCGCACCCGTCGAACCACGCCCGGCGAAGTTCCTACACGTGCAGGTGGTGGCACCGGGCACCGGCTCGTAGCGTACGCAGCCTCGGACCTCAAGGAGACTGCATGGCTACAGTGGGAACGCGCTGGCGCACAGGCGTGGCCGTACTGTCCGCGACGGTGCTCGCCGCCCTCGGCGCGGCGCCGCAGGCGCTGGCGGCGGACGGGCCGCCGTCGATCGTCGTCCAGGACGGCGTCACCCAGCCGGTGTTCGGCTACGCCGACGCCATCCGGGAACGCCTCTTCATCGACTCCACCTTCGACAGCGACAACGACGGTCTGCGCGACATCATCGCGTTCGACCTGATGCGGCCGGCGGCCACCGCGCAGGGGCTCAAGGCCCCCGTGGTGATGGACGCCAGCCCCTACTACTCGACGGTCTGCCGGGGCAACGAGTCCGAGTGCAAGGCGGACCTCGACGGCGACGGGCTGCTGGACAAGTGGCCGCTGTTCTACGACAACTACTTCGTGCCGCGCGGCTACGCGGTCATCCTGCTGGACATGGTCGGCACCAACAACTCCACCGGCTGCCCGACCACCAACGCCAACCAGGACAACCTGAGCGCCAAGCAGGCCATCAACTGGCTCAACGGCCGGGCCACCGCCCGCAACGCCGCCGGTGAGATCGTCAAGGCCGACTGGCACAACGGCAAGACGGGGATGATCGGCAAGTCGTACGACGGCTCGCTGGCCATGGCCACGGCGGTGACCGGCGTGAAGGGCCTGACCACGGTCGTGCCCATCAGCGGCCCGACCGAGTACTACGACTACGTGCGCAGCAACGGCGTGGTCACCCGGGGCAACAGCTACGTGGCGTCGCTGGCCAACACGGTCACCAACCCCGAGCGCCGGGAGTACTGCAAGCCGGTGCGTGACGCGATGGCCGCCGCCGACGGCGACGAGCACGGCGACTACACGGCCTTCTGGAACGAGCGCAGCTACGTCAAGAAGGTCCCCAACGTCACCGCCAGCGTGCTGCTCTACCACGGCCTCAACGACGACAACGTCCGGCCGGACCACTTCAGCAAGTTCTGGTACGCCCTGGCGGAGAACAACGTGCCGCGCAAGCTGTGGCTGTCCCAGGAGGGCCACGTCGACCCGTTCGACTCGCGCCGCGCGGTGTGGGTGTCGACCCTGCACCGGTGGTTCGACTTCTGGCTGCAGGGCGTCGCCAACGGCATCATGGACGAGCCGCGGGTGGACCTGGAGCGGTCCGCCGACGTGTGGGAGACCCACGCCGACTGGCCGATCCCCGGCAAGGCCGACACCGAGGTGTTCCTCCAGCCCGGCACCACCGGCGCGGGCGGCCTCGGGCTGGTGCCGACGGCGAAGCCGGCGACCGGGGCGTTCCAGGACAGCCGCACGCAGAGCCAGAACACCATGATCCTCAACCCGGACGTGGTGCAGCCCAACCGGCTGGCCTTCCTCTCCGCGCCGCTCACCGCGCCGCTGCACATCTCCGGCACCCCGACCGTGCAACTGCGGGCCTCCGCCGACCAGACCGACACCAACCTCGGGGCGATCCTGGTCGACTACGGCACCGACGAGCGGGTCGCGCACCGGGCCTCCGGCGAGGGAATCATCACCCTGACCACGGAGGACTGCTGGGGCGAGAGCAGCCCGACGGATGACGGCTGCTACAAGCAGACGACGAAGCGGGTGGCCACGGCCGACTACGAGTTGGTCACCAAGGGCATCATGGACGCCCAGAACCGGCAGTCGATCCGCGTCGCCGTGCCGCTGGTGCAGGGGGAGTCGTACAACTTCAGCTTCCCGCTGCTGCCGGAGGACTACGTCTTCAAGCCCGGCCACCGGATCGGCGTGATCATCGTGGCCAGCTACCCGCAGTACTCCAGCCAGGCGGACACCACCGCCGCGAACCTCCAGGTCGCGCTGAAGAGCAGCAAGATCGTCCTGCCCGTGGTCGGCGGCACCGCCGCCGCGCACGCCGCCGGCCTCTGACCGGCTGACCGGCGGGCCGCCCGGCGCGGCTCGCCACCGGGGCGGCCCGGCGATCGACCCTCCGCGGAGGACCGTCGATCGCCGGGCCGCCCCGCTGCCCCGCACCTGGCTACCCTTGCCGCGGAAGAAGCCACCGAGGGGAGGGCACACGTCGCCGATCGCCACCGTGCTCGTGGTCTTCGGACGCGGCGTGCTGCGCGCCGGGGACACCTGGGCGCTCACCCCGGCCAGCATCGCCCGCGTGCGGGCAGCGGTTGACTACGTCGCCGCGAACGAGGCGTCCTTCGCCCGCGCAGCCGGGCAGGGCCGGACGCCCCCGGATCGTGTTCAGCGGCGGCTGGGCGGAGGCCGCCGAGGGCGCGCATCCCCCGCCCGAGGGATGGCGGGAGGGCGACCTGATGCTGCGCCAGGCGCTCGCCGCCGGCCTCGACCGGCACGCGGAGTTGCGCGCCGAGACCCGCTCGCGCAGCACGCTGGAGAACCTCCTGCACACCGTCGAGGACGGACTGCTCGACGGCCACGCCTTCGGCCCGGGGCACCCGCTGGGCATCGTCTCGCACACCTGGCACCTGCCCCGGATCAGGTATCTCGCCCGCCGGACCCTCGGACTGCGCGGCCCCGCGCTGCTCGATGTGCACGCCTGCGGCGGGGAGTCGCTGCCGAGGTGGTGGCGCGAGCCGGCCGCTCGGATCGCGGCCCGGCTGTGGTTCCTCGGGGCCCGCGACCCGGCGGGCCTGCTGCGCCGGGAACGCCGGCTGGTGACGTCGATGCGCCGCGTCGACCGGCTGGCGCGCCGCCGCCGGGGCGCGGCGGGCGGAGATCGCGCCGTCGTCCCGCCCCGGCCCGGTCCGGGTGCCTCCGGCTCGGCCGTGCCCGTGCCCGACCCTGGGCCGGCTGCCGGGCGGGCGAGACCGCCCCGGCGGAGCACGTGACGGACGGCCGCCGACGGGGTACAGGCTCCCACGCCACCGGATCGACCTCGATGAGGACGACGGTCGCGGCGACGTCGAGGAGGTCACGTGGACAGGATGGACGGTCCTTCGGGCGGGCGCCCGGGTGCGGGCCCGCCCGGGCGTGGCGTGGGTGGGCGGCGGTGATCGTCCTCGCCCCGGTGTACGAGCCGGGTTCCCGGCTGTCCGAGTTCGTCGCAGCGTTGCGCGACGCCGCACCCGGCGTCCACGTCGTGGTGGTGGACGACGGCAGCGGCCCGGCGTCGGCCCGGGTCCTCGACGCGGCGGGGGAGTTCGGCTGCACCGTCCTGCGGCACGCGACGAACCGGGGCAAGGGGGTGGCCCTGAAGACGGGGTTCCGGCACGTCACGCGCGCGTACCCCGGCCACGACGTGGTGTGCGCCGACGCCGACGGCCAGCACGGGGTCGCCGACGTCCTGCGCGTCGCCAAGCGCGTCGAGGAGGCCGGCGTGATGGTGCTGGGCGTACGGCGGTTCGACGGCGAGGTGCCGGTGCGCAGCAGGGCCGGCAACGACCTCACCCGGCTGCTGTTCCGCGTCGCGACGGGCTGCCCCGTGCGGGACACCCAGACCGGGCTGCGGGCGTACCCGCACGGCCTGCTTGACTGGCTGCTCACGGTCCCCGGCGAGCGGTACGAGTACGAGATGAACGTCCTGCTGTACGCCGCCCGGGCCGGCCGGCCCATCGAGCAGACGACCATCGCCACCACGTACGTCGGCGACAACGCCTCGTCGCACTTCGGGTCCCTCACCGACTCGGTGCGGATCTACCTGCCTCTGCTGCGGTTCTCCGCCTCGGCGCTGCTGGCCGCGACCGGGATCTCCCGCCGGCCCCGCCGCTGACGGCGCCCGGCGGCGGTGGACGCGCCGCTGGCCGGGTCCCCGTCGTCGGGGACCCGGCCAGTTGGCTGTTCGGTACGGGTCAGCTGTTCCAGTGTTCGGCGACCAGGTCGGCGGCCTGCTGTTCCCACTGGGCGTACGCGTCGGGGTACGCGGACACCTGCACCGTCTGGGCGGCCTGGGTCAGCGGCATGTCCTGCCACCCGTCGACCTGCTTGAGGCCCTTGAGGAACGCCAGGGTCGAGTGCTCGGGGTCGGTGATCTGCTCCGGCGAACCCCACCCGGAGGAGGGGCGCTGCTGGAACAGGCCCAGCGAGTCGTGGTCGTTACGGTCGCCCAGGTGGCCCAGGTTCTCCAGCTTCGACTCCTGCAACGCGGTACCGACCGAGATGACGGCGGCCCGCTCGTCCAGGCCGGCCTTCTTCGTCGCGGCGACGATCGCCTTGACGTTGGCGGTCTGCTCACCGTCAAGCGTGATACGCGACTGCTCGCCCCGCACACCGTGCGGGATCAGCTTGCCCTTGTCCACGCCCGGCTTGTCCACGCCCGGCTTGTCGGCCTGCACGGCGACCGCCTTCGGGGCCGACTCGACGGCCGGGGCGGCGTGGGCGGTGGCCGGACCGGCGAACACACCACCGGCGAACGCGAGACCAGCGATACCGAGAACGCTCTTACGCATGATCGTGTTCATGGGGGTGACTCCAATTCGGGGGTCGACACACCCCACCCCGGGGAGGGCAGGCGTGTAAGCACCACGTCAAGGCGCCCAAGAAGATCAAAAAGGGGGAGATCCATCCGGCACCGGCCTGCGAAGGCTCGTGGCGCCGGGTCCAGATGTAACGACCGACAGCCGGCCCGCATTCCATCCCGGGGGAGATGCCCTCGGGCAGCCCAGCGGCACATGCGCTACTCGATCGTCCGCCATGTGTAACCACCCCGGCCCGGCCGGTGTTCCGCCACCCGGATGCCGGCCGTCACACCCAGCAACGGGCCGGCAGCGCGAAACGGACATCCCGTGCGAGACGGGGTGGCTGGCCCTGGGGTGGGCGGGATGATCGACTTCAGGTCACTGACAACGGGGCTTCGAGGGCGGCGGAGGCCGCCATGTCACCGACACAAAGTCGATCAACGTTGTGAACGACGGGCGTCCCGGCCGATCGGGAGCCGAATGACCTGGGCCCCCGACGGCCTGCGGGCGCGGCTCGTCGCGGCGGCCGGGCAACGGCTGACCGTACGCAGCCCGCACGGCGATGCGGTCCTCGACCTGGCCGCCGCGGCGACGGTCGAGCTGGCCGTGCCCTGAGCGCATCCGGGCGGGCGCCGGCCGCGTACGCCGCGGTGGCTCCGGCGTAGTGAGCTCCGAAGCTCGCACCGCTCCAGCACCGATCTCAGGCGTGCCCGCTCCTCCTCGGACGGAGCGGGCACGGACGACAGTGCAGGACGTGACGCAAGACGCGCCCCGGGCCCCTCAGCAGCGCGTGCCTTCCCGCACCTCCAGGAGCGGCAGGCCCGCCGCGTACCGCCGGAAGAAACCGGCGGTCGGGGTGTCCGCCATCGCGACGGCGTCCGGGGTGCCCTCCGCGACCACCGCACCCCCGTCCGGACCGGCTCCCGGCCCCAGGTCGATCACCCAGTCCGCCGATGCGGCGACGGGGATGTCATGTTCGGCCACGACGACGGTGTTGCCCGAGTCGAGCAACACATCGAGCGCGTCCACCACACGCTGGATGTCAGACGGGTGCAGGCCCGAGACGGGCTCATCGAGAACGACGAGGCCGGCCTTGCGGCTCGCAGCGCCGCGCTGGATCGCGGACGCCAGCTTCAGCCGCTGGGCCTCGCCGCCGGACAACTCTGTGGCGCTCTGGCCAAGTTGGAGATAGCCGAGCCCGACCTGGTTCAAGGCTCCCAGGGTCTCCGCGAGCTGCCGGGGCTCGGAGAACTGCTCCACGGCCTCGGCGACGGTCAGCTCCAGCACCTGATCGATGGCCAACCCCTGATACCTGATTTCCAAGGCCTCCGGCTTGTAGCGCCGACCCTCGCACGCGTCGCAGACCACCCACACATCCGGCAGAAAGTGCATGTCGACCAGCTTGCGGCCGTAACCGGTGCAGGTCTCGCAGCGGCCGCCACCCGCGGTGTTGAAGCTGAACCAGGAGGCATTGACCCCGCGCCCGTGCGCCACGTCGGTCTCGGCGAACAGCTTGCGAACGATGTCGAACGCCTTGCTGTACGTAGCCGGGTTGGACCGCGGCGTTCGCCCGAGCGGTTCCTGATCGACGACGGCGACCCAGCTGAACCCCTCAAGGCCGGTCACCTCCCGCACCGTGTCGGCCGCCGTCCCGTTCAGGGCGGCCTCCACGCTCGCCCCGAGCGCGCCGAGTAGGCTGCTCTTGCCGCTGCCGCTCACCCCGGTCAGGCAGGTGAGCCGACCGGCGGGGAAACTCACCAGGTCCGCGGTCACGTTGTGCGCACGCAGGCCGTGCAGCTCCACCCAGCCGGTGTCGTCCCCGGTCGGGCGGCGGGTCCGGTGCAGCCGCGGCCCCACACCGGCCAGATAGCGCCCGGTCAGCGACTTCGGGTGGGCGGCCACGTCGGCGGGAGGCCCCGACACCAGGACCTCACCGCCGAAGCGGCCCGCGCCGGGCCCCATATCGATCACCCAGTCGGCCCGGGCGATCAGCTCAGGGTCGTGCTCGACGAGGAGCACCGTGTTGCCAGCCTCGCGCAGCTCCAGGGCGATGTCGAGCAGGTGCGCCTTGTCCGCCGGATGCAGCCCGGTCCCGGGCTCGTCCAGGACGAAGATGATGCCGCTCAGCTCGGTGCTGAGCTGCGCGGCGAGCCGGGTCCGCTGCAACTCACCCGCGGACAGCGTCGCCGCGCTCCGGGACAGCTGGAGATGGGCCAGGCCGAGCCGGTCGAGGATTCCGAGCCTGCGGCCCAGGTCCTGCAGCAGCGGCTCACCCACCTCGCGCTGCCGGGCGCCCAGGTCGTCCGCCACGCGCTCTGCCCAGCTGCGCACCTCCCGTACTTCCACCTCGAGCAGGTCGGGGTACGTCAGCCCGCCGAGCCGCACGGACCGGGCCAACTGGTCGTACCCGCTGCCGCCGCAGGTGCCGCAGGGCTGCTTGCGCATGTACGGCAGGTAGCGCTGCTTGGCACTGGACGTCTGGGCGTTCACGAACACCCGCTCCACCTCGGCGAGCGCGCCCCGCAGCGGCTGGCTCGAGGTGTAGGTCATCAGGGCCGTCTCATTCTTGTTCGGCATGTCGACGGTCGCCTCGATCTTCTCGTCACCCGTGCCGTACAGCACGCAATGACGGAACTCCTCAGGCAGCGACTGCCACGACCGGCCGAGGTCCACGTCCCGCTTCTCGGCAAGCGCCGGCACGAACGCGTGCTCCCCCGACCGCCACTTCGCGTACCAGGGCGAGGCCCCCTCGAAGAGCGGAAGCTCCGGGTGGGTGATGACCAGGTCCTCCTGCGCCTGCCAGCGCCCGCCCACCCCGTGGCAGTTCGCACAGCTCCCTTCCGGCGTATTGCGGTCGAAGTGAGCGGTCGTCAGATGCCCGTCCCCACTCTCCGCTGCCGGGTCTGCGCCGATCCCCGGAAGGCGCGAGTACAGCAGCCCCAGGTGCCCGTCGACGCCGGTGATCGTCGCGACGGTGGAGCGGGGGTTGCGGTTCAGACGGCGCTGGTCGACCGCGAGCGTCGCGCCGAGTCCCAGGATGCGGTCGACCTTCGGCCGATTGCGCTGGGTGATGTACTGCCGTACGAACGGCGAAAGCCCCTCCAGATACCGCAGCTGGGCTTCGTTGTGCAGGGTATCGATGGCCAGCGAGGTCTTGCCGCTGCCGCTCACTCCGGTGAAGGCGACGAGCTGCTGCTTGGGGATCCTCACGGACACGTCCCGCAGATTGTTGGTACGAGCCCCCACCACGTCGATGGTCTGGCGCCCCATGCTCGCGACATCCCATACGAATGCAGTCAACCTTCGTCCACCCTCTCGCAACGCAGCGGGACATGGGCGGAGGGGCCCCACCCATGCCGACCAGACCGATCACGCCACTACGCGGCAGGTCGTCACAATGGCGCTGAGCGGCCGCTTCACCAGATCTCTCATCACGTGGCCGGTCCCGATGCGGCCCGTGCTGCGGATCAGGACTGGGACGGCGCAGTGAGCCTTGCGATGTCGGGGGCGTAGACGGTCATCCAGTGCGGATGCAGCCGGTAGTAGACCACGTCGTTGTCCCAGTCGAAGAAGTCGTCGCCGTAGAAGTCCTTGAGGTACGCGAGCAGGTCCGGCCAGTCCGCGGCCGGCTCGCCGTCCCGGGGGTTGAGGATCTCCACCTTGCCGTGCGTGAACACGCCCAGGTCCTCACCGCGCATGTGCGCGGCGCTGACGGCGGACCGCGCCGCGAGGTGGCGCGCCTTGGCGGCGCCGCGCGCCGTGCCGAAGTGCCACTTTCCGTGCAGGAAGTGCCCATCCACACCGCTGATCCGCGGCTCGCCCTTCGCCGTCACGGTGGACAGGGCGAGGGTGCACATGCCGGTGAGGGCCTGGCTGAGCTGCTCCGCGGTCAGTGTGCTCTCGGTGTTGATGATCGAGCGGAGGTGTGAGGTGGAGCGGGAGAGGGAGGCGTCGAGGAGGTCCTGAAGCTCTCTGAGGTCTTCTGGAGTTTCGCGCATGGAGGTCCCTGTCTATCCGTATCTATCGTGGCGCCCGGTCCACGCACACCATCGACGCCGGCCGGTGAGACCATGCTCGACCCAAGACCTGACACCTTGTGTCATATTTCTTCATCCGTCTTGCGGACGCCACCGGGCCGCCTGGCCGGACGCCACGCAGCGACTGGCTCTGACGGCCTGGAGCCGAGGGTGGAGAATCCAGGAACAGCGGTTGGCGCTGAGAACGATCATGGTTTGGTGGTTCCGTCAGGGGATCGGTCACGGTGTCAACCGCCCGTACCGACCGGCAACTCACGCAGCCCGGCCATCGCGTCGGACACCTCGGCGCTGACCGGCAGGGCGCCCTGGGCGCCTCTTCCCCGGGTCGACAATGCCGCCGCCACGACCGCCCAGCGGGCTGCTTCGATGACGGTTTCACCGGGTCGTGCCACCAGTGCCGTGGCGAGGGCTCCGCAGAAACAGTCCCCCGCGCCGGTGGTGTCCATCGCCTGCACCGGAAGCGCCGGCACGTGTGTGGCCTGGCCGTCGGGCTCGACCACCAGGGCGCCCTGCGCCCCGAGGGTCACCACCACGGTGGCAGCGAGACCGAGACGTCCCACCGCGCCCGTAACATCGTCCAACCGTCTGGGGACGGGCGTCCCGGCCAGGAGCGCCAGCTCGGTGCGGTTCGGCACCAGGATGTCCACCCGACGCGCGAGCGCCTCGGGTAGCGGGCACGCGGGTGCGGGATTGACGACCAGCAACCCGCCGGCCAGTTCGGCGGCTCGTTCCAGGGCGGGCATTCCGACCTCACACTGCATCAGGGTGAGGGCCGCCGCCCCGATCACGCCGCGTTGGCGGTCGATGCAGACCGGGTCGAGGGCGGCGTTGGCCCCGGGGCTCACCACGATGACGTTCTCTCCCTGACCATCCACTGTGATCAAGGCCGTTCCGGTAGGGGTTCCACCGACGACGATCATCCCGGACACGTCCACGCCCCGTCCGGCAAGCCGCTGCCGGACCAGGTCACCGGCGGCGTCGTCGCCCACGCAGCCGACGAAGGCGACGGATGCCCCCAGCGTGGCCACCGTCATCGCCTGGTTCGTGCCCTTCCCGCCGACCCCTTCCCAGTACTCCCGCGCGGTCAGCGTCTCGCCGGGGCGGGGCAGCCTGTCGGTCACCACCAACCGGTCCAGGTTGGCGCTGCCGACCACAGCGATCATCGGCTCGTTCAGCATGCTGCCATCTCCCTGTTCGATGCCCATCCCCGCGCGACTGCCCGCCACCGGGCCTCGTGCAGACCGTGTACCACCCGCACCGCCGAGCCCGCTGCGGCGGTCATGCTTGATCTACCGTTCTCGTCGACGGTCACTGCGACCGCGACCTCGGCCGTCACCATGCCCGGGCAGACGGCGACAGCCGCAGCGACCAGGTCGTGGCAGTACCGGGCCGACCCCGCGGACCAGTAGTACGCCAGCAGTTGTGCCCGCAACCTGAGCCAACCCTCCCCGCCGGCGAGCGCGTACCGGACAGCGGTGTCCGGGCACCTCGCCTGGGTGGTCACGTCGGTCGGCACGATCCGAACGCCCTTGCCGGGCGGGTTGGTGAGCAGCAGCCGGGCCGCGTGGGGATCCCGCGCGAAGTTCGGTTCGGCCCCCTGCACCACGCCGGGCAGTGAGAACGCCCCGCCCATGACGGTCAGCCAGGCTTCCCCGGGCCGGTGTCCGCCTTGGCTGGCGATCCGCGCCGCCGTGGTGCACGGGCCGAGTACGAGGTAGTCGGTGTGTGGCGGTAACGCCTCGTCATCCACCCCGCCGCCGAATTC
This sequence comes from Micromonospora sp. NBC_01655, assembly GCF_026339755.1. Lineage (NCBI taxonomy): Bacteria > Bacillati > Actinomycetota > Actinomycetes > Micromonosporales > Micromonosporaceae > Micromonospora > Micromonospora sp. NBC_01655. The sequence goes on along the minus strand of NZ_JAPEQF010000001.1, from coordinate 4,300,251 downwards.
GGGTCCGCACGGCGGTACGAGCGTTCCGAGCCCGTACTCACCGTGCAGGTGCACTCCGGACGGCACCGAGGTCCGTCTCGCCGGCGTCACCTCGGCGCCCCGCAGCAGCAGCGGTCGACGGACCGGGGCAAGCGTCTTCAGGACGTGGGTGACCGCGGCTCCGACGACGTCGACAGTGCGGGCTCCGCCGGTCGCGATGACCGCGGGGACATCGACCTCCGGCAGGCCGAGTAGCCAGGCGAGCGCCACCAGATCATCCACGCCGCCGTCGGTGTCGACCACGATCCGTCGCCGCGTCCCGGCCACGGCAGCGCCGTGGCCGGGACGCGGCGGTACCTGATCAGGCACCCGCGACACCGAAACGGGAACGCAACCAGCTGGCGGCCGTACCGATGCCGGACCAGGCGAGCAGGCCCAGCAGGCTCAGCAACAGCAGCCCGACCATGGACTGCGGGACGTTGTCGGTTTCCTGGCCCTGAGCGACCATGAAGCCGAGTCCGGCCTGGGCACCGATCAGCTCACCGATGACCGCAGCCGTTACGCCGGCCAGCGCGCCCAGCCGCAGCCCGACGACGATGTGCGGAAGTGTCATCGGCAACTCGACCCGGAAGAACCGCTGCGTTCCCGACATGGCGAGCACCTGACACAGGTGCCGGTAGGCCGTGCCGATATCCCGCAGCCCGGCCAGCGTGTTGACCAGCACTGGGAAGAAGGTGACCAGGGCGACCAGTGTGATCTTGCTCGTCACGCCCAGGCCGAGCCACAGCACCAGCAGCGGCGCGATCGCGATCTTCGGCGTGATCTGGATCAGCACCAGCAGCGGCATTGCCAGCCGTTCCAGCCAACGCCAGCGGGCCGCCATCACTCCGGCGAGTACGCCCACCGTCAGCCCGATGGCAACGCCCTGCAACAGCTCGACAGCGGTCACCCTGATGTGTACGAGCAGTTGATCGCCAGCGAGCAACTGCCCGGCGTACCGCACGACCTCAACCGGCCCCGGCAGGGTGTACGCCGGAACGTCCGCGGCCTTGACGTAGCCCTGCCAGATCAGCAGGAACGCCACCACCGAGGTCGCACCGAGCAGGGTGCGGGGGAGCCGACCGAGTCGCCGTTCGGTCACGAGGATACCTTCTGCACGAAGTCCGTCGCGCGTACGTCGCCCTTGATCAGGCCGTACTGCTTCTGGGCGTCCACCGCCTTCTGCCAGGCCGCTGGGTCGCCGTAGCCGAGCCCGTTCGCCTTGGTCGCCTCGCTCTGCCACAGCTCCTTGGCGAACACTTCCTGCATCACCTCGGTCACTGTCTGCTCTTGACCGGCGAAGCTGGGGGCGTACTTCTGGACCGACATCGTGACGGCAGCCGGCAGCTTGCCGTCGATGAGATCCTGCAGTGCCGTGTTCAGTGCGCTGGTGAATCCCTTGACCACCTGCGGATTCTTCTGGGCGTACTGCTGACCGGCGATCACCACGTTGCCGAACGAGGGCAGGTACTCGTTGGACAGGATCTGGTTCACCTGAACCCCCGCCGCCTTGAGGGTGTAGTAGCGCAGCCGGGAGAAGACGATCGCGTCGACTTCCTTGTTCTGCAGGGCGGAGACGATCGCCCCGGTGCCGACCACCTTGACGGTCATGTCCTTCTTCACGTCCAGGCCCGCTGAAGCGGCCATCGCCGTCAACTGCACGTAGTTCGGCGAACCGAGACTGGTCACGGCGACGGTCTTGCCCTTCAGCTGTGCGGGGCTGGTGATACCGGAGTCGGCGATGGTGAGCAGGGCACCGATGCCCTGCTGGTATGTCGTGTGCACCACGACGTCGGGCACTCCGTTGGCCACGGCCTGGATGACGGTGTCCGCGTTCGGGAAGCCGAACTGCACGTTGCCCGCAGCGACGTTCTTGGTGATCGTCGCGGCATCGGCGTACAGGAACTCGACGTCAAGTTTCTGGTCGGCGAAGTAGCCCTGCTCCTTCGCCCAGTACAGGGGTGCGTAGTAGGGCGCGGCGGCGCCGTCGATCTGGATGCTGACCTTTGTTGTGCCGCCGTCCTTGCCGCCTGTCGCGGGGGGCTCGACGTCGCCGCAGCCAGCGGTGACCGTGACGACGGCGCCGGCGACGACACCGGCGAGGATGGATCTGCGGTTGATGCGACGCATTGCGCTACCTCGAATCAGGGTGGGGGAAATGGTGGAAAGAGCCCGATTGCGTTGGCGTGGAATCAGGCCGGGACAGGGTCGCGCCAGGACAGGGCGCGGGTCTCCACGAAGGTGACCAGTTGGTAGACGGCGACTCCGACGGCGATGATCACCACGATCGCGGCCATCAGGGTGGGCACCTGGTACGACGAGTTGGCCTCCACCAGGAGATAGCCGAGTCCCTGGCTTGACGAGATCCACTCGGCGACGACGGCGCCGGTCATGGCGTCGACCACGGCAACCCGCGCGGCGGCGAAGATCGACGGTGACGCCGCCGGGATGTCGATCCGGAACAGCTTGGCGACCGGTTTCATCCCGATGGTCGTGGCCAGGTCCTGGTACCCGGAGTTCACCTGCCGGAGCCCGGTCACGGTGCCGATCAGGATCGGGAAGAAGGACAGGCTCACGATGAGAATGAGTTGGCTGGTCAGACCGAGGCCGAACCAGAGGACGAACATGGGGGCGAGAGCGATCTTCGGCATCGCCTGGAAGACGACCAGGAACGGGTAGATCATCGCGTCCACGACCTGTGATCGGGACACGAGCACTCCCAGCAGCGCACCGACCACGGCCCCGATGGCGAAGCCGAGCCCGATGTTGCGAACGGTGTAGCCCAGATGGGTCCAGAGCGTTCCGTCCCGCGCCAGGTCCACCAGTTGCCCCCCGACCTCACCGGGGCTGGCCAACAGGAATCGCGGGACATCCGCCGCCTCCTGGTACCCGGCCCAGACGGCCACGATGACGAGGACGTAGAGCAGCGCGACGAAGGGCTTGAGCACGATCGGCAGGCGGCGGGACCGCCGTCGCCCCGTACCCGCCGTCTCGGCCCGCGACGCGGCGACCATCGATTCGGGCGCCGAGGTGGGGGCCGTCACAGCTCCCCCCGTAGCATGGCCTGGAACTCCGCGAACCGTGGGTCGAGCTTGGTCTCCGCGTTCCGTGGCCGGGGCAGGGGTACGTCGTGGACCGCGCGGACCCGGCCGGGATGCGGTGACAGCACGACCACCCGGTCGGCGAGGTACGCCGCCTCGTCGACGCTGTGCGTGACGAAGACGATGGTCTTGCCGGTTGCGGTCCAGATTCTGAGCAGGTCATCGTGCAGCTTCTCCCGCGTGATCTGGTCGAGCGCGCCGAAGGGCTCGTCCATCAGCAGCAGCGCCGGATCGTGCGCGAGGGCCCGGACGATCGAGGTCCGCTGGCGCATGCCGCCGGACAGTTCTCTCGGCAGCGCATCGGCGAAGTCCGTCAGGCCGACCAGGCTCAACAGTTCGCGCACCCGCGGCTCGTACTGCTGGCGCGGGATCTTCAACGTCTCGGGGGCGATGGCGGCGTTGCGGAAGACGGTGCGCCACGGCAGCAGCACCGACTCCTGGAAGACGTAGCCGATGTCCCGTCCCGGCGTCGGCTGGCGCGACCAGATCGTTTTGCCGGAGGTGACGGTGTCCAGGCCCGCCATGATCCGGAGCAGGGTGGACTTGCCGCACCCCGAGGCGCCGATGATCGCCAGGATTTCACCCTGTCGCACGTCGAGCGACACATCGTGCAGCGCGTGCACCACCTTGCCGCGCTCGGATCGATATTCCTTGTTGATGCCCGATATCCGTAGCAGCGTCCCGGTCGGTACGGCTGCCGCCGTGCCTGTCTGATTGTCGACGGAACTTCCGGTTGGCGCACTCATTTCTGTTCACATCCACAACTCGATCGGAAGATTGGCTCGGCGGGCAGGCTGACGTGCCTCGCCGGTCGGTACGGATCGCGTATGCGCTTCTCCATGAGGGTCAGCGCCTCGGCGGCGAGCAGGGACAGGGGCTGCCGCATGGTGGACAGCGGCGGTGTGGTGTAGGCGCTGACGTCGGTCCCGTCGAAGGAGACGATGGCGACGTCGCGGGGCACGTCGAGCCCTCGGTCGCGCACGGCGCGCAGCAGGCCCAGTGCCTGCCGGTCCGAGGCGACGAAGACGGCGGCGGGCAGTGTCAACCGGTCGAGCAGTTGGGCACCGGCCAACCGTCCGCCGTCCGGCGTGAAGTCCGACGACACCTCCCACGCTTCGGCGGTGATGTCGTGGTCCCGTAGTGCCTGCCGCCAGCCGGCGGCCCGTTCCCGTCCCACGACGGTTTCGCTGGGGCCGGACAGGCACGACACCTGCCGGAAGCCATGCCCGAGCAGATGGCTGGTGGCCAGACGGGCGCCCTCGTGGTGATCCACCGCGACCGAGTCGTGTCCGCTGGTGGCATCCGGCGGCACGCGGTCGAGTACGACCACCGGGCACGGGGCGTCGGCCAACGCGAGTGCGTTCGAAGGGCTCTCGTGACGGGGCACCCACAGCACCCCCTCAGCCCGCACGTCGCCCATGGCGGCGAGCCGTTCCGCCTCCTCCCGTCCGTTGGAGTGCAACAGGAAGAGCAGCTTGCCGCGCCGCGCGGCTTCGGTCTCGATCGCATGCGCCAGTTCGGCGAAGAACGGGTTGCCGCCGTCCGGCATCAGCAGGCCGAGAAACCCGCTGCGGGTACGACGCAGCGCCTGGGCGACCCGGTTCGGGCGGTAGCCGAGTTCCCGGATGGCCGCCTCGACCCGGGCCCGGGTCGCTGGGGCCACGGGTTTTGGTCCGCCGTTCAGCACATAGCTGACCACTGCGGCGGATGTCTGTGCCCGCTTGGCCACGTCGGCTCGGGTCACCTTCATCAGCACCTCCGGGGGAAGGAGGAACCGAAGATATGTCCATCACAACGTGTAGTCAACACGTGTAGATGATTTGGTGTCGCCGCGGCAACGTCTCAGGCGGCCCGGCGCGCCTCGCTGCTGCCTCATCGAGCCGAAGGTCTGCTTCGCCTCTGCGGAAATCCGGGGAGTCCTTGGATCTGAGGTCGACGATGCGACGAGCCCGTCCGGGGGTGCACCCCACCCGGCGGGTGCCCCGGCCGCGCAGGCCATCAGGTCCCGTCCGGAGCTGCCAAGCGGGGTCCCTGCGGAGCCGCCTCAGCCACTCAAGCTGGATAAATGCTCGACATAACCCATCGCACCCCGCGCCGGCAGCAAGCGACGGCAGCCCCCTTGACGAACGTCGAGCCATGGCGCATAGTCGGCTCTTCCCAAGTGGAAGGCGTTCATCCGCGTGGAGGAAACAATGCTGTGCGCCTCATCCGGCACCATGGGCGAGGCTGCCGTCGCTCCGACGGCGGAGGCGGACTCAAGAGACCACTTCTGGGCCACCAGCGACCCCGTGGCGGTCGACCTGTCCGTCACGATGGGTGACATCAGGCTGAACAATCCCGTCATGCCGGCGTCCGGTTGCTTCGGCCCCGAACTCGGCGCCCTGCTGCCGGTGCACGAGTTGGGCGCCCTGGTGACCAAGACCGTCTTCGCCACGGTCCGGTCGGGCAACCCCGCACACCGGATCACGGAGGCTGCCGACGGGATGCTCAACAGCGTCGGTATCCCGAGTCCCGGCATCGCCGAGTTCCGGGCACAGGTGCTTCCGCGGTACCTGGCGACGAGCGTGCCCACCATCATCAGCATCGGCGGGCTCACCGTGGCGGAGTACTGGGCAGCGGCAGATCAACTGGCCGGACACGGCGCCACCGCGGTCGAGGTCAACGTCTCGTGCCCCAATCTGGAGCATGGCGGCCTGGCCATCGGCACCGATCCGAGCACGGTGGAGCGGGTCGTGTCCGGAGTGGTCGCCCGTTCGGACGTACCGGTGTTCGTCAAGCTCACCCCGAACGTGACCTCGATCGCAGAGATCGCCCGCGCCGCGGAGCACGCCGGAGCCACCGCCATCACCGTGGCCAACACCTTCCCGGCGATGAGCGTGGACGTCACCCACCGCTCGGCCGTACTCGGCAACGGTGTCGGTGGGCTCTCCGGGCCGGCGGTGAAACCGATCGCGCTACGCCTGGTCTGGCAGGCCGCCCAGGCGGTCAACATCCCGGTCATCGGCTGTGGCGGCATCACCACCGCCCGGGACGCGCTGGAGTTCCTGCTCGCCGGGGCAACCGCCATCCAGGTCGGCACCGCCAACTTCACCCGGCCGTACGCCATGGCGCAGATCGTCCGGGGCCTCGGACCCCTGCTCGCCGCATCGGGCACGATGACCGTCTCGGACGTCATCGGCTCGTTACGAGTCTGAGCTTCGCGCCCGAGCGCCTGTCGAAGGAGAGACCGTGCAGCCGGTTGTCAGAGCCCTGGAAATACTTCGCGCCATCGCCCACCACGGCGACGGGATGACCATCGGGGATATTCACTCGACGCTCGGCATCCCGCTGGGCAGTGCCCACCGGTTGCTGGCCGTCCTGACCGAGCAGGAATTCGTCACCCGGTCACCGATCAACCGCCGTTACTTCCTCGGACCTGCCGCCCGGCAGCTGACCGAACAAAACAACCGGCTCACCTCGACCCTGACCGCACCACACCCCGCAGTCGTCGCAGCCGCGGCCGAGTCCGGCGAGACGGTCTTCCTCTCCGAACTGGTCGGCAGCCAGGTGGTCTGCATCTCGCTCATCGAGAGCAAGCACCCGCTACGCCTGTTCGTGCGGATCGGCCAGGAAATGCCCCTTCACGCCGCCGCCTCCGCGCGGGCGCTCCTCGCCGACCTGGACACCGGTACAGCCCGCGCGCTGCTCGCCGACCGCCCGCTCACTTCCTTCACCTCGGACACCCCGGCCACCCCCGATGCCGTGATCGAACACCTGGCGGTCGTCCGGGCACGCGGGTACGACGTGTGCGACGACGAGCTGGACCGCGGAGTGTGGGCCGTAGCAGCGCCGATCCGGACGTCCATCGGTACAACCTGCGCGAGCCTCACCCTGGCCGCAGCCGCCGACCGGATGCGCGACCCCGTGGCCCGGGCAGGAGCGATCCACCTCGTGCTCACCACCGCAGCTCGGCTCAGCGCTGAACTCGGCTACATCAGCCGGTTCCCGTCGTCACCGTCGGTCCCGCAGATGGATCAGCCGGACAAGCCACGCCCGAACCGACCAGCCTCGGAGGAAGACCATGATCCGCGCTGACAGCGCTGTGGACACCGGTACCAACCGGCGGAACATATTCCAGAGCCGCCACCAACGTTGGACGGAGCTGGCGCGGGACCTCCGCGCCGCAGCGTGCCTACCAGGCGAGTTCATACTCGACGCGAGTGAGCCTGTCGACACGTACATCGACGTTGTTCTGTTCGAAACCCGGCCGACGATCCTCCGCCGGATGGCTGCCCTGTTGGCGGATCTGGTGGACGCGACCGCCGACAGACTGGCCGCCCGGACACAGGTGATGCCGCTCGTCACCGCGCTGTCCCTGGAGACCGGGCTGCCCTTCGCCATGATCCGCAGCCTCGATGAGGGGGGCGGGTCACGGGTCGAGGGCGAGCTGCACGCCGGCGAGCGGGTCGTCCTCGTCGAGGACGTGATCGTGTCTGGTGCGCATACCGCGGGCGCGGTGCGCGCACTGCGTGACCTCGGCGCGGTGGTGCCGGGCGTACTGGCCGCCGTCGACCGCAGCCGGGGCCGGAGCCATACCGCCGCCGACTGCCCCGTCCAGGCCCTGTACACCCCGCTCGACCTGCAGATACCCGACCAGGCGCGGCCCTGCGCCCGAACGGACGCCAGCCAGGCGACAGCCTGACAGACCGGGGCGCCCCGCGTCGCGAACCCGCGCGTACACCACCTACCCGAATGGAGCTGAGACCGCGATGACGACCCACCCACCATCTCCGGACCGACTAGCCGCCGCCGTCGACGAACTGCGACGGGCGGCGGCAGACGGCGGTGTCGCAGACGCCGCCGCAGTCGAAATCGTCGGCCGGATGCTCGCCGAGCGGCTGCGGCCGCAGCACCCCGATGTCATCGTCGGGCGGGACAACATCGACGACTGCGTGCTGACCCATGTGGTATGCCGGGAACTGGACATCCCGGCGGTACGGGTCTACGAAGGATCAGGACTGCTCTCGCTGAGTCGGCATCCCACCGCCGGATCGCGAGCCGCGCTTCTCGCCGTGGCGTGGTCCGACCTGTCACCGCTTCGGACACTGCAACGCCTCCTCGCCAACGATCAGGTGACCGTGGTGGCCGTCGCGGCAGCCCTGCCCATCCCCGAACCGGCACTGCCCGGTCCGGCCGGGAACCCGGTCGCCACCGTCACCACGACGACGGACGCACCACGATGAGCCCGACCCTGGTGGAAACCAGCCTGCCACCGGTTGACACCGGCCGGCTGACCCACCTGCTGACGGAGTTCGCCGGATACAGCGAGACCACGCACGGGGTGACCCGGCTCGCGTACACCCCGCTGGAACGCGGGGCGCACCGCATGTTCACCGACGAGCTCAGTGCGCTCGGCCTACATACCTGGACCGACGCGGCAGGCAACAGCTACGCCGAGATCGCCGGCGGCGGGCCAGCCCGCGCCATCGGTACGGGCTCCCACCTGGACACCGTGCCGAACGCCGGCCGGTTCGACGGCATCGCCGGCGTGGTAGCGGCGATGGAGGTAGCCCGGATCCTGGTGGAGAGCGACGCGCGACACACGCATCCGATCAGGTTCGTGGCGTTCGCCGGCGAAGAGGGCGCCCGGTTCGGCCAGGCCTGTACCGGCAGCCGGATCGCGGCAGGCCTACTCGACTCGCCGGACCTGGCCGACCTGCGGGACACGCGTGGTGTGTCCGTTGCTGACGCCATGCGGTCGGTGGGGCTCGACCCGGATCGTGTCTCGGAGGCGCGCTGGAGCACGGACGACTGGGCGGCATTCGTGGAACTCCACATCGAGCAGGGCAACGTGCTCGAAGCGCAGGCCATTCCGGTGGGCATTGTCGAACTCATCTCCGGCAGTACCCGTCTTCGGCTCGACCTGCATGGACGCGCCTCGCACACCGGGGGCACCCCGATGCACCAACGTGCGGACGCCATGACCGCCGCAGCCGAGATAACGCTGCTCGCCGAGGAGATCGCCACCGACGCTCGACACCACGGTACGCGGGCGACGGTCGGCCGGCTGGAGCTCGAACCAGGATCGATCACCACCATCCCTGGCACGGCCCGGCTGTACGTCGACATCCGCGACGTGGACAGCGATCGACAGCGATTGACCGCGGTCGAGTTGATAAACGGTGCCCGGAGCATCTGCGAGCGGCGCGGACTGACCCTCGACATCGAGACGTTGGGCGACACCTCACCGGTCGTGCTGCCGGTCTGGTTACGTCGCAAGATCGCCGACGTCTGCACCACCACAGGCACCAGGTACCGGGTACTTCCCAGCGGCGCCAGCCACGACAGCCAGATGATCAACAAGGTCGTACCGGCTGGAATGATCTTCGTCCCCAGCCGGAACGGTCTGAGCCACGTCCCGGACGAGTGGACCAGCGTGGAGGATCTCGCCGTCGGTACCGACCTGCTCGCCCGCAGCCTCCTCGCCCTGGACCGCGAGCTGGACTCCGGAACCACGGCGGAGGCGACGTGCTGAACACCGCGGGCCACCTCGTGCCGCTGGATCTGCCACCGACACACCGCCCCCGACCCACCTGGCACCACGCACCGGTGCTCCGCCATGAACCGGTCGGCGACCGGTACCGCCTTCTGCGCCTGCACGCCCCGACCATCGCCACCCGGGCCCAGGCCGGCCAGTTCGTCATGCTCACCGCAGCGCGCACCGACGAGGTCGGCCCCGTCCTGCCCCGTCCGATGGCAATCTACGACGTGGTACCGGAAACGGGCACGCTCGACGTGGTGTACGGGGTTCTCGGAGGGGGCACCCGAAAGCTCTCGACCTTCGCCGTTGGCGAGACCATGCTCGTGACCGGGCCGCTGGGCCAGGGATTCCACCTCACTGCCGGCAGCAACCACGTGCTGTTGCTCGGCAGGGGAATCGGCACCTGCTCGCTGACCATGGTCGCCGCAGCCAATACCGCCCGGGGCGGCGTGACGACGGCTGTCGTCAGTGCCCGCCACCCGGGGGCCCTGGTCGGCGTCGATGTGCTTCGCCGGGGCGGAACCGGGCAGCTCCACCAGGTCACGGACCAGGACGCCACCAGTGAGCCCGACTTCCTGGCCACACTGCTCACCGCGACGCTGGACAACAACCCCCCGGAACTCATCCTTACCTGCGGTTCACAGCGACTGGTCGACCTGGCCGCCGAACTCGGCCGGCGTTGGGGCGCCGAGGTGCAGGTCTCGGTCGAAGCCCACATGGCGTGTGGCCTGGGGTACTGCCACGGATGTTCGTCCGGGCAACGGGGAGAGGGCAGGGAAGCTCCCCTGGTCTGTCTCGACGGGCCGGTCTTCTGGTGGAACGTCGGCCATGGCTGAGCCGAGCTGGGACGTTTCGGTAGGGCCACTGTCCCGGCAGCCGCTTCTGCCATGCACGGTGCTCCGTGGCGTACGCCCCTACGGCGACCGCCCGATAGATCTGCTGATCGAAAATGGCAAGATCGCCGCACGCGGCGACATCGGCACCGGACCGGATGTCCTCGACATCGCCTGCCACGGTCTCATCGTCCTGCCCGCCCTCACGGATCTGCACACCCACCTACGGGAGCCGGGCACCGAGGACGCCGAGACGATCGCCACCGGCACGCTGGCGGCGGTCAAAGGTGGGTACGCCACCGTGTTCGCGATGGCGAACACCAATCCGGTGGCCGACGGCCCGGAACAGGTGGAACACGTCGCCGTCATCGCCGAGCACACCGGCCACTGCCGGGTACAACCCGTGGGCGCGGTGACCCTCGGTCTCGCCGGTGTCACCATCGCCCCGATCGAGGCGATGGCTGCCTCGCACGCCAAGACCCGAATGTTCTCCGACGACGGCCGGTGCGTGGAGGATCCCGCACTGATGAGGCAGGCGCTTCGCCGGGCGGCCGACGCGGGTGGATTCATCGCCCAGCACGCGCAGTCGTCACCGCTGACACCGGGCGCTCAGGCCAACGACGGGGCACCGGCCCGCGAGTTGGCACTGGCCGGCTGGCCGAATGTGGCCGAAGAGGTGATCATCGCTCGGGACTGCGTTCTCGCTGGCGCGGACAACACACCCCTGCACATCTGCCACGTCTCGACCCGTGGCAGCGTGGAGATCATCCGCTGGGCCAAGTCCCGGGGCTGGCCGGTCACCGCAGAGGTCACCCCACACCATCTCCTGCTCACCGACGAACTGATCCGTACCGGGGACACCCGTTACAAGGTCAACCCGCCGCTACGGGACATCCAGGACGTACTGGCCCTGCGCGACGCCCTCGCCGAGGGCATCATCGACGTGGTCGCCACCGATCACGCGCCACACACCCCGACAGCCAAGAACCGCCCATGGTCCGACGCCCCACCCGGCATGCTCGGCCTGGAAACCGCGCTGCCGGTCGTCGCGGAGACCATGGTGCGTACGGGACTCATGTCCTGGCGCGGGCTGGCCGAGGCGATGGCCATCCGGCCGGCGGCCATCGGGGGGACCGGCGTCGGCTCCGACCCGCTCCAACCAGGGATGCCGGCCAGCCTGTGTCTCGTTGACGCCGGAGCCGACTGGACGGTCGATCCCGCCCGACTGGCCAGTCCCGCGCGCAACACGCCCTTCTCCGGTCACCGATTCGGATGCCGGGTGGTCGCCACCATGATCGACGGCAGGCTCGCCTGGTCCACCGGCGATGTAGTGCTCAGCAAGGACTGTGTGGATTTCCGTCCTTGACCACGTCAACCGGCGCTGTTGCGTTGGCGGATCGGTGGACGAACTGAGCCGCGTGGCCGTGCCATCGCCGCGGTCACCCGATCGGCTTTCCGATGTGATCAATGCCCGCTCCCCATGACACGACCGCTCTTGTTGCAAGATACTGGCAACAGCCAAATGGCGGCAACATCATCGGAGGACACCTGATGGCGGTCTACACCCTGCCCGACATGCCCTACGACTACGGCGCCCTGGAGCCGGCCATGTCCGGACAGATCCTGGAGCTGCACCACGACAAGCACCACGCCGCGTACGTCAAGGGCGCCAACGACGGCCTCGAGCAGCTCGCCGAGGCCCGCGCCAAGGGCGACTTCGGCACGCTCGTCGGCCTGGAGAAGACGTTCGCGTTCAACCTGTCCGGACACGTCCTGCACTCGATCTTCTGGAACAACCTGTCTCCGGACGGCGGCGACCGACCCGACGGCGAGCTCGCCGCGGCGATCGACGAGCACTTCGGCTCCTTCGACGCCTTCGCCGGACAGCTGTCGGCGGCGACGAAGGGCGTGCAGGGCTCCGGCTGGGGTGTCCTGGCCTGGGAACCGCTCGGTCAGCGGCTGATCGTGGAGCAGGTGTATGACCACCACGGCAACGTCGGTCAGGGCTCCACCCCGCTGCTGGTCTTCGACGCCTGGGAACACGCCTACTACCTGCAGTACAAGAACGTGCGGCCGGACTACGTGGACCGGCTGTGGAACCTGGTCAACTGGCCAGACGTGATCGCCCGGTTCGACGCCGCCCGCGCCGCGAGCCCGAAGATCTGACCCGGGTGAGCGCACCCACCCCCGCCGCGGCGGAGCTGGTCCAACGCGCCGCCGGGGTCATCGCGGCCACCCACCGCGGTGACCTCGCCGGTGCCGAGGAACTCCTCGCCGCGTTCCCCGGCGAGCAGGCCAAGACCCTTGGCTTCTACCTGCTCGCTGACCTTGCGCTCGGCCTGGTCCGGGCCGGCAGCGGGCAGTCCATGGACGACCTGGTCCGGGAGCTGTCCCTGCTCGTCGCGGTCACCGCAGGTCAACCACCACCCGCCGGGAGCTGACCGCGGGGTCCTCGTCGCCGCTCGCCGACCACGAGGACCCCGCCCGCGGTCATGCACGGGGGTGACGGCGCGGACCACGCCGTGCCGGCGGGACGACGATCGCGGCGACATGGCCGGCCAGCGCGGCCACGGACAGTCCAACCACGCCTTAGCCCCCCTCGACGCCGTCGAGCAGCGCCCGCCGCAGGGCAAGCCGGTGCTCCCGGCGGATCTGCGCCTCGCGGTAGCGGCACCGGTCGCCATCGGTCTCGGGTAGCAGCGGGGGCACGGTGCGCGGCTGACCGTCGTCGTCGACGGCGACCATGACCAGGTGGGCGGTGGCCACGTCGGTGGGTGGTACCGCCCGGTCCCAGCGGTCGGCGGTGACCTTGACCGCCACCTCCATCGAGCTGCGACCGGCCCAGGTGATCCGGGCATCGACGTGAACGACGTCGCCGACCCGGACCGCACGGAGGAAGGCGGTCTCGTCGATGGCGGCGGTGACCGCCGGCCCGTCGGAGTGCCGGGCGGCAACCACTCCGGCGACGGAGTCGATGAGGTTGAGTATCCGGCCTCCGTGCACGGTGCCCATCAGGTTGGTGTGGTGCTGGTCCATGATCTGCGACAGGATCAGGTGCGACGCCGACGGCGGTCGGCCGGCGGTCATGGTGGTGTCGTGCACAGCGGTAGTCCGTCCCTCGAACCCACGCCGCCGAGACACGGACACGCTGTCGAGGGCCCGCCCGCGTCGGGGCGCGGCGGGTCACCCGCCCAGCCCTCCCGCGAGGCCGACGGCAGCGCACACGGGTTGTGTACGCGGCACGGGCAGGTCTTCGGACTCGTGGGCACGACCGGGGTCACCGGTCTCCTACTGGCCGTCGCTTCCCGGGCCGGTGGCCCAGTGCTGATGACGGCGGTCGTTCCCACTCACCGCTGCGGGGCAGTCCCGGACTTCCACCGGGTTCCCTCTTACGACGCTCGGCCGAGTCCGGCCGGGCGAACCAGCGCCGTCCCGCAGCGTATCCCGCCGCCGGTCACGTCTCGGGCGGCGGCGGGGCCGGCTGTGAGGTAGCTCCCTCGCCCCATCTCCTGCACTTCTCGCCCGTCGGTGCCGCTGCCGGCTGGGTCGTAACTGGCCCCACCTCTTGGGTGTTGGGGTGGTCGTGACGGTCTAGAGTGGCCCTGCCTGAGCGGTGTCCTCGTCGTTGAGGATCCTCCGTTGACGTTGATGGGAGGGCCCGGGATGGGGTCCAGGGCGGGTTTGTTCGCGAACACCCGTGCAGGCGGGGCGGCAGGTCACCGTGCAGATGCCGTTGATCGAAGGAGGGTCACGGCAGCCGGAACGCTGACGCAGCTCGACGGATCTTGCCGTGGACCCGTGGCGGAGGTGGTCTGATGACGTCGCGCTTCGATGACGTCGCGCTTCGCGCCCCCGTCGATCCTGCGCTCGCCCGTGCGGAGGGCCGCGAACTGGTACGTCACGAGGGCGGACGTTCCGGCGAGGCCGCGGCCGGAGGTTGGATCGTGTTCCAGAGCGCCGTACTTGTGGTCGGTGCGGGGGCGTTGGCCGCCCTGTGCGTGCTGATGGTGCAGCTTATGTTCGGTGCGCCCGGCGCCGATGCCACGACGGTGGTGATCGCGGGTCTCATGGTGGTTCCGCTCGCCGTGATGCGGATCCGGGGTGTCGTCCGGGGTCGTCGGGCCTCGGAGGTCGGCTGGTACCGGCTGAGGCGTTTCACCGAGGCGAATGGGATGTCCTACACAGCCGTCGAGAAGGATCCGGTTCGACCGGCGGCTTTGTTCCGCGTCGGATCGTTGCGGGTCGCGGGTGATCTGGTGACCGGGACTGCGCATCGTCCGTTCGAGGTCGCGAACTACGCCTATTCCACCTGGACGGGGTCGACGCGCATGCCGCACACGGCCTGCTACGTCATGTTCACCGTGCGGACAGCGTTGCCGCCGATGACGCTGGTGACCGCCGCGCGAGATGTCCCGTCGTGCGCATGGGGGGTACCGCCATCGCACCGGCCGCTGGTGATGGGCGGCTCGTTCGACGTGCATTTCCAGGTACTTTGCGCACCGCAGGATGACGACGCCGTCCGGAGGCTGCTCACCCCCGCGGTGCAGGAGACGCTCGTCGAGCTCGCGGGGAACTGCGACGTCGAGATCGTCGACGGCCGCGTCTTCTTCATCGCGCGTTGGGCGCTGCCGAACACGGCTCCCGCATTCTGGGAGTGGATCGAGGACCTCGCCGCGCTGGTGGACGAGCAACTGGACCGACAGGGCGGTTCTGCCGTGCCGGGCAGGCGAGTCGCGGACGAAGCACGTCGATCGCGCAGAGCAACGCTGTTCGCGAGGACGAGGCTGCGCGGAATTGCGGTCGTCGGCTGTCTGATCCCGTTGCTGTTCGGAGTCGTCGCGGCGGTATTGACCAGCGCGATAATGCGGTAGGCCGCGATCAACACTATGACCCGCCGCCTCGTTCACACCCGCAACCAACTCGCCGCCACCACCTGAGAACCGTCGCTACAGTAAAGCTGGCTCCCCGACCAGCGGCCGTCGGTTGTGCTCGGCGCAAGCGCAGGCGCGGCGCGAAACCTCAGTACCAGTAGTAGCTCCAGTTTCCTTGGCAGTCGGACTCGAATGCTTCCCGGCTCTCGAGAGCGATGTTGACCGGGATGATCCTGGTTGACCCGAACTCGTCCTCTTCGGCGATGAGGGCGCGGAGTTGTCGTTCCCACTCATACCATCGCGGTGTCCGCTGCAGTTGCACAACCTGAGCCGCAGTGTGGACGAACACGGAGACGCTGTGAAGATCCGCGTTCACGGCGACGGTCCAGACGCTGGCTCCCCAGTCATCGCGGGACTGGTCCCACCGCTCCTGCGGTATCGCCGCCATGACGCGTGTCGTGGCCTCCTCATCGAAGCACCCCAGCCCGCCCAGAATCGGATCAGTTATGTACTCGATGCAGCCAAGTGCTGCGATGCGCCGGGCCCGCGAACCTGGAAGGTTCCCCACCCGCAACGCCCGTGCCGTGAACTGCCGCCACCGCCACGGACCAAACTCGGCAACGATCTGATCGAAGACCGCGTCCGCCCGCAGGCGGCGTTCATGGTCGAGTGCCGCGCCACGTACCCAGGCGGTTATGGTCGGAACCTCCACGCCCGGGACTCCGTGGCCGGCCACGGAGTTCATGGACCCGCAGGTAAGGGCAACAACGGGCTGACCGAGCCGAGCCTCGAGCGCCTCGAGCGCCGGGCGAAGTTCCGCGTCACCGGCCGTCTGTCCTCGGAGGACATTCGCAACCTCCTCGAACTCGTCGTCTTCCTCCGCGCTCACACCAGCATTCTGCCGCACCAGACATCGCTGTGTGACTGCCTTACCCGGTCGTTGGGTACCGCGCCACGTCGCTTGACCTACCGGCGTGGCTCAGGACGCGACGACGGGCGTGAAGCTGACCGGCAGTTCGTCCAGGCCCCGGAGCATGCCAGGCCAGCGCCGCACCTCCTCCAGCGGCTTGGCCAGCGCGAGATCGGGCAGCCGGCGCAGCACCGTACCGAGCGCGATGGTGGCCTGCTGGCGGGCCAGCGCCTGGCCCAGGCAGTGGTGCATGCCGTGCCCGAAGCTCAGGTGCGGGTTCCGGTTGCGGGCCAGGTCCACCACCTCCGGCCGCGGGAACTGCGCCGGGTCGCGGTTGGCGGCGGCCAGCGACACCACGACCATCTCGCCCGCGGGGATCCGGACCCCGCCGAACTCCACCTCCTCCTTGGTGAACCGGGCCACGCCGCGGGTCACCGGACCGTTGAGCCGCAGTAGTTCCTCGATGGCGGGCGGCAGCAGCGCGGAGTCCCGGCGCACCGCGTCGGCGAGACCGGGGTCGCGCAGCATGGCCACGATCGCCGAGCCGATGAAGCAAACCGTGGTCTCGTGACCGGAGAGCAGCAACATGATCGCCATGGCGACGACCTCGGTGTCGGTCAGCCGCTCCGCGGCGTGCGCCTGGGTGAGCGCCGACAGCAGGTCGTCGCCCGGCTCGGCCCGCTTGGCGGGCACCAACTCCTCGAAGTAGCGGGTCATCTCGGCGCGGGCCGCGTCCGCCCGGCGCAGCGTGTCCGGGTCGGCGGGTGGCATGGCCAGGCCGACGCTCCAGCCGCGGAACAGCCGGTGGTCCTGGTACGGGACCCCGAGCAGCCGGCAGATCACCGCGATGGGCAGCGGGAAGGCGAGGTCGTTGACCAGGTCGGCCCGTCCGGTGGGCGCCACGGCGTCGAGCAGCCCGTCGGTGAGCTCCTGGATCTGTGGTTTGAGCTGCTCCACCAGCCGGGCGGTGAAGCCCCGCGCGACGACGCCCCGCAACCGGGTGTGGTCGGGCGGGTCCACCGACAGCATGCTCCAGGCCAGTACGTTCGCCCGCCGCCGCTGCTCGGCGGGGCCGGGCAGGACGGAGGCCCCGTATTCGAGGCTGTTGCTCAACCGGGGGTCGTTCAGCGCGGCGACGGCCTCGGCGTACCCGGTGACCAGCCAGACGGGCACGGCGCCGCGCAACCGGACCCGCTGGACCCGTCCGCTCGCGCGGATCGCCTCCAGCAGGGCGTACGGATCCTCCTGCTGGGAGAAGTCCTTCGGGATGTCGAACCTGGCGGGGGCGACGGTCACGGGAGCGCTCCTTCGCTGACGGCGTGGCGGATGGTCGCCGGTCGAACCCATTCGGTGAGCAGGCGGCCGTCCCGGACCCGGAACCGGACGCTGGGGCGGGGCGAGGCGGTGTCGACGACGAGCGTCCGCTCCTCCGTCCAGCCTTCCAACCGGAACTCCGACCGGCCGATGTGCACCAGCGCGAACGTCGGATCGCCCGCCAGCACCAGGACCGGCCGTCCCTGGTCGACCTCGATGCGGCCCGGCACGTCGGGCCGGGCCTCGTCCAGCGGGTCCTCCTCGGACCACCGCGAAAAGTCGGCGGGCACCGGGAACTCGCAGCCCAGCCCGGCCAGGTCGGCGGCCCGCAGCGGCACCGGGTCGGTGGCCAGCAGGACGTCCGGCCAGGGCAGCCGGTCCAGGTACGCCTCCGGGAACAGGTCCAGCAGCGACCGGGTCACCAGGCAGTCGATCACCAGGTGGACGCGCGGTTCGGGTCCGGTGTTGCGCACGTAGTGCGGCCGGTCGAAGTCGCCGAACCACAGGCGGCCCACGTCCCAGTGGTACGGCGTCGACTCGATGACCAACTCCGCGCCGGGATTGGTGATCACCGGTACGTGCAGCCGCAGCACGCCCCACGGGTATCCGCACTTGCCGTCGCGGTGTTCGTGCACCTGCGCCCCGGGGCCGAGGGACATCAGCCGGACCGCGCGCAGCGGCGCCGGGATGGTGGAGAGCACCTCGGCCAGGTACGGCGAGCGGGCCAGCAGCGGGGTGTCCCGGTACGGATCGAGGCCCGCGCCGCCGGGATCGGTACGCCCCGGGTCGCCGGTCGGGCTGCGCAGCGGCAGGATTCGCCAGTCGATCTCGACCGGGGCGGCGAGTCCGGCTTGGCTGTAGGCGCGCTGCGCCCGCCAGCGGTGGTCCCGCAACGCGTGTACCTCGTCGGCCAGGCGTGCCGGGTCGTACCGCCGGTCCAGCGGCACCACGGCGGGGAGAGCCGACTTCGCCGCCCGGACGCGGTTCACGCCGACGCCTCCTTGCGCACGACGACCCCACCGGGGTCCTCGGCGGAGACTCCGGCGAACACCAGCCCCGGGGCAGGCGCCAGCCCGGCAGCGGCCAGGTCGGCCAGCACCGGCTCCGGCCGGTGCATGTTGTGTCGGCGCTCGACCTTCTCCGTGGCGAGCAGCCGGTCTTCGTGGAACGTGCGGTAGATGTAGGTGAGCTGCGACTCGTCCGGGCCGAGCGCGGTGGCGGCGGCGGCGAGCTCGTACCGGCACTCGCCGACGGTGACCTCGTCGACGACCCGCTCCGGGAAGTCCGGTGCCGGTTGCCTGAGCACCATGTCCATGGCCAGCAGGCCACCGTCGGCGAGGTGGTCGGCGACGGCGCGGAACAGGTGCGGCCGGTCGGCCGGCCGGATGTGCTCCAGCACGCCGCCGAAGTACGCGTAGTCGAACCGACGGTCGAGCCGGAACGGCGGCACAGCGACATCGAGCACGGTGACCCGCGCCTGCAGGTGCGGCCGTTCGGCCAGCTTCGCCAGCAGCACCGCGCGCATCGTCGCGGACCGTTCGAGGCAGACCAAGCCGGCCACTTTCGCCGCCACGGCCAGCGTCGCGCGCCCGGTGCCGGGTCCAATCTCCAGCGCATATCCGTCGGACGGGGCGAACTCCGTGAAGAACGACACCGAGGGGAGCGCCTCGTCGCCGAGCTTCGCCCGGAATAGATCGTAGTAACCGGCTGCGAACGCGTACGGATCCGGGCCTCGCATGTTCGTGTCCTCCTGGTCGAGTACATTCTTTCCGGCCAGGACAGTGCCCGTCGGGCACCTTCGGAACATCGTCCGGGTGCCCGACGAACACTGCCTCTCACTTCAATTTGACTCAGTGCCAGTAACGCATGTCGTCCCTCCCTTCGTCATCGATCGGGAATGCGACCGCGACCGGCTATCGCAGGGCGATTTCCAGACGGTCGAGGCCACGCAGGGTGAGGTTGCGCCGGTACGCCGGCTCGGCGAGCAACCGGGCATGTGGGTACTCCGTCGTGAGGACGGTGCTGAGGATCCGGGCCTGCAGTGTGGCGAACGGCGACCCGAGGCAGGAGTGCGCGCCCCGGCCGAACCCCAGGTGCGGGTTGGGTCTGCGGTCCGGCCGCCAGGCGTTCGGGTCGGGAAAGCGCTCGGGGTCCCGATTGGCGGCGCCCAGCAGCAGGGTCACCGCCTCGCCGGCCCGGATCCGCACCTCGCCGAACCGGCTGTCGGTCACACAGGCGCGTGCCGTGGCCTGCACCGGTGAGCTGAGCCGGACGAGTTCGTCGACGGCGGCATCCGGTTCGGCGTGGCGGAACGACTCCGCCCGGCCGGGCTCGGCGAGCAGGACCGCGACAGCGAGGCCGAGCAGCCGGCTGGCCGACTCGAAGCCGGCGTGCAGCAGGACCCGCAGGCTGTTGGCCACCACGGTGCGGTCGACGCCGGCGTCGTCGGCGTGCCGGGCGACATGGGCGATCACCCCGGCTTCGGGCGGATCGGTCAGCCAGGTCCCGGTGTACGCCGCCAGCTCCGCCCGGGCGCCCATCGCCGGCGGGCCCAGCTCGGGCCAGAGGCCGGCGTCCATGCCGTCGGCGATCCGGTTGGCGACCGGCACGAACCAGGCGAGGTCCAGCTCGGGCACGCCGAGCAGGTCCGTGATCGTACCGGCGGCGAGGGGCTCGGCCACCTCGCCGACGAAGTCGAAGCGATCACGCTCGGCGAGCCGGCCGAGCAGGGCCCGGGTGCGCCCGGCCACCAGCCGCGCCGCGGCCGGGGTGTCGACCAGCCGGGTCGCCTCCATGAGCAGCCGGCGGATCGCCGTGTGCTCCGGCGGATCGAGGGTCTGCACGCTGACCGCCTGTGGCGGAACCTGTTCGCCCACCCGTCGCCAGTCGGCGCCGAACCGGGCGCTGTCCCGCAGGACGGCGGTGCAGTCGGCGTGGCGGGTGAGCATCCAGGATTGCAGCGGCTCGTAGTAGAAAATCGGTTCCCGTGCGCGCAGCCGGGCGTAGACCGAATATGGGTCGCGCAGATCCATCTGCCGTAACAGGGGACCGAGCGGATCGTCCATGTCAATTTCAG
This sequence comes from Micromonospora sp. NBC_01655, assembly GCF_026339755.1. NCBI lineage: Bacteria > Bacillati > Actinomycetota > Actinomycetes > Micromonosporales > Micromonosporaceae > Micromonospora > Micromonospora sp. NBC_01655. The sequence continues at coordinate 4,279,608 of NZ_JAPEQF010000001.1, read as the reverse complement.
GCAGCGTCATATCCGCGCACCCCTCAGGCGTAGGCATGCGCCTTGTGGGCGCGTACCGCCGATGGTCTTTCTGCCGGTATCGGCATTCAATCACATGACGTCTGTCGATGGAAGGTCCGGAAACCGGCGCTTGTGGACAGCTACGGTGGCATCGTGGCGTACCGACGGCGGGGCCGGCTACCCGTAGGCCCGCCGCAACGCCGAGGTGCTGCGCGGATACGACGGGGCGTTGCCGGGGTCACCTACGACGTGCCACTCCAGGCGCGCGTCTGGGTCACCGCGACCGCGTGGTCGGTCTCAGCCGCCGGACGATGGCGGGGCGCAGTCCGAGAGGGTGAGTCGGATGAGCTGGTCTTCGAGACGCCGCAGGTTCGCGGTTCGGGTCAGGGTTCCCCACAGGGGCGCGTTGACGGCACCATCGGCGGCGGAGACGACCAGCGCGAGAACCTCCTCCGGCAGACCGTCGGCCCGCAGTTCCCGGTCCCAGCATTCGGCATCGGCGCGGGCCAGCTCCGCGACGGCGGGTATCGTGATCAACTGAGCGAGCAGGGCGATGGTCTCCAGCAGCACCCGCTCGTCCTGCGAGGTGTCCAGACAGGCGCGCACATAGGCCCGGGTGAGTCGCCCCGGCGCGGTGTCGGCCGGATCCAACGCGGACTCGACCGCGTTCCGGAAGGTCTGCAGTAGATCATCGGCCAGGGCGCGGATCAGATCTTCCTTGCTGGCGAAGTGGTAGACAAGCCCGCCCTTGGAGACGCCGGCCTGCTGGGCGATGTCGTCCAGCGTCGCCGAGACACCCCGGGTACGGATTATCGCCCCGGCCGCGTCGAGCAGGAGCCGGCGCGTCTCGCCGGGTGAGCGTCCGGCCTTACGGCCCACCGTCGTCCCTCCCTCTCCCCGCCCGCGTGCCCTCAGGAAATCCGGGTCAGTCTCGCGTTGACGGGATGGTACGCCAAGCGGCGATGGCGGCGATGGCGGCAAGGATCGCGGCGGCCACCGAGGTGATCTGCATGGCGTGGACGAACGCCTCCCGTGCCGCGTGCGCCAGGTCCGAACCCGGTTCGACCACGCTCAGCGCCGAGGCGAGGGAGTCCCTGATCCGGTCCTGCACCGTGCCGGGCAGTTCCTCGGGGATGGCGACGAACGCCCGGTAGGCGAGCGTCACCACCGATCCGAGAATGGCGATACCGAGCGCCACACCAAGCTCGTAGGCGGTCTCGGAGATCGCCGACGCCGCGCCGGCCTTGCGGGGCGGTACCGCGGAGACCACCACGTCGGTGGTGAGCGTCATCGCCAGCCCGACACCGAGCCCGACCGGCACGAGCGCGAGACCGAGCCAGAGATAGTGTTCGGCCCCTTCGGCGGCCGCGACCAGTAGCAGCCCGACGGCGGTCAGCCCCAGCCCGGCGGCGATCGCTCGACCACGGCCGAGCCGGGTGATCGCCACCCCGACGAGACCGACGACGAGGATGGAGGCGATCGTCGCGGGCATCTCGGCCAGCCCGGCCCGCAGTGGGCTGAAACCGCGGGCGAGTTGCAGGTACTGGGAGAAGAAGAAGAGCAGGCCGGTCAACGCGAAAATCGCGATGAAGTTCGCCAACACGGCACCGCTGAACGCCGGATTGCGGAACAGGCCCACGTCGATCAACGGCGCGGTCAGGTGTCGCTGCCGGCGCACGAAGAGCACGCCCAGCACCAGGCCGGCCAGGAGACAGCCGAGGGTGATCGCGTCGAGTCCGTCGCTGACCGCGTGCTTGACCGCGTAGACCAGGGGCACGATCGTGGCCATCGACAACCCCGCGGAGAGCAGGTCGAAGCGTCCGGGGTTGGGGTCGCGGGACTCCGGCAGCAGGATGATGCCGGTGACCAGGAGCGCAACCATGATTGGTACGTTGATCAGGAACACCGAGCCCCACCAGAACCGTTCCAGCAGCGCGCCGCCGACCAGCGGCCCGAGCGCGATCCCGCCGCCGCCAGCCGCCGACCAGACCGCGATGGCCCGGGTGCGCTGGCGCGGATCGGCGAACATGTTCCGGATGATCGACAACGTCGACGGCATGATGGTCGCCCCGGCCACGCCCAGCAGTAGCCGAGCGGCGATCAACAGCTCCGCGCTGGTCGAGAAGGCCGCCAGCAGTGAGGCCAGGCCGAACGCCGTCGTACCGATCAGCAGCAGCCGCTTGCGGCCGACCCGGTCCGCGAGCGTGCCCATCGTGACGAGCAACCCCGCCAGGGCCAGCGAGTAGATGTCCCCGATCCACAGGATCTGCGTCGCGGTCGGGGCCAGATCGCGGGTCAGTGACGGCACCGCCAGGTAGAGCACCGTGCCGTCGATCGCCAGCAGCAGCACTGCGGCGACCAGTACCCCCAACGCCGCCCACCGACGCCCCTCCGACATGACCTGGGCATCCATGACCGGCCGCTTACCCGCACTCATGGCGAGTGACTATACCGACCAGTCCGTACAGTTTCCCAGTCCGCGCCGCGAAACCCGGCGGAAGCTACCTGCCGGCAGCTACCTCCCGGACTGGTTACTGACGCACCGCCGGCGGGCCGGTCGCCGACGTTCGACGGATCGTGTCTGCCATCGGCCTGCGCCTGGGAATTACTACGAGGCGTAGGAACTAACTGCGTCCTGGGTGCGACCAACCCGACAGCAGCACAACATCCTCGGAGGCAACTTCAATGCGTACAGCCGCCACACCGGGACCGCGACGGCGCCCGGCGGCCTTGACGACCCTCATGGCCACCGTCGCCGCGGTGGTCCTCGGTTCGGCCGGGTGCGGGTCGTCGGACCCCGCGCCGGGCGCCGGTCCCAGTTCGGCAGCGACCACCCCGGCCGGTCCGATCACGGTGCGAGACCCGTGGGTGAAGGCGGCCGACAGGGGGATGACGGCTGCCTTCGGCACTCTGGTCAACAACAGCGACACCGACATCACCGTGGTGAGCGCGAGTACGCCGGTGTCACCGATGGAGCTGCACGAGATGACCATGAAAGACGGCAGAATGGTCATGCAGCCCAAGGTTGGCGGGATCGTCGTCAAGGCCAAGGGCAGTCACGTTCTGGAGCCCGGCGGCGACCACCTGATGTTGCTGAACGTAACCGCCCCGGTCAAAGCCGGTGACGAGCTGACGTTCACCCTGACCTTTGCCGATGGGAAGACCCTCCAGTTCTCGGCGGTCGCCAAGCCATTCACCGGCGCGGGAGAGAGCTACGATCCCGGCCACCCGAGCATGAGCATGAGCCCGGCGACGTGACCGGCCGTGGCACCGGCCGGCCGGTGAGCAGACGAGGCCTGCTCACCGGTGGTGCCCTGACAGCCTCCGGGGCCCTGGCCGGCGCGGTGGCCGCGACGGTGGCAACCCGGGACCACTCAGCCGCCGCCACAGCCACCACCGTCGGGACGCTCGTCGAGCCGTTTCACGGCACCCGGCAGGCCGGAGTCGCCACCGCCGCGCAGGCACACGCGTGCTTCGTCGCGTTCACCCTCCGGCCGGACCCGGACCGGGCGGTGCTGGGCCGGATGCTGCGCCTGCTCAGCGACGACGCCGCCCGGCTCACCCAGGGGCAGCCGGCGCTGGCCGACACCGAGGCCGAACTCGCCGTCCTACCGGCCCGGCTGACCGTGACATTCGGGTTCGGGCCCGGCCTGTACCGGGCGGCCGGGCTGGCCGACCGCCGGCCTCCGTCGGTGGCCGAGCTACCGCCGTTCGCCGTCGACCGGCTCCAGCCGGCCTGGTCCGGCGGGGACCTGCTGCTGCAGATCTGCGCCGACGATCCGGTCACCGTCGCCCACGCCCAACGAATGCTGATCAAGGACAGCCGCCCGTTCGCCACCGTCCGATGGGTGCAGCGGGGCTTCCGTCGCAGCCACGGTACCCAGCAGGGGAACCCGACCCAGCGGAACCTCTTCGGCCAGCTCGACGGCACCGCCAACCCGCGACCCGGCACGCCCGCCCTCGACACCGCCGTCTGGAGCACGGATGAAGCGCCCTGGCTACGCAACGGCAGCACCCTGGTACTACGCCGGATCCGCATGGACCTGGAGAAGTGGGACCTGCTCGGCCGCACCGACCGAGAACTGGCCGTCGGCCGACGGCTGGACACCGGAGCACCGCTGACCGGACAGGCCGAGCACGACCCGCCGGACTTCGCCGCAGTCAACGGGGCGGGCCTGACGGTGATCCCCGACTTCTCCCACCTGAGCCGGGCGCACGTGACCGAGGACCGGCAGCGAATCCTGCGCCGGCCCTACAACTACGACGAGGCCCCGGCAGCCGACGGCACCGCCGACAGCGGGCTGATCTTCGCCTCCTATCAGGCCGACATCACCGAACAGTTCCTACCCATTCAACGGCGGCTCGCCGAGCGGGACCTGCTCAACGAGTGGACCACGCCGATCGGTTCCGCCGTCTTCGCCATCCCGCCCGGCTGCCCGCCCGGAGGGTGGATCGGCCAACAACTCCTCGGTTAGATCACGCACGCACAGCTCCCGACCTACTCCCGCCGACCTGGAGACACCTGCCATGTCCGTACCGTCGCGCCGAGCCTCCGCCATGGCCCGGCTGAGCCTCGCGGCCCTGGCTGCCGTCCTGGTCGTCCTCGGCGTGCCCACACCGGCCCAGGCCCACAACAGCCTCCGCTCCGCCGACCCTGCCCGCGACGCCACCCTGAACGTCGCGCCGACGGAGATCGCACTGGAATTCACCGAACGGCTGAATCCCACCTTCACCACCATCGTGGTCACCGACGCCGGCAACCAACGCGTCGGTACGGGAGCACCCGTGGTGGCCGAAACTCGTGGCACGGTCACCCTCACCGCGCCACTGGGCAATGGCACCTACACCGTCGCCTACCGGGTCGTCTCCGCCGATGGTCACCCTGTTCAGGGCTCCTACGCCTTCGCGGTGGCTGATCCTCGGTCCAGCACGAACCCAACCGCCGTACCCGTACCGTCCGGCGCCGCCACAACCAGTCCAGAGCCCACCGCCGCCGCTGCGGCGAAGGAGAACGGCTCGGGGGCCGGCGTGTTCATCGGCGCGGCGGTATTGGTCGGGCTCGTCACGACAGCCGGTGCGATGTGGTGGCATCGCCGGATCCGCCGATAAGAAGATCCCGCCAGGGCCGCTGGGCGCACCGATCCGACCGGCAGCCGACGCGCTGGTCCAGCCCGAGATCAAGGTCAAACGAATGTCCGAAACCGATGCCCGACACCGGCGCCCGATCGAGGGCGAGACCGGACAGGGCACCCCGCCTCCGGTAGCCGTCGCGGAAGCTCCTCCCCGTGGCCGAGCTGACGTCCGTCGGTCGATGGCCCCTTTCCCTTGGTGGTTGACCGTCGTCGTCGGCGTTGTCGCGGTCGTCGTGCTGCTGGCCGCACTGCGCGCTGGTGGCGCCCTGGCCACGGCCATCCCCGGCCTGCCCGACCCCGGCCCGGGCGTCATGTGGGCGTTGCCGGTGTTTCGGCTCCTGCTCAACACCTTGGCCACGCTGACGGTCGGCATGACGATGACCGCCGCGTTCCTGCTTCCCGGAGACGGGCCGACGGTCTGCGCCCGTGGTTACCAACTGCTGCGCCGGAGCACCGTGACCGCGGCCGGCTGGGCGCTGACCGCCACTGTCCTGATCGTCCTCACGGTGTCAGACCTGCTCGGACAACCGCTGAACAACCTGGGTAGCGCCACCGTCGTCAGCTTCGCGGCCTCCATCCCCCAAGGTCAGGCACTGCTACTGCAAGCCGGGCTCGCCCTGGCGGCGGCGGTGCTGTCGCGGGCCGGGGTGTCCCGCTGGCTGGCCGCCACGGTCGCGCTGCTCGCGATGGCCGCACTGCTACCACCGGCATTCACCGGACACGCCGCCGGATCCGGCAACCACCAGATTGCGGTAACCAGCCTCGCCCTGCACATCCTCGCCGCCGGCATCTGGGTCGGTGGACTCGCCGCCCTATTGATGATGCGCCGCAGCCGCCTGCTCGCGGACACCGCCACCCGGTACAGCCGCCTCGCCCTGGGCTGCTGCACCGCCGTCGCGATCAGCGGCCTGGCCAGCGCCGCCGTACGCCTCGGCACAGTCGACCAGCTATGGCAGTCCCGCTACGGTTGGCTGCTCTGCGGCAAACTCGCCGCACTGCTCGCCCTCGGCGCGCTCGGCGCGAGACACCGGCGGCACACGCTCCCCGCCCTGCGAGCAGGCCAGCGCGGGGTATTCACCCGGTTCGCCGCCGCGGAACTGGTCGTCTTCGCCGCCGCCGTCGGACTCGCGGTCGCCCTCTCCCGCAGCCCCACCCCGATCCCGGACGACCCGCTCGACGCCGACCCGCTCACCGAACTGCTCGGCTTCGCGATGCCCGCCGCGCCAGCCGCCACCCGAGTGATCGGCCAACCGCTACCGGACATGTTCTTCCTGACCCTCGTCACCCTCGGCGTCCTCGCTTACCTCACTGGCGTGGCACGCATGCGGCGGGCCGGGCACCACTGGCCGGCGACCCGGACCGCGAGCTGGCTGGCCGGCATGCTGCTGCTCGCCGCGATCACCAACCTCGGGATCGCCCGCTACGCCTACGTGCTGTTCAGCGCACACATGGTGCAGCACATGGTGCTGTCGATGCTGGTACCGATCCTGCTCGTCGGTGGCGCCCCGATCACCCTCGCGCTACGGACCCTGCGCCGACCGGCCGACCCGCAGATGCGCGGTGCCCGGGAATGGCTGCTGCTCGCCCTGCACAGCCGACCGGCCAGGATCCTGACCCACCCGCTGGTCGCCCTCGCCATCTACACCGGCAGCCTCTTCGGGCTCTACTTCAGCGACCTGCTCGGCACCCTGATGCGCTCCCACCTCGGGCACCTGGCCATGCTCACCCACTTCGTCCTCGCCGGCTACCTGCTGTTCTGGGTCCTCATCGGCGTCGACCCCGGACGGCCCAGACTCGCCCCACCCCTGCTGGTGATCATCCACCTGGCGTCGATGATGGCGCACGGCTTCTTCGGCCTGATCCTCATGCAGAGCACCACCGTCATCGCTCCCGACTGGTACCTCGCCGTGCATCCTGACTGGGCCGCACCGCTACTCGACGACCAGCACCTCGGCGCCGGCATCGCCTGGGCCTTCGGCGAGCTGCCCGCCGCCGTCGTCATGATCGTCCTTGTCCGGCAATGGATCCGCGCCGACGAACGCGAACAGGCCCGCCTCGACCGGGCCGCCGACCGCGCCGACGCCACCGGGACGCCCGACGACCTCGCCCGTTACAACACCTTCCTTCGCGACGCCGCCCGCGAAAGCGACCGCCGCCCGGACCGCCCACGATGAGGTCAGGCCGACCGTGCCGTCGACGGTGTCCACCGCAGGCGCGCCGACGACGGCATCGACAGCGCCGGTCACAGGACCCCGAGTGACCCTGGCGACGCCGACCACACCGTCAGGTCGTCCACACCGGCGGCCGACGAGCCCACGCAGCTCGCCGGCTGAGCTCACCCTTCGGTTGCGATTGCCGCGATGGCGGCGTGCGGCCGATGAGCGCCTTCGCTGGGCCGCTGCAGGCGCTCAACCTCCGTGAAGCCGGCTCGCGTCAGTCGCTCGGAGAACTCGTCGACGGGCCAGCGATAGGCGGTCACGACCTTGTGGTCGAAGGCGGCGACCTCGTCACCTACGAAGAGACCAAGCACTAACGTTCCGGCCGGGGCCATTGCCCGCCGGAACTCAGCGAGCACGCCGTCGAGATTCTGCGGCGAGAGATGGATCAACGAGTACCAGGCCAGGATGCCGGCGACGGAGTGGTTGGCAACGGCGAGGTTGTCTATCGACCCGAGTTGGTACCTGCCGCCCGGGTGGGCCGCCTGCGCATGGGCGATGAACTCGGGGACCATGTCGATTCCCGTTGCGTCCACGCCCAGCGAGCGAAGGTAACCGGTGATATGGCCGGGCCCGCAGCCCAGATCGAGCACCGGGCCAGGTCGGTCCGCCAGATGTCGCCCGATGAAGGCGAGGTCGTCGGCGTGTACCTGCTGGCTTGTACCGAACAGGCCGATGTAGAGCTCTGCGACGGACGCATATGCCTGCCGGACCTGTTCCAGGTTCACCGCATGACCTTATCGGCCCTCGGATCGGGCAGACCCGCGGTCCTCAGGGAATGACCTCGCAGCCAGCGAGCGAGGCGGGCCTGCTGGGAGAGACCTGGGGGGACTCGCTCCTCGGCCGCGATCCTGGCACACCATCCACTGCTGGGTCGCCCCGGCGAGGGGTGGCCGATCGTCACCGCCGCACCCGAACTTTCGCAGGTATCGACAAAAGTTGCGTTTGGTTGGTCGGAAGATCTGGTTATCGCGACGAATGTGGTCGATGATGTCTCCTGACCCATGATCGAAGTTCAGCGCTACGCCGGGCAGGCACCCTCGGCGCGTGTCGATCGTGGGAACGTCCCGACCCCCGTCCCTGGAGGATCGATGCCCCGTCCCCCCTCGCGCGCGAGACGTCTCGTCGCACTCCTCAGTGCCGTCCTCGTCGCGCCCCCGGTCGCCGTCGGGCTGGCGCCCGGCGCCGTCCACGCGGCGGACCTGCCGCCCCAGGAGCCCGGTGTCACGCTGCGCACGTACGACGTGCGGGTGCCGCTGAGCACGATCTGCACGCTCAAGCCCGGCCAGACCCCGAACGTCGACAAGCTGATGCCGGTCATCGACTGGCGCACCGCGGCCGACTTCGGCTTCGAGGACAACTTCGTCACCCACGCCCTCGGCAACATCAACATCCCGGCCGCGGGTGCGTACACCTTTCGGTTGACCAGCGACGACGGCTCCCGGCTCTACATCGACGACGCGCTGGTGGTCGACCACGACGGGCCGCACGGCGCCACCTCGAAGGACGGCGCGGTCACGCTGACCAAGGGCTACCACGCGCTGCGCGTGGAGTACTTCGAAGCCGGCGGCGGCCAGCAGCTCACCCTCTCGTGGCAGCCGCCGGGCGAGACGAGCTTCACCGTGGTGCCCAACTCGATGCTGAGCACGGACGCCGGCGTCGTCCGGGTCACCGCGCCCGGATTCAAGGCCTGCCAGGGGGTGTCCGACGCTCCGGGAGACGGGCTCCCGCTGGACTCGGTCAACCCCAACTACACCCTCACCGACCTGCGGCCCGCCGGCTTCGAGCCACAGGTGTCCGGGATGGCGTGGACCGCCGACGGCCGGCTGGTCATCTCCACCTGGGGTGAAACCGACCAGCTACAGGGTGAGGTGTACATCCTGGACAACGTGACCGGGGCGACGAGTCCCGACCAGGTCACGTACAAGAGGGTCGCCAGTGGGCTCAAGGAGCCGATGGGCGTCGCGGTCGTCGACGGCACCATCTACGTCTCACAGAAGCACGAGCTGACCGAGCTGCGCGACACCGACGGTGACGAGGTCGCCGACGAGTACCGCAACGTGGCCAGCTGGCCGTTCGGCGGCAACTTCCACGAGTTCGCGTTCGGCCTGCTCTACAAGGGCGGCAACTTCTACCTCAACCTTTCGGTGGCGATCGACTTCGGCGGCGCCACCACCAACCCGCAGCCGGCGCCGAACCGGGGCACCAGCATCGTGGTGAACAAGCGCACCGGCAAGGTCAGCTACGTCGCCGGCGGCCTGCGCACGCCCAACGGCATCGGCTGGGGTCCGGACGATGCCCTCTACGTGACCGACAACCAGGGCGGCTGGCTGCCCGCGTCCAAGCTGGTCCGCATCGAGCAGGACAAGTTCTTCAACCACTACACCAACCCCGCCGGCCCGTTCGACGACAACCCGGTGGCCAAGCCGGTGCTCTGGCTGCCGCAGAACGAGATCGCCAACTCGCCGAGCACGCCGGTGCTGCTCAAGAAGGGGCCGTTCCGCGGGCAGTTGCTGATCGGTGACGTCACCTACGGCGGCCTACAGCGGGCGTACCTCGAGGAGGTGGACGGCGTGCAGCAGGGCGCGGTGTTCCGCCACACCCAGGGGCTCGAGGCCGGCGTCAACGAGGTCTCCATCGGGCCCGACGGCGCCGTCTACGTCGGCGGCCTGGGCGCCGGCGGCAACTGGGGCCAGGCCGGCAAGCTCAATCACGGCCTGCAGAAGCTGACCCCGAACGGCGCCAACACGTTCGACATGAGGTCGATGACCGTCACCAAGCAGGGCTTCACGATCGAGTACACCCGGCCGCTCTCCACCGCGACGATCCAGAACATCGCGCAGAGCTACCGCCTGGAACAGTGGCGGTACGCGCCGACCCCGGCGTACGGCGGCCCCAAGGTGGACGAGGAGCAGTTGACCGTCACCGGGGTGAAGGTCTCCGCCGACCGCAAGAAGGTGACGCTGACGGTCCCCGGCCTCAAGCGCGACCGGGTCGTGCACCTGCGCTCGCCGCGCCCGTTCACGGCGGCCAACGGCGAGGAACTGTGGAACACCGAGGCGTGGTACACGCTCAACGAGATTCCCGGTGCCCAGCCGGACCGGATCTTCTACGAGGCCGAGGAGGGGCACCGGAAGGGCTCTGCGACCATCGACACCGAGCACGCCGGCTTCTCCGGCGTGGGCTTTGTCGACGGTTTCGGCTCGCTGAACACTTCCACCACCGTCCACGTCGAGGTGACCAAGGCCGGTGAGTACGAGGTCGGGCTCCGCTACAGCAACGGCCCCAACCCGTTCCAGGGCGACAAGACGATCAGCATCTACGTCAACGGCCGCAAGGTGAAGCAGACCGTTCTGCCCTCGACGATCACCTGGAAGCAGTGGGCCACCAAGACGGAGCTGCTCACGCTGCGCCGCGGCGTCAACGCGATCGAGTACCGGGTCGACGCGCCCGACACCGGGCACGTCAACCTGGACCTCATCACGGTGCGCAAGACCGGTGAGCGAATCGTCCTGTTCGACGGGGTCGACCTCTCCGAGTGGCAGCACACCGACGGCCGCACGGCGAGCTGGGCGAAGGTCGAGGGCGGGGCGATGGAGGTCCGCAACGGCGACCTGCGCACCAAGCAGGCGTTCGGTGACTTCCGGCTGCACGTCGAGTTCAAGGTGCCGCTGCTGCCGCCGGAGGTCACCGGCCAGGCCCGCGGCAACAGCGGGGTCTACCTCCAGGAGCGGTACGAGATCCAGGTGCTGGACTCGTACGGCGACCCAACGCTGGACACCAACGAGGCCGGCGCCATCTACCTGCAGAAGGCGCCCGACGTCAACGCCGCGACACCACCCGAGACGTGGCAGACCTACGACATCGAGTACCGCGCTGCCCGCTACGACAGCACCGGCACCAAGATCGAAAATGCCCGGGTGACGGTGGTCTGGAACGGTGTGCTCGTCCAGGACGACGTCGCCATCACCGGCCCGACCGGCGGAAACATCCCCGAAGGCCCCGCGACGGGGTCGATCCGCCTCCAGGACCACCAGAACACCGTGCAGTACCGCAACATCTGGATTGAGCCGCTCGCCTGAGCGGCGCACCGGACGGTGCCGGGTCGGGTCACCCCCGATCCGGCACCGGTCGCCGCCGCCTCGGCGGCCCGGCGCTTCCGGACCGGTCGCCTGCTCCGGTGGGGGAGTGTCCTGATCTCGGCTCTGTCTCACATTCGGTGGTGACGGAGGGTGCGGGGGCACCGACACTCCACCAGCCACGGCTGGAGTACAGAACGCGAGGTCTGGGCCCGCGAGGTCTGGGCCGGCCGTTGGCGCCTTCGCTTCGCCGAAGAGGTCACCAGGCAGGATCCCCTGGTCTGTGCGCTGTTGGAACGGGCCGCCGATGTCGACCTCACCTCAGACGACCGATGTCGACTTCACCTCAGACGAGGTGGCGGCCTACGGCGCGGCACGGTTCAACAACATATGCATCGGTCCCACTTTAACTTATATCGCACTGGGGGGCTTGCGGCAAGACCCGGGTCTTGCCGCAGAATCGTCGGCCGGATCCAAGAATGGACGAAGAATTGGGGCACGGCGTGGTGATCCACCCGGTCAGCGAAGTGCAGTGGACGACGGCCGCCTCGGAGGTATCGCAGTGATCGAGCAGTACGTGTTAGGTCTCCAAGAGGTCGACGAGACGCAGGGCGCGACGGTTGGCGGCAAGGGCGCGCACCTGGGGGCGTTGTCGCGGATCGACGGCATCCGGGTGCCGGCTGGCTTCTGCGTGACGACGGACGCCTTCCGGCGGATCATGGCCGAGGCGCCGTGGATCGACGATCAGCTCGATCAGCTGTCGCGCCTGCACCCGGACGACCGGGAGGCGATCGGCACGCTCAGCGCGGAGATCCGCCGGACCATCGAAGGGATCGTCCTCCCCGACGATGTGGCTGCGGCGATCACCCGGGCTCTCACCGGGCTCGGTGCGCGAGCTGCCTACGCCGTCCGATCCAGCGCGACGGCCGAGGACCTGCCGACGGCCTCCTTCGCAGGCCAGCAGGACACGTACCTGAACGTCATGGGACTGGCGGCGATCCTCCAGCACGTCAGCCGGTGCTGGGCCTCGCTCTTCACCGAGCGCGCCGTGACCTACCGTCAGCGGAACGGCATCGACCACCGCACCGTCTACCTGGCCGTCGTCGTGCAGAAGATGGTCTTCCCGCAGGTGGCCGGCGTCCTGTTCACGGCCGATCCCGTCACGTCCAACCGAAAGGTCGCCTCCGTGGAGGCCAGCTTCGGCCTCGGCGAGGCTCTGGTCTCCGGGCGGGTGAACGCGGACGCCTACAAGGTGCGGGACGGTGAGATCATCGACAAGGCGGTCGCCACCAAGCGGCTTGCCGTCCACGCCCTGCCGGGTGGCGGGACGAGGGAACAGGCGCTCGACTCGGAGCAGCAGGAGCAGCCGGCGCTGACGGATGCACAGGTCGTGCGGCTGGTGCGGCTGGGCCGGCGGATCGAAGCCCACTTCGGCCACCCCCAGGACATCGAATGGTGCCTGGTCGACGATGACTTCCAGATCGTCCAGAGTCGGCCGATCACCACGCTGTTCCCCGTCCCCGAGACCGGCGACGGAGAGAACCATGTCTACGTCTCCGTCGGTCATCAGCAGATGATGACCGACCCCATGAAGCCGCTGGGGCTCTCCGTGTGGCAGCTGACGGCCCTCGCGCCGATGTACGACGCCGGTGGAAGGCTGTTCGTCGACGTCACCCGGCGCCTGGCATCGCCTGCGAGCCGCGCCGGCCTGCTCGCTGTCATGGGAAGAGGCGATCCGCTGGTCAGGGACGCGCTGGAGACCGTCATCGACCGCGGCGACTTCATTCCGTCGCTTCCCGATGAGGGTCCAGCAGGGCCGCCCGCTGGCGGCGCGCCCGCCCCGATCGAGACCGATCCGGCCATCGTCACCGACCTGATCGAACGCAGCCAGGCGTCCATCGCCACCTTGCAGCGCGACATCCAGACGACATCGGGGCCGGCGCGGTTCGACTTCCTCTTGGCGGCCTTCCAGGAGCACAAGCGGGCCGTGGGGGAGCCGCGGAGCATGCAGGTGATCATGGCGGGGATGGAGGCCTCGTGGTGGCTCAACGAGCAACTGCAGGCGTGGCTGGGCGAGAAGAACGCGGCCGACACCCTCACGTTGTCCGCGCCCCACAACGTCACGTCGGAGATGGGGCTGGCGCTCCTCGACGTCGCCGACGTCATCCGCCCGCATCCCGAGGTGGTGGCCTTCCTGCAGAAGGTCGAGGACGAGGGCTTCCTGGACGAGCTGGCCAAGCTCCCGGGCGGCCGGGAAGCGCGGGACGCCATCCGGGCCTACCTCGACAGGTACGGCATGCGCTGCGTCGGCGAGATCGACATCACGAGGCCGCGCTGGAGCGAACGCCCCACCGCGCTCGTGCCCGTCATCCTCGACAACATCAGGAACTTCGAGCCGGGCGCCGGCAAGCGGCGCTTCGAGCAGGGGCGCCAGAAGGCGGACAGGAAGGAGCAGGACGTCCTGGAACGCCTGCGAGCCCTGCCGGACGGGGAGCGGAAAGCCGAAGAGACCAAGCGGATGATCGATCGAGTCCGCACCTTCATCGGGTACCGGGAGTACCCGAAGTACGCCATTGTCAGCCGCTACTTCGTCTACAAGCAGGCCCTGCTGGAAGAGGCCGAGCGCCTCGTGCGCGACAACGTGCTTCGGGAGAGGGAAGACATCTTCTACCTCACGTTTCAGGAGCTTCACGACGTCGTGCGCACGCACCAGGCGGATGATCAGCTCATCCGCCGGCGGAAGGAGGCGTTCAGGTCGTATCAGGCGCTCACACCGCCCCGGGTGCTCACCTCGGAAGGTGAGGGCATCGCCGGGGCGTACCGACGCGACGATGTGCCGACCGGCGCGCTGGTCGGCCTCCCGGTTTCCGGCGGGACCGTCGAGGGGCGAGCCCGCGTCATCCTGGACCTGGCCGAGACCGATCTCGAACCGGGCGACATCCTGGTCACAGCCTACACCGACCCGAGCTGGTCACCCCTGTTCGTCGCGGTCGAGGGGTTGGTGACGGAGGTCGGCGGCCTCATGACCCACGGGGCGGTGGTCGCCCGGGAGTACGGCTTGCCCGCCGTCGTCGGTGTGGAGCATGCGACCAAGCTGATTCGGGATGGGCAGCGGATTCGCGTGCACGGAACCGACGGGTACGTCGAGATCCTGTCTTGACTGACCACGACCGGGAAGGCTGTTCGTAGCTTCGGTCGAACCAGTTGCGCCGGGCATGGTCAAAGGGACGGCCACGGCTGCGGTTGGCGCTGGGTAACCCTGCCTGGACGGACGCGGACCGCTTCGGCTCCGCCCAAGGACGACGTGGCCGCTGTATCCGGGACCGAGGACGATGGTCCGGCTGGGGGGTGGGGCGCCGACGATGCTGCTCTCCGCCGCGGGTATCGCGGGAGCGAAGTCCGGCCCGCCCAGGTCTGCGGCGTCCGCCGCGTCACCGTCGCCCATGATGACTCCTTCTCGTCGACTCGGCGGGTGCGACGCCTGGTGAACTCTGTCTACGATCCAGATCCTGACACACAGGATATCCTGGCGTCCATTATATTGGGTGGATGAGTTCTCGGGTGATGACGGAACCAGCCTTCTTCATCCTCACCGCGCTGGTCGACGCTCCGCGCCACGGCTACGGGATCGTGGCGGACGTGGCGGAGCTGTCGCGGGGGCGGGTGCGGCTGAAGATCGGCTCCCTGTACGGGACTTTGGACCGGCTCGTCGGCGACGGCTTGGTCGAGCTGGACCGCGAGGAGGTATGGCAAGGGCGGTTACGCCGGTACTACCGATTGACCGAGCGGGGCCGCGAGGCCCTCGCCGTGGAGGCTGAACGGCTGGCCGCGAACGCGCGTCTCGCCTCGACCCGGCTGCGTGATCAGCGGAACCCGATCACGGGGCCGGTGCCATCATGAGCCGGCTCGAAGAGCGCTACCGCCTCGTGTTGCGGCTGCTGCCCGCTGGCTATCGACAGGAATGGGAAGACGACATGGTCGCCGCCTTCCTGGAGAGCATGGACGACGACGACCCGGAAACCGCCGAGTACGCCGCAGACTACGGCCGGCCAGGCCTGGCGGAGGTCGCCAGCATCGTGTCCCTGGCCGTCCGGTTGCGTCTCGGCGGCTCCCAGGCGCCAGCCCGCTCCTACGCCTGGGGACAGGCCGTGCGACTGGCGACCCTGATGGCGATGCTGACCCACGCCGTCATGGTCACCGCCAGCATCGCCGTCACACTCTGGCTGTCCGGGAGGATCGCCTGGTTGCCGGCACCCGCACCCGCATGGGCGCTCACGCCGCCGTCGGGTATCTGGCACACCGCGTGGAACCTGGCCGGCTACGCCTGGCTCCCTGCCTACCTCGCGCTCGTTCTCGGACACCGCCGCGTGGCCCAGGCGGTCGCCCTGCTCGCCATCGTGCCACCCGCCGTCACCACCGCCGTGGAGCAGGCCACCAATGACGTACCACTGTCAGTGACGCCCTGGGCCGTGCGGCTCATCGACATTCTCCTGGTACTCGCCATGGCGGCGTTTCACCGCGACGCCCCACCCGTGCCGCGCCGCCCGTGGCTCCTCGCGATACCGATCGGCATCCTGCTTGTCCCCCTGCCGCTGTTCGCCATCCAGGCCACGAGTCAGGCACCGAGGCTGCTGGACTGGCCCGGCCTGTCCTGCGTCATGGTCACCGCCGCCATCGCGGTCCGCCTAGCCGGGCGAGCATCCCGGCAGTCAGCTTCCACGCTGCCGTGGTCGCTGGCGCTCACCCTGCTCGCCGCGACCACCCTCGCCCTACGACTCGTGACTCTGCCCGACTACATCGGCCAGGCACAACGCACCGCACTCGGCACAATCGCGGTGACGGAAGCCATCGCCGTCCTGGCCGTGGCCCTACCGCTCGCCGGACGAGCCATCCGAGCGCTGCGCCGGCTTCCACCGATCCCTGCCGACGCACAAGCGCCCACCACACCGACCGGGTAGGACCCACCCCCGTCACGATGCCACCGGCCCGCACCGATCCACCTGTCATGCCGCTGTCACGGGCTTGGCGCGGCGGGAGGTGCGGGCCCCTGGTTTCAGCTACTGCCGGGCAATAGACTGTCGAGCACGCCGGTGATCTGGAGAATACGGCGGACCCGGCCCGTGGCGTTGACCAGAACGAGTCGGCGGCCCACCGCCGTCGCCGTGTTCCGGGCGGTGATCAGGGCGCTGATGACGGTCGAGTCGATGAACTCCACCGCGTGGACGTCGACCTCGACCAGCTCGGCGGTGTTGATCGTCGCTGTGAGGAGATCCAGCAGTCGTGCGGCGGCGTTCACGTCGATCTCCCCGGACAGCGTGAGGACACTGCGGTCGTGCTCGACGCGGACGTGGTGCTGCCAGGTGGGGATGGGAATCACTTCTCGTCGTCCTCCGCCTGTTCGGTGAGGTGTGCCTCGCTCGCGTCCACGCGTTCTGCCCGGGGCATGGCGCGGCGCGACAGGTAGGCGGTGACCGAGGCGGTCATGCCGTCGGGCCGGCGGTTCAGCGTCAGGCCGCCGGTCAGCTCGTCGGCCAGCCACAGCCCTCGCCCCCCGGCCACATCTGCCGCCGGTAGCCGCACCTGCATGCTGCCAGCGGCGGCACCCTGGTCGCTGACCTCGCAGACCAGAACGTCGTCCCGGCGGCGCAGCTCGACGTGCCCGTGGCCGCCGCCGTGGCGCACCGCGTTGGCGACCAGCTCGTGCACGGCGAGAACGAAATTGTAGCCGGCGCCCTCGGGCATCCCCGCCGCGGACACCAGCGCCTCGACCGCGTGCCGCACCTCGGTGACCGTGGCGGCGGTGAAATCCTGCGACATCAGCGCCAGCTCGAAGGTGGCAGGCCCGCGCGCGCCGCCATCCCGTTCATGGAGCTGCCTGTCGTCGCCCATGCGGGGAGGCTACCCGGCCCCGACCGATCCGCGACCCTTGCACACCGGCAAGTGCCCCGCCCCCGCCCACCGCCGCGCGATACCGCTCTGCTCATGGGGCCGCGCCAGGTTCTGCGGGTAGGTCTGAGCGCGACCCGTCAGCGATACCTGCGGGCGTTGAGCCGGGCGGCCTGGCGGGTCAGGTGGTCGCGTTCGGCGAGGTTGGGTGCCTTCTGGGCCGCCTCGGCGTACAGCCGTGTCGCTGTCGCCAGGTCGCCGGCGCGTTCGTGGAGGTGTGCCGCCACCGCGGTGTGGCGGGGCAGTGAGTCGTTCAGCGCCGCGAGCGCTGCCAGGCCGGCGCGCGGTCCGTCGGCCTCGCCGATGGCCACCGCGCGGTTGAGCCGGACGATCGGGCTGTCGGTCAGGCGTGCGAGTTCGTCGTACCACTCGACGATCTGGATCCAGTCGGTCTCCTCGGCGGTGGGCGCGTCTGCGTGGAGTGCCGCGATGGCGGCCTGGGCCTGGAACTCGCCCAGCCGGTCGCGGGCGAGGGCCGCCTGTAGGATCTCGACACCTTCGGCGATCGACGTGGTGTCCCATCGGCTGCGGTCCTGCTCGGCGAGCGGCACCAGGCTGCCGTCGGGCGCGGTCCGGGTGGCGCGCCGGGCGTGGTGGAGCAGCATGAGGGCGAGCAGCCCGGCCACCTCGGGGTGGTCGATCGTGGCCGCGAGCTGCCGGGTGAGCCGGATGGCCTCGGCGGCGAGGTCGACGTCGCCGGAGTAGCCCTCGTTGAAGACCAGGTAGAGGACGCGCAGCACGGTGGCGACGTCGCCGGGCTGGTCGAACCGCACGCCGGAGACGGTGCGCTTGGCCCGGCTGATGCGCTGCGCCATGGTCGCCTCGGGCACCAGGTATGCCTGGGCGATCTGGCGGGTGGTCAGCCCGCCGACGGCGCGCAACGTGAGCGCGACCGCGGACGACGGCGTCAGCGACGGGTGGGCGCACAGGAAGTAGAGCTGGAGCGTGTCGTCCACCGCGGGCGCGGGCCCGGGCGCCGGCTCCTCGTCGACGAGGTCCTCACGCCGGCGGCGGGCGGCGTCGGACCGGGTCGCGTCGAGGAACCGGCGCCAGGCCACGCTGACCAGCCAACCCTTCGCATCCCGCGGCGGGTCGGCCGGCCAGACGCGGACCGCCTCGACCAGCGCGTCCTGCACGGCGTCCTCGGCCGCCGCGAAGTCGGCTCCGCGGCGGACGAGGATCCCGAGCACGCTCGGCGTGAGGCTCCGGAGCAGGGCCTCGTCCACCTGAGCAGTCACTGCGTGATGGTGGGCGGCGCGGCCAGGAACGGGCGCACCTCGAGCCACTCGTGGATCGGCTTCCCGCCCGCGCCAGGGGCGGCCGACAGCTCCCCGGCGAGCTCGATGGCGCGCTCGTAGCTGTCGACGTCGATCACCATCCAGCCGGCGATGAGGTCCTTGGTCTCGGCGAACGGGCCGTCGGTGACCGGCGGGCGACCCTCGCCGTCGTACCGGACGAACATCCCCTCGGCGGCGAGCGCCTGACCGTCGACGAACTCGCCGGTCCCCTCGAGCCGGGCCGCGAAGTCGTTCATGTACTGCACGTGCGCCGAGATCTCCTCCGGCGTCCACTGGTCCATGGGCACGTCGTTGACCGGAGCCGGAGCGCCGCGGTAGTGCTTGAGCAGCAAATACTTGGCCATCGTGGTTCTCCTCGATGCTGGTGCGACCCATCATGGTCGCGTTCACCACGGGGACGGAGCCAGTCACCAGTTCTCGACATCACCGTCCGAGATTTTTTGGGTCTCGTAGCTGAACCTGGGTGAGCCGCCTCGCGGTGTTCACGGCGTGGCGGGAGAGTGCACCCGGGTAGGGCCCGACGGCAGCCCGGCTGGCGGGGCCTCGCGTCGCAGGGTGCGGCTGCTACCGGGTCACTGGACTCGACGATCGTACGTTTGTGCTGGTCGGGAGGGTGTCGCGCGTCCCGTGGAGCCCGGTGAGCGTGGGGTGGATCTTCCGTCCGGAGCGTGCCGGCAACGTCGAGGAGCACGCGGGCAAGCAGGTACCCGCCGCTCACCTCCGCGTCGAGCAGCTCGCCGCCGTACTCGATCCACAGCCGGCTCCGATCGAGCGTCGCAGGGTACGGCCCCTTTATCAGCCGGTCCGCGCTACTCGACGGGCTGACGACGGTGAGATTGTCACGCGTCAGCGGGTTCGCCGTGCTGATCGCTTGCGTGGCGGGGTCAGCAGATCTGCGACCGTCGCGATCGCACTGGGCACCAGCCGGTAGTACGCCCACACCCCGCGCTTCTCCCGCTCCAGCAAGCCGGCCTCGGTGAGGATACGCAGGTGGTGACTGACCGTGGGCTGCGAGAGGCCGAGCGGCGCAGTCAGGTCAGAGACGGAAGCCTCGCCCTCCGGGGCCGACTGGATCAGGCTGAGCAGCCGCAGCCGGGCGGGGTCCGCGAACGCCTTCAGGACTCCCGCGAGCCGCTCGGCATCGGCACGTTTGATCGGCTCACCGGCGAGTGGCGAGATTTGGGGCATAGCCGTTCCAGTCGATTTGTTTCCCACAACTGCCATCGTGCCATCCGCAGCACCCATCCATGCACATATCGGGTGTTCCGGGCGATCGCCGGACCGCTCGCATGGATCCTCAGGGCTCCACAGGTGGCCGACGGGCGTGCGCGCCTTACTGTGTTGGCCATGATCGAGACCGCTGCCCGGAAGACCCGCAAACGGCGCAGGAACAGCGTGTTCGCACTTGCGTGCATCAGCTTGGTGCTGTCGCTGATCGCGTGCGGTGTGGCCGGGCTGGTCTTCGACATTGACGAACTAGATGCCCTCCCGGTGCAGTCAGGTCCGCAGGTCGCCAGCGCGGCTCAGGTGGAAGCTGTCGCTCACGTGACCCTGCCTCCCGGAGCCGTGTTGCTGTCCGCCGCTTACAGCAACGGCCTGGAAACCCTGCTTTCGGCGAAGATCCGCATACCCCGTACTGCGCTTGACGCCTTCATCGCTGAGGCAGAGTTCACGGCGGCTCCCGCACCGGGGGTTCGGGCGGTCGACGCGAAACACAACGTCGGCGGCGGCAGCCTGTGGGACCCCGAAACCGCCAGGACCGTCTCCGGCATCGTCGAGGAGCAACCCACCGCCGACGGCACGCGCCGATCGGTCCTGTTCGACCTAGACGCACCCGACGTGGTCACCGTGTACCTGTACGCCAGTCGCGGCTGAAGCTCGCGGCCGGCCCTACGGCATTCGGGGTGCGTACCGCACATGCCGGGACGTGGAGCCGCCGGCGGTGTAGCCGCAGCCCGGGAGAGGGCGCGGCTACACCGGTACGGCCCACGGGACCGGGGTTCACGACGTGGGCGTCGGGGCGGCCAGTTCGTCGGCCCGGTCGCGGCTGCCGTGCTGTGCCGTCTGCCCGGGGACCGGTGAGGCGGCGGGTCCGGGCCGGTCGCGTGCGGCGCGGAGCGCGGTGGCGATCAGGATGGCCCCGCCCGCCGTCAGGACGGCGCTGACCACCGCGGCGATCCGCATCTCGTGGGTGAAGGCGTCGAAGGCCACGCTCCGCAGCGCCTGTGCGGTCTGGCCCGGTAGGGCCGCAGCGGTGTCGACGGCGCCACCGAGGGTCTCCTCCGCCGCCGCCAACTCCTTGCCGGTGAGGCCCGCGGGGGCCTGGGACTCCATCTGCGAGCGGTAGACAGCGGTGCCGATGCTGCCGAGGACCGCGATGCCCAGCGCGCCGCCGAACTCGGCGGAGGTCTCCGCCAGGGCGGAGGCCGCCCCGGCTCGCTCCGGCGGCGCGGCGGACAGGATCACCTCGGTGACGACGGCGGCTACGCCGCCGATGCCGATGGAGACCACGGCCAGGGCGCTCACCAGGTAGACGATGCCCGAGTCGGTCCGGATCAGGGACAGCGCGACGTATCCGGCGGCTGCCACGAGAAGCCCGGCGGTCATCACGTTGGGCTTGCCGATACGCGGTGCCATCGCGGTGGCCAGGGCGATACCCACGGGCATCACGAGGAACGTGGGCAGCGACCACAGGGCCGACTCGAACGGGCTCATGCCCAGGACGAGCTGCATGAACTGCCAGTTGAACAGCGAGAAGCCGACCATCGCGAAGGTCGCCAGTGCGTCGATGAGCAGCGGCACGTTGAACCGGCGGGTGCGGAACAGCGCGAGGTCGATCATCGGGTTCACGGCCGTGCGTTGGCGGCGGATGAACAGTGCTCCCACGGCGAGTCCGGCGGCGATGCAGGCAGCCGGGGTCCATCCGAAGCCGTGCTCCGCCGTCAGCTTGATGCCGTAGATCACGGCGAGGACGGCCACCAGGGACAGCAGGGCGCCGAGCAGGTCGAAGCGGCCCGGCTTGGGGTCGCGGTACTCGGGCAGCAGCAGTGGCCCGAGGACCAGCAGCAGGATCATCACGGGGACGTTGATCAGGAAGACCGAGCCCCACCAGAAGTGCTCCAGCAGCAGGCCGCCGATGATGGGGCCGACGATGGCGCCGCCCGCGAAGCCGGCCGTCCAGACCCCGACGGCGGTGGCCCGCTGCCGGTCGTCGTGGAACATGTTCCGGATCAGGGAGAGGGTGGAGGGGGCCAGCGAGGCTCCGGCGATGCCCATAAGCATGCGGGTCGCGATCAGCATCTCGGGGCTGGACGCGTAGGCGGTCAGGACCGAGGCGAGACCGAAGGCCGTGGCCCCGGTCAGCAGCACCCGCCGCCGTCCGATCTGGTCACCGAGGGTGCCCATCGTGATCAGCAGCCCGGCCAGCAGGAAGCCGTAGGCGTCCATGATCCACAGCAGTTGGGAGCTGCTCGGCTGAAGGTCCGCCGTCAGGGACGGGAGCGTGACGAACATGACGGACATGTCCATGGACGCCAGTACGCACGGCACCACCAGAACGGCGAGCCCGACCCATTGTCTGGTTCCGGCTCTCTTGCTCGCTTCGGTCACGTCCTTCGCTCCTGCTCTTTCGGCTGGCTGTGGCATGTCGGCCGGGACGGATTCCGTCACTCGGTGCGTACTTAGTACGCGGGCCGCTGCGTACAGGATAAGCACACGTGGGCGAGTGGCTGCAAACGCATTTCTGACCTGCGGCTTTCCCTGCTTGATGCGTTCGCTCCGATGGCGGGATAGAATTTCGACACACCTTCGGTAGGTGTGACGAAAAGGAGTGTGGTGATGTCGGAGCAGTCGGCCTGCGCGTCCTGCGGAAAGACGCTGGAGCCCGCGGAACGGGGGCGGCCGCGGCGCTACTGCTCCCGCGCCTGCCAAGCGCGGGCCTACCGGGCGCGTAGGACGGAGGCGCCGGTCGACGTCCCGAAGGACGGCGACAGCGCACCCCACCTCACCGTCGAGCGCATCGTGCGGGCCGGCATCGACATCGCGGACGCGGAGGGGCTCGACGCGCTGTCGATGCGCCGGGTCGCCACGGACCTCGGCGCGAGCACCATGGCCCTGTACCGGCACGTGGCGTCCAAGGACGATCTGGTGACCCTGATGGTGGAGGCCGCGATAGCCGACGTCCCTCTGCCCGACGCGCCGCCGCGGAACTGGCGGCACGGCCTCGAACGAGCCGCCTACCGCGACTGGGAGCTGTACCACCGCCACCCGTGGATCCTGTCGAGGGTTCTGGTGACGACCCGCGCGCACTTCAGCCCGGCACTCGCGGCGGACAGCGAGAGCGCCCTCTCCTCCTTCGACGGACTCGGCCTCGAACCTGCCGACGCCCTCCGGTACATGTTCATGTTCGCCACCTACGTGCAGGGTGTGGCGCTGACCTACGTCAGCGACGTGGAGGCGGAACGGCAGGCGGGAAGCACCGCGCAGCGGACGGCGCACGCCTCGGCCCACGAACGCAGCCCGCTCTTCGAGCCCGGCGCGTACCCGCGGCTCGCCTCCGCGATGCGCGCGGGCGGCGTCTCCTGGGACCTCGACGCCCTGTTCGCCTCGGGCCTCGCCCATGTCCTGGACGGCATCGCGGCCGATCTCGCGCGGCGGGGCATCGAGGCCTGAGCCGCGGCGGGCGGGCCCGTCACGCGGGTCGGATCGTCCCCCGGGGTCAGCCTGCCGGGATGAATTGGGCCTACTCGCCGCGGCGGCGCACGACGTTCTCCCCGGTCACGACACGACTGGGTACGTCATCGCGTTCGCGGGCGTCATGTTTCTGCGATTCCCCGGGCATCGGAGCGGGGCAAGCAGCAGGTCTGCTGCCGGCGCGTCACCCGGTGGCGGGTCAGGACGGTCGCGATCGCCTCGGTGAGGTCTTCGCTGGTGTCGACGTCGAGGGCGCCGGCCGGGCCTGCTTCACCGCGAACGGATGGCGCAGTCGCCGCATGGCTTCCTCGCTGCCGTCGAATGTCACACCCGGACCGTCGGGCCCATCAGCGCTCGCCACGGCGAGAAACAACCCCGGTAGATCAACAACTTTCAATGCCATGCGGTAGTCCTGTCCTTCGGAAGAGGAGCCCATCAAGCCGTCGGCGTCTCGTGCCGGCAACCTCGTCGCAGACCCGGCGCTCAGGGCGGCGCCCGATCAGTGTCTCGATCACGGGCAAGCGCCCGGCGACACCGACACATCCCACCATACCCAGCTTCGCCGTCCGTCATGCGCCGCCGCCTCGGGCCGCCGCCCTCGTGCACACCCCTACCCAACACCACGTGCACGTCCCACCGGTGCCCTGCTCCAGGGCCGCGTGGCCGTCGTTGGGTGGTCAGCTGAGGCGGACGTCACCGATCTGGCGGACCGTTTTCGGGTCGCGGTGCTCGAAGGCGACGCTCGCCCCGTCGGCAGCCTCCGGCGACGGCGCGTCGCCGGCCAGCTGGCTCAGCCCGCCCAGCGCGCCACGGTGGTCCCGCTCGGCGCGCGTCTGCTTCTCCATCGAGTCGCGGATGCTGGCCGGCGGCTCGATCGCCTTGATCTCCACGCGGGTGACCTTGATGCCCCACCGGCCGGTGGTCTCGTCCAACACGCCCGAGAGGTGCCGGTTGATCTCCTCCCGGCTGGTCAGCGCCCGCTCCAGGTCCAGCGAGCCGATCACGTTACGCAGGGTGGTGACGGTGAGCTGCTCGATGGCCTGGAGGAAGTTCGAGATCTCGTACGTGGCCCGGACCGAGTCGACGACCTTGAAGTAGAGCACCGTGTCGATCGACACCACCAGGTTGTCCGAGGTGATCACCGGCTGCGGCGGGAAGCTGACCACCTGCTCCCGCATGTCGACCTTGGTGCGGACCGCGTCGATGAACGGAACCAGCAGGTTCAGACCCGGGTTCAGGGTGCGCTTGTACCTGCCCAGCCGTTCCACCACGTCCTGGCGCTGCTGCGGCACGATCCGCACCGCCTTGACCAGGATCATCACGACGACCAACGCCACGGCGACCAACAGGCCGCGGGGCGACATGGGGCTGCCCGAATAGCTGGCCGCCTGGAACCCACCCGCGCTGACCATCACAAATTCCATACCCCTCACCCTCTCGCTTCGGGCAGCTCGCCTGAGGTGGGAAACGTGCGTCCCGACGCTACCCGAGGTGCGGGCCTGCACCCCGCCCTGAAGGGCGGAGCACTCTGTCGGACGGTCAGGTGACGCGCCTGGCAAGGCCGCCCATTTTCACCGCAGTGAATACCGCGGCGGCCAGCGCGACATCGGAGAGCAGCATCAGGCCGATGGCGTACGAGCTCTGCGACCCGTACACCCAGCCCATCACCAGCGGTGGGACGAAGCCGCCGAGGCCGCCGGCGGCGCCCACCAGGCCGGTGACCGTCCGGGTCGGCGCAGGCGAACTTCACGTCGCCCTGACCGAGCCGTTCCGCCACCCAGCCCGCCGGGTCGTCCGGCCGGGCCCCGAGGGCCTCGTCGGCCAGGTCGAGGGGGCTGCGGTCGAAGGTCGGCATCGAGGGCATCCAACCGGCGCGCGCCGACTGCGCCCGCAGGTCCATGGTGTGCTTGCCGGCGAACGTGCCGGTGCCGGTGGGGGAGGAGACCATGTCGGCGGAGTACGTGTGGTAGCGCCACTGGTCGGTGTGCACGTACCAGAGGGCGGTGCCGATCATCTGCCGTGGCGGGCGTACCCAGTCCAGACCGAAGGCGAGCTGCGCCCACCCGGTCGCCGGGCGGCACTTCTCCTGCCCGACGTAGTGCGCCCAGCCGCCGCCGTTGACGCCCTGGCAGCCGGTGAGGGTAACCAGCGCCAGGAGCGCCCGGTAGGTGGCGTCGGAGTGGAACCAGTGGTTGGTGCCGGCGCCCAGCAGGATCATCGACCGGCCGCCGGAGCGTTCCGCGTTGTCGGCGAACTCCCGCGCCACCCGGGCCACCTGTGCGGCCGGCACCCCGGTGATCGGCTCCTGCCACGCCGACGTGTACGGCACCTCTACGCCCCCGTCTACGCCGTGCTGCTGACGGTCAACGCCGGGTACGCCTGGCGACGGCGGGAGCGCGCCCTGCTCAACGACCTTGCCTCCGTGGCGCAGAGCTGTCTGTTGGTCTTCGTGTTGGCCACCCTGTCCGGCGTGCCTCTCGCCGGGGTCGTCCCCGCGTTCCTGGCCGTGATGCTGTACCTGGTCGGCACCGTCCTGTACGTCAAGACCATGATCCGGGAACGTGGGGACGCCGGCTACCTCCGCCTCTCCGTCGGCTTCCACGTGGTCGCTCTGATCGCGGCGGCATCGCTCGACATGCTGCTCGTACCGGTCTTTGTGCTGCTCCTGGCCCGGGCCGGGATCCTGCCGGCGCGGCGGCTGTCGCCGGTGCAGGTAGGGGTGATCGAGACCGTCTGCTGCCTGCTTGTCCTTGCCGTGGTGCTGGTCGCACTCCAGGAACTCCCCGCAGGATCAGCCCTCTGGATTGCGCCCGCCTCGCAGCCGGGTTCGACATCGGCGTCGGCTAAGCGTGGATGCCACTCAGTGCCGCTTCGCTCCCAAGGATCGGGAGCCGCCCGGCCCCGCCTCCGCACCCGCTCAGCGGGGCCTGGCGGTGTACTCGGCGAGCAAGTATGACCGGTAGGTGATCACTGCGGGGATCGTCACGTTCAGCTTGCCCGCGGTCGTGGTCAGCACCGCCTCGTATCCCAGCAGCCTGCCGGAGTCTGGATCGACGATGACCGTGTACTGGGCGGGCAGGCCGTGGGCGTCGGAGGTGATGGAGAATGCCTCCCCGGTGCGTCCGGCCCGGTCGGTGACGGTTCCGGTGGCAGTGATGCCCGGCAGGCTGGCCAGTAGCCTGAGCGCCGCCGCGCGCTGGGCTGGGTTCAGCAGCCGCACGCCGGCCAGCTCGGCGACGTCTTCCAGATACTGCACGGGCGCCCGTTGCCTGGAGGCACCGGTGGTCAGCCACCCGCGTAGTGCGGCGGCATCCGTCGGTACGGCACCCTGCCAGCGGCTGTAGAACTCGCCGGCCGCGTAGTCGTCCACCTCCTCCGTCGAGTCGATCCGGCCGCCCCTGCTCTGCCACTCTCGACGGTCGGCATCGGTGCGGAACGTCGGGGGCAGTGCCTTCTTGACTATCCGGACGGCGCCGTCGTCGGCCCGCCAGGACCGCCACTGCTCCGGCACGACAGCGGATATCGTCCGATCGGCAGAGATGGAGGAGTCCAGGAACCAGTTCGCCGATTCCAGGTGCTCTACCGTGCCGGCCGGCCGCTGTGGTGCCGGCTGCCTCGCCGCAATCTGCGCCAGGAGTTGCAGCCGGGCGCCGGCTGGCTCCGCACTCACTGGCGGCCCGTAGGTGAGGACCGGGGGGGTGGCCGCGTAGGCCGGCTGCGGCTCCCGCATCGTCTCGACCGCCACCCCGCCAGCAGCCACCGCCAGGACCGCCGCGCCGGCTGCCAGCAGGATGAGACGGCGTCGCGGAACCGGCCGCTTGGCGGCACCCACGACGCGGTCGGAGGCGAGAATACGGGCCAGGTCCCGCACCCGGCGCTCCTCATCCGCCGCCTGGTCGTCCCGTGCGGGATCCAGGTCGCCCAGAAGCTGACGCACCTCATCGACGGCGCTCATCTCACCCACCCCAGTTCGACATCGACGGCGCCGATTGTGGCGTCCGTACCGCTCCACCAAGGACCACATCCAGCTGCGTCCGGAGCCGGCGGCGGGCACGCATCAGCCGCATCGCGCACGCCGCCCGAGATTGCTCCAGCGCTACCGCAGCCTCGGAAACTGTCAAGCGCTCCCAGGCCACCAGCCGCAGAATCTCCTGATCAGCACCAGACAACCGGCCAAAAGCCACCGCGATGTCACGCTGGCTGACCACCTCATCCGCGTGATCCGCCAGCACCGCCTGGTCCGGCTCCGCGGCAACCCGCAGCGTCAACTCCTGCCACCTTCGGCGGCCCCTGGCCTCGTTGGCCAGCACCAGCCGAGCCACCCCGTACAACCACGGCAACGCCGACCCGGACGGCACATCGCCCAGACGCCGCCACGCGACCAGGAAGACCTCGGCAACAACATCGCCGATGTCGGACCCGGCGATCCGTCGAGCCACATACCGCCACACGTCACCGTGATGACGCGTGTACAGCTCGGTGAACTGGCTCTCCGCGACGTCCATGGCACCTCCTACTGTGCTTATGTCCAGGACCAGGCAAAACATCACACCCAGCGACGAACGATTTCCTGAAGAGCGCCGCCGGTTCTCGTCAAACCCGCTCTGCGACTGGCCCCTCTGGGTGGCCTGGCGGGCCGCGACGTCGAGGTTGCTTCGCGTCGCGGTTAGCCAGTCGGGGTGTTCGGTGCCGGCGGCCCGGGCTGCGCGTCAGGGTCGGGCCGCCTGCTGCCGTCGGGCCGCTTGGTGAAGAGCTGGTCAGCGCGCCAGCGGCCTGGGCGATCCGCAGAGCGGCGGTGACGTTCGGCGAGCGTCCGCTGGTGGTGAAGCCCACTACCACGTCCCCGGGCCGGGTGAGCGCGGTGACCTGCGAGGTGGGGGAACGCCGACGCCGCCGCGCCGACCACGCCGACCACCACCGCTTGCGCCAGCCGTACACCGCCAAGATCTGTATGAGACCCGGCGACGGTCCCCGTTGGACGCCCAGCGGACAGCACACCGCACACCCTTGAGATGCCGCGGTGGACTCACTAGATTCGATCCTCAGCCACGATCAGGGACCGGCTTCGAGATGCAGGAGAGTGACCTCATCGCATACATCGATCTCGGGGTGGATGAGACCGAGTTCCCGGGCGTCCGTGGGCCGCTGCGTTTCCGGCCGGAGACCGGCCAACCGTTGCTTGAGCTGGTCGAGGTGCTGCTGCGCGGACCGCACCCGCTCACCCCCGGGGAACGGGAACTGATCGCCGCGTACGTCTCCGGCCGTAACGAGTGCACCTACTGCTGCTCGGCGCACTCGGCGTACGCGGCGGCGCAGCTCGACGATGGCATGACCCTGGTCGACCAGGTACGCGCCGACCTGGACAACGCCCCGATCTCCGCGAAGCTGCGCGCCCTGCTGCACATCGCCGCCGCCGTCCAGGTCAGCGGACGCGAGGTCACCCCCGAACTGGTCGCGACCGCCCGTGCCGAGGGCGCCACCGACCTGGAGATCCACGACACGGTGCTGATCGCGGCGGCCTTCTGTATGTTCAACCGGTACGTCGACGGCCTCGGCACCCAACGGGCGGCCGACCCTGGGTGGTACGCGCAAGCGTCCGAGCGCATCGTCGCCACCGGCTACCGGCAGGTCGTCTGACGACGATTCGGCCGGCGCCACTGGGCCGAACCCCGCCCGCCCCACGAGCAGGCCCGGAGCATCAGGTCATGGCACATATCGACCTCCGCCAGGACGAGCCACGTCTACCTGGGCATCTACGGACTGATCCGGTACCGGCCGGAGACCGGTCCTGGTCGACCAGGGTCACGCCGACCTGGACAACGCTCCGATCTCCGCGAAACTGCGCGCCCTGCTGCACATCGCCGGCGACCAGGAGTGGTGTCTGGGACCGGCCGGACACGTGTGGCTGCTCGTCCGATGGGCGTCCCCCGCGTCCCGCGTTGACTGAGATTCCCTCGACGCATTTCGCTTGACCGTCCTGACAGGATTTGTGAGAGTCGGCTGATGATCGTGGTCCAGCGGGTGCTGACGGCATGGACTAAGCGGTCGCGAGGCGCACCCGGGGCGGTACGACGTAACGCCCTGGCGGAGGTGTTCAGGCTGCCTCCCGGTGCCCCGGCCGCCCCTGAGGAATGGGTGAAGCGGTCGCGAGGTGTGCGAAGGGTGGCGCGACGCAATGCAGCCGCCAAGGCACTCCCGCTGCCACCACCCGGGGGCCGAGCCGAGGTGCTTGTCCACCAGGTCGTTGCCCGTGAGGAGAACGACTTCGCGGTGCAACAGACGGCGACCAGGCTCACTTTGCCGGAAGCCGGGCCGTTCAGCTCGGCTGGCGTGCAGTTGGAGATGGTGGCTGGGCAGCTTGTGGTAACCGGCGACACCCATGTTTGGTGTCAGTGCTTCACTGTCTTCCCGCCGCGCCCGAATGACACGGTGCTCCGTCTGCTGGTCGGCCAATGGGGGCGCTGGCGCCTCAACTTCCGGCTCTGGGAGTACTGGGGCAACTGCGAGTGGCAGTACCAGAAATGGGTGATCAACGTCGCCTATCTGGCTGGTCCGCCGCCGGTCGACCTGTTCCAGGTGACGGAGCCGGCCGACGTTGTCGACGACATGGTTCAGCTCTCGCGCCCGACACGATCGGAGGACCGACGGATCTTTCGGTCCGGGCGCTGTTGAAGGTATCCGACCAGCGACACCAAGAGGCGTCGGGGGACGGACGGCATCCGGATCTGCCGCGAAGCGCGCTCATGCCGATATGTATGCGGTCGGCGCGGCGCTGGAGCGTGCCAAATCCTCGCGAACTACGGTTCGAGAGCCGGCCACGCCAGGTACTCCGCCCAGAACTCTGCGCTTGCCGACATCTCCCAGCCCTCGTATGAGTACCTTCTGCCGACACCGCCCTCGCCAAACTCCTGCAGTACATAGTCGACCAGGGCCGGCGCCCAGCAGATGACGTCGGCCCCGTACACGGACAACACCGGATGCCCGTAGGTCCCACGACCGGCGGGCAGGTACCGACGGCCAAAGATCGGAACCAACCAGGGCGTCGCGGCGAGGTGGTCCGCCGCAGCGGCTTCGGCATCGGTCACGCCGTCCGGGCGAACGCCCCAACTCGAAGCCCAGTAGCCCTTGGACCTGACCGCCTCCAACACGCCCTTCCCCGGCAGCGCGAGCCATTGCCGCAAGCCGTCCGGATCGCCGTAGCGCCAGTCCGGCCAGCCGCCGCCCGCCGGCAGCCCCGCCGCAAGGAACGAGCGGTGATCATCAGCGAACTCGAACCCGAACTGCTCCTCGACCCGGGCCAACTCCTCGCCGGTCAGGCCCGGGCCGATCCGGACCGAGCCCAGCCTCGCCAACCGCCGCGCGGCCTTCCCACCCCACCGCACTCCCGGCATCTCGACCACGAACACAGACTATCGACGACGTAGCAGCCCTGGGCCTTGAACCAGTTGACCACGTCGAGGCAGGGGGCGGGCGCGAAAGGGCGGCCGTCGTCGTTGAAGCCGAAGCCCCAGACGCAGACCACGGGCCGGCCGTTCTGCCGGGCGTACGCCGGGGAGGCGGTGTGCGCGGACATCCGGTTGGTCCAGTCGTCCTTGATCTGGGTCTGCATCGACGTCCGGCCGGTGACGTCGTACATG
Source organism: Micromonospora sp. NBC_01655 (assembly GCF_026339755.1). Classification (NCBI taxonomy): domain Bacteria; kingdom Bacillati; phylum Actinomycetota; class Actinomycetes; order Micromonosporales; family Micromonosporaceae; genus Micromonospora; species Micromonospora sp. NBC_01655. The sequence continues at coordinate 4,248,608 of NZ_JAPEQF010000001.1, read as the reverse complement.
AGGTGGAACCTGCGGCCGAAGCGCTCGGCCGCGCCGCGGACCTTGACCGTCATGGCGTCGCGCGTGGGCCCCTCGTCGCCGACCGGGTCGAACCGTTGCAGGGCGGCGGTGTCGCAGCCGCATCCAGCGGAAGCTGGGTGTCGACCGTCTGCTGGTCGTAGGAGGAGAAGAGCTGTGCCGGCTGGCCGTTGCCCAGGGCCGGGTACGCGGTGGCGTAGCCACGGGCGTACTCCCGCGTCCGGCCAGGAGACGATGGTGGTGTTGGCGCGGGCGGGCGGCTGGAACCGGTCGCGGCTCCAGAGCCACCAGCCCGACGGAGCGTACGGCGAGTCGGCCGGGCCGGCGGGCGGCACCGGTCGACAATGCGGCGGTGACAACATGGCACGCGGAGCAGAGCCGGCCCGGCGGCGCGCCGGCGCGCCGGCCCGGCCCCGCCGCCCGGGTCCCGCAGCCGGCGCTCGACTACTACCTCGTCCAACCCGACGGGCCGGGCGCGGGCTCGGCCGCCCCGGAGGGGCTCGTCGTCGAGGAGTTCGTGCTCGGCGAGGACTGCGCGGCGGTGCGCCTCGACTCCGCCGCGTGGACACCGGCGGACGGCCACTGGTGGGACTGCGCGGCCTTCAGCCGAAGCATCCGGGTGGACGCCGACCTGCGCCGCCGGGTGGTCGGGGTGCCACGGCACGAGGCAGCAGCCGCCTACCGCCGGCTCGGCGGCGGCGAGCTGCCCGGCGAGGAGGCGCTGCGCGGCCACTTCCAGGACGGGCAGCCGCTGTCCACGGCGGCCCCGCTGCGGCTGAGCCCCCGTCCGGCCGGCGTCGGGCAGCGCGACAGCCGCGTGTACCGGGTCCTGTTCGCCGCCGACCTGCGCCCGGACGGGCTGGCGAACCTGCGTGGCGCCTGGCGGATGGCGAGCACGGGCGACCCCGCCGACCCGGGGGCGCGGATCATCGGGGTGGCCGCCCGCCGGATCGGGACCGACTCCTTCACCTGGCACCTGCGCCGGATCGGCGCCGGCGGCCCCTGGTGTCTCGACCTGAACGCCGACCTCGCCGGCGGCGCCGACCCGCTCGGGCCGCTGCTGCGCGAGCTGACCACGGCGCTGCGGATGCAGGGGCTCATCCCGGTCACGATCGAGCGCTTCTCCTGACCGCCCGAACCGGGTGCGAATCGGCCGGAGCGCCCGGTCGGGCACCGGCGGCGCGGCCCGTCGTCCGCACGGCCCGCCGTCGCGGCACCAAAACTTCACAAACTAAAAACTTGCACTCTCTGCAAGGTGATTTGTAGTGTCGCCGGCGTGACGACCCCCGGCGCCCCGCCCGCCCCCGGCCTGCGGGACCGCAAGAAACGGCAGACCCGGGCGGCCCTGGCGGAGGCGGCGCTGCGTCTGGTCGCCGAGCGGGGCCTCGACCAGGTGACGGTGGAGGAGATCAGCGCGGCGGCCGACGTCTCCGCGCGCACCTTCTTCAACTACTTCGCCTCGAAGGACGAGGCCCTGGTCGGCGACCCCGCGGGCGGCGGCGTGCGGCTCGTGGCCCGGGTCGCGGCAGCCCCGCCCGGCCAGCCGGTGCTGACCACCCTGCGGCACGCGCTCGACGAGGTGATCGACGAGATCCGCGCCGACCGTGAGCTGTGGTCCCTGCGGATGGAGGTGGTGACGCGCAACCCCGCGTTGCTGCCGCGACTGATCGCCGGAAACGCCGCGACCGAGCAGGCGATCGTCGACGTCCTCGCGGCGCGGCTCGGCGTCGGTCCCGACCACCCCTACCCGAGGCTGGTCACCGCCGTCGCGGGCGCGGCCCTGCGTGCGGCGATGACCCGGTGGGCCACCCACCGCGACGACCGGGACCTCGCTGACCTGGTCGACGAGGCGTTCGCCGCGCTCGCCGCCGGCCTGCCGGAGCCCGGCCCGGCCCGGTGACCGTTTCGCATCTCCTCCGGGCGACCCGCCCGGAGGCCCATGGAACCCGTAACCCTGTGAGGAAGCGTCGATGACCGCCCCTGCCGTGCCCGAGACCGCCGAGCCCGCCGAGGCCGGCACGGGCCGCATGTCCCGCCGAGAGGTGCTCCAGGCACTCTCCGGCCTGATGGTCGGCATGTTCGTGTCGATCCTGGCGTCCACCGTCGTGGCGAACGCGCTGCCGCGGATCATCGCCGACCTGAACGGCACCCAGACCGTCTACACCTGGATCGTCACCACCGAGCTGCTGGCGATGACGGCGACCGTCCCGCTGTGGGGCAAGATGGCCGACCTCTACAGCAAGAAGCTGCTCATCCAGTTCTCCCTCGGCCTGTTCGTGGTCGGCTCGCTGATCGCCGGGTTCACCCCGAACGTCGAGGTGCTGCTCGTCAGCCGGATCGTGCAGGGGGTCGGCGCCGGCGGCATGACCGCGCTGGCCACCATCGTCATGGCGGCGATGATCCCGCCCCGCGAGCTGGGCCGATACGCGGGCATCTTCGGCGCCGTGTTCGGCGTCGGCACCGTCGCCGGCCCGCTGATCGGCGGCGTGCTGGTGGACACCTCCTGGCTCGGCTGGCGCTGGTGCTTCCTGATCGGGGTGCCGTTCACGCTGCTGTCCATCGTCCTGCTCCAGCGCACCCTGCACCTGCCGACCTCGCGCCGCACCGTCCGCATCGACTGGCTCGGCGCCCTGTTCATCACCTCCGGCGTCTCGACGCTGCTGATCTGGTCGTCGCTGGCCGGCAACCAGTTCGCCTGGGCCTCCGGCTGGACCGCGCTGATGGTCGGGGGCGGGCTGGCCCTGCTGGCGCTCGCCGTCTGGGTGGAGTCCCGGGCGGCCGAGCCGATCGTGCCGCTGGCCATCTTCCGCAACCGGACGGTGACGCTGACCACCGTCGCCAGCACGCTGGTCGGCGTGGCGATGTTCGGCGGCACCGTCTTCCTCAGCCAGTACTTCCAGATCGCGCTGGGCAAGTCGCCTACGGTGGCCGGCCTGATGAGCCTGCCGATGATCTTCGGCCTGCTGGTCTCGTCGACCATCGCCGGTCAGTTGATCACCAAGTACGGCCGCTGGAAGCGTTACCTGGTGGCGGGCGGCGTGGTGATGACCCTCGGCATGCTGCTGCTGGCCACCATCGATGCCGGCACCAACGAGGTGCTGCTCGGCGCGTACATGGTGGTGCTCGGCGCCGGCGTCGGCATGCTGATGCAGAACCTGGTGCTGGCCGCGCAGAACGACGTGCCCGCGCAGGAGCTCGGCGCGGCCACCTCCGTGCTGACCTTCTTCCGCAGCATGGGCGGGGCGATCGGCGTCAGCGCCCTCGGCGCCGTCCTGGCCAACCGGGTGGCGGCGCTGAGCGCCGAGAAGCTGGGGCCGCTCGGCGCCGGCGCCCCCGAGGGCGGCTCCACCGAGGTGCCCGACCTGTCCGCGCTGCCCGCGCCGGTGCTGCGGGTGGTGCAGGAGGTGTACGGGACCGCCACCGCCGAGCTGTTCCTGATCGGCGCCCCGTTCGCCCTGCTCGCCCTGGTGACGGTGCTGTTCATCCGGGAGGAGCCGCTGCACACCCTCAGCGGCAGCGAGCGGCTCGCCCGTGAGGAGGCCGCCGCCGCGGCGCCGCCGGCGCACTGAACGACGCGGTACGACCCGATCGACGGTCCGGTGCATCCGGGCCGCCGGTCGACGTCCGCCGCCCCGACCGACGTCCGCCCACCGGCCCACGGCTTCCTCGCTCCGGCCCGGCCCCTCGACCCGCCCCCGCCGTCGCGCCAATAGGCCAGTTCCAGCCTCCGGTGTCCGGCCGCCGTAGAACCATGGTGGGGCGGACGCCCGAGACCCCCCTCGACCCGGCCGGCCGCACGCCGGCCGTACGGGGCGACGAGGGGACGACGTGACCGGGCTCGTGCTGATCGTGGTGCTGGCGGCCACCGTGCTGGTCGGCACCACCCTCGGCGGGCGCTACCGCGTCGCGCCGCCCGTCCTGCTGATCGGGATGGGCGGGCTGCTGGCGCTCGCCCCGCCGCTGTCCGACGTGGTGCTCGAACCGGACGTGGTGCTGCTGCTGTTCCTGCCGGCGATCCTCTACCGGGAGAGCCTCACCATCAGCCTGCGGGAGATCCGCGCCAACCTGGTGGTCATCATGCTGCTCGCGGTGGCGCTGGTGGCGGTCACCATGGTCGCGGTGGCGGTGGTCGCCCAGGCGGTCGGGGTGGCCGGGCCGGCGGCCTGGGTGCTCGGCGCCGTGCTCGCCCCGACCGACGCCGCCGCCGTCGCCGGCCTGGCCAAGCGGCTGCCCCGCCGGTTCCTCAACATCCTGCGGGCGGAGAGCCTGATCAACGACGGCACCGCGCTGGTCCTGTTCGCCGTCGCGGTCGGCCTGATCACCGGCGGCGCCCCGCCGGGGCCGCTGCCGCTGCTGGAGCGGGTCACCGGATCGTTTCTCGGTGGCGTCGCGGCCGGGCTGGCGGTCGGGGGCCTGGTCGTCCTGGTACGCCGTCGCCTCGACGACCCGCTGCGGGAGGGCACGCTCAGCGTGCTCACCCCGTTCGTCGCGTTCCTGATCGCCGAGGAGCTGCACTCCAGCGGCGTGCTCGCCGTGGTCGTCGCGGGCCTGGTGCTCGCCTACGCCGCACCCCGGGTGATCCGCGCGCCCTCCCGGGTGATGGCCTTCGCCTTCTGGGACCTCAGCACCTTCCTGATCAACGGTGGCCTGTTCGTGCTGCTCGGGATGCAGATCCCCCGCGCGCTGCGCGGGGTCCCCAGCACGTCCCTGGCGCGGGCGCTGGTCATCGCCGTGGCGGTCGCCGCCACGGTGCTGGCGACCCGGATGGCCTGGCTGCACCTGTCGGCGAACCTGCTGAGGCTGATCGACCGCCGCAAGTCGCAGCGGGAGCTGCGGGTCGGCTGGCGGATCCGCACGGCCGCCGGCTGGGCCGGCTTCCGGGGCGCGGTGTCCCTGGCCGCGGCGCTCGCGGTGCCGCTGACCACCCCCACCGGGCAGCCGGTCCACGAACGCGATCTGATCATCTTCTGCACGGCGGTGGTGATCGTGCTGATCATGCTGGTCCAGGGCACCACCCTGCCGCTCGTGGTCCGGTGGGCGGGCCTCGTCGGGGACCAGCAGCGCGTCGACGAGGTGCGCCGGGCCCGGTTGCGGTCCATCGAGGTCGCGCTGGCGGCGCTGCCGGAGGTGGCGGGCGGGCTGGACGTGGCACCGGAGGTCGTCGACCGGGTGCGCGTCGACTACCAGGCCCACCTCGAAGGCGTCCGCGCCGCCGACGTGGGGGAGACGTCCGAGCAGGCCCGTGACCTCGAGCGCCGGCTGCGGCTGGGCGTGCTGGAACGCAAGCGCCGCGAGATCACTCGGCTGCGGAACACGAACGAGATCGACGACACGGTGCTGCGGGAACTCCAGGCCGCGCTCGACATCGAGGAGATCCGGCTGCTGGGCCCGGCCACCCCCGAGTGACGACCACCGGCCCGTCCGATCCACCCCGGCCCGAGCCGTCGCCGGACCGACTACGCGGGCAGCCCCCGGGGCCGCGGTGCCGGCCGTCCGCCCGCCGCCGCACCGGCGGACGCGACGCGCAGCCGCTGCGGGACCGCCCACCACTGCTCGGGCCGGTCGACGACGACGGCGCTGGCCGGCGCCTCGCACACCCGGGCCAGGCGGAACAGGAACGCGGCGATCCCCGCGGCGCCCTGCATCCACGCCGTTCCGGGCGGAAGCAGGGGCGGATCCCGCCGGTGCTCCACGAACCGCCACCGGGCGCCGGCGTCGTCGCGGACCGCCCGCTCGACCAGGGCGTCACCCATGGTCCGGGCGGACCGCAGCAGCAGCGTCGCCGCAGCCGGGTCGGGGCAGTCCTGGGCGGCGTCGAGCAGCATGTCGCCGACCCCCGCGGTACCGCAGCAGCGGCCGTCGTTGTCCCAGAACCCCGGGCGCAGCCGGTGCGGCAGCCCCGCGGCGAGCACCGAACGCAGGCAGCGTCGCCGCAGCTCACCGACCGGGAACCCGGCGACCTGTTCCACCCCGGCGAAGGCCAGCGCGGCGAACAGGTACGACGTCCCCGTCGGCCCGTGGCACCAGCCGTACGTCACCGGCTCCACCTCCCGCCGCGAAGCGGGGATCGTGTGCGGCACGACGAAACCGTCGTCGTCCAGGCAGCCGACGGCGAGCAGGTGCCGGGCGCCCGCACAGGCAGCGTCGAGGAACTCGTCCCGGCCCAGCGCGTGCCCGGCGACCGCCAGCGCCGTGGCCACCCCCGCCGTGCCGTGCGAGTAGTTCGGCGTGCTCGACGGGTGCCCCGGCCGCAGGCGCCAGTCCAGCCCGGCGGCGGTCGGCTCGGCCACCCGCAGCAGCGCCTCCCCACCAGCCGACATGATCCCGGGGGCGTCGTCCCCACCCGCCCAGGCGGCGGCCAGCACCACGCCGGCCGTACCCATGATCAGATCGGTGAGCGGTCCCCGGTGCCCCGGCCCGACGTCGAGGGTGGTGTCCCACCCCGCCGGGGTGCGCAGCTCGGCCAGCCGGCGCAGCGCGACCCCCTCCTGGCCGGGGGCGAGCAACCGCAGCGCGACCACGTCCCCGGCCAGCCCGTCGCTCAGGGACGGCTCGGCGCGTACCGCCGCCCCGGCCGACAGCCGGGCCACGATCCCCGTCGCCAGGGACCGCTCGGCGGCGGTCAGCGCCCGGTGCCGCTCGACCTCGGCCAGCACCGGGGCCAGGCCGGCGATCCCGGCGTACAACGAGTCGCGGTCCCCGGCCGGGCCGCCCGGCGGCGCGTCGTCGGCGACCGACTCCGGCAGCCACGGCCCCTCGTCCTCGCGGACCTGGCCGAGCACCCACGCCCACCCCGCCTCGCCCAGCTCGCGATACCCGGCTGCGTCCGTCACCCGGCCACCGTACCGGCGCCGACCGGGACCGGGGGGCCGCCCGGCACGCCGTGGATCCCGGCGGGCCGGGCTGGGGTTCAGCTCGACGAGGTCCGCCCGGTCCACCGCCTCGGGAAACGCCGCGGCGACCCCGGCGCGGGAGTCGAACCGCGGGTGATGTCCGTCACGGCCGGCGCACCACCCGCCCCAGCAGAAGCAGGGGGAGGCCCCGCCCCACCGCCGTCCCCGGCACGTGAAAGGGTCCGGTGGGTGAGCACCGCACCGACGCCCGGCGACAGCGGGTGGCGCCGTCCCGGCCCCACCCCCGAGCAGCAACGCCACGACCTGTACATCGGGCTGGCCGTCGCGGTCGTCGCGCTGTTCAACCTCACCCTGACCAGCAGCGCGGGCCTGTTCGTGCTCGGCGACCCGCCGTCGTGGCCCGAGCGGCTCCTCTGGTCGGTCGCGGTCACCCTTCCCCTGGCCTGGCGACGCCGCCGGCCCGAGGTGGTCGCCGTGGCCGTCGCGGTCGCGTTCATCGCCGGCCAGGTCCGCTCCGCCCCCGAGGCTCAGCTCTCCTCCGGCGCCCTGTTCGCCGCGATCTACACCCTCGGCGCGTGGGGGCCCGACCGGCGCCGCTCCCGCGCCATCCGGATCGCCGTCATCGCCGCCATGTTCGCCTGGCTCGCCCTCGCGTACGCGGTCGGCGTCTCCAACCTGCCGCCCGGCGCGTTCGCCGACGCCGCCGGCCCGGTGCCACCCGTGCTCGCCGCCATCGTCAACGGCGTCCTGCTCAACGTCCTCATCTTCGGCTTCGCGTACTTCTTCGGCGAGACCGCGTGGACCGCCGCCCGCCGCGAACACCAGCTCGCCGCCCAGGCGGAGCAGCTACGCCGCTCCCAGGCCGAGGCCCACGAACGCGCGATCCTCACCGAGCGGGTCCGCATCGCCCGCGAGCTGCACGACTCCGTGGCCCACCACGTCTCCGTCATGGGCGTGCAGGCCGCCGCGGGCCGGCGCGTCCTGGACCGCGACCCCGCCAAGGCCCGCACCGCCCTCGGCGCGATCGAGCAGAGCGCCCGCAGCGCCGTCGACGAGCTGCGCCGGATGCTCGGCCTGCTGCGCCAGCCCGGCGGCCCGCAACCGGACGAACCGCCCGCGACGACCGGCGTCGACCGGATCCCCACGCTGCTGGACACCGCCCGCGCCGCCGGCCTGCGTACCCACGTCGGCGTCTACGGCGACCCCGTCCCGCTGCCCGGCCCCGTCTCGCACACCGCCTACCGGGTCGTGCAGGAGGCCGTCACCAACACCGTCAAGCACGCCGGGGCGAGCATGATCGACGTACGCATCCGCTACCTCGCCAGCCAACTGGAGGTCGACGTCAGCGACGACGGCCGGGGCACCGCCCCGACCAACCCGGACGGCATGGGGCTGGTCGGCATGCGCGAACGGATCGCCGCCCACGACGGGGAACTGGAGACCGGTCCCCGCACCGGCAACGGCTTTCGCGTCCGGGCCCGCCTGCCGCTGACCCGGCAGGCCGCGGGGAGGGCGGCGTGAGCGCGATCCGGGTTCTGCTCGCCGACGACCAGCGCCTCGTCCGCACCGGCTTCCGGGTCATCCTCGAGGTGGAGGACGACATCGAGGTGGTCGGCGAGGCCGCCGACGGCGCGCGGGCCGCCGAGCTGGCCGCCACGCTGCGCCCCGACGTCGTGCTGATGGACGTGGAGATGCCGGGCGTGGACGGCCTGGAGGGCACCCGCCGGATCACCGCCGCACCCGGGGCACCGGCCGTGCTCATCCTCACCACCTTCGACCGCGACGACTACCTCTTCGCCGCCCTCCAGGCCGGGGCCAGCGGGTTCCTGCTCAAGAACGGCACCCCCGAGGACCTCGTCGACGCCGTACGCATCCTGTACCGTGGCGACGCCCTGCTCGCCCCGGAGATCACCCGACGGGTCATCGCCACCTTCGCCGCCCCGCCCGGGCGCGCCCCCCGGACCGACCCGGCCCTGCTCGACGGGCTGACCCCGCGCGAGCGCGAGGTGCTGGAGCTGCTGGGCCGCGGCGTCACCAACGCCGAGATCGCCGCCGCCCTGTATCTCGGCGAGGCCACGGTGAAGACCCACGTCAGCCGGGTGCTGGCCAAGCTCGGGCTGCGCGACCGCACACAGGCGGTGGTCTTCGCGTACGAGCACGGGGTGGTGCGCCCCGGCGGGTGAGCCGGTCCACCCCGCGGCGGACGCCCAAATCCGTCCGCGGCCGGACGGCAGGAGACCCCGGCGACGGCTAGCGTCGCACGCATGATCAACCTGCTCCGCGTCGAGGGCGTCAGTCGCAGCTTCGGCGACCGACGCGCCCTCACCGACGTCTCCTTCGACGTCCCGGCCGGCCGGATGACCGGCTTCGTCGGCGCCAACGGCGCCGGCAAGACCACCACCATGCGGATCATCCTCGGCGTGCTCGCGCCCGACTCCGGCACCGTCACCTGGCGCGGAGCCCCGCTGACCCGGCAGGCCCGTCGCCGCTTCGGCTACCTGCCCGAGGAGCGCGGCCTCTACCCGAAGATGAGCGTCCGCGACCAGCTCGTCTACCTCGGCCGGCTGCACGGCCTGACCGCCGAGCAGGCCCGCGCCAACACCACGGACCTGGTCGACCGGGTCGGGCTCACCGAACGGGCCGGCGACCTCGTGGAGACGCTGTCCCTGGGCAACCAGCAGCGGGCCCAGATCGCCGCCGCCCTCGTCCACGACCCCGACGTGCTGGTGCTCGACGAGCCGTTCTCCGGGCTCGACCCGGCAGCCGTCGACACCCTCGTGACCGTGCTGCGCGAGCGGGCCGCCGCGGGCGTTCCGGTGCTGTTCTCCAGCCACCAGCTCGACGTCGTGGAGCGCCTCTGCGACGACCTGGTGGTCATCGCCGGTGGCGCCGTCCGCGCCGCCGGCCCGCGCGACGAGCTGCGCGCCGCGTACACCCAGCCCCGCTACGAGCTGGTGGTGGACGGCGACCTCGGATGGCTGCGGGACCAGCCCGGGACCACCCTGGTCGACCTCGACGGCGCCCGCGCCGTGTTCGACCTCGCGCCAGGCCACGACGACCAGCGCGTCCTGCACGCCGCGCTGCACCGCGGCCCGGTGCGCGCCTTCCGCCCCGTCGCCCCCTCCCTCGCCGAGATCTTCCGGGAGCTGACCCAGTGACCACCTTCGCCGCCGTCCGCCTGGTCGCCGCCCGCGAGATCCGCGTCAAGCTGCGCGACAAGACCTTCCTGATCAGTACGCTGTTCTTCCTGCTCTTCGCCGCCGGCTCGGCCATCCTCCCGGCCCTGCTCGCCGGCGGGCCCACCACCGTGGCGGTGTCCACCGCGGCTGACGCCGACGCGTTGCGCCAGGCCGGCCTCGACGTCCGCCCGGTCGCCGACGACGCCACCGCCGAGCGGCTGGTCCGTGACGGCGACGTCGACGCGGCGGTGGTCGCCGGCCCGCGGGTCCTCGCCCTCGACGAGCGTCCCGACGACGTGGTCCGCGCGCTGAGCACCGAGCCGCCGGTGCGGCTGCTGGACCCCGACGCCCTCGACCCGCTGGCCGCGTTCCTCGTCCCGTTCGCCTTCGCCATGACGTTCTTCTTCACCTCCCAGCTCTTCGGCGTGCAGATCGCGCAGAGCGTGACCGAGGAGAAGCAGACCCGGATCGTGGAGATCCTCGTCGCCGCCGTGCCGGTGCGGGCACTGCTGGCTGGCAAGGTGATCGCCGGTGGGGTGCTCGCCCTCGGGCAGATCGCGCTGATCGTCGCGGTGGCGGTCACCGGCATGCGGATCGCCGCCGGCGGGGGCGGCATCCTGCCGCTGCTCGGCCCGGCGCTGGGCTGGTTCGTGCCGTTCTTCGTGATCGGTTTCGTGATGCTCGCCGCGCTGTGGGCCGTCGCAGGTGCGCTGGCCAGCCGGCAGGAGGACATCGCGGGCGTGTCGATGCCGGTCCAGCTCGCGGTGATGCTGCCGTTCTTCGCGGTGCTGTTCCTCAACGACAACCCGCTCGCCATGCGGATCCTGTCCTACGTCCCGTTCTCCGCGCCGACGGCGATGCCGCTGCGGCTGTTCACCGGCGACGCCGCCGGCTGGGAGCCGGTGCTGTCGCTGCTGGTGCTGCTGGCCGCAACCGCCGGCTGCCTGGCCGTGGGGGCCCGGCTGTACGAGGGCGCCCTGCTGCGGACCAACGGGCGGGTGACGCTGCGCCGCGCCTGGCGCGACCGCGAGCCGATCGGCTGAGCGGCCCCGCCCCG
>NZ_JAPEQF010000001.1:2015000-4235000 GCF_026339755.1 Micromonospora sp. NBC_01655 | reverse complement strand
AGTCATGTGATGTCACCCGCACCTGAATGCATAGGGTGTGTGGAGGGAACGCGGGGAAGTGAAACATCTCAGTACCCGTAGGAAGAGAAAACAAGAGTGATTCCGTGAGTAGTGGCGAGCGAAAGCGGATGTAGGCTAAACCGGTTGCGTGTGATACCTGTCAGGGGTTGCGTGGTCGGGGTTGTGGGACCCTGCTGAGTGTACTGACATGCATTCGAGAAGTTATAAAGCCAGTTGCTAGCCGAACAGTCTGGAATGGCTGACCGTAGGCGGTGAGAGTCCGGTAGGTGAAAGTGGCTGGTCTTCTGTGGGTGTTCCCGAGTAGCGGCGGACCCCTGTAATCTGCCGTGAATCTGCCAGGACCACCTGGTAAGCCTAAATACTTCCTGGTGACCGATAGCGGACGAGTACCGTGAGGGAATGGTGAAAAGTACCCCGGGAGGGGAGTGAAATAGTACCTGAAACCGTTCGCCTACAATCCGTCGGAGCCTTGCGGGGTGACGGCGTGCCTTTTGAAGAATGAGCCTGCGAGTTAGTGGCATGTGGCGAGGTTAACCCGTGTGGGGGAGCCGTAGCGAAAGCGAGTCTGAATAGGGCGTTCAGTCGCGTGTCCTAGACCCGAAGCGGAGTGATCTAGCCATGGGCAGGCTGAAGCGCGGGTAAGACCGCGTGGAGGGCCGAACCCACCAACGTTGAAAAGTTGGGGGATGACCTGTGGTTAGGGGTGAAAGGCCAATCAAACTCCGTGATAGCTGGTTCTCCCCGAAATGCATTTAGGTGCAGCGTCGCGTGTTTCTTGCCGGAGGTAGAGCACTGGATGGTCTAGGGGGCCCACAAGCTTACCGAAATCAGCCAAACTCCGAATGCCGGTAAGTGAGAGCGCGGCAGTGAGACTGCGGGGGATAAGCTTCGTAGTCGAGAGGGAAACAGCCCAGATCACCAGCTAAGGCCCCTAAGCGTGTGCTAAGTGGAAAAGGATGTGGGGTCGCATAGACAACCAGGAGGTTGGCTTAGAAGCAGCCACCCTTTAAAGAGTGCGTAATAGCTCACTGGTCAAGTGGTTCCGCGCCGACAATGTAGCGGGGCTCAAGCACACCGCCGAAGCTGTGGCATTCACATTTTAATCTCGCGTGCCCTTGATGGTGCGTGCAGGTGTGTGGATGGGTAGGGGAGCGTCGTGCCGGGGGTGAAGCAGCGGGGTGACCCAGTTGTGGACGCGGCACGAGTGAGAATGCAGGCATGAGTAGCGAAAGAAGGGTGAGAAACCCTTCCGCCGGATGACCAAGGGTTCCAGGGCCAGGCTAATCCGCCCTGGGTGAGTCGGGACCTAAGGCGAGGCCGAGAGGCGTAGTCGATGGACAACGGGTTGATATTCCCGTACCCGCGAAAGAGCGTCCCTGATGAACTTCGTTGTGCTAACCATCCGATCTTGGTGAGGTCTTCGGACTGATCTGGGGGAGCGTGGGAACCTGGCGGGTAGTAGTCAAGCGATGGGGTGACGCAGGAAGGTAGCTGATCCCGGCCGGTGGTTGTGCCGGGGTAAGCGTGTAGGCCGTGTTGTAGGCAAATCCGCAACACATGTGGCTGAGACGTGATGCCGAGCCGATTCAGGTGAAGTCAGTGATCCTATGCTGCCGAGAAAAGCCTCTAGCGAGTTCTTAGCGGCCCGTACCCCAAACCGACACAGGTGGTCAGGTAGAGAATACCGAGGCGATCGGGCGAACTGTGGTTAAGGAACTCGGCAAATTGCCCCCGTAACTTAGGGAGAAGGGGGGCCGGAGACGTGAAGCCCCTTGCGGGTGGAGCGTTGTATGGCCGCAGAGAGCAGGGGGAAGCGACTGTTTACTAAAAACACAGGTCCATGCGAAGAAGTAATTCGATGTATATGGACTGACGCCTGCCCGGTGCTGGAACGTTAAGGGGACCTGTTAGCTCTTCGGGGCGAAGCGGAGAACTTAAGCGCCAGTAAACGGCGGTGGTAACTATAACCATCCTAAGGTAGCGAAATTCCTTGTCGGGTAAGTTCCGACCTGCACGAATGGCGTAACGACTTCCCCACTGTCTCAACCACAGGCCCGGCGAAATTGCATTACGAGTAAAGATGCTCGTTACGCGCGGCAGGACGGAAAGACCCCGGGACCTTTACTATAGCTTGACATTGGTATCCGAATTAGCTTGTGTAGGATAGGTGGGAGCCGGTGAAGTCCATACGCCAGTATGGGTGGAGGCAATCTTGAAATACCACTCTGGTTGATTTGGGTATCTAACTTCGGGCCGTTATCCGGTTCAGGGACAGTGTCTGGTGGGTAGTTTAACTGGGGCGGTTGCCTCCTAAAGGGTAACGGAGGCGCCCAAAGGTTCCCTCAGCCTGGTTGGCAATCAGGTGTTGAGTGCAAGTACACAAGGGAGCTTGACTGTGAGACTGACAGGTCGAGCAGGGACGAAAGTCGGGACTAGTGATCCGGCACTTGCGAGTGGAAGCGGTGTCGCTCAACGGATAAAAGGTACCCCGGGGATAACAGGCTGATCTTCCCCAAGAGTCCATATCGACGGGATGGTTTGGCACCTCGATGTCGGCTCGTCGCATCCTGGGGCTGTAGCAGGTCCCAAGGGTTGGGCTGTTCGCCCATTAAAGCGGTACGCGAGCTGGGTTTAGAACGTCGTGAGACAGTTCGGTCCCTATCCGCCGTGCGCGTAGGATACTTGAGAAGGGCTGTCCCTAGTACGAGAGGACCGGGACGGACGAACCTCTGGTGTGCCAGTTGTCCCGCCAGGGGCACGGCTGGTTGGCTACGTTCGGAAGGGATAACCGCTGAAAGCATCTAAGCGGGAAGCCTGCTTCAAGATGAGGTATCCCACCCCTCTTTGAGGGGGTAAGGCCCCCAGCTAGACGACTGGGTTGATAGGCCGGAGATGTAAGCTCGGTAACGGGTTGAGTTGACCGGTACTAATAGGCCGAGGACTTGATTACTAAGCTGCTACGCGTCCACTGTGCAACTCTCGGCAAATGAACAACAGACCAGTTGTGTTGGTGTTGTTTGATATGTCGATAGAGTTACGGCGGTCATGGCGGAGGGGAAACGCCCGGTTACATTCCGAACCCGGAAGCTAAGCCCTCCAGCGCCGATGGTACTGCACTCGGGAGGGTGTGGGAGAGTAGGACACCGCCGGACATTCTTTCAAGAAGGGCCACCCCTGCGGGGGTGGCCCTTCTTGCGTCTACCGCCGAGCCGTCGGTGCCGGATCAGCCCGCACGACGGAGGCGGCCGAGCATCCCGTTGAGGTCCTGGACGAAGAGCTCGTGGCGGAAGTAGTGACCGCCGGGCACCTCACGCCACTCGTGCGGGATCCCCGCCTGACCGAGAGCGGCCCGGAACTCGCGCTGGCCGGCCAGCACCTGGGTCTCGTTGACCGTGTCGAACCAGTTGACCGGGTCGGGCGAGGTGCCGGCGGCCAGGAAGATCCGCTTGTTGTGGTAGCTCCCGATCCGCTGCACCGGGTTGTCGGCGCTGACCCGTGCCTCGTCCCACAGCGGGGCGCCGTAGACGGTGCCGCCGCCCAGTTCGACCGCGGCCGAGCTCAGGTTGGCCCAGTGCACGACGAGGCCGAAGTCCCGGCGCAGGCTGGCCGGGCCGGAGTGGGAGCTGACCGAGCAGAAGTGGCCGTAGTACTTCGCGGCGTACTTCAGGGCGCCGAACCCGCCCATCGAGAAGCCGGCGACGGCGCGTCCGTTGTACTCCGCGAAGGTGCGGAAGTTCGACTCGATCCACGGCAGCAGTTGTGCGATGTGGAACGTCTCCCAGTTGCGTGGCCCCGTGTTGCTGCTGACCGGGTTGGAGTACCAACCGGTCGCGGCGTCCGGCATGACGACGATGATCTCCCTGCCGGCGGTGAGGTTGATGATGTTGTCGTTCATGTGGAAGGTCCGGAAGTCGGCGTTCCCGCCGTGCAGCAGGTACAGCACCGGGTAGCGCTTGTTGCTGGTGTGGTACCCGTCGGGCAACAGGACGTTGACAGCGGGATCCCACTGGATCGCATCGGTGGCGAAGCGGTAGTACTGGAGGCGACCGCCGTTCTCGTTGCGGTCGACGATGCGCAGGCCGTGCCCGTCGCCGGCGGCCTGGGCCGGGAGCGGCGCGCCGAACGTGCCCGCCAGCGCGCCGGCGGCGGCGACTCCCGCGGCACCGGTCAGGAGCCGCCGGCGGGTGAGGGGCCGAGCGCCTTCGGGGTTGATTTGCATCGATTCTCCTCGGGGAAGCTGCTACGGGTTCGGGGGTTCAGAGGGTGGTTTCTTGGGGGAGGCCGAAGAAGTCGTGCCATTTGGTGGTGGGGGTGAAGGTGGTGCCGGTGGAGAGGGCTACGTGGACGTCGTTGGTGGTGCCTTTGGTGAAGACGATGATGTCGTCTTTGCCGTCGCCGTTGGCGTCGGCGAGGTAGGGGAATTCGCCGGGGAGGCAGAAGTGGTCGTGCCATTTGATGGTGGTGCCGGTGAAGGTGGTGCCGGTGGAGGTGGCGGCGTAGACGTCGGCGTCGGTGTTGCAGGTGAAGGTGACGATGTCGTCTTTGCCGTCGCCGTTGATGTCGCCGACGCGGGGTTGTTCGGTGCCGACGGCGAAGAGGTCGTGCCATTTTTGTGGTGTGCCGAAGGTGGTGCCGTTGGAGAGGGCGATGATGACGTCGGAGGCGGTGGTGGGGCCTTGGGTGAAGGTGATGATGTCGTCTTTGCCGTCGCCGTTGACGTCGCCGGTGGCGGGGTGTTCGCCGGGGATGGAGAAGTAGTCGTGCCATTTGATGGCGGGGGCGAAGCTGGTGCCGGTGGAGAGGGCGACGTAGACGTCGGCGGTGTTGTCGTGGGTGAAGGTGATGATGTCGTCTTTGCCGTCGCCGTTGACGTCGCCGGTGGTGGCGACTTCGGCGCCGGGGGCGAACCAGTCGTGCCATTTGGTGGCGGGGGCGAAGCTGGTGCCGGTGGAAAGTGCGACGTAGACGTCGGCGAGGGATCCGTGGGTGAAGGCGATGATGTCGTCTTTGCCGTCGCCGTTGAAGTCGCCGGTGGTCAGGGTTTCGCCGTTGAGGCCGAAGAAGTCGTTCCACTTCACCGAGGTGCCCGTGAACGATGATCCGGTGGACGTCGCGACGTACACGTCGTTGAGTGAGCCCTGGGTGAACGCCACGATGTCGTCCTTGCCGTCACCACTGAAATCCGTCGGCGAACCCGGAGCCATGCCGGTGACCCGCGACGCCTCGGCGAGTAGCGACCGGGCCTTGGCCTGCGACTGGTCGTAGCGGTCGGGAAAACCGGAGCGTTGGACGCACTGCGCGACCTGACCGGCGGTGTAGCCCGGGTTGTTGCGGTCGCAGGTGATGGCCCGGGTGAAGAACTGCGTCGACGAGTAGACCGGGTCCATGATCTGCTCCGGAGTGCCCCAGCCGTAGTCCCAGCGCTGCTGGAACACCCCGAGGGAGGACTTGTCCCCGCAGGGCAGGTTGTTCATGTGGGACTCGACCCAACCGGTCTCGAAGCCGGCGAGCATCACCTTGTCGTTGACGCGCAGGTTGAGGCCCACCCGGTGCACGATGACGATGATCGACGGGTCGTGGTTCGCCGGTATCGAGGTGCAGGCCAGCGTGCCGGGGCCGTCGGTCGAGGGGACCGCGGCGGCGGGTGCCGCCGGGGCGGTCACCGCCAGCGTGGCGACGGCGACGGCGGCGGCCAGCCGGGCCGCGAGGGGGAATGCGGGCGTTCGGGTGCGAGTGTCCATGATGGCCCTCTGGGAAGCGGGGAGCAGTGGTCCGGGCGGGGCGGCCGTCCCGGGCGAGGACGAGCAGCGAGTGCGAACGACGACATCTGTCGATAGATACATGAAACTTACGGCCACTCGACGGCGCAGTCAAGGAAGAAACTTTCGTGCCGGTCGGGTGCTCGGAAACGGCCTGCCACCTGCGGGAACGAGGACCTGTGGGAGCGTCGCGCCGCGAGTGCTCACGAGGCAGGGTATTGACAGAAATCGAATGCGTTGGCTTCACTTCCGCCAGTGGCGCCGTCCAGGGGCCCGCCCGCCGAGGTGACACATGGCCCGATCCCGCGGCTTGCGTACCGTCGTCCTCACGGCCGCCCTCGCCATGGCCGTCGCGTCCGCGCCGCCTGCGGCGTCCGCCACGCCCGGCCCCGCCGCCGCGCCCACGACCACCGCCTCGGCCGCCCCCGGCGCCGTCGGCTGGGACGTCTACCGACGCCTCGACCGGCTGCCACACCTCGGCAGCGGTGCCCGGACCCGGCAGTTCTCCAGCTACGACCGGACCGGCGGCAACGACGACGGGTTCAGCGGCGCCCACTCCTGCCTGCGCACGGACGGCGGCTGCGTGATCGCCGAGGACCACGGCGCCGGTGAGATCGAGTCGATCTGGTTCACCCGCGACGACGGCGCGGTCGCCGCCACCGGGTGGATCCGCATCGAACTGGACGGCGGGACCGTCGTCGACACCGGGTTGCAGCACCTCGTGGACGGCGGCCTCGGCGCCCCCTTCGTGTTTCCCCTGGTGAGCAACGCCGACCAGACCTCCGGCGGGGTGACCGTCAAGGTGCCGATGCCCTACCGGCGGTCGATGCGCGTCACCACCCAGCACAACCCGCTGTTCCACCACGTCACCTACCGCAGCTTCGCCGACGCCCAGGATGTCCCGTCCTTCGATCCCGCGGACGCCGCCACCGACGTGGTGAGCCTGCTGCGGGCCGCCGGCACCCGCGACCCCAAGCCGGCACAGCCGGGCGCCGCCACGATCAACGGCACCCGCACCGTCCCCGCCAACGGCCAGGTCACCCTCGCGACCCTGACCGGCCCCCGGGCGGTCACCGCGCTGCGCCTACGGGTGCCCGACGCGAGCGCCACCGACTCCCGCCTCGGGCGGCTGCGGCTGCGGATCACCTTCGACGGTCGGACC
This sequence comes from Micromonospora sp. NBC_01655, assembly GCF_026339755.1. Lineage (NCBI taxonomy): Bacteria > Bacillati > Actinomycetota > Actinomycetes > Micromonosporales > Micromonosporaceae > Micromonospora > Micromonospora sp. NBC_01655. The sequence continues at coordinate 4,228,058 of NZ_JAPEQF010000001.1, read as the reverse complement.
ACCGTGGACGCGCCGGTGGCCGAGTTCTTCGGCTCCGGGCTCGGCGAACGGCCGGTCCGGTCGCTGATGTCCGCCATGGACACCGCCCCCGGCGGCTGGTACAGCTCCTGGTGGCCGATGCCGTTCCGGGCCGCCGCCGCCGTGGCCCTCGTCAACACCGACGGCGTCGACCTCGCCGGCGTCGGCTGGGAGATCACCTCCGCGCCCGGCGCCCAGTGGGCCGACGCCCTGGCCGCCGACGGCGACGCCGGCTACTTCACCGCCCAGTCCCGGCGGGGGGCGACCACCCCGGGGCAGGACTGGACCGTCGCCGAGCAGGGCGGGCGCGGGCGTCTCGTCGGCGTGTCGCAGACCATGCGCGGCCACGTCGCCGCCGGCAACACCCGCAACTACCTGGAGGGCGACGAGCGGGTGCACGTCGACGGCTCGGCGACGCCGCAGCTGCACGGCACCGGCACCGAGGACTTCTACGAGTCCGGCTGGTACTTCAACCGGGGCACCTACTCGGGCGTCTTCACCGGCAACCCCGGGCACCAGGTGCGCACCGGCGGCTGCCCGTACGAGTGCGACGCGGCGTACCGGCTGATGATCGGCGACGCGGTCGACTACGGCACCGGCCTGCGGTTCGGCATCGAGCACGGCCCGGCCAACGACATGCCCGCCGAGTACGGCTCCACGGCCTACCTCTACACCCAACCCACCGTCGGGCAGGCGCTCACCGACACGGTCACCGTCGGTGACGCGGCGAGTCGGACGGCCCACGACTACTCCGACGGCCCCGCGGCGCAGTACCCCCTCACCTCGGTCTTCGAGGGCGACGACGACGCGGCGACGGTCACCGGGCAGGTCCGCGCCACCTCGGCCCCGGTCCGGTTCCGCCTCGCCGTCGCCCCGGACAACCAGGGCGTACGGCTGCGGCGCACCGGCGAACAGGGCGCGGCGGGCCAGCAGGTGGCCGTGGCCGTCGACGGCGTCGCGGTGGGCACCTGGGCCCAGCCGCAGGGCAACGGCGTGCAGCGGTGGCGCAGCGACGAGTTCGTCCTGCCCGCGTCGGTGACCACCGGCCGGGCCTCGGTCACCGTGACGCTGACCCCAGCGGCCGGCCGGCCCGCCTGGACCGCCAGCTCCTACACCGCGTCCAGCCTCGTGCGACCGTACGCCGACACCCGGCCACCGACGACGGTGGCCGCGCCGACCGTCGGCGCCCGGACCCACGCGGTCGCCCTGAGCTGGCCGGCGGCGACCGACGACGTGGGCGTCGCCGGCTACCGGGTCTACGGCGCGCGCGCCGCCGACGTGCCGACCACGCCGGCCAACCTGCTCGGCACCGTGCGGAGCCCCAGCTTCCGGCACGGACCGCTCGTCGCCGGGCAACGGTGGCACTACCGGATCGTGGCGCTGGACGAGGCGGGCAATGCCAGCCTCGCATCGGGTACCGCCACGGTGCTCAGTCGTGGGCGCAACACCAGCGACGTCGACGGCGACGGCCGGGACGACGTGGTCGGCTTCACCCGCGGCGCCACCGCCGACGTCTTCGCCTCGATCTCCTCCGGCAGCGGGTTCGCACCGGCCGCCAGGTGGCACGACTTCTTCGCCACCGACGCCGAACTGCCCTTCACCGGCGACGTCGACGGCGACGGCCGGGCCGACGTCATCACCTTCACCCGGGGCGCGGCCGCCGACGTCCACGTCGCGCTGTCCACCGGCACCGGCTTCGCCCCCGCCAGCAGGTGGCACGACTTCTTCGCCGTCGGCACCGAGATTCCCGCCGTCGGCGACGTCGACGGCGACGGGCGAACCGACATCGTCACCTTCACCCGGGGCGAGGCCGCCGATGTCTACGTCGCGCTGTCCACCGGCACCGGCTTCGGGCCCGGGGTGAAGTGGCACGACTTCTTCGCTGCCGGCACCGAGACCCCCGCCGTCGGCGACGTGGACGGCGACGGGCGCGACGACATCGTCACCTTCCTCCAGGGAGCCGGCGGCGCCGTCTACGCCTCGCTCTCCGACGGCAGCCGCTTCGTGCAGCACGCCTGGAAGTGGGGCGACGGCGTGGCCACCGGCAGCCAACTTCCCGCGCTGGCCGACGTCACCGGCGACGGCCGTGACGACGTCGTCGCCTTCACCCGGGGCGCGAGCGCCGACGTCCTGGTCCGCCCCTCCACCGGCGGTGGCCTCGGCGCCGCCGCGACCTGGCACGGCAACTTCGCCGTCGGCATCGAGCTGCCCGGCGTCGGCGATTTCGACGGCGACGGGCGCTGCGACGCCGTCACCTACACCCGCGGCAGCGCCGCCGACGCCTACGTGTCGCTCTCCGACGGCAGCCGCCTCGTGCAGAACGGCTGGCGGTGGAGCGACCAGATCGCCCCCGGCTCCGACCTTCCCCGCCCGAGCCTTCCCTGACAGGAGCCGCCATGCCCCGGCACCCGAGAACCGTCCGTCGTTCCCTCGTCGCGCTGGTCACCCTGGCCGCAGCCGTCCTGACCGGCGTTGTCGCGGCGCCCACGGCCGCGCTGGCCGCACCCAACTTCAAGGCGCCGTTCCCGTGCGGGCAGCGGTGGACCTACGACCACCACAGCGCCGAGGTGCGCCAGGCGCTGGACTTCGTGCGGGCCGACGGCGGCACCACCGGAGGGACGCCGCAGGTCGCCTCCGCCGCCGGCGTGGCCCGCCGCTACTCGCAGCCCAGCGGCGCCGGCAACTACGTGGTCATCGACCACGGCGGCGGCTGGACCACCTACTACTTCCACCTCAGCGCCTACTCGGTGCCCGACGGGGCGTACGTCGAGCAGGGTCAGCAGATCGGCGTCACCGGCAGCACCGGCAACTCCTCCGGCCCGCACGTCCACTACGAACAGCTCTACAACGGGGTGGGGCAGACGATCGTCATCAACGGCGTCTCGCTCGCGCCCTACCCGGGCCAGTACAACCAGAAGTACCTCGTCAGCGACAACTGCGGCGGTGGTGGTGGGGGTGGTCGGTATCTGGCGGGTTCGCCGACGGATTTCAGTGGTGACGGTAAGGACGACATCGTGGCGTTCACCCAGGGCTCACTCAACGACGTGTACGTCGCGACGTCCACCGGATCATCGTTCACGGGCACCTCGGTGAAGTGGAACGACTTCTTCGGCCTCAACGGCGAAACCCTGACCACCGGCGACGTCAACGGCGACGGCAAGGACGACATCATCGCCTTCACCCACGGATCCCTCGCCGACGTCTACGTCGCACTCTCCACCGGCACCAGCTTCGCCCCCGCCACCAAATGGCACGACTGGTTCGCCCCCGGCGCCGAAGTCGCCACCACCGGCGACGTCAACGGCGACGGCAAAGACGACATCATCACCTTCACCCACGACAACACCGCCGACGTCTACGTCGCCCTCTCCACCGGCACCAGCTTCACCGGCACCGCCATCAAATGGCACGACTACTTCTCCATCCCCGGCGAACACCCCGCCACCGGCGACGTCAACGGCGACGGCAAAGACGACATCATCACCTTCACCCAAGGCCCCACCACCGCCTCCGACGTCATCATCGCCCTCTCCAACGGCACCACCTTCGGCACACCACAAAAATGGCACGACCTCTTCGCCGTCGGCACCGAACAACCCCGCGTCGGCGACATCAACGGCGACGGCAAAGACGACATCGTCACCTTCACCTGCAACACCGACGCCGACGTCTACGCCGCCACCTCCACCGGCACCACCTTCACCGGCACCACCATCAAATGGCACGACCACTTCTGCCTAACCGGCGAATTCCCCTACCTCGCCGACGCCAACGGCGACGGCAAAGACGACATCATCGTCTTCACCAAAGGCACCACCAACGACGTCCACGTAGCCCTCTCCACCGGCACCACCTTCAGCACCCCACAAAAATGGCACGACTTCTTCGGCCTCCCCCAAGAAACCACCCTCTGAACCCCTTCGGAGAGTCGCCATGTTCATTCGTTCCCCGCGACGCAGGCAGAAGCCTCCGCTGGCCGGCGTCCTCGTCGCCACCCTGACCGCCGCCACCCTGACGGCCGCCGCGCCGGCCACCGCCGCGCCGACCGACCGGGCCGACGGCCTCGCCGCCGCCTTCACCGCCGCCAGCAGCCGCTACGACGTGCCCCGGGACCTGCTGGTGGCGGTGGGCTACGGCGAGAGCCGGCTCGACGACCACGGCGGGCAGCCCAGCGCCGCCAACGGCTACGGTCCGATGCACCTGGTCAGCAACCCCACCAACCGGTCACTGGACGAGGCCGCCGCGCTCACCGGCGCAGCGGTGGATCAGCTCAGGGCCCGGCCGGAGGTGAACGTCCGGGGCGCGGCGGCCGTGCTGCGCTCCTATGCCGACACGGTGCGGCTGCGGGCTGCCGACCGGCACCGGGTCGACGCCTGGTACCCGGTCGTGGCCCGCTACGCCCACGCCGGCGACGACGCGACCGCCCGTCTCTACGCCGACCACGTCTACGACCTGCTGCGGCAGGGCTTCGCGGGACGTACACCCACCGGGCAGCGGATCAGCGTCACCGCCCGGCCGGTGCGGCCGGAACTCGGCCGGTACGCCACGGTCGCCCCCGCCGGGAGCCGGTCCACCGGATCCCCGGCCGCCCTGGCGGCGGTGCCCGAGTACGGTCCGGCCCGGTGGGTCGCCGCCAACGGCGGCAACTACCAGCCGGGACGCTCGGCCCGGATCACCACCGTGGTCGTCCACGTCACCCAGGGCTCGTACGCGGGGACCGTCAGCTGGTTCCAGAACCCGTCGGCCGGGGTCAGCGCGCACTACGTCGTCCGGTCCAGCACCGGAGAGATCACCCAGATGGTGCGGGAGGGCGACACCGCCTACCACGCCCGTTCGGCCAACCCGTACTCGGTCGGTATCGAACACGAGGGCTTCGTGGACAACCCGGCCTGGTTCACCGACGCGATGTACCGCTCGTCGGCCGCCCTCACGCGCTACCTGTGCGACAAGTACGGCCTGCCTAGGGACCGCAGCGCCATCAAGGGGCACAACGAGCTGCCGGGCAACGACCACACCGATCCCGGGCCCCACTGGAACTGGAACTACTACATCTCCCTGGTGAACGCCGGTGGTGGTGGGGGTGGTCGGTATCTGGCGGGTTCGCCGACGGATTTCAGTGGTGACGGTAAGGACGACATCGTGGCGTTCACCCAGGGCTCACTCAACGACGTGTACGTCGCGACGTCCACCGGATCATCGTTCACGGGCACCTCGGTGAAGTGGAACGACTTCTTCGGCCTCAACGGCGAAACCCTGACCACCGGCGACTTCAACGGCGACGGCAAAGACGACATCATCGCCTTCACCCACGGATCCCTCGCCGACGTCTACGTCGCACTCTCCACCGGCACCAGCTTCGCCCCCGCCACCAAATGGCACGACTGGTTCGCCCCCGGCGCCGAAGTCGCCACCACCGGCGACGTCAACGGCGACGGCAAAGACGACATCATCACCTTCACCCACGACAACACCGCCGACGTCTACGTCGCCCTCTCCACCGGCACCACCTTCACCGGCACCGCCATCAAATGGCACGACTACTTCTCCATCCCCGGCGAACACCCCGCCACCGGCGACGTCAACGGCGACGGCAAAGACGACATCATCACCTTCACCCAAGGCCCCACCACCGCCTCCGACGTCATCATCGCCCTCTCCAACGGCACCACCTTCGGCACACCACAAAAATGGCACGACCTCTTCGCCGTCGGCACCGAACAACCCCGCGTCGGCGACATCAACGGCGACGGCAAAGACGACATCGTCACCTTCACCTGCAACACCGACGCCGACGTCTACGCCGCCACCTCCACCGGCACCACCTTCACCGGCACCACCATCAAATGGCACGACCACTTCTGCCTAACCGGCGAATTCCCCTACCTCGCCGACGCCAACGGCGACGGCAAAGACGACATCATCGTCTTCACCAAAGGCACCACCAACGACGTCCACGTAGCCCTCTCCACCGGCACCACCTTCAGCACCCCACAAAAATGGCACGACTTCTTCGGCCTCCCCGGAGAAACCACCCTCTGACATCCGAACCTCCAAGGCTCGGCGCGCACCGCCCGCCGGCCGGGGGCATCGAGCGCACGCGCGCCCGGCCGGACCGGCCGGGCGCGCGGGAAGGACCTGACATGACACTGGACCGTCGGGCATTCCTCGGCAGGGTCGCCGCGGTCGCCACGGCCTCGGCCGTCGCGCCGGCCCTGGCTCTCTCCGGCCCGGCCCAGGCGGCCACCTGGAAGAAGCGGGTCACCGGCGCCGACCTGGACACCAACAGTCGGTGGCAGGTCGCGGGCACGGACCTCGGCATCCCGTACGTGCTGGAGAACGGCTCGATCGGCTACCTCTTCGGCGACACCTTCAACACCCCGTGGCCCGAGGGCCCGCCGCTGCCCAACGACTGGCGGTCCCCGGTGATGCTGCGCTCCAACGTCCACCCGGGCGCGCCCGGCGGGATCGTCTTCGACAGCGCCGCGCGGGTGGCCGGCAACGGCCGCGCCCCCGAAATCATGCACAACGGCCACTTCGGGATCGGGATCGACGGCCTCTGGGAGATCAGCGTCATCCCCAACGACGGGATCAGCTTCCCCGAGACCGGCCGCCAGTTGATCTCCTACATGAGCATCGAGAACTGGGACTCCGTCGGTCCCGCCGGCCCGCACTGGCGCTCGCGCTACGCCGGCCTGGCCTACTCCGACAACGGCAACGACTTCGTCCGGACCCCTCTGAAGTGGTGGAACAACGGGAACAACACCGACCCGTTCCAGATGTGGACGATGCAGCGTGACGGGGACTGGGTCTACGTCTTCTCCGTCCGCGCGGGTCGCCAGGACGGCCCGATGATGCTGCGTCGGGTCCGCTGGGACCGGCTGTTCTACCCCGAGTCGTACGAGGGCTGGGGCTGGAACGGCAGCAACTGGGGCTGGGGGCGACCCTGCACTCCGATCCTCACCGGCCGGTTCGGCGAACCGTCGGTACGCCGGCTGCCCGACGGCACCTGGGTCATGTCCTACCTCAACTGTGTGACCGGCTGCATCGTCACCCGCACGGCCGGCGGGCCGGACCAGGTGTGGACCGCCGAGAAGGTCCAGGTGTTCCCGTGGCAGGAGCCGGCGCTGTACGGCGGCTTCATCCACCCCTGGTCCGGCAGGAACGCCAACGAGCTGCACCTGATGGTCTCGAAGTGGACCCGGACGCCCGACAACCGCAGCACCGCCTACCACGTCAGCCAGTTCGTCGGATCCCTCTGAACCACCGCAGGTCGCCGGGCGGCGGGGCGCCCTCGTCCGCCCGGTGACCTGCGACGCGGGACCGGGCCGGGGTGGTCAGGAGGCCCCCTCCGGCGCGGCGAGGGACCGCAGCGCCGGCCGGAGGCGGATCTGCTCGACCGCGCGGTCGTAACCGGCGAGCATCAGGAACGAGTCGTCGCCGTCGCCGACCTGGCACATCGACCGGATCCAACCCGTCGAGCCCGCCAGCATGTCCAACAGCGACCCCCCGGTGCCCAACGAGCCCCGCCGCGTCCCGCTCGCCGGGTCCCACAGGGTGACGCCGATGCCGTCCCCGGCCGCGGCGAGGAGCACCTCGCCGTCCAGCTCCACCGTGCAGAGCGCATAGCGAGGGGCCTCGTCGTCGAAGGAGTCGAGGCGCTCGCCGCTGTCGGGGTCCCACAGGACCACGGTGCCGTCGCCGGCCGCCGAGGCGAGCCGGGTCACGCCGTCGACGGTGACCGCGCAGACGGCGTTGACGCCGCCCCGCTGGGCGCCCAGGTGGCGGACCAGCCGCCCGTCGGCCGGGTCCCACAGCCGGACGGTGCCGTCGGCGTACCCGGCGGCGAGCAGGATCCGACCGTCCACTGGCACGGTGCACAGCGCCCGGACGACGACCCACCGCGCCTGCCGGCCGACGACCCGCACCTGGCGGCCTGTCTCCGGCTCCCAGATCCGGATCCGGCAGTCGTCCCCGCCGGAGGCGAGCAGGACGGTGTCGCCGACCGGCACGGGGCACAGGGCGTTCACCGGGCCCCGGTGCCCGGCGAGGGCGTGTACCGGCTGGCCGGTCTCGGGGTCCCAAAGGTGCACGGCGTCGCCGTAGCCGGCGGAGGCGAGCAGCACCCCCCTCGGTGTCTCGACCGCGCAGGCGGCCCGTACCAGGCCGGGGGTGAGGCGGTCGAGCTGCCGGCGGAACGCGGCGGGCAGCGAATCCGGCAGCAGGCCCGACAGGTCGGCGAGCACGCCGCCGGAGCCCATCGTCCGCAGGTGCTCGCCGGCGCCCGGGTCGCCGATCCCGACAAGGTGCCCGATCCCGCCGTACGCGGCCCGCACGCGACCGTCCACGCGCACCGGTGTCACGCAGGCGTGCCACGGCCTGGTCCACGCCAGGGTCGTGCCCACGACGAGGGTGCCTCCCGCGACGAGGCCGCCCAGCAGCGCGCCGGGCCACCGGTTCGCCGACTGCACGCCCGGCACCACCTGGACGGCGGCGAGGTACCAGGCCGCCGGCACCACGAACCGCGCCGCGAGCCGGGCCACGCCGAGGACGTCCGGCGGGAACGGCTCCGCCCGCAGGGCGCGACCACCGCCGCGCAGCAGCGAGAACAGCACCGCCAGCGCCGCCAGGATCCCCCCGATGACCGCCGCCGGACCGGGTTCGTCGGTGAACGAGGCCAGCAGGACGAACGCGACGGCGGTCGAGAGGAACCCGCGGATCCACGGCGCGGCCCGGGAGAAGGCGACCCGGGACAGGCCCAGGGTCAGGGCAGCGCCGAGGGCCGTCACCACCGCGACCGCCGCCAGCGGCCAGAATCCGTCGGTCCGCAGGGCGTCCGGTTGTGACCACCGCACCGCGATCAGCACCAGCAGCGTCGCGGCGACCGGCAGGATGAGTCGCACCATCGAATGACCTCACAGTCCGCGTCCCCGGTGTATCCGGGGATCGATGAGCTTTCAGCGAATGCGGGTCCGATTGTGCCGAACGGCCGCCACCGTGCGGCGGCGGACCGGCAGCACTACGCGAAGCGGGACGGGTCGCCCGCGCCGACGCGGACGACCTCGGGTTCGCCGTCGGAGAAGTCGACCACCGTGGTCGGCTCGGTGCCGCAGTCACCGGAGTCGACGACCGCGTCGACGACGTGGTCGAGGCGTTCCTTGATCTCCCAGCCCTGGGTCATCGGTTCGGCGTCGCCGGGCAGCAGCAGCGTGCTCGACAGCAGCGGCTCGCCCAGCTCGGTGAGCAGCGCCTGGACGACGGGGTGCTCGGGGATGCGGACGCCGACGGTCTTCTTCCTCGGGTGCAGCAGCCGGCGGGGCACCTCCTTCGTCGCGGGCAGGATGAAGGTGTAGCTGCCGGGGGTGGCCGACTTGACGGCGCGGAACACGGCGTTGCCGAGGTGGACGAACTGACCGAGCTGCGCGAAGTCCCGGCACACCAGGGTGAAGTGGTGGCCGCTGTCGAGGTGGCGGATCTCCCTGATCCGGTCCATGCCCTCCTTGTTGCCCAGCCGGCAGCCCAGGGCGAAGCACGAGTCCGTCGGGTAGGCGATCAACCCGTCCCCCCGGACGAGGTCGACCACCTGCCGGATCGTCCTGGGCTGCGGGTTGTCGGGGTGCACGTCGTAGTACTTCGCCATGGGCGGAAGCTTAGGCCGACGCTTGGCTGTGTCGTCTTCCTGACAGTGTTCGATCGCCGTGAAGGTAGACCTCCATCGTTGTCTCATGGTGCTTCGACCGCCCCGCGCCGACGGGTACGACAGCGTGCTGCGCCGCCCGCCGATGCCCGGCCCCGTGCTGATCACCGTGCTCGTCTTCGCGCTCCTGGCGCTGCTGTTCCTGCTGGCGACGGTGCACCGGCTGCTGGTCGAGGACGGCTCGCTGGGCGCCGCCGTGTTCTTCGCCGCCATGGCCGTCACCTGCGCCTTCGTGGCGTTCAGCCTGTCCGGCCGGCGCCCCTGGGCGGCCTACCCGGCGTACGTGTCGTCCGGGCTGTTCGCCGTGGCCTCGCTCGGGATGTTCGGCGCGATCACGATCGTCGGGGTCGGCCTGCTGGCCTGGGTGCTGTGGGCCCTGAACACGCGCTCTGCCCGGGAGTGGCTCAGCGGCCGTCGCCGGCTGCGCTGACCGCCGCCGCGCCGTCCACCAGGTCGCCCGTGTCGTCCGGGCGGGCCGCCGCGACGACCGCCACTAGGTCGTCGAGGGTGTCCAGCCGGTGGCCGGGATCGGTCAGCTCGACCTCCACGCCGTACTCCAGCTCGATCGCGTCGACCAGGCGCAGCAGGCCGAGGGAGTCGACGCCGAGGGCGACCAGCGACCCGCCGCCGAGCACGTCGGTGGCCGGCACGTCACCCCCGGTGGCCTCGCTGACCAGTGCGGCGAGCCGCGCGCGCAACTCGGTGCTGCCCATCAGAGTTCCTTTCCGGACTGTCGGACGATCTCGGCGATCTCCGCGATCGTGGGGGTGTCGAAGAAGGCGTCGAGCGGCACCTCGACGCCGAGCCGCTGCTGGATCCGGCCGCTGATCCGGGTGATGGTCAGCGAGTGCCCACCCAGGTCGAAAAGGTCCTCGTGCACGCCGATGTCGGGGATCTTCAGCACGTCCTGCCAGATCTCGCGCAGGACGTCCACGACCGGGTCGCCAGCCTCCTCGGGCGGGGCGGTGGCCGCCGCGACCGGGTCGGCCCGGGGCGCCGGCGCGGGCAGCGCCGCCCGGTCGACCTTGCCGTTCGGGCTCACCGGGAGCCGGTCCAGCAGCACCCAGTCGGTGGGCAGCACGGCCGCCGGCAGGCTCAGCGCCAGGTGCCGGCGCAGGTCCGCCGGGTCCGCGACCGCGCCGGCCCGGGCCACCACGTACGCCGCCAGGCGGGCCTCGCCGTCGCCGTCGGCGCACAGCGCGGTGGTGGCCTCCGCCACCGCCGGGTGCTCCAGCAGCCGGGCGGTGACCTCGCCCAGCTCGATCCGGTGCCCCCGGATCTTGACCTGGTCGTCGGCCCGGCCGAGGAAGTCGATCCGGCCGTCCGGCAGCCACCGGCACCGGTCGCCGGTGCGGTAGAGCCGCCCGTCGCCGTCGCCGAACGGGTCCGGCACGAACCGCTCGGCGGTCAGGTCGTCGCGCCCGAGGTAGCCGTCGGCCAGCCCGGCGCCGGCCAGGTACAGCTCGCCGGGCACCCCGACCGGCACCGGCCGCAGCGCCTCGTCCAGCAGGTACGCCCGCACGTTGGGCAGCGGGCGGCCGATGGTCACCTCGGTCGGGTCGGCGGGGACGTCGGCGGTGCTGGCGTAGATCGTCGCCTCGGTCGGGCCGTACCCGTTGACCAGCCGGGTGGTGCGGGCCCGCAGCTCCCGGGCCAGGGTGACCGGCAGGGCCTCCCCGCCGGCGAGGGCGACCAGCGGTTTCGCCGTGTCCAGGCCCGCCTCCAGCAGCACCCGCCAGCCGGACGGGGTGGCCTGGGCGTGGGTCACCCCGGCGTCGCGGACCAGCCGCAGCACCCCGGCGCCGTCCAGCGCGTTCACCGCCGAGGCGACGACCACCCGGCCGCCGGTGACCAGCGGCAGGAACACCTCCACCGCGGAGATGTCGAACGACGGCGAGGTCAGGTGCAGCCAGCGGTGCCCGGGCCCGCTGTCCAGCAGGTCCCGCATCCCCAGCAGCAGGTTGGTCAGCGCGCCGTGGCGCACCGCGACGCCCTTCGGCCGGCCGGTGGAGCCGGAGGTGTACAGCACGTACGCCAGGTCCGCGGCGGCCGGCGCGTCCGGGTCCCGCGCCGGGTCCGGGCCGGTGAGCAGGTCCACCCCGTCCAGGGCGAGTTCGGGCCGGGCGTCCTGCGCCCCGCCGGACGCGGTCACCACCAGCGCCGGGTCGGCGTCGGCGAGCACCAGGTCCCGCCGGGCCGGCGGGTGGCCGGGGTCGACCGGCAGGTACGCGGCCCGGCGGCGCAGCACCGCCAGCATCGTCACCACCGTCCGCCAGGACCGGTCCAGCGCGACCGCGACCAGCGACCCGGGGCCGACGCCGCGCTCGCCCAGCAGCGCCGCGAGCCGGGCGCTGGCGGCGTCGAGCCGGGCGTAGCTGAGCGCGACGTCGCCGTCGACGACGGCCACCGCGTCCGGGTCCGCGGCGACCCGGGCCGCGAACAGCTCGGGCACGGTGTCGCCGGGGTACGCCCGCGCGGTGTCGTTCCAGCCCTCGGTGACAAGGTGCAGCTCGTCGGCGGGCAACACCGGCAGGTCGCCGACCGGTCGCGCGGGGTCGGCGACCACGGCGCCGAGCAGGGTGCGCAGGTGAGCGCCGATCCGGGTGACCGCGTCGGTGTCGATGGCGGTGGGGCTGTGCTGGAGGCTCACCGCGATCCCGTTCGGGCCGTCCACGATCTGCACGTGCAGCGCGTTGCGGGCCGCGCCGCCGAACAGCGTCCAGTCCACTCCGGTGGACACCCCGGGGAAGGCCGGCTCGGCGCCCCGCCGCCGGTAGCCGACCGAGACTCCGGTCAGCGCGGGCGCCGGGCGCAGCCCCGACACGGCGTGGGCGAGCGGCACCGCGCGGAACCGGTACAGCTCGCGCAGCCGGGCCCGCACGGCGCGGGCGTGCTCGGCGAACGTGCCGCCGGCCGGGTCGGCGGCGACGGGCAGCTCGTTGACGAACAGCCCGACCCGGTCGGCCTGCGCGGGCGTACGGGTGGACAGCGTGACGCCGACCGGGACGCCCCGGTTGCCGTACCGGGCCAGCAGGGCGTGCACCGCGGCGAGCAGCAGCTCGAACCGGGTCACCCCGAGCGTCCCGGCGGTCCGGCCCACGCCGTCGGCCAGCTCGGCGGGCAGGTCGACGTCCACGGCGGCGCCGGGTTCCGCGCCGGTGGGCAGCCGGCGCAGGCCGGGCAGCACCACGTCGCCCGGGCCGGACCAGTGCCGCGCCCAGTACGCGCGGGCCGCCGGCAGGTCGACCGCGACGCGTTCCCGCTCGGCCGCCGCGTCCCCGGCGTACCCGTCGCAGCGGGGCGTGGCCCGCGCCGGGAGGCCGGCGAGCGCGGCGGCGTACGCGTCGGCCAGGTCCCGGGCCAGCACGTCCTTGGACATCCCGTCGAAGACCAGGTGGTGGACGGTGACCAGCAGCAGGTGCCGGCCGTCCGGGGCGGTCAGCAGCGTGAACCGGGACAGCGGCCCGACCCGTAGGTCGTGGGGGCGGGCCAACTCCTCGGTGACCCGCGTGGGCGTCCACTCGCCGAAGGCGACCGCCGGGCGCACCTCGGCCGGAGCGAGCCCGGGGGTGCCGTCGGCGTCGCTGACCACCCGGGTGCCGAGGACCGGATGCCGGTCGGTCACCGCCGCGCACGCCTCGACGAGGGCCCGGCGGTCCAGGTCGGCGGCGAACCGGACGCCGAGCGCCATGTGGTACGCCGTGCCGGCGACCCCGGCCTGCTCGGTGAACCAGACGGCGTGCTGCGCGTATGTCGCCTCGGCGGTGCCCACATGCTCTCCCATGAATCGCGGTCCCGGTGCTGGGTGGTCAGTTGTCGAACAGGCCGGTGAGCTGCCGCTTGAGCACCTTGCCGCCCTCGTTGCGGGGCAGGCTGTCGAGCAGCAGCAGCCGGGCGGGAAGCTGGTGGTCGGCGAGCCGGTCGGCGAGGAAGCCGCGCAGCGCCGGCAGGGTCAGCCCGTCGGCGTCGGCCTGCGGCCGGGGCACCACGGCGGCGGCGACCGCCGACCCGAGCACCGGGTGCGGCACCCCGACCACGGCCGCCTCGGCGACCAGGGGGTGCTCGTGCAGCGCCGCCTCCACCTCGAGGGAGGAGACCTTGAACGCGCCGGACTTGATGACGTCCTGGTGCCGGTCGGTGAGGTAGAGGAAGCCGTCGGCGTCGATCCGCCCGACGTCGCCCATCCGCACCCACCCGTCGCGGAAGGTGGCCCGGTTGGCGGCCTCGTCGCGGTAGTAGGCGCGGGGGTACGGGGCCCGCAGCCACACGTCGCCGGTCGTCCCGGGCGGCAGCGGGGCGCCGTCGGCGTCGGCGACGCGTAGCTGCCCGCCGACCGGCCGGCCCACCGCGTCCCGGCGTGCCGGATCGAAGATCATCGTGGTCTGGGCCGGCGCCGCCTCGGTGGAGGTGTAGTAGTTCACGATCGTGGCCTGCGGGAACGCCTCCGCGAGCCGGGCCGCCACCGCCGGCGGCAGCGCCGCCGCGGTCGACCCGATCAGGTGTACACCGGCCAGGTCCCGGCCGCGCAGCGCCCCCGAGCCGAGCAGCTCGATCGCCATCGACGGGACGACGAACAGGGTCCCTGTGCCCGGGGTCTCGACCAGCCGGGCGAACCGGACCGGGGTGAACGCGGGGAGGGTGAGCGCGCCGGCCTTCGCGGTCAGCGCGTTGAACAGCATGGTCTGCCCGGCGTTGGTGCCGATGGCGAACGCGTGCAGGAACCGCTGCGAGTGGGCCAGCGCCAGCCGGCGCGGGTTCGTCGGCGCGCCGACGGTCAGGTTGGCGTGGCTGGCGCCGACGCCCTTCGGGCGGCCGGTGGTGCCGGAGGTGTAGAGGATCTGCGCGAGGTCGCCGGGGCGTACCGTCGGCAGGTCGGCGTCGGTCGCGGGCTCGGCGGCCAGGTCCCCGGCCCGCCACACCGGCACTGCGGCGGGGGCGTGCGGGGCGGGGGTGTCGTCGCCGTGCACGACGGCGGTGGCCGCGCAGTGGGCCAGCGCGTGGTCGAGCTGCCCGGCGGCGAGCCGGTCGGACAGCGGCACGGCCACCCCGCCGGCCCGCAGCACCCCGCAGTACGCCACGGCGAACCGGGTCCAGTCGCGGGCGCCGAACACCAGCCCGACCCGGTCGCCGGGGCGCAGCCCCCGCCGGCCCAGCGCGGCGGCGACGGCGGTCGCGCCGGCGGACCACTGCGCGAAGGTCAGCGCGCCCACCCCCGCCACCTCGACCGCGACCCGGTCCGGGTGCAGGGCGGTGCGCCACGCCAGCAGCTCCGGCACCGTCCGGGCGGGCGGTGGGCCGCTCGTCGTCGCGGTCACCGCCGTCCACCCCCGGTCCCGGCCAGCTCGGCCCGGCGCTCCCGATCGCCGCCGTCTACTGTGGCGCGGCCCCCCGGCTCCCCGGCACCGGTGGCCCGGGCCTGACGTTCCTCGATGCCGACGAGGTCGTCCGGCGGGGCGTCGGGCACCTCGTCGTCGAACCGGGCCAGCACCGGCGTGGCCAGCGCGACCAGCGCGGTCAGCGCGATGCACACCCCGAACACGACGTACAGCAGGCCGTGGCCCCGGCCGGGGCCGACGCCGAGCACCGCGCCGACCGTGCCGGCCAGCGCGCCGCCGGGCAGCAGCAGCGGCTCGGCCGCCCTCGCGGCGAACGGGACGATGATCCCCCATCCGAGGGGCATGGTCGACCAGGCGATCATCTGGTTGAGCGCGAACACCCGGCCGTGGAAGCGCGGCGGCACCTTGGTCTGGATGATCGTGTTGTAGACGCCGTTGACGATGCCCAGCGACAGGTACATGCCGAACGCGCCCGCGCCGACCAGCAGCGGGTCCGGCCGCAGCCCGGTCAGCACGGCGGCCACCGCGATGCCCAGGGTGCCCAGCAGCACCGCCCGCATCCGGCGGCGGCTCGGACCGCCCCAGACCAGCATCACCAGGCCACCGACGGCCGCGCCGACGCCGCCGGTCAGCGCGATCCGCGCCACCTGGTCCAGGTCGGCGAAGCCGAGCACCAGCGGGGAGAGCAGGTACAGCGCCGGGAACAGGAACAGGTTCAGGGCGGCGAAGAAGGTCAGCATCGCGCGGAACTCCCGCCGGCGCAGCGCGTAGCGCAGCCCGGCGACCATCTCCTCGCCGATGCCCTCCCGGCGTTGCAGGGCCAGGGTGCGGGGGAACCGGACGAGCCCCAGCACCCCCATCGCGAACACGTACGACGCCACGTCGATGAGCAGGATGCCGCGCAGCCCGACCGCGTCCAGCAGGGCGACCGCGACCAGCGGGACGGTGAACTGGGTCAGGCCCATCGCGGTCTGGGTCACCCCGTTGGCGTGGCCGAGGAAGCGCTTGGGCACCAGCTGCGGCACCGCCGAGACGAACGCGAGGCGTTGGAAGGCCAGCGCCACCGACAGCCAGGCGACCAGCGGGTAGAAGTGCCACACCTGCGCCCGGTCGGCCAGCACCAGGACGGCCAGCACCGCGTTCGCGCCCCCGGCGGCGACGCCCGCCGCCAGCAGCACCCGCCGCCGGCTGGTCCGGTCGATCACCGCGCCGGCCAGCGGGGCGACCAGCAGGCCGGGCAGCAGGCCGAGCACCGCGAACAGGGCGAACCGGGCCAGCGACCCGGTCTCCAGGTAGATCCACAGGGGGATCGCGAAGTTGGTCAGCGCGGTGCCCATGCTGGAGACGACCTGCCCGGCCGCGACCAGCCCGAAGCGGCGCATGCTCGGCTCCGGCGCCCTCGCCGGGGCGGTGGGTGGCCCGGCGGGCTGGCGGGAGACGCCGACCAGCTGCCACGCGGGCTCCGGCCCGCCGGTCGGCGTGGGCGGGACGGGCGAGTCGACCTGCCGGTGCACGGTCGTGACGATCTCGGCCAGCTCGCCGGCCCGGTACTTCAGGAAGTAGTGCCCGCCCTCGTCGATCACCGCGAGCGCGGTGCGGTCGGTGAGGAAGTGCCACTCCCGGAACCGCTCGCTGTGGTAGTCGGTGCTGCGGTCCCGCTCGCCGACCACCGAGACCACCGGCGCCCGCAGCGGCGTCACCTGTCGGCGCATCAGCTCGGTGAAGTACTCCTCGGAGACCCGGGCGTCGTGGCGCATCGCCCGGATCAGGAACGCCACCTCGCCCGGGTCGAGGGAGCCGACGGACGTGCCCTGCGCCTGCAACCAGGTCCGGTAGATCCGGTCGCTGCGCACCCGTTCGGCCAGGCGCAACCGCAGCAGCGGCCCGAGCAGCCCGCCGGCCGGCCGGCCGAACGGGAACACCGCACCGAGGTACACCGCCTCCAGCTCCCGGCCGGCGGCCTCCAACAGCCGGGCCACCTCCACGGCGAGGGCCCCGCCGGGGCCGCAGTGCCCGTACAGGACCAGCGGACCCTCCACCCGGGACAGGATCTCGGCAACGACGTCGGTGGCGACCTCCTCGATCGGCGCCGGATCGTCGGCCAGGCCGATGTCGTGGCCCGGCATGGCCACCGACAGCAGCCGGTACCCGGCCGGCAGCGCGTCGGCCAGCGGCTGGTACACCACGGCGCTGCCGCCGCCGTACGGGACGCAGACCAGCGTGGCGACCCGGTCGGCGGCGGGCACCGGTGGGGTCAGCTCGTGCAGCAGCCCGCCCGGCCCGGCCGCGCCGCCGGTGGCCAGGACGGCCAGCTCGCGGACGGTGCGGTGCCGGAACAGGTCCATCACGCTGACCGTGCCCGTCGCGCCGCCGTCGACGGTCGCCAGCTCCCGGCGCAGCCGGGCCACCACCTGGGTGGCCAGCAGCGAGTGCCCGCCGAGGTCGAAGAAGTCGTCGGTGGCACCCACCTCGGCCACCCCGAGCACGGCCTGCCAGATCCCGGCGATCAGCGTCTCCACGGGCCCGGCCGGCGGCACCCGCTCCCCGGCCGGGGCCTCGTCGGTCGGCTCCGGCAGGGCCCGCCGGTCCACCTTGCCGTGCTCCTGCAACGGCAGCCGGTCCAGCATCACCCACCGGCCGGGAACCATGTGCTCGGGCAGCCGGTCGGCCAGGACCCGGCGCAACTCGGCCGGCTCCGGCGCGGCAGCCCCGGGCGTCGGCTCCAGGTACGCCACCAGCCGGTCGTCGCGCAGCAGCACCGCCGCCTGGTGCACCCCGGGGCAGTCCCGCAGCGCGGCCTCGACCTCGCCCAGCTCCACCCGGTAGCCGCGGATCTTCACCTGGTGGTCGCGGCGGCCGAGGAACATCAACTGCCCGTCGGCGCGCCACCGGCCCAGGTCCCCGGTGCGGTAGAGGCGGGAGCCGGGTGGGCCGTACGGGTCGGGCACGAACCGCTCGGCGGTCAGCCCGGGCCGGTTGAGGTAGCCGCGGGCGAGGCGCTCCCCGCCGAGGTACAGCTCGCCGGGCACCCCGACGGGCACCGGCCGCATCCGCTCGTCGAGCAGGTACACCCGGGCGTGCGGCAGCGGCCGGCCCGTCGGCACCGGGCCGGTGGCCGGCCCGTCGGCGTCCACCTCGTAGGTGGCGACGCCGACCGTGGCCTCGGTCGGGCCGTAGTGGTTGAACACCCGGGCCGGCCCGGCGGCGGCGAGCGGGACGATCCGCTCCAGGTCGGACGCCTCCCCGCCGAGGATCAGCGCGCGGGCGGGCAGCAGGTCGCCCGGCCCGGCGTCGGCGGCCAGCGCCGCGAGGTGCGACGGGGTGATCTTCAGGTAGTCGATCCGGTGGGCGCGTAGCTGCTCGGCCAGCTCCGCCCCGGTGCACCGGCGCTGCACCAGGTGCACCGTCCCGCCGCTGGCCAGCGCCAGGTAGAAGATGGTGACGGCGAAGTCGAACGACATCGACTGCATCAGCGCGTACCGGGCGGCCGGGACGACGGCGAACCGGTCGGCCACCCCGTCGAGGTAGCGCAGCACCTGCCGGTGTGCCACCGCCACCCCCTTCGGGGCGCCGGTGGAGCCGGAGGTGTAGATGACGTACGCCAGGTTCCCACCGGTCGCGCCGGTGGACGGCGGCGTGTCGGGCCCGGCGGCGACCTCGGCGGCGATCCGGTCCAGGCAGGCCGCCCCGGTGACCGCGTCCGCGGGCAACCGGTCGCGCAGCTCCGCGCTGGTCAGCACCACCGCCGGCCGGGCGTCGGCGAGCATCAGCCCGAGCCGGGCCGGCGGCTGCTCCGGGTCCAGCGGCAGGTACGCCCCGCCGGCCCGCAGCACCCCGAGCAGCGCCACGGCCAGCTCCACCGACTGCTCCAGCAGCACCCCGACCAGCGTGTCCGGGCCGACACCGCGCCCGCGCAGCCAGTGCGCCAGCCGGTTGGCCCGCCGGTCCAGCTCCCGGTAGGTCACCGCGTCCGCGCCGCACACCACGGCCGGGGCGTCGGGGGTCGCGGCGACGTGCGGGGCGATCAGGTCGGCCAGGGTGGCCGCCGCCCCGGTGACCCCCACGCCGCCGGGCCCGGCCCCGTCGGCCCCGGGCTCGGCACGGCCGACCTCGTCCCGGTCGGGCCGGGCCAGCGCCAGCACCCGGTCCCGCTCGGCGGGACCGAGCAGGTCCAGGTCGACCACCGGCAGGTCCGGCCGCGCCACCGCCGCGCGCAGCAGGGTGTCGAGGCTCGCGGCCAGCCGGGCGATCGTGTCCGCGTCGAACAGGTCGGTGTTGTAGACGAACATCCCGCGCAGCCCGTCGGCGGCCTCGCTGACGTACAGCGACAGGTCGAAGCGGGCGGCGGCGGCGTCCGCGCCGAGGCTCTCGGTGGTCAGCCCCGCCGGCCACCGACCGCCGGTGCGGGCGTAGTTCTGGAGGGTGAACAGCACCTGGAACACCGGTGCCCGGCTGACGTCCCGGGGCACGTTCAGCTCCCGGACCAGCCGCTCGAACGGGATCTCCTGGTGGGCCAGGCCCTTCACCACGGTGCCGCGGGTGCGCCGCAGCAGCGCCGCGAAGCTGGGCTCGGCGCCCGGGGAGTCGGCGGTCGCGCCGACCGCGGAGAGGTCGGCCCGCAGCGCCAGGGTGTTGACGAACAGGCCGATCAGGTTCTCCAGCTCCGGCACCACCCGGCCGGCGACGGGGGAGCCGATGGCGAAGTCCCGCTGGCCGGTGTGCCGGAACAGCACGGCCTGTAGGCCGGTGAGCAGGGTCATGTAGAGGGTGGCCCGGTGCGTCCGGCTCAGCCGGCGCAGCCCGTCGGTCAGCTCGGCGTCGACGGTGAACCGGTGGGTGCCGCCGGCGTACGACTGCACGGCCGGGCGCGGCCGGTCGGTGGGCAGCTCCAGCGGCGGCACCCCGGCCAGCGCCCCGGCCCAGTAGCCGAACCCGTCCCCGGTTGCCGGCCCGTCGAGGCGGTTCCGCTGCCAGGCGGCGTAGTCGACGTACCCCGTCGTCGGGGCGGCCGGCGCCGGCCCGCCGTCGCGCAGCGCGGCGTAGCCGGCCGCCACCTCGCCGAGCAGCAGGTCCAGCGACCAGCCGTCGCTGACGATGTGGTGCATGACCAGGTGCAGGACGTGGTCGTCCGCGCCCAGGCGGATCACCGTCGCCCGCAGCAGCGGAGCGGCGCCGAGGTCGAACGGGGTCCGCACGGACGCGGCCACCAGCTCGCGGGCCTGCGCCAGCGACCCCGCGTCGGTGACGGTGACGGGCACCCGTACCTCGGGCAGCACCTCCACGAGGGGTTCGCCGTCGGCGTTCTCGGCGAAGCGCATGCGCAGGCTGTCGTGCCGGGCGGCGGCACCGTCCAGGGCGGCGCGCAGCAGGTCGACCTCCAGGGGCCCGCGCAGCCGGGTCGTCGACCAGACGAGGTACGCGGCGGTGCCGGGCGTGAGCTGCTCGGTGAACCAGATCCGTTCCTGGCCGAACGACAGCGACGACCCGGCCACGGTGCCGGGCGACGTCGCAGGCGGCGGGAGGGGGACGGCCCGCGTCGGTAGGTCGAGATTCGTCACGCGGAAGCCTTCTTACCCAGGTGTCGGACAGAGCCCGTAGTCTGCATGCTGCGAACAGCGCATCGCGTCGTCTGATCGGTCCACTGTGGAAAATCCGATCGACCGACCCGGGGCGGTACGGCCCGTCGTACGGTCGGGAATGCGATTCGCCGATGCCGTGGTGCCCACCGAGTGGGCGGACGAGACCCTGGTCCACGCGCCCTTCCGCGGCGCTGGCGCCGGCACGGCGCCGCTGACCTGGGCCCAGCAGGTGATCTGGCGGGCGAACGCCCGCCACGGCTCCAACCACCGCTTCCTCAACCTGCGCCGCACGGTGCCGCTCTCCGCCCGGGCCGGCGCCGACACCGACCGCGCCAGCCGGGTGCTCGGCGCGCTCGTCGGCCGGCACGGGTCGCTGCGTACCCGGGTGCGCACGGTCGACGGCGAGCCCCGCCAGGAGACCGCCGCGACCGGGCAGCTGCCGCTGCTGGTGCTCGCCGGCACCGGCGACGGCGCGCAGGCCGCCCGGGACGCCGCGGACCGCCTCGGCGACGTCGCGTTCGACCACGCGCGGGAGTGGCCGGTACGGGTCGCCCTGGTCACCGTGGACGGCCGGGTGCGGCAGGTGGTGCTGGTGTTCAGCCACTCCACCGTCGACGCCCACGCCGCCGAGGTGGTGCTGCGGGACCTGCGGCTGATCCTGCTGCGCGGGCAACTGGACACCCCACCCGGCCCCCAGTCGGTGGACGTGGCCCGGCTCCAGCACGGGGCCGACGGGCGCCGCTCCGAGCGGGCCGTGGCGTACTGGCTGCGGGAGTTCGCGCGGCTGCCCGCCGAGCCGCTGCCGCCGGGCGGCCCCGGGCTCACCCCCCGCCTGCGCCGGGGCGTGCTGGTCTCCTCGGCCGTCGACCTGGCGGCCCGGGCGATCGCCGCCCACCACCGGGTCAGCACCTCGGCGGTGCTGCTCGCCGGCGTGACGGCGCTGGCCGCCGCCCGGGCCGGGCGGGACCGCTGCGGCCTGTTCCCGATGGCCCACAACCGGTTCGCCGCCAGGTACGCGAACGCGGTGGCCAACCTCGGGCAGATCGGGTTCGGCGTGCTCGACGTGGCGGACCGCCCCGCGTTCCCGCTGCTGCTGTCCCGCGTCTGGCAGGCGTCGCTGAACGGCCTGCGGCACGCCTGCTACGACCCCGCCGCGCTGCGCCGGGCATTCGCCGACGCCGACCGCGACTACGAGACCGCATTCCTGCCGCACTACTATTTCAACGACGTCCGGCTGCCCGTCGGCGGCGCGGTTGCCGCGCCGGAGGTGACCCGACGCGACCTGCGGGCCGCCATGGCGCGTACCGGATTCTCCTGGACCAGAGGGCTGGACCGGGCGTCCTGGCACCTGCTGACCCACGTGGTCGACGAGCCGGGCGGGGTGGGGATAACCCTCACCGTCGACACCCGTCACGTCGCGGTCGACACGGTCGAACCGTTCCTGCGCGAGCTGGAGGAACTGCTGGTGGAAGCGGCATTCGCCGAGGTCTCCTGGCCGTCGGCCGCCCCGGCGGCGGCCCCGGTGGTGGCGGCGACGCCGCCCGTGGAGCTCCCGGCCGAGGCCGGCGAGGAGATGGCGTACGCCCGGTTCGCGGGCGGCCGGGCCGCGACCGGCCCGCTCACCTGGGGCCAGCGGGCGATGTGGCGGGCCGTCGAGGAGTTCGAGTCCCCGAGCCACAGCGTGCTGAACCTGCGCCGCGTCCTGGCCGTCTCGGCACGGGCCGACGTCGACGTGGCACGGGCCGTGCGGGCCGTCGCGGCCCTGGTGGACCGGCACGAGTCGCTGCGCACCCGGGTCCGCTCCGTGGACGGCGAGCTGTACCAGTCCGCCGCCCCGGCGGGCGGGCTGCCCGTCCTGGTGCACCCGGTCCCGCCCGCCGCGGCCGACCCCGACGGCCGGTCCGCCGCCGCGGCCCTGGCCGCCCGGCTGGGCGAACCCCGGTTCGACCACGCCGCCGAGTGGCCGCTGCGCGCCGCGCTGGTCACCGTCGACGGCCGGGTGCGGCAGGTCGTGCTGGTCTTCAGCCACTCCACGGTGGACTTCCACGCCACCGAGACGGTGCTGCGTGACCTGCGGATGCTCGTGCTGCGCGGCGCGCTGTCCCACCCGCCCGGCCCGCAGTCCCTCGACGTCGCCGAGCGGGAGCGGGACCGGGAACGCCGCCGCTGCGACCGGGCGGTGGCGTACTGGCTACGGCAGTTCCCCGGCCTCACGGTGGGCCTGTTCGACCCGGTGGGCCCCGGGCACACCCCCCGCTACCGCCGGGGCTCGATGGTCTCCGAGGCGGTCTACCACGCGGTCCGGCTCGTCGCCGCCCGGCACGGCGTCAGCAGCGCCACCGCCCTGCTCGGGGCGACCGCCGCCGTGCTCACCGCCGAGGTCGGCGGGGACGTCTGCGGCGTGTTCACCATGGCGAACAACCGGTTCCAACCCGAGTACGACGTGGCGATCAGCAAGCTCAACCAGATCGGGCTCTGCCGGCTCGACCTGGCCGACCGGCCCGGCTTCGCCGAGCTGCTGTCCCGGGCCCGCAAGGCGTCGCTGGACGCGTACCGGCACGCCTACTACGACCCGAACGAGCTGGAACGAGCGTTCGCCGAGCGGGGGACCGACTACCGCACGGCGCTGGCCCCGTTCTGCTACCTCAACGACATCCGGCTGCCGCACGACAACGACCCCGGCCCGGCCGGTCCGGACGAGGCCACGGTGCGGGCGGCGGCGAGCCGCAGCACCTTCCGCTGGCTGGAGGAACTGGACCGGTTCGGCTGGCGCTGCCGCCTCCAGGTCATCGACGCTCCCGGCGCGGTCGAGCTGGCCGTCACCGTGGACACCCGCTACCTGCCCCCGGAGCGGGCCGAGCGGTTCCTGCGCGCGGTGGAGGCGCTGCTGGTCGAGGCGGCCTTCCACGACGTGCCGTGGCCCTGGTCCCCGCCGCCGGCCGGCTGATCGACCCCGGCTCCCGGCGGGGCATACATGGTGGTGAGCCACCGGCGGATCCGAATCCGTCTCGACGTACGGTTTCCCACTCAACCCCGGACGCCGCCGATCGCGTCTCACTCTGCATCCGCACGTGAACGCGAGGCGGATGCGACCTGGAGGTGGCGTGAGTCGGCACGAGGACGACGAACAGTTCCGGCTGTTCGTACAACGACAGTGGGGGCCGTTGCTCCGAACGGCCTACCTGTTGACCGGCGACCGGGGGACGGCCGAGGACCTGGCGCAGTCGGCGTTGGAGAAGACCCATCGGCGCTGGGGGCGGGTACTGCGCAGGGACGCGCCCGAGGTCTACGTCCGCCGGGTGATGGTCAACACGGCGATCTCCTGGCGGCGTCGGCGGCGACCGCTGGAGGTGCCGCTGCTGACCTCCGACAGCGCGCCGACGCCGGACGCGTACGCGCAGGTGGAGCAGCGGCAACTGCTCCTCACCGCGCTGCGTCGGTTGCCGCCGAGGACCCAGGCGGTTCTGGTGCTGCGCTACTTCGAGGACCTCAGCGAGGCGGACACCGCCAGGGTTCTCGGCTGCTCCATCGGCTCGGTGAAGAGCCAGGCGTCGCGCGGGTTGGCCCGGCTGCGGGTCGAGTTCGCCCCACCCGCCCCGCAGTCCCCGGTACGGCTCGAGGAGGAACTGGCATGACCGAGAGCTTCGCGGATTCGACGCTCAGTCCTGCGCTGTGGCAGGCCGCGCACGGCGTCAACGTACCTGAGGACCCGTGGCCGGGGTTCGCCCGGCGCGAGCGACGGCACCGGCGGACGCGGCTGATCCGGGCGGCGGTGGCCGTCGCGGTCGGGGCCGCGCTCGTCGGGGTCCAGACCAACGTGGTGCCTCTGCCCAGGTGGGCGCCGGGCATCGCGGTCGCCGCCGCTCCGGCAGCGCTGCTCGACGCGCCGCCCCGGGGCGCGCTGGCCGGCGATCAGGCCTGGCTGGACGCGCTGCGGGCGCGGATCAGCACCGATCCGTCGATGAGCACCGACACCGCGTTGGGTGGCTGGAACCCGGACGGTATCTGGGAGGTCGGCGATCGCGACCGGATTCGCCTGCTCTACGGCAGTGACCAGCCGGGCCACCGGGTCGCGCTGGTCGCGGTGCCGCTGCGGTTCGGCCTACTGACCAAGGAGGCGCTGGTCTGGTACATGGGTCCGGCCGGGGCCGGTGCCCAACAGATGCACTACGCCGGCCACAGCGAGGGCGTCGACAGTCCGGTGATGACCCTGATGCGGGCCGGTCCCGACCGGGGCGGATTCGCGGTCGTCGTCGGGCCGGCCGAATCGACCGTGATGATCAGCGGCGACCCTCGGTACACGCCGGCGGGAACCCTGGAGTACCAGGACCTCGCCAGGGCGGACGGCAGCGGGGTCGGGTTCGCCGTCCTGCCGCCCGCGCCGCTTCGGAACGAACCCGTCGTCCGGGTCAGCCGTGGCGACCACGTGCTCTACCAGGGCGGCCTGGGCGGCGGCCCGTACGCCGCGATCGACCCGTCCGGGCCGGAGCTGGACGTCCTGCTCACCGCCGCCCGACGGGGCGCCCGAGGTACGCCGCTGGACGACGCCAACCTGCGCAACTTCGCCGGATCGGCACTCCTCGACAGTCGCCTCCCGGCTGCCGGGACGACGGTACGGGTGCGTTGGTCGGGCAGCGAGCACGGCCAGGCCGCCGCGCTGCTCACCGTGCAGCCTGCCGGCGGCGGGGTGATCGCGTACGCCATGCACGGCGACGACCGCACCGGCTGGTGGACCGACCTGCGGCTGCTGCTGCCGGCCGAGGGTGCCGACCAGCGACCGATCGGCTGGCGGATCCGGGCCGACAACAGCACCCGCACGCCGACGGACCAGGTGCGGGTGATCGCCCCGCCGGACGCGGCCCGCGTCACGGTCACGGTCGGCGGCGCACCCCCGGCCACGGTCACCCTCGACGCGTCGCACGCGGGCACCACCCGGATACCGCCGGACCAGCCGGCCACCCTCACTGCGTACTCCACGGACGGCAGCGTCCTCGGAACCACTCCGTTGCCGCCGGTCGAGGCCAACATGTCGGGCCTGCCGGGCGACAGCCCGGCTACCCGGGTGACCCCCTGACGAACCGAGAGCGTGGCCGAGCCGTCCGAAGACGGCTCGGCCACGCCGAGCAGGTTCAGCACGCGGCGGCCCGCTCCCACCCTCCCCACCTGGTCTGAAACGGATGCCGCCCGGCGTGTCACCAACCCGGAGAACGTTCCTGGACAGCGCACCAGTGAGGCTCCGCTGGGCTCAAGGCATAGCCGGGCGGCCACAATCGACGGTGTCAGATCTCGCGGACCCCGCTGCTCGCCCAGGCCGCCCTGGCGATGGCCCGCAGGCGACGGCCCGCCATGGCGACGACCTACCTCCAGGCCGACGACCCGGTCAACGCCGGCCGGACGCTGATCGCCGCCAGGCAGTAGATCCTGCACTGCCTCAAGCGCTACATCGTCCGCGACGTCTCCACCGCCCTGGTCGCCGACTTCGCCGCCCTGACCACTTGACCTTCATAGGAGCATAGTGGCGACCGTTACGTTCTATCGACGCCCGATGTACCGTCGGTAGTGGTTGTCTGCTGACGAGAGCTGGGGTGGGTTTCTCCTTCCTGCGCTGGGAGCGTCGTTGTGTCGCACGTCGATCCGCGGTTCGGGGCTCGGTTGCGGGCTCTGCGTGCCGGCCGGGGTTTGTCTCTGCGGGCGCTCGGGCAGCTCGCGCATCGGGGGAAGAGTCACCTGCATGATCTGGAGACCGGTGCGAAGGCTCCGACGCCCGAGACGGCCCGGCATATTGATGGGGTTCTTCAGGCTGGCGGTGCGCTCGTGCGGCTCGTTGGTCAGCCTGTCGATCATGGCGCTGAAGCCGATGATCTGCTTGCTCGGGTGCGTGCCAGTGATGTGAGCGTCGAGACGCTTACCCGGATCGAGGCGAGCGTTGATGACCTGGCCAGCGCGTACGCGACCACCCGGCCGGTGGATCTGCTTCCGATGGTGCGGAAGCACTTGGCGTATGTGGGCCGGCTGCTCGACGGTCGGGGGACTCTGGCGCAGCGGCGGCGTTTGGTCGTTGCGGGCGGCTGGTTGACCGTGCTGCGGGCGACGGTGCACGTCGACCTTCAGCAGCGTTCCGCGGCCGGCGCGCACCTGGTCGCCGCTGGCACGCTTGCCGAGCATGCCGCGCATCCGGAGATTCAGGCGTGGTGCCTGGAGACCCAGGCGTGGGACCGGCTCACCCAGGGTGAGCACCGACAGGCGATCGACCTGTCTCAGCAGGCCCAGCGGGTGGCGCCTCGGGAAAGCTCGGCGCACATCCAGGCGACGGCGCAGGAGGCGCGGGGGTGGGCGCGGGTGGGTGACGTGCGGCGGACCCGTGACGCGCTGGACCGTCTGGAACGGTTGACCGCGAATCTGCCCGTGCCGGAGCGGGCTGAGCACCATTACCGGTACGACCCGACGAAGGCGCTGGCGTACACGGCGACGACGCTGTCGTGGGCGGGTGACCCGGCTGCCGAGCAGGTGGCCCGGGTGGCGTTGGCGGAGTTGGACCCGCGCGGTGACGGGGGCGACCGGCCACGGCGGTCCGCTTCTGCCCGCCTGGACCTGGCTTTGGCGTTGGTGGCCGCCGGCCAACCTGACGAGGCCGGCGCGGTGGCCGCTGAGGCGATCCGTTCCGGGCGGGTGGCGTCGTCGAACTGGTGGCGGGCGCGAGAGGTGCTCCGGCGGGTCGAGCAGGCCGACGCGGCAGAGGCGTCGGCGCTGCGTGAGGTGTGCCAGGTGTACCGGCCCGTCGGCTGACAGAGGACAGTCGACCCGGCCAGCGGACACTCAACACCTTTGTGTGATCGTCCAGTCGCTCAATGCTGTGTTCGAGGGCGGGATTGGCGCGAACACACCAGATGGCCGCGACCCGCTCGCAGCCGGGCGCGGCGGTGTCGGTCCTTCCAAGAGCACGCCGCCGCGCCCCTACCAGCGGAGGTGGGGGATGAGCGACAACGGTTCGGTCGAGGGCAGAGGCGAGCAGATCCAGCAGGAGGAACGGGAAGCCGCCAAACGACGGATCCTGGCGCTGGCCGAGGAGGAACGGATACCGGCCGAGGAGACGACCAGGGCGGTGCCGGACCGACGGTGGCGTCGTGGACAGCAGTGATCTCCTGCCGGTGGGTCGTCGGGTGGCGTACTGGCGGGGGCGGCGCAAGCTCTCCCAGCAGGTGTTCGCCGACCGGCTCGGCAAGTCCAAGAGCTGGGTCGACAAGGTCGAGCGGGGTGTCCGGTCGCTGGACAAGATGTCGGTCCTCCGGGACGTCGCCGCCGTGCTGCGGATCGACACGGCGGTGCTGCTCGGTCGGGACACCCGGCCCGCCGACGTGACCGGGCGGGTCGAGGGCGTCGAGCGTGTCCGGGAGGCCCTGTCGACGTACGACATCGCGGTGGGCCGGTCGGCGGCGCGCTGTCAGGTGTTGTCGGCTGATCGGCTGGCGCGGGATGTCACACACGCTTGGATCACCTTCCAGCACGCCCGGTACCCGCAGGTGATCGCGCTGGTGCCGGACCTGCTGGCTGGCGTGCAGCGTGTCCACGCCGATGATCCCGGGTGGGGCCGTCCACTGCTGGTCGAGGTGTACCGGGTGACCGCGTCGCTGCTGGTGAAGCTCGGCGAGGTCGACCTGGGCTGGCTGGCCGCCGATCGGGCGATGGCCGTGGCCACCGGTGACTCGGCGCTGGTGGCCGCCGCAGCCGTGCAACTCGGCCAGGTGCTGCGCGCCTCGGGGCGAGCGCGGGCGGCCCTGTCGGCGATGCTGGCCGCCGCGTACCGGATCGCCCCGTCCAACCCGGACGACGGGACCCCGGCCGCACTGTCGCTGTGCGGGACGCTGCTTGTGCAGGCGGCCCTGGCGGCGGCGCGTGGCGGTGACGACCGGGTCACGTCGAACTCATCGGCGAGGCTGCCGGCATGGCGGCCCGGGTAGGCGACGGCCACGATCACCACCGGACCGCGTTCGGGCCGACTGCGGTTGACCTGGCCCGTGCCGCCGCAGCCCTCGAACTGGGCAACGCACACGACGCGGTCGCCTGGCACGAGCAGGCCACGAAGCGGGACGGCTGGCGGTGGCTACCGGTCGAACACCGCGCCGCCCACCTGCTCGACGCCGCCCGCGCCTACCTCCAAGCCGACGACCCGGCCAGCGCGGGCGGGGCCCTGGTCGACGCCGACCGCACGGCACCGGCCGAGGTACGCCACCGCCCCGCCGCCCGGAAGGTGCTCGCCCAGGTAGCCCGCGACCCGCACGCGCCGGCCACGATCATCCAGCTCGCCGTCGCCCTCGGGGTGACCCCAGCATGACCGGGCCGTTCCTGTCGCTGGCCCAGATCCGCAACCGGCTCATCCTCACCGCCCGAGCGGTCCTCCGCGACCACCGGACCGGCCCGGACGGCAGCTGCCGGGTCTGCCACACACCGGACTGCCCGGTAGCGACCGCCGCCCGCAACGTCATCGACGCCGCCGAAGAACTACAGCAGCGAAGTACAGCAACCGAGCCCACCGAACCCGACCGCGACGACCCTCAGCAGGACGGATTCCTCGGGCGACACCCGCCTCCAGTGCGCGGTGGAGCTGCTCGTTCGCCGCCGAGCTGGGACCGACGGGATCACCGCCAACACCAGCACCACCGGCACGGTCGCCGCCGGAATCGACGGGAGTTCCCGTTCGACCGGGAGGTTGTACCCGCCGCGCTCAGGCCCGCCCAGCGGGCGGGTCGTCCAGCTCCAGCGGCGACCCGCCGAACCGCCACGACACGTCGTCCTCGCCGCGGCGCACGAGCGCGTGCAGGAAGCAGGGCTCCTCGTCGTCCTCGTCGACCAGCAGCCACGTCTCGGGTGGGTGGCCGGCCGCGGCGAGCGCGTCGTCGTCCAGCCAGCGGGCGCCGCCGCCGTCGGACGGCAGGAACCCCTCGACGGCGGCCCACCCCGGCCCCGGCTCGAACCGCCCATGGACCCACGGGAAGTCGCCACCGACCCACACCAGGGTCGCGACGTGCAGACCACCGACCAGCCACCTCGACCGGTTCACTGCGCACCCCGTGTGTCGCGGTTCATGGCGTCCTCTCGCGGCCGGCGGCGGTCGATCGGCGAGGGCGGCAGGCGCTTCCGCCGTCGCCCGCCGTGGGCAGCCTAGCCCTGCCCTGAGCCGTCCCTCAGCTTCCTGTCGTCGGATCGGCGTCTGATTGATCCGACCTGGCGTCATCTGGACAACCGCCACCTCCGGTGTCGGTATCTGCGGGCCCGCGGCCGGCTCCTGAAGCCATGACCACGCCGGTCCGGGACCCTGGCCGGCCACCCCGTCGATGGGAGACAGCGTCATGGCATTCCTGGGTAGCCGCGCCCGGCGCGCGGCGCTGGCCCTGCTCGCCGGTACGGCCCTGGCCGGCCTGCTGGGCACCCCCGCCGCCCCCGCCGCCCCGCCGGCCGCGCAGCCGGACCGGGTCATGACGGTTACCGACGTCTGGATGCGGGACGTCGCCACCGACGTCGGCCTCCAGCCGCACACCGGCAGCCCGATCTGGTCCAGCCCCGACGTGAAGGTCTGTCCGACGGCGGTGGCGTGCGCGACCAGTCAGTTCCCGGTCGTCGGCATGACCAGCTACATCTTCGTCACGCTGCGCAATCCTGGCCCGTACGGTGCGGGCACCGACAGCGGGTCGCTGCGGATCTACCGCACCTCCCCGGGCGGTGGCATGGTCTGGCCGACGGACCTGACCTGGGTCGCGACGGTGAATGTCGTCGTGCCGGCGGGCGCCACGACCGTGGTCGTCCCGTGGGGCGCCGTGCCCGGCCCCGGTCACTTCTCCCTGCTGGCCGTGTGGGACTCCCCGGACGACCCGTTGCCGCTGCTCACCCCGGACCTGATGACCAACGTCCGGAACAACAACAACATCGCCTGGCGCGACCTCCTGTCGGTCTAGCCTTCGCGGGCGGGCGCCGGGATCCGGCCGATCGCCGGCGCCGATCCCGCTGCTGGTGGCCACCGCCGTCCGATGGCCGTACGGCGGGGTTCCGGACCGTCGGGTCCGGGGACCCCGCCGTACGCCTGCCAGCGTGAAGATCGTCGGGCGGGGCCGGGCCTGCGGAGGGACGGCGGCCCGCCGCTAGCTGAGGCTGACCCAGTCGGTGGCCACCGCGTACCCGTCGGCGCGGGCGGAGAGCCGGACCGGGCCGGCCGGGGGAGCGCCCAGCGAGAAGAAGCCCACCTCGTCGACCGGCGCCTCGTCGTACGGGCCGGTGGCGGTCCGGGCGGTGACCCGGCCGCCCCGGGGCGGGGAGAGCTGACCGACGATCCCGGCGTCGCTCACCTCGATCTCCAACACCACGGCGCCGCTGCGGAAGGACAGGGTCCGCGCCGCGCCGCCCGAGCGGGTCAGCCCGGCGGGCTCGGCGTCGCACGCCGAGTCGAACGTCAGCTCGGCGACCGCCAGTTCGGCGTCCACGGTCCGCCAGGCGAACGCCGCCCGCGCGGCGGTCAGGAACTCCTCGGGAACGGGTCCGGCGTCCCACAACGCCGCGCCCAGCTCCACGGTCAGGGCGTCGTCATCGCCCGGCGGCCACGGCGCCATCGCGGTCACCCCCGTTCTTGTTGGGGCCGCGACGGGCCCCGAGGAACGGGGCGAGCGCCGGGCAGTTTCGCAGCCTGTGCAGGCAGCGGGCCTGGGTGGGGCCGATGCTGCCGACCGGCATGCCGAGTCGCTCACCGATCTCCCGGTAGCTGACCGGCGGGTCGGCGGTGAGCAGGGCCAGCAGCTCCTGGCAGCGGGGCGGAAGCTGGGCGAAGCCCTCCCGCAACGCCTGGCGCCGCTCGGCCCGCAGCAGCGCCTCGTCCGGCGCCGCCGCGTCCACCAGCGGCCCGTGCCGGGCGTCGAGCGCGTCGTCGTACGGGTCGACCGGCTGGCTGCGCCGGCCGAGGCGGGACAGTCGGTAGCACTCCCGCCGGGCGGTGGTGGCCAGCCAGGCGGCCAGCGCCTGCGGGTCGCGCACCTGGTCCAGCCGCTCCACCAGGCGCAGCCAGACGGTCTGGTTGATGTCGGCGGCGTCGGCGCGGCTCATCCCGTGCGCCCGGATCACCGAGACCACCAGCGGGGTGTAGCGGCGCACCAGGTCGGCCCATGCCGCCTCGTCCCCGCCGGCGGCGGCGGCCACCAGGCCCGTCGCGGTCAGGTCGGTCACCGGCGTGCCCCTTCGCCGTCCGGGTCGGGCCTCACGCGACCAACACCCCGTAGTCGGGGTGCCAGCGGGGGTTCGCGAGCAGCGCGAGCCGGGCCGCGTCGGCGCTCAGGCCACCGGCGACCATCATGGCCGCCAGCCGGCCGGAGACGTACGCCGCGGCGAACGAGGTGCCGGCCCACCCGGCGAAGCCGTGGAACACCCGGGTCGGTCGCCCCGGCAGCGGAAGCTGGCCCTCGACGTACGTGCTGTCGCGCTCGCCGAGCGCGCAGGCGTCGACCCACGGCCCGAATCCGCTGTACGCCGCCGGTGCGGGGCCGGTGCCGCCCTGGCTCACCGCGGCCACGCCGAGCACCCGGCCCAGCGCGGCCGGCCAGGCGGGGCGGCTGGTGCCGGCGTTGCCGGCGGCGGCCACCACGGCGGTCTGCGCCGGCAGCGCGGCCACGGCGTTGACCAGGGGCAGTGGGGGCAGGTCGTCCTGGGTGAAGCCGCCCAGGGACAGGTTGACGACGGACACCTGCGGCCCGAGCCGGGCCATGGCCGCCACCAGCATCGACTCGTCGCCGACGCCGGTGGGGTTCAACGCCTGCTCCGGGTCGACCTTCACTCCCGGCGCGGCCTGCCGGACCACCCCGGCGACGAAGGTGCCGTGCCCGCCCTGCGGGGCCAGCACGTCGCCGGCGACGTACAGGGCGTCCTCGTCGTCCGGCTCGGGCAGGTAGCTGCCGCCGAGCCACTGCGGATGGTAGCTGCCGGCCTGCCGCCAGATCCCGGTGTCGCAGAGGCCGACGGTGACCCCCGCGCCCTCGCCGAGCCGGGCCGGGTTCGGCGCGGCCAGCGCGCCCACCGCCTTGGGTGGGCCGCCCGGGTTGCCCATGATGTTGCCCAGGCCCAGCAGGACGTGGTGCGGCTGCACCGCCGGGACCGGCTGGCCCGGCCACTGCTGCGGGCTGCGCAGGGCCGACACCACCGTGGGGATGTCGGTCTCCTTGGCGAACAGCAGCCGGGTGACGCCGGCGAAGCCGGTGCCCACGGTCACCTGGTGGCCGCGCGCGCGCAGCCAGGCGGTGACCCGCTGGGCGTCGGCGTCGGCCGCGAGCAACTGCCGGGGGCGGTAGAGGAACTCCCGGCCCGGGACGGTGTGCCGCCGCACGTTGGGGTCGGCGGCCAGCGCGTCGGAGAAGGCCCGCTGGTAGGCGTCGTCGTCGGTGCTCTCGCCGGCTGCGGCGCCGGGCCGCAGCCCGCCGCCGAGGGGCGCCGCCGCAGCGAGCGCGCCGAGGGCCAGCAGCCGCCGCCGGGACAGCCGGTCGACCGACGGCGGCGTGCGGGGACGGTCAGGCGGCACCGGTCCTCCAAGCGGTTGCGGGCAGCGCGGTCGTCGGGTTCCCGGTGCGGTCGTGACAGCACGTCCGGGGCGCTGTCGATTCTTCCAAAGCATAGTTAAATGTCAATGACACAAAAGGTCGACCCGGCCGGTGGAAATCCCATTTGTGGGGTCCGCATTGACGCTTGTCGGTTCATCGGGAACGCTGTCCGACATGGCCGACAGGGCCGATCCCGGTGTCGGAGCGGCCCAGGCCGCGCTCGACGCGGTGCAGCGCTACCCGCGCGAGGCGATCGCCATCGCGCAGCGGGTGCTCGCCGCCGGCCGCGCCGTCACCGGCGACGAGCGCTCCACCGCCGAACGGGCCGTCGGCCTGGCCCTGCGGGAGCTCAACGACCTGCCCGGCGCGCTGCGGCACCTGCGCCGGGCGGTGCGGGCCGCCGCGACGCCCCGCACCCGCGCACTGGCCCGGATGAGCCTCGGCTACGTGCTGGCCAACGCCGGCCGCACCGGCGCGGCCCTGCGCGCGGTGACCGCCGCCCTGCCCCCGCTCGTCGGGGCCGACGCCGGGCGCGCCCGGATGCAGCGGGGCGTGGTGCTGCACTACCGGGGCCGCTACGACGAGGCGGTGCGCGACTACTCCCTCGCCGTAGAGATCGCCCAGCGCGAGGGCGACCCGCTGCTGGAGGCCCGGGCCCGCAACAACCGCGGCCTGCTCAACGCCCACCGGGGCGCCGGCCGGGGCCGCGACGGCGACCTCGCCCGGTCGGCGGCGATCTTCCAGCGGCTCGGGCTGGAACTCGCCGCCGCCGACGCCCGCTGGAACCTGGGCATCGCGGCGGGCCAGCGCGGCGACACCGTGGGCGCGCTGCGCTGCTTCGCCGAGGTCGAGCAGGAGTACCGCCGGTTGTCGGTGCCCCGGCCGGCGCTGCTGCTGGACCGGTTCGAGCTGCTGCTGTCGGTGCCGTTGCTCGACGAGGCGGTCGAGGTGGCCGGGGCGGCCGTGCGGGAGCTGAGCCGCCGGGGGATGGCCTCCGACCTGGCCGAGGCGCTGCTGGCCCAGGCCCGCGCCGCGCTGCTCGCCGGGGATCTGGACACCGCCACCGACGCCGCCGCCCGGGCGCGGGTCCGCTTCCGTCGCCAGGGGCGGCGTACCTGGGCAGCCTTCGCCCGGCACGTCGAGTTGCGCGCCGAGTTCCGTCGCGGCACCGGCTCGGCGGCGCTGCTCACCGCGCTGGTGCGTACCGCCGACCAGCTCGACGCCACCGGCTGGCCCGGCCCGGCGCTGACCACCCGGATCGACGCCGGCCGGCTGGCCGCCGCGCTCGGCCGTACCGAGAAGGCGGCGACCCTGCTGGGCCGGGCGGCCCGCGCCCGCCGGCGGGGCACCGCGCCGGGCCGGGCCCAGGGGTGGTACGCCCTGGCGCTGGCGCGCCGGCTCGCCGGGGACGACCGCGCGGCGGCCCGGGCGCTGCGGCGCGGGCTGGCCGTGCTGGACAGCCACCGGGCCTCGCTCGGCGCCACCGAGCTGCGGGCGCACAGCGGGGCGTACGGGCAGCAGTTGGCCGCCGAGGGCCTGGATCTCGCCGTCCGGTCCGGCGTTGCCGGCCGGGTCCTGGCCTGGGCGGAGCGGTGGCGGGCCAACGCGCTGCGCACCCGGCCGGCGCTGCCGCCCGAGGACCCGGACCTGGTCGCGGCGCTCAGCGAGCTTCGCCTGGTCAGCAGCCTGCTGGAGGACGCCCTGCTCGTGGGCCGGCCGACGCACGCGCTGCGGGGCCGGCAGGCCCGGCTCGAACAGGTGATCCGGGACCTGGCCCGGCGGGTGCCCGGCGGTGGCGACGTGACGGCCCCGCCGGGCGTCGCGGCGCTCGCCGCCCGGCTCGGCCCGCGCGTGCTGGTGGAGTTGGTGGCGCACGGGGACCGGCTGCGGGCGGTGCTGGTCCGCGACGGCCGAGCCAGCCTGCACGACCTCGGTCCGCTCGCCGAGGCGGTGGAGCAGGCCCGGCGGCACCGCTTCGGCCTGCGCCGGCTGGTCACCACCGGCGACACGGCCGCCGCCCGGGCCGGGGTCGGGCACGCCGCGGCGGCCCTGGACCGGCAGCTTTTCGACCCGCTGCGCCGACGGCTGGGCGACCGCCCCCTGGTGCTCGTGCCGGTCGCGGCGCTGCACGCGGTCGCGTGGTCCGGCCTGCCGACGTGCGCCGGGCGGCCGGTGACGGTGGCCCCGTCGGCCACGGTCTGGCTGCGCGCGGACGGCCGGGCGGCGCCCGACGGCGCACCGGTGCTGGCGGCGGGTCCGCGACTGCCGGCCGCGCGGACCGAGGTCGAGCTGCTCGCCCGCGAGCTGCCCGGCTCCCGGCTGCTCGCCGGGGCGGACGCCACCGCCGACGCGTTGACCGCCGCGCTGGACGGCGCCGGGCTGGCCCACATCGCCGCGCACGGCACGTTCCGGGCCGACAACCCGCTCTTCTCCGGCCTGGAGCTGGCCGACGGGCCGCTGCTCGCATACGAGCTGGAACGGCTGCCCCGCCCGCCGGGCTGCGTGGTGCTCTCCGCGTGCGACTCGGGGCTGTCCGGGGTGCGCCCCGGCGACGAGGTGCTGGGCTTCACGGCGGTGCTGCTGGCGCTGGGCACCCGATGCCTGGTGGCGGCCGTGCTGCCGGTGCCGGCCGACCTCACCACCGCGCTCATGCTCGACCTGCACCGGCGGATGCATGCCGGGGCCCGGCCGGCGCGGGCCCTCGCCGACGCCCAGGCCGCGTTCGTCGCCACCGGCGACGGCTCCGCCGCGGCGACGGCCGCCGCCTTCGTCTGCTTCGGCGCCGGGTGAGCGCCGTCCGTGGTGGACGGGTCCGGTCCGGGTGGCTCGGGTGCGCGCCCGAGGGCCTCGGCCCGGCGTAGGGATAACACCGTCGTATGACCCGGAGAGGATGATCAGAAATCAATATCCATCAATAGAATTTCCGTCATCTCGAACGAGGTGCGTCCACCCGGCGCGCCGGTCTCGATGCGGAGGAACACATGGTTCGCTGGCGCACCCTCACCGGCCTGTTGGCCGCCGCGCTGGTCGCGGTGACCGCGGGCAGCCTCACTCTCACCGCACCCGCCGCCGCCGCGCCGCCCGACGGCACGATGACCCCCAACGTCGTCGGCGGCACCCGGGCCGCCCAGGGCGAGTTCCCGTTCATGGTGCGGCTCTCGATGGGCTGCGGCGGGGCGCTCTACAGCCCGCGGCTGGTCCTCACCGCCGCGCACTGCGTGGGCGCCACGGGCACCAACACCAGCATCACGGCCACGCTCGGCGTGGTCGACCTCCAGTCCAGCAGCCGGATCACCGTCCGGTCGAACTACGTCTACCGGGCCCCGGGCTACAACGGCTCCGGCAAGGACTGGGCGCTGATCCGGCTGGCCACCCCGGTCACCGGCCTGGCCACCCTGCCGATCGCCACCAGCGGCGCGTACGACAGCGGCACCTTCACCATCGCCGGCTGGGGCGCGGCGCGGGAGGGCGGCGCGCAGCAGCGCTACCTGCTCAAGGCCACGGTGCCGTTCGTCAGCGACTCGGTCTGCAACTCCAACTACGGCGGCGAGATCATCGCGGCCGAGGAGATCTGTGCCGGCTACGCCAGCGGCGGCACCGACACCTGCCAGGGTGACTCGGGCGGCCCGATGTTCCGCCGCGACGCCAGCAACGCCTGGATCCAGGTCGGCATCGTCAGCTGGGGCAACGGCTGCGCCCGCCCCGACTACCCGGGCGTCTACACCCAGGTGAGCTACTTCTCCTCCGCGATCGCCTCGGCCGCCGCGAGCCTCGGCGGCTGACCGACCCGACGACGGGCGACCGGCGGCGTCCAACCCGTCGGGACGTGGCCGATCCGGACCCTTGCACCGCCCGGCGGAGATCAGGTGGAACACGCCGTGGTAGTCGACCAGGGCCTGGCAGAGCGGGCCGGGCAGGTCGGAGCGGCCGTTGGTGCAGATGTTCAGCGCCGGGTGCGGGTTGGTGGCGGTGTGGTGCCACAGCACCCCGATCTACCCCTAGGATCACCGTGAAACTTTCTGTCGATCCCGCTCAGTCGGCCGGCGGCGCGGGGTGGTCGGCCTCGAACCGGGCCCGGGTGAGGAAGGCCAGCTGCGCCCGCTTGTCGGGCATGTCGATCTCGTCGTCGAAGGTGAAGCCGGACCGCTCCAGCCGGTGCAGCGCGGGCCCGTTGCGCACGTCCGGCTCGACCACCACCCGCTGCCGGGTCGGGTCGCGCAGGAGGAACCTCACCAGCGCGGGCCCCACCGTCCCGGTGAGGTTGCGCGGCGGACGCCGCCCGGGGGAGAGCAGCAGGTGCATGCCGATGTCGCCGGGCCGGACGGAATACCGCTCGCCGACCGGATCGGCCTCCGGTTCGTAGCTCTGGAACAGGCCGATCGGCTCGCCGTCGAGCAGGATCAGGTACGCGTGGTGGGTGGCCAGCCCGTCGACGAAGGCGTACACCTCGCGCACCTCCTCGACGGTGTGCCCGGCCATCCCCCAGAACACCGCCCGGGGCTGGGTCACCCAGCCGTGCAGCAGTTCGGCGTGGGCCGCCGGGTCGACGGCGACGAGGGACAACTCGCCGACGTCGGGCACCTTCTCTCGGTACGCCACGGTCTTTTGGTGTGTCACGGGGTCCTCGTCTCCTGCTCGGGGGTGAGCCGCGCCCAGTCGGTGACCACCGGGATCAGCTCCCCGGCGGCCCACCGGGGCAGTTGGTCGTCGAAGTGCGGGTCGCCGGGGCGGCCGGAGGCGCCGAACGGCACCACCCAGCGGCTGTCCGCCCGGTCGGTCAGGTCCCAGACGTAGCGGGCGACCGGGCCCCGCCAGCAGGCGTCGGAGAGCCCGGGGACGCTGCTCGTGGCCAGCACGCAGTCGGCGTCGCCGGAGAGCGTCACGCGCTCGCGCATCTCCTCCACCGCGACGTCGACCTCCTTGGCCACCGACAGGTGCACCGGGTGCAGGACGTGCCGGCGTCCCCAGGTGCCGGGCGGGTCGCCGTGCGACACCTCCTCCAGCGCGGCGGCGGCCACCGGCCCCACGTCCACGCCGAGGCGGTCCAGCCCCGCCACCACGGCGTCGAGGGCGTGGCCGATGCGGCCGAGGGGGTTGGTCCATGCCGCGAACAGCTCGTCGTACGCACCCTCGGCGCGCAGCGGACGCAGCCGCGGGTGCTCGTGCAACCCTCGGGCCAGCGCCCCCCGCCATGCGGCGAACGCGCCGGCGTCGGCGCTGTCGGCGCGCATCCGTCCGTCCCAGGCGGCCAGCCGGTCGCGCAGCGCCCGGGCCGGCGTGCTGAGGGCGTCGGCGTCGACGCGGTCGAGCGCGCCGCGCAGGACGGCGGCCTCCAGCCGGTCGTCGGTGTGCACGCTCGCCGGCCCGGCCCCGGCCGCCAGCAGCGTGCGGATGCGCCGGGCGCGGTGCGGCGGCGCGAAGTCGACGCCGAGCGCCGCCACGTCGGGCCGGCGGTCGTTGGCGCAGACCACCGGCCCGGTCACCGCGGTCCGGGGCAGCGGGGCGTAGTCGCCGGTCCAGCGGTAGCGCGGCTCCCAGCCGGGCACCGGCTCCCGCCGGCACCGTTCGTCGCGGACCGGGACCAGGCCGGTGACGAGCTGGGCCACCGTCCCCGACCGGTCGGCGACGAGCACGCTGTTGACCGGCTCGACCCAGCGGCCCAGCGCCGTGGCGACGTCGTCGACGCTGCGCGCCCGCAGCAGCGGCAGCAGCGCGTCGAAGCCGAGGCGCTGCTCGACCCGGGCGGGGGTGCGCAGGCTGATCGCCTCGCCGGTGTGCCGGTCCTCGTCGACGACGGGGCCGCGGGGCGTCTCGATCACCTCGACCTGCACCGGCTCGCCGCCGCGTACCACGATGCGCTCGACGTGGCGGCGGGCCGGCGCCCAGCCGTCGGCCTCGCGCACCAGGACCCGGTCGCCGTCGCGGCGCAGCCGCTCCCGGTAGAGGTCCTGGTAGTCGGCCATCGCGTTGGTCACCGCCCAGGCCACCTCGCCCGCGTGGCCGAAGTGCGGCAGGCCGGGGACGCCGGGAAAGGCGAACCCGAGCACGTCGAACTCGGGGCAGGCCAGGCGCACCTGGTGGTAGATGCCGGGCAGTTCGAGGATCCGGTGCGGGTCGCCGGCGATGACCGGGCCCCGCCCGGTGGCCGGGTCTGCCGGCACGGCCCAGGCGTTGCTGCCCGACCCGGCCGGTGGCTCGGCGCTGAACAGCCCGTCGGCCGCCGGCCCGAGGGCGGCGGCGACGTGCGCGCGCCACAGCTTGTTCGGGAAGGTCGCGAACAGCACGTGCTGCACCAGGAAGACCCCGAGCGGGGACCAGGGCCGCCACCGGCCGGGGGCGCAGCCGGCGGCGGCGAACTCGGGGGCCCCGGCGGCCCCCTCGGCGAGCCCGTCGTTGACCCCCTCGGCGTACGCGGCGACCCAGCGCCGGGTGGCGGGGTCGAGCCGGACGAAGCAGCGCCGGGCGGTGTCGTCGAGGCGGGCCCGGCGGGCGAACCGGTCCCAGCCCACCTCGGCGGGGCCGACGTGCTGGGCGAGCCGGCCCTCGGAGCGCCACCGCTCCACCTCGATCTGCCATGCCCGGTCGAGCGCCGCCGCCCGGCCCTGTAGCCGGGCCAGGTCGTCCACAGTGTCCGCCCACAGGTGCGCCACGCCCCAGGTGTCGCGACGGATGCCGGCCGTCCGGGCGTGCGGCGCACGCGGCGGGGCCGGCTCCCACAGCAGCTTCAATTTAGGTTACCCTCCCCTAACTTAGGCAGACCTTACTGGAGGGGTCCGTGAAACGGAACTGGGAAGCCCTGGTGCTGCGCGCGATGGGCGGCCGGACCTTCCGGCTGACCGTGCGGGGGACCGAGTCGGTCGGCGGGAGTTACCAGCGGCTGCACCTCGACGACGGCGGCCTGCTGGCGGAGTGCGGCGTGCACCCCACCATGTGGGTCCGGCTGTGGTTCGACAACGAGGGCCGCTCCCACCAGCGCGCCTACACCCTCGTCGACCCCGACGCGGCGGCCGGCCGGTTCAGCCTGGAGTTCGCCCTGCACGACGGGTGTGCCGCCCGGTGGGCGAGCGCCGCCCAGGTCGGCGACACCATCGAGGCCACCGTGCAGGGCAGCGCGTTCCGGCTGCCCGACCCGGCCCCGCGCCACCTCTACCTGGTCGGCGACGCCGCGTCCCTGCCGGCGGTGAACAGCCTGCTCGACGCCGCCGCGGACATCCCGGCCACGGTCTGGGTGGAGTACGCCCACGACGGCGAGCGGGCGCTGCCGACCCGGGACCGCGCCGGCCACGAGATCAACTGGGTGCCCCGCCGCGACGACGGCCGGCACCTCGTCGACACCGTCCGCGCGGCGCTGCCCGCCGGCGCCGACGACGCCCACTACTGGGTCGCCTGCGAGGCGGCCAGCACCCGCGACCTGACCAGGCACCTGCGCCGCACCCTCGGGGTGGGCAGGCACCAGCTCACCGCGCTCGGGTACTGGAGCGCCCGGTGAGGTCGCACCTCGGCACGCTCACCGCCCTCTACGTCACCCAGTACCTCGGCATCGGCTTCATCACCGTCGGCCTCACCGCGATCCTGCGCGACGGCGGCACCTCGCTGGACACCCTCGCCCTGTTGCAGTTCGTCGGCCTGATCTGGCCGATCAAGTTCCTCTGGGCGCCGTTGCTGGACCGGTACGGCTCCCGCCGCCGCGGCCACTACCGGTCCTGGCTGCTGGTGCTCCAGGGCGGCCTGGTGCTCGCGCTGCTGGCCCTGCTGCCGTACACCCGGCCCGCCGGGCAGCTCGGCCCGGTCGTGGCGATCTGCGCCGCGTACGTGCTGCTGTCGGCCACCCAGGACATCGCCGTCGACGCGGTCGCCGTCCGGGTGCTCTCCGCCCGCGCCCGGGGCGCCGGCAACGGTATCCAGGTGGCCGCCAGCTACCTCGGCAACCTGCTCGGCGGGGGCGCCTGCGTGGTCGTCTACGACCGGTACGGCTGGGTGCCGGCGATCCTGCTGCTGGCCGGGCTGACCGCCGTCGGCCTGCTGGTGGTGTGGCGGTTCCGGGAACCCGGGCGCACCGCCCGTCCCGCCGGCGCCGGCCAGGCGTACCGGGCGCTGCTGACGGTGTTCGGCCAGCCCGGCTGCCGCTGGTGGACCTTCGGCGTGGTGCCGCTGGTCTACACCGGCGCCGGCGCGGCGTACGCCGTGCTGTCCCCGGCCCTGGTCGACGCCGGCTGGTCGCTGGAGCGCATCGGTGTGGTCACCGGCATCGTCACCAGCGCGCCGGCCGTCGTCGCCGGCCTCGTCGCCGGCGCGTCGGTCGGCCGGTTCGGCCGCGCGGGCGTGCTCGTCGCCGCCGGGGTGGCGCTGGCGGCGTCCACGGCGCTGCTGCTGCCGCTGCTCACCGGGCGGGCCCCCCTCGCGCCGACGGTGCTGGCGCTGTCGGGATTCATGGCCGCCTACACGGCCGCCAACGTGGTGCTCTACACGGTCAACATGGACTACTCGCGGCCCGACACCGGCGGCACCGACTTCACGGTGCTGTCGTCGTTCGGGATGATCTGTTCGTTCGCGGCGGCCTCGGTCGGGCTGGTCGTCGCCGACCGGGTCGGCTACCCCGCGGTCGCGGTCGGCTCCGTCGTGCTGGTGGCCGCCGGCGTCGCGGTGGGCGTGGCGCACCAGCGCCGGCACCGCCCGTCGGCCCCGCCACTGCCGAGGCCCACCGGCGAGCCGGTGCCCGCCGCGAGCTGACCGTCCCGCCGTTCCGCCGTTGCGACAGGAGCGCCATGAGCCTGCCCGAACCCGCCGTCCGGACGCTGCCCGCCCGCGCCCGCCCGCTGCCCACCCGGTGGCTGATCCTCGCCGTGCTCTGCCTCGCCCAGGTCACCGTGGTGCTCGACAACACCGTGCTGACCGTGGCGGTGCCGGTGCTCACCGCCGAGTTGGGCGCCAGCACCGCCGACGTGCAGTGGACCATCAACGCGTACGCGCTGGTCCAGTCCGGCCTGCTGCTCACCGCGGGCAGCGCCGTCGACCGGTACGGCCGGCGCCGGCTGCTGCTGGCCGGTCTCGTCCTGTTCGGCGCCGGATCGGTGGCCGCGGCGCTCGCCCAGTCCACCGGGCAGCTCATCGCGGCCCGGGCCGGCATGGGCATCGGCGGCGCCCTGCTCGTCACCGCCACCCTCGCCGTGGCGATGCAGGTCTTCGACGCCGCCGAGCGGCCCCGGGCCATCGGCATCTGGGCGGCGGCCAGCGCGCTGGGCTTCGCGGCCGGGCCGCCCGTCGGCGGGCTCATCCTCGCCCACTTCCCGTGGGAGGCGATCTTCCTGGTCAACGTCCCGATCGTGGCGGTCTGCCTGGTGGCCGCCGGGGTCCTGGTGCCGGAATCCCGCGACCCGGCAGGCGGCCGTCTCGACCTCGGCGGGGTGGTGCTGTCCACGGCCGGCCTCACCGGGGTGGTGTACGCGATCATCGCCGGTCCCGACCGGGGCTGGGGCTCCGCCCCGGTGCTCGGCACGGCCGCCGGGGGAGTGCTGCTGCTCGCCGCCTTCGTGTGGTGGGAACGGCGGGTCGCCCACCCCATGCTGGACATGGGCTTCTTCCGTGACCGCCGCTTCGTCGGCGCGGTCTCCGGGGTCGTCCTGATCACCTTCGGCGCCACCGGCGCGCTGTTCCTGCTGACCCAGCACCTCCAGTTCGTACGCGGGTACCCGGCCT
This sequence comes from Micromonospora sp. NBC_01655, assembly GCF_026339755.1. Lineage (NCBI taxonomy): Bacteria > Bacillati > Actinomycetota > Actinomycetes > Micromonosporales > Micromonosporaceae > Micromonospora > Micromonospora sp. NBC_01655. The sequence goes on along the minus strand of NZ_JAPEQF010000001.1, from coordinate 4,185,169 downwards.
GGGAGGCGGGCCTGCGGATGGTGCCGTTCGCGCTGTCCATCGTCGTGCTCAACCTCGCCGGCATCGCCGCCCGGCTGATCCACCGGCTCGGCACCGCCGGGGCCATCGCCGTCGGCATGACCCTGCTCTCCGGCGGTCTGCTGTTCGTCACCCACGCCCCCGGGGACGGCTACGGCGTGCTGCTGGCCGGCCTGCTCACCATGGGCACCGGCTGCGCCCTGGCCAACCCGGCGATCGTGGAGGCGGTGATGAGCGCGATCCCGCCGCAGAAGGCCGGCGCGGGCGCCGGTGTGGACGGCACGATGACGGAGGTCGGCAGCAGCCTCGGCGTCGCCGTCCTGGGAGCCGTGCTGAACGCCCGGTTCGCGGCGCTGCTGCCCGCCGCGCTGGCCGGCGCCGGGTCGTTCCCCGCCGCGCTGGCCGCCGCCCGGACCGACGCGGACCGGGCGCAGGTCGCCGACGCCTTCCGCGTCGCGTCGGAGTCCGGGCAGACGGTGGGCGCGGTCGCCGTCCTGACCGGTGGTCTGCTCGCCGCCTGGCTGCTGCGCCGGGCGCAACGAAGCGGTGGAGGCGTCGCACGCGAACGGCTGCCGCAACGGGCCTGAAAGTTGCTGGAAAGTCTTGCGGACGAAGCTACGGCGGTCCGCGCGACGCGTCAAGGCTGTCCCAGCGCGGGCTGCCGCGTTCCGCCGCCGAGCTGCTCGTCTCCGGCCCGGCCGGGCGGCGGCGATGTCCAGGTCCCGCCCTTGCCCGGCGGGGTCGGGACGGCGAGCGCTTCCGGCCGGGAGGCGGCGCCTCCGTGGCGGCGATGTTGCCGGCGGGTTTCAAAAATCTTGCCGCAAGGTCTTGCAATTCCTTTCAGATATCCAGCATCGTCTTGCTACCCGGACGGCCGTCCACTCTCGCCAGTACCTCTTCGACCCCGGAAGAAGGTCCTCCCTGCCATGGAATCCGTGAGGCCACACCCGCGTAGCCGCGCCGCTCGCCTGCTGCTCGCCGCCGCGGTCGTCGCGGCCGGCGCGACGCCGGCCATCGTCGCCGCTGCCACCACCGCCGCTCCCGCCCGCGCCGCCGTCACCCTCAACGACAGCGAGGTGACGGCGAACCTGTGGGAGTGGAACTGGACGTCCGTCTCCGCCGCCTGCACCAACCACCTCGGCCCCGCCGGATACGGGGCGGTCCAGGTCGCCCCGCCCCAGGAGTCGGTCAGCCTGCCCAACAGCGCCGACGGCGTGCACCCCTGGTACGAGGTGTACCAGCCGGTGTCGTACAAGCTGGAGAGCCGGTTCGGCAGCCGGGCGCAGTTCGCCGACATGGTCACCGCCTGCCACAACGCCGGCGTGCGGGTGTACGTCGACGCGGTCGTCAACCACATGGCCGGCGCGAACAACCCCGAGTCCGTCGTCGGCTACGCGGGCACGGACTTCTCCGGTCCCGGCTACAGCTTCCCGGCAGTGCCCTACGGCACCGGCGACTTCCACCGACCGGGCGACAACTGCCCGACCTCCGGGGGCATCAACGACTGGAACAACGAGGCCCAGGTGACCAGCTGCGAGCTGCTGGCCCTGACCGACCTGTACACCGAGAAGGACAGCGTCCGCACGAAGATCGCCGGCTTCCTCAACGACATGATCGGCCTCGGCGTCGACGGGTTCCGGGTCGACGCGGTCAAGCACGTCAGGAAGGACGACTTCGCCGCCATCCTCGGCAAGGTGAACAACACCGTCGCCGAGAACAAGCGCCCGTACGTCGCGCAGGAGATCTTCGACGGCGCCAGCAACGACGCGCTCAAGGCGCGCGCGTTCACCGGCAACGGCGACGTGCTCGACTTCGCGTACGCCAAGGGCCTCCGGTCCGCCTTCCAGGGCTCGATCTCCACCCTCGCCAACATCCCGAGCTGGAACCTCGACGCCCCCAGCGCCAACGTCTTCGCCATGGTCACCAACCACGACCTGGAGCGCGACGGGGTCGTGCTGTCCTACAAGAACGGCACCGACTACACCCTGGCCAACTACTTCGCCCTGGCGTACCCGCACGGCAAGCCCTCGGTCTACGACAGCTTCACCTGGTCCAACCGCAACCAGTCCCCACCGGCCAACGGTAACGGCTACGTCACCGACACCGCCTGCGGTGCCACCTGGAACTGCCTGACCCAGTCCACCGGAGTCAAGGGCATGGTCGGCTGGGCCAACGCCGCCCGGTCCGTCAAGACCGTCTCCGACTTCACCGCCGTCAACAGCAACGTCATCGGCTTCCACCGCGGCGACCGCGCCTGGTTCGGCGTCAACGACTCCGGCAGCGCCGCCACCGCCACGTTCGCCACCGGCCTCGCCGACGGCCAGTACTGCGACGTCGTCTCCGGACCCGCCACCTCGTCCGGCTGCGCCGGCGGCACGGTCACCGTCTCCGGCGGTCGGGCCACCGTGACGATCCCCGCCAACGACGCGGTCGCGATCCACGTCAACGCCAGGCCCGGCGGCGCCACCCCGTCGCCGACCGCCTCGCCCACCCTGACCGCCAGCCCCAGCACCACGGTCGCCACCACCTTCACGGTCACCGCGAACCCGGCCGCCGGCCAGGACGTCTACGTGGTCGGGAGCATCCCCGAGCTGGGCTCCTGGGCCCCGGCCAGCGCCGTGCAGCTGCCCGCGCAGGGCGGCAACACCTACCGCGCGGTGCTCGACCTGCCCAAGTCCACCGCGGTGGAGTACAAGTTCATCAAGAAGACCGCTGCCGGCGCAGTGACCTGGGAATCCGGGGACAACCGCAGCTTCACCACCCCGGCGGCCGGCAGCTACGCGGTGACCGAGACCTTCCGCGGCGACACCGTCACCGCCGGGCAGATCGCCACCTCGTTCCACGCCACCGTCACCACGTCCTACGGCCAGAACGTGTACGTCGTCGGCAGCGTCGCCGCCCTCGGCGGCTGGAACCCGGCCAACGCCGTCCTGCTCTCCTCAGCCGACTACCCGACCTGGCGGGCCACGCTGAACCTGCCCCCGAACACCGTCGTCGAGTACAAGTACCTCAAGAAGAACCCCGACGGCACGGTCACCTGGGAATCCGGCGGCAACCGCACCTTCACGACCCCGTCCTCCGGCACCCGGACCAACAACGACACCTGGAGGTAGTCAGGAACTTGTGCCACCGAGGTGGCCGGTCCCCGCGCGACGGGAGCCGGCCACCTCGCCTCGGCCCCACGGCGGGACCCCCGTACCGCCCCGGACCCGGCAGTTGCCCGCTGGCCGTACGTCCAGTGACCGGTCCGGGCGCGGCTCGCCGGGGCGGGGTGGCGTCGCCGGCCGGCGGGCCCCTGGGCCGGGGAGGAGGTTCTCCGGCGGACGGTGGACCGTGGACGGAGGTCCTGCCGGGCGATCGATCTGTTCAAGCTACCCTGACCTGACTCTCCGTCGTGGCGTCGCGCCGTGGGGTGCGGGCAGTGGCGGTCGACGGTGGTCGGTGCCGGCGGTGCGCGATCTGCCCTGCCCCGGCGACCCGCGTCCGCGTCGCCGGGCGGAGCCAATCCCCACCGAGGAGAGACATGACGACGTCCCCGACCTGCTACTCCCGGCACATCGAGGGCTTCGGCGAGGTGGCCATCCGGTCCGTGCGGCCGGGCGAGGACATCGACGTGATCCACGACTGGGTCACCCGGGAGCGGTCTCGGTTCTGGGGCATGCGCGACGCCGGCCGCGAGCGGGTGCTGGAGATCTACGAGTACCTGGACTCGCTCGACACCCACCACGCCTACCTGATCCACCGCGACGGCCGGCCGGTGGCGCTCTTCCAGACCTACGAGCCGGGGGCCGACCCGGTGGGGGAGTGCTACGACGTCCGGCCCGGCGACTTCGGCATCCACCTGCTGATCGGGCCGCCGGACGGCGGCGCGGAGCCGGGCTTCACCGGCACCGTCCTCGACACCTTCCTCGACTTCGTGCTCGCCGACCCGGGCCGGCTGCGCATCGTGGTCGAGCCGGACGCGCGCAACGCGAAGGCCATCACCCGGCTGACCCGCGCGGGCTTCGTGCCCGGTCCGCAGATCGACCTGCCGGACAAGCGCGCCCAGCTCCTCTTCCTGGACCGGGCCGCCGTGCGTCCGTGACCACGCCTGCCATCCGTCGCGCCCGGGCCGGCGCACCGTTCCCCCGGAAGGGGGGAACACACCCCCACCCCGACACCCGATCTTGAGGTTAGGCTAGCCTAACCACGTGCTGGATGATCGAGTTCGCGCCCCGCGGGGGGGAGCGCCCCCACGGCGTGGAGCGGAAGACACCATGACCGCGGCCGAGACCCTGCCCATCGCCCCGTGGCGCCTGTTCACCGTCGAGGTCCGCGCCGTGCGCCGGCTCAGTCCCTCGTTCGTCCGCGTCACCTTCACCGGCCCGGACCTCGACCGGTTCGCCGACAACGGCTACGACCAGCGGATCAAGCTGGTGCTGCCGCTGCCCGGGCAGCACGGGGTCCAGTTGCCCGGCGGCCCCGACTGGTACGCGAGGTGGCGGGCCCTGCCCGAGGACCAGCGCTGCCCGGTGCGCACCTACACCGCCCGCGCGGCCCGGCCGCACCTGGCCGAGGTGGACGTCGACCTGGTGCTGCACGGTGACGGCGGCCCGGCCAGCCGGTGGGCCCACCGGGTCCGGCCCGGGGACGAGGCCGCCCTCCTCGGCCCGGACGCCGGCTACCCCGGCGAGCACGGCGGCGTCGAGTTCCGGCCCTCGGCGACGGACCAGGTGTTGCTGGCCGGCGACGAGACCGCGGTGCCCGCGATCTGCGCCATCCTGGAACGGCTCCCGCTCGACGTCCGGGGTCGGGCCCTGTTGGAGGTGCCGGAGCGGGCCGATGCGCTGCCCGTCCCGGCCCCGCCCGGCGTGGAGATCACCTGGCTGCCCCGCGACGGCGCTCTCCACGGCAGCCGCCTGGTCCCCGCCGTCGCCGCGGCGACGGCGAGCCTGCTGTCCGGCCGGGCGCCGGTCGGGGCGGGCCGGCCGTCCGGGCGGCCGTCGATCGCCGACCCGGACGTCGACCGGGACATCCTCTGGGAGGTGCCGCCCTCGGTGGCGCCGGTGCCAGGGCCGCTGTACGCCTGGCTGGCGGGCGAGGCCGCCATGATCCGTACGCTGCGCCGGCACCTGGTCGCCGAGCGGGGCGTCGACCGGCGGGTGGTGGCGTTCATGGGCTACTGGCGGCTGGGCCGGGCCGACCCGTCCTGAGCCAGGCCAGGGCCCGCAGCGCGGACACCCGGGCGGTCAGCGGCAGCAGCGCGGCGGCGCGCAGCGCGTGCTCGCCCGTGAGCGCCGACAGGTCGAAAGTAGATCCGCTCGAGCGCACCGGCGACGACGACGGCGAGCGCGGAGGCGACGGTCAGCCGCTGCGTGCTGGGCAGGTCGGTGCCGGCGACGCCGATCGCCACCAGCAGCTCGCCGATCGCCACGGTGACGATCAGGTTGTGCCGCTCGGCCCAGTGCCGGGCGGAGCAGACGGGCGCGGGTTCCCCGGGCCGCGCCGGCCGAACCCGGCCCGCCCGAGCGCGTCGGCGGACATCCTGGTTGGGTTCTGCGCCGGGGCGGCCTATGGTGGCCGCATGCCATCGGCCGCGCCGCTCGCCCGCGTCACCGTCACCCTCGTGACGGCGTCGCCGGCTGCCGCCGGCCGGCAGCGCACCGGGGTGACCACCCGCCCGGCGGGCGCGCCGTCGCTCGGTGCCGCGCCCATCCACGGGCTGCCGAGCCCGAGCCCCACCGGGCGTGGCCCTCCCGCCGGACGTGCAAATCCGACGGGTACGGCCACCAGGGCGAAGCTTCCGGCTTCGGCCCTTTTCTTTTTCCGGAAGGACCGACATGAGCACCGAAATCCAGGGGGTCAGCGATCGGCAGTGGCTCGCCGACCTGCGCGCGACACTGACCGACGAGCACGCGGCGCAGACGGCCCGGCTGACCGAGCTGACCGCCGACACCGGGGATCCGGGTGAGGCGCACACCCGCGCCGCGCTGATCGCGGCGGCCCGACAGAGCCGGGAGCGGATCGCCGACGCCCTGCTCCGTATCGAGGAGGGGCGCTACGGCGCCTGTGAGCGGTGCGGGGCGCAGATCCCGCCGGAGCGGCTGGAGGTCGTCCCGCACGCCCGCTTCTGCGTGCCCTGCCAGCAGAAGCACGGCGGCTGACGGCGGTCCGCGCGGCACCGGGCCGCGCCGCCGGTGGTCGCCGTCGGGTCAGTCGTCGGCGACGGCCACCGGCTGGCCGGCCACGCACCGCAGCTTCAGCTCGTGCTCGCCGCCCGGCCCGACGAAGGTGACCTCCACGTCGTCGTCCGGGCCCTGGTCGGCGTCGCCGACCCGGTAGCCCTGCGCGGGAGCCCAGGACACCAGCCGTACCCCGCCCGGCGCGCACTCGGCCACCGCGCTGCCGCCGGCGGTCGAGAAGGCCCGACGCGCGCCGGGCCCCGGCGGCGCGGTCGCCGGCGGTCCACCCGGACCGGTGGACGCCCTGCCGCCCGGCGCCGCCGTGCCCGCCGGCGGGGAGGCCAGCGCCCGCTCGACGTCGCGCTGGCTGTGCACCCCGCCCGGGGTGCCGGTGATGCTCTCCCCGACCAGCCGGATCGCGGCCACCCCGACCAGGGTGGCGAGCGCGGCGGTGGCCAGCCACCCGGCGAAGGCGAGGGTACGGCGACGGCGCATCCCCCGACTATCCCCGATCGAAGGTTGGCGGGAGCGCCGGACGACGCTAAGGGAGGGTTAAGGAGCAAGCCGGCGGCGGTCCCGGCGGCTAGCCTGCATCCTGTGCCCCGGCTGCTGCTCATCGAGGACGACCTGACCATCCGGACGCCGCTGGCGCGGGCGCTGCGGGACCGGGGGCACGCCGTGGCCGCCGCGTCCACCGCGATGGCGGGGCTGCGCGACGCCCTCGACGACCGGCCGGACCTCGTCGTACTGGACCTGGGCCTGCCCGACCTCGACGGGCGCGAGCTGCTGCGGATGCTGCGGGCGGTCAGCGCGGTGCCGGTCATCGTGGCCACCGCCCGCGACGACGAGACCGAGATCGTCCGGGTGCTCGACGCCGGCGCCGACGACTACGTGGTGAAGCCGTTCACCGCCGCCCAACTGGACGCGCGGATCCGTGCGGTGCTGCGGCGCGGGGGAGCCTCGGCGGAGGTCACGACGCTGGCGGTCGGCGGCCTGCGGGTCGACCCGCGCTCCCGGCAGGTGACCCTCGACGGCGCGCCGGTCGAGCTGACCCCGCGCGAGTTCGACCTGCTGCACCACCTCGCCGCCCGGCCCGGCGAGGTGGTCACCAAGCGGGAACTGCTCACCGAGGTCTGGCAGATCCCGTACGGGGGCGCGGACAAGACCGTCGACGTGCACCTGTCGTGGCTGCGCCGCAAGCTGGGCGAGAGCGCCCAGCAGCCGCGCTACCTGCACACGGTGCGAGGGGTGGGGGTCCGGCTGGAGTCCCCGGGCGGTGGCGGGTGAGGGCACGGCTGGCGCTGCTGGCCGCCGCGGTCAGCGTGCTCACCCTCGTGGCCTTTCTCGTCCCGCTGGCGCTGCTGGTGCGGGCGGTGGCCGAGGACCGGGCCACGGTCCGGGCGACCGCGGACGCGCAGAGTCTGGTGCCGGTGGTGGGCACGGCCGACACCGCGACCATCCGGCTGACCGCCGAGCAGCTCGCCGTGGAGTCGGGCCGGCCGGTCAGCGTGTTCCTGCCCGGCGACACGGTGCTGGGCACCCTGGCCCCGCGCACCCCCGCGGTGGCCCTGGCCGAACGGGGGCGCAGCCTCACCGTGGAGTCGGACGGGGGACGCGAGGTGGTCATCGCCGTGCAGGGCCGGCCCGATGGCACGGGCGTGATCCGGACGGTGGTGCCGCGCGCCGAGCTGACCGCCGGGGTGACCCGGGCGTGGCTGGTGCTGGCCCTGCTCGGGGTGCTGCTGGTGCTGCTCGGACTGCTGGTCGCCGACCGGCTGGCGCGCACCCTGGTCCGGCCGATCGCCGAGCTGTCCGTGGTGTCGCACCGGCTGGCCAACGCCGAGCTGGACGCCCGGGTGACGCCCGCCGGTCCGGCCGAACTGCGCGAGGTGGCCGGCGCGCTGAACCATCTGGCGGGCCGGATCCAGGTCCTGCTCGCCCAGGAGCGCGAGCAGGTGGCCGACCTGTCCCATCGGCTGCGCACCCCGCTGACGGCGCTGCGGCTGGAGGCCGAGTCGCTGCGCGAGCCGCAGGACGCGGCGCGGATCGCCGCCGCGGTGGACGGGCTGGAGCGGGCCGTGACCGGTCTGATCCGCCAGGCCCGCCGCGACCGGTCGCCGGCCGCCACCGGCGGTGACGCGGCGGCGGTGGTCGCCGACCGGGTGGCCTTCTGGTCGGTGCTGGCCGAGGACACCGGGCGGGAGTTCCGCTGCGACCTGGCCCCCGGGCCGCTGCCGGTCGGGGTGTCCGCCGACGAACTGGCCGCCGCCCTCGATGCGCTGCTCGGCAACGTGTTCGCGCACACCCCGGACGGCACCGCGTTCACCGTCCGCCTCGCCCGCGACGCCGACCGGGTGGTCCTCACCGTGGCGGACGAGGGCCCCGGCATGCCGGCGGCCACGGTACGCCGGGGAGCCAGCCCGGCCGGGTCCACGGGGCTGGGCCTGGACATCGCCCGCCGGGCGGCGGAGGCCGGCGGCGGACGGCTGGAACTGCGCACCGCCCCGGGCGGCGGGGCCGAGGTGCGCCTGCTGCTGGCCCCGCCGGCGACCTTAACCGGGCCTTAGCGTCGGTGCAGCGCGCCGCTATCCCGCCATGGCCGATCCTCGACCCAGCAACCGAGGAAAGGTGCACCGAGATGAAGCGCAACTCCCTGATCATGGCGTCCGTCAGCGGCGCGGCGATGCTGGCGGTGGCCGGGGTCGCCGTCGGCGTCACCGCCGCCGACGGTCGCGCCGGACGGACCACCCTGACCGCCGCCACCGTGGCCCCGGCGGCGACCGGCAGCCCGGACGACAGCGGCACCGACGCTCCCACCTCGGCCCCGGCGACCGGTGCGTCCGTCACCGGCTCGCCCGCCGGTACGGCCCCGCCGTCCCCCGCCGGCGGGAGCGTCGACCAGCAGCGGGCCGGCGAGATCGCGCTGGCGCGCGCCGGGGGCGGCCGGATCGTCGAGGTCGAGGCCGAGGCCGAGGACGGCCACCAGGTGTGGAGCGTCGAGATCGTCAACGGGCGAACCGAGCATGAGGTCGACGTGGACCGCAACGACGGCGCCGTGGTCAAGGCCGAGCAGGAGCCGGTCGACGACGATGACGACCGCGACGACCGCGACGACGACGGCAGCGACGACTGAGCGACGCCGGCCTGTGGGCGGCGCGCCGGGGCCGCCGGCGCCCCGGTGCCCGGCCGGCGCCGGCGGACGCGGGCGGGCCGTCCGACGCGATCCCGGCACAGCGCGGGCCCCGGGAACTTTTCCGTCCCCGCGACCGACAAACAGTGGTGCGCCGCACCGGGGCGCCGCACCGGAGATCGGCCTCCCACCGCTGGCGGGAGGCGTCAGCCGCCGCAGCCGGGCCGGGAGACAGACCACGTGAACGCAACAGCGCCGCGGGCCGTACCGGTCCACGTGAGCACCGCCGAAGCGCACCGCCGGGCACCGGCGGGCACCCGCGCCGGGTCGGGCGGCCGGCCGTGCTGACCGGGGAGGCCGACGACGAGCAGGTGACCCGCTGGGCACGCCTCGCCGGGCAGGGCGACCAGCAGGCCGCCGCGGCGTTCGTCCGGGCCCTGCAACGCCCGGTGTGGCGGTTCCTGGCCCACCTCGCCGGGCCGGGGGAGGCCGACGACCTGACCCAGGAGACGTTCCTGCGGGCGCTGCGCAGCCTGCCCAGCTTCGCCGGCCGATCGTCGGCCCGTACCTGGCTGTTCACCATCGCCCGCCGGGTCGCCGTCGACCACGTCCGGGCGGCGGTGACCCGACCCCGTACCGCGACCCTGCCGGACTGGCGCGCGGCGGCGGAGGCCGCGGGCGCCGTCGAGCCCGCGGCCGAGGACGGCGTCACCCTGCACCGGCTGATCGCCGACCTGGCCCCGGAACGACGGATGGCGTTCGTGGCCACGCAGGTGGCCGGCCTGTCCTACGCGGAGGCCGCGCAGGTGTGCGGCTGCCCGGTCGGCACGATCCGGTCCCGGGTGGCGCGGGCGCGCGAGGACCTCGTGGCCGCCTGGCACGCCGACACCCACCCCGCCCGCCCGACCAGCGCCGGCTGAGTCCCCGGTCGGGCGGCCGGGAGACCCGCCGACGGCGCCGGCCCCGCCCACCGAGGGCCGGCCCTCCGGCGGCCGGTCAGGCGGCCCGGCGGTCGCTGGCCTGCGCGGCGTACGGCTGCGGTGGCACCAGGCGCAGCGGGGCCGGCGGCGCGGCCTGGTCCGGCTCGACCCGCCAGCGCGAACCCCGCGACCGCCCCTGCCCGGGCGACGGACCGCCCGGGCGCAGCCGGGGCCGCGACAGCAGCACGGTGAGCACCCAGCCGACCACCAGGAAACCGTGGCTGACCAGCCGGGACACGGCCACCTGGCCGGTCATCAGGTCGTTCACCGACAGCAGCACCAGCGTCGCGACGAAGGCGCTGAGCATCGGCAGCACGCCGGCGGGCGGGAACCGCCGCGCCGCGACGAACAGGAACCCGGCGCCGACGGCGACGTTCCACGCCGCCGACTCGTGCCACAGGTGCTGGCCGGCGGCGTGCGCGTGCGCGACGACCGCGCCCCGCCCGACCTGCGTCAGCCCGAGCACCAGTTGCACGGCGCCCACCAGGCCCAGCGCCGCCCGCAGCCCGGCCGCCAGCCGGCCTCGCCAGGCGGGCGTCCACCACCGGGGGGAGGCCCCGGCCGGGACGGCGGCGAGGACCGCGTCGGCCAGGTCGGGCACCGGCGACACCACCCGGGTACGCGCCCGCCGGGTCACCGCCGCCGCCACGTCGTACCAGGCCCGGCAGTCACCGCACGTGTCCAGGTGTCCCTCGGCCGCGACCCGTTCGGCCGGGGTCTCCTCCCCGTCCAACTGGGCCGACAGGATCTCCCGCCACTGCTCACACCGCATGTACCGATAGTCGCTCGCCGACGGCGCGTGGTTCCCGGCCGCCGCCACGGGACGTCACCGCCGGCCGCGACCCGCCGCCGCCGACCCCTGGACGGGGTGGGTGTCACACGCCCCGGTGTGAGCGGCGTCACCGTCGCTCGGCAGGCGGTCGTCGACCGCGTCCACCGCGCCCCGCACGAGGACGGGCCGGTGCGGATTCGCCTGACCCTCCGTCAGAGCTGTTCGCAGATGAGAACTTCTGTTAACCCGCCGTAACGCCCGTTGCCGGCGCGCTGACCTGCGACGACACGGCTCGGCGGGCGGAGGAGTTCTGGAAGGGGCTGTGGAACGGTTTGTGGAAGCGCCGGCGGTACCGCCAATGCCACCGGCGCGCCCACCAGGAGGATCGTGTTGACGATGGCGGGTGCTGCATCGGATGAAACCCGCCACGCTCGACTGGCAGGAGCGCGTAGTCGTTTCGACGCGAGTCCCCCCGGCTGGCCAGCCGCTGTCGGGATGCAGTCTTGAAGGGGTAATCCGGGTGCCGGAGCTTGGATTCGGTGGTGAATCCGGTGGTCAGCTCGGTCTGGTTGGCGGTGTGCCAGGGGGCTGGCCTTCCACGTCGTGGTGGCCTGCCACGACATTCGACGTTCGTGCGGGACACGTCGGATCGTCTCGTTGCTGATCGCCGTGACGTGGCCTCGCCGGCCACCGCCCCCACAGCCTCATGCGTGGGGAGACGGCCGGCCCGACACGTCCTCGGCACCCACGGCGGGTGCGAATTTCGGGTGGGAGCGCTTCGGTCAGGGAGTCTGGGGTTTCTGGCGTGGGCGCTGTTGCACAGCAGGTGTGCCTTCCGGTGCATATGGAGCTGAGTCGGATACGACATCGGCCATGCCCGCCGCCATCGGTGACCGCCGGCCACGACCGTCAGCCATGACCTGACGGGGTGGTTGGTAACCGCGAACTGTGGTGGCCTGACCGGCGGTGATGACGTGAACGACTCAGCTCCATAGGCACCGCCCCTCATGTCATCGGCCGCCGCCCACGGTTCCGTCTGGGCCACCGTTTCCGCCGGCCGGGGACCGCATCCACGACCATGCGATGGCCTTGCCCCGCGTTACCGGACGAATTGAGAGTGGTCAGTGTGTTTGGGTCTCCCAGGCCGGCTGCTGGGGCTCGTCGTGTGCACGATGAGGTTGGCGTGATGGGTCGGGCGGACCGTAGCGAAGTAGAACTGTTGGGAGGGGATGTAACGCTCGCGCCAGCGCCGTTCGACGTCGGCTCGAGACAACACCCGGCGCTCTCATCGATCAATCAGTTCCGGGCGCATGAGGACGACGCCGTCGAAGACCAGTACGGCGTCGGCGGGGGCAGTCGTGGGTGTCGAAGTAGCAGCCTTCGGCCGAGTACTCGCCGCGCGGATAGCGCTGTGCCCGGGGGAAGAGGAAATCGTCGATCGTCGCGCGGATGACGTCGCGGCCCTGTTCGCGCAATACGACGGCCAGCTCGTCGGCGAGGGTGGTCTTGCCGGTGGTGGGCGGTCCGTCGATGGCAACCCGCGTCGGGTGTGCGACGGTGACGGACCCGACTGCCTCCGCCATGCGTGACTGTTCTGCCACCGATGGTGCGTCACGTTGAGTGATGGGTCGGGCGGCCCTCGACGCGCGGTCCTGCCGAGAATCGGGCATCGGACAAGGTGGGGATGGCGTGCCGCGCAGGCCCTCTGATATCGAACGTAGGCGTCGCACCGAGGCAGAATGTCGAAGGTGGTGAGCAGGCGTGTGCCCTGTCGGCGACCTCGATCACCGATGCCTTTCCGTCTACCTCACCGATGGGCGAAGACGAAGCCACCCTCGACGTTCGGGGCCGGGCGATGCAACATCTCCGCCAAGACGGTGAAACCGGCAGCGTCCAGCCAGGTCGCGACCCGGGCCGGTGACCGACGGTGCACGTAGACACTCATGGGGTGGCCGCCGTAGCCCTCCGTCTTGAGCTTGCTGCCGTCGCCGGCATGGAAGCCCAGCAGCAGGGCCCCGCCAGGCCGCAGCACCCGAAAGAACTCGGCGATGACCGTGGGGACCTCGTCGTCGGGGACGTGGATCAGGGAGAACCACGCGAGCAGGCCGGTCAGAGAACCATCGGCCAGTTCGAGACCCGTCATGGAGCGAAGAGCGCCGGGATGCCCCGCTGGAACGGCTCGCCGGCGAGGGCGTCCCGCAGTCGATCCGCGCGAGTGAGACGGCCGTGGCCGTCATGTATATGCAGACCAGCGCGAGGTGTCAGGGTGGTGGAGTGTGGTCGCCGGGCCGGGCCGGGTGGCCCCACGGTCGCGGTCAGGCTCTGGGCCGACACGCCGAACGACCACTGTGGACAGTCAGACATCTGTGATCTTATCTGTCCATGATCACTCCAACCCCACTCATGCGCCTCGTGGCCGGCGTCTGGGGATTCAAGACCCTCGCTGTCGGCGTCGAGTTCGGCCTGTTCACCCGGCTGGCCGGCGGCCGGACCATCACCGTCGCCGAGGCCGCCGACGAGTTCGGCCTCGACGAGCGCCCGGCGGACCTGCTGCTGGCCGCGTGCGCGTCGCTGGGCCTGCTAGAGAGGTCCGGCGACGGCTACCGCAACACCGAGCTGGCCGAGCAGTTCCTGGTCGAGGGCCGCCCGTACTACTTCGGTGCGCAGGTGCGCTACTCCGACCTGCGCACCTACCTGCCCTGGCACCGGGTGGGGGAGGCGCTACGCGGCAACCGGCCGCTGACCTGGGACCCGCAGGCGCAGCAGTCGATGTTCGACACCGCCGACCCGGACATGGTGGCCCAGTTCTGGGACGCGATGTTCTCCACCTCCAGCTTCACGGCCCGTGCCCTGGCCGACGCGTACGACTTCGGCGCGCACAGCCGGCTGCTCGACGTCGGCGGCGGTGCCGGGGCGTTTCCCGTCGAGCTCTGCCGCCGGCTGCCCGGGCTGCGCGCGACCGTCTTCGACCTGCCGCACGTCTGCGCGAAGGCCGACGAGCGGATCGCGGCGGAGGGCCTGACCGGGCGGATCGGCACGGTCGGCGGCGACTTCCTCGCCGACCCGGCGCTGCCGGACGGGCACGACGTCGTCCTGCTCAGCATGATCCTGCACGACTGGGACGAGCCGACGAACCGGGCGCTGCTGGCCAAGTGCCACGCGGCGCTGCCCCCCGGCGGGGCGGTCGTCGTCTGCGAGCTGCTGCTCAACGACGAGCGCACCGGCCCGCCGGAGGCGGCCCTGATGGGCATGAACATGCTGATCGAGACCGAGGGCGGGAAGAACTACTCCCGCGCCGAGTACGCGGCGTGGCTCGCCGACGCCGGCTTCGTCGACGTGCGTACCGTCTGGTTCGACGCCCCGGGCGCCAACGGCGCGGTGGTGGGCCGCCGGGCCTGACGCCGCCCGGCTCCGGCCGCCCGCCCCGCGCCGGGCGGCCGGAGCGCCGTCCGGCTCACGGCGCGTTCGGCGGCTTGTACGCGGTGACCAGCTCCCAGCCGCCGGGCAGCACCGCCACCCGGACGAAGCCGACCTCCTTGAGCAGGCCGGTGTAGAACTCCACCTCCCGCAGCCGGCTGACACAGCTGTCGACGCCGATGAGGAAGTAGCTCCAGAAGAACTGCATCGCCAGCCGGTCCGGGGTGCGGAACTCCTCGCAGATCAGCAGCAGCCCGCCCGGCGCGAGGGCGGCGTACGCCTTCTCGACCAGCGTGCGGGCCACGTCGTTCGGCCAGTCGTGCAGCACCCGCACGAAGGCCAACGCGTCGTAGCCGCAGGGCAGCGGCTCGGCGAGGAAGTCACCGCCGACGAACCCCAGCCGGTCCGAATGGCCGGACCGGACCCGCATCCGCTCCACCAGCGGCGCCACCGCCGGCAGGTTGTACACGTCGGCCCGCAGCCCCGGGGCGTCGTCGAGCACCCGCGCGGCGAGCGTGCCGTCGCCGCCACCGACGTCGAGCAGGCGGCGCCGGTCCGACCACAGCCGGTCGGCGTGCCGGTGGACCGTCTCGACCACCGGGCCGAGGCCGACGGCCATGCTGCGTTCGAAGGCGGCGGTCTGCTCGTCGTCGCGCGGCGGCCACGCGAAGTCGTCGTCGGTCATGCCGACCTCGCCGCGCAGGCTCTCCGCGAGCCGGCCGTGCAGCAGCCGCCACGGGTAGCGGTCCCGGTCCCGCTCGATCGAGTCCGGCCCGGCGACCGCCGCCACGGCGGCGCGCAGCCCGGGCACGGCCCGGTAGCGGGCCGCGGTGATGTCGTCGCCGGGCTCGTCCCGCTCGACGAACCCGAGGCTCTCCAGGCAGTCCAGGAACTTGTACAGCCGCAACGGCCGCACCCCGAACTTCTCGGCGAGCTCACCGAGGACGGCCGGACCCGGCTCCAGCACGTCGAGCAGGCCCATGGCGAGCGCTGTCTCCAGCACGTCCATGGCCTTGGTGCCGTTGGCGAGCAGGCTCATCAGTGCTCGCGGCGACAGCGTGACGGTCATCGGCCCAGCTCCTCTTCCAGCGCGTCCATGAACGTGTCGACCTCGTCGAGGGTGTTGTAGACGTGCGGGCCGACCCGCAGGTAGCCCCGCCAGCTACAGATCACGTCCCGCGCGGCCAGCCGCCGCTTGACCGCCTCACCGGCGGGCACGTCCAGGGCCACGACGCCGCCGCGCCGGTGCGGCTCGGTCGGGCTGACCACCGCGATGCCGGCGGAGGCGGCCCGGGCCAGGATCCGGGACGTGCAGGCCAGGGAGTGCTCCCGGATCGCGGCGATACCCACGCCGGCCAGCAGGTCCAGGCCGACCTGGGAGACCAGCGAGGTGAGTGGGAACGGGGTCCCGCCGGCGAACCGCTGGGCGCCGTCCGCCCAGCCGGTCGACGGCCGGAAGGTCAACGCCCGGTCACCGGCCTGCCAGCCGGTCGCCGCCGGCTCCAGGGCCGGCGCCAGGTCCGGGCGGACGTACAGGAAGGCGGTGCCGACCCCGCACAGCCACTTGTGCGCGCCGCCGAGGACGACGTCGACGCCGAGGGCCGTCACGTCCAGCGGCATGACCCCGACGCTCTGGAAGGCGTCCACCACCACCAGCGCGCCCACGTCGTGGGCGCGTGTGACCAGGCGGGGCAGGTCGATGGTGGCCCCGGAGGAGAAGCTGGCGTGCGGCACGCACACCAGCAGCGTCCGCTCGTCGACGCGCCGGAGGAGCGCGTCCTCGTCGAAGTCGGGGCCGCCGGTGCCGACCACGTCGAGCCGGGCGCCGTAGCGGCGGAACGCGTTCCACACGAACGGCACGGTCGGGAACTCCAGGTCGGTGATGACGACCCGGTCGCGCGGCGGGCGGTAGTCGAAGCAGGACGCGACCCGGCTGAGCAGGGTGCTCAGGTTCGCGTCGGTGACCACGCTGCCCGGCAGGGCGCCGATGAACGCGGCCAGCCCGTCGGCGTACCGGTCGAGGCCCTCGTGCCAGCCCTGCCACACGTCGTCACGCCAGGTGCGCAGCGTGTCCCAGTAGCCGGTGAGCACGCCCTGCGCGCCCCGCGGCACCGCGCCGGTCGAGTTGTTGTTCAGATAGAGATAGGTCTCCAACAGGGGGAACTCGGCGCGTAGCGCGGCGTGCGCGGCGGCGTCGAGACACCGCGGCCCGCCCATCGCGGACTCCAGTTCGGGTGCGCTCACTCGGGACAGCCTCCACTCGGTTCGGACGGGTCCGCCGGGTCGGGGTCGGCGGCGACGGCGGTGAAGACCGGGATCGCGCGGACCTCGGCCAGGTAGGGGGTCCCCTCGGTGTAGCCGGTGCCGGGCCGCTCGCCGAGCATCCGGACCGCCAGCCGGTGGTGGGTGCGCCGCCACTGCAGCACCGCTGCGGCGAACTCGCGCATCCGTCGCTCCACCAGGGCCCGGTCCGCCCCGGCCAGCCGGCCGGCGCGGACCGCCGCCCGCAGCGCCGCGTCGACCGACGGCCGCCCGGCGCGCACCCGGTCGCGCACCTCGGGCACCGACCGGTAGGCGGCCGAGTCCAGCCGGGACTCCTCAGGGGTACGGCACAGCGACTCCATCAGCTTGTACGAGCGGGACTGGATCGCGCTGGCCCCCTCGGTGTACGCCCGGAACGTCCGGAACGACTCCGGCTGCATGCTTGCCAGCAGCGAGAACAGGGGCGCGGCCGTGGCGAGCTGGTCCCGGGCGTACGCCAACCGTTCCGCCGCCGCGGCGGCCCGGCCCGCGTCGAGCGCGTCGATCGTCGCGCGCAGCTCGTCGGCGAGCCCGGCGAAGGTGCACTCGTATGCCTGGAGCACCCGGATGAACAGGTACTCGTCGTGCGACAGGTACACCGGCAGCATGCTCAGCCGCAGCGCCCGCTCCTCGGCGGCGCTGAGGTCGGCGGCGGCGAGGGCGCGCAGCGCCGCGGCGGCCCCCGCCGGCTGGGGATCGTCGACCCCTGCGGTCAGGCCCAGGCGGGACAACGCGGGGGCGACGGCCCGGACGCCCAGCCGGTGGCGCTTGGCCACCAGCGCCGGCCCGGGCCGCTGCTCGGGCAGCAGGTCGGTGGCGCCGGCGGAGGCGGCCAGCTCGAACCCCAGCGCGTCGGCGACCAGTCGCACGAGGAGCCGGTCGCGGTCGCGCCGGGCGGCCCGCCCCGCCACCGGCCCGCCGTCTTCACCGTCGTCGCCGCAGGGCAGCCCGAGCAGGCGCAACGCGAGATAGCTGCGGTAGTCGTACCGGCTGTCCCACTTGTCGAGTGCGACGTCGAGAAAGTCCCGCAGCAGCCGGACGGGGCCGGGTTCCGCCGGCCCGGCGCCGGCCGCCCGGGCGGCGACGTGCGCCCTGGCCTCGTCGAGGAGGGCGAGCAACTCCTTACCGACGAAGTGTTTGCCGGTCCGGTGGAACTCCGCCGTCACCGGGAGGTAGGGAAAACTGTCGGGATCGGCTCCACCGGACAGCCAGCTCGTCAGCTCGCGCACGAACCGCACCTCGACATTACAATTATGTAAAACACGGACGGTGACGTTCTGGCGATTTCCGGGCCGGTGGGATCCCTTCAGGGCCGTTCCGGGTGGGAAATGTCACCGGCCGGCGCGGCGGGGGCGACGCGCGCCTGCCACAACTCGGGGAAGAACCGGTGGTCGATCAGCCTGGCGAGCATGGTGGCCGGGCTGCCCTCGGTGCCGGCGACGCCGTGGCCACCGACCCGGATGGCGGCCTGGTAGTGCCGCACCCGCCAGAACGCGACCCGCTCGTCCCACTCCACCATGGCCTCGGCCAGCCGGTGCGCCGGGTCCGTCGGGTCCGCCTGGCGCAACGTCGACAGGTCGATCCCGCGCCGCGCGAGGTGATCGGTGAAGGCCCGGCCGAGCTGGCGGCTCTCGGCCTGCACCCGGCGCCAGCCGGGCGACTCGGCCCCGGACCCGTTGCCCAGCGCCGGTTGCATCGCCTGGAAGTCCGCCGGGGACAGGAACCGGAACATCGCCAACTGGTCGGTGACCAGCCGCATCGCGAGCGTCGCCCGGGCCAGCAGCGACTCCGCCGCCGCCGGCTCGTCGGCATCGACCCGGGCGCCCGCCTCGGCCAGCTCGGCTCCCGCCAGCTTCAGCCACAGCTCGGTGGACTGGTGCACCACCTGGAAGAGCAGCTCATCACGGTGGATCATCTGCTCCGGGCGGCGTTGGAGCTCCAGCAGCACATCCGTGCTCATGTAGCGTGCGTAGTCGGTGGCGCCGTCGCCCGGCAGTACGGGTGAGTGGTCCCGCTTCACGGAATTGTTCCCCTTCGATCGGCGTCGGTGACCCTGCACCCGACCCGTGACGGATCATTGCGGCAGCCATTATTAAACGACGAAAGGCAATGTGTCACGTCCCGGTCACGGACTGCCCCGTGGCGTCGCTAATGGGTCCGTCTCCACTGTTTTCATGGCAATTCCCGTGCCATTTAGCACGGTTACCCACCGCAGTCAATCCCTGGCGTGCCCAGGTCGGGACCCCGCCGCCGCAGGGCGGGTGGTTTTCGGGCACGCAGGAGGATGATCGCGGCGCCCGCCCGGCGGTACGGTGCTCGCCGTGACCGCCGCCGACCACCCCGCCCCGGGCCCGCCCCCCGAGGGGCCCATCGCCGTGCTCGCCAACCCGACGGCCGGCCGCGGACGGCACCGGGGACTGCTGCCCGGCGTGCTGGAGCGGTTGGCCCGGGCGGGCCGGCCGGTGCGCCTGCTGGAGGCGCACACGGCCGACCAGGCGGAACGCGCGTGCCACAGGGCGCTGGCCGCCGGGGCCGCCGCGCTGGTGACGGTGGGCGGGGACGGGACCGTGCACCGCGGCCTACAGGCGGTGGCCGGCACGGCCGTACCGTTCGGGGTGGTCCCGGCCGGCACCGGCAACGACTTCGCCGCCGACACCGGCTTCCCCGCCGACCCGCTCGCCGCCGCCGAGGCGATCGCCGCCGCCCTGCGGACCGGCCGGACCAGCCCGGTCGACCTGGCCCGGATGACCGGGCCGGACGGCATGCCCCGTTGGTACGGGGCGGTGCTCGCCGCCGGGTTCGACGCGATCGTCAACGAGCGCGCCAACCGGATGCGCCGCCCGCGTGGCCCCCGCCGGTACGACCTGGCGATCCTGGTCGAGCTGGCCCGGCTGCGTCCGCGCCGGTACACGCTGCGCCTCGACGGAGAGCCGTTGCAGGTCGACGCGGTGCTGGTCGCGGTCGGCAACTGCGCCAGCTACGGCGGCGGGATGCGGATCTGCCCGGACGCCGACCCGACCGACGGACTGCTCGACGTGGTGATCGGCGGCCGGTTCGACCGGCGCACCCTGGTCCGGGTGAAGCCGCGCATCTACCGGGGCACCCACGTGCGGCATCCGCTGGTGCGGACCCACCGGGCGCGCACCGTCGAGCTGGCCGCCGAGGGCATCACCACGTACGCCGACGGCGAGCGGGCCCTCGACCTGCCGGTGACCGTCACCGCCGTGCCGGGCGCGGTCCGGCTGCTGCGTGCCGCCGGGCCCGACGCGGGCGCCCAGTCGACCCGGCCCACCGCGCCGTAGCCCGGCGGGTACGGCTACCCGCTGCGCACCGCCGCGGGCACCCGGCGGCCGGACAACCCCCCGCCACCACCGCGCGGGTCAGCGCGGCAGGGCCAGGCCGAGCACCGAGCCCAGCCCGTTGGGCCGGCCCGGCTCGGCCTCGGGCAGCACCAGCACCGCGCAGCCGGCCCGCACCGCCCCGGCGTCGGCCGCGGTGTCGCCCACCATCAGCGCCCGTTCCGGGTCCACCCCGAGCATCCCGCAGGCCCGCCAGAAGATCCCCGGGTCCGGCTTGCAGCGCCCCACCTCGTACGACAGGGCGTACGCGTCGATCAGCCCGTCGAGCCCCCAGGCGGCGAAGAACGGCCGGATGTCGAAGCCGATGTTGCTGACCACCGCCACCTTCACCCCGGCCTCCCGCAGCGCCGCCAGGGTCGGCGCGGTGTCCGGGTACGGCACCCAGCCCTCGGGCACCAGCACCCGGTCGTAGAGCGCGTCGGCCAGCCCGTCGATCCCGGCGTCCACGGTCGCCGCCAGCCCCGTGTACGCACCCCGGTGGGCGTGCGGGTAGAGGTCCCGGTCGGCCCACAGCTCGGCCAGCGCCGGCGGCACCCGGGCCGGCAGCGGCCCGCCCGCCCGGCCCGCCGTGAGCAGCCGGTCGGCCAGGCCGGTGGCCCGCGCCCGCTCCAGGGTCGCCCCGCAGGCAGCCGCGGCGGCCAGCACCCAGTCGCGGGGCTCCTCCACCTGGGCGAGGGTGCCGTGGAAGTCGAACAGCACCGCCTCCACGGGCCGGCGGGACGCCTGGGCGCTGCCAGCGGCGTCGATGCCGCGCGGCGGGATCGGGCGGGGCGGTTCGGCATGGTCCGGCACGCCGTGCACCCTACCGACCGCCCTGTACCCCGGTGTCGGACGGCCTTGACCGGTGCGCCCGTGGCGCACGCATTAATCTTGACGACATGTCGAGCCCCGCCGAGCGGTACGCCGCGGCCCGCCGCCGGGCCGCGCAGGCCTCACAGTTCCCGGCGCTGGACGAGTTCGCCCTTGACCTGGGGTTCGATCTCGACGACTTCCAACGGGAGGCGTGTCAGGCATTGGAACGGGGCAGCGGGGTGCTGGTCTGCGCCCCCACCGGCGCCGGCAAGACGGTGGTCGGCGAGTTCGCCGTACACCTGGCCCTGCGCGGCGTGCCCGACCAGCCGGCGGACGCCGACGGCCCCGGCGCGGCGCCCACCCGGCGCAAGTGCTTCTACACCACCCCGATCAAGGCGCTGTCCAACCAGAAGTACCACGACCTGGTGGACCGCTACGGGGCCGAGCAGGTCGGCCTGCTCACCGGCGACAACGCCATCAACGGCGACGCCCCGGTGGTGGTGATGACCACCGAGGTGCTGCGCAACATGCTCTACGCCGGCTCGGCCACCCTCCAGGGCCTGGCCTACGTGGTCATGGACGAGGTGCACTACCTCGCCGACCGGTTCCGTGGCGGCGTGTGGGAGGAGGTGATCATCCACCTGCCGGCCTCGGTCACCCTGGTCTCGCTGTCCGCGACCGTCTCCAACGCCGAGGAGTTCGCCGACTGGCTGGTCACCGTGCGCGGCGAGACGGCGGTGGTGGTCAGCGAGCACCGGCCGGTGCCGCTGTGGCAGCACATGCTGGTCGGCAAGCGGATGTTCGACCTGTTCCACGACGCCGACGCCGCCCGCAAGCACGACGTGCACCCCGAGCTGCTGCGCTACACCCGCGACACGATGCGCCGGCTGGAGCTCGGCGAGGGCCGCAGCGCCGGACCCGGCGGCGGGCGGCGCGGCCCCCGCTGGCGTGGCCCGCTGCGCCCCGACATCGTCGACCGGCTCGACCGGGAGGGGCTGCTCCCGGCGATCCTGTTCATCTTCAGCCGCGCCGGCTGCGCCGCCGCCGTGCAGCAGTGCCTCGCCGCCGGCCTGCGGCTGACCTCACCCGAGGAACGCGCCGAGATCCGCCGGGTCGTCGAGAGCCGGGTCACCGCCATCCCCGGCGAGGACCTGACGGTCCTGGGCTACTGGGAGTGGCTCGACGGCCTGGAGCGCGGGCTGGCCGCCCACCACGCCGGCATGCTCCCGGTGTTCAAGGAGATCGTCGAGGAGCTGTTCGTCCGTGGCCTGGTCAAGGCGGTCTTCGCCACCGAGACCCTGGCCCTGGGCATCAACATGCCCGCCCGCTGCGTCGTGCTCGAACGGCTGGTGAAGTTCAACGGCGAGGCCCACGTCGACCTCACCCCGGGGGAGTACACCCAGCTCACCGGCCGCGCCGGCCGCCGGGGCATCGACGTGGAGGGGCACGCCGTCGTCGTCTGGTCCCCGGAGACCGACCCCCGGCACGTCGCCGGCCTGGCCTCCACCCGCACCTACCCGCTGCGCTCCAGCTTCCGCCCGTCCTACAACATGGCCGTCAACCTCGTCGGCACCGTCGGCGCGGAGCCGGCCCGGGCGCTGCTGGAGTCCTCGTTCGCGCAGTTCCAGGCGGACCGGTCGGTGGTCGGCCTGGCCCGCCAGGTGCAGCGCAACACCGAGACCATCGACGCCTACGGCGCGGAGGGGGCCTGCCACCACGGCGACTTCGACGAGTACTTCGCCCTGCGGGTGGCCATCGCCGACCGGGAACGGGCCATCGCCCGGCAGGGCCAGCAGCAGCGCAAGGCTGCCGCGGTGGCCTCGCTGGAGCGGCTGCGCGTCGGCGACGTGATCCGGGTGCCGTCCGGGCGGCGCGCCGGCCTCGCGGTGGTGCTCGACCCGGCCACCGGCGGGTTCGGCGAGCCCCGCCCGCTGGTGCTCACCCAGGACCGCTGGGCCGGCCGGGTCGGCCCCGGCGACTTCACGGCCCCGGCCGAGGTGCTCGCCCGCATCCGGGTGCCCAAGCATTTCAACCACCGTTCCCCGGCGGCCCGCCGGGACCTCGCCGCCGAGGTCGGCGGCACCGGGCTGGACCGGCACGGCGGGCGCCGCGGCGGCCGGTCCCGGCAGGGCGGCGGCGAGGACCACGCGATCAGCCAGTTCCGCTCCGAGCTGCGCCGGCACCCCTGCCACGCCTGCCCGGACCGGGAGGAGCACGCCCGCTGGGCCGAGCGCCGCCGCCGGCTGGAGCGCGACACCGAGGAGCTGCGCCAGCGGGTCGCCGGCCGCACCGGCTCGCTGGCCCGCACGTTCGACCGGATCGTCGCGCTGCTCACCGCGCGCGGCTACCTGTCCGCCGACGGCGCGGTCACCGACGCCGGGCGGATGCTCGGCCGGATCTGGACCGAGGCCGACCTGCTGGTCGCCGAGTGCCTGCGCCGGGGCGTCTGGGACGGCCTGTCGCCGTCGGAGCTGGCCGCCGCCGTCTCGGTGGTGGTCTTCGAGGCCCGCCGGGACGTCGACGAGCGGGCGTCGCTGCCGCGCGGGCCGGTCGCCGAGGCCGTCGAGGAGACGCTGAAGCTGTGGGGGGAGATCGAGGCCGACGAGGCTGCCCGGGGCCTCACGGTCACCCGCGAGCCGGACCTCGGCTTCGCCTGGCCGGTCTACCGCTGGGCGCGGGGTGAGGCGCTGGCGAAGGTGCTGGCCAGCGGCCACCAGATCGACGGCGAGATGCCGGCCGGCGACTTCGTCCGCTGGGCCCGGCAGGTGGTCGACCTGCTCGGCCAGCTCGCCGACTCCGGCGGGGCGTCCACCGAGCTGCGGGCCACCGCCCGGCAGGCCATCGCCGCCGTGAACCGGGGCGTCCTCGCCTACCACGCCAGCGCCTGATCATCACGCCCGGTCATCGCCGACGCTGATCGACGCATCGGACGGTTACCGCAATGGCACCCCCGAATTGCCCGGGGGTGCCATTGCGACAGCCCAAGCGGTCCCCGATCATGTTTTCGGCGCACCGTGTACGCGCCGGTAATCAGGCGAGGGGACAGCCCGGTGGCGGAGATCAATCACTTTGAGTACGGGTGGATCACCCCGGCCCTCAGCTACGCGCTGTCGGTGTTGGGCTCGTTTCTCGGCCTGGTCTGCGCGGGGCGGATCCGGACCGCCGGCACGGCCGGGCAGCGGGCCTGGTGGGGCACCCTGGCCGCGTGGGCGATCGGCGGCACCGCCATCTGGAGCATGCACTTCATGGCGATGCTCGGCTTCGCCGTCGACGGCACCCGAATCCGCTACGACGTGCCGATCACCGTGGCCAGCGCCCTCATCGCCGTCGTCGCCGTCGGCATCGGCCTGGCCATCGTCGGCACCGGCCGGCTCTCCGTGCTCCGCGTCGTCGCCGGCGGCCTGTTCACCGGGGCCGGGGTCGCCGCCATGCACTACACGGGCATGGCGGCGATGCGGCTCAACGGCTCCCTCGGCTACGACGGCGTCCGGGTCGCCCTGTCCGTGCTGATCGCCGTGGTCGCGGCCACCGTGGCGCTCTGGCTGGCCGTCACCGTCCGTCGTGCGCTGGCGATCGCCGCCTCCGCGCTGGTGATGGGCGTCGCCGTCAACGGCATGCACTTCACCGGCATGAGCGCCCTGTCGGTGCACCTGCACGAGCAGCGTGGCGAGGTCACCGGCGCCGGGTTCAGCACCCTGCTGGTGCCGATCGTCCTCGCTGTCATCCTCGTGGTGGTGGGGTTGGTGTACGCCCTGCTCGCCGCGCCCACCGACGAGGATCGGGCCGGCGCGGCGTACCTCGACGCGCGCCGGGGGCCCGCCGGGGCCGTGCCGGTCGCCGAGGCGCAGCCGGCCCCGGACCCGGTCGGCCTGCGCGCCCGGGGCACCCTGGCCCGGCCGGGCACCGCCTTCCCGTCCCGCCGGGACACCCCGCCGCGCTGATCCCCGGGGCGGTGGTGCCCCGGGGCTCCTGCCGCCCGCGCCGGATCCACTCGGCCCCGTCGCCGCGCCCGGACCGAGGCCCATCGCGCCCGGCGGCCCGCCTCGGGGCCCGGCGCGTCGGCGGGGATCTCGCGCCCTGCTCGGATGGACGGCGGGTCAGCCCTGGGCGGCCAGGGCGTCGACGAGCCGGCGGCAGGAGCCGGCGAGGTTCCACCGCTCGGCCAGCTCCAGCAGCCGCTCCGGGGCCGCCGGCGAGCCCGGCAGCGCGGTCGGCAGCTCTGGCAACGGCACGTCCAGCGCCACCCGCACCACCTTCGGCGCGACGGCCAGGTAGTCGCGGGAGGCGTCGAGCTTGGCCCGCAGGCCGGGGGCGAAGCCGGAGCCCGGGTCGTCGAGGGCGGCGAGGATGCCGTCGAGGTCGCCGTACCGGTCGACCAGCCGGGCGGCGGTCTTCTCCCCGACGCCCGGCACCCCGGGCAGCCCGTCGCTCGGGTCGCCGCGCAGGGCCGCGAAGTCGGCGTACCGGTTGGCGGGGACCCCGTAGCGGGACCGCACGGCGGTGTCGTCGCAGTCCTCCAGCTTGGCCACGCCCCGCCCCACGTAGAGCAGCCGCACCCCACGGTCGTCGTCGACGAGCTGGAACAGGTCGCGGTCGCCGGAGACCACCTCCGCCGGGGCCGGCTGGGTCACCGACAACGTGCCCAGCACGTCGTCGGCCTCGTAGCCGGCGGCGCCGACGGTGGTGATGCCGACCGCCGCCAGCACGTCCAGGATCACCGGAATCTGCGGGGTGAGGGTGTCGGGCACCACCTCGCCGCCGGCCGGGGCGAGCCGGTGCGCCTTGTACGACGGCAGCAGCGCCACCCGCCAGTCCGGTCGCCAGTCGTGGTCCATCGCGCAGACCATCCGGTCGGGACGGCGGGTGCGGATCAGCGTGGCGAGCATGTCGAGGAAGCCGCGCACCGCGTTGACCGGGGTGCCGTCCTCGGCCTTCGCCGCGGACTCGGGGACGCCGAAGTAGGCCCGGAAGTAGAGGCTGGGGGCGTCGATCAGCAGGATCGGGGGTCGGTGTGCCACGCCGGACAGCCTGGCACAACCGTGCGACGATCCGGCTGCGACGCGGCGGTCAGGTCGACCCGTCGCGCCGGTACAGGGTCTCCTTGCGGGCCAGGCGCTGCACCGCGAAGCTCGCCACCAGCAGCACGATCGCGACGGCCGCCTCCAGCCAGGCGACCGCGCCGTTGGCGACCGTCAGGCCGACGGCCAGCAGCGCCAGCCCGGCCACCGCGAGGATGCCGGCCCAGAGCAGCCGACGTCGCCGCCGCGCGTCCCGTTCCCGCTCGCCGTCCGCCACCCGCGCCGCCCACCTTCCGCCGTCGCCGCCCGCCGCTGCGGTGTCGGCGCGGGTCCAGGCTATCGACGCGGGCTCCGGCCCGGGCGGCTTTGCCGGGCGCCCGGTCACCGCTGGTCGAACCAGCTCCGGGCGCCCTCGACTTTCCTCCGTTCTCGGCGCGGGTGTGCGGGGGTGTCAGTCGGCGCCGGGCCGGGGGCTCGGTGCCCGCACGGTCGCGGTCACCGCTGTCCGGGCGCGGCGTCGAGCCGCCGCTCCAGCTTCTCGACGCGTGCGACGAGCGGCTGGAGCTGCTGGTGCACCGCCGCGGCCAGCGCCTGGGTCGGGTCGCCGGCACCGGCGGCGGGGGTCTGGGCGCGCAGGTGCAGGTAGCCGGCCAGGGCCGCCGTCACGGCCCGCCGGACCAGCCGGGGCTCGGCGCCCAACGCCCGCAGCACCTGCCCGGCGGTGCCGTCGGGCTCGGTGACCAGGCCCAGGAGCAGGTGTTCACAGCCCACGTAGTTGTGCCCCAGCGCGATGGCCTCGGTCGTCGTCAGTTCGAGCGCTCCGGCGGCGGGGGTGCTGGGGTGCAGCGAGTCCCGGCCCGTCGGGCCCTGCTCGGTGGCGGGGTGCCGGTCCAGGTCGCGCTGGACGTGTGCGGGGTCGATCTCCATCGCCCGCAGCACGTGCAGCGCCAGGTTCTGGCCCTCGGCGAGCATGCCGGCCAGCAGGTCGCCGGTGCCCACGGATGTCGCGCTGGCGGCGCGGGCCCGGTCGATCGCCAGCGTGACGACGGTGCGGGCCCGCGCGGTGAACCGGGGCAGCCGTTCGCCCAGGTCGTCGGCCCCCAGGTCGCCCAGGGCGGTCTGCCGGATGGCGGTGACCTGGCGTACGGCCTGTTCCAGCGCGCGCTGGCAGATCGCCGACACCGGCACGCCGCTGTCCCGGACCGCGTCGGCCAGCTCGTCGGGCAGGTACACATTGATCTTCGGCACGGTCGCCTCCCAGTGGGGTTAGCAACGGGTTATGAGATGGTTATACCCCCAGTGGGGGCGGTTGCACCAGCGACTGTCTCCCCCTCGACCAGCGCGGGACCCGCCAAGCCGCCGCGGGGCCGAGCCGGGTCTCGGGACCTACCAAACGACCGTTAAGCTGACCGGGTGGGAACCAACGGGCTGTACCCCGCCGACCGGCTGGCCGCCGCGCAGCGCGCCACCGCCGCCGCTGGCCTCGACGCGCTGCTGCTCACCCCCGGCTCGGACCTGCGCTACCTCACCGGCTACGACGCACCCGCCGGGGAGCGGCTGACCTGCCTGGTGCTGCCCGCCCGGGGGGAGCCGACGCTGATCGTGCCCACCCTGGAACGCCCCGCCGCCGAGGCGTCCCCCGCCCCGGCCACCGGCGTGCGGATCGTCGACCACCCCGACGGCGCCGACCCGTACCCGCTGGTGACCGCCGCCCTCGACGGGCCGGTCGCGGCCGTCGGCCTGGCCGACCGGATGTGGGCCGAGCAGGTCCTCGCCCTGCGCGCCCTGCTGCCCGCCGCGGCGCAGCGCCTCGCCGGTGAGGTGTTGCGCGAGCTGCGCATCCGCAAGTCCCCGGCCGAGGTCGCCGCCCTCGCCGAGGCCGGCGCCGCCATCGACGCCGTGCACTCGCGAATGGGGCAGTGGCTGCGCCCCGGCCGCACCGAGGCCGAGGTGGCGGGCGACATCGCCGCCGCGATCGGCGCCGCCGGCCACGTCACCGTCGACTTCGTCATCGTCGCCGCCGGCCCCAACGGCTCCAGCCCGCACCACGGCACCTCCGACCGGCCGATCGGCGCCGGCGAACCCGTGGTGGTCGACATCGGCGGCACCATGCCGTCGGGCTACCGCTCCGACTGCACCCGCACGTACGTCCCCGGCGGCCTGCCCCCGGCCGAGTTCACCGACTACTACGCCATGCTGCACGCCGCCCAGGCCGCCGCCGTCGCCGCGGTCCGTCCCGGCGTCACCGCCGAGGCCGTCGACGCCGCCGCCCGTGACCTGATCACCGCCGCCGGGTACGGCCCGGCGTTCCTGCACCGCACCGGCCACGGCATCGGGCTGGACGGCCACGAGGACCCGTACGTGGTCGCCGGCAACCCCCGGCCGCTGGAACCCGGCATGGCGTTCTCCGTCGAGCCGGGCATCTACCTCGCGGGCCGGCACGGCGCCCGGATCGAGGACATCGTCGTCTGCACGACGGACGGCGTGACCCGGCTCAACACCACCCCCACGGAGCTCATCGCGCTATGACTGTCGACCGGATCCTGCCCACCGACGAGGCCCACGACCTGCTCGCCCTGGCCACCGAACTCGCCGACCGGGAACTCGCGCCCCGGGCCGCCGGATTCGAGCAGCGTGCCGAGTTCCCCCGCGAGGTGCTGCGCACCCTCGGCCGCGCGGGCCTGCTCGGCCTGCCGTACCCCGAGGAGCACGGCGGCGCCGCCCAGCCGTACGAGGTCTACCTCCAGGTGCTGGAGATCCTCGCCAGCCGGTGGCTCGCCGTCGCCGAGGCGGTCAGCGTGCACACGCTGTCCTGCTACCCGGTCGCCCAGTTCGGCACCGACGAGCAGCGCAAGCTGCTGCCCGACATGATCGGCGGCGAGCTGCTCGGCGCGTACTGCCTCTCGGAGCCGCAGGGCGGCTCGGACGCGGCGGCGCTGACCACGCGGGCCGTCCGCGACGGCGGCTCCTACGTCGTGACCGGCACCAAGGCCTGGATCACCCACGCCCAGGTCGCGGACTTCTACAACGTCTTCTGCCGTACCGGTGGGCCCGGCCCGAAGGGCATCTCCTGTCTGCTGGCCGACCGGGACACCCCCGGCATCGCCCCGCAGGCCGCCGAGCGGACGATGGGCCTGCGCGCCTCCCCGGTGGCGCAGATCGCCTTCGACGACGCCCGGGTGCCGGCCGACCGGCTGATCGGCGGGGAGGGGGCGGGCTTCACCATCGCGATGTCCGCCCTGGACTCCGGCCGGCTCGGCATCGCCGCCTGCGCCGTCGGCCTGGCCCAGGCCGCCCTCGACTACGCGGTCGGCTACGCCCGCGAGCGGCAGCAGTTCGGCCGGGCCATCGTCGACTTCCAGGGCCTCGGTTTCCTCCTGGCCGACGCGGCCACCCAGATCTCCGCCGCCCGGGCCCTGACGCTGCACGCGGCCCGGCTGCGCGACGCCGGCCGGCCGTACTCGATCGAGGCGGCGAAGGCCAAGCTGTTCGCCAGCGACATGGCGATGCGGGTGACCACCAACGCGGTGCAGGTGCTCGGCGGTGCCGGCTACGTAGCCGACCACCCGGTCGAGCGGTACCTGCGGGAGGCCAAGGTGCTCCAGATCGTGGAGGGCACCAACCAGATCCAGCGCCTGGTCATCTCCCGGGACCTGGCGAGGGGCTAGCCCGGCCCGGGGTTGCCGCCTCCCGGGGCGGCGGCCAGGTCGCTGACCTGGTCGCGGACGCGGTGCGTGACCGGGTGGTCCGCTGGGTGTCACGCCCGGTGGGGTCGTCGTCGCGTGGGACCGCGTTTGCGGGTAGGTTGCACGCCGTGGAGGAGATCGACCGGGCCATCGTCGCGGCGCTGACCGCCGACGGGCGGCTGTCGTACACGGATCTGGCGGAGAAGGTGGGCCTGTCGGTGTCCGCGGTGCACCAGCGGGTCCGCCGGCTGGAACATCGCGGGGTGATCAAGGGGTACGCGGCCCGGGTGTCCTTCGAGGCGCTGGACCTGCCGCTGACCGCGTTCGTGGCGATCCGGCCGTTCGACCCGTCGCAGCCCGACGACGCCCCGGAACGGCTGGCCCACCTGCCGGAGATCGACTCCTGCTACTCGGTGGCGGGGGAGGACTTCTACCTGCTGCTGGTGCGGGTGGCCAGCCCGGCGGACCTGGAACGGGTGCTCCAGGAGATCCGCACCTCCGCGAACGTCACCACCCGCACCACGGTCGTCCTGTCCACCCCGTACGAGAACCGGCCGCCGAAGATCAGTGGCGAGCCGCCGACGCGTCGGCCCCGGGCGGCGGGGGAGCCGACTGGTTCCACCGCTGGATGACCCGTCGTCCGTGTTCGTGACCGAGCACGCTGACCGTGGCCGTGTCCAGCCGTAGCCGCCCGCCGGCGGCCGGCGGCAGCCCGATCCACCGGGCGCCGAGCACCCGCAGGCTGTGCGCGTGGCCGACGAGGGCGACGTCGCCGGAGTCGAGCAGGGCGGCGATCCGGCCGAGTACCCGGTCCAGCCGCTCGCCGACCTCGGCGGGGGACTCCCCGCCCGGGCAGCCGTCGGTCCAGATGTCCCAGCCCGGGCGGTCGGCCTGGATGTCGGCGGTGGTCCGGCCCTCGTACTCGCCGTAGTTCCACTCGGCCAGGTCCGGGTCGGTGGCGGTGACGGCCAGCCCGGCCAGCCGCGCGGTGCGCAGCGCCCGGGTGCGCGGGCTGGACAGCACCCGGGCGAATCGCCAGCCGCCGAGGACGCCGCCCAGCGCGCGGGCCTGGCGCTCGCCGTCGGGGGTGAGGTCCAGGTCGGTGTACGAGGTGTGCCGGCGGCTGGCGCTCCACTCGGTCTCGCCGTGCCGGACGAGCGCGATCTCTCCCATCCGCCCAGTCAACCAGGCCCCGCCGCCCACCGTTCCCGACTTCACCTAGCCTCCTAGGATGCCGTACGGGGTATGCGGGCACACACGTTTCCGTCCCGCACCGGCCGGGCATACCCGCTGCCGGAGCCGAATGGCCCGGACACCGCGGAGCAGAGGGGGAGTCCGAGATGAGCTTCACCGACAAGGCGAAGAACAAGGCCCAGGAGCTGGCCGGCGCCGCCAAGGAGCGGATCGGCGACGCCACCGACAACGAGCGGATGCGGGCCGAGGGCGCCACCCAGCAGAGCGACGCGCAGGCCCGGCAGATGGGCGAGCACGTCAAGGACGCCGGCCGGGACGCGTTCACGAAGTGACCCGACCACGGCGGGCCCGGAGCGGAACTGCTCTCCGGGCCCGCCGCTTCGTGTCCGGGGTGCCTGCGGACTTGCCGTTTCGGCAAACATATTTGCGGCGGTGCGGTCTGCCGGGGCAGGCTCGGGGCGGAGGTGGTCCGATGACGGCGGATGTGGGCACGGAGCAGTTCTGGGAGGGGCACTACCGGTCGCGGGAGCGGGTGTGGAGCGGGCAGGTCAACGCCGCGCTCGCCGACGTGTTGACCGGGCTCGACGCGGACCTGCCGGCAGGCACCGCGCTGGACCTGGGCTGCGGCGAGGGAGCGGACGCCGTGTGGCTGGCGCGGCGCGGCTGGCGGGTGCGCGCGGTCGACGTGTCGCCGACGGCGCTCGCCCGGGCGGCAGCGCACGCCACGGAGGCGGGGGTGGGCCACCTGGTCGAGGTCGCCCGGCACGACCTGGAGTCGTCGTTCCCCGACGGGCGTTTCGACCTGGTGTCGGCGCAGTACCTACAGTCTCCGCTGGACTTCGCCCGGCACCGCGTGCTGCGCCTGGCGGCCGAGTCGGTGGCGCCGGGAGGTCTCCTGCTGATCGTGGAGCACGCGTCGGCGCCGGGGCACCACGAGGACCATCCCCGGTTCCCCACGCCCGAGGAGACCCTTACCGGGCTGGAGCTGGCACCGGGGGAGTGGGCCCGGCACCGGGTGGACGCCGTGCGGCGGACGGTGCCGGCCCCGAGCGGCGAGACCGTCACTGTCACCGACTCGGTGATCGCGATGCGCCGCCGGGGTGACCCTGCCGACATCGTCGTCCCGACGCAACACCTAGTGTCCTAGGACGCCATACGGGAAGTAACCCACCGCACCGAATCCGAAAACGAACCGGCCCCCGGCTGACGCCGGGGGCCGGACTCGGGGTCGAGCGGCGGGACTCAGTCTTCGCGGTGCTCGCGCCACCACTGCTGCCCGGAGGCGGGCAGCGTGTCGATCGGGTCGTAGTAGGCGTAGCGCTTGTTGAGCGCCTCCAGGTCGGCCGACTCGATCGAGGTGCGGTAGTTCTTCGTCCAGTACGAGATGCCGCGCTCGCGGTCGTACTCGGTGAGCATGTGCACCCAGCGCTTGCCGACGAACGGGACGTCGCAGACGATCCGCGGGGTGGCGTAGCCGGGCAGGTAGCCCATGATGTCGTGCTGGAGCTGCTGGGCGTGCCAGACGGGGACCCGCCAGTGCTCGGCGTTGGGGATCATGTCGCACATGTAGAAGTAGTACGGCAGGATGCCGGCCTCGCCCTGGAGCGCGAAACAGAGGTCGAGCAGGTCGGGGGCGGTGGCGTTGACGCCGCGCATGAGCACGCCCTGGTTTCGGACGTCCCGGACGCCGACGTCGAGAGCGGTCTGGGCGGCCCGGGCGACCAGCGGGGTGATCGACTGGGCGTGGTTGACGTGGGTGTGGATGGCCAGGTTGACGCCGCGTCGGGCAGCGGTGCGGGCGACCCGTTCCAGGCCCTCGACGACGTCGGGCTGGAGCCAGTGCTGGGGCAGGCCCATGAGGGCCTTGGTGGCGAGCCGGATGTCGCGGACGGTTTCCAGCTCCAGCAGCCGCATCAGGTACGACTCGAGGTTGCGCCACGGCACGTTGGCCACGTCGCCGCCGGAGACGACGACGTCACGGACGCCGGGGTGGGCCTTGAGGTAGGCGATGTGGGCGTCGTACCGGTCGACGGGCTTGAGGGTGAGTTTGAGCTTGTCGACGGCGGGGGTGGAGTTGCCGACGAGGTCCATCCGGGTGCAGTGCCCGCAGTACTGGGGGCAGGTGGAGAGCAGCTCGGCGAGGACCTTGGTGGGGTAGCGGTGGGTGAGGCCCTCGGCGACCCACATGTCGTGCTCGTGCAGGGAGTCGCGGCTGGCGTACGGGTGGGAGGGCCAGTCGGTGCGCCGGTCTGCGGCCACGGGGATCATGTAACGCCGGATCGGGTCGGCGAGGAACGCCTCGGTGGTCATCGGCGCGAACGGGACCATGGTGTTGACCATCTGTGGCGGCACCAGCATGGACATGGTGGCCAGGGCCTTCTGGTCGGCCTCGAGGTCGGCGTAGAAGGACTCGTCGACGGTGTCGCCGAGGACGGCGCGGAGCTGCTTGATGTTCTTGACGCAGTTGACGCGCTGCCACTGGGCGTTCTCCCACTGCTCGCGGGTGACATGGCGCCAGCCGGGGAAGCGGGTCCAGTCGGGTTCGACCAGGGGGCTGCGGCGGTATTCGTACGGCTGCCCGGCGGTCGGTACGGCGACCGGGGCGTGACGAGGTTGAGGGATGGTCTCAACCGGTTGGGTCTGGGTCACGGCCCCTCCTCGGTGCGTGGTGCGGATGATCAGCAGGCCGTAGGCTACTGGAAAATATCCGGTGAAGAAATTATTCTGCCGTAAGTTTTCCCGCGACGCGAGTCCTGGCCAGGGCTTCGGGCGGCTGGACAGGGGAGGTCGGCGTGACGTCACCGGTGGGTCTGCACCGCGTTGTCGAACCGGCGGGGGTGCTGCCGCAGGCGGCGTGGCGGCTGGACGCCAGTCCGACGATCGCGCCGAACGAGGTGCGGATCCGGGTCGAGCGGCTGAACCTGGATGCGGCGAGCTTCCGGCAGTTGTGGGAGAAGCACGGCGGGGACGGGGAGAAGGTCCGCGCCGAGGTCCTGGAGATCGTCTCCACCCGGGGCAAGATGCAGAACCCGGTGACCGGGTCGGGCGGGATGCTGATCGGCACCGTCGAGGAGGCGGGGCGGCGCTCCCCGCTGGGGCTGAAGGCGGGCGACCGGGTGGCGACGCTGGTGTCGCTGACGTTGACCCCGCTGACGATCACCGACGGGCTGGCCCGCTGGGACGGCCGTAGCGAGCAGGTGCCGTGCGACGGGTACGCGATCCTGTTCGCCCGGTCGATCGCGGCGGTGCTGCCGGCGGATCTGCACCCGGAGTTGTCCCTCGCCGTGCTGGACGTGTGCGGTGCGCCGGCGTTGACCGCGCGGGTGGTCCACGAGCATGTGCAGCGGCGGGAGTGGGAGTGCGATCCGACGCCGGTGCGTGTGGCGGTGATCGGCGGGGCGGGCAAGAGCGGGTCGTTGTCCCTGGCGGCGGCGCGTCAGGCGGGCGCGGGTCGTACGGTCGGGGTGGTGCCGGTGGCGGCGGAGCGGGACGCGTTGGTGGCGGCGGGCCTGGCCACGGAGGTGGCGTTGGCCGACGCGCGGGATCCGGTGGCGTTGTCGTCGGCGGTGACGGCGGCGCTGGGGGTGCCGGCGGACGTGACGGTGGTGTGCGTGGACGTGCCGGGCTGTGAGCACGGTGCGGTGCTGGCCACGGCGGACGGCGGGACGGTGATCTTCTTCTCGATGGCGACGAGCTTCGCCGCCGCCGCGCTGGGCGCGGAGGGGTTGGCGGCGGACGTGACGATGCTGGTGGGCAACGGGTATGTGCCGGGGCACGCGGAGCTGGCGTTGGGGTTGTTGCGGTCGGAGCCGGGCGTGCGTGGTCTCTTCGAGGCGCGGTTGGCGGCAGACTGAGAGCCATGACGAACCCCTCGACGACGCGCCCGGTGACGTTGTACCGCGGTGGCGTGCTGCATTGTCCGGCCGATCCGGGTGCCACCGCGCTGTTGGTGCGGGACGGGCGGATTGCCTGGTTGGGTGTCGACGCGGACGCGCCGGCGGCGGATCGGGTGGTGGATCTGGGCGGGGCGTTGGTGACGCCGGCGTTCGTGGACGCGCACGTGCACGCGACGGACACCGGGTTGGCGTTGTCGGGGCTGGACCTGTCGGGGGTGCGGTCGGCGGGTGGGTTGTTGGACGCCGTCGCGGGGTTCGCGGCGGGGCTGCCGGCTGATGCGGTGGTGCTGGGGCACGGCTGGGACGAGTCGGGTTGGGTGGACAGGGCGCTGCCGGACGGGGCCGGGTTGGGGCGGGCGGCGGGGGGGCGGCGGGTGTATCTGTCGCAGGCGTCGATCCATTCGGCGTTGGTGTCGGAGGCGATGCTGGCGGCGTGTCCGGAGGCGGCTGGGGCGTTGGGGTTCGACGCTTCGGGGTGGTTGCGGCGGGACGCGCACCACGTGGTGCGGGCGGCGGCGTTGGCGTCGGTGACGCGGGTGCAGCGGGTTGCCGCGCAGCGGGTGGCGTTGGCGCGTGCGGCGTCGTTGGGGATCGCGGCGGTGCACGAGTGTGGTGGGCCGGACATCTCTGACGAGGAGGACTTCGCGGGTCTGTTGGCGTTGTCGGGTGTCGGGGTGCCGGAGGTGTACGGGTACTGGGGTGAGTTGGGTGGTGCGGCGCGGGCCCGGGAGTTGGGTGCGGTGGGTGCCGGTGGGGATCTGTTCGCGGACGGGGCGTTGGGGTCGCGGACGGCGCATCTGTCGGGGGCGTACCTGGACGGGGAGCCGGGGGCGTGTGGGCACGGGTATGTGAGCGCGGAGCAGGTGCGTGACCATTTGTTGGACTGTGCGGCGCACGGGATGCAGGGCGGGTTCCACGCGATCGGGGACGCGGCGATCTCGACGGTGTTGGAGGGGTTCGCGGGGGCGGCGGAGCGGTTGGGCACGGACCGGGTGCGGGCGGCGCGGCATCGGGTGGAGCATGCGGAGATCATGAGTAGGCGGTTGATCGCCGGGTTCGTGGAGTTCGGGATCGTGGCGAGCGTGCAGCCGGCGTTCGACCGGTTGTGGGGTGGCGCGGGTCGGATGTATGAGTCGCGGTTGGGGTTGGACCGGTCGTTGGAGTCGAACCCGGTGGGGGCGATGCACTCGGTCGGGGTGGCGTTGGCGTTCGGGTCGGATTCGCCGGTGACGCCGCTGGATCCGTGGGGTTCGGTGCGGGCGGCGGTGGCGCATCACAGTCCGGTGCAGCGGATGAGTGTGCGGGCGGCGTTCGCGGCGCATACCCGGGGTGGGTGGCGGGCGGTGCATCGCGACGGTGAGGGTGTGTTGGCGTTGGGGGCGGCGGCGACGTTCGCGGTGTGGGCGACGCCGGCGGGGGTGGATCGGGGTCTGCCGGTGTTGCAGGCGTCGGATCCGGAGGCGCGGGGTGCGGACGATGTGACGCCGTTGCCGGTGTGTCGGCGCACGGTGTTGCGTGGCGAGGTGATCTATGAGGAAGGGTCTGCGTGAGCGAGCGTAGCGAGCGAATCATCGATGCGGAACGGGCGCCTGTGGCGCCGTCGCCGAGTGTGGTGGGGGGCGGTGTGACGGGGAAGCTTGGTCTGGATCCGGTGCTGGTGGCGCGGGCGCGGGAGTTGGCGCGTCGGGCTGGGCGGCCGGTGGTGGAGATGGCCCGTGGTCATACGACGGTGTCGGTGGAGCGGGCGGTGCTGCGGTTGGCCGGGGTGACTGGTGCGGATCCGGACGGTATTCCGTGGGTGAACCGTCTGGTGGATGCGGTGGTCGCTGATGTGGGGTTGGGGCACGGGGTGGCGGTGCCGGTGTTCGATGCCCTGGTCCGGGAGCAGATCAGCGATGTGACGTTGTTGGCGCAGAAGGCTGCCGCCGGGTCGGTGCGGTTCGGCCAGCCGGTGGGGAGGTCGGCTACGGCGGCGCGGCGGGCCGCGCGGCGGGCGGTGGCGGCGGGGGTGCGGCGGATCGACCGGCGGCGGGCGGAGCGGGACCGGCTGGTGCGGCGGTACGGGGATCCGGCGCAGCGGCCGTGGATCTACCTGATCGTGGCGACGGGTGACATCTATGAGGACATTCCGCAGGCGCAGGCGGCGGCGCGGGCGGGTGCGGACGTGATCGCGGTGATCCGGTCGACGGGGCAGTCGTTGTTGGACTACGTGCCGGAGGGTGCGACGCGGGAGGGGTTCGCGGGGACGTACGCGACGCAGGAGAACTTCCGGTTGATGCGGGCTGCCTTGGACGAGTCGTCGAGGGAGTTGGGCCGGTATGTGCGGTTGACGAACTACGCGTCGGGTTTGTGTATGCCGGAGATGGCGACTCTGGCGGGGTTGGAACGTCTGGACATGATGTTGAACGATTCGATGTACGGGATTTTGTTCCGGGACATCAATCCGGTGCGGACGTTCGTGGACCAGCGGTTCTCGCGGCAGGTGCACGCGCGGGCGGGGATCATCATCAACACGGGTGAGGACAACTATCTGACCACTGCGGATGCGGTGGACGAGGCGCACACGGTGACGGTGTCGCAGTTGTTGAACGAGTACTTCGCGCATGAGGCGGGGTTGGCGGACTGGCAGTTGGGGTTGGGGCACGCGTTCGAGATCAATCCGGATGTGCCGGAGTCGTTCCGGCTCGAGCTGGCGCATGCGTTGTTGGCGCGGGAGTTGTTCCCGGATGCGCCGTTGAAGTGGATGCCGCCGACGAAGCACATGACGGGGGATGTGTTCCGGGGGAATCTGCTCGACGGGTTCTTCAATCTGGTGGGGACGATGACGGGGCAGGGGATCCTGCTGGTGGGGATGATGACGGAGGCGGTGGTGACGCCGTGGCTGTCGGATCGGGACATCGCTTTGCAGAACGTGCGGTACGTGTTGGGTGCGGCGGGTGGGTTGCGGGAGGATTTCGTTCCGGCGCCGGGTGGGTTCATCCAGCAGCGGGCGAACCGGGTGCTGAGTGAGGCGGTGGAGCTGTTGGAGCGTATCGGTGAGCAGTCGTTGTTGTCGGCGATCGCCGAGGGGACGTTCGGGATCATGAAGCGGCCGGCGGATCGGGGTAAGGGCCTGTCGGGGGTGGCGGCGCACGAGGGTGACTACTACAACCCGGCGACGGAGATCCTGGAGCAGCCGGCATGACGGAGAAGCAGATCGTGCGGCCGTACGGGGACACCACCGGTGACGGGATGGTGCAGGTGTCGTTCACGTTGCCGGTGCCGCATGACAAGCGGGCCGAGGGCGCGGCGGTGCAGTTGGCGAACAAGATGGGCATCGACCCGGCGATGTTGGTGCACGCGAAGCCGATGAGTGACGGGTTCACGTTCTTCGTGGTGTATGGGCGGGTGAACCACCTGGTGGACCTGGCGGCGGTGCGGGTGGTGGAGCGGGACTTTCCGCTGCTGTCGGCCAAGGAGGTCAACGCGCTGGTGAAGCAGCGGTTGCGGCGGAAGTTGTCGGTGGTGGGGGCGTGTATCGGCACGGACGCCCACACGGTGGGCATCGACGCGATCCTGAACGTGAAGGGCATCGCCGGGGAGAAGGGCCTGGAGTACTACCGGGAGTTGAAGGTGTCGAACCTGGGGGCTCAGGTGAGTGTGCCGGAGTTGGTGGAGGCGGCGCGGGTGGAGCGGGCCGATGCGGTGCTGGTGTCGCAGGTGGTGACGCAGCGGGACGCGCATCTGCACAACACGCGGGAGATGTCGGCGGCGTTCCGGGAGGCGATGCCGGCGGGCCGGCGTCCGTTGTTGATCGTGGGTGGGCCGCGGTTCGACGAGTCGATGACGGGCGAGTTGGGCGTTGATCGGATTTTCGGGCGGGGGACCACGCCGGGTGAGGTGGCTTCCTATCTGGTGCACGCGTTGGTGACGAGCAAGAAGGCGAAGGCATGAGTGATTCTCGGGTCGGTCTGACGGTGATGCATCGGCGGTATGTGCCGTACTCGCATGCGCACTACGCGGGGAGTCTGGTGGACGGGGCGTACGCGTTGGGGTTGTTCGGTGATGTGGCGACGGAGGTGTGTATCCGTACCGACGGTGACGAGGGGTTGTTCGCGTCGTATTCGGATGTGCAGTTCCGGGCGCCGATGCGGGCGGGGGACGTGCTGGAGGTGACGGCGACGGTGACCCGGGTGGGGACGCGTAGCCGCACGATCGACTTCGAGGCGCGGGTGGTGTGTCGGGGTCGTCCGGACCGGTCGGAGTCGGCGGCGGAGGTCCTCGATCCGCCGGTGGTGGCGGTCACGGCGACCGGCACGGTGGTCGTGCCCGCGTCGGCGTGAGGGTCGCGGTCTGCGCCGACGTCGGGTCGACGTACACGAAGGCCGCGGTGGTGGATCTGGACTCCGGTCGGCTGGTGGCGGCGGGGTCGGCGCCGACGACGGTGGGCAGTGACGTGCTGCGTGGCCTGGACGCGGCGGTGGCGGCGGCGACGGCGGGCCTCGCGGTGGGTGACGCGCCGTGGTACGTGTGTTCGTCGGCCGGTGGTGGGTTGCGGCTGGCGGTGGTCGGCTACGAGCCGCTGGTGACGGCGCAGGCGGGTCGGCGGGTGGGGTTGTCGGCGGGGGCGAACGTGGTGCACGTGGCCGCCGGCCGGTTGGGTGCGGCGGGGTTGGCGGCGTTGCGGGCGGCCCGTCCGGACGTGGTGTTGCTGGTCGGGGGCACCGACGGCGGTGACGCTGAGGTGTTGACGCACAACGCGACCCGGCTGGCGCGGGCGCGGTGGCGGGTGCCGGTGGTGTTGGCCGGCAACGTGCAGGTGCGGGACGGGTTGGGTGCGCTGCTGGTGGGCGCGGGGGTGCCGGTGACGGTGGCGGACAACGTGCTGCCGCGGATCGGGGTGTTGGCGCCGGCGTCGGCGCGGGCGGCGATCCGGGAGGTGTTCCTGCGGCACGTCATCGGTGGGAAGCGGTTGTCGCGGGGGTCGCGGTTTGCCCGGTTGGTGCGGGCGGCCACTCCGGACGCGGTGCTGACGGGGGTGGAGGTCCTCGCCGACTCGGTCGGTGGTGATCTGGTGGTGGTGGACGTGGGTGGGGCGACCACGGACGTGTATTCGGTGTTGACGCCGGACGAGCGGGCCGACGGTCCGGGTCGGGAGGTGGCGGGGACGCTGTGGCGGGCCCGGACGGTGGAGGGGGATCTGGGGATGCGGTGGAGCGCCCCGGGGGTGGTGCGGGCGGCGGTGGAGGAGCGGCTGGTCGGCGGTGGCGAGGAGGCCGGGTTGGCGGCGGCGGCGCAGGTGCGGGCGGCGGATCCGGGGTTCCTGCCGGCGGGTGACGTGGAGCGGGAGGTGGATGCGCGGTTCGCCGGGTTGGCGGCGACGGTGGCGGTGCGGCGGCATGCCCGGGGTGGGGCGACGGGGGAGCGTGGGGGGCGGGATCTGCGGGACGTGCGGCTGTTGGTGGGTTCGGGGGGTGTGTTGCGTCACGTCGCGCCGGTGGTGTCGGGGGCGGTGTTGGGGGCGGTGTTGGGTGACCATGCGGGTGGCTGGCCGGTGCCGCGGGATGCCCGGCCGGTGGTGGACACGGACTATGTGCTGGCCGCGGGTGGGCTGTTGGCGGGGGACCATCCGGTGGCGGCGGTGGCGTTGTTGCGCCGGCACCTCGGCACGGATTGAGACACGCCGACGCGACACGCCGTGGTGAACGGCGCGACAGGCCGGTGGTGGGTTGACAGGGCCTGGGGTGCAGCACGTACCGTCTTTGAGTCCTACTACGGGAAGCGGCTGTTGTTCGCTTCGTCCCTTCGTCCGCTGGCCGAGTGACTTTCGAGTCGCGGCGGCCAGGTCCAGCGGGCGGGGGTCGGCGGGGCGGCGCGAACCGGCCGCGGTTACCGGTGTATGGGCAGGGTGAGGTGCACGGCCAGTAGACAACGGCCAGGCGGGGGCAGCCAGTCTTCCGTCGGGTCGGTCCGAAGGTCGGCGTGCCTGATTCTTGCCCCACCGGCCGGGAAGGGCCTGGGAGCATCGGGGCGCGGCAGTTGCCGCGCCCCGATTTCCGTTCCGCCCCGGGTGGGCGGTGCTGCGGCGGTGGGACGGGTAGCCTTCGGCGGTGTGATCGCAGGTGAGGTGCCGGTGACGGCTGTCGCGCAGAGCCCGTCGGGTCCGGCGGCCGGGGTGCAGGCCGGTCCTGGGGGGCCGTTGCCGTTGCGGGTGGCGTTGCCGTTGGCGGTGGCCGCCGGGTTGGCGATGCTGGTGGCGTTCCCCCCGTACGGGTGGTGGCCGGCCGCGTCGGTGGGGGTGGCGTTGCTGGGCGCGGCGGTGCACCGCCGTCGGGTGCGGGCCGGCGTGGGGTTGGGTTTCGTGGCGGGTGTGGCGTTGTTCGGTCCGCTGCTGTCGTGGACGAACCTGCACACCGGTCACCTGCCGTGGCTGTTGTTGTCGCTGTTGCAGGCCGGGTATGTGGCGGTGCTGGGTGGGGCCGCGGCGTACGCGTCGCCGCTGGTGGACCGGTGGCGGTGGTCGTGGCCGGCGCTGACCGGGGTGCTGTGGGTGGGGCAGGAGGCGCTGCGGTCGCGGGCCCCGTTCGGGGGGTTCCCGTGGGGCCGGTTGGCGTTCAGTCAGGACGAGTCCCCGGCGTTGCGGTTGGCCGCGGTGGGTGGGGCGCCGCTGGTGACGTTCGCCGTCGCCGTGGCCGGTGGTCTGCTGGTGGCGGCGGCATGGCGGGGCGCGGCGGCGCGGTCGCGGTGGGTGGGGGCGGGTCTGGTGTGGGGCGCGGCCGGGGTGCTCGCGGTGGGGCTGCTGGTGCCGGTGGGGGTCGCCGGGGGTGGCGGCGCGGTGACCGTGGCGGTGGTGCAGGGCAACGTGCCGCGGCTGGGCCTGGACTTCAACGCCCAGCGGCAGGCGGTGTTGAACAACCACGTGCAGGCGACCCTCGACCTGGCCGCGCAGGTCGCGGCGGGGCAGCGTCCGCAGCCGGACCTGGTGGTGTGGCCGGAGAACGCCAGCGACATCGATCCGTTGCGCAGCCCGGGGGCGGGGCAGCGGATCAGCGAGGCCGCCGACACGGTGCGGGCGCCGATCCTGGTGGGGGCGGTGCTGGTGGGCCCCGGTGCGGGGCAGAGCCGCAACGCGGGGATCCTGTGGCGGCCGGGCAGCGGCCCGGACCTGGAGCAGATGTACACGAAGCGGCATCCGGTGCCGTTCGCCGAGTACGTGCCGCTGCGGGATGTGGCGCGGATGGTCAGCAAGGAGGTCGACCGGGTCCGCAGCGACATGGTGGCCGGTGACCGTGCCGGGGTGGTCGACGCCGGCCCGGCTGTGCTGGGTGACGTGATCTGCTTCGAGGTGGCCTACGACGGGCTGGTCCGGGACACCGTCACCGGTGGGGCGCAGTTGCTGGTGGTGCAGACCAACAACGCCACGTTCGACGTCGCCGAGGCCCGTCAGCAGTTGGCGATGGTGCGGTTGCGGGCGGTGGAGCACGGCCGTGCGTCGTTGATGGCCTCCACGGTCGGGGTGTCCGGGTTCGTCGCCCCGGACGGGCGGGTATCCGACGCCACCGGGTTCAACACCCGCGCCGTGGTGCTGCGCCAGTTGCGCCTCGGTGACGGGCGCACCCTGGCCACCCGGGTCGGGGTGTGGCCGGAGGCGGCACTGTCCGCCGCGGCGGTGGCCGCTCTGGCCGGGGCGGTGTGGCTGCGTCGGCGGCGGTCGGCGGTCGCCCGGTAGCGACACGTCGGCGGCGCGTCGGCGGGGGCGGAGGAACGGTGAGCGGAGCGGCGGGTGTGCGGCGGCCGGGGCTGGGGCGGGTGCTGGTGGTCATCCCCACCTACAACGAGGCTGACAACGTGTCCCCGATCGTGGCGCGGGTCCGCGCCGCCGCCCCGGACGTGGACGTGTTGATCGCCGACGACAACAGTCCCGACGGCACGGGGACGATCGCCGACGCGCTCGCCGCCACCGACGGGCGGGTGCGGGTGCTGCACCGGCCGGGTAAGCAGGGCCTCGGCGCCGCCTACCTGGCGGGGTTCGGGTGGGCCCGGGAGCGCGGTTACGACGCGGTGGTGGAGATGGACGCCGACGGTTCGCACGCCCCGGAGGACCTGCCGCGGCTGCTGGCCGCCGCCGGGAACGCCGACGTGGTGATCGGTTCGCGTTGGTGCCGGGGCGCGAGGGTGGTGGACTGGCCGCTGCGGCGGCTGCTGCTGTCGCGTTGCGGGAACCTGTACGCGCGCCTGGCGTTGGGGATGCCGGTGGCCGACGCGACCGGCGGGTACCGGGTGTACCGGTTGGCGGCCTTGGACGCGGTGGATCTGGGGTCGGTGTGTTCGCAGGGATACTCGTTCCAGGTGGAGTTGTCGCGGCTGGCGCATCGGGCGGGCGCACGGATCGTGGAGGTGCCGATCACGTTCGCCGAGCGGGAGCGGGGGGCGAGCAAGATGAGCCCGTTGATCGTCGCGGAGGCGTTGTGGCGGATCAGCGTGTGGGCGGTGCAGGACCGGCGGGCGGCGTGGCGGCGTGGGGTGCACGGCACCCGCGATGGTCAGGTGCGGTGGCCGTGAGCGGCGGCGTGTCATGCTTGGACGGGCGGGATGTCGGGACGGCCGATGGGGTGAGATGCGCCGAGGACTGAGATTTGTGCCGGTGGCGGCGCTGCTGGCGGTGGCGGCGGAGCTGGCGGTGTTCGTCGGGGTGGGCCGGCTGGTCGGGTTCGGGTCGGCGGTGCTGCTGGTGTTCGCGGCGTCGCTGCTGGGGCTGGTGTTGTTGCGGCGGGAGGGCATGCGGGCGTGGCGGGGTTTCCGGGCGGCGGCGCAGGCCGGTCAACCGCCGGGCCCGCAGGTCACCGACGGGCTGGTCGGGTTGTTGGGGGCGCTGCTGTTGGCGGTGCCGGGCCTGGTCACGGGCGTGGTGGGGGCGTTGCTGCTGGTGCCGCCGGTGCGGCGGCTGACCCGGGCCGGGGTGCGGCGGGCCACGGAGCGGCGGGTGTCGTCGATGGTGGCCGGTGACCTGTTCGGGCCGCGGGTGGTGCGGGTGCGCCGCGCGGCCCAGCCCACCCCGCCCGGTCAGTCGCCGGCCGGCCCGGCCGAGCCGAGCGTGGTCGACGGTGGCAGGGCCATCGAGGGGGAGATCGTCGAACCCGGCCGTTGAGCGGTCGACGAAACAGCCGAAACGCCCCGGAAGATCTCTTCCGGGGCGTTTCGGCTGTGTTCAACGGTCAGGCGCGGCCGCGGCGGGTGCGGACCTCCTGCAGCCGCTCGGCGAGGATGTCCTCCAGCTCGGCGATGGAACGGCGTTCCAGCAGCATGTCCCAGTGGGTGCGCGGCGGCTTGGCCTTCTTCTGCTCCGGCTCGCTGCCGTCGACCAGCCGGGCGACGCTGCCGTCGAACTTGCACTCCCAGGTGGTGGGGACCTCCGCGTCCACGGCGAACGGCACCTCGAACTGGTGGCCCTTGGCGCAGAGGTACTCGCGGGTCTGACGCGGCGCGAGCTCCGTGTTGCGGTCGGATTCGTAGCTGACCGCGCCCAGACGGCTTCCGCGCAGCATGCGCTCGCCCATGATCGACTTCCCCTCGCTCGTGGTGCTGTCTTCTCGTGTAACGGTCCGTGCCGGCCGGGCCATTCCCCGCCCGCCCTGGCGGGCCGGAACCCGCCCACCCGGCCGTCGCCCTGCAAGGGTAGCCGGACAGGACATGTACCCGGCGGGGTCGCCCCGGCCGGGTCGAGTCGGTGGGAGTGTTTCGGCGGTCTACGGGGATGTTACCCAACCCCAGCCGCGCGGAGGTGTCGATGCCCCGTGACGCGCCACCCCCGCGCCCTGGCCACCCTGTTTCCTCACCA
The DNA here is from genome assembly GCF_026339755.1 of Micromonospora sp. NBC_01655. NCBI lineage: Bacteria > Bacillati > Actinomycetota > Actinomycetes > Micromonosporales > Micromonosporaceae > Micromonospora > Micromonospora sp. NBC_01655. The sequence continues at coordinate 4,140,628 of NZ_JAPEQF010000001.1, read as the reverse complement.
TGTGGGAGCGGTTCCGCTTCTGCGGCATGCGGGCGGTCCTGGTGGCTGTACCTGACCGCCGCGGTCGCCGACGACGGCCTCGGCCTGCCGGTCCAGCGGTGCTGGCAGGCCCCGGTCGGGCACGTCAGCGCGGTGCGGCGCCCAACCGGGCCAGCGCGGCGGCCAGGTCGCTGACCTGGTCGACGAGCTGCGCCGAGCGTCGCTGCGCGGCGTCCCGGTCGGCCTCGGCCGCGCCGAGGCGGGCCTCCAGCTCACCGAGGCGGCCCTGCCCGGCAGCCGCCGTCTCCCGGGCCGCGGCGAGCTGGGCGGCGACGGCGTCGCGGGCCGCCTCGGCCTCGGCCAGCCGTGCCGACAACGCCGCCGCCTCCTGCCGGCACGCCGTCGCCTCGGTCTGCGCCTGCTCGGCGGCGCGGCGGGCCTCGCCGGCGTCGGCGCGCCGCCGGTCGGCCTCCTCGCGGGCCCGCGCGGCCTCGACGCGCGCCGCCTCGGCCCCCTCTGCGGAGCGCCGCGCGTCGGCGCGGGCCCGCTCGGCGTCGGCGTCGGCCTGCCCGGCCCGCCGCCGTGCCTCGTCCGCCGTGTCGGCGGCGCGGCGGGCGTCGGCGGCGGCGGCGTCGCGCTCGGCGGTCAGGTCGGCGGCCCGCCGCCGTTCGGTGTCCCGTTCGCCGGTCACCGTACGCAGCTCGTGCCGGGCGGCGTCGCGGTCCCGTTCGGCCTGCACCCGCAGCGCCTGCGCCGCCCCGTTGTCGCGGCGCGCGCAGTCCCGGGCCGCCTCGGCGGCGTCGGCCCGCTCCCGGGCCTGGACGGCGTCGGCCTCGGCACGTTCGGCCCGCTCGCGGGCCGCGTCGGCCTCGGCTGCGGCCGTGTGGGCCTCCTGGCGGGCCCGGGCGGAGCCCGCCGCCGCGTCCTCGGCGTCGCGGCGGGCCTCGTCGCGTTCGGTGTGTGCCTGGGCCAGCTCGGCGGCGGTCTCGGCGCGTAGCTGCGCCAGCTGCCGCTCCACCCCGGCCGGGGACAGCTCCGCGTGCAGCGCCTCGGTGAGGGTCTCCACCACCTGGTCGAGCCGGTCCACGGCCTCCCAGGTGCGGGCGACCTGCCCGGGCAGGCCGGGGGCGTTGCGGTGCCGCATCCGGTTGTTGCGTGAGGCCCGCTGGCAGGCGCCGTCGTTGTCCCGGCAGTAGCGGAACGGCCGGCCCGCGCCGGCCCGCTGTGGCACGTCCCGGCCGCAGTGCGCGCAGGAACGGGTCTCGGTGGGGGAGGGCTGGGCGTCCATCGAGGCGGAAGTCTAGCGACGCCGCCGGCCCGGCCCCGCGTCGCGCACCGCCGGTCCCGGGCCGCCCGCCCGTTCGTCCGGCGCCGGCCCGCCGGTGCGTGCGGCGCCGGGGGCCGGGTCGACACCCGTGCCGGGCGGGCTGGTCAGCCGGCGGCTCGGGCCGCGCCGTCGAGGGTGTAGCGGCGCTGTGCCAGCACCGCGGCGAGCATCAGCGCGGCCGGCAGCAGCCCGAAGCCGTACCGGATCGCCGCGAGCGCCGCGTCCGGCTGGGCGACCTGGTCGCCGCCGGCCGAGGCGACGAACCCGCCGCCGGCCAGGCACAGCGCGTACGCGTACGGGCCCAGCGCCGCGCCGGTGGCCTCGGTGGCCGTCCACACCCCGGTGTAGGTGCCCGCGCCGGTGGCACCGGCGGCGCGGATGACGTCGGGCACCATCGCGAACGGCAGCAGCTGCATCCCGGCGAACGACACCCCGAGCACCGCCACCGCCGCGACCAGCACCGGCAGGCCCGCCGGTCGGCCCACGGCGAGCACCAGCGACCCGGCGGCGAACCCGCCCTGCGCGGCCAGCAGTGCCCGCTGCTTGCCGACCCGGCGGGCCACCGCCAGCCAGCCGGGGGTGACCAGCAGCGCCGGGGCGACGAACGCCGCGACGAGCACGGTGGTCAGCGCGGGGCGGCCCAGCTCGTACTCGGCGTAGTACGGCACCCCGGCGAGCACCAGGTGCGTGGTGGTCGACATCGCCAGGTACGCGATCACCAGCCAGCGGAACTGCCCGTCGCGCAGCGCCGCCAGCAGCGCCGGCCACCCGCCCGGGGTGTGGCCCTCGCCCGAGGTCCCGGCGGCCCGGCGCAGCCGGCCGATGCCCGCCATCCCGACCAGCATCGCCGCGAGGGTGCCCGCGCCCAGCAGCAGTCCCATCCGCTGGTAGCCGGCCCGCGTCGCGGTGTCCCCGCCGGTCAGCACCGGTGCCAGCAGGCCGGCGACCAGGATCCCGGCGGTGAGCACCACCATCCGGAACGCCATCAGCCGGGTCCGTTCGTGATAGCCGATCCGCAGGTCCGCCGGGGTGGCCAGATAGGGCACCTGGTAGGCGGCGAAGAGCAGGTTCCCGGCGACGAAGCACACCGCCACCCAGCCGGCCGCCGGCGCGCCGGTGAGCCCGCCGGGAACGGCGAACAGCGCGGCGAACGCCGCCGGCAGCAGGCAGCCGACCAGCAGTAGGCGCCGCCGGTCGCCGCGGCGGGCCTGCTGCACGTCGCAGCGGTGCCCCACCCAGGGGTGCAGCAGCACGTCGGCGACCTTCGGCGCCAGCAGCGCCAGGCCGGCCAGCCACGGCGGCACGGCGAGGACGTCGGTGAGGAAGTACAGCAGCAGCAAACCGGGTACGGTGACCCAGACGCCCATGCCGAGCGAGCCGGTGGCGAAGCCGAGCAGCGGCCCGCGCGGCAGGTGGGTGCCCGGTGCGCGGTCGCGGGTGTCGAGCCCGGTCATAGCTCTGCGTCCCTTCGGCGGCACGCCGCCCCCAAATCCAACGGTTGCTGGATTGTAGGGGGACAATGGCGGCCGTGACCATGCCACGACGGCGACCGGGCCGGCCCCGGCGCTCCGAGACCCGTGACACCCGCGAGGTGGTGCTCACCGCCGCCACCGCGCTGTTCGCCGCCCGCGGCTTCGACGCCGTCGGGCTGCGGGAGGTCGCCGCCGCCGCCGGCGTCGACGTGGCCACGGTCTCCCACCACACCGGTACGAAGGCGCAGCTCTACGACGCCTGCTTCGCCCGGGTGTTCGCCGCCGAGCGGGCGGTGCTGGAGGCCGCGGCGGCGCGCGCCCGCGACGCCGGGCCGCAGCAGGCGCTGCGCGCCCTGCACGACATGCTCGACGTGTTCGTCGACTTCCTGGAGGCCCGCCCGGAGACCACCGCGCTGTGGCTGCGCCGCTGGCTGGAGCCGAACCGGCACGCCGAACTGGACCAGCGCTACGCCGCTCCCCTGTACGACCTGGTGGAGGAGTTGCTGGCCGCCGTCGCGGCCGGCGGGGCGCTGGTCGAGCCGACCCCGCACGTCACGGTGCGTAGCCTGGTGTGGGCGGTGCACGCGCACGTGGTGGCGCTGGCCAGCCCCGGGGGGTCGCCGGCGCGGGAGCGGCGGGAGTTCCGGGCGTTCCTGCGCCGGCTGCTCGTCGCCCTGTACGGCCCGACCGGCTTGACGAGCGGGCCCTGACCCACGCATTATCCGACAGACGTTGGATTAACCGTCGGGAGGGGACCGCATGGGGGCACCGCCACGGGTCGCGGTCGTCGGCGCCGGCGCCGCCGGCCTGGCCACCCTCAAGGCCCTCGCCGACGCCGGCGTCCCCGCCGTGGCCTACGAGGCCGCCGACACCGTCGGCGGCCTGTGGGTGTACGGGGCCCCCGACTCGCCCGCATACCGCACCCTGCACCTGAACACCAGCAAGACCCGCACCCAGTTCGCCGACCACCCCATGCCGGCCCACTGGCCCGACTACCCCGACCACACCCGGATCGCCGGCTACCTGCACGACTACGCGCGACGCTTCGGACTGCTCGACGCCGTCGCGCTGCGGCACACCGTCACTCGCGTCGCCCCCGGCGCCGACGGCCGCTGGGCCGTCCGGGCCACCGGCCCGGACGGCCCCGTCGAGGTCGACGTGGAGGCGGTCGTCGTCGCCAACGGCCACAACCGGGTGCCCCGCCCGCCCGCGCCCGGCTACCCCGGCGACTGCGCCGCCGAACAGCTGCACAGCCACGACTACCGGGGCCCCGAGCAGCTCACCGGCCGGCGCGTCCTGGTCGTCGGCGGCGGCAACTCCGCCATGGACATCGCCGTGGACGCCTCCCACGCTGCCCGGCGCACCCTGCTGTCCCTGCGCCGCGGGGTGTGGGTGGTGCCCAAGTACCTGCTCGGCCGCCCGTCGGACACCCTCAACGGGGCGCTGGCGCGCCGGCTGCCCTGGCGGCTGCGCCAGCGGATCAGCCAGGCCATGCTCGCCGCCACCGTCGGCCCACCGCCCCGCTACGGCCTGCCCGCCCCCGCCCACGGTTTCCTCCAGGACCACCCCACCCTCTCCGACGCGCTGCTGTCCCGGCTCACCCACGGCGCCGTCGAGGCCCGCCCCGGCATCGCCGTGTTCCACGGCGACCGGGTCGAGTTCACCGACGGCCGCATCGACGAGGTCGACCTCGTCGTGTGGTGCACCGGCTACCGGGTCGCCGTCGACTTCCTCGACCCGGCGCTGCTCGGCGTCGGCCCCGACACCCTCCCGCTGTACCGGCACGTGTTCCACCTCGACGCCCCCGGCCTGGCGTTCGTCGGGCTGATGCAGTCCACCGGCGCCGCGTTTCCCCTGGTCGAGGCGCAGGCCCGGCTCGTCGCCGCGCACCTGGCGGGCCGGTACGCCCTGCCCGACGCGGACCGCCAGCGCGCCGCCTGCCGGGCCGAGCTGCGCGCCGCCACCGCCCGGTGGGGCCAGCGGCGGCCGGCGATGCGGGTCGACTTCGACGCGTACCTGGCCGACCTGCGCCGGGAACTGGTCGCCGGCGTCCGCCGGGCGGCGCGATGAGCGCCCTGACCGGCCGCCGGGTCGTCGTCACCGGTGCCCGGGGCACCTTCGGACGCGAGCTGTGCGCGACCCTGGCCGCCGCCGGCGCCCACGTCGTCGGCCTCGACCTGCACCCCGGCACCACCGCCGGAGTGCCGGTGCTCGGCGCCGACCTGACCGACCCGGACGCCACGACCGCCGTCGTGGGTGCCGCCGTCGGCCGGCTCGGCGGCCTCGACCTGCTCGTCAACAACGCCGGTGTCGGCGGACCCGCCCCCGCCGAACTGGCACCCGACGACACCGTGCGCCAGCAGATCGAGGTTAACCTGCTCGCCGCGTGGCGGACCACCGCCGCCGCCCTGCCCGCCCTCGTCGACGCCCACGGCCGGGTGATCTTCGTGGCCAGCCGGATGGCGGTCCTGCCGTTGCCCCTCGCAGCCGCGTACGGGGTCAGCAAGCGGGCCCTCGTCGCGTACGCCGACGCGCTGCGGCTGGAGGTCGGCACCCACGTCGGGGTCAGCGTCGTCTACCCCAGCATGGTGGCCTCACCCATCCACGACAGCACCGCCCGTGCCGGCCTGTCCCTGCGGGGGGTGTCCCGGCTGGAAACCGTCGAAGGCGTCGTCGCGGCGATCCTGCGGGCCGCCACCGCCCGCCGCGCCCCCCGGGACGTGGCCACCACCACCCGGGGCCGCCTCGAACTGGCCCTGGCCCGACACGCGCCCGCGCTCGCCGACCGCCTCGTGCGGCGTACCGTCGCCGGTCGGGTCGCCGCCGGTGACCTCGACGGCGCGCCGTTGGCCGAGGGCCTCGTCCGCCGCCACCGCGACGCCGCCGGCTGACCAGCGCGACGGGCCGTCAGACCGTGGCCGCGGCGGCCCGGGACCGGTCCGCCGCGATGCGCACGGCCAGGGCCGCCAGCACCGTTCCCATCAGGTACCGCTGCACCCGCAGCCAGGCCGGACGGCCGGCCAGGAACGACGCGACCGATCCGGCGGTCAGCACGATCAGCGCGTTCACCGTCAGCGCGATGACGATCTGGACGCCGCCCAGCAGCAGGCTCTGCCCCGCCACGTGCCCCCGCGCCGGGTCCACGAACTGCGGCAGCAGCGACACGTACAGGATCGCGATCTTCGGGTTGAGCAGGTTCGTGACCAGGCCCATCGTGAACAGCCGCCGCGGCCGGTCCGGCGGCAACGGCGCCGGCGCGAACGCCGACCGACCACCGGGGCGCACCGCCTGCCAGGCCAGCCACAGCAGGTACCCCGCCCCGGCCAGCTTCACCACCGTGTACAGGGTGGGCACCAGCACGAACACCGTCGCGATGCCGGCGACCGCGGCCGCCAGGTAGACGCCGAACCCGACCGCCACCCCGGCCAGCGACACCAGCCCGGCGCGGCGGCTCTGCGTCACCGACCGGGACACCAGGTAGACCATGTTCGGGCCGGGGGTCAGCACCAGTCCCAACGCCACCAGCGCGATCCCCAGCACCGCCGTCGCATCGACCACGATCCACCCCCGTTTTTCCCGTTCGAGTTCGCGGCCGAGCCTACGCCCCGCCCGGGGCCCGCACCGCCGATGGATCGGCAGGGGCTGGCTCCGGCGCGCTCAGCGGCAGGTGGGACGGGCGCCCTGCTGCCGCACCGTCCACTCCGACCCCTCGACGGGTTCGCGGCACGACAGGGGCAGCACCCGCCCACATGATGGGCGACACTACGGGGATGCCGGTCCTGCTGCGGGCACCCGCGACCGCCCACCGTCCCGAACTGGCGCTCCGCCCGTGGTGCGACGCCGACATCGCCGAGCTGATCGAGGTCTACCGCGACCCGGAGCTGCGCCGCTGGGTGAGCCATCCCGTCGACGACGTCGACGGCGCTCGGCGGTGGGTGACCCGCAGCCGGCAGGGCTGGGCCGCCGGCAGCCGGTTCAGCTTCGCGGTGCTGGAGCCGCAACCCGCCGCCGCCGACCGGCTCGTCGCCACGGTGGTGCTCAAGAACGTCCTGCCCGGCCGCGAACACGCCGAGGTGGGCTACTGGACGGCCGCCTGGGCGCGCGGGCGCGGCGTCGCGCCCCGGGCGGTGGAGACGGTCACCGGCTGGGCGTTCGCCCGGTTCGCCGCGGCCGGGCTGACCTGCCTGGAGCTGCTGCACCAGGTGGACAACCTGGCCTCGTGTCGGGTGGCGGAGAAGACCGGCTACCTGTTCCAGGAGGTCCTGCCGGCCCGCGCGCCGTTCCCCCGTGACGGGCACCGCCACGTCCGGCGGGCGCCGGCGATCCCGCGCCACGCCCCGGCCTGAACCGCCGCGGCTGATGTACCACTTCCGCACCAAGGAGGCCCTCATGGTTGCCCTCGTCGACGAGGTGGTCGACGGGTGGGAACGGGAGCTGACCGGCCGCCTTCACGTGCCGCTGTCCGAGGCATCCCCCCAGGACCGGTTGCGCTCGTACCTCGACTGGTCGCTGTCGGGCACGTTCGACGTGGCCGACCTGGTGATGCTGACCGATCCCCGGTTGCGGGACCGGCTGACCGCACGGTGGGCCGAACGCCTCGGCCCGTGGCTGGAGATCCCCGACGCCCTGCCGTCGGCGATGCGCGGCCGGCTGACCAGCGTGCGCCTCATCGCCGACGGCGCCTGGTTCGCCGACGCGACCGGGACGTTCCCTCTCTCTCCCGACGAACGCGCCCGCGTCCGCGTGGTCGCCGACCGACTCCTCGGGCACTGACATGAAGAAGTGGCTGTTCCTTGCCGGCGCGATCGGCAGCGAGGTCACCGGGTCGCTCTCGCTCAAGGCGGCACTCGACCGACCAGGCTGGTACGCCCTGGTCGGCACGGGTTACGTCGCGTCGTTCATCCTGCTCTCCCTCGTGCTGCGCACCGGGATGCCGCTGGGAGTCGCCTACGGCGTCTGGGGGGCACTGGGCGTCGCCGCCACCGCGGTGCTCGCGGCGGTCATCTACGGCGAGACCCTGACCATCGTCATGATCATCGGCCTTGCTCTGATCATGTTCGGCGTGCTGGTCGTCGAACTCGGATCTCAGCACGCCGCCACCGGAACGGGGAAAGCGTGATGCGGTGGATCTTCCTGACCGGCGCGATTCTCGCCGAGGTCAGTGCCGCCCTCGCGTTACGCGCCGCGACAACCGGCTGCAAGCGCTGGTACGCCGTCGTGCTCAGCGGCTACGCCCTCGCGTTCATCCTGCTGACCCTCGCCCTCGGGCAGGGGCTGGGGATCGGTGTCGCCTACGGCATCTGGGCCGCCGCAGGCGTGGCGCTGACCGCCGTCGCCAGCCACGTCCTGTTCGAGGAGCCCTTCACCTGGCTGATGGCGGCGGGCATCGCGCTCATCATGGGCGGTGTGCTCCTGGTGGAGGTCGGCGGAGCGGCCCATTGACCCGGACGCGCGGCAGCGGGGCGACAGCTGGTCGACCCCCTGGCGCCTGGACCTGCGTTCCCACCGGGAATGCCCGCCGCCGACGCGGCGCTACCCCGGGATGGGAAGAGGTTACGGTGGGTGCGGGAGGTGGCGACGGTGACCGACAGGTGGGAAGCGGCGGCCGAGGCGCAGATCCGCACCGCCCAGGAGCGCGGCGAGTTCGACAACCTGCCCGGCATGGGCAAGCCGCTCCCGGGACAGAACATGCCCTACGACGAGTCGTGGTGGATCAAGAGCTTCCTGGAACGTGAGGCGCTGCCCACCGACCTGCTGCTGCCGACCCCGCTGCAACTGCGCCGTCGGATCGAGCGGATCCCCGACGAGGTGCGGGACCTGTCCACCGAGCAGGCCGTGCGGGCGTACGTGGGCGAACTCAACGCACAGGTCCTCGCCTGGCTGCGCAACCCGACCGGTCCGCGGATCGTCGTTCGGCCCGCCAACGCCGACGAGGTGGTCCGGCAGTGGCGCGCCGCCCGGGACCGGTCCCGGGCGGAGACGGGCTCCGCACCGCCGCCACAGCCGCCGCGGACGCGAGGCCGCCGGGGCTGGTGGCGGGCCTGGCGCCGCCGCGCCTGACCGGGGTGACGGTGCGGCAGAAGACCATGGGTGTGTCGCACCCGCGGGATCGCGGGCGATGCAGTCTCGGCCTGCGGCGTCGTCGGCATGCTGCTCGGCGGTCCGGGTATCCGGATCCGTCGATGAGTGGATATCGGCCGCTGGCTTCGGCGAGGTCTTCCGGATCAGGACGGCCGCTGGTGGTTCGAAGTGCCTGATCTATGCGAGTAGAGGCACCACGGTGCTGGCATCCGTCGCCTCGGTGTTGCTGAGGACCACGATGCGGCGATCCAGTTCCGGAATGTTGGCGGCGAACGCCTTGAAGCCTGCGTTGTGGCCGCTGTGGTGCCACGACCGCCGGCCGTTGAGCTCACCAACGAAGACGCCGTAGCCGTAACCGCTTTCGACAGGGCCCTTGCCGGTCCGCGCCCGTTCGGTCAGCATCAGCGTGCGGTACGGTTCGCTCAGCAGGTGGCCGCCCTGGAGGGCATCGAGCCAGGCCAATACGTCCTTGGCCGTCGACCATACGTCTCCGGCCCCCATGCCTACCACGTCCAATTCGCAGGTCGGCAATGGCTGGCCCTCAGCGTCGTGGCCGCGCGCCAGGTTCGGCCGCGCGCCGGGCGCGCCCGCGAACGTCCTGGTCAAACCGAGGTGATCAAAGATGCGGTCTGCCAAGAAGACCCGGTACGGCGTATCGGCGGCCCGTTCGACGACGTGCGCCAGCAGCACGTACGCCGGGCTGCTGTAGCTCCAGCCCTCGCCCGGCGGGTATCGGAGTGGAACGCAGTGGAAGGTCTTCAGCAGTTCGCCGGGCTCAACCCGCTGAGCTAGGTCGATCATGGGATAGTCGTCCCAGTGACCGAGGCCGGAGGTGTGGGTGAGCAGGTGGTGCAGCGTGATGTCTCGCCACTCCTGCGGGCAGCCGTCGATCCAACGGCCCACGGGATCGTCGAGGACCAGCATGCCGTCCTCTACGAGCAAGAGCGCGGCAGCCGCGGTGAACTGCTTGCTCACAGAGGCCAGCTGATACCGCGTCTCCGTGGCGTCGTCCACGATGAAATCGGCACCCTGCCGCACCAGAGTCTCCGCTCGCGTCATGACGCCGACCCTAGACGCTTTCGCACCCGTCAGGCGTGGACCCTGGAGTCGCTACCGACCCCCGTGCAACCAAGAAGCCTGCCGACCGCCGCGGCCTGACTCCGCTGTTCTGGCAGCACGTCCAGCCCAACGGCGAGGTACGGCTGGACGTCGCCAAGCGACTGCCGCTGGCCGACGGCGCGAGTCAGGCGCTGCCCGCCAGCGGGTGGGGGCACTATCGTTCTGGCGTGCACATTCGTTTTGACGTCCCAGCCGATCCCGCCTACCCAGGGCGCGTGGCCGCTGCCTTGAGCAGTGTTCGGCTGCGTAGGTACGGTTATGTCGGCGCGGTGCTGGCGGCGGTCGGGGCGATCGGTTTCGCCGTCTCGCGGGGGTTCGCGTGGGGCGAGCAGATCTCGCCGCTGTGTATGACGATGGTCGTGGGTGGGCTGCTGTCGATGCTGTACTCGCCGTGGGTGCGGTTGCGCGCCCGGCGCCGCTCCAGTCGCTACGCTGTCGAGGGCGCCTACGACATCACCGACGAGAACATCATGATGCGCAGCGGCTCGGAGTCCGGCGGCATCGCCTGGGACGGGGTCGACCAGGTAAGGGACACCCCTGAGTTCTGGATCGTGTACGTCGGCCGGATGCCGGCGACCGTGATCCCCCGCCGCCTGATGTCCGCCGAGGATGCCGAAACGTTGCGAGCCCATATGGCCAAACGTGGGCTGCTCCAGCCTCGGTGAACTCAGTTGCCGCGATCCGCGCGTCACACAGCGTGGCTCGACGCCGCCGGCCTGACGCTCGAAGCTGCCGATGACAGGCGGCCAGTGCACATGCGGAGGGCGGGCGGCGGCAGCCTGGCCCCGGGCTCAGTGCGCTTCGAGGACGAAGAAGATGAAGCAGAGGAACGACGTGCGGTCCCCGAGGTGTGGAGGCAGGAGCTCGCGCGGAGTCTCGGGAGAGATGGGGGTTCGCTGATGACCGAGAGGCGGAAGCCCGCGTCGGTGAACGCATCCGTCATTGCGTGCAACGGCCGGTGCCAGTAGGTCAGCTCCGTGCTGTGCCCGTCGAACGTGTGCTCGTCCGACCAGCGCGCGAGGGCGAAGTAGTCGGAGTCCGGGTGCACTGCCTCGTAGACGATCGGGTGGTTCACGGACAGGAGGAGGCGGCCGCCTGGCCTCAGGACTCGTCGCAGCTCAGCCAGGGGCGCAGTCCAGTCCCGCAGGTAGTGCAGGACCAGGGACACCACGACGTCGTCGAACGCACCGTCGGCGAAGGGAAGCGGTTCGCTGAGGTCGGCCACCAGCAGCGTGGCGTCCTTGCCCAGCCGCCGTTCGGCCAGCTCGACCATCGCCGGGCTGGAGTCGAAGCCGGTCACGATGGCCCCTCGCTCGCGAAGAGCCGCGGACAAGGGACCTGAACCGCAGCCGGCATCGAGGATTCGTCGACCGTTCACATCCCCGGCAAGTCCGATCATCGCGGGCCGCTCGTAGTAGCCGTTGATCAGGTTGGATTCGTTATCCACGGAGTAGCGCTCGGCGAAACTGTCGTAGTGGTCGGCCTTCACCAGGCTGTCTCCTAATACTCCAACGTCACTTGATCTTTGGGCTGATGTGGTGAGCGAGTCTGCGCTGGTAGTGGGACCGGCGGGCTCGGGCTTGGGATGTTCGCCGCCAGATCGACCAGTGCAGGGTGTGCGCTGGGAGTAGCGGTATGGCGAGGACGAAGGTGTTGAGGAGTCGGCGGATCTCGGCGACGGTCAGCGCGATGGTCTCGGGCTCGGGGCAGGGCTGTTGCGCGGCGAGGATGGTCAGGACGGCCAGTGCGAGCATGGCGAGGGTGACGAACCGCTGCCAGCCGGTCCAGCCGCGGACCTGGTAGTGGTCCAGGCCGACCTGGCCTTTGCCGGTCTGGAACAGCTCCTCGATGCTCCAGCGGGAGCCGGCCGCCCTGACGAGGGTGTGTAGTGGCGCCGGGCGGGGTGACCAGCACAGGTAGTAGGCCAGCTCTGCGGTGGTGTGGTTGCGGCGGATGAGTAGCCACCGGTGCTCACCGGGTGTGGTGGCGGTGGTGATCCACGCCCATAGGTAGTCGCGGGGGCCTTTCGCTCCAGGCCCGCAGCTGTGCGGCTGCCAGCTGGTGGTGGGGATCCCGTCGGCGAGGTCGTCGACACGGATCAGGGTGCGGCCGTCGTTGACGTGCACGCGTCGGTCGCAGCCGACTGCCAGGACGTAGCCGATCCTGCGATGTTCCAGGTCGGCGCGTAGGCCGGGGTCAGCGCCGTAGACCTCGTCGCCGGTCACCCACCCGACCGGGACGTCGGCGTCCAGTGCGGCGGCGATCATCTGCCGGGCCAGGGCCGGTTTCGTGGCGAACCCGACTTCGTCGGGAACGCCGGCGGCGACGAGACGCTGCGGCTGTTGGCACCAGGTCGTCTGCGGTAGGTAGAGCCTGCGGTCGATCATCGCCCGCCCGTGCCCGGTGACGTAGGCCAGGAACACCCCGACCTGGGCGTTCTCCACCCGGCCGGCGGTGCCGGTGTACTGCCGCTGCACCCCGACCGAACACCCGCCCTTCTTCAGGAACCCGGTCTCGTCGACGACGAGCACCCCGTCGGGGTGGCCGAGCCGCTCGACCAGCCAGGCGCGTACGTCGTCGCGGACGGCGTCGGCGTCCCACACCGCCGTGCGCAGCAGCCGTTGCATCGCCTGCGGATCGGCGTGACCAGCCCGCTCCGCGAGGGACCAGCAGGTTTTGCGTTCCAGACCCGAGAGCAACCCTTCCACGAACTGCCCGGCGGTCGCACGCGGTTCCGCCCGGGCGAACCTGCCGGCGACACGCGCCACCGCCTCGTCCAGGATGACCCGCCACCGGTCGGGGTCTACGCTGTGGCACGCGGCCACCGCATGATCTTCGTTTGTCTTCACAAACCATCGATGATCAACGCGGTGGCCGTCCTCATGCGCACGCCACGCCCAACGCCGAACCAAAATGACGTTGGAGTACTAAGCAGGTCCCCCGAGGTCGAAAGAACGATCCTGCCATGGAGGCGGAGACACGGATGTGGACAGGGGGTTGGCTGTCCGGCGCGTTATCAGCCCGCGGGTGCCGGCTCGGCGGGCCGAGCTGTGAAGAAGCGGATGATGTCTTCCGCTGCGGTTGGGGACAGCATCATCGCGTGGACTCGTGCGGATATTTCGGCGATCGGACGGGTCCTGGTGAACATTTCGTGTTCGTACGCCCGGATCGCTGAGTGCGGGTCGGCGGGGTTGGCGACCAGTTCGCGGGCGAGTTCCGCGGCGTCAAGCATGGCCTGGTTGGCGCCCTCGCCGACCGGCGGCATGAGGTGCGCGGCGTCGCCGATCAAGGTGACGCCCAGCTGGCTGGCCCAGCGTGTACCGATCGGCATGGCCTCGATCCGGCGCGGCGTCGCCGCGCTGTCGCCGGCTTCGATCAGTGCGGTGAGGCTTGGATCCCAGCCGTCGAACATGTCCAGCAGAGCACGCTTACTACCGATGTGGCGGTCGTCCTCGCGTAAGGACGCCGCGACTCGCAGGCTGCCGTCGCCGCTGCGTTGCGCCGCCAGGATCTGGCTTACGCCGACGCACCACAGGTTCCCGGGACCGACCAGCTCGGCGAGGTCCGGGTGGCGCCGGTCGACGTCGCTGATGCTCAGCTCCGCCAAGGTGGCCACGTAGGTCAGTTTCGCGTCGGTCAGCAGCGACCGGACTATTGACCGTGCGCCGTCCGCGCCGATGAGGATCTCGCAGTCTGCTCGGTGGCCGCCATGAAATTCCAGCCGGAAGCCCCCGTCGGGTCGCGGTGTCGCCGCGACGAGGCGGTGCCCCCACGCGACCGTGTCGCTGGGGAGTGAATCGAGCAGAAGATCACGCAGTGCGCTCCGGTCGATCTCGGGTCGTCCGGAGAACGAGCCGGGTTGCGGCTTGTGGTGCAGGAGGGTCCGGCCGGCCGGGTCGAGGATGCGAAGTTCCTCGCCCTCGGGTCGCGCTTCAGATCGGAATCGGCCGGTGAGGCCCGCTTCCGCCAGGGCGTGTTGCCCGGACTCCGGGTGCAGGTCGAGTGAGCCGCCCTGCGATCGGGCGGATCGGCTGGCCTCGCGCTCGTACACCACCGCATCGATGCCGTGTCGGTGCAGGATCCGGGCCAGGGTCAGCCCGCCGAGGCCGCCACCAGCGATCGCTATGCGCATCATCAACTTCCTTAACGTACGCTGTATCGTGTGAATACACCGTACCTTAGTGAAGCGGAGCCCGTCTGGGAGCGGCCCGAACCCCGGACGCGGGCGGCGCCGGTGCCGTTGAATCGCGAGAGGATCGCCGCTACGGCGATCCGGGTGGCTGACGAGTACGGCCTCGATGGACTGTCGGTTCGTAAGATCGCCAAGGAACTCGGCGTCGGTCCGATGCGGCTCTACGCCTACGTGGTCAACAGATCCGAACTACTCGATCTGATGGTCGACGCTGTCTATGCCCGGATCGCCGAGGCCGGCCGGCAGTCCGATTGGCGTGCCACGGTCCTAGCCATCGCCCACCTGACCCGGGTCGCCGCCCTTGAACACGAGTGGTTTTCCGACCTGCTCGGTGGAAGGCCACACTTGGGCCCGAACGCGCTCGCCGTGGGTGAATCGACCGCGGCGGCGCTCAGCCAGGCCCCGGGCGTGCGCGACGTCGCCGACCTGCAGCGGGCCGTAGGAACCCTCAACGCCTTCATTATCGGAGCGCTGCGCAGAGAGGTCACCGAGCGGCGCACCGCCCGTTCCACCGGCACCGACGAGCGCGCCTGGCAGGCCAGCCTCGGCCCCTACCTGACACGTCAATTGGAAACCGGCAAGTACCCCACCATCGCCCGGCTCGTCATCGACGGCGCCCACCTCAACGCCGAGGAGAACTTCCATCGCAACCTGACCACCATCTTGGACGGCATCACCAGCCGTCCCTCCACGTGACCTCTGCTCCCAAGCCGTGGCCGGCTGAGCACCGGAACACCTGGACCGGACATCCGCATCTGCGGCCGACCGCGCGTGGCTGTGGGCCGTTGGACACGGTCCCCACCGAGACCCCGGCCGGCGCGGCGACGTCGTGAATGGTGACGATGCGGGGCCGGGTCATGCCCGGCAACGCTGCGGGTCCGCCTTCGCTGCCCGTTGCAGGACACCGGAGTCTCCGTACGCTTCGAACCCCCGCGACGTGCTTCTGCGCCAGGGCGACACGACCCAGCACGTGCACGTGGGTCGTGGTTGACGTGCAGGTTGGCCCGGGACGTCGGCGCCGCCTGCCCGGTCTTTCCCGGCAAGCGCTACGAGGACTGGAAGCCCGATGACCCGGCCGGTAAGGGCGTCGCGGCCGGCCGCCCGATCCGCGACGACATCCATGAAGGTCAACGGGGCGCTGGTCGCCCGGTCGCGGCGGTCGGTGGCGCGATCACCGGCAGGTGATCGACGCGCTCGCAACCAGACGGGCGCGCGATGGCGGCGCCTGCGGCCGGAGGACGTCTCCTCGAAGGCGTTCACACCAGGCTTGGCAACTGGGCGATCGCCGCGGTGTCTTCAGGCCAGCAGGTGCTCGCGCATCTTCGCGCCCAGGTTGATCCCACCTACTGCCCGAGAATCGGTCGGATCGTGCACGTCGAGGGTGTTGTTGCGGCGCATGAGCACACGGACCGGAGGTGGCAGCCGGGGCGGGTCGTCCATGGCTGCGAGGATCTGCCCGGCGGTTGAGATCAGTCGATCGGCCAGGGCGGCGGCGTTGGTGTCTATCCGTACTCGGCCGTACTCCCAGCCGGCGGTGGTGAGGTCGAGCACCTCGAACACGCGGGTCACAAGCGGGTTCGGGTCGGTCACCCGGTCGAGCCGGGGCGCCTGGCTGCCGACTACCGCGACGGCGGCGGCCACCTGCGCGTACGGGTGGAAGCCGCACGGCAACGCGGTCAGTGGCCAGCGCAGGGCTGGGCCGGCCTCCATCCACAGCGGCCGGTAGTTCTGGCGGTGCACCAGGAGCCGCCGACCCGTCCGTCGGTGTATTTCGTGGGCCTGGGCCTGTAGGTCCGCGTGGGCCTCGTCGGCGACCTGGCTCACGATCCGGGCCGCCACCACCAGACCGTCGTCGCCGTTCAGCATCCCGGTGACCGCCTCGACCTGCTCGGGAAACCGGATCTGCGCGTGGGCGCCATACCGGGACTGGACGTCCTGTAGCAACGCCTGCTGTCGTTCCGCATCGAGCTGGACCCGCCCGCCGCCCAGCAACCGCCGGAGCCAACGCATTTCGCCTCGTTTCAGCAGAGCCGTCCCATACCGCGGCAATGCTACAGAGGTTGAAAGGCTGGCGTCTGGGTTGTCATGGTGGTTCGGGGTCGACAGTCATGCCGGTCTGAGCGAGGAATCCGGCGATGAGGTCGGTCTGCTGCTGGCAGGCGCGTAGCCGTTGTTTGACGATGGCGGCGAGGCCGTCGACGCCGTGGACGACGATGTTCGTGATGCCGCGTTTCATCCAGGACCAGACACCCTCGGTCGGGTTGAGGCACGGCCAATGCTCTGCAGCGCTGCCGCAACCGGTCGACGTTAGGCAGTCTGGCGGCGATGTCGTACACGGTCACCGGGTGACCCTGCATGGGCAGCAAGCGACTCAATCACCTACCTGATTCGGTGCCGGCGGCGCCTATGCCGCCTTCGGTTGCCGCGTACTCCAATGCGGTGATCCGCGCGGGGCATAGGAGGGGCCGGCATCGCCGGTGGCCAGTCGCCCGTTGCTGGAACATCGACGTGGTGCGCGATGACGTGGGGGATTAGGTCGTCGCGTCGGGCGAGGAGTGCAGCGCGAGGTGCGGTCCGGACTACACGAACGCTTCCCGGACGCTATGCCCGGCCCTCACGCCTGGCGAGGATCGCAACCGATGGTCCCCCCCCCGTTACCTTTTTGATCGTCCCCAGCCGGGGACCCTCGGTCGCCCGGCCCGGTATGACTTCCTGCCCCTGTCGTTTGGATGATCCGGGGGGTGTTGTCGCCGGGTCGGGTGGCGTCGGCGGACCGCTGATAGGGACACGGCCACCCGCACTGGGGTAGGTCTTTTCGTAACGTGGCTGCCGGCAGTCCGACGCCTGGACCAGCGGCCGGGGCCACGAACACTACGTGGAGGCGGGTGTGGTGCACGACGGATACGGCGTCTTCCTCGGCTTGGACGTCGGCAAGGAAGGTCATCACGCGGTGGGTTTGGCCCCGGACGGCAGACGGCTGCACGACGCGGCGCTGCCGAACACCGAGACTCGCCTGCGGCAACTGTTCGACAAGCTTGCCCGCCACGGCCCGGTGCTGGTGGTGGTCGACCAGCCCGCCTCGATCGGCGCCCTGCCCGTCGCGGTCGCGCGGGCGGCAGGGCATCAGGTGGCGTACCTGCCCGGTCTGGCGATGCGTCGTATCGCCGACCTGCACCCCGGTAGCGCGAAGACCGACGCCCGCGACGCCTACGTCATCGCTGACGCCGCCCGCACCCTGCCGCACACACTGCGGCGGGTCGACACCGGTGATGAGACCCTGGCCGAGTTGGAGGTCCTCGTCGGCTTCGACGACGACCTCGCCGGTGAGGCCACCCGCGTATCGAACCGGATCCGTGGACTACTCACCCAGATCCACCCCGCCCTCGAACGGGTCCGGGGCCCGAAGGTGCACCACAAGGCCGTGCTGGAACTGCTGTCACGCTGCGGCGGACCCGTCGGGCTCCGCAAAGCCGGCCGCCGGAAACTGACCTCGATCGCCACCGCCGGCGCACCTCGCATGGGCGACCGGCTCGTCGAGCAGATCATGACCGCCCTCGACGAGCAGACCGTCACCGTCCCCGGCACGAACGCGGCCGAGACGATCCTGCCCCGCCTGGCCGACAGCCTCCGCGACGTCCTCCGCCAGCGTGACCAGGTCGCCAACGAGGTCGAGAGGATGCTCGATGCGCACCCTCTCGCCCCGGTCCTGACCTCGATGCCCGGCATCGGCGTCAGGACCGCAGCCCGGATCCTGCTCGAAGTCGGCGACGGCACCGCCTTCCCCACCCCAGGACACCTCGCCGCCTACGCCGGTCTGGCACCCGTGACCCGACGATCAGGCACCAGTATCCGCGGCGAACACCCACCCCGAGGCGGCAACAAAAACCTCAAACGCGCGTTCTTCCTCGCCGCGTTCGCCGCCCTGGCCGACCCCACCAGCCGCGCCTACTACGACCGCAAACGCGGCGAAGGCAAACGCCACAACGCCGCCCTCATCTGCCTCGCCCGACGCCGCTGCGACGTCCTCCACGCCATGCTCCGCGACAAGATCCCCTACCAGCCACGCCCCGCGACACCCGTCACCGCTTGACGAAACCCATAGGGACACCCCCCCCGCTTTGCCTCCGTCGCCGCCCTGTGCCCGGTCACCATGCGGGGCGCGAATCGCAAGGGTCAGCGCCCGGCTACGACGTCAGTGGGTGCGGCAGAGGGGCGGCTTCGCCCTTGCGCCGATGCGGCGCGGCACCAGTCGGTCCGGGATGAGTGTGCTTGTCGTTTGTGGGCAAGACTGTCTAGTAGAGATAGTTGTCAGGCGTGCTGTGACGACGTGGTCGCATCGGTGTGCCTTGTTGGTGGGCCGGGCTTGAGCGGATGTAGCCGGGCGGCTTCGACCGATCGGACGCGGTCAAGCATCGGTGACACCGCGTGACTTCACCTGTCACCTACCGGTGCAGCAGTCCCGCAGGCTCGTTCAGACCGACGACTTCAACGAGGCGAGGCGCGTGTATCTCGAGCTCGCTGACGCGACGCCCGCAATAGGCCGCGACGCCGTGTCGTGGCGCTAGACTCGCCGGCTATGGGTCTCCTCACCTTTAGCCTCAACCTCACCCTGGACGGTTGTGTCGACCACCAGGAGGGGATCGCCGACGATGAGACGCACGCCCGTTTCACCCGTTTTTTGGACGAGTGCGGGGCAATGCTGTGGGGTCGCGTCACCTACGAGATGATGGAGAGCTACTGGCCAGCCGTCGCACGCGGCGACCAGGAGGCGCCGCCGGCCATGCGCGAGTGGGCGGTCAAGCTGGAGGCCAAACCCAAGTACGTGGTGTCGTCGACGCGTAACGACTTCCCGTGGACCAACAGCCACCACATCGCCGGCGATCTGCGCGAGAGCGTGCAGAAGCTCAAGGACGCGACCCCGGCCGGGGTCCTCCTCGGAAGCGGCAAGCTCGCGACCGAGCTCGACCGGCTAGACCTGATCGACGAGTACCAGCTGCTCGTCCATCCCAGGATCGCCGGCCACGGCCCGACGCTGTACCAGGGCGGGCTGCCCGGCGCACGCCGGCTCGAGCTGCTCTCGGCGGAGCCGCTCCGCAACGGCGCGGTGGCCATGCACTACCGCCGCGCGCGCTGAATCACAGAAGTCCATCGCCGCCAGCTCACCGGCAGCGCGGTGTCCTCTCGCGCTCGCCGCGCAGCGCCGAACGACTCCTCGAAGGCAGGGACGTCTTCGAGGAGCCGGTCGAGGGCTCCGTGGATGTCACCAGCGGCGCAGGGGATCATGGCCCGTCCTGCGCTCACTCGCCGACGCGCATCACGGGTTCATCGGGTGGTAGCGACCGCACCTCGGGCTTGTGGCGACGGGCGAGGTGATTGATGCCAGTCATGGTGGCAGCGATCACCGTGATGAGGATTGCCAGTGGTAGCGGCTGACCGTCGAAGTGCTGCATCGTCGTGTTGGAGAGCAGCGGGTCAGGGATGAGCCATCCGGCGATGAAGCCGGTGAGTCCGACGCCGAGGATGACGGCGGGCCGGTGGCGGCGGACTGCGAAGGCGGCTCCGACAGCGGCGATGGCGGCGGTGAGGATCCCGAGGACCGTCGGCACGGCGTCGGGAACGTAGACGCCGTGACGTCCCCATTCTCCGGTGCCTTTCCAGGCGAGGATCCCGAGTGGGACGAGGGCCCACCAGAACAGGCGCGGCCGGGGCGCGGTCCACCGCTCGCGGCCGGCGATCGCGAGCAGGACGAGGGTCAGGACCGGTGGGGCGTACGCGAAGAGTTGTTGGCCGGGGTTGATTCCCATGCCGGAACCGCTGAGCACGTCGATGACGAACCAACCGACGTTGACCACCAAGAATATTGCTTGCAGGGTGAGGGCGGTCCGGGTCGCGCCGCACAGCCAGGCGATCAGCGGTGCGAGGGGCAGCAGGCCGAGAACGACCATCTGCGGCCAGCTAGCGATGATGGCCGGCATGTCGGTGGCGAGGACGGCGCCGGTGAACAGGTCCAGGGTCTGACCGGCGGGCTGGGTGCTGGCGGCGACGAGCAGGGCACTGAGTCCGGTGGTGAGGGCCGCGGTGGTGACGGGCGTCGTGAGTCGCAGCCGGATCGCCAGGGCGATGATGTTCAGTGCCTCGTGCCGACTCGGGTGTCGGCGGCCGTGGTCGAGGTCCAGCAGCAGTCCGAGCAGTTCCTCGCCGCGGGCGTTGCGGTGCGTGGCTGGCAGTAGGCGCAGCAGCCGTCGATATCGTCGCTCCAGGGGGCTCATGCCCGGGTTCATCCGCTGGTCCCAAGGCGCGGGGCGTTGCGGGCGGCACGCTTGTTGAGGCGCTCCTCGGCGAGCCGGACCGCGTTGGCCATCCGCCGGCTCTCAGCGCGGATGGCGTCTGCCCCCGTGTCGGTTAGCTTGTAAAAACGGCGTAGCCGGCCCTTCTCCACCTCGTCGTGGTCGGGGGCGATGAGCCCTTGGGTGACGAGGCGGTCGAGGGCCCCGTAGAGGGTGCCAGCGCGTAACCGGATCCTGCCGTCGGTCATCTCGTCGACCTCTGTCACCAGGGCGTAGCCGTGACGGGGTTGGTCGGCGAGGGCGGAGAGGATCAGGAACGCCTGCTCGCTGATTTCCATGCACAATATATATCGCACCGCGATATATATAGCAACGACTTCTCGTGCTGGAGGGACGGGACCGTCAGTACGCCCAACTCGGTGCTCGCACTGGCTGCGGCACCAGCGACGGCGACCACGGGCATAGCGCCTGCATGCAGGCGAGTAACGGCTTCCGCGCGCACTCCCGTCAACACGGAGTCGGCCGAGGGTTGTCGAACAGGGCTCTGGTTATCGTCGGAACGGACCGCTCAGGTTCCCACCACAGTGCGCCGGAGGGGTCGCCCGGTTCGGCGTGAGCCGCGTAGGTGGTCGCAGCCCGGCCTAGCTTGTCGTAGATGGTGTCGGTCACCACCGTGCCCCCGCCGACGCCATTTGTCTGCGTTTGCCGCTCTCGCAGCAGCGAGTCGAGGATCTGGTACGAGGTGCGGTAGCCGCCCGCCGCGTGCAGGCTTCGCGTCCGGGTGTACGGATAGGCGTCGCGGTTCGCCGCGAACGAGTAGGTGTACTCCACCGACGGGGACGCCTCGTGCCCGGTGTATGACCAGCCGGGGTTCCACACCCGCCAGGCGCGGCCCAGCGCGTCGTAGGCGGTCTCGGTGACCCCGGTCGTTCTGGTCGGTCACCCGGGTGGTCCCGCCCCAGTACGGCTCCTTCTGCTTGATGGCGACCCAGCTGAACGGCGCGGGTCCGGTGGTCGTCTCCAGCGTCACGGGGCCGCCGCTAGCCGGCGAGTAGGCGGTCTGTGTGGTGTTGCCCTTGACGTCGGTGGCAGTGAGCACCCGGCCGAACGCGTCGAACGTGTTCTGCTTGGTCGTCTGCCAGACCGTGCCACCGGCCGGCGACCAGTCACGCAGGGCGTCGACCCTGGTCACCGCCCCGCGGACCGGTGCGGTGTCGACGCTGGTGGCCCCGTCGAAGAAGTTCTGGACGTCAGAGATGACCTGCTCGGCGCTGGTCGGGGGCGTGCCGCAGTTCAGGGCCGTGGTGGTTGTCTGCTTTACCGCCCGGATCAGGTTGACGCCGATGTTGCGGTGGAAGATGTTGGTGATGCATTTTTCGTCGCCGGTCCTGTCGACGTCGCCGTCGTCCTGCTGACGTTCGACGGTGCCGTACGTGTCGGAAAGCCAGGTCTCGTTGCGCGACGTCCGCCAGCCGCGGGCGCCGTCGATACCGAGTGCCACGCGGTGTAGCCGACTTTGGTGCCGGTGAACCGCGCCGTCACCGTGTCGCCGTTGACGGTCCGCGAGGCGGTCGGCAGGGACATCCAGGGCACGTTGACGGTCTTGGACACCGGCTTGGCCTCGGTGCCGTTGTAGAGGATTTGTTCGCGAACCATTCCCGCGAACTGGTCTTCGTCGTTCACGACTTCGCCGCCGAGTGAGGCGGGCACGGTGACCTGCCGTGTGCCGCCGGACGGGGCGAGCCGGTCGCCGTGCATGCCGCGCAGGTAACGGGTCTCGCTGAGCGTCTGCGCGCCCGGCACGTCGCCGACCTGGGTCTTCACCGAGGCGTAGCCGCGGAACTGGCTCCAGGTCTTACGGTTCGTCTTGCTCAGCCCGTCGTCGTCGGCGTAGTGCCAGGCGGGCGTGCCGCCGTACTCGTACCCGCCATCGCTGGACGTCTACCCTGTATCCGGCAGCCACCGCTGCGTCATGGTCAGTCCATACAACCGTCCATGACCGATGGTGGCTGCTTTCGCTCGCGCACCAGATCGCGCTCGACTTCGATGGTCAACGAGGACGGCTCAGTGAGTGATATTCCGGATCTCGGTCCCCTGCCGCAGCGCATCACCGTCGACGCGGAACAGGTCCGTCGGCTCATCGCCGACCAGTTCGCGCACCTGGCCGACCTCCCGATCGAGCCGGTAGCCAACGGCGGCTGGGACAACTGGACCTTCCACCTCGGCCCCGAAAGGCTGGTACGTCTGCCCAGCGCTACCGAGTACGCCTTGGCGGTCGACAAGGAACATCGGTGGCTCCCGGCCCTCGCCGCCCGGTTGCCGCTGCCCATCCCGGCCCCGGTGGCGAAAGGCAAGCCAGATGCGGGCTACCCCTATCCGTGGTCGATCTACCGGTGGCTCGACGGCGAGCCTGCGAGCGTGGACCGCATCGCCGACCCGGTGCGATTCGCGATCGACCTCGCCGAGTTCCTAGCGGCCTTGCAGAGCGTCGACGCCGCTGGCGGTCCGCAGCCGGGTGTCCACAACTGGTTCCGAGGCGGCACCCTGCGCACCTACGACAAGAAAGTTGAGCGTGCGCTCACGGAGTTGGACGGCCACGTCGATGCCGAACTGGTGCGCGAGATCTGGGCGAGGGCACTCGACGCCTGCTGGGACGGTGTAGACCGCTGGTTCCATGGGGACATCGCCCAGGGAAACCTTCTACTTGCTGACGGCCAGTTGGCGGCCGTCATTGACTTCGGGACATGCGGCGTCGGTGACCCAGCCTGCGATCTGGCGATCGCCTGGACGTTGCTGACCGCTGACGGCCGGCAGGCATTCCGCCAGCGGCTGTCGGTGGATGATGCGACGTGGGCGCGCGGACGTGGCTGGGCCCTCTGGAAAACCCTCGCCACCTGCTCCTACACCTTCGAAGATCCCGAGGACGCAGAAGAATTCGCGAACGCGCAACGCGTCCTCGGCGAAATCTTCTCTGAATACACGGTCGGCGCTGTCACCAAGCCTCGCCCATGACAGCCAATACGCAGCGGCACGCCCTCGCCCAGCCGTGATCACGATCCCCGGCTGGAGTACTAGGCGTTCAGGGCTGCCCGCCGCGCTCGACGGCGGTATCCGGTCATGCCGCGATGGGTGCGGGGCGTAGGAGAAGCCGGCATCGCCGGTGGCCGGTCGCCCGTTGCTGGGACATCGACGTGGTGCGCGATGACGTGCGGGATCGCGTCGTCGCGCCGGGCGAGGAGCGCAGCGCGAGGTGTGGTCCGGGCTACACGAAGGCTTCTCGGACGCTGTGCCCGGCCCTCACGGCTGGCGAGGATCGCAACTGATGGGCCACTCCCGCTTCGCCTCCGGCGCCCCCCGGCCACCGCGCGGGCGAGGGTCGCAACGTCAGCGCCCGGCTACGACGTCATGCGGGGCAGGGGAGGGTTCGCGCTTGCGCCGATGCGGCGTGGCACAGGCCGGTCCGGGATGAGCGTGCTTGTCGTTTGTGGGATCAAGTGCGGTGACAGTCATGAATTGTGCCTCTCTGTATCGGCGGCTCGGCCGCGGTCTCTCACGTGCGGGCTCGGGGGCAGTTCGTGTTGTCGTCGCGTGACTTTGCGTCTGTCAGCTGTTGGTGGCCCCCTTACTTGACTTCACGGGAACCGCTGCCTGCGGTTGGGCACACGCTGTTGCCAGCTCACGGTCTGGTACAACTCCGGGACGCCGGCGGCGGGGTAGCAGCAGCGGGCTGGTGAGGATCAGCAGTCCCGCGATCGTGATAGCCGCGCGTGGGCTGGTGGCTGCGGCGAGCAGTCCGCCGAGCGCACTGAGGATGGCGATGGCCGCGCTGCTGCTGATCGACCAGGCCGACAGAGTACGGGCGATGCGGTCTCTGGGGGTGTACTCAAGTCGATAGGTCGCGAGCACCGGGTTGTACAGGCTCATGCTGATGATGATCGCGAGCTCGACCGCGATCACCGTCGCGAGGCCGGCGGCGCCGGGTTGAACGAAGGCGAGGCCGATCAGCCAGATCGCTCGCAACGTGCCGACGGTACGGAGGATGCGGTGTTGGCCGTACCGGGCCACGACACGAGGGGCCAGGCGTGAACCAATGAGTCCGCCGAGGCAGGGTGCGGCGAAGGCGAGGCCGTACTGCCAGGGTGGGAAGCCCAGCTCGCCGAGCAGGAGCACGGCCAACAGTGGCTCGGTGGCCATGATCAGTCCGCCGACGAGCAGCTGGTTGAGATAGAGCGCCCGCAGGCCGGGATGGCTCAGCAGGTGCCGCCAGCCGTCGAGCAACTCACCGGCCCCGAGCCGGCGCTTGCCGGTTCGCTGAGGGTGTTCGTCTCGGCCACGGATCGCCGTGATGCCCAGCGCGGAGAACAGGTAACTGAGCGCGTCGGCCACCACGGTGGCGACCGGCCCGAACAGGCCGACCGCCGCCCCGCCCAGCGGCGGCCCGACCGCGACGGAGCTCCACGTCGTCGACTCGAACCTCGCGTTGGCCACGAGCAGGTCATCCGGCCGGACGAGGTCCCTGAGGTAGGCGCCGCTGGCCGCGTTGAAGGCGATCTTGGCTGCGGCGACCACGGCCGAGACGACCAGCAACTGCACGAAACTGAGCCGGCCGAGGGCGTACGCGATGGGGATTGTCAGCATGACCGCGAACCGGGCCAGGTCCATCGCGATCATCACCGGCCGCTTGCGATGAAACTCCACCCACGGCCCGAGCGGCAAGGCGATCAGCGTGCCCACTGCCGGCCCCACCGCGGACAAGGCGGACACCTGGGCGGGGCTGGCATGCAGCACCAGCACGGCGATCAGCGGCAGGGCACCGAACCCCAGCCCAGAACCGTAGGCGCTGACCGCGTACGCCGCCCACAGCCATCCGAACTGCCGCCCCAGGGATCGTCTCGCAGCCAAGCGCCACACTCCCGCATCGAACAACTCGCCGTTGACCGCTGCGATCAAACCAAGGCCTGGGACGACGGACCAAACAACCGCGCCAGCGGTGAGCCACAACCAGACGTTGTGAGAGTAGGGTCTGCTCCGTGGATCTCGACGCCGTCCGTACCTTCGTCGCCGCCGCGGATGCCGGCCAGTTCCAGGACGCCGCCGCTGCGCTGTCGATCACCCAGCAGGCCGTGTCCAAGCGCATCGCCGCGCTGGAGAGGGACTTGGAGGTACGGCTGTTCACCCGCACGGCTCGCGGCGCCCAACTCACGATCGACGGCCAGGCATTCCTGCCCCACGCCCGGGAACTGCTCCGGGTCGAAGCGCGCGCCGACGCTTCCGTGCGCCCCGGTCGGCGCGCCCTCCGCGTGGACGTCCACAGCCGACGGACCGCGCCAGCGGTGCTGCTACAGGACTTCCACCGTGCGCATCCGCGGATCGAGCTGGATGTCGTGACCCTCGATGCCGACGTCCATGCCGCGACCGCCGCCGTCGAGGCGGGGGCGGTCGACGCCACCTTCCACGCCGTCACCGTCCCCGCGCGTCGACTGCCAGGCGCGATCAGGACCGCCCGCGTGATCGACGAGCACCACGAGGTCCTCGTTGGGCCACGCCATGCGCTCGCCAACGCCCGCGCCGTCACGCCCGCACAACTCGCCGAACACCGCATCTGGATGCCCGGCATGGCCCCCGGTACCGAGTGGGCCGACTACTACGACGAACTCGCCGCCGCGTTCCGCCTCACCATCGACCGGGTCGGGCCGGTCTTCGGGAACGAGGCACTGCTGGCCGAGATCGCCGACTCCTCGGAACTGGCGACGTTGGCCGGCGAACGCACGCGATACCTGTGGCCGGACAGCTACGACCTGCGGCGCATACCGGTACGTGACCCGGCACCGATCTACCCCATGTCACTGATCTGGCGCGACGACAACCCGCATCCCGCGCTCACCAAACTTCGTGACCACCTCGACTCCAGACGAGCGGAGGCACCCGACACCGAAGTCTGGATTCCGACGTGGGGGACAGCGACCATCCCAAGGTCACGAGCCAGACAGTGACGAATTCGTCACGGCCGGGGGCGGTGAGCCCAGCATGTCCTCGATGAGGTCGGCGGCCCGAGTGCTGCCACCCTCGGCCCGCGCGGCAGCACGGAGCAGCGCCAGACAGCGGCTGACCTCCGCGTCGGCGACAAGTTCGCTCAGGGCGGTCCGCAGCGTCACCGCGGTGGCCTGCGAGGTGTCGATGCGGCGGGCCACGCCCAGCTCGACGAGCCGGTCGGCGTTGCTGAACTGTTCGGCGGCCTGCGGAACGGCGATCATCGGAACACCGTTGAATAGCCCCTCACTGCTGCCGCCCATCCCCGCATGGGTGACGAATGCGTCGGCCTGTTCCAGAACCGCCAACTGAGGTACCCAGGAACGCACCTCCACGTTGGGCGGGATGTCGCCGAGTTCCCGAGGGTCGGTGTGCCTGCCGATCTGGAGTACGACGTGCCAGCCCGGCAGGTTGCCGTAGGCGGCCAGGCACTGGCGGTAGAACTCCGGCTGGCGGGTGTACGCCGAGCCCAGGGAGACCAGAAGCACGTGCTCGGCATCGGCGGGACGGATCCAGACGTCGTTACCCCCACTCGGGCCGGGACAGCGGCCGACGAACGTCACCGCATCGGTGTCGACCTGGT
The DNA here is from genome assembly GCF_026339755.1 of Micromonospora sp. NBC_01655. Classification (NCBI taxonomy): domain Bacteria; kingdom Bacillati; phylum Actinomycetota; class Actinomycetes; order Micromonosporales; family Micromonosporaceae; genus Micromonospora; species Micromonospora sp. NBC_01655. The sequence goes on along the minus strand of NZ_JAPEQF010000001.1, from coordinate 4,113,558 downwards.
CGGCGTGTGGTTGCATCGCCCGGGGGATCAGGGCCAGGGCTCGCGCGGGGCGGCCGGAGAAGGCGTCCACGTCCGTGGTGGACGCCCCGCACTCCGCGAGCCACTGCGCGAACTTCGCCCGGTACGCGTCGGCGCCCGGCAGTTGCCACAGGTGTGCCGCGACGTCCTGGTCGTAGCTCCTCCACGCCACGAAGGTCGGGGACAACTGCATGACGGGACTGTTCTGCGTCTCGGCGAGGGCACGTGCGGCGTAGGCGCCGATGTCGTACAGGTAGAGGTCCGCGCGGTCGTGGTCGTAGGCGGCGCGCAACTGCGGGAGGGCCTGGATGGCGTCGTCGAGGAAGAGGCCCATCGCGGCGATGGGGTCGTCGGGCCAGTTGTTGTCGTCGACCGGCAGCGTGGAGGTGCAGGGGACGAGTTGGGCGCCGGTGGCGGCGATCAGGTCGGCCACCGCCGGGTCGTTGGCGTAGGTCACCCGGTGGCCGCGGGCCACCAGCTCGCGGATGACCTCGAGGCTGGGCAGGACGTGACTGACGGCGGGGATACCGACCATCGCGATGTGGGCACGGCGACGGGACATGGCGGACTCGTTTCAGGTCTAAGGCGAAGAGGACACGGCAAGCCGGTGCGCCAACTGCCCGACAGGTGTGCCCTGTCGTGACGGCGCACGGGTGTGCGGGACGGAAGCGGGGCATCGCCCCGTCCGGGTCAGCCGTAGATCTGATGGAAGTACATGCCCGAGACTCTAGCCCGGGACGGCGGCTTCGAGTTCGGCGATGCTGCCCGACATGATCGTCCGCAGGTGCTCGGTGATGTGTTCCGCCGGCCAGTCCCACCAGGCCACTGCCAGCAGCCGGGCAACGTCCCGGTCGGTGTAGCGGGTGCGGATGAGCCGGGCCGGGTTGCCGCCGACGATCCCGTAGTCGGGCACGTCCGTGGTGACCACGGCGCCGGAGCCGATGATCGCGCCGTGTCCGATCCGTACGCCAGGCATCACCATCGCGTCGTAGCCGAACCAGACGTCGTTGCCCACGACGGTGTCGCCACGATTCGGCAGGCCGGCGAGCAGGTCGAAGTGTTTCGACCACGAGCCGCCCATGGTGGGGAAGGGGAAGGTCGACGGGCCGTCCATGCGGTGGTTGGCGCCGTTCATGATGAACCGCACTCCCGTGCCCAGTGCACAGAACCTGCCGATGACGAGCTTCTCCGGCCCGTAGTGGTAGAGCACGTTGCGCGTCTCGAACGCGGTCGGGTCGTGCGGGTCGTCGTAGTAGGAGTACTCCCCGACCTCGATCAGCGGGGACTTCACCAGCGGCCTGAGCAGCACCACCCGTGGCTGATCAGGCATCGGATGGAGCACGGTCGGGTCGGCGGGCACAGGCATGGCGGGCGGCTCCTCCTGGGTCGCGGGTCAGTTCCAGTCCCATGATCGCCATACCGCGCCGGCCGGAACACCGATTTGACTCCAGCGGGTCAGGGCAGCGCGGCTTGCCACGTCCACGAGGTGCGGCGGGGTCGGCTCCCGAACTCCGCCCGGCCGGTCATCCACAGCAGCACCTGCGCCGGCGGACCCGGCGGGGCGTCGGGGAACAGCCGGTCCAGCGCGGCGACTCCCGCCCGGTGTGCGGCCCGAGCGCGCAGAGCATCGCGTCGGTCGCCACCCGGACGTACGCCCCACCCGTCTGCGTCGTCCCCCGGACCGTGCCAGCCCGCACCCCTCCGACAACCCACCCTGATTATCGTATTACCGGTAACAGCAATCCGATAATCAAGCTGGGCAAAACAGGCAAAAAGGCACTGCACCATAATGACAGTTATGTGCGGCCATCGAGGCGGATGGCGTCAGGAGGTCTGCTGCCGGCTTGTCCTGTCCCAGTGGATCTGAGACTTCCCGCTGAAGTTGGGGTCGTTGGCCCGACTATCTGCGGCCCGATCCAGTGAAGCTGTGGCGGCGGCTGCTTGAGTGAGCCGGACCCGGGTGACGTCCTGGTAGGCCGTGCTGGCGACGCGGACTGGTTAGTACGTCCGGCTAGCAGAGCTCGGTTACTTCGGTGACGATCGCCACGTCCACTGCTGGCCGGCGTGGCTTGACCTGACCGAGCGCCTGCTCACGGCGAGCCAGAGCGAGAGACGAGCGAGGAGCTAAGAGCCTCTCTTGTCTCGTTCGAGGACCAGCAGCGCGGCCGAGCGTCTCGGGCGCCTGATCTACGAGGTGGTCGGGCTTGGCTCGCTGCTCGTTGCTCGCTGCTCGCGGCGAGACGAGTACGGCAACTCATCCTCCGGGTGGCGGCTGGCCACCATCCTCGTAACCATGACTCCTCGTCGCCCGGTCAAGTTGGCAACGGCTGCACTTCTGCTGCTCACGCAGGCAGCCTGCGGGTCGGACGCACCCACGCGGGAGGAAACCAGCAGGGAAGCGCAATCGGCCGCAGCCCGGCAGGCAAGCGCTTCGAGCGCAGAGCAGATCGGCATCGTGCTCTCCGCCGTGGCCCGGGCGTCGCCGCTCAGGCCCGCCGCAACGTCAACGCGGGACGTCTGCCATGCCGGAGCCACCAATGGCCTGTGGCCGCACGACGACTACCGCCTCAGTTGCGGTCTCAGCGAGATCAGGTACTTCGGGGCCGGCGGTGACCTTCTGGATGTACTGCGCGAGGTTGACAAGGGCGCCAAGGCTGCCGGACTGATGCCGGTCACCACCTCGGCCATCGAGGATGTCGAGAGGTACTACGCGGCGAACGGCAAGACCGATGACGGGTTGCTGCTGCCCCTGCCGGGCCTGAGCTACCTCGTACCTGGGCACGGCTGGACGGTCCAGGTCGGGTGGTCGCAGGACAACATCCCGTTGAACGATCAACCGGTCCCGGACCTCACCTGGCCGACTGTCTTCGTTGAGGCCCACCCCGTTGACTTTTACACGCTGCGGAGTGGCCTGCTGGAAAGGCGCGAGTTTCTCGTCACCATCTCCTCGGGGACCACGTACTACGAAGTTCCCTGGCCTTCCTGACGAGCACGCAGGACCGGCAGTCTTGAGCTTCTCCTTACTACTAGGGGTTCTGCGGCCGGTCAGATGCCGGAGGTGGCGGCGGCGACCAGGAATGACGGGGCACGTCGGCCGCCCGCACCGGTCGCCTGGCCTTGCGTGCTTTCCGGCCCGCGTCGGCGCTGTCCCGCCGGTAGGTACACAGAACGGCCCGGGCCGGCGGATCGGTGGGCGACCGCAATGGCGGCCAAGGCCCGGTCGATCGTGCTGGCCGCCTTGGCCTCCTCAGCGACACCGGCGAGGCGAAGGAGCCCGGCCAGTACCCGGCCACCCGGAGGGCCGAGCGACCCTCTCGCTCTACGACCAGCTCGCCGACATGGCCAAGGATGGCGGCGACCTCCCCGGCGACGTCGTCCCGCTGGCGGTGCAGAAGCCTGCCGCCGGAGGCCACCCGCAGCGACCGGCGGACGATGCCGCGTGCCGCGTAGCCCCGTTCGGCGTGCTGTACCGCGTCACCGGTAACGGCGAACACGTCGGTGGGGGTGGCCAGGAACGCCAGCGCCACGTCGTCGCGGCGGTCCTGCAACCGGACAGTGAGCGCGTCGACCGCTGTGGCGACCCGGACGTTGGTCGCGCCGTCGGCGTAGACGTAGTTGCCCAGGACGAGCCGGCCGTCGACACCGAGCAGCCAGTCGGCCACCTGCGGAAGGTGGTGCAGCAGGTCGGCGCCGGCGCGGGCGGCCAACGCGCCGTCGTCGGCGCCGGTGCCGGCCGGGACGGGCAGGTGGAGCCGACCCCCGGAGCGGCGCGTCGTGTGCAGCAGACGCCGCCAGATCTCCGGGCGTGGCAGGTCGACCGCGACGACGTCGCCGCCCCAGCGCAGCACGGACGGCAGCGGGCCCATCTCCGCGCCCGCGCCGAGCACCACGATGCGCTGGTCGTGCAGGTCGAGCCAGTCCGGGTTGGCCATGACGGCACGTACCGCGTCGGCGCAGGACGGCTCGACGACGCCGGCGGTGACCCACGCGTCGAGCCGGCGGCGCAGGTCGTCGCCGCGCAGCCGTCGGCCCCGGTACGGCAGCGACAGCTCGCGCTCGACCGCACCGGTGCCGGTGACCGTCGCCGTCCGCAGCGGCTCGACATCGGTGGAGGTGGCGAACACGTCGCCGAGGCCGATCTCGGTGCCGTCGGCGCGGAGCACGGCCATCCGGCGATGCAGCGAGGCGAGCCCGTCGCGGGCGATCGTCACCGCGGCGTCGCGTGAGAGCAGCCCCGCCTCGACGAGCCGCCGGAAGTGCCCGAGGTATCCGTGCCGCCAGTTCGTCTCGTGTTCCGCCGAGCGCGCGCCGACCGGATCGACGGCACGCAGGGCGTCGGCCACGACCGCCCGCCCGAGCACCGACGTACTGCGTCCCGCGTCGGTCTTCGGAAACACCACCCCCGTCGGACCCTCCACGAACACCGTCCTCCATCGCCCTGAGGCAACGGCGTCACTCTGCCGCACCGGGCGGCCTCCTGCACGGCCCCGGGGATCAATGGAACGTGGTCGGCGCTGAGATTGGTTTTGGTCGTCCAGCGCAGGGGCGGGACGCCGACGCTTCGGGGAAGCTTGTCCGTCCACAGCGGACGACAAAGGAAAGGGCAAGGAGGCTACCCACTCCTGGCCACCTCCAACGTATAGCGCACCGGGGGCCTTGCGGCAAGACCCGGGTCGTCCCGCAGAATCTCCAGCCGAAGCAGAACCTGCGGAAATCAGGGATTCGCGAAGTACGTGTGCTCTTGTCGACGTAGGGGTCTCGCGGGACGTCGAACGGTCGGTGGGAGTCGCGGTGCGGTCGTGGCACTCGGCGTGCAGGTACGGGTGCACCGCCGCCGGACTGGGCGGGGGACTGGCCGAGCTGCGGCCTTGTCGGATGGGGGGTCTTCATGATCGACGTGATCGTTGCCGGCGGCGGACCGACGGGCCTGATGCTGGCCAGCGAGTTGCGGCTGCACGGCGTGCACACCCTCGTGCTGGAGAAGGAGTTGCAGCCGCCCCGCCATGTCCGCGCGCTCGGCCTGCACGCGCGCAGCGTCGAGGTGATGGACCAGCGCGGTCTGCTGCGGCGGTTCCTCGCGCTCGGCCAGCAACACCCGGTCGGTGGCTTCTTCGCCGCCCTCACCAAGCCGTCGCCGGACCGGCTGGACACCGCACATCCGTACGTCCTCGGCATCCCGCAGACCATCACCGATCGCCTGCTGGCCGGGCGCGCCACCGAAGTCGGCGCCGAGATCCGGCGCGGCTGCGAACTGGTCGGGCTGAGCCAGGACGACCACGGGGTGACTGTCGAGCTGGCCGACGGCACGCGGCTGCGCTCGCGCTTCCTCGTCGGCTGCGACGGTGGCCGCAGCACGGTGCGCAAGCTGCTCGGCGTCGGCTTCCCCGGCGAGCCCACCAGGGTCGACACGCTGCTGGGCGAGATGGAGGTGGGCGTGCCGCCGGAGACGCTGGCCGCCGTGGTGGCCGAAGTCCGCGAGACCCAGAAGCGGTTCGGCGTCGGGCCCTTCGGGAACGGGGTGTACCGCGTCGTCGTGCCCGCCGAGGGGGTGGCCGAGGACCGCTCGGTCCCGCCGACCCTCGATGAGTTCAGGCAACAGCTACGGGTGTTCGCCGGCACCGACTTCGGCGTGCACTCACCGCGCTGGCTCTCCCGCTTCGGCGATGCCACCCGGCAGGCCGAGCGCTACCGGACCGGCCGCGTGCTGCTGGCCGGCGACGCGGCGCACATCCACCCGCCGACCGGCGGGCAGGGGCTCAACCTCGGCATCCAGGACGCGTTCAACCTCGGCTGGAAACTGGCCGCCGAGGTCAACGGCTGGGCACCGGAAGGGCTGCTAAACAGCTACCACACCGAACGGCACCCGGTGGCCGCCGACGTGCTGGACAACACCCGCGCGCAGATGCACCTGCTGTCCCCCGAGCCGGGTCCCCGGTCGGTGCGCCGGCTGCTGTCGGAGCTGATGGACTTCGAGGACGTGAACCGGTACCTGATCGAGAAGATCATTGCGATCGGGGTCCGCTACGACTTCGGCGCGGGGCATGAACTGCTCGGCCGGCGGATGCGGGACGTGGGGCTGAAGCGGGGGCGCCGTCTCTACGAGCTGATGCACGGCGGTCGCGGGCTGCTGCTCGACCAGACCGGCCGGATCTCAGTGGCGGGCTGGGCAGATCGGGTCGACCACGTCGTCGACGGCAGCGAGGAACTGGACGTGCCCGCGGCGCTGCTGCGGCCCGACGGCCACGTGGCGTGGGTCGGTGAGGACCAGCAGGATCTGCTCAACCAGCTACCCAGGTGGTTCGGCGCTGCCGTCGGCTGACCTGCCGTTCGGCCCGCGTGTCGGGCTACCGGCCGAGGGCGCCGCGCCGTTCGCGGCGGGCGAGCTGCCGGGGTGTCGGCGGGCGGGGGCGCTCGTCGTCCACCCCGACCAGGTCGGCGAAGCGCGGGTCGACGGCGAGCAGCGGACGCGGCCCGTACAGGGCCATCGCCGTGAGCAGTTCGTCGGTGCCGCGTTCGTTCCACGCCGGTCGGTGCTGCGGGTCCAGGTCGGCGTGACTGCGGCGGGCCCGGCGCAGCAGCCGGCGGGCGGCGGCCCCGGCCTCGGGCACCTCGCACAGCCGCCACCCGCCGAGCAGGGTGGCACCGCAGGCCAGCAGCAGGCCGACGACGGACGCGGGCCCGCCGGCGTCGCGGTGCTGCACGGCGCTCTCCACCAGCCGGACGATCCCGACGGCGGCCACGGCGAACAGCGGCACCGCGCCGAGGGCGACGCGTCGGCGCTGCCATCGGGTGAGCAGCCAGCCGTCGCGTAGCAGGCCGGTGACCAGCCGGCGCAGTGCCCGGTTGACGCCGGGGTCGGCGAGCACGGCCGCCCAGGTCTGGGGCTGGCGCACGGCGGTGTGCACCGCCCGGGCCAGGGGCGCCGACCGGGCCGGGGCCGCAGCGACCGCGACCATGGTGGACAGTTCCGCCGGCCGGACCGCCCCGGCGCGGCGCAGGCCGGCGGCGGCGACCTGGCAGGCCAGCGCGGCCCGGTCGGTCAGGTACGCCAGCTCGATCAGGCCGGGCTCGTCGCCCCGGGTGCGCCGGCCGGTCAGTGACCGCACCGTCAGCGCGGCGAGCAGCGCGGCGGTGACCGCCAGCGTGTAGTCCAGCAGGAAGCGCGGACCGTCGACACCCCAGAGCACGTGGTCAAGTATGGCGGCGCGGTCGTACGGCCGGCGCCCCCGCACCCCTGGCCGCCGTGGCGGCCCGCACCGGCCTGTCCGTCCGGGACACCGCCACGCGTCGGCTGACCGACGCCGGCCTGGTCGTCGACGAGGCCACGGGCCTGCGGGTCGACGAGGCGCGGCTGCGGGAGCTGGCGCGCACGCGTACCGCCGATCCGGTCGCGCCGGCACCGTCGCCGGCCGCGACGGTGCTGCGGACCTTCCTGCGCGACGGGGTACTGGTGCGGCTGCCGGCGCAGCGGGGCCGGCGCCGGCACCTGCTGGAGCACATCGCGGCCCGGTCGTTCGAGCCCGGGGTGCGGTATCCGGAGCGGGCCGTCGACGAGCTCCTGCGGGCCTGGTGCGACGGGGGCGGGTCCGACCACGTGACGCTGCGCCGCCACCTGGTCGACGAGTCGCTGCTGGCCCGGGAGGGCGGGGTGTACTGGCGGACCGGTCCGTGACCCGCCCGGGCGGTCGACCTGCGGATCGACGCGATCGGCCCGAACTTCGGCACCGAGGCGCTGCTCGACGCGTCCCGCCTGCCGCCCCGCCGAGGATCACCGGTTTGAAGGTCGTGTCCGGCAGCCGGGACGTGGTGGAGATGACCCTGCGGAAGGGCGGGGAAACGGCCGGGCGCGCCTCACCGCCGATCCGACCGGGGGCTGAGAGTCTTTCTCGCATGTCGCGTCCCGAGTTTCCGGTGCCCTCGCGTGGTGCGGCCCGTCCGGCCCTGCGCGGGGTCGGGCCGGGTGACTTCACCGAGGCGTGGCTACGCAACCGGCGGCTGTCCGAGCACACCCGCGACGCGTACCGGCGGGACGTGGCCGGCTGGTTGGCCTGGTGCGCCGCGCGCGAACTGGACCCGCTGCGGGTGAACTTCCTCGACGTCAACACCTACGGCCGGGAACTGGAGGGCACCCCGGCGGCGCGCAGCGGCCGGCCGCTGACCCCGGCGACGGTGGCCCGCAAGCTGTCGGCTCTGTCGAGCTGGTACGACTTCCTGCTCAAGCTCCAGGCCATCGAGGCGAATCCGGTGTCGGGCGCCGACCGGCCCCGCATCGACCGGGACCACTCGGCGACGGTGGGGTTGACCCCGGAGGAGGTGGACGCGCTGCTGGCCGCCGCGGAGGCCGAGGCTGGCCCGACCGCCGCGCGTAACCGGGCGGCCGTGGCGCTGCTGGCGGACCTGGGGCTGCGGGTGGGTGAGCTGGTCTCGCTGGACCTGGCCGACCTGGGCGCGGAGCGGGGACACCGCAGCGTCCGCTTCGTCGGCAAGGGCGGCAAACCGCGCCGGCGGGCGCTGACCCCGTCGACCGCGTACGCGGTGGACGCCTACCTGGCCGAGCGGGCGGCGGCGGCCGGGGTGACGGTGCCCGAGCTGACCGGGCCGCTGCTGGTGACCGCGACCGGCGCCCGGCTGGACCGGCACTCGGTGTTCCGGCTGATCCGCCGGTTGGCCCGCACCGCCGGCATCCCGGCGTGGGCGAAGCTGTCCCCGCACTCGCTGCGGCACGCGTTCGCCACCACCGCCCGCGCCGAGGGGGTGCCGTTGGAGGACGTGCAGGACGCGATGGGGCACGCCGACCCGAGGACCACCCGGCGCTACGACCGGGACCGGCACAACCTCGACCGGGACCCGGCGTACGTGATCTGGGCGGCGCGGGCCCGACGCCGGGCCTGACGCCGGTGGCGGCCCGGCGCGCCCGGGCGCGCCACCGGCGTCCGGGCGTTCAGCAGAGCAGGTCGAGGTGCTGGTGGGCGTCGCCGGCGATGTCCTCGTGGCGCAGCCGCCGCCGCGCCCACAGCCGGGCGGCCACCTCGGCTTGCTCGTCGCCCCACGCGGCGTGCTCGACCAGCAGGGCGCAGGTCAGCGCCGCCGCCAGGCGCAGCGCCAGCCCGCGCGCCCCGGCGACCACCCCGGCGGCCTGCGGGTCGGCGGTGACGTCGGCCAGCGCCACGGTCAGCTCCCCGGCGACCGCGGCGAGGGTGTCGGCCAGCGCGGGGGACAGCGGCCGGGCCAGGTCCGCCGCGGCGGTCAGCCGGCGCAGCAGGGGCGCGCCGGCGTCCTCGCGGGTGACGGCGCGCAGCACGTCCAGGGCGAGCACGTTGGTGGTGCCCTCCCAGATCGGCAGGACCTGCGCGTCGCGTAGCAGCCGGGGCACGCCGGTGTCCTCGACGTATCCGGCGCCGCCGAAGCACTCCACGTACTCGCTGGCGGAGCTGACGGCGAGCCGGCCGGTGGCGAGCTTGGCCAGCGGGGCGACCACCCGCAGCTCGGCGGCGGCGTCCGGGTCGGCGCCCACCTCCACCCGCCCGAGCAGCGCGAACGCGTGCCCGGTCAGGGCGAACGCGCCGGCCGCGTCGACGGCGAGGGCACCGAGGGTGCCCCGGTGCAGCGGGTTGTCGGCCAGCCGCCCGCCGGCTGTGGTGCGGGCGTCGGCGTACGCGCGGGCGTAGGTCAGGCCGCGGCGCATCCCGCCGGCCGCGGCGGCGGCGTTGTGCACCCGGGTCACCACCACCAGGGTCATCGCCCGGACCAGGCCGGGCACCGCCGGGTCGCCCAGCGGCAGCGCGTACGCGTCGCGCAGCCCGATCTCGGCGGTCGGCACTGCCCAGGTGCCGAGCTTGTCCTTGAGCCGGTGCACGGTGACCCCGGGCGCCGGCGCGTCGGCGGCGGCGGTGGTGCCGGCCAGCGGCGAGTCGGCGGCGTAGCGGGGCACCAGGAACGGGGCGAGCACGCGGCTGCCCCGGCCGGCGCCCTCCGGCCGGGCGAGGGCCACCGCCATCGGGGCGTCGGCGGCGGAGCAGAACCACTTCTCCCCGGTCAGCCGCCACGACCCGTCGGCGGCGGGCCGGCCGGTGGTGGTGGACCGGGACAGGTCGGAGCCGCCCTGCGACTCGGTCATCCACTGCCCGCTGACGATCGCGGTGTCCGGGTCGGTGGAGGTGAGCCGGGGCAGCCACGCTTCGCGGATGCCCGCGTCGACCTCGGGGAGGCTGAGCAGCGCCGCCGCGCCGTCGGCCATCGCCACCGGGCAGGTGAAGGTGGCCGACTCCGGCCCGTACAGGTGCAGCAGGGCGTGCTGGACGACGCGGGCGGCGGCGCCCCACGTGCCGCGCGCCGACTCCAGGTAGGGCAGCGCGACCACGGCGTGCCGGGCGGCGGCGGCGCGTTGGGCCTGCCAGCCGGCGGAGGTGTCGACGCGGTCGACGCGGGCGCCCCACGGGTCGTAGCGGACCAGGGTCGGCGGGTGGGCCTCGGCGTCGGCGTGCGCGGCGCGCAGCGGCCCGGTCACGTCGGCGGCCAGGTCGCTCAGCCGGTCCTGCGCGGCGGCGTGTCCGTCCGCGCCGAGCTGCCGGTGTAGCCAGGACCGCAGGAGGCGGTCCCCGGTGTACGGGTCGTCGGGGGTGGGCACCGGCTGCACGTAACGGGTCATCGTCTCGCCTCCGGGGGCGCTCGCGTCGGGGTGTGCGCCGACGGTAGACGATGCGCGCCCGGGAGGCGACCGGGGGCGAGTTGCTGCGGGCCGGCCGCCGGCCGCCTACGGTCGGAGGTGATGGGCGGTGAGCAGTCGTGGAACCGACCGGCCCGGCGCCGCCGGCCGGTGCGCACCGGGCTGCTGGCCGCCGGCGCGGGGCTGGGGTTGTGCCTGGTCGGGGTGGCCGGCCTGGGGGCGTGGAACGTGCAGGTGGTGACGGGGTCCAGCGGCCCGGTGCGGGAGACCGCCGACGGGTTCCTGCGGGAGGTGGCCACCGGCGACGCCGACCGGGCGTACGGACGGTTGTGCGCCGACACTCGCAGCCGGTGGAGCCCGGCCGGCTTCGCGGCGTGGCTGCGGACCCCGCCGCAGATCACCGGCTACGAGATCACCGACGTGGCGGTGGCCACCCGCAGCGGCCGTCCCCGGGGCACGGTGGCGGTGCGGCTGACCCGCGACGGCGGCGGCAGCGAACCACGGGAGCTGCCGGTGGTGCGGGAGCCCGACGGCTGGCGGGTGTGCGGGGACCCGTACTGACCGGCCGGCGCGGGCGGGCCGCTACCGGCCGCCGAGGTCCCCGGCGCGGTAGTGCCGCCGGCACAGCACCTGGTAGCGCACCTGCGCGGTGTCCACGGTGTCGCCGATGACGACCTGTTCGCCCTCCCGGACGACCCGGCCGCCGACGACGCGGGCGTTGAGCAGCCCCTCCCGGCCGCACCAGCACAGCACCTCCACCTGGATGCGGGCGACGGAGTCGGCCAGCTCGAACAGCCGCTGGGCGGCGGGGAACAGGCAGGACCGGAAGTCGGTGGCCAGGCCGAAGGCGTACACGTCGACGTCGTAGTTGTCGACCAGTTCGGCCATCTGCTCGATGTGTTCGAGGTCGTAGAACGACGCCTCGTCGCAGATGAGGTAGTCCACCCGGACCCCCTCGGCCCAGGAGTCACGGACCAGGTCGCGCAGGTCGAGGCCGTCGGTGACCTCGATCGCGGAGTGGGCCAGGCCGATGCGGGTGGTGACCTGCGGGCCCAGCGACCGGTCGATGCGGGTGGTGACCAGGCCGCGGCGGCCCTGCCGGGCGTGGTTGTAGTTCATCTGCAACGCCATCGTGGACTTTCCGCAGTCCATCGGCCCCCAGAAGAACTTCAACGCGGCGGCGTGCAGCGGCCGGCCGTCGACCCCCCGGGCGGCGGCGCAGCCGGCGCGGGTGTCGTCCGGGCCGGGGAGGGGCCGGGCCAGGCAGATCGGGGCGGCAGCGGCGTCGTCGGTCACGTCGGGGCAGCCTAGCCCATCGACGTCGGACGATCAGTCCGGTGCGTGGGCCCCGGGGACACGGGACCCACGCACCGGCCTGGCGCGCTACAGCACCCGCGGCGGGGTGTTGCCGGCGGCGACGATGGCGCGGCGGATCGGCACGGCGGCCAGCAGCGCGAACCCGACCACGAAGAAGATCAGCAGGGAGACCAGACCCACCCGGTAGGAGGAGGTCAGCTGGAACACCAGCCCGAACGCCAGGGGCCCGAGCCAGCTGGTGCCCTTGTCGCTGATCTCGTAGAAGCCGTAGTACTCGCCCTCCTTGCCGGCGGGGATGAGCTGGCTGAACAGCGACCGGCTCAGCGCCTGACTGCCGCCGAGGACCAGACCGATCGCCCCACCGAGGATCATGAACGGCAGGGGCGCCTCGGCGGGCAGCCGGAACGCGGCGATGATCACACCGGTCCACAGCACGAGGCTGAGCAGCACCGTCTTCCACGCCCCGATCCGCCGCGCGAGGGCGCCGAGGGCGAGGGCGCCGCCGAAGGCGAGGAACTGCACCAGCAGGATCGTCGTGATCAGGGTGCTCTGCCCCAGCTTCAGCTCCTCGGTGCCGTACTGGCTGGCCAGGGTGATCACGGTCTGGATGCCGTCGTTGTAGACCAGGAACGCCAGCAGGAAGAACAGGGTCAGCGGGTACGCCTTGACCTCCCGCAGGGTGCGGCCGAGCTGCCGGAACCCGTCGGTGAGCACGTTGCCGCCGCCGCGCAGCGCCGCCGCGGCAGGGTGTTCACGCAGCCAGCGCAGCGGCACCAGGGTGAACACCGCCCACCACACGCCGGCGGACACGATCGACCAGCGGGCCAGGTCCAGGGTGCGCTGCGGGTTGCCGTCCTCGCTGAGCATCGTCACGGCGATCAGGTTGCCCGCCAGCAGCACCCCGCCGCCGAGGTAGCCGATTGCCCAGCCGCGGCTGGAGATGCCGTCGCGCTCGTCGGGGCCGCCGAGCTGCGGCAGGAACGAGTTGTAGACCACCACGGCGGCGCCGAAGGAGATGTTCGCGACGAGGAACAGCGCCCCGCCGAGCAGGTACCGCTCGCCGGTGACGAGGGCCATGGCGATGGTCGCCCCGGCGCCGGTGAACGCCGCCGCGCCGAGCAGCCGCTTCTTGTGCGCCGACCGGTCGGCCACCGCGCCGACCACCGGCAGCACGAACACCGTCAGGAACACCGACAGGGAGATCAGGTACGGGTAGTACGAGCCGGCGGCGACCCGGATGCCCAGCGGGTGGACGTAGCCGTCGCAGCTGTCGGCGCCGAGCTCGCAGCCGGCGGCCAGTTCGGTGACGGTGGTCAGGAACGGACCGAGGAACACGGTGATGACGGTGGTCTGGAAGGCCGAGTTGGCCCAGTCGTAGAGGTACCAGCCGCGCCGCTCCCGGGCGGTGCTGGCCGGCGGCGGGGGGTTGTCCACCGTCGGGGTGACGGTCTCGGCCATGGGGGTTTTCCTCCGCCGGTTCTCAGGCGGCCCAGTGGCCGCGGCTGCGGTAGACGTCGCGCAGCACGCCGACGTGATCGGTCATGATGCCATCCACTCCAAGATCAAGTAACCCGTGCATCTCGGCAGGTTCGTCGATCGTCCAGACATGCACGTGCAGTCCGAGCCGGTGGGCGTAGGCGATCAAGCGACGGTCCACGACCGGGATCCGGCCGTAGCGGGGCGGGACCTGGGCGGCGACCACCGACGGGGGCAGCCGCAGCGGCCGGCCGTGCAGGGACGCCATCCGCAGCCGGGCCACCCCGCGCATGCCGAGGCCGGTGGCGATCCGCCCGCCGGTCAGTGCCCGCAGCCGGGCCAGCCGGGAGTCGCTGAACGAGGCCAGCAGCACCCGGTCGCCCGCGCCGGCCCGGCCGAGCGCGGCGACGGTCGCCTCGATGCCCCCGTCGGCCTTGACGTCGATGTTGAACCGCACGTCCGGCCAGGCGGCGAGGACGTCGTCGAGGCGGGGCACCACGGTGGCGCCGCCGACACGCACCGAGGCCAGGTCGGCCCAGCGCAGGTCGGCGACGCGCCCCGGCTGGCCGGTGACCCGGCGCAGGGTGGCGTCGTGGAAGACCACGGCGACACCGTCGGCCGTGCTGTGCACGTCGGTCTCGACGTACCGGTAGCCCAGGTCGACGGCGCGGGCGAACGCGGCGGCGGTGTTCTCGTCGCCGTGGGCCGCGCCCCCGCGGTGGGCGAACGCCAGCGGCGCGGGCGCGTCGAGGTAGCCGGAGCGGGGCTGCACGGTGGGCAGTATGCCCGGTCGCGGTGGCCGATGGGTGACCGGCCGGGGATCACCCGCCGCCGGGGCGGACGCCGGCCAGGTCAGCCACCCGGCGCTCGGGTGCGCCCCCCCGGCCCCGACCGACGACGGCGTCGGGGCCGGGGCGTTGCCAGCGGCCCGGGGACGGCACTAGATTGGCCGTCGTGACTGCCGGGTCGGCCATGGGCCACGAGCGGACAGGGCACCCGGCCGGGGCGTGAGGGCCGGGTGGGCCCGCGGCCCGCCGTGCGTGAGTGACCTCCACCGCCCCCGTGCGGGCGGCTCATCTTCCCCGCGTCACCTCACCCTCTTCCGCGCGCGACGCGCCCCCGCGACCGCCGTCGCGCGACTTCCCCTCACCATCGCCCGCCCTGCGGGGCGGGCACCGAGTCTGAAGAACGGACACCGCATGCCCAACGACTTCAACCAGCAGGTCATCGAGGAGTTCCGCGCCAACGGCGGCCGGGTCGGGGGGTGGTTCGAGGGCGCCCGACTGCTGCTGCTGACCACCACCGGAACGCGCACCGGCGCCCCGCACACCACCCCCGTGGGCCAGGTGACCGGCGAGGACGGCCGGGTACTGGTCATCGCCTCCGCCGGGGGAGCGCCCCGCGACCCGCAGTGGATGCGCAACCTGCGGGCCGATCCGCTGGTCACCGTCGAGGACGGGACGTCGACCTGGCGGGCCCGGGCGGTCGTGCTCACCGGCGACGAGCGGGACCGGGCCTTCGCCCGCGCGGCGCAGGCCGACCAGGGCTGGGCCGACTACCAGGCCCGGGCGGGCCGGGTGATCCCGGTGGTGGCGTTGGAACCGGTCGGCTGACCCCGTCGACCCCGGTCGCGTCGGGACGCCCGACACGACCGGGGTCAGGGCCGTCAGCCGCGCCGGTGGGAGCGGCTGGTGTCGCTGGGACGCCCCGGGTCGACGTGCCGGGGCCGGTCGGGCTCGTCGGGGCGCAGCGGGACCAGGCCGTCGGTGATCGCGTCGATGATCCGGTCGGTGGCCAGGCGGGCCGCGCCCGGGGCCGCGGGGTCGACGCCGGTCAGGTCCACGGGCGCGCCGAAGTGCACCCTCACCACCGGCCGGCGGCGCACCGCCCGGGCGACGGCGCGCAGCATGCCCTTCGGGGCCCGGTAGGGCAGCACCTCGTGGGAGCCCCACTGCGCGACGGGCACCACCGCGGCGCCGCAGGCGAGGGCGAGCCGGGCGGTGCCGGTCTTGCCGCGTTCCGGCCACAGGCCGGGGTCCAGGCCGATGCGACCCTCCGGGTAGACCAGGATCACCGAGCCGTCGGCCACCGCTCTGGCCGCGTCGTCGAGGGCCCGGTGCACGGCGTCGGTGCCCCGGTCGACGCGCAGGTGCCCGGCCCGGCGCATGGCGGCGCCGACGAGCGGGGCGCGGAACAGGCCGCCGGTGGCCATGATCCGGGGTGCCACACCGCGGGCGCGGCAGGCGGCGGCGAGGACCACCGGATCGAACGGGCTGAGGTGGTTGGCGGCCAGGATCAGCGGGCCGCGGCGCAGCCGGTCGGGCACGTCGCCGCTGACCTCGAGGCGGGCCAGGGCGCCGACGACGGCACGGGCGAACAGCTGGGCGCCGCGCCAGATCAGGGGCGGCCGCCAGGGGTTGGTCGGGGTGTCCATCAGCGCTCGATGGTCGCACGTCGCCGCCACGGCGGTGCGCCCGCCCGGCGCACGCGGGTGGGTTGGGCGGCAGAGGTGATCGAGGTCATTGGTCCCGGGCCGGCTCGGGACCTCCGACCCTGCCGATTCCTCTACGACACCCGGTAGTATTTACTACGTCTCGTAGTATGAAAGGCTGGGGGTTCCAGGTGGACGCGTTGGACGTCGCCCGCTGGCAGTTCGGTGTCACCACCGTCTACCACTTCCTGTTCGTGCCGCTGACCATCGGCCTGTCCGTCCTCGTCGCCATCCTGCAAACCCTGTGGCACCGCACCGGCAACGAGCGCTACCTGAAACTCACCAAGTTCTACGGCAAGCTCTTCCTGATCAACTTCGCCATGGGCGTGGTCACCGGCATCGTGCAGGAATTCCAGTTCGGCATGAACTGGAGCGACTACTCCCGCTTCGTCGGCGACATCTTCGGCGCCCCCCTGGCCATCGAGGCCCTCGTCGCCTTCTTCCTCGAATCCACCTTCATCGGCCTGTGGATCTTCGGCTGGGACCGCCTACCCAAACGCCTACACCTGGCCAGCATCTGGGCCGCCGCCATCGGCACCAACCTCAGCGCCTACTTCATCCTCGCCGCGAACTCCTTCATGCAGAACCCCGTCGGCTACCGGATCAACCCCGACACCGGCCGTGCCGAACTGACCGACTTCCTCGCCGTACTCACCAACAAGGTCGCCCTGATCACCTTCCCGCACACCCTCGCCGGGGCGTTCCTCGTCGCCGGCTCCCTCGTCGTCGCCGTCGGCCTGTACCACGTCATCCGCAACCGCGACAGCACAGACACCCCCGCCTACCGCTTCGCCACCAAGTTCGGCTCCTGGGTCGTCCTGATCTCCTCCGCACTCGTGGTCATCACCGGCGACATCCAAGGCAAGATCATGACCGAGGTGCAGCCGATGAAGATGGCCGCCGCCGAAGGCCTCTACACCACCGAGAGCCCCGCCTCGTTCTCCGTACTCACCATCGGCAGCCTCGACGGCAGCCGCGAGATCTTCGCCATCAAGATCCCCTACCTGCTGTCCTACCTCGGCACCGGCGACCCCAACGGCACCGTCCACGGCGTCAACGACCTTCAGGCCCAGTACGCCAGCCAGTACGGCGCCGGCAGCTACACCCCGATCATCCCCGTCACCTACTGGAGCTTCCGCTTCATGATCGCCTTCGGGCTCGCCGCCGCCGCAATCGCCCTGCTCGTCCTCTGGACACAACGCAAGGGCCGCACCCCCACCAGCCGCTGGCTGCTGCGCGCCGGCCTCGCCATGCCCGTACTGCCCCTACTCGCCAACTCCTTCGGCTGGATCTTCACCGAGATGGGCCGCCAACCCTGGATCGTCTTCGGCGAGATGCTCACCCGCGACGGCGTATCCCGCAGCGTCTCCCTCACCGAAGTCCTCACCTCCTTCACCGCCTTCACCCTCATCTACGCCACCCTCGCCGTCATCGAGGTCAAACTCCTACTCCGCTACGCCCGCGCCGGCGTACCCGACCTCACCGACCACCCCGAACCCACCGACGACAGCGACGACGCCGAGCGCCCACTCGCCTTCGCCTACTGACCGGAGCCCACCGTGGAACTGACGACCATCTGGTTTCTCCTCGTCGCCGTACTGTTCACCGGCTACTTCATCCTCGAAGGCTTCGACTTCGGCGTCGGCATGCTGCTACCCGTCCTCGGCCGCGACGACCGCGAACGCCGCGTCCTGATCAACACCATCGGCCCCGTCTGGGACGGCAACGAGGTCTGGCTCATCACCGCCGGCGGCGCCATGTTCGCCGCCTTCCCCGAGTGGTACGCCACCCTCTTCTCCGGCTTCTACCTGCCCCTGCTACTCATCCTGCTCGCCCTCATCGCCCGCGGCGTCGCCTTCGAATACCGCCACAAGCGCCCAGAAACCACCTGGAAACGCCGCTGGGACACCGCCATCTTCCTCGGCTCCCTCATCCCGGCGATCCTCTGGGGCGTCGCCTTCGCCAACATCCTGCGCGGCGTACCCCTCGACGCCGACCACGAATACGTCGGCGGCCTCCTCAACCTCCTCAACCCCTACGCCCTGCTCGGCGGCGCCACCACCGCCGCCCTCTTCCTCACCCACGGCGCCGTGTTCATCGCCCTCAAGACCGTCGGCGACATCCGCCACCGCGCCCGCACCCTCGCCGTACGCCTCGGCGCCGGCACCGCCGTACTCGCCGTGGCCTTCCTCACCTGGACCCTCACCATCCGCTCCAGCACCACCGCCACCGTCCTCGCCGCCGCCGCCGCGCTCGCCCTGCTCGCCGGCCTCGCCGCCGCCCACACCCGCCGCGAAGGCTGGGCCTTCACCGGCACCGCCGTGGCCATCGCCCTGGCCGTGGCCACCCTGTTCGCCGCCCTGTTCCCGAACCTGCTGCCCTCCACCGGCGACCCCACCGGCACCCTCACCGCCAGCAACGCCGCCTCCACCCCCTACACCCTGAAGATCATGACCTGGGTGGCGGTCGTGTTCACCCCCATCGTCCTGGCCTACCAGGGCTGGACCTACTGGGTGTTCCGCAAGCGCATCGGCGTCGCCCACATCCCGCACCACTGACCACCACCAAGACAACGGGCCGGCGCGACAAACCGCGCCGGCCCCGCCACCCACCACCACAAAAGCCAGGCAGCCGCACCACACCCCCCGCTACCGTCACCCGATGCCCACCATCAACGTCCGAGAACTCACCCCCGACGACCTCACCGCCGCCTGGACCCTCGGCCGCCACGCCTTCGGATCCGACCCCACCCCACCACCACACGCCACCACCACCCCACCCGGCCTGACCCGCTACGGCGCCTTCGACCCCACCGGCCAACTCCTCGGCAAAGCCGTCGACCTGCACCACGACCAGTGGTGGAACGACCGCCCCGTGTCCGCCGCCGACGTCGCCGGCGTCGCCGTCACCCCCGCAGCCCGCGGCCGAGGCATCGCCCGCGCCCTGCTCACCAACCTCCTGCGCGGCGCCCACGACCGCGGCGCCGCCGTCAGCGCCCTGTTCCCCACCACCACCGCCCCCTACCGCGCCTGCGGCTGGGAGGTCGCCGGAGCCCTACGCACCCTCGACCTACCCACCGCCGCCCTACCCCGACACCGACCCAACCCCCACCTCACCGTCCGCGACGGCGGACCCGCCGACCTACCCGCCATCACCAACCTCTACGAAACCGTCACCCGCCACCGCCACGGCCTACTCACCCGCCGCGGCCCCCTGTTCGACCACCCCACCGACACCCTGCCCACCGACGGCCTCACCCTCGTCGAACACGACGACCACCTCGTCGGCTACGCCACCTGGAACCGCGGCCGAGGCTACGGCCCCGACGCCGTCCTCACCGTCGACAACGTCCTCGCCACCACCGCCGACGCCGCCCGCGAACTCATCAGCACCCTCGCCACCTGGGCCAGCGTCACCCCCACCCTGCGACTCACCCTGCTCGACGGCGACGCCCTAACCGCCCACCTGCCCATCGAAGCCACCCGCGAACACCACCGCGACACCTGGATGCACCGACCCGTCGACGTCACCCGCGCCGTCACCCAACGCGGCTGGCCCACCCACGCCCGCGGCACCGTCACCTTCACCCTCCACGACCACCTCGCCGACTGGAACACCGGCACCTGGCGCCTCGACGTCGCCGACGGCGCCGCCGAACTGCACCGCACCACCACCGACACCCCACTACACCTGACCGTCCGCGGCTTCGCCCAGCTCTACACCGGCACCACCAACGCCGAAACCCTCCGACACACCGGCCTGCTGCACACCACCACAGCCGACCCCCGCCCCCTCGACCTGCTCGCCGCCGGCGGCCCCGCCCAACTACACGACTACTTCTGACCCCCGACACGCCCCCGCCCCCCGCCGCACACGGCGACGAGGGGCGGGGGACAGGCACACCGGACGCGATCAACCCACCTCGCGCAACTCCGCCAACCGCGCCTCGATCTCCGCCAACTCCGCCCGCAACTTCTCCGCCTGCTGCTCCGCCTCCGCCCGCTCCGCTCCCAGGATCTGCTCCACCGCCTCCTGCACCCCCGGAACGTCCACCAACGCCACCATCCGCAACGCCTCCGCCGGCTTCACCACATACGGCTTCGCCAACGACTTCGCACCCTGCTGCGCCGCCACCGTCCACTCACCGTCGGCATACGCCAACGTCACCGTCAACCCCGCCGGCCCCTTCGGCTTCACCGCCTTCACCGGCCGCCGCGCCGGCGGCTTCGACTCCACCTGCTGCTGCTCCACAATCGGCTCCTCCCGCCGCGCCGCCGGCACCTGCGGCGTGTCCAGCACGAACTCCGGCTCCGCCACCGGCGACACCGGCTCAGGCTCCGCCTTCACCTCCGCCACCCGCCGACCCGCCCCCCGCGGCGCCACCGCCACGTCGGCGGGGGAGAACGGCAACTCGTCCCGACCGAACCGCACCACCACGAACTCGTCGGACACCGACGGATCGGTCAACTCCACCACCTGGCCCACCTGGCCGGCGATCTGACCCGCCGACGAGGTGAACACCACCTTCGGCTTCCGGCCGGCCGCCAACGCCTCCCGGATGCTCTGCACCTCGTCAGTGGACAAACCCTGGCCCACGGCACCCATCACAACCCTCTTCCGTACACCTGTTTGATTCCTGCCTTGATACCAGCCCACTGCGACACCCGAAAGATCACCCCCCCAACGCGCGCAACGCCCGATCCGCGTGCTCGTTCATCCCCAACTCGCTGTGCACCACCTCCACCACCCGCCGATCGGAACCGATCACGAACGTCATCCGCCGCGTACTCAACGGCCCCAACGGCACCCGCCGCAACACCCCGAACCGCCGCGCCACCACACCGTCCACGTCCGACAACAACGGATAGTCGAACCCGTGCAACCGGGAGAACTCCGCCTGCTTCTCCACCACGTCCCGACTGATCCCCACCCGCTGCGCGCTCACCGCCGCGAACTCCGCCGCCAGGTCCCGGAAGTGACAGCTCTCCGCCGTGCACCCCCGCGTCATCGCCGCCGGATAGAAGAACAACACCACCGGACCCACCACCAGGAACTCCGACAACCGCCACGGCGTCCCCGTCTCGTCCGGCAACTCGAAATCCTCGACCAGGTCACCGACCCGCACACCCGCCACCCGCCCACCTCCACTAGTCGACGCCGGCAGCGTAGGCGATCACCGGTGTGACCGCGCTCTCCACCACCACCGACCACCCCCGCCGGTACCGTCACCACCAGCACCCGGGGGAGGAGTACCCATTGAATCCCGTCACCATCATCACCGGCGGCAGCCGCGGCATCGGCGCCGCCACCGCCCGCCGCCTCGCCCACCACGGCCACCACGTCGCCATCGGCTACCGCCGCGACCAGCATGCCGCCGACACCGTCGTCGCCGACATCCGCGCCACCGGCCGCCAGGCCGTCGCCGTCCCCGCCGACACCACCGACCCCGACGCCATCACCCGCCTCTTCGACGCCGCCGCCGACCTCGGCCCCCTCACCGGCCTGGTCAACAACGCCGGCGTCACCAGCCCCATCGGCCCCCTCACCGACCTGCGCGCCGACGACCTGCGCCACGTCGTCGACGTCAACCTCATCGGGTACGTCCTGTGCGCCCAACAAGCCGCCCGCCGCCTCACCCACGGCGGCGCCATCGTCAACGTCTCCTCCGCCGCCGCCACCCTCGGCAGCCCGGGGGAGTACGTCCACTACGCCGCCGTCAAAGCCGCCACCGACACCCTCACCGTCGGCCTGGCCAAGGAACTCGCCCCCCACGGCATCCGCGTCAACGGCGTCGCCCCCGGCATCGTCCGCACCGACCTGCACGCCCTCTCCGGCGTACCCGACCGCGCCGACAGCGCCGCCGGCCGCATCCCACTCGGCCGAGCCGGCGAACCCGACGAGATCGCCGCCGCCATCGCCTGGCTCCTCGGCCCCGACGCCAGCTACACCACCGGCGCCGTCCTACGCGTCTCCGGCGGCCTCTGACGCGGGTACGCCCCGTCTACCCGCGCGGGCGCGCCCACGTCACGAACCGGCCGGTCAGCCCACCCGGAGGCGCCGCCGGGGTGAGCGGGGTCAGCTGCGCCCGCGCCGACCGACGGCCCGGCGGTAGCGCGACCGGCGGCAACCAACGCAGCCCTTCGCGCAGGACGAACAACTCCCGCTTCGCCACCGCCTCGCCCCGGACGTCCAGCTGGTAGCCCTCAACCCAGGTCCACCCGTGGTACGTGTGCCGATCCCTCAACTCCCGAATCACCCGCACGACGATCGCGCCGACGAACTGCGGGCTCGCCGCGCGGGTTGCAGCACGTCCCCGCCCCGGTGATCTCCCGGTGGCGCATCGGACTCCCCGTCTGTCAGCGACGGACGATTTCCAACACCCACCTCGCCGACGGTTGCGAACCAATCACACCGCGTAGAAAGATCGCCCCCGACAAGTCAGGATGTCCTGAAAGGAAACGGGATGAACCACGCCGTCGTCGAGGCCATGACCACAGTGGGGGAGACCGCCGACAGCCTCGCAGCCCAGATCGGCGTCGACTCGAAGACAGCCGCCCGATGGGCAAACCCCGGACGTATTCCCCAGACCCGGCACCGCGCGCAGGTCGCCGCGATCCTCGGCCGCGAGATCGTGGACCTATGGCCGGACGCGCTGAAGCGCCGCGAGCCCGTGTGGTTCCGTCGCTGGGCCGACATCGAACGCGAGGCCCTGTCCCTGCGGTGGTTCGAGCTGGCCTGGGTCCCGGGCCTGCTCCAGACCGAGGCGTACGCACGGGCGACCCTCGCGGGGGAGGCGCTCACCGCCAGGGAACTCGACGACCTCGTCTCCGCGCGCCTCGCCCGGCAGGCCGTGCTCCACCGGGATCGGCCTCCGCTGCTGGTGGCCGTCATCGACGAGGGAGTCCTGCACCGCACGGCCGGAGGCGACCGGGACATGATGCGGGCACAGTGCGAACACCTGGCCGAGTGCGCCCAGCTCCCCGCGGTGCAGGTGCACATCGTTCCCGCCACGACCGGCATGTACGGGGGACTCGGCGGGCCGTTCATCCTGGCGGACAGGCCCGACGGCACCCGGCTGTCCCACGTCGACGGTCAGATCAAGGCGCAGATCCTCGACCAATCGGCCGACATTGCTACCCTGGACCGGCGGTTGGCGCGCATCACCGGCGAGGCCCTGCCGCGGGCGCAGTCTCTGGCCCTCATCAGGAAAGCGGCGGCATCATGGACCTGACCCGGGTGCGGTGGCGCACCAGCACCAGGAGCGGCAACAACGGCGGGGCCTGCGTGGAGGTCGCCGACAACCTGCCCGGCGTCGTCCTCGTCCGCGACACGAAGAACCGCGAGGGCGGCACCCTGACCTTCTCGCCGGCCGCATGGCGCGGCTTCATCGCCCTGACGAAGATGAGAACTCCCTGACACCTTTCGTCCTGGGGCTGGAAGCCACGGACGGGCGACCTGCGGGAGAAGCCCCGGGACCGACACGCCAGGTCAGTGACGGGCCCGCCATTCCTCGACGCGCCGCACGTAGCGAATCACCCCGGCCGGGCCCGTCGAGGCGGGCCAGTCGTCCGTTGCCCGAGGCAGCCCCGGTCACCACGTACGTACCCCGTCGGTGCCCCTCAGCCCGTGAACAGGTTCGCCGCCGTCAGCACCGTCTGCACCACCCCGTACCCCAGCAGCGCACCCACCAGCAACCAGGAGATCCACAACCGGCCGGTCTGCCCGGACGAACCGTTGCTCATCGCGCTATCCCTCCCTGCACCCCGCCCGAACCAGCGGGCGCCAGCTCGTAAAACCGTTCCGGCACCGGCCGCACCAGCAGGTTCGCCACGAACCCCACCGCCAGCACCCCCACCATCGTCAACAGCGCCGGCCGGTACCCGGCCGCCGTCAGCGTCCCCGGCGCTCCCTTCGCGTCGAGGAACCCGTTGATGATCAACGGACCGGCGAACCCCGCCGCCGACCACGCCGTCAACACCCGGCCGTGGATCGCCCCCACCTGGTACGTGCCGAACAGGTCCCGCAGGTACGCCGGCATCGCGGCGAACCCGCCCCCGTAAAACGACACGATCACGCACGCCAACAACACGAACAGCGCCGTCGCCACCTGCCCGAACAACGCCAGCAGCAGGTACAACACGATCCCCACACCCAGGTACAGCACGTACACCGGCTTACGGCCGATCATGTCCGACGCCGACGACCACACGAACCGGCCACCCATGTTGAACAGCGACAGCAGCCCCACGAAACCGCCCGCCGCCGCCACCGACACCGCCGCCGCGCCCTCCTCACGGAAGAAGTCCTGGATCATCGGACTCGCCTGCTCCAGGATCCCGATCCCGGCCGTCACGTTGCAGACAACACCACCCACAGCAACCAGAACTGCCGCGTCCGCACTGCGTTCGCCGCCGACACGCTCGCTGTGGTGACCATCGGCCTCGCCGTCGCCCGCGCCGGTTCGAACCCCGCCGGCCGCCAGTCCGCCGCCGGCACCCGCACGTTCGCCACCCCGAACATCATGATCACGAAGTAGCCGACGCCCAGCGTCACGAACAGCCACACCATCGCCGTCCCCCGACGCCGTTGCGCCCGCGACGGCGTCCGGGTCGTAGCCCGAGGTCGTAGAGCGACAACAGCTGCCGGGACAGGGGAGAGGCCACCATCGCGCCACCCCCGAACCCCATGATCGCCAACCCGGTAGCCAGGCCCGGCCGGTCCGGAAACCACTTGATCAACGTCGACACGGGGGAGATGTAGCCGATCCCCAAACCGATCCCGCCCAGCAGCCCGTACCCCACGTACAGCAGCCACAACTGCTCCGTCGCGATCCCCACCGCACCGACCAGGAACCCCGCCGCCCAGAAGCACGCCGAGACGAACATCGCCTTACGCGGACCGTTGCGCTCCA
Organism: Micromonospora sp. NBC_01655; assembly: GCF_026339755.1. Classification (NCBI taxonomy): domain Bacteria; kingdom Bacillati; phylum Actinomycetota; class Actinomycetes; order Micromonosporales; family Micromonosporaceae; genus Micromonospora; species Micromonospora sp. NBC_01655. The sequence goes on along the minus strand of NZ_JAPEQF010000001.1, from coordinate 4,088,679 downwards.
CCCACGTACCGGCCACCGCCGCCGACAACCCCAGCATCACGATCGCGATGCTGAAGATCACCCCGATAGCCGTCTGGCTCGCGTCGAAGTGGGCGATCAGCGAGTTCTTGTACACGCTGGTTGCGTAGACCTGCCCGATGCACAGGTGGATCGCCAACGCGGCCGGCAGAATCAGCCAACGGCTGTACCCGGGCGGCGCGACGGTGTGGCCGACGGTCGAGTGCGGAAAGCATGCTGCCTTCTTCCCGAAAGCTGACGAAAAACTCTCCGCCTGAGGCTCGCTCCACGCCCCGAGCCCTCACCCCGCCTCACCCCGGTGATCATGGAGTTATTGCCATTGAGTCTGGGCGTGTCGTGGCAATAACTCCATGATCACCGGGGTGAGGTAAGCCAGGTGGGGCCCCCGCCAGTGGACATGCGGCCCCGCCCTCCGCTGACGGGATGCCTGGAGTAGCTCGGTTTCGGCGGCCGGGTACCGGGCGCAGCCGCGCGAGTGGCTGAATTGCCTTCGGGCGGGAGTCCTTGCAGCTCACGGCACTCTCGTTCGCCGATTCGATAATCTACATTATGTCAAGTAGCCACCTCGCCCCCTCCGCCGTGTCGGCCACGCTCATGGGCCACCGTGCCCGGACTCTGGAGTTCCTGCCGGCACTTCCCAACGCCCTGGCTCGACACTTCCCAACACCCCTGGCTCCGGGTGGCCCTGCTGATGAGCGGCAGGGCCAGCTACCGCCACCTCCATGTTCGGCAAGCTCGCATCCCCGACGACGACTCCAGCCGCCGCGTCCGCGCCGTCCTCACCTACCTGAACGAGCCCCGGCCTGATCCGGGAAGGGTCGCTGCGGGTAGGCCCCATCCCCTTCTCTGAGGTCGCCGACAACCCGAAAATCATGCATAATATCCCTTATGCATGACAAACAGGACGAATCGGTGCGCTCGTTGATCGAGGAGTTCCTGACCGCCCGAGCCACCCGCAAGCCGTCCCCGCACACGCTGGAGGCGTACCGCCGGGACCTGCGCGCGGTGGCGGCCCTGGCCGGCGAGACCATCGCCCCTCCCCTGCCGCCGGACGCGCTCCCGGTCGCGGCCCTCTCCCCCAGGGTCATGCGGGCCGCGTTCGCCCGGTTCGCCGCTCCCCGCGCCGTCGCCTCGGTGCACCGCGCCTGGTCGACGTGGAACAGCTTCTTCTCGTTCCTGGTCGCCGAGGGGGTGGTGGCGGGCAACCCGATGCCGGCGGTGGACCGGCCCCGCGCCCCGCTCCCCCAGCCGAAGCCGCTGCGGGGCGAGGACACCCCGGAGCAGCTGCTCGCGGCGGTGTCCCGGGAGGACGGTCGGCAGCGCGACCCGTGGCCGGAACGGGACGTGGCGGTGCTGGCGTTGGCGCTGTGCGCGGGGCTTCGCCTGTCGGAGTTGTTGGCGCTGCGGGTGGCGTCGCTGACCGGGCGGCCCGGTGAGCGCCGGGTGGACGTGGCGGGCAAGGGTGGCCGGCCGCGGGTGGTGCCGATCGAGCCGGAGTTGGATCGGGTGCTGGTGGCGTACCTGGACAGCCGGGTCCGGCGGTTCGGGTCGCGGTCGGTGCGGCCGGACTCGGCGCTGCTGGTGGATCGGCGGGGCGAGCCGCTGCGCCGGGGTGGCCTGCAGTATCTGGTGGAGTCCTGTTATCGGCGGGCGGGGGTGAGCGACCGGGTGCCGCGCGGTGCGCAGTTGCATGCGCTGCGGCACACGTTCGCGACGCGGTTGGCGGAGGACGGGGCGAGCGCGGCGGAGATCATGCGGTTGCTGGGGCATGCGTCGTTGGCGTCGTCGCAGACGTACATCGAGGTGACGGCGGGTCAGCAGCGGGCGGCGGTGCGGTCGAACCGCACCAACCGGGCGTTGGTGGGGTTGGTGCGGGTGGAGGGGGGCGGGGCGGGGTCGGCGGGGTGACCGGTGGGTGTGGCAGGGTGGCGGGGTACGCGACTGGCGGCACCGGGGATGGGATCGACCATCGGGGAGCTCGCCGTGGGGGTCGTCCGCCTGGGCTCCCGCGGGCGAGGTGGTGCCATGTCCTCTTCTTCTGTGGTGAGCGCGGAGGCGTCGGGTACGGCGCGGTTGTTGCAGGGTGCGCCGGTGGCGCAGCAGGTGCTGGGTGAGGTGGCGGCGGAGGTCGCGGCGTTGCGGGCGGCAGGGGTGACGCCGTCGTTGGCGACGGTGTTGGTGGGCGACGACGACGCGAGTGCCGGGTACATCCGGATCAAGCAGCGGCAGGCGGCGGAGTTGGGGTTCGCGTCGCCGCACGTGCATCTGCCGGCGTCGGCGTCGCAGGCGGATCTGCACCGGGTGGTCGAGGAGTTCAATTCCGACGCGGGTGTGCACGGGGTGTTGGTGCAGCATCCGATTCCGGGGCACCTGGACTACGACCGGGCGTTGCAGGTGCTGGATCCGGACAAGGATGTCGATGGGATGCATCCGGTGAACATGGGGCGGTTGGCGTTGGGGTTGCCGGGTCCGTTGCCCTGTACGCCGGCGGGGATCGAGGCGTTGTTGGCGTTCCACGGGGTGCCGGTGGCGGGGCGTGAGGTGGTGGTCCTGGGTCGGGGTGCGACGTTGGGGCGGCCGTTGGCGATGTTGTTGGCGCAGAAGCGGCCGACGGCGAACGCGGCGGTGACGGTGGTGCACACGGGGGTGGCGGACTGGCCGCGGTACACGCGGCGGGCGGAGATCCTGGTGGCGGCGGCGGGGGTGCCGGGGATCGTGCGTCCGGAGCATGTGCGTGCGGGTGCGGTGGTGGTCGGTGGTGGGGTGCGGTATGAGGGTCGGCGGTTGCTGCCGGATGTGGACGAGTCGTGTGCGCGGGTGGCGGGGGCGATCACGCCGAGGGTCGGTGGGGTGGGGCCGACGACGGTGGCGATGTTGTTCCGTAACGCGGTGGCGGCGGCGCGGCGGGTGGCCGGGCGGGGTTGAGGTCGGGACGGCGGGTGGGTTCTTCGGGTGCGTCTGTTGCTGCCGTGGTGACGATGGTCGTGCCCGAAGGGCGCGTGGGCCTGGTGTCCCGGTCGTGTCGGCGGGGTTCGGGGCGGCCGAAGGTCGACGAGTTCGGGGTCAGCCGAGGTCGATGACGAGGGGGCGGTGGTCGGAGATGGTGGAGGCGGGGGTGGTGACGGCGGTGACGGGTGGGAGGTGGTGGCGGTGGTGGCGGTCGGCGAGGATGTGGTCGAGTTGGACGCGGGGTTGGGCGGCGGGGTAGGTGGGGCGGCGGCCGAGGGGGGTCCAGCCGGAGATGAGTCGGGCGGGGCCGGCGGGGAGGTTGAGGTCGCCGAGGAGGATGCGGGGGGCGGGTAGGGCGCGTAGGGCGCGGACGGTCTGGCGAAGTTGGTGGATGTTCCAGCCGGGGACGAAGGACAGGTGGGTGGCGGCGACGGTGATGTCGCCGTGGGGGGTGTCGAGGACGGCGGCGAGGACGACGCGGGGTTCGTCTTCGAGGAGGATGAGGCCGCCGCCGGGGCCGGGTACGTAGACGGGTGAGCGGACGGGGGCGGGTTTGAGGCGGGTGACCTGCCAGGTGCGGACGGGGTGGCGGGTGACCAGGCCGATGCCGTAGCAGGGTTCGCCGTGTCCGTCGTCGTCGTGGCGTAGGGGGCGGAACTGTTCGCCGGGGGTGCCGACGACGGCGGCGGCGAAGCGGTGTTCGGGGGCGTTGAGGGCGCGGGCGGCGATGGCGGTGAGGTCGAGGTTGCCGCTGCGGGTCTGGTCGCGGTCGACTTCCTGTAGGGCGAGGATGTCGGCGTCGAGGGTGGTGACGGCGGCGGTGAGCCGGTCGGGGTCGACGAGTCCGTCGGTGAGGGATCGGCCGTGGAGCAGGTTGAAGGTGGCCAGGCGCACCTTTTTACCCTACGTGGGTCGTGGGAGGGTTGCCGGATGCTGAAGGTGTTGGTGTGTTCGATGGTGGTGTTCGTGGCGGTGGGTTTCGTGGGGGTGTGGTTGCGGCGTCGGCGGTGACGTGGGGATTGGGTGTGGGTGGGCTGGTGGTGAGGCGGGACACTCGGGTTGTCGGCGGGTGGGGTGGCGGGGTGTGGGGTGGGCAGAATGGCCGGCCGTGGATGGTGCGTCGCTGATCACGTTGCTCGCTGCGGCTGTGTTGGCCGGTTGGGTCGATGCTGTGGTGGGGGGTGGTGGGTTGTTGTTGTTGCCGGCGTTGTTGTTGGTGGCGCCGGGGGTGCCGGTGGCGACGGCGTTGGGGACGAACAAGTTGGCGGCGATCGCGGGGACGGCGACGGCGGCGGTGACGTATGCGCGGCGGACGAAGCTGGATTGGCGGGTGGCGGGTCCGGCGGCGGGTTTGGCGGTGGTGACGGCGGGGTTGGGTGCGGCGTTGGCGGGGGTGGTGCCGGCGTCGGCGTATCGGCCGGTGGTGTTGGGGGTGTTGGTGGTGGTGGCGGTGTTCGTGGTGGCGCGGCCGCGGTTGGGGGTGGTGGCGGTGCCGCAGCGGCGGACCCGGGGGCGGGTGGTGGCGGCGGTGGTGGTGGCGGGGGTGGGTATCGCGGCGTATGACGGGTTGATCGGTCCGGGGACGGGGACGTTTTTGGTGGTGGCGTTCACGGCGCTGGTGGGCGCGGACTTCGTGGGTGGTTCGGCGATGGCGAAGGTGGTGAACGCGGGGACGAACCTGGGGGCGTTGGTGGTGTTCGCGGCGACGGGTCATGTGTGGTGGTTGTTGGGCGCGGCGATGGCGGTGTGCAACGTGGTGGGGGCGGTGGTGGGGGCGCGGATGGCGTTGCGGCGGGGGGCGGGGTTCGTGCGGGTGGTGTTGTTGGTGGTGGTGTTGGCGTTGGTGGTGAAGTTGGGTTACGACGAGTGGGTGGGGTGGTGAGGTGCCGGCCGGCGCGGGTCGCGCGCCGGCCGGCCGGGTTGGTCAGGCGTGGCGGGTGATGTCGTCGTAGTCGAGGCGGGGCAGGCGGGGGAACCAGGCGTCGGGGCCGGGCTTGCCGAGGTTGACCACGAGCAGGGAGCGCCAGGTGCTGTCGGCGAAGAGGTCGCGGTCGAGGGCGGCGGCGTCGAAGCCGGCCATGGGGCCGGCGGCGAGGCCGGCGGCGCGGACGGCCAGTAGCCAGTAGCCGATCTGGAGGGTGGCGTTGAAGCGGGCCATGCCTTCGCGGGCGGTGGCGTCGGCGGCGAGGCCGTCGCGCATCTCGGGGCGGATCGGGAAGACGCGTGGGATGAACTCGTGGAAGTCGGTGTCGGCGGCGAGGACGGCCACGACGGGTGCGGTGGCGGTCTTGGCGCGGTTGCCTTCGGACATGTGGGTGAGCAGTCGGTCGCGGGTCTCGCCGGGGCGGGTGTAGAGGACCCGCAGGGGCTGGGTGTTGGCGGCGGTGGGCGGGTACTTGGCGAGGTCGAAGATGGCGCGCAGTTGGGCGTCGGTGACGGGTTCGTCGGTGAAGGTGTTGGCGGTGCGTGCGTCGGTGAACAGTTGTGCCTGGGCTGCGGGGTCGAGGGTGATCAGGTCGGTCGTGGCGGTGTCGGTCATGTCGGGTTTCCTTCGCACCTGGGGGGCTTAACTGCTCAGAGACTAGCAGCTAGTTTTTTCGAAGTTGCTTTGTCGTGCGGAACGCCACGTATCCTGGGGTCATGACGCCCCGCTCCCCCACCGGTGAGGTTCCCCGGTCCTGCGACGGGGGGCTGACGCGGGCGTTCGCGTTCCTCGGCAAGCGGTGGAACGGGGTGCTGCTGGGCACCCTGGCACACGGGCCGGCGGGGTTCGCCGAGCTGACCCGCGCGTTACCGGGGATCAGCGAGTCGGTGCTGTCCGACCGGCTCGGCGAGCTGGCCCGGGTGGGGTTGGTGCACCGCACGGTGCGGCAGGGCCCGCCGCTGGGGGTGAGCTACGAGCTGACCGAGCGGGGCGCGGCGGTGCTGCCGGCGTTGGATGCCCTGGCCCAGTGGGCGCACGAGAACCTGCCCGCCGAGGAGTGCGGCCGGGCGTGAGCGGGTGACCGCACCGGCCCGGGGCATGTGATCATCGTCGGATGCCGTTACGCGCCGAACACGACCGGATGCTGCTGGGGCGGCTGCTGGGCCGCGACCCGACGCTGCACGCCTACCAGCTGGGTGACCTGGACGACTTCTTCTGGCCGTACACGTCGTGGTTCCGCCGCGGCGAGCAGGTCGCGCTGCTGTACCACGCGGTGGTGCCGCCGACGCTGCTGGCGTTCGCCGACGCCGCCGGCCGGGAGGAGTTGGCGGCGCTGCTGACCGACCTGGCGCCGGTGCTGCCGGCGCGGCTGCACGCGCACCTGTCCCCCGGCCTGGCGCCGGTGCTGGCCGGCTGGTTCCGCGTCGCCGACGGCGGCGCGCACCGGAAGATGGCGCTGACCGACCGGGCGCGGCTGGCCGCGGTTCCCGGTGCGGGGCAGCCGCTGGGTGCCGCCGACCTGCCGGAGCTGACGAGGCTGTACGCGGTGGCGTACCCGGGCAACTGGTTCGACCCGAGGATGCTCGACACCGGCCGGTACGTGGGGGTGCGCCGTGACGGGGAGCTGGTGGCGGTGGCCGGGGTGCACGTGTACTCCCCGGTGTGGCGGGTGGCGGCGCTGGGCAACGTCACCACCCATCCCGGGTATCGGGGGCGGGGTTTGGCGGCGGCGGCGGTGGCCGCGCTGTGCCGGCGGCTGGCCGCCGACGTCGACCACGTCACGTTGAACGTGCGGGCCGACAACGTGGCGGCGCTGCGGCTGTACGAGCGGCTCGGGTTCACCGAGGTCGCCGGGTACGGCGAGTACACGCTCACCGCGTGCCCGGGACCGCGGTGAGCGCCGCGCCGGCGGCGGGGCTGTGGCGGCGCCGGTGGGTGCGGCTGCTCGCCGTGGCCGTGGGTGTCGTCGGCGCGGCTGTGGTGGGTCTGCGCGGGCGGCTGCCCGACCCGCGGGAGTTCCTCGCCGCGTTGACCGGCGCCGGCTACGGGTGGGTGGTGCTGGCGGTGCTGTTGCAGGCCGTCTCGTTGGCGGCGTTCGCGTTGCAGCAGTGGCGGCTGCTCGACGCCCTGGGGGTGCGTCTGCGTCGGGGCCGGGTGGTGGCGATCAGCCTGGCCCGCACGGCGTTGTCGATCTCGTTGCCGGCGGGGGCGGCGGTCTCCACCGGGTACGCCATCCGGGAGTACGAGCGTGCCGGCGCGCCGCGGGAGATGGCGGCGGCCTCGGCGGTGGTGTCCGGGTTGGCGTCCATGGGCGGGTTGGCCCTGCTGTACGTGGGCGGGGGTGCGGTGGTGCTGGTCCGTGCCCCGGGCGGGTGGGACTGGCGTCCGCTGGCCGTCGTGGCGGCGTTGGGTGGGTTGACGGCGTTGGCGGTGCTGGCCGGACGCAGGCAGCCGCGTCGGCGTGCGGTCGGGCCCGTTGCGGGGCCTGACGTGTCGGGGGGCGTGGTGCGTCGGCACGTGCGGGCGTTGCTGGTCTCGGCCCGGCAGGCGTGGCGGGCGGGGGCGAAGCTGCGGGTGCGGGACTGGGCGGCGGCGGTGGGGTACGCGGCGGTGAACTGGGCGGCCGACCTGCTGTGCCTGGCCGCCGCCGCGCTGGCGCTGCACCTGCCGGTGGGGGTGACCGCCCTGGCGGGCATCTACCTCGGTGTGCAGATCGTCCGGCAGGTGCCGCTGACCCCGGGCGGGGTGGGTGTCATCGACACCGCACTGGTCGCCGGGCTCACCGCCTCGGGCGCGACCGCGGTCAGCGCCGCCGCTGCCGTGCTGGTCTACCGGATGCTGTCCTGCTGGCTGCTCATTCCTGTTGGCGGGATCGCCGGGTTGACGCTGCGCGGCGACCGGGCGGTGAGCCGGGTCTGAACGCCGGGGGCGGCGGGACGCGACCGCGTCCCGCCGCCCCCGGCGGGTGGGTCAGCGGCGGCGGGTGGGTGAGTCGAAGCGGCCGGCGCGGATCTCCCGTAGTGCCCGCCGGCGGGCGTCCCCGCGCAGGGTGTCGACGTAGAGGCGCCCGGCGAGGTGGTCGGTCTCGTGTTGCAGGGCGCGGGCGAGGAAACCGCTGCCGGAGATGGTCAGCGGCTCGCCGTGCTGGTCGAAGCCGCGGGCGGTGGCGTGCAGGGCGCGGGGGGTCGGGAAGTACAGCCCGGGGATGGACAGGCAGCCCTCGTCGTCGTCCTGCGACTCCTCGGACAGCTCCACCGTCGGGTTGATCATGTGGCCGCGGTGGCCGTCGGCGTCGTAGACGAACACCTGCGCGGGCACGCCGATCTGTGGGGCGGCGACGCCGGCGCGGCCGGGGGCGCCGAGCAGGGTGTCCATCAGGTCGCCGACCAGGGCGCGCAGGTCGGCGTCGAAGCTGGTCACCGGCTCGCAGCCGGTGCGCAGCACCGGGTCGCCGATGATCCGGATGGGCCGCATCGTCATGGCAGCAGGCTATCGGCCCGGGGTCCGGGTGCGGGGGCGAGGGCGGCGCGGACGGGCCGGGCCTTGGCGGCGGCCTCGGCGACCTCGGCGTCGGGGTCGCTGTCCCAGGTGATGCCGCCGCCGGCCCAGCCGTGCAGCAGGTGCCCGTCGGCGGCGGCGGTGCGGATGGTCAGGCCCAGGTCGATCCGGCCGGCGCCCACCCAGCCCAGCGCGCCCATGCTCGCGCCCCGGCCCACGGGTTCGTGGGCGGCGACGACGTCGAGGGCGGCCAGTTTCGGCGCGCCGGTGACCGACCCGCCGGGGCAGACCGCGCGCAGCAGGTCGGCCAGGCCCAGGCCGTCGGCGGGGGCCGCCGACACCGTCGACTCGGCCTGCCACAGGTCGCACCAGCGGCGTACGGCGAACAGTTCGTCGACGGTGACGGTGCCGGTGGCCGCGACGCGGGCCAGGTCGTTGCGTTCCAGGTCGACGATCATGATGTGTTCGGCGCGTTCCTTGGCCGAGGCGAGCAGCTCGGCGCGGCCGGCGGGGGTGGCCGGGCGGGTGCCCTTGATGGGGCGGGTGACCAGCCGGCCGCCCTCGACGGCGATCAGGGTCTCCGGGGAGGCGCAGCCGATCGCCCAGCCGGGGCCGTGCAGGGTGCCGCCGTAGCGGGCGCCGGGCAGCCGGCTCAGCCGGGCCAGGGCGGGGCGGGGGTCGCCGGTGTACGGGGCGGCGGCGTGGCCGACGAGGTTGACCTGGTAGACGTCGCCGCGGCCGATCGCGGCCCGCACGGCGGTCACGGCGTCGGCGTGCTGGCGGGTGCTCCAGCTCGGGGTCCAGTCGCCGATCCACCAGTCGCCGGCCCCGGGTGGTGGCGTCGGCGCGGCGGCGGGGGTGTGCGCGTAGACGACCACGGCCAGGTCGGGCAGGGCGGGGGCGGGGCTGGGCGCGCCGGGTGCCGCGGCGGCCAGCACGGCCCCGGCCGCGGCGGAGACGTACAGGGCGGCCCCGCACACCCCGGCCGGGTCGTGGGCCGCCGGGCGGGTCAGGTCGTCGACGCCGAGGCCGTGGGCGGTGAGGAACTCCTCGACGAGGCGGGCCGGGTCACCGCCGTCGCGCAGGCGCCAGTGCAGGCGGTCGCGTTCGGTGAGCCGGCCGCGGCAGCCGGCGGGGGCGGCGGGTGCGGTCACCCGTGTCAGTGGGAACGCTTCCACGCCGTCTGGCCCATTCCGCCTCGTCCGTTCAGTGGAATTCCCCCCGACATGGCGTGAACCCGCTCGATGCGGCTCACGTTCGCTTGGTACTGTGCGTCACTGGTCATGTGAACCATGACACAGTGCCCCCACAGTCCGGAGAACCCGATGTGCCAGCACCAACCCACCTGCCCCTCCGCCGAAGCGACCGACCGGGAAGCCGCCCGCGTCCTCGCCTGCTTCCCTGAGCAGGGCTGGAGCCTGCTCTGCAACGGTGTCATCGTCTTCGAGGACACCGGCGAACTCCTCCCCGACGGCAGCACCATCGCCCCCCACCGCGGTCCCGCCCGACACGCCCTCGTCGCCTGACCGTTCACCCAGCGTCAACCTGACGCACCCCGTCGACCACAGGCCAGCCCCCGGTCCCCGCGACCAGCCTGCCCCGGTCGACGCACCCGCCGGGGCGGCGCGAACCACCGCCCCGGCGCGCCCCGACGTCACTCCTCGAACGCCTCCGGCGCCGGACACGAGCACACCAGGTTCCGGTCACCGTACGCGCCGTCGACCCGCCGCACCGGCGGCCAGTACTTCCCGGCCCGGTCCACCCCCGCCGGGTACGCCCCCACCGACCGCGGGTACGGGTGCGGCCACTCGTCGCCGGCCACCATCGCCGCCGTGTGTGGCGCGTTCGCCAGGGGATTGTCCCCCGCCGGCCACTCGCCCGAGCCCACCTTGTCGATCTCCGCCCGGATCGCGATCATCGCCGCGCAGAACCGGTCCAGCTCGGCCAGGTCCTCACTCTCCGTCGGCTCCACCATCAACGTCCCCGCCACCGGGAACGACATCGTCGGCGCGTGGAACCCGTAGTCGATCAGCCGCTTCGCCACGTCGTCGACCGTGACCCCGGCCGCCTTCGTCACCGGCCGCAGGTCCAGGATGCACTCGTGCGCCACCAGGCCCTTGTTGCCCGCGTACAACACCGGGAAGTGTTCCCGCAGCCGCACCGCCACGTAGTTCGCGGCCAGCACCGCCACCCCCGTCGCCCGGGTCAGCCCCGCCGCGCCCATCATCCGCAGGTACGCCCACGGGATCGGCAGGATCCCCGCCGACCCGTACCGCGCCGCCGAGATCGCCGGCCGGCCGGCACCGCCGCCGCCCGGCAGGTACGGCGCCAGGTGCGCCCGCACCGCCACCGGACCCACCCCCGGCCCGCCCCCACCGTGCGGGATGCAGAACGTCTTGTGCAGGTTCAGGTGCGACACGTCCGCCCCGAACCGGCCCGGCTTGGCGAACCCGACCAGGGCGTTGAGGTTCGCCCCGTCGACGTACACCTGACCGCCCGCGTCGTGGACCTTCGCGCACAACTGCGCGATGCCCGTCTCGTACACCCCGTGCGTCGACGGGTACGTCACCATGATCGCCGCGAGCGTGTCCCGATGCTTGTCGATCTTCGTGTCGAGGTCGACCAGGTCGACGTTGCCGTCGCCGTCGCAACCCACCACGACCACCCGCATCCCCGCCATCACCGCCGACGCGGCGTTCGTGCCGTGCGCCGACGACGGGATCAGGCACACCTCCCGGTGCCCCTCACCCCGGTCCCGGTGGTACGCGCGGATCGCCAGCAGCCCCGCCAGTTCCCCCTGCGACCCGGCGTTGGGCTGCACGCTGACCGCGTCGTAGCCGGTCACCTCCGCCAGCCAGCCCTCCAACTGGGCGATCATCTCCCGGTACCCGGCCGTCTGCGACGCCGGCGCGAACGGGTGCAGGTGCGCGAACTCCGCCCAGCTCACCGGCTCCATCTCCGTGGTCGCGTTCAGCTTCATCGTGCACGACCCCAGCGGGATCATCCCCCGGTCCAGGGCGTAGTCGAAGTCCGACAGCCGCCGCAGGTACCGCAGCATCGCCGTCTCCGAGTGGTGGCTGCGGAACACCGGGTGGGTGAGGAAGTCCGAGGTGCGCGCCAACGCCGCCGGCAGGGCCCCGTCCCCGTCCCCGTCGACCCCGGCCACCCCGAACGCCGCCCACACCGCCGACAGGTGCGCCGCCGTGGTCGTCTCGTCGCAGGAAATCCCCACCCGGTCGGCGTCGACGCACCGCAGGTTCACCCCCCGCGCCTGCGCCTGCGCCACCACCTCGGCGGCCCGGCCCGGCACGCTCGCGGTGACCGTGTCGAAGAACGCGACGTCCGCCACCGCCACCCCACCGGCGCGCAGCCCGGCCGCGAGCCGCGCCGCCATGCCATGGGTACGCGCCGCGATGGCACGCAGCCCGTCCGGGCCGTGGTAGACGGCGTACATGCCGGCCATCACCGCCAGCAGCACCTGCGCGGTGCAGATGTTGCTGGTCGCCCTCTCCCGCCGGATGTGCTGCTCACGGGTCTGCAACGCCAACCGGTACGCCGGGTTGCCGTCGGCGTCGCGGGACACCCCGACCAGCCGGCCGGGCAGCATCCGCTCCAACCCCGAACGCACCGCCAGGTACCCGGCGTGCGGGCCACCGAAGCCCATCGGCACCCCGAACCGCTGGGTGGTGCCGGCGGCCACGTCCGCGCCGATCTCCCCCGGCGGGCGCAGCAACGTCAGCGCCAACAGGTCCGCCGCCACACACACCAGCGCCCCCGCCGCGTGCGCCGCCGCCACCAGCGCGGCATGGTCCCGCACCGCCCCGGACGCCCCCGGGTACTGCAGGTGCAGGCCGAAGAACTCCGCCGGCAACTCCTCGGCGTCGACGTCGAGGACCCGCACCTCGATGCCCAACGGCTCCGCCCGACTCATGATCACCGCGAGGGTCTGCGGCAACGCGTCGGCGTCGACGACGTACACGCCGCTGCGGCTCTTCGACGCGCGGCGGGCCAGGGTCATCGCCTCGGCCGCCGCGGTGCCCTCGTCGAGCATCGAGGCGTTCGCGGTGGCCAGCCCCGTCAGGTCGGTGACCATCGTCTGGAAGTTCAGCAGCGCCTCCAGCCGGCCCTGGCTGATCTCCGGCTGGTACGGCGTGTACGCCGTGTACCACGCCGGGCTCTCCAGCACGTTGCGGCGGATCACCGCCGGGGTGTGCGTGCCGTGGTAACCCAGCCCGATCATCGACACGGCGACGGTGTTCCGCGCGGCGAGGGCCCGCAGCTCGGCCAGGGCGTCGTGCTCGCTGGCCGGCTCCGGCAGGTCCAGGGCACCGTGCCAGCGGATCACCTCGGGAATCGCGGCGTCCATCAGCTCGTCGATCGAGTCGTAGCCGACGGCCTCCAGCATGCGGCGCTCGTCGGCCGGATCGGGGCCGATGTGACGGGCGGCGAACTGCTCTACGGTCATGGCGGCGCTCCCGCAGGGGTGAGGTCGACAGGTCGGCCTCCCCCTGAGTCGCACCCCGGGAAGGGCGCTCCACAGTGCCTGCCCACGAGGTCCTTTTGCCTGAGAGGTTCCGGGGAGGAAGCTGCCCCTTCGGCGCCGCCCGCAACGATCATCGGACGGTCTCTCCCACGTGGGTGGTACCGGCGACATCCACGCTACCAGCGCCACCGGCACCGGCGGAGGTCGTCCCCCCGACCAGTGGATCACCGGCAGGCCGGGCGCGGCGGGTCAGCCGGCGACCGGCGCCGGGGCCCCGGCGCCGGCGAGCCGGTCGGCCAGCGCCGGCAGCAGCACGCCCAGCGGCGCATCGGCCCGCACGGTGGCGTACCCGTCGCCCCGGGTCACCCCCTGGTTGACGATCGCCACCGGAATGCCCCGTTTCGCGGCCCGGATCACGAACCGGCGGCCCGACATCACCGTCAACGACGACCCGAGCACCAACAGCGACCGAGCCCCCTCGACCAGGTCGAAGCAGCGGGCCACCCGGGCGGCGGGAACCGTCTCCCCGAAGAACACCACGTCCGGTTTCAGCAGCCCGGTGCGGCAGAACCCGCAGTCCACCGGCCGGAACCCGGCCACCTCCCGGTCGTCGAGATCCACGTCACCGTCGGGGTGGACCGCCGCGACCACCGCGTCGAACCCCGGGTTGGCCTGCCGCAGCCGCCGGTCCAGTTCCTCGCGGGAGGTGTGGTTGCCGCAGTCCAGGCACACCACCTCGTCGAGGCGGCCGTGCAACTCCACCACCGGCTGCGACCCGGCGACGCTGTGCAGACCGTCGACGTTCTGGGTGATCACCGCGTCGACGAGCCCGCCGCGTTGCAGACGGGCCACCGCCCGGTGCCCGTCGTTCGGGGCGGCCCGGGCGATCGTGCGCCACCCCAGGTGGCTGCGCGCCCAGTACCGCCGCCGCGCCACCGGATCCCCGGTGAACGCCTGGAACGTCATCGGAGTGTGCCGACGCGCCACCCCGCTGGGCCCCCGATAGTCCGGAATGCCGGACTCGGTGGACAGGCCCGCCCCGCTCAACACCACGACACCGCCCTCGGCGAGCAGCCCCGCCAACGCGTCGAACGTCTCCGTCACGGCATCCATGCTGCCCCAGCGCCACCCCCGCCGGCGACCACCCGCCCGTGACCCTGCTCGCCGCAGCGCCGGTGCCCGCGCGCCCCGGCGGCTACGGTGGCAGGTATGCGCGTCGTCATCGCCGGCGGACACGGCAAGATCGCCCAACTGCTGCACCGGGAACTCGCCGGCCGCGGCGACACCGCCGTCGGACTGATCCGCAACCCCGACCACGCCGCCGCGCTACGCGCCAGCGGCGCCCACCCCGTCGTCTGCGACCTGGAACACGCCGACGCCGCACGGGTCGCCACCCACCTCGACGGGGCCGACGCGGTGGTCTTCGCCGCCGGCGCCGGCCCCGGCAGCGGCGCCGCCCGCAAGGACACCGTCGACCGGGCCGCCGCCGGCCTGCTCGCCGACGCCGCCCAGCGGACCGGGATACGTCGCTACCTGCTGCTCTCCGCCATGGGCGTGGACACGGCCCCACCCGCCGGCACCGACGACGTGTTCGCCGCCTACCTGCGGGCCAAGAAGGCCGCCGAGGACGACCTCACCGCCCGCGACCTGGACTGGACGGTCCTGCGCCCCGGCCGGCTCACCGACGACCCACCCACCGGCCGAGTCACCCTGACCCGGCACACCGACCCCGGGACGGTCACCCGCACCGACGTCGCCCGGGTCCTCGTCGCCCTGCTGTACCACCCGGGCAGCGCCGGCGCGGTCCTGGAACTGGTCACCGGCAACACCCCGATCGCCGACGCCGTCGCCGCTGCCTGCGCCCACCCCTGACCGGCCGACCCACCGACGGCGGGATCAGCCGCCGACGACCTGCCGTAGCTGCTGACTCGCCGCACCCGCCGCCGCCGCGTCGGCCCGCAGCCGCTCCGCCTGCGCCGACAGGTGCGCCTGCCACTGGTTCAGGTGCTGCTGCGCCGTCGCCACCGCCGCCAGCAACGCCCCGTGCCGCCCCTCCAACTCGCGCACCTGCCGCTGCAGATCCTCCGACCGCGACCCCGACTGCGCCGGCACCGCCCCCGCCCGCCGGTGCGCCTCCGCGAGGATCTCCTCGGCCTGCTGACGCGCGTCAGCGATGATCTCCGCGCCCTCCTCGCTGGCCTCACCGATCGTGCGGTTCGCCTCGGCCTGCGCCCGCACCGCCAACTCGACCACCATCGGGTCCGGGCCCTGCGGGGCGGCGCTCGGCAGCGCCCCGTGCCGCAGCATCTCCACCTGCTGCACCAGGCCCTCGTTCTCCCGCCGCAGCCGCTGCAACTCACCGTCGAGCAACGCGATCCGCTCGTCGGCCGACCGGGCCACGTCCGCGACCTCGTCGACGGACACCCACTCGCTGCCCCGGAACCGCCGCGCCTGCACCGCCCCCAACGCCCGGACCGTGTCGTCTCGCTGGAAACCGGTGACCCCGTCGCCGTGGTCGATGCTCATCGCGCAGCCGTCCCGGTGAAGTCCCGCGACGCGGCAACCGCCGCGCCCGCGAGGGGCGGATAAAGAGAATGATCATAACTTTCGGCCAGGATCCGGTCCGCCGGCACACCCGCGGCCACCAAGGCGCCGACCGTCTCCCGGGTCATCTCCGGACTGCCGCACACCAGCACGTCGGTGTCCCGCCACGAACCCAACCGCAACGCCGTGTCAGCCGCCGTGCCCACCGCACCCGCCCACTGCCACCCGACCTCCACCGTCGGCACATACCGCAACCACCCACCGACCCCACCGGAAGACCACGCCGACGCCGACGCCAACTCCCGCAACCCCTGGTCGTCGTACAGGTCCTCCGGGGTCTTCGCGCCCACCACCAGCGTCACCGCACGCCCCGGCCCCTGCCGCAGCGCCTCCACCACCGCCCGCAACGGCGCCACCCCCGTCCCACCGGCCACCAGCAACAACGGCAGGTGCGGCGACCGGTCGTACGACGACAACGCCGCACCCACCGGCGAACCCAACAACACCTGGTCACCGACCCGCAGCCGGCGCACCAGATGGGTGGAGAACCGGCCCGTCGCCCGGACGTGGAACTCGATCGTCCCGTCCGGGCGCGGCGCGTTCGCCGGCGACAGGTACCGCCACACCCGCAACTGCGGCACCTGCACCGGCAACGACTGCCCCGGCAGGTACTCGCACAGATAGTTCGGCCGGACCGTGAACACACACACGTCCGCGCGGCGCCGCTGCACCGACAGGACCTCCGCCTCCCAGTACGGCGGCGACGACCGCTCCGCCTCCGCCGCCCCCGTCAGCATCAACCGCGCCACCACCTCGTACGCCGCCGCCCACTGCGCCCGCAACTGCGGCGTCCACCGCGGCCCGAGGAACCGCTCCAACGTCGCCAGCAACGCCTGCCCCACCCACACGTAGTGCCACTCCCCCAACGGCACCTCCCGACCCTGCCGGTCCGTGCCCCGGAACCGCCGATGGTCCGCGCCCAACCGGTGCGCGAACGCCGACAACTCCCGCTCGTCGTCGACGTGGGACACGATGTGCCCCAACGCCGCCAACAACTTGTCCTCCTGGTAGCTCATGTTCGTCGGGAACATCGACCGCGCCTCCGGCGCGATCACGAACAGGGTCGCGTAGAAGTACTTCGCCGCCTCCGGACCCGCCGCGCAGAACTGCGCCCAACTCTGCCGCAACGCCACGACGTCCACGCCTCAGTCCTCCCGCCGGCGGGCGGCATCGTGCCGCTCCCGCAGGGTCTGCTCCACCACACCGGCCGGCCCGTACGCGCGCTCCGCCGGCCACAGGTTCGGGTTCGGCACCCGCGGGTCGTAGTAGCGGTGATGCACCGCGTGCAACGCCGCCCACCCCACACTGCCGTTGAGCCACGACCAGTCACCGTGCACCGGCCGCCCCGCCCGCTCCTCCTGCGCGCAGAACTTCATGAACAACTCCGACTCGGTGTGCGGATCCGACACCCGCACCCCCGCCAGCCGGAACGAGTGCAGCACCGCCTGGTTGAGCACCAACACCGCGTGCTCCCGCCACAGCGTGTCCTCCCGCGACGTGTCCAACCCCAACCCCCGCGCCACCGGCAGCAACTGGTCGTACCGGTCCCGGTCGCCCAGGTTGCGCGTCCCGATCTCGTCACCCAGGTAGTGCCCGTTGAACGGGGCGCAACTGTAGTCCACCCCACCGACGCGCAACCGCATGTTGCTGATCACCGGCAGGGCGTGCCACCGCAACCGCAACTCCTCGAACCACGGATACGCCGGATGCACCAACGCGACCTCCCGCACCAGGTCCCGCGGCACCTGCACCAGCGTCGGATCCGCGTACGCCGTCTCGATCACCCACGGCAGCAGGTCGAACCGACCCGGCACCGGCGGCGGACGCCACCCCAACCGCAGCGCCGCGTCCGTCATCGCCACCTGCCCCGGATCACCCAGCACCGACCCGGCACCGCACCGGTGCCCGCAGTAGCGGATCAACTGGTCGTTCCAGATCCGCGCCCGCGGACCCACCCCCGGCCGGTCCGGCGCGAACACCGTCATCACCGACTGGATCCGGCCGCCGTTGTCCGCCACCGCCAGGTGCTGCGCCAACTCCCGCGCGATCCCCGCCACCGTCGTCACGTCCCGGCGGTCCCGGACCCGCAGCCCCGCCCACCGCACCCGGCCCACGCACCGCGCCGACTGCCGCCACGCCACCTTCGCCCCGTACGCCAACTCCTCACGGGTGTGCCGGTACGCGCCCGTGAGCGCGACCTCCTCCCGCACCTGCGCGATCCGCGCGTCCACCCCCGGCAGCCGCCGCTCCTCGTGGAACAGGTGCAGGAACTCCACCGCCTCCGCCAGCGTGTCCCCGACAGGCGGCGGCGTCGACACCCGGCCGGCGTGCGCGACCGGACACCCCGAGGCGCCGGCGTCCACGACCCGCCCGCCGACGTCCACCAAGGTCGCGGCGGCACGACTGTCTGTCTGCACTACGGTTCAAATCCGATCGTCGGGCAGGCGACCTCGCCGCTCCCTGCGTCGTCTCCGTCCGCCGCCCCCACCGGCCGTCACCGACGGTGAGAACCCCGAGGCGGGGGGCGAACGCCGCACATAGGATTACCGGCAACGCCACGACTGTCAACAAGACGACCCAAGCCGGGAATGTCCACACACGAGGCTTCCCGCGCGGCCGGACCACAACGGACACCGCCCACAGCGGACGCCCGACGCCTCAACCGGCCCGCCGACGCGCCCGACGCGCCGCCAGCTCGTCACCCACCGGATCCGCCGCCGGCTCCTCCACGACCCCACCCGCCGGCTCCGCCGGCAGATCCGACAGCGAACCCTCGATCTCCTTGAACGCCCCGCCGATCGCGATACCGAACACGCCCTGGCCACCCTGCAACAGGTCGACCACCTCCTCCGGCGACCGGCACTCGTACACCGTCGTCCCGTCCGAGATCAACGTGATCCCCGCCAGATCGGCCACCCCCCGCGACCGCAGCGCTTCGATCGCCTTCCGGATGTTCTGCAACGACACCCCGGCGTCCAGCAACCGCTTCACGACCTTCAACACCACCAGGTCACGGAACGAGTACAGCCGAGACGTCCCCGAACCCGACGCGTCCCGCACGCTCGGCACCACCAGCGACGTCCGCGCCCAGTAGTCCAACTGCCGGTACGTGATACCCACCGCGTGGCACGCCGTCACACCCCGGTAGCCCACCGCGCCGTCACCCTCAGTCGCCGGCCCCGCCGGCACCCCACCCGCCCCCCGCTGCTGCTGCGTACCAGGCTCGGGATCTCGCGGCTCGTGCATCCGGACAACCTCCCCGCCAGTGCGGTGACACGTCGCTTCCGGGACGTGCACCCCTCGACACGGCAAACCCTATAGCGCCCTTGAGGAGTTACCGCGCAGGAACGGTCACGACACGCCGCGCAGCCACACCGAAGATCCACGGCAGATCACCCACAGTGACCACACCGGGACGAGAAAGAAACACGCGCGGGCCCCACCCGCACCCGGGATCAGCCCGCGAAATCCTCCGGACGCACCTGCTCCAGGAACTCCCGGAACTTCTCCACCTCATCCTCCTGCTCGTCCGGAATCACGATCCCCGCCTCACTGAGGACCTGCTCCGCACAACGAATCGGCGCACCGACCCGCAACGCCAGGGCGATCGAGTCACTCGGCCGCGCCGACACCCGCACCCCGTCACCGATCAACAGATCGGCGTAGAAGACGTTCTCCTTCAACTCGGTGATCTCCACCGCCCGCAACGGCGCCTGCAACGCCGCCAACACGTCCCGCAAAAGATCATGCGTCAACGGCCGGGCCGGCTTGACCCCCTGCTGCTCGTAAGCGATCGCCGTCGCCTCCACCGCACCGATCCAGATCGGCAGATAGCGATCCCCCTCGACCTCCCGCAGCAGGACGATCGGCTGGTTGCTGGGCAACTCCACCCGAACTCCGACCACGCTCAGCTCGCGCACCGCCGCCTCCGTGTCGTTGTCACCTACGCCCGCACCGCGCCCTTCCCTGCACGGTACACGGACCGCGACACGCACATCCCATGCGCTACGTGCACCACGCCCCGCGCCAGAAAGGGGTTACCCCGGCAAGCCTACGACACGCACCCCCACCCAGATCTTTCCCACCGCCCCCCACAAACACCACGCGGCCCGGACCACCGCCCGGACCGCGCAGCACACACCACCTCACCGACCCAACGTCGACCGCAACCCCACCCGCACCAACGCCGCGTGCAACTGCTGAGACAACGCCACCAACTCCCGCGCCGTCTCCGCCGCCCGCGCCCGCGCCGCCGGATCACTCTGCCGCGCCAACGGGGCCACCAACTGCGCGAACAACCCCACCTCCCGATCCGCCGCCGTCCGGTAACCCCGCAGATGCCGAGGCTCCAACCCGTACGCCGCCAGACCCGCCACCGCCCGCGCGATGATCAACGCATCCCCGTCGTACCAACCCGGCGGATCCGACACCAGGATCCCGAGCCGCTCCAACTCACCCAACGTCGACTCGTCGATCCCGCTCCGCGCAACCAGGTCAACCCGACCCAACCGCACCTGCGCCGAATCCACCGGCTGATCCGCCGCGGCCCGGCCCGGCACCTCCCCACCTGGACCCACCGCCACCAACGTCGGCCGAGACGGCACCGGCCCCTCCGCCGACGCATCCCACTGCGCCAACTGCTCACGGATCACCCGCAACGGCAGATACTGGTCCCGCTGCGCGGTCAACACGAACCGCAACCGCGCCACATCGTCCCAGCTGTACTTCCGATACCCCGAAGCCGTCCGCTGCGGCTCCACCAGCCCCTCGGACTCCAGGAACCGCAACTTCGAGATCGTGACGTCAGGAAACTCCACCCGAAGCTGCCCCAGCACCTCGCCGATACTCATCAGCGGTTGGGCACGGGCCGCCCCGGGAGGCGTCGAAGCCGCAGGCTCGTTCACCCCCGGCCGGCCTCCTCCTCCGGGCGCGGACCGGCGATGAACACCACCCGGAACTTGCCGATCTGCACCTCGTCACCATTACTCAACGTGGCCGCCTCGACCCGCTCCCGGTTTACGTACGTGCCGTTCAAACTTCCCACGTCCCGCACCGTGAACGTGCCACCATCCCGGTGGAACTCGGCATGCCGCCGCGACACCGTCACGTCGTCCAGGAAGATGTCACTGTCCGGATGCCGGCCACTCGTCGTCACATCATGATCCAACAAGAACCGGGCACCCGCATTCGGACCCCGACGAACCACCAGCAGCGCCATACCCGGCGGCAACGAACCGGACATCCGGCTCGGCACCACATCGGTGTCCGGCCCCTCCAGCACTTCGTCGAGCGAACCGAGATTGAGCGTCGAAGTGACGTCGAGCGGGGGGAACTCGTCGTCTGGGCGCGTCATGGGACCACCTCACGGATCTGTTTCACGTCGGCGTCGGGTAATGGCGGGTCTGGCCGCCGGGCAGTCCACCCGGCGGCTGGCTCCCCGTGCCCGGAAAGGCAATTCCGCAACGCTCAACTCATTGGGTTCTCGGTCGACTGGGCGAGCCTAGCCAGCGCCGAAATGCAGGGCAACCGGACGCGCGGACACAACACCCGCACGCCCACGGACACTCAGCTCTCAGTCAGCTCGCGATACGCCCCGGCGGTCAACAACCCGTCCACCGCCACCGGATCGCTCGGCGTGATCTCCACCAGCCAACCCGCACCGTACGGATCAGAGTTGATCACCTCCGGAGTATCCGCCAACGCCTCGTTCCGCGCCGCCACGACCCCACTCACCGGGGCGTAGATCTCGGACACGCTCTTGGTCGACTCGATCTCACCCAGGGAGTCACCCGCGGCCACCTCCGCGCCCTCCTCCGGCAACTGGACGAACACGATGTCACCCAGCGCGTCCTGCGCGAAGTGCGTGATGCCGACCCGGACAGAGCCCGACCCGTCACCCGCCACCCACTCGTGCTCGGCGGTGTACCGCAGATCCTCAGGAATCACCACACGCGTCCTTCATCGTCGTGCCGACCATCGCTGCGCCGGCGAACCGGCGCGCCGCGCCGGTCAGGAGACCGGACGGGCGTGTTCCAACTTCACGGGCGCGTGCAGCGCCGAAACCTCGGCAACCTCACGATCCTCAACGATCACGGTACCGCCGTCACCGGCAACCGATGCGGCCACCCCGCCCGGAATCTTCAACGCCGTCGCCATCGTCGTCGGATCACCGATCACCGTGATCGTGAACGGACCCGTCAACGGACGCCCGTCCACCACCAGAGCACCGTCCCCACCATCCAGGAAGTACGTCGACGCGATGATCCGAACCGACGCCCCGTCCCCACCCGAGATCTGCATCGCCTCCGCCCCCGCACCCCGCAACTCCTGCACCGCGTCCAGGATCCGGTACGCCGAAATCGGCTTCGACCCCGCCTCGAACCGCACACCCAACCCCGGCCCCCGCGCCGGCAACGTCCCCGCCAGAATCCCCAACTCGTCCGCCCGCCGCGTCGCCTCCTCCAGCGCCGCCTGCCGACCCTGCTCACCCGAACGCAACTGCCGCTGGCTCTCCTCCAACGACTCGATGTCCTGCCGCAGCCGCTTCTCCCGCGAATCCAGATCCGAGAAGATCCGCACCAGGTCCTCCTGCCGCGTCGCCGCCGACGTCGGGTCCGTCGACGTCGTCCGCAACTGCACCACCAGAGTGAACCCCAACAACCCCAGCAACAACGCGATCATCGCCCCCGCCGAGGTGAACCGACGCCCCACCCCGGCCACAGCCGCAGCCCCCGACGAACCCCCGTCCTGCGCCGGCGGCTCACCCTCCGGCACCAACGGACTGATCTCGTCCGGATCCGGCGCCTCCGGCCGCGGATCCGGCTCCCCCGCCGGACCCTGCGGACGCGCCGGACCCACCGGCCGGGGCCAACCGGTACCCGTCTCGCTCTGTTCCTCGCTCATCGCCACAAACCTACGCCCGGAACAGGTGCCGACGGATCGCCGCCACATTCCCGAAGATCCGCACCCCCAGCACGACCACCACACCGGTGGACAACTGCCCACCCACCCCCAACTGGTCACCCAGGTACACGATCAGACCCGCCACCAGCACGTTCGAGATGAACGACACCACGAACTGCTTGTCATCGAAGATCCGGTCGAGCTTCGCCCGCACCCCACCGAACACCGCGTCCAACGCCGCCACCACCGCGATCGGCAGATACGGCTGCAACGCCGCCGGAACCGTGGGATCCAGGTACACCCCGAGCACCACACCGGCGAGCAACGCCAACACCGCGATCATCGGCCACCTCCGGAAGGGCTGGGAGACACACCCGAGCCGGACGGCTCAGGCCGGGACGAACGGTCGGCACCCGACCCCGCCACGGACGGACTCGGACTGACCGACGGCTCGGCGTAGCGTAGCCGTGGCTCCGGCGCCGCCGGCAGGGTGAGGTCCTCCACCGCACGCACCTGGAACGACAACCCCACCGACTCCGCCAGGTCCCGCATCAGATACGCCGCCCGACTGCCGTCGAACCGCTCCCGCATCGACCCCGGCCCGATCGCCGACACCTCGTACGGACCCGTCACCGGCCGGAAATCCACCAGAATGGCCTCACCCGCCGACCGGATCGTCGACGTCGCCGTCAACCGCTGCCCGTTGATCGCCACCGCCTCCGCACCCGCCGCCCACAGGTCGTTGGCCACCTTCTGCAGATCCGTGTACAACACCCGCGGCGGACCGCCCTCGGCCCCGGTCACCCCGTCCTTGTCCTGCGCCGGCGCGTCCGCCAACCGCACCACCACACCGTCACCGCGCACCCGACCCAGCCCCGTGCCCGCCTCCAGCCGCCGCAGCCGCGACGCCTGCGAACCACTCAACGCCGCGTCCCGCTGCCGACCGACCTCCTCACGCAACCGGTCCGCCCGCGCCGCCAACCCGTCGGTCTCCGCCTCGCGCTCCTTGATCTCCGCCACCAAACCGGCCCGCGCCTGACTGCGCCCCGGCTCCTCGGCGACCGTCTGCCGGTACGCCACCGCGAACAGGAAACCCAACGCCACCGCCACCACCAGGCTCACCGACCGCGACGACCACGCCCGCCACCCCGACGGCGCCGGCGCCTCCCGGCGGCGGGCCGCCGCGTCCGCGTACCCCGGATCCAACGGGTTGCGAAACAACTCGGTCAGGAAATCCGGCGTGTACACCCGCAGCGCCGAACCCCGCCCCTCGCCATCCGCGCCCGGCCGCTGCCCCGCCGCGTCCCGCACCGGCCCCGGACCCGCCGTCACGCCGGCGCCCCCGACGACCCGGCCCGCACCGATCGCACCAGCCGCGCCGCCTGGACCACGTAGAGCGCGCCGGCCACCCAGTACAGCACCAGCCCCCACCACGCCAGGCCCCAGCCGATCGCGCCCGCGACCGTCGCCGTGGCCGCCGACGTCGCGTGCGCCAGCAGCAGGACCGGGAACGCGGCCAGCAACAGGAAGGTGGCGGTCTTGCCGACGTAGTGCACCGGCGGC
This sequence comes from Micromonospora sp. NBC_01655, assembly GCF_026339755.1. Taxonomy (NCBI): domain Bacteria; kingdom Bacillati; phylum Actinomycetota; class Actinomycetes; order Micromonosporales; family Micromonosporaceae; genus Micromonospora; species Micromonospora sp. NBC_01655. Next base: position 4,064,737 of record NZ_JAPEQF010000001.1, on the reverse strand, counting down.
GGGCCGTACCCGTACCGGCGCAGCACGCCGAGCGAACCCAGCAGCAGCAGCTCCCGCGTCAGCAGCGCGGCGGTGAACTGCCACGGCACCACCTCACGCGCCGTGAACGCCAGCAGGGTGGCCAGGATGTACAACCGGTCGGCGAGCGGATCCAGCAACTCGCCCAGGCGGCTGACCTGCTGTAGCCGGCGGGCGACCCAGCCGTCCACCCAGTCCGTCGTGCCCCCGATCGCCAGCACCACCACGGCGGCGACGTCGGCGCGCGGGACCAGCAGCAGGTACAGGAACAGCGGTACGCCGAGCAGCCGGACGAAGCTGATCAGATTGGGCAGGGTGAGGATCCGGTCCCCGCCCGGCACGACGCCCGGACCGCCGGTGCTCTCCGGGGGCGACGCCCCCGCCGGCCGACGCGACACCGAACCTCCCTCCGCAGCACGGTCCGGCGCCCTCGGGCGGGCGCTACGGAAGGACGTGCGCGTTGCCGGGCCGGGCTCCGCCGGCGCCTGTGTGATCCCGGACCGGGACCTCCCCTGGTCGGCCCGCGGTCACAGAGACCGCCGGCCGGTGAGTTGCGCTGCCACTATATCGGGCTCGCTTTCGGCTCCCCGGGGCCCGAGCTCGCCTCGCCGCTGCGTTGCCCGGGTTGTGGCGGGAGTCACGCCGTCTAGGGTGTCCTAGGACAATGGGGTACGGGGGTGGGTCAGGCCGTTCGGGCCGGCGAGCGCCTGCCCGAACGCCAGCAGCGCCAGCAGCAGCTCGTGCTGCGTGCGGGCGGGCATCCGGTCCAGCACCGCGCCGATCGCGCGATGCCGGCGCTCCGCCAACTCCCTCAGCAGGGCACCGCCGGCGGCCGTCGGCACCAGCCGGACCTCCCGCCGGTCCCGCGGGTCGGCGACCCGCCGCAGCAGCCCGATCGCCTCCAACCGGTCGCACAGCCGGCTCGCCGACGACGGCACCACGTCGAGCAGCTCCGCGAGCCGGTTCACGTTGGTCTCCGGGCGGCTGCTGATCAACGAGAGCACCCGTAGCTGGGTGGGCGACACGGTCATCCGGTGCCGCGAACCCGCGGGGTCCAGGACGCCGACGAGCACCTCGGCGGCGGCGGCGATCGCCGCCGCCAGATCCGAAGGTTCCTCCACCCGACGTCCCCTGCGAGTTCGCGTTCGTGTTCCGCTTACCGCCCCCGTCACCGCGCCCAGCCGACCGCTGCCCCGTCCCGGCCACGCCAGTCGAGGCAGACGACCACCGCGTCGTCGCGAAGATCGACGTCCGCGTGGTAGGACTGCAGCCCGCGCATCACCGTACCAACTGCTTCGGTCGCCGGTTGCAGCCGCGTCGCGCGCATGGACCGCGCCATGGCCCGTTCCCCGTACGGTTCGCGGCCGCCGGGAGCCGCCGCGTACACCCCGTCGCTGACCACGAAGAGCCGGTCCCCCGGCTCCACGGTGAACTCCTGTACCTCGTACCGGGTCTCGGCGAACATGCCCAGCGGGAGCTGCTGCTCCAGCGGCACCCGGGCGACCGACCGGCCACGCACTCGCAGCACGTGCGGTGACCCGGCGTCCACCGCCCGGACCCGGCCGTCGGTGGTGTCCAGTTCCAGCAGCAGGGTCGCCACGTGCCGCTCGCCCCGGTGCTGGAAGAAGATGGTGTCCGAGGCCAGCTCGGCCTGCTCGACCAGGCTCCCGCCGGAGCGGCGGGCGTTGCGCATGGCGTTGACCGACACCGCCGTCAGCAGCGCCGCCGACAGGCCCGTGCCGGCGCCGTTGAGCACCGTCACGGTGAGCCGGTCACCGTCCACCGACCAGTCGAAGTGGTCACCGCCCACCGTGTACGCCGGCTCCAACTGCCCGGCGAGCAGGAACGCGCCGTGCGTCACGCTGCGGCCCGGCAGCAGGTCCCACTGCATCTCGGCGGCCATGCTCAAACGCTCCCGGCGGCGGGCCCGACGGTACCGGTCGGTCTGCCGGTCCGCCGCGCGCAGCGTCACCGCCAGCTCGCCGGCGATGTCCCGCACCGTCTCGACCGTCGCCGCCGACGGGGCGGTCGGCAGCTCCACCAGGAACACGCCGAGGCGCTCGCCCCAGACCGTCAACGGGAGGTAGACCCGGCATCGGCCGTCTTCCCCGCCGTCGAGCACCGGCTGCTGGCTGCTGAAGCAGCGCTGGGCCACGCCGTGGCAGGCGAGGAAGCCGGCGTCGGGAAGGTCCGGATCGAGTACGGGCCACAGCCCGCTGATCCGGTAGTCGGCGACGAAGATGTCCGTGCGCGACGCGTCCAACCCGGCGCGGACGGCCCGGTCGGCGGCCTCGGCCAACCGGTCGGGCGGCGCCTCACGCAGCGCGCGGGACACCGGTCCGAACACGTCCGACATGTTCCCCCTCCGACAACTCTTGCTGTAGGGCAAGCATCATACGGAGGGCCGGAGCCGGCCGGCCGGCGCGGTCGGTCCGTGGCGCGCGGCGGTCAGCCGGAGCGCTTCGTGGCCAACCCGCCGTGGAAGGCGTCCGGCAGGTCCGCCGGCGGGCCGTCGGGCCGCCACCGGGCCACCGGGACGATCCCGTCGTCGGTCGGCGTCCACCGGCCCAGCAGCGGGCCGAACGCCGCGGGTGGGCGCATCCGGAACTGCGGCCCCATCATCGCCAGGGCCTGCGGGTGCGCCGCGAGTTCCTCGCCGTCGAAGTCGACGGCGAGGAAACTGCCGGGCGCCGCCGCCGCGTACAGCTCGTCGAGGGTGCGGGCCAGCGTCGCGTCGTCGAGGAAGGCGGCCAGCCCGAGGAAGACCACCCCGACGGGCCGGCGCCCCCAACCGGGCACGAAGCGGTGCAGCAGCGCCGGGTCGACCGTGCCGACGTCGGTGGCGTCGCCGTAGCCGTAGCCGGCCCGGTCGCTGCCGGCCAGGATCCGCTGGCCGAGCCGGATGGTGACCGGGTCGACGTCGGTGTAGAGCACCGTCGCCTCCGGGGCTGCCTCGTGCACGTTGCCCCGGGTGGGCACCCCCGCGCCGAAGACCAGGAAGCCGTCCACCCCGGCCGCGGCGATCGTCCGCACCGCCCGGCCGAGGAACGCGCGCAGCTCGCGGAACAGCGGGGCGCACGGGCCGTACGCCCCCTCGAAGGCCCGCGCGGCGGCCACGTCGACCGGGAAGTGGTCCTCCCCGCCGAGCCAGAAGTCGATCATTCGGGCGGTGCTCGGCCGGTCGGCCTCTTCCATGGGCGTCGCTCCCTCCGGTGAAGTGTCGGGCCAGCGTAGCGGCGCCCCGCCCTGCGCGGTATCGCCTCGGCGACGCCCGGACGACCGGGATACTGACCGCGAGCCCACGGCGGAGGAGGTACGGCGGTGAACGCGGCCAACGGCGCGGCGGTGGTGGTCGGGGTGGACGGTTCCGAGCCGGCCCTGCGGGCCGTCCGGCTCGCCGCCAGGGAGGCCACGCGCCGGGGCCGGACGCTGCGCGTGGTGCACGGCTTCATCTGGCCGCTGCTGCGGGTGCCCCTCGGCCCGGTGCCCGACGCGCCGCCCGGCGCCGGCCTGCGCGAACAGGCCGAACGCCTCGTCGCGCAGGCGGTGGAGCACGCCGAGTCGACCGCTCCGGGGCTGCGGGTCACCGGGGAGATCATCGACGGGGAGGCGTCCGCCGTGCTGGTCGGCGAGTCCCCCACCGCCGCGCTGATCGTCCTCGGCGACCGGGGGCTGGGCGGCTTCGCCGCGCTGGTGGTCGGCTCCGTGGCGGTCCAGGTCGCGGCGTACGCCGACTGCCCGGTGCTGGTCGCCCGCGGCGCCGAGGGGGCCGACGGCCCGGTCGTGGTCGGGGTGGACGGCTCCGCGCCGGCCCGCGCCGCCGTCGAGTTCGCCGCCGACGAGGCGGCGACCCGCGGCGTCGCGCTGCGCGCGGTGCACGCCTACCGGCACCCGGGCTCCGCGGGGCCGGGGGACATGCAGCCCCTGGTGTACGACGAGGGGCGACTGCGCGGCGAGGAGGAGCGGGTGCTGGCCGGGTCGCTGGCCGGCCTCGACGAACGCTGGCCGACGGTGCGGGTCGAGCGGGTGCTCACCCGGGCCCGGACCGCCGCCGCCCTGGCCGAGGCGTCCCGCGCGGCGCAGTTGCTGGTCGTCGGTGGCCGGGGACACGGCGAGTTCACCGGCCTCGTCCTCGGCTCGGTCAGTCACGCCGTGCTGCACCGCGCCGACTGCCCGGTCGCCGTGGTCCGCGCCCCGGCCTGAGCCGGCTGCCCGGGACCCGGCCGCCGACCCGCGCAGGGCCCCGCGGCCCGCGGCGGTACGGACACGGACCGCCGGCACACCACGGGCGGGGGGCCGACGGTTGGCCCCGGCGCAGGCGGGTAGACGGCGTGACCAACGGTCACCGCGACGTCAGGAGGCGGCGATGCCAGGACCACGGCCGGGCAGCAACGCGTACGACAAGGAACGGGCGCGACTGCGCGATCTGATCGAGAACTCCGGTCGGGCGGCCGACCAGGAGGCCAACCAGGTCGCCAACCGGATCCTGCAGGAGGACCGGGGACAGCGCGGCGTCGTGCGGGGCGAGCGGACGTACGGCCCGAAGGGTGAGCGCGAACCGGGCGACCCGAAGTGAACGGCACCAAACTGGTCGACGGGGCCATCGCCGGGGCGGTCGGCAGCACCGCGCTCAACATGGTCAGTTACCTCGACATGGTGCTGCGCGCCCGACCGGCCAGCGGCACCCCGGAGGACAGCGCCGGGCGGGTGGCCGAACTCGCCCACGTCGACCTGGGGCCCGAGGCCCGCGCGGCCAACCGCCGCTCGGGCCTCGGGCCCCTGCTCGGGTACGGGATGGGCATTGCCGCCGGCACCGCCTTCGCCCTGCTCGCGGGACGTCGGCGCACCCCGTTGCCGGCCGCGGTGGCCCTGCTCGGCGGGAGCGTGATGGCGATGTCGGACGGCTCGATGGCCGCGTTGGGGGTGACCGACCCGCGCCGGTGGAGCCGCATCGACTGGCTGTCGGACCTCGTGCCGCACCTGGCGTACGGGATGGCGGCCGCAGCCACCTGGAACCGGCTGCGACCGCCCTCGTCCCGGCGGCGCTAGCCCCGGTCGGCGCTGTCGTCGTCGGCCACCTGGCCGCCGGCCGGGCCGTACGGCGACTGCTGGCCGCGTGGCACGGTGCGGCCCCGGTCGCCCTGGGACGTGCCACGGTGGCCGGGGTGACCGGACGCGCCGGGCCCCTTGGCGTCCTGCACCGCGTTGTTGCGTGCGTTGCGGCGCAGCTCCGGCTGCTGCGGGTTCGTCACGGGAGTTCTCCCTTCCGGGTGGACGGCGCGGCGTGGACCGCGCCCGCCACCGGCTTACCCGCCGCCGTTGCCCCCATTCCGCCGCCACCGGACGGTCCGGCTGCCACCGGGGCGTGGCAGTCGGACCCGGGCACGGGTGGGCCGCGCCGATCCGGGTACCCGGGTGGGGTGGCAGACGCACGGAGGACAGCGCGGGTCCTGCTGGACCGGCAGGGCCGCACGTACGCGCAGGAGGCCGGCATCCGGCTCGCCGACCGGCCCGGACCGCTGTACCAACTGCTGGTGCTGACCACGCTGCTGAGCACCCGGATCCGGGCGTCGGTCGCGGTGGCCGCCGCCCGGGAGCTGTTCGCCGCCGGGTACCGCACCCCGCAGGCGATGGAGGCGTCCGGCTGGCAGGACCGGGTCGACGCGCTGGGCCGGGGGCACTACCGGCGCTACGACGAACGGACCGCCACGATGCTCGGCACCGGTGCGCGGCTGTGCCTGGACCGCTGGCACGGCGACCTGCGCCGGCTGCACCGGGAGGCCGACGGGAACCGGCCCGCGCTGCGGCGACTGCTCACCGGGTTCCCCGGCATCGGCCCCACCGGCGCGGACATCTTCCTGCGCGAGGCGCAGCAGGTGTGGCCCGACGTGCGCCCGTACGCCGACCGGCGGACGCTGGCCGGGGCGAGACGCCTGGGCCTGCCGGCGAACCCGGACGGGCTTGCCGGGCTGGTCGGGGGCGGCGACTTCGGCCGGTTCGCCTCGGCGCTGGTCCGGGTCGCCCTCGGCGAGGAGTCCGCCGGGGAGGTCACCCGCACCGCCGCCACCCGCTGACGCAGCCCGCCGACGCCCCCGGTCGGGGTCGCGCCGGCTGCCGGCACCGCGCCTGGCCGGCGGTCACTTGGCCGCGTTGTCGCCCGGCTTGGTCAGGTGCCAGGCCAGCGCGGCGGCCAGCACCGCGAGCACCACCACCCCGCTGGAGACCCCGCCACCCTCGTCGGCGCTGCGTCCCTTGCTGCCGAAGTAGATGACCGCGAGGCCGGCGAGCACCGCCACGACCGTGCGCATTCCTCGGTCCTTCACGCTCCGCACGGTACGGAGGCGACACCGGCCCACGCGCCGGAACCGGCGCCGGTTCCCCCGGACGAGGGGTGACCGGCTCAGTCGGTCTCCAGGTCGTCCAGCGAGATGGCGTGGGTCATCAGCCAGCGGGCCAGGGCGGCCATCCCGAACAGCCACAGCGGGGCCGACTCGGTGGGGCCGTTGGTGGCGAAGACGGCGAACCGCAGGTCCGGCGCCCGGTACGCCTCGATCCGCCACCGGTGGCTCTTGTCCCGCCAGACCGCCGAAGGGTCCATGCCGTCACGCTAGGCCACCCCCGACCCCCACGGGGCCGCGTCGCGCCGAACCATCCTCGCCCACCCGCCGCCCGTGATCGTTCGCGGCTGACGGTGACGACCCGCCGGAGCGGGTCCCCGCGACGGTCAGACGATCATGACAGGGGCCGCGACGCCCCCGGCTCAGCCGGGCGGGCGACGACCGTGCGGGCGTCGTCGGGCAGGCGGCGGGTGACGCCCCGCCGGTCCAGCAGCTCCAGCAGCGGCACGGCGACCCGGCGGCTCGTGTCCAGGGCCTGCCGGGCGGCGCTGAGCGTGAACGGCTGCGGCAGCCGGGCGAGGACCCGGGCCGCGTCGTCGACCGCGCCGGGCAGCAGCACCACGTTCTCCGCGAGCCGCAGCAGCGCCCCCGCCCGCACGGCCGCGCCGATCTCCCGGGGTCCGAGGCCCAGATCGACGAGGCGGTATGCCTCGGGGGCCTGGAACGGGCGGTCGCCGTACTCGGCGCGGACCCGGGCCACGGCCCGGGCCACCGGCTGCGGCAGTGCGTCCGCACCGGCCGCGCCGACCCGGCCGGCACGCACCCGCAGCGGCGGGCGGACCAGGGCCTCCACCAGCGCCCGGTCGGGCAGGTCGAGGCGCTGGCGCAGCACGTCGACCGGGACGCCCGGCTCCAACGGGTGCGCGGCGGCGTACCGGTCGGTCTCGGCGGCCAGCCGGGCGGCGAGGGCCCGCCAGTGGTCGGGGTCGGCCAGCCAGTCCCCGGCGACCGGGGCGGCGGTGACCGGCACCCCCATCCGGGTCAGCTCGCCCCGGCGGGCCAGGAGCCGGCGGCGCAACTCCCCGGCCAGGTCCGGTCGCCCGTCCAGGCCGGCGAGCACCCGGGCCCGCGCGGCGGCGGCCCCCCGCCGGGTCAGCGGGGGCGGGGCCACGTCGAGGACGGTCACCCCGCCGGCGACGTGGTGGCGGCCGGGGTCGCGCAGCAGCGCCCGGTCACCGACGAGCAGCGGCAGCGGGCGGGCCAACCGCAGCCGGGCGGTGTCCGGGCCGAGCGGACGGACCCGGACGGCGACGGAGGCGGAGCCGACGTGCAGGGTGAGGGTGGCCGGCAGGTCGGCGGCCGGGTCACCGGCGACCCGCACGTCGAGCAGGTCGGTGCGATGGAACCGGCCAGGGGTGAGCAGGGCCTCGCCGCGGCCCAGCCGCTCGCGGGGCACGTTGCGCAGGTTCACCGCCACCCGGGCCACCGCGTCGACCCGCTCGTGGGGCACGCCGAGGCAGTGCAGGCCACGCACCCGCACCGGCTCACCGGTGTCGGCCAGTTCGAGGTGGTCGCCGACGGCCAGCCGGCCGCCGCCGAGGGTGCCGGTGACGACCGTGCCGCTGCCCCGGACGGTGAACGACCGGTCCACCCACAGCCGCACCGGGGCGTCGGCCGCCGGGCCGGGCAGCCGCGCCACGAGCCGGTCCAGGGCGTCCCGCAGCTCGGGCAGGCCGGCCCCGGTGACCGCGCTGACCGCCACGGCCTCCACGGCGCCCAGGGAGGTGGCGGCGATCTCCGCGCGGGCATGCGCCAGGGCCGGCCCCGGGTCGGCCAGGTCGGCGCGGGTCACCACCAGCAGCCCGTACGACACCCCGAGCGCGTGCAGCGCCGCCAGGTGCTCGGCCGACTGGGGCATCCACCCCTCGTCGGCGGCGACCGCCAGCAGGGCGGCCGGGACGGGGCCGACGCCGGCGAGCATGTTCGGCACGAACCGCTCGTGGCCGGGAACGTCGACGAACGCCACCGTGCCACCGGAGGGCAGCGTGGTCCAGGCGAAGCCGAGGTCGATGGTCATGCCCCGGCGGCGCTCCTCGGCCCACCGGTCGGGCTCCATCCCGGTCAGCGCCCGGACCAGGGTCGACTTGCCGTGGTCGACGTGCCCGGCGGTGGCCAGCACCCACACGTCAGCCGCCCGCGGGCACGGTCAGGACCGCCGCGCGCAGCGCGTCGTCGGCGGCGGCGGGGACGCAGCGCAGGTCCAGCAGCAGCCGCCCCTGGGCCACCCGGCCGAGCACCGGGGGCGCTCCGGCGCGCAGCGGCAGCGCGTACCGCTCGGGCAGCGCCAGGGCCCACGAGTCCAGTTCGACGCCCGGGGCACCGCCGCCGCCGACCACGGCGACGGCGGGCACCACCTCGGCCTTGCAGCCGTCGGCGGCCAGCAGGTCGCGCAGCCGCTCGGTGCGCTGCCGCAGGGCTGCCGGGTCGGCGTGCAGCGCGTCCCGGGTGGGGGTGTCCGGGGTGCGCAGGGTGGCCGCGAGGGCGGCCAGGGTCAGCTTGTCGACCCGCAGGGCGCGGGCGAGCGGGTGCCGGCGCAGCCGCTCGACCAGGTCGGCGTCGCCGAGCAGCAACCCGGCCTGGGGGCCGCCGAGCAGCTTGTCGCCGCTGGCGGTGACCAGGTGGGCGCCGGCCCGCAGGGTGCTGGCCGCGTCCGGCTCGGCGGGCAGCAAAGGGTCGGCGGTCAGCAGCCCGGAGCCGATGTCGGCGACCACCGGCACGCCGAGGCTGGCCAGCCGGTCGACGCCGACGGCGCGGGTGAACCCGGTGACCACGAAGTTCGACGGGTGGACCTTGAGCACGAAGCCGGTGTCGGGCCCGACCGCGGCGGCGTAGTCGGCCAGGTTGGTGCGGTTGGTGGTGCCCACCTCGCGCAGCCGGGCACCGGTGCTGGCCAGCAGGTCCGGCAGGCGGAACCCGTCGCCGATCTCCACCAGCTCGCCCCGGCTGACCACGATCTCCCGGCCGGCGGCGAGGGCCGTGGCGGCGAGGACCAGGGCGGCGGCGCCGTTGTTGACCACGTGCACGGCAGCCGCGTCGGGTACGGCGGCGGCGAGCGCGGCGAGGGCGTCCCGGCCGCGCCGGGCCCGCCGGCCGGTGGCCAGGTCCAGTTCCACGTCGGTGTGCCCGGCGGCGGCCACCAGGGCGTCCACGGCGGCGGCGCAGAGCGCCGCCCGGCCGAGGTTGGTGTGCAGCACGACGCCGGTGGCGTTGAGCACCACCCGGGGGGCGGGCGCGGGCAGGGCGGCGAGCGCGGCGTCGCGTACCCGCTCGGGGGTGATCTCGCCGCGGCGGGCGCGGTCCTGGGCGGCGACGATCGCGGCCTTGACCCGGCCGCGGCCGAGCGTGGCGACGGCGGCGGCGAGCCGCGGGTCGGCCAGCAGCAGGTCGGTGCGCGGCACCCGCCGCCGTGGGTCGGCGTCGCGCATCGCGTCCTCTCCAATGGGTCTGCCTGGCGGAGACGGACGGGAATCGAACCCGCCTGGCCCGGGTACCGGACCACACCGGTTTTGAAGACCGGGAGGGGCACCAGCCGCCTGAACGCCTCCACCGGCCATTTGATCACAGCGCCCGCCCGGCCGCGCAGGAAGGGCCTCAGCGTCCGCCGGGAGGGGGATCAGCCCTCGACGGCGGGGCGTTCCGCCTCGCGGCGGCGGATCCGTTCGCGCTGCGGGACGACCGTGTATTTCGGGTCGCGGGCGGAGGCGACGCCGCCGTGGAAGATCCCGAACCGGGTGGCCACCGACGCGGCGAGCAGGGCGACGCCGGAGAGCCCGGACAGCACGCGGCTGCGCCGGCCGACGAGCGCCCCGGCGACCCCGGCGGCGGTCAACGCCCGGCCGGCGCGCAGCAGCCGCCCGGGGGTGCCGGTGCGGTAGGGCTCGCTGAGCAGGCCGAGCCGGTTCTCCACCCGGTGCGAGCCCCACAGCTCCAGGGCCGCGCCGGCCACCGCCATCCGCCGGGCCGGGCCGGCCTGGTCGCCGGGCGCGGCGAGCAGGCCCACGCCGGCGCCGCTGGCCAGGGCGCTGCCCGCGAAGATGATCGGCAGTTCCGGGTACGCCTCGTGCCACGACGGCACGGCCGTGCCGGCCAGCAGCACCCCGGTGTACGTGGCCAGGGCCGGTGCGGTCGCGGCGGCGACCAGCCCCGCGGCCTGCCCGACCGGGGGCAGCAGCCGGCGGCCCAGCCCGAGCACCCCCCGCTCGGGCAGCCACGGCGCGGCCTCGGCGACGGCGGCGACCCCGGCGGCGGGGCCGAACGCGGTGAGGATCCAGGTGCCCACCGACATCGGGGAGGTCAGCTTTGCCACCCGCAGCATGTGGTGGAACCGGTCCGGCCGGCCCAGGTCGTTGACGAGAAAGTACGCGCTGGCGCTCACGGCGGCCAGCGCGGTGACCCGGCCGGCTCGGCGCAGCGCCGGCCGGCCGGTGAGCTGCCCCCCGGCGGCCAGCAACGACGACCCCGCGGCCAGCCCGCCGGTGAACAGGTACGCCGCGATGTCCCACTTCCACACCGGCGGTTTGAGCACCGGCCGGCCGTAGTAGGAGGTGAACTCGGCCGGCGGGACGTTGAGCTGCTCCCCGCCGCCGCGCCGGCCACCCCCGCGCCGGCCGGCGCGGGGCCCGCCCCCGGGGCCGGTGGGGACGTCGCCGGTCGGGCCGGCGGCGTCGAGGCGCCCCAGGAAGCGGCGGAACCGGTCGCCCACCGGGGGACGGTGCGGACTCACGAGGAACCTCCGACGAACGCGGCGACGGCCGCCGCCGCCATGGCCAGGGCGGCCAGCCCGGCGCGCTTCCACATCGCGGGCAGGTCCCGGGTGGTGACCACCGGGTCCGGGGGCAGCCCGTACACCTCGGGTGAGTCGAGGAGCAGGAAGAACGCGCCGTCGCCGCCGACGCCGTCGGCGGGGTCGTGGCCGTAGAGCTGGGCCTCCGGCACCCCCCGCTCGTGCAGGGTGGCCACCCGCTCGGCGGCCCGCTCCCGCAGTTCGTCGAGCGGGCCGTACTGGATGGACTCGGTGGGGCAGGCCTGCGCGCAGGCCGGGGTCTGCCCGGCGCCGAGCCGGTCGTAGCACAGCGTGCACTTCCACGCCCGGCCGTCGCCCCGGCGCTGGTCGATCACCCCGTACGGGCAGGCGGAGATGCAGTAGCCGCAGCCGTTGCAGATGTCCTCCTGCACCACGACCGTGCCGAACTCGGTGCGGAACAGCGAGCCGGTGGGGCAGACGTCCAGGCAGGCGGCGTGGGTGCAGTGCTTGCACACGTCCGACATCATCAGCCAGCGGAAGTCGGTGCGCTCGGCGGGCCCGGTGGCCCGGCCGGGTGGCTGGGCGCCCGGCATGCCGAGGAACTCCGGGCCGGCGGCCATCCGGGCGGCGGCGACCGGGTCGCCCGGCGGGAGCCCGGGGTCCGTGCCGGTGTCGTCGGCCGTCCCGGCGGCCACCGCCGCCGACGCGGCGCTGACCGTCGCGGCGGTGGGGAGCCCGGCGAACGGCGGGGTGCGGTGCCCGGCCGGGCGGGGCTGCTCGACGAACGCCACGTGCCGCCACGAGTTCGCGGTCAGCGCGCCGGTGTTGTCGTACGACATGCCGAGCAGGTCCAGCCCGGAGCCCGGCACGTCGTTCCACTCCTTGCAGGCCACCTCGCAGGCCTTGCAGCCGATGCAGACGCTGGTGTCGGTGAAGAAGCCCATCCGGGCGCGGGCGTCGGTCCAGCCGGCGTCCGGGGCCGGGTCCAGCGGCCCGTAGAGGCTGTTGGCGTCAGGCATCCTCGCCCCTCTTCTCGACCGGCGACGCCTCCGGCGAGCGCTCGTCGGTGCCGCCGCCCGCCGCGTCGGTGGTGGCCACGGGGGTCCTCCGGTCCACGCTCATCCCGGCCCGCCGCCGGTAGTCGGCGACCAGGTCGAGCAGCGCCGGCCCGGTGGGCCGCCGGCCGGGCCGCACGTGGCAGGTGCCGACCTTGCTCTCCTGGATCAGCACGTTCGGGTCCAGGGTGATGCCGAACAGGTCGTTGGCCGAGTCGCCGGTGACCAGCCCCTCAGTGCCGAAATGGTACGGCAGCCAGAGCTGGTGGATGATCCGCCCGTCCACCCGCAGCGGGGTGAGTCGGTCGGTGACCAGCACCTTCGCCTCGATCACCGACCGGCCGGTGACCAGGTGCGCCCAGCCCAGGTGGGCCAGCCCGGCCTCGGCGGCCAACTCCGGGGACACCTCCACGAACATCTCCGGCTGCAACTCCGCCAGGGGCCGCACGGTGCGGCTCATCCCGCCGGCCGTGTGGTGCTCGGTGAGCCGGCTGACCGTGAACACGTACGGGAAGACGTCGCTGTGCGCCTCCGGCGGGCTCGGGTTCATCAAGTTCACCGGGTGCTCGTAGACCTTGCGGGCCGGGTTGGCCTGCTGGCCGTACATCGGGTTGCGCATCGGGGACTCGGCCGGCTCGTAGTGCGTCGGCAGCGGGCCGTCGAGCACCCCGCTCGGCGCGTACAGCCAGGCCTTGCCGTCGCTCTGCATGACGAACGGGTCGTCGCCGGCGATCCCGTCCGGCCCGGAGGCGTCCTCCGGCGGACGGTACGTCGGCGGCTTGGTCCTCTCGAAGTCCGGCACGTCGTAGCCGGTCCACTCCGCCTTCTCCGGGTCCCACCAGACGTAGCGCTTGCGTTCGCTCCACGGCCGGCCCTGCGGGTCGGCGGAGGCGCGGTTGTACAGGGTGCGGCGGTTCGCCGGCCACGCCCAGCCCCACTCGGCGGCCACCCAGTCCTGCTCGTGCCGGGACTTGCGCCGGGCGGCCTGGTTGACGCCGTCGGCGTACACGCCGGTGTAGATCCAGCAGCCGATCGCGGTGGAGCCGTCGTCGCGCGCCTCGGTGAACGCGGACAGCGGCCGGCCGGAGGCCGTGTCGTAGCCGTTGATCTCGCGCAGCACCGCCTCGGCGCTGGGCTCGGCCAGGTCACCGTGGGTCGGGTAGTCCCAGGCCAGGTCGAGCAGCGCCCGGTCGCGCCGGTGGGGGGAGCCGGCCAGCTTCTCCCGCAGCTTGCGGCCCAGGTGGTAGAAGAACCACAGTTCGGAGCGGGCGTCGCCCGGCGGGTCGACGGCCTTCTCCCGCCACTGGAGCAGCCGCTGGGTCTGGGTGAAGGTGCCCTCCTTCTCCACGTGTGACGCGGCGGGCAGGAAGAACACCTCGGTACGGCACTCCTGCGGCACGATCTCCCCGGTGTCCACCTCCGGGCTGTTCTTCCAGAAGGTGGCGCTCTCGATGAGGAACAGGTCCCGGACGACCAGCCAGTCGAGGTTGGCCATGCCGAGCCGCTGTGCCTTGCCGTGCGCGGAGCCGACCGCCGGGTTCTGGCCGAGCAGGAAGTACCCCTTCACCTTCCCGTCGATCATGTTCAGCACCTGCTGGTACGTGCCGTGGTCGCCGGTCATCCGGGGCAGGTACCCGTAGCCGAAGTCGTTGTCCGGCGTCGCGGCGTCGCCCCAGTACGCCTTGAGCAGGCTCGCCGCGAACGCCCGGGAGTGGCCCCAGAAGCCCTTCTGACCGGGGTGACGGATGCTGCGCACCCAGTCGTCGAAGGTTTCGTGGTCGGCGTGGTGCGGCATCGGCAGGTAGCCGGGTAGCAGGTTGAACAGGGTCGGGATGTCGGTCGAGCCCTGGATGCTGGCGTGCCCGCGCAGCGCCAGGATCCCGCCACCCGGCCGGCCCATGTTGCCCAGCAGGGTCTGGATGATCGCGCCGGTGCGGATGTACTGCACGCCGACGCTGTGCTGCGTCCAGCCCACCGAGTAGACCAGCGCGCCGGTGCGCTCCCGGCCGGAGTTCTCCGTCCAGGCGCGGGCCAGCTCAAGGAACCTCTCCTGCGGGATCCCGCAGACCCGCTCCACCATCTCCGGGGTGTACCGGGAGAAGTGCCGCCGCAGGATCTGGTAGACGCAGCGCGGGTGCTGCAACGTCGCGTCCCGCCGGGTCCGTCCCCGCACGGACGCGCCGTGCGACTCGTGCTCCAGGCCGGCCGCGGTGTCCCGTTCCTTCCCGGTGTCGTCACCCCCGGAGTTGCGCTCCTGGCCCTCGTACTGCCAGCTCGTCTGGTCGTACGAGCCGGTCTCGCTGTTGTAGCCGGAGAAGAGGCCGTCCAGGTCCTCGGTGTCGACGAACTGGTCGCTGACGATCGTCGCCGCGTTGGTGTACGCCAGGACGTACTCCCGGAAGTCCAGCTCGTTCTCCAGGATGTACCGCACCACGCCGCCGAGCAGCGCGATGTCGGTGCCCGCCCGGATCGGCAGGTACGAGTCGACGACCGCGCTGGTCCGGGTGAACCGGGGGTCGACGTGGAAGACCTTGGCGCCGCGCTTCCTGGCCTCCATCACCCACTGGAAGCCCACCGGGTGGGCCTCCGCCATGTTGGAGCCCTGGATGACGATGACGTCAGCGTTGACGAGGTCCTGCTGGAAGTCCGTCGCGCCACCGCGACCGAAGCTGGTCCCCAGACCGGGGACGGTGGCGGAGTGTCAAATGCGGGCCTGGTTCTCGATCTGGAGCGCCCCCATCGCCGTGAACAGCTTCTTGATGAGGTAGTTCTCCTCGTTGTCCAGCGTCGCCCCGCCCAGGCTGGAGATGCCCAGTGTGCGGTTGAGCGGCCGGCCGGCGTCGTCGACGTCCTCCCAGGTCTCCTCGCGGGCGGCGAGGATCCGGTCGGCGATCATGTCGACGGCGGTTTCGAGGTCCAGGTCCTCCCACTCGGTCGCGTACGGCCGGCGGTAACGGACCGTGGTCTGCCGCAGCGGGCTGGTGACCAGCGACTTGCTGGCCGAGCCCTTCGGGCAGAGCCGGCCCCGGGAGATCGGGCTGTCCGGGTCCCCCTCGATCTGGGTGACCCGGCCGTCGGTGACGAAGACCCGCTGGCCGCAGCCGACCGCACAGTACGGGCAGACGGACCGGGCCACGCTGTCGGCGGTCTCGGTGCGCGCGGTCAGCGCCGCCGAGCGGGCCGACTGGGCCGCTGTGCCCCGGCCGAGCGGGTCGGTGCCGGTGAGCTGCCGGTAGACCGGCCAGCCCTGGATGAAGGTCCGCAGCCCCATCCCGAACACCCCCTCCCCGGTCGGCGGAAGCTGACCTCCTGAACATAGGCCAGGCCGGTGCGGGTCGCGACCCCGGGCCGAGTCTTTCCACCATACGGTTTGCCGCCTGAGCCGAAACCGCCCCCGGCCGGCGGGCCAGGGGCGGTTTCGGTGTCGGTGTGCAGGTCGCCTCTCGGCGCGTGGCGCGACGCGGCTCCAGCCGGACGGTATTCCGCGACGGCGATTCAGGTGAGGCCCGGGGACACTGAGCACACCGACACTGGCTACAACCTACCCACCCCACGGGCTGTTCCACCCGGCCCGGGTGATCCACCGCACTCCCCCGCCGTCGCCGGGGGTCACCGCCGTGCGCCGCGCCCGGTGTCGGTCACGCGGTGCCCGTGCGGGCGCGAACCTTGGCGGCGCAGGCGTGCAGCAGCGACCGCGGGTCGAGCCCGAGGCTCTCGATGGCCACCAGGGCGGTGAACGCCACGTCGGCCAGCTCGGCCGCGACGTCCTCGCGGCTGTGCGTCACCCCCTTGCGCGGGTTCTGACCCAACGCCCCGATCCACGCCCCGGCGACCTCGCCGGCCTCCTCGGTCAGCTTGAGGATCCGGCAGGTCAGCTCCGCGTCCCCGGTGCCGTTGGCGGCGTCCAACCAGCCCCGCGACGCCCGTACCGAATTCCAGATCGACTCGTCCACCCGTCCAGTGAAACCCGACGGACCCCGCCCGCGCGAACGCCGCCGGCCGGTCCCCGGGGTGTCGGGGACCGGCCAGCGACTTGTTCGGTACGGGTCAGCTGTTCCAGTGTTCGGCGACGAGGTCGGCGGCCTGCTGCTCCCACTGCGCGTACGCGTCGGGGTACGCCGACACCTGCACCGTCTGCGCGGCCTCGGTCAGCGGCATGTCCCGCCACCCGTCGACCTGCTTGAGGCCCTTGAGGAACGCCAGGGTCGAGTGCTCGGGGTCGGTGATCTGCTCCGGCGAACCCCACCCGGAGGAGGGGCGCTGCTGGAACAGGCCCAGCGAGTCGTGGTCGTTGCGGTCGCCCAGGTGACCCAGGTTCTCCAGCTTCGACTCCTGCAACGCGGTACCGACCGAGATGACGGCGGCCCGCTCGTCCAGGCCGGCCTTCTTCGTCGCGGCGACGATCGCCTTGACGTTGGCGGTCTGCTCACCGTCAAGCGTGATACGCGACTGCTCGCCCCGCACACCGTGCGGGATCAGCTTGCCCTTGTCCACGCCCGGCTTGTCGATGCCCGGCTTGTCGATGCCCGGCTTGTCGGCCTGCACGGCGACCGCCTTCGGGGCCGACTCGACGGCCGGAGCGGCGTGGCCGGTGGCCGGACCGGCGAACACACCACCGGCGAACGCGAGACCAGCGATACCGAGAACGCTCTTACGCATGATCGTGTTCATGGGGGTGACTCCAATTCGGGGGTCGACACACCAACACCCCACGGGGGCAGGGCGGGCATGTGAGCACCACGTCGAGGCGCCCAAGAAGATCAAAAGGGGGGAAGGTCGCGCACCGGGGGTGCCGGTGGCGGGTCCAGGTGTAACGACCGGCGGCCGGCCCGCATTCCGTCCCCGAGATCCAGGGGGTGGGGCGCGGCCCTACTCGATCGTCCGCCATGTGTAACCGCCCCGGCCCGGCCGGTGTTCCGCCACCCGGATGCCAGCCGTCACACCCATGCGGCGGCGAACCGGACATCCGGCACCGGTTGGTCCAGGCGGGTCGGGACCGGGCAGGCGGGCCGACGCCGGGTCCCGACGAGCGGGGGCATCCGGGTCACTCGTACCCGCGATGCCACTGACCGGACGCCGGTCGGGAAAGACCCCGGCCGGCCCCGTGCGGGGCCGGCCGGGGCCGGGTCAGGATTGCGTCACCAGAGCTGCTGGACGACGTCCGCGGCCTGGTCCTCCCACTGCGCGTACGCGTACGGGTACGCCGACACCTGCACCGTCTGCGCGGCGGCGGTCAGCGGCAGTTCCTGCCAGCCGCCCACGTTCTTGAGGGCGTTGAAGAACGCCTTGGAGGCGTAGTCGGGATCGGTGATCTCGTCGGGCGAGCCCCAACCCGACGACGGGCGCTGCTGGAACAGGCCCTGCGAGTCGTGGTCGTTGTACGCCCCCAGGTGGCCGAGGTTGTACAGCTTCGACTCCTGCAACGAGGTGGCCACACCGATCACCGCGCCCCGCTCGCCGACGCCGGTCTCCTTGGCGGCCTTGATGATCGCGTCGGCATTCTCGAGCTGTGCGGCGTCGAGGGGGATGCGCGACTGGGCGCCCTCGACGCCGTGCGGGACCAGTTCGTCCCGGTTCGGCTTCTCGGCCGACGTGGTCCTGCTGACGCTCTCGCCGGTGGTCAGCGCGGATTCGGCGGCAGCGCCCTCGCGGCTCTTGCCGGTGGCCAGGTCGATCGCGGCCACCGCACCGGCGTGCGGGCCGGCGGTGACCGGGGCGGCGACGGCCGTGGGGCCGAACGCCAGGCCGCCGAGGACGGCGATGCCGGCGATGCTCAGGAGGGTCCTGCGGTTCGGGGTTCTCGCGATGGTCGGGATCCGGTCGGTGGTCTTCGCGATGGCCGGGAGCCATCGAGTGAAGTCAGCCTTCACGATGGTTGCCCTTTCGATCGTTGCGACGCGCTCCGGGTTGAGCGCCCCTCGGGGGGAAAGGCTCCACCGGTGGTTTACCGGCAGGCGGTACAGGGGACACAACCAGCTTGGCGTGTCCGTCATTCCGGATATGCACGGCAGCAGGCCCAGACTGCGACCGTGGTCACCGCCACCAACGGTCGGCGGTGACAGGAACGCTCAACGGACGCGGGGCGTACCAAACCGGACGAGCACGTGCCAGAGCTGCTTGAGGTGCTGGCCGGTGACCGGCAGCGAGCCCCGCCCCGCCCACCGGTCCGGTTCGGTGGCCACGGAACCGGCGGCCCGGCCGACCAGCGCCGCGTCGACCGGCTCGCCGGGCCGGGCCAACTCGGCGTGGATCCGGGCCGCCACCAGGGGAATGTCCGGCCCACGGAACTCTGGGTCGATCCCGTCGACCGGCAGCTCGAACCCGGCGTGCCAAAGCAGCGCCCACCCGTGCCGGGCGGCCAGGTCGGTCAGGAGCCGTCCCACCTCGGTGCCGTCGAACGAGGGGTCGAGCACCAGAGCGTCGACGTCCCGGCTGAGGCTGATCTCCCCGTGGATCTGCGCCTCGACGTAGTCGTCCAAGGCCCGGGCGGCCGGGCCGGGGCGCCAGGGGTCCCGGCCCGGCCGCCGGAACAGGGTCCGGGCCAGGGTGGCGGTGTCCATCCCGGCGACGCCGAGGGCTACCCCCGTGCCGGCGGTGGCGTCGAAGAGGGCGGCGAGGACCGGTTCGGGCACCTCGACGGTGCCGAACCGGGTCGGCCCGAGGTGGCTGTCGCCGAAGCAGAGCGTGGTCCGGGCGAGAACCTCAGGCCGCAACCGCAGATGGCAGGAGCCGAACCGGGGGCAGGCGCCGTCGGGGTGGTCGAGCAGGTTCAGCCCGCCGTACCGGGGACGGTCGCATGGGGGCACGCCCGGGGTCTGGTAGGCGCCGCCGAACAGCGCCTCCTCCCAGCGGTCCCGGTCCCCACCCGGGTACGCGGTGAGGCCGCCGTTGGAGATTCCCGTCTCGAACTGGTTGCGGTAGCTGCCCTCCGCGGCCAGCGCGGCGGCCACCGTCCGCCCGTCGGCGAGCACCCGGTCGGGGTGGAAGTTGACGGTGAGCCGGCCCCGCGCGGCGACCGCGGCCACCAACTTCTCCGGGTGGTGGTGGACGCCGGCCCCGGCCAGGTGCCGGGCGATCACGGCGAGGGCGGCGGAGCGATCACGGAGCGCGGTCCGGCGCACATGGGCCAGCGCCGCCGCCTGCGCCGGGGTCGGCGCGCGGAGCGGCCAGGCGGCCCGGGCCGGAGTCGGCACGGGGATCGGCGCGGCGGCCCGGTCGGAGGTCGATAGATCACGATCGGCGGCAGGCACGGGCCCGAGTTTGCCCGCTCGGGGGCGCGTGCCCGTACCGGTTTTCCCGCGACACGGTCAGGCGTCGCGGTACCGCTGGTGCCGAAGCCGTCGAGCCCGTACGCTCGTTCGGTCAGGCCAGCCGGGTGAGGAACCGGCGGTTGTCCGGGGTGGCCCGCAGTTCGCCCAGCAGGCGGGCGAGGGCGGCCTGGCGGTCCAGGGTGGACAGCGCGGCCCGCAGCCCGCGCAGCCGGGTCAGTTCGGCGGGCGGGACGAGCAGTTCCTCCCGCCGGGTGCCGGAGGGCCGGATGTCGACGGCCGGGTACGTGCGCCGGTCGGCCGATGCCCGGTCCAGCCGCAGCTCGGCATTGCCGGTGCTCTTGAGTTCCTCGTGGATCAGCGTGTCAGCCGCCGAACCGGTGTCGACCAGCGCCGAGGCGACGACGGTGAGCGAGCCGCCGTCCTCGATGTTGCGGGCGGCTGCGAGGAGCAGCTTCGGCGGGGCGAGCGCGGCGACGTCCACTCCCCCGCTGAGGGTCCGTCCGCCCGAGCGGGTCGCCAGGTTGTACGACCGGGCGAGCCGGGTCACGGAGTCGAGCAGCACGACCACGTCGTGCCCCAACTCGACCAGCCGCTTCGCCCGCTCGATCGCCAGCTCCGCCACCGTCGTGTGGTCCTGCGGCGGACGGTCGAACGTGGCCGCGATGACCTCGCCCTTCACCGACCGAGACATGTCGGTGACCTCTTCGGGCCGCTCGTCCACCAGCACCACCATCAGGTGACACTCCGGATTGTTGTGCGTGATCGCGTTCGCGATCGCCTGGAGCACCATCGTCTTGCCCGCCTTCGGCGGCGACACGATCAGCGCCCGCTGGCCCTTGCCGAGCGGCATGACCAGGTCGATGACCCGGGTCGTCAGGATGTGCGGCTCGGTCTCCAACCGCAACCGCTCCTGCGGGTACAGCGGAGTCAGCTTGTAGAACTCCGGCCGGCGCTTCGCCTCGTCCGGCTCCATCCCGTTGACGGTGTCCAGCCGCACCAGGGCGGCGGGCCGGGGGCTGCGGCGCCCGCCGTCGGGCGCGGGGCGGGCCGCGCCGGTGACGAGGTCGCCCCGGCGCAGGCCGTGGCGGCGCAGTTGGGCGGCGGGGACGTCCACGTCCAGGGGCGACGGCAGGTACCCGTCGGCCCGGACCACGCCGTGTCCGGCGACGATGTCGAGCACCCCGCTGACGGGCAGCGCGGGCACGGATTCGTGAGACATGGTGTTGTTTCCTTTCGGGGCAGGGGTCGTGCACCGCCGCCGGTAGCGGCGGCACGGGGAGAAGCCGCGCGGGGAGAGCCGCGCGGGCCCGGTGGAGAACGAGACGCCGGAGCCTGCGGCGGTGCCGGACGAAGCCGAAGGCAGGGCAGGCGGGAGGCTGGGGCCTTGCCGCCGTCGGGGCCGGACGCGCGGAGCTGACGGACCGGCGCGGACCCGCAGGAACCGGCGAAGCCGCAGGCACCGGGCCGAGTCGGGAGGTACCGCCGGGGGGTGGGCACCGGGCGGCCACGGCTGGGGGCCGGGGGCGGATCGCCCGGACCGGATCGGCTGCCGGGCGATGGAGGACTGACACCGGGCGGCTTGACGCCGACGTCCGGGTCATTCGCAGGTTATCGCCCCAGCCCGCACCCGGCAAGCACCCCGGCGGGGCGTCGGGTCCCGCCCCGGGTCGGGGTTACCGTGCGGACCGCGTTGACGAGGACCGGCCCGACCCGGCGGCCCGCCGTGCTGGCCGTCTCCGAGCTGAGCTTCGGCGAGCGCGCCCGGGCGAAGCCGCGGGGCGTACGGCCGATGGCGAGCCGACCGGCGCCGGTCCGGCTGCCGGAGCCGGGGCGGCCGGCCGGTGGCTGACGCCGTACCGGCCGGCCGGCGGACGGGGTCAGTGGCCCCGGGCGATCCACTCGTCGAGGTGCGGGGCCTCGGCGCCGACGGTGGTGCTGTCGCCGTGGCCGGTGTGCACGACCGTCTCCGGCGGGAGGGTGAGCAGCCGGGTGCGGATCGACTCGACGATGGTGCCGAAGTCGCTGTAGGAGCGGCCGGTGGCGCCCGGTCCACCGGCGAAGAGGGTGTCGCCGGTGAAGACCACGCCGAGTTGCGGGGCGTACAGGCTGCACGCGCCGGGGCTGTGGCCGGGGGTGTGCAGCACCCGCAGGCCGGTGCCGGCCACCTCGATCGTGGCGCCGTCGCGCAGTTCCCCGTCGGGGGCCGTGTCGGGGTGCACCAGGTCCCACAGCACCCGGTCGTCGGGGTGCAGCAGCACCGGCGCGCCGGTGGCCCGGGACAGCGACGGGGCCACCCGGACGTGGTCGTCGTGGGCGTGGGTGGCCACGATCGCCACCACCCGGCGCTGGCCGACGGCGCGCAGGATCGCGTCGACGTCGTGCGGGGCGTCGACGACGAGGCACTCGCTGTCGTCGCCGACGACCCAGACGTTGTTGTCGACGTCGAAGGTCTGCCCGTCGAGGGAGAACGTGCCGGAGGTCACGGTGTGGTCGACGCGGACGGTCACGGGAAGACCACCACCGAGCGCAGCACGTCGCCGTGGTGCATCCGGGTGAACGCCTCCTCGACCTGGTCCAGGGCGATCTCCTCGGAGACGAACGCGTCCAGGTCGAGCCGGCCCTGCAGGTAGAGCTCGGTGAGCATGGGGAAGTCGCGGCTGGGCAGGCAGTCGCCGTACCAGCTCGACTTGAGGGCGCCGCCGCGGCCGAAGACGTCCAGCAGGGGAAGGTCGACGGTCATCTCCGGGGTGGGCACGCCGACCAGCACGACGGTACCGGCGAGGTCGCGGGCGTAGAACGCCTGCTTCCAGGTCTCCGGCCGGCCGACGGCGTCGATGACGACGTCCGCGCCGAAGCCGCCGGTGGCCGCGCGGATCGCCTCGACGGGGTCGTCCTCGGAGGCGTTGACCGTGTGGGTGGCGCCGAATTTCCGGGCCCAGTCGAGCTTGCGGGAGTCGGTGTCCACGGCGATGATCGTGGTCGCCCCGGCCAGGGCCGCGCCGGCGACGGCGGCGTCGCCGACCCCGCCGCAGCCGATGACGGCCACCGAGTCGCCGCGGGTGACCCCGCCGGTGTTCATCGCCGCGCCGAGGCCGGCCATCACCCCGCAGCCGAGCAGGCCGACGGCGGCGGGCCGGGCAGCCGGGTTGACCTTGGTGCACTGTCCGGCGTGGACGAGGGTCTTCTCGGCGAAGGCCCCGATGCCCAGGGCGGGGGACAGCTCGGTACCGTCGGTGAGGGTCATCTTCCGGGCCGCGTTGTGGGTGGCGAAGCAGTACCACGGCCGGCCCCGCCGGCAGGCGCGGCAGACCCCGCAGACTGCCCGCCAGTTGAGCACCACGAAGTCGCCGGGCGCGACGCCGGTGACGCCGTCGCCCACCTGCTCGACGATGCCGGCCGCCTCGTGGCCCAGCAGGAAGGGGTACTCGTCGTTGATCCCGCCCTCGCGGTAGTGCAGGTCGGTGTGGCAGACCCCGCAGGCCTGGACGCGGACCACCGCCTCGCCGGGCCCCGGGTCGGGCACCACGATCGTGGTGACCTCGACCGGCGCGCCCTTGCGCCGTGAAATGACTCCCCGGACTTCCTGGCTCACGTTCTCCTCCTGCTCCACCGCTGTCGGTGCCGGCGACCCGTGGTGGGCGGGACGACGACGGAGAGCGTCACCGGGCGGGTAGGCCACGTCGATCACGCTCCCCGGCGAAACTACCGCTGATCACGACTCCGAGCCCAGCAACGCCCGGTGGTTACCACGGCCGGGCGGCGGGAGCCCCGCAGCGCCGGTGGGCTGGTGGGCCGGTGCGGGCGTAGTCGAAGCCGATGGCCGAGCCGGGGCCGTTGGCGGCGAGCACCACGACCAGGGCGACCAGCAACCAGCCCGGGGCGCGGCCAGGCCAGCACCACGGCCCAGATCGCGGCGGTGGCCGCGGTGACGGTGAGGACCAGCACCGAGCGGCGGAACGGGTGCCGGGCGCACAGGTAGGCGACCAGCGGCCCGGTCAGCAGGCCCGCCAGGGTCATCAGGGTGAGCAGGGAGGCCGCGGCGGTGGGTGTCATCCCCTGCCCCTGCACCAGGAACGGGTATCCCCACAGCAGCGCGAACACCGAGCCGGAGAACTGGGTGACGAAGTGCGTCCACAGGCCCAGTCGGGTGCCGGGCTGGGCCCAGGCGGCAGCCAGGTCCCGGCGTACGGTGGCCAGGTCGGGGGTGGGCGCGGCGGCGTGCTCGCGGTGCGGGGTGTCCCGGACGGCCGCGACGACCATGGTGAGCACGGTGGTGCCGAGCGCGGCGGCGGCGAGGAACGCCCGGGTCCAGCCGGCCTGGTGCAGCAGGGCGACCAGCGGCACGGCGCCGAGGACCGCGCCGAACTGGCCGAGGGTGCAGGTGAGCTGCACCAGCATCGGGTTGCGCCGGCCGGGGAACCAGAACGCGACGATGCGCAGCACGCCGAGGGAGCTGCGGTGGAACACCGCCGCCACGTACGCGCTGAGGGCCACCGCCCAGACCAGCGCGGCGGAGCGGCGGGGTGCCGCGGTCGCGGCGGTGGTGGCGGCGACGCTCACCCCAGGGTCCGCAGCACGGTCGCGGCGTTGTCGATGTGCGCGCCGACGCTGTCCAGCCAGACCCGCAGATCGTCGCCGTCGAGGGCGGCGAGTTGGGCGGCGTGCTCGGTGAGCGCCACCTCGGCCCAGCCGGGCGAGAGCCGGAAGCTGGCCTCGCCCATGCGTAGCTGGCGGTCGCGCAGCCGGTGGTACAGCTCGGCGAGGATCTCGTTTCCGTCGGCCTCGACGACGGTGGCGTGGAAGGCCCGGTCGGCGGCCATCAGCGCGGTGACGTCGCCGGCGGCGTGGGCCTCGCGCATCCGGTCCAGCCAGCGGGCCAGGTCGGCGCGCAGCGCGGCTCGGCGGGGCCAGACCCGCTCGGCGGCGTGCAGCTCCACCAGCCGGCGCGCCTCGATCACGTCGGCGACCTCCCCGGCGGAAACCGGCCGGATCAGCGCGCCGCGCTTCGGGTAGAGGGCGACCAGCCCTTCGGCCTCCAGCCGCAGCAGGGCCTCCCGGACCGGGGTGCGGGACACCCCGGTCGCCTCGGCGATCTCCCCCTCGCTGATCAGCAGCCCGCCGGGGTAGACCTGTTCGAGGATCGACCGCTTCAGGTGCCGGTACACCCGCTCCGCGGCGGAGGGGGCGGCGGCGCGCGGCGCGGGGGTGGGATGCGTCATGTATCTATGCTGCGTCGCGGTCCTGCGGGGCCGGGTCCCGGCTCACCCGGACGTGGCCCGCGCCACGGGGGCGCGCACCGGCACGCCCGGGTGCCACGGCCAGGAACGGGTGGGAGCGACGGCACCGCCGCCGGGCTGCCGGTCCGGGTCGCCACGGCGTCCGACAGGTCGCGCCGCGGCGACACCGGCCCGCCGCGCCGGGTCGCCGCGCGACGAGAGAGGGGACGCTGTGGCGTGCGCCACCCGTCGGACACGCCGGGACGGCGGGCGACGCCCCGTCGCACTGGGCAGAATCGACGCATGTCTTCCCGCCGGTGGCTGCTCGCCGACCAACTCGGGCCGCATTTCCTCGACGACGGGGCGCAGCCGGTGCTGCTCGTGGAGGCGCGGGAGTTGTTCCGGCGGCGCCCGCTGCACCGGCAGAAGGCCCACCTGATCCTGTCCGCGCTGCGCCACCGGGCCGCCGAGCTGGGCGATCGGGCGCTGCTGGTGCGGGCCGGGACGTTCCGGGAGGCCCTGGCCCGCGTCGACGGGCCGGTCGAGGTGTGCCACCCGCCGTCGCGGGCGGGGCTGGCCTTCGCCCGCTCCGTGCCGGGGCTGACGATCCTGCCGCCCCGGGGCTTCCTCACCAGCCGCGACGACTTCACCGCCTGGGCGGACGGGTCCCGGCGAGGGCCGTTGCGGATGGCCGAGTTCTACCGCTGGGCCCGCCGTGAGCACGGCGTGCTGGACGGCCCGCCGGGGCGGGTGCCGCGCCGGCCCCGCCGCGCCGGCGGCACGGTCGCCCCCGCTCCCCCGCCGATCGTCGAGGACGAGATCGACGCGGAGGTGCGCGACGATCTGGACCGGTGGGAGAAGGACGGGATGCGGTTCGTCGGCCAGGACGCGCCGCGCCGCTACCCCGCCACGCACGCCGAGGCCGACGCCCGGCTGCGGCACTTCGTCCGGCACCGGCTGCCCGACCACGGCCGCTACCACAAGGTGATGAGCGCCGGCGACCCGCTGTTGGCGCACAGCGTGCTGTCGTCGTCGTTCAACCTGGGGCTGCTCGACCCGGCCGAGGCGATCCGGGCGGCCGAGGGGGCCTGGCGCGAGGGGGCCGCGTCGCTGTCGGCGGTGGAGCCGTTCATCCGCGGGCTGCTCGGCTGGCGGGAGTTCCTCTGGCAGCTCTACTGGTACTTCGAGCCCCCGTTCCGGGGCGCCAACTGGCTGGCCGCGACCGAGCCGCTGCCCGGCTGGTTCGCCGACCTGGACGCCGACGCGGTCGAGGCGCGCTGCCTGGCCGACGTGCTGGCCGGGGTGCGGGACCGGGCCTGGGCGCACCACTCGCAGCGGCTGCTGGTGCTCGGCAACTACGCGTTGCAGCGCGGCTGGCGGCCGGCGGAGCTGGCGGACTGGTTCAGGGGGTGCTTCGTCGACGGCGCCGACTGGGTGATGAACGCGACGGTGGTCGGCATGAGCTGGTACGCCGACCTGGGCCGGGTGGACACCCGCCCGTACGCGGTCGACGGCCGGTACATCGACGAGCTCAGCGACTACTGCGGCGGCTGCCGGTACCGGCCGGACACCGTGCTCGGCGACCTGGCCTGCCCGTACACCGGGGGGTTCGACGCATTCCTGCACCGCAACCGGGGGCGGCTGGCCGACGACCCGCGGCTCGCCGCGGAGCTGGCCGAGCGCGACGACCCGCACGTGCGGGAGGCGGTGCTGGCCCAGGAGGACAAGCGCGGCGGCAGCCCGCCCTGACCGCCCTCAGCCGCGCGCCGGGTGGTCGGCCCAGAAGTCGGTGACCAGCCGGTGGAACTCCTCGGCCCGCTCGATCTGGGGCAGGTGGCCGGTGTCGGCGAACAGGTGGGCGCGGGCCCGGGGCAGCCGGGCGCGGGCGGCGTCGAGGTGCGCGGCGGGCAGGATCAGGTCACGGTCGCCCCAGACCACCAGGATGGGCAGGTCCAGCCGGGCCACGGCGTCGAGCAGTTCGGCGCGCCACCCGGGGGCGACGCCGCGGACCGTACCGAGGCTGCCGACGAGTTCCAGCATCACCCGGGCGGCGTGCGGTCGGCGGGCCACCGCGAGGGCCTCGGCGAGGCGCTCCGGCGTGACGTGCCGCCGGTCGTGGAAGAGGACCCGCTCGGTGCGCCGGACCACGGCCCGGTTCGGCCGCAGCAGCAGCCGGCCGAGGGGCCGCAGCGCCAGCAGGCGCAGCGCGATCGTCACCTGGCCGCCGAAGCCGGCGCTGTTGACCAGGGCCAGGCTGGCCGCGCGGGCCGGGTCGTCGACGGCCAGCCGCATCGCGACCGCTCCGCCGAGGGAGTTGCCGACCAGGTGGGCCGGGCCGTCGACGCCGAGGGCGTCGAGGCAGTCGGCGGTGGCCCGGGCCAGCGCCGGGAGGGTGTGCGGCTCGTCCAGCGGTGCGGAGCCGCCGTGCCCGGCCAGGTCGAGGCTGACCACCCGGTGGTCGCGGGCGAGCAGGGCGTGCTGCTCGGCGAAGTCGGCGAGGGTTCGGCCGATCCCGTGCAGCAGCACCACCGGTGGTCCCTGGCCGGCCACCCGGCAACGGACCGCCCGCCCCCGGACGGTGCGGATGGAGGCCGGCCCGGTCACGTCGGCTCCCCGGGGCCGTCCGCCGGCGCCGGGGCGGTGGGCGGACCGGCCGGACGGCGGGGCGCGGGCCCGGCGGTGGCCGGCCGGGGGGCGCGGTTCAGGGCGAGGGCGAGGACCCGCCCGTACGAGGCGGGGGCGAGCCGGGCCAGCAGGTCCGGCAGCTTCGCCGACCAGCCGATCAGCACCCGGCCCCGGCGGCGCTCGACGCCGCGCAGGATGACCTCGGCGGCGGTGGCCGGGTCGATGGAGAGCAGCTTCTCGAACTGCCGGCGGCCGGCCTCGAACTCCTCGGCGGGCACGCCGCTGCCGACCCGGGCGCTCTGCGCGATGCGGGTGCGGATGCCGCCGGGGTGCACGGAGGTCACCCCGATGCCGTCGTCGACCAGTTCGTGGCGCAGTGCCTCGGTGAAGCCGCGGACGGCGAACTTGCTCGCCGCGTACGCGGCCTGGCCGGCGGGGGCGATGAGCCCGAACAGGCTGGACACGTTGACCAGGTGGGCGCCGGGCTCGGCCTTCAGGGCGGGTAGCAGGGCGTGGGTCAGCCGCACCACGGCCCGGAAGTTGACGTCGACCACCCAGCCGAACTCCTCCAGGGTGACCTGGTCGAACCGGCCGCCCAGGGCGACGCCGGCATTGTTGACCAGCAGCCGCACCCGGGGATGGCGGTGGCGGATCTCCTCGGCCACCGCGTCGGTCGCGGCGGCGTCGCCGAGGTCCACCAGGTGGGTGCCGACCTGTCGGTCGGGGTGGGCGGCCCGGATCGCGGCCACCACGGCGGCGAGCCGGTCGGCGTCCCGGTCGAGCAGGACCAGGTCGGCGCCGCGCCGGGCCAGGCCGTGGGCGAGGGCCTCGCCGATGCCGCTGGCCGCCCCGGTGACCACGGCCGTCCCGGCCGCGAAGTCGAACCTGCGCACGTCGGTCTCCTCTGCTGGTCGGCGGGGGGTCAGCCGGCGGGGGTGTCGGCGGGGTCCCCCACCTCGGCGTGTTCGCTGCCGGGCAGACGGTCTGTCATCGACGGCGTGCCCGCGCGGGAGAAGCGCACCCCGGAGTCGGCGAGCCGGCCGTGCCGCATCAGCAGCACGTCGCGGGGGTAGTTCTGGTGCAGCCGCCACGGCGCCGCCGCGCCCTGCTTGGGCAGCGCGTCGACGCTGCGCAGCACGTACCCGGACTTCAGGTCGATGAGCGGCTCCAGCTCACCGCAGGCGGGGGCGAGCGGGGTGACGACCTGCTGGCCGGTGTCGTCGAGGTGGGTGAGCAGCCGGCAGACGTAGGTGGCGACGAGGTCGGCCTTCAGCGTCCAGGAGGCGTTGGTGTAGCCGATGGTCATCGCGAAGTTCGGCACGCCGGAGAGCATCATGCCCTTGTACGCCACCGTCCGCGCGAGGTCGACCCGTTCGCCGTCCACGGTGATCGTCATGCCGCCGAGGACGAGCAGGTTGAGGCCGGTGGCGGTGACCACGACGTCGGCGGTCAGCTCCGCGCCGGAGGCGAGGCGCAGGCCGGTGGCGGTGAGGGTCTCGATCCGGTCGGTGACGACCGAGGCCCGGCCCTGCCCGATCGCGGTGAACAGGTCACCGTCGGGGACCACGCACAGCCGTTGGTCCCACGGGTCGTAGCGGGGCGAGAAGTGCCGGTCGACGTCGTAGCCGGCGGGCAGCCGGCTCTTCGCCGCGCGCCGCAGGAACCGCTTCACCAGCTTCGGGGCGCGCCGGCTGAGCTGGAAGGTGGCCGTGCCGAACAGCACGTTCTTCCACCGCACGATCGGGTACGCGGCCCGGGGCGGCAGGAAGCGGCGCAGCGCGTCGGCGAGGGCGTCGCGCGCGGGCAGCGCGACCACGTACGTCGGTGAGCGCTGGAGCATGGTGACGTGGGCGGCCCGCTCGGCCAGCGCCGGCACCAGCGTCACCGCGGTCGCGCCGCTGCCGATCACCACCACCCGCCGGCCGGTGTGGTCGAGGTCGGCGGGCCAGTGCTGCGGGTGCACCAGCCGCCCGGTGTACGCCCGCGCGCCGGGCAGGTCCGGGGTGTAGCCGGCGTCGTAGCGGTAGTAGCCGGAGCAGGTGAACAGGAACGCGCAGGTGAGGGTGACGTCCTCGCCGGTGTCGTCGCGGTGGGCGCGCACCGTCCAGCGGGCGCGCGCGCTGTCCCACTCGGCGGCGAGCACCCGGTGGTGGAAGCGGATGTGCTTGTCGACGCCGTACTCGCGGGCCGTCTCGCGCACGTAGTCGCGGATCGAGTCGCCGTCGGCGATGGCCAACGGGTTCGTCCACGGCTTGAACGAGTAGCCGAGGGTGTACATGTCCGAGTCGGACCGGATGCCCGGGTAGCGGAACAGGTCCCAGGTGCCGCCGATCGCGCCGCGCGCCTCCAGCACCGCGTACGTCTTCTCGGGGCGGTTGCGGCGCAGGTGGCAGGCGGCGCCGACGCCGGAGAGGCCGGCGCCGACGATCAACACGTCGACGTGGTCGGAGGCCATCGCGCGTCTCCCGTCGCAGGGTGGTGAGTCGGACCCTATCCAGCGCCGTCGACGTCGGTCAACAGCATGTCGAGTGGAATCGACACGGTGTTGAGGTAGTAGCATCTGCGCTCATGACCGCCACCGCCCGTACGCCCGGCGCCGGCGCGCGGGGCCGGCGGGCGGCCCGCTCGACCGGGGACGACCGGCAGCAGGCCATCCTGGCCACCGCCGAGCGCCTGCTCACCCAGCGGCCGTTCGGTGCGATCTCCGTCGACGACCTGGCCCGGGGCGCGGGCATCTCCCGACCGACGTTCTACTTCTACTTCCCGTCCAAGGACACGGTCCTGCTCACCCTGCTGGACCGGGTCACCGAGGAGGCCGACGCGGCGGCCGGCGACGTGCTGGTCCGGCTGGCCGAGGACCCGCGGGCCCGGTGGCGGGAACTGATCCACCGGTTCCACGAGACGTTCGGCGCGCACCGCGCGGTGGTGCGGGCCTGCGCCGAGGTGCGCGGCACCAACGCCGAGGTGCGCCGGCTGTGGGCCGCGGTGCTGGAGCGCTGGGTGCAGGCCGTCGAGGCCGCCGTGGCGGCGGAGCGGCGCCGCGGCGCGGCCCCGGACGGGCTGCCCGCCCGGGACCTGGCGATCGCGCTGACCTCGATGAACGAGCGGGTCTGGTACGCCACCTTCGCGGCCGACGGGCCGGCCGTGGCGGAGCGGGACGTGGTGGACGTCCTGCTCGACGTCTGGCTCACCAGCATCTACCGGGGCGCGGTGCCCCCGACCGGCTGAGGCGTCCCGGCCGGTCAGCGACCCACCGGGCCCTCGGCCCG
Source organism: Micromonospora sp. NBC_01655 (assembly GCF_026339755.1). Classification (NCBI taxonomy): domain Bacteria; kingdom Bacillati; phylum Actinomycetota; class Actinomycetes; order Micromonosporales; family Micromonosporaceae; genus Micromonospora; species Micromonospora sp. NBC_01655. The sequence goes on along the minus strand of NZ_JAPEQF010000001.1, from coordinate 4,034,141 downwards.
GGTGTCGGCCAGGTAGCCGTCGAGGTCCGGGCGGCCCGGGGCGAGGACGTGCCGGGCCCAGGCCTGCAGCTACCGTCAGCGGAGTGCGAGCCACCCGCCTCCTCTCCGTCCTGCTGCTGCTCCAGGCCCACGGCCGGCTGACCGCCACCCAGCTCGCCGAGCGCCTGGACGTCTCCCCCCGCACGATCTACCGGGACGTGGAGGCGCTGCACGCCGCCGGCATCCCGCTCTACGGCGAGGCCGGCCACGACGGCGGGTACCGGCTCGTCGACGGCTGGCGGACCCGGCTGACCGGGCTCACCGCCGAGGAGGCGGACCGGCTCTTCCTGGCCGGCCTGCCGGGACCCGCCACCGAACTCGGGTACGGGGAGGTGGTGGCCGCGCTCGGGCGCAAGCTGCACGCCGCCCTGCCGCCCCCGCTCGCCGACCGGGCGGCCGGTATCCGGCAGCGGTTCCTGCTCGACGCCCCCAACTGGTACTCCGACGGCGACGCCTCGGCCCACCTGCCCGCCGTGGCCGACGCGGTGTGGCGGCAGCGGCGCATCCGGGTCCGCTACCGCGGCTGGTCCGGGGAGGGCGACCGGACGCTGGCGCCGTACGGGCTGGTGCTCAAGGGTGGCCGCTGGTACGTGGTGGCCGCGCGGGCCGGCCGGGACTCCCCCGCCACGTACCGAGTCAACCAGATCCTGACGCTGACCGAACTCGACGAGGGCTTCGACCGGCCGGCGGGGTTCGACCTGACGGCATACTGGCAGGCGCACGTGGCCGGATTCCGGGCCCGGCTGCACCGCGACGACGCCACGATCCGGCTCTCCCCCCGGGGGGCGGAACCGGTTGCGGGAGATCGCCAGCGACGTGGTCGTCGCCGCGGCCGAGCGCACCGCCGGGCCACCGGACGACGCCGGCTGGGTGACGGCGGTGGTGCCGATCGAGTCGCTCACCCACGCCCACGGCGACCTGCTCCGGCTCGGCGCGGACGTGGAGGTGCTGGCCCCGGCGCGGCTACGGGCCCTGCTGGCCGCCACCGCGGCCGAACTGGCCGCCCTCTACGCCGCACCGGCCGGCACCGGCGGCTGACCCTCCACTGTGGCGGCTCGGGGGCGGCGCGGGGGCTCGCAGGCCCGCCACGGCGGCGTGTTCGAGTTCGGCGGCTGACCCGGTACGACCGACCGGAGGGTGCCGCAACCGCACCCGAGCCGGCACGATTCGTCATGAGCGCAGACGGGATCGTCGATGTTCCGAGGGCTCGACGGCCGAGCCACCGCCGTACCGGAGGAACCGCTCATCGAGGCCAGGGGGCTGGAACATGGACTTCACGCTCGAACTCGTCGTGGTGCCGGTGTCCGACGTGGACCAGGCCAAGGAGTTCTACCAGGAGCGCGCCGGGTTCCGGCTGGACGTCGACTTCCGCTCCGGTGACGACTTCCGGGTCGTGCAGCTCACCCCGCCGGGGTCGGCGTGTTCGATCGCCCTGATGCGCGACCCGGACGGCGCGGGCGGGGTCGGCGGCCTGCACCTGGTGGTGACCGACCTCGACGCGGCACGCGAGGAACTGCTGGCACGCGGGCTGCCGGCGAGCGAGATCTTCCATTTCGAGGAGGGCGGGGTGCGCGTCCCCGGCTCGGACCCCGAACGGCGCGACTACGCCTCCTACCTGTCGTTCAGCGACCCCGACGGCAACGGGTGGCTGGTGCAGGAGGTCCGCCGGGCGACCACGACGGCCTGACCGGCGGGTTCCCGGCACAGTGCCACCGGGGCCCGGTCCGGGCGAGATGATCGGGGGATGCGACGAGGACCAGGGCGGGGGCATCGGGCCGTGCCGCACACCGCCGACGTGCGGATCGAGGCGTGGGCGCCGGACCGGGAGGGCTGCGTGGCCGAGGCGGTGACGGCGATGGTCGAGACCTTCGCCGACACCTGCGGCGCGGGCGAGGGCGCCGAGGTGACGTTCGACGTCCCGGCGGGCGCCGACGGGGACCCGCTGGTGGGCGTCCTCGACGAGGTGATCTTCCGGCTGGAGACCGAGGGGGTGCTGCCGGTCGCGACGGACGTGACCGCCGGCCCCGACGGTGGCCTGCGGGTGCGCTGGCGGGTCGTGGCCGCCGACGCGGTGGAGCCGGTCGGCGCGGTGCCGAAGGCCGTGTCGCTGCACGGGCTGCGCTTCGACCGGGACGAGGCGGGCTGGTCCTGCGCGGTGACCCTGGACGTGTGACCCGCGGCGCGGGCCGCCCCCGCCCGTCCGCGAGGGCCGCTCGGCCCGGGCCGCGGGTCAGCCCTTGACCACGCCCAGCGGCACCAGCCGGGCCACCCGGCGGCACAGGCCCGCCCCCTCGGCGGCGTCCACCACGGCCGTGACGTCCTTGTACGCCTCCGGCGTCTCCTCGGCCAGCCCCCGCCAGGACGCCCCGCGCACCGCGATGCCCCGGGCCTCCAGCTCCCGGCGCAGTTCCTGCCCCCGTACCATCTTCATGGCCTGGCTGCGGCTGCGGACCCGGCCCGCGCCGTGGCAGGTCGACGCGAACGCCGGGCCGCCAGCCACCCCGGTCAGCACGTACGAGGCGGTGCCCATCGAGCCGGGGATGAGCACCGGTTGGCCGGCGGCGCGCAGGTCGGCGGGCAGGTCGCTGTGCCCGGGCGGCAGCGCGCGGGTGGCGCCCTTGCGGTGCACGCAGAGCCGCCGGTCGACGCCGTCCACCCCGTGCGTCTCGATCTTGGCAAGGTTGTGCGAGACGTCGTACACCAGGTCGAGCCCGCTGCCGGCGACCCGTCGGAACACCTCACGTGCGGAGGCGGTGAGGAGCTGCCGGTTGGCCCGGGCGTAGTTCGCGGCGGCGGCCATCGCCCCGAGGTAGGCCCGCCCCTGCGGGGAGTCAACCGGCGCGCAGGCGAGCTGCCGGTCCGGCACCTCGATCCCGTGCCGGGGCATCGTCCGCTCCATCGCCTGGACGTGGTCGGTGCAGATCTGGTGGCCCAGCCCGCGCGACCCGCAGTGGATCATCACGACGACCTGGCCGGCGCGCAGCCCGAACGCCGCCGCCACCGCCTCGTCGTGCACCGCGTCGACCGCCTGCACCTCCAGGAAGTGGTTGCCCGAGCCGAGGCTGCCGACCTGCCCCTGGCCGCGCTGCACGGCCCGCTCGCTGACCTGGGCCGGGTCGGCGTCGTCGACCGCGCCGAAGTCCTCGCACCGGTCCAGGTCGCGCGGCACGCCGTGGCCGCGTGCGACGGCGTACCGGGAGCCGCCGCGCAGCACCGCGTCCAGCTCGGCCCGGTCGGCCAGGTGCCACACCGCGCCCCGGCCCATGCCGCGCGGGACCGCCGCGTCGAGGCCGGCCATCAGCGCGTCGCGCAGTCGGGGCAGGTCGGCCCGGTCCAGGTCGGCGGTGAGCAGCCGGACCCCGCAGGAGATGTCGAAGCCGACCCCGCCCGGGGAGACCACCCCACCGGCGGCGACGTCGGTGGCGGCGACGCCGCCGATCGGGAAGCCGTACCCCCAGTGCACGTCGGGCATCGCGTACGAGGCGCCGACGATGCCGGGCAGGGTGGCCACGTTCGCCACCTGCTTCAGGGCCCGGTCCGCGCCGACGTCGGGGAGCAACGCGCGGGAGGCGAAGACGACTCCGGGCACCCGCATCGGGTCGCGCCGGTCGATCCGGAACCGGTACGGCGACTCCTCGGCCAGCTCCATGGGCGGCGGCTACCCGCCCCACGGCCGGCCACACCTGCCCCGCCGGCCGGGATGGTGGGGCGGCGTGCCGCGGACCGGGCCCGACGGCACCCCCGGCCCCCGTTGGCGAGGGCCGGCGGGACAATGGGAGAACCGGGGACCACCCCGGTGTCTCGCCCCGTCCCGAGGAGAACGCCCAGCGTGTCCGGTACGCCCCAGCCCGCGCAGTCCCCGTCCACCGGCGGCGGCGACCTGCGGGCGGACTGCTCCCGGTGTTTCGGGCTGTGCTGCGTGGCGCCCGCCTTCGCCGCGTCGGCGGACTTCGCCGTCGACAAGCCGGCCGGGCGGCCCTGCCCGAACCTGGGCGGGGACTTCCGCTGCGGCATCCACCGGGACCTGCGGGCCAGGGGCTTTCCCGGGTGCACCGTCTTCGACTGCTTCGGGGCGGGGCAGCAGGTCGCCCAGGTCACCTTCGCCGGCCGTGACTGGCGGTCCGCCCCGGACACCGCCGCGCGGATGTTCGACACGTTCGCGGTCATGCGTCCGCTGCACGAGTTGCTGTGGTATCTGACCGAGGCGGTCGCGCTGACCCCGCCCGGCCCGCTGCGCGAGGAGCTGGGCGCCGCGCTGGCGGATACCCGACGGCTCACGGCCGGCAGCCCGCAGGACCTGCTCGGGCTGGACGTCGACGCGCACCGGGGGCGGGTGAACCCGCTGCTGTCCCGGGCCGGCGAGCGGGCCCGGGGGAACCGGGCCGGGCTCGACCGTCGGGGGGCCGTCCTGGTCGCCGCCGACCTGCGGCGGGTCGACCTGGTCGGGGCGAACCTGCGCGGCGCCGTCCTGCTCGGCGCGGACCTGCGCGACGTGGACCTCACCCTCGCCGACCTCACCGGCGCGGACCTGCGCGGCGCCGACCTGCGCGGGGCGGACCTGCGGCGCGCCCTGTTCCTGCACCAGTCGCAGGCCGACGCGGCCCGCGGCGACCACCGGACCGGGCTGCCGCCGGCGCTGGCCCGGCCGGCGCACTGGTCCCTGCCGGTCACCCCGGTCCGCCGCCCCGGCGCGCCCCGGCAGCCCCGCAGGCCTCACGGCACCGCCGGCGGACGCCGCCGGTGACGAACCGGAAGTGCCGGCCGGGGACGTTTGCGGCCGGCCGGGGCGGGCAGGACTGCGGCATGACCAGTGAGGAACGCTTCGACCGAGCCAGCAGCGACGAGCCCGACGGCGCGACCGCCTACGAGGCGTCCCTGCGACCGCCGGGCGAGTCGCTGCGCACGACCGAGGACACCGGGGACGATTTCGCCGACCTGCCCGCCGAGAACGCCCGCCCGGCACGGGAGACCAGCCGAGCCGGTTACGACGTGGATGCCGTCTCCGGCACCACCGACCCCTCCAGCGAAACCTGACCCACCACCCACCCCACCGTCCCGGCGCCCCGGGTTCCGCAGCGGCCCGGTGAGGCGGATGGCGGGGGGTCAGGTGAGGCGGATGGCGCCGGCGGGGCAGACGTCGGCGGCGCGGCGGACCCGGTCGACCGCCTCGGGCGGCGGCGCGGCGCGGAGCAGCAGCACCAGCCCGTCGGCCTCGTCCTGGTCGAAGACCTCCGGCGCGGCGAGCACGCAGTTTCCCGACCCGCAGCAGCGGTCCCGGTCCACCTCGATCCGCATCGTGCCGCCCCCGGTCACCAGGTCACCGGCAGGCTGTTGAGGCCGAACACGACCGACGTGTCGCGGGTGGAGACCTGCTCCGGCGTCGCGGTGGTGCGCAGCCCGGGGAAGCGGCGGGCCAGCTCGACCAGGGCGATCCGCAGCTCGGCGCGGGCCAGCGGCTGGCCGATGCACTGGTGCACCCCGAAGCCGAACGCCAGGTGCTGGTGCGCCTGCTGGTAGGGATCGAACTCGTCGGCGGCACCGAAGACCTCCGGGTCGCGGTTGGCCAGCGACAGCACGGCGATCACGCCCTCCCCCGCCCGGATCAGCCGGCCGCCGATCTCGATGTCCTCCAGGGCCAGCCGGGGCAGGCCGGTGCGGACCACGCTGAGGTAGCGCAGCAGCTCCTCGACCAGCGCGGGAGCCCGGTCCGGGTTCTCCCGCAGCGCGTCGAGGCGGCCCGGCTCGCGCAACAGCAGCAGGGTGCTCAGGCCGATCATGTTGGCCGTGGTCTCGTGGCCGGCGACGAGCAGCAGCAGGGCCATGCCGACCAGCTCGTCGACGGAGAGCTGCCCGGTGGCCACCCGGTCACGGACCAGCCGGCTGATCAGGTCGGTGGAGGCGTCCGCGCCGGTCTGCCGGGCGACGATCAGCTCGCGCAGGTAGTCCCGCAGCTCCCGGACCTCGGTGCGGACCCGGTCCACGGGCGCGGTGCGGTCGAGCAGGGTGCGGCTGCGGGCCTGGAAGAAGGCGTGGTCGGCGTACGGGACGCCGAGCAGGTGGCAGATCACCATCGAGGGCACCGGCAGGGCGAACGCCTCGACCAGGTCGGCGGGCGGGCCGGCGTCCTGGAGGTCGTCGAGGGCCTCGTCGACGGTCCGCTGGATCAGCGGCTCGATCCGCCGAACGTTCTTGATCATAAATTCGGCGGTGAGCATCCGGCGCAGCCGCGTGTGCTCGTCGCCGTCCATCCGGATGAAGCCACCCTGACGGTCCACCTCGGACTGGGGCGGCAACGGACGAAGCAGCGGGAAGCCCGGCTTCTCGAAATTGGCGCTGAGGCCGGGGTGGCGCAGCAGCTGACGCACGTCGGCGTGCCGGGTGACGAGCCAGGCGGTGCTGCCGGTTGCCAGCCGGACCCGGGTCACGGGCCCGGCCAGGCGGCCCCGCTCCGCCTCGTCGAGCAGGGCGAACGGGCCGTGGTCGGGGTTGGTCGGCGGCCAGAGGGGCAGGTCGGTAGCGGCGGTCGCGGTCACGCGGACACCTCCCGTGACAACTGTGAGTGACGCAATCAATCCGCAACGTTACCTATCGATGCGGATCGACACAAGACCGCGCGGCAGCCTCACCGCGCCGCGGACACCGCCCGGGCCTCGGTCATCCCCTTGTTGGCCAGGGCGTCGGCCCGCTCGTTCTCGGGATGGCCGTTGTGCCCCTTCACCCACAGCCAGGTCATCTGGTGCCGGGCGCAGGCGGCCTCCAGCCGCTGCCACAGGTCGGCGTTCTTGACCGGCTGCTTCGCCGCCGTCAACCAGCCGTTGCGCTTCCAGCCCGCCAGCCAGCCGGTGATGCCGTTGCGCACGTACGTGCTGTCGGTGTGCAACCTCACGGTGACCGGCCGGGTCAGGCTCTCCAACGCCTGGATCGCGGCCATCAGCTCCATCCGGTTGTTGGTGGTCGGCGTCGCCTCCCCGCCGCACAGTTCCCGCTCGTGTTCGCCGTAGCGCAGCAGGGCGCCCCAGCCGCCCGGGCCCGGGTTGCCGCTGCACGCCCCGTCGGTCCAGATCTCCACGACCCTGTCGGCCGTCGCGTCCGCCATGCCCGCAACCTACCGGGTACGCCCCGCGCCACCGTGGACCGGACCGTCGGGAACGGGCGGCGTCGCCCACACCACCACCGGCCGGCGGCGGGTCAGCCGCCGGGGCGGCGCAGCCGGCCGCCAAGCCGTCCGACGGCGTCACTGACGACGGCACAGGTCATCGGCAGCAACGGGCTGGACCGCATCACCGCCAGGTCCTCCGCCGGCGAGGTGTCGCCGTCGAGGAAACGCAGTACCCGCTGGGCGGGGTTTCGGTCGAACAGCCGGTCGAAGAACTCCGGGCCGCCGACCCGTCCGGTGTCCAGGGCCCGCAGCGCGACCGCGTCCATCCACAGGTGCCGCCGGGGGTACGCGGGCGGCGGCACCGGCGGCCGGCCGACGGCCAGCGCCCGGGCCACCCGGTCGGCCTGACGCAACATGGCGGAGAAGGTGAAGCCGGTGGAGGGGCGGGTGGCGCCACCGGCCGTGCCGAGGCGGACCACCCGGGGCGAGGGGCGGCGCGGGAACGAGGCGTCGGTCATCGGGATCACCCCGTCCTCCACCTCCCGCACCGCCAGCGCGGCCGGGTCCAGGCCGAGCCGGCCGAGGTAGCCGCGCAGCGCCCGGTCGTACCCGTCGTCGGTGAGCCGGTCCGGGGAGAACTCGGTGTACTCGACCAGCGCGTACCGGTCGCTGACCGGCAGCACGTAGCCGAAGGAGACGCCCCGCCGGGGCTGCGGGGTGCGGAAGTCCATCAGCACCGCCCGGGTGGGGTCGAACAGCGGCCCGCCGGACTCCACCCACCAGCCACGGAAGTGCTGCAACCAGGACGTGCGACCGGGCCGGACCGGCGGGTGGGGGCGGGAGTCGAGCACCCAGGACGCCCGGGCCAGCGGGACCCCGCCGGCGCCCCGGACCAGCACCCCGGCGCCGTCGTCGTCCAGGCCGGTCACCGCCGCGTCGATCCGCCTCGCCCCGAGGCGGCGCTCGGCCTCGGCGGCCCGGGCGTAGACCGGGGCGGAGCGCAGCATGGCGTACCGCAGCGGGGTGAGGTCGAGCACCCGGCGGCGGGCCGGGGTGGTCACCTCGACCTGGTCCCAGCTCGCGCTGAGCAGCGGGTCCAGGTCGCCGCCGGGGCGGTCCCAGAACGCCCAGGTGCGGTCCTGGCCACGCCTGCGCACCGGGTCGAGCACCGCGACCCGCAGCCCCCGCACGCCGTGCCGGTCCAGGGCGGCCAGCACGAGGGACCCGGCCCCGCCGCCGCCGACCAGGGCGAGGTCGACGTCGACCGGCGCGGAATCGTTCACCCCGACACGCTGTCACACCGCCGGGCTTAACCCGGCGCCACCCGGCCGGGTCGCGCCCGCCGGGTGACGGCTCCCCGCCGCCCGGTGGAGATCCTCTGGCATCCTCGACGGCGGCCGGCCGCCCGGCGGCTGCCGCATCCGCCCGACCCGAGGACGTCCGCATGAGTGTCGCCGCCACCAACGCCCTCACCGCCCGCTGGGCGTCCACCCTGGAGGACGGGCCGGGGGTGCTCTCCGGCGCCGGGGTGTACCCGCTGCTGTCCCTGCTCGCCCGGTACGCGGCCGACCCCGCCCGCTGCGAGCTGCTGGCCGCCGCGCCCGAGCCGGCCCGGTACGACCTGGCGGCCTCGCCGGCGGTGCGGCTCGCCCTGGGCGTCTGGTCCCGGCGGGGGCTGGAGCTGTCGGAGCGCTGGCGACGGGAGGTGCCGGCGGCGATGCGCGGCGAGTTGACCGGGGACCCGGCGGTGGACCAGCCGCTGCTCGACGAGTGGGCCAGCAGGCACACCGACGGCCAGGTCCCGCAGCTGCCGGTGCGGGCCACCCCGGCCACCGTGCTGGTGCTGGCCAGCGCGCTGTCCGTGTCGACCCGGTGGGCGCAGTCGTTCCACGAGACGTGGCCCCGCCCCGAGGCCGGCCCGTGGCGGGGCCGGAACCTGGTCGGGCTGTTCCGCGCCGGCGCCGACCTGAGCGCCCTGCGGGTGGTCGGCACCGGCGTCGGACCGCTGTCCCTGCTGACCGTCGCGGGCCGCGACGACGTCGACGTGGTGCTCACCCTCGGCCCGCCCGGTACGGGGCCCGCGGCGGCGCTGCCCGCCGCGATCGGCGCCCTGGGCGGCGGCGACCCGCTCCCGCTCGACGCCGGGCCGGGCGTGACCGAGCGGCTCGTGGCGGCGCCGGACGACCGGCCCGAACTCCAGGTGTCGACGGTCGGGTTCACCGTCACCGCCGAGCACGACCTGCTGGCCCGGGCCGCCCTGTTCGGGCTCGCGGCGGCGACGGATCCGACCGGGGACCACTTCCCCGGGATCAGCCCGCGCCTGGTGGTGTCGCAGGCCCGGCAGAGCGCCACGGCGTCCTTCAGCGCCACCGGCTTCCTGGCCGCCGCGGTGACCGCCCTGGGGTTCCGAGCCGGCTCGGCGCCGCCGCGGGACACGACCCACAAGCGCGTGGTCCGGCTGGACGTCGACCGGCCGTTCGGGTTCCTCGCCGTGCACCGCCCGACGGGGCTGGTGCTCGTCGCCGGCTGGGTGACCGACCCCGACACCCGGGACGCCCCGGGCCGCTAGCGGCCACGCACGGCGGCGACGTCGGCGACCAGGTGCTCGGGGGACGGTGCGGTCACCCAGCGTCCAGGTGCCCGCGGCGTGGGCCGTGACGGTCCCTGTGTCCATGATCAGAGTTTCCCGGGCGTCGCGCCCGGTACAGCACGTGCCGGCGCAGCGGGCCCGAGTCGACCTCGGGGTGGTCGAAGTCCTCGCCCGGATCGGTGGTCATGCCGAGGCGACGCATCACCGCCTGGGAGCGCACGTTGCCGACGGCGGTGATCGCGACGATCTCGGGCAGCCCGATGGTGTCGAAGCCGTGGCGCAGGGCGGCGCGGGCGGCCTCGGTGGCGTAGCCGTGGCCCCAGGCGGGGCGGGCCAGCCGCCAGCCGACCTCCACACCGGTGAACGGCATCCCCTCGTCAACGTCGTCGAGGCCGACGAAACCGACGAAACCGCCGGTGTCGCGGACCTCGACGGCCCAGAAGCCGTAGCCCTTGGCGTCGAGGTCGGCCTGGAAACGGCGGGCGGACGCGGCGGACTCCCCGGCGGTCAGCGGCGGGCCGAGGAACTCGCGCACCTGCGGGTCGGCGTTCATCGCCGCCCACGGCGCCAGGTCACTGGCCCGCCAGCCCCGCAGCACCAGCCGTTCGGTCCGGAATTCGATCACCGGCCCACCGTACCGCCGGGATCCAGCAGTTTTCGCCGCGGCGGCGGCGGACCGGCCGGACGGACGGACGGCGCGACGGTAGCCTCCCGGAGGAACATCCATGTCCGACGATCCGATGGAGGATGGCATGACGATTCGACGGCGCCTGCTGCGGGCCACGGCCGGCTGCGTCGCGACGACGGTGGCGGCGACGGCGCTGGCGGTCGCCGGGCCGGCCGGGGCCGCGCAGGCCGCCTGCACGACGAGCAGCTTCACCGTCGTGTGGGACTACGCGGGGATGTACACCGAGCCCAACGAGGCCACGCTGTACGGCACCCGCCGCTACGGGCAGGTCGTGACGGGCCCGACGGGCAACACCTCCAACGGCTGGACCCTGACCTACGACTGGTGGAACGGCCTGCCGCTGTGGGCGTACATGAAGGACGCCTCGTTGCAGTACCGAGGGTGCGCCTGACCGACAGGCCGGCCGGTCCGGTCACCGTGGGGTACCACCCACGGTGACCGGCCGTCGCCCATCCTCCCGCCATGAGCCTGTCGCTGCCGGAACCGGGACCGTCGAACGCGCCGGACGCCCTGGGTGGGCGGTTCACCGACGCGGCGACCCGGCCGACGCGGGCGGGTCAGTCCCGGCCCGTGTCCAGCCAGAGCCGGATCAGGTCGCGGCGCCGCTCCGGCTCGGGATGGTCCTCGTACGCGGTGCGCGCGTGCACCACGACGTCGTTGGCGAGGAACTGCATGTCCCCCACCCGCAGGTCCATGCCGAGCACGAACCGCGGGTCCTCGTGCAGCCAGTCCAGGACGTCCATCGCCTCCCGCTGCGCCGGGGTCAGCGGCGGCACGTGCGCACCCCGCTGCGCCGAGCGGATGTAGTCCGGCCCGTAGTGGGCGGTGAGGCGACCGCCGACGCGGGCGTACACGGGCCGCTGCGCGAAGCTGTCCGGCCCGTCGCCGGTGCGCCGGTCGTACCACCACGGCTCGTAGAGCACGCGGGCCAGGTCGGGGCGGGTGCGCACGATCTCGTTGTGCACCGCCACCGAGCTGACGACCGTGCTGAGCCCGCCGGAGCGGGCCGGCCGGACGCAGAGCAGGGCGACGACGTCGGTCGGGTCGGCGTGGTACCCGATGCCGCGGCGGTGCTCGTAGCTGCGGGTGGTCGGCCGGTCTGGGTCGGCGCCCCGGTCGCGGACGTGTCGTAGGACCGCGCCGTCGGGCCCCTGCCCGACGAGCCGGCCGACGTGGGCGGCGACGCCGAGGGCGAGCAGTTCGCAGCCGCGCGCGGTCAGCCCGGCGACGGGCAGGCCGCGGACGAGCCCGACACCGCAGCCGCCGGTCACCTCGGCGGCCAGCCGGTCCAGCCGCGGGCCGAAGGTCGGCAGCGGAAAGTCGGCCTGGGACAGCCCGTCCGGTGAACCGCCGGTGGCCTCCACGGCGGCGACCGCGGCCCGCACCTCGGCGCGCTGGGCGTCGCCGAGCACGAGCTGCCAGTGCCCGGCGGCGGCGAGCTGGTCGGCCCGCCAGTCGGCCGGCCCCCGCACCTGGTCGATCACTGCCACGGCACCTCCCCGGATCGGGCCCGGCCCGCCCCGGCCGGACGTCGTCCCATCATCGACCGGAGTCGACCCCGGCGGGGGCGCGCTCTGCCGAGGGCGTAACCCGTGCTCGGCCGCCGGCCCGCCGCGCCGGGCGGGTACGACCCGGACCGCCGGGCTGACGAGCGCCGGCACCGCCGTTTCCGCAGCTCTCATGCCGCCCGGGTGGACACGTGACGGCAACGAAGAATTCTCGTTTTCACCGGATCGGGTGCCCAACCCTCCTAGTGTTGGGCACACCGGTGCTCAGTCACGGAGTTGGCCACCCGAACGACGTCCCACGCAGTCAGCGGACGAAAAGTGAGGGAAGACGCGAATGAAGACACAGTCAGTTCTCGGATCGGTGGCGCTCGGCGTGGGTCTCGGCACGCTTCTGCTCCCGGTCGCCGCGCTCGCGGACACCACGGTGTCACCGGCCACCACCCCCGTCGGCGGGACGGTGGTGCTCACCTCGACCTGCAACCCGAAGTCGGGCGACGCGATCTTCCGCGTCACCGGCCCCGACCGCGACCAGAACGTCCGGTCCACCACGGCCGCCGCCGGCGGCGGGCTCAGCGCCGAACTGTTCACCGCCGGGTTCACCCTCGGCACGTACACGGTCACGGCGACCTGCGGCGACGGGACCTCCTCGGGCAGTGCCACGTTCACCGTCACCCCCATCGGCGGAGCCCCGGCCGGCACCGGCCCCCGCGCGGACAACCACGGCCTGCTGGCGGCCGGCGGCACCCTCGTCGCAGCCGCGGCCACCGGCGCACTGCTCCTGGTACGTCGCCGGCGCTACGCGGTCGCCCGCGCCTGACGACGTACGTCACCACCATCCCTGAGACGGGTGCCCGCGCCGGCCCACGCCGCCGCGGGCACCCGCCCGCGTACGCGAAGGAGGCGCACGTGCCCACCGGCGACCGGGTCCCACGGACCGCCGTGGCGCTGATCGCGCTGGCCGGCGTCGCCGGAGGCGGGCTGCTCGCCCTCGGGGCGACCCGCACGCCCCCACAGCCACCCCGGGTCGCCCCGGGTACCGTGACCGACCCGGCGACGGGCCGCAGCACCGTGCCCGGGAAGCCGCTGCCCCGCGCCACGCCGGTCCGGATCACCATCCCGGCGATCGACGTACGCGCCGACCTGGTGCCGGTCGGCGCCAGCGCCACCGGCGAGGTGGAGGTCCCGCCGTCGGACCGGCCCGCCGCCGCCGGCTGGTACCGCCTCGGGGCCAGCCCCGGCGAGGCCGGCAACGCCGTCGTCGTCGGGCACGTCGACTCCCGGGAGAGCGGCCCGGCGGTCTTCTTCGCCCTCGGCCGGCTCAAACCGGGCGACCGCATCCAGGTCACCCGCTCCGACGCGCGGGTCGCCACGTTCACCGTGGACGGCGTCGGTTCGTACCCGAAGGCGCGGTTCCCCACCGACCTGGTCTACGGCGCGGGCCCCGCGCCCCGGCTGCGCCTGGTCACCTGCGGCGGTCGGTTCGACGAACGCGCCCGCTCCTACCTGGACAACGTCGTCGTCTTCGCCACCCTGCTGCCCTGACCGCCCGCCCCCGCCCCGCCGGCGCCCGGGAGATCGCCTACGGTTGCGGTCAGTTCCGGCGTCGCGGAGGTGAGCGGTGGACCAGCGAACCGTGCGGGCCCGATGGCTCGGGCGGCTGCCCGCCCTGTTGCGCCGTACGTGGAGCCGGCCGGTCGCGGTCGCCGTGCCCGCCGGCGGGCGGTCCAATCCGGACGCCGTGGTCGACTGCGCGGTCTACGTCGACGGACGACGCCAGCCGGGACGCCCGCACTACACCGAGGCGTACACGCGGCGCAGCCGGAGTCGACGCTCGTTCGTCTGGCTCGGCCTGCACGACCCGGCACCGGCGGTGATGGCCGCGGTCGGGCTCACCTTCGGCCTCGACGAGCACAGCGTCGCGCAGGCCCTCGCCGACGGGCACCGGCCGACCCTGCAACGGCACGGCGACGTGACGCTGCTGGTGCTACGCACCGCCGGCTACGTCGCGCACACCGAACTGACCGACACCTCCGAGGTGATCGACACCGGCGACGTGATGGTGTTCCTCGGCGACCGGTTCGTCATCACCGTCCGGCACGGCGCGGCCGGCGCGCTCGCCACGGTACGCGAGGACGTCGAGCGCCGCCGGGCGGTGCTGGCCGAGGGCCCCTGGGCGGTGGCGTACGCGGTCTGCGCCCGGATGGTCGAGCTGTACCTGGAGGTCGCCGGCCACGTCGAGTCGGACCTGGAGCGGCTGGAGGAGACGGTCTTCGCCCGCGACCGGTCCGCCGACATCCAGCAGATCTACCAACTCAAGCGGGAAATCGTCGAGTTCAAGCGGGCGGTACTGCCGTTGCAGGCGCCGATGCGGGTGCTGCTCGGGCAGCAGCCCGACGGCCCGCCCCCGGCCCTGCGCCGCTGGTTCGCCGACGTGGACAGCGACCTGGCCCGAGCCGTGGACCGGGTCGGCGCGTACGACGACCTGCTCAACTCGATCCTCCAGTCCCGGCTGGCGCAGTTGGCCGTCGAGCAGAACAACGACATGCGCAAGATCGCCGCGTGGGCGGCGATCGCCGCCGCCCAGACCGCCGTCGCCGGGATGTACGGCATGAACTTCGCCAACATGCCCGGACTGAACTGGCGCTACGGCTACCCGGCGGCGCTACTGCTGATGGCGACGGCCGGGCTGACCCTGCACCGACTGTTCCGCCGCTCCGGCTGGCTCTGACCCGGCCCAGCCGCGCAGCGCATCCCAACATCAGCACGTTGTGCGGGATGTTGCGGCCTTTCGCGGGCTCCGATGCCGCAACATCCCGCACAACACGGGGCACCCCGCCTGCTCCCCTCCGCTTCCGTCCCCGTTGATCAAGAGGTTTGCGTCAGGATTCGCCGCCCCCTTGACGTAAACCTCTTGATCACCGGGTCTGGGGGGTCGGTGCTGGGTGGTTTGGGTGGTGTGGGGGGTTTGGTCCTGTGGGCGGGGTCACGCCGGCGGTGGAATCGGTCGGGGGGCGGGGGTGTTGTACATGGTTCACCCGGGCGGATCCCGGCCCGGGCAGGCCCCGGCTCTCCGGCCTTCGTGCCGGTGGAATGCGGGGCCCGGCGGGATCGTTGCATCCCCCTGGACGACCCGAGTAGGCCCCCGGCCGCCGGGTTGGTCCCCCGAATCTCTTTCTCTCGCGGCAGTCGCCCCTCTTCGGGGTTGTGTTGTCGTGTGTCCCCCGAGCAGAGGAGCACGCCATCATGGGTACCGATCTGATCCGTAGGACCGCGCTGACCGCTGGTGTTCTCGCCGCCGCCGCTGGTGGTATCGCCGCCCCCGCCGTCGCCGCGCACGCGGCCCCGGCGGTGAAGGCTCCCACCGTGCAGGCCGATCGTAAAACTGGCGGGGAACGGCAGCTCGACGTGCGTTACGAGGCGCAGCCCAACTTCTACTACTGCGGTCCCGCCGCCGCCCGTAACGCCCTGTCGGTGCAGGGCAAGGCCATCAGCGTCGACGCCATGGCCAGGGAGATGGGCACCACCGAGAACGGCACCGACTCCATCAACGACATCACTCCCGTCCTGAACAAGGAGACCGGCAGGAACGACGCCTACCGCAGCGTCGAACTGCCCACCGGCAAGGCCGACACCAAGCAGACCGACACCCTGCGCGCCGACGTCGTGCGCACCGTCGACCAGGGCCGCGCCGTCGTGGCGAACATCGCCGGCACCACCACCGACACCACCGGCACCACCCACTCCTTCGAGGGCGGCCACTACATCAGCGTCGTCGGCTACCACGACAACGGCAACACCGTCACCATCGCCGACTCCGCCAACCCCGACCAGGCCAGCTACCAGATCACCATCGACAACCTCGCCGACTGGATCGCCACCCGCGGCTACGCCACCTCCTGACCCCACACACGACAAAGGGCCGGCCCCCACCCGGGGACCGGCCCTTTGTCGTCGCACATCAGCCAACTCCACACCCTCGGCTCGGCGGCACGACGCGAAGCGGCCGGGACAGAGCCAGGAGCCCGCGCCCGGGTGCCCCGACCGCTGGGGCAGGATGGGGACGTGGCGAAGAGACCCACCCGGGCTGGCGCACCCCGGGACGCGAACGGACCCTGCCCGTGCGGGACCAGCCAGCCCTACGCGGAGTGCTGCGGGCGGCTGCACCGGGGCGCGGCGGACGCGGCCACCGCCGAGACGCTGATGCGGTCCCGGTTCAGCGCCTTCGCCGTCGGCGACGCCGCCTACCTGCTGCGCAGCTGGCACTCCTCGACCCGGCCCGCGCGGCTGCGCCTCGACCCCGGGCAGCGGTGGACCCGGTTGGAGATCCTCGGAACCGAGCGCGGCGGGCTGCTCGACAGCACCGGCACGGTCGCGTTCCGGGCCCACTACCGCGAGGGCGGACAGCCCGGAACGCTCACCGAACACAGCCGCTTCACCCGCGAGGACGGCCGCTGGGCCTACCTCGACGCACTGCCGGACTGAACGCGGCTCATCCCGCCGGCCTGACCCGGCCAGCGACGAGCCGGCGGAACCCGCCTGGACGTCACCGCCGGACGCGCCGTCCGACGGCCAGCACCAGCGCCACCACCAGGTAGGGCACCGCCGCCCAGACGAACGCCAACCGGTTGCCGGCCGCCGTGGCCACCAGGCCGTAACCGCCGTACACCAGCACGATCGTCAGGTCGCTACCCATCCCGGCCAGCGAGGTGACCGTGGCCCGGCCCGGCCCGGTGATGCCGGCCTGCAACCGGGCGTCGACCAGCACCGTCGCCAACTGGAACGCCGCGAACGCCACCCCGATCAGCACGAAGCCGGCCGGCCGCCCGACGCCCGCGCCCACGGCCAGGGCCAGCGCGGCGACCGCCAGCAACCCGGCGAGGCCGCGCCGCCCCCACCGCTCCCCCACCGGCGCGAGCAGCCCGCCGACGGTCACCCCCGCCCACGCCATCAGCACCAGCAGCGGCACCGTCGACGCCGTCACCCCGGACTCCCGGGCCAGCAGCGGCACGTACTCGTCCACCGCCCCCCACACGGCGGTCACGACCGCCACCAGCAGCACCGCGCCGCGTACCCGCCGGTCGGCGCGGACCTCGGCCAGCCCGGACCGCAGGCTGTCCCACCAGCCCGGCCCGGCGTCCGCGTCCACCGGCCCGCCGGGGGCGCGCCGTCCGGGCAACGCGGCGGCCACCACCGCCGCCGCCAGGCAGGCCAGTACGCTCGCCGCCCCCACGGCCGGGTACCCGCCCCAGCCGAACACCGGCCCGGCCACGAGGATCGACGCCACCACCGCCAGCATCTCGGCCGTCCGGGCCCGCCCCATCACCCGGGCGTACCGGCCAGCCACCCCGAGACGCTCCAACTCGGTGAAGACCAACGCCTCCAGCGCGCCGGAGCGCAGCGCCCCACCCGCGCCCCACAACAGGAAGCCCACCGCGAACGCCGGGTAGGACGGCACCAACACCCACAGGGCGAAGCCGGCGGCGGCGCACAGCGGGGCCAGGCAGAGCAGCAACCGGCGGGACACCGCGTCGGCCCAGGCCCCCGACGGCAACTCGAGGACCACCCCCGCGACCGACCAGACGACGAACAGGGACGAGATCTGCCACAGCGACAAGCCGGTGTCGCTGAACAACAGCGCGTACAGCGGATAGAGCAGGACGAAATCGGTGAGGAACGCGTAGCCGTACAGGGTGACGGACAGCCGGCGGACGGCGCCGCCGGACACGCGTGCGGAGATGAGAACCATGAGACCTTTCCACGGGGACGCGCACGGACACCGGAGTTACGGCGTCCGTGGCGGCCCGCGGCAGCGGTCGTCAGCGGCGGATCAACATCGCCAGGTCATGCCCGCGATCATAACCGGCAGCGGCGGGCGACGCCGCCCGCCGGGCGGCCGGCCCGGGCGCAGCGCCGGTCCCGGGCACAGCGCCGCCAGGCAACCCCGGCGCGCCCCGGCGCACAGCGCGGGACGGGACGGGACCAGCCAGGGCCAACGGCGGCGCGGGGTGGAGAGGGCCCGGCCACCCCGCGCCGTGCCGCGTCAGCGGTTGGCGGCGTCCCCGTCCGGCCGGGGAATGACCACCGTGGCGTCGCCCGTCGACCGGTCGTGCTCGCCGGCACGCTGCGGGTACGCCGAGGTCGGCCGGGAGGGCTCCGACCCGGCGGACGGGGTCACCGGCTCGGTGGGCTCCATCCCGTCGCCGGTCAGCCGCGGCACCACCTGCGTCCGGTCAGGGTCACCGCCGGCCGTGACCACCTGCGTCCGGTCGGGGTCGTCGGCAGGCTCCCTCGGCACCACCTGCGTCCGGTCGGGGTCATCGCCCGTCGGGACCACCGGCCGGGCCCGCTCGGCGTCCCCGGTCGCCGGGCCCGGCGCCGCCAGCCGGTCCGCCACGTCCCGCCGACCCGCCTGGTACGCCCGCGCGTGCGTCGCGATCAACTGCGACTCCCGCTCCGCCCGGCTCAGCCACGACTCCCACCGGCTCTGCATCGGACGGACCAGCCCGCCGCCGATGCCGACGACGAGGATGCCACCGACGGTCGCCAGCACCGCGACCAGCACCGGCGTGGTCACCGCGGTCGCCACGCCGATCTGGTTGAGCGCCGCGATGACACCCAGCCCGAGGATGAACACCGACGCGATCGTCGCCAGCACCCGCCCGTACGACAGGCCGCCCAGCGCGCTGCTGATGATGTCCTTCACCGCGTGCGCGATCGCCGCCGCGACCACCACGATCACGATCGCCACGAACGCCCGGGGCAGCCACGCGATCACCCCGGCGATCAGGTCCGAGATCGGATTCGGGCCCCAGATACCGAAGGCGAGCTGCAACGTCACCAGCAGCACCCCGTAGTAGGCGAGCTTCGCCACGATGTCGCTCGCGTCGTACCGGGACCGGGCCAGCGCGGCCTTGACCCCACCGCGCTCGACCGCCCGGTCGAAGCCGACCCGCTCCAACACCTTGTCCACGACCTTCAGCACGGCCTTCGCGACCAGCCAACCGGCCACCAGGATCGCCACGAAACCGAGGGCCTTGGGCAGGAACAGCAGCACTGCGCGCAGGGCGTCCCCCACCGCGTCACCGAAGTTGTCTCTCATCGAAGGGTCCTTCACACCAGGGGCCGCAAACGGATCCGTCGGGTCTACCCCGGCCGCCCCGCGCGGAAACACCGCCGCCCCTGGCGCGGGCCGCCGTCAGCTCCGCCGGCAGCCGTACCGGACCTCGGTGCCGGCCTGCATTGGCGCCGGCTCGACGATGTTGACCGTCGCCGTCTCCCGCGTCGCGCCCACCCCGCTGAAGGACCACTTCAGCGGCAGCGTCACCGTCCGCTGTCCCCGCCCGACCCGCTCGCCGACCAGCGCCCCAGGCGCCGCGCCGGAGCGCAGCCACTGGTAGCGGATCGTGCCGGCGTTGCCGTTGGTGCGCACCGTCGCGACCACCAGCACCGTCACGTCGCACCGGTTGCCGGCGGGCTCGGTCACCGCCACGGTGACCCCTTCGATCCCCAGCGGGCTGAGCCGCTGCCAGACGAACAGCCCGACCACCACCACCAATGCCACGGTGACCAGGGTGGACAGCGCCGAGACGACCCGCCGCCACACCGACCGGGGCCGCCGGGCCGGACCCGGCTGCCGCCAGGCGGGGGCGGCCGGCGCGACGGCCGGCACTCCCGGCCCGAACCGCACCTCGCCCGGGGGCCCGGCGGCGGCCGGGCCGCCGGGTGGCAGCGCCCCGCCGACGGTCGGCCCGGCCGCCGTGGCCGGTGCGGGCCTCCCGGCCGCGCCGGCCACGATCGTGGGATCGGTGAGGCCCCCGGCGGTACGCGCGGAGCCGGCCCGGCCCCACGTCGCGATCGTCGCGTCCGGCTCTCCCGGCCCGGGCGGCCACGTCCCGCCCGCCGCGACCGTGCCGCCCAGCCCGACCGTGCTGCCCAGCCCGACGGTCCGGCCGAGATCCACCGTCCTGCCCAGATCGGCGGTCGGCTCCCCCGGGCCCGGCCGCCCCGGAACGGACGGCGTCCCGGGCAGCGCGCTGCCCGGGGGCAGCGCCGCCGTCGGCTCGTTCGGATCGTTCATCGCCAGCCTTCCCACATCGTCGTCCGCCGCCCGGTCAGCCCGGCGTGCAGAACGGCTGCAGGCTCACGTACGCCGCCCCGCCCGACCCGGCGGAGTTGCCCGCCGCGTCGACGGCGGTGACCTGCACCGGGATCCGGATGCCGTCGGCGGGCCGGTCGAACGGGCCGAGGGTGCCCTCGAACACGCCCTTGCCGACCGACGACATGACCACCGTGGCGGACTGCCCGCCGGCCGTGTAGCGGAACGACACCCGCAGCGCGTCGGCGGCCGACCGGTCGTCGGTGACCGTCACCGTGACCGGGGTCGACGTCGCCCCGTACGGGCAGCCCCTCGGTTCCAGGGTGATCGACCTGATGCTCGGCGACCCGACCGTGGGAGCGGTGACGTCCGGCGGGGGCGCCGACGGGGTGCTGCCCGCCGACGCGGTGGGCGTCGCCGTCCGGGTGGGTCGACCCGTCGGCGACGGGGGCCGGGACGTCGGCACGGCGGTCGTCGGGCCGCCGGTGGTCGGGGCGACGGCCGAGGGGGTCGGCGTGGCCTCCGTCGGGGTCGGCGTGACCGACGGCGGCGCGGCGGAGCCGGACGCCGGGTCGACCGCCGCCGGCGCGACGACCGGGGCGGCGTCGTCCACCACGGCCACCACGTCGGGCTCGCCGCCGGAGGCGTACCGCCAGCCGACCCCGCCGACCAGCACGGCCGCGGCCAGGGCCCCGCCGATCAGGGCCGGACGGGCCCGCCCGGTGCGCATGCGTCGACCGGTGCGGATCTGCCGGCCCGTGCCCGGGCTGCCGTCCGGCACGAGGACCGTGCTGGCCAGGCTGGTGCCGCCGCCCGAGGCGTCGGGGAACGGGAACAGCGCGGCCAGCAGGGCGGCCCGCCGGGCCAGCTCGCGGCCCCCGTGCTCCTCCCAGTCCGCCCCGTACCCCTCGGTGGCGATCTGCTCCAGGATGCCGAGGAAGACGTGTGCCGGTTGGGGTCGCTCGGCGGGCAACTTGGCCATCCCCCAGCGCAGCAGCTCGTGCACCGGCGGCGGGGCCGGATCGGTGGGGATCGGCGCGTACGCGTGCTGCTCGCGCAGGGCCAGCAGGCTGCGACCGTCGTACGGGGGGTGACCGGTCAGGCACTCGAAGAAGGTGGCCGTGGCGGCGTAGATGTCGCAGGCCGGGGAGGCTGCCGCGCCCGTCCACTGCTCCGGGGCCATGTAGCGGGGCGTGCCGGTCACCATCGTGGCCGACTCCCGACCCACCGGCATGGCGATGCCGAAGTCCGCGAGCTTGCTCTCCCCCTCGGCGGTGACCAGCACGTTCTCGGGCTTGTAGTCGCGGTGCACCACCCCCCGCGCGTGCGCGGCGGCGAGCCCGGCGAGAGACCCCTTGAGGACGCGGAGCGCGGCCTGCGGCCCGGTCGGCCCGTTGGCGCGCAGCATCTGCCGCAGCGAGACCCCGTTGACCAGCTCCATCACGATCGCCGCGCCCGCGGTCGACTCCACGTACTCGTAGAGCCGGGAGACGTGCGGATCGTCGATGTCGGCCAGCAGCCGGGCCTCGGCTCGGAAGGGGTCGCGGAAGGCGGGGTCCGCGCCGAGGACGCCGACGAGGTACTTCACGGCGACCGGGGTGCCGGTCGCGTCGTGGGTGGCGAGCACCACCCGCCCGGACGCACCCGAGCCCAGCTCGCGTACCTCGGTATAGCCGGACACCCGCCAGCTGTTCCCACTCATTGGACGGTCTCCACGGCTCTTGCGGACAGCGGCCCGGCACACAGGGACGCCGCTCATTGTGGCGGCCGATGTCCAGCCCGCCATCGGCGCAACGGTTGCATCCCCCGCGCCGGACGTCGGCCTTTCTTCCGGCGAGTGCCGGACGGCTCGACTGTGGTGGCGAGCACTTCCCCTAAGGCATCCTAGGAGGCTAGTGCATAGGGCGCGGCCGGCCCGTCGGCAGCCGGCATGGCCGGCGACTCCCCCTCCACCACCTCTGGCGCTGCGCGCCGGTTGGCAATATCCTCCACCTCACGCTTTGCTCCTGTAGCTCCTTTTCACTCTGCCCGTCGTCGGCCACAGAGGAGATGCCATGCACTTCGACCACCCCGAGCTGGACCGCCGCACCCTGTTGCGGGCCGGACTCGGCGCGGCGGCCGTCGCCGTCGTCGGCACGGAACTCGCGTTCCCCGCCGCCGCACAGGCCGCGTCCGGAGCGGACGTCGACTGGATCATCGGCTGCGACGAGTGGGGCGCCCGACCGCCGTCCGACCCGCTGTCGGTCAGCGCCATCGCCACCAACAAGATCATCGTGCACCACATGGCGTTCCCGAACGTCACCGACTACTCGCGGGAACAGGCCGTGAAGCTGGCCCGGGACTGCCAGAACCTGCACATGGACGGCAACGGCTGGTCGGACACCGGCCAGCACTTCACCGTCAGCCGGGGCGGGCACGTGCTGGAGGGCCGGCGCGGCAGCCTCGACCGGCTGGCCGCCGGCGACCGGCAGATGATCTCGGCGCACTGCCCCGGGGAGAACGGCCGGGCCATCGGCATCGAGAACGAGGGCACGTACGTCACCGAGACCCCACCCCAGGAACTACTGGACTCGCTGGTCAGGCTCTGCGCCACGATCGGCCGCCAGTACGGCCTGCACGCCCACGACATCTTCGGCCACTGGGACTTCCGCACCACCGCGTGCCCGGGAGCGGCGTTCTACCGGCAGTTCCCCGAGCTGCGCCGGCGGGTCTTCCGCGAGTTGGGCACCAGCATCGGTGACGTGCCGGCCCGCCGCTGGCCGGACCTGTGGCGGTTCGTCAACTCCCCGACCGTGCGGGTGGCGCAGTACCTGCTCACCCACCGCGGCTACGTCGTGCCGGTGAACAGCACGTTCGACGCCGCGACCGTCGCCGCCGTGCAGGACTGGCAGGCCCGCAACGGCATCCCGGTCGACGTCGACGCCACCCTCACCGGGCCGACCTGGGAGACCCTCGCGCCCGAGCTGGACAAGCACGCCACCGGCGCCCCGGTCAGCGCCGTGCAGTTCATCCTCAACTCGAAGGGCTACGCCGACGTCACGGTGACCGGCGAGTTCGACCACGCGACCATGCAGGCCGTCCAGGACCTCCAGCGGCTGCACGGCCTGCACCCGAACGGCAAGCTCAGCACGAGCACCTGGTGCGCGCTCGTCGGCGGCGTGGTCCGCCAGTCGTTCCAGGCCGGCTGACCGGGCCCACGGACGTGGTGGGGCGGGCCCGGGCGGGGTCCCGCCCCACCACTCACATCCGGGCGACCGGACGACGCGGCCGGACACGGGGCGACGCGCCGACCGGTCAGCCGCGCAGCGCCACCGGCAGGGCCCGTGGTGGGCGATGTTCAGCCGGGACCCCGCCCTGGTCAGGGCCACGTACAGCCGGTGCGGCCCGCGCGCCTCGGCGGCCACGATGTCCGCCGGCTCGACCAGCACCACGTGGTCGTACTCCCTGGCCCCGGCGCCGGCCTGGCCCCGTTGACCGGTCGGCGGCGGTCACCGCCGCGAGGGCGACGTCCGACGTGCCGCCCGGAGCCCACCCGGGGTGAGCGTGGTCATAACGACTGGACGCCCCACCCGGTGCCGTTGCTAGGCTTCCCACCAGGTCATGAGCGCCAGCGTCAAGCCCCGGCTCGCTGGCCGGCAACCCTCCTCCGCGGTGGGGTGCCCCGGGTGAAGACCAGGCACCGGAGTGTCACCGGTGCAAGCGTGGCCTGGTCCCCAGGTCAACACCGACCCTGGAGAACCATGTCTGCTCGTTCCTGCGTTCCGCCCGGTGCCGCGTGCGCGGCCCCGGCTGCGTCACCACCCCGTCCCGCGCTGATCAGACGCCGGCACGTGGACCTGATGCGGGTGTGCAGCGACGGCTGTCACCGTCCCGCGGCGCGCTGAGCGCCACCCCTCTTCCGTAGCCCCTTCCGCGGCCCGCCCACCGGCCGGCCGCGGCCGGCGGCGTGCCGTCCGCGCGCCGCCCTATCCCAGGAGACACCTGTGCGATTCCTCCCTGCCCTGACCAGGTTCGCCGTGCTGGGCGTCGCGGCCGTGCTCGGCGCGACCACCCTCACCGCCTGCGGCGACGACACCTCGGCCACCGCCGACAACCCGTACGGCCTGGTCCAGCCCGGCGTGCTGCGGGCCGGCACCCTCACCGACGCGCCGCCGAACGTGTACCTGAAGGGCGGAAAGTTCACCGGATTCGACAACGACCTGCTCACCGCCGTCGCGGCGAAGCTCGGCCTGACGGTGGAGTTCGTCGGCACCGACTTCTCCGCGTTGCTGTCCCAGGTCAACAACCGCAAGTTCGACGTCGGCAGCTCCTCGATCACCATCACCGAGGCGCGGAAGAAGACCGTCGACTTCGGCAACGGCTACGACTTCGGCTACTTCGGCCTGGACGTCCCGGCCGGCTCCCCGATCACCGGCTTCGACCAGCTCGCGGGCAAGCGGGTGGTGGTCGTGCAGGGCACCGTGCAGGACGACTACGCCACCGGCCAGAACCTGAACCCGGTGCGGGTGCCGGACTACAACGCCGCGCTCAACCAGCTCAGGGCCGGCACCTCCGACGCGTGGATCGCCCCAGCCGAGATCGGCGAGAAGTCGGCCGCCGACAGCGGCGGCAAGATCACGGTGGCCGCGAAGCAGCTCAGCCCGGCCCCGACCGCGTACGCGGTGGCCAAGGGCAACGACCCGCTGCGCGCGGCGCTGGACAAGGGCCTCGACGAGGTCATCGCCGACGGCACGTGGAGCCGGTTGCAGGGCCAGTACTACCCGGGCCGCCCGGTCCCGGCGGACTTCACGCCGGGCAGCGGCAGGGTGCCGGCACCGTCCGGGTCGGCCGCGCCGTCGGCGTCCTCCTGAGTACGCGGACATGACGGCACGGGCGACGACGAGCCGACGGTACGGATGACCGGCGAGCGGGGCGGACGGGAAGACGACTGATGGATCCACTGAGCACCCTGTGGGAGACCTTCTTCGACTGGGACTCCATGCGTGCGGCGCTGCCCGAGATGTTGACCGTCGGGCTGCCCAACACGCTGATCCTGGCGATCTCGGCCGCCCTGCTCGGCTCGCTGCTGGGCATGCTGCTGGCGGTCGCGGGCATCTCGCGTACCCGCTGGTTGCGCTGGCCGGCGCGGGTGTACACGGACGTCTTCCGCGGCCTGCCGGCGGCGGCGACGATCCTGCTCATCGGCGTCGGCCTCGCGCCGCTGGGCATGCAGGTGTGGGGGCCGAACCCGTACCCGCTGGGCATCCTGGCGCTGTCGCTGATCGCGGCGGCCTACATCGGGGAGATCTTCCGGGCCGGCATCCAGAGCGTGGAGGCCGCCCAACTGGAGGGGGCCCGGGCGCTGGGGTTCTCCTGGGGCGAGGCGATGCGGCTGGTGATCATCCCGCAGGGGGTCCGCCGGGTGCTGCCGGCCTGGGTGAACCAGCTCATCGCCCTGATCAAGGACTCCAGCCTGGTCTACTTCCTCGGCCTGGTGGCCAGCCAGCGGGAGCTGTTCCGGATCGGGCAGGACCACGCGGCGACCACCGGAAACGAATCGGCGCTGCTGCTGGCGGGCCTGTGCTACCTGACGCTGACCGTGCCGCTGACCCACGCGGTGAACTGGATCGACCGGCGGCTGCGGCAGGGCCGGCCGGCCACGGCGGCCGAGGACGACGACGCGCTGGCGCTCGCCGGGCAGAACGCGCTGCCCGGCGACGCCGCCGCCCGCGTGACGGAGAGGGATGAGCGATGAGCACCGCGACCGGCACGACGACCCCGGTGAGCCTGAGCGTGCGGGACGTTCACCTCGCCTTCGGCGCCAACCGGGTGCTGCGCGGCGCGAGCCTGGACGTCGGCCGGGGCGGCACGGCCTGCGTCATCGGGCCGTCCGGGTCGGGCAAGTCCACCCTGCTGCGCACGATCAACCGGCTCATCGAGCCGGACCGCGGGGACGTGCTGCTGGACGGGCGCAGCGTGCTGGGCGACGACCCGGACGCGCTGCGCCAGCGGGTCGGCATGGTGTTCCAGCAGTTCAACCTCTTCCCGCACATGACGGTGCTGCGCAACATCACCCTGGCGCTGCGCCGGCTCAAGCGGCTCGGCGAGGACGAGGCCGCGCAGGTGGCCCGCGCCGAGTTGGAACGGGTCGGGCTGGCCGGCCGGGCCGACGCCCGGCCGGCACACCTGTCGGGCGGGCAGCAGCAGCGGGTGGCGATCGCCCGGGCGCTGGCGTTGCAGCCGCAGGTGATGCTCTTCGACGAGGCGACCTCGGCCCTGGACCCGGAGCTGGTCAAGGGGGTGTTGGGCATCATGGCGGAGCTGTCGGCGGGCGGCATGACCATGGTGGTGGTGACCCACGAGATGGGCTTCGCCCGCGAGGTCGCCGACACCGTGGCGTTCATGGACGGCGGAGTGGTGCTGGAGGCCGGCGAGCCGGCGGCGATCTTCGAGCGTCCCGAGCACCCCCGGCTGCGCCGTTTCCTGTCCCAGGTGCTCTGAGCGGGCCGGCCCCGCTGGCGGCGCGGCTGACTGTTCCCTGACGAGGCAGGGTCCGAAAGTTTCGGTATCCGTCGGCCGTGCATGACCGCCAAATGTCGGACTAGAGCTTTCCGAAACTTCTCGATAACCTGTATCGAAATTCGCTGATGTCGTCGGCCGCGCGACGACTTCGATCCCTCGGAGGGCAGTCAGGCATGAGCAGCTCAGCACTCCACGACCGCGGAAACGCCAGGGTCCGAACGGGCCGACGCGCGGCGCTGGTCTCCGCCGCGGTCGGCACCGTGGCCGCCGGCATGGTGCTGGCGTTGGCCACCGCGGCCAGCGCCGGCACCACCCTCGCCACTGCAGCGGCCGAGAAGAGCCGCTACTTCGGCACGGCGGTGGCGGCGAACAAGCTGTCGGATTCCACGTACGTCGGGATCCTGAACCGCGAGTTCGACATGGTCACCCCCGAGAACGAGATGAAGTGGGACGCGACCGAGCCGTCCCAGGGCCAGTTCAACTACACCAACGCCGACCGCATCGTCGGCCACGCCCAGACCAACGGCATGCGGGTCCGGGGTCACGCGCTGGCCTGGCACTCCCAGCAGCCCGGCTGGGCGCAGAACCTCAGCGGCAGCGCGCTGCGCGCGGCGATGGTCAACCACGTCACCCAGGTCGCCACCCACTACCGGGGCAAGATCCACTCCTGGGACGTGGTCAACGAGGCCTTCGCCGACGGCGGCAGCGGCGCCCGGCGCGACTCGAACCTCCAGCGCACCGGCAACGACTGGATCGAGGTGGCGTTCCGCACCGCCCGCACCGCCGACCCCGGCGCGAAGCTCTGCTACAACGACTACAACACCGACGGGCAGAACGCGAAGTCCAACGCGGTGTACGCGATGGTCTCCGACTTCAAGGCCCGGGGCGTGCCGATCGACTGCGTCGGCTTCCAGTCGCACTTCAACAGCGCGTCGCCGGTGCCGGCGGACTACCAGGCGAACCTCCAGCGGTTCGCCAACCTCGGCCTCGACGTGCAGATCACCGAGCTGGACATCGAGGGCTCCGGCACCGCGCAGGCCAACTCGTTCGCCAGCGTCACCAAGGCCTGCCTGGCGGTGTCCCGCTGCACCGGCATCTCGGTGTGGGGCATCCGGGACACCGACTCCTGGCGGGCCAGCGGCACCCCGCTGCTGTTCGACGGCAACGGCAACAAGAAGGCCGCGTACACCGCGACGCTGGACGCGCTGAACGGCGGCACCACCCCGCCGACCAGCGCCCCGCCGACCACCGCTCCCCCGACCACCCCGCCGCCCGGCACCGGCTGCACGGCGTCGCTGTCCCTGCAGACCTGGACCGGGGGCTTCGTGGCGACGGTGCGGGTGACGGCCGGCTCGGCCGGCACCAACGGCTGGGCGGCCACCGTCACGCTGCCGGCGGGCACGGCGGTCACCAACGCGTGGAACGCGCAGAACAGCGGCAGCACCGGGACGGTCCGGTTCGGCAACGTCGCCTACAACGGCCAGCTCACCGCCGGGCAGTCGACCGAGTTCGGCTTCCAGGGCACCGGCACCCCGCCGTCGGATACCCCGTCCTGCACCGCGAGCTGATCCCGCGTCAGATCACGGCGACCCGGCGGCACCCGGCGACCCCGGTGCCGCCGGGTCGCCGTCCCGCGCGGTCGGCGCCCCCACCGGGTACGCGCGGGTCTCGGCGGCCTTGACCGCCGCCCACACCGCCCGGCCGGGAACCAGCCGCAGTTGCGCGGCGGCGGCCGGGGTGACGTCGGCGGCGACCGGCAGCGGCCCGTCGAGCTGGACGCGCAGATTGTCACCGTGCCGCTGCACCCCGGCGACGGTGGCCAGCCAGATGTTGCGGGGGCTGCCGTCGGGCCGGGCGGGGTGCAGCGCGACAGCAGCCGGCGGGAACGCCACGAACGCCTCGCCGGTCACGCTGTCGGCGGCGGTGAGGGTCAACCCGCCGACCCGGACCCGATGGCCGGCGGCGTGGCCCCGGTGCAGGTTCAGCCCCACCAGGCGGGCGACGTAGTCGGTGCGGGGGCGGGCGGTGACGGTGGCCGCGTCGCCGGTCTGGACGACCCGGCCGCCCTCCACGATGACCAGCCGGTCGGCGAGCACCAGCGCGTCGAGGGGGTCGTGGGTGACCAGCACGGTCGCGCCCGGGTGGGCGGCGAGGTGCCGGTGCAGCTCGGCGCGGGTGTCCAGGCGGGTACGGGCGTCGAGGGCGGCGAGCGGCTCGTCGAGCAGCAGCAGGGTGGGATCGACGGCGAGGGCGCGGGCCAGCGCGACCCGCTGCGCCTGCCCGCCGGAGAGCTGCCGGGGCCGGCTCCGGGCGTACCCGGCGAGGCCGACCCGGGCCAACCAGGCGTCGGCGACGGCCCGGGCGGCCCGCCGGTCGGCGCCGCGCCGGCGCGGGCCGAAGGCGACGTTGTCCCGGGCGCTCAGGTGCGGGAAGAGCAGGTAGTCCTGGAAGACGACGCCGACCGGTCGGCGCTCCGGCGGGGTCCACACCCGGCGGTCGGGGCGGTCGAGGTCGGCCCCGGCGAGGGTGAGATGGCCGGCGGCCAGCGGGTGCAGGCCGGCCAGGGCGCGCAGCGCGGTGGTCTTGCCGGCCCCGTTGGGGCCGAGCAGCGCCACCACCTCCCCGGCCCGCACCCGCAGGGCGACGTCGAGGTGGAAACCGCCCCGGTCGGCGACGAGGTGGGCGTCCAGCAGCGGATGGGGATTGCCGGGGGCGGTCACGGGCCGGCCGTCCACTTGTCGCGCAGCCCGGCGAGAATGGCCACGGAGACGGTGAGCAGGACGAGGCTGAGCACGATCGCGGCCTCCAGGTCGGTCTCCAGGGCCAGGTACACGGCCAGGGGCATGGTCTGGGTGCGGCCCGGGAAGTTGCCGGCGAAGGTGATGGTGGCGCCGAACTCGCCGAGGGCGCGGGCCCAGCACAGCACCGCCCCGGCGGCCACGCCGGGGGCGACCAGCGGCAGGGTGACGTGCGTGAAGGCGGTCCACCGGCCGGCGCCGAGGGTGGCCGCGGCCTCCTCGTACCGGGTGTCGGCGCCACGCAGCGCACCCTCGACGGCGATGACCAGGAACGGCATGGCCACGAACGCCTCGGCGAGCACCACCCCGGCGGTGGTGAACGGCAGGGTGATTCCGAAGGTGGCGTCGAGCCAGCCGCCGAGCAGGCCCCGCCGGCCGAAGACCAGCAGCAGGGCTACGCCGCCGACCACCGGCGGCAGCACCAGCGGCACGGTGACCAGCGCCCGGACCAACCGGCGGCCCGGGAACTCCACCCGGGCCAGCAGCCACGCCAGGGGTACCCCGAGGACGACGCAGACCAGCGTGGCGACGGTGGCGGTGAGCAGGGACAGCCGCAGCGCGGTGAGCACCCCCGGCGCGGCCAGCCGCTGCGGCAGGGTGGCCCACGGAGTGTGGGCGAGCAGCCCGGCCAGGGGCAGGACGAGGAAGATCAGCCCGAGCCCGGCCGGGACGAGCAGGGCGACGGGCATCCGCCGACCGGGGACGCGGCGGCGCGGCGGCGCCGGGTGCGGTCGTACCACCGGTGGTCAGGCCCGTGGGGGCTGGAACCCGGCGGCGCTCAGCGCGGCGCGGCCCCGGTCGGACCGCACGTACGCGACGAACTCCCGGGCGGCGGCCGGGTTGCCGGCCTGCCGGAGCACGACGATCGGGTAGTCGTTGACGGCCTCGGCGGACTCGGGGAACTCCACGGCGTCCACCTCGGACGCGGCGGCGGTGGCGTCGGTGCGGTAGACCAACGCCGCGTCGACCTCGCCGAGGCGCACCTTGGACAGCGCGCCCTTGACGTCCTGTTCGAGGGTGACCGGGGTGAGCGGCACGCCGGCGGCGTCGAGGGCGGTGCGGGCCGCCGCGCCGCAGGGCACCTGCGGGGCGCACAGCGCGACCTTCGTGCCGGAGCGGGCCAGGTCAGCGAGCCCGGACACGGACCTGGGGTTGCCCTTCGGCACGGCGATGACGAGCTGGTTGCGGGCGAAGGTGACCGGCGAGCCGTCGGCGTTGCCGGCGTCGGTGACCGCCCGCATGGTGGCCGGCGACGCGGCGGCGAACACGTCGGCGGGTGCGCCCTGGTTGACCTGGGTGGCCAGGGCGGAGCTGCCGGCGAAGCTGAAGGTGACGGTCGTGCCCGGGTGGGCGGTCTCGAACTCGGTGCCCAGCCGGGTGAACGACTCGGTCAGCGACGCCGCCGCGAAGACGGTCACCGGGCCGCGTACCCCGTCGCCGGCACCGCCCGCGGACGGGTCGAGCTCGTCGGCGCAGCCGGTGACGGCGAGGGCCAGGGCGACCGCCCCGGCCAGCGCGGCGCGGGTCCAACGGGTCCTGTGGTTCCAGCGTGCGGTCACGGGGCGGTCCTTCCTCGCGGGGGGCACGGGGCCGGCCGCTCCACCACGACCGTGGTCGACTTGATCACCGCGACGGCGACCGAGCCGACCTGGAGGCCCAGGCCGTCGACCGCCTCGCGGCTCATCAGCGACACGATCCGGAACGGCCCGGCCTGGATGTCGACCTGGGCCATCACGGCGTCCTTGACCACGGCGGTGACGATGCCGCGCAGCCGGTTGCGGGCCGACGACAGCTCGGCGTGCTCCTCGGGTGCGGCGGCTGCGGCGCGGACGAACGCGGCCAGGTCGGCGCCGTCGACCACCCGGTGGCCGTGCCCGTCGCGGGTGGCGGCGAGGCGGCCGGCGTCGACCCAGCGCCGCACCGTGTCGGTGCTGACGCCGAGCAGTTCGGCCGCCTCGCCGATCCGGAAAACCGTCACGGGGGCACTCTACCGATCGGCCGATGCGGCCCGTAAGGCAGCAATCGACTCGCATCCGCGACTGTGCCGGGGGGGTCCGGCTTGCAGTTGCGCGGCGCCGAGGTCGGGGCACCCGCGCCCGCCGTGCCGGACCGGTCCTGTCGGTGCCGTCGCCTACGCTCGACCGGTCGGCGAGAACCGGTCGGGGCGACGCCCTGCCCCGGTCCGGACGGAGGCGCCCGTGGCGAAGCTGTTGTACTCGGTCACCATGTCGCTGGACGGCTTCATCGCCGGCCCCGGCGGCGACATGTCCTGGCTGACCGCGCACCTGGGGCCGAACCCGGCCGTCGAGGCGCTGATCGCCGACATCGGCGCGCTGCTGGTCGGCAACCGCACCTTCGGCGGCGACGACCCGCACCGGGGCACCGAGCGGGAGGGCAAGGCGTTCGGCGGGGGCTGGAGCGGTCCGCAGTTCGTGCTCACCCACCGGCCCCCGGATCGGCCGGTGCCGGGGGTCACCTTCGTCGGCGACCTGGCCGGAGCCGTGGCCGCCGCGACCGCCGCCGCCGGCGACCGGTACGTCAACGTCCTCGGGGCGTCCGTCGCCCGGCAGTGCCTGGCGGCCGGGGCGCTCGACGAGATCCTGGTCTGCGTCGCGCCGGTGCTGCTCGGCGACGGCGTGCGCCTGTTCGACCACCCGGGCGGGGCGGACGTGCGCCTGGAACGGGTGCACGTCAGCGAGGCGCCACGGGCGACGAACATCCGCTACCGGGTGGCGCGCTGACCCGCCGGGGCGGGGGCGGGCGGGCGGAGCCACGATGGCTCCACCGCCGCGCGCGGTCCGGCGTGGCCGACGGCCCTCCCACCGGTGGCGGCGGAAGGGCCGTCGCGGCTCGGCGGCGTCACATGTAGAGGGTGTTCGGTTCCAGCCCGCACAGCACCCGGCCGTACAACTCGGTGTTGACGTCGGGGACGACGAGGCCGTGCAGGGCGGCCGAGGTCAGGTCCCGCACGATGCGCTGGATCGGCACGTCGTTGTAGATGGAGGTGCCACCGCTGGCCATCTGGAAGATCTCGGCGACCTCCCGGGCCAGCCGGGCCGCCTCGCCCTGGTCGGCGCGCACCCGGACCCGCTCCTCGATGGTCCACGCCTCGCCGCTGAACGCCTTGTGGTCGACGACCTCGGCGATGCGCCGGGCGTGGAACACCGCCTGGTCGATCTTGTGGGCCGCGGAGCCGACCCGCAGGTGGGTCAGCGGGGCCTCGGCCTGGCTCGGGTAGTCGGTGTAGATGATCTTCCGGTCGGGCAGCCGGTCGAAGAAGCTGTCCCAGGCCGCCTTGGCCAGACCGGCGAGCATGCCGACGCCGGAGACGGCGGCGACCAGGGTGGCCGGGGTGGAGTAGATCGGGATGTTCCGGTTGGTGACGGACAGCGTCCTCGGGCCGAGCGCGGCCTCCAGCGGGATCACCCGCTCGGCCGGGAGGAAGACGTCGGTGGCCACCGTGGTGATGCTGCCGGAGCCGCGCAGCCCGGTGGTGTGCCAGTCGTCGACCAACTCCATGTCCGACATCGGGACCATGGTCATGACCGGCTCCGGCTCGGCGCCGTCGCGCAGGATCACGGCCGCGGCCTCCATCCAGTGCGCGTGGTGCGCGCCGCTGACGAACGGCCAGCGGCCGTTGAGGAGGTAGCCGCCCTCGACCGGGACCATCGTGCCCTTGGGGGCGTTGGTGCCGCAGACCCGCACGTCCGGGGTCGCGAACACCTCGTCCTGCACCTCGTCCGGGAACATGCAGACCAGGTAGGTGGGGATCCAGTTGACCATGGCCACCCAGGCCGCGGAGCCGTCGATGCGGCCCAGCGCCGTGCCGACCTCGACCAGGGTGGCGCCGTCGCACTCGTAGCCGCCGTACCGCTTGGGCACCCGCATCCGGAAGATGCCCGCCTCGGCCATCGCCTCGACCGTCGCCTCGTGCAGGCGACGGTTCTCCTCCGACCACGCCACGTGCTCCCGAAGCACCGGCTCGGCTTTGGCGACGCGGCTGAGGATCTCCTCGCGCGTGGGGGTTTCGGTGACAGTCACCATTGCCTCCTTAAGGCTTTCCGGTCCGTGAACCGTGTGCACCCACCGTCGCACCGGCCACGGCGTCGGACTTCTTCTGTATTGCGCCGGTGCCGCGCAGCGGTCGATGACGGCCGACGGGTCCGGTCAGGACGGCAGCCGCATGGTCCGCAGGAACACGGGCAACAGCCAGGGCCGCCGCCCGCCGACGGACACCTTGCGGGCGAGCACCGCGCGCACCCGGTGCACCCGGCCGAACAGCATCAGCGTGAAGGTGGCCGGGTCGAAGGAGAGCCGGACGTCCGGGCGCGGCTCCGGCGTGCCCACCGTCACCCGCCCCTCAACCAGGGCCAGGGTGACCTCGGGGCCGAAACGGTGGCGGAAGTTCACCGAGATCCGCCCCGGGTGCGCCGGGCCGTCGCGGTCCAGCAGCCGGCCGTACCCGCGCCGGGTCATGCCGATCATGAACAGGTCGACGAAGAGCGCGGCATCGGCGGGGTCGATGACCCAGCGCCTCCCGACCGCCCGGGCGATGTCCCAGGAGTGGATGTTCAGCTCGTTGAGCAGGTGGGCCAGCAGCCCGGTGACCGGCAGCCGGGCGCCGCCCAGCCAGGACACCTCGTGCTCCGGCCCGGCGTCCCCGGCCGCCCGCAGCACCTCCTCCACGTCGGCGCGCAGCCGGTCGGCCAGCACCGGCAGCCGCCGCTCGGAGAAGTGCCGCAGCACCTCGGCGTTCATCACCGAGACGGTGTCGACGGTGGTGCGGCGGCGCAGGTCGAGCAGGCCGGGCACCGGCAGGTCGGGCGGGGTGCCCCGGACGAGGGCCAGGCCCATCGCGGCCACGCCGCACAGGTGGGCCATGGTGTCCGCCACCGTCCAGTGCGCGGTGGCGGCCCGGTCGGGCGGGGCGTCCTCGACGAGGTCGAGCAGCCGCCCCAGGACGACGGGCACGGAGGTTCGGACGCGGCGCCACTGGTTCGGGGTGACCGACATACGTCCACCTTGGACGATCAGGGGAGGTGGACACTTGTTCGAGGTTGCCGTCCTGCCCGCGCGAATTCGGCAATCCGGAAGAAGCCAACGGGCGGATCGGTCCCCACAATCCATCCATGACTGTCACCGGAAGAGGGCGCGCGATCCATGTCGCCGCGTACACCCACCCGCGGGCGCGCGGGCGGATCGTCCTGGGCGGCGTCGCGGCCGGGGTCCTGCTCGCGGTGCTGTGGTCGTACGAGTTCGTCGACCACGTGATCGGCGACAACGTCGCCAACACCCTGCTGGGCCACGACGCGAAGGCCACCGCCATCGGCGGCACCGTCGCCGGCCTGGTGTTCGCGTTCGTCTCCGGCCTGGCCGGCACCTTCACGGCGTGCAACATCGCGATGGCCGCCGCGGTCGGCCCGATGAGCCAGGCCGGCGGCGGGGCCACCCGGGCCGGGCTGCGCGGCCTGCTGCGGCCGGTCGGCTGGCTCACCGTCGGGATGGTGGCGGTCTCCGCGACGTACGGCTTCGTCGGCGTGCTGCTCGGCGACCGGCTCCCGCAACTGTCCACCGACACCGTGGGCGGGCTGCCGGTGCGCCTGGTCCAGTCGATGGTGGTCTTCGGCGTGATCGGGCTCGCCTTCGTCTACCTCGGGCTGGCCGCGCTCGGCACGCTGCCGGACCCGTTCGCGCACCGCCCGGTCGCCCGGGTCGTGGTGCTCGGCGCGTTGGTCGGCGGGTTCCTCATCGGCCGGCCGTACCCGCTGTTCAACAAGCTGTTCCACTGGGCGGTGGACACCGGCAACCCGCTCTACGGCGCGGGCGCGTTCGTGCTCCAGTCGCTGGGCAACATCGTCATCGTCGCCGCGCTGTTCGCGCTGATCATCGTGGCCACCCGGGGCCGGTTCATCCAGTGGCTGTCCGGCAGCCCCGCCCGCACCGCCGCGGTGACCGGGGCGCTGCTGATCGCGCTGGGCGTGTTCATGGTCGTCTACTGGGACGTGCGGCTGCCCGCGATGTTCGACTACGGCTGGTTCCCCACCATGCCGTACAACGCGCGGTAGCCCGGCGTCGTGCCGGCGGACACTTCCCTGCGCCCGCCGGCGCCCGCGCCGCTCAGGCGTACCCGTTGGCCATGATCCGCTGCGCGGTCTCCTCGTAGGCGACCGGATCCTCGGGCAACCGGGTGCCGAGCCCGTCGACGTACCGGTTGAACATGCAGAACGCGGCGGCGATCAACACCGTGTCGTGGATCTCCAGGTCGGTCGCGCCCTCGGCGCGGGCCGCGTCGACCAGTTCGGGGCTCACCTTCCGGCCGCTGGCCTGGACCGCGGCGGCGATCCGCAGCAGGCCGCGCACCTTCGCGGAGACCTCGGCCGTGTCCGGGTCGGCCCGGACCTGCCGCACCAGCGGCATGCCGCCGTCGAGCTGGGCGGCGGCGAACGCCGAGTGCGACGAGCAGCAGAAGTTGCAGTCGTTGAGCCCGGAGACGTACGCCGCGATCAGCTCCCGCTCCCCGGCCGTGAGGGTCGGGTGCGGCGCGTGCAGCAGCGCCTCGGCCAGGGCGTTGAGCGCGACGGCGGTCTCCGGCCGGTAGCGCATGAGCCCCGTGATCCCCGGGTACTCCGCCTCGTCCAGGCCCAGATCGATGTGTGCCACGTGACTCTCCTCGGCGTGACAGGCCGCGGCCGGCGGCTACGCGGTCCTGCTGCGGATGGTGCCGGCCGGGCGACCCGTACGCTTCTTCCAGCGTGCCCTCTCCCGCCCGGCGGCGCGGACCCCGATCTCTCCCAGCGTGCCGTCCCCGAGGCCGACACCTGGGTCGACACGGAGGGCGACGAGCAGGGCACGGAAGCGTATTGCCGCTGTGTACGGGGCGCTGCCACGATCGGCCCCATGGTCGACACAGTGGACATACGGCAGGGAGCCCGGGCACAGGCCGGGACCATGGTGGACCGACTCCGTCAGCTCGTGCACCAGGAGTCCCCGCCCGGGGTGGTGCGGCAGCTGCACGCCTGCGCCGACCTGTTGGAGAGCTGGATCAGCCCGGTGCTGGGCCGGCCCGCCGTGCGGGTGGTGCGCGACGGGCTGCCGCACCTGCTCTGGCCGGCCGACGACCAGCGGGTGCTGCTGCTCGGGCACTACGACACGGTGTGGCCGGCGGGGACCACGCGGGACTGGCCGTTCGCGCTCGCCGACGGCATCGCCACCGGCCCCGGGGTGTGCGACATGAAGTCCGGCATCGTGCAGTTGGTCACCGCCCTGTCGCTGCTGCCCGACACCTCCCGGGTGGGCGTGCTGCTGACCTGCGACGAGGAGAGCGGGTCGCCGACGTCCCGGCCGCTGATCGAACAGCAGGCCCGGCGGTCGCGGGCGGTGCTGGTGGGCGAGCCGTCCACGGAGACGGGCGCGCTCAAGGTCGCCCGCAAGGGCGGTTCGAGGTACGAGATCACCGTACGCGGCCGGGCCGCGCACGCGGGCGTGGAGCCGCACCGGGGGGTGAACGCGGCCGTGGAGCTGGCCCACCAGGTCCTGGCGGTACGGGCGTTCGCCACCGAGGGCACCAGCGTCACGCCGACCGTGCTCAGTGCGGGCACCATCAGCAACCAGGTGCCCGAGTCGGCGACGTTCTGCGTCGACGTGCGCGCCTGGACCCGGGAGGAGCTCGACCGGGTGGACCGGCTGATCCACGCGCTGACCCCCCGGCTGGCCGAGGCCGCGCTCGTGGTGGGCGGCGGGATCAACCGGTACCCGTTGCAGGAGGCGGTGGCGCTGCCGCTGCTGCGGATCGCCCAGCGGGCGGGCCGGATGCTGGGCCTGCCGCCGCTGGAGGCCGCGCACGCCGCCGGGGCGTCCGACGCGAACTTCACCGGGTCGCTGGGGGTGGCCACCCTGGACGGCCTGGGCGGGGTGGGCGGGGGGTCGCACGCCCGCAGCGAGTGGGTGGACGTCACCCAGTTGTCCGACCGCGCCGCCCTGCTCGCCGCGACGGTCGCCGGCGTGCTCACCCAGCCGCGCCGGGACCCCGTCGCCGCGGGCCGGGGCGTTCCCGCGCGCCTCTGACGCGCGTCGCTGCTCCCGACTGGCCGATACACCGTCCATAATGGTGCGTCTAGTCGGCGCGCCGCCCGGTCCCCGCGCCGCTGCCCATCCGCCGGCGGGTCCACGTTCGTGGCCGCCGGCGCAGCGAGCGGGAGGACGACCGCCCCATGACCCTCACCACGCGCCAGCCCACGTCGCCGCCACGCTTCGGCGTGGAGGAGGAGTTCCTGGTCGTCGACGCCGCCACCCGGGCCCCGGCACCCCGGGCCGCCGAGGTCGTCGGGGCGGCGTCCGCGCTGCTCGGGGAGCGGGTCTCCGGGGAGATCACCACCCTGCAACTGGAGACCCGCACCGACGCCTGCGGCACGATCGGCGAGCTGGCCGCCCAGCTCGCCGAGGCCCGCAAGGTCGTCGCCGACTGCGCGCGGTCGGCCGGGCTGCGGGTGGTGGCCACCGGCACGGCCCCCGTCGCCGGGGTGGTGCCGCCGCCGATGACCGTCGGCCCGCGCCAGAGCAGGGGCACCGAGACGTACCGGGGCCTGCACGACGAGCTGGCACTGTGCGCGCTGCACGTGCACGTGGAGATGCCGAGCCGGCAGCAGGCGGTGCTGGTCGGCAACCACCTGCGGCCGTACCTGCCGCTGCTGCTCACCCTCACGGCGAACTCGCCGTACTGGGACAACCGCGACTCCGGGTACGCGAGCTGGCGCACCACCGTCTGGGGGCGGTGGCCGGTGGCCGGCCCGCCGCCGGTGTTCGACTCGGCGGAGCACTACGACGAGGTGGTGCAGCGGCTGCTGGACACCGGCGCCCTCGTCGACCGGGCCACCATCTTCTGGGACCTCCGCCCCTCGGAGCGGCACCCGACCCTGGAGGTCCGGGTCGCCGACTCCGCCGTCACCGCCGAGGAGTCGGCGCGGTACGCGGCGCTGGTGCGGGCGCTGGTGGTGCACCTGTCAGCGGCGGTGGACGCCGGCGAGCCGGCGCCGGACGTCGCCGGCGAACTGCTGCGGGTGGCCTACTGGCGGGCGGCGCGCGACGGCCTGGACGGCGCGGGCCTGGACCCGCGCACGGGCCGGCTGCGGCCCGCGGCGGCGCTGGCCCGCGACCTGCTGGACATGGTGGAGCCGGTGCTGCGCGCCCACGGCGAGCACGACCTCGTCGCGGGGTGGCTGGAGCGGCTGGGAGCCGAGGGCACCGGGGCGCGGCGCCAGCGGTCGGTCGCCCGCCGGGGCGGGACGCTCGCCGACGTCGTCGACCACCTCGCGGAGCAGACGGCGGGCTGACCCGGCCGGCCGATCTGGGCAATTCCGCGCAACCAGCGGCGGGCGGCGTGGGTGATGCTGGAGAAGCCCCCGACCTGCCGATGGAGGCTCTCCGTGAACCAGATCGCGACCACCCCGTTCCACCTGGACCGGCTGGAACCCACGCTGATGAACCGCACCGCCCGGGCGTTCGCCGACCGGATGTCGGCCCGCCGGTCGGTGCGGCAGTTCTCGGCCGAACCGGTGCCGCTGGACGTCGTCGAGGAGGCCGTGCGGGCCGCCGCGACCGCGCCCAGCGGCGCCAACCTGCAACCCTGGCGCTTCGTGGTGGTCACCGACGCCGAGCGCAGGCGCCGGCTGCGGGAGGCCGCCGAGGCCGAGGAGATCGAGTTCTACAGCCGGCGCGCCTCGGACGAGTGGCTGGAGGCGGTCGCCCCGATGGGCACCGACTGGCAGAAGCCGTTCCTGGAGACCGCCCCCGTGGTCATCGTCGTGTTCGAGGTCCACCAGGGCCCGCACACCCCGAAGCCCTACTACGTCAAGGAGTCCGTCGGCATCGCCGTCGGCGTGCTGATCACCGCCCTGCACCTGTCCGGGCTGGCCACGCTCACCCACACCCCCAGCCCGATGCGGTTCCTCAACGAGATCTGCGAGCGCCCGGCCGAGGAGCGCGCCTGTGTGGTGATGCCGGTCGGCTACCCGGCCGAGGGGGTCACCGTCCCGGAGCTGACCCGCAAGCCGCTGTCGGAGGTCATGGTCCGCCGGTAGGCGTCACCGTCCCAGGTCCGCGGTGAAGAAGTCGAGCAGGGGCTGCACGTGCCGGTCCGGCCGGCGCCACTCGGCCAGCAGGTCCTCCAGCAGGTGCAGCTCCTCGACCAGTTCCCCGCCCCGGTACCGGCGCACCACCGGGTGGATGAAGGCGCTCTCGGCGGCCCGGTCCGGCTGCGGGTGCCGCTCGATGGCGAACACGTCGGCGTACGCGTCGCGACCCCAGCGCAGCGAGAACGTGTAGTAGTGGCTCTCGCCGCCGAACCGTTGCACCGCGTGGTCCTCGGGCAGGTCCTGGTAGTGGCGGACCCCGCCGGCACCGGGGTCGACGACGAGGACGTCGCAGAGGAACTCGAACTGGGTCCACAGCGCCGAGCTCCAGTTGACCCGGTCCAGCACCACCCCGGTGAGCGCCTCGGCGTCCGCCTCCACCTTCTCGTGCAACAGCGGCGCGCCCTCGTACCGCTCGCGCAGCAGGGCGGTGAGCGTGCGCAGGTTGTAGCGGAACCCGTCGATGAAGGCCGACGACGCCTTCTTGAAGTCGCGGTCCTGGGCGAGGGTGCCGGCGAAGTAGAGCCCGTCGACGTCGACCGACTGCCAGTCGTGCCGGGTAACGGGCAGCCGCCCGCTGGGCACCATGGCGGGGCGGCAGTTCTCGGCGAAGACCGAGGTGTCCATGGCGAAGCCGGTGCAGCGCAGCACGGTCTCGTACTCCATGACGGCCGTCTCGCCGTCGGCGTGGGTGTAGGTGAGGTGCACCTCGTACCGGTCGCCGACCGGGCGGATCTCGTCGATGACGCAGTCGAGCACCGAGTGCAGGGTCTTGAACTGGTAGCTGTCCATGACCGCGCCGTGGTGGCCCCGCACGTCGCCGGGGTGCTTGGTGTTCCAGGCCAGCCGCATGGGGCGCGGGCTGGCCAGGTGGACCATGGCGGCGTGCCCGAGGATCGCCGAGGCGGTCTCGAAGGCGGAGTTGCCCTTGCCGAGGATGAGCACCCGCTGGCCGGCGTAGTCGGCCGGGTCGGTGCTCATGTCCTCGTAGCCGACGGCGTGCTCGATGCCCCGCACGTCGGGGACGTTCGGGGGACCCCAGCCGGCGGCAACCACGACACAGTCGGCGTGCAGCAGCCGGTCGCCGGCGTGCACGAGGAAGCCGTCTTCGGTCTTCTCGACCCGTTCGACCGTGGTGTCGTAGCGGATGGCCAGCCGGTGGTGCCGGGCGAAGTCGCCGAGGTAGCGGACCAGGTCGTCGGCGGAGGGGAAGTACTCGCGGCTGTAGTCGGAGAACGGCAGGTCGGCCGGCTCGTGCAGCAGCGAGTTCCAGTCCCACCGCAGCCGGATCTCCGGGTCGGTGCTCGTCGTGTGCACCTTGTTCAGGGAGATCAGCCGGCGGTGCCGGGGAAACCGGCGGAAGAACTCGCCGGGGCTGGTCGCGCGTTCCAGCGTCAGGTAGTCGCTGCCGGCCTGCTGGAGGTAGTAGCTCAGCTGCAGGCCGGCCGGACCTGCGCCGATGATCAGGTAACGGTGGTGCTCGATGCCTTGTGGCAGTTCGGTCATGGGTGCTCCCGCGTCGAGTACCCAAGACCATTGATGATAAATGCACTTAAGTCAATACATATCCGGGTTGAAGCGCGGAGCCGAAGGGCCGAGGCGCGACGCCCGGGCGGCGGTCCCACCCGGCGGCCGACCGCCCCCGCGGGACGGACCCGGGGGCGGACGGCCGGCGCGGGCGGCGACTCAGGCGGGCTGGGTGGCCGGCTCGCGGTGGCCGCTGACCTTCGCGGCCGGCATCGGGCCGCCGCGGGCGGTGCCGGTCATCTCGTCGCCGTCGACCGTCACGTCGAAGACCAGGTCCATCCGCATCGGCCTCTTGATGGACTGGTACCACGACAACCGGTTGCCCTCCAGCTGGAGGTCGTTCAGGGTGAGCGTCTCCTTCTCACCACGGGAGATGCCCTGCAGGACACCGTCCTTGCTGAACAGCTCCAGCTCGGTGCGGCGGACGCCGAACGGGGTGGCCACGGCCACCTTCCAGAATCCCTCGACAGACACGGCGGCTTCCTCTCTTCCCGGGTCCCGGGCGGGGGTGATCCCTGAGCGGCGCGCCCGGGCGGCGCCTCGGGCAGCGCCGTCACCCACGCTAGCCATCGCGCGGTCGGCAGATAGTCGCCATATTGCCGTCTTCGACCCGCCGGCCGGACACAGCGGGTCAACACGGCGAGATTGACCTAAATGGATTCGATGCGTCAAATCGTCCGCTAAACGTGAACTAAACCGTCGCCATGCTGCGAAAACCTCGGGAGCAATGTGAAAGAAGCGCAGTCCGGGGCCACCGTCGCACGATGAACCTGGGCCGGATCCGACCGCCCTAATCCGCTTTCCCCGCCCGTCGCAGGAGGAAACCAGGCACGCCAGGAATCACATTCGCCACGTCGGCGAAACGGCCGGACAACCACTCACCGCCGGCCCGGCCCGACGCGCCGGCGAAACTCGCCCCATCAGGCGACACTCCCCCATCCCTTACCGCGCACCGCCCACGGCACCGCCCGTGGAACACCGCCGCGGTGCCGCCGTCTGCCCTGTTCACGCCATCGGCTTTGGCAGAAGCCGATGGCTCCGTCGTAAGGAGACCTTACCGTGCTGGGTCAACGCGCACGCTCGCTCAGTCCCGGAATAGTCGCGATTCTACTCGCGGCCTCGCTGTTTTTCATCATCGACAGCCGCGTGTCCGTCGCCGGTGCCGAGCAGGCCGCCACACGATACCGCTTCACCGAGCAGCCCATCGCCTATCCGGACGGCTACGACCAGCTACCCAAGAGAACGATCCGGGACGTCAACCCGTCGTACTACAAGATCCGGGCCTGGATCTCGTCCGTCGGCGCGAGCATCGCGCTCAACGACCTCACCGACCACGGCCGGGCCAACAGCCTGTGCTTCGTGGACGTGCGCACCAACCACGTGGTGGTCACCTACGCGCCCACGGCGCCGAAGGAGGACCAGTTCGCGCCGTTCACCCTCGACGCGGCGCCGCTGCCGATCGACGACACCATGGCGCCGATGGCCTGCGTCCCGGGCGACTACAACCTCGACGGCCGGATGGACCTGATGGTCACCTACTGGGGCCGGGTGCCGATCCTGTTCCTGCGTAAGGCCGACGCCACGACGGTGTCCAACGCCACGTACCAGCGCCAGGAGCTGCTGCCGCAGAGCTCGCCGGACGGCCGTTACCACGGGCCCAAGTGGCACACCAACGCCTCCCTGGTCAGTGACCTCGACGGCGACGGCAAGCCGGACGTGGTCATCGGCAACTACTTCCCCGAGTCCGACGTGCTCAACACCCGGGGCCAGGACAACGTCGAGATGAACGACACCCTGTCCAGCGCCACCAACGGCGGCGGCCTGCACGTGCTGCGTTGGCACTCGGCGACCAGCGGCGACAACCCGTCGGTGAACTTCGTGGCCGAGCGCGGGGCGGTCCCGTTCAAGAAGTCCACCGGCTGGACGCTGGGCCTGGGGGCGGCCGACCTGACCGGGCGGGGGTTGCCGGACGTCTACGTCGCCAACGACTTCGGCCACAACCACCTGCTGCACAACATCTCCGCCCCCGGCCGGATCAAGTTCAAGGCGGCGATCGGGGAGCGCACCCCCACCACGCCCAAGTCGTTCGTGCTCGGCAACGGCTCGTTCAAGGGCATGGGCATCGACTTCGGCGACCTGGACCGCAACGGCAACTTCGACATGATGGTCTCCAACATCACCACGGCCTGGGGCCTGGAGGAGAGCAACTTCGTCTGGATCAACAAAGCCCGCGACGAGCGCGACATGCTCGCCAAGCTGGGCAAGGGCGTCGCACCGTTCACCCAGGAGGCCCGGCCGCTGGGCATGGCCTGGAGCGGCTGGGGCTGGGACGTCAAGTTCGGCGACTTCCTCAACAGCGGCGACCTGGAGGTCGTCCAGTCGCTCGGCTTCGTCAAGGGCAAGATCGACCGGTGGCCGTGGCTGCAGGAGATGGCCATGATGAACGACGACCTGCTGTCCAACCCGGCCATGTGGCCGAACCTGCAGCCCGGTGACGACATCGCCGGCAGCCAGCCGCTGGCGTTCTTCGCCCGCACGGCCAGCGGCGAGTTCGCCAACATCACCAAGGAGATCGGCCTGGACGTGCCGATCCCCACCCGCGGCGTCGCCACCGCGGACACCCGGGGCACCGGGGCGCTGGACCTCGCGGTCGCCCGGCAGTGGGGCCCGCCGGCGT
Source organism: Micromonospora sp. NBC_01655 (assembly GCF_026339755.1). Classification (NCBI taxonomy): domain Bacteria; kingdom Bacillati; phylum Actinomycetota; class Actinomycetes; order Micromonosporales; family Micromonosporaceae; genus Micromonospora; species Micromonospora sp. NBC_01655. The sequence continues at coordinate 3,990,492 of NZ_JAPEQF010000001.1, read as the reverse complement.
TCTACACCAACGACGCGCCCAGCAAGGGCAACTTCCTGAACCTGCGGCTGTACCGGCCGGCGGTCGGCGCCCCGGCGGGCCAGATGCTCTGCACCCCGGCGTACGGCGCCACCGTCACGGTGACCACGCCGGACGGCCGCAAGCAGATCTCCCAGCTCGACGGCGGCAGCGGACACGCCGGCAAGCGGAGCTTCGAGGTCCACTTCGGCCTCGGGGACAGCAGCGGCCCGGTCACCGTCGACCTGCGCTGGCGCGACCTCAACGGCCAGCAGCACAGCACCAGCCAGCAGCTCACCGCCGGCACGCACACCCTCGTGCTGACCGACCGCGTCGAGGAGGTTCCGAACCGATGACCACGATCGCCCCGCCCCCCAGCATCAACACCGCGCCCGCGGCCCCCGTCGTCCCCGCGCCGGCCAAGCCGGAGCCGGACCGCCGCTACCTGGCCCTGCGCAACTTCGCCCTCTCCATCAGCGTCTTCAACATCTTCGGCTACACCCTGCTCGGCTTCGAGCAGCCGTGGCTGTGGCCCATCTTCGCGGTGCTCACCGGTTACGCCGCCGAGATCTCCTTCGAGCTGATCCGGGCCTGGGCCAAGAAGGAGGCCCCGCGGTTCCTCGGCGGCGGCGGCCGCCGGGTGTACGAGTTCCTGCTGCCCTCGCACATCACCGCGCTGGCCTGCAACATGCTCCTGTACGCCAACGACATGTTCCTGCCGATCGCGTTCGCCGTGATCGTCGGCGTCACCGGCAAGTACGTCCTGCAGGCCCCGGTCTACGGCCGGATGCGGCACTACATGAACCCGTCGAACTTCGGCATCACCATGGCGCTGGTCTGCTTCGGCTCCTGGATCTCCATCGCCCCGCCGTACGAGTTCACGGAGAACGCCAACACCTACTTCCGGGTGATGATCCCGATCATCATCGTCACCGCCGGCACCGTGATCAACGCGCTGCTGACCCGCAAGGTGCCGCTGATCGTGGGCTGGCTCGGCGGCTTCGCCATCCAGGCGTTCATCCGGCACTGGATCTGGGACGTCGCGCTGTTCTCCGCGCTCGGCGTGATGACCGGTGTGGCGTTCGTGCTGTTCACCAACTACATGATCACCGACCCGGGGACCACCCCGGCCAAGCCGATGAACCAGTTCATGTTCGGCTCCTCGGTGGCCATGGTCTACGGCGTGCTGATGCTGTTCAACGTCGTCTACACCCTCTTCTTCGCGGTGGTCGTGGTCTGCGGCATCCGCGGACTGGGCTGGTGGGTGGCGCACCTGCGCAAGAAGTCCCGGGAGCGGGCCGCGGCGCCCGCCCGGCTCACCCTCGGCACCCCCAGGAGCATCGCGTGAACCGGTGGGACGGTACGCGCCGCGCGAGCGGGCGCGCCGCGCCGGCCAACCACGTCGACCCCGTCCGGGCGGTCGACGGACGAAGCGAGGACCACAAATGAGCGAACGCATCGCGGTCGTCGGGATCGCCTGCCGGTATCCCGACGCCGAGAATCCCAACCAGCTCTGGGAGAACGTGCTCACCGGCCGCCGGGCCTTCCGCCGGCTGCCCGACGAGCGGATGAACTCGGAGGACTACTACTCCCCCGACCCGGCCGCGCCCGACCGGTTCTACTCGGCCAAGGCCGCGGTGATCGAGGGCTTCGAGTTCGACCGGGTCCGGTACAAGATCGCCGGCAGCACCTTCCGGTCCACCGACATGACGCACTGGCTGGCCCTGGACACGGTCGCCCGGGCGCTGGAGGACGCCGGCTTCGCCGACGGCGAGGGGCTGCCGCTGGCCACCACCGGGGTGATCATCGGCAACACCCTCACCGGCGAGTTCAGCCGCGCCAACCTGCTGCGGCTGCGCTGGCCCTACGTGCGCCGCACGGTCGGGGCGGCGCTGCGCGAGCAGGGCTGGGACGACGCCGAGGTCGGCACCTTCCTCGACGAGCTGGAGCCGCGCTACAAGGCGCCGTTCCCGCCGATCGACGAGGACACCCTGGCCGGCGGCCTGGCCAACACCATCGCCGGGCGGGTGTGCAACCACTTCGACTTCAAGGGCGGCGGCTACACCGTCGACGGCGCCTGCTCGTCGTCGCTGCTCTCGGTCGCCACCGCCTGCACCGCCCTGGCCAACGGCGACCTCGACGCCGCCGTGGCCGGCGGGGTGGACCTGAGCATCGACCCGTTCGAGGTGATCGGCTTCGCCAAGACCGGGGCCCTGGCCACCGGGGAGATGCGGGTGTACGACCGCAACTCCAACGGGTTCTGGCCGGGCGAGGGCTGCGGCATGCTGGTGCTGATGCGCGACGAGGACGCCGTGGCGCGCGGGCTGCGCCGGCACGCCGTCATCGCCGGCTGGGGCTACTCGTCCGACGGCAAGGGCGGCATCACCCGGCCCGAGGCCAGCGGGCACCGGCTGGCCATCCGCCGGGCGTACGAGCGGGCCGGCTTCGGCATCGACTCGGTCGCCTACCTGGAGGGCCACGGCACCGGCACCGCCGTCGGCGACGCCACCGAGCTGACGGCGTTCACCGAGGCCCGGAAGGAGGCCGATCCGGCGGGTGCGCCCGCCGCGATCAGCACCGTGAAGGGCAACTTCGGTCACACCAAGGCCGCCGCCGGGGTCGCCGGGTTGCTCAAGGCGATCCTCGCGGTACGCCAGCAGGTCATCCCGCCGGCCACCGGGCACGTCGACCCGCACCCGGTGCTCGAGGCGGAGCAGCCCGCCGTTCGGGTGCCCGCGACGGCGGAGCTGTGGCCGGCCGACAAGCCGGTCCGGGCGGCGGTGTCCTCGATGGGCTTCGGCGGCATCAACGCCCACGTGGTGGTCGAGAGCGCGGAAAACGGTCGGCGCACCCGGATCGGGGCGTCCACGACCGCGCTGGTGCGCTCGCGGCAGGACACCGAACTGCTGATGTTCGACGCGCGTACCCCGGAGGAACTGGGCTCGCGGCTGTCGGACCTGGCGCCGTGGGTCGGTCGGCTGTCGTACGCCGAGCTGGGCGACCTGGCCGCGGCCCTGGCCGGGAAGCTGGCCGACCGGCCGGTGCGGGCGGCGGTGGTCGTCGCCTCGCCCGAGCAGGCGCGGCAGCGCCTGGAGCGGCTGGTCGAGCTGGTCGACGCCGGCGAGCAGCGGGTGATCGACGCGGCCGGTGGCGTGTTCCTCGGCGCGGCGGGTTCCGCCCCGCGGATCGGGTTCCTGTTCCCCGGCCAGGGCGCGGGCCGACGGGCCGACGGCGGCGCGCTGCGCCGCCGGTTCGAGGAGGTCGACGCCCTGTACCAGGCCCACCAGCCGCCGCCCGGCGCGGACCTGGTGGCCACGGCGGTGGCGCAGCCGCGGATCGTGACCGCGTCGGTCGCCGGCCTGCGGGCGCTGTCGATGCTCGGGGTGCGGGCGACCGGGGCCGCCGGGCACAGCCTCGGTGAGCTGACCGCGCTGCACTGGGCCGGCGCCATGGACGAGGCGACGCTGATCGCGACCGCCGGCGCCCGTGGCCGGATCATGGCCGACGCCAGCTCCGGCGACGGCACCATGGCCAGCATCTCCGCCGCCCCCGAGGTGGTGGAGCCGCTGCTGGCCGGCACGCCGGTGGTCATCGCCGGCTACAACAGCCCGCAGCAGACCGTGGTCTCCGGCCCGGTCGCGGCGGTGGAGCAGGTCGGCGCGCTGGCCGAGCGGGCCGGGCTGTTCTGGACCCGGATCGCGGTGTCGCACGCCTTCCACTCCGAGGCCGTCGCCCCGGCCGCGGTCGCGTTCGCCGAGCACCTGGGCGGCCTGTCCTTCGCGCCGCTGTCCGGCGCGATGGTCTCCACGGTCACCGGGGACGTGCTGCCGGCCGACACCGACGTTCCCGACCTGCTGCGCCGGCAGGTGCTGGACCCGGTGCGGTTCACCCAGGCGGTGCGCCGCCTGGCCGACGACGCCGACCTGCTGCTGGAGGTCGGTCCGGGGCGGGTGCTGCGCGGCCTGGCCGCGGACATCGCCCCGGAGGTGCCGACGATCTCGCTGGAGACCGACAGCCTGTCGCTGGCGGGCCTGCTCAGCGCGGTCGGCGCGGCGTACGCGGCGGGCGCGCCGGTGAACCACTCGGCGCTGTTCCAGGACCGGTTCACCCGGGCGCTGGAGCCGGGCCGGCCGCTGCGGTTCTTCGCCAGTCCCGCCGAGTCGGCGCCGGCCGGGGACTTCGCGGTCGCCCGTACCGGGGCCGAGCCGACCGCCGTCGCGGCGCCGGCCGGCGGGTCGGTCGCGGTCTCCGGGCCCGGCGCGACGGTCGACAGCCTGGAGTTGCTGCGCCGGCTCGCCGCCGAGCGGGCGGAGCTGCCGCTGGAGGCGGTGCGGCCCGACAGCCGGCCGCTGGACGAGCTGCACCTCAGCTCGATCACCGTCGGGCAGATCGTCAACCAGGCCGCCCGGGAACTCAACGTGGCCGCCCCGACGCTGACCTCCAGCTACGCCACCGCCACGGTGGCGGAGATCGCGCAGATCCTCGACGAGGCCGGCGGCGGCAACGGCGCGGACGAGCCGGAGCAGTCGATCGCCGGCGTGGCACCGTGGGTACGGGCGTTCGCGGTGGACCTGGTACCCACCGAGGTCGGGCCGCGGGCCGGCGCTCCGGTCGACGGCGGCTGGCAGGCGTTCACCGCCGGGCACAGCCCGCTCGCCGAGCCGCTGCGCACGGCGCTGCAACAGGCCCGGGTCGGCGGCGGGGTGCTGCTGTGCCTGCCGCGCGACTGTCAGCCCGAGCACATCCCGGTGATGTTGCGGGCCGCCCGGGCCGCCCTGTCGCAGGGCGGCGCCGTCCGGTTCGTGGCGCTCGGCGACCGGCGCACCGCGGCCGGCCTGGCCAAGACGCTGCACCAGGAACACCCGGAGATCACCACCACGGTGGTCAGCCTGCCGCTGGCCGACGAGCCGTCCACCGAGGACGTCGCGGCCACGGTGGCGCGGATCGTCGCCGACGTGGCGGCCACCGCCGGGTTCAGCGAGGTGCACTACGACGCCGACGGCAACCGGCACGTGCCGGTGCTGCGGCCGGCGACCCTGCCGCCCAACGGCGGGCCCGGGCTCGGGGTGGAGGACGTGCTCCTGGTCACCGGCGGCGGCAAGGGCATCACCGCCGAGTGCGCCCTGGCGCTGGGACGGGACACCCAGACGGCGGTCGGCCTGATCGGCCGCTCCGACCCGGCGGCCGACGCGGAACTGGCGGCCAACCTCGACCGGCTCACCGCCGCCGGGGTGCGCTTCCACTACGCCCGGGCGGACATCACCGCCCTGGACGAGGTGAAGGCGGCCGTCAACGACATCGAGCGGGTACTCGGCCCGGTCACCGGCGTGCTGCACGGCGCCGGCCGCAACGAGCCGACCGCGGTGGCCAACCTGGACGAGGCGACGTTCCGGCGGACCCTCGCGCCGAAGATCGACGGGCTGGAGGCCGTGCTCGCCGCGACCGACCCGCACACGCTGCGGCTGCTGGTCACCTTCGGCAGCATCATCGGCCGGGCGGGGCTGCGCGGCGAGGCGCACTACGCCACGGCCAACGACTGGATGACCGACCTGACCCGCCGGGTCGGCGAGGACTACCCGCACATCCGGTGCCTGGCGCTGGAGTGGTCGGTGTGGTCCGGCGCCGGCATGGGCGAGCGGCTCGGGGTGCTGGAGGCCCTCACCCGCGACGGCATCGCGCCGATCCCGGTGGAGGCCGGCATCGCCACGCTGAAGGAGGTGCTGGCCAGCCCGTCCGCGCCGCAGGCGCTGGTGGTGATGGGCCGCGCCGACGGCCTGTCGACGGTCACGCTGGAGCGGCGCGAGCTGCCGCTGCTGCGCTTCGTCGACCGGCCGCAGGTGCACTACCCGGGCGTGGAGCTGGTCGTGGACGCCGACCTGACCGCCGACGACGACCTCTACCTGCCCGACCACCTGCTCGACGGGGACCTGCTCTTCCCCGCCGTGCTGGGCATGGAGGCGATGGCGCAGGCGGCGGCGGCACTCACCGGGCGCACCGAGGCGCCGGTGCTGGAGGACGTCGAGCTGCTGCGCCCGATCGTGGTGCCGCCCTCGGGCAGCAACACGATCCGGATCGCGGTGCTCGCGGCGGCCGACGGCGCGGTCGAGGCGGTGGTGCGCAGCAGCGACACCAACTTCCAGGCCGACCACTTCCGGGCCCGGCTGCGCTGGGACCAGCCGCTGCGGGTCGAGGCCCGGCCGGGGACCGCCGCGGCGCGGCTGTTGCCGATCGACCCGGCCCGCGACCTGTACGGCCCGGTGCTGTTCCAGGGACGGCGGTTCCAGCGCCTCCAGGGCTACCTGGACCTGGCGGCGACGAGTTGCACGGCGCGGGTGTCCAACCGGCCGGTCGACGCGTGGTTCGCCCGGTACCGCCCCGGCGACCTGGTGCTCGGCGACCCGGGCACCCGGGACACGGTGATGCACGCGTTGCAGTGCTGTGTCCCGGACGCGACCCTGCTGCCGGGGGCGATCGAGCGGCTGCACCTGGCCGACCCGAAGGTCGCCGCCACCCTGGACACCGTCACCATCCACGCGGTGGAGCGGCTGCGCCAGGGCGACACCTACCACTACGACGTGGACGTCTGCGACGCCGACGGCAACCTCGTCGAGCGGTGGGTGGGGCTGCGCCTGCACGCCGTACGCAAGCAGGACGGCACCGGGCCGTGGCTGCCGGCGCTGGTCGGCCCGTACCTGGAGCGGCGGGCCGGGGCGTTCCTGCCCGACGAGCTGCGCTGCGTCGTACGGCCCGACGACCCGGACGCCACCGGTAAGCCGGCCCGACGCCGGCAGACCGCCCGGGCGGTGAGCTGGGCGCTGGGCACGGAGACGACGGTGCGCTACCGACCGGACGGCAAGCCGGAGGTCGACGGGGACGTCCGGGTCTCCGCCTCGCACGGCGCCGGGGTCACCTTCGCCGTCGCCGGCGCCTCGGCGGCGGTGGGCTGCGACGTGGAGCTGGCCACGGCCCGTGCCGCGGCGGAGTGGGAGGGCCTGATCGGCCCGGACGGCGTCGCCCTGGCCACGCTGCTGGCCCGGGAGCAGGGCGAGGACCTGTCGGTCGCCGCCACCCGGGTCTGGGGCGCGGTCGAGTGCCTGCGCAAGAACGGCCACGCCCGGGTCGACCTGGTGGCCGAGCCGAACGGAACGGCCGGCTGGGTCGCCCTGCGGTCGGGGGCGGCGCGGGTCGCCACCTTCGTCACCGCGCTCAACGACATCGCCGACCCGGTGGTGTTCACGATGCTGGCGGAAGGAGGCAGGTGAGATGGAGTCGTACTACGAGTACCGGCACCTGGTGGGTTTCGAGGAGACCAACCTCGTCGGGAACGTCTACTACGTCAACTACATGCGCTGGCAGGGCCGGTGCCGGGAGATGTTCCTGCGGGACCAGGCGCCGGAGGTCCTGGCGGACATCCGCGACGACCTGAAGCTGTTCACGCTCAAGTGCGAGTGCGAGTTCTTCACCGAGATCACCGCGTTCGACGAGTTGTCGATCCGGATGCGGCTGGAGGACCTCACCCAGACCCAGATCGGCTTCGCGTTCGACTACGTGCGGCTGCGTGACGGCTTCGAGGAGCTGGTGGCCCGGGGCCGGCAGCGGATCGCGTGCATGCGCGGCCCGAACACCGACACCCGGCCGACCCGGGTGCCGGACACGCTGCGCGCGGCCCTGTCGCGCTACGCGGTGGCCCCCACGGCTGGTGGCCGGAAGGTGCTCGAAGGCGTCGGGGAGGGCTGAGCCGTGACCAGAGCGGACCAGCGACCGACCGCCGGACCGGCGACGGTGCCTGCCGCGGCCAACCACGCCGAGCTGCGGACGGTGATGGGGATGTTCGCCACCGGCGTGACGGTGGTGACGTCGGGCCGGGACCTGCCGCACGGCATGACCGCGAACGCGTTCACCTCGGTGTCGCTGGACCCGGCGATGGTCCTGGTGTGCGTGAAGCGCAACGCCGTCATGCACGACACCGTCCTGGCCCAGGGCACCTTCGCGGTGTCCATCCTGGCCGCCGACCAGGAGGGGCTGGCGCGGTACTTCGCCAGCTCCAGCAGGCCCCGCGACGAGCGGGAGTTCGAGACGGTGCGGTGCGAGCCGGGCCCGCACACCGGCGCGCCGATCGTGGCCGGGAACCTGGCCTGGGTGGAGTGCAAGCTGGCGGCGGTGTACGACGGCGGCGACCACTCCATCTTCCTCGGCTCGGTGCTCGCCACCGGCCGTGGGGAGAGCAGCGACGCCCTGCTGTTCCACGGCGGCCGGTTCTGCGAGGTCGGCAAGGGCTGACCGGGTCGGCCCGGCGCCCACCGGGCCGACCACCGACGGCCGGGCGGCCACGCACCCCGCGTGGTCGACCCGGCCGTCGCCGTGCGGGCCGGGCGAGCACCAGGGCCGGCACGGGCCACCGCCCGGTGCGGGAACCACCAGGGCCGGCGCGGGCGGAACGCCCGGGGCCGGCCTCGCGGCGCGCCAGCCCGGCGGCGAACCCCGGGCCCGGCCGGCGGCGAACGCCGGGCCCGGCCGGCGGCGAACGCCGGGCCCGGCCGGCCGGACGACCCCGGGGGCCGCGGACCGGCCGTGGCGACGCACCGCCGGCGGCGGCCCGGGCCGGACAGGCCGGCCCCCGGCCGGACACGACGAGGCGCAACCGGCGGAAAGCACCGGTTGCGCCTGGATCGACGGATCGGACGGGTCAGGCCTCGTGGACGTGCATCGGCAGGCCGCCCCGCACCCGCAGGGTCAGCATCGGCTCCGGCACCACCGGGTACCCGGGGCTCAGCGACAGGCGTAGCTGGCGGGCCACGCAGGCGAGGACGAACACCGCCTCCATCAGCCCGAGGTTGTTGCCGACACAGAAGCGCGGGCCGGCGCCGAACGGGATGAAGGCGTACCGCGGTCGGTCGGTACGCCGGTCCGGGTCGAACCGCAGCGGGTCGAAGCGGTCCGGATCGGGCCAGAACTCCGGGTGCCGGTGCAGGGTGTAGGGGCACAGCACCAGGTCGGCGCCGGCGGGCACGTGCCACCCGCCGACAGTGTCGTCGCCCTGGGCGACGCGCGGCAGCAGCCACACGGGCGGGTACAGCCGCATCACCTCGTCGACCACCATCGCGGTGTACCGCAGCCGGTGCAGGTCCTCGTACACCGGGTTCCGGTCGCCGAGCACCTCGACGGCCTCGGCGTGCATCCGTTCCCACACCTCGTGGTGCTGGTCGAGCAGGTAGAAGGCCCAGGTGAGGGTGCTGGCGGTGGTCTCGTGCCCGGCCAGCAGCAGGGTGACCAGCTCGTCGCGCATCCGCTGCCGGGCCACCTGCGGGTCGGTCTCCCGGCTGGTCGACTCGATCAGGCGGGACACCACGTCGTCGCGGCCCTCGGTGCCGCCGGGCTGCGCCCGCCGGTGCGCCACCAGCCGGTCGACGATCTCCTGTAGCTCGGCGCGGGCCCGGCGGAAGCGTAGCTGCCGGGGCAACGGCACCCAGGTCGGCACGGTGCTCAGCGACATCATCTCGAAGATCGCCTGGTCCTGTACCGCCTCGAACGCCTCGCCGATCCCGCCGAACTCGCCGAGGTCGGCGTCGAGCAGCGTCCGGCCCAGCACGCCGAGGGTCAACTCGGTCATCTCGTGCCGGATGTCGACCGGGCCGCCGCCGACCATGCGCTGGAGCCGGTCGGCCATCCGCACCGCTTCCTCGGCGACCGCGTCGGCCTGCCGGGCGATGCGGCGCGCCTGGAACACCGGCTGGATCACCTTGCGCTGCTTGGTCCACAGCTCGCCCTCGCTGGTCAGCAGGCCGTCGCCGAGGGTACGGCGGGCGTGCACCAGCCCGATGCCCTTGTGGTAGTTGCCGGGGTTCTCGGCCAGCACGTGCTTGGCGTGGTCGGGGTGGTTGAAGAAGTAGAGCGTCTTCGGTCCCAGCGGCAGCCGGACCGCGTCGCCGTGCCGGGCGGAGACCGCCCGCATGACGTCGAGCCGGTTGCGGGCCATCCGCCCGAGCAGCATCGGCGCCGTCCAGGGCGACGGCCCCGGCGGGCGCAGCCGGCCCCGGTCGGCGACGGCGGTCACGGCTGCACCCTCGCGCCGACCCGGAACCGCTCGGCCACGGCGCGCCGCCACACCTCGTACGCGGGCAGGCCGTCTGCCGCCGGTCCGGCGGGGATCAGCTCGTCGGTGATCCGGCCCGCCTCGGCGGCGGAGGTCCGGCAGAACACCCGGGCCGCCAACTCCGTGTGCGGCACCAGCAGCCCGGCCCGGATCCGGGCCTGCGCCGCGAACGCGGAGGCCTGGGCGACGAACGGGGCGTGCTCGCCCGCCCGGGTCACGAACAGCCGCAGCTCCTCCTCGGTGCAGCCGCCCGCGTACGTGGCCGCGAGGCCGGCGCCGCTGTAGAGGTCCTGGTGCCGCGCCGGCGCGAACCGGTCGATGAGGTCGGCGGCGACCGTCGGGTCGCACCCGGCGACGAACCAGGTGGCCCGGCCGATGCCCTGGTCGATGGCGCGGGCGGCGTACGAGACGGGGCCCTCGGCCGGCCACGGGAAGTCGGTCACCGCGCGCCGGCCGTGCACGTACGCGTCGGTGTGGAAGTACGCCTGGTGGAAGCCGTAGCCGTCGTGTACGAGCCAGCGCAGCAAGGGGTCGGTGGCGGCGGCCAGGGCCCGGCGCCACAGGAACTTCGGTAGTCGGGCGAGCGCCCAGCCGATCCCGACGTACGCCATGTAGACGTGCCGGTCGCCGGTGCCGGCGAGGAACTCGGCGCTGCGCCGGGGGGTGCCCGGGGTCAGCGCGTCGACCAGCGCGAAGCCCATGGCCACGCCCTCGTAGGCGAACCCCTGGAACCGAGTGGGCAGCTCGGCGAGCTCGGTGTCGACGTCGGTCACCCGGCGGGCGCCGGCCGCCGAGGAGAGCCCGGCCAGGAACGACGACCCGACCGTCTCCAGGATGGTGCGGGCCTCCGGCCCCTTGTCGTGGAACCCCCGGGTGGAGACGAGGGTCTCCGAGACGTCGGGGGTGAGGACGCGGCGCCTGAGCGCCCTGATGGTGCCGGCCACCTGCTGCTCCCATTCATCCAGGATTGACGATCCAACTGCCCAATCCTCCCGGCCGTCCGGCGTCCGACACCACTTCCCGATTGCCCTCTGACCTGCGGCGCAACGGCCGGGACGACGGCACGCTGGGAGTAGTTCGCCGCCTGAAGGCGGGGGCACGATCGAGCCGCCCGCCATGCCCGGCAGCCGCGGCGCGCCGCGCGTCCCGCGCCGGTCGCGGGCGGAGAGGAGCTCGCGATGTTGGTACTCGTGACGGGCGGTACGGGCTTCGTCGGCGCGCACACGGTCGCGGCACTCGCCGCGGCCGGACACCGGGTGCGGGTACTGGCCCGCGACCCCGACCGGGTCGACCCGGCCCTGTCGCCGCTGTCCGTGCCGAGCGACGCGGTGCAGGTCGCGGACGGCGATGTCACCGACGAGACGGCGGTGGCCCGGGCCGTCCGCGGGGTCGACGCGCTGGTGCACGCCGCCTCGGTCTACTCCTTCGACAGCCGGTGGCACGAGGCCACCCGGCGCACCAACGTGCGCGGCACGGAGGTGGTGCTGGCGGCGGCCCGCCGGCTCGGGGTGGGGCGGTCGGTGCACGTGTCGACGTTCGGCGCGTTGCTGCCGTCCCCGGCCGGAACGGTGGGCCCGCAGTCGCCGCCGAGCACGGCCCGGGAGACGTACCTGGCGAGCAAGGCTGCCGCGGAGCGGGTCGCCCGGCGGCACCAGGCGCACGGCGACCCGGTGGTGATCAGCTACCCGCCGGCTCTGCTGGGCCCGGACGACCCGAAGCTCGGCGACCAGAACGCGCGGCTGCGCAACGTGCTGCGCGGCCTGATGCCGATGTGGCCCACCGGCGGCTTCCCGGTCGGCGACGTCCGGGACACGGCCACGCTGCTCGCGGAGCTGGCCACCGGCCCGGCCGAGCCCGGCGACCGGCACCTCGGCCCGGGCCGTTACCTGCGCACCCGCGACTACGTCCGGGCCGTGCGCGAGGTGACCGGCCGCCGGCTGCCCACGTTGTTCCTGCCGGCCCGGGCGATGCTGCCCTTCGCCTACGCCACCGACGTGGTGCAGCGGGTGTGGCCGTGGCACATCCCGGCCGAGTACGGCGCCTGCTACGTCTGCGCCTGCGACGCCCGCCCGGAGGAGGCGGCCCGGTCGGCGGGACCCGAGCCCCGGCCGGTCGTCGAGACGATCGCCGACACCGTGCGCTGGCTGCACCGTACGGGGCGGCTCACGGCGGCGCAGGCCGGCCGGGCCGCCGTACCTGTCGAGCCCGCCGCGCCCGCGGCGGGATCCGTCCGAGCCGCGGCAGCGCCGCGGGAGGAGGCACGACCATGACCGTCGCAGAACCGCACCCCGCCCGCCCGTCCGAGGTCCGCGCCGTCGCGGCCTACCGCCAGGTCCGCGAGGCCACGGCGGCCCTGCTGGCCCAGGGGCCGCCCGGGGTCGGCGCGGAGCCGGTGGCCCACTGTCCGGGATGGACGGTGCGGGACCTCGTCGCGCACCTGGTGGAGATCTGCGCGCGGGTGCACGGCCGGGTCACCGGGTCCACCCCCGGCCCGGTGCCCGACGGCGGACTGCCGGAGCTGCTCGACGAGTGGGAGCGGCTGAGCGGGCCGGTGGAGGAGTTCCTCGCCGGACCGGGCTCGATGGACCGGAACATCCTGGTGATGGACGCGTTCACCCACGAGCTGGACCTGCGTCAGGCGCTGGGCGTGCCGCCGCCGGTCGACCACCCGGCGCTGCCGGTGGCCTCGGGTGTCCTGCTGACGGGGCTCTCCGCCTCGCTCGACGGCCACGGCCTGCCGCCGCTGACGGTCGAGACCGAGCACGGGCGGCACGTGGCGGGAACGGGCGTGCCGGTGGCCACGATGTCCGGCCCGTGGCACGAGGTCTATCTGTCGCTGGCCGGTCGCCGCACCACGGCGCAGATCCGGTCGCTGCGGTGGAGCGCGGATCCGGGGCGCTGGCTGCCGGCGTTCACCTGGGGCCCGTTCCGGGTGCCGGAGTCGGCCGTCGCCGAACCCGCACGCTGAACGCCGGTTCCGCCGTGCGCACCGGTCGGCGGCCCGGCCGGCCGGTGCCCCCGTCCCACCGGCCTGCTCCCCTCCCCAGGGGAGGTGTTCCTGGACGCGTTGCCGGGTCCCGCGCGGCCCGCGTCCTCATCCCCCGATGGCGGCGGTGCCACCGGGCCCGTGACCGCGTTGCGGCGCCGGGCCCCGGCCCGGGGTCCGGGGTCGCGACCGCCCGAGGGGTGCCGTCACGACTTGGCCCCGTGCAGCATCCGCGACGGCCGGCCGGTGCGCCGGTCGGTGCGGGCGAAGCCGTGCCGGGTCCGGCTGCCGGGGGCGTTGCTGTCCAGTTCGGGCAGCGCGATCAGGATGGGCAGGTCGAACACCCCGGTGTGGTGCAGATCGAGATCCACCGTGAGGTCGACACCGGCGGTGACGGTGAGCGCGTCGTGCGAGCCGACCGCCAGGGGCCGGCGCATGGACGGCCGGGCCGCGATGTCGTCGAGCGCGATCGCTGCGGCCCGCAGGTACCACTCCCCCTCCGGCACGTCGCGCAGCACGTACTCGCCGGAGGCCTCCAGGATGTCGCAGGAGGCCGGTAGGCCCTGCACGATCGGGCTGTCGAAGACGCCGACGTACACCTTCACCGGCACGTCGACCGGGGGCAGGGCGAGGCGTCCGGAGATGCTGGCCCGGCGGCGCGGGCCGGGGGTCCGGGTGCGGGCCAGCTGCGGGATGCCGTGCTCGGCCAGCCAGCGGTAGCGGGCCGGCGAGATGCCCACGCTGCGGGTGAACCGGCTGATGAAGGTGCCCAGACTGTTGTAGCCGACCGCGTAGGCGATGTCGGTGACGCTCATGTCCGTCTCGAGCAGCAGGTTCTTGGCCTTGTAGAGCCGGATCGCGGTCAGGAAGCGGCCAGGCGAAGTGCCCGTCTTCGACCGGAACAGCCGGGAGAAGTAAAAGCGGCTGAGAAAGGCGGAATCGGCCATGGTATCGAGCGACAGTGGTTCGTGGTAACGATCCCACATGATCGAGATGGCTCTTTCGACGGCGTTGTGCACGGCGAATCAACTCCATTCGGTGAACACGTTGGAGACACTCCGGCCGCAACCTGGCACGACGTACCTGCGCGCCGGGTCGCCGGCTGCGGGGTCGCCCCCACGGCCGGCGACGAGATCCTGTCCAGATCGCCACGACACCGTCGTCGCACCGTAGCGGAACAGGTGTTCGACCGCCCCGCGAAAACTGTGAAGAATGACCAGTTCACCGGTGTGGTCGGGTAGCGTAAGTGCGGACCGAAACCTCTCGAACCGCGCTTACTGTGAGTGTCCTAAGTGGTCCGGATGGGTTAGGACGATACCATGCATGGAGATCAATAAGTACGGTAGCTTTCGATGTTCTCACTCGCAGCGACGCAACTTAATCTGACAGTCGCAGCGATTATCCGAATTGTTCGACGATGCGCGTCGTGTCCGGACATGATCAGTGCGAGACCGGGAGCTGGCCACCCAGCCACCGGGCCGCCGCCATCGCCGCCCAGGAGGAGATCTCGACCAGCGTCCGGTCGTCCGCGCCGACCAGCCGGCAGCCGCGCACGACCCCCGGATCCACCTGGTAGGAGGCGAAGGCGACCAGCAGGGCCAGCCGACCGACGGGCCGCTGCCGCTCGGACAGCCCCCCGACGAGATCCTCCACCCAGGCCCGGCTGATCCCCCGCGGACCGCCACGCCAGCCGACCAGGTTGACCAGCACCAGGTCACGGACCGCCTCGGGCACCGAGCGACGGCCGGCCTCGTCGATCGCGGCGCAGGCCCGACCAAAGGCCTCCGCGACCGCCGGGTTGCCGGCCGCCCAGGACAGGTCCGCCGGCAGCGGCGCCGCCGGCAGCAGGTCCAGGGACCGGCCCGGCTCGTGCGGGCGCCGCGACGCGCTCATCATGGCCCAGCCCAGCACCCGCAGCACCATGGGCAGCGCGACCTCCGGCACCCCGGGCGGTAGCGGCACGTCGCGCAGGAACACGTTCACCACCCGGTTGAGGTAGTGCAGCAGCACCGCCACCCCGGCCAGCTCCGGGGTCTGGGCCGCGGGGAACGGCGGCCGGTCCGGCCGGGACCGCCCGTCGGCGTGCATCGCCCAGGCGACGATCCCCTCCAGCTCCGCCTCGCCGGCGTCCCGCTCCGGGTCGGGTCGGCTGGACCCGCCGGCGCCGGCCCCGCCGAGCAGGCCCAACGCGTTGTTGTGAATGGTCGCGCAGTACGGGCAGGAGTTGCCCAGCGAGACCGCGGTGGCCACCGCCTCCTTGGCCGCCCGTGGGGCGGCACCGGGGACGATCAGCGTCTCCCGGAGCAGCATCCACGCCGCGGCCAGCGCCTCGGGCGCCGGAGCGTGCAGGGCCACCGGCGGCGCGAGCACGCCGAAGTCCCTTTCCACCTGCTTGTAGACCTCGGCCACCAGGCCACTCGCCCGCCCCCGACGCACCGCGTCGACGTATCGGATCTGCGTCAACCCGAGCGCACCCAGCACCGGTCGCAGCACACTTGCCGGCATCACGTACCTCATCCATCTCTGTGAATTGACCACAGGTTATCGGCGAAAAGTGCCTTCTTCCAGTACCCACTACGGTCGAACCGTGCCGCCGGCCCAACCGCAGGACCCTTCCCAGTAGGCAATCTGGGAGAGCACCGGAGCTGCGGCGACATGCCATCATGGGCCAGCGGAATCGCTGCCCGACCGCCGTCGTCGGCGTTTCCGTGTCGCCCCGCAGCCCCGTCGGAGATCGCTGCGGCCAGCACCGACAGCAGCCCCACTTCGCCGTGGAACGCAATGTCGCCCCACTGGCCGGGCATCGCCCGAGCAACGAGGAGAAGGCCCATGGAAACGACAACGAAACAGCCGGGAATCAGAGTCCCGCTGATTGACGAGGATCAGGCCGAGGGTCGCACCGCCGAACTCTACGAAGAAATCAAGGCGGTCACCGGGCTGCCATTCGTGCCCGACATGTTCCGGCTCGCCTCCACCAATCCGCGGCTGCTCGCGGTGGTGGTCGCCGGATATGGCGGAATCTTCGGCGGGGACACCCTGCCCCGGCACCTCAAGGAGCTGATCTCGGCCTGGACGTCCAAGCTCAACGGCTGCCCGTACTGCGTCGGGACGCACAGTTGGTTCCTGAGCCAGTTCGGCGGCAGCGACGAGCTGCTGGAGGCGGTGTCGAACGCGAACACCGCCGAGGAGCTGCCGGTCGACGAGCGCACCATGCCGCTCATGCAGTTGGTGACGAAGGTGAGCACCGGCGCGTACAAGATCACCGACGCGGACTGGGAGAAGGCCGCCGCGGCCGGCTGGAGCGACGCGGAGATGCTGGAGGCGGTCTTCTGCGCCTGCCTGTTCGCGTTCATCAACCGGCTGGTCGACGCCACCGGACTGGGCTCCTCCGTGGACCGCAGCCGCATCGCGCGGCTGGCCGACGAGTGAACCCCGGCCGGAAAGGGATCCCATCATGACCCAGTCACGCGCCATCCTGCTGACCGGCGCCTCGTCGGGCACCGGCATGTCCTCGGGCAGCGGCAAGGCCACCGCGCTGCGGCTGCACCGGGCCGGCTGGCCGGTCTACGCCACCGGACGCAACGTGGAGGCCCTGGCCGACCTCGCCGACGAGGGCATCACCGTGCTCTATCTCGACGTCAACGACGAGGAGTCGATGGCCGCGGCGGTCAAGCGGATCACCGACGAGCACGGCGCGGTCGGCACCCTGATCAACAATGCGGCGTACAGCCTCAACGGCACCATCGGCGAGACCCCGATGGACCAGGTCCGCGCCCAGTTCGAGACGAACGTCTTCGGACTGTGCCGGCTCACCCAGATGGTCCTGCCGGGCATGCGCGAGCAGGGCGGCGGCCGGGTGATCATCATGTCGTCGATCTTCGGGATGTTCGCCACCCCGGGCCGGGGCTACTACCAGGCCACCAAGCACGCGCTGGAGGCCATCGGGGACTCGCTGCGCCTTGAGGTGGCCCCCTTCGGCATCAAGGTGGTGCTGCTCCAGCCGGCGCCCATCCTGGGTGGCTTCGTCCCGGACAGCGTCGCCGACCTGGGCATGGACTCGCACGAGAACCCCGCGCTGTACCGGGACTTCTGGGAGCACTTCGTCGACTGGCACCAGGCGTACCGGCTCAGCGACAACCCGCCGCTGCGCGGCAAGATCGCGGTCCGGGCGGAGAACGTCGCCAAGGTCCTCGAGACGGCGGTCTCCACCCCGAACCCGCGCATCCGGTACCGGCTCGGCATGCCGCCACGGGTGCTGCCGAAGATGCGGGCAATCATCGGTGAGCGAGGGTGGGAGAAGTTCGTGCGCGCGTTCTTCCCCATCCCCTGACCGCGAGCACGAGCGGCGCCGACGGATCTCGTCGGCGCCGCTTTCCGTCGTCCGGGATGCTGTCACGTCGTGCCCGCCCGTCAGGTCTGTGGGTCGACGCGCAGGGACATGGGCCGCCCGCCGCGCGGACGCAGCCACAGCAGGGCGAGGGCCACGGCCAGCACCGCGCCGTCGATGACCAGCAGGAAGGCGCTGAAACCGTCGATGCCGTGCCCGTGCGTGGCCACCGCGTCCGTGCTGGCCCGGCGGGCGGCGTCGTCCAGCGGGGCCGGCGCGACGCCCGTGCCCACGCTGAACCGGTGCGCCCCGGTGGCGGTCGTGCCGTCGGTGAAGGTGACGTGGTAGGCGATCGTGTAGTCGCCGGCGGCGCCGATGCGCACCGGCAGCCGCAGCCGCGTGGAGCCGGCCAGGGTCGGCTCGGCGTCGGTGACCGCCCTGCTCCCGGCGTCGAGCACCGCGGCGTGCGACTGCCCCTCGTCGATGCCCGCGCCGAAGTCCAGGGTCACCTCGGCCGGCGCGGTGGTGAGCACCGCGCCGGCCGGTGGGTCCGCGGAGACCAGGGCGCCGTCGGCCCGGGCCGCGCCGGGGGTGAGCGCGAGCAGTCCGGCGACCGCCGCGACCACGGCGGCGACGGCCGCCCGTCGACGGCCGCCGGACAGGAGGCTCAGCTCACGCGGCATGGGGCACGACGGACTGGCTGGAGACGCGGTGCCCGACGCAACTGCACGTCATCAGCTCCTGCTCGCGCCGGCTCGGCCGCAGGTGCAGGTACATCGCGACCACCATCGGGACGAACACGATCGAGTTGTAGAACAGGTGCAGCTCGACCCGCGGCAGCACCAGCTGAAGGATGCTGGTCGGCACCTTCTGGCCGAAGAACATGGTGCCGCTCTGCACCTGCCACAGCAGCAGGAAGTGCTCGATGTGGTGCCAGAACTGGATGGCCAGCGCCACCATCCACCAGGTACGAGCGCGGCCGACGAAGCCGCGGCGCAGCGCGAAGAGGAAGACCAGCATCACGATGGCGTAGCCGTAGTGCAGCCACTCGGAGGAGACCAGCCAGGGGTAGAACTGGCCCAGCACGCCGCGCGCCTTCGGCCGCGCCATGCCGAGCACCCAGATCTGGTACGCCTGGACCAGGTGCTCGGCCCAGTGCGCCAGCACGACGACGAGGAAGCCGTTCAGGGCCGCCTTGTGATGGGCCCCGTTGAGCCGCGCGAGCAGCCCTGACGAGGGAGCGGCGGCGAGGGGTTGAGTCATCTTCGGCACCTTCCGTGAAAACGCGGGGGAGTCCGCCGCGCCCTGCGGGGAGACGGGGAGAGCGGCTTGCCGCGAAGCTAACCGGCCGTCCTGTTCCATGGTTCCTCCAGATTGCCCAGTTGCTGTCGGTAATCTGCCACCCCGGTGCCCCCGGGGTGGCGGCTCAGGACACGAGCCAGTTGGCGTGGAATCCACTGGGCACCCGGCCCGGCAGGTGCACGACGGCGACCGGCGGGCCGGCGAAGTCGCCGGCGTCGAGCACGACCAGGTCGCTACGGTCGGTCCGGCCGTCGTAGACGTAGGTCAGCAGCCATCCGTCGTCCTCGGCGGACAGCGGCCCGCGCGGGACGAACACCGCCTCACCCGCCTCGCGGTACGGCCCGAAGTCGTGCACCGCGACCGAACGGCGCACCAGGTCGTGACGCAGCAGCGCCGAGCCGCCCAGCACCCCGGCCCCGGACTGCATGGCCACGGTGTAGGCGTACCGGTGGGGCATCGTCTTGCGGCGCTCGTCGATGCGGGGGAACTCCTGCGGGATGTCGTCGAGCTGCTCGGCGCCGACCGTGCCGCGGGTCAGGTCCAGCGTCCACCGCCACAGCGTCGGGGCGGACTCGCCCGGGGCGTGCAGGTCGCGGTCGAAGACCCGTTCGTAGCGCACCACGTCGACCACGCACCGGTCGTCGACCTCGTAGGCGTTGACGGGGTGGAAGACGTAGCAGGGGTCGACGTCGAACCAGCGCACGTCGGTCCCGCGCCCCTCGCGTGGGAGCAGCCCGAGCCGGGCCGGCCGCTGCGGCGACCACGCGTACGGGAAGCGCGAGCCCGCCCGGGCCAGTGCCGGGTTGAAGGTGACCGGCAGGTCGAACAGCACCGAGTGCCGGTCGGTCAGCGCCAGCGAGTGCATCAGCGGCGGGCCCGACACCTCGATCCGCTCGCTGCGGCGCACCCGCCCCTCGGGGGTCAGCACGAGGTGCTCGACGTACGGCAGCTCGTGGTAGTAGGCGACGGCGAACAGCTCGCCGGTGACCGGGTCACACTCGGCGTGCGCGGCGAAGCCGTGCGGCAGGGTGGCGTCGAAGTCGATCCGGGCCACGGAGTCCAGCTCGTCGTCCAGCTCGACGGGCAGCACCCCCGCCTCGCCGAGGGCCAGGGTGCGCCCGCCGTGCCGGATGACGTTGGCGTTGGCGTTGTCGGACAGCCCGTGCCGCGGGCCGGGCAGGGCGAGTTCGCCCAGGGCGCGGGTGGTGCGGTCGGTGCGGATCCACCGGTTGCGGTACCACAGCGCACGGCCCTCACGCAGGCGCACCCCGTGCGCCATGCCGTCGCCGACCAGGGCGTGACCGGACCGGTCGACGCCCATCGGGTTCGGCCCGATCCGGACGAAGCAGCCGTCCAGCTCGGCGGGCAGCCGTCCGGTGACCACCAGGTCGAGCTCGGTCGCCTCGGCGGCGACGGGGCGCCGGTTGTCGTGCTGGGGCAGGGTCTGGGGGGCGAGGGCGACGACGCTCATTGGGGCCTCCACGAGCTGGCGCGATCTTTTGGCGTATCGCAGTTACGTAACAGCGTTACTTCATTGAACGTACGCCGGGCATGAGATCATGTCAATGTGAGTCCGCGCCGGATCGACCCGAAGTTGGCGACCACCCTGCTGGAGGCCGCCGCCCGACTGCTGGCCGAGGAGGGTGCCGCCGGCCTCACCACGCGCCGTCTCGCCGCCGCGGTGGGCACCTCGACCACCGCCGTGTACACGCACTTCGGCGGCATGGACAACCTGGTCCGGGCGATGGTGCACGAGGGCTTCGCGCGGCTGCACCGGCGGATGTCCATCGTGCGGGCCACTCCCGACGCGGTCGCCGACGTGATGGCCCTCGGGTACGCGTACCGGGCCAACTCGCTCGACCACCCGCAGCTCTACCAGGTGATGTTCGGCAGCGCGGCGCTCGGCGGGTTCGCCCTCGCCGAGGGCGACCGGCAGCACGGCAAGTACACCCTCCAGCCGTTGGTCGACGCCGTGGCCCGGGCCACCGAGCAGGGCCGGTTCCGCACCGGTGACCCGCTGCTGGTCGCGCAGAACATGTGGATCGCCCTGCACGGGCTGGTCAGCCTCGAACTCGGCGGCTACCTGATCGACCCGTACGACGCCGACGTGTGCTTCGAGGCGCAATTACGCTCGCTGATGGTCGGCGCGGGCGACGGGTACGAGGCGACGGCGGCCTCCCTCGCCCGGGCCCGGCGGCGGCGCTCCCCCCGCACCTGAGGCCTCGACGCCGGCACGAAGCGGCGGGGCGGCGGGGCGGCGGGGCGGCGGGGCGGCGGGGCGGCGGGGCGGCGGGGCGGCGGGGCGACCATCCCTGGTGGAAACGCGCCCTACGGCAGCGACCGGGGCCGGTGAGCAACGGCGGAGAAGCGACGGGCGGAGCCCGGTGTGATGCTCGTGGCGGGTCCCGAGCACGTCCGCAATGGAAGCGCATCCACTCCTGTGGGTCAGTCCGACAGGATCGCCAACCCTCCACGTACCGAAGGACGCCGATGATGCACGAAATCGATTATCTCGTGGTCGGGTCCGGCTCCGCCGGAGCAGCGCTGGCCGCCCGGCTGAGCGAGGATCCCCACCGCAAGGTCCTGCTGCTGGAGGCAGGCCCCGACTTCGCCACGGTCGCCGACACGCCACCCGACCTGCTCAACGGCAGCGCGATGTCGATGGACATCCACGACTGGCACTTCAAGGCCGAGATCACCGACCGCCGGCGGATCATCTACCCGCGCGGGAAGGTCACCGGCGGGTCTTCCGCGGTCGGCGCGACCATCGCGCTGCGCGGCAATCCGGAGAACTTCAACGAGTGGGCCGAGATGGGCAACCCGGCCTGGGCCTGGGACGAGGTGCTGCCGTTCTACAAGCGGCTCGAGGACGACCTGGACTTCGACAACGAGTACCACGGCAAGGGCGGCCCCATCCCGATCCGGCGGTTCACGGGCGACGAGCTGACCCCGGTGCAGCAGGTGTTCCAGGACGCCTGCCTCAAGGCCGGCTTCCCCGCCATCGAGGACCACAACCACCCGGAGGCCAGCGGCGTCGGCCCGATGCCGTCGAACCGCCGCGACGCCCGCACCCGGTTCTCCACCGCCATGGGGTACCTGAGCGAGGCCCGCGGCCGGGAGAACCTGGAGATCCGGTCCGGGGTCCAGGTCAACCGGGTGCTGTTCGCCGGCAACCGGGCGCGCGGCGTCGAGGTGGCCAAGCCCGGCGGCGGCACCGAGGTGATCGAGGCCGGCACCGTCGTGCTGGCCGCCGGCGCGGTCAACTCCCCGGCCATCCTCATGCGCTCGGGCATCGGGCCCGCCGGCGACCTGCGGCGGCTGGGCATCGACGTGCTGCTGGACCGCCCCGGGGTGGGCGCCGACCTGATCGACCACCCGCGCACCGGCGCGTTCATGGTGCCCGAGCCGGGCACGTTCAACACCGACGACGCCTTCCTGCAGATGCTGCTGCGCACCACCGCACCGGGGTCCACGGAGTTCAACGACCTCCAGTACTACATGATCAACCACTTCGACCTGACGCTCTTCCCCGAGCTGCAGATGCTGGCCGCCGCGAAGACGATCTTCGGGGTGATGGTCGTACACCAGCGGCCGGAGTCCCGGGGGCGGCTCACCCTCACCTCGGCCGACCCCACCGCACCGCCGGACGTCGTGCTCAACTTCCTCGACACCGAGCGCGACATCCAGACCCTCATCGCCGCCGTGCGCCAGTGCTGGCAGTTCATGCAGACGGCGGGCATCCAGGACAAGGGCCAGCGGTTCGTCGTGCTCGGCGAGGAGATGGCCGAGGACGACGAGCTGATGCGCCACTACGTCCGGCTCAGCCTGGACAGCGGCTACCACCCGGTCGGCACCGCCCGGATGGGCGCGACCGGCGACGAGGGCGCGGTGGTCGACGAGCGGCTGCGGGTGCACGGCATCGAGGGCCTTTACGTCTGCGACGCCTCCGTCATGCCGTCGATCGTCAACTGCAACACCAACCTCACCTCGATCATGATCGGTGAGCGGCTCGCCGACTGGCTCAGGCAGTCCTGACCGGCCGTACCGGAGACGGGCGTCCCGCGGTGCTGAACCCCGCGGGGCGCCCGTCGCACTGTCCGGCCCGCCGGCCGCGCGGGCGCAGAGCGCCGCTCCCGGCGGGTGGCGGCAGTCGGCGGGGGCCGGGTGGGCGCTACCTCGGCGGCAGGGTCCGGGCGTACCCGAGGCCCCGGTCGACCCACCGGCGCAGGTCCTCGTCCTCGGCGCAGGCGTCGGGCGCGACCAGGAACCAGCCCCGCATCGGCCGGCCGGTGACGTCGAACGGGCGCACCCCCGGCTCGACGCCCAGCAACTCCTCCTGCGCCGGGTCCGCCCGGACGATCAACTCGTCGCCCCACACCCCCACCGCGATGTTGCCCTCGACGAGGACGGCCAGGCCACCGAACATCCGCCGGTCGGTCAGCCCCCACTCGTCGGCGAGCAGTTCCCGGAGCCGGGCCGCGAGGCCCTCGTCGTACGCCACCCGGTCATCGTGGCACGCCCGGTCCGGTCGTCCGGGGACCGGCGCGGGCGCCTGGGAAGGCCGGCACGGGTGCCGTGCCACCGGCCCCGGGCGGGACGGGTCCCGCACCGCAGCCGCCGCAGACGCGCGTCGGATGCCCAACGGGCCGCCCGCCAGGTGGCGGACGGCCCGCGGAGGCGGACGTGCGGCGCACGGAGCCCGCAGCGGCCCCGGGGAGGCGGGTGGACCATTCGGCCGGCTCAGTGCACCGGATCCGGGGGCGCCCCGTGGGTGGCGGCGTTGACCTCGACCGGCGGCGGGAACCGGGTGATGAAGTCGCACACGGTCACGTGGGTCGGCACGATCGTGACCAGGGCCATCTCTCTCGTGTGCTCGCGCTTGCTGCGCTCCCACTCCGGCACGTTGTGCTCACCGATCATCCGGCGGGACGCGTCGATGTGCACCTGGGGCAGCCCCTGCTCGACCTCGATCGAGGCCGTGCCGCGGACCAGCATCATCAGCGGCGTGTAGTCGGCGACCGGCGCCCCGAGCACCGCCGCGACCTTCTCGCGCGGCTCAGCCGCCATGGTGTCGACGGTGAAGGACACCTGCGGATGCGCCGCGATCGCCCTGACCTTGTACGCCGTGGTCGGGCTGGCGAAGACGAAGGCCCTGCCGTTCCACACGTAGGCGACCGGGATCGAGCGGGGATGGCCGTCCAGTCCCACGTACCCGAGCCGCATCAGGATCGGTGCCGCCAACAGGGTCTGCACCACCGGATCGGTGTTCACCAGGTGCACTATCTCCGGGTAGTCCATGGGTGCCCCTTCTGTACGAGCGGAGCTGCGGCGGCGGATACCACGCCCACTCCGTCACGGTGCGCACCGTCCGCCACGGTCCGATTCCCGCGCCGTCGGGTTGACATATTCGCTCTCACCAATTCTCGCAAGGGGCGGAAGGCCCCCCTTCTCTGAGCGTGCTTATCTGGCCATGGCCCCGGCGGCCGGCTCGGCGGCCGGCCCCCGGGGCCACGACAGCGGCGAGGCCCCCGGCGGGTGGCCATCATCGTCGATGAACCATCCACCGGAGACCTCGCCGGTCACCGGCCCCGGCGCCCGGCCGAGGATCGAGAGTGGAGAGTGGATCAGCCGCTACGGCAGACCCTGGTACCGGCCCTAGACCGGGTTCTCGCTGACGTTGCGCGGCACCGGCACCGGCGCGGGCTGCTGCGCCTCGGCGGTCAGCTCCGGCTCCCGCCGCTCGGTGGCCGACGGCCCGGCGGCGGCGCCCCGGTCACGCAGGCCGACCCAGATCAGCGCCACGGACAGCAGGATCACGACGATCTGCACCTGCATGGCGAGGTGCAGACCGTCCAACACGTCGGTGCGGGTGGCGACGATCGCCCCGAAGATCGGGATACCGATGGTGACGGCGATCTGCTGGGCCAGGGTGGCCAGGCCGGTCGCCAGGCCCTGCTGCGAGTCGTCCAGACCCGAGGTGGCGGTCACCGTGTAGGCGACGACGGCCGTGACGTGCCCGAAGTACATCAGGAACAGCGACGGGACGATCAGCAGGAGGCTCGGCGTGGCCGAGGTACCGGTCAGCAGCAGCGGGACGGTGGTCAGCCCCTGCACCAGCAGGCCGATGGCGAGCACGTTGCGGTAGCCGTAGCGCCCGATCATCCGGCCGGCGATGACGCCGGCGACGACGGCCACCAGGCCCGGAACGCCGAACACCAGACCGGTGGTGAACGGCTCCAGCTTGAGCACGTCCTGCATGTAGAGGGTGAGGCCGAAGTTGATGCCGCTGGCCATCACGAAGGCGACCATGCCGCCGTAGTTGCCCCACTTGATGTTCGGCCGGTTGAGCAGGGTCAGCGACACCAGGGGCGCCTTGGCCTTCAACTCGACGAACCAGAAGGCGCCGATCAGCACCGCACCGACGACGAGACCGATCCAGCTCTGCATGCTCACGCCGTACACCAGGGCGAGCAGGCCGGCGGTGACCGTGACGGCGCCGGGGACGTCCAGCTTGACCCCGGTGGGGCGGACGCTCTCCTTGATCACCAGCGGGGTCAGCACCATGATGGCCACCGCCACCGGCACGTTGATCCAGAACGCCCAGGGCCAGTCCAGGGCGCTGACCAGGCTGCCGCCGACCAGGGCGCCGACGGTGAAGCCGCCCGAGAGCAGCGCGCCGTTGAGGCCGAGCACCCGGGCGCGGGCCCGCTCGTCGGACACGGTCGTGATCAGCAGCGCCATCGCGGCCGGGATGGCGATCGCGTTGGCGAAGCCCTGCAACACCCGGGCGCTCAGCAGCATCGTGGCGTTGGTCGCGAAGCCGCCGAGCAGCGAGGCCACGGTGAGCAGCGCGATGCCGGTCAGGAACAACCGCCGCCGGCCGAACAGGTCGGCGATCCGGCCGAACAGGAGCGTGAAGCCGGCCGCGGGCAGCGCGTACGCGCTGGCGACCCAGGGAAGGTCGGCCAGGCTGAGCCCGACGCCCTCGCCCATCCGCGGAAGGGCCACATTGAGAATGGAAAAGTCGACCGACAGCATGAACTGCGCGCCGAGCAATACGAAGAGGGCAAGTTTCTGCGCGGAGCTGAGCTGCTCCGACGTGCTCTGGTTCTCCGCCATGACCACGAACACTAGGTAGCCGCGGTCGGGGTACCCATCTCCCTGCCGTGCGTACCACTGGCAGTGGCACCCTGAGCACCCGCCGTGTGGGCCCATCCAACGCTACCCCGCCCCGCCCAGCCCGAGCCTGCTCTATTTCTCACATGGTGCCGAGAGGCGGGCGCCGGCCGCCCGGGCTACGTCGCTCCCGGGCGGCCGGCGCCCGGTCAGTCGACGAGGACTCCACACCCGACGGTGGTGATCGACCCGGTGAGCCCGCTGGACAGGTCCGAGGCGAGGTACACCGCGGTGCCGGCGACGTCGGCCAGGGTCACCGCCCGGCCCAGCAGCGGGTCGGGCATGCCGGGCTTGGCGGCCAGCATGTCCTCCAGCGTCGCCCCGTTCGCCTCGGCCGCGCGCCGCCACGTGTCTCGGACGTACGAGCCGTGCTGCACGCTCTCCGGGATGGCGTCGGGCCGCAGGCAGACCACCCGCACCCCGAACGGGCCCACCTCCCCGGCCAGTTCCCGGGAGAGCGACTCGATGCCGGCGCAGGCCACGCCGAACCCGCCCGAGGGCATCGGCGCCCGGGCCGCCGACGTGGAAAGGACGACGATGGAACCGGAGCGCTGCTCGACCATCCGCCGCGCCGCCGCCGTGGCGGTGAGGAACTGGGTACGGACGAAGGTGTTCATCGGCATCAGGAAGTCGTCCAGGTCCAGCTCGCGCAACGGGACGCCCTGCACGTGGTCCAGGCCGACGGCGTTGAACGAGACGTCGATCCCGCCGGCCCGCTCGGCGACCAGCGCCGCGTGCTCGTCGACCGACTCCTGGTCGAGCGCGTCCACCTGGTGGGCGTACGCCCGGCCGCCCTCGGCGGTGATCTCCTTGGCGAGCATCTCGACCCGGTCGAGGTGCCGCCCGGCCAGATAGACGGTGGCGCCCTCCCGGGCGAAGGCGCGCGACACCGCGCCGCCCAGCGCGCCCGCGGCGCCGTAGACGATCGCGGTCCTGCTCTCCAGCAACATGTCTGATCCCCTCGTCGTGGTCCGGGCCGGCGGCACCGGACCGGGTTCGTCAGACCGACGGGCAGCCCTTGGGGAAATATACATTTTCTGGTGCTTTATTTTGCTTGGTCCCGGGATGGACCGGTCACCTCCGCCAGCCGTACCCGCAGGTACCGACGCTCGGCGTCGTTGCCGGCGAGGTCGAGCGCCCGCCGGTACGCCCCGGCCGCCTCCGGGCGCCGGTCCAGCCGGCGCAGCAGGTCGGCGCGGACGGCCGGGACGAGGTGGTTGCCCGCCAGCTCGCCCGAGCGCTCCACCTGTTCCAACAGCGCCAGGCCCCGCTGCGGGCCGTGCGCCATCCCGACCGCCACCGCCCGGTTGAGCTGCACCACCGGCGACGGCGTCAGCCGCGCCAACTCGGCGTAGAGCCCGGCGATCTGGGCCCAGTCGGTGCGCGCGGCGTCCGGGGCGGTGGCGTGACAGGCGGCGATCGCCGCCTGGACCTGGTAGGCCCCGGGCCGGCCGCGACGCAGCGCCCGGTCCAGCAGGCCCACCCCCTCGGCCACCCGGCCCCGGTCCCACCGCCGGCGGTCCTGCCGCTCCAGCGGCACCAGGTCGCCGTGGGCGTCGGTCCGGGCGTCGCGCCGGGCCTCGTGCAGCACCAGCAGCGCGAGCAGGCCGAGCGTCTCCGGGTCGTCGGGCAGCAGCCGGGCCAGCAGCCGGGCCAGCCGGACGGCCTCCGCGCACAGCCCGCGCCGCACCAGGTCCGCGCCGGCCGTGGCGGCGTACCCCTCGGTGAACAGCAGGTACAGCACCGCGCGCACCGCCGTGGCCCGCCCGGGCAGCTCGGCGGCCGGCGGCAGCTCGCAGCGCAGCCCGGCGTCGCGTACGCCGCGCCGGGCCCGTACCAGCCGCTGGGCCAGGGTCCCCGGCGGGACCAGCAGGGCGCGGGCGATCTCCGCCGGGCCCAGCCCCACGACGGTACGCAGGGTCAGCGCCACCTGCGACGGCAGCGACAGCGCGGGGTGGCAGCAGGTGAAGATCAGGCGTAGCTGGGCGTCCCGGATCAGCGGCGGCACCGGCGGCTGCTCGTCGTACGCCGGGAGGGTGGCCGCCGCCTCGCGCAGCCGGGCGGCCCGTACGGTCTCGTGGCGCAGCCGGTCGACGGCCCGGTTGCGCGCCACGGTGGTCAGCCAGGCCCCGGGCCGGCGCGGCACCCCCTCGCGCCGCCAGCGCTCCAGCGCGGCGGCGAACGCGTCCTGCACGCAGTCCTCGGCCAGGCTCCGGTCCCGGGTGAGGTCGACGAGGCTGCCGACGAGCTGGCGGTACTCCCGGCGGAACGCGCCGGCCACGGCGGCGTCGACGGTGAACGTCACCGGGTCCAGACCGGCCTCACCTCGATGGCGCCCAGCTCGGCGAACGGGTGCAGGGCGGCGAGTTCGGTGGCCTCGTCGAGGTCCGCGCAGCGCAGCAGGACGAACCCGCCCACCTGCTCCCGGGCCTCGATGAACGGCCCGTCGGTGACCAGCGTGCCCCCGGCCCGGGTGCGGACGGTCCGGCCGGCGCGGCCGGGGCCCAGCCGCTGCCCGCCCGCGAACGCCCCCCGCCGGCGCACCTCGTCCAGCCAGGCCCGGTGCCGGGGGTGCTCGTCGATCTCCGCCGGGCTCAGTTCGCCGGCCTCGTCGTGAAAGATCACCAGTGCGTACTCCACGGTCCCCCTCCCAGGTCCGCGCAATACAACGACGGGGAGACCGGGACAGACGCGACCACCCGGTCTTTCACCAAATCGAGGGACATCCCGGTCGATGCCCCACGTGGGGCATCAAGTTGTGGTAGGGCAGCACGCACGAAGAAGCGGGGCATGGTCGGCTCGGCCAGTCTTGGATCAATCCATGCCCGCCGAGGAGGCACCCCATGCGTCAATCACAGGTCACCGTCAACGGTGTCGACATCGCATACCGTGAACTGGGCGAGGGGCCGCTGGCCCTCCTGGTGCACGGCTTCCCGTTCACACCCAACTCGTTCCGGCACCTGATGCCGGCGCTGGCCGACGCCGGCTACCGGGCCGTGGCCCCGTGGACCCGCGGCTTCGCCCCCAGCTCGGTCCCGCCGCCCGGCCGCGAACACCTCCGGGACATGGCGGCCGACGTCAACGCCCTGCACGAGGTCCTGGGCGGGGACGAGCGGGCCGTGCTGATCGGGCACGACTTCGGGGCGGCCAGCTGCTGGGCCGCGGCGGTGCAGGAGCCGCAGCGGTGGTCGCGGCTGGTCGCCTGCGACGTGCCGCCGTTCCAGTTCTTCGGCGAGTACCTGCTCGACCCCAGGGGGATCAACGTCCAGGCCCACTTCTGGTTCTTCCAGATGGCCGCTGCCGACGAGCTGGTCGCCGCCAACGACCTGGCCTTCCTGGAGTTCATGCTGCACAAGTACTCACGGGACGGCTACGACGTCACCCAGGACCTGGCCGACATCCGGGCCGCCCTCGGCACCCCGGAGAACCTGCACGCCGCACTCGGCATGTACCGCACCAACTTCCCCGCCACGACGTTCGGCAGCCCCGAGTGGGCGGCCGAGCAGGGCGCGCTGTGGGGGGCCCTGCCGAGCCAGCCGACGCTGAACATCTTCGGCGTCCAGGACGTCGCCTTCGCGATGAACGAGGAGAAGCTCGCCCGGATCGTCGAGGCGCTGCCGAAGGGCTCGGCCGGCGCGCTGGTCCCCGACTCCCGGCACGTCCCGCTCACCGAGCAACCGGAGATCACCAACGGCCACATCCTGCGCTTCCTGGCCGAGACGGCCTGACCGGTCCGGACGGCTGATCGACCCCGGCCGGGCGCGGCGGACTCCCCTCCCCGCCCGGCCGGAAACGGTTGGTACTTCCACGGTGGGTACCACTGACAGTGTCATACTGGTCCGTCATACTGAGTCGCATGAATCCGCTGGGCGAGTTCCTCCGGTCGCGACGCGGCGTCATCCGGCCGCAGGACGCCGGCCTGGCCCGCTACGGCGAGCGCCGACGGGTCTCCGGGCTGCGCCGCGAGGAGCTGGCCCAGCTCGCCGGGGTGAGCGTCTCCTACTACACCCGGCTGGAGCAGGGCCAGGCGCACAACGTGTCCGACGAGGTGCTCGACGCGGTCGCCCGCGCGTTGCAGCTCGGCGGCGACGAGCGGGCGCACCTGTTCACGCTGGCCCGCCCCGGCCGGACGGCGCCCGAACGGGCCGTCCGGGCCAGCTCCGCGCCGCCGGCCCTGCGCCAGATGCTCGCGATGATGCCCGACGTGCCGGCGATGGTGCTCAGCGCCTCGACCGACGTGCACACCTGGAACCCACTGGGCCACGCCCTGCTCGCCTGGCACCTCGACGAGGCGCCCAACATGAGCCGGTCGGTCTTCCTCGATCCCCGGATGCGCGCGCTGTACGCCGACTGGCCGGGCAAGGCCCGTTCGGTGGTGGCGTACCTGCGGATGGCCGTGGGCCGCTACCGCGACGACCGCCGGGTCGTCGGGCTGGTCGAGGAGCTGCTGTCCCGCAGCCCGGAGTTCGCCGGGATGTGGGCCGAGCACCCGGTCAGCACCTGCGAGACGATGACCTACGACATGACCCACCCGGTGGTCGGCGCGCTGACGGTCAACCAGCACACGCTGCGGCTGGAGGAGACCCCGGACCTGATGCTGGTGACCTTCACCGTCGAGGCCGGCTCGCCGTCGGCGGCGGCGCTGCGGATGCTCGGCGGCATTCCCCGGCGCGCCGCGGCCCCGGTGCCGGCCCAGCGGCACAGTGTCGCCGTCCCCTGATCCCCCGCGCCACCCGGCGCACGGCCCGAACGGCTCCCGATCCGGGCGACGCACGGCCCGGGCGACGCGCGGTCGCGGCGACCGGGCCCTGGCCGTCCTGCCCCCACGCACGACGGCGGCCGGCTCCCCGGCGACGGCCGAAGCCGCCGGACCGGGAACCGGCCGCCGCGGACGGTGGGATGCCGCCGCACCCCACCGTGCCGCCGTCACTGCGTTCCGGCCTCCGTCGGCTGCGCGGCCGGGCTCTCGTGGCGTACCTGCCGCACCTCGAACTTGTTCAACCCGGTCCACCAGTTCTCGCCCGGGTTGGGGGCCTGCTCGGCGTCGTAGCGGTCGTGGTGCCGCCACCAGTCCCACGGGTGCGCCAGCCCCTCCTCCTGCCGGCCCAGCGGGGTGACGTCGAGGTAGTTGTAGGTGTTGATGAACACCTCGCCGCCCCGGTCGAACACCGAGCTGGCGTGGAAGATCTTCTCGCCGTCGCGGATGAAGGAGCTGACCGCCGGCAGCTCGCCCTTCTCCATGGTGACATTGAAGTCGTAGTTGAAGTCACTGCCGTACGACGACACCCACGGGATGTGCGCCCAGCCCATCCGGGCCTTGAACTGCTCGATCTTCTCCAACGGGGCCCGGGCGATCATCACGAACGAGGTGTCCCGGGCGTGCATGTGCGACAGGTCCCCGACGTTGTCGGCCTGCATCGAGCAGCCGACGCAGCCCTCCTTCGCATCCGGGGCGAACATGAAGTGCCGGACGAGCAGCTGGCGACGCCCCTGGAACAGGTCGAGCAGCGTCACCTCACCCGTGGGCGAGGCGAACACGTACTCCTTCTCCACCGGCACCACGGGCATGGCCCGGCGCGCGGCGCTGAGCTGGTCGCGGGCGCGGGTCAGCGCCTTCTCCTCCTCCAGCAGCCTCTCCCGGGCGGTGGTCCATTCCTCACGCGAGACGACCTGCGGAAAACTCATCGTTCCTCCCTCAACGGTCGCCGCCGGCCCACACGAAGACCGGGCGACACCTGCGACCATGACACGGCCCCGGCGGCACCGACTTCTCCACTCGTGCCCAATTCCTCGTCCTGAGCTGCACGGACACCGAGCAATCCAGAAGAGGTCGCGGTAGTCGGGATGTGACAACGTCAATGGCGCTTGACCGATATGACTCCGGTCGATCCGGTCGCCCGTTGAGGAGGACACGTGCCCACGACCACCGAAGCACCCACCCGCGAGGAGCTGGTCCAGCGCGCCGCGGATCTCGTGCCGCTGATCCGCAAACACGCGGCGTGGCAGGAGGAGAACCGTCGCCTCCACGACGAGACGGTAGCGGCGATCGAGGAGGCGGGGCTGTTCAAGCTCCGCACCCCCCGCCGCTACGGCGGGTACGAGGTGGACACCCGCACGCTCGTGGCGGTCGCCACCGAGCTGGGCCGGGGCGACGCCAGCACCGCCTGGGTCACCTCCGTGCTGTGGATCCCCACCTGGCTCGCCGGTCTGTTCCCCGACGCGGCCCAGGACGAGGTGTTCGGCACGCCCAACGCCCGGGTCTGCGGCACCAACAGCGTCGGCGGCACGGCCGTCCCCGCCGACGGGGGCGTCGTCGTCAACGGAAGCTGGCACTTCATCAGCGGGGCGCACCACGCGCAGTGGCAGGAGATCGCCGCGGTCGTGCTGCGCCCGGACGCCGAGCCGGAGCCGATCATGGCGCTGGTGCCGATCGGCAGCCTGGAGATCGTCGACGACTGGTACACCACCGGCCTGACCGCCACCGGCAGCGTCACCACCGTGGCCCGGGACCTGTTCGTCCCGAACAGTCACATCATTCCGATGAGCGCGGCGATGATCCCGCAGGGCCTGTCCCAGGGCAACGCCGACTCCCCCGTCTGGCGTACCCCGGCAGCGCTGAACGCGGCGGCGTCCGGCGTGGGCGCGGCGGTCGGCGTGGCCAAGGCCGCGCGGGACGAGTTCCTCGACCGGCTCCCCGGCCGGAAGATCACCTACACCGACTACGAGAACCAGAGCGAGGCGCCGGTCACGCACCTGAAGATCGGCACCGCGCTCATGAAGATCGACCAGGCCGAGTTCCACGCGTACCACGCCGCCGACCTGGTCGACAGCAAGGCGGCCAGCGGCGCGGAGTGGACGCTGGAGGAGCGGGCCCGGGTCCGCGCCGACCACGGCTGGGCCACCCGGCTGGCCAAGGAGGCGGTGGACATCTTCGCCTCCGCCAGCGGCGGCTCGTCCATCTACCGCGACGTGCCGATCCAGCGGATCGCCCGGGACGTCAACGCGATGAGCCTGCACGGGCTCATCAACGCCGACACCAACACCGAGCTGTACGGCCGGGTCGTCTGCGGCCTGGGCCCGAACACCCTCTTCATCTGAGCCTTCCCCCGACGTGGCGAGCCGCCCGGCGCAACCCCCCGCCGGGCGGCTCGTCGCACCTGTTCGTGGTCAGCCCAGCGCGGCGACCCGGGGCCGGAACTCGTCGATCAGCTCCGGCGGCGCGGCGAGCACCCGGCTGCCGCGCACCTCCACGGCCGCGCCGGCCTCGGTGGCGATCACCAGGCCGGCCGCCCAGTCCCAGCGGAAGGTGCGATCCTCGACGTACGCGTCGCAGCGCCCCGCCGCCACCCAGCACAGGGCCAGCGCGGTGGAGCCGAGCATCCGCACCCCGCGTACGTCGCCGGCGAGGTCGGCCACGACGGCTGCCTGCACCCTGCGGTGGGCGACGTCGTACGCGTAGCCGCTGGCGAGGATGACCTCGTCGAGCGCGGTACCGGCGGGCCGGGCCAGCGGAGTGTCGCCCAGGTACGCGCCCCGGCCCCGGACGGCGTGGAACAGCTCGTCGTGCACCGGGTCGAGGACCACCCCCACGACCGGCCGCCAGCCGTCGGCCGTCTCCTCCTCGCAGGCCACGCTGACGCACCAGAACGGCATCCCGGACACGTAGTTCACGGTGCCGTCCAACGGGTCCAGCACCCAGCGCAGCCCGGAGCTGCCCGCCTGGCCGCTGCCCTCCTCGGCCAGGATCCCGTCGGCGGGCCGGCGGGCGCGCAACAGCTCGACGACGCGCGCCTCGCTGGCCCGGTCCGCCTCGCTCACCGGGTCGGTGGACGCTGTCTTGTAGTCGACCCGGCCGTGGTCGCCGAAGCGCCGCAGCAGCTCCCGACCGCCGAGGCGCGCCGCGTCCTCGGCGACCCGCCGGCAGTCGTCCAGTTCGGCGTCACTGACCATCGCGCTCTCCTCGCCAGGTTCGGGGACGGTCATGATCGTTGCACCGCAGCGGGCCGGGCACCACTCACCCTCCCCCTTCAGCGGCGCGGGCGGCGGGCGCAGGGGCCGTCGTGGTCGGCGCGCAGCAGGCAGCGCCCGGCGCCGCCGGGCATCCGCCGGTCGCAGAAGACCCGGTGGCGTACGTTCTGGTCGTCCTCGGCGGACACGGTGGTCTCCCCCGGGTCGGCGTGCGGCAGCACGAGCAGCCACCGCGCCCACCGGATCGCCCCGCTGACCTGCCAGCTCAGGAGCGCGCCCGGCGAGACCGTCGGTCGCCACCTCCTACCGGGTACATGACGGCGGCCCGTGGGTACCGTACTCACGGGTGCGACACCGGCACGGTGTGGAGGATGCTGT
This sequence comes from Micromonospora sp. NBC_01655, assembly GCF_026339755.1. NCBI lineage: Bacteria > Bacillati > Actinomycetota > Actinomycetes > Micromonosporales > Micromonosporaceae > Micromonospora > Micromonospora sp. NBC_01655. The sequence goes on along the minus strand of NZ_JAPEQF010000001.1, from coordinate 3,956,265 downwards.
GGACGAGCTGACGACCAGGGTACGAGCGTTCGCCGAGGAGCGGGACTGGCAGCAGTTTCACACACCGAAGAACCTCGCCATGGCCCTCGCCGGCGAGGTCGGTGAACTGCTGGCCGAGTTCCAGTGGCTGACGCCCGAGCAGGCCGCCGCCGTGATGGACGACCCCGAGGCCGGCGGCCGGGTCGAGGCGGAGATCGGCGATGTGATGATCTACCTGACCCGCCTCGCCGACGTGCTCGGTATCGACCTGCCGGAAGCGGCGCTGACGAAGCTGGACGAGGTCGCCGCCCGTTACCCCGTCGCCGAGGCCAGGGGGTCGGCCGCCAAGCGGTAGCCGATAGGGCCGTAGTCATCGGGCCACCCGAGCTCAGAGCCGCGTTCGCACACCTGGCCCGCCGCTACGCCTACGCCGCAACCGACGCACCCGCCAAGCCGACAGGCGACGTGGACGCCGACCGTGCTCCGGACGGATGAGCGTGCGCGTGCGGAATATCGAAGGACAGCGAAGCGGCGTCCCAGGCCCGCGCCGAAGCCGAACGGGAGTCCGGATCCGGCGCGGGCCAGCGGGTCACACCCTGCTGGGAGTCGCCAACCGCTCGGTGCCCCCGGTCCCGGCCCGCACCCGGCGGGAGACGATGATGCCGAAGACGGCGGCGGTGAAGAACATGACGAAGCCGTACGTCACCGACGGCATCGCCATCGTGGAGTTGTCGAGCAGCGTCGGGCTCATCCCGATGGTGATGGCCAGGCTGGCGTTGTGCAGGCCGATCTCGAACGCCGAGGCGATCGACTCGCGCTCGCCGACCTTGAGCAGGCGCGGGCCGAAGTAGCCGAGCGCCATACTGATCAGGTTGAACGCCACGACCGCGAGGATGATCTCGGCGAGGATGTCGAACACCTCCTCGCCGAGGCCGGCGATCACGCTGGAGATCATCAGGAGCAGCGCCACGACCGACAGGATCTTGACGGCACGCTCCATACGAATGGCGGCGTTGGTGAACTTCGCGCGGACGGCCATCCCGATGGCGATCGGGATCAGGACCAGGGCGAAGACCTGGATCACCTTGTCGAACTGGAGGCCGATGGAGCTGTCCGATCCGACGAAGGCCGACACCGACAGGTTCACGATGATCGGCAGCGTGAACAGCGCCAGCACCGAGTTGACCGCGGTCAGCGAGATGTTGAGCGCCAGGTCGCCCTTGAACAGGTGGCTGTAGAGGCTGGCCGTGCTGCCGCCGGGCGAGGCGGCGAGCAGCATCATGCCGACCGCCAGTTCGGGGCGCAGGTTGAACGCGACCACCAGGCCCAGGCAGATCGCCGGCAGGATCAGCATCTGGGAGACCAGGCAGACCACCATCGCCTTGGGGTATTTCACCACCCGGCGGAAATCCTCAAGGGTCAGGGTGAGGCCGAGGCCGAGCATGACGATGCCCACAACGATGGGAAAAAGTATGAGGACCGAATCGCTACTCATGATCACTCTGCCTTCTGGTCGTAAGAGATCCATGAGTTTCACATCGGCGATCGACGCCGTACTTCTCAGAACTTGCCCTGTGCGGCGCCGGTATCCGCGCCAGGTGCACAGTGGACCATGACCATGTAAAACGGCAGGTGCCGCTGGTCGACATCCTCCCGCAGAGGGCTACTCACCCCGCCCTCGGAGCCCGCAGCGGACCCGCAGCGGCTGTGCGCCGGACAAGAACTGGACGCGCTACCCGTAGAGGTCGCGACCGACCCTCGTCGTGCGCGGCTCGACCGGTCCGCCCACTGACCCGTACCACCTCTGGCGTCCGCGCACGATCGACAGCGCCGAGGACGACAGTTTCTTAGCGACTTGTATAAAGTCGCCAAGAAAGTTGCCGCGTTGTGTTGACATGCCGCAGCGTCGACGTGTTTCCTCCTTGTCACAGGCGTCGATGGATCCGGCGCGACACAGCACCCACCTCCACCCCGGCGACCCGCCAGTCGACGTCGGGCCGGACGGTCATGCCCGCCCACCGGTGACCGACCCCCCGACCGTCCCAGAACAGGAGTCTCAGTTGTCAAGATCGAAAAACATCAGGTGGCGTACGGCGCTGCTGGCGCTCGGCGTCACCGCCGCAGCCGTCGGCACGACCGGCGCGGTCACCATGACCGCCGCGTCCGCCGCCAGCAGCGGCCGGCTCACCAGCGCCGCCAACGGCAAGTGCCTCGACGTGACCGACGGCTCCACCGCCAACGGCAACCAGCCCCAGATGTGGAGCTGCGCGACCGGCCCCAACCAGACCTGGACCCTCGCCGACAACGGCTCCGTGCAAGGCCTCGGCAAGTGCCTCGACGTCGCCAACGGCTCCACCGCCGACGGCGCCGTGGTGCACATCTGGACCTGCTACGACACGGTCGCCAGCCAGAAGTGGCAGCTCACCTCGGCCGGCGACCTGGTCAACACCGCGTCCGGCAAGTGCCTGGACATCAAGGACAACAACCTCGCCGACGGCGCCAAGCTGCAACTGTGGTCGTGCGCTGGCACCGCCAACCAGAAGTGGACGTTCGGCGGCGGCAGCACTCCGACCCCGACCCCGACCGGCGTGCCGAACAACCCCAACAACCCCGACCTCGGCCCCAACGTGTCGGTGTTCGACCCGTCGATGACGCAGACCACCATCCAGAACCGGCTCAACACCGTGTTCAACCAGCAGGTCACCAACCAGTTCGGCAACCAGCGCTACGCGTTGCTGTTCAAGCCCGGCACGTACAACGTCAACGCCAACGTCGGGTTCTTCACCCAGGTCGCCGGCCTCGGCACCAGCCCCGACTCGGTCGTCATCAACGGTGCCGTGCACGCCGAGGCGGACTGGTGGCCGGACGGCTCGCAGAACGCGACGCAGAACTTCTGGCGGTCCGCGGAGAACCTGTCCGTGACTCCGACCGGTGGCCTGGACCGCTGGGCGGTGTCGCAGGCCGCGCCGTACCGGCGGATGCACGTCCGGGGCAACCTCGCGCTGTCCGACGGCGGCTGGTCCTCCGGCGGATGGATCTCCGACAGCAAGATCGACGGCCAGATCCAGTCCGGTTCGCAGCAGCAGTGGATCACCCGCAACTCCGCGATCGGTAGCTGGAGCGGCAGCAACTGGAACCAGGTGTTCGTCGGCACCAGCGGCGCGCCGGCCAACAGTTTCCCGAGCCCGCCGTACACCACCGTCGGCACCACCCCGGTCGTGCGGGAGAAGCCGTTCCTGTACGTCGACTCCACCGGCGCCTACCAGGTGTTCGTGCCGGCGCTGCGGACCAACTCCAGCGGCAACAGCTGGCAGAGCGGCACCACGGCCGGCAGCTCCCTGCCGATCAACCAGTTCCACATCGTCAAGGCCGGCGCCACCGCCGCGAGCATCAACGCGGCCCTCGCCGCCGGACAGAACCTGCTCTTCACGCCCGGTGTGTATCACGTCAACGACACGATCCGGATCACCCGGGCAAACACGGTCGTGCTCGGCCTCGGCCTGGCCACGATCGTGCCGGACAACGGGGTCACCGCGATGAGCGTCGCCGATGTCGATGGCGTGAAGGTCGCCGGCATCCTCTTCGACGCCGGCACGACCAACTCGCAGGTCCTCATGGAGGTCGGCCCGTCCGGCTCCACCGCCGACCACGCCGCGAACCCGACTTCGCTGCACGACGTGTTCTTCCGCGTCGGCGGCGCCATCGCCGGCAAGGCGACCGTCAGTCTGCGGGTCAACAGCAACAACGTGATCGGCGACCACATGTGGATCTGGCGGGCCGACCACGGCAACGGCGGCACCGTCGGCTGGAACATCAACACCGGCGCCAACGGCCTCGTCGTCAACGGCAACAACGTCACCATGTACGGCCTGTTCGTCGAGCACTACCAGCAGTACCAGACCATCTGGAACGGCAACGGCGGCCGCACCTACTTCTACCAGAACGAAATCCCGTACGACGTGCCGAACCAGGCCAGCTGGTCCAGCGGCGGCGGGGCGCAGGGCTGGGCCGCGTACAAGGTCGGCGCATCCGTCACCAGCCACGAGGCGTGGGGGCTGGGCAGCTACTGCTACTTCTCCACCAATCCCAGCGTCGTGCTCGGGCACTCGTTCGAGGTCCCGGTGACCCCGAACGTCAAGTTCCACAACATGGTCACCGTCTCCCTCGGCGGCACCGGCACGATCGCCCGCGTCATCAACAACACCGGCGCGACCGTCAACAGCGGCAATCAGGTCGCCTTCCTGGTCAACGGCCCGTAACCGCCCCAACCGAAGGTGCGGCGCCGTCCCCGGTGGCGACGCCGCACCGCGACATCACAAGAAATCGAGACGGAGAGGCCCAGGCACGCGACGACGACGAGGCAGATGATGACGGTGAGGGTGCGGTAGGCGGGTCAGTTCTCCGACCACCAGGCCGAGGCACCGTAGACGGTGGGAACCAGCAGGAGGAGACTGAGCCCGATGAGCGGGATGGCGATCCTCCAGCGGCTCCACACGCTCGTCAGTGCTACGGGTAGATGGTGCCGATCATCGAAACGCACCACTCGCCCTCTACCAGGGCGGCCTCCACGTACATCTCCCAGCCAGGTTTCACGAGGTCGCTGATCTCCTGCGGGACAGACACGTCGATGAGCCGGTCAGGGGAGTAGGCAGCGAAGCGGACCAGACCAGGTTCGACGGCGCTGACGAACAGAAAGTCCTCGACGGCATCCTCGACCTCCGACTCGCCGAATTCGCGCTCGGCGTCGCACAGCTCGTTCCATCTCCGTTGAACTTTCTCGGCGGCCGGCAAGGCGTACGCGGCGGCGTCGGCGTGCTCCAGCATGGGCTGCACGTCCGCCGTCGTGATGCCGTAGTCCCGGGTGGTAAGCCAGTATCCGAGCTCGCGCACGACGGGCCCGGCCGCCCGGCGGGCCGCCTGGCTCAGGATGGCCTTCGGAACGTAGGAGCCGAGGAACCCGCCGATGTTCCCGGGGATCTCCTCCGGCCCGTACAACCGGCAGAACCCACCGCCGCCCTCGCGGCTCTCGTCGTACGCGCCGTACAACTGGCGGCTGTTGTCGGTCAGGCTCTCGTAGCCGCGCCAATTCAGGCAGCCGAGCAACAGTTCGATGACGGATCTGTAGTTCGCGAAAGCGCGCTTGGAACGGCGCTCGCGCTGCTCGGCGAGGAACTTGTCCAGCGCCTCCACGATGTTGTCCCCCCGCAGGCTCATGGCCCGCTCCTTCGCGGCCGCCTCCTCCCGCGTGGCCAGTTCGAGGGCCCGTTTGTTGTCGTCGTCGTTCAGCGGCTCGTCAGGCGGAGCCCACACCACCTCGTGGCGTTCACACTGGGCGGCGAGCCGACTCAGCAGCGCGGGATTCACCTTGGACGACGCCTTGATCTCCGGCTCTGCGTTCGGCGCGTACACGATCACCCGCACCGGCCGGGTCAGCGCCTCCAGCCCGTTCACCACCGACAGCATCACCAGGTCGTCCAAGGTCCAGTCCAGCTCCATCCCGTGCAGTTCCCGGGTGTGCTCCCGGTACCGAAGCACGGCCACCCAGCTTCCCGGCCCCGGCTCGCCTTCGTCGTCTCGCACCCCGTACGCGTGCATGATGACCGGCGCTGAGCTGGAAACCTTGGAATCACCGGGCATGAACGCACTCCTCGATCATGCGGAAGGGTGTCGACACAGCCGTACATTAGTGCGCCGCGACCCGCGCCACCACCCTGCGGGATACGACAGGGATTGACATTCGAGGGCCGTAAACCGAAAGGCATGTAACAAAACGCAACGTGGAGAGGGGCGGGAGCGGATGGCCGAAGATATGGGATCGACAGTCCTCTGGCGGCAGCTCGGGCGGCCGTAGGCGACGGCAAGGACCCGGCCGGCCCCCCGCCCTCACCTTCTCCCCCACCGCCTGGACCAGCTTCCTCCAGGCCACCTGGACTTCACGCTGACGGCACACTCCGGCAGGCGCGGGCGAGGTTGCGGGCTACGAGCTGGCGCCGGCGCTGCGCCGGCTGAACACCGCCCTGCTCGACCGCCTCGTGGGCGGCTCGGGATTCAGTGCCCCGTGAAGCGGAGTGTGACGTTGACGCCGAGGGGACGCCGTCCGGGTCGCCCGTCACGGGATCAGGCTGCGGGGCGGGGTGTTCGCGGCGCGGGGGACGGCGGTAACGTTGCGCCCCATCATGCCCCGCGCAGCGCTCGTCGGTGGGGCCTGAGATCGCCGATCGTATGGAGGATGCCGGAATGTCCACCGGGGAGCCGTTCGCGGTACGCAACGAGCTGAGCGGGCGGCCGAGCTTCGAGCAGGCGCTGCGCGGCTACGACAAGCGGCAGGTCGACCGGTACGTCGAGCAGGTCGACGGCGCCGCCGCGACGCTGACGGCCGAACGAGACCGGGCGCAGCACCAGTTGCGCAACCTCACCCTCCAGTTCCAGCAGCTCCAGGCGGAGGTGTCCGAGCTGCGCCAGCGCCCGACGCAGGTGGACCGGGCGTCGTTTCGGGACCTGGGACCGATGGTCGACCAGATCCTCGCGCTGGCGGAGAAGCAGGCCGGGCTGATCGCCGAGACCGCCGCGCAGCGGGCCGGCGAGTTGCAGGGCGAGGCGGAGCGGGTCCTGGTGGAGGCGCGGGAGCACGCCGCCCAGGCGCTGCACGACCTGGAGTCGGAGCTGTCGGCGCGGCGGGCCGAACAGGACAAGGCGTACGAGGAGCGGCGCGCGGCGGCCGAGGCGCAGCTCGCGGACATCCAGGAGCTGGTGGAGCAGTTGCGGGTGGACGGCGAGGCCGCCCACGAGCACGCCCAGCAGGAGGCGAAGCGGATCAACGAGCTGACCGCCCAGCAGGTGGAGCAGGCCCGCGCCGCGGCCGAGGCGCTGACCAAGGCGGCCCGTGCGCAGATCCAGCAGGAGGTCCAGGCGGCGCGTGCGCAGAGCCAGCAGGAGCTGGCCCAGTGGCGGGTCAACGTGGAGCGGGAGATCAACGAGCGGCGGGCGGCGGCCGAGCAGGAGCTGGCCGAGCACCGGGCGGCGGCCGAGCGGGACGTCGCCGGCCAGCTCACCGCCGCGGAGGAGAAGATCGCGACGCTGATCGCCGAGGCGCAGCAGTACTCGACGGAGGTGCGCAAGCGCGCCGACGAGCAGGCGACCCTGCACCAGGAGCAGCTCACGGCGGTGCAGCAGGAGGTCGGCAGCCAGCGGCAGTCGCTGACGCAGTTGCACGCCGAGCTGGACAACGCCCAGCAGCAGCTCGCCCGGGTCCGCCAGGAGGGGGCGGCGACCGAGCAGGAGGTCCACCGGTTGCAGCAGCGCCTGACCGAGATCCGCCAGGAGCTCACGGCCGAGGCGAACCGGCTGGAGGAGGCCCGCCGTTCGTCCGACTCGGCCGAGCGGCACGCCAAGGACGTTCGGGCCCGGGTCCAGCGGGAGGCGAAGCGGGTGGCCGACCTGGCCGCCGCCGCGGTGATGGCCGCCGCTGCCGGGGGCGCCGAGACCGCCGAGTACCCGACGGTGCGGGTCCGGTCGGACTCGGACCGGCCGGCCGAGGATGCGGAGGGGACGCCGGTCGACCAGGCCCCGCCGGTGGCCTCACCGGCCTGACGCACGGCCCGCCCGGCGTCCGACGCCGACGTGGCGAGGACATGACGGAGAGCCGGCGATCTGTAGGCTGACCGGGTGCAGGTGCCCACCGCGGACATCTATGTGACCTTCCGGTGCAACATGCGATGTCGGCACTGTTTCGTCGGGCCCGCGCTCGACCGGGGGACGGATCTACCGAGGGACGCGCTGATCGGCTTCCTCCGCACCGCGTGGTCGGACTGGAGCACCCGGGAAATCTCGTTTCTCGGCGGTGAGCCGACGCTACATCCGGACATCGACCTCGCCGTCCGGGCCGGACGGGAGATCGGATTCCGCATTCGCGTCGTGTCCAATGGCGGGCCCGCGCTGCTGCGCATGATGCCTCTTCGGATCGTCCGGCCCGCGTCCGCGCTCCCACCGGCACACCCGTCCGGTGACGGCGGTACGCCACGGCGTGTTCTGCGGTCGATCCTAGACCGGCCCCGCCCGACGCACGCGCCACCGGCAGGCGGTCAGCAGCCGCAGGTGTAGAAGAGGATGTCCCAGTGGCTGCCTTCCTTGGTGTACAGGTTCCCGGAGGCCGCGCGGTACTGGTAGCCGAAGCCGGAGATGTACCCGACGTAGGTGTAGTACGTCGAGATGTAGTTCTGCACACACGTGCTCAGGGCGATGTCCAGCTTGTAGCCGGTCCAGTGGCTGTAGGTGCCGTCGGTGTGGCCGACCTCGGTGCCGGCGGTGACCGTGACCGCGCAGCCGCTGGCCCGCTTGAACGTGATGATGCCGTCGATCGTCGCCTGCCGGACGCCGTCGAACGACGTGCAGGTGGCGGTGTAGCGGTCGCTGCAGTTGCCGCTGGAGGTCCAGGAGATGCCGGCGGCGGCCAGCTGTGCGGTGGCGCTGGAGTGTGTGATCGCCAGGGCGGGGCTGGCGAGACCGAAGGTGACGCCGATGGCGGCGAGCGAGGCGACGAGCAGGGTGACCGCTCGGCGGCGCAGCGTGGGGCGGGTCGTGGACATGGTTTCTCCCGGATAGCCGTGGGGGTCGGATAACTACGGTTCAGGGGCCGGCCTTGCAGAATTTCTACCAGGCATCGATATCTATGACTAGATGTGGCGACCCTGCCTAGCCCTGCCACCGGCAGGATCCGGGTCCGACTGCCGACCGTCGGTGATCTTCCTGTCGGTGCGAGCTGTTACGGTCGCGCCGCCGCTGAACCAGTCGAGCCGGAGGTTGGCGTGATCCGCTCCCATCTGTCGTCGTTCGCCGGGCTGCCCGTGCTGCCCTTCACCCCCGGGATGGCCCTGCCCGACGATCCGTCGGCGGTCGCCTGGCGGCTGGAGGTGGAGGACTTCGAGGCCGACCCGGAGGAGTTCGCCGCCCTGGTCACGGCGCTGCGCGACGAGGTGCCCGCCGACGCGGTCCGGGCCCTGGTGATCGGCGAGTGGGGCTCGGCGTACGAGCGGGCGCTGCCGGTCGACCTGCTGGTCGCGGTGGCGGAGAAGTGGACGTCGCTGCGGGCGGTCTTCCTCGCCGACCTGGTCAGCGAGCAGTGCGAGATCTCCTGGCTCACGCACGGTGACATCACCGGACTGCTGGCGGCGTACCCGTCGCTGGAGGTGCTGTGGGTGCGCGGGGCCAACGAGCTGCGCCTCGACCCGGTGCGGCACACCGGGCTGCGGGAGCTGGTCTTCCAGACCGGCGGGCTGCCCGGGTCGGTGACCGCCGCGGTGGGCGGGTCCGACCTGCCCGCGCTGGAGCGCCTCGAACTGTGGCTCGGCCGAAGGGACTACGGCGGCGACACGACCCCGGACGACCTGGCCGACGTGCTGGCCGGCACCCGGCTGCCGGCGCTGCGCCACCTCGCGGTGAGCAACGCCGAGCACGCCGACCAGATTGCGGCGGCGGTCGCCGCCGCGCCGGTGGTCCGCCAGCTGAAGGTGCTCGACCTGTCCAAGGGGGTGCTCACCGACGCCGGCGCGGAGGCACTGCTGGCCGGGCAGCCGCTGACCCACCTGCGCCGCCTCGACCTGCACCACCACTTCCTCTCCGATTCCGCGCGGGAGCGGATCGTCGCCGCCCTGCCGGGCGTCGAGGTCGACCTGTCGGACCCGCAGGCCGCCGACGTGTACGACGGCCGCGAGTACCGCTTCACCGCGGTCGGGGAGTGAGCGGAACATGACCGAATCCGACACCGACTTCTTCGCCGGCCGCACGATCGTCGAGGTCCCCGCCGACGGCCCGCTGCCCGACACCGACGGCCCCACCGCCTGGCGGATCGCCACGCACGACTGGGACAACCGCACCGACCACAAGCTCTCCCCTGATTTCCGCGACGCACTCGAACGGTTCGTCGACCGGGCCGGCGAGTCCGTGGAGGCACTGGTGATCGGCTCGTGGGGGTACGCGGCGTTCAACGTCGCCCCGATCGCCCAGCTCTGCGCAGCCGCGCCGCGCCTGCCCAACCTGAAGGCGCTGTTCCTCGGCGACATCGGCAGCGAGGAGTGCGAAATCTCCTGGATGCAGGTGGGCGACGTCAGCCCGCTGCTGACCGCCTACCCCGGCCTGGAGGTGCTGCGGGTACGCGGCGGGGAGGACTTCCGGTTCTCGCCGGTGCGCCACCAGCGGCTGCGCCGGCTGGAGGTGGAGAGCGGCGGGTTGCGCCCCGCCTTCGTCCGGGCGGTGCTCGACTCGGAACTGCCCGCCCTGGAGGAGTTGGAGCTGTGGCTGGGCACCCCCGACTACGGCGGCGACACCACCGTGGCGGACCTGGCCCCGCTGCTGGCCGGGGAGCGGTTCCCCGCGCTGCGGCGGCTCGGGCTGTGCAACTCCGCGATCGCCGACGACCTCGCCGAGGCCCTCGCCGCCGCGCCGGTGGTGCGGCGGCTGGAGACGCTGGACCTGTCGCTGGGCACCCTCGGTGACCGGGGCGCCCTCGCCCTGGCCGGCGGGCAGCCGCTGACCCATCTCGCCAAGCTGGACCTGAGCCACCACTACGTCTCCGAGGACACCGTCGCGGCGGTGGAGGCGGCCCTGCCGGGCGTGGTGGACCTGTCCGACCCGCAGGAGGAGGAAGAGGACGAGGACGAGACGTACCGGTACACGGCGGTGTCGGAGTGACATGCGGCTGACCGTCGTCGGCAACCCGGACAACCGGCGCGTCGGCCTGTTCACCCGCGCGGTGCTGGCCGCCGGCCTGCCCCGGCCGGCGGTGCTGCCCTGGGTCGACGTGCTCACCGGCGCGGCCCCGCCGCCGGCGGGCGCCCTGGTGCGCGTCGACTCCCCCGGCGAGGACCCGCAGGTGGACCGGCTGCTGCGGCGGGCGGCCAACCCGGCCCGGCACGGCGAACTGGTCGGCCTCGCCGACACGTACGCCGGCCTGGTCGACGGCCTCGGCCGGGTCGCCGCCGGCGGCGCGGAGCTGCTCAACGACCCGGCCGACGTGGCCGCGCTGTGCGACAAGCGCCGCTGCCACGCGCGGCTGTCCGCCGCCGGGGTCCCGGTGCCGGGCGCGCTGCCCCCGGTCGGCGGGTACGCGCAGTTGCGCGCGGCGATGGCGGAGGCGAGCTGGGCGCGGGTGTTCGTCAAGCCCGCGCACGGCTCCTCGGCGGCCGGGGTGATCGCCCTCGCGGTCGGCCCCGGCCGGGTCCGCGCGGTCACCCCGATCGAGGTGGCCCCCGACGGCATGTTCAACTCGCTGAAGGTGCGCCAGTACGACGACGAGGCCACCGTCGCCGCGATCGTCGACCGGCTCGCCCCAGAGGGGCTGCACGTGGAGCGGTGGCTACCCAAGGCGGGGCTCGGCGACCGGGTGGTCGACCTGCGGGTGGTGGTGATCGCCGGCCGCCCCACCCACGCGGTGGTGCGCGCCGCCCGGGGGCCGATGACGAACCTGCACCTGGGCAACGCGCGCGGCGACCTGGCCGAGCTGCGGGACGCCGCCGGGCCGGCGGCGTGGGCGGCGGCGATGGAGACCTGCGAACGGGCCGCCGCGTGCTTCCCGCGCAGCCTGCACGTCGGCGTCGACCTGATGTTCCTGCTCGGCTGGCGGCGGCACGCGGTGGCGGAGGTCAACGCGTTCGGGGACCTGCTGCCCGGCGTGCTGACCGACGGCCGGGACACCTACGCCGAGCAGGTACACGCCCTGACCAGCGGCCGGTGGGACGACTGGCGGGCGGCCGGGGCGCGGGCCGGGCGGCCGGCGGGGCAGCCGGACCGGACCGGGCGGGAGGTGGTCGCGTGCGGAGCCTGATCGGCGGCCACGACTTCCTGATGGTCACCCTGGACACGCTGCGCTGGGACGTGGCCGACCGGCTGGCCGCCGCCGGGCGCACCCCGCACCTGGCGCGGGCGCTGCCTGGCGGCCGGTGGGAGCGCCGGCACTCCCCCGCCAGCTTCACCTACGCCGCGCACCACGCGTTCTTCGCCGGCTTCCTGCCCACCCCGGTCACCCCGGGCCGGCACGAACGGCTGTACGCGGCGGCGTTCCCGGGCAGCGAGACGTCGGGCTCCGACACCTGGGTCTTCGACGCGCCCGACCTGCCGACCGCCCTGGCCGGGGAGGGCTACCACACCCTCTGCCTGGGCGGGGTGGGGTTCTTCAACCGGCGCAGTCCGCTCGGCGCGGTGCTGCCCGGCCTGTTCGCCGAGGCGCACTGGGAGCCGGAGTTCGGGGTCACCTCCCCCACCTGCCTGGACGCCCAGCTCGACCGGCTGGCCGAGGTGCTGCCCCGGGTCCCCGCTGCCCGGCCGCTGTTCACGTTCCTCAACGTCGCCGCGCTGCACCAGCCCAACCGGCACTACGTCCCCGGCGCCGCGCACGACGACCCGGCCAGCCACGCCGCCGCCCTGGAGTACGTCGACAGCCGCATCGGCCGGCTGTTCGCCCTGCTCACCGGGCGCGGCCGACCGGTGTTCACGATCGTCTGCTCCGACCACGGCACGGCGTACGGGGAGGACGGCCACACCGGCCACCGGATCGGCCACGACGTGGTGTGGACCGTCCCGTACGCCCACTTCACCCTGCGACCGGGAGAATGGTGACCAGCACCGACACGGGCCTCGACGGCTCGCCGTACCAGCAGTACCTGTACGCGTACCCGCACAAGACCTCGTACCGGGCGCTGCGGCCCCGGCCGCTGCTGGCCGACGTGTGGCGGACGCAGGCGCGCGACGCGCTGTTCCTCTACGTCCACCTGCCGTTCTGCGAGATGCGCTGCGGGTTCTGCAACCTGTTCACCCGGGCCAACGCGCCCGCCGAGCAGGTCACCGCGTACCTGCGGCAGCTCCGCCGGCAGGCCCGGCGGGTGGCTGACGCGCTCGGCGGCGACGCCGGGTACGCCCGCACGGCGCTCGGCGGCGGCACGCCGACCTACCTGACCGCCGACGAGCTGACCGAGCTGTTCGACATCGCCACGGCCACGCTCGGGGCGCGGCTGCCCGGCGTACCGCTGTCGGTGGAGACCTCGCCGGCCACCGCGACGGCGGACCGGCTCGCGGTGCTCGCCGCGCACGGCACCACCAGGGTGAGCATCGGGGTGCAGAGCTTCCTCGACGCCGAGGCCCGCGCGGCCGGCCGGCCGCAGCGCCGCACGGAGGTGGAGGCCGCCCTCGGCGCGATCCGCGACGCGCGGATCCCGGTGCTCAACATCGACCTGATCTACGGCATCGACGGGCAGACCGCCGACACCTGGCGGGAGAGCCTGGACGCGGCGCTGGCCTGGCGGCCGGAGGAGCTGTACCTGTACCCGCTGTACGTGCGACCGCTGACCGGGCTGGGCCGGCGGGCGCACGGCCGGGCGGACTGGGACGCGCAGCGGCTCGCGCTGTACGAGCAGGCGGTGGACGTCCTCGGCGCGGCCGGGTACCGGCAGGAGTCGATGCGGCAGTTCCGCCGGGCCGACGTGCCGGCGCCCGACGGCCCGGACTACTGCTGCCAGGACGACGGGATGGTGGGACTGGGCTGCGGCGCCCGCTCCTACACGACGGAGCTGCACTACTCGTTCGACTACGCGGTGAGCGTGTCCGAGGTGCGGGCGGTACTCGACGACTACCTGGCCCGCCCGGCCGACGACTTCCGGTTCGCCGAGTTCGGGTTCACCCTCGACGACACCGAGCAGCGCCGCCGCTGGCTACTGAAGTCGCTGCTGCGCGCCGAGGGGGTGGACCCGGTCGCGTACCGGGCCCGGTTCGGCCGCCCGCCCGGCGAGGACTTCCCCGAACTGGGGCGGCTGGTCGACCGGGGCTGGGCCACCGACGGCGGGCTGCGGCTCACCCCGGCGGGGCTGGCCCGCTCCGACGCGGTCGGCCCGTGGCTGACCTCCGCGCGGGTGCGCCGCGCGATGACCGGGTACGTGCCGCGGTGAACCCGGCCGATCGGTGCGGCGGGGCAGCGGACCTCGCGATCCTCTACCGGGGACCCCTGACGAGCTGCAACTACGACTGCCCGTACTGCCCGTTCGCCAAGCGGCACGACCCGCCGGAGCTGCTGGCCGAGGACCGGTCGGCACTCGCGCGGTTCACCGGCTGGGTGGCCGCCACCACCGACGTGCGGCTGTCGGTGCTGTTCACCCCGTGGGGCGAGGGGCTGACCCGCCGCTGGTACCGCGAGGCGATGGTGACGCTGTCGCACCTGCCGCACGTCGACCGGGTGGTCATCCAGACCAACCTGGCCGCCCGGGTGGACTGGCTCGCCGACGCCGACCCGGCCCGGGCGGCGCTGTGGACGACGTACCACCCGGGGCAGGTCACCCGGGAGCGGTTCCTGGCCCGCTGCGCCCGGCTGGCGGAGCTGGGGATCCGGTTCTCGGTCGGGGTGGTCGGCCTGCCGGAGCACCTGGCCGAGGCGCGGGCCCTGCGCGCGGCGCTGCCACCGCAGGTGTACCTGTGGGTGAACGCCGCCGAGGGCCGCCGCTACGACGCCGCCGAGGAGGCGACCTGGACGGCGCTGGACCCGCTGTTCGGCTACAGCGTGCGCCCGCACCTGTCGCTGGACCGGCCGTGCCACGCCGGGGAGACCGCGATCTCCGTGCTCGGCGACGGCACGGTGCGCCGCTGCCACTTCGTCCCGGAGCCGATCGGCAACCTGTACGACGGGTCGTGGCGGGCCGCGCTGCGCCCCCGCACCTGCGTGAACGCGGTCTGCGACTGCCACATCGGGTACGTCCACCTCAAGCCGCTCGGGCTGCGCGACGTGTTCGCCGGTGGGCTGCTGGAACGCATCCCGGCCGCCTGGCCGCGCGGCTGACCTGGCCGCCCGCCGCGCGGCCAGGATCCTCGTTCTGCACCGCGTCGGGACCAGCCGCAACTCAGGATGAAAACAGCACACCAGATCGTCGGTATTGCCGTCGGTGCATTACACTCGCCGCGTGGTCCCACCCGGATACCAGGCACCGGCCCGGCCGCCGGTGGTTCGCCCGCTCTGGGTGTTTGCCAGCCCAGCGTTTGGTGCGCTACTCGCGGCCGGACTGCTCACCGCGCCCATCGGACCGCTGGCCAGCGCGATCCAGCGCGACCTCGGACTGTCCACCGTGGCCATGACAGCAACCTTGTTTGCACCGTACGTGGTAGCAATGGCGGCCCTGGTCGCGCCCGGCTACCTGCTCGGCGGGCGGTGGCCTACGGCAACCGGGGTGCCGGCGCTGGTACTCCTGATCGTCGGGAGCGTGGTGAGCGCGTTCGTGCCGGGTGCGGCGCTGATGGCGGTTGGGCGGGTGGTCGTCGGGCTGGGTGCCGGAACTCTGGTCGGCATCGCCCTCGCCCTGTCCGGTCAGCTGGGCCGCTGGCGTTCCCAAGCCCGGCTTGTGCTCGGCCTCGCACTCGGTGCCGCTCTTCTGCTCGGACCTGTCGCGAGCGGCTTGCTGACGCAGGCGCTGGGTTGGCGGTGGGCGTTCCTGGTTAACGTGCCGATGGCCGCAGCCGCGCTGGCCGTCGCCGTAGCGAGCGGCATCGCCATGTCGGTCCTGGGTGCGTCCCGGCCTAGCCCGCCGGCCGCCCCTGCTACGACAACGCCGCTCCCCAGCGAAGCCCCGTTCGGCGGCCCAGTGCGCTGACGATCCGCCAACGTGACAGACGGCGGGCCGGGTTGCGAGATCCGGAAGCGGCGCGGAATGATCAAGGCTCAGGTCTGGCCCGGACAGGTGCACTGGGGATTCCCGGCCGGACGGCCGGAAGGCGCTGAGACCTTCCGGGAAGCGCTAGGCTAAGGGCTCGCAGAGAATCAACCTGTTGCTTCTGGTGACTCGGCTCGTTGGTGTGGTATGTGCGTCTCCGGTTCGGTCTGTCGCCAACTCGCGGTGAAGTTTGAGGTGTTGTTCGCGCATTTGGACGAGCGGCAGCGGCGGCTGCTGATGGGGGCCGAGGCCCGGGTCCTGGGACATGGCGGGATCCGGGCGGTCGCGCGTGCGGCTGGGGTCAGTGAGACAACGGTGCGTAAGGGTGTGGACGAGTTGGAGGCCGGCGAGGAACCGCTGGGGCGGGTGCGCCGGCCCGGCGGCGGTCGGAAGAAGGCTGCGGACGTGGACCCAGGTCTGCGACCCGCGCTGCTGGCACTTGTCGAGCCGGATGTGCGCGGGGATCCGATGTCGCCGCTGCGCTGGACGACGAAGTCGACCCGGAATCTCGCAACCGAGCTCACCCGTCAGGGACACAAGGTGAGCGCTGACACGGCCGGGGACCTGCTGCGTGAGGAAGGCTTCAGCCTGCAGGCCAATGCCAAGACCGTCGAAGGCACGCAACACCCCGACCGCGGCGCCCAGTTCCGCTACATCAATGACCAGGCCAAGGACCACATGGGTGCCGGGGACCCGGTGATCAGCGTGGACACCAAGAAGAAAGAGCTGGTCGGAGACTACAAGAACGGCGGGCGCCAGTGGCGGCCTCAAGGTGAGCCGGTGCTGGTCAAGACGCACGACTTCCTGGACCGGCAGGGGCTGGGCAAGGCAATCCCGTACGGGATCTACGACATCGCCGCCAACACCGGCTGGGTCAGCGTTGGCACCGACCACGACACCGCCGCGTTCGCGGTGGCCTCGATCCGCCGCTGGTGGCAGGCAGTCGGTCGCCACGAATACCCGCGTGCCGCCCGGCTGCTGATCACCGCCGACGCGGGCGGCTCCAACGGCTACCGCACCCGCGCCTGGAAGATCGAACTCGCGGCCCTGGCCGCCGAGACCGACCTGGACATCACCGTCTGTCACCTTCCGCCCGGCACATCGAAGTGGAACAAGGTGGAACACCGGCTGTTCTCCCACATCAGCATGAACTGGCGCGGCAGGCCGCTGACCAGCCACGAAGTGATCGTGAACAGCATCGCGGCGACCACCACCCGCACCGGGCTGAGAGTCCACGCCGAACTCGATCCGGGCACCTACGACACCGGGGTCAAGGTCACCGACGACGAGATCGATGCGCTTCCGATGACCCGCCACCGTTTCCACGGCGACTGGAACTACACGCTCCAGCCCGTCGGGTCCCAGCTGGCCGACGACCGAGAGGCAGGACCGCAAGCCGCCGCCACGAACAGCGCCGAGCAGCCCGGATGCCCGGACGGACTCAGCACCTCCCTGCTCCGCGACCCGGAACTGACGGGCATGACCATCGAGCAACTGGACGCTCTGGTCTGCTCGTTGATCCCGGCACTGGCACACCAACGTGAGCGGCTTCGCCACGAACGCCGGGGCAGTGAGCGACTCCGCGCGCGAGGCGCGGGCGCCAAGGACAAGCTCTCCGATACGGACCGGATCCTGGCCGCCGTCCTCTGCCTGCGCAAGATCGGCACCCACGACCTGCTCGCCCGGATCTTCGGCGTCGCCGGAAGCACGCTCACGCGGGCCGTCCAAGAGGTACGGCCCCTTCTGGCCGAACACGCGATCCCGCCCTCAACCGCCAGATTCCGCACCCCGGCCGACGTGGCCGCCCACCTCGACATGTACGGCAACCAGCCCCCGAGGAAGACGAAACGAACAGGTTGATTCTCTGCGAGCCCTAACAACCTCGTGCATGATTGCGGATCCTTGAGCATTGATGGTCGTTGTTCATGCCATGGTGGGTGCTGCGATCATGCGGCTACGGGTGTTCCCGGACCACGGCGGATTAGTTGGGTTACTAGTGCCGCGTCTTTGAACGTTGATCGTGTAATCCGTCGGTTCTGAGGCAGGGGTGATGCGGGGCGGGCTATTGCCTGGTCGTGGGTGCGGTCCCCGGCCGGCGGGCAACGGTGACCCAGGCGGAACTGTGGGCGGCGGTGCCTATGGAGCTGAGTCGTTCACGTCATCACCGTTCGCGGTTACCCACCGCCCTGTTGGGTCGTGGCTGGCGGGCGTGGCTGATGTCGTATTCGACTCAGCTCCAAAGGCACCGGAAGGCACACCTGGTATGCAGCGGCGCCCACGCCAGGAACCCCCAGACTCCGTGACCGAAGCGCTCCCGCCCGAATTTCGCCACCGCCGTGGGTGTCGAGGACGTGTCGGGCAGGCTGTCTCCCCACGGATGAGGCTGTGGGGGGCGGTGGCCGGTGAGTAGAAGGATCCGGTAAAGCGCTGCGGCGGGCGATCGTGGCGCTGTTCTCGTCGAGGTCGGCCACGTCACGGAACTGACCACCGGATTCGCCACCGAATCCAGGATCCGGCACCCGGATTACCCCTTCAAGGCTGCATGACGGGGCACTAGCGAACAAACTGATCGACGGTGATCCGACCCACAAGGGAGCGGCGCCCGCCCCACCGGCGCGGCGCGGGGCGCTCCGGCGGGGCTCCGCGGTGCGCGATGATGGACGCGCGGACCGACCGGGATCGCACCGGCAGCGCAGGGAGCGGGCAGAAGTTGATCAGCGTGCAGAACGACCCGCAGCCGACCGACCTCGGCGACGTGCGGGTCGCCAACCGGGCCGTGGTGCTGCGGCACGTGCGGGTGCACGCTCCCTGCTCCCGGGCCGACATCGCGGCGCGCACCGGGCTCAACAAGGCCACCGTCTCCAGCCTGGTCACCGAGCTGATCGACCGCCGGCTGCTGCGCGAGACCGGCCTGACCGAGCACCGGGTCGGCCGGCCGGCAACCATGCTCGTGCTCGACGGCGAGCCGTACGCCGCCCTGGGTCTACAGATCGGCGCCGACGAGCTGGTGGCGGTCGCGGTCGACCTCGGCGGCAACCGGCTGCTCACCTGGCGTCGCGCCTTCGCCGCCCCCCTGTCGCCGCCGGACGAGGCGGTCCGCGCCCTGGCCGCGCTGGCCCGCCGGGCCGTCGCCCGGATCACCGGCCAGGGGCGGGTCGTACTCGGCCTCACCGTCGGCGTGCCCGGCCTGGTCGACACGGCCGGCTGCGTGCCGCTGTCGCCCGCGCTCGGCTGGCGCGAGGTCCCCCTCGCCGCCGCGCTGCGCGCCGCGCTGCGCGACCCGGAGTTCGCCGTCAGGGCGGACAACGAGGCTAACCTCGCCGCCCTGGCCGAGCAGCGGCACGGCGCCCACGCCGGGGCGGCCAACCTGGTCCACCTCACCGGCGGCGCCGGGATCGGCGCCGGAGTGATCGCCGACGGGCGACTGCTGCGCGGCGGGCGGGGCTTCGCCGGCGAGGTCGGGCACCTGACCCTCGACCCGGCCGGCCCCGCCTGCACCTGCGGGCAGGCCGGCTGCCTGGAGGCACTGACCGGGCTGCCCGCGGTGGTACGCCGGCTGCTGCCCGACGCCGCCGGGGACGGGCCGGTCACCGACTTCCTGCCGGAGCTCGACCGGATCCGGGCGCTGGCCGGGCAGGACGACCCGACCGTGCGGGCCGGCCTGGCCGAGATCGGCCGCCACCTCGGGCACGGGGTGGCCCTGCTGGCCAACCTGGTCAACCCCGAGGCGGTGCTGGTCGGCGGCCACTACGCGGCGCTGGGGCCGTGGCTGCTGCCCGCGGCCCGGGTCGAACTCGCCGCCCGGACCCTCGCGCCGGAGGCCGGCGGGTGCCGGCTGGAGGCGTCCACCCTGGGCGGCGCGGCGGCGGCGCTCGGCGGCGCGACCGCCGCGCTGAGCACCGTCGAGAGTGGCCGGTTACCCACCCACTGAGCAGGTCGAACCCGGACGGCCGGCCCGTCAGCGGACGGCGGTCAGGGAGAGGTAGTCGGCGGCCGTCAGCGGCTGGGCGGAGAGCGAGCCGTCCGCCCGGGGCACCCCGAGGGGTCGGCCGCCGCGCAGGAACGACACGGTGGTGACGTCGTCGCGGGCGGCGAGGGTGCAGACGATCTGCCCGAACGCCAGGACCTCGTCGCTGCGGCCGGTGTCGTCGCCGGTCTGGCCGACCGTCACCCGGGCCAGGCCGCCCTCGACGTCCGCGACGGCGGCGCTCATCGCCCCCGGCAACGCGCTGGTCAGCCCGACGTCCCGCTCGACAGCGGTGGGGCCGGCGAGCAGGTCGCGCAGTTGGGCGTCGGCGCCGGGCGCGCGGTCGACGCGGCGGAGCACCGGCACCAACCGGTCGTCCCGGACGAAGCACAGCGTCTCGGTGACCCGGCCGGTCGGGGCGGTACTGCCGGCGGTCGCCGGGGACGGGAACGGCCCGGGCGGGACCTCGACCGCCCGGGGCCGATCCTCGGCGGGCACCCCGCAGGCGGACGCCAGGACGAGCAGCCCGGCCAGGAGGGCCGGGACGACGCCACGCCGGGCGAGCCCCGGCAGCCCGGCGCGGCCGGTTCCCCCGCCCCGGTCGCCGCCCACGGCGGGCGCTCCGGCGCGGGCTCCGGCGAGGCGGGTCACGGCAGGCTCCCGGGCAGGGTGACGTGGAACCGGGCACCCCCGCCGGGGCGGTCACCCACGCCGGCCCGCCCGCCGTGGGCGGTGGCGTGCTGGGCGACCAGGGCCAGGCCGAGGCCGGTGCCGTCGCCGGTGCCTCGGGCGTGGGCGGCCCGGCCCCGGACGAAACGGTCGAAGATGGCCTCCCGATCCTCCATTGGCACCCCCGGGCCGTCGTCGTCCACCTCGATCACGCCGGCGTCGCCGTCGCGCGACAGCCGCACCGCGACCGGACCGGCCCCGTAGCGGGCCGCGTTGTCGAGCAGGTTCACCAGCACCTGCGCGACGCGCCGCTGCTCCACCTGCCACGTCCGTGGCGTGCCCGCCGTCAGTCGCACCAGCGAGGCCGGCAGGTCCCGCTCGACGCAGGCCCGCCGGGCCAGCTCCGCCACGTCGACCGGGGCACGGTGGGCGGGCTGGTCGCTACGGGCCAGGTCGATCAGGTCGTTGACCAGCCGCTGAAAGCGCTCGATCTCGTCGGCGACGAGACCGGCGGCGGTGGCGGTGCGCTCGTCGTGGTGCTCCCGCCGCCGTTGCAGGACGCTGGCCGCCGCGGCGAGGGTCTGCAACGGCGAGCGCAGTTCGTGGCTGACGTCGGCGGCGAACCGGCGGTCCCGGTCGATCCGGCGGGCCAACTGGTCGACCATGTGGTTGAACGAGGTGGACAGCCGGGTGAGGTCGGGGTCGGTGGCCGGGTCGAGGCGGGCGGTCAGCTCACCGGCGGCGATCTTCTCCGCGGCGTTGGCGACCGCGGTCAGCGGACGCAGGCCGTGCCGGGTGGCGTACCAGCCCAGCGCCGCGCCGGAGCCGGCCACCATGATGGCCACGGCGGTCAGCGTCAGGGCCAGCGCCTGGAACGTCCGCTCCAGCTCGCCCAGCGAGTTGACCTCGTAGTACGTCGCCGAGCCGGACAGCGGCACCCCGACCAGCAGTGCGGCCTGACCGTCGACGCGGACCCGCTGCACGGCCGGCTCCCCGGCGCCGACGAGCCGTTGCAGCGCCTCGGGGACGGCGGCGGTGAGCCCGACGTCGGCGGTGCGGGCGTGCCAGTCGCCGTCGAGGTTCAGCAGCGCCCGGCGGCTGCCGCCGGTGTCCAGCGAGCGCAGCACCTCCACCACGTCCGGCTCGTCGGTGTCCAGGCCGTTGCGCACCACGGCGGCGTCGAAGTACGCGGCCCGCACGGCGGTGTGCTCCCGTTCGTCCAGCAGGGACCGGCGAGTCAGCTCGTACGAGACCAGCGCCATCGAGGCGGCCAGCAGCAGGGCCCCGGCGGCGAACGCCGCGGTGACCCGGGCACGCAGGCCGAGGCGACGCCGCGCGGGCGGGCGGGGGCCGGTCATCGTTGCAGCTTGTAGCCGAGCCCGCGCAGGGTCACCAGGTGCTCGGGGTTGGCCGGGTCCGGTTCGATCTTCTGCCGCAGCCGGCCGACGTGCACGTCGACCAGCCGCTCGTCGCCGGTGTCGTACCCCCAGACCCGTTGCAGCAGTTGCTGGCGGGACAGCACCCGGCCGGCGTGCTCGGCCAGCTCGCACAACAGCCGGAACTCGGTGCGGGTCACCGGCACCCGGTGCCCGGCCCGGCGCACCTCCCCCGCCTCGGGGCTGACCTCCAGGTCGCCGAAGGTCAGCACCAGCACCGGTTCGGTCACCGCCGGGACGACGGCGCGGGCGCGCCGGCGCAGGGCGCGCAGCCGGGCGGTCAACTCCTTGATCGCCACGGGCTTGACGACGTAGTCGTCGGCGCCGGCCTCCAGGGCGGCCACGATGTCGTGGGTGTCGTCGCGGGCGCTGACCACCACGATCGGCACGTCGTCGTCGCGGCGCAGGTGGCGGATGCACTCGAAGCCGTCCAGGCCCGGCAGCATCAGGTCGACCAGGACGTAGTCGGCCGGGTCCCGCCGCTGGGCGCGCAACCCCTCCTCGGCCGTGGCCGCGCCGTGGGCGTCGTAGCCCTCGTCCTCCAACGCGAGCAGCAGCGCCAGCCGGATCCGGTCGTCGTCCTCGATCACCAGTACGGACGTCATACCGGAATCATCCCCAAGGCCGTACGCCGGCGGCCAACCGTGTCCTGCGGATGGCGGATTTGTCACGCAACTGTCACACGTCCGCGTGGTGCCCGCCAACCCCGGCCGGCACGGTGGTGGGCGTTCGGGTCCGCGACGGAAGGGGTACGGCCGTGACGACGCCGCTGGCACGCCGGGAGTGCACGATTCCCCTGGTCGAGGTGGCCGTGACCGAGTTCGACCTGGCCTGCCTGCCGGAGACCGGCGCCGTGTTCGACCGGCTGCTCGCCCTGCGCCCCGCCCAGGTCGTGGTCGACCTGTCCGGCTGCCGGCACATCGACGCCGCCGCGATCGGGCTGCTGCTCGACGTGCACCGGCGACTCACCCGCGCCGACGCGGTGCTCACCGTACGTGACCCGAACCCGCGCATCTGGCGCATCCTGCAGTCC
Organism: Micromonospora sp. NBC_01655; assembly: GCF_026339755.1. Classification (NCBI taxonomy): domain Bacteria; kingdom Bacillati; phylum Actinomycetota; class Actinomycetes; order Micromonosporales; family Micromonosporaceae; genus Micromonospora; species Micromonospora sp. NBC_01655. Next base: position 3,933,504 of record NZ_JAPEQF010000001.1, on the reverse strand, counting down.
GCCCGCCTGGACCAGGTCCTGCCGATCGTCGCCGGCCGCACGCCGGGCGCCGACCGGTCCGACGGGTCCCCCGCGCCGGGGCCCGACCGGGCGGGGTCGACGCCCGCCGGCCGGGCGGCCGTGCCGGTGCGGGGACTGCCCGGCGCGGCGTCGGCCGGCGGGCCGCGTTGAGCCACCGCACCCTCCACGCCCAGGAGCAACCGTGACCGTCACCGGGCTCGTCAGCGCCCTTCTCGTCGGACTTGTCGTCGGGGCCCTCGGCCGGCTCGTCGTCCCCGGACGGCAGACCGCGCCGTGCTGGCTCACCCTGGTCGTCGGCGTGGTCGCCGCCCTGCTCGGCACCATCCTCGCCCGCCTCGTCGGCGTGGCCGGGACCGGCTTCCGGTTCCAGGACCTGCTCGTGCAGGTCGGGCTGGCCGGGGTCGGCGTCGTCCTGGTGGCGGCCACCGCCGGTCGCTCCGGCTCCGCCTAGGCACCCCGACACCGCGCACCGAGAAGGGACCATCCCCCGTGGTCATTCCCTGGCCGTCCCCCGACGACCACTTCTGGACCGCCGACCCCGACGGGCCCGAGCCACCGCAGGAGGACACCCGGCTCGCCGCCGCCGTCGCCCGACGGCTCGGCGGCGACCCGGCCGTCCGCCACGAGCCGGTCACCGTCAGCGTGCAGAACCGGGTCGTCATCCTCACCGGGATCGTCGCCGATCCGCGGGCCCGCCGCATCGCCGGGGAGCTGGCCTGGACGGTCACCGACGTCGTCGACGTCTGCAACGCCCTGCGGCTGGCCGAGCCGCGTCGCCCACGCCGGTGACCACGAGCCCCCGCGCCGCCGCCCGCCCGACCGCGGCGGCCCGGCCGGGCGTCACACGCGGGGCCCGCAGCGCCGGCACCAGCGCTGCGGGCCCTGCGGTGGCGGCGCGCCGCCGGGTCGGCCAGGTCAGCCGCCCGGGTGGGCCGCCGAGGCCGAACCGGCGCGGGGATCCGGCGGGGGTCGGGTGCCGGGTCCGGCCGCCCGGGGATGCCGGCCGGTGTCCCCTTGGCCGGGCGCAGGGGCCAGCGCCGTGGCGCGGTCGAGCAGGGCCCGGCGCTCGGGCCCGGGGCGGGACATCACGGCGGCCCGCCGGCAGAACCCCGCACCGGCCGGGAGCGCCGCTCCCGCGCCGGCGGACCGCACAGGAGAATGAGATGAGCACAGCACCGACACCTCGCCGTACCCGCCCGCGCCTCCTGACCGTCGGCACCGTCGCCGGCCTGGTCGCCGCCCTGGTGGGCGTCGCCGGTTGCGGCACGTCCGGCGAGCCGGCCGACGCCGCCGGCGAACGCACGATCGAGGTACGCATCCCCGATCCGGGCACCCCGGGCTGATCTCCCCGCCCCTGCTGGCGAAGTCCGCGCTCACCTTCGACCACCTGTTCGGCCCGCGCCTGCGGTTCAACGTGGTCAACGGCTCCACCGACACGCTGCGCCGCTACGGCCTGCACCTGGAGCACGAGCGGAGGTCTTCGACCACAAGGGCGGGTTCTACGACCTGCCGGGTGCCGGCGCGGACCTGCGGGACCTGCCGCCGGTGCAGAAGGGTGGCATCCCGCTGTGGTTCGGCGGCTCGTCGCCGGCCGGCATCGAGCTGGCCGCCGACGGAGACGTACCCCAACCTGTGGCCGGGGATGGGGCTGTTCCGGCCCGGCCCGGGCACCGCCGTGGTGGGCAGCACCCGGCAGGTGGTCGAGCGGCTGGAGGAGTTCCGCTCCCCCGGCGTGGACACCTTCATCCTCTCCGGCAACCCGCTGCTGGAGGAGGCGTACCGGGTGGCGGAGACCGTGCTGCCCGCGCTGGGGATCCGACCCGACCGGTCGTGACCCGGGTCGGCGCCGCCCGGCCGGCGGCCAACCCGCCGGCCGGGCGGCGTCGGACCGCGACCGCAGCCGACTCAGGCCACGGTGGCCCGGTCGGCCGCCGGGTCCAGGCCGGCGTAGCCGCCCCGGTGGTACAGCAGCGGCGTGCCCACGTCGGCGTGCCGCAGCAGCTCGGGCTCGGCGAGCACGATCGCGTGGTCGCCGACGGTCACCCGGTCCACCACCCGGCAGAGCAGCCATGCCAGGACGCCGTCGAGGATCGGCACCTCCTGCGGCCCCGGACGCCACCGCGTCGGCTCGGCGAACCGGTCCACGCCGCTCGTGGCGAACGTCCGGGCCAGCTTCCGCTGGTGGTGGGCGAGCAGGTGCACGGCGACGTGACGGGACCGGGACACCGTGGGCCAGCTCGACGAGGCGAGGCCGAGGCAGAACGACACGATCGGCGGCTCCAGTGACACCGAGGTGAACGACGTCGCGGTGAAGCCGACCGGCGGGGAGCCCGAAGCCGTCACCACGGTCACGGTGCTGGCCTGGTGACGCAGGATCGCGCGCAGCGAGGCGCTGTCCGCGTCGACGGGCGGCTCCGGTTGCGCAGGGGTGGACGGGGGCATGTGCTCCTCCCGGGTCGTCGCTCTCTCGGGACGGTACCGGCGGTCGACGGGCGGCGCCGACCGGGGCTCGGCTCACCCGCGGCCGGGGCGCCCGGCGGGCGATACGGCGATCGGGAGGCGGTTCCGCGCGGGCGGCAGCGGGCGGGCGACGAGCTCGACCCGCTCGACCTTGTCCACCCAGTTCTTGGACTTGCCGAGCCGATCGGCGAACACCTGCTGCGACATCCTGCGCCGCCCACGCCAGTACGCCACCCGCCGACCGACCGGCAGCCGATCACTGTCCACGCCGCCACCGCCGATCCGGCACCGCCCGGGTCGTCTCCTCGACCGGTATCCGCTCCGCCTCAGCCTGGGCGAGAAGCCGTTGCTTCGCGGCTTCCCGTTCCGCCGCCTGGACCTGCTCGCCATGGCTCTGTGCCGGCTCGCGCCGCCTACCGTCCATCTACGTCCTCCTGGAAGGCGCGGCGACGGTGCTCCTGGAAGGACCGACCGCCACCGCGCCAGCTAAGGGGCGCGACTCGCGGCCGTACCAGCTCAGAAGTTCATGCCGCCGCACCCGTGACTGGACGTTACGGACGATCGCGGTGCGCGACGGCTATGGTCTGTACCCCCGCGATGACTACCAGTGAATGCCCATCGCCAGCGCCAACTCCCGGGCGTCCTCCCCGGTCGTGCCGCGCCGACCCGCCAACTCCAAGGTGACCGCCCGCGCGAAGGGGTTGAACCGCACGGTGTCCGCGCTCTCGCGCAGGCTCCGACCAAGCAGGTGCACGGTGGCGATCTCCTCACGGCAGACGGTCCCCCCGAACATCAGCCAGGGATGCGCATAGTCGGATCCGAGTCGCCTGGTTGCCTCGTCGGCGCGGTCCCAGGACCGCCACGCCTGCCCCGCGCGGCCAGCCCTGCTGTGCCCGAGAGCCACCCCGAGGTGCAGTTGCCCCCAGCGGGCAAGGGAGTCAACGCCAGCATCGGGCTCAAGGACGACCAGCGCATCCATCAGCACCTGCTCCGCCTCGTCGATCATGTTCGACGAACGGTAGACATGGGCGTAGTACCAAGCGGCGGCGGCGATGGCGCGAGGATCGTCGGCGTCCTGCGCGGCGGACATCGCCCGGTCGGCGGCCAGCCACACCAACTCGGGGTGTGGCTGGTGGGCAACGTACAACTGAGCGAGGTGGTAGACGCGGGCCAACTCGACCAGGGCGTTCCGCCGCTCGATGCCCTCAAGCCGTCGGGCGCTGCGGCGCGCGTCATCCAACAGGCCGGGCAACACTCCGGCAATGGCGGTCCGCTCGGTGGTGGAGCCGTGCCAGATGCGCCATGCCTGGTCGACCAAGCTGGTCAACGTCTTCACCGACGTCGGCTCGCCGGCCAGCACCGCCGGCCTCTACCCCGGCGGGCCGCCATTTCGGACGGTACACCCGCACCACCCGATAGGTGGGATTCATTGTCGACCGGGCCGGCTGCTCCGGCGCGAGATCAGCAGCGCTCGGCCGGGCAGCACACGGTCAGCGCGCCGGGCACGACCCGCACCTTCAACCGGGTCACCCGCTCGCGCGCCCCGCCGTCCAGCTCGTACGTCTGCGGCGCGGCGAACCGTACCTTGATCCTGCGGCCCCGGGTGATCCGCACGAACGGGGACTCCTCCGACCGGCCGGCCGCCATCCGACCCAGGGTGCGTGCCCAGTCCACCGCCCCGCTGGCGGTGGCCACCCCGACCTCCAGGGCCCCGTCGTCGGGCCGGGCGTCGTCGAAGGCGGGGATGCCGCCGGTGATCGTGCCGACGTTGCCGAACAGCACGCAGCTCGCCTCGCCGTCGAACCAGTCCGACCCGTCGACCCGGATCCGGGTGCGCACCAGCTCGCCGCGCACGTGCCGCAGCCCCGTCCACACGTACGCCAGGCGGCCCAGCCGGCCCTTGAGCCTGCGGTCGGCCTCGCCGATCAGGTCGCCGTCGAAGCCCGCGCCGGCCATCACCGCGAAGTGCTCCCCGTTGATCCGGCCCAGGTCGAGGCGGCGGCGCGGGCCGCGCAGGCCGGTCCGCACAGCCTTCGGCAGGTCGGTCGGGATGCCGAGGTTGGTGGCGAACAGGTTCGCCGTCCCGGCGGGCAGGATCGCCATCGGCACGCCGGTGCCGGCGAGGACGTCGGCGCAGCGCTGCACCATGCCGTCGCCGCCCCACACGAAGACCAGCTCCGCGCCCCGGTCGAGCGCCCGGCGGACCCGCTTCGGCGCCTTGCGGCTCTTCGGCACCTCGTACCAGAGCAGGTCGCCGATGCCGGCGCCGGCCAGCGTGGCGCGCAGTTCGTCCAGGCCGCCGCCGAACGTCTTCTTCCGGTGCGCGACGACGGCGACGGTGCCGACCCGCGCCGGGGCCGCCTCGTCGGGGCGGGCCAGCGTGCTCGTGCTCATGACCCCGAGTGTTACCCCGACGCGACGCCCGCCACGCCTGCCGCCGGGCGGCCGGGTCCGCACCACCCCGACCCCGGGCCGGCACCGGCGGCCCGGGTCACCCCGACATGGACAGGTCGAGGGCGGCGTCGCGGACGTCGGCGACCGGGTGCCCGCGCAGCGTCCGCAGCAGGTCCCGCCACGGCGTCGACCAGCCGTACGTCGCGCCGGCCCGGGTCAGCGCCAACGCGAGGAGCCCGGCCGCGTCGCCGCGGGCGGCCAGCTCCCGGGCCGCCGCCAGCAGCAGCCCGGCGTCCACGACGGCGGCGTCGCGGCGCACCCGGTCGGCGAGGGCGTCGGCCAGCCGGGCGGCCAGCGCCGGGCGGCCGTCGGCCAGCTCCACCAGCTCGGTCAGCTCGGCGACGAGCTGCGCCGGGGTGCGCCCGTCGAGGCGCACCAGGGCGGTCAGCAGCCCGGCCGCCCCGGCCACGAACCCCGGGTGCCGGGCCAGGTCACGGGCGGCGTCCCGGGCCGGGTCGCGGTCGGCGTCGACGCCGGCGCGCTGCGCCCACACCCGCACGACCCGCAGGATCGCGCCGATCCGGCGACGGGCCGGCCGGTCCCGCTGCGGCCCACCCGGGTCGTCGTCGGCCGCGTCGAGGGCCACCAGCCGGCACAGGGCGGCGTCGAGCGCGCCCCGCTCCGGGCGGTGCGGCAGGTCCAGCAGCGCACGCAGCAGCATCGACCGGGCCGGCCAGCCCGCGTGCGCGCCGAGGTCGGTCAGCGCGTCGACGACCAGGTCGGTGATGTCGGGCGCCCAGCGGGCCCACTGCGCCAGCCGGGTCAGCGCCGCCTGGGTGACCACCTCGTCGCCGCTGCGGCAGGCGGTGACGACCAGGCCGGCGTACCGGGGGCGGTGCGGCTCGGGCACCTCGTGCGGCCCGGTCGCCAGCACGGCCAGGGTGTCCTCCCGGCCGCCGCCGACGGCCAGGTCGAGCACCGTCCAGCTCTGCGGCGTGTGCAGCCGCTGCCGGGCGGCGGAGGTGATTGCGGCCCGGACGTCGCGGTGCTGGTCGGGCTGCTGCCACACCTGCCGCAGCAGCGGCACCGCCTCCGGCGGCCCGTACCGGCCGAGCAGCCGGACGGCCTCCTTGCGGCTGGTCACCCTGCCCCGGCCGAGGGCGACGCCGGCGAGCCGGGCCAGCAGCGCGGACGGGGTGGTGAACCGGGCGGCCCGGCCGGCGCCGTACATCGCCACCCGGGCCCGGTCGTCGTCGGCGTGCGCGAGCAGCGTGGTCAGGGCCTCCTCGGGCCGGTCGGTCCAGGGCAGCGCGCCGAGGGCCGCCTCGGCGAGGGTGACGTTCGCGGAGTCGACGTACCGCAGCACCAGGTCACGGCCGGCGTCGGGGACCCGCGCCGCGCGGGCGAGCGCGGCGGCCCGGGAGTGCAGCGGCTGGCCCGCGTCGCGGGCCACCCGGGCCTGGAGGTCGACGTACGCCCGCCGGTGCCGGGGCAGCCAGCGGTCGACGTGCCACGGATGCCCGGGCACCCAGCGCGGCCCGGCGGGCAGGAACGCGCCGGCCGGCGGCGGGCCGAGCAGCACCCGGTCGAGCAGGTCGGTGCGCCGCCCGCAGACCGTCCGCCACACCACCTCGAAGGTGATCACCGACGGGTCGGCGGCGAGCAGGAGGGCGACCCGCTCGCCGCGCGGCGCCGGGTCCGCCAGCCACAGGTCGGCGGCGGTACGGACCACCGGGGAGACGTTGCCCGAACCGGTGGCCCGGTGCAGCAGCTCCTGGAGGGCGGGCAACCGCCACGCCCGGCGTCCCAGCGCACGGGTGACCGCGAACAGGGCGGTGAACTCGCCGCGCGCCATCCCGGCGGTGATCCAGGGCAGGAGCCGGTCGAGGACGGCCTGTTCCTGCCCCCGGCGCAGGCCGTGGTCGAGCCGGCCCAGCGGGGGCAGGTGGTGCCCGCCGAAGAGGGCGTCGAGGGTGTCCAACGCCCAGCCCAGCAGCTCCGGTTCGTCCACGTGGTGGCGCAGTACCCCGCAGGCCAGGTCGCCCAGCGCGGACAGCGTCCGGGTGGACGCGTCCCGGGCGTGGGTGGCGTCGGTGACCAGCGCGGCCAGCACCGGCCGCGAGTCGGCGCGCAGCGGCCGGGCCATGGTCGCCAGGGTGGCCAGCGCCGCCGACCGGACCGGATCCTGCTCGTTGCGCAGCCCGGCGAGCCGGGCCACGGCCTCGGCCACCGCCGCCGGGTCGTCGCTGCGCCGCGCGGCGGTGAGCAGCAGCTCGTACGCGCTCGCCCGGTCGTGGGCGTCGGCGGCGCGCAGGGCCGGCGTCAGCACGGCGGACGCCTCCGGCCAGGGCAGCTCGGCACTCCAGGCGCGCACGGCGGCCTCGTCGGCGCGGACCCGGTCCAGGGTGAGCACCCGCCGGGCCTCCCGTTCCCGCCAGCGCCGGGGCAGCACCGCCATGACCGCCGGGGACGGGATCGTGGCGGCCGTCTCGACGTCGGCGAGCGCGGCGTCGTACAGGGCGCCGCGTGCCGCCGGGGGCAGCGCGTCCAGCAGCGCCGCGAGGCGCGTGTCGTCGGCGCGCTGTCGCCGGGCGAGCGTGACCAGCTCCGCCGGCGGCAGCGCGCCGAGGCGGCGCAGCAGCGCCGGGGGCAGGGCGGTCCGGGCCAGCCAGCCGGCCCGGGCGGGGGCGGTCAGCAGCGCGAGCACCCGGTGCGGGAACGCCGCGGCGAGCACGCCGTAGCCGGTGAGATCGCCGGGGAGCCCGTCGGCCGGGGCGTGGCGTTCGAGCAGGGTGAGCACCCGCTCCGGGCGGTCGACCGCCGTGCCGAGCAGCGCGCCCGCGCGGGCCGCCCACCAGCGGAAGCGTTCCGGGCCGTCGAGGCCGGGCAGCGTCGCCTCGGCGTGGTCGAGCAGGATCCCGGCGTGCCGGCCGGCCAGGGCCGCCCCGCTGCCGAGCGCGTGGTCGAGCAGGGGCAGCAGCCGGCGTACCGTGTCGGGGCCGCAGGCGGGCAGCAGCGCGACCGCCTCGGCATCGCCGAACCGGTCCCGGACGGCGTCGACGAGCCGGTCGGCGACCTCCGGGCGGCGCGGCGACCGCAGCGACCGGTACACCAGCCGGCGCAGGTCGGCGGGCGCGTCGGCGAGCAGGGGGCGCAGGTCGTCGGCGGTGAGCCAGCCGGCGCGCAGGCAGGCGCGGACCGCGACGGCCCGGATCGCCCCGTGCGGGTCGTCGAGGGCGGCGGCCACCCCGGCCCGGTCGCCGACCACCTGCGCCGCGGTCACGGCGAGGAACCGGTGGTACGCGGATCCGGCGCGCAGGTCCGCGAGCACCCCGGCCAGCCGGCCGGCGGCGGCGAGGTCCCGGGCCCGGGCGGCGAGGGTGCTCGTCCGCTCCCGGTACGGCAGGTCGTCGAGGTCGTCGAGCAGGGCGGTGATACGGCGCGGCATCGCGCCATTGTGCCCAGAACCGGGTTCGGCGGCCGACCCGTTTTGCGGGGCGGCGACGTCACGTGGAAGGTGCCTCCGCCGCGGTCCGGGTGCCACCCGGCGACGACGCGGAAGCGCCCGGCCGGAGGAACCGGCCGGGCGCTTCGCCGCTGGGTGCCCCGGGACCGGGGCGCCAGGTCGTACCGACCCGGCCGGGCGCGTCAGAGGCTGAGCCGCTGGCCCGGGAAGATCAGGTTCGGATGCTTGCCCACGACCCGCTCGTTCTTCTCCCACAGGGCGCGCCAGCCGCCCCGCACGCCCTGCGCCGTGGCGATCTCGGAGAGGGTGTCGCCCGATCGGACCAGGTAGGTCCGCCCGCCGTCGGACGGGGCGCTCTTCGGTGCGCTTCTCGTGGTGTCCCGCTTGCCGCGCGAGGCCGGCTTCTCGGTACGCGGGGACCGCTCCTTCGGGGCGGCCTTCGACTCGGACCTCCGCTCCGACTTCGGGCTGGCCTTCGTCGAGCCGCCCTTCTTGCCGCAGGTCGGCCACGCCCCGATGCCCTGGCCGTCGAGCACCTTCTCGGCGATGCGGATCTGCTCGCTCCGGGTCGCCAGGTCGGCTCGGGCGGCGTACCTCTTGCCGCCGTAGCCGGCCCAGGTGCCCTGCGAGAACTGGAGGCCGCCGTAGTAGCCGTTGCCGGTGTTGATGTGCCAGTTTCCGCCGGACTCGCACCTGGCGACGGCGTCCCAGTTGACCGCGGCCTGGGCCGGTGCGGCCGGGCCGGCCAGGGCGACGGCCCCGGCGAGTGCGCCGGCCGCGAGAGTGCCGACGGTGACGCGGCGAGCGGTCACCCGATGGTGGCGGGCGGTGTATTGAGTTGCCATGTGATTCCTCCACGCCGGCGAGGTGAGCTGTCGGGTTCGGGCCGAGGAGCCCGGCCGCCGAAGGCGGCTTCACCCCGAGGTGCGGTGCACCGAGGAACGTGTGGGTCCCCCGCTCCTGCCTGACTGACAAGGGAACCGACGGCCGGCGGCAGGACTAGGCGTTACCGACCGTGGTGGCCGCGTTTGCGGACTCGACCGACGTTAGACACGGTTCGTGACGGCCGCCCACCTCTTGTGAAGTTCTTCACCCGCTCGGGCGAACCCGCCAACCGTCGAGTTGCGATACTGCGTAGGGCATGCAGGGGAGGGCGTGGGGCCGAGTCCGATCAGGTCGGACCGGCTTCGGGCCACCTCGGCCCGTGACGCTCAGTCATGTCGGTCCGATTGTGCCCACCCGGAAGTCGAACACGCCGAGTAATCCCCGAAACGGCGCGCGCCGGGCGTCCACGGTCGACACGTGTCGACCGGGAGCCCGGCGCGCGGTGCGGCTCGGCGGCTACAGGGTACGGGCCAAGCGGTCGGCGAGGACACGGGTGAACCGGGACGGGTCGGCCAGCTCGCCGCCCTCGGCCAGCAGCGCCATCCCGTACAGCAGCTCGGCGGTGTCGCCGACCGCGTCGGATCCGGCGTCCTGCTCGTGGGCCTTGCGCAGCCCCTCGACCAGCGGGTGCCCCGGGTTCAGCTCCAGGATCCGCTTGACCTGCGGCACCTCGTGCCCCATCGCCCGGTACATCTTCTCCAGGGTCGGGGTGATGTCGTGGGCGTCGCCCACCACGCAGGCCGGCGAGGTGGTCAGCCGGGTGGAGAGCCGGGCCTCCTTGACGTTGTCGGAGAGCCGGTCCGTCATCCAGGTCAGCAGGTCGGCGTACTCCTGGCGCTGCTGCTCCCGGGCGGACTCGGCTTCCTTCTTCTCCTCCTCGGTGTCCAGGTCGACCTGACCCTTGGCGATGGAGCGCAGCGGCTTGCCGTCGAACTGGCCGACCCGCTCGACCCACACCTCGTCCACCGGGTCGGTGAGGATCAGCACCTCGTAGCCCTTGGCCCGGAACGCCTCCATGTGCGGCGAGTTCTCGATCATCGACCGGGACTCGCCCGTCATGTAGTAGATGTCGCCCTGGCCGTCCTTCATCCGCTCGACGTAGTCGCGCAGGCCGGTCAGCTCGGCCGGATCGTGGGTGGAGGCGACGGAGACGATGTCGAGGATGGCCTCGGTGTTGTCCGGGTCGTCGAGCAGGCCCTCCTTGACGGCCGGGCCGAACTCCGACCAGAAGGTGCGGTACTTCTCGGCCTCGTTGGCCTTCATCTCCTTGACGGTGGCGAGGATCTTCTTCACCAGCCGGCGGCGGACCACCTGGATCTGGCGGTCCTGCTGGAGGATCTCCCGAGAGATGTTCAGCGACAGGTCGTGCGCGTCGACGACGCCCTTGACGAAGCGCAGGTAGTTGGGCATCAGCGCGTCGCAGTCGTCCATGATGAACACGCGCTTGACGTAGAGCTGCACGCCTCGGCGGGCCTGCGGGGCGAACAGGTCGACCGGGGCGTGCGACGGCAGGAACAGCAGCGCCTCGTACTCGAAGGTCCCCTCCCCCCGCATGTGGATGGTTTCGAGGGGGTCGGCCCAGTCGTGGCTGACGTGCTTGTAGAACTCCTTGTACTCGGCCTCGTCGACCTCACTGCGCGGGCGAGCCCAGAGCGCCTTCATCGAGTTGAGGGTCTGCACGTCCCGGGTGGTCTCGTCGCCCTCGCCCTTGCGCTCGACCGTCATCCGGATCGGCCAGGCGATGAAGTCGGAGTACCGCTTGACGATCTCGCGGATCTTCCACTCGGCCGTGTAGTCGTACAGGTGGTCGTCGCTGTCCTCCGGCTTGAGGTGGACGGTGACGGAGGTGCCCTGCGGCGCGTCGTCGACGGTCTCGACGACGTACGTGCCCTCGCCGGTGGACTCCCAGCGGGTGCCCTCGTCCTGCCCGGCTCGGCGGGTGACCAGGGTGACCTTGTCGGCGACCATGAAAGTGGCGTAGAACCCGACGCCGAACTGGCCGATCAGGTCGGCGGACCCGGCCGAGTCCTTCGACTCGCGCAGCTTGGCCAGCAGCTCGGCGGTGCCGGACTTGGCGATGGTGCCGATCAGGCGGACCACGTCGTCGCGGGACATGCCGATGCCGTTGTCCCGGACGGTCAGGGTCCGCGCGTCGCGGTCGACCTCGATCTCGATGTGCAGGTCCGAGACGTCGGCCGCGAGATCCTTGTCGACCATGGACTCCAGGCGCAGCTTGTCCAGCGCGTCGGAGGCGTTGGAGACCAGCTCGCGCAGGAAGACGTCCTTGTTCGAGTAGATCGAATGGACCATCAGCTGGAGCAGCTGGCGCGCCTCCGCCTGGAACTCCAGCGTCTCGATCCGGTTACTCACACCGACCCCCTTCTGTGACTGACGAACCTCCGCGCACAGGATACGAGCCGTCGCTGCCCGTCGCGTCACCCGCCCGGCGGGCCGGCGCGAGCCGCAGTTCCCCGCCCGGCGGCGGCGGGGCGAACCGGTCCAGCGCGGCGCGCAGGTGACCGCGCAGGGCGTCGCTGCCGGTGTGCCCGGAGTCGGCGACCACGATCAGCTCGGCGTCGGGCCAGGCGCGGGCCAGCGACCACGGCGTCTCCAACGGCGAGCCGAGGTCGAGGCGGCCGTGCACGAGGACCCCGGGAATCCCGGCCAGCCGGCCGGCGTCGCGCAACAGGGCATCGTCGTCCAGCCACGCCCCGTGGGAGAAGTAGTGCGCGCAGATCCGGACGAACGCCAGCCGGGCGTCCGACGGCCGGTCGCTGTACACCCCGGGCCTGCCCTGGGGCTCCAGCGAGACGACGGCATCCTCCCAGGCCAGCCAGGCGTTCGCCGCCCGGTGCCGCACCCGCGCGTCCGGGTGCTCCAGCAGGCGCGCGTACGCGGCGAGCAGGTCGCCGGCCGGCCCCTGGCCCGGCTCGACCGTCGGGCGGTCGGCCGCCGGCACGGCGTCGGCGAACCGCCGCCACTGCTCGGGGAAGAACCGGCCGACGCCCCGGTACAGCCAGTCGATCTCCGACCGGCGGCTCATGGTGACCCCGACGAGGACGATCGCGCTGACCCGCTCCGGGTGCCGCTGCGCGTACGCCAGGCCCAGGGTCGAGCCCCACGAGTCGCCGAACAGCAGCCAGCGGTCGATGCCCAGGTGCGCGCGCAGCAGCTCCATGTCGGCCAGCAGGTGGGCGGTGGTGTTGTGCCGCATGTCGGTGGCCGGGTCGGCGGCGTGCGGGGTGCTGCGCCCGCAGCCGCGCTGGTCGAACTGGACGATCCGGTACCGGGCCGGGTCGAACAGCCGGCGGACGCCCGCGCCGGAGCCGGCCCCGGGCCCGCCGTGCACGACGAGCGCCGGCGTGCCGCCCGGATTGCCGGACACCTCCCAGTGCACGCGGTTCCCGTCGCCCACGTCCAGCATGCCGTGTTCGTACGCCTCCCCGAGCCCGTACCCCATCTCCACGCTGCCCCTCCCGGGTCTCTGGTGCGCGCGCAAATACCCGGAATGTGTGGCCATCGGAGCACGTAACAGCCACGAATTCCGTGAATTTGCGGCGGATGCGCCGGCGGATCAGCCGGCGACGATGTCCAGGGCGCGGGTGAAGTCGGCGAGCAGGTCCGGCGTCTCCTCGATGCCGGTGGAGACCCGCACCAGGCCCTCGCCGATGCCGGTTTCGGCGAGCTGGGCGGCGTCGACGATCCCCGCCCACATCGAGCGTGGGTGCACCACCAGGGTGCTCACACTGCCCAGGCTGGCCGCGCGTTTGGCCAGCCGCAGTTCCGCCAGCAGGGTGGCCGCCGCCGGCCGGCCGCCGGCCAGGTCGAGGCTGAACACGCCGCCGTACCCGCTCATCTGCTTGCGGGCCAGGTCGTGCTGGGGATGGCTGGGCAGGCCGGGATAGCGGACCCGGGCGACGGCCGGGTGTTCCTCCAGCGTCCGGGCCAGCGCGAGGGCGTTGTCGTTGTGCCGGGCCATCCGCAGCGGCAGCGTCCGGATGCCGCGCAGCAGCAGCCAGGCGTCGATCGGGCCGAGTGTCGCCCCGGTGACGATGGCGGTCTGCCACACCCGGTCGACCAGTTCGGCGGAGCCGACCACGACCCCGGCGGAGACGTCGGAGTGGCCGCCGAGGAACTTCGTGGCGCTGTGCCAGACCAGGTCCGCGCCGAAGGTCGCCGGACGCTGGTTGACCGGGGTGGCGAAGGTGTTGTCCACGACGGCGTACGCGCCGTGGGCGTGCGCCAGCTCGACCACGGCGGACAGGTCGGTCAGCTCCAACAGCGGGTTGCTGGGGGTCTCCACCAGCACCAGCCGGGTCCGCGGGGTCAGCGCCCGGGCGAACGCGTCGACGTCGGTCTGGTCGACCTGGGTGCAGCTCACCCCGAACCGGGTGAGCAGCCCGGTGGTCAGCGAGGTGGTGCCGCCGTAGGTGCTGCGCTGCACGATCACGTGGTCGCCGACGGTCAGCAGGGCCAGGGCGATCGTGGTGATCGCCCCCATCCCGGAGGCGGTGACCAGGCCCGTCTCCACGCCCTCCAACTCGGCCACCACGGCGGCGACCTGGGCGTGATTGGGGTTGCCGTATCGGGTGTAGAAGGCGTCGCCGCGCGTCTGCGTGGCGATCTCGGTGAACCGCTCGTCGGTCTCGGCGCTGAAGGTGGCGCTCTGCACGATCGGGGGCGACACCGCGCCCGCGGGGCTCAGCCCGTCGTCGCCGTGGACAGCGGTCGTGCCGATGCCGGTCACCGGTGCTCCTTCGGTTGTCTGCTGCGAACGGTCAGGGTACGACGACGACCGGCGCCGGGGCGGCCCGGTCGACGACCATCCGCTGGCTGTCACGCTGGTGCCACAGCCGGGCGTCGTCGAGGTCGGCGACGGCCAGGCCGGCGGTGGTCCCGGCGTCGGCCAACGGCTCGATATGCGCCGCCGCCACCCGCAGCGGCTGCCGCATCGGGGTGTCGCCCGTCGTCGTCACATCGCCCCCAGCCACCAGCGCAGCCCGAAGAAGACCGCCAGCCCCACCGTCCAGACGATCATGAACCGTTCGACGAAGAGCCCGGTCACCAGGGTCACCACCCCGGCCACCAGGTACGGGATCGTGACCACGGTGATCTCCACCCGGTTGTCGACCGGGGCGAGCACCGACGGCACCGCGATCGCGGCGAGCAGCGCGGGCGGCAGGTAGCCGAGGAACGTCTTCACGTCGGCCGGCAGTTCCCGGTCGCGGAAGACCAGCAGCGGCACGTACCGGGGGGCGAAGGTGGCCAGCCCCATCCCGAGGATGAGCAGCAGCATCGACATCGCGGTCACCTTCCGTCCACGTCGGCGGCGGCGTCGGCCGCCCGGTCCCCGGCCCGCACGGGCTCACCGGGCCGCACGTGCGGCACGGCCCCCGGCGGCGACCCGTCCGCGCCCGCCGTCACCTCCGGCGCCGGCGGGTCCGGGTCGGCCGCCGGCTCGTCGGGCTCCGGCGGGAACCAGCGGCGTTCGATCCGTTCGCAGGCCATGCCGACACAGGCGCCGCCGAGCGCCGCCAGGATCAGCCCCAGGTTGTACGGCAGGCCGATGGTCAGCATGGCCAGCGCGCCGGCCGAGACGGCGGTGGTCCAGATCTTCCAGCCGGCGAGCGCCCCGGCGAGCACGACCAGGAAGACCGCGGTCATCGGGAAGTCCAGGCCGTCGCGCAGCCGCTGCGGCAGCAGGTGCCCGGCGACCATGCCGACGACCGTGGCGATCGCCCAGTTGACGTACATGATGGCGGACGCGCCGAAGTAGTACATGCTCTTGCGGCGGGCCGGCTCGTCGCCCTTGATCCGGTCGAACGCGACGAAGAACACCGCGTCGATCAGCCCGAAGCCGAGCAGCAGCCGCCACCGCTGCGGCAGCTCCCGTACGTGCGGGGCGAGCAGCGTCGAGTAGATCAGCATGCGCAGGCTGAGGATCAGCGTGGTCAGCACGATCACCGGCCACGCCGCGCCCTCGGAGATCAGCTTGAAGCCGATGAACTGGGCGGTGCCCGAGTTGACCACCATGGCCAGCCCGAACGTCTCCAGATAGGACAGCCCGCTGGCCAGGCCGAGCGTCCCGCCGATCACCCCGAGGGGAAACGCGGAGAGCAGGAACGGCACCATCGAGCGGGCCCCGGCGACGAACTCGCCGCGCGGCGTCGCGGGCCGCTCGGCGGCGCTGGTGGGCGTACGGTCAGACATGGTCCTCCCCGGGGCGGCGGGCGCGCGGCGCGGCCGGGCCGGCGGCGCCGACGAGGGCGGCCACCTCCCCGGCGCGGGTACGGCAGAAGTAGTGTCCCCCACCGTCGATCTCTTCGAGGGTCACGTCGGCGGCGATTCGCCGCCACGCGGCGTGCTCGTCGGCCGAGCCGGCGGTGAGCGGGTCGTCGGCGGCGAGCACCACCGTCACCGGCACCGTCAGCGGCCGGTCGGCCAGCGGGGCGAGCCGGTCCCGCAGGTACGCGTGCGAGCCGAGCGCGTCGTGCCGGAACGCGGCGACCAGCGCCGAGGTGTGGTCGGCGTCGAGGCCGTCGAGGTCGGTGAAGCCGGTCTGCCCGACCAGCCAGTCCACCACCCCGGCCTCGTCGAGGGCGCGCACCTCGGCGATGCTGGCGTCGATCTCGGCCGCGTCGCGCAGCAGCTTGCCGCCGAGGAAGAGCCGCGCCGGCGGGGCCCCGGCGGCGGCGAGCAGCCGGGTCACCTCGATCGCCAGCGCCGCGCCGACGCAGTGCCCCCAGAGCAGCATTTCGCCCCGGACGTGGGCGCGGATCTCGTCGGCCACCCGCCGGGCCACCTCGTCGAGGTCGACCAGCGGCTCGCGGCGGCCGAGGTCGTGACCGGGCAGGGCCACCGCCTGCACGGCCACGCCGTGCCCGGCGAGCGCCTCGGCGAGGGGACGGAACGCCAGCGGGTTGCCGGCCGCGTACGGGAAGCAGAGCAGGACCCGGTCGGCGGCGGTGCCGGACGGCGACAGCGGCTGGAGCAGCGAGTCGTCGCCGGCCCGGGCGGCCCCGGCCCCGACCGCCGCGCCGGACCCGGTGCCGGAGCCGGCGGCGGACTCGGCGACCCGGGCCAGCGGGCCCAGGTCGGAGTGGGTCATGAGCTGCCGCAGGGTGACCAGCGGGCGCAGCGCGGCGACGACCCGCATCGCGGCGAGGGAGTTCCCGCCGAGGTCGAAGAAGTTGTCCTCCTCGGCGATGTCGGCCGGCGGCACGTCCAGGGTCGCGGCCCAGACCTCGGCGATGCGCCGGGCCACGTCGGTGGCGGGCGGGGTGCGCCCGGCGGGGCCGGCGGCCGGGGCGGGCGCGGTCCGGCCGAAGGTCCGCCGCGCGGGGACGACCCGGGCCGGCGGCAGGCCGGCGGCGTACCCGCCGTGCGGGGCGTCCGGGGTGTCGGCGAGCGCGGCGAGGGCCCGCCGGTACGCCTCGCCGATCCCGGCGGCCTGCTGCGGGGTGAACTCCGCCGAGTGGTAGTGCAGGCTCAGCCGGACCTGGTCGGTGAAGAAGTCCCGCATGAACTCGGCGCGCAGCGCGAACTCGGTCTCGGTGCTGACCCGCACGTCGAGCAGGTCGAACCCGGGCCGCTCCCGCAACTGCTTGAGCAGGTAGAAGTGGGTGTAGTTGAACACCGTCTCGAACAGCGGGTCGGTGGTGGCCGCGTCGGCCTTCATCTGCGCCATCGGGTAGCGCCGGTGCGGCAGCAGGTCCGCCTCGGCGCGGTAGACCCGGCCGACGAGGTCGGCCCAGCTTCCGTCGCCGAGGTCGACGCGCAGCGGCACGGTGTTGAGGAACAGTCCCATCGCGGCCGTGGCGCCCTCGGACTCGGGCCGGCCGCTCTGCTCGTACCCGGTGACGACGGCCGCGGCGGCGGCGAGCGCGCCGATGACCTTGACGTGCGCGGCGAGCAGCAGGGTCTTCAGCGGCACGGCGAGCCGGTCGGCCAGCCGCAGCAGCCGCTCGGACAGCGCGGCGGAGACGTCCACCTCGTGGAAGACCACCGGGCGCTGTGCCTCGGCGGTCGGCGGCTCCCAGCGGGGCAGCTCGGTGACCCCGCCGTCGGCCAGCACGTCCCGCCAGAAGTCCCGGTCGGCGGCCGAGGCGACGGCCCGGCGCTCCAGGCCGATGTAGTCGCGGAAGTGGTTGCCGGCCGGCGGCTCGGGCAGCGGCCGGCCGTCGCGCAGCCGGTGGTACGTGTCGAACAGCCGGGTGTGCAGCAGGGTGATGCTCCACCCGTCCAGGGCCGAGTTGTGCTGGCTGAGGCTGTACCGGTACAGGTCGTCGGCGAACAGGTGCACGTGGACGCGGACCAGCCCCGGCTCCCGCCAGACGAACCGGTACGCCTGCTCCCGGTCGTGCCAGTCGGCGTACCGGCGCTCCTGCTCGGCCGGGTCGAGGCCGCGCAGGTCGGTCACCCACAGCGGGGTCGGCGCGTCGGCGTGCACGAGCTGGAGGTACTCGCCGTACCCGGTGAGGTGGTAGCTGGTGCGGAAGATCGGGTTGTCGGCGACCAGCCGCCGCATCGCGGCCGTGAACGTGGCCTCGTCGAACGGCGCGTTGATCAGGAAGCTGATGATGTCGTGGTACTGGGCCGCGCCCCGGGCCAACTCGTTCTGGAAGATCAGCCCGGCCTGGAGCTGCCCCAGCGGGTACGCGTCGACCACCCCGTCGGGCAGCAACGCCCGGTCGGCCGGGGACACCAGGTCGAACGGCGCGTACGTGGGGGGCCGCTCGCCGGTCGCCGGGGCGGCGGCGAGGGCGGCGATGGTGGGGTGGCGGAAGAGCTGCTGGAAGGTGAGGTCGAGCCCGGCGGCGTGCGCCCGGGCCAGCACGGTGACGAAGTGGATGGAGTTGCCGCCGAGGGCGAACAGGTTGTCCTCCACCCCCATCCGGTCCACCCCGAGCACGTCGGCCCACACCTCGGCGAGGATCCGCTCGGCGTCGGTGCGCGGCGGCACGTACGGGCGGTCGTCGGCGGGCGGGTCGGGCAGCGCCCGCCGGTCGAGCTTGCCGCTGCCGGACAGCGGGAACTCGGCCAGCTCCACCACCCGGGCCGGGACGAGGTACCGGGGCAGCAGGCCGGACAGGTGCGCGGTGAGCGCCCGCTCGGCCACCGGGAAGTGGGTCAGCACGTACCCGAGCAGGTTGCCGTCGCGGGCCACCACCACGGCGTCCTTCACGGCCGGGTGGCCGCGCAGCGCCTCCTCCACCTCGCCCAGCTCGACCCGGTGGCCGCGCACCTTGACCTGGTGGTCGAGGCGGCCCAGGTAGTCGATGGTGCCGTCGGGCAGCACCCGGGCCAGGTCGCCGGTGCGGTAGACCCGCTCCTCCCCCGCGTCCGGGGCGGCCACGAACCGGTCCCGGGTCAGCTCGGGGCGGTTGAGGTAGCCCCGGGCGAGCTGCACCCCGGCGATGCACAGCTCGCCGGGCACCCCGACGGGCTGGACCCGCAGCCGCTCGTCGAGGACGTGCAGCCGGGTGTTGTCGACCGGCCGGCCGATCGGCACCCGGTCGGCGCCGGGCACGCAGCGGTGGTGGGTGACGTCGACGGTGGCCTCGGTCGGGCCGTACAGGTTGACGAGGGTGACGTGCGGCAGCAGCGCGGCGAGCCGGTCGACGTGGTGCGGGCCGAGCGCCTCGCCGCTGGCGAAGACCCGCCGCAGCCCGGCCAGCGGCGCGGTGTCGGCGGTGGCCAGCCAGTCGAGGAACGCCCCCAGCATGGACGGGACGAAGTGCAGGGTGGTCACGCCGTGCGCGGCGACCGCCGCGACGATGGCCTGCGGGTCACGTTCCGCGCCGGGCGGCAGCAGGCACACCGACGCCCCCTCGCGGGCCCACCAGAACAGCTCCCACACCGACACGTCGAAGGTGGTCGGGGTCTTGTGCAGGATCACGTCGTCCGGGCCGATCGGGTGCAGCCGCTGCATCCAGGCGAGCCGGTTGGCCAGCGACCGGTGCTCGATCATCGCCCCCTTCGGGGCGCCGGTGGAGCCGGAGGTGTAGATGACGTACGCCAGGTCCCGCCCGTCGGCCTGCGCCGGTGGCGCGGCCTCCGCCGGTGGCGCGGACACCGCCTCCGCGGGCAGCGCGTCGGCCGGCGGCAGCGGGAGCACCGGGACTCCCTCGGGGACGGCCGCCGGGTCGGCGGCCAGCACGAGTGCCGCGCCGCTGTCGGCCAGCAGGTAGCCGATCCGGGCCGGCGGGTAGCCGGGGTCGACCGGCAGGTAGGCCGCGCCGGCCCGGTGCACGGCGAGGATCGCCGCGAGCTGCGCGGGCGACCGCTCGGCGAGCACGCCGACGACGGTCTCCGGGCCCGCGCCGGCCGCCCGCACGGTCGCGGCGAGGGCGGCCACCCGCCGGTCCAGCTCCGCCCACGTCCAGGTGACCTCGTCGGTACGCACGGCGACGGCGTCGGGCGTCTCGACGGCCCGGCGGGCCACCCAGGCGTCGGGGCGGACCGCCTCGCCGGGGTCCGTGGCGGTGTCGTTCATCGCGTCGAGCGCCGCCCGGTCGGCCGGGGTGACCAGGGCGACGTCGTCGACCGGGGCGTCCGGGGCGGCGAGCGCGGCGGTCAGCAGGAGCAGCAGGTGCCCGGCGATCCGGTCGGCCGTGGCCGGGTCGTGGCGGGCCGCGTCGTGGTGCACGGTCAGCTCGGCGGCGGACACCGCCACGGTGACGCCGATCCGGGGGTCGGGGGCGGCGTCGGTGGTGTGCACCGCGACGTCGAGAAAGGGGTGCCGGTCGGCCTCCGCGTGCGGGGCGAGGTCCTCGGCGAGCAGCTCGACGGGGTAGTCCGCGTACCGCTGCGCCTCGGGCAGCGCCGCGCGGAGCTGCCCGACCAGGTCCCGGTAGCTGACGTCGGGGCCGCAGGCCACCGGCAGGGGCAGCAGGCCGGCCAGCGCGTCGCCGTCGGCCGGGCGGCCGACCAGCAGCGCCGTCGCGCCGGTCCAGCGGCGCAGCAGCGCCGCCACGGCGGCGGCCACCAGCACGTACCGGGCGGGTTCGGCGCCCCGGCTGGCGGCGGCTAGCCGGTCGGCCAGCGCGGCGCCGAGGGGCACGGTGACGGCCTGCGGGCGGGCCGGGGCGCCGGGGGCGGGGGTGCGGTCGGCGGGGAAGCCGACCCGGTCCGCTCCGGCGGCGAGCGCGTCGCGCCAGTGCCGGGCGTGGTCGGGCCGCCGCGCCGCGGCGATCCTGAGCTGGCCCCGGGTCATCAGAGACTGCATGATCTCGCTCTCCGGCTCACAGGTCGATGTCGATGGTGGAGACGGCCGGGACGGCGGCGGCCCGCGCGCCGGTCAGCGCGCCGACCGGTCGGCCCGGTTCGGCCAGCACGGTGTCGAGGAGTTCCAGGTACAGGTCGGCGAAGGCGCGCACCGTCGCCGGCAGGAACAGCCCGGCGTGGTACGCCCAGTGCACGCGCAGCGAGTCCGCCCGCTCGTAGACCTGCATGTCCAGGTCGAACATGGCCTGCCCGGTGGGGGCGATGGCCAGTTCCACCGGCCGGCCGAGGAAGTCGACCCGGGCCACCTCGGCGTGCTGCATCGCGAAGAGGGTGTCGAACAGCGGGTGCCGGTGCGGGTCACGGACCGGCAGCACCGCCTCGACCAGGTTGTCGAACGGGAACTCCTGGTGGGCGAAGGCGTCCACCACGTCCCGGGCCACCTCGTCGAGCAGCGCCCGGAACGGCGTGTCGGGGCGGACCCGGTGGCGCAGGCAGACGGTGTTGACGAACATCCCCATCGCGGCGTCCAGGCCCGGCGCGCCCCGCCCGGCGACCGGGGTGCCGACGGTGACGTCCACGCCGCCGGAGCCCGGATCGCCGGTGGTCGCGCCGCCGGTAGCCGCCGCGAGGAAGGTCGCGTAGACGGCGAGCAGCAGTTGGAACAGGGTCACCCCCTCGCGCCGGGCCAGGGCGCGCAGCGCGGCGGTACGGGCGGCGTCCACGGTGAACTCGACGACCCCGCTGCCGGCGATCACGGCCGGCCCGTCGCCCGCCGGCCGGTCGGCGTCGGTGGGCAGCCGGGGCGGGGCGGGCGGGTCGGCGAACCGGGCCAGCCACCAGTCGCGCCCCGGCGGCTCCCGCCCGTCGACCCAGGCCGCGTAGTCGGCGTACTGGGCGGGGACGGGCGGCAGGTCCCGGCCGGCGTAGCGGGCGTCGACCTCGCCCAGCAGCAGGGCCAGGGAGAGCCCGTCGGTGACGATGTGGTGCAGTTCCAGGGCCAGCTCCGGCCCGGCCGGGGTATGTCGCAGCTCGGCGCGCAGCAGCGGCGGGGCGGCCAGGTCGAACGGGCTGACCGGCACCGGGGCGTCGGCCGGGGCGGCCACCTCGGGCAGCTCGAACGTCACCCCCGCCAGCACCCGCTGCACCGGCCGGCCCGCCTCGGTGCCGAACGCGGTGCGCAGGACGTCGTGCCGGGCGATGACGTGCCGGAACGCCCCGGCCAGCCGGCCGGCGTCCACGTCGGCCGGCAGCGGCAGCACCAGCGGCAGGTGGTAGGCCACCGACGCCGGGTCGCGGGACTGGGCCAGGTACACCCGCCGCTGCTGCGGCGACAGCGGGTGCGCCACGCCGGCGGCGGCCCGGGGCAGCGGCGCGGCGGCCCGGGACCGGCGGATCTCGTCGGCGAGGGCGGCCACGGTCGGGTGACGCAGGACGGCGGCCAGCGACACCGCCACCCCGAACACCCGCTGGGCCTCCACGGCCAGCCCGGCGGCGGCCAGCGAGTCCCCGCCCGCGGCGTAGAAGTCGTCGAGGACGCCGAGCTTCGGCACCCCGAGCACCCGCTCCCAGACGCGCACCAGCACCCGCTCGGTGTCGTCCCGGGGCGGCAGGTACGCCCCGTACCGGTCGTCGGGGGCGACCAGGTCGGCCGGGTCGAGCGAGTCGACCTGGACGACGTGCCGGGGCAGTTCCTCGTCGGTCAGCTCTGCGGCGAGCTGACCGCGCAGCACCAGCGGGTCGAGGTAGTCCTCGGCGACGGCGTACACGCAGCCGTCCTTGACGGCCACCCGGTCGACCTGCGGCCAGAGCCGGGCGAGGGTGTCCACGTGGGGGGTCATCGGGCGGCTCCGATCGCCTCGGCCAGTCCGCGCACGGTCTGGTGCAGGTAGAGGTGGCGTGGGGTGAGGTCGGCCAGGCCCTGGTCGCGCAGCTCGTTGAGCAGCCGCAGGGCCAGCAGCGAGTTGCCGCCGAGGTCGAAGAAGTTGTCCTCCGGCCCCACCTCGGTGCCGAGTACCCGCTGCCAGATCACCCGGATCCGCTCGTCCAGCCCCGCGTCGTCGGCCGGGGTGGGGGCCGGGTCTGCGGCGGGGGTCGCGGGGGCGGGCAGCCGGGCCGCGTCGAGCTTGCCGTTGGCGGTCAGCGGCAGCGCGGGCAGCGCGGTGATCGTCGCCGGGACCATGTAGTCGGGCAGCAGCCGGGCCGCCCGGCGGCGCAGCTCGGCCACCGAGCCCGCGGCGTCGGCGAGCACCACGTACGCGTGCAGCCGGGTGTCGGCGGCCTCCGCGCCGGTCTCGACCACCACCGCCACGGCCAACGCCGCCGGGTCGTCCAGCAGCACCTGGCGGATCTCGTCCAGCTCGATGCGGTAGCCGCGCACCTTCACCTGGTTGTCGAGGCGACCCAGGTGCTCCAGCCGGCCGTCGGGCAGCAGCCGGCCCCGGTCGCCGCTGCGGTACATCCGCCCGCCGGAGAACGGGTCGGGCCGGAACCGCTCGGCGGTCAGCTCCGGGCGGTGCAGGTAGCCGTCGGCCACCCCGGCCCCGCCGACGTGGATCTCTCCCGCCGCGCCCGGGGGCAGCAGCCGGCCGGCCGGGTCGAGCACGTACACCCGCCAGCCGGGCAGGGCCCGGCCCACCGACCGGCTGCCGGCCAGTGCGAGCCCCCGGTCGAGGGTCTGCGCGGTGACGTGCACCGTGGTCTCGGTGATGCCGAACATGTTCACCACCCGGCAGTCGGTCTCCGGGTGGCGGTCGGTTCGCCAGCCAGTGAGCAGTCCGGGCGCCAGCATCGGTTCGCCGACGACGACCAGCCGACGTCGAGCGCGCGGGCCGTCGCCACGTCGGTCGACGTCGTGGCGGTGCGCGGCGAACTCGCCCCGTGGTGCGCACCACCAGGTCAGCGACGACCAGGTGCGTAGTAGGGTACGCCAGCAGGTGGAGGGTGCGGGTCACGCGCGCCGGGTCGTCCGGCCCGCCGACGGGCGGCTGCGCAGGGCGGGATCCCTCGGCGGGTGGCCCGTCGCCGAGCCGATCGGCGGGCGGCCCGTCGCCGGTCAGCCCGGCGGCGTCGACGCCCCCGGCGCCGACCAGCAGGGCGACGCCGGAGTCCTCGACGGTGTAGCGGATCCGGTCGACCGGGTAGGCCGGGTCGACCGGCACGTACGCGGCGCCGGCGCGGAGCACGCCGAGCAGCACCGCGATCAGGTCGACGCTGCGGTCCAGGCAGACCCCGACCAGGTCGCCGGGGGCGACCCCGCGCGCCGCGAGGCCCCGGGCCACCCGGCGGGCGCGGTCGTCCAGTTCGCCGTACGTCAGCCGCTCGCCGGCGCAGGAGACGGCCGGCGCGTCCGGGTGGGTCGCGGCGTGCCGGGCGATCCGGTCGTGGATGGTGTCCTTCGCGGCGGGCAGCTCGCCGGGACCCCGGCCCAGGGCGACGATCGCGGCCCGGTCGGCGTCGCCGAGCGGGTCGCAGTCGTCCAGCGGGCGGTCCGGCTCGGCGAGGACCTGCCCGAGGACCCGGACGACCTGGCGGGCGAACGCCTCGACCAGGTCGGCCGCCCACGCGGCGGTGCGGTGGTGGCAGGCGAGGGTGGTGCCGGCCAGCGCCAGGGTGAGCGGCCACACCGGCGCCAGGCAGGGCCGGTACGCGTCGGCGGTGCTGTCCGCGTCGAGCACGCCCACCTCGACGTCGAGCAGCCCGGCCGGCGCCGGGGTCCCGGGGGCCGGCCAGGGCGACCCGGGCCCCGCCGTGGCCAGCAGGTCGCGGGCACCGCCGTCCACCGGTACCGCGACGACGGTCAGCCGCTCGCCGACGACCGCGCCGACCCGGGGCCGGCGCACCCCCCGGTACCGGGCCAGCACCGCGCCGACGGCGGCGACCAGGGCGGTCAGGTCGGTGCCGGCCGGCACGGCGACGGCGTGCACGGCGGTCCGGTCCACCCCGGGGTCGCCGCGCAGCCACCCGGCGTCGCCCGCGTCGTCGCCGGCCGACAGCTCAACGGCCGACGAGTCAGCGGCGCTGGTGAGGTCGGCGATGGCGGGATCGGTGCGGGCGGGGTCGACGACGGTGAGGGCGGTGAGCTGGGTGAGTTCGGTGAGCAGGGCGCCGAGGCGGTGCCGGCCGACGGCGGGCCGGCGGGCGACCAGCACCAGGTCGGCGCCGTCGTCGTGACGCAGCAGCACCGCCCGCAGGTCGGGGCCGCCGGCCGGCAGGGGCCGGGCCAGCTCGGCGTCCCGGCGGGTCGCCGCGAGCCCCGCCGGGACCCGCTCGACCCACAGCCGCCCCGCGGCCAGCCGGTGCCGGCGGGTGACGGCGGCGAACCGGTCGGCCAGCCGGTCCGGGTCGGCGTCGGCGGCCAGCCGGACGGCCGCCGCGTGGCACAGCCGCGCCGGGTCCGGGTGCCGGGCGCCGCGCTGGGCGTTCATCGGGCGGTGAACCCCCCGTCGACGGTGATGACGGCGCCGGTGACCTGCGCCGACTCGTCGGAGGCGAGCCAGAGGGCGGCCTGCGCCACCGACCCGGGCTCGATCAGCGCGTTCATCGGCTGGGCCTGCACGAAGGTCTCCTCGTGCTCGGCGACCGGGACCTCCAGCGACCGGGCGATCTCGGCGAGCATCCGGCCCTCCACGTGCGGGTCGTCGCGGACCGAGCCGGGGCACAGCGCGTTGACCCGCACCTTCAGCGGGGCGTAGTCGAGCGCGGCGGCCCGGGTCAGCCCGACCAGGCCGTGCTTGGCGGCGACGTAGCCGGCGAAGTGCCGGTAGCCGACCAGGCCGGCGGTGGAGGCGACGTTGACGATGCTGCCGGCGCGCTGCCGGCACATCACCTCGCCGACCGCGCTGATCATCCGCCACGGCCCGGACAGGTCGACGTCCAGCATGAGCTGCCACTCGGCCTCGGTGATCTCGTGGGTCGGCTTGCCCGACGGCGCGGCGATGCCGGCGTTGTTGACCAGCACGTCCACCCGGCCGAACCGGTCCAGGCACAGCGCGACGGCGGCCCGGACGGCGGCGGAGTCCCGCACGTCGGTCCGCACCGGGTACGCGGCCACCCCGTACCCGGCGCACAGGTCGGCGGTGTGCGCGAGCTGGCTGGCCGAGCCGAGCGGGTACGGCACCCCGGGCAGGTCGGCGGCCAGGTCGACGAGGACCACGTCGGCGCCCTGCGCGGCGAACGCGACCGCGCAGGAGCGGCCCAGTCCCCGGGCGGCGCCGGTGACGATGGCGGTCTTGCCGGCCAGCCGGTCGCCGGTGACCACCGGAGCGGGCCGGGCCAGTGCCTCGGTCATTGCGCCAGCTCCCGCCGGACCAGGTCGAGCAGGGCAGCCGGGGAGTCGGCCAGGTACATGTGGCCGCCGGGCAGCCGCCGGGTGGCGAAGCCTGCCGAGGTGACCCGCTCCCAGCCGACCAGCGCTGCGTCCGGGACGAGGGCGTCGTCCTCGCCGCGCAGCGCGGTGACCGGCACCTCGATCCGCTTGTCGGACGCCGGCCGGTACGTCTCGTGCAACTCCACGTCGGCGCGCAGCCCGGGCAGCAGCAGCTCCCGCATGTCCGGGTCCTCCAGGGCCGGGTGGGTGTAGCCGGCGAACTCCTCCACCCGGGCGACGAACTCGTCGTCGGGCAGGTCGGCGGCGGTGCGGTCCCGGCCCGACCAGGGGTCGGGCGAGCCGCTGACGAACAGGTGCGCCACGGTCACCCCGGCCGCCCCGGTCAGCCGGCGGGTCATCTCGTACGCCAGCACCGCGCCCATGCTGTGCCCGAACAGGGCCACCCGGTCCGCCCCGGCGGCCAGTTCCAGCACCTCGTCGAGCAGCCCGTCGACGGCCTGCTCCATCCGGCGGTAGGGCTCCTCGACGAACCGCTTCTCCCGCCCGGGCAGCGACACCGGGGCGACTTCCAGCTCGGGCGGGGCGAGGCGACGCCACGGTTGGTACACCGACGCGCCCGCGCCGGCGTACGGGAAGCAGAGCAGTGTCGTGCGGGTCAAGACGGCTCCTTGCCGACGAGGGCGGACCGGACGGCGCGCAGCAGTCCGGCGTCTGCCCGGGCGAGCAGGTCGTGCCCGCCGGGCACGGTCAACGTGGTGCAGCCGGCGATGGTCAGGTCGGCCCAGGCCGCCGCCTGCGTCGCCGGCACGTGCGGGTCGGCGTCGCCGACGATCGCGGTGACCGGGACGCCCACCGGGTCCGGGTCGCGCAGCCGGTAGCTGCGGCCCAGCTCGAAGTCGGCGCGAGCCGCCGGCAGCGCCGCCGCGGCCAGCTCCGGGTGCCCGGCGACCGCCGGTGGCATGGTGCCCAGCGCCACCAGCTCGGCGAGGAACGCGGCGTCGTCCACGGCGGACCAGTCCGGCTCGACGCCGGCGAGGTGCGGGGGCACCGCCGAGGAGACCACCAGCAGGTCGGCGGGGCGGTGGCCGCGCCGGACCAGCCGCCGGACCAGCTCGAACGCCACGTACGCGCCGAGGCAGTCGCCGTAGACCGCGTACGGGCGGTCCAGGTGGGGGGCGAGGGCCGCCTCCAGGGCCTGCACCAGCGGGGTCATCCGGCGGGGCGCGGGCTCGTCGGCCCGTTCCCGCCGGCCCGGGTACTGCACGGCGTTGACCTCGACGGACCGGGGCAGCCCGGCCCGCCAGGTCTCGAACGCCCCCGCGTTGCCGCCCGCGTACGGCAGGCAGAACAGCCGCAGCGCGGGGCGGGGCACCGGCGCGCGGACCACCAGCCAGGGGGTGTGCTCAGCCATGCCGGGCCACCCGGTCGACGAGCGCCCCGAAGTCGTCCAGGGCGACGAACTCGGCCAGGGTCAGGTCGCTGCCGTAGCGCTGCCGCAGCCCGGCAACCAGCCGCAGGGCGCGCAGCGAGTCCCCGCCGGCCGCGACGAACCCGGTGTCGTCGGAGCGCGGCGCCACCCCGACGACCTCCCGCCACAGCCCGGCGACCCGGGCGGACCAGCGGGACCGGGCGTCGGTGGGCACCGCCCCGGCCGACCCGACCGGCGGCAGCGGCGCGGTCGGGTCCGCGGCCAGCAGCCGGGTGAACGTCCCGGCGAGCCGGTCGGCCCAGTCGTCGTCGAAGCGCCGGCCGTCGTACTGGAGGGTGAGGGCGAGCCGGCCGGTGTCCGGGGCCACCTCGACGTCGACGGCGAGGCTGAACGCGACGTCGACGGTGATCCCCCGGCTGGCCACGATCCGGGGGCCGGCGGCGTCGGCGGCGGCGTGGAAGTGGGTGTAGTTGAAGAAGCTGTCGAAGCGGGGGCCGGTGCCGCCGGCCCGGACGATCTCGGCGAGCGGGAACCGGTGGTGCCCCATCAGGGACCGCTCGACGTGCCACGCGTCGCCGGCCAGCTCGGCCAGCGGCCGGTCGCGCAGGGTCGCGGTGACCGGCAGGGTGTTGAGGAACAGCCCGAGGGTGGCGTCGCTGCCCTCGCCCTCGGGCCGGCCGCCGACCACCAGGCCGGAGACCACCTCGTCCCGGCCGGTCATCTCGCCGAGCGCCCGCAGGTGCACCGCCAGCAGGTACGCCTTCACCGGCACCCCGGCCGCGCGGGCGGCCCCGGTGACCTGGTCGGTGACGGCCGCCTCCAGCGGCACCCGCCGGGTGACGGTGATCCGGGGGGCCGGGCCACCGAGCAGCAGCGGCGGTGCCGCCCCGGCGCCGTCCAGCCAGTACCGGCGGGCGGCCGGGTCGGCGAGGGCGGCCCGCTCGGCGGCCACGTAGGCGCGGAACGGCAACGCCGCCGGGGCCGGCGCGGACCGGCCAGCGCGGCGACGCTCGTGGTCGGCCAGCAGGGCGCGGACGAACGCCTCCAGGCTCCAGCCGTCGAGGACGGCGTGGTGCTCGGCGACGACCAGGGTGAACCCGTCGGCGCCCTCGTCGAGGGCGTACAGCCGGACCAACGGCGGGCGGGCCACGTCGAACGGCCGGGTCCGCTCGGTCTCGACCAGGGCGTCGACCCGGGCCCGCCGGGTCTCCTCGTCGGCCCCGGCCAGGTCGTGCACCGGCACCTCGACCGGCACGTCGGCGTGCACCAGTTGCAGCGGCTCGGCGTACCCGCCGGGGGCGAAGCCGGTGCGCAGCACCGGGTGCGCGGCCACCAGGGCGGCGAACGCGGCCCGCAGCGCGTCGGCGTCGAGCGGCGCGTCGACCCGGTGCGCGGTGACGTTGTGGTACGTCGCGGGGTCGCCGGTCAGCTCGCAGTGGTAGAGCATGCCCTGTTGCAGCGCCGTCATCGGGTACGCGTCGACCACCCCGGCCGGCAGCCGGTCCCGGTCGGCGGCGGCCAGCAGCGCGAACGCGCCGGTGTCGGGCTGCTCCCCGGCGGGCTGGCCGGCGGCGTCGGCCGCCCCGGCGTCCGGGTCGGCGAGGCTGATCTCGCCGTGCGTGACCAGCTCCCGGATCGACTGGTGGACGAAGATGTCCCGCAGCCGGAACGACAGGCCCCGCCGGTTGGCCGCGACCTGCATCTGGATGCTGCGGATCGAGTCGCCACCGAGGGCGAAGAAGCTCTCGGTCACCCCGACCGACGGCACGCCGAGCACCTCCCGCCACGCCTCGACGAGGATCTCCTCGGCCCGGTTGGCGGGGGCCACCTGCGGGCCGGTGGGCCGGCGGCCCGGCTCGGGGGCCGGTAGGGCGGCCCGGTCGAGCTTGCCGTTGCCGGTCAGCGGCAGCGCGTCGAGGACCACCACGGCGGCCGGGACCAGGTGCGCCGGCAGCCGGTCGGCCAGCCACCCGGCGAGCCGGTCCGCCAGCGGCTCGCCGCCGGCCGGTTCGGGGGCGGTGACCACCGGGCGGGGGTCGTCGGCGTACTCGGGACGCACGGCGTGCAGGGTGTACCGGTCGGTGCCGACGAGCAGGTCGTCCTGGCGGGTGACCACGTCGAAGCCGCGCTCCTCGAAGAAGGAGATCAGCTCGTCGAGGCGGCCCTCGGTGACGGTGCCGACGCCGTCGTGCACCTCCATCGCGACCTGGGCGACCAGCGGCCAGTGCCGCTCGTGCAGGCCGGCGAGCACGTCCGCCTCGGCCCGCTGCACGTCGATCTTCAGCAGGTCGATGCGCTCGGGGGCCACCTCGTCGATCACGTCGGACAGCGGCCGGACGTCCACCGTCAGCGTGTCCCCGGCGAACCGCTCCTGGAGCAGCTCGTCGACCCGGTCGAGCAGGGCGTCCCGGTCGGCCTCGCCCCGGTCCCGCTCGTTGGTCAGGAACCGCTTGATGACGGCCCGCTCGGCGTCCGGGTCGGCGTACTCGGCGTGGCCGGACATCATGGCGTAGCCCGGGTAGTAGGTGAAGCTCACCTGCCCGGGGCCGGCGGCGAGCCCGTACGGGTGCACGCTGGCCGGGACGCCGAAGGCGGCCACGTTGCGGCGCAGCACGTCGGCCACCGACGGCACCGGCTCGAACGCGTGGATGGTGGCGTCCGGGCAGACGGCGTGCACGAACAGGGAGAACATGCCGATGTTCGCGCCGACGTCGAAGACCGTGGCGCCGTGGCGCAGCACCACCCCGTCGCGCAGGTACACCTGCTGGACGAAGATCTCGTCGTACAGGTAGCGGGTCTCGTGCGGGTTGATCCCGACGACCCGGTCCACGTCGACCGTCGCGCCCGCGTCGGCCGGGGTGACGTAGCCGACCAGCCGGGTGCCGTGCCCGTCGTCGTCGCGGGCCACCACGGCGGCGTCGGCGACCCCGGGGTGCTGGCGCAGTGCGGCGGCGACCTCCCCCGGTTCGATCCGGAAACCGTTGACCTTGACCTGGTCGTCGAGCCGGCCCAGGTACGCCAGCCGCCCGTCGGCGTCGAAGCGCACCCGGTCGCCGGTGCGGTAGACCCGCTCGGCGCGACCCGACGGCAGGGGCACCGTGCCGAACCGGCGGGTGGTGGCCTCCGGGTCGCCGAGGTAGCCGTCGGCGAGCTGGGGGCCGGTGAGGCACAGCTCGCCGGCCACCCCGGGCGGCACCGGGCGGAGCTGCCCGTCGAGCACCCACGCCCCCACCCCGGGCAGCGGCCGGCCGATGGTCGGCGCGACCCCGGCGGTGATCTCGGCGGTGGTGGCGTCCACGGTGCACTCGGTCGGGCCGTACAGGTTGACCGCGCGCACCCCGGGCAGCCCGGCGAGGGCGTCCCACAGGTCGGGTGCGATCGCCTCGCCGCCGAGCAGCAGCAGCCCCGGCAGCCGGGTCCGGCCGGTGGCCACCCCGTCGGCGGCGAGCAGGATGCGAAGCTGCGACGGGGTCAGGTCGAGCACGTCGACCCGGTTCTCCGCGAGCACGGCGGCCAGCTCGGCGCCGTCGCGGCGGGCCTCCTCCGGCACCAGGTACAGGGTTCGGCCGTGGCCGAGCTGGACGAGCTGCTTGATCGAGGCGTCGAAGGTCAGCGGGGCGTTCACCGCGACCCGCGCCCCGGCCGGGGTGCCGGCGTGCACGGTGCGTTCCAGGGCGTGCGCCAGGTGGGCGGCGGCGCCGTGCGAGACCTGCACCGGGCGCGGGGCCCCGGTGGAGCCGGAGGTGAAGATGACGTACGCGGGGTCGGCCGGCCGGGGGGCGGGCACGGCGGCGGTGGCGGCGGTGGCCGCCAGCTCGGCGACGCCCACGGCCGGCACGTCCCCGACGGCCCGGTCGCCGAGCACGAGGCCGGCGTCGACCGCGCGGACCAGGCCGGCGAGCCGCCGCGCCGGGGCGGCCGGGTCCAGCGGCACGTACACCGCGCCGGCCCGC
Organism: Micromonospora sp. NBC_01655; assembly: GCF_026339755.1. Taxonomy (NCBI): domain Bacteria; kingdom Bacillati; phylum Actinomycetota; class Actinomycetes; order Micromonosporales; family Micromonosporaceae; genus Micromonospora; species Micromonospora sp. NBC_01655. Next base: position 3,902,344 of record NZ_JAPEQF010000001.1, on the reverse strand, counting down.
AGCACGCCGAGGAACGCGACCACGGTGTCCCGGGACCGGGTGGCCAGCACGCCGACCCGCCGGCCGCCGTGCAGGCCGCGCTCGACCAGGCCGGCGGCGACCCCGGCGGACAGTTCGCGCAGCTCCCCGAAGGTGTACGCCCCGTCGGCGGCGACCACCGCCTCGGCGTCCGGGTCGGCGGCGGCGAGCCCGTCGTCGAGCAGCTCGGCGAGGGTGCGGGTGGGCGCGTCGGACGCGCTGCCGGCGGCCTCGACCAGCCAGCCCGCCTCGGCCGCGCCGAGCAGGGCCAGCGGGGCGCCGTCGGTCAGCGCCCCGGGCAGCGTGCCGAGGACGGCGAGCAGCCCGTCGCGCAGCGCCCGGCCGCCGGTCACCCGCAGGGTCACCGCGTCCGGGCCGCACACGGCGGTCAGGTGCGGGCCGGCGGGCGGCGGTGGGACGGCGACGTCCACGGCGGTGGCGCCGAGGCCGGCCAGGGTCGACGGGTCGACGGCCGGCACGGCGGCGAAGCAGGCCACCGCGTCGGAGTCGACGCCGATCGGCTCCAGCAGGTGGAACGTCTCCTCGGCCGGGCGCTCCGCGCCGCGTACCTCGTCGAGGAGCTGCTTGGGCGCGGCCGGCAGGGGCAGGCCGAGCCGGACCGGCGCGTAGCCGCCCAGCGGCCCGACCACGGCGGCGGTCCCGTCGGCGTGCCGGCCGTCGGTCCACCGGGCGAGCACCAGCTCGGCGTCGTCGGCCCCGGCGGGCGGCTCGGCCCGGCGGGACAGGGTCAGCGCCCACGCGGCGAGCAGCAGGCTGGGCACCCCCACCCCGGCGGCCTCGGCGGCGGCGGCCAGCGGGGCGAGCGGCACATCCGTCTCCGTCGGCCCGTCGTCGGCGTCGCCGTGCGGGGCGACCAGCCGGGCGGCCGGCGCGGCGGGCGGCGCCGAGGGCTGCGCCTCCTGGCGTTCGCCGAGCTGCCACTCGGAGACGTCGAGGAACTGCAACCCGTCCGGGTCGTCGGCGCGGGGCTGCCCGGCGTACGCGGCGGCCAGGTCGGCCAGCACCAGCCGCAGGCTCGCCGGGTCGGCGAGCAGCGGGGTGGCTGCCAGCTCAAGGGTGTCGTCGGTGAGGGTCACCGACAGCTCGCCGGCCGCGCCGACGGTGACCGACCGGGCGTCGTCGACGTCCTGCAACGGCACCCGCAGGCCGGGGTGGTGCACCAGGGTCAGCCGCAGCGCCTCGTGCCGGGCGACCACCGCGTCCACGGCGGCCTGTAGGCGCGCGGCGTCCAGCGGCCGGTCCAGGCGGACCCGGGCCCGGACCAGCTCCCGCGCGCCGGTGTAGGCGAGCCGCTGGACCGGGGAGAGTCGGTAACCGTTCACACCACGCTCCGGTTGACGTAGAGGTCGGACATGGCGACCAGGATCTGCCGGTCGCCGGAGAAGGGCTCCCGGCCGTGGGTGGCGAGGAAGTTGTCCACCACCAGGACGTCGCCGCGCTGCCACGGGACGGAGACGGCGTGCTCGCGGTACAGGTCGCGGATGCCGGCGACCACCTCGTCGTCGATCGGGCTGCCGTCGCCGTGGTACGCGTTGCGGGGCAGCCCCTCCGGGCCGTACTCGCGCAGCAGGGCGGCGGCGACCTCGGCCGGCAGGTTCGAGGAGTGGAACAGGTGGGCGTGGTTGAACCACACCGTCTCGCCGGTGCGCGGGTGGGTGGCGGTGGCCTGCCGGCGGGCTCGGGTGCGCAGCCCGTCGTCGCCGAGCCAGGTGAACTCGGTCGCCGACGCGGCGCAGTACGCCTCGACCTCGGCCCGGTCGGTGGTCTGGAACGCCTCCTGCCAGGGCAGGTCCAGGTGCGGGCCGTAGTTGCGCACGTAGCACAGGCCGTCGCGGCCGAACCGCTCGCGCACCTGCGCCGGGATCCGGGGGGTCACCACCCGCTCGCTGGCCAGCGGGGTGGCCCCGCCGTCACCGGTGGCCGGCTGGGCACACCAGAAGTACAGGTGGGTCGGCCAGTTGTGCGAGTACGACATCTCGTGGTGCAGCGGGATCCACTGCTCGGCGTTGAACTCGGTGGAGGTGAACACCCGGTCGGCGACCTCGTGGCGGGGGGCGGCCCGCTCCAGGTAGCCGAGCAGGTCCGGGGTGACGGCGCGGGCGGCGCGGCTGAAGTCGTCGGCGGTGCCCACCTCGAAGCCACGGAAGAAGACCGCGCCGTACGAGTCGAGGTCGCGCAGCAGCTCGTCGCGGCGACCGGCGAGCCAGCCGGCGAGGTCGAGGTCCGGAACGGTGGCCTCGACCAGCAGCACGAACGTGTCGTCGACCAGCACCCGGCGGGTGACCGGCTCGGTGGCTGCGGAGGTCGCGCCGCGGCGGCGCGGTCCCGGCCCACTCACGACCGGTCCCCCGGCGTCGCCCCGCCCGCCGGGACGGACGCTGCCCCGGGCACGGGCGCGGCCCCGGGGGCCGACGCGGCCTCGGGGGCGGCGAACGGGTCGGACATCGCGGTGAGGATCCGCCGGGGCGGGGTGAACGGCTCCCGGCCGTGCGCGGCGAGCATGTTCTCCACCAGCAGCACGTCCCCGCGCCGCCACGGGAACGACCGGGTCTCCGCCGCGTAGGCGGCGCGCAGCTCGGCGAGCACGTCGTCGCCGATCGGGGTGCCGTCGCCGTACGCGGTCTGGTACGGCAGGTCCTCCTCGGCCAGCGCCCGGCGCAGCCCGGCGCTGACCTCCTCGGGCAGCGAGGTGACGTGGAAGAACAACGCGTGGTTGAACCAGGTGCGCTCCCCGGTGACCGGGTGCTCGCGCACCGCCGGGCGGACCTGCCGGGTGCGTAGCTGCTCGTCGCCGACCCACCGCACCTCGATCGCCGACCGGGCGCAGTACGCCTCGACCTCGGCGCGGCTGTCGGTCTGGAACGCGGTCTGCCAGGACAGGCTGATCCCGGGCAGGTAGTTGCGCTGGTAGCTGACCCCGCCCCGGCGCTCGAACTCGGCGACGGTGGCCGGGCGCAGCCGGGCCAGCACCCGCCGGCTGTCCGCCAGCGGGGTGCGCCCGCCCGCGGCCGGCTCGGTCTCGCAGAAGAACACGATCCGCAGCGGCCAGTTCAGCGTGTACGACTGCTCGTTGTGCAGCACGATCGGCTGGTCGGCGGGGTGCTCGGTGGAGGTGTAGACGCCCTCGGTCACCTCGCTGCGCGGCGAGGAGCGTTCGCCGTAGCTGAGCACGTCGCCGGAGAGGGCGGCCATCGCGGCGCGGAAGTCGGCGGCGTCGGCCACGGCGAAGCCCCGCAACAGCACGGCGGCGTGCCGGCGGGCCAGCTCGTCGACGGTGGCCCGGTTGTCGGCCAGCCAGGTCGCCAGGTCCAGGTCGGGCAGGTTGGCCTGGACGAGGACCGGCAGCGGGCCGCCGGGCCAGTCGGGACGCACGTCGACCAGGGCTCGTTCCCGGTTGCGGCGCGGGATCACCGGCGCCGACCGGAGCTGCTCAGTCATCTCTCGTTCCCCCAGGGGTCGTCGACACACTCGGCGAGGCGGCGCTGCGGGTCGGTGGCCGCCCGGCGCAGCACCTCGGTGAAGCGGCGGTGCCACGCGGTGACGCGCCCGCCGTCGAACAGGTCGGTGCGGTAGGTCCAGAGCGCTTCCAGGCCGCCCCGCCGCTCGTCCAGCCAGAGGGTCAGGTCCAGCCGGGCGGCGTCCGGCGCGAGTTCCACGCCGGCGAAGTCCAGCCCCCAGGATCCGGTCCAGGTCGCCGCCGGGGCGTTCTGCACGCCGAAGGCGACCTGGACGAGGGGGTTGCGGCGCGGGTGGCGGGCCGGGCGCAGCCGTTCCACCACGGCGTCGAACGGCACGTCCTGGCGGGCGGCGGCGGCCAGGGCGGCGTCGCGGGCCTCGGCGAGCAGGTCGGCGAAGGACCGGCCCGGCGCGGGGCGCAGCCGCAACGGCATGGTGTTGACGAAGCAGCCGATGCTCTCCTCGGCCGGCACGCTGGTCCGGCCGGCGAAGGCGGTGCCGACGAGCAGGTCGGTGCGCCCGGTCCCCACGCCGAGCAGGGTGGCGAAGGCGGCCAGGCCGACCATGTAGAGGCTGGCCCGGTGCGCCCGGGCGAGCCGCCGGACGGCGTCGGCGGTGGCGGGGTCGACCGGGACGCGCAGGCTGGCGCCGTCGGACCGGTCCAGGGCCCCCGCGCCCCGCCCTGCGGTCGGCTGCCCGGCGTCGGGGGTGGCCGGGCCGGCCGCGAGGGCGAGCAGGGTGGGCGCGCCGCGCAGCCCGGCGACGACCTCGTCGAGGGCCCGGCGGCCGGCCGGACCGGCCAGCCAGTCCCGCTGGGCCAGCGCGAAGCCGGCCGGGCCGGGCGCGGGGTGGGCCGGCCACGGGGGCCGGGGCCGGGTGACCCGCACGGCCGCCTCACGCTCGCTGTCGTAGCAGCGGCCGAGGTCACGGACCAGGACGCTGAACGACCAGTCGTCGCAGACGATGTGGTGGGCGACCAGCAGCAGCGCGAAGCGCCGCCGCCCGTCGCCGACCAGGTGGGCGCGCAGCAGCGGCCCGGCGGCCAGGTCCATCGGGATGCGGGCGCTGGTCGCGGCGATCCGGGCGACCCGCTCGGCCAGCGGCATGCCCGGCTGGGGCACCTCGATGACCAGCTCCACCTGCGGGTCGTCGTGCACCCGCTGGACCGGGCCGGCGGCGGAGCCGAGGAAGACGGTACGCAGCGCGGGGTGCCGGGCGACCACCCGGCGCAGGGCCCGGGCCAGCGCCGCCCGGTCGACGGGCCCGCGCAGCTCGACCACGTAGGACACCAGGTACGAGGTGTCGGTGGGGTCGAGCTGGTGCAGGAACCACAGCCGGCGCTGCGCCGCCGACAGCGGGGCGTCCGTGTCCCCCGTCGGCCCGGCGGCCGGCCCGTCCCCGGCGGCGGCGGCCGATCCGGCGGCGGCCCGGCCGGCGGCTGTGGTGGGGCCGGTCGCCGGTCCGTCCCCCGCCGGCCGGGCCCTCGTGGACACCGGCCGCTCCCCCGCGTCGGCGGGGCGGCGGGAGGCCGGCGGCCGGGCCGCGAGATGGGCGGCGAGGGCGGCCACCGTGGGGTGGTCGAAGAGCGCGGCCGGCGGCACCGGCACGCCGGTGACGGCGGTGAGCCGGGCCGCGCACCGCACCGCCAGCAGGGAGTCGCCGCCCAGGTCGAAGAAGTCGGCGGCCGACCCGGTGACCGGCACGCCGAGCACGTCGCGCCACACGGCGGCCACCTCGCCGGTCCGGGCACCGGCGGGATCGCGGCCGGGAGAGGGCGGGGCCACGTCGGGATCGGCCCAGGCCGGCGCGGGCAGCGCCGCCCGGTCGGTCTTGCCGCTCGGCGTGGTGGGCATCCGGTCCAGCCAGACCACCGCGGTCGGCACCATGGGGGCGGGCAGCCGCTCGCGCAGCCGGGCCGGCACGTCGTCGCGGCGCCGGCCGACCAGGTAGCCGACCAGCACCGGGTCGCCGCTCGGCCCGGTGCGCACCGCGGCGGCGGCCTCGCGTACGCCGGGCAGGGCGGCGAGGGCCGCGCCGACCTCGCCCAGCTCGATCCGGTGCCCGCGCAGCTTCACCTGGTCGTCGAGGCGGCCGAGGAACTCCAGTTGCCCGTCGGGGCGCAGCCGCACCCGGTCCCCGGTGCGGTACATCCGGTCGCCCGGGCGGAACGGGTCGTCGAGGAAGCGGGCCGCGGTCTCCTCGGGGCGGCCGAGGTAGCCCCGGGCCAGGCCGGCGCCGGCCAGGTACAACTCGCCGGGGGCGCCGGACGGCACGGGCACGCCGCCGGCGTCGAGCACGTACGTCCGGGTGTGCGGCAGCGGCCGGCCGATCGGCGGCGCTGTCCCGTCGGCGGTGATCTCCGCCCAGGTCGAGTAGGTGGTGTCCTCGGACGGGCCGTACAGGTTGAGCAGCCGGCGTACCCCGGGGCGGGCCAGGACCCGGGCGGCGAGGGCGGCGGTCAGCGGCTCGCCGGCCAGGCAGACGGTGCGCACGCCGGCCGGCAGGGCGTCGGCGGCGAGCAGTTCGCTCATCGCCGACGGGACGGTGTTGACCAGGGTGACCGGCAGCCGGGCGGCGTCCGGCGCGGCGAGCGCGAGGACGGTGTCGACCAGCACGACCCGCCCGCCCCAGCAGAGCGGCCCGAAGATCTCGAAGATCGACAGGTCGAAGCAGACGCTGGTGGCGGCGAGCATGCCGCCGAGTTCCTCGTCGGCGAAGGCGGACCGGGCCCAGTGCATGAGCACCGACGCGGAGCGGTGCTCGACGGCCACGCCCTTGGGGCGGCCGGTGGAGCCGGAGGTGTAGATCACGTAGGCCAGGTCGGACGGGTCGGCCGCGGCGTCGGGGCGGCCGGCGGGCTGGTCGGCGAGGTCGATGGCGTCCAGCGGCAGCGCCGCGTCGCCGAACCGGTCGGCGAGGCCGGAGCGGGTGAGCACCACCCGGGCGCCGGAGTCCTCGGTCATGAACGCCACCCGGGCCGGCGGGTACGCCGGGTCGAGCGGGACGTACGCCGCGCCGGCCTTGAGCACGGCGAGCAGCGCGACGACCAGGTCGACGTCGCGGGTGAGGCAGACCCCGACCCGGTCCTGCCCGGCGACGCCGCGGGCGAGCAGGGCCCGGGCCAGCCGGTTGGCCGCCTCGTCCAGTTGACGGTAGGTCAGCGAGCGGTCGCCGTGGCGCACCGCCTCCGCGTCGGGGGTCCGTTCCACCTGGGACTCGACCATCCGGTGCAGGCAGTCGACGATGACCGGGGTGCCGGAGGCGCGGGGGGTGGTGGACCGACGGACCGGTCCGGTGGGCCGGACGGAGGTGGTCACTCCCGCCCGCGATTCGTCGTACGCATGCAGCCAGACACCGAACGCCCCCCAAGGATCGTGACGGTACGTGTGCTCCGGATGACCCCTCGGCAGGTCAGCGCCTCGAGCCCTTCACGCTCTGCTACCTAAAGCGATCAATCGATCGCTCTCCGCTGAGAGATTCCACGAGCATCGACGGCACTGCCAAGAGCCCTCCCGAAATACGGGACGGTGGTGGCGAAACCCGGAACGAGCGTGCTCAGCCGCGCGCTCGGGCCGCCGGTCGCCCCCGACGCGTCCACCAGCGCCGATGCCCGCCCGCACGGCCTCCCGCCCGTCGCCGGCCGGTCCGGTCCTGTCGGGAAGACGCCATCGGCCCTGGGACCGCAATCACACCGGGCGGCGACGCCCCCAGGGCCGACGACCTGCGGGGAGGCACTGCGGGAGGCATACGACATGACGGATACGCCGCCGGGCGTGACCCGCGCCGGCCGTCCTCGCGGGACGGCGGGAACCGGCGGCGCGACGGTCGGATACCTGTCCGGGTCCGATGCCCGTCAGGTCGCCGCCGGAGGCGCGACGGCGGTGGACCGGCTGCGCCACTCGTCGGCCAGCACCGACCAGACCTCGAGGTCGACACGCCGGGCGGGCCCCGCGTACACCTGCCGCAGGGTGCCGTCGCGGCGCATGCCGAGCCGCCGCGCGACGGCGAGGCTGCGGACGTTGTCGGCGTTGGTGCGCCACTCCACCCGGTGCACGCCCCGCCGCCCCACCGCCCAGTCGACGATGACGCCGACCGCCCGGGTGACCAGGCCGCGCCCCTCCGCGGCCGGCTCCAGCCAGCAGCCCACCTCGCACACCCCGAGCACGGCGTCGAACGTCACGAACATCACCCCGCCGACCAGCACCCCGTCGAGCCAGATCCCCCAGATGCCCCCGGCGTCGCGGGCCCACAGGTCGGCGTAGCGTTGCAGCACCGCCCGGGCCGACGGCAGGTCGGTGGCCACGAAGGACGCGCCCACCCACGGCGCGATGTGCTCCCGGGCCCGGTCCAGGTTGCGCAGGAACTCCTCGGCCCGCCACGGCTCCAGCGGGCGCAGCTCGGCGTCGGCGGTCAGGGCGCGGGCGAACACCGGGCCTCCCGGGGTGGCGGACGTCAGGGGACCCGGGTAGCAGACCACAGACTGATCGCAATCGGCCACCCCGCCTCGGGTTCGACGGAACACCGACGTCGCCCTTCCCGGCAGGCGGCGGAACCGACCGGCCCGGGGCCGAGGTGCCGGCCGCCCGGACCGGGGGCGGCCCGGACGCCGACCCGCACCCGGCCGGGCGGGCGGGGCGGGGCGGGGCTGCCGGTCGGCGGGGCCGCGGGCGGACGGCTCAGTCGCGCAGCAGGTCGGCGTGGGCGGCGCGGAGCCGGGCCAGGGCCGGGTCGCTGCCGGGGACGACCCGGCGGTCGAGCTCGGCCCAGACCTCGGCGAGCGCCTCCGTGAGGGTCCGCAGCTCGGCTTCGTGCCGCCGGCTGCTCTGCCGGTGCAGCTCGTCGAGGCGGCGGGCCCACCCGGCGGTCACCGTGGCGAGCCGGTCGGCGTCGGCCCGGGCCTGCGCCGCCGTGCGGGCGGCGCAGGCGGGCACGATCGCGGCGATCGGGCGAGGGTCGCCGTCGCGGGTGACCAGCGTGACGGTGTCGGTCAGCTCGGCCATCGCGATGAGCTGGGTCAGTCGGGTGCGGGCCTCACGCAACGGCAGGGCACGCGGCGGGGTGGGCTCGTGGGCCAGGGCGGGGGCAGCCATGCGTCCATGCTGACGGCGGGGTACGACAATAAATGTCCGGCGACCGTCCACGGTGGCCCCGACCGGCCCTCTGGTCAGTCGACCAGGTACCGGGCGGGGACCGCGTCGGTCAGCCAGACCCCGTTGGCGCTGCGGTGGAAGACGTGCCCGTCCCGGGCCATCGCCGCCGCGTCGACGGTGAGCACCACGACCTGACCGCCGCGCCGCGCGCCGACCCGCCGGGCGGTCTCGACGTCCGGCGACAGGTGGACGTGGTGACGGCCGCCCCGGTCCAGCCCCGTCGCCCGGATCGAGTCGAGGGCGGCGGCGCCGGTGCCGTGGTGCAGCCGGTCGGGCGGCACGGCCGGCGGCAACCCGAGGTCCACCGGGATCGAGTGCCCCTGGTTGGCCCGGATCCGCTCGACCCCGTCGGGGCCACGCTCCACCGCGAAGCGCTGCTTGTCGTTGCCGGCGACCACCGCGTCGAGTTCGGCCCGGCCGGTCCGCAGGGCGGCGAGCAGGTCGTCGACGGGAACCCACCCCGCGCCGTCCGGCGCGAGGCCGAGGCGGTACGGCTCGTGCCGCAGCGCCCGGGAGATCCGCTTGCTCAGCTTGACCATGGCTCGGTGATCCACCCGGGCATTGTGGCGTCACCACCGCGCCGCCGCACGGAATTTCCGGGCGTCCGGCGGCAACGTGGACCCGGACCGGTGACGACGCGGCACCGGGAAGGGAGCGGCACCGCGCCGCCGGGCCGGGGCGACGGACCCGGCCCCAGAGGAAAAGGCGGTACGGGCGGCGGACGGGCTGCTAGCCTCTCGCGTTGACGCGGAACCACCACCGGGAGGCCGACCGTGCCCAGGGAGACCGGACGCACCCTCGTCGCGTCGAACAAGAAGGCCCGGCACGACTACACCATCCTCAAGACGTACGAGGCGGGGCTGGTGCTCGTCGGCACCGAGGTGAAGTCGCTGCGGGCCGGGCGGGTGTCGCTGGTCGACGCCTTCGCCCAGGAACACGACGGCGAGCTGCTACTACACGGCCTGCACATCGCCGAGTACGGCTTCGGCACCTGGACCAACCACCAGCCCCGCCGCACCCGCAAGCTGCTGCTGCACCGCGTCGAGATCGACCGGATCCTCGACCGGACGCGCGAGGGCGGGCTCACCCTGGTGCCGCTGTCGCTGTACTTCGCCGACGGCTGGGCCAAGGTCGAGCTGGCCCTGGCCAAGGGCCGCAAGTCGTACGACAAGCGGCAGGCGATCGCCGAGCGGGACGCCAACCGGGAGATCGCCCGCGAGTTCGGCCGCCGGCTCAAGGGCGCCCGCACCCGCCGCGACTGACCCGGCCCGGGCGACGCCGACCTGGGCGCGGTGGTATCAACGAACCGGAGTCGGCGGAGGAGGGGCCGTGCAGAGCTTCACCCGTACGTTCGTCCGAAACCTCGTGATCTTCACCGTCTGCGGGCTGGCGGGGCCGGTCTTCCTCGTCGTGGGTGCCCTCGGCGTCAGCGACGTCGGCTGGGGCGAGCAAGGCGTCCCGCTGGCCTTCCTCCTCACCGGCCTGGTGCTCACCCTCGCGATCCCGGTCGGCGCCTTCCTGTTCACCCGGGCGCACTACCGGGTGATCAACGACCGCGACATGGTGTACGACGCGCACCGGCGCGACGACGACAGCTTCGCCATGTGGACCCCCACCGCCCGGATCCCGATCCAGGACGGCCGGTTGGCCACGGCCGAGGTCCGCGAGGCGACGCTCGTGTCGTACGGCCAGGACTGGGAGGCGACGTACCAGAGCTACGGCGGCGACCTCGACCCCGACGAGCCCAAGCCGCGCATCCGGCTCAGGCTGTGGGTTCACCCCGAGGGCGGCGAGCCGTTCGAGTCGACGGCCACGTGGCGGGTGCCGGCCCTGTGCCTGGCGGCCGTCACCGCGGGACGACTCGTCGCCGTCACCCACCCGGGCGTCCCCGCGGAGTTCGGCATCGACTGGCCGCGCAGCGCCCTGCTGTCGGGCGCCCGGGCCTGCAAGCTGGTCGGTCTCGACGGCCGGCGCGTCGACCTGACCGGGCACCCGGATCTCCTCCTGGAGCAGATGAGAACCGCGAGGGCCACCGGCCGGATCGCCCTGGACGGCGACACGATCGACCTGCGACGCATCGACCCCGCCGCGGCGACGCGGCTCCAGAGCCTGGTCGAGCGGGCCGCAACCGGTCGACCGCAGCCCGAGCCGGTGCCGGACGGCAGGGCCAGGTGGGTGATCGACCGCCTGCCCGGAGCGGAGGGGGCGTTCGGCGGTGTCGACCGCCGGTGGGCGCGCCACGGCGGGCAGCTCGTCCGGGGCCGGTTCCTGGAGCTGCGGGGCACGGACACCTTCCAGTACGAGGGCCCGGTGCTGGAGACCGTCCTGCGGATCTTCCCGGCCGACGGCGGCACTCCGTTCGACGTCCGGAAGAAGCTGACGGTGCCGATCAACTACCTCGCGCTGCTGCACCGGACGAAGCAGCTCGTCGTGCAGGTCGGCGGGGACCGCCGGTCGTACGAGATCGACTGGGAACGCACCAACCTCGCCGCCGGGGTCAGCCCCGCCGTCGTGATCGGTCCCGACGGCCGGCAGTTCGACCTGACCGGACGGTTCGACCCCCTGCTGGCGATCATGCGGCTGCTGGTGACCCACCGCGTGGGCGTCCCCGGCACCGTGCTGGACCTGCGCGACCGCCGTCCCTCCGGCGCGGCGGCGCAGGTCATGGACGTGATCCGACGCACCCCGCTGAGCCTTCGATCGGGCTGACCCGAGGCTCGCGCTGCGAGCGGAGGACTCGAACCTCCATCGCCCGTTCCAGAGACGGGTGTGCTGCCCATTGCACCAGCTCGCAAGGGTCCCGGCCGGCGCCGGAGAGGGCGCCGGCCGGGCCGTCTCAACCCTTGACGCAGACCACCTGCTTGAGGTGGGCGACCACCTCGACCAGGTCCTCCTGCTGCGCCATCACCTCCGTGATGTCCTTGTACGCGGCGGGGATCTCGTCGACCACCCCCGCGTCCTTGCGGCACTCCACCCCGGCGGTCTGCCGCGCCAGGTCGGCCGTGCTGTACGTCCGCTTCGCCTGCCCGCGCGACATCCGCCGCCCGGCCCCGTGCGAGGCGGAGCAGTACGCGTCCGGGTTCCCCTTCCCGCGCACGATGTACGACCCGGTGCCCATCGAGCCGGGGATGATGCCGAGGTCCCCGGCGCCGGCCCGGATCGCGCCCTTGCGAGTGACCAGCACGTCCACCCCGCCGTACGTCTCCTCGGCGACGTAGTTGTGATGGCACGAGATCGGCTCCTCGAAGCGGACCTGCGGGAACTCGTCGCGGACCACGTTGCACAGCAGGGCCAGCATCACCGCCCGGTTGCGGCGGGCGTACTCCTGCGCCCACCACAGGTCCCGCCGGTACGCCTCCATCTCCGGCGTGCCGGCGAGGAAGACCGCCAGGTCCCGGTCGGGCAGCTCGGCGTTGTGCGGCAGCCGCCGCGCGATGCCGATGTGCCGCTCCGCCAGCTCCTTGCCGATGTTGCGCGACCCGGAGTGCAGCATCAGCCAGACCCGGCCGGCGTCCTGGCCGTCCTGCCCCAGGCAGACCTCGATGAAGTGGTTGCCACCGCCGAGGGTGCCCATCTGCTGCCGGGCCCGGGTCTCAAGCTGGGCCACCCGCTTGTCGAGGGTGCCGAAGCGCCCCCAGAAGTCGGTCCAGCCGCGCTGCTCCAGCCCGCGTACCCGGCGCGGGTCGACCGCGTCGTCGCGCCTGGCGAAGCCGACCGGGATGGTCGCCTCGATCGCGGACCGCAGCCCGGCGAGGTCGTCGGGCAGGTCGGCGGCGGTGAGCGAGGTCCGCACCGCCGACATGCCGCAGCCGATGTCCACGCCGACGGCCGCCGGGGAGACCGCCTGCCGCATCGCGATCACCGAGCCGACGGTGGCGCCCTTGCCGAAGTGGACATCGGGCATCACGGCGACGCCCTCGACCCAGGGCAGCGCGCCGATGTTGCGCAGCTGCCGGGCGGCCTGCTCCTCGATGGCGTACGGGTCGGTCCAGACCCGGACGGGCGCGCGGGTGCCCGCAAGCGGGGTGAATGCCATCGTGTTCTCCTTGTTCGTTCTCGTCTTTCGCGGAGCGGCTGGCCGGATTCGAACCGGCGATCTTCACCGTGGCGGGGTGACGCGCTGCCGGGCTGCGCTACAACCGCGAGGCCGACCCACCGGTGGCGGGACGGACGTGGGCGATACGTTCTGGCCGGCGGGCGGGCACCGGGGACGAAAAAGCCGCCCGGTCCCGGATTCGGGATGGGCGGCTGCGCGTGTCGCGCTGGCGCTATCCGCGCCACCACCCGAGTTGTCGGCGCTGCAACCGGCCGAGGGTCTGCCCGCCGGTGAGCAGCGGGGCACCGCCGCGCGGCGCTGGCCGCGAGGACGTGGTGCGTTTGCGCTGCGACACGGCATGCTCCCTGGATCAGCTCGGGTTGACCTTGCTCGATGACCGTAGGCGAGGGCCCACGGTGGCCGCAATGGATATTCGGCCGCCCCGGGAGAGAGCGGGCGAACCGGCGAACGAACCCGGCTCCTCTTGAGCGGGCGCGGCCAGGAGAGCGCACTACTCCTGGCCGCAGGCGCCCATTCCGCCGGCCCTACCGACGGTGACATCTCAGCACAGCCGGGATGAGTACGTCCGACGCCGCGGAGGTGGCGGCCCTCGGCGCGGTCGGGGTGGCGGTCAGGCCAGGGCGCGGTCCTCGCCGACCGGCTCGGTCACGTGGTCGAGGAAGGGAAAGCGGGCACGCAGCTCGGCGAGCCCCACGCCGGCACGCCAGGCGTCGGCGATCCGCACGACCTGGTCCAGGTCGGTGGTGTCGCCGTCGGCCCGGGACCCGTCCGATCCGGCCATGTCGATCATGAAGTAGCGGGCCTGGGACCCCAGCCCCACGCAGATCGTCCCCCGCTCGGAGGTCAGCTCGGCGCAGGTGAACCGGCTCCGCCCCTGCTCGGGAGCCTTGATCCGGCCCACGTCCACCTGACACCGGGTGGCGGTCAGGGCCAGCGCGGACGCGAGCCCACCCAGCTCGACCAGGTCGGGGTAGAGGCGCACACCCAGGGCCGTCGACACGTCGCTCATCACTGACTCCCACTTCCCTGTGACAGATCCAGCAGCGCGGACGTTACAGCCTGGTAAAGCTTTGATCTAGCCTCATGCACGCCCCAGGGCAAAAACACTCCTCCGTGGCCGGTCCCGATTGCGACGCCGCGGCGGACCGGGACGCCGCAGCGCCAGCCGCAGGACGCCGGTCCGCGCCGCGTAGCATCCACGCCCATGGCGCTGATCCGCTGCGACTTCCACTCCGAGGCGCTGGGCATGGGCACCTCGATGACCGTGCTCCTGCCCGACCCGGCCGGCTCCGGGATCGGCCTGGCCGGGCGCGCGCCGGCCGGTGACCCGCCCGTGCTGTACCTGCTGCACGGCCTCAGCGACGACGACACCGTCTGGACCCGGCGCACCGCCATCGAGCGGTACGTCGCGCCGCTCGGCCTGGCCGTGGTGATGCCGCAGGCCGGCCGCAGCTTCTACACCGACGGGGAGCACGGCAACCGGTACTGGACCTTCCTCAGCGCCGAACTGCCCGAGCTCTGCCGGTCGTTCTTCCGGCTCTCCGAGCGGCGCGAGGACACCTTCGTCGCCGGCCTGTCGATGGGCGGATACGGCGCGGTCAAGTGGGCGCTGCGCGCCCCGGGCCGGTTCGCGGCGGCAGCGAGTCTCTCCGGGGCGCTGGACTTCGCGCAGCGGCGTGACCACCCGACCAGCCCGGTGGACCCGGCCGTGTGGCACCCCGTCTTCGGCGACCGGCACGTCCCGGGCAGCGACGACGACACGATCGCGCTGCTGGAGCGCGCCGGGGACGACCTACCGGCGCTGTACGTGGCCTGCGGCACCGAGGACTTCCTGTTCGACGACAACACCCGGTTCGTCGAGACGGCGCGGCGGCGCGGCGTGCCGCTGACCGTGGACTTCTCCCCCGGCGCCCACGACTGGGCGTACTGGGACGCGAAGATCCGCGACGTGCTGGCCTGGCTGCCGCTGCGCCCGCCCAGCGGGGCGTGACGACCGGGTCCCGCAGCTGCTGCTGGGAAACGGCCCTGGCGGGGCCGGCGTCGTCCAGGAGTTCCGGGTAGCCACTCGACCGGGCGCGGCGGGGGGTCAGACGCCGACCGAGCCGTCGACGGCCTCGCGCAGGAGGTCGGCGTGGCCGTTGTGCCGGGCGTACTCGTGCATCATGTGCAGCATCACCAGGCGCAGCGACACGTCCTCGCCCCAGCGGGGGTTGTGGGCGACGACGGCCAGCGACTCGGCCTCCCGCTCGATGCGCCGGGCGTGTTCGACCTCCCGCCGCCACGCCTCGAACGCCTCGGAGCCGCTGGCGGTGCGGGCGTCGTACGCCTCCTGGTAGTCGCCGGTCGCCGACCAGACCAGCGGCACGTCCTCGCCGCCGATCACCCGGCGGAACCAGGTGCGCTCCACCTCGGCCATGTGCCGGAGCAGGCCGAGCAGGCTCAGCGTGGACGGCGGGCACGCCTGCCGGCGCAGTTCCCCGTCGGTGAGACCCTCGCACTTCATGGCCAAGGTGGCGCGGTGGAAGTCCAGGAACGCGCGCAGCATCTCGCGCTCGTCGGCGATCAGGGGCGGGCCGATCCGCTCGGTGGTCATGTCCGGGTCCTCTCGGGTCGCCGACGGCCCGGTCCCCGGGTCGGCGGAGCGGAGGCCGCCGAGGGGCGATGCTCGCCGGGCGAGCCTAGCGCCGGGGCCGCCGCCGGCGGGCGGGCAGGGCCCGCCGGGTCAGCGGGACGGGCGGGCCACGGGAAAATCGAAGTACGTCTCGGGGTACGGCTCGTCGTCGTACCGGTAGTGCCACCACTCACGCGGATAGTTGGTGAACCCGCCGTCGACCATCAGCCGCTTCAGCAGTTCGCGGTTGTCCCGGGCGGCTCCGGTGACCCGACCGTCGGCGGTGTGGGCGCGCGGGTCGAAGCAGTCGAAGCCGGTGCCCATGTCGACGCCGTTGTCCGGGAAGCGGTCGTCCTTCGGTGCGGTGCAGGCGACCAGGGGCTCGCCGGGGACGTAGGGACGTTGGCCGGGCGGCGGGTCGACGACCAGGGTCAGGTCGACGGTGCTGCCCCGGCTGTGCGCGGTGGGCGCGCCGAGGTAGCCCTCGGCGAACAGCCGCGACTTCGCCACCCCGGGGTAGAACTCGGCCTTCGCCTGCTCCTCGCCGGGACGCTTCGCCCAGGCCACGAAGTCGTCCACGGCGCGTTGCGGGCGGTAGCAGTCGTACACCTTGAGGCGGTGACCCGTGGCGCGGGCGGCCTGCTGCACCCGGCGCAGCGCCTCGGCGGCGGGCCGGGTGAGCAGGCACAGGGGCTCCCGGTAGCCGGCGATCGGCCGGCCGACGAAATTGTGCGCGGTGGCGTACCGGATGTCGGAACCGATGGTCGAGTCGATGTCGGACAGGACCACGAACCCGGCCGGCGGGGGCGGGGCGGGCGCGGGCCGCTCCGGCGCGGAACAACCCGCCAACAGCAGCGCGCCCCCGGCACCCACCCGCCCTGCGGCGGTGATCAAGAGGTTTACGTCAGGTCTGAGCCAGAATCCTGACGTAAACCTCTTGATCGACCCGCGATGGGAGCCCTCCGCCGCCATTTGTCCGTTCTAGCAGCATCAGGCACGGTTCATGGCGGACCGGTGGATTACGCTCCGGGGTGGGGTTGGCCGGGTGTCACAGCCGGCGGGCCGCCCGGCAGATCTCCACCGGCAGCGCGGGCGCGCCGTCGACCGGGGCCGGGTCCTCGGCCGTGGGGGCGATCCCGCCGGCGGCGATCCGGTCCAGGGTGGCCAGGCCGGCGGCGTCCACCTCGCCGAAGACGGTGTAGTTGGGGCGCAGCGCCGAGTTGGCGTACACCAGGAAGAACTGGCTGCCGTTGGTGTCCGGGCCGGCGTTGGCCATGGCCAGCACGCCCCGGGCGTACACCTTGCGCACGCCCGTCGGGTCCGTCGGCGCGGGCGGCAGGTCGGTGGGCAGCTCGTCGGCGTACCGGTAGCCCGGCCCGCCCGCCCCGGTGCCCGACGGGTCGCCGCACTGGAGCACGCTGAGCGTCGGGTACGCGGTGAGCCGGTGGCACGACGTACGGTCGTAGAACCGGTGCCGGACCAGGTGCAGGAAGCTCTGCACGGTGCAGGGCGCCTGCTCGCGGTCCAGGGTCAGGCCGATCGGGCCCTGGTTCGTCCGCAGCGTGACCCGTACGGTGCCGTGACCCGGCGTCCGG
This sequence comes from Micromonospora sp. NBC_01655, assembly GCF_026339755.1. Lineage (NCBI taxonomy): Bacteria > Bacillati > Actinomycetota > Actinomycetes > Micromonosporales > Micromonosporaceae > Micromonospora > Micromonospora sp. NBC_01655. The sequence continues at coordinate 3,885,436 of NZ_JAPEQF010000001.1, read as the reverse complement.
CGGGGGTCGGGTGGCAGCGGGACGGGCCGGGCGGCCGGCTCGTCCGGCGTCTCGGTGTACGCGCACGGGCCGGGGGTCGTCCTCGGCGGCGCGGCGGCGGCCGGGACAGCGGTGGCCGGAGCGGCCACGGCGGCCACGCCGCTGCCGCCGACCAGGGTGGTGGCGAGCAGCGCGACACCGGTGAGGCGGGACAGCGTACGCGTTCTGGGGGGATGGGCCGGGAACAGTGGGACCGGCTGCCGACGGGATGACCTCGACACGGGGCGTCCTCCTGGGCTGGTGACTCCAGAAAGATCGCAGTCTATGGATCCGGCGGTCCTCCTGTCGACGGCGACACGCGCCCACCCGACGCGGCCGACCGCGGGGACGTGCCGGCGAGCCAGACGCCGGCCACGATGGCGGCCACCGCCAGCGCCAGCACGACGATCCGCGGACCGCCCAGGGTGACGGCCTCCCGGAACGCGGTCACCCCGAGCACGACGCTCACCACCGGGTCGGCGAGGGTGAGCGCGGTCAACGGGGCGGCGATCCGGCCGCTCTGGTAGGCGCTCTGGTTGATGATCAGACCCGCCAGCGCGACCAGGGCCGCGGCGGGCAGCAGCGGATCGACGAGGAGGGCGCCGATGTCCCCGTGGAAGCCGGCGGCCAGCGCCTTGACGAGGGCGGCGGCGACGCCGTACAGGATGCCTGCGGCGAGGCCGAGCAGCGCGCCCCGGGTCGCCCCGGCCACCACCGCCGACAGCGCCAGCGCGACCGCGACGACCCCGCCCGTCCCGAGGGCCACCGCCCACCAGGCGTGCGCCGTCGGCGCCGGGACGCCCGCGCGGGGCTCGGCGGCGGCCAGGAGCACCGCCAGGCCCAGCAGCCCCGCCGTCGCGCCGAGCAGGTCCCGCCGTCCCACCCGCCGCCGGCTCCAGCCGGCCTCGACGAGGATCGCCAGGAACAGGCCGCTGGCCATCAGCGGCTGGACGAGCGTCAGCGGCCCGAACCGCAGGGCGAGCGCCTGGAGCCCCGCCCCGGCGACGTCGGGCGCCCAGCCGAGCCGCCACAGGCGGGTCCGCAGCAGCCTCAGCAGCAGCCGGGGGTCCAGCGCGGCATGCCGCCGCTGGCGTTTCGCCGCGCGCTGGTGCATCACCGTGGACACCGCGAAGCAGGACGCGGCGGCCAGGGCGCAGGCCACGGCCAGGATCGTCACACCGGGTCCCAGTGCTCGCCGAGCGGGCCCACGACCCACCCCCGGCGGCGGCACTCCGCCAGCAGCCGGGGCAGGGCGGCGAGGCTCGCCCGCCAGGCGCCGGGGGCGGTGGCGCTGTCCGCGTCGTGCAGCAGGACGGTGCCGCCGCCGGCCAGCCCGGCGGTGACGGTGCCGAAGACCGAGTCGGCGCTCGCCGTCGCCGTCCAGTCCCGGCCCCAGCAGGTCCACAGCACCGGCGCCAGCCCCAGCCGCGCGCTCGCCACCAGCGCCGGCCCGGTCAGCACCCCGTACGGTGGGCGGAAGAAGCGTGGGGGACGGCCGCTGGTGGCCTCGACGAGCGCGCGGGCCCGGGCCAGGTCCCGGTAGGTGGCCAGCGGGCCCCGGCGCAGCAGGGCGCGGTGGGTCCAGCCGTGGACGGCCACCTCGTGTCCCCCGGCGGCGATCTCCCCGGCCAGCCGGGGCGACCGGGCGAGCATCGTGCCCAGCAGGAAGAAGGTGGCCCGCACCCGGTGCTCCGCGAGCACGTCGAGGAACCGGGGGGTGGACTCGGGGTCGGGCCCGTCGTCGAAGGTCAGGGCGATCCGCCGTGGCTCGCCCGCCCCGGCGAGCCGGGGGAACAGCCGGCGACGCACCGCCGGCACCGCGGTGACCGACGGGGCGAGCTGGGCGGTGGCGAGCGCGACGGTGGCCGCGCCGACCAGCGCGGTGGACCGCCTTCGCGGCGGCCGTCCGGCGGGGGCGATCACCGCCGGCCCGTCCAGCGGATCGACGGCAGGACCGTGGCCAGCACCGCGACCGCCTCACCCACCGCGTCCAGCACCGACCTGCGGCGGTACGCCTCAGACGCGGCGACGGCCGACGGCCGGGCAGCCACCTCGGCTACCAGCCCGGCGGGGTCGGCACAGCGGGTCATCCCCCCGTCGGCGGACTCCAGGCCGGACGTGGACAGCACCCGGCGCAGGTGGTCGGCGGACGGTGCCAGCCGGGTCAGGCCGACTTCGGCCAGGATCGCGGCATTTGCCCGGCCATGACCCGGTATAGGGCGATAGGTGACCACGGGCAGTCCGCAGCTCAGCGCCTCCTGGCAGGTCAGCCCGCCCGCGTTCTCCACCACCACGTCGACGGCCCGCATCAGCGTGGGCATGTCGTCGACCCAGCCGAGGGCGTGCTGAGTGAACCGCCGCAGCCGCTGGCGCAGGGTTTCGTTGCGCCCGCAGACGACCACGGTACGCACGCCCTCGACGGCACCAACGTCCGCGACCGTCGCCTCGATGTCGCCCACCCCCCACGCCCCGGCGACGACGAGCGCCAACCGGCCCCGCTCCGGCAGGCCGAAACGCCGTCGCGCCTCGCTGCGGCTCGTCCCCGTGGCCGCCTGGAAGGCGATCGACACCAGCGGCTGGACCGTCCGGACGTCGAGGTCGGGGCCGGCCGTGCGGGGGCGGGCGTGCCGCAGGGCGCAGTAGACGTCGACGCCCGGCGCGACCCAGGTGGGGTGGATGACGAAGTCGGTGACGTAGGTGACCAGCGGGACGGCCAGCCCGCCGCTGCGACGCAGCGGCCCGAAGAGCTGGTTCGCGAACGGGTACGTGGTGACGACCGCCCGGGTGCGTGGCGGGACCGCCCGCCGGGCCCGGCCGCGCAGCGGCGTGAGCGCCCCCCGCAGCACGGCGACCACCAGCCGGGACCGGCCGGTGACGGCGAACAGCGCATCGTAGCCCCACGGAGCCCAGCGCAGGACGCCCCGGTACGCCTCCCGACACATCCACCGCACCGGGCGCGGCAGCAGGTCGAGGAAGTTCACCCGGTCCACGACGAAACCCTGGTCGGCGAGCCGGCGCGTCAGTTCAGCGGCGGCCGTGTCGTGGCCGGCGCCGACATCGGCCGACACCACGACGATCCGCCCCCGGTGCTCCGCGGTCACCGCCCGCGCTTACCCACCCGACGCGGGTTGACTCCCCCGGGCCGGGCGGACACCGCCCGGCGCCCGGGCCGCCTACTGGTGGTGTCGGCGGCGGGGACTCAGGCGCGGTGGCGTCGGCGCCGCAGGAGCGCCGTGGTGAACAGCGCGGCCACGACGACGGCAGCGGCGGCAGCCCCCACGACCACCGGCCACGACGCGGTCAGGCCGGGGCGGGCGACCCGGTCGGCGGCCACCGCCCGGGGCTCGGGCGTGGCCGCCGGGCCGACCGCCTCGGACGCCGACGGCGAGCCGTTCGCGGCCGTCTCCCCCGGGGAGACGAGGCGGCCCACCGAGGCGTCCCGGGGCAGCGAGAAGCCCCAGTCCAGCAGCGTGGCGCCCTGTTCCCAGCCGCGCATCGGGCTGGGCTCGGCCCCGACCAGGGTGACCACCAGCCGGCGTCCGCCGCGCTGCGCCGCCCCGACGTAGGTGTGCCGGGCGTAGTCGGTGAAGCCGGTCTTGCCGCCCAGCGCCCCGGGATAGCGGTAGATGAGCTGGTTCTCGTTCTGGATCTGGAAGCCCTTCTCCCGTAGCGCCGGCTGGGCGGGGATCCGGGTGCTCTCGGTCAGCGCGTACCGGCGGAAGGTGGGGTCGGCGAAGCAGACCCGGGCGATCAGCGCCAGGTCGTACACGCTGGTGAACTGGCCGGGGCCGTCCAGGCCGGAGGGGGTGACGGCGTGGGTCTGCAGGGCGCCGAGGCGCGCCGCCTCGGCGTTCATCGCCCGGACCCCGCCGGCCGCCCCGTCCGCGCCGCCGACGAGCCGGGCCAGCACGTTGGCGGCCTCGTTGCCGGACTGGAGCAGCAGCCCGAGGAAGACCGTCTCGACGGTGTAGCGACCGCCCTCCAGCAGGCCCACGGCGGAGCTGCCCGGGGCGATGTCGAGGTCGGCGTGGGTGACCGTCACCACCTGCTTCGGGTCCAGCCTCGGCAGCGCGGTCGCGGTCAGCAGCAGCTTCTGCACGCTGGCCGGGGTGGCGTACTCGTGCGGGCCGCAGCCGCCGAGCACCGTGCCGGTGTCCAGGTCGGCGACCAGCCAGGAGGTCGCGGTGACCGCCGGCGGGGCGGGCACGCCGGCCGGCACGACGAGGCCCGGGGTGGCCAGCGCGACGCCGCCCACCGCCTGCTGCCCGGGCACCGACGGCGGGGGCGTCGGCTTCGCCGAGCGCGGCACCTTCGGCGCCACCGCCCTCGGGCAGGGCACGGTCGCGGCGGCCCGGCCGGCCGGGGCGGCGCGGGCCGGGACGGCCGTCCCGACGCCGGCGAGCAGGACAGCGGCAGCGGCGGCCAGCACCGGGGCTCTCATGCCAGCACCATAACGGGCAGGATCCGGCGTCGTCGGGAGGCGCGGTCGTCCGGCGGACCGCGCCACCCGCCCTGCACCCGGCAGGGCGGCGACGATCGGGAACGGGTAGCCGCCCGTCGCAGCGCGACCGCCCGCAGCCGCCGTCCCGCTCGCCGCTCCGCCACGACGTCCGCCGCACTGCTGGCGTGCCGTTTGAGACTTCCCGGCGCTTCCACCGCCGGTGACACGGGAAACGTCGCGGGAAGCCTCAACGGGCACGTCAATGAGACAATTGAATCGGCCAGGCCCCCAAGCAGCAACCGGGCAGGGTTCCCCCTGCCCACGATCGCCCGAAGGGTACGCATGCAGCAGGCAACTCGGACCGTCGCCGACAACCACGACATGATCGAGGTACGTGGTGCCCGGGAGAACAACCTCGCGTCCGTCTCGGTGGACATCCCCAAGCGCCGCCTCACCGTCTTCACCGGCGTCTCCGGCTCCGGCAAGTCCTCGCTCGTCTTCGGCACCATCGCCGCCGAGTCGCAGCGGATGATCAACGAGACCTACAGCGCCTTCCTCCAGTCGTTCATGCCCAGCCTGGCCCGGCCGGACGTCGACTCGCTGCGCAACCTCAGCGCCGCGATCATCGTCGACCAGGAGCGGATGGGGGCGAACTCGCGCTCCACGGTGGGCACCGCCACCGACGCGTACGCCATGCTGCGCATCGTGTTCAGCCGGCTCGGGCAGCCACACGTCGGGGCGGCCGGCGCGTTCAGCTTCAACCTCCCCGAGGGGATGTGCCCCACCTGCGAGGGGCTGGGCCGGGTCTCCGACCTCGACGTGCGCGAACTCGTCGACGTCGAGCGGTCGCTCAACGACGGGGCGATCACGGTGCCGAACTTCGCGGTCGACTCCTGGTACTGGCAGTCCTTCGTCGCCTCGGGCCTGTTCGACCCCGACGTCAAGCTCCAGGACTACACGCCCCGGCAGTGGCAGGACTTCCTCCACAAGCCGGCCACCAAGATGAAGGTCGGCGGCGGCAACCTCACGTACGAGGGCCTGGTCGTCAAGGTCCGCCGGCTGTACCTGAGCAAGGACAAGGAGCCGGCCCAGCCGCACATCAGGGCGTTCGTCGAGCGGGCCGTCACGTTCACGACCTGCGCCGACTGCGACGGCGCCCGACTCAACCGGGCCGCCCTGTCCTCCCGGATCGCCGGCCGCAACATCGCCGAGTGCTCCGCGATGCAGATCAGCGACCTGGCCGGGTTCGTCCGGGGCGTCACCGACCCGTCCGTGGCGCCGCTGGTGGCCAACCTGCGCGACCTGCTGGACTCGCTCGTCGAGATCGGCCTGGGCTACCTCAGCCTGGACCGGGAGTCGGGCACCCTGTCCGGGGGCGAGGCGCAGCGGGTGAAGATGGTCCGGCACCTCGGCTCCAGCCTCACCGACGTCACGTACGTCTTCGACGAGCCGACCGTCGGGCTGCACCCGCACGACATCGCCCGGATGAACGGCCTGCTGCTGCGGCTGCGCGACAAGGGCAACACCGTGCTCGTGGTGGAGCACAAGCCGGAGACCATCGCGATCGCCGACCACGTGGTCGACCTCGGCCCGGGAGCCGGCCCGGACGGCGGCCGGGTCTGCTACCACGGAGACGTCGCCGGGCTGCGTCGCTGCGACACCCTGACCGGCCGGCACCTGGACCACCGGGCCAGCCTGCGCGAGCAGGTCCGCCCGCCCACCGGGCAGCTGCCGATCCGCGGCGCCGACCTGCACAACCTGCGCGACGTCGACGTCGACGTGCCGCTCGGGGTGCTCACGGTGGTGACCGGCGTCGCCGGCTCCGGCAAGAGCTCGCTGATCCACGGCTCGCTCCCCCGCCGTGCCGGGGTGGTGGTGGTCGACCAGTCGGCGATCCGCGGCTCCCGGCGCAGCAACCCGGCCACGTACACCGGTCTGCTCGACCCGGTCCGGGCCGCCTTCGCGAAGGCCAACGGGGTCAAGCCGGCGCTGTTCAGCGCCAACTCCGAGGGCGCCTGCCCGGCCTGCAAGGGCATCGGGGTGATCTACACGGACCTGGCCATGACGGCCGGGGTCGCCTCGACGTGCGAGCAGTGCGAGGGCCGCCGGTTCACCCCGAAGGTGCTCACGTACACCCTGCGGGGGAAGAACATCAGCGAGGTCCTCGCCATGTCGGTGACCGAGGCCCGGGACTTCTTCCCCGGCGGGCCGGCCCGGTCGGTGCTGGACCGCCTCGCCGACGTGGGTTTGAGCTACCTCAGCCTCGGCCAGCCGCTGACCACCCTCTCCGGGGGCGAGCGGCAGCGGCTCAAGCTCGCCATCCACATGGGCGAGAAGGCGCACACCTACGTGCTGGACGAGCCGACCACCGGCCTGCACCTGGCCGACGTCGACAACCTGCTGGCCCTGCTGGACCGCCTGGTGGACGCCGGCAACACGGTGGTGGTGATCGAGCACCACCAGGCGGTGATGGCGCACGCCGACTGGATCATCGACCTCGGTCCGGGCGCCGGCCACGACGGCGGCCGGGTCGTCTTCACCGGCACCCCGGCCGACCTGGTGGCGCACGGCGACACCCTGACCGCCACCCACCTGCGGGAGTACGTCGCCCACTGAGGACCGGGCCGGGTCCAGCACGCCCACGGTGGACCCGGCCCGTCCTCGACCTACCCGCGAGCGCACCGGCCGTCGCCGGGTCCTGCCAAGCCCGGTGCCCTCACCACCCGCAACCTATCGGCGGCCGGCGCGTGCCACCGTTCCGATCCGGTTGACGGCCGCGCCGAGGGCCTGCCGCGCCGCGTCGAGTTCCTGTATCGACGAAAGGAGAAGCTGACCGTTGTCCTCGTCGGCGGCGCGTGCACAGTCCTGGGCACTCTGCTCAAGCTGGGTGATGAACGTCCGCCAGTAGGACTGGGCCTCCGGGTCGGGGATGCGGAAGTAGGCGCGGGCGTCCCGCGCGACCCCGTCGAGGTCCAGGCAGTGGGAGCGCACGACGGAGCTGTCGAGCTTGGGCTTCCCGGAAGCGTCGGGCGTGGGCGCCGCCAGATATTCCGCGAAACCTTTCGATTCGGTCAGGAACCGCTCCAGGAGGTCGCGCCCGCCGTACTGCATCCAGGCGGACACCTGTCTCATCCTGACCTCGGCGGACGCCACCTGTTGGTCGGCGGCGCCCATCCGTTGCGGGGCACTGGCGTCGAATCCCGTCGAACGCTTGGGTGCGGGGTGCGTGACCTCCAGCGCGATGGCTGCCAGCGTTGCGGCGCACAGCACGCCCACACCGACGCGGCGGATGACCAGTCCGCCCCGTCGGGTAACCCGCGACGGTACGTCCGCCGTACGTCGCGCCGTCGAGCGTCGCGCCGCGCGGACTGCCGATACCCCCGCCGTCGCCACCACCGCGGCGATCACGGCGAGTACGGGGCCGGCCTTCAGCACGAACGGGATCTCCTGCCACAGCGCGCCGGCGGGGTGCCGGTCACAGGTCGCCCGGATCGTGCCGAGCAGCCCGAGGCATCCGTCCAGGGAGGCGAGGACCAGCACTCCGGCGGCACCCACCACGATCGCGGTCTGGGCGGCGATGAGCGCCAAGATCAGCCGAAAACGGCTCGCCGACACGCTCGCGACGACGGCGGCGACCATGGCCGCCGCCACGAGGGCCACGAGCACCCAGGCGAGGTAGGTCCAGACGTGGAGGACGCCGCGCTGCCCGGGCAGCGGTTGCCAGGCGTGCAGGTAGGCCAGCACGGCCACGACGGCGACCCAGCATGCCGCCGCCCCGGTCAGCAGGCCCGGCAGCAGCGTCCGCCGCAGCGGCGGCAGAGCACCCCCGGCCGCCTGCGCGTCGTCGACGGCACCGGCCGAGGCGCCGGCCGCCGAGGCGCCGGCCGGGCGGACCGTCCAGGCCAACAGCGGTACGACCCACAGGGCGGCGAGCGCCAACAGTTCGAGAGGGCGGGTGGGCAGGGTGTACAGCAGCGATCCCACCATGGCGAGCACGGACAGGGCGACGCCGTGTTCCGCGATGTCGCCGGGCGCCCGCCCCTGCTCCAGCAGTTGGCGCAGTCCCGCGCTGTCGAACGGCCACCCGTACGCGAAGAGCACGCCGTTGAGCCGCCACCACCCGAACCACGACGACAGCAGCAGACCCGCGGCCGTCAGGGTCAGGACCATGACCAGGCGGTTCGTCCGCCCCTGCCACACCCCGGCCCACAGCTGGGCGCACTGCGCGGTCCACCACGCGAACACCACTCCCACGAGCACGACCAGCAGCAGGACCTCCGGCCGGGTGGGCAGCCACTGGAGAAGCGCGAGGTCACTGATGACCACGTTGCTCGTCGCCATCCCGGCGCCCAGCCACAGCCCTGCCCGCACCCCGGAGGGCACGGCCCGCGCGGTCAGCACGGCATGGGTGACCGCCCGCCACAACACGATGCCCACCGAGCCGGTGACCAGGACCGCCGCGACGAGCGTCATCGCCTGCAGCGCCCAATCCTCGGTAAGGTCACGCGCTCCCAGGATGTCGGCGGCCTGGAAGGTGAACAGCGAGGTGGCGACCCCGGTCAGGAACATCGGCAGTGCCCGTACGCCGAACAGCGCCGCGGGATCCGCCAGCGCGTCCCGACGCAGATCCCAGCGCGGATGGGTCCGCCACAGTTCGACGAAGCGGCCGACGATCCGCCTCAGCCTGCCCCCGACCCGATCCGGTGCCGGGACCGCCCACGCTCGGGGCGCAGCACCCCAGCGCACGGCGGCGAGGTCGGCGTAGACCTCACGGCTGCGCAACACGTCCGACCGGGCCAGGTGGACCAGTCCGACCAGGACGACGGTGAGCAGGAACCCTCGGACGAACATGGGCAGCTCACCGACGAGGAACGGCGATCGCAGGGCGTTGACGAACATGGTTGTGTAGATCGCCAGGTAGGGCAGGAGCACCATGCCGACGAACACCCGCCACAGGGCGACGGTGAGGTAGGTGATCGTGACGTCGCCGTTGCGGATGTGGGCCAGCTCGTGCAGGAGCACCGCCCGGAAGCTGTCGGGGTCGGTGGTCCTGCGGGCGAGCAGGCCACCGTGCAGGCACATCGTCGGCCGGCGGTTGCGGCCGAAGACCACCGCGCCGGTCGAGGCCGCCCCCGGATCCACGACGACCCGCGGCACACGTGCCAGGCCCGCCGCCGCCGCCAGGTCCGCCAACGCGCGCAGGACCTCACCGTCCTGGTCGACCGCGGCCAGCGGGACGACCCGACCGCGCCGTGCCTTCCAGGCCGGCAGGCCGAGGAACAGTACGCCGGCGGCGACCAGCAGCCCGGCCGGCCAGGCAAGGCTCCACCAGCCCGGCACCGACTCGTAGCGGGCCACGCAGGCATCGAAGGCGTCCCCCTGGTCGAGGACGGCGGCGATGGCCGTCAGATCGCTGCTCCGGCTGGGATCCACGCCTGCGGCAAGTGAGCAGCCGTTACCGGACGAGTCACTGAACGTCCAGAGCGTGCTGTCCATCATCGATGAGCTGGCCACCACCAGCAGGGCGATCAGCAACACGAAGCGCAGGGTCGTGCCTGCGGCCACCACCCGCTCCGCGGCCCGCGCATGGGGAGTTTCGGTCACGCTGCCGTCCCCCCGTGCCCGCCACCGTCCGGGCCCGTCGCATCCCGGCAGGGCTCCTCCGGCGCGATCGTCGATGGTGGATTTCTCACGGCGGCACCTCCACACACCACGGTCCGACATGTATACCGGTTGAGCCAGGCATTGACTGTCGGCAATCCGCACAGCCCGGAGCCCGAACGGGCGCGCGAGCCCTCACCAGCGCCGGGACGCACCCCTCGGCGCGGCGGCGGTCAGCGCGGCACCCGTCGCACCCAGCGCCGCTGCCAGGGCGTCTCCACCGCCTGCGGGTGGTAGTGCTCGCGCACCCACGACACCGCCCGATCGGCCGGCAGCCCGTCGAGCACGGCGAGCGCCGCCAGCGCCGTGCCCGTCCGGCCGATCCCGCCCCGGCAGGCCACCTCCACCCGCTCCCCCGCGTACGACCGACGCAACGCCTCCCGCAGCGCGTCCAGCGCGTCGGCCCGGTCGAGCGGCACCAGGAAGTCGGGCCAGCGGATCCGCCGGTGCGCCCACGCCGGAGCCGGGCCCGGCGCGAGCAACAGCGCGAAGTCGGCGGGCGAGGCCGGATCACCGATCCGGCGTCCGCGCACCGCCGATCCGCCCGGCAGTACGACCACCCCGGCGCTGCCGGCCCATCCCGTCACCTCGTCCATGACCCCCATTCTCCAACCGGCCGGAAGGGTCCCCGGCCAGACGGGACGAAGGGGAGCAGACCGGACTGGCCGGGCGGGACCGGGCAAGATGACCGGCTCGGTGGCGCCGACAACGGGGTTTCCAGGGCGCCGGCCACCGCCATGTCGCCCGCCCACAGTTGATCGAGGCAGAGCGACGCGCGCGGGCACGGCGACGGCTCCGACGGGCGGGGACCACCGAACGACCCCGACCAGGCGTTACCCTGACACCATGCAGGGCGTAGCCTCCCCCACCTCGACCGGCGTGGCCTTCCTGGCCCGCCCGGGCCGCCCGGCCGTCGTCACCCCCACCCTGGCCGAGCTGACCGGCCCCACCCGGGGGGTCGTCGAGCTGCCCGTACACCTGATGTGGAACGCCAACCGCAGCTTCGACCTCGGCGATCCGGACGACCTGCTCTGGATGTACGAGAACGTGTTGCGCGAGACCACCCACGCGGGCGAGCTGCGGGAGCTGGTCAACGGTCACCTGCTGCGCCAGGTCTGGCCGATGCTCAACCTTCCGCGTGGGGTCCGCGCGGCGTGGGAGCACCGCCACCGGGTCCTACGGGGCGACGGGGCCCTGCGGGCGGCGTGAGCGACGCCGCCCCGCTCGACGAGTTCTACCGCGAGGTCGCCCGGGTGGCGCTGTCGGCCGCCGGCCGGCACCGGTTCGTCCTCGGCGGCGGCGTCGCGTGGGCCGCGCACGGGCTGGTCTCCCGCCCCACCGAGGACGTGGACCTGTTCGCCGACGTGGAGGGGGCCGCCGCCGCGGCGGCGGCCGGGGTGCGTACGGCGTTGGAGCACGCGGGCTTCGTGGTGGCCGACGCCGATCCGGACAGCGACCTCGCGGAGCTGTTCGCCGGGTTCGACCGGGACATGAAGGACTTCGTGGTGAGCCGGGGACCACGGCAGATCCGGCTGAGCCTGGGCCGGCTCGACCGGTACCGCAGCCCGGTGGTGATGGACCTCGGGCCGGTGATGGACGTGCGGGACCTGGTGGCGAACAAGACGGCGGCGCTGGTCAACCGGCGGGAGGTCCGGGACTTCATCGACGTGGCCGCAGCCGTCGAGCACTATCCGGTGGCGGAGCTGCTCGCCCTGGCCCGGCAGCTCGATTCCGCGCTGGACCCGGTGGACGTCCGGGCCGCGGGCCGCTACCTGGACCGCCTGCCGGACCGGCGGTTCGCCCGGTACGGGCTGGACGCGACGCAGGTGGCCCGGCTGCGGGCCCGGCTGGCCGGCTGGCCCCGCTGAGGTCCGGCACCGCCGCACACCGGCCGGCGGCCGACCCGCCGGGCGGGGCCCGGGGTCGGGACCCCGGCGGTGGCCGGCGTGTTACGCCCAGGTGGCCCGTGCCGCTGGCCGGGTGAAACATCTCGGGCCGCTGTGGCAGGAGTGACGCGGCCTCGTTATGGTGCGCAACGGCGCCTACGAGGCGCGCCCACCCCCACGGAAAGGCACCTAATGACCTCCTCCTCCGGCGCGTCGCGCCGCCAGGTGCTGGCCGTCGCCGCCGCCGCCGCGACCGCACCCCTGATCGCGGGCACGCCCGCGCGGGCGGCCGGGTCGAAGGGCCCGAAGACCTGGGACCTGACGATCCTGGGCACCTCGGACACCCACGGCAACGTCTACAACTGGGACTACTACCAGGACGCCGAGTACGACGACAGCAAGCACAACGACGTCGGCGTCGCGAAGCTGGCCACCCTGGTCAACCAGATCCGGGCCGAGCGCAGGGGCAAGGCGACCCTGGTCCTCGACTCCGGCGACACCATCCAGGGCACGCCGCTGGCCACGTACTACGCGAAGCAGGAGCCGATCACCACCACCGGTGAGACGCACCCGATGGCCAACGCGATGAACATCCTGAGGTACGACGCGGTGACGCTGGGCAACCACGAGTTCAACTACGGCCTGCCCCTGCTGGCCAAGTGGATCAAGCAGCTCGGGTTCCCGGCCCTCGCCGCGAACGCGGTCAACGAGGCGACCGGCAAGCCGGCGTACCTGCCGTACGTGATCAAGGAGGTCCGGCTCGGCGGGCCCGGCGCGCCGAAGCTGAAGGTCGGCATCCTCGGCCTGACCAACCCGGGCGTGGCGATCTGGGACAAGTCCAACGTCGAGGGCAAGCTGGTCTTCGCCGACATGGTGCAGACGGCCGCCAAGTGGGTGCCGGTCATGCGGGCGCGCGGCGCCGACGTCGTCATCGTCTCCGCGCACGGCGGCGACAGCGGCACCTCCAGCTACGGCCCGGAGCTGCCGAACGAGAACCCGTGCACGATGATCGCCGAGCAGGTCCCCGGCATCGACGCGATCCTCTTCGGCCACGCGCACAACGAGGTCGTCGAGAAGTTCGTGACGAACCCGAGGACCGGCGCTCAGGTGCTGCTCTCCGAGCCGTCCAAGTGGGGTCAGCGGCTGACCCGGATGGACTTCACCCTCACCCGGGAGCGGGGCTGCTGGAAGGTGGCCAGCAAGCACGCCACCATGCTGAACACCAACACGGTGGTCGAGGACCCGGCGGTGCTCGCGGCCGTGCGCGGCCAGCACACCAAGACCGTCACGTACGTCAACACGGTGGTCGCCCAGTCGACCGTGGAGCTGTCGGCGGCCAGGTCGCGGTACCAGGACACCCCGATCCTGGACTTCATCAACCACGTCCAGACCGAGGTCGTCACGGACGCGCTGGCCGGCACCGCGTACGCGGGGCTGCCGGTGCTGTCGATCGCGGCGCCGTTCAGCCGCACCGCCGTCTTCCCCGCCGGTGACGTGCGCATCCGCGACGTGGCCGGGCTGTACGTCTTCGACAACACCCTGGAGGCGGTGGTCCTCACCGGCGCCGAGGTGCGGGCCTACCTGGAGTACTCGGCGAAGTACTTCACCACCCTCGCAGTCGGCGCGCCGGTCGACCCGGCGACGATCAGCGACCCGGCCGTCCCGGACTACAACTACGACGTCTTCTCGGGGCTGGACTACGACATCGACATCAGCAGGCCGGTCGGCCAGCGGATCACCCGCCTGGTCCTGCCCGGCGCCGGCACCCCGGTCGCCGACGACGCGCGGTTCGTGGTCGCGGTGAACAACTACCGGCGCAGCGGCGGCGGCAACTTCCCCGGGATCGTGAAGACCCAGGTCTACAACGCGCAGCAGGAGATCCGCCAGCTCCTGATCGACTGGGCGCAGTCCCGGGGCACCATCGACCCGGCCGAGTTCTACGTGCCGAACTGGAAGCTGGTGCGCGAGGGCGTGCCGGTCTTCTGATCCTGGTCCCGCGACGGGCCGTGGGGGGTGACCATCCGCGGCCCGTCGCGGCATCCGGGCCGCCGGATCAGCCGGTGCCGGGACCGAGACGCAGGATCACCCCGCAACTCGCGCCGGCCGGCCCGGGCGAACACAGATCACCGGGTCAGGACGGCAGCCGGGCGGACCTGGCGGGCCGGCGGCAGCCGGTCCAGCAGCGCCAGCGCCGCCCGCACCGGCGCCCGGTTCAGCGTCTCGTCGAAGCTCGCCCGCCCCTGACAGAACCGGACGAACATCCGCCACCCGGCCGGGGTGGCCAGCAGCGCGTGGAAGACGTCCGGCCGGCGGGCGAACACGTCCAGCAGCCGGTGACCGGCCCGCATAGACGGCACCAGGTCCCGGTCGACGGCACGCGGATAGTCGTCCAACTCGCCTTCGACGACCGCCGCGCCGGCCAGCGCGCCGGAGCGCAGCGCGTAGCTGATCCCCTCCCGGCTCCACGGCTCCAGCAGGCCGGCCGCGTCCCCGGCCACCAGCACCCGGCCGCGGCGCAGCGGCGAGTCGTCGGCGCGGCACCGGGTCAGGTGCCCGGAGTCGTGCTCCGGGGTCGCCCCGGACAGGCCCAGCCGGTCGACGAAGTCACGCAGGTACTCCCGGGTCCGCTCCCCCTCGCCCCGGCCGGCGATCACCCCGACGGTGAGCCGGTCGCCCTTCGGGAACACCCACGCGTACGAGCCGGGGATCGCCCCCCAGTCCAGCAGCAGCCGGCCGCGCCACCGGCGCTGCTCCTCCTCGGGCACCGGAAGCTCCAGTTCCAGCCCCAGGTCCACCTGCCGGTACCGGACGCCGACGTGCCGCGCGGTCACCCCGGAGGAACCGTCCGCGCCGATCACCGTACGGGCCCGCACGGTGTCGCCGTCGGCGAGCCGCAGGCGTACCTCGTCGGGGTCCTGCTCCAGGGCGCGGACGGCGACCCGCTCGCGCACCTCGGCCCCGGCGGCGACCGCCGCGGCGCGCAGCCGGTCGTCGAACTCGTCGCGGCGCACCATCGCCACCAGGTGCCCGCCGACGTGCCGGCGGGTGAACTCGCGTCGCCCGTCCCGGGTGAACGTCACCCGGTCCACCCGGTCGTGCGCCGGCACGTCGATCCGGTCACCGACCGCCGCGAGGGAGGTGCCGATCAGGCCACCCCCACAGGTCTTGTACCGGGGGTGTGCGGCCCGCTCGACGACCAGGGTGCGCAGCCCGGCGCGCGCCGCGACGTGGGCGGCGGAGAGCCCGGCGGGGCCGCCACCGACGACAGCGAGGTCCCAGATGATCACGGATGCAGCCTAGGGTACGGCCCGGCGGAAAGCCGGGCGGCGCAGCGGGTACAGGCCGGCGGGAACCCCACGATCGGGCGGGCATCAACGGCGGGGCGGCGGGTAACCGCGCAGCGCAGTCCCGCCCCCCAGCCGGGCGGTCACGCTGAGGAGGAAGTCATGCAGCAGGTACGGCTGACGGACGTCGAGGAGCGGGTCTACCAGGCGGTGGCCGCGCTGGAGGCCCGTGGGCAGGTCCCCTATCCCGACATGATCGCGCAGGAGTCCGGGTTGCCCCAGGACCAGATCCACGCGCCGCTGCACATGCTGACCGAGAAGAACCTCCTGCACCGGGAGGACTCCCCCATGGCGGGGCTGGACTTCGGCCCGCGCTGGTGCGCCCGCCAGATGGCGTGAACCGCCGCGAGGCGTCGGTTTGCCCCCGGGGGGCCCGGGTAGCGGTCAGGGATGCGTGATCGACGGCCGACGGGGGACACCACCATGAGCCCAGGGCGGCCGGACCGGCCGGCGGACGTGGCCGGCGGGACCGGCAACGCCGACAACCGGCGGCGCTGGCAGGCTCTCGGGGTCGGCCTGGTCGCCGCCTTCATGACGCTGCTCGACGTGAGCATCGTCAACGTCGCCGTGCCGTCCATCGACCGGGCGCTCGGCGCGACCCCGAGCGACCTGCAGTGGATCCTGTCCGGGTACGCGCTCACCTTCGGCCTGATGCTGGTGCCGGCCGGACGGTTCGGCGACGCCCGGGGCCGCCGCAACGCGTTCGTCCTGGGGATCGCCCTGTTCACGCTGACCAGCGCCCTTGCCGGGCTGGCCCGCTCGCCCGGGTGGCTGATCGCCGCCCGACTGGTGCAGGGCGCTGCCGCCGGCATCGTCAACCCGCAGGTCACCGGCCTGATCCAGCAGTTGTTCCGGGGCCCCGAGCGGGGCCGGCCGTTCGGCCTGCTCGGCGCCACGATCGGCATCTCCACCGCCGTCGGCCCACTGCTGGGCGGGCTGCTGATCGAGGCGGGCGGCGAACAGCACGGCTGGCGGTGGGTCTTCTTCGTCAACGTACCGGTCGGGATCGTCGCGGTGCTGCTCGGCTGGCGGCTGCTGCCCGGCCGGCCGGCCGGCGCGGCCCGGCACCGGCTCGACCCGGTCGGGGTGCTGCTGCTCGGCGTCGGCGTGGTGCTCCTGCTGCTGCCGCTGGTCCAGCGGGAACAGTGGCGCAGCCCGTGGAAGTGGGCGCTGATCCCCGCCGGGCTGGTCGTGCTCGCCGGCTTCGGCCTCTGGGAGCGGTGGTACGCCCGGCACGAGACGCCGCTGTTCGACCTCGGGCTGTTCAGGTTCCGGTCGTACACCCTGGGGTCGCTGATCGCGACGGTCTACTTCGGCGGCTTCACCGCGATCTTCTTCGTCTTCACCCTGTACCTACAGATCGGCCTCGGCTACAGCGCGCTGGTGGCCGGCCTGGCCATCACGCCGTTCGCCCTCGGCTCGGCCGTCGCGTCCGCGCTGGGCGGGCGGATCGTCAACCGGTACGGCCGCCCACTGGTCGCCGTGGGCCTGCTCGTCGTGGTCCTCGGCCTCGGCGCGGTGGTGGTCGTGCTGCGCGGCGGCCCGCACGGGTCGGTGCCCGTGCTCACGGCGGCGCCGTTGCTGATCGCCGGGCTGGGCAGCGGCCTGGTCATCACCCCGAACCAGACCCTCACCCTGTCCCAGGTGCCGGTGGCGCAGGCGGGCGGGGGCGCGGGGATGCTCCAGACCGGCCAGCGGATCGGCGCCGCCGCCGGCATCGCGGCGGTCGGCGCGGTCTTCTTCTCGTCCCTGGCGGGCGCGGGCGGAAACTGGTCGACGGCGTTCCGGAACGCGCTGCTGCTGGCGGCCGGCATCATCGTGCTCGCCCTGATCGCCGCCCTGATCGACATTCACCGCAGCCGCCGGGCCCCCACGCCCACCACCCAGCACTGACCACCCCGCCGCAGGCCCACCCACCGGCAACGCCCCTTCCCCGAAGCGCAGACGCCGCTGGCCGGTCCCCGGGGTGTCGGGGACCGGCCAGCGACCTCTTCAGCGGTACGGGTCAGCTGTTCCAGTGTTCGGCGACGAGGTCGGCGGCCTGCTGTTCCCACTGCGCGTACGCGTCGGGGTACGCCGACACCTGCACCGTCTGCGCGGCCTCGGTCAGCGGCATGTCCCGCCACCCGTCGACCTGCTTGAGGCCCTTGAGGAACGCCAGGGTCGAGTGCTCGGGGTCGGTGATCTGCTCCGGCGAACCCCAGCCGCTGGAGGGGCGCTGCTGGAACAGGCCCAGGGAGTCGTGGTCGTTGCGGTCGCCCAGGTGGCCCAGGTTCTCCAGCTTCGACTCCTGCAACGCGGTGCCGACCGAGATGACGGCGGCGCGCTCGTCCAGGCCGGCCTTCTTCGTCGCGGCGATGATCGCCTTGACGTTGGCGGTCTGCTCACCGTCAAGCGTGATACGCGACTGCTCGCCCCGCACGCCGTGCGGGATCAGCTTGCCCTTGTCCACGCCCGGCTTGTCCACACCCGGCTTGTCGGCCTGCACGGCGACAGCGACGGGCTTGGCATCAACGGCAGTCGGGCTGGTGGTGGTGTGGTGCAGGGGACCGGCGGCCAGACCACCGGCGAACGCGAGACCAGCGATACCGAGAACGCTCTTACGCATGATCGTGTTCATGGGGGTGACTCCAATTCGGGGGTCGACACACCAACACCCCACGGGGGCAGGGCGGGCATGTGAGCACCACGTCGAGGCGCCCAAGAAGATCAAAAAGGGGGAGATCCATCCGGCACCGGCCTGCGAAGGCTCGTGGCGCCGGGTCCAGATGTAACGACCGACAGCCGGCCCGCATTCCATCCCGGTCAGCAGCACACCGCTACTCGATCGTCCGCCATGTGTAACGCCCCCACCCACCCCCATGTTCCACCCCCGCCATGCCCCCGCTCACACCCCCACCCCCGGCCTCTCGCGGTGATCAAGAGGTTTGCGTCGGCATCCGGGCACAAACCTGACGCAAACCTCTTGATCACCGCCGCCGAAGGCGGACGGACGGCGCGGGGGAGGTGCGGCCGGGGGTGGTGCGGACCGGCGGGGTGCGGGTGGGGTTTGTGGGGGCGGTGGGGCGTGTCCGGCGGGCAAGGCGGGGCGCGGACGGGTGGGGCCCGCCGTGCCCGGCGCAGGGATCAAGCCTGACCGCCCGGAGCCGGGCACGGCGGGCCCCACCCCCACCGCAACCACCCGACAACGCCGAGCCACACTCCCACCACCACTCTCAGCCGACGACGGCGAAGCCCGACCGGCGACGGCGCAGCACCGCCGACGCCGGCGAGCCACAGCCCACGACGGCGCAGCACAGCGACGACGGGCAAGCTGCGTGACGGTGCCCGCCGGGGTACAACCCGGCGGGCACCGTCACGCGGTAGCTCGGGCACTGCCCGGCTCAGGGACGGTCAGCGCGTCGACCCCATGCCGAAGCGGTGCCGACGACGCCAGGCCAGCCCGCCGAGCATCAGCACCACACCGGCACCGACCAGCCCACCACCGACGGCCAGTGGCGTGCTGATGTTGCCACCGGTCACGGGCAGCCCGCCGTTGTGCGGTGGCTTGTGGGTCGGCGTCGGCTGGTGGCGTGCGAGCACGGTCAGGGTCGCGGTGGCCGTCCTGCCCGTGCTGAGACCGACGGCCGTGAACGTGAGTCGGCCGGTGACGCTCGGCGTGTAGGGAACGGAGTATTCCCCCGCCGCGTCGGCCTGCGCCGTGAACTGCATCGGCGCCGCCGCCTGGTAGGCCACCGGAGCCATCGCGACGGTGCTGCCGTCGCTGCGGCGGGCCGGTGCCTGACCGGGCAGGCCGGCGGCGAGCGGCGACACCGACACGGTGAGCTCGACGGTCTCGTTCGGCCCGAACCCGGCACCGGTCAGGGTGACGGTCTGACCGATGACGATCGTTGACGGGTCGATCGTCAGCGCCGGGGGCTGCGGCGGGTACGGTGACGGCTGTTGTGGGCCGGACGGCGACGGTGTCGGCTGCGGCTGCGCCGCCCCCGCCGCGGTCGGCGCGGCCACGACGGCAAGGCCGACCGTGAGCGCCATGATGATGCGGGATAGCCGCATGATTGGTTCCCTCCTACTGGTCACAGTGTGGTGCGGACTTAACTTGGGTGGTCCATGGGGTGGCGGTCGGGGTGAGCCAGAGGTCGGCGTCGCCGATGCCGGTCCTGCCGGTCAGCACGTCGACCTCGAGGGTCCGGGTGGCGCCGGGGCGCACCTCGACGTTGGCGATGACGACCTGTCGCC
The DNA here is from genome assembly GCF_026339755.1 of Micromonospora sp. NBC_01655. Classification (NCBI taxonomy): domain Bacteria; kingdom Bacillati; phylum Actinomycetota; class Actinomycetes; order Micromonosporales; family Micromonosporaceae; genus Micromonospora; species Micromonospora sp. NBC_01655. Next base: position 3,865,847 of record NZ_JAPEQF010000001.1, on the reverse strand, counting down.
GCCGTTCGACGCCGCTGCCGACCCGCAGGTCGGCTCCGTCGAGCCGGCTGGCGAGCACCGCGCCGCCGGCCGGGCTGTAGACGGAGACCAGGGTGCGGGCCGTGTAGGGGTCCCCAGCCAGGCCCAGGCCGAGGACGGAGGGGGAGAGCCCCTTGGCGGGGGCGGTCGAGTGGAGCGTGAAGCTCAGTCGTAGCTGCCGGCGGCCGTCGGGGCGGCACTCCCCCACGGCCAGCGTCGCCGACGGCCGCAGGTAGTAACCGAGCTTCGCGCCGCTGCCGTCGTTGAGAAACACGCCGACGGTGGGCGTGGTCTCCTGCTCGGGCAGCACCCCGCCCAACCGGTTGCCGGCGATGATCCGCTGCTCGGCCGGGTGGGCGCTCCAGAACAGGATCCGCCGCTCGTCCATGGCACGGTCCAGTGCGGACAGCAACGCCCGGGGGTTCACCTCCCGGGTGAAGAAGGTGCCGAACACCGCCGCCGCGGAGGCCGCGAAGAACTCGTCCTGCCCGGCCTGGTCCAGCCGCTGGTACGTGTCGGAGAGCAGGGTGTGCACCACCTTGTCGCCGACCAGGGTGGCGTTGCCCGGCACGGGCACCGGTCCGGTGGCCTTGAGCAGGTACGACAGCACCACCGGGTCGACCGCGAGCACCCCGTCGACCGTGCTGCCGCTGCGCTTGCGGTACATCTCCCGGAAGAGCGCGGCGGCGGTCGGGAAGTGCGGGGTCAGGTTGACGTCCGCCGGGTACGTCCCGACCAGGTCGGTGTAGAGGTTGCGGACCTCGGCGCTCACCTTCGCGGACAGGTCGAAGTGGCCCAGGCTGCTGGCGGCGGCCTGGGCGCCCATCCGGAGCCGGCCGTCCTCGGCCCGGATGACCGCGTACGCGCCGAACATGCCGCCGGTGGCGCGCAGTTCCGCCGGGTTCTGCGACACCAGCAGGTAGCTGCGCGGCCCGTCCGCGCCGAGCAGGGTCGGCAGCAGGCGGGCGGCCTGGTCGGCGGCCCGGGTCAGCGCGGCCAGCCGGCCGATCTCGGCGCGCAGGTCGGTCACGGCCTGCCGGACCTGGTCGACCAGTCCGGCGCTGGGCACGGCGGCAAGTCGGGCGTTGGTGCGCCGGACGACCTCGTCGGTGTCGGTGAGCTGGGCCGAGACGGCCCGGAGCCGGTTGACGTCCAGCCGTCCCTTGCCGGGCAGCAGGGTGGACAGGTCGGTGCGCAGCAGGGCGGGGAACGCGTCCCGGGCGAGTTCGTCGACGGCCACCGCGATCTCGCGGACCGCGGCGAGGTCGTCCCCGGCGTACGGTGCGTGCCGCCCGACCCACCAGCCCGGGTCGCCGGTGGCGGCGCGGGCGGCGGCGGCCTGCTCCTGGAGCGCGGCGAGGGTGCGGTGCGCCCGGTCGGCGTCGGCGCCGACCACCTCGGTGCTGAGCTGCCGCGCCAGCCCGGCGGCGTTGAGCAGGTGGGCCCGGGCCTGCCAGCCGCGGAAGCCGACCCAGCCGCCGCCCAGCAGGACGAGCGACCCGACGATCAGGCCGGTGAGCAGGACGCGGCGCACCCGCGCCCTGGTGCGCCGTCGGGATCTTCGCCGACGACGGTGGGGCCGCACACTGTCGCTCACACCTGCTCCCGTCAACAAAGCGGACAGAAATGACGATTCATCATTTTCTAGCACGCATCGTACAAGTCATGTCGGAGTATCGCGGTTTTTCAGGCCTGGAGTCGCGTACGAGGACTTTCCTCCGGCGAGTCCGAATCGCCGCGTCGCGCGACGACCTCGTGCAGCAACTCCTCGACCCGGTCCACCCCGCCGCGCGTGGACATGTCACGCAGGTAGGCCTCCCGGCCGCGCCGCCCCATCTCCAACCGCGCCGGGGGCGGGATGGTGGCGGCCAGCCAGAACCGGTCGGCCAGGGTGGCCCAGTCCTCCGGCGGGCAGGACAGCCCGGCCCGGGCCCGTTCCACGATCTCCACGGTGTCGCCCCCGGCGGAGGCCACCACCGGCGAGGCGGAGCTGAACGCCGCCTGGAGCTTGCCGGGGACGCTCCCGCGCAGCTCCGGCAGATCACGCAGCATCAATAGCTGGTAGTCCGCGGCGGCGTACAGGTCGGACATCTCCAGCGGCGACCGACGCGCGACGAACCGGACGTTGCGGGCCCCCAACTCCTCGGCGAGCCCCCGGACCCGCCCCTCGTCGGGGCCCGAGCCGACCAGGACCAAATCCATCGTGCCGCGCAGCGGGGCGGCGGCCCGGACCGCCGTCTCCAGGCCCTGCCGGGCGCCGATGGTGCCGGCGTACATCACCGCGCAGCGGCCGTCGCCCCGGACCAGCCGGCGGGCCTCCCTGGTCGGCTCGGCGGGGCGGAACAGCCGCTCGTCGGTCCAGTTGAGCACCACCCGCACCCGGTCCGCGTCGGCGCCACCGGCGACCACCAGGTCACGCATGGCGGGGGCGGCGACCGCGACCAGGTCGGCGCGGCGGTAGAGCCGACGGGTGGCCGCGGCGAGCCGGCCGGCCCAGGGACGGGCCACCTCCGCCGGCCCGGGCAGCTCCGGATACACGTCCTGGACGTGCAGCAGCGTCGGAACCCCACCCAGCAGGCGCAGCAGCCCGACCGCGGCGAAGGTCGCCGGCGGTAGCTGGTGGACGTACAGGGCGTCGACGCCGGCAAGCTGCCCCCGGCCGATCGTCCCGGCGCTGGCGGCGAAGGACAGCCAGCTCGCCATCCGGGCCCGGACGGAGGCGTCCCCACCGGTCCACCGCGGCACCCGGCGCACGGTCAGCCGCTCACTGCGGCTCTCGTAGCGCCACCGCTGCCGCCAGCCCGGATAGGCGTGGCCGCCCGGGTAGTCGGGAAAGCCGGTCAGCACGCGGACCTCGTGGCCGCGGGCGGCCAGCTCCTCCGCCAGGCTGCCGGGGATGAACGCCGGCTCCGGCGGGAAGTGGTACGCCAGGATGCCGATCCTCACCGGACACCCCCGCCCCGAAGGTCACCTTCCGGCGCGGCGCGGACACCCTGCGCGGTGTCGCCCGCGTACGATGCCGGCAGCGCGCCGCCCACCGGTGCCGCCTCGGCCCACACCGTCGCGGCACGGGGCCGTCCCGGCACCGCGAGGGCGCCGGGCCGCCGCGCGACCACACCGCTGGGAGAGTCTCCGATGGCCGACCGGATCCTGTTCGTCTGCCACGCCAACCTGTGCCGCTCGCCGATGGCCGAGTACCTGGCCGGTTGGCTGCTGGCGAAGCTGCCGGTCGAAGTGGCCAGCGCCGGCACGGCCGCCGTGGACGGCCGGCCGATGCATCCGTACGCGGCGCAGGTGGCCGCCGGGACCGGGCGGGATCCGGCGGCCTTCCGCAGCCGGGCGCTGACCGCCGGCCAGTTGGCCGACGCCGCGCTGGTGCTGACCGCGACCCGCCGCCAGCGGGCGGCCTGTGTGTCCCTGGCCCCCGCCGCGCTGCACCGCACCTTCACCCTGCGCCAGTTCGGTCGGCTCGCCGGGCTGGCCGACGCGCCGGACACCACGGACGCCGGGGCGCTGCGCGCGGCGACGCGGGCGGCGGCCCAGGCCCGGGGGAGATTGCAGCCGACCACCCCGGCCGAGGACGACCTCGGCGACCCGATCGGTGGCACGCCGATGGACTTCCGGCGCTGCGCGCGGGAGATCGAGCGGTCGTTGACACCGGTCGCGGCGCTCATCGACGCAGCCGGGTGAGTTCCTGCGTCGGGTCGGCGGTCTGCTCCTGACCGAAGAACCCGTTGCTGTTGGCGGTCGCCGGGGGGGCCGTCCGCTCGGCCGGGGCGGCGTGCGCGGGGGCTACGTCGATCCGGTAGCTCTCGTACTGGTCGGTCTCGGCGCGGCCGAGCTTGGCCATGTTGAGCACGCAGCCGAGCAGCCGGACGGAGACCGACTGGAGCGCCTGCGCGGCGGCGGCGACCTGGCCGCGGTCGGTGCGCCCGTACCGGCTGACCACCAGTGCCCCGTCGGCCTGGACGGCCACCACGACGCCGTCGGTGACGGTCCGCAGCGGGGCGGTGTCGATGACGACGATGTCCGCCGACTCCCGCAGCACCAGCAGCAGGTCCGCCATCGCCTTTGAGCCGAGCAGCTCGCTGGGGTTGGGCGGGACCGATCCGGCGGGCAGCACCAGCAGCGACCTGTCGCCCCACCGCTGCACCACGTCGCCGACGCTGACGTCGCCCAGCAGCACGTCGGTCAGCCCGACACTCGCCTCCAGGTTCAGGTACTCGGCCACCTTCGGGCGGCGCAGGTCGGCGTCGACCAGCGCGACCCGCCAGCCGGCCTCGGCGAGCGCGATGGCCAGGTTGCAGGAGAGGGTGGTCTTCCCCTCCCCCTGCAGCGCGCTGGTCACGGCGATAACCCGGGCCGGTTCGTGGACGTCGACGAAGCGCAGGTTCGTCCGCAGCTTGCGGACCGCCTCGGCGCGGGGCGAGTTGGCCGCGTCCCCGACGATCAGCGGCGCGGTGCGCGCGACGGGGTCGAACGGGATCTCACCGAGCAGCGGGCTGCCGGTGGCGCGCTGGAGGCCGACCGCGTCGCGCAGCCGGGTGTCGAACCGGGTCCGGAGCACGGCCAGACCGAGGCCGGCGAGCAGGCCGGCGAGCGCGCCGACGGAGAGGTTGAGCGCCGGCCTGGGCGACACCGGGGCGGAGCCGACCCGGGGTCCGCTGATCACCTCCACCTTGATCGGGGCGGCCCCTCCCCCGGCAGGGGTCTCCACCGCCTTGACCAGCTCGACGAACTGGGTGGAGACCGCCTCGGTCAGCCGCAGCGCCCGCGTCGCGTCGGTGTCGGTGACGGTGCCGCGCAGCAGGACGGTGTCGGGGATGGTGCTGGCGTTGATCCTGGCCTGCACCTCCTCCGCCGTGAGCCCCAGCGGGTTCTTCGCCACGACGCTCTGCGCCAGCCGGTCGCTCTCCAGCAGGTCGGCGTACGACTTGACGCGCTGCTGCATGAAGATGCCGCCCTGGTACGCCTCGCTGACCCCCTGGTTGGGGACGGTGACGAAGTAGGTCACCGAGGCGACGTACCGGGGCTTCGTCTGGACCGTGACCAGCGCGGCCACGCCGAGGCTCACCATGACGACGAGCAGGACCAACCACCAGCTACGTCGAACGGCCCGGAGGTAATCGCGAACGTCCATCAGCCGGGAAGCCCCCGTCCGGTCCGTGTGGTCGACATGTCAAGCACAAGAGCTCCTCAGCAGTCACGGGGCGGTCACCGGCTCCGACAGCCCCACCCAGCGCATTCGGTTCCACCGACTGTAGAGGAGGTAAGCGGTCGAAATACCACAAACAGCCCATTCAGCGAGGCATCGCCATTTAATGGGGCCACATGCATCGCCGAATCGTTCGGAACAACTGCCCCGCGACCCGGGAAGTGACGTGGCGGACGGCCGACGGGGCCGCCAGGCGGCACCGCCGGGGCCGACCCGGGGCAGGCCGGTGACCATCCCCGGCCGTGGCGCGCCCGCTCCCCCGGGTACGGCGACGGGGCGGCGGGCCACCGCCGCCGCCCCGCATCGGTGGACTCAGCGACGGCGCTCGGCCGGCTCGTCCTCCTCGGCCGGCCCGGTCTCCTCGGCCGGCTCGGTCTCCTCGCTCACCGCTTCGCTGAACGGTTCGGTGAGGTCGTCGCCCGGGACGGCCACCTGCTCGGCGAGGTCCTGCTCGTCGGGCCGGCCGCCGGGCTGCGGCTCGGGCGCGGTGGCCTCACCGGCGAAACCGTACTCGTTGGGTTCGTCGTGCCGACTCATACCGTCATCCTCCCGCTTTATCCGGATTTGCCCTTGGCGCCCACGGTAGGCCGTGATCGTCTTCGGCGCAGCGCGACCGCCACCAGGGCGACCAGTCCGGTCGCCCTGGTGGCGGATCTTCTGCCACCTCACCCCGGGCCGTTACCCGCCCCGGCAGGCGGTAGTCGGGGCTCAGTTGAGCGCGGCGACGGCCTCGAAGATGAGCCAGAGACCGCAGATGGCGAAGAGCACCGCCGCGCCGTACCGGATGGCGCGCTCCGGCAGGTGCCGGCCGAGCATCCGGCCGACGACGATCGCCAGCGCGTCTGCGGCCACCATGCCGATCGTCGAGCCCAGCCAGGTGCCGAACCAGCCGTACTTGGTGGCCAGGGTGATGGTGGCCAGCATCGTCTTGTCGCCCAGTTCGGCGAGGAAGAACGCGACGCCGACGGCGACGACGGCGGACTTGCTGCTCCGCTCGGCCTTGCGCTTCTCCTCCTCGGTGAGCTTGTCGCCGCGCAGCGTCCACGCGCCGAAGCCGAGGAACGCGAGGCCGGCGATGAGGGAGATCCAGCCGGTGGGCAGGGCGGCGCCCAGCCCGTAACCGATGGCCACCGAGGCCAGGTGGACGAGGGCGGTGGCGATCGTGATGCCGATCAGCACCGGGACCGTCTTGAACCGCGTGGCGAACGTCAGCGCCATGAGCTGGGACTTGTCGCCCAGCTCGGCGACGAAGATGACGCCGAAGCTGACGACCAGCGCGACGAGGAAACCTTCCATGACACCCTTCCCGATGGTGCCGGGCCGGGGTGTGGGGCGCCCTCGACCCGGCCGTTGTGCACAGCCTGGGTCGAAGGTCTCGCCCGCCCCACCTCAGGTGGGGCCGCGTGGCCGGATGCGGAACGCACCAGTGTGTCGACCACGACATTGGGGGCTACTCCCCTTCGCCCCGCCAGCCTAGCCGATCGGCGTGGCCGGGCCCGACGCGGGTGGACGGCGGCACCCGCGTCGGGCCCGGCCGCGTCACCCGCGCCGGGCCGGCGGGAGCGGCTCAGTCGGCGCGGGCCAGGGTGACGCCGAACCGGCCGTCGGCGTCGGTCCAGAACTCGTGGGCGGTGAAGCCGGCGGCGGCCAGCTCCGCCGCGATCCCCTCCGGGCGGAACTTCGCCGACACCTCGGTGCGCAGTTCCTCCCCCGCCGCGAACGCCACGTCCAGGTCGAGCACCCGGACCCGGTGCGGACGATCGGCGCGCAGCCGCATCTCGATCCACTCCCGCTCCGGGTCCCAGAGCGCGACGTGGGTGAACGCCTCCGGGTCGAAGTCGGCGTCCAGCTCCCGGTTGATCACCCGCAGCACGTTGCGGTTGAACTCGGCGGTCACCCCGGCCGCGTCGTCGTACGCGGGAACGATCACCGCCGGGTCCTTGACCAGGTCGGTGCCCAGGAGCAGCCAGTCGCCGGGCTCCAGGGCCGCGCGCATGGCGGCGAGGAATCCGGCCCGCTCGGCGGGGAGCAGGTTGCCGATCGTGCCGCCGAGGAAGATCACCAGTCGGCGCCCACCGGCGGGCAGCCGGTCGAGGTGCCGGGTGAAGTCCCCGACGATGCCGCGTACCCGCAGCCCGGGGTAGTCGGCGGCGATCTGCTCCGTGGACTGGCGCAGGGCGCTGACCGAGACGTCCAGCGGCACGAAGGTGCCCAGCCCGCCACGGCGGGTGAAGGCGTCCAGCAGCAGCCGGGTCTTCTCCGACGAGCCGGAGCCCAGCTCGATCAGGGTCTTCGCCCCGGTCAGCTCGGCGATCTCGCCGGCCCGCTCGGCCAGCACGGAACGCTCGGCCCGGGTCGGGTAGTACTCCGGCAGCCGGGTGATCTCCTCGAACAACTCGCTGCCCCGGGCGTCGTAGAACCACTTGGGCGGCAGCCACTTCGGCGCCGCCGTCAGCCCGGTCCGTACGTCCTCCCGCAGCCCGCGGCCGAGGTCCTGCTCCTCCAGGTAGATCTCCAACGGTTCCGCGCTCATCAGGTGTCCCTCCGTCACTCGTGTCGTGTCCCACCTGCCGCCCGGTCGGCGGTCCACCCGCCGGGCAGGGCGTCGATCCGCGCCCCAGCGGCCGTGGCCACCACCAGCCGCCCCTCCGGCACCGCCTGCCAGCCGGGCTCGTCGTCGTGCGGTTCCGAGGCCAGCAGCACCGCGCCCGGGCTGCGCCGCAGCGACAGCGCGTGACCGGCGACGCTGGCCACGACGGTCTGCCCGTCGGTGAGCAGCAGGTTGAGCCGGGATCCGGGCGCCACCGCCGCGACCTGCGTCACCGTGCCGGCGACCGCCCGTGCCGGGTCGTCCCCGGCGCGCAGCCGGTGCCGGACCAGGGCCCAGAGCAGCGCGGCGTCGGTCGGCGCGTCGAGGGTGAGCAGGTCGCGGACGGGCAGCCGGCCGGCGAGCCCGGTCACCGCGTCGGGCCAGCCGCGGACCACCCCGTTGTGGCTGAACAGCCACGGTCCCTCCGCGAACGGGGCGGCGGCCGTGTCGAGCACGGGCATGCCGACGGTGGCCGACCGGACGGCGGCCAGCACCGCGCCGCTGGTGGTGGCCGCGGCCAGCTCCGGCAGCGTCACGTCGCTCCAGATCGGCGTGCCCCGCCGATAGCGCACCGGCTCGCCGCCACCGGGCGGGTACCAGCCGACGCCGAAGCCGTCGGCGTTGACCGTCCCGCCGCCGCGCATGTCCCGGGGCGCCCAGGACTGCCGCGCCAGCGAGTGCGGCGGGTCGTACAGCAGGGCGCGCAGGCTCACCGGCGGCCCGACGTACGCCAGGTGCCGGCACATCAGGCGGCCCCGCCGCAAGGGTGCGCGGCGCCGGACGGCCGGGGCGCGGCGGCCACCGGGTGCGGTGTCACCGGGGCGACTCGTCCGGCCGGGCGTCGCGGGCGCAGCGGAAGCCGCTGAAGATCTGCCGCCGGATCGGGTAGTCCCAGTTGCGGAACGTCCCCCGGCAGGCGGCCCGGTCGGTGCCGAACGATCCGCCGCGCAGCACCCGGTGGTCGTCGCCGAAGAACACCTCCGAGTACTCCCGATAGGGGAACGCGGCGAACCCGGGGTGCCCCCGGAAGGCGCTGGCGGTCCACTCCCACACGTCGCCGACGAGCTGGTGCACCCCCAGCGGCGACGCGCCCGCCGGGTACGCGCCCACCGGCGCCGGCCACAGGTGCCGCTGCCCGAGGTTGGCGTGCTCGGCGGTCGGTTCCTCGTCGCCCCACGGGTAGCGGCGGGACCGGTCGGTGGCCGGGTCCCAGCGGGCGGCCTTCTCCCACTCGGCCTCGGTGGGCAGCCGCTTGCCGGCCCACGCGGCGTACGCCTGCGCCTCGTACCAGCAGACGTGCACCACCGGCTCGTCGGCGCGCACGGGGGACCACCGGCCGAACCGCCGGTACGCCCACCCGTCGCCGTCGCGCCGCCAGTGCAGCGGGGCGGTCAGCCCGGCCTCGGTGCGGTGCCGCCAGCCGGCCTCGCTCCACCAGCGCGGATCGTCGTAGCCGCCGTCGGCGATGAACTCGGCGTACCGGCCGTTGCCGACCGGGGCCGCGTCGATGACGTACGCGGGCAGGTGGACGGTGTGCGCGGGGCGTTCGTTGTCCAGCGCCCACGGATCGGTGGAGGTGCCCATGGTGAACCCGCCGGCCGGGACGAGGACCTCGTCGGCGACCCGGGCGCGCGGCTCCGGCGGGGGCGGGGCGTGCAGGGCCGGCGGGCCGAGGCGCAGCTGGTGGGTGGCGAGCATGGTCTCGTCGTGCTGCTGCTCGTGCTGGACGATCATGCCGAAGGCGAACCCGTCGGCGACCAGCGGCCGGTCGGTGAACGGCACCCGGTCGAGCAGGTCGTGCACCTTGTCCCGGACGGCGGCGAGGTAGGCGCGGGCCTCGGCGGGCGGCAACAGCGGCAGCGCCGGGCGGTCCCGGCGTGGCTGCTTGAACGCGTCGTACAGGTCGTCGATGTCCCGCCGGACGGGCTCGTGCCCGCCGACGTCCCGGACCAGCCAGAGTTCCTCCTGGTTACCGACGTGGGCGAGGTCCCACACCAGCGGGGACATGAGCGGCGAGTGCTGGCGCATCAGGTCGGCGTCGTCGACCGCCTCGGTGAGCAGGGCGGTGCGCGCCCGGGTGCGCTCCAGCTCGGCGGCGATCCGGTCGCGCAGCCGCTGCGTGCCGAGTTCGTGGATGGTGGTCACCTCGGTCCCCTCTCCGTGGCGGCCAGTCGCCGCCGTAGTGCGCGGGTGGTCTCGTCGTGCAGCGGGGCGGGCAGGTCGAGCCGGGGCAGGGCCGCCAGCGCCAGGTCGAGCAGGCCGGCGGCGGCGCGCGCCAGCGGGGGGTCGGCCAGCCCGTGCCGGGCCGCGGCGTCCCACCGGTCGGCCACCGGCGCGGCGACGCCCGCGGCGCGGGCCACCGTGGCGGGGTCGGCGAAGAGCGCGGCCAGCACGGCCAGCGGGAGCCGCCAGTCCGACCCGGGCTGGGCGTCCAGGTAGCGGATCTCCAGGTAGCCCCGGGGCCGGACGACCGGGAACAGGGTGCTCAGGTGGTAGTCCAGGTCGTCGGTGGTGGGCGGGCGGGGCAGCGCCCCGGCGAGCCAGTCACCGAAGGTCACCCCCGCCGGCGGGGTCCAGTCGGCGGCGTCGCCGCGCAGGCAGAGCAGCGGTGCGGCCAGCGCGTACGCCGTCCAGGCCGGCACCGGGTCGGCGTCGGGCCGGGCCGGGGACCAGACCGGCCGGGTGCGGGCGGGGTCGATGGCCAGCCAGGCCGCCATCCGGGCGGACGCCCAGCCGGTGCGCCGCCCGGCGTGCCGGCCGGCGGTGGCGAACGCGGCGAGCAGCGGCGGGCCGATCGCGTGCGCAGCCGCCCAGCGGGCCGCCACCTGGGCCGGCTCGCCGGCGTCGAGGCAGACCTGGAGGCCGGCGGTGCTGTACATCATGGTCCGGCCGGCCGGCCCACCCTGGTCGAAAACGCAGCGCATGGCGCGGTAGCGCGGGGTGTCAACGACCGGGCGCGGTGCCCGGAACGGGTCGATGCCGGTGCGGCCGAGGACCAGGCCGGCGGCCCGGAGCAGGTCGGTGAGCTGGGCGATGTCGGCGTCGGTGGCCTCGATCAGCGCGGCGACCGAGGGTCGCGGCGGGGTGGATATCTCAAGCTGGCCGCCGGGCTCCACGGTCACGGCGCTGCCGTGCCGGAGCGGTGCGGCGGGGCTGGAGTCGTCGATGGTGACGGGGCTGTGTGGCCCCAGCGCCGCCAGCAGCCGCCCCCGGTCGACGGGGAGGGCGGGGTCGGCGGCGTCGTGCACGGTCCATTCCAGTTCGACGCCGGTGTGGGTGGGTGGGCCGGTCTTGAAGCAGATCCGGGCGATGTGCCGGGCGGCGTCGGCCGCCTCCCCCAACAGGGTGTTCCGGTCCAGCTCTGGTGATGTCACCACGAGACGATTCCTCCCGCGCTGGTCGACTGACGATCGCCCCGGGCCGTGCGTGACCGTGACCGGTCGGACGTCCGCGGTGCCACCATCCTCTGTCTAGCAGACGAAATCCGCTCGCCTTGCTGTAACAGGTGTTTCGTCCCGGTCGGGTGCCCGGGGGCCGCCGACCCAGGTCAGGACGGGAGCGTCGCCCCGCCCGGGGTCTCGCCGGTCACGGCCTACGCCCCGTCTCTGTCGGGCCGGCCGGGGTAGCCGGGATGGCCGGTGGGGGCCGGCCGGAATCCGCCCGGGACAGCAGGTCCCGGCAGAAGTTCTCCACCTCGGCGGCCCCGCCGGCGGCGGCGACCAGGGGCGCGAAGCCGGGCTTCGCCAGCGCCCGCTCCCGCTGGACGGCCGACTTGGCCAGGTACGCCCGGCACAGCCCGGGCAGTTGGACGCCGGCACCCGAGTGTCCCGGGCCGGTGGTCCGGCCGGGGGCGCGGGTGTCGGCGCTCGACGCCCCGGGCCGCGCCGGGGTGGACGGGCCGACGTCGCCCGGCGTGGCGGTCGGGGCGGGGGACCTGCCGGGGTCGGATCGGGTGGGGCGGGGGGTGACGGGACCGGAGTCGGTGGGGCTGACCGGCGCGGTGGACGGCGCCGGCGGGGGCGCCGGTTCCTCCGTCCGGTCCAGGGTGCCCGCCGCGACGGCGACGCCCGCGGTGGCGGTGGCGGCCAGCGTGCCGATCCAGGCGACCGCGCCGACGGTGAGCCGACGCCGGCGGGGCGCCTGCGCCGGGGTCGGCGCCGGGGCCGCCCGGGCGGCCCGGAAGGCCGCCAGCGCCGCCTCCTCCCCGGCCAGCTCGCCGGGGCGGGTCGGTCCGGCCGCGGCGGCGAGCAGGCGGGCAAGCGGATCCCGGTCGGGACGGCCGAGGCCGGCGGTGTCCTCGCGGCCAGCGGCCGGACCCGGTCGGGACGCCGCGGCATCCCGGGCGGCGCGGGCCGCGTCGAGGAGCCGGTCCGACTCGGACCGGTCGGCGGGGCCCTGCCCGGGGCGGTCGGGTTGACGGAAGGTCATCGGTTTCCCCTCACGTCACCGTCCGCCGGCCCGACGTGCGGCGTGCCGGACGCCGACCGGTCCGCCCGGGGACGGGGCGGGGTGGCGGACGGCACCGCGGTCGGGGGCGGATCGTGACGTTGCACGAGTGCGGCGAGCCGACGCAGGCCGCGGTGGGCGGCCGTGCGTACCGCGCCGGCCCGGCGGCCCAGCACCCGGCCGGCGGTCTCGGCGTCCAGGCCGATCACCGCGCGCAGCAGCACCGCCTCGGCCTCCCGGGGCGGCAGGGTGGCGATCAGTTCGAGCGCGGCCTCGGTGCCGAGCGTCTCGCCGGCCCGCTCGGCCGTGTCGGCGTCACCGGCCAGGTCGCTGAGCGCTTGCACCGGCACCGGCACCGAGGGCCGCCGGCGCTGGCGGCGCAGATGGTCCATGGCCCGGTTCCGGGCGATGGTGACGGTCCAGGCGCGGAACTCCCCGCCGGTGAAGGTGGGCAGGTCGCGGGAGATCTGCAACCACGTCTCGGAGGCGACGTCCTCCGCCTCGGCCCCGACCAGCGCGGTCAGGTAGCGCAGCAGGCCGGGCTGGAGGCGACGGTAGAGGAACCGGAAGGCCTCCTCGTCGCCGGCCTGCGCCGCGACGACCGCCTCGTTCAGCTCACCGGCCATGGCTCCGCCGTTCCCGTCGCCCGGTCCTCGAAGACCGGCACGCACCGACCGCCGCGCACGCGACGCCGACCCGGTCCGGCGGCCGGACCTCCTCCCGCACCATCAGCCCCCCGCTGACCAGATCACGCCCGACGCCGGTACGGCGCGGACGACATGTCGGGCGCAGCACGTGGCGCAGCCGTCAGCGGACGTTCCGCGCAACCGCCGCCGGTCCCGAGCCGGGCTAACGCTAGGAGTGGGGGGTCGGGGGGACAAGTCACCGACCGCCGGAAAAAGAGTGAGAATTATCAACCCGCGCACCCGGCGAGTCGCCGTAACACATCGGGGCCGGGCCGCGCCCGCGCCCGCCCGCGCAAGGGGCAGGCGGCCGGGTGATCCAGTTCACGCAGGCCACGACCCGTCCGACCAGATCGCGTGACCGGCTGTCGCGGACCGGTCACAGGATATCCGGTGCTGCGGGCCGCCCACCGCCCGGCCGCCACGAAGGGCCCGTCCGACTGGGCCGGATCACGAGAAGTACTCCGCGCCGGCTCTGGGTACGGTAGTGCCGTGCTGTCTTCGGGAGTCGTACTCAGCGGTCGGTACCGCCTGGACGACCGTGTCGCCACCGGCGGCATGGGTGACGTCTGGCGTGCCACGGACCAGATCCTCGGCCGCCAGGTCGCGGTGAAGGTCCTGCTCCCGGCGCTGGTCTCCGACCCCGACTTCATCGCCCGGTTCCGGGCCGAGGCGCGGATCATGGCAGCCCTGCGGCACCCGGGCATCGTGCAGGTCTACGACTGCGGCGAGGACGACCTGCCCGACGGCGGGCGGGCCGACTACCTGGTCATGGAGTTCGTCGAGGGCCAGCCGTTGTCCCGGCGGATCGAGGCGGCCGGGCAACTCGACGTCGCCGAGACCATGTCGATCGTCGCCCAGGCGGCGCAGGCGCTGCACGCGGCACACGACGGCGGCATCGTGCACCGCGACGTCAAGCCGAGCAACCTGCTGGTGCAGGAGGACGGCACCGTCGTCCTGGTCGACTTCGGGGTGGCCCGGTCGGTCAACGTCACGAGCATCACCAGCGCCAACGCGGTGCCGGGCACCGCGCTCTACATGGCTCCCGAGCAGGCGGCCGGCCGGCCGGTCTCCGGGGCCACCGACATCTACGCGCTCGGCGCGGTGGCGTACTGCTGCCTGACCGGCGGGCCGCCGTTCACCGGTGACAACCCGTTGCAGGTGGCCGTCCGGCACCTCGACGACGAGCCGCCGGAGTTGCCGCGGGAGATCCCGGCGCCGGTGCGGGACCTGGTGGGCCGGGCGCTGGCGAAGGACCCGGCCGAGCGGTTCGCCACCGGAGCGGCGATGGCCGAGGCGGCGCGGGCCACCATCGCGGACGGCTCGGCGCCGACCAGCACCGTGCCGGTCCCGCTGCGCGGGGCCGCCGGCGTCGGCGTCGCCCCGGGCGCCAGCGGCACCACCCGCGACGACCTGCCACCGGTGCTGCGGCCCACCCCCTCCGCCGCCCGGCGCGGCGGGCGGCGCGGCACCCTGTTGGGCGCGATCGCGGCGGTGCTGGTGGCGCTGGCCGGCCTCGCCGCGGCCCTGGGCGCGGCGCAGAACGCGGACGCCCCCGCGACGAATTACCGGCCGACCGCCCCGGCGGCCGTGCCGACGCCGGGCGGCGACTCGGCCGCCACCGAGGAGGCCGCGGTCGACGGGGGTCGCACCGACCGGCCGGGCCCGGTCCGCTCCTCGGCCCCGGCCAGCGCCACGGCGACCCCGCAGCCGAGCGAGTCGGCCGCCCCGGGGTCGACCACGGCGAGCACGCCGACCGGCCCACCGCCGACCACGGCGAACACGCCGACCGACCCACCGCCGACCACGGCGAGCACGCCGGCGGAGCCGCCCGCCGGGAACGGGAACGGCTGACCCCACGCACCGACCGACCCCGGTCCGGATCGCCCGATCCGGCCGGGGTCGCGGCTTTCCCACTGGCCCCGTCATCCCCAAATCGGACTTTAAACGCAGATGCTCCCTTACGCTGACGAGGAGGCACGTTCCGTCGTCTACGGGAGCACGGGTGAGCGTTGAGAAGTTGGTCGTCATCGGCCAGGGGTACGTCGGCCTGCCGCTGGCCGTGCGGGCGGTCGAGGCGGGGCTGGACGTCGTCGGCCTCGACGTCGACGCCGACCGGGTCAAGCGGCTCGCCGCCGGCGAGTCCTTCGTCGAGGACATCCCGACGGACCGGCTCGGCCGGGCGCTGGGCAGCGGCCGGTACCGGCCGAGCACGGAGTACACCGAGGCCGAGGGCTTCGACGTCTGCGTGATCACCGTGCCCACCCCGCTGCGCGACGGCGTCCCCGACCTGAGCTTCGTCGAGCAGGCCGGGGTCGGCATCGGCCCGTACGTGCGGCCGGGCTGCGTGGTGGTCCTGGAGTCGACCACCTACCCGGGCACCACGGAGGAGCTGCTCCGGCCGCTGCTGGAGTCGGCCAGCGGGCTGACCAGCCCCGGCGACTTCCACCTCGGCTACAGCCCCGAGCGGATCGACCCCGGCAACCCCACCTGGAAGCTGGAGAACACCCCGAAGGTGGTCTCCGGGGTGGACGCGGCGTCCCGCGACCGGGTCGACGCGTTCTACCGGCGGCTGGTCGAGCGGACCGTGCCGGTGGACTCCACCCGGGTCGCCGAGCTGACCAAGCTGATCGAGAACACCTTCCGCCAGGTGAACATCGCGCTGATCAACGAGCTGACGATGCTCAGCCACCACCTCGACATCGACGTCTGGCAGGCGATCGAGGCGGCCGAGACCAAACCGTTCGGGTTCATGCCGTTCCGCCCCGGGCCGGGGGTCGGCGGGCACTGCCTGCCGATCGACCCGTGCTACCTGTCCTGGCAGGTCAAGCGGCGGCTGGGGCGGCAGTTCCGGTTCATCGAGCTGGCCAACGACGTCAACCACGAGATGCCCGAACACGTCACCCAACGGATCATGGGCGGGCTGAACCGGGCCGGCCGGGCGGTCAGCGGGGCCCGGCTGCTGCTGCTCGGGCTGGCGTACAAGCCGAACACCGGGGACATGCGGGACTCCCCCGCCGTCGACGTCGCGCGCCGCCTCCAGGCCCTCGGCGCCGACGTGCGCGCCGTCGAGCCGTACGCCGAGCCGCACCACGTCCCCGCCGGGGTGACCGTGGTCGGGCTGACCGAGCACGAGCTCCGCGCGGCCGACGCGGTGGTCGTGGTCACCGACCACGACTGCCTCGACTACGACCTGGTGGTGCGGCACGCCCGGTACGTCTTCGACACCCGCAACCGGTGCCACGGCCCGACCGTCGAGCGGCTCTGAGCAACGGACCGCGAGTGGTCCCCGCCCGCAGGCGGGGACCACTCGTCGTCACTCCGCGCCGAGGGACTCCACGACCGGCCGGGCCAGGGCCCGGCGGGCCGGCAGCACGGACGCGGCCAGCGCGGCGAGCACCGCCACCGCGAGGATCAACCCGAGCTGCCCCCACGGCAGCACCAGGGTGAAGTCGCCGCCGACGCGGGCGAACACCGCCATCGCCCCGGCGCTGACCCCGGTGCCGAGGAGCACCCCGAGCACCGCGCCGACCAGCGCCATCAGCACCGCCTCGACGGCGAGCATGGCCCGCATCCGACCCCGGGTCAGCCCGACCGCGCGCAGCACGGCGTTCTCCCGGGTCCGCTCCACCACGGACAGGCTCAGCGTGTTCGCGACCCCGACCAGCGCGATCACCACGGCCAGGCCGAGCAGCGCCGTGACGAACGCCAGCAGCATGTCGATCGTTCCGGTGAGCATCTTCTTGTACGCCGCCTGGTCCATCAGGTTGACCGTCGGGTAGCGGGTCACCACCGACTCGACGGCCTCCCGGGCCCGCTCGGCGGACACCCCGGAGGCCGGTTCGATCTCGACGAGGTAGCCGCGCTCGGCCGGGAACAGCCGGGCGAAGTCGGCGTCGGCCACGTCGACCACGTGGCCGACCGGGACCGGGCTGCCGGCCAGCGCCGGCCCGTCGGCGTCGACGACGGCGGCCACGGTGAACGGCCGCCCGGCCAGGGTGACGGTGTCGCCGACCGCCCAGCCCTTTGCCCGGGCCAGCTCCCGGTGCACCAGCACCCGGCCCGGCCCGAGCCGGCCCACGTCGCCGGCGTCGACCGCGCTCAGGGTGCGCCCGACCAGCGCCGGGTGGGCGGCGCGCAGCTCGATGCCGCCGGTGACCCGGCTGCGCTGCTCGTGCACGACGCCCAGCTCGGAGCGGGCGGCCAGCTCGCCGGCCAGCGTCGATGGCAGGTCCCCGCCGATGCCGGTGACCAGGAAGTCCACCCCGATCTGCTGGTCCACGGCCCGCTCGATCCCGGTCTTGACGCTGCGCGCGCCGACCACGAACGCGGACACCAGGCCGATGCCGATGACCAGGGCGGTGGCGGTGGCGGCGATCCGGCGCGGGTTGCGCACGGCGTTCGCCACCGCCAGCCCGGCGGTCGCCCCGAGCAGCAGGCGCGCCGGCACACCGAGCACCCGCACCAGCGCCGGGACCAGCACCGGGCCGAACAGCACGATGCCGAAGAAGGTGAACACCCCGCCGGCCGCGACCAGCGGCACCTGGCCGACCATCCCGGCCGCCACCAGCGCCGCCACCCCCGCGCCGAAGACGAGCGCGCCGGCGGCCAGCCGGACCCGGCCGGCCCGGCGGGTGGTCTGCACCGCCGCGTCGGTGAGCGCGGCCACCGGGGCGACCCGGGTACCCCGCCAGGCCGGCACGGCGGCGGCCCCGACGGTGAGCGCCGTGCCGAGCAGCAGACAGGTCAGCACGGCCTGCGCGGTGACCGCGAGCCCGCCACCGGAGACGGGCACGTCGAACGCGGACATCAACGCGTCCATCCCGACGGCGAGGCCGGTGCCGGCCGCCACCCCGAGGGCCGAGGCGGCCACCCCGGTCACCGCCGCCTCCAGCAGCGTCGCCCGGAACACCTGCCCCCGGGTCGCGCCGACCAGCCGCAGCAGGGCGGTGCGCCGGGTGCGCTGGGCGAGCACGATGGCGAAGGTGTTGGCGATGACGAACCCCGCCACCACCACGGCCACCGCGGCGAAGGTGAGCAGGCCCAGGTTGAACTGCTCCAGGTCATGCACGGCGTCGTCGACGGCGACGTCGAGGATCTCCTGCCGGTCCCGCACGGTCACGCCGGGACCGGTCACCGCCGCCACCCGGTCGACCAGCTCCGCAGCCGGCACGCCGGGCTCGGCGGCCACCATGATCCGCCCGTAGCCCTGCATCGCCGTGACGGCGAGGGCGTCGGAACCGGCGAGGCCGATGAACGGCCCGCCGACGTCCCGGGAGGTGCCGGCCACGTCGACCGTGCCGACCAGGGTGTACGGGCGGGCCGAGCCCCCGCTGCCGCCCACGCCGACCGGCCCGCCGAGGGTGAATCCCTCCTCGGCCACCGTCGGCGCGTCGAGGACCAGCTCGCCGGGTCGCTGCGGCAGCCGCCCGGCCACCACGTCGTACGACTGGAGGGCCGCCTCGGTGGGGATCGCGGCGAGGACGGCGAAGCCGAGCACGGGCCGGCCGTCCGAGCCGACCACTCCGGCGGTGCCGGTCAGCTCCCCGGCGGCGGCGCGCACCCCGTCGACCGCGCGCACCTTCTCCACCAGGGCGGGCGGGATCGGGTCCCGGTCGGCGTACACGGCGAGGTCGGTGTGCCGGTCGAAGACGCCGGCCCGGTCGTACGCGCCCTGCTTCATCCCGTCGGTGAAGATCAGGGTGCCGGCGACGAACGCGACGCCGAGCACCACGGCCAGCGCGGAGAGCAGCAGCCGCAGGGCGTCGGCGCGCATGGTGCGCAGGGTCAGCCGGATCACCGCCGCCCCACCGCCCCGGCGCCGGCCGGGGCCGGGTCGAGGTGGGCGAGGGCGTCGAGGACCGCCTCGGCGGTCGGCGCGGCCAGCTCGCGGACCAGCCGGCCGTCGGCGAGGAACACCACCCGGTCGGCGTGGCTGGCCGCGACGGGATCGTGGGTCACCATCACCACGGTCTGGCCGAGGGTGTCCACGGCCTCGCGGAGCAGCCGCAGCACCTCCGCGCCCGAGCGGGAGTCGAGGTTGCCGGTGGGCTCGTCGGCGAAGACCACCCACGGCTTGGTGATCAGGGCGCGGGCGACGGCGACGCGCTGCTGCTGGCCGCCGGACAGCTCGGCGGGCCGGTGCCGCAGCCGGTCGGTCAGCCCGACGGCGGCGACCACCTGGCGCAGCCAGCCCGGGTCGGGGCGGCGGCCGGCGATGGCCAGCGGCAGCACGATGTTCTCCTCGGCCGTCAGGGCGGGCAGCAGGTTGAACTTCTGGAACACGAAGCCGACCCGGTCCCGCCGCAGCAGGGTGAGCCGCTTGTCGTCGAGCCGGCCGGTGTCGGCGTCGCCGATGCGCACCGTCCCCGCGCTGGGCCGGTCGAGGCCGGCGAGGCAGTGCATCAGGGTGGACTTGCCGGAGCCGGACGGTCCCATGATGGCGGTGAACCGGCCGGCGGCGAAGTCGACGTCGACGCCGTCGAGGGCGACGACCCGGGCCTGGCCGGAGCCATACTCCTTGCGCAGGCCCCGGGCGGTGACCGCGACGCCGGCGGCGGCGAAGGCGGGAGGTGGTACGGACACGTGATGCTCCCCGTGCGGACGGTGGCTGGGACGCCTCCGACGCTATGGGCGGCGGGCACCCGCCCGCGTCCACCCGCGCGCTCGACCTGCGTGCCCCCGGAGATGCCCGAAGTCCGGTGGCCCGTACGACCTGGGTCGTACCCGCTGTCAGCCGCCGGGGGTGACCAGGCCGCTCTCGTAGGCCAGGACCACGGCCTGCACCCGGTCGCGGAGCTGGAGCTTGGCCAGGATCCGCCCGACGTGGGTCTTCACGGTCGCCTCGGCGACGTGCACCCGGCCGGCGATCTCCGCGTTGGACAGGCCCTGTGCGACCAGCAGCAGGATCTCCCGCTCCCGCTCGGTGAGCTGGGCCAGCCGGGGGTCCCCGGCCGGGCCGGGCCCGAGCTGGCCGGCGAACCGGTCCAGCAGCCGACGGGTGATCGACGGGGCGACGACCGAGTCGCCCTCGGCCACCACCCGGATCGCGGCCAGCAGTTCCTCCGGCGGGACGTTCTTCAGCAGGAAGCCGCTGGCCCCGGCCTGGAGGGCGGCGAACGCGTCGGCCTCGGTGTCGAAGGTGGTCAGCACCAGCACCCGGGGGCCGCCGGGGCGGCCGGCGCAGATCCGCCGGGTGGCCTCCACGCCGTCCATGGTCGGCATCCGGATGTCCATCACCACCACGTCGGCCTCGACCCGGCCGAGCACCCGCAGCGCGTCGGCGCCGTCGATCGCCTCGCCGACCACGGTCAGGTCGGGCTGGGAGTCCAGCACCATCCGGAACCCCGCCCGCACCAGGGCCTGGTCGTCCACGACCACCACGCGTACCGTCATGCCGCCACCTCCGTCCCGGTGCTCGACGGTAGCGGCAGCCGAACCTCGACCTGCCACCCCCCGGCCAGCCTCGGCCCGGCGGTGAGGCTGCCGTCGTACACCGTCACCCGCTCGCGCATGCCGACCAGGCCGTGGCCGCCGGAGGGCGCGGGCCGGACCGGCGGACGGCCGCGCCCGTCGTCGACGGCCCGGACCGCGACGGCGTCGGGGGTGTGGTCGAGGCTCAGCGTGACCGTCGCGCCGACCCCGGCGTGCTTGAGGGCGTTGGTCAGGGCCTCCTGCACCACCCGGTACACGGTCAGCTCCAGGCCGGGCGGCAGCGCCGGGGGCTCGCCGGTGACCCGCCAGTCGATGCGCAGCCCGGCGGCCCGGAACCGGTCCAGCAGTTCGGGCAGCTCCACCAGCGCCGGCCGCCGGTGGGTCGGCTCCCCCGACAGGCCCGAGGCCCCGACGCCGTCCGGCCCGGCCGCCACGGCGGGAGCCGCCGCCGGCTCGGGCGCGCTCGTCTCCCGCAGTACGCCCACCAGGCGCCGCATCTCCTCCAGCGCCTGCCGGCCGGTGTCGGCGACCACCCGGACCGCCTCCCGGGCGGTCTCCGGGTCCCGGTCGAACATGTACCGCGCCCCGTCGGCCTGCACGATCATCACGGCCATGCTGTGCGCCACCACGTCGTGCAGCTCGCGGGCGATCCTGGTGCGCTCCTCGGCCACCGCGGCCCGCGCCTCGGCCTCCCGCTCGCGTTCCAGGGTGGTGGCCCGCTCCTCCAGGCTGACCACGTAGAGCCGGCGGGTACGCACGTTCAGCCCCATCAGCCAGACCGCGCCGGTGACCAGGGCGAACCAGATCGCCGTGGCCCACCAGGCGACGGTGCCCTCGATCTGGAGGGCGCCCAGCACCACCCCGACGGCGGCGACGATCCCGGCGACGATGCCGTCGCGCAGCTTCTCCGCGTACTTGACCACGCTGTAGAGGGCGATCAGCACGGCGACGTCGAAGGCCAGCGGCCCCCAGCCGGCGACCACCTGGACCAGGGCGAGCACCGCGACCACCGCCGTCACCGCCGACGGGTGGGTACGCCGGAACAGCAGCACCACGGCCATCGCCGCGCCGACTCCGGTGGCCCACCAGCCGCCCCGCTGGTTGACCGCGCCGGCGAGACCGAAGAGCACCACGAAGCCGGAGACCGCCACGTCGAAGGCCACGCTGCGCAGCGGCCGGCCGAACAGTGTCCGTTTCACGGTCACCCAGCGTACGGGCCGGCGCGGGGTCGGCCGGGCCCGACCGGCCGGGGCGCGGTGGGCGCAGACGTGTGGGTGTACAGGAGCCGCGTCCGCCGCCGTTGATACGAACCCGCGCATGATTCTTCGATTCGTGTTCCCCCGTATCCGGGATTTACCACCTCCCCGGCAAATGCGGACGCCTTTTGAGCAATCGACATTCTTGAGTGTTCCGCTGTTTGTGGCCGCTGCCCTACAGTAATCGAGCGGGGCAGCCGGGAACATCAGGAACTGCCCGGACCCCACCGACCCGTCGAAAGGGAATCAGCATGAAGATCGCACGCACACGTCCGCGTCCGCGCGTGGCGCGGGTGCTGTTCGGCGCCGTACTGACCGCCATCATGGCGTTCTCCGTGGGCGGCACCGCTGCGGGCGCCGTGGAGCGCAGCGGAGACTTCGGCACTATGGCCCGCACCGACGTCTACATGAAGGACATCGCGAGCGACACCGGATACGAGCCGCACGGTGCCATCTACTCGTCGTTCTTCAACAGCCCCGACATCAAGCTCTGCCCCTACGGGATCGAGTGCGCGGCGCACACCAATCCGGTCGTCGGGTCGACCAGTTACATTTTCGTGAACCTGCGGAACAACGGCCCGTACGGTTCCGGAATCAGCAACGGCACGCTGCGCGCGTACTACACCACCTCTGGCGGCGGCGCGAACTGGCCGGCCCACTGGACGCCGATCGGCTCGAAGACCCTGCCGGTCGCCCCGGGGGTCACCACGACGTCGATCGCGTGGGACAACGTGCCCTCCCTCGGGCACTTCTGCCTCCTGCTGCGCTGGGAGTCGGCGACCGACCCGATGCTGTTCGAGGGCACCTCGTCGTCCATCAACACGCAGTACAACAACAACATCGCCTGGAAGAACGCCAACACCGTCCCGGCGTTCAGCCCCGGCTCGGTCTCGGTCCGGCCGTACGCCCTGGCGAACGCCCTGGCCGTGCCGGCCAAGTACGACCTCGCGTTCCGGCCGCTGGGCGAGCCGGTGCCGGGTGCCAAGATCGTGGCCGACCTCGGTCCCGAAATGTTCGCGCGGTGGCGGGCGGCGGGTGCGCCCGGTGAGGGCATCCAGGTGGTCGGCAACACCTCGGTACAGATCGTCGACCCGTACAAGGCGCAGATCAGGGACCTGCTGATCAACCCGAACGAGCGGCCGGTGCTGTCGCTGAGCTTCTCGACGGGCCAGACGCTGCAGAAGCCCTACACCCTCCAGGTCGTCCAGGTCGGGCCGGCCCAGGAGATCGGTGAGAAGTACGACGTCGGCGGGGTGGACTACACCTTCGATCCCAAGCGCTGACGAGAGAGACGATGGGCCGGGCGCCGGGAATCGCATCCCACGGCACCCGGCCCACCGGCGTGCCGTCGTCGGTGGGCCCCAGCCCCGACTCCGCCGGTGCGCCGGAGACCCAGGGCGCGCGGGCCGAGATCCTCCAGGGTCTACGGCAGGGTGACCGGGAGGCGGTACTGGCGCTCCGTTCCCATGGCCGTGCGCAGGTGGACCTCACCGGTGCGCAGGCCGTAGGTGACCGACCAGCGGGTGTGACCCTGCCGGACGTCGTTGAGCAGTTCCAGCGCCGCCCGGGCGTCGACCACCCCGCCGGCCTTGGTCAGCCCGGCGGCGAGCACCCCGTAGCGGTGGTCGGTGCGCCGGCGCTCCTCGGGTACGCCGACCACCGGCACGTTGGTCAGCACCTGCCAGTTCCCCTGCCCCTTGCCGACCCGCATCGCGCCGTCGACGAACTCGACCACGGCGGAGGCCCCGGTGGCGTCGGCGAGCAGGTAGTGCAACGGCGGCCCGCCCTCGAAGTCGAGGTTGTGCCGCTTGAAGACGGCGACGGCCTCGTCGACCGTGGCGGCCTGGTCGAGCACCAGCCGCAGGATGCGTACCGAGCCGACGGTGGACCTGCCCGCCGCTGGCCGGGCGGTGGCGGCGTCGTCGGCGGCCAGCCCGACGGCGAGCCCGCGCTCGTTCATCCCGTCGAAGGGCAGCAGGGGCGCGTCGAGCAGCCGGCGGTCCCCCGTCGGGTCGGCGCCGACGCCGAGGTAGGACATGTCGACCAGGGAGACCGTGGCGTACCCGTCCGGTGGGTCGGTGCGCAGCACCAGGGCCGGGTTGGCGGTCCAGTCGAAGTTGCGGGCGAACAGCGGCCGGCTCCGGTCGCCCCAGGCGGCGAAAAGCGAGCAGCCGAACGGGCTGGGCGGCGCGGCGTCGGTGCCCACGGTCGGGTCGTAGTCGCCGACGAAGGTCATCTCCCACATCGGCAGGTCGTCGACCTTGCGCAGGCTGGCCAGGGTCTGCTCGGCCTCGGCCGCGCTCTGCCGGGACCCGGACGGTGGGCCGGTCGACGGGCCGGCGGGCGTCGGCCCGGCGGCGGTGGGCTCGGGGCCGGAGCAGGCGGTGACGGCGAGCAGCAGGGCCAGGCTGGCGCCGAAGAAGGTCCTACGCATGATGCCTGAACGCTAGGTCAGCCATCGACCGTTGTCCACCATGCCGGCGGGAGCCCGCCGGACGGCGGCGGAAGTGCCTGGTCACAGGGCTGCGCCGAGCCGCCGGCGGGGCGCTGTGCGAGGATCGGCCGCCGTGGACCCTGCGGCGGGGTACGGGGCGGGCCCGGCGGGCGACCAGCAGCGGTCAGCCGACCGGCGTGTGGCGCGTGGCGCGCGGGCCGACCAACCGGCGGACCACCGGCGCGGCGTTCCACTTCGCCGCCCCGACCAGGTCCCGGGCGTGCTCCAGCATCGTGTAGTCCGGCCTGGCCAGCCCGGCGGCGACGGCCCGGTCCAGGTCGTTGCCGCACCTGCTGAGCACGCTGTCGAAGTCCCGCCGGACGGGTTCGAGCAGGTGGTAGCCGAACGAGCGGTGCAGCCGGGCGAACAGCGGCTTGTAGAGCCGGGCCCGCTCGTGCAGGCCCGACGAGTACGACATCGGGTTCTTCGGTCGACGCAGCACGTAGTCGGGCAGCACGTCGGCGAACGCCCGCCGCACGATCCACTTCTCCCGCCCCTCGCGCAGCTTCAGCTCCAGCGGCAGCCGCATCGCCAGCTCCACCACGCGCAGGTCGAGGAACGGCACCCGCGCCTCCACCCCGTGGCCCATGCTGGCCCGGTCCACCCGCTGCAACTCCGTACGGCAGAGGTTGCGGATCCGGTGCAGGAAGAGCCGGCGGGCCCGCTCGGGGCCGACCTGGTGGTACATCGGGTAGCCGCCGAACAGCTCGTCGGAGCCGTCCCCGGTGAGCACCACCTTCACCCCGAGGTCGCGGAGCCGACGGAAGATCGGCACCGAGACCACCGCGTTGATGATGTCCCCGTACTCGGTCAGCTCCGAGATCCGGATGGCCTCCCGCACCTCGGCGAGCCGGACGTCGCGGGGGCGCAGCTCGACCACCTCGTGCGGCACCCCCAGGTCGGCGGCGAGCCGCCGGGCGTACGCCACGTCCGGGCTCTCCGGAACGCCGATGGTGACCGCCACGCAGTCCGGGTGCATCTGGTGGGCGTGCACCAGGGCCAGGGAGCTGTCCAGCCCGCCGGAGAGCACCACGCCGAGGGGCAGGTCGGTGTCCACCCGCATCCGGATGCTGTCGGTGAGGGCGGCCCGGACGAGCAGGGCGGCCTCGTCCGGGTCGTCCACCACCGGCAGCCCCTCGCCCAGGGTCAGCAGGTCCACGTACGGGCGCAGCCGGACGTCGTCGCCCGGTTCGACCCAGCCGTGGTGCCCGGGGGGCACCTCGCCCACCGGCGCGCCGTGCCCCACGAGGGCCTTGACCTCGCTGGCCAGGTGCAGGCAGCCGGGCACCCGGGACCAGTACAGCGGCTTGACCCCGAGCGGGTCACGGGCCAGGTAGGCCCGCCCGGTGGCCCGCTCGACAACGACGAACGCGTACTCGCCGCGCAGCCGCCGCACCGCCTCCTCACCCCAGGCCAGGAACGCGGCGAGCAGCACCTCGGTGTCGCTCTCGGTGTCCATCGGGTGGCCGAGTCGCGTCAGCTCCGCCCGCAACTCGTGGTGGTTGAAGACCTCGCCGTTGTAGCAGAGCAGGAACCGTCCGTCGGCGGAGAGCCGGGGCTGCACGGCCCGGTCCCGGTCGACGATCCGCAGCCGGCGGGTGCCGGCGAGCAGTCCGGCCTCCCGGTGGGTCTCGGTCACCTCGCCGCGCGGGGCGAGGACGGCCAGCATCCGGCGGAAGGTGGCCGGGTCGGCCTGTGGGCCGATGCTCAACGCGATGCCGCACACGGCTCAGACCCCCATCTCGGCCTCGTACACCCGGCGGAACCGCAGCCGGGCGGCGGGCGCGAGGCACAGGTGCCAGGCCTGTCCCTCGTCGACCACGTTGAGCTCGCCGGCCTGTTGCCGGGCGAGCAGCAGGCCGGCGAGTGCGTCCCGGGCGCCGAACCGCTCGAACCAGGCCAGCTCCACGTCGGCGGCGTAGCCGAGGCAGTGCCCGCTGGGCACCATCGCGGCGTAGCCGAGGCGGCGTAGCTGGTGCTGGTGCGCGGCGCTGCGGACCAGGCTGGTCACCCACAGCGGCGGGGTGCCGGGCGGGGCGGTTCGGGCGAACTCGCGGCCGATGTCGTTGAGCAGGCCGACCACCTCGCGCCGGGCCCGGCGGAACTTCAGCCCGGCGGTGCGCGGCCGGGCGTCCGGCAGCAGCAGGCGGCACACCGCCCGCACGCCCCGGCCGACGACGGTGGCGGGCTGCTCCTGGTACCGGAAGCGGAGCAGGTCGCGGCGGCGCAGCCACTCCAGGTCGACCAGGTCGGCGCTGGCGTTCACCTCCGCGTCGGTCATGAAGGTGGGCGCGTCGCGCCACCACAGCACGTCGATGCGGGAGAGCAGGTAGATCCGGACCAGGGTGGTCAGGTCGGTGGCGGAGCTGCGCCGGTTGGGCTGGTAGCGGGCCATCTCCAGCAGCAGCGTCTCCCGGGCGCCGATGAGACCCTGCGGGGTGGCGTCGAGCACCGCGGCGATCGCCGGCTCGCGCAGGCGCTCGTCGAGCAGCACCTGTCGGGCCCCCGCCGACTCGGGTTCGGCCAGGGCACCGACCTCGATCAGCAGCTCCGCCACGGCCGCCCGGTAGGCGGCGAGGTCGGGGGCGGTGGGCGGGGCCGGCCGGCGAGCCACCCCCCGGGGCACCCGCCGGGCCGGCGTGGCGGACGCGACGGGCGGGCCGGGCTGGGGGCCGGGGCTTCGGCTGGGCACTCGCATGGTCGGGTCCTCTCTCCCGGCACGACACCGTGTCAGTTGACCTAAAAACACCGTAATCGTGAAAACTAGGGTAGGCCCGAACAATCCTCTTATATCCCCCCGAAGGGCGAGGATCACCACCTAACGGCGAGCACGGCTTGCGGGCCGGCTCCAGCCGGAACAGGGGAACCGGTCCTGCGGGCGAGGGTGGACGCTCCCGCCCGCGGCTGCCCCGCGACCAGCCCGGCCGCCACCCTCCCCGGATCGGGCTGGTGGCGCAGGGTCCGCGCCGCGCCGCCCCACCATCGCCGAGTTCGACCACCTGCGCGGCTACCGCTGACCGGGTGGAGCAGGACGGCCGGGGTGGGTGCGGCACCCCGGCCGTCCGCCCGGGCCTCGATTCCCAGCGGAAGAGGCCCTTGTCCCAGTTTCGCCGAACGCAGCCGTTCGCGCAGCCCCCTCCGGGGACTACAGAGCCGAACGGTTACGGATCGTTGCCCGGTAGGCAGGCGTCGACGGCGAGACCGAGCGCCGCGCGCCAACCAGCACCGCGCCCCCTCCGGCGCTCTCCCCGTCGCCGGCGAGCCGGTGACGGCGACCGGACGGACCGCCTCGCGGGGTGGTGCGACCGACGGTTGTGCCGGTCGCCGGAGCGGGCCGCGAGGGGTGATGAAAAGCTTGTGGCATGACCGCCGCACCGACACCGATCGACCCCACCACCCCCGGCAGCACCGACGAGGCGAACGCCTTCGCGGATCTCGGGTTGCGCGCCGAACTGCTCGGCGCCCTCTCCGCGCTCGGCTACGAGGAGCCGACGCCGATCCAGCGGGAGGCCATCCCTCCCCTGCTGGCCGGCCAGGATCTGCTGGGCCAGGCGGCCACCGGCACAGGCAAGACCGCCGCCTTCGCCCTGCCGCTGTTGCAGCGCATGCCGGACGACCGCTCCGGCGGAGACCCGGTGGCGCTGGTGCTGGTGCCCACCCGGGAGCTGGCGGTGCAGGTCTCCGAGGCGTTCCACCGGTACGGCAAGGACCTCGGCACCCGGGTGCTGCCGATCTACGGCGGGCAGCCGATCGGCCGGCAGCTTCGCGCCCTGGACCTGGGCGTGGACGTGGTGGTGGCCACCCCGGGGCGGGCGCTGGACCACATCGCCCGGGGCACCCTGCGGCTGGGCGAGCTGGCCACGGTGGTCCTCGACGAGGCCGACGAGATGCTCGACATGGGCTTCGCCGAGGACATCGAGGCGATCCTGGAGCACGCCCCGGCACAGCGGCAGACGGTGCTGTTCTCGGCGACCATGCCGTCGCGCATCGACGGGATGGCCCGCCAGCACCTGACCGACCCGGTGCGCATCCAGATCGGCCGGGAGCAGCCGGTGGCCGGCGAGGCGCCCCTGGTGCGGCAGAGCGCGTACATCGTGGCGCGGGCGCACAAGCCGGCGGCGCTGGGCCGGGTGCTGGACGTGGAGTCGCCGACCGCGGCGATCGTGTTCTGCCGCAGCCGCGAGGAGGTGGACCGACTCACCGAGACGATGAACGGCCGGGGCTACCGGGCCGAGGCGCTGCACGGCGGGATGAGCCAGGAGCAGCGGGACCGGGTGATGGGGCGGCTGCGCGCCGGCACCGCCGACCTGCTGGTGGCCACCGACGTGGCCGCCCGGGGTCTGGACGTCGAGCAGCTCACCCACGTGGTCAACTACGACGTGCCGTCGGCCCCGGAGTCGTACGTGCACCGGATCGGCCGGGTGGGCCGGGCCGGCCGCGAGGGCGTGGCGATCACCCTCGCCGAGCCGCGCGAGCACCGGATGCTCAAGACCATCGAGCGGGTGACCGGGCAACGGATCGCGATCGACAAGATCCCCACGGCGGCCGACCTGCGCACCCGGCGGCTGGAGCTGACCCAGGCGGCGCTGCGGGAGTCGCTGCTGGAGGACGACCTGGACCCGTTCCGGGTGATCGTGGAGTCGCTGTCGGACGAGTTCGACCTGGTGGAGGTCGCCCTCGCCGCGGTGAAGCTCGCCCACGAGGCCGCCTCGCCGGGCTCGGACGACGAGGAGGAGATCCCCCAGGTCGCGGTCCGTCCGCAGCGGGAGAGCCGCCCGGGGTACGAGGGTCGGGGCGGCGACCGCCGGCCGGCCCGGCCCCGGACGGGGGGCACCACGCAGGTGTTCATCGGGCTGGGCCGGCGCGCCGGGGTGCGCCCGCAGGACCTGGTGGGGGCGATCACCGGGGAGACCCGGATCAGCGGCCGGGACATCGGCTCGATCGAGATCGCCGACCGGTTCTCGCTGGTGGAGGTCCCGAACGGGGTGGCCGACGAGGTGATCGCCGGGCTGCGCGGCAGCACCATCAAGGGCCGCAAGACGACCGTACGCCGCGACCGCGACCGCCCCTGACCTCCTGACCGACTCGACGTCGATGGCCTCGCGGTTGTCCCGGTCCGGGATCCCGCACGGCCACCGACGTCGAGTCGCCCCCGCGCGACGCGGTCGCCCGGGGCAGCTCGGCACGCGTACGGGTCAGCACGCGTAGTTCTCAGGCGGCCGACAGGGTGGGACCGGTGAGGGTGTCGGCGTCGGCCGGGCGCAGTGCCAGGGCGAGCACGTCGGCGACGTCGGCGAGGGTGTGCACGGTCAGCGCCTTCCGTACCTCGGTGGGCAGGTCGTCCAGGTCCGGCTCGTTGCGGGCCGGAATGATCACCTCGGTCAGGCCGGCCCGGTGGGCGGCGAGCAGCTTCTGCTTCACCCCGCCGATGGGCAGCACCCGACCGGAGAGCGTCACCTCGCCGGTCATCCCGAACTCGGGCCGCACCGGCCGGCCGGTCACCAGCGAGGCCAGCGCCGTCACCATCGTGATGCCGGCGCTCGGCCCGTCCTTGGGCACCGCGCCCGCCGGGACGTGCAGGTGGATCCGCCGCCCGGCGAGGGCGTTCGGGTCGATGCCGAGCCGGCGTCCGTTGGAGCGCAGGTACGACAGCGCGATGTGCGCGGACTCCTTCATCACGTCGCCAAGCTGGCCGGTCAGCGTCAGCCCGGGCTCGCCCTGCATGCTGGTGGCCTCGATGAAGAGCACGTCCCCGCCCGCGCCGGTGACCGCGAGGCCGGTGGCCACGCCGGGCACCGCCGTCCGCTCCGCCGACTCCGGGGTGAACCTGGGCCGGCCCAGGTAGCGGGCCAGGTTGTCGGTCTCCACCCGCACCGGCGCCGGGTCGGTCGCCAGGGCGACCGCGACCTTGCGAAGGATCTTGGCCAGGGCCCGCTCCAACTGCCGGACACCGGCCTCCCGGGTGTACTCCCCCGCGATCCGCGCGAGGGCGTCGTCGGTGACGGTGGCCTCCTCGGCGGTCAGTCCGGCCCGCTCCCGCTGCCGGGGCAGCAGGTGGTCCCGGGCGATGGCGACCTTCTCGTCCTCGGTGTAGCCGTCCAGGGTGACCAGCTCCATCCGGTCCAGCAGCGGGCCGGGGATGCTCTCCACCACGTTGGCGGTGGCCAGGAACAGCACGTCGGACAGGTCGAGGTCGACCTCCAGGTAGTGGTCGCGGAAGGTGTGGTTCTGCGCCGGGTCGAGCACCTCCAACAGGGCGGCGGCCGGGTCGCCGGCGTAGCCGACGGCCAGCTTGTCGACCTCGTCGAGGAGCACCACCGGGTTCATCGAGCCGGCCTCGCGCAGCGCGCGGACGATCCGGCCGGGCAGCGCGCCGACGTACGTGCGGCGGTGGCCGCGGATCTCCGCCTCGTCGCGGACGCCGCCCAGGGAGACCCGGACGAAGCTGCGGCCGAGCGCCCGGGCCACGGACTCGCCGAGGCTGGTCTTGCCGACGCCGGGAGGGCCGGCGAGGGCGAGCACGGCTCCGGAGCCGCGCCCGCCGACCACGCCGAGGTTGCGCTCGGCCCGGCGGTTGCGCACCGCGAGGTACTCCAGGATGCGGTCCTTCACGTCGGCCAGGCCGGCGTGGTCGGCGTCGAGCACGGCGCGGGCCGCGGCCAGGTCGGTGTTGTCCTCGGTACGCGTGGCCCACGGCATCTCCAGCACCGTGTCCAGCCAGGTACGGATCCAGCCCGCCTCCGGGGATGCGTCGCTGGCCCGCTCCAGCTTGCCGACCTCGCGCATCGCCGCCTCGCGGACCTTCTCGGGCAGTTCGGCGGACTCGACCCGGGCCCGGTAGTCGGCGGAGCCGTCCGGCTCGTCCTCGCCGAGCTCCTTGCGGATGGCGGCGAGCTGCTGGCGGAGCAGGAACTCCCGCTGGGACCTCTCCAGTCCCTCGCGGACGTCGCTGTTGATCTGCTCGGTGACCTCCTGCTCGGCCAGGTGCTCCTTCACCCAGCCGACGAGCAGCTCCAGCCGGGCGACGACGTCCGGCGCGGCGAGCAGCTCGGTCTTCTGCGCCAGCGTGAGCCAGGGCGCGTAGCCGGCCGCGTCGGCCAGCTCGGAGAGGTCGGTCATCCGCTCCATGGCGTCGATGACCTGCCACGCCCCGCGCTGTTGGAGCACTGACGTCATCAGGGCGCGGTACTCGCGGGCGAGTTCCCGGGCCCGGCCGGCGGGGACGGGTTCGTGCAGTTCGGTCGCCTCGACCCAGAGGGCGGCACCGGGTCCGGGGACGCCGGAGCCGATCCGGGCGCGGGACAGGCCCCGGACCACGGCGGCCGGCTCGCCGCTGGGCAGCCGGCCCACCTTCTCGATGGTGGCGACCGTGCCGACGGGGCCGTACTCGCCGTCGATGCGGGGCACGGCGGAAGTACCGGAAGAGTTGCCATCGAACACCTGCTATCGCGTTGAGTTGAGCCTGACTCACTCAAGTAACAAAGCGTGCCCCTTGTTCCGTGGTGTGATCCAGGCCACCCTTCACGGTCGCTCCGACGCCGTGGAGATCGCGGGGAACCACCCGGCCCCACGGGTCGGCGCACCGGATGACGGGTGGCGGACCGAATCAGACGGCCACCCGCACGGGCCCCGGACCTGCCCAACCATGCGAGCGGCACTGGCAAATTCCACCGGTCGAGCGGGATTCCATCCCGCAGAACTCGACTCGCCGAATGCGGAACGGGGCATATTCTTGCGGAATTGCCAGTTGATAGGTCAAACTCTTAGCACACCCCGCCCCACACAAGGAGTAATTGGCGATGGCTCGGAAAGTAATCACCGTTCTGACTGACGACCTCGACGGCGGGAAGGCGGATCGCACCGTCGAGTTCAGCCTGGACGGCGTGGCGTACACCATCGATGTCTCCGACGAGAACGCCGGCACCCTGCGCAAAGCACTCGACCCCTACATCAACGCCGGCCGGCGCATCGGTCGGGGGCCGGTCGAGACCGGCCGGGCCCCCCGCCGCCCCGGCAGGGCCCAGGTCTCCGGAATGGACCGCGAGCAGAACCGGGCCATCCGGGAATGGGCCACCAACAACGGCTACGAGATTTCCGACCGCGGGCGCATCCCGGTGTCGGTCGTCGAGGCCTACAAGAACCGCTGAGCCTGCGGCGGGCCGCGATCCGGGGATCCCGGGTCGCGCGGTGGAGGCCGGCGCCCGCCGGCCCCTTTCCGGTCGCATTTCCCACGACACCGCCAGCCGGTGCCGGACCGCACCCCGACTCGGCCGAACCGCGACTCGGCCGGGTCAGCGCACCCGGCGCACCAACGGGCGGCCTGGGCCGGGCACATCCGGCCCTACGGGGGCCGCCGGTCGACGCCCGCCCCGCCGAACCGCCTCCGGGTTCGGCGGCTGGCGGGTGCTGCCGAGTATCCGGCAGGCCGCTGGACGGCACGCACGAGGCGGCGGCGCGGGTGGTCGTCCGCCGGTCCCGGGCGGACGAGATCTGCGTCACGGCGACGATTCCGCCGAAGACCGCGAGCGGGCCGACAACGGCCGGCAGCCGCTTGCTCCGCGCGATACCGGATGACCCGCCCGCCCGTGTGGACCTGCGCATCGAATTGCTCTCCTTCTCGATCCGGTAGCAGACAGGTGAGCCCACCGGACCGACGAATTCGGGTGGAACGCCTCGGCGACGATCACTGCGACGTCCGGTCGCATGGCGATGGCCGACGGTGCCCTTTCCGCACCGCCGTCCGCGCCGGCGGCGGGGTTGGGGGAAGATTCCCGTCCATTCCCGCTGGAGTACGGAGCCGGGACGGCGAGGGTTCCACCCGGATATGGGAATTCTGCGGCGACGGCCGCCCCGTGAACGGTGATCGGCAGGGGCGGGCGGTCGCGCTGCCGGCGGCCGGGCCAAAGGGTGTCGGTCCACCCGGAGGAGGCCGGTGGACGGCCCGTTCCGAGAGGCGTCAGTCCACGCAGAGGTGGTCGAATCCGAAGCCATTCCGCATTTCGTCGCGGCGCGCCCCCAGCCGACGGATGTCCCCGTCGAGCTGCTCGCGGGCCACCAGTTCCGGCTCGCCGCCGTCGAGGCCGCGCAGCCGCTCACCCACCGCCACGGCCGCGAGGTCCTCGGCGAGCCGCCCCGGGTCCACGCCGCAGGAGATGCGGTGTTCCCACACCCGCACCCGTTCCACCAGACACCGGCCAGGACGCACCTCGACCCAGCTCCAGCCCTCGGCCGGGCCGTCCGCCCAGCGTACGTGCAGGCCCCGGACGATCGGGTCGACCAGCCGCCGGGAGACGTACGCCTCGACGGCTGCCGCCCGGGCCAGGGCGCCCAGGTCGTTCACGTGCCCGCTGCGCCCGTCGGGCAGCCGGCCGACGATGTCCCGGAAGGCGACCGGCGTGACGTCGTTCGGTTCGGTGTGCCCCGGGTCCGGCCGGACGGCGTCGGCGTAGGCGCGCGCGTCGATGACGTACTCGACGATCCGCCGGCCGTGGTCGGCGGCGCGCAGGGTGGGCGAGGCGATCCGCAGCACCGCCAGGCCGACCGCCGCGCACACCGCGTCCTTCATCCGCTCGGCGCGCTGGGCCGCCGACCCGGGCGGCACCGGCGGCCCGACCTCGACGGCGAACAGCGGGCGGCCGGTGGAGGCGGCGCACACCACGTGGTCGAAGCCCTCCCGGCCGGCCGAGCTCCACTGGTGGCCGGTGACACCCGGCGGGCGACCGTACAGCAGCTCGCTGAGCCGCCGGGCGGCGTACACCGCCTGATCGCCCCGGACGAGGACCGGGCCACGGCCGGTCGACGCCGCGACGGGGCGCAGCAGGGAGCCGTCGTCACTACCGGTGCTCGTCATCCGCCTGTCCATCCGTCGGGCCGTCGACCGGGCCGAGTCTAGGCCGTCGATCATGGTTCCCACCTCGCCGGTGCCGCCGATGATCGTGTTCTCTAGGCTCATCGGGTGCCGCACAGTGGACGGGCCCCGGAGATTCTGACCAAGCGCAGCCTCGTCGCCGTCTCCCACGCCATCGAAAGCGCCGCCCTGGCCACCACCGAGGACGGGCCGCTGGTGCTGGTCGCGCTCTTCCAGCGGATGCCGTACTTCGACCGGGAACGGGCGGTCTACGAGCAGATCGCCGCCTCGGGCGCGGTGACGGTGGTGGGCGTGGTCGGTCAGCGCCCCACGGGGCTCCCCGCCGGCGTGCACGGGGTGGCCCTGGAGGAGACCGAGGACCTGGCCCGGGAGTGGAGCGTGGTCGCGTTGACCCCCCGGTTCGGCGCGGCGCTGGTCGCGTACGACCGGGCGGAGGTGGAGCCGGCGGCCACGCTGGAGTCCGGCCGGCTCTTCGACGGCCGGTGGGGGTTCCGCCGCGACGAGGCGCTGCACGAGGTCCTGCGGCTACGCGACCGGCTCGCCGACCGGCTTCCCGGCGCGGCCCGCGCGGCGGTGGACGACGTGCTGGCCCGGGTCCGCGATCTGCCCGCGACGCCCGGCGAGGCGCGCGGCGAGGCGGCGCTGCGGCTGATGTTCTCCCGCGCCGGGCGGGCGGCCCGGGCCCGCTGGACGGTCGGGTCGGGGCCGGGCGACCGCAGCCGGGGCACCGGGGCGGGAGCCGCCGAGGGCGTCGCCCCGCTGCTGGACGAGTCGGGGATGCGGCGGTGGACGGGCGCGGACGGGATCACCGCGTCGGGCACGCTGCCGGTGGCGCTGATCGGCGTCCGGGTGGACGAGCCGGCCGGCGCGCCGGAGCGCTTCGGCCGGCGCAGCGCGGCCCGCGAGGCGCAGGCGGTGATCGGGGCGGTCACCGCGCCGCTGCGCCCGGTGGACCGGGCCGTACGCCTGTCGGACCAGGAGTACCTGCTGATCCTGCCGGCGCTGACCGAGGAGCAGGCGGTGACGGTGGCCGGTCAGCTACACGAGGCGGTCGGCGGCCTGGCCCGGTCGTACCCGTTCGTCGCGTTCGCGGTGCACGCGGCGGTCACCGTGACGGCCCGGCGGCCGCTGCCCGTGGCCGACGTCCGGCACGCCGTCGGGTGGGCCGCCCGGGAGGGCGTGCCGGTGGCCCGGCTGGCCCCCGAGACGGCCGAGGCGCCGGTCGGGTGACCGCGGGCCGGCGCCCGACCCGCGATCCCCGCACGGCGGCGGGTCGCCCGCTCAGCGCCAGACCACCACCTCGGAGAGGGGTTTGCGCGTCACGGCGGGCACCGTCGCCCGCTCCGCCGGATAGCCGACGGGGACGAGCAGGTTGCCCCGCTCCTCGGGCGGGCGGTCGAGCAGCTCGTTGAGGAAGCGCATCGGGCTGGGGGTGTGGGTCAGGGTGGCCAGGCCCGCCTGGTGCAGGGCGGCGAGGAGGAAGCCGACCGCGATGCCCACCGACTCCTTGACGTAGTACGGCCGAGGCGTCCCCGGGCCGCGGTGCACCTCGAACACGACGATCACCGCGGGCGCGACCTCCAGGAAGGGCTTGCTCGCGTCGGTGCCGAGCGGGGCGAGCGCGGCCAGCCACTCCTCCGACGCGCGCCGCTCGTAGAAGAGCTGCTCCTCGGCCTCGGCGGCGACCCGCAGCCGCCGCTTCACCGCCGGGTCGGTGACCACCACGAACCGCCAGGGTTGCCGGTTCGCCCCGCTGGGCGCGGACGCGGCGGCCCGCAGGGCCTGCTCCAGCACCCCGGCCGGAATCGGCCGGTCGCTGAACTCGCGCACGGTCCGTCGGGAGATCATCGTCTGCGCGAAGTCGCGGACCCGGGGCAACGCCGCCTCGGGCGGCACGCCGTACTCGGGCGCCGGACGCATGGGAGGTGTTCCAAGGTCGTTGGGCACCGATCCATTGTGGTTCCCGACGGCGAAACCGGCTACCGGGAGAATTGGCGGACCGCGCCGTCGGGCATGATCGGCGGGGGCGCCCAATCGGTCGCCCGGGGCGAAGGGGGTACGGGGCGTGCGGGTGGTGTCCCTGGTGCCGTCGCTGACCGAGGCGGTGGCGGTGACCGCGCCACGGCTGCTGGTCGGCGCGACGGACTACTGCACCCATCCGGCCGGGCTGGACGTGGCCCGGGTCGGCGGCAGCAAGTACCCCGACCTCGACCGGGTGCGCGCGCTGCGGCCGGACCTCGTGCTGCTCAACGTCGAGGAGAACCGGAAGGCCGACGCGGAGGCGCTGCGCGCGGCCGGGGTGCCGGTGCGGGTCACCTACCCCCGTACGGTGCCCGAGGCACTGCGGGAGCTGGCGGACCTGCTCGCCGCGCTCGGCGTACCCGACGATCCGGGCTGGTTGCGGGCGGCCCGGCGGGCCTGGGCGGCGTCCGAGCCGGCACCCACCCGGCGGGCGGTCGTGCCGGTGTGGCGCCGGCCGTGGGTGGTGCTCGGTTCCGACACCTTCGCCGGCGACGTGCTGCGCCGCCTCGGGGTCGCCAACGCCTACGCCGCGCACCCCGAGCGTTACCCCCGCCCGGAGCTGGCCGAGCTGCGGAGCCGGGAACCGGACCTGGTGGTGCTGCCGGACGAGCCGTACCGGTTCACGGCCGACGACGGCCCGGAGGCGTTCCCCGGCACCCCCTGCGCGCTGCTCTCCGGCCGGCACCTCACCTGGTACGGCCCGTCACTGGCCGAGGCGCCCGCGCTGCTGGCCGGGCAGCTCGACCGGTCGGTGGTCCACCCCGGCTGACCCGCCGCGGACCGGCCGCCGGGGTGACCGCCGCCCGGGTGAATCGGGGCCGAAGGTCCCGGTCGGAAGCGGACCCATCGGCCCTGACCGGGACGCCGGTGCCGATGTCCAATGGAATTGCCACCGGGAAGCGCGGTGCGAGGCACAGGAAGGGACGTGGAGACCATGGCCGCGACGATCGAACGGACCACCGCCGGCACCGCCGCTCCGGCGGGCGGGACCACCCGGACGACCGAGACCACCCGAGAGCGGGCCACCCGGTACGTCCTGGCCGGAATCCGGATCGCCCTGGGTTGGACCTTCCTCTGGGCCTTTTTGGACAAGATGTTCGGCCTCGGCCACGGGACCGCGGCGAAGGACGCCTGGATCAACGGGGGCAGCCCCACCAAGGGCTTCCTGGCCTTCGGCACGGCCGGCCCGTTCAAGGGGTTCTACACCGGGATCGCCGGCGCGGCCTGGGCGGACTGGCTGTTCATGGCCGGCTTGGCCGCCATCGGCGTGGCCCTGCTGCTCGGCATCGGGATGCGGATCGCCGCCGTCGCCGGTGGCCTGCTGCTGGTGATGATGTGGACGGCCGTCCTGCCCCCCGCGAACAACCCCTTCATGGACGACCACCTCATCTACGCCGCGGTCCTGGTGGTCCTCGCCCTGGTCGGCGCGGGCGACACCCTCGGCCTCGGCCGGACCTGGAAGCGGCTGCCCCTCGTCCAGCAGTACGCCTGGCTGAGGTAGTCGAGCGAGCACCGGCCCCAGCGGGCGCCACCCTCCCCGGTGGCGCCCGCCGCCGTGTGCGCACGGCAGGCCCGGGACCGCCGGGCATCGGCAGATCACGATCCGGCAGGATCGACGGCGACCGCAGTAGCCCGCACCGAGCAGGAGGCGTACGCCATGGACAAGCCCGAGGTTGGCCCGATCGAGGGCGCGCCGCCCGCCGATCTCGTCATCGAGGACCTCACGGTCGGCGAGGGCCCGGAAGCCCAGCCCGGTCAGCGGGCCACCGTGCACTACGTGGGGGTGGCCCACTCGACGGGGCGCGAGTTCGACGCGTCCTGGAACCACGGCGAGCCGTTCGAGTTCCCGCTGGGCGGCGGGAGGGTCATCGCCGGCTGGGACCGGGGCGTGGTCGGCATGCGCGTCGGCGGCCGGCGCAAGCTCACGATTCCGCCGCACCTCGGATACGGCAACCAGGGCGCCGGCGGCCTCATCAAGCCGGGCGAGACCCTGGTGTTCGTCGTCGACCTGCTCGGCGTGCGCTGACCCGGGCGGGGCCGTCGGCCGGTGCCGGCGGCCCCGCCCGGCGGCAGGTCGTCAGACAGGGGCAGGTCGTCAGACACAGGCCAGCATGGGCGCGGAGGACGCCGTCGCCACGGGCACGAGCGACCCCAGGGCGCGGGCCAACGACCCCGGCACGGCCGGCTCCGGTGGGGTCACCGTCGACTCCGCAACGGCCGGCGGCTGCGGCGCGGCGGGCAGGTCGGAACCGGCCTGCGACGGCACCAGCGAGGCGGCATTCGGCGGGATTAGCGAGGCGGCGAACGGCCGAACGGGACCGACCGACGCAACCTCGGGTGCGCCGGGCCGAGGGGTCTGCGGCACCAGCCCGACCGACGGGATCACGGGCGCGCCGCGCCGACGGGCGCGCGGCGGCAGGGCCGCGACGGCGACTCGCTCGACGATGGACGAATCATCCCCCGCCGGGGCGGGGACGAGCGGCGCCAGCACGCGCGGCGCCGTCGAGGGCGGGGCCGCAGCGGTGCCGGACCGGACCGGGATGACGCGGTCCAGGCCGGTGACGTGCAGCACCCGGGCGACCATCGGGGCCGGGTCGACGAGCACCAGCTCCCCACCGCGGGCGCGGACCCGTCGGTGTGCGGCGACCAGCGCCCGGACCCCGGCCGCGGAGAGCAGCCGGACGCCCGAGAGGTCGAGCCGCAGCAGCGGCCGGGCCGGGGCGGCCCACAGCGCGGCGCGCAGCAGACCGACGGTGGCGATGTCGACCTCGCCGGTCGCCCGCATCTCCACCGCGTGGTCTCCCACGCTGACCTGCACGTGGAACCGATCGCTGCGCTGCTCCATGCCCACGAATCTAGCCCCACCCCCCGACAATTCCGCCCTGCCGAGGAGTGAGTCCGGGTACACCCAGGGTCGGACCCCGAGTCGCTCGGGGTCCACCCTGAGCAGGAGCTGCGGCAACGCCGGGCACGCCCGGCGGACCCGGGCCGACCCGGTACGGCCGGCGCCGACCCGGGCGTGGTCCCGGCGACCGCCGGGGGCGCGGGCGGGGGCCTGCGCGACACGCGCTGCGGCGGGGGCGGGCCGGCGGCGCGGGGGGTGACAATGACCCGATGGTCGTACCCCGCCCGCGCGCGCCCCGACCCATCCGGCCCGTCCGCGAGCCGGCCACCGTGCCGCCCCCGCTGACCGGGCCGTGGGCGGCCACCGACCTGCGGCTCGACGACGCGGAGCTGCTGCCGCTGGCCGAGGGCGCGCACGGCCCCGAGGACGTCGTGGTCGACCCGGACGGCCGGGTGGTCAGCGGCGACGAGGACGGCCGGCTCTGGTGGTGGCCGGCGGACGCGCCCGCGGGCACCCGTTCCCGGCTGCTGACCGAGACCGGGGGCCGGCCGCTCGGCATCGAACTCGACCCGCGCGACGGCAGTCTCGTCGTCTGCGACGCCTACCGGGGGCTGCTGCGGGTCACCCCGGACGGGGCGGTACGGGAGCTGACGGGCACCGCGCCGCCGGTGCACCTGGCCAACAACGCCACCGTCGCCCGGGACGGCACGGTTTTCTTCACCGACTCCTCCGACCGGTTCCCGCTCTCGCACTGGAAGCACGACCTGCTCGAACACCGACCCAACGGGCGGGTGCTGGCGTACCACCCGGGCACCGGGCGCACCGAGGTGGTGGCGAGCGGGCTCTACTTCCCCAACGGGGTCGCACTCACCCCGGACGAGTCCGCGCTGATTCTGGTGGAGACGACCACCCACCGGTTGCTGCGGGTCGACCTGCCCGGCGGGACGGCCACCGTCCTGGCGGACCTGCCGGCGTACCCGGACAACCTGTCCGCGGTCGGCGACGGGACGTACTGGGTCGCCCTGCCCAGCCCTCGGCTGCCCGCCGTGGAGCGGCTGCTGCCGCACCCGCGCCTGCGGCAGTTCGTGGCGCTGCTGCCCGACGCGGTCCGGCCGCAGCCGCGCCGCTACGGGCTGGTCGCGCTGGTCGACGGCGCGGGCACGGTGCTGCGTACCCTGCACGGTCCGCGCGGCGACTACTGGATGATCACCGGCGTACGTCAGCACGGCGACCGGCTCTGGCTCGGCAGCCTGACCGGCTCGGGCGTAGCCCGGGTGCCGCTCGGCTAGGACCGGGGCGGTGGCGCCCCGCGATGTGCGGGGTGTTGCGGGTTTTCGGCGCTCCGATGCCACAACATCCCGCACATCGTGATGATCTTGGGC
Organism: Micromonospora sp. NBC_01655; assembly: GCF_026339755.1. Taxonomy (NCBI): domain Bacteria; kingdom Bacillati; phylum Actinomycetota; class Actinomycetes; order Micromonosporales; family Micromonosporaceae; genus Micromonospora; species Micromonospora sp. NBC_01655. Next base: position 3,825,594 of record NZ_JAPEQF010000001.1, on the reverse strand, counting down.
GTGCTCTGCGGCCTGCGCCGCGTCCCCCGCGGTCCACGCCGGGGTCAGAGCCAGCCGGAGCGGCAGGTACCCGGTGAGGACGGCGACCGGTCCGCCACCGTGCGGTGGCGGACCGGTCCGGCGGTCGTTCCTCCCGTGGTCAGCCGCCGCTGGCGGAGGGGGCCGGCGCGGGTGAGCTGCCGCCGGCCACCGCGCCGGGGTGCGGCGCCGTGTGCGGGCTGGGCTTCAGCCCGGCCGGTACGGGCAGCGCGCTGCCCTTGGCGAACTCGTCCCAGTCGACGTTCCAGGCCGTCCAGCCGTTGCCGGCCTGTAGCGGCACCTCGGTGCCCTTGACGGTCACCAGGTCGCCGACCTGGGTGATCCCCATCAGCCAGTCGGCCGCCGTGGCGGAGACGTTGGCGCAGCCGTGGGAGACGTTGGTGTAGCCCTGGTCACCCTCGGACCACGGCGCCGAGTGGATGAACTCGCCGCCCCAGGTGAGTCGCTGCGCGTCGTCGACGTCGACCACGTACCCGCCGTCGGGCTCGCCGCGGGTGTCGAACGTCGTCCGCTCGTGCTTCTCCATGATCACCATCTTGCCGCTGGAGCTGGGCGTGCTCGGCTTGCCGAGGCTGACCGGGATCCGGCGGACCAGCTTGCCGTCCTGGAACACCGACATCTGCTTGGTGGCGTTGTCGATGTCCACCGCGACCTGCCGCCCGATCTTCGAGGTGGCCTTGCGGTCGGCGTCACCCACCAGCGCCTTGCCGATCGGCATCCCCTCCAGCGCCGCCCGGACGCTGATCGCGGTGCCCGGCCGCCAGAAGTCGGGCGCCCGGTAGTACACCTGGCTGCCGTCCTCCAGCCACGACCAGGTGCCCGGCTGCGGCGGGTCGGTCCTGACGAACAGCCGTTTCTGCACCTCCGCCCGCGCCTCCTTCGGCACGCCCGGCTCGAAGGCCACCGTCACCGGCATCGCGGTGCCGTACGTCTGGTTGCCCGCGAAGTAGAGAGTGCTGGTGATCGCCGGCTTCGTCGGCTTCGCCGCCGTGGTGAAGGTGGTCTTGCGGGTGGCGGTCCGGCCCCGGTCACCGGTCACCGTCACCTCGGCGGTGTACGTCCGCCCCTTCGCCAGGGTCTCGCCGGGCACCCAGCTCGACCCGTCCTCCCGGGGCTCGCCGCCCACCTGCCGGCCCTTGTCGTCGGTCAGCCGGACGGCACTGACCTTCCCGTTCGTCACGCTGGTGCCGACCTCGGCGCTGACCGGGACGTCCCGGGCCCGGTCGGCTGGCGTCAGCTCGACCGCGGGTGGTGGCGTCCCTCCCCCGGCCTCCCCGCCGCGTTCGGCGGTGCACCCGCCCAGGACCAGCGGTGTGGCTGCGACGGTCACCGCCAATAGCTTCAATCGCCGCCTCGTGTTCATATTCCGCACCCCATTCCCATTTCCCCCTTGGCCACATTCTGTACGGCGCAACGGGAGGCGCGGCGCAGCTTTCCAGGAATTACGTGAAGCAATTGTCGGCAGTTTCGGCGGAACCGGGGCGAAAGTGTTCCAGCCACCCCGGAAAGGCCCGGTGTCACGGTTCGGCCGATCCACCCCGGACGACCGTTTCGCCCCGGCCTGCACCCGGCCGGAAACCGTCCATCGCGGTCAGCGGTCCCAGTCCTGGTCGCCGTGGTTACGGTCCCACCGGCCGCCAACCGGCGGGGTGTCCAGCCGGGTGGCCGCCACGGCGTTGCCGGCCAGGTCGTTGTCCTCCACCCGGCAGGCGACGAAACTGCCCCGCTCGGTGATCCACAGACCGTGGGTCTGGGTCCGCCTGTCGTGGTTGTCCCAGACCCGGTTGCCCCGGACGGTGGCGGAGTCGAACGCCGCGTTGACCGTGATCCCGGCCCGGCACTGCGGCGCCACCGCCAGCTCGTACGCGGTGCCGGGCAGGGGGGTGTCGCCGCTCCACGCGCTGTGGGCGTCGGGGCGGACCGGGGCGAGGGTGAGTTCGTTGCCGTCGTTCGCGGCGACCACGGCGACCCGCCGGCCCACCCGGAGCACCTTGCCCCGGTGCCCGTCGTGCGGCCAGTCCGCCGTCCGGTCGACCAGCGACCGGTCGCTGTAGCGGACGGACTCCCCACTGCCCCGGTACTCGTCGGCGCACTGCCGGCCGTTGTTGCGGATCCGGTTGTTGAGCAGCACGGCGTCGGTCATCGGGCGGTCGATCCGGATGCCGTCCAGGCCGTTGCCCCAGAAGTCGTTGCTGTCGATAACCACGTCCATGGCCGTTCCCCGGTAGCCGTGTCCCAGGTCGTGCTCGTGGTACCCGTACGCCCCGTTCCCGCTGATCCGGTTGCCCCGGATCGTGTACGGCCCGGGGGTGTTGCCCATGCTGATGCCGTCGCGGATGTTGCCGTCGATGACGCAGTCGGTCAGCAGGCCGCCCCGCCCGGCGATGCCGGACGTCCCCTGCGCGGAGACGTCGTAGCCGGCCTCCAGGTTGCCGATCATGGTGCAGGCGGAGACGACCAGCCCGTCGGCGCCCCAGTCGGAGATGCCGAACCGGTTGCCCTGGCTGTGGCAGCCGATGATCCGGTAGCCGCGCGGCGTCGGCCAGGAGGGCTTCTGCAACTCCAGGAAGATGCCGTTGGTCCCGTTGCCCAGGGTGGTGCAGTTGGCGATGGTGAGCCGCTCCACGGTGCCCCAGCCGCCGATGCCGACGCCGATCCCGGCGCCGCCCATCTCCTCGCCGTTGTCCAGTCGGCCGCAGCCGACCACCACCACCCCCTCGATCAGGCTGTCCTGGAGGAAGTCGCAGCCGAGCCCCGTCGCGGCGGTGTGGTGGATGTAGAGGTTGCGGAACGTCCCGCGCACCACGTACTGGAGGCCGAGCCCCTTGGCCAGGTAGTTGTACTCGGCCATGCCCACCCCGGAGCCGTCGATCTCGAAGTCGGCGAAGGTGCAGTCGGCGATGTGCCGGTCGCGGTCGGCGCCGTGCTGGACCGTGGTCCAGTAGGCCAGCGGCGTCGGCTCGGCGCGGTTGCCCTCGTTGCTCAGCAGGAAGCGGGTCGCGCTCGGACCGGCCCCGATCAGCGACACCCCGCTGCGCCACACCGTGCCCGCGTCCCGGATGGAGTAGATACCGGGCGGGCAGTAGATCACCCGGGCCCGCCCGTCGGCGGCGTACCCGTCACCGAGGCGGTCCACCAGCGCGGACAGCGCGGGTTGGTCGTTGGTCACCCCGTCACCGCGCAGCCCGTACTCGGTGGCGTCACAGTGCAGCGGCGCTCCGGCGACGGCGGGACGGCGGTCCCGGACGGCGACGGGCAGTCCCTGGAACGGCACTCCACTCTCCTCTCGGACGGCGAACGGCGGGCGGTGCACGGCCGCGGCTCGCACGCGGACCGCCACGGACGACCGGGGACGGCCATCGGCAGCGCCGATTTCCCGGCCACCGCTCCGGAAAACGGAATGGCGCTGCTGCCGCCTTGGCGCCCCGGTCGAATCGTGCTCGATTCGGGAAACAGTTCCCTCAGTGCGTCCGAGTGGCCATTCTTGCCCCGATCGAGCACGATCTTCCGCGCCGGGACAGATCGGCGGAATTGTCGGGGCAATGCGCCGACGGGGGCTCGACACCCGTTTTCGCCGGAAAGGACGTCCTCGAACCGGGCGAGGCAGTTCGCGACGGGCGCGCCGAATGCGGTGACCGACGGCATCGGGTGCGTCCCGGCCGCCAGGGCGGCCGGAGACGCACCCGATGGGCGCGGACGCCGACCCCGTCCGGTTCGGGCGGGGTCGGCGCGGTCAGACGTTCGCCACCAGCAGGGCGGGCTGCTCGACGCAGTCGGCGACGTGCCGCAGGAAGCCGCCGGCCACCCCGCCGTCGCAGACCCGGTGGTCGAAGGTGAGGCTGAGCTGGGTCACCTTCCGCACCGCGAGCTGCCCGTCGACCACCCACGGCTTGTCCACGATCCGCCCCACTCCGAGCAGCGCCGCCTCGGGATGGTTGATGATCGGGGTGGAGCCGTCGACGCCGAACACCCCGTAGTTGTTGAGGGTGAAGGTGCCGCCGGTGAGGCGGGCCGGGGGCAGGGCGCCGGCCCGGGCCGCCGCGGTGGTCTCGGCGAGGGCCACGGACAGCTCCCGGGTGGTGAGCCGCTGGGCGTCGCGCAGGACCGGGACGAGCAGGCCCCGGTCGGTCTGCGCGGCGATGCCCAGGTGCACCCCGCGGGACTGGACGATCCGTTGCCCCTCGGTGTCCACCTGCGCGTTGAGCTGTGGGAACCGGCGCAAGCCGGTGAGGCAGATCCGGGCCAGCAGGGCCAGAATGCTCACCGGCTGGTCCGGCGTCGCGGCGTTGATCGCCCGCCGGGTCTCGACCAGCGCGGTGGCGTCCGCGTCGACCCAGATGGTCACCTCGGGGATCTCCCGCCGGCTGCGGGAGAGCTTGTCGGCGATCGCCCTGCGGATGCCGGTGAGCGGGATGATCAGGTCCTCGTCGGCCGGCCGGTCCGGCACCGGGGCGAGCCGGGGGGCCGGGGCGGCGAGCGCCGCCTCGACGTCGGCCCGGCGGACCACCCCGCCGGGGCCGGTGCCGCGCAGGGAGGCCGGGTCGATACCGTGCTCGCGGGCCAGCCTCCGGACGATCGGCGAGATGACCAGCGCCGGCCGCGGCCCGGTGCCCGCCGCCGGGGCGAGCGCGGGAGCCACGGCCGGGTGGGCCCGCACGGGGGGCGACGCCGGGGCGACGGCTACGGGGTCCGGGGCGGGCGCCGGGGCCTCGGCGGGGGTGGCCGCCGACGGTTCCGGGGCGACCGCGAGGCGGGGGCGGCGTCGCCGCCGGCCCGTCCCGCCGTGCCCCGTGCCGTACCCGATGAGGACGTTGCCGGAGCCGGCGCGCTCCTCCTCCCGGTAGGTGGCGTGCCCGGCCGGCTCGCCGCCGTCGCCGTCGGGCGGCGCGATGGTGATCAGTGGCTGGCCAACCGGGCGCGTCTCGCCGGCCGCGCCGTGCAGGGCCACGACCCGACCGGCGTACGGGCAGGGCACGTCCACGACCGCCTTGGCGGTCTCCACCTCGACGACGGTCTGGTCCACGGTCACGGTGTCGCCCACGGCGACCCGCCACTCGACGATCTCCGCCTCGGCCAGTCCCTCGCCCAGGTCCGGCAGGAGGAAGACCTGGGTACGGTCGACGGTGGTCATGCCGCGCTGCCCTGGGCCAGCCAGCGCGGGTCGGGCTGGTCGTCCCACTGGAGCCGGGCCACCGTGTCGAGCACCCGGTCCACCCCGGGCAGGTGGGTGTGTTCCAGCATCGGCGCCGGGTACGGGATGTCCAGCCCGCTGACCCGTAGCACCGGGGCGTGCAGGGCGTGGAAGCAGCGTTCCTGCACCCGGGCGGCGATCTCGGCGCCGACGCCGGCGAAGCCCTGCGCCTCCTGGATCACCACGCACCGGCCGGTCCGGCGCACCGAGGCGGTGATGGTGGCGTCGTCGAGCGGGACGATGGTGCGCACGTCCACCACCTCCAGGTCCCAGCCCTCCTCGCGGGCGGCCTCGGCGGCCTCCAGGGCGACCGGCACCGCCGGCCCGTACGCCACCAGGGTGGCGTCGCGGCCGGGGCGGCGCACGACGGCCCGGCCGAACGGCTCGGTGCGGGTGGGCAGCTCGGCCTCCGCGCTGGAGAAGTAGAGCCTCTTCGGCTCCATGAAGACCACCGGGTCGGGGTCGGCGATCGCCTCGCGCAGCAGCGAGTACGCGTCGTCGACGGTCGCCGGGGTGACCACCTTCAGGCCCGGGGTGTGCGCGTAGTACGCCTCGGACGAGTCGCAGTGGTGCTCGACCCCGCCGATACCGCCCGCGTACGGCACCCGGATGACCATGGGAACGCTGAGCGCGCCCCGGGTGCGGTTGCGCAGCTTGGCCACGTGCGAGGCGATCTGCTCGAACGCCGGGTACGCGAACGCGTCGAACTGCATCTCCACCACCGGCCGCATCCCGGACATCGCCAGGCCGACGGCGAAGCCGACGATGCCGGCCTCGGCGAGCGGGGTGTCGAAGCAGCGCTTGTCGCCGAACCGGGCCTGGAGCCCGTCGGTGATCCGGAAGACGCCGCCGAGCTTGCCGACGTCCTCGCCGAAGACGAGCACCCGGTCGTCGGAGGCCAGCGCGTCGGCGAGCGCCGCGTTGAGCGCCTTCGCCATGGTGGTGGCGGCCATCAGCGCCCGTCCTCGGGCTCGGCGGCGGCGGCCAGCTCGGTGCGGACCAGCTCGCGCTGCTCGACGAGCTGCGGGGTCGGCTCGGCGTAGACGTGGTCGAAGAGGCTGAGCGGGTCGACCGCCGGCTGGGCGTTCATCCGCGCGCGCAGGTCGGCGGCGTACGCCTCGGCCTCGTCGGCGATCGCGGCGACGGCGGCGTCGTCGAGCGCCCCCCGGGTACGCAGGTACGCCTCCAGCCGGGCGACCGGGTCGCGGTCGCGCCAGGTGTCGACCTCGGCGGCGTCGCGGTAGCGGGTGGCGTCGTCGGCGTTGGTGTGCGGCTCCATCCGGTAGGTGTGCGCCTCGACCAGGAACGGCCCCTGGCCGGAGCGGGCGTGCTCGACCGCGCGGGTCAGCACGGCGAGCACGGCCACCGGGTCGTTGCCGTCGACCTGCTCGCTGGGCACGCCGTACCCGACCCCCTTGTACGCCAGCGACGGCGCGGCGGTCTGCCGGGACAGCGGGACGCTGATGGCGTACTTGTTGTTCTGCACGAAGAACACGACGGGGGCCTTGAACACGGCGGCGAAGTTGACGCCCTCGTGGAAGTCGCCCTCGCTGGTGGCGCCGTCGCCGACGAAGGCCAGCGCGACGGTGTCCCGCCCCTGGTGGGCCTCCCCGTAGGCGAGCCCGGCGGCGTGCACGCACTGGGTCGCGAGGGGGGTGCACTGCGGGGCGGTGTGCCGCTGCGCGGGGTCGTACCCGCAGTGCCAGTCGCCGCGCAGCAGGGTGAGCACCTCGACGGGGTCGATGCCCCGGGAGACCAGCGCCATCGACTCGCGGTAGGTGGGGAAGACCCAGTCGGTGTCGCGGACGGCGAGCACGGCGCCGACCTGGCAGGCCTCCTGGCCCCGCGCGGACGGGTAGACGGCGAGCCGGCCCTGCTTGGTCAGGGCGGTGGCCTGGGTGTCGAACCGGCGGCCGACCACCATCCGGCGGTACAGCTCGCGCAGCGCCTTTACGGGCGGCTCGGGGTAGTCGGCGCGGGCCGGCAGCGGGGTGCCGTCGGGGTCGAGCAGCCGCACCGGCTCGGGCTGCGGCAGCAGGGCGGCGGCCGGGTCGGTCGTCGCCTGCTCGCCGGCGGGGGCCTTGGTGGGCTTCTTCTTGGCCGGCGGGCGGGTGCGCGGGGATGCCCTGCGGACCGCCTGGGGTGTGGTCGTCACGGCGGGGACCTCCTGGACGTGTGGTGGCCCTATGCTCCTGCTGTTGGATGATTGACTCAAGATCCATGATGAACGTGGGACGAACGGCACCGGGAAGGGCGGGAAGTGAGCCAGGAGACAAATCCGGAGCTGGGCGGGGCGCGCGGGGCGGGACGTTCGGCCGGGCCGTTGGACGAGGTCGACCGGCGCATCCTCGACGAGCTGGTCCGCGACGGCCGGATCTCCATCCGCACCCTCGCCGAGCGGGTGCACGTCTCCCGCACCAACGCGTACGCGCGGGTGGAGCGGCTGCTGCGCGACGGCGTGATCACCGGGTTCCGGGCCCGGGTCGCGCCGGAGCCAGCCGGGCTGGGCACCTCGGCGTACATCGCGCTGACCATCCAGCAGAACACCTGGCGGGAGGTGTCAGCGGAGCTGGCCCGGGTGCGCTACATCGAGCACGCGGCCCTGCTCGGCGGCGAGCACGACGTCCTCGCGCTGGTCCGGGCACCGGACAACGCCACCCTGCGGGACGTGGTGCTGGGCCGGGTGCAGAGCATCTCCGGGGTGCTGTCGACCCGGACCTGGCTGGTCTTCGAGGAGTTCGACGGCGCGCAGAGCCCCTGGGAGTGAGCCGCGCCCACCGGTTCCGCCACGCAGAGCCGGCCCGGGCGGTGGCTCGCTGGGCGGCCGGCCCGGCCGGGCGGTGGCTCAGCGTTCCGGCGGGGCCTCCAGGCCCTCCCGGTCGGCCAGCTCCAGCAGCGGCTCCAGGGAGAACCGTTGCCCGTCCAGCCCGGCGTGCGGGTCGCCGCGCTCGGCGAACCGGGCCGGCACACCGACCACGTCGAAGTCCTCCGGGCGGGCGTCGTCCAGCTCCGACCAGTCCAGCGGCGCGGAGACCAGGGCCTGCGGGGTGGGCCGGATCGAGTACGCCGAGGCCATGGTGTGGTCCCGGGACATCTGGTTGTAGTCGACGAAGACCGGTCGGTCCCGCTGGTCGCGCCACCAGGTGGTGGTGACCAGTTCCGGCAGCCGGCGCTGCATCTCGCGGCCGAGCGCCAGCACCGCCCGGCGGCAGTCGGCGAAGCTCCACCGCGGCTCGATCGACAGGTAGACGTGCAGGCCGCGCCCGCCGGTGGTCTTCGGGTACCCGGTCAGGCCCAGCTCGGCGAGGAAGGCCCGGACCTCGTGGGCGACCGGCACCACCTGGTCGAAACCGACCCCGGGCATCGGGTCGAGGTCGATGCGGAGCTGGTCGGGGCGCTCCACGTCGGCGGCGGTGACCGGCCACGGGTGGAACCGCAGGGTGCCCAGGTTGGCCGCCCAGACCACCACGGCCAGCTCGCTCGGCGCGACCTCGTCGGCCGTCCGCCCGCTGGGAAAGGTGAGGTGCGCGGTGCGGACCCAGTCGGGCGCGCCGGCCGGCAGCCGCTTCTGGTAGAACGCGTCACCCCGGTTGTCCTGCCGGGTGCCGATCCGCGCGCCCTCGAAGACGCCCTTCGGCCAGCGCTCCAGCATGGTCGGGCGGTCGCGCAGCGCGCGCAGGATCCCGTCGCCCACGGCGAGGAAGTAACGCACCACGTCCAGCTTGGTCAGGCCGCGCTCCGGGAAATACGGCTTGTCGGGGCTGGAGACGCGCACGACCCGCTCCCCGACCCGGATTTCCTGCGCCGCCGTCGCCATGCCTGACACCGTACGACGTGGCACCGACACGCGAGGGCGGGTCGGTGTCACCCGACCCCGGCGGGTCGGCCCACGATCAGGGCTTGCGGGCCACGCAGCCGTACTGCGGGACGGTGACCGGCTCCTCCCCGTCGGCCGGCCGCCATCGCGCGCAGGACACCAGGCCCGGGTCGAGCAGCTCCAGGCCGTCGAGGAACCGGGCGATCTCCGCTGCGGTGCGGGACCGGATCGGCGGGGCGGCGTTCTCGTTCCAGAACTTCATGGCCGGCACGTTCGCCTCGCCGCCCAGCTCGACGGTGGGGTGGGTGAGCGCCAGGAAGCTACCCCGCGGCATCACGTCCATCAGCCGGTGGACTATCGCCACGGCCTCCTCGGTGTCGAGCACGAAGTTGAGGATGCCCAGCATCATCACCGCCACCGGCCGGTCGAGGTCCAGCGTCCGGGCGGCGCCGGCCAGGACCGACGCCGGGTCGTGGACGTCGGCCTCCAGGTAGTCGGTGGCCCCCTCGGCGGAGCTGGTCAGCAGGGCCCGGGCGTGCACCAGCACCATCGGGTCGTTGTCGACGTAGACGATCCGGGAGTCCGGCGCGACGGCCTGCGCGACCTGGTGGGTGTTGTCGGCGCTCGGCAGGCCGGTGCCGATGTCGAGGAACTGCCGCACGCCCGCCTCGCCCGCCAGGTGCCGCACCGCGCGGGCGAGGAAGCGCCGGTCCGCCCGGGCGACCTCCTGGATGACCGGGAACATGGTGCGGACGTGCTCGCCGACCCGGCGGTCCGGCTCGAAGTTGTCCTTGCCGCCGAGCCAGTAGTTCCACACCCGGGCGTTGTGCGCCACCGACGTGTCGATGCGCTCGGCCCGTTCCCCGTCGCGGACCCCGACGTCGCCGGTCTCTGACACGAAAACTCCTCGGCTGTCGCTGATGTCCGGTCAGCGTAGCCGAGCCCGTCGCCGCGCCGCGCCGCGGCCGGACGCCCCTGGCCGCCCGCGAGGCGGCCACGCACCACCCGACCGCGGGTCCGAACAGGACGGTGAACAGGCAGGGCTTCCCAGCGGTCGGCCGGGGGGGGGATCCGGACGGTCAGGCAGGCAGGCAGGTGTGGACGGTCAGGACAGCAGCAGCACGCCGACGGCCATCAGCGGCAGCGAGACGAACAGGAAGATGCCGACCCCGGTGAGCACCCGGCCGCCGCCCGCGTCCTCGCGCTCCGGGGCGAGCCCGAACGTCGCCCGGGCCGGCAGCATGCCGATCCGGCTCAGCGTCAGGTCGCCGGTCAGCCCGAGCAGGGTGCCGACCACGATGAGCGCGATGCCGAACCGGAAGACGAAGGCGCCCCCGCTGACCGCCGTCCACACGCCCGCCACCGCGCTGACCGCCACGAGCGCGATGACGAACAGCACGAGTGCCTCCCGCAGCCCCCTGACCACCGTCATCGCTCGCTGCCCCCTCCGGACGGCCGGTCGCCGGCCTCGCATCGTCACCCCGCGCCGCCGGGCCCGCCAGCGACGCCGGTGACATTCTGCCGGTCCGGCGCCCCTCGCGCTGCCCCTGTCCTGTCCACCCTGGCCCGGGAGCGCCGGCTACGGTCCCCGCCGGCGGGGACCGGCCCGCCTGACAGTCTTTGTCTGGCCGGACGGAGGTTTGTCACGCCGCGACGAAATTCCTACGCTGGTGCTTCGGAAAGCGGGCGCCCCGTCCGCCCCCCGCCGGGACGCGCCTCCACCAGTGGCGCGGAGCCGGCGGGAACAGCCCCTGGGAGTCTGTGTGAAGAACCTCCGTCGCAAGACCCTGGCCGCCGCGTCCACCATGACGCTCGGCGTCGGTCTCGCCCTCACCGGCGGATCGGCCCCCGCGGTGGCCGCCGGCCCGGACACCACCTACCTGGTCATCGCCCCACAGGGAAGCAAGGCCGACCGGGCTGCCGCCCGGGTGGCCGCCGCCAACGGCACCGTGGTGGTCCGCTACGACCAGATCGGCGTGCTCGTCGCCCGATCCGCCAACCCGAACTTCGCCACGGACGTGAAGGGCGCCGGCGTCGAGGCGGCGGCCTCCACCGCCGGGCTCGGCACCGCCCTCGAAGAGGGCGAGACCGTGGAGGTGCCGGCGGCCGAGGTCGTCAACGCCACGGGCGACCCGACCGCCGAGCCGATGTACGGCCAGCAGTGGGACATGCCGATGATCGGCGTCCCGCAGGCCCACGCGGTCAACAACGGCCGACCGAACGTCGTCGTCGGCGTGCTGGACAGCGGCATCTCCAGCAGCCACCCCGACCTGGCCGGCCAGATCGCCAAGGACAAGAGCGCGTCCTGCGTCGGCGGTGTCGCCGACACCACCGAGGCGGCCTGGAACCCGACCTCCTCCGACCACGGCACCCACGTAGCCGGCACCATCGCCGCCGCCGTCAACGGTGTCGGCGTCACCGGTGTCGCCCCGGGCGTCAAGGTCGCCGCCGTCAAGGTGGTGAACAACGACGGCTTCATCTACCCGGAGGCCGCGGTCTGCGGGTTCATCTGGGCCGCCGAGCACGGCATGCAGCTCACCAACAACAGCTACTTCGTCGACCCGTGGGAGCTGAACTGCCGCAACGACCCGCGTCAGCGTCCGGCGTGGACCGCGATCCACCGGGCCATCCGCTACTCGCAGAGCAAGGGCGTGCTGAACGTGTCGTCCGCGGGTAACTCGAACTACAACCTCGCGGGCAAGGTCACCGACGACGGCAGCCCGAACAACGGGACGCCCGAGACTCGCCCGGACCTGGGCAACGAGTGCCGCGTCCTGCCGGCCGAGGTGCCGGGCGTGGTGACGGTGTCGGCGGTCGGCCCGACCGGGCAGAAGAGCTACTACTCGTCGTACGGCAGGGGCGTCGTCGAGGTGACGGCCCCGGGCGGCGACACCCGGTTCCGCACCCAGGGCGCCCAGTCGACCATCGCCGACGCCATCCTGTCCACCACCTTCAACACGGCGACCAAGACCAACGGTTGGGGTTACAAGCAGGGCACCTCGATGTCCTCCCCGCACGCGACCGGCGTCGCCGCCCTGGCGCTGTCGGCCCACCCGAGGATGGGGCCGGTGCAGCTGACGTTGTTCCTCCAGCTCACGGCGGTGGCACAGGCGTGTCCGGCGGGTGCGGTGTACAACCCGGTGCCGCTGATGGCGGCCGGCCCGCACGCGTACGACGCGACCTGCTCCGGCGGGAAGTCCTACAACGCGTTCTACGGTTCGGGCATGGTCAACGCGTACAACGTGGTGAAGTGACCGCCTGACCGCACGACCAGTGGTGGGGCCCGGCGCGCACGCGCCGGGCCCCACCCGTACGGTCACCGGGTCAGGCCGACCACCGTCGCCAGGTACGCCACCCCGGCCGGCGCCGGGCCGCCGCGCGCCACGTCGGCGATCACCGTACGCGCCACCGGCCGACACCGGACCTCGGCCGGCGCGGTCCGGTCGGCGTCGACCAGGGCCCGGCCGGCCCGCAGCAGGTCACCGACGTGCAGGTACGCCCGCGCGGCGTCCACCAGGTGCGCGGCCCGGTGCTCGACCGGCAGCCGCCCCCAGGTGCTCCGGCCGGTGGCCCGCTCGTGCCGGGTGACCGCCTCGCCGCCGTCGCCCAGGGCGACCGCTGCCGCCACCCGGGCCAACTCGACCGACGTGGGCCCGAAGCTGGTCCGGTGGTGGTCGTGGCCGTCGCCGACCCGCTCGGCGATCTCGGCCGCCCGGTCGGCCAACTCCCCCACGCTCCGCGCGTCGCCGCAGGAGGCGGCGGCAAGGGCGGCCTCCACCAGCAGCGTCCCGCACAGGGCGAGTTCCTGCGGCGGGGCGTCGGACGGCACCGGGGACGCGAACCGGTGTGCGGCGGCAAGTGTCGCCGTCATCGCCAACCCGCCCCGCCCCGACGCGCGCAACGCCTGCCCGAGCGGGATGGCGGCGACCGCCGCCAGCAGCGGGTCATCGCCCGCCACCGCCATCGCCCGGTCGGCGGCCAGCCACGCCACGTCGGCCTCTCCGAGCTTCACCAGCACCGACGCGGTGAGCCGGTACGCCTGCACCAGCAGATCCGCCCCGTCGTCGGCCGGGGCGGCAGCGCGGGCGCGCTGGACGTCGCCGAGCAGGCCCGGAAGCGCCCGCACCAACTGTGGATAGCCCGCGTGCTGGTACGTCAACCAGGCGTGCTCCACCCGGCGGCGCAGCTCACCCCTCGGCGGCCGTGTTCCGGGGCCGGTCCGGCAGGTGTCGTAGCGGGCCAGCGCCGCCCGAAGCCCGTCCAGCCCCTCGACGGCACCGGCCGCCCCTGCCGGCCGGGCACCCCCGCCGACCAGGACCGACGTGTCCACCCGGAGGACCTCGGCGACATCCTGGACGACGGAGAACCGGTCGAGCGTGCGGACGCCCCGCTCGACCTTGTCCACCCAACTCTTCGACTTGCCCAGCCGGTCGGCGAGCATCTGCTGGGTCATTCCGCGCCGGGCCCGCCACCGCGCGACCCGCCGACCTATCGGCAGGTCATCGCTGGTCACGACGCCACCGCCGGTCCGGCACCGCCCTGGTGGTGTCGTCCACCGGCACCCGGTCCGCCTCGGCCTGCTCCAACAGCCGCCGCTTCGCCGCCTCCCGCTCGGCGGCCTCGGCCTGCTCACTCCGGCTCGGCACCGGATCGTCACCGCGCACCTGCATCCCCACCTCCGTTGGCAGGGGCGCGGCGGCAAGCTCGTGGAAGGACCGTCACCGCCGCGCCCGGACAATGGGCGCGACGGCGACCATCCCGCTGCCGTTGGAGATGCACATCGCGCCCACTACGCAGGGTATGGCAGCGACTACCCGGCGACCGTCACCCGCTGTGTGACTACCCCGCTGCGGGGCACCTCAGATCACCCCCACCCGCTCGGCCAGGCCACGAAGGTCGGGCCGCGTCGTGGGCGTCTCCCGCACCAGCAACTCACGTACCGTCGCGCGCATCACGAGGTTCAGGCGGGAGTCCTCCGGAGACTCCCGGTCCGCCCTACCGAGCATGTGGACGGCGGCAAGATCCTCCCGGCGGATCGCGTACGCCCGCCCCAACTGAAGGTAGTGCGAGTAACGCCGCTCCACGCTGGAAAGGTCCCCCACGTCAACGCGCTCGGCCAACCGCAGCGCCTCGCCCGTCCGGGACAGCTCCAGGGTTACGGCAGCGCGGTGAATTCCCACGTTCGCCGGGCCGAAGAAGGTGCGGTGGTACGTCGTCTCTCCGGTGATCGCCGCCAGCCGGGCAGCGTCCTCGATCGCCTCCAACGCGCGCCGCTCGTCGCGCAGCCGTGCCCGCTGCACAGCCAGCAGCAGCCGCAGCGAGCCGGCGAGCGCCATGCCCGCCGGGCCACCACCGCTGGCCGCTTCCACATCTCGGATCGCGTCCTCACACATGCGAGCAGACTCTTCGGTGTGGCCTCTGTTGCTGAGCACCTGGGCAAGGTTCCAACCCGCTGCCGCCCGGTAGGCCGGATCGTCTGCGGCATGCGCCGCAGCCATCGCCCGGTCGGCGGCAAGGTACGCCACATCGGCGGCGCCCACCCGCTTCCCGAACGAGCGGACCAGCAGATAGATGTCAGCGGCGGCTCGCTCGGCATCGCGTCGCACCGCCCCGCTGGATGCGGTGAGTGTGGCCCGGGTGGTGAGGATCAGGTCTGCCAGCAGAGGTGCGGTCCGGCTGTATCGGTGCGGGCTGCCGGTCCAGGTGTCCCAGGCCCAGTTGATCGACCGACGCAGCGCGGCGATGTCCACCGGCCCGTCGAGCGTGGGAGCGTAGGCGTGCAGGGCGGCACGTACCGGCTGGACGGACTCGTGCTCGGCCTGCTCGTCCGGAAGCTGCCCGACGGGCATTCCCGTGAGTCGGTACAGGTCACGCACCCGCAGAATGCGAGCGATCTCGATCCAGTCGCCCAACGTGTTGACCGACCGCTCGCCGGATTCCCACTTACGCCATGCTGACACCGTCACGCCCTTGAGCTGCGCGGCGACCTCCTGGGTGAGCCCCGCTCGCTGACGGTAGAGCTTGATGCGCTGACCGGGGGACATTCCCGAGCTGGCGACCGGATCCATCAGGCACTCCAGGGTAGAGGGCTGGACGGCGGTCCCGCCGGTCGCTACCAAGGCCGGCAGGTTCCCACATCGGACGGTACACCTCGCCGAATGTCGGAGAGTAACGCCATACGTTCAAGAAGTAGATGAGTTGACCTTCTCGACGGCGACACGTGCCCGACGGTTGCTAGGGTCGCGCGGGTGACCGGTCTCCAGCGGCTCGACGCCCACCACGCCGCCGCGCTGCTCCGCTTCGAGCGGGAGAACCGGGCGTACTTCGCCCGGTCCGTGCCGGACCGGGGCGACGACTACTTCGCCGGCTTCGCCGCGCGGCACGCGGAGCTGCTCGCGGAGCAGGCCGCCGGGCTGCACCACTTCCACGTCCTGGTCGACGAGGACGGGGCCGTGCTGGGCCGGTTCAACCTGGTCGACGTCGCCGACGGCGGCGCGGAGCTGGGCTTCCGGGTGGCCGAGCGGGCGGCCGGGCGGGGCGTGGCGACGGACGGCGTGCGCCGCGTGGTCGAGCTGGCCCGTGCCGGGTACGGGCTGCGCCGGCTGGTCGCGTCGGCCGCGCTGGACAACGCCGGTTCGCTCGGGGTGCTGCGGCGCACCGGTTTCGTCCCGGCCGGCGAGGTGCTGCTCGACGGGCGGCCCGGGCTTCGGCACGTCCGGGAGCTGGGGGCCTGACGCGGGGCCGACGCGCCCGCGTCGCCCTCCCGGCGCCGGTTCGCCCTTCACGTCCTCGCGTCGGTGCGACAGGATGCGGAGATGCTTCCGATGCCGCGCGCGCTCCTGCTCGACTTCGGCGGCGTCCTCGCGGACGCCCCGCCCGGCTTCACGATCCCACCCGAACTGGTCCGGCGGCTGGTCGAGCTGGCCGGGGGCGCACGGTCGGCGGAGGAGGTCACCCGGGACCTGAGCGCCGCGTCCAGGGCGTACGCGCGGTGGCGGGACGACGTGGGCAACCGCGAGCGGTCGATGGAGTTGCCCCACGCGCGGGTGTGGGCCGAGTTCCTGACCCCCGACTGGCCGGCCCCGGCGCGGGAGGCCGTCGAGCGGGAGGCCACCCCGCTGGCGTACCTGTGGACGCGGCGGCCGGAGTGGGCCGTTCGTCCCGGCATCCCCGAGGTGCTGGCCGCTGCCGCGCGCGCCGGCCTGCCGATGGCGATCGTCAGCAACACCCTCTGCGGCGCCGCGCACCGGGACTTCCTGCGCGGGGTCGGCCTCGACGGGCGGTTCGCGGCGCAGTTCTACAGCGACGAGGCCGGGCCGCGCAAGCCGAACCCGGAGCTGGCCCGCCTCGCCGCGCGGGCCGTCGCCGTGCCGGTCGGCGACTGTTGGTTCGTCGGCGACAGCGTGCACCGGGACATCGTGTGCGCCCGGCGGGCCGGGGTGGGCGCGGCGGTGCTGATGCGCTCGCCGCGCACCGACGGGGAGCCCCCGCTACCGGGATTCGCCCCGGACGCCGTGGTCGACGACGGTCACGGCCTGCTCGCGCTGCTGCGGGACGCCGAGGCGGTCGCCCCGGCCGGGTGACGGCGTTTCCGCAGCTCATGTCGTTGCCGGACCAGCCGGCCGAGGAGGTCAGCCGGGCGGGGGCGGGGGGAGGATCTGGCGGAGCTGGCCGGGTGGGGTGGCGCGGGGGCGCCACTCGCGCGGGTAGCCCACCGACACCTCCTCGAAGCGCACCCCGTCGTGCCAGGTGGTACGGGGGATGTGCAGGTGGCCGTAGACGGCCGCGACGGCGTCGTAGCGCAGGTGCCAGTCGGCGGTGGCGTCGGTGCCGCACCACTGGGCGAAGATCGGATAGCGCAGGACCCGGGTCGGCTCGCGCACCAGCGGCCAGTGGCTGACCAGCACCGTCGGCAACGCCGGGTCGCGGGCGTCGAGCCGCCGGGCGGTCTCGGCGACCCGGGCCGCGCACCACGCCTGCCGGCTCGGGTACGGGTCGGGGTGCAGCAGGAACTCGTCGGTGCAGACGATCCCGGTGGCGTACGCCTCGGCGAGCGCCTCCTCGCGGGTGTCCAGCCCCTCGGGCCGCCAGCCGTAGTCGTACAGCAGGAACAGCGGCGCGACCAGCGCCGGCCCGCCGGGGCCCCGCCACACCGGGTACGGGTCCTCCGGGGTGAGCACGCCCAGGTCGCGGCAGACCCGGACGAGGTGCCGGTAGCGGGCCTCACCGCGCAGGGTGACCGGGTCGGCCGGGGGCGTCCACAGCTCGTGGTTGCCGGGCACCCAGACCACCCTGGCGAAGCGGCGGGCGAGCACGCCGAGGGCCCATTCGACGTCGGCCACACTGTCGCCCACGTCGCCCGCGACCAGCAGCCAGTCGGCCGGCGAACCGGGCCGCAGGCCCTCGACGATGGCGCGATTCTCCGCGTACCCCACGTGCAGGTCACTGATGGCGAGCAGCGCGCCGTCGTCCTCCCCCACCCGTCGATCCTACGGGAGGCCACCCCGCCCCGGCAGGCGCGGCGACGACGAGGGCGGGTGCTCGGCGCAGGGGTCACGGAGGTCGACCGGGGCGGCGGGGGCGGACCGGGTACGATCAGCACGGGCCGTGACTGGCGCGTGGGGATGGACAACCATCGGGAAGCGGTCCCGTCATGAGGACGTCTGCCGAGCGCCTGGGCCTTCCGCACGTCACCAGGAGGTCTCATGCCGTCGCCGAATGCCGAGTCCACCGCCTTCCGCAGCGCCCTTGAGGTGATCCGCGCCGTCGAGCCCCGGGTCGCCGACGCGATCGGGGCGGAGCTGGCCGACCAGCGCGAGTCGCTCAAGCTGATCGCCAGCGAGAACTACGCCTCCCCCGCCACGCTGCTGGCGATGGGCAACTGGTTCAGCGACAAGTACGCCGAGGGCACCGTCGGCCGCCGGTTCTACGCCGGCTGCCAGAACGTCGACACGGTCGAGGCGCTCGCCGCCGAGCACGCCAAGGAGCTGTTCGGCGCCGCGCACGCGTACGTGCAGCCGCACTCCGGCATCGACGCCAACCTGGTGGCGTTCTGGGCGGTGCTGGCCGACCGGGTCGAGGCGCCGGCGCTGAAGAAGGCCCAGGTACGGCAGGTCAACGACCTGACCGAGCAGGACTGGTTCACGCTGCGCCGGGAGCTGGGCAACCAGCGGATGCTCGGCATGTCCCTGGACGCGGGCGGGCACCTCACCCACGGCTTCCGGCCGAACATCTCCGGCAAGATGTTCGACCAGCGCAGCTACGGCACCGACCCGGTGACCGGGCTGGTCGACTACGACAAGGTCGCCGAGGCGGCCCGCGAGTTCAAGCCGATGATCCTGGTAGCCGGTTACTCCGCGTACCCGCGCAAGGTGAACTTCCGGATCATGCGGGAGATCGCCGACTCGGTCGGCGCGACGTTCATGGTCGACATGGCGCACTTCGCCGGCCTGGTGGCGGGCAAGGTCTTCACCGGGGACTTCGACCCGGTGCCGCACGCGCACATCGTCACCACCACCACCCACAAGTCGCTGCGCGGCCCGCGCGGCGGCATGGTGCTCTGCGGCCCGGAGCTGGCCGACCAGGTGGACCGGGGCTGCCCGATGGTGCTCGGCGGCCCGCTGCCGCACGTGATGGCTGCCAAGGCCGTCGCGCTGGCCGAGGCCCGCCGCCCCGACTTCGCCGGCTATGCCCAGCGGGTCGTCGACAACGCCCAGGCCCTCGCCGAGGGGCTGCTGCGCCGGGGCGCGAAGCTGGTCACCGGCGGCACCGACAACCACCTGGTGCTGATCGACGTCGCCGGGTACGGGCTGACCGGCCGGCAGGCCGAGCAGGCGCTGCTCGACTCGGGCATCGTCACCAACCGGAACTCCGTCCCGCAGGACCCGAACGGCGCCTGGTACACCTCGGGCATCCGGATCGGCACCCCGGCGCTGACCACCCGGGGCCTGGGCGTCGCCGAGATGGACGCCACCGCCGAGCTGATCCACACCGTGCTCGGCCGGACCACCCCCGGCTCGAACGCCGACGGCACCCCCTCGAAGGCCAAGTACGTCCTCGACCCGGCGCTGGCCGACAAGGTCAGCCGCCAGGCCACCGACCTCCTGTCGGCCTTCCCCCTCTACCCCTCGATCACCCTGGCCTGACCCACCCGACGGTCGGTGATCAAGAGGTTTGCGTCAGCGGCAGGGGCCGATCCTGACGCAAACCTCCTGATCATCGGGGCGGAGGGCCGGGGGGCTGGGGGTGTTTAGGGCAGGGGGCGCTTGAGGTGGTAGCGGTGCACCTCGGTGCTGCCCTGGATGTTGTTCACGTCCTCGGCGGCGGAGACCAACTCCCAGCCGTCCCGGCCGGCCCGGTTGAGGTGGGCGATCGCTGTGTCGCCGTACGCGGTGATGTCGGAGCGGGACCCGTCCGGGCCGTACCAGACGAACGAGACGTGGAAATTGCGTCCCTGCCCCTGGTAGCGGCGGACCAACAGCGCGTACTCCCATGCGACCATGTGGTCCATTATGGCCGGTGCGCCCGGATGACGGACGCACGGGGGGTGGCGGAACGACGACAGTACGGGGTCAGGCCAACCCCGCCCCGGCCGGCGTCCGGGCCAACTCGTCGGCGATCAGCGCGGCGAGACGGTCCAGGCCGACGTCGATCTGCGCGCAGGTGACGGCGCTGATCGACAGCCGCAGCGCGGCCACCGGGGCGGTGTCGTCGTAGAAGTGCGCCATCGGGGTCCACAGCACGCCGTACTCCTGCGCCGAGCGGCGCAGCAGCGCGTCGTCGACGGGGAACGGGACCGTCAGCACCGCGAAGAACCCGCCGGCCGGGACGTTCCAGGACACCGGGGAGGGCGCTGGAAAGCGCCGCGCCAGGCCCGCCACCAGGTGACGCAGATTGCGGGCGTACGCGGCGCGCTCCCGGGCGTTCGCCGCGACCAGGCTGCCCCCGTGGGCGAGCAGCGCGCCCCCGACCATCGCCTGGGCGATCGCCGAGGTGTTCACCGTGACCATGCTCTTGATCTTCGCGAGCTGGTCGGCGAACGGCCCGACCGTTCCGTCGGAGTCCCGGACCCGCTGGTCGGCCACCAGGTAGCCGACGCGGGCCCCGGGCAGCACGGTCTTGGCGAACGAGCCGAGGTAGACCACCCGCCGGCCGGTGTCCAGGGCCTTGAGCGTCGGCACCCGCTGCGCGCCGTCGGCGTGGAACAGCCCGTACGGGTTGTCCTCGATCAGCAGCAGGTCCTCCTCCGCGGCGAGGTCGAGCAGCCGCCGCCGGTCGGCCAGGTCGATGCTGGTCCCCGACGGGTTGGCGAAGTCCGGCATCACGTAGCAGGCGCGCGGGCGCAGCCCTTCGGCGCGGGCCCGGCGCACCTGCGCGCGCAGGTCGGTCAGGTCGATCCCGGTCGGGCCGCCGACGACCGGGCGCACCGGCAGGTCCACCAGCCGGGCCGCACCGGTGAGGCCCACGTACGTCGGGGCGACCGCGAGCAGCACGTCCCGGGGGCCGGCGCGCAGCGCCCGCAGCACCAGCAGCATCGCCTCCTGGCAGCCGACGGTCACCACGATCGACTCCGGGTCGACGGTGATCCGCTCGTCGACGGCGAGGTTGCGGGCCACCAGGTCGTGGATGATCCCCTTGGTCCGGCCGTACTGGAACAGGGTGCGGTGCACCTGCTCCGGGCCGTACCCGAGGTCGTCGACCAGGTGCGCCCGGAAGGTCTCCAGGTGCCGGTGCAGGTCGGCGACGTCGAAGAACTCCTCGTACGGCCGGCCGGCGGCCAGTGACACCGCCGCCGGGTACCGGTGGGCCACCTCGTTGAGGAAGTTCATCGAGTTCAGCGCCGGATCGTCCACCGCCGGGTGCAGGTCCGCGACGTCCAGGTCCACGTCCAGGGCCGGGTCCACCGGTCGTCCACCGTCCACGTCTCTCAGCCTCCCGTGATCGTCCGCAGGTCGCGGGCCTCGGCCGGGTCGGCACACCCGGCGAGGGTCAGCGCGTCGCGCAGCTCGGCGGCGAGCAGCGCGAACGCGGCGTCGGCGCCGGCCCGCCCGGCGACGGCCAGCGCCCACAGCAGCGGCCGGCCGACCAGCACCCCCGACGCGCCGAGCGCCAGGGCGCGCAGCACGTCGACACCGCCGCTGATCGCCCCGTCGACCAGCACCTCGCACCGGTCGCCGACGGCGGCGAGCGCCTCCGGCAGCACGGTGATCCCGGCCGGGGCCCCGTCGAGCTGCCGCCCGCCGTGGTTGGACACCACCACCGCGTCCGCGCCCGCGTCGGCGGCGAGCACCGCGTCGCGGGGGTCGAGGATGCCCTTGACCACCAGCGGCAGGTCGGTCTGCCCCCGCAGCCAACCGATGTCGGACCAGGTCAGGGCGGTGGCGAAGGCGGCGCTGGTGTGCCGGGCGACGGCGGAGGCGCCGGGGGTGCCGGCGTGCGCGAGGTCGTCGCGGCTGCCGGGGAGGTTGGCCGCGGCCACCTCCGGCGGCAGGGCGAAGCCGTTGCGCACGTCGCGCAGCCGGGGGCCGAGGATCGGCACGTCGACGGTGACCATGAGGGCGGTGCAGCCGGCCCGGTGCGCCCGGTCCACCAGCTCCCGCACCATCCCCCGGTCGCGCAGCCAGTAGAGCTGGAACCAGACCGGGCCGCCGGCCGCCGCGATCTGCTCGATGGTGGCGCTGCTCAGCGTGCTGGCCACGTAGGGCACCCCGGCCGCGTGCGCCGCCGCCGCGAGCGCCGGCTCGCCGTCGGGGTGCACCAGCCGCTGGTACGCCATCGGCGCCACCGCCACCGGCAGGGCCTGCGGCCGGCCGAGCAGCGGGGCGTCGGTGCGGGGCCGGTCGACGCCGCGCAGCATCCGGGGCAGCACGGCGATCCGGTCCAGCGCGGCCCGGTTCGCCGCGAGGGCGGTCTCGCTGCCGCTGCCGCCGGCCACGAAGTCGTACACCTCGGGCGGGAGGACGTCGCGGGCCAGGGCGGCGAAGTCGGCGAGGCTCGCCGCGAACGGCGCTCCGCCCGGCCCGGGGGCGACCGGCTCCCCCGGACCGGCGGGCGCGGGACGGGGCGGGGCCAGGTCAGCCATCGACGGCACCCGCGTCGGCGGGGACCGCCGGGGCGGTCCCGAGCCGCCCGCGCAGGAACGCGGCGGCCCGGTCCTGGGCCCGCCGGCCCGCGTCGAACACGCCCGGCATGGCGAAGAACCCGTGGATCATCCCGTCGTAGCGGGCCAGCTCGACCGGCACCCCGGCATCGCGCAGCCGGGACGCGTACCGCTCCCCCTCGTCGCGCAGCGGGTCGTACTCGGCGGTCACGACCAGGGCCGGCGGCAGGCCGGTCAGGTCCTCGGCGAGCAGCGGCGAGGCGAGCGGGTCCTCGGCGGTGGCGGGGTCGGGCAGGTAGTGCCCCCGGTACCAGGCCACCGAGTGCCGGTTGAACAGCAGCGGGTCCTGCTCGCCGGCCGGCTCGTCCCGCCCGCGCTGGTCGGTGTTCGGGTAGACCAGCAGTTGGGCGGCGAGCGTCGGCCCGCCCGCGTCCCGGGCCAGCAGGGTGACGGCGGCGGCCAGGTTGCCGCCGGCGCTGTCCCCGCCGACGGCCAGCCGGTCCGGGTCGACCCCGAACTCGTCGGCGTGCCCGGCGAGCCAGCGCACGGCGGCGTGGCAGTCGTGCACGGCCGCCGGGAACGGGTGCTCGGGGGCCAGCCGGTAGCCGACGGTCACCACCTGGCAGCCGGCGGCGTTGGCCAGCCGGCGGCAGATCCCGTCGGCGGTGTCGACGCTGCCCAGCGTCCAGCCACCGCCGAAGAAGTAGACCAGCGTGGGCAGCCGGCCCGACCCGGCCGGCCGGTGGACGCGGACCGGGAGGTCCCCGGCGGGGCCGGGGACGACCGAGTCGCGCACCTCGCGCACCGGCTCGACGTCGCCGCCGCCGGCCCGGATCGCGGCCAGGTCGGCGGCGCGGGCCTCGGCGAGGGACTGGGTGTACAACGGCGTGACGCCGGCCGCCGCGCGGGCGGCCCGGTACGCGATCACCTGCGGGTCCAGTGGCATGCCGGTCTCCTAACCGCCGGTCGTGACGAACAGTTTGTCGATACCGCGCAGGAACAGGCTGCCGCTGTAGACGGGCGTCTGGGTGATCCGCAGCTCGGGGAGGCGGGAGAAGAGCCGGGGCAGGGCCAGCCGGCCCTCCAGGCGGGACACCGCCGCGCCGAGGCAGAAGTGCAGGCCGACGCCGAAGGCCAGCGACGGTGGTCCGGCCCGGCGCGGGTCGAACCGGTCGGGGTCGGGGAAGCGGGACGGGTCCCGGTTCGCGGCGGCGATCAGCAGCATCACGTTCTCGCCCTCGGCCACCGGGACGCCGTGCAGGACCGTGTCCCGGGGCGCGGCCCGGGCCAGGAAGTGCACGGGGCTCTGCATCCGCAGCACCTCGTCGACGCAGCCCCGGGTCAGCTCGTCGTCGCCGGGCAGGGCGGTGGTCACCTCGGGGTGGTCGAGCAGCAGTGGCAGTCCGTTGCTGAACATGTAGACGGTGGTGACGAAGCTGGCGTTGAAGAGCACGATCAGGTTGCTGATCAGCTCCTCCTCGGTGAGGTCCACGTCGCCGGAGTCGAGCGCCTCGACCAGGCCGCTGATCAGGTCCTCGCCGGGGGTGCGGCGGCGGTCGGCGATCAGCTCGCGGTAGTAGGCGCGCAGCTCGGCGGCGGCGGTGTTGGCCCTGGCCAGCCGCTCCGGGGTCGCCCCGGCCACGTCCAGGAAGTCGTCGATCCAGTCCACCCGCTCTCGGTACCAGGCCAGGTCGGCCTCGGGCAGGCCGATGAACTCGGCCATCACCAGCGCGGGCATCGGGTACGCGAAGTCGGCCACGAAGTCGACCTCGGCCCCGCCGGCGCCGGCCTCGGCCATCCGGTCCAGCAGCGTGTCGGTCACCCGGGCGATCACCGGTTCCAGGGCACCCAGCCGGCGCGGGGTGAACGTCTTGGCGAACACCGCCCGCATCCGGGTGTGGTCCGGCGGGTTGATGAACATCATGGAGGACTCGAAGGTGCGCAGGATCTCGTGCTGCTCCCAGCCCGGCGGGGATTGCTTGCTCCACTCCGGATCGCGCAGCACCTGGTCGACCAGGTCGTACCCGCCGGCGACCGCGGTGACGCTGCTGTGCTCGGCGCGGTTCGGGATCTTATGGATGGGGCCCAGCTCGTGCAGGGCCGCGTAGAAGGGGTACGGGTCTTGCCGGCCCTGGTCGCTGTACA
The DNA here is from genome assembly GCF_026339755.1 of Micromonospora sp. NBC_01655. NCBI lineage: Bacteria > Bacillati > Actinomycetota > Actinomycetes > Micromonosporales > Micromonosporaceae > Micromonospora > Micromonospora sp. NBC_01655. The sequence goes on along the minus strand of NZ_JAPEQF010000001.1, from coordinate 3,801,303 downwards.
GGCCGGCGAGCAGCTCTTGGACGTCCATGGTGGTGCTTCCTCCCCAGGAATCAGCTGACGGGGCGGCGGGAGGATCACCCCCCGCCGCCCCGCCGGTGTCACAGACCGAGCAGGCGCAGCGGCACCGCGTCGGCGATCGCCTGGTTGCCCAGGTCGTTCGGGTGGATGTGGTCACCCGAGTCGTACGCCGGGAGCAGGCGGCTCGGCTGGGCCGGGTCGCGCAGCACCCGGTCGAAGTCGAGGACCCCGTCGAACTCCCGGCTGCCACGCAGGTACGCGTTGACCGCCTGGCGGGTGGCCTCCTTCTCCGGCGTCCACACCCCCTCGACGCCATGCCCCTCGTACGGGGTCAGCGTGGCCACCAGGCTGGTCAGGCCGCGGGCCTTGACCTGCTGGTTGATCTGCCGCAGCGAGGCGATGATGTTCTCGGCGGAGTCGCCGGACATCCAGATGTCGTTGATGCCCAGGTGGGTGACGACGGTCTGCACGCCGGTCTGCGGGAAGACGTCCTCGTTGAGCCGGGCCAGGCCGTTGGGGCCCAGCTCGTAGTAGCCGGGGAAGCCGCCCGTGCCGGGCTCGGTGCCCTCGTGGTTGAGCCGGTTGCCGGCCAGGCTGAGGTTGAGCACACCCGGGGTGCGCACCTCGGGACGGCCGTCGATCAGCCGGTCGGCGAGCAGGTCCGGCCAGCGCTTGTTGGCGTTGACCGAGCTGCCGTTGCCGTCGGCGATCGAGTCGCCGAGCACCACCACCGAGCCGGGGCTCTGCCGCCGCTGCACGTCCACCCCGGACAGGAACATCCAGCAGCAGTCGGGGCGGGTGGTGAAGCCGGCGCCCCCGGCGGCACCGGTGAGGTCGGTGGCGCCGATGAAGGTGGTCTGCCGGGACTGGCCGTGGAAGGTGACCGGCCCGGTCAGCACCGGGAAGTACAGCGTGACGACCAGGTCCTCCTGGTCACCGACCGGGAAGTCGATCGGGTCGCTGAGCAGCTCGGCGCCCCGGTTCATGGTGACCGACGTGGAACCGTTGAACTTCAGCTCCCGCACGCTGGCGGCGGTGACGTCCGACAGGTCCGTCGGGGTCGAGGTGTCCGGCCGGGCGACCGTGGCCCGGCCGACCTTCACGGCCTGCTCGCCGTAGACGTTGCTGAGTCGGATGCGTAGCCGCGGGCCGCCCACGGTGGTGTGCACGATCATCCGGATGCTGTGGTTGTTCAGGCCGGTGTTGGTCAGGCCGGCCGAGTTGCCCCGGGTCACCGCGGCGGCCCAGCTACCCGCCCACACGGGGTCGCCGCGGCGCTCCCCGTTGTCCGGGCCGGCGGTGGCCACCACGGCCGGGGCCCCCACGACCAGTGCCGTGGCCACGGCGGCGATCATCTGCCACCTCTTCGGGGCTTTTGTCAAGTGCCATCTTTTCGGGGTCGCCATTGAACCTCCATGTTGGCCCAGGGTCGTCCACTGACGACAGCCGCCTGGACGATGGTCCAGAAACCTAGCCGCGCCCCTGACAGGCGTCAATCAACCTGATCGACAAGATCAAATGACATCGAGGTGCGGCGGGACACCGATCGGCCCTGTGCCGGGCGGGTCCGCGCGGCCTAGGCTCGAAGGCGGCGGCGGCGCGGTCGCCGATGCGTCCCACCGTCGCCGCGTCCTGGCCCTGAGCTGCCCGGACGCCGCTCGCGGCCGGTCGTCGCGGGTGCCCCGCCGGGTCGCCACCGACCGCCGCCCAGAAGCTGATGGGGGCTGGCGATGACTGACGGTTCCGACCGACCGTCCACCTACGTGCACGAGGCGCTGGAGCTGTTCGCCGGCTTCGGTGACCGGGAGGCACTGGTGGGCGGCGGACGCCGATACTCCTATGTGGACGTCGCCGCCGAGGTGCGCGGCATGGCCGGCGCGCTCGCCCGGGGCGGGGTCCGGCCCGGCGGCGCGGTGCTGGTGATGCTCGGCAACGCGGTGGAGGGTCCGCTGCTCCAACTCGCCCTGCACCTGCTGGGCTGCCGGACGATGTGGATCGCCCCGGTCACCTCCCGCCGCGAGGTCGACGACTTCGTCCGGCTGTCGCGCCCCGAGGCGTTCGTCTACGACGCCCGCACCGGCGGCGGGTTGGGCGCGGAGATCGCCGCTGGGCTGGCCGGCGTACCGGTGCTCTGCCTCGGCCCGGGCGGCGCGGGCCCGGACCTGACCGCCGCCGACCGGGACGCGGCGGCCGGGCTGCCCGGCGACGTGCCGGAGCCGGAGTCGTTCCTCCAGACCAGCGGCACCACCGGCACCCCGAAGCTGGTGCACCACCGGGAGAGCTTCTACCGGCAGATCCTCGCCCTGGCCGCGGGCTTCCGCGCCGCCGGGGTCCCCCTGCTGCGGCACCTGTCCCACTCGCCGATGTGGCTGGCCAGCGGGCAGATCACCACGCTGGTCAACCTCTTCAGCGGGGGCGTGCTGTTCCTGCGCGAACAGTGGGACCCGGCGACGTTCATCGCCACCGTCGGCCGGGAGCGGATCAACTCGACGTTCGTCACCCCGCCGATGCTCTACGAGGTGCTCGACCATCCCGACTGCGACGGCGCGGACTTCTCCGCGATGTTCATGTTCAACGTGGGCGCCGGGCCCGCCGCGCCCGCCCGGCTGCGGCAGGCGATCGCGCGCTTCGGCCCGTGCCTGCGCATCGTGTACGGCCTCAGCGAGGCCGTCGTGATCACCGCCCAGCCGGGGCTGACCGAGGACCCGGAGCACCCGGAGCGGCTGCGCTCCTGCGGGAAGCCGTACGGTGACGTGGCCGTGGAGATCCGGGACGCCGACGGCGCGGTGCTGCCGCCGGGCACCGACGGCGAGGTGTGGGTACGCACGAAACTGAGCTTCGTCGGCTACCACGGCCAGCCCGAGCTGACCGCCGACACCCTGGTCGACGGCTGGGTGCGTACCCGCGACATCGGCCACCTGGACGCCGACGGGTACCTCTACCTCGTCGACCGGCTCCAGGATCGGATCCTCACCCGGCAGCGGAGCTGGCCGATCTACTCCCGGCCGATCGAGGACGTGCTGGCCGGTCACCCGCAGGTGCGCGCCGCCGCCGTGATCGGGGTGCCCGACGAGGTGGCCGGCGAGCTGCCGCACGCGTACGTGGTGCCGGCGCCCGGGGCGACGGTGACCGGGGCGGAGCTGATCGAGCTGGTCACCGCCGAGCTGAGCGAGACGTGGGCGCCGGGTGCGGTGGAGTTCGTCGACGCGCTGCCGCTCAACCGCTCGGCGAAGGTGGACAAGCGGGCGCTGCGCGACCGGTACGCCGCCGGCAGCCCCGCCGATCCCGTCGGCAGCCCCGCGTGACGACCGACGCCGCGCCCGAGCCCACGGTACGGGCCGACGCCGCACGGAAGGCGGACGTGCCGGACGACGCCGTACGACGGCCCGGGGTGAAGGGTCCCCGACCGCCCGGGGTGGTCGCCGCCCGGCGAGAGCTGATCACCCTGGTCGCCGCCGACCTGATCTCCAACCTGGGCAGCCGCATCTCGGTCATCGCCATCCCCTGGCTGGTGCTGACCACCACCGGCAGCCCGGCGAAGATGGGCATCGTCGCGGCGGCGGAGTTCCTGCCGTACATGCTCTCCAGCTCCCTGGCCACGCCGTGGGCGGACCGGTTCGGGGTACGACGTACCTCCATCTTCGTGGACGCCGCGAGCGCGGCGGCCATGGCGGTGGTGGCGATGACCCCGTTCCTCGGCTTCTGGGCGCTGGTCGCCCTGGTCGCGGTGGCCGGCGGGCTGCGGGGCATCGGCGACCGGGTCAAGCACGTGATGTTCCGGCCGGCGGCGCAGCGCGCCGGGGTGGAGCTGATCCGGCTCACCTCCGCCTACGACGGGCTGGCCCGGGGGGTCACCCTGTTCGGGGCGGTGATCGGCGGCCTGCTCATCGACTGGGTCGGGGTGACCCGGGCCATCTGGATCGACGCGGGCAGCTTCGCGCTCTGCGCGCTGCTGGTCGGGGTGCTCGTGCGCCCGCCGGCCGCCGACGCGCCGGCCGCGCCCCGGGAGAGCTACTTCCGGGCGCTGCGCACCGGCTTCGCCTACCTGCGCACCGACCGGGTGCTGCTGGCCATGCTGCTGGTGGTCTCCGCGCTGAACATGATGGCCGCCGCCAACACCGCCGTGTGGATCCCGGTCTGGATCCGCGACGTGCTCGGCGACCCGGCCGGCTTCGGCCTGGTGCTGGGCGTGTTCGGCGCCGGGGCGCTGCTGGGCAACGTGGCGTTCACGATGTTCGGCCCCCGGCTGCCCCGGACGCTCGTCTTCGCCGTCGGCGCGGCGCTCAGCGGCGCGCCCCGGCTGTTGACCATGGCGGTCACCGACCACCTGGTGGTGGTGCTGGTGGTGACGTTCCTGTCCGGGATCGGGATCGCCGCGGTCAACCCGCTGCTCGGCGCGGCGCTCTACGAACGGGTGCCGGACGCGTTGCAGACCCGGGTGCTCGGCATCGCCGGCTCGCTGGCGTTCGTCGGGCTGCCGGTCGGGGCGCTGCTGGGCGGCTGGTCGGTGGCCGCGCTGGGGCTCAAACCGGCGCTGCTGGTGATGGCGGTGGTGTGCGCCGCGTTGACCGTGGGGCCGCTGCTCGCCGGCCCGCTGCGGGCGGGCCGGTCGCGGCCCCGGTCGGCCCCGGCGGTCTGACCGCCGGCTCCCGGGTCGGCTCGCCCCCGTCGGCTCGCCCCGGCCGGCGACGTGATCCTCGACGGTCGTGGTGTCGACGCCCGCCCGGGGGTCGGCTAGCGTGCCGATCATGCCGTCGAGCCTGACCGAAGCGACCGATCCACACTGCCTGCGCGCCGGGGAGAGCGCGCGGCTGTTGGCCGACCACCCGTGGCGGCGGTTCGTGGTGCTCGGCGACAGCGTCGCCGAGGGGCTGTGCGAGCCGGTCCACGGGTACCCGGACGTGCAGTGGGCCGACCGGATCGCCGCCGAGCTGGACGCGGTCCGGCCCGGGCTGGCGTACCGGAACCTGGGGCTGCGCGGGCTGCGGGCGCACGAGGTCCGCGCGGCGCAACTCGGCCCGGCGGTGGAGTTCGGCCCGGACCTGGCGCTCGTGGTGTGCGGAGGCAACGACGCGTTCCGCCAGGGGTACGACGCGGACGCCGTCGACGCCGAGCTGGCCGCGATCGTCGCCGGCCTCCGGGCGGCCGGGGCGGACGTGGTCACGGTGGGCATGTTCGACGTGTCGCACAGCCCGGCGGTGCCCGCGCGGCTGCGGGAGGGCCTGGGCGAGCGGATGCGCCGGCTGTCGGCGCACACCCGTGCGCTGGGCGAGCGGCTGGGCACCCTGCACGTGCACCTGACCGACCACCCGGCGGTGGCCGACCCGGGCCTGTACAGCGGCGACGGCCGGCACGGCAGCGCCCGCAGCGACGCCATCGCCGCTGCCGAGACCATCCGCCGCCTCGGCGCCCACCTGGCCGCGACCGCCCCGCGCTGAGGACGGCGCGACCGGTCCCCGCGCGGCACACCGGGTGCGGTTGTTGTCTCGGGGCCGCAACAACCGCACCCGGGGCCGGTGGCGATCCTCAGTCGGTGAGCAGGACGCCCGTGAGCAGCACGCCGCGGGCGAGGTTGAGCACGCTCTCGCAGCCGGGGAAGCCGACCCGGGCCAGGGCGCCGGAGCCCTGCCGGCCGAACAGGTACGGGGCGAGGCTGTACGGGACGTCGGTGGTGACCGTCTCCCCCGTCTCCATCCGGACGAAGTCCATCGCCACCCGGTCGGCCGGCATGTACTCCTGGAGGATGTAGCCGCCCTCGTCGATGGCGGCGCGCAGTCCCTCCTCCCAGGCCTGCGCGTCGGTCTCCCGACCGAGGAGCACCCCGATGCCGGCGGACCCGTCGGCGGGCTTGGCCACCAGGTCGTGCTGGTCGGCCAGGGCCCGGGGCAGCTCGGCGGCGGTGAGCGCGCTGGTGCGCGGGACGTACCGGCGGATCAGCGCCTGGTCGGCCTCGGGCAGGGTGTCGACATCCTCCCAGAGCCAGGCGAAGTTGATCTTGTTGCCGAGCAGCCAGGCGGCGGAGCTGACGAACATCGGCAGGGTGCCGGCCGCGAGGGCGCCGGCCACCGCGTCCAGGCCGGCGCTGGGGTGGACCCGGTTGGGCACGAAGAGCCGGAACAGGCCGTCCACCGGGGCTCCCTCGACGACGAGCCGGCCGTCCTCGTCCAGGGTCGACAACTTGAGCTGCGCGATGACCAGGTCGATGCCGAAGTGCCGGGCCCGGTCGGCCAGCGGGGAGAGGATCCTGATGAAGTCGTCCGGGGTCTCCAGGCCGGGGTAGTCGGCGTCGAAGTCCAGCAGCAGCGCCACCCGGGCCCCGTCGGCCAGGGCCAGCTCGTCCCGGATCGCCACGAACCGCTGGTCCAGCAGGGACGGGGCGGGCCGCACCGGCAGCCCGTCGAGGATGCCCTGGTCCTGGTAGATCTTCGCGTACCGGTAGACCACCGTGTCGGCGTCGAAGCCGCCGCCGAGGCTGCTGTCGATGTTGTACTCGACGAACTTCGGCACCCCGCCGGAGATCAGCACGTCCGGCCGGTACGCGGCCAGCAGCGCCTCGGACAGCTCCTCGTCCTCGTCGAGCAGCTTCGTCTCCTCCGCCGGCACGCCGAGCAGCCGGGTCAGCTCCCCGGCGGTGCGGGCGCGCCGCTGGCACGCCTCCAGGATGAGCTGGGCGAGCCGGTCGCAGACCTCGTTCAGCTCGCGGAAGGCGTCCGCCGGCATGACCGGCGGGCGGGCCAGCCGCCACGTCTGGTTGTACGTCGCGCAGCCGTAGAAGACCTCCTTCCAGGCGGCGGCACCGGCGGTCACCATCGCCGCACGGGTCGACTCCGGCAGGTCGTTCCACGCCTGGTCCAGCCGGGGCCAGGGGTAGTTCGGATCGATCATCATCCCTCCTTGAGGGTGAGTTGGATGGCGGCGGTGAGCTGCTCGCGGCCGGGCTGCACGGCCCGGTCCAGCGCCGGGGCGAAGGGCAGCACCGCGCCGTCGGGGCGGGTGACCCGCCGGGGCGGCGCGAGCAGCCGCACCCGTTCGACCACGGTCGCGATGATCTCCCCGGCGATGCCGCAGGACCGGTTGGAGTCGTCGACCACGACCAGCCGGCCGGTGCGGGCCACGGATTCGGTGAGCCCGTCCCAGTCGAACGGGTAGAGCGTGCGGGGGTCGAAGACCTCCACGGACACCTGTCCGGCCAGCTCGTCGGCGACGGCGAGCGCGTCGTGCACCAGGTGCCCCACCGCGACCACGGTGACGTCGGCACCGGGGCGGTGCACCCGCCCCTTGCCGATCGGCACCGGGGCCAGGGTGGCGAAGTCCACGTCGGCGCGCACGTCCATCGCCCCGGCCGGGGCGAACAGCACCACCGGGTCGACGTGCCGGATCGCCGAGACCAGCAGCCCGTACGCGTCGGCCGGGGTGGCCGGGACGAGGGTGGTCACCCCGACGTGGGCGAACAGGCTGTACGGGTGGTCGGAGTGCTGCCCCGCCCACCCCGTCCGCGAGCCGGAGCCCGGGACCAGGTAGGTCACCGGCACCGCGCACTGCCCACCGGTCATCAGCGGGAACTTGTGCGCGTGGTTGACGATCTGCTCGAAGACCAGGAACAGCAGGGACGGAATCTGGAACTCCACCACCGGGCGCAGCCCGGCCAGGGCCGCCCCGGTGGCGAAGCTGGTGAACGCCTGCTCCGACAGCGGGGTGTCCAGCACCCGCTCCGGCCCGAACTTCTTCAGCAGCCCGGCGGTGACGTTCGAGGCGGCCACCCGGATGTCCTCGCCGAGCAGGAAGACCGACTCGTCGCGGGCCATCTCGTCGGCGAGCGCCCGGGTGAGCGCCTTGCGGTACGACAGCCGTGGCATCAGCCACCTCCCGTCCGGGCGACCAGCCCGCTGGCGTACAGGTGCTCCAGCGCGCCGGCCGGGTCGGGCTCGGGGCTGGCCAGGGCGAACTCCACCGCCGCGTCGAGGGTGGCCTCGACCTCGGCGTCGACGGCGGCCCGGTCGGCGTCGGCCAACCGGCCGCCCTGGATGTCGACCGGGTCCCGGGACCGGCCCCGGGCCACCTCCTCGGGCGCGCGGTAGTCGAGGCGTACCGCGTGCTCGAAGGTGTGGTGGGCGTCGAACCGGTAGGTGCGGGCCTCGATCAGCTCCGGCCCGCCGCCGGCCCGCATCCGGTCGACGGCGGCGGCAGTGGCCTCGCGTACCGTCTCGGGGTCCTGGCCGTCGACGACGGCGGCCGGCATGCCGAACGCCTCGGCCCGGCCGCCGATGGTGCCGGCCACCGCGCCGTCGACGGGCATGGTGGTGGCGTAGCCGTTGTTCTCGCAGACGAACAGCACCGGCACCCGCCAGAGCGCGGCCAGGTTGAACGCCTCCAGCAGCATCCCCTCGTTGACCGCGCCGTCGCCGAAGAAGGTCGCCCCGACGACGTCGTCGCCGCGGCGCCGCCGGGCCCACACCGCTCCGGTGAGGATCGCCCCGGCGGCGCCGACGATGGCGTTGGCGCCGAGCACCCCGACGCCGAGGTCGGCGGCGTGCATGGAGCCGCCCCGGCCCCGGTTGAGCCCGGTGACCCGGCCCAGCAGCTCGGCGAGCATCCGGGCCGGGTCGGCGCCCTTGGCGAGCACGTGGCCGTGCCCGCGGTGGGTGCCGGTCACCAGGTCGTCGGCGCGCAGCGCGGCGCAGACCCCGGCGGCGATCCCCTCCTGACCGAGGTACGGGTGGATGCCGCCGACGATCGCACCGGAGCGGACCAGCTCGATCGCCCGCTCCTCGAACCGGCGGATCAGCCGTACCGTCCGGTAGAGCCGGACGGGATCGGAGCGGGTCACGCCGGGCGCCCCTCCTTGATCGCGTTGAGGATGTCGTCCCAGAGCTGCGCCCGGGCGGCGAGCGCCATGTTGACCGTGTCGGCGCACTCCTGCCACTTGGTGTCGTCGTCGCCGCACAGGTCGGCCAGCATCTGCATGGCCATCGGGGTGTGCTGCTCCCCGTCGACCTCGATGTGCCGCTCCAGGTAGTCGACGAACTTGTGCAGCTTCTGGCTGCGCTCGTTGACCGCGACGACCTGGGTGAACATGTCGGGGATCAGGTCCTCCCGGCCGAACGCGAACGCCGCCGCCTGGCAGTGCACCGGGGTCGAGTCGATGATCTTCCAGGTGGTGCCGGCGAACGCCGCGGACGGGGCGGGCACGCCGGCCCCCACCAGCGCCTCGGTCACCGACGTGCCGTCGCGCAGCAGGTCGATCAGGGCGTCCACGGCGGTGGTGGAGGCACCGGCCTCGGCCATGCCCTGCACGTACAGCTCGAAGTGGCTGATGTAGCCCTCGCCGAGCTCGTCGCTCTCCTCGACCATCACGATGTCGTTGATCAGCCGGCGGCTGCCGGTGGGCCCGGTGGGGATCCACGGCACCGTCACGCAGGTGAGCTGCCGCTGCAACGACTTCAGCAGGGACATGAAGTCCCAGACCGCGAAGACGTGGTGCTCCATGAAGGTGACCAGCGCCTCGTGGGTGTCCAGGTTCGCGTACAGCGGGTGCTTGACCACCACGTCGCGGCGGTCGCTCACCGCCTGCTCCAGCCGCTCGATGCCCGGGTGCGTCTTGCCCCAGTCGTACCGTGACATTTTGTTCAGCCTCCCTGTTGGGCGCGGTCGCGCCAGATCACCGGGCAGTATTCGGGGTCCGCGTAGTCCGGCCGCCCGTCGTCGGTGCGACGGACCAGCACGTCGTGGTTGTACGCGGCGAGGGCGCCGTCGGAGAGCGGGAACTCCCGGTAGGCGTTCGGGCCGTCCTGCAGGTGCAGCGAGATGGCCCGGCGGGGACGGCCGCTGACGTTCGCGCCGCTGCCGTGGTAGGTGCGGCAGTGGTGGAAGCTCACATGTCCCTTGGGGATCACCATGGGGACCTTGCGGATCTCCGCCCCGTTGTGGGCGGCGTTCTCGGCCAGCATCTCCTCGAGCTGGCTGCGGTCGCGCTCGGCGAAGTGCCGCACGACGGTGTCGTCGGCGCCGATCTCCTTCCACCGGTGCGACCCGTCGACCATGGTGATGGTGCCCATCTCCTCGCCGCAGTCGTGGAACGGGATGAACGCGGTGAGCATCTCCTCCGACGACGAGGACGACCAGTAGTGCTTGTCGAAGTGCCAGGGCACGATGTTCGACGGCTCGCCGGAGATCGGCGGCTTGTAGATCAGCGTGGACTGGAACACCCGGATCTCGTCGGCCCTGGCCAGCCGGGCGGCGACCGCGCCGAGCAGCGGCTTGCGCAGGATCGCGGCGATCCCGTCGTGCTCGTAGTGGACGTAGTCGTTGTGCCGCTGCACCGGGCCCTTCGACGGGTCCCAGTACGCCAGCTTCGGCGGGCGCACCGGCAGGGTGCGGTCCCGCTCGCCGTCGTAGTAGCGGTCGGTGGCCGCCACCAGGGCGTCCACCTCGTCGTCGGTGAACACCTTCTTCGACAGGTACCAGCCGTGCTCGGCGAAGAACCGCACGTCGGACTCGGACGGCAGCAGCGCCTCCTCCTCGGCGGTCAACGCCGGCTGAAGGTCGACGGTCGTCACGCTCCCACCCCCTGTGCTGTCGCCGTGGCGGCCAGCTCTCGTTCCTTGGCCTCGTAGAGGGCCTTGATGTTGCCGCTGCCGAAGGTCAGCGCCCCACGCCGCTCGATCAGTTCGAGGAAGAGCGTGCGGCGCACGTGCATGGATTCGGTGAAGATCTGCAGGAGCTGGCCGCCGTGGTCGCGGTCGACCAGGATGCTCAGCTCGCGCAGCCGGTCCAGCGGCGCGTCGACCGGGCCGACCCGCCGTTCCAGGTCGTCGTAGTAGGCGCCGGGGGTGCCGGCGAAGCGGACCCCCCGCCCGCGCAAGGTGCCGACCGCCGTGACGATGTCGTCGGTGCGCAGCCCCAGGTGCTGCACCCCGGCCCCGGCGTGCTCGGCGAGGAACGCGTCGATCTGCCCCGGCCGGTGACTGCGGTCCGGCTCCAGCAGCACCAGGGTGACCTGCCCGGACGGGCTCTGTACCACCGTGGAGTTCATCGCCTGGCCGGCGACCTCGACGTGCTCGGTGAAGATCTGCGCGAAGCCGAAGACCCGCTCGTAGTGGGCGACGGTCTCCGCGAGCTGCCCCGGCGGCACGCAGATGGCCAGGTGGTCGATCTCGGCGAGCAGGCCGTCGTCCCCGCCGGTCGGCGGGTCCATCTCGATGGCCCCGGGCAGGAACTCGCGCCGGTCGCCCCGGCGCTGCACCAGCCGGTGCAGCACGTCGCCGAAGCCCCCCACCTCGGCGGTCACCACCTCGGCGTCCGCGCCGGTGAAGGTGGTCGGTGGGGTCACCGGCGTCGCCCCGCGGGCCACCAGCTCGGCGTACGCCCCGGCGGCGTCGTCGACCTCCAGCGCCACCACCGCGATGCCGTCGCCGTGCCGCTGCACGTACGTCGACGCCGGGTGCTGCGCGGTCAGCCCGGAGGTGAGCACCATCCGGATGTCGGCCTGGCCCAGCAGCAGCGAACGCTGCCCGGCCAGCCCGGTCTCCGGGCCGCCCTGCCCGCGTAGCCGGAACCCGACGGCGGTGCCGAAGTAGAAGGCGGCCTGCCGGGCGTCCCCCACGTAGAGTTCGATGTGATCTATAGAACGGATGTCCATTTTCCAGCCCTTCCCCATGTCCCCCCGTGACTGCCGCCCGGGCGGCGCACCGCCCGGAGTGGAACGAGCGATCACCTCCCCGGGCCGGCGACGCGCGCACCCGCACCGGTGCCGCGTCGCAGTAGCAGGCTGACGTTCTGGCCGCCGAACCCGAACGAGTTGGTCAGCGCGTGCTCCGGGGCGGCCACCCTCGGTTCCTTGCTGATGTGGTCGGCGGGGCAGGCCGGGTCCGGGTCGTCGAGGTTCCAGGTCGGGGGCAGCAGCCCCCGACCCAGCGCCAGCGCCGTGGCCGCGGCCTCCAGCACGCCGGACGCGCCGAGCAGGTGCCCGGTGAGCGCCTTGGTGGAGCTGACCGGCACCCCGCCGTCGCCGAACACCGCGGTCAGCGCGGCGGTCTCGGCGATGTCGCCGAGCTTGGTGGCCGTGCCGTGCGCGTTGACGTAGCCGATGTCGCCGGCCGTCACGCCCCCGCTGGCCAGGGCGCGGCGCATGCACTCCGCCGCCCCGGACCCGTCCGGCCGGGGCGCGGTCGGGTGGTACGCGTCGGTGTTCGCCCCGTAGCCGGCCACCTCGGCGTACCCGGTGACGCCCCGGGCGGCGGCGTGCTCGGCGCGTTCCAGCACCAGCAGCGCCGCCCCCTCGGCGAGCACGAAGCCGTTGCGCCGGGCGTCGAACGGCCGGCTCGCCTCGGCCGGGTCGGCCCAGCCCCGCGCCAGCGCCCGGGCGTTGCCGAAGGTGTCGGCGAAGGTGGGGAACAGCGGGGCCTCGCTGGCCCCGCAGACCACCACGTCGGCCTCCCCGGCCCGGATCAGCCGGACCGCGTCGGCCACCGACTGCGCGCCGGAGGCGCAGGCGGTGCCGACCGACGAGCTGTAGCCCCGGATGCCGTGGGCGATGGCGATCCGCGCCGCCGGCATGTTCGGCAGGATCCCGGTGAGCAGGTACGGGCTGACCGCCGCCCGCCCCCGGGCGGCCCGGGCCAGCACCTGGGTCTCCAGGGTGGACATCCCGCCGACCCCGCCGACGATCACCCCGATCCGGTCGGGGTCGACGTCGCGGCCCACCTCGATGCCGGCGTCGGCGAGCGCGTCGGCGGCGGCGAGCAGGGCGAGCACCACGATCCGGTCGAGCACCCGGGTCTCCGGGCCGGACGCCACCGTGCGCGGGTCGATGTCCGGCAGCAGCCCGGCCGCCTCCAGGGACTCCCGGGCGGGGTGGTCGTCGGCCGGTCGGGTCAGCCCGGACCGGCCGGTGAGCAGGGCGTCGAAGGTCTCCGCGACGCCCCGGCCGACCGGCGTGAACAGGCCCATCCCGGTGATGACGGCGGTCATGACGGTGACTCGGTCAGGTAGCGCTCACGAAGCGCGACCTTGCGCACCTTGCCGGTCACGGTGACCGGGATGTCCTCCGAGCGCACCGGCACCACCCGGCGCAGGGTGGCCCCGACGTCGGAGCCCAGCGCGGCGCGCACCGCGTCAGTGCGGTCGGCGTCCGGGTCGGCCCCGGCGGCCAGCTCCAGCAGCACGTCGGTGACGACCCGGTCGGCCTCGGCGACGATGACCACGGTGCAGTCGGTGACGTCGGGGCAGGCGGCGAGGACCCGCTCCTCGGACAGCGCGGTGAAGAACCGTCGGCCGTCACCGACCTCGACGGAGTCGACCGCCCGGTCCATGTGGTAGTACCGGCCCTCGTCGTCGGCGTACACCAGGTCGCCGGTGAGGTACCAGCCGCGCAGCCGGAACCGGTACGTGGTGGCCGAGTCGTTCCAGTAGCCCCGGAACAGCGACGGTGAGTCGATGCCGAGGTAGCCGACCTGGCCCGGGGGCAGCTCGTTGCCCTCGGCGTCGAGCACCGCGACCTTGGTGAACCGGTATGGGCGGCCCACGCAGCGGCCGTACTGGTTCGTCTCGCGGGTGTGGGTGATGTGGAACATCGAGTGGCCCATCTCGCTGGAGCCGAGGCCGTCGATGAAGACGGACCCGGGCACCCGGGTCACCCCGTGGCGGGTGACGGTGTCCCGGGAGCCGACCGCGACGAGCCGACGCACGTGCGGCTCGTGCGAGCAGTCGCCGGTGTTGAACCACAGCCGCACCGAGTCCAGGTCGTAACCGGACAGGTCGAACCGGGCCAGCTCCGCCCAGGTGACGGAGAACCCGAACACCCCGTCCGGCCGCCACCGCTGGATGGCGTCGAGCACCCGCTCCCCGCCCTGCTCGGACAGCAGGAACATCTCCGCCCGGTTGCCCAGCGCCTGGTTGACCATCAGCACGGTCGCGGTGTGCGGGGCGGGCAGCGCGTTGAGGATGCGGCCGGTGCCCTGCGCCTGCGGCATGGACAGCAGGTGCCGGGTGGCGGCGAAGAGGCTGCTGTGCGAGTGCAGCACCGCCTTCGGCACGCCGGTGGTGCCGGAGGTGTGGGTGATGACGACCGGGTCGTCCTGGTGGTGCCGGTAGTGGGCCGGGGCGGCGGCCGGGTCGCCGGCGCCGGCCTCGGCGGGGGTGCCGAGCAGCGGCGCGCCGAGGTCGTGGCCGGCCAGCAGCTCGGTGTGCGCGGCGTCGGCGAGCACGCCCGCGCCGCGCAGCCGGCGGATGTACTCGGCGGCGATCTCCGGGCGCAGCCTGCCGTTCATCAGCGCCGGGATCGCGCCGATCCGGGCCAGCGCCAGGAAGCTGAGCACCATGTCGGCGGCGGCGGTGGCCCAGACGGCGACCGGGTCGCGCGGCTTGACGCCCCGGGCGTGCAGCCAGGCCGCCCGGGCGGCGACCCGCTCGTCGAGCTGCCCCAGCGTCAGCGGGTGCTCGGCCGGGTGAGCGTCGACCGGCGTGTCGAAGGTCAGCCCCGGGCCGTCCGGGTCGGCGCCGTGCGCCAGCACCCGGGCCAGCACGTTGCCGGCGCCCAGTTCGGTGTCGGCGGCCAGCACGCCGCGCATTCCCCTGGTCCTCATCGTGTGTCTCCTCCCCCCAGCAGCACCGCGACGGCCCGGGTCCCGGGCGCCCCGCCCGGCTCCCCGGCCCGGACGCCCGCACCGGCGTCGTCGGCTGCCTGCTCGATCATGATCAACAAGGTCTCGTCGGCGTCGCCGTCGTGGCACAGCAGTTCCGCCTCGGCCGTGCCCTCGGCCAGCGGGTCCCCGGTCGGAGCCACGCAGACCACCGGGCCGCCCAGCCCCCAGCGCGCGGCGACGTGGCCGGCGACGCTGTTCGGCACGGACTGGAAGAAGAACAGCGGTCCGGGTCGCCCGCCCGCGGCGACCGCGGCGTGCAGGTGCTCGGCGCTGGCCCGGTCCCCGGCGGCGCTGACCAGCACCACGGCGGTCCGGACGCCGACCGGCTCCGGGGCCGGCCGCTCGCCGTGCCGCCGGGCGAGGCACCGGTCGGCGACGGCAGCCACGACCGGGCTGAACGCCGAGTGCACGAACCCGGGCAGGGTCGGCGGCGCGCCGTCGCCCGGCTCGGGCCAGCGGGCCTGCGCGAGCACCCGCAGGCCGGCGGCGGTCGCACCCGCGCCGGCCCGGTCGGGCTCCCCGGTCACGCCGCACCCACCAGCAGCGCGGTGTTGGCGCCGCCGAACGCGGAGTTGAGGCTCAGCGCGTAGCCGGTGGCGGCCGGGCGCGGCGCGTCGCGGATGACGTCCAGCGGGCACGCCTCGTCCGGGCCGAGCCAGCCGGCGTTGACCGGCAGCTTCCCGTGCCGCACCGCGAGCACGGTCACCACCAGCTCCAGCAGCCCGGACGCCTCCAGCGCGTGCCCGTGCAGCGCCTTCGTGGAGCTGACCGGCACCCGGCCGGCGTGCTCGCCCCAGGCCAGCCGCAGGGCCGCCGCCTCGGCGGCGTCGCTGTATCCGGTTCCGGTGGCGTTGGCGTTGACGTAGCCGATCTGCTCCGGGTCGAGCCCGGCCCGGCGCAGGGCCGCGCCGACCGCCCGGGCCAGCCCGCGCCCCTGCGGGTCGGGCTGGCAGGGGTGGTGGGCGTCGCCGGCCCGTCCCCAGCCGAGCACCGCGGCCAGCGTCGGCGCGTCCCGCCGCCGGGCCGCCTCGGCCGACTCCAGCACCACGGCGGCCACCCCGTCGCCGAGCAGCAGCCCGCGCCGGCCGGCGCTGAACGGGCGCACCGCGCCGTCGGTCGCCAGCGCCCGGCCGGCGTCGAACAGCGCGTACTGGTCGGGCTCGACCAGGTAGCCGGCGGCGACGACGACCCGGTCGACGTCGCCTCGGCCGATCAGCGCGGCGGCGTCGGCCACCGCCGTGGACGCCGACACGCAGGCGCTGGTGTAGACCCGGGGGGCGCCGGCCAGTCCGCACCGGCGGGCCAGTTCCCCGGCCAGCGCCGGCACGCCCGCCCCGCCGTGCGCGGCGAGCAGCAGCGGCGCGCCGGCCCGGGCACCGGCGTCGAGCCGGGCCGCCGCGCAGGCGACGTCCACCGCCTCGGCCAGTTCGTCGGGCAGGGCGCCGGTCTCCGGCAGGGTGGCCGCCACGCCGACCCGGCGGGCCGTGGTGTCGAAGCGGCCGACCGGCCGGAACGCCGGGGTGCCGGCGAGCACCCCGGCGAGTTGCGCCTCGGCTCCCCTGCCGAGCGCGCTGAGCGCGTGGACGCCGGTGATCCGTACGCCGGGCCGCTCAGCCATCTGCGGGAGCGGTCAGGCAGGTGTGGAACACCGCCAGGGCGTCGTCGACCGTCCGGATGCCGGCGAGCTGGTCGTCGGTGAGGTCGAGCTGGCGGTCGTAGCGCTGCTCGACGAGGTGGACCAGCCAGGCGAGTTCCATCGAGCCCACCCGGTCGGACACCTGGTCGACCGGTTTCGCGCTCATCTCGGCGAGCATCGTCAGCAGGTCAGCTCGCCCCAGGTCGGGCTGACCGGACATCAGGAGTTGCCGTCGGCCGACGCGGCGACGCGGTCGGCGATCATCGTGGTGAACTCGCCGACCGTCATCAGGGCCAGCTTCTCGGACTCGTCGTCGGCGAACTTCAGGCCGTAGCGGTCCTCGACCCGCACGGCCAGGTCGGCCAGGGCCAGCGACTCCAGGTCGACGCCGGCGGGGCCGAGGGTGGTGTCGTCGTCGATGTCGTCGACGTCGTAGTTCATGTCGGTGAGCTGCTCGATGACGAAGGCACGGACCTCGTCGCGCATGGTTAACCTCTTTCCGTGAGCCAGTCAGCGGTGCCCGGTCGGGACACCGTGTACGTGTGGTTCGGCCGTACCACCGGCGGTCGGCCGGAGGCGGCCCGGCGGCTGTTGCGGCGCGTGGGTGGCACGCTGCTCGGCCGGGCGGAGGCGGAGATCCGGGTGGGGCGCGACGCCGCCGGGCGGCCGTTCGTCCGCGCCGGTGACGCGGCCGAACTGCCGGTCAGCGTGAGTCACGCCGGCGACGCCGTGGTGGTCGCTGCCCGCCGCGCGGGCCCGGTCGGGATCGACGTGGAGGCCCGCCGGGAGCTGCCCGCGGTGGCACTGGCCCGTCGCTGGTACGCCCCGGCGGAGGCCGCCTGGCTGGCCGGCCGGCCCGCCGAGCGGCGTGCCGAGGCGTTCCTGCTGCTCTGGACGGCCAAGGAGGCGGTCGGCAAGGCGCTCGGCCGGGGGCTGCGCGACGGCGGCCTGGGCCGGCCGATGCCCCTGCCCGGCGGGCCGGGCGAACTGCTGCGCCCGGTTCCCGGGCCGGGCGGGCTGCGGGTCGGCCATCCCCGGCTGGCCGGCGACACCGCCGGTGACCCGGCCGGCGGCGCGTCCCGGACCGGCGGCCCGACGCTGTTCGACGCTGCGGCGGGGCGCGGCGCTCTGCTGCTGGCGGTGGCGGTCGACGGGCCGGTCGACGGGGTCGAGATCATCACGGACTGATTGATCAGTCAGGGTCGGGGACGCGACGGCGGGCCGCCGGAGCGGGCCGGTCACGGCGTCGCCGCCCGCAGCGCCTGGGTCGAACGGACCAGCTTGCCCGTGGTGGTGCGGGGCAGCCGGTCGAGCAGGTGCAGGGTGCGGGGCCGCTTGTAGCCCGCGAGCCGCTCGGCGATCAGCCTCTCCAGCACCTCCTCCGACAGCGGCCCGTCCGGCTGCACGTACGCGGTGATGCCGTCGTCGTAGACCACCACGGCGGCGTCGACCCCGGGCAGCCCGGCGAGGGTCGCCTCGACCTCGGTGAGGTCGACCTTCATCCCACCGACGGACACCTGGGAGTCGAGCCGGCCGCGCACGGTCACCAGACCGGTGTCCGGATCGACGGTGCCGGCGTCGCGGGTGTGCAGCCAGCCGTCGGACCAGCGGTCCGGGTCGGAGAGCCCGACGTAGGGCGACTCCGCGCAGCTCACCCACAGCTCGCCGGCGGCGGACTCACGCACCTCGATGCCGGGGGCGGGGACGATCGACGGGCGGTGCCGCCCGTGCAGATCGGTGCCGATCACCCCGACCTCGGTCATCCCGTACATGTTGCCCAGCGGCACCCCGAACCGGTCGGTGAACGCGGCGGCGACGGCGGCCGGGACCAGCTCGCCGCCGGTGGTCATCCGCTTGAGCTGCGGCAGCGGCCCGGTCCGCCGGGTGGAGGCCAGCAGTCCGATGTGGAACGGGACGCCGAGCACGGTGGCGGGGCTGTCGTCGGCGGCGACGGCGGCGAGCACCGCGTCGCCGCTGAGCCGGTCCGGCGGGACCAGCGTGATCCGGGCGTGCAGGCCGTAGAGCAGTCCACCGACGAGGCCCAGCACGTGCACCATGGACGGCAGCAGGATGATCCGCTCCCCGGGCAGCGCGACCCCGTCGATCCGGGTGTAGCGGCGCACCTCGGCGACGAGCGAGGCGGCGTGGCGGCCGATCACCTTGGACGGTCCGGTGGAGCCGGAGCTGAGCTGGATCACCGCGTGCGGGCTGCCGGCCGGCCGGTCCGAGTAGGGGGTCACGCCCTCGGTCACGTCGACGAAGATCTTCAGCGCGCCGGCGCCGCTGCGCACCGGGGTCACCACGACCTGCGGGGTGAGCCGCTCCAGGGCGCGCTCCACCTCGTGGTCGGTGAGCCGGTGGTCCAGCAGGATGGCCTGCGCGCCGCTGCGCCAGGTGGCCAGCAGGTTCACCACGTACGCCAGCGACGGCGGCAGGCGCAGCGCGGCGGCCCCGCCGGGACGCAGCCCGGCCCCGGCGAGCCGGGCCTGGGCCTCGCCGACCAGCCGGCGCAGGGTGCCCCGGTCCACCGGGTCGGGCAGCCGGAAACAAACGTCGGTCGACGGGCCGGCCAACAACACTTCGTCAACCCAGGCAGCGTCGTCTACTGTAGATTCTTCTGCCGAACGATCCATACTCACTGTGGTCTACCGCCCAGCATCGAAAAGGGCACAACGGCCCAATGTGGTGCGTCTTTCGGGGTGCTGACGGAACACTACGGCAGCCGCCGAGACCATTACTAGATGCGAATGGCTAGATCAAAAAGGTCGGCCGGCCCGATTGCCGGTCGGCCGGTTCGGGGGGCAGGATCGGCCGCGACACGGCGGCCGGCGGCAGCCTGCCCGCGTACGCCCAGCGTCCGGCGGGGGCGCGAGCCTGCCCGCCGGTAAGCGGTCCCACCGGGGCGGCAGCCTGCCCGGCCCCGGCCCCGGCCCCGTGGCGACGCGGACCCGGCATGATGGTCGGAGGGCCGCCGACGGCCCGGCACCTGCCGATCGACCGACGGGAACGGGTTGACCGTGGACGAAACGCGCCGCATCCCGATCGAGGCCGCTCTGGTCCGCCTCTGGAAGGGTCCTGGTCGACCAGATCAGCGACGTGGCGATGAGCGCGGACTGGAGCACGGTCGCCGTCACCACGCGGGACCGGACCGGCGACAACGCCCGGGTGAGCGTCCTGGACACCGCCTCGCTGCGCCCGAAGGGCCCGGTGATCGACCTGCGGCCGGAGGAACGGAACGGGGCCGTCGCCCTGGACGCGACCGGGTCGACCCTGGTGCTGTCCTGGCGACGCGACGTGCTCAGCGCCACCGCCAGCGACATCCGGAACCTGTCCACCAGCTACACCCCCGAGGTGAGCGTGTGGTCGCTGCCCGACGGGGCGCGCTCCGGCGAGCACCGCACCCACTCCGGCGAGTGGCGGGCGGCGGTGCCCCTGGGTCGGGGCCCGGACGGGCCGGTGGCGGTGCTGGACAACAGCACGATCGGCGTCGCCCTGCCGGCGGCCGGGAAGCCGCCGCCGCTGCGCCGGCTGGCGCAGACCGACACGCGCCACCATTCCGTCGACGACGTGCTGGACCGGCTCTGCGGGCTGCTGGCCGACCCGAACACCGACGACGCCGTACGCGAACTCGTGCCGGACGACGCCCACCAGGGAAAGCTGTGCCCGAGCTGAGGCGGGGCCGGTCTCGGCCACGCCCTCCGGCCCGTCCCGCGCGGGCTCCGATCACGCCAGAGCGGGCGTCTGCGCGTAGACCAGGAAGCGCAGCGACAACTCCTCCTCGCTGAAGCACTCGCGTAACGGCTGGACCAGGTCCCGGTGCTGCACGCTGCGCTCCCACGCCTCGAACGCGGCCAGGTTGACCCACTCGCTGGTGATCAACCACTGCTCCGGGTCGGCGGCCGAGCGGCACACCTGGTCCACCAGGTGCCCCGGCGTCCCCTCGGCGACCAGGTGCCGGATCGACTGGTACGCGCGGAGGAAGTCCCCCGTGCGCTCGTCCGGCACCCGGACCAGGAACACCACCCGGGCCCGCTGTTCGATCATCCGTCCGCTCCTCTCGTCACGCCGGGCTCGGCCGCCCGGCGGGGTTGTGGTGCCGGGCGGCCCGCCGCGCCGCGCAGCACCAGCGCGCTGTTGAAACCGTCGAACCCGCGGGCGCCGACGAGCGCCACCCGGGAGGCGGGCCGGCGCGGCTCGCGCAGGAAGTCCAGGTCGCAGCCGTCGGCGGGGCGGTCCGGGCCGGCGGAGGCGGGCAGCGTGTCGTGCGCGAAGGCGAGCAGCGCCGTGGCCACGTCCAGCGCCGCCCCGCCCTGGTGGGCCCGGCCGGTCAGCGGCTTCTGGGTGGTCACCGGGACTGGACGCGCCCCGAACACCGCGCGCAGCGCGTCGGCCTCGGCCCGGTCGTGGCGGGGGGTGCCCAGCGCGTCGGGCAGCACCACGTCCACGTCGTCCGGGGCGACCCCGGCCCGGTCCAGGGCCAGCCGCATCGCCCGGGCGTACTGGGCGGGGTCGCCCGCGGAGTCGGGGCCGGTGTGCGCGGCATCGTGGGTGGCCCCCCACCCGGTGACCTCCCCGTAGACCCGCGCGCCCCGGGCCAGGGCGTGCCCCAGTTCCTCCACCACGAACACCGCCCCGCCCTCCGCCGGGACGTACCCGGTGGCGTCGGCGTCGAAGGGCCGGTACGCCCGCCGCGGGTCGGCCTCCGTGCTGAGCAGCCCGGAACGTAGCTGGCAGGCCAGCGCGTACGGGCTCAGTGGGCACTCGGTGGCCCCGGCGATCACCACCGGGGTGCCCCGGCGCACGGTGCGCACCGCGTGCGCGAGGCTGTCCAGCCCGCCGGCGGACTCGCTGACCAGCACCCCGCAGGGGCCCTTGAACTGGTGGTGGATGGAGAGCTGCCCGACGCTGGCCGCGTAGAACCAGGCGATCGACTGGTAGGCCCCGACGGTGCGCGACGGGCCGCCCCAGAGCCGTTGCAGCTCCCGCTGGCCGAACAGGTTCCCGCCGGAGGAACTGGCCAGGGTGACCGCGTACCCGTACGGATCGGGGGCCCGCTCGGGCAGCCCGGCGTCGGCCAGCGCCAGCCGGGTGGCCGCGAACCCCAGGTGGGTCCACCGGTCGGTCTGCACCAACCGGCGGTTGTCCGCCCAGGTCAGCGCCTCGAAGCCGGGCACCTCACCGGCGAGCCGGGTGGGGTAGGTCGCCGGGTCGAACAGGGTGATCGGGCCGGTGCGCCGGGTCCGCGTGGACACCGTGGACCAGTGCGCGTCTGCGCCGACTCCGCTCGGGGCGACCACCCCGATGCCGGTGACCACCGCCCGGGCGGTCACCCGGCCACCGCCGGTGACAGCCGGCGGAACAGCATCGCCGACTGGAAGCCGCCGAAGCCGCTGCCCACCGACAGCGCCACGTCCACCGGCAGCTCCCGCGCCACGTTCGGCACGTAGTCCAGGTCGCACTCCGGGTCGCGGGTGCTCCAGTTGGCCGTCGGCGGCACCACCCCGTACTCGACGGCCAGGGCGCAGGCGGCCATCTCGATGGAGCCGATCGCGCCGAGCGAGTGCCCCACCATCGACTTGATGGAGCTAATCGGCACCCGGTGGGCGGCCTCGCCGAGGGCCCGTTTGAACGCCGCCGTCTCGTGCCGGTCGTTCTGCCGGGTGCCCGAGCCGTGCGCGCTGATGTAGGAGACCTGCGAGGTGTTCAGCCGGGCCTGCTTCAGGGTGGCCGAGATGGCCAGCCCCATCTCCAGCCCGTCCGGGCGCAGCCCGGTCATGTGGTAGCCGTTGCTGCGGCTGGCGTACCCGGCCAGCTCGCAGTAGACGTGCGCGCCCCGGCGGCGGGCGTGCCCGTACTCCTCCAGCACCAGCACCGCCGCGCCCTCGGCGAGGACGAACCCGTGCCGGTCGGCGTCGAACGGGCGCGAGGCGTGCGCCGGGTCGTCGTTGTCGGGGCTGGTCGCCTTGATCGCGTCGAAGGAGGCGACGGTGACCGGGGAGATCGGCGAGTCGGCCGCCCCGGCCAGCACGATGTCGGCCTCGCCGTCGGCGATGAGCTGGTGGGCGTACCCGATGGCGTCGATGCCGGAGGTGCAGCCGGTGGAGATCACCTGCGCCGGGCCGTGCAGCCCGTGCCGGCAGGCCACGTCGGCGGCCAGGCTGCTGGGGATCAGGGCCTGGTACAGGTACGGCCCGCCGCGCGCGTGGTCGACGAGCCAGCGGCTGCCGGAGTCGCTGACGGCGACGTACTCCTGTTCCAGCGCCATGGTGCCGCCGACGGCGGTGCCGAGCACCACCCCGGCGCGGTCCCGCTCGGCATCGGTCAGCTCCAGCCCGCTGTCGGCGACCGCCTCGATCGAGCACGCGAGGGCGAACTGCACGTACCGGTCGGCACGGCGCCGCTCGGCCTCGGTGAGCCCGGCGGCGACCGGGTCGAAGTCGCACTCGGCGGCGATCCGGGAGCGGAACGGCGACGGGTCGAAGAAACTGATCCGCCGCGTCGCCGTCCGCCCCTCGGTGATCGTCTTCCAGAACCGGTCCCGGGTCACGCCGCCCGGGGCGACCACCCCGATGCCGGTCACCACCGTGCGGCGCGCGGTCACGACACGCCCCGCTGTTCGACCAGTTCGGTGTCGACGTGGCCGAGCTCCGGGCGGGGCGCGAGCGGGCCCAGGTGGAACACCACCTCGGCCGGCTCGGTGCCGGTGTTGCGCAGCCGGTGGCGGACGTTGACCGGCACGAACAGGGACTCACCGGCGGCCAGCGGCACCGGCCGGCCGTCCAGGTCGACGGTGATCGCCCCGCGCGTCACGTACAGGAACTCCTCGCTGTAGGGGTGGTAGTGCTCGGCGATCCGCTCCCCCGGGGCCAGCACCGCCACCCCCATGAACCCGGAGGTGCTGCCGACCGTCTTCGGGCCGAGCAGCACCCGCAGCTCGCCGCCGCGGCGCCGGTCGGCCGGCACGTCCCGGCCGGCGACGGGCCGGTGCGCCGGTGTGCCCGCCGTGGTCCGCTGGTCGGTGGTCTCACTCATCGTCGCCTCCCGTGCTGGTGGAGCGGGTTCCGGCCGCCCGCTCGATCCGTTCCTTGATCACCGCGAGCTGGACCCGGCTGTTGGCGTTGATCCGCGCGGTCATCCCGGCGTTGTCCAACGGCGCCTGCGGGCGCATCGCGAAGTCCTGCACCCAGGTCATCCGGGTGCCGTCGGGCTCGGTGTCGTAGTGCCAGCGGATCCGCATGTACTCGAACGGGCCGGTCTCCACCCGGTGCGCCCGCACCTCGCGGTTCTCCCAGTCGGTGGTGCGTTCGCTGACCCAGCTCCACACCGTGCCGTTCTCGTCCGGGTGCATGGTCAGCCGGAACCGGACGGTGCGACCGTCACGTTCGAGGATGTCCACCGCGGCGTACTCGGTGAACAGGTCCGGCCAGTTCGCCACGTCGTTGGTCAGCTTCCAGACCAGCGGCAGGGGCGCGGCGATGACGATGCTGTTCTCGGTGTGCCCGGGCGGGTCGGTCTCCCGGGCGACCAGGTCGGCGACGGCGTCGATGCTCAGCCGCCCGGCCTCCTCCGGGATGCGCACCCGGTAGCGGTCGGCGAGCACGGCCGACAGTTCGAGCAGGGCGAGCGAGTCCATGCCGAGGTCCTCCAGGGACGCGGCCGGTTCCCGGGCCGCGGCCTCGGCGTCCAGGCCACAGTGCGCCACCAGGATGTCGGTGATCTCGGCGGTCAACGGTCGCCCGTGCGTGACGGTCATCAGTTTCTCCTCTGGTCGGGGCCGGACGGCGCGGCGCCGTCGGCGACGGCGGTGGCGACGGCGGGTGTTCCCCCACCGGCCGGTGCGGCGGGGGCACCCGGAACGCGCGGGCGGAGCCCGGCCGGGGCCACGGTCGCGGTGCCCCCGGCTCGCGGGACTCCGGTCGCGGCGGCGTGGGTGCCGGCGCCGGTGGTGGCACCCGCTGCGGGCGCGGCGCCGTCGGCTCCCCGGGCGGGGGCGCCGGTTGCCGTGGCGCCGCCGGCCGGATCGGCGGCGCACAGCAGCCGCTCGACCAGGCCGGTCGAGTAGCGACCCGCGCGGAAGGCGGCGTCGTCGAGCACCCGCCGGACGAAGGGGATGGTGGTCCGCACGCCCGGCCCGCCGATGTCGAACTCGTCGAGCGCCCGGTCCAGGCGGTCCAGCGCCAGCCCCCGCTCCGGCGCCCACACGGCGACCTTGGCCAGCAGGGAGTCGTAGTGGGGGCCGACGACGTAGCCGGGTCGGCCGTGGGTGTCCACCCGGGTGAACGGCCCCCCGGGCGGGTGGAACCGGTCCAGCCGGCCGGGGGTGGGCGCGAACCCGCGGTCCGGGTCCTCCACGTTGACCCGGCACTCCACCGCGACCCCGTGCGGGCGGACGTCGGACTGCCGCAGCCGCAGCGGCGTCCCGGCGGCGATGTGCAACTGCTCGTGCACCAGGTCGATCCCGGTGATCATCTCGGTGACCGGGTGCTCCACCTGGATCCGGCAGTTGATCTCCAGGAAGTGGAACCGGTCGGCGTCGTCCACCAGGAACTCGACCGTGCCGGCGCCGGTGAAGCCGACCTCCAGCACACCCCGCAACGCGGTCCGCGCGATGCTGTCCGCGACGGCCGCCGGCAGCGACGGGGCGGGCGCCTCCTCCACCAGCTTCTGGTGCCGCCGCTGCACCGAGCAGTCCCGGGTGCCCAGGTGCACGCCGTTGCCGTCGCCGTCGCAGAGCACCTGCACCTCGACGTGCCGCGCGTCGGTCAGGTACCGCTCGACGTACACCCGGTCGTCGCCGAAGGCGGCCTGGGCGGCGGCCCGGGTCCGCGCGTACGCCCGGGGCAGGTCGCCCGGGGTGCGTACCACGGTCATGCCGCGCCCGCCGCCGCCGGCGGCGGCCTTCACGATCACCGGGTAGCCGACCTCGGCGGCGACCTCGACGGCCCGCTGCGCCGTCGGCAGGGTCTCCACGCTGCCCGGGGGCAGCGGCAGCCCGGCCCGGCGCATCCACGCCCGCGCGGTGGCCTTGTCCGCCAGCGCGGACATCACGTGCGGCGGCGGGCCGATGAACGTGAGTCCGTTGTCGGCGCAGATCTCGGCGAAGTCGGCGTCCTCGGAGAGGAACCCGTAGCCCGGGTGCACGGCCTGCGCCCCGGTGCGCCGGGCCGCCTCGACGATCGCCGCCGCGTTGAGGTAGCTGCGCCGGGCGTCCGCCGGCCCGATCCGGACCGCCTCGTCGGCCAGCCGCACGACCGCGGAGTCGGCGTCGGCGCTGGAGTAGACGGCCACCGTGCGCACGCCCAGCTCCCGGCAGGCCCGCAGCACCCGCAGCGCGATCTCGCCCCGGTTGGCGATCAGTACCTTCTCGAACATCTCCCCACCCGACCTAGGCTGGTTCCAGCGCGACCAGCGGCTGGTCGTACTCCACCGGCGCCGCGTCGTCGGCGAGCACCGCCGTCACCCGGCCGGCCCGGTCGGCCGTGACCTCGTTCATCAGCTTCATCGCCTCGACGATCCCCACCACCTGACCGGCGCGGACCAGGTCCCCGACCGCGACGAACGGCGCGGCGCCGGGTTCCGGCGCGCGGTAGAACGTGCCGACGACCGGCGACCGCACGACGGCGCGGTCGGTCTCCCCGCCCTGCGGCGCGGGCTCGGCGCGCGGGGCGGGCGGGACGGACGTCCGCTCCACCGTCCCGTGCCACTCCACCTCCAGGGCGGCCTGCCCGCTGCTCAGCCGCACCCGGCGCACCGGGCCGGCCAGCTCGGCGACGAGGTCCCGGGCGTGCCGGCGCAGCCCCGCCAGCACCACGTCGTCGGGCATCGCCTCGGCGCTCACCGGGTGCCCCCCACCGTGACGCCCAGGCTGCCGGACCGGGCCGCGCCGTACCGGCGGAACCGCTGCCGGCGGCGGCGTACCAACGTCGCGGGCGGCACGTCGAGCAGCGGGGCCAGGTTCGCCAGCACCGCACGGCGCAGCAGTTCCCCGGCGGCCTCCGGGTCCGCGTGGGCCGCCGGCGCCGGCTCCGCCACGATGTCGTCGGCGATGCCGAGCGCGCACAGGTCCGGCGCCGTCAGCCGCAGCGCCCGGGCCGCCTGCGGGGCCGCGGAGCTGTCCGGCCAGAGGATCGCGGCACACCCCTCGGGGCTGATCACCGAGTAGACCGCGTGCTGGAGCATCAGCACCCGGTCGGCGACCGCGAGGGCCAGCGCCCCACCACTGCCGCCCTCGCCGGTGACCACCGCGACCACCGGCACCGGCAGGCTGCTCAGGGTGAGGATGTTCTCGGCGATGGCCGCCGCCTGCCCCTGCTCCTCGGCACGTATCCCGGGGTCCGCCCCGGGGGTGTCGACGAGGGTGACCACCGGCAGGCCCAGCCGGGCGGCGAGCCGCATCAGCCGCAGCGCCTTGCGGTGCCCGGCGGGGCTGGCCATCCCGAAGTTGCGGGCGACGAGTTCGGCGGTGTTGTGCCCCTTCTGGTGGCCGATGACCATCACGTGCCGGTCGCCGAGCCGGGCCAGCCCGCCGACCACGGCCGGGCAGTCGGCGCCCAGCCGGTCGCCGTGCAGCTCGACGAAGCCGTCGAACGCGGTGCCGAGGTAGTCCAGGGTGGTCGGTCGGCCCGGGTGGCGGGCCGTCCGCACCGTGTCCCACGGATCGCCCGCGCCGGCCAGGTCCCCGTCGACCCGACCCTCGTCGACCCGACCTGCCGGCGCGCCGGCGAGCCGGCCA
Organism: Micromonospora sp. NBC_01655; assembly: GCF_026339755.1. Classification (NCBI taxonomy): domain Bacteria; kingdom Bacillati; phylum Actinomycetota; class Actinomycetes; order Micromonosporales; family Micromonosporaceae; genus Micromonospora; species Micromonospora sp. NBC_01655. The sequence continues at coordinate 3,774,275 of NZ_JAPEQF010000001.1, read as the reverse complement.
GCCGGCGCGTCTGCCCCGGCGCGGCCGGACGGCATCTCGCTCGTGGCCCGGCCCGCCGTGACGGCGAGCCCGACACGGACGTGGCCGGCCGGCCCGGCGGCGGGCTGGCGGAGCACCAACTGCCCGGCCTCCGGCCGGCACACCGGCCGCCGGTCCGTCGCCCGCCGCTCCGCGCGGGCGCAGTGGGCCGCCGCGAGCAGCGCCAGCAGCCGCGCCCGCAGGGACCGCCGCTGCACCACCATGTCGACCTGGCCGTGCCGCAGCAGGAACTCGGCGGTCTGGAACCCCTCGGGCAGGGCCCGCCGGGTGATCTGGCGGATCACCCGGGGGCCGGCGAAGCCCATCCGCGCGCCGCTCTCGGCCAGCACCACGTCGGTGTTGGTGGCGAACGACGCCGCCACGCCCCCGTACGTCGGGTCGGTCAGCACGCTCACCGTCAGCAGCCCCGCCTCGCGCAGCGCCGCCACCGCCTGGCTCACCGTGGCCATCTGCATCAGCGACAGGGCGCCCTCCTGCATCCGCGCCCCGCCGGAGGCGGTGACCAGCACCAACGGGACGCCGTCGGCCAGCGCCCGCTCGGCGGCACGGGTGATCAGCTCGCCGACCACGCAGCCCAGGCTGCCGCCGAGGAACCGGAAGTCCATCACCGCCAGCGCCACCGGGTGGCCCCCGATCGTGGCCGTGCCGCAGACCACGGCCTCGGTCAGGCCGGTGCCGGACCGGGCCGCCACCAGCCGGTGCGGGTACGGCAGCACGTCGACGAAACCGATCGGGTCCACATCGTCCGGACGGTCCGGCAGGACGACGAAGGAGGACGGGTCCACCAGCTGACGCAGCCGCTCCGGCGCGCCGAGCCGGACGTGCGAGCCGCACTCCGGGCAGACGTCCAGGTTGCGCCGCAGCCGCTTGCGGTAGAGCAGGGCGGCGCACCCGTCGCAGCGCGACCAGAGTTGCTCGCCGCGACCGACCGTGGCGGTCACGACCGCCGCCCGGCTGCCGGGTCCCCGCGGTGGCAGCAGCCCGCCACCGGTGCCCGCCCCGGCCGCCCGGTCTCCCCCGGCCGGACCTGGCGGTCGTACGGCGGGCACGGCGACCGGTGCCGGCCCTCGGCCGGGCGCGGCAGCTCCGTCGCGCCGGGCCCGGCGAAGACCCTGGCGCACTGCTCGACGGTGGTCGGGACCACCTGGGCGACGATCATCGAATGATCCATGGACGTGCCTCCCTAGGGCGCGTGGCGGGCGTGGCCTGGCCCGTCCGTCACGCGGGACGACTGCCGTCACGGTGCGCGTGCCACCGTCACGGCGGCGTCACCACCGAACGCCGACCGGACACGATCTGTGGTGACGATGCGTTGATGCAAGCTGTGAACAATCCATGCCGGACCTTTGAGCCACCTGACGGTGGCGACAAGTTTTCGCAGTTGAGAAGCTGTCAACCAGGCGGCACGGCTCCAACCTTCCCAGACACCATGTTGACTCACCGTAATCGGTAGGGTTAACCTCCGAGAGGGCCAGCCCGGCGGTCGCGGCGCTCGGCCCGGTGCCTTGTGGAGCCACCGGCGACAGTGGCGTCCCGGGTACGCCGCGCCGGGACACACGACAGTCCGGACGAGGTCCGGTGCAGGGGGTGCCGCCGTGACCGCTGATCCGCCCACGCCGACCAGGCAGGACGATCCCTCCCCATCGGTCTCGCTGCACCTGCTCGGCGGCTTCCGCCTGCTGCACGACGGGACCCCGGTCGTCGTGCCCCGCGGGCTGCAACGGGTCCTCGCGCTGATCGGGCTGCGCCCCGGCGCAACCCGCAGCCACCTCGCCGGCCTGCTCTGGCCCGAGGCGCCCGAGGAGCGCGCCCTGTCCTCCCTGCGGACCGCGCTCTGGCGGCTGCGCCAGGACCCGTGCTGCCCGCTGGTCACCACCGGTGACACCGCACGCCTGCACCCCCGCGTCCGGCTCGACGTCGACGAGCTGACCACCACCGCCGCCCGGGTGCGCGACGGCGACGACCCGGGCACCACCAGCGCCGCCCGCACCGCCGGCCGGCACGACCTGCTGCCCGGCTGGTACGACGACTGGGTGCTGCTGGACCGGGAACGGCTGCGCCAGCTACGGCTGCACATGCTGGAACAGATGGCCCGCAACCACATCGCGGCGGGCCGGCACGGGGAGGCTCTGGAGGCCGCGCTGGAGGCGATGGCGGCGGAACCACTGCGCGAGACCCCGCACCGGCTGGTGGTCCGCATCCACCTCGCCGAGGGCAACGTGTTCGAGGCCGTGCACGCCTTCTACGCCTACCGCGACATGCTGCTGCGGGAGCTGCGCCTGGAGCCGTCCCCGGCGATGTCCGCCCTGCTGCACGACACGCTGGCGCCGATCCGGCAGGCCACCCGGCCGGCCGCGCCCGAGCCGCGCCGCGAGCCGGCCCCCCGCACCGGCCCCCGCCCGCGCTGACCCGTCACCACTTGCGCACGGACCGTGACGGCAACGTGACAGGACGGCCGGCAGGGTGGGCGGCAACGGTGCACATGGTCACCCGACCGTGATCCAGGAGCACCACCGGCGGGAGGGGTCCCATGAGTCGTCTACTGATCGTCAGCCGAATCATCCCCGGCGCGGAAGGCCGGGTGGCGCAGATCTTCGCCGAAGCCGACGCGACGGAGCTGCCGGGCCTCACCGGGGTCCGGCACCGCTCCCTGTACTGCCTGCACGACCTGTGCGTACACCTGATGGAGACCGAGGACGTCGACCCCGACGCCCTGGCCGAGGCGCGCAACCACCCGCTGTACCTCCAGGTCAACGAGCGGCTCTCCGCGCACACCTCGCCGTACCTGCCGACGTGGCGCTCACCGCGCGACGCGATGGCCGGCTGCTTCTACAACTGGGACGCCACCCCGTCGGTCAGCACCACCCGCACGGCCGGCTGACCCGGAGCCGGCCCCGTGTCCGCCAAGGGTCCACACGTACTGGTCATCGGGGCCGGCACCGGCGGCCTGTGCCTGGCCCACGGGCTGCGCCGGGCCGGCCTCTCCGTCTCGGTGTACGAACGACACACCACCCGCGCCGACGGGCTGCTCGGCTACCGCGTCGGCATCAGCCCCTCCGGCAGCAGGGCGCTGCGCGAGTGCCTGCCGCCGGAGCTGTTCGACACCTTCGTCGTCACCTGCGCCCGCGCCCCCCGCTACTTCAACGTCATCACCGAGCGACTGCGCCAGACCGCGTCGTTCGAGCTGCGACCGGACACCGACCCGGTCGACACCGAACGCTCCGTCGCCCGGATGACCCTGCGCCAGGTGCTGCTCACCGGCCTGGAGGACGTCGTCCACTTCGGCCGGACGTTCACCCGGTACGAACAACGCGACGACGGCACCGTCACCGCCCACTTCGCCGACGGCAGCAGCGCCACCGGCGACCTGCTGGTGGCCGCGGACGGCACGCACTCCGCGGTCCGCCGCCAGTACCTGCCGCACGCCGCCAGCCGGGACGCCGGGACGATCAACATCGCCACCCGGATCCCACTGACCGAGCACACCCGCGAGCTGATCCCGCAGCGCCTCCAGCAGGGCATCTCGCTGATCTTCGGCGCCGGTGGAATGATGGGTGTGCTGCACGTGATGGAGTTCAAGTGGGACCGCCACGGCGAGATCAAGCCCGGGGTCGGCGCCGCCGACACCGCGCTGTTGCGCCGCTGGCCGGGCCTGCGCCACGACACCACCCGCGACAACATCAACCTCATCGTGTGGAGCGCCACCCGCCGGTTCCCCGCCGACATCATGCGGCGGCGGGGCGGCGAACTGGTCGAGGTCGCCCAGGAACTCACCCGCGGCTGGCATCCGCGACTGCGCGAGCTGCTGGCCCGCTGCGACCCGGGCAGCGCCCTGCCGGTCAAGGTGTCCACCGCCGAGCCGGTCGCACCGTGGAAGAGCAGCACCGTCACCCTGCTCGGCGACGCGATCCACAGCATGACCCCGGGCCGTGGGGTCGGCGCGAACACCGCCCTGCGCGACGCCGCCCTGCTCACCCGGCAGATCAGGCTGGCGGCCTCCGGCGACAAGACCCTGGTGCAGGCCGTCGCCGACTACGAGGCCGAGATGATCCCGTACGGCTTCGCCCGGGTCGCCGAATCGTTGCGCAGCAGCGGCACCAGCGGCGACGACGCGCTGTACCGGCCGGTGATCGGCCGGCTCGCGCTGCTCGGGGCACGAAGCTACTTCGGCGTGAGCAGCCGGGTGCCCGCGCTGCGCCGCAGGTTCGTCGACGACTTCTACACCTACCGCGGCGAGGCCGACTGAACCAGCCGGCGTGGCCCCGGCACCGCCTGGCGGTGCCGGGGCCACCCGCCGTCCGGAGCCGTCCCGGTGCCCCCGATGGACGCCGGCGACGGCGGGGCGGGCGCCGCCCGGCGACGCGGGCGGTACGCGACGCCCGCGCACCACGTTCGGTAACCCCACCGCCACCCCCGGTGCAAAACACCCCACAAGTGCTGTAACCGCACGGACCTCCCTGTCGCCGGCCCGGCGCGTGTGCGAAGCTGCGACGGATTTTTCTCGCGACTTTTCACCAATCACGCTCACAAGAGGGAGGTTTGCCGTGCCGTCGACTTTCGGGCAATGGCTGATCGTGATCCTGGCACTGCTGCTGGGTGCGGCGGCCGGATGGGTGCTACGCGGCCGGCAGGACGCGCCGGCCACCGGTACGCCCATCGTGGCGGGCGACCCCGTCGCCGGGGTGGCCGTGGTGTCCGGCCCGGCCGCCGAGGCCACCGTCGACGCGCACCGGCCGGAGGCGACCGTCGCCCCGGCCGTGGCCCCGGCCGCCGTGGTCGACCGCCCCGCTCCGGAGACCGCCGACGCGACCCGGCCGGGCGCGGTCCTCGACGACAGCGACCCGACCGTCTTCGCCGACGACAACGCAACGCCGAAGACCGACCTGTCCGCCGGCGAGGCCCGGACGGACGACGAGGCCAGCCCGGCCGTGCCGACCACCCCGGCCCGCGCCGAGGCGGCCCCGGTCGAGGACATCCCGGTCGAGTCCGTCCCCGCGGCAGCCGCCACGGTCGAGACCACGGCTGCGGAGGCGGCTCCGGCCGAGACCGCCCCCACCGAGACCGCCCCCACCGAGACCGCCCCCACCGAGACCGTTCCCGCCGTGACCACGCCCGCCGAGGTCGGTGCCGAGGAGGTCGTTCCGGCCGAGGCCGTTCCCGTCGCGGCTCCCGCGGCTGAGGAGGCTCCGGCTCCCGCGGCTGAGGAGCCGCTGGTTCCGGCGGTTGAAGAGGCCCCGGTCCCGGCAGCCGCCAAGCCCGTCGTGCCGGCACCCCGGGCCGCCGCCGACGACGCCGAGCCGGCCCACGCTGTTCCCGGCGACGCCGCCGAGACGCCCGCCGCCGAGACGCCCGCTGCCGAGGCCCGGGACGACGTCGAATCCCGGGACGACGTCGACGGGTCCAGCCCGTCGACCCCCGACGCGGCCCCCGTTCCCGCGCCGGCAGCCGGGGCCGGAACCGCCGACGACTTCCGGCGCATCCAGGGCATCGGCCCGAAGATGGCCACCGCGCTCCAGGCGGCCGGCATCCGCACCTACCAACAGCTCGCCGACCTGGACGAGGCGGCGCTGCGGGACACCATCCGCGCCGCCGGCCTCCGCGCGGCGCCGGCCCTGGCCAGCTGGCCCCAGCAGGCCAAGGTGCTCGCGGGCGCCCCGGCCGAGGCCGACCGGGTCCTCCCCGCGCCGGTCGGTGCCGACGACGCGTCCTGACCTGCGACGCCGGGCGGTGGCTCCACGCGGGGCCGCCGGCCGGCGCGGCGCCGGCCGGCGGCCGTCAGCACCCCGGCCGACGGCGCGCTGGTTTCCGACACCATGTTCAGCCTCAGTCAGCCGGAGGCGGCGCAACCTGGCCGCCTCCGGCTGACGGTCACCGCGGGCCCCGGCAACGGTCGGCCCGGCCACTGACCGAACTCGGACACCCCTCCCACCGGGTCTGCCTCGGACGCCGTTTAGCCGATCGTCGCGGGTGGGTACAACGGGCTCACCTCGACCCACCACAACCCGGGAGGAAGCCATGCGGCGTGGCCCGTCGATTTTGGGAATCATCCTTGTCATCTGGCTCGTCATCGGCGCGATCGCCGCAGGCCAGCGTGGCTACTACAAAGGCGACGACACCAACTGCGCCGAGGCGGGCACCATCCTGGTGACCATCGTGGCCGGCCCGCTGAACTACATCGGCGCCAACCCGAAGGTCGACTGCGAGCTTCCCGAACCGTCCAAGTAGACCCGCCGTGTCCGGCCCGCGCCCCACCCCGGGGACGCGGGCCGTCGCATGTCCGCCCGTCCCCCCGGCCCGCCGTCAGCCGCCGACGTGGATGCCCGGACGGCGGGACGGGTCCGGTTCGGACTTGCGGATGATCTCCCGCACCACGGGCGGGGTGTCGCCACGGCCGAGGATCAGGTACCGCAGCAGGTGGGCGATGGGGTTCCCCTCGGACCACTCGAAGTGGGCGTGCGGGCGCACCCCGGTGGCGTCGCGCAACGCGAGCAGGATCGCCGCGATCGCGTTCGGCACGGCGGGGCTCGCCGCCCGCAGCACCCGGTATCCGCCGGCCTCCACCCCGTGCACCCGCAGCACCCGGCTGAACTCCGACGGGTCGACCACGTCGATCTCCAGGAACAGCACGTCGGCGGCTCCCGGGACCGGGTTCATGCCGCGCTGCGCGCGTTCCTTGACCCGGTACTCCTTGACCGCGCCGCTGTCGCGCCTGTTGGCGATCAGGTGCAGCCGGCCGTCGTGGGCCAGGGACTCGGCGACGAACCGGCGGGCAGCGTCGTCGAACTCGATCCGCTCGGCGCGCAGCTCGGTGGTGCGGGTGACCCGGGAGATCAGCGAGACGGCGACGATGCCGGCCACGAACATGCCGGAGATGGCGATCCCGTCCGGCTTCTCGATCACGTTCTCGGTCAGGGCGTAGATCAGCACCGCCGTGAGCACGGCGAAGCCGGCCGCGGCGGTCCGCTGGCGGGCGCGGGCCGCCGCGATGGTCACCGCCACCGCGCCGGAGACCATCATCGCCAGGATGCCGGTGGCGTACGCGCCGGCCTGGGCGTTGACGTCGGCGCGGAACGCGACGGTGATGGCGATGCTGATCAGCGTGTAGACGATCACCACCGGGCGCACCGCCCGGCCCCACTCCGGGGCCATCCCGTACGAGGGCAGGTAGCGCGGCACGATGTTGATCAGGCCGGCCATCGCGGAGGCGCCGGCGAACCAGAGGATCAGCACGCTGCTGACGTCGTAGACGGTGCCGAACCCCTCACCGAGGCGCTCGTGGGCCAGCCAGGCCAGCGCCCGCCCGTTGGCCGCGCCGCCGGGCTGGAACTCCCGCGCCGGGATCAGCACGGTGGTGACGAAGGTGGTGCCGACCAGGTACACCGACATGATCAGCGCAGCGGTGGCGAGCAGCCGGCGGGTGTTGCGGATCCGGGCGGCCAGGCGCCGGGCGGCGTCCGGGCCGTTCCCGCGTACCAGCGGCATCATGCTCACCCCGGTCTCGAAGCCGGAGAGTCCCAGCACCAGCAGCGGGAAGGCCAGCACCGCCGGGCCGACCACGTCGGCGAACCCGGTGCCCCGGGCGGTCAGCGCGGTGGCCCAGTCGCCCACCGTGCCCGGGTCGGCGGCGATCTGCGCCAGCCCCGCCACGACGATCACCGCGTTCAGCCCGAGGAACACCACGACCAGCGGGATGGCCACGGTCACCGCCTCGCTGAACCCCATCAGGAACACCCCGCCCAGGACGAGCAGCAGCACCACGGTCACCGTCACCGCCGCAAGGGCGCCGTGCGGGGCGGACGCCGGCAGGTACGGGTTCTCCAACAGGTGGACGGTGGCGTCGGCGGCCGACAGGGTGATCGTGATGATCCACGAGGTGGCGACGAAGCCGAGCAGGACGAGGACGAAGATCTTGCCGCGCCAGAACGGCAGCAGCCGCTCCAGCATCGCCACCGAGCCCTGCCCGTGCGGGCTCTCCCCGGCGACCCGCCGGTACATCGGCAGCATCCCGAACAGGGTCAGCGCCACGATCAGCAGCGTGGCCAGCGGGGACAACGCCCCGGCGGCGAGCGCCGCGATGCCGGGGAGGTACGACAGGGTGGAGAAGTAGTCCACCCCGGTCAGGCACATCACCTGCCACCAGGAGTGGGTCTTCGCCTGCGCCTCCCCGGTCTCCGGCCCGACCGGCTGCACCAGGTGCTGGAACAGCCAGCGGCGCAGCGGGCCCGCGGGCTCCTCCCGGGGGGCGGGACGCTCGACGCACGCCGGGATGGCCCCCGGGCCGGGGCCGCCGTGCCCGCCCAGGCGCGGGTCCCGGGCGGCCCGCGCGGCCGGGCTCGGCTCCCGGCCGCCCCGATCCGACCGACCCGGGTCCCGGCCGGCGTCCCCGTCGCCCGACGGGCCCCGGGGCTCGCGAGGGCTCCGGCCCGGGGCCGGCGCACGCCGGTGCTCCCGGCCCCGCCTCGGCCGCGCGCCGTCCCACCGCTCCGCCATGCCACGCCACCCCTCCACGCCCTGCTCCGACGGTAGGCGGTGCCGGCGGCGCCGCCCGCCGGAACGGTGAGGAAGGCCGGCGCAACGGCGCGGCGGACCCGGCGGGTACGTGCCGGCGGGACCGTCGACCTCGCCCGGGGACGTACTCCAGCACCCGGTGGCCCCGGTCGTCGCGGCCCAGCGGGCGGGGCCACCGGGAACCCGGCACCGCACGGGTGGGTCAGCAGCGCGTCGACCGTGTCGGCCCACGGTCCGGCCGGGCGCCGGAGGGTGTCGCCGACCCGGTCGACCCCGGCGGTGGCGTTGCCGGGCAGGGGTTCGCCGGTCGTCATCCCGCCATCCGGCCCGGGACATGGGGATGCCCCCGCGCTCCCCCCGGCAGCGCGGGGACCCCCCGTCCCGGCTACTGCAGGAACGCCCCGAGGGGCGACAGCAGCAGCCGGCCGAGCGCGGCGGCGTTGTCGTCCAGCCGTTCGCGCTCACACTCGCGGGCCTCCGGATCGTGCCGGCAGCGCCAGATCTTCTGCGCGTTGCGCCAGGCCACGTTCCGGGTGTACTCCACCAACTCGCCCTGGTACCAGTCGTCGATGTCGCCGTTGAGCATGTCGATCATGAGCTGCCAGTTGTCCAGGTAGCCCCGGCGCAGCTCCGGGATCCGCTCCGCGAAGATCTGGTTGATCTCCAGGTAGTCGTGGTGCTGCTCGCTGCCGTCGACCGGCTCGGACTCCAGGCTGTCGAACGTGGTCACCAGGGCGAACGGCAGGTCGTAGTTGATGTGGGCGTTCACCCCGGCCGCCGCCGAGGGCAGTGGCCGGGCGTCCGGGCCGCGCATCCGCCGGAACAGGCACGACCAGGCCCGCGGCGTGACCGGGCTCGACTCGGTCCAGTACCGCAGCGCGTCGAAGTAGCGGGCGGCGAACTCCACGTCGAGCCGGGCCAGGAAGACCGGGTCGGCGAAGCGGTCGTCGTACAGGCCGTTGAGCACGCTGGTGGTGATGGTCAGGTAGAGCTCGTTGAAGTCCGCGAGGGGACAGCTCCGCTCCAGCGGAGGCAGCCGGACCAGCAGGTCCTGGAGCTTGGTGAGGTGGTCGACCACCGCCGGCACGTCCGCCGGGTGGTCGGCCAGCAGGCCGACGATGTCCTGGTGTACGGGGCCCCAGACCGGTTCGTCCATGTCTCCTCCACTGTGGTCCGGGGCACCCCCCCGTGCCGCCGACGTCGGAGCACAGCCTTTCAGCCGGGACCGTGCGGCGGATCAGTAGAACGACGTATACGCAACCGACCGACGTACGTCGGCGCCTACTCGGGACGGTTGCGTAGGAAGATCGCGCTGGCCTGCACCCGGGTACGGACCTGGAGCTTGTCGAAGATGTGCGAGACGTGCACGCCGATGGTCCGCTCGCTGATGAACAGCCGCTGGCCGATCTCCTTGTTGGTCAGCCCCTCGGCCACCGCGGCGAGGACCTCGCGCTCCCGGGCGGTGAGCGCCGCCAACTCGGTGCCGGCCGGCTCGGCGTCGGCCGGGGACCGGCCCTCGACCGAGGTGCCGTGCGCCTCCAGCGGCACCCGGGCCCGGCTGGCCAGGGTACGGATCTCGGTGCTCAGCGGCACCGCGCCGAGGCCCTGGGCCACCTGGTACGCCTGGCGCAGCAGCTTGCCGGCGGTCGCCGTACGGCTGCGCCGGGCCAGCAGCGCCTCCGCCTGCCGCAGCCGCGAGTACGCCGCCGGGTACGGGTGGTGGCGCCGCTCCCACTCGGTCACCGAGCGCGCCCACAGCGCCGGGTCGCTGTTCCCGTCCAGGCGGCTCAGCTCGGCGTCGCACAGCGCCAGGAACCCGTCGACCACGTCGCGCACCGAGCGGACGGCGTGCTCGCTCTTGCGGGCCACCCGCTCGGCCACCTCGCGCAGCCGGCGTACCGCCGTCCGGTCGACCGGCACCGTGCGGGACGCGTACGCCTCGGCCTCGGCCCGCAGCCCGTGCCAGACCAGCGCGGCGAGGATGCCCACGTCGTCGGAGCGGCTCTCGGTCAGGCCCCGCTGCACCGCCTGGCGGGCCAGGTCGTGCCGGCCCTGCCACATCGCCAGGCCGGCACGCAGGGTGAGCAGCGGGATGACGTGCCGGGCGCCGCCGCCGGCCAGCACCGTGGCGACCGCCTCCAGGTCCCGGTCGGCGGCCTCGATGTCGCCGTAGCCCACCCAGAGCCGGCAGCGGGCCAGCAGCAGCTCCACGGCGTCCGCGCCGGAGGGGCGGTGCCGCAGCGCCGCCGCGACCACCTTCTCCGCCTCGGCCCACTGCCCGACCCGGAACAGCCCGTTGGTGGCGATGGCCAGCAGCCGGGTCTCGTACGTGCGGCCCAGCCCCAGCTCGGCGACCCGCTCGGCGCCCCGGCGGGCCACCACGACGCCCTCCTCCAGGATGTTCAGCGGGCCGGTGAGCAGCTCCGCCAGGTGCAGGTACGCGCACGCCACGTCCTCCGGGCGGCCGGACCGCTCGGCGGTGGCCAGGGCCTCGCGCATGACCGCCAGCCCGGCGTCCGGGTCCTCCAGGTACGCCTCGCTGAACCCCAGCGCCATGCTGGCCAGAACGACCTCGGAGACCGACCCGTCGACCTCGGCGGCCAGCTCCAGGGCCTCCCGGGCCCGGTCGCCGGCGTCGGCGTACCGGCCCAGGTGCAGCAACAGCTCGGCCAGGTGCGCGGCGGCGGCGGCCCGCTCCCGGGAGGTGCAGTCAGCCGCCGCGAGGGCCCGCCGGTACTCCGCCTCCGCCGGGGCGGACCGGCCGGCCGCGGCCAGGTAGCGGGCCCGACGGATGTGCAGCGCGCAGACCGGGGGCGCGCCGTCGGCGGTGGCCAGCTCCTCCAGCAGGGCCAGCGCCCGGGCGTGCTCGCCGCAGTGGTGCGCCGCTTCGGCGGCGTGCCGCAGCAGGTCCGCGCGGTCGACGTCGAGACTGCCGTCCACCACAGACGTCCCGGTGGCCGGGGCGTCGGCCAGTTGGAGGGCCACCGACCAGTGCCGGTGGGCCTCGGCGTAGCCGTGCAGCCGCTCCGCCTCCCCAGCGGCGGCCACCGCCGCCGGCAGGGCGCGGGCGGGCTCGCCGGCCAGCCGCCAGTGGTGCGCCAGCCGGGCCTGGTGCAGCTCCGCCGGAACCGAGGTCAGCGCCTCCGCGTACCGGCGGTGCAGGGCCGACCGCTCGGCGGGCAGCAGTTCGTGGGCCAGCACCTCGGCGACCAACCGGTGCCGCAGCCGGTACCCGTCGTCGTCGCCGACCAGCAACCGGTGCGCCACCGCCGCCCGGACCGCATCGATCAGCTCCTCCTCCGGCAACCGGGTCACCTCGGCCAGCAACCAGTGCGCCACCGGCTCCACCCCGACGGCCACCGCGTGCACCACCGCGTGCGCGGGCTCGGGCAGGGCGTCCACCCGGGCCAGGAACACCTCCCGCAGGGTGTCCGACAGCCCGTCCCGGCCCTCGCGCAGGTCCCGCGCCAACTCCTCGACCACGAACGGGTTGCCGCCGCTGCGCTGCCACACCGACTCCGCCGTCTCCGCGCCCAGCGGCCCGCCCACGATCTCCGCCGCCAACCGCTCGGTGTCCGCCCGGCCCAGCGGGGCCAGGTCGAGCACCCGCACCGACCGCAGCCGGCGCAGCTCGGTCAGCACCCGGCGCAGCGGGTGCGCGCCCTGCAACGACTCGGCCCGCACCGCCGCCAACACCGACAGTTGCAGGTCGCCCAGCCCGGCGAGCAGGTAGAGCAGCAACTGCCGGGTGCTCCGGTCGACCCACTGAAGGTCATCGAGCACGAGCACCAGCGGCCGGCCCTGGGCCACCAGGTGCAGCCCCCGCGACACCCGCTCCAGCAGGGCCCCCGCGCCGTCCGGGCCGCCGGTCTCCTCGGCGAACATCTGCAACAGCCCGCGCACCGCCGACGCCGTCCGGGCGTGCGAGGCGGTCAGGTCCGCGTCGAACCGGCGCAGCGCCTGCAACAGGGGGTGCAGCGGGGAGGCGTCGCCGATGTCGAGGCACGCGCCGGTGAGCACCAGTGCGCCGGCCGCACGCAGCCCGTCGCCCACCTCACGCAACAGCCGGGTCTTGCCCACCCCGCTCTCGCCCGTGAGGAAGACCGCCGCCGTCTGTCCCGGCCCGACGTCGTCGAGCAGCGCGGACCGCAGCGTCGCCACCTGGCCGGCACGGCCGACGAGCGGCGCGGTGTCCACATCGCTGGCCATGGCTCGCAGCCTAGTCACAGGTCCCCGGACCGTTCTACGGGTCTTTGCCGCCACTCGTACGCCTCGCGTCGACATTGCGACTAAAGGTTGCGGGGGGCCGACATACGTCGTTCTGCCGATCCCCCGACCTACCGGTGGTGGGAGTCTCCTGGGGTCGTCAGGCACCAAACGGGGGGAAGGACGGTGCGATGCCAATGTCCACGATCGTCACGGGAGCGCAGGTCACGGCACCGGCGGACTGGCCCGTGCCGGAGGAGCGGCGGACGGTCAGCGTGCTCTTCGCCGACATCGTCGGCTCGACCGCGCTGGTCGACCGGCTGGACCCGGAGGAGGTCCGGGCCCTGCAACGCGCGTACTTCGACACCGTCGCCGGGGTGCTGGCCCGGTGGGGCGGCGTGGTCGAGAAGTACGTCGGCGACGCCGTGATGGCCCTGTTCGGGGCCCGGGAGTCCGACGGCTTCGACGCGTACCGGGCGGTGCGGGCCGGGCTGGAGATCCAGCGCGCGCTGGACGGGCGGACGCTGCCCGGCGTGGCGGCCCTGCGCACCCGGGTCGGGGTCGCCACCGGCGAGGCGCTGGTGGACGTCGCCGCGGTGCGCGACGGCGCACACGGCACGGCCAGCGGCGCGGTGATCACCGCCGCCGCCCGCCTCCAGGAGCACGCACCGCCCGGCGCCGTCGTCGTCTGCGCGGCCACCCGGCGCGCCACCGCCGGCCTGATCACCTACCGCGCGCTGCCCCCGCTGACCGTCGCCGGCAAGCCCCGGCCGATGGACGTCTCGATCGCCGCCGGCCCGGCCCGCCCCGAGCAGGTCGGCCACCGTGGCCGGCTGGTCGGCCGGCGCCGCCCGCTGGCCACCGCACGGGACCAGGTGCTGCGGGCGGTACGCGAACGCAACCCGCGCTGGGTGTCGCTGGTCGGCCCGGACGGCAGCGGGCGCAGCCGGATGCTGCACGAGCTGCGCCAGGCCGTCGGCGCCGTCGACGGGACCCCGGTGCGCTGGTGCGTGGTCGCCTGCCCGCCGTGCCCGCAGCGACCGGTCGGACCCGTGGCCGACCTGCTGCGCGCGTTCGCCGGCGTACGCGCCGAGGACCCGCCGGCCACCGTCCGCCGGCGGCTGCTGGCGGCGGTGGACGGCCTGGTGCCGCCGGTGCGGGCGCTGTCCACGGCCGTGGCCCTGGAAGGGTTGCTGGACGGGTCGTTCCCGGCCGGCGCGGTGGTCTGGCAGTGGCTGCTGCTGCGTCAGGCCGCCGTGCAGCCCCTGGTGGTGGCGGTGGACGACCTGGACCGCGCCGCCCCGACGGTGACCCGGTTCCTGCGCGGCCTGTTCGCGGCGGCCGTCGCGCGGGGGCTGCCGCTGGCGGTGGTGACCACCCACCGTCCGGAGCGGGCCGACACCCGGCCGGGGCCGGCCGACCGGCGCACCGAGGTGCCGCTGCCGCCGCTGTCCCAGGTGGAGACCGGACGGCTGCTGCGCCAACTACTCGCCCGGGCCGGCCGGCCGACGGCGCTGGCGGCGCGGCTGCTGCCCCTGGTCGGCGGCCTGCCCGGGGCAGCCGAGGCGTACGCGCGGCGGGTCACCGAGGGGGCGGACCCGGCGGCGGCGCTGCCGGACCGGGTGCGCGCGAGCGCCGGCGTCCGGCTGGACGCCTGCGACGGCGCGGAGCGGGCCGCGACGATGGTGGTCGCCGCCCTGGGGCCGGCGGTCCCCGCCGCGACGGTGGACCGGGCGGTCGGCTGGGCGCCGGGGCGGGCCGAGCCGGTCCTGCGCCGGCTCGCCGGGCGCGGCCTGCTGCGGCGCGCCGCCCAGGGCGGCTGGTCCGTCGCCGATCCGGCGCTGCGCCGGGTCGCGCACGACCGGCTGCCCAGGTCGGTACGGACCGAGATCGCCCGGCGGGCCGACCGGGCGGTCCCGGCCGGGCCGCACCTGGCGTCTCGGCCGGTCGGCGCGGCTGGGCGGGCCGAGGCGGTCCCGGGTCACCCGACGGGCCCGGCGCGACCGGCCAGCGGGGCACCTGTCCACCCGATCGGCGCGCCCCCGCCCCGCCGTCGGGGCGGCCCGCCGGTGCGGACGGGGCGGTCGCCAGCCGCCCGGCTGGTCCGCACCGCGCTGCCCGGCCCCGCCGTGGCTGCCCGCCCCGCGCCCGCCGGCCCGGCCCTGGATACGCCGCGGTCCTCGCCCGCCGGCCCGCCCAGGGGTCCACGCCTCACGATCGCCGGCCCGCGCGGCGCGGCGGGGACTTCGCGGCTCGCGGTCGCCGGTCCACCCGCCCCGGCCGTCGGCCCCCGCCGCGCGGTCGCCGGTCCGCCCGGCACGACCGGGGGCCCACACCTCTCGGTCGCCGACTCGCCAGCGCCCTGTTCCCGCGCGTCGGGCGGCCCGGCGACGCCGGCCGGCCGGCCGGCGCGGGAGATCCGGCGCGAACCGGGGGACGGCCGGCCGGCCCGGCCCGATCGGCCCGGTCCCGGCGACGCCGGCCCGCCCCAGGACCGCTGGGCGCCGGTCGTCCGTCTGCGGGAGCGGGCGCTGGTGCCGGCGGCGCCCGACGGGGCAGCCAGGTCGGCGGATCCGGTGGACCGGACGGGAAGCGCCGACCGGACCGGTGCCGGGCCGGGCGACGGGGCGACGACCGCGCCGGGCGCCCCCGGGCGCACGACGACCGGCGCGGCGACGACCGGACGGACCGCAACCGGCACGGCTCCGGCCGGTGGCGCGGCGACCGTCCGGACGACGATGCGCCGGACACCGACCGGACAGGCGGCGGCCGGACGGACGACGGTTCGGACCGTGGCGACGGGCCCGACGGGGGCAGGCCGCCCGGCCCCGGGGACCGGCCCGGCTCACCTGGCGGTGGCGGCCTGAGGAAGTGTTGCGCAACCGATCGACCACCTGAGGTCATCGATCCCGGAAGCCCTGGCACCGGGAAGAGGACGTTCGGCTGGGTGGCCCGCTGTCGCCGGCTGTGCCGGGACCACCCGAGTCGGTCACCGCCACCGATCCGTCCCGGGCGTCAGCGACCGTCGAGGAAGGCGAGCACGCGTTCCCAGGTCAGCTCGGCGGCGGCCGGGTCGTGATCAGGGACGCCCGGGTCGGTGAAGAGGTGACCCGGGCCCGGGTAGCGGTACACCGAGAGGTCGGCGCCGGCGGCGGTCATCGCCCGCTGCCACGCGTCGACCTCGTCCTGCGGCTCGTACTCGTCGGGATCGGCGAGGTGCAGTTGCACCGGCAGGCCGGGCCGGACCGTCTCCGGCGGGCCGGCGATGCCGTGCAGCAGGAGCAGGGCGGCGGCGTCGGGGCGCTCGGCGAGCAGTTCGGCGGCCACCCAGACGCCGAAGGAGAAGCCGGCCAGGACCGTGTCGGGCGGCAGGTCGGCCACGGCAACCCGGGCCCGGTCGAGCACGGTCTGCTTGCCGACCTTGTCGAGCAGGGCGAACCCCGCCTCGACGGTGTCGGCGGCGGGCTCCCCGTACAGGTCGGGGGTGACGACCCGGTGCCCGGCGGCGCGGAGCCGGTCGGCGGCGGCCAGCACCGCCGGGCGCAGGCCGTAGACGGAGTGGAACAGCGCGATCTGACTCATCCCACCATCCTGACCCACGGGTCCGACATCCACCGACGGTGGGCGCTGCCCGCCGGCCCGGTGGGAGGCGTCAGCCCCGCCCGCCGCCCTCGGCGAGGGTACGGCTGCGGCCACGAAGCCCGGCGACCACCTCGCCGCCGTCACGAGTGACGGTGACGGGCCGGGGCCGAGCTGGAGCGTCCGCAGCTCGGCCACGCCGGCCCGCTCCACCGGTTCGAGTTCCTCGGGACGGGGGTCCGGTCCTGCGCAGCGCCTCCTGCGACGACGGTGGCGCGGCCGGCGGTCGCGCCGGGCGACCCGCATACCGTACGCCCGTACCGGTTGTTCCAGCAGGTGGACGCCGGGGCGACCCGCCCGGCGTGGACACCCGAGGGTCCCACTCCGTCACGCACCGGGATCGCACAATGGCGCGGAGTTACCGACTCTTGAGAGGAGCGCCCGATGACGAGCAGCGGAGTCCGCCACGAGGCATCCCCGTCCGCCCCTGCGGCCGTCCCCCGGGTGCCGCCGGCCACCCGCCGGGAGGACCTGGTCACCGTCCTGTTCGGCGCGTGCCTGACGGCCGGGGCGATGTCCGACGGTTGGGCGCACAGCAACATCGTCGAGACCATCGAGGGCTTCTTCACCCCGTGGCACGGCCTGCTCTACGCGGGTTTCGCCGCCACTGCGGCGTGGACGTTCTGGCTGGCGTACCAGCGGCGCGACGCGGCGCCCCGGTGGTGGCGGGACGGCTTCCCGGCCGGCTACCGGGTCGGCGCGATCGGCGCGGTCACCTTCCTGCTCGCCGGCCTGGCCGACCTGGCCTGGCACGAGGCCCTCGGGGTGGAGGTGGGCCTGGACGCCGCGTTCAGCCCGAGTCACCTGCTGCTGGACGCGTCGGCGGTGCTGCTGCTGACCAGCCCGCTGCGGTCCTGGTGGGCCAGCGGGGAGCAGGGCGGACGGTCGGCGACGGGGGTGGCGTCGCTGGCCCTGGGCGTGATGGCGCCGTCGATCCTGCTCACCTACGCGTCGGCGTTCCTCATCCTCGCGCCGACCCGCGCGATCGGTGCCGTCGGGACGCAGCAGACGGCGGTCCTCGGCGTCGACGCGTACCTGATCACCACACTGGTGCTGGTCGGGCCGTTCCTGCTCGCCCACCGGCGGCGGGCCACCCCGGGCGCGGGCGCGGCGCTGGCGGCCGGGGTGGCGCTGTTCGACATGGTGATGCACGAGTTCCCGATGCCGCAGGTGTGGGCCGCACTCGGGGCGGTCTGCGGCGCGGGCCTCGCCGACCTGCTGCTGCTCCGGCTGGACGCCGTCCGCGGGCGCGACGCCGCGCTGCGGCTGCCGGCCGCCGGCGCCCTGCTCGCCGGGCTGGTGGTCGCCGGGCACCTGGCGGGGCTCGCGCTGGCCGCCGGGATCGGCTGGACCCCGGAGGTGACCACCGGCGTTGTCACCCTCGCCGCGCTCCTCGGGGCCCTGCTCGGCGGCCTGGCCGCCCGGCCAACCCCGGCCGAGGTGCCCCGGCCGGGGCCGGCCGGTCCCGCCCCGGCGGGACCGGAGGCCGCCGCCCCCGGTGCGCCGGCCCCGGCGGACTCGACCCGCTGACGCCGACGGGCCGCCCACTGGACGCCACCCCGCCGGCCCGTCCCCGCCCGGACGGACCCAGGGCCAGGCCGACCCAGGGCCAGGCCGACCCAGGGCCAGGCCGACACAGGCCGGTCAGACGGTGAGCAGCGTCTTGCCGACCGTCGCCCGCTCCTCGATGGCCCGGTGCGCGTCGGCCGCCCGGTCCAGCGGGAACGTCTGCCCCACCAGCGGCGCCAGCCGGCCGGCGGCGGCGGCGTCCAGCGCCGCCAACAGGTGCCGCCGGCGGGCCGGCGCCGAGGCGGCCCGCAGTTCCACGATGCCGGTGGTCGCCACGCCCCGCTCCCGGGCCGACGCCGGGTCGGGCGCGGCGAAGCCACCGGCCGGCGCGCCGTAGGCACAGGCCCGACCGCCGGGCAGGATCAGGTCGAACGCGGCCCGGCCGTACTCCCCGCCGGCGCCGTCGAACAGCACGTCGAGGCCGCCGAGGCCGGCGCGCACCTGGTCGGTCCACCCCGGCTCGGAGTAGTCCACGACCTCCTCGGCCCCGAGCCGGCGCAGCGCGTCCCGCTTGACCGGCCCGCGGGCCGCCGCCACCACCCGGGCGCCCGCGGCGCGGGCAGCCTGGACCAGCACCGCACCCACTCCCCCGCCGGCGGCGGTGACCAGCACCCGCTCACCGGTCCGGACGCCCCCGACGAGGTCGAGCACGGCGAACGCGGTGGCCCCGTCGTGCAGCAGGGCCGCCGCGTCGCGCAGCGACACCACCGGCGGCACGGCGAGCAGACCGTCGACCGGCACGAGGGCCCGATCTAGGTAGCCGCCGCCCGGCCCGGTCCGCCCGACCACCCGCCGGCCGACCCAGCCGGGGTCGACGCCCTCACCCACCGCGGCGACCGTCCCGGCCACCCCGGCCCCCGGCCGGTACGGTGGCTGGGTCGGGAACCACGCGCCGGCCCGCCCCCCGCGGATCGCCGTATCGATCCACAGCACGTCCGCGAAGGCCACCTCGACCACCGCGTCACCCGGACCCGGCGTCGGGTCGGGTGCGTCGATCAGGGTCAGCGCCTCCGGCCCGCCGAACCGGGTCACCTCGATCACTCGCATGCCGTACCTCCAGGTCGCTCGCCGTCCACGACAGCCTCTGAGGTGAAGCATGGTTGAGGTCAACCCCCGATTGATCGACACGGTGTCAGTGACATCGGGGCATCTCGACGGCCTGATGCCGCCTTGTCATGGACCTGGAGTCGATCAGGGCGAAGCCACCAGCGCGGCGGGACCGGCGGGGCGACGTCCCGGCGGGGCGACGTCCCGGCGCGGGGATGAACCACCACCGCACCGGGACGCCTCGCCGGCCATCCGGCCGATCATCGCCCCGCCATCATCCTGCAATTGCCAATAGTTGGCAACAAGGTCTGGACGAACCCCGGACAGGTAACTAGCCTGCTCGTCATGACTCCTTACATCACCGAGGCGGCGGACCAGCTCGCCGCAACGGCGGCGGCCTTCCAGGAAAGCTGGGACCAGCAGCAGGAGGCGTTCCTGCCGGACCGGGAGGAACGCTTCGCCGCCATGCTCGACGCCGTCGACGCGGTCACCGACGCGGACGCGCCGCGCCTGCTCGACCTCGCCGGAGGCACCGGCACCATCTCCCTGCGGGCGCTGGCCCGTTTCCCCCGGGCCGAGGTGACCCTGGTCGACCTCGACCCGGCGCTGCTGGCCCTGGCCGGCGCGTCGCTGGGCGACCGGGCGAGCGTGCTGGTCGCCGACCTGGGCCGCCCCGACTGGACCGACCGGCTGCCGCACCGCGACTACGACGCGGTGCTCACCGCCACCGCCCTGCACTGGCTGCCCGCCGGCCGGCTCACCGACCTCTACGGCGAGATCCGCGACCTGCTGCGTCCGGGCGGGCTCTTCGTCAACGCCGACCGGATGCCCGACGACGCGCTGCCGGGGCTGACCGACAAGCTGACCGCCCGGGCCCGCGAGCGCCGGGCCGCCCGGTACGCCGCCGGCGCGGCCCTGTCCTGGTCCGACTGGTGGGAGCGGGCCGGCGCGGACCCGGTGCTCGGCCCACTGGTCGCGCGGCGCCAGGAGATCTACCCGACCGGACACAGTCCCGACTGGAACCCCCCGGTCTCCTGGCACCTCGACACGTTGGCCGCCGCAGGCTTCACCGAGGTCGGCACGCTGTGGCGGGGCGGCGCCGACGCGGCGGTGGCCGCCGTCCGCTGACCGGACCCGCCACCGGCGCGGCGGCCAGCCCGCCCCGGACCGCCCGGCCCACCACACCGGCGGCCCGGACTCCACCATTGACCGGTACGCGGCTACCGGGTACCCGCCGCCACGGCCGGGACTGCCCCGACGCCCCGGGCCGACCACGCCACGCACCGGCGGGCGGGGCCGGCCCGGGGGCCAGGGCTGGTGCCGACCGGGCGACCAGAGGCTGGTGCCGACCCGGGGGCCGGTGGGCCCGCCGGCGGTAGGCTCGTCCCGGCGGAGGCACGAGGGGCCGCCGTCGGGGCGGCCGTCGGGCAGCCGCGAGGTCACCCGCGACGGATTCCCGCCGGTGACGGCCGTGCTGGTGGGAGGACGAGGTGACCGGAGCGGAACCACGCCGGCTCGACCCCGACGTCGACCTGCGCGTACCCGGGGACCGGGGCGAGCTGCGGGTGCACCCGGCGGCGGCGCTCGCCGTGATCGCGGCGGGGGGTGTGCTCGGCGCGCTGGCCCGCGCGGGGCTCCAGGCCGCGTTCCCGCACCGGCCCACCGGCTTCCCGTGGGCGACGTTCACCGTCAACGTGACGGGGTGCCTGCTGATCGGGGCGTTGATGGCGGTGGTCACCGCCGGGCGGACCCGGCCGCTCACCCGGCCCTTCCTCGGCGTCGGCGTGCTGGGTGGGTTCACCACCTTCTCCACGTACGCGGTCGACGTGCGGCTGGCCGTGGCCGCCGGGGCGGCCGGCACCGCGCTGGCGTACCTGCTCGCCACCCTGGTGGCGGCGCTGGTCGCGGTGTGGCTCGGCGACGCCGCCGCCAGCCGGTTCCTGGGCCGCGCGGGCCGCGCCGCCCCGGCGGTGACGTCCGGCGGGCGGCCGGGGGCGGGTGGTTCCCGGGCGGCGGGTGGGCCGGCCCCGGCCGGGCCGGCCCGTACGGATCGGAGGGACCGGTGACCGTCCTGCTGATCGCCCTCGGCGCGGCCGTCGGGGCGCCGCTGCGCTACCTCACCGACCGGGCCGTGCAGTCCCGGCGCGGCTCGTCGTTCCCGTGGGGCACCCTGACCGTGAACGTGCTCGGCTCGCTGCTGCTCGGCGCCCTGGTCGCCGTGCCGGTCGGGCCGGCCGTCGCCGCGCTGCTCGGCACCGGCTTCTGCGGCGCGCTCACCACGTACTCGACCTTCGGCTACGAGACGCTGCGGCTGGCCCGCGACGGTTCCCGGTGGCGTGCCCTGGCCAACGCGCTGGTCAGCGTGGCCGCCGCGCTGGCCGCGGCGTCGCTCGGCTACGCGGTGACCCGCGCGCTGCGCGGCTGACCCGCCCCGGCCGAGGCGCCGGTGTCCGTGGGGGCGACGCGACCGTCGACGAGCGGCGGCGGGCCCGCCGTGTCTCCCCGTCCGACGGGCCCCGGGCCCGGGCCGGTCGTCGGGAGGGCCGCCCGTTGCGCCACGGGGCGGACGGGCGGCCCGTCCCGGTCAGCCCAGGGCGACGACCGGGCCGACCACGAAGACCGCCGGGGGCCGGATGTCCGCCCGGACCGCCAGCGCGCCCAGCTCGTCCAACCGGGAGGTCAGCGTCCGCTGGGTCGGGTGCCCCGCGTCCTGGACGACCAGCGCCGGGGTGTCCGGGGCCCGGCCGTGCTCGACCAGCACGGCGGCGATCTTGGAGATCGTGTCGACGGCCATGAGCAGCACGAGGGTGCCCCGGGCCCGGCCCAGCGCGGTCCAGTCCACCAGCGAGCCCGGGTCCCCCGGAGGCAGGTGACCGGAGACCACGGTGACGTCGTGCGCGACCCCCCGGTGGGTGACCGGCACGCCGGCCAGGGCGGGCGCGGCGACGGCGCTGCTCACCCCGGGGACGACGACCGTCTCCACCCCGGCCGCCGCGCAGGCCTGGACCTCCTCGTGGCCCCGGCCGAAGACGTACGGGTCGCCGCCCTTGAGCCGGACCACCCGGCGGCCGGCACGGGCGTGCGCGACGAGGGCGTCGTTGATGGCGTCCTGCCCCATCGACGGTCCCCGGGGGACCTTCGCCGCGTCCACCACCAGCACCCCGGGGTGCAACCCGGCCAGCAGGCCGCGCGGGGCGAGCCGGTCGGCGACCACCACGTCCGCGGCGTCGAGCAGCGCCCTGCCGCGTACGGTGATCAGGTCGTCGGGGCCGGGCCCGCCGCCGACGATGGCGACCTGCCCCGGCCGCAGGCCCCCCACCCGGTGCCGGCCGCGGCCGTCCTGCCCGTGCCCGTGGCCGTCGCCAGGACCGTGCCCGTGCTGGTGGCCGTGGTCGTGCTGGTGCCCGTGGCCGTGGTGGTGGTCGTGGTCGGGGCCGTGGCCGTGGTGACCGCCGACCGGGTCGTCGGGGTGGTCGTGCGGGGTCTGCGGCCGGCCCACCTTGTCGACGAAGCCGGGCAGCGCCACCCGGTACGCGCAGGTGTCGCAGTTCATCCGGATGTCCCCGCGCAGCGCCTCGGCGTGCCGCTGGAGCACGAGGTCGGCGAGGGCGTCGCAGTCGCCGATCAGGTCGGCGACCCGCACGTCGAGGTCGGGGTGGGCGGCGGCGAACCCGGCCGTCTGGGCGACGATCCGGTCCGGCAGCACCCCGGCGAACAGGAAGTACGGTGCGACGACGATCCGCCGCGCACCGAGCCGGCGCAGCCGGTCCAGCACGGCCGGCACCGACGGCTCGGCCAGCGAGACGAACCCCGGCTCGACGCCGGCGTAGCCGCGCCCCTCCCAGAGCAGCCGGGCCACCTTGGCGACCTCGGCGTTGGCGTCCGGGTCGGTGGAGCCCCGGCCGATCAGCGCCACCCAGGTCCCGGCCCGGTCGGCCCCGGCCAGCACGGCGTCGATCCGCTGCGCCAGCGCGTCGTGCAGCAGCGGGTGCGGGCCGAGCGGCCGGCCGTAGGCGTACCCGAACCCGGGGAAGCGCTGCTTCTCCCGGGCCAGCGCGGCCGGGATGTCGCCCTTGCCGTGGCCGGCGGCGGCGAGCACGAGGGGCAGCGCAACGAGCCGGCGGTGCCCCCGGTCGACCAGCGCGCCGACCGCGTCGGTCAGCGGCGGCCGGGACAGCTCGATGAACCCGCCCTCGACGTCGGCTACGGCGTCCCGGTGGCGGATCCGCTCGACCAACGCGGCGAACTGGGCGACCCCGGCGGCGCTGCGGGTGCCGTGCCCGACGATCAGCAGCGGGGTGCGGGCATCCCGGGTCGGCGTCATGGCTTCTCCTCAAGGTAGAGCAGGGCGTTGAGGGCGGCGGCGGCGACCGCGGAGCCGCCCTTCTCGCCGATGTTGGAGACCGCGGGCAGGCCGCTGGCCCGCAGCGCGGCCTTGGACTCGGCGGCGCCGACGAAGCCGACCGGCAGCCCCACCACGAGCGCCGGCCGGGCGGCCAGGTCGATCAGCTCGAACAGGGCGGTGGGCGCGCAGCCGACCACCCACACCGCGCCGGCACCGACCCGGTCGTACGCCAGCCGGGCAGCCGCCGCCGAGCGGGTGATCCCCGCCGCCCGGGCCAGCCCGGCGGCGGCCGGCTCGGCGATCGGGCAGACCAGTTCCAGGCCGGCGCGGGTGATCCCGGCGGCGACCATCGCCACGTCGGTGACGACGGGCGCCCCTGCCCGCAGGGCGGCCAGCCCGCCGGCCAGGGCCGCCTCGTCGCAGACCAGGTCGGTGACGTAGTCGAGGTCGGCGCTGGCGTGCACCACCCGTTCGGTGACGGCCCGGGTCAGCGGCGGCAGGCCGGTCAGGTCCACCCGGGAGCGCAGGATCGCGTACGACTGCTGCTCGATCGGGTGTACCGCGCGGCTCACCGGGACTCCCCCGTCGCGCCGGCAACCGTCGCACCGGCAGCCGTCGCACCGGCAGCCGTCGGCCCGGCCGGGTTCGCGGCGGTCCCGCCGAGCAGCGCCGTCAGCGCCGGGCCGGCCAGGTGGTGGCGCGCCGGGGGCGCGACGCTGACCGCGGTCGAACTCATCGGGCTCCTCCGGATCGTCTCGGGTTCGGTGACACGGATCGCGTCCACCGGGCAGATCTCCAGGCACTCCAGGCAGCCGGTGCACCGGTCGGCGCGGACCAGCAGCCCGGCCGGCGTCGGCCGGATCGCGTGCGTCGGGCAGGTCAGCAGGCAGGCGCCGCACCCCTGGCAGGGGCCGATCGCCACGGGCGCGACGGTCGGGTCGGTCACCTGCGCCACCGGTAGCCGCGCGGGGTGACCATCCGGCCGGCGACGACCCGGGTCTGGGTGCTGCCGACCACCACCACGCTGTACATGTCGACCACGGCCGGGTCGAGCGTGGCCAGGGTGGCCAGGTGCACCCGTTCGCCGGGCCGGCTGGCGTTGCGCACCACCCCGACCGGGGTGTCCGGCGGGCGGTGCGCGGCGAAGGTCTTCAGGGCGGCGGCGAGCTGCCAGTCCCGGGCCCGGCTGCGCGGGTTGTACAGCAGCGCCACGAAGTCCCCCTCGGCCGCGGCGGCCACCCGCCGCTCGATGACCTCCCAGGGGGTGTGCAGGTCCGACAGGCTCAGGTAGGCGTGGTCGTGGCCGAGCGGGGCGCCGAGCAGCGCCGACGCGGCGAGCGCGGCGGTCACCCCGGGCACCCCGACCACGTCGATCCGGTCGTCGGCGTGTTCCAGGGCGGGGCTGGCCATCGCGTACACCCCGGCGTCGCCGGAGCCGACCAGCGCCACGGCATACCCGGCGGCGGCCTCGGTGACGGCGGCGCGGGCCCGTTCCTCCTCCGCGCCGAGGCCGCTGGCCAGCACCCGGCTGCCGGGGCGCAGCAGGTCGCGCACCTGCTCGACGTACTGGTCGAGGCCGACGACCACGGCGGCCCGGCGCAGCTCGGCGACCGCCCGCGGGGTGCGCAGGTCGGCCGCGCCGGGGCCGAGGCCGACGATCGCCAGCCGGCCGCGCGGCGCGTGCCGGGCCACCGCGACCGTGGCCATCGCCGACGCGGTCTTCGGCGCGACCAGCGCCGCGTCGCAACGCCGGCCGGGCTCGCCGAGCAGCGCGGCGGCCTCCGCGACGCTCGGCGTGCCGACCGCCGCGCGCACCACCTCGCTGGGGTGCGGCACCTCGACCTCCGCCAGGTCCGCCGCCGGATGCGTCACCAGGGGTACGCCCAGCGCGTCGGCGGTCGACCGGATGCCCGCCTCGTCGGCCTTGATGTCGGCGCTGGCCAGGCAGCGGACGCTGGCGGGGCTCAGCCCGGCGGCGGCGAGCACCCGGTCCAGCAGGTCGCGCACCTCGGCGGCGGGCACGCCCCGGCTGCCGCCGACGCCGACCACCAGCGACGGGGGCCGCAGCACTGCGGTGCGCCCGTCGAGCGGCACCACCCGGTCGGTGACCAGCAGCCGGGGCCCGTCGGCGGGAGCGTCGGGACGGACGGTCTCCGGCAGAGCGGGCAGCGGCCACACCGCGTCGGCGACCAGCCGCACCGGCTCGCCGTCGAGGATCGCCCGGCTCACCGCGGCGAGGGCCCCCTCGACCGGCCAACCGAGGGTGTCCAGGCCGGGCAGGCCGACCGCGTCGGTGGCGGTGGTGACCACCGGCCGGGCGTCGAGCAGCGCGCCGACGTCGGCGGCGAGGGCGTTGGCGCCCCCGGCGTGCCCGCCGAGCAGCGCCACGGCGTGCCGGGCGGCCTCGTCGACCACCACGACGGCCGGGTCGGCGTGCTTGTCGCGCAGCAGCGGCGCGAGGACGCGGACCACCGCGCCGGTGGCGAGGAACGCCACCACCGCGTCGTACCCGGTGAACGCGGCGCGCAGCGCGTCGGCGGCGGTGCCGGCCTCGACGAGGCGGGCGTTCGGCCAGGCGGCGGCGACGGTCCGGGCGTGCCGGCGGCCGGCGGCGGTGGCGGCGACGAGTCCGATGCGGGGCATCTGCGCTCCTGGGCTGGCGGGTGGCGGTTCGGAAGCGGGCGGGTGGCGGTTCGGCGGCGGTGGGCGGCCCGGCGGGCGCGCGGCGGCGGCTGTCACGGGCGGTCCCCGGTGAGGACGAGAACCGGGTTGGTGGCGGCCAGCCGGACCGATCCGCCGGGCAGGTCGGCCAGCCGGGCGGCGGAGAGCTGTACGCCCTCGGCGCGGTAGCCGTGCTCGCGCAGCAGGCCCAGCGCGGGGGCCACCCGGTCCAGCGCGGCGAGGGTCGCCACCACCCGGGCGGGCCGGCGGGCCGCCACGGCGGCGAGCACGTCGAGGCCGCCGCCGCCGACGAAGGCGGCATCGGGGTCGGGCAGCCCGGCCAGCGCGACCGGGGCCGCCCCGGCGACCACCCGGACGTCCACCCGGTACGCGGCGGCGTTGCGCCGGACCAGGTCCACGGCGTCCGGGTCGCGCTCGACGGCGATCACGGCCGCGCCGAGCAGCGCGCACTCGATCCCGACCGAGCCGCTGCCCGCGCCGACGTCCCAGACGAGCCGGCCGAGGCGGGGACGCAGCCGGGCCACGGCGAGGGCCCGCACCTCCGCCTTGGTGATCATCGAGTCGCGGTGGGCGTACCCGGCCTCGGGCAGCGCCCAGCCGCCGGCCGGCGCGGCGGCCGGCTGGTTGTCGGCGCGCACCGCCCCGACCTCGTCCGGGTCGGTGGCGAGGCAGAGCAGCACGTGCGGGTCGGCCCAGGCGGTGGCGGCGGCCCGCTCCGGGGTGGTCTCGACGACCCGTTCGGCCGGGGTGCCGAGGTGCTCGGCGACGACCAGCCGGCGGCGCCAGCCGACCAGCCCCGCCCCGAGTTCGGCGGCCCCGGCGCCGGGGGCGGTGAGCACGGCGACCGCCGGCAGGGCGCGGACGGCGTTGAGCGCGGGCCGCAGGTCCCGGCCGTGCGCGCTGACCACCGCCGCACCGTCCCAGGGCAGGCCGGCGCGGGCGAACGCGGCGGCCACGCTGGACACGGCGGGCAGCACCCGCACCGGCAGTCCCTCGACGCGCAGCCGGCGGACGATGCCGAACAACCCCGGGTCCCCGCTGGCCAGCACCACCGCCGGCAGGCCGGCGGCCACGGCGGCGGCGAGCCGGTCCAGCGCGGGCGCGAGCGGGCCGAGGGTCACCGTGGCGCAGTCGTCGGGCAGTGCGGCGCAGGCGAGGTGCCGGGCCGCGCCGACGGCCAGCCGGGCCCCGGCCAGCGCGGCGAGGGCGGAGGGATGCGGCGGCGCGCCGGCCGCGTCCACCCCGACGACGGTCACCGGGGCCGCGGCCGGACGGCCGGCGGCGGCCGGGTCGGCGGCGCGGGTCACGCGGCCCACCGGCCGGAGGAGGCGACCATGTTGTCCCCGGCGAAGTCCACCATCGCCACGTCGACGGCGACGCGGTGCCCGGCGAAGCGCAGCAGTACCTGGCGGACCCGGTGGCAGAGCAGGTCCCCGGCGGGACGGAGCAGCCCGGCGGCCTCCCACAGCTCGTACGCGTGCCGCCCGGTGTTCGCCGCCGCCACCTCGGCCACCAGCGCCGGGTCCCCGCCGGCCTCGGCCGTGACCGCGCCGAGCAGGGACAGGTCCACCTTGGACCGGGTGTAGTGGGTCATCAGCACGCCGGCGGCGAGCTTGGCCAGCTTGCCGGCCATCCCGACGAAGGCCACCCCGGTCATCCCGTCGCCGACGGCGGCGGTGACCGCCGCGCCGGTGAAGTCGCCGACCTCGACGAAGCAGACCTCGGGCAGCTCGGGCAGGAGCGCGCGGGCGGCCCGCTCGGTGCGCCCGCCGGTGCACAGCACCACGGTCCGCTCCCCCTGCGCGGCCATCACGTGCACCGCCTGCACCACGCTGGCCCGCCAGGACGCCGTCGAGAAGGGCCGGACGATCCCGGTGGTGCCGAGGATGGAGATGCCGCCGAGGATGCCCAGCCGCCGGTTGGTGGTCTTGCGGGCCATCACCTCGCCGCCGGGGACGCTGATCACCACCCGGATGCCGACCTCGGTCAGGTCGACCACCTCGGCGACTGCCTGGCCGATCATGCGGCGCGGGGTTTCGTTGATCGCCGGCCCGCCGACGGCGAGCCCCAGGCCCGGCCTGGTGACCGTGCCCACGCCCGGGCCGCCGGCGAGGTCGAGGCCCGGCTCGTCGCGCCAGCCGACGGTGGCCGTGAGGTGCGCGCCGTGGGTCACGTCCGGGTCGTCGCCGGCGTCCTTGACCACCACCGCCTCGGCGCGCGCCCCGGGCAGCCGGGCGAAGTCGCACCGCTGAACGGCGAAGACCACCCGGCGGCCGGCGGGCAGGCCGATCTCGACCTCCCGCTGCGGCACGCCGGTGACCAGCGCGGTCACCGCGGCCTTGGCCGCCGCGGTGGCGCACGCGCCGGTCGTCCAGCCGGTGCGCAACGCCCGGGGCCGGACCTTCGCGGTGCGCGGCAGGTCCGGCTCACGCAGCTCCGGCTCGGGGTACGTCATCCGGCCCGCTCCGGGCCGGCGGGCTCCCCCGGCGCGGCGGGCTGCCCCGGCTCGGCGGGCTGCCCCAGCGCGGCGGCGCTCCCGCCCGGCCGGGCCTCGCCCGCGTCCGGTCGGCCGGGGTCGCCGCCGGGGCGGGCCGGGATCTCGGCCGTACCGGTCGCGCCCTCGCGGCGGCGGCGCAGCTCCGCCCGGGCGGCCGGCTCGGCCCGGCGGAAGGTGTGGAAGTGCCCCGGGTGGTAGAGGTGCGACCGGGTGCCGGTGGCGGCCAGCGCCGGCCCGACCAGGAACAGGGTGTGCTTCCAGAGCCGGTGCTCCTTGACGGTCGCCTCCAGCGTGCCGACGGTGCAGCGCACCACCAGCTCGTCCGGCCAGGTCGCCTGGTACGCCACCACCGCCGGGGTGTCCGCCGGGTAGCCGCCGGCCAGCAGCTCGGCCTGGACCTGCCCGGAGCGGGCGGCGGAGAGGAACAGCGCCATGGTGGTGCCGTGCCGGGCGAAGTCGCGGACCCGCTCACCCGCCGGCATCGGCGTCTTCCCGCCCTCCAGCCGGGTGAGGATCACCGACTGGGCGACCTCGGGTACGGTCAGCTCCCGGCCCACGAGCGCGGCGACGGCGGTGAACGAGGACACGCCGGGGACGATCTCGACGGCCAGGCCGAGGGCCCGGCACAGGTCGAGCTGCTCCTGCACCGCGCCCCACAGCGCCGGGTCGCCGGAGTGGATCCGGGCCACGGTCAGCCCCTGCGCGGCGGCCCGCTCGTAGAGCGGGCGCACCCCCTCCATCGGGAGCTGGGACGAGTCGACGATCTCGGCGTCGGGGCGGGCGTGGGCGAGCACGTCGGCGTGCACCAGGCTGGCCGCCCAGACCACCACGTCGGCCGCGCCGACGACCCGGGCGGCGCGCAGGGTGAGCAGGTCCGCCGCGCCCGGGCCGGCCCCGACGAACCACACCTTGCCCCTGGTCGTCGCCCCGGTGCTGTCCGGGTTCGCCACGCTGGTCACAGTTTTCCTCCTCGGCGGTCCCGGCGGGCCGGGACGAGCAGCGTCGACAGGTACGGCAGGTCGGTCTCGTCGGGGCGCACCGGCCCGATCCGCTCGCCGGGCAGGCCGAGCCCCCGGCCGAGCACCGCGTCGCCGAGGCGGCCCTGCCGGCGCAGCTCCCCGACCAGCTCGGGGTGCCGCCGCCAGCCCTTGTACGCGACCACGGTCCCCGGGCCGGCGAGCGCGTCGGCGAACAGCACCGGCCCGGCGGTGGCCGGCAGCAGGGTCAGCGGCTCGCGTCCCTCGCAGAGCACGGTGCCGCTGCGGGCGGCGAGGTCCTGCATGGCGGTGATCCCGGGAACGGTGCCGACCGTGACCGCCGGCCGCAGCGCGCGCACGCCCTGGGCCAGGTAGCCGAAGGTGGAGTAGACGTTGGGGTCGCCGATGGTGGCGAACGCGACCCGGGTCGCCCCGGCGTCGAACGCGTCCACCACGGCGCGGGCGGCGGCGTCCCAGGCCGCGCGGCGGCGGGCGGTGATGCCACCCCGGTCGTCGAGGGCGAACGGCAGCCGTCGCACCCGGGCAGCGTCCACGTACGACCGGACGGTCGCCTCGGCCCGCCCGCCGCCGTCGGCCACCCCCGGGTCGTCCCCGGTCCCGGCGGGGCCGGCCGGGGCGTCGGTCCGGTGCGCCATCACCGGTACGAAGACCACGTCGGCCGCCCCGAGCACCCGGACCGCCTTCACGGTCAGCAGCTCCGGGTCGCCCGGCCCGACGCCGACCCCGGTCAGCGCCGGCCGGCCCGGGTCCGCGGGGTCGGGCGGGGGGCTCACCGGCACGCCTCGACCAGGCGGCGGGCGGCGGCCGGTTGGCCGGCCCAGTGGGTGTGCAGGTAGGAGGCGTGCACCCGGCCGTCGACGAAGCCGTGCGCCGCGCCGTCCCAGCGCCAGGCCGGGATGTCGCCGTGGCCGGGGTCGGTGACGGTGCGGTGGAACTCGTGTCCGCGTACCGGCTCGCCGGCCCGGGTGACCGGGGAGTCGGCGGCGGCCACGGCGTCCCGGTAGCCGAGGGTGAGCCGGCCGGTCATCCGGGCGGTCAGGTCCAGCCGCCCGCACATCGGCGTCCCGTCCAGGGAACGGCCCAGGTAGAGCAGGCCGGCGCACTCGGCGACGACCGGCCCGTCGAAGGCGGCCAGCTCGGCGCGGAGCGCCGCGTTGCCGGCGAGGGCGTCGGCGTGCGCCTCGGGGAAGCCACCGCCGATCACCACGGCCCGGGTGCCGGCCGGCAGGCCGGGGTCGCGCAGCGGGTCGAACGGGGCCACGGTCGCGCCGGCCGCGGCGAGGAGTTCGGCCGTCTCGGCGTACGAGAAGGTGAAGGCCGGGCCGGCGGCCACCGCGACGGTCGGGGCGGTGGTCGTGGCCGGACCGCCGACGGCCGCGACCGGGTCCCAGGCCGGCGCGGTCAGCGGACCGGCGGTGCGGGCCAGGGCGAGCACCGCGTCGAGGTCCACGGTGGCGGCGACCAGGTCGGCGAGGGCGGCCACGATCGCCACGGACTCCGGGGCACGCTCGGCGACCGGGACGAGGCCGAGGTGCCGCGACGGGGCGGTGACCTCGACGGCTCGGCTGACCGCCCCGAGCACCGGCACGCCCACCTCGGCGAGCGCGGCGCGCAGCAGGCTCTCGTGCCGGGGCGAGCCGACCCGGTTGAGGATCACCCCGCCGATCCGCACGGCCGGGTCGAAGGCGCGCATGCCGAGCACCAGCGCGGCGGCGGAGCGCCCCTGGGCCGTGGTGTCGAGCACCAGCACCACGGGGGCGTCGACGAGCGCGGCGACGTGCGCGGTGGAGGCGTACCCCCGGCGGCCGACCGCGCCGTCGTGCAGGCCCATCACCCCCTCGACCACGGCGACGTCGGCGGGGGTCGGGACGGTGGCGCCGTGCCGCAGCAGCGCCGCGACCCGCTCCTCGCCGACCAGCCAGGGATCGAGGTTGCGGCCGGGCCGGCCGGCGGCGAGCCCGTGGTAGCCGGGATCGATGTAGTCGGGGCCGACCTTGTGCGGGCTGACGGTCAGGCCGCGGCGGCGCAGCGCGCCGAGCAGCCCGGTGGCCACGGTGGTCTTGCCGTGCCCGCTGGCCGGCGCGGCCACCACGATCCGGGGCAGCGCCCACGGCCCGCCCGGATCCGGCGGCCGGGTGGCGGTCGAAGCGGACGCGGGCGGCCGGGGACTGTCGGCGGCTGTCGGGGTCACCACTCGATGCCCTTCTGGCCCTTCTGGCCGGCGTCCATCGGGTGCTTGACCTTGGTCAGCTCGGCGACCAGGTCGGCGGCCTCGACCAGCCGGGGGTCGGCGTCCCGACCGGTGATCACCACGTGTTGGAAGCCGGGCCGGGCGGCCAGCGTGTCGACCACCTCGGCGACGTCGACCCAGCCCCACTTCATCGGGTAGGTGAACTCGTCGAGCACGTACAGGCCGTACCGCTGGGCGGCGAGGTCGCGTTGGATCTGCCGCCAGCCCTCCAAGGCGTCGGCGGCGTGGTCGGCCTCGCCGCCGCGCTGGATCCAGGACCAGCCCTCGCCCATCTTGTGCCAGGCCACCGGGGCACCCTGGCCGGTGCGCTCGTGCACCTCGCCGAGGGCGCGGAAGGCGTTCTCCTCCCCCACCCGCCACTTGGCGCTCTTGACGAACTGGAACACCCCGATCGACAGGCCGGCGGTCCAGGCGCGCAGCGCCAGCCCGAACGCGGCGGTCGACTTCCCCTTCATCTGCCCGGTGTGGACGATCGTCAACGGCCGATGCCGCCGCTGCCGCGTGGTCAACCCGTCGACGGGCACGTGCGAAGGCTTCCCCTGTGGCATCAGCGAACGCTCCTGTCCTGATGGTTCTCCGCGATCTTGCGGTTGCGGCCCCCGGGAACACCGCTTTCGTCCCTTTCGCCCGCCCCCAGCGGGCAAGATCGCGCAGAACGGGTGGGGTGGGGGGTGGCGAGGTGGGTCAGGAGGGGGGTGGAGGTGACGTCGGTCAGGGGGTGGTGGTCCGCGGCCAGGTGGGTGGCGAGGCGGCGGGCCAGGTGCAGGCGGACCGGGCCGGACTCGCAGTCGACGACCACGCAGGGGGCGCCGGTCGCGGCGAGCACCGCCGCCGCCCGGGCGGCCCGGTCCAGCGGGCGGTGCCCGGCGGTGGCCCGGCCGTCGGTGAGCACCAGCACCAGCGGCCGGCGGCGCGGGTCGCGCAGCCGCTCCACCCGCAGCAGGTCGGCGGCGGCGAGCAGGCCCTCGGCGAGCGGGGTACGCCCGCCGGTGGGCAGCTCGGCCAGCCGGGCGGAGGCGGCGAGCACGGACGAGGTGGCCGGCAGCAGGGTCTGCGCGCCGGCGTCCCGGAAGGCGACCACGGCGACCTTGTCCCGCCGCTGGTAGGCGTCGGTGAGCAGGGCCAGGACGGCCCCCTTGACGGCGGACATCCGCTGCTGGGCGCCCATCGAGCCGCTGGCGTCGACCACGAACAGCACGAGGTTGCCCTCGCGTCCCTCGCGGACCGCCTCGCGCAGGTCGGCCGGGCGTAGCCGCAGCGGGCCGCCGCGGCGTCCCCGGGCCGGCTGGTGCGGGGCGGCGGCCCGGATCGTCGCGGGCAGGTGCAGGGCGCCGGCCCGGCCCGCGAGCGGGGTCCGCGCCCCGGTGGTGCGGCCCCGGCCGGTGCGGGCCCGGGACCGCCGGCCGGGCACCCCGTCGCCCACGCCGGGCGCGGTGAACAGCCGGGCCTTCAACCCCGTTCGGGGTACGGCCACCGGCTGCCCGCCCGCCGAGGGCTCGCCGGGCCGACCGGGTCCGCCGGGGCGCGCGTCGGCGTGGTCGCCGGCACGGGCCGGGCCACCGCCGTCGCCGGCCGGCGCGGCGTCGCCCCGCTCGCCGGTTGCCGTGCCGCCGCCACCGGCCGGCGCGGCGTCGCCACCCACCGGGCCGGCGGGTCCCGGTCCCCCGGCGTGCTCGCGGCGCGGGTCGCCGTCGGCGGGCCGGTCGTCGTCCGGTCCGCCCCCGTCGCGGCCACCGCCACCGGGGCCGCCACCCGCCGGATCACCGGGGCCGCCCGGGCCGCCACCGGTCGGGCCGCCGGGGCCGCCGTCGTCAGTCGGGCCGCCGGGCGGGTCGGGGTCGTCGTCGCCGGCCCGCTGCAACGCCTCGTCGAGGCGCTTCTCGTCCAGCCCCGGCGTGTCGAACGGGTCCCGGCGGCGCCGGTGCGGCAGGGCGAGCCGGGCGGCCACCCGGACGTCCTCGGCGGTCACCACGGTCCGGTCCTGCCAGGCGGCGTGCGCCATCGCGGCCCGGGCGGTGACAATGTCGGCGCGCATCCCGTCGACGTCGAACGCGGCGCACACCTCGGCGATCTGCCGCAGCGCGGCGTCGGGCAGCAGCACCCGGTCGAGCCGGGCCCGGGCGGCGGCGACCCGGCGGGCCACCCGCGCGTCGTCGTCGGCCCAGCGGGCGGCGAACCCCGCCGGGTCGGCGTCGGCAGCGAGCCTGCGGCGGACCACCTCCACCCGCACCGCCGGGTCCCGGCTGGCGTTCACCTCGACGGTGAGCCCGAACCGGTCCAGTAGCTGGGGCCGCAGCTCCCCCTCCTCCGGGTTCATCGTGCCGACCAGCAGGAACCGGGCGGCGTGGCTGACCGAGACGCCCTCCCGCTCGACGTGGCTGCGGCCCATCGCGGCGGCGTCGAGGAGCAGGTCGACGAGGTGGTCGTGGAGCAGGTTGACCTCGTCGACGTAGAGCACCCCCCGGTGGGCGGCGGCGAGCAGGCCGGGCTCGAAGGCGCGTACCCCCTCGGCGAGGGCCTTCTCCAGGTCGAGCGAGCCGACCACCCGGTCCTCGGCGGCGCCGACGGGCAGCTCGACCAGTCGGGCCGGGCGGCGCTCCGCCGCCGGGGGGGCGGGGTGCGGGCCGTCGGGGCAGCCGGGGTCGGCGTCGGCCGGGTCACAGCCGAACCGGCAGCCGGCGACGTGCTCGACGGGCGGCAGCAGCGCGGCGAGGGCCCGCACGGCGGTGGACTTCGCGGTGCCCTTCTCGCCCCGCACGAGCACCCCGCCGATGGCCGGGGAGACGGCGTTGAGCAGCAGGGCGAGACGCATGTCGTCCATGCCGAGGACGGCGGAGAACGGGAACGTGGTCACTGTGCTGCCACCTCCGTTCGCGACTGCGGGGCTCGCAAACCCAGCTCACTCCTCGCGCTCATTGCCGGTCCTCCAGGTCGCCCTCACTGGTCAGGTACGTCTCACGGAGCCGGTCGAGGGTGGCCGGCTCCGGCTCGGCCCACAGCCCCCGGTCGGCGGCCTCCAGCAGCCGCTCGGTGATGCCGCGCAGCGCCCACGGGTTCGACCGCTCCAGGAAGTCCCGTGTCTCGGGGTCGAAGACGTACGCGGCGGCGAGGTGCTCGTACATCCAGTCGTCGACGACGCCGGCGGTGGCGTCGTAGCCGAACAGGTAGTCCACGGTGGCGGCCAGCTCGAACGCGCCCTTGTAGCCGTGCCGGCGCATCGCGGCGATCCACCTCGGATTGACCACCCGGGCCCGGAACACCCGCCGGGTCTCCTCGCCGAGGGTGCGGGTGCGCACGTCGTGCGGCATCGCCGAGTCCCCCACGTACGCGGCCGGGGCGGCCCCGGTGAGGTGGCGGACCATCGCCACCATCCCGCCGT
Organism: Micromonospora sp. NBC_01655; assembly: GCF_026339755.1. Taxonomy (NCBI): domain Bacteria; kingdom Bacillati; phylum Actinomycetota; class Actinomycetes; order Micromonosporales; family Micromonosporaceae; genus Micromonospora; species Micromonospora sp. NBC_01655. The sequence continues at coordinate 3,739,115 of NZ_JAPEQF010000001.1, read as the reverse complement.
GGTACTGGAAGTAGTCGTCGGAGTCGACGATGTCGTGCTCGCGGGTGTCCTGGTTCTTCACCGCCACCGCGATCCGGGCGAAGGAGCGTTCCATGTCGGCGCGGGCCTCCCGGCCGTCCAGCCCGGGGCCGTAGGCGTAGCCGCCCCAGACGGCGTACACCTCGGCGAGGTCGGCGTCGGTGCGCCAGTTCCGGGCGTCGATCAGTGGCAGCAGCCCCGCGCCGTACGCGCCGGGCTTGGAGCCGAAGATCCGGGCGGTGGAGCGCCGCTCGTCGCCGTGCTCGGCCAGGTCGGCGGCGACGTGCGCGGCGACGTAGTTGCCCTCGGCGGGCTCGTCGAGCGCGGCGACCCGGCGGACCGCGTCGTCGATCAGGGTCACCACGTGCGGGAACGCGTCGCGGAAGAACCCGGAGATGCGGACGGTGACGTCGACCCGGGGGCGGCCCAGCTCCGCCAGCGGCACCACCTCGACGCCGGTGACCCGCCGGGAACGGTCGTCCCAGGTGGGGCGGCACCCGAGCAGGGCGAGCACCTCGGCGATGTCGTCGCCCTGGGTGCGCATCGCGCTGGTGCCCCAGACGGTGAGCCCGACCGAACGCGGGTAGCCTCCGGTGTCGGCGACGTGCCGGGCCAGCAGCGAGTCCGCCAGGGCCACGCCGACGTCCCAGGCGTTGCGGGACGGGATGGCCTTCGGGTCGACGGAGTAGAAGTTCCGGCCGGTGGGCAGCACGTTGACCAGGCCCCGGGTGGGCGAGCCGGACGGCCCGGGCGGGACGAACCGGCCGTCGAGCGCGGCGAGCACCCGGTCGATCTCGTCGGTGGTCCGGTCGAGGCGGGGCACCACCTCGCGGGCGGCGAAGCGCAACACGTCGGCGGCGTCCGGGACGCTGCGGCCGACGACCTCCGCGACGATGGCGTCGACCTTGCCGGCGTCCCAGCCGAGGGTCTCCATGCCGACGACGAGCCGGCGGGCCAGCCCCTCGATCAGGTCGACGGCGTCGGCGGCGGTGCCGGCCGGGCCGTCGACCGCCTCGGTGAGCGCCGCCGGCACGGCGATCCGCTCGCCCGGCGCGGCGAGCAACGCCTGCTCGTCGAGGCCGTACGCGGCGGCGAGGGCCTGGCGCAGGCCGGGCAGGGCGCGCACGCCGCCCCACACCTGCGGGGCGCGCAGCACGGCGAGGACCAGGTTGACCCGGGCCTCCCCGGCGGGGGCGCCGCCGAGGACGTGCAGGCCGTCGCGGATCTGCACGTCCTTGACCTCGCACAGGTAGCCGTCGAGGTGCAGCACGAAGTCGTCGAAGTCGTCGGCGGCCGGCATGTCGTCGGTGTGCAGGTCGTGGTGCAGCTCGGCGGCGCGGACCAGGTCCCAGATCTGCGCCCGCACGACCGGCACCTTGACCGGGTCGAGGGCCTGCACCGTGGCGTACTCGTCGAGGAGCTGTTCCAGCTTCGCCAGGTCGCCGTACGTCTCGGCGCGGGCCATCGGCGGGACGAGGTGGTCGACGACGACGGCGTGGGCGCGGCGCTTGGCCTGGGTGCCCTCGCCGGGGTCGTTGACGATGAACGGGTACACCAGCGGCAGGTCGCCGAGGACGGCGTCCGGGGCGCAGTCGGCGGCCAGTCCGAGCCCCTTGCCGGGCAGCCACTCCAGGGTGCCGTGCTTGCCCAGGTGCACCACGGCGTCCGCGCCGAACCCGCCGTCGACGGCGGGCGCGGCCAGCCACCGGTACGCGGCCAGGTAGTGGTGGCTGGGCGGCAGGTCCGGGTCGTGGTAGATGGCGATCGGGTTCTCGCCGAAGCCGCGCGGCGGCTGGATCATCAGCAGCACGTTGCCCAGCCGCAGCCCGGCCAGCACGACGTGCCCGTCGTCGGTGTACAGCTCGCCCGGCGGCTCCCCCCAGTGCGCCACGATCCGCTCACGCAGCCCGGCGGGGAGCCGGTCGAACCAGCGCCGGTACGCCTGCGCGGGCACCCGGGCGTCGGCGGCGGCGAGCTGCTCGGGGGTGAGCCACTCGACGTCGTGCCCGCCGGCGGCGATCAGGGCGTGGATGAGGGCGTCCCCGTCGTCGGGGACGGGCCGGTCGCCGAGGTGGTAGCCGGCGTCGGCGAGGGCGGCGAGCAGCCGCACCGCCGAGGCGGGGGTGTCCAGACCGACGGCGTTGCCGACCCGGGAGTGCTTCGTCGGGTACGAGCTGAGCACCACGGCGACCCGCTTGTCGGCGTTGGGCACGTGCCGCAGCCGGGCCTGGCGCACCGCGATCCCGGCGACCCGGGCGGCCCGCTCCGGGTCGGGCTCGTAGACCGACAGCCCGTCGGCGTCGATCCGCTTGAACGAGAACGGCACGGTGACGATCCGGCCGTCGAACTCGGGGATGGCCACCTGCATCGCGGCGTCCAGCGGGGACAATCCGGCGTCGCTGCCGGCCCACTGGTCACGGGTGCTGGTCAGGCAGAGCGCCTGCACGACGGGCACGTCCAGGGCGGCGAGCGCGCCGACGTCCCAGGCGTCCTCGTCGCCCCCGCCGGAGGCGTCGGCGGCGACCGTGCCGCCGGCGGCGAGCACGGTGACGACCAGGGCGTCGCAGCGGGCGAACAGGTCCAGGGGCCCGGTGCCGGCGGCCAGCCCGCGCAGCGAGCCGCAGAAGATCGGCAACGGGGTCCCGCCGGCCGCGTCGACGGCGTGGGCGAGGGCGTCGACGAAGGCGGTGTTCCCGGCCAGGGCGTGCGCCCGGTAGAACACGATGCCGACGACCGGCCGGCCGGGCGTCGGGGGGCGGTCGCCGTGGATCCCGTACGCCGGGGTGGGGGCGGGCGGGGCGAAACCCTCGCCGGTGAGCAGCACCGTGTCGGAGAGGAACCGGGCCAGCTCGGCGAGGTTCTCCGGCCCGCCCTCGACCAGGTAGGACAGCGCCTGGGTGGCCGCGCCGGAGGCCACCGTGGAGGCCGCCATCAGCTCCGCGTCGGGCACCGCCTCGCCACCGAGGGCCACCGCCGGCACGCCGGAGGCGAGCACCGCGGCGAGGCCGTCCGGCCACGCCTGCCGGCCGCCGAGCAGCCGTACGACGGCCAGGTCGACGCCGTCGAGCAGCGCCGGCACCGCGTCGGCGGCGACCCGCGCGGGGTTGGCCAGCCGGTAGTCGGCGCCGCTGGCCCGGGCGGCGAGCAGGTCGGTGTCGGCGGTGGACAGCAGCAGGATGCGCACGAGATGCTCCGGACAGTGACGCCCGGGGTGGCGGTTCGGCCGTTCCGGGCAGCGGGTGGGCGCGGGCTCAGCGGGCACGGCGGGCCGGGAGCCGGTTCATCGGCGACGGCCGGTGAGCCGGGGGCGCGGCAGGGTACGCGCTGCGGGAGATCAGCGGTGCGCGGCGCCGGGATCCCCGGCGGACGGCGCGGCGGGCAGCACGCGGACGCCCGGCGGCGCGGCGCGGCGACGCCCGACGGTCGGCCCGGCGGTGAGCGCCCGGGCGCCGGGCCGAGCCGGCGGGGCGGCCAGGTGGGCGGCGGCCAGCCGGGCGACGCGGCGGCCGGCCGCTCCGGCGGCGGGTGGTCGGCCGGCGCCCGGCGCGGCGGCGCGGCGGCCGGCGGGCGCGGTGCCCCGCGCCGACCTATGGCGACGATGGTCGTCGATGTGCGAGACGCGACGCGTCATCGGGTCCTCCTCGGGTGTCCACGCCCTGGGGTCGTCCCGACGGCCGAAGTATCCTGGCTTCCGGATCGACGCTCACCCCCGGCCTTCCAACCGCAGACACACGGCCGTGGCGCTCGAGGGGGGATCGCTCCCCGGTGACAGTGGCGGGACCGCGCCGGAATCGCACCGGCTTCCTTCACTGCCGTCAGGCCGCGAATGCTGCCACACCGGCCCACTGCCGGTCAACGCCGCCCCTCCCGTCACCGGACACCCCCGACGCATTGACATATGTCAATTCTTATTCCCCTCGGCGGAATGCCTTTGAGTGGCGTCGGTCCATGGCTGTCGTCGGTTCTGCGGCGCGTTCACCGCCCTGCCCCCCGACCGGTCCGCCCGGCCCGCGCCGGGTGCCGGGCGGGCCGGGCCGCCGGTCGCCGACGGGCCGCCGGACAGGGGCGCTGACCTGCTGTTTCCACCCGGACTCGGCAGGCGTCGGGCGACGCGGGCGACACCGCCGGCGGCCGGCCGCGACGGTGGCAAGGCACCGTCCGGCGTCGATCGGCGCGCAATGCCGGGACCCACCCGATCGGCGTGGGCCGGCCCGCCGGTCCGGCGCGGCTCCGCACCGGCGAGGCGGGCCCGGCACCCCCCGGGACGACGCCGACGAGCCCGGCGGTGTGATCGCCGACGCGCGGCGGGGGTTCCGGGTCCCGACGGGGCGGGTGCCTGCCCGCCGGGCCGGGTCCGGGTTCAGCGCGCCCGACGCTCCGGGTGCGCCCGGTTCCAGGCCCGCATCCGCTCCGGGTACCCGGTGCGCGCGGCCTCGTACAGCGGCACCGCGTGCCGCCGGGCGATCTTCGCCGCCGCCCGGGGCGAACCGGTCCGCCGCCGGATCCACTCCCCGTCGTGGGCGATCGCCATCACGGTGGTGTCGGTCGCGGTGGTCTCCGGCTCGAGGTAGAACTCCACCCCCCGGCGGCTGGCCACGAACGCCTCCAGGGCGGCGAGGTCGTCCGGGGTCGCCTCCCGGTCGAGTTTCGTCGGGGTCCCGTCGACGGCGCGCTGTCGCCGGCTGAACCAGCCCATGCCCGGCTCCTCTCCTCGGCGTCCCCCCAGTGGAGCACCCCCGCCTGGCAACCTGCTGGGCGCGGGGTGGGAGGAACCTGACCACGGGGCCGGTGGGCCACCCCGCGCCCGGTGACGGCGTGGCGGGCGACGACCGCGGCCCGGCGGCGGGAGCGGCGGTACGACGGCCGCCCGGCGCCCTCCGGCACCGGGCCGCACCCCACGGGGCGAGCCGGGGCGGATCAGCCGGTGGGCCGCGAGCCGGCCAGCGGCCGGGTCACCGGGACCAGGGCGAGCGCGGGCAGCAGCAGGAGCGGCACCACGATCAGGGCGCGCAGCGTGCCCACCTGGTCGCCGAGCAGGCCGAGCAGCGGCGGACCGCCGAGGAACGCGGAGTAGCCGATCACCCCGACGACGCTGACCCGGGCCGGCGCCCGGTCCTCGTCGTCCGCGGCGGCGCTCAGCCCCACCGGGAAGCCGAGCGACGCGCCGAGACCCCACAGCGCGACCCCGACGATCGCGACCGGCCCGGAGCCCGCCAGCACCGCGAGGGTGGCGCCGACCCCCGCGCACAGGATCGTGCCGAGCAGCACCGGCACCCGGCCCCAGCGGTCGAGCGCCACCGTTCCGGCGGTGCGGCCGATGGTCATGCCGACCACGAAGACGCCGAAGACGGCGGCCCCGGCGGCCTCGCTCAGCCCGTACCCGTCGACGAACGCCACCGCCAGCCAGTCGTTGGCGCTGCCCTCGGTGAACGCCATCACCAGCACCAGCAGGCCGATGAGCAGGGTGCGCGGCTCCCGCCAGGCGGCGAGCAGCGAGCCGCGGCGCGCGGCGGCGTCGTCGCGGGCGGACGCCGGGTCGGCGTCACGGGCGGCCAGGAAGGAACGGGCCCCGAGCAGGGTGCCGGCGAGCACGACCGCCGCCAGCACCGTCAGGTGCGCGGCGATCGGCACCCCGACCCGGGCGGCCCCCGCGCCGAGGCCCGCGCCGGCCACCGAGCCGAGGCTCCACGCCGCGTGGAACCGAGGCAGGATCGTCCGGCCCAGCCGCCGTTCGACGGCCGTCCCCTCGATGTTCATCGCCACGTCGCAGGTGCCGGAGCCGTAGCCGAAGAGGAACAGGCCGACGGCGACGCCGGGCAGGAACCCGGCGAACCCGGCGGACATCCCGGCCACCGTCATCCCGCCCGCCACCAGCAGGACGCTGACCGCCACCGTCCGGGTCGCGCCGAGGCGCTGGGTGACCAGCCCGGCGGTCGGCATCGCCAGCAGCGCGCCCACGGACATGGCGAGCAGCAGCAGCCCGAGCCGCCCCGCGCTGAGGTCCAGCGCCTCGCGGACCGCCGGCACCCGGGAGAACCAGGAGGCGACCGCGAGGCCGTTGAGGGCGAACACGGCCGCGACGCCGTTGCGGGCGGCCAGGACCGGGCGGGGCACGCCGGCCGGCGCGTTGCCCGGATCGGCGGTCGGGGCGTCGGCGGTGCTGCTCACGGGGGTGGTTTCCTCTCCGGCGTGGGGACGTCGTCCGACTATTGGACATCCCGGTACGACAGCACCACCTGTCGACCCCACCCCTTACCGCGATCCGGACCGGTTAACCGGCGGCGGACCGGGTACCCGCCCCGGCAGCGACCGACGCGAGGCGGTGAGGACGACGTGACCGAGCCCGCCCTGCCGCACCGGGAGCCGGCGCAGGACCACCGGCACGGACGGCTGGCCGCCCGACCGGCCCCGCCGACCGGCCGGGCCCGGCGGGGGCTGACCCCGGTGACCGGTCCCGGGGGCGAGCCCCGGGCACTGGTGTACGCCCCGGACGACGCCGACGAGCGGCCGTACCGGTTGGTGCTGCTGCTGCACGGCGCCGGCGGCTCGGCCCGGCAGGGCCTGGACCTGCTGCTGCCGCTGGCCGACGCGCACCACCTGCTGCTCGTCGCGCCGCAGGCCACCGCGTCGACGTGGGACCTGATCGCCGAGGGCTTCGGGCCGGACGTACGCCGGATCGACGAACTGCTGGAGAGCGTCCTGTCCGCCCACCCGGTCGCCGACGTGGCGTTCGGCGGCTTCTCCGACGGCGCCTCGTACGCGCTGTCCCTGGGCCTGACCAACGGCGACCTGGTCCGCGCGGTGCTGGCCTTCTCCCCCGGGTTCGCCGCGCCCCTGGTCACCCGTGGCCGGCCCCGGGTGTTCGTCTCGCACGGCGCCGCCGACCCGGTGCTGCCGGCGGACATGTGCAGTCGCCGGCTGGTGCCCCGGCTGCGCGCGCTCGGCTACCCGGTCGACTACGCGGAGTTCACCGGCGGGCACGAGGTGCCTGCGGAGCTGCGCCGCCGCGCGGCGGACTGGCTCGCCGCCGCCCCCGCGTCCGGCCCGGCCTGACCGCCCGCGTCCGCGCCGGCCGGGTCACAGCGCCGGTAGGCCGAGCGCCTCGTCGACCCGACCGAGGACGGTCGCGTCGTCGTCCGCCCCGACCCCGCGCAGCAGGTCGATGGCGGTGGCCCGCACCGACCCGACGATCATGGCCAGCGGCAGGGTCTGACCGGCGGTGAACAGGCGGCCGGCGCCCCGGACCGCCTCCAGCGCGGTTGTCTCGGCGCGGGCGGCGTGCTCGTCGGCGAGGGCGTCCCGGCCGTCCAGGTCGGCGGCGAACGCCTCCCCGGCGGCGTGCATCGCGTCAGCCAGCGAGCGGATGGCGACCCCCAGACCGGGCGGGACCGGGGTGGGCAGCCGGGTTAGCGTCACCCCGGACCGGGCCAGGACCCGCACGTTGCGCACCGCGTAGTCGATCTGCCCGATGGACGCGTCGACCGAGCGCAGCCGGCCCAGGTGCCGGCGGCGGCGGACGTGCAGGGTCAGCGCCTCACCGGCGGCGAGCACCCCGGCGCGCAGCCGCTCCACGGCGGCGTCCATCCCCCGGGCCCGGTCGAGGGCGGCCAGGGCGGCGGTCGGGTCGCGCTCGTCCAGCGCGTCGGCGACCTCGCGCAGCAGCCCGGCGAGGTCCTCGAAGGTCTGCCGGAACTCGGCGGCCAGCGGGGCGAGCGGGCGCCTGGCGTCGACGAGCTGGCTGGCGACGAGGGCCACCGCCCCACCGATCAGCGCGTCGACGAACCGGAACGGGACCAGCGACTCGGTGGGCGGGGAGACCACCACCAGGTAGAGGGCCGAGACGGCGGCCTGCACCACGGAGACGCTGCTCGCGCCGACCGCCACGGCCAGCACGATGGTCAGCAGGATGACCGTGAAGACCGTCCAGCTGGTGCGCGGCCCGAGGGCCTGCACCACCACGTCGGCGACGAGCACCCCGGCGGCGACGCCGAGCACCACCTCCACCGCCCGGCGCGTCCGCTGCCCGCGGGCCTGCCCGAGGACGATCAGCGCGGCGGCCGGGGCGAAGAACGGCTGCGGGTGCCCGACCAGGCGGGTGGCCAGCACCCAGGCGACGGTCGCCGCCAGGGTGCCCTCCACCACCGGCAGCCAGCCCCGCCGGACCCGGCCGGCGGCCTCCCGCAACCAGCCCCACCGCGCCATCGCCGCCTCCTTCGCCGTCGCACCGCCCCACCATGGTGCCTCCCGGCGAACCGGGCGGCCGGGCCAGGGAGGCGGTGCTCGTCGCCGACCTGCGGTACGTGCCGAACGCGCACGCCCAGCTACTGGCCCGGCCGCAGCGCGGCGTGGTCGGGGTCGTCGTGCACGACGCCTCGGACCCGTGCTTCGCCGAGGTGACCCGGGGGCTGCAACGGGTGGCCGTCGAACGGGGCCGGCTGCTGATCATCTGCAACAGCTACCGCGACCCGAACTCGGTGCAGGCGGCCGTCACAGCGGGCGCGGGCACCGGCCGCCTCCCGCTGTGCGGGCGGGGCCCTCCTGACACACCGGGACGACAGGGCACCCGACCCGGCGTGCCGGGGCGGCGGACATCCCGCTCGCCGCCGCCCCGGCACGCCGACCCACCGCGCAACCGGCCCCGCGGCCTCATCCGGCGGCCCGGCGGGCGGCCCGGCGGTGCCGCCAGAGACGGGCCACCACCAGCACCACCAGCAGGGCCAGCAGCGCCTCCCCGCCCAGGCCGAGGCGATGCTCCAGCAGCCGGTACGAGGCTCCCGCCAGGTAGCCGAGCACCGCCACGGTCACCGCCCAGAGCACCCCGCCGCAGAGGTTGGCCAGGGTGAACGTGCCCCGTGGCACCCCGCTGAGCCCGGCGATCCCCGGCACGAGGGCGCGCAGCGCCGCCACCCAGCGGCCGAGCACCACCGCCACCGCGCCCCGGCGGCGGACCAGGTCCAGCGCCCGCCGCAGCTCCCCGGAGCGGACCAGTCGACGGGGCACGCGGGACAGCAGCCGGCGGCCGTACCGGCGGCCGATGAGGTAGCCGGTCTGGTCGCCCAGCGCCGCCCCGGCCACCGCCGCGGCGACCACCGCCCACAGCGGCAGCCGACCCGAGTGCGCGAGCACTCCGCCGACCAGCACCGCGACCTCCCCCGGCACGAACAGCCCGAGGAAGGTGGACGCCTCCAGCGCGGGAAGCAGGAAGACCAGGGCGAGCACCAGCGCGGGCGGCAACGCCACCAGCACCGCGAACACCCGGTCCACCCGACCATTCTCCCCCGCACGGCGGCGGCCGGGTGACGCCGATCGCCGTTTCCGGCCGGCCCCGACCAGCGCCGCGCACCGGGCGAGGGACTGGGCGGCCACCCCGCCGGGCCCGGTGGAGTCCATCGCGGCCGAGGGCAACTGATCATGACCCGGCTGGTGGAGCGGCCCAGCGTGCACGCCACCCCGGAGGGGACCACGGTTCGGCTGGTCGAGCGGGTGTCTGGCAGCGGCCGGCCCGCGGCGGTTGCCGTCGCAAGGCCGACGACGGGACCCACGGACGGTGAAGATCAGCTATAAGTGGTCCATGGACTTCCCGCCGTACCTGGCCACCATGCCGATGCACGCGATCACCGAGATCCACGGCGAGCCCGGCCTGTTGGAGCGGTTCCGGCTGGAGATCCGCGCGTTCGACTCCGACGCGCGGGCCCGACTCACCGCCGCCCTCGACCTGGCCGCCGAGCTGCACCGCGACGACCGGCGGGTACGCGAGCCGTACCTGAACCACCTGCTGCGGGTGGCGATCCGGCTGATGCACCACTACCAGGTGCGCGACGTGGACGTGATCGTCGCCGGCCTGCTGCACGACGCGGTGGAGGACCACCCAACGGAGCTGGCAGGCCTGACGGAGGGCCACCCGGTGGGGCCGGCGGCGGCCGGCGACCGCACGGCGGCGGCGCTGGCGGTGCTCGCCGCGCGGTTCGGCCCCCGGGTCGCACGACTGGTCGCCGCGGTCACCAACCCGGCGTACGACCCGGACCGCGACCGGCACACGCAGTACCGGGAGCACGTGGCGGCCAGCCTGGACCGGGAGCCGTGGGCCCGGGTCATCAAGGTCTCCGACTTCACCGACAACGGGGTCGGCGTGATCCACACCGTCGGCCCGAAGGTGTTCTCCTCGGCGACGAAGTACCGGCCGCTGGTGCCGGTCTTCCGCGAGCTGATCGCCCGGCCGGACACCCCGCTCGCCCCGGCGGTGAAGGCCCACATCTTCAGCCAGCTCGACCTTGCCGAGGAGCGCTTCAGCGCGATCCTCGACCATCCGGTGAGCGCCTCCTGAGGCCGGGCCCCGGTGGACCGGCACGGCGCGGCGACCGGGCACCGCCCCGGCGGGCCGGCGGCCGGGGGCCAGGAACCGGACGGCCAGCGGCAGGCGGCCGGGGCCAGGAACGCAACGGCCAGCGGTAGCCGGCCGGGGGCCGAGCGGTCAGCGGCGGGGCAGGGCGGCGACCGCCCGGCGGCGCAGGACCGGTACCCGGTCGGGGGCGTCGCGCAGCACGACCCGCAGCGGGTGCGGGGCGTCGGCGGCGGCGTCGCCGAGCAGGGTCAGCAGCAGGCCCAGGTGGCCGGGGGGCTCGTCGGCGAGCAGCTGCGTGGCGTCGTCGACCAGCAGGGTCAGCGGGCCGGCGTCGAGCAGGTCGCGCAGGCTGTCGGCAAGCGCATCCCAGTTGCGCCCGACGTACCCGGGCAGGTCCAGGACGTCGACCAGCGCCGCGAACAGGTCGGCCCGGGTGCGGGCGATCGCCGCCGGCAGCACCGCGTCCCGCGCACCGGGCCCCGGGGTGCGCTCGGTCGCCGTGACGGCCAGCCACGGCGGCAGCTCGGGCGGGTGCCCCTCGGTCATGGTGCCCTCCCCGGCGCGGGCCCGGACCCTGCGGCCCGGCCCCGCGAGGCGTCGCGTCAGAGGCGGTAGAAGTCGGTGTAGTGGTTGGGCGAGAACCACGTCGCGCCCGTGCTCCTGTTGACCACGATCCGGTACGCGTCGCGCGCGGCGCCGGAGGCGCGCGGGTAGACGTCGTACTCGTGGTACGTGGCGCCGGCGGGGAGTTGGCCCTCGTAGTTGTGGAACTGGCCGCCGGCGAAGTTGGCGAGCCCGCCGCTCCACGAGTACCAGCCCCGGCTGGTCGGGAAGCCCTTGGCGGACCAGCCGGAACGTGCGGTGCGCGCGTCCGCGCAGCGGGTCATGGTGCAGGAGCTGTGGACGGCCGCCTGGGCGGGCTCGGCCAGCGTGGGCGTCACCACGGACGGCCCCGCCAGGGCCGCGGCGACCATCGCGGTGAGCAGGGCGAGCAGGCCGATCGTGCGGCACACCCGGCCGCCGGTCGTCGTGGTGGTGGGCATCCTCGTGTCTGTCACTGTTCCTCCCCATCTCGGCGGCACCGATTTCATCGATGCACATGAGTTCCTTGCTGGGAACAGTGTCGACGCGACACCCGGCGTTGGCCAGGGTCGGCGGCGAAACTCGTCCGCACACCTCGATGAGGACCGCGCCAACTCGGGTCGGGTCGCCCGGGCGGAGCCACCCGAACCGCTGATCCCCGCCCCAGGTCCAGGTGACGGTCCAGCCGGTCAGCGCGGCGTCGCCGGGGCTGACCCGGACGGTGGCGGTGAAGCCGCCGGTCCACTGGTCAGGCACGTAGTCGATGCGGCAGCCGGCGGCTGCGGTCGCCGGGGCGGTGGGCAGGCCGACCCCGGCGAGGGCGGCGGCCAGGACCGCCGCGGCGGCGACGATCGGGGTGAGACGGGCGCGGGAGATCCTCATCGGGTTCCTTCCGGCGGGCGCGCCGCCGGAAGGGCGCGGGACGCGGGCCGACGGCGCGGGAAGCTACGGGAACGCTCGCGTGGCGACGCGCGACGGCGCGTACGCGCTGGGCCCGGCTCGGGCGGACGATCAGCCGCCGGGTCGACCGTGCGTCGACCGGGCGGCACCCCGCCCCAATCTAGTGATATCCGCCGATGTATGGCAAGGGTCGCCGGGCCCGCCCCGTACCGCGTCTCCGAATCCCACGGACCGGCAGCACCGAGTCGGCCAGCAGGCGTCTACGCCCTCGACCCGCAGGGCGGCAACTGCACGTGAGGCCCTCGGCGGTCCCCACCGGTCACTCCTCGGCCTCGAGCAACGGACGGAGCTGTTCGAGGAGTTGGGCCCGGCTGACATTCCGCGGCAGGTCCACCTTCAGGTCGATTCCGGGGCCGGTGACCGTCAGGGTCACCGAGGGGCGCGGATCCCGCAACCGCCAGTTGCGAATCGCGGCCACCAGGTCGCTCAGTTGGGGCTGCAACGCGGCGAGTGCGGCGAGGTTCGCCAGCAGGCCCGTCCCTTCGACGGCGAGGGTGATCGCCGACAGGTCACGGACGCCCTCGTACGGCAGGTCGAGTTCCTCGAAGACCTCGGCCGGCAACAGCAGTTTGACGGTGGTCATTCCTCGCCTCTCACCAGGCCCGCGATCCGCTCGCGGGCGGCTTGATCCAGTGGTTGCAGCGACGTCGACGCGACGGCGCCGCTGAAGAATCCCTGCACGTGGTGGATTCCCAGGTCGTAGATCTGCTTGAGGGTCACCGGCGCCGCCTCGTCGAACCCCTCCACGATGACGGCTCGCGGCGTGGGGGCCTGCCCGAGGTCGCTCGCGTGCCGGGACACCCGCGCCACCAGCGCGAGTTCCTCCAGCGCCATCGGATGGTGCAGCACCGCGCGGTCGACCTTGATCTGGGTCAGCGGCAGCTCCGCCATCCGGGCCAGCGAGGCGTACCCGACGCCGAAGTCGTCGACGGCGAAGCTGATCCGAAGCTCCCGGGCCAGTTCGGTGAGTCGTCGGTGGAAGTAGAGCAGCGGCTCCTGCGGCCACCGCTCCCCCGGACCGGGCTGGATCGCGTCCTGCTCGGAGATCTCCAGCGTCAGCGTTCGCGGATGCATGGCGGCCTCGGCGAGCGCCCGGCTCACCTGGTTGAGGTACGAGTCGCTGAGCAGTGAGCGGACCGCGACGTTCACCGACAGCGGCTTGGTGCCGTGCCACGGGGCGTCCGCGTCCGCGGCGGCGTACGAGTGGATCGACTTGGCGAGCAGCAGCGAGTCTCGCTCGATGATGAAGCGGTCACCCCAGACGTACGCCATCTGCAGCGCGGCGAGTGGCGCGCGAAGCTCCTTGTCGCTGCAGCGCGCGAGGGCCTCGAAGCTGTGGATGCTCACTCCGGCCGGGCGCAGGTCCAGCTCCACGACGGGCTGGAACACCATGATCATGGAGTCGACCAGCTTCTGGTAGAGGCTGAAGGCGTACTCGTACAGGTTCAGTGGCAGCCGACCGAAGGCGGTGCGCAGGGCGGTCGCCACCTGCATCTCGGCCTGTAACGGGTCGCCGAGGAGGTCCGAGTCCCACAGGGCCCGGAGCATGACGGCGAGCGGCTCGCCCATGTCGAGCAGCGCGACGGCCGGGTCGATGACGGTCAACGTGAGGATGCGATCGTCCTCGTAGGAGAGCGGAACGCAGAGCAGCCGCAGCCCGGCGTCGTTCGAGACGATGTGCCCGGGCATCGACGTGCGGTACCGGATCGCGTCGGCGGAGCTGAGTTCCAGCAGCGGTCGCAGCTCCTCCTTGTCGAAGCGGGCAGTGGAGTCGGCCACCCGGATGGCCGAGCCGGAGAACTCCACCACGGCCACGGAGCTCGCGGCCAGCGCGTGCCGGACGATCTCCACCCGCTCGGCGTGCCCGCGCTGCTGGGACCCCCGCATCGGGTGGGCCTCGGACCGGAAGACCCGACCGAGCAACTGCACGATGGAGCTGGACTGGTCCTCAAGGGGGCTCTTGCAGGGCCGGGTGGTGCTGGGGTTGGCGGGCGAACTCTGCAACCGACGCTCGTGCCGCGAGGTCGGCGGTTGGACCAGCACGGTGGTCGGGCCCCACATGTGGACGAGTTGGACCGGCGGTGGTTCGAGCCCCTGCTCGGCCACGAACGCGGCCATCTGACCGAACGACACCCGGCCCCTGTCGTCCGCGGCGCCGCCGCGAAGGGCGCTGAGCAGGTGGTAGGTCAGCACGCCGTGCCCGTACTCCTCGTTCTCCCGCGCCGCCGCACCGTTGCGGCAGGCCAGCAGCGCGCTGTGCCGGTCGACCCGGGTGCGGTAGGTCTGCATCGCCTCGGCGTGGCGCAGGTCGGCGTCGAGATAGATCCCGGCGTGGCAGCAGTCGAGGACGAGGAAGGAGGTGCCGGCGAAGGTCTCGAAGACGTCCCGCTTGAGGAAGGCCATCCGCAGGCCGTTGTCCGGCTCCCGGCGGAGGGCGTCCGGGTTGAGGTCCGCCGTGACGAGGTACGCGTCGAGCTGGGTGCTCCACTCGGGCACCAACGCGTGGCCGGCGAAGTACACGAGCAGCACGTCGGAGGGGCCGGAGTCCAACGCCATCTCGCGAAGCCCGGCCTTGATCTCACGCCAGGTCGCCTCCGCGCCGACGTACATCCTGATGTCGGCGTCGTCGAAGGTGCCGATCTCCTCGTCGAGCAGCACTCCCCGGACCGCCTGGACATCGCGTTCCGCATATCGCAGGGCAGGCAGCCGAACGTCGCTCCCGCCCTGGTTGACCCCGATCAGAACCGCCCGCCGCCGGCTCGGCGCCATGCAGAACCCCCACTGGATGATCCGCCCGCGCTGACGAGACGGAATCGGAGCAGCGCTCAGGGCGAGGTTATCGGTTTCGACGAGCGTCCTTGATCTGACGGCCGAGTCAGATACCCGTCAATGGGAAATCGGCCGGCGAGCACCCGGCCTGCCGCCCGAGCGGACGGCCGATCGGGAGACTCAGCGGGCCACGCACAGGCCCGGGGGCGGTGTGCGCGTCCACGCCCAGGTTTCCAGAGCCGCCCGGTCCACCAGCGCGATGTCGAGCTGCCGGGCCAGCCGCACGCCGTCGCCCGCCGTGAAGAAGCTGTTGGTCACGATCACGCAGAGCTGGCCCCCGTGCACCTCGCGGCAGGTCCCCGCGAAGCGCTGGATGGCGGCGCTGCCCACCCGGTTGTGCGCGCTCTGCCGCTTGCACTGCACCACCACCCGCCGCCCGTCCGGCGCGACCGCCACGACGTCCGCGCCCCGGTCCCCCGCCCCACCCGTGACCGTGACCTGCCGGAACCCCGACGCCTCCAACAGCCGGGCGAACCACCGCTCGAACTCCGGCCCGGACATCGTGTCCGTCACCGCGATCAGCCGGTCCCGCCGGGCCTGTTCAGCCCGCTGTCGTTCCTGCTCAGCCCGCTGTCGGGCCCGCTGCCTCGCCCGCGCGAGGAGCAACCCGGCGACGGCGAGGCCGACGACCGCCACCAGGAGGACCGACCAGTACGGGTGCCGCCGCACGAAGTCGACCGCCAGGACCACGAGCACCAGCGCGGGCACGCCCCAGAGGAGTGGCGCCGCGCTGCCGGACCGACCACGGCGGGCCGCCCCGCCGCCGCCACGAGCGCGCCGCCGCTTGCGGTAGTGGGCCCGGACCCGGGCACCGTCGCGGCGGATGTGGGACTTCACGTACGGCATGCGGCACCTCCGACGACGGGACACCAGCTTGCCGATCGGCGGGGACAGATTTCACGCCCCGACGCCGGTTCTGTCGGCTACCCGTCACGCCGGCACCGACCTCGTCCGTCTACGGCTCCCGCATCCAGGTCTCCGGATCGGTGACGAAGATGCCCTTGCCCTGGTGCCGCCGGATGACGCGCAACGCCTCAAGGCGCACATAGACCATCTGAATCGTGGACGTGCCGACCTTGTAGTCCACCGCCATCTGCGCGATCGGCGGCAGCTTGTCCTCGGGCTTGAGCTTGCGCGCCTTGACAGCGGCAACGATGTCGTCGGCAATGCGGATGTAGTCGGGTGTTGTAGGCATCGCGCTCCTTGCGTGGCTCGCCAATTCGATCACGAAACGCCCATGAACGACAACAGCCAGTGGTTGACTTAAACGACTAAGCCGTTACTGTTGGACCAGGGCCGCTCCTCGCGTGGCAACGAGATCGGCTCATCCCCCGATCGGGGCGGGCGCCCCCTGCCCGCCCCGATCCACCGGGCTGCTCCGCTGCCGTACCGCCGAACCGGGCTGCGGCGGCGGAGCGGGCGGGCCGTCCGTGGCCGGCGCGGACGGCCCGCCCTTCCCGACCCACCGCACGGACCCTGCACGTTTCCGTCTGCCCCGGAAAGGATCGTCGTGGCCCAGGTGTACCGAGGTGGCCAGCTCCACGGAACGGGCCAGCCGGCCCGGTTGACCCCGCACGAGGTGCGTACCCGAGCGTTCGACCCGCGTCGGCGCGGCGTCGACGCCGATCAGGTACGCGAGTTCCAGACCCGGCTGGCCGACGAGCTGACCGAGCTGTACGAGGAGGTGCGGCTGCTCGTACAGGAGAACGACCGGCTCAAGCGGGCGCTGCGCGACTGGCAGATCATGCACGCCCAGGAGTGCCGCCCGCCGGAGCCGCAGCCACCCAACCGGGGCCGCTGGTAGCGATGCACCCCTCTCCTGGCGACCTGCTGACCATCGACGGCCGCGCCTCGGTGCAGTTCGCCGGGGACCGGGCCCTCACCTTCCGCGTCGTGTCGGTGCCCGACCTGCCGACCTACCACGGCTGGATCTGGCTGACCGGTTACGTGCTCGACCATCGCGGCCTGGCCACCGCCAAACGCGAAATCTACGTCCAGCTCGCCGGCCTCCGACCCTCCGTGCCGCCGACACCGCGGTTCCGCCGGACGGCACAACGCACCGTGCGGACGGGATGACATCCACCGCACCGCGGCTCGGGCGACACGGCACAGGACTACTGTGCGGCGCGTCTCAAGTGGCACACTGTGGCCTCAGCCGACCCATGTAATGCCGATCACGAAGGGCCTGGACCGGGATGAGGCTTCATCAGTTCGCCCAAAAGGCATTCATCTTCAAGGAAGACCGCGTCCTAGTGGCACAGAAGACGTCCAAGGACCCACACAATCCCCATTGCTGGGAGGTTCCCGGCGGGCGGATGGTGTTCGGCGAGGATGTCGACGCGCACATCTGCCGCGAGGTGCGGGAGGAGACGGGCCTGGACATCATTCCCGGACAACCGTTCTACATCTGGCAATGGATCATGTCGACCGGCGGTTCCGACGCGGACCAGGTCCAGGTCGTGGCGGTCGCACGCGAGTGCGAGGCCACCGGCGATGAGATCAGCACCGACGGCCAGGAGGTCGACGACTACCTGGGTGAAGCCACCTGGATCCCCATCAACGAGTTGCTCGATCTCAACCTGATTCCCTCACTCCGGCCCGCCGCCGAGGCATTCGTCAGCCGCCGCCGAAAAGGTTGTTGACTTTCGATCCGACGCACCTGCACGTAAGCTGAGCGGACGCGAGATCACCGCACCAACACGTCAACTGATCCATCCCCTCCCATCCACCACCGGTCCACCAACCGGGGTCGGAAGGATCCGTCATGACGCCGGTCGATTGCTTCGTCTGCGCTGCCCGCTGCGAGCAGGTGCCGAGCCTTCCGTGGTACGACGTGCCGGTGCATCGCGTGCGCAGAGGCGGTGTGACCCTGGTCGGCGTTGGGGCCATAGTGCCCGGTTACCTGCTCGCCTGTCCCGAGCCACACGTTCGGTCACTCGCCGCCCTGCCCCGCTCGATGGTGGATCCCTTCCTCTCCCTGGTGGACGTCGCGGTGGCGGACCTCACGCGCGAATTCGCCTCGGTCCTGCTCTTCGAGCACGGCGGCTGCAACGCCGCTGTCCACACCTCTGCCTGCATCGATCACGCCCACCTGCACCTGTGGGCTATCGCCGGCCATGTCACGCTCACCCTGCCACGCTACTGGCAGACGTACCCCGACCTGAGGGCCTTCCTGGGCGACCCCCGACGGGCGGAGCTGCGCTCATACCTCCTGCACTCAGATCAGGGCGGCTCGATCATGGTTGGCCCGGACGTGCGTACGCCCCAGTTCTTCCGGCGGCAGGTCGCGGCACAGTTGGGGCACCCGGACGCGTGGGACTACGCCGCCTGTCCTTTCGAGCAGTGCATGAGGGACACCCGAGACAAGCTGACCGGTGCGGTCGGACACCACCATGCCGGCTGACTTCCTCAGTTCAGCCGAGATGGTCCACTGCCTGGCGGCTATCCGGGACAAGTTCCTACACGACTGCATGACGGGAACCCGGCGGCGAGTCCTGCCCGACGACGTATGCGCCAGTGGTCAGTACTTCGACCTCCCGCAGCGCACCCAACGGGGCCTGCACGGCACCGCTGCGGCGCTCCGGGTAGTCGGCGCCCAGACCGCATCCAGCGATCTCGTCCGCTCGGTCACCCGGGGAATCGTCAACTACGTACGCGACCGGGAAGGCATCGAGGTCACCCTCGCCGAGCACGACGATCGCATCAGGACCATCGTCCTCGACAAACTCCGCCACGACAGCGCGAGCACCATCAAGCAGGCCGAGTTCCTCTACGCGCTGACGTTCGTACCCAATGGCCTGGCCGAGTGCGACGACCTCAAGACCGCCTTCAGCAACCGTCTCCTGACCGGCGGGACGGACGACGGACAGGGGTGGGGTTTCATCCTCGGCCCCGACCAGGTGCCTCACCCGCTGGCGACAGCACACGCGCTCCGAGCGCTGGCTCGCAACGGGCACCCCGTCGACAGGTGGATCACCGCGACGAAGCAGGGTCTGCTGGGACGCGCGGCTCAGCCCCGACGCAACGTTCCTGAGGCCGGCGTCGACTGTTTCCTGTTGCAGGTGCTCGTCGAGACGGATGCGCTGACCGGCCGCGAGGGTCGTTTGGTCTTCGACGGGCTCTGGCGACTGTTGCGCAGGGACATGGATCGGCCCCGCGAGATCAACGTCGACTTCTTCGACGGCGACCGGCAGAATTTCGTCCGGGTCCCCTGGCAACTGCACCTGGCCACCACCGCGGCGATGCTCCGGCCGTACCGCCGCTACCTCTCCGGCGACGTGCAGCGTCCCTTGCAGCAAATCGCAGCCGATGTGCTCGAAGAACGGGGATTCCGCTACCCCGAGTCGGGTGAGCACCTGTCCACCCGGACCTACGGCATCCTCTACGACACCTTTTCGCAGCTCAGCGGGCGTACTGGCGCGCGTGGGCATCCGGACAACATCGTGCTGCGGGTCATCTCGTCCGTCGACACCCCCCTGCGGATGGGGCGTCGTCTCCTCCGGCTGACCGCCGCGCTGCTCGCCGCGATCGTGCTCGCCGCCGGGTTGTGGAGCTGGGCCGAGGAGGCCACCCGGAGCTGGTCAGACCTGGCACCGAACTTCATCTCGTCGGCAGTGCTGGCGGTGTTGAGCTATGCCGTCGGCCGTGGTGGTAATCGCTGACGTCACGGTTCACCGTTGCGTACGCAGCCGCTGTAACACCCCGTCGCGGCGGCGGTGTCGCGCCTCGACCGCCGGGTCAACCCGATCCCGGGCAAGCTGACGGAGCGCCTCGTCCCGGGCGTGGATCGCGGCCAGTTCTTCCGGGGAGTACACGCGTTCGGTCAAGGTCTGGGCCGGGGAGTATCCGTGATCCCTGAGGGACTCCGCCGCCGCTTCCTCGACGAGACTGACGAACTCCCGGTGCTCCGGGCGCCGGTACTTCCCCACGTTGTCAGCGAGGACCGGGGAGTCGAGGTTCATCCACAGAGCCGACAACCGAGGCGCACCGATCGCGTCGTCGCGGCGGTGGAAAGCCAGGGCGTCCTCCCGGAACGGGAGGCCGAGGAACGTACAGATTCGGCCCAGCTCACCTTCGGCATCGGCGACCAACGCCTCGTACCGCACTTCCCGCCAGTGGTCGGCGGGCGCCCGCTGCCGCCATCGTGCCGCAGCCGCCTGGTCCCGGGCCCACGCTCGCCCGATGACCCGGGGGTCCTTGGGGCCGATCGGTGCCGAAGCAAACGATAGGGCCACGTCCCGGGGATCGCGCACCAGGTGCATCACCCGTATGTCTGTCGCCGCTGCCTGCACGAGATCCGCGTGGTGCATGTTCTCCAAGTCCTTCGAGACCCAGTGCGTACGGCCACAGCGCGCCGCGCCGGCGTCGTAGACGGCCCGGAACACCTCGCCCAGGTCCGCTCGCCGGCAGCGCTTGAGCACGTCGCCGACCTCGGGTGGACCGTCCGGCCAGGCCAGCACGTTCACCTTGACCATGGCGAGGACGTCCTCGACGAGCCGGCCCAGGCCGAGACCGCCCGGCCCGAGGTAACTGACCGACATGGGCCGGAAGTCGGCGATGAGATGTGTGGAGGGCGGGGCGAAGACGCCGAGTTGCGCCAGCATCAGCCTGAGCATGTTCGACCCCGACCGCTGGGTTCCCACCATCTGTACGCGGACGAGGTCGGTCACGACAGGCGCTCTCGCAGCATCCTGGCCGCCTTCCGGGGCAGGAGCAGATTCAGGTACACACCGGCGCCCACTTCAACGCCCCCCGACCGTTTGATACCTCCGTGCGGGCGGTGCAGGGGCAGCAGTTCGATCCGCAGGTGGTGGCGGGATTGGTGTCCCTTCGGGGCCTGCATGATGGTGAGAAGGTACTGCGGCATGACACCGTCGTCCGAGAGACAGGCCCGCAGCGCCGCGGAGAGCGATGTGGCCAGATCGTCCACTTCGGCGAAGTTCAACCCGGACAGCGTGGGGACGTGCCGGTCGGGCACGAGAACCATCTCGAACGGTAGACGCGCGCTCGGCGGCACCGCCACCGACGTCAGGGATCCCCGATGCACCAGCAGTTCCTCGGCCTCTCCGCGAGGTGGAGGGCAGAACCGACAGTCCGCCTCGGAGACGGTGAGCCGGCGGGGCACGAATGGGAAGGCGATGAGCTGACCGTGGGGGTGGGCGACGGTCGGTCCGAAGTGGTCGCCGCGAGCTTCGAATCCGAAGACCGCCTGCACCAGAGGATCAGCCAACATGCTATCCGTACACTCGGCGATCTGGCGCAGCAGAACGGCCAGTCGCGACACGGGCTGATCGACCAGCCGGCCCAGGTGATCGCTGGTGTACAGGAAGACATCGTGCAGCCCGTAGGCCATGTGCTGGTCCGCGTCGGCGTCCCGGCGCACCACCGGAAACCGGCTCGGCATCAGGAGTGTCTCGTAGTGCTGCGGCGCCTCGACACTCCCTGGACAGAATGGACAGGACTGAGTGCTGTGCCGAGCATCGCCCAGGTCCGCCTGGGCCATGACGCCCTCTCGGCCCGGGACCTGAATCGTCCATTCCTCCTCGACCGGATTCCAGCGACCCACCGCGTGTCGGTCCACCAGGCTCTCCCATGATCAGGACGGCACTCGCCACACCCGACGCCCGTCGTCAACCAGGAGTTAGAAGAATGTCACCTGGTGTCAACGGCCGCCGCTGACCAGTCAGGTGACGACGGTGGCGCTGGGGTGGGCGTTGACGGAACGGCGGACCATCACGTGGCGGCGGGGCGGACTCCGGTCAGGCGGCGAGGGCGGCGTAGCGGCCGGCGCGGTCGAGCAGGCCGTCGTGCGTGCCGGACTCGACGATCCGACCGTGGTCGAGGACGGCGATCTGGTCGGCGTCGCGCACGGTGGAGAGCCGGTGGGCGATCGTGATCGTGGTACGTCCCCGGGACAACTCGTCGAACGCCCGCTGCACGGCGCGCTCGGTCTCGGTGTCCAGCGCGCTGGTGGCCTCGTCGAGGACCAGCACCCGGGGGTCGCGCAGCAGGGTACGGGCGATGGCGAGGCGCTGCTTCTCCCCGCCGGAGAACCGGTGCCCCCGCGAGCCGACCATGGTGTCGTACCCGTCGGGCAGGGCGACGATGAGGTCGTGGATCTGGGCGGCGCGGGCCGCGCCCTCGATCTCGGCGTCGGTGGCGTCCGGCCGGGCGTACCGCAGGTTCTCCCGCACGGTGGTGTGCAGCAGGTACGTCTCCTGGCTGACCACGCCCACGACGGCGGCCAGGTCGGTCAGCCGCAGGTCACGCAGGTCGACGCCGTCGATGGTGACCCGGCCGGCGGTGGGGTCGTGCAGGCGGCTGACCAGAGCGGCGAGGGTGCTCTTGCCCGAACCGGTGTGCCCGACCACGGCCAGGCCGGTGCCGGCCGGCACGTCGAGGGTGACCCCGGCGAGGGCGGCGGTGTCGCTGCCCGGGTACGTGAACGTGACGCCCTCGACGCGGACGTGGCCGCGGACCCGGCGCGGGTCGATCTCGACCGGCCGCTCGGGGTCGGCGACCTCGACGGGGAGGTCGAGGTACTCGAAGATCCGGGCGAACAGCGCCATCGAGGCGGTGAGCGAGACACCCACGTCGAGCAGGCCCATGAGCGGCCGGAACAGCCCGCCCTGGAGGGCGGTGAAGGCGACCAGGGTGCCGATGCTCAGCGTGCCGGCGGTCCCGGGGAGGCCGGCGCCGAGGTAGATGAGCGCGGGGATGGCGGCGAAGATGACACTCATCGAGGCCATCCGCCAGCGGCCGGCCAGGTCGGAGCGCAGTTCCAGGTCGACCAGGCGGGCCGACGAGGCGGTGAACCGGTCGACGAGCGCGGCCCCCGCGCCGAGGGTCTTGCTGAGCTGCACGCCGCTGATCGACAGCCCTTCCTCGATGGTGACGTTGAGGTCGGCCAGCTCCCGCTGCCGCTGCGCGGTGATCTCCCGCCGCATCCGGGCGACCCGGCGGGTGAGCCAGATCGACGGGGGAAGCACGACCAGGGAGATCAGCGACAGCCGCCAGGACAGCGCCGCCATGGCGACGGCGGTGGCGACGACCGTGGTGAGGTTCGACGCGACCGAGGTGGCGGTGGAGGTGACCACCGTCTGCATGCCGCCGATGTCATTGGTGATCCGGGACTGCACCTCGCCGGTGCGGGTGCGAGTGAAGAACGCGATCGACTGGCGGTGCAGGTGGGCGAAGACGTCCGTGCGCAGCCGGTGCATGACCTGCTGGCCGACGCGGGTGGAGAGCCAGGTCTGGATCACGCCGAGGGCCGCGGTCACGACCGCGACGGCGACCATGCCGAGCACCAGCCGGGCCAGCAGCGACAGGTCGCGCTCCGGCAGGGCCCGGTCGATCACGGTACGCAGCAGGAACGGCGACGCCATGGCGACGACCGAGGAGGCCACGATGATCGCGGTGACGGTGCCGAGCTGCCAGCGGTGCGGGGCGAAGAGCCGGCCGATCCGGCGCAGCGACACCTGTCGGGCCTGGGCCTTCTCGGCGGGGCTGACGGTGCGGGGATCGCCCCGGCCCGCACGATGGGTGGGGGGTGTGTCCAAGGGGGTGCCTTCCGGTGGGGAACGATGATGCTGAGGTTACCTCATCATGAGGTGACAACAGGAAATGCTGCTACGGTATTCCGGTGACCGCCGACGACCGCGCATCCGGTCCGGAGCACCCTGCCCGGGCGGGCGAGGAGAGCGCCGGAGCGGGCGAGGAGAGCGCGGGGGCGCACGAGGAGGGCCTGGCCGAGAGCTTCTGGGCCGTCGCCCGGCGGCTGCGTCACCTGTCCCGGCAGACCCTCGAACCGTGGGCGATCAACCCTGGGCACGCCCGCGCGCTGGGCGTGCTGACCCGGCACGGCCCGATGCGGCTCAGCGCGCTCGCCGAGCACCTGCGCATCGCGCCGCGCTCCACCACCGAGGTGGTCGACGGGCTGGAGGAACGAGGGCTGGTCGCCCGCCGTCCCGACCCGGCCGACCGGCGGGCCACCCTGGTCACACCGACCGCCGAGGGCACCCGGGTCGGGGCGGCGATCCGGGCGGCCCGGCACGCGGAGGCAGAGCGCCTCTTCGGCGGCCTCGGCCCGACCGACCGGGCCCACCTGGCCCGCATCCTGCGCACCCTGCGCGACTGACCGTCCCCCGGCCGGGACGGGCCGCCGCCTGGCAGGTCAGCCGGTGCGGCGGCTGGCCAGGATGGCCAGGACCTCGGCGCGCACGCGGTCCGGCTCGCCTACCAGCCTGCGGTGGGCGAAGCGGACGACGAGGATGCCGCGGGTGGCCAGCAGCGCGTCGCGGCGCAGGTCGACCTCCCGCTGCCGGGGATCACCGTGGGTGGTGGCCCCGTCCAGCTCGAAGTCGACCCGTTCCCGCTCGGCGTAGACGTCGAGGTACATGGTGCGCCCCTCGATCCGCACCCGGAACTGCCGCCGCAGACGGGGCATCGCCGGGCCGGTGAAGACGTGGTCGTGCCCCCACACCTCCAGCGGGCTGCGGCAGCCGGCGGCCAGCCGGTCCAGCAGCGCGCGCAGTGCACCACGGCGGGTGAGCCTGGGCGCCCCGGCGAGCGCCGCCTCGACCCTGGCCGGGGTGGTCAGGCCGTCGTTGACCGCTCGGATCAGCGGGGCGGGGCGGTCGACGGCTGGCAGCAGCGGCCAGGCGTCGACCAGCGCCCGTTCCAGCCGGGCGACGGTCACGCCGCGCCGGGTCACAGCGTGCGGGGGCGCCGCGACGAACCCACGCCGGTGGTGCAGCACGAGGTACGGCCGGCAGCGCAGCCCCGACCCGGCCGGCACGTCGAGGTGCACCGGCTCCCCGTCGGGTTGCCCGCGTACGCCCCAGGCGTGCAGGGCGGTGAGCCCGCCGAGCGCGCCGCGCCCGGCCCCGTACGCCAGCGCGGCGCGGTGCCGCAGCTCGGCCGGGAACCGCGCGAGAGGCGGGACGGGCGGCGACGCATCGGGCGGAAGTCGGTGCCGCGAAGGGGCGCCGGACGGGTGCGCCAGCCGAGCGTCGACGTACACGCCGGGCAGCACCCGGAGCAGCCGTCCCGCCTCGCGTGCCTGGCGCAGCACCCAGGCGGGCACCACCTGGGTCGCCAGTGACTGGGTGAGCAGCCCGTCATGGCGGTCCAGCAGTGATTCCAACTCGGCGTTCACGCCGCCGACGGTGTCCCCCGACGACCTCGGCCACAACCCGCCCTGTGGACGGCGCACCACCTGTGGACGGGCACCAGCCACTCCCCGGACCTGCTACGGAACCATGATCGGGCAACCGTGATCGTCTGCTGATTTCGGAGCCGACACGCCGGCCGGAGTCTCCGAAATCAGCAGACGATCACGGGGCGGGCACGCGGCGGGGCGAGTACGCGGCGGGGCGAGGCGGCCGAGGTGATCGCGGCGGCCGTAACTCCCCCACGTCGCCGCCAGCGACACCCCCTCCGGGAGGAAAGATGTATCGCTGAGCCAGGCGTCGATGCGTAGCTGGATCGCCCGCATCGTATAAGCCGAGTCTGATATAAAGGGCGGGTGCATGCCTTCGACGTCCTCGGCGAGCCGGTACGCCGGCGGATCCTGGAGCTGCTCGCCGAGGGCGAGCGCAGCGCCGGGGCCGTCTGCGAGGTGATCCGGGCGGAGTTCGGCATCTCCCAGCCGGCCGTGTCCCAGCACCTGAAGGTGCTGCGGGACAGCGGCTTCGCCACCGTGCGACCGCAGGGCGCCCGCCGGCTGTACGCGGTCAACCCGGAGCCGCTGCGCGAGGTCGACGACTGGCTCGGCCACTTCCGCCGGTTCTGGACGCCGCCGCTGCACGCCTTGGCCACGGAGCTGGCCCGGGGCCGCCGGGAACGCCGGCTGGCCGCCGAGGAACCCGGAGAGGACATCCCACGATGATCGACGCGACCCACCAGATCAGCACCGTGCAGCGCCGGATGGGCAGCCGGGTGCTGCCGGCCGGCAAGGCCCGGGTGCTCACCATCAGCCAGACGTACGACGCCCCGGTCGAGGACGTCTGGGACGCCTGCACCAGCCCCGAGCGCATCCCGCGCTGGTTCCTGCCGGTCAGCGGCGAGCTGCGGCTGCACGGCCGCTACCAGTTCGAGGGCAACGCCGGAGGCGTGGTGCAGCGCTGCGACCCGCCGGAGAGCTTCGCCGCCACCTGGGAGTACGGCGGCGAGGTGAGCTGGATCGAGGTGCGTCTCACCCCGGAGACCAGCGGCCGGACCCGGTTCACTCTGGAGCACGTCGCGCACGTCGACGACGTGAGCTGGGCCCACTTCGGGCCCGGCGCGACCGGCATCGGCTGGGACATGGGGCTGCTCGGGCTGGCCACGTACCTGCGCATCGGGGGCGAGGACGCCGGCATACCGGAACAGGGCGCGCAGTGGGCGGCGTCGGCCGAGGGGCGGGAGTTCATAGCGGCGAGCAGCCGGCTGTGGGCCGAGGCCGACGTGGCGGCCGGCACCGACCCGGCCGAGGCCGCCGCGGCGGCGGAACGCGTCACGGCGGCGTACACCGCCCCGGCGGGCTGACCGCCCGGCCGAAATCCGGCGGCGCGCCGTCGGGGTGACGGGGCAGACTGTCGGCCATGTCGCCTCGATCCGTCGCCGACCTGGTGGCCCTGCACGACGCCGGCGCCCCGGTGAGATACCTCCCCTTCTGGGGCCACCGGCCCCGGCGCGACGGCTCCGTCGGGCCGGGCTGCCTGAGTCAGTGGTGGCCCGCGCCGTTCACGGTGGACGGTCGGGTCTTCGACACCGCCGAGCACTGGATGATGTGGCGCAAAGCCGTCCACTTCGGCGACGACGCGGTGGCGGAGCAGGTCCTCGCCGCCGGGCACCCGCAGCGGGCCAAGGCCCTCGGCCGCCGGGTGCGCGGCTTCGACGAGGCCGTCTGGGCGGCCCACCGGTACGACGTCGTGGTGGCCGGCAGCGTGGCCAAGTTCGCCCAGCACGCGGACCTGCGCGCGTTCCTGCTGGCCACCGGCGACCGGGTGCTGGTCGAGGCGAGCCCGGTGGACCGGGTGTGGGGCGTCGGCCTGGCCGCCGATGACCCCGCCGTCGAGGATCCGGCCCGCTGGCGGGGCGACAACCTGCTCGGCTTCGCCCTGATGGACGCCCGGGCGGCCCTGCGCGCCTGACAGGCGGCGACCGGCCCGGCCCCTGGACGGGGGCCGGGCCGGCGGGCCCCGGGGCGACCGCTCGCCCCGGTCGCGCCCGCGGGTCGAGGACGGTCAGGCCGGGCGCTGGTCGAGGACGGTCAGGCCGGGCGGGGGACGAGGACGGTCAGGCCGGGCGCTTGTCGTGCGGGACGGTGACGGTGACGGAGCAGCCCACCGGGCGACCGATCTCGTCGTGGCCGGCGTACCGCAGGGTGTAGACCCGGTCCCCGCCGTTGCCGGCGCGTTCGGCGCGCAGCCGACCGGCGGTGTCCGGGGTGCCGGTGACGAACCCGGCGACGTCGGCGGCGTCACCGCCGGTGACCTCGGCCAGGGTGAAGGCGCGCGGGCCGAGCACCCCGTCGGGCAGGTCGACGGTGACGGCGACGTCGACGAGTTGGTGGTTCGGCGGCCAGAGCACGGGCCGGTCCACCGCGCAGTCCAGCTCCCTGGTGGGCACCGGCGCGGGCAGGGCGGCCACGGCGTGCCCGATCGTCGCGGTGAGTCGGCCGCCGGCCTCGTAGTACATGTGCGCGGTGCTTCCGTCGAAGTAGAACGTCGGCGCGGCCGAGCGGCCGAGGTCCGGGGCCCCGGCCAGGGAGTCGTGCACGACGCCGAGATGTACCTCGCGGTCGAAGTTCTCGCCGACGTCGACGGCGTGCATGTTGCCGTCAGCGGCGTGGAAGACCACCAGGTTGCGGCCCTGCCAGCGCAGGAAGAACGGACCGGAGGCGTTCGGCCCCTCATCGCCCTGCGGGGTGACCATGGGCTCCGGCTGGATCGCCCAGTTCCGGGCGTCGTTCGACACCGCCCAGCGGATGCGCCGGGACACCGGGCCGGTCGGGCCGGGCAGGGCGGCCGTGGGGTTGTCCATGAACAGCATCAGGTACCGGGTGCCGAGCCGGGGCACCGACTGCTCGAAGACCCGGGCGTAGGAGGTCTCCCCGCCGGTGGTGCTGTTCCGGCTGATCGCGGTGCCGCCGTAGTCGAAGTGGACGCCGTCGGTGGAGGTCGCGTACCGGGTGATCGAGTTCTCGCCGTGGAAGTAGAGGAAGAGCTTGCCCTCGCCCTCGACCCACACCGCGTGCGGTGAGGAGACGTGGCTGACCGTCGGGTAGTGCGGCAGCCAGGTGTTGCCGACCAGCGGGTTGGCCGCGTACTCGGTCCACGGGCCGTCGATCGAGTCGGAGTAGGCCAGGGAGATGCCGCCGGGCCGCTCGTGCGGGGCGTAGTACAGGTAGTACTCGCCCAGCGGGTCGGCGAAGTAGTCGGCGGCCCGGATGACGCTGGGGAAGATGAACTCGTTGGTCGGGTTGTAGGAGAGCTGGCTCTTGTCGAACGCGGTCCCCGCGTAGCTGAACCGCGGGAAGTCGACCTCCGGGCCGCTGGCGGCGGCGGGGGCGGTGCCGGTGGCGGCGACCAGCAGGCCGACGCCGGCCAGCGCGACGGCGGCGCGGCGCTGCGGGGACGCGGACAGGTGCCTCATGTCGTCTTCCTCATCTCTGCGGTGGTGGGACTCTCGTCGGCGGTGGGCGCGCCGCGGTGGGGCCTGCCTCAGGTGGTGGAGCATCCTTCGGGCGGTCGGCGCCGCGGTGCGGGTGGGGTGGGACGGCGACGCCGCCGGGCGGGCACGGGGTGCGCTCCGGCGCTCCGGCCCGCCGCCCAGCGACGTCACGCAAGGTGAACAGGGGGTGGTCGACGGGGCCGCATGCGACCCCGTCGAGGTCTGCTAATACGTATTAGCATCTATGCTTCTCCGATGTTCGCCGGCCGGCCAGCCCGCTGTCAAGGGGGCGGTTCGATCTCCGTCCGAAACGGCCGGGAGCGGCGGAGGCGCGTCGGGCCCCGCAAGCTAATGCGCATTAGTCCAGGGACTTCATCGCGAGGAAATCTCCGGGAACTCTTGACATCCCCCGGGAGCAGAGGCCAGAGTCCTCCCCAACACCGATCGCTAATACGCATTAGCACCCCCCGGAGGACTCCCCCGTGCCCTCTTCGCCGCGCCGCGTCACCCAGCGTGACATCGCCCGCCTGGCTGGCGTCAGTCAGGCCACCGTGTCCCTGGTGCTCAACAACCGCTCCGACGCCGACGTGCGGATCGCGCCGGAGACCCGGGGCCGCGTTCTGCGGGCCATCGAGGAGACCGGCTACGCCGCCGACCCGGTGGCCCGGCGGCTGGCCGCCCGGTTCAACCGGATCATCGGCGTGTTCACCTACGAGCCGGCGTTCCCCAGCGGCAGCCGGGACTTCTTCCACCCGTTCCTGCTCGGCATCGAGGAGTACGCCGAGCGCGTCGGCTGCGACCTGCTGCTGTTCACCAGCGCCCCGGTGGTCGACGGGCGGCGGCGGATCTTCCACCAGGACAACCGGCTGCGGCTGGCCGACGGCTGCCTCCTGCTCGGCCGGGAGATCGACGCCGCCGAGCTGCACCGGCTCAACCGGGACGGCTTCCCGTACGTGGCGGTCGGCCGGCGCGACGACGCCGGGGGTCCGGTGCCGTACGTGGGCGCGGACTACGCCGCGGCGGTGAGCGCCCTGACCGAGCGGGCCCTCGGCCGCGGGCACCGCCGCCTGGCCTACCTGCCGATGGGCACCAACGCCGAGTCGTCCGAGGACCGGCGACGCGGCTTCGTTGCGCACAGCGGCGCGGTGGAGAGCGCCCGGGAGCTGCCCGGCGCCGGTAGCCGCGACGTCGGGGCCGTCCTCGACGACCTGCGCGCCGACCGGACCACCGTGGTGTTCGTGGAGGACTTCGCCACGGCGGTCGCCCTGGCGCAGGCCGCCCGGCTACGCGGGCTGACGGTGCCCGGCGACCTGTCCGTGGTCACCCTCGGCGACCCCACCGTTCCGGTCCCCACCGCGCTCACCTTCACCGGCTTCCTCATCCCCCGCGAGGAGATGGGACGCCAGTCCGTCGAGCTGCTGACCTCGGTCATCGACGGCAGCGCCGACGGCGTCGGGCAGCGCCTGCTGCCGTGCGAACTGGTCGAGGGGGACACCCTCGGCGCCCCCGATCCGGCGGTCGGCCGCTCCTGAGCGGCGATCGCGCAACTGGAAGGAAGCAAGTGGTATCGATGCGTGCGGACGTCCTCGTCGTCGGCGGCGGGCTGGGCGGGGTGGCGGCGGCACTGGCCGCTCTCCGGGCCGGCCGGAGCGTCATCCTGACCGAGGAGTTCGACTGGCTCGGCGGACAGCTCACCAGCCAGGCGGTTCCCCCGGACGAGCACTCCTGGGTCGAGCAGTTCGGCGTCACCGCCAGCTACCGGGCGCTGCGCACCGGAATCCGGGACTACTACCGGCGGCACTTCCCGCTGACCGAGCGGTCCCGGGGCTGGACCGACCTGAACCCGGGGGCCGGCTGGGTCAGCCGGCTGTGCCACGAGCCCCGGGTCGCGGTGGCGGTGCTGGAGCAGATGCTGGCGCCGTACCGGGGGTCCGGGCGGCTGACCGTGCTCCAGCCGTACCGGCCGGTCTCGGCGGCCTCCGACGGCGACCGGGTGACCGGGGTGACCGTCGCGCACCGCGACCGCCCGGACGAGCTGGTCGAGCTGACCGCCCCGTACGTGCTGGACGCCACCGAGACCGGTGAGCTGCTGCCGCTGGCCGGCGTCGAGTACGTCACCGGCTTCGAGTCGCGGGAGGAGACCGGCGAGCCCAGCGCCCCGGCCCAGGCGCAGCCGATGAACATGCAGGCCGTGTCGGTCTGCTTCGCCCTGGACCACGTCGACGGCGACCACACCATCGACCGCCCGGCCGGGTACGACTTCTGGCGCGACTACAAGCCGGACTTCTGGGGCGATCGGCTGCTGTCCTGGCGTTCCCCGCACCCGCGCACGCTGGAGATCACCGAGCGCAGCTTCACCCCGAACCCGGACGACGACCCGCTGGCGGTCAACGCCGACCAGCGGCTCAACCCCGGCGACGGCAACCTGTGGACGTTCCGGCGGATCGCCGCCCGGCGCAACTTCGTCGACGGGGCGTACGGCAGCGACATCACGCTGGTGAACTGGCCGATGATCGACTACTTCGAGGGCCCGGTCATCGACGTGCCGAACGCGTCCTGGCACCTGTCGAAGGCCCGGGAGCTGTCGTACTCGGTGTTGTACTGGATGCAGACCGAGGCGCCCCGGCCCGACGGCGGCACCGGCTTCCCCGGGCTGCGGCTGCGCGGCGACGTCACCGGCAGCGCCGACGGCCTGGCCCAGGCCCCGTACATCCGCGAGTCGCGGCGCATCCGGGCCGAGTACACGGTCGTCGAGCAGGACCTGTCGCTGGCGGTGCGCGGCGCGCACGGCGCGGTCAGCTACCCCGACTCGATCGGCGTGGGCATGTACCGGATCGACCTGCACCCGTCGACCGGCGGCGACAACTACATCGACGTCGGGTCCTGCCCCTTCGAGATCCCGCTCGGCGCGCTGATCCCGCAGCGGGTGGAGAACCTGCTGCCGGCCGGCAAGAACATCGGCACCACGCACGTCACCAACGGCAGCTACCGGCTGCACCCGGTCGAGTGGAACGTCGGCGAGGTCGCCGGCCTGCTCGCCGACTTCTGTCTGGAGCGGGGCGAGTCCCCGCGCGCGGTCCGCGACACCCCCCGTCTGCTGGCCGACTTCCAGGACCGCCTTACGGCGGCCGGCGTGGAACTGCGTTGGCCGCAGATCGCGGGCTACTGAACACACCCCCGGTGAGGAGAAGACTGTGAGAGCAGGAAAGGCCCTACGTGGCGTCGCCCTGGCGCTGGCCGGCGCGCTCGCCCTGACGGCCTGCGGCGGCGGGGACGACGCCGGCGACGGCGGTCCGGCGAAGCTGCGGATGACCGTCTGGTCCGCCAACGAGGCGCACCTGAAGCTGTTCAACGAGATCGCGGACGAGTACAAGAAGTCCCACCCGGACGTGGAGTCGATCACCTTCGACCCGCTGCCGTTCGAGAACTACACCACCACGCTGACCACCCAGATCGCCGGTGGCAACGCCCCCGACCTGGCCTGGGTGTTCGAGAACTCGGCCCCCGACTTCGTGTCCTCGGGCGCGCTGCTGCCGCTGGACGAGACCCTGAAGAAGGCCGAGGGGTACGCCTACGACGACCTCTCCCCCGCCACCACGAAGCTCTGGCAGGACGGCGGCAAGCTGTACGCCTACCCGTTCTCCAACTCGCCGTTCGGCGTGTTCGTCAACACCGACATGGTCAAGAAGGCCGGGCAGAAGACGCCGGCCGAGCTGATCGCCGCCGGGCAGTGGAACTGGGAGAACGCCCTGGCCACCGCCGCGGCGTCCGCCGCGAAGTCCGGCAAGGCCGGCCTGGTGATCCGGGACTTCGACTACAAGGGCTGGGACAACCTGTCCACCTTCTTCACCGGCTGGGGCGCGCAGGCGTGGAGCGAGGACGGCAAGTCCTGCGGCTTCAACTCCCCGGAGATGGTCGCGGCGATGACCGCCCTGCACAAGGGGATCTTCACCGACAAGGCGCTGCCCGGCCCGGGTACCACGGCGGACTTCTTCGCCGGTGACGCGGCCATGACGGTCACCCAGATCTCCCGGGCGTCGCTGCTCAAGGACGACGGCTTCGGCTGGGACCTGGTGCCGCTGCCGGCCGGCCCGAAGGGCAACTACGCGGTGCTCGGCCAGGCCGGCATCGGCGTGATGAAGAAGAGCCCGCACGCCGACCAGGCGGCCGACTTCCTGGCCTTCTTCACCAGTCCCGCCAACTCGGCGAAGCTGGCCCAGTTCTTCCCGCCGCCGCGACAGTCGCTGCTGACCGCCGAGACGCTGGGCAAGACCAACCCGAAGCTCAAGCCGGAGCAGTTGCAGAAGGTCGTCATCGACGGCATCACCAGCGGCGTGGTCAAGCCGAGCCACGCCGGGCAGGCCGAGCTGAGCCAGCAGGTCCGGGCCGGGCTCGACCCGCTGTGGCAGCAGAACGCCGACGTCAAGGCGGTCCTGGACGGCGTGTGCGCCAAGATCCAGCCGCTGCTGGCGAAGTGACCGGGTCCCCGACGGACACCAGGACGGGCCCGGTCGCCAAGACCGGGCCCGCCCCGGGCCGGCCCCGCCGCCCGTGGTGGACCAGCCACCGGCGCGACCAGCTCGCCGGCTACCTGTTCGTCGCCCCGCAGTTGCTCGGCAGCATCGTGTTCGTGATCCTGCCGCTGGTCCTGGTGGTCTGGTACAGCCTGCACGAGTGGAACGTGCTCGCCGGCACGTTCGACTACGTCGGCGGGGACAACTACGCGCAGCTCGCCGAGGACACCAACCTGGGTGGGGTACTGCGGGCCACCGGGCTGTTCTCGGTCGGACTGGTGGTGTTCAACCTCGCCCTGGCGCTGCTGCTGGCCGTGCTGCTCAACCAGAAGCTGCGCGGCACCATCGTGTTCCGTACCCTGTTCTTCTCCCCCGTGGTGGTCTCCCTGGTCGCCTGGACGATCGTGTGGGGCTTCCTGCTCCAGGACAACGGCGGGATCAACGGGCTGCTCGACACGATCGGCGTGGCCGGGCCGAACTGGCTGCGCGGCGAGGGCACCGCGATGCTGTCGGTGGTCGTCGTGCAGGTGTTCAAGAACGTCGGCCTGAACATGGTGCTGTTCCTGGCCGCCCTCCAGGGCGTGCCGGCCGAGTTGTACGAGGCCGCCGAGGTGGACGGGGCCCGCCGGATGCGGCAGTTCTGGCGGATCACCGTGCCGCTGATCAGCCCGACGATCCTGCTCACCTCGATCATCACGGTGGTCGGCTCGTTGCAGGTGTTCGCGCAGATCGCCGTGCTCACCCAGGGCGGCCCGGGCACCTCGACCACGGTGCTCGTCTACTACCTCTACCAGCAGGCCTTCCAGTTCCACCACTTCGGCTACGGCGCCACCCTGTCGATCGTGCTGTTCGCGATCGTGCTCGCGTTGACCGTGCTGCAGTGGCAGATGCGCAAGAGATGGGTCTTCCATGAGTCGTGACCTGTCGCCCAGGACGAAGCTGGTGCTCTACGGGGTGCTGATGGTCCTGGCGATCCCGTTCGTCTTCCCCACCTGGTGGATGGTCACCTCGTCGCTGAAGCCGGTGGCGGACATCTTCGCCTTCCCGCCGCAGCTCTGGCCGACGGACCCGCGGCTGGAGGCGTACCAGCGGGTGTTCGAGTTGCAGCCGTTCGGGCGGCAGTATCTCAACAGCGTCTACATCGCCCTGGTGGTCACCGTGGGCACCCTCGCGGTGGCGGCGCTGGCCGGGTACGCCTTCGCCCGGATCCGGTTCCGGGGCCAGAACGTGCTGTTCCTGGTGGTGCTCGCCGGCCTGCTCATCCCGAGCGAGGTCACGATCGTGCCGCTGTTCCAGATGTTCTTCAAGCTGGGCCTGGTCGACACCCACTGGCCGCTGATCCTGGTGCCGATCTTCGGGGCGCCGAGCGTGCTGGCCACGTTCATCATGCGGCAGTTCTTCATCGCCCTGCCCGGCGAGTTGGAGGAGGCGGCCCGGGTCGACGGGCTGGGCCGGTTCGCCACCTTCTGGAAGATCGCCCTGCCGCTGTCCCGCCCCGCGCTGGGCGCGGTGGCCATCTTCACCTTCCTGCACAGCTGGAACCTCTACCTCGAACCGATCGTGTTCCTCTCCTCGCCGGAGAAGTTCACCCTGCCGCAGGCGCTGACCCAGTTCGTCGACGCGTACGGCGGGCCGATGTGGAACGTCCAGCTCGCGGCGGCGTCGATGACCGCCCTGCCGGTGCTGGCGGTGTTCGTGATCGCGCAGAAGCAGTTCGTCGAGGGCCTGGCGCACACCGGCCTGAAGGGATGACCTCCCCGGCCCGTGCCGCCGTCGGTGCCGGTGCCGGTTGCGGGCAGCGCGGCCACCCCGGTCGGGGCCGGGCGTCCGGGGCGGTAACGTGCAGCGGCATGACCGGCGCACCGTACTCCCACTGTTCCTACTGCGGCGCCGCCTATCCGGCGGGGGCCGGCTGGCCCCGGGTCTGCGCGCCCTGCGGGCACACCGTCTGGCGTAACCCGCTGCCGGTCGCGGTCGCGGTGCTGCCGGTCCGCACCGACGCCGGCCTGGGCGTGGTCGTGGTGCGCCGGGACATCGAGCCCGCGCGCGGGCTGCTCGCCCTCCCCGGCGGCTTCGTCGAGTACGGCGAGGAGTGGCGCGAGGCCCTGGTCCGGGAGCTGCGGGAGGAGACCGGGCTGGTCGCGTCGGCCGGGGACGCGGAGCTGTTCGCGGTGCACAGCGCCCCGGCCGGCGGCACCATAATGGTCTTCGGGACGCTGCCCGAGCGGGCGGCCGGGCACCTCCCGCCGTCCGCGCCGACCGAGGAGGCGACCGAGTGGCTGGTGCTCACCGAGCCCACCGAGCTGGCCTTCTCCACCCACACCCGGGTGCTCGCCGACTTCCTCGCCGCCCACCGGGACGCCTGAGAGACCGCGCCCACCGGGCAACCCTGGGCAGGGAATTCGGCACGATGCGTTAACCACAGCGCCCCGTCGGGTCAGTAGGCTGTTTCCGCTCGCTGAGATGCGTCGATGCGACCGGTCCGGCACGCCGACCCCGGAGGAAGCCGCCATGAGCCGCTGGACACCCGACCCGTCCTTCTATCCCTCGCCCCGCGACGCCGCCCGGGCCCCCGCCGAGAAGCTGGCCTACGTGGCCGCGTTCGACCGCTCGGCGGCCCGTCCCGACGCCATCGCGGTCCTCGACACCGACCCCGCCTCCCCCGGGTACGGGCGGGTGGTGGGCTGGACCGACCTGCCGCACACCGGCGACGAGCTGCACCACTTCGGGTGGAACGCGTGCAGCAGCGCGCTCTGCCCGACCGCGCCGCACCCGCACGTCGAGCGGCGCTATTTGATCGTGCCCGGGCTGCGCTCGTCGCGGGTGCACGTGTACGACACCCAGCCCGACCCGCGCGCCCCGAGGCTGGTCAAGGTGATCGGCCCGGAGGAGCTGGCGCGGCGGGCCGGCTACTCCCGGCCGCACACCGTGCACTGCGGCCCCGACGGGATCTACCTGTCCGCCCTCGGCGGCGCCGACGGCGCCGAGGGACCCGGCGGCATCGCGATCCTCGACCACACCAGCTTCGACGTCCGCCGGGCGTGGGAGGCCGACCGGGGGCCGCAGTTCCTCGCGTACGACTTCTGGTGGCACTACAACCACGACGTGCTGGTGACCAGCGAGTGGGGCACCCCGTCGATGATCGAGGACGGCATCGTCGGCGAGCTGCTGCTGGGGCGGAAGTACGGGCACGCCATCCACTTCTGGGACCTGGCGAGGCGCCGGCACGTGCAGCGGGTCGACCTCGGCGACGCGTACCAGATGCCGCTGGAGCTGCGCCCCGCGCACGACCCGACGAAGACGTACGGGTTCGTCGGCGTGGTGATCAGCGTCGAGGACCTGTCCGCCTCGATCTGGCTGTGGCACCGCGACGGCGACGCCTGGGCGGTGACCAAGGTGATCGACATCCCGGCCGAGCCGGCCGACCCGGCCGACCTGCCGGACCTGCTCAAGCCGTTCGGGGCGGTCCCGCCACTGGTCACCGACATCGACCTGTCGGTCGACGACAAGCATCTCTACGTCTCCTGCTGGGGCACCGGGGAGCTGCGCCAGTACGACGTCAGCGACCCGTTCCACCCCGTGCAGACCGGGTCGGTGCGTCTCGGCGGCATCGTGCGGCGCACCCCCCACCCCGGCTTCCCCGACGAGCCGCTCGCCGGCGGCCCGCAGATGGTCGAGATCAGCCGCGACGGCCGCCGGGTGTACGTGTCCAACTCGCTCTACGGCTCGTGGGACGACCAGTTCTACCCGGACGGGGTGGGCGCCTGGCTGGCCAAGCTGGACGTCGATCCGGACGCCGGCGGGCTCACCCCGGACCCGCGGTTCTTCCCGCGCGGGGACGAGTTCCGGGGGCTGCGGGTGCACCAGACCAGGTTGCAGGGCGGCGACGCCTCCTCCGACTCGTACTGCTTCCCGTGACCGGGGCGACCTGGCTGGCGCTGGCCGGGCTCGGCGCGTTCCACGGGCTGAACCCGGCCATGGGCTGGCTGTTCGCGGTGGGCCGGGGCCTTCAGGAACGCAGCCGGCGGATGCTGGTGACGTCGCTGCTGCCCATCGCGCTGGGCCACCTCGCCTCGGTGGGCCTGGTGGCCGCGCTGGTCAGCGCCACCAGGTCGGTCGTGGCGAGCACCACCGTGGCGGTGGTCGGCGGGCTGCTGCTGGTCGGGTTCGGGCTGTGGCAGCTACTCTCGCGGCAGCACTTCCGGTGGGCCGGGATGCGGCCGTCCAACGCGCAGCTCGCCGGGTGGTCGTTCCTGATGTCGTCGGCGCACGGCGCCGGGCTGATGCTGCTGCCGGTGCTGCTCGCCGAGCCGGTCGCGGCCGGCGGGCACGGCGGCCACGGTGGACACGCCGGGCAGTTGTCGGCCGCCCCGGTCGGCGCGCTGCCCGGACTGGCCGCCGCCGGGGTGCACACGGTGGCGATGTTCGGCGTGGCGCTGGCCGCCGCCGTGGCGGTGTACGAGGTGCTCGGCGTCGGGGTGCTGCGGCGGGCCTGGTTCAACGTGGACCGGCTGTGGGCCGGCGTGCTGGTGGTCGCGGGGGTGATCACCGTCGTGGCCGCGGTGACCTGAGCGGCGCCGGTCGGCTCGGCCGAAGGGGCCGGCGGTTCCCGCCGCGCGGCGCTGCCCCGACGGAAACTCCTACTGTTTGAATAGGAGTTTGCGTCGCCGAACCGGAGGGACCTCCCGATGCCGCACCCCCTGTCGTACGACGAAGCCGACCACGACGCCCGACGGGCCCGGCAGTGGCTGGCCGGCCGGGCCCGGGGCGCGGGCGTGTCCCGCCCCCGCCTGCTGGAGCTGGGCGCGGCGATGACCGCCCTGGCCGCCGCGGCGGACGAACGCGAGCCGGTCGCGGTCGCGGCCGACCCGGTCGGCGCCGACCCCGGGCGGGACGGCGCCGGGCCGGGCGTGGTCAAGCCGCTGCCGGACCGGCTGTTCACCCGGCACGACACCAACGCCGAGATGCGCTGGGAGGCGATGGCCGGGCAGGGGTACGTCGTGCCCACCGACCGGTTCTTCGTCCGCAACCACACCAGCACTCCGCTGATCGACCCCGACACGTGGCGGCTGAGCCTGTTCGGCGACGGCCTGCGCGGCGCGCCCACCCGGGACCGGCCGGTCGAGTTCGGCTACGACGACCTGCGCCGGCTGCCCGCCGAACGGGTCACCGCGCTGGTCGAGTGCGCCGGCAACGCCCGCCGGTTCTTCGCCGGGCAGCAGGACCGGCCCTCCCCCGGGGTGGCGTGGGGCCTGGGCGGCGTCGGGGTGGCGCACTGGCGGGGCGTGCGGCTGTCCACCGTGCTGCGGCGGGCCGGGCTGACCGGCGCGGCGGTCGACGTGATGCCGGAGGGACTGGACCCGGAGTACGTCACCGGCGGGGTGAACCTGGGCCGGGTCCGCCGGCCGCTGCCGGTCGGCAAGGCCCTCGACGACGTGCTGCTGGCGTACGAGATG
Source organism: Micromonospora sp. NBC_01655 (assembly GCF_026339755.1). Lineage (NCBI taxonomy): Bacteria > Bacillati > Actinomycetota > Actinomycetes > Micromonosporales > Micromonosporaceae > Micromonospora > Micromonospora sp. NBC_01655. The sequence continues at coordinate 3,700,758 of NZ_JAPEQF010000001.1, read as the reverse complement.
AACGGCGAGCCGCTGCCGCCGGACCACGGCTTCCCGGTGCGGGTGGTGGTGCCGGGCTGGATCGGCGTCTCCTCGGTCAAGTGGGTCGGCCCGGTGGAGGTGTCGGCCGCCCCGCTGTTCTCGCCGTGGAACACCCAGCTCTACCGGATGTTCGGCCCCGGCCACCCGGACGGCGGCGGGGAGTTGGACGCGCAGTCGGTGAAGAGCGCCTTCGAACTGCCCTGGGACGCCCGGGTCCCGGCCGGCGCGGAGGTGCTGCTGCGCGGCCGGTCCTGGTCGGGCCGGGGCCCGATCCGGTCGGTGCTGGTGCACACCGGCGACGACGGCTGGCGGCCGGCCGAACTGGTCGCCGGGGACGTGGGCGGTCCGTGGCAGCGGTGGACGGCGCGCTGGCGGCCGGCGGGGCCGGGGCCGGCGACGCTGCGGGCACGGGCCACCGACGTCACCGGGGCCGGCCAGCCGGAGCGGGCCCGGCACAACGACCTCGGGTACCTCTTCGACGGCGTCGTCCGGCACCCGGTCACGGTCCGATGACCCGGCCGGCGACGTGACCGGCGGCGGCGAGGTGCCAGGTGGCGGGCGCCGACGCGACGCCGAGGCCGGGGACGAACGCGGGGCTGTCGGTGTCCGGGTAGCGCAGGCTGACCGCGTCCAGTTCGATGGCCTCGAAGCCGTCGGTCGGGCGGTCGCCGCGGGGGCCGGTCCGACTGCGGGCCCGGTCCAGGAAGTCCCGGTAGTCCTGGTAGTAGAGGGCGTCCTCGTAGAGCGAGTTGGTGGCGAACACGGCCACGCCGAGGCTGGAGCGCGCGGACTGGAGGGCGATCAGCGCGGTCGCGGCGGCGGCGAGCGCCACCATGCCGGTCAGGAGCAGGCCGGCGAGGACGGCGTACACGCCGAAGGCGGCCAGGCCCGCAGCGGACGTGCCGAGCACCCGGGTCCGGGTCTGGGTGCGGACCAGGCGCAGGTGGGCGCGCGTCTCGGTGGCCATCATCCGCCGGTATTCGCCGAGCAGGAAGTCCCCCATCTGGTACGCCCGGACCTCGGCGGCGGTGTGCCGGTTGGCCATCAGGTTGGCCAGCATCGACATTCGGCGGCGCCGGTTGATCCTGGCCAGCATCTCCAGGTACTGCCGGCGGGCGATCTTCACCGCGGTCGCCGCCTCGGGCACCGCGGCGAGCAGCAGGCAGGGCAGCAGCAGCGGCTGGATCACGGTGACCGCCGCCGCGGTGGCCAGCACCCCGACCACGCCGGTGATCAGGTCGACGGTGTGGTCGACGATCCAGGCCGCCTCGGTCACCCCGCGCTCCCGGGCCCGGTCCATCTCCTCGGCGAACCCGGCGTCGTCGAAGGCGGCCAGGTCGACGGCCGTGGTGGCCTTGAACAGCCGCAGCTCGACCTGGTAGTTGATCTGCGGGGTCAGCCGGGCCTGCGCCCAACCGGCGGCGATGGTGAGCCCACCCTTGGCCATCACGGCGGCGGCGGTCAGCGCCAGGGCCGGCAGGGCCCCCCGGATCCGGTCCGGCGTGGGGCCGGCCGCGAACAGTTCGCGCAGCACGCCGGTGGTGGCCAGCAGGCCGAGGGTGGTCATCGCCCCGGCGGCGACGTTCAGCCCGATGGAAGCGGCGGTGTCCCGGCGGCTGGTCGCCCAGGCCAGGGCGATCGCCTCCCGGACCAGCCGGGGCAGCCGACGGGCCACCGCCCAGAAGCTGGTGTGGGCGAAGTCGTTCGCGTGGTGCATCCACGCCCGGTCCTCCAGCTCGGGCAGGGTCGACGCCTCGACGCCGTCGGCCGGCGAGGTCTCGGCCGGGTCGGGATCGACCGGCGGGGGCTGGTCGGGTGATCGGCGTTGGCGGACGGCTTTCTCCACGGCCCCTCCCGGAGAGCTGGCTCCGGCTCCGGACCGCCCGCGACGGTCGGCAGCCACGGGGAGCCTACTGTCCGCGACATTCCGATGCCCCCCGTCACCGGCGTGTCGAACCCGCGTCGCAGGCGACGGTCGCCGGCCGCCCTGTCGATGACCGACCCCCGCTCAGGGCGCCCGGACGCCCCGGAAGGAACGGCTGACGAATGACCTCCAGCACCTGGCGGCGCGTGCTCGTGCTGCTGGCCCTCGCGCTGTCCGCGTTCACCTTCAACACCACCGAGAACCTGCCGATCGGCCTGCTCTCGCTGATCTCCTCCGACCTCGACGTGTCCCTGTCCTCGGTCGGCTACCTCGTCACCTGGTACGGCCTCACCGTGGCCGTGATCTCGCTGCCGATCGCGCACCTGACCCGCGGCTGGCCCCGGCGGTACGTGCTCAGCGGCGTGCTGGCCGTCATGGTGGCGGCGACCCTGGTGTCGGTCCTGGCCGACTCGTACCGGGTCCTGCTCACCGCCCGGGTGGCCACGGCGCTGGCCCAGGCGCTGTTCTGGGCGGTGCTGGCTCCGGTGGCGGTGGGACTGTTCTCCCCCGCCGTGCGGGGTCGGGTGATCGCGGTTACGTCGGTGGGCGGCTCGCTGGCCACCGTGCTCGGCGTGCCGGCCGGCACCTGGCTGGGCCAGCAGGGCGGTTGGCGCGCGCCGTTCCTGGCGCTGACCGCCCTGGGACTGGCCGCGCTGGTGGTGATCGCGGTGCTGCTGCCGACGAGCCGACCGGAGGACAGCCACGGCGCGTACGGCTCCGCCCCGCACACCGGCCGGTTCGCCATCGTGTTGGCCACCACCGCCATCTCGGTGACCGGCATGTTCGCCGGGTTCACCTACGTGGAGCGGTTCCTCACCACCGTGACCGGCTTCGCCCCGGAGACGGTGAGCGTGCTGCTGTTCGTCTTCGGCCTGGCCGGCATCGCCGGGGTGAGCGGGGTGGGCCAGCTCCTCGACCGGTTCCCGCACGGCTCGCTCGTGCTGGCGGTGGGGTTGCAGGCGGTCGCGCTGACCGGGCTGTACCTGTTCGCCGACGTCAAGGGCGCCGTGGTCGGCCTGCTCGCCCTGCTCGGCGCCTCGGCGGCCCCGGTGTTCATGGCCACCCAGGCGCGCATCCTCCAGGTCGCGCCGGGGCGGACCGAGCTGGGCTTCGCGGCGAACTCGGCGGCGTTCAACGTGGGTATCGCGGGCGGCGCGCTGATCGGCGGCCTCGCGCTGTCCACGGTGGACGCCCGGGGCACGTTCCTGGTCGGCGCGGTGCTGACCTTCGTGTCGCTGGCGATCGTGCTCGCCGAGCGGCTGTTCCCGGGCGGAGTCACCCCGGACGGGGCCACCCGGGCACCGGTGGCCCCGGCACAGGTGACCCCGGAGCGGGCGGTCGAGCCCTCCTGAGCCTGGCCGGCCGGGCGACGTGGGCCGGCGGGAAGGGAACCCCGGAGCGCCGCGGGCGCTGGCCGGGGTCCCCTTCCGTTCCGCTCAGCTCGCGGTGAGGGTGACGTCGTCGATGACGAAGCTGGTCTGTAGTGAGGCGTCCTCGACACCGGTGAACTTCAGGGTGACCGTCTGGCCGGCGTACGCGGCGGCGTTGAAGGTGCGCTGCACGTACCCGGTGGCGGCGGTGAGGTTCGAGTACGTCGCCAGGGTGGTGCTGCCCACCTGGACGGTGAGCTTGTCGTACGCCGTGGACGAGGTGGTCTCGGCGGTGTCGACGTGCAGCCAGAACGACAGGGTGTACGTGGCGCAGCCGGCCGGGACGGTCAGCGACTGGGACAGCGAGTCGGTGTGGCTGCTGCCGTACCCGTTGAGCCACGCCTTGTAGGAGCCGGAGCGGGCGGGCTGGCCCTGGTCGGTGGTGATCACCCCGGAGGACGAGGTCCAGACGGTCGCGCCGCTCTCGAAGCCGGAGTTGCCGACCACCTGGCCGCCGGCGCAGCCGCCGGTGCCGGTCACGGTGAGGGTGTACGTGGTGGTGCGGGCGACCGAGCCGGTGCCGGTGACCGTGATGGTGTACGTGCCGGTGGCCGCCGTCGAGGAGGCCGCGACGGTCATCGTGGACGAGCCGCCAGAGGTCACCGACGCCGGGCTGAACGACACGGTCACCCCGCTGGGCGCGCCGGAGGCCGACAGGGCGACGGTCTGGGCGCTACCGGAGGTGGTGGCGGTGGAGACGGTGGCGGTGGTGGACGCGCCCTGGGCGATGCTGCCGGAGGTCGGGCTCACCGCGACGGAGAAGTTGTTGGTCGGGGTGCCGGTGCCGACCGCCTGGTCCCAGATGGCGTACGCGACGCCGTCGGCGCTGCGGTTCAGCCCGGTGGCGTTGATGTTGCTGGTGGTGTCACAGGACGCGTGGTAGCAGGGGTCGTACGAGGCGTTGGCGGTGCCGCCCCACTTGCTGGCCTGCGCGCTGGTCTTGCGGGCGCTGGCCCCCATCGCGTACCCGGAGGTGGGGATGCCGGCCTGCTGGAACGAGTAGTCGTCGGAGCGGCCCTGGCCCTCGACGTTCTCCTCCGGCGCCAGGCCCAGCGAGTCCCAGTACGCCTTCAGTGGCGCGGCGGTGGTGGAGGTGACCCGGTTGATGAAGTAGCCGCCGTTGGTGGAGGCGACCATGTCGAAGTTGTAGTACCCCTTGATGTAGCCCTTCTGGGCGGCGCTGAGCGAGTTGACGTAGAACTTGGAGCCCTGTAGGCCCTGCTCCTCGCCGTTCCACCAGGCGAACCGGACCCGCTTGGTCATGGTCGGGTTCTGCTGGGCCAGCACGAGGGCGTTCTCCAGCAGGACCGAGGAGCCGGAGCCGTTGTCGTTGATGCCGGGGCCGGCGGAGACGCCGTCCAGGTGGGCGCCGAACATGATCACCTGGTCGGCCGGGCCGCCCGGCCACTCGGCGATGACGTTGTTGCCCGGGTAGGTGCAGCCGGTGCAGTTCTGCTCGGTGACCGTGTAACCGGCGGCCTGGAGCTTGCTCTTGACGTAGCTGACCGAGGCCGTGTAGCCGGCCGAGCCGGCCCGGCGGTGCCCGCCGTTGCTGGTGGCGATGCTCTGGAGCTGGGACAGGTGGGCCTGGACGTTGGTCACGGAGATGTCCGGGGCGGCCAGCGCGGCGAGCGCCGGGGCGGGGGCGGCGGCGGCCGGCAGCGTCGCCGTCGACGCCGTCAGCGCGACGGCGGCGGCGAGCGCGATGCCCGCGGTCAACGTGGTGCGTCTCATGGATGCTCCTCGGTGCAGGTCGGGGGTTTCGTGCACCTGGGCGTGACCGGGCCCCCGCGCGCGGGGGTGGGCGGCGGGGTCCGGCGGCGTCCTGAGGGGACGCCGCGACGTTCGTTCCAGGGAAGCAAACACTGACATGCGTCTATCCCCTGGTCAATATCCATTCCGGTCATACTCCCGCGCCGATCCCCCGATCCCCCGATCGCGGCGCGACGTCGAAGCTGCCCGCCGCCGCGCCGGACCGCCCACGGCGGCGTCCCGGGCCAGCCCGCCCACCCCGCTCGGAGGCGTCGACCGGGGCCTAGGCTGCTGGCCATGCTGCCACTCGATGATCCACGCTGGCCGGACCTCGACCACCGGGGCTGGTCGGCGGGCCGGGGCGGGCCGGACGCCCCGTTCGTCCCCGACGAACTGCGCCAGCTACGGGCCGACCCGACGGACCGGGGGCGGTTCAGCGACCTGTGGCCGTACCTGTGTTCCGAGGGCACCGCCTGGCCCGCCGCCTACGCCGCCGTCCCTCACCTGGTCGACATCGCCCGCCAACTCCCCGCGGCCGGACGCGACGAGTACCTCATCGTCGTCGGCCTGGTCGCCACCTGCTCAGGCGGCTACGGGCAGACCTCCGACGGTCTGCCCGACGACATCACCACCGCCTACCGGCACGCTCTGCCCGAGGCCCTGGCCCTGCTGGCCGAGACGCTGGCCGGCGCGCGGCACGACGAGACCACCACCCGGTACCTGCTCTCCGCCGTCGCGGCGCTGAAGGGTCACCCCGAACTCGCCGAGGTCCTCGACGACCTCGACACCGTCGAGTGCCCGGCCTGCGGCGAACCCGTCTTCGACGGTTCGGACGACGCGGATCCGGACGACGAGACAGCCGACCAGCCGCTCGGCTGACGCGTACCGCCGCGCCCGCCGGCCGCCGAGCGGGCGGGCGTGGCGGCGGCCGGGTGGCCCGGCGCGCGGGTCGGGGCGGTCAGGCGGTCGCGGCGGTCTGGGCCACCGCCCCGAACCGCCCCCACCCCGGACCAGCCCGCCCCGAACCGCCCCCACCCCGGCGGACCGTCCATGATCGACTCCATGTCACCGACATCGCGCCTTGCCCTGGCGCGGATACCCCCATGTCAGTGACACGGAGTCGATCATGGGCGAGGCGAGGCGGGGTTGGTCGGGTCAGTGGGCCGGGGCGAGCAGGGCCTCGACCTCGGCCGTGGTGGCGGGATACGCGGTGAGCAGGTCGGCCACCTCCGGATCGACCGCCGGACCGGGCCCGGTCGCCGGCTCGCCGATCCGCCACCCGCCGGGGCAGCCGAGCAGGTCGGCCACGGCGTCGCAGGTGGCCGGATGGCCGACGAGCAGGTCGACCACCGGACCGGCCGGGGCGGACACCGGCACGGTGGCGGGCGACGCCGCCGGTCGGGCCGTCCACGGCGGCACCCAGGCGTCCAGGGCGGGCAGGGTGGCGGGGAACGTCCGGCCGGCCTCGCGGACCAGCGTCGGCACCAGCTCGCCCGCCTGGTCGCGCAGGGTGGTGATCAGCGTCGGCAGCCAGGGCAGCAGCACCGGGTCGGGCAGCCGGGCGAACGCCGTGGACATCAGCTCGACCACGAACGGCGCCAGTCCGGGCACCGGCTCCAGGGCCTGCACGAACCCGCTGAGGTACTGCGGGAACGCCGGCACCACCAGCGGGTTGGCCAGCAGCTCCACGGCGCGGGCCCGCAGCTCGGCCAGGGGCAGCAGCCCGAGCTGGTGCTGGGCGGCCCAGTGCAGCGCGACCCGGGCCGGCGCCTCCGGCCGGGACTGCCGCACGGCCAGTTCGAGCTGGGCCCGGTCGCAGCCGAGCGCCAGCGCGAGGCTCTCCATGCTGAACAGGAAGCCCAGCATGGCGGCCACCTGCCGGACCGCCGCCTCCGCGTCGACGAACGCGGTGGGCAGCAGGGTGCAGTAGTGGGCGTACCCGGTGGTGACGAAGGCCGCGCACCAGGCCGGCAGGTCCGGCTCGGTGGCCCGGTAGTGAGCCAGCAGCCGACGGATCCGGCGCAGCACCTCGGGGGCCTCGTCGACGGTCCGCTCGGCGGCGAGCAGCTCCACGGCGCGGGCACCCAGCTCGTCGACGAGCCGGCGGCCGTCGAGCAGCAGGATCGCGTCCTCGACCGCCTCCAGCGCGACCGCCGCGGTGGCCTGCGGCCCCCACGCCCGGCGGCGCAGCCGCTGCTCGAGGACCTGCTCGACGGTGACGCCCTCGTAGCCCAGCTCGATCAGCGCGCGCTGGTGGCGGCCGAGCGCCAGGTCCCAGCTCTCCTGCGCCGAGCGCTCCCCCAGCCGCCGCTCGCCCATGATGGGGCGGACCGCGTCGCGGGGTAGCAGGTGGCGCAGCCGCCACAGCAGGTCCGAGCAGGGAGCCACGGCCGGCTGGCCGTGCAGGTCCAGCAGGGCCCGCTGGATGGTGCGTTTGTCCAGGTCCAGCCCGAGCGGGGCGAGCCGGTCGAGCACGTCGCGGGCCAGCGGCGGCAGGGCGTCGTAGCCGACCTGGCCGATCCGGTCGCCGCCGAGCAGGATCTCGCAGAGCCGACGGACGTCCCGCCGGCCCGGCACCACGTCCTTCTCGATGCAGGTCACCGCCGCGTCGGCGAAGTCGTACGGGGTGGGGCGGGCCCGGTTGCGCAGCCCGGCGAGCAGGATCGACGTCTCGAACACGGCGATCGCGTCGGCGGTGCTGGCCAGGTACCCGTTGCGCCGGGCCAGCCGGACGATGTCCACGCACCAGCCGCGCAGCTCGGCCTCGTCGAGGTCGTCGAGGACCGGCGGGCGGGCCAGGAAGCCCGACAGCCGGTCGGTCACCGGCTCGTCGGCTACCGCGGCCGGGGCGGCGGCCTTGCGGGCCCTGCCCTTCGCCGGCTTGCCGCCCTGCTGGCCGGCGAGCCGGAACGGGACCGCTCCCGAGCGGGACACCGCCTTGGCCCAGGTGGCGGCGGCGATGGACACCGAGCCGGGGGCCAGCCCGAACTGCGCCTCGATCGCCGAGTGGCTGGACGGGATCAGCCCGTACAGCCAGCGGGTGGCGGTGCGCGGGCTGATCTCGTAAGCCGCGACGTCGGGGCCGGTGCCGAACTGCGCGACGGGGCTGGCGGCGTGGAACGCGCCGCAGACGTACAGGCAGTCGGCCGGGTCGGCGCCGGAGGCGGCGAGGTGCTCCCGCATCCGGGTCCACATGTAGCGCTCGCGCTCCTCGTCGCGGTCGAGCCGCTCGGCGTCGGCCGGGCGCAGCCGCCGGAACAGGCTGCCGATCAGCACCATCACCTGGCGGTACGTCTCGTGGTCGGCGCCGACCAGGGGCTGCTCGACGTACTGGTCCCACCACTCCGACCAGTGCCGCACCTTGCCGTGGTGCAGCAGGTACGCCTCCAGCTCGGCGAAGCGGGGCCGCAGGTCGCCGATCTCCACACCGACGGCGTCGCCGTGCAGCGCCGCCTCCTCCTCGTGGGTCGCCGCCGCCTCCTCCGGCGTTCCGTCGGCGGGGCCGCCCGCCTCGCCCCGGCCCTCGGCCGGATCGCGGGGCGACCACTGGAACACGTGGTCGACCGAGCGATCCACCAGGACCAGCTCCACGCCGGGGGTCTCCAGCGCGTACGCGATGGCCTGGTACTCCGCCGACGCCTCGGTGATCGGCGCGACGACGCTCAACGGCGCCCACTCGGCCGGGAACCCGTCGAGCTTCGAGGCGAACGCCTGCACCGCCACCGGCAGCCGGCAGTTGCGCAGCTCCCCCAGCAGGGGTTGCAGGTCCTCGCACAGCTCCAGGTAGATGACCTTCGGCCGCTTCGCGCGCAGCCGGCGCACCATCGCCAGCGCGGAGGCCGGCGAGTGGTGGCAGACCGGGAAGATCTCCAGCCGCTCGCCGAGCGCCCGGTCGACGTCGTCGATCATCCCGGTGAGGATGTCGGCGAGCGCCCCCGGGCTGCCGGCGAATGCCTCGGCGGCGTCGGTGAGCTGGTCGCGCAGCCCCCGGAACGCGCCGGACGCGGCGCCGGGGGTCGGGCCGGCCGGTCGGGCCGCCGGCACGGGTGCCGGGGTCCCCCCGGGCGGCGCGGTCGTCGGGCCGGTCACGACAGGTTGGCGATCGCCTGGCGGCCACCGTCGAGGAAGCCCTCCCAGGAACCGCCGTCCTTCTTGGCCCGGGGCTCCACGACGCCGTGCAGGTACTTGTTGAGGATGGCCAGGTCCTCCGGGCTGCGCCGGGCCAGCGAGCCGACCAGCGAGCCGGCGAGGGTCTCGGCGCGCAGGGTGCGGTCGCCGAAGAACTGGCTGTGCAGGATCGCGTCCTCCAGCACGCCGATCTGCTCGGCGGTGGACAGCGCCGACTCCAGCTTCTCGTCGTCGCTGGTCGCCGACGCGGCGGCGGCCCGCAGGTCGGCGAAGCTCTGCAACAGGATGTCCAGCAGGGTGGGCGGGACGTCCAGCTCGATGCGGTGCCGGCGCAGCAGCTCCTCGGTGCGGAACCGGACGATCTCCGCCTCGCTGCGCTTGTTGGTCACCACCGGGATGCGGACGAAGTTGAACCGCCGCTTGAGCGCCGAGGAGAGGTCGTTGACGCCCCGGTCCCGGCTGTTGGCGGTGGCGATGATGGAGAAGCCGGGCCGGGCGAAGACGATGTTGTCGTCGTCCAGCTCGGGGATGGAGACGTACTTCTCCGACAGGATGGAGATCAGGGCGTCCTGCACGTCGCTGGTGGAGCGGGTCAACTCCTCGAACCGGCCGATCACCCCCTGCTCCATCGCGTTCATGATCGGCGAGGGGATCATCGACTCCCGGGACTGCCCCTTGGCGATCACCATGGAGACGTTCCACGAGTACTTGATGTGGTCCTCGGTGGTGCCGGCGGTGCCCTGGACGACCAGGGTGGAGTTGCCGCAGATCGCGGCGGCGAGCAGCTCGGCCAGCCAGCTCTTGCCGGTGCCCGGGTCGCCGATCAGCAGCAGGCCCCGGTCGGAGGCGAGGGTGACGATGGCCCGCTCGACGAAGCTGCGGTCGCCGAACCACTTCTGGGCGACCTCCCGGTCGAGCCCGTCGGCCCGCTCGGAGCCGAGCACGAACAGCCGCACCATGCGGGGGCTCAGCCGCCAGGAGAAGGGCTTGGGGTCGGTGTCGACCGACTCCAGCCAGGCCAGCTCCTCGGCGAACTTGACCTCGGCGGGGGCGCGCAACATCTCGGACATGTCAGGGGTCTCCTAGGTGAGGAAGTTCTTGAGCTCGAAGACGAGTTTGCGGATGTGGCCGGAGATGACCGGGGTGCCCAGGTCCTTCAGGCGCTGGCGGAACCAGGGGTTGACGATCTGGCTGCCGGAGCTGTTGACCGAGCCGACCGGGATGAACTTGACCCCGGAGCGGTGCACCGCCTCGATGCCGTCGAACAGCGGCTGGGAGCGGTTGAACTCGTAGAAGTCCGAGATCCAGACCATGACGGTGTTGCGCGGCTCGACGATCTTGGGCCGGGCCATGGCCATCGCCACCGGCCCGTCGTTGCCGCCGCCGAGCTTGGTGCGCAGCAGCACCTCGAACGGGTCGTGCACCCACGGGGTCAGGTCCAGCGCCCGGGTGTCGTACGCGATGAGGTGCACGTCCACCTTGGGCAGCCCGGCGAAGATGGACGCCAGGATGGTGCAGTTGACCATCGAGTCGACCATCGAGCCGGACTGGTCGACCACCACGATCAGCCGGGCCGGGGTGGTGCGCCGGGCGGTCTGCCGGTAGTAGAGCTTGTCGACGTAGAGGCGCTGGTCCTCCGGGCTCCAGTTGGTGAGGTTCTTCCAGATCGTGCGGTCCAGGTCCAGGTTGCGGAACACCCGCTTCGGCGGCACCGACCGGTCGATCGTGCCGACGCTGGTCTGCTCGACCTGGGTGCGCAGCACCTCGGCGACCTCGTCGACGTACCGCCGGATCAGCGCCTTGGCGTTGGCCAGCGCCACCCCGGACAGGTTGGACTTGTCCCGCAGTAGCTGCTCGATCAGCGACATGCTCGGGGTGAGCTTCGCGGCCAGTTTCGGGTCGGCGAGCACCTCACGCAGGTGCATCCGGCGCACCAGGTCGCCCTCCAGGCCGGCCAGCACACCGCCCAGCCCGCCGCCGGCAGCGGCCTGCCGGCGCAGCTCACCGGGCTCGCAGCCGAGCGCCCGCTCGAACCAGCCGGCGTCGGACTGCCACCGGGCGAGCTGGCTGGCGCTGACGCTGCCCCCGCCGGTGGCGAAGACGTTGAGCAGCAGCTTGGACACCAGCGCCGCCCGCCGGACCTCGGCGTGCCCCGCCGGCTCCGGCTGGTCGTCCGCCGGCTGGTCGTCCGCCGGCTGGTCGGCGGTGAGCAGGCCGTCCAGCTCGTCGGCGAGGCCGGGGAAACGCTGGACCACGGTGTCGACGGAGACCGACGGGTCCAGCAGCGCGGCCGGCAGGCCGAGGTCGTCGACGACGGCGACGCTCGCCGCCTCCAGGGACGGCTGTTCGTCGGCGGGGTCGAAGAGCCGGGCCAGCAGCCGCCAGTAGAGCACCTGCCGACGGTTGGCGTCGGGGTTCACCTGCGCGCCTCCTCCGGGCGCCTCGGGGGTCGCGGTCATCGGCGCAGCAGCCGTCCGGCGCGTTCCCGCAGCACGGCGACGGAGTCACCGGCCTTCGCCTCGGCCTTGGCGACCTTGGGGTCGGTGGGGCCCTGCGCCCAGTCGCCGTTGTGCGCGACGACCGGGGCGCGTTTGACCGTGGCCTGGACGGCGAGCGGCTGCACCGTCCACCGGCCGTCCCACCGCAGCAGCCCCAGGCAGGCCGTCGAGGCGGCGACCATGGCCGGGGTGAGCGGACCACAGGCCGGCAGCCGGTCGACGTCCACCGCGACGTGCGCCCCGTCGACGGTGAACCGGAGTCCGCCGTCGTCGCCGGTGTCGACGGCGTACCCCTCCAGCAGCACCGGCTCGGCGACGGCGACCGGGTGCCGGTGCAGCGGCGGGACCGGCGCGGCGACCGCGGCGGGCAGCAGCACCCGGGCGGTGGCGAACGGGTCGGCCGAATTGCCGACGTGGGCCTGCCCGTCGCGCCACCACAGGTCGCCGCCGGCCAGCGGCAGGTCGGTCACCTCGATGCTGCGGTGCTCGGCGAGCGCCGCCAGCAGGACCGGGTGGTCGGCGAGCAGCCGCCACAGCGCCGGCCCGACGATCGTGTCGACCTTGGCGGCGGCGACGCCGGTACGCACGAGGCGGGCCGGGCCGCCGTCGGCCGGTTCGAGGACGGCGTGCGCCTGCACCTGGACGGCGGTGGCGTGCTCGTGCACGTCGACGCCGAGCAGCAGCAGCCGCCCGGAGACGGTCTCGACACCGGCGGCGGACGGGTCGGGGACGCCGGCGGACTCCTGGGCGAGCAGCACGGCGCGGGCCCACAGGTCGGCCCAGCGGCGCACCGGCACCGCCGGCATGGTGGCGACCGGGCAGGACGCGCGCAGCTCGGCGGCCAGGCCGTCGAGGAGGACGGCCAGCCGGCGCAGCGCCGGGACGGCGAGGGTCGCCTCGACCGGCCGGCTGCCCGCCGCGACGAGGTCGTGGTCGACGCCGCGCCAGCCGGTGATGGCCAGCTCGGACAGCCAGGACCGGGCGGCGGACAGCGGGGCCACCGCCTCGGCGGGCAGCGGCCCGGCGGGCGGGGTCGGCTGCGCGGCGCGTTCCCGGCCGAGGGCGGCGTCGGCCCCGGCGAGCAGGGCGTCGTGCGCCGCGCCGAGCAGGGCGGTGCGCGCCCCGGCCAGGGCGGCCAGGTGCTCGTCGGCCAGCGACCCGGTGGTGACCTTGGCGACCGCCTCGGCGACCCGGTCGCCGAGCGGGGTGGCGGCCAGCGCGGCGGCGAGGTCGCCGAGCGCGGCGGCCTGCGCCTCGCCCACCCGGGCCAGGCCGGCGACGAGCGCGTCGTCGAGGCCGGCGACCAGGTCCAGGGCCGGGGCGAGTCCGGCCGGCGCGACGTCGCGCAACGCGGTGAGCTGGGCCCCGCGCATCAGCGTCCCGCCCCGGTCGCCGGGAACCAGTGCAGCTCGGGCAGCGGGCCGTCGGCGGCCGGCAGCTCCAGGTAGGCCAGGTGGCGCAGGAACCGGCTGAACACCACCGCCGCCGGGGTCGGCTCGTGCCGGCCGTCGAGCCGGCGGGCCAGGTCGGCGCCGGTGGTCACGCCGTCGGTGACGTCGATGCGCAGGTACCGGCCGACGCGCTCGACGCCGTACTGGAGGACGGCCTCGTCGAGCAGGGCGTGCAGGTGCTTGCACGGCGCGCCGCGCAGGCCGCCGCACGGCCGGTTGTTGTTGGTGGAGCAGTTGAAGCCGTGGCTGCCGGCGGCGATCGAGGAGACGTAGACCCGCTCGATGTCGGAACCGCTGGACACCACCCCCTGCAACCGGCCGTCCGCCAGCTCGACGAAGGGGACCTTCGCCAGCTTGCGGGGACGCACCGCGGGCAGCACCGGCGCGAGGGCGCGCCGCTCCCACGGGACGTGCTCCGTCTCCAGCACCTACGACCTCCGCACCCGGCACACCCGCGGGCGTGCCGACTCCGCGCCGACGGGGCCGGCGCACGACGAATAGGGGTGACGGGCGCGAAGACCCGCCGGAACCGGGCCCACCGGGGCGCCCGTCCTGAGAAAGATCTTGCCCCATGGGTACGACAGGAAACGCCGGCCCCGGGGGCCGGGCGTGGTGCTGCTCGCCCCGCACCGGTGCCGGCTCGACGGCGGCATCGCCCGGGTGGCCTGAGCCGACCGGGGTGCGACACGTCCCGGCTGGTGGCAATCTGGCCCGGGCGGGCCGGCCCGCGCAGTACGGTGACGGCCGCCGGTGAAGCGAGCAGGTGCGGGAGGAGAGCCGGGAATGGCCGAGGAGATCACCACCAGCGACGAGTGGCGGGCGCTGGCGGCGCACGCGGAGAAGGTCCGGGAGGCGCACCTGCGCGACCTGTTCGCCGCCGACCCGGACCGCGGTGTCCGGCTCGCCGGCGAGGTGGCGGACCTCCACGTCGACTGGAGCAAGAACCTGGTCACCGACGAGACGCTGACCCTGCTCGCCGCCCTGGCTGGGCGGGCCCGGCTGACCGACCGGATCGCCGCGATGTTCTCCGGCGCGCACGTCAACGCCACGGAGGACCGGGCGGTGCTGCACACGGCGCTGCGTCAGCCGCGGGGCGCCTCGCTGAGCGTGGACGGCCGGGACGTGGTGGCCGACGTGCACGAGGTGCTGGACCGGATGTCCGCGTTCACCGACCGGGTCCGCTGCGGACAGTGGGTCGGGCACACCGGCGAGCGGATCCGCACCGTGGTCAACATCGGCATCGGCGGCTCCGACCTCGGGCCGGTGATGGCGTACGAGGCGCTGAAGGGGTACCGGGACGCTGGGATCTCCTGCCGGTTCGTCTCCAACATCGACCCCACCGACATCGCCGAGGCCACCGCCGACCTGGACCCGGCGAGCACCCTGTTCGTGGTGGTGTCGAAGACGTTCTCCACCCAGGAGACCCTGGCCAACGCCCGGCAGGCGCGCGACTGGCTGCTGGCCGGTCTCGGCGCCGACTCCGAGGCCGTGGCCAGGCACTTCGTCGCGGTCAGCACCAACGCCGATCGGGTACGGGACTTCGGCATCGACCCGGACAACATGTTCGGCTTCTGGGACTGGGTGGGCGGCCGGTACTCCCTGCCCTCGGCCGTCGGCCTGGCGGTGATGCTGGCGGTCGGGCCGGAGCGCTTCCGTGAGCTGCTGGCCGGGTACCACGCCGTCGACGAGCACTTCCGGACCACGCCGGTGGAGCGCAACGTGCCGGCGCTGCTCGGGCTGCTCAACGTGTGGTACACGAACTTCCTGGGCGCGCAGACCCACGCGGTGCTGCCGTACTCGCAGTACCTGCACCGGTTCCCGGCGTACCTGCAACAGCTCACCATGGAGAGCAACGGCAAGTCGGTGACCCTGGACGGCACCCGGGTGTCGTACGACACCGGGGAGATCTTCTGGGGCGAGCCGGGCACCAACGGCCAGCACGCCTTCTACCAGCTCATCCATCAGGGCACCCGGCTGGTGCCGGCGGACTTCATCGGGTTCAGCCGCCCCCGGCACGACCTGGACGACATGCACGACCTGTTCATGTCGAACTTCTTCGCGCAGACCGCCGCGCTGGCCTTCGGCCGGACCCGGGAGCAGGTCGAGGCGGAGGGCACCCCGGCGGAGCTGGTGCCGCACAAGGTGATGCCGGGCAACCACCCGAGCACCTCGATCACGGCCGCCGAGCTGACCCCGGCGGTGCTCGGCCAGCTCATCGCGCTGTACGAGCACATCGTGTTCACCGAGGGCGCGATCTGGGACATCAACCCGTTCGACCAGTGGGGCGTGGAGCTGGGCAAGGTGCTGGCCAACCAGCTCGCGCCGCTGCTCACCGGGGACGAGGCCGACCTGTCCGGGCTGGACTCCTCGACCCGGGCGCTGATCGCCCGGTACCGGGCGCAGCGGCACGCCGCCGGCTGACCCGCCCCGCCCCCGCCGAGCCGGCCGACGCCCCCCGTGGCGTCGGCCGGCTCGTCCCGTTCCCGGCCCGTTCACACAGGTCGCACGGCTGGTCGCTGACTTTTGTCACCCCAACCCGTGTAACACGCATTCGGATTCGTGACTTAGTGCACTGGGGTCGGCTGGGTCCCTTCCACGAGACTCGATGCGTCGCCGGGAACGGAACCGGCCGAGATCGCGGAGGGGGCCACGGTGGACGAGCGCTACGACAACTACTGCGCCGCTGACCGGCTCTTCTACGACTCGCTCGGCAGCGCGGTCGCGCAGCCGGCCTTCGCCGCCGCCGAGCGGGAGGTGCCGGCGGGCTGGCGCCGCGAGTCGCTCGACGACTGGCTGATCCACGCCCCGCAGGGCGGCTCCCTGCCGCAGCAGGGCTGGAAGATCCACGTGTCGGCCACCCTGGCCAACGCCGAGCGGGTGCTCGACGCCGTGTGGGCGTACTGCGTGCCGCGCGGGCTGTCGTTCAAGTTCCTGCGCGGCCCGCGCACGCTGCTGCTGCGCAACTCCAAGTACGCGTCCCGCTCGGCCAGCGGCAAGTTCGTCACCATCTACCCGCGCGACGCCGCCGAGCTGGAGCTGGCCTGCAAGGAGCTCGACGCGCTGCTGGCCGGGGAGGCCGGGCCGTACGTCCTCAGCGACCTGCGCTACGGCGCCGGCCCGGTGCACGTGCGCTACGGCGGCTTCGCCCGCCGCTACTGCCTGTCCCCGGACGGGCAGGTGGTCCCGGCGATCGCCGACGGCGCCGGCACGCTGGTGCCCGACCGGCGCGACCCGGTGTTCCACCTGCCGGACTGGGTCACCCTGCCGGACTTCCTCGCCCCGCACCTGGCCGCCCGTGGCGCCACCAGCACGACCGAGGTGCCGTACCGGATCGAGAAGGTCATCCACTTCTCCAACGGCGGGGGCCTGTACGTGGGCCGGGACCTGCGCACCGACGCCGAGGTGGTGCTCAAGGAGGCCCGCCCGCACGCCGGCCTGGACGCCGACGGCACCGACGCGGTGGCCCGGCTGGACCGGGAGGCGACCGCCCTGCGCCGCCTCGCCGACCTGCCCCAGGTGCCCGCCGTGCACGACGAGTTCGCCCTCGGCGAGCACCGCTTCCTGGCCCTGGAGTTCATCGAGGGCCGGGCGCTGAACAAGGTCGTCGTCGACCGGTACCCGCTGATCGACGCCGACGCCACCGAGGCCGACCGGGCGGCGTACGCCGACTGGGCGCGCGACGTGCTGGCGCAGGTCGAGGCGATCGTCGCCGCGATCCACGAGCGCGACCTGGTCTACGGCGACCTGCACCTGTTCAACATCATGGTCCGCCCCGACGGCCGGGTGGCGCTGGTCGACTTCGAGGTCGCCGCGCCGATCGAGGGACACCGCCGGCCCGGGCTGCGCAACCAGGGGTTCGCCGCGCCCGGCGACCGGACCGGCCCGGCGGTCGACCGGTACGCCCTGGCCTGCCTGCGCCTGGCGCTGTTCCTCCCGCTGACCCAGCTCGTCCGGATCGCCCCGGACAAGGCCGCGCACCTGGCCGACGTGATCGCCGAGAGCTTTCCGGTCCCCCGACCGTGGCTGGCCGAGGCGGTCGCCGAGATCACCGGCACCGCCGCGCCCACCGCGTCCGGCCGCGCGGCCGGGTCCGGGGCCGCCGCCGACCCGCGCCGGTACGACCTGGACGACGACTGGCCCGACGTGCGACGGCGGATCGCCACCGCCATCCTGGCCAGCGCCACCCCCGACCGCGACGACCGGCTCTTCCCCGGCGACATCGCGCAGTTCCACAGCGGCGGGCTCAACCTCGCCCACGGTGCCGCCGGGGTGCTGCACGCCCTGGCCGTCAGCGGCGCGGGTCGCCGGCCGGAGCACGAGGACTGGCTGGTGCGGCGGGCCACCGCCCCCGCGTCCGGCACCCGGCTCGGCTTCTACGACGGCCTGCACGGGGTGGCGTACGCGCTGGAGCACCTGGACCGCCGGTCCGACGCCCTCGACGTGCTCGACATCTGCCTGCGCCAGTCCTGGGCCGAGCTGGACCTGAGCCTGGCCAGCGGGCTGTCCGGGATCGCCCTGAACCTCGCCGAGCTGGCCGGGCGCACCGGGGAGACCGGGCTGCGCGACGCCGCCGAGCAGGTGACGGCGGCCGTCGTCGAGCGGCTCGCCGACGACCCGGGCCCGGACGTCAGCGGCGGACGCAACCCGTACGCGGGCCTGCTGCGCGGTCGCACCGGGCCGGCGCTGCTGCTGTTGCGGCTGCACGAGCTGACCGGCGAGGCGGCCCTGCTGGACCACGCCGCCATTGCGCTGCGCCAGGACCTGCGCCGGTGTGTGGTCCGCCCGAACGGCGCGCTGGAGGTCGACGAGGGCTGGCGGACCATGCCGTATCTCGGGCAGGGCAGCGTCGGCATCGGACTGGTGCTGGACCAGTACCTGCGCCACCGCGCCGACGAGCGGTTCGCCGAGGCGAGCGCCGGGGTGCGCCGGGCCGCCCGGTCCCCGTTCTACGCCCAGTCCGGCCTCTTCGCCGGGCGGGCCGGGATCATCGGGTACCTGGCCACCCTGACCGACGACCCGGAGCAGCGCCGCGAGCTGGACGCGCAGGTGCGCCGGCTCGCCTGGCACGCCCTGCCGTACGGCGGCGGCACCGCCTTCCCCGGCGAGCAGCTCCTGCGGCTGTCCATGGACCTGGGCACCGGCGCCGCCGGGGTGCTGCTCGCGCTGGCCGCCGTGCGGCACGACGAGCCGGTGGTCCTGCCCTTCCTCGCGCCGCTGGCCGGCGCGCCGAGGCTCCCTCGCAGCGGCGAGGGCGACCGTGACCGCACGCACCACGGGAGGAGGTGATTCGACATGGCGCTCCTGGACCTCCAGGGCCTCGAGATGGCCCCGGCCGACCGCACCGGCGGCGGCTCCAGCGCGAGCCTGCTGCTCTGCGGCGACAGCTCGCTCTCCATCACGACCTGCAACTGACCGGGTCGATCCGCGGCGCCCCGGGTGGACAGACGTGTCCACCCGGGGCCGCCCGCCGTTCTAGGGGGAACCGATGCGCACGGGCGACGGGCTGTTGCGGCGGGTGGTCCGCGACGCCGGGGGGTGGACGGCCGCGCTGGCCGCGGTCACGCTGACCGGAGCTGTCGCCGAACTGCTGCTGCCGGCGGTGCTCGGCCTCGCCGTCGACGCGGCGCTGACCGGCGGCACCCGGTGGTGGCCGGCCGCCGCCTGCGCCCTGGTCGTCGTCCTGGTCGCCACCGACACCCTCGGCGACCTGGCCAGCGGGTACGGCGCCGCCCGCGCCACCGCCCGGCTCCGGGAGCGCCTGCTGCGGCACCTGTTCGCCCTCGACGTGCGCGCCGCCCGCCGGCACCCGGTCGGGGACCTGGTCGGCCGGCTGGTCGGGCAGGCCGCCGACGCCGGTCAGGCCGGCACCGCCGTCGTGCTCGGCGCAATCGCGGTGCTGCCCCCGCTGGGCAGCGTCGTCGCGCTCACCCTGATCGAACCGGTGCTCGGAGTCACCCTGCTCGCCGGGCTCGTGCTGCTGGCCGGCCTGATGCGCGCGTTCGTCACCGACGCCTCGGCGGCCACCGCCGGCTACCAGCAGGCCCTGAACTCGATCGCCGGCCGGCTGCTGGAGTCCCTGAGCGGGGCCCGGACCATCGCCGCCGCCGCGACCCGCCGCCGGGAGGAGGAACGGATCCTCGGCGCGCTGCCGGAGCTTCGCGGGCACGGCCGGCGCGGCTGGGAGCTGCTGGCCCGGGCCAGCGCCCGCACCGCCGCCGTGGCGCCGTTGCTGCAACTGAGCGTGGTCGCCGTCGGCGGCTACGCGCTGGCCGCCGGCTGGCTCACCCCCGGCCAGCTCGTCTCGGCGGTGCGCTACGCGGCCACCGGCGCCGGGCTGGGGGCGGTGCTGGCCACCCTCAACCGCCTGGTGCGCAGCCGCTCCGGCGCCGCCCGGGTCGCCGAGCTGCTGGCGTACCCGACGCCGACCGACGGCGACCGGCCGCTGCCGCCGGGTCGCGGGGCGCTGCGGCTCAGTGCGGTGAGCGTGTACGCCGACGACGGCCGGCCCGTCCTCGACGGCGTCGACCTGAGCGTCCCGGCCGGGGCCACGGTGGCCGTGGTCGGGCCGTCCGGCGCCGGCAAGTCCACCCTCGCCGCCGTCGCCGGACGGCTGCACGACCCGGACGCCGGCGAGGTCCGCCTGGACGGGGTTCCGCTGCCCCGGCTGCGCCCGGACGCCCTGCGCCGGGCCGTCGGGTACGCCTTCGACCGGCCGGCGCTGGTCGGGTCGACCGTGCACGACGCGATCGGGCTGGCGCTGCCCCCGGGCGGGGCCGCGCCGCCGGCCGACGGCTCCCCGGCCACCCCCGCCGTACGCCGGGCCGCCGAGGCGGCGGCGGTCGCCGACGTCGTCGACCGGCTGCCGGCGGGCTTCCGCACCCCGCTGGCCGACACGCCGCTGTCCGGCGGCGAGGCCCAGCGGCTCGGGCTGGCCCGGGCCTTCGCCGCGGCCGACCGGCTGCTGATCCTCGACGACGCCACGTCCAGCCTGGACACCGTCACCGAGCACCGGATCGCCCGGGCGGTGGCGGGGCGGCCGGGCGAGCGGACCCGGCTGGTGGTCACCCACCGGGTCGCCACGGCGGCGGCGGCCGACCTGGTCGCCTGGCTCGACGGCGGCCGGCTGCGCGCCCTCGCCCCGCACCGGCGGTTGTGGGCGGACCCGGCCTACCGGGCGGTCTTCCGCACCGACGGGTCCGCCGGATGAGCCGCCACGGACCCGGGACCAGCCGCCGGGGCCGCGAGCACGACCGCCGGGGTGGCCCGGGCGCGGCCCGACCCGGGGTACGGCGGGCGACCTGGGCGGCGCTGCGGGCCCGGCGGCCGGCCGTGGCGCGGCTCGCCGGCTGGTCGGTCGTCGAGGCGCTGCCGGCGCTGCTCTCCGGCGCGCTGGTCGCGCGGGCGGTCGACGGGGGCTTCCTGGCCGGCCGCCCGGGCGTGGGGCTGGGCTGGCTGGGGTTGCTCGCCGGGGCGGTGCTCGTCGGCGCGCTGGCGACCGGCCGGACGTACCGCAGCCTCGGCGCGGTGGTCGAGCCGTTCCGGGACGACCTCGCCGCCCGGGTGGTCCGGGCGGCCCTGCGGGACGCCACCCGGGCCGGCGGACGCGCGGACAGCGCCGCGGCGGCCCGGCTGACCCACCAGGTGGAGCTGGTCCGGGACACCTTCGCCGGCCTGCTGATGGTGACCCGGGGCTTCCTGTTCGCCGCCGGGGCGGCCCTGCTGGGGCTGGTCGCCCTGGACCCGGTCGTGGCGGCGCTGGTGGCCGCGCCCCTGGTCGCCGGGCTGGCCGTGTTCCTCGGCGCGCTGCCGGCGATGGCCGGGCAGCAGCGCCGGTACGTCCGCGCCGGCGAGGAGCTGGGCCGGGCCGCCGCGTCCGCGCTGTCCGGGCACCGGGACGTGCGGGCGTGCGGGGCGGCCGGGCGGGTCGTCGCCGAGGTGGGCCTTCGGGTGGCGGACCAGGCCGCCGCCGAGCGGGTCCTGGCCCGGATGTCCGCCGTACGCAGCCTCAGCCTCGGGGTGGGCGGCTGGCTGCCGCTGGCGGTGCTGCTGCTGGCCGCGCCCCGGCTGGTGGACCGGGGCCTGACCGCCGGCGCGGTGCTCGGCGCGCTGATCTACGTCTCCACCGGCCTCCAGCCCGCCCTGCACGCCCTGGTGCAGGGCGTCGGCGGCGGCGGCCTGCGCTACGTGGTCACCCTGGACCGGATCCTGCGGACCTGCCCGGACCCCGCGGACGAGCCCGCCCCGCCGCCGGGGGCCGCGCCGGCCGGCCCCGCGGACGACCGCTCACCGGCCGGGCCGGACGACGACCCACCGGCCGGTCCGGGCACGGGCACCCTGGCCGGGCCGGGCACCTCCCCGGCCGGGCCGGGCGGCGCCGAGCCGGCCGTGCGGGTGCGTGGGCTGACCTTCCGCTACGGAGCGGCGGCCCGGCCGGTGCTGGCGGACGTCACCCTGACCCTGGCCGCCGGGGAACACCTCGCCGTGGTCGGGGCGAGCGGGGCGGGCAAGTCCACCCTGGCCGCGCTGCTGTCCGGGCTGCTCGCCCCGCAGGCCGGCACGGTGCTGCTGGGCGGGGTCCCGGTGGCCGGCGCCCCGCCGGCCGCGCTGGCCCGGCTGCGGGTGGTGGTACCGCAGGAGGCGTACGTGTTCACCGGCTCGCTCGCCGACAACCTGCGCTACCTGCGCCCGGAGGCCGACGACGGCACCGTGGCGTCCGCCGTCGACGACCTCGGGGCGGGTGCGCTGACCGCCCGGCTCGGCGGGCTGGGCGGGGCGGTGACGCCGGGCGCGCTCTCCGCGGGCGAGCGGCAACTCGTCGCCGCGGTGCGGGCGTACCTGTCCCCCGCCCCGCTGGTGATCCTCGACGAGGCGACCTGTCACCTGGACCCGGCGGCCGAGGCGACGGTGGAGAACGCGTTCGCCCGCCGGCCCGGCACCCTGGTGGTGATCGCCCACCGGATCAGCTCCGCCGTCCGGGCCCGCCGGGTGCTCGTGGTCGACGGCGAGCGGCCGGTGGCCGGCACGCACGAGGAGCTGCTGGCCCGGTCGGCGACCTACCGGGAACTCGTCGGGCACTGGGACGACCGGCCCACGCCGTCCCCGGCCCCGGCCCGGCGGGGCTGACCCGGCCGCCCCGCCGCCGCGTTCCCCCGGCGGCTCGCTGGGACGTTCCCGCGTCAGATCCAGCCGGAATCGCGGGCCACCCGGACCGCCTCGACCCGGGTCCGGGCCCCGGTCTTGCGGGCGATCCGCCCGAGGTGGTTGCGGACGGTCCCCTGCGAGAGCCGCAACGACCCGGCCACCTCGGCGACCGGAGCGCCGGCGGCGGTCAGCCGCAGCACCTCGGTCTCCCGCTCGGTCAGCGGGCTGTCGGCGGCGATCGCCGCCAGCACCAGCTCGGCGTCCACCACCGACTCGCGCCGGGCGAGCCGCCGGATCCCGTCGACCACCCGGTGCGGGGCCACGTCGCTGGCCAGGATGCCGACCGTGCGGCCCGGGGAGAACACGCTGTACAGGCCCCGGGCGCGGCGGGGATCGGCGAGCACCAGCAGGGGGCACCGCTGCGCCGCCGCGCCGTCGGCGATCAGGTCGAAGTCCACCACCGCGACGTCCGGCCGGCCGGCGCGGACCGCCTGACCGACCGCGTCGCCGCGGCCCACCTCCGCCACCACGTGGATGTCCCGCTCGGCGGCGAGGACGAGCGACAACGCGCCCCGGACCAGGGCACCGTCCAGGGCGAGCAGGGTACGGATCACGACGGACCTCTCCCGAGCATCTCCATTGATCAC
Source organism: Micromonospora sp. NBC_01655 (assembly GCF_026339755.1). Classification (NCBI taxonomy): domain Bacteria; kingdom Bacillati; phylum Actinomycetota; class Actinomycetes; order Micromonosporales; family Micromonosporaceae; genus Micromonospora; species Micromonospora sp. NBC_01655. The sequence goes on along the minus strand of NZ_JAPEQF010000001.1, from coordinate 3,677,766 downwards.
AGACAGTCAACATTCAAACACGTAACCGACAGGTCCGCTCGGTGAGCGGGCGGGCCCGGGCACGCGCCGTGCCGGGGCCCGCCCGCGGCGGCTACAGCCAGCCGTCCCGCTGGGCCAGCCGGACCGCCTCCATCCGGTTGCGGGCGCCGGTCTTGTGCAGGATGGCCGACAGGTGGTTGCGCACCGTCCCGTGGGCCAGGAAGAGCCGACGGGCGATCTCCTTCAGCGGTAGGCCCTCGGCCGCCACCCGCAGCACCTCCAGCTCCCGGCGGGTCAGCGGGTTGGTCGGCGGGCTCAGCACGGCCACCGCGGCGGCGGGGTCGATGACCCGCTCACCGGCGGCGGCCGTCCGGACCGCGCGCACCAGCTCCGACAGGCCGGTGTCCTTGCTGACCAGGCCACGCGCGCCGGCCGCCAGGGCCGCCTCGACCAGCGGCGGGCTCCAGCGGTGGCTCATCGCCAGCACGGCCGTCCCCGGGGCCTCGGCGACCACCTTCGCCACCAGCCACGCCGACTCGGGCACGTCCGACCTCAGCTCCAGCACCAGCACCTCGGGCTGCTCCCGGCGCAGCACCTCCCACAGCTCGCCGATGCCGGCGGCATCGGCGAGCACCTCGATGTCCTCCTCGTTCGACAGCGCGGCGCACAGCGCGCTGCGCAGCAGTCCCATGTCCTCGGCCACGACGACGTGGATCACCACGTATCTCCGATCTCGGGTACGCGTCGCGCCGCCCCGAGCACCCGGCTCGACGCCGGGGACGGGTACGGGGCGCGCGGGAACGGACAGCGTCGGCCCGGAGCGGCGTCACGACGGCGGCTCCCGGGCCACGGCGGGGCACGTCGGGCGGTCGGCACGGCACGGGCCGGCGACCGCGGGACGGGCCGGGCCGGGGGCTCAGCCGGGGCGGGTGGTCACCGCCGGGGCGCGGCCGTGGACCGGAACCGACGAGAGTGTGGTGCGTTCCCGGCCACCGGCGTACGCCGGCCCGCGGGTGTCGTCGGCCGAGGTGGGCGCGGGCCCGGAGCCGGCACGGACGTCGTCGACGCGGTCGGCCGGCGGCGCCGACCGGCCGGGCCCGGCCGGCGGTTGCGCCTCGGCCGCCGTCCCGACCGGCCCGGAGGCCCGGGACCCGCCGGGGACGGCGGAGGCAGCCGTCCACCCGGGTGAGAACGCCACGGCCGGCCCGGAGGTCCTGCCGCCGACCGGGCCGGGCGACGGCGGGGCCGGCGCGGCGGGGACGGCGGGGGGCGGCGCCCCGGGCTCGACCGGGGCGCCGGGGGCCGGCGCGGGACCGGCCGGGGGGGTCGCGGGCCAGGATGGGCCCGCCGGGTCGGTCGGCGGGGCCGGCAGGCCCGGCAGCAGCGGGGTGAGCAGCTGACCGAGCAGCCCCAGGACCGGAAGCAGCACCTGCTGCGCCGCCCCGGAAACCGGGCCGGCTGCCAGCCCGGCCAGGGCGGCCGTGAGGCTACCGACGAGCCCCGGCAGGCGGGCCGCCCCGCCGCCGGCCGGGCCGGGGGCCGACGAGGCGTCGGGGACAGCGGGCCGCCCGGCCGGACGGGGGCCTGGGCGGGCCACTGCGGAGCCGGCCGGCGACAGCGCGCTGGCCCCCGCAGGACGGGCGGCGGGCGGAGCGGGCCGGGCCGGGCCGGAGGCGTCGGGCTCCGCCGGGCGGGGGGCCGCCGGCGGGCGCACCGGCGACACCGGCGACGGCCGGGCGGGCCGGTCGACGAGGCCCGGACGGGAGGCGCCGGGCCGACCATCGTCGGGGTCGCCCCGGCCGGTCCCGCCACCCTGGGGACCGGCGGGCCGGGCATGGTCGGCACGGGCGGGCAGGACGCCGTCGAGGACACGGGCCAGCGGACCGGCCGGGCGGGACGCCCCGCCGGGGCCCACCACGGCCGCGGGCCGGCCGCCGTCGTGCGCGGCGGCGGGGCCGGCGAGCAGCACGGCAGCGACGATCCCGGCGCCCGTCGCGACCAGCAGCAGCGCGATCCGCCGTACGAGCCGGGCCGTCCCCGCGACCGGGGAGGCGGTGCGGCGCGCCGACGCGGTCACCGCGGCCGGCGCGGCGCGGACAGCGGGACAGCGCACGCCGACCCTCCCCTCGAAGATGTCGACACATCGTAACGACGCCGTCACGCTCACGCGACCCCTCGCCGGTCCGCTCCTGCCGGGGCGGGCGGGAGGCCCACCCGGCCGGCTGCGGGGCGCGGTCAGCGCCCGCCGGTCGCCGGGGTGGCCAGCCGGGCGCTGACCCGGACGGTCGTGCCCTGGCCGTCGGCGCGGATCTCCAGCCCGTCGGTGAGCTGCTGGGCGAGCCACAGGCCGCGCTGGCCGACCTGGTTCGGCGCGGGGAGCGCGACCCGCACGTCGACGAGGCCGGGGCCGCCGTCGGTGATCTCACACGTCAACAGGTCGCCGCGCCGACGCAGCCGCAGTTCGCCGCTGCCCCCGCCGTGCCGGACGACGTTGGTGACCAGCTCGTGCACCGCCAGCACGAAGTCCTCCAAGGCCATGTCGGCCAGTCCGGCCGCGCCGGCCGCGGCGGCGACGGTGTGCCGCAGCGCCGTCACCTGCCCGCCGGCGATCGTCTCCACCAACAGCGTCACCCCGGTACCCGCACGGGACGCGCCGGTTGCCGAGCCGCCGCCGTCCCCCCCACCGCTGCTCATGGCCGGACCGTACACGGCCCGCGCCCGCCTGGTACGCGCCCCGGGTGGATCTTCCGGCCGGTGGCCCCACACTCAGTCGGACCGGGCCGCGGGCAGCCGGGACATCAACTGGATCTGGGCGGTGCGGGACCGTTCGATGCGGTCGGCGAGGTCGCGCACCTCGGCGCCGACCGCCGCCGGCCGGTGCGCGCGGGCCAGCGCGGCGGCTCGGCGCTGGTGGGCGGTGAGCACGGCGACGAGCACGGCGTCGAACCGGTCGGCGGGCGCGGAGCGCAGTCGGTCGAGGTCCGGGTCTGCGGTCGGCGACCCGCCGGGGTGCGCATGGTGGCTGGCATGCCCGTCGGCGTCGCCGGACGGGGTCGCGGCGGCCAGCCAACGCCGCATGGTGGCCAGTTCGTCGGCCTCGGTGGCGTCGACGGCGGCGACCAGGGTGCGCAGTTCGGCGTCGGTCACCCGGCCCGCCGCCGCGGCGGCGATCACCCGGGTCCGGTCGTGGTGGGCCACCATCGCCGTCAGGAACGGCACGTCCGCCGGGTCGGGCCGGACCGACGCGGCGGGCGGCGCGCCGGTCCCGCCGGAGGACGAGGCGGGGGCGGCGGCGGGCGCCGCGCAGCCGGCGACCGCGAGGAGCGCGGCGAGCGGGAGTGCCACGACGCGGCGGCGGGCGCCGTGGGCTGCGGTGGGTCTCATGGTGCCGTGGCCTTCCGGGCTGGGCGGGTGTGGCCCGGGACCGGGCCACACCCGGGGCGGGTCAGAGCCGGGTCCAGAGCGCCGGCACGTTCGGCGGCTCCCAGCCGGGCAGGGCGGTGTGCGGCTGGGCGCACCGGTACGTCGCGCCGCCGTAGGTGACCTGGTCACCCACCTGGTACGCCTGGCCGGCGGTCCAGGTGCCGGACGGGGCCGGGGTGGTCGGCGCGGGCGTGGTCGGGGCCGGCGTGGGGGTGCGCGTCGGCGACGGGGAGGTGGTGGGGGTGGGCGTCGGGTTGCCGCCGCCCCCGCCGATCTGGAGGTCGACGCAGGAGTAGAAGGCGTTGGCGGTGTCGGCGATGTTCCAGATGGCGAGCAGCTTCTGCCGACCCGAGAACCCGCCCAGGTTGACGCTGTGCGAGACGGTGGCGGCCGGCTGCTGCCCGTTCCCGTTGACCACGGCGACCCGGGTACCACCGATCCAGTACTCCCAGTTGCTGGTGGCGTGCCGGGCGGTGTTGGTCCAGGTGAAGGTCACCGTGCTGCCGACCGAGGTGGCCGGCCAGCCCCGGGCGTCGTCGTTGAGGACGGCGAACTGGCTGATCCCAGCGTGGCAACTGCGCAGCCCCTTCGGGCCCTCGACGCTCTGCGGCTCGTACTTGATCTGGCCGCAGTCGGGCACCCGGTTCTGGGCGCAGAGCGCCTGCCGGCTCGGCGGGCCGGAGACGTACCCGTGTGCCTGGGCGGGCACCGCGACGGCCAGCGAGGCGACGACGGCACCCGCCGACGCGAGCGGGAGGACGACTGTTCGACGCATGTGGATGCTCCTTCGGATCGAGGCGGGCGCCGGCACACCGCCGAGCTGGGGGAACGCGCCCACCGTGGGGGATGCGATGAACATAAAGTAAACATTCTTAACAGTAAATACCCCAGCCGGAAAACATCCCCGCCAGCCCCGGCGCCGACCACCTCGCCGCCACCCACGCGACGGCGCCGGCCGCGCCGGGCAGGACCCCGTCGCCCCAGGCCGCCCGGGCCGCACCGGCGCGGGCCACGTCCGACCAGGCCGCCGCAATCCATTCCGCAGCGGCAGCACATATCTCCGGTTCCGCTCCGACAAAATGTCATTGACGGCTGTTGACCGATTTGGGCGCGCCCAGCAAGTCGACAGGGGGCCAAGAAGGCTGCTTTTCCGATAGGGAAATCGTAGATATCGGGGGCGGGGGGAATCGGCAATCCGACCGCACCGGGAGAGGCACACGGAGGGTGACAACGGGTACCGCGCCCGCGGACCGCCGGCCGGGCATAGATCCAGCCCAGGAGGCTGTCCAGGCCAGGCGACCCGACAGGACGACAACCGGCGGTCACGACGGGGCGCCAACCGCAACGCCGGGCAAGCAGATTGCGAAATGCACGGGTTGACGCGCCGCACCCCCGCGACAATCATTGCTGTCACTGGACGGCGATTATCGCGATTCCGGATAGGCGACGTTTTCCCATGTCAGCGGGTTTATTCGCGACCTCCGTCGAACGCGTCGGTCGCCGTTGGTGTCCAGCCAGGAAATGCATCATCGGAACACCTGCCAGCAACGAGCGAGGAGCCCGCCGGTGAAGGGGAACGACGAAGCACCCGCGCCGCCCCGGCCACTGCCGGCGGCGCGCCACGACCGACCGACGGACCGTCTCGCCCTGCACGGGGGCGCGCCGGTCCGTGGCACTCCCTGGCCCACGTACGACAAGGGCGCCGTCTTCGTCCATCCCGAGGACGAGGAGGCGGCCTGCCGGGCCGTGCGCAGCCACCTCTACTTCCGCTACGACCACCGGCCGCAGCACGAGACGGAGTGCGGCCGGTTCGAGGACGAGCTGTGCCGCTTCTTCGGCACCCGGCACGCCCTCGCGGTGTCCAGCGGCACCGCCGCCCTCGCCCTGGCCATCATGGCCGCCCGGGTGGCCCCGGGCTCGCTGGTCGCCTGCCCCGGGTTCACCTTCGTCGCCACGCCGAGCGCCATCGTCATGGCCGGGTGCCGGCCGTTCCTGGTCGAGGTGGACCAGGATCTGCGGATGGACATCGACGACCTGCGGCGCCGCTGGGATCCCCGGATCGGCGCGATCCTCGTGGTGCACATGCGCGGTTTCGCCGCCGACGCCGAGGCGCTGGCCCGGTTCGCCGCCGAGATGGGGGTGCCGCTGATCGAGGACGCGGTGCCCGCGCTGGGCGCCGAGCTCAACGGCCGCAAGCTCGGCACGTTCGGGGCCGCCGGGGCGTTCAGCACCCAGTCCGACAAGGCGCTCAACTGCGGCGAGGGCGGCTTCCTGGTCACCGACGACCGGGAGCTGTTCGCCCGGGCGGTGGCGCTGTCCGGGGCGTACGAGGGGCGGTTGCGGCGGCACTTCCCCGACGGCGAGCCGCCCCTGACCGGCCTCGACCTGCCCCTGCTGAGCCTGCGGATGGACGAGATCCGGGCCGCGCTGCTACGCGCCGAGATGGCCCGGCTGCCGGAGCGGCTGCGGCTGTTCCACCGCAACTACGGGTACGTCGCCGACGCGCTGGCCGACCTGCCGGGCATCGCGATCCGCCGGCCGGTCGCCCCCGGGGCGTACCTCGGTGAGGCGTTCGTGTTCCGGGTGCCCGGCGGCGACGCCGGCTGGTTCGCCCGCGCGCTGTGCCGGGAGGGCGTCGACGCGCGCAACATCGGCGCCGACGACGACCTCAACGTCCGCGCGTTCTGGAACTGGCGGTTCGTGTACGACACCGACGACGTCGACGAGATCCGGGCGATGCTGCCGCGCACCGCCGGGTACCTGCGCGAGGCGGTGGACGTGCCGCTGTCGTCCAACCTGACCCTCGACGACTGCGACGACCTGGTGCGGGCGGTCCGCAAGGTGGCCGCCGCCGCGCCCGGGCCCACCGAGCCCGTCCCGGCCGCGCCCGTCCCGGCCGGGCCCGCGTCGGCCGGGACGGCGGAGCCGGTGCGCCGATGACGGCCGCAACCACCCGCACCGTGCCGCGACTGGCCCTGGTGGGTATCTTCGGCGGGCTCTTCGCCGGGTACCTCGGCCTCACCGCCGTGCTCCCGGTGCTGCCCGGCTTCCTGCGCGACCGGCACCACGCCGGGGACCTCGTGGTCGGGCTGGTCGTCACGGTGACCGCGGTGACCGCGCTGCTGGTCCGGCCGGTCGCCGGGGCGCTGGCCGACCGGTACGGCCACCGCGCCGTGATGCTCACCGGCGCCCTCGTGGTGGCCGGCGGCGGGCTGCTCTACTTCCTGCCGCTCGCGGTGCCGGTGCTGGTGGCGGTACGGCTGCTGCTCGGCGCCGGTGAGGCGGCCCTGTTCACCGCCGGGGCGGTGTGGGTGGTGGCGCTGGCCCCGCATGAGCGCCGCGGCCAGCTCATCGGCCTGTACGGGATGAGCATGTGGGGCGGCATCTCCGCCGGCACCTTCCTCGGCGCCACCCTGCAACAGGTCTCCTTCGCGGCGGTCTGGGCGCTCGCCGCCGCCGCTCCCCTGCTGGCCGCCGCCTTGGTGGCCATCGTCCCGGTCCCGCCCCGGGACCCTGCCGCCGCACCGGCGAAGGGTGGCGGCGGGCTGCTGCTGCGCCCGGCGCTGCTGCCCGGCACCGCGCTCGCCCTCGGCGCCGCCGGGTACGCCGGCCTGGCCGCGTTCGTCGTGCTGCACCTGGACGCGCGCGGGATCGGCTCCGGCGTGGTGGTGCTGAGCTGCTTCAGCGCCGTGTACGCGCTCACCCGCCTGGTCATCGGCCACCTGCCGGACAAGCTCGGCCCGCGTCGGGTGGCGGCCTGGTCGGCGGCCGGCGAGGCGGTCGGCCTGGTGATCATCGCGGTGGCCCCGAACCTGCCCGTCGCCGTGGCCGGCGGCGTGGTGACCGGCGTCGGGTTCTCCCTGCTGCACCCGTCGCTGGCGCTGATGGTGATGAACCGGGCCGAGCCGACCCGGCAGGGGGCGGCGATCGGGGCGTACACCTCGTTCTGGGACCTGGGGCTGGCGGTGTGGGGGCCGGTGACCGGCCTGGTCGCGGCGAGCCTCGACTATCCAGCGGTGTTCGGCGTCGGCGCGGCCTGCGCCGTCGCGGCGGCGGTGCTGGCGGCGTGGATCGGCCGGCCGGCGACCGGTCCCGGCACCGCCCGGCCCGCAGGACGAGAGACGGAGGCCCGGGCGGCATGAGCGACCTGACCGTGCTGTGCGTCACCGGCTGGTGCCGCAACGGCAGCACCATCATCGGCAACGTGCTCAACGAGGTGCCCGGCTTCTTCCACGTCGGCGAGCTGCACTTCCTGTGGAAGAACTCCACCGGCCGGGGCGTCAACGACCTGTGCGGCTGCGGCGCCCCGCTGACCGGCTGCGACATCTGGTCGCGGGTGCTGCCGGTCGGCCGCCCGGCGGGAACGTCGCCGGACGCGCACGCCGCGACGGTGATCGGCCGCCAGCGGTCCCGGGTGCGGACCCGGCACACCTGGCGGGTGCTGCGCCGGGGCCTGTACGACGACGAGATCCGCGCGCACGCCGACCTGATGGGCCGGGTCTACCGGGCCGCCGCCGAGCGCGCCGGGGCGCACACCATCGTGGACACCACGAAGATCCCCGGCGAGGCCGCGCTGCTGCCGTACGTCTCGGGGATCACCCCGTACTACGTGCACCTGGTCCGCGACCCGCGCGCGGTGGCGCACTCCTGGCGGGAGCCGAAGCAGTACGTCTACGCGATGTCGGCGGCGCGCAGCACCGCGTACTGGCACGGGTTCAACCTGGCCTCGGCGGCGATCACCCGGCGGTTCCCCGAGCGGTCGACGCTGCTGCGCTACGAGTCGTTCACCGCCGACCCGGCCGGCACCGTCGACGCGCTGCTGCGGCTCTGCGGGGCCGACCCGGCCGGCAACCCGGTGCGCGGGCGGACCGTCGAGCTGCGCACCAACCACACGGTGACCGGCAACCCGGACCGGTTCCGCACCGGGGTCACCGTCATCCGGGACCGCGACGACTCCTGGCGGCGCACCCTGTCCCGGGCCGACCGGCTGGCCGCGACGGCCCTGGCCCAGCCGCTGTTCGCCCGCTACGGCTACCGGTCGGCCCCGCGCGGGGCGGACCGGGTATCACCGACCAGCGGATCAGGGAGGTAACGAGCGTGGATCTCGGGCTCAGGGGACGGGTGGTCCTCGTCGCGGGCGGGTCCAGCGGGATCGGGCTGGCCTGCGCGAAGGAGTTCGCCGCCGAGGGCGCGCACGTGGCGATCTGTGGCCGCGACCCGGACCGGCTCGCCGCCGCCGAGCGGGAGCTGGCCGGGGTGGGCACCGGCCGGGTCAGCGCCACCAGCGTGGACGTCACCGACACCGACGCGGCCCGCCGCTGGGTGGACGGGGTGGCCGCCGACCTCGGCGGGGCGCACGTCCTGCTGGTCAGCGGCGGCAGCCCACCGGTCGGCACGACCGCGCTGTTCGAGGTCGCCGACTACCGGGCCGCCGTCGACCGGGTGCTGCTGCCGGCCGTCGGGCTGGCCATGGCGGCGCTGCCGCACCTGCGCGCCGCCGGATGGGGACGGCTGATCTTCGTCGCCTCCGAGACCGCGAGCGTGCCGATCGGCCCGCTGGTGCTCTCCGGGGTGACCCGGGCCGCGCTGGTCCGCTTCGCCCAGGGCCTCGCCGTCGACGTGGCCGGCGACGGGATCACCGTCAACGTGCTCGCCCCCGGCGGGGTGCGCACCCCGCCGATGGAACGGGCCGCCGCCCGGCTGGCCGGCGACGGCGACGTCGAGGAGCGGCTCGCCGCCATGGGGCACCACAACGCGCTGGGCCGGCTGGCCGACCCGGGGGAGGTCGCCGCCGTGGCCGCGTTCCTGGCCGGCGAGCGGGCCTCGTTCGTCACCGCGGGCGTGCACCTGATCGACGGCGGCGCCAGCGTCACCGGCCCGGAGCTGCCGCACCTGACCGGCGTCCGCAAGGACACCTACGCCTGACCCCTCCCCGACCCCGGCGGCGGCGACGCCGGCCGGCGGCACAGCACGAAGGAGTACGCGATGTCCACGACCAGCTCCACCTTCACCGAGCGGGACGTCTCCGAGTTCTTCGACGAGACCACCCAGACCTACCTCAGCTTCTGGGACAGCGAGGGCGTGCTGCACACCGGCTACTTCGCCGACGACGCCGACGCCGACTACCACGCCGCCGCCGACCGGACCTCCGACCTGCTCGCCACCGAGGCGGGCATCGACGCCGGCTCGACCGTGCTGGACGTGGGCTGCGGCTGCGGCAACTTCCTGCTCCGGCTCGCCGGGCAGACCGGCTGCCGGGGCGAGGGGCTGGACCTGAGCATCGAGCGGATCCGGTTCGCCCAGGCCAAGCTCGCCGAGCGCGGGACGCCGGGGATCGCCTTCCGGCACGGGTCGGCCACCGCCCTGCCGTACGAGCCGGGCAGCTTCAGCCACGTGGTCAGCCAGGACGCCCTGTTCCTGGTGCCGGACAAGCCGCGCAGCCACGCCGAGATGCACCGGGTGCTCGCCCCCGGCGGGATCCTGGCGATCACCGACTTCCTCCAGCCGACCACCGAGATCGGCGAGGCCGCCCGCCGGCACGTCTACGACCGGGTGCGCTGGAGCAGCGGCTACTCCCTCGACGGGTACGCCGGGGCGCTCACCGAGGCCGGGTTCGAGGTGCTGGCCGCCCGCAGCCTCGACGAGCACATCCGGCAGACGTACCGGGTGCTCGGCGAGACCGCCCGGCAGCGGGCGGCGTCCACCGACGACCCGGCCGCCCGGGAGTGGATCCTCGGCTTCGCCGCCTCCTGCGCGGAGATCCAGGCCGCGATCGACCGGGGCGAGTTCGGCTGGGGCATGTTCGTCGCCCGCAAGCCCGCCGCACAGTGACCGGCGCCGAGCAGCTCCCCCGTCGAGCAGTGACCGTCCGACCCGACCCCGAGGTGTGAGCCCATGCAACGAACCGACGTCATCAAGCGCACGATCGCCGAGGTCGTCGAGGACCGCAAGAAGCAGCTCTCGCCGGGGCAGGTCTTCGTCGACACCTTCGCCGCGCAGGGCTTCGACACCCGCGTCGAGTACGACGTCACCATCACCGACTCGCTGACCAGCTCCCGGCGCAAGCCGCGCTACCCGTCACGGAACGTGCTGAAGGTGGTGGACCTGTCCCGGGACCCGCAGGAGTTCTACTGGCACGAGAGCCCGGCCCGCCCGGACGACCCGACGGTCGACGGCGCCGACCTGCGCCGGGAGGCGGCCAACCACTTCCACCGCTCCCCCATCCCGCCGCTGTTCACCACGAAGGCGTGGGTGCAGGTCCCGGACGGGCTGTGGGACGACCCGACGAGCTTCGCGGAGTTCATCAACTACCGACTCGTCGTGCGGCTGGCCACCGCCGAGAACGTCACCATCCTGCGCGGCGAGGGCGGGCTGCTCACCATGCCGGACATCGCCCGGCTCACCGACCCGGGCCCGTTCGGCTCCACCATCCTGTCCGCCTGCAACGAGGTCGAGCAGAACGGCAGCACCGCCGATGGGCTGATCATCAACCCGGCGGACTACTACCGGCTGCTCGGCTCCGGCACGCTGATGCGCGACGTCGAGGACAACGGCGTGTTCATCGTCCGGACCCGGCTGGTCGACCCGGGCACCGCGATCGTCGGCGACTTCGGCCACGGCGCGCTGCTGTTCGACGCCGGCCGCTCGATGATCGGTTTCGCCGAGCCGCCGCCCGGTACGTTCGCCGAGCCCGGCCTGGCGCTGACCGCCGAGATCTACGAGCGGGTGGTGCTCAACCTGCCCACCTGCTTCTTCGTCGTGAGCGTGTAGGGCGCGGGCGATGTCGACGACGCCCGCGCCGCGCCCGCCCGGCGACGAACCCGACGTGCTGGTGGTCGGCGCGGGCATCGTCGGCCTGTTCTGCGCCTGGTTCCTGGCCCGCGACGGCCACCGGGTCACCGTCGTCGACCGGGGCGAGGTCGGCGACCCGGCGGCCTGCTCCTCGGGCAACACCGGCTTCGTCGGCACCCAGGGCTCTGCGCCGCTCGCGGAGCCCGGCGTGCCGGCCAAGGGGCTGCGCTACCTGCTGAACCCGGAGAGCCCGTTCCACATCCGGCCCCGCTGGGACCCGGCCCTGCTCGCCTGGCTCTGGCACTTCCGCCGGGTCTGCACCGAGGCCGACGCCCGGGCTGCCTTCGACGTCCTGCTGTCGCTCAAGCAGCGCAGCCTGGCCATCCTGCACGAGGTGTGCGCGGCGGGGCCGCTCGCCGACACCCTCACCGCGCGGGGCATGCTGCTGGCCTGCAAGACCTCGGAGGGCTTCGACCAGGCCCGCCGCTCGGTGCCGGCGGCGGTCGCCCGGGGAGTGCCGCTGCGGGTGCTCGAACCCGGCGAGCTGGCCCGCCTCGAACCGGGCGTCGAGTTCGACGTGGCCGGGGCGCTGCTCAACGCCGAGGGGGCCGCGCTGCGCATCCCGGCGTTCCTCGTCGAGTTCGCCCGGGTGCTGCGGGGCATGGGCGTGGACATCCGCACCGACACCGAGGTCCGCGACTTCGAGGTGGCCGGGGACCGGGTCCGGGCCGTGCGCACGAGCCGGGGGGACCTGCGCCCGGCCGAGGTGGTGATCGCCGCCGGGATCTGGTCCGTGGCCTGCGCCCGCAAGCTGGGCCTGGACCTGATGCTCCAGCCGGCCAAGGGCTACGCGGTCACCGTCGCCGCCCCGCAGACTCCGCCCCGGCTGCCGATCCTGCTCAGCGAGGGCAAGGTCGCCGTCATGCCGCTCGGCGACCGGCTGCGCCTCGCCGGCACCCTGGAGCTGACCGGGATGGACGTCTCCGTCGCACCCCGTCGGGTCGACGGCATCGCGCGCACCGTCCGGTCGTACCTGCCGGGGCTGGACACCGACCGTCGGGTGCGGGTGTGGAGCGGGCTGCGTCCCTGCACCCCGGACAGCCTGCCGCTGCTCGGCCGCGCCGGGGCGTACCGCAACGTCTGCGTGGCCGCCGGGCACGGCCACATCGGGATGGGGCTGGCGCCGGCCGGGGGGCGGCTGATCGCCCAGCTCGTCGGCGGCGTCCGCCCGGAGCTGGACCTGGCCCCCTTCGCCGTGGACCGCTGGCGGCGGCGCTTCCCGCGCCGCCGCCCGACCCCAGGGAGTACGCGATGACCGACGACGCCCCGATCGGGGTGCTCTGCCTGGACACCTCGTTCGAGAAGATCCCCGGGCACATCCGCAACCCGGCCACCTTCGACTTTCCCGTGGTGTACCGGGTGGTCGAGGGGGCGACGCCGCGGCGGCTGGTCCGCGAGGCCGACCCGACGCTGCTGGAGCCGTTCATCGCGGCGGCGAAGGACCTGGAGGCCGCCGGGGTCGCCGGCATCACCGGGGCGTGCGGCTTCCTGGTGCTGTTCCAGGCCGAGCTGGCCGCCGCCGTGTCGGTGCCGCTGTGGTCGTCCAGCCTGGTCCAGCTCCCGATGGTGCACCGGATGGTCGGGCGGCCGGTCGGGCTGCTGGTCGCCGACGAGAACGCGCTGACCCCGCGCCACCTCGCCGCGATCGGCGCGGAGTCGGTGCCGGTGCGGGTCACCGGGATGGCCGGCCAGCCGGAGTTCCGGGAGGTGATGCTGGAGGGCCGCCGCGACGCCCTGGACGCCGACCGCCTCGGCCGGGAGGTGCTCGACCGCGTCGACCGGCTCGCCGAGGCCCACCCGGACCTGGGCGCGCTGGTGATCGAGTGCACCGACCTGGTGCCGTTCGCGCACGCCATCCAGGCCCGGCTGGGGCTCCCGGTCTTCGACATCGTCACCCTGACGACGATGCTGCACGCCACGCTCACCCGCCGCCCCTACCCCCACCCCTGACCCACCCCCACCCCGCACCCCCACCCCGCATCCGCGCAATTTCACGGAAAGAGTGGTCATTCCGGCCGGGATAGCCACTCTTTCCGTGAAAGAGCGGGCGAGCGGGCGAGCGGGCGAGCGCCGGGGCCGGATCCGCGGCGGGCACCCAGCGGCGCCGCGGGTCAGGCTCGGCGCGCGTACGGGGCGATGGGGTTGGCCAGGGTGCCGGCGAACTGGAGCGCCGCCGAGGGGTCGGACAGGTCCACCATCTGCTGGTTGTTACGTAGCTGGAGCCGGTTGAGACAGGAGTGGGCGAACTCCGGGACGAACAGGTCGTAGCGGCGCAGCCGGTCGGCCAGGTGCGGGACCCGCTCGGCGTAGTCGGCCGCGCAGTCGGCGACCGTCCGCCAGAACTCCTCCTCGGTGAGCAGCCCCGCGTCGGTGAACACGACGTTGAGGTGGCGCAGGAAGCAGGAGAACACGTCGGTGAAGATCGACAGCAGCTTCTCGTCGTCGGGGATGTCAGCCCGGACGCGGTGCACCGCCTCGGGCAGGTCGGCGTCCGGGTCCATCACCACGATCTCCTCGGCGATGTCCTTGAAGACCGCCCGCTCGACCGCCCCGTCGCGCAGCACCAGGATGACGTTCTCGCCGTGCGGCATGAACGCCAGGTCGTACGCGTACAGCGAGTGCAGCAGCGGGACGAGGTACGCGTCGAGGTACCGGCGCAGCCAGACCCCCGCCGGCAGCCCCGACTCGGCGACCAGCGCCGCGGCGAACGACCCGCCGGCCGAGTCGACGTGCAGCAGCGACGCCATGGTGGCCAGTCGTCGCCCCGGCTCCAGGCCGGGGACGGGGCTCTCCCGCCACAGCGCCGCCAGCATTTTCCGGTACGGGGAGTACCGGTCGGTGGCCGCCTCGAACCGGCGGTTGCGGTACCCGATCGCGGCCCGCTCCCGCAGGATGGTCAGCCCGGTGGCCCGGAGCACCTCGTCGCGGTCGATCAGGTCGGCGAGCCAGTCGTTGATGGCCGGGGTGGCCTCCATGTACGCCGCCGACAGCCCCCGGACGAAGCCCATGTTCAGCACGGACAGCGCGGTCTTGACGTAGTGCCGTTCGGGGCGGGTGACGTTGAAGAAGGTGCGCACCGACTGCTGGGCCAGGTACTCGTCCGGGCCGGGGCCGAGCAGGACGAGGCGGCGCTCGGCCACGTCGGCGGCGAAGGTGACGGCGAGGCGGTTCCACCACTGCCACGGGTGCACGGGGAGGAACAGGTAGTCGGCCGGGTCGAGGCCGAGCCCGGTCAGCGTGGCGGCGAAGCCGGCCAGCACGTCGGCGCCCAGCTCGTCGCGCAGCAGCGCGTCGGCGTCGGTGTCGGTGGAGCAGGTGAAGGTGGTGTGGTCGCGGTGCGCGGCGAGCCAGAGCAACCGCACCGGCCGGCCGACCTCCGGGGCGTACCGGTGGTATTCGTCGATGCCGAAGCCGATCCGGCCGTTGTTGGCGACGAAGCCCGGGTGTCCCTCGGTCATCCGGGTCTCGATGGTCTGGAAGTCGGCGCGGGCCAGTTCGGCGGCGCTGATCTCCGGCCGGTCCAGCTTGTACGCCCACCCGGCCAGGGTGGAGGTGATCTCCTCCAGGTACACCGGCAGCACCTGGTCGGTGAGGCCGAGCGCGCCGCGCAGCTCCACGCACAGGTCGAGGGCGTCCAGGGGCAGCTCCGCGCCGTCGCGGCGGCGGGTGATGCTGTCCGGGTCGATCCGCCAGTGGTCGAGGGCGAGCCGGCGGGCGGCGAACCGGTAGGTCACGGCGCCGTCGTCGCTGGCCACCTCGTACTCGGCCGGCTCGCCGGGGGCGGCGGGGCCGACGGGCTCGGGGGTGAGCAGCCGCTCGTGGGCGAACTCGGCGAGCGCCTTGCGGACCAGCAGCCGGTTGGCCCGCGCCCAGGTGTCGGGGGTGAGGTGGGCGACGGCGTCCTGGGGGTCCACGATGGTCGGTCCTTCGCTGCTGGTGGGGGCTGGGCCGGTGGCGGCGGCGAACTGGGCGCGGGTGCAGAAGCTGAGCAGGGCGGTCTTGGCGGGCAGGGCGAGGGGTCCGGCGGGGACGAAGCCGACGGCGGCGTTCAGCGCGTGCACGGCCGTGTTGCGCACGTCCGGCTCGACCACCACCCGGCGGTGCGCCGGGTCGGCGAACAGCCAGTCCATGACGACGGTGATGACGGCCCGGGTGAAGCCGGGGACGGGGGCGTCGGTGGGCGCGCAGAGGAAGTGCATGCCGACGTCGCCGGGGCGGGCCGGGTAGCGGCTGGCCAGCTCGACCCGCGCCGGGTCGTACCGCTCGACGAGGAAGGCCGGCTCGCCCCGCCACAGCCCGACGAACGCGTCGTGGTGCTCCTCGGCGGCGATGCGCGCGTACTCGGCGGCGACCTGGGCCACGTCGGCGTCGGCCATCAGCCAGAACGCGGCTTTCGGGTGGGTCACCCAGGAGTGCAGCAGCGCGGCGTCGGCGACCGGGTCGAGGGTTCGCAGGGCGAAGTCGCCCAGCCGGGGGTCGGTGCGGGTGTGCACGACCTCGGTCACGCCTGCACCCCCGCCGGCACGCCGAACTCCTGGAACGCGATCCGCCGCTCGACCGGGTAGTGCTCGCGGCCGAGCAGCTCGCGGATGATGACGGCGTTGCGGTACGGGCCCATGCCCAGGTCGGGCGAGGTGACGCTGTGGGTGTGGGTGCCGCCGTTCTGGAGGAACACCCGGCCGGCGTGGTCGACGCTGTAGTCGCGGGCCACGTCGAACCGGCCGTGGGTGTCGAAGCGCAGCAGGTGACGCACCGGGGCGAGGAAGTCCGGCACCGCGTGGCGGTACCCGGTGGCCAGCACCAGGCCCTCGGTGGCCAGGGCGAACTCCCCCTCCTGCTCGACGTGGCGCAGCCCGAGGGTGTACCCGCCGGCGGCCGGGTCGTGCCGGGCGCTGGTCACCTCGGTGTTGGTGAGCAGCCGGGTGTCCACCGGCCCGGACACGCTCTTGGCGTAGAGCAGGTCGTAGATGTCGTTGATCAGATCGGCGTCGATGCCCTTGAACAGCCCCTTCTGCTCGGCCTCCAGCCGGTAGCGGGTGGGCTCGGGCAGGGCGTGGAAGTAGTCGACGTAGTCCGGGGAGGTCATCTCCAGGGTGAGCTTGGTGTATTCGAGGGGGAAGAACCGGGGCGAGCGGGTGACCCAGTTCAGCCGGTAGCCGTACGTGTCGATGTCGCCGAGCAGGTCGTGGTAGATCTCGGCGGCGCTCTGCCCGGAGCCGACCACGGTGACGCTGTTCTTCTCCCGCAGGGCGGCCCGGTGCTCCAGGTACGCCGAGGAGTGCACCACGTCGCCGCCGAGCCCGGCGCAGGCGGCCGGGACGTGCGGCGGGGTCCCGGTGCCGAGCACCAGGTGCCGGGCCCGGTGGGTGACGGTCTCGCCGGTGGCGGTGACGGTGGCGCGCACGGTGAACAGGTCGTCGGCCTCGTCGTGGGTGACGGCGGTGACCCGGTGGCCGAAGCGCACCCCCGCCAGCTTCGCCGCCGCCCACCGGCAGTACGCGTTGTACTCGCTGCGCAGCGGGTGGAACCTCTCTCGGATGTAGAACGGGTACAGCCGCCCGGACTCCTTGAGCCAGTTCAGGAAGGAGTACGGCGAGGTGGGATCGGCGAGGGTGACCAGGTCGGCCAGGAACGGGGTCTGCAACCGGACGGTCTCCAGCAGCATCCCGGGGTGCCAGTCGAAGGAGTCGCGGGCCTCCAGGAACAGGCAGTCCAGGTCGGTCAGCGGCTCGGTGAGACAGGCCAGGCCCAGGTTGTACGGGCCGAGCCCGACGGCGATGACGTCGTGGGTGGACATGGGTTCGCTCTCTGCGCGGGGGCGGGGGGTGGGCACGTTCGCGGTCAGCCGACCGGGCAGGGGGTGACGGCGGCGGTCCGCTCGTGCACGTACCGGCCGGCGTGCTCGGCGATGAGGTCGACGACGTACGCCACGTCGTCCAGCGTGGTCTCCGGGTTGAGCAGGGTGAACTTCAGGTACTGCCGGCGGTCGACCTTGGTGCCGGCGACGACGGCCGCGCCGGAGGCTGCGAGGGCCCGGCGGGCGTACCGGTTGGCGTCGTCGGCCAGCACGGCCGCCGGCCCGGTGGGCAGGTAGCGGAACACCACGGTGCTCAGCGCGGACCGGGTGACCACCTCGAAGCGGGGGTCGCCGGCGAGCAGCCGCCACGCGCCGTCGGCCCGGTCGATCACCTCGTCGAAGAGCGCGCCGACCGCGTCGGGGCCCATCATCCGCAGGGTGAGCCAGAGCTTCAGCGCGTCGAACCGGCGGGTGGTCTGGAGGCTCTTGTCGACCTGGTTGGGCAGCTGCTCCCCCGTCGCCCGGGGGGCCGGGTTCAGGTAGTCGGCGTGGTAGGTGGCGTGCCGCAGCGACCGGCCGTCGCGGACCAGCAGGGCGCTGGAGGAGACCGGCTGGAAGAAGGACTTGTGGTAGTCGACGGTCACCGAGTCGGCGCGTTCGATGCCGGCGAGCAGGTGCCGCCGGGTGGGCGAGACCAGCAGCCCGCAGCCGTACGCGGCGTCGACGTGCAGCCGGACCCCGGCGGCGGCGCACCGGTCGGCGATGGCGTCGAGGGGGTCGATGGAGCCGAAGTCGGTGGTGCCGGCGGTGGCGACGACCGCCATCACGGTGAGCCCGTCGCGGTGACAGCGGGCCAGTTCCTCGTGCAGGGCGGCGGGGCACATCCGGCGGTCGGCGTCGGTGGGCAGGGCGATCACCGCGTCGGCGTCGAGGCCGAGCAGGGTGGCCGACTTCTGCACGCTGAAGTGGCCGGCGCCGGAGGCGAGCACCCGCAGCCGGGGCAGCAGCTCGCGGCGGGACGTCGCGGTCCGGGCGCACGCCTCCTCCCGGGCCAGCAGCAGGGCCTGGAGGTTGGACTGGGTGCCGCCGCTGGTGAACACGCCGTCGGCGGCGGGGCCGAGGCCGATGCGCTGGGCCGTCCAGTCGATCAGGCGGCGCTCGATGAGGGTGCCGCCGGCGCTCTGGTCCCAGGTGTCCAGGGAGGAGTTCACGGCGGTGAGCACGGCCTCGCCAAGCAGCGCGGGGATCACCACCGGGCAGTTGAGGTGGGCCAGGTAGCGGGGGTGGTGGAAGTAGACGGCGTCGCGCAGGTACACGTCGTCCAGCTCGTCGAGGGCGGCGGCCGGGTCGGCGAGCGGGCGGTCCAGGTCCACGGCGGCGACGGTGGGGGCGAGCTCGGCCGGGGTGACGCCGGTGAACGGGCGGTCGGTGCGGGCGATCCGGGCGCTGACCCGGTCGACCCCCTCGGCCAGCACCCGCCGGTACTGCTCGGCGGTGCCGGTGGTCAACAGGTGGGCGCGGGGGTTCGCCGGAGTGCCGGTTGCGGGCGGCACGTCCGGAGCGGGACGACCCGGGATGCTCATGCGGTTCCTCGACGGTCGGTGGGACTCGGGGCCGGCGGTGCTGCGGGGGCGACCGGCCACCCCGGCGGCCGGGGCGCCGGGGGCGCTCAGGGCCACGGTCGGGCGGTCGGTGACCCCGGCGGGCGGGGCGCTCGGGGGCACGGTCAGGCCGCCGTGCCGGCGAGGGCCTCGCCGCGCAGGGCGTCCTCGGACGCGCCCCGCCGCCAGTAGCCGGAGAAGGCCACCCGGCGGCGGTCGGCGCCGCGCTCCTGCACGAGGTGCCGGCGCAGGCCGCGGACCGTGGCGGACTCCCCGGCGACCCACGCGTACGGGAC
The DNA here is from genome assembly GCF_026339755.1 of Micromonospora sp. NBC_01655. Taxonomy (NCBI): domain Bacteria; kingdom Bacillati; phylum Actinomycetota; class Actinomycetes; order Micromonosporales; family Micromonosporaceae; genus Micromonospora; species Micromonospora sp. NBC_01655. Next base: position 3,658,819 of record NZ_JAPEQF010000001.1, on the reverse strand, counting down.
GACGCCGGGCAGCCGGGCCGCGCGGACGGCGTCGCGCAGCAGCCCGGATCCGGGCGGGGTGCGGCCCCGGACCAGCCAGGTCACCTCGACCCCGGGCGGGGCGGGCAGGTCCTGGATGTCGGCGACGTGTGGGACCTCGATCCAGGCCCGGGCCCGGGCCCCGGTGGGCAGCCACTCCAGGATCGCCCCGACGGCGGGCAGCGCGGTCTCGTCGGCGGCGAGCAGCGTCCAGTCGCCGCCGGCGTCGACGGGCATTACGGGCGCGGCCTGCCCGGGGTGGGGCAGGAACAGGTTGACGCTCTGGTCGCGCCCGCCGCCGGCGAAGGCGGTGAGCTGCGGGCCGCCGAGGGTCACCCGGGTCATCGTCGGGCCGAGCCGGCGGGCGCGCACGACCTGCGCCTGGTAGAACCGGAACCGGGTGGCGACCGGGTCGAGGGTGGTGCCGGCCATCCGGTCAGCTCACCTTCTTCGCGGCGGCGATCGCCTTGGCGAGGTTCTCCAGCAGCGGGGCGGCACCGGCGTACGAGAAGCGCGGCACGGCGTCCCACGGGGTGACCTGGTTGGCCCGCACCGCCGGGAGCTGCGCCCAGGTGGGCTTCTTGGCCAGGTCGGCCGGTTGCAGGGCGGTGGCGCGGTTGTCCAGCAGGATCAGGTCGGCCGGGAACTTGCCGGCGTTCTCCCAGCTCAGGCTCTCGAAGTAGTCGCCCTGCTCCAGCTTGGTCGGCACCACGATGTCGACGCCCAGCTCGGCGAAGTACATCAGGTCGGTGCTGACCTTCGGGTTGGAGGCGTAGAACAGGTCGGGGCTGCCGGAGGCGGCCAGCACCTTGATTCCGGGGTTGGCCTTGACGGCCTGCCGGACGGACTCGGCGGCGGCCTCGAACCGGGCCTTGGCTTCGGTGACCTTCTTCGCGTTCAGGTCGGCGCCGAGGGACGCGGCCAGCTCGGCGTACCGCTCGATCGGGCGGTTCATCGGCACCCGGGCGGTGGTGATGGTGACGGTGGGGGCCAGGGCGAGGATCTTGTCGCGGCTCTCGTCGGGGACGTACCAGAAGGCGCCCGGGTCGTACATGTGGGTGACCAGCAGGTCGGGGTTGAGCGCGGCGTACCTCTCGACGCTGAACTCGCCCCAGACGTTGCCGAGCACGGTCACCTTGCCGACGTCGAGGTCCCCGGCCTGCGGCTCCTTCGAACCGTCGGCGCGGGTGGTCTCGCCGAACACCCCGACGAGCTGCGCGTCGAGTCCGAAGTCGACCAGGGCGGCGGCCACGCCGGTGAAGGCGACTACGCGCTTCGGGGTGGTGTCCCGGGTGACCTTCTCGGGCCGGTCGTCGGTGAACGACCAGGGGCCGCTGCCGGCGGCCGGCGAGGAGGCTTCGTCGTCCTTGCCGCCGCAGCCGCCGAGCAGGGCGCCGAGGGCGAGGGCGCCGCCGGCGGAGAGCAGGCCGCGGCGGGTCAGGCGCGGACGGGAAACGGGTACGGGCATGGCGGCTTCTTTCCGTTCCGGGGTGGTCCGATGACCGAGGGCGAGGTTAAGTTACCCTAACCTAAGTTGTTGTCAACAGCACCGCCGTCGATTCCCACCACACAGGAGCCCGCACTGTCCGTCATCGAACCGTCGCCGACCGCCCCCGCTCCGACGGCGACGCCCCCGCCCCGCCGGGGCCGGCCCGCGGCCCGCCTGGCCGGGCTGCTGGCCGCGTTCCTGCTGCTGGTGGCCGTGGTCGCGGTCAGCCTCGCGGTCGGCGCGAAGCAGCTCACCCTCGCCGAGGTCTGGCAGGGGCTGGTGGACCCCGACTCCCCCGCGCACGCCGTGGTACGGCAGATGCGGCTGCCGCGCACCCTGCTCGGTCTGCTCGCCGGCGCGGCGCTCGGGGTCGCGGGCGCGGTGATGCAGGCGGTCACCCGCAACCCGCTCGCCGACCCCGGGCTGCTCGGCATCAACGCCGGCGCCTCGGCGGCCGTGGCCACCGCCGCCGGGCTCTTCGGCGTCGCGGGTGTCGACGGGTACATCTGGTTCGCCCTGGCGGGCGCGGCGACCGTCACCGCCCTCGTCTACGCCGTCGGCGGCGGCCGGGGCGCCACCCCGGCCCGGCTGGCCCTCGCGGGGGCGGCGCTCAACGCGGCCCTCTACTCGTACGTCAGCGCGGTGATGCTCCTCGACGCGGCCTCGCTGGAGAAGATGCGGTTCTGGACCGTCGGCTCGCTGGCCAGCGCCGACCTGGCGACCGTGGTCCGGGTGCTGCCGTTCGCGGCGGCCGGGCTGGTGATCGCCCTGGCGGCGGCCCGGCCGCTCAACGCCCTCGCCCTCGGCGACGACCAGGCGCGGGCGCTGGGCGCCCGGCCCGCCGCCGTCCGGGCGGCCGTCGTCGTGGCGGTCACCCTGCTCTGCGGCGCCGCGACGGCCGCCTGCGGGCCGCTGGTCTTCGTCGGGCTGCTGGTGCCGCACCTGGTCCGCGTCCTGACCGGACCGGACCTGCGCTGGCTGCTGCCGGCCTGCGCGCTGCTCGCCCCGGTGCTGCTGCTCGGCGCCGACGTGGCCGGCCGGGTGCTCGGCCGCCCCGGCGAGATCCAGGTGGGCATCATGACCGCCGTGCTCGGCGGCCCGCTCTTCCTGCACCTGGTCACCCGCACCCGGGCGGTGCGGTCGTGACCGTCGTACGGGTACGCCACTGGTCCGTGCGGTTCCGGACCCGGGCACTGCTGGTGGGTCTCGGCTGCGCGCTGGCCGCGCTGGCCCTGGGCGTGCTCTCGGTCGGTGGCGGCGACTACCCGATGAGCCCCGCCGACGTGCTGCGCACCCTCACCGGGGGCGGCACCCCCGCCGAGGACTTCATCATCGGCGAGCTGCGGCTGCCCCGGCTGGTCACCGCCCTGCTGGTCGGAGCCGCGCTGGCCCTGGGCGGCGCCGTGTTCCAGTCCCTCGTGCGCAACCCGCTCGGCAGCCCCGACATCCTCGGCGTCACCCAGGGCGCCGCCACCGGGGCCCTCATCGTGGTGGTGGTCGGCGGCAGCACCCTCGCCCTGGCCGGCGCGGCCGTGGTCGGCGGCCTGGCCACCGGCCTGCTGCTGTGGGCGGTGGCCTGGGCGCGCGGCGCGCACGGCCACCGGCTGATCCTCGCCGGCATCGGCGTCGCCGCGATCCTCACCGGGGTCAACGGCTGGCTGCTGACCCGGGGGCAGCTCATGGACGCCGCCCGCGCCGTGCTCTGGCTCACCGGCAGCCTCGACGGGCGCGGCTGGGCGCAGGCCGTCCCGCTGGCCGCGACCCTGGCGGTGCTGGTCCCGGTGGTGCTGTTCGGCTGCGGACCGGCGCTGCGGATGACCGAACTGGGCGACGACACGGCCGCCGCGCTCGGCGTACCGGTGCGGGGCCTGCGCACGGTGCTGCTGGTCGCGGCGGTGCTGCTGGTCTCCGTCGCCGCCGCCGCGGCCGGGCCGGTCAACTTCGTCGCGCTCACCGCGCCGCACCTGACCCGCCGGCTGACCCGCGCACCCGGGCCGAACCTGGCCGCCGCCATGGCACTCGGCGCGGCGCTGCTGGTCGCCGCCGACCTGGTCGCCCAGCGCGCCTTCACCGGGCACCAGCTCCCCGTCGGCGTGGTCACCGGCGCGCTCGGCGGCGGCTACCTGGTGTGGCTGCTGGCCACCGAACGCAAGGCGGGCCGGCTGTGACCGGCGATCTGGAGACTGGAGTACCCCTGATGCAGCCCGGCACCCCTCGGCTCAGCGGCGACGGCCTGACCCTCGCGTACGACAAGCGGACCATCGCCGAAGGGCTCACCGTCGCCGTCCCCGACCGGTCGTTCACCGTCGTCATCGGACCGAACGCCTGCGGCAAGTCCACCCTGCTGCGCGCCCTGGCCCGGATGCTCCGGCCGGCCGCCGGCACGGTGCTGCTCGACGGGCGGGACATCCACGCCCAGCCGGCCCGCCGGGTCGCCCGGACCCTCGGGCTGCTGCCGCAGACCGCCACCGCCCCCGACGGCATCACGGTCGCCGAGCTGGTGGCGCGGGGCCGGTACCCGCACCAGGGGCTGCTGCGGCAGTGGTCCCGCGACGACGAGCGGGTGGTCGACGAGTCGATGGCCGCCACCGGCGTGGCCGACCTCGCCGACCGGCTGGTCGACGAGTTGTCCGGCGGGCAGCGGCAGCGGGTGTGGATCGCCATGGCCCTGGCCCAGCAGACCGAACTGCTGCTGCTCGACGAGCCGACCACGTTCCTCGACATCGCCCACCAGATCGAGGTGCTCGACCTGTGCGCGACGCTGCACGAGGAGCAGGGGCGCACGCTGGTCGCGGTGCTGCACGACCTCAACCAGGCCGCCCGGTACGCCAGCCACCTGATCGCGATGCGCGACGGTGCCGTGGTGGCCGCCGGGGCGCCCCGGGAGATCGTCACGGCGGAGCTGGTGGAGCGGGTGTTCGGGCTGCCCTGCCGGGTGATCGACGACCCGGAGACGGGCGGGCCGCTGGTCGTCCCGGCCGCGCGGCGAGCGACGGCGGTACGCGCCTGAGCAGGTGCTGCCCGTAACGCTTCCGGCCTCGTCGACTTCGTAGCGCCTGAAAAGGAACCCTGGCGGAGGCTGCTGGAGGAGCTGACCGAGACGGTACGCCGGGCGACGCCGGCCGGGGGCCGCGTTGGCCGGGTCCGCGCCGATCCGGTCCAGCCGCTCCCCCGGCTCGACCTCGGGCAGCGCGAAGCCTCTCGACCGCAGCCAGCCCAGCGCGTTGTCCAAACGCAGCAGCCGCCGGCGGCCAGGTGGAAGGTGCGGTCGGCCGCCGAGGGCTGCCGGGACAGGGTGACGATGGCGTCGCTGACGTCGTCCACGGGCACCAGGTCAAACGCGGCTTCCACTCCGGCGGGCGCGGCCTGGGCCTGGACGCAGCCCTTGAGCATCAGACACAGGTAGTCGCCGCACTGACAGGCACCGGTGCGGCTGTGCCCGGCGCAAGGGCCGGGCGCAGCGTGCAGCAGCCCACGGATGATCGCCGCCGCCTGATCCTGGTTGCGATCCTCGCCCGGCGCGAGGGCCGGGCGCAGCACGGCCAGCCGTTCGCCAACAAGACGCAGACCACCTCGTTGCGATCCTCGCCTGGCGCGAGGGCCGGGCGCAGCTGGCCAGACCGGAGAACGCATCCTGCCAGTCGTAGACGTTGCGATCCTCGCCCGGCGCAAGGGCCGGGCGCAGCGCCGCCGCCCGGGTCACGGTCGCGTACGAAACCCTGCTGTTGCGATCCTCGCCCGGCGCGAGGGCCGGGCGCAGCCTCTCGTCGTGGACGTAACCCCGGTCGTCGACCCGACGTTGCGATCCTCGCCCGGCGCGAGGGCCGGGCGCAGCGTGATCCACCCCCAGACGGTGGCGATCAGTCCTCGGATGTTGCGATCCTCGCCCGGCGCGAGGGCCGGGCGCAGCGTGATCCACCCCCAGACGGTGGCGATCAGTCCTCGGATGTTGCGATCCTCGCCCGGCGCGAGGGCCGGGCGCAGCACCCCAACCCCGGCTGCGACTCCGGCTGCGACGAGCAGCGTTGCGATCCTCGCCCGGCGCGAGGGCCGGGCGCAGCGTCCGGCCAGCGGGCCACCTCGCCGTCGACCTGGTAGGTGTTGCGATCCTCGCCCGGCGCGAGGGCCGGGCGCAGCGGGCGAGCGGCCCTGCAAGCGGTGCCCGCTGCCGAAGGGATTGCGATCCTCGCCCGGCGCGAGGGCCGGGCGCAGCGACCGCCGCGCGGGAGGCGAGCCTGTAGCACCTTTCCGTTGCGATCCTCGCCAGGCGCGAGGGCCGGGCGCAGCACGATCCAGGACCGGACCATCTGGCGTCACATGATGACGTTGCGATCCTCGCCCGGCGCGAGGGCCGGGCGCAGCGCCCTCGTTGCCGCGGGGCCTCTGCCGGTGCTGCTCGACGTTGCGATCCTCGCCCGGCGCGAGGGCCGGGCGCAGCCGTACTGGGCCCGGCGCGCGGGGAGCTGCTGGGCGAGGTTGCGATCCTCGCCCGGCGCGAGGGCCGGGCGCAGCCACGGCATCGGCGTCCTACGCCCCCGCCTGGTGCTCCTGGAGTTGCGATCCTCGCCCGGCGCGAGGGCCGGGCGCAGCTGGCTCCGACGATCCGCGTCCAGGGTGGCGGCTTCCCGTTGCGATCCTCGCCCGGCGCGAGGGCCGGGCGCAGCGAGGTTCGCGCCGACCTGTGCCACCTTGGCAATGACGTTGCGATCCTCGCCCGGCGCGAGGGCCGGGCGCAGCCCCATGGCTGCTCTCCGATCTCCGGTCAGGACTTGAACTTGTTGCGATCCTCGCCCGGCGCGAGGGCCGGGCGCAGCAGGTCGGTATCGACCTGATGCGGCGTGACCCGCTGGTAGTTGCGATCCTCGCCCGGCGCGAGGGCCGGGCGCAGCTCATGCTCGAAACCCGGATGCCGTCCACCAGCGAGCGCGTTGCGATCCTCGCCCGGCGCGAGGGCCGGGCGCAGCGCGTCACCAGCTGGCGGGTACGGGCGTCGACTTCGCGGTTGCGATCCTCGCCCGGCGCGAGGGCCGGGCGCAGCTGTCTGTGACGAGATGGAGCGTCGGTACGCGGAGTGGATGTTGCGATCCTCGCCCGGCGCGAGGGCCGGGCGCAGCTCGTGTGTGCTCGCCAACGCCGAGGATCTTCCCGAGGTTGCGATCCTCGCCCGGCGCGAGGGCCGGGCGCAGCGCGGCGCTTCGCCTGGTGGTCGACACGGTTGGGTCGGTGTTGCGATCCTCGCCCGGCGCGAGGGCCGGGCGCAGCTCAAGCCCTGGCGCTCCCGCCCCGGGCCCTACAGGTTGCGATCCTCGCCCGGCGCGAGGGCCGGGCGCAGCGCCAAGGCGTACGGGTACGACACCATCGGGGACGGAAAGTTGCGATCCTCGCCCGGCGCGAGGGCCGGGCGCAGCTCCCGGAGGATTGCAACCTGTTCCCCACACGAGGTGGGGCGTTGCGATCCTCGCCCGGCGCGAGGGCCGGGCGCAGCAGCGCCGGCCGCTTGAGGAATCGCCCGGCCATTCCGAGTTGCGATCCTCGCCCGGCGCGAGGGCCGGGCGCAGCTCGCGCTGCGCCCCGACGACCCCGCGCCTCCGGGTGGGGCGTTGCGATCCTCGCCCGGCGCGAGGGCCGGGCGCAGCTCCCGCGTGATGTCGCGCTGCCGGTCGCCGTGCGGGGTGTTGCGATCCTCGCCCGGCGCGAGGGCCGGGCGCAGCACCGTCGCCGGTGGGATGCCGCTGCGCCAGTCCTGGGTTGCGATCCTCGCCCGGCGCGAGGGCCGGGCGCAGCGAGGGCTTTGCCCAGGTGGCCGATCGCGAACGGAGACGTTGCGATCCTCGCCCGGCGCGAGGGCCGGGCGCAGCCCCGCCGCCGGACCTTGACCTGCCGCAGCCGCCGGTAGTTGCGATCCTCGCCCGGCGCGAGGGCCGGGCGCAGCGGGGCCGCCGGGGTAGATCCGGTAGGGGCGGTCGGCGCGTTGCGATCCTCGCCCGGCGCGAGGGCCGGGCGCAGCCCGAGCGTGTATGAGGGCCTGGTCATGGGCATCGGCGTTGCGATCCTCGCCCGGCGCGAGGGCCGGGCGCAGCGTTCGGCCGCGATCTCGTCGTGATCCACGCCATCGATGTTGCGATCCTCGCCCGGCGCGAGGGCCGGGCGCAGCACCCCGATCGCCAACGGCCCCGCCCGCAACCTGCACCGTTGCGATCCTCGCCCGGCGCGAGGGCCGGGCGCAGCCACATCCACGTCGCCGTGCTGCTCGGCGGCAACGAGCTGTTGCGATCCTCGCCCGGCGCGAGGGCCGGGCGCAGCGGCGGCTCGTACTTGCCGCACGAACACCCCAACGCCTTGGTTGCGATCCTCGCCCGGCGCGAGGGCCGGGCGCAGCGGTTCCCGAGCAGCGGAAATAGGAATCTGTCGATGCACATTCGACTCACTCGCGGTCCGTTTTATTCATCTAATCCACATTTTTCGGCTCGGAACCCCCTGGTATATCCGCGTTCACTTGGGGTTCCTAGATCACCAACGTTCCCCGCGGGTCGATCGGCCGCGGCTTGCCGAGATGCTCGACGTCGTCAAGCGCGTAAGCCGGCAGCCGGTAGATCCGGATGCTGTCCTGAGTTGGGTCGATGACTTCCTGGAGCGCGGCGACGAAGCGCACCTTGTCGGTTTCGCGGCAGACCACCTCGAACACTGACTTCTGCACGCGGTGCCCGTACGCCTCACAGATCTTGGCGACCTTGCGGAGTCGGCGTTGCCCCTGCGGGGTGACCGTCTCGACATCGTACGTGACGAGTAGATCCATGGCTCAGTTCACCATCCATGGCTGGTACGCGGCCGTGTCTCCGCGGAGGTGACGTGCGACCAGCCGGGCCTGCACGAGTGGCAGCAGCGCGGCGGGCACCTGCCGGCCGAGCTGCGTGTGTGGCCATTCGCGTTGCCGGCTCTGCTGCCAGGCACCCAGCACGGTCTTTCGTCCACTGTCTGTGAGCCGGTACGCCCCGTTTGGCAGTTCCTCAAAATCGGTCGGTGTCAGCTCTCGCCTGTTGAGCATGGTGAGCGCGAGCCGGTCGGCCAGTAGCGGCCGGAACTCTTCCATCAAGTCCAGGGCGAGAGCGGGCTTACCTGGCCGGACGGCGTGCAGGAAGCCGATGTACGGGTCGAGTCCGACTTGGTCGAGTGCGCCCTGGACAGCGACGCGCAGCATGCCGTACAGGAAGGAGAGCAGGCAGTTCAGCGGATCGGTGGGCGGTCGCTTGTTGCGCCCGGACGCCTTCCAGTCCTTGCTTTCACCGAGCAGGTATGGCACGGCGGCGAAGTAGTCGCGTGCGGCGATGCCTTCGACGCCGAGCACCTCGTTGGTGCTGGCTGCGGTGGCGAGCAGTTCAAGCCGCCCGGCCAGCAGTTCGGCGCTCGCCCGCAGCGCGGTCTGCCGGTGTCCCTTGGTGTCCCGGGCGGTGCGTAGCAACACTTGCCGCGCGTTGTGGATCTTGCCGGCGACGATGGCGATCGCGATCGGCAACTGCCGGTCCGGCGAGTCAGCGGCCCGGTGCTGGGCTTGGCGGAGCAGCGGATTGCCGTGAGTGGGGCCGACCAGGCCGGCCCGGAACCGCCCGCTGCCGGTGAGCCAGCTGACCGAGCGTCCGTCGTCGGCGCACCGCAGCAGTAGATCGTCGCTGGGTGTCACACCGCCGAACAGGACAAGGTGGTCGAGCCTGACGAGCGGCAGCAGCCGGCGGCCGGGCTGGTCGGGGTGGTACACCCGGACGGTGTCACCGTCGAGGCGCAGGCTGGTGCCGGGGGTCTGCACGTAGAGGGTGTTGAGCAGCTCAGTCACGCCACTGTCCCAATGGTCGTGGGGTCAACAGGTTGGTTGTGGCCTGCCGCCGGCCGTCGGTCAGCTCGGGCAGGCAGTCCTCGCGTAGGGAACATCGCCGGCAGCGGGCGTCGTTGCGTGCCGCCGGCAACGCCGGGTTGTCCATCAGCCGGCGTACGGCCATGGTCGCGGCCACGACCTGGTCGAGCAGGTCGGCGTCGATGGGTACGGCGTGTCTGCGCCTTTCGGCAACCGAGTAGATGTAGCCGGTCGGCACGTCGAAGCCGGCTTCGAGCAGGCAGAGTGCCTGCCCACCGAGTTGCAGCTCGGCCGGCCCGCCGGCTTTGTACCGTCCGACCTTGTACTCGACCGGTGTGGCTGTGCCCTTCTCGAACTCGACGATGTCGCAGATGCCGCGGAGGCCGTGGGTGTGGCTCCACACCGGTAGTGACCGGACCACGGTGAGGCCCCGGCGCCGCTGGATGCCGGGCAGGTCGACGGTGGTGTGGCTGAGGTCGCCGCGTACCGTCTCGACGCTTTCCGACCAGACACCCTCAACGTGGATCAGCGCGGTCTGCCGGTGGCAATAGGCATAGTGCTCCAGCGCGGACAGCGGCACCTCCCGCAGGTCGGTGCCGCCGTCCGTCGAGCGGTCGTCGGTCACAGCCAGAGGTCGACCAGCTTGGTCAGCTCGACACCGTCCGGCAGCCCGGACTCGTCGATGTCCCGGGTGTAGTCGGTGTGGGCGCGCGGCGCCTTCTCACGGCTGACTCGGTCGACCGTGATGCGTTGGGTGAGGGCAGCCGAGGGGGCGACTCCGAAGGCGTCGGGGTGGCTGAACACGTAGAGCCCGCACAGCTTCATCTCGCCCCGGGTGGCGGCCCGGTCGTGGTCGAACATCACGGTGATGGCCTGCCACAAGGCGGCCAGGTCATCGCCGGTCACGCCGGTCTTTGTGGCGCGCGGCGCGGAGTAGAACAGGTGCGCCCGGTAGAGGCCGTACGGAACGGTCCACTTGGAGCCGATCTCCGTACGCTCTCCCTTGTCGATGTCCTCCTGTCGGGTCTGCGTGACCCGGGTGATGGTGTGGTCGGTGGGCAGGATCGGATCGATGCTGCGGGCGAAGGTCAGCTGCAGCGGGCCACGGACCTGCCCGGCACCGCCGCTCTTGCCGGTGCTGAGGACCGCGCCGAACATCCGGACGTCGAAGTAGTGCTGGCAGAGCCACTGCTGGGCCGCAGCGATTTCGGCCGGGGTCGGCTTGTTGCTGACCTTTGGCGGCTTGGCGACATAGGCACCCTCGATCCGGGTGTTCAGGGCGTGGCCGGCCTCGACGAAGATGCCGTACCGGGGATCGTCGCCCCGCAGCAGCGACACCGTGTCGCGGATCTTGCGCTTGATCGCCACGTCGGTGACCAGGCCCTGTCCGCTCTCGTCGTCGGTCCGCGGCTGGTTGCCGGCGTCCGGGTCGCCGTTGGGGTTGCCGTCGCTGACGTCGAACAGCAGGACGGCGTCGTGGCGGCGGGTCGGGTCGAGGTGCGCGGCGCTCATGCGTCGTCTCCTTCGTCGTCGGTGTTCGGCGCCGCGTCGTCGGGCTCCGGGGGCAGGTCGGTCTTCTTCTTGTTCGCGGCTGCCGCGAGTCGTTCGACCCGCATCTCGGCCCGCTGCTGGTGGTAGCCGAGGATGAACTGGGCCTTGTCGGTCAGCACCGCGACGCTGGGAATCGCATCGATCTGGACAAAGAGGTCGTCGAGTCGGCGTTCGTACGCGTCCGACCACTGCGGTCGGCGGAGGGGCCCGCGCAGCCGTTTGAGCCACGCCTGCACGTTGCGGCGGCCGGAGACGATGACGACCTGCGGGTTGTCGATAGCGCGGCCGAAGTAGCGTTCGGCGAAGGTGGTGTTCAGCTTCTGGTCGGCGACCCGGAACACGGTCCGTTGCAGGTCGTCCATCACGGCGAAGATGCGGCCGGACACGTAGGCCGGCGGCTGCTTGTGCTCGACGTTCAAGGTCGGCGTCAGCCTCTCTCGTTCATGCTCGGGCAGGGTCGGGTGGCGGCGGAGAGCGAGCCGGATCAGCGCGGCGCGGGCCGGGTCGAGCCGGCCGTCGATACGGATCCGGTTGATGACGTGGTTGAGCAGTTTCGGTGGCAGTGGCCGCTTGAGCAGCGCAGCGCCGAGCAGCCCGTGGAACAGGTCTGGTGGTCGCTGTTCGCCGGAGGCACCGAACTTGGTCCAGGTCCCGGGACCTCCGTTCCGCCCGGCCTCGAACCGCCCGGCCGCCCGGGCCAACTGGGAGACCTTGACCTCCACCACCTCACCGGTCCAGGCGTCGACGATCCTGTGGTCGTCGAACCAGGCCCGGACGTTGTCCTTCACGCGACTGATCGGCTGCTCGACCCAGTCCCGGACGACCACCCGGGCGACGTTGCCACCTACGGTCACCGAGCAGTACCGGGACAGGTCGTCAACCGTCGCTTCCGTACCGCTGGCGGGGCCGGCGATCAGGTTCCGGATCTGGGCAGGGTCCAACTGCTCGACAGTCGCCCACGGGTCGAAGGTCGAGCCGCCCAGCACCCACCAGGCGAGCCGGGCATTCTGCCCGGACAGCGCGGTGCTGTGTAGCGGATCGGAGAGCAGACCGGTCAGCGCGGTCGTGAACTTGAGGCCGCAGTCGGCGCAGATCGGGGTATTGGTCAGGGACTTCTGCAGCTCGTATCCGTGCGCGGCCTCGTTCATGCTCACCAGCGACGCGTTCTGGGTAGCGCCGGGCACCCACCGCCGAGGAATCAGCTGCGGCACCGTCTTGAGCAACGGCTGCACCTGCCCGCAGACCAGACACAGGCCAGACAGCCCCGAACCCTTCCGGTCACCGGCCACCTCGGCCCAGAAACGCCGCGCCGGGCTGGTGTCCGCGGCGTAGACCCCGTCGACCCAGAAGCCGATCAGGTCTCCCCTGCTCCAATCGGACGGCGGTTGAAGCTTGCTGGCGTGCCCGCCGCGGTAGAAGGCGGCGATGGCCGGGCCCACGTCGTCAGGCTCGGCGGCAGCCCACTCTGTGATCAGGGCGCGGAAGGCGTCGTGCTGCTTCGCGACCCGCTCCGGTCTGGCCCCCTCCGACAGCCAGCCGAAGACGTACTCGCCGTTGTCGACCGCGAGCACAGGCGAGATCCCGGCGGTCCGGGTCACCGCCGGCACCAGCGAGGTTGCGCCAAACTTACGGTGCGGGTCGTCCTTGTCCGCCGTGTCGACAAGGCCACCTCGGGGTACGCCGCTCCCGTCGATCTCCAGGCTCCAGCGCACTGGTTTGCGGGCGTAGAACGCCGGGATGACGTCCTTGCTGGTGTCGGCGTACTCCACCAGCCGTTGCAGCAGCACTAGACCCCCTGGCCTTCCATCGGGAGCGCCAGCTCGATTCCCCGCTCGGGCACGTAGAGCACGCCGGCGGCGACCCGGGCGGCAAACCACTCCATCCGAGGCTGGGCGGATGTCCCGTCCCGGTGGACGGAGTGCAGCATGATGCCGATCTCCTCGTTGACGTCCGCGCGCCGGGTGTCATCCGGCCAGCCGAAATCGGCGCTGAACTCCCGAGTGCCGAGGTACGGCTGCTGGAAGCAGGCTCCCTTGCGGACCCGGCGACGAAGCTGGTCCCGGTACGCCGCGACCCGCTTGTCCGCGTGTGCGGCCAACTCGATATGGGCGTGGATCCGGTACGCGACGTCGCGCAGGCAGACGGCGTTGCGTTGATCGCGGTGCGCGGCGGTGTCGACCCGGCGGGTGCCCTTGATCGCCTCGGCGAGCGGCGCGACGTCGGAGGTCTCGTTGCGCCGAACCGAGAAGTGCCTCACGGGCTTGAGCACCTCGATCGCGACAATCTGGTACCGCATCTCCGGCTTCCAGAAGATCGATTCCAGAACGCCCACTGCGGCAGACGGGGTCATCACCGGATAGCTGACCCGCTCCACCTTCAACTCGGGCCGCGAGAACAGCGCCGCCTCACCGCTGACCTGCACCACAACTGGGAGCTCACCCTCCGCGCTCCGCCGCAGAGTCAGCCCGTTGACCACGTCGGTCGTCACAGCACAATCCCTCCCAAGATCAGAGCCATCGAACACACGATCGACAAGGCACCGAACCACGAAATCAGCGGCCCCTCGCACACCAAGTGCGAGGATGCCCGATCGGTATGACAAGAACGGCTCGACGTTGTCCATCACCGACCGACAGACCATCCAGCATCAACTAGCAAATAGACCATGCTGGACGGCGCCGACACCTTCTGTGATGCACCCAAGGTTGCGATCCTCAGCGCCAAGGCACTGCAGGCCAGTTCCACACTGACAACCCACTCAGCATAGCGAACTTCCTTGGTTGCATGGCGGTGACCGTCCGTTGTAGATTCCTCGAGCTTGGTCGGGTGCATGCCCGGCTCCGAGTTGGGCCGGCACCGTTCGCCCCCAAAAGCGACGGTCCGCTGCGCCAACAGCGGACCGCCCAGCTCCCCGCCATCCGTAAGGTCGAAGGAAACCAGATGACAGTAAGGCAGAGCCGCGCCCACAGGCCACTCGACCGAGACCGCGAACCGCAGAGATCCAGTCTTCTGCCTCTTCGCTGGGCAGTCATCGTGGGTCTCAGCGCGGCAGTCGGCATCATGGTCGGCACAGCCGAGGGCCTTCCCTTCGGCGTGCTCGCCAGTCTGATCACGGCTGGAGCACTGCACAAAATCATGAAGTGAGCAGGGCGCCAGGTGGGCGCCCACGCGCTCGCCTGACATGCCCGACCCGCCATCAGACGACGAATTGCTCCAGATTCGGGTCGAGGCTGATGCCGGTGGCGTCGTCGTACTCGCCGATCCATTCGACCAGTGCGCCCCGCCGCACCTCGTTGCCGAGGATCGGCCGCAGCAGTGCGATCACGCCGGGTCGGCGAAGCACGCTGGGGTGGATGTTCGTCGTGTACGCCTGCAGACTCCGCAGCTTCGTCGGATCCGGAACCGGTGCCTGGCGCAGTTCCACGACCAGTTGCTCCAGTTCACACCGCAGTTCAGGTGTCTCGGCCCCCTGTGGGGTCACCACGCTGATCCCGTCATCGTTGATCATCCGGAATGCCAGCTTCCGATCCCGCAGCTTGCTACTCGCGTCCATCGGCCCATCGGCAACGGTCTCGAACTCCCACCGCTGCCGAGCCTGTTGGATACATTGCCCGACATGATGGGCGTCAGCGAGATTGAGCAGGGCGTACACGTTGCGGTAGTAGCGCCCGAGCGCCTCCAGGTCGTCCGGGTCGGCCTTGTCCGGTCCGAACTGACGCCCGGTGCAGCCGACCAGGGTCTTGTACGTGGGCGGCTGTCCGCCGTCCTCCGGCGCGAACACGACCACCCGTCCACCGTCTGTCATCCGCCCCTCGCGGTTGGCTCGCCCGGCCGCCTGAAGCAGCGAGTCGGCCGGCGCGATCGCACGAAACACCACCGGAAAGTCGACGTCCACCCCGGCCTCGATCAGTTGGGTGGCCACGAGCAGGACGCGCTCACCCCTGCTGAGGCGTGCCCGCACCTCTTCAAGCACCCGTCGCCGGTGCTCCGGGCACATCCGGGTGGATAGGTGCCGGGCCACACCATCGGGCTCGGCATCATGCCAGCGGTCGTACACCACCTTCGCGTCCGCTGTCGTGTTGACCACGACGAGTGCCGACGGTTCCGAGGCGGCCTGGTCGGCGATGTCGGCCAGCGTTGGCTTCGGGTCGAGCTGCCACTCGTACCGCACTCTTCGCAGATCACTGACCAGCTTCGGGGTGTCGTGGATCAGGTCCGTGCAGGGCACGTCCTTGAACTCGTCCAGCGCCCAGAAGCTCGGCTGTGTCGCCGAGGAGAGCAGCACGGTCGCGCCGAAGTGCCGCACGAGTAGCCGGAGTCCGTCGAGGATCGGCGCGAGCATGGCGTGCGGCAGTGCCTGCACCTCGTCCAACACGATCACCGAGTTGGCCAACCGGTGCACCCGGCGCATCGCCGACGGCTTGCGGGCGTACAACGATTCGAAGAGCCGGACGAAGGTGGTGACGACGAACGGGGCGTCCCAGTTCTCGGCCGCAAGCCGCGCCCACCGGCCGGCTTGCGGGTCGTCGAAATCGGCCTGGCTGTGGTGTTCGAGGACGACCGGCTCGCCGCCCTCCTCGTCGAGCAACCGACGGTAGACGGCGGCGTTCTGTTCGGTGATGGTGAGGAACGGGACCGCCACGATTACCCGGCGCAGGCCATGCTTCTCCGCGTGCCGCAGAGCGAACCCGCCGCTCGCGAGGGTCTTCCCGGCTCCGGTCGGCGCACCGAGGCGGAACACTCCACGATCGCGCTCAGCCGCCGCGAGACAGTCCGCGTAGACCTGCTCCCGCAATCCGGCTATCGGAGTGTCGCCGCGACCGGCGAGTTCGTCGCGCCGCCGCTGTTCGAACAGCTTGTAGAGGTGGCCGAAGTCGGCGTCCGGACGCACCTGCGGGCTTGCCAGTCCCTGAAAGTGCGCGCTGGTGTCCAGGCTGTCCGCGTCGACCAGAGCGCTGTAGCACAGCCGCAACGCCATTTCGCCCACCAACGGATCCGCCCGCCAGTCCGCCGGCACGAGATGGTCGAGCCGCTCCGGCAGGTCCGGCAACAGCCCCGGCAGTTCCCGCTCGGCGGACGCCATGTTGCCCGGTTCGGCAGCCAGTTTTCCTTGGAACGCCCCACGGAGGCTGGGCGTGTCGATCAGTCCACCATGGTGGCCGAAGATCGCACCGGCGAATCCAGCGAGTCCGCGTTCATAAGCGACCCGGGTACCGAGTGACTTATGGTCGATGCCGACCGGACGGCCGGTGGGCGCGACAACAGCGAGCTTGTCCTGCCAGGCGCAGGCCGCCTTGCCCACGTCATGCAGCGCACCAAGCCAGTACGCCACTTCACCCCCACCGAACGGGCCGGCAAATCGTCGCGCCAGCTCGGCGGTGCTACGAAGATGATCGGCCAGCGAATGCCACCGGTTGCTACCAGAAGCAGGGCTGTGCGCCCAAGGAGAACCCATACCAGACAAGAACGGCCCCTACGAACGTCGCAGAATTTTCGGGATTGGAGATCAGGGCCTCGGATGGTATCGGTGGTTGCCGGTTTCGGCGGTGAAGCGCACCGAGTGACGTGGAGGATTTTCAGCCTTTGAAGGCAGGAGTCACCGTGCCTGCACCGAAGAAGTGCACTGACGAGCTGCGCCAATGCGCGGTCCGGCTCGCCTTCTAATGTCGCAAGTCGGCCATCCTCGCCCGGCCCGAGGGCCGGGCGCAGCGCAGCATGTTCACCGAATCGAAGCTTTCTTTCTCTGGTTGCGATCCTCGCCCGGCGCGAGGGCCGGGCGCAGCAGCCTCGCTGACGTTGCGGTTCCCGCACTTCAGGGCGGTTGCGATCCTCGCCCGGCGCGAGGGCCGGGCGCAGCGGCAACCCCCGCCCCCTCGCACCACCCCGACCGAGAGGTTGCGATCCTCGCCCGGCGCGAGGGCCGGGCGCAGCGCGTTCGCGCGCCCGGCGTGCTGGAAGGCGCTGAGGTCGTTGCGATCCTCGCCCGGCGCGAGGGCCGGGCGCAGCAGGTGTTTTGCGACAGCGCCCAGCAGGACGTCCCACGGGTTGCGATCCTCGCCCGGCGCGAGGGCCGGGCGCAGCTCGAGCCCGACGGTGGTCGACACACCGTCCTGATTGACGTTGCGATCCTCGCCCGGCGCGAGGGCCGGGCGCAGCAGAGCTGCCCGTGCCGGTACCGGCCGTACAGGTCGGTGTTGCGATCCTCGCCCGGCGCGAGGGCCGGGCGCAGCGATCGACAGGATCTGTGCGAGGTCGACGGGGTCCAGGCCGTTGCGATCCTCGCCCGGCGCGAGGGCCGGGCGCAGCGCGGGCCGGGCCGGGGTCCGGTGGTTGAAGTACATGTTGCGATCCTCGCCCGGCGCGAGGGCCGGGCGCAGCTTGTCGCCGCAGCAATCCGGGTGTTCGACAGCGGAATCGTTGCGATCCTCGCCCGGCGCGAGGGCCGGGCGCAGCATGTGGGATCCGTTCGCGGTGTACCTGTTCGTGATGTTGCGATCCTCGCCCGGCGCGAGGGCCGGGCGCAGCGATCTACGCCGGCGATGAGTGGGAGTGGCCGGACAGGTTGCGATCCTCGCCCGGCGCGAGGGCCGGGCGCAGCCGATGTTGCCTGACCGGTCGATGGGCCGGACGAGAGGGGTTGCGATCCTCGCCCGGCGCGAGGGCCGGGCGCAGCGTGGCTGTCCTGCGGTGTGGGGTCGCGGATTGTCCGGACGTTGCGATCCTCGCCCGGCGCGAGGGCCGGGCGCAGCCCCGGTAGGGAGCGGTCATCATGGGTGGTGCCTCTCTGTGTTGCGATCCTCGCCCGGCGCGAGGGCCGGGCGCAGCGCCCCTCGCACCCCAGCGGGTGAGCGACCCGCCGCCGGAAGGTTGCGATCCTCGCCCGGCGCGAGGGCCGGGCGCAGCCGACCAGGACGGGCGCCGGCCGTGCATCTGCGGCCGGGCGTTGCGATCCTCGCCCGGCGCGAGGGCCGGGCGCAGCGCCGACGGTCTCGCGCTCGGTATCGCGAAGGGAGCGGGGTTGCGATCCTCGCCCGGCGCGAGGGCCGGGCGCAGCTAGACGGTTAGCGGCAATGCCGCGTAGTTAGTGGTGGCGGTGGGTTGTCAAGAGGGTGTGTCGATGCGTGGGAAGCAGCGGAACTCCCGCTATAGAGGGGTTGTCCTCACAAGACACCCTTCGAGCTGGGAGTTCCGCTGCCCGAGCATTCTGTCATTCATCGCACGATCGAGGTAGCTGCGGGCCGGTTCGCGCCTGGCCATTTGGGTGAGTTGACGCAGGTCGTGCCGTTCGAGATGGTCGACGATGTCCTGGAGGCGACCGGGGCGGTGCAGTCCCGGGTGCGGGACCTGCCGTCGCGGGTGGTGGTCTATCTGCTGCTGGCCGCCGGGCTGTTCGCCGAGTGCGGCTATCGGCAGGTCTGGGCCCGGTTAACCAGCGGCCTGGACGGTCTGTCGGTGGCCGTGCCGACATCGTCGGCGTTGGCTCAGAGGGTGGTTCGGGAGCCCATGTCCGATGTGGGCTTGGTGGTTCGCTAGAGGCCCTGTTGGTAGGGGTTAGGCGGACGGTGTCGGCGGGGCGAGAGTGAACAGGCCGGCCTCGGGTTCGGTGAGGATCTGGCGGGCGACGAGGCGTTTGAGCTTGGCTCGGAGCCCTTCGGTGTTCTTCGCGGTGGTGCCGGTGCCGAGGGCGCGGCAGATGTCCTTGGCGCGCATCGGTGCGGTGGCGCCGTGGAACACGGCGAGGATCTGCTGGTAGGCGGGGCTGGCGACGGTCGGGTCAGCAGGTGCAGCCACGTCGAGATGGCCGCCCAGGCTCAGTAGCGTCTTGCGGGTGATGGCGAGTTCGGCCACGTCGGTTTCGGCCGCGGTGAGCTGGTCGGTGAGGGAGGCGATCTGCTCGCGGAGCCGATCGACGGTGATGCCGGCGGCGGTTTCGCGTTCGGTGAGCAGGTTCAGCAGCGACGGCTGGGTCACCGTTGGTGGCCCGGGTCGCGCCAGGACGTGGTGGTGGTGCCGGTCAGGCGGCGGATGAGGTTCGCCGTCGAGGCCCACCAGGTGCGTGACACCGCTGAGGCGGTTCGGCTCTCGTACTCGCGGACCAGCCGGCGGTGCAGCATCAACGTGCCGTTGGTCTGCTCCACCACCCACCGGCGGGCGATCGGCACGAACCCGGCCGTGGTGTCAGAGCGTTTGACCTGCTCGACGTCGATACCGTTGACCGCGCCGTGGATCTGCACGTCGTCTTTGAACCCGGCGTCGACCCACGCCTTGGTCACCGTCGGGGTGTGCGCCATGACGTTGTCCAGCAGTCGCACGCCGATCGCGTTGTCGGTGACCGACGCGGCGGTGACCACGACCGCGATGATCAGCCCCAGGGCGTCGACCGCGAGGCCCCGTTTACGGCCCGGGACCTTCTTCGCGGCGTCCTTGCCGGTCGTCGCGGTCGGGACGTGGTTGGCGGCCCGGATCGACTGGGTGTCCAACACCACCGCGGTCGGGTCCTCCGCCCGGCCGGCCTTCTCCCGCGCCTGACAGCGCAGCAGATCATGAATCACCTGGTCGGTGCCGTCATCGCGCCACAGGGCGAAGTAGTAGTAGGTCGCGGACTTCGGCGGCAGGTCGTGCGGCAGGTACGCCCACTGACAACCGGTCCGGTTCTGGTAGAAGATCGCGTTCACGATCTCCCGTAGCTCGTAGCGGCCCTGATGTCCCGACACTGACGGATGCCGGTCTTTCCACGCCTGCAGGAACGGTCCGACCACCGCCCACTGCTCATCGGTCAGGTCACTCGGATACGCCGCACGCTCACCCATGATCAGGCCAACGCGGCCGGAACCCCACCGGTTACGACCATGGCTCACATTCACACGCGGGCCCAAACCCACAATGGACGAAAGCTACCGAACCACCCTCTCAGGCCCGACGCCGGATCGGCGTCAAACCCCTCGCCGCGTTGTTCGCTCTGCTTACCGGGCCCGCTGCCGGCGCTGAACGGTGGCGGGGGCTGCTGGTCTGCGCGATCGACGGCACCACCATGTCGGTGCCTGACAGTCCCGCGCACCTGGCCGTCTACGGCCGGCAGACCGGTTCCCACGGCGGGTCCGGGTATCCGCTGCTGCGCCTGGTCGCGGTCGTGGCCTGCGGTTCCCGCACCGTCATCGACGCGGTCTTCGGCACGATCGGCGTCGCGGAGATCCGCTACGCGCCGCGGCTGTTCGCCTGCCTGCGACCGGGGATGCCGCTACTCGCCGACCGTAACTTCGCCGTCACAGATCTGGCCGAGCAGATTTACGCCCGCGGCGCGGACCTCCTCATCCGCTGCAAAGACAACCGGAAACTATCCACGATCCGGCGGTGCCCGGACGGCTCATGGCTGAGCAAACTGGGGAACGTCACCGTCCGGGTCATCGAAGCCGAGATCGCCGTGACCACCGGCGGAAAGCCGCATCACACCGGCCGATACCGGCTGCTCACGACCCTGACCGACCACCGCGCTTTCCCCGCCCTGGACCTGGTCGCCCTCTATCACCAGAGGTGGGAGATCGAAACGGCGTTCCTGGAACTGAAGTCCACCACTCTCGGTGGCCGAGTCCTGCGCGCTCGGACCCCCGCCGGGATCGCCCAAGAGATCTACGCCCTGCTCACCGCCTACCAAACACTGCGGCTGGCCATGACCGCCGCCACCGACAGCGACCCGGACACCGATCCGGACCGGGCCAGCTTCACCATCGCCCTCAACACCGCCCGTGACCAAGTCATCCACGCCGCAGGAGTCATCGCCGGCACCGCCATCGACCTGGTCGGAGCCATCGGCAGGGCGGTCCTCAACGACCCGCTACCCGAACGCCGCACCCGGATCAGCCCCCGCGTCGTGAAACGAGCCATCTCCAAACACCGCGCCAAAGGCGACATCGACCGCACCAACCACCAAGCCGCCATCAACATCACCATCGCGACCAGATTGACAACCAGCCCAGAACCCTAACTACGCGGCATTGCGGTTAGCGGTCAAAACGGGGGGTCGGGATTTCTGTTGCGATCCTCGCCCGGCGCGAGGGCCGGGCGCAGCTGATCCGGACCCGGCTCCGCGAGCTCTTCCAAGCCAGGTTGCGATCCTCGCCCGGCGCGAGGGCCGGGCGCAGCTCAAGTTCGAGCACGTTAGCCGAGAAGACCCGCAACGGTTGCGATCCTCGCCCGGCGCGAGGGCCGGGCGCAGCCAGCCGGCCTCACCTTCCAACTGGCCAGTACCGCAGCGTTGCGATCCTCGCCCGGCGCGAGGGCCGGGCGCAGCCGCCACCCGCTGACAGCAAAACAGCCCACCTGACCTGCGGTTGCGATCCTCGCCCGGCGCGAGGGCCGGGCGCAGCCGGGGAAGGCGGGTCGCTTGTCGTCGGGGCGTAGCGGGTTGCGATCCTCGCCCGGCGCGAGGGCCGGGCGCAGCGCGAACGGCTGCCGGTGGCGCCCAGTCGCGAAGTGATCGTTGCGATCCTCGCCCGGCGCGAGGGCCGGGCGCAGCCCGGTGGCCTCGCGGACCATCAGCCCGGCGAAACCCTTGTTGCGATCCTCGCCCGGCGCGAGGGCCGGGCGCAGCTTAACCCGTCCCGCCTCAGGATCGGAGCTCCCCCTCATGTTGCGATCCTCGCCCGGCGCGAGGGCCGGGCGCAGCCCGGTCACGGCGCGCTGATTCGCGTCGTCGTTCAGGTTGCGATCCTCGCCCGGCGCGAGGGCCGGGCGCAGCGGCGCTGCTGGGCGGTGGGCTGCTGCTGGTGGCGTGGGCGTTGCGATCCTCGCCCGGCGCGAGGGCCGGGCGCAGCCGGCGAGGGTGCCGGCCATCGCCGGATCGGTCTGGGTGTTGCGATCCTCGCCCGGCGCGAGGGCCGGGCGCAGCTCGATGATGGCGCTTCCCGACGGCATACCGATGTGGACGTTGCGATCCTCGCCCGGCGCGAGGGCCGGGCGCAGCAAGGAGCTGCGAGCGCACAAGCGCCAACAGGACGCGGTCAAGTTGCGATCCTCGCCCGGCGCGAGGGCCGGGCGCAGCCAGCGCGTCGTGGTCGGCCATACGCCGCCTGCTGACGTAGTTGCGATCCTCGCCCGGCGCGAGGGCCGGGCGCAGCGCCGCGTACGGGCAGCCGCTGGCGCACGTGCCGGCAGCGTTGCGATCCTCGCCCGGCGCGAGGGCCGGGCGCAGCGCGCCCGGGCGACGGCCATCGGGTCCGATGGCGGGGGTTGCGATCCTCGCCCGGCGCGAGGGCCGGGCGCAGCCGTCGACCCGGCGTGCGAGCAGCACCCGCTCGGCAGGTTGCGATCCTCGCCCGGCGCGAGGGCCGGGCGCAGCCGGCTACCAGTTCACGCCGAGGTATGGGCCTGATGGGGCGTTGCGATCCTCGCCCGGCGCGAGGGCCGGGCGCAGCCCGACGACACCACGATCGCTGCAGCGGCCAGCGCGGTGTTGCGATCCTCGCCCGGCGCGAGGGCCGGGCGCAGCCTGAACTACGTGCAGCAGTTGGGCTCCGGTGACTTCCGGTTGCGATCCTCGCCCGGCGCGAGGGCCGGGCGCAGCTTCCGTACGTTCCGTGCGGGGCCGGACAACGTCGACTGGTTGCGATCCTCGCCCGGCGCGAGGGCCGGGCGCAGCGGGAGGGTGGCGACGGCGGCTCGCACAAATCGCATGAGTTGCGATCCTCGCCCGGCGCGAGGGCCGGGCGCAGCCTGCGCCGCCGTCGGAGCCAGAACGGTCGCGCCGATCAGTTGCGATCCTCGCCCGGCGCGAGGGCCGGGCGCAGCCCGACCTACGCCGCAGGGTCAACGCCGCCGCCGCGAAGGTGTTGCGATCCTCGCCCGGCGCGAGGGCCGGGCGCAGCCGTTCGACCCGCGACGGAGGTGCACATGAACCGCAACCAGTTGCGATCCTCGCCAGGCGCGAGGGCCGGGCGCAGCCGGCATGCCGCCCTCGGAGCCCGGCTCCTCCGGCAGGTTGCGATCCTCGCCCGGCGCGAGGGCCGGGCGCAGCCTCGACCTGCCAAGGCAGTTCGCGGCTAACGGCCGAGATGTTGCGATCCTCGCCCGGCGCGAGGGCCGGGCGCAGCAGCCGGCCGCTGGAAGCCGGCCGTCGAGGTCCAGCCGTGTTGCGATCCTCGCCCGGCGCGAGGGCCGGGCGCAGCGTGCGCCCCGGGCCACCGCCTGACCCGCCGGCTCGACCGTTGCGATCCTCGCCCGGCGCGAGGGCCGGGCGCAGCCCGCCAAGGCCACGTTCAGCGGCCCTTCGTCGAGGTGGTTGCGATCCTCGCCCGGCGCGAGGGCCGGGCGCAGCGAGGACCGCGTCGACTGGACGATCTACTACGGCGACGTTGCGATCCTCGCCCGGCGCGAGGGCCGGGCGCAGCCCAGGGGGCCGATGGCGATGGTGAGCGGGTCCTCGCCGTTGCGATCCTCGCCCGGCGCGAGGGCCGGGCGCAGCAACTCCTCGGCCTGCGCGGTGCCGGTGGCGTGGCCGTGTTGCGATCCTCGCCCGGCGCGAGGGCCGGGCGCAGCGCCGTGTTCGGCGGCATCGGTGGTGTCTACAAGGCCGCGTTGCGATCCTCGCCCGGCGCGAGGGCCGGGCGCAGCGACGAGGGGCGTGAGCAGTAGAGCGACCTGCTTGGTGTTGCGATCCTCGCCCGGCGCGAGGGCCGGGCGCAGCGCCACCGCGAGCGGGGCGAGCACCGCGACCAGGCCGAGTTGCGATCCTCGCCCGGCGCGAGGGCCGGGCGCAGCCCCGGCCCGCATCCCCGATTACGCCGCTCGGCCAGCGGTTGCGATCCTCGCCCGGCGCGAGGGCCGGGCGCAGCGTGGGCGGCGCGCGGTGAGGGAGCACCAGGACGTGAGGTTGCGATCCTCGCCCGGCGCGAGGGCCGGGCGCAGCGCCATGGTGATCGCGCCCTCGTGGTGGGCGATCATCATGTTGCGATCCTCGCCCGGCGCGAGGGCCGGGCGCAGCGGTTCGCGAGCAGCAAAAATAGCAATCCGTTGATGCCTTTTCGACTCGCGAGCAGTCCGATTTATTCATCTAATCCAGATTTTTCGCCTCGGAACCCCCTGATGTATCCGCGTTCACTTGGGGTTCCTAGATCACCAACGCTCCCCGCGGGTCAACCGGCCGCGACTTGCCGAGATGCTCGACGTCGTTTAGCGCGTAAGCCGGCAGACGGTAGATCCGGACGCTGTCCTGGGTCGGGTCGATCACCTCCTGGAGCGCGGCCACGAAACGCACCTTGTCGGTTTCGCGGCAGACCACCACGAACACCGACTCCTGCACACGATGCCCGTACGCCTCACAGATCCTGGCAACCCTACGGAGTCGACGTTGCCCCTCCGGCGTGACCGTCTCGACATCGTACGCGACGAGTAGATCCATGGCTGGATACGCGCGCAGGTGTGGCCACCGATGTCGGCAACCCGGCCATGGTCGCCGCCACGCTGATCCTCGCGCTCTCCGTCCGCAGACAAGGGTGGCAACCTCCTTTGGAGGATCCGCCTCTGCCGCCTGCGCCTACATCAGAGGAAGGGCAGCAACGGTACGCCACTCGTACATCTGGTGGTCGCGGTGCATCTCGATCAGGTCAACCTGCCTGATAGCTACGTGAGTGGGCTGAATCTCCGCACGGCTCGTGGCCTCGATGTAGGGCAGTGCAGGCCCGCCAGCGGTGAGGTAGGCGACGCTCACATGCGGACGAAACCGGTCCGGGTCCTCACCAACCTCGTCGGGGCCCAAGACCCGGCCGATCGCCTGCCGGGTTAGGTGGCGTAGCCCGTGGATTCGCTCGGCGGGCTCGGCTGGCATCAAGATCGCCTCGTCGGCCACGACGATTGGTCCGAACTCGACCTGAAACGCTGGAAGGGCGGCCAGCAGCGAGCGAGCTTCGTCGGCGATGTCCTGGACAACGTCCAAGGCGAGTTCATCGGCGAAGCCGACACCCTGCATGGTGAGGTGCAACCATCGATCCGGGATCAGGGTGAGGCTCGGCATCCCTGCCAGAGCTGTTCGGTAGGCCGTCGCGGTGTCGCAGAGTTGTTGTTGGTACTCGAAGGTGATGTGGAAGGCGTAGAAGCGCCTGCCGACGCGCCACCCTGGACGCCACCACCAATGGTTACGGACTTCGTCTGCGTGCTGGCCCGGGGCAAGGTCAACAAGCGACATCCCGACTCCTCATACTTCGGACGGAGCATCCGGCTGAGCCGGCTCTGCCTCTATTGGGTAATCGTCGATGACGACGATCCGGTCTGCCGGCCAGACAGACTCCGACACTTCCAGGACAGTTCCGTCATCGGCCCTGGCCACGTGGATCACCTGCATGACGGGTGCACCGGTCGGCAGCTCCAGCGCGGCAGCTTCCTCTGCCGTGGGTAGGCGACAGAACCAGTGATCGCGGGCCGTTGAGTAGCGCTTGCCGCTGAGTTCCTCAATGCAGAGGAAGAGAGCCTTGGGCACCACCTCGGGCTCTTCCAAATACGTCCCGTCAGCAAGATCGATCGGGATGTAGCTCGCGCCGATCTCTTCGGGTCTGCCGGTCTCTTCGTCATGGAGATTCCGCCGTCGTACTACCACTTCAGTTCCAGCGGGTACACCCATCGCGGCAGCAATCTCACCCTGGACCTGCGCCTTCCCGGCGAACACGATTTCGTGTCGCAGGTGCGCTGTCAGTAGCTTGAGATCGCTACGAGCGCGCCCGTAGCGATGCCGAGAGAGGCGTTGCAGCCGCCGGCTCTCCCGGACAAAGGTCCCTACACCGTGGCGGGACTCAATCAATCCCTCGGCGCGAAGGACACCCATAGCGTTACGCAGGGTGATTGGACTAACCCGGAACCGTCCAGCCAGGGCCGTCTCCGCTGGCAATTGCTCGCCCGCCTGCAATTCCCCGTCACGGATGCTACGTCGCAACTTCGCCGCGATTTGAAGGTACTTCGGTGCTTTGCTGCCCAACTCGTCAGTCATCGCCGTCCCCACTCAGGTAGTCCTCTCTAGGACAACCCCTCCGCCTCACTGTACGTCCACCAATCCCCTGACGCAGACCGGCTGCTTCTTCAGGAGCCGTCAGCCATGTCCGGTGGAGGGCTTGCACACGGGCCAACCAGGACCTACGGTCCTATATAGGTCTACAGGACCTGCGGCCAGTCATCGGGGCCGATCAACAACCAGCCACGCCGAGCCGAGTCATTCCAGCGGCCGGAGAGGGCAGCGCTGTCGACAGCCCAGGACGGAGGCACATGGAACCAGGGGTAGAGCTGCCCGGACGGGCCACAGGGGAACGACTCTCCACCGGTGACCATCGGACCCGCGAGGCGGCCGGCGAGGGCGGCACGGTCTACCAGTCCAGGCGGAACCTGCTGACGCCGGCCGAGATCCGGTGGCAAGAATTCCCGATGACCAAGCTCGGTCGGCGGGGCCTCGACCCGGAGGCAGTCGGCAGGTTCCTACGTCGGGTCGAGGCCGACATGGATGTCCTGTACCAGGAGGTCGTCACCGCTCGGGACGAGGCGCGCTACCACCGGGACATCGTGACGGAGCTGCGAGCAGAGCGCCGGCGTCCCCACGAGCCGTGGCCCCAGCGGCCCCGCAACGAGTACAGGCGCCCGCCGATCTGGCCGCCCTACTCCCCTCGCCGGCAAGGCTGCCACCGTCAGCCGGAAGACGAATCGGGCGATGACTGACTACCCGGCGCTCCACGGCCCGTCGAGACCGGACTGGAACTGCCTCGTCTGCGGCGACCCCTGGCCCTGCCTGACCCGCAGGCGCCAGCTCAAGGAGCTGTGCCAGTGCAACGTCCGGACGCTCGTCCGCTACATGACCTCGTATCTGCGCGACGCCCACCAAGAGATCGGCGGCATGGGCACCGCTGAGATCACCGAGCGCTTTCTCGGATGGTGCAGCAGGCCGTTGGAGATGTGGGTCGACCAGGAGCGCAATCGGCCGGTCCGGGGAGATCAAGGCCGTCGACAACCCGGCACGGGCGACAACCAGAAGGCAGGGAGATATGGACGGCACGGATAACGGCGCCGCGCAGAGCCGGAGCGAGTGGGCCGAGGCCGCCGAGCGGGAGGCGGCGAGGCGACGCCTGTTGGAGCAGGCCGAGGCGGACCGGGTTCCGGTGGACGACACCACGAGGGCGGTGCCCGACCGGCGGTGGCGGCGTGACCACCCATGACCTGCCGATAGGACGCCGCGTCGCGCGGTTACGGGTCCGGCGGCGGATGACCCAGCAGATGCTGGCCGACCGGCTCGGCAAGTCGAAGAGCTGGGTCGACAAGGTCGAGCGGGGTGCCCGCGCCCTCGACAGGTTCACCGTCATCCGCGACCTCGCCGACGCGCTCCGCGTCGACCCGGTGGCGCTGCTCGGCCGCGACGCACGTCCGCCGGCGGCGGCCGGTGCCGCCGTGGACGGCGTCGACGGGGTGCGGGCCGCCCTCGCCCGCTACGACACCGTCCTGGCCGGACCGGGCGGCCGAACGGCACCGCCCACCGGCGAGCTGGGCCGGCGGGTGGTGCACGCCTGGCTCACCTACCAGCACGCCGACTACCCGCAACTGCTGCGGGCACTGCCGAACCTGCTCGGCGACGCCCAACGCGTCCACGCCTGCGGCGGCGGGGACGGCGCGGCGGAGCTGCTGGTGCAGGCGTACGGCATCACATCGTCGGTGCTGGTGAAGCTCGGCGAGGGTGACCTCGGCTGGCTCGCTGCCGACCGGGCCATGTCCGCCTCCACGGGCGACCCGCTGCTGGTGGCGGCGGCCACCGTGCCGCTGGGACAGGCGCTACGCGTCCTCGACCGCGCCCCGCTGGCCCTGACTGCCACGATCGCCGCCGCGCACCGCATCGCTCCCTCGGTGCCGCGCGACAGCCCGCCGCACGAGTTGGCGCTGCACGGGACGCTGCTGGTCCAGGCCGCCCTGGCCGCCGCCGCGTGCGGCGACGAACGGAGCGCACGGGAACTGGTTGACCAGGCGGCCGGCATCGCCGACGAGATCGGCGACGGCCATGACCGGCACTGGACCAGCTTCGGGCCCACGGCCGTCGAGCTGGCCCGGGTGGCGACCGCCGTCGACCTGGGTGCCGGCGACGAGGCCGTCGCCCGGCACGAGAAGGTCGTCGGCTCGGACGACTGGCGACGGTTGCCGGCCGAACACCGGGCGGCATACCTGCTCGACGCCGCCCGCGCGTACCTCCAGGTCGGTGACCCGCTCGCGGCCGGACGCGCGCTCGTCGACACGGAACGGATCGCGCCGGCCGAGGTCCGGTTACGGCCGGTGGCCCGTACGCTGATCACCGACCTGCTGCGCGGCGGACCGGTCCCGGCCGACGTCGCCCGGCTCGCCACGGCCCTCGGGATCGGGTGATCACCGCCCGCCCTCCCCCGCCCGGATCCGCAAGCGCTCCCGGCCCGCATCAGCGCTCCACTGTCTCCGGGAGCCACCCGGTCCGGGTGAAGTACCCGACACAGGTGTCGAACAGCGCTTGCGATCGCCGCAGGCTGGCAGGCTGATGGGGGCGATCGGCCACTACGCTTCGCGCTCAGTCGGGGCCATGACCGGCTGGAGCCCGTGCCCGAACGACTACCCACCTGACAGGTAGGGTGCCGCGACCACGCGAAACTCGGCACGAGAGCGTGCTCCGTGCCGAGCGGCGAGAAATCTCGTCTGCGGCAGATTCGGACGGGTCAGCCGGTGACTGTCATCGCGGCTTGTAGCTGCTCCCGGGCGTCTTCGTCGAACGCGACGAGTCGTACTCGTTGGACGCTTGTCGGAGTGGACTTGATCGTTGCCACGGCGATCCGGGCAGCTTGCTCGGGAGGGAAGCCGTACACGCCGGTGGCGATCGCCGGAAAGGCGACGGTCCGGGCGCCGATTTCGCCGGCGACTTGCAGGCTCCTCCGGTAGCAGGAGGCCAGGACGTCGGCCTCACCACGGTCGCCGCCTTCCCAGATCGGCCCGACGGTGTGGATGACGTACCGAACCGGTGGGTCGAGTTCAAACGCCGGGGTCACCATCGCGCTGCCACAACAAAATCCTGGCACACCAGGAGAGGCGAGGGAACGCGCGGGTCGGTGGTCATCGTCTCCAGAACAGCAGGTGGGTGACTCCGCTGGGGCTCGGCACTGACTCAAGGTGGAAGCGGTCGAGAAGTTCAGTGTGGCTCTCCCACAGCCGCTCGCCTCGACCGAAGTCGACGGGCGCGACGGCGATGTGCATCGTGTCGACCAGGTCGGCCTCGATGAACTCGCGGATAGTGGCGACACCGCCACCGAGGCGTACGTCCCGACCGGCGGCGGCCTCCTTTGCGCGTGCCAGCGCCTCGGCCGGGGGCGCATCGAGGAAATGGAAGGTGGTGTCAGCCAGGGTGAACGACGGGCGTTCGTGATGGGTGAGCACGAAGACCGGCGTGTGGAACGGTGGGTTGTCCCCCCACCATCCCTGCCAATCGTGGTTCTCCCAGGGGCCACGCTGGGGGCCGAACTTGTTACGACCCATGATCTCCGCCCCGATGTTGTGGTCGTAGTCGCGGGTCATGTAGTCGTCCAGGCCGCGGGTGCCGCCGGGTTCGGTGCGGTAGTGGAAGCTGGCGGTGGCGGCGCGCCAGGAGAACAGGGGGTTGGGGTCTGCGTGGCCGAAGGGCCGCTCCAGGCTCTGCCCCTCCCCGGTGCCGAACCCGTCACGCGACAAGCAGAAGCTCTGCACCCTCAACAGCTGCGGCATGTCTCCTCCTCGGGACCTGATGAGCAACTTCCGATTGCAACTTACAACCGGTTGCCGGGTGCCCGATCAATCTGACCGTCGAACTGCTGGGCGACCGATGGAGCCTGGTCGTGCTGCGGGACGCATGTTCGGCGGCCACCGGCACTTCCGTGAACTGCTCACGAACTCGATCGAAGGCATCGCGTCGAACGTCCTCGCCAGCCGCCTGTCGAAGGCCGTCCGCGCCCTGCCGACGGCGTCCTCGCCGAACTCACCCTGGCCTACGAACGCTCCCGCGCCCCCTCACGAACGACGATTCGGAGCTATGATACGGCAGCAGTTGCCCCATTTAGTTTCGTTCCCCAAGGCTGGTGACGTAGTTGCCTGGCAAAAGGTCTGCCACCCGACGACGGCCGGAGACTCAAGTCGGCGAGTCGACCCCGCGGGAGAAGTGGCTGTCGCGAACGCTCCTGACGGCCGCCGTCACAGTTGGGGTCACCGTAGTCGGCGGCGTGGGAACCGCTGCCGGCCTACAGTGGCTCGACCTCGGAGGGGACAAGCCAAAGCCGACACCGTCGGCTGCTCCCGGTGGCGATCCGATCAAAATCAACAAGGTCACCCTCGTTCCCAGGGAGAACGACAACACCTGGGTGTTTCCCGGTCTGGTTGGTGCACAGACCCTCGGGGACATCAATGACGATTTCCGTGCGTACGAGAAGAGCACCCATGAGATCATGCGCTCGTACGGAGGCGTCGAAGCTGGCGTCTCCACGGTAGAGCTGGAACTCGAAGGAAATCGCGAGAAGGACGTGCGGTTGACCAATATCGCCATCCGACCGAACTGCCGTGAGCCACTGACGGGCGCACTCTTCGACAACCGGCCGCAAGGATCTGCCGAAACCGTCCAGATTGGCTACGATCTCGACCGCGATCCCGTTTTCGCACAAGAGTCAAAGATGAACGACGGCGATCTACGGCCACAGTTGACTGGCAACTATTTTGCCAACCGGAAATACACGCTGAAGCTGGGCGAGCAGGCCACCTTTCGCCTTTCTGCCGTGACCAGCAAACAATACTGCGAATATACCTTTGAACTAGAGTACATTGTTGACGGAAAACCCGAGTCCATGGTCATCAACAATCAGGGCAAGCCGTTCCGGGTAACGGCCCTGGTCGTCCAGAAAGGCCAGCTCGACTGCCCCGCCTACCAACAGGTACACCAACCTTCAGAACGCGGCTGGACCAAGGTTCCAGCTTCCTCCCCGTGCGGCGGATGACCGAACATGCAGCGCACCTCTCTGGCTAGAATCATCTGCTTGGCGGCAGTCCTTCTCGCAACGAGCACAGCCTGTTCGGCAGGCAAAACCTCGAGCAGATCCGCGAACTCGCCAACCATCCAGCCACCGAAGGACTTTCGAGTCACCCTCCTGTCCGAGGCCACGAATATCGTCCACGGTGTCGCGATTAGCAGTAACGGCGAACGTGCCCTTACGAGTTCCGTGGAAGAAGCCGCCGATCCTCCTCACGGATCGGTGTCGCTCTGGGACCTGAGCGATCCGCTGCGGCCTCGCGCTTCCGCACTCATACCTGATCGCGGGGGCACGGCGCTCAAGGTGGCCTTGAGCGGCGACGGCAGACATGCGGTGACCACCAACCTGCGTGGAGAGTTGACTCTCTGGGACCTCTCAGACCCGTCAAACCCGACTTCCCGAAGACTGGCTGCCAAAAGGGTGACGTCACTGGCCTTGAATTACGACGGCCGCTACGCCATCTCCGGCGGCGACGAGGGCGTTCATTTCTGGGACCTCACAAACCCGAACCAGGCGCGGAAAGAAATGCTCCTGGGTGTGGGTAAATACTCCACCGACTGGTACGAGGTGGCCATAAGTGCCGACGCGAAACGCGCTCTGGTAAGTCACCAGTCCGGCAACGGCGAAGGCGGCGTGATGGTTTACGACCTGTCGAATCCGGCCAACCCGGAGGGGTATTCGCTGATACGCAACGCCGACTACTACTCCTCAAACACGGTTGCCCTCAGCGGCGACGGAAACACCGCACTCGTGGGCTACCACCACTGGACCACCTACAATAATTTCGTCACCTACTGGGACCTGCGCACGTGGGACAAGACCGAACTGAGGCCAATGACCGGATGGAAGATCACCCCTGACACCGGCGGCTCCGTCGTGCGATGGGAGATCGCGCTCAATCACGACGGAAAACGCGCACTCATCGCTCAACGCAACGACCCCGCACCCAAAGATGAGCCGAACCCTCCGCGCTCTGAGGTGCAATTGTGGGCACTTGACACCTTGACTGGCTTCCCCCGGTTCTCTCCCACCGGCTGAGGAGCCACCTCTGCTTTCGAGGAAGTTCTACGTCGCCGTGGCAAGCGACGTCGCTGGTCGCCGCCGGGCTCACCCGCGCCGCTGCGGCCCTCGCGTAGTGGCTGATCCCCCTCACCGCGCGGCTCCCGATAACCTGTCCCCTCGCCACCACCGCGGAGGCCACCGAACATAGGACGAACCGCCGGCCCAGAGCTGAGATCGAAAGCCGGCTCGACCCGGCCGACCACGAGGTCGGTCGCCTCACACGGGCCTGCGTCCGGGCCTGGCTCGCCCACGCCGAGGACCAGATCAGCACCCGCAGGACCGTTGCCCTGGTCGCCCAGCTGATGACCATCCCGGCGGTCGCCGAACTGGTCGACGCCGATACGCTCGCCCGCCACCCCGAACTCTGGCAACAACTTCCATCGGGGGCCGTCCGTCGATGGCGTGCAATGGCGGGGCCCATTGTCAATGTAGCGTTGACAGATGACACCCGAGGTGATCGAGCTGACCAGTGTCGCGGTCGACCGCGCGCGGCTGGACGAGCGCGAGCTGGAGCTGATCGACCGCGCGCGCCACGCGGGTGCGACATGGGCTCAGATCGCCGCCGCGCTCGGCCTCGGCAGCCGGCAGGCCGCGGAGCAACGCCGGCAACGCCTGGCGGCCGTACGACGGTCGCGGCGGCACGAACGGGATCTCGGGTATTCGACGCGGATCGCGGCGATACGGGGTGCGGTCCTCGACCTCCAGCGGTGGATCGACGCGGACCGGCGGTGGGATACGCGATTCGGGCGGGCGGCCCTCGTGCGGAAGACCGCGGAGGTGGCCGCCGACGCCGATCCGGGCTCGCTGTACGCGTTGGCGTCGCTTCTCGCGCTCGACCTGGCAGAAGCAGGACGCGGACGGTTGCCCGGGCCGGTGCAGGCTGTCGCGGCACGATTCGACGAGCTTCTGTCAACGAAACCTTGACAGGTCGGGAACGTATTGCCTGAATCACACTCAACATCAAGGATCTGAGTCGTCTCGACTCAACCTTGGAGGGCTCATGCGCCGGAACGCCGGCCTGTTCGTGGCGATCTCGCTGCTGTCCGGCTTCGGGAGCAGCGCCATGTCGCTGGTGGCCGGGATCTGGATCCTGGACCTCACCGGTTCCACCGGTCTCGCCGCCCTCGCCGGGCTCTGCGTGTACGCCCCGGTCCTCGCCGGCCCGTGGCTGGGAGGCCTGCTCGACCGAGCGTCGAGGCGATCGCTGGTCATGGCGGTCAACCTCGCTCTGGCCACCGTTCTGCTCAGTCTCCTCACGGTTCGGGGACCAGGTCAGACGTGGCTCATCTTCCTGGCTTCCTGCGCGTACGGCGTCAGCTACGTGCTGATCGACGCGGGCGAGACGGCGCTGCTGCCCTCCGCGCTGTCGCCTGCGGAACTCGGAGACGTCAACGGCTGGCGTTCCAGTGCCCAGGAGGGCATGAAGCTCGTGGCGCCCTTGGCCGGCGCGGGCCTCTACGCATGGCGCGGGGGTCACGCGGTCGTCCTGCTCAGCGCGGCGATGCCGGTTCTGGTTGCCATCCTGTACGCGGCCGTTCGACTGAAGCAGACGCCACCCGACCTGCCAACCGAGCAGCAACGCGGCCTGCGCGCGGGCCTCGCCGTCCTGCTCGCGCAGCGGGCGACACGCGTCACTGTCGCGCTCGCCGCCGTGTCCATCGCCATGTCCGGCTTCACGACCGCCGCCAACTACGCGATCGTCACCGGGACACTGGGCCTACCGACGACGTTCCTCGGAGTGCTGTTCAGCGCGCAGGGCGCCGGTTCCATCATCGGCGGTCTCATCGCGGGCCGGCTCATCGCCCGATGGGGCCCGGTCACCGTGGGCGTCGCCGGCACGACGCTGTTCGCCGTCAACTGCCTGGTGCGCTGCCTGCCCTGGTGGCCCGGCACGGTGGTTGCCTCGGTGGTCGCCGGCATCGGCCTGCCCTGGGCCCTGGTCGCCGCAGTGACCGCGGTGCAGACGCACACGCCGACAGCGATGCTCGGCCGAGTGGCCGGGACCGCGAACACCGCGATGTTCGGTCCTATCGTGCTGGCAATTCCCCTCGGCTCCGCCGCCGTCCAGCTCGGCGACCGCCCAACGCTTGTCGTGGCCGCCGCGTTCTGCCTGGCTTCCACAGTCGGAGTGGCCTGCCGCCCTCGAAGGCAGCGGGAAGAGGAGCGTACGTCGGCAGCGGGGCAGCCCACCGCAGAGGAACCGCACCCTGACCGAACTCAACCACCGCAGGGTGCAACCCTCGCACGTTCGCCATCCGCCATGGAGCACACCTGAACGACGTTCCAAGCCAGCTCCGGAATCGAGAGGCCATCGGCCACCGGCTCCCCTACGATCGCGTGGTGTCCCGGCCGACGTACCCGATTCGCACCGCGCGGCTCACCCTGCGTCCGATCACGCTGGACGACCTCGACGACGTGTACGCCTATCAGCGCCGACCCGACGCCGTCCGCTGGATGCTCGGCGCGGAGCCGCGCACCCGCGAGCAGTCACGGGCATCGGTGCTCGCCATGGCGGGCGAGGACGCACTACGCGCGGAGGGCGACTGCCTGACTCTCGCCGTGGCCACCGACGCCGGGGTGATCGGGACCGTGGAGCTGGTCTGGCGCAACCAACTCGACCGCACGGCCGAAATCGGGTACGTCCTGCACCCCGACCACTGGGGACGAGGGCTGGCTGCGGAAGCCGTCACGGCACTCCTGGACTGGGGGTTCGACGACTTCGGGCTGCACCGGATCTACGCCCGGTGTCACGGCCGAAACGACGCGTCCGCCCGCCTGATGGCCCGGCTCGGCATGCGCCAGGAGGCGCGCCACGTCGAGAGCTACCTGTTCCGGGGAGAGTGGGCCGACCGCCTCGTCTTCGCCGTCCTCGCCCACGAATGGCGGTCGCGGCCCAGGTAGGTCCCATCTCGGGCGTTACTCAGGGCAGTGGCTACGTATGTGCTGTCCGGAGCCGTCTACCGGCCTTGCTGTGAGGAATCCGTTGAGAGTTCGGCTGACGCACACCCGCGGTGATGACCGGCTGGGTGTGGCCGCCGAATTAGGTGGTCGAGAGCGGGGGTTACCCGTTGGTGCTGGGCGGCAGTGGCTGGCTGAGTGTGTCGGAGAAGCCGTACACCATCTCGGGGACAGTGGGGGTGCGCGACAGCGGGTTGCCGATGCGCATCAAGTGGCCCGCAGCTGCCGTAGCCGCTGTAGTTGCACAGCGGCTACGGCCCGGGGAATCTGTCAGAACGGGTTGCGGGCCCGTTTGAGTTCGCTGAACTGCGGTACTGACGACAGCAGCCGCAGCGCCTGCAGTAGCTTGTCGGCCTCAGTCCCTTCGGGTGCCGGCGACACCACCGGGCCGAAGAAGCCCGGCCCGTCGTCCAGGACCGTTACCGGACTTCCGGCCTCGTCACCGACCTGGGCCTGTGCCTCGTCGTGGCTGGCACGCACCACCGCGTCTAGCGAGGTGTCCTGAGCTGCGCCGATCAGGTCCGCCGGCAGATGCGCCGCGGTGATCGCCGCGGCCAGGGTCTCGGTGTCGGGATTGGCGTTGTCCGTGTGTAGTCGCTGGCCGAGTGCGGTGAACAGCCGGTCGACGGCGTCCTGCCCGTACTTTTGGTCGGCGGCGGCGAGGACCCGGTGGGCGCTGCGGCCGAACTCGCGCATTGGGCGGGAGTGGTGGGGGATGTCCCTGCCCTCGTTGAGGATGGCGAGGCTGAGGAATTTCCAGGTGATCGGTTCGCCGGTGCGGCTGGCCGCTTCCTTGATCCAGCGCGAGGTGCGCCAGGTGAAGGGGCACGTCGGGTCGAAGTAGAAGGTTATGGATGACATGTCGATCATCTCGCTCGTCCGGTCGGCGGCTGGTGTGCCGGCAACAATTCGGTGGTGCCCGGTGGTGGCGGCTGTCCGGTACCGCGCTGAGCCGTGAGGTGACGGCTCAACGCGGGCTGGTAGGACAGCAGCCGCGGCTCATCGCGATGCTGGTGTGGTGTCCATCTGCGGGGCCGTTGTGGCGGTGTCGCGGCCGGTGAGTGTGATCGCGGCGAGGACCGCGGCCACGCCGGCGATGCCGGCGGCGCCGAGCAGCGCGGCGGAGTACCCGTCGGTGAGGGCGGCCGGGTTACCGAGTTCGTCGGCGCCGTGGGCGGCGGCGAGCGCGGTCATGGCGGCCAAGCCGAGGGCGGAGCCGACCTGGTAGCTGGTGTTGACGATCCCGGACGCCAGGCCGCCTTCCTCAGGTCGGGCGCTGGACAGGGCGGTGCCCAGCGAGGGGATGAACGCCAGGGCCATGCCGAGGGCGGCGACCAGCGAGGCGGGCAGCACGTCGACCAGGTAGCTGCCGGTCGGGCGGATCAGCGCGAGCCAACCCAGACCGGCCGCGAGGACCGCAAGGCCGGTGACCAGGGTGGTTTTAGGGCCGAATCGGGCGATGACGCGGGGCGCGGCGACGATCATGCCGATCATGATGAGGACGGTCATCGGCAGCAGCGCGGCGCCGCTGGGGAAGGCGCTGTAGCCGAGGACCTGCTGCAGGTAGAGGTTGAGGTAGAACCACATCGGGATCCACGCCGCGCCGAGCAGCAACTGCGCGACGTTGGCGGCGGACAGGTTGCGGTTGGCGAGGATGGACAGCCGCATCAGCGGCTCGCGCCGCTTGGCCTGAATGGTCAGGAATGCAGCGAGCAGAATCGCGGCGCCGGCAAGGGTGGCCCACGTCTGGGCGGAGGTCCAGCCGACCTCCGGGGCACGGACGATGCCGTAGACGGCGGCGCCGAGCCCGGCGGTGACAGTGAGCGCGCCGGCGACATCGAGGCTGCCGTGCCGGTTGCCGCCGGCGGGCATGAGCGTCGGGGTAGCGATCAGGGCGAGCAGCGCGATGGGGATGTTGAGGTAGAACACCCATGGCCAGCTCGCGTATTCGGTGATGACGCCGCCGAGGAACACGCCGGCGGTGCCGCCGGCCGGGGCGGCCGCGCCGTACAGGGCGAGAGCCTTGGTGAGTTCAGCGGGCTTGCCGCCGAACAACATCATCAACAGCGTCAACGCGGATGGGGCGATCAGCGCTGCACCGGCGCCCTGTACAGCGCGGGCGGCGAGTTCGACTTCGACGGTGCCGGCGAGGCCAGCGGCGGCCGAGCCGGCCAGCAGGATCACCCATCCGGTGGCGAAGATGCGGCGGGCCCCGAACAGGTCGGAGAGCCGACCGCCGAGCAGCAGCAGCCCGCCGAAGGCGACGACGTAGGCGTTGAACACCCAAGACAGGTTGCCGGGTGAGAAGCCCAGGTCCTCGCGCATCCGGGGTAGGGCGACGCCGATGATCGAAGTGTCCATGATGACGATGAACTGTGCGAGGGCGATGAGCCCGAGGGCCCACCAGCGTACGGAACTGCGGGACATGACGAACCTCCTTGTACCCCTGGGGGGTATCTGTGTCGGTTGCCATTCTTACCCCCCGGGGGTATATCCCGTCAAGGAGAGTTCCGCTTTGGCATCCACGTCACACCAGCGCGGCAGCCACTTCCGAACCATACCGTAGGGGGGTAGGGTAAAGGCTGGTGATGGGAGCAGCTCATGACACACGGCTACATCAAAGACAAGGACGACTACCTCAAGCGGCTGCGCCGGGTAGAAGGCCAGATCCGCGGACTGCAGCGCATGGTCGACGACGACGCGTACTGCATCGACATCCTCACGCAGGTCTCCGCGGCCACCAAAGCCCTGGAGACGGTGGCGCTGGGACTGCTCAACGACCACCTGGCGCACTGCGTGGTCGACGCGGCGCGCGGCGGCGGCCCGGACGCCGAGGTGAAGCTGAAGGAAGCCTCCGACGCGATCGCCCGGCTCGTGCGGTCCTGAAGCCGCTCGCCGTCACCGACGTTCACCCCACCAGCGAAGGGATACTGCGATGTGCGGTACAGATGACGCTTGCACCTGCTCGACTCAGGCGTCGACCACGACGACGGCTGCGGCCACCAGGCCAGGGAACTCCCAGCAGGTGTTTCAGGTATCCGGGATGACGTGTGGCGGCTGCGCATCACAGGTCAGCAAGCAACTCGCCGAGGTACCCGGCGTCAGTGACGTCAGCGTTGACGCCGCCACGGGCACGGTCACGATCACCAGCAGCGCGCCAGTCGACGCCGACGCAGTCGCCGCGGCCGTCTCCGCGGTGGGCTACCAGCTAGTTCACTGACGTTTCCCGCGGCCACCGGCCCGGCGTGAGAATGCCTTCCACAGGCTTCTCACGGCCGGATGTGGTTGCGGCGTAGCTCTCAGCAGCTAGTCGGGACCGAGTCGGCCCATGGCCGCGGCCGGGCCTCATAGCTGATGACGGTGATGACCGCAGGCAGCGCCTCCGGGTTAGCGGTGGCCGGGTCGGCATCGACGCCGGTGCGGCCAGCGCGCGCGAACGTCTGCGCCCGGTGTACCCCGCTGGCATCCTCGAGTGTTTCCCCGATCAACAGGCCACAGCTGCCACCGTGACGGTGCCGGTGTAGGTGCCAGTCGCCAACTGCCAGTTGCCTGGCCGCCTGCCGGGCAGCTGAATCGCGCCGATACCCGTATGGGGTACTTTTGGTGGCATGGAAGAGATGATGTCGGCCGAGCCGCACGGGTATTCGGCCGGGAAGCAGGCGCTGTTGGCGCGGCTGAAGCGGGTCGAGGGGCAGGTCCGCGGGTTGCAGCGGATGGTGGAGAACGATACCTACTGCATCGACGTGCTGACCCAGATCTCCGCGGCGACCAAGGCCTTGCAGGCGGTCGCGGTCGGTCTGCTGGAGGATCATCTGCGCCATTGCGTGGTGCAGGCGGCCAAGGAAGGCAACGCCGAGGCCAAGATCAAAGAAGCGACCACGGCGATCGCCCGCCTTGTCAAATAGCGCCGCCCGCCCTCGCGAGATGCGGGACAGGCGGCGCTTGACGAATGCCCTTACTGCTGTGCGGTGATGCTGGTGAAGCGGCGCAGTCGCAAGCTGTTGCCGACTACGAACACCGATGAGAACGCCATCGCCGCTCCGGCGATCATCGGGTTGAGCAGGCCCGTCGCGGCCAGCGGCAGCGCAGCCACGTTGTAGGCGAACGCCCAGAACAGGTTGCTCTTGATGATCCGCAGGGTGCGCCGCGACAGCCGGATCGCGTCCGCCGCGGCCGTCAGGTCGCCGCGCACCAGGGTCAGGTCAGCGGCCTCGATGGCGACGTCGGTGCCGGTGCCCATCGCCAGACCCAGGTCGGCCTGGGCAAGAGCCGCAGCGTCGTTGACGCCGTCGCCGGCCATCGCCACCACCTTGCCCTGATCCTGCAGCCGCTTGACCACGTCGACCTTGTCGGCGGGCAGCACGTCCGCGATCACCTCATCGATCCCGACCTCGGCCGCGACGGCCCGGGCGACGGTGGCGTTGTCGCCGGTGAGCAGCACCGGGGTGAGGCCGAGACCACGCAACGCGGAAATCGCTTCGCGGCTGGTCGGTTTCACCGCGTCGGCGACCGCCAGGACGCCGCGTGCTTGGCCAGCCCAGCCGGCGACCACGGCGGTCTGCCCCGTCCGCTGCGCGGCCATCACCGCCTGCTCGATCTCGGCGGTGAGCGTGTAGCCGCGTTCGCGCAGCAGCTGCGGGCGACCGACCAGCAGCTCCCGATCGTCCACGGTGCCGATGACACCGAGCCCTTCCAAGTTCCTGAAGGCGGTGACCGGCGGGAGCGGCGCACGGTCGGCGCCAGCGCGGGCGATCGCCTGGGCGATCGGGTGTTCCGAGGCGGCCTCGACCGCGGCGGTCAGCCGCAGCAGCTCTTCTCGGTCCTGCCCCGGCGCCGGGATCGTGTCGACCAGGGTCATCCGGCCGGTGGTGACGGTGCCGGTCTTGTCCAGCACAATCGTGTCCACGCGGCGGGTGGACTCGAGGACTTCCGGGCCTTTGATGAGGATGCCAAGCTGGGCGCCGCGACCGGTGCCGACCAGTAGCGCGGTCGGGGTGGCCAAGCCGAGCGCGCACGGGCAGGCAATGATCAGTACGGCGACGGCGGCGGTGAACGCCGCCGTCCAGCCGCTGCCGGTGCCGACCCACCAGCCGAGGGTGCCGGCGGCGAGGGCGATGACGATCGGGACGAACACGCCAGAGACCCGGTCGGCCAATCGCTGGGCGGCGGCCTTGCCGGTC
Source organism: Micromonospora sp. NBC_01655 (assembly GCF_026339755.1). Classification (NCBI taxonomy): domain Bacteria; kingdom Bacillati; phylum Actinomycetota; class Actinomycetes; order Micromonosporales; family Micromonosporaceae; genus Micromonospora; species Micromonospora sp. NBC_01655. Next base: position 3,618,700 of record NZ_JAPEQF010000001.1, on the reverse strand, counting down.
TGGGCCTGCTCGACCAGCTTGGCCATCTGCGCCAGCTGGGTGTCCGACCCGACCCGGGTTGCGCGGACGATCAGCCGGCCGCCGGCGTTGACGGTCGCGCCGACCACAGTGTCGCCTGGGCCGACCTCGACGGGTACGGACTCACCGGTCAGCATGCTCGCGTCGACGGCGGAGGTGCCGTCCTCGATCACGCCGTCGGTGGCGACCTTTTCCCCCGGCCGCACCACGAACCGGTCCTCCACCGCGAGCTGCCCGACCGGGATCCGCACCTCGGTGCCGTCGCGCAGCACGGTGACATCCTTGGCACCCATCTCCAGCAGAGCACGTAGGGCGGCGCCGGCGCGGCGCTTGGACCGGGCCTCGAAGTAGCGGCCGGCCAGGATGAACGTGGTCACGCCGGCCGCGGCCTCGAGGTAGATGTTGCCGGCGCCGTCGGTGCGGCCGATGTCGAAACTGAACGGGTGCGTCATGCCCGGGGTGCCGGCCGTGCCGAGGAACAGTGCCCACAGCGACCAGCCGAACGCCGCGAGGGTGCCCAGCGACACGAGTGTGTCCATGGTTGCAGCGCCGTGCCGCAGGTTGGTCCAGGCTGCCCGGTGGAACGGCAGCCCGCCGTAGACGACGACCGGCGCGGCCAGGGTCAGCGACGCCCACTGCCAGTAGGTGAACTGCCAGGTCGGGACCATGGCCAGGAGAATCACCGGGACGCTGAGCGCGATCGCGGTGAACAGCCGGGTTCGTAATGGGCGCAGCTCGTCGACGGGCTGGGCCTGCTCCGCCGGGTCGTCGGCGCGCTGCGGGGGTGGAGGCAGAGCGGCGGTGTAGCCCGTCTTCTCCACCGTGGAGATCAACTCTTCGGCGGTGACGCCGTCGTCGTACGCCACGGACGCCTTCTCCGTGGCGTAGTTGACGGTGGCGGTGACGCCGTCCATCCGGTTGAGCTTCTTCTCGATCCGCGACGCGCAGGAGGCGCAGGTCATGCCGCCGATCGACAACTCGATCTGGTTCGGGGCCGTTTCCAGTGGCCGCGTGATCGCCATGAGCGCTTCTCCTTACTGGTGGGTGTGGCCGTCTGCGCCGTGCCCGGACGGGCTCGGCGCCGACGAGGTGGCCGGCGTTTCGGCTGCGGGAACCGGGGTGCCGGCGACGGCGGTGAACTCGGCGGTACGCACCTTCCCGCCGTGCTGGAAGTCCAGGTAGAGCCGGTAGCCGCCGGCGGCGGGAACTTCGGTGTGGAAGACCACGTCCGGGCCGGGAGAGGTACGGCCGTCACCGGGTTCGCCGTCGGGGTGCACGTGCAGGTACGCCAGGTCGCCGTCGCGCAGTGCGACGAGATGGCCGTAGGCGCCGAGGTAGGGCTGCAGGTTGGTGACCGGTTTGCCGTCCTTGCTCACTGACAGCGTCAGTTTCGAGGAGCCGCCGGGGATGAGGTCACCGGTGAGGGTGACGGTGTACCCGTCGACGGTCGTGGAGCGTTCGGCGGCCGGTAGCGGCCGGGGTCGGTAGTCGCCGGATGCCGGCACGTCGGCGCCGAGGGTGAGACCGTCGGCGTGTCCGGCGGGCTGGAAGTCGGCGAACACCCGATACTGCCCGGCGGCGGGAACGGCGAGCGGGATCGACCAGGTGCCGTCGCTTTCCAGTTGCGGGTGGACGTGCTGGAAACCGGCCAGGTCGCGGCGCACCACGATCAGGTGCAGGTCCTTGTCGTGGTTGGTCGTGTACTTGGTGACGGGGGCGCCGTCGGGTCCGATGATCCGGAACCGGAACGGTTGCGGCGCACCGGTGGACAATTCGCTGCTGATCGGGGTGAGCCGGTAGCCGTCCTGGGTGATCTGCAGGCCAGCCGGCAGGGCGGCGGCCGGTGCGACGCTCAAGCTGGCGGCATGACCGCCATGGGCGGCAGCCGGGGCACGCGGGGTCCGGGTGGGGCCGGAAGCGTGACCGAGGCCGAGGGCAGCCGTGAACACGGCCGCCAGCCCGATCCCGAAGCCGCCGAGTTTGACAGCGTTGTTCATAACCTACCTCGCAAGTTCGTAGCCCGCCTCGTCGACGGCGGCGGCGACCGCCGCGTCGTCGAGAGGCCGGTCGCTGGTGACGGTGACCGCGCCGGAGGCCAAATCGACCTGGACGTCGGTCACGCCGGGAATCTGCCGGATTTCAGTGCTGACCGAGTTGACGCAGTGCGAGCAGGTCATCCCGATCACGGTGTAGGTATGGGTCGCCATGACGGTCTCCCTTGTCGGTTCGCGGCGCGCGGCTCTCACCCGCTCACCACACACTATACCCATACCCCCCAAGGGTATATGAGGTGAGGTGGCGGTCACATCAGCCCGGCCTGGACGCCGGCCGGCTGCGGCGCCTGGCCGATGCCCTGGATGAAGGGCCGGCCGCGCACGGGTTCGGCGAGGACCAGCGGTGGACCCTGGCGCGGGTGTCGGATCTGATCGCTCGGATGTTCCGCACCCGGTACACGCTGCGCGGCACCTCGTATCTGCTGTACCGCATCGGCTGGTCGGTGCAGGTCCCGTCGCACCGGCCCGTCGAGCGTGATGAGGAGGCGGTCACGACGTGGCGGCGGGAGGTGTGGCCGGCGGGAAAACGGTAGCGGCGCAGCGCGACGCGTGGATCTGCTTCGAGGACGAGGCCGGTCAGACGCTGCGCCCACCGAAGGCCCGTACCTGGGGCCGACGCGGCGAAACGCCGGTGATCCCGGTTTCGGGTAAGGGGTCCGGCCGGGTCTCGATCGCGGGGCTGGTCTGCGTGAAGCCGGGCCGACGCAGCCGGTTGATCTACCGCACGATCACCCATCGCGGCCGCAAGAACGAACGACGCAGCTTCGCCGAGACCGACTACATCGCTCTGCTCGACGCCGCGCACCAGCAGCTCGGCGGTCCGATCGTGCTGGTCTGGGACAACCTCAACACCCACATCAGCGCCGCGATGCGGCAAATGATCAACGGCCCGTTGCGAACGGTAGGGTTTGACCTTCCGGTAGGGGGAGCCGCGATGCTGGTCTCATGCTAGGAATTGGTGAGTTTGCAGGTCTGACCGGGCTGAGCGTGAAGGCGCTTCGCCACTATGACGAGAAGGTTGTGCTGGTCCCGACCGAGGTCGATGCCTTGTCGGGGTATCGAAGGTATGGGGAGGGTCAGGTTCGTGCTGGCGTCGTCGCGCGGGCGCTTCGTGACGCCGGAGTTCCTCTTCCGGCAGTTGCGGCGGTGGTCGCCGCCGGCGGGGCGAGCGATGCTCTGACGGAGCACCGCCGGCGGGTTCTTGAGGACCGCGCGAGCGAAGACCGCGCGTTCGCGGCTGCCGAGGAGGTGCTTCGCGCGTTGGCGGTTCCGGTTGCGGTGGATGAGCGTGAGATGGCTCGGCAACCGTTCGTCGGGCAGGTGATTTCCGTGAGCGTGGATGATGCTGAGTCGCTGTCCGACGAGGACGCCAATGCGGTGTTCGGTGGACTGTTCGAGCAGTTGCAGGCGTCCGGTCTCGGCCCGAGTGGGCAGTTCTGGACGACGCTCCGAGCAGGCGAGCGGGGAACAGTCGAGGTCGTCTGCTGCTGGCCTACGCCCACCGAGGTCGACGACGAGTGGTGCGGTCCGCAGACATTCGCCGGAGTTCTTCCGGCCCGCACCGAGTTGGTCGCGACTTGGCGACCGGCGGAGGGCGAGACGCTCCCGGACGGTCCTACACACCCGGCCGTCGTCGCGCTCTTCGACGCGATTGCCGGTCGGCAGATCGAACTGCGCGGCATGGAGGTGCGCCAGACCGTGCTTGGTCAGAGCGAAGAAGACTACGCCGTCGAGGTCTCTGTCTCCGTGGAGACGCGATGACTGCGGGCGTGGGCGGTGCTGCTGACCTTTCCGCTCTCGTGCTGCGCGGGATCGCCTGGGCCATTCTCCTGGCCGGTGTTGCCCTGATCGCCCGCGGAACAAGGACCACGGCGTAGTGGAGAGCTTCCCGTTCCGGCTCAGCGAGTTGCGCGACCGCGCCGGCCCCGACGTGATCCTCACCAAGCGGCGGGATGGCGAGGAGCACGGCTACGTCGCCACGTTCCGCACGCCCGAGGACTTCGTCCGCTACGCCGACACGGTGTGCGACGGCTGAGGGGGGGCGCACCCCAGGGTGATTGCGAAGTCGGGCGGGAGCGCTTTGATCAGGGAGTCCGGGGGGGTTCCTGGCGTGGGCGCCGCTCCACCGCAGGTATGCCTACCGGCTCCTTTGGAGCTGAGTCGAACACGACATCACCCACGCCCGTCGCGATCGGCGACCGCAGGCGAACGGCCCGGCGGGGTGGTGGGTGACGCGACGGCGGTGGCCCGACCGGCGGTGATGACGTGGACGACTCAGCTCCATAGGCGGCGTACCACGGCATCGAGCCGCCGCGCCCACGGCTCCGCCCGGGCCACGGTCCCCGGCCGACCGGGGACCGCACCCGCGACAACGCAATGACCCTGGGGCGCACCCAATCAGGTCAAGTCAACCAGATAGTGCCCGTTCGAGCGTGTTGTCCGCCCACCCGCCGCCTACCTGATGAGTAGCAAGACAACTACCCATAGTGGAGCACCTGGCGGTACCGTCGCGGGTACACGATGTACCCCACTCGGGTGAGGTGTTCCATGGTCGACCAACAGCAACCCACGCCAGGACAGCGTGTCGAACGGCTCCGTCGGGCCGTCGGCCTCTCCCGGGAACGCCTTGCCGGGCTCGCCGGGATCAGTCCGACCACTGTGAAGTTCATCGAGAACGGCCGGCGCAGCCTGACCCTGCGGGCTGCCCAGCAGCTCGCCCCGCACCTCGGCGTGCGCGATCTGGCCGATCTGTTCGGTCCATCCGTGACGCTGTCTCTGGAGGGCCGGCCGAGTCACCCTGCCGTCGACGACGTGCGGCGTGCGCTGACGGCCTGGCGCATCACAGTCAGCGGACCGGCGGATTCTCCGGACTACCTGCGCGGCGCGGTGGATTCCGCCTGGCAGACCTGGCACACCTCCCGCCACCAGCGGACCGAGGCCGGCCAGGTCCTGCCCGGCCTGCTCGACAGCGCCCAGCGGGCCGCCCGCCTGCACACCGGCGAGGATCGACGTGTCAGCCTCGCCTTGTTGGCCCAGGCGTACCATCTCGCGCAGGCGTACCTGGCCTGGCACGGCGACCGGGAGCTGTGCTGGATGACCGTGGACCGGGGGATGACCGCCGCCCTGGACGCGGATGATCCGCTGGCCATCGCCCAGTCCATCTGGTACGCCGCCCACGTCCTGCGTGCCGTCGGCCGCAGCGACGAGGCCGTGGAGCGGCTGCGGGAGGCCCGTGGACTGATCGAGCCGCTGGTCGCCGACGGGAGCCCGGAGTACGCGGAGATGCTCGCCGACCTGCACCTGTGCGCCGCGCTGACCCGGGCCCGCGCCGGTGACCAGGGCGCGTGGGCGGACTGGGACACCGCTCGGAGCGTCGTCGAGCGAGTGCTGCCCGCTGGGTACGTCGGCCTGCGCACGCGCGTTTCCCGGCCGCTGGTCGACGTGTACGCGGTGATGTGCGCCGTCGACCTCGGCAACCCCGACGAGGCCCAACGCCGGGCGCACGCCCTGGACCCGGCGTCGATCCCGTCCACCGAGCGGCGGGGCAGGCACTATGTCGAGCTGGCTCGGTCGGCGGACCTGGAAGGAGCCCGGGAGGCCACTCTGCACCTGCTCGGCCGGGCGGAGGCGACCTCACCGGAGACGGTCCGGTACTCCCCGGCCGCCCAGGACATGTTGAGCCGATTGGTCCGGGAGGCCCCGGCATCGATCCGGACCGAGGCCGTCGACCTGGCACGACGCGTGGGGGTAGCCGAGTAGGTACGGCGTGTCACCGGGTACGTGGCGTACCCCTTGGTAATTGATCCGGCACATAACGTCATGTCGCCTGGTGGCGGCAGTGAAGTAGACAGCGCACGAACCATCCCGCTGTCGCCATCGCACCGGCGCGGTCCTGATTGCCTTGCGCGCGGCGTCAGGGCCGCGCCCATCCTCTGGGCGCGGCGGTGACGGTCCTTCCCCGAGCTTCGCCGCCGCGCCCCGTTTGGGAAGGTTGCGGATGGACGGCACGGATAGCGGCTCGGCGCAGAGCCGGAGCGAGCAGGCCGAGGCCGCCGAGCGGGAGGCGGCGAGGCGGCGGCTGTTGGAGCAGGCCGAGGCGGACCGGGTACCGGTCGAGGAGACCACCCGGGCCGTACCCGACCGGAGGTGGCGTCGTGACCAGCCATGACCTCCCGATAGGCCGCCGCGTCGCGCGGCTACGGGTCCGACGGCGGATGACCCAGCAGATGCTCGCCGACCGGCTCGGCCGGTCGAAAAGCTGGGTGGACAAGGTCGAACGCGGCGTCCGCGCCCTGGACAAGGTTCCCGTCATCGCCGAAGTCGCCGCCGCTCTACGCGTCGACCCGACACTGCTGCTCGGCCGGGTCGCCTCGTCCGCCCCGGACTCGGGGACGGTCGCCGCCGGGGTGGACGGGGTGCGGGCCGCCCTCGCCCGATACGACACGGCCCCGGCCGAGCCGGGCGACCCTGCGACGACGCCGGTGGGCGAGCTGGGCGGACGGGCGGAGCACGCCTGGCTTACGTACGAGCACGCCGACTACCCGGGGCTGCTGCGGGTGCTGCCCGGCCTGCTCGGCGACGCCCGGCGCGCCCACCGCGACGGCCGAAGCGACGAGGCGGCGGGCCTGCTGGTGCAGGTGTACCGGGTCACCGCGTCGGTGCTGGTGAAGCTCGGCGAGGCCGACCTCGGCTGGCCCTGGCCGCCACGGTCCCCGCCGCGCACCGGATCGCGGCCTGCCGGTCACCCGACAGTGCGCCGGAGCTGCTGCCGCTGCGCGGGGCGCTGCTGGTCGAGGCCGCCCGCGCGTACCTCCAGATCGGCGACCCGCTCGCGGCGGGACGCGCGCTGGTCGAGGCGGAGCGAACCGCGTCGGCCGAGGTCCGGTTACGGCCGGTGGCCCGTACGCTGATCACCGACCTGCTGCGCGGCGGACCGGTCCCGGCGGACGTCGCCCAGCTCGCCACGGACCTCGGGATCGGGTGACCACCGCCCGGTGGACGCTGTGTCACTCCGATCCTCCCCCCGTCCGGATCCGCGACCGACGCACGCCGGGTCAGCGCGAGTCGTGCTGCTCCCCGCGCGCCCGCCGGTGCTCGCCGGCCGCCCGGCCGTGCGCGTGGGCGAGCAGCCGGTCGACCTCGGGGAGCCGCCGGACGCCGGGGTTGAGCACGCAGGCCCAGCCGTACGTGCCGTAGGCGGGGTGGGGCAGGATCTCGTCGCACCGGGTGAAGTCGATTCCCGACCGGTGGTCGGGGAGTTCTGCGGGCGGGTAGCCGAACCGGCGTCGGAACTCCTCGCGGCCGACGTGCACGTTGAGGCGGAAGATTCCCGGCCGGTCGAGGTGCGAGTCCTCGTCGAACCCGGGGACGTCGTGTTCCACGATGGTGGCGAACGGCCGGCGACGGTCGGACCCGACGAAGAAGAACCGGTCGCCCCAGCTCGCCTCCGGCGCACCGGACCGCTGGTCGGCCTGCACCTGCGTGACGTGCGGCAGCGCGACGATCCGCTCGACGAGTTCGGCCACGACCGGCGCCGCCCGGTCGCCGGAGGGCTCAGGCAGAGAAGTCATGACCTCTACCGTATCGTTGAACTGCCCTGTGAAGGTTTGGCGTTGTCTGCTGCTGGGAGGTCGAGCTGAAGTCTCAAACGGGAGGACGTGAGCGTTCGTACCGTCCCGCGGACCTCGCCCGGGAGCACGGCATCTCCACGCAGGCGGTCCGCAACTACGAACGCGACGGGGTGCTGCCGCTGGCCCCGCGCACGCCGAGCGGCTACCGCGCCTACTCGGCCCTGCACGCGCACGCGCTGCGCGCCTACCTCGCGCTCGTCCCGGCACACGGCTACGCGACCGCCGGCGAGATCATGCGCGCCGTCAACGCCGGCGACGTGGACACCGCACTGCGGGCGATCGACCGCAGCCACGCCCAACTGCTCCGGGACCGCGAGACGCTCGACGCCGTCGAGGCGGCTGTCGGGGTCCTGACGGCCGCCCGCGTCCCCGCCGGGGCCGTCCCGGCGGGGACGCCGGCCACGGGCCGGCCCGACCGTCCGCTGACGATCGGCCACCTCGCCCACCGGATCGGCGTTACGCCGGCCACCCTGCGCAAGTGGGAGCGGGCCGGCGTCCTCGTGCCGCGGCGCGGTCCCGGGACCGGCCACCGGCTGTACCGGGTCGACGACGTCCGCGACGCGGAGCTGGCCCACCTGCTCCGGCGCGGCGGCTACCGGCTCGACCACATCGCCACGGTCCTGCACCAGGTCCGCGCCGCCGCCGGCCCCGAGGCGTTGGCCGGCTCGCTGGAGGACTGGCGGCGGCGGCTCACCGACCGGGGGCGGGCCATGCTCACCGCCGCCGCGCGGCTCGCGGACCACCTGTCCCCGCCGGACGGTCCCCGGGGCTAGCCGATCCGGGAGACAGAACCTGGGCTGTTCCCGGCCCACAGCGCTCGGAGAGGGCGTAGCGCAGCAGCACGACGTCGCCGATCTGCCGGACCTCCGCCACCGCGGCCCGGCTGCCGGAGTGCCACGGGAACCGGCCGTCGCCGGGGAACCGGGGCGCCCGGCGGTCGCCGACGAAGAACGGCGCGACCACGAGGTGCAGTTCGTCGGCGAGCCCCCCGCCGAGGAACTGGGCGTGCACCCGCGCGCCGCCCTCCACCATCAGCCGGCGCACCCCCCTGGTGGCGAGGTCGGCGAGCACCCGGCACAGGTCGACCTGGTCGCCGACGGCCGCGACCGTGGCCAGCCCGTCGAGGCGGTGCCGGGTCTTCTCCAGCGCCGACGTGGCGCAGTAGACGATCCGGTCGGCGTCACCGACGGCGAAGAACCGGGCCGCCGGGTCGAGGTCGCCGGTGCCGGTGACGGTCACCTTCGTCGGCGACGGGGGCAGGCCGCGGGCGACCCGGGCCGCCCGGCGCTCGGCCGAGCGGATGACCAGGCGCGGGTCGTCGACCCGGACGGTGCCCGCGCCGACGAGGATCGCGTCGCACCCCGCCCGGACGTCGTCGATCCGGTCGAGGTCGGCCTCGTTGGACAGCAGCAGCCGTTGGTCGCTGGCGTCGTCGATGTACCCGTCGATCGACATGGCACAGCTGACCAGCACGTACGGCCGCTCCGGCGCTGCCGGCCCGCCGCCCGGCGCGGTCCCCGGCGACCCGGCGGAATCCGGGCCGGCCCGGTCGGATGTCGGGGGCGTCAACGGACGAACGGGAGGTCGATGGTGTGGGCGGCCCGGCCCACCTTCGCGGCCAGGTAGTCGGCGTTGACCGGGGACAGGTGCAGCCGGGTGGGCACCCGCGCGGCCACCTCGATCCCGAGCCGGCGCAGCTGCCCTTCCTTGTCCGGGTTGTTGCTGAGCAGGGCCACCCGGTCGGCGCCGAGGGCGGCCAGCATCTGGGCGGCGACGGTGTAGTCCCGCTCGTCCGCGCCGTGCCCCAGCGCCAGGTTCGCCTCGTACGTGTCCAGCCCGCCGTCCTGGAGGGCGTAGGCGTCGAGCTTGGCGTACAGGCCGATGCCGCGGCCCTCCTGGCGCAGGTAGAGCACGAGCCCGCCGGCCTCGGCGATCCGCTCGACCGCCTCGCGCAACTGGGGGCCGCAGTCGCACCGCTGGCTGCCGAACACGTCCCCGGTCAGGCACTCGCTGTGCGGGCGGACCAGCGGGGGCGGCCCGCCCGCGGCGGCCCGGTCCAGCGCGGCCGTCCAGTCGCCGAGCCCGAACGCCAGGTGCTCCCGGCCGTCGACGAGGCCGTGGAACGAGAACACCCGGGCCGCCGCGGCGTAGCCGTCGGGAAAGCGCAGCGGGACCGTGACCTGGGTACGGACGGTGGCGACGGGCAATGCTCCGGACATCGGTCTCCTTCGTCGGGCGGTCGTCCACTCACGGGTACACGCCGGGCCGGCGCGGGTGGCCGACGCGCGGATGGCGTGGTCGACGGCGGGTACGGCAGCCATCGCATCGACGGCGATGGTTAGTACCGTACCCATCGCATCCGTGGCCGGGGGGTAGGGCAGCGCCGGCCCTGGCGGGCGGACGGTTCACCGGCAGCCGACGAGCAGGTCGCGGTGGTCGACGAGGACGTCGAGCCGGCCGGCCGCCGCGTCGGCGAGGCGCCGCCGGGCGTACGCCGTGGTCGGTCCGGTCAGCTCGGGCCGCTGCTCGCGGGCGGCGCCCAGCCAGCCGGTGAACCACGCGGCGGCGAGGTCCGCCCGGTCCGGGCCGAGCCGCCAGGGGCTGGGCCGGACGTCGACGCCGACGCCGTGCCGGGCGAACGCGGCGACGCAGGCGTCGACGGCGTCCGGGCCGAGCAGGGTTCGGCCGTCGACGGTGCGCCGCTGGTGGTCGTCGAACGCGGCGGCGACCTCGGCGTCCAGCGGGTCGGCCGGGGTCAGCTCCACCCTGCCCACCACGGAGAGGGTGAGCAGGGCGGCCCGGCCGGCGCACGCCGCCACGATCCGGCCGAGCTCGTCGGCGGTGAGCATGTCCAGCAGCGCGGACGCGGTGACCAGGGACGCATCGGCGAGGTCGGCGGCGGTCAACCGGGTGAGGTCGGCCTGGCGGGTCTGCACGGTGACGGGGGCGCCGTCGGCGGCGGTGTCCACCATGGCCGACCGTGCCCGCGCCAGCAGGCCGGGGTCGCGGTCGTACAGGATCCAGTGCTGCGGGCCGGGCAGCCGGGGGGCCAGCCAGCGACCCATCGAGCCGGTGCCGGCGCCGAGATCGTGGACCACGACCGGCCGGGTGCCGGCGAGGCGGCGGCGAACCGGTTCCAGCAGGTCCGCCGCCCTGGCCGCCGCGTCGGCGGGCTCCCGCAACCGCAGCCAGCCGGCGAAGGCGTCCGCGTCCTGCCCGTCGTTCATGCCGCCAGGGGAGAGTTCGCCGCCCAGGCCGCTCGTGGAGACCTCGCCGTCGCTCATGCCGTCGCTCATGCCGTCACTCCTCTCAGGACCGCCGCGAGGGTCGCCGCGGTGGCCGCCCAGTCGGCCAGGTTGTCCCGGCGGGCGCGGGCGGCGCGGCGCAGCCGCTCCCGCAGGCCGGGGTCGCCGAGCCAGGCGCGCAGCGCGCCGGCCAGCGCGGCCGGGTCGTCGGGCGGCACCAGCAGGCCGGGCCGCTCGCCGCCGGGGGCCCGGCCCAGCGCGTCGGGCAGCCCGCCGGCATCGGTGGCCAGCACCGGGGTCCCCCGGGCGAGCGCCTCGGTGACCACCATCCCGTACGTCTCGCCGCGCGAGGCCAGCACCAGCAGATCGGCGGCGGCGTACGCGGCGGCCAGGTCGACGCCGGTACGCGGACCGACCAGCTCCACCCGGCCGGCCAGGCCGGACCCGGCGGCCTGCCGGCGCAGCCGGTCGACGTACGCCGGGTCGCGGGTCAGCGCGCCGACGCAGCGACAGCGCCAGGGCAGGTCGGCCACCGCCGCCAGGGCGGCCAGCAGCACGTCGTGCCCCTTGTGCGGGGCGACCGCCGCGACGCAGAGCAGCCGGTTGCCGACGGGCGACCCGGGGACCGGCGGGGCCGGGTCGACCCCGGGCGTGGCGACGTGCACCCGGTCGGCGGGCAGCCCGTACCGCTCGCGCAGTCGCCGTCGCGTCCACCCGCTGGTGGCGACGACGGCGGTGGCGGCGGCCAGGGCGCGCGCCTCGGTGGTGTCGCCGCGCGGCAGGTGGACCAGGACGACCAGCCGCAGCCGGCGGGCCTGCGGCTCCAGCGCCTCCGGCGCGACCGAGGCGACCAGGCCGTCGAGCAGCACGACCGCGCGGTCGGGCAGCGCCGCGAGCCGGGCGGCCAGGTCGGCCCGCTCGGCCGGGGCGGGCGCCGGCCAGCCGCCCGGCACGGCATGCTCGTGGACCCGCCAGCCGGCGTCGGCGAGCCCTCGGCAGATCCGGCGGTCGTAGTGGTTGCCGCCGCTGGGGGCGGCCGGGTCGTCGATGTCGCCGGGCAGCACCACGTGCACCTCGGCGACGCCGGCCGCCCGGGCCGTCACAGGGGCCGCTCGTAGCTGGCCCAGGCGATGTGCGACTCGTGCAGGGTGACGGTGATCCCGGCGAGCCCGCGCGCCCCCTCGCCGAGGTCCCCGGCGTGCACCCGGTCGGCGAGCCGGTCGGCCACCGTCCGGGCCAGCACCTCGGTGGTGGTGTTCACCCCGGCGAACGCGGGCTCGTCGTCGAGGTTGCGGTAGGTCAGCTCGCCGAGCACGGCGCGCAGCCGCTCGGTGGCCAGGCCGATGTCGACGACGATGCCGTCGGCGTCGAGGTCGGCCCGGCGGAACGTCGCGTCGACGACGAAGGTGGCCCCGTGCAGGCGTCGCGCCGGCCCGAAGACCTCGCCGCGGAAGCTGTGGGCGATCATCATGTGATCGCGGACGGTCACGCTGAACACGGGTCACTCTCCTAATAGGTGATGAGGTGGCAGAGCGCGGGCAGGGTGCCGGCGCTCAGTCCGGCGAGCACGTCGGGCAGCTCCGCGAAGGGTGAGCGGCCGGTGATCAGCGCGTCGAACGCGGGATCGGCGAGCAGTTCCAGGGCGAGCGCGAGCCGGTCGGCGTACGTGCGGCTGCCCCGGCGGGCCGGGGCGATGGTGCCGACCTGGCTGCTGCGCACGGTCAGCCGCCCCGAGTGGAACGCCCCGCCGAGCGACAGCCGCACCGGGCGGTCGCCGTACCAGCTCAGCTCCAGCACGGTGCCCTCCGGGGCGAGCAGGTCCAGGGCCCGCTGGAGCCCGGCGGAGCTGGCGCTGGCGTGCACCACCAGGTCGCGCCCGTCGGTGGCCGTCTCGGGGGTGGCGAACGCGACGCCGAGCGCCGAGGCGACGGCGGCCCGGGCGGGGTCGGCGTCAACCAGCTCGACCCGCACGCCGGGGAAGCGGGCCAGCAGCGCCGCGACGGCGCAGCCCACCATGCCCGCACCGACCACGGTGACCCGGTCGCCGACCAGCGGCGGGGCGTCCCAGAGGGCGTTCACCGCGGTCTCCACGGTGCCGGCCAGCACCGCGCGCGCCGCCGGCACCCCGTCCGGCACGGGCACCACGGCGGCGGCCGGCACGACGTACGCGCTCTGGTGCGGGTACAGGCAGAAGACGGTACGCCCGCGCAGCGCCGCCGGGCCCTGCTGCACCACACCGACGCTGAGGTAGCCGTACTTGACGGGGGCGGGGAAGTCGCCCTCCTGGAACGGGGCGCGCATCGCGGCGTGCTGGTCGGCGGGAACCCGGCCGGCGAACACCAGCGTCTCGGTGCCCCGGCTGACCCCGGAGTAGCGGGCCCGGACCAGCACCTCGTCGGGCCCGGGGGCGGGCAGCACCACCGGCCGGATCTCCCCCGCCCCGGGCTCACGCAGCCAGAACGCGTACGCGTCGCGGGTCACCGACATCTCCTCTGCGCCACGTCGTCCTCCTCGTTGTGCAGATCGGGCGAACCGTCGGGCCGGTCTTGCGGGTTGTGGGTGGACGGCCCGTCGACAACAGTCTCTCGATCATCGAACACGGAGGCACGGTGCGCAGGGTTCAACATGGTCCGCCGGCCGGGCTGATCGTCCAGTTCGTCCTGTTGGCGGGTCTCGGCGCGACCGTCGGCCTCGGACCCGCCGGCTGGCTCGCCGGGCTGGGTTGCCGCCGCGCCGGTGGCGCAAGGTGGTCGCCGCGGTCCAGGGCGTCGCCCTGGCGGTCGCCGCCGTCCGGCCTGCTCCCACCGGCTGCGGCGAACGTGCTGCTGGCCGGCGCGCTGGCCCTGCTGGTGGAGTCGTTCGGCCGGGACGTCGGGTGGCTGTGGCAGCGCCGACCGGACGCGGTCCGGGACGACGGCCCAGGCGCCCGACACCACGACATCGGATGGGGTCACTAAACACAGCCTTCGATCTAGTTGTACACCCCTTGCAGTGCCACTGTATGCGGCTTACACTGCTCCAACCTGTGCCGGTGTAGTCCCTGCGCCGCCGCCGCGGCGGGTATTCCGATGTAAGGAGCGCATAGTCTTGTTTCAGCATTTCAGCAAAAGAAAGCGTGCCGGCTCCATCGCCCTTGCCGCACTGACCACCCTCCTGCTCCTGGGTGGGTGCGGTGATTACACTCCGCCGTCGTCCGAGCCGCAAAAACCCGGCAGCGGGGACGGTCGTACGATGGAGAGTCTCGATCCCGAACCGCTCAACACAGAGATCGCAGCGAAGCTGCCCGAGAAAATCCGGCAGCGCGGCTACATTACGGTCGCCACCGACCCCATTTACCCGCCGTACGTCTTCTACGCCGACAACAACAAGGACATCATCGGCATGGACCCGGAGATCGGCCGGGCGATCGGTCAGGTGCTGGGCCTGGAGCTCCGGTTCGAGCAGGTGGCATGGGCGGGTGTCCTGGCCGGAGTCCAAACCCACCGATACGACATGTCACTGGTCTCGATGTTCGACACACCCGAGCGGCAGAAGCAGGTTGACTTCGTCAACTACTACAAGGACGGCTCGCAGTTGATCGTCCAGAAGGGCAACCCGCATAAGATCAACGATCTGAGGGACATCTGCGGACACAACGTCTCGGTCCTACAGGGCTCCACCATGCTGTCGCAGTTGGAGAATCTGCAGAAGGAATGCGAGAAGCAGATGCAGATCTCGATTGTGCCCTCCACCGCAGACCAGGTTATGCAAATCCAGACCAAGCGTGCTGTTGCCACCATCGCCAACGGCCTCGTGGTGAAGTACATCGCGGAAAACCAGGGTATCTCCAGCGTAGAGATTCTGGAAGGTAAGGCTTACCAGCCCGGTATCAAGGGAATGGGATTCGCCAAGGACAACGCCCAGTTGCGCGATGCGGTGCAGGCGGCCATGAACGAGGTCATCAAGAGCGGCAAGTACACGGCGATCCTTCAGCGCTGGGGCGCTCCGGCCGACTTCGCGATCCAGGAGGCCACGATCAACGGCGGGGTAGAGATCAAGTAGTTCGGGCGACAGCCGATCGATTTCTCACCACGTCATCGGGCAAGGAGCGAAGATCATGGAAAGCGTCCACACCGTGCTCGGACCGAGGGCGCCGGAGGAGTTCACGCAGGTACTGCCCCACGAGCATCTGCTGTGTGACTTCAGCCCGGTAACGGGGCAGGGTCCCCATGTCCTCAACGACCTTGAGTTGATCATCCCGGAGGTGCTGGAACTACCGGACGTCACGAGGACGTGCCTGGTAGAGGTCACTCCCGCGGATGTCGGTCGGAACCCGGCGGGACTGCGGGCCATCTCCGAGCGGACCGGGCTCTGGGTGGTGATGGGGACCGGGTGGTACCGCGAGTCGTACCACCCGCAGGAAATCGATCGGCTGTCGGTCAATGAGATCGCCGACCGGATGGTCGAGGAGTTGACCACCGGGGTTCCGGTGACCGGTCCGGCCGTTCAGGCCGGCATCATCGGGGAAATCGGTTCGGATCGGGACTACGTCAGCGCGGCCGAGGAACGGGTGTTGCGCGCGGCGGCCCGGGCGAGCAACCGTACCGGCGCCGCGGTGACCACGCACGCGTTCATGTATCCGGTTGGACTGCCGCAGCTTGCTGTAATGCTGGAGGAACGGGCGGATCCGAGCCGCATCGTCATCGGGCACGCGGACACGTACATGAACCCGGACTACCACCGTGAGTTGCTCAAGCGTGGGGTGTACGTCGAGTTCGACACCTGCGGTCGGACGCACCTGAATCCGGATGCGCGTCGAGCCGACGCGCTCGTGGCACTCATCCGGGCCGGCTGGCTGGAGCAGCTTTTGATCTCCAGCGACCGGTGCTTCCGGTCGGATCTCAAGGCGTTCGGCGGCGTCGGCTATCCCTGGGCGCTCACCGGCTTCGTGGCGTTGCTCAAGGACCGTGGGGTGAGCGCGGATGAGATTGACGTCCTCACCAGGGTCAATCCGTTGCGGATGCTGGCATGGTGAGGACGCCCCGGTTCAGTCCTGGATCACGTCGGGCGGGGTCGGCGGGCTCACCACCCAGATCACCTGAGCGGTGGTCGAACCCAGGTTCTCCGCCCGATGGGCCTGTGAGCTGTAGAACTCCATGCTGTCCCCGCCTTCGAGGATGTACTCGACCCCGTCGACCTCGAAGAGCATCCGACCGGAGATCACCATGAAGATCTCCTGGGAGTCGCCGTGGGTGTACGGCTTGGTGCCGGTGGAGGTGCCGGGAGCGAACTCGCCCACGGTCACCTCGACGGCCCGCAGTGGGGGACGGGTGACCAGGTACTTGACTGGCCCGTTCATCGACCGCAGGACGGGGCGGTCGGCCGCCCGCAACACCCCCGGCGCGGAGCTCTTGTCCTGGTCGAAAAGATCAGCCAGGGTAACGGACAGTGCCGAGGCGATCGCACGTAAAGAGTTGAGACTCGCGTTCGACTTCCCGCGCTCCAGTTGGCTCAGGAAGCTCACGCTGACGCCAGCATCTTTGGCGACTCGGCTCATCGGAAGTCGTCTGCTCTGGCGCAGCTCTCGAATGCGCTGCCCAAGGGGGTTCGGTTCCGTAGCGTCACTGTCCACGGCTGCAGACAATAGCACACTTCACAAGATGTGCAGTGGGCTGACCCCGCGTGGCGCCAGATAGAGCACGGAGTTTGCCGTGAGTTGTATCGGCTTCAATGAGTATCGGTGCGATGGGTCTCGGATCGCACAGGATTTGATGTCTCCGAGGGGATCGTAACAATGGATGTTGATACCGCAGAGCGGGCCAAAGCGAATGCCGTCGGGCCGCAGGTGCACATAATCAACCTACGGCATCGTGGTCGAAGTGTGGTGGCGATCGTTGCGTTGCTGCTGGTGGTGGCGCTAGGATATTCCTTGCTCGCCAACCCCAACATCAACTGGGACGCGGTCGGATACTACTTCACGGAGGAGTCCATCCTCCGTGGTGCATTGATGACGATTCAGCTCACCGTCCTGGCCATGCTGGTTGGCTTGGTCCTGGGTTTGATATTCGCCATCATGCGGATGTCGGAAAATCCGGTCCTCAACGGTATCGCGAACGCGTACATCTGGTTCTTCCGAGGCACCCCACAGCTGGTCCAGCTGATCTTCTGGTTCAACCTGGCGTTCCTGTTCCCGCGGATCGGCATCGGGAGCTACACGGTCGACACCAACACCGTCATGACCCCCTTCGTGGCGGCGCTGATCGGGTTGAGCCTGAACGAGGGCGCCTACATGGCCGAGATCGTCCGGGCCGGCATCCTCGGCGTTGACCCAGGTCAACGGCAGGCTGCCACCGCCATGGGTATGACCCCCACGCAGATCATGTTGCGAATCACCCTGCCCCAGGCAATGCGCTTGATCATCCCCCCGACCGGCAACCAGGCCATCGCGATGCTGAAGGTCACCTCACTGGTATCGGTTATCTCCGCGCGGGAACTGCTGACCAGCGCCCAGATCATCTACGCCAAGAACTTCTTGATCATCGAACTGCTGATCGTGGCGAGCTTCTGGTACCTCATCATCACGACGGTGGCTACGGTCGGCCAGCACTACCTGGAGAAGTGGTTCGATCCGGAAAGCGGCCGCAACGGAAGAGGTAGGTCGGCGAAGCGGTCGAGGTTGACCCAGATTTCGCGTGGACTCAAGAAGTCCACCGCGCCAACGGGAAAGGCCTAAGAAAATGAACGTCCCCACGTGGATGGTCGAGGCTCAGGGCGTTCGTAAGAACTATGGTGACCTCGAAGTGCTCAAAGGGATCGACCTGCAGATCCCACCTGGATCGGTAACCTGCCTGCTGGGTCCGTCCGGCTCCGGCAAGAGCACATTCCTGCGCTGCATCAACCATCTGGAGAAGATCGATGGTGGCCGCCTCACCGTGGACGGCCAGTGGATGGGCTACCGGCTGCTCGGCAACAAAGCCTACGAGCTTACCCCGCGCCAGCAGGCACACCAGCGCGCCGACATCGGAATGGTCTTTCAACAGTTCAACCTTTTCCCGCATCTGACGGTACTGGAAAATGTCGCGTTGGCGCCGCGAATCGTGCACAAAATCGCGCGGGAGGCGAGCGAAACAAGGGCCCGGGAACTGCTGGCCCGCGTCGGTTTGCATGACAAAACCGGGTCCTACCCCCGGCAGCTGTCCGGCGGTCAACAGCAACGGGCGGCCATCGCCCGAGCGCTGGCGTGTAAACCCAAACTCATGCTCTTCGACGAGCCGACCTCCGCGTTGGACCCGGAGCTCGTCGGTGAGGTGCTCGACGTGATGCGGGATCTGGCCAGCGGCGGGATGACGATGATCGTCGTGACGCACGAGATGACGTTCGCGCGCGAGGTGGCCGACACGATCGTGTTCATGGAGGACGGGCGGGTGGTCGAGACGGGTCCGCCTGACCAGATCTTCGGATCGGCGCACAGTGAGCGGACCCGCCGGTTCCTCACCCGCGTGCTCTGAGGAATTGGCGCAATTTCAACCGAAATGGGAACGGAGAGAAGGTTGTGACAGTGGCGTCTGAGCTCTTGACGATCGAACGGCAGCACCATGCGGGTAGTTTCTCGGCAATCAGGCAGCCGGTGCTGTCCATCGAGCCGGGCACGGGCACCCGTATCGCCTTCGAAACCAACGACGCCTCGTTCCAGCAGATGGACGAGTTCCGCGACATCAAGAAGGTCACCGCGACGAGGAACGCGGTGACCGGGCCGGTCTACGTCGAGGGAGCCGAGCCGGGCGACGTGCTGGCCGTGACGGTGCACCACATCCAGACCGCCGAGCAGGGCTGGTCGGTGTACATCCCGGGGGCCGGCGCGCTGGCCAAGCCCATGGGTGACGAACTGTGGGTGCGGCGGGTGCCGCTGCGCGACGGATACGCCTACTTGACCGACCAGGTCCGCCTGCCGATCCAGACGATGATCGGTTGCATCGGTGTCGCGCCGGCCGAGGGCGAAGCCAACACCATCATTCCTTGTTTCCGTACCGGCGGGAACTTCGACGTGCCGGACATCAAACCCGGCGCCACGCTCTACCTGCCGGTGGAAGTGGAAGGCGCGCTGCTGTCGCTGGGCGATCTGCACGCGGCGATGGCACGCGGCGAATCGTCATTTATCGGGATCGAGACCGCGGGCGTCGCCACGGTCAGCATTGACCTGATCAAGTCGTTTGAACTGGGGGCGCCCCGGATCGACACCGGTGACGAAATCATCTGCATCGGTTTGGGTGATCCGCTCCGCGAGTCGATCCGAGCCGCCTACGAGAGCCTTTTCGACTACCTGGTCGTCGAGCGGGGCTGGGACCGGCACGACGCGTACATCGTGATGAGTGCGGCGGCGCACACCGAACTCGGTGGGCCGGTCGGCTCCGAGCAGCCCGATCCGCTGCATCCGTTGCGGGCAGTCGGGGCCATCACGGTGGCCCGACTCGACAAGGCACTCGCCGACGTGCACGCCACCCGAGCACCCTGGGGTCGGGCCAGGGTGTAGTCGTAGTCGGGACAGGTAACCGGGGTCGATGCTCGATCATCGGCCCCGGTTCGTTACCGCGGTCCGCTGAACCTCGGCCGGGCGGGGCGTCGGTCACACCCGGGCGGCGGCGTCAGATGATGAAGTGGGTCCAGTAGTTCAGCCAGACCACGAACAGGGCGCCCTGGAGCAGGGCCAGGGCGGCGGTGAGCCAGTTGTCGACGGTGGCGTGGCGGGCCCACCGGGCGAGGACCAGGGCGACGGGGAACGCGGCGAGCAGGTAGCGCAGCAGGCTCTTGTACACCGGAGGCCCCATCGACAGCGGCACCAGCACCACGATCAGGGTGTAGACCAGGTAGGGCAGCTCGGCGCGGCGGAACCCGGCGACCGCCACCGCCACGACGGCCAGGGCCAACCAGACCCGCGCGGCGTCGGCGGCCGAGCCGCCGGTCAGGCCGTGGTACGCCACCCAGAGCGGGTTCTGCACCCTGATCCCCCAGCCCTGCTCCTGGGCGTGCTGGTAGGCGAACCAGTCCCCCGTCTGCCACCCGGCGACCGCCATGAAGGCGAGCCACCCGGCCGGCAGGAGCAGCAGCGGCCAGCCGAGCCGCAGGTACCGGCCGAGCGTGCGCGGGTCCAGCCGGTACGCGTGCTGGCGCAGCAGGACCAGGGCGAGCGGGACGACGACGAGGAAGCCGACCGACCGGCTCAGCGCGAGGAGGAAGCCGACGACGCCGACGAGCAGCCACCGCCGCCGCTCGGCGTGGTAGAACGCGGCGAGGGCGAGGCAGAGGAAGAGCGACTCGGTCAGCGCCGCCTGGAACAGGAACGCGGCGGGCAGCAGCAGCAGGTACCGCACGAAACGCCGGGCCGTGGTGTCGTCGCCGCAGAGCCGCTCGCCGAGCCGGTGGGCGTAGTAGAGCTGGAACAGGAACGCGACGTTGGCGACCAGCAGCAGCGCCCATGCGGTGTTCCCGCCCAGCAGCGCGGCGACCGGCCGGGCCAGGAACGGGTAGAGCAACGGAAAGGCGAACTCGCTCCACCCGCCCGTGAGCGGCAGCCGGGCCAGATGGTCGTAGAGCAGGGAGTCCCAGGCGTACCAGAGGGAGAGCCACCGGTGCGGCGACATGGCGTCCTGCTGGGCGCGCATCGTCGCCTCGGCCGTCGGGGGTGCCCCGGGAACCCCGTCCCAGGCGGTCAGCGCGGTCACGGCGACCAGCGACAGCACGAGCTTGGAGCCGACGAAGACGGCCAGCACGAACCCCCACGGCGCGGGGACCCCGGCGGCCAGCCGGGCCGCCCCCCGGCGCAGTTGCCCGGCCCGAGTCGGCCAGCCCCGTACGCCGGTCGGCCGGTCGTCGGCGTCTGCGCGCCCCTCGCTCATCTGGTGGTCCCCCGGCTCGTCCGCGACCGGCCGGGGATCCCCGCTCCGGGCCGGCTCACACCCGGCCGGCAGGTGAATTCGGCGGCGGACCGGGTAAGGGCGCTGCCTCATTCGGCAACTACGGGGGGCGGCACGGGATGGGCGCGGAACCCGGCACGGTGGTCATCGGCGCGGGCCCGGCCGGCCTGACCGCGGCGTACGAGCTGCTCCGGCACGGCGAGCCGGTGCGGGTGTACGAGGCCGACGACGTGGTCGGCGGCATCAGCCGCACGGTGGAGCGCGACGGGTGGCGCTTCGACATCGGCGGGCACCGGTTCTTCACGAAGGTGTCCCGGGTCGAGGCGTTCTGGCACGAGATCCTGCCCGACGAGGACTTCCTGCTCCGCCCCCGGATGAGCCGGATCTTCTACCGGGGCGCGCTCTACGACTACCCGCTCAACGCGCGCAACGCGCTGCGCAACCTCGGCCTGCGGGAGGCGGTGCGCTGCGTCGGGTCGTACGGCCGGGCCCGGCTGCGCCCGCCGAAGGACCAGTCGCACTTCGAGGGCTGGGTGTCGGCGCGCTTCGGCTGGCGGCTGTACTCGATCTTCTTCAAGACGTACACGGAGAAGGTCTGGGGGATGCCGGCGGACCAGTTGCAGGCCGACTGGGCGGCGCAGCGGATCAAGAACCTCTCGCTGTCCCGCGCGGTGTGGGCCGCGCTGCTGCCCCGGCGCAACCGCAAGGACGTGACCAGCCTGATCGAGGAGTTCCAGTATCCGAAGTTCGGGCCGGGGATGATGTGGGAGCGCTGCACCGAGCAGGTCCGGGCCCGCGGCGCGACGGTCAGCACCGGCACCTGGGTACGGGCGGTGCACCGCGATCCGGCCGCCCGGCGGGTGACCGGGGTGACGGTCGCAGGGCCGGACGGCGAGCGGCGGGAGGAGGCCGCGCACGTCGTCTCCTCGATGCCGATCTCCGAACTGGTGGCGGCGCTGGCCCCGCCGGCACCGGCGGAGGTGCTGGCCTGCGCCGCCGACCTGCGCTACCGGGACTTCCTGACGGTGGCGCTGGTGGTGCCGGAGGAGTTCTCGTTCCCGGACAACTGGATCTACGTGCACGACCCGACGGTGCGGGTGGGGCGGATCCAGAACTTCGGCTCCTGGTCGCCGTACCTGGTCAAGGACGGCCGGACCTGCCTGGGGCTGGAGTACTTCGTCTTCGAGGACGACGAGACGTGGCGGCGCTCCGACGAGGACCTGGTCCGGCTGGCCACCGCCGAGCTGGAGCAGCTCGGCCTGGTCACGCCCGGCGTCGTCGAGGCGGGCCACGTCGTCCGGATGCCCAAGGCGTACCCGGTGTACGACGAGCGCTACCAGCACAACGTCGACGTGATCCGGGGCTGGCTGGCCCGCGAGACGCCGAACCTGCACCCGGTCGGGCGCAACGGGATGCACCGCTACAACAACCAGGACCACTCCATGCTGACCGCGATGCTCACCGCGGAGAACATCGCCCACGGCACGACCCACGACGTCTGGTCGGTCAACGTCGAGCAGGACTACCACGAGCAACGAACGGTCGCGGGCGACGGTCGGCGGGGAACCGGCCGGGACGCCCCGGTGGTCCCGGCCCGCCCGGTGGCCCACGCCGACGGCCGGCGGGTCGCCCCCGCGCGCGCCGACCGGCCGGCGGGGGTACGCCGCTGA
This sequence comes from Micromonospora sp. NBC_01655, assembly GCF_026339755.1. Classification (NCBI taxonomy): domain Bacteria; kingdom Bacillati; phylum Actinomycetota; class Actinomycetes; order Micromonosporales; family Micromonosporaceae; genus Micromonospora; species Micromonospora sp. NBC_01655. The sequence goes on along the minus strand of NZ_JAPEQF010000001.1, from coordinate 3,596,193 downwards.
ACCAGGCCGAAGCCGACTGGTCCAACCAGTTGACGGCTTGATGTGGTCGGGACCACACTGCACCGCATGGCCTTCGTTCCCGCCCCCCGTGCCTCCGTCTCCGATCACGTCTTCGGGCAGCTCCGTGACGCGGTGGTCGGCGGCACGTACCGGTCCGGCGACACCCTGCCCGGCGAGCGGGAGCTGGCCGCCGCCTTCGCGGTGAACCGGCACGCCGTCCGGGAGGCGCTGCGCCGGCTGCAACAGCTCGGCCTGGTCCGGGTCAGCCAGGGCGGCGCGACCCGGGTGCTGGACTGGCGGGTGCACGCGGGGCTCGACCTCGCGCTGTCCCTGGTCCGCTCCGGTGACGTCCTGCCGGTCGACACGCTGGTCCGGGACATGCTGGAGATGCGGGCCTGCATCGGCGTCGACGCGGCCCGGCTCTGCGCCGAACGGGCCGACCCGGCCACCCGCGAGACCGTCACCCGCGCCGGGCAGGAGTATGCCGGGCTCGCCCCCGACCTGCCCCGGATGGCCGAGGCCAACATCGCCCTGTGGCGGCACGTGGTGCACGGCTCGGGCAACACCGCGTACCTGCTGGCGTTCAACAGCCTGGTGGCCGGCGCGCTCGCCGTCGGCGACGTGCCGCCCGAACGGCGGGCCGCCGAACTGCTCGACGTGGCCGGGCACCGCCGGCTCGCCGAGGCGGTGGCCGCCGGGCGGGGCGCCGCCGCCGCCGAGCAGGCCCGGGCCCTGCTCACCGCCGCCCTCACCCCCACCACCGCACCCGGAAGGGAATGCCGAGCATGATCCCCGCCGTGCTCTACGCCGTACCCGCGTTCCTGCTGCTCATCGTCGTGGAGGCGCTGTCCTACCGGTTCGCCCCCGACGACGACGAACGCGGCTACGAGCTGCGCGACACCACCACGAGCCTCACCATGGGCGCCGGCAGCCAGGTGATCGGCTTCCCCTGGAAGCTGCTCACCGTCGGCCTCTACGCCGCGGTGTGGACGGCCGCGCCGGTCCAGCTCTCCCCCACCAGCGTCTGGACCTGGGTGCTGCTGTTCTTCGCCGACGACCTGGCCTACTACTGGTTCCACCGCACCCACCATGAGGTACGGCTGTTCTGGGCCGGGCACGTCGTGCACCACTCCAGCACGTTCTACAACCTGTCCACCGCGCTGCGGCAGAGCTGGACGCCGATGACCTCGCTGCCGTTCTGGCTGGCCCTGGCCCTGCTCGGCGTCCCGCCGTGGATGATCTTCCTCCAGCAGTCGGTCAGCCTGCTGTACCAGTTCTTCCTGCACACCGAGCGGGTCCGGGTGCTGCCCCGACCGATCGAGTGGCTCTTCAACACGCCGTCGCACCACCGGGTCCACCACGGCGTCAACGCCGAGTACCTGGACCGCAACTACGGCGGCATCCTCATCGTCTGGGACCGGCTGTTCGGCACCTTCGAACCGGAGCGCGCCGCCGTACGGTACGGGCTGACCAAGAACATCGGCACCTACCACCCGCTGCGGGTGGCCACCCACGAATACGGGGCGATCTGGGCCGACGTGCGGGCCGCCGCGACCTGGCGACACCGGCTCGGCCACGTGTTCGGCCGCCCCGGCTGGCAGCCCGCCCGATGAGGCGGCTCGCACCGTTCGGCGTCGTCGCCGCCGTCGAGCTGGTCGGCGTCGCGCTCGACAACGCCGTGCTCCAGTGGCTGACCAAGCCGCTGCTCGCCCCGCTGCTGCTGCTCTGGCTGCTGCGCTCCGGGCGGCGCTTCGACCTGCTCGCGCTCGGGCTGGTCTTCGCCACCGCCGGCGACGTGGCGCTGCTGCTGCCCGGCGAGCCCGCGTTCCTGGTCGGGATGGGCTGCTTCCTCGGCACCCAGGTCAGCCTGATCGTGGCGTTCACCCGGCACCGGCGGCCCCCCGTGCCGGTGGTGGCCGGCTATCTCGTGCTGTGGGCGGCGGCGAACGTCGTGCTGTGGGGTCCGCTCGGGGCGCTGCGGCTGCCGGTGCTCGGCTACAGCCTCGCCCTGTGCCTGATGGCCGCCGCGGCGGCCGGCGTGTCGACCCGCGCGGCGGCCGGTGGGGCGTTCTTCCTCGTCTCCGACCTGCTGATCGGCGTGGACGCTGCCGGGACCACCCTGCCCGGGCACGGCCTGCTCGTGATGGGCACCTACATCGCCGCGCTGCTGCTGCTCACCACGGCGTGGGCGGCGGCGGGTGGGCCCGGCACCGCGCGCCGGCCGGACCGGCGTACCGGTGCGGTCCCGGCCGCCCGGGCGGGCGACCCGGCCACGCCCTGACGCCGGTCGCCGGCCCGCCCTGGTGCGGGCGGGCCGGCGACCGGCGGGGCGAGTGCCGGGCTGCGGACCGGTCCCGGCGACGGGCCGGCGTCGGGAGCGGATCAGTCCCGGCGCCGCAACGGCCGAGCGCGGCGGGTCAGTGCCGGCGGCGGCCGTAGGCGCCGGCGGCGAGCGACACGCCGACCGCGGCGAAGATGACCTGGATCAGCAGCTCGATCCAGTCGATTCCGGCGGTGTCGTCCACCCCGAACGCGCCGGCCACGAGGGTGCCGAGGATCGCGGCGACCACGCCGATCAGCAGGGTGAGCCAGATCGGGATGTTCTGCTTGCCTGGTACGACCAGTCGACCCAGCGCGCCGATGATCAGGCCGATGATGATGGCGGTGAAGAACCCGGTTACTTCCACGGTGGGCCGTTCCTTTCGAGGGGTTGTCGCCTGCGCCCTCCACGGTGCCCCCCGCGGCCGGGCGACCAAACCGCCGACGGCCCGACGGGCGGATTCTTCACAGGACTGTCATGCTCCCGCGCGGCAACCGTCACACCCGGCGGCCGGTCCCCGGTCAGCCGGCGCAGTGGGCGTACCTGGCGGCCCGCTCGGCCAGCCACAGCCAGCGCCGCTGCGTCTCCCCGGCGGTGGCGGTGACCATGGCGAGGGCGTCCCCGCGCACGGCGGTGAGGGCCGCGCCGGTGGCGACCGGGTCGTCGAGCAGGGCCGCGCCGTCGCGGAACGCCTCGGCCTCGGCCGGGCCGCCGAACCGGGGGGCCACCTCGTCGCGCCAGAAGTCCGACCAGGCCAGCTCCGGGTCCCAGGAGAACCGGGCGTACGCCAGGTAGCTGATCTCGTTGGTCGGGTGGTACGCCGACGGCTCGGCGAAGATGGTCAGCCCCCGCATCCCGGCGGCCCCGGACCGGGTGGCCATGTCGGCGTACATCTCGGGGACCCAGGAGTGACGCTGCCGGTTCCACTGCGACCCGGCGTGGGTGCGCAGCACGCTGGTGGTGTGCGGCAGCCGGTCCACGTGCTCGGCGGTCAGCCGGTCCCGCTGCTCGTACCAGAACCCGCGGTTGACGCAGTACTGGTACGCCACGTCGTCGGGCAGGTCGGCCAGTGGCTTCTGCGCGTCCAGGTCGAAGATGTTGTCCCAGTACACCTCGACGAGGTGGCGCAGCGGCACCCCGGCCGGGCCGGTGCGGCGGGCGGTCTCCAGCAGGGTCGGGTAGACCGACCGCATCGCCTCGTAGGACCAGGAGGTGCGCTCGCCGCCGGCCCGGGCGGCGCACCGGGCGCAGGCGCAGCTTCCGTAGTCGCCGGTCTCGAAGTTGATCCCGCCGACGGGCAGGGTGTCGAGCAGCCAGTCGATGGCGTCGCGGTGCCAGGCCAGGTTGTCCGGCTGGGACGGGCAGGCGGCCATCATGTACTCGCTGGCCGGGAAGTGCAGGTCGCCGAACTCGTCGATGTCGAAGCCGACCTTCTTCGGCAGCTCGGCGGCGAGGTCGGGACGCCGGCGCAGCCAGGTGGCCAGGTTGTACCGGTGCCGGCCGTCGAAGTAGATGCCGCCGTAGGCGTTGATCCCGACCCCGGCGATGATCCGCACGCCGCGGGCGTTGGCGTACTCGCACAGGTCGCGGGCCGCCTCGACGCCGCCGTGGGCGTCGCGCAGCAGCCCGTACACGACGATCCCGCCGATCCGCTCGCGGCTGCAGAAGTCGACCAGCCGGCGGTAGTCGGCGCCGAACGCGTCGGCGGACTTCGCGTACGGGTTGAGCGCGCCGATCTCCTGCTGGCCGAGTTGCCGGGTGTCCCAGTTCGTGGAGTGGTCCCAGGTCCACAGGGTGCGCAGCGGCAGCCCGGGGGCGGCGGCGGACGCGCCGACGGGCAGGCCGGCCGGGGTGGCCGCGGCGACCAGGGCGCGGGCGGCGTACACCAGGCCGGCGAACGGGTCGCCGGTGAGCCGGATCTCGCCCCGCTCGGGCACGTCGGTCCGGTGGCCGCCCTCGGGCAGCGTCGGGTCGACGGCGAGGCGGACCGGCACGGCGTCCGGCCCGCCGTCGCCCCACGCCTCGCGCAGCAGCCCGGCGGCGAAGGGCGCGTGCTCGGCCCCGAGCACCCGCACGCCGGAGACCTGGCGGTACGACGACATCATGTCCTCCCGATGGGGTGGGCGGTGGCGGCGAGGTAGTCGACCACGTCGATCGCGGTCCACACCCCGTGCCGCCAGTAGGGGTCCTGTTCGACGAGGGCGCGGGCGGCGGGCGCGTCGGCGGCCCGCAGCACCAGCACGGAGGCGCTCAGGTCGGCGCGCGCCCCGGCGATCAGGGCGGTGCCGTCGGCGAGCAGGGCGCGCACGTGCGCCAGGTGCGCGGCCCGGTGGGGTTTGCGCCGGACGACGACGTCGGCGGCGAAGGTGGCGGTGACCAGGTAGGTCGGTTCGAATCTCACGGGTGGACTCCCCCTGCGGTGGCGGCCCGCGCGGTCCCGGCCGTCACGCCTCGGCCCCGATGGCGCCGAGCAGTCGCCGCATGGCGACCCGGTAGACGGTCTGCGGCCGGCCCGCTCCGGTGCTGACGTGCAACCCGACCTCCTCGGCGAAGCCGGCCGCGCGCAGCGCCTTGAGCAGCCGGCGGGCCGAGCGCGCCTCCACCCCGTACGCGTCGGCCAGCCCCCGGGCGGTGACCTCGTCGGGGTCCATCTGGTGCAGTGCCTCCAGCAGCCGCCGGGTGGACAGCGGCCCGATCCGGAGCTGCTCGGAGACCCGCAGCACGCCCGGGGCGGTCTCCCGCAGCCGGGGCCGCACGGCGGTCTCCCGGCTGGAGTAGACCTCCCCGTCGGGGAACACCACGTGGGTGTCGCCGCTGTGCCGGCCCAGTGCGAGGGCCTTGCGGGCGTTGTCCTCGGCGGCGGCGATGGTGGTGCCGGCACCGAAGCCGACGGCGTGCTCGACGTCGACCCCGCGCAGGGTGAGCAGGGAGGCGTGCCCGTCCCGGTGCCGGGCGATGGCGCTCTCCACGGTGCCCCGGGTGGTGGTGATCAGCAGCGTCCGGTCGTCGACGGTGGCCAGCCGGCCGCGCATCCGCTCGGCGTGCTCCAGCAGCGCCTCGCGCACCCGCAGCCGCTGCCGTTCCGCCTGGTACGGGTCCTGCGCCCGGGTGGTCGGCACACCCAGGTCGACCATCATCACGGCGATCTGGGTGGCCCGGGACTGGCGCACCTCGGCGGCGAGCCAGGCCCGGCGCAGCGCGTCGCGCACCGAGGCGCGGGTGTGCTCGACGCGCCACACCGGGACCCCGCTGTCGGCGAGGTCCCGGTGCACCGCGCCGAGGCAGGTCAGGCACGCCTCGACCGCGCCGGAGGCGTACCGCTCCCGGTGGTACGCGGTGATCTCGTCGAGGCCGGTGAAGAGCAGCCCGGAGGAGTCGGCGATCGGCAGGATCTCCGTGGGCGGGGCGACCTCGATGTCGTGGTACGTCTCGCGGACGGTCTCCGCGTCGATGGTGTCCACGCTGACCCGGGGCAGCTTCCCGCCGGTGGCCAGCAGCATCCGCGACAGCGTCCGGTACAGGTCGATGCCGGCGTGCGGGACGTAGTCGATCTCCGCCCGCAGCTCGCCGGCCGCGCTGGCGAACGCGTACGGGATGCGCCCGGTGAACAGCAGCACCTGGCACACCTCGTCCAGCTCGCGGGCCAGCTCGGGGGCCTGCTCGGGGCGGGTGTACACGCGCGTGCTCACCGCCTCCGCGCGGCCCTCCCCGGCCGCCACCTCCTGCACGAGCCGGATCGAGTCCTCCGGGCCGATGATCCCGATCACGATGCTGCCTCCACGTGGTGTCCCGCTGGCCTAGAGGGTGGGTGCTCAGCCCGTGCAGACCGTGCCGGCCAGGCCGGCGCTGGCCGGCGACGCCAGCAGCACCAGCACCGAGGCGACGTCCTCGGGGCGGCCCAGCGCTGCCTCGATCGCGGCGACCCGCCCGCCGTCGGTGCCGTTGGCCCGCGCCTCGTCCAGCGACCGTCGCATCAGCGGCGTGTCGATGTCTCCCGGGCAGAGCGCGTGCACGCGGATCCCCTGTGGACCGAGCTGTCGGGCCAGCGTGAGCGCCAGACCGTGCAACCCTCCCTTACTCGCGCCGTAGGGTACCGAGCCGGAGCCGGTCTGGACGCCCGCCTTCGACCCGACCAGCACCAGCACCCCGTCGCCGGGGCTCAGGTGCCGGGCGGCGTGCTTGGCGACCAGGAACGGGCCGGTGAGGTTGACGGCGATGACCCGCGTCCACAGCTCGACCGGCACGTCCCGCACGTCCAGGCCCTGGCCGCCCATGATCCCGGCGACGTGCAGCACGGCGTCGACCCCTCCCAGTTCGGCGGCGACGGCGTCGAGCGCCCCGGCGACCTCGGCCTCGACGGTGACGTCGACGCCCCGGGCGCAGGCGTTCGCCCCGGCGGACCGGACCTCGGCGGCGGCCTCGGCCGCGCCGGCGACGTCGGCGTCCAGCACGGCGACGGCCGCGCCGGCCGCGGCGGCGGCCCGCACGGTGGCCCGGCCGATGCCGGACGCCCCGCCGACGACGACCACCCGCCGCCCGGCCAGCAGGCCGACCGGGCGGGTTCGGCCGCCCGCGGCCGGACCGGTCGCCGGGGCGCCGCCGCTCACGCGCGGACCGTCCGGCGCACCGCGTCGGCCACGTTCGCCGCCTCGGGCACCACGACCGCCTGGAGGGCGGGCGCGGCGGGCATCGGCACGTCCGGGGCGGCCACCCGGGCGACCGGGGCGCGCAGGTCGGCGAAGCACTCGGCGGCGGCCCGGGCGGCGATCTCCGCGCCGAAGCCGCCGGTCAGGTTGGCCTCGTGGGCGACGACCAGCCGGCCGGTGCGGGCCACCGACGCGGCGACCGTGTCGAAGTCCAGCGGGTTGAGCCAGCGCAGGTCGACCACCTCGACGTCGACGCCCTCCTCGGCGAGGGTCGCGGCGGCGTCCAGGGCCGCCGACACCATCCGCGACCAGGCGACGACGGTGACGTCGGCGCCGGGCCGGACCACCCGGGCCCCTCCGATGTCCTCGACCGGGGCGTCGGTGCGCACCGGGCCCCGGGTCGGGTAGAGCATCCGGGCCTCGGCGACCACCACCGGGTCGTCGCTGACGACCGCGGTGCGCAGCATCTGGTACGCGTCGTCCGGGGTGGCCGGCAGCGCCACCCGCAGCCCGGGGGTGTGCGCGAAGTACGCCTCCGGCGAGTGCGAGTGCTGGGCGCACGCCCCGGGCGAGTAGCCCTGCTGCATCCGGATCACCAGCGGGGCCTTCCACCGGCCCGCGCTGGAGTAGTGGATGGTGGCGATCTGGTTGACGATCTGGTCCATCGCCACGAACGAGAAGTCGGCGTACATGATCTCGGCGATCGGCCGCAGCCCGGTCATCGCCGCGCCGAGGGCCATGCCGAGGAAGCCGGTCTCGGAGATCGGGGTGTCGAAGATGCGGTCGGAGCCGAACCGCTTGTGCAGCCCCTTGGTGGCGCCGAACGGCCCGCCGGGCAGCGCGACGTCCTCGCCGAAGTAGACGGTGTCGGTCCGGCTGTCCAGGGCCCAGGTGAGCGCCGCGTTGACGGCCTGGATGTAGCGCAGCGACTCAGACATAGACGTACTCCTTGGCGGTCGCCGGGTCCGGGTACGACACGGCGCGGGCGGCGGTGACGGCGGCCTCGATCTCGTCGGCGACCTCGGCGTCGATGGCGTCGAGCCGGGCGGCCAGCCCGGCGTCGGCGGCCCGGCGGATGCGGGCCAGCGGTTCGCGCTCGCGGGCGGCGGCGATCTCGCCGGCCGGGCGGTAGTGCTGCGCGTCGCCGCTGTAGTGGCCGACGAGGCGCTCGGTCATCGCCTCCACGATGGACGGCCCGGAGCCCTCGCGGGCCCGGTCCACGGCCTCGGCCACCGCCTCGGCGACGGCGTCGGGGTCGTTGCCGTCGACCACCCGGCCGGGCAGGCCGTAACCGGCGGCCCGCTCGGCGAGCTGCCGGACCCGCACCATGTCCTCGATCCGGGACATCTCGGAGTAGACGTTGTTCTCCACCACCAGCACCAGCGGCAGGTCGAGCACGGCGGCGAGGTTGAGCGCCTCGTGCACGTTGCCCTGGTTCATCGCGCCGTCGCCGATGCTGACCACCGACACCGTCCCGCTGCCGGTGCGCTGGGCGGTGAGCGCCGCGCCGGTCGCGATCGGCACCCCGGCGCCCACGATGGAGTTCTCGCCGACGAACCAGCGGCCCGGATCCGACAGGTACGGCGAGGCGGCGCGTCCGCCGCACAAGGCCGAGTCGCGGCCCATCATCTCGGCGAACAGGCCGGTGAGGTCGACGCCCCGGGCGATCGCCCAGCCGTGCCCCCGGTAGGTCGCCGTGACGTGGTCCCCGTCGCGCAGCGCCCGGCAGGCGCCGACCGGGACGGCCTCCTGGCCGTTGCACAGGTGGATCGATCCCGGGATCTCGCCAGCGTCCTTGAGGGCGGCCAGCCGCTCCTCGAACCGGCGGATCCGGGCCATCAGCCGATAGTCCTCGGGCAGCCCCATCACACCCCCTGAGATAATTGAGCCTTATTCCGGCTCGTTGGTTGAGGAGCCTAGACCAGCAGTCCAAGGCTATGGAAGAGTGCACAAGCAAGTTTGTGGCCGTTATTGGTCTCTAATTTGGGGAGCGGGCATGGAGATCGCCGAGGTGGAGTCCGTCGTACGCGGCGACGCGCACTTCGTCCAGTTGCGCACGTCGGACGGGCTGACCGGGGCCGGCCAGTCCGCCTGCTGGGGGTACCCGACGGCGGTGCACGCCGTGGTGGAGACGTTCCGGCCGTACCTGCTCGGGGCGGACCCCAACCGGATCGAGCACCACTGGCACCACCTCTACCGGATGGGGCCGTTCCGCGGCTCGGTGCTCACCGCCGCCGTCTCCGCCGTCGACCTGGCCCTGTGGGACCTGCTGGGCAAGCGGCTCGGCGTGCCGGTGTGGCAGCTGTTCGGCGGCCGGGTGCGCGACCGGATCCGGCTGCACCTGCTGCTGGGCGGCACCGGGGCGCAGGCCCTCGCGGCCCAGGCCGCCACAGCCGTCGCCGACGGCTTCACCGCCGTGAAGTTCGACCCGCTGCCGGCCGACTACGGCGACGTGTCGCTGGCCCGCCTCGTCGCCGAGACCGAGGCCACCACGGCGGCGGTGCGCGACACCGTCGGCCCGGACGTCGACCTGCTCGTCGAGCTGCACCGCAAGCTCACCCCGTTGCAGGCCACGGCCGTCGTGCCGGCGCTGGCCCGGCACCACCCGCTGCTGGTGGAGGACCCGATCCAGATCGACAGCGTGAGCAGCCAGGCCGAGGTGGCCCGCCGGGCGCTCGGCGTGCCGATGGCCAACGGGGAACGGCTGCACACCATCTGGGAGTTCAAGGAGTTGCTCGCCCAGGGCGGCGCCCAGTACGTCCGGCCCGACGTCGGGCTGGCCGGCGGGCTCAGCCACGGCCGGAAGATCGCCGCGCTGGCCGAGGCGCACCACGCGGCCGTGGTCAGCCACAACTGCCTCGGCCCGCTGCTGACCATGGCCTCGGTGCAGCTCGACACGGTCATCCCGAACTTCGTCACCCAGGAGTACTCGCCGCTGGACGACCGGCTCGCCGACGGGCCGGCGCGGGCCTGCGTCCGCCGCGAGGGCGGGTTCCTGCCGGTGCCGCAGGACCCGGGGCTGGGCGTGACGCTCGACCTGACCGACGAGACCCCGCTGGACCTGACCGGCCGGCCGCTGACCCGGATCCCGCTGCGCGCGGACGGCTCGGTCGCGTACGCGGTCTGACGGCGGGCACCGCGACGGCCCGGCGGGGAGGTTCCCGCCGGGCCGTCGCGGTGCGTTCGCGCCCGTCACGGCGGCGGGTGCCCCGGGTGGTGGAACACCGGGTACGCCCACAGCGGCTCGCCGTCGGCATCGGCGATCTCGGCGAACAGCCCGGCCAGCGACGCCGTCCACCGGGCCTGCACGTCGGAGGAGCCGGTGACCGCGCCGGCGTGGGCGTGGCCCCACCGGGTGCGCAGCACGCAGATCAGCAGCAGGTCGCGCCGGTAGATGTGGTAGTCGTAGATCCCCGCCTCGTCGAGCAACGCGGACAGCTCCGGCCACACCCGGGCGTGCCGGCGCTCGTACTCGGCCTCCGCGCCGGGGCGCAGCCGGTACAGGTGGCACACCTGCTCCCCCGGCCCGGCGCCCCCGCTCACCGGGCCCTCCGCCCGGCCGCGCAGATCGCGGCGCCGCCGGGCCGAGGGTCGATCCCGGTCACCGGCCGACCCCGGTCACTTGCCGGCCCGGTCACTTGCCGGAGCCGGCGAGCGCGCCCGAGACGAGCTGCCGCTGGAAGACGAGGTAGATGACCAGCACCGGCAGCAGGGCGACGATCAGGCCGGCGCTGACCAGCGGCACCGACACGTCGTACTGGCCGCTGAGCAGGGAGACGCCGACCATCAGCGTCTTGCTGTCCGAGCCGCCCATGATGACCAGGGGCAGCAGCAGGTCGTTCCACATCCAGACGAAGTTGAAGATGGCCAGCGCCGCGAGGGCCGGGGTGGCGATCGGGGCGAGCAGCCGGAACAGGATGGTCAGGTGCCCCGCGCCGTCGACCCGGGCCGCCTCGATCAGCTCGTCGGGCACCTGCTGGAAGTAGCCGGCGAGCTGGTACGTGCCCAGCGGCAGCCCGAACGCGGCGTACGCCAGGATCAGGCCCTGGTACTGGCCGGACATGCCCAGGTCCAGCACCGTCTGGTAGAGCGGGTAGATGATCGCCTGGCTGGGGATGGTCAGCGTCACGATGATCAGCAGGAAGACGATCTTCCCGCCGCGGAACCGCAGTTTCGTCACCGCGTACGCGACCAGCAGCGCGGCGAGCACCGACAGCACCAGCCCGCCGAGCGTGGTGATCAGCGAGTTGAGCAGCAGCCGGGGCATGTTCATCCGGCGGAACGCCTCGAGGTAGTTCTCCAGGGTGATCCCGGCCGGCAGGCCCAGCGGGTCGTGGGCGAAGCCGGCCTGCGTCTTCAGCGAGCTGACCACGGTGAACAGCAGCGGGTAGACGGCCGCGACGGCGACGACGACCAGCGCGAAGGTCAACAGGTAGCGCCCGATCCGGGCGGAGTGGCGCGGGTTCATCGCGGCTTGCGGGTCCCCTCTGTGAACATGTGCCGCACGCTGAAGATCGACAGCACGGCGACGAAGACGAACAGGGCGATGCCGATGGCCGAGCCGTAGCCGCGGTCCAGGAACTGGAAGGTGGTGAGGAAGACCAGGTACTCGGGGAGCATGGTGGCGTCGCCCGGCCCGCCCTGGGTCAGCGCGTAGATCAGTGGGAACAGCCAGATCAGCACGCCGGAGGCGCAGAGCACGCTCCAGTACGCCACGGTCGGGCGCAGCATCGGCACGACCACCGACCACAACCGCCGGAAGAACCCGGCGCCGTCGAGGTACGCCGCCTCCAGCGTCTCCTCGGGGATGGTGGCCAGGCCGGCGAGATAGGTCATCACGCCGAGCCCGAAGAAGCTCCACAGGGCGACCGCGACCAGCGAGAACAGCGCGCTGTACCGGCCGTTGAGCCACTCGATCGCCAGCGGTTGAAGGCCGACCGAGCGCAGCAGGGCGTTCAGCGGCCCGTCGGGGGCGAGGATCTGCCGGAACATGATGCCGACGACGATGGGCGCGATGGTGTACGGCACGAAGTAGACGGCCCGGAAGAACTTCCACCCCGGCGAGCGCTGGTGGATCAGCAGCGCCAGCACCAGCGGGAGCACGATCCACACCGGCAGGGTGGCCACCACCAGCAGGGCGTTGCGGAAGCTGGTGAGGACCATCGGGTCGTCGAACATCCGGGTGTAGTTGTCCGCCCCGGCGAACTCGCTGCCGCCGAACCCGCTGGACGACTCGGTGCTGGTGACCACCCCCCGCACCAGGGGCACCAGCTTGAACAGCACGGCCAGCACGAGGGCGGGCAGCACCAGCGCGGCACCGAGCCACCACTCCCGGGCCCGCCCGGGTCGTGGCGGGCGGCGGGCCGGCGCGGGCGGGGTGTCGGCTGCCACCGGCTCCGACACCGGCGCGGTGGAGATCGTCATCAGGGTCCTCCCCCGGTCGCGCCGGGCGGGGCGACACGCTGTCGCCCCGCCCGGGGTGGCTACTTGGTCTGCTTCTTCGTGGGGCTGCGCTCCAGTGCCTGCTGCATCGCCTCGGCCCACTTGTCGACGGTGAGCTGGCCGAGGGTGACCTGCTGCCAGCCGCGCGCCAGGGCGTCGGCCTCGGGGCCGGAGAGCATCACCCCGGCGTGCAGGGTCGGCTGGGCGACCAGTTCCTGGATCTTCTGGAAGGCCGGCGACGAGGGCAGCAGCGCCTTGTCGACGTTCTTGTTCAGCGGCTGGCCCTTGGCGTGCTTCACCCACAGCTCGCCGTTCTCCTTGCCGGCGAGCCAGGTGATGAACTCCAGGCCGGCCGCCTTCTTCTGGCTCCACTGGGTGACCCCGTAGACGGCGCCCTCGATGCCGGAGAACTTCTGCGCCAGCGGCGCGGCCGGGTCGACCGCCGGCCACCGGGTGACGCCGAGCTTGTCGTCGCCGAGCGCCTTGCCGAACGCGTCCCAGTTCACCGCGTCGGAGATGATGGTGCCGGCGAACGCGGCGTCGCCGCGCTGGAAGATGTCCGCCCCGTCGGGGAGCATGGTGATCGACGGGGCGTTCTTGTTGGCCCAGCCCTTGGTGGTGATCTCGGCGAGCTTCTCCAGCACCGCGACGAGCTTGGGGTCCTTCCAGGACAGCTTGCCGGCCAGCAGGGCGCGGACGTCGTCCTCGGTGAGGTAGTTGCGGGCGATCTCGGGGAAGTCCCAGTACGCCGGGAAGGTGCCGGACAGGCCGAGGGCCAGGCAGGTCTTGCCGGCCTTCTTCACCGCCTCGCAGGCGGCGCCGAACTCGTCCCAGGTCGCCGGCGGCTGCTCCGGGTCGAGCCCGGCGGCGGTCAGGACGGCCTTGTTGTAGTAGAGGACGTTGCCCTGGTACGAGAAGGGCACGCCGTAGCACGGCTTGGCGGTGTCGAAGCCCTCGCAGGCGCCGCTGTAGGTGACCAGGTCCTTGGTGATCTCGGCGGCCTTGTCGCCCAGCGGGACGTACGCGCCGCGCCGGTCGAACAGCTCCAGCCCGGCGTTGTTGGCCATCACGTCCGGCCCGGACTGCGAGGTGATGTACGGGCCCTGCACCTCGGGGTACTTGTCGAACGGGACGGACTGCATCTCCAGCTTGATGTCCGGGTGGCCCGCCTCGAAGCTGGTCTTGACCTGCTTCCAGTACTCGGTGCCGCCCGGTTCCCAGGTCAGCACCTTGAGGGTGACCGGGCCGTCGGCGGCGTCGCCGCCGCATCCGGTCAGCAGCGCGGCGGCGGCCATGCCGGCGGCGAGGGCGCCGGCCAATCTCCGTCGAAACATCGGGTAGCTCCTGTCACAAGTGGGGGCTCGGGGGGATCCGGCGGACCGCGCCGCCGGCGGTGGCGCTGTCGGCCACGGCCTCGGCGACCCGCACGACGTGCAGGCCGTCGGCGAGCGGGACGACCGCCGTCGGTGCGGTGCCGTCGACCTGGCCGAGGAAGTGCCGCAGCTCGGCGGCGAGCGCTCCGCCGCCGTCGACCGGGGAGAGGAGCCAGTCCGGCGCCTCGGTCGGCTCGCCCTGGACGAGCAACGTGGGGTGGCCGAGGTCGACGTGCGCGACCCCGTCGGTGCCGTACACCTCGACCAGGTCCGAGGTGTGGTTCGGGGTGTGTTCGGGGAGCAGGTAACTGTTGCGGATCGACGACACGACGTCGTTGGCGTGCCGCAGCTCCGCCCACACCAGGACCGGGGTGGCCGATCCGGGGCGGGTCCGGGCCGCCGCGCGGACCTCGACCACGGGCGCCCCGGCGTACCAGAGGGCCAGGTCGATGTCGTGCACGGCGGTGAGCAGCGCGGGGTGTTCGCGGGGGAAGAGCCGGCTCAGCGTCCGGGGCCGGTCGCGGCGGGACGAGACGGCGAGCACCTGGCCGAGCCGGCCGGCGCGGACCACGTCGTGCAGGGCCCGGTGCGGGGCGCTGTACCGCAGGATGTGCCCCGGCTGGCAGAGCACGCCGGTGCGCTCGGCGACGGCCACGATGGCGGCGGCGTCGATGACGGTCGCGGCCAGCGGCTTCTCCACCAGCACCGGCACCCCGGCGGTGAGCAGGTCCACGGCCACCGGGCGGTGCGCCGGGCCGGGCACGCACACCGAGGCCGCGTCGGGCGGGGCGGCGGCGAGCAGGTCGGCCACGCAGGCGTACGTCTGCGGCACCCCGTACTCGACGGCGACCCGCTGCCGGGTCGCCGCGTCCGGCTCGACCAGGGCCCGCACCGGCACGCCGAGCGACCGGTACGCGGCCAGGTGCCGGACGCCGAACGCCCCCGCGCCGACCACGGCGACCGACGGACGGCTCATGCCCCGACCGCCTCGACGGCCGAGGCGCAGGGGGCCGCGTCGACAGTGGCCAGCCGGCCGTCGAGGACGGCCCGGGTGAGGCGTTCCAGGGCGGCCACGCCCACCCCGAGGCACCGTTCGTCGACGTCGAAGGCGCCGGAGTGCAGCGGCGCGCCGCCGCGCTCGCCGGTGACCCCGAGCTTGACGTACAGGCTGGGGCCGAGCGCGCCGAGCAGGGCGAAGTCGTCGGTGGTCAGCGGGGGCGCGGTCAGGTCGGCGACCTCGACCAGGCCGGCCAGCTCGGCGTGCGCGAGGGCCACCAGCGACGCGGCGTTGCGCACCGGGGGCATCTCGTTGGCCCAGGTGAAGCGCAGGCCCAGGTCGAGCGCGGCGGCCTGCTGACGGGCGATGCGCTCGATGACCTCCTTGAGCCGCCCGCGGGTGGCCTCGTCGTGGGTACGCAGCGTGCCGGTCGCCTCCGCGCGCTCGGCGACCTGGCTCTGGCTGGCCCCGCCGGAGATCGTGCCGATGTTGAAGGCGACCAGCTCGTGGGGGTTGCGGGAGCGGGCCACCCCGGCGTGCAGCAGGTTGACGATGCCGGCCAGGCCGAGGATGGCGTCGCGGCCCAGCGCCGGGGTGGCGGCGTGCGCGGCCCGGCCGAGCACCTCGACCCGGAAGGCGTCCTTGGCCGCCATCGCGGTCACCCGGTCCACGCCGACCGCCCCGACCGGCAGGTCGGGCCAGCAGTGCAGGCCGAGGACGGCGTCGAAGCGCCGGCCGCGCAGGGCCTCGTCGGCTAGCACCGCGGCGGCGCCGGAGTCCTCGCCGAACGGGATCTCCTCGGCCGGCTGGAACAGCACGGTCACCGAGCCCCGGGCGGGCGGGTCGGCCGCGAGCCGGGCCGCGACGCCGAGCACGACGGTCATATGCACGTCGTGCCCGCAGGCGTGGCAGACCCCGGCGTTGCCCGACGCCCAGGGCACCTCCTTGGCATCCTGGACCGGATAGGCGTCCATATCGGCCCGAAGCAGAACCGAGGGTCCCGGTGCACGTCCTTCGATCTCGGCGACGAGGCCGGTGCCGGCGACTCCGGAGCAGACCCGGGCGATCGGCGCGAGCCGGCCGGCGAGAGTCGCCGCGGTCTGCCGCTCCGTGAACCGCAGCTCCGGGTACTGGTGAAGCTGCCGACGCAGCCGTACCAGATCGTCAACATCCTCGTGCGCCTGCACCACGCGGTCCACCCCTCGCCTGCGGCCGATAATCCGGACCTAATTGAGACAAGAACCTAAAGGAGGGGTCCTCCCACGTCAATGGGCCGGCCGGAATCGGTTAGGGTCCGGCCATGCCACGCGCCGACGCACACCTGCACCTGTTCGCCGACGGTTACCCGGGCCGCTACGGACGGTCCCCGGCCGGGGGCGACGAATTCGCCGTCTACCAGACGTTGCGCCGCGAACACGGCATCGACCGGGCGCTCGTGGTCGGCTACGAGGGTGAACCTGGGTTCGCCGGCAACAACGCCCACCTCGCGCGGCTCGCGGCCGAGCACGACTGGATCGCGCCGCTGGCGTACCTGCCGGCCACCGGCACGGACCGCAACGGCCTGGACCGGCTGCGGACGGCGGGCTTCGTGGGCGTCGCCGCGTACCTGCCGGACCCGGCCTCGGCCGACGCGTTCGCCGACTGGGCCGCCGGTGACGCCGGCCCGCTCAACGCCGCCGCGACGGTGGTCAGCCTCAACGCCGGGCCCGAGGCGATCGGCCGGCTCGGCCCGGCGCTGGCCGCCCTCGACGGGTGCGTGGTGCTGTTCAGCCACCTCGGCCTGCCCGGCCGGCAGCCGGCGGCGCCCACCCCGGCGGCGGCCGGGGCCCGGCTCGCCCCGCTGACCGAGCTGGCCGCGCTGCCCCACGTCGGGGTCAAGGTCTCCGGCCTGTACGCCGTCAGCGACCCCGCCCACGACCACCCGCACGCCGCCGCCCGGCCGTTCGTCGACCTGCTGCTCGACCGGTTCGGCACGCGGCGGCTGTACTGGGGCTCGGACTTCTCCCCCAGCCTGGACCACGTGTCCTTCGCGCAGACCCTGCACCCGGTCGGGCTCGACCAGCTCTCCGCCGCCGAGGCCGCCGACGTCTTCGGCGGCAACCTCCGCCGCGCCCTGGACCGCCGCTGACCGGACGGCTGCGGGGCCGACGGAGATAGGGTCGGCACCCATGCGGACGAAGCAGGAGCTGGGCGCGGCCATCCGGCGACAGCGACGGGCGGCGCTGGTGGTCAACGCCCGCTCGCGCCGGGGCCACCGGTTCTACGAACACGCCCGGACCCGGCTGACGGAGGCCGGTTTCACCCTGCTCGGCTGCTATCCGGCCGACCGGCCCGGCGAGCTGGAGCGCAGCCTGGACGACGCCCTCGCCCTCGGGCCGGACCTGCTCGTCGCGGGCGGGGGCGACGGCACGCAGAGCGCCGCCGCCCGCCTGCTCGCCCACCGCGACGTCGCGCTGGGCCTGCTGCCGCTGGGAACCACCAACAACTTCGCCCGCACCCTCGGCCTCCCGCTCGACCTCGACGCCGCCGTGGCCGTCCTGGCCGAGGGCAAGGTGATCGACGTCGACCTGGGGCTGGCCGGGGACGTGCCGTTCGCCAACCACGTCGGCGTGGGGCTGTCGGCCGACATCATGCTGCGCACGCCACCCGCGCTCAAGCGGGTCACCGGGCGGTTGGCGTACCCGGCCACCGCGCTGGCGCTGCTCGCCCGGCACCGGGCGCTGCGGGCCACCGTCCGCGCCGGGGGCGGCACCCACGAGTTCCACACCCACCAGCTCTACGTGGCCAACGGCGGCTTCCACGCCGGCCGGCCGATCACCGCCGACACCGACGCCGACGACCGGCTGCTGGTGGCGTACCCGGTCGGCGGGCCGACCCGGCGCGGGCTGCTGCGCGACACGGCCCGCAACGCCGCCACCGGCCACCGGCGCACCCTCGCCGAGACGCCGTTCCTCGCCGTGGGCGAACTCTGGCTGGAGACCGACCGACCGGCGCGCGTCGAGGTCGACGGCGAGCTGTGCGGGCAGACCCCGATCCGGATCGGCCTGGCCGCCAACGCGCTACGGGTGATGGCCCCCACCGACACCAACGACCGGTAACCCACCCCACCCCAGCGCGGTGATCAAGAGGGTTGCGTCAGGTCTGCGCCCCGAGTCCGACGTAAACCTCTCGATCACCGCGCAAGGTGCGGCCCGGCCGGGGTCGGCGGACACGCCGACCCCGGCCGGGCCGTGGGAGCGGGCAGGCCGCCCGGGCGTCAGCCCTGGGCGCCGACCGTCGCGGGGGCCGGCCAGCTACCGGTGAAGACCCCGGCGCCCGTGGCGGTGCGGGCGGCGAAGCCGAAGTACGAGTCGACCGCGGCGGCCTCGGCGGTGCTCGGGTACGGGTTGGTGCAGGAGGTGCCGGCGCTGCCGCCGGACATCAGGATGGCGCAGTTGCCGTTGTAGTTGTCCGGCAGGCCGAGGATGTGCCCGATCTCGTGGGTCATGATCCGCAGCGGGCTGTACTGCTGGGCCTGGTAGTAGTCGATGACCACGCGGCCGTTGCCGAGGCTCGTGCGCTGGGCGTACGAGCCGCCGCCGTAGGTGTAGTAGATCATCAGGTTCGAGCCGCACTGGGCCATGTTGATGTTGTTGGTGTAGTTGTTCCAGATCGTGGCGGCCTGGTTGGCGTAGCTGGCGAAGGGGCCGGCCTGACTGGTGTTGTAGCAGACGTTGCGGACGGCGGCGGATGCCGGCGCTGCCTGCACGGCGGTGAGGCCGAGCGCCGCCGTCGCGGCGGCGGCGAGGGTGGCGATGATCCGGGACACCTTGGACAGACGCATGGGTCACGCTCCACTGGGTGACGGGGTGAGCGGGGACCGGGCCAGCCTATTCATCGACATAGATCGATTGCAACGCCTCTTTTTATTTAACAATCTTTACTGATACGCTCCCGGCCATCGACGGGAGGAGATGTCATGAAACTTCGACGCGGGGCCACTGCCCTGCTGGCGGGGACGGCGCTGGTCGTCGCCACCGGGGGCCTCACCGCCACGGGCGGTCTCGCGGCGGTGGCCACCGGCCCGGCGACGGCCGCCGCCGTGGCCTGCTCCGCCCCGGGGTGGGCCGAGGGCACCAGCTATCCGGCCGGCACCCAGGTCAGCTACGCCGGCCGGCTCTACCAGGCCCTCGTGACGCACACCCCGCCGGCCGGCGCGGGTTGGAACCCCGCGGCCACGCCCTCACTGTGGAAGGACCTCGGGGCCTGCGACGGCACCCCCTCCCCCCCGCCCACCGCGACCTCGTCGCCCTCCCCCACCGCCTCGCCGACCGTGCCGCCGACGCCGACGCCGACCACGACGCCCCCGCCGGGCACCGAGACCTGCGCGCTCAAGCCGAGGCCGGCCGGCAAGGTGCTCCAGGGCTACTGGGAGAACTGGGACGGCGCGGCCAACGGCGTGCACCCGCCGCTGGGCTGGATCCCGATCACCGACTCCCGGATCACCGCCCACGGGTACAACGTGGTCACCGCCGCGTTCCCGGTGATCCGCTCCGACGGCACCGTGCTGTGGGAGGACGGCATGGACGCCACCGTGAAGGTGCCCACCCCGGCGGAGATGTGCCGGGCCAAGGCGGCCGGCCTCACCGTCCTGCTGTCCATCGGAGGCGCCACCGCCGGCATCGACCTCAACTCGGCGACCGTCGCCGACCGGTTCGTCGCCACCGTCGTGCCGATCCTCAAGCGGTACAACTTCGACGGCATCGACATCGACATCGAGACCGGCCTGACCGGCAGCGGCGACATCAACCGGCTCTCGGCGTCGCAGGCCAACCTGGTCCGCATCATCGACGGCGTGCTCGCCCAGATGCCCGCCGGCTTCGGCCTCACCATGGCGCCGGAGACCGCGTACGTCACCGGCGGCAGCGTCACCTACGGCTCGATCTGGGGCGCGTACCTGCCGATCGTCAAGAAGTACGCCGACAACGGCCGGCTGTGGTGGCTGAACATGCAGTACTACAACGGCAGCATGTACGGCTGCCACGGCGACTCGTACGCCGCCGGCACCGTGCAGGGCTTCACGGTCCAGACCGACTGCCTCAACACCGGCCTGGTCGTGCAGGGCACCACGATCCGGGTCCCGTACGACAAGCAGGTCCCCGGCCTGCCCGCCCAGCCCGGCGCCGGCGGCGGCCACCTCGCGCCGTCGGCGGTGGCGCAGGCGTGGAACACCTACGGCGGCGGCCTCAAGGGACTGATGACCTGGTCCCTGAACTGGGACGGGTCGAAGGGCTGGACGTTCGGCGACAACGTCCGGGCCCTCCAGTCCCGCTGACGCGCCCCCTAGGTGTCCGGCCCGGCGCGGGCCAGGCCGGACACCTAGGCCGGGGTGCGCGTCACTGGGACAGCTCGGCGACCTCCTCGGCGGTGAGCCGCAGGCCGGCGGGCGCCGCGCCGCGCGCCGCCGCCGGGGCGGGCACCGGGTCCGGTGGCCGGCGCCAGTGCCAGTCGGTGACCGCCTGGTACGCGGCCACGACCGACAGCAGCCGGTCCTCGCCGTACGGCAGGCCGCCGAGGACGGTGCCGATCGGCACACCCCTGGTGGTGAACCCGATCGGGAAGGCGATCTCCGGCAGGCCGAGGATGTCGAACGGCACCGGACTGGTCTGCACCACCACGTCGCAGGCCTCGAAGAGCTGGTCCAGGACGCGTTCGAGCAGCAGCAGCTTGGCCCGCTGGCCGGTGATGAACTCGTTGCCGCCCAGCAGCGCCCCCTGCAACCAGCCGGTCACCGACACCCCGAAGCCGCGCAGGTCGGTGCGCAGGTACGGCATGAACGGCTCGCTGCGCTCCGGCAGCCGGACGTTGTTGAACGCGCCGCCGGTGAGCAGCTCCCAGTCGTCGGGCAGCGGCACGTCGACCACCGTGGCGCCGGGGATCGCGGCGAGCTTCGCCAGGTACGCCTGCCGGGCCGCCGTGGTCTCCGAGGTGCCGGCGGTGAAGCCGGGCAGCACGCCGATGCGGGTCTTCCAGCGCAGCTTCAGCCGGCCGCCCTGGTACGCCGGGGTGGCCGCGTCGATCAGGTTCGGCACCTCGGGCAGGCCCTGCGTGCGCGGGTCGGCCGGGTCCTCGCCGGCCATCGCGGTGAGCATGATGGCCGCGTCCTTGGCGTCGCGGGCCAGCGGGCCGGGGTGGTCGCGGGTGTAGCTGAGCGGGATGATGCCGTGCAGCGAGACCCGGCCCATCGTCGGCTTGAGGCCGGTGAGGTTCTGCGCGTTGGACGGCGCGGTGATCGAGCCGCCGGTCTGGGTGCCGGTGCCGGCGACGGCGAGTCGCCCGGCGACGGCCGTGGCGGTGCCGGTGGACGAGCCGCCCGGATCGGTGCGGATGTCGGCCGGGGTCCACGCGTTGACCGTGGTGACCACCCCGTTCGGGGTGGTGGCCCGGGTGGTGGCCAGCGGCCCCATCTGGGTCTTGCCGAGCACGATCGCCCCGCCGGCCAGCAGCTTCGCCACCGCCGTGGCGTCGAACGGCGGCCGGAAGTCGGCGAACAGGTAGGAGTTGGCGGTGGTGGGCACCCCGGCGGTGTAGTAGTTGTCCTTCACAGCCAGCGGGATGCCGTGCAGCGCGCCCCGCCGCGGCTTCTTCGCCAGGGCGGTGGCCGCCTCGACCGCCGCCTCGGCGAGCACCAGGTTGAACGCCTGGTACGTGCCCTCATGGGTCGAGACGCGGGCCAGGTACGCCTCGACCAGCTTGGCCGGGGTCAGCTTGCCGGCGCGGATCAGCCAGGCCGCCTCGGCGACGGTGAGCTCGGTCGGGTCGGCCACCGCCTCCGGGCGGGGCTCGACGTAGGCGCGGGGCACGTCCAGCGCCGGGTTCCACCTCGCCGCCGGCAGGCGGGGTGTTCGGGCCGGGCCGGCCGCCGACGCCACGGCGGGCAGCGCGACCGCGCCGCCGACGGCCGAGGCGGCGGCCAGGGCGGCGGTGCGGGCCAGGAAGGCGCGGCGGTCGACGCCGCGGTCGACGGGGGCTGCGCTCATCACTTCCGCCATTCCGTGCTGACCGAGGGGTAGAGCATCGGCGCGGGCTGCTGGGACAGGGCCTGCGCGACGGCGGGGTCGGCGGTGCCGGCCGGCGCGGGCAGCCGGTACGCGGCGAGGGCGCCCACCGTGCCGCGCACGAAGGAGCGCAGGGAGGCCAGCACGGAGTCGCGGCCCGGCGAGCCGGTCTCCGGGTCGGCGGTGGTGCCGGGCGGAAGCTGGTCGAGGTCGATGCCGAGGGACGCGAGCCGGGCGCGGATGAAGACGTTCAGCTCGGCGTCGGTCGGTGGGGTGGGTGCCAAGGGGTGCTCCTCCTGGGTCGGAGACGATGCGCCCACTGTCGGGCTGCCACGTATCACTGGCGTAACGAGTTGATCTCGGCGCGGTGAAGCAACGCAGGTCAATGCCCTCCTGACCGGTGAAGGTACGGCCCCGACCACCCCCTTCGGACACCCTTGAGGACCGACGGGGCGGCGGGGCCGGCCGTCGGGGCAGGGTCGGGCGGCCGGCCGGCGTCCGGGCTCACCTGTCCTCAGTGGAGCGGGATCCCACCGTCACACAGATTGACAATTGTCGTTCACTTCGGTTCTCCTGAGAGGTGAGAGCGCTCTCACCCCCCATCCGTCCCGTTGACGGCCCGGCGATCCCGGGCCGGTGCCCGGTGCGCCGGGCGAGGAGGAAGCATGCGGTTCACCCGAGGGCGCGGCGGCGCCGATCCGACCGGACACCCGTACCTGCGCCGGGCCGGCGCGCTGGCCGTCGCCCTGCTGACCCTGGTGGCCAGCGGGGTGCTGGCCGGCCGCGACGCCGTTGACGCGCAGGCGGCGCCCGGCGGCCACGCCGACCACGCGTACGTGCTCAGCCCGGAGCAGGAGCGGGCCGCCCTGGAGCTCCAGCTCGCCCCGGTGCGCGGCTCGGAGTTCCGGGCCGACTGCCCGAGCAAGGGACGCGCCAACGACGACCCGATCGTCCGGCCGGGCCAGCCGGGCGCCTCGCACATGCACGAGTTCTTCGGCAACACCTCGACGAACGCGTACTCCACCCTCACCTCGCTGCGGGCCGGCGGAACGACCTGCAACCCGGTGGCCGACAGGTCCGCGTACTGGGTGCCGACGCTCTACCAGAACGGCACGGCGGTCGCGCCGCAGAGCGTCCGGATCTACTACCAGGGGCTCACCGACCGGGCGAACGTCCGGCCGTACCCCCAGGGCCTGCGGATCGTGGTCGGCAACGCCCTCGCGACCAGCCCCGACCAGAACCCGGCGGCCCGGTGGAACTGCGTCGGTATCCCCCAGGCCAGCCGCGACCTACCGGTCTGCCCGGCCGGCTCCAAGCTGGAGACGTACCTCGACTTCCCGACCTGCTGGGACGGGAGGAACCTGGACAGCGCCGACCACAAGAGCCACATGGCGTTCGGCCTGGGCGGCGTCGGCGGCACCTGCCCGGCCAGCCACCCGGTGCCCGTGCCCCGGCTGGAGTTCCTCATCACGTACGACGTGCGCGGGACCGGGCTCACGCTGGGCGGCACCCGCGACGGGGCCAACGTCACCACGGCCCCCGGCTACACCTTCCACGGCGACTTCTTCAACGCCTGGGACGAGCAGGCCCTGGCCGACCGGGTGCAGCAGTGCGTCGTCGACGGCTACATCTGCGGCAACGACGGCAAGCCCATCCAGCAGTGACCCGGCACGGCGGCGCGCGCCGACCGCGAGGCCGACGCGCACCGCCGTGTCATCCGTCAAGCGGGGACTCCCCACCGGGTCCCGCCGCCGTCGGTGTCGGCGCCCCGGGCCCCGCCCCGTGATCGGCACCGGATCGACGACAACGGGGCATCCCGATCGACCCGGACCGCGATGTCACTGACCTGAAGTCGATCAAGGCGGACGGGGCGGGCAGCCGGACGGGGGCGGGGAAGCGGGCGGGGCGACTGAGCCCCGGTCGCGCTCAGCCGCGGAAGGTGCGGTCCAGCAGGTCGAACAGGGCGACCCAGTGCCGCTCGGCGGCCCGCTCGTCGTAGGCGGCGGTGTCGGCCATGGTGAACCCGTGGGTGGCGCCGGTGTACCGCTCGGACCGGTACCGGACCCCCGCCGCGTCGAGCGCCGCCTCCAGCGTCGCGATCTGCTCGGGCGTCATGGACTGGTCCTGGTCGGCGTGGGCGAAGTACAGCTCGCCGGTCACGGAGCCGACGCCCCGGTGGGGGCTGTCCGGCGCGTCGGTGACGACCCGGCCGGCGTGGAAGCTGGCCATCGCCGCGATCCGGCCGGGATGCGCCTCGATGGCGCGCAGGGCGTTCGTACCGCCCATGCAGTAGCCGGTGACGACCACCGGGCCGGGCGCCACGTCGTCCCGGGCGGCCAGGAAGTCCAGGTACGCCGCCGCGTCCCCGGCCACCACCTCCGGGGTCAGCGCGGCGATGAGCGGCATGATCCGCGCGAAGGCCCGGCCGCGCTCCTGCGGGTCGGCCAGGCGGGAGAGGTCGAACAGCGGGGCCCGGCCGGCCCGGTGGAACAGGTTGGGCACCAGCACGACGTGCCCCCGGGAGGCGATCCGCTCGGCCATCTCGACGAGCCGGGGCCGCAGGCCGAACGCGTCCATGAAGAACAGCACGGCCGGGAACGGGCCGTCGCCGTCCGGCCGGACCAGGACCGCGTCGGCGACCCCGCCGCCCACCGGCACGTCCACCGTCGTCGTGCGCGCCACGTCATCCTCCGTCGGGTCGCCGTCAGCCCGCACCCTATCCGTCCGGGCGTCGGCCCCCGCGCCGGCCCATCGCCTCCGGCGGTCCGGTCACCCCGGGTCGCGGCGCGGGCGCGGCGGGTCGTCCCGGTCGATGCGCAGCTCCCGCTCCAACTCGGCGATGACGGCCCACAGGTCGTCCAGCCGCTGGGTGAGCGCGATCCGGTCCACCTCGTCGGGCACCCCGTCGCCGTCCTCGTCGTGGCCGGGCGCGAGCCGCTCGGTCATCTCCAGCCGGCGGGCCTCCTCCATCGAGTTGACGATGACCGCGATCAGGATGTTGAGCAGCAGGTTCACGGTGATGATGACGTAGCTGACGTAGTAGACCAGGGTCCACGGGGACAGGGCCATGCCCTGCTCGACGAGGTCCGGCAGCGTCTCCAGGGACAGCAGCACGAACAGGGTCAGCAGCGACCGCCCGATGTCGCCGTACTGCTCCGGCTGGGCCCTGCCGAAGATGAGCCAGCCGGCCATCCCGTACACGTAGAGGGTCACCCCGGCCAGCGCGAGGAAGCCGGCAACGCCTGGCAGGCTGCGCAACAGCGCCGCGACGATGGTGCGCAGCCCGGGCGAGAACCGCACCAGCCGCAGCATCCGGGCGACCCGCACGACGCGCAGCAGCGCGGAGTCGCCGTGCAGGCCGGGCAGGAAGATCGCGGCCGTCACGACGAAGTCGAAGACGTTCCAGCCGTGCCGGAAGAAGTCCTGCGGCCGGCGACCGTAGGCCAGCACCCGGACGGCGATCTCGGCGACGAAGGCGGCCCGGAAGACCCACTCCAACCATTGCAGCACCGGCCGCGCCGGCCCCAGGTCGCGGTACGTCTCGACGCCGAGCACCACCCCGTTGGCCATGATGAGCACGACGATGGCGACCTCGAAGAGCCGCGACCGGACGACCCGTAGGCACCACCCGGCCAGCCCTGGCGGCCCGGCCCGGCGCCCCGGTCGATCCTCGGTCGACGCCGGCCAGGGTACGTCGAGCATGGCCCCACCCTACCGAGGGCACCGACCGGCGACGCCGCGCCGGGACGGGCGTGCAAGCCGCGTCGAGCGATGACCGCCACCGACGGGTCAGGCCCCGCCACGAGCGCGGAGCCTGACCCACCGCAGCAGTACCGTGGGATCAGCCCCAGGTTCCGGCGTACGCCAGCCGCCAGTGCTGGTTGGTCCCACCCCAGCAGTCGCCCTGCACGACCCGGGCGCCGTGGGCGGTGCTGGCGTTCGCCACGTCCAGGCACTTGTCACTGTGCCGCGCCCGGATCTCGTAGAAGCCGTTGGAGAGCAGGACTAAACGCCAGTGCTGGTTCGTCCCGCCCCAGCAGTTGCCCTGCACGACCGGCGTGCCGTGGGCGGTGCTGGCGTTCGCCACGTCCAGGCACTTGTCGCTGTGCTGCGCCCGGATCTCGTAGTAGCCGTTCCCGACCGCGATCCACCGCCAGTGCTGGTTCGTCCCGCCCCAGCAGTTGCCCTGCACGACCGGCGTGCCGTGGGCGATGCTGGCGTTCGCCACGTCCAGACACTTGTCGCTGTGCCGCGCCCGGAACTCGTAGAAGTCGATCGCCTGGGTTCCCAGTGTCGAACTCCCCCGAGCCTGCGGCGTGCCGGCACCGGCCTGGGCTGCTCCGGCGCCGAGCAGCAGCAGGCCGCTGGCCAGGAACACACCGAGCAGCGACTCCAGCGCGACACGCAGGGTCCCCCGGCGATCGCGTGACCTGCCGGGCAGGCTTTCCGACTGTGTCTTCCCGCTTGCTTCGATCACTACAGCTCCTCACCTGTTGTGGTAATCGGACGGTGACCAGGTCGATCCAGCATCGCGGGGGCAGGTGCTGTCCGGTGGTTTCCCGGACAGCACCGGGCAGAGTCGACTCATCGCAGCGCCCCGGCCGGGAGCGTCGGCCGCGCGATCCGCGCGGTGGGCCGCGTCGCCTCGGCGCGCAGCTCCGGGCTCATGCCATCCCCCCGAGGGGACCGCCGCCTACCCGGCCGGGTCGTGGTCGGCCGCCCGCCGGGCGGCGTTGCGGATGGCGCGCAGGCGCAACAACACGTCGTCGCCGCCCCGGCCGAAGTGGTCGTGCAGCCGCCGGTACTCGGCGTACAGCGCGTCGTAGGCGCGGGCCCGACCGGGGTCGGGCCGGTACACGTCGCGGTCGGCCCGGCCCATCGCCGCCGAGGCGGCCGGCACGTCGGGGTACGCGCCCGCGGCGACCGCCGCGTGGATCGCCGAGCCCAGTGCCGGGCCCTGCGCGGAGCCGATGATGCCCAGCGGGCGGTTCGTGACGTCGGCGTAGATCTGCATCAGCAGGGTGTTGGCGGTGAGCCCTCCGGCCGCGATCAGCTCGTCGACCGGCACGCCCGCCTCGGCGTACGCCTCGATGATCATGCGGGTGCCGTACGCGGTGGACTCCAGCAGGGCACGGTAGACGTCCGGCGGCCGGGTGGCCAGGGTGAGCCCGACGATCAGCCCGCTGAGGTCGTGGTTGACCAGCGGGGAGCGGTTGCCGTTCCACCAGTCCAGCGCCACCAGGCCGTGCGCGCCGACGGGCTGGGCGGCGGCGGCAGCGGTCAGCGCCTCGTGTGAGGCGTAGCCGGCGGGGGCTGCGTGCGCCACGTACCAGCCGAAGATGTCGCCGACGGCGCTCTGGCCGGCCTCGTAGCCCCAGGAGCCGGCGCTGATCCCGCCGTCCACGACGCCGCACATGCCGGGCACCTCGGCCAGCTCGGTGGCGTTGACCATGTGGCAGGTGGAGGTGCCCATGATGACGACCAGCCGGCCCGGGTCGAGGGCCCGCGCGGCGGCGGCGGTGACATGGGCGTCGACGTTGCCCACCGCCACGGCGACGCCCTCGGGCAGGCCGGTCCACGCCGCGGCCCGCGCGGTCAGCCCGCCGGCCCGGGTCCCCAGCGGGGCGAGCGGACCATCGATCTTGGCGACGAAGTCGGCGAAGCCGGGGTGCAGGGCGGCCAGGTAGTCCCGGGACGGGTACCGGCCGTCCTGGTGGATGCCCTTGTAGCCGGCGGTGCACACGTTGCGGGTCTCGACGCCGCAGAGCTGCCAGACGATCCAGTCGGCGGCCTCGATCCACCGCTCGGCCCGGTGGTAGACCTCCGGGTCCTCCTCCAGCAGTTGCAGGCCCTTGGCGAACTGCCACTCGGCGGAGACCTTCCCGCCGTAGCGGCCGATCCACGGCTCGCCTCGGGCGTGGGCCAGGGCGTTGATCCGGTCCGCCTGGGGCTGGGCGGCGTGGTGCTTCCACAGCTTGACCCAGGCGTGTGGGCGGGTGCGCAACTCGGGCAGCTCGCACAGCGGGGTGCCGTCGGCGAGGGTGGGCAGCACCGTGCAGGCCGTGAAGTCGATGCCGACGCCGACGACGCGCCGCGGGTCGACGCCGCTGGCGGCCAGGGCGGCCGGGACGGCGTGCCGCAACACGTCGCGGTAGTCCTGCGGGTCCTGCAGGGCCCAGTCCGCCGGCAGCGCCCGCCCGTCGGCGGCGAGCGCCGAGTCCATCACGCCGTGCCGGTACTCGTGCACCGCCGTGCCCAGCTCGGCGCCGTCGCCGACGCGCACCACCAACGCCCGACCAGACAGCGTGCCGTAGTCGACACCGACGACGTACCGGTCCCCCGGCCCTGGGGAAACGCTCATGACATCCTCCGCCCACCCGCCCGCAGAAGCGTTAGCGCTCACATGCACCGCCGTCAAGATGCTGTCCGGCGGGATCTGCGGGCGGCGCCGTTCCGTCGCTTCACTCCTCGGCGCCCATCCCGGACGAAGGCGGGCCGCGCCGGGCGGAGCGACGCCGCCGGTCGATGTGCGCACTCACAAGGCGGCTCGTCGGGCGCCCCACGCGCGGCGCGACCTGGCCGGCGGGCCAGGTGCGGGCGGCCGAGGTTTTCGGAGATGTTTCGGCGGCCGGGCTGCGCTGGTGGCGGCTGCCGGGTGACCGGGGCGGCGCGGGTCCACCCGGGCCGGCCGCCGAAAGTTTCGGGATATGCTGCGGCCGGGCCGACCTCGTGAGGGAGATGCATGGAGCAGCAGCGGGCGACGCTGGCGGAGATTGCGCGCGCCGCCGGCGTGTCGATCCCCACCGTCTCGAAGGTGCTCAACGGCCGCCCCGACGTCGCGCCGGGCACCCGCCGGCGGGTGCAGACGCTGCTCGACGAGCGGGGCTACACCGCCCGCGGGACCAGTCGGCCGGCGGCCCGGGCCGGGCTGATCGACCTGGTGCTGCGGGACCTGGGCAGCCCGTGGGCGATGCAGATCATCGACGGGGTGGAGGAGTTCGCCTACCGCGCCGGGTTCGGCGTGGTCGTCTCCGCGGTGCACGGCCGGCACCGCAACCGCCCCGACCGCCGGTGGACCGAGCAGCTCGCCACCCGGCGCTGCGACGGCGTGCTGCTCGTGCTGTCCGACATCTCGACCAGCCAGCGCGGGCAACTCGACGAGCTGGGCATCCCGGTGGTGGTCATCGACCCGGCCGGGCAGCCCCAGGCGGACATCCCCTCCGTCGGCGCCACCAACTGGGCGGGCGGGCGCGCCGCCACCGAGCACCTGCTCGGCCTCGGACACCAGCGGATCGCCGTGATCGGCGGGCCGGCCGCCGTGCCGTGCAGCCGGGCCCGGGTCGACGGGTACCGCGCCGCCATGGACGCCGCCGGGCAACGGATCCCCGCCGGCTACGTCCGCGGCGCGGACTTCACCGCCCCGTCGGGCTATCGGGAGACGAACGCCCTGCTCGACCTGACCCGGCCGCCCACAGCGATCTTCACGTGCTCCGACGAGATGGCCTGGGGGGCGTACGAGGCCCTCTACGAGCGCGGGCTGCGGGTGCCCGACGACATGAGCGTCGTGGGCTTCGACGACCTGGACGCCGCGCGGTGGGCGGTGCCGCCGCTGACCACCGTCCGCCAGCCGCTGACCGAGATGGCGGGGATGGCGGCCCGGATGCTGCTCAACCTGATGGACGGCGAGGAGCTGGGCAGCAACCGCATCGAGCTGGCCACCCCGCTGATCGTCCGGCAGAGCACGCGCGCCCGCTGACCGCACGGCACGGCACCCTCCGGTCGCCGGCCGGGCAGCGGGCTTGCCCGACTTCGATGTATCGACCTGTCGCATGAAGGTTACGAACCCCGTACCACACCCCACCGCCGGGGCGCCCCCGTCCACCCCGGACGGGGCGCCGCACGCGTTCGGGTCGCCCACCGACGGCACTCCGGCACCGCCCACACCGGTGGGGTCGCCCGCCGCCGGGCGGCCCCACCGGGCGAGCCGTCAGAGCGGCTGCACGAAGTACGGGGAGACGTCGAGCCAACCGTTGCCGGCCGCGCCGCCCAACCGGCCGCTGCTGGCGGTGGACAGGGTGTACCAGGAGTCCACGTAGTCCGGGTCGTCGGTGTACCAGGAGGTCGGGATGGCGTCGAGAATGGCGCTCACCAGCGGCTGGTACGCCCCGCCGTCCACGATCACCAGCAGCGCGCCGACGATCGCCTGGACCAGGGCCTGGTAGTTGGTGTCACCGTCGTCCTCCATCATGACCACGTCGGCCAGGTTGTACTTGTACGCCGAGAAGTGCACCAGGAGCTGGTTCGGGTAGTAGGTCGTGCCGTCGTGGTCGAGGTAGGGCATCTGGACCAGGTCGACCTTGGGCTTGCCGTCGAGGCCGAACCCGGCCACCACGCTGTAGATCTCGGCAGCGCCCTTGATCCAGGGCTCCTTGTCGTCGTTGAGCCGTACCGCGTCGACCCGGGTGGCCCAGTAGCCGGACGCCGCCGTGGTCCGCGCGGTGGTCGCCGCCCGGGCGGCGGCGGTGTCGGTGACGCCCCGGCGGGCCAGTTCCCCGCGCATCAGCGCCAGGCCGGCGGACAGCGCCCGACCGGTGTCGACCTCCACCAGCAGCACCGGGCGGGCGGGGACCCGGGCGGCGTCCAGCAGCACCGGCCGGGCCCCCCGGTCGTAGGCGGTGACGCTGGTCAGGGCATCGTCGGTGGGGGTCGCCGCCACCAGCGGAACCGCGCCCCGGACCGCCGCGGCGCGCATGTCCGGGGTGGCCCAGCGCAGCCGCAGCAGCGACCCGGCCGTTGCCGGCAGGCCCTTGGCCGCGAGCACCCGCCGGTTCGCGGCCCGCGCCTCGCCGGGCAGCCCAGACGCGGCGAGCGGGACGGCGAGCAGGTCGGCCTGGCCGTCGGCGGTGGCGGCGAGGACCGCCCGGGTCGCCGCCGGGTCGGCGAGCGCCCCGGCGAGCCGGCGGGCCAGCCCGTCGGTGACCGAGAGGACGGCCCCGGCCGGGGCGGCGGTGGCCGCGGGGGCCCGGTGCTCGGGGCGGGCGTACGCGGGGCTGGCCACCGGGGCGGCCAGGACGGCCGCCGCGAGGCCGGCCGCAAGCGCGGTTCGGCGGAGGGTAGGAGTGTGCACGCGGGCTCCTCTGCTTGGTCCGACCGCCGGCTCGTGGCGACGGTGCAGAGAAGATATACATCCAGACTGTTGCACTTATCAATGAGCTGGATCGAGGTGCGGATCCGGGCCGGGCGGATGGCCCCGGGCGGATGGCCCCGGGCGCGGGCGTCAGCGGCCGGGACCCTCGCCCGCCGTCGGGGCCCGCATCGCCCGGACGGCCTCCCCCGCGTACCGGCAGGCGGCCCGCTGGCCGGCGGCGACCTCGACCAGCGCCGGGTCGACCTCGGCGCAGTCGGGACGGGCCTGCGGGCACCGGGTCCGGAACCGGCAGCCGCTGGGCGGGTCCGCCGGGCTCGGGACGTCACCGCTGAGGATGATCCGCCGGCGGTGCCGCTCCACCCGCGGATCGGCCACCGGGATGGCCGACAGCAGCGCGGCGGTGTACGGGTGGGCGGGCTCACCGTACAACTGCTCGGGCGTGCCGGTCTCCACGATCCGGCCCAGGTACATCACGGCGACCCGGTCGCTGAGGTGCTCGACGGCGGCCAGGTCGTGCGCGATGAACAGGTAGGTGAGGCCGAGGTCCCGCTGGAGCCCGCGGAGCAGGTTCATGATCTGCGCCTGCACGCTCAGGTCGAGCGAGGCGATCGGCTCGTCGAGGACGATCAGGTCGGGCTCGCCGGCCAGCGCGCGGGCGATGCCGACCCGCTGGCGTTGCCCGCCGGAGAGCTCGTGCGGGTGCCGGCCGGCGAGGTCGGCGCGCAGGCCGACCATCTCCAGCAGCTCGGCGACCCGACGGCGCCGGGCGGCGGCGGTGTCGGCGAGCCGGTGCACCACCAGCGGCTCGGCGACGCTGGCCCCGATGGTGCGGCGGGGGTCCAGCGACGCCTGCGGGTCCTGGAACACCATGGCCACCCGCCGGCGCAGGCCGCGCAGCCGGCGACGGGACCACCGCGTCACGTCCTGGCCGTCGACCCGGACCACGCCGGCCGTCGGGTCGACCAGGCGCAGCAGCGCCAGCCCCGTGGTCGACTTGCCGCTGCCCGACTCGCCGACCAGCCCGAGCGTCTCGCCCCGGCGGACGCGCAGCGACACCCCGTCGACGGCCCGGACGGGGGCGCCGCCGGGCACGGGGAACCACACCTTCAGGTCGGCCAGCTCGGCGACGGTCTCCCCCGGCCCGATGGCGGCGTCGGCGGTCATGCGTCCTCCCTGCCCGGGTAGAAGGTGCGCACCCGATGACCGGGGGCGACCGGGACCAGGGGCGGCAGCTCGTGCTCGCAGCGGGCGTCGCCGCGCACCGGGCAGCGGGGCCAGAACGCGCAGCCGGCGGGCAGGTCCAGCGGGCTCGGCGGCGCGCCCTGGATCGCCGGCAGCTCCCGGCCCCGGTGGGCCGGGTCGGGCCGGGCGGCCAGCAACGCCCGGGTGTACGGGTGCGACGGCGCGGCGAACACGGCGTCGACCGGGCCCTGCTCGACGATCCGTCCGCCGTACATCACGGCGACGGTGTCGGCGACCCCGGCGACCACCCCCAGGTCGTGGGTGATCCAGACGACGGCGGTGCCGAGCCGGCGGCGTAGGTCGGCGACCAGCTCGACGATCTGCGCCTGGGTGGTGACGTCGAGCGCGGTGGTCGGCTCGTCGGCGATCAGCAGGTCCGGCTCGCAGGACAGCGCCATCGCGATGACGACCCGCTGGCGCATCCCGCCGGAGAACTGGTGCGGGTACGCGTCCGCGCGCCGCCGCGGCGACGGGATGCCGACCAGGTCGAGCAGCTCCACCGCCCGCTCCCGGGCCTGGCGGCGGGTCATGCCCAGGTGTTCCTCGCACCCCTCGGACACCTGCCGGCCCACGGTCAGCACCGGGTTGAGCGAGGTCATCGGGTCCTGGAAGACGAAGCCGACGTGCCGGCCGCGCAGCCGGCGGCGGCGCGGCTCGGGCAGCACGGTCAGCTCCTCGCCGAGCAGCCGGACCCGGCCGGTGACCCGGGCCGCGCGGGGGGCCAGGCCGGTCGCGGCGAGCACGGTCATGCTCTTGCCGCTGCCGGACTCGCCGACCAGGGCGAGGGTCTGGCCGGCCCGCACCGACCAGTCGACGCCCGCGACCGCCCGGGCCGGGCCCCGGCGGGTGCCGATCGTCACCGTCAGGTCCTCGATAGCCAACACCGGTCCGGCGGGATCGCGGCGGGCCGGCGCGCCGGCGTGGCCTGGGCGGGTCGGCCGCCCGGTCCGGTCCCTCATGCCCTGCTCCTCCTCGCCTCGCCGACGGTGAGCTGACGCGGGTCCAGCACGTCGCGCAGCGCGTCGCCGACCAGGTTGAAGGCGAGCACGGTGAGGAAGATGGCGGCGCCGGGGAAGACACCGAGCCACCACGCCTCGGTGACGAACCCGCGCCCGTCGTAGAGCATCCGGCCCCACGCCGGATCCGGCGGCTGGATGCCGAGGCCGAGGAAGGACAGGGCCGCCTCGGACAGGATGGCGAAGGCCAGGGAGAGCGACGTCTGCACGATCAGCGGCGCGGCGATGTTGGGCAGCACGTGGCGGCGGACGATCCGCGCGTCGGACGCCCCGATCGACACCGCCGCCCGGACGAAGACCTGCTCCCGCACCGAGAGCACGCCCGCCCGGGTGACCCGGGCGAAGATCGGGGTGTAGACCACCCCGATCGCGACCATCGCGGTGAGCAGGCCCGGCCCCAGCACCGCGACGATCGCGACGGCGAGCAGCAGCACCGGGAACGCGAACAGCACGTCCATGCCGCGCATCAGGACGTTGTCCACCCAGCCCCGGTACCAGCCGGCCAGCAGCCCGACGGTGACCCCGACCAGCAGCGCGATACCGACGCTGACCAGGCCCACCTCCAGCGACACCCGGGCGGCGACGAGCACCCGGCTGAACACGTCGCGGCCCAGCTCGTCGGTGCCGAACGGATGGTCGGGGCTGGGCGGGCGGAGCATCCCGTCGACGTCGACGTCGTTGACCCCGGCCGGCGCCAGCCACCGGCCGGCCACCCCGACCACGAGCAGCAGGAGCAGCACGACCGTGCCGGCGACGGCCGGCGGATCGTGGCGCAGCGCGGACAGGGCACGGCGCGGCGTGCCGTCCGGGTGGCCGCTCACCGGACGCCGATCCGCGGGTCGAGGCGGGCGTAGAGGACGTCCACCAGCAGGTTCATCAGCAGGAACAGGGCGGCCACGAAGAGCACCGCGCCCTGGAGCACCGGGTAGTCGCGGGCCTGGACGGCGTCGTAGGTGAGCCTTCCGACGCCCGGCCAGGCGAACAGCACCTCGATCACGATCACCCCGCCGATCAGGCTGGCGAGCTGCACCGCCACCACGGTGACCACGGGGATCAGCGCGTTGCGCAGCACGTGCCGGACGACCACGATCCGGGAGCGCAGCCCCTTGGCCTCGGCGGTGCGCACGTAGTCCTCGGAGAGCACCTCCAGCACCGAGGAACGGATGAACCGGGTGAGGATCGAGGCGGTGACCAGCCCGACCGCCGCGGCCGGGAGCAGCACGTGCGATGCCCATCCCGCCGGATCCTCGGTCAGCGCCACGTATCCCGACGGCGGCAGCCAGCCGAGCACCCCGGCGAAGAGCAGGATGCCCATGATGCCCATCCAGAAGTCGGGCACCGACACCCCGAACTGGCTGAACACCCGGGCGGCGTGGTCGAGGACCGAGCCGCTGCGCACGGCGGAGAGCACGCCCAGCGGGAAGGCGACCAGCAGGGCGAGCAGCACGGCGGTCACCGCCAGGGACAGCGTGGCCGGCAGCCGCTCCAGCACGATGGTGGTGACGGGCTGGCCGCTGCGGAAGCTGACCCCGAGGTCGCCGGTCAACGCGTGGCCGACGTAGCCGACGTACTGCGCGACGAGCGGCCGGTCGAGGCCGGACCGCTCCCGCAGCGCGTCGTAGGTCTGCTGGTCGAAGCGGGTGCCGAGGGCGACCCGGACGGGGTCGCCCGGCACCAGTTGGAGCAGGAGGAAGACGACGAGCGTCACCCCCAGCAGGACGACGACCGACTGGAGCAGCCGGCGAAGGACGAAGCGCGCCATCCGAGGCTCCCGTCAGCTCACCGGACGAGGCCGACGTCGCGGAACCGGACGGCCCGGTCGGAGCGGACCTGGTACCCGGTCACCTGCTTCGACCAGCCCTGCACCACCTCGGGGTTGTACAGGTACAGGTAGCTGGCGTCGTCGACGATCTGCTTCGCGGCCTGGTCGTACGTGCGCTTGCGGGCCGCCGGGTCGGTCTCGGTCCGGCCGGCGTCGAGGAGTTTGTCGACGGCGGGGTTGCTGTACCCGTGGAAGTTGAACGTCGCGCCGGTGCGGTGCTGGGCGTAGTAGAACTCGTCCGGGTCGATGTTGCCGAGCCAGCCCAGCAGGAACGCGTCGAAGTTGCTCTTGCCCTGCTCGTCGAGCCACTGGGCGAAGTCGAGGGTACGGATCTTGACGGTGATCCCGACGTCCTTGAGCTGGGCGGCGATCACCTGGGCGGCGGCGACCGTCTCCGGGTACTCGTTGGTCACCATCAGGTCCATGGTCAGCCCGCGCACGCCGGCCTGCCCGAGCAGTTGCCGGGCCTGCGCCGGGTCGTGCCGGTACGGCGCGTACTCGTAGTACCAGGAGCTGCCCTCGGGGATCGCGGTCTGGTTGGGTTTCGCCAGGCCGAACTTGGCCGCCTTGGTGATCGCCTCACGGTCCAGGGCGAAGGCGATCGCCCGGCGCACGTTCAGGTCGTCGTACGGCTTGCGGCCCTGGTTGAGCGCCAGGTACCAGTAGTCGGTCGAGGACCGCGACTCGACGGTGACGCCGTCGCCCTGCTTCTTCAGCCCGGCGACCTGCTGGGGCGGGAGGTTGTCGGTCCACTGGACCTCGCCCCCGCGCAGGTTCTGCAGGGCCACCGTGGGGTCCTTGACGAAGGTGAAGGTGACCCCGTCCAGCTTGGGCCGGCCACCCCAGTACGCGTCGTTGCGGACCAGCTTGACTCTGTCGCCGGAGGTGTAGCCGGCCACCGCGAAGGGCCCGCTGCCGACCGGCTTGGTCTTCACCGCCCCGGACTCGACATTGGACTTCTCGACGATCGCGACGCCCTTGAACCCGCCGAGGTTGGCCAGCAGGTTCGGGGTGGGCTTGCGCAGCGCGACGACCACGGTGGTCGGGTCCGGCGCGGTCACCAACCTCACGGTCTCGAACTTGTACGCCTGGTTCAGCTTCTCGGAGATGATCCGGTTGTACGAGTAGACGACGTCCTGCGAGGTCAGCGGCGAGCCGTCGGAGAACCGCACCCCCTCGCGGAGGGTGAAGGTCCAGGTGAGCTGGTCGTCGCTGGTGGTCCAGCTCGTCGCCAGCGACGGGCCCATGCGCAGGTCCGCCCCCGGCTCGACCAGGGTGTCGTAGACGTTCTCCAGCACCTGGAAGCTGTAGTAGGCCGAGGTCCTGTGCGGGTCGAGCTGGTCCGGCTCCCCGCCGATGGCCGCGGCGAGCGTCCCCCCGGCGCCCCCGCCGCCCGGGTCACCGGTACCGCCGACGTCGACGCTCTCGCCGGAGCTGCACCCGGCTGCCGCGGTGAGCGCGAACGCGAGCACCGCGCCGGCCAACCTGGATCTGGTCATGGACCGGTCCCCCTCCCGTGGTGGACCGGACGGGTTCGGGGGCCCTCGGGGCGCCGCGATCCGTCCCGTCCACCCTCGACGGCTTCCCACCACCATGCCCGTTTCGGCCCGACTGCGAAACCTGGGGCGACGAAACCAGGGGGCGACGGAGCCGACGGCGCCCGGCGGTCAGGGCCACGGCGACCGCGAGGGCGGCCACCGCCACGGCGGTCCACGGCCGCGGATCGGTCCACAGCGGCCGGGGAACCTGCTGGGCGAGGACGAGCACGCCCATCACCACCACGAACCAGCCGAACGCCCGGCGCAGCAGGTCGGCGGGGAGCCGGCCGGCGAGCCGGCCACCGAGGACGCTGCCGGCGACGGCGGCGGCGGTCACCGCGGCGGCCAGGCCCCAGTCGACGGTGACGCTGGAGAGGTAGCCGGCCAGGCCGGCGAGGGACTTCATCGCGATGACGACCAGCGAGGTGCCGACGGCGACCGGCATCGGCAGGCCGCCGAGCAGCGCCAGGGCCGGCACCACCAGGAACCCGCCGCCCGCGCCGACGAGCCCGGTGACCAGGCCGACAACCGCCCCGTCGGCGAGCACCCGGGGCAGGGGCAGCGCGGGCGGCGCCGGCCGGTCCCCGGCGGTGCGCCGACCTCGGATCATCGCGACCGCGGTGGCGAGCATCATGCCGGCGAACCCGGTGAGCAGGACGCCGGCCGGGACGTACCCGGCGAGGCGGCCACCGGCGTACGCGCCGGCCATGCCGGCCAGACCGAAGACCAGGCCGGTGCGCCAGCGGACCCGGTGGGCGCGGGCGTGCGGCAGGACGCCCACGACGCTGGTCGCGCCGACGACGAGCAGCGAGGTGGCGATCGCCTCCTTCGCCGGCAGACCGGCGACGTAGACCAGCAGCGGCACGGCGAGGATCGACCCGCCCCCGCCCAGCAGCCCGAGGCTGACGCCGACGAGGACGGCCAGCCCGACGGTCAGCGCGAGGGTCGCCGTCACGGCCGCCGCCCGCCGGCCGCGCGCAGTCCCCGGGCGCCGCCGTCGGCGTCGCAGCGCGCGCCCCGGTTGTAGGGCAACCTGCCGAGCAGCAGGCCCATGGCGCAGGTGTTCGTCACGGCGGCGACGGTCAGCCCGGCGCCGACGAGGCCCGCGACCCACTTGAGCCCGGGCACGAACACCGAGGCGAGGACGCTGACCAGGACGATGGTGCCGGCGACGAGGCGGACCTGCCGCTCCAGGTCCCAGCGCGGACGGCCCTGCGCGACGGGGGCGTGCGCGGCCTGCCAGGCCAGCATGCCGCCGGCCAGGACCCTGAGGTTCCGCAGCCCTGCCCCGGCCAGGGCCCGCTCGGCCTGGGCGGCGCGGGCGGCGCGGGCGCCCGAACGACAGATCAGGACGACGTCCCCGTCGAGGTGGGCGCGCAGTTCCGCGCGGTGCTCGCGGAGCCGGTCGAGCGACACGTTCTCCGCGCCGGGGATGTGCAGGCTCTCGAACTCGCCGGGGGTCCGGACGTCCAGCAGGCGGGGCGACCGGCCGGACTCGATCAGCTCGCGCAGGGTGGCGGCGTCGACGGTGGCGGCGCCATTGTGCTCGGAAACGGTCATCTCTCCTCGTTCGGGCTGGGCCGCCGGACGGCGGCGGGCACGGGACACC
Source organism: Micromonospora sp. NBC_01655 (assembly GCF_026339755.1). Lineage (NCBI taxonomy): Bacteria > Bacillati > Actinomycetota > Actinomycetes > Micromonosporales > Micromonosporaceae > Micromonospora > Micromonospora sp. NBC_01655. The sequence continues at coordinate 3,558,003 of NZ_JAPEQF010000001.1, read as the reverse complement.
CGGCCCGCGCCGGATCGGCGCGGGCCGGGTTGCCGGGTGGTTCACTGCGGACGGGTCCACACCGGGCGGATCGATGCCGGGCGGATCGATGCCGGGCGGGTCAGTCGGCCGGGGCCAGGGCGACGCCCGCCGCCTCGGCCCGGTCGAACCGGTCGTCGACGACGACCACCTCGCGGCCGGCGTTGGCCAACAGCGACGCGGCGACCGTGGCCCGGTAGCCGGAGCCGCAGTGCACCCAGACCGCGCCGCCGGGCACGTCGGCGAGCCGCCCCGGCAGCTCGGGCAGCGGGACGTGCACCGCGCCGTCGACGTGTCCGGCGCGCCACTCGTTGGTCATCCGGACGTCGAGGACCACGTCGGGGTCGGGCAGCCCGGCCGGGGTGCGGCCGGCACGGGCGGCGGCCAGCGCCGGGAAGTCGGCGGTACGCAGCTCGCGGAGCTGGCCCGGGCCGGCGGCCCACTGCTCGGGCTGCCCGGTGGCCTGGGCGGCGGGCCGGTCGATGCCGATGCGCACCAGTTCCCGCTGGGCGTCGGCGACCTGTTCGGGGGTCTCGGCGAGCAGGGTGATCGGGACGCCCCAATCGATCAGCCAGCCGAGCCAGGTGGACATCGGCCCGTCGAGGCCGAGGCCGACGGTGCCGGCCAGGTGCGAGGCCGCGTACGCCCTGCGGTGGCGCAGGTCGACCACCCACTCGCCGGCGGCGATCCGGTCCCGCAGCCCGGCGGCGTCGGCGCGGGCCACCGGGGTGAGGTCGACCGGCGCGGGCCCGGCGGCGTTGGTGACGCCCATGTGGGCGTAGTAGGCCGGGTACGCGTCGAGGCCGGCGAGGGTCTCGGTGACGAAGTCGTCGGCGGCGAGCCGGAGCACCGGATTGGCCGTCCTCTCCCGGCCGATGGTGGACTCGGGCGCGTCGGCCTGGCTGGCCGAACAGAAGCTGCCGAAGCCGTGGGTGGGCCACACCTGCGCGCCGTCGGGCAACAGGTCGGCCAGCCGCCGGGCCGAGGCGTGCTGGCGGTGGGCCAACTCGTGGGCGTGTCGCTGCCCGAGCAGGTCGGTGCGGCCGGTGGTGCCGAACAGCAGCGAGCCGCCGGTGAAGACGCCGACCGGCCGCCAGTCGCCGCCGGCCGCCTCGTCGAGGACGTACGACAGGTGGTGGAAGGTGTGCCCGGGGGTGGCGACCACGCGCAGCCGCAGGGTGCCGGAGACCGCGACCTCGTCACCGTCGGCCACCGGCGTCCGGTCGAAGCGGACGTCGTTGGCCGCGGCGACCAGGTGGCGCGCGCCGGTGAGCCGGGCCAGCTCCAGGCCGCCGGAGACGTAGTCGTTGTGCAGGTGCGTCTCCACCACGTGCGTGATCCGCACCCCCCGTTCCCCGGCCAGGTACAGGACCCGGTCGATGTCGCGCTGTGGGTCGACCACGATCCCGACCCGCCCGTCGGAGGCCAGGTAGCTGCGGTCGCCGAGCGAGGAGGTGGCGAGCACGGACACCTCAACGGTCACTGCGTTCTCCCTTCTCGAACCGCTATACCCCGGGGGGTATAGCGACGACACACCTCTGCGTCGGTTTCCCGAGGTGCGGTTACCCGCCAGCACCGCCACTACGCGGCAGCGCCAACCACCCCACCCCGCACCCCACCATACCCCCTGGGGTATCCCCCCGCCACCCCCGCCCACCCCACCCCGCCCCGTCTCGCCGCGCCGCGGTGGTCAAGAGGTTTGCGTCGGAACCGGGGCGCGGCCTGACGCAAACCCCTTGATCACCGTCGCCAGGCGCCGGGTGGGACGGCGTGGAGTCCGGCGGCCGGTGGTTTTGTCACACAACTGTCATGCAACTGGGAGATCCCCTCCAAAACCACGTAGCAGGGTTGCGGTTGCCCAGACGCCGCGGCGGCCCCGCACCCTCCGCCAGACGGTGACCGGCGGGTCGGGCCGACGCCACCCCGAGGCCCGGTCGACGTCCGCCGGGCCCGACCGCGGCAGCGGACAACGAGAGGAATCCGGGATGACCGTCGTACCGGACGATCACCTGATGACGCTGATCTGCGACGACTGCGGCGACAGCACCACCGGTCACGCCTGCGTGCTGCCCGACGCCGAGGTGGTCTGGACGCTGGTGTCCGAACACGGCTGGAGTGGCTCGCCCTTCGCCGTCGGCCCGCACCGCTGCCCGCCGTGCAGCATCGCCGGTTCGGAGGGCAGCCCCCAGCATGCCGGGGCACTCGGGACCGGCCAGGCCCTCGGGCTGGACCACGTCGACGACTGCGACCAGGTCACGGGCCGGGACGAGAACGCCCTACGCGCCGCGCTCGACGACACGGTCGAGTTCGACGGGCGGGCCGTCGTGGACCTGCACGGCGTGGCGCAGATCGACTCGACCGGGCTGGGCCTGCTGGTGCGGGCGCACCAGCAGGCCAGGAACCGGGGCGTCGTGCTGTGCCTCGCCGCCCCGTCCCGGTTCGTCCGCACCGTGCTGCACACGATGCGGCTCGACGGAGTGTTCCCGGTCTTCGACACCCAGCACGAGGCCCTGCTGGACCGCCCCCGACCCGCCCGCACCCCGGGGCGCTGAAGCACCTAGCCCCGGGGCGGTGAACGCCGGCCCGCCACCCCGGCGCCGGGTGGACCGCCCGGTCCGCCGGGCGCCGGGGACCACCAGGCCGGGCGGGGTACGGATCCGGTCCGGCTCAGCGGCCCTCGGGCCGTCCGGACTCCCGCTGGTAGACGTCCGGCACCCCGTCGCGGTCGAGGTCGACGGTCTCGGCCTCGTGCACCCGCCGGTACAACCGGCTGCGGCCCCGCAGGATCACCGTGGCCAGTACGGCGGCGACCAGGGAACCGGTGAGCACCGCCACCTTGACGTGGCCGTCGCGCTCGCTGCCCAGGCCGAAGGCCAGTTCCCCGATCAGCAGCGAGACGGTGAACCCGATCCCACCCAGCAGCGCCAGGCCGAGAACGTCGAGCCAGTTCAGCCCCTCGTCGAGGTCGGCCCGGGTGAACCGGGACACGAGCCAGGTCGCCAGCATGATGCCGATCGGCTTGCCGAGCACCAGGCCGACGACGATGCCGAGCGCCGCCCGGTCGGTCAGGGCGGTGGCCAGCCCGGCGAGGCCGCCGACGGTGACGCCGGCGGACAGGAACGCGAAGACCGGCACCGCGACGCCGGCCGAGAGTGGACGGAACCGGTGCTCGAAGTGCTCGGCCAGCCCCGGGCCGCCCTCCGGACCGCCGCCGGCCTCGCTGCGCAGCACCGGCACGGTGAAGGCCAGCAGCACGCCGGCGACGGTGGCGTGCACCCCGGACTCGTGCACCAGCGCCCAGGTCACCGCCGCCAATGGCAGCAGCAGCCACCAGGAACGCACCCGGCGCCGCACCAGCAGGCCGAAGACCGCCAGCGGGACCAACGCGCCCAGCAGTGGCCCGACGGCCAGGTCGGAGGTGTAGAACACGGCGATGATGACGATGGCCAGCAGGTCGTCGACCACGGCCAGGGTGAGCAGGAACGTGCGCAGCGCCGAGGGCAGGAACCGGCCGACCACGGCGAGCACGGCCAGGGCGAAGGCGATGTCGGTCGCGGTCGGGATCGCCCAGCCCTTCGCGGCCCCATCGCCGGCGATCATCCAGTAGAGGGCCGCCGGCACGAGCACCCCGCCCACTGCGGCGGCCACCGGCACCGCCGCGCGGCGCGGGTCGCGCAGGTCCCCGGCGACGAACTCGCGCTTGAGCTCCAACCCGGCGACGAAGAAGAAGATCGCCAGCAGGCCGTCGGCGGCCCAGGTGGCGAGGCTGAGGTCCAGGTGCACCGCCGCCGGGCCGAACCGGAGGTCCCGCAGCGCCTGGTACCCGTCGGACCAGGGCGAATTCGACCAGATCAGGGCCAGCAGGGCCCCGGCGAGCAGCAGCGCCCCGCCGACCGTCTCCTTGCGCAGGATCGCCGAGATGCGACTGGTCTCACCCCACGAGCGGCGGGCGAACAGGCTGGTACGGCGCCGGGGGGCGTCGGGCACAGGGGGCTCCTCGTCGGCAGGGGTCGCGTCATCCATCGCCGACCAGACTTCCCGGCACACCAGGAGTCCAACGCTATCCTGCCAGGCCCGGGGACGCGACGGCGGAGGCGGTCACCCCGCCGCCGGCTGCCCGCCGGCACCACGTCGCAGGCTGCCAGACGGGCACGACCTATACATGCTGATGGATGTACCTGAGCCGGACATGATCGGGCGCCGGGCAGCCTCGATCGGCACCCCCGCCAGTCACGTCCTCCGGAGGAACCTGTCCATGAGAACGAAGATCGGACTGCTGTGCGCCGCCCTGGCGGTCGCCGTGGCCCTGCGGGCGCGGCGAAGGCCCACCCGCCACCCGCGTCGCCCGTCCCGGGACCGAGGGCGGTGCGGGACGGCGTGCCCGTGGCTCGCCGACGGACAGGCCGTCCCGGTGCCTCGGACGGTCGTCCCGCCCCCGGCCGATCTTGTCGATCCGGACGGCCGACGCCGCCCGGCCCGGCGATCCGCCCCGGCAGCCAAGTGGCATTCGCCTTTCGCCGGTCGGGGCGGGGCCCACCGACGCTTGCGCCGGCACGGCCGGCCGATCGATGTGCCCCGCCGCCCACTACGGCAGCCTTCCTGGCGGGAACACGACTCCCCCTTCCGCGGCGCCCGCCGCCGACCCATCGTGAATGCAGCGACGGGAACGCGGGCCCAGCGGGTGTCCACAGTGGGGTCCGGGTCCCCCGTCCCGGCCCCTCCCCGGGGCCCGGGTTCCCGTCGCGCGGTCCCATCGCGACGGGAACCCGGGCCCCGGCCGGAGCGAAACGCGGTGGCCGGAGAGAAGGACGCTGGCCGGCCGCTCCGGACGGGAAGGGCCCGGCGCAGGCCTGGTCCGGGTCTCCGCCGGGTCGCGGTCCGACGGGCGACGCCCGTCAGCTCGACGCGGTGGCGGGCTCCCCGGAGCCGCCCTCACTGCCGGCGCCGACCGGCTCGACGTGCCGGTCGGCCAGATGCCGGCGCAGCGACCAGGCCACTGCCGCCACCCAGGCCAGCGCGATCGCCAGGTAGCTCGCGTACCGGACGCCGGCCGGGGCGTCGATCCAATCGCTGACCAGCAGGGTACGGACGTTGGTCAGGACGATGACCCCGCCGACGGCGGACCCGAGGACCCGGGGCGGGACCATCCGCACCAGCCAGGCGGCGATCGGCGCGGCGACCATGCCGCCGAGCAGCAGCGCGGCCACCCAGCCGAAGTTGATGTTCTCGGAACCGATCCCGACCAGGAAGCCCAGGCTGGCGGCCACCGCCACCAGGAACTCGCTGGTGTCGATCGAGCCGATCACCCGACGGGGCTCCAGCCGGCCGCTGGCCAGGATCGCGGGGGTACCGACCGGCCCCCAGCCGCCACCGCCGGTGGCGTCGACGAAGCCGGCGACCAGCCCCAGCGGCCCGAGGAAGCGCTTGCGCAGCGGCAGTCCGACGCGTCCCCGGGGCAGCCCGGAGACGGTGAACCGGACCAGCACGTACAGCCCGAGGGAGAGCAGGATCAACGACATGATCGGGGCCGCGGTCGCGGTGGAGAGGCTGGACAGGAAGGTCGCGCCGGCGAAGGCGCCGAGGGCGCCCGGCACGCCGACCCTGCGGACCACCGTCCAGTCGACGTTGCCGAACCTCCAGTGGGCTGCGCCCGAGACGAGGGTGGTGCCGATCTCGGCCAGGTGAACAGTTGCCGAGGCGCTCGCGGCGCCGGTGTTGATGGCCAGCAGCAGCGTCGTGGACGTCACGCCATACGCCATCCCGAGGCTGCCGTCGACCAGTTGCGCACCAAGGCCGACGAGGGCGAGGAGCAGGAGTTTACGCACAATAACCGCCGATCCGAAAGATGAATGGGGAAGGCAGTGCCGACGGGACGGGCCGCCGTAGGCGGTCCCGGGTCCCGGCCGGCCGGGTCTGTGCAGGGGTGCGGAGCCCGCCGGAGAAGACAGCGCGCCGGTCGTCGAACGGGGGCGCTAAGCATTCCGACAGAGGGTACAAAAACGATCGTTAAGCGAGTCGGCCCGGGTGCCGTCGAGGCCGACGTCTGACCAGAACAGAACGATTGCCGGCGGCGTCGGCCAGGGTTCCCGCCGACCGTCGTCGGTCGTTCCCGGCGCCGGCGTCAACTACCGACCAGCAAGTGACGCGGGTCACAGCGAACCCTCGCGTCGGGGCCTGCGGCGATCGCCGTCGAATCTCACCTCGCCTCCGAATGGCGCAGTTAATCGATGGGTAATAACGACTACGACATAGACACGGATCGTTGGCGTCGGCCACGCCTCAGAGCAAGACCCGTTCCACATAGTGGGACGCAGTGGGGATGAGTCGCCCACCTCGGCCGACCCCACGGGGGCGGAAAACAATTTTGTAATGAAGTAAACAATCGCCGCGCCACCCCGCTCGACGCCACTCGCGGCCAACTCGGACCGAACCTTCGGAAGTATTGCCTGGCCAACCCGACAACATGTCCCGCCGCGTGAGTAGGAAATCTTCACCTCGTCGGTCGAGTAGGTCAGATTTAACCGGGGCGTAACTGAGCGGTGCTAACTTATGACTCAGCGCGACATTGACTGCCGCGGATTCAGACGTTGATCGCCGGCGTTCGGCCGGCCGGTCCAGCCCGTCGCACCGCGATCTCCTCGCGACCGAAGTGGGAGCCTGATGAGTACTGCACCGCACACGCGCGACCTGATCATGGTTGTCAATCCCGTCGGCGTCCTCGAACCGGGCCCACGAATCACGGCCGCCGCCAGCGCCGGTGGCGGGCGGGGCATCGTCGACCTGGCCGGCGGCGACGACTGGTCGCTGCGCGCGCTCGCCCAGGCCGCGTCCTGGTCCCCCACGCCGATCGGCGTCCGGGTGCCGGCGGGGTGCCGGGCCACCCCGGACGACGTGGACCGCGCCGCGCCCGGCCGGGTGGACCTGGTGCTGGTCGAGCCGGGCAGCCCCTGGCCGCTGGCCGGGCTCACCGGCCGCTACCGGGTGCTGGTGGAGGTGACCAGCCGGGACGAGGCGCGGGCCGCGGCGGCGGCCGGCGCGCACGGGCTGGTCGCCCGTGGCATGGAGGCCGGCGGACGGGTCGGCGACCTCAGCTCGTTCGTCCTGCTCCAGCAGCTCGTCGCGGACGACGCCCTCGACCTGCCGGTCTGGGTGGCCGGCGGGATCGGCCCCCGCACCGCCGGGGCGTGCCTGGTCGGCGGTGCCGCCGGGGTGGTGCTGGACACCCAGCTCGCCCTGATGCCCGAGTCGGAGCTGCCGGCGGACGTCCGGGCCGGGATCCGGCGGATGGACGGCTCGGAGACCGTCCTGCGCGACGGGATGCGGGGAATGCGCCGGGGCGGGCCGCACGAGGAGCACTCCGAGCTGCTGCCCGTCGGTCAGGACGGGTGGCTGGCCGGGGTCTTCGCCGACCGCTGGCCGGACACGGCCGCCGCCGTCCGGGGGATCCGGGCGGCGATGCTCGACGCCGTCGACGGCCCGGACGCCGGTGAGTTGCTGCTGCCGGGCGCCCCCCTCGCGGAGACGCTCGGGGTGCGGGTGCCGGTCGCCCAGGGGCCGATGACCCGGGTCAGCGACGAGGCGTCCTTCGCCGCCGCGGTCGCCGACGACGGCGCGCTGCCGTTCCTCGCGCTCGCCCTGAACTCGGCCGACCAGTGCCGCCGGATGCTCACCGAGACCGCCGGGCTGCTCGGCGACCGCCCGTGGGGTGTCGGGGTGCTCGGCTTCGCCCCCGAGGAGCTGCGCGCCGCGCAACTGGAGGTCATCCGGGAGCTGCGTCCCGCCTGCGCGATCATCGCGGGTGGCCGGCCGCCGCAGGCCCGCGCGCTGGAGGAGCAGGGGATCAGCACCTTCCTGCACGTGCCCTCCCCCGGCCTGCTGCGGCAGTTCCTGCGCTCGGGGGCCCGCAAGTTCATCTTCGAGGGCGCCGAGTGCGGCGGTCACGTCGGACCGCGGGCCAGCTTCCCGCTGTGGGAGGCCCAACTGCTGGTGCTCGACGAGTACCTCGACACCGACCCCGCCGCGGCCGGGCAGGTGCAGGTCTTCTTCGCTGGCGGCGTGCACGACGCCCGGTCGGCGGCGATGGTCGCCACGATGGCCGCGCCGCTGGCCCGCCGGGGCGGCCGGATCGGCGTGCTGATGGGCACCGCGTACCTGTTCACCGCGGAGGCGGTGGAGCACGGCGCGGTCCAGCCGATGTTCCAGCGCGAGGCGCTCACCGCCGAGCGCACGGCGCTGCTGGAGACCGCCCCCGGGCACGCCACCCGGTGCCTGCACACCCCGTTCGTCGACGACTTCCGCCAGCTACGCGACCAGTTGCAGGGCGCGGGGGTGCAGAACCGCGAGGTGTGGGAGCAACTGGAGCTGCTCAATGTCGGGCGGCTGCGGATCGCCAGCAAGGGCCTGCGCCGCTCCGGCGAGGTCATCGAGTCCGTCGACGAGGCCGTCCAGGCCGCCGAAGGGCTGTTCATGGCCGGCCAGGTCGCGGTGCTGCGCGCCGCCCCCACCACCGTCGCGGAGCTGCACGAGGCGGTCACCACCGAGGTACGGGGCTTCCACGCCGACCGGCTCGACACGCTGCGCGCCCGGCTCGCGCCGCCGGCCGCCGGGGTCGAGGAGCCGCCCGCCCCGCTGGACATCGCCATCGTCGGCATGGCGTGCATGCTGCCGGGCTCCCCCGACCTGGACAGCTTCTGGCGCACCGTGCTCAACGGCACCGACGCGGTCACCGAGGTCCCGGCCGACCGTTGGGACACCAGCGTCTACTACGCCCCCGAGGTCGGACCGGGTCGGACCGGCCGGATCAGCGTCTCCAAGTGGGGCGGGTTCATCGAGCCGGTGCCCTTCGACGCCATCGGCTACGGCATCCCGCCGGCGGCGCTGAGCAGCATCGACCCGACCCAGCTTCTCGCCCTGGAGGTCTCCCACCGGGCGCTGGTCGACGCCGGGTACGCCTACGACGCCCCGGGCGTGGACCACTCCCGTACCGGCGTGGTCTTCGGCGCCGAGGCGGGCAGCGACATGGGCCACGCGCAGACCCTGCGCACCATGCTCCCGGCCTACCTCGGCGAGGTGCCCGAGGAGATGGAGGAGCTGCTGCCCACGGTCAGCGAGGACAGCTTCCCGGGCGTGCTGGCCAACGTGATCGCCGGCCGGGTGGCCAACCGGCTCGACCTGGGCGGGCCGAACTACACCATCGACGCCGCCTGCGCCTCCTCGCTGGCCGCGATGGACGCCGCCTGCAAGGAGCTGGCCAGCGGCGACAGCGACCTGATGATCTGCGGCGGCGCCGACCTGCACAACGGCGTCAACGACTACCTGATGTTCACCTCGGCGCACGCGCTGTCCCCCACCGGCCGGTCGCGGCCCTTCGACAGCACCGGCGACGGGATCGCCCTCGGCGAGGGGGTGGCCTGCGTCGTGCTCAAGCGGCTGGCCGACGCCGAGCGCGACGGCGACCGGATCTACGGCGTGATCAAGGGGCTCGGCGGGGCCAGCGACGGGCGGGCCCTCGGCCTGACCGCCCCGCGTCCCGAGGGGCAGCGCCGGGCGCTGGACCGGGCCTACCACCGCACCGGCATCTCACCGCGCGACGTGGGGCTGGTGGAGGCGCACGGCACCGGCACCGTGGTCGGCGACCGCACCGAACTGGAGACGCTGACCCGGATGTTCGTCGAGGCCGGCGCCGCACCGGGCGGCTGCGCACTCGGCTCGGTGAAGTCCCAGATCGGGCACACCAAGTGCGCCGCCGGGCTGGCCGGGGTGATCAAGGCGACCCTGGCGCTGTACCACGGGATCCGGCCGCCCACGATCCACCTGGAGCGTCCCAACCCGGCCTGGCACCCGCAGCAGAGCCCGTTCGTGTTCTTCACCGAGGCCCGCCCGTGGCCGGCGCCGGCCGGCGAGCGGATCGCCGGGGTCAGCGCATTCGGTTTCGGCGGCACCAACTTCCACGCGGTGCTCGGCGCGTACGCGGGCGCCCCGGAGCCCCGGCACGCGCGGCGGCTGTGGCCGGCGGAGCTGTTCTGCTTCCGCGGCGCCGACCGGGCCGCGGCCCACCAGCCGGTCCGGCAGCTCCTGGAGAGCCTCGCCGCCGACGCGGGTCGGAACCGGCCGGGCCGGCTGGCCGAGCTGGCCGCCGCGGTGGCCGCGAAGGCCGCCAACCGGTCCGGACCGACCCGGGTGGCGGTGGTGGCCCGGAGCCTGCCCGAGCTGGAGACGCTGCTGCGCCGGGCCCTCGCCGGTGAGCACGACCCGGCCCGGGGCCTGGTCCAGCCAACGGAGACCGACCCGGTGGGGCCCGGCCAGGTGGCCTTCCTCTTCCCCGGGCAGGGCAGCCAGCGCCCGGGGGCCCTCGCGGAACTGTTCGTCGCCTTCCCGGAGCTGCGGCACTACCTCGAACTCGACCGGTCCGCCGCGGAGCTGCTCTTCCCACCGACCGCGTTCGACCACGAGTCCCGGCGCGCGCAGGAGGACCGGGTGCGCGACACCAGGGTCGCCCAGCCGGTGCTGGGCATCGGCGGCCTCGCCGTCGACCACCTGCTGCGCCGCCTCGGCGTCCGGCCGGACATGACCGCCGGGCACAGCTACGGCGAACTGGTCGGCCTGTGCGTCGCCGGGGCCTTCGACGCGACCACCCTGCTGGACCTCAGCCGGGAGCGGGCGGCGGCCATCCTGGGCGCCTGCGGCGAGGACCCGGGCACCATGGCGGCGGTCAACGCCACCGCGGACGAGGTGGCGCAGGCCCTCGCGGGCGCCGGCCTGACCAGCGAGGTGGTACTGGCCAACCGGAACGCCCCGAGGCAGGTGGTGGTCTCCGGTCCGACCGCGAAGGTTCGGGCGGCGGTGGTCGCGCTCAAGGAGTCCGGGCTGTCGGCCAAGGCCATCCCGGTGGCCTGTGCCTTCCACAGCCCGGTGGTGGCCGGCGCGGTGGAGACCTTCGCCGAGGTGCTCGCCGACCGGCGGATCGCCGAGCCGCGCATCCCGGTCTGGTCCAACCTCACCGCCGCGCCGTACGCCGGCGACGCCGACCAGGTGCGCCACCACCTCGCCGAGCAGATCGGCGCGCCGGTCCGCTTCGTCGAGCAGATCGAGGCGATGTACGCCGCCGGCGCCCGCCTCTTCGTCGAGGTCGGCCCCGGCCAGGTGCTCACCCGGCTGGTACGGGCGGTGCTCGGCGACCGGCCGCACCGGGCGATCGCCGGTGAGGGTGGCCCGGCCGAGGGGCTGCGCGGATTCCTGATCTCGATCGCCGAACTCGCCTGCGCCGGCGCGCCGGTACGCCCCGACTGGCTCTTCCAGGGCCGGGTCGCGGGCGACGCCCCCGGCGCCGCACCGACCCGTCGTCCGCTGTGGACGGTCGACGGGCAGCTCGTCCGGGACCAGCACGGCGACTGCCTTCCCGGTGGCATGACCCCTCCCCGACGGATCAAGGAGCTGTCGATGACCTCAGCGAACGGCACCGCCACCGCCACCGGCAGCGGCCCCGGCGCCGACCCCGGTGTCCGGGACATCCGGGGCGAGCTGCTCAGCGAGTACCTGCGCACCACCCGGGACATGATCGCCACCCAACGGGACGTGATGCTCGCCTTCCTCGGCGACTTCGGCGGCGGGGAACGGCCCGTCTGGCAGCCCGCCGAGGCGTACCGGGTCGAGGGGTACGCGCCCGCCGCGCTGCCGCAGGAGTCGGCGCCGTCGCCCGCCCCGGCCGCGGTGCCGGCGATGGTGGCGGCGAACGGCGCAGCGGCGCTGGCCACGGCGCTCGCCCCGGCGATGCCGGTCGCCCCGGCCGTCGTCCCCGTCTCGCCCGCCGTGGGCACCATCGTCCCGACGCCCGCGCCGGCGGCTCCGGCCGGGCCGAGCGTCGCGGACTTCCAGCAGGCCATCCTCGCGGTGATCAGCGAGCGCACCGGCTACCCCGTCGACCTCATCGAGCCCGACCTCGACCTCGAAGCCGACCTGTCCATCGACTCCATCAAACGCGCCGAAGTCGCCGGCGAAGTCGCCCAACGCCTCCACCTCGCCGTCGAAGGCGACGAAAGCGAACTCGAAGACCTCGTCAAGGCCCGCACCGTCCGCGCCATGGTCACCTGGCTCGACGAGAAGATGAGCGGCAGCGTGCACGTGTCGGTCTCCACGACCGGCCCGGTCGCCGTCGCCGCCGCCCCGGCCGGAGCACCCCCGTCCGCCGGCGCCACCCTCGCCGATTTCCAGAACGCCATCCTCACCGTGATCGGCGAGCGCACCGGCTACCCCGTCGACCTCATCGAACTCGACCTCGACCTCGAAGCCGACCTGTCCATCGACTCCATCAAACGCGCCGAAGTCGCCGGCGAAGTCGCCCAACGCCTCCACCTCGCCGTCGAAGGCGACGAAAGCGAACTCGAAGACCTCGTCAAGGCCCGCACCGTCCGCGCCATGGTCACCTGGCTCGACGAGAAGCTCAACGGCGCGGTCACCGCCACGGCGACCCTCAGCGCCACGGCGACCGTCGCCGTGCCGGCCGTGATCGCCGCCGCGCCCGCCGACGCCCCGGCCGAGGTCGGGGTGGGGATCGCCCCGAAGCGGCTGGTCGCCCAGGAGAGCGTCCGCGCCGAGGAGGTCGGCGACCCGGCCACCGTGCTCACCGGCGCCCGGTTCCTGATCACCGGGGGCGGGCCGGTCGGGGCGTACCTGGCCGAGTTGCTCGGCCAGCACGGGGCCGGCGGCCAGCTCGGGGTGCTCGACAGCGAGCAGGCCGGCCAGGGCTTCGACGGGGTGCTGGTGCTCGACGGGCTGACCAACCTCGACGAGCCGCTGCTGCCGGACGTGTTCCCGCTGCTGAAGCGGGCCCTGGCGGCCGGCCCGCGCTGGCTGCTCGCCGCCGGGTCGCGGGACGCCATCGGCGCCGCCGACGGCATGCCCGGCCTGTTCCGCACGATCGCCCGCGAGTATCCGCAGCTCACCGCCCGCTTCGTCGAGGTGGACCCGGCGGCGGCGCCCGAGGCGCTGGCCCGGCAGCTCCTCGACGAGCTGGTCACCGCCTCCGACGCCCCGGTGGTCGCCCGGCGCGGATCCGACCGGTACGTCGCGGACCTGGTGCCGGTCGAGCTGGGCGCGCTGGCCGCCGGCGGCGCCGGCCCGGCCGGCGACGGGGTGGCCGAGGCCGCCGCGATCGGACTGGAGCGGGACTCGGTGGTCGTGCTGATCGGCGGGGCGCGGGGCATCACCCCGTGGTTCGCCCGGGCGCTCGCCTCGGCCAGCCGGTGCCGGATCGAGCTGGTCGGCCGTACGCCGCTGCCCGAGGGCCCGGAGGACCCGGCGCTGGCCGCGGCCGGCGACAAGGCGGCGCTGGTCGCCGCGCTGGCCCGGCAGGGGCTGCGGTCGCCGGTCGAGATCGACCGGACCGCGCAGCGGATCCTGGCCGCCCGGGAGGTGACCGCGACCATCGCCGAGCTGACCGAGCTGGGTGGTGAGGTCCGCTACCACGCCCTGGACGTGCGGGACGCGGCGGCGACCCGGCGGCTGCTGGCCGGCATCCACGCCGAGCACGGCCGCCTCGACGGCGTCGTCTACGCCGCCGGGATCATCGAGGACAAACTGATCGCCGAGAAGGACCCGGCGTCGTTCACCCGGGTCTTCGACACCAAGGTCGACGGGGCGCGGGGGTTGCTGGCCGGCCTGGACGAGTTGCCGGCCGCGCCGCGGTTCGTGGTCTTCTTCGGCAGCATCGCCGCCGCCTACGGCAACCGGGGGCAGGCCGACTACGCGGCGGCCAACGACGCCCTGGACACCATCGGCGCCCGCTACGCGGCCCGTACCGGGGTGCGCTGCCTGACCGTCCACTGGGGGCCGTGGGCCCCCGGCGCCGGCCACGGCGGCATGGTCACCGCCGAGCTGAGCCGGGAGTACGCCCGCCGCGGCATCGGCCTGATCGACCCGGAGGAGGGCGCGCTCGCCCTGCTGCGGGAGCTGGCCTGGGCCGACGCGAAGGTCACCTCGGTCGTCTACACCGCCTCCGGGTGGTGAGCGCGCCGATGCCCCGCCACGCCCCTGCCCGCACCGCACGCCGGAGGTACCGATGAGCAACGGCGCCGACGCGCCCGATCGGGTCGCCATCGTCGGGATGGCCGCCCTGATGCCCTCCGCAGGCGACCTGGAGAGCTACTGGCGCAACCTGGTCGACGGGGTGGACGCGATCACCGAGGTGCCGCCGCACCGCTGGGACGAGGAGTTCTACGACCCGGAGCAGGCGCACCGGGCGGACCGGATGTACTGCCGGCGCGGCGGCTTCGTCGACGAGTACGCCACCTTCGAGCCGCTGCGGTTCGGGGTGATGCCCGCCTCGATCGGCGACATCGAGCCGGACCAGCTGATCACGCTGGAGGTGGCCGCCGCGGCGATCGACGACGCGGGCGGCGCCGAGCGGCTGCCCGCCGGCGACCGGGTCGGCGTCATCCTGGGCCGGGGCGGCATCCTCAGCCCCGCCCAGGCCCGCTACGCCCAGCGGGTACGGATGTCCAGCCAGGTCATCGGGGTCCTGCGCGAGCTGGTGCCCGACCTCGACCCGGCCCGGCTGGAGCTGCTGCGCAGGAAGTTCGACGAGCGGCTCGGCCCGTACCAGCCGGAGGGGACGATCGGCCTGGTGCCGAACCTGGCCGCCTCCCGGGTGGCCAACCGGCTCAACCTGCGCGGCCCCGCGTACACCATCGACGCGGCCTGCGCCTCGTCGCTGATCGCCGTCGACCAGGGCGTCACCGAGCTGCTCAACGGCCGGCTGGACGCGGTGCTCGCCGGCGGCGTGCACCACGTGCACGACATCAGCTTCTGGTCGGTGTTCAACCAGCTCCGGGCGCTGTCCCGGCAGGGCGAGATCCGGCCGTTCGACGCCGCCGCCGACGGGCTGCTGATCGGCGAGGGCACCGGCGTGGTGGTGCTCAAGCGGTACGCCGACGCGGTGCGCGACGGCGACCGGGTCTACGCGGTGATCCGGGGCAGCGGGGTGTCCAGCGACGGCCGCTCGGCGAGCATGTTCAACCCGGCGGTGTCCGGGCAGGTGCTGGCCATCAGGCGGGCCTGGGAGGCCGCCGGCCTGGACCCGACCGCCCCGGACGCGCTGGGCCTGCTGGAGGCGCACGGCACCGGCACCCCGACCGGGGACGCCGCCGAGCTGACCACGGTGGCCGAGGTGTTCGGCCCGTACCGGGGCGGTCCGCGTCCGGTGATCGGCTCGGTCAAGTCGATGATCGGGCACACCATGCCGGCCGCCGGGGTCGCCGGTCTGATCAAGGCCGCGCTCGCCGTGCACCGGGGGGTGCTGCCGCCCACCCTGCACTGCGAGTCGCCCCGGGCCGAGATGGCGGCGACCCGGTTCGCCCCGATCGACAGCGCCCGGCCGTGGGAGGGCGACGGGCCGCGCCGGGCCGGGGTCAACGCGTTCGGGTTCGGCGGGATCAACGCCCACGTGATCATCGAGCAGGCGCCCGACCAGGTGGGCGAGCCGGTCGCGCCGATCACCGTCCCGGCCGCCGGCACGGTCGCCGTCGACGAGCCGGACCAGGTGCTCTGGCTGGCCGCGCCGGACCCGGCCGGGCTCGCCGGGCTGCTGGCCCGCGACGACCAGGAGGTACGCCGGCTCGGCGCCGACCTGGCCGCCCGCTCCGGCGGCGACGCGCCGGGACGGGCCCGGCTCGGGATCGTCAATCCGACGGACAAGCTGCTCGCGGTGGCCCGCAAGACGGTGGCCCGGGGGCGGGCCTGGCGGGGCGGGCGGGACATCTGGTTCAGCCCGGAGCCGCTGCTCGGCGACGGGGCGGGCAAGCTCGCCTTCGTCTTCCCCGGGCTGGAGGCGGAGTTCTCCCCGCGCACCGCCGACCTGGCCGCCCACTTCGGGCTGCCGGACCGCGAGTGGTCCGCCGCCGACCTGGGCCGGCACGGCGCCGGCCTGATCGAGGTGGGCAAGCTGCTCAACGAGGCGCTGGACCGGATCGGCGTGCGGCCCGACGCGGTCGCCGGGCACAGCATCGGCGAGTGGACCGCCGCCGCGGTCAGCGGCCAGGTCAGCACCGCGGCGATGGACGAGTTCCTGGAGCTGTTCAACGCCGACTCGGTGGAGGTCTCCGGGTACGTCTTCGCGGCCGTCGGCGCGGGCGCGGACCAGGTCACCCCGCTGCTCGGCGACTTCCCGCAGGTGGTGCTCTCGCACGACAACGCCCCGGGGCAGTCGGTGGTGAACGGGCCGGAGCCGCAGGTCGACCGCCTCGTCGAGGCGCTGCGCACCCGCAACGTCCTGTGCCAGAAGCTGCCGTTCCGTTCGGCGTTCCACACCCCCGCCTTCGCCGACGGGCTGACCTCGATCGGCGCCGCCCTGGGCCGCTGGGAGGTCCACCCGACCCGGATGCCGGTGTGGTCGGCGACCCTGCACGCGCCGTTCCCGGCCGACGAGGACGAGGTGAACCGCATCTTCGTCCGGCACATGATGGAGCCGGTCTGGTTCCGGCAGACCGTCGAGGCGATGTACGCCGCCGGGTTCCGGGTCTTCCTCCAGGTCGGCGCGGGACAGCTCGCCTCGCTGATCGGCGACAACCTGCGCGGACGCGACCACCTCGCGATGCCGGTGAACACCGCGCACCGCGGCGGGCTGAACCAGCTTCGGCGGGTGGCCACCGCGCTCTGGGTGGAGGGCGGCGCGCCGGACCTGCGGGCCCTGTCCGCGCCGGAGCGCACCCCGCCGACCACCGCCGCCGGCCCGGCGAAGCCCACCGGCAGCACCGGCCGGCGCGGGCCCCGGGTGAAGCTCGACCTGGGCGGTCCCCTGGTGCGCCTCGGCGCGGACGCGGCCGGCCTGCTCGGCCTGACCACGTCGCCGACCGCCGGGCCGGGCCCGGCGGCGACACCGTCCCCGATCACCGGCGGCGGGCAGCCCGCCCGGCCGGCCGCCGCGCCGGAGCGGGCCACCGGTCCCGGGACGTACCCGGGTCCGGCCCGGGGCGCCACCCCGGGCCGCCCGGCCGCCGCGCCGACGCCGGTCGCCCGGCCGCTCGCGCAGCCGGCCGCGCCCCGGGTCACCGCCACGCAGCACGCCGCCGCCGCACAGTCCGACGACCCGGCCACCGCGCTGGCCGCGCTGCACCGGCTCGCCGGCCAGTCCAGCGCGGCGGCGGAACTCGCGGCGCTGCTGCGGGACACCGCGCAGGGCGCGGTCAGCGTGCTGGCCGCCGCCGGCAGCGGCACGGCGGCCCCGCCCGCCGCACCGGCCCGCACCCTGCCGGCGCCGCCCGCCGCGCCGGTGGCGAACCGCCCCGCGCCACCCGGCGCCGCAGCGGGCACCGCCGCGCCCCGGGTGCCGGGGGCCCGCCGCCCGGGTCCCCGGCCGCCCGGCCCGCCGCCGCACCGCAGGCCGCCCCGGCCCGCCCGGCGCCCGCCGCGGGCGCCGGCACGGAGGTCGGCCGGATCACCCTGCGGGTCTCCCTGGAGACCATGCCGTACCTGCTGGACCACTGCTTCTTCGTGCAGCCGGACGACTGGCCGGACCCGGAGGACCGGTGGCCCGTGGTGCCGGCGACCGCCCTGGTCGCGCACATGGTGGAGGCGGTCGAGCAGTTGGTGCCCGACGTCCGGGTGGTGGCCGTGCACGACGCCAGGTTCAACAAGTGGCTGATCGCCGAGCCGGCGACGGACGTGGAGATCGTGGTGCGGTCCGCCGGGCCGAACCGGTACGCCGTCGTCTTCGCCGGGTACGCCCGGGCCACCATCGAGGTCGGCGTCGGGTACCCGACGCCGCCGCAGGTCTGGACGCACGACGCGGCCACCGAGCGACCGCCCACCCTCGGCGCCGCCGAGATGTACGCGGAGCGGCTGATGTTCCACGGCCCGCAGTTCCAGGGCGTGACGCGGGTGCACGCGCTCGGCGACATGCACGTGCGGGGCGTGGTGACCGCCCCGGTGCCGCCCGGCGCGCTGCTGGACAACGCGCTCCAGCTCATCGGCAACTGGCTGATCACCACCCAGCCGTTCCGGACGGTGGCGCTGCCGGTGGGCCTCGGGCACGTGCGGTTCTTCGGGCCGCCCCCGCCGGCCGGCCGGGCCTTCGAGTGCGTCGCCCGGGTCCGCTCCATCGACGACGGCCAGCTCGTCGCCGACACCCAGCTCAGCTTCCGGGGACGGGTGTGGGCGCAGATCGAGGGGGCGATCGACCGCCGGTTCGACAGCCACCCGCAGGCCCGGGTGGCGGAACGCTTCCCCGAGCGGCACCCGATGTCGCTGTTGCAGCCCGAGGGCTGGACGATGGCGTTCGACTGCTGGACCGACCTGGTCACCCGGGGCATGGCGGCCCGGGGCATCCTCGGCGGCGCCGCGTACGCCGACTACGAGCGGCAGCCGGCGAAGACCCGCAAGCAGTGGATGCTGGGCCGGATCGCGGCGAAGGACGCGGTGCGGGCCCGGTTGTGGGAGGACGGCCACACCGACATCTACCCGATCGAGCTGACCGTCGGCAACGACGCGGACGGCCGGCCGTGGGTGCGCGGGCGGCCCGGTCGCGGCCTCGGCGACTGCGACGTCTCGCTCGCGCACTGCGCGGAGATCGGGGTGGCGATCGCCCGGCGGCGTGCCCCCGGGGCGACCACCGGCGGTCCCGGCGTCGGCATCGACGTCGCGGAGGTCACCGACCACCCGGAGAGCACGTTCAGCTTCGCCCTCACCGACGCGGAGGCGACGCTGCTGGCGTCGCTGGCCGGCGGGGACGCGGCGGCGCGGCGGCTGTGGTTCACCCGGTTCTGGGCGGCCAAGGAGGCGGTCGGCAAGGCCGAGGGCACCGGGCTGGACGGCCGGCCACGCCGGTTCCGGGTGCGCGAGGCCGCCGACGCCGTGCTGACCGTCGAGGTCGACGGGCGCACGTACCGGGTCGGCCACCGGGACGTGGCCAACCCCGCCGACCTGCCGCCCAGGCGGTACGTCGTCGCCTGGACCTGGGGCCCGGACCCGGACCCCGCAGCCCCGCCCGGGGTGTCCCGACCGTGAACCACCAGCCGAGCATGACAGCAGGCCAGCCCACCGGATCAGAAGGAGCAACCATCATGCCCGCGGCCCAGGACAGCATCCTCGCCGAGCTCACCGAGATGATCAACGCCGTACTCGGCGACTTCGCGGAGGACCAGGCCGTCACCATGGACACCACGTTCCAGGGCGACCTGGGGATGGAGAGCATCGACGTCGTCTCGCTCGCCGGCCGGCTCCAGGCCCGCTACGGCGACACGGTCAACTTCGCCCACTTCGTCGCCAAGCTGGACCTGGAGACGGTGGGCGAGCTGCGGGTCGGGCAGCTCGTCGAGCACATCGCCACCTCGCTGGCGGGCGCGGACGCGGACGAGGTCGGGGCGGGCAGCCGGTGACCATGGTCCCGGCGAACGGGATCACGCTGCACGTGCAGCGACTCGATCCCACCGGTCCGGCCCCGGGCGGCCGGACCGGACCGACGCCGGCCGCCGTGCTCATCCACGGGATGGCCTCGGACACCATGGCGAGCTGGTACTTCACCATGGCCGAGCCGCTGGCCCGGGCGGGCTTCCCGACCGTGCTGTACGACCTGCGCGGGCACGGGCGCAGCGAGCGCCCCGCCACCGGGTACGCCCTGGACGACCTCGTCGACGACCTGGCGGCGCTGCTGGCCGGCCTGGACGTCACCGGCCCGCTGCTGCTGCTGGGCAACTCGTTCGGCGCGACGATCGCGTTCGGCTACGCCGCCCGCCACCCCGACCGGGTGGCCGGCATCGTGGCCGTCGAGTCCGCGCCGCCCACCCCGGAGTGGATGCGGCGGGTGCGGGTCCGGCTCGACCGGGTCGCCGCCCGGCTGCCGCAGCGGGGGGCCCTGGCCGAGATCGGCGTCGCCCGGGGCCGGGTCGCCGCCCGGCGGGCCGCCGAGACGGGCCGGATGCTCGCCGACACCACCCTGGCGCAGGAGCTTCCGGCCAGCCGGCTGCCGACGACCGAGGCGCTGGCCGCGATCGGGTGCCCCGTGCTCTGCGTCTACGGCGGGGCCTCCGCGGTGCGGGAGCTGGCCCCGGCGGTACGCGGGCTGCTGCCGCAGGCCCGGGTCGTCGTCCTGCCCGAGCAGCGGCACACCGTGCTGATCGACCGGCCGGAGGAGGTCCGCCGGCTCGTCTTCGCCTGGCTCGCCGAGGAGTGCTCGCTCGACGTGGCCCGATCCACCACCGCATGACAGCGCGACACCCAGGAGGTCTTTCGATGGACACCCCGATCACGGGACGGTCGATCATCATCAGCAACGGTCGGTGCGGCTCGACGCTGCTCTCCGACCTCATCCACGAGCAGCGGGACACGCTCTCGGCCCAGGAGTTCTTCATGTCGGTGGCGCCCTGGGCGCGCAGCGCCGAGGTGCTCACCGGCGCCGAGTACTGGGCGGTGCTGGCCAGCCCGAAGGCGGAACTGTCCACGCTGTTCCGGATCGGGCTGCCGCCCAAGGAGGTCCGCTACCCGGAGACCGGCCGGTGGGCGGGCCGGCTGACGGAGCTGCCCCGGATCCTGGCGATCACCCTGTCGAAGCTCACGGCCGACCCGGACGCGCTGTTCGACCAGCTCGCCGAGCGGGTCCCGGAGTTCGGCACCCAGACGGTGGCCCGGCACCACAGCGACTTCCTCGACCTGCTCGCCACCCTGACCGGCAAGAAGCGCTGGGTGGAGCGCTCCGGAGGCTCCAGCCACGTGGCGCCGTACCTGCTGAAGGGCTTCCCGGACTGCAAGATCGTCTACCTGACCCGGAACTGGGAGGACACCGCCCGGTCGATGAGCCGGCACTCGTCGTTCCAGCTCATCCAGCTCCGGGTGGAGTTCCTGGGCCGCTGCGGCCTGGACCCGTTCCGGGTCGGCCCGGGCCAGGAGGTGCCGGCGGACCTGGAACGGTTCCTGCCGGACCGGCTGACCGCCGAGGCGCTGCGGGAGCGCGGCCAGGAGATCCGGCGTTACCTCGCCCTCTGCGCGTTCATGTCCAGCCAGGCCGATCAGGCGCTGGCCGACGTGCCGCCGGAGCACCTGCTGCGGATGCGGTACGAGGACCTGGTCGCCGACCCGGTCGGCGAGCTGACGCAGCTCGGCCACTACCTGGAGTTCGAGGACGCGCCCGAGTGGGCCGGGCGGGTCGCCGGCCGGGTCGTCGCCCCGGCGCGCAGGGCGCAGCCCGCCGCCGTCTGAGCCGTCCTCCCCTGTGTCCCGCCCGCCGAGCGGGTCCGCCTCGCCGGACCCGCGCCACGGGTGTCCACCCTTCCCCGGAAAGAGAGGCAGTTGGTGAATCCACTCCGGATCTCCGCGCGGCGGCTGTTGGCCGTCGTCGCCGTACTCGGGCTCGGGCCCGTGCTGGCGGTTCCCTCGGCGGCGCTCGGCGCGCCGCTCGACGCCGCCGGCGCGGCCGGCGCGCACCCGAGCACCCCGCAGCTACTCGCGAAGGCCGCGCCGGACGAGTGCTTCGCCGGGATCGGACAGCCGTACCCGGCCGGCCCGCCCTGCGCCGCCGGACAGGCCAAGGTCAACCAGTCGTACCTGTGGGGGATGACCCGGGCCGGCAGGACACTGTGGTTCGGCACCGGGGCGAACGTCAACTGCCTGACCAGCGGAAGGGCGCTGCGCAACACCAGGCCGACGGTGAACGCCGACTGGGCCTGCGAGTACGGCGAGAGCCAGATCGCCAAGCGCAACCCGCAGCTGCCGCCCATCCTCGGCGACCACCGCCCGCCGCGCCTCTACGCGTACGACACCAGGACCAGCACGCTGACCGAGAAGACCGACCTGGTGAAGGCCGCCTCCACCGACGACGCCAACCGGCTGCAGACCACGGCCGGCATCCGGGCCGCCGGCAACTTCGGCGGGGTGGCCCTGCTGGGCGGCCCGGCGCTGGGCGAGAGCGTCAACCTGTTCGCGTTCGACACCGACACCGGCGCGTACCTGGGGTCGCGCAACCTCCCCACGTACGGCAACATCCGGCACTTCACGGTGGCCGACGGCGCGCTGTACGCCGGGGTGGGCGTCGGCGCCAACGGCGGCGAACGCGGCCACGTGCTGCGCTGGGCGGGCAGCAAGACCGACCCGTTCGCCTTCACGGTGGTGGCGAACCTGCCGGCGCAGGCTGCCGACCTGACCGTCCACGAGGGACGGGTCTTCGTCACCACCTGGCCGGGCTCGGACGACGAACTGGCCGGCCCGACGGCCGACGCCGCCGTGCCGACGAGCATCGCCGCGGTCTGGATGAGCCCGAAGCTGTCGGCGGGCGCGCCGGGGCTCAACCCCGAGGACGCCGACGGCTGGCAGCAGGTGTGGAACGTGTCCAGCTACGAGCCGGACCCGGTGGTCGCCCGCGCCTACGCCCTGGGCGGCCTGGCCTCCTACGGCGGCTACCTGTACTGGGGCACCATGCACGTGCCGATGAAGGCGACCACCGTGCACCTGGCCACGTACCCGCCGAAGGACGAGACGGCCACCCAGGCCACGATCCAGAACACCCAGCGGGCAATCAGCGTCTACCGGGGCAAGAGCTTCGGCTCCGCCCACCACCAGAAGGTCGACCTGCTCTACGGCTCGACCGAGCTGCCCGCGTACGACCCGGCGGCCAACGGCGGGGCCGGGGCCTGGGCGATGCAGTCGACGCACCAGACCCCGAAGTTCGGTCCGGCCGGCTTCGGCAACCCGTACAACAACTACACCTGGAAGATGGTCGTGGCCGGCGGGAAGCTGTACGTCGGCACCATGGACTGGAGCTACCTGGCCAAGGAGCTCGGCCAGGAGACCGCCGCCCAGCTCGGCCTGTCGCCGCAGCTCGGTGACGCGCTGGCCGAGGCGCCGCTCGATGCCGCCGCCGGCGCGCCGGCCGCCGCCGAGCGCCCGGAGGCGGTGTACGGCGGCGACCTGTACGCGTTCTCGTCGCCGAACAGGCCGGCGACGACGATCGACAACTCCGGGGTGGGCAACTACCTGAACTACGGCGTGCGCAACATGGTCACCGACGGCTCGACGCTGTACCTGGGCATGGCGAACCCGATGAACCTACGGACCGACCCGAACGACGACGTCCCCGAGGGCGGCTGGGAGCTGATCCGGCTCAGGGGCGGCTGCTGAGGCCGGGGTCGCCGGCCCGGTGACACGCCGTCGACGGGCCGGCGACCCGTGACCCTTGCCGAATCCTGGCGCGTTCCTGACATTGCTCGAACATTCCCGGGCGAAAGTGTTCATATGATGCCTTTTACCGTTTTTCGCCCCGGGGCCGGACCGGGCGGCGGCCGGCGGCCGGTCCGCCGCCAGCCGGGTCGGCCGGGGGCCGGCGCCGCGTCCCGACTCGCGGGGACGCTCGCGCTGCTCGTCGGCCTGACCTCGCTCGCCGGGTGCAGCCTCGACCGGGAGGACGCCGGGCCCACCGACGGCGGGCCCGGCCCGGCGGTCAGCGCCCAGCCCTCCGGCGGCGCGCTGCCGGCACCGGACGTGCCCGTCGGCACCTCCGAGCGCACCCTCACCGTCGACGGCCGGGAGCGTACCTACCGGCTGTACCGGCCCGCCTCCGCCGAGCTGACCGCCCCGGTCCCGCTCGTGGTCATGCTGCACGGCGCGGCCGGCACCGGCGCCCAGGCCGAGGAGTCGTACGGGTGGACCGAGCAGGCCGACAAGGGCGGCTTCGTGGTCGCCTTCCCGGACGGGCTGAACCGGGCCTGGGCCGTCGGCCCGGAGTGCTGCGGCGCGCCGGCCCGCGACGGGGTCGACGACGTCAGCTTCATCACGGAGCTGGTCGCCACGATCGGCGGCGACCTGCCGGTCGACCCGGCCCGCACGTACGTCACCGGGATCTCCAACGGCGGGCTGCTGGCGTACCGGCTGGTCTGCGACACCACGGTGTTCGCCGCGGTCGGCGCGGTGGCCACCACCCTGACCGGCCAGTGCCCCGCCCCGAAGCCGGTGTCGGTGCTGCACATCCACGGCCAGCAGGACAAGACCATGCCGTACGGCGGCGGACCGGGCCGCCGGGACAACGGCGGCACCGGCCGCAACCCGGTGAAGATCGACGGGCCGCCCACGCCGGAGCTGGCCGCCCGGTGGCGTTCCGTCGACGGCTGCGCTGAGCCGAAGGCGACCACCGACGGCCCGGTCACCCGGACGGCGGCGACCTGCGCCCAGGGGCGCGCCGTCGAGCTGATCACCATCGCCGGGGCGGGCCACCAGTGGCCGGGCGGCAAGCCCAACCCACCCCGGGCGGAGAAGCTGCTCGACCTCGATCCGCCCTCCACCGCCCTGAACGCCACCGACACCATCTGGCGGTTCTTCGCCGCCCACCCCAAGCCCGCCGGCGGCTGACCGCCGGCGCCCGCCGCCCACCGCCGGCCGGCACCGCGCAGGCGGCGGGCGGCGGCACCCCCGCACCCCCGCACCCCCGCACCCAGGACAGGAGAAGAGATGCTGCCCAGCAGAGCCGGGCCGGCCGTGGTCGAGGTCCACGATCTCGTCAAGCGCTACCCCCGCAGCGACGCGAACGCCGTGGACGGGCTGTCGTTCGCCGTCGCGCCGGGCGAGATCTTCGGCCTGTTCGGACCGAACGGGGCCGGCAAGTCCACCACCGTCGGCATCCTGACCACCCGGCTGCGGGCCACCGGCGGCCGGGCCCTGGTCGGCGGCGTCGACGTGGGCCGCGACCCGGCCACCGCCCGCGCCCAGCTCGCCGTGGTGCCCCAGCACAACAACCTGGACCGGGCGCTGACCCCCCGGCAGAACCTGGTCCACCACGCGACGTACCACGGGGTGAGCCGGCGGGAGGCGCAGGCCCGGGCCGCGGAGCTGCTGGACCGCTTCGGCCTCGCGGAGCGGGCCGACCGGCGGATCGAGGCGTACTCCGGCGGGATGGCCCAGCGGCTGATGATCGCCCGCGCGCTGACCCACGAGCCGTTGGTGCTGTTCCTCGACGAGCCGACCAACGCCCTCGACCCGCAGACCCGGCTGCTGATCTGGGGCCAGATCCGCCGGCTACGCGAGCGCGGGGTGGCGATCGTGCTGACCACCCACGCGATGAACGAGGCGGCCCGGGTGGTCGACCGGGTGGGCATCGTCGACCACGGCCGGCTGCTCACCTGCGACACCCCGGAGAACCTGGTCCGGGGCCTGGCCGGCGACGCGATCCTCGACCTCACGGTCACCCCGGCCCCCACCGACGACCCGGACGCGCTCCGCGCCGCGCTCGGCGAGCTGGACGGCGTACGCAAGGCGGAGCGGCTGGCGCTGCCCGCCGGGCCGGCGGACCGGCGGGCGGGCGCGGGTCTCCCGGGCGGCGTCCGGGCCGGGCTCGCCGGGGCCGGCGGTGGCGCCGCGCTGGCCGCGCTCGCCGCGCGGGCCGGTGGCGGCGGCCTCGCCGCCCTCGCGGGCGCGGGCCGGCTCGGGCGCAACGGCGCGGGGACGAACGGCGGGAGCCCGGCGGCCGGCGGTCGCGGCCGGCTGCGCTTCCGCCTGCACCTGGCCACCGATCCCGCCGCGCTGCTCGGCCCGGCGGTGACCGTGCTCGCCGGCCGGTCGGCGGCGGTCAACGCCGTCGACGTCGGCGAGCCCAGCCTGGAGGACGTCTTCATCGAACTCACCGGAAGGGAGCCACGGTGACCGCTCTCGACACGCCAACCCCGCTGCGACCGGCGGTCCGCCCGCGCCCCCGCCCGGGGGCGGGCCGGGTGTTCGCCGCCGTGCTGCGTCGCGACCTCATGGTCACCGGCCGGGAACTGTGGGTCATCCTGGTGCAGGTCGGGCTGACGCCGCTGTTCATGCTCTTCGTCTTCGACACCATCCTCGGCGGGCAGGGCATCGTCGGGCGCGACTTCGCCGGCCTCTTCCTGCCCGGAATCATCGCGCTGGCCGCCCTCACCACCGCGTTGCAGAGCGTGGCCCTGCCGCTGGTGAAGGAGTTCGGCTTCACGATGGAGATCGAGGACCGGCTGATGGCCCCGCTGCCGACCGGCCTCGTCGCGATCGGCAAGCTGGTGATCGCGACCGTCCGAGGGCTGCTCGCGGCCGTCCTGATCTACCCGCTCGGCGCCCTGGTGGTCGGCTCGGCGCCGTGGCGCCCGGCGGGGCTGCCCCTGGCGTTCCTGGTGGCGCTGCTCGGCGCCTGGATCGGCGGGGCGATCGGGATGGCCCTGGCCACCACCCTGCCGGTGCAGCGGATCAACGTCACCTTCTCGGTGATCCTCACCCCGATCATCTGGACCGGATGCATCCACTACCCGTGGCCGCGGCTGACGATGCCCTGGTACCAGGTCGTCACCGCCCTCAACCCGATGACGTACGTCTCGGAGGGGGTGCGGGGCGCGCTGCTGCCCGGCGTGCCGCACATCCCGGCGTGGGTGTGCCTGAGCGTGCTGACCGGGGCGGCCGTGGCGCTGACCTGGCTCAGCGTCCGCTGCTTCAGCCGCCGGGCGGTCCAGTGACCGCCCGGGTGTTTCCCCCCGGCCCCTGCGAGGAGCTGCCATGCCTGAGCTGAATCCCCCGGAATCCGACACGGCGCTCGCCCGGCGGCTCGCCGCCCGCGCCGGCGAGCTGCTGCTCTCGGTACGCGCCGCGCACGGCCACGGCGATCCCGCCGCGCTGAAGGCCGCCGGTGACCGGGCGTCCCACGACCTGCTCCGCGCCGAGCTGGCGAGGTGGCGTCCGGCCGACGCGGTGCTGTCCGAGGAGGACGAGGACTCCCGGCTGGTCGGCACCGCCGACGGGGTGTCCCGGCTGACCGCCGACCGGGTGTGGATCGTCGACCCGCTGGACGGGACGCGGGAGTTCGCCGAGGAGGGCCGCTCGGACTGGGCGGTGCACGTGGCGCTCTGGGCGCGCGACGGGACCACCCCGCACGGCCTGGTGGCCGGCGCGGTCGGGCTTGCGGCGCAGCACCGGGTGCTGGCGACCGACGCCCCTCCCCCGGGGCCGGCGACGCCCGCGCCCTCCGGCGCGTCGATCCGGTTGGCGGCCAGCCGCAGCCGTCCCCCCGCCTTCCTGACCGACCTGGCCGGCGAGGCCGGCGCCGAGCTGGTGCCGATGGGCTCGGCGGGGGCGAAGATCGCCGCGGTGGTGACCGGTGAGGTCGACGCGTACATCCACGCCGGCGGCCAGTACGAGTGGGACTCGGCCGCCCCGGTGGCGGTGGCCACGGCGGCTGGCTTCCACGCGTCCCGGATCGACGGCTCTCCGCTGGCGTACAACCAGGCCGACCCGCGCCTGCCCGACCTGCTGGTGTGCCGCCGGGAACTCGCCGCGCCGCTGCTCGCCGCGCTGCGGCGGCAGCTCACCGGCGCGGCGGTCCCCGTCGGCTCCCCCGTTCCGTCTACCCGAAAGGACTCCCGATGAGCAGCGGTTCGGCCGCGTACCAGGTCTCACACCTCGATGCCCTGGAGGCGGAGAGTGTGTTCGTGATGCGTGAGGTGGTGGCGGAGATGGAGCGGCCGGTGTTGCTGTTCTCCGGTGGTAAGGACTCGATCGTGATGTTGCGGTTGGCGCAGAAGGCGTTCGCGCCGGGGAACATTCCGTTTCCGGTGATGCATGTCGACACGGGTCACAACTTTCCGGAGGTCTTGGAGTATCGGGATCGTCGGGTGGCCGAGTTGGGTTTGCAGTTGATCGTGGCGAGTGTGCCGGAGGCGTTGGCGCGGGGGATGGTGCGGGAGGCGGCGGACGGGACGCGGAACCGGGTTCAGACGCCGGTGTTGTTGGATGCGGTGGAGAAGCATCGGTTCGATGCTTTGTTTGGTGGGGCGCGGCGGGATGAGGAGAAGGCGCGGGCGAAGGAGCGGGTGTTCTCGTTCCGGGACGAGTTTGGGCAGTGGGATCCGAAGAATCAGCGTCCGGAGTTGTGGTCGTTGTACAACGGTCGGCATCATCCGGGTGAGTCGATTCGGGTGTTTCCGTTGTCGAACTGGACCGAGTTGGATGTGTGGCACTACATCGCTCGGGAGGTGATTCCGTTGCCGTCGATCTATTTTGCGCATGAGCGTGAGGTGGTGGAGCGGGATGGGATGTTGTATGCGGTGAACGAGTTTTTTCGGCCGCGGGTGGGTGAGGAGCGGTTCAAGGCGCGGGTGCGGTATCGGACGGTGGGGGACGCGTCGTGTACGGCGGCGGTGCGGTCGGACGCGGACAGTGTGGAGTTGGTGATCGAGGAGGTGGCCGCGACGCGGGTCACCGAGCGGGGTGCCACCCGGGGTGATGATCGGGTGAGTGAGGCCGCGATGGAGGACCGTAAGCGGGAGGGTTACTTCTGATGGGCATCGACACTGTGGGCGTCGAGGTTGATGCGTCGGCTCGGCCGATGGATCTGTTGCGGTTCGCGACCGCGGGTAGCGTCGATGACGGTAAGTCGACGTTGATCGGCCGTTTGTTGTATGACACGAAGTCGTTGTTCACCGACCAGTTGGCCGCGGTGGAGGCGGTGTCGGCGGCGCGGGGGGACGAGTACACGAATCTGGCGTTGTTGACCGATGGGTTGCGGGCGGAGCGGGAGCAGGGCATCACGATCGATGTGGCGTACCGGTATTTCGCGACGCCGCGGCGGAAGTTCATCATCGCGGACACGCCGGGGCATATTCAGTACACGCGGAACATGGTGACGGGTGCGTCGACGGCGGATCTGGCGTTGATCCTGGTGGACGCGCGTAAGGGTTTGGTGGAGCAGTCGCGTAGGCATGCGTTCCTGTGTTCGTTGTTGCGGGTGCCGCACCTGGTGTTGTGTGTGAACAAGATGGACCTGGTGGACTTCGACCAGGCGGTGTTCGAGGCGATCGCGGACGAGTTCACGGCGTTCGCGGCGAAGTTGGACGTGCCGGATCTGACGGTGGTGCCGGTGTCGGCGTTGCGGGGCGACAACATCGTGTCCCGGTCGGAGAACATGCCGTGGTATGACGGGCCGTCGTTGTTGCATCATCTGGAGCGGGTGCACATCGCCTCGGACCGTAACCTGCAGGACGTGCGGTTCCCGGTGCAGTACGTGATCCGGCCGCAGTCCACGACGGTGACCGACTACCGGGGGTACGCGGGTCAGGTCGCGTCGGGGGTGTTGAAGCCCGGCGACGAGGTGATGGTGCTGCCGTCGGGGTTCACCTCCCGCATCGCCGTGGTGGAGACCGCGGACGGGCCGGTGGACGAGGCGTTCCCGCCGATGTCGGTGACGGTCCGCCTCACCGACGAGATCGACATCTCCCGCGGTGACATGATCTGCCGGCCGAACAACGCCCCCGCGGTCGCGCAGGACATCGAGGCGATGGTCTGCTGGATGGACGAGACCCGCCCGTTACAGGTCGGCGGCAAGTACGCCATCAAACACACCACCCGCACGGCCCGGGCGATCGTCCGGGGCCTGCACTACCGCCTCGACATCAACTCCCTACACCGCGACGAGACCGCCACGGAACTCCACCTGAACGAGATCGGCCGGATCAAACTACGCACCACCGTGCCCCTACTCGTGGACGACTACCACCGCAACCGCACCACCGGCGGCTTCGTCCTCATCGACGAGACCACCAACCGCACCGTAGCCGCCGCCATGACCGTCCAACGAGACTGACCCCACCCGCCCCTGAGCGGGCCGCAGATTCACGGAAAGAGTGGCTATCCCGACCCGGATAGCCACTCTTCCCGTGAATCAGGGGGGGGAAGGGAGGCAGGCCGTGACGACGTCGACGGTGCCCGGGACGACGTCGACGACCGCCATCGCGGGCCATCCCTGGACAATTACAGTTAACAAACCTAATAATTGGCCACCCGTCGATACGCCTCCGGCGGGCAACCCCCTACCGGGAGGACCGGATGCAGCGCAGATTCCGAACACCGCTCCTGGCCGTCCTGGCGGCCCTCGCCACCGCCGCCTCGGCGATCCTGACCCTCGCCACCCCGGCCCTGGCCGCCGGTCCCACGGCCGCCTTCACCAAGACCTCCGACTGGGGAACCGGCTGGGAGGGCCGCTTCACCATCACCAACGACGGCCCGAGCACCATCACCGGCTGGCAGGTCGCCTTCACGCTGCCGGCCGGCACGACGCTCGGCTCGTACTGGGACGCCACGGTGAGCAGCGTCGGCCAGCGGCACACCTTCACGAACCGGTCCTGGAACGGCGCCGTCGCCCCCGGCGCCTCGGTGTCGTTCGGCTTCCTGGCCACCGGGGCGGGCTCCCCCACCGACTGCACCCTCAACGGGGCGCCGTGCGGCGGCGGCACGCCCACCACCCCGCCCACCACGACGGCGCCCCCGACCACCGCGCCGCCCACCACCGCACCCCCGACGACCCCGCCGCCGACCACCCCGCCGGGTGGCGGGCTGCCGAAGCACGCGCTGATCGGTTACCTGCACGCCAGCTTCGCCAACGGCGCGGGCTACCTGCGGATGGCCGACGTGCCCGCCGACTGGGACATCGTCAACCTCGCCTTCGGCGAACCCACCTCGGTCACCTCCGGCGACATCCGGTTCCAGCTCTGCCCCGTCACCGAGTGCCCCACCGTCGAGACCGAGGCGGAGTTCACCGCGGCGATCCGGGCCAAGCAGCAGCAGGGCAAGAAGGTGCTGCTCTCGATCGGCGGCCAGAACGGGCAGGTGCAGCTCACCACCACAGCCGCCCGGGACACCTTCGTCCGGTCAGTGTCCGCGATCATCGACCGGTACGGCCTGAACGGCCTGGACATCGACTTCGAGGGCCACTCCCTCTACCTCAACACCGGGGACACCGACTTCCGCAACCCGACCACGCCGGTCGTGGTCAACCTGATCTCGGCGATCCGCACCCTCAAGCAGCGCTACGGGGCGGGCTTCGTGCTCACCATGGCCCCGGAGACGTTCTTCGTGCAGCTCGGCTACCAGTTCTACGGGTCAGGTCCGTGGGGCGGGCAGGACCCCAGGGCCGGGTCGTACCTGCCGGTGATCTACGCGCTGCGCGACGACCTCACCGTCCTGCACGTGCAGGACTACAACTCCGGCCCCATCGTCGGGCTGGACAACCAGTACCACACCATGGGCAGCGCGGACTTCCACATCGCGATGACCGACATGCTGCTCGCCGGCTTCCCGGTCGCCGGAAACGCCAACGCCGTCTTCCCCGCCCTACGCGAGGACCAGGTCGCCTTCGGCGCACCCTCCTCCACCAGCGCGGGCAACGGATACCTCGCCCCAGCCGGCGTACAGCAGGCGGTGACCTGCCTGGTCAAGGGCCAGAACTGCGGCGGCTACACCCCCCGCAGCGGCACCAACCCCAACTTCCGGGGCCTGATGACCTGGTCGATCAACTGGGACCGGTTCTACTCCTGGGAATTCCGGCTCAGCCACGGCCCGTTCCTGAAGGCGCTGCCCTGACCCGTCGCCCGAACAGCTCGCCCTGACCCGTCGCCGACGACATTCGCGGCGGCGGCGACCAGCGGCCCGGTCCCGGTCGACCACGACCGGGGCCGGGACCGGGCCTGCCTCCGCCCATCGCTGCCCGGCACGATGCCGGAACATCGCCCTGGCAGTCAGGATGCGAGCAGGTCCAGGACGGTGCCGAAGATGAGGGAAAGGAACGCCAACCATCTCAGCCAGATGAGCGGGCGCGGCTCGTGCAGGTCCCGTCCGACAGCCCGTTGGAGACCGCCCAACAGCCGGTGGGACAGGGTCGACAACGTCAGACGCACCCGCCACGACCAGGAGAGGGGGATGAGCAAAGCGCCGGGCACCGCAAGCCTCAGATCTTCTTTCGCGATTCCGGCAAAGAGAATGACCATCCCAATGGCCGAGCCGACAAGCGCGCCATAGCCGCCGATCTCTGCCTCTTTGGCGCGCTCGACAAGATGGCGTTCGTTCGGGGGGCGCTGCGCCTCTACCAACTCGTCGACCCTGCGCCATACGTACTCCTGCAGTTTTCCACACGTCGAGTTGCGCGGATCTGTGCAGGTGTGCTCGCGCATGACGTGGTCTATCACCTGCCGGTGGTAGGCGCGGTACGCGTCCAGGTTCAGGCCGAGCCCGTCAGGCACGCGAGCCGGCGACGCTGCCACCAGAACCACCCAGGTCACCGCCGATGTCGGGCCCGTGGCGAAGCTTCTGTTGTGGAGGAAGTCCCACCCGACCTCCTCGCGCAGGCGGACGATCTGGCGAAGCGCGCGGCGTTCGTTGGAGCGACGAAACAACAAGCTCGACCAGTTTTGCAGGGCGGTGCCGCAGCGCCGGAACCAGGCAGGGTTGAGCAGATCGAGCACGACGACTCCGCCGGCGACAAGCTGGACGGTCTTGCCCACTCGCCCCCAGATGAGCATGCTGTGTCCCCATATGACGACGTCACTGGTCGGTTTCCCGTCCAGCCACAGCCGCAGCACGTCAACGATGTCGCTCACGTTGGACCTTGACCGACGCCCCGCATGCCCAGATTGTGTCAACACGGGACAACCCCGCATGACCGGTGCCAGCCGGCACCCCGCCCACCGGCCGCTCAGCCGTGGTGGACCTCCTCGCCCAGGGCCAGCGCGTCGAGGCTGGCCCAGACCTTCTCGTACGCGGCCAGCTCCGCCGGCCGGTCGAGGTACAGCGTCCCGGTCAGCGACTCGCGGTAGACCACCGGCGGTTCGGGGTCGACCCGGATGCCGAGCGGGAAGTCCAGTAGCACGAACGAGCCCGCGATCGCGACGTCGTGCGGGCCGGCGGCGAGCGGCGCGACCCGGATCGACACGTGCGGCAGCCTGCTCGCCTCCACCAGGTGCCGGAGCTGTTCGGCCATGGCCACCGCGCCGCCCACCACCCGCAGCAGCACCGCCTCGGAGAGCACCACGTCGAACCGGGCGGCGCGGGCAGCCGCCGCCGGAGCAGACCCTGCCGCCGCAGCCGCGCCTCGACCTGGCGTTCCCGCCCGTCGCCGGTCGTGCTGGGGCGGTCCGGGCAGGTCGCCGACGCGTACGCCCGGGTCTGCAACAGCACGGGGACCAGCGACCCGGCGTGCTCGCGGAGCCGGCACGCGGCGGCCTCCAGGCCGGCCACGGCGCTGGTCGCTCCCTCACCGACTGACGGCGGTGCCGCGCGAGAACTGCGAGACCGCTACGCCGCAACCCGGCAGCTGATCGGACTGGCCGAGGAGCCTGCCTACCGGGACGAGAAGCTCGACTCCGACGGCGTCGCCTGCGGCCGGCCGCTGCCACTGCTGGACCAGCGCCTGGTCGCGGTAGTGCACGTCTTCCAGACCCCAGATGGGACCTGCTGGAGACCTGCGACCAGGACGTGGAATCGGGCCAGGTGACGACCGGGCACACCGCCGCCGCCCTGCCGGCCGAGACAGGTCTGCCCGGCCGCGCGGTGACCGCCACCATGGCACTTCCGGACGGCACGCCGTCCCCCCACGGCTACGGCTGCCTTCAGCAAAGCCGGGTGGTCCAATGCGTCGCGGTCTGGACCCGCTCGAAGGAGAACACCGCAGCCTGTTTCGAGAAGGCCATCATCGCCACCGGTGAAGGGCTACGTGCCTGAGGCGCGCCGTTCTCGGCAAGGGTCAGATTCGGGGGCTTCGAACCGGGGAAGGGTCAGTGGTGCCAGGAGCGCCACAGGGCGGCGTACGCCCCGTCGGCGCGGACCAGCTCGTCGTGGCTGCCCAGTTCGGTGATCCGGCCGTCCTCCAGCACCGCGACCCGGTCGGCGTCGTGCGCGGTGTTGAGCCGGTGCGCGATCGCGATCACGGTCCGCCCGGCGAGCACCGCCGCGAGGGCCCGCTCGGTCCGCCGGGCCGTGGTCGGGTCCAGCGCGGCGGTCGCCTCGTCGAGGATCAGCGTGTGCGGGTCGGCGAGCACCAGCCGGGCCAGCGCGAGCTGCTGGGCCTCGGCCGCGCCGAGTTGCCGGGCACCGTCGCCGAGCGGGGTGTCGAGGCCGTCGGGCAGGTCGGCGTACCAGTCTGCGCCCACGGCGACCAGCGCGGAGCGCATCTGCTCGTCGGTGGCGTCGGGTGCGGCGAAGGCAAGGTTGTCGCGCAGCGAGCCGATGAAGACGTGGTGTTCCTGGGTGACCAGGGCGATCCGGCGGCGCCGCTCGGCCGGGTCCAGGTCGACCACCGGGCAGCCGCCGATGCTCACCTCGCCCTGGCGCGGGGCGTCGATGCCGGCGAACAGCCGGGCCAGGGTCGACTTTCCCGCCCCCGACGGACCGACGACGGCCAGCCGCTCCCCGGGGCGCACCTCCAGGTCGATGCCGTGCAGGACGTCGCGGCCGTCGGCGTACGCGAAGCGCACCCCACGGGCGACGAGCCGCTGCCCCGGCGGCGCGGCGGCCGTGCCGGGCGGTTCCGGCGGCACCTGGCCGACGCCGAGCACCCGGGCGAACGACGCGATGCCGCGCTGCGCCTGCTCGGTCCACTGCAGGATCCGGTCCAGCGGGTCGATGGCCTGTTGCAGGTAGAGCGCGGCGGCGACCACCGCGCCGAGCGTCACCATCCCCCGGGACAGCAGGTACCCGCCGACGAGCAGCACGGCGGCGACCGGCAGCGGGTAGCTGGCCTCCACCACCGTGAAGAACACGGTGCGCAGCGCGAGGGTCGCCCGCCGGCTGGCCCACAGCCGGGCGATGCGGTCGGTGCCGTGGGCGATCCGGTCGTCGGCCAGGCGCAGCGCCTCGACGGTGCGGGCCCCCTCGGCGGTGGTGGTCAACGTCTCGGTCAGCTCGGCGGTGGCCGCGCCCTCGACGAGGTACGCGGAGCTGGCCCGGCGCAGGTACCAGCGGGTCACCGCGACGATCGACGGCAGCCCGGCCAGCGCGACCAGACCGAGCAGCGGGTGCAGCAGAAAAATCGCCGCGAACAGCAGCATCAGTTGCGCCGATGCGATGACCATGGTGGGCACGACGTCGCGGACGGTGGTGCCGACCGTGGACACGTCCACCGAGCTGCGGGTGGCCAGGTCGCCGGAGCCGGCTCGCTCGACGACGGAGACCGGCAGGGCGAGGGTGCGCCCGACGAACTCCTCGCGCAGCCGCGCGACGGCCCGCTCCCCGAACCGGTGGCCGGCGTACTGGGCGTACCGGGAGATCAGTGCCTGCGCCAGCACGCAGCCGGCGATCGCCAGCGCCAGCCGGTCCACGGTGGCGACGCCGGCGCCCGCGCCGACCCGGTCCACGATGCGGCCGAGCAGCCACGGCGCGGCGAGCCCGGCGACGGCGGCGGCGACGTGCAGCGCCAGCACGACGGCGACCGCGCGCCGGTCCTGGCCGACGAGGTCCCGGGTGGCCCGGCGTACGGCGGCCCGGTCCGCCACCGGCAGCCCGCTCACCGCAGTGCCCCCTCGGCCCCGGCGGACGGGTCACGGTCGGCGGCGTCGCCGTCCCGGGCCACCAGCTCCCGGTAGCGCCGGTCGCGGTCGAGCAGCTCGGGGTGGGTGCCGGTGCCGACGATCCGACCACCGCGCAGGTGGGCGACCGTGTCGGCGTGGCCGAGCAGCAGCGGCGAGGTGGTGAGCACGATCGTGGTCCGGCCGGCCCGCGCCGCCCGCAGCCGCGCGGCGATCCGCGCCTCGGTGTGCGCGTCCACGGCGGACGTCGGGTCGAGCAGGATCAGCACCTCCGGCTCGGCGAGCAGCGCCCGGGCCAGGCGGACCCGTTGCCGCTGGCCGCCGGAGAGCGTGCGGGCGCGGGCGCCGAGCGGGGTGTCGAGGCCAGCCGGCAGCGCGTCGACGATCTCCTCGGCCGACGCTGCCCGCAGGCCCGCCGTCAGCCGCGCGTCGCCGCCGGCGTGGGCCGGGTGCCCGGCGCGCCGGCCGTCGCCCGCCCGCCCCGCCCGCAGGATGTCGCGCAGCGTGCCGGCGAACAGGTAGGAGTCGTGGTCGGCGACCAGGATCCGGGCCCGCACCTCGTCGAGCGAAATCGCGGCCAGTGGCACGCCACCCCAGGTGACGCCGCCGGGGACGTACCGGCCGAGCCGGTCGGCGAGCGCGTCGGCCTCGCCGGGGTCGGCGGCGGCGACGCCGACCAGCCGGCCGGCCGGGACGGTCAGCCCGGTGGCCGGGTCGTGCAGGTCGCCGGGCCGGCGTGGGACGGTCGGGATCCCGGGTGGGCGGGCGGCGGGCACGGTGGCCGGCGGGTCGCCTTCGGGCCGGGCTGCCGGCCCGGCGTCGTCGTCGGGGACCAGGTTGAGCAGGGCGACGATCCGGCCGGCGGCGACCCGGCCCCGGATCAGCTGGTAGCTGCCCTCCAGCAGGAACCAGACCGGCACGATGAGGGTCGCCACGTAGCCGTAGACGGCGACCAGCTGCCCGATGGTGATGTCGCCGGTCACCGCCATCCGGGCGGCGAGCCACACCACGGCCGCGAGGAACAGCCCCGGGATGGCGACCGTCAGCGCGTCGATCCAGCTGTTGACCGCCCCGACCCGGTAGCCCTCGGCCAGCAGGCGCCGGGACCCGGCGGCGTAGCGGCGGGCGAACAGGCCCCGGCCGCCGACCCCGGCGAGCACCCGCAGCCCGGCCACGATGTCGCCCGCCCGGGTGGTCAGGGCGCCCTGCTGCTCCCGGTAGACCGACTCCGCCCGTTCCAGGCGGCGCAGCAGCGGCCCGACGACGAGCGCGATCGCCGGCACTCCCACCAGCACGCACAACGCGAGGAACGGGGACACCGACCACAGCACCACGGCGATGACCCCGTACGCCACGACCGCGCCCACCCCCGGCCCGGTCAGCGTCAGCACCTGCGAGGTGTAGCCGATGTCGGAGCCGCCGACGGTGGCCACCTCCCCGGCGGCGAGCCGGCGCGGCAGCACCGCGCCGATCCGGGCGAGCTGACGCAGCAGGACCGCCGCCGAGCGGGCCGTCGCGTCCTCCCGGACGAAGGTCATCGTGCGGTGCCGCATGATGCCCAGATAGGACAGGCCCACACCGGCGACGACGATGGCCGCGACCCAGAGCAGCAGGGCGGCGTCGTCGCCGGCGCGCAGCCCGTCGTCGACGGCGCGGGAGACCAGGTACGGCCGGACCGACAGCCCGATCATCCAGGCCGTGCCGAACAGGCTGCCCCGCAGCACCCGCCAGGGCTGGCAGCGGACCAGCCACCAGAGGTACCTCAGCGGCCCCCTCGCGTCCGGGACACCGGGGTCAGGATGGGGAATCTGCGGCGGCACCCGCCCACGCTACCCACCCGGCTACGCCGCGCGCAGGCCCGGTCGCGCGGCGCGGTCAGCTGGCCGGTGTGGTGAGGAGGTAGTCGTCCGCGTCCGCGCTCCACTCCAGCCGGACCGCGCCGCTGGTGGCCGCCGCCTTGCAGAACTGGAGGAAGCCTCGGTAGCCGAGCTTCTTCTCGCTGAAGTCGGGCCGGACCCGGCGGAGCTGGTTCTTCAGCCCGGACAGGGCCACCTCGCCGTCGTCGCCGGCCAGGTCCTGCACCACGGAGCGCACCAGCGCGAACGCCACCTCCCGGTCGCCGTGCTCGGGCAGCGACACCTCCGGGTCGCCCTTGGCCGGGCCCTCCGCCAGCTCGATCACCGTGTGCGCGGCGAGGTGCCGCAGCAACTCGCCGAAGGTGCGGAACCCGTAGTCGGACTCGCTGAAGGTCGGATCCTTGCGCAGCAGGGTGCGCTTCAGCGTCGAGGCGGTCACCTCGCCGCCGGAGCTGCCCTGAAGGCCGGCCACCGTCTGGGCCACCAGGACGGCGAGGGTGTCGGCGTCGCGCGCGGGCTCCTCGACCGTCGGCTGGGGCTCGGGCTCCTGCTCCACCGGCTGCGGCTCGGGGCTGGGCAGCCGCGCCGGGCGGTTGCGCCGGCTGCGGGCCGGCGGTACGTCGACGCCCTCGAGGCGGTCGTAGTAGAGGAACTCGTCGCACGCGGGCGGCAGCAGCGCCGAGGTGGACTTCTCCACGCCCACACCGATGACGCGCTTGTTCAGCTCGCGCAGCTTGTGCACCAGCGGGGTGAAGTCGCTGTCACCGGTGCAGATCACGAACGTCGAGACGTACGCGCGCTCGAAGGCCAGCTCCACGGCGTCGACGGCCATCTTGATGTCGGCGGCGTTCTTGCGGGAGGCCCCCATCCGCTGGGGCATCTCGATCAGCTCGACGTGGGACCGGGTGAGCATCCGGCGGTCCTCGTCGAAGTACGACCAGTCGGCGTACGCCCGGCGGACGACCACCCGGCCGCGCTCGGCGAGCGCGTCGGCGATGGGACGCAGGTCGAAGGCCATGCCGCCGAGGTGTTCGCGCGCGCCCAGGGCGAGGTTCTCGTAGTCGAGGAACATGGCGATCCGGTCTTCTTGATCCACGTGCGCCAGCCTACGCCCGGAACCGGGCCCACCAGCGGGTACGCGCCGTGGACCGGCCGCTCGTGTGGCGCGCCACAGCTCTGGATCCGCTGCGGCCGGACCTGCCATGATGCCGCCCGTGCCAGTGCACCCTGCTGGGGATGGGGCTCGGCGCCGCCACCGCAGCCCTCGCCGGCTGCCGCGACGTCGGCCAGGCCGGGCAACCGACGTCCGGGCCGAGCACCGGGGCGCCCCGGGGCGGGGCGGGCGGCCACCGGGGCGCCGACGCCGACCACCGGCCCGTCCGGGTCGCGGTCGCCGACGTCCTCGGCGGCCCCGTCAAACGCTGAGCCACCCGGTCCGGCGGGCCGCCTACGCCGGGACCGGCCGGATGACGGTGAACACCGCGCCCGCCGGGTCGGCGAGCGCGGCGACCCGGCCGGTCGGGACGTCGCGCGGCGGCACCAGCAGCCGGCCGCCGAGCCGACCGGCCTGCGCGGCCACGCCGTCGGGGTCGGCCACGGCGAGGTACACCATCCAGCCGGTGGGCAGCAGGGTGTCCAGCGGCAGGGGCAGCAGCAGCCGGCCGGCAACCGGCCGGCCCGCGGCGGACAGCAGGACGTAGGAGTCGTCGGGGGCGCCGGGCGGCGCGCTGGCGCGCAGCCCCAGCGCGTCGGCGTGGAACCGGTCGGCGGCGTCGGGGGCGGTCGTCATGTACTCGTACCAGCAGGGCCGCCCGGGACCGGGGGCGACGACGTGCGCGCCGGCCCGGACGCGGAAGGACCCGCCGAGCGGGTCGTGCACGTCGTCGCCGTCGAGACGCGCGCCGGCCCGCGCCGCCGCGGCGCTCACGGCCCCGGAGTCGTCCACGGCGAAGACGGTCCACCAGCGCGCCGGCGCGCCGCCGGAACGCAGCTCGGCGGCGGGCACCCCGTCCGCGAACGCGGTGCTGCCGGCGTACGTCCAGCCGAGCAGGTCGGCGTAGAAGGCGCGGGAGGCGTCGAGGTCGGCGCTGACGAGCTCGACACCCCCGGGTACCGCCGGGGTGGGGGTTGTGTGCACCTGAATCTCCAGAGGGGACGGCGGGTCGGTGTCAGGAGGATGTACCACGGCGTCGACCGGGTGCGCAGACCTGCCCGTCGTCGCGGACCGAGCCGAGCAGGATGTCCAACGGGACCGGGCGTCCCAGGTGGAAGCCCTGGCCGGCGTCGACGCCCAACCGGCGCAGCGCGGGCACCAGCGGATCCCGGTCGACCGACTCGGCGACGGTGTGCATGCCCAGCCCGTGCGCGGCGCGGACGACGGCGTCGATGAGGACCGGGTCGGCCCCGCCCTGGTCGGCCTGGCGGACGAAGTCACCAGCGATCTTGACGGTGCTGAACGGCAGGTGCTTGAGGTAGGCGAACGAGCCGAATCCGGCGCCGAAGTCGTCCAGGCTCAACCGGCAGCCGGCGTCGCGCAGCGTACGGGCCAGGTTGCGGACCGCCGCCACGTTGGTGATCGCGGCCGTCTCGGTGACCTCCAGGCCCAGCCGGCGGGCATCGACGCCGGCCGCGCGCAGCCGCCCCACCACCCAGTCGCCGAAGCCCGGCAACTCCATCGAGCGGGCGGAGATGTTGACGTCGAAGCACATTCCGGCCGCCGCGGCCGACGGTTCGGCCAGCGCCGACGTGGCGGTGCCCACCACCCACCGGTCGAGCTCGCCGATCAGGTCGTCGCGCTCCACCGTGGGCAGGAAGCCGGCCGGGGGCAACGGCGGCTGCCGGCCGTCGCGCAGCCGGATGAGCAGCTCGTGGCTGACCACCTCGCCGGTCAGCAGGTCGACGATCGGCTGGGCGTCGAGTTGCATCCGGTGCTCGTCGAGGGCGGTGCGGACCCGGGTCACCACGTTGACCCGCTGCACCGCGTGCCGGTACTGCTCCGGGAGGTACAGCCGGGCCCGGTTGCGGCCGGCGTTCTTCGCCTCGTACAGCGCGAGGTCGGCATGGGCGAGCACCACGTCCCGGGTGTCGCCGGGCTGCAGCGAGGCGGCCCCGATGCTCAGGGTGACCCGCAGCCCGGCGTCGGTCAGCGGCACCGGGGTACCCACGGCGGCGTTGCACAGCCCCTCGGCGACGGCGAGGGCGTCACCGGCCGAGGCGTCGGGCAGCACGACCGCGAACTCGTCGCCGCCCAACCTGCCGAGCACCGTGCCGGGCGGCAGGTGGCGGGCGAGCAGGCGAGCCAGCACCCGCAGCACGTCGTCGCCCACGCCGTGCCCGTGCACGTCGTTGATGTCCTTGAAGTTGTCGATGTCGATCAGCAGCAACGCGCCGGACGGCTCACCGCCCGCCACCAGCAGGTCGTCGAGGCGGGCGAGCAGGGCGCGCCGGTTCGGCAGGTCGGTCAGCGGGTCGCGCTCGGCCAGCCGGGTCAGCTCCTCCTGGGCCCGGCGCATCTCGGTGATGTCGTGGGCGGTGCCCAGGACCCGCGCCGGCGCGCCGGCGCCGTCGGTGAAGACCTCGCCGTAGCACTCGAAGACGCGCAGCGTATCGCGGTCCGCGAGGTACATGCGGTGGGTGTACGAGAACGGCCCCCCGGTACGCAGCGCCGTCTCCAGGGTCCGCTCGATCAGGGCGACGTCGTCGGGATGCAGCAGCTCGCGGTACGACGGGTAGTCCAGGGCGGTGCCCGGCGGGAAGCCGAACATCTGCAGCAGCACGTCGGACCAGACGACCGCGCCGGTCGCCACGTCCCACTCCCAGGTGCCCACCTTGGCGAGCTGCTCGATGTGGGCCAGGCGCCAGCGGTGGTTGCGCCCCTGTTCGCGCTCCTGGCGCTCGACGGTGACGTCGCGCACCTCGTACAGGCGCAGGCACTGCCCGTCGTGGTCCATGCCGTGGCAGCGCACCTGGAGCCAGCGGGCGGGGCCGGCCGCATCGGGCCAGGGGGACTCTACGGCCGGGCCGCCCGGCTCCACCTTGGTCACCGGCAGGTCCTCCGGCCGGACCCCCAACCGCCGCGCGGCCTCGTTCGACCACAGGCACCGGCCGTCGGGGCCGAGGACCATCAGGGCGGTCGAGGCGGCGTCGGCGGCGGCGGCGGGCAGAGTCCTCACCTGGTGGCCACCCCATCCCCTTGACGCGTCACGGCATCCGGACGGCACCGGCACACGGTGATCCGGCCGCGACGCGGAGTCTACCCAGGGGCGCGACCGCGGTGCTCGCCGCGCTCGCGCCCGACCGGTGCGTACGCGCCGCGTCACGCGGAGTGCGGCGCGCGGCACCGGCACCGCCAGGTCGGACGGGCCCGGTGGTCAGTCGATCGGGAGTTCGGTCAGCCTCTTGTCTCTCGATAGTCCGTCTGCTCTGTCGCGGTTCGGTCGTGCTCGGGGAAGCCGGGCGGTCGGTCGTGCGCGGGGAGACCGGGC
This sequence comes from Micromonospora sp. NBC_01655, assembly GCF_026339755.1. Taxonomy (NCBI): domain Bacteria; kingdom Bacillati; phylum Actinomycetota; class Actinomycetes; order Micromonosporales; family Micromonosporaceae; genus Micromonospora; species Micromonospora sp. NBC_01655. The sequence goes on along the minus strand of NZ_JAPEQF010000001.1, from coordinate 3,516,387 downwards.
GCCGGCGGGCGGGGCCGGCGGGTGGGACACGTCAGTGGGCGCTGGCCGTCCTCCGGCCGGCTCGCCGGCCGGCTCGCCCGCCCGCGCCGCCGGTTCCCGCCGCCCGCCTCGCGCCACCCCCGCAGCCCCGGCCCGCCCCACGCGACGGGCCGGCGGCTCGCGTCCCGCCCGGCGACCCGGCGGGCCGGGGCATCCCGCGCCGACTGACTGGTCAGGCAGGGAACCCCCTGCGCGAAGGTGCCCGACCGGCATCGGCTAGGAACATCACATGCCGCGCTACCTGCTCTTTCCCGGCCGCCACCATCTGTTGACCCGCTTCCAGGCGGAGTACCTGCGCCAGCTCGCCGGCGACGGCGACGGCGACGGCGACGGCGACGGCGACGGCGACGGCGACGGCGACGGGGCCACCGTGGTCTGGGCGGTCACCTCGGCCAACCACGAGAACACCCGGCGCAACCCGGTCCCCTACCACCGCCGGGAGGCGGCGATCGAGCGGTTCAGCGTCCTCGCCGGGCTCCGCTCGGTGGTCGTCCCGGTCTTCGACACCGCCGTGACGGACCGGTTCGCCGAGGTGACCCTGAAGAACGTGGCGGCGGCCACCGGCCTGGAGCTGACCCCGGCGGACACGATGGTCGCCTGCTCCACCCCGGAGGTGGCCGCGATGTACGAACGGCTCGGCTTCCCCATCGCCGGGGTGGAGGCCGACGTCGCGCCGGCACCCGCCCGGCCGTGGGACGTGCTCCTGCGGCTGGCCGACGGCGACCCGTCGTGGCGGGACCTCGCCCACCCCGCGACGATCGACGTGTACGCCCGCTACCGCCTCGACGACCTGGTGCGGGCGGTGGTCAACGACCCCGTCGTCGGCGACGAGGGCGGCCTGACCCCCACCCGCGACTACCGGACGTACGCCGAGGCGTTCGCCGACGCCGCGCAGCGCAAGTGGGCGGCGGTGCGCGAGCGCGTCCGGCCGGGGCGGATCGTCGACATCGGCTGCGGCGCCGGCGCCGTGCTGGAGCTGGCCGACCGGGAGCCGGCCCTGCGGGAGAGCGACCTGATCGGCGTCGAGGTGGCCCGGCACCTGTTCGAGGAGTGCGTGCACAAGAAGGCACAGGGCTTCTTCACCAACCCCAACGTCTTCTTCTACCGCCGCAACGTGCTCGGCGGGGCGGTGTTCGCGCCACGCTCGGTGGACACCACGATGACCTTCGCGCTGACCCACGAGATCTGGTCGTACGGCGACAGGATGGCCTCGCTGCGCCGGTTCGTGCAGGCCATCTACGACCACACCGTGCCCGGCGGGGTGTGGATCAACAGCGACGTGTGCGGGCCGGACGGCCAGGACCGGACGGTGCGACTGCGCCTGGCGACGGCGGACGGCACGAACCCGGCCCGGCCGCGCACCGACCTGGCGTCCCTGCCGCCGGCGGAGGCGGCGGCCCACGTCGCCGGGCTGTCGACGCGGGCCCGGCTGGACCAGTTCGCGGTCGACTGGCGGTTCCCGTTCGCGTACCGGCCGGTGGCGGAGCCGGCCGGGGCGGTGGTGGAACTGACGCTGGGCGCGGCGATGGACTTCCTGACCCGCAAGGACTACACCGACAACTGGCTGTCGGAGACCCAGGAGCAGTTCTGCGGCCTGGAGTACGCCGACTGGAAGGCGCTGCTGGCCGACGTCGGCTTCGAGGTCGACCCCGCCAGCGGGCCGTACCGCAACGACTGGATCGCCACCAACCGCCTCGACCCGGCCGCCGCCCTGTCCACCCCGGACGGCCAGCCGCTGGACTGGCCGGTCACCCACGTCCTCCTGGTCGCCCGCCGCCCGGTCAACACCTGACCCGGCCGGCCACCCGGCGGTCCCGGGCCGGCCGGTGCGGCGGATCACCCGGCCTGGCCCGGCTGCTCCCCGCCCAGCCTGGCCAGGTGGTCGGCGAGGGTCCGGCGCGGCCGGTAGCCGCGTGCGCGGGCCCGGCTGATGTCGAGCACCATGTCCCGGGCGAGCTGGTCGACGGCGTACCCGGTCAGCACCGGCGCGCGGCGGGTCAGCCGCGACCACGTGGTCGCGGCCGTGGCGGCGGCGCCGGCCAGCCCCACCGGCAGGTGCGCGAGCCGCGCCGGGGCGCCCGTCGCGGCGAGCACCCCGCGCAGCACGGCGTCGCGCGAGTACGGCCGGGCGTCGGCGACGTTGTACGGGCCGGCCGGCCACCCGGGCGCCGCCAGGACGGCGTCCACCAGGTTCTCCACCGCGGTGAGGCTGAGCCGGACGTCCGGGCCGGGCACCGGCAGCCACCCAGCCCGGCGCGCCCGCAGCAGCCGGGGCAGCAGGTGCGGGTCGCCGGGCCCGTACACGGCGCGGGGGCGCAGCACGACGGCCCCGGCCGCCAACGCGAGCCGCTCCCCGGCGGCCTTGGTGCGCCCGTATGCGGAGAGCTGCCCGTCGACCGGGTGGTCCTCGGTGACCAGGGCCGCTCCCCCGGGCCGGTAGACGCTGGCGCTGCTCACCCAGACCAGCGGCCGGCTGCCGGCGGCGTCGAGCAGCCGGGCGGTGCCGTCGATGTTGACCGCCCGGTAGGCGCGCTCGGCCGCCCGGCCGGGAACCGGGTCGCCGACCGCCGCGGCGAGGTGGACGACCAGGTCGGCGCCGGCGAGGTCGGGTAGGTCCCGGGTGGCGTCCCACGGCACGTGCCGGCCGACCGGCCCGGGTCGCCGGCCGAGGCAGCGCACCCGGGCCCCGGCGGCTGCGGCGGCCCGGGCCACGGCGGCGCCGCAGAAGCCGCTCGCGCCGGTGACCACCACCTCGGCGCCGGTGAGGTTCACCGGCCGGCCCTGACCACCAGGTGCGCCCAGCCGGGCAGCGCCGCCTGCCCGTCGGCGCGGGCCCGCACCACGACCGGCCGGTGCGGCGCCAGGGCGGCGAGGGTGTCGGCGAGTTGCGCGCGGGCCAGCCGGGCGCCCGGGCAGGAGTGCGGGCCCGCGCCGAAGACCAGCCGGGCGGTCCGGGCCGGCGCCGGCGCGGCGCAGTCCGGCCCGCCCCGGTGCGCCCCGGCGGCGTGCCGGGCGACCAGCAGCAGCCGGTCCCCGGCCCGGACCGGGCAGCCGGCCACCGTGGCGGTCCCGGCGGCGACCCGGGGCAGCACCGGGCTCGGCGCGGTGACCCGCAGCAGCTCGTCGACCAGGACGTCCCGGGTACCGGCCGCGTCGGCCCGGTCCCACAGCCGGTCGTCGGCGCACCAGGCGACCGCCCGCGGGATGCCGGACACGGTGGTGTTGACCGCGGCGAGCGCCAGCATGCCGGCCAGGCCGGCACGCTCCGGCGGCAGGTCGAGCAGCTCGGCCAGGTCGGCGACGGCCCGGCGGGCGACGCGGGCCCGGCCGGGTGGGCGCAGGCCGGGGAGCTGCTCGGCGGCGGTCGTGGCGGCGGCGTGGCGGGCCGCCGCGGCCAGCGCGACCGGGTCGGCGGCCACCCCGAGCAGCGCCGCCGTGGTGGCGCCGGCCAGTTCGGCGACCACCGGCACCAGGTCCACCGGTTCGCCGGCGCCCAGCGGGGCCAGCCGCCGCCGCAGCACCGCCGTCCAGACCGGACGCAACCGGGCCACCCCGGCGGGGCCGAGGCCGTCGGTGAGGGCGCGGCGGGCCTGCCGGTGCTCGGGGCCCTGCTGGTCGAACAGGAGCCCGTCGGTGCCGAGCCGGTGGGCGGTGCCGCCGACGGTGCCGGCGGCGGCCCGGTCCAGGGGGGCCCGGGTGAGCGCGTCGAGATAGCCGTCCGGGTCGTGCACCACCAGCGTCCGCCCCAGCCGCACCGCCGGCCAGCGTCGGGTGGCGGCGAGCAGGGTGAACAGCACCGGGTACCGCCGCAGGTAGACCCGACGGTCCCGGCGTCGTCCCCGGCTCGGCGCCGGGCTCCGCCGGCCCGCGTCGCCGCCCCCGGTGCGGCCTGCGGTCGGCTGGTCAGCCACGGGGGCCACCGCCCGCCGGGGCGCGCCGGCCGGTCGCGGCGGCGGCGAGGGTGGCTGCGGCGGCCCGGTCCGGCTTGCGGGAGCGGCCGGTGGTGGGCACCGGGGCGAAGACCAGCGAGTCGGGCCGGGCGGCACCCATTCCCGCCACGACCGGGTCGAGGGCCCGGCGCAGCCGCCGCGGGTCGGCGCCCGGCTCGGGCTCGACGACGGCGACGAGCCGTTCGTCGCCGTCCTCGGCCGGCACCCCGACCAGCACCGCCAGGTTGACCCCGGGGACGTGCAGGGCGGGCTCGTACAGGCCGGGGTAGATGTTCTCCGCGCCGCGCAGGATCATGTCCTTGCTCCGCCCGCCGAGGACGACCCGGCCGCCGTCGACCCGGGCGATGTCGCCGGTGTCCACCCAGTCGTGCGGGGCCTCACCCAGGTAGCGGTGCGCCTGGCCGGGGCCGGCGAGCAGCAGCCGCCCGTCCGGCTCGACCCGGGTCCGCACTCCCGGCAGCGGCGCCCCGACCAGGTCCCCCTCGCCGGTGAAGGCGGCCTTCTCGCCCGCCTCGACGGCGGCGGCCGGGAAGAGTTCGGTCAGCGCGTACACCCCCCACGCCTGCTCGGCGCCGGCCCGCCGGACCCGGTCGAGCAGGGCGGCGCTCACCGGCGCCGAGCCGCTGTAGAACCGGCCGGACAGCCGGGGCCGCCGGGCCAGCAGCGCCCGGAGCTGGGGCGGGGTGAGGTAGCTGGCCTGCGGACGCAGCCGGGCCACCTGCCGGGCGAGCAGCCGGGGTGACCGGGCCGGCAGGGCGACGGGGGCGCCGCTGGCCAGGGCGGGCACCAGGACGAAGAACATGCCGCCGAGCACCGGCTCGTCGGGTCGCGGCCGGACCAGGCCGGCGACGGCGCGCATCCCGGCGTCCAGCCCGGCCCGCCGGTGGACCACCGCCCGGGGGCTGCTGGTCGTGCCCGAGGTGAAGATGACGACGGCGTCGCCGTCCTGCCCGGTGTGGTCCGGCACCGGCCCCGACCGGGGGCGCAGCGCCGGGGCGCAGCCGGGCAGCCGACCGCCCACGGTACGCACCGGGCCCAGCTCGGCCAGCCGGGGCAGGGCCAGCCGGGCCCGGCCGGCCAGCGGACGCGCCCACCCGGCGACCGCCTGCGCCGCCGCGTCGGCGACGACGAGGGCGGGCCGGGCCAGGGCCAGCCGCGCGGTGAGCACCTCCGGGCCGGCGCTGGGGTCGAGCACCGCCACCCGCAGCCCGAGCCGGTGCGCGGCGAGCAGGACCGACAGCGCCCGGGGGCCGGGACGGACCGCCACCCCGAGGGTGTCCCCGGCGGTCAGCCCGTGGTGGTGCAGGGCGGCGGCGTACCCGTCGGCCAGGTCGGCCAGCTCGCCGCGGGTGGCGCGGACGCGGGGCCGGCCGGACCGGGCCGCGGTGAGCACCGCCGGTCGGTCCGGGTGGCGGCGCAGCGCGGTGGCCAGTTCGTCGAGCATCGGGGAATCGCTCTCCTGGTGGCAGGGGTGACGGTCAGCGGGGGTCCGGGGACAGCCGGCCGCTGCCCCGGTCCAGGTACCAGGCGGCGGTGCGGCGCAACCCGTACGCCCGCAGCCGGCGGGTCGAGTTCTCCACCACCATGGTCCGGTCGTGGACGATGGCGCTGGTGTGGCGGCGTACCCGGTTGAGGAACTCCCGGTCGGTCGGTGACGGGCGGCGCGGCATGCCGCCGGCGGCGAGGTAGGCGGCCGGGGTGATCGCCATGTTGTTGCCGGCGTGCATCCGGTACGGGGCCCGGTAGCCGGGGCCCCGGTGGGCGGGCCGGAGCCGGCCGAAGGTGGTGGCGGCGGCGACCAGGCCGCGGAACACGGCGCGGCCGAGCGGTCCGTGCTCGTCCCGGCGGGCCTCGATCCGGCCGCAGGCCATCGCCGCGCCGCCGGTGAGCGTGCGGCGGGCCGCGGCCACCCAGCCGGGGCGGGGCAGGCAGTCGGCGTCGGTACGGGCCAACAGCGTCGCCCCGTGCGCGATGGCGTGCCGGAAGCCGGTGTCCACGGCGGCGCCGACGCCCCGCTGCCGCTCCTCGACCAGCCGGGTCGGCACGGGTGACCGGGCGGCGAACCGGCGGACCACCTCGGCGGTGCCGTCGGTGGAGGCGTTGTCCACCACCAGCAGGGTGAAGTCGAGGTCGGTCTGCCGGGACAGCGCGTCCAGGGTGGCCCCGATCCGGGCCACCTCGTTGTAGGCGGGCACCACCACCCACAGCGCGGTCACGACTTCTCCCAGACCATGGTCATCAGGCTGACGCCGCCGCCGAGGCCGATGAACAGCACCCGGTCGCCGGGGCGCAGCCCGGCGTCGACGCGGGCGAGTTGCACGCCGAGCGTGGCGCTGGCCAGATTGCCCAGCTCGGCCACGGTGATCTCCAGCTTGTCCCGGGGTACGCCGGTCACCTCGACGAACCGGTCCAGGTAGGGCAGGGTGACCTGGTGGACCAGCACCCGGGCGTAGTCGGCCCAGTCCAGCCCGGTGCGGTGCCGGACCCGGTACAGGATGTCCGTGCCGATCTTCTCGAACACGTCGCGCAGCGCCCGCCCGTCGCCGGTGAAGTAGGTGTGCTCGTCGCCCCGGGGGTGCCGGGAGCCGCCGCCGGGGATGCCGCCCACCGTCCAGTGCTCGGACCAGGTCTCGGTGTCGACGTCGACGATCCCGCCCCGGGCGACCGGCTCCACCAGCACGGCGGCCCCGGCGTCGCCGAACGTGTAGCCGGCGAAGGCGCTGCGGGCCTGGTCGAGGTCGGTGAGCTGCCAGCGCATCGCGCGGGTCGGTGTCTCGCCGGTCACCACCAGGGCGCGCCGGGCCCGGCCGGCGAGGATGGCCGACCGGGCCAGGTCGATGCCGTTGAGGAAGCTGTTGCAGGCGTTGGTGACGTCGAGGGCGTGCGCCCGGCCGCCCAACTCCGCCTGCACGATGTGGGCGGTGGCCGGCTCGACGACGTCCCGGGTGGCGGAGGCGAACAGCAGCAGGTCCACCTCCGCCGGTTCGCGGCCGGCGGCGGCGAGCGCCTGCCGGGCGGCGCGGACCGCCAGGGTCGAGGCGTACTCCCCGTCGCCGGCCATCCGGCGGGACTCGATGCCGGTCATCCGCGACAGCAGCCCGGCCGGCAGGTCCAGGCCGCTGGCCTCGGCGATGCGACGGTGCAACTCGGCGGTCGGCACGACCTGCCCCGGCAGGCTGGTGCCGACGGCGGTGATTCCCACTCGTTCCCGGGCGGAAGGCGGCGCTGACGTGGGGGCGATCATGCGTTGAGCTTGCCCAACGCGGCCGGCGGGCGGATGAGTAGGGGTGCTCATGTTCGCCGGGTGACCGCCCGGACACGGCGCGAAACGCCGCCCGGGCCCGGCCGCGCGGTGGCGGTGGACGGGCCCGGGCGGGCGTCCGACGAAGGACTCTCCGCGACCGGGTAGCGGGATCCGCCGGCCTACCGGTAGACGGTGATCGCGACCTCGGCGCCGTACTCGATCGGCTGGGTGAGCGGCAACGTGAAGGGCTCACCCCACCACGGCGGCGGGGGCGGCGGCCGGCGCCACCACCAGTACAGCCACCACCAGAGGTCGTTGCCGCACCAGGCCGAGTACAGGTAGTCGTCGACGGCCACGAGCGCCAGCGGTCCGCCCGGCTTGGCGGCCCCGGCCGCCGTCGTCACCGACTGCTGCCACCCGCCGGCCATGTTCGTCACCACCCGGACCGCGCCGTCGGCCCCGGCGAAGAACACGTTCGACGGGCCGGCGGTGAACTGCGCCGCCGCGAGGCGGGCGCCGGCCGGGGCCGCGCCGGCAGCCGTGATCGCCACCGGCTGCCAGGGGTCGGGGAGCGGGGTGAGGGTGAAGCCCACCTGCCAGATCCGGCCGTCCAGCCCGACGACGTACGCCTGCACCCCGGAGGTGGCGGCCACGGCGACCCCGCCGCCGGGCGGCGCCAGGCCGGCCGGGCTGGCCGGGACCGTCGCCCAGGTGCCGGTGGAGGTACGCCAGACCGAGGTCAGCGCGCCGTCGGCGCCGACGAACAGTACGCCCGGCGTGCCGGACTGCCGGGTCGCGGCGACGACCGCCCCGGGCGGCACGAGGCCGGCCGCGGACACCCGCTGGGGACCGAGGCCGGGCCGCACCTGCCGGTTGTAGGAGGTGCTGTAGATCGCCCCGTCGGTGCCGGCGAAGAAGACGTGCACGTAACCGGCCGAGTCGGTCACCGCGCTCACCTGTGCGCCGGGCGGGGCGAGGCCGGCCGCCCCGTCCCGGTACACGCTGATGTTGGAGGTGGCCGAGCTGGTGACGGCGGCGACGAGCCCGCCCTGGGTGCCGATGACGAACGCGGCGACGTTGCCGTCCGGCTGCCGGGCGGCGGCGACGCCCGCCCCCGGCGGGGCGACCGGCGTGCTGCCGAACGGACTGATGCCGGCCGACGACGCCAGGTAGAGGCGCCCGTCCTGGCCGACGGTGAAGCTCACGACCTGCGACGCCGCGGCCTGCGCGGCCCGCGCGGGTGGCGCCCCGGTCGGGGTGACGGCCAGAGCCAGTGCGGCTGCGACCGCCACCACGACGCGGGGACGCCGGAAGCGGGTGGATATCACGATGTCCTCTCCGTTCGCCGGGAACCGGGAGGACAGGTTCTCGGCCCGGACGACGTCATCGCCAGAATTCGATTCAACTGGGGAGCCATCTGTGCGAACACCCAATCCGGCGCGGCGCCGCCGCCCGCCGTCCGGCGTCCCGCGGTGCGCCTCCCCCGGCGACCCGCCGCCCGTTCCCGGGCTGCGGAGCAGGGGAAACCCTGTGCCGGCACCGGCCCGCTCGGCGTCCGGCGTCCGGGAATCCGCCGGACGGGCCGCGCTTGCGTCATCGTTCAGGCTGGGGCACCGGTCGCTGTGCCGGGTCCCACCGGGCGCGGCGACCGGTGTGCGGGCGGGCTCAGGGGGTTCCCCGGGCCCCGGGGCCGAGCCTGGCCCGGACCTGTTCGGCGTCCGGGTGACCGAGCCGGTCGAGGATGTCGGCCGCCCGGCACCAGGCGGTGCCGGCGGCCCCGGGATCCCCGGCGGCGTGGCGGGTGTCGCCCAGGTGCGTCAGCGTGGTGGCCTCGAAGTAGCGCTCGCCGGCCTCCCGCCAGAGCGCGAGCGCGCGCTCGTAGCAGTCGACGGCCTCGGGGGCCTCACCGAGGTGGTGGTGCGCGTAGCCGAGGCTGTCCCAGGCGTGGGCCTCCCAGTACCGGTTGCCGGTGCGCTGCTGCTGGGCGAGGGCCCGCCGGCAGTAGTCGAGCGCCCGCCGGTGGTCCCCGAGCTGGATGTGGTACCAGCCGATGTTGTTGAGCGCGTTGCCCTGACCGGAGGCGTGGCCCGCGGCCTCGAACAGGTCGAAGGCGCGCTGCGCGTGTTCGAGGGCCTGCCGGGGCCGGCCCTGCCGTTCGGCCAGGATGCCGAGATTGAGCTGGGTCCGGGCGCTGCCGACGTGGTCGCCGAGCGCACCGTGCAGGTCGAGGGCCTGCTCCAGATGCGTACGGGCCTCGTCGTGGGCGCCCAGCCGCAGGCACGCCACGGCGCGGTTGCGGTGCGCCCGGGCCTGGCCGGTGCGGTCGCCCGCCTGCGCGGCGGCGCGCAGCGCCAACTGCTGCGCGGTGGACTGGTCCTGCCAGGCCCCCACCCGGTCGAGGTAGGTGTTGACGCTCCAGGCGAGTTGCCAGGCGTGGGTCCCGAAGCCGTTGCCGGCGGCGAGGGCGACGGCGGCGAGCAGCACCCGGTGCTCGGCGGTGAGCCAGGCCCACGCCTCGTCGCGGTCACGCAGGCCCGGCAGCGCCGCGCCGGGTTCCGCCGCCGGCAGGTCGATGTGGTCGCGGTGCCGGTACAGCAGCAGGTCCGCGGCGTGGGCGGTGTGCAGGTAGTGGTCGAGCAGCCGGCGCAGCGCGGCCCGCCGCCCGGGTTCGGGGTCGGTGGTCCGGGCCAGCTCGGCGGCGTAGGCGGCGAGGAGGTCGTGCAGGGCGTACCGGCCGGGGGTGGGCTCGGCCAGCAGGTTCGCCCGGGTCAGGGTCGCCAGCCGCCCCCGCACCCGCGCGACGGACGTGGCCGCCAGGCTGGCGGCGGCCGCGACGGAGAGATCCGGGCCCGGGTGCAGCCCGAGCAGCCGGAACAGCGCCGCCGCCGCCGGCTCCAGGCCCTGGTACGACCAGGACAGCACCGACCGGACGTCGACGGCGGCCTCCCCGCCGGCGAACCCGTCGAGGCTGCCCCGCGTGTCGTCCAGCTCGTCGGCGAGCCGGGCGAGCCGGAACTCCGGGTGGGTGGCGGCCCGCGCGGCGACGACGGCCAGGGCCAGCGGCAGTCCCGCCGACGCCGCGACGATCCGGTCCACCGCGTCCGGCTCGGCGGCCACCCGGGCCGCGCCGAGGCGTCGGGACAGCAGTTGCCGGGCCTCGGCGGCGGACAGCAGGTCCAGGGCAATCGGGTGGGCACCCTGGGCCGCGACGAGGCCCGGCAGCCGGTGCCGGCTGGTCACCACCACCAGGCAGCCCGGCGACCCGGGCAACAGCGGTCTCACCTGGTCGGTGTCGCGCGCGTTGTCCAGCAGCACCAGCATCCGCCGGCCGGCCAGCAGGCTGCGGAAGAGCCCGGCCTGGGCGGCGAGTCCGGTCGGGATCCGCTCCGGCGGCACCGCGAGCGCCTCCAGGAAGCCGCCCAGCGCCTCCGCCGGGTTCGTCGTCGTCCCGTCCGGGTCGAACCCGCGCAGGTTGACGTAGAGCTGCCCGTCCGGGAACCGGCCGGCCACCTGGTGTGCCCAGTGCACGGCGAGGGCGGTCTTGCCGACCCCCGCCGTCCCGCCGATCGCGGAGATCAGTACCGGGCCCGACGCGTCGGCCGGGTCGGCCAGCAGCGCGGTCAGCGCGGCGAGCTGGGGGGTGCGCCCCACGAAGTGCCGCGCCGCCGCGGGCAGTTGCCGGGGCACCACCCACTGTCCGGGCGTCCGCCGGTCCCGGCCGACCGCCTCGGCCGGCTGCTCGGCCCGCGCGGCCCGGGTCCGGCGGCCGAGTTCGGCCCGGGCCGCGCCGCCGAGCCGGGCGCCGGCCCGAGCGGCGTCCGCCGCCCGCAACAGGCGCCAGTGCGCGTCCTCCCACCGGGCGAGCTCCGTCAGCTCCGCCGGCAGCCGGGCGCCGATCTGCTCGGCGTGGGCGCGGCAGGCGCCGACGTACGCCACGACGAAGTCCCACTCGGGCAGGGACTTGGCGTTGAGCTTGTCGCTGAGGGTGGACCGGGCGAGCGGTCGCCCCAGCCCGGCGGCGACCGCGACCAGTGTGTTCAACGACGGTCCCCCGGCGAGCGTCCGAAGCCGCCTGAGCTCGTCGACGAACTCCACGAGCGCCTCCCGACCGGGCTCCCCCACGCCCCACCTCCCCGACGCACCGACGAGCTTCGATGAGCTGGGGTCAGGGTAGCCAATCGGGGCCGGCGCCGTCCCGACCGCCGGGGCCCGCCGAGGAATGGTCGGCCACCGCCGCCCGGCGCCCCGCCGACGGGGTCCGCCCGCCACGGTGGACGGGCCGCCGGACACGCTGCGGTCCCGGGCGGCCCGGCAGCCCGGTGGGACGGCCACTCACCGGAGGCGGCGATCGCGTCGGGACGGGCGGGCCTGCGGAACAGCGGACAGCGCGGCCCGCCCGGAGCCGCTACCGTGGACGGTGTCCCGGTGGTGTGGTGCTTCCCAGTTCCCTGACGAACCTGCTGGCGGCCCGCCCGGTGCCGCCCTGGCCCCGAGGATCCGCGATGAGTGACCAGAATGCCGGCAGTCCTTTCGTCGGGTTCGTGCTGATGGCCGGGTTCACCTCCGGCGACCCGGTCAACGGCGTGCTGTCGCGCAGCCAGGGCAAGCCCTCCTCGCACGCCTGGTTCGGCCACGAGGTGCAGGGCCGGGACGGCTACGCGCGGGTGATCTACGGCGCCCGAGCCTCGATCGTGTGCTGCACCGGCTGACCGGGGCGTCGAGCGTGCCGCTGACCGTGCCGGTGGCCAACCGCCCCGAGCCGCGCTTCGACGAGGTGGTCGGGGGGTTCGCCCACGCGCCCTGGCTCGTCGTGCCGGTCCGGGGCGCGGAGTCGTTCGACGCGCTGGTCGGGTGGACGGCGCGGGCGGCCTGGCAGGTTCTGGCCCGGCAGTCGGTGCCGTTGGCGGTGCAGAGCGAGGCGCTCGGGACGGCGTTCGTCGGCAGTCCGCCCCGGGGCTACCTGTCCATGCTGGACCTGGCCGCGCCGGATACCCCGCTGCCCCGCCACGACGAAGGAGGCCCGACATGAAACCCCAGCTTCTGCTGGTGACCCCCGGCGGACAGTGGTTCCGGGAGTACCTGCTGAGCAGCATCGCTCAGGAGTACCGGGTGCACCTGTTCTGCGACCGGGAACCGGCCTGGGATCGGGCGTACCTGCACGGCTGGACGGTGCTGGACACCCTCGACGCGGACGCCATGACCGCCGCCGCCCGCGCCGTGTCGGCCGGGGACCGCGTCGACGGGGTGCTCTGCTGGGACGAGACCCGGGTCCTGGGCGCCGCGCGGGTGGCCGAGGCGCTCGGGCTGCCGGGCGGCGACCCCGAGGTGGTGGGCCGCTGCCGGGACAAGCACCGTACCCGGCTGGCGCTGGCCGCCCGCAACGTGCCGCAGCCACGCTCGCTGCCGGTCGCCGACGTCGACGCGGCGCTGGCCGCCGGCCGGTCGACCGGCTACCCGGCCGTGTTGAAGCCCCGCGCGCTGGGCGGCAGCATCGGGGTGACGGTGGTGCGCTCGCCGGCGGAGGTGGCCGCCGGGTTCGCGATCGCCGACACCGGCCACGCCGCGCTGCCCGAGGTCCCCGCCGACGACTGGGGGATCCTGTGGGAGGAGTACGCCGACGGGCCGGAGATCAGCGTCGACGCGGCGGTGTTCCGGGGCGAGGTGCGGCCGATCTGCGTGGGCCACAAGCAGCTCGGCTTCGCGCCGTTCTGCGAGGAGGTCGGCCACCTCGTCGACGGCGCCGACCCGTTGCTGACCGATCCGGAGCTGCTCGCCGTGCTGCGGGACACCCACGCCGCACTCGGTTTCACCGACGGTATGACGCACACCGAGCTGCGGCTGACCGCCGCCGGCCCGCGGGTGATCGAAGTCAACGCGCGCATCGGCGGCGACCTGATCCCGTACCTCGGGCTGCTCGTCGGCGGGACCGACCCGGGGCTGGCGGCGGCGGCGATCGCCTGCGGCCGACAGCCGCGCCTGGTGTCGTCGGCAGCCCGGGTCGCGGCGGTCCAGTTCTTCTACCCGGAGCGCGACGACACGGTCGTCGGGTCGGTGCGCGTCGACGGTGGCCTGCCGCCCGGGGTCGACCGGTTCGTCGTGCTGGCCGAGCCGGGTGCCACGCTGTCGCCGCCGCCGCGGGGCACGATGGTGGGCCGGGTCGGCTACGCCACGGCCGTGGCCGACGACCGCCAGGAGTGCCTGTCGGCGCTGGACGCGGTGCGGGAGCGGCTGCGGATCCTGCCGCCGGGCGCCGCCTGACCCGTCCCGCGCCGGCACCGGCGCAGCGGCCGGCCGGGACGCCGGCCCCGCCGGACGATGGTGCACTGTGGACGGTCGGTGGTGCGGCGGTTTCCGGGCGGGGGCATGATTCCGTGAGCCGGCCGACCGCGCCGGCGATCCACTAGGGAGCTCGCCCATGCATCTGACTCATCCGACGAGGTGGCTGAACCGCCTGCTCGTGCTCGTCCTCGCCGCGTCCGTGCTGGCGGCGCCGGCCGGCACGGCGGCGCCCGCGCAGGCCGGCGTCCGGCTGCAGGCCGCCCCGGCGACCGACTGGACCGCCGTGCCGGGTGCGGCGGGGGCGCGGTCCGGCCCGGCGGCGGTGGTGTACGGCGGCGAGCTGCACCTGTTCGTCCGCACCACCAACGGCAAGATCAAAACCAACCGGCTCTCGCTGTCGGCGGGAACCTGGACCGGCTGGACCGCCGTGCCCGGCACGACCAACGCCGCCAGCGCCCCCGCCGCCACCGTCTACGGCGGCGAACTGCACCTGTTCGTCCGCACCACCAACGGCACGGTACGGGTCAACCGGCTCTCGCTGTCGGCGGGAACCTGGACCGGCTGGACCACCGTGCCCGGCACCACCAACGCCGCCAGCGCCCCCGCCGCCACCGTCTACGGCGGCGAACTGCACCTGTTCGTCCGCACCACCAACGGCACGGTACGGGTCAACCGGCTCTCGCTGTCGGCGGGAACCTGGACCGGCTGGACCGCCCTGCCCGGCACCACCAACGCCGCCAGCGCCCCCGCCGCCACCGTCTACGGCGGCGAACTGCACCTGTTCGTCCGCACCACCAACGGCAAGATCAAAACCAACCGGCTCTCGCTGTCGGCAGGAACCTGGACCGGCTGGACGGCCGTGCCCGGCCAGGCCGGCGCGGGCTCCGCACCCGCCGCCACCGGCTACGGCGGCGAACTGCGCCTCTTCGTCCGCGCCGCCAACGGCACGCTGCGTGCCAACCGGCTGAAGGCGGGGACCTGGTCCGGCTGGACGGCGGCACCCGGCCCGGCCGGCGCGGCCTCCGCACCCGCCGCCACCGGCTACGGCGGCGAACTGCGCCTCTTCGTCCGGGGCGCGGGGAACCGGGTCTACCAGGCGCGCGTCGACGGGTAGCGGACCCGCTGCGGGGCCGGGCGTCGTGCTGTCGCCCGAACCGGGGAGGGGTCGGTGTCCCGCCCCTCCCCGGTGTCCGGCGGGCCGACTCAGGACAGGAACTTGTCCAGGGCCGCCTCGATGGTGCCGCTGTCCGGCGCGGCGTACGACTTCATGGTGGTCTTGTTGTAGGAGATGAAGCTCGGGCAACGGGTCGCCGGCGCGCTCACGGTGCCGCCGTCGCCGATCTTCTCGGCGGTCTTCGCCGCGTAGAACGTCAGCGTGTAGCGCGAGGAGATGTAGGAGATGGTCACGGTCTTGCCCGCGCTGTCCTTGTAGTCGCACATCTTGGGCGCGCCCTCGCTGCCGTCGACGACCTTCAGGCAGCCGACCACCGACACCGTCTCGTAGTCGGCCGACTTGGCGTAGTACGGCTTGTTCGAGCTCACCGACTTCGACGACCAGGACGACGGCCGGTCGGGGGAGTTCGAGAAGGCGTAGGCCTTGGCGCCGGACGGGCCGTTGTACGGCGCCGCGTTCAGGATCGGGCTACCGTCGCAGACCGAGGACAGCTCGCTGGAGTAGCGGGCGGTCACCGCGTTGTTGTTGTTGTTCGGCTGCTCCTGCGACTCGGACTGCTGCGGCGTCGGCGAGGTGTCCGTGCCGCTCGGCTGCGGGTCGCCGGTGGGGGTCACGGGCCCGGACGCGATCGGCTTGGGGTCCTCGTCGTCCCCGCCGACGAGGAGGAACCCGATGCCGGTGCCGCACAGCGCGAGCAGCACGACCACGGCGGCGCCCACGGACAGTCCGACGATCAGACCCCGGTTCGACTTCTGCGGCGGCGGCACGGGGGCGGCGAACTGCGGCGGCTGCGGCTGGCCGTAGCCGGGGTATCCGCCCGGCTGAGCCGGCGGGGCCGGCGGCCCGCTCCACGGAGTGACGTTCGGGTCCGGCTGCCCTCCGTATGGAGGGTGACTGTGGGTCATCTGTAGCCCTTATCGCTGTCGATGGGTGCCCAGGCACAAGAACATGAACAGGGTAGTGAGCGGAGCAAAACCAGGGGACCTGCCGGTGACCGCGGCGGGCCACCGCCGACCCGGCCGGACCGCAATCCGTCACTCTGTGCGGAGACGACGAGCCGTTCCGTGTCCGACCCGGGTGCCACCGCAGGGGCGACGCAGACCCGGCGATGCCCGCTGGTAAAGGGAATCCGTCCCGTGGGAGCGTTCGCCGGGGGCCCTCGGCGGGCGGGTTGCGGGCTGTGACGAAAGTTACTGGGCCGAATGCCGCAGCGCACGCCGTCACCGCAGCCGCGCCCGCTGCCGCGCGACGCGGCGGGACGCCCCCCGACACCGGGCCCGGACCGGACCGGTGGGGGCGCCCCGGGACGTGGCGGAGAACCGGCGGGCGACCCACCTTGTACGCCACGAACAGCACGGCCACGAGCGTCAGCTCGCGCGTCGCCCGGCGCAGCGGGCCGCCCCGCCGGACGGGTGCCGCGCGCGGGGCCGGTACGGCCTCGGCAGTCTCCACAGGTCCCTCGACTCGGTCACGGCCGTGGTGGGACGGCCCTCGCTGGACGGATCAGCCCCGGATGCCCGCCCGGCGCCCCGCACAGGCCGGGGCCGCCCCCGTCGTCGGACGGCGGCGGCCCCGGTGGAGTGCGTCAGGCGCCGGCGGGCGGGCGCCTCGTCCCCGCGGCGTCGACGCTCACCTGGTCGAAGGCGGGCGCACCGTCGACGGCGTCGGCGGCGACGGCCGCCGACCTCGCCGGGTCGGGCAGGTCGAGGCTCGTGCGCAGGGCGACCGGCTTGAGCAGGAGCGCCGCGATGATGCCGACCACGGCGATGGCGGCGGAGATGAGGAAGATGTGCCCGGTGGCGTCGCCGTACGCCGCGCGGACGATGTTCTCCACGGGCGCGGGCAGGACGTCGAGGTTGAGGCTTCCTCCGCCCGCGCTGCCGGAGGCGGGGATCCCCGCGGCGGTGAGGTCGTGGGTGATCTGGTCGCTGACCCGGCGGGCGAGGATGGCGCCGAGCACGGAGACGCCGATGGTGCCGCCGAGGGACCGGAAGAACGCGACGGTGGAGCTGGCCGCGCCGATGTCCCTGAGCGCCACGGTGTTCTGCACGGCGAGGACGAGGTTCTGCATGGTCATGCCGACGCCGGTGCCGACGATGAACATGGCCGCGCCGACCAGGACCAGCGACGTCTCGTGGTCGATGGTGCCGAGCATGGCGAACCCGATGACGAGGACGACCGCTCCGAACACGATGTACGGCTTGATCTTCCCGCTCTTGGTGATCATGCGACCGGCGACGATGGACGAGCCGAGGACGCCGGCCATCATCGGAATGGTGAGCAGGCCCGCCTCGGTGGGGCTGTAGCCGCGCCCGATCTGGAAGTACTGGCCGAGGAAGACCGCGCCACCGAACATGGCCATGCCGACCGCGAGGCTGCCGAGGATCGCGAGGGCGGTGGTGCGTTCCCGGACGATGCTGAGCGGGACGACCGGCTCGGCCGCCCGCGACTCGACCCAGGTCGCCAGGGCGAGCAGGAGCACCGCGCCGCCGACCATCGCGGCGCTCTGCCAGGAGAGCCAGGCGAACGAGCTGTCGACGAACGAGATCCAGATCAGCAGCACACTGACGCCGGCGGCGATCAGGCTCGCGCCCAGATAGTCGATCTTGACGTTCTCGCGCCGGACGGTGGGCAGGCGCAGGGTGATCTGGAGCAGGAGCAGCGCGATCACGGCGACGGGCACGCCGACGAAGAAGCACCAGCGCCAGCCGAGCCAGGACGTGTCGACGATGAGACCGCCGAGCAGGGGCCCGCCGACCGTCGCGACGGCCATCACGCCACCGAGGTAGCCGTTGTACCGGCCGCGCTCGCGCGGCGGGATCATCGCCGCGATGGCGACCTGGACGAGCGCCTGCAGGCCGCCGACGCCGATGCCCTGGAACGCGCGGGCGGCGATGAGCTGGCCGGCGCTCTGCGCGAAGCCGGCGACCACCGAGCCGACCAGGAAGACGACGATGGCGACCTGCACCAGGGTCTTCTTGTTGAACAGGTCGGCCAGCTTGCCCCAGATCGGGGTGGTGGCCGTCGCGGTGAGCAGGGTGGCGGTGACCACCCAGGTGTACTGGGTCTGGGTGCCGTTCAGCGCCCCGATGATCTTCGGCAGCGCCGTCGAGACGACGGTGCCGCTCAGCATGGCGACGAAGAGCACCAGCAGCAGGCCGCTGAGTGCCTCCAGCGTCTGCCGGTGGGTCATCGGCGCGTCTGCCGCCGTCGTGGTGGGTGCGCTCATCGCGCGTCCTCCAGGTTGTCGTTGGTTGCGAGGGCGACCTCGAGGTCACGGGTGAACCGGCCGAGCGCGGCGCACAGCGCCGCCACCTCGCCGGGGGTCCAGTCGGCGAGCGCCCGCTCGAGCAGCTCGCCGTACCAGCCGTGGGCGTCGGCGAGGGCGGCCTTGCCCGCCGAGGTGACGGCCAGCCAGGTGGCCCGCCGGTCGGCCGGGTCGGCACGCCGCTCGACCAGGGCGTGCGAGACGAGCGAGGCGACGGCGCGGCTGACGGTCGACGGGTCGAGCCCGGTGCGGACGGCCAGTTCCCGGGCGTGGCAGCCGGTGGGGTGCTGGTCGAGCTGGACGAGCATGCCGACCAGGCCGAGCGGCACGGCCGGCCGGTCGTCGGCACGCCGTTGCTTGATCATCCGGATGCTCTTGAGCAGGTCGTACATCCGCATCCCGAGTTCACGGGCGGTGGTTTCCACGCCTGCCCTCCCGACGTCGATGGTTGCCGCACGCAACTATCCGCCAATCTTGCGCACAGCGCAAGATTGCGCATTGAGAAGTAAGTCACCACGGCGTAGCCTGACCACCATGGACGAGGCCGCCGGGCTCCGGGAACGCAAGAAGGCCGCCACCCGCCTCGCCCTGCACCAGGCGGCCCTGCGCCTGGCCGCCGAGGAGGGCATCGACCGGGTGACCGTCGAGGCGATCGCCGACGCCGCCAACGTCTCCCGGCGCACGTTCTCCAACTACTTCTCCAGCAAGGAGGAGGCGATCTTCCACGGCGACACCGCGCGGCTGCGCCGGATGCTGGAGCTGATCCGGGACCAGCCGACCGACGAGCGGCCGTGGACGGTGCTCAGCCGCGCGGCGGAGCGCCTCACCATCGAGGTGTACGGCGACCCGGCGCCGGGCTGGCTGGCCCAACGCCGGCGGGTGCGTGGGCACCCGGGCCTGCTCGCCCACCAGGTGGCGGCGTACACGACGGTCGAGCGGGAGCTGGCCGCGGAGCTGACGCGCCGGCTGACCGGACCGGACGCGGCGCTGCGGGCCCGGGTCCTGGCGGCGACCTGCCTGGCCACCCTGCGCGTCGCCGTCCAGCAGTGGATCGAGCACCCGGACGGTCCGCTGCTCGACACGATCCGGACCGCGCTCGCCGCGGCGGCACCCGCGCCGGACACCGCAGGCCCGGCAACCGGCCCCGGCTGACGGCCGCCCCGTCGGTGCGGGCGGGCGGGCGACGGTCAGGCCGGGGCGGGGCCCGTCCCCGACCGGCCCGTGGCCCCGACGTTCAGCGGGTCCGCCAGCAGCCTGGCGAAGGCCAGCTCGGCGGCGCCGATCAGGGCGGCGTCGCGGCCGAGCGCCGCCACCCGCAGCCGCACGTGCTCACGGAAGGCGGGCAGCGCCATGGTGTCCAGGCGGCGGCGGACGGTGTCCGCCCCGGCGGCGTAGAGGTCGCGCAGTGAGCCGCCGAACACCACCATGTCCGGATTGGCCACGTTCACGAGGTTGGCCACGCCGAAGCCGAGCCAGTCGGCGACCTGCCGCACCGCCACCTGGGCGGCGCGGTCGCCGCCGGCCGCCGCGCGCAGGGCCTCGACGACCGCCGGGAGCCCGCCCGGCTCCCGGCCGGCGTGCCGCAGCAGCGCCGCCCCACCGACCTCGGTCTCCCAGCAGCCGCGTGAGCCGCAGCCGCAGGGCAGGCCGTACGGGTTGACCACCATGTGGCCGACCTTGCCGCCGTGCCCCCGGTGGCCGACCACCAGCCGGCCGCCGACGATGATGCCGGCGCTGACCCCGAGGTCACCGTGCAGGTAGACGAGATCGTTGACGCCCACCGCCACGCCCCGGACGTGTTCGGCCACGGCGGCGATGTCGGCCAGGTCCCCGGCGACGAGGCCCGGTCCCGCGGCGAGTTCGGCCTCGAACGCGGCGCGCAGCGCCTCGTCGGGGCCGCCGATCCGGATCCTCCCGTCGGGGTCGCGGGTCGTGTCGGTCACCGCGACCGCGCCGCCCACCAGCAGCGCGTCCCCGGTGACCGCGCGCCCCATGTCGCGGACGAGGCCGGCCAGCGGGCCGACCGCGTCGAAGGCCGGCATCCCGCCGGGCCTTTCGGCCTCGCGCAGGTCGAGGATGCGACCGCCGAGGCCGACGCGGGCGGCGCGCAGCCGGTCCGCCTCGACGCTCAACGCGAACACGTACACCTGCGTCGAGCGGGGGTGCACCACCAGCGACGGTCGGCCGGCGCGGTGGGCGGCGGTCGGCGCCTCCTCGGTGACCAGCCCGGCGGCGGCGAGGTCGGCCGCGAGCGCCCCGATGGTGCTGCGGTTGAGGCCGAGCCGGCCGGTCAGCTCCGCCCGGGAGGTCGGGCCGTGCACGTGGACGTGGCGCAGGACGGCGCCGAGGTTCCGCCGGCGGGTCTCCTCCTGGGTCACGCCGGGCGTCCCCGCCGCGGGAAGCTCCGGGTCTCGGCCGACCCGCGCCTGCCCGGCCCGGCTGGGTGTCGCCACGGTCGGGCCTCCTCCCCGGGGTCGGCGTCGGCGTCGCTGCTGGACGCCGTTACGGCGAAGGGCCCCGGAAGTGAACTCCGGGACCCTTCGCCGCTGGCTACCTCGCGGTGCTCACTTGGTGAGCGGCGCGAGCTTCGGGTCGTTCGCGTAGGCCTCGGCCGCGTTGGCCTTGGTGACGGCGACCGGCGGGAGCAGGTACGTGTCGACGACCTTGCTGCCGTTGTTGTAGGACTTGGTGTCGTTCACCTCGGGCGTGTTGCCGGCCTGCAGGGCCTTGACCATGGCGATGGTCTGCTTGACCAGGTTCCGGGTGTCCTTGTTGATCGTCATGTACTGCTCGCCGTTCATGATCGACTTGACCGACTCGACCTCGGAGTCCTGGCCGGTGACGACCGGGATCGACTTGCCGGCGCCCTTGATCGAGGTGATGATCGCGCGGGCGAGGGTGTCGTTCGGGGAGAGGACGCCGTCCAGTTCCTTGTTGCCGTAGGTCGAGGTCAGCAGCTGGTCCATGCGGGCCTGCGCACCCTCGGCCTTCCAGCCCTGGATGGCGGTCTGCTTGACGTCGACCTGCTTCGAGGCGACGACGACGTTGCCCTTGTCGATCTCCGGCTTGAGCACGTCCATCGCGCCGTTGAAGAAGACCCCGGCGTTGTTGTCGTCCGGCGAGCCGGAGAAGAGCTCGATGTTGTACGGGCCGGTCGGCTTCTTGGCCTTCATGCCGTCCAGCAGGGCCTGCCCCTGGAGCTGGCCGACCTTGAAGTTGTCGAACGCCACGTAGTAGTCGAGGTCCGGGGTGTTGGTGATCAGCCGGTCGTAGGCGATGACCTTCACGCCCGCCTGGTGCGCCGCGGCGACCTGGGTCGACAGCTGCGCGGCGTCGGTCGCGCCGATGACGATGACCTTGGCACCCTTGGTGACCATGGCGGTGATCTGCGCCTGCTGGTCGGCGACCGTGGTCGACGCGCCCGCGTACTGCACGTCGCTGGAGAAGCCGGCCTCCTTCAGGCCGTTGGTGAACAGGTCACCCGCGAGGACCCAGTTCTCCGAGGTCTTGGCCGGCAGGGCCACGCCGATCAGGGAGTTGGCGGCGAAGCCCTTGGCGTTGCCGTCGGAGCCGCCACCGGGCTCCTCGTCGCGGCCGGAGCCACAGGCGGTCAGAGCCAGCGCAGCGATGGCGCCGATGGCCACCGACTTGCCGAGGAAGTTGCGCATGAGAAGTGATGCCCTTCTACGGAGGTGATACGGGAAGCGAAGGTCGGTGGGCGTCAGCCGGGCACCTTGGTACGGGCGGGCGCGTGGTCCACCTTGGGTGATGCGGTGGGAATGCCGGGTCCACGGCGGAACGAACGCGTGAGGCTGCCGATGACGGAGAACCGCCCCTGGCTCTTGTTGTAGACGTCGAGCGCGACCGCCAGCAGCAGGACCAGGCCCTTGATGATCTGGACGCGGTCGGTGCCCACGCCCAGCAGTTGCAGGCCGTTGTTGAGCACGGCCATGACCAGGCCGCCGACGATCGAGCCGCTGATGGTCCCGATGCCGCCGGAGACGGCCGCGCCACCGATGAACACCGCGGCGATCGCGTCCAGCTCCCAGCCGTTGCCGTCCTGCGGCCCGGAGGCCGCCGAACGGGCCACGAAGATCATGCCGGCCAGGGCGGCCAGGACGGACATGTTCATCATGACGAAGAAGTTGACCCGCTTGAGCTTGACGCCGGACAGCTCGGCCGCCCGGGAGTTGCCGCCCACCGCGTAGATGTGCCGGCCGCCGGCCGTGTTGCGGGTGTAGAAGGAGTACGCCAGCACCAGGGCCACCAGGATGATGCCGGAGACCGGGAAGCTGGTGCCGACGCGCCCGCTGGCGAAGCGCAGCGAGGCGAAGACGATCACGCCGATCATCACGGCCAGCCGCAGGATCGAGATCCACATCGGGGCCGGGGCGGCGTCCATCTCCCGGCGCGTCTTGCGGGCCTGGAACTCCCGCCACACCACGGCCGCGCACGCGGCCAGGCCCAGCAGCAGCGTCAGGTTGTTGTAGCCGGTGTTCGGGCCGACCTCGGGCAGGAACCCGGAGCCGATCACCCGGAAGCCCTCGGGCACCGGGATGGTGTTCGCGTTGCCGATGAACTGGTTGCCACCCCGGAACAGCAGCATGCCCGCCAGGGTGACGATGAACGCCGGCACCCCGATGTAGGCCACCCAGAAGCCCTGCCAGGCGCCGATCGCCGCGCCGATCACGAGGCCGAAGACGATGGCGAGGGGCCACGGCAGCGACCAGTCGGCCATCGCCTTGGCCACCAGGATGCCGGCGAACGCGGCGACCGAGCCGACCGACAGGTCGATGTGCCCGGCGACGATCACCATCAGCATGCCGATGGCCAGGATGAGGATGTACGAGTTCTGCTGGAACAGCGCGATCAAATTGTCCGATCGCAGGGTCAGGCCGTCGGTGAGGATCTGGAACAGGACGACGATCGCGACCAGTGTGAAGATCATCCCGAACTGGCGGGCATTGGAGGTGGTCCCTCCGAACAGGTTCTTCTGAAGGTCCTTGATACGGCTCATCGAATCTGCATCTTCTTCGTCGAGGTCATCTGCTTCATGAGGGTCTCCGGGTCCGCGTCGGCCCGGGCGATCTCGCCCGTGATGGCGCCTTCGAACACGGTGTAGATGCGGTCGCAGAGCCCGATCAGCTCAGGCAGTTCGGAGGAGATGACGACGACGCCCTTCCCCTGGTCGGCGAGCCGCTGGATGATGCCGTAGATCTCGTACTTGGCGCCCACGTCGATGCCACGGGTCGGTTCGTCGAGAATCAGCAGGTCCGGGTCCGTGAACATCCACTTCGCCAGGACGACCTTCTGCTGGTTGCCGCCGGAGAGCTTGGAGACGCCCTCGTCGACCGTCGGCGCCTTGGTCCGCAGCTCCCTGCGGTACGCCTCGGCGGCCTGGTACTGCTCGACCTCGTCGAGCACGCCGTGGTGCGAGATCTTGGACAGCTTGGCGGCCACCGTCGACGTCTTGATGTCGTCGAGCAGGTTCAGCCCGATCGCCTTGCGGTCCTCGCTGACGTACGCGAGCCCGTGGGCGATCGCGTCCGCCACCGACTTGAGCGCGATCTCCCTGCCGTCCTTGATGATCGTGCCCGACTCGTACACCCCGTAGGAGCGGCCGAAGACGCTCATGGCCAGCTCGGTGCGGCCCGCGCCCATCAGCCCGGCGAAGCCGACGATCTCGCCGCGCCGGACGACGAAGCTCTCGTTCTTGCAGACCTGACGCTCGGCGGAGATGGGATGCCGCACGGTCCAGCCGCGGACCTCGAAGAAGACCTCGCCGATCTTCGGGGTGTGGTCCGGAAAGCGGCTGCCCAGCTCGCGGCCGACCATGCCGCGCACGATCCGGTCCTCGTCGACGCCGTCGGCCCTGACGTTCAGGGTCTCGACCGTCCGGCCGTCGCGCAGGATGGTGATCTGGTCGGCGATCGCCTCGATCTCGTTCAGCTTGTGCGAGATCATGATCGAGGTGACGCCCCGGGCGCGGAAGCCGCGCAGCAGGTCCAGCAGGTGCCGGGAGTCGGCCTCGTTCAGCGCGGCGGTCGGCTCGTCCAGGATGAGCAGCTTCACGTCCTTGGCGAACGCCTTGGCGATCTCCACGAGCTGCTGCTTGCCGACCCCGATGTCCTTGATCAGGGTGTCCGGGTTCTCCGTCAGGCCGACCCGGGCCATCAGGTCCAGCGCCATCCGGTTCGCGGACTTCCAGTCGATCGCGCCCCGCCGGCGCGGCTCGTTGCCGAGAAAGATGTTCTCGGTGATCGACATGTCCGGGATGAGCGCGAGCTCCTGGTGGATGATCACGATGCCCGCGCTCTCGCTCGCGCGGATGTCGGAGAAGCGGGTCTCCGCGCCCTGGTAGACGATCCGGCCGTCGTAGGTGCCGTACGGATAGACCCCGCTGAGCACCTTCATCAGGGTGGACTTTCCCGCACCGTTCTCGCCGCAGATGGCGTGGATCTCGCCGGCGCGCACCACCAGATTGACGTCGGCGAGGGCCTTGACCCCGGGGAACTCCTTGGTGATGGAGCGCATCTCCAGGAGGATGGGCACGTCGCTCATCGTTCGCACCACCTCGCCAACGTCATGGGTGCCTCCGGAAGGGGAATGACCTTCACTCGGTTTTGTTGTTGGGGGCAACGTATTCCTGCCGAGCACCATCCGCAAGGCTCGACGAGCCCGTCGATGTAACAATCCGGTAATGCGGGGGCGGCTCGGCGCCACCCCCGCCAGCCGTCACGCCGACCCCGCCCGACCGACGCACCCACCACCGGGTGGACACCGTGGTAGTTGCACGGCAAGGTATGGACAGCTAGCTATGCGTGTGGAACAGTTGACGCGCTGCTGTCAGATCAGCACCGAGCGTTCCGAACGCCCGGCCGTGCCACCCAGTCACCCCACCCCGCGCCGGGTGTCCCCCGGCCCCTCCGACCAGGGGCCGCGCCGGGGACTCGCCACCGGGCGGAACGAACCCGTACGCCACGGCCAGGAGCGTGCCCGTGAAACCCGTGATCCACGAACTGGTGGAAGATGAGTTCACCCCCCGGGAGGTGCCCGAGTTCGGCCTGGACGAGGACGACTACGCACGGGCGCTGGACAACCTCGTGCAGGCCAACGTCGATGTCATCCCGCACACCGCCGACGGCCGGGTGCTGCTCGGCTACCGGGAGGACCTGCCGCTGCGCAACATGTTCTGGGTCTTCGGCGGCCGGATGAAGGTGGGCGAGACGCTCGCCGACAGCGCGGTTCGGGCGTTGCGGCGGGAACTCCAGCTCGACGCCGATCGGTCCCGGCTGGTCCTGAACCACACCTACAACGTCAGGTGGGGCGCCAGGAGCGTCGCCCCCGAGGAGCACGGCTTCCAGACCATGCTGACCCTGATGACGTACGAGTGCACCGACGACGAGGCCCGCTCGCTGACCCCCGCCGACCGGACCCACGGCTGGGTCCGCTGGCACTCCCGGGCGGACCTGCGGCAGCTGGAGGAGTCCGGGTCCGGCCTGCTGCACCCGTTCCTTCCCGTCGTGCTGCGCAACGCGCACCTGCTCTGACGCCGGGCCCGGCGGCGACCGGCCCGGGCGGCCGGCGACCGGTCGACCGCCGCAGGGCGTCGTCCTCCCCGGGGTGGCCGCCCCGACGCCCGGCACCCGACGAACCAGGCCGTTGGAGGCCCCTGTGATCTGCCGATCCTGTCACGCCACCGGGCTCACCGAAGTCCTCGACCTCGGCGACCAGTACCTCAGCGACTTCCGAGACGACGACTCCCGGCCGCCCCGGTGGCCGCTGGTGCTCGTGCTGTGCGAGCAGTGCGGGCTGGCCCAACTCCGCGACACCACCCCCCGCGAGCTGATGTACCACGACCGCTACGGCTTCCGGTCCGGCACCAACGAGGCGATCCGCGAGGACCTGCGGACCGTGGTGGACCACGCGCTGGACAGCCGGCCGCACGCGCGGCGGTGGCTGGACATCGCCTGCAACGACGGCACGCTGCTGTCGTTCGTGCCCGAGCGGGTGCACCGGGTCGGCGTGGACCCGGTGCGCACCTTCGCCCGGGAGTCGGGCCGGCACGCCGACCGGGTCGTGACGGACTTCTTCGACTCCCGGCACTTCCGCGCCGCGCCCGACGGGGAGTACGAGAGGTTCGACGTCGTCACCAGCGTCTCCATGTTCTACGACCTGGACGATCCGAACCACTTCGTGGCCGACGTCGCCAGGGTCCTCGCCGACGACGGGATCTGGCTGATCCAGCAGAACTACGCCCTGACCATGGTCACGCTCGGCGCGGTCGACAACGTGTGCCACGAGCACCTCACCTACTGGTCGCTGACGGCGCTGGAGAGCCTGCTGCACCGGCACGGCCTGGAGGTCAACGACGTACGGCTGTCCACCGTGAACGGCGGGTCGTTCCGCACCCTGGTCTCCCGCCGGGGCAGCCGGCCGGTCGAGGAGTCCGTGGCGCGACAGCGACGCCGCGAGGAGGAGTTCGCGCTGCACCGGCCCGAGGTCTGGCTCGGGTTCGCGGCGCGGGCGAGGAAGGCGTTCGAGAACCTGCGTCGGCTGGTCGACGAGATCAACGCCGCCGGGCAGCGCTGCTACATCTACGGCGCCAGCACCCGGGGCGGCACCATCTGGCAGGCCGCCGGCCTGGACGTGACGGACCTGCCCTTCGCCGTGGAACGCCAGGCCGCCAAGATCGGCCGCAGGATCGCCTCCATCGGCGTCCCGATCATCTCCGAGGAACAGGCGCGGTCGGACCATCCGGAGTACATGCTGGTGGCGCCGTGGTTCTTCCGGGAGGTATTCGTCGAGCGCGAACGCGCGTACCTGGAAAAGGGTGGGAAGCTGATATTCCCGTTGCCGGACCTGGAGATCGTGGGTCAGGACGGGACCTAGGCGGCCCGCTGGGGCCAACGAGGAGTTCACGTGCCACGCGCTCTCATCACGGGTGTCACCGGTCAGGACGGTCTCTATCTGGCCGAGTTGCTGATCGCCAAGGGCTACGAGGTGTTCGGTCTGGTCCGGGGCCAGAACAATCCCCGGGTCCCCCGGGTGCGGCAGATCGTCCCGTCGGTACGGCTGCTGGACGGCGACCTCCGCGACCTGCCGAGCCTGATCGGCGCCCTGGACGTCGCCCAGCCCGACGAGGTCTACAACCTGGGCGCGGTCAGCTACGTGGGGATGTCCTGGCAACAGGCCGAGCTGACGAGCGAGATCACCGGGATCGGGGTGCTGCGGATGCTGGAGGCGATCCAGATCCACACCCACAACGAGATGACCGGCGTCCGCTTCTACCAGGCGTCCAGCTCGGAGATGTTCGGCAAGGTCCGCGAGGTCCCGCAGACCGAAGCGACCCCATTCCACCCCCGCTCGCCGTACGGGGTCGCGAAGGTCTTCGGTCACTTCATGACCGTCAACTACCGCGAGTCGTACGGCGCCCACGCCTGCTCGGGGATCCTGTTCAACCACGAGAGCCCCCGGCGCGGCCACGAGTTCGTCACCCGGAAGGTGACCCGCGGCGTGGCCCGGATCGCCCTCGGCCTACAGGACAGGATCACCCTGGGCAACCTGGAGGCGCGCCGGGACTGGGGCTTCGCCGGCGACTACGTCGAGGCCATGTGGCTGATGCTCCAGCAGGACGAGCCGGACGACTACGTGATCGCCACCGGCGTCACCCACTCCGTACGCGACCTGCTCGACGTCGCCTTCCACCACGTCGGTATCGGGGACTGGGGCCGGCACGTCGCGCAGGACCCGCGCCTGTTCCGCCCCGCCGAGGTCGACCTGCTCGTCGGGGACGCGTCGAAGGCCCGGACCCGGCTCGGCTGGAAGCCCCGCAGCGACTTCCGCTCCCTGGTGGAGACGATGGTCGACGCCGACCTCGCCGAGGTGGGGCAGGAGTCGCACGGCCGGGCCGGGCGGTCACCGGACGACGTGGTGCGTCAGGCGGGCGGCCCCGGCTGACGCACCACGGAACCGTACGCCGGATCAGCGGGCGCCGCGCCCAACGCCCGGCACATCGGATCTTGACCGGCTGAAACCGCAGGTCATACGCTCCGAGCGGCCTCGATACATTTCCCGGGAAGGGAAGCGGGACAAACATGCGACCTGCTCAGCGTCGATCCAGAATGGTTCCCCCGAAACGACTCGCCAGCGCCGCCGCCATCGTAGTGCTGGCCGCGACGACGCCGCTGCTGTACGGCCCCTCGGCGGGCGCCGCCCCCCGGGTGCCCGCGTGCAGCACCGACCCGAACGCCCGGCTGGCCTCGGTGCCGAGCCCGGAGAGCTTCCTCGGCTTCCCGCTCGGCACCGGCCAGGAGCGGGTGGTCACCAACGACGAGGTCCGCGGCTACCTCGACGCCGTGGACACCGCCTCGAACCGGGTGGTCACCGGCAGCATGGGCACCAGCGTCCTCGGCCAGCCGCTGCCGTACGCGATCGTGTCCAACGAACGCAACGTGCGGCAGGGCGTGCTGAAGGACATCGCCGAGGACGTCCGCTCGCTGCGCGACCCCCGCCTGGTGACGCAGAAACTGGCCGGCCGGATCGCCGAGGCGACCCCGGCGATCGTCTGGGTCACCGCCAACGTCCACGGTGGGGAGAAGAGCGGCACCGACGCCGCCCTGAAGACCCTGTACGAGCTGGCGGCCGGGCTGTCCTGCGAGGTCGCGCAGCGCAACGACAACCTCGTCACGATCGTCGTGCCGACCCAGAACCCGGACGGCCGCGACGCCAGCCGGCGGCAGAACGAGTACGGGTTCGACATGAACCGGGACTGGTTCGCCCGCACCCAGCAGGAGACCGACGGCAAGGTCGAGCTGATGCGGCAGTACCCGCCGCAGGTGTTCGTCGACGCGCACGAGATGGGCGGCCGGCAGTACTTCTTCCCACCCAACGCCGACCCGATCCACCACGAGATCTCCGGCGAGGTGGTCGACTGGGTCAACCGGATCGGCGAGGCCAACAAGGCCGGGTTCGGGTTCAACGGCGCCTGCGGCGGCGCCGTCACCACCGAGTGCTACTTCAACTACTCCACGTACGACATGTTCTTCATGGGGTACGGCGACACGGTGCCGGCCACCGGCTTCGGCGCCGCCGGCATGACCTTCGAGAAGGGCAGCTCCTCGGCGGTCGCCGACCGGGTCCAGCAGCAGTTCCACACCCAGTGGGCGACCCTCGGCTGGGCGGCGGCGAACAAGCGGAAGGTGCTGACCGGCTACTACAAGATCTGGAAGGACGCGCTCGCCGAGGGCCGGGCCGGCACGTTGGAGCCCAACGAGGTGGTCCAGCCGACCAATACCGTGCAGTTCCCGGTGCCCGACATCACCGTGCGCTCGTACTTCCTGCTGCCCGACCGGCAGCTCGCCGACGCCCGCCGGCTGGTCGAACGGCTGCGCCGGATGGACGTCGAGGTGTACGAGGTCAGCAAGGCCCTCAAGCTGCCCACCGCCCGGGTCTTCGGCGGGCGCGCCGCGACCGACCTGACCGTGCCCGAGGGCGCCTACTGGATCCCGATGAACCAGCCGCAGAAGCACTGGATCCAGGCGATCCTGGGCGAGGACCCGTACACGCCGTTCCCGTACTTCTACGACGTGTCCTCGTGGAGCAACCCGCTGCTGATGGGGCTGCACACCGTCTGGACCGGGGCCGACGTGCGGCCCAACGCGCGACTGGTCGACAAGATCGAGAACACCGGCGGCGGCAAGACCTCGGCCGCGCCGGCGCTGAGGGGCTCCTACAGCTACGAGCTGGACTCCGCCGCGGCGGCCGAGTTCACCTTCACCCTGCTGGGCCAGGGCGTCCAACTCGTCCGCGACCTGGACACCGGCGCGGTCGGGCTGCCGGCCGCCGGCCTCACCCCCGAGCGGAACAAGCTGGCCAAGCAGCTCGGGGTGACGCTCACCCCGTACACCACGCCGGCCGCCGGGTCCCCGATCAGCCGGCCCGACGTGGGGCTGTTCCGGGGCACCGGCATCTCCACCACCTCCGGCTCGCACGGCGAGGCCCGGTACGTGCTCGGCAAGCGGTGGGGGCTCGATCTCACGCCGGTGACCACGGCCGACATCAACGACAACACGCCGGCCTTCACCGGGCGCACCGTGCTGCTCGTGCCGGACGGCAGCAGCGCCACCGGCGGGCTCACCGCCGCCGGACAGGCCAACCTGCGCAACTGGATCGCCCAGGGCCACACCTACCTCGGGCTGCGCAACGAGGGCACCCGGATGGCCCGCGCCGCCGGCCTCACCTCCAGCACCGAGAAGCCGAAGCCCAGCGGGTACACGGTGATCGGCTCGCACCTGCGGGTCGACGTGGACGGCGACAGCCCGGTCGCGCTGGGACGCCCGGCCGAGGACTTCGAGTTCAACAACAACGACCCGATTCTCGACCCGAGCACCACCGGCACGAACGTGCTCAGCTACCCGACCGGCGACACCTTCTGGTCCAACGGCTACACCGTGCAGGGTGCCGCGCTGAAGGGGACGGTCGCGCTGGTGGACGAGCCGACCGGCGCCGGCCGGGCCGTGCTGTTCGCGTTCAACCCGCTGTTCCGGGCGTACAACGAGAGCGGCCTGCACCTGGTGGCCAACGCGCTGCTCTACCCGGCCGGCGGCCGGGCGGAGCGCGCCGCGCCGCGCCGGGCCGGCGCCGTCGACCCGGCCCGCGCCGCCGCGGCGGCCGTGCCGGTGGCGGAGAACCTCGGCGGCGAGTGGCGGCCGTTCACCATCGAGGTCGCCGCCGGTGACCTCGCCCGCGCCGAGGCGGTCGTCGACCGGTTCACCGACACCGCCCGGCCATCCGTCGCGGGCGGCTCGGCCTACCTGGTGATCCCGAACCCCGAGGGGCTCCAGGTCGACGAGCACCCGTTCCTGGGCGACCTGGTGCGCACCCTGCGGGACGCGCGGATTCCGCTGCGTTCCGTGGTGGGCTGACCCGGTCCGCCGAAGGTCGTGCCGGCCGGGCCAGCAGGCCCGGCCGGCACCGCCGGGATGCAGCCGGGTTCTGGTCCCCGCCTGGCGACGCCCCTGCGGCCGGTGTCCCGCCCGTGCGGGCGGGACGCCGGCCGCCCCCCGATCAGCCGCAGAACTCGGGGAAGCTCTCGTAGCCGATCCAGTACGGGTCGAAGCCGCCGCTGGGGTAGTAGTAGACGTAGCCGCCCCACTGGATGCACTTGTCCGCCGCGTTCACGTAGACCGGGCCCGCGTAGTAGCTGTAGTTGCCCCGGTCGACGACCCAGCTACCGCCCTGCACCTTCACGCGGGCGTCCACCGGGGTCTTCACGCCCAGGTGGTTCTGCTTGAGCGTGACGACGCAGTTCTTGCCCGTGCTGCGGTTGTAGAGCACGTAGATGTAGTAGTCGCCGTCCTGCGGGTTGACGTCGAGGACGTAGTACCCCGCGCCGCAGAGCCCGGACGCGGAGTACGGGTTCTTGTCCGCCGCGTGGGCCGCGGTCGGACCGGTCAACAGGGCGGCCAGACCCACGGCGAACGCCACCACGACTGCGGCGAACCGCCGGCCCAGCACGTCGGCGAGCCTCTTCTGGCGAATGGACACGTTGTTCTCCTTCCGGACGCCGCACCGGAACGCGGCGCCCTGTCGGACTCGTTCGTACCGGCGCGGTTGATTGATCGCGTCCCCGATCGGGCCGCGCCGATCAATCCCGCCCGGACGGCCCGCCGGGAACCGCCGTCAGCGGTCGGGGTACCGGCACGCCGCCCGCCCGGCGGCGACCCGCTGGCCCGGGTCGAGAGGCCGGGTCGGGGCGGCGAGCCGGGCCCCGGCCACCCGCCGGACGTCGAGCACGTCGGTGGGCCCGTCGCCGCCCAGGCAGGCCACCGCGGCCAGCAGCACCGCACCGGCCGGCTGGACGGGCGGGTGCCGCCGGGCGGGCCGCCACTCGGCGGTGAAGGCGGGCCCCGAGGGGCCGGTCAGGGCAAGCTGGTGCCAGCGGGGCGACGCCCGGCTGTCGTCGGCGTAGTACGCGGCGAAGCCGACCACGTCCACCCGGCGGCCGGCGGCCCGCAGCCGCAGCCGGCCCCGCTCGGCGGCGCCCGCCTCGGGCGTGGGCTCGGCGGCCAGGGTGATCTCGGTGGGTGGCGTCCGTCCGCCCGGGCAGTCGACGGGGGCGGCCCCGGCCGCCGGGTTGCCGTGCACGATCCCCGAGGCCATCACCCCGCCGCCGGCCACCGTGAACCAGCGGACGTCCGGCGTACCCGACGTGGCGTCCAGCACCGTGTCGCCGAGGCAGAAGTCGGTGAAGCCGACCGGGCAGCCGGCCGGCACCATCGACAGCACCGGGGCGTCGAGGTGCGCGCCGCTGCGCACGCGTGCCCCGATGCCGTACGTCGTGCCGGTGAACCGGGCTTCCGGCCCGACGGACGGGCAGGTCACCGCGTGGGGTGCCGGCCCCGTCCCCCGGGACACCGCCGGGTCGCGTTCGGTGAGCAGCCCGACCGCCGTGGCTGCCACGGACACCACCGTGGCCGCCACGAGCACCCGCCGGGCGAGCCGACGCCGCGCCGCCGGCCCGCCGGGCGCCACCGACCCGAGGGGCCCGGACGACGACGACGGCCCGGACGACGACGGCCCGCACGACGGCACCGGCACGGCGAGCGCCTCGGCGTCGGGTGACCCGGCGGTGACGGCGGTGACGACCGGCAGGGGCTCGGGCGGCGCGAGGTCCGCCGGCACGGGATCGGGTGACCCGGAGTCGGGCGGCGGGCCGACGGCCGCGCGCAGCTCGGCGTCCAGCTCGTGCCAGCGATGCCGCCACTGCTCGGTGTCCCCGCCGCAGGCGCCCACGTACGCCAGCACCACGTCGAGGCTGGGCCGGCGCATCCCGCTCGCGGCCTCGGAGAGGGTGGTCGGGCTGTAGCCGGCGGCCCTGGCCAGCACGCGGTAGGTGGGGTTGCCGGCCGCCGCCCGGAGCATCCGCAGTTCGTGGGCGAAGCGCGGCAGCGGACCGGCCCCGAGATCGATCGGTCTTTCCTTGCGCGCCACGTCGCCCCCGTTCCCGTGTACCGGCCATGACGCGCCGGGTCCGGGCCGGCGCCGGATGGATCGTACGAAACTGCCCGTACCGCAACGGGCGCCCGGCTGGCCGTCGTGGCCCCGGGTCACGCTCCACAAGGCATCCTAGGAGGACAGTACGGATCGGGTCGGGCGTCAGGCTGGGCCCGCCGGTGTCGCGGCGCCGTCGACCGCTCGTGGTGGCTGACGCCCGGCGGTTCACCCGGGCGGGGCACGATGGGTGCATGGACATCGAGCGGGTCGACCCCGCACCCGATCGGGCGTTCCGCCGGGTGGTCCTGCGGCAGCGCTGGGAGGATCTCACCTTCCTGCACTGGGCGGTCGCGCCGGAACTCGTCGCGCCGCTGCTGCCCGCCGGCACCCGCCCGGACACCCTCGACGGGGTCACCTACGTCGGGCTGATCGGCTTCCGGATGGTCGGGCTGGGTTTCGGCCGGGGACCGGGGGTGCCGTACCTCGGCACCTTCTGGGAGACCAACGTGCGGCTCTACTCGGTCGACGGGAACGGCCGGCGCGCGGTGGTGTTCCGCTCGCTCGACGCCTCCCGGCTCGTCCCGGTGCTGGTCGCCCGGGCGACCCTGCGACTGCCGTACCTGTGGTCGGCGATGCGGCTGGACCGCGACGGCGACCGCTACACCTACCGGTGCCGGCGCCGCTGGCCCGGCCCGGCCGGCACGACCAGCCGGATGGTGGTGCGGGTGGGCGGACCGATCACCGACCCGACCCCGGTGGAACACTTCGTCACCGCCCGCTGGGCGCTGCACACCCGGGCGTACGGGCGAACCCTGCACCTGCCGAACTGGCATCCCCGTTGGCCGCTGCACCGGGCCGAACTGCTGCACCTGGACGACGACCTCGTCACCGCCGCCGGGCTGCCGGCACCGGCCGGTCCGCCGGTGAGCGTGCTGCACTCCCCCGGCGTTCCGGTCGTGTTCGGCTCTCCGGTCACCCTGCGCCGGCCCGGCTGACCGCCACGCGGGGTGGCGGCGATCAGCACGAGCCGATCCGGGCTGGACCACGCCGGGTGATCACAGAGTTCGCTGGTACTCCTCCCAGGTGAGCTTGGGGGTGACGGCGGGCCCGTCGTCGGCGCCGCGGTCGGCCAGTCCGTTCAGCCCGAGGTAGTAGTCGCCGGCCTGGTGCTGGGCGGGCGCCGACTGATCCGTGTCGGCCAGCGCGACGGCGTGCACGTGGTAGGGCCAGTTCCCCTGGCTCGGGGTGCGCAGCCAGGCGGCGAAACCGACCTGACGCAACTGCCGGACCACGGTGGTGCGGTACGTGCTGGACATTCCGTCGACCGACAGGTCCAGGACTCCGCCGCCGTCGTGGGTGCCGGCCGAAGTCGGATCGCTCGTGCTGTACGAGCCCTGCGAGATCGTCAGCTGCCGGCCGAGCAGCCGCTCGGCTTCGAGCAGCATGGCCCGGGTCCGGGTGTTCACCTGGGCGCCGCGGAAGGCGACGGCGCTGCCCGGCGTGAGCACGCGGGCCACCGTGAAACGCTGGTCACCGAGCAGCCGCAGCGACGTCTGCCCGGGCAGGCCGGTGGCGTCGAGCCCCGAGTAGCCGAGGGAACGCTGGTACGCGGCGTAGGCCGAGACGGTGCTGGTGCCGAAGTGCCCGTCCACATAGGTGCTGGCGAGCAACCCCCGGTCCCGCAGGGCCCGCTCCACGAGCAGCACGCTGTCCTTGCTGCCGGCGGTGATGGCGGTGTCGGCGCGGCGCGGGTCGATCTGCGCGGCCTTGATCAGTGCTTCCATGTCGACCTGCGGCAGCTCGGCGGCGCCGGGGGCGGGCAGGGCCTGGCCGCCGACCGCGAGGCCGACCGTCGCGGCGACGGCATAGTGGAGCAGGTGTCTTCTGGTGGGCACTGTCCCTCCGAGGCGGGTGGTGGGAGCCGTGGTCGAGGTGGCCGGCGACCCGGACACCGCCGCCGGCCGAGGTGCCGATGACCTTACCCTCGCTCGGGCCGGTCGAGGTGCCCCTCCGCGCCGGCACCCGTCGGCTACGACGCCCCCGGGCCACAGTTGTTGCTGGTACGCGTGACCGTGTACTCGGTGTCGTCGTGGGTGATGCCGGACGGCGAGCCGTCGAAGTGTGCCTCCACCTTCTGCCAGCCCCGGCGCTGCTCGTAGTGCAGATGCGGCGCCCCGGAGTTGCCGGTGCTGCCGACCCGTCCGATCTGCTCGCCCCGGGCGACCCGCTGACCGACCCGGACCAGCGGCGGTTCGAGCAGGTGGAGGTACTGCGTCTCCCACCGGCCGCCGTGGTCGATCTTCACCCAGTACCCGCCGCCCCGGCCGCGCGGGCCGTCCGGGTCGTCCGGGGTACGCCCGCCGAGGGACCCGTTGATCCCCGCCTCGGTGACCGTGCCGGCCTCGGACGCGAGCACCGGCCGTCCCCACGCCCTGCCCTCGGTGGGGAACAGGTCGACGTCGTAGTCGTCGTGGCCCGGGTAGGTGCCGAGCTGCCA
This sequence comes from Micromonospora sp. NBC_01655, assembly GCF_026339755.1. Classification (NCBI taxonomy): domain Bacteria; kingdom Bacillati; phylum Actinomycetota; class Actinomycetes; order Micromonosporales; family Micromonosporaceae; genus Micromonospora; species Micromonospora sp. NBC_01655. Next base: position 3,480,939 of record NZ_JAPEQF010000001.1, on the reverse strand, counting down.
GGTCTCGCCGCAGGCGACGGGGAGTTGGAAGGACGGTCGCGGGCCCGGCGGCAGCAGCAGCGGGACGACGACCGTGGCGACGGCGACGACGGCCCCCACCGCGCCGAGCGCGAGGACGGCCCGGACGATCCGGGTGCGGCGATGGCGGCGGGGGCTGGTCGGGTGGCCGGTCGTCACCGCCCCGAGCATGGCAGACGCCGGCAAGGCGCCGGCTGCCGGGTGCGGCCCGGGTCGGCCTCGCGGCACCGGCGCGACCCTCGGTACCGGGAGCTGGTGCGGGCGGAGTTCTCCACGGTCACCGCGGAGAACGTGATGAGGCGGGACGCGCTGGAGCCCACCCGCGGCAGCTACGACTGGGGGCGTACGAGCCGAGAGTTCAGCCGACCGCCGCCCCGACGGTCCGGTGGGCCGCCGCCTCGTCGCGGTGCCGCAGCACGAGGTCGGCGGCGACGGTGAGCCCGCCAGCCTGCCGCATCCGCTGGCTACACAGCTCCGCCCGTTCCCGGAACGAGTCCTCGTCCAGCAGTCGCCCGATCTTGGCGAGGATGTCCTCGACGTCCAGGGGGTCGGTGTGCTCGACGGCCAGCGCCACCCCGCTGTCGACCGCGCGCACCACCCCGTCGGGACAGTCCAGCCAGAACGGCATCACCAACTGCGGGGTGGCGAAGTGGACGGCCTCGTGGATGGCGTTGGCGGCACCGTGGTTGAAGAAGACCCGCACGTGCGGGTGGGCCAGCACCCGAAGCTGGCAGGGCAGCCACTCCTCCACCCGAAGGTTGCCCGGCAGCCGTGCCGCGGACGGGAGGAGGCGCTGCTGGGCCGCGGGCAGTTTCCAGAGCACGGCGTGCTCGGGCCCGAGCCGGTCCGCGACCTCGACGATCGTCCTCATCTGCCCCTCGGACGGTCGCATGATGGTGCCGAACCCGACGTAGACCACTGAGGGGTGGTCGTCCAGCCAGCGGTCCAGTTCGTCGTCCCGGTCGGCCGGCGGCAACTGCCTGGGCACCACCGGACCGAGCATCCGCAACTTCGCCGGAGCGGTCGGGAACGGGTACTCGAAGCCGAAGACCGTGTACGACATGAGCGCCGCGGCGTCCTCGGCGTAGAGCGCCGGCCGCATCTCCGGATTACGGAGGCCGGCCGCCTTGCGGCGGGCGATGGCGACGAGGTTCCGCCGTAGCCGGTCCGGCTCCATCAACGCCCGCACCAGCCTGCTCCGGAAGCCGGCGTTGGCCGCCTGCTGCCGGGGCGTCATCCGCGCCGGCAGCCCGGAGAACGGGGCGGGATAGCGGGGTGGCAGCAGTTCCTGGAGGAAATTGGACGGCGGTGTGGAGATGCTGACCAGGAAGGGCACCTGCCGGGTCTGTGCCGCGTCCATCGCCCAACTGGCCTGGCTGTCCACCACGGCCACCGCCGGTTGGACGTCGTCGATGACCTCCAGGCAGCGCCGGTAGAGCTGCTGGATGTAGTCGAAGTCGGTGCAGACGTCGAGGTACCGGGCGAACCTGTCCGCACGGTCACCGTTGGTCAGCGCCCGGTACGTCGCGTCGTCCCAGGTGTCCGGTGACGACTGCGGGAGGGCCGGGCCGAGCGAGACGAAAGAGACCTCGCCCAGGCCGGGCAGCCCCTCGACGTCCGCCCGGCGGTCCTCGGTCGATGCGAACCAGACGTTCCTGACGCCTCGGGCCTTCAACTCGCCCACGATCCTGAGTAACGGGTTGAACAGACCGGCGCTGTTGTAGGTGGATACCAGTACCGCGCTGCCGCGCTCGTCTCCGGTCATGAACACCGTCCCATCCGTCCTGCCCGACCTCGCCGCCCCACCCCCGAGAACGTCGTGCGGCGGGCTGATCGCGAGACGTTCAGCCAGGGGCGGGCCGGCTGTCGAGGTGTGCCGATGCGCCGTGAGGCCAGCGTGAATCCGGCCGATAGATCGCCACTCAGCGGCCTCCCGAAATCCTAACATCGTTGTATTTAGATGCGGCCATATTCGTGGCCACGAGCTGCCGGTGCGGGCTGCCGCCCACCGCACCGGCGACTCGAACTCCACCTGGCTGAAGTCCATCCCCAGGGAAACGGTCGGACCACTGTCGTTTGGGCAGAGGCGTTCCCGGCAAGTAGTTGGCGGTAGCTCAGGTGCAGGCAAGGGACAGACGGGAGCCGGCAATGGTCAAGGGTGACATCGACACGTACCACGAGGATGGGCAGTGGAAGACCCGTCCGGAGGGCAACCAGCAGGCCAGCAGCACCCATGATGCCAAGGACGAGGCGCAGGCCCGGGGGCGCGAGATGGCGGTGGACCGCGGCGTCGAGCACGTGATCAAGAAGCAGGACGGCACGATCGGGGAGAAGAACACCTACCCGCGCAGCCGCGACCCGCGGGACATCAAGGGCTGACCGCGGCTCAGGGACGGCTGAGGTCGGCACCCGGAGCGGGATCGGAAGCCCAGGTGGAGGGGGCCGGCCAACGTGGCCGACCCCCTCCCCAGGTGAGCCGGCCGCCGCCGCGCCGCCGGGTGGAGCGCGACGATCGACGATGGCTCCGGCCGGGCCCGTGGAACCTGGCTCAGGAGGCGGTCACCTTCCTGCGGGACTCCGTCCCGGTCCGCTGCCGCGCCGCCTGCGCCAGTCCTGCCGCGACGATCGCCAGTGCGACCAGCAGCGCACTGACCCACAGCGGGGACCGGTAGCCGAGCCCCGCGCCGATGGTGACGCCACCCAGCAGGGGACCGACGGTCGCACCCACGTTCAGGGCGACGGTCGCGAACGAGCCACCGAGCGACGGCGCCTCCACGGCCGCGTACAGCACCTGGGTGATCAGCGTGGAGCCGACGGCGAAGGAGAGCGCCCCCTGGACGAAGACGAGCAGGAACGCCGCGACCGGGTTGCCCGCGGTGATCGTGAACAGGAGCCAGCCGATGAGCAGGGCCGGGCCGCCGGTCACCAGGAGTCGCATCGGCCGGGCGTCCGACATCCGGCCCGCGACGGTCACCCCGACGAACGACCCCAGGCCGAAGATCGCCAGCAGTGCCGGCACCCACCCCTGGCCGTACCCGCTGACGTCGGTGACCAACAGGGCCAGGTAGGTGAAGCTGCAGAAGGTCGCGCCGTTCACGAGCGCGGCCAGGCACAGGGTAACCAGTACCCGGGGACGGCGCAGCGCCCGCAGTTCCCGCCGCGCGCTCGGCGCGGCCGGGTCCGGTGCCGTCGCCGGAACCGAGCGCAGGACCGCGAAGACGGCCGGCACCGAGAGGACGGCCACCGCCCAGAAGGCCACGCGCCAGCTCCAGAGCTGACCGAGCACGGCACCGGCCGGCACCCCCGCGACACAGGCGAGGGTGACGCCGCCGAGCAGGACGGAGGTGGCCCGGCCCTTGGCGTCCGGTCCGGCCATGCCGGCCGCCGTCGCGACGGCGACGGCCAGGAACCCGGCGGTGGCCAGGGCACCGAGGACCCGGGTGGCGAGCAGGACGCCGAAGCTGGTGGTGACGGCCCCGGCAACGTGCACGAGCATGAAGGTGATCAGGAAGACCAGCAACGCCCGGCGTCGCGGCCAGCGCAGACTGAGGATGGCCACCAGCGGCGCGCCGACGATCATGCCCGCGGCGAAGGCCGAGGTCAGCGCCCCGGCGGCCGGGACGGACACGTTCAGGTCACTGGCGATGTCCGGCACCAGGCCGGACAACATGAACTCGGACGTTCCCTGGGTAAAGACCGCCAGTCCGAGCAGGTAGATGGCGAATGGCATGACGACTCCACAACCGCGTCTGAAACGAGACAAGGCGCGGCAGGCCACCGCAACCCACGGCCGGGTGTCTGCGAGGAACGTTCATCCAGCCGTGCGCATACCGGGAGCACCGCGCGAGGACACCCCGGGAGCCGGCATCACGGACCCGGCCGGAAGGCGGAGGCGGTGAGACGGAGCGGGGAGAAACAGCCCGGGCGACGGCGGTCCGGCGGCAGGCATGGCAGAGAGGCGCACTGTCGTCGGACTCGACGACGCGTCAGCGCGACATCACCCAGCGGACGCCACCGGACGACCGGTGGCTAGCGTCTGGACGCCTCGGGGCTGGACATGGAGCCGACCCTAGCTGCCGTACGCGCGCCCGTCAAAGGCCGGGGAGCATGATGTCGAGCACCACCACGTCGTACCGGTGTTCGGTCGCGGCCGGCGCGCGCCGCGAGCTCCTCCTGGGTGAGGCCGGCCCGCCGCCGGTGCTCCCCGATCATCTCCTCAGCACCGCGCCCCTCCAGCAGCACGCCGCGACGCTCACCCCGTCGGCTAGGACTCCGCTCCGCGACTGATGCGCAGAGTCAGCACGTCGGTACGGACCGTGATGTGTCCGTGGAAGAGTGCCGCCCCGTCCGCCCCGTAGCCGATCTGGGTGGCGGTGACCAGCGGATGCCCGAGCGCCACGCCGAGCCGGGCGGTGGACTCCTCGTCGGCGAGCACGGCCGCGAGTTCGATCTCCGCCCGCCGCACCGGCATGCCGGTCGCGCTGGCCAGGAACTCGAACATGTCCAGGTCGATGCTGACCAGGCCGGACGGGTCGAGGTCCCGGCCGGCGAAGCGCAGCGGCAGATGGTCCCGGATCCAGGCCGCCGCGACCCCGTCCACGGCGAACAGCCGGTCGACCCGCCACACCGGCGAGCCCGGCTCCAGCCCGAGCACCCTGGCGCAGTCAGCCGGGCAGGTCGCCCGGCTGACCGCCGCGTCCTGGAGCGTCGGCCGGTGGCCCGAGGCGGTGATCCGGTCCCGCAGCGCGGTCACGTCACCGATCGACACGGGCACCCGCTCGCCGCCGTCGTGCACGAAGGTGCCGATCCCCCAGGTACGGGTCACCACGCCCTCGCCGGCGAGTTGGCCCAGCACCTCGCGCACGGTGGCACGGCTGACCTCCAGCCGATCGGCCAACTCCCGCTCGTTTGGCAGCTTGTCGCCCGACCGGAACTCGCTGCCGATCAGCTCCCGTAGCCGACCGTGCGCGGCCTGTAGCGCGGTCTCGCGCCGAACCATCCGCTCCACCTCTTCATTCCCCGCCGCCGGCCGTGGCGTACGGAGTTTAGTTCGTCGGGGCCCACCCGATAAATCGACCGGCAGGGCACTACCAGACCTGTTCGAGCACCCGCACGGTGTTGCCGCCGATCACCTTGGCGATCTCGTCGTCGGAGTACCCGTGGCTGACCAGCCAGCCGACGATGTTGCCGAACGCCTCGCCCGGGTTCTCCACGCCGGACACGTACTCCACCCGGGGGTGCTCCGGCCGGTTGCCGGCGTCGTGCGCGTAGTTGCCGGCGTAGGTGTTGTGCACCCCCACGTGGTTTCCGAACATCGTGTCCGGGCCGAACGTGACGTGGTCGATGCCGACCAGTTCCACGCAGTACGTGAAGTGGTCCATCACCGACTCGATCGAGTGGTGCGGGTGCTCGGCCGACAGGGTGGTGTGCGGAGCGGCCTCGATGCCGATCACGCCACCACGCTCGGCGCAGGCCCGGATCACCTCGTCCGGCTTCATCCGAGGGGTGTTCCAGACCGCGCGGGCGCCGGCGTGGGTGATGAACACCGGCACCCGGCTGGCCTCGATCACGTCCAGCGAGGTCTGGTCACCGGAGTGCGAGACGTCGATGGCGACGCCGAGCTTGTTCATCCGGTCCACCGCGCGCCGACCGAAGTGGGTCAGCCCGCCGTCGTGCCGCTCGGAGAGGCCACCGCCGAGCATGTTGGCCTGGCTGTAGGCGATGCCGAGCTGGCGGACGCCGAAGCCGTAGAGGATGTCGATCCGGTCCAGCTCGTTCTCGATCGGGCTGGCGCACTCCAGGCCCGCGACCAGCGCCAGCCGGCCGTCCTGCTTGGCGGCGTGGATGTCGGCCAGCGAGGTGGCCAGGAAGACGTGGTCCTGCTTGTAGAGGTCACTCATCCGCATCCCGAGGGCGTAGACGAGGTCGTTCCACTTCCAGCCGTTCTCGCTGGTCACGCAGGAGGCGCCGGCCATGAAGTTGTCGAACACCGCGGTCAGGCCGGAGCGGGACAGCCCCTCGTAGCCGGTGCGCTGGCGCGCGGTGCGGTTGTACGTGCGAAGCTCGCCGACGTCCTCGGGCAGGACCACCGGGTGCTCGTGCAGGGAGATCGCGACGTGCTCGGTGAGCAGTCGGGTCACCCGCGCACGCTGGGCGTCGGTCAGGCCGAGGTCGTGCTCGGGCACCCGGCCGACTTCCTGCGCCAACTCGAACACCCGGTAGTCCGAGTGCGGCTCCAGGTACGAGTAGGACCTGTGCCCGTGGTACCGGGGGGCGGGTTCTTGCAGCAAGACACTGTCTCCTTCGGGACGGTCGCCGGTCGTTCACGCGGCCAGCGGGAAGTGGCAGGCAACCGGGTGGACTCCGGCGGCCAGCGGCGGTTCGGTGGTGGCGCAGGTCTCGGTCGCCTGCCAGCAACGGGTCCGGAACCGGCAACCAGAGGGCGGGTCGACCGGGCTGGGCGGGTCACCGGCCAGCAGGATCCGCTGCCGTTGCCCGCGTCCGGCGGGCTCGGGCACCGGCACGGCCGAGAGCAACGCGCTGGTGTACGGGTGCCGGGGCGTGTCGTACAGGCTCGCCTCGGGGCCGGTCTCCACCAGCTTGCCGAGGTACATCACCGCCACCCGGTCGGAGATGTGCCGCACCACGGACAGGTCGTGGGCGATGAAGACGTACGCCACGCCCAACTCCTCCTGGAGCCGTTCCAGCAGGTTGACCACCTGGGCCTGGACCGACACGTCCAGCGCGGAGACCGGCTCGTCGCAGACGATCACGTCGGGTTGCAAAGCGAGCGCCCGGGCGATGCCGATGCGCTGGCGCTGCCCGCCGGAGAACTGGTGCGGGTAGCGGTCCAGGTGCAGGTCGGGATCGAGGCCGACCAGGTCGAGCAGGTCCCTGATCCGGTCGATCCGGCGCCGCCGGTCCAGCACGTCGGGGTGGATCTCGAAGGGCTGGAGCAGGATCTCCCGGATGGTGCGCCGCGGGTTCAGCGACGTGTACGGGTCCTGGAGCACGATCTGGATTCGCCGGCGCAGCGCGCGCAGTTCCCGACCCTTGGCCGTGTGCACCACCGACTCGCCGAAGCGCACCGCGCCGGAGGTGGGCTGTTCCAGCCCGACCAGCATCCGGGCCAGGGTGCTCTTGCCGCAGCCGGACTCGCCCACCACGCCGAGCGTCTCGCCCCGGCGCAGGTCGAAGGAGACCCCGTCGACGGCCTTGACCACGCCGCCGGAGGTGAACGGTATCCGCCCCTTGAGCGGGAAGTGCTTGACCAGGTTCTCGACCCGCAGCACCACGTCATCGCCGGGTGGCACCGAGCACCTCCTCGTGGTGGTGGCAGGCGCTGGCCCGGTTGGCGGGGAGCACCTCCAGCGGCGGCAGGACCGTCCGACACTCGTCGGTGGCCCGGGGACAGCGCAGGTGGAACGGGCAGCCGGCGGGCAGCCGGGCCGGGTTGGGCGGGGCGCCCGGGATCGCGTAGAGCACGTCGTCGCGCCGGTCCACCCGGGGCATCGAGGCGAGCAGCCCCTCGGTGTACGGATGGGCCGGGCCGTCGAAGATCTGCTCGACCGTGCCCCGCTCGACGATCCGGCCGGCGTACATCACCGCCACGTCGTCGGCGACCTCGGCCACCACCCCGAGGTCGTGGGTGATCAGCAGCAGGCCCATCCCGCTGTCCCGCTGGATCTCCGCGAGCAGCTCCATCACCTGGGCCTGCACGGTCACGTCCAGGGCGGTGGTGGGCTCGTCGGCGATCAGCAGGTCCGGTTCCAGGCAGATGGCCAGCGCGATCATGATGCGCTGCCGCATCCCGCCGGAGAACTGGTGCGGGTAGTCCCGGATCCGGTCCTTGGCGGCCGGGATCCGGACCCGGTCGACCAGTTCGACGGCCCGGCGGCGGGCGTCGGCCCTGGACATGCCGCGGCGCACCCGCAGCACCTCCATGATCTGGTGCCCGACGGTGAAGACCGGGTTGAGCGCGGCCATCGCGTCCTGGAAGACCATGCCGATCTCCTCGCCGCTGATCCGGTCCCGCTGTTTGCGCGGCAGGGTGAGCAGCTCCCGGCCGTGCAGCCGGACCGCGCCGCTGATCCGGGCCGGTGGCGTGTCGAGGATGCCCATCACCGCCTGCGCGGTGACGCTCTTGCCGGAGCCGGACTCGCCGAGGATCGCCAGGGTCTGCCCGGGGTCGACCTTGAGCGACACCCCGTTCACCGCGTTGACCGGCCCGCTCGGGCCGGGGAACGCGACCCGCAGGTCGTCGATCTCCAACAGGGTCATCGCAGCACTCCGGCCTCGGCGAGGAAGTCGCGCACCACCTGCTGGAACAGTTCGGGCTCCTCCAACTGCGGCGAGTGCCCGGACTTCTCGAAGACCACCAGCCGGCCGCCGGGGACCAGGTCCGCGATGACCTGTGAGGCCGCCACCGGGGTACGCCAGTCGTGCCGGCCCACGGTGACCAGTGTCGGGCAGGTGATCGACGGCAGCTTCGGCTTGAGGTCGTAGCGGGGCATGTTCTGCCCGAAGGCCGCGTTGTGGGTCCGGTAGTGGAACCGGGTGGCGGCCAGCTTCGCCTCGTCCTTGGCCGGGTCGTGCTGGTGGTCGTACAGCGGCAGGATGGCCCGCCAGTACTCCCGCAACTGCTCGTTGCTCTCGAACCGGCCGGTGCCGATCCGCTCGATGACCCACTCCGGGATCACCGAGCGGTCGGTGTTGCGGGCCCGCTCGACCGCGAGGTGGTCATGGGCGGTGTCCGCGGCGGTGTCCCGCAGCACCAGCGCGGAGACCCGGTCGGGGTGGGCGACGGCGTACTCCAGGGCGATGAACCCGCCGTACGAGCCGCCGGCCATGACGATCTTCTCGTAGCCGAAGTGCTCCCGGATGGCGTCCACGTCGGCCACCCACTGCTCGTGGGTGAACGGCTCGTCGTCGCTGGACTCGCCGGACCCGCGGGCGTCGAAGACGATGACCCGCATCCGGTCGGCGAACGGGCCGAACGAGCGCTTCGGCTCGTTGCGCGAGCCCAGGCCGGGCGCACCGTGGTGCACGATCATCGCCGGTGCGTCGGTCGGGCCGAACGCCTCGACGACCAGTTCCGCTCCGTTGATCTTCATCGGACCCCCTCGATGACGTTGGATGCCAGGTCGCGCGGGTAGCTGGTGAGCCGGCGCGGGCCGTCCTCCCCTACCAGGACCGTGTCGGAGATGCGGTAGCCGGCGTGGCCGGGGACGTAGACGCCCGGCTCGCTGGAGAGCAGCATGCCGGGGGCGAGCACGGTGTCGTCGCCGTCCTCGACCCACGGCGCCTCGTGGTTCTGCAACCCGATGCCGTGCCCCTGCCGGTGCCGGATGTAGTCCCCCAGCCCGTGCCCGCGCAGCACGTCCAGGCAGATCCGGTTGACCTCGGCGCAGGTCCGACCGGCGATCATCGCCTCGGTGCCGACCTCCTGCGCCTGTCGGTCGGCCTCGTAGTAGCGCACCTGCTCGGCGGTGGGTTCACCGATGACGAAGGTGCGCTCGCTCTCCACGAACCGGCTGGCCACCGCCGCGCCGAGGGAGAGGATGAGGGTGTCCCCCGGCTGGATCCGCCGACGGGTCGGCAGGCCGTGCGGCAGGGCGGAGTTCGGGCCGGCGTAGAGCAGCCCGCCGGCCAGCTTGGTGGTGTAGACGACCAGCTCGTAGTCGGCGTACATCCGGTCGGTGCCGTACCCGATCACGTGCCGGGCGATCTCGTCCTCGCGGGGCAGCGGTCCCCCGCCGGCCAGCGCCTCCTCGATCAGCGCCCGGCCGGCGCCGAGCATCTCGTCGCAGATCCGCGCGGCGGCCTCGTGGAACGGGATCTCCTCGGGGAACTTGCGCAGCCGCAGCCGGGACACCGCGTCGGTGGTCTCCAGGTTGACCCCGGCGATGGCCAGGGACAGTGCCCGGAACGCGCCGACCGAGATGCCGGCGCTCACCCCGATCCGGCGGATCGGGCCGCCGGGGCGGGACAGCGCCGCGGCGAGGGTCTGCTCGGCGGTGACCACGCCCGGGTACTCGAAGTAGCTGGCCGTGGCCACCTGGACGCCCTGCTGGGCGGCGTACTCCTCGTCGAGCCGGGGGATGACCAGCAGCGGATCCCCCGCCCGCGGCATCCAGAGGTAGACGGGGCGTTCGGTGGCGATGTAGAAGAAGCCGCTGAGGAAGGCGACGTCGGCCGGCGAGCTGGCCAGGAAGCCGTCCAGGCCACGCTCGTCGAGCGCCTCGGCGAGCCGGGTCCGGACGCTGGTGTAGAAGCTGTCGGGCAGTCGCATGGTCAGCCTCCGTTACGGCGGGGGTCGCGGGTGTCGTTGAACCGCATGCCGGCGACGGTCGCCGAGAGCACCAGCAGCAGGATCGCCAGGGACGGGAAGAGCGTCTGCCACCAGGCGATGGCGATCACGCCGCTGCGCTGGGCGTTGAGCAGGATCCGCCCCCAGGACCAGGCGTCCGGGTCACCGAGGCCGAGGAAGCTCAGGCCGGCCTCGGAGATCACCGCCCGGGAGGCGGTGAGCAGTACGCTGACGATCACCAGCGAGACGACCGCGGGCAGGATCTCCCGGGTGACGATCCGCCAGCCGGTGGCGCCGAGCACCCGGGCCCCGTCGATGTAGGGCATCGCGCTGACCACCAGGCCCTGCGACCGGATCAGCCGGGCCACCTCGGGCCAGGCGAAGAATCCGATGATCATGGTGAGCGTCCAGACGCTGGGGTTGACCACCGCGGCCAGCATGATCATCAACGGCAGGGTGGGCAGCGCCAGCATCACGTCGGTGATCACCGTGGCGACCGCGTCGATCGGGCGGAAGTAGGCCGAGGCCAGCCCGATCGCGGTACCCAGCACGATCGCGATCACCGAGGCGGCCAGGCCGATCACCAGGCTGGTCCGGGTGCCCCAGACCACCTGGGCGAAGATGTCCTGCCCGAGGTCGTCGGTGCCGAACCAGTGCGCGCCGGACGGCGATTGCAGCACGTCCGCGCCGGCACCGACCGGCTCGTCGGCGATCAGCGGCGCGAAGACCGCCATCACCACCATCACGAGCAGAACCAGCACCGACAGCGCCGCGGAGGGCTGGCGCAGGTAGCTGTACCAGGACCGCCTGACGGCGGCCGGGGCGACCGGTGGCACCGTCTGCTCGGTCAGCACGGGGGCGCTCACGGCATCCTCCCTTCACAGGTGGCGGCTTCGGGGCTCCGCTGCGCTGCACTCCTCGCGCTCACCGGGCCACATTCGTTCGCGACTGCGGGGCTCCGCTGCGCTGCACTCCTCGCGCTCACCGGGCCAACTCCGTTCGCGACTGCGGGGCTCCGCTGCGCTGCACTCCTCGCGCTCACAGTCGAATCCTTGGGTTGAGGACGGCGTAGAGCATGTCGGTCAGCGCGTTCGCGGCCACCACGGTGACGGCGAGCATGATGAACGCCCCCTGGAGCACCGGATAGTCCTGCTGCCCGACCGCCTCGAAGATCAGCCGGCCGACTCCGGGATAGGCGAAGACCGTCTCGGTGAGCACCGCGCCGCCGACCAGGGTGCCCAGTTGCAGGCCCATCAGGGTCAGCGCCGGCAGGATCGCGTTGCGCAGGCCGTGCTTCCAGACCCGACGCCGGGCCGACAGGCCCCGGGCCTGGGCGGCCCGGATGTAGTCCTCGCCGAGGACCTCGATCATGTTGGTGCGCAGGGTCAACGCGTACGGGCCGAGCTGCACCAGCACCAGCGACAGCACCGGTAGCACCAGGTGGTGCGCCAGGCTCAGGTAGGCCGCCGCACCCCGGGTGTCCGGGTCGATCGCCCCGCCGATCGGGAACCAGCCGAGCCGGGCGCCGAGGAAGACCAGCAGCAGCATGGCGACGCTGGGCACGAAGAGCGCGTGCCCGCCGATGCCGAGCGCCTGGAGCGTACGGTCCAACCACCTGCCCCGGTGCACGGCGGCGGAGACGCCGATCGGGATGCCGACGGCGATGGTGATGACGAACGCGCTGCCGGCGAGCAGCAGCGTCCAGGGCAGCCGGTCGACGATGATGTCGGCGACCGGTTGGATCTGCCGGAACGAGATGCCCAGGTTGCCCTGGAGCAGCTCACGCAGGTACGACACGTACTGCTCCCACAGCGGACGGTCCAGGCCGTACGTCTTGAGCAGCGCCGCCTGCATCTCCGGCGTCATGTCCCCCTCGACCATCAGGGACGTGGGGTCCCCCGGCAGCAGCCGGAGCAGGAAGAACGTCGAAGTGATCGCAATCCACACGGTCAGGACGGCTTTCAGTGCCCGACTGAGCACGAAACGTGCCACGGGGGACCCCTCCTTTCCTTCTTGGTTCCGGTTACTTGACCGGGGTGACCTGGGCCAGCGAGTACGCGGTGACCATGCCGAGCAGGTCCGACGGCGACGGGGCGAAGCCGGTGAACTTGCTGCCGTTGTAGGCGAACCGGAAGTTCTCCACGTACAGCGGGGTCAGGTACGCCTGGTCGTGCACGACCTTGTCGAGGTTCTTGATCTTCGCCTTGAACACCTCGGGGTCGGTGGTGCCGGCCGCCTCGTTGATCAGCTTGTCGATCTCGGTCGACTCGAGCAGGTTGTAGTTGATGCCACCCGGGTTGCTGGACAGGTAGGTGCTGCGCAGCTGGTCCATCGGGTTGTCGAACACACCCCACTGCGAGGCGTCGATGTCGTACTCGCCGCTCTTGGTGCGGGCCAGGAACGTGTTCCGCTCGACGCACTCGTTCTCCAGCTTGATGCCGGCCTTGGCCGCGCTCTCGCGGAAGAGCTGCACCACGCGGGTCATGTTCGCGTTGGACTGGTCGCACGCCACGCCGAAGGCCAGCTCGTCGAAGAAGCCGTCGTTGTTGGCGTCCTTGTAGCCCGCCGCGGTCAGCTTGGCCTTCGCCCCGGCGGGGTCGAACGCGTACGGCTTGACCTCGGTGTTGTCGTAGTCCGAGAAGATCGGCGAGATCGGCCCGGCCATCTCCTGGGCGTCGCCCTGGAGCACCGCCGAGATGATCGACTTGGTGTCGACCGACATCGACAGCGCCTGCCGGACCTCCTGGTCGGCCAGGTGCTTGTTCTTCATGTTGTAGGTGAGGTGGGCGAAGCCCAGCGCGCCGACCTTCGCCATCTTGATCTTCGAGTCACCCTCGAAGGTCTTCGCCGCCGACACCGGGACCGGGGTGCCCATCAGGTCGATGTCGCCGTTGCGCAGCGCCAGCATCATCGTGTTCACGTCCGGGTAGACCCGGTACTCGACCTTGCTGACCGCCGCCTTGCCGCCCGGGGCGAGCGGGTAGCTCTCGTTGCGCTTCATGACGTAGCGCTGGCCCTTGGTCATGCTGTCCAGCACGAACGGCCCGGCCCCGACCCAGTTCGAGTCGTTGGGGAACTTGGACAGGTCGCCGGCCGGCTCGAAGACGTGCTTCGGCACGATCGACATCCAGAACCCGACGCCCTCGGCGAACGGCGCGTACGGCTGGGAGAGCTTGAACTTGACCGTGGTCGCGTCCGGCGCCTCGATCGACTCGACCCAGGTCAGCTTCGCGGCGACGTTGCCGAGCTTGTACTTCATGATCATCTCGGCGCTGAACTTGACGTCGTCCGCGACCACCGGCTTGCCGTCGGTCCACTTGAAGTCGTCCCGCAGCACGAAGACGGCGGTCTTGCCGTCGTCCTCGTAGCGGTACTCCTTGGCCAGCTCCGGCGCCTTCTTCGCGTTCTCGTCGATCCGCAGCAGGTGCGGGTACATCGCGTTGAGAATCCACGAGTCGGTCTTGCTCAGCGACTGCAGCGGATTGAAGTTGCTCACGTCGGTGGTGGTGCCGATCCGCAGCACCGAACCGTCCGTCGAGGTGTTCGAGGACGCGTTGTCCTCGTTCAGGCCGCAGCCGGAGACACCCAGCGCGGCCACCACGCCGAGCGCGACGGCGAGCCGCCACCGCCCCTTGACTGTCTTTTTCACCAAACCTCCTGAAGAACCCGGATGATGTTGCCGCCGATGACCTTGGCGATCTCGTCGTCGGAGTAACCGTGCGTGACCAGCCACCCGGCGATGTTGCTGAAGCACTCCGCCGGGTTCTCCATGCCGCTCACGTACGGGACCCGGGGGTGGTCCACCACCCCGTGGGCCTTCCCGATCGCCAGGTGCTGGGTGAAGCTGTCGTGCAGCCCGACGTGGTCACCGAAGTTGGTGTCCGGGCCGAACGCCACGTGCTCGATGCCGACCAGTTCCACGCAGTACGTGAAGTGGTCCATCACCGACTCGATCGAGTGGTGCGGGTGCTCGGCCGACAGGGTGGTGTGCGGAGCGGCCTCGATGCCGATCACGCCACCGCGCTCGGCGCAGGCCCGGATCACCTCGTCCGGCTTCATCCGAGGGGTGTTCCAGATCGCGCGGGCGCCGGCGTGGGTGATGAACACCGGCACCCGGCTGGCCTCGATCACGTCCAGCGAGGTCTGGTCGCCGGAGTGCGAGACGTCGATGGCGATGCCGAGCTTGTTCATCCGGTCCACCGCGCGCCGGCCGAAGTGGGTCAGCCCGCCGTCGCGGTCCTCGGAGAGCCCGGATCCGAGCATGTTGGCCTGGCTGTACGCGATGCCCATCTGGCGCACGCCGAAGCCGTAGAGGATGTCGATCCGGTCCAGCTCGTTCTCGATCATCGTGGCCGCTTCCAGGCCCGCCACCAGGGCGATCTGGCCGTTGCGCTTGGCCTCGAAGATCTGTTCCAGCGTGGTCGCCACGACCACGTGGTCCTGCTTGGCGACATCGGCGAAGCGCAGGCCGATGTCGTAGATGACGTCGTCCCACTTCCAGGCGTGCTCGCTGGTCACGCAGCCGGTGCCGTTCATGAAGTTGTCGAAGACCGCCGTCATGCCCGACCGGGCCAGGCCCTCGAAGCCGAACGAGTTGCGGCCGGTGCGGTTGTAGTCACGTAGCTGCGACACGTCGGCCGGCAGGATCTTCGGGTGCTCGTGCAGCGAGATGGCCAGGTGCTCGCTGAGCAGCCGGGCCACCCGGCGGCGCTGGTCGTCGCTCAGGCCGAGGTCGTGCTCGGGCACCCGGCCGAGCTGCGGCGCGAGTTCGAAGACCTTGTAGTCAGCGTGCGGCGTCAAGTAGTCGAAGGACTGGTATCCGGCGTAGCGGGGGGCGGGTTCCTGCACTCGTCAACTCACCTCGTCGGGTTAGAGGTATGAGGCATGAGGTCTGACCTCATGCCTCGGGAGATTAGCCGAGCGACAACAACCTCCGGAATACCTCGTGACCTGACCGTTACCGGAACCAGTCAACATTCCCGCAGGTCAGGACAACTCCTGGGCGGTCACGGCAGCCCGCGCCGATCAGCCCACCCGCCGTCCACCCGACCTCCGATCCACCGAACGGCGCACCGCCGGCACCCGCACGGCACGCCACGCAACCCAGTGGTCTGACCACTTGGCTGGACAATCACCCCAACACTGTTCAGATTGCCCGACGGCGTACGTGCGGCGGCGGGCCGGCCGCTCACGCCGTGGCCGGCCGCAGGCAGCCTCGGGCCACCAGTTCGACGGTGAGGACGACGGCGACGGCCTCCACCGCCAGCAGACCGACCAGGACGAACAACTGCGTGATCCCGGCCGCGAGTGGGCTGGCCCCGCCGAGCAGCACGCCGACGAAGGCGCCGGGCAGGGTCACGAGGCCGACCGTGCGGGTCTGGTCCAGCGCCGGAATCAACGCCTGGCCGGCGGCGGGGCGACAGACCAGCAGCACCGCGTCGCGGGGCGGCAGGCCGAGGGCCAGGGCCGCCTCGACCTCGCCGCGCCGGCCGGTGAGCTCGTCGAGGGCACGTCGGCCGGCCAGTGAGGTGGCGGTCATCGCGCCGCCGATCAGGATTCCGGCGACCGGGATGACCGCGATCCCGCGCAGCGGGACCAGGCCGGCCAGCAGCAGCCCCGCGACGACGGACAGGCTTCCCACGACGATGGGCACACCGGCCCACCAGCCGCGCGCCCCACCGCCGACGCGCCGCGCGGAGGTGCCCGCCGCCACCGCGCACATCAGGACCACGAAGGCGGCGGTGGCCCACAGCGACGCCACGATGGCGGCGATCAGCAGCGACACGGCCGCCAACTGCACCGCCGCCCGGGCGGCGGCGACGGCGATCTGCCGACCGTGCCCGAGCTTTCCGACGGCGGCCACGATCGCCGCGACGGCGGTCAGCACGACCAGGGCGACGAACAGTTCGGGGCCGACCACCAGCATCGTCGAGGGCATCCGGTCAGTCTGTCGCAGCGGTTCGGGCAGCGTCGCGCCGCTCCGGCCCGGTGCGTGCGGGCACGGGTGCCGCCTGCGGCGGCGCCGGGGCGACTGTCAGGACGGGGCCTTGACCTGACCGTCGAAGGCGATGCTGCGCCACAGGTCGAACTGCCGGTCGTTGCCGATCAGGGGGTTGCCGACCAGCGCGACGGCGGCCGTCACCTCCTCGTCGTTGCGTAGCTGGCGGAAGTAGCCGGGGCCGACCAGGGCGATGCCCCGGTTGGTGGACTGGATCAACTTCATGTCGTCCTCCCACAGGTTGAGCGGCGGGGCCGGGTTGACGTAGGTCAGCGGGTTGATCCGGCGACCCGCCGGATCGATCATGTGCCAGTGCAGGTGCGGCCCGGTCGAGGAGCCCGAGCCCGGGGCACCGGCCGCGCCGCCGGACCTGCCGACGATGGCGCCCGACGCCACCGAGGTCCCGTTCGCCAGCAGGAACTGGGACAGGTGCAGGTACTGGCTGCGGTATCCGTCGGAGTGGCTGATGGTCACGGTGTGACCGCCCGTACCGTTGTTCGGGATGTTCTGGATCGTCCCTGCACCACACGCGGGTAGGTTCGTGCCGACCGGCATCGCGAAGTCGATGCCCCCGGCGGACCCCCGGTCGATGTGCTCCTGCCACCCGTCGGTGATCGGGTAGCCGCCGAACGGGTTGTAGATCACCGGCGCCGCCAGCGCGGGCGCCGACTTGAGCAGACCGCCGAGCACCACACCACCCGCCACCGCCGCCGAGCCCCGCAGCAGCTCCCTGCGGCCCACGGTCGGCAACTCGCCGTCGTCGCCGCGCTGAGACCGCGGCTCGGTGGTCGCCATGACTACCATCCCTCCTCGCCCCGGGTGGGACACGCGTCCGCCGGGGACCTCGTCGGGAGATCATCCCCGGGCCGCCACTATATCCACAACGACGGATGTCCTCAGTCCCCCGGACCGACCGAGGTCGCGGCGCCCCACACCGGGACGGCGCGCGACCCGGTGGGGCCGCCCCCGGACGTCGCCGGGCCGGCGGTCCGAGGCAACCGGCCACGCCGGCCTCCCGTGAGCGGAAACACGGGCGAAGGTGGACACTGCGGACAGCGCAGGTGACTGTCCACAATCCGACACTCGGTTCCCTGAGCGCTGCGGTGATCCAGTTACCCGCTCGGGCCGCCGATGGGCTCGTGACCTGCGCATATGGTTGCTTCATGTGGTGCGGACCGCAGGCCGGCCGCGCGACGTGGGCGGTGCGGCGGCGCCGGAGGGTGCGGCGAGCACGTGCGCACCGGCCGGCGGAGGCAGTCCCGGCTTCATGTCCCGGCACCGCGCCGGCAGCGTCGTCGCGATGGCAGGTTCGAAGATCATCGGCCGTCCGTGCGTCGACGAGGCCGCACATCAGGAAGGGAGTGTGCAATGGGGAGTTTCCGGGATCGGACCAGCAACCGGGTGTACGAGTTCGCGGTCCTCGTCACCACGCCCGTGTGCGGCCTCCTGCTGGCCATGGGTGACATCCGGCCGCAGTCGGTGGAGGTGGCGATGCCCGGCTCGATCAGGCTCTGGTGGGAGTTCGGCCTGATCGTGGTCGGCGTCGCGGGCCTGCTCGGCATGTTCTGGCCGGGGAACTGGAAACCGAGGCGCTGACCGTCCGGGACCAGCCGACCGCGTCCCAGCGCGAACTACAGGAGCTGCGGAGCACGGTGTGGGACCTGACCAGGACGCTGGAACGGTGGCGGGAAGTGATCATGGCACCAGGGGCAACCCTCCGCCGGGTGCAGTCACTCGTGGCGGAGGACCGTCGAGCACCCGGCCAGCTCCCCCACCGCCTGCCGTGAGATCGGGAAGCCGCTACGGGCCGCTGTGCACCAGCAGGGCCCAGAGTTCCGGGGAGTCCGGGTGCTCGTCGCGCAGTTCGAGCGTCACCTGGTGCAGCGCGTCCGCGGCGGCGTCGGCGGTCGGGGTGTCGGGCAACCTGCGGTAGAACGAGCGTGCCGCCTGGACGGCCACCTGGTCGACGAGCGGCCACAGACTCGCCACCACGTGCCGGAAACCGGCGAGATGGAACGCGGACGCGAGGTGGAGCACCTCGTCGGCGTACCTGCTGCCGTGGTTCGCGGTGGAGCAGGCGGACAGGTAGGCCAGCTCCGCCCGGGGCAACCGCAGGCCGCCGATGTCGGGCAGCCGGAGCGTCGCGTCGTGCAGCAGCAGTCCGCTGTCGGCCTGGGAGGACGCCTCGACGACAGCGTGGCAGGCGAAGTGCGTCCAGGTGGCCTCGGTCAGCGCGGCGAGGACCCGGTCGGTGGTGGCCTCGTCGTTGAGCAACGTCGGCCCGTCCAGCACCGTCGCCTCGTCCAGGGCACCGGGCAGCTCGGCCTGCCCGGGCGTCCGCTGCATCGCGACGGTGAGGTGGCGACGGCTTCCGGCGGGCGGCCGGTCGCGGGCCTCGCGCAGCGTCCGTAGGGACGGCACGTACGACGACACGAGGGCGTCGAGGGCGCCCGGCTGCCCGGGACGTCCGGCGGCGTGCAGCGGCAGCAACCCCAGCAGGCCGGTCGGCAACCACCACACCCGGTGTCCACCGGTCGGCCGGTCCGGCAGGGCCCGCACCACCCGGGCGACCACGGTGTCCCACAGCCAGCTCAGCACGTCGCTCACCACCTGACGCCTGCGTAGCGTGGCCGCCAGACTCGGCCCGGCGGAGACGGCGGCCAGCAGCGTGTCCACCCTGGCGACCACGTCGACCATCCGCAGGTCGGGCAGTTCCACCAGGATCGGATCGGCGTCCGCCGGCACGATGACGGCGTCGCTGCGGTGCCGGCTGGCGTTGACCAGGACGCCGTACCCGCCCGCCACGGCGGGTCGCAGGTCGACCAGCCGGGGCGCGGCCAGGAAGCCGTCCAGCCCGGGCAGGGCAGCGATCTCGGCCAGCAGGCCGTCGTAGGCCGACCACCACCGCTGACGTTCGCCGGCGGGGAAGCCCGGGGTGTTGAGCCGCTCGCACACCCACTGGAACCTGGCGGCGAGCCGTGGATCGCGCTGACGGAGGCCGTCGAGGTCGACGCGGGTGCTCGCCTGACTGGCCAGCAGGACCCCCCGGCCGCGCTCGGCGAACTCCACCGCCCCGGCGGGGTCGTCGATCACGCAGTGCGCGGCCACCCCGGCCCCGACCAGGCCGAAGTGCTCGCCGAGCCGATGCTGCTGGTCCGCCCACCCGGCTTCCCGGGGCGCGACGGACGGCAGGAACGCCGCCGCCGCGTCCAGCATCCGCACGGCGAGCCGCGGCTCGCCGACGGTCTGGGCGAGGACACCGACCGCGTGGTGGGCCGCCACCCGGTCGACCGGCGTGGCCGACGCCGCCTCGCGTACCTCCCCCGCCAGTTCCCGAAGCCGCGCCCCGTCCAGGCCGCGGCCCCCGCCACCCGCGCGCTCCTGTCCGGCGGCGCAGAGCAGGGCCACCAACCGGGACCGGCCCGGGTGGCCGCCCGGAGCCACCGCCAACGCCCGCTCGGCGAGGGCGACGGCGGCCTCGACATCCGCCGGCGACCTGGCGAACCGGTAGCGGGTCAACCGGGCCGCGGCGAGGTCCGACAGCCGCTCCGGCAGGTCGAGGTGGTCGTCCGGGGTCAGGGCCACTGCCCGCTCCCCGAGGTCGATCGCCCGGTCCAGGTCCGTTCGGCCCGGCCGCTGGGCGTGCCGGCGCAGGTAGGCGGCGGCGACCCGGGCCTGCCGGGCGGCCAGGGCGACGTCGTCGGCACCGGTGCCGGCCAGCGACCGCTCGCCGAGGTCGATCGCCCGGTCCAGATCGGCCAGCTCGTGGCTGACCCGGTTGCGTAGCTGGTACGCCTGTCCCAGAACGGACGCCCATTCCGGAGGGCAGGCCGGCGCACCGGCGGTCACCTGTTCCCCGAGCTCGATCGCTGCGGCCAGCTCGGCGAGCACCCCGGTGTGCAGGTGCCGGGTCAGCCGCACGGCCACGATCTCCATCGAGACCTGCGCCCGGTCGGGACGGTCGGCCGGGATCGCGGCGAGGGCCCACCCGAGGAGGGTCAGGGCGCGGCTCAGGTCGGCGTCCGCGCCGAGCCGGCGGTAGCGCTGGTGCAGACCCGCGGCCAGGCAGCGCAGCACGTCGGGCCGGCGGGGATGCTCGTCCTCCAACAGCGCCAGCGCCTCCTCGTTGAGTTCCACGGCCCGCCGCAGGTCGAGCAGCTCGTGGCTGCGTTCGTGCCGCCTCAGCAGGATCGCGGCGGCGCCCGCCAGGTACACGGACCGCAGCGGATCGTCGTCGGGCACCCGGGCCACGACCTGCTCGGCCAGGTCGGCCGCCCGCCACAGGTCCGCCCGGTTCCCGGACCGCTCGTAGCGGCACACCAGCGCGTCGCCGAGGTTCACCAGGACCCCGGTGCTCGCCCGCCCGCCCGGCAGGGCGGCTGCCCGTTCCGCCAGGGTCACCGCCTGTTCGAGGTCCGCCGGCTCGTCGTCCTGCCCGTAGCGTTGCCGGTGGGCCGCGCTCAGCTCCGACAACAGCGCGGCGTCGCGGCCGTCCCGGGTCGTTGCCCGGGTGAGCAGGTCGATGACCTGACGCAGGTCGGCGGGGTCCGCCCGCAACCGGTGCCGGCACCGGTAGGCCCGGGCGAGGTCGGCTTCCAGCGCGGTGGGCGGGCCGCCGTCGCGGCGCGCGAGCGCTGTCGCCTGTTCGCCCCAGGCGATGGCCTGGTCGAGGTCACACGCGGAGCCGTCGCGCTCGTGCCGGCGGCGCAGCGCCCGGCAGAGCCGGGCCAGCAGGCCGGCGCGGCGCGGGTCCCGCTGCGGCATCCTTGCGGCTGCGGGCTCCATCAGGAGGATGGCCGCGTCGAGCAGGGCCGGTTCGTGATCGGCGGCAGCGGCGTCCAGCAACGCCACCGCCGCGTCCGCCTGCTCGCCGGGCTCGGTGAACCGGCCGACCATCGGCCGCAGCTCCACCGGAACGGCCCGGACGTCGTCCGCGACCTGGTCGACGCAGAGCAGGGACCGGGCCAGGTCGACGTGACCACCGCCGTCGGGCGCATGCCGCCAGCGGTGGTAGTGGAACCAGCCCAGCTTGAGGCTCGCCCTGGCGACCCGTGCCTCGACTTCGGCGGAGGCGGTCTCCGGGTCGATCGTCCGCAGCAGCCGCCACAGGGCGGTCGCATCCCGCTCCGCCCCGGCGGAGAAGAGCGGCTTCGGGCCACCGCCATGCTGGTGGTCGGTGACCCGGTCGGCCACCAGCCAGGTGAGTTCGTCGATGAGCATCCGGGCGTCCCTAGGCCGCGTACGCCGTCACCAGCGCACGTCCAGCCGGACGACGCGGGGCGGGACGGCCGCGCCGGCGAACGCCAGCAGCGGACTGCCGTCCGGCAGAACGGCGAGGTCGACGGCGGGGGTGGGTCCCGTGTCGCCGTGGTCCAGGCCGGCGAGCAGTGCTCCCGACTCGACCTCCCAGACCCTGGTGTGCCGACCGGCCGTGGCGGCGACGACCACCCGCAGGTCGGGCAGCACCGCGAGGGCGACGTCACCGGCACCGGGCTCCGGCATGGTCAGCGTCCGTATCTCCCGACCGGTGTGCCCGTCCCAGACCCGCACCTCGGCCCCGGCGGCTGCCGCCACCCGGAACGACCGGTCGGCGAGCGTCGCCACCGCGACCGCCGGCCGGTCGCAATCGTCGTGTCCCATCGTCAGCTCGTGCAACCGGCGCCCGGTGGTGGCGTCCCAGACCTGGGCCGGGGCCACGCCCAGCGGGTCCACTCCCGCCACCACGCACAGGTGCCCGTCGGCGAGCACCGCGCTGGCTGCCGACCACACCAGATTCACGCCCGGCTCCCCCACCGTCAGCTCCTTCACCAGCGCCCGGTTCTCGACGTTCCAGACCCGGATCGTGGCGTCGTCGCCCCCGGTGACCAGCAGCGGCACCCGTCCCCGCGGGAGCGCCCAGGAGAGCGCGTTGACGGGCCGGCGGTGCGCCTCGATCTCCACCAGGGGCGCCCCGTCCCTGGTGGACCAGGCCCGCGCCAGGCCGTCCTTGCCTCCGGTCGCCAGCACCGAGGTGCCGTCGGAGAGCACGGCCATCCCGACCGACAGGACCCACTCGCTGTGGCCGGAGACCTCGACGACGCGCTTGCCGGTGCGGACGTTCCACAGCGTCGCGCCGTCGTCGTGGCCGACGGCGAGGAGTTGCCGGCCGTCGGGGAGCACCGCCAGGGCCAGGGCGTTGATGGGCGACGTCCAGTCCTCGTCCCGCCACGCCGCGACGGTGACCTCCCGGACCTCGGTCGCGTCCGGCCCCCAGTCCCGGGGCGCGGCGGTCATCGGGCCCACCACGCCGGGCGGTACCGGCGCGGGATCGGTGGTGACCGGCCACCGGGACCGGTACGGCAGATCGTACATTTCGTTGTACTCGTCGAGGTCGTCCGCCGCGAGAATGACGCCGGAATCCAGGACGCGAAGCCCTGCCGGCGGCCTGGATTTGCGGCTGACCGGCGCGTCGGGCACGTCGCTGGACCGGTACCGGAGGTCCTCGTCCGCGTTGCGGCGGACCGACTCCTCGTAGTCGGCGTCCGCCAGCTCCCGATCGGCGTGGTCGACCACCAGCCAGTCCACCCCCGCCTCACCGGCCGTCGACACCGCGTAGCGGTCCCGCCCGTGGTAGGGGTCCCGGTACCGGACCAGCTCGATGGCGCCGTCGAGAAGCGCGTGCGTCTCGGTCCGGCGCAGCGTGGTGCCCTCGTTGATCGCGCCGAGGAACCTGTCCCAGATCTGGTCGCGTCCGCGGCCCCAGCACGCGTAGAGCGAATCGTCGTCGTGGGTGGCGTAGAGCACCCGTGAACCGTCGGGCCGGCACACCGCCGAGAAGGGCGCGGGATCGACGTCGACCTGTTCCCATCGCCCGTCATGATGGCCCATCAGCCCACGGACGGCCCGCCAGGCCGCATGCCGGTCGCCGAACTCGCGCAGACCGAACCCCCGGTGCCGGACGTACCATCCGCCGCCCACGACGGTCCCGACCTGGATGTGTACCGTGCCGCCCACCGCATCCGACTCGTCGACCGCCCACTGCATGACGGCGATCCGGTGCGTGTCGTCCACGAAGAACTCGGCGCTGGGATCACTGGCCACCGAAGTGATGCTAGCGGCGGCACCGCATCCGTCCACAAGGGATGGCCCGGCGGTCCGCGCACCGGCTTTGGCGCACCGCCGCGCCAACCGATACATTCCCGCCCGTGGACGACGAGCGGGGCAGACTGATCGAACGGCGCACGTTGGCCGGACTCTGTGACGACCTGCCGGCGTTACGGGCGTACTTCGCCGCGGGAACCGAGCAGCAACGGCTGCTGCTCGCCAGCATCGAGACCGAGGCCCGGGCGCGCCGGCCGGTCGCCGGGCTGGTCGCCCAGCTGCTGGGCGCGGGCGCGACCGGAACCTCGCGCAACCTGGGCACCGGACTGCCGGGCGCGGGCCCCGGACGGGCCGACGAGGAGTCGTTCGGCTGTCCCGACCAGGCATGTGACCGGGTGGTCGCGGCCGTACCGGCCGGGCCGGCACCGCGATGCCTGCTCACCGGTGTGCCGATGAGCAGGCGATGACCGGTGAACAACTTCTTCGGGGAGCTGGCGAAGCAGCTCGCGGAGCGCTGGGTCGGTCTGCTCGCGCTACCCGGGCTGCTCTTCGTCGCCACCGCCTGGGCCGGCATCCAGCTCGGCTGGTCGCACGCCGTCGACCTGCCACTGCTGGCGTCGAGGGCGACCGGGTTCGGAGCCGCGCTGGGTAGGGCGTCCGGGCCGGCGCAGGCGCTGGCCGTGATCGGGCTGCTCCTCGCCTCCAGCGGGGTCGGTCTGACGGTCCAGGCGCTTGCCGCGCCGGTCCGGGCCGGGCTGTTGGGGCTGTGGCCGCCCGGGCTGCGCCGGGCGCGGGGGCGGCTGGCCGACGCGCGGGGCAGGCGCTGGCACCGGCTGGTGGCGAACCGGTGGGAACTGCAGAACAGGTTTCCGGCGGCCAGCCGGACACCCGCTCAGCAGGCCGAGGTCGACGAGGCGGCAGCGCGGGTCAACCGGCTCGCCCTGGCCGCGCCGACGCGACCGACCTGGATGGGTGACCGGATCGCGGCGGTGGAACAGGTCGCACTCGACCGGTACGGGTTGGACCTGCGGTTCGGCTGGTCGCGCCTGTGGCTCGTCCTGCCCGATCCCGTCCGGGCCGATCTCAGCACGGCCAACGGCCAGTTCGCCGCCACGGTGGTCACCACCGCGTGGGCGCTGCCGTACGTCGTGCTGGGGATCGTGTGGTGGCCGGCGCTGCTGATCGCGCTGGCGGTGGGGATGACCGGTTGGCTGCGGGCCAGGGCAGCCGTGGCCGACCTCGCCGACCTCAGCGAGGCCGTGCTCGACATCCACGGCCGTACGCTGGCCGTCGCGCTCGGTGTCGCACCGGCGGAGAGCACCGGGCCGCTCAGCCTGTCCGAGGGCGACGAGATCACCCGCCACGTACGCAAGGGACGCTGACCACGGGCACCGCCGGACCTCATCTGCTGGCCCGGCCCGGCGGCGATGCGGCCCGCGCGGTCCGGCAGCCGCGCGCCGTGGGCCCGCCGCTACCGCTCCTTGAGGCGGCGGTTGACCTCCTCGGAGATCCGTCGGTTCAGCTCGGCCAACCGCTCGTCGGTGTACGTGGTCAGGTCCTTCGCGTCCGGGCCGCCGTTCGCCGCCTGCTCCTGCTGCTTCTGCTGCTCCCGGCGTTGCAGTTCCTGCTCCTCCGGCGAGCCGGGGGCGGCGTACGCGCACCGGACCAGGGTGCCGTCGGCGCTCTTCAGGCAGGTCGCCTCCCGGCCGTTGATCTGGCCCCGGCCCTCCACCCGGTACCGGATGCTCTGCGCGCTGCCGAGCGTGGCGGTCCAGGTGCTGCCGCCGGTCGGCACCACCTCGAACACCTGGTCGTCGTTCCAGCAGCAGATGTCCCGGTACTCCGCCTTGATCAGGGCGACGATCGCCTGGGGTGACGACCAGGTCGGGCTGAGCCGGTGCACGGTCAGCGGGGCGAGACCGCGGCCGGAGTACCGGGTCGGCACCGTCGACACCGCCACCACCGAACTGGCCTCGCCCTGCGGGGTGAGCGGGGTGACGTACGCGCTGCCTCCGCTGCCGTCGCGGTAGCGCAGGGTGAACTCCGACTCGTTGCCCTCATTGGCGCCGTCCTCGGAGGCGTCCCAGCCGCTGCGCTCGAACCACCAGTCGGCGAACCCGCCGACGGCGGCGGTGCCCTCCCGCTGCCGGCCGGCCAGGCTGATCGGATAGGACGGTCCGGGCACCTTCGTCGTGTCGTCGGTGATCGTGACCTGCCCGGTCCGGCCGTCGTACAGCGCCAGGCCGGCCGGCCGTTCGGTCACCACCAGGATTCCGGTCTGCCGCTTCAGCGGCACCACCACGACCGGAGTGTCCCCCTGGCAGTGGACGTACGCGTCGTCGGCGGAGAACCGGACCCCGCGCCGCTCGGCGGAGATCTTCCGGCCCAGGTTGTGGGTGAACCAGCCGCCGATGCGCGCGTCGGCGGCCGACACGTCGAACTGGCACCGCTGCTGCGCCCGGCTGTTGCCGCCGAGCGGCACCTCCTGCACGAGGCCGACCTCGTAACCGGTCAACCAGCCGCGCCGCTCGACCAGGACGGCGAACCGGTCGGAGTCGGGCAGGTAGCTGACGTCGGTGATCTCGCCGGTGACGTCGCCCAGGTTGGGCGCGGCCTGTGCCTCGCCGGCCAGGTACGGCGCGCGGGCGGTCAACTCCGGGACCGGATCGCTCACCACCCGCATGGTGGTCACGTACGCCCGGTCCTGCAGGTACTCGCCGTAGACCAGCCAGAACGCCCCCAGGGCCAGCCCGACGGCGGCGCCCAGCCAGCCGAGGACCACGATCCCGCCGGCCGCCGCGGGCGTGGTCCTGCGCCGGCGAAGCCGGTGGCTGAGCAGTCGCACCAGGAGCGGCGCCCCGCCGAACAGGGCCACCAGGGCCGGCGCCACCAGCCAGGGCAGCAGTTTGCGCACCTCCCACACGAGGATGGTGGTGACGTACGAGGCATACCAGCCGACGGCGGCCAGCAGGAGAACCGGGATACCCACCCGCAGCGCACGCCCCATCGACACCCTCCTCATGACATGACGAACTTCGATCCTATTTCGACCGGTCAAGACGGCTCCGCCGGCGGGTTCGGGACGGGTGGTGGGGCCCGGCGGCTGGTCAGTCCGGGGCGCGCAGGTAGGTGAGCACGGCGACGACCCTACGGTGCCCGCTGTCGTCGGGCGGCAGGCCGAGCTTGGCGAAGATGTTCCCGATGTGCTTGCTGACGGCGCGCTCGGTGACCACGAGCTGACGGGCGATGCCCGCGTTGGTGCTGCCCCCCGCCATCAGCGTGAGCACCTCGCGCTCGCGCGGGGTGAGGCCGGCGAGTGGGCTGCGCCGGGTGGCCACGAGCTGCGCGACGACGTGCGGGTCCAGCACCGTGCCGCCGTCGGCGACCCGGCGCAACGCGTCGAGGAAGTCGTCGACCCGGGACACCCGGTCCTTGAGCAGATAGCCGATGGCGCCCTGCCCGTCGGCGAGCAGTTCGGTCGCGTAGGCGCGCTCGACGTACTGGGAGAGCAGCAGAACCGGCAGGCCCGGGTGCCGACGGCGCAGGGTCAGCGCCGCGCGTAGCCCCTCGTCGCGGAAGGTCGGCGGCAGCCGGATGTCCACGATGGCGACGTCGGGTCGCTGTTGGTCGACGGCGGCGACGATGTCGTCCGGCGTGTCCACCGCCGCCGTCACCTCGAAGCCGGCGGTGGTGAGCAGCAGGTTGAGCCCCTCCTGGAGCAGGACGTTGTCCTCGGCGATCAGGACCCGCACGGCAGCTCCGCCCGCAGCACCGTCGGCCCGCCGGTCGGGCTGCTCAGCTCCACCCGGCCGTCGAGCGCCGCGACCCGGCGCCGGATCCCGGCCAGGCCGGTGCCGGCCGACTCCCGCGCGCCGCCGACCCCGTCGTCGGTCACGCGGACCACCAGCCGGCCCGCCCGGTGCTCCACGCGCAGGTCACCGCCGCTGGCGCCACTGTGCCTGGCGATGTTGGCCAGCGCCTCGGCGACGACGAAGTACGCGGCGCTCTCCAGCGCGGCCGGCAGCCGGTCCAGCGGGGCGACCCGCACGGTCAGCGGCACGGGACAGTCGGCGGCGAGCGCGTGCACCGCGCCGGGCAGCCCCCGGTCGGCGAGGATCGGCGGGTAGATGCCCCGGACCACCCCGCGCAGCTCGGTCAGGGTTTCCTCGACGAGTGCCCGGGCCCGGCCGAGGAGCCGGTCCGCGAGTGCGGGGTCGACGGCCCGCCGGCCCTGCGCGACGCCGAGCTGGATGGCGATCGCCACCAGCCGGGCCTGGGTGCCGTCGTGCAGGTCCCGCTCGATGCGGCGCAGCTCCGCCGCGTGCGCGTCCAGCGCGCCGGCCCGGGTCGCGGAGAGTTCCGCGACCCGGCTGACGAGCCGGCTACGGGCGGACGGCGCGAACGACGCCAGCGCGGCCCGGGCGTGTGCCGCTGCGACGGCCGGGACGGCCCACCGCAGCAGCGCGAGCGCGGCGCCGGCGAGCAGCGGCGGCACCAGCAGCGCCCGGCCCCAGCTCGTGATCGGCACGACGAAGGTGAGCGGCGCGCCGGTCGGCACGGCCCACCAGATCAGCGGAGCGACCAGCCCGCCCAGCGCCAGCAGCCAGAGCAGCAGCACGCCGGCGGCGAGCGGCGGCCCGCCGACCGCGTGCACGGCGAGCCAGGCCGCACTCCGGTAGCTGGCCGGATCGCCCGCCGCGGCCCGCAGCAGGGCGGCGCGGGAGCCGACGGGCGGCCGGGGCTCGACCGGGACCGGCCTGCCCAGCAACCGGCCCGCGCGGCGACGTTCCCGGTCGGCCAGCGCACCGAGGGCGCGCAGGGCGGGCGGCAGCAGCACGACGCCGACCCCGACGAGGCTCGACGCGAGCGCCCCGGCCAGCGCGCCGAGCACACCGGCCGCGCCGATCGCGCTCGCCCCGCCGGTCAGCAGGTACCTCGTCATCCGCCAGGACCGCCGCATCGTCGTATTCTGCGCCCCTCGGCGGCGGTCCGGCAGTGTAGCCAGCTACACCCTCGACCGGGGCCGCTGCCCCATCGCCCGCCCGACCGGCCGCCCCTAGCGTCGGTGCGATGACGACCAATGACCGAAGAAGGCACTGGGGCGGCGTACTCGCGGGCGTGGTCCTGCTCGTCGCCGCCACGGGCGGGCCGGCCGCGGCACACGGGCCGGCGGCGCCGGGGTGCGCCGGCCTGCCGGCGACGGCCGCCGCGCTGCGCGGCCTGACCGGCACCCACCTGCTGGTCGGCGCGGCCATCGAGGTGTACGGCCCGAACTGCGGCCGGTGGTCCGGCAGCAGTGGCCGGGCGGACCTGCGGACCGGCCGGCCGATGCGCGCCGACGAGCGGATCCGGATCGGCAGCTCGACCAAGACGTTCACCGCGACGGTGGTGCTGCAACTCGTCGCCGAGGGCCGGCTCGCGCTGGACGCCCCGGTCGAGCGGTACCTGCCCGGCGTGGTCCGGGGCAACGGGTACGACGGTCGGCGGATCACCGTGCGCGACCTGCTGCGACACACCAGCGGCCTGCCCGACCACGTCGACGCGTTGGCCTGGGACCGGATGGACGAGTGGCGCTACCGGCACCACTCGCCGGACGAGCTGATCATGCTGGCGACGACGCTCCCGGCGCCCGGTCCCGGCTGGCACTACTCGACCACCAACTACGTGCTGGCCGGCCTGGTCGTCGAGCGGGTCACCGGGCGCGACATCGGCACGGAGATCACCCGACGGGTGCTCGTACCGCTGGGGCTGCGGGACACCTACTGGCCCGGCGACGCGGTGCGGATCCGGGGACCCCACCCGCGCGGCTACGCGCCGGCCGGGCCGGCCGACGTCCTGGGCCGGCGGGACGTCACCCGGTTCAACATGTCGTTCGGCGGTGCCGGTGGGGCGCTGGTCTCCACCCTCGCCGACCAGAACCGGTTCTTCGCCGCGCTGCTCGGCGGCCGGCTGCTGGACCCGGCGCGCCTCGCCGAGCTGACCCGGACCGTGCCGGCCGAGGAGGAACGGCTCTGGCCCAGGGCCCGCTACGGGCTCGGGATCATCTCGACGCCGCTGACCGAGTGCGGCGGGACGCTCTACTGGGGCCACGGCGGGACCACCCCGGGTTTCCGGACCCTGGGCGGGGTCACCACCGACGGCCGGCGGGCCCAGCTCGTGGTCAACGACGAACCGGTGTCGTACGAGAGCTGGCAGGCGCTCTCGACGACCCTGCACACCGCCCTGTGCGAGACCCGGTGAGCCGCCGACGGGCGGACCCGACGACGACCGAGGAGACGAACCGATGACCTGGAACGAACGGACCACCGGCCGGGTGCGGGCGGTGGCCGGACTCACCGTCGCGGGGCTCGCCGCCGTCGGGCTCACCGGCACCGCCGACCTGGCCGGCTACCAGCGACAGCGGCTGGACTGGCACGGCTGCCAGCGGGATTCGGCCGACCAGGCCGGCGCCGAGCTGGACCGGGCCGGCGCCGCCTGCACCGAGCTCACCGTGCCGCTGGACTACGCCCGCCCGGACGGTCGCCGGATCACCGTGGCGCTGTCCCGGCTGGCGGCCACCGACCCGGCCCGCCGGATCGGGGTCCTGCTGCTCAACACCGGCGGCCCCGGGGCGCCCGGGATGTCCGACGTGCTGCCGGTACGCCAGTGGATGGGCGACGTCGGGGCGAGGTTCGACCTGGTCGGGCTGGACCCCCGGTTCGTCGGCCGCAGCACCCCGCTGGACTGTGGCTGGCCCAGCGGCACCTGGACCCGCTCGGCGGGGCCGGACCGCGCCGGGTTCGACCGGCTGACCGCGTTCGAACAAGACCTGGCGGCCCGGTGTGCCCGCCGCAACGCCACGCTGCTGCCCCATGTCACCACCCGGAACACCGCCCGCGACATGGACCTGCTCCGGGCCGTCCTCGGCGAGCCGAAGCTGTCGTACCTCGGCTACTCCTACGGCACCTACCTCGGCGCGGTCTACACCCAGCTGTTCCCGGACCGCGCCGACCGGGTCGTCCTGGACAGCGCGGTCGACCCCGCCACGTACGGGGCGCGGGTGCTGCGGGAGACCGGGCCCGCCAACGAGGCCGCGCTGCGCGACTGGGCCGACTGGGCGGCCCGGCACCACGACCGGTACCGCCTGGGCAACACCGGCCCCCGGGTGCTGGCCACCGTGGACCGGATCCGCGCCGCCGCGGCCCGGAGCCCGCTGCGGGTCGGCGACTACCGGGTCGACGCGCAGGTACTGCCGTTCCTGCTGTTCAACCGGCTCAGCGACGACCGGGACGAGACGCACGCCGACCTCGCCGAGACGGTGCGGGTGCTCCGCGACGCGGCGACGTCGGGCGGGGCGGCGCCCACGGCGTCGCTGGCGGACACCCTGGCGTTCGCGCTGACCGGCGCGCAGTCGGCGACCGGCAGCGTGCAGGCCGCCATCCTCTGCGGGGACGTGCCGGTGCCCCGCGATCCCGAGCAGTACTGGCGGGAGATCCACGAGTACCGGGCGAGTGAACCCCGGTTCGGCGAGTTGACCAGGGCGATCAGCCCGTGCGCCTTCTGGCCGGAGCCGCCCCGGGAGCGACCCACCGTGGTACGCAACGACGTGCCGGCCCTGATCGTGCAGTCCACCGGGGACACCCGGACGCTCTACCGGCACGGCCAGGCCATGCACCGGGCGCTGACCGGCTCCCGGCTGCTCACCCTGCACGACGCCCGCATCCACGGCGTGTACGGCAACTACGCCGACGGGTGCGTGGACCGGGCCGTCAACGCCTACCTCGCCGACGGGGTACTGCCGGCCGCCGACCTCGGCTGTACCCGCCCTCCGGTCGGTCCCCGCGGGTAGCGGGCGCCGACCGGAGTCACGAGCTGCCGACTCCCGGCCCCGGTGGCGAACAGTGCCGGGGCCGGTCAGGCTCGGCGGCGCGCGACCAGGACGGCGTCGTGGATGGTGATGTCGCGTCCCTCGGGGTCGACCACGGCGCGTGGCCGGGCCTCGACGGCCAGCACCTGCCACGTGGTGGGGTCGAGCGAGGCCGCGACCTCCTCGCCGGTGAACATCATCTCCGGGAAGTGCATCCGGCGGGCGGTGGTGCGTAGGTCGAGCGGGTGGTGCCCGACGATCAGCAGGGTACCCCCGGGGGCCACCGCGGCGGCCAGCCGGGCGAACAGCTCCCGGCGCGCCTCGCCCGGCAGGTGCATGAACTGCGACGACACCAGGTCGTACGCGCCCTCGGCGGGCGGCTGGACGCGCAGGTCCGCGCGCGTCCACTCGATGCGGCCGGCGACCTGCGGACCAGTGGCCGCGGCGTGCGCGGCGGCCCGCTCCAGGGCGGTGCTGGAGATGTCGACCGCCGTTACCCGCCAGCCCCGTTCCGCCAGCCAGACAGCGTCGGCGCCCTCAC
This sequence comes from Micromonospora sp. NBC_01655, assembly GCF_026339755.1. NCBI lineage: Bacteria > Bacillati > Actinomycetota > Actinomycetes > Micromonosporales > Micromonosporaceae > Micromonospora > Micromonospora sp. NBC_01655. Next base: position 3,449,147 of record NZ_JAPEQF010000001.1, on the reverse strand, counting down.
CGCAGCCGACGTCGAGCGCCCGGCCCGGGGGCAGCTCGGTGGCGTCCGCGACGAGCTGCGGGTTCGGGCGTCCGCTCCACACCGCCGCTCGGGCGCGGTAACGCTCCTCCCAGGCGGCCTCCTCGAACATCGTGCGCACCTGGTGCCGGTAGTCGGCCACGGCGGCACGGCTCTCCTCGGCTACGAGGTCGGCGTTGATCGCCGCGCCGGCGGCCAGGCCCGCCGCGGCGGCCGTGATCACCTGGGCGCGTACGTCGGCCACGTTGCCCGCCACCCACACGCCGGGCACGGCGGTGGCCCCGGTCGGGTCGGCGGAGACCTGGCTGCCGATCACCTGCCCACCGAACTCCACCTCGACCGGCTTGATCCCCAGCGACTCCAGCACCCCGGCGCGGGCGGTGAACCGCGGCGCGACGACCACCGCGTCCAGCGCGACGACCTCGCCCGAGGCCAGCCGTACCCCGGTCAGCGTGTCGCCGGCCACCTCGAGCGCCGCGACCGGGCCGGCCACGACGGTGATCCCGCGCGCCGCGAGCCGCTCGGTCTCCTCCGCGCCGAGCGCCGTGCCGTGCAGCAACAGCAGCACGTGCGGGCTCCACTGCCGCCACAGGTCGGCCTGGTGCACGGCCGTCGGCCCGGTGGCCAGGACGCCGATGCGCCGGTCCCGGACCTCCCACCCGTGGCAGTACGGGCAGTGCAGCACGTCACGCCCCCACCGCTCGGTCATCCCCGGCACGTCGGGCAGCTCGTCGACGAGCCCGGTCGTCACCAGCAGCCGCCGCGCCCGCACGCCACGCCCGCCGTCCAGCGTCACGACGAAGCCGTCACCCTCCCGCGACGCGGCCTCGACCCGCCCGGCGACGACCTCGCCGCCGTACCGGGTCACGTCGGCCCGCCCGGCCGTCACCAGGTCGGCCGGCGGTGTGCCCTCCCGGGCCAGGTAGTTGTGCACGTGCCCGGCCGGCGCGTTGCGCGGCTGCCCGGCGTCCACCACCAGCACCGACCGCCGCGCCCGCGCCAGCGTCAACGCCCCGCTCAGCCCGGCGGCGCCGCCACCGACCACCACCACGTCGTACGTCCCGTCCACCATGTCTGTCCCTCCGCTCGTCAGGACCAACCATCCCGCGCACCCCGCCGAACCGACAAATAAAGTTGCCATTCTGGCAAACGACGAGACCGCGGCGGAGTGACCGTTCGGTGGCAACGGCAAACGGGTACGGCGGTCCCGGGTGACCGCCGTACCCGCCCGAGGGTCAGTAGCTGACCTTGACCTGCATCTGCCGCCAGGTCTGCGGGCCGACGACCCCGTCGACCGTGATCCCGCGCATCCCCTGGTACCAGCGCACCCCGGCCTCCGTCCGCGCGTCGAAGGCGCCGGTCGCCCGGCCGCACCGCCGCTCCCCCACGAACCGCTGGACGAAGGCCACGTCGGCGCCGCTCGTCCCCCGGCGCAGGGTACGCGAGCCGGGCGCCCGCCCGGGCGGCGTCGGCGCGGGCGGCGTGGTCGCCGCGCGCAGGGCGGCGACCGTCCACGGCCCCACGACGCCGTCCACCGCCAGTTTCCGGGTCTGCTGGAAGGTACGCACCCACGCCTCGGTGGCGGCCCCGAAGTCACCGTCGACGGCCAGCCTGGCGCCCAGCCGGTTGGCGACGGTCTGCAACTCGCGCACGTCGCTGCCCCGGCTGCCGCGCCGCAGCACCCGGTCACCGAGCTTCGGCACCGGCGCGGTGACGATCCCCCAGCTCCGGTCGCTCCGCTCCGCCGACGGGGTGTGGCTGACGCTGACGTGCAGGTGCTTGTCGTGCGGGTTGCTGCCGGTGTACCGGGCCGGGGCGAAGCCCCGGGTCCGGCTCCAGATCGTCCGGTCGAAGATCACGTACTGGGTGGACGGGTGCGCGATGCACTTGCGGATCACCAGCGACGGGTCGATGCCGTCCCGGTCGACGTCGAGCGCGTTGACCGAGCGGTCGTCCGCGTCCGGGTTGTGGTCGGAGGTGCCGGCCTGGTGGGCGGCGTCACCGATCCAGCCGTCCGAGGCGCGGTCCCGGTGCGGCCAGCGCCGGTCGATCTCGTCGCGCAGCAGCCGCAGCGTCGGCGCCAGGTGGTACGCCACGAGCCCGGGTGGCTCCGGCGACGGCTCCTCCTCGGCGGCGAAGAGGTCGTACTCGACCGCCTCCCCGATCCGGCTGCCCGGATCGTCGTCCTCCGGGGTCCGGTCGACGTCGACCTGATCGGTCACCGCGTACACCTCGTGCTCCTCTCTGCTGATCGCCGGTGGGGTTGTCACGCGGCGGTGGGGGTCGCCGGCGCCGGGTCGGGCGTCGGATCGGTGCCGGCCGGGGCCGGCCGGACGGTGTGCGGCGCGGCGGCGGGCACCTCGGTCACCAACGGGTCGAGGTCCGCGCGGATCGCCGAGACCTGCCAGTAGAAGGCGTGCGACGCCTTAGAGCCGTCGACGGTGCGGACCCGGAACTCGCCGGCGGTGACCCGGGACGCCGCCAGCGGCGACACCGGCTCGTCGTCGTCGAAGACCGGGGTGAGCTGGACGGTGCGGCCCTCCAGCCGGGTCAGCGCCTCGAAGTACTCGGGCAGGTCGACGGTGGCGGTCCCGTCGACGAGCCGCCCCTCGCCCCGGTAGTAGACGCCGTTCTCGGGGCCCTCCAACGCGGCGTGCACCAGCAGCCGACGGTCCGGATCGGCCGGGTCGTCGAGCGGGTGGTCGATGACGAACTGCTTGGTCCGGCCGACGATCTTGCCGGTGGCGGCCTCCAGCGAGATCGGGTACGGGCCGCCGGCCGGCCCGGCGTACATCGCCCCGGAGACGAACAGGTCGAAGGTGCTGACGCCCCCGCCGCTCCAGTCGGGAATCGAGTTCGGGCTCGTCTTCACCCCGAGCCGGCCGTTGACCTGAAGGTCACCGCCGAACAGGCCCCGCTTCTCCACCCACAGGCAGCCCGCATCCGGCTCGGAGCTGCCGCCGTGCCCGACGTACACGCCCTGGGTGTTGAGCAGGTACAGCCGCTCCGGGCCGCTCAGGTGCAGCCGGCCGGCGCCGGCGAGATAGCCCGAGGCGGGGAGGTTGACGGTCCCGCCCACCCCGAGCGCCCCCTGCACGGTCAGGTTCCCGCTGGCGCCGGTCTCCTTGACCACGGTCAGACCGGCGCCGGCCCTGACCGCCACCTGGCCGTCGCTGACCAGGCCCAGCCCGCCGCGTCCGCGTAACCGGGCGGCCCGCAGCTCCTGCACCTCCAGGTCCGCGTACGGGCGGCTGTGCAGCGGGTAGCCCAACGAGGGGGTGTCGCTGCTGCGGTCGACCAGTTCGAAGCCGCGGCCGGCCCGGAAGGAGAGCTGCCCGTGCTGGACGCCGGGCCCCCAGAAGCCCAGGCCGGCGACCACCTGGTCGGCCTGCACGACGGTGCCGTCGAGGCTGCCCAGGTGCAGCATGCTCTGGCTGATCCGCAGCCGGTCCGCGCCGGCCTGGTGGAAGGTGATCGCGTCATCGGGGTCGTTGTTGTTGCCGATCCGCAGGACGGTGTTCTCGCCGGCCGCCGCCCAGTAGCGGATGAACGCCTCGTCGCCGACCCCGCCCCCCGGGTTGCTTGGGAACTGGATCCCGGCCAGCGGCGAGTCGCCGACGGACGGCACGATCGCCCCGACCGGCACCCGCAGGCCGGCGACCAGCCGACCGGTGGTCTGCACGGTCACCACGCCCTGGCTGCGGACCACCCGGCCGAGCACGATCGCGCGCCCCGGGTCGGCCGGCGGGGCGGTGGTCAGCTCCACCCGGCCCTCCTCGGTCCACCGGGTCTCGGCGGCCACCCCGCCCTCGTCGCGCCGGTCGGTCAGCGTCTCGGAGTAGCGCAGGGTGACGTGGAACGTGCCGTCGCCGGGCGGGCTCACCCGGCGGCTGGCCGGCACGACGACGAGCAGCCCGTCGGCGTCGACGGCCGCGCCCTCGGCGACCGTGACGTCGCCCCCGGTCGCGCTGAGCTCCAGCCCGCTGACCACGCCGACCGGCTGCCGCAGCCGGGCGGTGAGGTGCTGGCGGGACAGCAGGTAGTCCACCGCCTGGGCCAGGTCGGCGGCGCGCAGGTACTGGTGGTCGTAGTACCGGGGCCGGGCCATCGGCAGCGGCACGTCGTTCTTCCAGTTGATCGTCATCGGTTTCTCCGCGCGGTTTCGTAATCGGTGGATACGGACGGGGCGGCAGGGCTCATCGGGGCTCCACGGCGTCGTAGCGCAGGCCGCTGGAGACGTCGCCGCCGGTGGGGTGCCGGGAGCAGCCGAGCCACAGGTGCACCGAGCCGTCCACGCCACGGGCCAACTGCCACCGGCGCAGCACCCGGGCCCCGGCGCGGCCGATCTCCTCCTCGGGGACGGCCAGTTCGACCACCCCGGCACCGCCGGGGCCGGGCCGCCAGTCGAGCACCCGGCTGTGTCCGAGCACCGGGGCCGGCGGCCCGTCGCGGGTCGGCTGCTGGATCGGCACCCGCCGCAGCCGCACCGCGGTCGGGTCGCCGGCCAGCGGGGTGGGCACGAGCGGCACCCAGTTCTCCGGCACGGTGGTGGCGAAGGCGTAGGACAGCTCGGGCACGACCATCGGCCGGCCGGTCGCCGGGTCGACCGGCGGCGGGTCGGGCACCGGCGGGCGGGCCGGTACGGCGGACCGGGCGACCTGCGCGCTCCGGTCGATCGCCCGGCCGGTCGCGCCGGTCACCGTACGCTCGATCGCCCAGGCCAGGTTCGCCATCTCGTCCCGGCCGAACCGGACCTCCTCGACCGGCTCGGAGTCCAGGGTGGCCGCGGCCGTCGCGGGCAGGACGAGCACGTCGGCGGGCCCGTCGGTGACGGCGCCGGACGGCCGGAACAGCGCCCAGCCCCGCCCACCGGGGGCGGGCGGCACCAGGGTCCGGGTGCCGAACGTGTCCGTGACGATCAGCGACCGGATCCGGGTGGCCGAGCCGACCGGCAGCTCCAGCGGGACGATGAAGTGGTCGTTGGCGTAGACCAGGCCGTATTCGAGCAGGAACATCCGGGCCAGGTCGCCGGCGCCCGCCCCGACCTGGCCCAGGTTGATCCGGGCGTCCTCCATCTCCCAGAACCGGGTGGCCGGCATCCCGGCGTAGCCGACCGGGGTGGGCAGGGTGATCCGGACCAGTTCCTGGTGGGCCGGCTGCGCCTGCAGGGTGTCCGCCGGCGCGTGGTCGAAGTGGTACCAGTCCAGCCGGTCACCGTCGTACTCCCGGGCGGTGAGCACCAGCTCACCGGCCGATCCGGCGGCGCCGACGGCGAACTCGTACTCCATCCGCTCCCGCTGCCAGGCGGTGCCCTCCAGCCCGGCCACGCTGATCAGCGGGTGGAAGTCGGCCGGTGGCCACGGTGGGGTCGCCGGCCGGGGGTCGACCCCCGGCGCGATGACCGTCGGTAGCTGTAGCAGGTACCCCCCGGGCGGGCCGGGCGGGCGGGGCGGCACCCCGAGCCAGGCCAGCCAGCCGGTGATCGCGGTGTGCAGCGCGCCGGCCAGCGCCGGCGGCACCGGCAGGTCGGCGTCGACCGTCCCGGCCGCGCAGGCGCGCAGCAGCAGGTCGCCGTGGGGCACCCGGCCGGCGACCACCCGCAGGTAGCCGAGCGTGCCCGCGTCGGCCGCCGACGGGGCGTCCGGGGGCACCGCGGGGATCGGGTAGCGGGCCGCGACCGCCGGGCCCAGCTCGCCGGCGCCGGCCTCGGCCAGCAGCCGCAGGAACTGCTGGCCGGTCTCCGCCGAGAGGCGCAGGTCGTCGGCGGTGGCCGCGCCCTCCCGCTCGACGAGCGCCTCCAGCGGGATGTCGGCGGGCAGCCCGATGGTGCTGCCCGAGGCGGCTCCCGGGCGGTACCGGGTGAACGGGGTCACCTCGGCGTGCACCCGGGCCACCACCGGCGAGCCGGCGTCCTCGCCGGTGAACTCGCCGAGCTGCCACTGCCGGGCGAGCAGCCACAGCGGGTCGGCGGTACGCGCCTCCAGCGCCGGGCTCAGGTCGGCCCGCCGGGTACGCGGCTCCAACCGGGTCCAGGTGGTCACCGACCCCGGCGGATCCTGCGCCGCGTCCGGGCCGCCGGCTGGCTGCCCGGCGCCCGGCGCCACCAGGTTGTCGTGCCCGAGGTGGCTCATCTGCCCTCCTGCTCACCCGGCGCGGCAGGCGCCGCGTCCGGTACGAAGTCGGTGGTGGTCGCCGCCTCGGCGACGTTGGTCGGCAGGTAGAAGGCGGGCAGGAACTGCCCGCCGGCACCGAGCGAGTCGAGGTCGGTGACCCGGGCGACGGCCAGGTCGAGGGTCTCCTCGACGGCCTGGGCGAGCCCCGCCGGCTGCCAGGTCGCGGCGCCGTCGGCGCTGACCGCCAGCAGCACCGCCTGGGCAGCGGCCCCGGCCGGCGCGTCGTACTCGAAGGTCAGTCCGGTCCGCGTCGTGGCCGCCGGCACCACCTCGGTCCACTCGTCGACGAGCAGCCCGTGCACCGGCCGGGTCGGGTCGAGGTCGCCGAGGCTGACCAGGACCAGCGAGGTCGGCTGGCTGTCCGGCCGCGGCGCGGCCTCACCGACCCACCGGTCACCGGCCTGGTACGGCAGCTGGGCGACCCGGACCCGCGCCGGCACCCGCACCGTCCCGCCCGCGCCGAGCGCGTCGGCGTAGGTCAGCACCTCCTGCAGCCGGCCGACGGCCGGGCGGACCCGGCCGTAGCGGGCCAGCCAGCGCCGTACCGGGTGGGGCGAGCCGCCCTGGAGGGCGTCGCTGGCGGCGAGCGCGGTGGTCAGCGCGACCGGGTCGGGGACCCGGCTGGCCGACAGCACCGGCATGTCGGCGCCGAGCAGGGCCCGGACCCGGGCGACGTGCAGCTCACGTCGGTCCGCCGGCGGCGCGGTCGGGTCGTCGAAGTCGGTCGCCGGCACGCAGACACAGCCGTCCAGCGGGCACGGGGGGCGTCCGCGTGCGCCGGCCACCAGCCGGCAGTGCGCGGCGACCCGGCGGGCCAGCTCGTCCCCGGCGGACCGGGCGGCCTCCGCGGCGGTGGCGGCGGCCCCGGTCCCCGGCGGCGGCGGGAGCACCCCGACGATCCCGAAGCCGGCGGCCGTGCGCAGCAGGGCACGCACGGTGGCCTCGTCCCATCCCGGGTCGTCCGGGCTGCCGGCGGCGCGCAGCCCCGCGGCGGTGTCGCGGGCGAGCTGCCACAGCTCGGTGGCCTCGTTCCGGGTCGCGTCGTCGACCTGCGCCGGCGCGTCGGAGTCGGTGCCGAGGTCGGCGGCGAGCAGTTGCCGCCCCCGGCCGAACAGGTCGCGCAGCGCCGCGACCGCGGCGAGGAACTCCGCCAGGCTGACCCGGGAGGCCGGCCAGCCGGGTGCCCGGTCGTAGTCCAGCTCCAGCCGCCAGTCGGGGGTCACCTGGGGCGGCGCGAGACGGCTCCAGGCGACCAGTTCGATGCGTCGGTCCAGGTCGGTGCCGGCCGGGGCCCCCGGGTGCGGCGGCGCGGCGAGGTGGTCCACCGCCGCCGCCTGGAGGCGGTCCAGGCTGCCCTCGACGTGGTCGGTGACGACGACGCCGTCCGGCGCGTGCCAGCGCATCCGCCAGCACACCCGGTTGGCCGGCGGCAGCAGCGCGGCGGTCAGCGCGTCGACCGCGGCGCCGATGATCCGGGGCTGCTCGGCGCGGCCGGCCGGCCAGTCCACCCGCCGGTCGGCGAACCGGGCGTCGAGGTTGAACAGCACGGCGACCCGGTGGGTGACGCTCACCCCGCTGGCCGGGGTGCGGGTGAAGTGCAGCTCGGGCGGGCTGCCGGCCGCGCCGGAGGCGACGTCCACCGCCGCGGCGGCACGGTCCATGTCGCCCACGGCGAGCTGGTGCACGCCCTCGGCGAGCAGGGCGTCGGCCACCGCGTCGGCGTGGTCGGCCAGCTCGGCGAGCACCTCGCCGACGGCGATCCGGGCGCTGCCGGGCAGCTTCGCCAGCTCGGCGGCGAGCGCGCCGGCCCGGTGCAGCCGGTGCAGCTCCAACCCGTCGGCGACGGCGGTGGAGGCGACGGCGCCGACGATGTCCGGCGGGCCGTCCCCGGGGGTCGGGTCGACCCGGTGCGCGCGGACCGGGGCCAGCCGGCGGAACAGCGGGATGTACTGGTCGAGCGGGCCGCCCGGGTGATCGTGCAGGCCCCGCTCGAAGCGGTAGCCGAGCAGTTCGCCCAGCGCCTGCCCGTCGCGCATGCCGGCGAGGAGTTGCCCGGCCAGCCGGACCCGGCGCGAGGAGAGGTCGACCGCCACCGGGTTGTCGTCGCCGCCGCCGTGCGAGCGCCACGCGCTGCGCAGCACCGCGGCGGTGACCGCCTGCGCCGGGGACGGGGCGTGCACGTGGCCGGCGCCGGCCGGGGCCGCCACGAGCTGCGCCGGCGCGGCGTTGTCCGGCACGTGCGCGGGCCGGTCGACCAGCGCGGGCGGCGGCGCCGGGCGCAGGTCGGTGAGCCAGCCGTACGCGCCGACGTGCACCCCGTCGGGCGTCCCGGCCGGCCGGGTGGCGGCCAGCCGGTCCAGCCGGGTGCTGGCCAGCGAGGTGATCCAGGCGTCCAGCCGGTGTGCGGTGAGCCCGAGGGTCCCGGCGACGTACCGGTCCAGGTCGGCCGGGTCGAGGGCGGCCGGGCCGTTCCCGGCGGGGGTCAGCCCGGTCGCCAGGTCGGCCAGCGCGTCGCGCAGTTCGCGCAGGTCGGCGGTGGCCAGCCGGTGCCGGGTGTCGTCGTCCCCGGCCGCGGCGGCGAGGTACTCGCCCACGCTGCGACCGCCGGTGCCGGGCACGGTGACCGCCAGCCGCCGGCGCAGCGTCGGGGTGACCTCGCCCGGTCGGATGTCGACCAGTTCCGGCTCGGGGATCTCGGCGGCGGCCGGCAGCCCGGCGGCCTCGGCGAGCAGGTCGGCGGCGGCCGAGTGTTCGGCGATCAGCGCCGCCCGCAGCAGCCGGTGGAACAGCGGCACCGGCCCCGCCGAGGCGGGCGCGGCCGGGATCTGGTCGCCGCGCAGGCCCACGGCGGCGAGCGCGTCGAGGTAGGCGCGGATCCGTTCGGCGCGGTCCGGGCCGGATGTGGCCACCAGCGGGGTGCCCAGCGCGAAGGCGTCCTTGGCGAAGACCGCCAGGGACAACCGGGGGTCGACCGGGCCGCCCAGGCCGAGCGCGGCCAGCAGCGCCCGGCCGGGTTCGACGACCTGTTGCCGCCAGCCCGGGCCGAGGTCCAGCCGGGCGAACCGCCACAGCCAGCTCACGTACTCGTTGCCGAGCATGCTGCGGGCGCGGACCTCCAGCGCCCGAGCGTCGGTGGCCAGAATCTCCACCATGGTCTGCTCGGGGTCGGCCAGCCCGGGCCGGATCCGGGGTGCCGGGGCGGCCAGCCAGACCTGCTGCCAGAGGTTGCGCAGCACGGTGACCGCCCGTGCCTCGGCGGGGCTGGCCGGCTGCCAGCCGCGCAGCGCCGCGACCGGCAGCAGTCCGTAGGGCTGCGCGCCGATCCGCAGGGTGGGCAACGGCCCCTCCGGGTGCAGGTGCTCGACGAAGTGGGCACGCAGCTTCCGCTGCTCGGCCGGGATGGCCACCGGCAGCAGGTGCCGCAGCATGCTGCCCGGCCCGGCCGGCCAGAGGGCCCGGCGGACCAGCCGGGCCAGCCGGCGTTCGTCCCGGTCGGCGGCGGCGGCGCGGGCCAGCGCGGTGGGCGCGTCGGGGCGTACCGCCCGGCGGCGGACGGCCGCCAGGTCCTCGGCGTCCGGCTGGGGTGGGGTGAGCGAAGCCGGGGTCGATCCGGCCGGTGCGGCGCTGAGCGGTACGGCCAGGGCCCGGCCGGCCAGGGCGGCGGCGTTCTCGACCTGCGGCCCGGTCCCGCCGGGCACCGCGTCCGTGCCGGTGACCGGGGCGACCGGGGGACGCTCGGCCACGGTGACCGTCTCGGTGTTGTTGGTCGGGGTGCCCGGCGGCAGGAAGGCCAGCCCGTCGGTGGCGGCGTGGGCCTCCAGCAGCCGGCTCAGCCGCGCCGCGGAGACGTCCGGCGCGGTGTCGGCGTCGACGCCGAAGACCAGCAGGCGGTCCACCGGTTGGGGCCGGCCGGCGCTGTCGGTGGGCACGTCGACGGCGAAGGCCATCCCGGCGGCCACCGCGGCCGGGTAGTCGACCATCCAGCGCATGCCCTCGTCGACCGGGGGCGACTCGGCGGCGCCCGCCCCGATCGGGGTCCCGGTCACCGGGGCGCCGGGCAGCACCGGGGTCGGCCCGGCGGCCAGGTCGCGGGTGACCGGCCCGGAGACGCCGGTGAACAGCGTGTTGCCGGTGGTGCGGCCCACCGCGTACCAGCGGGTCGGCAGCAGCCGGACCCGGGCCGGTTCGCACCACGGCGCCGGCCGGCGCAGCGGGTCGGGCAGCTCGCCGGTGGCGGAGTCGGGCTCCATCACCCGGGCGATCCAGCCGGCCCGGGTCGCCCCGAACCGCCGGACCAGTTCGGTCCAGGCCTCCGCGTCGGGCGGCGCCCGCAGCGGACCGTCGGCCGGGCCGGCGGCGCCGGTCGACGCCGGGTCGCCGTCTGCGGTCGGGCCGAGCCAGTACGCCCGGCCGGCCGCCATCTCGTCGTCGGTCAGCCGGGGCTCATGGCCGTCGATGTGAATCTGGTCGGGATAGACCCTGATCCGCAGGGTGGCACCGGCGAACCGGGTCTCCAGCCGGACCGGCAGCAGCGCCACCGGGTACCCGGTGGACAGCGTCCACGGGGTGCCGGTGAGCGCGTCGGACAGCGGCGGCGGGGTGGCCGGGGCGACGGGGGTGGTGCCGGCGGAGCGGCGGGGGGTGACGGTCATGGTTGGGTCTCCGGCGTGAGCAGCAGGTCACTGGCATGGCGGGCGAGCAGGACGGGCCGTTGCAGCGCCACCCGGGCCATGTCGGCGGCGTTGCGGCCGAACACCGCGCCGTCCACCGCCGTGGCCGGGAAGCCCGGCGCGTACGGGGAGAGGAACCCCGCCCCGGCGGGCAGGTGGCCCCAGTGCAGGTCGTCCCAGTGCTCGCCGGCCCAGGCGGGGGTGTCGGGCGGGTCCGACTCCGGCCAGTCGTCCGGCTCGACGTCCAGGCCGAACCGGGGCGCGGTGGGCTGTTCCCGCAGGACGAAGAAGTAGCCGGGGTCGCCGTGGTCCTGGTCGGGCGCGCCGCGGGCCTCGTCGGCGGTGTACGGGAAGCCGAACAGCAGCAGGTCCGGGGAGAGCCAGGCGTTGAAGATCGGCGGCAGGTCCAGCCCGGTCGGTTCCCGCCGCTGCGGCCCGGTCCACCGGGCCCGGCGCATGGTGACCACCGTGGACGGGAAGCGGCGCAGCACCTCGCCCCGGATGACCAGGACCAGGGACTGCTCGCCGGGGGCACCGACGGCGGTCAGGTGGCTGCCGAGCGGGCCGGTGAGCCAGGCCCCGTCGGTCAACGGCGGTATGTCGGTCAGCGGCGCGCCGGCCGACGCCGCGCCGCGGACGTCCCAGAACTGCCGGAACCAGGTCTGCCGGGGATCGGCGGGGAAGCCCCGCCACAGCATCTCCCGGCTCATCTCGTGGTTGAGCCCGACCAGGAACGCCTCGATGAACCGGGGGTTGGCGGCCAGCGCGGTCATCGTCTCCGGCGCCACCGCCGGCAGGTTCGGCACCACGTGCTCCTGGGACAGCCCGCGCAGCAGCTCGTAGCTGGGCACGTCGAAGGTGATCCCGGCGAGCAGCCGGCGCAGCGGGTCCCCGGTGTCCGGCAGCGCGTCCGCCAGGAGTCCACCGCCGACGCTCAGGCCGGCCAGCACCTCGCCGGCGACCGCGGTCTCCGGGCGGAGCGTGGCGCGCACCGCGCCGGCCGCCGGGCCGAGCGGCACCGGCTGCGGCTTCGGGTCGGCGGCCAACGCCTGGGCGGGGGCCAGCCGGTCCTGGTGGTTCGCGGCGGCGGCCATGAACCGGTCGCCCATCGTGCTCCGGGCGGCCACCAGGTCGGCCCGCAGGTCGGCGACGACCAGCGCGCACCCGCGCCCGGCGAGCGCGTCCGCCGCCCCGGGGATGTCCTGCGGCGGGCTCCAGATCACCGGCACGCCGGCGGGGTCCAGGTCGAAGCCGACCCGGGTGGTGAGGACACCGAGCCGGGAGCGGTGCGCCACCACCAGGTCGGGTCGCCGGGTGCCGCTGACGTCGACGACGGCGGCCCCCGCCGCGACGCCGGCGGCCACCTCCGCCTCGTCGCCGACCGGCAGCGGGCTGGTCCATCCGGTGTCGGCGATCCGGCCGCGCCGGTTGACACCCCGGCCGGTGAAGTACCGGGCCACCCGCTGCCCGGCGGTGTTCTCGCCGGCCACGAAGACCAGCAGGTCCGGCACCTGGTCGCCGGTCATGTCGACCACGTCGACGCTGACCGAGCTGATCGCCCGGAAGGTGTACGGGGTGGGCAGCGAGTCGGTCCAGCCCCGGGTGACCCGGCCGGCCTCGTCGAGCCCCCAGCCGACCCGGTAGTACACCCGGTTCGCGGCGGCGTCGGGGCCGCTGACGGCGTAGCCGACGACGAGTTCGGGTGACCCGTCGCCGTCCAGGTCGGCGACGGTGACGTCGACCGCGGCGGCGTGCCCGCCGACCGGGTCGGGCAGGTCGTACGGGCCGGTCCAGCCGCCGGTGGCGGCGCCGTCGGCGCCGATCCCGCTGCCCACCCAGTAGGCCAGCCGCCGGGTGCCGGGCACGCTGCCGGCCAGGACCGCCACCGCGTACAGCTGCGCCGGCCGGCCGCCGGTGGACGGCGCGGCGGTGACCGCGGTGGCCACCGCGGGCGCGCCGGTGAACGGTCCGGCCGCCGCGCCGGTGAGGCCGTTCTCCCGCAGCGCGCCGTCCTCGCCCAGGTGGTGGGCGGCCTGCGAGCGGATCCGGCTGCCGGCCCCCTCGTCGACCGTGTACGACACCAGCAGCGAGGAGAGCAGGCCGATCCGGGGCGCGAAGCGGACGTGGGCCGGGGCCGGGGCGGTGTCCGGGCCGGCGCCCCGGGGATCGGCCGGGGTGCCGTGGTCGACCCACCCGCTGCCCCGGTCGCCCCAGGAGTACGCGGCCAGCCGCCCGTCGGCGGTCCGGACGAAGACCTCGCCGTCGCGGTCGTCACCGGTGACCGGGCCGGGGCGGTGCGCCGCGATCCCGTTGGCCGGGCGGCCGATCGCCTCCCAGTGCCAGGAGTAGACCCCGGTCTCGTCGTTGCGCCACTGGTAGCGGCCGTACAGCCGCAGGTCGGCCGGGTCGCCCTCGGGGTGGGCCAGGACGAGCATTTCCGGCTCCTCGTCGTGGCCGCTGACCACGGTCTGCTGGCCCAGCGAGACGATCCGCAGGTTCTGCGGCAGCGGCGCGTGGAACGAGACCCGGCCGTGGTTGACGATCCCGCCCCAGCCGGGCACCCGGGTGACCAGCTCGCCGGTCGGGGTGAGGTAGCCGAAGCCGTAGGCCCGGGGATGGCTGATGGCGTGGTAGGCCGCCGGGGAGCCCCAGATCGGCGGCGGCAGGCCGGGACCGTCGGCGACCAGGCTCCACTGGCCGTTGTGGACGAACAGCCGCTGCGCGGAGGTGGCCACGAACACGCCGGCCGGGGTCGGGCGCGGCGAGCCCCACAACCACTCCCCGGTGGCGAGCTGCGGACGGCCCAGCGACACCCAGGTCCGGGCCACGGTGCCGAAGCGGTACAGGTCACCGCCCGGGCCGAGCATGAAGACGTCGGTGCCGCCGGCGGTGGGCCGGCTGGCCGTGCCGCCGGGTGGGCTGCCGCAGTCCGTCCACACCCAGCGGTCGCCGTCGTAGCGGCGCTCGTAGAGCCGGCTGTTCCGGGTGCGCACGTACACCCGGTCGGGGGCGACGGTGGCGCCGGAGGTGACGACCTGGGTGCCGGCCGGGGCGCCGTGGTCCCGCCAGGTCCAGGCGCCGTCGAGCCGGCGGCGTTCGAACAACCGGCCGTCGGCGGCGGCGACGAAGAACCGGTCCGGGCCGAGCAGGTCGCCACCGTTGCTGGCCAGCGTGGTGACCGGATCGTCGGCCGCGGCCGGGGCCCAGGCCGCCGGGGCCAGGGTGGCGGCGGTGTGCCACCACGGGTTCCGGGCGGCCGCCTCGATGGCGGCCCGGGTCAGCCGGGCGATGCCCTGCCCGGGCGGGACCAGGGTGTCGAAGACGACGCCGCCGACCGGCATCTTGGCCGGTGGCACCGGGCTCGCGCCGCCGGCCAGTCGCGGCAACGCCGCCGACGACGGCGCGGCGGGACGCAGCCGGCGGGCCAGCGGGCCGCGCGGACGGGCCAACCGGCGAAACGGCGCGCTGGTGGCCGCCCGGGCGCCGGCGTTGCCGTCGAGCAGCTCGTCCAGCGACTCGACCGGGGCGGCGCCGGCACCGGTCAGCCCGGTCGCGGTCGGGGCCGCGATCAGGTCGTGCACGGGCCGGGCCAGCGCGACGAGCTGGTCGTCACCGAGGGCGGTCCCCGGCGCGGCCGGGTCGACCCGCTTGGCGAACAGGGCGGCGGCGCTGTCCCGCGCGGCCTGCCCGCGCAGCAGTTGCTCGTTGACCTCGCGCAGCTCGGCGGCCCGCTGCCAGGCGGCGGCGGCCAGGTCCTCCTGGTGTTTCTGGATCACCCGGGTGCCCAGCGCCGCCGCCGCGCGGTAGCGCGGGTCGAGGTTCAGCCCGGCCAGCCACCGCGGCTCGCTCCCCGGCGGCGGCACCTGCCCCTGCCGGGTGTGGATCTCGCCGTACAGGGGTGGGGTGAACCAGTCCTCGACGTGCGCCAGCAGCTCGCTCATCCGGGCCTGCCAGGGCCCGGCGGCGGCCGGCTGCCAGCCGGTGGGGGTCATCGCGGGCGAGGCGAGCGCGCCCTCGAAGGCCAGCACGGAGCGGCCCTCCACACCGGCGGGCTCCAGGTCCGGCAGCCCGCCGCCGGCGGCGCCGATGTCCACCGGCTGCCGGCCGACGTCCGCCGGCAGGGCCCGGCCGCGCAGCCGCCGGGCCAGCGACTCGAAGTCGCCGTCCGGGCCGGTGCGGAAGGACCAGTGGTGGTAGACGGGCAGGACGATCGGGGCCTGCGGATCGGCCGCCGGGGAGCCGGGGCCCCAGGCCGGCACCAGCGGGCCGTCGTCGACCGGCAGGCCCAGCCCGGCGCGCACGCCGGCGTCGAAGGCCGGCACGACGGCGGCCAGGTAGTCGGTGTCCGGGCCCAACCGCCGGGGGCAGACCAGCCGGGACAGGGTGCGCTGCGGCTCGTCGGCGATGACGTCGGCGACGTCCTCGTGCTCCGTGACGACCAGCACCTGGGCGTGCGCCCAGGCCCAGGACTCGGCGAGGTCGGGCAGGTGCCCGACGGTGGTGCCGAGCCGGGCCAGCGGCTGCCCGGCCAGGGTGTCCAGCCGGCCCTGCGGACCCACGGGCACGACGACGAGCACCAGCCAGGGACGCAGCCGGCCCTGCGGGTCGGGCTTCGCCGGGGTGTACAGCCAGGGCAGGTCGGGCCGGTCGAACTCGACCGCCGCGAACAGCGTCACGTCGACGTTGTCCGCGCCCGGCGCGGGGTGGCTGCGGATGACCTGCTGGCCGTCGAGGCCGGTCACGTCGCCCGGTCCGTGCAGCAGTGCGGTGGTGGTGCCGACGACGTCCACCGGGTCGACCCCGGCGGGGCCGGTGCCGCGCGCGGTCACCGAGAGCGCCACCTCGGGCCGGGCGGCCGGCAGCGGCCCGGCGAGCGGGTCGGGTTCGGAGACGAGCCGGGCGACGCCGTCGCGTACCCAGGGCAGGAAGCGGAGGCCACCCATGTCAGGACACCTTCTCGGGTTCGGGCAGGACGATGGTCGGGGTGGGCACGGGGACGCTGGCCCGGCGGATCAGCCGGCCACGGTCGCCCCCGGGGGCCACCTCGGCCGCCTGGGTCGCGGTGGGCAGGGCGGCCACCGGCGGGCGGAGCCGGGCGAGGGCCGGTCGGCCCCGCCGGCCGGCGGGGCGCGGGGCGCCGCGGCCGGCCACCCAGGACGGCCCGGCGTCGCGCAGGCCGAGGCCGGCCCCGGCGAACCGGGCCGCCCCGCTGCTGCGGGTACGGGCGTTGGCGGCCGGGCCGGTGGCGGCGAACAGGGCCAGCAGCCCGCCCGGTACGGCGTCGGCGGCCGACAGCGTGGGCGCCGCCGCCGGCATCTCCCGGCCGGCGTCGTCGGGGTCGTCGACGATCACCCGGTCGTAGGCGCCGTCGCCGTCGAGCCCGGCGAAGACGGTGTCGTCGCCCGCCGGCAGGGTGGTGCGGTCGGGCAGGGCCACCTCGCGGCCGGCTTCCAGTCGTTCGAAGCCCGGGGTGAGCATCCGCTCCTCGGGGGTCAGGTCGCGGAACTGGCCGGGGGCGAAGTCGTCGAGGATCGCCTCGCCCAGGGTGCCGCGTGCCGCGTCGTCGCCGGTGCCGGCGCTGACCTCGGTGAGGGTGAACCGGTTCGGGCCACGGAGGCGGGAGGTGCCGATCCGCCGCAACTCGACGCCGAGGGGCAGGACGTTCTGGCGTACGCCGAGGGCGGCCCCCGGGGAGAGCAGCAGCGCTCCCCCGGTGTCCTCGACCGCCCGCAGGGCCACCGGTTCCGCCCCGACGGCGGTGGCCCGGACCGCCCAGGCGTCCGGGGTGGACAGGGCCTGCTGGAGCAGGTCCGCGGCGTCCACGTAGCTGGGTTCGGGCTGGTCGTTCTTCTTCCCGTCGGTCCAGTCGAGCTTGGCCGACACCTCCCACCACAGGAACTTGATCCGTGCCTCGCCCCAGGCCCGCCAGGGGCCGGGGCCGCTCACCCCGATGAACAGGCGGATGACCAGCAGCTCGGTGCCGTCGTAGGTCAGGGCGACGTACGCGCCGATCTCGGCGGTGAACCAGAACGGCTTGAACTGGAACAGCACGTCCAGCCAGGCCCGGCCGTCGAGGACGAACCCGGCCGCCTCGAACTTCATCAGCAGCTCGGCGCCGAACTGGGCGGTGTTGCTGGTGACCGCCAGGTACGCGTTGAGCTTGATCCCCTTGCCCAGCTTCAGCAGCTTGATCTCGAACCGCTTGAGCGAGGGGAAGCCGGCCGGCGGGCAGTACCTCGGGTGGAACCCGCCGATCGACATGGCGAACGACTTGTCCCCGCCCCACCGGGCCCGCAGGGCCATCTCGCCCGAGACCGGCTGGCCGAACAGGTTGGAGTCGATCAGGGCCGCGTCGAGGCTGATCTCCTTGCGGGCGACGTCGACGATGCCGACCGAGTCCAGCCGGAGCCGGCCGGCCGGCCGGAAGTCGACGACCAGTTTGCCGAGCAGCAGCACCCGGACCGGATCGGGGAACTCGACCAGCACGGCCAGGTCCGCGACGATCTGCCCGGAGAGGAAGTTCAGCCGGACCATCGCGCCGAGCACGGTGCCGGTGGGGTCGACCGGGAAGATCCGGCTGAGGGTGGCGATCACCGCCGGGGCGCGACCCACCACGTCCTCGGGGAACAGCAGAGAGTCCAGGGTTCCGGCGCGGGCGGCGTTGCGGACCTCCTCGGGGTTGCTGCGCCGGTTGTGCCCGACCACCAGGCCCAGGCCGGTGATCGAGATGCCCCAGAACAGCATCAGCCCCGGGTACCACTGGAAGGTGCCGACGACCAGCATCGAGAAGGTGTGCTCGCCGTCGGCCTCGGCCAGTCGGCTGCCGTCGGGGTTGCGGGTGTTGAGGATCGCGGTGGCCTGGAGCAGGAAGCCCCGCATCGGCGACAGTCCGTCCTTGGCGGCGATGCCCAACTGGAGGGCCCCGGCGTACATGCCGCGCGGCTCGTCGACGAAGAGGTAGCCGCCGCCGTTGACGAAGCCGTTGTCGATCCGCAGCCCCACCCCGTCCGGGGCCTTGAAGCGGGGCACCAGGTCGGCGCCGCCGAGGTTGCCGGTGCCGGCCGGCAACGCGGGCGGGAAGGTCAGGTCGGCGCGGATGCCGATGTTCTCCACGACCGCGTGCAGCGGACCGATCTCGGCCCGGACCGTGGTGGTGACGGTCAGGCCGACGCTGGCGGTGTGCGTGCTGGCCGCGAGCGCGATCCGCAGCCCCTCCAGGTGTACGCCGCGCAGCGAGAGGTGCATCGGGTAGTCGGCGGTCAGCGCGGCGGCCCCGGACAGGTGCAGGCCGGTCCGCAGCGACCAGCCGAGGCCGAGGTCGAAGCCGAACCGCAGGCCGTCGGCCGGCAGCAGCCGGGCCAGCAGGCCGTCGCCGTCGCCGGCCTTGACCACCAGTTCGGCGCGGCCGGCGGCGAGCATCAACTCGATGTCGTCGCGGCCGGTGCCCAGCGTCGCCCGGCCGCGCAGCACGAGCTGCCCGATGGCCAGGTGGGTGCCGTCGGGCGCGCCGATGACCCAGCCGGGCTGGTCCTTCGGTGCGATCCGGGCGACCTCGGCGGAGAATTTCACCGCCGGGCCGCCGCCGGCGACCGTCACCCCGGCCGAGTTGATCGCGATGGCCGGGCCGGCCCCGGCCAGGTCGGTGGCGACGTTCCAGCGACCGAACGCGCCTTCGAGGTGTGCCTCGCCGGTCGGGGCGACGATCCCGGTGAGCAGGCCGTCCCAGCAGGCCAGGGCGAGGGTGACGCCGAGGCGGAGCTGGGCGTCGGGATCGCCGTCCGCCGGGCCGGCCAGGGCGCGCGGTCCCGGCTGGCCGGCGAGCGCGGCCGGCTCCCCGCCGCCGGGCGGCCCCGCGACGGCGAACCGGACCCGGAGCAGCCCGTCGGCCAGCCGCAGCCCGGCCTCTCCCTGGTCGGGGCCGATGCCCGGCCGCACCCCGTGCGCGGCGTCCACCCCGAACGCCCGCAGCGTCGCGGCCAGCCGGGGCAGCAGCCGCGCGGCCAGCGCCTCGACGGCCTCCGGGGTGTCCCAGCCGGCGGGCGCGTACAGGCCCTTGAGGTATCCGCCGGGGTCGGCGACCAGCTCGACGAGCCGCTCCAGGTGCAGCTCGTCGCGGTGGCGGGGCAGCCGGATCGGCGCGTCGCCGGCCGGCATCGGCGGGTTCGGTGGCAGCTCGGCGCCGGGGGTGACCAGGCCGAGCAGGGTCAGCAGTGGCACCGCCCAGGGGGCCCGGCGCAGCAGGTAGGTCAGGATCAGGTGGTCGACCAGGTCGTCGGCCAACGCCTCGGGCAGGCCGTCCACCGCGGGCAGTTTCCCGCGCACGGCGGGGGGCAGCGCGCCGACCTGCCCGAACGCGGTGCCCGCGGCGGTGCCGATCTTCTTGAGCTCGGCCAGCGAGTCCGGCCGGCCACCGGCGATCGCCGCGTCCAGCGTGTCGACCGCCGTCCCGACGGTGCCGACCCATGCCTCGAACGTGTGCGCGTCGACCCCGCTGATCGCCTCCAGGTCCCAGCCCAGCGCCCGCATCAGCCGGGCCCGCCGCCACGGGTCGTACGAGCCGAGCACCGGCTCGGCCAGGGTGCGAAGCTCGCCCCAGAGCAGGGCGAGGACGTTCCGGTTCCGCTCGACGTCGTCGCTCATGCGTCCGGGTCTCCTTCACTGCGGTCGTGGTCGTGGCGTCGAGGGCTCATCCGGTCACCCGGAACAGGTCGCTGGTGTCCAGCCGCAGCGAGCCACGCTGCGGCGACAGCGTCCGGTCGGCCGCCGGCAGCGCCGCGACCGGCAACTGGTACGTCGTGCCGCCCGGCCAGGCCGGCCAGGCCCGCACCGCGGCCAGCGCGGCGGTCAGCTCGGCGTCGGCTGCGGCGACCTGGCCGATCGCGGTGAGCAGGGCGGTCTCGTGGGCGTCGGTCCAGCCGGTGGGCGGGCCGGTGAAGTCCGGCCCGAGGGTCCGGGCCACGGTCAGCACGGTGCGCAGCTCGGTGGCGGCGCGGGGCACGGTCCGCTGCTCGGGCGGCTCACCGGCGACCGGCGGTCCGAGGGCGACGAGGTGGTGGGCGCGCAACGCCTGCCAGCAGGCGAGCTGGGCCACCGCCCGCTCCGAGGTGAACAGGTCACCGACCCGGGCCCGGCGGGGCTTGCCGTCCGGGCCGGGCACGTCCGGCACCGTCACCGGGGCCGCGCCGGGCGGATCCCACGCGGTGCCGAGCAGGTCGTGCAGGCCCTGGCGGGCGAAGCGCCAGATGCTGTGCCGGACCCCCGGCTGGGTTCGCAGGCCCGTGGTGAAGCGGTGCACCCAGTGCCAGCCGCGCAGGTCGTTCAACTCGAAGACGTTCTCGATCGGCAGGCCCGCGCCGCCGGTGTGGTCGCTCAGCGTCGGCCGGGCCCGGCCGACCCGCAGTCCGGGGTAGATCAGGGCGCCGCCGTCGACCCCCCAGCCGGGCGTCGCGGACAGCCCGGCCAGCCCGCCCATGGCCTCGTACGCGTCGCGGTCGGTGGCGCGCAGCGCGGCCAGCCAGGCCCAGAGCTGGCCGGGTTCGGTGCGCCAGTCCGGCCGGGGCGGCAGGGTCACCGGCGTCGTGCGGGGCCCGTCCGCCGGCCAGCCGAACGGGCCGATCCGCAGCAGCCCCGCGTCGGTGCCGTCCAGCGCGTCGAACCAGCCGCCGGCCGAGCCGGGCCGGGTGTTCTCGGCGACCGCCCGCAGCACCTTGAAGGTGGACAGCCGGCGGCGGGCCGGGTCGGACACCGCGGGGTCGGCGCTGCCGGCGGCGACGGCCAGCGCGGCCAGCGACGGTCCGCCGGTTTCTCCCTCCCTGGGCGGGATCAGCTTCTCGGGGAGCAGTTCGACCGCCGGCTCCACCAGCGGGCCGGACCACTGCGGTGCGCCGGGCCGGCTGCTCCAGCCACCCAGCGGGATCAGCTCGGGGTGGTTGGCCGGCGCCGGCCCGGCGCCGGCCGGTCGGCCGGTCACCACCCGCGAGTAGAGCCGCTGGTCGGCCGGGTGGCCGGTGTCGGTGAACCAGACGTTGGGCATGGCGAGGTGCTGCGGGCTGCCGCCGGCGACCTGCCACGCCTCCACCACCACCGGGCAGCGCCACCGCTTGTCCAGCCAGTGCCGGACGGCGAGCTGGGTGGCCAGGTCGGCCACCCCGCTGACCGGTCCGAGATAGCGCTCGGCCTCCGGCACGTCGACCGGCACCAACCGGTCGGAGTACCGGGTGGCGGTCGCCTCGGCGGGCTCGTGGGCGACCCGGGCTGCCCGGGCGTACGTCTGGAACTCGCGCACCGCCCAGTAGGTCGTCGAGTCGAACTCGCCGGGGTTGCGCGCCGGGCGGAACCCCAACGTGGCCAGGTCGCCCTGCAACCGGGTCACCCACCGGTCGGTGACCAGGGTGGCCGGCCGGTCCGCGCCGTCGTAGTGCGCCTTGCCCCCGGGGCGGGCGTCGTGGTCGTCGGGCCGCAGCACGTAGCCGTACGGCGGCTCGGCCAGCAGGGAGCAGCCGTACGACAGGTCGATGGTGTACTTGGTCAGCGCGGCGGCCCGGTTCTCCGAGGGCAGGTGCCACCAGAGGCGCTGGGTGGCCGACTTGCGCTCGCCCGCCGGCCAGTCGAAGGTGATCTCGCCGAGGTTGTTGTGCCCGACGATCTCCTTGCCGTTGCCCCACCTGCCGAGGTATCCGTCGAGGTTGCGGGCGGCGGCCAGGTACTGCGCCAGCGCCTGCTCGCGGGGCAGCCCGGTCGGGTCGAGGACGTCCTCCGGGGCGCCGTCGCGCCGGACCGTCGGGTCGGCCTCGTCGTGGTGGGCGAACTGCACCTGGATGCTCCACTCCGGCGGGCGGCTGAGCAGCTTCAGCCGGTCGTAGTCGCTGACCGCGGGCCGGCCGGAGACCCACCACTGGGAGACGGCGTCGGCGGCCACGCTGACCTGGACCCCGGCCTGGAAGCGCCGGCCCTGCTGCTGCTCGTCCTCGTTGGCCCAACCCACCAGGTCGATCCGGCCGAGGCTGTCCAGCAACGGCACGTACCCGACGTCGTGCAGCAGGCGGGTCAGGAACACCTCGTTGCGCAACGCGCTGGACACGAAGCCGGCGATCACCCCCTCGGTGCGGTTGACCCCCTGGAAGGGGTGGGCCGGGTCGGGGCCGCAGGCGTACGGCAGCGTCGCGGAGTAGCGGATCCGCTCGGCCGAGCCGAAGTGGATGTCGCCGCCGAGCATGACGATCCGCCGACGCCGCACCCCGTCGGGGCCGGGCGGGGCGGCGGAGAGCAGCCGACCGAGGAACTTGTGGGTGGCCGCGTCGCTGGTGATCCAGGCGTCCTCGGCGTCGGCCTCGTACCGGCCGGCGAGGGCCTTCATGGCGGGCTGGGCCACCTGTTCGAGCAGCGGCATGCCGAACACGGCGACCGGTTGCGCGAGTACGGTCACCGCCTCGTCGTCCAGCACCCCGCCGCCGCTGATCATCTCGTTGAGCGGGTGGTCGGCGAGCAGCAGCCCGCCGGGGCGCCCGGCGCCGGCCGGGAACTCCCGCCAGGTGCGGGTGTCCAGGGCGACGAGCTGGTAGCGCGGCCAGGTGACCGTGAAGTGGTAGGTGAGGGCGCCGGCCGGGCGGACCGGCCGCCCGTCGGCACCGACCGCGGTGGGCAGGCCGAGGCGGTCCCGCAGCCGCTGGTCGTCCGTCGCCCCCGGGGCGGCCAGCCAGCCGCTCAGCGCGGCCAGCATCTCCCAGCCCGGCTCGCCGGCCGTCCCCTGCTCGGCGAACCGGTCCGGCGTGTTGCCCCAGGCCTGGAAGACCGCGTACGCGGCCATCGCGTTGCGCACGACGCGCCGGCCCAGCTCGGAGGAGAGCACGGCGTCGGTGACGAACTCCCGGGTCATGTTCCAGTCGTCGGTGACCTCGTGGTCGTCGGCGACCATGTAGGTGGCCACGTTGGCCAGCAGTCGGCGCACGGCGACCAGCCCGCGCTGGAAGTTCTTCAGCCGCAGGGTCTGCTCCCGCCACCGCAGGTAGCGGTGGATGATCTTCTGCTGCTGGCTGCTGGCGTCGTAGGCGCGGCCGACCAGCAGCCGGTCGTAGACGGTGTCGCCGGGCCCACCGCCCTGCGGGTCGCGCAGGATCCGGGTGTCGGCCGGGAAGACGTGCTCGAACCTCGGGTACGTCGCCGGCCAGAGCTGGTCCGACCAGACGAGCAGGTACATGCAGGCGTACTCGCGCAGCGACATCAGGTGGCTGTGGGCCTCGCCCGAGGTGAACTTCGCGTCCCGGGACAGGGTCACCGCCCGGTTGCCGGGGGTGAACAGCCGGTCGGCGGGCGGGTTGGCGGAGCCGTCGGGCAGCAGCTCCGGCGGCAGGCCCAGGGTGGCCCCGAGGCCGGGCAACTCCGGGACGGCCGGCAGCCCGTCGTGGGCGGGGACCGCGTCGTGCCCGTGCACCATGGCCAGCAGGACGTCGGCGACGTCGTCGGCGTAGATCTGGTCGCCGCCGAGCACCAGCTGGTGCGGGCGCAGCGTCGGGTCCGCGCCGGCCGCCGCGATGATCGGGTCCAGCACGGCCAGCGCGTCGTGGCCCTCGCCGTGCGGTTTGCGGCACGACCCGTGGAAGATCCGCAGCTTTCCGGGGTCCGCCGGGGGCGTCACGAAGCTGGGGTACTCGGGCGCTCCGCCCTTGGTCAGCGGGTCACCGGCGTAGCTGAGCAGCGATCGGGCGGCGGTCCTGTCGGCGGCCACCGCCCCCTCGGCCAGCAGGCTCGACCAGTTGCCGGTGGAGCCCGGGAAGGACAGGTCGTAGCCGTAGAGCCGGCCCTGTTGGAGCCCGCCGACGGCCTGGACGGTGGCCACGTACAGGTTGCCGCCGAGCCGGACCGCGGCCCGGCTGCCCGTCGCCACGGTGGCGCCCCGGGCGAAGTCCGGGCCGGGGCCCACCTCGAACACGGTGAGGGTGACGGCGCAGGCGGACCGGACGGCGACGAAGACCGCCACGCTGCCCGGATCGACCCGGCGCACGATCGGCCCACAGACAACGTGGGGTGGTCCGCCCGGAGCGTCCATCGTCGAGTTTCCTTTCGCGGTTCCACGAGCCGGATCCGGCCGGTGGGTCGGTGCGCCGCGGCGCGGGGCCGACGGGAGGTTCACCCGTCGCTGCCGGCGGCCGCGACTCGCGGCACGGTGCACGCGCCACTGTCGGACGGCCGCTGCGGTAGCGGCGCACGGCAGTCTTTCCGGCCGGCGCGCCCGTCCACCAGAGACGGGTGTCCCGGTTGGCCGGGACACCCGTCGCTCGGCCGTACGGGCAGCCGGCCCCCGGCCCGTTCGGGCGGCGGCGCTGCGGTGCAGAATGGGCGGCTGCCGTGACCCGCCGTTCCGGCGACGTGCCGGCGACGTGCCGGCCCTGCCACCCCGCGCCGTCCGTCACCGGGTGACCACCCGGCCGATCCGGCCGGGGACCGTGGGTGGACCCGGCTGGCACGGGTTGCGCCAACTTGCGAGGCTTACCGTCGTGTATGACTACGACCTGTTAGTGCTGGGCTCCGGGCCCAGTGGTCAGAAGGCCGCGATCGCCGCCGCCAAGCTCGGCAGGCGGGTCGCCGTCGTGGACCGCCGCGACATGATCGGTGGGGTGTGCATCAACACCGGCACCGTCCCCTCCAAGACGCTACGCGAGGCCGTGCTCTACCTCAGCGGCATGAGCCAGCGGGACCTGTACGGCAGCAGCTACCGGGTCAAGGAGGAGATCACGGTCAGCGACCTGGCCGCCCGGACCCAACACGTGATCAGCCGGCAGACCGACGTCATCCGCAACCAGCTCGCCCGCAACCGGGTCGCGCTGATCACCGGTACCGGACGATTCGCCGACCCGCACTCGGTCTGGGTTAACGACGGCCCCGGGTACGAGTCCAGGGTCACCTTCGACAAGGCCATCATCGCCGCGGGCACCCGCCCGGCCCGCCCGGACAGCGTCGACTTCGACGACCGCACGATCGTGGACTCCGACGGCGTCATCAACCTCCAGGCCGTACCCCGCAGCATGGTCGTGGTCGGCGCCGGCGTGATCGGCATGGAGTACGCGTCGATGTTCGCCGCGCTCGGTACGAAGGTGACCGTGGTGGAGCGCCGCGACCGGATGCTCGAGTTCTGCGACGAGGAGGTGGTCGAGTCGCTCAAGTACCACCTGCGCGACCTGTCCGTGACGTTCCGCTTCGGCGAGGAGGTCGCCGCAGTGGAGAAGCACCAGAGCGCGGCGCTGTGCGTCCTGAAGAGCGGCAAGAAGATCGTCGCGGACACGGTCATGTACTCGGCCGGCCGGCAGGGCCAGACCGACGACCTGGCCCTGGAGGCGGCCGGGTTGGCGGCCGACCGGCGCGGCCGGATCGCGGTCGACGCGAACTACCGCACCACGGTGGACCACATCTACGCGGTCGGTGACGTGATCGGCTTCCCCGCGCTGGCGTCGACGTCGATGGAGCAGGGCCGACTGGCCGCGCAACACGCCTGCGGCGAGCCGGCCCGCGAACTGCACGAGTTGCAGCCGATCGGCATCTACACCATTCCCGAGATCAGCTTCGTCGGGAAGACCGAGGAGCAGCTGACCGACAGCTCGACGCCGTTCGAGGTCGGCATCGCGCGCTACCGCGAGCTGGCCCGCGGCCAGATCGTCGGTGACTCGTACGGCCTGCTGAAACTGCTCGTCTCGCCGGACGACGGCCGCCTGCTGGGCGTGCACGTGTTCGGGACCGGCGCCACCGAGATCGTCCATATCGGACAGGCGGTCATGGGCTGCGGCGGCACGGTCGACTACCTGGTCGACACCGTCTTCAACTACCCGACACTGGCGGAGGCGTACAAGGTGGCCGCCCTGGACGCGTCCAACAAGATCCGCAACATCACCAGGATCGACGGCTAGGCCGCGTCTTTGAACGTTGATCGGGTAATCCGTCGGTTCTGGGGCAGGGTCTTTGCGTAGTCGATTGGGGTGTGTCTGACCTGGGTGTACGCCTGGGTGGAGGGTGACGCGAGGCAGGGCCATTGCATGGTCGTGGGTACGGTCCCCGGTCGGCGGGGGGATGGTGGCCCGTGCGGAACTGTGGGCGGCGGTCGATGGCGTGGGGATGGTGCCTATGGAGCTGAGTCGTTCACGTCATCACCGTCGGTCGGGCCGCCACCGTCGCGGTTACCCACCGCCCCGTCGGGTTGCTGGCGGTCGTGGCCTGCGGTCGTGGCCAGCGGTCGTGGCCAGCGGTCGTGGCCTGCGGTCGTGGCCTGCGGTCGTGGCCTGCGGTCGCCGATCGCGGCGGGCGTGGCCGATGTCGTATTCGACTCAGCTCCAAAGGCGCCGGGAAGGCGCACCTGCTGCGCAGCGGCACCCACGCCAGGAACCCCCCGGACTCCCTGACCGAAGCGCCCCCGCCCGGAATTCGCCGTCGCCGTGGGTGCTGAGGACCTGTCGGCAGGCTGTCTCCCCACGCATGAGGCTGTGGGGGTGGTGGCCGACGGGGAGAAGGATCCGGTAAAGCGCTGCGGCGGGCGACCGTGGCGCTGTCGAAGGAGACCGAGGACCCGGCCGGCCGTTCTCCTGCTGGTCGCCTGCCAAGCTGCGCGACTACCTCGTCGAGGTCGGCCACGTCACGGCGATCAGCGTCGAGACGATCCGGCGTGTCCCGCACGAACGTGGGATGTGGCAGGCCACCAAGACGTGGAAGGCCAGCCGCCTGGCGCACCGCCAACCAGCCTGGTGCGCCGCCGACCAGGCCGAACTGACCACCGGATTCGCCACCGAACCCAAGATCCGGCACCCGGACTACCCGTTCAAGGCTGCATGACGGGGCACTAGCGAAAGGCGCCCGGCCATGCCTCGGACGCCCCGCACAGGATTCACCATATGAAGGTCGACGCATTGTTCGACGTCGAACGTTGACACCCCGAAGCTCCTGTGGCAGGTTGACAAATGGCACGGGGGCGCCCACCCGCTGAAACTTCATTTCGGCGTTTCGCCGTTTCGGGGGATGCGACACTCCTGGCTTTGTCCGACCCGTAGCACGGATTACTGCCGGATCGCCGTCAGCTTCACGACGATCCGCGCGCCGAGCGGAAGGGGGCCAAAATGCGTTACCTCCACTGACACGTCGCGCTGCCGCGGCCATCCGGCGCGTCCGGACGGCCGCGGCGCCACGTGCCCGCGAAACAGCCCACCACCCCCGGAAGGGACGTCTCCTGTGGCGGACGAGGCCACTGCTGCGGTGCGTGACCCGATCTATGATCCACTGGCCCCCTCCGTGATCGCGGACCCGTACCCGTTCTATCGGAAACTCCGGGAAACGAATACGGTCCACTGGCACGAGTTCCTGGATTCCTGGGTGGTCACGGGATACGCGGAGTGCCGACAGGTGCTCGGCGACACCACGAACTTCGGCTCCGACTTCCGGCGGATCGGCGTCGAAATCCCGGACACCCAGTTGAGCGTGCAGTCACTCGATCCGCCCGAGCACGGCGCCATTCGACACCTGCTCGTTTCGGCATTGCACGAGCAGCCGCTGAGCACCGTGCGACAGCAGTTCGCGGCGATCGCCGCGCAGCACCTCGCCGAACTGTCCGGGCAGCCCGGCACCGTCGACCTGGTGAGCCGGTTCGCGCGCCCGGTCGCACTACGGACCATCACCGCCTTCCTGGG
This sequence comes from Micromonospora sp. NBC_01655, assembly GCF_026339755.1. Lineage (NCBI taxonomy): Bacteria > Bacillati > Actinomycetota > Actinomycetes > Micromonosporales > Micromonosporaceae > Micromonospora > Micromonospora sp. NBC_01655. Next base: position 3,421,625 of record NZ_JAPEQF010000001.1, on the reverse strand, counting down.
CGTGCCGCCGCCCGACGGCGCCGGGTTCGAGCAGTGGTCCAACGCGATCGTGCGGAGCATGGACGCCGGCATCGAGCCGGCCCGGGCGGAACCGGGCAACCAGGCGCGGGCGGAGCTGAGCCGGCTCGTCACGCACTGGCTGGCCGAGGCCGACGAGCGGGGCTTCGTCGGGGCGGCCCGGCGGGCCGCGCGGGCGCAGGATGTGCCGGCGGCGGTGCTGGCCAACTCGCTGCGCGCGGTGCTGCACGCCGGCTACGAGTCGGTCAGCCGACTCCTGGGCGGGGTGCTCGCCCGGCTCGTCCGGCAGCCGGAGCTGTTGGCCGGCCCGGCCACCCGGGACGCCGACGAGGCCCTGGTCGATGAGCTGATCCGGTTGGACGGCCCGGTGCAGGCCGACGCGCGGGTGTGCGTACGCGACCAGCCGGTCGGCGCGCAGTTGGTGCGGCGGGGCGACGTGCTGGTGCTGTTCATCGCGGCGGCGAACCGCGACCCGGCGGTCTTCCCCGACCCCGACGCGGTACGCCTGACCCGGCGCAGGGGCCTGCACCTGGCCTTCGGGCGGGGCGCGCACGCCTGCCTCGGCGCCGGGCTGGCGACCCTCCAGCTACGTGAGGTGCTGGGGGCGCTGCGCGCGGGCGGGCTGCGGCTCGCGCCGGCCGGCCCGGCGGCGTACGAGCCCACGGCGACCCTGCGCGGGCTGGCCGAGCTTCCCGTGTCGGTGCGCCAACCGCACCGGACTGACTGACCGTGCCCGACAACGACCGGAGGCGTTGTGCGTAGCGTGAGGGTGTTCCACAGACTGGCCGGGCTGGTCGGCGCGTTGTTGCTGGCCGGCGTCGCCCTGCCCCCGGGCGGCGCCGCCCGGGCCGCGCCGGGGTCGCTGGCCGACCGGCTGGCCGCGACCGTCACCGGCGCCGGGGTCCACCGTCACCTGGCGGCGCTCCAGCACATCGCCGACGCCAGCGGCGGCGACCGCGGCTACAACCGCGTCGGGTTCACCCGCTCGGCCCGGTACGTCAGCACCCTGCTGCGGGCCGCCGGATACCAGGTCGTGGAGCAGACCGTCCCCTACACCGACTTCGACATCAGCACCGAGCGGCTACGGGTCGACGGGGCCGGCGGCGGGGACGTACCGGTGCTGATGACCCGGTTCGCCCCGTCGACGCCGGCCGAGGGCATCGCGGCGCCCGTGGCGGCACCGATCGACGGGCGCACCGGCTGCGACCCGGCCGACTACGCCGGCGTCGACGCCGCCGGCGCGGTCGTGGTGCTCGCGCGGGCCGCCTGCGGCTACACCCGTCAGCAGCAGGTCGCCGCCGGCCTGGGGGCACGGGGGGTGCTGTTGTACTACGTCACTCCGTCCCCGGAGAACAGCTACCGGTTCCACGCCTTCGCCCCGGAGGCGTTCACGGTTCCGACCGCCTCGGTCTCCCAGCGCGACGGTGAGGCGCTGGCGCGCGCCGCGCGCGGTGACGGCGCCCGCGTGCACCTGACGCTGCGGGCCCAGGCCGTCGCCCGGACCACGGTGAACGTGCTCGCCGAGACCGCCGGCGGCGACCCGGACAACGTCGTGCTGCTCGGCGCCCACCTCGACAGCGTCCCGGAGGCGCCCGGCATCAACGACAACGGGGCGATGGCCGCCACGGTGCTGCAGGTGGCCCTGGCGCTGGCCAACCGTCAGCACGCGGTGACCAACAAGGTGCGGTTCGCCTGGTGGGGCGCGGAGGAAATGATCAACGTCGGCTCCGGGCACTACGTGGCCGCCCTCTCCGGCGACGAGCGGCGGCGCGTCGCGGCCGTGCTCAACGGGGAGCTGATCGCCTCGCCCAACTACGGTCGCTTCGTCTGGGACCCGGGGACCGGCGGCGGACACGTGCTCGCCGACCTGTTCGCCGGCTACTTCGACCGTCGGGGGCTGCCCTACGAGCGGACCGGCCCGGAGTCCGTCGGATCCGACCACCTGGCGTTCGAGGCCGTGGGCATCCCGACCGGCGGGATCGACGGCGGCAACCTCGGGGTCAAGACGCCGGCCCAGCAGGCCCGCTTCGGGGGCCTGGCCGGGCAGATGTTCGACCACTGTTACCACCAGCGCTGCGACCGGCTCGGCACCCTCAACCGGGAGGCCCTGGACACCAACGTTCCCGCCGTGGCGTGGGTGCTCGGGCGGCTGGCCGACGACGTCCGGGACGTCCGGGCGGCGACCGTCGCGCCACGCACTGCCCGGTAACGGGGCGCTCGCCCGCGTCGCGCACCCGGCGTGAGCCCTCCCGGCCGGCGCGGAGTTCGCGGGTCCTGCCGGGCGTCGCTCAGCTCGGCGGGACCACGCCGGCCCGCGTCGCGAACCGGGCGACCAGCGCCGCCCGGGAGGTGACCCCGGTCTTGCGGAACACCCGGGTCAGGTGCGACTCGACGGTCTTGACGGTCACGAACAAGCGGTCCGCGACCTCCGCGTTGCCCGCACCGGACGAGATCAGCGTGACGATCTCCCACTCGCGCCGGGTCAGCCCGAGCCGTAGGTGCGGTTCGTTGTCGGCGAGCCGGCCGGCCAGGCCACCGATCCGCCGTTGCGCGTCGACGGCGGAGCGCAGCAGTGGCTGCGAACCGGTCGTCTCGGCGATCCGGCGTACCTCGGCGAGCTGCGCCTCGGCCGGCTTCCACGCCCGCCCGTCGCCGAGCGCCCGGGCCAGCACCAGCCGGGCCGCCGCCTCGGCCGGCCGCCAGCCGAGCCCGGCGAAGGCGTCGACCGCCGCGCCGGCCAGCCGGGCCGCGGCGCCGGTGCCGTCCTGCGGATCGGCGGCTCCCGCCGTCCACGTCAGCCGCTGGTCCCACTCGGGCGGGGTAGCCGGCTCCCCGACCGGCGGGTCGGGCACCGTCCGGCCGGCTGCCGAGCCGTCCGGCTCCGGCTCCGGTGTCCACACCCGACCGGCCAGCAGGTGGCGGGCCTGGGCCAACCGGACGTACGCCAACTGTCCGGCCAGGCCCTGTTCCGCAGCGAGCCGGGCTGCCTTCGCGAGCCAGCGGGCCGCGACGTCCGGCCGGCCGTCGGCGGCGACGACGTCGGCGAGCAGGCTCGCCCAGTACGGTCTCGCGCCCGCCCCGACCTGCCCGAGATCGGGGCCACCGTAGGCCTTGACCAGCGACGCCTCCAGCGAACTCAGGTCCCCGGACTCGTAGCGCAGGCGCAACGCGAGGCGCCGGGCGATCCGGCTGAACAGGTCGCCGGCAGGTTCCCGGGCCAGCCGCCGGGCACCCTCCGCGACCGCACGGGCGGCCTGTGGCCCGTCGCGCCGCGCGACGGCGACCGCCCGGAGGCTCTCCGCGAGCAGGACCAGCGACGGCATGCCGAGTTCGGCGCCGCCGCGTGCCGCCTCGACCGCCGTCGCCTCCGCCTGGTCGAACCTGCCCTGCCGGGTGAGCAGATGGCAGCGGCCGGCGAGCAGGTACGGCACGATCGGCGCGTTTCCCGCCTGGGCGGCGATCCGCAGCGCCCGGTCGAAGTGGCGGGCCGCGTCCCGGTCCCGTTCCAGCAACAGTTCCGTCCAGGCGAACAGCCCGAGCAGGTTGAGCTGGGCGGCGAGCGCATTGTCCGGCAGCGCGTCCAGTCGCACCGCGATCTCACCCAGCCCGGGCAGCACCGCCGGAATCCCGCCCGCGTACGCGGCGCCGAACGCCTCGGTAACGCGTACCGCGAGGGTCAGCTCCGGATCCGGCGCGGCACGGTCGACGAGCGCCCGGACCCGCTCAGAGCGCAGCCGTACGTCGGGCGCGGCGCGCAGCACCCCACAGACGAGCGCCTCCACCGCCAGCGGCACGGCGACCTCGGCCGCGGCACCGGCGGTCATCCGGGACAGCTCCAGGTCGGCCAGCGCCGACGCCTCGTCGGGGTGGCCGAGGACGCGGTCCAGTTCGACGCGGGTGAGCGCCAGTCGAGCCCGGTACCCGTCGCCGGCCGGGTGCACCGCCAGCCGCTGCAACAGGTGGCGGCCTTCGGCGAGCCGACCGTCCAGGATGCAGGCACGCGCGAGTGCCAGGTCGACGTCCAGGCGCAGCGGATCGCTCTCCGGAATCAGCCGGCTGGCCGCGCCGAGCCAGCTCATCGCCCGCACCGGGGCGGTCGCCACGATCGGCTGTGCCGCGCGCAGCAGCACCCGCACCGCCGAGGTGTCGCCGGGCTGGGCACTGCGGGCGACATGCCCGGCGTAGACCCCGGGCGGGTGCTGGCGGCGGATCAACTCGTCGGCGACGGCCGCGTGCAGCCGGCGCCGCCGGCCCGGTGGGACGGCCTGGTAGACGGCCGCGCGCACCGCGGGATGCCGGAACCGCATCCGTACGTCGTCGACCGGCCCGCTGCGGAGCAGGTCCCGCTGCACCAGCCGGTCCAGCACGTCGGCGCAGCGCGACGGCTCGATGCCCGCGACGCTGGCGGCGAGCGTCTCGTCGAACTCCGCGCCGGCCACGGCGGCGACGTCGACGACCGCACGTTCCTCGGCGGTCAGGTGCGCCAGTTCCGCGACGTAGGGCACCGCCGGGCCGGTCGGTGCGGTCTCGGCCGGGTACCCGTCGTCGGCCGGGCGCAGCGACGTACGCAGGGCCAGCGCGTAGCCCGGAACGCCCTGGCTCTGCTCGTGCAGCCGCTCCGCGGCCGGCCCGGCGTCGAGGCCGGTCAACGCCTGGATCTCGGCGACCGACAGCGGGCCCAGTTCCAGGCGCTCGTGCCCGACGGCGACGCTGTCGAGGCAGATGGCGAGCTGGGGAGTGCACTGTCGGGGCCGGTAGGCCAGCACCATGACGGTGGCCGGCGGCGGATCGCGCAGCAACCGACCGAGCAGGGCGAGCGACTGCGGGTCGGCCCAGTGGGTGTCGTCGAACAGGAACGCGCGTGGCCCGCCGTCGGGGTCGAGCCGGTCGAGACCCGCCAGCACCAGCCGGTGGAGGTGGTCCGGCTCTTCCGCCGCGGCGTCGCTCGGGGCCCCCTGCGCTACCCCGACCCGGCGCAGGATCGGACGGAACAGTCCGTACGGCTGGGCCCGCTGCGTCTCGGCTCCGGTGCAGGCGATCGCGGTCACGCCGTCGGCCCGGGCCCGCCCGTTGAGGTGCGTGAGCAGGCGCGTCTTGCCGCTTCCCGGCTCGCCGGCGAACTCCAACAGGCTGCTGGCCCCCCGCCGGGCCCCGGCGAGGGCGTCGGTCCAGCCCCGAACCTGGATGTCGCGGCCGAGCAGCGTCAGCGGGGAGTCGGTCGGCGCGGATCGCGCGACGAGCGCCTGCATCGACACACCTCCCGCGCGTCGGCCGCCGGGCACCGCCTCATCGATCGGCTGCCGGGCATCCGCCGGACGGCCATCGGGGGTCGGACGGCCGGGCGCAGTCAGGGTACCCCAGGGTTTTCCCCACTGTCGGTTGAGTCTCCAGTCAGCACACTGCTTCTCGACAAGATCTACTTCCGTGAAAGGAGTGCCATGTCGGAGAAGGCAGCCACCCTGGCCGATCTCGAGGACCTGAACCTGGCTGATCTCGAGATGTCCGACCTGGAGGTGCACGCCGTGCGCGACGCGGTTGCCCTGCCGGAGACCGGCGCCTCGGCGAGCACCTCGGTTGTCTGGCAGTGGCTGGGCTACTCGTCGTGCGCCGCCGAGGTCGTCCTCCAGTAGTCGTACCGGGCCAGCACCGACCGGCGGGGTCGGCGGCGCCGGGTACCACCGACGCAGCCGGTCCCCGCCGGCACACCGCGCCTGGCCGCGACCGGCGCGTCCCGTGCCGGCCGCCGAGCGTCCCGCCGGGAAGGGAACCGTGACAATCACCAGTCAGCGCCGCGGCGCCCCGTCGCGACCGGCCCCGTCCGGCCAGGTCGCTGACGAGGTGCAGATCGCGCCGTACGTGCTGGTCCGCCTGGCCGCGGTCGAGCAGCCGGCGACCGGGCCGGCCGACCGGCGCCTACGCCGCCTCCAGGACCGGCTCGTCGACCGGCTGGTCGAGTGCCGCGCCCTCGCCCCCGGCCTGACCGACGAGTTGTACCGGATCGGCGGGCAGTCCCCGGCGGCGTACCGTCGCTCGGTCCTGCTGCCGCTGCGCCGGGACGTCCACAACGGGCGGTCCCCCGGCGCCGACGTCCTCGCCCGGCTCGACGACCTGCCCGACCGGTTGCCGGCGCTGGGCCGCTGGCTGGCCGGCCGCGCCGAGATCGACCGGTTGACCGACGCCGTCCACGCGGGATCGGATCCGGCGCTGGCGGCGCAGCGGGCGGCGCTCGCCGCGCTCTGCGGCACCGAGCCGATCGGCCGCGCGGTGGCGCTGACCAGTCCGGAACTGCTGGCGGCGGTACGCCGGACCGCCGAGCACGGTGGCGCACCGGATGCCCGCAGCCGCAAGTCCGAGCCGACCGTGCTGCGGTACGCGTTGCGCGCGACCACCAGGACCAGCCCGCTGTCCTGGTTCACCATCGTGGGCTGGGGACGCTGGCCGGCCGACCCGCCGGCATCCCCGACCGACGACCTGACACCCGCCGCCGGGGCGGCCGGCCCGGCTGGGTCGGAGCCGGTGCCGGGGCTGGACCTGTCGGCGGCGGGAGCGCCGGTGGCGGTGACCCGCCCTCCGGCCGGCCTGATCGCCAGCCTCTTCCTCGCCGGGAACGCCCACCCCGAGCGGGCGTGGCGCACCCCGCACCGGCTGGCGCCGGGCACCCGGCTGCACGACGGGCACGTCGTGTTCTACCGCGAGCATCCGGCCACCGGCGTCGACGGCACGCCGGTGATCCGGGAGGAGCGGGTGCGGATACCGCTGCGGCCCGCCCTGGCCGCCATCGTCCGGGTACTGCGCGCGGCCCCCGACGGCTACCCGCCGCAGCGGCTCGTCGCGGCGCTCACCCGGCGCTCCGACCAGCCCACCGCCGACGGGCCGCCCGCGCCGGAACCCGACCGGGCCCCGGCGGCCGATCAGCTCGCCCGACGCCTGATCGCCCAGCTCTGCGCCGAGCGGCTGCTGATCCCGGCGCCGCCGACCACCGAACACGATCCGGGGGCGTTGGCCGCGGTCGCCGACTGGCTCGGTGACACCGGCACACCCGCCGTCGCCGACCGGGTACGGCAGCTCGACCGGGACATCCGGTCGTTGGCGGACGTGGCCGCCGCCCCGCGCGGCCCGCTGCTGCGGCGGATCAGCGCCGGCTGGCAGGAGGCGCTGCACGGCCTGGACGCCGCCGCACCGCCCCAGGCGCCGGCCACCGAGGACGTCGTGCTGCCCGGCCCGGTCCGGCTGACCCGGCAGCCGGCGGACCGCGCCGACCTGACCGCGCTGACCGGCCTGGCGCTGCTCTTCGACGCCGACCAGGTGCTGCGCCGGCTGCTGCGGCACCGGTTCGTCGAACGGTACGGCCCCGGCGGGCGCTGCGCGGACCTCGGCGAGTTCTTCGCCGACGTCGGTGCCGGCCTGGGCGGGCTGCCGACGGTGGCCGCCGACGGGGCCCTGGCCGGCGCTCCGGTCGCCCTGGTCCCCGAGCTGGCCGGGCTGGCCCGGCTCCGGCAGGAGGTGACCCGGGCGGTCCGGGCCGGCGACGACGGTACGGAGACCGTCGTCCCCGCCGGGCTGGCCGCCGACGCGTTCGCCGCGCTGCCCGGCTGGTTGCGCGCCAGGCCCGTCTCGTACGCCTTCTTCGGGCAGCCCGCTCCCGACGGGGCGCTGCACCTGAACCACATCTACGGCGGCTGGGGCCGGTTCACCAGCCGGTTCCTCGACCTGTTCGCCGACGCCGGCATGCGTACGGCGGTCGCCGCGCAGCTCCGCCGGATGCTGCCCGGCCGGGTGGCCCAGTTCCGGCCGGTGCACGGCTTCAACGCCAACCTGCACCCGCTGCTGGTCGGTGCGGAGATCAGCGACGACCCCCGGCTGGGCGGGCTCGACGTCGCCGCGGTCGAGCTGGTCCACGATCCGGCAGGCGACCAGGTCCGGCTGCTCGACCCGGCCACCGGTGAGCTGCTCGACGTGCTGTACCTCGGTTTCCTCGCACCGCCGGCGCTACCGGCCCGGGTGGCCGCGCTGCTCGGGGACCTCGGCACCGGTGAGGTCGACCTCGGCCACCTGGCCGCGACCAGGACGGTGTCGGGCCCGGGCGGCGAGGCGACGATCCGCAACCGGCTGCGCTGCGGCCGGATCGTCGTCGCCCGCCGGAGCTGGCGGTTCGACGCCGGAGCCGAGGAGCGGTTCCGGGCCGGCCATCCGTCGGGCGCCGGGCCCGCCCCGGGCGACCCGGTCGTCGCAGCCGCCGAGCTGCGGGCCGCCTGGGGCCTGCCGGATCAGGTGTTCCTGAACCAGGGCGCCCGTCGGCCCGGCGGCCGGGAGCCGCAGCCCGGCCAGCCACCGCAGGACGCCCCGGGACCGGAGACCCGGACGGTGGCCGATCTCCGCCAGGCGATGACCCGGCCCAAGCCCCAGTTCGCCGACCTGGCCAGCCCGCTGCACCTGCGCTGCCTGCCCCGGTGGCTCGGCCGGATCACCGGCCCGCTGGTGGTGGAGGAGGCGCTGCCCCGCCCGGCCGGCCACGACCGTCCGCACCGGGTCGCCGAGCTGGTCGTCGAGACGTACCTCCCGGCGGTCTCCGGAGCCGGTCCCGGCCCGGTCGATCCGCGCCCCGGTCGGGGCGATCCGGCCGGATCCCCCACCGCACCGACGAACCGAGTCGAGTCACACCATGGCTGAGCCGAACCCCCCGACAGTGCCGGACGCCGCCCTGGCCCCGGCGCCGAGCACCGATGTCACGTGCTACTACCACGAGGACGTCAAGGCCCCGCTGCTGCGCACCGCGATCCTGCCGGTCGCCGACCGGCTGCGCGACGCCGGGCTCACCGTCCACCTGGAACGGCACTGGCTGCACGGCCCACACGTACGGCTGAGCCTGCGCGGGGCGGAGGCGCTGCGGGTCGCGTCCGCCGCCGAGGCCGCCGAGCGGCTGCGCGGGCATCTGGTGAGCGCGCCCTCCCGGGCCGGCCTGGACGTGGCGCAGTTGCTGCGCCGCTCCGAGGCGGCCGGCCGGGCCGAGCTGGTCCCACCGCCGTACGACCCGATCCAGCCGGACAACACGGTGCTGGTGACCGAGGGCGACCGGACCTCGCTCGCCGCGTTGCTCGGTTCGCCCGGCGCGGTCGGCTGCCGCGCCGACATCCTCGCCGAGGGGCTGCGCCCGGTCCGGGTGTCCCTCGACGAACTGGCCCGGGTCGGCGACGCCCCGGCCGCCCGGGTGGGGGTCGTGGTCACCGCGATGGCCGCGCACGCCGACACCTGGCCGGGCCGGCTGCTCTCGGGGTACCACACCTTCCTGTCCCACCTGGAGGACTTCCTCTTCGGCGAGCGGGACACCGTGCTGCGCCCGCGCTTCGCCGCCTTCGCGAGCCGGGCCGGTGACCGGTACCTGCGCCTGGTCCGCCAGGCGGCCACCCCGGACCCCGACGATCCGGTGGCGGCGGCGTGGCGGGCCTGGAGCGCGGCGTCGTGGCGGATCGCCGAGCGGGCGTACGACGCCGGCGCGCTCAGCGGGCAGCTCTCCACCGAGTTCCGGCGCCGGTCCACCTCGTTCGACGAGGCCACCGCGATCCGGTGGGACCTCGAACAACGCGGGGCCAGCGCGTACCACCGGGCGCTGGAGGCGTCGGGCTTCCAGCGGATCGCGGCGACCCGGGAGTTCCAGGTGTACCGGTTCTGCACGAACATGCTCTACCAGTTGCTGGCGCTGTGCGACGTCGCGCCGCTGGAGCGGTATCTCGGGGCCCATCTGCTCGCCGAGGCGACCCAGCAGATCCACGGCGTGGCGTGGCAGGACGCGCTCGTGGCCCGCGACGGGTGACGCCGGTGGGCGGCACGGGGGTGGTGACCCTGCGGCCGGGCAGCACGGTCCGGCCGGTCGAGGGCGGGCTGTTCGTGGGCGGCTGGCGGTCCAGCGCACTGGTCACCGCACCGCCGGTCGCCGGTGAGCTGTGGCGGCGGCTGGAGCCGCTGGTGCGCGAGGGCATCGATCCGGAGACCGCGATCGCCGGCAGGTCCGCCCGGACCGCCGCGGCGGTGCGCTGGCTGTTCGGCCTGCTCGCCGAACACGACCTGCTGGTCGACGCCCGGCTGCCGTTGGACGGGCACCCGCTGGCCGCGTACCTGGCCGGGGTGGCCGGGGACCCGGCCGGCGCGCTGGCGGCGGTGCGCCGGGCCACCGTGGCGGTCACCGGCGACCCCGGCCAGGTGCCGGCGGTACGCGCGGCGCTCCGCGCGTCCGGCGTGGCGGTCGCCGGCGACGCCGGTCCCGACGCCGACCTGACGGTACTGATCCGCACCGGGACCGGGGACGATCCGCCGAACGGCGGCGGCGAAATGCTGGCGGTGACCGTCCGGCCGGACGGCGCCCTGATCGGCCCGCCGGGACGGCCCACCCCCACCGGCCCCGGCGCACCGGCGGACCGCGTACCGGCACCGGTGGGACCGGCGCACCGGCTGCTGCCGTACCTGGTGGTGCACGAGGTGGTGCGGGCCCTCGGCGGGCTCGCCGACGACACGGCGCTGCTGCTGCGGGGCGGCACCGTCCGCCGGGTCGGGACGCCGGCGGCCGACGGCGACGGCGGCGTCGACCGGCCCGAACGGCCGGACCCGGGCGACGTCTCGGTGCTGGTCCGGGGGGACGACGGCCCGCTGGTCGAGGCGGTCCGGGCCGCCGCCCCGATCCGGTCCACCGGTACGCCACACCGCCGGCCGGGACGGGTCGTGGTCGTCGGCGCGGCACCGGACTGGCCGGTGGCCCGGCACCTCGCCGAGCAGCGCACCGCCCACGCGACCGGGGCGGCGTACCTTCCGGTGCGGGCGCGCGGGACGTCGATCGAGATCGGCCCGCTGAGCCGACCCGACACCGCCGACGACGCCTGCCTCCAGTGCGCCGACGTCCGGCGCCGGGCCACCCTCGACACGGGCGACCAGCGCGGCAGCGCGGTCGCCGCCGCGCTGGTCGCGGACGGCCGGCCGCTGCCGCTGCCGCCGTACTGGCAGCGACTCGTCGCAGCGCTGGCCGCCGGGCAGCTCACCGGCGGCGTCGATCCGCGAACCGTCGGCGTGCTGGCGGTACGGGACGGCTCGGTCACCCGCCACCTGGTCCGGCCGGTGCCGGACTGCCCGGCCTGCGCGGCGCTGCCGCCCGACTCGGCCGCCGCCGCCCGGGTCGTCCTGCACCCGCGCCCGCTGCCGGCACCGGACCGGCTGCGCCGGGGCGCACCGGACCTCGGCGTCCTGCGCGCCGAGCTGGTCGACCTGCGGTACGGGCCGGTCACCGCGGTCCACTCCGAGCGGGAGGGTCCGGTGGCGCTCGCGGCGGCCGAACTGCCGGTGCCGGGCCGCTCCGGTCGGCTCGGCGGCTACGGCCGCGCAGCCGACCACCCGACCGCGCAGGTGCTGGCGCTGCTGGAGGCGGTGGAACGGGAGGCCGGCCGGTACCCGCAGGGCCGCCGGACCACGGTGCTGGGCAGCTACCGGGAACTGGCCGCCGACGCCGTCGACCCGGCGCGGCTGGGCCTGCCGGAGCCGGACGCCGTGCGGCACCCGGCCTACCCGCTGGACCCGTACACCCCGCAGACGGTGACCTCCTGGGTGTGGGCCCACGACCTGAGCGGTGACCGGCAGGTCCTGGTGCCCGAGCACGCCGCGTACTACGGGGTGCGCCGACCCGGGGCGGGCCGGTTCCTGTTCGAGAGTTCGAGCGGCTGCGCGGTCGGGAGCTGCCTGGAGGAGGCGGTCCTGCACGCCTGCCTGGAGACGATCGAGCGGGACGCCTTCCTGCTCACCTGGTACACCGCAACGCCGCCGACCGCCCTGACCATGCCGCCGGACCTCGACCCGGTCACCCGGCACCTCGCCGACCGGATCGCGGCCGAGGGGTACACCCTGCACCTGTTCGACATCACCAGCGACGTCGGCGTACCGGTGATCTGGGCGCTGCTGACCGCGGACCGGGCCGACGCCACCGCCCGGGGCGCGACCTTCTCGGCGGCCGGGGCACACCCCGATCCGCGCCGGGCCGTCGCGGCGGCGGTCCTGGAGGCCGGCGTGAACATGGCGGTCGCGCCCAGGATGCCCCGCCCGCCCCGGGACCGGCTGATCGCCATGCTCGACGACCCGGACCAGGTGCGGGACCTGGCGGACCACGCGGCCCTGCACCTGCTCGCCGAGACCCTGCCCCGCTTCGACTTCGCGACCCGGCCGGCGGACCCGCGACCGTTCGACGCGCACTTCGCGGGCCGGCGGGATCGCTGGCGCCACCCGAACCTGACCGAGGTGCTGCGCCGGCTCGTCGACGCCATGACCGCCGCCGGGACGCCGCCGCTGGTGGTGCGGCAGACCGGCGCGGCGGAACGCCGGCTGGGGCTGACCGCCGTGAAGGTGCTCGCCCCCGGCGCCCTGCCGATGACCTTCGGGCACCTCAACCGGCGGGTGGACCTGCCCCGGTTGCGGCGGCGCTCCGGCACCGGTCCCCGTCGCCCGACACTGCCCCACCCGTTCCCGTAGCCGCCCGCCCGGCAGCCACCCCCGGTACGCACCCGTCCCGGTACGCGATCCGTACGGTCAGAGGAGTCACCACGATGAGTCGCTGGTCCGCGCTGCACGCCTACCTGCACGGCGGCGCCGAACACACCGAGACGGTGCTGCGGGAGTACGTCGTGCCGACCACCGGCGACCTGCTCGACCGGGGCGAGATCTCCTCCTGGTTCTTCGTCCGCTACTGGGAAGGCGGCCCGCACCTGCGCTGGCGGGTCGCCGACGCCTCCCCCACGACGGTGCGGCGGCTACGTGACGGGCTCGCCGAGGCGGTGGCCGCGCTGCCACCACCGGCCCGGGAGCTGCGGCCGGCCGACTGGTACGCCGGGTTCGGGACGGCGGGGACGGCCGACACCGCTGGCAGGACCGGCACGGCCGGCGGGCCGGACCTCGGCTGGCACCCGCACGGCACCGTGCTCGACCAGCCGTACCACCCGGAGGTCGACCGGTACGGCGGACCGGAAGCCATCGGGGCGGCCGAGGAGTTGTTCGCCGCGTCCAGCCGGGTCGCCGCCACGCTGCTCGACGCGGCGCCCGCCCGGCGTCGCTCGACCACGGTGGACCTGCTCTTCGGCTTCCTCGCCGCCAGCGGCCTCACCGCGCCCGAGGCGGTGCGCTTCCTGCGCGGCTACGCCAACGGGTGGTCCCTGGTGCCGGAGGCACACGGCCAGGACCTCGGCCTGGCCCTGATCGCGGCGGAACGCGACTTCCACGCCAACCCGGCCGCGTACGCCGGGCGGCGCCGGCTGATCGACGACATCGTCACCGGCCGACGCGGCGCCACCACCTCGGTCAACTTCTGGGCCGACGCGGTCACCGGGTACGCCGCGACGCTGCGGGCGCTCCAGGGACAGGGCCGGTTGCGCGGCACCGTCGCCGGCATCCTCGCGTCGCAGCTACACATGTTGCACAACCGCCTCGGGCTGAGCATCCCGGCCGAATGCCACCTGGCCTGGCTGGCGTCGTTCGCGTACGCCGAGCCGGCCGCGCACGCCGAGCCGGCCGCGCCGCAGGGCTTCCACGCCGACACCCTCGACGCGGCGGACCGGCGCTACCACGAGCGGTCGAAGTTCGTCCGGGCCCGGTGGCCGGAGCAGCACCCCCGACCGGTCGAGCCGGTCCGGCCCGACCCGGGCGCGTCGGTCGGGGCGGCGACGCTGGCCTTGCCCGAGCCGACCCCGGGTGGGCTCGGCGACGCCTCGCTGGCCGAGGTGCTGCTCGCCCGGCGGACCCGCTACGACTTCGGCCCGGGCGAGCTGGACACGGCGGAGCTGGGCCGGTTGCTGCGCTACGCGGCCGGCGAAACCGCGCCGGACCGGGGCGAGGCGGCAGCGGACGGGGAGGACGCGCCGGTGGGCGGTGCTGCGCGGCTGCTGGCGTACCCGAGCCCGGGTGGCCTGGTGACCACCCGGCTGATGGTGCTGCCCCGCCGGGTCACGGGCGTGCCGGCCGCGCTCTACCGGTACCTGCCGGAGCGACACGGCCTCCAGCGGGTGGCGGCCGATCCGGGCACCGCACGGCTGGCCCGGATCGCTCCCCAGTTCGCCGCGCCCGGCACGCCACCTGGAACCGGTGAAACCGGCGAGCCCGGCGGGCCGGCCGGAACCGGCGGACCCGGCGGAACGGGCAGGCTCGACGTCGAGGCGGTGGCGCTCTGGCTGTTCGTGGTGGCCGACCTGGACCGGGTACGGACCCGGTACGGACTGCGCGGCTACCGCTTCGCCGCCGTCGAGACCGGCCACCTCGCGCAGAACCTGCTGCTCGCCGCGACCGCCACCGGGCTCTCCGCCGCGCCGGTCGGCGGCTTCTACGACGACGAGCTGAACCACCTGCTGCTGCTCGACGGCCTCGCCTCGACCGCCTTCTACGCCATCGCCCTGGGGCGTCCAGCGTGCACACCCGTTGCTGACCTCGTCGTCCCGAACTGACGGCGAGCCGGCCGGATCGGGTGTCGTCCGAGGTCATCCGGTCTGCTGGGGATCGTTCGGGTCGGGTGTGGTCGGCTGGGTTGCTGTACTTCGCTGCTGTACTTTCTCGGCGGCGTGGAGGACGTTGCGGGCGGCGGTCGCCACCGAACAGGGCGGTGTCCGGCAGACCGGGCAACGACCGTCCGGCCCGGTCCGATGGTCGCGGAGGATCGCTCGGGCGGTGAGGATCAATCGGTTGCGGATCTGAGCCAGGGACAGGAATGGCGCGGTCATGCTCAGGTCACGCCGAGGGTGATGGCGAGCTGGATGATCGTGGCCGGGGCGTGCGGGTCGCGGGCCACCTGGGCGAGCACCTCTCGGCCGGCGGGTCGCTGGCGTACCTCGGCCGGTGCCGTGCGGTCGGCGTCGATCACCGTCCGACCGGCGGTGGCTGGGTCGTCCGCTTGGAGGTAAGCGCGGGCGGCGTCGAGCAGGTGGGCGGCGCGGTGTTCGACCGGTAGCCACCGCCAGGCGTCCCGCTTGATGGTCTTCTCGTGCCAGGCGACCGCGTCGTGTGCGTTGCCCAGTTCGAGGGCGACGGCGACCCGGGCCAGGTCAACCGCAGTCGGCCCGAACGCGGTCCGGTGGTGATCGTGGCCGTCGCCAACCCGGGCAGCCATGCCGGCGGCCTCGCCGATCAGGTCGGCGGTGGTCCGGTCGTCGCCGCCACGCGCCGCCGCCAGGGCGGCCTGCACGAGCAGCGTCCCGCACAGCGACAGTTCGGCGGGGGTGCCGTCGTCCGGGTCGGGCGGGGCGATGCGGTACGCGGCGGCCAGTGTCGCCGACATGGCGGCCCGTGCTCGCCCTGAGGCGCGGAGCACCTGGCCGAGTTGCACGGTGGCGGCGGACACCAGCAGTGGGTCGCCTGTGGCGGTGGCCATGGCCCGGTCGGCGGCCAGCCAGCCCAGGTCGGCCTCGCCGAGCTTCACCAGCAGCGATGCGGTCACCCGGTACGCCTCCACCAGCAGTGGGCGGCCCCACCCGGGGTCGTCGGCGTGGACGCGCTGCGCACCGGCCAGCAGGTCCGGCACCAGGGCGATCACCTGCGGGTACCGGGCGTGCTCGAACATGATCCACACGTGTTCGACGTTGCGGACTAACCGGTCCGCCGCCACCACGTCACGGCGGGCCACCGGCCGAGCCAGGGCGATCTCGTACGTCGACAGGGCTTCGCTAAGCCGCTCGACGCCCTCGGCCCGCTCGGTCGCAGCGGCGGGTTGGGCGTCTCGGCCGAGCAGCACGGCGGTGTCGATGCGCAGGACGGCGGCGATGTCCTGGAGGGTGGACACCTTGTTGAGAGACCGGACTCCCCGCTCGACCTTGTCGACCCAGCTCTTCGACTTGCCGAGCCGGTCGGCGAACACCTGCTGCGACAGCTTCCGCCGTCCCCGCCAGTACGCCACCCGCCGACCGACCGGCAGGAGGTCAGTGCTGTCCACGACGCCACCGCCGGTCCGGCACCGCTCGGGTCGTTTCCTCGACCGGTATCCGCTCCGCCTCGGCCTGCGCGAGAAGCCGTTGCTTCGCGGCTTCCCGTTCCGCCGCCTGGATCTGCTCGCCTCTGCCCTCGACTGGAACAGCGTCGCTCATCCCTACCTCCGCTGGGGAGGGACGCGACGGCGGGTGCTCTTGGAAGGACCGCCGCCGTCGCGCCCCGTATCGAGGGACGCGACCACAGCGGGCACCGATGCCGGTGGGTGCTCAATCGCGTCCTTGCTCGGACGGTAGAGCGGTCGACGTGACGGCAAACTAACTGTCAGTTAGATTCCGTGCGGCTCGGGATCCAACGGATCAATACCGATGCGAAGTGCGAGGTCCCGCAGCTCAGGGGAACCCCGTCGGCGGGCATCCCTGACCATCTGTCCGACGATTTCCCGCACGCTCGGCCGGGACCGCAGCTCAGCGGGTGACGCGTTGTCCGCCTCCAGGAACGCCAGGACCGCCCGGTCCTGGTCGCCAGCCGCATACCAGCCGCGTCCCGCGTCCAGGTGCAGACGGCATCGGCGGTTCGGGGTGCGGACCTGCGACCGGTCGACGCGCCGAGCCTGTTCCGGTGCTCGCTCAGGTGAGCCGTTCTCGACGGCCACACCCACCCGCCAAATCCCGCAGTTCGCCGGCGTGAACTCCATTCGCCACGGGTCGGACCCGGCCCGACGCGCGGCGTTCTCCGCCTCCGCCAAGTGCCCATCCGGGTCGCCGGTACCCAGCGAAGCGGCCGACATCGCGGAATGCAGGTGAAGCATCCCGTACCAGGTCAACGCCTCGTCGTCCCCCGTGTCGCCCAGTCGCTCCGCAGCGCTCGTAGCCACTGCCAGCGACCGCCGCCGACCGCCGTGCGTACCCGATGACAAGGCACTCTGCGCGGCAGCGAAGGCGGCGGCAGCCACCTCCGCCGGCCCAGCGAACGTCGCGGCCAGCTCAGCACGCTCCGCGTACCGCGCCGCCAAGTCGATGTAGCCGAACGGCTTGATCGCCAACACGGTGGTCACGGCGGCCCGGACGAACAGTCGCGGCCCGTCCGGGTGCCCGGAATCGGCGAGCTGCCGAGTGGCCCCGACCAGACCGGGCAGCAGCCGCGCAAGCGCCCTGTAGTCGCAGGCCATCCGGGCAGCCATCGCCTGGCCCACGGACGCATGCAGGACAACCGGGTCCAGCGAATACCCCGGCGCTTCCGGATCATCATCGAGAGCACCACGCAGTGCCGGAACAGTGGCGTAAATGGCAAGGTCATCTTCACTGCGGGGCGGGTGCGGCTGCCCGGTCAGATCGGTGACACTCACACCGAGAGCGCTCGCCAAGGCAATGAGCCGCGAACGCTTGGTGACCGGCCGTCGCCCCGACTCGATCATCGAGATGTAAGAGGCGGTCACACCTACCCGATCGGCCAGTTGCTGCTGCGTCATCCCGGCGGCGTCCCGCCAACTGGCGACGCGCAGCCCAATGTAGTCAGCCATGACTCCTCCTGCATGAGGTCGACGACTTCCGGCGTAGAGCCTGCACAACGGACGGTACGTGCGGTCACGCTTCGCGGCCAGCCCAACACCGCGCGCATGCCGCCAGGTCAGACCATCCAGCCGCCAGCCCTCCGGATGCACCGACCTCTCGCTTGTAAGTTCTGGGCGCTCCGTCCGGGCGCGTCCGTGTAGGTCTCCGACATCGGCCGCTGATCCGTAGCCCTCCGCCCCCAGTCCTCCAAGTCTTGCCCTGTTGCTGTCACCGTTGCTGCCGGCAGCAACAGGGCTGACGGCTTCGGTATGAAGCGTCGACCTGCGAGCAGGGTGCTGGCCTAGGGTGGCTATCTTCATGGCCCTCTGTCGACCGGTGTTCGTTGTGGTCGCCTGTCAGCTAATCACTGAAAGCCACCACTACAGCTCATCCTCGTCGCTCGCGGCAGTACCACCAAGCCACGAGGTCCGCGCGATCCAACGGTAAGAGAACTCGACGCCTTGCTCGACGTTCACGATGCTGCCTTCGAGGAGGTTCTCCTCTAGAGCCTCGGTCGCGGCAGCGATGGCGGCGTCGGCCGCCTGGTTGATCCGGTTAGCGTGCTGGTTGCGCTCGCCCAACTGAACGTCAAGCGTCAGACGGAGGTACTTGGGCGTCGATCCAGACATGCGTCCTCCAAGGGATGATCCACTTTCTAGCGTTCGGGCATCGTATGGGCAGCACGGCGGGGAAGATGGGGACGATCTGCCGCCCTGTCACTAACCAGACACTGGTAT
Source organism: Micromonospora sp. NBC_01655 (assembly GCF_026339755.1). Taxonomy (NCBI): domain Bacteria; kingdom Bacillati; phylum Actinomycetota; class Actinomycetes; order Micromonosporales; family Micromonosporaceae; genus Micromonospora; species Micromonospora sp. NBC_01655. The sequence continues at coordinate 3,403,387 of NZ_JAPEQF010000001.1, read as the reverse complement.
TGACGAGCGCAGAGCGCAGCCACAGCCAGACGTTGAAGCGGAACTTTAAACGGCCTCTCCCGTGACCTGCGGCCACCTGGTCGGCGCGCTGGTCACGCTCGCTCCTGGGCTCACGTCGTTGATGGCTGGTTGCCGACGTTTCGCGCTGTCTTGTGCCCCGTGTGCCCCCGGAGACTCCCTTGCCCAGGAAGCGGGCGCACCTCGCGGCTGTGCGGACCACGCCCTCGGCGGATCCGCGATATGGTTGTCTATGCCGTTAGCGCGTTCCGCCAACCGAATTTGGTGGCTTGGCCTGATCTCAGCGATCGTGATGACCGGGTGCGATTCCACACGCGAAATCCCATCCGAGCCCTTGCCGCCGACGTCCACCTCTGGGCAACGGCAGATAGCTCAGTCGTCTGCACCGCCTACCGCTGCGGTCTGCCCGCCGACCGCGCAGTACACGTCCCGGGATCTACAGGGTGCCGGTGACGGCGCAACGCTGTGGGCGATGCTGTTTTCGGGGATGCTGCGGACCGGCACGGAAGTCAAGGTGGCCTGGCGCATGACCGGCAGTGGCGACTTCTCGATCAGCGCCACAGGTCCCGACGGAAAGGTCGTCAAGCCTGTCTGGGGTCCCGAGCCGCATGGCGGAAGCAACTGGAATCGGCCGGGCGACGAGTGGGGCACCGGCTGGGTTTTTCCCACTCCTGGTTGCTGGACGATCAATGCGACGCGAACCAGCGGGACAGGATCCCTGTTGTTGCGGGTCGCTCAATAAGTTGGACGGTTCGGGCGCATAGGGACACCACCCCTGCCAAAAAAGGCGATCCGACGCGTGCCGTGGGGTCAGCCCGAGGCTCTCGGCGCCACGTGGTTCTGGACACTCGTCGTCGGGGCCATCGCCCTGCTGACCGCCGGCGCCCTCGGCCTCCGCCGCCAGGCCCACGCCTAGACGCCCGCTGTGCCCGAGCCGGAGCTTGGAAGATCACCGTGTGGCCGGATTCGAACCGACGACCTCTCCGTCACCGCCGCCACCGGCCGCTGGCATCGCCGGCGAACCCCTCAGCGGCCAGGTAGGTCGGCCAGCCAGCGGTCCAGGGCTGCCGGGGAGCGGAGCAGCACCACCGGCGGCCCCGACGGATCCGTCTGCCAGGCCCGCATCCGCCGGCGAGCCCGGCCGAACGCGGTGACGTGCCACACCAGGATCGATTCCCGGGACAGCACGCTGCCCAGCGACTCGCGGTTGCCGTTGCAGATCTCCTCCCCCGTCGCCAGCCGGCGCGCGGTACGGCGCAGCAGCCGCCAGAAGGAGCACCAACGCGGGTAGTCCAGGCCGACCACCAGGTCGGCGCGCGCCAGCGGCACATCCCGCCACCCGTGGTACGCCCCGTCCAGGATCCAGCGGTCCCGTCGGCAGAGCTCCTCGATCCGGCTGCGCTGCTGCGCGACCGGCACCTCGACCCAGCCGGGCTGCCAGAGCAGGTCGTCGACCGGGTACCACGGCACGCCGAGGCGCTCGGCCAGCAGCGCGGCGAGGGTGGACTTGCCGGCGCCGTACACCCCGTAGATCAGAATGCGAGACGGTGCGCTCATCGCGGCAGCGTATGCCGTCGACGCGACCGGGAGCCTGGACCGGATAGCCGGTTCCGCCGCCACGGTTCCGACTCAGGTCGCAAACCGATTGCGGCCCTGCGCCAGATGTCGCGGCGGCGCTGCCCCGGCAGGCTCTTGTCGAGGGCCTTCGGGTGACGCCCGCACGGAGTGGACGAGCCGCCGCGAACGCGGTCGCCGGCGGTCACCGGAGCAGGGGCACCAGGGAGCGGCTGAGCTGGCCGCCCGGGCGGTACACCACGCACATGATGTCGCGGTCGCCGTCGGCCCAGGTCTCCGCCGTGGGCAGGATCGGGTAGTAGTCCAGCCCGGAGGCGGCCCGGGAGGTCCACCGCCGGTCGAAGTCACCACCGCACCCGGCCCAGGCGAACGCCGCCAGCGCCGGCCGGTCCCACGGCCCGTCCGCCGCGTGCAGGAACGCGTACGACTGGTTGTCCGCGCGTTCCTCGCACGGGCGGTAGAGCACGACCACCCCACCGGCGCGTCGCGAGTGGGCGGGGTCGGTGAAGCACTCGCCACCCTCGATGTTGAGGATCCCGGTGGTCTGCGCGGTGATGAACGTGTCGTCCTTGTGGGGGGCCGCCGGGCGTGGTTCGGCGGCCGGGAACGCCGCCACCGCCAGGACGGCGGCGACCAGCGCCCAGCCCCGGTGCCGGGGCCGGGGGTGCGGCACCCTGTCCGCCGCTGTCCAGGTCATCGCAGGTCCGTTCCGTAGGTGGTGACGCGGGCGGTTCCGCGCCGCCGCATGGTAGGCCCCGCCCGTTGAACCCAAGATCGACGGCTGATGTCCGGCGCGGAACGGCCCGGTTACCCGGCGGCGAAGGCACCTGCTCTGGATCATGAGTTCACCTGGCGGCCAGCCGGATGTCGTTCCGGCTTCCACTCGCCGGCCGGTAATTCGATGGCCTGCCGCGCCACCGTCGGCGGGCGCATCCCTCCTGCTGAAGGGCTTCCTACCGTGAATTCCGGCAATAGACCCTGGATCACCATGTCGCGACGGACGAGGATCGTGGCGGCCGGCGGGGCGGCGCTGCTCGTCGGCGGCTTCGCCCTCACCCCGGCGGCGTTCGGCGACGCCGCCCCGGCCAAGTACCCGGCGGCCGAGGTCCACCGGCCGTCGCCGATGCCCGACCGGGTGGTCCTCACTCCGACCACCACTCCGGCGACCTCGCAGAAGGTGACCTGGCGGGCCGAGGCGACCACGGAGTGGGCTCAGGCGCAGATCCTCGCGGCGCCGAAGGCGCTCGGCTCCGTGACGCCGGCCACCGGTGCGGTGCGCACCGTGCCGGCGAGCTCCAGCACGTCGGTCAACACCTCGCTGGGCTACGCCTCGACGTACCACACCGTCGAGTTCACCGGGCTGAGCCCGGACACCCGTTACACCTACCGGGTCGGTGACGGCACCAACTGGAGCGAGTGGGCGGACTTCACCACCGCCGACAGCTCCCTCGATCCGTTCTCGTTCATCTACTACGGCGACGCCCAGAACTACCTCGACTCGGCCGTACCCCGGGTGTTCCGTCAGGCGTTCGCCGACCGGCCCGAGGCCAAGATGATCGTCAACGCCGGCGACCTGATCGACTCCGCGAACAGCGAGGAGCAGTGGGGTCAGTGGTTCAAGGCCGGCGGCTTCATCGACAGCCAGGTCAACAACATCTCCGTGCCGGGCAACCACGAGTACAGCGGCGGCCTCTCCTCCTTCTGGCGCCCGCAGTTCCCGTACCCGGACAACGGCCCGGGTAACCCGGAACTCAAGCAGACCGCCTACCAGGTCGACTACCAGGGCGTCCGGTTCATCGGCCTGGACACCAACCACCAGAGCAACAGCACGCTCATGGCGGCGCAGACCGCGTGGCTGGAGGGCCTGCTGCGGGACAACCCGAACAAGTGGACGGTGGTCACCTTCCACCACCCGGTCTACTCGACCACCGGCACCCGGAACAACCCGAACGTCCGCGACCAGTGGGGCCCGCTGTTCGAGAAGTACGGCGTGGACCTGGTCCTCCAGGGCCACGACCACTCGTACGGCCGAGGCAACGTCGCCGCCAAGCGCCAGTCGACCACCGTGCACAACGGTGTGGCCTACGTGGTCTCCGTCTCGGGCGGCAAGATGTACGCGCTCAACAACGGGGAGAACTGGACCGGTAACGGCGCCGAGGTCGTCAGCAAGGGCCAGAACATTCAGCTCTACCAGCTCATCGACGTCCAGGCGGACCAGATCCGGTTCGAGGCGCGGTACGCCAACGGCGAGCACCACGACGGCTTTCTGATCCGCAAGAACGCGGCCGGCGAGCGGACCGTCAACGAGCTGCGTACGCCGGAGAACACCGTCAGTGAGCAGGCCACCGTCAACCGGACCACGGTCGAGACCAAGGGCCGGGTCAAGGTCTCCGCGTACGGCTACGACCCGGGCGAGAAGGTGACCGTCTACCTGCGCAACACCAAGGCGGAGCAGGGCCGCAACGGCGTCTTCATCGGCTACCAGACCGCCGACGAGCTGGGCCGGCTCAGCTACAGCTTCGAACTGCCGCCCACCGCGAAGAAGAACTCCACCCACGTGGTCTACCTGACCAGCGACAACCAGAAGATCACCAGCCCGGTCGTCACCGTCACCAAGTAGCCCCGTCCCGGGTCGGGCCGGTCGGCATCGACCGGCCCGACCCGGAACGGTACGAGCAGGGAGAGTCACGTGAGGATCCGTACCCGGGCCCGGGCCGGCGCGCCCCGGACCGGCAGCCGGTCGGCCGGTGCGCTGCTGGCCGGCGCCGCCGCGCTCAGCGCGGCCGTCGGTCCGGCCGCACCGGCCGGCGCCCACCCGTTCGGTCCACCGTCCACCGCCGGCGTCAGCGTCGACGGAGCCCGGGTGGCGCTGGTCTGGCAGGCCGCCGAGGACGACTGGGTGGCGCTGGGCCAGTCGGTCGGCGCGTTCGAGGACCCCACCGCGGGCGCCGTCGACACCGCGTTGACCGGAGAGCAGAAGCTGCAACGCTCGGCGGCGGTGCGGGAGTACCTGCTCCGGCACGTCGACGTCCGCCAGGCCGGCCGAACCTGCGCGGAGGAGTTGCTGCCGCTGGAGCGGCTGCTGGCCGAGGGCGCGCGGTTCCGCTTCGACTGCCCGGAGCCGGTCACCGAGGTTCGGCTCACGGTCACCGCACTGACCGACCTGAATCCGGCGTACCGGACGATGGTCACCGCCCGGACCCCGATGGCGCCGGCCCAGGCGCTGTTCACCGCAACCGGGACCAGCCACGACCTGCGGGCCACCGCCACCGGCGGCGGCCGGCCCGGCGCGGTCACCGCGGTGGCTGCCGGGACCGGACTCGCAGCCGCCGGCGGCCTGGCCGTCCTGCTGGTACGGCGGCGGCGGGCGGGAGGCCGGCGGTGAACGGTCTGAACGGACTCGACGCCAGGCTGGTCACGTTCTTCGACGGCGGCGTGGTCTTCTGGCTCGCTCTGCTGGTGGCGCTCGGCGTCGGAGCGGCGCACGCCGTGGCCCCCGGTCACGGCAAGAGCATCACCGCCGCGTATCTGATCGGCACGCACGGTCGGTACCGGGACGCCGCCCGGCTCGGGGTGATCGTGGCGGTGATGCACACCTTCTCCGTGCTGATCCTCGCGCTCGCCTGGGTCGGCATCACCGGGGTCGCCGGTTTCGGCACGGAATCCATCACCGGTTGGCTCCAGGCGCTCGCCGGGGTGGTGGTGATCGGGGTGGGGGTCCAACTGACCTACCGCCACCTGACCGGCCACAGCCACGGACACAGCCACGGACACGGACACGGACACGGACACGGACACAGCCACGGACACAGCGGCGGGCACGGGCACGGCCATCTCCCCGAGCCGTCCCAGGCAGATGGACATGGACATGCTCATGGACACGATCACGAAGCCGACCACCACCAGGGGCAAGGACCACGGTCCACGTCCGACGGCACACCGACCGATCCGTGGTCCCGGCGCGGGCTTGTCGCGCTCGGCCTCTCGGGCGGGCTGCTGCCGTCGCCGTCGGCCTTCCTGGTCCTGGTCAGCGGGCTGCTCACCGGCCGGGCGCTGTACGCGGTCCTGCTCGTCACGGCGTTCGGCGTGGGGATGGCGGCGACGTTGACCGCGGTCGGTGTGCTCACCGTCCGCGGCTACGCGATGCTCGCCGGTCGCGCCCCGCGCTGGTCACTGGCCGCCACGGCGGTGGCCTGGACACCGCTCGTCGCCGGCATCGCGGTGTCCGCCGGCGGGTGCCTCTACCTGTTCGTCGCCCTGAGCGCGCTCACCGCCTGACAGCCCCTGCCCGCTGGAACCCGTGGCGCTCGGCCGCCGACCGTCGGCGGCGGCCCTCCGAGCGTCACTCATCGGCGCCGGTCCGGCCGGAGCCGTGGAGCCGTGCACCCACATCCCGCCAGCACAGAGGGGTCGCACGGGTCGGTCCCCCGGCCGGCCAGGTATGGCCGCGGCCAGGAGTACCGGACAGACGCCGGCCGTTACTGTCGTACGCGGCTGGCAGCATCACGGCATGCTGCTGACGTCCCTGGCCGAGATCGAAGGCGCGATCCGAGCGGCCTGGTCGCCGGACACCTGCGACCCGGTGGACCTGCCGCACTGGTCGAGCGCGAACCCCGCGCGCGGCCAGTGCGGCGTGACCGCCCTGCTGGTGCGCGAGCTGCTCGGCGGTGAGTTGCTGCTGGGAACCGTGCTGCGACGGGACGGCACGCGGCAGGGGGTGCACTACTGGAACCGCCTCGGCGGCGGGGTCGAGGTCGACCTCACTCGCGAGCAGTTCACCAGCGACGAGGTCGTCCAGGCTCCGGTCGTGGTCGATCCCCCACCCGGGCCGCCGGAGCGACTGCGAGACCAGCACCTGCTCCTGCGCCGTCGGGTCCTTGACTCGCTCGACATCACCCAGCCGTCGCAATCACCGGTTCCGGCGACAGCGCAGACCCGTCGCGGCCGGTAGCGGCAGCACGACCACGCCTCGACTCCTGGATTCCGCACACCATCTCGGGGAATCCACGAGTCGCCACAACGAGAAGGCCCGGCACCCCAGATGAAGATCCGTTTGGTCGAGAACGGCGAGACCAGCGCGTACCGCCCGGTTGACTCCTTCAGTTACGCACGGCTGTCGGAGATCGGTTGCCTCGACGAGGTGCTCGCCTTTGTCAGCAGGTCACGTGCGGCCAACCCCGAGGCCCGGTTTCTCTGCACGCTCGACGACCTCAACCAGTGCTGCTACACGAGCATGCACGCCGCCGGGAACGACCGGATCGAATGGCCCGCCGAATCGGTCGACTTCGACGATCCGCGCGCTGTCCACGCCTTCGAAGTGGCCCGGCTGGAGCACGTGGTCGCCCGCCTGGACGACGCGCGGTACCGAACGACCTGGGAGGCGGTCGCAGGTACGCTTCGGCCTTCGCCCGCCGACATCGCTGCCCTCGTCGCCACGAACCGGGACGCCTCCGCCGTGCTCGACGACGTCGTCTACGTGCAGCGCCTGCCCGTCAGTCGCGATGACCTGTTGTTGGCGGGGCTGCCCAACGGCTACTTCAGTTCGGATTGGGACGTCTTCCAGAACCACGCCGTCATTCGGCGGATGGAGGAGCTGCACGGGTATCGCTTCTTCGGCATCGGAGCGTCCTGGCTCGGTTTCGTGGCCGACGCACCACCGAACGCGCAGGGCGCCGCGCGGCTCATCGAGGATCTGACGGGACTCTACGGCCACGCGGGGGATGCCTCCGACGCATGGCGGGAGCTCGAATCTCTTGCCCGGCGAAGCCCGACGTTGCTGCTGTGCTACACGGAGGACTTCACCTGAAGTCGGGGCCGCCGCCGGGCCGGGGAACCGCCGGGCGGCCGCCTGGGCGTCTGGCCGCCACCGCGCAGGTCGCCCCGGCCGCCCTGACACCACGGTTCCGGGTCCGCCTCACCTGGCCGGCGTACGCGTCAGCGGCAGTATTCGGCGTGCAGTTCCGCGTAGGGGCGGCGCCCGTTCGGGTGGTCCCGGTGCCGGCCCATGCCGATCTCCACGCAGCAGTGCGTCTGCGGCATCCGCGCGGTGCGCCGGGCACTCCTCGGCCAGCGCGCGGACCTGGTCCGCCACCAGGTCGAAGGCCCTGCGGCTGCCCGTCACCGTCAGCGTGTCGGCGGCGATGTCCCACCGCAGCTGGTCACGGAAGTCCCGGTGCCAGGCCCGCCGGTGATCGGCCGCCGGTCGGGCCGGCCACGCGGCGCCCGGCAGGGTCACCGTGTGCGGCCTGCCGGGCCCGAGTCGGGCCCGGACCTGCTTCCACCGCGACGGTGGGAAGGCGAGCCGGTGGTGCAGCAGAAGCAGGTCGAGCGACCGGCCCCAGGAGCAGGCGGGCGGCGCGGCGGCGGCCCGCATCGGCAGGTGGACGAGGGTGTACGGCGACCGGGCGGCGAAGCCCCACGCCAGGGCGAACATCGTCGCGGTCCGCTTGTCCAGACAGAACTGCGCCCCGAGGCGCCCCTCGTACAGGCCGCCGAACCTCGGTGCCCGGGCGGGACGGACGACCCGCATCCGACGGCCCCCACCGGGCTCGACCTTCTCCATCACCGGCGGCCGAGCCCCGCTCGGCGACCCCGGACGCGGGATGCCTCCGGCCCGTGTGTCGGAGGCATCCCGCGTCGGGGCGACACGGAGTGGGACCTGTTCCTCGCCGCCGTCGACGGCGAGGATCAGGGCAGGCGTTCGATCAGCCAGGAGCACAGTTCCTCGGTGATCAGCGTGTGTTCCTCGTTGCGCGAGGCGACTCGGAACTCGTCGAGCTCACTCTCGCCCGGGTCGAGCGTGTCGACGGGCGTGTACAGCGCCTCCTCGGTGTCGACGTCGCGGATGGCTACGGCGCTGACGGCCGGCACGAAGCAGTGCGACCGGATGTGCGCCTGCGCGCGCATGCCCAGGTAGGTGGGCAGGGCGTTGAGGGTGTCGGCGAGGATGCCGAAGCCGTCGAGGGTGCCGCCGGGGGCGGAGCCGACGGTGGGCAGGCCGGACGTGTGAACCTGCCTCGTGTGGGTGGTCACCACCCGCAGCGCCGCGACGAGCTGGTCGTCGCCGGCGGGCTGCACGTTGAGCCTCGTACCGACGATCGCCAGCCCGAGGCCCTGCACGGCGAGCGCGCCGGCCGCGTTGCCGTTGCCGACGCCGGTGCCCACCCCGTTGGCCACGCCGATCCGGCGGGGCCGGCGGGGCCAGCCGCCCACCTCGTCCAGGGCGAGCAGGAAGTCCCGCCGGTCCTGGCTGATTGCCGGCTGGTCGTTCCACTCCGCGATGTGCCAGGCGAGCAGCTCGCGGGCGGCCGGGCTGTTCATCTGGTCGGAGAACCGGCTGTCGAGGTCCCGGATGTAGTGCGCGAACGCCTGTAGGGCGACCGGGACCGAGGCGCCCCGGTGCGGGCTGTCGTACGACCAGTACAGCGCCGTCTCGTGGTCGATGCCCTCGGACTCCAGCTTGGCCAGGGCGTACCGGGTGACCAGGCCGCCCATGCTGAACCCGCCGACCGCCAGCGGGGCGTCGCCGCGACGTTGCGCCACCGCCCGCAGCACCGCCGCCGTGGCGGCTTCGGCGTTGTCCAGGATCGACGCGCTGCGTTCCTGGAAGCCCAGCAGGACGACGTCCCGGCCGCTGTCGCGCAACGCGCTGATCAGGGCGTAGTCGCCGGACTCCAGGTAGGCCCAGGAGAACTCCAGGGTGCTGGGGCCGGAGTTGAAGCCGTCGGCCAGGATCACCGGGCGGGTCAGCACGTCGTTGCCGGTGGCGAAGTACACCCAGGCGGTGCCGCCGGGCAGGTCCCAGACCTCGTTCGGCGCGAGCGGATCGACCTTCACCTCCCTGGGGCCGGCGGCGAGGATGACGGGCCGGTTGGCTCGCAGGGCCACGGAGACCTGCGGCCCGATGTGTGCGTCACTCATGGTGCGACACCTCCACGATCGATGTTTCTCTGCGTACGCGTGGTTTCGGACGTGGTGCGTGGAGCCCGGACGCGCGGGTGCCCGGAGCGGGACTGCCGGTGCGCGTCCGCGCCATGCCTTGGGGCGTCACCGCCCACGGCGCGGGCGGCTATCCGGCGCGACTGGCGGTGGCCGTCGCGCGTCACCGGACCGGTTGGGACCGGGACCAGGTCACACGATCGCGCCACCGGGGTGGCCGGCGCCGGACCGTGGACGGTGTCGAACGTCTACCGACGCCGCAGGTGGTGCGCGGCGCGGGGCGCGGGCGGGTGGCGGCGTCGGAACCCACCGATCGCGCCGATGACGTCTGCGGTGTCCTCCATGCCCACCCTCCCCTCGCCTCACACAGAGCATCACAGCGAACACCCTCCGTCAATATGGAGACGGATGGATGACCGTAAGTTACATAAAGCATTCATAATTCACGATGTTTTCGGCCCGCTCCGTCGGGACCGGCAGGCGCCGCTGGATCCCGCCGATCCGGGATATCCACCCCGGGGCGGCGGGTCCGTCGAAGGACGATGAGGACGCCGGGCGTTCGCCGACGACCGCCGGCACGGCGGACGATGCCGCTCGATCGCCGGCACCGGCGACGATGCCACTGTGGACGGCGGAGCGTCCACGCCGCGGTGACGACGCTCGCGGTGAGCTGGACCCCGTTCGCGCCGGTGGCCTGGGTGGGGCAGCGGCTCCTGGTGGCCGCCGCACGGTCTGGTCTTCCTCGCCCCGCTGGTCTTCCCGGGCGGCCGGCTTCCGCGCCGGCGCTGGTCCCCGGTCGGGTACCTCATCGGTGCGGCAAGGCGATGTCCGGGCAGACCCGGGTGCTGATCGTGAACGATCATCCGGTGGTCCGACGTGGACTGCGGATGATGCGGGTGGCTGAGAGCTGGGCCGATGGCGACGGTGCGCAACCAGCTCTCGGCCGGGCCCGCCAAGCTCGGCGTCGGCGACCGGGGCCTGGCGTCGCGCGGCCGGCGACGCGGGGCCGGCGACGCGGGGCCGGCGACGCGGGGCCGGCGACGCGGGGCCGGCGACGCGGCCTCAGCCGGCCGCGTCGGGGTGCCCCGCCATGCCCGAGCCACCGCCGCTGCCGCCCGAGGATCCGCCGGCGACGCCCGACCCGTCGTCCTCGGTGACCAGGTCCGGTCGGACGTCGGTGTCGTCCGGGGCCGGCACGTCGGTGTCAGCCCCGACCTGCACGAGCCGGGCCTGCCCGGCCTCGTCCTCGGCGTGCTCCGGGTCGACCGGCAGCTCGCCGTCACGCGCCTGGTATCCCACCTGTCGCCTCCCCCGTCGGTGCCAGTTCGACGGCGGCGGGTGGCTACCCGCTGCGGCGACCGGGAAACCCCGGCGCGGGCACGGACGCGGTCCGGACGGGCGGGGCCGAACCCGGGCGGCGGGGGCACGACCTGGCGAGAGGCGCACCCGGCCTCCCCCTCGCGGGACCTTCCAAAATGACGCCCGGCCACACCTCGGACGTATCGCACAAGATTCACCATATGAAGGTCGACGCATTGTTCGACGTCGAACGTTGACACCCCGAAGCCCCTGTGGCAGGTTGACGAATGGCACGGGGGCGCCCACCCTCTGGAACTCTATTCCGGCGTTTCGCCGTTTCGCCGTTTCGGGGGCGCGGCACTCCTGGCCTCGTCCTACCCGTAGCACGGATTATTGCCGGATCGCCATCAGCTTCACCGACGATCCGAGCGCCGAGCGGAAGGGGGCCAAAATGCGTTACCTCCACTGACACGTCGCGTCGCCGCGGCCATCCGGCGCGTCCGGACGGCCGCGGCGCCACGTGCCCGCGAAACAGCCCACCACCCCGGAAGGGACGTCTCCCGTGGCGGACAGGTCGCTGCTGCGGCGCGTGACCCATAATTCACTGGCGCCAGTTCCTCGATTCCTGGCCCGACACAGGGTGCGCGGAGTGCCGACAGGCGCTCGGCGACCCCACTAAGGTCGACCCGAATTCCGCCGGGTCGGGTCGAAATACCGGAAACCCGGGTGAGCGCACAATCGCTTGATCCTCCGAACACGGCACCATTCGGCACCTGCTCGTTCGGCATTGCCCGAGCTTCCGCTGACCACCGGGCGACCGCAGTTCGCGGCGAGTGCCGCGCTGCCCGGCGCCCACCCGGCAGCGTCCCCGGGGCCGGGGGCGGTACTTGGTTCCACGCGCGAGAAGGGTCCGACATTGGAAGTACCGCCCGACCCCTCCCACACCGAGCGTCTCGTCGCGCTGCTGCGGGGACACGCCGTCACGCAACTCGTCGCGGCGGCGGCTCGCTTCCGGATACCCGACGTGCTGGCCGAGGACGCCCTCCCGGTCGCCGACATCGGCGCGCGGACCGGAATACCGGTGCCCGCGCTGGACCGGTACCTGCCGGCCCTGGCGGGACTCGACATCGTCCAGCGCGAGCCGGACGGTACGTACCGCGTCGCGCCGCTCGGACGGCTACTGCGATGCGAGCCTGGTTCACTTTACGGCCAGGCACTTATGGCCGGCAACGAGTACTATGGCGCCTGGCAGGAGCTGGACCACGCCCTGCTCACCGGTGAGTCGGCGTTCCACGCCCGACACGGATGCGGGCTGTGGGAGATGACGGCTCGGAAGCCGGATCTCGCGGTGGCCTTCGCCCGCACCATGCGGTGGAACTCCAACCGGGTCCTGTCCGACGTCCTCGCACTCCACGACTTCACCGACGCGCGACTCGTGGTGGACCTGGGGGCGGGCGACGCCACCCTGCTGTGCGGCGTCCTGGCCCGGTATCCAGGGGTTCGCGGGCTCGCCGTCGAACAGGGCTCGATGGCCGCACGGGCCGCGGCGACCGTGGAGGAAGCCGGCCTCAACCAGCGGTGCGGTGTGCAGACCGGCGACATCCGACGGACGGTGCCGAGCGGTGGTGACGTCTACATCCTCAAGTCGGTCATCCACAACTGGCCGGACGAAGCCGCCACGGACATCCTGCGCAACGTCCGGGACGCCATGCCGGCCGGCAGCCGACTGCTCCTGGTCGAGAACGCCCACGACGGTACGGACCCGGAAGCGGCGCTGCGGGATCTGGCGATGATGGTGCTCTTCGGCAGCCGGGACCGCACGCCCGCCGAGTACTGCGCCCTGCTCACCCGGGCCGGCTTCGCCGCTTCCACGCCAAGACGGAGCAGTTCCGGCATGTGCCTGATTCCCGCCACCGCCGACAAGCCCTGACGACGTCAGGCATGGGTCGACTGTCGCTGGGCTGCGGGTCACAGGCCAGGTCCGCGCCACCGGGCCCGAGGGACATCCGCGATTCCGGGTATCGGCAGCGGGACCGACAGTTGTCTGTGACCCTGACCGGGTGGGCACAGCAGCCGGGTGGGAGGCCGTCGAGTTGCGCGTGCACGGGGTCTCCGGCGCGGCGGCAGAGACGCTCCTCGACCACCCGATCGTGGTGCGCGTCGCCGGGGACCGGCACGCCGGCTTCTACCGGCCCCGCCCCGGCACCGGCGCGGCCGGGGGCGTCACCACGGGGGTCGCCGCCGAGGCGTACCGGTGGGGCGCCCTGACGGCCGGCGCCGCGGTGCGCAGCGCCCTGATGCTGCTGCTCCTGCCGTTCATGCTGGTCAACCTCGCGATCTGGCTGCGCCCGACGCCGACCGACCGGTTCGGCCTGCTCGGCGTGCTGTGCCGGCTGCTCGCCGGCACCCTCACCGCCGCCTTCATGCTCTCGATGATCGGGATCGCGCTGAACCTCGTCGGCTGGCAGTGCGTGCCGTACGACCAGTGCCGGGCCGGCCGTCCCTACCTGTCCTGGCTCACGGCGCTGCCGATGGGGCCCCGGCTGGCGCTGCTCGCGCTCCTCCCGCTGCTCGCGCTGCGGGTGATCTCGGCGATCGGCGCCCGGTCGGCGCGGGCGTTGGAGGGTTTCACCCCGTCGTCGCCACGGCCGGAGTCCGCCGAGACGGCGGAGGACCTGGGCGCCCCCGAGTTCTGGAACGACGAGCGGACCACGGCCTGGCTGCGTCAGATCCACGTCGGGATCGGCGCCGGCATCCTCGACGCCAGCCTGCTCGTCGCCCTCCCGGGAGGCCGGCACGGGCCGGTGGGCCCGTTGCTGTTCGGCGCCGCGGTCGGACTGGTGGGGTTCTGCGCGGCGCTGCTCTGCCTGCCGACGCTGACCAGCGGCGCACAGGCCCGCCGGGTCCGGGGCCTGCTGTGGGCGACCACCGTCGGGGTGACCGTCCTGAGCCTCGGCTACGCGGCACTCGCGCGCCAGGCCCAGCCCGTCGCCGGACAGTTGCCCGGCTACGAGGGCAGCGCCGCCGTCCTGGTCGCGGCGCAGGGCGTCCTGCTCGTCACCCTGGCCGTCGTCACGGTGGCGCGCCAGCGGGCGGTCCCGCCCGGAACCCGCCCGTTCCTGCGCGGGCTGGGCACACCCCTCGTGGCGGCGGTGGCGGTGAGCGTCGGCGCGGCCTTCACCGCCACGCTGGTGTTCCGGGTCGCCGACCAGCTCGACCGCGGCTCCATCCCCGACCCGATCCGGCCCAGCCCGCCGGGCATCGGCCCCCTGGACCCGCCGGTCGCCTACTGGTGGGCCGCGCTGGCCGGGCTCGCCGCGCTGCTGGTCGTCGCCGTGTCCGCCGCCGCCACCCTCCTGCTGAGCCGCCGGCGGCGACACTACCTGGCCGAACGCGTCATCGAGCAGGACTACCCGCAGGCGCCGCCGTACGCCGCGCCCCAGCTCCGCACGGTCCGGCAGGCCATCGCCCGGTCCCACGTCACCGAGGAACTGGGCCCGATGCTGGTCGCGTTCTTCGTGATCTCCACGCTCGGCCTGGCCACCATCGTCCTCGACCTGTTCGGGATCGGCCCCACCCAGCTCGCGGCCCGGGTCGGCGGGCAACACAACGGCACGGCGGTGCTCGCCGCCTATGTCACCGACGCCGGAATCTGGATCGTCAGCCTGCTGGTGATCGCGCTGGTGATCGTCGGTTTCCGCGCGTACCGGTCGGTCGAGACCCGACGCGTCGTGGCGGTCCTGTGGGACCTGGGCACCTTCTGGCCGCGCGCCGTCCACCCGTTCGCCCCGCCCTGCTACGCCGCCCGGGCGGTGCCCGAGCTGGCCAAGCGGGTGTCCGCGCTCGCCACGCGAGGCCCGGTGGTCCTCTCCGGGCACAGTCACGGTTCGGTCCTGGCCGTGGCCACCATCCTGCAACTGCCCCCGACCGTGCTGCACCGGGTCGCGCTGCTCACCCACGGCTCCCCGCTGCACCGCATCTACGCCCGCCTCTACCCGGCCTACTTCGGCGGGCCGACGCTGTGTGCGCTGGGCGACCGGCTCGACTGGCGGTGGCGCAACCTCTGGCGGGCCACCGACCCGATCGGCGGGCCGATCTTCCAGCACCACCGGGGCGCACCGCCACCGTGCGACCCGCCAGCGGGCGAGGCGGTCGACGTCCGGCTCCGCGACCCGCGCGCCGTGACCATCGACCCGGCGGACACCGTGCCGCCGCCCGTCGAGCGGCACTGGCCGTACCACACGCAGCCGGAGTACCAGGCGGCCGTCCGGGAGCTGATCGACCGGGCCGGCTGAGGCGGACAACCGCCGGCCTCGGGTCCGGACGGGTGCGGCGAGGCATGGCGTCGGGACGTCGGCGGGCGGGGCCGACCACCATCCATTGACAAACGTTGTTAACAATCAGAAGCTGAGAGAGCGCTCTCTTGACCCGTCCCGGCAAGCGAGGAGTTCCCGTGGGTTTCCGAAGAAAGCTGCTCAGCGTCGTCTCCGCCCTGGTCACCGCCGTCCCGGTGGCCGTGGTCGCGTCCCCCGCCCAGGCCGTCGGCCCCGCGCTGCTGCCCGTCACCGTCACCAACACCACCGGCCGCAGCGACGCCGTCCATCTGTACGTGATCGGCATCCAGCTCTCCAGCAACCGCCTCGGCTACGTCACCCGGACCGGCACGTTCATCCCCTGGTCCGGCGGGCAGAACCCGCCCTCGCCAGCACCGGACGCGTCGATCCCGGGGCCCGGCAACGGCGGCAGCACGACGATCCAGTTCCCGCGCGGCTTCTCCGGCCGCGTCTACTTCTCCCTCGGGGAGAAGCTCAGGTTCTTCCTGACCCCGAACGGGTTGGTGCAGCCCGCGCCGTGGGCGGCCGGCGACGCCAACCGCGACATCCTGTTCGACTGGAGCGAGTTCACCTACAACGACGCGGGGCTGTGGCTGAACAGCTCACAGGTCGACATGTTCGCGGTGCCGCACGCGGTCACCGTGACCGGCGCCAGCGGCGTCACCAAGCGGACCGGCGACGTCGTCAACAACGGTCGCATCGCCATCATCGACGGCATCCGGTCCCAGCCCGGCTGGGCGAACACGGTCTACACCCGATCCGACGGGACCGTGCTGCGCGTGCTCGCCCCCGGCAAGGCCGCCGGCGCGGGCCTGCTCAGCACCACCTACCTGGACTCCTACATCGCCTCGGCGTGGAACGCGTACACGACCAGAACGCTGACCGTGGTGCCGTTCGGCGACCGGCCGGACACTCGGTACTTCGGGCGGACGTCGGGCAACGTCATGACCTTCACCAACAGCGCCGGCCAGGTGGTCGCCTCCTTCAACCGGCCCTCGTCGGCGAGCGTCTGGGGCTGCGACGGTGATCTGCCCGCCCCCAACGACCAGGTGGTCGGCCCGATCTCCCGGACGCTCTGCGCGGCCCTCAACCGGGGCACGCTCGGCACCGTCGACACGCAGCCGAGCACGAACGCCGCCGAGTTCTACCGCAACAACCCGACCAACCAGTACGCCCGCGTCATCCACGCCAACATGAGCGACGGCAAGGCGTACGCCTTCGCCTTCGACGACGTCGGCGCCTTCGAGTCGCTGGTCCACGACGGCGACCCCCGCGCGGCCGGCCTGGTGCTCAGCCCGTTCGGCACGGGCGGCGGCGGGCCGGGCAACCCCGGTGGCGCCGTCCCGGTGCTGAGCAACTGGAACAACAAGTGCATCGACGTGCCCAGCTCCAACTTCGTCGACCGGGCCCCGCTACAGATGTGGACCTGCAACGGCACCAACGCCCAGAAGTGGACGTTCACCGGCAACGCCGTGCAGAGCCAGAACAACAAGTGCATGGACGTCGACGGCGGGGCTACCGGCAACGGCGCGGTGGTCCAGCTCTACACCTGCAACGGCAGCGGCGCCCAGCAGTTCACCCTGAACGCGGCCGGCGACCTGGTCAACCTCCAGGCCAACAGGTGCGTGGACATCAAGGACTGGAACGCCGGCGACGGCGCGCGGCTCCAGCTCTGGGACTGCGCCGGCAGCGCGAACCAGAAGTGGCGCAAGGGCTGACCGACCGGAGACCGAGCCGGGGGCGGGGCCGCGTGCGGCGCGGACCCGCCCCTCGCCCGGCCCGGCTCAGGTCCGCCCGGCGGTGATGCCGGGCCGGGCCCACGACACGTCGGCCCGACGGCTCGTCGCTCCCGCGCCGGGCGCTGAAGGGGTGTCCGGCGGCCCACATCGTCGACGAGACGATTGACCGGTCGTAGCCGCAGCCGCTACGGTCAGGTTCACTATCTGCGGCGTCGCGAGGAAAGCCGGTGTGAGTCCGGCGCGGTCGCGCCACTGTGAGCGGTCCCATCGTCGATGGGCCCGCGAGCCAGGACGCTCGGACGTCCGCAGCCTTGCGATGGGGACGCGTCATCCCCGGAGAGGTTCCTGATCTCATGTCGAGCTCCACTCCCGCCCAGCCGTTGGTGCGTCCCGCTGCTTCCCCACGCGTGCTGTGGGCGGCTCTGGCCGTCGTCGGCGCCCTCCTGCTCCTGGCCTACCTGGTCGCCTTCGACCAGGGCGCCGTCTCGCGCAGCGGCATGTACCTGCACGAGTTGATGCACGACGGCCGGCACCTGCTCGGTGTCCCATGTCACTGAACACCACCTCCGCCCCACCGACGTTCGTCACCGTCCTGCTCCGTGGCCTGCTCGCCGGCCTGGTCGCCGGCCTGCTCGCGGGGACGTTCGCCTACGTCGTCGGCGAACCGCGCATCGAGGCGGCCATCGCGATCGAGGAGGCGGCGACGCACGCCGCCCCCGCGGTCGGCCACGACCACCACCAGGACGAACTGGTCAGCCGGGAGGGCCAGCGCGGCGGCCTGTTCCTGGCCACCGGCCTGTTCGGGGCCGCGATGGGTGGCCTGCTGGCAACCGCGTACGCCCTGCTGCGTCGGCGCCTGCGCACCGCGGACGACGGCCGGTCCGGGCTACTGCTCGCCGGCGGCGCGCTGCTGGGCGCGGTGATCGTGCCGTTCCTGAAGTATCCGCCCAATCCTCCGGCCGTCGGCGATCCCGACACCATCAACCAGCGCACCGGCACCTACCTGCTGATGGTGGTCCTCGGCCTGGTGGCGGTCTGGGCCGGCTCGCTCGGCCATCGGTCGATCCGCCGGGGCGCGCCGCCGTGGCTTCGCGCCGGCGCGGCCGGCGGCGGGTTCCTGCTGGTCGCCGTCGTCTCCCACCTCGTGCTGCCGTCGTTCGAGGAGGTCCCCGACGACTTCCCCGCGACCCTGCTGTGGAACTTCCGGCTGGCATCCCTCGGCACCCAGGTGGTGCTCTGGACCGCGACCGGCCTGCTGTTCACCGCCCTGATGAGCCGGGGTCGGCGACCGGCGCTCGACCGCGACGCCGGGCGCCTGCCCGCTCCCGGTAGCTCGGCGTTCGACGCCGGTACTCCGGCCCACCCGTGACCGCGACCAGCCTGCGGCTGGTCGCCCACGCCCACACCGCCGCCCTGAGACGGGCGGCGTTCGGGGCGGGTGACGACAACGTGGACGAGGGCGGCCTGACGGCCGCCCTCGCCCACGCCCCCGCCGGGCCGGACCGGCGTGGACCGCTGGGACGGATCGACGCCTGCCTGACCAGCCCCGCTCCGGCGGCGGTGCAGACCGCGCACGCCATCGGCCTGCGCCCCACCGCCGAGGCCGCGCTCGCCGACTGCGACTACGGCCGCTGGGCCGGCCGGTCGGTGCGGGAGGTCGGTGACCGGCAGCCCGACGCGCTGCGGGAATGGCTGGCCGCGCCCGAGGCCGCCCCGCACGGCGGGGAATCCCTCGCCGCGCTGCGCGACCGCGTCGGAGGCTGGCTCGACAGCCAACTCGGCCGAGGCACCCGGATCGCCGCGGTGACCCACCCGATGGTCATTCGCGTGGCGATCACGCACGCGCTGGGGCTGCCCGTGGCGGCGGCGTGGCGACTGGACGTCGCACCGTTGGCGGTGATCCGGCTCAGCGGGCACGGGTCACGGTGGCAACTCCAGTTCCCCACGCCCCGGCACCCCGGGGCGACCGGGGTGGCGGCGCTCCGGTGACCGGGTCCGGGCCGGACCCGATCCGGGGCGGCTGCACCGTCACGGTCTGCCGGGACTGCTGCTGCGGCAGCACCACCAAACACCCGGAGGTCGACCACGACGCCCAGTTCCGGGCGTTGGAGCGGGCACTGTCGCCGCCGCACCAGGTGCGCGCCAGCCGCTGCCTCGACCGCTGTACGCAGTCCAACGTGATCGTGGTACATCCGACGCCGCAGGCCCGCCGCGGCGGCGCCCGACCCGTCTGGTTCGGACTCGTGGTCGACGACCAGGTCACCACCGACATCGCCGACTGGGTCCAGGCGGGAGGGCCGGGGCACGCGCCCCTGTCCGACCTGCTGGCCCTGTCGGTGATCACCGCCCCGACACCGTGACCGGGCGGACGGTCCTCCGGACTGCCCGTCGGGTGACGGCCCCGGCCGGGATCAGGTCCCCGGGTCGGCTCCGGACCGGGGACCCCGGGCGGTCCGGGCGGCGCCGCCGAACAGCACCCGGCGCACGATCGCCGGACGCAGCAGCCGATGTGGCGGGTCGACAAGGTTGAGCACCCGCAGGAAGGCGGTGCCGAGCACCGCGTCGGTGCGGGCGGCGGCGTGGAGCCGGTGCACGTACGCGTTGACGAGCCGCACCCGCACCGTCCGGCGCCCCTGCACCTCGGGAAAACGCAGATCCGTGCCGACCGCGATGGACCACGGGCCGTCGATCAGCTTGCCGGCCCCGCGGAAGAACCGCCGCCACAACCGGTCCCGGTCGCCGGCCAGCAGGGTCCGCAGCAGCAGGCCCTCGGTGGCCGCGACCGTCATCCCCTGACCGTAGACGGGGTTGAAGCCGCACAGCGCGTCGCCGAACACCAGGTAGCCGAGCGGAAAGCGGCGCAGCCGCTCGTAGCGTCGCCGGACGCTCGCCGGGTACCGCATCCGTGCCGGCGCGCCGACGGGGGTGGCCTCGCGCACCAACCGGCTGATCAGCGGCAGGCCCAGCGACTCGGCGAACCGCGCGTAGCCCTCGTCGTCCAGCGGCGGCTGCTCGCCGAGCACCCCGCTGAGGGCCACCGCGAAGCGGTCATCCTCCTGGGCGGCGACGATGCCGGTGCGCGGGCGCCCAGGGACGGCGTTGGTCAGCGCGCCGAAAAGGCCGTCGAGGTGGCGGGGGTCGCGCTCGTAGTTGCGGGTGACATAGGTGACGTCGACCGCGACCCGCTGTTCGGCCGGGGCCGGATAGCCGAGCGCGGTCAGCCACGCCGGGGTACGCGACGCCCGGCCGCAGGCGTCGACCACCAGATCGGATTCGAGCCGGTAGGGCGCCCCGTCGCGCGGCGTCACCAGGACACCGGTGATCCGGCGACGATCGTCGGTGCTCAGCAGGTCGGTCGCCTCCGCCGGCGGGCAGAGCCGGACGTTCGCCAGCTTCTCCACCCGGGCGCGCACCGTGCGCTCCAGCAGGGGGCGGCTGACCCCCACGCCGATGAGTGAGGACGGGGAACGGCGCATGGGGTAGCCGTCGTTGCACCAGTGCACCTGTCCGTTGAGGTCGACCAGGGGTGCGCCGGCCCGGTGGAGTTCGTCGCTGAGGCCGTCGAACAGCTCGTCGAGCGCCTGCCGCCCACGGGCCAGCAGGACGTGCAGCTGACGCGACTGGGGCACCCCGCGCCGGGGCTGCGCCGCATCGGGCAGGACGTCACGGTCGACGACCGTGACGGTGTCGTACACGTCGCTGAGCACCCGGGCGGCGATCAGCCCGGCCATGCTGGCGCCCAGCACCACGGCGTTGCCTGCGCGGACCATGGTCGAGACGGTAGGCGACCGCGGCGTGCCGGTCCTCTTCGAGATTGCGCACGTTGGGAAAGGCGTCGGGCGGTCCCGTCACCAGCGCGGCCGGGGTGACCCGGGTCTCCAGCCGGGGCGGGGCGGGTCAGTCGCCAGCTTCGAGGAGAAGGCGGCGCAGGAGCTGTTCGTCCTGTTCGTCGAGAGCACTGACGAAGCGCCGCAGTACCGAGGCATGGTCGGCTTCGGCCCTCAGCAGCCGGCCCATCCGGCCGGCGACGAGGGCGGGCGCGTCGGTGACGGCGGCGTAGCGGTAGGCGCGTCCATCTCGTTGGCGGGTCACCGCGTCCTTGTCGAACAGGCGGGTGAGGGTGGTCACAACAGTGCTGTACGACAGCGGCGGGGACCAGTCCAGCCTCTCGCGCACCTCGGCGGGGGTGAGTGCGCGGCCCGCGCCGACGAGCGCGGTGATGATCTCGGCTTCCAACTCGCCGGGGCGGCGGCGGTTGCCGTGCCGGTCGCTGTCGGGTTGATCGTTGGCCGCCACCGGCAAAGCCTACCGACCGCCCCGGACGCTCGCGACACCAGCAGGTCAGCTCGATGGTGGCAGACTGGCCAGGTCCTTGGATCGGAGGAGGGACATGTTCGATCACTTCGTCTGGTCTGTGGTGGTGACCCCGCTGTTGGTGCTCGCGGCGGCCCGGCTGCTGAGCGAGCGGCTCCGGCCGGGCCCGGCCGCCGTGGTCCTGGCCTGGTCGATGGCGGTCGCCGCCGGTGCCGGCCTGGTGAACGTGGCCGCCTTCGCGGTCAAGGCGGCGGCCGAGACACCCGCCGTGGCCCGTCGCCTCGACTTCTCGGACCAGGTCGTGCGGCAGGACACCGCGCATGTGCCGTGGGTGTCCTGGCTGTCCCTGCTGATGCTGGCCGTCGCGGGTGTCGCCCTCGTACGGCTGGCCCGCCGGCACCGACGGACGCAGGCGGCCCTGCGCCGGTACGCCGAGCTACCGGCGCTGGCGGGCGGGCAGTTGGTGGTCCTTGACGACGCCCGGGTCGACGCGTTCGCGGTGCCGGGCCCCCCGGATCGGATCGTGGTGACGACCGGCATGCGGGCCGTGCTCGACGACGCGCACTTCGCCGCGCTGCTGGCGCACGAGCGGGCACACCTGGCCGGGCGGCATCACCGGTTGATCCGGCTGACGCAGTTCGCCGCGGCGGCGCACCCGGTGTTCTGGTGGGAGATGCGGCGGATCGAATACCTCGTCGAGCGGGACGCCGACGAGCGGGCCGCCGTCGATGTCGGTAGCCGTCGGGTCGTCGCCCGGGCGATCGGCGCGGCGGCGCTGGCCGCCTCGGGGCGTCCGGGCCGGGCCGACGTCCTGCGCCTCACTCCGGCCGAGTCGGACGTCGCCCGGGCCGGGGCGGTGCCCCGTCGGGTGGCATCGCTGCTGCGGGACCGGTCCGGCAGCAGGTCCCGCCTGATGGCGGCCGTCCCCGCCCTGCTCGCCGCGGGTTCCGTGGTGTGGACCGGGGAGTGCGTCTACGACCTGCACGAACTCATGCGGAGTGCGCGTATCCGGATCGGGTGAGCGGGCACCGCTGGCGTGGGGAGCACCCCGGGCGGTAGCTAAGTGAGGTTAGGCTCTGCTAACTTCTACAGCCAGTAGAAGAGCCAGGGCCCGGCTCTGCCCAGCTACCCAAGGAGCACCGCCGTGCGCGCCCCCGTCCGAACTCCCCTCCTCTCGCTGGCCTGCGCCGGTCTTCTCCTGCTCGGGGCCACCGCCTGCGGCGGCGAGTCGGCGCCGACCGACGACGCCGCCGCCCCGGCTTCCGACAAGAAGATCACGCTTTACAGCGGTCGCAGCGAGTCGCTGGTCAAGCCCCTGCTGGAGAAGTTCACCCAGCAGTCCGGCATCACCGTCGAGGTCCGTTACGCCGGAACCGCGGCGATGGCCACCCAACTGCTTGAGGAGGGCGAGAAGTCACCGGCCGACGCGTTCCTCGCCCAGGACGCCGGCGCGCTCGGCGCCGTGGCCAAGAAGGGCCTGTTCGCACCGCTTCCCGCAGACGTCGTCGCCAAGGTGCCGCAGACCTACCGCGCCAGCAGCGGGCAGTGGGTGGGCGTGACCGCACGATCCCGGGTCCTGGTCTACAACCCGGACCTCGTGCCGGCCGCCCAGCTACCGGCATCGGTCTTCGACCTGACCGGCCCGGCCTGGAAGGGCAAGGTCGGCGTCGCACCGACCAACGCCTCCTTCCAGGCGTTCGTCACCGCTGTCACCGTGCAGCACGGCGAGGCCAGGGCCAAGGAGTTCCTCGCCGGGCTGAAGGCCAACGCCCCGCAGGTACGCGAGGGCAACGCCCCGATCGTGGAGGAGGTCGACGCCGGCAAGCTGGCGGTCGGGCTGGTCAACCACTACTACCTCGGTGAGATCGCCCACGAGCGCGGCACCACCCCGGAGAAGATGAAGGCCAAGCTGCACTTCTTCCCCAACGGCGACACCGGCGCACTGGTCAACGTCGCCGGGATCGGAGTGCTCAGGAAGGCGGCCCAGGATCCCGACGTGCGGACCTTCGTCGACTACCTGCTCGGCCCCGAGGCGCAGACGTACTTCGCCGAGAAGACCTACGAGTACCCGGTCGTCGGCGGGGTTCCCGCTCCGGCGTACGCCCCGGCGCTGGACACGTTGAAGGTCCCCGCGGTCGACCTGAACGAGCTCGACCGGCTTGAGGCGACCATCAACCTGATCAAGGAATCGGGGCTCGTCCCCTGAACGCTCCGTTGACCGTCGGGAGGCGAACCCGTGCCGGCGGGTCCGCCTCCCGACGGGCGTTCCGCCGCCGGCCACCGCGCCCGGTCCTGCTCGCCCTGTCGCTCGTCGCCGTCGCGGTGACCCTGATCCCCCTGGCCTACCTGGTGGTGCGCACCGGGGAGGCGGGTTGGACGCGGATCACCGAAGAGCTGCTCACCCGCCGGGTCTCCCGACTGGCGCTGCACACCCTGGGTCTGGCCACAGTGGTCACCGTCGGCTGCCTGCTGCTCGGAGTCGGCGCGGCGTTCCTGGTGGTCCGCACCAACCTGCCGATGCGGCGGCTCTTCGCGGTGCTCGCCGCGCTGCCCCTCGCGGTGCCGACCTACATCGCCGCGTTCACCTGGGTGTCGACCGTCGACGGGTTCGAGGGGTTCTGGCCGGCCGCGCTGGTACTGACACTCTGCTCGTACCCCTATGTCTTCCTGCCGGTCGCCGCCGCGCTCGCCGGCAGCGACCCGGCGCAGGAGGAGGTGTCCCGGTCACTGGGCCGGGGCGGCTGGGCGACCTTCACCGCGGTGACCCTGCGCCAGATCCGGCCCGCGCTGACCGGGGGCGGCCTCCTGGTGGCCCTGTACGTCCTCGCCGACTTCGGTGCGGTCTCCATCCTGCGCGCCGACACCTTCACCCGGGCCATCTTCATCGCCTTCGACCTCGGCTTCGACCGCACCGGCGCCCTGGTGCTGTCGCTGGTGCTGGTCGGGCTCACCGTGCTGATCCTCGCCGGGGAGACGGCGACCCGCCGACCGGGGAGACGGTACGCGTCCCTGCGCGGCGCCCGCCGGTCGCCGATGCGGATCGACCTGGGCCGGTGGGGCTGGCCCGCCGTCGGCGGCCTGACCGCGGTCGCGGTGCTCGCCCTCGGTGTCCCGGCGGCCAGCCTCGCCCGCCGGCTCGCGGAAGGCGTCTCCCGCCCCGGCGACTGGACCGAGGTGGCCACCGCGGCCGGCAACTCGCTGTCGCTCTCGCTCGCCGGCGCCGCGCTCACCATGCTGCTCGCCCTGCCGCTGGGCCTGCTCACCGCCCGGGCCCCCGGGATGATCTCCACCGTCCTGGAACGACTCAGCTACCTCAGCCACGCCCTGCCGGGGCTGGTGATCGGCCTGTCCCTGGTCTTCTTCGGGATCAACGTCGTGTACCCGCTCTACCAGAGCACCGCGTTGTTGGCGCTCGGCTACGCCGCGCTGTTCCTCCCGCTCGCCACCGCCGCCGTGACCGGCGCGGCTGCGCAGGCACCGCCGGTCCTGGAGGACGTCGCCCGGTCGCTCGGTCGCGGACCGGTGACCGTGCTGCGCACGGTCACCCTGCCACTCACCCTGCCGGGCATCGCGGCCGGTGTCGCCCTGGTCTTCCTCGCCTGCATGAAGGAGCTGCCGGCGACACTGCTGCTGCGACCCACCGGCACCGACACCCTCGCCACCGAGCTGTGGACGAACACCTCGGTGGCCGCCTATGCCGCCGCCGCGCCGTACGCGGCGTTGCTGGTCGGGCTCTCCTCGGTGCCCACCTGGCTGCTGACCGCCCGCACCGGAGTCCTGATCAAGGAGAACCAGTCGTGAGCTACCTGGAACTGCGGGCAGTGGCCAAGCGCTACGGCCCGGTGGACGCACTCACCCGGGTCGACCTGACGGTAGCGCCGGGCACCCTCACCGCCGTCCTCGGCCCGTCCGGCTGCGGCAAGACCACCCTCCTGCGCTGCGTCGCCGGCTTCGAGCACATCGACGCCGGCAGCATCACCGTCGACGGCCGCACCGTGGCCGGCGACAGCACCCACCTCGCGCCCCACCGACGCAAGGTGGCGATCGTGCCGCAGGAGAGCGCCCTCTTCCCGCACCTGTCGGTCCGGGACAACGTGGCGTACGGGCTGGACCGCGCGACCCGCCGCACCAGCCGGGTCCACGAGGTGCTGACCCTGGTCGGACTCGCCGACCACGGCGATCGAATGCCGCACCAACTCTCCGGTGGACAGCAGCAGCGGATCGCCGTCGCCCGCGCCCTGGCACCCAGGCCGGCACTGATCCTGCTCGACGAGCCGTTCAGCTCGCTGGACGCGGCGCTCCGCGCCGACCTGCGCGACGACATCCGGGCCGCGCTACGCGCCGACGGGGCCACCGCCGTTCTCGTCACCCACGACCAGGGCGAGGCCCTCTCCGTCGCCGATCAGGTGGCCGTCATGCGCGCGGGCGCCATCGTCCAGGCCGCAACCCCCGCCGACATCTACCACCATCCCACCGACCCGTGGACCGCGGCCTTCATCGGGGACGCGATCCTGCTGACCGGCCAGGTCCACGACGGGACCCTGCACACCCCACTGGGTGCGGTGCCGATCGCCCCACCACGCCCCGGCTGGTCGGCACCCACCACCACCGAGGTCGACGTCATGCTGCGCCCGGAGCAGATCCGGGTCGGCCGGGCAGGCGAGGGCGTACCGGCCACCGTCGAGACGATCGCCTTCCATGGCCACGACGCCCTGATCACGCTGCGCCTCACCGACGCCGGGACGATCACCGCCCGCGTCTTCGGCACCACCGGCCTGCCGGCCGCCGGCGCCCTGGTCGGACTACGGGTCGAGGGCACCGCGCTGACCTGGGCGACCAGGATGCCGGTCCCCGTACCGACCCCGCCCGAGCACGACCGTCGCCGACCAGTCGGGCCGCGACGGGACCGGGCGGAACCCGGGGTAGGGCACTGACCCGGCCGCCGTCGCCGGCCGCGACGGTCAGGGCGAAGTGGACAGACCTGCGACCAGCCCGAAGCCACCGCAGCAGAGCACCCCGAGCACGACCAGTGTGACGAGCAGGATGCTGTAGTTCGACCACATACCGAACTTCGTCACGTCGGTGCCGTGCCCGTCGTAGACGCGGTTGCGCCAGCCGCCGAACCGGAACGCCAGGGGATGCAGGGCCCCGGGGTGGGCGACGAGCGTGGTGGTCATGACGGGGATGCCCATGAAGTCGGTGTAGCGGACGTCATGCGGACCCGCCGGGACGGCCACGTGCCAGGTGCCCTCGCCGGGGATCGCCACCACCTGCCTGTCGACCTTGAACCGGCTGGTGGACGGGGCGGGCACGAGGTACGGCCCGCGGTTGACCGAGACGACGAGCACGGCGTGGCCCGGGGGCGGCGAGATCGGGTGCGGGTAGGCGATCAGCGGCGTGACGGCGCCGGGCATCGGCGGGTACGACGGATGAGGAGGATACGACACCGCCACATCCTGACACGGCCCCGCACCCCGGCCGGTGGCGCCTGCGGTCGGGGCCGACCGGCACGGCCCTTGCGGAGCCGTGCCGGTCGGCCCGGGCGTCAGCGCGGCAGCTCGCGCCAGGCAGGATGGTTGCCACGCCAGGCGCCGGCGAGAATGGTCGCCGACGCCCGACTGGGGCATTCCTGTACCCGGGAACGCCCGGACTCGCCGCCGATCTGTGCTTGGACGTCCCAACGCCGACCGTCGGTGCGGATGTACACGTCTCGACGCCCGCGCCGGGTCGTGTCTCCGTTCCACCAGTGCTCCTCGACCATCACCCGCCGACCGTATAGCAATTGCCCGGCAAGGGGCACGGGCACCCTGGCCGCAACGGCGCCGGAGGGCGCCCTGCGGAGGGCGATGAGGCGCGTGAGCTGGCGCTGGGGCGGACGCCCGCTGCCGCCCCAGCCGCCGGGTTCAGCGCCTGACGGCCGCCACGCTGGCGGCCACCAGGTCCGCGACGCGGTCGAACTCGCCGGCGGCGATCGCCGCGCGGGGCACCATCCAGCTTCCGCCCACGGCGAGGACCGACGGCAACGCGAGGTAGTCGGCGGTCGAGGCGGCGTCGATGCCGCCGGTCGGCACGAACGAGACCCGGCCGAACGGCGCGGACAGGGCGGACACCGCCGCGGCCCCGCCGGAGCTGCCGGCGGGGAAGAACTTGAGCACCGTGACCCCCGCGTCCAGGGCCGTCATGACCTCGGTCGCGGTGCTCGCGCCCGGCAGCACGAAGATCCCGTGCTGCTGGCACCGGCGGACGACGGCCGCGCTGAACCCGGGCGACACGACGAACCGTGCACCGGCCCGCACCGCGGCGTCCACCTGGTCGGGGGTGGTGACGGTGCCGGCGCCGACCGTGACGCCGCCGTGGGCGGCCATCCTGGCGATCGCCTCGGCCGCCGCCGGGGTACGGAAGGTGACCTCGGCGATCGGCAGGCCCCCGGTCGCCAGCGCGTCGGCCAGCGGCTCGGCCGACGCGGCGTCGTCGAGGACGACGACCGGAACCAGCCGGTACGTGCGCAGCAGCTCAGGCGTGTGCATGGTCTCCCCCTGGGGACTCGGCGGTGGTGAGGTGCACCGGGACGTCGGCCCGGCCGGTGACACCGAACTGGGCGAGAACGGCGACGCCGAGAACGGTCGCCTCCGGCTCGTCCACGAATCTCAGTCGGCGGCGGGTGGCCTCCTGGCGCAGCCGGCGCCACGTCGGCCAGCCGGCGGCCACACCGCCGACGGTGATGTCGGCGATCTCGACGGCACCGATCCGGCCCAGCCGCGCGGTCGTCGCCTCGGCCTCCACCGCGAGTCCCCGCAGCAGGCTGGCCATCGCGTGGCCGCGGGTGACGTCCATCGGCATGGCGGCGAGGCGGGCGCGGCGCAGGTCGGCCTCGATCACCGCCGGGTCGACCTGGTCGACGACGCGAGCCAGTTCCGCCCACATCGTCGCGTCGGCGACCCCGGGATAGAGCATGTCGTGCCAGGCCTGGTAGTACCGGCCGGACGGGGTGGCGCGGTGCACGAAACGCAGGCCGCCGGCCACGAAGATCCCCGTGTCGAGGCCCGGCCCGACCGGGTCGGGCAGTTCGTCGACCAGCAGCACCTGCGCCTCGGAGGTGCCGACCGACACGTAGACGTCGCCGGCGCTGCGCACGCCGGTGCCGAAGGCGCCGCACATGTGGTCGTGGCCGCCGGCGACCACGGGGACACCGGCCGGCAGCACGCCCTCGCCCGACGCGCGGCCCAGCACGGTGGCGCTGTCGACCAGGTCGGGCGGCGCCAGCGTGGCCAGGTCGAGGTCCGGCAGCACGTCCGTACGCAGCGCGCCCGCGTGGATGTCGAGCAGCCCGGTCCGCGAGGCGTGCGAGACGTTGAGGAACACCGGGGCCGTACGGTCGGCGAGCAGGTCGCGGGCGACGAAGTCGGCGAGCGAGGTGAAGGTGCGCGCCGCCGCCAGGTCGTCGGGCAGGTGCTCCGCCAGCCAGCGCAGCTTGAACACCGAGAAGGTCTCGTCCGTGCCGGCCCAGCCGCTGTCGGCGCCCAGGGCCGCCTTGGCCTGCTGGCCGTGCCGGGCGAACCAGGCGAGCACCGGCGCGGTGACGGCGCCGTCGGTGGCGAGCAGCACGACCTCCTCCCCGACCGACCCGACGCTGATCCCGGCGAGGTCGTCGGGCCGTACCGCCGGGTCGGCCAGCAGGTCGGCCAGCAGGTCGCCGACCGCCGCCGCGAGCCGCGTGGCGTCCCGCCGGCCGCCCCACGGGTCGGGGTCGACGACGGTGGGCGCGTGCCGGAGCGCGACCAGCCGGCCGGCGTCGGTGTCGTAACACCCGACCTTCGTCCGCGTGGTGCCGATGTCGACGCCGATGAACTGGCTCATCCCCGGGCCGCCGGTCCGGTCGTCCCCCTGGTCACCGTCACCGTCCCGCGCAGCCGCTCGACCAGCGCCGGGTCGACGTCGGGTGCGAGCGAGGCGGCGTTGGCGGCCCCCATCGCCGAGGCCAGGGCCAGGGCCGCCGCCGGGCTCTCCCGGCGGCCCAGGGCGACCGCGAGGCCGGCCAGGAACGAGTCACCGGAGCCGGTCGCGTTGACCGTCTCGACCACCGGCGTGTCCACCGCCAGGTCGTCGGCGCCGTCGGTCCAGACCGCCCCGTCGGTGCCGAGGGTCACCACGAAGGTGGCGCCGGTCTGCGCGTGCAGGGCGTGCGCGGCGGCCATCGTGGCGGCCCGGTCCGGCAGCGGCCGGCCCAGCACGCCGGCCAATTCCTCGGCGTTGGGTTTGACCACGAGCCGACCCGCGGGCCGGCTGGTCCGGGCGTCGTCGACGACCCGGGCGAGGGCCTCGCCGTGCGCGTCGACGAGGGCGCTCGCCCCCCGGGCGAGCGCCAGTCGGGCGATCCGGGCGTGCAGGTCGGCGGCGCAGCCCGGCGGCAGGCTGCCCGTGGCGACCACGACGTCCCCCGGGCGCACCGTCGCCTCGATTCCGGCGAGCAGTTGTTCCTGTTCGCCGGCGGTGACCTGCGGGCCGCGTTCGTTGAGCACCGTCGAGCGACCGGTGCTCCGGTCGATGACGACCGGCGTCACCCTGGTCTCACCGGCGATCCCGACGTGCCGGTCGAGCACGCCGAGGTCGCCGCAGCCGTCGCGGATCACCTGGCCGACGGCGCCGCCGACGAAGCCGTGCGCCGCGACGGTGGCGCCGAGGCGACGGGCTCCCCGACAGACGATCATGCCCTTGCCGCCGGGGAGACTGCGCACCTCGACCACCCGGTTGACCTCGAACGGCCGGAACCGCTCCACCACCTGGAGCCGGTCGAGGGCCGGGTTCGGACACACGACGTGCAGCGTGAACGCCGACATCGGACTACTCGGAGTCGATCTGGTAGAGGGCGTACAGCTCCTCGTCGCTCGCGCCCAGCACCTCGTCCTCGCGCTCGCGGAACGTCCGCACGGTGTCGCGTACCAGCTCGTCGAGCCGCTCGGGCTGCGGCGGCAGGTTCATCGCGGCGTAGGGGTTGCCGCCGGCGCCGAGCGGCTCCGCCGAGCAGTAGTTGTCGCCACGCTGGTAACCGATGGCGTACAGCGCCATGATCACCACGTCGAGGTCGAGCAGGCCGTGCCCGAGGGCCCGCCGGTTGGTGTCGGCCAGGTGCAAGTTGATCATGCGGTCGCCGTGGTCGAGGATCGTGGCGCCGATGTGCAGCTCGCCGCTGAGCATGTGGTAGAGGTCGCCGTTGACGTGCGCGATCGCCGGGTGGTCCACCAGGTCGAGCAGCCGCAGCGCCTGGGCGAAGGTGTGCACCACGCTGGTCTCCTCGGGCCGGATGGGCTCGACCGCGCCCCGGATGCCGGCGGCGGCGAAGTCGTCGGCCACGAGGCGCATGGTCTGGGCGGAGCGCTCCAGCTCGTAGGAGTCCAGGACCGTGGGCCGGCCGACCGAGCCGGCGCCGAAGAGCAGGTACGAGCCGCCGACCGCCTGGGCGAACGTCGCCTGGCGGCGGAAGTAGTCGATGGCGCGGGCCCGCACGTGTGGCAGGTTGTGGGCGAACTCCTGGTCGGGGGTGACCATGCCGCAGACGCCGGAGACGGCGATGCCGTGCTCGCCGAGCACCCGCAGCGTCTCGTCGGGCCGGTAGCCGAGGTCGGCGGAGTAGAGGTTGCCGTGCAGCTCGATGTACCGCACGTCGTTCTTCTCCAGCCGGGCCGCCGTCGCGGCCAGCTCCTCGGTGCCGAATCCCCAGTTGCTCCAGCCGAACTTCAGCCGCGGCTCGGTCGGGGTGTGGCCCCGGCGGGCCTCGACGAACGCCCGGACGACCCGCTGGTCGTGGCGGCGGAAGGGTTGAGGTTTCATGGTGCGGGTCCTTTCGGGGAGGCGGAGGTCAGGCCCGGCGGCGGACGAGCTGCTGGCGGAGGTTGCGCGGGTGCAGGTGCCCCAGGTTGCCCTGCCGCCACTGGTCGAACACCGCCGCTAGGACGATGACCAGGCCGATGCTGAGCTGCTGGAGGAACGGCGACAGGGCCAGCAGGATGAACGCGTTGCGCAGGACGCCCAGCAGGCAGGCGCCCAGGAAGGCGCCGATGATCGATCCCCGGCCGCCGGAGAGGCTGGCGCCGCCGATGACGGCCGCCGCGATGACGTCCAGTTCGTAGCCCATGCCGGCCTGGGCCTCGGCCACGCCGACCTGGGTGGAGAAGACGATCCCGGCGACGCCGGCGAGCGTGCCGATCAGGACGAAGGTGAGCACCCGGGTCCACGCCACCGGGATGCCGCCGGTCCGGGCGGCGGCGTCGTTGTCACCGATGGCGGTGACCCGCAGGCCGAAGACGGTGCGGGTGAGCAGGAACTGGCCGAGCAGGACCAGCACCAGGAAGATGACGACGCTCACCGGGACGCCCCCGAAGACCCGGCCCTGCCCGATGAAGGACAGCTCCCTCGGCATCGCCTGGGGCAGCCCGCCGGTGATGAGCTGGGTCAGTCCACGCGCGATGGACAGCATGCCGAGGGTCACGATGAACGAGCTGACCCGGCCGAGCACGACGACGGAGCCGACGGCGAAACCGCACAGCGCGCCGACGCCGATGCCCACGGCCGCGGCGACCCACGGGTTGGCCCCGCTGCCGTAGACCGAGCCGGCGGTGACCGCCGAGAGGGCCAGCACCGAGCCGACCGAGAGGTCGATCTCCTTGGCGATCAGGACGAACGTCTGCCCGACGGCGATGATGCCGACCACGACCACCGTCTGCAGGACGTTGTAGAGGTTGTCCTTGCGGAGGAAGTTCTCGTTCGCCACGCTGACGATCAGGGCCAGTACGATGATCACGCCAAGCAGGCCGGTCTCCTGGCGCTTGACGAGTGACAGGACGCCCTCCTTCCAGGAGCGCTCCTGCCTCTGGGGGGCGAGAGTGGCACTCATGCTGATCCTTCGGTCGCGCCCATGGCCGCGGCGACGATGGGCTGGGGTCCGGCGTTGTTCGGGGCATCGAGGGTCACGCGTCCACCACGGACGACGACCACGCGGTCGGCCAGCTCGACGATCTCCTCGAGTTCGGACGAGATGAACCACACCGCCAGGCCCTCGTCGTGGGCGAGTGCGCGCAGCGTCGCGTAGATCTCGGCCTTGGTGCCGACGTCGACGCCGCGCGTCGGTTCGTCGAGGATCAGCACCTTCGGCCGGGCCGCGAGGGCCCGCGCGAGCAGCACCTTCTGCTGGTTGCCGCCGGACAGCGAGGTGATGGGCGCCTCGCTGGAGGCGGCCTTGACGCCGAAGCGCCCGGTCAGCTCGCGCGCCTTCGCGCTGGTCCGGCGGGGGGAGACCCAGCCGAGCCGACCCAGGTTCGACAGCACCCTGACGGTGAGGTTGTAGCCGACGCTCTGGGCGTGGAAGACCTCGGTGCGGCGTTCCTCCGCGACGTAGGCGAGGCCGAGCCGCTGGGCCGCGCCGGGCCCGGGGATCCACACGGGCCGGCCGGCGACGCTGATGCCGCCGCCGGTCGGGCGGCGCAGCCCGATCACGGCCTCGGCGATCTCGGTACGGCCCGCGCCGACCAGCCCGGACATCCCGACGATCTCACCGCGGCGCACCGCGAAGCTGACGTCGGTGAAGCCCTCGCCAGTCAGGCCCCGCAGTTCGAGTGCCACCTCGGCCTGTTCGATCGCCCCGCTCCGGTCGGCCAGCACCTCCGCCACGACCGCCCGCTTCCGTTCGCCGGCCATCAACGCGACGGCGCGCTGCTGGTGAAGCTCGTCGGGCGGGCCGGCGGCGACGAACGTGCCGTCGCGCAGCACGATCACGTTGTCGACGATCGAGTAGACCTCGGCCAGCCGGTGGCTGACGAGGACGACCGCGACGCCCTCGTCGCGCAGCCGGGCCATCACCGCGAAGAGCCGCTCGGACTCCTCGTGCGTCAGGCTGGAGTTGGGCTCGTCGAGGAAGAGGACCTTGGGCTGGCGGGAGAGCGCCCGGACGATGTCGACCATCTGCCGGGACGCCGCGGACAGGTCGCGGCACAGCGTCGACGGGTCGGGCAGGTAGTCGGACATCTCCAGCCGGTCGAGCAGCTCACGGGCCCGCTGGACGTTCGCCCCGCGGCGGGCGGGGGCGAACCCGGAGCGCTCACCGAGGTCGTAGAGGAACAGGTTGTCGGCGATGGTCAGTTCGCTGATGAGCAGCGGTTCCTGGTTCACCACCACGACCCCGGCGGCGATCGCCTCGAGCGGGCTGGCGAAGGAGACGTCCTCGCCGTCGAGGGTCAGCCGGCCGGCGTCGGGCTGCATCTGACCCGAGCACAGGCGGATGAGGGTGGACTTGCCGGCGCCGTTCTCCCCGAGCAGTCCGGTGACCTGGCCGGCCGGGAACTCCAGCGACACGTCGCGTAGCGCCCTCACGGCGCCGAACGACTTCGTCAGGCCGGCGGCCACGAGGGCCGCCGTCCTGACGTCGTCCACATGGGTAGTCGGTTCCATGAGGTGGTGGCTTCTTCCGATCAGGAGGCGCCCGGGGCGCCGAGCGGCAGCACCGAGGGGTCGTGCTCTGCCAGGTTGTCCTTCGTGACGAAGGGGGCGGTGGCCTCCTGCTTCACCTCGGCGGGCTGCTTGCCGGTCACGGCGGCGTTGAACAGCTCGACCGCGACGTTGTAGCCCTGACCGAACGCGTCCTGACCGATCACGCCGTACATCGAGCCGTCCTTGACGGCCGCGATGTTCTCGGTGGTGATGTCGAAACCGATGACCTTCACGGTGTCCTGCTTCTTGGCGGCGGCGACCGCCTGGGCCGCGCCGAACGGGCCGCCGGCGGTGGCGTAGATGCCGACGAGGTCGGCGTTGGACTGCAGGTAGTTCTGCGCCGCCGCGAAGGTGTTGGACGCGGAGTCCTTGGCCTCGACACCCTGGCTGACCGGGGTCAGCTTCGAGCCCTTGAGCCCGTCGACGAAGCCCTGTCGGCGCTGCTCGGAGCCGGGGGCGGTGAACTGGCTGACGATGATGCCGACCTTGCCGGACTTGTCACCGGCGGCCTTGATCATCTCCTGGGCCGCGGTCTGACCGGCCTTGTACTGCTCCTGGGCGTAGTTGATGGTGCCGCCGGAGCTTCCCACGCAGTCGAAGAGGGTGTTGTAGACGCCCATCTTGATGCCCTTGGCGGACAGGTTCTTGATGTCGGCGCAGTTGCCCTCGCCGGCGATGAAGAACCCGACGCCCTGGTAGCCCTGGGCGTCGGCGGCGCGAATGGCGCTGGAGACCGTCTGCACGTCGATGTTCTCGCCCGCGACGATCCAGTCCACCTTGCCCTTGTGGGAGCCCAGCACCCGGTCGGCGTAGTCGGCGCCGGCCTTCACCGAGACCCAGTACGGGTTGTTGGCGAACCCGATCATGGCGATCTTGACCTCGGAGTCCGGAGCCTGGTCGGTGGGCGCGGGACGCCCGGCGATCGGGTCGGCCGGCTCGCCACCGCCCGAGTCGTCGGCACCGCAGGCCGTGGTGGCCAGGGTGACGGCCAGCAGTGCGGCGACGCCACGGGCCAACGTCTTGCCGCGTGTCCGGTTGGACATCTCTCCTCCAGAGGTGGTGGGGGCGTTCCCCGGGCGTTCTTCGAGGAACCAGGGGTCCGCCGAAGGGACGCCACCCGGGGCGACCCGGGGCACGTCCCTTCGGCGTTCGCTGTGGTCCCTGCACGCGTGCCGTGTGCGCAGGCCCACAAGTACGGAGCAACACTACATTTGACGGTCCAGATGTCAACGAGATGTTTCCTGAACGTTAGCTCGGCAGGCCGAGTGCCGGTAGTCGCACTACCGCTCCAAGTCTCATTTGAAGGCAGATGTCAGTTATGGCACCCCCGTTCATTCCACCAACTGAGTGAGATCGGGACTGTTTCGCTACAAACAGCGCCTCGCCGCCCCGCCGACGGATGACATCCTGATGTAACTTTGCTACAAAGTGAGCCGAGGGGCGCGCCGCACGGGTCCGCCGACCGGAGCAGGAGGAGCACGGTGACCACACCGCAACAGGGACCGGGCCTGGTCATCACCCCGAGGGGGGTGACCGGACGCACCGGTCGCTACGAGAAGAGGCTGGCCGACCTCGGCGGGCTGTTCACCGACGAGGCGGCCTTCACCGCGCGCCTGGCGACCGAGGCCGACCGGGTCATCTACCACGTTGACGAGTTCCGCCCGTCGACCGAGGCGGGCGACCTGATCACCGGGATCTCCACCCTGTCACCGGGCCGGGTCGGCACCGAGTTCCACATGACCCGCGGCCACATCCACGCCCAACACGACCGCACCGAGATCTACCACTGCCTGTCCGGCCACGGGCTGATGCTGATGGAGACCCTCGACGGCCGCACCGTCGTGACCGAGCTGCGCCCCGGCGTCGTCGCGTACGTGCCGCCGGCGCACATCCACCGCAGCGTGAACCTGGGCGACACCGACCTGGTCACGCTCTTCTGCTACCCCGCCGACGCCGGCCAGGACTACGGCATCATCGCCCGCTCCGGCGGCATGCGGCACCGGGCCGTCGCCGACGGCGACGGATGGCGACTGGAGGAGAACCGCTCCTATGTCCCCCGTTGAGATCACCGGCCACGCGTTGGCCCGCATGGTCGACATCAGCGCCGTGCAGGCCCAGCACGGCCGCGCGGACATCGAGGAACTGGCCGGCCACGCCCTGGCCGGTGACTTCGTCGCCGCCCACGTGCTGCCGTCCTGGCTGCCCGTGCTGCGTCCGCTGCTCGACGGCTCGACCACGAACGCCGGATCCCCGGTCGGCTTCCCGTCCGGCGGCACGGCCACCCCGGTCAAGGTGGCCGAGGCCCGCTGGCTGCTCGACGCCGGCGTGCAGGAGATGGACGTCGTGATGAACGTCGGGCTGGTCCGGTCCGGCGAACCGGCCGCGGCCACCCGGGACGTCGCCGCCGTGCTGGAGGCCGTCGACGGGCGCGTACCCGTCAAGGTCATCCTCGAGGTCGGCCTGCTCGACGAGAGCCAGCTACGCGACGCGGCGCGGGCCGCGGTCGACGCCGGGGCCACATCGCTGAAGACCGGTACCGGCTGGCAGTCCCAGCCGACCACGCCCGAGCACGTCCGCGTGATCCGCGAGATCGCCGGGGCGGGCCGGGAGATCAAGGCATCCGGCGGCATCCGGTCGCTGGCCCAGATCCACGCCCTGCTCGACGCCGGGGCGACCCGGTTCGGCATCAACACCGCCTACGCCGTGCGGCTGGTCGCGCAGGCCGGGGAGGTGACGCCGTGACCCCCGACGACCTGCGGCCGGCCACCCGGCCCACCATGTACTTCGTCGGCGTCAGCACCGCGTCGTCGGCGATCCACCGCGTCTTCGCGGCGTGGCGTCCCCTCCTCGGCCTGGACCGGGTCGACCTCGTCGGCATCGACGTTCCGGTCGGCGCGGAGCCGGCGGTCTACCGACGGGTCGTCGAGCACCTGCGCGACGACGAACTCTCGCGCGGCGCCCTGGTGACCACCCACAAGCTCGATCTCTACGCGTCCAGCCACGACCTGCTGCGGCAGGTCAACGACGCCGCCGCGCGGCTGCGCGAGACCAGCACACTGGTGGCCCGGGACGGCTGGATCGACGGCCTGGCCCTGGACACCATCACGAGCCAGATGGCCCTGCGGTCGATCGTCGCGGACATGGCGGGCCGGGACGTGCTGGTCATGGGGGCCGGCGGGGCCGCCCTCGCCCTCTGCGACCACTTCGCCCACCGGGCCGGCGACGACGCCCCCGGCCGGGTCGTCGTCACCGACATCGCCGACCAGCGTCTCGCCGCCATCACCGCCGACGTCGCCGCCGGCGACCCGGCGATCACCTGGCGGACCCACCGCCTCGCCCCCGGCGAGCTGCACGACGACCTGCTCGCGGGCCTCGCCCCGGGCGCGCTGGTGGTCAACGCCACCGGCATGGGCAAGGACCGGCCCGGCTCCCCGCTGAGCGACGACGCCACGTTCCCGCACGGCGGGTACGCCTGGGAGTTCAACTACCGGGGGGAACTCGGGTTCCTGCGGCAGGCCCGGGCCCGGGCCGAGGCCGACGCGCTCACCGTCGCCGACGGCTGGCGCTACTTCGTGCACGGCTGGACCCGGGCGATCGACGCCGTGTTCGACCTCGGCATCCCCACCAGCGGCCCGGACTTCGAGCGGCTGTACGACGCGGCCCAGGACGTGCGATGACGGTGCGGGCGCGCTGGCTCGGGCAGGCCGGGTTCTGGCTCACCGCCACCGGCCCCGGCGGTGCGGCGCACCTGCTCGTCGACCCGTACCTGTCGGACTCCCTGGCCCGCAAGTACGCCGGCACGACGTTCCCGCACGTCCGGATGCTCCCGCCCCCGGTCACCACGGCGGACCTTCCGCCGCTGTGCGCGGTGCTCAGCTCGCACGCCCACACCGACCACATGGACCCGGACACCCTGGTACCGCTGATGGCCGCCCAGCCTGAACTGCGGCTGGCCTGCCCCCGCGCGGTCCTCGACCAGGCGCTGCGCCGCTCCCGCGCCCCCCGGTCCCGGCTCGACGCCCTCGCCGACGGCGACCGGGTCGACTACGGGCCCTTCACGGTCACGGCGCTGCCGGCCGCCCACGAGGAACGCGTCCGGGACAGCCGCGGCGACGACCACTTCCTCGGCTACGTCGTCGAGGTCGCCGGCACCCGCGTCTACCACTCCGGCGACTGCGTGCCGTGGGACGGACAGATCGAACGGCTCGCCGCCCTGGACATCGACGTGGCGCTGCTGCCGGTCAACGGACGCGACGCGCACCGCCTCGCCCACGGCGTACCCGGAAACTTCGACTTCGCCGAGGCCGTGGCGCTCTGCGCGGCTGCCGGCATCGGCACCCTGGTGCCACATCATTGGGGCATGTTTGCCTTCAACACCGTCGATCCGGCCACCTTCGACCTCGACGCCGCCGCCCGGCGCGGCGTCACGGTCCGCGTACCCCGCCACGACGGCACCCTCGACCTGACGGTCACCCGATGAACGCCGGGACCGTGCTGGAACGCATCAACAAGGGCCTGGAGACACTGCGCCGGTCCGAACGCAAGGTCGCCGACGTCGTCCTCGCCGACCCCCACGGGGTCGTCCGGATGACGCTGGCCGAACTCGCCGAGACGGTCGGGGTCAGCCAGCCGACCATCGTCCGGTTCGCCAACGCGATCGGCTGCGACGGGTTCCACGACTTCCGCATCCAACTGGCGCAGAGCGTCGCGCTCGGCATCCCCGCGACGCAGTCGGTGATCGAGGCCCAGGACGACACCGCCACCACGGTCAGCAAGATCTTCGACTTCTCGATCACCTCGCTGGACCACGTACGGCGCCACCTCGACCTGAACGCCCTCGACCGGGCGGTGGCGGCCATCGCCGCCGCCAGCCGCGTCGTCTTCATCGGACTCGGCGCCTCGGGCATCGTGGCCATGGACGCGGAGCAGAAGTTCCCGCTGCTGGGGGTGCCGTGCTCGGCGCCGATCGACACCCACCAGCAGTTCCTCGCCGCGTCCACCAGCACGCCGTCGACGGTCCTGGTGGCCATCTCGAACACCGGCCGCACCACCTCGATCCTGGACACCGTGCGGGTCGCCCGGGAGCGGGGGGCGACCGTCGTCGGCATCACCGGCGGCCTGTCGCCGCTGGCCGAGCTGAGCGACATCGCGCTGATCGTCGAGTCCCTCGACAACACCGACGTCTACACCCCGACGATCTCGCGCCTGGCCCAGCTCGTCGTCATCGACACCATCGCCACGATGACCCTGCTGCGCCGGGGCGAGTCGGCGCTCGGCGACGTCCGCGACATGAAGACCCGGCTGGCGCAGATGCGCTCCGGGGTGCCGTACCAGGGCGGCCCCGACCGGTGGGAGGGAAGATGAGCGACGTCGCGCTCGCCTTCGACCTGGGCACCGGCGGCTGCAAGGCCGCCCTCGTCGACCTGACCGCGCGGGTCGTCGGCACCGCGTTCGCCCCCTACCCCACCACCTATCCCGCGCCGGGATGCCACGAGCAGCGCCCGACGGACTGGTGGGCGGCGGTCGTCCGCTCGTCGCGGGAGCTGCTGGCCGCCGACGCCGGCCGGCACCGCGTCGTCGCCGTGGGTTTGTCCGGCCACAGCCTGGCGATGGTGCCGGTCGACGCCGACGGCACGTCCCTGCTGGACTCGGTGCCGATCTGGTCGGACACCCGCGGGGAGGACGCGGCGGCGGCGTACTTCGCCGACACCGACGAGACCGACTGGTACGCGCGCACCGGCAACGGCTTCCCGCGCGGCATGTACACGGTGTTCAAGGCCGCGTGGCTGCGCTCCGCGCACCCGGCCGTAGCCGCCCGGACGACGCGGATCCTCGGCAGCAAGGACTGGGTCAACGCCCGGCTCACCGGCGTCCAGCGCACCGACCCGAGCTATGCCTCGGGCAGCGGCGCCTACCACCTCGGCATCCGGCGGATGCTGCCCGACGTGCTGGCGGCCCTCGGGCTGCCGGCCGACTGGTGGCCGCCCATCGTGCCGTCCACCGAGATCGTCGGCCGGCTCACCGCGGACGCCGCGACCGCCACCGGCCTACCCGCCGGGCTGCCCGTCGTGGCCGGCGGGGTCGACAACTCGTGCATGGCGCTCGGGTCGGGCCTGGACCACGCCGGTGAGGCGTACGTGTCGCTGGGATCCTCCAACTGGGTCACGGTGGCCGCGGCCGACCCGGTGCTCGACCCGGTCGGCCGGCCGTTCGTGTTCGACCACGTCCTGCCGGGCCTGTACATCTCGGCCCTGTCGACCTTCGGCGGCGGCAGCAGCCTGAGCTGGCTGGCCGCCGCGCTCGGCCGCGACGACGACCTCGACGCACTGCTCGACGAGGCCGCCGCCGTGCCGGTGGGAGCGGACGGGCTGACCTGCGTTCCCACCCTTGCCGGTGGCACCGTCGCCGAGGGCGGCGTGGACGTACGCGGCGCCTACCTGGGGCTGGGCCTCGGGCACACGCACGGCCACCTGGCCCGCGCCCTGGTCGAGGGCATCGGCTTCAGCCTGGCCGACGCCGCGCGCACGATGCTCGCCGCGGTGCCCGCCGCCCCGGAGATCACCGCGACCGGCGGTGGCGCCCGCGGCCGGCTGATGCTCCAGGTGCTCGCCGACCTCATCGGCCGGCCGATCAGTCGCCCGGCCGCCGCGCAGCACGGTGCCGCGCTCGGCGCCGCGGCCCTCGCGCTGCTCGGCACGGGGGCCTGGACGGACGCGGCGCCCCTGCGGTCGGCCCGCCGCGCGACGCTGCGCGTCGAACCGCGCCCGGACCTCGCCGCCGCCTACCACCTGCCTCGCCTCCGGTTCGACGGCGCCCGCGCCGCGACCCGGGCCCACGCCGCCGCGGCGGCGACCCCTCACCACCGCAACACGACATAGGAGAAGCAGCATGCCCCTCGCCGATCCACGCCCCACCCTCGCCGCCGCCCGCAGCGCGCGACACGGCGTCGGGGCCTTCAACGCGACCCTGCTGGAACACGCCGAGGCACTGGTCAGCGGCGCCGAGGCGGCCCGCGCGCCGCTGGTGTTGCAGATCAGCCAGAACGCGGTCCGCTACCACGGCGGCCTGCGCCCCCTCGCGCTGGCCACGCGCGCGCTCGCCGAGGCGGCGGCGGTCCCCGTCGTGCTGCACCTCGACCACGCGGAGGACGTCGACCTCGTCCACCAGGCGGTGGACCTCGGCTTCACCTCCGTCATGTTCGACGGTTCCCGACTGCCCGACGACGAGAACCGGGCCACCACCCGCCGCGTCGTCGCGCACTGCCACGCCCACGACGTCGCCGTCGAGGCGGAGATCGGTGAGGTCGGCGGCAAGGACGGCGTGCACGCCCCGGGCGTGCGGACCGACCCCGGCCAGGCCCGCCGGTTCTGGGAGGAGACCGGCGTCGACTCGCTCGCCGTCGCGGTCGGCACCTCCCACGCGATGGCGTCCCGCGACGCGGTGGTCGACCTGGAGCTGGTCACCGCCATCGCCGAGCTGGTGCCGGTGCCCCTGGTGCTGCACGGTTCCTCCGGCGTCGACGACGCGGCCCTGCAAGCCGTGGTGGCCCACGGGATGACGAAGGTCAACATCGCCACCCACCTCAACAAGGTGTTCACCCGGGTGGTGCGGGAGCGGCTCGACGCGGACCAGAAGCTGCTGGACGCGCGCAGGTACGTCGCACCGGCCCGCGCCGCCATGGCGGCGGAGGTCGAACGCCTGATCACGCTGCTCGGCCCGCAGACACCGCAGGTGCGGTCGTGACCGCGCCCCGGATCCTCGTCACCCCCCGCTCGATGTCGATCCCGGGCTCGCCCGCCGTCGAACGGCTCCGGGCCGCGGGCTTCACCGTCGTCACACCCACGCCGGGACACCAGCCGACCAGCGCGACCCTCGCCGCCGCGGTACCGGGCGTCGTCGGCTGGATCGCCGGCGTCGAGACGATCGACGCCGACGTCCTGTCCCACGCCGACGCCCTCAGGGTGATCAGCCGCAACGGCGCCGGCCGCAACGGCATCGACGGTACGGCTGCCGACGCCGCCGGCATCCAGGTGCTCACCGCCCGGGGCGCCAACGCCCAGGGCGTCGCCGAACTCGCCCTCGCGCTCACCCTCATGGGCCTGCGCGGCCTACCCGAGGCCAGCGCCGCCCTGCGCACCGGCCGCTGGGCGCGCAGCACCGGGCGGGAGGCCGCCGGGCGTACCCTCGGCGTGGTGGGTTTCGGCGCGATCGGGCGCCGGCTCGCCCACCTGGCGCGCGGCCTCGGCATGCGGGTCGTGGCGCACGACCCGTTCGTCACCGACGGCGGGGACGTGCCGCTGCTGCCGCTGGAGGACCTGCTGCGCACCAGTGAGGTCGTGTCGCTGCACGTCCCGCCGTCACCGGGCGGGCCGCTGCTCGGGGCCGCCGAACTCGCCCTGGTCCGCGACGACGTCGTCCTGCTCAACACGGCCCGGTCGAGCCTGGTCGACGAGGCGGCCCTGCTGGCGCAGTTGGAGTCCGGCCGGATCGCGCTGTACTCGGTCGACGCCTTCGACCGCGAGCCGCCGGAGCCGTCGGCCCTGCTCGCCCATCCCCGCGTGGTGCCGACGCCGCACCTGGGCGCCGCGACGGCCGAGAGCGTCCGCCGGGCGTCGGACGCGGCGGTGGACAACCTGCTCGACGCCCTCGGGGGCGGGGGCGGGGGCCACTGAACCACCCGGACGCTCGTCACCCGGCGGCGTCGGGCGATCCTGGTGACCGTCGATTCTACTTCTCGGCGATGACGCCGGGCGGGGCACCGGGCCCGGGGGTGCCCCGGTGCCCCGCCCGTCGGGCTACCGGGGGGCGCTGCCGAACGCGCTGGACAGGTACGCCCGGGAGTCCGCGATCGCGCCCTCGATGATGCGGGCCGCCTCCCGGGCCTCCTCGGGCCCGTGCCCGGCCTGCACCTGGAGCCGGAACCGGGACGACCCGGTCGGCGTGACCGGGAACTCCACCATGAACGCGAGAACCCCCCGGTCGAAGAGCAGCCGGTTCGCGGTGCGGGCGAGCTTCTCGTTGCCGATCAGCAGCGGGACGATCGGCGACGGCTCTCCCATGCAGGTCAGGCCCCGGCCGGTCAGCTCGTCGCGCAGCGCGTGGATCGCGGTGAACAGCCGGGCGCGCAGCTCGTCGCCCTCCGGGGAGCGGATGATCCGCGCGGCCTCCCGCACCACGGCGGTCTGCACCGGGGAGAGCGCGTTGGAGAAGAAGTGCGAGCCGCCGAACATCTTGATGTACTGCTTGAGGGCCGGCGAGTTCGACGCGACGAAGCCGCCGTTGGAGCAGAACGTCTTCGAGAACGCGCCCATGACGATGTCGACCTCGCCGAGCAGGTTCTGCATCCCCAGCACACCCGTACCGCCCGGCCCCATCGAGCCGAGGTCGTGCGCGACGTCGACCAGCAGGGTGGCGTCGTACTCCCGGCAGACCCGCTGGAGGGTCACCAGGTCCGGCCAGTCCGCGTCCACCGAGAAGAGGCCGTCGGTGACCACCAGGATGCCGTTGCGGGTGTCGTGCGCCCGGATGTCGACCAGGTGCTGGCGGACCGCCTCGACGTTGAGGTGCTCGTAGCGCACCACGTTGCGGGTCGCCGCCCGGGCGCCCTGCTGGAGACAGGAGTGCGCCAGCCGGTCGATCAGCACGTGGTCGGACTGGCGGACCAGGCCGACCACCGCGCCGAAGCCCGCCGCCCACCCGGTCGGGAAGAGCGTCACGTGCTCGAGCCGCACCAGGTCGCCGAGGGCCGCCTCCAGGTCGTCGGAGATCCGGGTGTTGCCGAGCACCATCGGCGAGCCCGCGCTGTGCGGGCCGTAGTCGC
Source organism: Micromonospora sp. NBC_01655 (assembly GCF_026339755.1). Taxonomy (NCBI): domain Bacteria; kingdom Bacillati; phylum Actinomycetota; class Actinomycetes; order Micromonosporales; family Micromonosporaceae; genus Micromonospora; species Micromonospora sp. NBC_01655. The sequence goes on along the minus strand of NZ_JAPEQF010000001.1, from coordinate 3,359,870 downwards.
GCATCGCGCGGGCCGCTGCCTCCCGGATCGTCGGGTGGGTGTTGAACGACAGGTAGTCCTGCGAGTTGAAGTTGATGCCCCGGGTCCGCCGGCCCAGGTCGTTGGTGATCTGGGCGACGCTGTCCGGGGCCGCCTCCAGCACCCGGGAGTACTGCCAGGTCTCCGTTCGGCGGCGGGCCTGCACCCAGCCGTAGAAGTCCTCGGTGCGGGCGAGCAGGTTCCGGCCGGCGGGGCGGTAGAAGTCGTAGGCGTTCTTGTCCAGCGCGTACTCCTCGTCCGGGTCGACGGGATTGCGCAGGTGGGCCGGCTCCCACATCTCCGTCAGGTCCGCGACGACCTGGGCGAGTTCGCCGTCGCTCCCGGACCGGTCGAGGGTCGCGAAGTCGTCCCACGGGATGTGCGCGGCCCAGTTGCGGGTCATCTCGGAGACCTCGGCCGCGGTACGCGTCATGGTCTCGACGTCCCCGCGCTGGGCTGCGTGCAGGATCACCTCGATCAGCTCGCCGTCGTCACGCTGGTGCAGGTCGGTGGTGGTCACGGTGTCGGCTCCCTGGTGCGGCATCAGGCGAAGAGGTTCTGCTGGTACATGCGGGACGTCGCGGCGAAGTCGTCGAAGACCGGGTAGTCGGCCGAGGACTCCTTCGCGGCGTCGTTGAGCAGGAAGAGGTTGGACGCCTGGAAGAACTCCGAGACCGGCGCGACGTCGGCGTGCGTGGCGATGAACCGGTCGGTCTCCTCCTGGTTGCCGCGCAACGCGACGAACAGTTGCAGCTCGTCGTGCCGGTACGGCCGCATCTCCGCGAACGTGCAGACGTAGTCGTAGTAGGCCGCGGCGTTCTGGCTGCGGCGGCGGCCCTCGTACGCCGCCATCGACTCGTCGATCGACGTCTCCCCGGTCAGCCACCGGTCCAGGGCGGCGCTGACCAGCTCCGCGTCGCGGAAGGCGTGGGTCATGCCGATCGCGGTGCACTGGTCCTTGGCGGACTCGGCGTCGCCGACGAGCGCCCAGCCGGGCCCGTGCAGCGGCCGGAGGAAGGCCGACTGGTCCAGGGTGCCGTAGATCCGCTCCTCCCGGGTGCCCCGGGTGCGGACCGTCTCGCCCAGCTCGGGGCTGACGAAGTCCAGCGCCCGCTGGTAGTTGCCCGGCACGTCGGCGCGGAACTCCCGGGACCACTCGCTCGGCCCCCAGACCAGGACCATGTTCTGCCCGAAGTTGGTCGGCACCGCCGCGCAGCCGAGCCGGCCCCGCCGGTGGATCTGCCCGGAGCCGAGGTCGAAGCCGGACCAGTAGCTCCAGTAGGCGAACGTGCACCGGGGCCGCTCGTCGTACTTGGGCAGCTTGAGGGCGCGCGCGACGAACGAGTTCCGGCCGTCGGCGCCGATCACGATCCGGGCCCGCTCCTCGAACACCTGGCCGTCGGCTGCCCGCCCCCGCACGCCGACGACCCGGCCGTCCTCCACGATCAGCTCCCGTACCGTGGAGTTGGTGCGGACCTCGGCGCCTGCCTTGGCCGCGGCCTCGACGAGGATCTCGTCCAGCACCCGGCGGCGGACGGAGGCGTAGCTCCCCACCACGCCCGAGTCGTCGCCGTGCAGGTCCCGGAAGTGCTCGCGCAGCAGGTCCGTCGGCACCGATCCGGTCAGTCGGATGCCGTCGTTGACGATGTCGACGCTCGTGTGCGTGGGGGTGACCGCGGTGACCTGGTCCAGCAGGCCCCAGCGGTTGAGGTAGGACATCCCGTGCGGCCACAGGAAGTGCGTCGAGATGACGTCACTGGGAAACGACGACCGGTCCACCACGAGCACCCGGTGCCCTTGCCTGGCGAGCAGCAGGGCGGTGGAGGCGCCCGCGCAGCGGGCACCGACCACTATCGCGTCGTACATGATTCGCAGTTCCTCCGATGAGGGTTCGGCTGCCCCGCAGGTCGGCCTTCCGGCGCGGCAACCGACCGGTACGGCCCGGTGACCGCCCGCGAGGACGCCGGCCGAGCGGGATGAGATCGCCACCGTACACAGTGGACTGTCGGGGACCGCCGAGCGGTCGAGGTTGTTGCCCCGCGGAATATCCGCCGCTGCGCGATGTCGCCCGGGCCAGGAGCCGCCACCCACCGCCGTCCGGGTGGTCGGCCGGCCCGTCAGCGGTCCTGCGCGGGCGCGGCGATGCCCTCCTCGATCGCCAGCCGGGTCAGCTCCGGCCGCCGCCGACGCCCCGTCTTCTCCCGGATCCGGTCGAGGTGGGACCGGACGGTACGGACACTGATCATCAACGCCTCCGCGATGTCCTGGTCCCGCTCGCCGGCTGCCAGCAGCGACAGCACCTGACGTTCCCGGTCGGACAACGGCACCCGGTACAGCGGCTGCCGTCCCCGGGACGAGTCCAGCAGGATCGAGGCCAGGGTCGGCGACACGTAGGTGTTGCCGGCGGCGATCTCCCGTACCGCCCGGAGGATCTCGTCGGCGTCGGCGTCCTTGGTCAGGTAGCCGCGGGCCCCGGCGGCGATCGCCCCGAGCACGTCGGACTGGTCACCGTGCGCGGACACCACCAGCACCCGGTGGCCCATCCCGGCGACCGCGACCACCGCCGCCGCGTCGCGTGCCCCGGGCAGCCGCAGATCGAGGATCACCACTCCCCCGCCGGGCTGCCGGTACGCCGCGAACTCCTCCACCGACTTGGCGGTCACCCCGACCTGGACGTCCGGCGCGTCCCCGAGCGCGCGGACCAGCGCGGCCCGATAGAGGGGGTGGTCCTCCACCACCGACACCTCGATCGTCGGCACGCCGGTCACCGGGTCTCCCCCGCGCCGGTGGCCCGGGGGGCGGCGGGCCGCTGGGCGGCGGCCGGGTCCAGCACCGGGCCGACGGGGAACAGCGCCAGCACGGTCGGTGGCACCGGCGTGGGCCGAACCGCCCCGTACCCGAGCGCCTTGAGCGCGTCGCCGTCCGGTACCGGATGCCGCACGCCCTGGTCGGTGAGGAGGAAGACGGCGCCGAGGACGGCCTGCGGTGTCGGTCGCTCGCGCACCACCGCGGCCCGGCCGGCCGGTACGAACACCGTGTCGGCCCCCGTGCCACCACCGGCCGCCATCGGCGCCACCCCGGCCGGCACACCGGTGGCGGCGCCCAGCCTGACCACCGCCCGATCGCCGTCCACCGTCGCGCACACCGCAGCCCCTTCCTGGGGCACCTCGGCCGGCGGGGCGAGTCGGGCCGGATACCCGACGGCCGTGCCGGCCACCGGCTTCGACTGCGCCACGTCGGCCGGCGTCACCGCGATCTCCCGCGCCGCGCCGTCCGGGTAGGCCGCCCGGTTGGCCGGATTGCCGAGCACCAACGCCGCCTCGGTCTGTCCGATCGCCAGCAGCCCGTCGGCGTGGACCAGGTAGTAGCGGGCCTCGGCGCCGACGGTCGTGGCGGCGAGCACCTGGCCGACCCGGGTGCTCAGGTCACCGACCCGAGGCCCGGCGGCGCCCACCCGGGACACCGTGATCAGTCGCAGGTCCGGACCGGCGACAACCGCGCTCAGCCAGGCCCCGCTGACCGGCAACGGGCGTACCGCGTCGTAGCCGAGGGCAACCGCCGTGGCCGGGTCGGCGATGCGGTGCCGGCGCCCGGCCACCAGCGCGTGCTCGGTGCCGTCCGGGCCGGCGACCAGCAACGCGGTCGCCGCGTCCACCTCGGTGCCCACCGGCGCGACCCCGGCCAGCGCCGTGGTGACCGGCGCGGTGCCCGCCGGCCGGCCGTCGGCGATCTGCGCACAGACGGTGAACGGCCCGGTCAACAGGCGGTCCCGGCCCGGCAACGACGACGGCGCGCCGGGGATCCCGAGCGGGACGCCGCGTGGCGCACCCCCCAGCGACTTGCTCGACACCCGGCTGGTGGCGGTGCCGTCACCGCCCGCGAGCAGCCGCGCCGAGGCGTAGTTGAGCATCGGGTGCAGCAACCCGTCGGCGCCCATCACGTACGCCGCTCCGGTGTCCTTGTCGATCACCACCTGGCCGGGCTTGCGCCAGTCGGTGTTCGCGCCGGGCCGCAGGAACCCGTACACCCCGAAGCCGGCGGTCACCAGCAGGGTGACCGCCGCGCCGAGCGCACACCCGATGACCAGACGGCGACTCGGCGACACCGGGTGGTTGGCGTCACCGACCTGTAGCGCCGAGACGAGCCGGCGGCGAAGGAACTGGTAGGCCTGTAGTTGGTCGCGCTGTGTCCACATCAGTTCGTCCCCGCCATGGTGCGGTGCACGCCCGGTGCACTAGAACTACGGATACAAGGTACGGATCGCCGACGACATCGAGCCCAGGGAGCCGAGCCATGCCGACAGCCGCACCGGCCACCGCGCCGCCGATCAGTTCCACCCGGCACCGGGCTGGGCCGCCGATGCCCGTACCACCGGTGGGGCAGCGCAGCCTGCGTGGACTCGGCGTCGGCCGGCTGGTGCTCTGGCAGTGCGCGGTGCTGGGCGCGGTGGCCGCCGGTGGGCCGTCCGGCGTGGTCGGCGGCACGCTCACCGGGGTGGCAGCGGTCGTGCTGCTCGGCACCGGGGTGCGCTGGCACGGCCGGTGGCTGTCCGACTGGGTGCTGGTCCGGCACCGCTTCCGGCGTCGGTCCCGGCACGCCCGGCCGGCCCTGCCCGGCCTGCGGACCCGGACCGAGGCGGACCGGGCGGGCAACCGGATCGGGCTGGCCGGTGACGGCAGTTCGTGGAGCGCGCTGCTGCGCGTCGAACCCGACGGCGACCTCGACGACCTGCTGCGCCGGCTGCTGTCCCGCTACGACGACCCCGATCTGCCGCTGGCCGGCGCGCAACTGGTCGACTGGATCTCGCCCGGCACCGGCACCGCGGCGCGCTGGATAGCGATCCGGCTCGACCCCGAGACGGCCGCCCGGGCGGTCCGGGCCCGGGGCGGCGGCCAGACCGGGGCGGTACGTGCCGCGGGCACGGCCGCGCTGCGGCTCGCCGCCGACCTGCGGGCCGCCGGGCATCAGGTCACCACGCTCGACGGCGGTCAACTGCGCGACGCGTGGGCCGCCGTACTCGGTGTCGACTCGCGGCGCGCGGACGAACCCGGCACCGAGACCTGGCACTACTGGTCGCTGGGCATGCTGCACCAGGTCTGCTACCGACCGCGCCGAGCCGCCCGGAGCCTGACCGAGGTGGCCACGCTGCTGCGCCGGCACGCCGCCACACCGGCCCTGGTCAGCACCGTGTCGGTACGGTGGGACCGGCAACGCGGCGGCGGCACCCGCAGCACGGCGCTGGTCCGGCTCGGGGTGCCCGCCGGCCCGGCCCGGGAGGCGGTCGCCGAGGCGGTCCGGCAGGCCACCGCCGACTTCGACCGGGACCTGGTCCCGCTGGACGGGGCGCATGCCGAGGCGGCCTGGGCGACGCTGCCGCTGGCTGGCCTGCCGGTGGGTTAGCCACCCCATGCGCGTACCGCGCCGTAGATGTCGAGCACCGCGCCCGCCACCGGCACCAGACCGAGCAGCACCAGGAACTCGACCACGTCGAGCAGCCGGCCCCAGTACGGCGACGGTGTGTTGGCGGCGGCCCGGACCGCGTACGTCGCGCAGACCACTCCGGTCACCAGGAGCAGCCCGGCGAGGAGCAGCCGCGTTCCGGGTCCGCCGGCCAGGCTCGCCCGAGCCGTCAGGCCGAGCACCGACCCGGCACCGGCCAGCAACAGGGCGGCCCGCTGGCCGAGGCCGACGTAGGCGCGGGCGCGCAGCAACAGCGCTGCGCCGGCCAGACCGGCCAGCGCCCACGCCCAGCGACCGCCGCCGGACAGGAGTATCCCGACGCAACCGGCCACGATGACCGCCAAGCCCCAGAGCAGACCGGTCAGGATCCGTTCGGCGGCCTCGGTGTCCCCGACCACCTCGGGTCCGAGCGTCGGCCGCTCGTCCCGGCGGAACGCCTCCACATCGGTCGGCACCCCGGGCAACGGCAGCCGGCCGAGCCGGAGCGCGAGCATCGGCAGCGCCGGACTGGCCACCACGGCCACGCAACAGGTGACCGCCGCGACCGAGGCGGGCGAGGAGGCGGTGAGCAGGTCGGCGAGCGCGCCGAGACCACCGGCCGCGGCAGCCACCGCGGCGGCGGCGAGCCGCTGCTCCGCCACCACCACGGCGGCCGCCGCCGTGTAGAGGGTGACCGCCGTGCCGGCCAACGCCAGCCGACCCGCGGTCAACTCCATCGCCGCGCCCGGACCACCGAGCACCGCCAGCCCGCCGATCAGCGCGGCCGGTACGCCACCGGCGGCCACCGCCGCACCGAGACCTCGGTCGCCGAACGCCCGCGACATCGCCCCACCGGCGAGCAGCAGCACCAGGGCCAGGATGCCGGCGAGCAGCGCGACGGCCGACGCGGCGAGCCCGCTGAGGCCGACCGCGACCGCGACCGCGGTGAAGGCCAGCGCGGCGACCGCACCGCCGACCTTCCGGGACACCGCCGCCCGCCACACCCCGGGCCGGTCCGCGGCGGCGCTCGCGATGGCGTCCACCACGTCGTCGAAGAGCATCGGGGTGGCCCGCCGGTCGACCGTCTCCAGGTAGAGCACCTCGCCGTCGCGCACCCCGGCGCCGCTGACGGTGGCCGCGCCGTCCAGCGGCGGCCCCCCGAAGCGGCGCAGTTCCCAGCCGACCCCGCCGGCCCGGTCAGCGTTGGTGGCGAGCAGCCGGACCAACTGCGGAAGCAGCTCCGCCACCGTGCTCTGCGTCGGCAGCGACACGTCGAGACGAGCGTGTGGCGCTACCACGGTGACCCGCCGGGGGGCGAGCGCGGTGGTCACTGCTGGGCCTCGCCGAGCAGCGGGGCGTACCTCGCCTCACTGGCCGCCGCCAGCTTGGCCAGGCCGTCGTTCACCGCCTCCAGCACGAGTTGGCCGAGGGTGTGCGCGTCGTAGCGACGCAGCACCTGCGGGTCGATGGTCACCTCGGTGAACCGGCCGTCGCCCCTGAGCTTCACGGTGACGTCGCCGTTGCCGGCGTACCCGGTCAGCTCCATGGTCGTCACCGAGCGCTGGATCTCCTCGATCCGTTGTTGCTGCTCACGCACCTGGGCGAGCAGATCCTCGATCGCCGGTTCCATCTGTCGTCTTCCCTCCGGTTCACCGCCACCCGCCGGTTGCCGTCGCCTGCCGCCGGGCTACGGCCGCCGCCCCTGCACGTCGTATTGGATCGACTCACGGGTATGAGTCGCAAGGTTCCCGAGATACACGTACTGCGCGGCGGTGCTGTAGGCGTCCATGTAGTCGGCCCGGCCCGGATCAGCCCGGGCCCACCGTACGGCCTCCTCAGCAGCCGCGCCATGCAGCGCGCCAACCGGCACGGTCGGCGCCGATCCGCCGGTGCGTAGCTCGAAACTGGCGAGGTCGCCGGCCGCCGTGTAGACCGTCCCGTTGCCGGTGAGCTGCGGGTGGTGGAAGACCTCGGTGGGCAGGCCCTGCGGATGCACCAGGGCGGGCGCCTGTAGGGAACCGGTGACGACGTTGGCCGCCTGCCCGAAGGCGAAGCCGGCGAACGAGCCGACCTCCGGCAGCTTGCCGACACCGAACCCGACCACGTCCTTGACCGCGTTGGCGATCGCCACCTGCCGGGCGTACGCCTCCTGCGCCGTGCGGGTGGCCTGCTCGGCGTCCTGCACGTTGGCGTGCCAGATCGCGTTGGCGGCCGCGGCGTTGGTCAGGCCGTCCACGTTGCCGGCGTACCGGCCCGCCTGTTCCATCGGGATGGTGCCGGCGTCGGCCTGGCGCAGCAGGTACTCCTGGTACAGGTCGGCCGCCGCGTTGATCTCGTCACGGCCGTCCTGGGTGACCTGGCCGAGCATCAGCATGTGCCGGGCGTCGGTGCTGCCCAGGCGCTGCGCCGCCGGATCGGTGTCCAGGCCGTCGAGCGGCTGGGCGTACAGATCCATGTTCGGCACGGTGGCCCGGGCGATCGCCTCGGCGAAGTGCGGGTTCTCCCGCATGGCGGCCAGGGTCTGCGGGTACGACGCCGGGTCGGTGATCGTCTGGGTGAGGTTGACGTACGCACCGCGGGCCAGGTCGTGCTCGACGGGATCGGCTGTTGCGGCACCGATCCAGTCGACGACCCGGCCCGCGGTGCGGCCGTCGTCCGCCCAGCCGAAGCCGGCCAGCCGGCGCAGCGTCTCGCCGTCGCTGGCCAGCGCCGCGTCGGCGGCGTGGTTACGGGTGGACACGTCGAGCAGCGGGGTCAGCGTCGCGTCCACCCGCGACTTGTCCCAGAGCACCGCGTCGTCGGTCGACACGTAGTACCCGGGCTGGTTGGGGCTGTGCCGGGACAGGTCGTCCAGGCGCTGGGTCACGTCAGCCATCTCACCGACCCGACGCGTCACCGCGGCGGAATAGTCGGCTCCGGCCACGAGGTCCCGGTCGGCCGCGCCGGTGAGCTGGGACAACGCCTCCCACTGGGCGTAGCGGGGCACGTCCAGCCGGTTGGTGTAGACCGTCTCGCCGATCGCCCCGGTCAGCGGCGCCCGGCCCGGCACGGACGGCACCTCCTGCGTGAAGCCGAACGAGTTGGTGCCGATGTTGGTCTCGGTGGCCGCCGGGGTGTGCACCAGGTCGCGGATCGCGGCAGGCAGGTCGGCCGGGTCCTGCGAGAGGGTCAGGATGCCGTTGCCGACGGTCCGTAGCATCGCCTGCCGGTCGGCGGGGGCGAAGCCCGGGGCGGTCTCGCCGAACATGCCGAACAGGCTGGTCTGGTAGCGGTGCTCGGTGGCGTTGAGATAACCCGGCAGGTCGAACACCCGGTCGCCGAGCGCGCCGTAGAACGACGTCAGGAAGGCCTTGTCCTCGGCGGACGGTGGCTGGCCGGCGCGTACCCGGTCGGTGATCACGGCGAGTTGCGCCATGCTCTGGCGGAACTGCGCCGGCGAGACGTCCCCGGCGAGCGCGGCCAGCACCGACTCCGCGGCGAGACGTCCGTCGGCGCCGGCCGCGGCGGCCGGACCGGCGGCGCCCGCGGGGTGCGGCCCGCCGAGTTCGGTGGCGACCTGCGCCAGCACCGTACCGAGCCGGTCACACACCCCGCGCATCGCGCTCAACGCCTGTTCGCCGACGCTTCGGGCCTGGCCGAGCAGGGCGGAGACCTGGCTGCTCGGCACCGCCCGGGCGGCGGCCACCAGGATCTGGGCGTTGGCCCGGAACCGGGCGATGACCACGTCGGCGGTGCTCGCGGCGGCCTGGAGTCCGCCGGCCGCGCGGTCCAGCGCGGCGGCGTGCTGGCGCAGCCGCGCCTCGGTGCCGTCGAGCCCGGTGCTGACCCGGCCGGCGGCGGCGCCGAACGCGTCGTACGCCGAGCCGTGCCAGTGCGCCGACAGTCCGCTGCGGCGCCGGTCGAGCTCGCCGGAGACGCCCGCTGCCCGGTCGGCGATAGCCAGGTAGGAGTGGGCCACGGCCCGCAGCCCGGCCGGGTCGCCGGTGAGCTGCCGGCGGTACTCGGCGAGCACCGTGGCGTACCGGTCGAGCAGCCAGGACAGCGCGCCGGACAGATTGACGGTGCCGCCGACCAGGACGGAAGAGGCGCCGGCCACCGGTCAGTCCACCTTGACCGAGCCGTCGGCGCCGACGCTGATGTCGGCGTCGACGCTCTGCCCGCCGGAGCTGGCGGTGACCTCGATGTCGAACGCGCGTCCGGTGTCCACCGGCACCTCGACGGTCACCGTCAGGTCACCCTTGCTGGCCGTGACCGTCACCTCGTCGCCGTCGCCGTCGGCATCGGGCCCGGACGGGGCGGACGACGGCGGCCCGTCCACCGACCCGGACGGGGGGATCGGCAGGGTCTGCACCGGGCCGGTGGGCGTCGTCGTCACCGGCGTCCCACCGGAGGAGGGCGAGGACTGACCGGGTTGGACCGCGACCCACTGGTCGGTGCCGAGGGCCGAGGGCAGGTAGCTGCTCATCGAGCCACCGGTCGGGTAGCCCGAGCCGTTGAACGACGGCATGCCGTAGCCGCCGCCCAGGGCCGCCTGCCCCGCCCCGCTGGCGATGCCGGCCATCGGTGGTGGCGCGAGCACCGGGTTGCCCGCGCTCCCGGCCGGCAGCGCCGCGGCGGACGCCGAGCCACCGTCGTTGTTCTTCGAGAACAACTGCTCGACCTGGCCGACGATGGTGGCCAGGCCGGTCAGGATCTGGCCGAGGTTGGTCACTCCGATGGCGGTGAGGATGCCACCGATCCCGGTGAGGAACGCCTTGAGGATCCCGGTGGTGCTGACCGCCAGCGCCCGGCCGGCCGCCTGGGTGTAGGGGTTGGACATCAGCGCGGCGACCGTCGGGTTCACCGCGCCGACCACCGCCCGGTAGGCCGTCTGCGCGGTGGTCAGCTGCGCGGCGGCACCCTCCAGTTCCCGAACGCCGGCGAACACGGTCTCGATGATCTGCTGGAAGCTGGCAAAGGACTTGGTCAGCTTCTGCACCACGGAGTCGCTCGCCGATCCGGCGGACCACACCTCACGAAGCTGCTCGCGGGCCCGCTCCAGGTCGGCCAGGAGGGTGACCAGCCGGGCGACCCGCGCGGTCAACGCCGCAGCGTGGGCGAGGATCGCCTGCGGGTTACCGCCCACGATCGTGGGCAGCGCGACGGTGCCGGGCCCACGACCGCTGGCAGCGGCGTCCATCGCGCCCGAGTTGGGAATGTCAAACACGACGCACCTCTCTCGGCTTCACGTCGTCGGGGTTCACCACAGCGACGTCGCATCCGTCATCGGGCGGTAGACCCGGACGCGTCCGAACTCCGCCGCCGAGCCGACCGCCCCGTGGTTGTAGAGCTGGCCGTTCGCGCCGGCGACACCGATCACCGGGCCACCGTCGCCGACGAAGGGCTGCACGACCACCACGTCGCCGGGGTGTACCAGGCCGGGCACGTCCCGCCCGCTGCCCGAGTAGACCGCCAACAGGCCGACCCGTTCCTGGTTGGCCGGGCTGCGGTCGAGCCAGTCGGCGAAGTCCCGCGCGTCGCGGAAGGTCACCTCGGTCAGGGGCCGGGCCGAAAGCTCGCCGAGCCCCGCCCGGCCCAGGTAGTCCAGCACGTTGCCGACCGACCCGGGCTCCCCCGCCGCGCCCGCGCTGTCGTTGATCGCGTAGCCGGCGAGGGCGGCGCTGGGCGCCGCACCGCTGCCGGTGGACGCCCCGCCCAGCGCGGCGGCGACCGCCTGGTCCGCGTCGTCGTAGTCGTTGGCGCTGCGGTGTACCAGGTCGTTGGTCTCCTGCAGCAGTTGCAGCAGCGTCCGCATGGTGCCGACGACCTGCCCCTGCATCGCGATGTTCGCCGACGCGACCGGCGAGCCCAGCTTCGCGAACGACGTCGGTGACAGGGTGAGCCGCTCCAGCTCCAGCACCGTGCTGTACGCCTGGAGCAGAAGGCCGACGATGTTGCCGACCACTCCACGTACGGCATCCGGCCGCACGTGGTACGACGAGTTTGTCGTCATCGTTCGCACCTTCCCGCCAGATCACCCGGCCCGCGTCACACCGGGCCGGACAATTTCGACCGCGCTGGGCCGGTTCCCGGATGGTTGCGGGTCATCGTAGGTTGATGCGCGCGAGCCCTTAAACGGCAAAACTACCCACGACCTGCTCCGTCAAAGTGACCACGGGTTACCGATTCATCGGGCCGAGGAGGCACCGCCGGATGTCCGCCGACACCTTCCGCCGCCGGGCTGTACTGCCCGAACCACCACGCGGCGAGATCATGTTGCAGTCCCCGCCCGCCCTGCCCCGCGGGTCCGGCCAGGCCGGCATGCAACTGATGTTCATGCTGCCGATGATGCTCGGCATGGGTGCCATGTCGTTCGTCTACATCGGGCGGTCCGGTGGTGCGATGACCTGGGTCTTCGGCGCCCTGTACATCAGCGCCATGGCCGGCATGCTGGTGATGAGCCTGTCCCGTGGGGGCGCCTCGAAGAAGGCGCAGATCAACGACGAACGGCGCGACTATCTGCGCTACCTCGGCGGGCTGCGCGGCCAGGTCCGTGAGGTGGCGGTCCGCCAACGGGAGGCGGCCCTGGCGGCGCTGCCCGACCCGGCCGACCTGTGGTCGTTCGCCGGCACCGAGCGGCTCTGGGAACGGGCCCGCACGGATGCCGACTTCGGTCGGGTCCGGGTCGGCATCGGGCCCCAGCGGCTGGCCACCGCGCTGCGGGCGCCACAGACCGCCCCGCTGGAGGACCTCGATCCGGTGGCGTCCACCTCGCTGCGGCACTTCATCCGCACCTACGCCACCGTCGGCGAGCTGCCGGTGGCGGTGTCCCTACGCTCGTTCCGGCGGGTCACCCTGGCCGGCGACCGTCCCGAGATCCTGGCCCTCGCCCGGGCCCTGCTGGCCCACCTGGTCACCTTCCACTCCCCCGACAACCTGCGCATCGCCGCCTGCGTCGGGCCGGACCGGCAGGACGGCTGGGACTGGCTCAAGTGGCTGCCCCACGCGGTGCATCCGGGCCGGGCCGACGCCGGTGGGCCGACCCGGTTGGCCGCGCCCAGCCTCGGGGAGCTGGCCGCGCTGCTCGCCGACGATCCGGCCGACCCGGCGGCCCGCGGCCCGTTCAAGGCCGGGGCCCGGCCCGAGGCGCCGCACCTGCTGATCGTCATCGACGGAGCGGGCACGCTGCCCGATGCCGGGCTCGCCCCGCCCGGCGGCCTGGCCGGCACCACCATTCTGGAGATCGGCGGTGGGCCCGGCGGTGGCGCCGACGCGCTCGATCTGGTGATCTCCGAGGGTCGGCTCGGCATGCGCACCCCGGACGGCGTCGCCCTGGTCGGCGTGCCGGACCGGCTCAGCGTCGCCGGCGTCGAGGTGGTCGCCCGGCAGCTCACCGCGTTGCACACCGGCGCGCCGGTGGCCAGCGAGCAGCCGCTGTCCACCACCTTCGGCCTGGCCGACCTGCTCGGCATCGGCGACCCGCGCCGGCTCGACCCGGCGGTCACCTGGCGCCCCCGGTCGGCCCGGGACCGGCTGCGCATCCCGATCGGGGTGGATCCCGACGGACGCCCGGTCGACCTGGACCTCAAGGAGTCGGCCGAAGGGGGCATGGGCCCGCACGGGCTGGTCATCGGGGCCACCGGTTCCGGCAAGAGCGAGCTGCTGCGCACCCTGGTCACCGGGCTCGCCGCCACCCACTCCTCGGAGACGCTCAACCTCGCGTTGATCGACTTCAAGGGTGGCGCCACCTTCGCCGGCATGACCGGCCTGCCGCACACCTGCGCGGTGATCACCAACCTCGCGGCCGACCTGACCCTGGTCGACCGGATGGCCGACGCGCTGCGCGGCGAACTGGTCCGCCGCCAGGAACTGCTGCGGGCCGCCGGGAACCACGCCTCGGTACGCGACTACGAGCGGGCCCGGGCCGAGGGCGCACCGCTGCGACCGCTGCCCTCGCTGCTGGTGATCATCGACGAGTTCAGCGAGCTGCTCTCCAGCCGGCCCGAGTTCATCGACCTGTTCGTGATGATCGGTCGGCTCGGCCGCAGCCTCGGCGTACACCTGATGCTCGCCTCGCAACGACTTGAGGAGGGGCGGCTACGCGGCCTGGACAGCCATCTGAGCTACCGGATCGGGCTGCGTACCTTCTCCGCGGCGGAGAGCCGGGCGGTCCTCGGGGTGTCCGACGCGTACGAACTGCCGCCGGTGCCCGGCTCGGCGTACCTGAAGTGGGACACCACCACCCTGCAACGGTTCAAGGCCGCGTACGTCTCCGGCGAGCTGCCGCCCGAGCAGGTGGCCGCCGCAGCCGAGGAGATCCCGTACCGGCGGCGGGTGCTGCCGTTCGGGCTCGCCCCGCTGACGCCGGCCGAGGCGGGGCCAGCACCCGCACCGGCACCGGCGGGCGGTTCCCACCCGGCGCCGACCAACGGCGAGACCGTGCTGAGCGCCATGATCGGCCGACTGCTCGGCAACGGGCCCGCCGCGCACCAGATCTGGCTGCCGCCCCTGGCCGAACCGCCCGCCCTGGACCAGTTGCTGCCGCCACTGGGCATCGACCCGCAGCGCGGCCTGACCCCGGTGGGCTGGGCCGGCAACGGGCAGCTCACCGTGCCGCTGGCCATCGTGGACAAGCCGTTCGAGCAGCGTCGGGACCTACTGTGGGCGGAGCTGTCCGGGGCGGCCGGGCACGCGCTCGTGCTCGGCGCGCCGCAGAGCGGCAAGAGCACCCTGCTGCGTACCCTGGTGACCGCGCTGGCACTCACCCACACCCCGACCGAGGTGCAGGTGTTCGTTCTCGACTTCGGTGGCGGTGGCCTGGCCACCCTTGCCGGCCTGCCGCACGTCAGCGGCTACGCCAACCGGATGGACGCCGAGCGGGTCCGCCGGATCGTCGCCGAGCTGACCGGCCTGCTGGCCGAGCGGGAGCGGTCGTTCGCCGCGCACCGCATCGACTCGATCTCCGACTTCCGGCGCCGTCCACCGCCCAGCCCGGACGGGCGGACCTTCGGTGACGTGTTCCTCGTCGTCGACGGTTGGATGACCCTGCGCCAGGAGTTCGAGCCGCTGGACGAGTCGGTCACCACGCTCGCCGCCCGCGGCCTCGGGTTCGGTCTGCACGTCGTACTGTCGGCCAACCGGGCGATGGAGATCCGGCCGGCCCTGCGCGACCTGATCGGCACCCACGTCGAGCTGCGCCTCGGCGACCCGGCCGACTCGGCGTACGACCGGCGGGCCGCGGCCAACGTGCCGAAGGGCGCACCGGGTCGCGGGCTCACCGCCGACAAGCTGCACTTCCTCGGTGGGCTGCCGCGCATCGACGCCCGCACCACGGTCAGCGACCTGCCCGACGGCGCGAGCGACCTGGTCAAGCAGGTGGACGCGAGCTGGCACGGCCCGCGCGCTCCGCAGGTGCGGCTGCTGCCCCGGCTGGTGCCGGCCGGCGACCTGCCCGGTCCGGTTCCCGGTGACCGGCGGATCCCGATCGGGCTGGCCGAGGCGGACCTGGGACCGGCCTACCTGGACTTCGACGCCGACCCGCACTTCCTCGCCTTCGGCGACGTGGAGTCCGGCAAGACCGGGCTGCTGCGGGTGCTCGCCCAGCAGATCGCGGCCCGCTATCCGGTGACCGACGCCGCGGTCATCGTCGCCGACTACCGGCGCGGGCTGGTGGACGCGCTCACCGGTCCGCACCTGCTCGGCTACGCCGGCAGCGAGCCGGTGCTCGCCCAGCTCGTCGCCGAGGCCGCGGAGGGGCTGCGGCGACGCCTGCCCGGTCCGGAGGTGACCGCCGCCGAGCTGCGCGAGCGTAGCTGGTGGAGCGGCCCCGAGCTGTTCGTCCTCGTCGACGACTACGACCTGGTGGTGTCACCGAGCCGCAACCCACTCGCGCCCCTGCTGGACTTCCTGCCCCAGGCCAAGGACGTCGGCCTGCATCTGGTGCTCACCCGCCGCTCCGGTGGCGCCAGCCGAAGCCTGTTCGAGCCGGTCGTGCAACGGCTCCGTGACCTGGGCACACCGGGCCTGCTGCTCTCCGGCTCCCGCGACGAGGGCGCGCTGCTGGCCGACGTCAAGCCCAGCAAGCAGCCGCCCGGACGGGGGCAGTTGGTGGACCGGCGGACCGGGGTGTCGCTGGTGCAACTCGCCTGGGCGCAAACCGATCCGGCCTGATCCGGACCGGTCGGCGCCCGGGCCCGGCTGCCCCGGCGGCGGGTCCGTGTGGGTAATAGTGCCGTGTACGCGACGGGTACTTGTGCCGTACTAACGAAGGGTGACGGATGCATAGCATCCCAGCGTGTACGGCGCCGCGAGTCGGCGCGCGACTCCGCCAAGAGGAGGTGACCCGACGTGGCCAGTCCCGGATACCAGAGCGATTCCGCCGCGATGACACGAGCGGTCAGCGGGTTCGACGAAGCCGCCACCAACGCGGCTCGGAGCATGAGGGAACTGGAGAGCGAACTCGTATCGGTACTGAGCCGGTACGCCGGCAACCAGGCCACCGCTTTCTGGCAGCTACAGGGCCGGCTGCAGGAGAGCATGCGAGTTGCCTCACGGGAACTGCAGACCATGTCCGGCCTGGTCAACGAGAGCTTCCGCAACTACAACTCCGGTGACGTGGCGGCAGCCGACTCCCTGCGCGGCCTCACCGGTGCCGTGGGCGAGGGCAGCCCCGTACTCAGCCGGCTGGCCGGTGCCTAACCGCCCGGAAGGGGTGATGTGAGATGACCGCCGATGTGATCAACGTCGAATTCGCCGCGCTGCGGGCCGCCGCCGACTCGTTGCAGGTCAAGGCCCAGGCGTTGAACGGCCACATGGACCAGTTGCAGACCAGCCTGGCCCCGATCAAGCAGACCTGGTACGCCTCCGGCAGCACCGCCGGTCAGGCCGCGGAGCAGTCCGAGACGCGACTGCGCGCCGCGCTGGCCGACATCATCGCGGTGATCGGCCAGTTCTCCGGCAAGGTACACGAGGCCCACGACACCCAGCTGGCGCTGGAGAACCGGAACACCAGCTTCTTCGCCTGAGCTGGGGCGATCAGCGGCGGCGTGGGGTGGGGCGGGATCCGCCTCCACCCGACGCCGCCGCCCCGCTGACCGGCGTTGTTCTCAGCCGAGCTCCGAGACAGGAGAGCGCGACGATGTCCCACGAGGAGTCGTTCCGGGTCCACCTCGATTCGCTGCTGGCGTTCGCCCGCGAGTTGGAGGACCAGCTGGAGGCGATGCGCAAACCGACCGACGGCCTGGGCCAGTTGCGCATCCGGCCGGTCCTGCTCGGCGACTTCGGCGAGGCGGCGTCGTTGACCGACCGGCACCAGGCTGCCGCCGAACAGATGCACGAACTGCTGCACACCGTGCGGGAGGCGATCGCCTTCGCCAACGACGTGACCCGCATGATCGCGGACGGGTACGCCGACTACGACATCGGCGTCGCCACGTCCTTCCGGGCGCACGGAAGGGACTGACACGATGCCGCGTGGACGCGGTCGGGCGCATACCGACTTCAGTCAGTACAGCCATCAGGAACTCGTGCGGATGCTGCACGTCGGCAAACCGGAGTCGGTGACCGAGGCGGCGGAGGGCTGGGGAGCCGCCGGCACCGCGCTGCACGAGCGCGCCGGCGACATCGAGCGCCAGCTCCGCGAGTTCGAGCAGTGGTGGGACGGCGGCGCCGCCCGGCAGTACCAGTTGATGATCAACGACCTGACCTCGGGTATCCGGCAGGTGGCCAGCACCGCGTTCGCGGTGCGTGACCTGGCCTTCTCCTCCGCCGAGGCGCTCACCACGGCCCAGGAGGCGATGCCCGCCCCGGTCGCCGTGCCCGATCTCGCCCCCTCCGTCATCGCCGCCGCGACCACGCCCCTGGTCGTCCCCGCGGACACTCCGACCAGCACAGTCGACACGCTCCGCCAGCACCAGGCCGAGGCGATCGCCGAGGTCCGCGCCCAGCAGCAGACGCAGGCCGCCTCGAACGCGGCTCACCAGCAGGCGGTGCAGGTGATGTCCACCCTCGCCACCGAGTACGTCACCACCGAGGACGCGATGCCGATCACCCCGAGCGCCGCGTCCCGGCCGACCACCGGCGCGCCGATCGAGGAGCCGCCGCCGGTCACGCCACCCCTGCCGCTGGCACCGCAGCCCGGTGGCGATCCGCCGTCCGTACCGGACGGGACACCGGGCGACCCGGGCGCGGCACCGGGCGACCCGAACGAGCTGCCGCCGGCAACCCAACCCCGGCCGCTGTTCGGCACGATGTTCACCGCCGGGTTGGCCGCGGCCGCCGCCGCGCTCGGCGGGCGGTTCGCCACCGTCCCGCCCGGCCTGGGGGCCAAGCCGAAGGAGACGAAGAAGGAAACGCAGAAGGGCGCCGCCCCGGTGCCGACGGCCACCGACGGGGCCGGCGGCGGCGCCCGGATCTCCGGGGGCGGTGCGGGCGGCGGCGGAGTCGGCGGAGGCGGAGGCGGCGTCGACCTGTCGCCGGTGGCGAACCAGTCCTTGGCCGGCCAGAGTGGCGGCCCGACGGCGAGCGGGCTCGCCGCAGCCGCGGGGGCCGGCGCCGGGGTCGCCGCGGCGAAGGGCATGGGCGGCGGCTTCATGCCGGCGATGCCCTTCGCCCCGATGGGCGCGGGCGACGCGGCCGGCGGCCGACGTATCCCGCCCTGGCTGGTCGAGACCGAGGACGTGTGGGGCGAGCAGTCGGTGGTGACGCCGGCGGTGATCGGCGAGGAGCCTGAGTCGAACGAGCCGGGGGCCCGGTCATGGAGGTGACCACCACCGGATTCCGGGCCGTTCCGACCGCGCTGGACGCCGCGGCGGCCGAGCTGACCGGAAGCGCCGACCGGTTGGCCACCGTTCGCGGGCAGCTCACCACGCCGGCCATCGGCACCGACGCGTTCGGGTTGGTGCCGCAGTCCCAACGGGCCATGCAGGCGCACGGCAACAGCCTGCAACGAAGCAGCACCGAGCTGGAGTCGGCGGCAACGCAGACCCGGCGGTTGGCCACCGGGGTGACCGCCGCGGTCGCCAACTACCGGCGGGGCGACACCCAGGCGAGCCAGGCGTTCCGGCAGCTACTGGGCGGTGGCACCACGCTGGCCGCCGAACGGGCCGCCGCGCCTGCCGGCGCCGCCCCGTTCGGCGCCCGGATCGCGGCCAACTGTTCGGCGATCACCGCCGAGCTGACCGCCGAGCGGCAGCGCCTCGCCGGCTATCAGAACCAGCTCACCGGGGACCCGGCCGTCGACCACCGGCTGCGCGAGACCATCACCCGGTCGCAGGCGCGCATCGAACTGTACGAGAACGTCATCGCCGAACACCGCAAGATCCTCTCGTTCGACCCGTCCGGGGACGGGTCGATGGTCGAGTTGGTCGGCGACATCCACGCCGGGACCCGCGACGTCGCGGTGTTCGTCCCGGGCACCACCTCCGAGCTGGCCAACTTCGAGCGGTACCACGACGCCGCGGTCGGCTTCGTCGACGCGGCCCCCCGCCGGGACCTGGCCATGGTCGTCTGGATGGACGGTGACCTGCCGTCCAACCTGTTCCCGCAGGCCCCATCGGCCAGCTACGCCGACGAACTCGGGCCTCGACTCGCCGACTTCTCCCACCAGTTGCGGGCCGAGATCGCCGGCTCCGCCGCGGCCGGCAACGACGTGCAGGTCACCTTCGCCGGCCACTCGTACGGCGGCGCGGTGGTCGGCACCGCCGAGCAGCACGGGTTGGACGCCAACCGGATCCTGCACATCGAGTCGGCGGGCATGGGGCACCGCGTGGACGGCCCGGAGGACCTGCGTCCGGCCCAGCCCGATGTGCAGCGCTACTCGATGACCGCGCCGGGCGATCCGATCGCCTGGGTCCGGGACATCAACATCGGCAACTGGGGGCACGGGGCCGACCCCGACGAGTTCCCCGGTGTGGTCCGGCTGGAGACCGGCAACTACGCCGACGGCCGACCGCTGGAGGGCACCTCCGCGCACTCCGACGTGCTGACCTACCACAGTGACGCGTGGTGGAACATCTATCAGGTGTTCACCGGTGGTCCGCTGGTGACGGTACCGTCGGTGCCGTGACCGAGCCGATCGACTTCGCGCCACTGGCCGCCGTGGCCGGGCCGTTGCGGGCCGTGCTGGACGAGGTTGCCGCGCGGTTCGGCCCCGACGTCCGGATCAGCCGCGACGAGCAGCTCGACTGCGACCCGTTCCGGCCGGCCGGCGTGCCGAGCGAGTCGGTGCGCTGGGAGTACAACCTACGGGTTCCCGCCCCGCCCGGCGCCGCCGAGATCCTGCTGTCTGAGGTGCTGCCGCGGCTGAGCGCGGACGGTTGGCGAGCCACCGACCGCAGCGGCGAGAGCGAGGTGGCCTACCAGTTCCAGCGGGACGGGACGAACCTCGGCGTACACGTCTCCCGGGACGGCACCGGCGATGTGGTGGTGGGCGGCTCCAGCCGCTGCGTGCCGACGGAGGCGCGGTAGCACCGGCGCGCCACGGGTGGGGCCGGTCAGCCGCCGGGACGCCACCCGCGGGCCCGGCCTCGACGCGCCACCGCCGTGCCGATCCCGAGCAGCAGCGCCGCCACGAGTCCCGCCAGCACCAGCGACGGCACCCGCGGATCCACCCGGGCGCCGGGATTCGCCCGGGCCGCCGCGACCGGCTGCGCGCTCGCGCCCACGGTTCCCGGCGGATCCTCGACGCCCTCGGCGGCCACCGCCCGGTACGGGTCCACCATCCCCCAGCCGAGCTGCGGGTGGTGCCCGTCGAACGCGGTCCGGTGCGCGGTCGACTCGATCCGCCGCACCACCTCGGCGGCGCTGAGCTTCGGCCGGTACGACCGCACCAGCGCGGCCGTGCCGGCCACGTACGCCGCCGCGTAGGCGGGATCGTCGACCGTGGGTGAGTGTCCCAGCCGGCCGCCTGCTCCGGCGGAGAGGCTCAGCAGTTGTCTTCCCGGGGCGGCCACCCCGATGTGGTCCCCGGATTCGGTGGAGGCCACCGCGCCGTCCGGCCCGAACGCGCCGACCGCCAGGACCCCGGGCAGCGCGGTCGGATAGCTGGTCGCACCCCCGGTCCGCGCGCCGGACGCGGCCGGCGACACCACCACGACGTCGGCCGCGATCGCCCGCGCGGTGGCGGCCCGCAGCCCGGCGGTGATCCTGGTCGCCGGTAGCACCACGTAGATCACTCGGGCGCGGGCGGCCACCGCGAAGTCGATCGCGGCGGCGAGCCGGGCGGGGTCGACGGCCCCCTCGCCCTGTTTGGTGCTCTGGGCGTAGCGAACCGGGAGCACGGACACGCCGGGGGCCAGACCGGCGAAGGTCGTCTCGTCGTGCGGCCGGGCGGCGATCAGGCCGGCGGCGAACGTGCCTCGGCCGTCACAGTCGTCGGTGGCCCTGGCGGTGTTGGCCAGGACGTCGCGGCCGTCCTCGACCTGACCTGGACGGAACTGTGCGTTCCGGGCGTCGACGCCGGTGCCGAGCACCGCGACCCGCACCCCGGAACCCGTGCTCAGTGGCCACACCCGGCGCGGCCCGAGCAACTCCGTCGCCCACGGCGTGCCGGCGGTGTGCACCCCCACCGGCTTGGCACAGCCGGCCGGGGCGACATAGCCGGCCGGGGCGGCGGCCACCGGCAGCGCCCCGACCAGCGCGCCGACGACGCCCGCCAGCGCGCCGAGCGCGGCTCGGGAGCCGCCCGGCCCCGGCCGGGCCCCCGCCCCGGCACCGCGCCTGGGTCGGCCCAACCGGTTCATGCCGGCACCCGCAGGGTGACCCGGGTGCCACGGCCGGGCCAGGACTCCACGGTCGCCCTGCCGCCGACCTCGCGCAACCGGGCCACGATCGACTCGCGGATGCCGAACCCGGGCCGGCCGGCGACGTCGAAGCCGCAGCCATGGTCCCGGACCACCACGACCAGGGCGCTGCTCTCCTCGTCGGCGCGGACCACCGCGTCACCGATGCCGGCGTGTTTGGCCACGTTGCCCAGGGCCTCCCGCACCCCACCGAGGACCGCGTCGCGGTACGGTCCGGAGATCCGGCTGCCGGCGCCGGCGGCCACCGCCAGCTCCACCCGCAGCCCGCGTCCCGCGAGTTCCTCGGCCAGTTCGGCCAGCCCGCTGGCGAGCGGGTTGTCGTTGCCGCCGGGCTCGTCGAGCGTCCGACGCAGCCGGGCGGCCTGGACCCGGGCGGTGGCCCGTACCTCGGCGAGCTGCGCCGCCGGCGCGGTCTCATCCGCCGCGCTGTGCAGGGCGATCGCCTCCAGGCTCTGCAACACCGTGTCGTGCAGCGAGCGCAGCCACCGGATTCGCTCGGCCTCCCGACCGGCCCGGATCCCGTACGACATGGCCAGGTGCAGACCCAGCCCACAGACCACGAGCGCCGCCCACGTGACCACCACCGCCAGGCCGAGCCACCCGACCCGGCCGACGAACGTGCCCGTGTCCGCGGCGGCGCCGAACGCGGCCATCGCCAGCTGTGCCGGCGCCGACAGCAGCACCGCGAGCACGCCACCGACCAGGCCGTACGCTCCGGTCACCAGGACCACGGCACCGGCCAGGTACGGCCAGAGCACCGCGGTGTGCGGCACCACCGCACTCGCCGCCACGGTCAGGCCGTACGCCACGGCGAGGTCGACCAGCACGGCCAGGCGTACCCGTTCGAGGTCCACCGTCGACCGTCGGGAGACGGTGCCGATCGCCGCGACGTTGGCGGCCAGCAGCAGGGCCGTGACCGGCAGCAGGACGGCCGGCGCCACCGACTCCCCCCGCACCACGAGCAGGCCCAGGGCGACGGGCAGGACGCACACCCGGTATGCCAGGGCACCGAGCAGCAGGCAACGCGAGGTCTGACGACGGAGCACGGCACCGGCGGTGCCACCGACCGGAACGAGCCCCTGCGCGAAGGCCGCCGGCATCCACATCGGACGCCACGGCGGCGCCGCGATCCCCGCCGCGGCGCGGGTCAGCAGCGCGAACATCATGCCCGGCACGGCGGCACGGTCGACCGTCACGGCACTGTCGACCGTCACGGCACTGTCGGCCGTCACGGCCGCTCCCGCGCTGCGCCGACCAATGCCCACGTGTCAGCTCCTTGTCCACATCACGGACCGCGCGTCACGACTGGCCCACACGAGGATCATGGCCAGTTTTCCCGACATTTGACCTTCGAGGCAAGAGCCAAATACCGCTGCGGCGGTGAGCGAGTCGAGTGCGCCGGGTGTTCTGGCTGCCGTGGGCGGCCGTCACGCGCAGCCCCACCGGCACGGCTGCGGCGGTCAGCGTCCCCAGGCCCGCGCGCAACAGGGCCGATGGCAGTGGAAAAGGCCTCGTCGCGTCGCTGGTTGCTGGTCGACGGCGCCCACCGTTCGGCCCGCCGCGCCGAATCTCATCGACAGTGATCTCTGGCGTGCGCCGCCCCCACGTGGTAGGAATTTGCCGAATCGTGCGTCAGTTTCGAAGAATTTCACCCACAGGGAGGCTTCGATGAGGACAAGAAGGATCATGGCCGGCCTCACGGCCGCCGTCGTCGTTCTGACCGGGGCGGCCACACCGGCCTGGGCGGCCCCCACAGACGAACGGATCGTCAGCTACCGCGGCTACCGGGTGCCGGTACCGGCGGACTGGCAGATCGTCGACCTGTCCACCGACGCGCACGCATGCGTCCGGTTCGACCGACCCGCGGTCTACCTCGGCCATCCGAGCGAGGAGCCCTGGTGCCCGTCCGGGCTGGTGGGGCGCACGGCAGGACTGGTCATCGAGCCGATCGACGCCGGCACCGCCGAACGCCTCACGGCGGACACCGCCGTCACGGCCAGGGGCCGGGCGACCGCGGACACCCTGGTGTCCCGCGACGGAACGCTCCAGGTCGCGGTTCGTGACGCGGGCGTACTCGTCACGGCCCTGCACACATCGGACACGGAGTCGGTGGTCCGCCGGATCCTGACCTCCGCCACGCTCGGTCGGGGTGCCACGCCGGTTTCCCCGGACGCCGTTCGCGCGGCCTCGATGCTGCCGTCGGCGGCGTCCGGCCCGCAGCCGGGCACCTACACCGGAAAGGGCTTCGACACGTGTACCGCTCCGTCGCAGTCGACGATGGACGCCTGGCGCAACAGCTCGCCCTACCGGGCTGTCGGCGTCTACATCAGCGGCTCGAGCCGATCCTGCACCCAGGCCAATCTGACCGCGACCTGGGTGGCCAACCAGACCAGCAAGGGCTGGCACCTCATCCCCATCGAGCTCGACCGTCAGGCGCCGTGCGGCACCCGCACGCCGAAGATGTCGTACGACCCCGCCACGGCACGGTCCGAGGGTGCGACCCGGGCGACCAGCGCGGTGAACGCGGCCCAGGCGCTGGGCATCCCCGCCGGAAGCGTGCTCTACAACGACATCGAGCACTACCCGTCGACTGAGTCGTGCAAGGCGGCCGTGCTCTCCTACCTCTCCGGCTGGACCGAACGGCTCCACGGGCTCGGCTACCTCTCGGGCATGTACTCCAGCGGCTCCTCCGGCGTCCGGGATCTGTGCGGTGCCTATCACGACACCCGGTACACCCGCGTCGACCATCTCTTCTTCGGCTGGTGGAACGGCGCGGCGAACACCGACGCCGGCGACTACTGCCCGGACGGGTACTACGGCAACCGTCAGCGCATCCACCAGTACACCGGTGACAGCTACGAGACCTGGGGCGGCGTACAGATCTACATCGACCGCGACTATCTCGACGTCTCGACCGGCACCACGGAGCCACCGCAGGGGTTCAGCGTCACGGTCGACAACACCACCACGGGCCGGTTCACCGCGAGCACGAACTGGGGCACGTCGACCTATTCCAGCCAACGGCTCGGTACCGACTACCGGTTCGCCGCCCCGACCCCCGCCAGCGATGTCGCCTGGTACAGAGCGGACCTCCCGGTGACCGGCAGCTACGAGGTCTCGGTCTGGTACCCGGCCGACCCGGGCTACAACGACTCCACCCCGTACGTCGTCGCCACCACCACCGGCAACCAGACGGTGCGGGTGAACCAGCGCCTCAACGGCGGTCGGTGGGTGTCACTCGGGGTGTTCCCGCTGGCCGCAGGCGACGGCAACAAGGTGGGAGTGAGCCGGTGGTCCAGCGGCACCGGCTACGTCATCGCCGACGCGGTCCGCATCACCCGCGCCTGACCGACGGCCCGAACAGGCACCCGCGCCGCGACCGCCTCGGCCCCCCGGCCACATTTACACATAGTCAGTCTTCGATTACTATCGGCGCTCCGACCGTCCGTAGGAACGGGGTCGTCGTGATTCCACCGCGCGCACCGGCATTCGCCGCCGACGATCAACTCCGGGCCATCGAACTCTGCGACGTCGCTGGCCGTTCCCAGGTCGTCTCCTGGGACCGCGCCAGCGGTCGTCGCCGGGTCCTGACCGAGGCGCGGCACGGGGTGGACGCCTTCGACCTGGAGCCGGACGGCGGCCACGTCTGGTGGTTCGACACCGACCCGGATGGCGTGGGGCTCTGGCGACGCCAGCCGTTCGAGGGCGGGCCGGCCGCTCCCGCGTTGACCGGGGTGCCACCAGGCCGGCCGTACGGCATCGCCTTCGACCACACCGGCCGGCTGGCCGTCGTCTGTGTCGGGGACGCTGCCGAGTCCCGGCACTATCTCGGCACGCCCGGCGGCCCGGCGCACCTGCTGGCAGCCGCCCCGGGCTACGTGCCCCTGGTGGACCTGAGCGCAGACGGCACCCTGCTGGCGCTGGCCGGACGACCGGACGGGCCCACCGCGGTCACCGTGGTCCGGCTCACCGACGGCCGCACCGAGATCCTGGCCGGCGACCGGCACCGCCGGGTGTGGGCGCTGGAGTTCCGCCCGGGTCCGGGGGACGACACCGCCCTGCTGGTGGTCGTCGAGACGGGCGGCTGCTACACCGTCGGCACCTGGCGGCCGGGGCACGACCTCCGGTTGCACGAGCGGCTGTCGTTCGACACGGAGATCACCGCGCACTGGTACGTGGACGGCCGCCGGGTGCTGGTCCAGCAGGATCGGACGGGGCGCAGCCGACTCCTCCTGTCCGACCTCGTCGGAGGCGCCCCGAGCGTCCTGCCCACCCCACCCGGAACCATCCTCGATCTGGCCTGCGCGCCCGAGGGCGCGGTCCACTACGTGTGGAGCCGGGAGGCGGTGCCGCCGAGCCGGCTGGTGGTCGACCCGGCCACCGACCGGCACCCGGCACCGGCCCCGCCCGCCGCTTCCGGACGCGGCGAGGTGTGGACGCCCCAACCGTACGGCCGGATCCACAGCTTCCTGGCCACCCCGCCCGGAACCGGGCCATGGCCGGCGATCTTCCTGCTCCACGGTGGACCGTTCCTGCACGACCGGGACAGCTACGACCCACGGGTGGAGCTGCTCACCGGTGCCGGCTACGCCGTCGTGCGCACCAACTACCGGGGATCCACCGGCTACGGTCCGCGGTGGCGGCACGACTTCGGCCACCGGGTCGGCCTGGCCCAGCTGGAGGATCTCGCGGCGGTACGCCGGCACCTGGTCGACCTCGGTGTCACGGAGCCGGGGCGGGTCGGGCTGTGCGGCTACTCCTGGGGCGGCTACCTGGTCCTGCTCGCGATGGGCGTCGAGCCCGACGACTGGGCGGTCGGGCTGGCGGTCTCCCCGGTGGCCGACTACGCCACGGCCCACCGTACGACACTGCCCGCCCTGCGCGAGGCGGACGAGGAGCTCTTCGGCGGCACCCCCGCCGAGGTCCCCGACCGGTACCGGGCCGCCAACCCGATGACGTACCTGGACCGGGTCCGCGGGCCGCTGTTCGTCGCCGCCGCGACCGACGACGAACGCTGCCCGGCGGAGGCGGTCCGGCGGTACGTGGCCGCGCTGCGGGACCGGTCGGTGCCGCACGAGGTGCTCTGGTCCACCGGCGGGCACCACGGGAACGCCGCCGCCCAGACGACCGTCTTCACCGCCCTGCTCCGGTACGCCGGCACGGTGCTGCCGCCGGGCGTCCGGGCTCCGGCGCCCCTCAGCCAGGACCACCGCGACCGGCGGGGTCCGACCCCGGACCCACCGGAGGGAGGTGAATGCAATGAAGCGACGCACTGTCCGGCACGACCCGATCAGCACGGGCGAGCGGGACCGCGGCGCCGTCATCGTCAAGATGCTCCTCGATCTTGACCGGGCGGTCCCGGCCGCGCGGCCCCAGGTGAACGAGGCGCCCCGAACCACCGGCAAGTGACCCGGCAGCGGTGACGGCACGTCCACGGCATCGTTCCGGGGCATCGCTGCGCTGCCCCGGAACGATGTCCAGCCCGTCGAGAGGAGACCGGCGATGAAGGTCGTCCTGGTGCACATGCCGTGGGGATCGCTCGACGTTCCGTCGCTCGCCCTGGGCATCCTGCGTACCGCGGCCGGCAACGCCGGCCACGACGTGGAGGTCCGGTACGCCAACCTGGACTTCGTCGACTGGGTGGTGGACCGGGTCCCCTTCGGCCTGGCCGAGTACCAGTACTTCTCCGAGACGTCCTACTTCCAGGGCGCCGGGGACTGGGTGTTCGCCGGCGCGCTCTACGGCGAGCGGCGCGACTTCGCGCCGTTTCACCGGCTGCTGGCCGACGCGGGTTCGAGCCGGGCCGAGACGGAGATGACCGCCGCGCTGCACGAGCTGGTGCCCGACTTCGTGGAGACGCTGGTCGCCGAGCTGGCCGCCGCCGCGCCGGACGTCGTCGGGTTCACCAGCACCTTCCAGCAGAACACCGCCAGCCTGGCCGCCGCCCGCCTGCTCAAGCAGCGACGGCCCGCGGTGCGGACCGTGCTCGGTGGGGCCAACTGCGACGGGGCGCAGGGCGCGGCGCTGCACCGCAACTTCCCGTTCCTCGACTTCGTCGTCCGGGGCGAAGGGGAGGTGGCCTTCCCCCGCCTGCTCGACGCGCTCGGCGGCGGGGCGGACGACCTCGCGGACATCCCCGGGTTGTGCTGGCGGGACGGGACGGGCGCCGCGCGGGCCAACCCGATGTCGGCGCAACCGTTGCCGCCGGCCCGGATCGTCACCCCGGACTACACCGGCTTCGTCGAACGCCTGGACACCTCGGCGGCGGCCGAGTGGGTGGCGCCGAAGCTGGTCGTCGAAGGCTCCCGCGGCTGCTGGTGGGGCGAGAAGCACCACTGCACGTTCTGCGGTCTCAACGGCTCGTCGATGCAGTTCCGCAGCAAGAGCCCGGGTCGCTTCCTCGACGAGGTGCTGGGCCTGGCCCGCCGGCACCAACTGCTCGACTTCATCGTGGTCGACAACATCCTGGACATGGCGTACTTCGACTCGGTGCTGCTCCGGTTGGCCGAGTCGGAGTACGACGTCCGCCTGCACTTCGAGGTCAAGGCCAACCTGCGCCGGCACCACTTCCAACGGCTGGGTGCGGCCGGGGCGGTACAGGTCCAGCCGGGGGTGGAGAACCTGAGCAGCCACGTCCTGCGGCTGATGGACAAGGGCGTGACCGGCTGCCAGAACGTCCGGGCGCTGCGCGAGGCGCAGAGCGCCGGGGTGACGACGAGCTGGAACTACCTGTACGGGTTCCCCGGCGAGACGGCCGAGGACTACACCGAGGTCATCGCGCAGCTACCGGCGCTGCACCACCTCGATCCGCCGATGGGAGCGGCGCGGATCGCCATCGAGCGGTTCAGCCCGTACTTCAACCAACCGGAGCTGGGCTTCCCGGTGCTGGAGCCGGCCCCGCAGTACCGGGAGATCTACCACCTGCCCGCCGGAGAACTCGCCGACCTGGCGTACATCTTCACCACCGTCGCGCAGGGCATCGGCCGGGACGAGGCGGCGGCGCTGGACGCGGCGATCGAGCGGTGGCGGGCCGAGTACCCGGTCAGCCGGCTGACCTGCCAGGAGGTCGACGACCGGATCGTGCTGGTCAGCCGGCGCGCCGCGTACGACTGGTCGGTGTACGAGCTGACCTCGCCGGTCGAGGTCGGGCTGTTCCGGCTGCTGGAGCAGCCCCGGACGGCCGCCACGCTGGCCGCGCGGACACCCGGCGGGGCGGCGGTGGTGCGACCACTGCTCGACCGCTGGTCAGAGCTGGGCATCGTGTTCCGGGAGGGGGGCTGCTGGGTGCACACCGCCGTGGAGTCGCACAACCAGGTGCTGGCCCGGATCGACCATCACCGGGCTGCGGCGGACGCCACCGCACGCGCGGAGAGGACCGCCATGCCGTCGCAGCGGGTTGACTTCGGCGCGACCGAGATCCGGGTCGAGCTGTCCCGGGACTACGATCCGGCCGCCGCGCGGCTGCCCGGGATGGCGCTCGGCACGCGCCGGCTCGGCGGGCCGTGCGGCCCGGCGGTGGCCGGCTGGTACCGCGACGGCGCACGGCACGCGCGGCTCACCCACCCGGTGGACCTGTGCCGGGAGGCCGACGCCACCTCGGCGCGTTCCCTCGTGCTGATCCGCGAGCTGACCGCCCGCGGGGTCGCGGTGGACTGGACGGCGCGCTGCCGGGACGGGTGCCACGGCGGCGGCCTGTTCACCCACCTGCACCCGCCGGCACGGCTGGACGGGGACCCCGACGGCGCGGTCACGGCCCGCTGGCGAGAGGAGTTCTTCCTCTGCCGGTGCGTCTACCGGCGCGGACCCGGGTTCGTCGAGGTCCGCGACCGGCGCTCCGGCTCGCTGGAGGTGGTGACGATCGACGAGCCGGGTCACCTGACGGCGATCACGGCGCTGGTGGAGGGCGTCGCCGCGACGGAGGTACCGGCCGGGGTGCGCCACGACCTCGCCGGGGCGCACCTGGTCGTCGAGCAGGCCGGCCACCTGTGGTGGCTGCCGACCCGCGCCCACCGCTGGCCCTTCCCCGCCCTGATCGTCTAGCTGCCCTGATCGCGTAGCTCCCCCGACCGTGTCACCCCGAGGAGGCCCATGAGCACCGCCGAGGACGAGCTGGCGCCACCCCGGCAGGCCCCGTTCATCGTCGATCCGTACCCGACGTTGGCCCGGATCCGGGCCAACGGTCCGGTGTCGATCCTGCACAGCGACGAGGGTCTGCCCATGTGGGTGGTCGCCCGGTACCGCGACGTGCGGGCGGTGCTGGCCGACCCGAGGTTCGGCCAGGACGTCCGCCGGGCGCAGGAGCTGGCCGACGACCGGGTGGCGGGCGTGCCGCTCGGCAGCGACATGGTCCACATGCTCAACAGCGACCCGCCCGACCACACCCGGCTGCGTCGGCTGATCCACGGGTTCTTCACCGCCCGGCGGGTGGCGGCCATGCGCCCGCTGGTGGAACGGGTCACCACCACGTTGCTCGACGGGATCGCCGATCGCGACACCGTCGATCTCGTGGCGGATTTCGCCTTCCCCCTACCCATGCTGGTCATCTGCGAGTTGATCGGCTTCCCGGCGGAGGACCGGGCCGCCTACCGGAGCTGGTCCACGGCGATCCTGACCCACGGCGACGATCCGGAAGCCTTTGGTCGGGCGCTGCGGGAACTGACCGACCACATCGCCGTCGTGTTGGAGCGGCGGCGCACGGACCCCCGCGACGACCTGCTGACCGTCCTGCTCGTGGCCCGCGACCAGGGTCAGCTCACCGACGACGAGATCGTGGGCATGGTGTTCCTGCTGCTGATCGGGGGCCACGAGACGACCGTCAACCTGCTCGGCACCGCCACCCTCGCGTTGCTGCGCAACCCCGACCAGCACGCCTGGTTGCGGCAGAACCGGGCCGCGCTGCCCATGGCGGTCGACGAGTTTCTCCGCTACGAGTCCCCGGTGAGCATGGCGACCCTGCGGTTCACCACCGAGCCGGTGGACGTCGACGGGGTCGAGATTCCCGCCGGGGAACTGGTCCTGGTGTCGCTGGGCGGCGCGAACCGCGACCCCGACCGGTTCCCCGAGGCCGACCGGCTCGTCCTCGACCGGGGCGACGCCGGACACCTCGCCTTCGGCCACGGGCTGCACCGGTGCCTCGGCGCGTTTCTCGGCAAACTCGAGGGCGAGGTGGCGCTGGACGCGCTGCTGAGCCGTTTCCCGGGGCTGACGCTGGCCGGCACCGAGGCGGACCTGCGCTGGCGAAACACGATCATGCTCCGTGGGCTGGAGTCGCTGCCGGTGGCCACGCATGGCTGACTCCGCCACCCGGACCCCCCGGCGTCGGTCGGGGCCCCGGCTGAGTCTGGAGCCGCTGCGGTCCCGCGACTACCGGCTGCTCTTCGTCGCCGAGTCGGTGTCGGTCTTCGGCGACGCGTTCCACGCCGTCGCGCTGCCCTGGCTCATCTACCAGGTCGGCGGGGGCGCCCGGGAACTCGGGCTGCTGGTCGCGGTCTACGGCCTGTGCCGGCTGGCGACCACGCCGCTGGGCGGGATCCTCGCCGACCGGATCGGCCCCTGGCAGGTGATGCTGGTCTCCGACCTCGGCCGGTTGGTGTTCACCGCCGCGATCGTGGTGGCCGCCGTCGCCGGCGACCCGGATCTCGTCCTGCTCGGGGCGCTGGTCGCCGGCACCGGCCTGGGGGCCGGCCTGTTCCAGCCGGCCGCCTACGCCATCACGCCCCGGTTGCTTCCCGCCGACCAGTTGGCGGCCGGCAACGCGCTGCACAGCACCGCCGGCTTCGCCGCCGGCCTGGTCGGGCCCGGGGTCGCCGGGTTGCTCGTCGTCGCGCTCTCCCCGGGCGTCGCGTTCGGCGTTGACGCGCTCACCTTCGCGGTCTCGGCCGTATGCCTCGGGGCCATCGGGATGCACCATCGCCGGGTCGCGCCGGTCGCCCGACCCGCCGACGGGACGCCACCCCCGCCTCGGTCGACGTTCTGGCAGCTATTGCGCGGGTCCCCGCTGCTGCGGACCGTCCTGGCGGTGACCGCCGCGGCCAACCTGACCGTCGGCGGGATGATCCGGGTGGGGCTGCCCTCGCTGGCCAGCGCCGACCTGGCCGCCGGGGCGGGTGGCTTCGGTGGCCTGCTGGCCGCGTTCACCGGCGGGTCGCTGGCCGGCGGGTTCTTCACCGCCGGGTTGGCCCGGCTACGGCGGCGCGGCGCCACGGCCATGCTCTCCGGGTTGGTGATGGCCGCGGCGGTGGCGCTCGTGCCGTTCGCCGGTTACGCCGGTGCCGTCGTCGCGCTGGCCGTCGCCGGGGTCGCCAGCACCGTGACCAACGTTCTGATCATCACTGTCGTCCAGCAACACACCGCTGCCCACCTGCTCGGCCGGGTGATGAGTGCCATCCTCTTCGCGGCGTTGGGCCTCTTCCCACTGTCCGGCGTGGCGGCGGGTCTGGTGGTGGACGCGTACGGGAGCGGGGTGCTCTTCCTGGCCACCGCGGCGACGTTGGGCGCCGCCTTCAGCTTCGGCCTTTCCCGCCGCGCCCTCCGCGAGGGGTGACCGGCCCGCCGGACCGCGGCCGGCGACCATGCTTCCGGAGCCCGGGACCGGCGGACTCCAGGAACGGCGGACCGCACCGATGTCACGAACGACTCAGCTCCACAGGCGTACGGAGGGACCCGGGTCGGATCCGGCTCAGGCGAAGTCGAACACGAACGGGAAGGCCAGGACGACGAAGAGCAGCAGGTCGAAGAGGATGAGCACATCGCGCGGTCACCGGAGTCGTCAGGCGATGACCGGAAGGTGCCGCGCTGTCGGGGGAACGTTGATGCACGCCACGGGATGCCCGGCACCGCGCTGGACCAGGGCGGGCTGCTCCGCCGAGCAGGCGTCGGTGGCCTGCCAACAGCGGGTCCGGAACCGGCAGCCGCTGGGCGGGTTCACCGGACTGGGCGGGTCGCCCCGGAGCAGGATCTGCGCACGCTCGTGGTGCGGGTCCGGTACCGGCGCGGCGGACAGCAACGCCTTGGTGTACGGGTGTGCCGGACGGTCGAAGATCTCCGCCACGGTGCCGGTCTCCACCACGCTGCCGAGGTACATGACGGCGACCCGGTGCGAGATGTGCCGCACGACGGACAGGTCGTGGGCGATGAACACGTACGCCAGACCGAGGTCCCGTTGCAGCCGCCGGAGCAGGTTGATCACCTGCGCCTGGACCGACACGTCGAGCGCCGACACCGGCTCGTCACAGACCACCACCTCGGGCTGCAACGCCAGGGCACGAGCGATGCCGATCCGCTGCCGCTGGCCGCCGGAGAACTGGTGCGGGTAACGGTTGACGTGCTCGGGGTCGAGTCCGACGGTCTCCAGCAGTTCCTGGACCCGCCGCCGGCGCCGGTCGGCGCTGCCCAACTCGCCGTGCACGGCGAACGGCTCGGCGATGATCTGGCCGATCGTCATCCTCGGGTCGAGCGACGAGTACGGGTCCTGGAAGACGAACTGGATACGCCGTCGCAGGTCGCGCAACTCCCTGCCGCGCAGCCCGGCGATGTCGGTCCCCCGGTAGCGGATCTGCCCGCCGGTCGGCTGTTCCAGCCGGGTCAGCAGCTTGGCGAGGGTCGACTTGCCACAGCCGGACTCACCGACGATGCCCAGCGTCTCGCCGGCCCGGAGCTCGAAGGAGACGCCGTCGACGGCCTTGACCACACCCGCCGACCGCTTGAACAGGTTCCCCCGCCGGACCGGGAAGTGCTTGGTGAGCCCGTCGACGTCGAGCAGCACGTCGGGGGTCATGCCGCGCTCCGGCGGGGCCGGCCGATGACGAAACCGAAGTTGTACGGGTGCACCGGATGGCTGCGCGGAACCGACAGCAGGATCCCGTCGCCGGGCGACCGGTACTCCTCGAGGATGGTGAGGTCGACCGGGGAGAGCAACCGGCCGAGCAGTTCTCCCCCGGTGGTGGCGGTCAGCAGCCGGTCCTCGGTGATCTCGGGTACCAACATGCCCCCGTGCCCGGGCCGCAGGTCCCAGGCGACCTCGACGTCGGTGACCGGCCGGGGCGGTGCCGGCTCGTCGAGCATGCCCAGGTGGATCATCACCCGGCGGACACCGTCGACGTTCCGGGCGATCCAGTCGTCCTCGCTGCGGGAGCCGAAGCCGAGGCCGCCGACCTCGACGCCGATGGCGGACACCCCGGCGGCGCTGGCCGCGTCGAACACCGAGTTCGGGAACGCGACCGCGGCGTCCTCGCCCTGGATGTACGGCATGCCGAAGGCGAC
Source organism: Micromonospora sp. NBC_01655 (assembly GCF_026339755.1). Classification (NCBI taxonomy): domain Bacteria; kingdom Bacillati; phylum Actinomycetota; class Actinomycetes; order Micromonosporales; family Micromonosporaceae; genus Micromonospora; species Micromonospora sp. NBC_01655. Next base: position 3,326,373 of record NZ_JAPEQF010000001.1, on the reverse strand, counting down.
GGCCAGCTCCCGGCTGGCGGCCGACAGCGGGCCGGTCGCGTCGTAGAGCACGACGCCCCAGGTGGTGCCCCACGGGCCGGGGTGGAAGTCCAGCAGGTGGGTGGAGCGCTCGATGATCTGCTCGACGAGCACCTGGCCGGTCCGTCCCGTGATCGACTCGGTGTCGCGCAGGATCGCCTTGTTCATGTTGACGAAGCCGACCTGCTGGATGTCGTTGGAGTAGCGGGTGACGGTCCGCAGGGCGTACGGGTTGGCGGCCGGCACGACCACCAGGGTTCCGCGCAGCGTCGCCGGGTCGGTGCCGGCCAGCACCGCGCGCAGCACCGCGTGCGAGAACCACTCGTTGCCGTGCACCCCGGACAGCAGGGTGAGCGTCGGCCCGTCGGCGGTGCCCGACACCACGTGGACGTGGATGGCCAGCTCCGAGCCGTCCAGGTCGGTCAGCACGGGGAACCGCAGGATCTGGCGTTCCCCGGGGCGGGTTCGCAGCAGTACGCGGGAGGTCATGTCGTCACGGCCTTTCGGGGATCGACGAGGTGGTGGCGGTCTCCGGCCGGGCATCGCCGAGCGGGGTCAGGCGCAGGCACGCCGCCAGGTGGCCGGCGGTCACCGGGACGAGGTCCGGCACGGCGGCCGAGCAGTCGGGCGTGCGGATCCCGCAGCGCGGGGCGAACGCGCATCCCGCCGGCAGTGCGGTCATGCTCGGCGGGGAGCCGGGGATCGCCCACAGCTCCTCGTCGGCGGGCCGGTCGAGGCGGGGTACGGAGTCCAGCAGGCCCTGGGTGTACGGCATCGAGGGGTTGTCGAACACGTCGGCGGCGGTGCCGACCTCGACGAGCCGGCCGGCGTACATCACCGCGACCCGGTCGGCGATCTCGGCCACGATCCCGAGGTCGTGGGTGATCATCAAGATCGCCGCGCCGGTACGCTCCCGGACGGCCCGCAGCGCGGCGAGCACCTGGGCCTGCACGGTGACGTCCAGGGCGGTGGTGGGCTCGTCGGCGATGATGAGATCCGGGTCGTTGGCGATGGCCATCGCGATCACCACCCGCTGGCGCATGCCGCCCGAGAACTGGTGCGGGTAGTCGCCGAGCCGGTTACGGGCGTCCGGGATCCCGACGGTGTCCAGCAGTTCCACGGCGCGGGCCCGGGCGGCGGCCCGGGAGCAGCCCTGGTGTACGCGGACGGCCTCGGCGACCTGGTCGCCGATGGTGTGCACCGGGCTCAGCGAGGACATCGGGTCCTGGAACACCATGGCGATCCGGCTGCCCCGCAGGCGCCGGAAGTGCGGCTCGGCCAGCCCGACGAGTTCCTGGCCGGCGAAATGGATCGAGCCGCTGACGGTGGCGGTGGGCGGCAGCAGCCCCATCAGCGCCGCGGCGCTGACGGACTTGCCCGAGCCGGACTCACCGACCAGGCCGACGACCTCGCCACGGCGCAGTTCCAGGTCGAGGCGACGAACCGCGGACACGTCGCCGCTGTCGGCGGCGAACACCACCCGCAGGTCGCGGACCGACAGCAGCACGTCGTCGGGCACCGCGTCGGTGCGCTCCGCCGGCCGGGCGAGGTACCGGCGGCGGCGCGGACCCTTGGTCTGGGTCGGGTCGAGGGCGTCGCGCAGGCCGTCGCCGATGAAGTTGATGGACAGGGCGATGAGCAGGATGACCAGGCCCGGGAAGTAGAACAGCCAGGGCCGGGTGGCGACCGCGGACTGGGCGTTGGCCACCAGCAGGCCGAGGGAGGTGTCCGGCGGCTGGACGCCGAAGCCGATGAACGACAGCGCGGTCTCGGCGAGGATCGCGGTGGCGACCAGGATGGTCACCGACACGATGATCGGGGCGGCCACGTTGGGCAGGATGTGCCGCAGCATGATCCGGAGATCGGACGAGCCCAACGCCCGGGCGGCGGAGATGAACTCGCGTTCCCGCAGGCCGAGTACGACGCCGCGGACGACCCGGGCCACGCTGGTCCACATCAGCGCGGCGAGTACGGCCGCGATGAGCACCCACCCGCCGCCGCTGCCGGCGAAGTTGTGCCCGAGGACGGCGGCGACCGCGATCGTCGGCACGGTGAGGAACAGGTCCACCAGCCGCATCAGCAGTGCGTCGGTGCGTCCGCGGTAGTAGCCGGCGACGATGCCGATCACGGTGCCGACCACCGCGGCGCCGAACGCCACGGTGAGCGCGATCAGCAGCGACTGCTGGGTGCCGCGCATGACCTGGGCGAGCAGGTCGTGGCCGAGCGAGTCGGTGCCCAGCGGGTGGACCGCCGACGGTGGCTGCGAGTTGTCGGGCGTGATCTCGTCGTGGCCGTAGCGCCACAGCAGCGGGCCGACGAACGCGAACGACCCGACGAGTACGAGGGCCACCAGCGCCGCCGCGGCGAGCCGGTGCCGGCGGAACCGGGTGAGGACGCCGCGCCATGGACCGGGCGCGGCGGCGGGTGCGGACACCGGTGGCGGTTCAGCGGACACGTCGGATCCTCGGATCGAGAGCGGCGTACAGGATGTCGGCGAGCAGGTTGAACAGGACCACCGCGACCGCCGCCACGAGCAGCCACGCCATCACGGCGTTGACGTCCCGCCCGTTGATGGACTCCAGCAGGTAGTCGCCCATGCCCCGCCACTGGAAGACGGTCTCGGTGACCACCGCCCCGGCGAAGACGGCGGTGAAGTCCAGCGCGATGACCGTCACCAGTGGGGTGAGCGCCGTGCGCAGGGCGTACTTGCGCAGTACGGTGCGCCGTCGCAGGCCCTTGGCGGTGGCCAGCTTGACGTAGTCGCTGCCGAGCACGTCCAGCATCGACGAGCGCTGGAACCGGCTCCACGCGGCGAAGTTGATCAGTACCAGCGTGATGGTCGGCAGCACCAGGTGGCCGGCGAGGTCGGCGATCCGGCCGCCCAGGGTGGGCGGCGGGATCACCGAACTGTCGCCGACGGTGTAGATCAGGGTGCTGCCGGCCAGGGTGTTCAGTTCGATGCCGCCCTGCTTGAGCAGCACGGCCAGCCAGAAGGACGGCATCGCCAGGAACAGGAAGCCGGTCGAGGTGAACAGGTAGTCCAGCCAGGAGTACTGACGGACCGCGCTGACGACCCCGACCAGGATCGCCAGCACGGCCGCGATCAGCATCGCGATGAGGACGAACCGCATCGTGATGCCCAGGCGCGAGCCGATCTCCATGCCGATGTCGGCGTTGCGGTCGACCGACGGACCGAGGTCGCCCTGGACGACCCCGGTCAGCCAGTCCCAGTACCGTTGCAGCACGGGCTGGTCCAGCCCGAGCCGTGCCTCCTCGGCGGCGATCGTGTGCGGCGGCACCGGTGGCTGTCGCTCCCGGAGTTCGGCCAGCGGATCACCGGACTTGGCCACGGCCAGGAATATCAGGAACGTCGACACGAACAGCACCGGAATGGCGACGAGCAGCCGCCGCAGGGCGAAACCCACGATCTCCATGAGGAACCTTCCCGCGCCCGCTGCCGGCTAGCCTTCGCCGCCGGTGATCTTCCGGAGGCGACCCCAGTGCCAGAACGGGATCCGGAAGTCGACCTGGTCGGCCCAGCCGAAGAACTGGTCGCTGCGCAGCAGGTAGATGCAGTACCAGAACAGCGGCACCACGCTCGCGTCGCGGGCCCACACCTCCTGGAGCCGTCGGTAGTGCGCGATCCGCTCGGCCCGGTCGGTGGTCGACCGGCCGGCGACGTAGCAGGCGTCGGCGTCGGGATTGGCCAGCGCGAGGTGGTTGCGCTGCCCGCCGCCCGCCAGCCGGCTGGCGGTGATGTCCGGGTCGGGCATCATGTTCCCGCCGCTGATGGTCAGGTCGAAGTCGCCATCCCGGCCGATCTGCCGCGACCACGTCTCCGAGTCCAGCCCGGCGTACTCGACGTGCACGCCGATCGCCGCGAGGTCCTCGGTGACGCTGCGCGCCAGCCCGGCGTGGCCGTCGAAGGTGGCCATGTAGTACATCCGCAGCGACAGCCGACGTCCGTCCGCGTCGCGCGGGTAGCCGGCCTCGTCGAGCAGCTTCTCGGCCGTCGCCGCGTCGTGGCCGACCGCGGTGACGTCGCGGGCCACGGCGAAGCTGCTGCCGGGGAAGAAGTTGGCCCACGGCTCCGACCAGCCGGGCTCGGCGAAGCGTTCGAGGCGGCCGCGGTCCACGGCATGCGCGAGCGCCAACCGAAGCCGGCGGTCGGCCCACCGCTCCTGCCGGTAGTTGAAGCTCAGCAACGCGACGCCGGGACCACGCTCGCGGTACACGCTGGCGTGCGCCGAGCCCTCGGCCAGCGGCAGCCGCTTCATGGTGAGCACGTCCTGCGGCGCGAAGTGTGCCCTGCCGTCGGCGATCATGCGGACGCACTCGTCGAGGTCCGGTTCGACGACGATGGTCACCCGGTCCACGCCGGCCGGCGGCCCCCAGTACCCGTCCCAGGCCTCCAGCACGATCCGCCCGTTGGGCACCATCTCGACGAACCGGAACGGGCCGGAGCCGACCGGCTGCTGGTTGTGCGGGTTGGTCGCCCAGTCGGTGCCCTCGTACAGGTGCCTGGGCAGGATGTGGGTCGCGGCGAAGTTGCCGAGCTGGGTGAGGAACGCGGCGTTGGGCTCCTCCAGGTGGTACTCGACCAGGTGGTCGTCGAGCACCTTGATGTCGGCGATGCCGTGCAGGAACGACGCGGCGTGGTACCCGTTCGCCAGGGCGGTCAGGTGGGTGTAGGCGACGTCGTGGGCGGTGACCGGCTGGCCGTCGTGCCAGCGGGCGTGCCGGTTGAGGGTGAACCGCCAGCGCCGGGCGCCGTCGAGGCACTCCCAGTGCTCCGCCAGGTCCGGGTAGGACGCGGCGCCGCCGACCTCGGTGACGACGAGCCGGCTGAAGATGTTGTTGGCGACGAAGTAGCCGGCGCCCCCGACGAAGTTGCGGTACGACTCGTTGATCTCGGTCGTCCCGTTGGGTACGACGACGATGTACTCGTCCAAGTCATCTCCTCGGTGATTGGGGTAGGAACTGCCCCAGGTGTCCTGCGGATGGGTGGAAGGGGGGTCAGCGCACGACGGGCCGGATCCGGCCCCAGTGCCAGAACGGCACCCGGAAACCGACCTGGTCCGGCCAGCCGAAGAAGCTGTCACTGCGCAGGTAGTAGGCCGCGTACCAGAACAGCGGCACCCAGTCGACGTTGCGGGCCCAGACCCGCTGCAACTCCCGGTAGTGCTCGCCGCGCCGGTCCCGGTCGATGGTGGCCCGGGCAGCCGCGTAGCAGGCGTCGGCCTCCGGGTCGGACAGCCGGGCGTGGTTGCGCCCGCCGCCGGTCTCGAACCGGCTGGCGGTGATCTCCGGGTCGGGGACCATGTTGCCGCCGCTGATCGTGAGGTCGAACGCGGCGTCGCCGGCCACCTGGCGGGCCCAGGTCGGCGAGTCGAGCCCGGCGACCTCGACCTCCAGTCCGACGGCACGCAGGTCCTCGGCGACCGCCGCGGCGATACCGGCGTGGCCGGTGAAGTTCTTCATGTACGCCAGCCGCAGCGTCGGCCGGTCGGCGCCGGCTGACGTGATCCCGGCCGCGTCGAGCAGCCGGACCGCCTCCGCCGGGTCGAAGGCCGGTGCGGTCGCGTCATCGGCGAACGCCCAGTCCACGCTGCGCGGCAGGTAGTGGGCGTACGGCTCGGACCAGCCGGGGTCGGACAGCGGGACCAGCCGGCGGCGGTCGACCGCGTGCGCGATGGCGGCGCGGGCCCGTCGGTCGTGCCACCGGTCCTGGGTGTGGTTGAAGCCGAGTACGGCGATCCCGGGGCCGCGTTTGCGCCACACCGACGCGACCGTGCTTCCCTCGGCCAGGTGCAGCCGGGGGAAGGTGAGCACGTCCTGGACCAGGTAGTGGGCCCGCCCGTCGGCGACCTTGCGGACGGCCTCGTCGAGGTCGGGCTCGATGTCGAGGATGACCCGGTCGACCTGGGGTCGCGGCCCCCAGTAGCCGTCCCACGCCTCCAGCACCACCCGCTCGCCGGGTACGTGCTCGACGAACCGGAACGGGCCGGAGCCGACCGGCCGCTGGTTGTACGGGTTGGTCGCCCAGTCCGTGCCCTCGTACAGGTGCTTGGGCAGGATGTGGGCGAACACCAGGTTGCCCAGTTGGGCGAGGAAGCCGGCGTTGGGCTGGCGGAGCACGTACCGCAGCTCGTGCGGGCCGAGCACCTCGATGTCCTGCACGTCGTGCAGGAACGACGCGGCGTGGTAGCCGTTGGCCAGGGCGGTCAGGTGGGTGTAGGCGACGTCCTCGGCGGTCACCGGCTCGCCGTCGTGCCAGCGGGCGTGCCGGTTGAGCTGGAACCGCAGCGTACGGGCGTCGGGCGCCATCTCCCAGTGCTCGGCGAGGTCCGGATACGCCGCCGGAGATCCGGTGTCGAACACGACGAGCCGGCTGTAGATGTTGTTCGCCACGAAGTAGCCGGCCGAGCCGACGAAGTTGCGGTAGACCTCGTTGAATTCCACGGCGGGGGAAGGAACCTCGACGATGAAGTCCCGCCCGGGCCGGTGCTCGCCCGTCACTCCTTGATACCCCACTCCTGGCTGTTGTAGCTGGTGCCGAAGCGGGTCGGGTTGACCCGCACGTTGCCGAGGTCGCTGCGGTACGCGACCAGGCTCGGCGTCTGGTAGATCGGCAGGGTCACGGCCTGCTCGCTGATCCGGGTGTCGACCTTGTTCAGCAGGTTGACGACCTGCTGCGGGTCCAGGGTGCGGGCCGCGTCGGTGAGCCAGCCGTCGATCTCCTTGTCCCGGTAGCCGGTGTGGGTGCCCTTCGAGCCGAACACCGACTGCGCGGTGGCGGTGGGAATGACGTCGAGGTTGGTGCCGAAGACGATCAGGTCGAAGTCGCCGGTGTTGACCGTGGTGCCGAGGCTGTCGGTCTCCTGGAGCTGGAGCGTGATGCCGAGCTGCTTGAGCTGGTTCTGGACGAGCACCGAGGTGTCCAGCCGAACCTGGTTGCCCTTGCTGTAGCGCATCCGCAGCGCCGGTACCGGCTTGCCCTTCGGGTCGGTGAGCTGACCGTCGCCGAGCACGTAGCCGGCATCGGTGAGGATCTTTTTCGCCGCGTCGAGGTTTCCGTCGCCGAGCCCCGCCGGGGTCACGGTGTCGGCGTAGGCGTCGACGCCTTCGAGGGTCTGGCCGGGCATGAAGTTGCGGTTGCCGAGCGGCTTGGTGCCGGCCGCGAACTGGCCGATGGTCTTGTCGATGATGGCCTGCCGGCTGACCGCGGTGAAGATCGCCTTGCGCAGGGCGACGTCGGCCAGTGCCGGGTGGGCGGTGTTGATGTCCAGGTGCTCGTAGACCAGTCCGGAGGCCAGCGACGTGGTGACGTTGCTGACGCCCTTGAGCTGCTGGACGAGGTCGAGGGTGGGGCGGGGCACGACGACCTGGATCTCGTTGTTGGCCATCGCGGTGACCGCCTGCCGCTCGTCGGTGAGGATCCGGAAGACGAGTTGGTCGAGGTGCGGGCCGTCGCCGTACCACTTGGGGTTCTTCGTCATGGTGACCGACTGGTTCGGCACGTACTGGGAGATCAGGAACGGCCCGCCCGACCAGGTCGGCACCGTGCTGGTGAAGTAGTTGTTGAACGAGTTGGCCGGGTCGCCGTGCTGGGCGGCGATGTGCGCCGGCAGCAGGTGCGGGAACATCAGCCGCCACGGCTGGTAGGTGTTCTTGAACTCGACGGTGACGGTCTTGCCGTTGTCGCTGCCGGTCACCGAGGCCACCTGGTCGTACCCGGCCTGGGTGGCCGGCTCGCAGGTCGGGCACTGCTGTGGGTCCTGGACCTGCCAGGTGTACTTGAAGTCGTCGGCGGTGATCGGCGTCCCGTCCGACCAGGTGGCTTCCGGCCGGATGCGGTACTCGACGGTCTGTGGCGAGTCCTTGACGACCTTGACCTCGGTGACCAGCGCGTCGTTCTTGGCCATCGTGAAGTCGGGCTGGGAGATCATCGCGTGTGGGAGCACCGGGTTGAGGATCTGCCGGTAGCCGAAGACGTCGCCGGTGGCGTGCAGGATGTTCCAGTTCTTGACATCGACCTCGATCGAGTAGGCGAGCGTCCCGCCGTCCTTGACCTTGGCCTGGTTGGCGTCGACCTGGCCGGCCTTGATGCCGTCGCCGACGTTCTCGTCGCCCCCGCCGGTGCTGCAGGCGGCGAGTAGTAGGGGCAGCAGGGCGAACCCGGCTGTCGCCGCCCGGAGGCGGCGGTGGGGGTTGCGGTGAGACACGGATGACCTCCCGGTACGTGGACGTTCGTCGTGCTGCGCGGGATCGGGCATCAGATGGTGATGCGCTGGTACCGGGGGCCAGGCTGGCCAGCCGGCGTGGCGCCGGCATGCGCACCAGGACCAGGTGGCGTTCGTTGACCGGAGCCGATTTCCACATGGTGGATACTAGTATCCGCATCGCGCACGTCAAGTGTTCGTTCGGAGGATCTGAGTTCGGCCGGGCGGACGCTCCACCACCGGAGCCGACGGCACCTGGGTGGCGGCAGCGCGGACACCGCCGCACGGCATACGATGTGCGCCGCGCGGGCATCAGCGCAGGATCACGGCGGCACGGGAACGAGGGGGCATGGGGCGCGAAGGCGACAGCGGAGGCGGAGGCGGAGGGGTCCAGTCCGTCAAGCGAGCACTGCAGATCATGAATGTCATCGCCGACACCGGAGCACCGTGCGGGTTGTCCGAGCTGGCGACCGCCACCGGCCTGCCGATCGCCACCATCCACCGGCTACTTCGGACGCTGATCAGCGCCGGCATGTTGCGGCAGGAGCCGGACCGCCGGTACGCCCTGGGCAGCGCCCTCATCCACCTCGGCGACCAGGCCCTGACCATGATCGCCCCATTGATCCGGCCGCACCTGGCGACGCTGGTCGAGGCCCTCGGCGAGACCGCCAACGCGGCACGGCTCGAGGGAACCCACATCGTCTACCTGGCCCAGGTGGCCTCCCGACACCAGATGCGAATGTTCATCGAGGTCGGCCGGCGGGTCGAGGCGTACCGGACCGCCGTCGGCAAGGCGATGCTCGCCCAACTCGACGACCAGGTCATCGCCGACGTGTACGCCAACACCGAGTTCGTCGCGGCCACGCCGACCAGCATCACCAGCCTGGACGACCTGCTGCGGGAGTTGCGGGCGGTGCGGACGAACGGCTTCGCCGTCGACGACGGCGAACAGGAGGTCGGGGTGCGCTGTGTCGCGGTGGCCGTTCCCGGCCCACCCGGCACCCTGGCGCTGTCCGTATCGGGGCCGACCGCCCGGATCAACGACAGCCTGGTCGCCCGGGCCGTACCGCTGCTACAGCAGTCGTCGTCCATGATCGCCGCGGCCACCCGCGTCGCCCACACCGGACTGGTGGCCCCTCGGGCACACCGTTAGGCCCGACTTCCTGCGCCCCGCCCGGCCGCGGCCGGGACAGCCGGGCATCCCGCCCGGCAGCCCACGCTCGCCGGCCGGCCCCTCAGTCGTCGAGCAGCTGGTACGCCGGCAGGGTCAGGAAGTCGACGTAGCTCGCGCCGAGCGCGACCTCCTCGAACACCTCACGCGCCACCTCGTACCGGCTCGCGGCGAACCGATCCGCGCCCAGTTCGGCCCTCAGCGCGGCGATCTCCTCGGCGACCAGGCCGCGGACCAGGTCCACAGTGACCACCACGTCGGTGTCCAACACCGTCCCGGCGCGCACCCACTGCCAGACCTGCGACCGGGCGATCTCCGCCGTCGCGGCGTCCTCCATCAGGTTGAAGATGGCCACCGCGCCGGTACCGCGTAGCCACGCCTCGACGTAGCGGAGCCCGACCGCGATGTTGTTGCGCAGGCCGGCTTCGGTCACCGTGCCGGGGGTGGCCGCGATGTCGAGCAGGTCATCGGCCGTGACCTTCACGTCGTCCCGCTGACGGTCGACCTGGTTCGGCCGGTCCCCGAGGACCACGTCGAACACCTCCCGGCAGACCGCGACCAGATCCGGGTGCGCCACCCAGGAACCGTCGAAGCCGTCGCCGGCCTCGCGCTCCTTGTCCGCCCGCACCTTGGCCAGGGCCGCCCTGGTGATCTCCGGCTCGTGGCGGTTCGGGATGAAGGCCGCCATGCCGCCCATCGCCAGCGCGCCGCGCCGGTGACAGGTCGCCACGAGCAGGTCGGTGTACGACCGCATCATCGGGGCTGTCATCGTCACGGAGTTCCGGTCCGGCAGCACGAATCCGGAGCCGGCATCGCGGAAGGTCTTGATGATGCTGAAGAGGTAGTCCCACCGTCCGGCGTTCAGGCCGGAGGCGTGCTCGCGCAGCTCGAAGAGTATCTCGTCCATCTCGAACGCGGCAGTGATGGTCTCGATCAGCACGGTGGCGCGGATCGTGCCGGTGGGGATGCCGAGCGCCTGCTGCGCGTGCCGGAAGACGTCGTTCCACAGCCGGGCCTCCCGGTGGCCCTCCAGCTTCGGCAGATAGAAGTACGGTCCGCTGCCGGCCGCGATCAACCGGCGGGCGTTGTGGAAGAAGTAGAGCCCGAAATCGACCAACGCGCCGACCGCCGGCGCGCCGTCGACGAGCAGGTGCCGCTCGTCGAGGTGCCAGCCACGCGGCCTGACGACGATCGCCGGCAGCGGGTCACCGGTGAGCCGGTACTGCTTGCCCTCGGCGCTGGTGAACTCGATCCGCCGTTCGATGGCGTCGCTCAGGTTGAGCTGGCCGCCGACGACGTTCGCCCAGATCGGCGCGCTGGCGTCCTCGAAGTCGGCGAGCCACACCTGCGCACCGGAGTTCAAGGCGTTGATCGTCATCTTCCGGTCGGTCGGGCCGGTGATCTCCACCCGCCGGTCGCACAGGTCGGCCGGCGCCGGCGCGACCCGCCAGTCGGCCGCCCGGACGTCGGCCGTGTCCGGCAGGAAGTCCAGACGCCCGGTGCCGGCGATCTCGGCACGGCGGCGTACCCGGTCGGCGAGGATCCGGTCCCGGCCGGCGGCGAACCGGCGGTGCAGGTCGGCGACGAAGGCGAGCGCGTCCGGGGTGAGCACCTCCGCACCGCCCAAGACGGCCGGTCCAACGATCGTCACCGAGGCATCTGTGGCCATACCCCAACCCCTGCCTTTCGCATTGTGAATACAAATTTCCGCATAGCGGAAGTCGGTGGGTACCATATCATCAGGGCGGGCCATCCGGAACCGCCACCGACACCACGAGGGGAGCCCTGGTGCCGCAGGAACCGCCGACCGGCCGGTCCGGCGTGCAGTCCCTTCAGCGCGCCTTCGACCTGCTCGAACACCTCGCCGACGCGGGTGGCGAGATGGGGCTCTCCCAACTCGCCGCCGTCGCGGATCTCCCCCAGCCCACCATCCACCGGCTGATCAGGACCCTCGTCGAGCTGGGGTACGTGCACCAACAGCCGTCCCGTCGCTACGCCCTGGGCACCCGACTCATCCGACTCGGCGACACCGCCAACCGGCACCTCGGCCACCGGGCCCGGCCGGTACTCGCCGACCTCGTCGCGGCCACCGGCGAGACGGCCAACCTGGCGACCCTGGACGGCGACCGGGTGGTGTACCTGGCGCAGGTACCCTCACCGCACGCGATGCGGATGTTCACCGAGGTCGGCCGCAGGGTGCTGCCGCACTGCACCGGCGTGGGCAAGGCGCTGCTGGCCCAGCTACCGGCGACGGAGGCGCACGACATCCTCGCCCGTACCGGGCTGCCGGCGATGACCGAGCACACCATCACCGACCTGGCGGAGTTCGACCGCGAGCTCGACCGGGTCCGCGCGTCCGGATACGCGATCGACGAGGGCGAGCAGGAGGTGGGCGTCCGGTGCGTCGCCGCACCGGTCGTCGGCGCGCCCACGATGACCGCGCTCTCCGTCTCCGGCCCGGAAGGACGGCTGACCCGGCAGGCCGCCGAACGGATCGCACCGGTGCTGTGTTCGGCCGCGGAACGGCTCGCCGCCCACATCGCAGCCGGCAACTGACGAGCGGAGTCGCCCGGGTCTGCGATCCGCCGGGCCGGCGCATCGGCCCGGTCCGGGTTCGCACCGGCACGACGGCCGGCACCGGGCTGGCCACGCCCACGGAGCGGCTGACGGGAGATGTCACTCCAGACCCCGATCGCGTCCGGGAGCGTTTGGTGACCGTTTCGACACCTGTCCGTCGGGGGCGGACAGGTGGTTGTCTCGGTGCTGCCAAACGGAACCAAGGAAGGACCGTTCATGTCGATCTTTCGCCGCACCCCTGCCGGCACCCTCCGCACCCGCGCCGTCGCCGTGCTCGGCACCGTCGCGCTGGCCACCAGCAGCCTGGTAGGGCTCACGGCCGGTCCGGCCAACGCCATCCCGCGGACCAACTACTGCGGCGGCTCCTACGGGTTCCTGAAGTCCTGGCCCATCTCGTGGAGGGCCCAGTCCGGGGGCTACATCGACGTCTACTACAACAGCTCGAACGGCTACAACTGCGTCATCGCCCGCACGAACGACAGCGTGATCAGCAGCGCCTGGGACATCGTCGTCGCGGCCCGCAAGAGCGGCGGCACCTGGCAGGTCGACGGCGACAAGCCGGGCCAGAGCTTCACCAAGTACGCGGGGCCGCTCTACGTCTACGCCCCGAACAGCTGCATCGACATCAGTGGCAGCTTCGACACGTCCGGCGGGGGCGGGGCCACCGGCTACGACCGGGTCCACTGCGGCTGATCCGGACGGAACCGGCAGAGCCACTGGCCGATCCGACGGTGGACCGCCCCAGCCGGTGAACCCCGTCGCCCGGTCCGGCACGGCTCCTTCCCCCGTCGTTGACGATCCGGGGATGTCGTCGCCGGGCCGGGTGGCGTCGACGGACCACCGCAGGGACCCGATCAGCCGTGGTCGTACCGCCGCACCGCCTATTCTGTAGGTTCGACCCGCTGGCTTGGACACCTCAGCCACCAGCGCGTCCCGGGGGCCGGACGGCTCGGCACCCTCGGCCCGCTCCGGGTTGATCCTGTTCTGTCCTGACTGGAGGACTGGTGCTGGCTCCACTGCGGTATGGCGTGTTCCGATACCTGGCTGCTGGCCGAATGGTCAACATGCTGGGCAACGGTGTCGCTCCCATCGCGCTCGCCTTCGCCGTACTCGATCTGACCGGCTCGGTGCGTGACCTGGGGCTGGTGGTCGGCGCCAGATCGCTGGCGACCGTGCTGTTCGTGCTCTTCGGTGGGGTGGTGGCCGACCGGATTCCGCGCCGGCTGGTGCTTGTCGGCTCCAACGTGCTGGGTGCGCTGACCCAGGCGGCGGTTGCCGCCCTGGTGCTCACCGGAACGGCGACGATCCCGCTGTTGCTGACGCTCGGCGCGGCGAACGGCATCGTGAGCGCCCTGTCCCAGCCAGCCTCGGCCTCCGCGACGCCGCAGACCGTGCCGCCGGAGCTGATCCAGCAGGCCAACGCGCTCATCCGGCTCGGCATAAACGCGGGCATGATCGGCGGCGCCGCGCTCGGCGGCCTCCTCGTGGCCGCCGTCGGGCCCGGCTGGGGCCTCGCCGTCGACGCGCTCACCTTCGCTGTCGCGGCTTTGGCGTTCACCGGAGTCCGGATCACTGCCCCGCAGGCGAAGAGCGCCCGCACGGGCATCATCGCCGACCTCCAGGTGGGCTGGACCGAGTTCACCGCTCGCACCTGGGTCTGGGCCGTGGTACTCGGCTTCATGATCCTCAACGCGGCCCTCGCCGGCGGCGTGAACGTGCTCGGCCCGACCGTCGCCGACGAGACGATCGGCCGTAGCGCCTGGGGCGTGGTCCTGGCCGCACAAACCGCCGGAATGGTGGCGGGCGGATTGATCGCCCTGCGGATCCGGGTGCGCCGGCTGCTGCTGCTCGGGGTGGCCTGCATGTTCGCCGAGTCGTTCCTGCTGGTGGGGCTGGCCCTGGCGCCCACCATCGTCGTGCTGGTGGCGTCCGCACTAGCGGTCGGCGTCGCCGTCGAACAGTTCGCGGTGGCCTGGGACACGTCGATCGCACAGCACATCCCGGCCGACCGGCTGGCCCGCGTCTACTCCTACGACATGTTGGGATCCTGGGTCGCCATCCCACTCGGCCAGGTGGCGGTCGGACCACTCGCCGCGGTGATCGGCACCCGCGACACGCTGCTGCTCCTCGCCGCGCTGGTGGTGCTCGCCGTCCTCGGCATGCTGGCCAGTCGAGACGTCCGCCGGCTGCGGGCGGTGGCTCCCGCCCGCGCCGGCGACGAAGCGCAGGCCGAGCCAGCCAACGGTGGACCGGGGGACAGCGCCACCACCACGCCCACCGAACCAGCCGCCCGCGCCTGACCCGACGGCGGACCTTCCCCAAGGCCAGCCGCACCGTCCGTTCGAAGACCAGGATCAGCGGACTGCCCGGGCGATCTCCTGCCGCAGCAGCGCCGCCTCCTCGTCGCGGTCGCACAGCAGCAACACCTTGAACGGGACGCCCTTGCCGGCTGGCCGGCCGAGTGGGTTCGCCCAGTGGTGAACGGCCCGGGACAGGATCTGGAACAGTGTGTGCTGCTCCTCGGCACTGCTCGACAGCAACCAGGGCGCGTCCTCGACCACGATCAGATACCCGTCCGCGGGCAACCAGGTCAGATCACAGAGACAGTCGGACAACGCGTTCCAGTTCCAGCCGAAGTAGCCGGGAAAGAGCAGCGCTTCTGAGAACTCGTAGAAGGCGTGGCCTGCATCCGTCATCCTCGTTCCGTCAAGCCGGGCGACAACGAACCTGCCGGTTTCCGGCAGCACCGCCGCCAACTCCACCAGGGCACTGCGCGAGCAGACCTCAAGCTGATCAGTGGAGCCGTGCCACCAGTTGTCCGTCACCCAGTCCCACCCCGCTCGACGTCGTCCCACGACCTCAGCGGCCTCGCGCACGCCAGGTCGCCCAGCGCCTTCAGTGTGCCCCCAGCCTCGCTGCTGGATCCTCGACCGGCCCGACCGCTGACCTGCCGCGTGAACCCGGCGGGGCACCGAACGACTCAGCATCAACGCAGGCCCCAAGCGCCGCGGCGATCAGCTGCCCGACCATGCGAAATGCCCGAGCGCAGCGACCGCCAGGCCGAGGAAGACCACGGGGAAGGCGATGTTGTGGAACACCTGCGCCCGGACGTGGGCGAGGACGGCTCCGACGAAGAACACCACCAGCCCAACGGCAGCGGCCAGCCCGACGACCGGCCAGCCGAGCAGCCCGACCACGAGCCCCGCTACCCCCAGGCCCTCAAGAATCGCGAGGTAGGGGATCCACCTGCGTTCCAGGCCCACCTCTGCCGAGTTCTGCACCACGAACTGCGCCTGGACCGCCTTGGCGGCGACCTCGAAGGCATTGGCCAGGATGCAGCCGAGAGTCGCAATGAACAGACCGACTTCGACCCCTGCGCTCAACGGGAGTACCGCCCCAACACGGTCACCGACTGCGGGGGTACAGGCGCTTCCGCCCACCCAGCGACCTTGGCCCTGAAAGCGAGGGCCTCTTGGATCTCCAGGAGCGGATTGGTGTCCGCGTCGGCGAGCTCCAGGATCAGCAGGAACTCCGCGCCGTCCCCCACCCGCAACGCGGTGTAGTCGATGCCGGTCGGCGCCGCCTCCTCCACCGCGGCGAACAGGCGCTTAATGCCGTCTTCGACTTCCCCAATCTCCTCGGCACCGGTGCTGAATCTGACGATCTGTACGCTCATGTCTGTCTCCTCAACGGGATACGCTCGGCAGGCATCTGGTCTCTCTCACGCCTCCTGACGTCGAGCACGCTTGAAAGGTGACCTCACCCGTGGAACTCGGTGAACACTTCGAGGCGGCCCGACCCCGGCTGATGTCGCTGGCCCACCGGGTCGTGGGCTCGCATCACGACGCCGAGGACGCCGTCCAGACCGCCTGGACTCGGGTGCAGGCATCGGATGCGGCCGGCGTCACGAATCTGGAGGGCTGGTTCACCACGGTGACCGCACGCTTGTGTCTGGACCTTCTTCGGGCCCGCAAGCGACGGGGCGAACTCCCCCTGCTCGCCGATGACATCCCCAGCGAACAGATCAGCGCCGACGAGGCGTTCCTCCGCCGCGAGGAGGTTTCCAGGGCGCTGCTCGTGCTGCTCGCCGAACTCTCACCCAAACAGCGAGTGGCGTACGTCCTGCACGATCTGTTCGCTGTCCCGTTCGCGCAGGTCGCTGTCGTGCTCGACACGAACCCGGCCTCGGCGAAGAAGCTGGCCAGCCGTGCCCGGGCGAAGCTCCGCGGCGCTCAACCTGTCGAACCCGACCACCGCACAGAATCGACCGAGATCGTCGAGGCCTTCCTCGCAGCTGCAAAGGGTGGTGACATCGCACGACTCGTCACCCTGATGGCTCCCGACGCCGTCCGCGCTGCTGACATTCGCCTGCTCCCGACTGGCGCCCGAACCGAAGTCCGGGGAGCTGCGGCAATCGCACAAGAGACGAAGACATTCGTCGATCGCATCGCTGCCGCAGTTCCAGTTCTCATCGGCGGTCACCCCGGAGCGGTCATCGCACCGGGTGGACACGCGTACGCGCTCATCCGCTTCCGGGTCAACACCGGACTCGTCACCAGGATCGACATCACTCCGTACACGCCCGGCGCGATGGCACTTGCCCTGGCAGCCTGACCCACGCCACCGCGTTGACCATCGCGTACAGATCTGGGGCGGTGACGTCCACTCCCAGCCCTCCGGCCGCCGCACCGAAACCCGCTACGCGCCCCGCGTGGTCCGGCGCGGGGCGCGGAAGCGGGCGGACAACGAGCGGAGACCCCGGCCCGCTGCCGATGTCGACGGCTCAGGTTCCCGCTATCAGTGGAAACGGGACAACAGCAGCGGCTTGCCGGCACCGTCTCCGGCGTGGATCATCGCTGCGGCGCGGCCCGGCGTGCAGCCGTACTCCCGGACGAAGGCGGAGATGAAGGCGGACGGACTGGCGTACCCGATGCGACGGGCGACCTCGCCGACTGGTCGGGTAGGCAGCAGCGTCAGCGACGCGCGCAGCCGCAGCCTGGTCCGCCATTGCGAGTACGACATGCCGAACTCGCGGTCGAAGTCGCGTTGCAGCGTCTTGACGCTGACGTGCAGCCGCTCGGCCCACTCGTCGAGGCGGGTGGGGTCGCCGGGGTCGTTGGCCAGCGCCATGGCGACCGTCACCGCGACGCCGGGGCCACCGGCCTGCCGGTCGTCGGCCGGCTGGGAACGGGGGCCGAGCCCGGTCATGATCCGGCTGCGGGCCTCGGACGCGCCGCGCTCGGCGTACTCCCGGTCGGCCAGCGCCAGGACGAGTTCCGCCGCTTCGACGGCGATGTGGGCGGCACCGGCACGGAGGCCGTCGAGGGCGGCGGGCACCTCGCGCAGGCAGATCCGGTAGACGGTCTGCCGGTCCGCCGCGTGCACCTCGTGGGTCACCCCTCGGTGGACCCAGAAGACCTCGTCCGAGCCGATGAAGGCGGTGCGCCGGCCGTGGCGGGCGGAGAGGATGCCGTCAGGCGACCAGTAGAGCTGGTGCAGGAAATCCTGCCGGTTCTCACCGAACGCCATGGGGGCCGCCGAGCGGTATCTCAGGACGAGGATGCCGTCGGGCCTGCCGAGGCCGTAGCCGAACTCCTCACAGCTGACGGGATCCGCCGCGAGCGGGTCCGCGACAGTCACGCTCTGACCTCTACCCGACATGGGTTGACCTCTCGCCGACATCCCGAAAACAAAAGCAAGGCTAACCTAAGTTTGCAGCCCAGCGGGGTTGCCCCCTCCTGAAGCCCTTCGAAGGAACAGTCAATGTCCGTACGACAACACTGGCGTCCGGCCGTCGCCGCCGCCCTGGCACTCGCCGTGGTGACCGGTTGCGGATCCGGCGGTTCCGAACCCGCCACCAAGTCCGACGGCGGCTCCGGCACCCGCGTCTTCTCCGCCGACAACGGCGAGATCAAGATCCCCGCCGCCCCCGAGCGCGTGGTCGCCACCGGCTATGCGGTACCGGTCCTCATCGAGGCGGACGCCGCCCTGGTGGGGATCTCGACCTGGAAGCGCGGCCTGGCGATGATGACCGAGCAGGACCGCGCCACCTACGACCGGCTGCCCAAGGTCGCGGGCGAGGCTGCCGCCGAGACCAACTACGAGGCCATCGCCGCAGCCAAGCCGGACCTCATCGTGATCGGCGTGCCGAAGCCGGTCCTCGGCGACATCGACATGAAGCGGCTCGAGAGCATCGCGCCCGTCGTCGCGATCGGCCCCACGGTTCCCGACGCCTGGCGCGAGCTGTCCCGCCGCCAGTCCGACGCCGCCGGTCGCACCGAGCACTTCGAGACGGCCAAGAACGCGTACGAGAAGAGGGCGGGGGAGCTGAGGGCCAAGTACGGCGCCGCGCTCGCCAGCCTGAAGTTCGGGCACCTGGGCTCCTACGGCGACATCTCCAAGGGCACGTTCCACCGCGAGTTCGCCAGGTCGTGGGGCACCAACATCGCCCAGGACGTGGGCGTGACCTACTACGGCGAGGTCAAGAAGAAGGGCGGCGGCGGGCTCGACGTGACCGAGTACCCCGCGATCGAGGAACTGCCGGAGAGCCTCGGCGAGGCCGACGCCATCACGTACACCCTCCAGCCCGACGGCACCCCCGCCGAGGCGGTGAAGCAGGTGCTCGACTCCGCGCTGTGGAAGAACCTGCCCGCGGTCAGGGCCGGCCGGATGTTCCCGCTGCAGTACACGGAGGCGGCGACGTACAAGTCGGCCCTCAAGACCCTCGACTCCGTCGACAGGGCGTTCGCGCCGCTGCTCGCCCGATGACCGTCGACCGTCACGATCCGGCCACGCGGGTCGCCGCCCACCACCGCGCGGGCAGCGGCACGGCCCGGATCGGCTACCCGATCGGGGTACGGAGCATCCGGGTCGTCGCCCGGCAGCAGCTGACCCCGCGCATACTGCGGCTGACCCTCGCCGGCCCGGCCCTCGCCGGCTTCCACACCTACCAGGCCGACGACCATGTCAAGATCGTCTTTCCCGATCCGGACGGCACCCGCCGCGACCCCGTTCCGAACGGGCAGGGGATGCTCGACTGGCCACGGCCGCTGCCCACCACCCGCAAGTACACGGTTCGCCGGTACGACGCCGCCGGCCACGAGCTCGACCTGGACTTCGTGCTGCACGACGGCGGCGTCGCCTCGACCTGGGCGACCTCGGCGGCGGTGGGCGACGAGGTGACGATCGCCGGCCCGCCCGGGGCGAAGGCGTTCCCGCACCACTACGACCACTACGTCTTCGCCGTCGACAGCACCGCCCTGCCAGCCGTCGGCCGGTGGCTGGACCACTCCCCCGCCGACGTGTCGGCCCACGTCGTGGTCGAGGTCGACGACGCCGCCGAACGGGGCTACCCGCTGGCGTCGCGCGACGGGGTGACGGTGACCTGGCTGGTGCGCGAGAGCACGGGCTCGACGCTCGCGGAGGAGGTGCGGTCGCTGCGCCTGCCGGCGGGGCGGGCCTTCCTCTTCGCGGCCGGCGAGGCGACCGACATCAGGCCGCTGCGCGCCTGGAGCCGGGACGGCCTCGACTCGCTGATCACCGGGTACTGGAAACGCGGGATCGCCGGGCTTGAAGACTGACCTGTCCCGACGGGCGACCCTCCTGCTCGTGTCCGTCGCGCTGCTCGTCGTCGCGGCAGGCGCGAGCCTGGTCGTGGGCGCCCGCGCCGTCGCGGTGGCCGAGGTCTGGCGGGCGCTCACCGACTTCGCGGGCACCGCCGAGCACCTCGTCGTACGCGACATCCGGCTGCCCCGCACGATCCTCGGCGTCTGTGTCGGCGCCGCCCTCGGCGCGGCCGGGGTGCTGATCCAGTCGCTGACCCGCAACCCGCTGGCCGAGCCCGGCATCCTCGGGGTGACCGCCGGGGCCGGTTTCGCCATCAACCTGGGTGTCCTGGCGGGCGTCGCCGGGTCGCAGTCCGGGCAGCTCGTGCTCGCGGTGGCCGGCTCCGCCCTCGCCGCGGTCGTGGTCTACGCCGTCGGGCGGGACTCGCCGCTGCGGCTGGTCCTCGCCGGCGTCGCACTGAGCTGGGTCCTGATGGGCGTCTCGCTCGGCCTGCGGCTGACCTTCCCCGACGTCTTCGACCGGTACCGGTTCTGGTCGGTGGGGGCGCTGGCCGGCAGCGAGCAGACGCCGTTGGTGGTGCCCGTGCTGGTGACCGTGGCCGCCCTGGTCGCCGCGATGGCCGCGACGGGACCGCTGAACGCGCTGGCCCTCGGCGAGAACGTCGCCCACGCGCTCGGCGCCCACGTGCCGCGGATCCGGGTCGCCGTCCTGGTGCTCGTCACCCTGCTCACCGGCGTCGCCACCGCCGTCGCCGGGCCGATCGCGTTCGTCGGCCTGATGGTTCCGCACCTGGCGCGGCGGCTGGCGGTCGACTCGATTCCGTGGATCATGGCGTACTCGATGCTGCTCGGGCCGGTCCTGCTGCTCGTCGCCGACGTCGGCTCGCGGGTCCTGCTGCCCACGGGCGAGGTCCCGGTGTCGATCGTCACGGCGTTCCTGGGCGGTCCGGTGCTGATCTGGGCCGTCCGTCGCTACGGTGCGGCGGCGCTGTGAGCACGGTGACGCTGCGGGCGGGGCCGGTCGAGGTCGAGGTCGAACGACGCACCGCCGTCGTGTCGTCGGGGCTCGTCGCGGTCGCGGCGGCCCTCGCCCTGCTGGCCCTCTGTCACGGGCAGGACTGGGCCACCCCGGCGGAGGTGTACACGGCCCTGCTCCGGGGCGGCGAGTCGGCCTTCGTGATCAGGGAGTGGCGGTTGCCGAGGGTGGCCGCCGCGCTGGTCTTCGGCGCCGCCCTGGGGCTCGCCGGAGCGGTCTTCCAGAACCTGACCCGCAACGCGCTGGGCAGCCCCGACGTCATCGGCCTCGACGCGGGCGCCTACACCGGTGCGCTGGTGGCGATCACGGTGCTCAACGGCACCGCCGGGCAGCTCGCGGCGGGCTCGGTGGCGGGCGGGCTGCTGGCCGCTGCGGTCATCTACCTGCTGTCACTGGACTCCGGGCTCAGCGGCCTCCGGCTGGTCGTCATCGGGATCGCCGTCAACGCGATGCTGACCGCGCTCAACTCCTGGATCGTGCTGCGGGCCGAGATCGACGTGGCGCTCGCCGCGACCGGGTGGAACGCCGGCTCGCTCAACGGCGTCGACTGGGCCGAGGTGCGGCTCCCGTTCGCCATCATCGGCCTGCTCGTGCTGCTGCTCGTCGTGATCTCCCACGCCATGCACCAGGCGGCGCTGGGCGACGAGGTCGCCCGCACCACCGGCGTACGCCTGGGCCGGCTTCGGCTGCTGATGGTCCTGGCCGGCGTGGGCTGCACCGCGACGGTGACCGCGGTCGCCGGGCCGGTCGTGTTCATCGCCCTCGCCGCGCCCCAGATCGGCCGGCGGCTCGCCCGGGCCGCCGGCGTGCCCCTGGTGCCGGCGGCGCTGACCGGCGCGGTGCTGCTGCTGGCCGCCGACCTCGTCGCGCAGCTGCTGCTGGCGCCGGTCGCGCTGCCCGTCGGTGTGGTCACCACGGCGATCGGCGGCTGCTATCTCATCTGGCTGCTCGGCATGGAGGTGAAACGACGGTGACCAGTCGCCTGACCGCGGAGGACGTCACGCTCGGCTACGGCGAACGGGTGGTGTCGACGCGGGTGAGCCTGGCCGTCCCGGACGGCGCGTTCACGGCCATCGTGGGGCCCAACGCGTGTGGGAAGTCGACGTTGCTCAAGGCGTTCGTCCGACTGCTCACGCCGTCGTCGGGCACCGTCCGCCTCGACGGCCGGGACGTGGCCGGCCACCGCCCGAAGAGGTACGCGCGACAGGTGGCGTTCCTGCCCCAGGGCCTGGTCGCTCCGGAGAACATCGTCGTCCGGCGGCTCGTCGCCCGGGGCCGTTACCCGCACCAGTCCCTGCTCGCCACCGGATCGGCCGCCGACGAGGAGGCCGTCCGGTCGGCCATGGCGGTGGCCGGCGTCACGGACCTGGCCGAGCGGCCCGTCGAGGAGTTGTCCGGAGGGCAACGGCAACGGGTCTGGATCGCGATGGTGCTGGCGCAGGAGACGCAGTACCTGCTGCTCGACGAGCCCACCACGTTCCTCGACATCACCCACCAGTACGAGTTGCTGGCGCTCTTCGCCCGGCTGCGCGACGAGGGCCGCTCGATCGTCGCGGTCCTGCACGACATCAACCAGGCCTGCCGCTTCGCCGATCACATCGTGGCGATGAAGGACGGCCGGGTTGTCGCGCAGGGGGCACCGGCCGACGTGGTGGACGCGGCCCTCATGCAGGAGGTCTTCGGCCTGCCGAGCATCGTGATGTCGAACCCGGCGACCGGCACTCCGATGGTGGTGCCGACCGTCTAGCGTCCTACCCTCGACCTCGACCTCGACCTCGACCTCGACGTCACCGAGCCGCCGGAACTCGTCGCGCGCCTGCCGGACGCTGACCGCCCGCTACGCCCGCTGCACCCCTGACACCGGCCGGCAGCCGCCGTCCGGTGGGCTGCTCGAACCGGCGGACCGCGAGAACCAGCACGGCCAGCGTGGCGGCCAACACCGGGAACCAGCCGAGCCGGGCCAGCACCCAGTTCGCGCCCGTCGGCGCGTCCCCCATCCCGGGCAGTACGCCCACCCGGCGGGTGGCCTCGGCCACCACGACAAGTGCGGTGTGGTGCCAGCAGAAGATGCTCATCGCGCTCACGTTGAGCGCGGTGACGACCGCCCACGGGCCGGGACGGCGCAGCAGCCGCTCGAACCGGTCCCGCAGTTGCAGCGCGGCGCCGATCTGGATGAGGGCCAGCGCCGGCACCAGCAGCGACGGCGGGTTGGAGTTCGACCGGTCGCTGCCCGGAACGCTGACGATGCTGACCGGGTAGCGCGCCACCAGCAGGAGGAACGCGAACAGGGCGAGGCCGCCGGCCAGCATCGACCAGGCCGCGCGTCGGCCGAGCCGGCCGCGCGCCCAGGCGATGCCGAGCAGGTAGGCGAATCCCCAGGCGGGCAGCGTGGTCAGGTACCCGAACCAGTCGGGCACGAGATCCCGACCGGGGCCGTACCGCACCAGGTCCACCAGGGCGACCGCGCCCACGCCGGCCAGGGCCGCGCGGGTGCCGTACCGCCGGTCCAGCCGCATCAGGTACGGCGTGAGAGTGGTGATCACCGCGTAGACGGCGATGAACCACAGCGGCTGGAAGAAGAGCACCAACCAGGTACGCAGCGTGCCGCCGGGCACCCCGCCGATCCGGGCGAGCCCCAGCAGTACGGCCACGATGCCGCCCCCGACGAGTACCGGCGTGGCCAACCTGCGGAGCCGGACGCCCACCCACTCCCGGTCCGACTGGCCACGTCGCCCGGCCCGGTCCAGGCTGCGGGCGCACGAGTAGCCGCCGACCAGGAAGAAGAGACCGAGCAGTTGCAGCACCCAGGTCGCCGGGTGCAGCCACGGCAGATAGCGCATGGGGCTGTCGATCCGCAGCGCGCCGGCCGGGTCGGCGACCAGCGCCCCGACCAGCCAGTGCCCGCAGACGACTCCGAGGATCGCCAGCGCGCGCAGGCCGTCCACCACCCTGTCCCGGTCCATCCGGCCCTCCCAACTCGGTATGTCACCGACGCTAGGAATTTCCGCGGACCGAAACGATCCCGCTTGCCGCCCAATCGCTGGTGGGGCCTACCCCACCCGCAGGCGAGCAAGTCCCGTGTTGGGGGGACGGGTGGGACCAGCCCCGGCGGGTCGGCGGCCCGCCGGGGCGGGCCCGGGTCAGTTCGGCTCGCCACGCAGCATGCCGGGCCCGAACACCTCGTAGGCGATCCGCTCCACCGGTACGCCCCGGCGCAACAGGCCACCCCGGACGGTGTTCATGAACGGCAACGGCCCGCACAGGTGCACATGGGCGTCGAGGGAGAGCGGGATCAGCTCGGGGTCGACCCGGCCACCGGTCACCTCGGCGGGGACGCCGGGCAGCGTGGCGTCGGTGGTGTCCTCGTACCACAGCGTGGTGTGCAGGTTGGGCAGCGCGGCGTGCAGGCGCGGCAGGTCACCGCGCAGGGCGTGCGCCGCGCCGGCCCGGTCGGCGTGCACCATCACCACCGGGCGCCGCGGCGTGGCGACCGCCAGATGCTCCAGCGCGGCCATCGCCGGGGTCAGCCCGATGCCGGCGCTGACCAGCAGCAGCGGCCCGTCCCCGGCGACGGCGCTGACCTCGCCGAAGGGTGGGCTGAGTCGCAGCGGGCCACCGACCGCCACGTGCTCGTGCAGGTGGGTGGAGACCAGCCCGTCGGCGCCGCGTACCCGCTTGACGGCGATCCGCCAGTGGTCGGCGCCGGGGCGGCCGGCGAGGCTGTACTGGCGGATCTGCTGGCCGCGACCGCCGTCGAGGTCGACCGCGACCGAGGTGTACTGACCGGGGACGAAGGCGGGCACCGCTCCCCCGTCGTCCGGCGTCAGGGTGAACGAGACCACGTCGGTGGTCTCCTGCCGGCGGGCGGTCACCCGCCAGGGGCGCCAGACCGACTCGCCCTCGGCCAGCCCGGCGCCCGCGTAGAGCCGGGCCTCCCGGGCGACCAGCTCGCAGGCCAGCAGCCAGTAGACCTCGTCCCAGGCGGCGGCGACCTGCGGGGTGACCGCGTCGCCGAGCACCTCCCCGACGGCGGCGAGCAGGTGCCGGCCCACGATGGTGTACTGGTTCGGGGTGATGCCCAGCGAGGCGTGCTTGTGCGCGATCCGGTCCAGGACCGGCCCCCAGGGCATGGCGCTCCGGCCGGTCAGGTGCTCGGCGTATGCGACCACGGCGGCGGCCAGGGCGGCCTGCTGCGCGCCGCTCGCCTGGTTGCCCCGGTTGAACAGGTCGAGCAGCTCGGGATGCGCGTCGAACATCCGCTGGTAGAACCGGCGCGTGATGGCCTCGCCGTGCGCCCGTACGGCGGGCAGGGTTGCCGATACCACCGCTGCTGAAGGCTGGTTGAGCACGATGTTCTCCTTCTCGGTCGCCCCTTTCGGGTGTGCCCACCAAAACAGGTATCGCGGATACCTCTTTAGGGTCGAAGGTCCCGGATCGCGGGTCGCGAGGGTCACACCGGCGCTCCGCCGGCCGTAGTGCGGGGCGTACACCCGGGCTAGGGTCGGAACGTGAAGCTCAACCGGTCCACCGACATGGCGCTGCGGATCGCCATGCTCACCGCAGCCTCGGGCCGGCGGACGACGGTGGACGAGCTGGCCGAGCGGTTGGCGCTGCCCCGCAACCACGTCGCCAAGGTGGTGCAGCGGTTGCAGCACCTCGGGGTGCTGGTGACCATCCGGGGGCGCTCCGGTGGAGTGACGTTCGCCGCGGAGGCTACGGCGTACACCGTCGGGCAGGTGGTCCGGGCGTTCGAGGGGGACGGCGAGGTGGTCGACTGCGAGGCGCCGGCCTGCCCGCTGCGGGCGGCCTGCCGGCTGCGGCTGGAGCTGCGCCAGGCGCAGGAGGCGTTCCTCGCCGTCCTCGACCGGGTCAGCCTGGGCGACCTCGTCGACGGGCCGGCCGGGCCGGTGCTGCTCGCCCTCGGCCCGGCGCCCTCGCCCTGACCCCGAGGTGCCGTGGGCTGGCCGGGCCGCCGATCCGCGCCCGGGTTCTCCCCGGGCGCGGATCGGTGCGGGTTCAGCAGCCCGGTGCGACGGTGCCGGAGGAACCGGTGTGGACGAAGCCGTCGGAGACGAAGCCTCCGTCGCTGATCTTGTCCCAGATGTCGGTCCAGTATTGGTAGACGTCGCTCCAGACCCGGGTGCCCCGGGACTGGCAGATGATCCGCACCGTGGTGCCGTGGGCCACGGTGCCGACCAGGGCGTACGAGGTGCCCGGTCCGGAGCGGACGTTCAGGGGATCACCGCCGGTGTTCACCGTGCCGTGGACCCCGCCGCCGGCCTCCGCCACGCCGTCACGGGCCTCGGTCAGGTAGTTCCGGTAGGAGCCGTTGGTGTAGGTCGCCCACGCGCTCCATCCCGACCAGCCCCAGATGTCGTGGGCGGCACGGGCGTTGCAGGAGACGTCGTAGGCGCAGGCGTCGGTGACCCACGAGTGGTAGCAGTTGTTGATCTGCCAGGCGCCTCGGTCCAGCGAGCCGTTGGGACAGCCGGACGTCGGGCCGTTGTTGCCCTGCGCGCCGGCGACACACTGCGATTCCGCGAGGGCCACCGCGACCGAGATGACCAGGTTCTCGCCGGTCCAACCGGCGGCCCGGGCGGCTTCGGCGCACCGTACCGATCGGGCGGTCGCCTGGGTGGCCACACCGGCACCGCTCCCGGTGGCCCCGACCACCGAGATCCGCGCGTCGCGCGGGTCGTGCCCCGCGGCGGCGGCCGGGCCGCCGGTCGTGGCGGGACCGATCCCCAGTACGACCACCAGCGCGATCAGCCCACGGGTCATCCGGCCCATGCGTACCACCCCCGGCTGTTGTCGAGTGTCTTCATGCTGTCCCGGCTGCCGTCGGTGCCGGCGCTGGCGAAGCAGTCCCAGTTCGGGTCGGGCGCGGCGGGCGCGGCCGGGTGGGCTGTCCCGTGCCGGGTGCGCCTGTCCGGTGGGTGGGCAGGGCAGGGCAGTGGTGGCATGTGCCGCTCCTTCAGGTTGATCCGATCGGCCCCGGGGGGCGGGATCGGGCGAGGACGGGGACGGGGCCACCCGGTCGGCGCGGGCACCGACCGGGTGGTGTGTTCACGGGCCTTGTCCCTGTTCCGACCCGACCAGGCCCAGCGCGGTGCGAAGGGTCCCCGCCACGGCGGTCGTGTCGGCCAGTCGGCTCCGCCGGATCAGCAGGGCCGTGGACACCGGCCACGTGCTGTTCGCTTCGCGCATCAGTTCGGCGGTCGCGACGTCGGCCGGGCGGCCGACGCCGAGGATCCGGTCGGCGGTGGGGTCGTCGAGGACGTAGATCCAGACGCGGTACGCGCTCGGGTCGTCGGTGACGCCGGGTCCGGCCACCGCCGTGCGTTCGACCCGGTCGGGGAGTTGCGGGGCCGGGCAGCCGAACTCCAGCGCCGTCGCCGGGCTGAAGCGGGCCCTGCCGTAGGCGCTGGCCCAGTTCGGGTCCCTCCGGGCCTGGTCCAGGCCCGCGAGCAGGTCGGCGCGGACGGCCTGCGGATCGGCGCCGCCGCTGCCCGCGCCGGCCTCGACGCACATCCGCAGGGACGACCGGTTGGTGACGAGCAGCCCGTTGGTGGTGTCGAGGTGGGGGTGGCCGTCGTGGTCGTGGCCGACGTCACGGTCGAGCACCGCCACCAGGGCTGCTCCGGCTGCTCCGGCTGCCAGCGCTGACGCCAGGCAGGCCGTCAGCGTGGTCAGCAGCCGGGTCCGGACGGGAGTTCGTGCCATCGCTGCCTTCCCGGGGACGCGTCAGGCCATGACGTTCAGGACGGACTGGAAGTCGGACGGGCTGGGGTACCAGTTGGTCCAGTTGCCGCAGCCGTAGCCGACCACCGTGCTGTGCATGAGACTCGGCGGGTTGCAGCTACCGTCGTCGTCGGTGAGCCCGAAGACGTGGCCGAACTCGTGGTTGATGAAGCCGCGACCCACGTTGTCGAGGCGACCGCCCGAGCTGAAGACCAGGTAGACGTACGCCCACTGGCTGTCGTAGTGGCCCTGGGCGGCGTCCCACACCGGGTTGGCGTGCTCGACGCAGTTGTAGTAGCCGGCCGAGCCGCCGCAGCGCGCGCTCCAGTCCCAGCCGTAGTTGACCTCGATCTCGATCGTGTTGCGGGTCGAGGCCGGATACGAGCTGCAGTTGCTGTTGGTCGCCCACAGGTCGATGCGCCAGTCGCCCAGGCCGTCCCAGACCTTCCCGGCTCCCATCTCGGTCAGTGTCTGCTTGACGAACGCGCGGGCCGAGCTGTGGCTGACCTTGGACGTGTCGGTGGATTCCACGCAGAACTGCTCGTCGTTGGCGCCCGCGGACGATCCCGACGTGGCGTAGTGCATGTTGTGCAGGTGGCGGGTGGAGGACGGGTTGGGGTGTGAGGCGCGGGCCGGGCCGGCCGGCACCAGCAGCGCGGCGAGAAGCACGGCGGCCCACATCGCCGGCACCCACGCCGGCAGCCGCTCCCCGGCAGTTCGATCAGACACGGAGGATCTCCTTTCCGGTACCAGGTGCGGCGCAGCTTCCCAGCCGTCGTTCTATTTCTGGTATAGACGAACCGCTATGCTCCGGGAGCATGAGTGGTCGGCTGGCGTTCGGACTGCTCGGCCCGGTGCAGGTCTGGTCCGACGACCGGCCGGTCCCGGCCGGGCCGCCCAGGCAACGGGCGGTGCTCGCCGCGTTGCTCCTGCACGCCAACCGGGTCACCCCGGTCGAGGACATCGTCGCCCTGCTCTGGGGCGACGAGCCGCCACGCACCGCGCGGAAGAACGTCCAGCTCCACGTGTGGCGCCTGCGGCAACTGGTGGGTGACCGCCTGGCGTCGGACCCGCCCGGCTACCGCATCACCGTCAGCCCGACGGAGCTGGACGTGTCCCGGTTCGACGCCCTGCTGGAGTCCGGCCGTGCGGCGGTGCGGGCCGGCCTGACCGAGCGGGCCGCCACGCTCTACCGGTCCGCGCTCGACCTGTGGCGCGGGGCCCCGCTGGCCGACGTGGCGGGCCTGGGAGGCTTGGGCGCCAGCGTCGCCTGGCTGGACCGGCAGCGGCTGACGGCGTACGAGGAGTACGTCGACGTCGAGCTGGACCTGGGGCGACACCACGAGATGCTGGCCGTGCTCGACGAGCTCGTCGTGCGGCATCCGCTGCACGAACGCTTCGCCGAACAGCAGGTCATGACGCTGCACCACCTCGGCCGGCGCGGTGAGGCCGTCGACGCGTACCGGCGGTGCCGTCGGGCGCTGGCCGACGAGCTCAAGCTGGAACCGGGCCCGGTGCTGCGTCGCCTCGCCGAGCTGGCCGGCAAACCGGCTTCGACCGACACCCTTGCGTCCGGGCCGGCGGGTGCGGCCACCCGGCAGTTGCCGCACACCGCCGCGACGCTCGTCGGACGGGACCGGGCGCTCGCGACACTGCGTGACGCGCTGACCACCGGGCCGGGACGTCCCATGCCGCTGTGCGTCGTCAGCGGCGCGGCCGGGGTCGGCAAGTCGGCGTTGGCGGTGCAGGCGGCGCACCAGGTCGCCCGTTCGTTCCCCGACGGACAGCTCTACGTGGACCTTCGCGGCGCCACGTCCCGTATGGCCCCGGTACCGCCGCTGGAGGCACTGGGGCGCTTCCTGCGGGTGCTCGGCGTCGCCGAGACGGCGGTCCCCACCGACCTGGCCGAGGCCTCGGCCACACTCCGCTCGCTGCTGGCCGACCGGCGACTGCTGCTGGTGCTCGACAACGCACACGACGCCGCCCAGGTACGGCCCCTGATACCGGCCGGCGACGGATGCGCGGTCCTGGTGACCTCCCGGCGCAACCTCACCGACGTCGACGGTGCCACCCACCTGGAACTCGACGTGCTCGACGACGCCGACGCCGTCGAACTGCTCCGCCGGCTCGCCGGCGACACCCGGATCACCGCCGAGGCCGACACCGCGGCCCGGCTCGTCCGCCGGCTGGGCGGACTGCCCCTGGCGATCCGGATCGCCGGGGCGCGCCTGGCAGCCAGACCGAACTGGACCCTGGCGACGCTCGACGAACGCCTGCGGGACAAGCACCGCCGGCTGCACGAGCTACGCCTGGGCGACATCGCGGTACGCACCAGCTTCCTGGTCAGCTACCAGCACCTGACACATCCGCTGGCGTCCCGGCTGTTCGGGCTCATCGGCGCCGTCGACGGACCGGACATCACCTCCGCGGTGGCCGCCGCACTGCTCGACGTGGACCTACCGGACGCGCTCGACGCGCTCGACGAACTGGTCGACGCGCGCCTGCTCGACGAGCCCACGGCGAACCGGTACGCCATGCACGACCTGATCCGGCTCTTCGCCGGCGAACGCGCCGACCACGAGCCGGGACCGGACCGGGCCGCGGCCGTGCACCGGATGCTCGCCCACTACCTGGAGCGGACCCGGCACGCGTTGGGCCTGCTGCGCCCGGGCACCCGGGCACCGGCGATCACCGGCCCGGCGCACTTCGGCGACGCCGACGAGGCACTGGCCTGGCTGTCGGCCGAACGACCGAACCTGGTGGCCGCCGCCGTCCAGGCCGCCGGCTCGTCAACCACCGCGCGGATGGGCGTCGACCTGGCCGACAGCCTCTTCCTGTTCTTCGAGATGCGCGGCCACGTGGGCGAGTGGATCACCGTCGACCGGGCCGGCATCGCCGCAGCCGAGAGGCTGGGCGACCGGGTGGCGCAGGCGGGGCTGCTGCACGACCTGGCCGTGGCCTACTTCCACCTGCACCGCACCGACGAGGCGACGCGCCTGCTACGACGCAGCCTGGAGATCAGCCACGCCGCCGGCAACGACGAAGGCCAGGCCCGAGCGCTCAACCAGCTCGGTGTCCTGCACGGGATGGCCGGCGAGTACGACCGGTCGGCCGAGTGCTTCAAGAGCAGCCTGGTGCTGCGTCAACGGCTCGGCGACAGCCGCTCCTGCGCCGCGACGAAGGGCAACATCGGCATGGCGTACCGGCTCGCCGGCCGCTACGAGGAGTCGATCCGCTACTGCCGGGCGGCGGCACGCCTCGCCCGGCGCAGCGCCGCCCCCGAGATCGAGGCCAACGCGCTGGGCAACCTCGGCGAGGTGCAGTGCCTGCTCGGCCGCTACCGCTCCGCGCTGCGCTATCTGCGGCGCGGCCTGGCCGTCGCCGGCGTGCCGGTCAACGAACGCAACCGGGGCAGCATGATGGGCACCCTGGCCGACGCGTGCCTCGGCGACGGGCAGATCGGCCCGGCGATCAGCTACGCCAAGCTCGCCGTGGAGGCGATGCGCCGCGCCGACTTCCGACACGGGGAAGCGGTGGCGCTGCGCCGGCTCGGCCTGATGCTGTGTCAGCACGGTGACGTCGGACGCGGCGCCGAGCAGCTCCGACTGGCGCTGGCCATCTTCACCGAGGTGGGTGGCGTCGAGGCCGACGAGGTGCGTGCGCAGTTGCGATCCCGGGTGGGCCTCCGGCGGCGGGGGCGGGACTCTCGTCGCCGGCACGGAGGATAGCGCCTGGAGTGCGGAGCGTGACATGAGGTGTGCGACACGCCCGACACACCATCTAGTGTTGTTCATTTGCCACGACGCCCATATATGGTGTTGCTCGTAGCTGGTTCGACCACTGGTCCACCATGGTCGAGGCAAGAGGGAACCCGGTGTGAGTCCGGGGCTGCCCCGCAGCGGTGAGTGGGAACGACCGCCGTCACGAAGCACTGGACCCGAGAGGGGCTGGGAAGCGACGGCCAGTAGGAGACCGGGATGTCCGGTCGTGCCCGCGAGTCCGAAGACCTGCCAGCGCACCGCACACCGTCCGGTGTGCGGTGGTCGGAGGCCGCGCGGGACGGCCGACGCCGTTAGCCGGTCCCCACGGCGTCACCACCGTGCGGGGGGACCGGTGGCGTCTCCTGCGCGCCCGCCGATCTCGCGGAGAGGGCGTGAGGAGGGGACATGACGGCTGTGCAGCAGATCGCCGCGTCCGATCAGGAGGTGCCGGAGCAGCGCCGGCACGCGATGCGGGTCCGTAAGCGCAACGGTGACACCGAGCCGGTCGATGTCAACAAGATCGTGAGGGCGGTCGAGCGGTGGGTGGCCGACCTCGACGAGGTGGACCCGCTACGGGTCGCGACCAGGACGATCAGCGGCCTGTACGACGGTGCCACCACCGCCGAACTGGACAAGCTGTCCATCCAGACCGCCGCCGAGCTGATCGGTGAGGAGCCGCAGTATTCGAGGCTCGCGGCGCGGCTGCTGGCCGCGTACGTGGACAAGGAGGTCCGGGGGCAGGGCATCGCCAGCTTCAGCCAGTCGATTCGACACGCCTGGGACCAGGGACTGATCGGCGACGACACCGCAGCGTTCGTGGCCCGCAACGCCCGCAAGCTCGACGACGCCGTCGATCCCAACGGGGATCTGCGGTTCGAGTACTTCGGCCTACGGACCGTCGCGGACCGTTACCTGCTGCGGCATCCGGAGTCGCGGCTGGTGGTGGAGACGCCGCAGTACTGGCTGCTGCGGGTCGCCTGCGGCCTGTCCGAGACCCCCGGCGAGGCGATCGGCTTCTACCGGCTCATGTCCTCGCTGGCCTACCTGCCCAGCTCGCCGACGCTGTTCAACTCCGGCACCCGGCAC
Source organism: Micromonospora sp. NBC_01655 (assembly GCF_026339755.1). NCBI lineage: Bacteria > Bacillati > Actinomycetota > Actinomycetes > Micromonosporales > Micromonosporaceae > Micromonospora > Micromonospora sp. NBC_01655. The sequence continues at coordinate 3,294,196 of NZ_JAPEQF010000001.1, read as the reverse complement.
ACCCAGATGTCGTCGTGCTTCCTGGTGGACTCGCCGCGCGACGAGCTGGACTCGATCTACGAGCGCTATCACCAGGTGGCTCGGCTGTCGAAGTTCTCCGGAGGCATCGGCATCTCCTGGTCCCGGGTACGCGGGCGGGGTGCCCTGATCCGCGGCACCAACGGCCGGTCGAACGGGATCGTGCCGTTCCTCAAGACCCTCGACGCGGGGGTCGCAGCAGTCAACCAGGGTGGTCGACGCAAGGGCGCGGCCTGCGTCTACCTGGAGCCGTGGCACCCGGACATCGAGGAGTTCCTCGAACTGCGCGACAACACCGGCGAGGAGTCGCGCCGCACCCACAACCTCAATCTCGCCAACTGGATCCCGGACGAGTTCATGCGCCGGGTCGAGGCGGACGCCGACTGGTCGCTCATCGACCCGTCGGACGCGCCGGAGCTGCCGGACCTGTTCGGCGAGGAATTCGAGGCCGCCTACCGGGTCGCGGAGAAGAAGGCGGTCAAGACCGTCAAGGCCCGCGACCTGTACGGGCGGATGATGCGCACCCTGGCCCAGACCGGCAACGGCTGGATGACGTTCAAGGACCCGTCGAACCGGCTGTCGAACCAGACCGGCGCTCCCGGCAACACCATCCACCTGTCGAACCTGTGCACCGAGATCCTTGAGGTCAACTCCGACGACGAGACCGCGGTCTGCAACCTGGGCTCGATCAACCTCGGCGCGCACGTGGGCGCGGACGGCGTCGACTGGGACAGGCTCCGCGAGACGGTGCGTACCGCGGTCGTGTTCCTGGACCGGGTCATCGACATCAACTACTACCCCAGCGGGCAGGCCGCCGCCTCGAACCCCCGCTGGCGGCCGGTCGGGCTTGGGCTGATGGGCCTGCAGGACGCCTTCTTCGCGCTGCGGCTCCCGTTCGGCTCCGCCGAGGCTACGGAGCTGTCCACCCGCGTACAGGAGGAGATCTTCCTGACCGCGCTGGAGACCTCCACCGGGCTGGCCGAGCGATTCGGCACGCATCCCGCGTACGCCGAGACCCGCGCGGCCCGCGGGGAGCTGCACCCCGACCTGTGGGGTGTCGAACCCACCCAGACCGACCGGTGGGCCACCGTGCGGGACCGGATCGCCGCACACGGTCTGCGGAACTCGTTGCTGGTGGCGATCGCGCCAACCGCGACGATCGCGTCGATCGCGGGCTGCTACGAGTGCATCGAGCCGCAGGTCTCCAACCTGTTCAAGCGCGAGACCATGTCCGGCGAGTTCCTGCAGATCAACACCTACCTGGTACGCGAACTCAAGGCCCGCGGCCTCTGGACCGCCCCGATCCGCGAGCAGATCAAACGCGCCGAGGGCTCCGTGCAGGGCATCACCGACCTGCCCGCCGACGTCCGGGAGCTGTTCCGCACCGCCTGGGAGCTGCCGCAGCGCGCGCTGATCGACCTGGCCGCCGCCCGCGCGCCGTACATCGACCAGTCGCAGTCGCTGAACCTGTTCCTGAGCGCACCGACGATCGGCAAGCTCTCCTCGATGTACCTCTACGCCTGGAAGTCCGGGCTCAAGACCACGTACTACCTGCGCTCGCGTCCCGCGACGCGCATCCAGCAGGCCACCGTCTCCCTCGCCCCCGCCGCCACGAAGCCGCTGGCCGCCGGCCTCAAGCCGGTGGTGTCGGACGAGGAGGCCCTGGCCTGTTCCCTGGAAAACCCCGAGAGCTGTGAGGCCTGCCAGTGACCACCATTGCCGCAACCCGCACGACCGACGACGCCCACGCCGCCGGGCAGCTGCTGCTCGACCCCGGCATGGATCTGACCCTGCGCCCGATGCGCTACCCGCACTTCTTCGACCGGTTCAAGGACGCCATCAGGAACACCTGGACCGTCGAGGAGGTCGACCTGCACGCCGACCTCGCCGACCTGGCCAGGCTCTCCCCGGCCGAGCAGCACCTGGTGTCCCGGCTGGTCGCGTTCTTCGCCACCGGCGACACGATCGTCGCCAACAACCTGGTACTCAACCTCTACCAGCACATCAACTCCCCCGAGGGCCGGCTCTACCTCTCCCGGCAACTGTTCGAAGAAGCCGTGCACGTCCAGTTCTACCTGAACCTGCTCGACACCTACGTCCCCGACGAGCAGGAACGCTTCGAAGCCTTCGCCGCCGTCGAGAACATCCCGTCGATCGCCCGCAAGGCCGAGTTCTGCTTCAGGTGGATCGACTCGATCTTCGAACTACGCGAGTTGAAGACCCGCGACGACCGCAGGATGTTCCTGCTCAATTTGATCTGCTTCGCCGCCTGTATCGAGGGCCTGTTCTTCTACGGCGCCTTCGCGTACGTGTACTTCCTGCGCTCCCGCGGCGTGTTGCAGGGCCTCGCGTCCGGCACCAACTGGGTCTTCCGCGACGAGTCGATGCACATGGCGTTCGCCTTCGACGTCGTCGACACCGTCCGCGCCGAAGAACCCGACCTCTTCGACGACACCATGGTCCAGCAGGTCAGGGACATGTTGGCCGAGGCCGTCGAATGCGAGGTGCAGTTCGCCGCCGACCTGCTCGAACAGGGCGTCAGCGGGATGTCCCTGGGCGACATGCGCGAGTACCTTCAGCACGTCGCCGACCGCCGGCTCGCCCAACTCGGCATCGATCCGCTCTACGGCAGCCGCAACCCGTTCGCGTTCATGGAGTTGCAGGACGTCCAGGAGCTGTCGAACTTCTTCGAACGGCGCGTCTCGGCGTACCAGGTGGGCGTGACCGGGAGCGTCAGCTTCGACGACGAGTTCTGATCCGCTGACTGCTGTCGCTGTCCTGGGCGGCGGTGTCGCCCAGGACAGCGCGAGGCCGGGCCCGGCGAGACCGTGCTGGTCCTGCACGGTCGGGCCAGGACACACGCCGCTCCCAGTCACCCGTGCCTGGGCCGCGACCGGAACCGCAGCCCTCTCGCGCCCGACGGCTCGATAAGGTGCAGGCATGACCGGGGACAGTGCAAAGCCGCGTAAACCATGGTCGTGGAAAGACTCCGCCCTGCTCGGTGTGCTGCTCAGCATTCCCGTGGGAATGATCACCGTAGGTGTCTCCGCCGGCACCGGCAACTGGATCTTCGCGCTGTTGACGGTGCCGGTGATGGTGATCCTCTCCGTCTCGATCGGTTGGATCGCGCGGGTGGGGAGTCGGAGCAGGGGCTTCGTCGCTGCGGCCACGGTCACGGGTCTGCTGGTCGGCGCAGCGGTGGGTATCGGGTTGATCTGGTTCGGCATCTCCTTCAACCTGAATGCCTCCACCTGCGATCCCGAGAGCAGCCAATGTATGACCGTGATCGATGGGGTCGCCCGTGGCGAGTCGACGGAGTCCGTCGGGAGCCAGCAGTTCGGCAACTTCCTACTGTCTCTGGTGGCCATTCTTCCCGGCGCCGTGATCCTTGTCGGCGTGGCCAGGGGGATCGTGTCGCTCGTCCGCAAGGGTCGAGGTCGTCCCGGCGCACCCGGGCCTGACCCTGCGTAACGGCATCGGCACCTGCCGGGCGACTCCATCCCGGACATCGGCGCCACCGTCTGCGCTGCGCTGATCACTCTTCCGGCGTGCGCCGGTCAGGAAGAGGATGACCCCTCGATCACGTACCAGCACGAGCGTGCCGACTGGCCTGCGCCGGGTCGTCGATCCGCACCGTGGCGATCCACCCGGGCGGCGTCGGCGCGTCCGCCCCGATCAGCCCCGCGATCAGCCGGGCCGACTCCGGGGGCGCCGCGGGCCATGGCGTGTACCCGTCGGTGAGCACGACGATGATGTGCGGCCGGTGCCGCAGCGCCTCGTCGACCCCGACCCGCATGTCGGTGCCGCCACCTCCGGCGAGCCGCACCTCGCCGATGGTGTGCACGGCGCGTACCACGTGGACGGCGGCGTCGCAGGAAAGCACGGTGACCCGGTTGCCGCCGATGCCGACCGCCCGCAGCACCCCGCTCACCTCGGCCAGCGCCGCCGAGAGCCGGCCGTCGGACATGGAGCCCGAGGTGTCCACCACGATCGCCACCCGGGGCACCGGCTGGCGCAGCCGGGGCAGCACCACCCCGCGCAGCGCCTGGGAGCGCCGCGACGGCCGCTGGTACGTGTAGTCGACCGCGCCGCTGGCCCAGGCTGCCGCCTCCCGCACCGCGCCGGTGAGGGCCCGACGCCAGTCGACGGTGGGCTCCAGCACCGCCTCCGCCCAGCGCCGCCAGCCCGCCGGCACGCTGCCCCGGGACCGGGACGCGGAACGGATCCGCTGGGCGACGTCCCGGCGGATCGCCCCCGCCTCCACCTCACCGATCCCCTCGCCGCTGCCGTCGCCGACCTCCCACGGCCGGTCCACCCCGTGCGCGCCCGAGCCGCAGTCGTGCCCGCCCCCCACCTCCGGCGGTAGCAGGGCCAGGTAGCGCTCGAAGAGCAGCCCGGCCGGCATGCCGTAGGTCTTCGGCTCCAGTCGGCCCGGCGGCAGCGGCAGCCGGTCGGCGAGCAGGTCGTCGTTGATCTCGCAGTCCTGCGCCACGTTGACCCGGTGGTGGTCGCGGCCCCTGTCGGCGGCGAGCCGGTCGGCCCGGCTGTGGTGGTCGCGCAGCAGGTGGGCGACCTCGTGGACCCACACCGCGGCGAGTTGCGGCACCGGCAGCCCGGCCACGAAGTCCGGGTTGACGTAGCAGCGCCAGCGGCGGTCGACCCCCATCGTCGGCACTCCCCGGGACTCGACGACGGTGATGCTGTACAGCGCCGAGGCCAGGTAGGGCCGGTCCTGCGCGGCCCGGAACCGGGCCGCGAGCAGCTTCGTCCGGTCCAGCGCGCCGGTCATCAGGTCAGGCGCCCGGACAGGTGCAGCACCTCGGCGAACGCGTCGATCGCGGCGGGCACCGGCCAGGACTGCTGGCGCAGCGCGGCAAGGTCCATCGCCGCCCGCGCGGCCACGTCCGGCACGCCGGCCTGCACCGCCTTCTCCAGCACCACCCAGGCGGCCTCCCAGCGTCGCTGGTCGACCCGCCCCTGCACGGCCGAGATCACCGCGGTGAGGAAGGCGAGCTGCCGGTCGCCCCGCTCAGGCAACGCGAAGGCGGCGGGGTCGGCCAGCACCCGCTCCGGGTCCGGCAGGTCGAGGTTGTCCAGGTAGGTGACGAACTCCAGTCCGGTGCCGTCGCCGACCGCACCGACCAGGGCCAGCGACAACGCCTCCCGGCCGGTGCCGCAGCAGTGGTGGAAGGTGAGCAGCCGCAGCGCCATCTCCCAGGTGCGCGGCGACGGCCAGGCGCCGCCCCGGGCCTCCGGGTCGGTGGGCAGGTGATGGGCCAACCCGGGCCGGGCGGTGAGGAACCCGGCGACGGCGCCGCGCGCCCGGGCCAGCGCCGAGGCGGCCCGGGCCGGCTCGACCGCCGGCACCGTCACCGCCGGCCAGGTGCCGGCCAGGCCCCGCGCCACGGTGCGCGGCTCGTGCGTCCAGTGCAGGTGGACGAAGCGGTTGGCCAGCGGCGGCGTGAGGTGCCAGCCGTCGGCGGCGCTGGTCGGCGGGTTGGCCGCCGCGACGATCCGCACGGCCGCCGGCAGGTGCAGGCTGCCGACCCGGCGTTCCAGCACCACCCGCAGCAGCGCCGCCTGCACGGCCGGCGGCGCGGAGGAGAGCTCGTCGAAGAAGAGCAGCCCGGTGCCGCCCCGGGCCAGCCGGACCGCCCAGTCCGGCGGCGCCATCGGCACCCCGTCGGTGGCGGGAGAGTCGCCGACGATCGGCAGCCCGGAGAAGTCCGAGGGCTCGTGCACGCTGGCGATCACCGTCTCCAGCGGGGTGCCGAGCCCGTCGGCGAGCTGTTGCAGGGTGGCCGACTTGCCGATCCCCGGCTCGCCCCAGAGCAGCACCGGCAGGTTGGCCGCCACCGCGAGGGCCAGCGCCTCCGCCTTCGGATCGCGCACCGGTTCGGAGCGCCAGGCCCGGGTGACGGCGACCACTGCGTCGGCGGCGGCGAGCGCGGAATTCACCGGTTGATCCACTCCTCGATCACCTGGCGGACCTGGCGCGGCCCACGGTGCTCCTCGTCGTCCTCGTCGTACATCTCGGCCTTGTAGCCGGCCAGGTCGGCGACGCTGTACCCCTCGTCGTCGGAGACGGTGGGGTCGGCGCCGGCCGCCAGCAGGGCGCCGACCAGCTCCGGGGTGCCCCCGTCGCCGACCGCCACGTGCAGCGCGGTACGCCCCCGGCGATCCCGGGCCTCGACCGGGACGCCCGCGTCGACCAGCCGACCGACCAGCGCGGAATCGTCGAGGGCCCGTGCGTGGTGCAGCAGCGTTCCGCCCCGGCCGTCGGCCATCCGGGGATCGAGGCCGGCGTCCAGCAGCGCGGCCAACGCGGCGGAGCCGCCGTGCTGGACGCGTAGCAGCACCTCCCGGCGGAGCTGCCGCAACGGCCGGGGCAGCCGGTCCGTCGATCCGCGCCAGGCCGCCACCGCTGCCAGGCAGCCGGCGACCTGCCCGCCGAGGCCGCCGAGGAGCTGCTCGCGGCGGACCTCCTCCGGCGGGTGGGACACCGGGTCGAGCTTGCCCTCGCCGTGTCGCAGGGTGTGCCACTCGCCCCGGCACCGCACCGGCACCTCGCGGCGCAGGTCGACCCGGTCGCGCAGGGGTGCCGCCGGGGTGGCGGGGAAGAGCGTGGCGCGGACCAGGGGGTGCAGGTCGGCCGGGTCGAGCAGGCCATGCCGGATCAGCTCCAGGTCGACCGGTCGGGTGTGGACCGGTCCGGCGAGCGGGGTGGCGCGGTGGCGGCTGCCGCTGCGGTAGCCGATGAGCCGGGCCGTGACCGCGTGCGGCTCGCGGCGCACCTCGGCGACCAGCCGCCAGTCGTGGTGGAGCACCACCCGGTCGACGTCGTAGCGGGTGTGCAGCCGGTCCAGCTCGGGGCCGATCCCCACCGGGACCGTCGGGCCGGTCAGCGCCTTGTCGAGGCCGTGGTGGCGGCCCTCCGGCGGGGTTACGTCGAGGTCCACGCCGGCCGCCGCCCACGCGCCGACCGGGTCGCCCGCCGCGATCAGCCGGTCGAAGACCTCCGTCCGGGTCGCCGGGTCCGCCGGGTCGACCTGCGTCGGGTACGCCGCGAACGGCCGCACCGACCCGTCGGCCTCGAAGCCGGGCAGCCGCCGCGGCGTGCCGCCGTACGCCCCGCGGAGCCCGGCGACGTGCTCGGCGCTCCAGAACACCGGCGGCAGGTCCGGCCAACCGGGCTCCGTCTCGGCGGTGGCGCGCACCTCCAGCCGCATCCGCTGCGAGCCGTCCACCGTCTTCGGCAGCCGCAGCACCAGGATGGCGTCGTCGGCGCCGATGCGGCCCGCGCGGGTGGACAGCAGCCACGGCTGGCCGGTGGCGAGGCTGGTGCGCCCGCCGAGAGCCCGGGGCAGGTGCCAGCGCAGCAGGTCCGGGGCGAGCACCGCCAGGTCCGCCTCGATCAGGTCGGCCTGCCGCGCGCCGTGCGTGCGACGCACCTCGGCGAGGTCGATGTCGACGTCGATCCGGCCGGCGGCGCAGCCGGCCCGCCAGTCGCCGGCGGCGCGGGCCGCTGCGCCCGCCTCGATCATCGTCGGAGGTACGGCGTACCGGCGGACGCGCTGCCAGACGGGCAGCTCGGGAAGGACGGGCTGGTTCACCGGTAGACGCTCGCGATCGCCTGGATGTCCTCGTGGGGCAAAGGTGCGGGCTGCTCGGCGAGCAGCGCGGCGACCCGACGGCGCTGTTTGCGCGGCACCCCGCCGTTGATGCCGAGGTAGCGCAGCGTCGGGTGCCCCTCGATCGCCGCGACCAGCCGTCGTGCCCCGCGCCCGCCGATCTCGGTACGCCGCACGTCGAGCCGGCGCAGCCGGGCACCCGGCACAGCGTCGGCGAGGGCCTCCGCCCCGGCGTCGCCCACCACGTTGCCCCGGGCCCCGAGGGCCCGCTCCGACGGCGGCCGGGCCAGGTCCAGGGCCTCCCAACCGGCCAGGTGGCGGGCCAGCGCCGCGACCCCGACCGGGGTGACGCCGTTGCCGCCCAGGCCGAGCGTCATCGGCACCCCCTCGGCGAGCGCGGCCAGCGCGGTGGCCCCGTCGTCGCCGAGGTGGTTGGCGGCCAGGTAGAGCTCGCGTACCCCGGCGGCGTGGATCATCGTGCCGAGTGCGGGCACCACCTCCGGGCCGAAGCCGTTGCCGCCGAGGAAGAGCCGCTGCACCGGGAGCGGCCGGTCGGCCAGCGCCGCGGCCAGCGTGATCAGCCCGCGGGCGCTCATCCCCACGTTGACCAGATCGAGGGTACGCAGGGTCGTGTTCACCCGCAGTGCGTCGGCGAGCCGGCGCACCCCGTCGTCACCGATCGGGTTGCGCTTGAGCCAGAGCGCCCGGACCTGTTCGTCGGCTGCCAGCCGCTCGGCCAGGGCGTCGGCTCCGGTGGCGTCGATGAGGTTGCAGCCCAGATAGAGGGTGTGCAGCCGGTGGCCGGGGCGCAGCGCGTCGGCCACCGCCCGGGCCCCGGCACCGCCGAGCGCATTGGTGCCGAGCAGCAGGTGCCGGACCAGCGGGGAGTCGACCGCCGCGGCCACGATCCGGGCGGACTGCGCCGGGCCGACGCCCTGCTTGCACAGGTCGAGCCGGCCGTCGGCGCGGACCGTGCCGCGCGGGAACACCTCGGTGCCGGCGACCGGCGCGGGGGTGGCCAGGCGGCCCAGCAGCGGGTCGAAGTCGGCCGGATCGGCCAGGCCGGCGGTGGGGTCGGCGATGACCGGGCAGCGCACCGGCGTCGGATCGGTCACCACGGCACGCTCCGGTAGTCCTTGAGGAACTGGCCGCTCACCGGTGCGCCGTTGACCCCGCGCACCACCGGGTCGTAGACCCGGGCGGCACCGTCGATCACGTCGAGCGGCGGGCGGAAGCCGTGCTCGCGCTGGTGGGTCTTGCTCGGGTGCGGGCGTTCGTCGGTGACCCAGCCGGTGTCCACGCTGTTCATGTGGATCCCGCTGGTCACGTAGTCGGCGGCGACTGTGCGGACCAGCATGTTGAGCGAGGCCTTGGCCATGTTGGTGTGTGGGTGGCGGACCGTCTTGCCGGCCCGCGAGTAGCTGCCCTCCATCGCGGACACCTGCACGACGTGGCGCTGCGGGTGCGGGCTGGCCTCCAGCAGTGGGCGCAGCCGCGAGGTGAGCAGGAACGGCGCGAAGGCGTTGACCACGTGCACCTGCAACCACTCGTGCGGGGTGATGTCCGCGTCCCGGAGCACCCAGGAGTTGGCCTCCCGCAGGTCGAGCGGCTGTCCGGTCTCGTCCACCCGCCCGGCTGGGAAGTAGGCATCCAGCAGTGCCGGCAGCCCGGCCGGGTCGGGCCGGGCGGGAGCGGCGCCCACGGCGATCCGGGCGGCCGTCCCGACGAGGGGCGTCGACTCCGCCTCCCGTACCTCCCGGTGGTAGGCCGGAGGTCGCCAGAGCGTCTGGGCGGCGTTGTTGACCAGGATGTCCAGCCCGGTGAAGCGCCGGCCGACCAGCGACACGAGACCCAGGGTGGCGGGCAGGTCGAGCAGGTCGAGGCCGTGCACGTAGAGCCGGTCGGCCCAGTCGGCGGAGTCCGGCACGGCCGCGTACCGGCGGGCGGCATCGCGCGGGAAACGGGTGGTGACGATGACTCGCGCGCCGTCGCGGAGGAGCTTCAGCGCGGTGTGGAAGCCGATTTTCACCCGGCCGCCGGTGACCAGAGCGGTGCGCCCGCCGAGGTCGCACCGGGCGTGCCGGCGGGCCCGGTTCTCCCCGGCGCAGTCCGGACACATCAGGTGGTAGTCGGCGTCGACCCGGCGGTAGGCGACCTTGCAGACGTAGCAGTGGCGGTCCCGCCGGAGGGTGCCGACACTGTGGCTGTCGGAGCCGGGTTCGGCCGGGGGTGGGGTCGGGTCCGGGATCTCGGTGTGGAACCGGGTGGCCGTGGCGAGGACCGCGCGGTCGGCCGCCCGGGTGGCGGCCTCCCGCCGGGCCTTGGCCCGCTTCTTCACGCCCCGGGCGGCGGCTCCGACGGCGCGTTCGAGCGCCTGACGGGCCCGTTCGTCGAGGTCGGGCTCGTCGAGGCGGGCCAGCACGGCGAGGCAGGTCGCCAGCTCGTCCCGACCGACGGACACCCTGCCTCCTTGTTCACTGTGGGGCGAGACCGGCCGGATTCGAACCGGCGTCCTCCAGCTTGCTGTCAAGGCGCGTCGACCTCTGCGCTACGGCCTCGCCGCGCGGCAGCATAACCAACGGCACCGACAAGAGATCAACCGCGGCCGGCTTCCCGCAGCGACTGCCCCCGCGGGTGCGGCGGTGGCCGTCCGCCGCGCCGGCTCCGCGACAGCCGCGAGACCACTGACAGAGGATGTCAGGGGTAGCCCGCCAGGATTGTCGGCATGAACGACTTCGACTTCCTCGTCGGCTCCTGGAACGTGGTCAACCGCAAGCTCAAGACGCTGTTCGCCGGCAGCGACGACTGGGAGACCTTCCCCAGCAGCACGACCTGCGGGCCGATCTTCAACGGCGGAGGCAACACCGAAGAGATCATCTTCCCGACGCTCGGCAGCCGTGGCTTCACCCTGCGCCTGTTCGACGTCGAACGTAAGGAATGGTCGATCTACTGGGCGAGCAGCCGCACCGGCCTGCTCACCCCGCCGGTCGTGGGCACCTTCACCGACGGCCGCGGGGACTTCTACGGCGACGACACGCACGACGGCATCCCGATCAGGGCACACTTCATCTGGTCCGACATCACCCCCACCTCGGCGCGGTGGGAGCAGGAATTCTCCGCCGACGGCGGGCGGACCTGGGAATCCAACTGGGTAATGGAGTTCACCCGCGCGTGACCGAGCGGCTCGGCCCGCAAGGGCCGAGCCGCACCCCCGACCGTCCGCCCACCCGGTCACCGCGCCGAACCGTGAGACAGCACGAGATGCCCGGGAACACCTTCTTCACGTTCGCTCCTGCCCCCCGCGGGGTCAGACGTTGCGGCGGTACTGGCCGCCGACCTCGAAGAACGCCTCGCTGATCTGCCCGAGTGAGCAGTGGCGGGCCGCGTCCATCAGCGCGTCGAAGACGTTGCCGCCGCTGGTCGTCGCGGTCTTGAGCCGTTCCAGCGCCGCGGGGGCGACGGCGGCGTGCCGGGTGTGGAAGGCGGCCAGCCGGTCGAGTTGCGACTGCTTCTCCGCGTCGGTGCCCCGGGCCACCTCGATGGCCGGTACGGGTTTGCCGGCGTCCTCGCCGAGGAAGGTGTTGACGCCGACGATGGGCAACGAGCCGTCGTGCTTCTTGTGCTCGTAGAGCATCGACTCGTCCTGGATGCGGCCACGCTGGTACCCGGTTTCCATCGCGCCGAGGACGCCGCCGCGGTCGGCGATGCGGTCGAACTCGGCGAGCACCGCCTCCTCGACGAGGTCGGTGAGCTGGTCGACGATGTAGGAGCCCTGCAGCGCGTTCTCGGTGTCCGCGAGCCCCCACTCCGCGTCGATGATCATCTGGATGGCCAGGGCCCGGCGCACCGACTGCGCGGTCGGGGTGGTGACAGCCTCGTCGTAGGCGTTGGTGTGCAGGCTGTTGGCGTTGTCGTAGACGGCGCACAGGGCCTGCAGGGTGGTCCGGATGTCGTTGAAGTCCATCTCCTGGGCGTGCAGGGACCGGCCGGAGGTCTGCACGTGGTACTTGAGCTTCTGGGCCCGCTCGCCGGCGCCGTACTTCTCGCGCATCGCGATCGCCCAGATCCGCCGGGCCACGCGGCCGATGACCGTGTACTCGGCGTCCATGCCGTTCGAGAAGAAGAAGGACAGGTTGGGCGCGAAGTCATCGATGTTCATGCCACGGGCGAGGTACGCCTCGACGTAGGTGAAGCCGTTGGCGAGGGTGAACGCCAGCTGGCTGATCGGGTTCGCTCCTGCCTCGGCGATGTGGTAGCCGCTGATGCTGACGGAGTAGAAGTTGCGGACCTGGTGGGCGATGAACCACTCCTGCATGTCCGCCATGCAGCGCAGGGCGAACTCGGTGGAGAAAATGCAGGTGTTCTGTCCCTGGTCCTCCTTCAGGATGTCGGCCTGCACGGTCCCCCGCACCGTCGACAGCGTCCGCGCCCGGATCTGGGCGGCCTCCGCGGCGTCAGGTTCGCGCCCCTCGGCCTCGCGGAACCGGTCGAGCTGCTGGTCGACGGCCGCGTTGAAGAACATCGCCAGGATCGCCGGCGCCGGACCGTTGATGGTCATCGACACCGAGGTGGTGGGCGAGCACAGGTCGAACCCGGCGTACAGCTCGCGCATGTCGTCGACGGTGGCGATGGAGACGCCCGAGGTGCCGATCTTGCCGTAGATGTCGGGACGCCTGTCGGGGTTGCGACCGTACAGGGTCACCGAGTCGAACGCCGTGGACAGGCGGGTCGCCGGCTGGCCGGCGCTGAGCAGGTGGAAACGACGGTTCGTGCGGAACGCGTCACCCTCGCCGGCGAACATGCGGGCCGGCGCCTCCTCGGTCCGCTTGAACGGGAACACCCCGGCGGTGAAGGGGAAGTACCCGGGCAGGTTCTCACCGCGCAGGAACCGCAGCAGCTCGCCGTCGTCGCCGTCGCGGGGCAGCGCCACCCGCGGCACCTTGGTGCCCGAGAGCGTCGTGCGCGTCAGCGGGGTGCGGATCTCCTTGCCCCGGACGGTGTACACCTGCTCGTCGCCGTCGTACCGGGCGCGCAGCGCCGGCCACTGTTCCAGCAGCCGGCGCACGGCGCCGTCCAGGCCCTGCTCGGTGCGCCCCAGCAGCGCCTCGACCGACGTCGCGGCCGAGTCGCCGTCGGCCGCGAGCAGGTCCCGTGTCACGGCCAGATGCTGCCGGCGGCGGACCAGTTCCACCTGCTCGGCCGTGGTGGCGTGATAGTGGCGCACGGTCTGCGCGATGTCGGCCAGGTAGCGCTCCCGGCCGGCGGGCAGCACCGACCGCAGGCCGGTGGAGACGCGACCCCGCACGGCGGGCAGGGCGCCGGCGAGGCTCGGGAATCCGTGCTGGCCGAGGAGGTGCTTGAGGTGGTGGTACAGGGCCGTCACGCCGTCGTCGTCGAACCGGGCCGCGCTCGTGCCGAAGACCGGCATGTCCGACCACGGGGTCCCGAACCGCTCACGGTTACGCACCATCTGGCGCGCCACGTCTCGCAGCGCGTCCTCCGCGCCGCGGCGCTCGAACTTGTTGATGGCCACCACGTCAGCCAGGTCGAGCATGTCGATCTTCTCGAGTTGGCTGGGCGCACCGAACTCTGGCGTCATCACGTACAGGGACACATCGACGTGCGGCACGATCGCGGCGTCGCCCTGGCCGATGCCGGGCGTCTCGATGATGACCATGTCGTAGCCGGCGGCCTTGCACGCGGCCACGATGTCGTCGAGGTGCTCGGGCACCTGCGCCCCCGGCCGCCGGGTCGCCAGGGACCGGAAGAAGACCACCCCCGGGACGATGCTGTTCATCCGGATCCGGTCACCCAGCAACGTTCCGCCGCGGCGGCGGGTCGGGTCGACGGCCAGCACCGCCACCCGGACCTTGTCCGCACTGTCGCGGCGCAGCCGGCGTACCAGTTCGTCGGTCAGTGACGACTTGCCGGATCCGCCCGTCCCGGTGATGCCCAGCACCGGGACGGTACGCGAGGCCGCGGCGGACCGCACCGCCTCGGCCAGGTCGCCGCCGGCACCCGTCTCCAGCACGGTGATCGCTCGCGCCAGCGCGGCGTCATCCCCCGCCAGCAGGGCTTCGATGTCTGGCCGCCGGGTCGACAGGTCGACGTCGCAGTCGCGGATCAGCTCGTTGATCATGCCGGGCAGCCCCAGCCGCTGGCCGTCCTGCGGGCTGAAGATCCGAACGCCACGCTCGGCCAGGCCCGCGATCTCCTCCGGCACGATCGTCCCGCCCCCGCCGCCGAACACCTGCACGTGTGCGGCGCCCCGCTCGGCGAGGCGCTCGACCAGGTAGCCGAAGTACTCGACGTGCCCGCCCTGGTAGGACGAGACGGCGACGCCCTGCACGTCCTCCTGCAACGCCGCCGCCACCACCTCCTCCACGCTGCGGTCATGGCCGAGGTGCACGACCTCGGCGCCCTGGCTCTGCAGCAGCCGCCGCATGATCGTGATGGCCGCGTCGTGGCCGTCGAAGAGGCTCGCGGAGGTCACGAAGCGCACCGGATGCACCGGCACGTGCAGCGCGGGGGCGGGTCGGGAGGAGGACTCGGGCTGACTCATGGCACTCCTAGGCCGAGGGAGCTGACGACGAGGCGTCACCTTCCACTCGTATCGCGCGATGGCGAGCTGTGGGGCGGATCAGTCAATACACTAGGACGTCCGACTATCCGATGTCCATGCACGCTTGGACACTCTAGGATTGCCACGTGCCCGCTCCTGACCAGCTCCCCCTGGACCCGGTCGCGGAAGCGCGCCGCCACTGGGCCGCCCACGGCTGGGAGGCCGCGGCGGACGGGATGGCGGCCGTGACCTCGCTCATGCGCGCACAACAGATCGCCCTCGCCCGCGTCGAATCCGTCCTGCGGCCCTACGGGGTGACCTTCGCCCGCTACGAGGTCCTGATGCTCCTGTACTTCAGCCGCGCCGGGTCCCTGCCCATGGCGAAGATCGGCAAGCGGCTACAGGTGCATGCCACCAGCGTCACCAACGCCGTCGACCGGCTGGAATCGGCTGATCTCGTCAGGCGTACGCCCCACCCGACCGACCGGCGCGCCACGCTCGTCGAACTCCTCCCGAAGGGGCGGGAACTGGCCGCCAAGGCAACCGAGGAACTCAACGACCAGGTGTTCGCCGCGCCCGGGTTGTCGCCGGACAACGTCGCGGCCCTGGTCGAGGTGCTCGCCCAGCTACGGCACGGGGCCGGCGACTTCTGAGGGTCGAGGTGTCCGGGACGGCATGAGGCACCTCGACGGGGGTGCCCTGTCCCGGCGGGACGGACTCGGCGGGAGGCGGTGCGGCGGCAGACAGCGGGCCGGTCGGCCCAGGGCAGGTCGGTGCCAGGAGGTCGCGAAGCCGGTACGGCGCCGGGTCAGCGCCAGCCGCGCGGGTGCGGCCGGCTGCGGGCACCGCTGCCCCGGTGCGGAGTGCCGGCGGCCTCGGCGAGCACGTCGGCGAGCTGGTCGTAGCCGTCGCGCACCAGCCCGACGGTGAGCCGGACGTGATCGGTGTCCAGGGGGCTGATCTCGAACGGGGTTCCCGGGGCGACCGCGATGCCGTGCGCGGCCAGGGTCAGCATGGCGACCTGCTGGTCGGCCACGGACATCCAGAGGTTGATGCCGTCAGCGGCGGTCGCGGCCACCCCACGGGCGGCGAGCGCGGCGAGCAGGGTCCGGCGGCGGCGGGCGTACTCGTCGCGGGCGTGCTCGACCTGGGCACCGGTCGCCGGGTCGGTGAGCAGCTCCAGGAGCACCGCCTGGAGTAGCCGGCTGGACCAGCCGGGGCCGAGCATCCGCCGGTCGCTGACCGCGGTGACGAGTTCCGCCGGCCCGCCGAGGGCGGCCAGCCGAAGGTCGGGACCGTGGCTCTTGGAGAAGCTGCGGACATGGACGGTGCGCTCGGGCAGCCGCCGGCCCAGGCTCACCGGCGGCGCGCTGGCGATGTCGCCGGCGTGGTCGTCCTCGACGACGGTGACGCCGGGGTGCCGCGCCAGCACCCGGGCCAGTTCGTCGGCCCGACGCCGGGTCATGCTGACTCCGGTCGGGTTGTGCGCGCGCGGCTGGAGGTAGAGCGCGACCGGAGCACAGCTCAGGGCCTCGGCGAGCACGTCCGGGCGCAGGCCGGCAGCGTCCAGGGGCACCCCGACCACGGTCGCGCCGACCGTCTCCAACAGGTCCAGCAGCGGCGGGAAGGCCGGATTCTCGATCAGCACGTGGTCGCCGAAGCGCACCACCGAGGCGGTCACCCGGTCGATCGCGTCGAGCGCGCCGTCGACCACGGTGAGCTGCGGCGGCGGGAAGGGCCACCGCTCGCGCAGCACCGCCTCCAGCCGGGGCAGCACCGGCTCGTCCAGGTAGCTGTTGGTGAGTCGGGCGTCACCGATCCGCCCCAGGGCCGTGGTGATGCTGGGCAGCAGGTCGAAGTCGGGTACCCCGGTGGAGAGGTCGCAGGACGGCGCGGCCCCGCCGGTCGCGGCCGGGCCGGCCGGGGCGCCGACGCGGGCGCCGAGTTGCGCGTAGCGCAGGCGCCGGCGGGGCAGCGCCGGGGTACGCACGAAGGTGCCGGACCGGCCGCGGGTCTGGATCGCGCCGGCACGGGCCAGGCTGCGCCACGCCTCGCTGACCGTGGTGGGGCTGATGCCGAGCTGGCGGGCCACGTCGCGGACGGTCGGCAGGCGCGCGCCGGAGGGCAGCGTACCGGCGCTGACCAGCCGGCTGACGGCAGCGGCGATGCCCCGGGCGCTGCGGTCCTCCACGGCGCTCACGATGAGTTCGAGCATGTTACAGCTCCGAAACAATCCGTAACGATTGGCCGATTGTCCGCATAGATTTGTGTCGCTAGTGTGCTACGCGATCCGATCCCGAACAAGGTCATCGGCCGGAACCCTCGTGACCGGCCACGTAGGAGTCATGCCGCCGGTGCGCCGACGACCACAGGAAGGGGAGACCATGGCAGACGTGATCCGGGCCGCCATCGTCCAGACCAGCTGGACAGGCGACAAGGAATCGATGATCAAGGCACACGAGGAGTACGCGCGGCAGGCCGCCGCGCAGGGTGCCAAGGTCATCTGCTTCCAGGAGCTGTTCTACGGGCCGTATTTCTGCCAGGTGCAGGACAAGGCCTACTACGAGTACGCCGAGTCCATCCCCGGTCCGACGACCGAGCGGTTCCAGGCCCTCGCCGCCGAACTGGGCCTGGTGATGGTGCTGCCGATGTACGAGCAGGAGCAGCCCGGCGTGCTCTACAACACCGCCGCCGTGGTGGACGCCGACGGCAGGTACCTCGGCAAGTACCGCAAGCACCACATCCCGCAGGTCAACGGCTTCTGGGAGAAGTTCTACTTCCGCCCCGGCAACCTCGGCTTCCCGGTCTTCGACACCGCCGTCGGCAAGGTCGGCGTCTACATCTGCTACGACCGGCACTTTCCGGAGGGCTGGCGGGCACTCGGGCTGGGCGGCGCCCAGCTCGTCTTCAACCCCTCGGCGACCAGCCGGGGCCTCTCGTCCTACCTGTGGAAGCTGGAGCAGCCGGCGTCGGCGGTGGCCAACGAGTACTTCATCGGCGCGATCAACCGCACCGGGATCGAGGAACTCGGCGACAACGACTTCTACGGCACGTCCTACTTCGTCGACCCGGAGGGGAAGTTCGTCGGCGAGGTCGGCGACGCGCACCACCCGGAGCTGATCGTCCGCGACCTGGACCTGGGGCTGCTGGCCGAGGTGCGCGACCGGTGGGCCTTCTACCGGGACCGCCGCCCGGACGCGTACGAGAGCCTGGTGAAGCCGTGACCTCGCCACTGATCGAGACCGGGACGGTGCAGCTGTGAGCGTTCTGCTGATCAAGGGTGGGACGGTTGTCGGTCCCACCGGCGCGACCCCCGCCGACGTGCTGGTGGACGGCGAGACGATCGCCGCGATCTTCGCACCGGGCCGGGGCCCGCAGGACGTCGAGACCATCGACGCCACCGGCAAGTACGTCATTCCCGGCGGGGTCGACGCGCACACCCACATGGAGCTGCCGTTCGGCGGCACCTTCGCCAGCGACACCTTCGACACCGGCACCCGGGCGGCGGCGTTCGGCGGCACCACCACCATCGTCGACTTCGCGGTGCAGCGCACCGGCGAGGTGGTCCAGGACGGGCTGGCCGCCTGGCACGCCAAGGCGGCCGGCAACTGCCACGTCGACTACGCCTTCCACATGATCCTCGGCGGGTTCAACGAGGACTCGCTCAAGGCGATGGACCAACTGGTCACGACCGAGGGCATCACCAGCTTCAAGCTCTTCATGGCGTACCCGGGCGTCTTCTACAGCGACGACGGCCAGATCCTGCGGGCGATGCAGCGGGCGCGGGAGAACGGCAGCATGATCATGATGCACGCCGAGAACGGCCCGGCGATCGACGTGCTGGTCCAGCAGGCCCTCGCCCGGGGCGAGACCGACCCGATCCACCACGGGATCACCCGCCCCGAGGCGTTGGAGGCCGAGGCGACCAGCCGGGCGATCTGGTTGGCCAGCGTCGCCGCCGACTGCCCGCTCTACATCGTGCACCTCTCCGCCAGCAAGGCGCTGGAGCAGGTGGCCGCCGCCCGTGACCTGGGCCGCAACGTCTTCGCCGAGACCTGCCCGCAGTACCTCTACCTGACCCTGGAGGACCAGCTCGGCGCGCCCGGTTTCGAGGGCGCCAAGTGGGTCTGCTCCACCCCGCTGCGCCCGCGCGACGAGCCGCACCGCGCCGACCTGTGGCGGGGTCTGCGCACCAACGACCTCGCCGTGGTCTCCACCGACCACTGCCCGTTCTGCTTCAAGGACCAGAAGGAACTGGGCGTCGGGGACTTCTCGAAGATCCCCAACGGCATCGGCAGTGTCGAGCACCGGGTCGACCTGCTCTACCAGGGTGTGGTGGACGGCAAGCTGTCGCTGCAACGCTGGGTCGAGACGGTCGCCACCACCCCGGCCCGGATGTTCGGCCTCTACCCCCGCAAGGGCGTCATCGCGCCCGGCTCGGACGCCGACATCGTGCTCTACGACCCGGCGGGCCGCACCCGGATCAGTGTCGACACGCACCACATGAACATGGACCACTCGGCCTGGGAGGGTTACGAGATCGCCGGCAAGGTCGACACGGTCATCTCCCGGGGCACCGTGCTGGTCTCCGGCGACACCTACCACGGTCGGGCCGGCCACGGGCGCTACGTGCCCCGTGGGCTGTCGGACTACCTGGTCTGAGGGCGGCGAAGCGATGACGCTGGAAGCACGCGAGATCAGGCACTGGATCGACAACGTGGCCGTCGCCGGCACCGGTACCCGCCGGCTGCCGGTCTGGGACCCGGCCACCGGGCAGCAACAGGCGACCGTGGTGGCCGCCACCGCGGCGGAGACGGACGCGGCGGTGGCCAGCGCGCTGGCCGCCTTCCCGGGCTGGCGGGCGCAGTCGCTGTCCCGCCGGGCCGAGGTGATGTTCCGCTTCCGTGAGCTGGTCGACGCCAACCGCAAGGAGATCGCCGCCCTGGTCAGCCTGGAACACGGCAAGACCGTCGCGGACGCGGGCGGCGAGCTGGCCCGTGGCCTGGAGAACATCGAGTTCGCCACCGGCGCCCCGCACCTGCTCAAGGGCGGCTACAGCGAGCAGGCCGCGGGCGGGGTGGACGTCTACTCCATCCGTCAGCCGCTGGGGGTGGTCGCCGGCATCACGCCGTTCAACTTCCCGGCGATGGTGCCGATGTGGATGTTCTGCAACGCCCTGGTCTGCGGCAACACCTTCGTGCTCAAGCCGAGCGAGAAGGACCCGTCGGTCACGCTGCTGCTGGCCGACCTGTTGCGCCAGGCCGGCCTGCCCGACGGGGCGTTCAACGTCGTGCAGGGCGACCGGGAGGCGGTCGAGACGTTGATCGCCCACCCCGACGTGCAGGCGCTGAGCTTCGTCGGCTCGACCCCGGTCGCGAA
Source organism: Micromonospora sp. NBC_01655 (assembly GCF_026339755.1). Lineage (NCBI taxonomy): Bacteria > Bacillati > Actinomycetota > Actinomycetes > Micromonosporales > Micromonosporaceae > Micromonospora > Micromonospora sp. NBC_01655. The sequence goes on along the minus strand of NZ_JAPEQF010000001.1, from coordinate 3,274,606 downwards.
GGCCGTCTACGAGGCCGGCACCCGCGCCGGCAAGCGGGTGCAGGCGCTCGGCGGGGCGAAGAACCACATGGTGGTGCTCCCGGACGCGGACGTCGACGCCGCCGCCGACGCCGCCGTCTCCGCCGGCTACGGCTCGGCCGGCGAGCGCTGCATGGCCATCTCGGTGGTCGTCGCGGTGGGCCCGGTCGCCGACCCGCTGGTCAGGGCGATCAGCGAGCGGGTCGGCCGGATCAACGTCGGCCCGGCCACCGACCCGGCCGCCGAGATGGGTCCGCTGATCAGCCGCGAGCACCGCGACCGGGTCGCCGGCTACCTCGCCGACCCCGGTGGGGCCGAGGTGGTGGTGGACGGCCGCAACGCGCCGCTCGCCGACGGGCCGGGCTTCTTCCTCGGTGCCTCGCTGGTCGACCGGGTCTCCCCCGGATCGCCGCTCTACACCGACGAGATCTTCGGCCCGGTGCTCTCGGTGGTCCGCGTCGACACGTACGAGGAGGCGCTGAAACTGGTCAACGACAACGAGTACGGCAACGGCACGGCCATCTTCACCCGGGACGGCGGCGCGGCCCGCCGCTTCCAGTACGACGTGGTCTGCGGGATGGTCGGCGTCAACGTGCCGGTGCCGGTACCGGTGGCCTACTACAGCTTCGGCGGCTGGAAGTCCTCGCTCTTCGGGGACCTGCACATGTACGGGCCCGACGGCATCCAGTTCTACACCCGATCCAAGGTGGTCACCTCCCGTTGGCCGGACCCGGCCACGTCCCAGGTCGACCTCGGCTTCCCGAAGGTGCGGTAGAGGTATGGACATCGGCGTCGTCCTACAGTGCGACCCGCCCGCCCACGACGTGGTCGAGCTGGCGAAGCAGGCCGAGGCGGCCGGCTTCAGCCACGTCTGGACGTTCGACTCGCACGTGCTCTGGCAGGAGCCGTTCGTCATCTACAGCCGGATCCTCGCCGAGACCGAGCGGGTGGTCGTCGGGCCGATGGTGACCAACCCGAGCACCCGGGACTGGACGGTCACCGCCTCGCACTTCGCGACCCTCAACGAGATGTACGGCAACCGGACGATCTGCGGGATCGGCCGGGGCGACTCGGCCGTCCGGGTGCTCGGCTCGCGGCCGACCACGCTGGCCGAGCTGCACGAGTGCGTGCGGGTGATCCGGGCGTTGGGCAACGGCGAGTCGGTGACGCTGCGCGATCGGCAGCTCCGGTTCGCCTGGGCACCACGGAGCCGGCTGGAGGTCTGGGTGGCGGCGTACGGGCCGAAGGCCCTCGCGCTGACCGGGGAGGTGGGCGACGGGTACATCCTGCAACTCGCCGACCCGGACATCGCCGCCTGGATGATCGGTGCGGTCCGGACGGCGGCCGAGCGGGCCGGGCGCGACCCGGCGGCGATCAAGTTCTGCGTCGCCGCCCCCGCCTACGTCGGCGAGGACCTGGCGCACCAGCGGGAGCAGACCCGCTGGTTCGGTGGCATGGTCGGCAATCACATCGCGGACATCGTCGAGCGCTACGGCACCGGCGGCGACGTGCCGGTCGCGTTGACCGACTACATCAAGGGGCGCAAGGGCTACGACTACGCCGAGCACGGCCGCGCCGGCAACACCCACGCGGACTTCGTACCGGACGAGGTGATCGACCGGTTCTGCCTGCTCGGGCCGGTGGAGAACCACCTCAAGCGGCTGGCCGAGCTGCGCGAGCTGGGCGTCGACCAGTTCGCCGTCTACCTGCAACACGACGCGAAGGAGTCCACCCTGGCCGCGTACGGCGAGCACGTGATCCCGGCAGTCACCCGGTGACCCGGCAGGCCCGTCGGGCGCGCAAGGCCGGGGACCGACGGAGAGCGGGCCTCCCGGCAAGACACCGTCGACCGGGATCCGACGCCCCGACCGGAAGCCTCGTCGTTGGCCGATAGGGCTCGCACCCCTGGCCCCCAGGTTGCCGGTTGGATGCCGGCCTCGCAGCGCCGGTGGCCGTCGAAGAGCGAAGGCCACCGGCGCTGCTTGCTGCCGACCGTTTCGGCTTCCCGGGACTCAAAAGGGCTGATCGAGGTGTGTGTCCGGGCTACCAACGCCACCAGAAGTAGAGGGAGTTGTTGGCCGAGCGCGCGGGCGGGGCGCCCCATCCCGCGACCCAGTTGGCTTCGTAGTAGTTCTTGTACCGCTGGTAGTAGCTACCGCTGGTCACCTGGTGCACGTTGCTGTGTTCGAGGCCCTGGTTCGCGTCGTAGCGGAGGTAGTGTCCGGCGGTCATGCCGAGCGCGGACTCGGTCGATACCGTGTCGTCGTCGTCGGAGCCGATCAACGTCCAGTCGGTGCCCTGCGCCGACTGTGGACTCTGGTAGAGCGCGTTCAGCAGCGGCGAGCCGGGAGACATCTCGGAGCACTGCCGGTAGCCGTAGGTTGCCGCGCAGAGGCTTGCCTGCGACGTGCCACGGTGCGGGGTGCCGATGGTGACGACGTCCTCGACGTAGAGGTAGGGCGGCCAGCCGCTGGCGTGCGCGGCGACGCCGGTGAGCGCCGAGCGGGCGATGAGCCCGCCCATGGAGTGCGCCATGATGTCGACCGAGATGTTGTTCTTGGAGTAGGAGCTGTAGATGTTCCAGGCCAGGAGACGGCCGAGTTCGTAGATCGAGACGTCTCGGTCGCCGTTCTCCCTGATCACCGTGTTGCAGCCGTTGTCGCCCTTGTAGAAGCTGACCGTGTGGTAGCTGCCGGTCCAGCCCCACGAGCGCATGGCGTCGGCGGTCGACTTCCAGTAGCCCTCCCAACAGTGGTGGGCGGGATCGCGGCCGAGCAGGTCGAAGGTGAAACCGGGTACGAAGTAGACGGGTTCGTTGAAACTGTCGTTGCGCGCGGGGGCGGCGTGCGCAGGCGCGCCCATGGCCACCACCCCCAGTACCGTGGTCAGGACAGCGGCCGTCGCACAGGCCAGGATCCGTTTGAGCAATGTGTACCTCCGGATGTTCGGTGGCGCGGGATTGACTTTCATCGCAGCACCGGCGCAGGAGCAGCACAACGACCCACGGCGTTCGGGTCTGTACCGAACCGACTCGAACGTCGCTGGCCCAGGAACCTACCCGCGGCTATATTGATCAACTAGGGATGGCGTCGGCACGGGAAGGTCATGTGGCTGAGCTTGTTGACGGGCTGCCGAAGCCGGATGAGATCACCAGTGCGGAGGAGTTCGTCGCCGCCCTGCGCCAGCTACGAGCCTGGTCGGATCTGACCTATCGACAGCTCGCCCGCCGGGCGGAGGCTGCCGGCGACGTCATGCCCGCCAGCACGACCGCCACGATGCTTGCCCGTTCCAGCCTGCCCAGGAGCGAGATCGTCGCGGCCTTCGTCCGGGCCTGCGGGCTCGACGAGGCGGCGACCGCCACCTGGGTCACGGTACGCAACACGCTCGCCACCACCGCCACGCGGCCGAAGGGCACAGCGTCCGCCCCGCCCGACGTACCGCAGCCGGTGCCGGACGGGTTGGCCGTGCCCGCCATGCTGCCCGCCGACATCGCCGACTTCACCGGCCGAGAGGAGCACGTGACACCACTGTGCGAGTACCTGGCGGGCGTGCGGCGTGATGGTCGGCAGCACCACGCGGCGCCGATCGCGGCGATCAGCGGCATGGGCGGTGTCGGCAAGACGACCCTCGCGGTCCACGTCGCGCACCGGCTGGCCGCCGCGTACCCCGACGGTCGGCTGTACGTGAACCTGCGCGGGGCCGAGGCGTCGCCGCTGCGCTCCGGCGACGTGCTGGCCAGGTTCCTGCGCGCGCTGGGCGTACCCAGCCAGGTGATTCCCGCGGACGAGACCGAGCGCGCCGAGCTGTACCGCACCCGCCTCGCCGACCGTCGGGTACTGCTGGTGTTGGACAACGCCGCTACCGAGAAGCAAGTCCGACCGCTACTGCCGGGCACGGCGACCTGTGCGGTCCTGCTGACCAGCCGGATCCGGCTGACGGGCATCGAGGGTGCCCGTCGCGTCGACCTCGACGTGTTCCCGCCCGCCACCGCGATCCGGCTGCTGGCCAGCGTCACCGCGGACGAGCGGGTGACGGCACAGCACGCCCAGGCGGCACAGATCGTCGGACTGTGCGGCGGGCTGCCACTGGCGGTACGCGTCGCCGGCGCACGGCTCGCCGCCCGGCCCACCTGGCAGCTCGGTCATCTGGCGGCGATGCTCGGCGACGAGCGCCGACGCCTGGACCAGTTGGCAGCCGGCGACCTGGCCGTCCGCGCATCGCTCGCGCTGAGCTATCAGGGGCTCGAACCGGAAGTACGGCGGCTGTTCCGGCTGCTCAGCCTCTTCGACCTGCCCGACTTCCCCGCCTGGTTCACCGCGGTCGTGCTCGATGCCACCCTCGAACGCGGAGTCGAGCACGCCGAGGCGCTGGTGGACGCGCAGCTACTCACCGCCGCCGGCACCGATGTCGCCGGGCAGCAGCGCTACCGCTTTCACGACCTGGTGCGACTGTTCGCCCGGGAACGCGCCTCGCTCGAGGAGACCGGCGAATCACTCGCCGGCGCACTCACCCGCGGGTTCGGTGGCTGGCTGGCCATCACCGAACGGATGGCCAAGCACATCCCGGGTCCCTGCTACGCGGCGATCGGCGGGCCCGCGCCACGTCCGTCCATGGACTGGTTGCAGCGGTCCCCGTCGTATACCGATGCGGGTCGGTGGTTCGACGCCGAACGTGCGGCGCTGCTGTCCCTGATCCGGCAGACCTGCGTGCTCGGCCTCGACGACGTGGCGTTCGATCTGGCCGGGTGCATGGAGAAGTACTTCGACGTACGCGGCATGTACAGCGACTGGGCCGACACCAACACCGAGGTCATGTCGGTGTGCCGAGCGGCGGGCAACCTGCTCGGTGAGGCGGTCATGCTGCGCGGTCTGATCGACGTGACTACCTGGACCACCGACGGCCCCGACGGCGACGCGATGTCCCGGCTGCGCGACGAGGCGTTCCGGCTACTGGGCATGTTCACCGAACTCCGACACGAGCAGGGCATGTGCGACGCCGCCGTGATGTGCTCGTGGGCGCTCACCGCCATCGGCGACCATCCTGCCGCTGCCGCCCACGCCAGCCGCGCCCTGCACCTCGCCAAGCGGTCGGATCACCCGGGCGGCCGGATCCGAGCCCGGTTGGCACTGTCGATCGTCAGTTACGAGCAGGGGCGCTTCGCCGCCGCCGCCGGTGGCCTGACCGGTGCGCTGGACGAGGCGCGGGCGTTGGGCAACCCGCGCTGGGTCGCGACCGTCCTGCAGTTTTCCGGTATCGCCCATCGCGAACTCGACGACTTCGAGCGCAGCCAACGCATGCTTCACGAGTCGCTGGGCATCTCGCGGTACTACGGCGACAGGTACACCGAGGTGTTGACGCTGCTCGCGCTGGCCCGCCTGGACCTGCGGCGCGGTGGTCCGGACGCGCGGACCACGGCCGAGGCGGCGGTGACGCTCAGTCGCGAGTACAACATGAGCCATCACCTGGCCGAGGCCCTCGCCGTGTTGGGCGAGATCGAACTGGCGGAGGACTGCCCGGCTCGGGCGATCGGTCACCTTGAGGAGTCCGTTGCGATGTGGCGGACACGCGGGTGGCATTCGATGCAGGCCGCCGCGCTCACCAGCCTCGGTAGGGCGTATGCGCACACCGAGCCGTCGGCCGCGCGACGGGCGTTCGAGGAGGCCGCCGCGATCTTCACCCGCCTCGGCGACACCGCCAGACTCGCCGGGCTCCTCCCCCACCTCCCCACCCACGACACCGACTGACGGCCGCAAGGTACGCCGATCGTATGTGCGTGGCGATCCTGGCCGCATTCCTCAGCCCTGTTCGGAACAGTACCGAACGCGTTCGGACGGCCTGAATAGTTGCCAGCGACGGCCGGTGGATGCTCTGATGACCACACTGTTTCCGGTATAGGAGACAGAGCGCGCATTGACCAATCGGGTCCGGACTTCGGCCGACGCTGCGGCTGGCCGCGACGAGGCGTGCGCCAACATCCCAGAAAGGAGTTCCCATGAAGCTGACCACCCGCCTGAAAAGGCTGTTCCTCGTGCCACTGGCCATGGTGCTCGCGAGTTCGCTCGGGCTGGCCGTCGCACCGGGCGTAGCGCACGCCGCGTCGTACGTCGCCTTCGGCGTGTTCGACGGCCACCAGACCTACGGTTTCTACGAGGGTTCGGTCGTCGTCAACGCAACGAATGTCAAGATCAACGGCAGGATACACCCGACGGGTTCGACCGCCAAAGCGTGCGTCTACGTCCACGTCGAAACGGACGTCGCAGCCTACAACAACCTGGCCGCATGCGCGTACTCCCCAAACTCCCTGACGTTCGCCACACGCACTTTCCCCTACTCCGGGAGTGCTTATTCGGTGGTGGTCACCGTGTGTTCGTTCGCACCATTCTGGGACGAGGTGATATGGCAGTGCGGCGACCCACGGGAAATCATCTGAGGAGACGGTCCGTGAATAAGATGCCCAGCCGGGTGCTGGCCACGATCTGCGCAACGGCGGTGGCCTCGACCGCCCTGGCACTGTTCCCGGGCGGGGCGGCGTTCGCCGCCGCCGATCCTGCGTGCTCAGCGGTCGCCCTGGCGCCGGTCTATTCGGGAGGAACAGTCATCGCGAGCGGCGAGGTCAACTGCCTCGACCCGAAGAAGATCTCCATGACGGTCAAGTTGCGGATGGACGGACACGACGTCTCCAGCAACAGCTATACGGCTGTGATCGCCACGTACGGCGTCTACGCCAACACCGGCGCCCCCAATCGCAGCGGTGACCAGGAGTGGTGCACCGTCGTGTCGGGCATGGGCGCCCAGGCCATGCGTTGCGAGATCGACGACTTCTGAGTTCCGGCGTACGGGAGCCGGATCGTCGTGCGCCTTCCCGGTCACGCTGCGTAAGTGTTGCTGAGGCGGTACTCGGAACCGTGCAGAGCTGACGGTGGGACCGGTTGCTACCGCAGCCGGTCCCACCGCCGCCGGTCCGGACGCCGCAGCGGGCCCCTCGGGAACAGCCGGCGCACCCGGCCTGGTCACGAACGACCGCCTGCCGAGGCGACCTGTGGCCGTCAGCTCCGGTCGGGTGTTTGGCCGAACGGGCAGACGGGCATTTGCCCTGCGGTGAGGGCGCTATCGGGAGGAGAAGCAATGCGACGCCGGATACGGCAACACGGCCTGACGATCGCGATGTTCGGCGCGTTCCTGATCTTCCTGGTGTTGCAGAGCGTCTTCGGCTGGCGCACCCACAACGAGGAACTGGCGCAGTACGGCCACCCGACCCTGTCGTACCTGGCCTACCTGGGCACCGGACACTTCGCCGAGGCGACCTTCGAGAACTGGGAGTCGGAGTTCCTGCAGATGGGCGGGTACGTGTTGTTGACGGCGTACCTGGTGCAGAAGGGCTCGTCGGAGTCCAAGCCGGAGGACCAGGACGACCGTCCGGACGATTGTCGCGAACACGCCACGGCGAACTCGCCGTGGCCGGTACGCAGCGGTGGCCTGCCGCTCGCGATCTACCGCAACAGCCTCTCCATCGCCCTGCTGATGATCTTCGCGGGTTCCTTCGCCGGTCACGTCCTTGGCGGTGTCGCCGAGTACAACGAGCAGCAGATGCTCCAGAGCGGCGCCGCTCCCATCAGCGCCTGGCAGTTCCTGGGCACCAGCGACTTCTGGTTCCAGTCGATGCAGAACTGGCAGAGTGAGTTCCTCGCCGTCGGAGCGTTGATCGTGTTGAGCATCTTCCTGCGCCAGCATGCCTCGCCCGAGTCGAAGCCCGTCACCGTCCCGCACGCCGCCACCGGCGCAAGCTGACAGGGCTGCCCGGCCGGACGCCTCGACCAGCGACGGTGCCCCGTCGAGCGGTCGCCCCGTTTGTCGGTGACCCACCAGGGAAGACACTGCTCCGCACCGCGCGAGGACGGGTTCCCGCGCCGCACGGACAGGAGGGTGACATGAGTGACCGCGAGCGACTGCACGACCTGCGCCAGCAGGCCCACAACGCCGGTATCGAGGGCAACTCGAAGATGACCGAGGAGCAGTTGCGCGAGGCCCTGCGCAAGGTTGGCAAGGGCGCCGAGCCGGAGTTGGCCAAGCGGGAGTCCCGCCGCTGACAGGTCGACGACCGAGGCCGGTACCCGGTCGGGTGCCGGCCTCGGTCGTGCTGGAGAGCGGGAACCGCGCGCCGATCAGACGACCAGATCAGGGCAACGGCACCGGCTGCGCATGACTCGGTGAGTGCTGCCCGACGGCGAAGATGAAGCCGCTTGCCACCCGGGCCGGGATTCGCGTCAGCGAGACGGTGAGATCCTGGTCGGGCACGTCGTGGTCGAACGCGGCCAGTCGGGGGGTCAGTGCCCCCAACAGGGCGACCGTGGCGGTCTCGCCGGGACACCGATGGCCGGTGCGGGGGTCGCCGCCGCCCTGTGGCACCAGGTCGAACTGACCGATCTCGCGGTCCAGGAAGCGCTCCGGCCTGAACGCGTAGGGGTCGGGCCACAGGTATGGTGAGTGGTTCTGTCCGTACAGGTCGAGCAACACGATCGAACCGGCGGTGATCGGTTCGCCCTGCCAGGAGAGATCCTTGACCGCCCGGCCGCCGACAAACGGTGCGAAGGGGTAGAACCGGCGGACCTCATGCACAAATGCCTCCGGGTACCCGGTCGCTCGACCGCGCAGGCGGTCACGAACGTCCGGCCACCGGTGCAGTGCGTGCGCGGCGAACGTGACGAACCAGCAGACCGCCACGGTGGGCCGGATGACATTGAGCAGTTCCACCGCGGCGACCCGGGCATCGAGCAACCTCCCGTCGGCCTCCCGGTAGCCGGCGACCACGTCGATCACCGAGCCCTCCTCGACAGCCAGCTCACCCCGCCGCACATCCTCGACGAGCCGGCTCAGCCAGTCCTCCCGGCGCCTGCGTGCGAGTCGGGCCCGCCAGTGCCGGGGGCCGAGGGTGGCGAACCCGTCGACCATCGCCACCAGGTCGGATGCCAGGGCGGGCACGTCGTGACCGTCCAGCGGCACACCGACCCAGGCGCACACCGCGCGGGTCAGCACCTGGCTCGTCTCCGCGAACAACTCCACCCGCTGTCGGGGCGTCCAGGAACCGGCGGTCTCGTCCCATTCCCTGATCGTCCGGTCGACCAGGCCGGCGATGCCCTCGGGGGTCAGCAGCGACACGAACATCGCCTTGCGGTGGCGGTGGATCTCCCCGTCCAGGGTGTGCACCGCGCGGTGGCCGAAGAGGGTGGCCTGCGCCGGCTCAGGAATGGCCCCGTGCCGGTGGATGTGCTTCTCGTCGTAGAAGAACCGTGCCGCTTCAGGCCCGCACAGTCCGACCGCGGGCTGGCCCATGAGCCGGGCGTGCACGACGTCACTGCCGGCGCGACGCCGGCGGTTGGGGAGCCAGCCGTAGCCTTCGAGAGCCAGCCGGAGGGTGTTGTCGAGAAGCGGGGCGCGGTTCGTGGACATGTCTGCGTCATGCCCGGGCCGGTCAGCCGCAAACCGCGACTGTCCCACCACCCCGTCTGCCCTACCGGGATGCTGCTGCCAGGCGTGCCGTGCCCGGCGCGGCGGTGAGCCGCCGCGCCGGGCAGACGATCAGCACCAGCCGTTGATCGTGCCGTTCACCCCGGTCCAGAGGTACGCGTCGGAGACCCAGCTACCGTCGCTGAGCCGGTTCCAGAGCGACGTGCTGCCGTACCGCCCGGCGTGTGAGGTTCCGTTCGCGGAGCAGAAGATGGTGACGGTGGCCCCGTCGCCAACGGATCCGAGCGCGGCGTAGCCGGTGCCGGGGCCGGCGCGCCGGGTGAGGCTCCCACCGCCGTTGGCGTCCACCACTCCCTGGTTGAAGCCGAGCGCGCCGTAGTTGTAGACGGCGCTGCCGGCCCCGGCCCAGGCCGATCCGTGCCGCGCGCCGCCCTGGTAGGCCGCGGCGCCGTTCTCGAACGCCCACTTGCCGAGGCCGTGACCGGCGATGGGGACGTACGCGCTGTTCTGCCGCAGCCCGAAGTGGACGTGCCGGCCGTAGGCGGCCCCGCCGCAGGTGACGTCGGTGCCGGTGTAGCCCAGGTACGCGCCCGCGCCGACCGCCGCCCCGTTGACCGAGATGCTGCTCCACAGGTGGTAGTAGTCGGTCGAGTAGCCCCGGTCGTGGATCACCCGGATCCAGCCCTGGCACATCGTGTACGCCGTGCCGCCCCGGGCGGCGCGGACGACCTGGTCGCCGCCGGCGAGGTCGACGGAGCTGTACGGCGACTCGCTGCCGCCCCAGCCGTGCGGACCGCTGGTGAGCGTCCAGGTCTGGCCGACCGCGAACGGCAGGGCCATCCCGGTCCGGTAGTCGCCGCCGGCGTACATGGGGGCCGGCGTGGTGTTGAAGACCTGCCGCTCCTGCTTCGACACGAGGGGCGACTCGGCGGCCAGGTCGCTGAAGTCGGCCTCGCCGTCGAACGCGACCCGCCACCGCCCGGCGTCGGCGCGCGCGATGAACACCGAGCCGGTCGGGTGGGCGTCCTCCTGGCGGGGGGCGACCGCGACGGCGGTGCCGAACGCCCACCGCCCGGCCTGCCGGCTGATCGTGACGCGGGTCTCCGGTGCCGCGACGTCACCCGTGCTGGAACGCTCGGCCTGACCGAGCAGCTTGCTGGTCACGGCCTCGGTGACGGTCGGGGGCACCGGCTTCGGCGCCGCCCCGGCGCTCGCCGGATCACCGCCGACCAGGATCCCCGCCGCCAACAGAGCCATCGGAACGCCGGCCCACCGTCGTAACTGTCGCATCGACACACCCCTCAATCGATCTGCACCTATGGGCGATGCGGTGACGATAGGTGGCGACAAAAAAAATGTCTACACCCTGGGACCGCAGCGGCGAAATTTTCTTTCGGCCGGTTTGGATCAGGTGCCGAGGGGTACGGCCGACAACGGCAGTCGACGCGGAGGGCGGTACGGGCGATGAACGGTGATCGACTCGGTGACGTGCTCGTCGGAGCGGCCGGCGATCTGGCCGGCGCGGTTGTCGATCCGCGCAGGGGATTGCGTCAGCTCCGGTCGGCGGTCTCCGGCCGGGCCCTCTTCATCATGGCGGCGGGCCTGGTCGTCGGCTACCTGCTGGCACGGTCACGAGCGCGCTCCTGACCCCCGGACGCGCATGGCTGCCGGCACGGTCGCCGGCTCCTCCAGGAGTGTGGCCGGGGTGACCGGCGCGGCTCGTGCCGGCACCCCCGCCAGGGAGGTCATGGGCGGACGGCCAGCAGCCGTTCGATCTCCGGGGCGGCCGGATGCTCCGGCGCGACGGTCAGGAAGCGTCGGAGGGTGCGCGGTGCCTCGACGGGACGCGTCCGCCGCTGGGCGAGGCCCAGCACGAGCAGGCCGTCAGCAGAGTCCGGCACGCGAGCCAGCGTTTCCGTCGCCGCCTGCGCCGCCCCGGCGGCGTCGCCTGCCCTCAGCAACGCGAAGGCCAGTCGCAGCCGGATGGTGTCGTCGGATCGGTCGCGCAGGGCCTCCCGGTACATCTGCGCGGCGGCGGCGTACCGGTCCTGCGCCTCCAGGTCGCGCGCCAGGCCCAGCGCGACCGCGACCGGATCCGCCGGCGTCGGGGTGGGCCCGGGGCGGTCGAGGCTGCGGGTGGCGACGGCTACCGACACCACGACGGCGATCAGCCCGAGCGCCGAGCATCGCCAGGCCCGACGGGCCCCGGCACCCGGCATCGCCCTGGCCGGCCGTCGCGGGGACGTCGGTGCCCTCGGGCCGTCGTCGGGCCCCGAGCGGGGCCGCAGCGTGCGTCGGGCCGCGTAGCCGGCGCCCAGCAGGGTCAGCGCGGGGACGGCCCAGAGCAGCAGTCCCCACCCACGGGCCGGCGGTTCGACCAGCACCTCAGGGCCGTAGCGCTCGACGAACCAGCGTCGGACCTCGGCGCGGCTGCGCCCCTGAGCCAACTGGTCCGACACGGCCTGCCGCATCGCTGCCGCGATCGGCGAGCGGGAATCGGCCACCGACTCGCCCTGACAGGCCGGGCAGCGCAGGTCGGCGGCGACCGAGCGGACCGGGTCGTCCCGACCGGTGCCGGCGGCCGACCGGGTCAGGCCCACGCCGGCCGCGGCGAGCAGGGCCGCGAGGGCGAGCGCCGCTGCGGCGGGGCGCCACCTCATTCGGCCAGCAGCGGCGCCACCCGCTGCTGCAGCCACTGCCGGGTGACCACCCCCCGCTGCCGGTCGACGATGCGACCGTTCCGATCCACCACGAAGGTCTCGGGCACCCCCCGGACGCCCCAGTCGACCGCCCGGGTGCCGTCCGGATCGGGTAGCACGGTCAGCCCGGTCGCGCCGGTCTCGTCGAGCAGCGCGCGGACCGCCTCGGTGCCGTCCCGGACGTTCAGCCCGACCAGCCGCAGGCCGCGCGGGGACCAGCGCTGCCCGGCGTCGACCAGCAGCGGCAGCTCGTCCCGGCACGGCCCGCACCACGAGGCGAAGACGTTGATCAGAAGCACGTGGCCACGCGCGTCGGCCAGGTCGAACCGGCCGCCGTCCAGCGTGGCGCCGGAGAGGGCCGGGGCCGGCACGGGTGCCGACCTGTCGGTGGTGTCGACGTCCGACGCCGGGGGTGACCGTAGGCCGAGGGCCACGACCACGGCGATGGCGACGGTGGCCGTGAGCACCAGCGCCGGTCCGACGGGTATCCGGCGCGGCCGTCGACCGGCGAGGCGGGTCATCTCCCGACCCGGGCGCGGGCGGCGACGGTTGCCGGGCGGGTTCCGCCGGGGGTCGTCCCGCTTCGGCGTCGCGGGCGGGCGGTGCCGATCGCCGCCCCGAGTCCCGCCACCGAGGTCAGCGCGCCGCCGGCCCAGAGCAGGCCGACGAGCGGGTTGACCGCGAGCCGCAGGGTTGCGCTGCCGCTGTCGGGCGAGACCGCGATCAGGGTGACGTAGGTGTCCCGGAGCAGTCCGGTGTCGATCGCCGGCACCGTGACGGCGGTGTCCCGGGCCGGGTGGTAACGCAGGGCCGGGGTGACGGTACGCTCCGCGCGACCCGACTCGGAGAGCCGCAGCCGAGCGCGCGCCGACATCTGGCCGGCGCCTCCCGTCCGGTCCACCCCGACCAGGCGGATGCTCGCGTCACCGACCCGCAGCGTCTCGCCGGTCCGGACGGTCCGTTCGGTCTCCCGCCCGTACGCTGAGGATCCCGCGACGCCCACCGCGACCAGGGCGATCCCGCAGTGGGCCAGCGTGCCGGCGAGCCGTCCCACCCGCTGGCCCCGCCCCGCCCGCCGCAGCCGGTCCGGCAGCTCCCCGACGAGGCCGGCGAGCACGAACGCGGCGGTGCCGAAGGCGGTGAGCGCGGGCAGGCCGGGCCGGCTGAGCAGGCCCACCACGGCGACCGTGGCCAGGGCCACGCCACCCGGTACGGCGAGACGGCGTACCGCCCGGGTCCACCCGCCGGCCCGCAGGGCCGGCGTCACGCCCATCGCCAGCAGCAGCACGATCGCCAGTGGTACCGCCGTGCGCTGGTAGTAGCCCGGGCCGACGGAGGTGCGGACGCCGGCGAGCGGGCCGGACAGCAGGGGAAAGACCGTGCCGATCAGCACCACCGCCGCGAGGGTCACCAGAAGCACCCCGTTGACCAGGACGACGGTGTTGCGGGACAGCACCGGCGACCCGGTACGACGCGCCGGCTCGGCGGTGCGCCTGCCGGTCAGGACCGTCGACGCGACGACCGCGAGCAACACGAAGCCGAACAGCACGGGCCCCAGCGGCGAGTCGGTGAAGGCGTGCACGCTGGCCACCGCGCCGGACCGGGTGAGGAACGTGCCGAGCAGCACCAGCACGAAGCTCGCGCAGGCCAGCACCCGGTTCCACCCGGCCCGGCCGGCGCCGCGACCGAGCGCGGTGTGCAGGAACGCGGTAGCGGTCAGCCAGGGCAGCAGGGAGGCGTTCTCCACCGGGTCCCACGCCCAGTAGCCGCCCCAGCCCAGCACCGCGTACGACCACCAGGCGCCGAGACCGATGCCGGCGCTCAGCGCCGCCCAGGCGGGCAACGTCCATGGCCGGGCCATCCGCAGCCAGGCGCGCCCCTGCCGGCCGGCCAGCGGCGCGGCGAGCGCGAAGGCGAACGGCACGACCAGACCGATGTAGCCGGCGTAGAGCAGGGGGGGATGTACTCCCATCGCCGGATGCTGTTGCAGCAGCGGGTTGGGCCCCGGTCCGTCGGCGGGCACCGGATCCACCGTCCGGAACGGGTTCGCGGCGAAGCAGGACAGCGCGAAGAAGAACATGGCAACCGCGCTGAGCACCGTCATCGCGTAGGCGTGCAGCCGCAGCGGGTAGCGGCGGCCGGCGAGCAGCACCGCGTAGCCGCCGAGGACCAGCAGCCAGAGCAGCAACGACCCGTCCAGGGCTGACCAGAGGCTGGTCACCGTGTAGTACAGGGGCACCTGGCGGCCACCGTTCTCCGCCACGAACCGCACGCTGAAGTCGTGCCGCAGCAGGGCCGCCTCCAGCACACCGCAGGCGACGGCGGCGGCGGCGAAGGTCGCGGCGGTGGCGAGACGGGCCGGTCGGGCCGGCGCGGAGAACAGGGCCACCCGCAGCCAGAGCAGGGCGGTCAGTACGGCGCAGAGCAGTCCGACGGTGAGACTCGCCGTGCCCAGCTCACCGAGCATCGGCCGGCTCCACCGGGGAGGTCGACGGGGCGTACTCGTTGCCGTGCCGGACCACGACGTGGTCGGAGCGGAACGTCCCGTCCACCGCCAGGCTGCCCTCGACCACCGCGCCCTCGCCCTCCCGGAACGTCCCCGTCGGAGCGCCGCGCTGCTCGACGGTGATCTCGTGTCCCCCCTCGGCGAGGCGAAACACCACCAGGTCGCCGTCGCGGCGCAGGGACCCGGGCACCACGTCCCCACCGAGGCGTACCCGTTCCCGGGCCGCTGCCGGGTCGCCGAGCACCTCGCCCGGCGTCCGGTAGTAGGTGAGGGTGTCGCGCAGCGCGCTGGTGACCAGGAGCGCGCCGGCGGCGAGGAGCACGACGGCGAGGGTGGCCCGGCCGGTGCGGCGGCGGATCATCCGACCCGGGCCGGGACGCGGTCGGGGGCGCGGGACGCGCCGGTGGTGCCACGACGTTCGAGCCGCACGGCCCGGTGCAGCAGGACGCAGAGCGCGCCGAGCGTCGCGGCGGCCACGGCGAGCAGCAGGGCGACACCCATCCGAGGGTCGATCGGCGGCCGTTGCGGGGCGAACACGGTCGCCTGCTGGTGCAGCGACCGCCACCAGACGACGGAGAAGTGCACCACCGGGACGAGCAGGAACCCGACCACGCCGGCGACTGCCGCCGAGCGGGCTACCCGATGGTCGCCTCCGTCGCGGGTGCCGGCCCGTTCGCTCATGGCGCTGCGCAGGGCCAGGTAGCCGGCGTACGCGAGCAGGAGCAGGGCGGTGCTGACCAGTCGGGGGTCCCAGGCCCACCAGGTGCCCCAGACGAGGTGCCCCCACAGCGAGCCGGTGGCGATCGTGACGACGGTCAGCGTCACGCCGATCTCCGCGCCCGCCCGGGCGAGCCGGTCCCACTGGAGGTCGCCGGTGATCAGGTAGGCCACGCCGGCGGCCAGTACGACGGCGAACGCGGCGTAGGCGACCCAGGCGGCGGGGACGTGCAGGTACATGAGTCGCTGCGCCTGGCCCTGCACCGCGTCGGGCGGGGCGAGCCAGCCGCCGGCGACCGCTGCCGCCGCCGCCAGCCCACCGGTCGTCCAGGCCATCGTGCGGCGCGCGGCGGCTGCTCGGGGAGTGTCCGCGACGAGGTCCACCGTGGAGGTTCGCATGATCTCCCTGTCCGCGCCGCAGGCGCTTGCCGGATGGATTCCTGCCCGTCCACCGTAAGCCCCCAAAGCGCGTGAACGATGCTATTCGGAATAAAGCGCCATAAACGGCTTAAAGCTCCTAGCATCGCTTCCGGTGGAGACGACAGCGGACCTGACCGTCAGCGCCGTCCGGGACACCCGGCGGCGCGGACGATCACGTCGTTCGCTGCCGATCGCGCTGTTCGGCCTGCTCCTGCTCGCCGGCTGCGCCGGCGACTCGCCCTCCGCCCTGAATCCCGCCGGCACCGGATCGGCCAGGGTGGCCGGCCTCTGGTGGCTGCTCTTCTGGATCTCCATGGCCGTCTTCGTCGAGGTCATGGCCCTGCTGATCTGGGCGCTGGTGTTCCGGCGGGGCACCGCCCGGGTACGGCACGGCCAGCCGCTGCGTTTCGTCACCATCGCTGGCGCCGGCCTGCCGCTGGTCATCCTCGTCGCCGTCTACGGGGTGGGCCTGCGCGACCTGGCCGCGCTCGGCGACGGACCCGGCCCAGAAGCGCCCACCGTCGAGGTGACCGGCCACAAGTGGTGGTGGGAGGTGCGTTACCCGGGCGCGTCCGGAGCGACCGCCAACGAGATCCACATCCCGGTGGGGGAACAGGTGCGGGTACGGCTGCGCACCGCCGACGTGCTGCACAGCTTCTGGGTGCCACAACTCATGCCCAAGACCGACCTGATCGCCGGTGAGACCCGCGAGACCTGGCTGCGGGCGGAGCGGGCCGGCAGCTACCGGGGTCAGTGCGCCGAGTACTGCGGCACCCAGCACGCCCACATGGCCTTCCTGGTCGTGGCGCAACCCCGCGCCGACTACGACGCCTGGCTGGCCCGGCTGGACGCCCCGGCCCGGGAGCCCGGCACCGACGCCGAGCGCCGCGGCCGGCAGGCGTTCGTGCAGGGCACCTGCGCCGCCTGCCACGCCGTCCGGGGCACCGGCGCCGAGGGGCGGGTGGGCCCCGACCTGTCGAACGTGGGCTCACGGTGGAGCATCGGTGCCGGGGCGGTGCCCAACGACGCCGGCCACCTCGGCGGCTGGATCGCCAACTCCCAGACGGCCAAGCCGGGCAACGCCATGCCCCCGCAGCCGATCGACGCCGCGCGGCTGCCCGACCTCATCGCCTACCTGCGGTCGCTGGAATAGGTGACAGGACATGCCCACCACCACACCGTCGCCCGCCGTCAGCCCGGCGGACCTGGCCCGGCTCACGGAACACTGGGCCGAACCGCCCTCCCTGCGGGCCTGGTTCAGCACCGTCGACCACAAGCGGATCGGCCGGCGGTACCTGGTCACCGCCGGGTTCTTCTTCGCCCTCGCCGGCCTCAGCGCCCTGGCGATGCGCACCCAACTCGCCCGGCCCGAGGCGGGCGTGGTGTCACCGCAGGAGTACAACCAGCTGTTCACCATGCACGGCACGGCGATGATCTTCCTGTTCGCCACCCCGATGCTCTTCGGCTTCGGCAACTTCCTGGTGCCGTTGATGATCGGCTCCCGGGACATGGCCTTCCCCAGGCTGAACGCGTTCGGCTACTGGGTCTTCCTGTTCGCCGGGCTGTTCATGTGGTCGAGCCTGCCCTTCGGTGCCGCGCCGAACAACGGCTGGTTCGCCTACGCACCGCTGACCGGAGAGCAGAACACTCCTGGCCTGCACATGGACGTCTACGCCCTCGGGCTGCTCTTCCTCGGCATCTCCACCACCGCCGGCGCGATCAACTTCATCGTCACCGCGCTCAAGCTACGCGCCCCCGGGATGTCGCTCAACCGGGTGCCGCTGTTCGTCTGGGCGATTGTGGCCACCGCGTTCATGGTGATCTTCGCGTTGCCGGCGCTGAACCTCGACAACGCGATGCTCTTCCTCGACCGCCGGTTCGACACCCACTTCTTCGACCCGTCCGCCGGTGGGAACGTGCTGCTCTGGCAGCACCTGTTCTGGATCTTCGGCCATCCGGACGTCTACATCATTGTCATGCCGGCGCTGGGCATCGTCTCAGCCGTGCTGCCCGCGTTCACCCGCCGCGGCGTGGTCGGCTACCCGCTGGTGGTGCTGGCCATCGTGGCGATCGCGATCATCTCGTTCGGCGTCTGGGTGCACCACATGTTCGCCACCGGGCTGCCGCAGCTGTCGTACAGCTTCTTCAGCGCGGCCAGCACCATCATCACCATCCCGTCCGGGCTCCAGATCTTCGCCTGGCTGGCCACCATGCTGCTCGGCCGGCTGGTGCTCAAGGTGCCGCTGCTGTTCGTCATCGGCTTCATCGTCACCTTCGTGCTCGGCGGCTTCACCGGCACGATGTTCGCCCTGACCGCCTTCGACCAGCAGGTCACCGACTCCTACTTCGTGGTGGCCCACTTCCACTACGTGCTGATCGGCGGAGCGGTCTTCCCGATGCTCGCCGGCATCTACTACTGGCTGCCGAAGATCACCGGCCGCATGTACGGCGAGCGGCTCGGCCGGTGGGCGTTCTGGCTGATCTTCACCGGCATGCACGTCACCTTCTTCCCGATGCACCTCTACGGCCTGTTCGGCATGCCACGCCGCGTCTACACCTACCGCAGCGAGCCCGGCTGGGACGGGTGGAACCTGGTCAGCACCGTCGGGTCGTACCTACTCGCCGTCGGGCTGCTACTCGTACTCGTCGGCGTGGTACACGCTGTGCGCCGGGGCAAACCCGCCCCGCCGGACCCGTGGAGCGGCGACAGCCTGGAATGGTCGACCCAGTCGCCGCCCGAGCCGTACAACTTCCCCGTCCTGCCCCGCGTGCACAGCCTGCACCCGACCTGGGACGAGCGGACCGCCGAGTCGACCGGCCCGGGCGCGAGCGCGGACCGCGTCCTCAGCGAGGGCCGCCGGACCCTGCTCACCAGCGAGCTGGACGCGCACCGGGAGCGGGCGGTGGAGATGCCGGAGTCGAGCCTGCAGCCGCTCCTGCTCGCCGGTGCCCTGCTGCTGTTCTTCACCTCGATGCTCCTCGCCTGGTATCCGGTGGCGGCGGTCGCCGTGCTCGTGGTGGTGGTGACCATCGCGGTGTGGCTCTGGCCACCGCGCCGCCCGGACCAGGAACTGGGGGTGACGGCATGACGGACCCGGCCGGCATCGTGACGGCCGCGACCCGCGCCGAATCGCTCAGCGCCGAACTGCCGGCCGGACGGTCCACCGGCTGGTGGGGCATGGTGATGTTCGTGGCCACCGAGGCCACCCTCTTCGCCTGCCTGCTCGGCAGCTACTACTACCTGCGCTTCCAGTACGGCCCGCAGTGGCCCCCGCCCGGCATCGAGGCTCCCAGCCTGCTCAAGCCGCTGGTGATGACGGCAGTCCTGCTGCCCAGCAGCCTGCCCATGCTCTGGGCCGAACACGGCATCCGGCGTGGCCAGCGGTGGCGGCTGCGCTCCGGACTGGCCGCCACCATGCTGCTCGGGATCACCTTCCTGGCCCTACAGGCCACCGAGTACGCCGAGAAGCTCCGGCAGTTCACCATGACCACCGACGCGTACGGCTCGCTGTTCTACCTGATCACCGGCTTCCACGGGCTGCACGTCCTGATCGGACTGACCATGATCGGCTGGCTGCTCGCCGCCTCGCTGCGCGGCGGCAGCTTCGGCGCGCACCGCCACGACCGGGTCCGCAACGCCGCCATCTACTGGCACTTCGTCGACGCCGTGTGGGCCGCCATCCTGTTCACCATCTATCTCACCCCACGCCTGTGACGACCACCCGAGCCCAATCCCGGGCCCGCCTGACCGGCGGGCTGCTGCTCTGGTACGGCGTGCTCGGCGGCGCGGTCGCCTGGGCGGTGCACCTGCTCGCCGGCTGGAGCCTCGACGAGCTCACCTGCGCTGCCGGTTCCGAACGCGTCTCCGCCGTGCCGCTCTGGCAGGCCGTCGGGCTCGCGGTGGTCGTCCCGGCCCTGGTGACCGTGGGCTCGCTGCTGGTCGCCGCCCTGGCCTGGCGGCGCACCGCCCAGGCACAGGAGGCCGGCGCGGACGACCGGGCGTTCGGCCGGGCACGGATGCTCGCCACCCTGGGGATCTGGGCCAACCTGCTCTTCCTGACCATCATCGTGCTCGGCGGGGTCGCCGTGCTGGTGCTGCCGCCATGTCAACGCTGAGCGCCGACCTCGCCCACCAGCCCGGCCCGGAAACGGTGGCCGAGGGCCTGCTGACGATGCTGGCGGTCGTCCCGGTCTGCCTGCTGGTGGCCGGCTACGGGCGGGGCGTCCAGGAGCTGTGGGCCCGCCGTGGCGCCGGCCAGATCGTGCCACCCTGGCGGGTGGCCGCGTTCGGCGTGGGGGTGCTGACGGTGCTCGCCGCCGAGCAGGGACCGGCACACGAGCTGGCGGAGTCCTCGTTCGCCGGGCACATGACCCAGCACATGCTGTTCCTGCTGGTGGCTGGCCCCCTGCTGGCGGCCGGCGGGGCGGGGCTGCCGCTGACCCTGGCCGCGCCGGTGCCGCTGCGCCGGCTGCTGGCCCGCTGGCGGGTGACGCCGGCCGTGCGCCGGCTGCGCCGCCCCACCACGTACGCCCTGCTGGCCGGGGGCGGGCAGAGCATCGTCCTGTGGTTCTGGCACCTGCCGGAGCCGTACACCGCGGCGGTGGACCACCCGGTCACGCACACCGCCGAGCACCTGTGCTTCCTGGCCGCGGCCTGGTCGTTCTGGGCACCGGTGCTCGGCCCGCCGCGGCACCGCGCACCTGCCCCGGTGGCGGTGCTGGCCCTGGTCGGCACCATGCTGCCGGCCTCGGCGCTCGGGGCGGTGCTCACCCTGGCCCCGGCGCCGGTCTATCCCGCCCGGGTGTTCGGCGCCGACCCGCTGGCCGACCAACAACTGGCTGGCCTGTTGATGTGGGCGCCGATGGACCTGGTCGTGCTGGTCGTGACGCTGACGGTGTTCCTGCGATGGCTGCGGCAACTGGACCGCGACCGGCCCGCCGGCCTGCCCCGGACCGCGACGCGCCCCGGCACCGCTGCGGTGCCGGCCAGCGCGGCAACGGAAGGAGAACGGCGATGAACGTGTCCCGTCGGATCTGGGCGCTCGGGGTGGCCCTCGCCCTCCCGCCGGCCGTGACGGTCACCGGCTGCTCCTCGGCGGCGCCCCCGCCACCACCCGAGGCCCGGGCCGGGCGGCCGGACCGGGGCGCGGAACTGATCGCCCGGTACGGCTGCGGCTCCTGCCACACCATCCCTGGCGTCGGGCGCGCCGACGGTCTGGTCGGGCCACCGCTGACCCGGTTCGGCGCCCGCTCCTACATCGCCGGTGAGCTGCCCAACAACGCCGACAACCTGCGGCGCTGGATCTCCGACCCGCACGACGTGGAGCCGGGCACCGCGATGCCCAACCTGGGCGTCGACGCGATCGACGCGCAGGACATCGCCGCCTACCTGCTCACTCTGGACTGACGGTGCGGCGACCACGCGGATCCTCAGCCAGGCCTGTCGCGCCCCGCCCGCGCCGGGCCCTCGCCGTGGGCGCGGTGCTGGTGCTCGCCGCCGGACCGGTCGCCCTCGGCGCGGCGCCGACGCCCGAGCCCACCGCCTCCCCCGGGGTGGCCGGCCCGGGCGCGGCTTCCCGGGCGGCAGACCGAGGCACTCAGCTCTACCTGGAGAACTGTGCGAGCTGCCACGGCGAGCAGGGTCAGGGCGCGCAGCGGGGACCGTCCCTGGTCGGGGTCGGCCCCGCCTCGGTCGACTTCCAGGTCGCCACGGGACGGATGCCGTTGTCGCACGAAGCGCAGCAGGCCCGCCGCAGGGAGCCGGTGTTCTCCGCCGCGGACATCGCCGCGCTGGTGGACCACGTCGCCAGCCTCAGCGGCGGAGGGCCGCAGATCCCCCGGGTCGCCCCGGGGAACCCGGTCTCCGGCCGCGAGGTCTTCGCAGCGAACTGCGCGCCCTGCCACGGGGCCACCGGCGCGGGCGCCGCCCTCACCAACGGCTGGACCGCTCCCCCGCTGTACGACGCGACCGCGGTGCAGATCGCCGAGGCGGTCCGGGTCGGCCCCGGGCTGATGCCGGTCTTCCCGAGCCAGGTTCTCGACGACCGGCAGGTCGACGACGTGACCACCTACGTGCGCCGGTTGCGCGGCGAGCGGATGGACCGGGGCGGCAACCCGCTGGACCGCCTCGGACCGCTGGCTGAGGGGCTGGTCGCCTGGCTGGCCACCCTCGGCCTGCTGGTGGCCGCCGCCCGGTGGCTGGGCCGGAGGGCCGGAGAGTGAGCACCCGGCGTCCGCCGCCTGCGGAGCGCGCCGCGAGCCGCCGGATCGTCGCCGCCTTCCTGACCGGTGCCGCCGGAGCGGTCGGCTTCGCCGTGACGTACGTGCTGGGCGGGGACACCCGGTGGGAGGGGGTCACCCTCTCGGTGGCCTTCGCCGGCCTAGCCGTGGGACTGTCCCAGTGGGGGCGGCACCTGGTGCCGACCGGTGGTTACGTCGAGGAGCACGAGGGGTTCGCCCCACCCCCGTTCGAGCAGACGATGACCACCAGGGCGCTCACCGCCCCGGACAGTCCCGTCCGGCGCCGGGGCCTGCTCGCGGCGCTCGGGCTGGCGCTGACCGCGCTCGGCGCCGCCGCGCTGTTCCCGCTGCGCTCCCTGCTGCCGTTCGACCGGGTCCGCCCGGTCCGGGCCCGCACGGACACCCCCTGGGGACCGGGCGTGCGGCTGGTCGACGCCGGCGGACGGCCGCTGCGCCCGCAGGACGTCCCCGCCGACACCATGGTCGGGGTCTTTCCCGAGGGGCACGTCGACGCCGGCGACGGCCCCGCCTTCGCGGTACGGCTCGAACCTGGGCGCTTCTCCCGGCAGCCCTCCGGCGGACACCTCGACGGGCTGGCCGTCTGGTCGCTGCTCTGCACGCACGCCGGATGCCCCGTCGGGCTCTACCTCAGGGGCACCGGGCGCCTGCTCTGCCCCTGCCACCAGTCGTCGTTCGACCTGCTCGCCGATGCCCGGCCGGTGGCCGGACCGGCCGCCCGGCCGCTGCCCGGGTTGCCGATCGAGGTCGGCCCGGACGGCTTCCTCCGCGCCGCCGGGGACTTCACCGGCCCGCCCGGCGCCGGCTTCTGGAGCCGGCCGTGATCACCGACCGGCTGGCCCGGGCACTCGACGACCGGCTGCGGCTCTCCCCGATCGCCCGCCGGGCGCTGGCGAAGGTCTTTCCCGACCATTGGTCGTTCATGCTGGGCGAACTCGCGCTCTACTCGTTCGTCGCCCTGGTACTCACCGGCGTCTACCTCACCTTCTTCTTCGAGGCCAGCAGCGCGGACCGCGTCTACCACGGCGACTACGCCCCGCTGGACGGCGCCACCACCTCCGCCGCGTACGCGTCGACGGTGCGGCTGAGCTGGGACGTCCGTGCCGGGCTGCTGATCCGGCAGACCCACCACTGGGCCGCGCTGGTCTTCGCCGCGGCGATCCTGCTGCACCTGAGCCGGATCTTCTTCACCGGGGCGTTCCGCAAGCCCCGCGAGCTGAACTGGCTGATCGGCGTGACGATGCTGGCCCTGGCGCTGGCCAACGGGTTCACCGGCTACTCCATGCCCGACGACCTGCTCTCGGGCCTGGGATTGCGGATCATCGTCTCGGTGGTGGAGTCGATCCCCCTGGTCGGCGCGTGGCTGGCGTCGCTCGCCCTCGGCGGCGAGTTCCCCTCCGACGTGATGATCCCGCGGCTGTACGTCAGCCACGTGCTGCTGGTGCCCGCCGTCCTCGTCGTCCTCATCTCCCTGCACCTGGGCATCCTGATCCGGCAGAAGCACAGCCAGTTCCCCGGCCCCGGGCGCACCGAGCACAACGTGGTCGGGTCGCGGCTGTGGCCGAGCTACACCCTGCGCTCACTGGCGCTGTTCGCCTGGGTGCTCGCGGTGCTGTTCGCCCTCGGCGGTCTGGTACAGATCAACCCGGTCTGGATGTACGGCCCGTTCCAACCGGCCCAGGCCACCTCGCCCGCGCAGCCGGACTGGTACGTCGCCTGGGGCGACGGCGCCCTGCGCCTCTTCCCGCCCTGGGAGTTCCGGATCGCCGGGCACCTGGTGCCGGCGCCGTTCCTTCCCGGCGTCGTGCTCGGCGGGGTGACCTTCCTGGCCCTCTACGCCTGGCCGTTCGCCGAACGGCTGCGGACGAAGGACCGCAGGCAGCACCATCTGCTCGACAGGCCCCGCGACCACCCGGCCCGGACGGGCATCGGGGTCGCCGCGCTGACCTTCTACGCCGTGCTCGTGGTCGCCGCCGGGGACGACATCCTCGCCCGGCTGCTCCGGCTACCCGTCTACGACCTGCTGTCCGTGCTGCGGGTGCTGGTCCTCGTCCTCCCGGTCCTGGCCGGGCTGCTCGCGTTCCTGCTCGCGCGGGCCCTGCGGCGCGGCGACGCCGCCGGCGTCGGCGCGCTCACCCGCGCCGACCTGCGCCGCTGCGCGCCCCGCCCGGCCGGGCCGTCCGAGGGCGGGGACGGCCCCGGCGGGCAGGAGACCCCGGCCGTGGACCGGCCGGGGGATCGAATCGAGATGTGGCCGGAGGGCGACGCGTGGCACTGGCGGTACCGGGACGACGCCGGACGACTCGTCGTCACCGGCAACCGGGCCGTGCTGTCGCGGCAGGAGGCGGACTCGGCCGCCCGGCTCGCGTACCCCGGGGTGGACCGGATCGTGGTGCCGGGCCCGCCCCCGGCCGCCCCGGCCGGCCCGATCCGCACCGCCCTGCGCCGCTGGGGCCGGACGATGGCCGCCGGATCGCTGCTGCTGGCGGCGATCGTCGACCGGCGGCGGGACCGACAGCGGCAGGAGCGCGAGCGGGCGGACGACACGGCGACGGCCGAGGACGCCGGCTCGTCCGGCGACGGGCGGACGTGACCCGGCCGGTGGGGCGGTCCGGCGAGCCCGCCGGAGCGCCCGGCGCCTCCACCAATCGAAGGAAGTCCGGTTGTTTCGGCAGATTGCCCGGATGACTGCCGAAACATGGGGACCGGGCAGCGAGGGCGTGGAACTCGGTCAGGAGGCGCGAGGTGCAGGAGATCGTTGGCGAAAGCCTCGCCCGACGACTGGTGGAGTGGGGAGTCGACACCGTCTTCGGGCTACCGGGTGACGGCATCAACGGCCTGATGGAGGGCTTCCGCCGGCAGCGGGAGAAGCTCACCTTCGTGCTGGTGCACCACGAGGAGGCGGCGGCCTTCATGGCCACCGGCTACGCCAAGGCCACCGGCCGGCTCGGCGTCTGCTGCGCCACCTCCGGCCCGGGTGCCATCCACCTGCTCAACGGCCTGTACGACGCCAGGCTCGACCACGTGCCGGTGCTCGCCATCACCGGCATGCAGGAGACCTCGGTGCTCGGCTCGCGCTACCAGCAGGAGGTGGACACCACGCTGCTCTACCAGGACGTGGCGGCGTACAACCTGATGGTGACCAACCCGCAGCAGATGCCGGGGGTGGTCGACATCGCCATCCGCAACGCCCTGGCCAAGCGGACCGTCGCGCACCTGAGCTTCCCCAACGATCTGCAGGTCGCCCTGGCCGGGAAGGACCCTTACCGGCACGTCAGCCCCGGCGAGCCGCCGACGAGCAGCACCGTCGTGTCGCAGCCGCCGGTGCCCGCGGCGGAGGCCGACCTGGCCCGGGCGGCGGCGGTGCTCAACACCGGCAAGAAGATCGCCATGCTGGTCGGCGTGGGCGCCCGGCATGCCCGCGACGAGGTGCTCGCGGTTGCGGAGGCGCTGGCCAGCCCGATCGTCAAGACGCTCCCCGGCAAGATGGTGGTCCCCGACGACCATCCGCTCACCACCGGCGGCCTCGGCCTGCTCGGCACCAGGCCGAGCGAGGAACTGATGGAGGAGTGCGACACCCTGCTGATGATCGGCACCTCCTTCCCGTACGGGAAATACCTGCCGTCGCCGGGGCAGGCCCGCGTCGTGCAGATCGACATCGACGCCAGCCTGATCGGCCTGCGGCTGCCGGTGGACGCGGCGGTCACCGCCGACGCCAGGCTGGCGCTACGACAACTGCTGCCGTTGCTCCAGGCCCGCACCGACCGGTCCTTCCTGGCGAAGTACCAGCAGGAGCGGGACAGGTGGCGCTCGGAAATGATCGCCCTACAGGACCCGACCCGGAACCCGATCGCGCCGCAGTACCTGATCAGTTGCGTGGACGAGGCAGCCACCTCCGACGCGATCCTCACCTGCGACTCCGGCACCATCGCCACCTGGGCCGCCCGGCACTGGACCATCCGCGGCGGCCGGGAGTTCTACCTGTCCGGCAACCTCGCCACCATGGCGCCGGGCCTGCCGTACGCGATCGCCATGCAACACGCGCACAGGGGCCGGCAGGTGATCGCCTTCGTGGGGGACGGGGGCTTCGCCATGCTGATGGCGGAGTTCCTCACCGCGGTCCGGCACGAGCTGCCCATCAAGGTGATCATCAACAACAACAACGCGTACGGCCAGATCCTGTGGGAACAGGTCATCCTCGGCTACCCCGAGTACGCCGTGCGGCACCGCCAGCCGGAGGCGGACTTCGCTGCCTGGGCCCGGGCCTGCGGCGGGTACGGCGCCAAGGTCACCGACCCCGAGGCGCTGCCCGGCGCGATCCGGGAGGCGCTGGCGCATCCCGGTGCGGCGCTGGTCGACTGCGACGTCAACCCGAACGAGCCGCCGATGCCGGGAAAGGTCAGGTACGACCAGGCGAAACACTTCACCGAGGCGTTCCTGCGCGGCCAGCCGCACCGGCTCGCCACGGTGGCGACGGTGGCTCGCGACAAGTTCACCGAGCTGCGTTCATGAGCCGGCGCCTCGGTGAGACCGGCCCCACGGGGGCTGCCCACCGGGTGATCCTGCCCGAGCCGGTGCTGCGTCCACCCGAGCCGGCGCACGACGTCGACCTGGCGGCTATCGCCGCCGACCTGCGGGCCGAGGTCGACGGGGAGGTGCGCTTCGATGCCGGTTCCCGGGCCGCGTACTCCACGGACGCCTCCAACTACCGGCAGGTACCCCTCGGGGTGGTGGTACCGCGGACGGTGGAGGCCGCCGTGGCCGCGGTCGCGGTCTGCCGCCGCCACGACGCGCCGCTGGTCTCGCGGGGCGGCGGCACCAGCCTGGCCGGCGAGTGCACCAACACCGCCGTGGTGCTGGACTGGTCGAAGTACTGCCACCGGCTGCTGGAGGTGGACGCGCGGGCCCGCACGTGTCTGGTCGAGCCCGGGATCGTGCTGGACTCGCTCAATGCCCAACTCAGGGCGACCGGCCTGGAGTACGGCCCGCGCCCGGCCACGCACAACCACTGCACCCTGGGCGGAATGCTCGGCAACAACTCCTGCGGCGCCACCGCCCAGCGCACCGGAAAGGTCGTCGACAACGTCGTCGCGCTGGAGGTGCTGCTCTACGACGGCACCCGGATGTGGGTCGGGGAGACCAGCGACGAGCAGTACGCGGAGGTTCAGCGCCGCGGCGGCCGGCAGGCGGAGATCTACCGACAGCTACGGGCGTTGCGCGACGACCACCTCGCCGACCTGCGCAGCCGGTACCCGAAGATCCCCCGGCGGGTGTCCGGCTACAACCTCGACAGCCTGCTACCGGAGCGGAACTTCCACATCGCCCAGGCCCTGGTCGGCTCGGAGGGCACCCTGGTGACGATCCTGCGGGCCCGGCTGAAGCTGGTGCCCGTGGTACCGGCCCAGTGCCTTGTCTTCCTCAGCTACCCGGACATCGCCGCCGCCGGCGACGACGTCCCCCGGATCCTGGAACACCGGCCGATCGTGCTCGAAGGCATCGACGACAAGCTGGTCGGCTTCGAACGGCGCAAGAACCTGCACCCCAGGGCGCTGCACGAGCTGCCGCCAGGCGGGGCCTGGCTGATGGTGCAGCTCGGCGGTGACACGCCGCAGCAGGCGCGGCAGGCCGCGGACCGGCTGATCGCCGCGGTGAGCCGCGACGGCGGGCCGACCGCGCACGAGTTCGTCGACGAGGCCGACGAGCAGCGGATGTGGGAGGTCCGCGACTCCGGACTCGGGGCCACCGCCCGCGTCCCGGACGCCGAGGACACCTGGCCCGGATGGGAGGACTCCGCCGTCCCGCCCGACATGCTCGGGGACTACCTGCGTGACCTGAACCAGCTCTACCAGGAGTACGGGCTGGAGCAGGCGTCGCTGTACGGTCATTTCGGGCAGGGCTGCGTACACACCCGGATCCCGTTCCGGCTGCGCACCGCCGACGGCGTACGCCAGTTCCGGTCGTTCATGCAACGCGCGGCCGACCTGGCGATCTCCTACGGCGGCTCGTTCTCCGGCGAGCACGGCGACGGGCAGGCCCGCGCCGAGCTGCTACCAAAGATGTTCGGCGACCGGCTGGCCCGCGCGTTCGGCCAGTTCAAGGCGATCTTCGACCCGGCCGACCGGATGAACCCCGGCAAGGTGATGCCGCCCTACCCGCTGGACAGTCACCTACGGCTCGGCGCCGACTACCACCACGGGGGCGTGCAGACCGTCTTCCGCTACCCGGACGATGACGGAGACTTCGGCCGTGCCGTGCTGCGCTGCGTCGGGGTCGGCAAGTGCCGCCGGCACGACGGCGGCGTGATGTGCCCCTCCTACATGGTCACCCGGGAGGAGGAGCACTCCACCCGGGGCCGAGCCCGCCTGCTGTTCGAGATGCTCGACGGCACCGCGCGCGGCGGCGTCATCGGCGACGGATGGCGCTCGGAGGCGGTACGCGACGCCCTGGACCTCTGCCTGGCGTGCAAGGGCTGCAAGGCGGACTGCCCGGTCAACGTCGACATGGCCACCTACAAGGCGGAGTTCCTGTCCCACCACTACCGGCGCAGGCTGCGGCCCCGCGCACACTACTCGATGGGCTGGCTTCCCCTGGTGGCTGCGGCGGCCGGGCTCGGGCCGCGGGTGGTCAACGCCCTGGCGCACGCGCCCGGGCTGAGCCGGATCGCCAAAACGGCCGGCGGGATCGACAGCCGCCGCGACATCCCGGTCTTTGCCACCGAGTCGTTCCAGCGGTGGTTCGCCCGGCGCACCCCGGGCGGGGACGGGGCGCGCGGCGAGGTGCTGCTGTGGCCGGACACCTTCACCAACCACTTCCATCCCGGCGTCGCGCAGGCGGCGGTCGAGGTGCTGGAGGCGGCCGGCTGGCGGGTGCGGGTGCCGCGGCAGCCTGTCTGCTGCGGTCTGACCTGGATCTCCACCGGCCAGCTCGGCATCGCCGCACAGGTGCTGCGACGCACGCTCGACGTGCTGCGACCGCATCTGCGGGCCGGCACCCGGGTGGTCGGCCTGGAGCCGAGTTGCACGGCCGTGTTCCGCGGTGACGCCCACGAGCTGTTCCCCTCCGACGAGGACGTCACCCGGCTACGGGAGCAGAGCGTCACCCTGGCCGAGCTGCTTGTCGGCCACAGCCCCGGCTGGCGCCCCCCGTCCATCGACGCGCACGCGCTGATCCAGACCCACTGCCACCAGCACGCCGTTCTCGGCACCGCCGCCGACCAGGCCGTGCTGACGGCCGCCGGAGTGCGGGCGGAGTTCCTCGACTCGGGCTGCTGCGGACTGGCCGGCAACTTCGGTTTCGAGGCTGGCCACTACGAGGTCTCCGAGGCGTGCGCCGAACGGGTGCTGCTGCCCGCGTTGCGCGACGCCGCCGACACCGACGTCATCCTGGCCGACGGGTTCAGCTGCCGGACCCAGGTCGAGCAGGGTGCCTCCGGCGGACGGACGGCGCTGCACCTCGCCGAACTGCTCCGCGCCGGCCTGCACGCCGACGAGGTTCCGGCCCGGCCCGAACGGTTCTGGGCCCGCCGGCCGCAGGCCCCCTCGCGGACCGCCCGGCTGGCCGCTGCCGGCCTGGTCGGGCTGGCCGCGCTCGCCCCGCTGGCCGGGCTCGTGGCCCGCACCGGGCGGAAGGGCCGGTGACGGTGCGTCTCACCGCGCGTGCGTACCGCGTGCCGACCGACGCGCCCGAGGGTGACGGCACCCTGGCCTGGGACAGCACCACCCTGGTGCTCGTCGAGGCCGCCGCCGAGGGCGCAACGGGCCTGGGGTGGACGTACGGCCCGACTGCGGTCGTGCCCGTGGTGGCGGAGCTGCTCGCCCCGGTGGTGGCCGACCACGACCCCGACGACGTGCCGGCCGCCTGGTCGGCGATGCGGCGGCGGCTGCGCAACGCCGGCCGGCCCGGGGTCGCCGGGCTGGCGCTCTCCGCCGCCGACTGTGCGATCTGGGACCTGAAGGCCCGCCGGCACGGCCTGCCGCTGGCCCGGCTGCTCGGCACCGCCCGCCGCCAGGTGCCCGTGTACGGCAGCGGCGGCTTCACCACCTACGACGCCGATCGACAGCATCGGCAGTTGGCCGGCTGGGTGCACGACCAGGGCATTCCCCGGGTGAAAATCAAGATCGGTGGATCGGGTGGCAGTGAGGTGCCCCGCGACCTGAGCCGGATGGCCGCCGCCCGGCGCACCATCGGCGACGCGGCCGAGCTGTACGTCGACGCCAATGGCGCCTACCAGCGCAAGCAGGCCATCCGGGTGATGCGCCGTGCCGCGGACCTCGACGTGCGCTGGTACGAGGAGCCCGTGAGCTCCGACGACCTGCCGGGGCTCGGCCTGGTCCGTGACCACGTGCTGCCCGACGTCGCGGCGGGGGAATACGGCTACGACCTGGCCTACTTCCACCGGATGGCGCCCTACGTGGACTGCCTCCAGATCGACGTCACGCGGTGCGGCGGGATCAGCGAGTTCCTCCGCGCCGCCTCGGTGGCCGCCGCCGCCGGGCTGGAGGTGTCCGCGCACTGCGCGCCGCACCAACACCTTCCGGTGGCCGCGGCCGTACCGAACCTGCGGCACGTCGAGTGGTTCCACGACCACGTCCGCATCGAGTCGATGCTTTTCGATGGTGTTGTCGGGGCCGGCGGCGGGGTTGCCCCGGTGTGTCTCGACGCGCCCGGCAACGGGCTGGCGCTGCGGGCCGCGCGGGCCGAGGCGTACCGGGTGGCATGAGACGGGAGGAAGACATCGCCGGCCGGTTGAGCGGACGGCCGACCGGTCGGCGGACGGCCGGACTCAGAAGGAGGAGGGAGCGTGCGAGTTCAGGAGGTGCACCACCAGACCCGACGAGTCCTGGTGGTGGTCTGTGACAAGGGTGAGGAGGCGGTGAGCACCATCGGCCGGGCACTGGACGCGCACGGCGTACGGTCCGGCCAGGTGAGCGCCGTCGGTGGCTTCTCCGGCGGCGAGGTCGGCTACTTCGACCGCGATCGGGGCGACTACCTCCGCATCCCGATCGGCGGGCAGGCCGAGGTGCTGTCGCTGCTCGGTGACGTGGCCGAGCGGGACGGCGAGCCTGTGCTCCACGTGCACGCCGTGCTCGGCCGGCCCGACGGCAGCACCCTCGGCGGGCATCTACTCCGCGGCGAGGTGTGGCCCACCCTGGAGGTCATCATCACCGAGGTCGGGCCCGAACTGACCAAGCGGGTCGACCCGGAGACCGGCCTCGCGCTGATCGTCGGCGCCACGCCACGCTGACCGCCACGGCGTCACGCCACGCTGACCGGTTAGGTCGCCTCGCGGGCGTTCCCGCCCGACGCGGCGTGTGACGGCCTGGTTCCCGCTCGCCACGGCGACCGTCGATGACGGCGCTGGGGCCAACTCCGACTGGTCCCGCTTCAAACGGTGGTACGCCGTGCCGCACCGATTCGACCACCACGGCGGTCACACTGACTCGCAGATCTGGCCCGCCGGCACCAGGAGCACGGGACCGCCTCGATCCACAAAGCCCAAGCCCGCCTCGACGGTCGGCTCGACGCTCAGGCGCGGACCCAGGCCAGCACACTGCGGCCGGCTCAGCGCGCGGGGTGCAGGACCGAGCGGACGCAGCCGTCCTGCTTCTTCTCGAAGATCTCGTAGCCGTGCGGGCCGTCGTCCAACGACATTGGATGGGTGGCGAGATAGCCGGGATCGATCTCGCCGTCGGCCAGCCGCTGCAACAGCATCGGAATGTAGCGCTGCGCGTGCATCTGACCCATCCGCAGCACCAGCGCCTTGTTCATCGCAGCCCCCAGCGGGAACTTGTCCACGAGGCCGCCGAACACGCCGACGATGCTCACCGTGCCGCCCTTGCGGCAGGCCAGGATCGCCTGGCGGACCGCCGTCGGCCGATCGGTCTGTAGCCGTACCGCCTGTTTGACCCGGTCGTACCCGTACGCCGCCCCGGTGCCGTGGGCCTCCATGCCGACCGCTTCGATGCAGGCGTCCGGGCCACGCCCGCCGGTCATCTCCCGCAGCGCCTCCAGCACGTCAACCTGGCGGTAGTCGACGGTTTCCACGCCCAGCCGGCCGGCGGCGGCGAGCCGGTCCGGCAACCGGTCGATGACGATCACCCGCTCCGCACCCAGCAGCTGGGCCGAACGCGCGGCCATCTGCCCCACCGCCCCGGCCCCCCAGACCGCGACCACCTCACCTCCGGAGAGCTGGCAGAAGTCCGCCGCCATCCAACCAGTGGGCATCGCGTCGGAGGCGAAGACCACCGCGTCGTCGGCCACGCCGTCCGGCACCGGGAACACGCCCACGTCCGCGAACGGCACCCGAACGTACTCGGCGTGGCTGCCCGCGAACCCGCCGGCCGCGTGGGAGTAGCCAATGATCCCGGCCGGGACGTGGCCCCACAACGTTTCCGTGACGTTGGGTTGCGGGTTGGAGTTGTCGCACAGCGAGTACTGCTCGGTGCGGCAGTACCAGCAGCCGCCGCAGGCCAGCACCGAACCGACCACGACGCGGTCGCCGGCGCGCAGCCGCCGAACCTCCGGGCCGACCTCGACCACCTCGCCCATGAACTCGTGGCCGAGGATGTCGCCCTCCCGCATCGCCGGCAGGTAACCGTTGATCAGGTGCAGGTCCGAGCCGCAGACGCTGCTCGCCCGGACCCGGATGATCGCGTCACCGGGCGTCTGAATCGTCGGCTCCGGCACCTCACGGACCGCCAGCTTCCCGACGCCCTCCCAGCACAGCGCCTTCACGGCCGCCCTCCCGTCGCCAACTTCTCCCGGACGACCCGGGTGGCCCGCTCCGCCGTCCCGCTCCGGGCCGAAGGCTCGGCCATCGTCGCCACCACCTGGCCGCACTCGATCATCGACTTGACCCGCCGCAGCACCGTCCGCAGCCGCTGATCCGGATCACGCCCACGCAGCACGGCCGCCTGGTGCCGCAGGCGGCCCTCGGGATAGCGCAGCTCCACCCGCAACTCCGTTCCCCGGTCGCCCGGGGCGGCGACCAGGGTCAGCCGGCCCTCGTGCGCCAGCGGTCCAGACTCCACCCGCCACCGAGCCACCCGGCCCGCAACCTCGACGATGACCCCCACCGGCTGCCCACCCGCACCGGCCGGGTCGCCCAAGAGGTACCGCGCGCGGCCCTCACCCAGCGGCTCAGCCGTGACGGGGCGATCGAACGCCGCCGACAACTGGTCGGGATCGCGCACCAGCTCCCAGACCGAATCCACCGGCCGGTCGACCGTCACGGCGCGGATCGTCACGTACTCACCGTCGTGGCGGATGGGCATCGATCCGCCAGGGCGATGCCGGGCGACGAGCGAAGCGCCGACGCCGGCCGCTGCCGCGGCGGCCACCAGCAGCAGTTGGGTGCCTCTGTTCATCTGTCTCTCCTGACCCTGAAATCCGCGTCCAACGGACGCCTGCCGCCCTACCCGGCTCTAGGCGCCCGAAACCGGGCACCTCGCCGTCGTAGTCGCAGACGGTCGGCTCGGCGCCTTCGCCCGGCCTCTGCCGGTGGGGCGGACGGGCCGCCGCTCACCCGGCGGGCGGCGTGGCGGTCGACGCGCCACCGGTGATCGCCAGGTGCTGGGATAAGTCAGCAGGTTGGGGGTACGGGCAGCAGATGGCTTCTTCTGACGACATGCCGCAACCGGGCCCACAGGAACAGCCCTATCCGGGCGAATCGGCCGGCATGGATCCCCGGCCGCGCGACCGGATGGCCGACTACGTCGGCCGCGACCTGCTGCGCGGTAGGCGAGCCCTGGTGACCGGCGGCGACTCGGGAATCGGGCGGGCGGTCGCGATCGCGTTCGCCAAGGAGGGCGCCGATGTCGCCGTGGCCTACCTCACCGAGGACGAAGACGCCCGACAGACCGCCGAACTGATCGAGGCCACCGGGCGCCGCTGCGTGCTCATCCCCGGCGACCTGGCCGACGCCCGGCACTGCTCCGAGGTGGTGGCCCGGACCCTAGGTGAGCTGGGCGGTCTGGATCTGCTGGTGAACAACGTCGCCTACCAGCAGAACGCCGACTCGCTGACCGAGATCTCCGAGGAACAGTGGCAGCGCACCTTCGCCGTCAACATCCACAGCTACTACCGGGTCACCAAGGCAGCACTCGACCACCTGCCGGAGACTTCCTCGATCATCAACACGGCCTCGATCAATGGCCTCAAGGGCAACAGCCATCTGATCGACTACTCGGCCACCAAGGGCGCGATCATCGCTCTCACCTACTCTCTCGCCCAGTCATTGGTCAAGAAGAGGATCCGGGTCAACTGCGTCGCCCCCGGACCGGTCTGGACCCCGCTGATCCCGGCCACCCTCCCGGGCGACAAGGTCCAGGAGTTCGGCCAGCAGGTCCCGATGGGACGCGCCGCCCAGCCTGACGAGATCGCCCCTTCCTACGTCTTCTTCGCCAGCGACCAGTTGTCGTCCTACTACACCGGCGAGGTGCTCGCCCCGATCGGCGGCGTCACCCTGCCTGGCTGACGCACCGAGCGGCCGGAGAGAACCGGCCGCCGTCGTCCGCCCGGCCAGACGATCAGGCGGGGGTAGCAAATGGCAGGCTGTCTCATCCTGCTGGATGCTCGGCCTCTGAGCGGATCCGCCTGAACATCTGGTCTGGGCTGTCGGTTCGGGCGAAGCCCCCGAAGTGGACCATGCCGAGTGTGTGCGGGCCGGCCCAGGCACAGACATCAACACGGATGCCCTTGTTCTTGCTGGTGCCGCAGCGGGCAATGCCGCCGAGTGGGCCCGGCTGCACCGGCTCCACATCGGTGACGGCTGTCAGGCCGGCGAACACGGCGTCGAGCACCGCCTCTGGGGCGGTGACGGTACCGGACACCCCGCTGAGGAGGATGAAGCGGCTGTCGTCGGGGCGGTGCACCCCGAGCCCCGGCGAGTACTTTTCCTTGACCGCCGTGTAGGCGGTGCCCACCGCGCTGGTCGGCTCACCGGCGAGGAATTCCTTGAACGCGCCCATGTTCTTTTCGGCCAGCTCGATCAGTCGTCGGTCGACCGATTCGTTCCAACTGCCGAGCAGCTTCTCTGGCTGGTCGAGTCGCATCGCTGCGGTGCTGGGGCTGGGGTTGGGGCTGGACGGAGAATCGGCGGTGGCCCGCGACTCGACGGTGTCTGCGGAACGCGAGCATCCGGCCGCCAGGACCGCCAGGACCGCCAGGACGAGAGTGCCGAATTTCGTGGCGTGGGGTGCGCCGTCGATCGGCGTTCTACTCGTCATGCTTCCTCCTGCGGTTGTCGGCGCACAATATCGCAGCCGATCTGTGTCCCGCTTCGCAAATCCCCTCGCTCGCAGGCCCAGAACGCCTGTCGCCCGCACGCGGCTCCCACCATGCCGGTGGCGTCGCCGCCAGGCGTCGGTCGAGCGCCTGCCGTGCGTCACGGGAGGTGTGGGGGCCTGCGAGTGGGGCGAGTGGTTCGCGTCCTTCGATGCCGGGTGCGGCGCAGCGTCGCCATGTGACTATGGTCGGGGCCTCGCCGTCCGGCCCGCACCGCCGTCGACCTGTCCCCCGACCGGCACCGCTTCCTGTCCGCTGGAGGTACCGTGACCACCGCACCGGATCAGACCGCCAGGGCACGGCGCGTCTGGGACAAGGCCGCGCCCAGCTACGACAGGCAGATCGCCCTTCTGGAGAAGCTCCAGTTCGGGGGCGGCCGGGAATGGCTCGGTGCCCGCGCCCGCGGCCGGACCCTCGACGTGGCCATCGGCACCGGCCGCAACCTGCCCCACTACCCGCCCGACGTCGCGGTCACCGGAATCGAACTCAGCCCCGCCATGCTCGCCATCGCCCGGCAACGGGCCGTCGACCTCGGCCGAACCGTCGACCTGCACGAAGGCGACGCCGAGCGGCTGCCCTTCGCCGCCGCCTCCTTCGACACGGCCGTCTGCGCCCTGTCACTGTGCACGATCCCCGATCCGGCCGCCGCGATCCGTGAGATGCACCGCGTCCTTATCCCCGGCGGACAGCTACTCCTACTCGACCACATCCGCAGCACCTGGCCACCCGTCTACGCCGCCCAGTGGCTGCTCGAACGGATCACCGTCCCCTCCGCCGGCGAACACTTCACCCGCCGCCAACTACCCCTGGTACAAGCGGCCGGCTTCGACATCGTCGAGGCCGAACGGCTCAAGGCCGGCACCGTGGAACGAATCCACGCGATCAAACCCGACTGACGCGCCGACCGGCCGCGCCCGGCGCGCGAGCCGACCGCCGCCGCTGACACGGGTCGGGCCCGCTCCAGATCCGGTGCCCCGACTGAAACCTCGCGGCCAGGTCAACCGGCCTGAGTTGTCCGCCACTTTGAAGGTTTCGTCTCACCGGCCTGATGTTGTCGCGGAAAAGTTTGTACCGATGGTTCAACGATACCGTTCATGGCATGACTGCTGCTATCAAAGACGCCGCCCATGTCGTCGACGCCGCTACCGTCATGGGGTTGCTCCCGGCCCGGCCGCGGCTGCTTGCCTTGGGTGAGCCGACCCACGGCGAGGATGTTCTGCTCGACCTGCGAAACGACCTCTTCCGGCAACTCGTCGAGCAGGAGGGCTACCGGGCGATCGCCATCGAGAGCGACTGCATGATGGGCCTGGTCGTGGACGACTACGTCACGTCGGGCACGGGCATCCTCGACGAGGTCATGGAGCGCGGCTTCAGCCACGGATGGGGTGCCTTCGCGGCCAACCGCGAACTGGTGCGCTGGATGCGCGCGTACAACGACGGCCGGCCCGCGTCCGAGCGGCTGCGCTTCGTCGGTTTCGACGGCCCGCTGGAGACCACCGGCGCCGCGAGCCCCCGGCAGGCCCTCACCGCACTCCACGCCTACCTCACCGCCCGGGTTGACGCCGACCTGCTTCCCTGCACCACGGAAACGCTCGACCGCCTGCTCGGCGCCGACGACCGGTGGACCGACCCCGCCTCGATGATGGAA
This sequence comes from Micromonospora sp. NBC_01655, assembly GCF_026339755.1. NCBI lineage: Bacteria > Bacillati > Actinomycetota > Actinomycetes > Micromonosporales > Micromonosporaceae > Micromonospora > Micromonospora sp. NBC_01655. The sequence continues at coordinate 3,237,591 of NZ_JAPEQF010000001.1, read as the reverse complement.
CCGTCCCGGTCCGTGGGGCAGACGCCCGAGGCCAGGCAGCTGCGGCTGCTCGCCGACGACCTGGTGGCCCTGCTCGACACGCAGACGCCACACCTGATCGCGGCGTCCGCACCGGACGACTGGGACCGGGCACGCATGTACGGTCGTACCGCCACCGGGCTGCTGCGGTACCACTTCTGGATGGCCGACGGGTCACCGAGCCGCCTGGCGCGGCTCTGCGCGCTGCGGGATTCGATGATGGCCGCCAACCTGTTCGCCATCGCCGAGCAGGGCCCGGCGCTGGTGTACGCCCACAACGGGCATCTCCAGCGGGACAAGAGCAGGATGCGGATGGGCGGCCTGCCGCTGCAATGGTGGAGCGCCGGGGCGATCGTCAGCGCCCAACTGGGCGAGGGGTACGCCTTCCTCGCCACGGCCCTCGGCACGATCCGCCACCACGGGGTGGACACCCCACCCCCGGACACCATCGAAGGGCTCCTGTACGCGCTCCCGGAGGACCGATACGTCGTCGACGCCCGCCGACTGGCCGCTGTCCTCGGCGAGGTGGCGCCCGCCTCCCGCGTGTCCCCCTGGTTCGGCTACTTCCCGCTGGACCCGGCCCACGTCGCCAGCATTGACGGGATCGTGTTCGTCAAGGACGCCCCGCCGAGCTAGTGGGGTCTGTGACCGTGCCGACCGACACCAGCGGGCCGGCGCGGACCGGTGGCCCCCGGGACCATGCCGGCACGTTCGAGCCCCGGGCCGAAACCGGACGAGTCCCACCCCTTCGCCGTGGCCCGGACCGTGCGGGTGGGAGCCGGCGCGGTCGCCGGACGTCGGGCACCGCCGGCCGGAACGCGCCGGTCGAGGGTTGCCCCAGGCTTCGGGTGACCTAGTGGTGGGTCGGATCCGGCACCGAGGCGCTGCCGAGCCGTAACCGCTCGCGTAGCCGGCGCGCTCCGGGGCCGCGGTACGCCCGCAGGGTGCTGTCGAGAGCGTCGCGCAGGTGCGGATCGGGATGGTCGGCCAGGTATGTCAGCTCCGCAGCGCCGGCCACGGCTCAACTCGTAGAGCACCTCGACGATCTCGTCGGCGGTGGTCGCCGTCCGTAGCCGCGTCATCAGCTCGCTCTTCGGCCGGGGCGGCTCGTCGTACGACCGTGCGGGCACGCCCACCCCGCCGGGCTGGCGTGCCCGCATGCCTCAGTTGGGCCAGCAGGTCACTTGAAGCGGATGAACTTGGAGAACTGGCTGTTGGTAGTTCCCACCGTCACCGTCCGGTGACTGTACGCGTCGGCGTAGAGGTAGTTGTACTCGTCGATTTCGAAGGAGCCGTTCGAATTCACGCTGGTGACGAAGGCGACGTGACCGTAGGTGCCACCGAGGCGGACCGCGATGTCACCGGCCTTCGGGCTGTTGTAGACCGGCACGCCGGCGTTCCCGGCAGCGGCGACCCACTCCTTGGCGTTGCCCCACCGCGCCTGGCCCGCGTACTGGTTGTGGAAGGCCACGCCGACCCGGCTCCGCAGCGCCCAGGCGGCGAAGCTGGTGCACTGCCCCTTGTAGAAGTTCCACGGATCGATACCCGTGGTCTGACCCTTGTACGGGTAGTCGTCCTTGGCCGGGTAGGTCGTCCCGGCAGAGATCAGCTGGTGGGAGGCGTTGTTGTTCTTGAGCGTGGCGTTCAGGTTCGCCTTGGCGCCCGGCGCGAAGTCCTGGTGGGCGTAGGAGCCGTCGTAGTCGCTGTTGTAGTAGACCCGCACCGTGTTGCCGGTGCGGTTCCACACGGAGGCGGCATTGTTCTTGATGCACAGGCCCTGGCCGTTGCCGGCGCCCTTGAACTCGTAGCAGTCCGGCTGGGTCGAGCCGTAGTCGGCCAGCGATCCGGTGTGATCGGAGATCGACCCCGCGTGGTCGCTGTTGTAGTAGTAACAGAACTCCCCGGCGTCGCAGATTCCATCGCGGGACGCCGCCTGAGCAGGCGCGGCGACCGCCAGGACGCCGAGGGTCGCGGCGAGCACGCTCGCGCCGAGGGCGCCGAGCACGCGAACGGTGATCCTGGACATGCCCACTTCCCTTCCAGGGGTATGAGACGACGGGCCCACACTACAAGCCATTGATCAATCTGCATACGCTTTTCGCGGGCCGGCCAGCCGTCGAGCTGGTCGCGGCGCGACCGGCCGGCACCCGCCCACGCTGCCGGATCGCCGGATCGCCGAGTCTCTGCCGGCCCGGGCCGACGAGGGCTGGTCGCGCTCAGGCGAAGAGTTCGCCGAGCAGCTCGGGGTCGATGGGGATGGGGGCGGGGCGGTAGGCCGGCGGCTGCGCGCCCATCAGCTCGCGTACCAGGAAGTCCCAGCTACGCTTGCGGACGTAGTGCAGGCAGTCGATGAACAGGTGCTCCGCCCCGGGCACGATGAGCAGCTCGAAGTCCTTGTCGGCGGCGATGAGCCGGTCGGCCAGCCGCAGCGTGTGGTCCGGGTGGACGTTGTCGTCCGATTCGCCGTGGATGAGCAGCAGCTTGCCGGTCAGCTGGTTCGCGATGTCGACATTGGATGCGCGGGCCCATGCCTCTGGGTTGTCCGCACCGTCGTACAGCTCCGCATAGGACGCCTGGTAGTGGCGGTGGTCGTGGACGCCGCAGAGGGCGACGCCGGCCCGGTAGACCGCGGGGAAGTCGAGCATCGCCCGCACGGTGGCGAACCCGCCGCCGGACAAGCCGAACGCGCCCACCCGGTCCAGGTCCATCCATGGCCGGGTCCGGGCCAGCTGCCGTAGCGCGGCGACATGGTCGTCCAGAGATCCCGCGTCGGCGAGGTGACCGTAGGAGGCGTCGTGAAAGGCCTTGCTCCGCCCCGGGGTGCCGCGCCCGTCCACTGCCACCACCACGAAGCCCAGCGCCGCGATGGCCTCCGCGTCGAAGCCGAACCCGCCGGGGTCGAAGCACGGGTCGACCCGGTTGACGTGCGGGCCGGGGTAGACGCTGTCCACCACCGGGTAGCGCCGGGCGGGGTCGAACCCCCTTGGCCGGTACAGCACACCGTAGATGTCCGTCACTGCGTCGGCCGCCTTGACGCGGAACCGTTCCGGCGGAGTCCAGCCGGTGGCGGTGAGCTTGCTGATGTCGGCCCGCTCCAGCTCGACCAGCACCCGCCCGGTCCAGTCGCGGACGCGGGACACCGGCGGGGTGTCGACGGTGGACGCCGAGTCGATGAAGTACTCCATGGTGTCCGGCACCGTGACGACGTGGTCCCGTTCGTCGTCGGTGACCTTGGCGAAGCCGGAGCCATCCAGGCCGACCCGGCACACCGTGCGCCGGTACGGGTCGGCGTCCACCAGCCCGGAGGCAATGAAGTACACCACCCGCTCGGTCTCGTCGACGTGCAGGATCTGCCGCACCGCCCACTGCCCGGAGGTGACCTGCCCGAGCAGCGTGCCGGTGTGCAGTTCGTACCGGTACAGGTGGCCCCAGCCGTCCCGCTGCGAGTACCAGAGCGCCTCGTCGGCCAGCACCCGCACGATCGGTGGCTCGGTCATCCACTGGTTGGGCTCCACGCGGGTGGCCCCGGTCTCGCTGAGCACGGTGGTGACCTGGCCGGTGGCCGGATCGAGGCGGTGCAGGGTGAGGGTGTGCCGGTCGCGGGGCGTGCTGAGGTAGTACACCGCCGAGCTGTCCGGGGCCCACCACGCCCACTTGATCAGGATCGGCGACAGCGCCGACATCATCAGCGGCTCCGCCTGCGCGCGGACCACCGTGCCCGACGCGATGTCGAGGACCACCAGTTCGGCGCGCGGCAACGCCTCGTCCCCGGGGTACGGGTACCGCTGGGTGCGCAGCACCGAGGCGCCGCCGTCGGCGGGCCTGGCCTCCACGAGGTGGGTCTGCCGGACACCGCGCTCATCGGTCCGATGCGTCAGCGCCTTCGTCGAGTCGGGCGACCAGGCCACGGCAGGCGGCAGGTGCGGCAGGCCGAACTTGCGCAGCAGGGTGCCGTTGCCGAGGCACTCCGGGCTGGAGCCGTACCGGTAGGCGGGCTCGCCGTCGGTGGTCAGCGCCCACTCGCGGCCGTCGGACAGCGAGCGCGCCCACAGGTCGTGCCCCCGCAGGGCCACCGCGACCTTCTTGTCGGGTGACGGCACCTCCAGCGGGTTGCCCGACGGCGGGAGCTCGGCCCGCTCGCAGGCGTAACTGTCCAGGCGGCAGCGCCAACGCCCGCCGAACGCGTCGAACTCCACGGCGTTCCCGGCCAGCTCGATGGCCCTGAACGGCAACGCCTCACGGTCGACCTGCTGCCCGGAGGCCGCGGCCAGCGCGACGGCGAGCCGGGCGTGGTCGAAGGCCGGCTCGCGGCTGCCCGCCGCCGGGTCGACCAGCACGAACCGCCTGCCGGCTCCGTTGCTCACCGCGTAACAGAATCGGGCCCCTCCGTCGATCCACTGCGGCTTGATCTTGTCGCCGACGACCAACTCGCCGGGTCGGGCGGGTCGACGGAGGAGCAGTTCCGCAGCCTGGTAGTCCTGAGTAGTGCTCATTCGTCGTGTCCTTCCTCGGTGCCGGTTTCGGGCATGGGGATGCCACGGCGACACCAGCACGGCAGGGGAAATGAGAGCGTGGGAGGCTCGGGCGAGGGCGCTGGCCGTCTCGCGAGCAGGGCGCGGTCGGGGAAGGGCGGTGCCTGGTCAGGACTCGCGGTTGAACAGACGTTTCGACCAGAGGTATCCGCCCAGCGCGATGGCGGCGCACCAGGCGAGCCCGATCCACGCGTTGTTCCCGATCGGCTTGTCCATCAGCAGGCCGCGCAGGGTCTCGATGATCGGCGTGAACGGCTGGTACTCGGCGAACCAGCGCAGAACGGCCGGCATGGAGTCGGTGGGTACGAACCCGCTGCCGAGGAAGGGCAGCAGGACGAGCGGCATGGGCAGGTTGCTCGCGGTCTCGACGCTCTTGCTCACCTGGCCGAGCGCGACGGACAACCAGACGAGTGCGAAGGTCACCGCCACCAGGAAACCGGCCGTGGCCAGCCACCCGCCCAGCCCGGCGGTGGGCCGGAAGCCGACCAGCAGCGCCACGCCGATCACGATCGCCAGGCTGAACACCGCCTGGATCATGCTGCCCAGGACATGCCCGGTCAGCACCGAGACGCGGGCGATGTGCATGGTGCGAAACCGGGTGATGATGCCTTCGGTCATGTCCATGGCGATCGAGATCGCGGTCCCCTGGACCGTGGCCGTCACGGTCATCAGGATGATCGCGGGTGCCACGTAGTTGGCGTACGCGGCGCGCCCGCCGGCCGCGCCGACGTGTGCCGCCCCGCCGAGTCCGGCGCCCAGTGTGCCGCCGAGCACGTAGACGAACAGCAGCAGGAAGACGACGGGCATCCCGACGAGCGTCACGGTCATGGACGGGTACCGCAGCATGCGCTTGAGGTTGCGGCGCAGCATCGTCGCCGAGTCGCGTAGCGGATGGAGACGGAGTCTCGCCGGAGCCGGGCCGGTGAGGGTGGAGGTGCTCATCGGGTGGTCACCTTCTCGTTGGTGTGGTTGCCGGTGAGGGCGAGGAAGACGTCGTCGAGATCGGGGGTGTGCACGGACAGTTCGTCGACCTCGATGGCCCGGTCGTCGAGCCGGCCGATCAGGGTCTTCAGCGCGCGCAGGCTGCCATCGCTGGGCACCCGCAGGGCGAGCGCGTCGTTGTCGGGCGAGGCCTGCTCCAGCACCCGCATGGCCGCGTCGAGGCCCTGCGGGTCGGCGAACCGCAGGCGGACGTGCCCACCGGGGATGCGGCGCTTCAGTTCCTCCGCGGTTCCCTCGGCGACCACCCGACCGTGGTCGATGACCGCGATCCGGTCGGCCAGCTCGTCGGCTTCCTCCAGGTACTGCGTGGTCAGGAAGATGGTGACGCCGCTGGCCACCAGGTCCCGGACGATCTGCCACATGTTGCGGCGGCTGCGCGGATCCAGTCCGGTGGTCGGCTCGTCGAGGAAGATCACTCGCGGGCTGCCGACCAGGGTCATCGCCAGGTCGAGCCGCCGCCGCATGCCCCCGGAGTAGGTCGATGCCGGCTTCCTGCCCGCCTCGGTCAGGTCGAACTGTTCGAGCAGCTGGGCGGCGCGCCGCCGGCCTTCGCCCCGGGGGAGGTGGTGCAGATCCGCCATCAGCAGCAGGTTCTCCTCGCCGGTGAGCAGGTTGTCCACCGCGGAGAACTGACCGGTGACGCCGATCGCGGCGCGCACCGCGTCCGGTTCGCGGGCGAGGTCGTGCCCGGCGACCTGGACGTCACCGGCGTCGGCACTGAGCAGAGTGGACAGAATCTTGACCGTGGTGGTCTTCCCGGCACCGTTCGCGCCGAGCAGCGAGAAGACCGTTCCCTGTCGCACGTTCAGATCGAGACCGTCGAGCACGACCTGGTCGCCGAACGACTTCCGTAGCCCGGTCGCGGCGATCGCGGGCCGGGATTGCTTGCTGGTCATGGTTTCCCTTTTCCGGAGCCGGAGGTGGATCAGGAGCGGTGGATGGTGATGTCGCCGTAGGAGGTGCGGCCACGCACCTCGACGGTCTCGTCGGCCTCGTCGGGCCGGGTGGCGTTCTCCAGCAGGTTGCGCACGTGCCCGAATGCGGTGTTCACCTCCAGCCAGGCGGCGGTGCCCGCGGCGATGCCGACATCCAGGTTGCCCATGGCGGTCCCGAGGACGACCGAGCCGCGGACCACCTCGCCGAGGCGGATGCTGCCGTTGGACGTCTTGGCGTCCACGCCGGCGCCGGCCCGCTCGACGTGGATGTCGCCGTTGGCCGCGCGCACCCGCAGGTCGCCGGTGACCGCGTCGATCGCGGTTTCGCCGTTGGAGTTCTTGACCACCGCGGTGCCCTCGACCTCGCCGATCTGGACCTTGCCGGAGCCGGTGGAGATCTCGGCGTTGCCCGTGACGCCGTCGGCCGTGACGTGACCGGCCGACGTGTCCAGGCGCAGCGGGCCGGTTCGTTCGAGCCAGAAGTTCCCGGCGGAGGTCTTGAGCCTGCACTCCCCGAGCCGCCCGGCACAGCGGACGTCGCCCACCTGCATCTCCGCGGACACCTGGGAACCGCTGGGCAGTTCGATGGACACGTCGACCGACCTGGTCTTGCGGGAGAAGTCGAAAGCACGCGCCTTCGGACCGGTCACCCGGAGCGTGCCGTTGGTGTAGTCGACACGGACCTGCTGAGCGGCCCTCACGTCGGACTCGTCGGTTTCGTCGCTCGGGCGGACCTCGACGACGGTGTCGGTCCGATCGCTCGCGGCGATCCGCACGTCGCCGACGACGCCGAGTTCGAGCGTGACGGAAATCGGTTCGGGCGTCTCGAAATTTGGCATGGTTGTCCCCGCATCATGGGTGGGTGAGCCGTCCCCGCAGGTCGGGGACGTGGTGTGAGGAAAGCGTGCGGTGCGGCTAGCGCACCCAGCCGGTGAAGCCCTGCCTGGCCCGTTTCGCGCTGCCGCGTGGCTCGGGCCGCTGCTCGCGATCGGACCGCTGCAAGGAGGCGGCGGCCGCCCGGACCAGCCAGGCGTTGACCGAGCGGCCCTCCTTGGCCGCGGCCTCCTCGACCGCGGCCTTGAGCTGCTCGGGCAGGCGTACGTTGATCCGCGCGGCGGGGCCGTCCTCGGCGATCAGCAGATCGCTGTCCGGCGCGCCGTCGACCGTAGCCGCGGTGCTCCCGGTCGCGAGTTCGAGCGGCTCGGCGGGTGGCGAGGTCACGACGAAGCTCGGATCGCGTCCGCGCAGGCGCAGTTCCACCGAACCCGGAGCCAGGTCCCGGGTGATCTCGTCGGCGGCGGCCGACAACGCGTCCAGCAGCGTCATCCGGATCGCCGACTCGAGCGACCCGGTCAGGCGCTCGACCAGCGCACGCGCCTCCTCTCCGCCGGCTTCGGCAAGCGTGGCGAACTCACGCCCGAGGTTGCTCACGTACGAGGTCAAGTCCATGGTGCCAGTTTGGCACACCGATGGCACAGACACAAGCCGTGTTGGCTCAGCAGAGGTGTCAAGGTTGGCACCACCTGGCATGTCCGGCTGAATAGGCGCAGGTCAAGGGCAGGGTGCAGACCGGGCGCGACGAGGGTCTGCTACCCGCCAATCGACGCAGCGCAGCGAGCAGGTCGAGGTGCTCGTCCAGGTCTCTGGCCCGCCCAGCGGGCAGGCCGTCAGGCTCGTGGCATTGTTCCAGCGACTCGAGTTGCACCGGCACGGTGCTGCACTATGGCTGATGTCGTCACCGTCAGCCGACACATGGAGGACCAATGGTTTCAGGTCGATCGACTGCCCCGCCGTGGGTGCCGTACGCCACAGCCATCGTGGCCGGAGTCGCGGTCGTCGCGGGGGCCTACCTGATCGTCCGGCCGGCGGCGGACGTCGGGTGCACACCGCTGGAGGTCAGCTCGTCGGTGGAGAAGGACGTGCTGCTTGGTGAGCTGGCCGAGCGATACAACAGGAGCAATCGGCGGTTCGGCGACCGCTGCGCCACCGTGACCGTCCACGGCCTCACCTCCGGTGCGGCGACGGACGCGCTGGCCGGCGATTGGGCCGTCAAGCAGCCCAACATTCCACAACCGCAGGTGTGGATGCCGACGTCGACCCTGTGGACCGGACAGTTGAAGTTGCTGGACGAGGCCGCCGGGCGCCCACCGCAGACCTCCGGGCCGTACCCGTCGATCGCGAACAGCCCGCTGGTCATCGCCATGCCGCAGCCGAAGGGCGAGCTGCTCCGACAGCAGGGTCAGCTCGGCTGGGGTGAGATCCTGGGCTCGTCCGGGCGGGCGGGCTGGGCCACCTTCGGTCGCCCCGAGTGGGGACGGTTCGCATTCGGCAAGGTCAACCCGAACCTGTCCACCTCCGGGCTGGCTGCCATCATCGCCACGTACTACGCGGCCATCAACCGGGCCAGCGACCTCACCGAGAGCGACCTGGCGAATCCGCGGGTGACCCAGTTCGTCCGCCGCATCGAGGCCAACGTGTCCCACTACAGCGACGACGTGGTGGACCTGCTGAAGAACCTCGCCGAGGCGGACCTGTCCGGCGACGGCGCGCAGGCCCCGACCGACATGAGCGCGATCGTGACGCAGGAGGAGCTGGTCTACCAGTACAACGAGGGGAAGCTGAGTCCGACCCCGGGCGAGAAGCCCAGGGTCCCGCTGGTCGCGGTGTATCCGAAGGAGGGAACGTTCAACCTTGACCACCCGTACGTGGTCCTCCCCTCGGCCAGCCCGGAGCAGCGTGACGCCGCTGCCGACTTTCTGGCCTTCCTTCAGGATTCGCCACAACAGCGCAGCTTCAGCCGGCTCGGGTTCCGCGACCACGAGCGAAACGCGTCCGCCCCGCTGGTCGCCTCCGTCGGCGGGCGCGGTGCAGTCCCGGATCTCACCTACTTCGACCCGCCGGAACCGACCGTGGTCAAGGCGATCCTCAACGGCTGGGGCACGCTGCGCAAGAAGGCGAACATCCTCGTCGCCGTCGACACGTCCGGTTCCATGAACGCCAAGATCGGTGACCGGAGCAGGTTCCAGGTGGCGACCACGGCAGCCGCCAAGGGCTTCGGCCTGTTGAACTCCGAGGACCAGGTCGGGCTCTGGTCGTTCTCCTCCGAGACGCCGCAGCGGCCGAAATCGCCCTACAGCGAAGAGGTCCGCCTGTCGGCGTTCAACCAGAAGACCCTGATCAACAAGATCAACAACCTCCATGTCGAAGGCGGCACCGCGTTGTACGCCACCGTACGGGCGGCACACCGTCACATGCTCGACCACTATGACCAGTCCCGGATCAACGCGTTGGTCGTACTGACCGACGGCAAGAACGAGTACAACAAGGACAACAAGCTCGCCAAGCTGCTTCAGGATGTCGCGCTGGATCCGGATCGGCCGGTCAAGATCTTCTGCATCGCCTTCGACGAGCAGTCCGATTTCGCGACTCTCGACCGGATCGCCAAAGCGTCCGCGGGCAAGGCGTTCGACGCCCGCGACCCGGCGAAGATCGACGACGCGTTCGTCAAGCTGGTCAGTAGCTTCTAGGGCGGCGGGACTTCTGCGGGCTCAAGGACGGTGAGGCGGTAGCGGGCTGGGGAAGCCGGGTTGGCCACCTGGTCGCCCGCTCCGCGTAGCTCCTCGGTGCCGAGCGGGTCATCGTCGTCGACCGGCTGTTCGAGCGGCTCGGCACGGCCGCTCGACTTCCTGACCGGACACCCGACCGGGGGGTTGTCCGCTGCGCGGGCGCGGCGGGCAACCCCTCGGTACGGCCTGGCCGGCCGATGACCGGCGGCGCAGCCCATGGCCGGCCACTGACCGGCGCCTCGACGGCCGGGTCCGTGGCACCCTCCTCGAAGGATGTCGGCCGGCTGGCATGCACCGCCGCCGGCCTGCGCGGGCTGCTGCGCAGGTCAGCGTGCTGCGGGCGGAATGCTCTGCTCGTACTGGAAGACGTTGTGGGGGTCGTACTTCGCCTTGATCCTGCGGAGCCGGTCGAAGTTGGGACCCCAGTAGGCGGTTTCCCACTCCGCCATTCCGATGTTCGGCACGTTGACGTAGGCGCCGTGCACGTAGGGCCGCAGTGCCTGGCTGAACTCGGCGATCCAGGCCTGGGCGATCGGGGTGATGGCGTTGCCGCTGTCCGGCTCGCCACGAGTGCCCCAGCCGGCGCCCGGCTCGGAATAGAAGAGCGCGTCGCGATGCGGAAACGCCGCGCCGCCGAAGGGTTCGCTCGATTGGGCTCCCGTGCCGAATGCCTGGGTGAAGAAATTGCTGTCATCCGAGGGGGCGTCTTCCATGAATGCGCGGATCACGCTGATCGCCTTCTTCGGGAACGGCTCGTTGGTGAACTGGGAGAAGAACTTCCAGTTCGCGGGCTCGTCCTCGGTCGGTATCTGGAATCCGGCATAGGTGTCGCCCCAGCCCCCGGTCTGCACCGTGACCTCGGGGTTGCCGACCGACAGGACCGGCCCCAGCAACTCCCGTGCCTCTGCCTCCGATCCTTCCGCGAGAACCCCGAACAGCAGGATCTGGGATTTGTGGATCTCGAGTTGGGTTCCGAGTCGGTTGTCGGCGAACGGTGCGGTGCGCTGCCAGGTGTCGAAGACCCCGTACAGGTCGTCGAGGCCGTCCCATGTTGCTTGCAGGTAGGCGACGCTCTTCAGCGAGGCCACCTTGTAGGTGAGTGAGGTGACGATCCCGAAGTTGCCGTTTCCCGCTCCGCGCAGCGCCCAGAGCAGGTCCGAGTGATTCCACGGGTCTACCTCGATCGCCTTCGCGCCGTCGGCACCCGACGCGACGACGATCTCCGCCCCTATCAGGTTGTCGCAGGCCATCCCGAGGTAGCGGGTGAGGAAGCCGAGGCCGCCGCCGAGGGTCGCACCGGACAGGCCCACGCTTCCCTCCGTTCCCGTCGTTACCGCGAGATCCTGCTTCCCGAGCGTGGTCACCGCCTCCAACTGGTTGAGCCCGGCGCCGACTGTGGCGGTGCGAGCGGCTGTGTCGATCTGGGCCGACTTCAGCTCGCTGACGTCGATCACGATGCCGTTGTCCACGTTCGACCAGCCCTCGAGGCTGTGGCGACCGCTGCGCACCCGCAGCGCGACGTTGTTCTGCCGCGCCCACGTGAGGGCGTTGACCACGTCCTGGGTCTCCTGGGCGAAGACGATGACCAGCGGATAGTGAACGAAGAGCTCGTCCCAGCCGAGGCTCGCACTCGCGTACTCGGGGTTCTGGGGACGGACGATGCGGCCGGTCAGCTTCGCCGGCGGGCACTTCGCGCTGGAGGACAGATCCGGGCCGTCGGCCGCAAGCCCCGGGGTGCCCCCGGCCATGATGCCCGGGAGAACGACCGCCCCGGCGCCAACGGCCGCCGTCGCCCTGAGCAGGTCGCGACGAGAAAGGTCGCGCATGGTCCGTGTCCTCTCGATCGGGTTACGCCAGTCTTCGAAGGCTCTCGCCTTTCATCTGGCGCGCAAACCCACGCTAATACGAGAGGCTCCGCCGAATATCTGAGAACTTGTCCCGGAACCCGGTCGGGTGATGGCGGTCTGCCTTTTGCGAAGCGGACCAGGCGTTGGTATTGGGCGACCGCCGATCCAATGGCGAACGAGCCCCGGTCGATCGCTGGTGGATCGACCGGGGCTCGTCAGGTGGTGCCGGGTCAGGCGAGGTCGAACCGGTCGAGTTCCATGACCTTGGTCCAGGCCGCGACGAAGTCGGCCACGAACTTGTCGCGCGCGTCCTGGCTGGCGTAGACCTCCGCGAGGGCCCGTAGCTGGGAGTTGGAGCCGAAGATGAGGTCGACCGCGGTGGCGGTCCACCTCACCTGATCGGTGGCCAGGTCCCGGATCTCGTACACGTGCTCGTCGGACTCCGACGCCTTCCACCGGGTGCCCGGGGAGAGCAGGTTGGTGAAGAAGTCGTTGGTGAGCACGCCGGGCCGGTCGGTGAGGACGCCGTGCCGCGTGCCGCCGACGTTTGCCTCGAGGGAGCGCAGGCCGCCGACGAGGACGGTCATCTCGGGCGCGGTCAGGTTGAGCATGTAGGCACGGTCGAGGAGCAGCACCTCCGGCTGGGTCTTCTCGCCGGGACGCAGGTAGTTGCGGAACCCGTCGGCGCGCGGCTCGAGGACCCGGAAGGACTCGACGTCGGTCTGCTCGGCAGTGGCGTCGGTGCGGCCCGGACGGAACGGCACGGTCACCTCGACGCCGGCGTCGCGCGCCGCCTTCTCGACGGCGGCCGAGCCGGCCAGCACGATCAGGTCGGCGAGCGAGATCTTCGCGCCGCCGGCGGAGTTGAACTCCCGCCGGATGCCCTCGAGGGTCTCCAGGACCGTCGCGAGCTGCTCGGGCTGGTTGACCTCCCAGCTGCGCTGCGGCTCGAGACGGATCCGCGCGCCGTTGGCGCCGCCGCGCTTGTCGGTGGACCGGTAGCTGGCGGCTGAGGCCCAGGCGGTGGCGACCAGCTGGGCGGTCGGGAGGCCGGACCCCAGGACCTTCGCCTTGAGGGCGGCGACGTCGGCGTCACCCACGAGCGCGTGGTCGACGGCCGGCACCGGGTCCTGCCACAGCTGGGGCTCCGGGACCCACGGTCCGAGGAAACGGTCGACCGGGCCCATGTCGCGGTGCAGCAGCTTGTACCAGGCCTTGGCGAACGCGAGGGCGAACTCGTCGGGATTCTCCAGGAAGCGGCGCGAGATCTTCTCGTACGTCGGGTCGACGCGCAGCGCCAGGTCGGTCGTGAGCATCGTCGGCTTGTGCTTCTTCGACGGATCGTGGGCGTCCGGGATGATCGCCTCGGCATCCTTGGCGACCCACTGCTTCGCGCCGCCGGGGCTCGTGGTGAGTTCCCACTCGTAGCCGAAGAGGATTTCGAAGAAGCGGTTGCTCCACTGCGTCGGCCGGTCGGTCCACGTCACCTCGAGACCGCTGGTGATCGTGTCCCCGCCCTTGCCGCTGCCGTACGTGCTCAGCCAGCCCAGGCCCTGCGCCTCCAGCGGGGCGGCCTCGGGCTCGAGGCCCACGTGGTCGTCGGCGACGCCGGCGCCGTGGGTCTTGCCGAAGGTGTGGCCACCGGCGATGAGGGCTACGGTCTCCTCGTCGTTCATCGCCATCCGGGCGAAGGTCTCGCGGATGAAGTACGCCGACGCGGCCGGATCCGCGTTGCCGCGGGGGCCCTCCGGGTTGACGTAGATGAGGCCCATCTCGGTCGCCCCGACGCCGGCCACCATCTCCTTCTCGGAGGCGTAGCGCTCGTCACCGAGCCAGGTGTCCTCCGGACCCCAGAAGATCTCCTCGGGCTCCCAGACGTCCTCCCGGCCGAAGCCGAAGCCGAAGGTCTTGAAGCCCATCGACTCCAGGGCGACGTTGCCGGCGAACACGAGCAGGTCGGCCCACGAGACCTGCTGGCCGTACTTCTGCTTGACCGGCCACAGCAGCCGGCGGGCCTTGTCGAGGTTGGCGTTGTCCGGCCAGCTGTTGAGCGGGGCGAACCGCTGACCGCCGTCGCCGGCGCCGCCGCGACCGTCCTCGATGCGGTAGGTGCCCGCCGCGTGCCAGCTCATCCGGATCATCAGGCCGCCGTAGTGGCCGAAGTCAGCCGGCCACCAGTCCTGCGAGGTGGTGAGGGCCTCGGTGATGTCCTGCTTGAGGGCCTCGACGTCGAGCTTGGCGAACTCCTTGGCATAGCTGAAGTTCTCCCCCAGCGGGTTGCCCTTCGACGAGTGCGCATGCAACACCGAGAGGTCGAGTTGGTTGGGCCACCAGTCCCGGTTGGTGCGCGGGCGGCCTCCGGTCCTCGGCGTCGGCGAGTCGATCGCCGGGTTCTCGCTCTCGCTGCCGTGCGCGGTCACGGAGTCGTGCGCGACCGGGCAGCCGGCCGCCGCCTTCTTGTCCACGCCCTGCGCGCTTGAGGGGGCGTTGTCCTGGGTGTTGCTCATCTGTTTCCTTCCGAACTACTGGCGGATCACTGGGAGGTGCGTTCGGTCGAACAGTCGGGGCAGGTGCCCCAGTAGACGACCTCCGCCTCGTCGACCGTGAAGCCGTGGTCGTTCGAGGCGGTGAGACAGGGAGCACGGCCGACAGCGCACTCGACGTCGGCGATCGCGCCGCAGGAGCGGCACACGACGTGGTGGTGGTTGTCCCCCACCCGGGACTCGTACCGGGCGGTCGCACCGGCAGGCTGGATGCGCCGCACCAGCCCGGCGTCGGTGAGCGCCCGCAGCACGTCGTACACCGCCTGGTGGGAGACCGTGGGCTGATCTGCCCGTACCAGCGCGATCACCGTGTCGGTGTCGACGTGCGGATGGTCGCGCAGCGCTGCGAGCACCGCCAACCGGGGTCGGGTCACGCGCAACGAGACCGCCCGAAGCTGAGTCTCGAAGTCGGACGCCACGTGTTGAATATAGTCCACTCTTCTGGAATGAATCAGGTTTTCTTTCGGCTCAACCCGCACCCCTTCGACGCGGACCCGGCCGCCCAACCGGTGGAGCAGACCCCGGGCGGCCGGGTCTGCGTCGAGGGTGAGACCACCGAGTCGCGGCACGTCCCATGCCGATGAGCTGCCACAACACCAGATCAGGCGGGTACGACTGGAGCACTAATCGGTTGGCGGCACACCGCCTGACCGCCTTACCGTGCCAGCCGTGCCCATCCATGACGACGAGATCCGAGCCACCGTCGGGCAGGTGCGCCGCCTGATGGCGGCCCAGTGCCCGCAGTGGGCCGACCTGCCCGTGACACCCCTACCCGACGAGCTGGAGGGCACCGACCACGTGCTCTTTCGGATCGGCAACGAACTCGTCGCCCGGATGCCCAAGATTGCCTGGGCGGTCGACCAGGCCGATTCTGATGCGCGGTGGCTGCCCCTGCTGGTGCCCCACCTTCCTGTGCGGATTCCAGTCCCGCTTCACGTGGGCGAGCCGGGCGCGGGGTACCCGTGGCGGTGGACCGTGGTGCCGTGGTTCGTGGGGAGCACGCCTCCCAGGCTTGGCTGCGACGACGTACCCCTGGCCCGCGATGTGGCAGCCTTCGTTCGCGCCCTGCACGGGGTGGATCCGGCCGGAGGTCCGGCCAAACCACCGGGTTCCCGCGGGTCCGCCCTGCTCCACGCCGATGAAGCCGTCCGCCGTATGCTGCCCCGGCTCGCCGAGCATGACGACGGCTTCGACGTGACCGCGGCCGAGGCGGCCTGGGACGCCTGCCTGGCTGCTCCTGACTGGCACCGGGACCCCGTCTGGATCCACGGTGACCTGCAGCCGGGCAACCTGATCACCGACTGCGGCCGGCTGACCGCGGTCATCGACTTCGGCGCACTCGGTGTCGGCGATCCGGCGCCGGACGTGGCTCCGGCGCTATGGACCTTCACCGGCGCGGCCCGGGATGCCTACCGGGAGGCAATCGAGTACGACGACGCTACCTGGCGCCGCGCCTGCGGCTGGGCCCTCGCACCGTCGCTGACCGGCATCGACTACTACCGGCATACCTTTCCACGGATGGCCGAGCACGGCCGCCGAATGGTCCGCGCAGTGATCGCCGAACTGACGTGAGTGCCACTGACAGCCGAGTGGCTGCGCGCCCAGGGGCCCCACGCACTCACTTCGATATCCGGGAAGCCGGGCACGGCCGGATGGGCGCGGGTTCCCGGCTGTTCAGCCCGGTCATCACATGCCGGCCCCGACGTCCGGCGCCCGGCGGCGCGGGGCCGGACCGCGGCGGGCTCGGGGGTCAGGGCACGGCGTTGAGCGCCGCGTGGACCGTGTCGGCGAAGCCGACGTCCCGGTTCGTGGCGCTGGCCGCGAACCGCCACGTGCCACCCGGGTACTGGCCGGTCGGCCAGGTCGTGCCGCCCGAACGCCACAGCGGCTGCCAGGCTGCCATGGCGTGACCTGAGTCGTACCAGGTGTTGTCGCCGCGCCACGCCGACGCCCACCGGTGCGCGGCGACCACCGAGAGGCCGTTGCCGGTGGTCATCGTCCAGTTCGGCAGGCCGGTCACGTCACCGGTCGGGCGGGCCGCCACCGGCGGGTCGCCGACGCTCGGTCCCGCGCCGTCGACGTTGAACGCCACCTCCCACACCCCGGCGGTGGTCGGGCCGTTGACCGACCAGGTGACGTCGCTCTGCAGGGCCGGACCGGACCACCGGGGTGCGACGGTGAGCAGCCAGTCGGCGGTCACCGGCTCGTCGCCGAACGGGATGCCGACCAGGTGCAAGCGCGAGCCGTCGGCCGACACGTCCACCCGGGCGGGTGACCCGGCCCGGTCCGTCACGTCGAACCCGCCGACCGCGAGGTAGGGGCCGGTGCCCCGGTGCGACGAGTCCAGCGCCGCCCGGTAGGCGCCGCCGCCGGCCGGGTCGAGCGCCAGGGATGCCAGCCGCGCGGACGGCCAGGTCCGCACGTCGGCCCGGAGGAAGCCGGTGGTCACCGTCCGACCTCGGGCCACCACCCCGGACGACCAGGTCAGCGGCGCCAACCACAGCCCACCCTGGCCCCAACCGGCGTGGCTGAGATACCAGTTGGCACCGTCGACCACGACCTCCGCGGCGTGCGCGTCCAGCACTGCCACCTTCTCCGCACCCTCGAACCGGATTGGGTCGCGGCTGCGGTAGACGGCGGTGCGCCGGTAGGCCGCGCCGTAGTCGGTGCCGTCGCAGCAGACGAAGAGGTAGTACCAGTCGCCCCGGCGCACCACGAACGGGGACTCGGTCTGACCGCCGGCCTGCCCGGTGCGGGACGAGGCGTACGCGATCCCCCGGGCGCTCCACGTCCGCAGGTCGGTGCTGGTCCGGTACGCCACCACGTGGTTGCCGCCGGTCGGGCTCGACGTCGCCGTGTAGTACATCACCCAGCGGTCGCCCACCCGGGTCACCATCGGGTCCCGGGCCTCCCAGCCGTCGACGAAGAGCGGGTTGGCGGAGCTGCGGGTCCAGGTGAACAGGTCGGTCGAGGTGGCCAGGTGCATCCGGTAGCTGGCCAGGTCCGGGTTTCCGGCCGCGTAGAACATGTAGTAGACGCCCTGGTCGTAGACCACGTGCGGGGCCCAGATCCACCGCTCGCCGGCCGCCGGGTCGGCGGTCAGCACCACCGGCTGCCGGGTCCACGGTCCCGTCGGCGAGGGCGCGGTGGCGTGGCCGAACGTCTTCTCATCCTGCGGGGCGCCGGGCTCCGGGTGGGTGATGGCGAAGACGTGCCACAACCCGGTGCGCTGGTCCCGGACGATGGTGTGGTCGTTGTAGTACCAGGCCGTGGACTGACCCGCGCCGGGGTCGTAGACCCGGGTGAGCGCACCCCGCACGGGCGCCTCGCCGACCAGCTCGTACGGCGTGCTGGTGACCGACGCGAGCGGCCCGACCCGGCGCAGGGTCAGCGTGTCGAGCCCGACGAACAGGCCGGCCGACGAGGCGGAGCGGCCGGTGACCGTGATGCTCAGGTGGTGGCTGCCGGCGGCGAGCGACACCGCGCCCACCGGCACCGCGCCGGTACGCTGCACGTTGGGCGCGTACCCGTCGAAGAGCTGACCGACGGCGACCCCGTCGATCGCGAAGCGCACCCGGCCGTAGTCGGGGGCACGGGTCAACACGGCGCCGATGTCGTACTGGCCTGCGGGCACTTGCGGCAGCGCGACGGTGACCGAGTCGCCGGCCCGGGCGGCCCGGAACCAGAGCTGCCGCCCCGCCGACCAGCTGACGCCGCAGCAGTCGGCCTGCGCCTGGACGGGTGCGGTTGCCGAGACCACCGGCAACGCCTCCCCCTCGCTGCGCACCGGATCGTCGTCGGCGGCGGCCGGACGCGCGGTGACGGCCGAGAGCAGCGCCGCGACCAGGGCCAGCATCGTCAGCCGGGACACCGCCCGCGCGACCGGTGACGCGTAGTGGGCGCCGAGCCCACGCAGACCGGGTGACCTCATCGTCGTCCTCCGACAAGCTGCCGCGGCTGTCGAGACGCCGACTGCCGTCGCGTCGAGACTAAGACATATGTCAATCGATACCGGCCCGCCCGGACGGCCGGCCGTTCCGGGTGACTGCGCAGGTCGATGCGGCGTCGGCAGTTCTTCCTTGACCGCCGGCGGATCCCCGCTGTGCCGGCCGAGACCAGCAGCGGGGCGGGATGCCGTTACTCGGCGACAGCGGGTACGTGCGGCGGCTCGCCGCCTGCCTTGGTGGTCGAGCCGATCTACGGGCCGGGCGGCAGGTCGTCGGGGCCGGCCAGGCCGAAACACATCCGCTCAGGTCAGGAGCCGACCGTCAGATGGCCCTCTCAGCCGCCGGCACGTTGACCGAGCCCTGTGGGGGCGCGTCGAACCGTGCCTCGAGGGACGGAAGAGTGGTCTCGCCCAGCGGACCGCCGACACCGCTCGCCATGAGCGGGCCGCGGGCGTCCTCCGCCGGGATGCCGCTGTCGTGCCGGCATCGCCGCAGGGTCAGCGTGCTCGCCGCTCCGGTCAGCGCCCCGGCCGCGAAGGCAAGGATGAGAGCCTGCCGAACGGTGGAGGTCCTCTTACGTGTCATGACTACTCCCCGGATCCAACGTGCCTGCATAGTCCTGATTGTCGGACTCGGCCGCCGAGGCCATGCAGCTAATCGACGGACTGGTATACATGTGGGCCACCCGATACGGGTCTGGGCGCCCGAAGCGCACGGGGCAGCGAGTACGCCGCACCGTCCCGGCTTGGTCCGAGACACGGGTCTCCTTGGCCAGAGACCCGGACGCTACGTGTTCCGTGTTCCGTGTTCCGTGTGGCGCTGGCGCTCGGGTGTCTCGTCGTGGTGGGCGTGGTGTTCGTACGGCTCGGGCAGTCGTGGTGGCAGGCGGCGATCGCCGCCGCAGCGGTGCTGTTCGCGCAGGCGGCGTTCCTCGGCCACAACCACCCAGATCGAACATCACCTGTCCCCCAGCATGCCCGACCGAACCTGCGCCGCGCCCAGGCACTGGTCCGCCAGTTCTGCTCCGAACACGGCATCGCCCACCACGAGACCACCCTGGCCCAGTCCTGGGCGCAGGCGCCGGGATGTGTCTGTGGGCCTTGATCCGATGTCATCACATCTCCCGGTGCTCGACAGCGGGCTCCGGGCCGTCTTCGATCCCCTCAAGTCTGGGTGTCGCCGGCCGGCGAAGGCTCGGTCGGCTAATCGTCGAGGCCACCAGGCCGCCCTTCGCGCTGCATGCCCTCAGCAAGGTTGGGTAAGCGCGGTACCTGCCCTTCGGGCAGGGATTTCAGAAGGGGGATCGGATGACGACGCGGAGTAGTTCGGGTTCGCCGCCCAGCGCCGGGGGCAAGCAGCAACAGGTGCGGGAACAGGCCACGAAGATTGGTCACGAAGCGACACAGGCTGGCGGACAGTTGGCCCATTCGGCCGCCGGGCAGGGCAAGCAGGTCGCGAGCGAGACCGGCCGGCAGGCGCGGAATCTGGCCGCTGAAGCCTCCGAGCAGTTGCGGCAACAGGCGGAGGCGCAACAGAAACGTGCTGCCGACGGCCTGCGCTCCCTCAGCGCGGAACTACAGTCGATGGCCAGCAACAGCGGCCACGACGGTGTGGCCAGCGAGGTCGTGCGGCGCGCCTCGGGTGCCGCCGAGCAGGCCGCCGGATGGCTGGAAGGACGGGAGCCAGGCGATCTCGTCAACGAGGTGCGCGACTACGCGCGCCAGCGCCCTGGCGCATTCCTCGCCGGCGCCGTCGTGGCTGGCCTGCTGGTAGGCCGGCTGACCCGCAACGTCGCCGCTGCCGGCCCCGAGGAAGGTGTCCAAGGGGAGGACCGCCGGCCCGAACCGGGCGATCGACTCGCCGGCATGCCGGCTGAGGCGCCGCCCACACATCCTGGGCCGGTGCTCGACCAAGCCACGGGGACGGCCCGTGTCCCGGACGGCGAGGTGACCCGGTGAGCGACTCCAGGCCGCCCAGTGCCAGCGCCACCGCCGAGCGGTCCCACGCCTCGATCGGCGACCTGCTCAGCGAGGTCACCCGGGACTTCTCCACCCTGGTGCGACAGGAGGTGCAACTGGCGAAGGCCGAAGTTCGCCAGGAGGCGAAGACAGCCGGCAATGTCGCCGGCATGTTCGCCGTGGCGGCGATCGCCGGCCTGCTGACCCTGTTCTTCCTGTCGAGCGCGCTGTGGTGGGGCCTGTCCAACATCATGGACCAGGGCTGGGCCGCCCTGATCGTCGGCGCGATTTGGGCGGTGATCGGAGCCGTCTTCGTCGCTCGGGCGCGTAAGCAGATGCGGCAGTTGCGCCCGCTTCCACGGACGCAACAGACCGCCCGGGAGATACCAAACGCCCTTCGTGGCCGCTGAACCGAGGCGAGAGGAGACGTCATGTCGAACGATCCCGAACAGATCCGCCAGGAGATCGAAACCACCAGGATGGAACTGAGCACCGACGTGGACGCGCTGACCTACAAGGCCAGTCCGCGACGGATGGCGACCGAACGGATCGGCCGGGCTCGGGGCCGCTTCGGCCGGATCAAGGACAGGGTGATGGGTACCGCCAGCCAGGCCCGTCATGACAGCGGCGGATCAGCCGTCGAGGCCCGTCACCGCCTGGCCGGCACTGCCCACCAGGCATCCGGCGCTGTCTCCGGTGTCGCGGACCGGGCTTCGCACGCCGCCTCGTCCGCCGCCCACCAGGCTCAGGCAGTGCCGCAGATGACGCGGGACCGGACTGAGGGCAACCCGCTCGCCGCAGGCTTGATCGCTTTTGGCGTCGGGCTGCTCGCCTCGTCACTCATCTCACCCAGCCGAACCGAGCAAAAGCTAGCCCTTCAGGCGAAACAAAAGGCGATGCAGCACTCCGGGCAGATCAAGCAGCAGGCCAGGTAGCCCACCAGGTGCAGGACAATCTCCGGCAGCCAGCGCAACAAGCCGTGCAATCGGTGCAGTCGGAAGCGGGCGAAAGCGCATCCGCGCTACGGCACCAGGGCACGGAGGCAGCCCGGGCACGTCCAGGGCCAGGTACGTGAAAGCTGGCGTTTCCCACCACCGCATGTGACAGCGCGTTCTCAGGTGGCGCAACCCAGGCCCGTTCATCCGGACCAAGGCCGCCGAGGGCCGGCCCGGTCCTCCGACGGCGACGGCAGCCGACCCCTCCCCGAAGGGCTCACCCGTGACGGGATGATCTCCGGCCCTCCGGCGGACGACCGGGCCCGCCGGGTCCACACCGGGATTCCGGCCGCCGGGCCGGCGCAGATCCGCCACAGTCCGCAGTGGCAGGACTGGTAGTACAGGGTCCCCTCGCTCGTCCGGTGCCGGGACCTGGTCTGCCAGACGTGCCCGTCGCTGTCGCTCATGCCCACAGCCTGCTGTAATGGCATTATGCATCTCAACCCTTACGGGGCAGACCCGGTACGACTCGCCGTCGACCTCGCCAACGACCCACCCGGTTCGGCGGCGGAACTGGCCCGTCGATGCCAGGCGGCCGGGGTGGTGATCGACATGCCGGTACGCGACGACGACCTCACCGTCACCCTCCGGCTGGTCGAGCAGTGGTCCGAGATCGTCGACGCCACATCGGCGGACGAGCGGGCCGCGCTGCTCAACCGGATGCTTGCCGGCGCCTCGACGTACCCCCGGCTGACCAACCACGCGGACGGGCGCTGGCACCTGCACTACCGGGACGACGGGGTGTCCCTCTCGGCCGTGCTCCGCGCTCTGATCGGTGTCGGCACCGCCCTGCACCTGACCGGCCGGGGAATGGACCGGCTGGGCCGGTGCGCCCTGGACGAATGCCGGACGATCTACGCCGACCTGTCCCGGACCGGCCGGCAGCGCTACTGCTCGCCCCGATGCGCCAACCGCGACGCGGTACGCCGGCACCGCACCCGCCACGCACCCGCGCATTGATCCGAGCGCCCCGAGCCCGACCGTCGGGAGCCGGCCGCACCGCACCGGCCGGCCGTCGACTCGGTCGGCACGGCCCGGCACTACCGCATCGACGACGCCTGCCTCGGCCGGTTCCCCTCGGCCGCCGACGTCGGCATGGGCCGACCCGCCCCCACCTGAACGGAGCCTGCTGATGGCCGGTATCACCATCCGCCCCATGGCGGCCGACGACGCCGAACGGGTCCTCGCCATCTACCAGGCGGGCCTCGACCACGGGCACGCCAGCTTCGAGACCAGCGCACCAACCTGGGCGGCGTTCGACGCCGCAAAGCTGCCCGCGCACCGCTTCGTGGCCGTCGACGGCCACGACCTCGTCCTCGGCTGGATCGCCGTCTCGCCCACCTCGACGCGCGCCGTCTACGCCGGCGTGGTGGAGCACTCCGTCTACCTCGACCCCGCCGCGCGCGGCCGAGGCGCCGGCCGGCTGCTCCTCGACGCGGTGATCGCCTCCACCGAGGTCGCCGGCATCTGGACCATCCAGTCCGGTGTCTTTCCCGAGAACACCGCCAGCCTCGCCCTGCACCAGCGCGCCGGCTTCCGAATCATCGGCACCCGCGAACGCGTCGGCCGCCACCACGGTCGATGGCGCGACGTCGTGCTGCTTGAACGGCGCAGCCCCGCCATCACCTGACCAACCCAGCCCCAGGCAGGGCAGCCGTCCACCGCCTCGTCGGCGCGCACCTACGGCGGCGGGGACGCCGACGCCCTGCCGGCGCGCGGCGCGCTCGGCTCGCGGCTGCGCGCGCACGTCGACGCCGGCCGGATCCGGCTGCTCACCGGCTTCACCGTGCACGCCCTCACCCCGGACGACGGCCGGGTGACCGTGGTCGTGCGGCGCGCCGACGGCAGCGACGAGCCGGTCACCGTGGACCGCATCGTCGGGGACCTCGGACCATTTCGCGGTGATGTCGTCCCGACATCCGCCACATGAAGGAATTCTTCGCCATCTTCGGGTCTCGTGCAAGGTCTCGACATAGATGGGTGTCGCGCTATATGGTGCGGCAACCCGGGCGGCATGATCACAGTCGCCCTTTTGTAGTCGACGAGGAGTGACGGTGACTGTTCGGAGACCCTCGCGTCGGGTGAGCCAACTGCTCGGCGGCGCGCTGATCCTGATGATCGGCCTGGCCGGCCAGCCGGCCCAGGCCGCGCCGCGGCAGGGCGCGGAGTCGCTTGCCGCCGCCTTCGACCGGGCGGCGGCCCGTTCCGACGTGCCGCGTGACCTGCTCGCCGCGCTCGGGTACGCCGAGACCCGGCTGGACGGTCACCACGGCGAGCCCAGCGCCTCCGGCGGGTACGGCGTGATGCACCTGACCAGCAACCCGAAGGTGCGGACCCTCGACGAGGCCGTGCGCCGTGCCCGACTGGACCGCACCGAACTGCGCACCCGTGACGCAGCGAACGTCGCCGGCGCGGCGGCGGTGCTCCGCTCGTACGCCGATCAGGCCGGGCTCACCGCGGCGCAGCGCGACGACGTCAACCAGTGGTACGGCTTGATCGCCCGCTACGGCGGCTCGTCGGACAAGGCCACCGCCCGGCTGTACGCCGACGCCGTGTACGACCTGCTCGCCAGCGGCTTCAACGCGACCACGGCCACCGGCCAGGTCACCGTGGCTGGCCGTCCGGTCGCACCCCGCCGGGGCGACTACGCCGACGTGGCGCCGCTGGGCACCGCCGACATGGGCATCCAGAGCACCGACTACGGCCCGGCGGCCTGGGTGCCGGCGAACCCGTCCAACTACACGGCCTCCAGCCGCGAGTCGTCGTACCCGATCAACTACATCGTCATCCACACCATGCAGGGCAGCTACGCCGGCTCGATCAGCTGGTTCCAGAACGCAGCCGCCGGCACCAGCGCGCACTACCTGCTCCGCTCCTCCGACGGCGCGGTGACCCAGATGGTGCGGGACAAGGACGTCGCCTGGCACGCCGGCAACTGGACCTACAACACCCAGTCGATCGGTCTGGAACACGAAGGCTACGTCGACAACGCCTCCTGGTACACCGACGCGATGTACCGGTCCTCGGCCGCGCTGGTACGGCACCTGTGCGACAAGTACGGCATCCCGAAGACCCGCAACAACATCATCGGTCACAACCAGGTGCCGGGCGCCACGCACACCGACCCGGGACCGAACTGGAACTGGACCTACTACATGCAACTCGTCACCGGCACCACCACGCCGCCCTCGTGGTCGACCATCGTGGACAACACCACCGCCGGCCGATTCACCGCAAGCGCCAACTGGGGCACCTCGTCGTACTCGTCGCAGCGCTACGGCGCCGACTACCGATACGCCGACCCGGTCGCGGCCAGCGACGCCGCCTGGTACAAGGTGAACATCCCGGCCACCGCCACCTACCGGGTAGAGGCCTGGTACCCGGCCGTCACCGGTTACAACACCACCACCCCATACATCGTGGTAACCAGCAACGGCAACCAGACGGTCACCGTGAACCAGACAGCCAACGGTGGTGGATGGCGCTCACTGGGCACCTTCACCCTGACCGCCGGAGACACCAACAAAGTGGGCATCAGCCGGTGGTCCGGCAGCACCGGCTACGTGATCGCCGACGCAATCCGCATCACCCGCGTCTAACGCGACAACCCCAGCAGCACAGACAAAGCGGCAACCCGGCAACAATATGGGCAGGGAAGGGTCCCCTGCCATACGGATTCCGTATGGCAGGGGACCCTTCCTGAT
Source organism: Micromonospora sp. NBC_01655 (assembly GCF_026339755.1). Taxonomy (NCBI): domain Bacteria; kingdom Bacillati; phylum Actinomycetota; class Actinomycetes; order Micromonosporales; family Micromonosporaceae; genus Micromonospora; species Micromonospora sp. NBC_01655. Next base: position 3,212,544 of record NZ_JAPEQF010000001.1, on the reverse strand, counting down.
ACCGCAACGGCAGTTGCCCACGGGTAGCCGCGCCGCCGGTAGTGGCAGCTTCGGGCCTGGTGTAGACGGTGGCGTCGCCATCGGGATCAGGCCCACACCTGCTCGATGGGACGACGCTGCGTCCGCATCCATCCGCGATCAGAGCACCCGCCATGACCCGTTCGACCGGCGGCTTCGCTGCGTACTACAGAATATGGTCATGTCGCATTCTGAGCTGACCGTCGCGCGGTGGAACGAGCTGTCCGACGACTCAGCGACTCGCGTCGCGCGGGCGATCGCCGGTGACCACGACGTGGACCTGGTTGAGGTCCGCTGGCACCAGTACGCGGGCCGGCGGCAGCGGGTGGCGTTGTTCGACCGGGCAGGCCTGCGGTTCTCCCTGGTTCCCGGCGGCCGGGTGCACCTGGGCTACGACGGAGCACGCTTCGTCCCCACGCCGCAGCAGGCGGCCAGCTACGCCGAGAGCGCGGATGAGTACGGCCTGCCCGCGCTCGCCGCGTTCGTCGACGCCATGACCTCGCCCGCGCGCGTCGTAAGCCTGCCGGCGATGTTGGTCGCCGTCGAGGCGATGGACGCGTGCGCGAAGATCCTGCCGTCCGACGATCCTCGCGTCCAGCAGCTACTGCTTACCGCCAACGTCCGGCCGGGCACCACCCTGTCCATGTCCGGCGGCGGCGGCGGCGGCGGCAAACTGTCGGTGGAGTTGGACTCCGCCGGGCAGGTACGCCGGGCGCGGCTGCTGGAGCAGATCTCGTACGACGGTGCGATCCGTGAGGCGGCGACGTTGGGCCTGCGTCCGGCGAGCCCGGACGAATGGGAGTACGCCTGCGGCGCCGGCGCCGCCACGTTGTTCCGCTGGGGCGACGACAGCCCGAGCGACGGCTATCCCTACGACCACCGGACCGGGTCACATCGGGAACCGAATCTGTGGGCGCTGGCCATCGGCCAGGACTCGTATCAGCATGAATGGACTTCCGAACCGACCATCGTCTGCGGCGGTGACGGCGGCGGCGCCACCTGCGGCGGCATGGGTTTCTTCCTCGGCTGGCTCACCCTGGCGACGGCATACCGCGACGCCGGATTCGGCGCCTGGCTCAACTCCGACGACGGCTACGTCAACGAACTCCTCCTTCGGCCAGTCATCGACATCAGCTAAGCAGAACCGGCGGACGCCGTCCTCTTCCGGCGTCACGCCATGGCCCAGCTCCCCGTTTCCCGGGCCGTCGGCCATCCGCTTCTCGCGACGTGGTTTGGTCGGGCCTTTCCTGTCACTTGTCGGCGTTGATGCGCCAGGCAGTCCTCGGGTCGAGCGGGTAGGGGCGTTCCGGTGGCAGCAGCCGCTGGGCCCTGGCGTTCTGGCCGGCGCGCACGAGTGCGGCGATCTTGTGCACGGTGGGGGTGAGATCGGTCAGACCGACAACCCAGTCCTCGACATAGGTGCGGATCAACGTCCGGCCGACGCCGACCTGGATGCTGTAGTGGTTGAGCGCCGCGCCCCGCAGCGACCGTTCCGGATCCCACTGTACGTGCACGCGCGCGTTTCCGAACGCCATGCTCCAGGCGGCGGCGCTGTCGTGTATCGCTGGTTCGGGCGTGGTGAGGACGGCTTGGGCCAGCGCCTGCTCCCAGCCGGCGCGGGTGATGCGCACCGCCAGTATCCGCTCCTGGCCAGGCTTGCGACCCCAGTTGCTCCAGTGCATCAGCCACAGCAGCGACGGTTTGATCCAGGTCATGCGGGTGAACGAGAACGGCGCCACGAACCGGCCAGTCGCCAGTGCCGCCTCCGCGATCCTGGCCGGGTATGCCTGGTACACCACGATCGTGTTGCTGTCGAAGTCGGCGCGGATCTGGCGCTGCATTGGAATCGGGACCCATCTCGTCGGCTGGCGCTCTGACCCTGGCATGGTGGGCAGTGTTCCGACGAACCGATTTCCGCGGTGACGATGACCGGGCAGCGGTCCCGGGTGGCTCGCTACCGGGCGCCGCTCGACAGCGGCCCGGCGGTAGTGCTCGTCGAAGGAGGCGGGCCTCGTCGATGGGCTCCCGACGCGCCTAATCCCACCATCGCTCCATGAGGTCGACGACTCCCGCATCGAGGTAGAAGGGCCTCCGGCCGCGGTCACCGTCAGGTCCGAAGGCAACGTTGACACCCAGCGCCACGTCACGGCCGCCAACCAGGTTCAACGTGTCCGGTGCGCCGATGTACTCGTTCTCGACGTAGTACCGAAGCTGGGCCCATCGCCCCTCGATCGCGTTCCGCAGCGCCACCAGGTCCAGTGCCTCCGGGCCGTCCTCGACGCCGGACCGCAGCGCCTCGGCGAGGGTGTCGGTGAACTCGTCGCCTGCGGGAATCCTGTCGTCACCGGACGCGAAGTACATGCTCGGTTGCTTTCCCAGCAGCGACAGCGTGTGCGGCGTGCTGGACCCATCGGGCACCGGGTCGCGGGTGAAATAGCTCGAAGCGTCCTCGAAGTGCTCGCAGTCGAGGAGGACGACCTGGCGGGCCGCAGGGCTGTCCCGCACGATGTCGGCAACTGCTCGCAGCGGAATCGAATTGTCCGATCCCGGGACCGTACGGGTGAGGGCGAACTCCCTGTGTCGCAGACCGGAGCCGGCGTAGTGGAACAGCAGAACGTCCGACGCCTCCTCAGCGGCGCGCCGGACGGCGTCGAACACCTCGGCGGGATGCTGCCACGACGTGACCACCGCGACGCTCCCAGGGTGGAAAGCCATACCGGTCCTAGCGGAAGCCAACGCCTCAGCCAGCTGTGCGGTCCGTGCCGCGGGCTGAAACTCAGGCACGCGGACGGCGTCGTCGTCGCAGGCGACCAGCACGGCGCGGGACCGTTCGAGGTCCGGCAGGAGCGCATGACGTGGCTGCGGGGCAAGGGCGGGCATCCCCCCATTGTGCGCTCCGCGCCGGCCTGTCGACACGATCGTGGGCGCGCCACCTTTCAGCCACGCACGTCAGCGCTCAGCCACGGAGTGCCCGATCGGCGGCAGATCCGCCTGCCTGAAGCGCTACAAGACCGTGTCCCCGGGTGATCCGAAGGGCATCCCATCGACGGTCACCGTGTGCCGGGGTCTCGGACACGGCAGATGCCAGGGGCGGCAGCGGGACGGCGATGGTCGCTTCGACGACGGGCTTCGATCTCACCCTGCCATCATGAGCATGTCGAGAGCTGCGAAGAATGCCATCGGCCGGCCGGGGCGGATGACCTGTTCGAGGAGTACGACCCCGATACGGTCAGCGACGTCGCACTCTGCCTCGATCGTCGTGCGGACGGGGCCGTACCGGCGGGAGGAGGAGCGCGCCGAGGCGAGGATCATTTCGTCTCGGCGGAGCTGCGCCTGACGTGAGCTTGTGTGGACGACCTCGTACGTGCGTCCCTGGAGGGTCCATGTGGTGCCGGCATTACGTCGGCGGCAGGGCGCTTTCCTGCCGTTCACGAACTCGAACCGTTCACCGGTGGTCAGCGTGACCGTGACGGTGTCGGCCTGGAAGGCCAGAACCCGTGTTCGGGGCGGCCATGCCACTTTCTCTGCGCCACGGCGAGGTTCCACGACCGCGAGTTCAGCACCGTGCTCATCGAGTAACCGCAGCCGGCGCGCGTCCTCCGCGTCGAACGAGTATCCAAAGCTCAGGGGTTGCACCGCGCGCGAGTCAGTCACGCACTCATTCAAGCAGTCGGGTGGGCGGGCGCAGTGGTCTCGACCGGCTGCACCGATGAGGCATGGATGACGATGAGCGGAGGTCGACGCGGCACGCGGTGACGTCGAGGCGGCGGAGGCGGGCTACACCGACGCCCTGGACGTTGCGGCCGGTCGTTGATCTCAGCGCAGCGGCCGAGGCGCTGTGCGCAGCTCGCCGTCGCCGGGCGCACCTTCACCCAGGCGTTGGCCATGGCCTGCTGGTCGGACAACCGGAAGTTGGTCGGAGCGCACCGCGCACCAGGAGTGCGCTGCCCGCTCCCGCAGCAGGACCGCCGTAGCCAGCGGCAGCCCGGCCAGGGTCGCGATCCCGGTCCGAAGCCCAACGACTGCGCGACGAAGGTCGCCGGTGGCGCCCAAGAGCAGGGGTCGCTGTGCGTAGCGAGCCATTGACAACAACTCGGTCGACCTTCACGATACTGGCCTAGCCCGGTATTGGTCGTGCCGCAGCCGACAACGGCCGGCCCCGAAGGGAGATCGCCGTGCGTATCCCGCCCATCCGCCGCAGCCAGGCCCACGCGGCCTTGCTCACAGTGCTTGCCACCCTCACTCTCGTCGTGCCGGCCGCGCCGGTCGTGGCAGGCCCGAGTGCCGTCACCGCAGGAGCCGAAGGCCCCAAGGAGCTCATCGCACAAGGATTCGCAGACCCGGACGTGGTCCGCATCGGCCAGACGTGGTACGCCTACGCCACCAACGACTTCAGGCACCTCCCGGTGGCCAGCGCGCCCACCATCGACGGGCCGTGGCAGGTCCTCGGTGACGCGATGCCGGGCGGGCCCGGTAGCTGGGCCGTCGCCGGCAGGACCTGGGCTCCCGACGTTCAACCCAACCCTGACGGCAGTCTGACGCTCACCTACACGGCCCAGGACGCCGCCTCTGGTCGTCAGTGCATCGGCGTGGCGTTCGCGACTTCTCCGATCGGGGGGTTCGTGCCCTACGGTTCGGGGCCGCTCATCTGCCCCCTCAGCCAGGGCGGCGCGATCGACGCGAACACCTTCGTCGCACGAGACGGAACGCGCTACCTGACCTGGAAGAACGACGGCAACGCCATCAACCGGCCGTCCACGCTCTGGGTCAGCCAGGTCACCAACAACGGCACCACCCTGATCGGTCCGACGACCGCGATGCTGACCGTTCCGGCAGGCCAGATCATCGAGGCGCCGGACCTGGTCCAGCGTGACGGCAAGATGCTGCTGTTCTACTCCGGTGGGTCTTTCGCCAGTTGCGGCTACTACACGTCGTACGCCACCGCGCCGGCGGTCATCGGCCCCTGGACGCCTGCGCCGGCCGCCTTCATGACCCAGGCCAACACGGGACTCTGCGGTCCAGGTGGCGCGGACATCGTGACGGCCCAGGAGGGGCTGGGCGGCGGTGACAAGGTCGTGATGCACGCCGCGGCCACGGACGGCAGCAGGCACATGTACTCGATCAACCTCCGCTGGGTCAACGGCGTACCGGTTCAGGGCGGCAGCCGACAGTCCTCGCTCGACGGTAACGGCCTCGCCGAGATCGGGCTGATCCAGACCGACGGCCAGATCAAGGCCTGGCACAACTACAAGGGCTTCGACGCCACGCCGTACGGCGCCGCCGCGATCATCGGGACCTCCTTCACCGACCCGGCCAGAGTGCGGTTCGCCGACCTCGACGACGACGGGAAGTCCGAGCTGATCCAGATCCAGGCAGACGGCCAGATCAAAGCCTGGCACAACGACCTCGGCTTCGCCCAGATGCCGTACGGCGCCTCGGTCGTCATCGGGGCCGGATTCACCGATCCGGCCAGAGTGCGGTTCGCCGACCTCGACAACGACGGGAAGTCCGAGCTGATCCAGATCCAGGCAGACGGCCAGATCAAAGCCTGGCACAACGACCTCGGCTTCGCCGCCTCGCCGTACGGAAGGTCGGTCATCATCGCGACCGGGTTCACCGACCCGGCCCGGACGGTGTTCACCGACCTGGACGATGACGGCCGGTCCGAGATCGCCCTGATCCAGACCGACGGCCAGATCAAAGCCTGGCACAACGACGTCGGCTTCGCCGCCTCGCCGTACGGCTACACCGTCATCATCGCGATCGGGTTCACCGACCCCGCGAGGGTGCGGTTCATGGATCTCAACGACGACGGCCGGTCCGAGATCGCCCTGATCCAGACCGACGGCCAGATCAAGGCCTGGCACAACTACAAGGGCTTCGACGCCATGCCGTACGGCGTCGCCCAGATCATCGCGACCGACTTCCTCGACCCGGCCCGCACGATATTCATCTGATCCGGGCTTGGGTGACCGGCACCGGCAGTAGGGTCCTTTCGCGCCGGTTCCGCAGCGGCTCAGCGGTGGGGGTGGCGAGGTCGTCGACGCGTACGGGGGTGCGGTCGGCGTTGACGGTGGCGCGTTGGTCGGATCCAACCGCAGGGAGTTGGCCCAGGCCGCGATGCTCCAGGTCAGCCCGGGGCCCAGGGCCGACGCCGTAGACCTCGTCACCGGCCGCATCGCGGCGGGCCGGCGGGGGCGCACCAGGGTGCGGGCCTTCACCGCGCTACGGCGAGCAACCCGCAGTACCGGGTGGCCTCTACCGCACCCGCGCGGGACTTCGATAGACCGGCCGCGGATCCGTTGAGAACGGCACGAGCAGCGGGGTACGCGTCAAGCTGATCTGACTTGCCCGCCATCCGGTCGCCCGGCCCGAGCGACGCAGCCGACGGAAACAGGGAACTCGTCCGTGGTGGTTGCCATGCTGCTGCCGGTCCTTCCACTCGCACCGGGTCGGGCCGGCACGAGCCCGCGAGGGCGACGGACAAGACAGTGCTGGGTGCCTCTCGCACAGGCTCCTCCAGGGTCACCGCCTCGGCCGGTCTTGTGGCATCCCCACCGGAACCAGTCCGACAGATCCCTCGCTTGGCGACGGGTTCCGTACTCACGGTCCACGCTGTGGCTCCGGCCACCGCACGATCTTCGGTGGTCCTCACGGACCATCGGTGATCGTGCGGTGGCCGTCCTCATGCCGGCGCCACGTCCGACGCCGGAGCCACGTGACGTTGAGGATTAGCCCGTCGTGCCGACCGAGTAGTGTCGCTTGACCTCGTCGGCGGTGAGGGCGTGGTCGTAGACGGCAACCTCGTCGAGCAGCCCGGCGAGCCTGGTACCGGCGTCGTCACCACGGGCCCCCAGCTTGAGGCTTCCCGCCCCGTCGGTCGGGTTCACCTTCGTGGCGGCCGAGCCGTCGAGTCGTCCGTCGAGGTAGACCGTGATGGTCGACCCGTCGTAGACCGCGGCCACGTGATGCCACGTGTCCGGCGTGACCACCGTCTGCCCCTCGACCGACGCCAACTGCCCGGCTCCGCCCAACGTGAGGGCGTTAATTCTGCCTCCGGGCAGGACGCGCAACACGTAGCCGTTGTAGGCGGGCGCGTCGTACTTCTCGACCACGCTGTACTGCCCGCAGACGTCATTGAGATTCACCCATGCCTCAAGGGTGAACGAGCCGCTGACGCTCACCGAGGCCGAGTCCGGTACGGCGATGTGGCCGCCGGTCAGCTCTGCGGCGGTGTCCGGATCGCCCGTGAGCGCGCCTGGGCGGCCCAGTGTCACCGCGTCGGTGTAGGCGCCGCGGTTACCGGTGCCGGAGGAGTCCTCCGCGCTCGTGCCGGATTCCTCACCCAGCCGCCAGTAGCCGACCGGCTTGTCGGCCAGCACCTGCGCCGCGTAGGAGGACTGGCCGGTGACCGCCGACTGCCGACCCGTCGACGTCTGCCCGGGTGCCGAACCCGCCGGAGCCGGCGATGAGCTGCTCTGCACGGAACTCCCACCGGACTGCTGTGCACTGGACGACGGGCCGGGGTTGCCGAGCACACCCTTGACGTAGTGGGAGTCGATCTGGCCCGGGGTCAGGGCCTTGTCGTAGATCGCGACCTCGTCCAAGCCGCCGAAGAAACGGTCCGCCCCGTCGTCTCCACGGGCGCCCAGCTTGAGGCTGCCCTTGCCGTCGGTCGGCGCCTTGGCCACCGGGGTCGACGTTTGCAGTTGCCCGTCGATGTAGGTGCGCAGCGTCGTTCCGTCATACGTTGCCGCCACGTGCTGCCATCGCACCTGCTGGACGCTGCGGGGGCTGGACGCGCCGGACTGCTCATGGTCGGCGACCGTGAGCGCCTGCAGCTTGTTGCCGTTGACCAGGCGCAAGGCGTAGCCGTTGCGCGACGGCAGGCAGTCGCCGCCGTCGTACTTCTCGACGATGCCCTGCGGTCCACCCGCCGCGTCCTTGACCCACGCCTCCAGTGTGTAGGCGCCGGTGATGCTGAGCGAGGCGCTGTCCGGGATCTCGGCGTAGCCGTCGTCCAGCCGGACCGCGGTGTCGGCAGAGTCGGCGATCGCCCCTGGCTGGGACCGGCCGACACTGCCACGGTAGGCACCAGTGTTTCCGTTGCCGGAGGCATCGACCACCGGTTGGCCCTGGGCGTCATCGAGCCGCCAGTAGCCCACCGGCGCGTCCCGCTTCACCAGCGCGGCGTAGTCCGCCGGGTCCGGTCGGGCGACCCGGACCGACAGCGAGGTGGTCCGTGCCGTACCACCGGACGGTCGGGTGACCACGTCGATCCGGTAGCTCCCGGGCGCCGCATCAGTGGGGACCCGGACCGAGGTCGCGAGGTCGGACCAGGCCAGTCTCTGGTTGCTGCTCACGCGGAACGGCAGCTTCGACTGGCGGACCGTCCACCCGGCCGGAGCGCCGACCTCGACGGTGCCGTTGACCGTACGCTGCCCGAGCGCCTCGACCTCCAGGTCCAGCGCGAACGTCTCACCCGGCTCCACCAACGGACGCGGGGTCGTCACCTTCGTGGCCTCCGCGCTCGGCACGTCGGCCACCTTCGTCGCCCGGTACGTCGCCCGGACCGTAACCGCCGTCGTCGGCCGGCCGAGGTCGACCAGTTCACGCGCGGCGTCATAGGTCACCGGGCGGCCGTCGACAGTGACCCCGGTCAGCCGGTGACCGCGCGGCACGCGCAGGTGCAGCACCACGTTCGTCAGCGGCGCCCGTCCGGCGACCGCGCGCGGTGGGTCGACCCGCACGGTCAGCCGGCCGTGCTTCAGCTCCGACGAGGAGGCGAACCCGACGGTGCCGAAGGAGGTCGGCAGGTCGGCGACCTCGATCCGCTCCCCGTCCGCGAGCCAGGGCCGCGGTGTGGCCGGCGCCAGGTGCAGCCGGGTCGGCACGCCGTCGGCGTCCAGGTCCTCGCTGACCAGCAGACCGCGCACCGCCTCCAGGTAGGTGGCGTTGTTCGGCGACAACGGCGGCCAGTACTGCGACCGGTAGTACTCACCGAACTGCGGGCACGGCGAGATCGTGGCACCCTCGCCGCCGACGAAGGTGTTCGGCGTGAAGTTGTGCGCGAGCATCCCGTAGAAGCTCAGGTCGAGGCGATCGGACTCGGCATTGTCGGCCAGGAACCGCATCAGCGAGTAGCCGTACTGCTGGTCGATGCCGCTGGACTTGTATCCAGCAATCGCCGGCCACTGGTTGTGCCGGATGTTCTGGCAGACACCGGGATCGGCGGTCGACAGGTTGAACCTGGTGAGGCCGAGCAACAGCGACCCGTGCTTGTAGAGGTAGTCCCGAAGTCCGGTCGCCGTCGCGCTGCCCGGCTCGAACAGCCCGGTCGCGAGTGCGTACGGCATGATCAGGTTCCAGTAGCTGCCGAGGTAGTCGGTGGTGACCTTGTCGTACGGCTTCGACGACGCAGGGTCCAGCAGTGCGATCGGCACGAACACCGAACCGTCCGGCAACACCGTCTTCGACTTCTCCACGGCACCCAGCAGCGACGAGCGCAGGCCGGTCGCCTCGTCGAGGAACAGCTTCGCCTCGTCGGCACGGCCCATCAGCCGCAACGCGACACCGACGTCGCGCAGACCGCGCCAGACCTCGGACTGGTGGTGCAGGCCGTAGACCGGCTCCGGGATGTCGGAGGCGTAGCGGGTCTTGGCCAGCAGACCGTTCGGATCCGCGAGGCGTTGCCGCTTGAAGTCGGCGAGCCAGTCGCGGAACGTCGGTAGGTTCTCCTGCAGCAACGACCCGTCGTTGCTCTGCAGGTAGTACGTCGCCACCGTCTGCAGCTTGATCCCGCGCTCCCAGGACAGGAAGAAGCTGCCCTGGCCGCGTAGCAGCATCTCGGTGAGGTTCGCGCGGGCCTTGTCCTGGTAGCCGAAGTCGCCGAGCGAGGTGACCGTCGCCGCGATCTCCGGCACGAAGGCGAAGGACTTGTCCAGCGACTCGTAACCGTTTCCGACGGTCAGATTGAAGCCCATCACCAGGTTGTTCAGCAGCGTGCTGCGCATGGCGTCCGCGGCGTACCTCTCCGGGATCCGGACCTTGGCGCCGGCGTTGAGCTGCGCCGTCCAGTAGTCGCCGGTGCGGGACTTCGCGGCGGCGTACAGCTCGGCCGACGGACGTACGGCGGTGAGCTCGGCCGGCTCGTTCGGCACGACCAGGTAGAACTCGGCCTTCCCGCGGCTAAGGTCGGGCGTGAAGCTCAGGTCGGTCGCGGACCAGGTCGCCGCACCGCTGTACGCGACCACGGTCTTCCCATCGAGGGTCAGCCGCCCAGGCTTGGCGACGACGTCTGCCACCTTGTTGCGGCTCAGGTTGAGGCGGAGCCGCGGGTGCGCCTTCGCCGGCCCACTGACGACGAACCGGAGCATGCTGACTGCCGGGCCGCCCGGGGTGAGCTCGGTGACGAACGACTCGCGCTCGTAGCGGGCCCCGGCGGCGTCACGATATGAGTTGGCGAGGATCGGCAGGTATCCGCCGGTCAGGCGGGGGGCGCCCGACCTCGCCTCGGCCTGGCCGTAGCGCTCGGCCCCGTCCGCGCCGACGAAGAAGCGGACGCGCTGGGTCGCCCGCGAGTCCGACCATTGCGACATCAGCTCGCTGCCGTCGGCGACGTGCAGCGAGAAGTCCCGCTTCTCGGCCCACCGACTGGGGTCCGGCGCCGGATAGGTGAAGGGCAGGTAGTACCAGGGCGAGGCGGCGTCCGTCGTGCCGCCGTGGTTGGCCGGCACCAACAGCGGCTTGACGTTGGCCATCGTCGGACCGTCGGGCAGGCCGAGCAACTTCTCGCCCCAGTGGTCGGTCCCCTGGTCCAGCGCGTGGTTCACTCGGTCGACGTAGCCGTCGGGCAGGGTCAGGTCATCGCGGGAGCCGGGCTGGTCGTGAGCCGTCCGCTCGCTGGCCGCCTGCTCACGGACTGCCTGGACGCCGGCCGCCTGGACGTCCTCGGGTACCTGCGCCAGCAGGCCGGTCGCCAGCGTCACCACCGTCAGCAGCGACAGCGCCGTCCTCGATCTCGATCTCGATCTCGTGACCATTTGATCCACCTTCGTGTGGAGTACCGCACAGAATACTGGGCTAGTCCAGTAACTCTGGAGCATCCTTCTCTCCGATGTCAACACTTGGCTGGCCAGCCCTCGGCGAGGGTGCGTCACGATTGATCGGCCCTTGCGCGGACGCCTGGTGTGGACCGCCCCGGATCTTGTGGAGACTGGCTCAAGGCTGGCCGGTCGGTCGCTGAGCTGGTCCGGGACCTGGAGATCAGTGATCAGACGATCTACAACTGGCGCCGCCAGGAGCTGATCGACACCGCCCAGATGCCGGGTGTCACCTCGCACGACCAAGGGGAGTTGATGGCCGCTCGGCGGCGTGTCGCCGAGCTGGAGACCGAGCTGACCATCCACCGCCGTTCCGTGAAGATTCGCATCGAGCCCGGACCGGCAACGGGGCCCGCTGTCATGGCCACCCTGCGTAACACCGCGATCGGCTACCACCAGATCGGCGGGGAAACCAACATCGCCCGCGCCACCCGACGCGCAATCCGCGGCCCCCCACGGCATCATCACCGCCGCCACCAACAGCAATGCCAGAACGCAATGACCCTGCCACGGAGCACGGCACAACAGCGGGTGCGCGGAAATCGACTCCAGTCAGCCATTTTCCATCCTGAGTAGCGGCTGTTCTCGACGTGGTGTAGGTCGAGGACGGCCTGCACGATCGTGGCCGCGCGGCGGGAGCAGCAACGCAGCTTGGCGAGTGTTTCCCCGAGTAGTGGGGCTTCTGGTCGGGCAACCCGGTCGATCGAGATCAGCGTGCCGTCGCAGCTCGCGTACGCGAGCTTGCGGATGCGGTCCATCGCGGCAGCCAGGTCGTCGACGGCCACGGCGAGCAGGTCGACAGCCCCGTGGACGTAGCGCCAGGCAGTGGCGACGCCGTTGCCGGGCCCGGCCGCGAGGCGGGCGTAGGTGTCGCCGGTGCGCAGGTGGGCCAGGGTGCGCAGGGACTGCCGGCCGGGGCCCGGGCGCCGCCACCGGGATCGACGCTGCCGACGATGGCCGCGAATGCATCCGGGTTACTCACACCCGCCGTGACCAGCATGATCACGGTGAAAAGGACTCACTGTGGCATACTTTCCCGAATTGTGGAGTCAATGCCGGATGGAGCGCGAGAGATGAATGTGGCCGATTCCCCGAACGAGTCGCCCAACCACGACATGATGGCGGAGAAGTGGCTGTCGGTCTGGGACGAATTGCACTCTTTCGAGGCGGACGGTCTTGTCGGGGGCGATGACACCCGACCGCGCTCTTATGTCGTCAGCATGTTCCCCTATCCTTCCGGCGACCTGCACATGGGCCACGCCGAGGTGTACTCCATCAGCGATGCAATTGCCCGCTACCTGCGGATGAGCGGCTTCAACGTCCTCAACCCGATCGGCTGGGACTCCCTCGGCCTGCCCGCCGAGAACGCCGCCTTCAAGCGCTCACTCGACCCCCGCGGATGGACCTATTCCAACATCGTTGTGCAGGCCGAGTCGTTCCGGCGACTGGGCATCTCGTTCGACTGGCGCACCCGCCTGCACACCTCGGATCCGTCCTACTACCGGTGGAACCAGTGGCTGTTCATCCGCATGTTCGAGGCCGGCCTCGCCTTCCGTAAGGAGGCGGCGGTCAACTGGTGCCCCAATGACCTCACCGTGCTCGCCAACGAGCAGGTCATCGGCGGGCGGTGCGAGCGCTGCGGCGCCGACGTCGTGCAGCGGGCCCTGACCCAGTGGTTCTTCCGCACCAGCGCGTACGCGCAGCGCATGCTCGACGACATGGCCCTGCTCGAAGGGTCCTGGCCGGCCGAGATCCTCGCGATGCAGCGCAACTGGATCGGCCGGTCGGTGGGCGCCCACATCGACTTCGCGGTCGGCTCCCGGACCGAGCCGGTCCGCGTCTTCACCACGCGCCCCGACACCCTGTTCGGCGCGACGTTCTTCGTGGTCGCCGTGGACTCGGCGCTCGCTGAGGAACTGTGCTCGCCGGAGCAGCGCGACGAGTTCGAGCGCTACCGCGCGCAGACCGCGACGGCAACCGAGATCGAACGACTGGCTACCGACCGGCCGAAGACTGGCGTCTTCCTCGGCCGGCACGCCGTCAACCCGATCAACGGGGAGCGCATCCCGGTCTACGCGGCCGACTACGTGCTCGCCGAATATGGTACGGGCGCCATCATGGCGGTGCCCGCACACGATCAGCGCGATCTCGACTTCGCCCGCGCGCTCGGCCTGCCGGTGCGCGTAGTCATCGAGACCGGCGCGGCGGACCCGGCCGAGACCGGTGTGGCCGCGGAGGGACCGGGCTTGCTGGTCAACTCCGGCCGATTCGACGGGTCGACGGTCGCTGACGGCGCAGCGGCCGTCATCGCCGCGCTAGAGGAGGCGGGCGCCGGCACGTCCGCCGTCACCTATCGGCTGCGCGACTGGCTGCTCTCGCGCCAGCGGTACTGGGGCACGCCGATCCCGATCATCCACTGCCCCGACTGCGGCCTCGTGCCGGTGCCGGATCAGGACCTCCCCTTGGAGTTGCCCACCGAGGGCTACCAGCTGCGCCCCGACGGCGGACGGTCGCCGTTGCAGAGCGCCGAGGACTGGGTACGCGTGCCGTGCCCGCAATGCGGCGGGCCAGCCGCCCGGGACACCGACACGATGGACACGTTCGTGGACTCGTCGTGGTATTTCCTGCGCTACCCGAACCCCGACTACACCGACGGCCCGTTCGACCCGGCCGGAGTGGCCCGATGGCTGCCCGTCGCCGAGTACATCGGCGGCAAGGAGCACGCGACCGGCCACCTGATGTACGCCCGCTTCATGACCAAGGCCCTGTACGACCTCGGCCTGGTGCCGTTCGTCGAGCCGTTCGCCAAGCTGATCAGCCAGGGCCAGGTGATCATGAATGGCAAGGCCATGAGCAAGACTCTGGGCAACCTGGTCGTGCTGCAGGAGCAGATCGCGCAACACGGGCCCGACGCCGTTCGCGTCACGATGCTGTTCGCCGGCCCCCCGGAGGACGACATCGACTGGGCCGACGTCTCGCTGACCGGATCAGTCAAGTGGCTCCGCCGCGTGCTGCGGCTGGCCGACGACGTCGCCACGGTGCCCGCCGGCGGCCCCGGCGACCAGGAACTGCGCCGCGCCGCACACCGGCTGGTCGCAGCGGCGACCGACGCCATGGACCATCGACGCCTCAACGTCGCCATCGCCCGGTTGATGGAGCTGACGAACCTGCTGCGCAAGGCGATCGACACCACGCCCGGCCCTGCCGACCCCGTCGTGCGGCAGAGCGCGGAGGCGCTGGTGCGGATGCTGTCGTGCTTCGCACCGTTCACGGCCGAGGAGGGCTGGCAGCGGCTGGGCCACGAGCCCTCGGTCGCCACCACGTCCTGGCCGCAGGCCGATCCCGACCTGCTGACGCAGCAGACGACGACCTGCGTCTTCCAGGTGGACGGCAAGGTGCGGGACACGGCCGAGGTGTCCACCGCCATCTCAGAGGACGAGCTGCGCGAACTCGCCCTGGCCTCGCCGCACGTACGCCGGGCCATCGGGGAGGCGCCGATCACCAAGGTCATCGTCCGGGCGCCACGGATCACGAACGTCGTCACCCGCGGCTGACCTAGGGGCCGGTGTCGACGTCAGCGTGGGCACCTGAGCTGCCCTGACGGAAATGGGTGAGGTCTCCGGTAGATGGTTCAGCGACCAAGCAGAACCTGAAGCCGGAGGCCTCGTGGCCACCCTAGCGGTGACGGGGCGGTTCGACCTGACCGATGTGCAGTGGGCGGCGCTGGAGCCGTTGCTGCCTGTGGGTAAGCGGCCAGGCCGACCGCCGTGATGGAGTGGGAGGCAGGTGGGCTTGCCCCCTGCTCCGTAGCGGGTGACAGTCATCGGCCGAACACCTTCCGCACCGCGTCGGCCAGCCGGACCCGACGCTCCTGCCGCGGTGCGGGTGGCCGGCCCCCCTACTTGTCGAACCAGAACACGGACGCACCGAGCGCTCCGGCAGGCCGCCGCGTGAGGCACGTCGTGCTCCCGCAGGACCACGGATCGTGTGAGGACAGCACGCCCCAGCGCCAGCTCGGCGTTCTCCGCCCGCAACCGCGTCAACTCCGTCCGCTCGTCTTCGGACACCCCACCAGCGGCTGCGGCTTCCCCTCGGGCCAGGCGGCTTCTCTTCACCCCGTTCGCGAGTGTGCCGTCGTTGATCCCCAGGTCACGAGCTGTCTGCGCGATCGACTTGCCGGTCTCCCCCACGATCCGCACCGCACCGCACCAACGCGGAAATCCGGATCGAACTGCCGTCTCGTTTCAGCCATGAACCTCTATCCCTCAGGTCCTGGCCGCCACGCTACGCGGGGAACCGCAGCCAGAGCGAGCATGGCGTGACGGCCTGGTTCCACTTGCGCCAGTGGGATCGCTGCTGCTGGGGTGGGTGTGGATCAAGTCGGCGAGGTGGTTCAGCGCCCGGGTGGACAGCGCGATCAAGGACGGGTAAGACAGCAACGAGCCTCCCGGCGGGGGCACCCTTCTTGGTCGATTGCTTGTCTTACCGGGAGCCTCACCTCAGCCCCACATCAGGGTCCCCGAGCCTCCTCCACCTGCACAACTAGTTGGAAAAACCTCACTGTCCGTATTCCAGATCGGCTCCATCACCGTGGCTCGTCCGGCGCCGCTACCCATGCCCGCCGCGAGACGAATGGCCAGCACGGCTGGGAATGTGCCGTTTAAGCGGTGGACCCGATTTTACCCACCTTTGAGAGAGACGGTGGCACATGAAAATGGTTGAACGAGGTCTGACGAACACCGAGTCAGTCGGCCAACGGATCCAGGCACTTCGACTTCGCGCCGGTTTGACGCAGCAGCAGCTCGCTTCGAAAGCCAACATCAGCCTGGGTGGACTGCGTGATCTCGAGCAGCACCGGGTCAGCCGACCGAGGGCAAACACATTGTACAGCATCGCGTCCGTGCTAGGGTTGTCGCCCGCTGAGGCGCGTGACCTGATCCAGGTCGGCCAGGACTATCCGCTGCTGGCCAGAGATTTGCAGATCAGGGTGCTGGGAATCCTGTCCGTCCGGGTCGACGGCATGTCGGTGACTTTCGGTTCGGAACCCCGGCGCATCCTGCTTGGCATGCTCGCCCTTTCGCCACGCGTGCCGGTCAGCATCGAGGCGCTGGTCGAGCAGGTGTACGGGCGCAGGCCCCCGCCGAAGGCGGGCGAGCTCGTGCGGTCCCAGGTGTCCCGTCTGCGGCGCAAGCTGCAGTCCACCCAGTCACCGGCGCGAACCAGTGACGTGCTGGTTTCGGCGGGCGGCGGGTACATGCTCACAGCCGATCACAGCCAGCTCGACCACCTTGCGTTCGAGCGTCTGGTGTCCCGTGCCCGCCGTGACCGGGACGCCGGGCGGCTGGAAGAGGCGTTCACCGTGTACCAGCAGGCGATCGGCTTGTGGCGCGGCCAGACGCTGGAGGACCTGCCGATGCTGCAGGTCCAGTCCGCGGTTGCGGCGCTGAACAGGCACCAGGAAATGGCCATCCTCGAGTACGCTGCCACGGCAAGCGCTCTGAACCGCCACGATGACGTGCTACCGGTGCTGTACCGGCTCATCGAGGCCAACCCGTTGCACGAGCCGGCGCACGCCCGGCTGATGGTCGCCCTCGCCGGGAGCGGACAGCAAGCCGCGGCGCTGCACGTGTTCATCGGGCTACGTGACCGGCTGGCCGGTGAGCTGGGGCTGGACCCCAGTCCTGACTTGCGTGACCTGCACCAGTCGATCCTGCGTGGCGAACTCGATGGTGTGAGCAACTTGCCATACTTGCCCTCGGCGCCTTCCAGGCAGACGGCCTTCACCGCACGGCCTGTGCCGACTCAGTTGCCGACCGCACCGCGCGGTTTCGTCGGCCGCGCCGAGTCCATCGCGCGGCTCGATGCCATCCTTACCGACGACCAGCACTCGACCGCGATAACGAGTGTGGCCATCTCCGGCACGGCAGGCGTGGGCAAGAGCGCACTCGCGGTGCATTGGGCCCGGCGCGTCGTGGAGCAGTTCCCTGACGGGCATCTGTACGCGAACCTCGGTGGGTTCGGTCCGGAGGCGGAGCCGGTGCCGCCGAGCGAGGTCCTGCCTGGCTTCATCGAGGCGCTCGGGGGCAGGCCCGAGCGTGTTCCCGCCGGACTCGCCGACCGGGCCAGCGCGTACCGCAGTCTGCTGGCGGGCAAACGGGTGCTCGTGGTGCTCGACAACGCCCGTGACGCCGACCAGGTCCGTCCGCTCCTGCCCGGCTCTCCGGGGTGTCACATCGTGGTGACGAGCCGTGATCCGCTGCTCGGGCTCGTCGCCACGGAAGCCACTCATCCGCTGAAACTCGACCTGCTGACCACAACCGAGGCGCGGGCGTTGTTGAGCACGCGGCTGGGAGCCGACCGGCTGGCGGCCGAGCCGCAGGCGACGGACCAACTGATCGCCCGGTGCGCTCAGCTGCCGCTCGCGCTGGCCGTGGTCGGTGCCAAGGCCGCCATCAACCCCACGCATCCCTTGGCCGCGCTGGCCGGTGAACTGGCGGATGGACGGATCCTGGACGCACTGCACGACGGCGACGCGTCGACCGATCTGCGAACGGTGTTCTCCTGGTCCTACCGCAATCTCAGTTCGGGAGCGGCGCGGTTGTTCGTCGAGCTGGGAGCGCGTTCACAGACGGAGATCGACCTTCCTGCCGTGGCCGCGGTCGCCGGTGGGTCCACGGATCACGTCCGCCGGTCGCTGGACGAACTCGTCCGTGCTCACCTGATCACGGAAGTCCTGCCTCGGCGGTACAGCATGCACACCCTGCTGCACGCGTACGCCGCCGAGTTGGCCGATGGCGCTCGGCTACGGGCGTGACGGCCGCGCGTCGAACGTGGCGGCAACTCCCGTAGTCGACCCGCCTACCGGCCGCGCCGATGGGCTTGACCAGCGCTGTTGGCCGGTACGGGTGATCGCGGTTATGTCCGCGTTCGGCCACGCACGCACACGATCATGAAACGCGTCAGTTCGATCACCGCGGTGGAAATCTCCACCGCCAGCGACCTACGCCGTGGAGGCCATGTGGACGTCAACTCCAGTCCCGCACCCGCACGTCCGCTTGGCGGATCGGGGCTCGCCGTCTTCCCCGTCGGCCTCGGGTGCATGGGCATGTCGCAGGACTACGGACCAGCCGACGACAACGAATCTCTTGCCACCGTCCGGCATGCGCTCGATCTCGGCGTGACGTTGATCGACACGTCCATGAGCTACGGCGCCGGTGACAACGAACGCCTCGTCGGCCAGGCCATCGCCGGCCGGCGGGACGAGGTGGTGCTGGCGACGAAGTTCGGCATCCTGCGGGAGGAGCGGGACGGTCCGGCACGGGTCTCGGCGCGGCCGGAGGACGTCGCCCGGTTCTGCGAGGCGTCGCTGTCCAGGTTGAACGTCGAGCACATCGACTTGTACTACCTGCACCGGGTGGATCCCGACGTGCCGATCGAGGAGACCGTCGGTGCGATGGGTGAACTGGTCAGCAAAGGAAAGGTGCGGTATCTCGGGGTCTCGGAGATCGGGCCGGAGGACCTCAAGCGCGCCGCTGCCACTCACCCGATCGCCGCGTTGCAGTACGAATGGTCCCTGTGGTGGCGCGACCCCGAGGACGACGTGGTGCCCGCCGCACGCGAACTCGGCATCGGGCTCGTCCCGTACAGCCCGCTCGGCCGGGGCTTCCTGACCGGCAACGACCTGCGGGCGGCGGATCTGACGGCCGGGGACGACCGTCATCTGGACCCGCGCCTGCATGGTGAGCACCTGGAGCGCAACCGCGCCGCCCTCGCGGACATGCGTGAGCTCGCGGCGGAGTCCGGCGTCACGCCTGCGCAACTCGCGCTCGCCTGGCTGCTGGCTCAAGGCGATGACATCGTGCCGATTCCCGGTACCCGCAGCCGGAATCGGGTCGCCGAGAACGTCAGGGCGGCGGCGCTGTCGTTGTCGGACACGGATCTGGCACGCCTGGAAGCCGTGGCGTCGCGGTCGGCGTGGTCCGGAGACCGGCAGACCTTCGCACCGCACCGCACGAGCCGGAGGGCCGCCGGAACGGAAGAGACCGTTGAGGGAACACAGCATGACAGTTGAAGTAGTGGAAACCGGTGGATCACGTCCGGTCGTCGAGAACCGGCGGACAAGTCCGGTGTGGTGCCACACGGAGTGGGATCCACTGGAAGAGGTGATCGTCGGAATTGTCGACGAGGCGCACTTCCCGCCTTGGCACGCCGCGCTTCCACCGGTGTTGCCTGCCGATCAGCACGACACCTTCCGGCGCGACGCGGGCAAGCCGTTTCCACCGGAGGCGGTCGCGGCGGCCAACCAGGAGCTCGACGAGTTCGTGCACATCCTGGAAAGCGAAGGGGTGACAGTCCGGCGGCCGGAGCCCATTCCCCAGAACGTCCCGTATCGCACCCTCGACTGGTCCAGCACAGGCATGTACGCGGCAATGCCGCGCGACGTCCTGCTGGTGGTCGGCGACGAGATCATCGAATGCCCGACCGCGTGGCGCTCCCGCTATTTCGAGACCCTCGCCTACCGGCCACTGCTCAAGGAGTACTTCCGGGGCGGTGCGAGGTGGAGCGCGGGTCCGAAGCCGGAGCTGAAGGACGAGCAGTACGACTCCACCTGGGCCGATCCGGGCGAGGACGGGCCACGGCGGCTGGTGGTGACCGAGTTCGAGCCGACCTTCGACGCGGCCGACTTCACGCGGTGCGGGCGCGACATCATCGCCCAGATGAGCAATGTCACCAACGCGTTCGGTATCGAATGGCTGAGCAGGCACCTCGGTGACGACTACCGGATCCATGTCTTCGAGTTCGACGACGCTCATCCGATGCACATCGACGCGACGCTGGTCCCCATGGCACCCGGCAAGGTGCTGATCAATCCGGAGCGGGTCCGGCGGGTGCCGGACCTGTTCAAGGGCTGGGACGTCATCCACGCGCCGAAGCCGATCATCCCGGACTCGCACCCGTTGTACATGACCAGCAAGTGGATCAACATGAACATCCTGATGCTGGACGAGGAACGGGTGGTCGTCGAGCGCCAGGACGAACCGATGATCTCGCTGCTGAAGAACTTTGGCTTCACGCCGATTCCGTGCAACTTTCGCAATTTCAACAGCTTTGGCGGCTCATTCCACTGTGCCACGTTGGACGTGCGCCGCCGGGGCGCTCTGCGATCGTACTTCTAGGAGGCCACGTGCGGGTGTGGAAAAACGCGCCGAAGGACGCGTTACTGCTCGGGTTCAGCGTGGCGCAGTTGGTTGTCATGCTGTGGCTGGCCACCGCGTGGGACGACGCGTCTCTCCCGTGGAAAGTCGTCTCGACGGCGGGCATCGCCGTGCTGATCTCCTACAACATCATCGTGGTGAGCCACTTGTTCACCCATGTGCCGTGGTTCGTGTCGGCACGGTTGAACGCGATGGTGTCGCTGATGAATTCGATCAACATCGGGCAGTCGGTGCAGGCGTACCAACTCACGCATGTACGCAACCACCACCGTTTCAACAACGATCAGATCGGACAGGACGGCGCGACGAAAGACCTCACGTCCACCTATCGCGACGGAAAGGACGGCGAACACACGCCGCTCCTGCGCTACGCGGTCGGGGGCGCGCTGAGCAGCCTGGCGAGCCGTGGCCGGGAGCTGTCCTATGTATACCGCCTGTGGCGAGTCGGCGACAACGAGGACGACCTGCTGTCACTCGCTTCCCGCCGCGAACCCCGGCGTGGCAGGGAACTGCTCCAGATACGTGCCGACCGGGCCGCGCACTGTCTGTCTCTCGTGCTGTTCGCGGGCATTTCGTGGCAGTGGGCTCTGCTGTCGTACCTGCCCGCGTTCTTCCTGGCGCTGACGATGGTGAACGTGCAGAACTACTACCGGCACTACGGGGCGGACCCCGATGATCGGGCGGCGGACTCGGTGAGCCACTACAGCCGCCTGTACAACAAGTTGACGTTCAACGACGGGTATCACCAGGAGCACCACCTCAGCCCGAACTCCCACTGGTCACAGTTGCCCGCGGTGCGAGAGAGGTTCCGCGACCGGCTTGACGGCAGAACACGCATCGTCAGCCCGGTGCCCGCGATGCTCGGTTTCCTCCATACCCGCCGCTCGCTGCTGCACCACGCCGGTGCAGGCGAGCAACGATGATCGCGACCGAGAACGGAGAAACCCGTGGACTACAACGCGACGGTGCCTCGGATCACGGGCAGTGCCCTGCCGCGTGACGGGTTTCGGGTGCACGAGACAGTCCGCGACGTGGACGTCGACGCCGTGTTCGACGTTCTGCGCGGCGATCTGGCCGCGTACCGGGTGCGGAACTTCGTTGGTCCCGCGGATTGCGCACGGATAGTCGAGAACTTCTGGGTCTCCGGCATGCGGACGCCACGGTATGGCGACGGTGAGGACGGCGTGGAAGGCTACATCGTCGGCGCCTCGCACATCGAAGTGACCACCGACGAGTACCTGTCCGAGGCCGCGCGGGTCGCGGACGCGGTGGCCGATCTCTATCGGAAGGCGACCAACCCGGTCGCCGGCTTCCGCGACCGTCTCGCCGGACAGGGCATGGTGCAGCGGGTCCGGGCGGCCACGCACAACGGCCGCGTCGCCGGTGACTCCAAGGCTGTGTGCTGGAACAAGACCGGCGCCTATCTGCTGATGCCGCACGACGATCTGGCTCAGCTCAGCGATCCGCTCCAGGCGGGTTTCGAGGTCCAGACCGTGCGGCGCGTAATGGCGGTGAACGTCTACCCGTACGTCCCTGTGGGAACAGGTCAGATCAAGCTGTGGAACCTTGAGCCTGATGATCCCAGCAGGGACCGCTTGGGGCTCACCCACAGCGGCTTTCCCTATCCGCCCGAACTGCTTGACGACTTTCCCAGCGTCGTGGTCCCTGCCGAAACCGGGGATCTGTGTGTCATCAACGGGAATCTCGTGCACGCGGTCCTCGGCGGATTGACTCCGGAGAGCGGCAGGCGTCTGCTGCTGACCTGCTTCACGGGCCTGACCGGGGACAACGAGCTCATCTGGTGGACCTGATGCACCGAGGAGGCAATTGTGCCTGACCCGACACAGCCCAGCGATGGTGCGCGGGACCTGGAGCGCTCGGCCAAGCTGAAGCGACTGATCAACGTCCGGTTACGGGCCACCGAGCAGGACTCCATGCGACGGCGGAACCCGGACTGCCCGGTGGCTTCCTATGCCCAGGAACGACTCTGGCTGACGGAACAGTTGATCGACGAGCACTCCGCGTACAACGTGCACCACGCGTTCTGCCTGCGCGGGCCGGTGAACGCCGTGGCGCTGGAACGCGCGGTCACCGAGGTCGTCCGGCGTCACGCCGTGCTCCGCACCGTATTCACCGAGCGGGACGGCGAGCTGGAGCTGAGCACGAAGACGGACTCCTGGCTGGACTTCGAGTACCGCGACCTCGTTGGGCACGATGGTGGTGCCGAAGAACTGTCACGGTTGGTCGATGGTTCTGCCTTTGGTGTGTTCGACCTGCGGGTCGGACCGTTGGTGCGCGGCCTGTTGGTACGGGTGGGTGTTGAGGAGTTCGCTTTCGTCTTCGTGGCCCATCACATCGTGGTCGACGGATGGTCGATGGGCGTCTTGTGGGACGAGTTGTCCCATGCGTACCGCGCGGCGGCCGGCGGCGAAGTCCCGGGTCTTCCGGAGGTGTCGCTGGAATACTCGGACTTCGCGTCGTGGCAACGGGAGTGGCTCGAAAGCGGTGTCGCAGAGCGACAGTTGGCGTACTGGCGGGAGCGGCTGGCCGGGTTGGTCACCACCGAGATCCCGGGGGATCGGTCTCGTCCGGTGGTGGGTTCCGGTCGGGGCGGCGTGGTGGATTTTGTGTTGCCGGAGGTGGTGGCCCGACGGTTGCGGGGTGTGGCGCGCGACTGCGGCGCGACGTTGTTCATGGTGATGCTGGCCGGCTGGTATGGGGTGTTGACGCGGTGGTGTGGGACGACCGACGTGGCCGTGGGCACTCCGGTCGCGGGCCGGAGCCGGGTAGAGCTTGAGCGGATGGTGGGGTTCTTCGTCAACACGTTGGTGCTGCGGGTAGATCTGGCTGGCGATCCGCGTTTCAGCGATCTGGTGAGGCGAGTGCGCGACGTGGCCGTGAGTGCGTACGCGCATCAGGATGTGCCGTTCGAGCGGCTGGTGGAACAGTTGGTCCGTCGACGCGAACCGGGCCGTACGCCCTTCTTCCAGGTGATGTTCTCGGTGGAGGACGGCGAGCCGGACGTTCCGCGATTGCCGGGCATAGCGGTGACCCCGATGCCACTGGGCGTCGACACCGCCAAGTTCGACCTCGGCGTCGGCGTACGAGTCGACGGCGACCGGATCATCGGCACCATCAACTACTCCGCGGACCTGTTCGACCGCGACACCGCACAACGCCTTGCCGCCCACTACACGACGTTGCTCACGGCAGCCGCCGCGTCACCCGGAGCACCGTTGAGTGCTCTTGGTCTTCTCTCGGCCGACGAGCGCGACCACCTGATCCAGCTCGGCACCGGTCCGGAAGCCGCCGAGACGCTGCCGTATCTGCATGAGGTCATCGCGGCACAAGCCCGCCGTGACGGTGAGTCGGTGGCCGTGGTCTGGGACGGCGGCGAACTGACGTACCGCGAGCTGGATCGTCAGGTCGAAGCCGTGCGCGAGTCGTTGGGCGACAACGGGATCGGGCCGGAGTCCGTGGTGGGCATCCTGATGGAACGTTCGCCCGCGGTCATTGTCTCGATGATCGCCGTCCTGGCGGCTGGTGGCGCGTTCGTCCTGATCGATCCGGCGTATCCGGTCAACCGGATAGAACGCATCGTGACTCTGTCCGGAGCCGAGGCCGTGGTGGTACGGGATGGCGTCCGGGCCGACGGACCACCCGCCTCGGTGACCGTGATCGACTTCGACTCGGCGGCGAACCGGCCTGTCGATCCCTCCGCGCGGACGGCAGGGCAACGTGCCGCGGATCCGGACACCCTGGCGTACCTCGCCTTCACGTCCGGCTCGACTGGTGAGCCCAAGGGCGTGATGATCACCCATCGGGGACTGTCCGGCATGATGCTGGACGTCTGCGACCGGCTGGAACTGACCCCACGTGACACCATGGGCGCCATCGCGTCCCAGGCGTCCGATGTGGTGATCGTGGAGCTGCTGGCTCCGTTGACGTGTGGCGCGCGGGTGGCCGTGCTGTCCCGTGAGGTCGCCGCGGACGGCGACCAGTTCGCGGCGGCGATCGATCGGTACCGGGTCACGGTCACGCACGCCTCCCCCGCGACCTCGTCGCTGCTCCCCGACGGGTGGAACTCCGCCGAACTGCGCATTTCCTCCGGTGGTGCGACGTTGCCCGGCGATCTCGCCCAGCGGCTGGTTCCGCGGGTGCACACGTTGTGGAACGTCTATGGCCCGGCCGAGGCCACCGTCTACACGACAATGCACACGGTGAAGGACAGCGCACCTGGCGTCCGGGTGCCCATCGGCCGTCCGATCCGGGGCGCCACGGTGCGGATCCTGGACGATCACGGCCAGTTGACGCCCATCAGCGTGCAGGGCGAGCTCGTCATCGGTGGACTCGGTGTGGCACGGGGCTATGTCGGCAGGCCAGGTCTCACCGCCGAACGTTTCGTGCCGGATCCCTATGGGCCGCCCGGCTCACGCGTGTACCGCACCGGCGACCTCGCGTCCTGGTCAGCAGACGGATCGCTGATGTACGGCGGCAGGCAGGACCACCAGGTCCAGCTCCACGGACACCGGGTCGAACTGGGCGAGATCGAAGCCGCATTGTCCGCGCATCCCGCTGTCGCCCATGCGGTGGTGGCCGTACGCGGCGAGGAACGGGATCCCGAACTGGCCGGATACGTGGTCTGGCAGCCAGGATCGCGGGCGGCCTGGTCGGAACTCCGCGCCCACCTACGGGTGACCCTGCCCGATCACATGGTTCCCACCGTGTTCGCGACACTGGACCGTCTCCCGCTGACGCCGACCGGCAAGGTGGACCGGGCGGCGCTTCCCGACGTCGTGCGCAACCGGCCCGAGCGGACCTACGTCCCGCCCCGCGACGACATCGGAAAACTGGTCGCCGGCGTGTGGGAACGGGAACTCGAGGTCGACCGGGTGGGGCTCGACGACGACTTCTTCGAGCTCGGCGGGCACTCCCTGCGGGCGGCCAGGGTGGTGTCGAGGCTCCGGCAGACGCTGCGGATCGAGCTGGCGATGAAAACACTCTTCGAGTTCCCGGTGCTGGCCGGATTCGTCGACGCCGTCAAGGGCGCGGGCCGAGAAGCACAGTCGGAGATACCCAAGCGCCCCGACGACGTCCAGGCCAGGCTTTCCGCGTCGCAGCTGCGACTCTGGTTCCTCTACAACCTGGACCCGAACCGTCGCGACTACAACAGTTACGTCGCGTTGCGACTGTCCGGAGCGCTCGACGAGCAGGCTTTCGCCGACTCTCTGTCGTATCTCGTCACCCGTCACGAGATCCTCCGTTCACGCATCCACGGCCGGGACGACAACCCGTCGCTGATCACCTTGCCACCGGGCTCCTTCCGCACCGAGGTGGTCGACCTGAGCGGAGTCGAACCCGAGCGGCTGGACGCGGACCTGTCGCGGCTGGTCGACGGCTGCGCTTTCGACGTGTTCGACCTGCGGGCCGGGCCACTGGTGCGGGGTCTCCTGGTACGTACAGGCGTTGAGGACTTCGTCTTCGTCTTCGCGGCGCATCATGTGGCGGTCGACGCCTGGTCGATGGAGATCCTGTGGGATGAGTTGTCGCGGGTGTACGGGGTGGTGGCTGACGGCGGGGTGCCGGATCTGCCGGACGTGTCGGTGCGGTACTCGGATTTCGCCTACTGGCAGCGGGACTGGTTGGACAGCGGGGTCGCCGAACGGCAGCTGGCGTACTGGCGGGGGCAGCTGGCCGGATTGGTGACGGCACGAGTCCCGGCCGACCGGCCCCGCCCGATCACGGATTCCGGCCGGGGCGGCGTGGTGGATTTCTCCGTGCCGGACGTCGTGGCCGCACGTCTGCGCGGGGTGGCCCGCGAATGCGGGGCAACGCTGTTCATGGTGATGCTGGCCGGATGGTGTGGAGTATTGGCACGGTGGTGCGGGACGACCGACGTGGCCGTGGGCACTCCGGTCGCGGGCCGCAACCGGGTGGAGATCGAGCGGACGGTGGGGTTCTTCGTCAACACGCTGGTGTTGCGAATGGACCTGTCCGGCGATCCGGATTTCACCGAGCTGGTCAGGAGGGCACGAGACGTGGCGCTGGACGCGTACGCCAACCAGGACGTCCCGTTCGAGCGGTTGGTCGAGCGGCTCACTCCACGACGGGAACCGGGCCGCACACCCTTCTTCCAAGTGATGTTCTCCGCCGCGGAAGGCGGACCGAGCGTTCCTGAGCTGCCTGGCCTGAAGGTGAGCCCCATGCCACTGGGCGCTGAGCCTGCCAAGTTCGACCTCGCCGTCGGCGTCCGAATCGACGACGGCCGGATCGCAGGCGCCATCACCTACTCCGCCGACCTGTTCGATCACGGAACCGCACGACGGCTCGCCGACCACTACACGACTTTGCTCACGGCAGCAGCCGCGGCGCCCAACAAGCCGCTGAACGCTTTCCACGGCACCCCAGCACCTTCTTCCGCGGAACCGATGTGATCAGGATGGAGAGCAGTCATGGCCGAGCTGGACGGATCGCCGATCGAGGCCGATTCCGATGTGATCGCTCGGGCCAACAGCACACGAGTCGACTTTCCTGACGGCGACTCGGCCCTCCACGCGCTGTTCTACTCGTGGGCCGACCGGGCACCGGAGCTGCCCGCGATCGTTCACCCCGGCGGGGAGCTGACCTACCGCGAGGTCGGCGATCAGGCCGAAGCCTTGGCCAACGCGCTCATCGCACGCGGGGTGGAACCCGGCGACATCGTCGCCATCGTCCTGCGGAAGGGCTGGGAGCAGGTGGTCGCGGCGCTGGCCACGCTGCGTGCGGGCGCTGTCTTCGTGCCCATCGATCCGGATTTTCCGGCGGCACGGATCACACACCTGCTCCAGCACTCGGAAGCGCGCTGCGTGATCACCCACGCGGATGTGGACGAACGCCTGCGCTGGCCGGAGAACGTCCGGCGGGTTCGCATCGACGAACAACGGCCGGGCGACAATCCGGTGTCACCTGTCGCCACGGCGCCCGATGACCTGGCGTACATCATCTACACCTCCGGGTCGACCGGTGCGCCGAAGGGTGTGATGATCACTCACCGGGGCGCGGTGAACACCATTCTCGACATCAATTCCCGGTTCGAGGTCCGTCCTGGCGACCGGGTGATCGCGGTGTCCTCCTTCACGTTCGATCTGGCCATCTACGACATCTTCGGCACTCTCGGTGCCGGGGCGACCATCGTCTTCCCGCCGCACACCGCGGTGCCGGACGCGGCGGTCTGGCTGGACACGATCAGCAGACACGGCGTGACCATCTGGAACTCCGTGCCCGCGTTGATGGACATGGTGACGGAACTGGCACGAAGCCGAGGCGGCGATGCGGCGGCACTGCCCGCACTGCGTCTGGTGCTGCTGAGTGGCGACTGGCTGCCGCTGCCGCTGCCGGACCGGATTCGTGCGCTGGCCCCGGACGCACTGGTGGTGAGCGCGGGCGGCGCAACCGAAGGGTCCATCTGGTCCATTCTCTATCCGATCGGTGAGGTGGCGCCGGACTGGCGCAGCATTCCGTACGGAAGACCGATGGCCAACCAGAGGTTCTACGTCATGGACCCCGACCGCAAGCCCTGCCCGATCGGTGTGGCGGGCGAACTGCATATTGGCGGCACCGGAGTGAGCGCCGGGTACTGGCGTGATCCGGATCGCACGGCGGCGAGCTTCGTCACCGACTTTCGCACCGGCGACGCCCTCTACCGAACCGGAGACCTCGGCCGCTACCTGCCCGACGGAAACATAGAGTTCCTCGGGCGCAAGGACTTCCAGGTCAAGATCCAGGGCTTCCGGGTCGAACTGGGCGAGGTGGAGTTCGCGCTGCGCGGGCATCCGGACGTGAAGGACGCCGTCGCCGTGGCCCGTCCCGATCCCGCGGGCGACCGCCGCCTCTTTGCCTACGTGACCACCAGTTCGGAGGATCTCGACGGTGATCACCTGCGGGAGTTCCTCCGTGAGAAGGTGCCGCGCTACATGGTCCCGGATGTGGTGTCCATCCTGGTCGCCCTGCCCCTCACGACCAGTGGCAAGGTCGACCGTGCCGCGCTCCCGGAACCGGCGCCGCGGTCGGATAGCCGCAGCGGCCCAAGGACGCCGGAATCGCCCATCGAGGAAGTCCTCGTGAGCCTGTGGGAGGACGTTCTCGGCGTGACCGTTTTCGACACCGAGGCGAACTTCTTCGAATCGGGCGGGAACTCCCTGGGCGCCATGCGGCTCATCGCCGCGGTCAACGCCGTGCTCGGCGTGGAAGTGGCGGTCACGCAGGTATTCGAGGCGCCGACCATCCGGGAGTTCTGTTCCGTACTTGCGCAGGACGAGCCGACATGGCGGAAGGTCACCGCGACGGCGGAACAGCTCCTACAGGAGGTTTCGATGTCCAGCGACACCGCCGCGCGGACATGACCGGAGGAAACACTGTGGGAGAAGGGCCAGCCGCCGCCTCGGTCGGTGAGTGGACCGGTGGCATACCCGCCCGGATCAAGGCGTGCGCGACGCGTACGCCCGACGCACCCGCCGTCCTGTTCGACGGCGTTTCGTGGACGTACCAACGGCTCGGTGAAACCGCGGACCGCATCACGCGCCAGCTCCAACGGCACGGTGCCGGACCTGGCACGTTCGTTGCCGTACAGCTGGATCGTTCTCCCTGGCTCGTCGCGACGATACTGGCGGTGTGGCAATCGGGAGCGGCTGTCGTGCCACTCGACTCCGACCAGCCACTCGATCGGTTGCGGCGCATGCTGTCGACCGATCCGCCGCGTCTCGGAGTGACCGATCACCGGCAGGCGGAGCTTCCCGAGGTGACAACGTGGCTCGACCTCGCTGCCATGTTGTCCGCGCAGGACGATCCCGCCATCGGTAGCCCGCCGTCGGTCCAGCCGGACGACATCGCCTACGTCTACTTCACCTCGGGTTCCAGCGGAACACCCAAGGGAATCGCAGGCATGCACGGCTGCGTGCTGAACTACTTCGACAATCTGTGCCTTGAGCGGTACATCGACGCTGACGACCTGGTGGTCCAGCTCGCCGCGGTCTCGTTCGACGCGTCGCTGCGCGACATGTTCTTCCCGCTCACGGTAGGTGCCCGCACCGTGATCACGCCGAAAGGCGGCCGGGACGCCGCTGCGGCGTTGCGGGTGATCGTGGACGCCGGTGTGACCGCCGTCCTCGCGGTCGTGCCCTCGCTGGTGCGTGAACTCGTCCGGGAGGCGGACAGGCTGGACACCACCGTTCCAGCGGTTCGGGTGATCCTGGTCAGCGGGGAGAAGCTGCACCACGCGGATGTCGCCGCGTTGCGGCGCGTCTTCGTGAACGCGAAGATCGTCAACATGTACGGGCCAAGCGAATGCACGATGACGGCCACCGCGTATGAGATACCCGGGGAGACGATCGGCACCGACGTGCCGATCGGGCAGCCGATCACCGGTGTGTCCGTACAGCTACTCGACCGGTTGCTGAATCTGGTCCCGGTCGGTCAATCCGGGGAGGTGTACATCGGCGGAGCGGGGCTGACCCAAGGGTACTGGCATCGCCCCGGCATCACCGCGGAACGCTTCGTGCCGAATCCCTTCGGCCGCCCAGGCGAGCGGATGTACCGCACGGGCGATACGGCACGGGTGGGTGCGGACGGATTTCTGGAGTTCCTTGGCAGGACGGACAACCAGGTCAAGATTCGCGGCCAGCGCGTGGAACTCGGCGAGGTCGAGGCCGCCTTGTCCGCCCTGCCCGCGGTCAGGGAAGCGGCGTGCCGGGTATGGGACGCCACGCTTGTGGCCTACGTGGCCTGGTCGGACACGACCCCGCAGCCGACCATCGGCGATCTGCGGGCAAGCTTGGCCAGCGCACTGCCGGACCACTCGATACCAACGACGTTCGTGTCGATGGACGCCCTGCCTCACAACCGAACCGGCAAGCTCGATCGTCAGGCACTGCCCGAACCTCCGGCGGAACGGTCCGCGCTGCTCGATGCGCCCACCGCCGCGAGCGATCCGCTTGAGGATGCCCTGATCACGGTCTGGACCGAGGTGCTGGACGCGACCGTGGTGGGCATCCACGACAGCTTCTTCGACCTCGGTGGGCACTCCCTGCTCGCCATGCGCCTGGCCGCCCGGATCTCCGACGTGCTGGGCACCGAGATACCCCTGCGGGCGGTGTTCGACGCGCCGACCGTGGCGGCCATGGCCGAGTTCGTCGGGCGGACGATCGGCGACCGCACCCGTACGCCCGTGTGTCCGTCGCCGGACGGCAGTCCACGGCTTTCGCCGTCCCAGTCGCACATCTGGCACGTCGACCGCCACCTCGCCCCCGGCAACGCCTGCTACAACGTGGCGGGCATCTTCCGTATTTGTGGTGACCTGGACATCGCCGCACTCACCGACGCCATCACGGAGATCGTCCGCCGCCACGAAGCGCTCCGCACGGTGTTCCCCGACCTGGACGGCGAACCGACGGTCCGCCTGCACCCACCCGCACCGACCGCCCTGTCCGTTGACGATCTCGGTACCGAGCCGCAAAGCACGTTGACCGAGCGCATCCACGCCGTGGTGCAACGGGGTTTCGATCTCGCGAACGGACCACTGTGGCGGACCGGTCTGATCCGCCTGTCCCGTCAGGAGCACGTCTTCTTCCTGGTGGCGCACCACATCGTGTTCGACGGTCACTCGATGGGGAACTACTACCGAGAGTTGACCGAGTTGTATCGGGCATTCTCGTCCGGGCTGCCGTCGCCGCTGACCCCCGTGCCACTTCAGTACCCGGACTTCGCCACCTGGCAGCGTGCGCAACTCGAAGCGGGGACCTGGGATTCCGACATCACCTACTGGCGCAACCAGTTGGCCGAAGCGGTTCCGCTGATCAGGCTGCCGGACGGGTACCCCTTCACCGAGGACCGGTATCAGCGCCGACGGCACCGCGCGAAACCGCTGGGTGAGCAACGAACCCGGAACTTGCTGCGGCTGGCAGCCCGCTCCCAGGCAACGCCGTCCATGCTGCTGATGGCCGTGTTCCAGGCCGCGTTGTTCCTTGCTTTCGGCCAGGAGGCTTTCCACGTCGCGACGCCGGTGGCGAACCGTGCTCGTCCCGAGCGCAAGGACATGATCGGCTTCGTGGCGAACACACTGCTGATACGCGCCGACGTCACGGCGGATCTGACGTTGCCCGAACTGTTGGCGCGGGTCCGGGCCAGTCTGCTCGACGGTTTCGCGCACGCCGAGCCGCCACTGGAGAGTCTGCGCGGCAGCCTGGCGGAGTTCACTTCGGACGTTCACCTCGCACAGGCGCTGTTCAACATGCAGGAAGCGCCCGACGACGGCGACGGGATTCCCGGGCTCACGATCACCCCGGTCGATCCGCCCGACGCCTGGTCGCGCTATCCGATCGCACTGTTCGTCACCCAGCGCCCCTCGGACATCGATCTGCACTTCGTGTACGACAGCGTGCTGTTCGACCCGGAATGGGCGGATTCGACCGTGCGAACTGTCGACCGGCTGATCGATTCCGTGCTCGACGGCGACGGCGACGACAACCGCGCCGACCTACCGATTTCCGTGTTCTCGAAGGACTCATGATGGACGCGACCCCCAGCGCACCTGGCACGCGTGTGGCAGGACGAAGCCAGTACTCGCTGTACGCGGTGCTGACCGCACACGGCGTCTCACTCGCCGGCAACTCGATGACCTATCTCGCGGTGCCGTGGTTCGTGCTCGAGACGACGGGAAGTGCCACGCAGACGGGCATCGCGGCGGCGGCGTCGTTCCTGCCGATCCTGCTGTCCATGACATTCGGCGGCGTCCTGGTCGACCGAATCGGCTACCGCCGGGCGAGCGTCATCGCCGACCTCTTCGGCGCGGCGATGGTGGCTCTGATCCCGCTCCTGCACATCGCGGGTATGCTGACGTTCCCGACGCTGCTCGCCCTCGTCTTCCTCGGGGCCGCTTTCGACGTACCGGGCAACGCCGCACGCGAGGCATTGTTGCCCGCGTTGGCGCAACGGTCCGGAATGAGCATCGAACGGGCGTCGAGCGTGCTGGAGGTGGTCGAACGCGGGGCGCGAATGGCTGGTGCTCCGCTTGCCGGTGTCCTGATAGCGCTGATCGGTCCGGTCAACGTGTTGCTGGTGGACGCGGGAACCTTCGTGCTGGCGGCGTTGATCGTCGCCGTTTCCGGAGCGCCGCGGTCCAAACCCGCCGCGACCAGGGAATCCTATCTGGCGGGCCTGCTGCAGGGTTTTACCTTCCTGTGGCGGGATCGGTTGCTGCGCTCGATCGCGTTGCTCCTGGCCGTGACGAACATGCTCGATGTGGCCTACGTCAGCGTGGTGCTACCGGTGTATGGCGATGAGGTGCTGTCGGGTGCGGGCGCAGTCGGCCTGCTCATCGGCACCTCGGCGGTCGCCGGAGTTGCCGGTGGTATCGCCTTTGGCGCCGTGGCCCATCGGCTGCCCCGCAGGCTGCTTTTCACCGTGGTCTTCATGCTGGTCGGGCTGCCCCGCTGTCTCGTGCTTGCCGCGGAACCCGCCCTGCCGTTGATCTTCATAGTGGTCGCGGCGACCGGGTTCTGCGCCGGGATGATCAATCCGATCCTGCGCACCGCGCAGTACCACCGGATTCCGGAGAACATGCGTGCCCGGGGGCTGGGCGCGATATCCGCCGCAGCCTTCGCGATGGTTCCACTCGGCCCGATCGTCGGAGGCGGTCTCATCTCCTACGCCGGCCTGACCGGCACCCTCCTCATCTTCGCCTGCGTCTACGCGGTGGCGACGTTCAGCCTCGTGCCCTTCAAAGTGTGGCGGGAAATAGATGCGACACCGAGCGGGTCACGAACGGATCCGCAGGAGAAGCAGTGAAGCGATGCCGGGTCTGAACAATGGCACCGGCATCCGGACCGCTCCGGTCGCCGGGATCGTCGGCGGCCTCGGGCCGCTGGCCGGAGCTCACCTGTACGAGCGGTTCGTCCGGTTGACCTCAGCCGAGACGGACCAGGGTCACTTCTCCGCCGTCCTGCTCAGTTGGCCGTTTCCCAGCCGGATCGGGCATCTCAGTGGGGTGCCCGGTGTCGAATCGCCTCTCCCCCACCTGGTCGCGGCGACCAGGTCCCTGCAGTCACTCGGATGCACAGTGCTGGCACTCGCTTCGGCGACAACACACGCCTACCGCGTGGACATCCAGGAGCGGACCGGCGCCACCATCGTCGATGGGCTGCGGGCGGCCACGCGGGAACTGTCCGTCCGCGGTGCCACCCGGTGCGTGGTGTTCTGCACGTCACCGACTCGGCGGCAACGCCTGTACGAACCTTCGTGGCCGGACGATGTCGAGCTGCACTACCCGACGAGCGCGGAGCAGGAAACCCTGGACCGGCTCATCACCGCGGTGAAGAGCGGCCGGACCGGTCCGGCCGAGGTGAACGTTCTCGACGAGCTCATCCGCCGCTACCGCGGACGTGGGTTCACCTCCCTGCTCGGGTGCACCGAGCTACCGCTGCTGTGGACGCCGGACGGACCGGACGCCACAGTCGTATCGATTACCGACGCGATCGCAGCGGCAGCGATTGCCGCGATCAGTGCGGCCTTTCATCGTGACGGGCCTGTTCACGGTACGTGCGGAGAGGCTTTGCCGGCATAGGACGAGGCTCCCGGTGAGGCAGCGGTCGACCAAGGTCCGATGCCCCAACCGGGAGCCTCGCTGTGCTGTCTCACCCGGCCGCGGTCGCACTGTTGGGCCTCGCCTCGCCTCGCCCACCCTGCCCGGCGCAGTGCACGACCTGACCGCCGCCCGCACCGGCCCCGGCTGTCCCGCCGCCGAAAGACCGTCAACCGCCACCGCGATCGTCCAGGCCATCCTCGCCCTACCTCACGTCCAGGCCAGCCCAAACACACGATGAAAAGTGCTCAGAATAGCACGGATAAATCAAAAGGCGTGAGTCGATGCGTGAATCCACAAACACTTTTAGCTTCATCACTGCCAGGTCACTACGTAGGGCGTGATGCTCATCACTACCACTCATGTCGATCTGAATCTAAGATCGATCACCAACGTCTCCGGCTCGATGCGAGCAGGCCGGACGCCAATCTGTGACCACGGAGCGCCCCGGACCGTTCTTGCTTATCACCGATTCCTGCGCTTCTCGGGCACACTACCCCTGACCAGCCATTGATGGACGACGGCACATTCGATTGGTCGGCCAAGGTGTGCGGCCAATCGGCAGGAGTCGGCCTTGCACAGGCGAATTCACGTCCCGTAGCCGTCCTGCTTGACACCGGACGCGCCCGCCGGCGGGCCCACCGCCCAGCAAACCCTGATCCAGCTACAAGTAAGGGTTGAACCTCATGCCCAGCAGTGATCTCGAGAGCCAGCTGCCCGACCTGTCGGATCCCGAGCTCTACCGGGCCGTCGACCCGGTACCCCTGTGGACGATGCTCCGAGCACAAACCCCCGTGTTCTACACGCCGGTCAGCGATCGGGGTGCGTTCTGGTCCGTCCTGGAGCATGAGCCCGCCACCCGGGTCCTGACCGACCCGTCGACGTTCGTCTCCGGGAAGGGGATGCGTCTCGGCAGCGATCAGCCCGCTGCGGAGGCCGCGGCCGGCAAGATGCTCATCGTCACCGACCCGCCCCGACACGGCGCGATCAAGCGGATCATCAACTCGACGTACACACCCCGGACGGTGGCACGGCTGCGGGACACGATGCGAGAGGTGGTGACGGAGGCTTTGGACCTGGCCTACGACCAGGACGTCTGCGACTTCACCGACGTGGCGGCACGATTGCCGGTGGCGGTCATCTGCGACATGCTCGGCGTACCGAAAAGTGACTGGGACCTGATGCTGCGGCTGACCGCGACCGCTTTCGGGAACGATCCGCACACCAGCGTCGAGCAGATGAGGGAGGCGTACACCGACATTTTCCTCTACTACGACGACCTGGCCAAACAGCGCCGACGAAGCCCGGGCAACGACGTGACCAGCGCGCTGGTCAACGGGCAGATCGACGGAGCGCCGCTGACCGACGAGGAGGTGTTCCTCAACTGCACCGGTCTCCTCTCGGGGGGCAATGAGACGACCCGGCACGGCACCGTTGGTGGACTCCTGGCGCTGATCGACAATCCAGACTCGTGGCGAGCACTCCAGGTCGACAGGAGCTACGTGCCGTCCGCGGTCCAGGAGATCCTGCGATACGCCAGCCCGGTGCTGCACGTACGCCGGACCGCGGTGCGGGACACCGAGATCGGCGGCCACGCCATCAGCAGCGGCGACCAGCTGGCCGTGTGGCTGCCGGCGGTGAACCGCGATCCCAAAGCCTTCGTCGATCCGGAGACGTTCGACATCACACGCTCACCGAACCGTCACTTCTCCTTCGGCCACGGCCCCCACTTCTGCCTCGGTGGTCCACTGGCGGTCACCGAGATGGAGGTGTTCTTCGAGGAACTGGTCCGTCGCACGGACCATGCCGAACTGGCCGGCCAACCGCAGCGCCTCACCTCCAATCTAGTCTGGGGATTCGAATCGATGCCGGTCCGTCTCGTGCCACGGTAAAGGCACCCAGCGGTTCTCGAACGCCCCCCGCACCCGCCCCGACTGTG
Organism: Micromonospora sp. NBC_01655; assembly: GCF_026339755.1. Classification (NCBI taxonomy): domain Bacteria; kingdom Bacillati; phylum Actinomycetota; class Actinomycetes; order Micromonosporales; family Micromonosporaceae; genus Micromonospora; species Micromonospora sp. NBC_01655. The sequence continues at coordinate 3,176,658 of NZ_JAPEQF010000001.1, read as the reverse complement.
CCGCCGTCAGAGGACCGTCAACCGACACCACGCCAGGATCCGCGCCGTCGGCGGGCTCAGTGACCTGGCAGCGGGCGGTAACCGACTGCGGTAATCAGTTCAGCGATCGTCACGTCGGTGTCGGTGACGATCATGTGCAGAACCGAGGTGACACACCTCTCGACGTCCTCGATCATGGCCGGGCTGTATTTGCTCCGGTCGTACTGCATCTCGAATTCGTACGGTGTCCCACCGTTGACGATCAGGCTGAGCGGGTAGTTGTTCATCTCGCGAACCCGCAGAGTTCGCGCGGACATGCCGCCCAGCGCGGTCCGGACCGGATCGTCGACCGGGTAGTTCCCGACCACCACGATGCTGTCGAACAGTGACTGCCGCGGCGGAATCTCGCTCCATGCGGTGATGTCCGCCAGTGAGGTCTGTTCGGACGGCATCCGGGTCCAGTCCGTCTGCACCTCCCGCAGCCAGTCGTCGAGCCGTTGATCACCACGTCCCAGCCGGACGCGGACCGGGAGCGTGTTGATGAACAGGCCGATCATCCGCTCCATCCCGGGCATGTCGGCCCGGCCGGACACAGTGGCCCCGAACACCACGTCGGTGGCGTTCGTGTACCGGCTCAGCATCAGCGACCAACTGACTTGGAACAGCGTGCTGGGGGTGATACGCAGGCGTCGCGCGCAGTCCTGCACCGCGTTGGACAACTCTGCCGGAAGCTCCCGGTGGTGAACGCCGTACCCGGTGACGTCGGACGGCTCAACGGGCAACCTCGTCGGTTCGGTGAACCCCGCGAGGTAGTTCCGCCAGTACCTCTCGTCCGCGCCTGCCTTCCGAGCACCCTGCCATTCGATGAAGTCCCGGAACGGACGGCGGGCCGGCAGCCGCAACTCCGCACCGGCGACCAGAGCCTGATACACGGCCAGCGCGTCGCCGATGAGCATGGTGATGCTCCAGCCGTCGAACAGGATGTGGTGTGTTTCCACCAGGATGCGCCAGTTCGCGGGACCGCTCTTGATCAGAGTGACACGGGCGATCGGGGCTCGTTCGAGGTCGAAGGTGTTCCGCCTGCCCTCGTCGAGCAGGTCTTCCAGTGCCGACCGCTGTTGCGCGTGATCCCGGTCCGACCAGTCCAGATGCGTGACCGGGAGGTGCACGTCGCGCTCGACCACCTGGAGCGCCGGATACACGGCTTTCCACGTGAACCGGGTACGCAGCATGGCGGTCCTGCGGGTCACCTCCTGCCAGGCCTGAGCCATCGCGTGCGCGTCGATGTCACCGAGTTCCCAGCTCGCCTGCGTCAGGTACACGTCGGCGTTGGCCGCGGTGAGCGTGTGGAACAGGATGCCCGTCTGCAACGTGGACAACGGATAGATGTCCTCGATGCCACGGTAGGAGCCGAAAAGCCGCTTCAGGTCCGCGGTGGACAGGCCGGTGAGCGGGTAGTCCGACGCCGTGCGCCCTCCGCTGTCCGGCAGGCGGCAGAACTCGGTGATCCGTTCCAACGCCCTGGTGAAGTCACCGGCGATGCCTTCGATGCGGCTCCGGTCGTAGACGTTGCGATCGTACGACCAGTGCACGACGAGGCGCCCGTCCTGGATCCGGGCATACGCTTCGATCGGGTAGGTACGCGGCCGGCTCGGTGCGTTTCCAGCCCGCAGCGGATCCGGTACCTGGCGGACCAGGGCGTCCCCGCCAGAGGGGGTGTCGATCCGGCCGAGGTAGTTGAACAGGACTTCGGCTTGCGGCAGATCGTCGATGCGGTGTTCGTCCGCGCGGACGTGCCGCAGCAGGCCGAGGCCGATGCCGCGGCGGGGAACCGCGCGCAATGTCTCCTTCACCGCGATCAGGCAACCACCGACGTCGGCGGGGTCGGGCAGGTCCAGGTAGACCGGAAAGACCGAGGTGAACCAGCCGACGGTCCTGGTGAGGTCGACGTCGTCGAAGAGCGGTTCCCTGCCGTGGCCCTCCAGATCCACCAACAGCCGTGGCGAACCGGTCCAGGTGCCGAACGCCAGCGCCAACGCGGTCATCAGCACGTCGTTGACCTGGGTCCGGTAGGCGTCGGGCACCTCCTCGATCAGGGCACGAGTGGTGTCGCGGGACACCACGGAGTCGAACTGCTCCACGTCGCCGTACGTGCTTCGATCGGAGGTCACCACGCCGTCACGAGGCAGGGACGGCAGCTCGCGGGGAACCATCGAGCGCCAATGGCGTGCCTCATCGGCCAGTTCGGGAGATCCGGCCAGATCGTGCAGGCGTCCAGCCCACGTCTGGAAGGAGGTGGTCTTGGCGGGCAGCACCGGGTCGGTCCGGCCGTCGAGAAGCTGACGGCACACCGAATCGAAATCCTCGATCAGGATGCGCCACGAGACGGCGTCCACGCAGAGGTGGTGGATGATCACCAGCAGCACCGGCCTGGCGCCGTGACGTTCCAGGTACACCGCTCGCACCATCCGGCCCGCCACCGGGTCGAGGGATTCGGCCGCCCTTGTCGCGTAGTCGTCCAGCAGGACGCCGACGTCCAGGTCGTCGACAGTGTGCCGGACCAGCCGCTCCTCCGGCCGGTACGCCTCCACAGCCTGGGTCCAGGCCGCGCCGTCGAATGCCAATCTCGTCCTGAGCACGTCATGGTGCCGCACCAGGTGGTCGATGGCGGTGTCGATGATCTCGGCGGGTAGGTCCGCGGTGATCTCCAACGCCAGGTACTGCGTCTGGTAGTCCCGGCGGGGGTCCCCGACCGACACGAAGGAACGCTGGATCGGGGTGAGGTGCACCGGCCCGGTGACCTCGCCCTGCTCGGCCAGGCACCCGGCCACGTTCTCGTCGTCCGCCTCGGTTGCGACCGCGGCCAGTTCGGCAAGGCTCTGGTGCTGGAAGAGCTGGTTGGGGTGCAGCCGCAGCCCGGAAGCCGCAGCCAGTGACGTGACCTCGATCGCACGGATCGAGTCACCGCCGAGCGCGAAGAAGTTGTCGTGCACGCCCACCTCGTCCAGGCGCAACACTGTCTGCCACACCTCGCCCAGTACCCGTTCCACCTGGGTGCGCGCCGCGACCAACGTCGGACGGTCGGACGAAACGGTGGACAGCGGCAGTGCGGCCACGTCCACCTTGCCATTGCGGTTGAGGGGCAGAGAATCGAGGACGACGAACGCCGACGGCACCAGATAGCTCGGCAAGCGACCCGACAGGTCGGCACGCAGTGCCGCGGACAACCGGCCGGGGTCCGCCGTGTCGTGCGGGACCACGTAGGCCACCAGTCGCTTGTCACCAGACGGATCTTGCCTCGCCACCACGATCGCCTGGCGAACGGCGGGATCGGCCGTCAGGTGGCTCTGGATCTCGCCGGGCTCGATCCGGACGCCACGGATCTTCACCTGATGGTCGGTGCGGCCGAGGAACTCCAGCGTCCCGTCGGGAAGCCAGCGGACGAGGTCGCCCGTGCGGTACATCCGGCTGCCGGGTGCGCCGAAAGGGTTGGGCAGGAAGCGTTCGGCGGTCATGCCCGGCTGGTTGAGATAGCCACGAGCGAGTTGGACACCCGCGAGGTAGAGCTCACCGGCCGCACCTTGCGGAACGGGGCTCCCGGCGGCGTCGAGAACGTACAACCGGGTGTTCCACACCGCGCGACCAAGCGAGGCCTTCTCTGCTCCTGGCCGTAGGGTGCACCCGGTGACCTGGATAGCGGCCTCGGCTGGGCCGTACTGGTTGTGCAGCACGGCATCGAAGGTCCGGTGGAAACGGTTCACCAGGTCCGTGGTGATGGCCTCGCCACCGCAGATCACCAGACGCAGTCTCGCGCATTCCGCGGCTGCGGGCTCGGCGACGAAGAACCGCAGCATGGACGGCACGAAATGTGCGACGGTGATTCGCGTGTCCCTGATCAGCTCGGCGAGGTATTTCGGATTTCCTTGCTCACCGGGCCGGGCCAGCACCACCGCGGCTCCGGTGCAGAGCGGCCAGAAAATCTCCCACACGGACACGTCGAAGCCGAACGGTGCCTTCTGCAGCACACGGTCCTCTGCGGACAGACCGTGTTCGGCCTGCAACCAGGTGAGGTAGTTGATGACGCCCTCATGCGGCGTGACAACACACTTGGGACGGCCGGTGGAGCCCGACGTGTGAATGGCGTACGCGAGGCTCTCCGGAGCGGTGGTGCCGACCGGTGGCGTGGTGGGGTACTTCTCGGTGATGGCCCAGTCGCGTTCGAAGACGTAGGTCCCGATGCCGTCCACCGCGGGAACCGTGGTCTGCTGGGCCCGGGTGATCAGCATCGCCGCACCGGCGTCGGTGAGCAGCGAAGCCAGCCGGTCGACGGGCTGGTCCGGGTCGAGCGCCAGGTAGACGCCACCAGCCTTGAGGACGGCGAGGACGGCGATGACGACCTCGGCGGACCGCTCGATGCAGACACCGATCGTCGACTCGGTCTCGGCGCCGAGCGCCCGTAGGTGATGGGCCAGTGCGTTGGCGCGGTTGTCGAGTTCTCGATAGGTCAGCCGGCGGTCCTCGGCGATCACCGCGATCGCGTCCGGAGTACGTTCTGCTTGCGCCTGCACGAGTTCGTGCAGGCAGCGCCCACCCGCACCCGGCCGGTCGGTGTCGTTCCACTCCTCCAGGACACGGACGCGCTCCCGATCGGCGAACACCGGCAGTTCGGACAGCCTGCTGTCCGGGCGGGCCACGATTCCGTCGAGCAGGGCGGCGAAATTGTCGGCGAACCGCTCGATGGTGGGCTTGTCATACAGATCGGTCGAGTACTCGATCTGGCCGACGAAATCCCGACCGATTTCGCTGAACATGATGGAAAAGTCGAATTTGCTCGTGCGCGTCGCGACGGGCAGGGACTCGACGTGCAGGCCGGGCAAGGTCAGGTCGTCGCCGTGTACGGAGGTTCGCCCCGCCGAAGGAACCCGGGCCGAATCAAGGTTCTGCGGTTCGTAGACCTGGAAGTTGACCTGGGCCAACGGTTGCACGCTCAGATTGCGCGTCGGCTGCAGTTCGTTCACCAGCTTCTCGAACGGCAGTTCCTGGTGGTCGTAGGCGTCGAGCGCGGTGTGGCGTACCCGCCTGACGAGTTCGGTGAACGGTGGATCACCGGCCAGATCGGTTCTGAGCACCAGGTTGTTGACGAAGAAGCCGATCAGCGGCTCCAGTTCGACGTGGCCACGGCCGACGACCGGAGAGCCGACGACGATGTCGGTCTCGCCGCAGTACCGGGAAAGCTGCACCTTGAACGCGGCCAGCAGCACCATGAACAACGTCGCGTCCTGTGCCGCGGCGACTGACCGCAACAGCGCCAGAATCGGCTCGGGCACGGTGAAGACGTGCTCCGCACCGCCGAAGGACGGCACGGCACGGTGTTGCCGATCCGCGGGCAGGGTGAGCATCTGGGGTGCGCCGCTCAGTCGGTCGCTCCAGTGGGTGAGTTCCCGCCGCAGGCGTTCGCCGGACATCGTCCGGCGCTGCCAGACGGCGAAATCCGCGTACTGCACGGCGAGTTCCGGCAAGGTCGGCGAGGCCCCGTCGCGTGCCGCGGCGTACAACGTGGTGATCTCCCGGAACATCACACCGAGCGACCACGTGTCGGTCACGATGTGGTGCAGCGTGATCAGCAGGACGTGGTCGTCGGCGGCCAGTTCGATCAGTTTGAGCCGGAGCAACGGGCCGGCTTCCAGGTCGAAAGGAACCCTGGCCTCGGCCATGGCCAGGCGGACGGCTTCGGTTTCCCTGTCCGGCATCCCGGCCAGACTCACTGCCGGGATATCGACAGGACGGGATGTGCCGATCACTTGAACGGGGGTTCCCGCACGTACGGCGAAGGTGGTCCGCAACGCCTCATGGCGGGCGACCACGCCCGTGAACGCCTTCCGCAAGGCGGAGCGGTCCAGTGGGCCGCGCAGCCGGTAGGCCAATGGCGCGTTGTACAGACAGCGGTCAGGCAGCAGGCGGTCGAGGGTCCACAGCCGTTGCTGGGCGAACGAGAGCGGCAGGTCCGCGGTCCGGTCGGCCGGGGTGATCCGATTCGAGTGGCCCTCCCGGGTGAGCATGAGATCCAGCAGTCGCTGTCTGTTCGCGACCGATCGAGCTTGTGGAACTGCGCTCATCCTGCGATGCCCTCGCTTCCGACGCCGCGTGAGGCGGACTTACCAGGTTCGGTGCCCACTATGGCTCTGCCTGCTGGTACGGCATCGACACGTTCGTGGTCGGCCGACTGCGATGACACCGCTGGTCGGACACGTTGCCATTGGTGTCCAAGGGACTGCTACGGGTCGAGTACGGGGATAGCGGCGACGGTCCGGGCGGCACCCCGCCGATCGTCCGGCACGCGAGCATCCAGCCACGCCGCTATCCCCCGCCGCCCGGACACGCATTCCGTAGGCTACCCGTACCCAATCCGGCACAGGTCGCGATCACCAGGAGATACCGACGCCTGCGCCGTTGATCTCGGTGACCTTTGCGCGTCGGTGCCACACCAAGCGCGCGATCCACTATGGGCGAGCAGCGAAACCACGCGAAAGAGACCGTGATGCGTATGCCCGTCGACGAAGACCCCGGCCTGCCCGTACTGGCCCCCGAGGAGTACCACCGCCAGGTCGTCGAGTGGAACGCGACCGAGGTAGCACGGCCCGTCACCCTGGTCCATGTCCAGGTCGCGGCACAAGCCGCAGAGCGCCCGGACGCGGTCGCCGTGACCAACGGAACACGGTCGCTGACCTACGCGGATCTCGACGCCGACGCCGGCCGGCTGGCCCGTTGTCTTCGTGAGGCAGGCGTGGTCCCGGAGGTCGCGGTGGCGATCTGCCTGCCGCGCTCGATCGAGCTGGTCATCGCCATGCTGGCCGTGTTCAAGGCGGGCGGCACCTACGTACCACTGGATCCGGAGCACCCCGACGCACGCCTCGAGTACATGCTGACGGACTGCGGCGCTCCCGTCCTGATCACCACGGACGACGTTCGTGCACGGCTCTCCGTCCCCGAGTGCGTGCGAGTCCTCCGCCCGGACGCCCGAGGCATTGATCCGGTCGATGCTCCGGTGGATCCGGGCAATCTGGCGTACGTCATCTACACGTCCGGATCGACGGGACGGCCGAAGGGTGTGGCGGTCGCGCACGCGGGTCTCGCCAATCTGGTGGCGTGGCACCTGGATTCGTACCGGATCGGCGACACCGACCGCGTCGGACAGTGTGCTGCCGTCGGGTTCGACGCGTCGGTGTGGGAGATCTGGCCCGCACTGGCCGCCGGAGCCACCCTGCACATCGCCGGGGACGACGAGCGGCTGCGGCCGGACCTGCTGCTGAACTGGTTGGCGGACAACCGGATCACGGTCACGTTCCTGCCGACTCCGCTCGCCGCGGAGGTCGTGAAACTGCCGTCGCCGCCAGGCTTGGTGCTGCGCGCGCTACTCACCGGCGGTGACAGGCTCGGCGAGCGACCTCGATCCGACACCGGATACGAGCTGATCAACCACTACGGACCGACCGAGGCCAGCGTGGTCACCACGGCCGGTGTCGTCCCGTGGCGCACCGGTTCGTGGCGGGCACCCTCGATCGGACGGCCGATCGACAACGTACGCACCTACATCCTGGACCACGCCTTGCGGCCGGTCGCCATAGGTGTTTCCGGTGAACTGCACATCGCCGGAACGAGCCTCGCCCGTGGGTATGTCGACAGCCCGGGTCTGACCGCCGAGCGGTTCGTTCCCGATCCGTTCGCCACTCGGCCGGGTGAGCGGATGTACCGCACCGGAGATCTCGCCCGCTACCGCCCCGACGGTGCGATCGAGTTCGTCGGGCGAATCGACAGTCAGGTCAGCATTCGCGGTGTCCGCATCGAGACCGGCGAGATCGAAGCCAGGCTCAGGGAACACCTGGCAGTGGCCGAGGCCGTGGTCGCCGCGCGCGTCGACGAGCGTGAGAACACCTACCTCGTCGGCTATGTCACTCCTGCGACGGGCGGGGCGATCGACGTCGACGCCGTACGCGAACACCTGGTGAATCACCTGCCGGGCCAGATGGTTCCGGCGGTCCTCGTCCCGCTGCGACGGTTTCCCGTCACGTCGAACGGCAAGATAGACGTCGGCAATCTTCCTGTTCCGGAGTCATCCGGTGTCGAGACGCCACGGGATCCGCTTGAGGATCTGGTCGCCGCGATCTGGGCTCTGGTGCTGGACCTGCCGGAGCCTGGCCAGATCGACGTCCATGCGAACTTCCTGACGCTGGGCGGGCATTCTCTGCGCGCGCATCAGGTGATCGCTCGCGTCAACGCGACCTTCGACATCGACCTGTCCGCGCGTGCCCTGTTCGGCGCTCCCACGATCGCGTCGTTCGCCGACGTGGTCCGTCACGCCGGCACGCCAGGGCGGATCGAGACCGTCACCCGGCTGGCCCGTCAGGTCGACGAGATGTCCGACGACGAGATCGAACGGCTGCTCGCCGAGCATTCGACCGTGGACCACCCCTCTGCCAAAGGATGGAAAGGAGAGCAGGCAGATGAACTCAACCGAGGATGACGACCAGTCGTATCTCGTCGTCGTGAACGACGAGGAGCAGTACTCGATCTGGCCGGAGGGCCGGGAAATTCCGGCTGGCTGGAAGCCGGTGGGTACGGCCCGTTCGAAGCAGGACTGTCTCGCCCACATCGAAACGGTATGGACCGACATGCGGCCGCGCAGCCTGCGTGAGCGCATGGCGAGTTCCTGAGCAGGCTGGGCATTCGATGGTACGTGGGTTGTGAGGCGTGAAGTGACCGAAATTCCATCGAAGGCGTCCGTTGTGATCATCGGCGGCGGAGTCATCGGAGTCAGCGCCGCGTACCACCTGGCCGCCGCCGGAGTGCGCGACGTCGTGCTGATCGAGCGCGGTGCTCTCGGGTCCGGATCCACCTGCCGCGCGGCGGGCGGAGTCCGCGCCCAGTTCTCCGACCGCGTCAACATCGAGCTGGCGACGCGCAGTCTCGAGACGTACGAACGTTTCGGTGAACGCTTCGGCCAGGACATCGACCTGCGGCAGGTGGGTTACCTGTTCCTGCTGGACCAGCCGGAAACCGTGGCCGAGTTCGAGTCGGCCGTCGCCGTGCAGAACGACCTCGGCGTGCCCAGCCGGATGATCTCGGTCGCCGAGGCGCGGCGTCTGTCGCCGTTGATCGGCACCGACGGGCTTCTGGCGGCGGTGTACTCGCCGACGGACGGACACTGCACCCCCGAATCGGTGGTGCTCGGGTTCGCCACCACGGCCCGCAGGCTCGGTGCGCGGCTGGTCACCAACTGTGCTGCGACCGGTATCGAGTACGACGGGGATCGGATCATCGCGGTCAGCACCGAGGGCGGCCGGATCGAAACCGACACGGTCATCTGCGCGGCTGGTGCCTGGTCTCGCGAAGTGGGCGCATGGGCCGGTGTCGACCTGCCTGTCGTCCCGTTGCGGCGGCAGATCGTGCTCACCGAGCCGATGAACGGCCTCGATCCGGCGACACCTTTCACCATCGACTTCGGCACCGCCTTCTACTTCCGCGCCGAGGGTGCCGGACTGCTGCTGGGAATGTCCGACCCGGACGAGAAGCCCGGATTCAACACGAACCGGTCGGAGAGCTGGTTGGCGGGTGTCGCCGCGGCCGTGCAGCGAAGGGCACCCGCGCTCGCGAGTGTGGGTCTCACCACGGGCTGGGCAGGCCTCTACGAGATGACTCCTGATCACAACGCGCTGATCGGGACCGCCGGCGACGGCCGATTCCTCTACGCCGCCGGGTTTTCCGGGCACGGCTTCATGATGGGCCCCGCCGTCGGCGAGGTTCTGCGTGACCTCTGCCTGCAGCGGCCGACCTTCACCGACATCAGCGGCTTCCACGCGGGCCGGTTCACCGGCGCCGCAGGCCGTCCCGAATTGAACGTCGTGTGACCACCAACGAGGAGGTTGGAATGACTGACAGCACCGGCCGCGCACCGCGGCGCATTTCGATTTTCGACACGACCTTGCGGGACGGTGAGCAGGCCCCGCGCAACGCGATGAGTCCGCGGACGAAACTCGACCTCGCCCTGCGGATCGAGGCACTCGGCGTCGACGCCGTCGAAGCCGGATTCCCTGCCTCGTCGGCAAAGGACGTCGAGGCCACCCGGCTGATCTCCGAGGCACTCACCACCGCGCGGGTGGCGACCTTGTGCCGGGCGGCCCGCGGTGACGTCGAAGCGGCGGTCGAGGCGGCGGGCACGAAGAACCACCAGTTGCAGGTCATCGCCACCGCCAGCGAGATCCACCTCGAGCACAAACGTGGCATCACCCGCGACACCGCCTTGCGCGAGCTGTACGACGCCATCTCGCTGGCCTCCTCGCTCGGCGTTCCGTTCATCACCCTGGCGATGGAGGATTCCAGCCGCGGTTCACTCGACCTCCTGCGTGCCACCGTCGAGACCGCGCTGGAGGCCGGTGCGACCCAGGTCGGTGTCGGGGACACGATGGGGTGTGTGACACCGGCCGAGTTCGGCGAGCTGGTCGCGACGGTCCGGGAGTGGGCACCGGCATCGGCGAGCCTCACCGTGCACTGCCACAACGACTTCGGACTCGCACTGGCCAACACCATGGCGGCCGTCGAGGCGGGCGCGGACGAGGTCCAGGTGACGCTGGGCGGCATCGGCGAACGTGCCGGCAACACGGCACTCGAGGAGGTCGTCGGCCTGCTGGCGTACAAGAGTGAGGTCTACGGGGCCACGACCGACGTCAAGACCGAGGGGATGTACGAGGTCTACTCGGCGATCCGCGCGGCGATCGGACTCGAAGAGCCACGCAACAAGGCGCTGTTCGGCACGTACGCCTTTGCCACCGCGGCGGGCATGCACCAGCAGGGGATGCTGCAGAACCCGTTGACCTACGAGTACGTCGAGCCGGGCCGGTTCGGCCGTGAGTCGCAACTGCTGGTGGCCCGCCACTCCGGCCGCGCGGTGCTGCGGCACGTCGCCGCACAGGCCAAGCTCGACCTTCACGACGACATGGTCGACTCGCTGTACGAGAAGTACGTCAACGGTCGTGCCGACGGCGACTGCGTCGAGCTGGGTGTCCTGCGTGAGGAGATCCTCGCCGAGATGGCGAACACCGCGGAGTCGGCCCGATGACCGGTAGGACGCTGGCCGAAAAGCTGTGGCAGCGCCACGTCGTCCGCGAACTGGACGAACGGACCGATCTGCTCTACATCGACCTGCATCTGATCCACGAAGTGTCGTCGCCCCAGGCGTTCGAAGGTCTCCGGCTGTCCGGCCGCCGGGTCCGTCGCCCGGAACTGACGCTCGCGGTCGAGGACCACAACGTGCCGACCCACTCGCTGACCATCGCCGACGACGCGAGCCGGGCGCAGATCGACGCGTTGCGCGGCAACTGCGCCGAGCACGACATCGAGCTGTACTCGATCGGTGACGCCAGCCAGGGCATCGTGCACGTCGTCGGTCCCGAACTCGGCCTGGTACAGCCCGGAATGCTGGTGGTGTGCGGCGACAGCCACACGTCGACCCACGGCGCCCTTGGCGCACTCGCCTTCGGCGTGGGAACCAGCGACGTCGAGCACGTGCTCGCCACGCAGACACTCGCGGTCGCCCGCCCCCGGACCATGGCGGTCGAGTTCACCGGGCTGCCCCCGGCGGGAACCGAGGCGAAGGACATCATCCTCGCGGTCATCGGCGCCATCGGTACCAACGGTGCCCAGGGCTTCCTCATCGAGTACCGCGGTGAGGCGGTGCGTTCGATGTCCATGGAAGGCCGGATGACCATGTGCAACATGAGCATCGAGGCTGGTGCGCGTGCCGGGATGATCGCCCCGGACGACAACACGCTCGCCTATCTGCGGGACCGGCCCTACGCGCCGTCCGGTGCGGCCTGGCAGGACGCGGTGTCGGACTGGGAGACGCTGGTGACCGACGACCCGGACGCCTTCGACCGAGTGGTCCGGATCGACCTGGCCGAGCTCAGCCCGCACGTCACGTGGGGAACCAATCCCGGGCACGCCCTTCCGCTCGACGCGGCGGTGCCCTCGCCCGAGTCGTTCACCGATCCGGTCGAGCGGGCCAGCGCCGAGCGCGCGCTCGAGTACATGGACCTCCGGCCGGGCACCCGGATGCGTGACATCCCGATCGACACGGTGTTCATCGGTTCGTGCACGAACGGGCGGATCGAGGATCTACGGGCGGCGGGCGAGATCCTGCGTGGCCGCCGGGTCAAACCCGGTGTCCGGATGCTCGTGGTCCCGGGCTCCGGCCGGGTACGCGTCCAGGCCGAGCAGGAGGGCCTGCACGAGGTCTTCAAGGCGGCGGGTGCCGAGTGGCGCCTGCCCGGCTGCTCGATGTGCCTCGGCATGAACTCGGACCGGATCTCCGGCAACAACCGGGTGGCGTCCACGTCGAACCGGAACTTCGAGGGGCGCCAGGGTGGCAGGGCCCGTACCCATCTGGTCTCACCCGCCGTCGCGGCGGCAACAGCGGTGACCGGCAGGCTCGCCGCCCCACACGATCTGGTCTGAGAGTAGGCAATGGAACCGTTTTCCTCGCACACCGGCCGGACAGTGGTGCTCCGGCGCAGCAACGTCGACACCGATCAGATCATCCCGGCCGAGTTCGGCAAGCGGATTTCGCGGCACGGCCTTTCTGACGCCCTGTTCGCGCGGTGGCGAAAGGACCCCGCCTTCATCCTCAACTCCAAGGAACACGAAGGCGCGACGGTACTGATCGCGGACACGAACTTCGGCACCGGAAGCTCGCGCGAGCAAGCGGTCTGGGCGCTGCGCGAGTGGGGATTCGCGGTGGTCGTCTCGACCCGGTTCGGCGACATCTTCCACCGCAACGCACTACGCAACGGCCTGCTGGCGGTCGTCCTGCCGGACGAAGCCGTCGCGTCGCTGATGGACCGCGCCGAAGCCGATCCAGCCTTCGAGATCAGTGTCGACCTGACGAAGTGCGAAGTGGCCGCTGGCCAGGACCGTTGGTCGTTCAGCATCGACGAACGGGCACGCTGGCTGCTGCTCAACGGACTCGACACCATCGAAGTGACGCTGCGCGACGCGGCGGACATCGCAGACTACGAGCGGAGCCGGCCATCGTGGCTGCCCGAGATCCCGCGGGGCAGTGGATCAACGCAAGCCAGGGCGGGCACGCGGTGACAGGCGGTGCGCCCATGGCCACCGGGACGCGTCGCCTGGCCCGAATACCCGCCGACGGCCTCAGCGAGTTGATCGAGGCGGGCCGCAGGATGGGTGCGGTGGACCTCGCGCTGGGCAGCCCCGGATGGCCACGGCCGCCGAAGGCGATGATCGACCAGGCGTGCGCCGCGCTGCGGGACGGAAACAACCAGTACGGCGACATGCGTGGCAACGGGGAGCTCCGGGCGGCGTTGGGCCAGTCGTTCCGGACACCGGCCGATCCGGACACCGAGCTCACCATCACGGTGGGAGCGGCCGAAGGGCTGGCTGTCGCGATGCTCGGCGTCCTCGATCCGGGTGACGAGATCGTCGTGTTCGAGCCGTTCTTCGAGCCCTATCTCGTCTCGATCGCAACGGCGTCGGCCGTGCCGAGATTCGTCCGGGTCCGGCCGCCGGACTGGCGGTGGGACGCCACGGCACTCGCCGCCGCGATCGGTCCCCGTACCAAGGCGATTCTGGTGAACACGCCGAACAATCCCACTGGCCATGTGCTGGAGGAAGACGAGTGGGCGGTCATCGCGGAACTGTGTGAGCGGCACGATCTGCTGGTCATTTCCGACGAGGTGTACGCCTCATATGTCTACGACGGCGGACAGCACATCTCGGCGGCGGACGTGCCGGGACTGCGAGACCGAGCGATCGTGGTCGGCAGTTTCTCGAAGAGCCACGCCATCAGTGGCTGGAGAATCGGCTTCCTCCGTGCCGCCCCCGCACTCACCCGTGCGTTGCGCAGCATCCACATCGGCCTGACGGGCGGGGCTCCGGTGCCCCTGCAACAGGCCGTGGCCCGGTCCGGACTGGTTGACGGGCAAGACTGGGATCCACGGCCGGATCTTCAGCAGCTGCGGGACAAGGCGGTGCGTATCTTCCGCGGTGTGGGGTTACGCTGCACGTCTCCTCGGGGCGGTTGTTATGTCGTCGCCGAACTCGGGCCATACGGCCGAGAGGATTGCCGGTCCTTCGTTCGCAGGCTCGCGATCGACCTAGGTGTGCTCCTCGCGCCGGGGCAGCTATTTCTGTCCGACCGGACATCGGATTCCGGCTTCGTTCGTATCGCGTTCAACAAACCGCACGCATATCTCGACACCGCGCAGGGGCGGCTGGCGACCCTGGAGCCCAAGCGGTGACGGCTACGTTTATGAGGAGATCACAGTGACGGTGATCGCTGTTGTACCTGGTGACGGAATCGGACCAGAGGTGACGGACGAGGCCGTCAAGGTCCTCGATGAACTGGGGCTCGGACTCGACTTCGACCACCTCGACGAGGTCAACGCCACCACGTTCCGGAAAACCGGGGCAGGCCTGTCCCCGGAGGACTTCGAACGGATACGGTCCGCGAAATCGGTGCTGTTCGGTGCCATCGGCGCTCCCGGCATCAACAATTCGGAGTACGGCCGGGGCGTGCTGATCAAGATGCGTTTCGAGCTCGACCTGTACGTGAACCATCGGCCAGCGTTTCTGTGGGACGCCCGGCTGAGCCCCCTGCGGGACGAACGTCGCAGGAACGTCGACTGCGTCATCGTGCGAGAAAACTCCGAAGGATTGTATGTCGGCGTCGGCGGCAGGGTGCGTGCCGACACACCGGACGAGATCGCGATCGACGAGGAGGTCAACACCTACCGCGGTGTCTCACGCGTGCTCGACTACGCGTTGTCGATAGCGCGAAAGTCGGTGTGCCTCGTGGACAAGTCGAACGCCGTTCCCAATGGCGGGAAACTGTGGCAGCGTTGTTGGCGCGAGGCGATCGAACGGCGTCCCGACATCGACTGTTCCCACCTGTACGTGGACGCGGCGGCGATGAAACTGATCGCCGACCCGTCAGTGTTCGACGTCATCGTGACCAACAATTCCTACGGTGACATTCTGAGCGACCTCACCGCCCAGTTGGCCGGTGGCCTCGGCATGGCGGCATCAGCGAACCTCAACCCAAAGACCGGATTCGGCGTGTACGAACCGGTCCACGGCAGCGCACCGGACATCGCGGGGCAGGGAAAGGCGAACCCCGTTGGAGCGATCCTCAGCGCCGCGCTCCTCTGTGAGGGAATCGGCCTCTCCGAGGCTGCACTGGCGATCCGTGGAGCGGTTTCGACGGCGGTGTCAGCAGGGCGCTGCACGCCCGACATCGGTGGCTCGTTGAGCACCCAGGAGGCTGGTGCCGCCATTCGCGCCGAACTTCGGTAACACCCACGGCGAAGCCAAGCGGGCTCAGGAGTCGGCCGCGCCGAGTGCTCGGCGGCTGTCCTGATAGACCTGCTCGGCTTCGCCGGGAGTGTCGCCTATCGCGGTGATTCCCAGTTTGCCGTACACGCATGCGGCACCCAGCAGGTGCAGGACCGCGCCAGTACCGCGGCGCGGGTCGAAGGCGTTGGCGCCCAAGCGGTCGATGATGTCGGCGGGGCGGCAGCCGCGGAAATGGGGAACCCACAGGTGATCCGTGCCGACGTAGGCCTTGGCGCGCCCGCCGTCGACAACCTGGCCAGTGGCGCCGTCAACGCAACCGCCGGTCACGAGCAACGTCGTACCGAACGGGTGCGTTGTGCCGCCGACCCGCAGGTTGGTCTCGCACAACAGGATTTCCCATCCACCACGCTCGACGGCCAGGAAATCCAGGCTGAACACGCCAATGACACCACGTGCGGACAAGGCGTCCACGACGCGTTGGGCGGCGGCGCGCAGCGCTGGTCGATACCGGCTGTCCGCCGGGGACCGGCATCCCACGTAGACCATCCCGTCGAGGACCTGGTCCTGGGTGACGATCACCTCGGGCGTTCCGTCCGGGGTGATGCTGGCGAACGTGCTCGGCGAGCGCAGACCCGGTGTCGTGAGGTACCACTCCGCGGTCGCGCCCCGCGCGGAGATCTTTGCCGCGAACGACGTCCAGGTCTCGTCCGGTGCGGTGAACCTGATCCGGGCCTGGGCCAGGCGTCCGTTCGGCATGGCTTCGACGATGGCGTTGCCAAGGCCTCCGTATCCGTCGTCCAGCTTCAGCATGACCGGGCCGTCCGCGACCAGTCGAGCCACGACGGCCTCCGCCTCCCCGACGCTGGCCAGCCCCCCGGCGCCAGGGACCGTAGCGACGCGAGCGCCTTCTGCGATCGCCCGGCTGCCGGATTTCGTCCCCAGAGCGGCCAGCCGCGCAGGCGCGCCGTACAGCGGAAGGCCAGTGATCTCCGACAGCCGCTCCTCGTGTTCGGTCACGACAAAGGGAAACAGCCAGGCATCGGTGCCCGCCGCCGGCGCGATCTCGTGGCACATCGCGGGGTCGGCGAGGATCCTGTGCGTCAACGGGCACAGTTCGGTGTTCTCGGCCAGGCCCACCGGCATCATCCGCAGCCGGGCACGGGCGCCCGCCGGATCGGGCAGGAAGCTCAGGTAGTAGTCGACGACCTCGGCGTCGACGGGCACCGAGGACAGGAAGATCACGGAGACGGCGGGCTCGCGCAACATGAGCAGGAGGAACAGAAGTCGCTCCTCGTAGCGGGCATAGCCCTCGATGTGCGCCAACTCCCCCGGCGAGAGGGTGAGGGAGGGAAGCACGACCACTGTTCCACCCGTGGGTGTGAACATCGGCAGTCGCGGGTGTCTTCTGGCGAACTCCAGACGAATCTCCTCGGCGGAGGCACCGCGGGCGCGCGGTGTCGTCATGACCAGATCGCCAGATTCCCACCGGTCGTGATGCCGATGAACATGGCGACCGACACCCTGCGCCCGTCCTGCCCGCCTGCCACGGAGTGGTAGAAGCGCGGGTTGAAAACGAGAGCGTCGCCCGGCTCCGGTCGCACCGTCACCGACTGGACGCCCGCCACCACCTCGCTGTCATAGCCGAAGCCGATCCGGGCCGCCTCGTCCGTGGGCTCCCAGGTGCGGCGCCAGATGGTGGTTTCACCCCCGACGGACGGCATCATCAGGTAGACGTTGATCGCCAGTTGGGCGACGAGCTTCTGGTCGAACAGCCCGCGCGGGAATTCCCGTGCCACGTCGTCGAAGTGGACCCGCAGCCCACCGTTCGACTCGCGGATCGTGCCAGCCATGACCGGGCGACCCGCTATCCGGGCCGCCTCCGGCGGCCCGCCCCACACCTCGCCGAGCCCCTCCAGGCAGATCCGGAGCGGATCGGGGTCCAGGTCGGCCGCCGCCCACGCCGTGCGCGCCGACTCGACGTGCGTCCAGTAGCCGGGATCGAGCTGGCCATCGGCGACGAAGTCGTTGACCGTCGGGCCGAACCGCAGCACAGGCGGGTTGACCCGTTTCGAGTTGACCGAGCTCAACGGCATCCGGTCCACCAGCCCGGCCAGATCCGCCCGCAGTTCGGCGGGCAGGAACGCGCGGGCGTGCACGCAGGCAAGGGTTCCTGTGGCCAGCCGAACCAGATGATCCTTGGTCAGCCCGGTCACGACCTCCTCGCTGAATAGCGGATCATCGGCTGTCACGGAGAGAGTCATGGTCGTCGTCCCATCGGCTCGGTGCGAGAGCGGTGACTTGATGTTGACCGTTGCCGACGTCCGTTCGTGGACAGGTTCATGGCACATCGCCGCCCGCATCGTCCCTGGCCGTGCCAGGTCCGGCAGTCGGCTGACTGGCGTGGTACTGCTCTCGTATGCCGCTGTGGTGACGCCGGATGCGCCGGTAAGGCGGGTGGGCGGTGCGCACGTCGCGGTGTCGTCAGCGGCCTCGTGCAGCGGCAGGTCGACCAAACTTCCTGCGTTCTGCCGGTGAAGGGTGATCACGCCGGAGGTGCCTTGGTCAGTCCACGGGCAGACGGGGTGGGCTTGCGCCACGGATGAACTGGTCGGCAGCGGCGACCTCAGCCGTAGACGCGGTCCGCCGCTGCGCGCCTGTGTGGGTGAAGCTGTACGCCGACAGGGCCGTGGTCCGGGGCGCGAGCCGGCCAACCCGGCGGGGCGTACCGATCCCTTTCCGAACAGTTCCGAACAGGCGTACTCCTTGCCCGTGCCCCCGCACCTGATTCATGGTTGACGCCAGTGCCGCGGCGGTAGTGGGGATCTGAACCAACCGCACGATTCCGGCTTACGCCGTTCCGGCGGAATTCGACTTTCGCCGGGTAGAAGGCGACCGGTGGCGACGGCAACGCCCTTCAGAGGAGAGCTTGATGAATGCCCGAACCGGCCAACCTGTCGGCAACACTGTTGTCGCCGAGCCCGACCGCCGTCGCAGTCTCCGCCGCCTCCTCTGCTTCAGTTTCGATGCCACCACCGACGATCCACCTGCCAAGGGCGTGGTCCGGCACATGACCGGCTTCGGCCGCGCCGCCGGCGATTCCGTGGGTGCGTACGTCTACGTCAACCGGCTGCGACCGGGAGTCGTCCACCGGTGCGAGGGGGCGCCCTGCCCGGTCCGTAACCGGGCAGGGAAAGGCGCGTTTCACTACGACGGTGCGCAGCGCCAGTGACCGAAGTCGCCGGTGCGCGACCAGACATCCCGCGCCGCCCCAATGCTCCAGTCCGGATCCAACGCGGTCCGGCGGTCGACGCCGAGCCGGGACAACTCCATGTCGCTGAACTGGAACAGCCCCCAGCGCCGCGATCCGTCCGCGAGAACCTCGATACGGTACGGGTCCAGCCCGGACAGGCACCGCGCCAACCGCACCGCCCCGGCCGGGTCTTCCGGGAAGGTTTCCCGCAGTCGACTGCTGATCCGGTCCTCCGGCCAACTGGCCGGCACCATCGGGTCGCCCGACAGCTCGTCGAGCAACCGCCCGTCCACCGTGCCGCTGACCGGCAGGCCACCCAGCGCCTGGAAGGCCATCACCCGGCTGGCGGTATCCGGGCCGAACCAGCCGTCCACCGGTACGCGCAGCCCACCAGCCACCAGCCGCTCCTGGAGATCCAGCACGCAGGGGCCGTACATGCCCTGCCGCAGGACTAGCGGGCAGCCATCGGTCGAGGCGGCGTTCCTGCCGTCACCGTCGGCGTGCGACAGCAGCGCCCCGGACGCGCCGACGGCCAGCGCGCCCACCAGCGCGCCCACCAGCACGAGCACCCCCAGCCGCAGCCGTCGACGGGCCGGCCGGCTGGCCCGGTCCGCCTCGGCTGGTGCCTGCTGCGGCTCGGCCGGGTCGACGGCCGCGAGCCCAGCGTCGGGAGACGTCGGGTCGGGGTCCGTCGGCTGGCTGTCCCCTCGCGCTGGCTCGCCCAGTCGCGCCTCGATGTCACGCCGCAACCCGACCCACCGCTCGATGTCCCCGGCCGGCATACCGCACCCGACCAGCAGCGCCACGACGGTCCGCTCCCGGGGCAGGGTAGTCCGCCCCAGCATCGTGGCGAGGGTGCTCGGCGGCAGCCAGTGCCCGGCAGCCGAGGACCGCCGGGAGATCTCCCGGTAGGTCAGGCCGGAACACCGCCGTACCTTTCCGAGCAGCACGACGTACTCCCCCGCCGTGGCGGCCTGTGGCACCGGATCCCGGGCAGAGTCATCCATCAAATCCCCCGCGTCGTCGATGTGGTCGGGCTCGGCCCGGTGCCGGGCCGAGCCCGTCGGGCCGTACACCGTCAGCGGTGCGGCCATCGGTGAACGACGCTAGACAAGCGGGTCGGCGGGGACAATCCCATGGTCGGGACGATGCCATGTCCGGGCAGCTCAATGCGGCTTGTCCGAGTCCTTGTCCGACCATCTCGGACAGCCGCTCGGCGGCGACTTGCCCCGGCACGTCGGGTGTCTGGAGAATCGGGCGATGACCACGGGGGAGCTTCGACCGGACGAGGCGGCCGACCCGGCCGAGTTCGTCGACATGCTGCGCCGGCTCAAGGACCGGTCCCGCCTGACGTACCGACAACTGGAGCAGCGCGCGGCTGCGGCCGGTGACGTGCTGGCCCGCAGCACCGCCGCCGATGTCCTGCGCCGGTCCACTCTGCCGCGACCCGAGGTGCTGGCCGCGTTCGTCCGCGCCTGCGGCGGGGAGGATCACGTGGAGGTATGGCTGCGGGCGCGGGACCGCCTCGCCGCCAGCGCACTCGCCCCGTACGATCCGATGCCGACCACGCCTCCGCCGGAACCGCCACCGGCCGATGCCACCGCAGGCGACGCGAGCACGAAAGTACGACGATCCGGCGCGGCGGGTCGGCGCTGGTTCGCGCGGCCCGCGCCGCTGGCCCTGCTCATCGTCGGCGTCCTGCTGGCCGCACTCGGCGTCGGCGCCTGGATCCGTCGCCCCGACGCTGGGCAGCGGCCGGCGGCAGAGCGCGCCGGTGCGGCCACCTCGGCGAGCGGCAGCGCCGGCGCCTCGGCCAGGCCG
This sequence comes from Micromonospora sp. NBC_01655, assembly GCF_026339755.1. Taxonomy (NCBI): domain Bacteria; kingdom Bacillati; phylum Actinomycetota; class Actinomycetes; order Micromonosporales; family Micromonosporaceae; genus Micromonospora; species Micromonospora sp. NBC_01655. The sequence goes on along the minus strand of NZ_JAPEQF010000001.1, from coordinate 3,156,245 downwards.
AGCGGCGGCCGGAGTCAGATCCGCCCCGTCCGCTCCCCGCAGCTCTGCATCTCTGAGGGGCGTGACCGCAGCGGCCGGTACCGCAGCGAGATCGCGGTCCAGCGTCCCTGCGCCGGTGCTACCCCACCGGAAACCTACCTGGAGCCGGTGGCCGACGGCCTGTACATCATCAAGTGGGACCACCCGGTGCAGGGGTTGGGCTGCCTCACCGTCCGCTTGGAGGATCCCGGCCGAAACCTGATCGAGCCCTGGAAGGACTGCCGCAGCGACCTCTGGCCCCAACTGTTCCGCTTCGAGCCGACCGGATCTACGCCGACCGCCTACCGCCTCCGCCCGGCGGGCAGCGACTTGTGCATGGGCATCCGGGACGATGACACCGAGGTGCTGGCCGAGGCGGCGGTCGAGCCGTGCACCGGTGGAGCGGACCAGGTGTTCCTGGTCGATTCGCTGCCCGAAGGTTGATGGCCCACGCGGTCCGGCCGGTTGCCGCTCCTCAACAGCCGCCGACGGGCAACCGGGGCACCGGCCAGGACAGGTAGGGCTGCCCTGTCCCGGCGCGGGGTACGAGCTGCGCCCTCAACCCGAAGAAGGCATGGCCTTCTGTTGGTCGTCCGACGGACGCACCGTGCACCCCCGCGACGGGCGGTGTGGCCGAGCGCTTCGGCGGCGTGCCGAAGTCTGCCCATGGCTCGGTCAGGCCTTCTCGAAGGTGACGCCCTGCCGGTCGATCGCCACCTGCTTCTCCACCACGGTGCCGATTTCTGTGGTGTACCAGCAGAAGAACGGCGTCGGGCCGAAGGGGAACACGGCCTGTTCGGGCATCGCGGCGTCGCACATCGCGGTGCCCGGCCGGGCGTTGTTGTTGCCTGCTTCGTTGATCCACAGCCAGCCCACGTTCCTCTGGGACAGCACGCCGACCGAGGCGACGGCGGACCAGGTCAGGTACTGGTCGGCGATCGACACGGTCACGTCCATGGGCACCGCGAGATCGTCGAACTTTACCGTGCACCTCGCCTTCACGTTGCCGGTGATGAACTTCTTGTTGCAGGTCACAGACGTGTGCGCCGGCGCGCCGGCCTGGTTCAGCACCTGTTGTTGCAGCTTGTACATGACTTCCGCGTGCGGTGTACCGGGCTTGCCGTAGTCCGTGGGCGTGGCGGGGCCGTCGGCGGTGTACGGGTGGGTGCTCGACACCAGCCGCCCGGGCCGGGGCGGCGCGGCCGGCGACGAGGAAGGCGCGGTCGCGGCCGGGTCGGGACCCGAGCAGGCGGCGAGGGCAAGAAGCAGCAGCAGTCCGATGCTCGCACGGGAAAGGCGCATCTAATCAGGGTATCGACAAACACCACCATGACCGGCGAGGCCGGCCGCAGGTGCGGCGTTTTCTGGGGGGTGGCTGGTGCGCCGCGGGCGAGACGGCGGGTCATGGGTTCCGTCGACCTCCACGTGCGGGGTGGGTGGTGTAGTCGGGGAGAAGCCGGCGTTGAACGTCCGGTCGTGGACCTGCCCGTGCGGGGCCAGTCAGGACCGGGATGTCAACGCGGCGATGCCGGCACCGCGCCGGGAAGCGGTAACCCACCGTCGGCGCCCCGAGTTCCGCGGCGACCCGGGCCACCGCAGCCTCGACACCGACCGCGTCGGTGACATCGACGCCGACCGCCAGGGCGCGACCGCCGCCGGACTCGATCGCGTCGACGACCGGTCCGCAGCCGGCCTCGTCGAGGTCGAGGACCGCGACGGAGAAGCCGTCGGCGGCGAGCCGCCGGGCGATGGCCGCACCGATGCCCCGGGCTGCCCCGGTCACGATCGCGGTACGTCTGCTGGTGCTGCTCATGTCGTCTCCCGTAACGCTCTGGTCCTGCCGGCGGACACGCTCGTCAGGCGGTTGTGGTGAAGGCGTCGGCGAGTACGTCCATCGCCTCGGCGAGAAGATCCTCGGAGATCACCAGCGGCGGCAGGAACCGGAGCACGTTGCCGTAGCTGCCGCAGGTGAGCGTCAGTACGCCCTGCGCGTGGCAGTGCTTGGACACGGCCGCCGCCCGGGCCGGGTCCGGCGTACGCCCGTCGTCGCGGACGAGTTCTACGGCGATCATCGCGCCCCGGCCGCGGATGTCCCCGATCGCCGGGTGCTCGTGGGCGATCTCCCTCAGCCGGCCGACCATCAGCTCGCCCAGCCGCCGAGCAGCGGAGTTCAGGTCCCGGCTCCGCATGACCTCGATCGCGCCGAGCGCGGCGGCGCAGGCGACCGGGTTGCCGCCGTACGTGCCGCCGAGCCCACCGCCGTGCACCGAGTCCATGATCTCGGCGCGGCCGGTGACCGCAGCCAGCGGAAGACCTCCCGCGATCCCCTTCGCGGTCGTGATCAGGTCCGGCACGACGCCCTCGTGGTCGCAGGCGAACCAGTCTCCGGTGCGGCAGAACCCGGTCTGGATCTCGTCGGCGACGAAGACGACGCCGCTTTCGCGCGCCCAGTCGGCGAGTCGGGGGAGGAATCCCTCGGCCGGAACGATGAATCCACCCTCGCCGAGGATCGGCTCGATCACGACGCAGGCGACATTCCCGGAACCGACCTGCCGCTCGATCCGGTCGATCGCCTGCTCGGCCGCCTCGACGCCGGAGAGGTCGTCCCGGAAGCGGTAGGAGACGGGGGCCCGGTGGACCTCGGCGGCGAACGGTCCGAAGCCCTGCTTGTACGGCATGTTCTTCGCCGTCATCGCCATGGTCAGGTTGGTACGGCCGTGGTAGGCGTGGTCGAAGACCACGACCGCGTCCCGACCCGTGAAGGTACGGGCGATCTTGATGGCGTTCTCCACCGCCTCCGCCCCAGAGTTGAGCAGGACGGACTTCTTCGCGTGGGCACCAGGGGTCAGCTCCGCGAGCTGCTCGCAGACATCGACGTACCCGTCGTAGGAAGTGACCATGAAGCAGGTGTGCGTGAACAACCGCGCCTGCGCGGCGACCCGGTCGGCGACCTCCGGGGCCGCGTTGCCGACACCGGTCACGGCGATGCCCGAGGCGAGGTCGATCAGCGAGTTGCCGTCCACGTCGCGCAGCACCCCGCCGCCGGCGGCCTCGATGAACACCGGCAGCGTGGTGCCTACGCCGTCGGCGACGAGACGCCGGCGGCGGGCAGCACGTTCCCGTGAGGCCGGGCCGGGGATGTCGGTGACGACGCGGCGCTGCTGGGGAAGGTCTGGGCCTCCGGAGATCCTGTTCGGCATGTCGGCAAATGTAGGTAGCCGGGCGGGGCGCCGCGTCGGGCGCTGAGTACAAGTTGCGAAACGGCTCTTATACAGTCTGCACAACAGTTCGTGGGAGGGGGAACATGCCGGTCACCCTCGACGCCCTGCTCGCACACCCGGACCTGGGTCTGCGGATGCTGACCAGCCCGGGGCCGGAGGGCGCCGCCCTCCAGGTACCCATCCGCTGGGCGGCCACCAGTGAACTCGACGATCCCACGCCGTATCTACAGGGCGGCGAGCTGCTGCTGACCACCGGCCTACGCCTGCCCCCGGACCGGGCGGGCGTCAACGCGTACCTCGGCCGCCTGCTCGACGCCGACGTGGTCGCGCTCGGCTACGGCGTCGGACTCGTCACGGACACGGTGCCGGCGCTGCTCGTCCACGTCGCCCGGGAACGGGGCCTGCCCCTCATCGAGGTCGACCAGCCGACCCCGTTCATCGCCATCAGCAAGGCGGTCTCCGACCTCCTCACCGCCGAGCGGTACGCGGAGGTGGAACGCGGGTTCGCCGGCCAGCAGGCACTGACCCGCGCGGCGGTCACCGGGCATGCCCCGGGAGTGGTCAGCCGGCTCGCGGCGACCCTCGGCGGCTGGGCGGCCCTCCTCAGTCCCGGCGGCAAGATCCGGCACGTCTCGCCCGCTGGCGCGCGCCCCTGCGCCGCCGGGCTCGCCGACGAGGTGGGCCGGCTGCGGGGACGGCGGCACGCCGCGCTCTCCCTGGTCCACGGGACTTCCCACGTCGTGGTCCACCCATTGTCGCCCGCCACTGCCGGCCACGCTCCCGGCCGCGGCTTCCTCGCCGTGGGCATGGACCGCCCGCTGGGCGCCACCGACCAGTCCCTGATCAACGTCGCGACCGCCCTGCTCTCCTTCGACCTGGAGCAGACGAAGGTCGGGGAGGTGACGGCGCGTTCGGCGGCGCTGCTACGCCTGCTGCTCGACGGGGGCCAGCCGGACGAGGAGATCCTCGTCGGGCTCGGTGCGGCGCTGCTCACCAATGAGCGACTGCACGTCACGGCACTCACCGGCCCACCGGACGTCCTCGATGAACTGCTGCTCGACCTGATCGCCCGGCTCGACGACCACGTGTTCGCGGCCGTCGTCGGCGGTGACCTCCTGGCGGTCACCGCCGACCAGCGGGACCAGGACATCCTGCTGGCCAGGATTCCGGACGACGGGCGCGTCGCGGCGGGCACCAGCGTCGGATCCAGCGCTGCGGGGCTGGCTCAGGCCATCCACCAGGCTCGCCAGGCGGCGGCGACCGCCCGCCACCTGATGCCACCCGTCCTCGACTACAGCCAGGTCCGGCGCACCAGCGCGGTCGGCCTGGTGGACCTGCCCGCGCTGTCCGCGTACGCGGACAGTCTGCTCGGCCCACTCGACGAGTACGCGCGAGCAACCGGGATCGACCTGGTGGGGTCGCTGGCGGCGTGGCTCGGACAGCACGGGCAGTACGACCCGGCGGCCGCCTCGCTCCGGATCCACCGGCACACCCTCAGATACCGGGTGCAGAAGGCGGCGGCACTGCTCGGGCGCGACCTCTCCTCCGTCGACGCCAGGATGGAGCTGTGGTTCGCGATCACCGCGCGGCAGCGGACGCTGTCCACACCGACCAAGTGACCACGCCAGCAGTGCCACTTCGTACAACGGCGACGCCCCCTGCCCGCGCGTACCTTCCAGCCATGACCGAACCGCTGCCGTTGTGGATCGCCGGAACCGCGGTCCACGGCGAGACGACACTAGAGGTGCGCCACCCCTACGACGGCCGCCCGGTGGCGTGCACGACCTACGCCACCGACGCCCAGACCGAACGGGCGGTGGCCGCCGCCGACGCCGTCCGCCGGGAAGCGGCCACGCTTCCGATCCATGTGCGTGCCGAGGCACTGGCCGCGACGAGTCGCGTGCTCGCCGAGCGGGCCGAGGAACTCGCCCGGCTGATCACCGCCGAGAGCGGCAAGCCAGTGCAGTGGGCGCGGGCCGAGGTCGGCCGCGCCGTTTCGGTGTTCCGGGTGGCCGCGGAGTCAACCCGGACCTGGTCCGGTGAGGTGATGCGGCTGGACACCGACGGGTCCGCCGAGGGGCGGCTGGCCTACGTCCGCCGCGTACCCAAGGGGCCGGTGCTGGCCATCACCCCGTTCAACTTCCCGTTGAACCTGGTCGCGCACAAGGTGGCACCGGCGATCGCGGTGGGCGCCCCCGTCGTCGTCAAGCCGGCGCCCAAGACGCCGCTGTCGGCGCTGCTACTCGGCGAGATCATCGCTGCGGTCGGGCTGCCGGCCGGCATGGTGAGCGTGCTCAACGTGCCCGACGACCGGGTCGGCACGCTGGTCGGCGACACGCGCCTACCGGTCGTCTCGTTCACCGGCTCCGGTCCGGTCGGCGCGGCGATCGCGGCCTCGGTACCGCACAAGCACGTCGTCCTCGAGTTGGGCGGAAACGCCGCGGCCTACGTCAGCGCCGACTACGGCGGCGACGCCGACCTTGACTGGGCGGCGCGGCGGATCGCCACCTTCGCCAACTACCAGGCCGGCCAGTCCTGCATCGGAGTGCAGCGCGTCTACGCCGACGCGCAGGTGTACGAGCCGCTGAAGGAACGCCTCGTGGCGGCGGTGGCGGCGCTGCGCACCGGCGACCCGAATGACGAACAGACCCAGGTCGGCCCGCTGATCAACCGCGAGGCGGCCGAACGGGTCGAGTCCTGGGTGGCCGACGCCGTGACGGCGGGGGCCCGGCTGCTCACCGGCGGGAGCCGGACCGGAACGACGTACGCACCGACGATCCTGGAGGATGATCCGGCGAACGCGAGGGTCGTCCGCGAGGAGATCTTCGGCCCGGTCCTCGTGCTGCAACTGGTCGACGGGGCCGACGACGCGTTCCGGCGGATCAACGATTCGAGGTTCGGTCTTCAGGCGGGTGTCTTCACCCACGACCTCCAGCTCGCGTTCCGCGCACATCGCGACCTCGAGGTCGGCGGCGTCATCATCGGCGACGTGCCGTCATTTCGGGCGGATCAGATGCCGTACGGCGGTGTCAAGGAATCGGGGGTCGGCCGGGAGGGGGTCCGGTACGCCATGGCGGACTACACCCACGAACGGGTCATGGTCCTCACCGGGATCGACCTCTGACGCCCGGCGGGAGCCGTTCCGGGCGTGCTGGTGGTCGGACCGGGGCCATGGTCAGTTCGTGGGGATGAGGTCCGCGAGCAGTTTCTCGATCCGGGTCTTGATCTCGTCGCGGATCGGGCGCACGGCCTCGACGCCCTTGCCGGCCGGGTCTTCGAGTTTCCAGTCCTCGTAGCGTTTGCCGGGGAAGACGGGGCAGGCGTCGCCGCAGCCCATGGTGATCACGACGTCGGAGGCTTCGACGGTGTCGTATTCGAGGAGCCTGGGGGTCTGGTCGGTGATGTCGATGCCGACTTCGCGCATGGCTTCGACGGCGGCGGGGTTGATGGTCTCGGCGGGTGCGGAGCCGGCGGAGCGGACCTCGACGCGGCCGGCGGCGAGGTGACGTAGCCAGCCGGCGGCCAGCTGGGAGCGGCCGGCGTTGTGCACACAGACGAACAGGACGCTGGGCTTGTCGGGCACGAGGATTTTCCTTATCGGTCGGTGAGGTCGGCAAGCAGGGCCCGTACGCGGGTGTCGATGTCGTCACGCACGGCGCGTAGCACGTCGTCGGTCAGCGGCGGCATCTGGTTCATGACCGGCCCCCAGAGGTCGTGGCGGCCCGAGGAGAGCTCGCGGCCGGGAACAGGCGCCGGCGTAGGGCGAGGCTGACGTAGACCAGGGCGACCAGCACGGGTACCTCGATGAGCGGGCCGACGACACCGGCGAGGGCCTGGCCGCTGGTGACGCCGAACGTGCCGATGGCGACGGCGATGGCCAGCTCGAAGTTGTTGCCGGCGGCGGTGAACGCGAGGGTGGTGGTGCGCTCGTAGTTCAGGCCGATGGTCCGGCCGAAGGCGTAGGAGCCGGCCCACATGACCGCGAAGTAGACCAGCAGCGGCACGGCGATCAGCACGACGTCCCACGGCTGCGACGTGATGGCGTCACCCTGCAGGGCAAACAGGATGACGATGGTGAACAGCAGCCCGTACAGGGCGACCGGCCCGATCTTCGGCAGGAAACGGCTCTCGTACCAGGTGCGACCCCTGGCTCTCTCGCCAAGGCGGCGGGTGAGGTAGCCGGCGAGCAGGGGGATGCCGAGGAAGATCAGCACGTTGACCGCGATGTCCCACCCAGACACCTGCAACTGCGCGCCGGACAGATTGAGCCAGTCCGGCAGCACGGACAGGTAGAACCAGCCCAGCAGGCCGAAGGCGAGGACCTGGAACACGGAGTTGAGGGCGACGAGGACAGCGGCGGCTTCGCGGTCGCCGCAGGCCAGGTCATTCCAGATGATGACCATGGCGATGCAGCGGGCCAGGCCGACGATGATCAGGCCGGTGCGGTACTCGGCGTGGTCGGCGAGGAAGATCCAGGCGAGGGCGAACATCAGGGCCGGGCCGAGGACCCAGTTGAGCAGCAGCGAGGACAGCAGCAGCCGACGATCGCCGGTGACGGTGTCGAGCCGGTCGTAACGGACCTTGGCCAGCACCGGATACATCATGACGAGCAGGCCGAGCGCGATCGGCAGGGAGATCCCGCCGATCCTGACTGCTTCCAGGACGGTGTTCAGGCCGGGGATGAGTCGGCCGAGCAGCAGGCCGGCAGCCATGGCCAGACCAATCCACAGCGGGAGCAACTGGTCGAGGCGCGACAGCCGCGCGACGACCGTCGGCGATGCGTCGCCGACGGTGGCGGTGTTCGTCATGTCAGCAGGTCCTGAAGTTCTCGGAGTGGGCCCGGGCCTGCGCGGCGAGGTCGGCCAGGTGCAGTGCCGCACCCTGCAGGGCGTCCGGGACGAGCCGGTAGTAGGTGAAGCGGCCGCGTGGCTCGGCAGTCACGACGCCAGCTTCGCGAAGCAGCTTGAGGTGCCCGGACACGTTGGGCTGCTTCGCGCCGGTGTCCGCGACCAGGTGCGACGTCGTTGCCGGGCCGGCGGCGAGGCTCCGCACGATCTGCGCCCGTAGCGGGTCTCCCAACAACCGCACCACATCAGAATTAGCTGATATCAGCGCACCCTGATTCAAGTCGGGATGAGTTGCCAACGAGGAGGCGCCGGAAGCCGCAGACGCGGCTCCGGGCGGCGTGGCGGCGTTGCTGGTCAGCAGGTTGCCGAGCAGGTTCAGCGCCTCTGTGCGCACCCAGTAGTAGACCCAGGTGCCGCGGCGTTCGCAGTCGACCATGCCGGTCTCGCGCAGCACCCGCAGGTGATGCGAGATGGTCGCCCCGGTGAGTTCGAAGGCATCGGTCAGATCGCAGACGCAGATCTCCGTGGTAGCGGCGATGAGCGACAGCAGCCGCAGCCTGACCGGGTCGCCCAACGCCTTGAACAGCGGCGCCAACTCGCCGGCGGCCTGTGGCGCGAGAGCCTGCACCGACAGGGGAGGGCAGCAGCCCTGCGCCCCCGTGGTGTCCGGCACGGGAAGAACCGACATGCGCCTAGCTTGACAGGCGTCTAACCGAGATGCAAGGTGGGCTATCCGGTTCGACGAGAATCGAGACACCGATCAGTCGGGGTTGATACCCCTGGACCTGAAACGGGTCACAACCGTCGACCAGCCTGCGTGATCGACCCGGGCGTCGTGTCCGGCGACACGTGTTTGCCCACGCCAGGAACCAGGGAGAGTCGTCTGATGAGCAAGGACCAGACCGCCGCACCGTGCTGCGGCCCCGCCCAGGCCGCCGAGCAGGCCGACGCCTGCTGCGCCCCGGGCACGAAGACCGAGGCGATCGACGCGGGCGCGAGCTGCTGCGGCACCAGCAACGCATCAGCCACAGCTGATGACACGGTGCCGGCCCAGCCGGCCGGGGTGGCCGGTCGGGCCGGGCGGGTCGACGGGCCGCACCCGGTCGTGGTCATCGGCGCCGGTCCGGTGGGGCTGGCCGCAGCGGCACACCTGCACGAGCGGGGACTACCGTTCACCGTGCTGGAGGCCGGGCCGTCGGCGGGGGCAGCCGTGGCAGCGTGGGGGCACGTACGGTTGTTCTCGCCGTGGCGGTACAACATCGACCACGCCGCCCGCCGCCTGCTGGAGGCCGCCGGTTGGGCCGCCCCCGACGCCGACGTGCTGCCCACCGGTGCCGACCTGGTCGAGGCGTACCTTCAGCCGCTGGCGAAGCTGCCGCAGGTCGCGCCGTACATCCGCTATGACGCCCCGGTTGTGGCGATCGGCCGCGTCGGCGTGGACCGGGTCAAGACCGCCGGCCGCGAGAACGCGCCGTTCGTCGTCCGGCTCGCCACCGGCGAGGACGTGCTCGCCGCGGCGGTGATCGACGCCTCCGGCACCTGGCGCACCCCGAACGTGCTCGGCGCCAACGGGCTTGCCGCGCACGGCGAGACCGACCCGCAGAGCACGGCGCTGATCGACGGCGCGTTGCCCGACGTGTTCGGCGCCGACCGTGACCGGTTCGCCGGCCGACACACCGTCGTCGTCGGCGCGGGGCACTCCGCCGCGAACACGCTGCTCGCGCTCGCCGAGCTGGCCGAGCAGGAGCCGGGCACGACCATCACCTGGGCCACCCGTGGCGGTTCCGTCGACCGTGCGCTCGGCGGCGGGGACGCCGACGCGCTGCCCGGCCGCGGCGCGCTGGGCACCGGGACCAAGCTGCTCGTCGACTCTGGGCGCGTCCGGTTGGTCACCGGCTTCGCCGTACACGCCGTCACCGCCATCGACGGGCACGCCGAGCTGACCGCCCTCGACGGGCGCACGCTGGTCGCCGACCGGATCGTCGCCGCCACCGGCTTCCGTCCCGACCACACCATCGCCGCCGAGCTGCGCCTCGACCTCGATCCCGCGCTGGGATGCACCCGGACGCTGGCACCGCTGATCGATCCGAACGAGCACTCCTGCGGCACCGTGCGCCCGCACGGCGTCGACGAACTCACCCAGCCGGAGCCCGGCTACTTTGCCGTCGGCATGAAGTCCTACGGCCGCGCCCCGACCTTCCTGATGGCCACCGGCTACGAGCAGGTCCGCTCGATCACCGCAGCCCTCGCCGGAGACTGGACGGCCGCCCGCGACGTGCAGCTCGACCTCCCCGAAACCGGCGTCTGCTCCTCCACCCAGGGCTACCAGGCGATGCTCGACGACGCCGCCGGCCGCTTCGGCCTCGCCCCGGACGTCCCGAACCAGCTCATCTCCGCAGCCCTACGCCACCTGCCCACCGCAGGCACCATCGCCGCCGCCACCCGCGCCGCCGCCGACGAACTCGGCATCGACCCCGACATCGCGCTGCAACTCGCCTCCCTCGCCGGTAACCAGTTCGACACCATCGGCCAGGGCACGGCAGCCGCCGGTCTCCCGCGCGCCGAACTCGGCCTAGTCAACGTCTCCTCCTCCGGCGGCGGCTGCTGCGGGTGACCACCAGCCCCACCACCGACGTCCCCGCCGGCCACACCAGCGTCGGCGGGGACCGCCGCGGACGGACCACGGTCGCCGCGCTCGCCATCACCCAGACCATCGGCTACGGCACCCTCTACTACGCCTTCGCCGTCCTGCTCAACCCACTCGCCGCCGACCTGCACACCAGCACCACGGCGGTCACCGGGGCGTTCACCGCCAGCGTCCTCGTCGGCGCCGTCCTGGCAGTGCCGGTCGGTCGGTGGCTCGACCGCCACGGCGGCCGGGCCCTGATGGCCGCAGGCTCCGCGGCCGGAGTGCTGCTCCTGCTGCTGTTCAGCCGGGTCGACCAGCTGTGGCAGCTCTACGCGGTGCAGGTCGGCATGGGGGCCGCCTGCGCCGCCAGCCTCTACGAAGCCGCGTTCGCCGTCGTCATCGCCCTCACCAGCCCCGAACGCCGCGCGGGCTCCCTGCTTGCCGTCACCGTCGTCGCCGGCTTCGCCAGCACGGTGTTCCTGCCGCTGACCGGGTGGCTGGTCGACGCCCACGGCTGGCGCACCGCCCTGCTCGCACTGGCCGCCCTTCAGACGGTGACTGTGCCACTGCACGCCCTGCTGGTGCGCCGGCCCGCGCACCCCGTCCGGCCCCGGCACGATGCGGCGGCGAGCAACGGGGCGATACGGGGGGCGCTGGCCGACCGCGGATTCTGGCTGCTCGCACTCGGGTTCACCGCCCACACCGCCGCCATCAGCGCCCTCGCCGTCCACCTCATCGCGGCTCTCGTCTCGTGGGGCCACCGGCCGGCCTTCGCCGCCGCCATCGCCGGGCTGCTCGGCGTGCTGTCCGTCGCCGGACGCCTCCTCACCACCGGTCTGCAACGCCGTCACCGCACCACCACCATCACCGCCGCCGTCTTCGCCGTCCAAGCAGCCGCCGCACTGCTGTTGCCCATCGTCGGCACCACCACCGGCGGCGCGATCGGCGCCGTCATCGGCTTCGGCCTCGGCTTCGGTGTCGCCACCATCGCCAAACCCGTGCTCCTCGCCGAACGTTACGACACCGGCCGCTACGCCACCCTCGCCGGTATCCTCGTCGTCCCCATGACCCTCGCCAAAGCCGCCGGCCCCCTCGCGGCGGCCGCCCTGCAGGCCACCACCGGCAGCTACGCCCCGGTTCTGGCCGCAGTCGCGAGCTGCTGCGCTGTCGCGGCCGTCGCCATCGCCGCAGTCATCTCCCGACCGGCGGCCAGTCGCCACGCCAGGCCGTCCTGACGCGACGGCCGGAGGGGTGCCGGTGCCGAGATCGGTGGACGAGCTACCGGGACGGCGGACCGCCGCCTCGATCACCTACCGACTACGAACGATCAACGGTGCAGGCTCTGGAGGCCCGAACCGCATAACCGAGCCCTCCACACTTCCAAGGGATCGACACCTGGACGTTACCGCCGTGACGTGCAGGGGCAGAAGACGACCGGACGGGTCGGCCGGGGCACCGGGACCGGCACCTGGGCCGACCTGTCCACGTAGCTGGTCGTTGTCACATGACGTGTATGAAGGTGGACCAGCCGTGTCCGATCTTGACCGGAGTACCGAGACCGGCACCGCTGTGCGGGTAGTACCAGAGATTCCCGCTCGAATCGACACCCAGAACGTCAGCGGCGCCATCACCGCTCCAGTCCGCAGCCATCACGTGCTTGAAGGTCGCCCAACCGTGCCCGATCTTGACCGGAGTACCGAGACCGGCACCGCTGTGCGGGTAGTACCAGAGATTCCCGCTCGAATCGACACCCAGAACGTCAGCGGCGCCATCACCGCTCCAGTCCGCAGCCATCACGTGCTGGAAGGTCGACCAGCCATTGCCGATCTTGACCGGAGTACCGAGACCGGCACCGCTGTGCGGGTAGTACCAGAGATTCCCGCTCGAATCGACACCCAGAACGTCAGCGGCGCCATCACCGCTCCAGTCCGCAGCCATCACGTGCTTGAAGGTCGCCCAGCCATGCCCGAGCTGCGTGTAGCCGGACAGCCCATAGCTGTTGTTCGGGTAGTACAACAGTCTCCCGGAGGAGTCGACACCCAGGATGTCGGCGGCGCCGTCACCGCTCCAGTCCGCGGCCATCACGTGCCGGAAGGTCGACCAGCCGTGCCCGATCTTGACCGGGCTGCTGAGGCCGGCACCATTGTGGGGGTAGTACCAGAAGTCACCGTCGGCAGCGACCCCCAGAACATCGGCGGCACCGTCACCACTGAAGTCGGACACCCGTTCGCCGTCAGCCCCCGGCAGGCCGGCCGACAGCCTGTTCTGGCTCACCGGTGCGGTACCGGTGGGATAGTTGGTGCCGACCTCCACCGCATTGGGGATTTCGCGGCTCAGCTGCGAGTCGCAGTAGACGACATTCCAGTGCAGGTGCGGACCGGTCACGTTTCCAGTGGCGCCGGAGGCGCCGATATGCTGCCCCTGGGCCACCCGTTGTCCTTTGTTGACGATGGTGGCGCTGAGATGGGCGTACTGAGAGCAGCGATTGTTGCCGTGGTCGATTAGGGCGATGATGCCGCCACCGGTGCTCCATCCCTCGTAGTAGACGGTGCCGGCCGCCGAGGCGACGATCGGGGTGCCTTGCGGCATGGCGAAGTCAACGGCATGGCGGTTATAGGCGTCGTTGTGGGAGTAGCCGCTCCCGGGGGTCTGGGTAATGGTGTACGCGTATCCGGCCCGGTAAGGCAGCTTGAACGGCGCACCGCTGCCGGCATGTGCGAACTCCGGGGAAACCATTGTTCCGAGCCCGGCGACAAGCACAGCCAAGCTGGCTGCAATACTGCGACGCAAATGGGCCTCCTCGTATATTGGGCGGGGCGGAACGTTGACCTTGTGGGTACACGCCCATACGCGACTGACTATCGGGCGAACGTTCCGGCCCAGAGCATGTCCCAACGAGACCGAGACTGTCAAGAACGCCAATGAGCCATTTTAATCGTAACTGCGCCGTTCACGATGGGTTCCGGGGCTCTGAGATCGATGAGGGCGAGACTCCAGGCAAGCGGGCCGCCACCTCTCGCAACGGACCGTGACTCGAAGACTCCGCGTGCGGGGTGTTCAGGGCTGGTAGGCGGGCGTTCGGCCGTTCTCCTCGGCCCGCTGCCGTACCGCCGGAAGCGAACTGCGGTTCTCGTGCAGCGCGAGCAGCACCACCGAGGCCAGGACCAGCACCAGGCCGGTCCACTGGCTCGCGCCCAGTCGCCCGTCGAGCAGGGCGAGTCCGACCACGGCGGCCGTCAGTGGGAAGGCCAGTTCGGCCAGGGTCGCGTTCGACGCGGGCGTGCGCCGCAGGGCGTGGTAGTACAGCGACAGGGCGAGCAGGCCCGGTACGGCCGCAAGCAGCGCCAGCCGGGGTACCAGCTCCACCGGAACCGTGACCGGTGTCCAGGTCGCCGCAGCGAAGGTGGCGAGGGTGACCAGCCCGACGGTGAACCGCAGCGTGGTGATGTGCAGGAAGGACAGTTCGGCACTGACCATCCGGCCGAGGACGGTGCCGGCCGCCCAGAGGGCTGCGGCCCCGGTGGCCAGCGCGGCGGCGGCCAGGCCGCGAGGTTGCACCCCCAGCGGGTCGGGGAAGGCCAACAGCCAGGCGCCGACGACCGCGGGCACCGCGAAGAGGGGGAATCGTCGGCTCACCCGCTCCCCCAGCAACGCGGCGGCCAGGACGATCGCCAGCGCCGGTTGCAGCTTCTGCAACACCTGCGGCGTGATCGGGTCGCCCAGCCGGAACGCGGCGGTGAAGAGCGTTGTGGCCAGCGCCGAGGAGCCGGCCCCGATCACCAGCACGGCCAGCTTCGTCCGCACGGAGGAACGGAGGAGCGAGCGTACGGCCGGGATCAGCCAGGGCGACACCAGGAGCACGAGGACGACGTGTTCGGCCAGGACCACGCTCAGCGCCGGAAGCTGCCGGGAGAGCGGTTCCCGCAGCAGGCCCGAGAAGCCCCAGAGGCTGGCGGCGACGGCGACCAGCCACGTGCGGTCGCCGGAGGCCCGGCTGGCGAGCAGGGTCATCGTGTCCTCTCCGAGACGCGGGTACCGAACCGTTGATCAGTATCAGGCAACCGACCGGGTCGGCCGGTTCGCGGTCGGCACCGATGACCCGGCCCACGAGCGGGTCGCCCCGCCGAGCCGGTCCATCCCGAGCGAGCGCAGGTGGGCGACGGTGTCCACGTCCCGCCGCAGCCCAGGCGCGGTCACCGGGAGATCGTGGTATCCGTCGGCGAGGAACCGGCGGCGCGAGTCGGCGCCGAGGAAGGGCCGGAACTCGCCGGGCACGGTGAGGGTCACCATGGTGGTCCCGGTGCCGTCGTCGTCCGAGACGATGGCCCGTGGGTGGGATCCGGCTGCCGCCAGTACCGCGTCGTAGTCCGTGGGCCGTGCTCCGGCGAGATCGGCCATGGCGACGGCCAGCCGCGCGTCGGGGAGCGCCTCCCCGGCGATGGTGAGCGCGTCGAGAACCTCCCGGTTGAGGTCCGGCCCACGGGTGCTGCCGGCGACCACGGCACCGGTGGACAACGCCGCGCCGACCACCTCCGGGTCGGTCGCGGCGACGACGACGGCGCGCACCCGACGGGCCCGGATCAGCTCGCCGACGACGTCGAGCAGCATCGCCCGGGCCAGCCCGCGCCGTTGCGCGGGGTCGAGGCCGACGCAGCGGGTCTTGGCCGCCGTGAATGACTTGGCCGGTACGACCACCACCCACGAGCCGTCCGTCATGCGTCGGGTTCCATCCTGGTCAGCCGCCCGTACAGCTCGGGTCGCCGGTCGCGGAGGAAGGGGCGTCGACGGCGGGCGAGGTCGACCAGGCTGAGGTCGACCTCGGCCACCGCCACGTCGTCCCGGTCGTCGGCGGCCTGGGCGAGCACGCCGCCGTCGGGGCCGTAGACCGCGCTGAGCCCGAAGTAGTCCTTCACACCTTCGGTGCCGACCCGGTTGGCGCAGATCACGAAGAGGCCGTTGAACACCGCGTGGGCGCGCAGCTCCAGCTGGAACACCTCACGCATCGGGGCGCTCGCCGAGGCGACGGGAACGCAGAGCACCGATCCGCCGCGCAGGGCGACCACCCGGCTCAGCTCGGGGAAGTGCCGCTCGTAGCAGATGATGGTGCCGACGCCGGTCTCACCGGTCTGGACCACCTCCGGCTCGGCGCCGCCCGGTTGGAAGTAGAACTTCTCCGGGAAGCCGTTGGAGAACGGCAGGTGCGACTTGCGGTACACCGACCTGAGTTCGCCGTCGACGTAGGTGCAGGCGGTGTTGTGGTACACCCCCGGCACCTGCCCCGCCTCGAAGATCGACGAGATGACGGTCATCCGGTGCCGCTTCGACCGCTCGGCCGCCATCCGGTTGGACGGGCCGTCGAGTCCCTCGGCGTACCGGAAGTAGTCGAGGTCGGGCTCCGGTTGGACGAACGGCACCGCGAACAGCTCCGGCAGCAGCAGGATCCGGGCATCCTGAGCGGCGGCGTCGTCGATCAGGTCGGCGGCCCGGCCGATCGTCTCTGCCCGGTCGTCGGTGGCACGAAGTTGCAGGGCTGCGAGTTTCACGCGGGGACCTTTCCGACCGCCGGGGCCAGGCCGGTGAGGGCCAGCCCGGAACGGGTCTTGTACCGCTTGTTCACACTGATCAGGACTGCGGTCAGGGGTTCCAGTTGGCGGGCCAGCCGCAGCCGGCCGGCGTCGAGGCCACGGCCGCCGGTCACGTCGGCGGCGAGGGCCATCACCTTCTCCTTGGCGGCGACGTCGTCCCCGCAGACCAGGACGTCCTCGTGGCTCAGGTCCGCCTCCGGGTCGAGCAGGAGGGGGGCGGCCAGGTGGTGGAACGCGCCGACCACGGTGGCCGAGGCGACGATTCCGGCGGCCTCCTCGGCGCCGCTGCCGGCCGAGACGGTACGGCCGTACGGCCCGAACCGGTCGAAGCTGAGCGGGTTGACGCAGCTGACGACGAGTTTGCCGGCCAACGCCGGCACCAGGCTGGTCACCAGTTGGGCGTGTCCGTCGTACGGCACGGCGAGCAGCACGATGCCTGCGCTCTCCGCAGCCGCCAGGTTCGTCGCACCGGTGATCCGGGCACCGACGGCGAGCCGGGACAGTTCCTCGGCGGCGGCCGTGGCCCGCTGAATGTCGCGTGAGCCGAGGACGACCTCGTGTCCGGCACGCGCCAGGCGGTAGCCCAGCCCCCGGCCCTGCGGGCCGGTGCCACCGACCACGGCGATGCGGGTGGAATGGCTCTCGGTCATCGGGTCACCCCTTCGCGGCCTGGGCGAGCCGGGTGAGGGTCTGCTCCTTGTCGCCCAGGGTGGAGATGATCGGGCAGCGCACCCCGGCCTCGTGGTACGACTGCAGCTTCTGGAAGGCGTCGTCGGTGGAGCCGCAGGCGGTGACGTTCTGCACCAGGCTGTTGGGGACCAGCCGCATCGCCCGCTTGATGTCCTCCGGCGTCGCGGGCCAGCCGGCGATCTCCTGCAACCGGTCGACGAGTTCGCGCTCGACCCCGCAGTGCTCGGCGATGTGCGGCTGCTGGCAGAGGTAGAGGGTGAGGAATGCCTTGCACGCGTCGATGGCCTCCTGCGGGTCGTCGTCGTTGACGCTGCACGACACGATCTGGGTCAGGTCGATGCCGTCGCGGCCGTCGGTCCGCTTGGCCACCCCCCGCTCGATCGCGGCACGGGCGCCGACCATGTACGACGGGGGGAGCAGGAAGTCCATGTGCACGCCGTCGCTGATCTCACCGGCGAGTTCGAGCATCCGGGGGCCGACCGCGCCGATGTAGATCGGGATGTCGACCGGCTTGTTCTCGCGGTACATGCTGTCGAAGCGCACGTCCGTCATCTGCACGAACTCGCCGTCGAAGGAGACGACCTCGTTGCGGAAGAAGGTCTGCAGGACGGTGATGTACTCGCGCATCGATTTGATGGGCTTGGACAGTGGCTGGCCGACCTTCGTCGCCAGCGGCTCCCACCAGGCGCCGATGCCCAGGATCGCCCGGCCCGGCGCGACCTCGTCCAGGGTCTTGAAGGTGACCGCCATCAGGGCCGCGTTGCGGCTCTTGTTGTTGACGACGCCGGTGCCGATCTTCACGTTCCTCGTCCGGCTCGCGATGATCGCCGCCGGGACGATGCCGTCGCGGGCGAGTCGTCCCTCGGCGACCCACACGGACTCGAACCCGTTCTGGTCGGCGAACTCGGCCTGCCAGTAGGTCTGCTCCAGGCTGAGTCGCTCACCGACGTGGATACCCAGGGGAAGTTTCATCTCGGTGTCAGCTCCGCTCGGTCGTGGTGGAGGGTGCGATTCGGTAGGTCAGGGTTGGCGCGGCGCGGCGCGGGTCAGGAAGGTTCCCCGGCCGGGGGTGGCGTGCCGGAGGCCGTCCGCGTCGACCAGGTGCTCGCCGCGGGAGAAGACGTGCACCGGTTTGCCGGTCACCCGCATGCCCTCGTAGATGTTGTAGTCGGTACGCATGTGCGAGCCCGCCGCCGTGATCACGTGGTCGGCTGCCGGATCCCAGATCACCAGGTCGGCGTCTGCCCCGACGGCGACGATCCCCTTCTGCGGGAAGAGGCCGAACAGCTTGGCCGGCCGGGTGGCGACCAGGTCCACGAAGCGGCACGGGTCGATCAGTCCGCCGGCCACCCCGGCCTGCCAGAGGACCATCAGCCGGTCCTCGATGCCCGGGACGCCGTTGGGCACCTTCGGGAAGTAGCCGGGGCTGCGCATCTTCTGCGGCGGCAGGTCGTCGGGCTGGTGCAGGCAGAAGCCGGCGTGGTCGGTGGCGACGGTGGAGAGGGCACCGGTGGCGAGCATCCGCCACAGGCCGTCCTGGTTGCTGCGTTCCCGGATCGGCGGGGAGCAGATGTACGCGGCGGCCCGCTCGCCGAGGTCGGCGTAGTCCTCGTAGGCCACGACCAGGTACTGGGGGCAGGTCTCGCCCCACACCTGCGACCCGGCGGAGCGGGCCCGGCTGATCTCGTCGGCCGCCGCCGTGCTGGAGACGTGCACCACGTACAGCGGTATGCCGATGGTGTCGGCGAGCACGACGGCCCGGTGCACCGCCTCGGCCTCGGAGTCGTGCCCGTGTGCCCGTAGGTGGAAGCTCTCGGCGGTCCGGCCGCTGTCCACCAGGCGCCGGACCTCGCGGGCGACCATGTGTCCGTTCTCGGCGTGCACCATCGGCAGTACGCCGAGCTCGCGCGCCAGCTCGAAGCCGTCGAGCAGTTCGTCG
This sequence comes from Micromonospora sp. NBC_01655, assembly GCF_026339755.1. Taxonomy (NCBI): domain Bacteria; kingdom Bacillati; phylum Actinomycetota; class Actinomycetes; order Micromonosporales; family Micromonosporaceae; genus Micromonospora; species Micromonospora sp. NBC_01655. Next base: position 3,137,316 of record NZ_JAPEQF010000001.1, on the reverse strand, counting down.
TCCTCGACCATCTGGCCCGGGTAGGCCATGAAGAACTTCCAGCTGGTGGCGCCCTCGCCGACCAGCCGGCGCAGGTCGTCGAGGACGTCCGGCTGGGCGGCACGGGGCGGCACGATGGCGTGCAGGCCCACGTCGATCACGGCCTTGGCCGCCGCCGCGTCCCGCCGCCGCAGGTAGGTGTCGTACAGCGACCGGTCCGGCTCCTTCTTGACGAAGTCGAGGACGGTGGTCGTGCCGCCGTACACGGCCGCGACGGTCCCGGTGTGGAAGTCGTCGGCGGTGTGGGTGCTGAACCCGTCGACCGGGTACTCCAGGTGGGTGTGCGCGTCGATGCCGCCGGGCATGACCAGCTTCCCGGTCGCGTCGACGACGTGGTCGGCGGTCCACTCCGGCCCGGCACCGAGGGCGACGATCCGGCCGTCCCGCACCAGCACGTCGGCGCGGACCGCCGCATCGGCGTTGACGACCGTGCCGTTGGTGATCAGCGTCGTCGGCATGCCTACCTCTCCTTCCGTGGTGGGTTCCCACCCGTCGCGCCGTTGGTCAGCCCTGGTAGTGCTCGTCGGCGAGGGACAGCACCTCGTCGAGGACACCGAGCCCGAGATCGATCTCCTCGGCGTTGATCACCAGTGGCGGGGTCAGCCGCAGGACGTTGAAGTTGGCGGTCAGGTAGACGCCCTGCTGCATCGCGGCCTTGAGCAGCCGGCTGACCGGGGCCGCCGCCGGACCCTTGGCGTTGAACGGGACGAGCGGCTCCCGGGTGTCGCGGTTGCGTACCAGCTCGACGCCGTAGAACAGCCCCCGGCCCCGGATGTCGCCGATGCTCGGGTGGCACTCCGCCAGCCTGGCCAGGCCGGCACCGAGCCGCTGCCCCATCGCCCGCGCGTTCTCCACCACGCCCTCGTCCTGCATGATCCGCAGGGACGCCACGCCGGAGGCGCAGGCGAGCGGGTGCCCGGCGTAGGTCAGTCCGCCCCAGAACATGTGGTCCCGCAACCAGTCGGAGATCCGGGCGGAGACCGTCATCGCCCCGAGGGGGACGTAGCCGGAGTTCAGTCCCTTCGCGGTGGTGAGAATGTCCGGCACGACGTCCCAGTGGTCGCAGGCGAACCACTCACCGGTACGGCCGAAGCCCGCCATCACCTCGTCGAAGATGAGCAGGATGCCGTACCGGTCGCAGACCTCCCGCAGCGACCGCAGGTACCCGTCCGGCGGGTAGAGCAGCCCGTTCGTGCCGGTGACCGGCTCGACGATCACCGCGGCGACGGTCTCCGGGTTCTCGTACTGGAGGATCTCCTCCAGGTGCGGGCCGCCGGAGCAGACCGGGCACGGGTCGGGGTGCCCGGCCGGGCACCGGTAGGTATAGGGGTCGAGCATCCGCACCACGCCGGTCATCCCCGGCTCCGCCGCCCACCGGCGCGGGTCGCCGGTGAGCGACATCGCGCCCGCCGTGGCGCCGTGGTACGAGCGGTAGCGGGCGATGATCTTCTGCCGGCCGGTGACGTGCCGGGCCAGCCGGACGGCGTTCTCGTTGGCCGCCGCCCCGCCGGTGGTGAAGAAGCTCATCTTCAGGTCACCGGGGGTGAGCCCGGCCAGCAGCTCGGCCAGCTCGGCCCGGGAACGCTCGGCGAAGCCGGGCCCGATGTAGCAGAGCTGCTCGGCCTGGGCGCGGATCGCATCGACCAGTCGGGGGTGCTGGTGACCCAGGTTCAGGTTGACCAGTTGCGACTGGAAGTCGAGGTACCGGCGGCCGTCGTAGTCCCAGAACCAGGAACCGGATCCGCCGGCCACGGGGATGGGGTCGAGCGCGCCCTGCACCGACCAGGAGTGGATGACGTACTCCTTGTCGATCTCCTTGAGCCGCTGGCTGGTCCAGGTGGTGGTGTCGGTGATGGTCATCGGCTGGCTCCGTCCCGTCGAGCGCTGGGGTCAGTTGCTCTTCAGCTCGGCGCCGAAGGCGGCGAGGCGGGCCAGCGGGCGTCCGGCGTTCGACGCGGCGCAGACCACGAGGATCTCCCGGGGCCGGGGTACGTCGGCCACCTGGAGGGTCACCGTCTGGTGGTGCGAGCGGGTCTTGGCGTCCAGCTTGTGCTTGAGCGGGATGTCGATGGGGCTGCCGGGCAGGCCGACCTTCTCGGCGGCGGGCAGCAGTTCGGTGCCGCCGGCCGCGCCGCGGAAGACGTTGCCGAAGCGGAGGTTGTGGATCAGCGCCGAGCCGTGCTCGACCTCGCCGTCGATACCGACGAGCGCCGCCTTGCCGAACGCCTCGACCTCCTCGCCAAGCAGTTCCACGCAGGCGGGGCCGACCAGGTTGCCGATCTCCTCGCCGATCTCGTCGGCCAGGGTGACCAGGTCCTGGACGTACTCGCTGGGGTAGGGATTCTCGATGACCACGCCAGCGAAGGCGACCCGGTGCACCGGCTGCACCGGCCTGCCGTTCTCCAGCCGCGTCTCTTCGAGGTGACGGATCAGCTTGCGAACCCGGATGCTCACGATCACTCCTTAGTGGTTCATTGAATGAACCATCGGTTCATATCTTGGCTCTACGGCAATAGCGAGTCAATAGCCTTCGAGAACGGATCCCGGTGCTCGGGACACCGGCGTGCCGCCGACCCCGCAGGTCACAAGGGACGGCGGGACCGGTTCAGCTCATCGCCCGTAGAGGTCGGTCCGCCGATCGGCCAACGGCTGGTTGAACGGATTGTGCAACCGTTCGGCCCGCGAGCCGATCAGGTCCACCTCGGCCAGCACGAGTTCCTCCCGGTCCGGGCTCGCCGGGCCGGCGATCGGCCAACCGTCGGGTCCGACGAGGACGGACCGGCCGACGAACGCCTGCCCCCGCTCGACTCCGATCCGGCTGACCCCGGCGACGTAGCACTGGTTGGAGTGCGCCCCGGTCATGCACATGAGGTTCGCCATCGCCGGGACGGCCTCGGGCTGCCCGGGCACCGGCACCCAGTTCGAGGGCAACACCACCAGGTCGGCGCCCTGCAACGCCGCGCTGCGGAACGTCTCCGGGAACCACGCGTCGTAGCAGATCCCGATCCCGATCCGACCCAGCGGCGTGTCGAAGACCGGGAAGCCGTCACTGTTGCGGTCGTAGATCTCCTTCTCGTCGTTCCACAGATGGGCCTTGCGGAAGGTTCCGACGTGGCCGGTGGGGCCGAGCAGCACCGCCGCGTTGTAGACCCGGTCCCCGTCCCGCTCGGTCACCCCACCCACGATCCACACGTCCAGCTCGGCGGCGAGCCGCGCCCAGGCGGCGACCGTGGGACCGTCGGGCACCGGCTGCGCGTGCCGCGCGGCTTCCGTCCGATCGGCGAAGACGTACCCCGCCGAGGCCGCCTCGGGCAGCACCACGAGTCGGGCCCCGCGGTCCGCCGCCTCCCGGATCCAGAACGACGTCCTGGCGATGTTCGCCGGGATGTCGCCGAAGACCGGCTCCAGTTGGACCCCGGCGAGCAGGAACCCGGTCACCACGACGCCCGCAGCGCCGCGTACTTGATGTTCAGGTACTCGTCGATGCCGACCTTCCCGCCTTCGCGCCCGAGACCGGACTGCTTGACACCGCCGAAGGGCGCCGCCGGGTTGGAGATGACGCCCTGGTTGAGCCCCACCATCCCGCTCTCCAGCCGCTCGGTCACCCGCAGGCCACGGCCGAAGTTCTCGGTGAAGACGTAGGCGGCCAGGCCGTACTCCGAGGCGTTGGCCATGCCGAGCGCCTCGTCCTCGTCGTCGAAGGCCACGACCGGGGCGACCGGGCCGAAGATCTCCTCCCGGACGCACCGGGCGCCGTCGGGCACCCCGGACAGCACGGTCGGCGCGAAGAAGTGGCCCTCCCCCGCGATCGGCCCGCCGCCGGTGACGACCCCCGCGCCCGCCTGCGTCGCGTCGGCGACCAACTCGGCGACCGACGCCACCGCGGCCCGGTCGATGAGCGGCCCCACGTCGGTCGACGGGTCCAGCCCGTGCCCGACGCGCAGCCCACCGAGGCGCTCGGCCAGCGCTTCGACGAACCGCGGCGCCACCGACCGCTGCACGTAGAAACGGTTCGCGGCGGTGCACGCCTCACCGACGTTGCGCATCTTCGCCTGGACGGCCCCCTCGACCGCCAAGTCGAGGTCGGCGTCGTCGAAGACGATGAACGGCGCGTTCCCGCCCAGCTCCATCGACGTACGCAGCACCCGCTCGGCGGACTGGGCGAGCAGGGTCCGGCCGACCGCGGTCGAACCGGTGAACGACAGCTTGCGCAGCCGCTCGTCGGTGAGCAGAGCCGAGGTGACCCGGCCGGCCTGCGAGGTGGTGAGCACGTTGACCACGCCACGCGGCAGACCGGCCTGCTCCAGGATCTCGACCAGCGCCAGCATCGACAGTGGAGTCTGCTTGGCCGGCTTGACCACGACGGTGCAGCCGGCCGCCAGGGCGGGACCGATCTTGCGGGTGCCCATCGCCATCGGGAAGTTCCACGGGGTCACCAGCAGGCAGGGTCCGACCGGCTGCCGCATGACCACGACACGGGAGTTTCCGGCCGGTGCGGTGAGATAGCCGCCGTCGATCCGGACGGCCTCCTCGGCGAACCAGCGGAGAAACTCCGCGGCGTAGCTGACCTCGGCCTGCGACTCGGCGAACGCCTTGCCCATCTCCAGGGTCATCATCCGGGCCAGATCGTCCCGGCGCTCGATGATCAGGTCGAACGCGCGACGCAGCACCTCCCCCCGTTCCCGGGGCGGGGTGGCAGCCCAGCCGGACTGGGCCCGGGTGGCGGCGGCCAGGGCGTCCAGCCCGTCGGCGATCGAGGCGTCCGCCACCTCGGCGATCGTCGCCCCCGTGGCCGGGTCCTCCACGGCGAGGACGACACCGTCCCGGCCCGCGCGCCACTCACCGTCGACGTACAGGCCCTTGGGAGTCTTGTCGACCACGGTCATCGCCGCCGCCAACGCCTCGGCGGGTACGGCCATTGCTACCTCCTTCACCGCAGGCGTCGCCATGGGCGAGCCGGTACGGTCCGTGAGTGCCCTAGTGTCTGGCGAAGGCACTCGGAATATCGATGTCAGCATTGCTCAGCAGGTCGGTGAGCTGTCGGGCAGCCTTGATCACCGACTCCGCCATGGTGTCGATGCGGTCGCGGGTGATCCGGTAGGTGGGCCCGCCGATCCACACCGCGTACGGCGTGTTCGCGCGCAGCCGCACCGGTGCGGCGACCGACGCCGCACCGACCTCCAACTCGTCGTACGCGAAGGCGAACCCCCGGTTCCGCACCTCCTCCAGCGAGCCCATGAAGGACTCCAGGTCCCCCACCTCCGGCGGGGCGTGCTCGGCGAACTCCTCGGTGAAGTCGGCCCGCACCGATTCCGAGCTCAGCGCCGCCAGCAGCACCTTCCCGGTGGAGGTCGCCCACACCGGCTGGGTACGGGGTACCGGCTTGAGCGTCTGCCCGATCAGCGACGGCCCCGGCACCTGGGCGACGACCATCACCTTCGGCGGCAACAGCACGTCGAAGCCCGCGGTCTCCCTGGTCTCCTCGGCCAGGTTCCGCAGCACCTCCCGCATGTGGCCGTAGGCGCCACCACCGTCGAGCAGGCCGCCCACGATGGAGAGCAGTCCGAGCGACACCCGGTAGCGACGGGTCACCGGATCGAGGGTGAGCCAGCTCTCCCGCTCCAGCACGCTGAGCACTCGGTAGCAGGTGGCCTTGGGGATGCCCGCCTCCCGGGCCACCTCGCTGAGTCCGACCCCTTCGGGGTGCGCCGCCACGGCCCGCAGGAGCCAGATCGTGCGTCGCACCAGCCCCGCCTCACTGGGCGCCATCGCTACCTCCATCAATCGCCATCGGCCGTGAGATACGGCCCACATCTTGGCAGACGTCACTGGCTGCGGGCGGGTGCCGAACGGCGGGCGCCGCCCGGCACACGCCGCTCGCCTACTTCCCGCCTTCGGTGATCGTCACGGTCTGCGGTTTGTAGGAGTTGCCGTTGACGTCGAAGCCGTCGGCCTTGAGTCCGTCGTTCGCGCGCTGCGACAGATCGGTCCGGAAAGCGTCCTTGTCCGGCGCGGTTTTGAGGACGCCACCACCGATCGCGATCTTGATCGTCTGGTCCCAGGCCGCCTGGTCCATCATTCCCACGCCGTTGCTGGCCGGCCAGATCAGCTTGTTGATCTCGTTGAGCATCCAGGTCTGGTGCCCCTGCCCCAGCGCGCTGCCGTTGTCGAGCACGATGTCGACGCAGCCGGCCAGGTCGTCGCGGCAGAAACCCCAGCCGCGGTAGGTCGCCTTCAGGAACTTCACCGCCGTGTCCTGGTTGGCCTGCTCCCCCAGCCAGTCACCACGGGCGTAGATGCCGTCCTCCAGGCTGGTGTAGCCGGCGTCCTGGAGGCTGATCGCCGAGAAGTCCGACGGCTGGTAGAGCTTCCCGGTCGCCGGGTTCTTGGTCTCCAGCAGCTGGGCGTACTCGTTGTAGGTCTTGGCCTGGGCGGCGTCGATCTCCCGACGGAGCAGCAGCGACATGTCGAAGGGTTGCTGGATGATCTCGGCGTCGCGTTTCGGGTCGACGCCGGCGTCCTTCATCGCCGCGAACAGCACGAGTTCGTTGCCGTACCCCCAGCTCCCGACCTTCTTGCCCTTCAGGTCGGTCAGCGACTTGATGCCGGAGTCGGCCCAGGCGACCTGGAGGTACGCGCCCCGCTGGAACACCTGGCCGATGTTCACCAGGTTCGCGCCCTGCGCTCGGGTCACCATCGTCTTGGTGACGTGGCTGACCGCGAACTCGGCGTTGCCGGCGGAGAGCACCTGCTGGGGGACGATGTTGACGCCACCCTCCTGGATCGTGACGTCGAGACACTCCTCGGCGTAGTAACCCTTCTCCCTGGCCGCGTAGTAGCCGGCGAACTGGGCCTGGGCGACCCACTGGAGCACCACCCGGACCTTGGTCGTCGACTCGCAGTTCTTGGCAGCCTCGGCTGCGGACTCGCTCGGGGTGTCGGACATGCCACCGCAGGCCGAGGTGGCGAGCAGGGCGGCGGTGAGGGCGGCGGCGATTGTGGTGGGGCGGCTCCTCCGCGAGGTCCGCCATAGTTGCAGGGCCATTCTGACTCCAAAAGATCGTGGTGGCCCGTGGCTCACGAGTCGCTGTCGTGCAGGGACTCGTGCCAGGGCATCAGGAGGCGTTCCAACAGAGACGTGACACCGAACAGCAGCAGGCCGAGCGCGCTGGCCACGGCGATCCCCGCCCAGGCGAACTCGAAGCGGGGCAGGGCCGCCTGATAGGCGATGTACACCCCGAGCGCGTTGCTCGGTCCACCGAAGTACTCGGTCACGATCACGCCGATCACGGCGAGCGTGCTGCCGAGCTTGAGCGCGTTGAACAGGTACGGCAACGCGTTGGGCAACCGCAGCATGAGCGCCACCTGTCGAGGTTGCGCCGCGAGCGATTGCATGATCTCCAGGTGTAGGGATGAGACCTGGAGAAGTCCCCTGGTGGTGTTGACCAGGACCGGGAAGAAGACCATCACCGCGGCCACGCCTGCCTTGGACATCAGGTTGGTGACCCCGAACCAGTTGTTGAAGATCGGCGCGAGGGCCACGATCGGGGCACAGTTGATGACCACGGCCGCGGTCAGCACCGGACCGGACACGCCCGGGAACCGGCTGAGCGCCAACGCCACCGCGACCCCCGCCACCGCGCCGAGGACCAGGCCGAGGAGCACCTCCTGCACGGTGACCACCGACGCCGACATGATCGTGCCGAACTCGGCCCGAAACGCCGACGAGATGCCGGTCGGTGCCGGCACGATGAACGACGGAACGTCGAAGACGGTCACCACAAGCTGCCACGAGCCGAGGATCACCAGCGCGGTGAGGACGACCGGGAGGAACCGGCCCACCGCCGTCCGGACTCCGGCACCGGGCGAGGTGCCCCGCGCGAGCTGCGTCGTACTCATCGCGCCGCCTGCTCGGCCGGGACGCCGTGCAGCACCGTACGCACCTCGGTGACCTTGGCGAAGAACGCGTCGGTGGTCCGGGTCGCCGCCGTGCGCGGGTACGGCAGGTCGACGTCGATGCTGGCGGCGATGCGTCCGGGACGCGCGGACATCACGACGATCCGCGACGACAGGAACACCGCCTCGGAGATGCTGTGGGTGACGAAGACGACGGTGGTCCGGGTATCCGACCAGATCCGCAGCAGCTCGCCCTGCAACCGCTCGCGGTTCATCTCGTCGAGCGCACCCAGCGGCTCGTCCATGAAAAGGATCTCCGGGTCCGCCGACAGCGCGCGGGCGATCGCCACCCGCTGCTGCATGCCACCGGAGAGCTGCCAGGGAAAGTGCCGGGCGAAGTCGGAGAGCCGGACCAGGTCCAGCATCTCGTGGGCCTTGGCCCGCCGGGTCTGCTTGTCCACCCCGGCCACCTGCAACGGCAGCTCGACGTTGCGCTGCACGGTACGCCACTCGAAGAGGCCGGCCTGCTGGAAGACCATGCCGTAGTCCCGGTCCGTCCGGGCCGCGCCCGGCGTCTTGCCGTTCAGTGACACCGTGCCGTCGGTCGGCTCGGTCAGGTCCGCCAAGATCCGCAACAGGGTGCTCTTGCCGCAGCCACTCGGGCCCAACAGGGAAACGAACTCGCCCCGCCTGATCGACAGGTCGATGTCCTCGAGCGCGGTCACCGTACGGTTCCCGCCGGTGAACTGCTTGGTGACGCCTCGCACGGAAATGATCGCGGCCTCAGACATCAGCATCTCTCCAGGTGTTGTTGAGACGGAAGGGATGTTCACCGGGTGTGCCGGTGCCGGAGCGCCACGCGCTCGATGAGTGCCAGGGACTGCACGAAGACGATGCCGGCCGCCGCCGCGACCAGGACGGCCGCGTACAACTTCTCCGGCCCGTTGGAGTAGTAGTAGGCGAAGGTGAGGATCGCCCGGCCGATGCCCCGGCCGGTGCCCGCGGACAGCTCGCCCACGATCGCGCCCACCACGCTCGCGGTGGCCGCGAGCCGGAGCCCGGCGAACACGAAGGGCAGCGCCGCCGGGATCCGCAGCCACCCCAGGACCTGCCAGCGGCCCGCGCCCACGCTGCGCATGAACTCCAGTTGGACCTTCGGCGGTGACTTCAGGCCCCGCAGGGTGTTGATGGTGACCGGGAAGAACGCGAGGTAGGCGGCGATACCGGTCACCGCCACCCAGGGTGGTGCGCCGGCCTTCCCACCCCAGATCACGATCATCGGCGCGATCGCCACCAGGGGAACCGTCTGCGACGCCACCAGCCAGGGCATCAACCCCTTGCTGAGCGGCACCACGTGAAGGAAGAGGACCGCCAGCAGCAGGCCGAGCGACGAGCCCGCCACCAGACCGTAGAACGCCTCGCGGAGCGTCACGCCGGTCTCGCCGAGGAGATAGCTGCCCAGCACCATCGGGTCGCCCCGCCGGGCCGGCTCGACCAGGGCGCCGAGGATCGACCAGACGTGCGGCATCGAGAGATCGTCGGTGGCGACCGGGAAGGCGATCTTGGTGCCGGGCACGACATCGTCGACGGCGCGGCCCAGCGCCTTGTAGCCCTCCCACAGGCCGGCGAGCACCGCCACGACCAGTGCGGCCCCGGCGGCGTTGTGCACACGTTTCCTCGTGGCGGACAGGCGCTCGGATCGGCGCGGTGTTGCCCGGTCCGCCTGCCCGGCCGGTCCGCCCTCGGCGGCCACCGAGGTGGTGGCGGTTCTTGTCGCGGTCATGCAGGCACTCTCCGAATCCCTCGGAAGCGTCGTCTGGCGTGAGATCCGTCGGCCGAACCCCGGCGCATCGGATCACTGAGTGAACTGGTGGTTCACCATAGGAGCGTGACCGAGGCCACGTCAACGGTTGCCCACGACCTGAATCACGATCTAGGAGACGGTCGCCGACGCGACCCACCTGCGGATACCCCGATCCAGGTCAAGACAGCCGACTCCACCGCCAACCGGAAGCGCCGCCACGACCCGGTGCTCCGGCGGCCAGGACCCATTCGTCGCCGAGTGTGCCGATGGTCGGGTCGTCGCGGTCGGAGCGCAGTACGAGCCGCAGCAGCCCGTGTCGGCGTGGTGGCCGACGATCACGGCGCCGTCGGTGAGCCGGGCGCCGACGAACCTGGCCAGCAGGTCCGGGTGGCGTGCCGGGCCACCCGGACCTGCCCGCGCGGTCACCTCAACCTGATCTGCGGCAGCCACCTCGACGCCGACCTGCGCAAACCGGGCGGACCGGTTGGTCTGCCGCCAGAGGCGGAAAGTGCTCACGCCTCCGATCGTTTGCAGCACTCGGACGCGGGACCCAGCATCAGATCCGTCCGGTCGGACAGCCCAGGGCGCACTTGCCGCCGCAGATGAGGACGTTCGAGCGAGTGACGCCAGGCACAGTCACCATGATGCACACTTGCCACCTGAATGGATGGCGCTGGGATGTGCCGCCCGCTGGCTACAGTGGCTGACTGGAATCTGCGTCACGAAGGGGAGACTGTGGAGGCACGCATCGTGATCGTCGGCTCGGATACCGACCGAGTCGCGCTGTGGGACTGGCTCAGTGGCGACCGCGACCTGCGGGGGCTGGTCCGGCGGGACACCGTCCCGAGAGCCGGCGAGATGGGCGGTGAGATCGAATACGTGGTCAGCGCCGTCATCGGCGCCGGTGCGGTGTGGGCCGCCCTGGCTAAGACGCTGTCCATCTGGCTCATGCAGCGGCGCTCCGATGTGACCATCACGATTACCGGCCCGGGCGGCCGCAAGACACATGTCTCCACGAAGCGCACCAAGGATCCCGAGGCGGTCATCCGAGAGGTGCTCGACGCGACCACCGAGCAACAGTGATCCGCCTCCCGGATCCGGCTCGCTCCTATGCCATCCTGGTCGGTGTCTGGTCCTACGATGCGGACGCCGTCTTGGACCTGCCCGCCGTCGAGAACAATCTCGCCACGTTACGGGCGGTCCTCACCGACTCCGACGGGACTGCACTGCCCCCAGAACGCTGCATCGTCATTCGCAACCCGCGCGACGCGCGAACGGTGTTCCGGCAGCTGAAGAAGTACGCTACTTCCGCCGAGGACACTCTGCTGTTCTACTTCGCCGGCCACGGCTTCACCGGCGACCGCAACGAGCTGTACCTGAGCTTGGCCGAGACGCATCCGGACGAGTTGCCGGTCAGCGCCATCGCATATGACGTGGTCCGCCAACTGGTCAAGGAGAGCCCGGCTCGGAACCGGATCGTCGTGCTGGACACCTGTTTCTCTGGGCTGGCCGTGCAGGACATGGCGGGCGGCACGACAGCTGCGGTGCTCGGCCAGGTCGGCATCGAAGGCACCTACATCCTCACCGCCACCGAGCGCAATGCCCCGGCTCTCGCCCCTGCTGGTGCCAGATATACGGCGTTCACCGGTGAGCTGCTCCGTCTGCTCGTCGGCGGTGTGCCCGACGGCCCGAACCTGCTCACGTTTAGCGAGATCTATCGGCACCTGTATGCCAGCATGGTCGCCAGGGGTCTGCCGGTCCCAGGCCAGCGGGGAACCGGCACGATCGACCAGCTGGCTCTCACCCGCAACGGATGGCAGCACCGGGCCGAAACGAGGCAAGCCCAGCAGAGGCGGACCGAACCGCACCGGGCAGGCGCGGGCGGACTGCAGATTCGCCGGGTGGTCTTCGACGGCATTGTGGCGCACTGTCTCGCGGTCCATCCGATGACTGCATGCGGGCTGGTCGCCGGCCCGATGGGGTCGGACAGAGCGGAGCGGTTCATCCCCATGTGGAACGCCTCGGCGTCCGAAACCTTCTATGAGTTTGATGGGGCACAGCAGCTGGCCGTCTGGCGGGAGATGGAAAACAACAACGAGGACGCGGTGGCGATTTACTACTCGCATACCGCCACCAAGGCGTATCCGGCCCGGACGACCACCGCGTTCGCCTTGGCCGACGCCCACTACATCATCGTGTCGACCCGCGATCCTGACGCCGTCGAGTTCCGCTCATTCCGGATCAGGGACGGCGTCGTAACCGAGGAGTCAGTCGACGTCATCTGATTTCACCTGGGTGGAGGCAGCCAACTGCTGCCCGATCGGTGCGGCGTGCAGCATCCGCTGCTGGCGCGGGCGGATGACGGCGGCTCCGCTGCCCTCAGCGCCGGGCGCCGCCCGGTCGGCCTCGGCCGGTCCCGGAGGCCCGGTGACCGACGCGCGGAGCCTGTACCACCGAGGAGTTGCCCGCCCCGGGCCGGAAGTCCCGCGCCGCGCCAGCAACCATCTCGTCGGGATCGCGACCGAGCGCCTGCCGGATGTGCGGCGGGACCACGTCCGACGTCGCCATCGCCATCCGCACCTGCACCGAGCGGTCGTCAACCAGGCGTCGCAGATCCGCCTCGGTCAACTCGACCGCGAGCACCAGCGCGACGCGGACGTCCACCACTGGATCCTGGGCAAGTGCGCTGCGCTGGGCGGTGGTGGTCCGCGGGTTGCGGGCGAGCCCCTTGCGCACGCGCACGGTGCGATCGGCCATCAGAGCGGCGATCACATCGGGGTCGTGGGTGTGGGTGGCGAGTCGTTCCCGCACCTCGGGTGAGACGTCGTCGACCAGCCGCGCGGCCAGTTCGGGCGCCAGTTCGCGCGACTCCGCGAGGAGACCGCGAAGCTCCTTGTCGGGAGCCTCCGCCATCACCCGGCGAACCGACTCGTCGCAGGCCGGGTTGCCGGCGACCGCCCAGCGGACCCACCGGTCGGCGTCCTTGACGAGTCGCAGGAGATTGGCGATCGAGGTCGAGGGGTTTCTCGCCACGGCCTCCCGGACAAGACGATCATGGTCCCGGGTCAGCGGCCGCAGTGCCTGCGCGGGCGCGTCGATGCGGCTCGCGACCGCCTTACGGACCAAGGGCGACGGGTCGGACGCCAGGTCGATGAGGGTCAACTGTGGCGTTGTGGGGTCCTGCGCGAGGGCGAGCCGCACGTCGACACTGCCACCCGTCGCACCGTCCGCGGCGGCACCTGACCCACTGCGACGGTTGGGCCCGCCGACGTCCTGCTGGTTCCCCATGGGCGCCATCATCTCACGGGCCGACCGGGGAACCGCGAGCCCTCGCCAGCGCACTGGTGGTGGCCGAAGCGCCACTTCCGCGGATCCCCGGCAGGTCGACACCGACAGGCGGCTCCCGCAGAGAATGCCGTCCACGGCACCGTGTCGTCGTCCACCAGGTATCCCACGGGCGCGCCGGCACGCCAGTTGCGGATCCCAGGCCGAGGATGGCAGTGGCAGTGGAACTCGGGCCTGGCCCGCGCCCTCGCGAAGCTCACCCAGCTTGCCTGGAGTCAACGGCTGGCGCGCGGCGCCCCCGGTCAGTCCGCAGCGGGCGGTTCGTCGCCGACCGCGAGGGCGCGCAGCGGAACGGGCTTGACCGGCGCCTGCGCGGTGAACGCCCCGACCTGCTCCGGCCCCCGGCCGGTCAGCGTGGAGATGAGCTGGCAGAGGCCCGGCTGGCAGGACCGCCCCTGGCACAGGCCCATCCCGGCGCGGGTCACCAGCTTCACCGCGTTCGCGGTGCCGAGGTGCGGATTGGCGCGCAGCGCGCGGCGCACGTCGCCGGCCCGCACCTCCTCGCACCGGCAGAGCACGGTGTCGTCGGTGACCAGGCTGCCCAGGGCCGCCCGGTCCGGCGCGAACCGGTCGAGCACCTGCGTGATGAAACGTCGTCGGCGGCGCAGCTCCCGGCGGACCGGGCGGGCCAGCGTGACGGCCCGGTGCTCGTCGAGCAGCCCCAGGTCGCGCAGCACGCCGAGGGCGGCGAGCCGGCCCTCGACCTCCGCCTGCTCGGCACCCGCGACGCCGGTCAGCTCGCCGGCCACCGCGATCTGAGGCACCGAGGTCCGCAGCCACTCGTCGTGCCGGACCACCCAGCCGCCCGCGGGGGAATCCCAGGTCACCGCGCAACCGGCCTGCCGGGCCAGCTCGACGGAGGGGACGAAGCCGTACCCCAGCGCCAGCACGTCGCAGGGCACGTCCCGGTCGGTCCCGGGCGCCGGCAGCCCGGTGGGGCCGACCTCGGCGAGGGTCACCGTGGTCAGGTCAGGGTCGCCGGCGGCGCGGCGGACCACCGTGCCGAACCGGACCGGCACGCCCGCCCGTCGCAGGACGCGCAGCGCGCCGACGCCCTCGGCGATCTTGCCTCCCGCGCCCGCCGCGGCGGCCAGCCCGGCCGGTCCGGGCAGCAGGTCGCGGCGGCGTTGGATCAGCGCGACCTCGACCACCCGGGCGCCGGCCCGGACCAGTTGGGCGGCCACCACCAGCAGCAGCGGGTGCCCCCCGGCCAGCACGAACCGGCCGCCCGGCAGCAGGCCCTGCGCCTTGACGAACGTCTGCACCCCGCCCGCGGTGAGCACTCCCGGCAGGGTCCAGCCCGGAAACGGCACCGGCAGGTCGTACGCGCCGGCGGTGAGCAGCACCGCCCGGGGTTCGAGCAGGCGAACACCGACCGGACCGTGCGTGGCGACCCGGTAGCGGCCCGGCGGGGGCTGGTCGCCCGCGTACCCGTCGAGGCCGGCCCGGGTGCCGAGGACGCCCCACACCGTGGTGTCGGCGAGCCAGCGGACGCCGGGAGCGGCGGTGGCCTCGGCCAGCAGCGCCCGACCGGCGGGGGACGATCCGGCCGGCGGGGTGAACCCGGCCGGCGGCTGGCGGTAGATCTGCCCGCCCGGCTGCTCCTGCTCGTCGACGACGGTGACGGCGGCGCCATGCCGGCCGAGGGTGGCGGCGGCGGCCAGCCCGGCCGGGCCAGCGCCGACCACCACCACGTCGGGCGCGCTCACCGGGGCACCGCCGTGCGGACCCGCAGGTCGGCCCGTACCCGGATCAGGCAGGAGCGCTGGCAGGGCACGTCGTCCACCGTGACGACGCACTCGAAGCAGATCCCCATGTTGCAGTAGGGCGCCCGGCGGGCGCCGCCGCGGGTGGTGCCGACGGCCCGTTCACCAGCGGCGAGCAGCGCGGTGGCCAGCGACTCGCCCGGGTGGGCGGGAACGGTCCGCCCGTCCACCTCGATGGTGACCGGCTCGGGTCGGTCCATCGGGGTGCGCCTCGGCGCGTCCGGAGGATTCGACGGGCGGTGTTCAGACAAAGTTCAGCGCTCCGAAACGGGAGGGTGAGTAGTCCTCGATCGACCGGTCGGTCTCGCCGGTCACGACCATGCGGGCGAGGAGCCGGGCGTAGGTGAGGCCGAGGGTGAAGGCCGAGCCGCCGGTGGCGACGAACAGTCCGGGCCGGCGCGGGACCGCGCCGAGCAGCGGCAGGTGGTCCGGGGTGAGCGTGGTCATGCCCGTCCACGTCCGGATCACCGGCAGGTCGAACACCGCCGGGACCACCCGGGCGGCGTCGGCGTTGCCGACCAGCGACTCGTACCGCAACTCCGGGTTGGTCTCCAGGTCGACCTGTCCGGCCCGGCTGACCAGCTTGGCCGGCCACCCGCCACCGATCAGCACGTTGCCGTCCTCGGTCTGCTTCATCGACAGCCGCCGGCCGACGTGCTGGATCAGGTGCGGCAGGAACGGCCGGCTGCGGGCGGTGGCGCTCATCGTCAGCCCGACCGGGAAGACCGGCAGCCGGACGTCGGCCATCGCGGCCAGCTCGGCGGTCCAGACCCCGCCGGCGAGCACCACCGTGTCGGCCAGGCGGGTCTCCCCGGCGGTGTCCCCGGGCCCGGTCCCGGTGCGCAGTTCCCAGTGCCGGCCGCGCCGGTGCAGCCCGGTGACCCGGCAGCCGGTGCGCAGCACGGCGCCGTACCGGCCGGCGGCCCGGGCCAGCGCCGGGGTGACCAGTCGGGGGTTGGCCTTGCCCTCGCCGGGCACGTGACCGGCGGCGAGCACGGTGTCCGCCAGGTACGGCGCGAACCGGCGCAGCTCCGGGCCGGAGAGCACGGCGACGTCGAGACCGTACTCGCGTTCCAGGGCCGCCTTCCGGTCCAGCACGGCGATCTCCGCCGGGGTCTCGGCGAGCATCAGCCCGCCGGTACGGGACACCCCGCACCGCTCACCGAGCTCGTCCTCGACGGTGGCCCAGGCCCGCATGGCATCCAGGTGCAGCGGGAGCGCACGGGCCGCCGCGCGGGCCGCGTCGTCGCCGTGCTCGACCATCCGGAACTCCAGCTGAAAGTGCAGGCTGCCCGCGTTCTGCCCGGAGGCGTGCCGGTTGACCTGGTCCTTCTCGACGAGCAGGACCCGGTTGCCGGCGCGGGCCAGGTGCCAGGCGGTCGCGCAGCCGAGCAGACCGCCGCCGATGACCGCCGTGTCGTACGAAGTCATGGGAGCAGGTCGAGCTGGGTCATGGTGGCCCGGACGCGGTCCTGTTCGGCGGGGGTCAGCGGGAGCAGCGGCGCGCGGACGTGCCCGGCCGGTACGCCGCGCAGGGTGAGCGCGTACTTCATGATCGCCTGCGCGTTGCCGAACCGGGCGCCGTAGTCCGGCCCGAACCAGTCCTCCATGATCACCCGGTCGCGGGCGCCGAGGACCCGGGCCCGGTCGAGGTCCCCGGCGCGCAGGGCGCGGAAGAAGTCGGGGTGGTCGGCGCCAAGCACGGCGCCGGCTCCCATCAGCCCGTCGCCACCGATCGTGGTCATCAACTCGATGCCGACCTCGTTGGTGGGGATGCCGAAGTAGCGCACGCGGTGGCGCAGGGCGACGAGGCTACGGACGAATCCGCCGAAGTCCGGGGTGGAGTTCTTGACCGCCACCACGGTGTCCAGCCCGCTCAGCTCCGACAGCAGGTCGGCGTCCAGGTCGACGCCGGTGCCGCGGGGCCAGTTGTAGACGCAGAGCGGCATGTCCACCGCCTCCGAGACGGCCCGGTAGAAGGCCACGATCTCCGACCGGGTGGGCACCACGTACGGCGGCGGGGTGAGCAGGATGCCGTGCAGGCCTGCGTCCCGGGCGGCCTCGGCGTGCCGGATCGCCTCCGCGGGCGTGTACGCGTTGCAGCCGCCGAGCACCGTGAGGCGGTCGCCGACCCGTTCGGCGGCCGTCCGGAACAGCGCGGCGCGTTCCTGTTCGGTGAGGCTGAACCACTCGCCCGTGGTACCGCCGACGATCACCCCGTGCAGCCGCTCGGCGGCGAGCCAGTCCAGTTGGACGCGCCAGGCGGCGAGGTCCAGTTCGCCGGTGGCGGTGAACGGGGTGGTGACGGCCGGGAGGTAGCCGAACCAGTCGACGCTGTCACGGTCCATTTCGGGTCCTTTCGACGGGCGGCGTCGTACCGCCCACGTGCGCGACGCGGGCCGGGTGACGTGCCGGGGTGGGTCAGGGGGTCGGCGGGGTGACCGCGATGACGAGCCGGGCGCGCTGGTCGCTGGCGTTGCGGTAGAGGTGGGGCAGCCGGGAGTCGAAGGTGATCGCCTCGCCGGTCTTCAGGACGTACTTCTCGCCACCGATCTCGGCGACGATCTCGCCGGTGACGGCGATCGCGCACTCGGTCGAGGGGTGGGCCCACGGCTCGCCGGAGCTGGCGTCGCCGGGTGCCAGCTCGGCTTCGAGCACCTCCAGGTCGCCCCGCCCCGGGGTGAGCCGGTCGTAGGCGATCTGCCCCGGAGGGGCGGCGAGCCGGGTCCGCGAACCGGGACGGCTGATGTGCACCAGCGGCGCGTCCGGCTCGGAGAACAGCGCCGCGATGGAGGTGTCGAAGACCTTGGCGAGCTTACGGAGGGTGGCCAGGCTGGGGTCCGTGGCGCCGTTCTCGATCTGGCTGAGCAGGGCGGGTGAGACGTCGGCCGCAGCCGCGAGCTGGCGCAGCGTGAGGGAGTGCTGCTGGCGCAGGTCGCGGAGCTGGTCACCGAGCATGCGTCTTCCTCGTTCCAACAGTGTGACTAGAAATGTTTGACGTAACTATACGCGGTTGTCTAGCATGGTCAAACACAATGCGAACGTGTTTGGCGTAACTAGACAAGCCGCGCTGAGGAACGAACCGGACAGGAGTCCCGTCCGGATACATCCAACCTCATGACGGTGTACGGGCGAAGGCCCGCAAGCCGCCCATTGGTTGGCACCGGCGGCCCCGGCCGCAGCGTCACCGGTGACGCCGGGCGCGACAACCCAAGAGCCCGTCCCGCGCGGGCCGGCCCATTCGAAGGTAGGAACAGCATGTCGGTGTCCCCTCGCCGGCTCCGCGTCGGAGCGATCGCTCTGGCTGCGCTGGCCATAGCCTCCAGCACCGCGTGCAGCGCGGGCGGCAGCGGAGGAAACGGTAACGGCGGTTCGGCCAAGACCCTCACCGTCAACACCTCGTTCGTCCTCAAGACCCTCGACCCCGGCCGGATCTACGAGGCCACCGGGCTCACGGCCGTGCACTCCCTCTACGACACCCTGCTGACCTTCAAGGGCTCGGACGTCGGCAAGCCGGTCCCGGCGCTGGCCGAGTCGTACGAGGCCTCCGCCGACGCGAAGACCTTTACCTTCAAGCTCCGCGAGGGGGTGAAGTTCTCCGACGGCAGCCCGCTGACCGCCGACGACGTGGTCTTCTCCCTCAACCGGCTGAAGAACGTCAAGGCCAGCCCGGCGGTCATGGTCAGCGGCCTCACGGTCGCCAAGACCGACGACCGGACCGTGGTGGTCACCTCGGCGACCGCCGACCCGAACATCCCGGTGGTGTTGGCCATGCCCTCGACCGGGGTGGTCAACTCCAAGGTTGCCAAGGAGCACGGCGCGACGGACGGCCCCGACGCCGCGAAGAGCGACACCGCGCAGCAGTACCTCGACAAGAACTCCATCGGCAGCGGCCCGTACGTGCTGAAGTCGTACGACCCGTCGGCGCAGGTGGTGCTGGAGGCCAACCCCAACTACTGGGGCACCAAGCCCGAGTTCGGCCGCGTCGTGCTGCGCAACATGGACGTGCAGACCCAGAAGCTGACCATGCAGCGGGCCGGCGGCTCGGAGATCGCGCTGGACATCTCCGGCAAGCTCCTGGAGGGGCTGCCGGACACGCTGAAGACCTCCGCCATGCAGGACACCGTCTACTTCCTCTTCCTCAACGCCGACCCGGCCGTCTCGCCGGTGACCTCGAACCAGAAGTTCAACCAGGCACTGCGCGCCTCCATCGACTACCAGGGCATCGCCGGGCTGTACGGCAAGGGCGCCGCCCCCGGCGCAGGGCTGGTGGCCCCGGCCTACCCGGGCACACTGCCCGCCGGCGAGGAGTCGAAGCGTGACGTGGCGAAGGCCAAGGCGTTGCTCGCCGAGGCGGGGCTGACCAACCCCAAGGTCAAGTTCAACTACCCGGCCATCACCTACAAGGGGGTCGACCTGGGCACGGTGGCCACCAAGGTGCAGGGCGACGCCGCCGAGGCCGGCATCAAGCTGGAGCTGACCCCGCAGCCGCTGACCACGTTCCTCGACGAGATGCGTACGGGCAAGATGGCCCTCGGGTTCACCCCGCAGAGCCTGAACTACCCGGTCGCCGACTCGCTGATCAACAACATGTCCCCCGGCCAGGCCACCGCGCTGCGCTCGGGCTGGACGGTGGAGCGGGCCGACCCGGCCGTCGTGGCCGCCGGCAAGAAGGTCACCGAGACCCTCGACCTGGCTGCCCGGGCCACCGCCATGCAGGAGTGGCAGCGGGCGATGAACGCCGCCTCGCCCTACATCGTCCTGGCCAACAACTCCTCCACCGTCGTAGCCAGCGGCGACCTGACCGGCACCGACTACACCGCTGCGGGCTGGCAGGTCGACCTGGCCGCCGTCGGCCGGGAGTAGAGCACCTCATGACGACGACAGTCGACGACGCCGAGCCGGGCGCGGTCACCACGACCGCGTCCCGGCCCCGGCCGCGCCGGGCGCTGCTGGTGTTCCTGGCCAAGCGGGTGGCGATCACGGCCGGGCTGCTGCTGGGCGTCACGATCGTGACGTTCGGCCTGGTGACCGTGGTGCCCGGTGACCCGGTCACCGCCAACCTCTCCGACCAGGCACTCAACGACCCCGCCACGGTGGCCGCGTTCCGTGAGAAGTGGGGCCTGGACCAGCCGCTGTACGTGCAGTACCTGCAGTACCTCGGCAACCTGTTCCGGGGCGACCTCGGCATCTCCCAGCAGACCGGCCGGACCGTGACGGAGGACCTGTTCCAGTACGTGCCGGCGACCATGGAACTGGCCATCCCCACCATGGTGCTGGCGCTGCTGATCGGCACCGGGATCGGCATGCTCGCCGCCGTGCGCAACGGCCGGATCACCGACCAGCTGATCCGGGTCGGCGCGCTGCTCGGCCTGTCCACCCCGCCGTTCTGGCTGTCGCTCGTCGTGCTCTACGTCTTCTTCTACCAGCTCGGCCTGGCACCCAGCGGGGGCCGGCTCTCCACCGACTTCAGCCCGCCGCCGACGGTGACCGGCATGTACACGGTCGACGCCGCCCTCGCCGGCCAGTGGGACGTGGCCTGGGACGCCGCCCAGCACCTGGTCCTGCCGGTGCTCGTGCTGACCAGCCTGACCGTGGCGATGCTGGTCCGGTTCGTCCGCTCGTCCATGCTGGAGGTGCTCCAGCAGGACTACATCCGGGCCGCGTACGCCAAGGGCCTGCCCACCCGGGTGGTGTTCCGCCGGCACCTGCTGCGGGCCGGGCTGGTCCCGGTGATCACCGTCTCCGGTCTGGCCTTCGCCTCGCTGCTCTCCGGCACGGTGCTGGTGGAGAACATCTTCGGCTGGCCGGGCCTCGGCCAGTACGCGTACCGCAGCGCGACGGCGCTGGACCTGCCCGCGATCCTCGGCGTCAGCCTGTTCGTGGCGCTGGTCTACACGCTGGTCAACCTCACGGTCGACCTGCTGTACGGGCTCATCGACCCGAGGATCCGGCTGTCATGACCACACTCGCACCCGACCCCGTGGCGCCCGACCCGAAGGCGACCGACGCGCTGGCCCGGCGCCGGTTGCTGGGCCGGCTGCGCGGTCGCTCGACCGGGCGGCCCATCTGGCGGCAGCCGATCGCCGTGGCGGCCCTGGTCATCCTCGGCGGGTGGCTGCTGATGGCACTGTTCGCCCCGGTCGTCGCGCCGTACGACCCGTTGGCGCAGAGCCCGGACGCGTACGCCCCGCCGTCGGGCACGCACTGGTTCGGCACCGACTCCCTCGGCCGGGACGTGTTCAGCCGGGTGATCCACGGCTCCCGCCTGTCGATCCCGCTCGCGCTCGCCATCGTCTCCCTCGCCCTGCTGATCGGCGGCCTGCTCGGCCTGGTCGCCGGCTACGTGGGACGGTTCGTCGACGAGGCGCTGATGCGCCTGACGGACCTGGTCTTCGCGTTCCCGCAGATCATCCTGGCGATGGCGGTGACCGCCGCGTTCGGGCCCAGCACCCGCAACGCCGTCCTCGCGCTGGTCATCGTCTCCTGGCCGGTCTACGCCCGGGTCATCCGCAGCGCCGTGCTGACCATGCGCGGCGAGGACTACCTCAGCGCCGCCCGGCTGCTCGGCATCGGGCCGGTCCGCGCGCTGCGCCGCGACGTCCTGCCCAACAGCGTGGGGCCGGCGATCGTGCTGGCCACCCTGGAGCTCGGCAACGCCGTGCTGCTGCTGTCCGCGCTGTCCTTCCTCGGCCTCGGCCCCCGCCCGCCGGCCGCCGAGTGGGGCTCGATGGTGGCGCTCGGCTCGCAGGACCTCTCCATGTGGTGGGTCAGCGTGTTCCCCGGCCTGGCCATCCTCACCGTGGTGATGGCCTTCAACGTGCTCGGCGACGCGCTGCGCGACCGGATCGACCCCCGCTACGCGAAGGGACGTTGACAATGCCACCCCTGCTCGAGGTCGACTCCCTGGCCGTCACCCTGCCCGGCCCCACGGGGCCGCTGCCGATCCTGCACGACGTGTCGTTCACCGTCGGTGAGGGCGAGATGGTCGGCATCGCGGGAGAGAGCGGGTGCGGCAAGAGCCTCACCGCGCAGACCCTGCTCGGGCTGCTGCCCGCCGGCGCCAAGGTCACCGGGTCGGCCCGGTTCGCCGGGACCGAACTGCTCAGCCTGGACACCAGGCGCTGGCAGAAGGTGCGCGGCGCCGGAATCGCGATGGTCTTCCAGGACCCCACCGCGGCGCTGCACCCGATGCTCACGGTGGGCCGGCAACTGACCGAACACATGCGGGTCCACCTGGGCCTGGACCGGCGGGCGGCGGACCGGCGGGCGGTGGAACTGCTCGACCAGGTCCGCATCCCCGACCCGCAGCGGGCGGTGCGGGCATACCCACACCAGTTCTCCGGCGGCATGCGGCAGCGGGCGGCCATCGCGATCGCCCTCGCCGCCCGCCCCCGGCTGCTGATCGCCGACGAGCCGACCACCGCGCTCGACGTGACGGTGCAGGCCGGCATCCTCGCGCTGCTGGACCAGTTGCGCGCCGAGACCGGGTTGGCCGTCGCCTTCATCACCCACGACCTCGGGGTGCTCAGCGCGCTCACCACCCGCGGGTACGTCTTCTACGCCGGGCGGGTGGTGGAGACCGGCCCCACCGGAGCGCTGCTCACCGCGCCGCGCCACCCGTACACGGCCGCGCTGCTCGGCGCCCGCCCGCACGGCACCCAGGCCGTCGGCACGCTGCGTCCCATCCCGGGTGGGCCGCCGGCACCGGGGCAGGCGCCGCCCGGATGTCCGTTCCAACCCCGGTGCGGGTACGCCGAGCCGTCCTGCGGCACCGCGCCTCCCCCGCTGTCCCCGGCCGGCACCGACCGGTCGGTGGCCTGCGTGGTCCGTCCGCACCTGGAGGTGGCGGCATGAACGAGCCGGTCGGGTCAGGCAACCTGCTCGAGATCAGCGACGTCGAGGTGGAGTACAGGCCGCGCGGCCGGGGGCCGGTCCGGGCCGTGGCCGGGGTGAGCCTGGAGGTGGCGCCCGGCCAGATCGTCGGCCTGGTCGGCGAGTCCGGCTGCGGCAAGTCGTCGCTGGCCCGGGTGGCGGTCGGGCTGGCCGCGCCGAGCGCCGGGACGATCCGGTTCGCCGGCCGCCCGGTCACCCCGCTCGGCTGGCGGCGCCGGCCGGTGCCGGAGATCGGGCTCCAGATGGTCTTCCAGAATCCGTACGCGTCGCTGAACCCCCGGCGCACCATCGGCACCCAACTCCTCGACGGGGTGCCGGACACGGTGACCGGCGCCGCCCGCCGGGCGAGGGTCGCCGACCTGCTGGACCGGGTCGGCATGCCGGCCGGGGCCGCGGAGCGGTACCCGCACCAGTTCTCCGGCGGCCAGCGGCAGCGGCTCGCGATCGCCCGGGCGCTGGCGCCGGAACCCCGGATGATCATCGCGGACGAGCCGGTCACCGCACTGGACGCGTCGTCGCAGGCGCAGGTGGTCAACCTGCTCGTCGGGCTGGTCCGGGACCTGGACATGGGCATGCTGTTCATCTCCCACGACCTGTCCCTGGTGCACGAGATCGCCGACGTCACGGCCGTGATGTACCTGGGCCGGATCGTCGAGACCGCACCCACCCGCCAGCTGTGGCGCTCGCCCCGGCACCCGTACAGCCGGGCGTTGATCGACGCGGTGCCGCAGATCGGCCCGCACCCGCAACTGCCCAGGACGCTCGCCGGGGAGGTGCCCGACCCGGCGCAGGCGCCGGTCGGGTGCCGGTTCCGGCCGCGTTGCCCGCACGCCTTCGGGCCGTGCGGCGAGCAGCCGCCCACGCTCGATCTCGGCGACCGCAACGCCGCCTGCTGGCTCAACGACCCCACGGTGGCGCCGACCACCGTGCCCGCCGCGTAGAGGACACCGCATGCACATCCCCACCGAACAGGTCCTGGTCAACCTCGCGCTCTACGACGGCGTACGGGACGACGTCCAGCGCGACAGCGGCATCTGGGTCGGTGCCGACGGCACGATCCGCGCGGTCGGGCCGGTCGACGACGTCCTCGCCGAGGCGGGCGGCGCCCGGGTGGTCGACCTGCACGGCGACCACGTCATGCCCGGCCTGACCAACATGCACGTCCACCTGTCGCTCGGCCTGCCCGGCCACCTCGGCGACGAGGTGCACCGGTCGAACCTCGCCGAGTTGGTGCTGCTGATGGCCGACTCGGCGCGCCGGACCCTGCACTCCGGCGTCACCACCGCCCGGCTCGTCGGCGAGAGCCGGTACGCCGACTTCGCCCTGCGCAAGGGGATCGAACGCGGCGCGGTGGACGGCCCGCGGATCTTCACCGCCGGGCACGCCCTGTGCTGCACCGGGGGACACGGCTGGGAGGCCGACGCGCTGGAGGCCGACGGGGCGGACGGCTTCCGCCGGCTCACCCGGCAGCAGATCCGGGCCGGCGCCGACCTGATCAAGGTGTGCATCTCCGGCGGGATCGCCGGCCAGTTCGAGTCGATCGACACCCCGCAACTGCTCGACGACGAGCTGGCGGCGGTGATCCGGGTGGCGCACGACTGGGGACGCAAGGTCACCGCGCACGCCGGCCCGGCCGAGTCGGTGCGCCGGGCCGTGGAACTCGGGCTGGACTGCGTCGAGCACGGCTACGAGCTGACCGACGAGGTGACCCGGCTGATGGCCGAGCGGAACGTCTGGTACGTCCCGACCATCGTGGTCAGCCGCTGCGAGCAGTTCTTCCGCGACTCCGGCGTGCCGGGCTGGCTGATGGACCGCGCCCTGGCCGCCGGGCCCCGACACTGGGAGAGCCTCCAGCACGCCATCCGCAACGGGGTGCCGATCGCGCTGGGCAGCGACATGCCGCCACACGCCGGCTACGACGAGACGACCGCGACCGTGCGCGAGCTGGAGTTCATGGTGGACGCCGGGATGCCCGTCGCCGACGCCCTGAAGTCCGCCACCATCCGCCCCGCGCAGTGGCTGGGCCAGGCCGACACGCTCGGCAGCGTCGAGGTGGGCAAGCACGCCGACCTGCTGGTCCTGCGCGACGATCCCACCCGCTCGGTGTCCGCGCTGCGCACCCTGCACACGGTGCTCAAGGGTGGCGTCGGGTACCGCGACGACCACGGCCGCCTCGGCGTCGCCCGATGACGACGATCACCGAGGTCGCCGACCGGTACCTCGACGCGCTCGCCGGGCTGGATCCGGAGGCCGCCGAGGCGGCGGGTCGTACGCCCGACTCGCACTTCGCGGACCTCTCCCCCGACGGCTTCGCCGCCCGCGCGGAGCTGGCCCGCGGCACCGCCACGGCGGCGGCCGGCGCCGGTGTCGACGGCACGTCGCAGCGGGCCCTCGCCGGCGCCCTGCTCGACCGGCTGGCCAGCGAGGTCGACCTCTACGACGCGGGCTTCACCACCCGGCTGCTCGCCCCGCTGGCGACGCCGGTGCACCTGGTCCGGCAGGTCTTCGACAACCTGCCCCGCAACACCGCGCAGGACTGGGCGGTCGTCGCCGCGCACCTGCGCCGGGTGCCCACGGCCCTCGGCCAGTACGCCGAGACGCTGCGCTGGTCGGCCCAGCGGGGACGCCTGGTGGCGCGCCGGCAGGTGCTGGCCGTCGCCGACCAGTGCACCGCCTGGGTCACCTCCGACGACTTCTACGGCCGGCTGGTGGCCGGGGGTCCGGAAGGGCCGCTGGCCGGGGAACTGGCCGCCGGGGCCCGCTCGGCCACCGCCGCGACGGCGGACTTCGCCGCGTTCCTGCGCACCGAGCTGGCGCCACGGGCCACCGACGTCGACGGCGTCGGTCGCGACCTGTACGCCGTCACCGCGCGCAGCTTCCTCGGCGCGACCGTCGACCTGGACGAGCTGTACGCGTACGGCTGGGAGGAGCTGGCCCGGACCGCCGCCGAGCAGCGGGCGGTCGCCGCCGAGCTCGGGTACCCGGACGTGGCGGGCGCACGGGCCGGGCTGGACGCCGACCCCGCCGGCCGGGTGCCGGTCGGGCCCGACCTGGAGGAGTGGCTGCGGGAACGCACCGAGCGGCTCACCGACGCCCTGGACGGCCCGCACTTCGACATCCCGGCCGCCACCCGCCGGGTGGTGTGCCGAATCAGCCCCGCCGCCTCCGGGGTCATGTACTACACCCCGCCCGACGCCGGGTTGACCCGCCCGGGCGGAATCTGGTGGTCGACGCCCCCCGGCGAGTCGACGGTGCCGGTGTGGCGGCACGTCGGGACGCTCTGCCACGAGGGGCTGCCCGGGCACCACCTCCAGCACGCAATCACCCTCACCGCCGCCGACCTGCACCCGTGGCAGCGGTCGCTGTGCCAGGTCCACGGGTACGCCGAGGGCTGGGCGCACTACGCCGAACGCCTCGCCGACGAGCTCGGCCTCTACGCCGGTCCCGCCGAGCGGCTCGGGATGCTCGACGGGCAGATGTGGCGCGCCGCCCGGGTGGTCATCGACCTCGGCCTGCACCTGGACGTGCCGATCCCGGCCGGGACCGGCTTCACCGACGCGCGCCGGTGGACCCCCGAGCTGGCCGTGGACTTCCTCGTCCGCGTCGCCGGGCTGGACGCGGCGACCGCGCGGTTCGAGGTCGACCGGTACCTCGGCTGGCCGGCGCAGGCGCTGGCCTTCAAGGCCGGGGCGCGGCTCTGGCAGCAGGCCCGCCGGGAGGTCGAACGGCGCGAGGGCGCCGCGTTCGACCGCAAGCGGTTCCACCACCGGGCACTGCGGCTCGGGCCGATGGGGCTCGACCCGCTGCGCGCCCGCCTCGCCGAGCTCTCCTGATCCCCGACACCCCCGTCCGCCCCGACCGGAAGCGAGCCCCGATGACCGTTGACGATCTCACCGCCGCCATCACCGACATGTACCGGTCGTTGGGGGACCGGGCGGCGTTCGACGCCCGGCTGCACCCCGAACTGACGATCTGGGAGTCCGACGCGCCCGACCTGCTGGACGGTCTGGCCGCCCTGGACGACCTGCGGGATCGCCGGGCGGCGACCCGGGGACCGGCCGCGCCCCCGACCTCGGTCGCCCCCGAGCAGTTCCGGGCCGAGGCGTGGGAGGACACGGGCCTGGTCCGCTACGTCCTGCGGGCCCGGTACGCGACCGGGCGGCCGGACGACTGTTTCCGGGTGACGGACGTGCTGCGCCGCGACGAGCGAGGCTGGCGGATCGTGCACCACCACGCGGAAGCCCTCCGGTGAACGCCGAGGAAACCGGTCGCCGACCTCCCATGACCTCCAAACGCGTCGCGAGCATCGACACGCGCTGAAGCAACTGCTCGGTGCCCGGCCCACCGGCGAACCAGCGCAGGATCACAGCATAGTTCAGACTTTACTTAATTAAGCTGATGCTGACATAGTTCGTGGGTGCACGCGTTCGATGTCCTCGGCGACCCGGTGCGACGCCGAATACTGGAGCTACTCGCCGACGGAGAGCAGGCCGCCGGGGCCGTCAGCGAGGTCATCCGGGCAGAGTTCGGCATCTCGCCACCTGCGGTGTCGCAGCACCTGCGAGTGCTGAGGGAGTGGGGTTTCGTCACCGTCCGTCCGGACGGCACGCGGCGCCTCTATGCGGTGGAGGCAGCGCCTCTGCAGGAGGTCGACATCTGGCTGGAGCGCTTCCGGCAGTTCTGGAGTCAGCGCCTGGACGCGTTGACCACCGAACTCGCCCGCGGCAGACGCCACCAGCGCGACAACCGTGGGTTCGCTGCCGGGACATCGGATCGTCGTCAGGAAGCCGAGTCCGTTAGCGAGGAGGAAACGTGATCGAGGGCGACCTGCGGGTCGGCGGCACGTTCCAGCTCAAGGACAACGCCGGCGGCGGCATCCTGCGCTGCGAGGAACCCCGTCTGATCAAGGTGACCTGGGTCCTCGGCGAAGGCATGCCGACCGAGGTCGAGGTGCGCCTGGCGACCGGCGACGACGGCCGCACCGTCTTCGAGCTGGAGCACGCCTCACCCGCCCAGATCGTCGACGAACTCGTGCGCAGCTACGGTCCCGGTGGCACGATCGGAATCGGCTGTGGCTGGGACCTCGCGCTACTCGGCCTCGACCTCTTCCTGCACGGCGGCGTGAGGTTCGACCCCGCCACGTGGCAGGACACCCCCGAGGGAAAGGAATTCGCCATCCGCAGCTGCCACGCCTGGGGGCCCGCGATCCAGGCTGCCTGGGGAACCAGTGCCGACGACATCGCCGCGGCCATCGCGTTCGTGGTGCAGCACTTCGCCCCCGAAACCAGCGGCGACCGCTGATGACCCGCGGGCGAACACCGGATGGCACCCGCTGCGCGAGTGATCCACGTGATAGGCAGGAGGC
The DNA here is from genome assembly GCF_026339755.1 of Micromonospora sp. NBC_01655. Lineage (NCBI taxonomy): Bacteria > Bacillati > Actinomycetota > Actinomycetes > Micromonosporales > Micromonosporaceae > Micromonospora > Micromonospora sp. NBC_01655. The sequence goes on along the minus strand of NZ_JAPEQF010000001.1, from coordinate 3,109,205 downwards.
TGAGGTGACTGAGACGACGGCGGCCGAGGTGATGGCCGAGCTGGCCGCGCTTGAGGACCCGAAGACGCGCAAGGTGAACGAGAAACACGGTGACGATCACGGTGTGCACCTCAGCAAGCTGCGCGCGCTCGCGAAGCGGCTGAAGACGCAGCAGGAACTCGCGCGCCAACTCTGGGAGACGGATGACACCGCGGCGAGGCTGCTGGCGATCCTGATCTGCCGTCCGAAGGCGTTCGAGCGTGACGAGTTGGACGTCATGTTGCGCGAGGCGCGCACACCCAAGGTGCATGGCTGGCTCGTGAACTACGTGGTGAAGAAGAACCCGCACTCCGAACAGCTGCGCCTGGCCTGGTTCTCCGATCCGGATCCAGTGGTCGCGAGTGCCGGCTGGGCGCTGACCACCGAACGCGTGACGAAGAAGCCCGAGGGCCTCGACCTCGCGGGGCTGCTTGACACCATCGAGGCGCAGATGAGAGACGCCCCGGACCGCCTGCAGTGGGCGATGAACGAGTGCCTGGGTCATATCGGGATCGAGCACGCCGAGTACAGTGCCCGCGCAATCGACATCGGTGAGCGCCTGGAAGTGCTCAAGGACTACCCGACTCCCCCGGGCTGCACGTCTCCGTTCGCGCCCATCTGGATCGCCGAGATGCTGCGCCGACAGCACGACAAGTAGGCAGTTTCCTGTCCACGCGCGTGCCGCTACCCGTCCGGGGCCTGCCGGCGCACCCGGACCCCGTAGCCCGGCCGGGTGGTCTCCCGCTCCTGCCAGCCGACCCGGTCCGACCACCACCGGCGCAGCGCCAGGCCGGCGGTCCGTGGTCGCGGACCACAAACCACACCTCGGCGATCGCCGCCGCGTGCGCGACGGGCCGTTCAAGCGGTTTCGACGATCCGGTTCTCCCAGGCCCAGACGGCGATCTCGGTGCGGTTGCGCAGGCCGAGTTTCGTTTGGATGGTCGAGACGTGGCTTTTGACCGTACTGAGGGAGATGAACAGTTCGGCCCCGATCTCCAGGTTGGTGCGACCGCGTGCAATCTCCCGGACCACCTCGACTTCGCGTTCGGACAACGACGGCAGCGACTTGTCGGGTTCTGGTTTCGGCGTGGTCAGGTGGCGTAGCAGCCGGACGGTGATCGACGGGGAGACGAGCGCGTCGCCGTTGTGGGCGGCGCGTACCGCCTCGACGAGCAGGGCCGGGCCGGCGTCCTTGAGGATGAAGCCGGCCGCGCCGCCGTGCAACGCGCCGTACACGTATTCGTCGAGGTCGAACGTGGTGACCACGATGACCCGCATCGGGTTGGGTACCCGGGGCCCGGCCAGTGCCCGGGTCACCTCGATGCCGTCGAGCCGGGGCATCCGGATGTCCACCAGGCAGACGTCGGGACGCAGTTGGCGGGCCTGCGCGATCGCGTCGACACCGTCTGCCGCCTCGGCGATGACGCTGATGTCCGGCTGGTCTTCGAGGATGAGCTTCAGGCCGCTACGGATCATCGCCTGGTCGTCGGCGAGCAGTACGCGGATCGTCATCGTGACCGCCCGTCGTGGATGGGCAGGGTGGCCAGAACCGACCAGCCTGCGTCGGGGCGGGGGCCGGTGTGCAGCGTACCGCCGAGGGTTTCGACGCGCTCGCGCATGCCGATGAGGCCGTACCCGCCGCGGTGCGCGGCGCGGGCGGGGCCCGGTGCCGCGTCGTCGACCACTTCGACCGTGACGCCGGAGGGGTTCTGGTCGACGGTGACGGTGACGCCGTAGGCGTGCGGCGCGTGGCGGGCCACGTTCGTCAGCGCCTCCCGGACGATCCGGTACACGGTGCTCGTCACCTCCGGTGGCCAAGCGGCGCTCTCGTCCGGTACCCGTAGGCGCACCGGTGGGCCTTGCCGGTCGAAGCGCTCGACGAGCACGCCGAGCTGCTCCTGCCCTGCCGAGGCGGGTGGCGCGTCCTCGGCATCGCGGAGCAGGCCGACCACGCGGCGCATGGCGCGCAGCGCCTCGGTGCCGGCGGCCTCGATCGCGGTCATCGACTCGGCCACCTGACCCGGGTTCTTGCGCGCGACGACGTGGGCGGCCTGCGCCTGGATCAGCATGCCGGTGATGTGGTGGGCCACCACGTCGTGCAGTTCCCGGGCCAGCTCCAGCCGCTCGTCGCGGCGTACTTTCTCCGCGGTGGCCGCCGCCCGGTCGTCCAGCAGCCGCAGCGCCAGCCCGACCGCGACCGCGCCGAGCCAGGCCGCGACGTTCATCGCCACGACCCCCGAGGCGCCCGAGGACTGCGGCCGGGCGGCGAGATAGGCGCCGCCGATGACTGCGAGCCCTCCGGCGGCGAGCGCACCAGCCGGTACGGCAGGCAGCGCGCGCACCGCCGACCCGACGAGTACGGCGAGCGCCAGCGCCATGGCCGGTCCCGGCTCGGTCGGGAGGTGGAACACCCGGGCCGCCGCGACGGCCAGCCCAGCGATCCCGAGACCGGCGACAGCCGCCCACGCCCGTTGCCGCCGCCGTACCAGCGCCAGCACACAGACCACGACGGCGGCGGCAGCACCGGCGATCCAGTACCGGGTGCCCCACGTCTGCGCGATCGCCGCAGCCTCAATGACGATCGCGGCGAGGAAGACCATGGCGAGTCCCGCCGTGGCCGCGACCCCGAACAGCCGGTCCCAGATGCTCACCCTGTTCAACTTACGAGTCCCGCCCGGCCGTGCGCAGACTGATCCCGAGCGCCACGGCGACCAGCCAGGTGACCGTGTTCACGACGGTCACCACGGTGAAGCCCGCCGCGTCCGGAAGCGCGGTCAGCCAGGTACCCACCACCACCGCGAACCCGCCCGCCGCAACGGCCGCGGCGCGCGGTCCCGGCAGCGTCCGGATCCCCGAACCGACGAGTACGGCCAGCGCCAGTGCGGTGACCGGTCCCGGCTCCTGCGGCAGGTCGGCGACCCCGGCCACCACGATCGCCACCGCCGCGACCGCGAGTCCTCCCGCCACCGGCCAGGTCCGCTGCGGCCCGCGCAGCAGCGCGAGCAGCCCTGTCACCGCCCCGGCCACGCAGTCGAACAGCCAATAGAGCCCGCCCCAACTGTCCGCGACCAGATACGCCGTGAGCCCGAGTACGGTGACGAAGACCAGCCCGAGTACGGCGTTCACTGCCGTTCGGTGTGTCGTGTTCATGCCGACGACGCTAGGAAATCGCCGGCCCACGCGAACCGGCCAAAAGTAGGGTCGTCCGCGTACCGGCCCCTGCCTTGGACCGATGCCCGGCCCGCCCGCCGTTCGCAGGATTGGCCCATGGAAACACCACTCGTGCTGCACGCCGAGCAACTGACCAAGCGGTACGGCCGCCGCACGGCACTAACCGACTGTGACCTGAGAATCCCGCGCGGGCATGTCGTCGGGCTGGTCGGTCCGAACGGCGCCGGCAAGTCCACACTCCTCCAACTCGCCTGCGGCCTGATCGCACCGACCGCGGGTACGTTGTCCGTGCTCGGGTCCAGACCGGCAGCCAACGCGGCGCACCTGGCCCGGGTCGGCTTCGTCGCCCAGGACACTCCGGTGTACGCCTCGTTCAGCGTCGCCGACCACCTGAGGATGGGTGCCTGGCTGAACCCGTCCTGGGACCCGGCGCTGGCCAAGCGGCGCATCGCCGAGGTCGGCCTGGACCCGGCGCAGAAGGCGGGCCGGCTCTCCGGCGGCCAGCGCGCGCAGCTCGCGTTGGCCATCGCCGCCGCGAAACGACCCGAGCTGCTCATCTTCGACGAGCCCGCCGCCGCGCTGGATCCCCTGGCGCGCATGGGCTTCATGCGGAGTCTCATGGAGTTCGTGGTAGAACTCGGCGCCAGTGCCGTGCTCTCCTCGCACCTGTTGAGCGATGTCGAGCAGGTCTGTAACTACCTCGTCGTACTCTGCGACTCGCGCATCCAGGTCGCCGGTCCGGTACGGGATCTGCTCGCCTCGCACCACAGGATCGCTGGCGATCCGGCCAGGATGGCCGCCGGGGTCGAGGTTGTCTGGGCGGAGCGTGGCCACGCCCTGGTCCGGGGCGATGCGGCGGTACGGGACGGTGCGGCGGCCCGGGACGCCGAGCCGGTCACGCTGGAGGAACTGGTCCTCGCCTACCTGTCGCGGGCCGCCGGAGCCGGTGCCGCGCCCCGCGCGAGTGCGGCGGTGGCGCGATGATCAGGATGAGCTTGCGGCAGTTCCGGATCCAGGCGCTCGTCGGAGCGATCCTGCTGGTCGTGGCCGCCATCTACCTGGTGCGCCTCGGCGCGGACATCCGTGCCGTGCGGGACACCTCCCAGCTTCCGATCCAGTACGGGCAGACGATGCTGTTCCTCGCCGCCGGTTTCGGTCTGGTACCCGCGCTCATCGGTGCGTTCTGGGGCGCGCCGCTCATCGCTCGGGAACTGGAGACCGGTACCCATCGGCTGGTGTGGAACCAGAGTGTGCCCCGCCGCCGCTGGCTCGCGGTCAAGCTGATGGTGCTCGGCCTTGCCAGCATGGCCGTCGCCGGTACGCTCAGCGCGCTGTTGACGTGGGCGGCGGTTCCGGTCGACCAGGTGGCCGGCGACCGGTTCAGCGCGATCCTGTTCGGCGCGCGTGGTGTCGCGCCCATCGGGTACGCCGTCTTCGGCTTCACGTTCGGCTCCGTCACCGGGCTGCTGGTCCGCCGCACCCTGCCGGCGATGGCGATGGTGTTCCTAGCCGTGATCGCGGTCCAGTTCGCCGTGCCGAACCTGCTGCGACCGCACTACCTGCCCGCCGAGCGGGTCACCGTACCGATGAGTGCCGACACCATCAACCAAGCCCGGGCGCTGGGCAGCATCACCGGTGGGCCGGTCGTCGGAGGGGTAGAGATAGCGGACTCCTGGGTCACGGATACCAGTAAGCTCCTGACACCTGACGGCCGGCAACTGTCCGACGCCGCGTTCAACGAGTGTTTCAACAACGCCCCGGAGACTGGCGCCAGCGGCAGGTTCGGTGACACCGCGGTGTGTCTCGGCAAGCTCGACCTCCACGTCGACCTGGCCTACCAGCCCAACGGGCGCTTCTGGCCCTTCCAATGGATCGAACTGGCGTTGTATCTCGCGTTCAGCGCGCTGCTCGCGGCGGCCGGCCTGTGGCGCGTTGCGGGCGTAAGGGCGCCGTGACGAAAGCGCCGTGGCATGGCTATCTTGGGCCGGGTGGACGGAGTGATCGTTGAGGCGGGCTCAGCGCCAGGTGTTTTCGTGGCGACCGATCCGTTGGGACGGCACGTCGCCACCCTCGCCGGTGGCGTGTTGACCGTGCACGACCTGGCCCGCGAATTGACCGGCGTCGTGTCGCAACCCATGCCGCCGCCGCGCCACGTCACGGTCCATCCCAGCGGAACGTCGATCGCGGTGCTGTCCGAGCCTTGGAAACTCGAGGTGTGGCGCCATGGTGAACGGGAGCGGGCCGTCCCCATCGAGGCCTGCGACTGGCTCGCCTACACCGCCGGTGGTGCGCACCTGCTGCTCGGCGTGGCGGGTGAGCCGGCGCGGCTGCACCTGCACGATGCGGTCACGCTCGACCGGCTTGATACCAGCGGGCCGCTGCATCTGGACGTGAATCCGTTGGCCGGATGGGGTGAGGGTGTCGAGGTCACGCACGCCGCGTCGGCCGTGGGCTTCGCCGCGAACGTTGGAGACGATCCGCAGGTCCTCGCCGTCGCCGAGGTCCGCGACGGCCGGCTGCGGGTGCACGGCGCGGAGACCGGCCAGGTGTACGCGCGGCACCTCCCCGGCGAACGCGTCAACGGCATCGGGCTCAGCGAGCATGAGCTGTTTGCGCTCGACGACGATGGGATCGTCACCGCGTTCGCCTGGCAGGCGCCGGAGGTTACCCGCCGGTGGGTCGCCAGCGGCACAGAGCTGTTCGACGACGAGGATCTGCAGTTGGGCGGTGCGGTGTTCACGCGTGACGGCATCGTGACGCTGGATGTCGTACGGGACAACGAACTCGTCGCCCTCGCGCTGGTCGATGCCGCGTCGGGGCGGCGCACCGGGCTGCTGGCCCCGTCAACGCACTGGCGGAACGAGCACGCCATCCTCGACAACGGCTTCCTACGGCGCACCATCGACGACCGGACCTGGTTCGCCCGCGTGTGCTGACCAAGTGGGGCAACTGGACCTCGTCCGGCTCGGCGACGGCATCGACCAGACGATCATCCGCGCCTACGGTCTCCGACCTGGGCTGACTGACAGAGGGAAAGGGTGGGCCCGGGTCGTCGACCCGGGCCCACCCTTGTCACGCCACCGGGCGGATACGTCCCCAGTGCCACCAGGGCACGGAGTAACCGAGCTGATCGGCCCAGCCGAAGAACTTCTCGCTGCGCGGGTAGTACATCCCGTACCAGAAGAGCGGGACCCATTCGATGTCCCGGGCCCACACCTGCTGCAACTGCTGGTAGTGCTCGCGGCGCTCCTCCCGGGTGTCCGCGCGGCGCGCGGCCAGGTAGGCGGCGTCCACGTCGGGGTTGCGGTGCAGTCCCATGTTGTTCTGCCCACCGGAGGAGTACTTCGTCGCGGTGATCTCCGGGTCGGGTTCCATCGAACCACCGACGATGATCAGGTCGAAGTCATGTGCCTTGCGAACCTGACGGGACCAGTCCTCCGAGGCCAGACCGTCGAAGGACACCTCGAAGCCGACCTCGCCGAGCTGGCGGGCGATCAGTTCGGCCAGCGGCCGGTGACCGTGGAACATGTCCATGTAGAACATGGTCAGCCGGCCCCGTACGCCCGACGCGTCCGCGGTGACCCCGGCGTCGTCGAGCAGGGCGCGGGCCCGCTCCACGTCGTGGCCGGGCGCCTTGGCCTCCCGGTTCAACGCCCACGACGTGCCCAGCAGGTAGTGGTCCCAGGCCTGGGAGACGCCCGGATCGCCCAGCTCGGCGATCTCGTCCCGGTTGACCGCGTACGCCACCGCCTCCCGGACCCGCTGGTCCTGCCAGAGCGCACGGCCGTGGTTGAAGTCCAGCAACGCCATGCCCGGCCCCTGCCGCGTGAAGATGTCCACCCCCGACACGCCTTCGACCAGGTGCAGGCGGTCCCGGGTGAGGGTGTCCTGCGGAACGATGTGGGCTTCGCCGCGGGCGACCATCCGCACGCATTCATCCCGGTCCGGGACGATCTTCAGGATCAGCCGGTCGATCTCCGGCTGCGGCCCCCAGTGGTTCTTGACCGCTTCCATGACGATGTGCTCGCCGGGAATCCACTCCGCCAGTCGGAACGGCCCCGAGCCCACCGGCTTCAGATTGTGCGGGTTGGTCGCCCAGTCGGTGCCCTCGTAGAGGTGCCGGGGCAGGATGTGCGCGAAGATGAAGTTACCGAGCAGGACCAGGAAACCGGCATTCGCGGTGTGCAGGTGATAGTCGACGGTATGGTCGTCGACCGCGACGATCGTCTCCACGTCCTTGAGGAACATCGCCCCCTGATAGCCCATCTTCATGGCGTGCAGGTGGGTGTAGACCACGTCGTGCGCGGTCAACGGCGTGCCGTCCTGCCAGCGGGCCGCCTGGTTCAGGTGGAACCGCCACCGACGCGAGCCGTCCAACTGCTCCCAGTGGGTGGCCAGATCCGGGAACGGGTTGATCTCGTACCACTCGTTCAGCACGACCCGGTTGTAGATGTTGTTGCAGGCAAGATAGCCGGCACTGCCGGTTACATTGCGGTAGACATCATTGAACTCAACTGCGTCGTGTGGCGTGGCCACCACAAAATCTACTGGCATACGCGCCTCTTTCTATCCTGAAAGAAAATGACAGGAATGGGCTTGCCGGGACTGATCGCTATAGGAGGTCACCGTGCGCACACGGCGGCAGGTTGTCGGTCTCCGTCGGCCACCGGCGTTGCAGGAACCGGGGCTTGGCCCGTTCGATCCGTGGGTCGGGCACTGGCACCGCGGCGAGCAGTTCCCGGGTGTAGGGGTGCCGGGCCTCGGTGATCACCTGGCGGGTCGGGCCCAACTCGACCATCTGGCCGCCGTACATCACGCCCACCCGCTGGGAGATCTCGGCGACCACCGCCAGGTCATGCGCGACGAAAAGGTAGGAGACCCCGCGCTCCCGCTGCAACTCCCTGAGCAGGCTCAGGATCTCCGCCTGGACCGAGACGTCCAGCGCCGACACCGGTTCGTCGAGCACGATCAGTTTCGGGTTCAGGGCCAGCGCACGGGCGATCGCGATGCGTTGCCGCTGGCCGCCGGAGAACTCGTGCGGAAACTTCCGCAACCCGGTGACCGGTAGGCGTACCTGGTCGAGCAGGGTCCGGGCCTTCTGGGCGTTGGCCGCCAGGCCGTGGATCTGCGCCGGCTCCGCGAGGATGTCCGCCACCGTCATCCGGGGATCCAATGACGTGTACGGGTCCTGGAAGACCACCGAGATCTCCCGCTGCAGTGCGAGGTCGCTCCTGCCCTTGCGTTGGGAGACGTCCCGGCCCAGGAAGAGCACCTGCCCCGAGGTCGGCTGTTGCAACCCGAGAATGGTGCGTAACAGGGTGGTCTTCCCCGAACCCGATTCGCCGACGATGCCGAGGGTCTCGGCGGAACCGACCGAGAAGGAGACCGCGCAGAGGGCGTGCACGACCGCCTGTCCACGTCGCCGGGCCGCCCTCGGTGCCCGGAAGTGCTTGACCAGATCGGTAACCCGCAACAGCTCGGTCGCCGGCGGCTCCGGCGTGGCCGCACCGGCCCGCGTCTGCCCGCTCATGGCCTCTCCACCGAACTGTCCGTGCTGATCCTCGGCGCCAGAGACAGCAGCTTTCTTGTGTATTCGGAGCGCGGATTGTCAAAGAGCGAGAACACGTCCTGCTCTTCGACGATGTCGCCTTGATACATGACGGCGACCCGGTCCGCGATGCCGGCGACCAGGGCCAGGTCGTGGGTGATGAAGAGCATCGCCGCGCCGGTGCGCTCCCGGGCCATAGCGAGAGTGGCCATCACCTGGGCCTGCACCGTGACATCCAGGGCGGTGGTCGGTTCATCGGCGATGATCAGATCCGGGTCGTGCACCATGGCCAGGGCGATCGCGACTCGTTGCCGCATGCCGCCGGAGAGCTGATGTGGATACTGATCGAGCCGCGCCTGCGCATCCTTGATTGCCACGCTCTCCATCAGCTCGGCCGCGCGCCGACGGGCCTCCGTCCGGTTGACCGCGCTGGTCAACCGCATCGAGTCCGCGAACTGGGTGGCGATGGTGAGCACCGGATTGAGCGTGGTCGACGGGTCCTGGAGGATCATCGCGATCCGCCGGCCCCGGTATTCCCGCCACTGCTCAAAGCTCAGATCGGTGAGCTCATTACCGGCGAAGACCACCGAACCGGTGCCGACCGCGTTGGTCGGCAGCAGCCCCACCACGGAGAGCCCGGTGAGCGACTTGCCTGAGCCGGACTCGCCGACCAGGGCCAGCACCTCACCCGACTTGATCTCCAGGTTGATCGGCTTCACCGCCGTCTGCGGGCCGAACCGCACCGACAGGTCCCGGACCGTCAGCAGCGCCGCAGGTTGCGATGCCTGCGCCTGCTTCTCCCTGGTACCGGTACGCCTGCTCCGAGCCGTACGCCGAGGGGTGGTCAACGGGTTGTCCGGCGCGGACTTCGGGTTGAAGGCCTCCCGCAGTCCTTCCCCGACATAGTTGACCGACAGCACGATCGTAATGATCAACAACCCGGGGAAGTAGAAGAGCCACGGCCGGGTCAGTACCGCCGACTGGGCGTTGGCCACCAGCAGGCCCAGCGAGGTGTCCGGTGGCTGTACACCGAATCCGAGGAAGGAGAGGCTGCTCTCGGCCAGGATGGCCACACCGAACATCAGCGTGCCGGCCACCACGATGTGGTCGGAGACGTTGGGCACCAGGTGCCGGAACATGATCCGGGTCGAACTGGCTCCCATCACCCGGGCCGCGTCGACGAAGGCCAACTCACGCAGGCTCAGTACGACGCCCCGGACCAGCCGGGCCACCGAGGTCCACATCAGCGAGCCGAGGACCATCGCCAGTCCGAGCCAGGAGACTCCCCGGCCGGCGACCAGCGAGCCCAGGAACGCGGCCAACGCCAGGGTGGGGAGGGTGAGCACCAGATCGACGGCCCGCATCACCGTGGCGTCGACAAGACTGCCGAAATAGCCGGCCACCACCCCCAGGACCACACCGATGAGACTGGCGATGATGGTGACCGAGAACGCAATCAGCAACGACTGCTGCATGCCCCGCAGGACCAGGGCCAACAGGTCCCGACCGAGGGTGTCGGTGCCCATCGGGTGTGCCAGCGACGGCGACTGGGAGAGGTCCGGTGTGATCTCGGCATGGTCGTACGGCCAGAGCATCGGCAGGAAGATCGCCGTCAGGATGACGACGAACAACACACAGAGCGCACTCATTCCCACCTTGTGCCGAACGAACCTACCGAAGGTGACCGCCAGCTTGCCGGCTCCCGCCTCACCCATCGGATCGGGCGACGGCACCGGATCAACCAGCAGCGCCGGTTCTTTGAGCAGGTCAGGATTTGGCATAGCGCACCCGCGGATCCACCAGTCCGTACAGGATGTCGGCGATCAGATTGAACAGAACCACCGCGGTCGCCGCGATGAGCAACCAGGCGAGTACGGCGTTCGTGTCCCGCAAGGCGATCGACTCCAACAGGAAGCCCCCCATGCCACGCCACTGGAAGACCGTTTCGGTGATCACCGCTCCGGAGAAGACAACCGGGAGGTCCAGCGCGACGATCGTCACGATCGGGATCAGCGCCGGACGGACGACGTACGAGCCGATGATCCGACGCCGGGAGAGTCCCTTGAGTACGGCGAACCGGACGTGGTCACCGGCCAGCCCCTCCGCGACCGCGGCCCGCTGATAGCGGCTCCAGGTCGCGAAGTGCGTCAGGGCCAGCACGATCGTCGGCAGGACCATATGCCCGGCGATGTCGGCGACCAGCGGGAGGAATTCCCTCGGTGCGGGCACCGAGACCGCCCCAACCGTGTAGAAGGTCTGGTAGCCGGTCGCGTTGTTGAACGCGATCCCCCACTGCTTCAGCAGCACCGCCAGCCAGAACGACGGCAGCGCCAGCAGGATGAACGCGCTGGGGGTCAGGATCAGATCCGGCCAGCGCCGCTGGTGGAGCGCGGAGACCGTACCGGCGAGCAGGGAGAGCACGAGCGCGATGATGATGGCCAGGATCACTAGTCGTAGGGTGACCCCGACCCGGCTGCCCAACTCCACCCCGATATCCCGGGTGGCGATGGTCGACGGGCCGAAATCTCCGGTGACGAGGCCCTGTAGCCAGGACAGATAGCGCACCGGCAGTGGGTCGGTGAGACCCAGCCTGGCCTCCTCGGCTGCGATCACCGACCCCGGGACCGGCGGCTGCCGGTCCCGGAGCTCAGCCAGCGGATCACCCGAGACCGAGATCACAGTAAAGATCACGATGGAGGCGAGCAGCAAGACCAGGACGGCGCTTGCCAGCCGTCTAAAGATCAGCTGAACCATTCCCCAGCTCCTCCTTCCCTCGGGTAGATCCGCATTCAGATCACCACGTGTCTCTGGCTAGACCGGACGGATCCGGCCCCAGTGCCACCAGGGCACCGAGTAACCGACCTGGTCCGCCCAGCCGAAGAACTCCCGGCTACGGGCGAAGTACGTGCCGTACCAGAACAGGGGCACCCATTCGGTGTCCCGGGCCCAGACCTCCTGCAGCCGCTTGTAGTGCTCGCCGCGCTCGGCGAGCGTGCCCGCCGTACGGGCGGCGAGGTAGGCGGCGTCCACGTCCGGGTTGTGGTGCTGGGCCATGTTGCCCTGCCCACCGCTGGAGTACTTCGGGGCGGTGATCTCCGGGTCGGGCGCCATCGAGCCACCCACGATGATCAGGTCGAAGTCGTGTTCCGCGCCGACGCGCCGGGCCCAGTCCGGCGAACTCAACCCCTCGAAGCTGACCTCGAAGCCGATCTCGGCAAGCTGACGGACCATCATCTCCGCCAACGGCTTGTGGCCGTGGAAGCTGTCCATGTAGAACATTGACAGCCTGGCCCGCACACCGGAGGCGTCAGCGGTGACGCCGGCCTCGTCGAGCAGGGCGCGGGCCTTCGCCAGGTCGTGGCCGGGTGCCTTGGCGTCCGGGTTGAACGCCCACTGCACCGAGCCCAGCAGGTAGTGGTCCCAGGCCTGGGAGACGCCCGGATCGCCCAGCTCGGCGATCTCGTCCCGGTTGACCGCGTACGCCACCGCCTCCCGGACCCGCTGGTCCTGCCAGAGCGCACGGCCGTGGTTGAAGTCCAGCAACGCCATGCCCGGCCCCTGATCGGTCATCAGTTCGACATCCGCCGTCGCGCCATCGAGCAGATAGAGCCGGTCCCGGGTCAGGGTGTCCTGCGGGAAGAAGTGCGCTTCGCCGCGGGCGACCATCCGTACGCATTCATCCCGGTCCGGGACGATCTTCAGGATCAGCCGGTCGATCTCCGGCTGCGGCCCCCAGTGGTTCTTGACCGCTTCCATGACGATGTGCTCGCCGGGAATCCACTCCGCCAGCCGGAACGGCCCCGAGCCCACCGGCTTCAGATTGTGCGGGTTGGTCGCCCAGTCGGTGCCCTCGTAGAGGTGCCGGGGCAGGATGTGGGTGAAGATGAAGTTGCCGAGCAGGACCAGGAAACCGGCGTTCGCGGTGTGCAGGTGATAGTCGACGGTATGGTCGTCGACCGCGACGATCGTCTCCACATCCTTGAGAAACCGGCTACCGGTGTAGCCCATCTTCATGGCGTGCAGATGGGTGTAGACCACGTCGTGCGCGGTCAACGGCGTGCCGTCCTGCCAGCGGGCCGCCTGGTTCAGGTGGAACCGCCACCGACGCGAGCCGTCCAACTGCTCCCAGTGGGTGGCCAGATCCGGGAACGGGTTGATCTCGAACCACTCGTTCAGCACGACCCGGTTGTAGATGTTGTTACAGGCGATGTACCCGGCACTCGCGGTGGTGTTCCGGTAGACATCGTTGAACTCGACTGCGTCATGCGGCGTGGCCACCACAAAGTCGATAGTCATGTTTTCCTCTCCTGGCGCTGTTGCGCGGTTACTTGCGCAGGCCCCAGTGCTCGACGTTCATGGTCGTGCCGTACTTGCTCGGGTTGATGAAGATGTTCGCGAACTTGTCCGAATAGGCGGCCATCTGCGGGCTGGCGAAGAGCGGCAGCACCACACCGTCGGCCATCAGGACCCGGTCGACCTGGTTCATCAAATCGACCCGCTTGGCCGGGTCGAGCTCGGTCGAGGCCGCCTCGAAGAGCCGGTCCGCCTCGGTTGACGAGTAGCCGAACGAGCGGGCCCCACCGGTGCCGTACCACTGCTGCATGGAGAGCGCGCCAAGGTCGAGGGCGGTGCCGGTGGCCATCAGGTCGAAGCTGCCCGACCGCAGTGCCGGCGAGTAGCGCGCACCATCCGCCGCGTCGATGACGACGGCGATACCCAGATCCTTGAGCTGGGACTGGGTGATCTGGGCCAGCTCCATGCGCAGCACGTCGGTGGATAGGGTCAGCATGGTCAGGTCACGCAGCGGCTTGCCGTCGGGGAGCATCAGCTTGCCGTTGGTCAGCTTGTATCCGGCCTGCTCAAGAATTCCGAGCGCGGCCTTGGTGTCACCCTTGCCGATGTTGAGCGCGTCGATGTTCTCCTGATAGGCGGCGATGTCACCCACCTTCTGCCCGGGGACGTACACGCTGCTCTTCATGGTGGTCAGCTCCGGCGCGTACTGGCCGACGGTGCGCTTGCGCATGTCGTCCAGGTTGAGCCGGGTGGAGATCGCCTTACGCAGCGCCGCGTCGGCCATCACGTCGCCGGTGGTCTTCATCCCGAGGTGGAAGTAGGTGAGCGTCGAGCCGAGCCGCATCGTCGTACCGCTCATCGCCTTGACCTGGGTGACCGTGTCGAGCGTCGGGTTCTGGTAGACCAGGTCGATCTCGCCGTTCTGCAGGGCGGTGATCTGTGCGCCCTGGCCGGAGATGTAACGGGTGGTGATGGTGTCCAGATGCGCCGGGTCGCCGTACCACTTGGGGTTCTTGACCATCGTCATCGAGACGCCGTCCTGAACCTCCTTGATGATGTACGGCCCGCCCGAGACCTTCGGCGCGTTCTTGCCGAAGCCCTCGTTGAAGGAGGCCGCAAGATTCCCGTAGGTGTCGGCCACGTGCGCCGGCAGGATGTAGTTGAACAGCGCCTGCCACTCGGAGAACGGCTTCGAGTAGGTCATCGTCACCGTCTTGCCGTCACTGCTCGTCTGCACGGAGTCGATCAGTGAGTAGCCCTCGGTGAAGGCCGCCTTACACTCGGCGCACTTCTCCGGATCCTGCACGGCCTGGGTGTATTCGAAGTCCTTGCCGGAGATGGGGGTGCCATCAGACCAGACGGCCTTCTGCTGGATCTTGTACTTGATCGTCATCGGAGCGGTGCTGACCACCTCGGCGGATTCCAGGAGCGCCGCGTTGAGCACGACACTGGTATCCGGGTTGGTCAGGAACGGATGCGGATAGAACGGCCACTGCTGCTGACGCTGGCCGGTGGTGTCCCCGGCTGCAGACAGCGGGTTCCAGTCCACGATCGGGCTGGTGGCCGCGAGGGTCATCGTCCCACCGTCCGCCACCTCACTGGCAGAGCTCGGAGCATTCGACGAATTGTCATCGGAGATCTTCGTGCAGCCGGCGGCCAAAGCGGCTAGCGCGATAACGGCCACGAGGCTTCGAGAGGCTTTCACAGCACACGATCCTCTAACTCAGGGGTGAGCGAATACCAGCGTTTTACGCTGATTGAGCGGTATGCGATGTCGCGGGGGGTCGCGACACGGGACGGCTGCCAGGGTGGCTGGACTCCGCGGCCGGGCCTGCGTCACCGCAGGTCAACACCCATGAAGCTAAGTTCGAGTTATGTTCTGGTCAACAGCAATATGTCCATGGACACATTGGGTGACGGCTGGCGGCGCTGAGCCCGGGCACCGCAGTCGGCGCTGGGCTTCCCTCGGGTGATTCGATACGCTCCGGGCCTCGGTGCCGCCGCGCGAATCCGTCATCCCATCAGCGCACCCTGCCGTCTGCCGGCAGGCAGAAGCGGTGCACCATGCGGAGGACACCAGACGTGACACCACCAGCACCCTTGGACGGCCAGCGATGCATGCAACTCATCCAGGCACGCCTCACCCTGCGGACAAGCAACGCCCTGGCACACGCCATCCTCGACCTGATCGCCTCCGGCGAACTGCCCGCCCAGTCCCAACTTCCCACCGTACGGGACCTGGCCGGCGGGCTGGGGATGAGCAAGTCAGCAGTCGCGCAGGCCTGGAGCACGCTCAGTACGCGGCACGTCATCGAGACCCGGCGTCGCGGCGGGACCCTTGTCCTCGGACCACCGCAACCGCCCAGGGCGCGGCGGTTCGACAGCATGATCCGCACATCCTTACTTACGCATACCGATTTGGGGAACCTACGGACCGATGACCTGCCGCCGCCGGATCTGACCGCCGCACTGCAGTACGCATTGGGCAACCCGTCCCTGCACAACACTTTCGCTGAACCGATGACCGCAGAACTGGCGGCGGCGGTGAAACCACGCTGGCCGACCGGGGCGACCCACTTCCTCGCCACCCATGGCATCGTCGACGCGATCGAACTGGCCCTCACCTCGGTGGCTCGCCCAGGCGACCGGGTGATAATCGAATCTCCCACCCAGGCACGGGTCCTCGACATTCTGGAATCCATCGGTGCGACGGCTATTCCCATCGACTACCGACACGACGGACCAGACCTTGAACAGTTGCGGGTCGCGTTGATCAGCAAGCCGAGCGCGATGATCTATCAGCCCAACGGAAACTCCCCCTCCGCCCGGTCGGTCGACGACCGGTGGATCGAGGCTGCGGCAGAATTGCTCAAGGACGAGACGTTTCCCATATTCGAAACGTCCCAAACATCCCTGATGAGACCCCACCAACGGTCCCTGGCGACACATCTGCCCGCCCGGGTTGTCCACATGCAGAGCTACAACTTCTTTTTCGGAGCCGATCTGCGCGTCGCCGCAGTCGGCGGAGCAGCGGAGTACATCGATATGATGTCGCTGCGACTCACCTACTCCTCCCGCTGGGTCAGTCGAATCCTGCAACTCGCGCTGGCGTTCCAACTGACCAACGAGGAATCCGTTCGGCACACGAACGCTTTCATCGCAGAGTGCAAGCGTAGACATGCCGAGTTCAGTCAGTCCCTGATCGAGCACGGATTTGCTCTCGAAACATCCGATGGCCCAAGTATCTGGTTACCCGTTCCCGACGAACACTCGGTCTGCACCCGGCTGAGCAGAGACGGCATCGTGGTCCACCCCGGTCGCTTCTTCCACGCCGAGCCGACCAGGCAGCAGCATGTGCACATCAACGGCACGGCATTGGGCGGTGGCACGCAGGAGATGGCCAAGATGATCGCTCAAGCCTGCCAGATGCCCACCAGGCTCAACCGGCTCAGCACCACCGGCATGGAAATCTGACCGTCGGACCCGTGGACCTTGTCCTGACGCCGGTGTCGAACCGGCCTGGCGCCTGGGCTGGTTGAGTGCAGCCGTATTCCTCACGGCGACGCATGCGGCATTGCCCACTTCGGTGCCCAGGTCTTGGCGTCATGGTGGTGGCGTTGCATAGCGCGGATGCAGTTGCGGAGTGCGGCCAGGCCAGGGTGTGGATTGTCGCGGTGCCAGATCAGCGAGTGCGGGTAGACCGGCGTCGGTTCGCGGACCGGTATGCGCCGCAGGTCGTAGTCGGCCGGCCAGAGCAACCGGACCTGCTCGCCGGTGAGGCTGGCCAGAGTCGAGGAGTCCGCAAGCATGTCCAGCAGGTGGTCAGTGCCGAAGTTGGGGCCGACCCGCTCGATGGTGAGCCCGAACGCGGCAGCGAGATCGTCGTAGTAGGCGGCCCATTCGGTTCCAGGGACGATACCGGGTATCCAGATCCGGTGCCCGACGAGATCGGCGGGCGTGACCGCGCGAGCGGCGGCCAGTTGGTGGGTCGGTCCGGTAAGCAGTTCATGGGGATCGTCCAAGACCCGCGCTGCCGTGACGCCATCCCGTAGTTGCTGTTCGGGCGCGGTGACGGCCCGGAATGAGGCGTCGATTGCTCCGGATCTAATAGCGGCGATAGCCGCGTCGACATCGGTGTCGATGAGAGTCACGACGTCGAGCTCGATGTCAGGGTGCGCCCGGTGGAAATTGCGCAGGAGCGCTGCTGGTCCGATCCGATGGTTGAGCACGTCGATGCGCAGCGCGCGACGCCCGGGACGCACGGCGGCAACGGCACGTGCTTCGACTCGGAGAAGCTTGCGCGCGTGCGGAAGAAACGCCTGCCCGTCGACGGTGAGCTGGGCGCCGCGAGAGGTGCGGCTGAGCAGCGCCACGCCGAGGTCCTTCTCCAGCATGGCGATGCGCTTGGAGACGGCCTGCTGGCTGATGCCGAGCCGGGCCGCGGCCTCGCTGAAGTAGCGCTCCTCGGTGACCGCCACGAAGGCGCGGACCTCGCCGACATCAAGATCCGCCGCAGCCCCGTCCACAACTGTTGGTTGTGGTTCTTCGGTGTGTTGGTTGTTGGACAACCGCGCCTGCTCTCGGGTCGAATGCTCGGATCGAGGGCGATCCTACAACCAGGGAGTGTGGTAGTCAGTGGGGTCCTTCGTGCATCTTCACGTGCACACCGAGTACAGCATGCTCGACGGGGCGGCCAAGGTGGGCCTGCTGATGGAGGAGGTGGCCCGGCAGGGGATGCCGGCCGTGGCGATGAGTGACCACGGCAACGTGCACGGGGCGTACGAGTTCTACCAGACGGCCCGCAAGGCAGGGATCAAACCGGTCATCGGCATCGAGGCCTACGTCGCTCCCGCCTCGCGCTATCGCCGGCAGCCGGTGTACTACAGCGACAACCTCGCGATGCGCCGGTCCGACGACGAAACCGGCGAGGGCGGTGACGTCTCCGGGCGGGGCCTGTACACGCACATGACGATGTGGGCGGGCGACGCTCAGGGCCTGCGGAACCTGTTCCGACTCCAGTCGCGGGCCTGGCTGGAGGGCCACGTCCAGAGGTACCCGCGGATGGACGACGAGCTGCTCGCCGAGCACGGCCAGGGCATCATCGCCACCACCGGCTGCCCGTCCGGTGAGGTGCAGACCAGGCTGCGCCTCGGCCAGTACGACCGGGCCGTCGAGGCTGCCGCGCGGTACCGCGACATCTTCGGCAGGGACAACTACTTCCTGGAGTTGATGGACCACGGCCTAGCCATCGAGCGCCGGGTCCGCAGCGAACTGCTCAAGCTCGGCAAGGAACTAGACCTGCCGCCGCTGGCCACCAATGACTCGCACTACGTCACCGAGAGCCAGGCCCCGGCACACGACGCGCTGCTGTGCGTCGGCACCGGGAAGCGGCTCGCCGACGTCGACCGGTTCCGGTTCGGCGGCAGCGGCTACTACCTCAAGTCTGCCGGACAGATGCGGGCGCTGTGGGACGGTGAGGTACCCGGTGCCTGCGACAACACGCTGCTGATCGCCGAGCGAACCGGCGACTACGGGAAGGTGTTCGCCCACCGGGACCTGACCCCTCGCTTTCCCGTCCCAGAGGGCGAGAGCGAGTCCAGCTGGCTGCGCAAGGAGACCCTGCAGGGGGCACGCCGTCGCTACGGCGAGCACCCGCCGCAGGAGGTGCTGGACCGCATCGACTACGAGTTGTCGGTCATCGGCGCCATGGGCTTTCCCGGCTACTTCCTGGTGGTCGCCGACATCTGCCGGTACGCCCGCGAGCACGGCATCGGCCTGGGTCCCGGCCGCGGCTCGGCCACCGGCTCGATCGTCGCCTACTGCACCGGGATCACCCAGCTCGACCCGATCGAGCACAAGCTGATCTTCGAACGGTTCCTCAACCCCGAGCGCGTCACCATGCCGGACGTCGACCTCGACTTCGACGACCGACGGCGCGACGAAATGATCGACTACGTCACCCGCAGGTACGGCGAGGACCGGGTCTGCCAGATCGTCACGTTCAGCACCATCAAGGCCAAGGCCGCCGCCAAGGACGCGTGCCGGGTGCTCGGCCTGCCGTACGCCCTGGGGGACCGCATCACCAAGGCGTTCCCGGCGGCGGACGGCGGCAAGGAGATCCCGCTGGCCGCCATTCACGACGAGCACCACCCCCGGCACGGCGAAGCGGCCGAGCTGCGCCAGATGTACGAGCAGGACCCGGACGTCAAACGGGTGATCGACACCGCGGTCGGCCTGGAGGGCCTCACCCGGGGCACCGGCGTGCACGCCGCTGGCGTGATCCTCTCCAGCGAGCCCCTGGTCGACGTGATCCCGCTGGTCAAGCCGAAGGCCGGCGGGCCGGTGATCACCGGCTTCCCCTTCACCCAGGCTGAGGACATGGGCCTGTTGAAGATGGACTTCCTCGGCCTGCGCAACCTCACCGTGATCGGCGACGCGATCGCCAACGTCCGCGCCAACAAGGGCATCGACATCGACATCCTCGACGTCCCGCTCGACGACGCCAGGACCTACGAGCTGCTGGCACGCGGCGACACCCTCGGGGTCTTTCAACTGGACAGCGGCGGTATGCGAGTTCTGCTGAAGCTCATGCAGCCCAGCACATTTACCGACATCGCCGCGGTGAACGCGCTGTACCGGCCCGGCCCGATGGAGATGAACGCCCACACCAACTACGCCCTGCGCAAGACCGGCAAGCAGTCGGTCGAACCGATCCATCCCGAACTCGAGACGGTGCTCGAACCCATCCTCGGTGACACCTACCACCTGGTCGTCTTCCAGGAGCAGGTCATGGCCATTGCACAGCAGCTCGCCGGGTACTCCCTCGGCGCCGCCGACCTGCTGCGCCGCGCCATGGGCAAGAAGAAGAAAGAGGTCCTGGACGCCGAATGGGATCGCTTCTCCGCCGGGATGCGCACGCGTGGCTTCTCTGACAAGGCGATCAAGGCGGTCTGGGACGTGCTGGTCCCGTTCAGCGGCTACGGCTTCAACAAGTCGCACACCGCAGGGTATGGCTTGGTCTCCTACTGGACCGCGTACCTCAAAGCCAACCACCCCCAGGAGTACCTCGCCGCGCTGCTCACCTCGGTCGGCGACGACAAGGACAAGATGGCCGTCTACCTGTCGGACTGTCGGCGCCTGGGCATCAGGGTGCTGCCGCCGGACGTCAACGCCAGCCGGTTGGACTTCGCCGCTGTCGGCTCCGACATCCGGTTCGGCTTGGGCGCCGTACGCAACGTCGGAGCCGGCGTCGTGGACGCCATCATCACCACACGCGAGACCAAGGGCCCGTACACGGACTTCAACGACTTCCTCGCCAAGGTCCCATCCACCGTCTGCAACAAGCGGGTCATCGAATCACTGGCGAAGGCGGGCGCGTTCGACAGCCTGGGGCACCACCGCAAAGCCCTGGTCAGCGTACACGAGCAGGCCGTCGACGCGGTCGTCGACGTCAAGCGCAACGAAGCCCACGGCCAGCACTCGCTGTTCGGCGAGACCGCCCAGAGCGCCACCTTCTCGATCACGATCCCACCGGGAGAGTGGGACAGGGCCACCCTCCTCGCCTTCGAACGCGAGATGCTCGGCCTGTACGTCTCCAGCCACCCGCTCGACGGCGCCGAACACGTACTGTGCGCCAACCGCGACACCACCATCGCCGACCTGCTCACCACTGGGCGGCCGGACCGGGCGACCCGGGTCAGCGGCATCATCTCTGGCCTGCACCGCAAGGTCACCAAGCAGGGCAACCCGTGGGCGATCGTCACCCTCGAAGACCACGACGCCGCCGTGGAGTGTCTGATCTTCCCCAAGACCTACGCCCTGTACGGCGACACGCTGACCCAGGACCGGGTCGTCTCCGTACGGGGCCGGATCAACGTACGCGACGAGACGATAAGCCTCTACGGCGAGGAGATCACGCTGCTCGACGTCTCCCGGGCGAACAGCGAGCCACCCGTGGTGATCGCGCTCCAGGCGAACCAGGTGAGCCCGCGACTCGTGCAGGATCTCAAACACATCCTGACCACCCATCCAGGCCGGGCACCCGTACACGTGCGCCTGGACCGGCACGGCGCCCGGAGCCTGCTGTTGAACCTCAAGCCCTTCCGGGTCACTCCAGAACCGGCGTTCTACGGGGACGTCAAGGCGCTACTCGGCCCGGACGCGATCGGACGCGCATGACCCGTGACCTGCCGTGCCACCGATGCGGCACCGACAACGTCCTGGCCGTCCTGCGCCTTCCCGGCACCTGTACGAACGCGTCCGGGAACCGGTACCCGGTCGTCCATGAGCTTCACCTGTGCGTCCGCTGCGACGCAGACAATCCCCTCGCCGGCCCGGTCGTCGGGTACCTCACCGCCGACGAGGGCAGACAGACGGAAAACGTAGCTCAGCTCGCGCGGGATCTGCTCCGCTGGATCGATCAGGCCCGACCGGCGAGACCGGACGAGGATGCACTCGAAGCCGAGGTCGACGCCTGGTACCGCGGCGAGCTGTGACCGATCGCCTCGACCTCCTTGCGGACGGCCTCGGCGAGGTTTTGCCACAGATGCCAGCGGTCCGCGACCTGCAACGCCTCGCGAAGTCGTCCACCCCGAGCACCCTGGGCACCCGCCGCACGGGCAGCGGCTCACCCCGGGCTGGCCGGCGACGGGCAGGTGCTCCCGGCGTAGGCGAAGAGGGAGTCGGTCACACTCACCCGGATCGATCTGCGCCGGAACATCGAGTCGGTATTGACGATCGGGGCCGAGGCTAGCGGGTCCGGGTGCACCGGGCAGGCATCGATGCGGTCGAGCAGCCACACCCGCTGCCCGCTCGGGCCGGTGCCCGGGCTGAAGGACAGGCTCAGGGCGGTGGTGCCGATGTACCGCGGCACCGGCACCTCCTCTGGTGGCCGGGTCAGGCAGGACGGGGTCGTCTCGACCACCCGGACGTCGATCACCGTGACGCCGCCCGGCGCGACGCTCACCCGCACCGTCGAGCGCTGCGGACGCACCTCGATACGCTGCGGGTCGTCCCAGAAGCCCGTCGGTGGCCCGGAAGCCTCCGGCGTGGGCGTGGGCGGGTCGGTCGGCAGCACCGCCCGGCAGGACCGGACGGCCCGGTTCGCCGCGCGCAGGGCGGCGGCGTGGTCGTCGTCGCGGTGCAGCGCGCTGAGGTACGGCCCGACGTCGCCGCCGGGGACCTGAGCGCCGAGCAGGACGAACAGCCGGTCCAGGTAGGCGTCGACCAACGCCGGGCCCGGGCGGACCTCGTCGGCCGGTATCGAGAGCAGGTGCCGCAGCCCCACCGGGCAACGGCTGGCGAAGGCCGGCATGTTGATCACCATGGCCGCGGCGGAGATCGGGTCGTTGCAGGCCCGTTCGAACAGGGCCCGCTCGTCCTGGCGCCGCTGCTGCTCCAGCGAGTCGGTCCGCCGCTCGATGTACCAGGTGGCCGTCGAGGCCAGGCCGAGAAGGACGGCGGTGAGCACGGCGGCGATCGGCCGGGCGGGCCGGCCGCCCGGGTGACCGGCGCGGGGGCCGGGCGGGGTGTCTCCGGCGTCGGCGGTGCGGCCTGCGTCATCCATGCCCGGAACCCCCTCCTCGTCGCGCCCAGAGTAGCCAGGGCCCGCGACCGGGGCCCCGGCTAAGCGTGACGCCGACGCCGTCCCCGGCGGCGGCCAGGAGCACCTCGCCGTCCGTCTCCACGTCTGACGGCGCGAAGAAGGTCAAGGGACGCAACCGGCACATCGCTTCCGACACCCTCGGCTTGCTGCTGGCGGTAGTCGTCACTGCCGCGTCGGTGCCGGACTCCACCGCCGGCCGGCACCTGCTCGACACCCATGTCCGCGGACCATCCGACCGTGGTCAAGGCATGGGTCGACGGCGGTCACAACACGGCCGTACTGTGCGCACGGCGCCGGGCTCGGCATCGACGTCGAACGCGTACCCCGCCAGCCGGGAAGGGCACCAGGCCCGACGCCGGTGTCGGCGGCCGCGCCGCCATCCACGACCTGCAAGAAGTCTTCAATGCGATCCTCTACGTCAACCGCATCGGCATCGCCTGGCGCTACTGTGGCCACGAGGGGCGCGCGACAACGGACACCTATGATGGGCGGATGGCGCGGACACAGGGCACCACGTTCCCGCAGGTGGTGACCTACGACGGACTGCCCAGGGCTGCGGGCGGTGCGCACTCGCTTCGCGCCAAGCATCCTGATGAGGCATTCCAGCGCCTGCAGAGCTTCGCCAATGCCTGCACCGAACCGGTGTCGTCAGCATCGTGGGCGTTCGAGATCTTTGCAGGCGGACCGCCTGCGTCGACCGAGCAGCTGGTAGCGCTCGCCACCGAGCGCTTCGGCGGACCCCGCTACCGTGCGCAAACCCACACGGAATGGAACGTTCGACCCGAATCCGTGAACCACGCGCTCGCTGCCCTCATCGCCGTCGGCCCCGACGCGGTCACGACCCACGGACGTTCCCTGGCCGCGCTGACCTACAACACGCCCGTGCGCCTCATCGACCCGGACGCCCACGCCCCGTACCCCGATATCACTCCCGACGCCTTCGGCCGCTTCGCCGTGGACGGGTACGGCCGGCTTCTGGGCGACTCAGGCATACGCGCAACCCTCGGCACCGCAGCATCCTCACTCTCCCTGTGGTTCAACCTGCCCGACGACCAACGGCTGTCCCCCGGTGCTCGTCATCTACAAAGCCATCTCCCGTTCAAGCTGTCCGCGAAACACTGGCGCCTCTGGCGCCCCACCCGGAGCGGCGACTCCTACCACGCCACCAAGATTCCCTCGCCCGTACACGACCGGGCCTGAACCACACCGAAACACCCTCTTATGGCGTCGGTCATCATCGAAGGCATGGTCGATACAAGCCAAGAGAACATCATCGCGATCTGTCGGGGCCAGTTGCGCGCCCAGTTGAACGCCGAACCGGAAGATCTCACCCGTGCGCTGCGGGAGACGTTCCGATGGGCAGCCTGGATCCGTGGGCAACATCCGATCAGTCCGCACCGAACCCGGGCCGGCTCGATCGCGCACTATGACGACGAGGGTGGTCTACGGGTCTTCGGCAAGATTGCCCAGCCGCTGATCGCCGTTTTGAGCTTCGCGTTCGGCGAGGCAGGCGAGGCACTCGAGGCGGCCACGGCCATTGACCCGGCCGAGGTCCTTCAGCAAGACCGGTGCTTGGTGCTTCCGCGCGCCCGGCGGTTCCGGGAGCTGTGCGCACGTCCCGTAGCCGATTACGACGTCCTCAGCGGCTGGGCTGCCGTCCAGTTGACCGCGGCGGTCCGGGCGGACGCGGGGATGGTGCGGGTCGAGGACGCCTCCGTCCTGCGACCCGGCCGGGGCTACCAGCTGCGCCGCGAGACCGTCACCCTCGATCCCTCTTGGCGCCCACCCGCCTGGACCGGGGTTCCGGTGCCGGGCGTCGTGCCCTTGGTCGCGCCCCTGACCGAAGGGCATCCTGAGGGGACCATCCTGACGGATGTGCCACCGGTGGTGCCGGAGGCCCTGATCGACTACGCGCGAGCGCTTCTGACGAACTGGGCACTGACCCGGGAATTAGAACTCGCCGACCCTGACCCGGACACGGCGCTCAACACCGGCACCCGCTACCTACATCCCCGAGAGGTCGCCGCCCGACTCGTGGACCAGGCAGAAGAGCGCCTCCGCCGCACCGTGCACGAGCCCTGAGTCAGCTCCTGCCGGTCAGGATGCGCCGGGCGCGCTCCAAGGCGCCAGGCGGATCGAGCTGGGCGCGGAGCCCGAGCAGATATCCGGCCGCGCTGGTGCGTCGCTCACCTGCGGACTCACGGGCCGAACGGACAGCCGTGAAGGCCTGGATGGCGAGCATTCCGCC
Source organism: Micromonospora sp. NBC_01655 (assembly GCF_026339755.1). Taxonomy (NCBI): domain Bacteria; kingdom Bacillati; phylum Actinomycetota; class Actinomycetes; order Micromonosporales; family Micromonosporaceae; genus Micromonospora; species Micromonospora sp. NBC_01655. The sequence continues at coordinate 3,084,323 of NZ_JAPEQF010000001.1, read as the reverse complement.
GGCGCCGATCACCGGCGAGAGATGCAGGGCATGTGCGGCAAGGGCCGCCACCGTCGGCAGCTCCAGGGACTTCAGGCCGAACATCGCCCTGATCGGCTCCAGGCCGAGGGCTCGTAGGCCCTGTTCGAGTTCCCGGATCGAGCCGCTCAGGTCCAACTCGACCATCGCGGCCAGCCGCGCCCTGAGGATCTCGGGATCCTCGATGCCGTCCAGCCGCGCAAACTCCTCCGCCAGGCCGGTCAGGTGCGCACGGAACGCGTCGAACTCGGCGGCCAACGTCCGCCGCGCCCGGACGATGTCCTGAGCGGACACCTGTTCCAGGCCGGCGGGCAGCACGGACCGCAGCGCCGCGCAGGCATACAGCACCGAGCTGCCAGACGAGGAGGCGCCGGGCGGCCGGGCGTTCACCAGCGCCGCGCCCAACTCCCGCACCGTCCAGTCCTCGGGCAGAGCGAACAGCCGCGGATCGTGCGTCACTGGCAGCAGCTGGTTGGCCCGGGCGATCCGCTGCGCCAAGGCACAGGAGTACACGGCCACCAGGTGCGGGTGCATACCCACCCATCGCGCGTCGTCCCGCAGCCCTGTCAGGGGATCGAAGCGTGCCCTCGTCCCGAGCCCGAGATCGCACAGCAGCTCGATGAGCGCCCTGTCGCCCAGTTGGCTGGCGTGGATCCACGCGAAACGCGTCTCGTCCTGAAACCATGGGTTCTGGCTTTCTATCCCAAAGCCACCGCCTCCCGGGTAGTCAGGGAGCAGGTAGCGCTCCAGAGCGTCGGCGTCTTGCTGAACGAACTCCCCGAACTCCCGCGCCGTGCTCGCGGCCTGCGGACCCGGGTCGACGTCGAGGAGGAAGTCGAGCTCGGCGCGCAGCACAGTGGCGGTCTCCGAGTCGCGCACCGGATAGCCCGGCGGTCGGATCCGCGCGACCTGCGGCAGGTAGAGGGCCGCCGCCTTCAGCCAGGTGTCGTCCCGGACGTGAAAGTACGGGTAGTACAGCCCGATGTCGCTCATCCGCATCCCTGCCGGCCGCCGGTCGATTGTCCACCATGTATGAGGATCCCACGGAATCGGTGACCATCGGCGTCGGCCGGCGACGTGCCGGGCGACGACATCGGCTTCCTCGCCCCCAGCTTCCCTGCCCCGGGTCGCCACGACGCTGGGTGCCGCGCTTGGGCCGGACTGGACGGCCGAGGCCCTGGACGCGGGTACGCCCCGCCCGATCCCGGCCCCTGCTGGTCGAGCCCCGCGACCCGGTGGCGTACCTGCGCGCCGTCGGTGGGGCATTGACCGGTTGAGACCGCCAGTGATTCCGAAAGTGATGGACAGCCGCGTCAGAGGGTACGGCCGAGCAGTTGGCCGGGCCAGCCGTCGACGACGAAGGTCGAGATCCGCTCGTAGCCACAGGACTCGTAGAAGCGGACCAGGGCTCCAGTACCGCCGCCGTAGCAGTCCACTCGTAGGCGGCTGACGCCTGCGGCGCGGGCCTGGTCGTCGGCAAGGGCGAGCAGACGTCGTCCGACGCCCTTCGCTCGTGGATCACGTGAGCCGATGACGAGCCGGACGTAGACCTCGGGGTCGGTCGCCGGAGGGACATACGGCATGGCGTCGCCGAGCACGAGCGCCCCGCACACGCCCAGCTCGGCGTGCTCCGTGACCCAGGCACCCGGGAGCGCGCACGCTTCCGTGACGCGCTCGATCTGGCGTTCCTGCGTCGACCAGGGTTCGGTGCCCCACTGTTCGTCGTTGCCGATGCTCACGAACCACGCGATCACGTCGTCGAAGAGGCGGAGCACCGCAGGGACGTCCTCGGGCGTCGCACGGCGGAAGGTGAAATTCATCGATATCTCCATGGTGAGTGGTCAGATGGGTCGGGAGCGTCGAGCTCACCTGCAGACGGGAAGGCAACACACCGACGCACTGATCAGAACGCTTTCCCGAGCGTCATGGATCGACTGGCGGTGGTCAACGTGCGAAGCTCAGCCGATCGCCGGCCTCCCATTCGCGTTCGGTCGCTGGTTGCGACCCCCAGTGGCCGCTCGAGTTCCACCACCAGCGAGCCGTCCGGTGCCCGTGCGCGTGCGGCAGCCCGACGGCCGCCGTCACCTGCTCCTCCGCGCCGCTGGCCAACCATCCCGGAAGCGTCTCCTCCCGCGTCGCGAGGACCTGACGTGGCTCACGAGTGGGATAGGTTTTCAGAGGCTGATGGCGTGTTCGATGAACTGGCCGCAGTCGCGGAAGCCCAAGCGGTGGTAGACGGGTTGGCCGTCCGCAGATGCTTGTAGGACGGCGGTCCGATAGTCGTGGTCGCGGGCGGTGTGCAAGGCGGCGAGGGTGATGGCGCCGCCGTAGCCGCGTCGGCGGTGGGTGGCCAGGGTGGCGATGTTGTAGATCCCTGCGACCCCCGCGTGGAGGAAGACCTCCGCCGAGCAAACCGGCCGGCCATTCACGTAACCGACCAGGTAGCGGGCCGGACAGTCGGCGGCGAGTGCATGCTCCGCGGCCAGGGCGAAGAAGTGTCGGACGGTGGCGGCGGGCGGATCCCAGTTCCCGGCCAGGACCGTGGCGTACTCGGCGAGGCCTTCGGGCGTCGTCACGAGGCGGATGTCGAGCCCGGCGGCGTTCTGCGGTGGCGGGACCTCGTCCAGGGGCGCCCACATGGCCGCCTCCCGTTCGGATGCTTCAAAGCCTGCGGCGGCCAGCCGGGTGGACAGATCCGCCGGAGTCGAGGCCGGGCCCACCCACCACGAGAACGGGCGGCCGCCGGCGGTCAGCTTCCGGGCGGTGTCGGCGATGCGTGCATCGGCGCTGGCCCGGCTGAAACGGGCCAGGGCGACGATGTTGAAGGTGTCGTCGCCCAGCCCACTGTCCGCGACCAGGAGGTCGTCCGCGTCGGTAACCGCCATGCCCGCGATGTGTCGATGCAGGTGACACGCGTGCTCGGCCAGGTTCTGCTCCATCCTGACCAGGAGATCACCATCGTCCAAAACCGGGTACTCCACCTCGCCCATAGCGCTTGATTCCATCACCCGGAGGCTGGGACCGCCTCTGATTTAAATCGTTCTCGATTACGCGGGCTGCGGCGACTGCCGGCCGCGGTGCTGGCGACGTCCGGAGCGTCTAGGAACCACGGATCGTGGCGGCTGCCCGACGGAGCTGGGTTGTCCGCGCGGGGGCGGGCGAAGCGGGAGGCGGTGCGGTGGCAGGCGGCCAGGTGGTTCGCGCAACGGCACCCCGTACCTGCTGCACCGGATCGGCTGGTCGGTGCAGGTGCCGCAACCTCGCCGTCCGAGGCGTCGACCACCTACTCGCGATCGTCCGCAACCGCCTCACGCGGATCCAGTATCGACCCGACCTGCTCGACAGCTTCCTGACCCACACCGGCCTGGCCCTCGAACCCGACACAACCTGACCATTCAAGATCTGTAGCGGTCGCCTGTCGCCCGCCGATCAGCCGCGCTGGGGTGACAGACGCAGCTCGCGACCCGGCCAGCGGGAGCGCAGCCAGCGGTCGTGGCTGGCGACCGCGATCGCGCCGGGTCCCGTGGCCAGAGCCTCCTCCAGCTCGTCGCAGAGCCGCGGCGAGAGGTGGTTGGTCGGCTCGTCGAGCAGCAGCAGCTGGGGCGGGTCGGCCACCAGCAGCGCCAGGGCGAGCCGGCGCCGCTGGCCGACCGAGAGTTGCCCGACCGGCCGGTCCAGGTCCGCGGAGCCGAGCAGCCCGAGCGAGAGCAGCGGTACGGACTCGGCGCGCTCGGCACCGAGCGCCACCTCGTAGGTCTCCCGCGCGGTGCGGCCCGGCCGGTCGAACAGGGTGTCCTGGGCGAGCAGGCCGACCCGCAGGTTACGCCGTCGGCGCAGCTCACCGGTGGCGTGCAGTCGGCCGGCCAGCACCGCGAGCAGTGTCGACTTTCCCGTCCCGTTCGGCCCGGTGATCAGTAGCCGGTCGGTGGCCGGGACGTCCAGCCGGTCGAGCGCGAGCCGGCCGGGTACGCGGATGTCCCGCAAGGACACCAGGATCCCGTCTGCGGCGGTGCTGGCCAGCGTGGTGACCCGGAACCGGAGCGGTTCCGGCGGCTGGCCGACCTGCTCACGTTCCAGCTCGTCGAGGCGGCGGGCGGCGTTGCGCACACGTCGTGAGATCTGGTTCTGTACCCGCCCGGCGGTGTGGCCGTAGCCCATCTTCTCGTTGTCGCGCCGGGCGCGCCCCGGTGCGACCTCGTGCGCGGTCACCTCGACGGAGCGGTGCAGTTCGGCGAGTTCCTCCTGCTCCTCAATGAAGCGGCGCTGCCAGCGTTCTCGCTCCGCCCGTTTGGCGGCCTGGTAGTCGGTGTAGTTGCCGCCGTAGCGGGTCGGGCCGTCCAGGGCCGGATCGAGGTCGATCAGATCCGTGCAGACCGCGTCGAGGAACGCCCGGTCGTGGCTTGCCACCACCACGACCCCGGGCAGGCCACGCAGCTGCTCCTCGAGGAAGGCCGCGGCGTCGTCGTCGAGGTGGTTGGTGGGCTCGTCGAGCAGCAGCGCCGTGGGGCGCCGTACCAGGAGGGCGGCCAACGCGACCCGGCTGCGCTGCCCGCCCGACAGGGATGCGATCGGGCGCTCGCGTGGGAGCGCCCCGAGGCCGAGACCGGCCAGTACCATCTCGGCGCGCCGGTCGGCGTCCCAGGCGTCGCTGGCCTGCGCGCGGTCGAGCCGATCGCCGTACGCGGCGAGCAGGTCGGCGTACTCCGGCGCGTCCTGCGGGGTGTCGGCCAGCGCGCCGCTGAGCCGGTCCAGCTCGGCGAGATCCTCACGGGCCTCGCGCAGCGCCCCGTCGAACACGGCGGCGATCGTGGCGGCCGGCTCGAAGGGCATCTCCTGGTGCAGGAACCCCAGCTCCGGTGGGCGGACGACGGTACCGGCGTCGGGCTCGTCCGCCCCCGCGAGCAGCCGCAACAGGGTGGACTTGCCGGTACCGTTCTCGCCGATCAGCCCGATCCGCTGCCCGGGCGCGGCGGTGAGGGAGACGCCGTCGAGCACCCGGCGGGTACCGAGGGTGCGGACCAGATCGTGGGCGAGCAGGGCAAACTTGGACATGAGGCACACACCATCATGGAGATCGTCTTCGGCCCGCCGGCCAGTGCCGCCTACGGGGCGTGGGGAAGGGTCAGGGGCTCACCGGCACCGGTGTGGCTCCACGTCGGACCGCCCCGCAAACCGGGGCGGCCCGAGGCGGGTCAGTCGACGTCCGGGGGGCCGGTCTCCAGCAGGCGCCCCTCGGCGAGCCGCAGCCAGCGGTTGACCTTGATCTCCGCGAGGAACCGCTCGTCGTGGCTGACCACCAGTAACGCTCCCTCGTAGGCGTTGAGCGCGCTCTCCAGCTGACCGACGCTGACCAGGTCGAGGTTGTTGGTCGGCTCGTCGAGCAGAAGTAGTTGCGGCGCGGGCTCGGCGCCCAGGACGCAGGCCAGGGTGGCGCGCAGCCGTTCGCCGCCGGAGAGCACCCCGACCGGCAGGTGGGCCCGGGGGCCGCGGAACAGGAAGCGGGCGAGCAGATTCATCCGCTGCGAGTCCGGCGTCTCCGGCGCGAACGCGGCCAGGTTCTCCGCCACCGTACGGTCCAGGTCCAGCAGGTCCAGCCGCTGGGACAGGTACGCGATGCGGCCATCGGCCCGCTTGATCTGGCCGTCCTCGGGTTCCAGATCGCCGTTGATCAACCGCAGCAGGGTGGACTTGCCGGCGCCGTTGGGGCCGAGCAGGGCGATCCGCTCCGGCCCCCGGATCGTCAGGTCGACGCCGTCGGCGGCGAAGAGGGACCGCTCGCCGTAACGGACGTGCATCCGTTCACCGGTGAAGAGCGTGCGTCCGGCCGGTACGTTGGTGCCGGGCAGCACCAGCGAGATCTTCTGCTCGTTGCGCAGCGCGCGCCCCGCCTCGTCGAGCCGGGCTTTGGCGTCGTTGACCCGCGAGGAGTGCATCTCGTTCGCCTTGCCCGCGGACTCCTGGGCGTCCCGCTTCATGGTACCGGCGAAGATCTTCGGCAGGCCGGCGTTCTTGAGGTTGCGAGAGGCGTTACTGGCTCGCCGTGCCGCCCGCTCGCGGGCCTCCTGCAGCTCCCGCTTCTCCCGCTTAAGCTCCTGCTCGGCGTTGCGGACGTTCTTCTCCGCCACCTCCTGCGCGGCGCGCACCGCCACCTCGTACTCGGTGAAGTTCCCGCCGTAGAACCGCAACTCGCCGCGGTCGAGTTCGGCGATGCGGTCCATCCGGTCCAGCAGTGCCCGGTCGTGGCTGACCAGCAGCAGGCAGCCGTTCCACTGCGCCAGCACGTCGTAAAGCTTGTGCCGGGCCTCGAGGTCGAGATTGTTGGTCGGCTCGTCCAGCAGTAGCACGTCAGGCCGCTTCAACAGCTGCGCCGCCAAGCCGAGGGAGACGACCTGGCCGCCGCTGAGGGTGTCCAGGCGCCGGCCGAAGGCGAGGTCGCCGAGGCCGAGCCGGTCCAGCTGGGCGCGGGTCCGCTCCTCGATGTCCCAGTCGTTGCCGATCGTGGTGAAGTGTTCCTCGCCGGCGTCTCCGGACTCGATGGCATGTAGTGCCCGGATCAGCGGAGCGATCTCCAGAACCTCGGCCACGGTCAGGTCGCCGACCAGCGGCAGACTCTGCGGGAGGTAGCCGAGCACCCCCTGGACCGAGACGGACCCGGCGGTGGGCCGGTACTCGTTGGCGATCAACTTGAGCAGCGTGCTCTTACCGGCACCGTTCGGCGCGACCAGCCCGGTACGGCCGCCACCGATCGTGAACGAGAGGTTCTGGAAGACCGGGGTGTCATCCGGCCAGGAGAAGGTCAGGTTCGAGCAGACGATGAAAGAATCGGACATCGGGAAACAACCTCGGATGTGAGGGCAGGCGACCGCAGCCGCCCGACAGGGGACATGGTCTCGAATAGCGACGACACGACCACGGCAACGGCGCTCATAGGCGCGGGCCGGTGGCCGATCACATGTCCGGTCTCACCCGGAGATGTCGTCGTCACCCACCATGTCTCGTCTCCCATGCTTGTCTGATCATCCATGTGCAGATCGTTCGCGATCTACCGTAGCACCGGCGGCACTCGGCCCGCCGGGCGAAGCCCAGGTAGTTGGCGGGTGGCGGAAGTGTGCGCTCGCAATACGGTACGAGATCAATCACACACGAGCGGGCGGGGACACGTGATCTGGCACTACGGGCTGTGCACCGGTGCGATCGATCAAGGTTGCCCGCGCATGTACGCCGACCCCACCCAGGACCCGAGGATGCAGCAGTGACCAGCACTCTTCGTACGGGCAACACTGACAGTGAGCGAGGACGGCCGATGGCGCAGGTGGACACGGCGGAGACCGGGCAGGGCGGCATCCGCCGGGATACCGGCTCCGGGACCTGGCGCGCGGGCATCCGCCGGGCGATCCGCGTCGGCTCCCGGCCGGGGCCCTGGAAGCGCGGCCTGGTGCTCGCGGCGCTGGCGCTGCTGCTGGGCCTGTTCATGCTGCTGCACGCGAAGATCCCGAACCGGATCGGGAACCTCGGCAGCCTGGCGGAGACCTTCCTGCCGTGGTTCGGCCTGTTCATCCCGGTGCTGCTGGCCGGGGCGCTCTGGCGCCGCTCCGCCTCCGCGGTGGCCGCGCTGCTGCTGCCGGTCATGGTGTGGCTGAACCTCTTCGGCGGGCTGCTCAGCGACAAGTCCCACCCGGGCAGCGACCTCACCGTGGCCAGCCACAACGTCGGCGCCGACAACCCCGACCCGGCCGGCACCGCCCGCGACCTGGCCGCCTCCGGCGCGGACGTGCTGGCCCTGCAGGAGATGACCGAGCAGGCCCGGGACACGTACGAGAAGGAGCTGGCGAAGGCGTACCCGTACCACACGGTGCAGGGCACGGTCGGGCTGTGGAGCAAGCTGCCGCTGTCGGACACCCAGCCGGTCGACATCAAGATGGACTACGGGCCGCTGGCGGACACCAAGCCGGTCGACATCAAGATGGCCTACACCCGGGCGCTGCGCACCACGGTGGCCACGGACCAGGGGCCGCTGGCGGTGTATGTGGCCCACCTGGGGTCCGTACGGGTGAATCCCAGGGCGGGCTTCTGGACGGACTCGCGGGACAGAGGGGCACAGGCGCTCGGCAAGGCCATCGCCGCCGAGCAGAACGAGCGCGTGGTGCTGCTCGGCGACCTGAACGGCACCATGGACGACCGCGCGTTCGCCGACATCACCTCGCAACTGCACTCGGCCCAGGACGCGGCCGGGGACGGCTTCGGCTTCAGCTGGCCGGCAAAGTTCCCGGTGGCGCGGATCGACCAGATCCTGGTCAGAGGCGTGGAGCCGGAGATCTCGTGGATGCTGCCGGCCACCGGCAGCGACCACCTGTCGGTGGCGGCCGGAATCAGCTGGTGAACACCGCCAGCCACGGCAGGCTTGCGAACTCGTTCCGCATCAGGTGGCGCTCACTGCGGAACTGGCGGGCCTCTGGCGGCGCGACCCGCAGGATCACCGGCTCCGCCCGCCCGGGCCCAGGGTGAGGCGGTAGGCGTTGTTGTACATACCCGTGCCCAGCCCGACAGCGGGCACGGGCGTGGCGTCGCCTCCGAAGGCCCGTCGGCAGACCTTCCCGATCTCCTCCGCGGTCAGTGGCTGCTGGAACGCCTCCGCGCGGCCCGCTCAACCGGCTGGAGGTCCATGCCGCTCAGGATGCCCCGCCCGGAGGCTGTTCGTCACATACACCGCGTACGGCGGTACCGCGGCACAGCGGCCGCCCTGGTCCCGCTACATCCGGCGCCGGTTTGCTATCGCGCGGACCAGCATGACCACCCAGCCGACTGCGGCAACCGCGCCGGCCACGGCGAGCCCGGTGAACAGCAGCCAACTGTTGCCGCCCCGGGCGGCGAAGACCCCCCTGCGGGCGCCGGTGTCGCGGGCCGCCACGACGGCCCCCGACGTCAGCCCATCCGGCTCGCCGTAGACGATGACGTCGTTGCGCGGCGTTCCGTCCCCGTCCGGAACGAAGTCGCCGTGCCAAGTGCAGGCGCGGCCGCACTCCTCGTATCGCGCAGTGAATGTGCCCGCCACGCCGTCACCGGACCTCGCCCGCCAGGCCGGGGCAACGTCGGGTGCGGCAACGGCCAGCCCGACGAGGGCGAGGACGGGAAGCCCAATCCACAGCAGGAACTTCATCCCCCAGCCAGCCGGTCCGTCAGCCACGAGCACACCGTAACGAGGCCGGGCAAGCTGTGCTGTCACAGGTACTCACCGTCGCGCCGCCGCCCAGTGGCCAGCCGCCCCGTGTTCCCCGCATGCTCCCTGCGCCGCCCCAGCCGTCAGCGCGATGCCTCGTGGTGGTTCTGAGGTCGCCCGACCTACTGGAAGCACCGTTGTTCCCGAGCCGCCGTACTCCTTTGGCCGCCAGTCGCGACAGCCGAAGGGTTGTTCGAACTGACGTCCTCCGCACACGATCACCCCACCCCGGCGCGTGCGGCGGCCAGAGCCGTGGCTGCGGCGCGGTCCGCCGCCTCGTCGTCCAACGCTTCCCCGGTGTTGAGCAGGGCGTAGTACAGGGGCGCGGAGACGTTGGCGATGACGCGGCCGGGGTCGGTCCCGTGGGGCAGTTCGCCGCGTCCCATGGCGTCGGTGACGCAGCCGGCCCAATCGTCGATGCGTACGGCGTAGAAGCGGTGTAGCGCCTGGGCTGCCTGTTCGTTGCAGAGCGAGGCGGCGATCAGGGCCTTGAAGAGACGTCCTTGGCGGGGGTCGGTCAGGGTTTTGACGACCAGTCGCGCGTTCTCCTGGAGATCCTTGTCCACGCTGCCGGTTCGGGCGCGGGGCAGGGACTGTTCGGCCATGTGGTCGAGAAGGTCGGCGGCGAGTGCGCCGGGGGTGCCCCAGCGGCGGTAGACGGTGGTCTTTCCCACGCCTGCGATGCGGGCGATCTCGGCGAGGTCCAGGGCGTCGAACCCCTTCCCGGCGAGGGTGTCACCGGCGGCTTGCAGGACGGCTTCGCGGACGCGGGCGGTACGTCCGCCGGGGCGGATGCTGCCGGGCTGGGGTGCGGTGGCCATCGGGTTGACTCCTTCCCCACAAGGGCCCGTATCGGGACTCGGGTTCCCTTAAGGCGGCGCTCGGTGCTACGATTCCCATCGTAACGGAACGGAAGAACCGTTTAGACGGGTGGGCTGCCCCCGCATCACCGACGACGCCTCGCGCAACGACTGCTGTCGGCTCACGTCGGCAGACCCGGAAGAAAGTTCCTGTCATGTCCCCCACCAAGCCCGCCCGTGGGCGCTGTCACGCCGCCTCCCGCTGCCGATGCCTTCCCGCCGCAGCTGACCGGCCGTCTCAAGGTGGTCAGCGTGGACTACCGGCTCGCGCCACGGCACCGACACCCGAGCGCCATGCAGGACGTCCTTACCGCCCTCGCCAGGGGACAGACCACGCGGCGGGAGCGCCTGTCGCGGTGGGCGGCGACAGCGCTGGCGGCACACTCGCTGTCCCGCTAACGGCACCTCTCTGTGCCAAGTCGTTGGCAGCAGAGAGGTGCCGTTATCCACAGACCCTGAGTTAGTTGGTTTCGCTTCCTTCTTGGCGGGTGGGCCGGTGTTCGTCCTGGCCGCGTGGGCGTCGTAGTGACTCTGCCCAGCGGCCCCGCTACGGGTACGTCGCCGTCTCAGATGAGCCCGTGGGCGAGCATCGCCTCGGCGACGAGCCGGAAGCCGTCGATGTTGGCTCCGGCGACGTAGTTGCCCGGCATGCCGTACTCGTCGGCGGTGGCGTAGCAGCGGGCGTGGATGGTCCGCATGATCTCCCGCAGCCGCTGCTCAGAATGGGTGAAGGTCCACGAGTCGCGGCTGGCGTTCTGCTGCATTTCCAGCGCGCTGGCCGCGACTCCACCGGCGTTGGCCGCCTTACCGGGCGCGAACCGCACCCCGGCCTCGGCGAAACCCCGCACCGCCTCCGGCGTGGTGGGCATGTTGGCCCCCTCCACCACGATGGTGCAGCCACCCGCGATCAGGGTGAGCGCGTCGGCGGCGGTGAGCTCGTTCTGCGTCGCGCAGGGAATCGCCACCTGGCAGGGCACCTCCCAGACCCGGCGACCCGCGACGAACGCGGCGTGCGGGCGGGCGTCGACATACTCGGCGATCCGTGCCCGGCGGACCTCCTTGACCTGCTTGAGCACGTCGACGTTGATGCCCTTCTCGTCGCGTATGTAGCCGGAGGAGTCCGAGCATGCCACCACGGTGCCACCGAGCTGATGCACCTTCTCAATCGCGTAGACCGCCACGTTGCCCGAGCCGGAAACCACCACCCGCTTTCCGTCGAGGCTGTCACCGCCGTCGGCGCGTAGCATCTCCTCGGCGAAGAACACCGCACCGTAGCCGGTAGCCTCCCGGCGCACCTGGGCACCGCCGTAACTGAGGCCCTTGCCGGTCAGCACCCCGGACTCGTACCGGTTGGTGATCCGCTTGTACTGCCCGAACAGGTAGCCGATCTCCCGGCCACCCACTCCGATGTCGCCGGCCGGCACGTCCGTGTACTCGCCGATATGCCGGTACAACTCGGTCATGAACGACTGGCAGAACCGCATCACCTCCCGGTCGGAGCGGCCCTTGGGGTCGAAGTCCGACCCACCCTTGCCGCCACCGATCGGCATCCCAGTCAACGCGTTCTTGAACAATTGTTCAAAACCGAGGAACTTCACGATCCCCAGATAGACCGACGGGTGGAAGCGAAGACCTCCCTTGTACGGGCCCAGGGCACTGTTGAACTCCACCCGGAAGCCGCGGTTGATGTGGACCTCACCGCGATCGTCCTCCCATGGCACCCGGAAGATGACCTGCCGCTCCGGCTCGCAGATCCGCTCAATAATCTTCGCCTCGGCGTACTCAGGATGCCTCTCCAAGGCCGGCACGACACTGTCGAGCACCTCCCGCACCGACTGATGGAACTCGTCCTCGCCAGGGTTACGCCGCACCACCGAAGTGAAGATCGACTCTAGCTTGTCCTGTGCCGACACATGAACTCCTCGATGCGCAAACATGGCCGGTTTGCCGCGCGCGTTGGGCGACCCGCAGGTCACCTACACCGCCACGACCACGCCAAGATCACAATGTCACTGTCGGAAGCAACCGTCGAGGTACGGCAACGTCGGCGTATTGAGCGAGAAGCTCCGGCAGGACGAGAGCCTCTCACGGACCTCGTCCCTGACAGCCCTCGTCGTGGTTCAGTGTGACATCCCCGCTACTGGTCCCGTTCCCAACGGTGCCGTTTGGCGAGGTGACGGCGCCGCCGATACGCGCCACGGCCTGCCGCGGAGTTGCTGGCCGGGGTATCGGACGGCCGGCCGTCGCGGGGCCGGGACCATCCGGCTGGTCGTCCTGACGCTCGCTATGGCGACGGCGGCGGGGGTGAGTAGCTATGCATCGGGTCGACGATCTGGCGGGTCTTGCCCCAACGTCGACCCGCAGGCCCTCGACTCGGCGATTGGAACGTGGGCCGCAAGCCGGTGGCTGGCGGCGACACCGCGCCTGCCGGACACGACGATGCCGCTGGACGAGCGACGCGCCCTGCTCATGTTCGCGCGCTACGGCAGTGACACCACCGACGACCAAAGGCTCACCGCCGAAAACACCCCAACCTGGCGATACGACCAAACCCACATAGCCGGCAAAATACGCGCTGAGACGTCCTCTAACAACTCCTAACTTAATGATGTTGGGCGTAACCGGTGGACGTGAGGATCGTTCTGTCTGAACGTGAGGAGGGGTGAGCAGCCGCCGTGGATCGTCTCGGACGAACTGTGGGCTGAGATCGCGCCGCTGCTGCCACCCCGTCCGCCCCGGCGGCATCGGTTCCCGGGCCGCAAGCCGCTGGATGACCGCAAGGTGTTGTGCGGCATCCTGTTCGTGCTCTACACCGCGATCCCGTGGGAGTACCTGCCCCAAGAGCTGGGCTTCGGCTCAGGAATGACCTGCTGGCGCAGGCTGCGGGACTGGAACGACGCCGGCGTCTGGCAACAACTACACGAGATCCTGCTCGGCAAACTCCGGGCCGCTGGGCAACTCGACATGTCCCGGGCGGTGATCGACGGCTCCCACATCCGGGCGCTCAAGGGCGGCCCAAAACAGGTCCGAGCCCGGTCGACCGCCGCAAGCCAGGCTCGAAACACCACGTCATCACCGACGCGGGCGGCATCCCCCTCGCCGCGACCCTGACCGGCGGCAACCGCCACGACGTCACCCAGCTCATACCCCTGGTCGACAAAGTCCCACGGGTAAGGGGCATCCGCGGTCGACCCCGGCAACGACCGGAGCGGATCTACGCCGACCGGGGCTACGACTACGACTGCTACCGCCGCCAGCTACGGGCCAAGGGCATCACCCCGGTCATCGCCCGACGCGGCGTCGACCACGGCTCCGGCCTCGGCGCCCGACGGTGGGTCGTCGAGCAGACCATCGCACTACTGCACTGGTTCCGCCGCCTACGCATCCGCTGGGAGATCCGCGACGACATCCACGAAGCCTTCCTCACCCTCGCCTGCGCCATCATCTGCTGGCGCCGACTACAACGCTCAAAGAGTTAGGAGTTGTAAATAGCACTGCTACCGCAGGTCCTCACAACGGGAAAGCCGGGCCTGTGCATGACGCCAAAGTGCTGTTGCGCGCTGGCTACTGACTCGCACCCCCGGATAGGTGCACGCAGTGACTCACATCGCCGCCAGGGCGGGCGATGTGCAAGAGGTGGCTCGGCTGGTAGCCGCAGGCGCAGTCGTGGACGCCCGGCAACTACCGTATGTATACGCCGTTGCACATCGCCGCCGGGATGGCGGCGTCCGAGGTCGTCGCGGTGCTGCTGGCCACCGGCGCGGACGCCGGGGCCCTTTCGACATTCAAGACCACACCGCTGCATGAGGTGGCCCGCGGTGGAGTTGGCGCTGCCACCGATGCTCCACTTGAGATCATCGACAGGCTCCTCGCCGCTGGCTGCCCGATCAACGCTGTGGACAGCACCGGACGCACCGCGCTGTGGCATACGGCGGCCACCGGTACCGCACCGTGGCCAGCCGAGCAACAGGCCGCCCGCTGCCGCGTCCTACAGCGCCTGCTCGATCGAGGCGCTGATCCCAGCATCGCAGCGCGCGGCACGCAAGGCCGGCCGATCGACGCGGCTCGGGGATTGCACCAAGCCAAGAAGTATCGGATCGAGTGGGCCCAGGGCGCGGCGCTGCTGGAAGACCACGGCCAATGAGCGGATCGATTCTCGGTCGGTGAACTGGGTCGTCGACGGCTGCATGCACAGGTGCTGGCCTGGTGGGACCAGGCGCCCGACGCACGCTCATCGGCAGATGCGTGCAGTTCCGAGTGGCGGTGCCGACGACCTCAACCGTCACACACCGTTATTTAACGCAGGCAAGATCATCGTCAGGTGGGGCCAGTTATGGCCGTCCTCGTGGACGGCGGGAAGCCGAGCCGAGCTCAGCCGCTCCGCCTTCTGACTGCCTCGCCGTACCGGCGGGTGGCTACGCCCACTCCCCTGCGAAAAGCGGCTCGACCGGGCGATCCCGGCGTCCGATCCGCAGGTCCCCGAAGATCGTGCTCCGCGCCGCCCGTTCGACCTCCGCGTCCAGGTCGATCCGTAGCTCCTCGGAGGCGTCGTGGGCCGCGCCGACGAGGACGAGTTCGGTGCCGGCATGGTCGAGGAAGTTCGGCGGGTCGAGCGGGGCGAAACGACGGCCGTGGAACTTCCCCTGCAGCTGGGCGGGCAGTTTGACCTTCTGGTCCCCGCGCAGCCCGACCCTGGGCGGGGAGGGTGCTTGCGGGTTCTTCACCGTGATGATGTAGCTCGCCTCCGGCTCGATGCTCAGCTCGTGCTGCGGCGCTCCGAGGCGCAGCGGGAGTTCGAGTTCGTACGCCAGATGGGTGTGGTCGTCGTGCCGGGCGATCACGTACGCCCCCTCCGCCACCGGCCGGGCCGGCGGCTGCTCCCGTCCGCCGCGGGTCTTTGTCCGGTACGCGCGCGCCTGGAGGGCCTTGTGCAACTGCTCGGGCCGGTCCACCACCTCGTCGACGAACGCCCAGAAGCGGTCGTGCTGGTCGATTCCGGGCAGGCGCTTGCGCCCGACCACGAGCAGCCGCAGGTGTCGTCCCCGCCACGGGTGCATCACGACCAGCAGCCGCTGCACCTCCTCCAGCGAGTCGACGTGCTCCTCCTCCACCCGTGGCCGGTAGAGGAAGTAGATGTCCCCGTCTTCAAGTACCTCCGCCATCCGTGCCGGGTACCCGCAACCACGGCCGGGCAACGCCGGCTCCGCACACAAGCCTCCGCACCGATCCTTCCCAGAAACAGGGGTGCGGAGACCCAGACCATCAGGTAGGCGAGTACGGACCGGCAAGGCCATGCCGAGTCGCCCAACCGCATCCAGAGCAGTGACCCACCGGTTTGCGGCGCGTCGGCCAGGGTAGCCCCAGGCAGCGAGTTGCCGCGACGAGGAGACGTGGATGCAACGCGGGTGGCCGGCGGTCCAGCCCAGCCTGATCACGGGAGGCCTCTTCCATGGTCCAGAGGTTGCGCCCAGGCGTTTGGCGGATCTCCGAACATTCTCGCGTCTCCACCGCGGAGCTCTTCTTCGACGTGGTGTTCGTCTTCGCGTTCATTCAGGTCACCACGCTGATGACCGCCGGCAAGGGTGGGCTCGGTGTCGTGCACGGGCTGCTTGTCCTGACCCTGCTCTGGTGGTTGTGGTCGCTCTTCGCCTGGCTGAGCAACCGGGTACGGGCAAACTTCGGCCTGGCCAGGCTCACCCTGCTGGCGACAACGCCGGTGTTGTTCGTGCTGGCGGCTATCACGCTGGACGCGTTCAGGGATGTTCCCGGCGGCGTGGCAGCCCCTGTCGGGTTCGTTGGCTGCTACGCCACAGTCCGGCTTCTGTACCTGGGACTACGCTGGTACGCCACGCCGAGCCTGCGGGGCCACGAGATCGTGTCGCTCACCGTGCCGGCGCTCGCCGCCATCGGCCTACTGCTCAGCGCCGCGTTGCTGCCGCTGGGCGGGCTCGGCAGCACGACAACGCTGGCCGGCCAGATAGCCCTGTGGGTACTGGCCATCAGCATCGACTACGGCACCGGGATGGCGCTACCCGTGCGTCGGCAGATCTTCTCCGCCCGGCACTGGGCCGAGCGACACAACCTGATCATCATCCTGGCCTTAGGCGAGGTGCTGGTGTCGATCGGCGTCACCGGCAGCTACCTGCACACCACAGCGAGCTTCCTCATCGCCTCGGCGCTCGCCGCCGTCATCGCCTGCTCCCTCGAATGGATCTACTTCGACCTCTCCGCGCTCGTCGGAGAGCACGCACTGCGCACCGCCGACCCGCTCCACCGGGTACGACTCGCCCGGGACGCCTACACCTACCTGCACCTACCCATGATCGCAGGGATCATCCTGCTCTCCCTCGGACTGAAACACACGCCCGGCCTCATCGAGACCGCCAACTCATACAACCGCGGCGATCCGCTCGACCGGACCGGCCGGTACGCGATGTACGGCGGCGTCGCCCTGTTCCTGCTCGCCCACGCCGCGTTCCACGGGCGGCTAGGTCACGGCATCCTCATCGTCATCTGGCCCCGACTCGGCGCCGCCGCACTCCTGCTGGCCCTACTGCCGGTCACCGCCTGGCTGCCCGCTCTGCAGGCCCTAGCCGGCCTTGCCGGGGTCTGCCTGGTGACGGCTGTCACCGAGTTCCTAATCAGTCGCCGGCACCGGTGGCGACTGCGCCAGACGCTCTTCGAAGAGGCGGAGGGCGAACTCACAGCCAGAGGCAACAGCGACTCGGGCGGAGGGGCTATCCCGTAGGAGCTGACGCGGGCCGCCACCGGAACGCGTCGCTGACCATCAACCGAAGCATCGAAGATGCTTGACAGACCTCGACGCAGCCTGGCTTGAATGCGCCTCCATGATCTACGTCCACGTAGAGGTGACCCGGCAGTCCCAGCGGTCGACCACAGACAAGCTCGGTTATCTGTTCGATGCCTGACGTAGGGGCCACCAAAAGGAGTCAGGGCCGGTCTGAACGACCGGCCCTGAGGGTGTTACTGCTGGTGCGCCGCCAGGGACTCGAACCCCGAACCCGCGGATTAACTACCTGTACGGCCTGTCCTCGCAGGACTTCGTGCCCGCCCTGGAGCAGTTCCTGGGCACCAGCGCCGGGCTGTCCGCGGCCACGATCACCCGGCTCACCGTGCAGTGGCAGGACGAGGCCCGCGCCTTCAACGGGCGGGACCTGTCGGCGGCCGACTACGTATACGTGTGGGCCGACGGCGTGCACCTCAACGTGCGCCTCGACGAGGCGAAACTGTGCCTGCTCGTCGTGGTCGGGGTGCGCGTCGACGGCCGCAAGGAACTCATCGCACTGGCCGAGGGCTACCGTGAGTCGGCCGGCTCGTGGGCCGACCTGCTACGCGACTGCAAGCGGCGCGGCATGCGCGCCCCGGTCCTCGCCGTCGGCGACGGTGCGCTCGGGTTCTGGAACGCGCTACGTGAGGTGTTCCCCGAGACACGGGAACAGCGCTGCTGGTTCCACAAGATCGGCAACGTTCTCGCCGCCCTCCCGAAATCGGCGCATCCCGGGGCGAAGAAGGCCCTCGCGGAGATCTGGAACGCCGAGGACCGTGACCACGCCCGCCGCGCCGTGGCCGCGTTCAAGCTCGCCTACGGGGCGAAGTTCGGCAAGGCCGTCGCCAAGGTCGTCGACGACCTCGACGAACTCCTCGCGTTCTACGACTTCCCGGCTGAGCACTGGGTGCATCTGCGCACCACCAACCCGATCGAGTCGACCTTCGCCACGGTCCGGCACCGCACCAAGGTCACCAAGGGGCCCGGCTCGAAGGCCGCCGGCCTCGCGATGGCGTTCAAGCTCATCGAAGCCGCCCAGCAGCGGTGGCGAGCGGTCAACGCACCGCACCTGGTCGCCCTGGTCCGCGCCGGCGCCCGCTTCGAACGCGGCAAACTCGTCGAACGACCCGCCGCCGAGCCCGTCACGAGCACGGCCACGGCTGCCTAATCAAGATTTCCCATCCACAAGTCTTGACTATTGCTCACCTGGCCGTCGCTGGCGGGGGCTGCGCCGACGAGCAGCCACCGAGCAACCGGACGTCCACAGGGGACGAAGAAGCAGAGAGCCTGATCGGGCCGACTGATGCCGATGGCGTTGTCGCTGGCGCTGGCGGCGGTGACGATGACGGCGAGGAGTAGGCCGAGGGTGTCGGTGATGATGCCGCGTTTGCGGCCGACGGTTTTCTTCCCGGCGTCGGTGCCCTGTGTGGACAGTGGGACGTTGGTGGAGGTTTTCACACTCTGGCTGTCCATGATGGATGCCGTGGGTTGGGTCTTGCGGCGGTGGTGGTCGCGGACGAGGCCGGTGAGCTGGTAGTTGAGCTCGGTGAAGATGCCTTCCTTGCTCCAGGCGGCGAAGTAGCCGTAGACCGTCGCGTGGGGATAGGCTCGCCGTTCGGTCATGGTGCAGGAGTACGGCAGCCGGGTGCCGGCTCGACGGACGTCATGTCCGTCGATGTCGGGGTGAAAGTGAGCCAGACACGATCGCGGGGTGAAGTGCTCCGATTCCGGTCAGGGTTGAGTCAGCCGCAATGTGTTCTTTCCGGATCGGGTCGGACATCTTGCGCTACCGAAGTTGAGGCGCGAATCGGTCCCTACTGGCGCGAAGGTGAAACAAACGTCCAGTTAGACAGTTCCCGGTTGGCGCAGCGTCTGCTCGTCGATGCCGAGGTGCCGCGCCATGGCCTGGCGCCCTGTTGTGGTGAAGGTGACCGCACGGCTGGTGCCGATACGAGTGATCCAGCCGGCGGTGAACGCGTGCCGGCACAGGGCGGCGCCGACCGTGCCAGCCAGGTGAGGACGACGGACGGTGAAGTCCAGGCAGGCGCGTAGCACCGGTCGACGGCTGTCGCCGGTGTCGGGTAGGGCGATGCCGAGATCTTCCAGCCAGGTCAGTCCGTCGGTGGTCAGCGCCAGGCCGTGACGCCAGGTCAGCAGACCCTGATGGGTCATGGCCTCAGCGACAGCCACCGCGACGGTGCCGGCCAGGTGGTCGTAGCACGTTCGCGCATGCGCCAGCGCGCGATCGCGGTGCACGCCGGACAGCGACCGCGCCGGCGCCGGATGGTGCCCGGCCGCGGCGGCCACCGCCTCGATCAGCGAGGCGGTGTGCGCGTCGGCCAGCTGCAGGTAACGGTGCCGGCCCTGACGATGCTGCACCAGCAGGCCGGCGGCGACGAGCCGATCGGCGTGCTGGCTCAGCGTCGATACCGCCACCCGGGCGTGGCGGGCCAGCTCACCGAGGGTCCAGGCGCGGCCATCAAACAGTGCCAGGCACACCGTCGCACGGGTGTGGTCGGCCAGCAACGCCGCCCAGCTGGCCACCGCCGCGGCCGCGCTCCCGGAATCCATCCGCCAATCATGACGCACCGACGTTTCGGCGACCACCGAAGTATCCCGGCCCTACCGTCGACGACCATGACGACCCTCAGCGACCCGGCGGCCACCACGCACGTGACGATCAACCCGAAGATCTTGTACTTCGGTACCCCGGTGGTACTGCTGAGCACCGAGAACGACGACGGCAGCGCCAACCTGGCCCCCATGTCCTCGGCCTGGGCACTCGGCCACACCATCGTGCTCGGCCTGGGGACCGACGGGTGCAGCGGGCACAACCTCACCGCACGCCCGGACATGGTCGTCAACCTGCCGGCCGCGCACCAGTGGCAGGCGGTCGAACGACTCGCGCCGCTGACCGGCCGACACCCGGTACCGGCAAGCAAAAGTGACCGTTTCCGCCACGAACCAGCGAAGTTCACCGCCGCCGGCCTGCGCCCACAACCCTCGGTGCGCGTACGCCCACCACGAGTGGCCGACTGCCCTCTGCAGTTGGAGGCGCGCACCACCGCAATCCACACCGCTGCCGACGGCGACTTCTTCATCATCGAGGCCCAAGTGCTAGCCGTACACGCCGACGCACGCATCGTCGTAGCCGACACCGGCCACATCGACCCCGGCGCCTGGAACCCACTGATCTACAACTTCCGTCACTACTTCGGCCTCGGTGAACAGCTCGGGCACAGCTTCCGCTCCGAAACCCCCACCAGTAACCCCGGCGGGTCACGGCCTAACGAATCGGACTGAGATAACACGAAGCCGCCCGCCGCAGCCGTGCTCGCCGCGGCCGACGCTGGCGAAGAAGGCGCCCGGCGGCGCGGTCGCGCGCCCGCCGTGCTGCCTCCTGACCTGGACGCCGTGCTGGCCCTCTACGTCGGCCAGCTGGACATGGTGACGATGTTCGGCGCCGACACCCGCCGCGCCTACACCCCCGAGTCCGCGGATGCCTCGCCTGGCTCGCCGTACTTTTACCGACCTATTGCCGCTTTCCGGCGTACTCCGATCGCCCTACCGGTCAAGATCGGGTGCTTGGATCTGCCGCAGACCGCGCCCAGGGGCAGTGGCGACCCGAAGGCAGCATTCGGACAGTTCTGATGTCCCACATCGCCGGCAGACATCACCCGCGCGGTGCGGCCACTGCCAGCCGGTGTGGTCCTGGACGGGGAACTGGTGGTGTGGCAGCACGAGCCGACGAATTTCGCCCTGCTGCAACGACGGGTCACCGCAGGGACCGGCCTGCTCCGGATGGCCCGGGAGCATGCCGCGCACTACGTCGTGTGCGAGCTGTTGGCCGATGCGGAGGGGGCGCTCATGGATGCGCCGCCGGCGCGGCGTCGGGCGCGTCTCGCCGACGTCCTCGCCGGCGCGGCGCCGCAGCTCACCCTCAGCCCGCACACCACCGATGCCGATGAGGCGGCCGACTGGTTGGCCACCTGGACCGCGGCAGGGATCGAGGGGGTCGTCGCGAAGCGCTCGACATCCCCGGGTGCTCCGGCCCCGGCTCCAGCCGTCGGCGGAGGCCGCCGCGCCGAATCACCCGATTCAGTGAATGCCCTCGTCACCTACCGGCAACGCGCACTTACGGCTCCCCGAGGGGATTGGCTAGACCGGAGTGACCGCGTGCCGGAGCCGGTGTCGCGTGCCGGCGACGGAGGTGAGCATCGTGCAGAGCCAGTGCCCGAGCGCCGTGTTCAACGGTGCCGAGGCGATCGCGGATGCGATCCTGTACGAGGGCTACCTGCTCTACCCGTATCGGCGTTCCTCGGCCAAGAACCGGGTCCGCTGGCAGTTCGGTGTCCTCGTGCCCCCCGCCTGGGGTGAGGCCCACGGCCTGGTCGACAGCAGCGTTGCGGGCTCGGCCGAGTCGTCCTGGCAGCAGACCGAATGCCTGATGGAGGCGCCGGAGACGGCGGTCGTCCGGATCCGGTTACGGTTCCTGCACCTGCAAGGCAAGGTGACCGAGCTACGCACGACCGACGGTGGGTACCGGCCGGTCGACCGGATCGAGGCCGGTGGCCGTACGGAGCTCAGCTTCGACGAGGCGGTGCCGCGGGAGTTCGACATCGAGGCACCGGTCGGCGACCTACGGCGTGGCCGACGCCTCGACGTCTACGTGCCCGGCGGCGAGGACGTCGAGCTGTTGGCCGACGAGCGGGGCAGGCCGGTCGGGCGGGTGGTACGCCGGCGATGGCCGTTGTCCGCCTCGGTCGCCGTCTCCGCCGTCCCGTCCCCGGCGCCGTTCCGGTTGCTGCGGCTCGGGCTGCGCGTCGAGAACACGGACCGAACGACACCGGCGGACAGCCCTCGGGATGAGGCGTTGCGCTGCTGCCTGATCGCGGCGCACACGCTGACCACCGTCAGCCAGGGGCGATTCCTGTCCCTGCTCGACCCGCCCGAATGGGCGGCACAGGCCGCGCGGGAGTGCCGCAACGTGCACACGTTCCCGGTGCTCGCCGGCGCGTCCGGCACTTCTGAGGTCGTTCTCTCCTCGCCCATCATCCTCTACGACCACCCTCGGATCGCGCCGGAAAGCCCCGGTGACCTGCACGACGCGACCGAGATCGACGAAATTCTCTCGCTTCGCACCCTCACCCTCTCCGATGCGGAGAAACGGGAGGCCCGGGCCACCGACCCCCGCGCCGCCGCGATCCTCGACCGCGTCGACGCGATGCCGCCCGAGGTACTCGAACGGTTGCACGGCGCGATTCGGTCCTTGGAGCCCGTCCACCGGCCGGGCGATTCCGCCACCGGGCCGGAACGACCCCGGCGGGGGTTCGACACCGATGCGGAAATCGCGCCGGACCCGGAGACCGTCCTCGTCGCGGGCACCCGGCTGTCGCGGGGCAGCCGGGTCCGGTTACGACCCCGGCGGCGCGGCACCGACGCGCACGACATGTTCCTGGAGGGCCGTACCGGCCGGGTGGAGCAGGTGCTGCTCGACATCGACGGGTCGCGGTTCCTAGCCGTGACCGTGGACGACGACCCGGGCGCCGAGCTGCACCAGTGGTACGGGCGCCTGCGTCACTTCCGCCCGGAAGAGGTGGAGCCGCTGGCCGGCGAGGTGGAGGCGCGATGAACAGCGACGGCAACGGTCGGATCCTCGTCGCCGGCATCGGCAACATCTTCCTCGCGGATGACGCCTTCGGCGTGGAGGTCGTGCAGCGCCTCCGGGACGCCGTCCTACCCGCGGGGGTGGATGTGTCCGATTACGGGATACGCGGGATGCACCTGGCCTACGATCTGCTGGACGGGCACCACGACGTGCTTGTCATGGTGGACGCGTTGCCGCTGGACGAGGCCCCTGGGACGCTGGCCGTCCTCGAGGTGGACCTCGACGACCCCGGCTGGGCACTGCGGCCGGCGGACGTACTGGAGGCGCCGGCCGCCGACGGTCACGGCATGGATCCGGAGTCGGTGCTGCGCCTGCTGCGCGGTCTGGGCGGCAGCGTTGGCCGGATCCTCGTGGTGGGTTGCCAACCCGCTGTCCTCGACGAGCGTATGGGGTTGTCGGCTCCGCTCGCCGCCGCGGTCGACCAGGCGGTCCGGATGGTGGTCGAAATCGTCCACGAGGAATCCGCGCGGCTCCACACCGCACCCAAGCGGCAGGAGAGCCCGCGGCGAACGGCAGGCGAGAGGGGGGTGACCGCCGATGCATGAGACAGGTCTGTCCGAGGCGATCGTGGCGGCGGTGGTCCGCCGGGCCGCCGGGCGCCGGGTCACCGGTCTGCGGGTGCGGATCGGCGGTCACGCGGTTGACCGTGATGTCGTTACGCAGGGCATCCAGGTGGCCGCGGTGGGCACGGTGGTCGCGGACGCCGCCCTTGATCTGGTGCTGGAGCCGATGACGGTGCGGTGTCATGACTGTGGTCGTAACGCGCGGGTCGACGACCACCTCGCGATGGTGGCCTGCCCCGGCTGCGGGGGCGTCGACGTCGAGGTCACCGGCAGCGACGACGTCGTCCTGGAGTCCATCACGCTGGACGGCGTCGCGTCGGGAGCGCGCTGATGGACGCCACCGAGTTGCTGCGGCACGACCACCGCGTGGTGGAGCAGCTGTTCCGGGACTACCGTGCAGCGGCATCGGACGCGCAACGGCGGGGCGTGGTGGAGATCCTCGTCCGCGAACTGTCGAAGCACGCCGCGGTCGAGGAGGTCCTCCTCTATCCGTTCGCCGCGAAGGTGCTGGCCGATCCGCGGGTGGTCGACCGGCATCTCGCCGGGCACCGGCCGATCAAGGAGCTGCTCCTCGAACTCGACCGCTGCCGGGCCGGCGATCGCGCACAGGACGAGCTGATGGAGCTGCTGGCGTCCGCCGTCGCTCGGCACGTGCGGGACGACGAGAACGAACTCATGCCGCTGCTCTGCGACCGGGCCGACAAGCAGTCCCTCCGCGAGCTGGGCCAGGAAATCGACCAGGGCAAGCAGCGGGCCCCGACACGCCCGCACCCGCATGCACCGGAAGAGCCCCCGCCGCTGGCCTTCGTGGCGCCGCTGGCGGCCAGCTACGACCGGCTGCGGGATCGGATGCAAGGGAGGCCACGCACATGACGCAGAGCATCGGCGACACCGGTGCGGTGATCCCGCACGAGACCGGGTTCGACGAGGTCACCGTCCTCTGGATCTCCGAGGGCATGAGTTGCGACGGAGACTCCGTGTCCATGACGGCCTCCGGTCAGCCGGCGATCGAGGACATCGTTCTCGGGCTCGTTCCCGGCCTGCCCAAGGTCAACCTGCACAACAAGGTGTTGTCGCCGGCGGCCGGCGGCGAGGAGTTCCTGGCGCCGTACCGCCGGGCGGCCCGTGGGGAGATGACCGAGCCGTTCATCCTCGTCATCGAGGGGTCCATCCCGAACGAGAACATCAACGGCGAGGGGTACTGGACGTCGTTCGGTAATGACGAGACGACCGGCGAGCCGCTGACCCTGAACTGGTGGATCGACCAGTTGGCGCCCAAGGCGTGGGCGGTCGTGGCGGCCGGCACGTGCGCGACGTACGGCGGCATCCACGCCATGGCGGGTAACCCGACGGGGTGCATGGGCCTGGCGGACTATCTCGGGTGGGACTTCCGGTCCCAGGGTGGCTTGCCGATCGTCAACGTACCCGGCTGCCCGATCCAGCCGGAGAACTTCATGGAGACCCTGACCTGGGTGCTCTACCACGCCGCCGGCTCGGCTCCGCCCCCGCCGCTGGACCACATGCTGCGGCCGCAGTGGCTGTTCGGCAAGACCGTGCACGAGGGCTGCGACCGGGCCGCCTACTACGAGCAGGCCGACTTCGCCAAGGACTACAACTCGCCCAAGTGCCAGGTGAAGATCGGCTGCTGGGGGCCGGTCATCAACTGCAACGTCCCGAAACGTGGCTGGATGGGCGGCGTGGGTGGCTGCCCCAACGTCGGCGGCATCTGCATCGGCTGCACCATGCCGGGATTCCCCGACAAGTTCATGCCGTTCATGGACATGCCGCCCGGCGGCAGCCTGTCCACGTTGCTCATCAAGCCGTACGGCGCCCTGATCCGCCGCCTGCGCGGCATCACCAACGTCACCGCCAACCGGGAACCGAAGTGGCACCACAACGGTCCGGAGCTCACCAGCGGCTACAACCCCCGGTGGCGCCCGTACGCCGCGGCAGATCCCCGGCGACAGGCGGCAATCGAAAGGAACCAACCGTGACAGCGACCGAAGCCAAGAAGGCCGCCGGCCAGAAACCCGGCGAACTGGTGGAGATGGCGTGGGATCCGATCACCCGGATCATCGGCAACCTCGGCGTCTACACGAAGATCGACTTCGCGAACCGGGTGGTCGCCGAGTGCCACACCACGTCGTCGCTGTTCCGCGGCTACTCGGTTTTCATGAAGGGAAAGGACCCGCGCGACGCCGGCTTCATCACCAGCCGGATCTGCGGCATCTGCGGCGACAACCACACGACCTGCTCCGTCTACGCGCAGAACATGGCGTACGGCATCAAGACCCCACCCCTGGCTGAGTGGATCATCAATCTCGGCGAGGCCGCCGAGTACATGTTCGACCACACCCTCTTCCAGGACAATCTCGTCTTCGTCGACTTCTGCGAGGCGATGGTCAAACAGACCAACCCGAGCGTGCTCGCCCGCGCCGAGAAGACCGCCGCACCGGGCCGGGACGTCCACGGCTACCGGACGATCGCCGACATCATGCGGGCCTACAACCCGTTCGAGGGCGAGGTCTACAAGGAGGCGCTGAAGGTCAGCCGGACGACCCGGGAGATGTTCTGCCTGATGGAGGGCCGACACGTCCACCCGTCGACGGTCTATCCCGGTGGCGTCGGCACCATGCCCCAGCCGACGCTGTTCACCGACTACCTGAGCCGGTTGATCAGCATCATGGACTTCGTCAAGAAGGCCATCGCCCTGAACGACGACATCTTCGACTTCTGGTACGAGGCGCTGCCCGGCTACGAGGAGGTCGGCCGCCGCCGGGTCCTGCTCGGCTGCTGGGGCGCGTTCCAGAATCCGGACGTCGTCGACTACCGGTACGAGACCATGACGAACTGGGGGCGGGCGATGCACGTCACGCCCGGCATCGTCGTCGACGGCAAGCTGCTCACCACCGACCTGGTCGACATCAACCTCGGCATCCGGATCCTGCTCGGCAGCTCGTACTACAAGGACTGGGTCGGCGAGGAGGAGCCGTTCGTCAGCCACGACCCGCTCGGCAACCCGGTCGACATCCGCCATCCCTGGAACCAGACCACCCTCCCCGATCCACAGAAGCGCGACTTCGGCGACAAGTACAGCTGGGTGATGAGCCCCCGCTGGTTCGACAAGAGCAGCGGAGAGCACCTCGCGCTGGACACCGGCGGCGGCTGCTTCGCCCGGCTGTACACCACGGCGCTGGCGAAGATGGTCGACACCCCGTACGTCAAGTCGACCGGACACAGCGTGCTGATCACGCTGCCGAAGAGCCAGCGGCTGCCCGAGACGACGTTGGAGTGGAAGATCCCGCGCTGGTCGAACGCGCTGGAGCGGGACCGCTCGCGGGCCTACTTCATCGCGTACGCCGCGGCGATGTCGCTGCACTTCCTGGAGCGGGCGATGGAGCGGATGCGCGGCGGCGACATGCGGGTCTTCACCGAGTTCGACGTGCCGGACGACGCCATCGGCTGCGGCTTCCACGAGGCCGTCCGGGGCGCGCTGTCGCATCACCTCGTGATCAGGGACCGCAAGATCGCCAACTACCATCCGTACCCGCCGACGCCGTGGAACGGCAGTCCCCGCGACAGCTACGGCACACCCGGTCCGTACGAGGACGCGATCCAGAACACCCCCATCTTCGAGGAGAACGGGCCGGACAACTTCAAGGGTGTGGACATCATGCGGGCGGTACGCAGCTTCGATCCCTGCCTGCCGTGCGGGGTGCACATGTACGTCGGCGGGGGGCGCACCCTCAAAAAGATCCACTCGCCGATGTTCGGCGCCTCCCATGGCTGATCAGCCGGACGTCCAGCGGCTCGACGACGGGGCCGTCGAGCCTCGGCTGGCCCACCTGGACGCCGTGCTCGCCCAGCTCGAGCAGACCCCGGGCCGCACCGCCGAGCTGGCGCTGGACGCCGTCGAGATCCTGACCGAGGTGTACGGCGAGGCGCTGGCCCGCGTCATCGACCTCGCCGCCGGCAGCCCCCGCGTGCTCGACCGCCTCACCGACGACGAGCTGCTGCGGCACCTGCTGCTGTTGCACCGCATCCACCCGGATCCGCTCGACCGGCGGGTGGCCCGGGCGGTGGACGACCTCCGGCCACAGCTGCGCACGCAGGGCGCCGAGATCGCGCTGGTCGGTGTCCAGGACGAGGTGGCCAGGATCAGCCTGTCGGCGAGTTCGTGCGGCGGTGGCGGCGCAGCGCTGCGGGACCAGGTCCGGGAGTTGGTGTTGACGTTCGCCCCGGAGCTGTCCGGGGTCGACGTGGTGACGCCGGCGCCGGCGCCGGCGCTGATCCCGGTCGCCACCTTGTGGCAGCGCCCAGACCGGACCGATGAGCCATCGACGAACGAGGGGCGAGCTGCGGGGTCGCTCGCGGTGGGTGGCACGACATGACGACGGGCGCCCTGCAGCGGGCGATCCGCCGCGCGCGGCAGCGCGCGGCCTCGGTCGAGCGCTGCGGCATGTGCGCCGGGCCGGTCGGCCCGGAGCACCGGCACGTGTGGGACGACCAGGACGGGGAGCTGATGTGCGCCTGCACGCCGTGCTCTCTGCTCTTCGAACGGGAGTCGGCCGGCGGCGGCCGGTACCAGCTCGTCCCCACCCGCGGCAGACGGTTGTCGGGCCTGTCCGCCGACGAACTCGGCGTGCCGGTCGGTCTGGTGTTCTTCGTCAAGCAGCGTGACGGCCGCGTGCTCGGGCACTACCCGAGCCCGCTCGGCACCACGGAGTCGGAGATCGATGCCGGTGCCTGGCAGGCCGTCGAGGCGCGATCACCTGAGCTGGCCGGGCTGCTGCCACAGGTCGAGGCGTTCCTGGTGTGGACGGGCAACCTGCGCGGCGCCGGCCAACAGTGGGTGGTGCCGGTTGACGACTGCTTCCGGCTCGTCGCGCTCATCCGCCGGCACTGGACGGGCATGTCGGGGGGAAGCGCGGTGTGGCGGGAGATTCCCCGGTTCTTCGACGATCTCGGCCGACGACATGGTCGGCCGTCAGGCGACGACTGATGGAGGAGGCGGGTATGGGCGAGATCCGGGTGGGCGATCCCGACGTCGAACTCGACGCCCCGGCGCACACCAAGGGTGTGGAGGAGGGCAACTCGCGGCGGAGGAGGCAGTCGGGCCATCACGATGACGGGACGGTGGACGCCCACCGTTCGACCGGCATCCGGCCCGATCAGCACGGCCCGATCCTGCCGATCATGCCGAACCTGCCGCCGGGCTGACCGGGGCGGAAGGAGGTGAGCTGTGCGGAAGCTGTTGGTGCTGCTGGCCGGCGTGGCCGTCGCCGGGGTGTTCTGGAAGGAACTTCCCGCGCTGCGACGCTACATCAAGATCGAGAAAATGTGACCGGAGAGGACGAGTAGGCCGATGTGTCTTGGGATCCCGGGCGAGATCGTCGAGATCAAGGCCGGCCGCGACGACCTGGCCATCGTCGACGTCGTGGGCGTGCGGCGGGCGATCAACATCGGCCTGCTCGGTCCGGACCAGATCGGTATCGGCGACTGGGTGCTCGTCCATGTCGGCTTCGCCATGTCGAAGATCGACGAGGCCGAGGCGGCCGCCACGTTGGCCATGTTGACCGGTCTCGGACAGGCGTACACCGACGAGCTGCAGGCGCTCGCCGAATCCGACATCAGTTAGGGAAGACGACATGCGTTTCGTCGACGAGTACCGCGACGCGGACAAGGCCCAGGCGTTGGCCACCCAGATCGCCGCGTTGTGCGAGCCGGGACGGCAGTACAAGTTCATGGAGGTCTGCGGCGGCCACACGCACACCATCTACAAGCACGGAATCGAGGACTACCTGCCGGAGAGCGTCTCGCTGGTGCACGGTCCGGGCTGCCCGGTCTGCGTCATCCCGATGGGCCGGGTGGACGACGCCATCGCCATCGCCAACGAGCCGGGCGTCATCATGACCGCGTTCGGCGACATGATGCGGGTCCCGGGTGGGAGCGGCTCGTTCCTGGACGCCAAGGCGGCCGGTGCGGACATCCGAATGGTGTACTCGCCGCTGGACGCGCTGAAGATCGCGCGGACCAACCCGGACCGCAAGGTGGTCTTCATGGCGATCGGGTTCGAGACCACCTCGCCGTCGACCGCCATGACCGTGCTGCGGGCGGCCGCCGAGGGCATCAGGAACTTCTCGGTCTTCTGCAACCACGTCACGATCCTTCCGGCGATCAAGGCGATCCTCGACTCACCGGACCTGCGTCTCGACGGCTTCCTCGGGCCGGGGCACGTCTCCACCGTCATCGGCTGCCGGCCGTACGAGTTCATCGCCCGGGACTACGGCAAGCCGCTGGTGTGCGCCGGGTTCGAACCGTTGGATCTGCTGCAGTCGGTCCACCTGCTGCTCAAGCAGCTCGCCGACGGGCGCTGCGAGGTGGAGAACCAGTACACCCGGGTGGTGCCGTGGGACGGCAACCTGCGGGCGTTGGAGGCGATCGGCCAGGTCATGCAGCTACGACCGTACTTCGAGTGGCGTGGCCTCGGCTTCATCTCACACTCCGCCCTGCGGATGCGGGACGAGTACGCGGCGTACGACGCCGAGCGGCTCTTCGACGTACCCGGGGTGCGGGTGGCGGACCCGAAGGCCTGCCAGTGCGGCGAAGTCCTCAAGGGGGTGCTCAAGCCCTGGGAGTGCAAGGTGTTCGGCACCGCGTGCACACCGGAGACGCCCATCGGCACGTGCATGGTCTCCTCGGAGGGCGCGTGCGCGGCTTACTACAACTTCGGCCGCTTCACGAGGCAGCGGCTCGCGGAGACGACGAGGGTATGACGACCGAACGCACCGCCGGATGGGCCGAGCGCGCGGTGGCCGAAGCCGAAGCGACGACCGAGCGTACGCCGGGAATTCTCTCGCCGGAGCAGCAGGTGTTGCAGCGCATCGAACGGGCCCGTCGGCGCGCGCCGAGGATCAGGGAGAGCCGGATCACGCTCGCGCACGGCGCGGGCGGGAAGGCGACGCACAGCCTGATCGAAGGGCTGTTCGTCGAGGCGTTCCGCAACCCGGCGCTGGAGGCGCTCGACGACGGCGCGGTGCTCTCCGTGGGCGCCGGCCGGGTGGCCTTCACCACCGACTCGTACGTGGTGTCGCCGCTGTTCTTCCCGGGCGGGGACATCGGCGATCTCGCCGTCAACGGCACCGTCAACGACCTGGCGGTCAGCGGGGCCCGTCCGCTGTATCTGGCGGCCGGGTTCATCCTGGAGGAGGGCTTCCCCGTCGCCGACCTGCGACGGATCACCGCCTCCATGGCCGTCGCGGCGGAGCACGCCGGGGTCCAGGTGGTCACCGGCGACACGAAGGTGGTGCAACGTGGCAAGGCCGACGGCTGCTACATCAACACCGCGGGCGTCGGCGTGCTGGAGCGGCCGGTGAGCCTGGGCGCCCCGCACGTCCGCCCCGGTGACGCGGTCGTCGTCTCCGGGCCGATCGGCGACCACGGCGTGACGATCATGCTCGCCCGGGGCGAGCTCGACATCGCCGCCGACATCGTCTCGGACACCGCGGCGCTGCATGGGCTGGTGGACTCCCTGCTGGACGCGGCTCCCGGGGTGCGGCTGCTGCGCGATGCCACCCGGGGCGGCGTGGCGACGATCCTCAACGAGGTGGCGCAGGCGGCCCAGGTCGCGGTCGTCGTCGACGAATCCTCGGTGCCGGTGCGTCCCGCCGTGACCGGCGCGTGCGAGCTGCTCGGCATCGACCCGCTCTACGTGGCGTGCGAGGGACGCCTGGTGGCGGTGGTGGACGGTACGCAGGCCGAGGTGGCGGTGGCGGCGCTGCGCGGCCACCCGCTCGGCGACGGTGCGGCGGTCATCGGTCGCGTCGCCGCCGACCCGCCCGGGATGGTGCTGCTCCGCACGGCGTTCGGTGGCACCAGGGTGGTCGACATGCTGGTCGGGGACCCGCTCCCCCGCATCTGCTGACGGCTGTTCCCGCCTCAGCCGTCGGGCACAGCCCGGGCCGCGGCCACCACGGCCTGGCCGAGGGAGATCCCGCCGTCGTTGGGCGGCACCCGCGAGTGCACGAGTACCCGGAAGCCGGCCTGCTCCAGCCCGCCCACCACCCGTTCGAGCAGCAGCACGTTCTGGAAGACACCCCCGGAGAGCGCGACCGTGGCCAGGCCGGTGCTCTCCCGGACGGCGCCGGCCGCCCGTACCACGGCGTCCGCCAGGCCGTGGTGAAAGCGCGCGGCGATCCGGCTGGGATCCACCTTGGCGAGCAGGTCGTCAACGACACAGCGGACCAGCCCGCGTCCGGCGTCCCGGAGCGGGACCGGACCGGCTGCCTCGACCCGGTAGCCGCCCCGCTCGTCGGGGTCGGCCCGCTGCTCCAGGGCGATCGCGGCCTGTCCCTCGTACGTGACGCGGTCGTGCAGGCCGAGGATCGCCGAGACGGCGTCGAACAGCCGGCCCGCGCTGGAGGTACGCGGCGAGTTGGTCCCGGTCCGCGCCAGCCCCACCACCGCGGGCCAGTGCCGCTCGTGGCGGAGCAGAACCGGCAGGTCGGGCACGGCGTCGCCGTAGATCTCGTCGAGGTAGGCCGCCGCCATCCGCCACGGCTCGTGCACTGCGGCGGCCCCGCCCGGCATCGGCACCGCGCCCAGGTGGCCGACCCGCTCGAACCCGGTCAGGTCCGCGGCGAGCAGCTCGCCTCCCCAGAGGGTGCCGTCCGGGCCGTACCCGAGACCGTCGAAGGCGACGCCGATCACCGGTCCGGGGTCGGCGTTGTCGGCCAGGCAGGACGCGATGTGGGCGTGGTGGTGCTGAACGCCGAGCAGCTCGACGTCCTCACGCTGTAGCGCGTACTTCGTGGACAGGTACTCGGGATGCAGGTCGTGGGCGACGATCTCCGGCCGGACGTCGAAGAGCCGGGTGAAGTGCGCGATCCCGTCGGTGAACGCCCGCAGGGTCTCGTAGTTCTCCAGGTCGCCGATGTGGTGCGAGACGAACGCACGCCGGCCCTTCGCCACGCAGAACGTGTTCTTCAACTCCGCCCCGCAGGCCAGCACGGGGCGGTCGAACCGCCACGGGAGGGTGAGCGGCGCGGGCACGTACCCACGGGAGCGCCGTACCGGCAGTTCACGGCCCCGGAACACGCGGACCACCGAGTCATCGGTCCGGACGTGGATGCGCCGGTCGTGCGTCAGGAACCCGTCGGCGATCCGCGCCAGCCGCCGACGGGCGTCGCCGTCGCGGTGGGCGATCGGTTCGTCGGAGACGTTGCCGCTGGTCAGCACGATCGGCATGCCGAGCCGGGCGAGCAGCAGATGGTGCAGCGGGGTGTACGGCAGCATCACGCCCAGCTCGCGGTTGCCCGGGGCCACCGACGCGGCGACCGGGGCGTCAGCGCGCCGGGGCAACAGCACCACGGGACGGCGGACGCCGGTGAGCACCGGCTCGGCCGCCGGCGCCACGTCGACCAGGGTGCGCGCCGCCCGCAGGTCGGCCGCCATCAGAGCGAACGGCTTCTCCTCGCGATGCTTGCGGGCACGCAGCGTCGAGACGGTCCGGTCGTGGTCGGCCCGGGTGGCCAGGTGGTAGCCGCCGAGACCCTTGACCGCGACGATCAGGCCGTCCCGCAGCCACCGTACGGCGGTGCCCAGGGGATCGCCGGACAGCGGGTCGCCGGCGGCGTCGACGAACCGGAGGCCGGGACCGCACGCCGGACAGCACACCGGCTCGGCGTGGAACCGGCGGTCGCCGGGATCGGCGTACTCGGCGGCGCAGTCGGAGCAGAGCGCGAACTCGGCCATCGTGGTGGTGCGGCGGTCGTACGGCACGTCCTCGACGATGGTGAACCGCGGGCCGCAGTTGGTGCA
Source organism: Micromonospora sp. NBC_01655 (assembly GCF_026339755.1). NCBI lineage: Bacteria > Bacillati > Actinomycetota > Actinomycetes > Micromonosporales > Micromonosporaceae > Micromonospora > Micromonospora sp. NBC_01655. The sequence goes on along the minus strand of NZ_JAPEQF010000001.1, from coordinate 3,051,391 downwards.
GTTCGTGAACGGGTAGCCGTGGCGCCGGTCCGTCGGGGCGGACATCTCCGCGAGGCAGTCCGCGCAGGTGGCGGTGTCCGGGGAGATCAACGCCTCCCGGCCGGCACCGGTGACGCTGGTGACGATGACGAAGCCGGGTCGGCCGGTCGGCGGGACCGCCTCGGTGGTCAGCCGCTCGACCTGGGCCAGGGTCGGTGCCCGCCGGCTGAGGTCGGCCACGAAGGCGGCCAGCCGGGCCGCGTCCCCTTCGGCCTCGACGAAGACCCCGGCGGTGTCGTTGCCGACGAACCCGGCCAGGTCGTACCCGGTGGCCAGCGCGTACACGAACGGCCGGAAGCCGACCCCCTGCACGATGCCCTCGACGCGGACGTGCACCCGGTGCACGCTGGCGAGATCCACGGCAGCCGTCAGCGTTCGTCGGCCAGCGCCTGCTGGGTGAGTTCCCAGAGCACGTGGTAGACCGTCGTCTGCGCCTCCTGGACCCGGTGCACCGATGCCGACGGCACCACGAACAGGTGGTCGACGGCCTCGGACTCCGCCATCCGGCCGCCGTCGTATCCGGCGATCCCGACCGTGACCATGCCCCGCCGGGCCGCCTCCTCGAACGCCCGCAGGACGTTGTTCGAACCGCCGCTCGTGGACAGCCCCACCGCGATGTCCCCGGCCCGGCCGAACGCCGCCAACTGTCGGGCGAAGACCACCTCGAACCCCACGTCGTTGGAGAGCGCCGTGATCAGGGCGACGTCGTGGGTCAGCGAAATGGCCGGCAGCGGGCGGGCGGCCTTCGGCGGGTTCAGGAACAGTTGCGTGACGTCCTGGGCGTCCGTACTGCTGCCGCCGTTGCCGAACGAGAACAGCGTGCCGCCGGCGCGGAACGCTTCGGCGCACCGGCGGGCGCAGTCGAGCAGACGCTGCCCGTGCTCGGCGACCAGGGATTCGCGGAGGGCGACGATCTCCGCCGACTTCTCCGCGGTGGACCTCGCCACCGCGGCGAGCACCGCGTCCACGTCGGTCGGCCGGGCGTCGAGGAACGGGTAGAGGGCTCCGATCGCGCCCTCGACCCGGGCGCTCACGGGTTCTGCTCCACGACAGCGATGGCCTCTTTGGCGTGCACCAGCACGACGTCGCCCGGTCCCGCCTCGACGAGAGCCACGCTGACCTCCTCCGGTCCGGCGTCCGTGTCGACCAGGGCCAGCCCGTCGGCCGTCAGTTCGCGTACCCGGACGGCGACCGCCATGTCCGAGCACGTGATGCAGACCCCGTCGTGGCAGTCGGGCCCGGTCCGGGCTGCCTGCTGACCGGGCGGAACGGGTCTCGGATTCACCGGACCACCGCCGGCTCCAGCAGTCCGGGCTGTTCGAAGAACACATGCACCAACTCCCACAGGATGTGATAGATCGTCACGTGCACCTCCTTGACGATGCACGGGTCGTCGGAGCGGGCGACGACGGCATGGTCGGCGATCGCATCCCGGGCGATGTCACCGCCGTCCCCGCCGAGGAGCCCGACGGTGAGGAGACCGAGGTCGCGGGCCGCCACGAGGCCGCGGCGGACGTTGGCGCACCGGCCGTCGACGGACAGTCCGAGCGCGATGTCCTCCGGGGCGGCGAGCAGGCGCAGCTGAGCGGCGAACACCTCGTCGAAGCCCGCCGTCCGGGAGATCCCGGTGAGGGTCGCGGCGTCGTTCGTCAGCGAGATCGCGGGCAGCGCCCGCTTTCCCACGATGACCGGGTGGACGAACTCCACCACGACGTGCTGGGCATCGGTTGCCGGCCCTCCGTTGCCGAAAACGATCAGCTTTCCGCCGCGATGGAAGCGTAGAGCCATCTCGTAGCAGGCCTGCGCGATCCGCACGGCGTCGCCGGCGAGGGCCTCCCCCGGCGCCACCCGACGGGCGAACGCCCGCTGGACGGCAGGAAACACGGGCGAATGCAATTGGTTCTGCAACTGGTTCTCCGTTCAGCGTCGGAGAGCGGCATACGGATGAGGCGCGCCCCCGCGGTCCCGTGAAGGCGTCCGCCGAACGCTGCAGGCAGGCACTGATGACCTGATCGAGTTGCGGCCAGGCGAGCGACGCGCCATCGCCTTGAGGCGCTCGATCAGGTCGTAGTCGTGACCGGGCAGCTCGAAGATCAGGAGCAGGAGAAACGGATGCAGCAGGCCGCGCAGCTCGCGTCCGGCATGTCAGCCCCCTTCCTCGGCGGAACGCACCGCTCCCCTGAAGCAAAACATGCCTTTACCTCCCAAAGGTGTCGATTGGCGGATTTGGGGGATCTGAGCCGGACCCCAAGGTGCTGTCTCGCTAACGGTGTTTCCGGCGATCTTGGTTAGTAGGTTTCAGCGGCCGGGAAGCGGTCGCGGGCGGGATGCGCCGAGTCTTGGACGGCCTTGGATCTGATGCTGGTGTGCGGCTGCGGCTCAGATGCCGCACGAGGCCGTAGCGCCTCCGCCGGAGAGCAGGTCGCTTCGGGACCAGCCCGACACGCCGGTCGCGCGGTTGTGCAGGTAGGTCCAGCGGGCGCCGTCGTGCCCGGTCGTCCAGCAGCGGAACGTCACGGTCTGACCGGGCTGGCCCTGGCCGCGTGAGGTGCAGTCGGAGCCGGGCCCGGTGCGGATGTTGATGCCGGTCCCGGCGAACGTGCCGTTGACCTGCGGCTCGAAGCTGGCGATCCCCTGCGGGCAGGACGCTTGGGCCGGAGCGGCGACCGCCAGCACGGCGGCGCTGCCCAACATTACGGCGGCGATCGAAATTCGTGCGAGTCTCATGCGGACCTCTCTTGACGATGTGACGGAACTCTTGCCCACGAGCGCATGATTTCCTTCTCAGTGCTGTCGCCTCGGATAAGCCGACCTCCTGAGACGAGACTGCCCGCCGCATCCACATCTGTCGTTGTGACTGGGTGCACAGGTGTTTAGTCTCCGTGCACGGTCGGGAGCTGCTGGCGAAACTCGGTGGGCGATTGGCCGTAACGGGCGCGGAACGCCTGGCTGAAATGCGCGGCGCTGGTGAATCCCCACCGGGCGGCGATCGCGTTGATCGTGCGGCCGGCGAGCCGGGGTTCGGCGAGGTCGCGGCGGCACCGATCGAGGCGCTGTACGCGGATCCAGCCGGCGACCGTGTGCTCCTCCTGCTGGAACAGCTTGTGGAGGTAGCGCACGGAGATGTGGTGCGCTGCCGCGATCACGTTCGGGGTCAGGTCCGGGTTACCGAGATGGTCGCGGATGAAGGCGTGGATGCGGGCGGTCAGCGCCCGCTGGCGCGTGTCCGCGGGGACGACCTTCTGGATGTCCAGCGCGTCGGCCAACGCCGTGATCAGCACGTCGAGCGTCAGGGTGGCCAGACGCGCGGTCTCGGCCGGGGTCAGTTCGTCCATCTGGTCGGCGAGCTGCAGCAGAAAACGCGACGACAACGCGCCGACGCCGCGGGCGCCGGGAATGCGGACGGCGCTCAGTTCACGCAGTTCCTGGGGAGGAAACGGCAGCAGAGCACGTGGGAAACGCAGGAGCAGCATCCGGCTCGTCGAATCGTCCGGCCGGAGTTCGGCCACGTACGGACGCGAGGTGTCGTAGAGCACGAGATCCCCGGTGCCGAACTCCGCGCGTCTGCCGTCCTGCGTCAGCGTGCCGCTGCCACTGACCGTGCAGCTCACTTTGAACACTTCCGGGTCGGCCTGCCGGATCAGCCGGGGCGTGCGGCGCACCGAGTGCGCCATCGTCGTCATCAGGGTCGCCTGCACCGGGCCGAACTCGCTGATGCCGACCCGCGCCTCGAATCCGGTTTCCGCCTGCCGTTCCCGGGCCAGGTCGTACGGTACCCAGAGCTTCGCGCTGACCTCGCGCCAGAAGGCGAACCGGTCGCCCGGCGAGACGTCGGCGGTGCTGACAACGTCCATCGACCAACCATAGTGACCAACACGGGCGAGCCCATCCAATTGAGCCCGTCCAACGGCCACGTCGAAGGCGCCGAAGCCCCATTCTGCTGGCGGACCGGCGGCCAACCGCCCAGGGACCTCACGTATACCGCGCGGTCCGATCGGCGCCCACTGCTCGTCGGTGCCATCGCTGGGGATCGCACGTCCGACGGTAACCGGTTACAGTCCTCGAACCGGATCAACCACGACCGCCAGGAGGTACCCGGTGACGAACGCCAGCCGACCCGAGTCGTCCGACGCCCGGACCGATTGGGAAGCCCGCATCGCCCGTCGCAGCGACGAAGGCGGCACGGCCGCGCTACCCGACCTGCCACCGCCGGCCGGGCTGACCGCCACCCCCGGCCACGGACACGTCCGCCTCTCCTGGCAGCCCGTCGACGGCGCGGTCGGCTACCTGGTGCATCGCGCAACGCTGGACGACGACCGGGTGTCCGGGCCGTTCACCCCGGTGGACCACCTCGGCGGAGACGTGCTTTCCGTTCCCGACACCTGGTGCGTCGACACCACCGGCACCCCGGGCGAACGGTACGCGTACGCCGTGGCCGCCGTACCCGAGGTGACCGTGATCGGCGCGCTGAGCGACCCGGTCCCGGCGGCCGCCCTGCCGGCCGGCGGCGACCCGCCCACCGTCACGCTGCACCTCGACTCGGACGCCGCAGGCGCCACCTTGCACCGGCCCTGGCAGCCGATGATCGGCAGCGAGCGGCTGTCCCAACTGCTCTGCCGGGACCGCTCCGGCGGCCGGGAGATCGGCACCGAACTGCTGGCCGCCCTCCGCCGGGTACGCGACGAGATCGGCGTGACCACCGTACGGGCGCACTCGATCCTGCACGACGACCTCGGCGTCTACCGCGAGGTCGACGGCGAGCCGGTGTACGACTTCAGCCGGGTGGACCAGGTCTACGACCTGCTCCTGGGCATCGGAATGACGCCGGTGGTGGAGATCGGGTTCATGCCCCGCGACCTGGCCAGCGACCCGGACCGCACCGTCTTCGCCTACCGCGGCATCATCTCTCCGCCGCGCGACTGGGACCGGTGGTCCGGGCTGGTTCGGGCGCTGGTGGCCCACCTGCTGGAACGGTACGGCGAGCAGGTGCTCGGTTGGGACTTCGAGGTGTGGAACGAGGCCAACCTGGAGGTCTTCTGGTCCGGCAGCCGGGAGGAGTGGATGCGGCTGTACGACGTGACCGCCCGCGCCGTCAAAGACGTCGACCCGCGCATCCCGGTCGGCGGCCCGTCCTCGGCGGCCGCCGGCTGGGTGGATGCGCTGCTGGAGCACGCCGCCCGATCCGGGGCGCCGGTCGACTTCGTCTCCACCCACACATACGGCAGCCCGCCACTGGACCTGCGGCCCACGCTGGCCCGGCTCGGCTTCCCGGACGCGCGGATCCTGTGGACCGAGTGGGGCGTCACCCCGACCCACTTCCACCCGGTCAACGACGGCACCTCGGCCGGCACCTTCCTGCTCACCGGCATGCGGTCGGCCGCCGGCAGGGTCGACGCGCTGTCCTACTGGGTGGCCAGCGACCACTTCGAGGAACTCGGCCGGCCGCCGAGGCTGCTGCACGGCGGGTTCGGGCTGCTCACCGTCGGCGGCATCGCCAAGCCGCGGTACCACGCGCTGCGCATGCTCGCCCAGCTCGGCGAGACCGAACTGCCGGTACGGGCCACCGGCGACGGCGCCGACGGCCTGGTACAGACCTGGGCCAGCCGGCGCGCGGACGGGAGCCTCGCCGTGCTGCTCTGGGTGTCCACCCTCGACCAAAGCAAGTGGGACGGGGATCCGGCGCTGGCCCGGCGGATCCGGCTGGTCATCGACCATGCCGCCGGGCGGCCGGCGCTCGTCACCCGGCTGGACCGGGAGCACGGCGACATCACCACGCTCGCGGACCGGCTGGGCGTCGCCGACTGGCCGACCGACGAGCAGTGGGCGGCCCTACGCGCCGCTGACCAGCTCACGGCGAATAGGGTGCACCCGGACGTTGAGGACGGGGCCGCGGTGATCGAGCTGACCCTGCCGCAACCCGGGGCGGTGCTGGTCGAGGTCTCCGGGGCCTGAGGGCGGGCCCGGGCAGCAGGGCCTTGGCGGCGTCGCCGTCGATGAGCCGGCCGTCGACGGGTTGGCCGGGCACGCTCGTGCAGTTCCTCGCAGACCGTACTTCCGGAAGTAGGCCCCCAGCCGGTGGCTGAGGGCCTACTTCCCGGATCGAGCGTGACCAGGGCCTTTGCCTAACCGAACGACGCGCGCCCCATGGCACGATCCACGGGTCAGACAGGTGCCTACACCTGCGCCACGATGCCACTCGCCGTCATGAACCGGCCCCGCGCAGCTGCGGAAGGTCCTGGTTGGCCGGAACGTTGAACGTCTCCTGGGCGATCAGTGGGCGGATCCGGCGTTCGAACTGCGGCGAGACGAACGCGTGGCGGACGAGGTCGTTGGCGAGCTCGTTGCCGAGCGCCCCCATGATCATGGCCTGGTCGAGCGAGAGGTACCGCTTGGCCACGGTGCCGCTGCCGACCGCAATCGCGTCGTAGAAGCCGCCGGGGCCGTACGAGTCGAAGTTGGCCTTGAGCCGGGAGAGGTTGTCGACGACCGCTCCCTTGGCGTACGGGAGCGCGAGGAACGCCGCGTGCGGGGTCACCACGCCGTCGCCGTAGTCGGGGTCCGGGCCGGCCGGGCGGCAGTCGCCGAACCCGGCGTCGTACTTCGAGCGCTCCATGTCGGACGGGTAGCCGTCGGTGTCCATGCCCATCGCGTCGACACCCCAGGCCATGTAACCGCCGGCCGGGTCGCTGGCCGGGGAGAAGCCCCAGTAACCGTACCGGGCGTCATTCATCCCGTGCTCGATCTGGCCGGCGACCGTCGCGGGGTGGTTGCGGCCCCAGCTGTTGGGTGCCCACCTTGCTTCGGGCACGAACAGGTCGGGCATCAGCGCCTCGAACATGTCGCCGCCCCAGCTGGGTACGAACTGGATGCCGCGGTACTGGTACGCGCCCTCGTACACCGGAACGCCCTCGTAGGTGGTGTCGAAGCCGACCGGCTGCATCTCGTGCCAGCTCCAGTCGCAGGTGGCCGGCAGGGTGCGCATCGTGTTGTAGTAGGCCTTTGGCGGGATCTGGCCCATCGCGATGCCGAGGTACGTCGCGATGCGCGGTTCGGTGACGGTGATGTCGTAGTGGTTGCAGGTGAACCAGACGCCGTCGCGCTGCCGCGAGCATCCCGGGGGCGGCGCGTCCCAGAAGCCGCCGGCGATCAGGCCGCTGGCCCCGGACGGGGTCGCCGCCGCCGGGTTGTAGTAGAAGCCGAAGTTCATCTTCCGCAGGATCGCGTCGGCCTTGCCGCGCAGCTCCGGCACGGCGCCCTTGACCACGTTGAGCGCGGCCGCGAGCCAGCCGTTGTCCACGCTGGACAGGAACGGGTAGACGGTGCTGCCGTTGTCGGGCCAGACCGTGACGACCGAGCCGTCCCGCGGGTCGTACCAGTTGTAATACATGCCCGACGCGGTGTGGTGCCTGAGCCGGGCGAGCGTGTCGAGAGTCTTGGCGATCCGGTCGCGGCCTTCCGCCCTGGAGATAATGCCGAGCTCGCGGGCGACCACCGCGGACCACATGTAGCCGCCGATGTTGGTGGGGGACGTGTAGGTGGCGCGGCCGCCGGCGGCCAGGTCACCGGTGATGTTGTCGGCGACCAGGCCGGTGCCGGGGTCGGTCATGGCGACCATCGACCGCCACGTGTCCTTGGCATAGCCGAGCAGGGCCCGGTCGGCGCCGCGCTCGTCGGGTGCCGCGACGGCGGTCGAGCCGCCTGCCAGCACGAGCGCCAGCGCGAGGAGCGGTGCGAAAAGGCGTCGCATGGGTCTCCTTGTCTCGTTCCGGGGATGGACTACTTGATTCCGGTGGTCGCGATGCCGCGCAGGAAATGCCGCTGGAGGAGCAGGAACACGATGAGCACCGGAAGCACGACGACGACCGCTCCCGAGAGCAGCAGACCGTAGTTGATGCGGTTCTGGCCGACGCTGTAGAGCGCGAGGGCGACCGGCAACGTGTACTTGTCCTCCGTGGTGGCGACCACGAGGGGCCACAGGAAGTTGTTCCAGGAACCGAGGAACGTGAGGATCCCGAGGGTGGCCAGTGCCGGCCGGCACAGCGGAAGCACCACCCGCCAGAAGATCCGGAACTCGCCGGCGCCGTCGACCCGGGCCGCCTCGATGAGGTCGTCGGGGATCGACAGGAGAAACTGCCGCATGAGGAACACGCCGAACGGTCCGACGAGGAACGGCAGGATCAGACCGGTGTACGTGTTGGTCAGGCCCATGTTGCTGACCAGCACGAACTGCGGGACGAAGGTCACCATGCCGGGCACCATGAGCATGCCGAGCACGGCCAGGAAGAGCACTCGCCTGCCGGGGTACCGCAGCTTTGCCAGCGCGTACCCGACGAGCGAGCAGAACAGCAGGTTACCGGCCGTGACCAGGGTCGCGACCAGCGCCGAGTTGAAGAAGTAGAGCGGGAAGTCCAGCCGGGAGAACAGCTCGCGGAAGTTGTCGAGCGTGAAGGTCTCGGGCCACCAGGTCGGCGGCACCTGGCGGATCTCCCGTTCCGGCTTGACCGACGAGAGCGCCATCCAGACGAACGGTCCGGCCACGGCAAGCAGCCCGAGGACCAGGACGACGTAGAGCACGGTCTTGGCGACCCGGTCACGGGTACGCAAGGCGGCGTCCTTTGCGACCATCGTCAGTTCCTCTCCCCTAGCAGGCGGAACTGCACGACCGACAGCGCCACGATCGCCAGGAAGAGCACGTAGCTGGCGGCGGCCGCGTAGCCGTAGTTGCCGAAGCCGAACTGGTTGTAGATGTGGAACGACACCGACAGCGTCGAGGAGAGCGGACCGCCCTGCGTCATGACGAACGGCTCCTCGAAGAGCTGGAGGTAGCCGATGCCGGTGATCACCCCGCCGAAGAGCAGCGTCGGCCGCAGCATCGGCAGGGTGACGTTGCGGAACTGCTGCCACCGCGTCGCGCCGTCGAGCGTCGCCGCCTCGTAGAGGTCGGCCGGCACCGCCTGGAGTCCGGCCAGGAAGATCACCATCAGGAAGCCGAAGTTGCGCCACGCCGCCATGACGATCAGCGACGGCAGCGCGAGCCTGGTGTCGAACAGCCAGCTCGGCCCGTCGATCCCGACCAGTCGCAGCAGGTTGTTGACCAGCCCGATCTCGGGGTCGAGCAGGAAGCGCCAGACCACCGCGATCGCCACGATGCTGGTCACGACCGGCAGGTAGAAACCGACCCGGAACAGCGCGCGGAAGCGGACGAGCCCGGAGTTGAGCGCCGTCGCCGCGGCCAGCGCCAGCACCATGGTCAGCGGCACCCCGACGACGACGAAGACCAGCGTGTTGACCGACGACCGCAGGAACAGGTCGTCGGAGAACAGGCGGGTGTAGTTGTCGATGCCGACGACGTTGACGGCGAGCGGGTTGCGCAGGTCGGTGGAGCGCAGATCGGTGAAGCTCATGACCAGCGACGCCACCACCGGCAGCGCCATGAACACGAGGAACAACACGGTGAAGGGCGCGGAGAAGGCCCAGCCGGTCAGCGCCCGCCGCAGGCGTTGACGCCGCCGGACCGACCCGGCGGGCCGGTCGGTGCTGGTCGCCCCGGCCGGTCGCGCCGGTGCCGTCGCCGGGGAGGCGCCGGTCATGTCAGCTCCCGGTCCCGATGGCGCTCGCCTGCTGCTGGATCGCCTTCGCGGTCGCGGCCGGGTCGGCGTTCTGCTTGCACAGCTTCTCGACCTCGAGGTCGAACGCGGCCGCGATCTGCTCCCAGGTCGTGATCGCCGGCGGTGCCTTGGCACTCTTGAGCTGCTGGCCGAACACGGTCAGGAGGGTGTCGCCGGTGAGCGTCGGGTCGTTCCAGGCCGACTGCACGGAGGGCAGGTCCTTGACCGCCTGGTACCACTTGACCTGCACCTCGGGCTTGCTCAGCCACTGCACGAACTTCCAGCCACCGGCACGGTTCTTGGCGTCCTTGAAGACCGCGAGGTTGCTGCCGCCGATGAACGAGGTCGACGACTTCTTCGTCGGCATCTGCGCGACCGCGTACTTGTCCTTGAAGCCGGCGCCGCCCTGATCCTCGACGATGCCCATGTGCCACGGGCCGGAGATGAACGCGCCGATCTCACCCTTGACGAAGCCGGGCTCGAGCGAGCCGTCCGGCAGCGCGGTCGGGGACAGGCCCTCCTTGTAGAAGGACTGGTAGTAGGCAAGCGCCTCGGTCATCTCCGGGGTGTCGAAGCTCAGCTTGTCTGCGCTGGCCACGTCGGCGCCGTTGGACCAGGCGAACGGCATAACCGACTGCCAACTGCCGGTCTTGCCGGGCTGGAGGTTGAGGCCCCACTTGGCGCCGGCCTTCTCCTTCATGCCCTTGGCCATGGCCTTGAGGTCGTCCCATGTCTTCGGGCCGCCCGGGAACCCGGCCTTGGCTGCCATGTCCTTGCGGTAGTAGATCAGCCGGGTCTCGACGTACCACGGGACGCCGTACGAGGTGCTGTCGACGATCGTGGTGTCCCAGGCGCCGGGGAAGAAGTCGTCTTTCTTGATCAGATCCGACGGGGTCGGGTCGAGCGCGCCGGTCTTGGCGAACTCGCCCTGCCAGGTGGTACCGATCATCGACACGTCCGGCGTCTGCTTCGCGGCGATGGCGCTCGCGATCTTCTGGTGCGCCGCGTCCCAGGGCACCGCCGTCACGGAGACCTTGGCGTCGGGGTTCTCGGTGGAGAACTCCTTCGCGAACTCGGCGAGCTTCTCACCTTCGGTGCCCATCGCCCAGACGGTGATGTCCCCGCTCGCCTTGCCTGCGCCGACAGATTTCGCCTCTTCCTGGCCGCCGCCCGAGTCACGGCCACAACCGGCCAGCGCGACCGACGCGGCCAAGACGATCCCCGCCGCAGCGGCTAACCGCCTGCTTCTCATGTCGTACCTCCAGGGGTTGGTGGTTTTCAGGGTGTGAGCTGTTACCTGCCGGTGCCTCCGGTCGGGGGCGCCGGGCAGCCGCAACTGCGGCGCAGGACGAGTTCGGTGGGCAGCACGAGACCGCCCCCAGGGATGTCGCCGGGCCGGCCGGCGGCACGCAGGATCAGCCGGGCCGCCTCGGCGGCCAACTCGCGTACGGGTTGCCGGACGGTGGTCAGTGCGGGGGCGACGAGAGCGGCGACCGGCACGTCGTCGAAGCCGGTGATGATCAGGTCCTGCGGCACCCGCAAGCCTCGGCCGAGCGCGCCGACCAGCACGCCGAGGGCGGTCTCGTCGTTGGCGCAGACCACCCCGGCGGGCCGGGGTGTTTCGCCGCCCAGCAACTGGTCGGCGGCGAGCACCCCGTCGGCCTGCTGCATGCTGACCGCGACCGGCTCGGCGGGCGGCTCGATGCCGAGGTCGTGGTGCGCCCGCCGGAAGGCGGCCCAGCGTTCACTGACGTCGGGCGAGCCCGCCGGGGTGCCGACGAAGACCAGGTCGCGCAGGTCGTGGTCGGCGAGCAGGTGCCGGGTGAGCGCCAGCATGCTGCCGACGTTGTCGGCGCGTACCGAGGGGATGTCGCCGGGCCCCTCGCCGGCGACCACCACCACGGGGACCAGCTTGGCGAGCCGGAGCAGCGCCTCGTCGGAGATGGTGCCGCCCATGACGGCGACACCGTCCACCCGGCGGCCCATTTCCAGCACCTGGTCGTCGGAGTCGGAGCGCAGGTGCGTGCAGAGGATGTGCACGCTGGCCCGGGACGGCACCGCCTCCGACTCGAAGCCCTGGATCAGTTCGGTGAAGTAGGGGCCGGACAGGCCGGGGAAGACCAGGCCGAGGGCGCCGTGCCGGCCCGCGGCCAGGGCCCGACCGAGGTGGTCGGGGCGATATCCGTGCTTCTCGATCGCGTCCAGCACCCGGCGGCGCATCTCCTCGGAGACCTGGCCGGTGCCGTTGGAGACCCGGGAGACGGTGGCCACGGAGACGCCGGCGAGCTTCGCTATCTCGCGAACCGTCATGCGGCTGTTGCTCATCGCTCCCTCGATCCGTAACGTGCGGTTAACAGAAACCGGTTTCAGCCGACCATAGGCAGCCGAGACGAAGTTCACAAGTCTCTGATCCACAATCTCCCGTGTGAGGAGCTCTGCCCCATATGACAGAAGTGCTACTCCGGGATCGCAGGATCCTCGTCGACGGCCGGCCCGAGCTGCTGCTCGCCGGCGAGGTGCACTACTTCCGCCTCGCCCGGGCCGATTGGGCGGACCGGCTCGACCAGCTCCGCGACTGCGGAGGCGACACCGTCGCCACCTACGTGCCGTGGCTGTGGCACGAACTCCCCGACCGCTCGGCCGACCTGACCGGGCGCACCCACGAGCAACGCGACCTGGCCGGCTTCCTCGACCTCGCGCACCAGCACGGGCTGCGGGCCGTGGTCCGCCCCGGCCCGTTCATCATGGCCGAGCTCAAGAACGAGGGCATCCCCTACCGGGTGTACGACGAGCACCCCCACCTGCTCCCCACCACCTGGGACGGCGCACCGGTCAGCACCCGCACCATCGACTACCTGGCGCCCGAGTTCCTCGCCGCGGCCGACGGCTGGTACGCCCAGGTGATGCCACTGATCGCGGAGCGCCTCGCACCGCGCGGCGGCCCCGTGGTGGCGGTCCAACTGGACAACGAAATCGGGATGCTGTCCTGGGTGACCAACTCCCCCGACCTCACCGACGGCCTCTGCGCCGACCTGGCACGCTGGGCCGTCGAACGGTACGGCACGGACACCGCCGCGGCGCGGATCGGCGCCGACCCGGCCGATCCGGCGGCGTGGTCTGCCGCGCTGCGTACCCCGGTCGAGGAACGCTCCCTGGCGCTGCACGACGACCTCGGGCGCTACATGCGGGACCGCTACCGCCGGTACGTGACGGCGCTGCGGACCAGCGCCGAGCGATACGGGGTGACCGGGGTGCCGTTCCTGGTCAACGTGCACGGCACCGGCGGCGGGCGGGGGCGCACCTTCCCGATCGGGATCAGCCAGCTCATGGAGTCGTACCGTGGGCAGCCGCAGCTCACCTCCGGCTCGGACTACTACCTCGGCGACCTCACCGTCACCAACGTCGCCGACCTGTACGTGTCCAACGCGTTCCTGGCCGCGGCGCACGACGGCGACCAGCCGCTGACCTGCCTGGAGTTCGAGGCCGGCAACGGCGACTACGGCGAGGACCTGTCGACGCTGTACCCGCCCGAGGCTATCGACCTAAAAACCCGACTCTGCGTGGCGCAGGGCAACCGGCTGCTCAACCTCTACCTGTTCGCCGGCGGTCACAACCCGCCCCTGGCCGAGCCGGTCAGCGACGGCAACGATCGGATCGCGTTCACCGGCGAGCGGCACGGCTTCGCCGCCCCGGTCGACCCGGAGGGCCGCCTCAACCCGACGTACCCCGCAGCCCGACGGGCGCTACACGCCGTACGCGGGGTAGCCGACCTGCTCGCCGACGGCGACGAGGAACACGACGGGTTCGCCCTCGGATTCGTACCCGACCACTACCTGACCGAGTACCACCACCCGGCGTCCAGCAACCGGGCGGAGCAGGTCGCCGAGCTGGAACGGTTCCGCGGCATGGGCGCGCGGGACGTGCTGGCGCGGGCGCTGCTGCTCGCCGGCTACTCGTTCCCCGCAGTGGACCTGCAGACTCCGGCACCGGGCGGCGCAGCGCAGGTGCCGGGCGGCACGCCGCCGGTGGTGGTGCTGGCCACCGCCCCCACCCTCGGTTCGCACGTTCAGCAGCGGCTGGTCGACCACCTGCGGGCCGGCGGCCGGCTGCTGCTGCACGGACCGCTGCCCACCCGCGACCACGACGGCACACCGTGCACCCTGCTGGCCGACGCGCTCGGGCTGCGGGCGGACGGCTGGCTGGAGGGCGGCCCGCACTACTTCCCATCGGTGGTGGGCCGCGGCTGGGCGGCCGGCCCCGCCGAGGTCCGGGGCGGCTACGCCCAACTGCTCACCGGGTCCGGTGAACGGCTGCTCATTGAGGTCGGCTCCGGCCGGGCTTGCGGCGTCGAGGTGACCGTGGGCGCCGGCCGGGTCGTGGTGATCGCCACCGACTACCCGTGCCACCTGGACTTCTGGCGAGCAGCGCTGGACCGGCTCGGGGTGCGGCCTCGGCTCCGACACGACGCAGGCGCACCCGGGCTGCTGCTCACCTCAACCGTGGACCGGTCCGGCCAGCGGCTGCTTCACCTGGTCAACGTCGCGCCGTCGGCGATCGAGTTCGGCCTGTGGCATCGGGACGAGCCGGTACTGTCCGGCCGGCGGCTGCGGATCGGCGCCCGCGCCGGGCTAATGCTGCCTGCCGGAATCCGCGTCGGGCCGGCCACGCTGCTGGAGAGCAGCTGCGAACTGGTGGCCCGGAACGGCTCGGAGGTGCTACTCCAGCCGACCCAGGCCGAGGATGTCGCTGTCTTCGCCACCGACCGGCCGGTACACGCCGACCGGGGCGAGGTGACCGTCGCCGATGGTCGGGCCACCCTGACCGTCCGGGCCCCGGATGGCGAACCGGTCCGGGTCAGCATCGGCTGACCGCCCGGTGAGTTGGCCGCGCCGCCCCGGCTGGAACTGGGGTAGGCATGATCCCGCGCCCGATGGTGGCGTCGATGTCGGACCCGATCGTTAGGCTGCGGTAGCAGGTCAGCTCAGGTCGGGCGATCTGCGCCGCGCCGCCGCCGCGGGCGTGGCCGGCGCGAAGTCAAGGAGGTCGGCGATGGCCAGCCCCGGTGTTACAGGTCTTGAGGAGCTGGTCGACGCCGTCGACTTGGTCGTTGACGCCGCGCGCGCCGAGTCCTTCGATTCGGTGCAGGCGTACCGGTCAGCGATCGCCGAGGTCCGGACGGCCGCCGCGGCGTACTACAGCGGGCCGGGCCTGGTTATGGATGATGCGACCTACGACGCATTGTTGGCGCGGGTCGCCGCGACCGAGGTCGCCCGCCCGGAGTGGAAGGCCGACGACTCCCCGACGGAGGTGGTCGCGGCCGGCGGCGGTGTGATCGGCGACGTCGAGCACAGCTCGCCGATGCTCAGCCTGGACAACGTGTTCGACGAGGAGACGCTGCGCAAGTGGGCCGTCCGGCTGGAGCGGCTGCTGGGCCGGCCAGTCGGTGGGTACACGGTCGAGCCGAAGATCGACGGCCTGGCGGTCGCTGCCCGGTACGTTGACGGGCGGCTGACCATGGTCGCCACCCGCGGTGACGGGCGGTCCGGTGAGAATGTAACCGGGCAGGCCCGGCGGGCGGTCGGGTTGCCTGCCCGCCTGGCGGAGCCGTTGACCGTGGAAGTACGCGGCGAGGTGTTCATGACCGACGCCGACTTCGCCGCCGCCAACGTGTTGCGTACCGGTCACGGCGAGCCGGTGTTCGCGCACCCGCGCAGCGCCGCAGCCGGCACCCTGCGTGCGCAGGACCGCGCCTACGACGCGCCGCTGTCGTTTCTGGCCTACGCCGTACACGGCCTCGACGGCGCTGACGGTGAGCCGGTGCCGCACTCGGTCGCGATGGCCCACGTCGGGCGGCTCGGCGTCGCGACGACCGCGACCTCGGCGGCCGGAATGTCGCTGTGCGTGAGCGTCGACGAGGTCATCACCGCGGTGGATGCTCTGCGCACCCGCCGCGGGGAGCTGGGGTTCGGGGTGGACGGGGCGGTCATCAAGGCCGACCAGCCCGCCGACCGGGACCGGGCCGGCTTCTCCAGCCGGGCACCGCGGTGGGGCATCGCCTACAAGTTCCCCGCCGACACCCGCACCACCCGGCTTCTGCGCATCGAGGTCCAGGTCGGCCGCACCGGCGTGATCACCCCGGTCGCTGTGCTCGAACCGGTCGTCGTCGATGGCGTCACCGTCGCCTCCGCCACTCTGCACAACTTCGACGACCTGGTCCGCCGCAACGTCCGCGCCGGCGACACCGTGTTCGTGCGCCGCGCCGGCGACGTCATCCCCGAGGTCATCGGTGCCAAGCTTGACGACCGGCCGGCCGACGCCGCGCCGTTCGAACCCCCGACGGTCTGTCCCCGCTGCGGCGGCGATGTCGACCGCTCGCAGAAGCGATGGCGTTGTACCCGCGGTCGGGCCTGCGGTGCGCACGAGTCCCTCGCCTACTACGCCGCCCGCGACTCGATGGACATCGAAGGACTCGGCGACAAGATCATCAACTTGCTGGTGGCAGCCAAGCTCGTGACCGACCCGGCCGACCTGTACGACCTCGACGTGCCCACCCTCGCCGCGCTCGACCGGATGGGCGAGATCTCCGCCGGCAAACTGGTAGCCAACATCCAGGCATCGAAGGACCGGCCGTTGTCGCGAGTGCTGACCGGCCTCGGGGTACGGATGACCGGCCGGTCCATGTCCCGGCGGCTGGCCCGACACTCCGGCACCATGCAGGCCCTGCTCGACGCCAGTGTCGACGACCTCCAACAGGTCGAGGGCGTCGGCCCGGAACGCGCTGCCACCATCGCCGCCGAGCTGGTCGAGCTGACCAGCGTGATCAACAAACTCGCCGCGCGTGGGGTGAACATGACCGAACCCGGCGCCCCGGCCGTCGCCGCCCCGGCCCCGGACGGCGCAGCCGCCCGTCCTCTCCCGCTACAGAAGCCCGACGGAACCCGGATGACCGTCGTCGTGACCGGCACCGTCCCAGGCCTGACCCGCAACGAGGGCAACGAGGCCGTCGAAACGCTCGGCGGGAAGTCCTCCGGATCGGTGTCCAAACGCACCGACATGGTCGTCGTCGGCGACGGTGCCGGCACGAAAGCCGACAAGGCCGAGCAACTCGGCATCCGGATCCTGCCCGCCGACCAGTTCGCCGCCCTCCTACACGCCCACACCACCGGGGACATCGACACCATCGGCAGGATCCTCGCCTGAGCCGAACCGTCGATCTCACACGCTGCCCAGAACGCGTCCGCTTGCCCCCGTTCGGATCGCTGTCTGGAAGGACTTGGCCCAGGCGATGACCGGGGGCCATGTTCGTTCAGCGCTCGAACAGGTTTGACTGTCGCGCTGGCACCTGATCGGTGCTCACCGAATCATGCGTGGGGCGCGTGGTCAACTGGCCCGAGATCCGCGATGACCGCGAAGCGGTGGAGGCGGTGCACTTGGCAGCGATCGCGGCGGGGTGGTCTTCTGTCACTGACAGGTCTCGCAATCCCCGCGTTCGGGCCGCACGGCGGCTGGCAGGGCCCGAAGGAGGCCGCCCCGCTGCGGCAGCCGCCCGACCTGAGGTAGGCAGCGGCGCTCACGCCAGGAGGCGGGCCGGCCGGCACGGCGGGCCCGCCTCCTGGCGCATCACCGCGGCTCCGCGCGGGGATGATCATGCGTCCCCGCGCGGAACCGGTCAGGCCGCCGGCCGGTCAGGCGTCTACGATCGGGCTGGTGCCCAGGCGGACGTTGTCGATCGCCCAGTACCAGTTGTTGCCCGCATTGAAGATCCGGAAGTTGACCTTCGCTGACGTGGCCCCGGCCGGGACGGGGCAGGAGAGCCGGACGAGCCGGTTCTCCTGGTCCTGGCCGTAGTTCGTGTTCCCGGAGGTGGCGCTGCTGTAGTGCAGCAGTTGGACCTTGTCGCCGGAGTCGAACTGGACGGTGACCTCGGCCTCCTGCGGGCTCTCCTGCCGGTAGTGGGAGTCGAAGCCCAGGTGGAGGGTGGAGGTGCCCGACGGGATGGCCAGCGCCGGGGTGGTCAGGGTCGAGTCGAACCGGCCCCGGCCGGACGGGCTGCCGGTGTCGTCCCAGTCGTCGGGGTCGGCGACCGCGACGACGCCGAGGGACCGGCTGAAGTTGGGGCGGTTCTGCCCGCCGGGGAACCAGAACTGCTTGGACAGGAAGGTCCAGCCCTGCAGCTCCCGGGTGCCCTGCGGCATGGCCGGCGCGTTGGTGACCGTCCAGCCCTCGGGGGTGGTCCGGGTCCAGCCGAGCAGGCCGGGCCGGCTGAGGTCGGCCGCCGGGGCGAGCGCGGGGACGACGGACTCGAAGTCCTCCGCGAGCAGGTAGCCGGTCATGACGGGCCCGGTCCTGGCGGACAGGGACGTGGTCGCCTGCTGGACGCTGCCGCTCAGATTCGCCGTGACGGTCGCCTTGAGGCTGCCGGAGGTGCGTGCGGCCGAGGCGGGTGCGACGACGTCCCACTCCATGCGGGCGGAGGAGCAGGCCGGAACGGCCGCCGGCGCGTCGCCCCTGGGGGTGGCGGTCCAGCCGGTCGGGAGGGCCAGCGTGGCGGCCAGGCCGGTGAGCGGGGTGCCGCCGGCGTTGGTGACGGTGGCGGTCACGGTGACCGGCCTGCCTGGCGAGAGCACGGTGCCGTCGGTGCCGGGCGAGCTCGCTGGACCGGTCAGCGAGACGCTCATCGCAGGGGCGACCCGGGAGCGGACACGTGCGTCGGCGAGCCTCAGCAGGCCGTTGCTGTCGCCGTGGGCGGCGACCACCAGGCTGCCCGCGGTGGCGTTCGGGGCGGGCGTGACGGTGAAGCGCACATTGGCGGAGTCCCCGGCGGCGACCACCGGCGGCACCGCGGCGGTTCGCTCGACCGTCCAGCCGGAGGGGGCGAGCAGGGCGACCGAGAGCCGGTCGAGCTTTGCGTCGGCCTGGTTCCGCACGGTGACGACAACATCGGCCGGGTTGCCCTGCACGAACGGCGTGTCCAGGGAGGGCAGCGGCTCCGGCAGGGTGATCGTCGTGGCCAGCGCCGGGGCGGTACCGGTCGCCGGGTCGGTGACGCCGGGCCTGCCGTCGGCCAGGCGGCTGGTCATCCGGCGCAGGAACGCCGGGTCCCCCTGGTCGACGACCACGACGTCGTACCAGCCGTGGTCGGGGAGGCGGATCGGCACTGTTTGGGTCTCGCCGGGCGCGAGGGTGACGGTCTGGACATGGTCACCGGGGTTACGCGGGTAGACCGACTCGCCGACGAGGAGCGTGCGGGTGGCTGCGGAGGGGTTGACGCACCGGACCTTCACCTGGCCGGGGACAGCCTGCTCGACCAGGTACGCCTCGGCACCCACACCGGTACCGCGCAGCTCCCAGACGGACCAGCCAGGGCCACTGACCTGCAGGTCGTAGCCGTCGGCGCCGTACCCGACCGTGTTGTCGGCGGTCCCGCCTGCGGAGACCGTCCAGGCGCGCGGGGCGGTGCCGTCACCGGGGTAGGCGGTGAACGTTGCGGCGGTGGTGCCCGTGTTGTCGAGCCGGAGGCGGACGCCGGAGCCGGTGACGTCGGCCCGCAGGGACAGCCGGTACGGAGAGGGGCGCGTCGGGCGGGTGCCGGCCTCCTGCTCCGGGAGCGACTGGTTCTTCGGCGGTACCGGGTTCCAGCGGCCGACCGCCGACGGCACCCGGCCGGGCTGTTCCACCTTGGGCTGCGCGTATCTGCGGTTGAAGTCGAAGGCGGAGGTCAGGTCGCCGAACACGCTGCGGCGCCAGGCGCTGATGTTGGGCTCCTGGACACCCATCCACTTCTCCAGGAATCGGATGACCGAGGTGTGGTCGAACGCCTCCGAGCAGACGAAACCGCCGACCGTCCACGGCGAGACGACCGTCATCGGCACCCGCGGGCCGGGGCCGACCGGGAGGCCGTTGAACCAGTCGTCGCTGTTGCCGGAGTCCGGTCGGGGCGCGACCGGGGCGGGCACGTGGTCGAAGTAGCCGTCGTTCTCGTCGAAGTTGATGAACAAAGCCGTCTTCGACCAGGTCTTCGGGTCGCTCGCGATGGCGTCGAGGATGTCGTAGATGAGGTTGGCGCTGCCGACCGGGGTGGAGGAGCTGGGGTGCTCGGAGAGCGCCGCCGTCGGAACCAGCCAACTCACCTTCGGCAGAGTGCCGTTCTTGATGTCGGACCTGATCCGCTGGACGAGGGTGTCCGGCTCGGAGCGGTAGGCACCCCGCATGAACAGCTGGCGTTCCGCCTCGGTCAGCGAGTCGACGCCCTGCTGGAACTGGGCCAGCGCGGCCTTCCGCTGGTCCGCGGTCTTGCCCCACAGGCCGTCGTAGAACTGCTCGGTGGTGGAGTACCGGCCGCTGACCTTGGACAGAATCTTCCGGCCGATCTCCTTCCAGGGCCGGAAGTACTCCACCGCGTTGTCGGTAAAGTTGTCCCACTCCTGGTAGATCTGCCAGGAGACGCCGGCGGCCTCCAGGCGTTCGGGGTATGTCGTCCAGTCGTAGCCCGCGTGGGTGTAGGAGTACGCGGCGTTGGTGACAGCCCGGTTGACGCCGTCCGGCTCGTAGCCGGTCGTGCCGGTCCACAGGTAGTTGCGGTTGGGGTTGGTCGAGCCGTAGACCGAGCAGAAATAGGCGTCGCAGATGGTGAAACGGTCGGCCAGCTCGTACTGGAGGGGAATGTCGCGCCGGTCGTAGAAGGCCATGGTGCTCTGGCCCTTGGCCGTGGCCCAGTCGTTCCACCAGCCGTTCGCCCGGGCCCGGTTGGCGTCGGAGAAGCCGTGCGGAAGCGAGCCGAGGTACTGGATGTCGCTCTCGGGGCGGCCGGCGTCGACCGCCGCCTGCCGGGCCGAGAACGGCAGGACCTCGCCACCGCCGGACAACGGCTGCTCGAAGGCGGTGGCCCCGGTGGGCAGTCGCAGCGGCACACGGTCGCCGAAGCCGCGCACGCCCCTGAGGGTGCCGTAGTAGTTGTCGAAGGAACGGTTCTCCTGCATCAGGATGATGACGTGTTCAATCGCATCCATACCACCGGAGGGCAGCGGCGCGGCCATCGCCTTCAGCAGTGACGGGGGCAGCAAAGAGAGTGCGGTGCCACCAGCGATGGCGCCGAGAATCCTGCGGCGGGAGATATCAGACATGGAGCGGAGAGTAGGTCGCTCCAGTAGCACAACATAACCCTGAGGAACGAATCTTCGTTGACTGTTCATCATCAACATCGAACCGTTCCGTCGTGCAGCCACGTTCTCCGTCGCACCCGTCCTTCGGGACGAAGGCGTATGACGTGAGGTTCCGGGCCTCGGCAGAAGGTATGAGCCTCGCGTACCTCCATGCCGTCAGGCAGGACGAGCCGGGTCGGCTCACCGGCGGGTGTCACCGTGGCGGCGTCGATCTGAACCGGGGTCACCAGGTCGTAGTCGGGTCCGTAACCCCGGATGAACGCGCCGATGGTGCCGTCGGTCAACAGGGCCTGCGCGCCGCGGTAGGGGGCCTGGCCGTGGCCGGTTGGCGTGTCGCCGGTGACGGAGACGAGGTGGAACGGGGTGTAGGCGCAGGTCCAGAAGACGCGGCGGGACTTCGCGGCGGCCGGAGCATCCCGCGCAGCCGTTTCGGTTCAGCCTTCGCCAGGTGTCCCTGGCACAGGCCGAGACTGCGTCGCCCGCGATCCCGCGTGTGCGACCCACCGTGATCTCCTGGCACGACGCCATGCCGAGGGGTGCGTGTGGAAGGAGGCCAACGCGCCCGGCGGCAGGGGCCTGGTGCCCGTGACAGCATGATTCCGCTCGGTGGCGGCACGGTGAACCGAAACGGGCTCGACGGCAGATCGCGCTGATGGGAGCATCGGTGCGTGATACCACTGCGGATCATCAGAGGTGATGCAACCAGTCCTCAGGCCAGTGGACCAAAGATCATCGCCCACATTTGCAACGACCTCGGCGGGTGGGGCAAGGGCTTCGTTCTGGCGGTCTCCCGTCGGTGGCCGGAACCCGAACCTGCCTATCGGCGGTGGCACCGTGAACGCTCCGGCAATGACTTCGGCCTTGGCGCTACCCAGTTGATTCAGGTCCGGCCCGACACCTGGGTGGCCAACATGGTCGCCCAGCGCGGCATCCGCACCGGCAGCGGTGGGCCGCCGATCCGATACGACGCCGTCGAGCGCTGCCTGACCACCGTCGCCGCGCACGCCGCGCGGCTGTCCGCTACTGTCCACATGCCCCGCATCGGTTGCGGCCTGGCTGGTGGCCGGTGGGAGCGCATCGAACCGCTCGTCATCGCGACCTTGTGTGACAGCGACATCGCTACCACCGTCTACGACCACGATTGATCGATCGACACAACGCCGGGTAACACGCTGACGGCGGAGATCCGGACCGCGGTCGACCATCCGCGACGCCGGCTGATGGCGAACCGCACCAGGCGACTCGCGAAGGCACCACACTCGCCTCCACTCAGTCGAGACAGAACTCGTTGCCCTCGATGTCCTGCATCACGATGCACGACTCGTTTTCGCCATCGGCACGCAGTAGTCGCACGCGTACCGCGCCGAGCGCGACCAGTCGTGCGCATTCGGCCTCAAGTACGGCCAGGCGCTCTTCACCCACGAGCCCGGTACCGACCCGCACGTCAAGATGCAGCCGATTCTTGACGACCTTGCCTTCGGGAACGCGCTGGAAGTACAGTCGCGGGCCTACACCTGAGGGATCAATGCATGCGAACGCCGAACCCTGTCGCTCAGGCGGCAGCGCGCGATCGAAATCGTCCCAGGTAGCAAACCCCTCCGGTGGCGGCGGTACGACGTACCCCAACACCTCGCACCAGAAACGAGCGACGCGCTCAGGTTCTGCGCAGTCGAAGGTGACTTGGATCTGCTTGACCGACGCCATCGGTCCACCATAGCGGCGGGGTCCTTCGTCGTCTCCCCGGGTTCGCCGCTGGCTGGGCTGTGGCGCATGTGGCCAACGCTTGAGATGAGCGTCGCCGACGAGTCGTACCTGGGCCGCCGGGCTGCCCTGGCGCGATTGGCGAAACCGTCAGCGGGCACACTTCGCGCAGGTACCGAAGATCTCCAATGTGTGGCCGACGTCGGTGAAGCCGTGCTGAGCGACCAACTGGTCGGCCCACCGCTCCACGGCGGGGCCGGCGACCTCCACCGTTCGTCCGCAGTCGCGGCAGACCTGTCGGCCGCCGCCCGTCGGCCGCCTCCGACGTCACTATCACACCGCTGGGGCTGGGCTGGTGTTCTGCCGGGGCGACGTGCTCCGGTGGTCCGCCGGCGGGCGTACGGTGACCGCCTGGCGGACCCTGGACCTGCGCACCCTGACCTGAGCCGGGCGGTGCCCCCGGCCGGTCAGACGTTCACGTGGAAGTGCACCGCGAAGTAGCCGGTGTTCGCCGTGGAGTTGGACGCCTCCACGCCGACCCACCCGTGGAACGTCCCCGTGTCGCCGATCACCTGGAGCTGCGGCTTGCGGTGCGAACCACCGGTGTAGCAGGTGCTCGACGTCAGGCAGGTGCACCAGTGCTCGTAGAAGTTCCGCCGGCCCGCTCCCGCGAGGTAGTAGCGGATCGGGGCGGAGGTCGCGCCGTTCGGGCAGGACGAACAGGTGGCGGTCGGGGGGCTGAGCCAGCTCAGGCAGTTCCCGTTGCATCGGGCAAACGACCGGAAGTCCATCCCGCTGGGGCCGGCGGCACCGGTGCTTCCGCTGTAGCCGGCGTACCGGCCGGTGTACTGGGCCAGCGGGATGTTGCTGACCGGCGTGTACGCGTCGTTCGAGGCGGAACTGCCGAAGCCCCAGCCGACGGTGACCCCGTAGTTGGAGCTAACGAAGTCGAGCCGGGCCAGGTCGCTGGCGGGCTGGCTGACCGCCCAGGTTTCCTGGACGCCCCCGCTCCAGCTGATGGTGATGCTGTCACCGGAGTTGGTGTACGTGCCGCTCAGGGACTTCACGACGCCACCGGGCTGGAACCCGGTGGCCGTCCGCACCTCGCAGTCGTGGCCGGTGCAGCCGGTCGTCCGGACGCCCGTGCCGGCGGCCCCGACGACGGTGGCCCGGTTCCAGTACCAGAAGCTCTCGGTCACCGTGCCGTCGCCGAAGAAGTAGTAGGTCGCCAGCCGGACCCAGACCGCACCGGTGGCGGGCGCGCCGGCGGCGGGCATGGCCCCGAGCGCGACGCTGTAGATGCGCCGTCCGCCGGGGTAGTCCACCGCCTGCGCGGGCGCCGGCAGGACGACCGCTCCCATGGTCAGCGCCAGCAGCGCGGCGGCGAGATACCGCCAGGTGATCCTCCGTCGACGACCCATACGTCACTCCCTTATCTGACCGACCGGCCGACATAACGTACCTGATCGATACCGACCGGATGGCCCCGCGGCGCGGGACGCCCAGGGAAGCCACGCCGGGTCAGGGCCGAACGGGTCGGGCCGACGTTCCAGGAGTTCGTGCAGGTCTGCTGGATGGTCTCCCGGACCTCCTCGACCGCCGTGCGATGGCCTGGATCGCCATCCCCTCCGACCGCCTCAATCTGTGGCAGCCTCGGATAGGCGTCTAATGCCTTCGGCCATCTGAGCTTCGGTGGCGGCACCGTAGGAGAAGCGCAGGAATGGTGCGGGTGGTTCGTCTACGAAGAAGTGTCGCCCATCACCAATGAGCACTCCGGCCTGATACGCGGTGGCCGATAGTTCTTGGGTACTAGTTCCCTGAGGCAGCCTGACCCAGAGGTGGATGCCACCTTGCGGAACGCTCGGAATGCGGATGCTCGGCATTGCCGACTGAATCATGGACACAAGTGCGTCGCGCCTCGTGGTGAGCTCTGCGCGCAGGCGCTTCAGGTGGCGGGGCCAGACGTTAGAGGTCAGAAGACCATGCGCGATCTCCTGCACGATCGGCGCAACGCACAGATCGTCAGCCGTACGGGAGGCGCGCAGGCGTTCTCCAGCAGGGCCTCGGGCGATGACCGCGCCAAGGCGGAGGCCTGGCGAGGCCGGTTTTGACAGGGTGAAGATCGATACGACGTGCCCGTGGGGGTCTTCAGTAAATAGCGGCGCGGGGGTCTGCCCCTCGAAGCCGAGGTGTCTTGCCCAGTCGTCTTCGATGATGAACGCCCCGTATCGTGTGGCAAGTTCGATCACCTGCGTCCGGCGTTCGGCACTCAGCACCGCGCCGGTCGGGTTCGCGTAGCTGGGTTGGATATAGATCACGCGGGCTTTGGTGCGTTCGAGTTCATCTGCGAGGCGGTCAACCATGATCCCGTTTGCGTCTGCTGGTACTGAGGCAAGTTCCAGCCCGGCGCTTTGCGCTGCAAGGATCGCACCGGGGTAGCTCGGGCTCTCCGTGATGACTGTCGCACCTGGTTCGGCAAGGGTGCGCATTGCGAAGACGAGCCCTTGCTGACCACCGGAAACAACGAGTACATCGTTCGGGTCGGCTCGGTATTCAGCGGCAAGGATGCGGCGCAGTTCCGGTGATCCTGCTGGGGGCGTCATCATCCATGCGCGGCTGCTCTTCGCGGCGCGCGAGCCGATCCGGTGCAGTTCTTCGCTCGGCACAAGTTCAGGGGCGAGGTATCCCCAAGAGAGTGGGATGTGATCGGGGGTGCCGTAGCCGCCGAGCCGGGAGGCGCGGTTGGCGTCGACTCTGGCCCGGTCGAGCGCCTGCGATTGCCATGAGTAGTCCGGTTCGGACAGTTGGCCCCTGTTTGCCACGAACGTACCGCGTCCGGGCTCGGCACGCACCAGCCCTAACGCGGTGAGCTCCGAGAGAGCGGCGGAGACCGTGGCCGCGCTTGCCTGGAACTCTTTAGAGAGCTCCCGCACCCCAGGCAGCTTTGCTCCGGCACTTGAAGTCTCGATCCGCTCCCGCAGGCGTGCTGCGATCTCGGATGCTCTGTTACCATTGGACATGAAGCTAGTAGATAACGTTACTCAGATTTTTGCAAGGCCGTTACCTTCCAAGTCTCGGGTCGATTTGGCGGTGCGGCGATGAGCCGGGGCACTTCCGTGCTGCGGGATGTCTCGGCTTCAGCAGTGGTGGCAGGGTTTCTGTCGGCTCTCATCAACTTCGCGGGCCCGTTCCTGATCGTCCTCGAAGCAACACGAGCCGCGGGTCTCAATGAAGCGCAGACCGCCTCGTGGGTATGGGCGCTGTCGATCGGTAACGGCGTATGCAGCATCGCGCTGAGCCTCTTCACCCACATACCCGTGATCGTCGCCTGGTCGACGCCCGGTGCGGCACTACTGATTGCGTCGCTTGGGGGCTTCTCCTTCGCTGAAGCGGTCGGCGCATTCCTTGTCGCCTCAGTTGCGGCGGCGGTCGTCGGCTACACCGGCTGGTTTGGGTGGCTGCTGGCCAGGGTGCCCGGCCCCGTGCTGAAGCCTCGACAGAGCCAGACCGATCCGGTCTCGGAACGAACGGAGATTGCAAGGCCAAGTAGCGAAGATGAGGCATCTGCCTCAGCACTCATTCAGTCACCAACTTTCAACCTCAGATAGGAGCAATTTATGGCAACGAAAACAAGTCCGACAATCCGACCGCTCGCCCCGGCTGACGAGAACCGCTGGCGCGAACTCTTCCGCGCGTACCGCGAGTTCTACAAGCTGCCCGAGTCCGAAGAAGTCGTCTCCCGTGCGTGGGGATGGTTCATGGACCCGCGCCACGAGTGCAAGGCACTCATCGCAGAGGTCGACGGCGAAATCCTCGGTTTCGCCCACCACCGCCGTTTTTCGTCCCCATACACCGGCACTACCGGCATCTTCCTCGATGACCTCTTCACCACGCCTGCGGCTCGCGGCAAGGGCGTCGGCCGCGGGCTGATCGGACGCCTCACAGACATGGCCCATGCCGAGGGCCGTGGTGTCGTGCAATGGGTCACCGCAGAGGACAACCTGCAGGCTCAGGCGCTCTACAACACTCTCGCCAAGCGCACCAGCTGGGTCACCTACGAAGCCGAGCCAACTGAGCGATAGACGAAACGATGTGTTCCACACTGACGCACCTCCGAGTCAGAGCGCGACGACTCCGAGCCGCCAAACAGTACTGCTGTTGAGCGAAAGGTGCGGTGATGACCGTGACCATGGCGAGTACGACCGACGCACGCAAGCCTGCGCCTGGGGCTGCTTATGGCTGCGTCAGATTCGTATTCGTCCGTGGCGGAACACTGATTCTCGATACCGGCCGCAACAAACCGCTATTCGCCCAGAGCAAGCGATGTGGTTCTCGTTGCGGCCGGTATCGAATTGCGGTCGGTATCGAACTCGGGCTCATTCCTGAAGGCGTAGCTCTTTTGACTACCTTGTACGTCGTTCCGGACTACCTCATTGAGCATCTGTTCCGGCAGCACCTCCACCTGATCCCCGACCGTGTTGTATAATTCCGAGGTGTGGCAGCCGGCGGTCGACGCATGGACGAACGGCCTTGTCCTACCGAGAGAAGAACGATGGATTGCGGTGAGCCGCGGTGCGTCCGGCGATTTGCAGGTGTGGGGCAGCAGACGGGTTCGCGGTTGGCGATCACTGCGCAGTACGGGTGGGTGGTCCCTACGGATCGGTTGGGCCCCGTGATGTCAGACGATGGCCGCAATGACCGGCTCTACGCGCTGTTGATGTGCCGGGACCGCCGCAATGTTGACCTTGACCGTGCCGATGCAAAGCCGTTGTTCGATCGGATACTCGCACTGCGTGGCCCGGTAGGCCCCGACACCATCTATGGCTTTGTCCCGGCCTTGGGTCTCGGCGGGGCGCTGCGTCCCGACCGGGCAGGGATCTTCGACGGACCCGTCCGTCTGGAGCTGCTCGCCGAGCTCTCCGAGCGTCGCATCGTGGACAAAGAAGACCTCCTGCACATGTGGATCGGTCAGTGACCGGCCCAGGCGCTGCCGACGACCGGACGGCAACTGAGCACCACCGAGCACGGCCGCGGCTCACCGGCGTGCGCCCGCCGAACAGCCAACAAGGCCAGCGTTGACGGTGTGGCGGCCAGTGCGGGCCACCGACACGGGCCTGAATGGACGTGCCGCGCGCCTACTTACCAGTGACCCGACCGACGATGCGGGATGGCCGGCCGATCTGCCGGCCGGTACGACGGAAGTGGTCATCGTCGAGGACACTCCCAGCCCGACAGCCACTCTGAAAGTGCAGACCAGCGGGGACGCCGCACCGAAGAATGTGCGGGTTAGGTTTGACCAGCTCGCTGTACGCGATGCGTTCACAGAAGGGTGACTGCGGCGTCAATGGGACTGATTCAGATCACGGTCGTCGGACTGGCTGTACTTCTGCGACTGACAGCTTTCGGCTGGTTCGCCATCATCGCGATCATCATGAGCGCCATATCGCTCGGCATCGTGCCCGCGATTGTGCTGGGGCCGCTGATCTACGCCGGATTCTCCGCGCCACAGTCTGCATGGCCCCTGCTCATCGCGGCCGACGTCCTGCTCCTGGTGTGTGCGTTGACTTTCGAAGACGGCGGCGACAACACATCCGCAAGTCCGCTGCAGGCGCTCACCGGCAGTCGTGGACTGTCCGGTCGCGCCACGGACAGAGCGTTCCGGTTCTGCGGCATCGCCTACCTACTAACCCTGCCGGCACTGGTGATCTGGACAATTGCCGGTTAGATGGTGCCGTCTTAAGTGGATGTTCCAGACTACGATCGCAGCTGAGCGGGCGTCTTCGCTTGTGAACTCGCGAGCATAGAGCAGTTCTTCGGCCAGGATCCGCTGGTAGCGCTCCGCCGTGCCGTTGTGCCGCGGGGTGTATGGCTTGGTCTTCTGATGTCCTGTTTGGATGCCGACGATGCGAGCGAAGTCTCCTGATCGGTAGCACGGCACCGTTGTCGGTGACGACGCGGTGGATATGGGTGATGCCGTGGGCGGCGAACCAGGCTCTGGCTCGGGCGAGGAACGCCGCAGCGGTCACTCCTGTCCCGGCGCGCAGGGTGCACCCTCGGTGGCCTTGACCGTTGTGCCTCGCGCCGGGCTGCTCAGCGCGCTGGATCTGGTCGACCCGGCCGGCGACGCGGTGCGCGTCGGCTCGCAGTGACGCCGCCGTGCCGACGTCACCAGTGAATCGTGCTCCTCCTTCTGGACGATCGGGCCTGATGATTTGTCCGATCGGGCCGCCGGAGCCCCTCCCAAGGGTGCATACGGGCCCAATACTGGTGCGCTACGCTCCATCCTCTCCGGACCGTGCGGTGTCCGATGAGGAGCATATGGTTGCCCTACCCGGCCCGCCGAAGGCCAGCCACGACACCCGGCGACGGCCAGTGCATCCATTCCACCAATTAGCTATCGCGTTCTTTCCTGCCATTCGACAGACGTTGCACAAACGGTCTCGGAATACCCATCTAGATCACAGCTGCGTAAACGCGACCGACAATGTTCCTCTCGCCGCGAAGACCGCGTATCGTGCCGCTTCATGTCATCGTTACTGCCCGCCGCATCGGCCCCGTGTCGCTGCATCGGGGTGCTACCAAGGCGCTGACCGACCTCGACTCCCGCTGACCCCCACCGGCCGGACCCGGCAACCGCGCCGGGCCCTGCCCGGCCCACCTCCATCCATGTCCCGGAGGCCCGCGTGCCCCAGCCAGGCAGCCCCGACGTACGCCGGCACAGCCTGCCCACCAACCGGACCAACCGGCTGTGGTCGGTGCGTATGCAACTGATCGCGCCGATCCTCGTTGCCACGGTCGGCCTGGTCGTCCTCGGTACGCTCCACACCCGGACCGCGCTGGCCGCCACCGCCGACGCAGAGCGGGCGCGGGTGCTTGCCGGCACGGCCACCGCGACCGTGCGGCTGGTGCACGAGGTCGAGCGGGAACTAGCCGAGACCGTCGCCCTGCGCCGGCGCGGCGGCAGCGCCGGCCGGCGCCTGGTTGATGCGCAGCGCCAGCGGGTCGACGCGGCGGCCGACCGGTACCGGGCCGCCCGGGACAACGCCCGGCGGGCCGCCCCCGCGCTGGACGGCGTGCTGGACGGAGCAGACGGGCAGCTGGCGCAGCTCGACGGCGCCCGGGAGGTGGCGCTCGGCGATCGACCCGCCGACCACCAGTACGCGGGCCTCGTCGAGACGCTGCTCGGAGTCGCCGACGCGCTTCCCGCGCAGCTGCGCGACGCCGGTCTGGCCAACGCGGCCCGCGAGGTGGCAGCGGTGGCTGCTCAGGAGCACTTCGCCGCCCTGGAGCGGGACCTGCTGCGGGCCATCTTCAGCCGGGACGCGCTGGAGCCGGGCGAGCTGGCCCGCGCCGCGTGGCTACGCGGGGCGAAGGAACAGCGGCAGGCCGAGTTCTCCCGGATCGCCAGCCCGGCCTCGTCGGCCACGTACCGGCGGCTGCTGGACGGCCAGGACGTCGCCACGGCCCGCCGGATTCACGACGACGTCCTGGCGGCCGACGCGACGCCGGCCGCATGGAAGGCCGACGCGGACGCCTGGTACGTGGCGCAGAGCGGGGTGATTCGCCGGTACAACCTCGTCAGCCGGAATCTGTCGATGCAGTTGGACCGGCGGGCGGGCGAGTTGGCCGGCGACGCGCGGCGGGAGGCCGTGCTCAGCGCCGGAGTGACCCTGGCCGTGGCACTGCTCTCTTTTGGTGCCGCGGTTCTGCTCGCGGTGCACACCAGTCGTCGGCTGCGCCGGCTGCGGGTCGCGGCGTTGACCATGGCCAACCGGGAGCTGCCGGACCGGATTTCCGCGATCGCCACTGGCGCGGCGGCCGAGAAACGGCACGCCGGGCCCGACGGCGATGTCGAGGCTCCGTCGGCGCTCGACGTGACCGCCGGCATCGCCCGCGGACGCGACGAGATCGCCCAGGTAGCGGACGCGTTCGACACCGTCAACCGGTCCGCGTTGCGGCTGGCCGGGCAGCAGGCGGAGCTGCGGATCGATGTAACCCGGATGGCGGAGACGTTGGCCCGACGCATCCGCACCCTGATCACCCGGCAGTTGCGCCTCCTCGACGAGTTCGAGCAGGACGAGACCGACCCGGATGTGCTGGACCGGCTTTTCGCCCTGGACCACCTGGCAGCCCGGTTGCGGCGTAACGGCGAGAACCTGCTGGTGCTGGCCGGCGGCGAGCCGGGCCGGGGAAAACTCCGCGCGCATCTGATCACCGAGGTGGTGACGGCGGCGGCCGGCGAGATCGAGGAGTACACCCGGGTCGAGGCGGATCTGCCTGCGGTGGCCGTCGACGCCTCCGTCGTCGGCAACCTGGTCCACCTACTGGCGGAGCTACTGGAGAACGCGACCGCGTACTCGCCGCCGCACGCGCTGGTGCGGGTCGACGGACGCCGCACCGTCGACGGCCTGCTGCTGCGGGTCCACGACCGAGGCATCGGGATCGGCGACAGCCGGCTCGCCGAGATCAACGGGCGGCTGCGCAACCCGGGCCCGCTGTCCAGCGCTGCTGCCGGGAGCATGGGCCTGCACGTGGTCGCCCACCTGGCCGCCCGGCACGACATCCGGGTCTCGCTACACAGCGTCGGCCCGGGCACTACGGCCACCGTCGAGGTGCCCGAGAGTGCCCTCACCCTAGTCGAGAAGGCGGCCTCCCTGGCCGGCCCGGCCTCGCCCGTCCGGCACACCGGGACTTCGGCCGCGCCGGCCGACTGGTTTTCTCCCGGCCGTACCCCCACGGTGCCGCCCGCGCCGGACGCCGACCCGCCGACCGGGGTCTCACCGCTGCCTCGCCGTGCCCACGGCGGCCCGTCGGATCCCCCGCCGCTCGCCGGGCAGAAGGCCCGCCGGACGCCGACCGACCTGCTGGACCCGGAACTGGTCCGGGCCCGGCTCTCCGCACTGGCTGCGGGCGTCGCGAGCGCGACGCGCCGGGCCCCGCAGAACGACCACTCCAGGAGAAACCCATGATTCCGCAGACCGGCGCCGGCCTCGACTGGCTGTTGGCCAGCTTCGCCACCCAGGTGCCCGACGTCGCCCACGCCCTCGCGGTCTCCGGCGATGGCCTCAAGCTGGCCGCGTCCCCGGGCTTGACCCTCGACCAGGCGGACCACCTGGCCGCTGTGATCAGTGGCCTGGCCAGCCTGACCGTTGGCGCCGCACGCTTCATGAACTCCGGCCGGGTACGCCAGCAGATCGTCGACATGGACGGCGGGGTGCTGCTGGTCATGGCGGTCGGCGACCGGGCGCTGATCGGCGTACTGGCCGCGCCCGGCTGCGACCTCGGCCAAGTCGGCTACGAGACGGCCACACTAGTGCAACGGGTGGCCGAGTCCCTCGAACCGGCACCCCGGTCATGACCCGCCGCCCGCAGCCGGCCACGCGGCGCCCCGGCATGGCATGGATCGCCCTGGCCCGCCCACAGTCCGGGCTCCGACGTGCCAGCCGGGCGGCGGTCGCACTCGCCCTAGTGACAGCGCTGCTGACCGCCGGCTGCGGCCGGGACCCCGGACCGGAGCCGGAGCCGTGGCACGAGGGGCGGATCTTCCTCGCCACCGGCAACACCACCGGCGTCTACTACCAGTTCGGCGGCGGGTACGCCGACCTGATCAGCCGGAACCTCCCCGGCTACGAGGCGCGCGCCGAACCGACCGGTGCCTCGGGCGAGAACATCACCCGGATCACCGGCGGCGACATGGAGATCGGTTTCAGCCAGCTGGACACGGCGGCGGACGCCAACGCCGGACGCGGCGCGTTCCAGGGCCGCCCGCAGCAGGTACGCGCCCTCGCCCGGGTGTACAGCGACTACATGCACGTACTCGTGCGCGCCGACGCTGAAGTCGCCACCCTGTCCGACCTACAGGGCATGCGGGTCTCCACCGGCTCCCCGCGGTCGGGCACCGACGTCATCGCCGGCCGACTGCTCGCCGCCGCGGGCCTGGAGCCGGAGAGGGGCATCCGGCGGGCGAGGCTCTCATTGCCGGACACGGCGTCCAGGATGCGGGCCGGCACCCTGGACGCGATGTTCTTCGCCGGCGGGCTGCCCACGCCGGGCATCACCGACCTGCTCACCGCCGCGCCCGGCAGGTTCCGGTTCCTGCCGATCGCCGACCTGATCAAGCCACTGACCGCTGCGTACGGGCCGGTCTACACCGCCGCCGACCTGCCGAAGGAGGCGTACGGCACGCCGACGGCCGTGCCGACGGTGACCGTGGCGAACCTGATCCTGGTCGGTGCGGACATGCCCGACGAACTGGCGTACGACCTGACAGCGCTGCTCTTCGCGCACCAGGCAGAACTGGGGGCAGTGCACCCGGAGGGGCGCAACTTCAACCGGAGCAGCGCGGCCAACACCGACCCAGTGCCACTACACCCCGGGGCGTCCCAGTTCTATCGAGGCGAATGATGTTATACCTGCTCAGTTCGCTCGATGAGCCCACGCTTGTCCAGCCGCGGTGCTTGACGATCCGAGACAAGGCCGCGCTGGCACGACAGCGTCACTCGAATCGGTTGTAATCGATGAATCGGCCCGGCCGACGTACCGCTGCCGGTCGGACGGCTCGACGTACACGGCGTCCTTGGTAAGCAGTCCGCCGCAGTCTGCGGATCCCCCGTGCTCCATGCTGGTGCGATGGTCTCCAGCAGGACAGGCTTGAGGCGCTAATCCGAGGCGCTCCCAGCCCCTGCGACATCCAATCCCCCGGGTCACACACCGTGCACAAACTGTAGGACTACATTTCTAACTGACCGTGCTGGAAGACGCCGGCCTGCTGGTGCGCGAACCGGATCGGCTGCGGAGCGGACGTAGCAGCTAACGGATCACCGAACCGCTCATCACCTTACGTTCTCCGTCGAGGCTGATCCCGACCACCACGTAGACGGGACTCGTAGTTCGGCCGTACCTCCGCGACCATCCGCACCGCCCGCTCCCGCAACTCCTGCGGATACGGCTTCGTTCCTGCCATCTCTCGATCCTTCCCAAGCAGGGAAGCATCTACAAGATCCGGGGCGGGTTCAACCCGACGCTGAAACCTGGCAGGGACGAACTGCTCGCAGGTGAGGAACTCGTCACGGAAGCGGCCGTTGAACGATTCACGGATCCCGTTCTGCCATGGTGATGCGGGGTCGATGTAGGCCGGGTCGACGCCGCTGTGCCGGCATCAGTCGGTCAGGGCGTGGGCGGTCAGGTCGGGGCCGTTGTCCATCCGGATGTGCTCCGGTCGCCGACCCGCCGCGCGCTCACCTCGTCGAGGACGGCGATCGCGGCGTCGGCGGTGAACGAGTGGGCCGCTCGGGTGGCCAGGGCTTCGCGGGTGTATTCGTCGACGATGTTGACCGGCCGGTCCCGCGGATACCTCAACCCCACTTAACTTCGGAGAGCCACAATGACTCGTGACGTTTGTCATCTCGCCGGTGACGCTTGTTTCTACTGACTGCTGCACAGGTGCGCGAGCGTTGAAGTATGAATACGTGGACCGATGAACCGCAGCAGCCCAAGCCCCGTCAGCGGAGTCTCGCGGCCGATCTGATGAGCCTCGGCCCGGCATCGACGCCGGGTCGGGAGTTCTTGGCCGCGATCTTGCAGATAGGTGCGGTCGCGCTGTTGGTGTTCGTGATCTTCCCCGACCGCCTGCCGGAGCTTCAGCGGTGGGGCCTGCTGGCCGCGACGGCGATGTACTTCGTGATCCGGGTGGCGGCGGGGCTGCCGAAGTGGCGTTGCCGCCGGTAGGCCCTGGTTACACCCAGCCCTCGTTCCACGCGATCCGCGCGGCCTGCACGCGGGTGTCCGCGCCGAGTTTGGTCATGGCCGTGGAGATGTAATTGCGGACGGTGCCGGGTGCGAGGTGGGTGCGTTCGGCGATGACGCGGATCGTCGCACCGTCGAGGGATTCGCGGAGCACGTCGAGCTCGCGGTCGGTGAGCGGGCAGTTGCTCTCGGAGAGAGCCGCCGTCGCGACCGCTCCGTCCACGTACCGACCGCCCTGCGCAACCTGCCGGAGGATGCTGGGAAGCTCTTTCACGGAGGTCGCCTTGGTAACGAACGCGGACACTCCGGAGTCGAGCGCTCGGCGGAGCACGGCCGGGCGGGCGTGGCGGGTGAGGAGGATCACGCGCGTGTCGGGAACCACGGCACGGATCGCTGCCGCTGCTTCGACGCCGTCCTTTTCGGGCATCTCCAGGTCGAGCACGGCGACATCGGGGCGGGCACGCCGTACGAGGTCCACGGCTTCGGCGCCGTTGTCGGCCGTGCCGACGATGTCGATGTCGGGTTCCAGGGCGAGGAGCGTCATGATCGCTTCCCGGAGCAGGAGTTCGTCGTCGGCGAGGACGATGCGGATCGGCGTCATGGGCGGGGTCGGATTCATGGGAGGATTCCTTCCTCGACGGGGAGCCAGGCCGTGAGCGTTGCGCCGTTCGTAGCGACGAAGGAGAATTCGCCGCCGGCCGCGCGGTAGCGTTCACGAAGCGTCGCAAGGCCGGTGCCTGGTGAGCGGACGATGTGCAGGGCGGCGGGGCCGGAGTCCGAGACGACGAGCTGTACCCCGTCCCGTCCGCCCCGGGTGCTGGCCGTGACGTCGATGATGCAGGAGGCGGCGCGGGTGTGTTTCAGGATGTTCGTGATGGCCTCGCGGACGGTGAGGCCGAGCAGGCGGTCCTGCTCGCCGGTAAGCTGCCCGATGTGTTTCACCGTCCGGGTGACGGTGATGCTGGCGGCTTCGAGGACGCGGGCGGCGTTGGCGATCTCCTCGGTCAGGGTGACCTCGCGGTAGGCGTGCACGACCCGGTGCAGTTCGTCTAGCGCGTCGGCGGCGATGGTCTGTACGCGCTGGGCGTGCTGGGCGGCCGCGCCGTATCGTTCGGTTGCGATGAGCCGGGTGACCAGTTCCGCTTCGACGGTGATGAGGCCGAGGTGCTGGCCCTGGATGTCGTGGAGGTCGCCGGCGAACCGCTTACGCTCGGTCGCGACGGCCCGTTCGGCTTCGAGACCGCGCAGGTCGTCGAGCTCGATCGCGAGCGTGTAGATCGAGTCCTGCCCGAGTACCCCGAGCGCGAGCAGCGCGGCGACGCCCAGGGTGAGCCGGTTCCATTCGGCGCCGGTTCCGGTGGCGAGTGCTGCGGTGATGATCGCGCAGAACGCGGTTGCGCCGAAAAGCCGGGCGATGCCGGACCAGAACGAGCCGCCGGCGATCGCTCGCAACGCCCACGCGAGTGGAATCGCCGCAATCGACACGGCGCTACCCGTGTCCGGCAGCAGGATCACCACCGCGAGCGCGGCGGCCAGCACCAACACGCCCAGCGAGACACGGCGCGACCTGCCCGCCACGGCCCGAACCAATCGGTGCGACAGCGCGAGATCAACGGCCACCAGCAGCGAGCCGAGGGCCGCGACGACGGCGCTCAACACCACCGTCGCGACGGTGACCCCGAGCGGGCTGGGCGTGAGGGTGAGGGCGACGACCGGTGCGACGACCGAGGCGAGCGCGAGGATCGCGTGCGTGGAGTGCACGTACACGGAGATCGCACGAAATCGGTCGCGACCGTAGGCCTTCATCGCTCCTCCTTCGCGCGGCTCTCCCTGTGGTGTTCTCGAGTATCGGGTCAGTTTCGGCGTTCCCAGCGGAACGTGCGCCACGCGATGATGCTCAGCACAGCGATCCAAACGGTCATGATCGCAAGATCCAAAAATACGGCCGCGAGGTCTGAGGACTGCGCCCACCATCCTGCCGTCGTCAGGTGTGCGTTCGACACCAGCGGCACCAGGCGAAGCCCGGCGCTCCCGAGACCATCGCCCACCGATGGGAGCACGGCGACGGCGCCCATAGTGGCAACGAACAGCGGCAGCATCGTCCACTGCGCCTTCTCCGGCGTCGCGGTGAACGCGCTCGTCACCATCCCCGCGAGAACTGCGATCAGTATGCCCAACAGCGCCGAGACCGCGACAAGGAACGGGCTCTGCGGTGGCGGGGAGCCGAGCAGCACGAGGCCGGCGAGCACGACGACCACCTGGAACGCACCAACAACGAGCGGCGGCGTGAGAAGGCCCGCGACGATCCCGAAGCCAGGCAGCGCGGTCGTCCGCAGCCGCTTCAACGCGAGAGTGTGCCGCCTCGCGGTGAGGGTATTCAGCGAGACGAAGTAGACCGTGATGCACTGGGTCGCGATCATGTTTCGGCCGGCGATCTGCGCCCACACGCTGGGATTGTCGGAGGTCTCGGCGATCGCGGTGATCGCGAGGAGACCCGCCGGGAGCAGGAGAGTCAGCGCGAGCATCACCGGCTGGCGGAGGAACACCCGCAGCTCGGCTGCCATCAGCGCGCGCACGAGCCGGCCCGGTGCCTTCCGGTGCGTCGTAACAGGGTGGGATGTGGCAGCGGTCATCGTTCCGCCTTTCCGGTGATGAGCGAGGGCATCTCGAAGAAGACCTCTTCGAGCGAGGCCGGGGCGCAGCGGAACTGGCCCAGCCGCAAGTCGTTCGCGCGGGCCCAGTCAATGACCGCAGCCACGTCGTCCTGCAACTCAGGGGTGTGGATCGTGATCGACCAGCCATGACGCTCGGAGTCGTGCGTGGAAGCGCCGATCGGGGTCTGCGCGACCTCGCCGGCGACGAGCCCCCAGAGCTCAGACAACGCCATCGACGTGGCAGGGGTGTCGAACGTGATACGGGCCGGGATCGCCGCCAGTACTTCCGACATTGAACCTTCGACGGCGGTCCGGCCACGGTCGAGGATCGTCACCGAGTCGGCGAGGTTCTGCGCCTCATCGAGGTAGTGGGTGGTGAGCAGCACGGTTGTGCCGCGATCGTTCAGGTCGCGGATGATTGACCACATCGTGCGCCGCGATTGCGGGTCCAAGCCGGTCGTCGGCTCGTCCAGCACCACCAGCTCGGGGTCGCCCCACAACGCCATCGCGAAATCGAGGCGGCGCCGCTCGCCGCCTGAGAGCACTGCGACCGGTACCTTCCGCCGGTGCGCGAGGCCTACGAGGTCGAGCACCCGCTCGACCTGGTCCTCGCGAACGCTCACCCCTTTCCAGAGTGAGAGCTGATCGGAGACGGTCATCTCGTCCACCAGCCCGGACTCCTGGAGCATCGTCCCCGTCCGCCCCGCAACATCACTGCGCCGCCGCCACGGATCGGCCCCGAACACACGGATCTCGCCGGACTCCGGTCGCCGGAACCCCTGGATCGTCTCCAACAGGGTCGTCTTGCCGGCCCCGTTCGTGCCGAGCAATGCGTGAATCCCGCCGCGCGGGACGGTCAGGCTCACGCCGTCGACCGCGAGGAAATCCCCGTAAGCGCAGGACGCAGACCGGACCTCGACCACGGCGGGACGGGAAGAGACGGGGAGAGCTGAATCAGGCATGCCCCCACGATGTCGGACACCTCGATCCGCGCCCAGTAACGCTCGTCACCGACGTCGTGACATTTGTCAGCAGACGGGACATGGGCCGCCACACCTGCCACGAGCACGGGCGCCTAGCGTCAGAGCCCACGACCCTCCGCCGAGCCCGCGAGAGATTCCCTCCGAGTCGATGACGGACTCCGTGGAGGGCTCACGATCGGAGGTGCGTTAACCGCAATGCCGCGTAGTTAGGGCGGTGGGTCGGTGATACTCGGGAGTTCTACGCGACGGCCTATCAGGCCGGGGTGCTCGCGGGCGACGGGCGCCACTTCTTGGTCGACGAACCGCCCGCACCGTTTATCCGGTTCTCTTACGGTGCCGCCGCCGAGTCCCAGATCGTTGAAGGCGTCAGGCGGCTTGCTGAGATCGGTGCCGTGTAGCGGCCGAGCGTGACCAACCAGCGCCACAGCTTCTCGTCGCGCGCTCGGACGACCGAGGACAGCATTCGAAGGGCGTTGATAGGCTCGAGCGTGTCAGGAGCCCGGGGTACTTCTCTGGAGGCAACGCGAGGCCGTGGACTCCTGAATCTGCAGATGGGGGACGGAGAGTGCGTACGCTCGTGAATCGGCTCAGGACCGCTGCGGTGACGGGGACACTGTTCCTCGGGACGATCGCGCTCACCGCGTGTGCAAGCGTCGCAGGCAGCGGAGGGGACATGGCGCCGCCTGCGGCATCGCCGGCATCGGCCACCGATACCCAGGCAGGCACGGGTCCGCGCGATCTCTCCCAGGGCGGCCGCTGCGAGGACGGCGAGAACATCACGATCCAGGCCGACGACGCTACGCCCGTCATCGAAGGCAACTGCGGGACCGTGACCATCGAGGCAAACAACGCCTCCGGCAACATCGCAGCCGCGACCACGGTAACCATTCGCGGCACGGACAGCATGCTGCTCGGCGAGAAATGGGGCACCGCCACCATCACCGGTCGCGGATCGGGCGTCAACGTCGATGAGATCGCCACGCTCACGGTCACCGCCGACGACGCGAAGGTCACGAACCGGCGCACGCAGACGGCGACCATCGACGGCAGCAGGGCCACTGTCAACACCGACAGCATCGACCGGCTCACTATCAACGGCAGTGGCTCCACGGTCATCGCCTCCGGCGCGCTCACCGCCCTCGAAGTCCACGGCAACGACAACACCATCACCTGGTCCGATGGAGCCCAGGCCCCGACTGCGGACACCGGTACCGGAAACCGCTACACCCGATAGTGTGCTATCGCGGCCAGTGCCTGGCCCGCCAGCAGGCCACCATCGTGCTCGGTACGGTGCTGCGCCGGCTGCCCGATCTCGCGCTGGCCCAAGCCGCTGGAGGAGGTGCGGCGCGCTGACCTGGCATACCCCGGGGCCTGGACGAACTGCCGGTTGGCTTCACGCCCGTCGTCGCGTCCTGTGCCGCGCCGGTGGGTCAAACGGCGTAGCGGGCGGCAAGGTCGACCACCTGGCGGGCGGCGGCCACCATCGCCCGATCGGCGAACCGCCCGTCGGGCAGCACCACGGTGCCGGAGTCGCGGTGCTGCGCCTCGGCGACCGCTGCGAGCAGTTCCCGGGCGCGGGCCACCTCACGGTCGGCCGGGCGGAACGCCTCGGCGATCACCGGAAGCTGCTGCGGGTGGATGGCCGCCCGGCCGAGAAAGCCGAGCCGCCGGCCGGCCACGCAGGAGGCGGCCAGCCCGGCGAGGTCGGCGACGTTCGCGTACACCGACATGGCCGGCGGCGGCAGCCCGGCCGCGCGAGCCGCGACCACAATCCGGCCGCGGGACCAGAGCAGGCCGTCGTCGGAGGCGACACCCAGGTCGGAGCGGAGGTCGGCCTCGCCGAGGCCGAGCGAGGCCACCGCCGGGTGCGCTGCGGCGATCCGGTATGCAGACTCCAGCCCGACGGCGGACTCGATCAGCGGATGCAGCAGGGTGCCGACGCGGGCGGCGACGGCGACGACGGTCGCCGGGTGCTCCACCTTGGGCAGGCGCAGCCCGGCCAGCCCCGGCCGGCCGGCGACGGCGGCCAAGTCGGCGTCGACGTCCGGGCCGGTCAGCTCGTTGACCC
Source organism: Micromonospora sp. NBC_01655 (assembly GCF_026339755.1). Classification (NCBI taxonomy): domain Bacteria; kingdom Bacillati; phylum Actinomycetota; class Actinomycetes; order Micromonosporales; family Micromonosporaceae; genus Micromonospora; species Micromonospora sp. NBC_01655. The sequence goes on along the minus strand of NZ_JAPEQF010000001.1, from coordinate 3,011,431 downwards.
GGACCTGGACGGGCACCAGCGGCGGGTCGGCGAGGAACTCGGCGACCGCGTCCCGGGCGTACGCCTTGCGACCGGCGGCGACCGCGTCCTCCAAGTCGATGATGACCGCGTCGGCGCCTGCGGCGACCGCCTTGGCGAACCGGTCGGGCCGGTCGCCGGGCACGTAGAGCCAGGTAAGCAGCATCAGATCACCCCGTGCTCGCGCAGCGCGGCCAACTCGTCGATGGTCAGGCCAAGCGCGCCGAACACCACGTCGGTGTCCTGGCCGTGGCGGCGGCCGGCGTGCCGGATCTCCCCCGGGCTGTCCGACATCCGGAACGGCACGTTCTGCATCCGTACCTCCCCCAACTCCTCGTCGGGGATGGTGACCACGGTGCCCAGCGCCGCGTACTGCGGGTCGGCGACGATGTCCCGCACGTCGTAGACGGGGGCCACGGCGGCCTGGGCCGCCTCGAACACGGCCACCACCTCGTCGCGGTCCCGCTTCGACACCCAGGCGCCGACCGCCGCGTCGAGTTCCTCGGCGTGCGCGGCCCGGCCGCTGCCGGTACCGAACCACGGCTCGTCGACCAGGTCCGGGCGACCGACGAGCCGGACCACCCGCTCGGCGATGTTCTGCGCGCTGGTGGACACGGCCACCCACCGCCCGTCGGCGCACTTGTAGGTGTTGCGCGGCGCGTTGTTGTTGGACCGGTTGCCCAGTCGCGGCTGCACGTAACCGAGCTGGTCGTACCAGGTGATCTGCGGGCCGAGCATCGCCATGATCGGTTCGATGATGGCCAGGTCGACCATCTGGCCTCGGCCGGTCAGGTCGCGGCTGCGCAGGGCCAGCATGACCGCGTACGCGGCGGCGAGCGCGGTGACCGAGTCGGCCAGCCCGAACGGGGGCAGGGTCGGCGGCCCATCGGGCTCCCCGGTGGCCGCCGCGAAGCCGCTCATCGCCTCGGCGAGGGTGCCGAATCCGGGCCGCAGCGCGTACGGGCCGACCTGTCCGAAGCCGCTGATCCGGGCGATCACCAGCCGCGGGTTGACCGCGTGCAGCTCGTCCGGCCCGAGGCCCCAGCGTTCCAGGGTGCCGGGGCGGAAGTTCTCCACCAGCACGTCGGCGTCGGCGAGCAGCCGGCGCAGCAGCTCCGCGCCTTCCGGCCGGGAGAGGTTGAGCGTGACGGTCCGCTTGTTGCGGCCGAGCACCTTCCACCACAGGCCGACGCCGTCCCTGGCGGGGCCGTGCCCCCGGGACGGGTCGGGCTTGGCCGGGTGCTCCACCTTGACCACGTCGGCGCCGAAGTCGCCGAGGAACGCGGCGGCCAGCGGGCCGGCGAACAGGGTGGCCAGGTCGACGACCTTGACGCCGTGCAGCGGTCCGGTCGTGGTCATGGCGTTCCCTTCGCCGGGTCGACGGCGGCCAGGAACACGTCCCCGTTGCCGAGCGCGGCGCCGCCGTCGGGGGTGCCGGCGGTGCGGCCGCTGACCAGCAGCCGGCCGTCGGGTCCGAGGGTGGCGTAGACGTTCTCCTCGCCGAACGGGTCGGCCGCGTCGTCGCGGGCCGTGCCGTACTGGGCGACGGCGACCTGCCGGCCCTTGCCGTCGAGGCGCAGGGTGAGCACGTCCACGCCGCCGGCCGGCACGCCGAGGGTGCTGCCGGTGAAGCCGACCACCGCGACGGTTCCGTCGGCGAGGGCCAGCACGTCGGTGCCGGCGTCCGCGCCGCGCCCGCCGGTGACGGTCCGCCAGCGCTGCGCGCCCTTGGCCGTGTACGCCACGGTCAGCACGTCGCCGGCGCTGGCCCCGGTGGCGACCACCTGGCCGCCGCCGGTGACGGTGACGCCGCCGAGCAGGTCGTCGCCCGTGCCGCCGGCGACGGTGAGCCAGTCGCGGGTGCCGTCCGGGGTGAACCGGGCGAGCCAGCCGTCGGCGCCGCCGAGCGGCGTGGTCCCGGGCAGCGCGCCGGAGGTGCCGCCGGCCACGTAGACGCCGTTCGCGTCGGCCGCGACGGCATACGCCTTGTCCTCGCCGGTGCCACCGAACTGCCGGGTCCAGGCCAGCGTTCCGTCCGGGGCGATCCGGGCGAGCACGGCGTCCTTGTCGCCAGCGGTGGTCCCGCCGAACGCGCCGCTGGTGTAGCCCGCGACGTACGCGCCGCCGTCGGGGGCTGCGGTGATCGCGTAGAACCGGTCGGCCTTGGCGGGGTCGCCGGCCTGGGTGAGCCAGGCCCGCTGCCCGGTGGCCGTCAGCTTCGCCACGAACGCGTCGTCGGCGGGGCTGCCCGGGTGCCGGCCATCGAGGTCGCCGCGGGTGTACCCGGCGGTGAGCACGCCGCCGTCGGGCAGCGGCACGGTCCCGTAGAGCCGGTCGTTGGCGGCGGTGCCGAACTGGCTGGTCCAGCGGACCGTGCGCCGGTCGGCGGCGAGCCGGGTGACCACGGCGTCGAGGCCGCCGGCGTACGGCTGGCCGGCGACGGCGGCGGAGGCCGCGTAGCCGAGGGTGACGTCGCCGTCGGGGTGGGCGGCGACCCCGCCGGCCCAGTCGGCGCCGGCGGTGCCGTGCAGCGGGGCGGGCAGCCCGGCCGGCGGGGTGACGCTGAGCGTGGCGGCCAGGTGCTTCAGGCCGTCGACGAACGCGGGCCGCCAGACGTCCCAGTCGTGCCCGCCGTCGAGCACGCGGAACTCGGCGGCGACGCCGTCTGCGCGGCGCACCGTGTTGTAGAGGGTGGCAGCCTCGTAGTCGAGGTCGTGCGCGGCGTCGGCCGGGCCGGGGTTGGCCCACTCGTCGTCGCCGACCGCGATGAACATCCGCACCGGCGACTCGGCGTCGAGGCCGGGGAGCAGGGCCGGGTAGTTCAGCCGCTGGTAGACCTCGTCGGAGAAGGGCTTGTCGCCGTCGCCGAACGCGCCGAACTCGCGGGCCGAGGAGTCGGCCGGCGGCAGCGGCCGGTAGACGGCGGGGCTGAGCACCAGCGCGTTGGCGAAGAGGTCCTGGTGGGCGAGGGCGTAACGCAGCGCGCCGGCACCGCCCATCGAGTAGCCGCCGACCAGCCGGGCGTTCCGGTGGGCGGCGGTGCGGTAGGTGGCGTCGACGTGCGCGACCAGGTCCCGGGTGAGCGCGGTCTCCACCGGCCGACCCGGGCGGTCGGCGCCCGTGTACGCGGAGTCGACGTACCAGTTGCCGCGCTCGCTCCACGGCGCGTCGGGCAGGACGGCGATCACCGGCGGCACCTCGCCGTCGGCGACGAGCCGGTCCAGGTCGCTCTTCACCCGGGTCCACGCCTGCATGGTGTCGCCGCGCCCGTGCAGCAGGTAGAGCACCGGGTAGCGGGTGCCGGCGTTCGCCGCGTCGGCGTAGCCGTCCGGCAGGTAGACGGTGTAGTCGATGCCGGTGCCGAGGGCCGGCGAGGGGGCCGTGGCGGTGGTGAGGGTGCCGGACCGCTCCTTCCCGGCGACGGCGGTCTCCGGCGCGAGGCCGGCGAGCCCGATCGCGGTCAGCAGGGCGACCAGGGCGGCGCCGGGGCGCCAGGGTCTTCTCATCGGAGGGCTCCTTCGGGCAGGTCGGCGGCGCAGCGGAAGCTGATCGAGGTGGAGCGGGTGAGGCCGGCGCCGGTGAGCAGCAGCTTCACCGACACGTCGGGCGGCTGGGGGCCTCCGTCGAGGTACCAGTCGGAGTCCTCCGCCCGGTAGGCGCAGCCGCCCTTGAGGATGACGAACCGGGTGCGCCCGTCGGAGTGCTCGCTCTCGGTCAGGTTCCACACCAGCGGCGCCCGCCGGACCAGCAGGCCCGCCTCGGCGGCCACCTGCCACTCGTCCTCGGTGGGCAGCCGCAGCCCGGCCCAGTCGGCGTACGCCCGGGCGTCGGCGAGGTCGACCCCGGTGACCGGGGCGTCGGCGGGGCCCTGGCCGGCGGTGAACCGCTCCGGCCGGACGGGCCGGTGACCGGTGGCGGCGAGGAAGCGGGCGTACTGGCCGTGGGTGACCTCGTGGGTGTCGATGGCGAAGCGGCCGAGCCGGACCTGGCGCCGCAGCGTGCCGGTGTGGTGCAGGCGAGGCGGCAGCGGCTTCCACTCGTCGACGTACGGGGCCTCGCCGTAGAGGCCGGTCTCCCGGACCCGGTGGTGCACGGTCAGCTCGTGCCGCCCACCCTCGACGGTCACCATGCCGTCGGGCGGGGCGGCGAGGGGCGACCACGGGGTGCGGGAGCGTACGGCGGCGCGGGCCGGGAAGGACGGGTCCCCGGTCGGCGGCTCGTGCCGGAGCGCCGGGGTGTCGGTGGCGACCACGGCGGCGATCGCCCCGGCGGGCAGCGGCCCGCCGACCGCGACCCGGCCGTCCTCGAGTTCGGTTACGGTCAGCTCCGTGCCGGTGACCAGGTCGACGAAGCGCCCCGGCCGGGGCTCGGTGAGCAGCCAGGGGCCGTCGTGGTCGGCGCCGCGGTTGACCACCGTCCACAGCGGCTGGTTGTCGTGGGTCCACCGGGACGCGTACACCTGGCCGGCGCCGGGGTGGTCGGCGAGCGGGACCCAGTCCTCGGCGCGCAACCACGCGGCGTGGCTGGCCTGCACCCGGCGCATGGCCCGCAGCACGGCCTTGTCCCGCTCGTTCCAGCCGACCCAGACGCCGAAGACGCTCTCCCAGACCAGCACGCCGCAGCCGTTGAGCCAGGCCGAGTGCAGCTCGTCGAGGTGGTCGCGGTGCCAGCGGCGGGTGTGGTGCAGGACGTGCCGGCGTTCGAACCACTTGGCCCGCAGCACACCTGGGGTGTCCGAGTCGGCGAACCACTGCGCCCAGGACATGGCGTGGTCTTCGATCCGGGCCAGCGGCACCCGGCTCTCTCCCTCCAGGACCACGCCGGGGCGAACCGCGTCGAGCGCCTTGCGCAGCTCGCCGGCGCCCTCCTTGAGGGTGTCCAGGAAGACGCCGTCGACGCCGAGCCGGTCGGCCAGCGCCGCGACCTCCTCGGCGTCGGCGCCCGGCTCCCGCCTCGTGCCGGTGTCCCACGGGTTGTAGTCGACGAACACCCGGACTCCGGCGGCCTGGAACGCGCGCACCACGTCGGGCAGTTCGGGCACGTCGCGGTACCAGTCGAACTGATTGCGCTCGTCCAGCCCGATCACCGGGTACGCGTGCCAGAGCACCACCCCGTCGAAGCCGCCGAAGTCGCGCCGCGCCGCGTCGAGGAACGCCTCCACGGTGAACTCGCCGCGGTCGTGGTCGTACAGCGTCTCGTCCCAGAGCCAGGCCAGGCAGACGGTGAAGCAGTCGCCGGCGATCTCGTCGTAGTGCGCGCCGGTGTAGCCGAGCCGGGCGCGGGCGTCGGCCCGCCACCGGGTGAGCTGCTCCCGCCAGGCGGGCCAGTCGGCGGGGGCGGCGGGGGCGGCGAAGACCTTCGCCTCGTCCAGGGTGGTCAGGTCGGCGTGCGCGCCGAGCGGCACCTCGGTGGGCCGGTCGATCGGCCGGGGCACGTACGGGTTGAAGCTCACTCGACCCCTCCATAGGTGGCGGCGGACAGCGCGTCGATGGCGGCCCGCTCGGGCAGGGCGGTGGACGCGCCGGGGCGCTCGGCACAGGCCGCGCCAGCGGCGCACGCCCAGCGCAGCACGGCCGTGGCGGTGTCCCCGGTCAGCCCGCCACGCTCGGCCAGGGCGACCGCGAGCGCGCCGGTGAACGCGTCGCCGGCGGCCGTGGTGTCCACCGCGTCGATCTTCGGGGCCGGCACCTCGATCCGGGCGCCGTCCCGGTCGGCGTAGGCGGCGCCGCGCGCGCCGAGGGTGAGCACCACCCGGGGCACCAGGCCGACCAGGGTGTCGAGCAGCGCCGCCGGCTCGTCGGTGAACACCCCGGCGACGACCGCGGCCTCGTGCTCGTTGACCACCAGCACGTCGACCAGGTCGAGCAGTTCGGTGGGGAGCGGCCGGGCCGGGGCGGCGTTGAGCACCACGGCGGCGCCGCCCGCGCGGGCCCAGCCGGCGGCCCGGGTGACCTCCGACAGCGGCACCTCCAGTTGCAGCAGCAGCACGTCGGCCGCGGCCACCGCGGCCCGCTCGGTGTCGTCGAGGGTCAGCGCGGCGTTCGCGCCGGGGGCCACCACGATGCAGTTCTCGGCCGCGTGGTCGACGGCGATCAGCGCGACCCCGGAGGGCCCGTCGACGGTGCGCAGGCCGCGCAGGTCGACACCGGCGGCGGCCAGGTTGTCCCGCAGCAGCCCGCCGAACCCGTCGCCGCCGACCGCGCCGACGAAGGCGCAGTCCGCGCCGGCCCGGGCGGCGGCGACCGCCTGGTTGGCGCCCTTGCCGCCGGGCACCATCCGGAAGTCGTCGCCGAGCACCGTCTCGCCGGGGCGGGGCAGGTGCGGCGTGGTGACCACCAGGTCCAGGTTGGCGCTGCCGACCACCACCACCTGGGCGCTCATGCCAGGTTCCCGTGGACCAGGGTGAGGGTACGGTCGGCCAACTCGTCGAACCCGATGCCATCGAAGCCGGCGATGCTGCTGGCCAGCCGGTTGCGCAGCGGCGCGACCCAGCGCCCCGGCAGCCGGGCGGCGCCGGCGAGCGCCCCGGTGACCGCGCCGACGGTGGCGCCGTTGGAGTCGGTGTCCCAGCCGCCGGCGACCACCGCGCAGATGGACTGTTCCAGGTCGCCCCGCCCGTACGCCAGGGCCGCCGCGACCAGGGCTGCGTTGTTGCGGACGTGCACCCAGTGCAGGTGACCGTGCCGCGCGTGGAGGGTGTCCACGATGCTCTCCCAGTCGTCGCCGGCCCCGAGGGCGCGCGCCTCCCGGATGGCGGCGGTGAACCGGCTGCCAGGGGGCAGCACCGACTCGCCCGCGTCCAGCACCGCGTCGACGTCGCCGGCCACCGGCGCCGCCGCCGCAAGGGCAGCCACCCAGATCGCCCCGTACGCCCCGGCCCGGACGTGGCTGACGGCGGCGTCGCGCCAGGCGGCCTCGGCGGCCCGGTCGGGGCGGCCGGGGTTGGTCCAGCCGTACACGTCGGCGCGGATCTGCGCGCCGATCCACTCCCGGAACGGGTTCTGTCGGCGGGCGGTGTCCGGTGGGGTGAGGCCGAGCAGCAGGTTGCGGTAGGCGACCCGCTCGGCCGTGAAGACCCGCCCGGCGGGCAGCCAGTCCAGCCAGGCCTGCGCCACGTCGGCGCTGGTGAAGCCGGAGCCGTGGGTCTCCAGGACGCGCAGCGCCAGCAGGGCGAAGTTGAGGTCGTCGTCCTCGGGCATGCCGGCGATGTTCTCGGCCAGGCTGGTCGGTGCGCTGCGCCGGTTCCACGGCCAGCGGGCGGCCACGTCGGCCGGCAGCCCCCGCGCGGTGAACCAGTCGCGCAGCGGCCACCGGCCGGTGGCGGAGAGGATCTCCCGGATCCCGTGGCGGGGGATCTTCTCCACCGGCTTGCCGAGCAGGCAGCCGGCCGCCCGGCCGAGCCAGGCGCCGTGCAGCCGGTCCCGCTCGACGGTGGTCGGCAGGTCCCAGGCGCCCGGCCAGGTCTTGCGGACCGCGTCGAGGTCGTCGGGCTCGTCCGCGCCGTCGGGGCCGGGCAGCGCGTCGGCGGCGTCGAGCAGGTCGACGGCGAGGGCCCGCAGTTCCGGCGGGGCCGGCACCGGCGAGGCCCCGCTGACCGGGGCGGTGACGTCGCCGCCGGCCGCCGCCCAGCGGTCGGCGAGGGCGGTGACGTCGCGGCCCTCGTCGCGGCTGGCGGCCAGTTCGTGCGGCAGCAGGTCCTCCGGCTGCACCCAGGTCAGCCGGAGCCCGCGGGTCGGCGTCCCGGCAGCGCTCATGCCAGCCCGCCGAACCGCTCGGCGCGCCGGGCGAAGCGGTCCCGGTCGCGGTCGAACACCTCGGTGGCCACCCCGGCGAGGACCCGGGCGGGCTCGACCAGGTCGGTGCGGGACGCCTCCGCGACCACGTCCGACCACTCGGCCGGCACCGCCGCCGCGCCGCCGAGCGCACCGGCGATGGCGCCGGCCATGGTGGCGGTGGAGTCGGCGTCCCGGCCGTAGTTGACCGAGCCGAGCACGGCCGCCCGGTAGTCGCCGCCGGCCACCACCAGCATGCCGAGCGCCACCGGCAGTTCCTCGATGGCGTGCAGCCGGCTCGGGCGGCGGGCGCCCAGGCCGGGGCTGCGGTACTCCTCCCCCACCGTGTCGTAGGGGGCCACCGCGGCGCGCAGCGCCGGGATGGCGGCCTTCCAGTCATCGTGCCCGCGGGCCTCCTTGACCACCGCGTCGACGGCGGCGCGGGTGCCGTCGCGGGCCAGGTCGAGGGTGGCCGCGACGACGTCGTCGACGCTCGCGCCGGGGGCCGCGGCGGCGGCCACCGCGGCGGCGAAGACCGCCGCGGCCTCCCGGCCGTAGCTGTGCTGGTGCGCCCCGGCGATCTCCACGGCCTCGGCGTACGCCCCGGCCGGGTCGCCGGCGTTGACGATGCCGACCGGGGCCATGTACATGGCGGCGCCGCAGTTCACGATGTTGCCCACGCCCGCCTCGCGCGGGTCGGCGTGGGCGTGGTGCAGGCGGGTGACCAGCCACCGCTCGGCCGCGGCCAGGCGGTGGAAGGTCACCCCCTCCCGCTCCAGGTCCGGGATGTACACCACCCGCTCGATCAGGTCGGGGACGAGCAGTTCCACCACGTCGTACGCGTCGAGGTGGTCCCGCTTGGCCGCGTACGCCCGGACCAGGGCGTGGGTCATCAACGTGTCGTCGGTGATGTGCCCGTCGCCCTTGTGGTAAGGCGCGAGTGGCCGCGCGGTGGCCCAGTCGGCGTGGTACGGGGGGACGATCCCCTCGACCCAGCCGCCGAAGCGGGCGCGGATCTGCTCCGGAAGGGCCGTCTCGGTGGCTCCGCCGAGGGCGTCGCCCACCGCGGCGCCGACCAGGCAGCCGACCGACGTGTCGAGCAAGAGTGACATGGTTACCTCAGAACCTGCTTGCCACCGTTGACCAGCTGCGTGCCGAGCTGGTCCAGGGTGATCTTGTTGGCGAAGTACTGCTGGAGAGCCGGGGTGGCGTACTTGGTCTTCCACTCCGGGTAGCCGGAGGCCTTCTGGAACGGGGCGACGGTCAGGTCGGCGGCGCTGTCCGCGGCGACGTCCCAACCCTGCTTGCCGCCGGTGGCCTTGACCAGCTCCTCGTTGGCCTGCTTGCCGGTGGGCACCAGCCAGTCACCCTTGGCCAGCGCGGCCATGTTGGTCGGGTTGAGGAACCACTCCAGGAACTGCGCGGCCTGCTTCTTGTGCTTGCTGTCCTCGGCGACGGACAGGGTCTGCGGGTTGGCGGCCTGCTTGGTGGAGAGGCCCTTGATCGGCGGGAGGGTCACCCACTCGAAGCCGGCGGGGGCCTGCTCGACCATCTGCTGGCGCAGCGAGACCGAGCCGGGGAGCATGGCGTACTTGCCGCCGAAGAAGCCGGGCAGGGTGTCCGCGCCGCTCATGCCCAGCGCCTCCGGGGAGGCGGACTTGCTGGTGTAGAGCATGTCGTGGATCCGCTTCGGCACCTCCTTCTCGGCGTCGCCGACCTTGACCTCGGTCTTGCCGCCGTCGGTGTAGAAGAACTTGCCGTCGTAGTTGAGCGCCAGGTTCAGCACCCGGTTGGTGGGCGACTTGAGCGCCCAGGCGGCGCCGTACTGGCCCGGCTTGGTGAGCTTCTGGGCGTTGGCCTGGAACTCGTCCCAGGTCCAGCCGCCGTCGGCGGGCGGGACGGCGATGCCGGCGGCGTCGAGCAGCTTCTTGTTGGCGATGACGACCTGCGACTCCAGCAGGAACGGCACGCCGGTGACCTTGCCGTCGAAGGTGGCGGTGTCCCAGACGCCCGGGTCGATCTGGCCCTTGAAGTCGTCGCCGAGCAGCTTGGAGAGGTCGGTCAGGTGGCCCTGCTTGCTGAACTCGCCGATGGCGGAGGCCTCGTAGTGCACGATGTCGGCGACGTCGCCGCCCTCGAACGAGGTGACCAGCTGGTCGTGGATCGAGTTCCAGTCACCCTGGACGTACTCGACCTGGATGTCCGGGTGCTCGCTGTTCCACTTGGCGACCAGGTCCTTGTTGGCCTGCAGCGACTCCTTCTGCCAGGCGAGGCTGAGGAAGCGCAGCTTGGCCGGGCCGGACGAGTTCTCGTCCTCGCCGCCGCCGTCACCGCACGCGGTGAGGGCGCCGAGCCCGACGACCGCGACCGCGGTGGCCGCGGCGAGTCGACGGAATCTGCTACGGAGCATGGGGGGATTCCTCCTTGGTGGTGGTTGGGGGATGTGGTCAGCCCTTGACCGCGCCGGCGAGCGACCCGGACGAGAGGCGGCGTTGCATGACCGCGAAGAAGATCAGGCTGGGCAGGGTGGCCAGCAGCGAACCGGCCGCCAGCGGACCCAGGCGGGCGGTGCCCTCGATGCCGACGAACCGGGCCAGGGCGACCGGCAGGGTCGCCAGCTCGGGGGTCTTGACCAGCACCAGGGCGAAGAAGAACTCGTTCCAGGCGGAGATGAAGGAGAACAGCGCGGTGGCCACGATGCCCGGGGCGAGCAGCGGGAAGACCACCCGGCGCAGCACCTGGAGCCGGCTGGCGCCGTCGACGCTGGCCGCCTCCTCCAGCTCGCGGGGGATGTTGCGGACGAAGCCCTGGAGCATCCACAGGGCGAACGGCAGCGCCCAGACCACGTAGATCAGCACCAGCCCGGCGTGCGTGTTGGCCAGCCCGACCTGCCGCAGGATCAGGAAGATCGGGATGATCAGCAGCACGAACGGGAACAGCTGCGACAGCAGCACCCAGCCCAGCGCGACGGTGCCGAGCTTGGTCCGGAACCGCGCGAGGGCGTACGAGGCGGGCAGCGCGACCAGTACGGTGAGCACCGCCGAGGCGAGCGACACCTGGAGGCTGTTCAGCGCGGCCCGGCCGAGCTGCTGCTCGGTGAAGGCCTGCACGAAGTTCTGCACGGTGGGGTTGCTCGGGATGAGCGTGGGGTGCAGCTGCACCAGCTCGCGCGGCGGCTTGAACGCGGTGGAGAGCAGCCAGACCAGCGGGAACCCGAGGAAGATCAGGTAGCCGGTCAGCGCGACGTACTGGAGCGTCCGCCCGGTGCGGCTCGGCTTTCCGAACATGTCAGTTCGCCTCCCTCAACCGGCGACGCAGGTAGACCGCGAGCAGCGCGACGATGATCACGACCATGACGTTGCCGAGGGCGGCGGCGTAGCCGTAGTTGCCGTAGCGGAACGCCTCCTCGTAGGCGAAGAGCATCGGCAGCATGGTCTTGCCGCCCGGCCCGCCCGCGGTGAGCACGTAGACCAGGCCGAACGAGTTGAAGTTCCAGATGAAGTCCAGCGAGGTGATCGCCACGACGACCGGCGCGATGGCGGGCAGCGTGACGTTGCGGAACCGGTGCCAGGTGGAGGCCCCGTCCACCGCGGCCGCCTCGTGCAGCTCCCGCGGCACGCCCTGCAGGCCGGCCAGGAGGACGACGGTGGTCTGCGGCATGCCGGCCCAGACGCCGACGAGGATGACCGCGGGCAGGGCGGTGCTGAAGTCGCCGAGCCAGTTGGTGCGCAGCCCGTCGGCGCCGACCCGGTGGAAGAACTCGTTCAGCAGGCCGGCGTCCGGGTGGTAGACCAGCTTCCAGAGGATGCCGACGACCACGGGCGGCATCGCCCAGGGCACCACGGCCAGCACCCGGGCCACACCGCGGAAGCGCAGCTGCTGGTTGAGCAGCAGGGCCAGGCCGAGGGCGAGCACGAACTGGAGCACGGTCACCCCGACCGCCCAGAGCAGGCCGATCTTGAACGAGTTCCAGAACAGCTCGTCGCCGAGCAGTTCCCGGTAGTTGGCCAGCCCGGTGAAGCTGATCTCGACGTTGCGCCCGGCCCGGGCGTCGGTGAAGCCGAGGTAGATGCCGCGCACCAGCGGGAAGACCGACAGCACCACGATGGGCAGCAGCGACGGGAGCAGCAGCAGGTAGATGCCGAGCCGGTCGGAGCGGGACCGGGCTCTGCGGGGCCCGTCGGCGCGGGCGACGTCGGGCCGTTCGGCCACGGTGGTCATGCCGTCACCTCCGGAATACGCGGCGCGGGCGCCGGCTCGGCCGGCGCGGGGACGAACGGCGTCGCGGCGCTGGAGGCGCGCACGGCGAGGCTGGGGGCGACCTGCTCGCGGCGCGGCGGCAGGGTCGGGTCGGCGATGCGCTGGAGCAGCAGTTCGGCGGCGCGGCGACCGCGCTCGGCCGAGCCGAGGGAGACGCTGGAGAGCTGGGGGAACATCATCCGGGCCAGCTCGGTGTCGTCCATGCCGACGACCGCCACGTCCTCGGGGACGCGCCGGCCGGCGGCCAGCAGGGCGTGCAGCGCGCCGACGGCGATCAGGTCGTTGGCGCAGACCAGCGCGTCGGGCTCGGCGCGGGCCAGCAGGCGCTCGGTGGCGGCCCGGCCAGCCGCGTACCGGAAGTCGCCGACCTCGACGAGGCGCTCGTCGAGCGCGATGCCGTGCCCGGCGAGGGCGGCCCGGAAGCCGGCGTCACGGGCCGCGCCGGGCACCGTGTCCAGCGGGCCGTTGACGAAGCCGATCCGCCGCCGCCCGGCCGCGACCAGGTGGTCGACGGCCAGCCCCACGCCGGTACGCGAGTCGGTGCGGACGTTGTCCACCGGCGCGTCGGCGGCGAGCTGGCCGATCACGACCACCGGCACCGGGCTGTCGACCAGCGCGGCGAGGTGGTTGTCGGTGACCCGGATCGGGGAGATGATCATCCCGTCGACGTAGCGATGCGCGAGCCGGCGCAGCAGCGCGGTCTCGTTGGCGATCTGCCCGCCGGTGGCGTGCACCAGCAGTTGCCGCCCGGAGGCGGCGACCACCGACTCGATGGCCCGCATCATCTCGACGTAGACCGGGTTTCCGATGTCCTCGACGGCGAGCGCGACCAGGCCGGTGCGCTGCGACTGGAGCGAGCGGGCGATGGCGTTGGGCACGTACCCGACCTCGGCCGCCGCCGCGCGGACCTTGCGGATGGTCTCCGGGCTGCCGCCGACACCGTTGAGCACGCGAGAGGCGGATGCGATGGAAACACCGGCGCGGGCGGCGACGGTGTGAACAGTAGGCCGGCCGTCGACCGACTCCGGTAAACGTTTACGACCCACGCCCCGCACCCCCACCTGTCTGCTGTAAACGTTTCCGGGAGTCTCCGCCCGAGTTGACGGTCAGGTCAAGAGCTCGTTACGAAAACGTTTCCCACCGCGCCGACCTGGGCGATCCGGCACAGCCGCCACACCGGGCAACCTGCCGGGTGTCTCACCCCATCTCTGCTGGTCCGCTCCCGTTACGACGACACCGCCACCCGGCCTTGCGGAGCTGCTGCAGATACTGGCTGGGTAGGGCAATTGCGCCGAGCAACGCATACCAGCAGCGATCGAGACATCCCAGACACTGCTCGTCACGTGCCTGCGCCACCGGGCGGCGGGTCTCCGCGGTCAACCCCATGGCCATCGCTCGATACCGCGGAGGCGTCTTCCACCCCATCGCCCGGGTCCTGCTCGCTGTGGCACCCATACCCGAACAGGCCGCGAAACCTACCCGAGTCCAACTGCGATCACCGCTGAAGCAAGCCGGCCACAAGAAACCCCATCGACACCGATGTGGAGCACCGCACTACGTGCTCCGCAAAGTGCGGCAACTGCCAGGCGATGGGCCGCCAGTCTCCGGCACACCGGGATCGTCGCTGACCAACGGCACCCGGATCACCGAGGACGGCTCGCCCTCGGTGTAGTACTCGTCGGTGTCCTCGTCGCGGGGATAGGCGAGGTAGTGGTAGGCCCGCCGTTGGGTGCTGTCGTGCACGTCGAAACCGATGCGCTCCGCGCCGTACTCGTCGTGGTCGAGCGCGACGAACGCATGCGAGACCAGGCTCGCACCTTCAGCGAGCTGTACTACGAGGTCGGCGAGTTGACCATAGTCGCCACCACTGGGCAACCCACTCGATCCGGTACCGGCCGTCCGCAATTCACCCGATCCTCGCTGCGCTGCCCGTAGCCGGCACCGCACATCGCGTCCGCTTCGGCGCACATCAACGCCTGGGTGAACGCTTTGATCACGAGACCGTCGCCGGCGGCCGGTTCGACACCGACCGCGAGGGCTACACGGCGATGAGGAAGTACGCCAGACAGTGGCCGAACCGGGTCTGGGCGATCGAGGGCTGCCAGGGCATCGGCCGGCACATCGCCAACCGGCTACTGGCCGACGGCGAGCAGATCGTCGACGTGCCACCGAAGCTGTCCGCCAGGGCGCGGGTATTCGCCACCGGGCAGGGCCGCAAGGCTACGACGCACAGGTTAAAGATCACGTTAACCGTCTCGTGGTGCGCGACCGCTCAACGCTGACACCGCCGATCGATCTCGGCGAGGACTCGGTCTGCGTGCGGGCGTAACTGGGTCGTCAGCTCGTACCCGGAGATCCTGCCAGCGCTTCTCGGACATCCTTACCGGCACCGGGTGCTTAAGGCGCGGCCACCACGACCTCGGCGACGTTCCCGCTGTAGCAGGTGGTGGTGGCGATGTTCGGGGCGGAAACCGGGTAGGCACCGTAGACGACGTAAGTTACGCCGGTCTGGAGGTTGCGGCACTGGATCTGCACCCGGTAGCTACCGGTGTCACACTGGACGCTGCCCCGACCGTAGTAGTGCTTGATGCCCTCGTGGACCCACTCCATCCATGAAGCGCAGCCGGTGACACCGGTGCCCGGCGGATCCTGCACGGCGTACACCTGCTCCGCGACGTTCCCGCTGTAGCACGTGGTGGTGGCGGTGCTCGGGGCGTTGACGACCTCGGTGCCGTAGACCACGTAGCCCACGCCAGTCTGAGCGTTGCGGCACTGGATCTTCACCCGGTAGCTACCGGTGTCACACTGGACCCTGCCCCGACCGTAGTAGTGGCTACTGCCCTCGTGGACCCACTCCATCCATGGTGCGCAGCCGGTGACACCGGTGCCCGGCGGATCCTGCACGGCGTACACCTTCTCCGCGACGTTCCCGCTGTAGCACGTGGTGGTGGCGGTGCTCGGGGCGTTGACGACCTCGGTGCCGTAAACCACGTAGCCCACGCCAGTCTGAGCGTTGCGGCACTGGATCTTCACCTTGTAGCGCCCGGTCGAGCAGGTCACCTTGCCGCGGCCCTGGTAGTAGCTGTTTCCCTCGACGACCCATTCGATCGAGGTGGTGCAACCGGTAGGTTCGGACAGTGTGGACCCGACAGCGAGGGCGACAGGCTCCGCTGCCGGGGCCGCCTCGGCGGGAGCCGTCAGAGCAGACAGGCCGAGAAGGGCCGCAGCGAGCGTCGCGAGGGTACGCCTGAACATGACAGTCTCCTGATGGCCGTGGGGTCACAGCTTTCGTCGCGGAATAGCCATGCTAGAGAAATTATCGATGCCCGTCGAGATTCTGGACCGGGTTGACGCGGATCAGGGCCGAGGTGCGCGCACGAACGCCACGGCCAAAACTCCGATAAGACGGTGGCTGCCCTTCCCCTCGTAGCCTGGAGCGGAAAGTCGACGCCATACTCGGCGCCCATGTTGGTTACCTCGAACGGCTAGGCGGGCGGCGGCACCGGGGTCAGCGCGTACCGCGGAATCCGCGTAGCGCGGCCTGGGCACCCGCCTGGAAGCGGGTGTGCGCGCCGAGATCCGCCATCAGGGCCGCGATGCGCCGCTGCACCGTACGGTGGCTAAGCCCCAACTGCCGGGCGATGGCCTCGTCGGTGAGTCCGGAGAGCAGGAGCGTGACCAGCCGCTGTTGACCGGTGGCGGCGAAGGACCGGTGTTCCAGCGGCTGCGGGTTGGTGGGCGAGGGCAACTTCAACGCCCGCTGCCACAACCCGTCGAAGAGCTTGATCAACGCGTCAAGCAGCGCCGACGGACGTACGATGATCACCGCATCGCCCTGGCCCGCCGGCCGCCCCGGCACCGGCACGACGGCCAGCCGGTCGTCCACCAGGGAGAGGCGCACCGGCACCTGGGTGAGGACCCGTGTCTGCTGCCCGGCCCGGATCAGGTCCTCCATCACGGTCAGCGAGCCCGGATGGTCCAGGGACGACCGGTCGTAGATCGTCCGGCAGGTCAGGCCACGGCGCAGCAGGTCAGCGGCACCGGTGGCGGCGTCCTCCCCGTCCGGGTACGGCGGCTTGTCCAGCCGGCACACCTCGCGGCGGGCCACCCGGTGGATCTGCGCCAACCGCGAACGCACCGCCGCCTCGCCGGTGACCAGCTCGACCACGGCCGCACCGCGTTCCCGCGGCCGGTCCTGATAGGCCGCGTCGAGCACGGACAGGTGCCGGCGGGCGGCGTTGAGCTGGCCCTCCTGGTCGAGCAGCAGGCTCTGGAACGCCACCGAGGGCGCGACGGCGGCGTACCGGAGCGGCCCGTCAGGTACCACGCTGACCAGGCCCCGGCGTTCCAGCGCCGCGAGCACGTAGTCGATCCGCTCGGCGCCCCGCCGCACCCCGGCCAGTTCCTCCGGCGTGGCGCTGGGCCGGTCGACCAGGAACTCGTAGACGGCCTGCTCGGCCGGAGCCAATCCGAGCACCGCCATCGGGTCGGTGTCATCTCGCGACATCGGTGCCACCACCTCCCCTGGCCGGAGCCACAGCCTCGCCAGGGCCGACCGGATCCGCGGCCACACCGGACCGGGCCGGGCCCGGGGCCGCACCGGACCGCTGCCCGGTGTCCGGGGCCGGCAGGTCATCGGTGGCCAGCCAACCCCGGACGACCGCCTGGAAGCCGGCCTGGAACCGGGTGGCGGCGTCCAGCCGGTCCAGCAACGCGTGCATCCGGTTACGGATCGTCCGGTCGCTGATGTCGAGCTGGCCGGCGATCTCCTGATCGGTCAGCCCTGCCACGAGGAGCGGGAGCAACCGCGCCTCGGCGGCGGACGGACCTGTGGCGGACGGATACGGCTGGCCCGGTCCCGAGCGCAACGGCAGGGCCCGCTCCCAGTAGACCTCGAACAACGCGGAGAGCGCCGACACCAGCACCGGATCGTGGACGATCAGCCGGGACTCCACATCGGCCGGCTGGTGCAGCGGCAGGACCGCCAGTGTGTCGTCGATCAGTGTCATCTTCACCGGGATGTCGGTGAGCCGGGCCTCCTCACCGGCGGCGATGCCGGCTTCCAGGTCGGCTAGCCGGCCGGGCACCTCCAGGCTGCGCCGGTCGTACAGGATCCGGTACCGGATGCCCTGGCGCAGCTGGTCGACCTCCACGTCGTCTAATGCCGCCGGATTGGCCGCCGGGTACGGCGGCCCGTCGCAGGCCCGGATCTGCTTACGCGCGCTGCGCTGGGCCTCCGCGCCCCGACGCACGATCGCGTCCCGGCCGTGGACTACCTCGACCAGCTCGTCCGCCTCCTGGTGGGTGACCTGGTTGAACCGGCTGTCCAGGTCGGCGACGTGCCGGGAGGCGTCGGCCAGCGCCCGGACGTGCGCGCCGATCAGCGCCTCCAGTGCGGCCCCCGGCGGCCGGGCCGACCAGCGTACGGGCTCTCCGGGCAGCCGGGAGACCAGGCCGAGTTCGTGCAGCCGGACCAGCGCCCGGGCGGAGTCCAGACGGCCACCCCGGTCGGACCCGCGACCGAGGCTGTCATCGATCTCCGCTGACGTCATCGCCGACCCGCGCACCAAGTGTTCGTAGATCTCCTGTTCGGCGGAGGTCAGGCCGAGTACCTGCAGCACACTTTGATCTTGCCATGGATCGGCTTCCGGTTTACGTCGCTGACGTGTTTAGGAAGGTCACTGCGGCTTCCGATCGACGACAGCCACTTGCCATGATCTCTATACGGCCAGCTCAACGTCCTACCCGGACCCCGTGACCGCCCGAGCCGGTGCCACCCGCACCTATCCGGGCCCCGTGACCGTCGGCCCGATACCACCCGCCCCTACCCGGCTCCGTGCTCGTCGAAACCGGTGCTGCCCACTCCCCGTTCCCGTCCCGAGTTCCGTTCCCGTCCGGCTTCCGGGCGATCATCTGGAGGAAAACCGATGAGACGACAGTGGTCCGGCAAGGCCCGGACCGGCGCGGCAGCCATCGGCGGCGTCATCGCCGTCGCCCTGGTTAGCCCCACCACCCCTGTCACCGCCGCGCCCCTGCCCGAGACACCCACCGCGTCGCCACGGTCGGAGACCGTGGTCACCCGGCACACCGTCACGCTGCTGACCGGCGACGTGGTGCTGCTGGAGAAGACCGCCGACGGCCGGCAGCTGGCCTCGGTACGGCCACCGACCGACCGGCAGCAGATCTCGTACCAGACCAGGCAGATCGACGGTCACGCGTACGTGATCCCCAGCGACGCGATACCGCTGCTCGCCGACGGCACGCTCGACGAGCGGCTCTTCGACATCACGCAGCTGGTCGAGTACGGCTACGACGACTCACGGCACGCCTCCACGCCACTGATCGTGCAGTACGCACCGAGCCTGTCGGCGAGGGCACGCACGGCGGACCTGCCCGGCACCACCCGCACCTTCACCCTGGAGAGCGTCAACGCGACCGCGGTGCAGGGGAAGAAGGCGGAGGCGAAATCCCTGTGGACCGCGCTGACCGGCACCCCCACCGGGCCGGCCGAGGACGGGGCCGGCGCCGCCTCCCGGGCCCCGGCCAACGCCGCGACCGGCGCAATCGAACGGATCTGGCTGGACGGCCAGGCGAAGGTCAGCCTCGCCGAAAGCGTCCCGCAGATCGGGGCGCCGGAGGCCTGGGCCGGTGGCCATGACGGCACCGGTGTCACGGTCGCCGTGCTGGACACCGGCATCGACACCACCCACCCGGACCTGGCCGGCAAGGTGGTGGCCGCGCAGAACTTCTCCGCCGACAGCGACACGGTCGACCACCACGGCCACGGTACGCACGTGGCGTCGACGGTGGCCGGCACCGGAGCCGCCTCGGGCGGTACGCGCAAGGGCGTGGCGCCGGGGGCCAAGCTGATCAGCGCCAAGGTGCTCGACACCGCCGGCAACGGCTTCGACTCCGGAATCATCGAGGGCATGGAGTGGGCCGCCGCCCAGGGCGCCAAGGTGCTGAACATGAGCCTGGGCACCAACGCGCCCAGCGACGGCAACGACCCGCTGACGCAGGCGGTCGACGCAATCAGCCGGTCCACCGGAGCGCTGTTCGTGATCGCGGCCGGCAACATCGGCCCGGGTGAGTCGACGATCGGCAGCCCGGGCTGGGCCGACGAGGCGCTGACCGTGGGTGCGGTGAACAAGGAGGACGGCCTGGCCTCGTTCTCCAGCCGTGGGCCACGGCTGGGTGACTACGGCATCAAGCCGGACGTCACCGCCCCCGGGGTGGGCATCGTCGCGGCGCGGGCCAGCGGCACCGCCATGGGCACCGTGATCGACGACCAGCACACCCAGGCCAACGGCACGTCGATGGCAAGCCCGCACGTCGCGGGCGCGGCGGCGATCCTGGCCCAGCAGCATCCGGACTACACCAACCGGCAGCTCAAGGACCTGCTGATCTCGACGGCCAAGGCCCAGGACGACACCGTCCACCGGCAGGGCAGCGGCCGGGTCGACCTCGCCCGCGCCCACCGGCAGCCGGTGTACGCCAGCCCGGGAACCCTGAACCTCGGGTACTTCACCTACCCGCACAGCGACCACCAGCCGGTGACCAGAACGGTGACCTACCACAACGACGGCGCGACCGAGCTGACCTTCACGCTGTCCCTGTCGGTCCAGGGCAAGAAGGGTACGCCGGCTCCGGACGGCCTGTTCACCGTCAGCCAGCCGACCGTGACGGTGCCGGCCGGTGGCACGGCGTCGGTCGACGTCACCGTGGCTCCGGCCCGGGGCACGGTCGACCTCTACGGCGGCCACCTGGTCGCCGCCGCCGGTGACACGGTGGTACGCACCTCGGTCGGCGCGTACCTCGAAGAGGAGCTGTACACGATCACCGCTCCGGCGATCGCGCACGACGGCCGGCAGGCCGACGGCATCAGCCAGGTCGAGTTGTGGAGCCCGACCAGGGGATTCGAGACCAAGTACTACCAGGGTGGCACCGTCCCGACGTTCCGGGTGCCGGTCGGCACCTACAGCCTGATGGGCTACATCTTCACGATGGACGCCCCCAACCGCGTCTCCCTCGGTCTGTCAGTGGTCGGCGATCCGCAACTGGAGGTCACCGGGGACACCACGGTCACCCTCGACGCCCGAAAGGCGAAGGAGATAACCGTCAAGACCCCGAAGCCGACCTCGGCCAACGGGCTCCGGTTGAGCTACTACCGCCAGATCGGCGAGGTCTACTTCGACAGCTCGTTCCTCCTGTCGGAGCCCTTCGGCGAGGCGTACGCCGCGCCGACCGAGGCGGTGACCGAGGGCATGTTCGAGTTCGCCAGCAAGTGGAGCCTGATCGCCCCACCGATCACGATGAGCGTCGTCGCACCGGAACGGATCCCGCTCGACCCGCTGTTCATGATCGCCTCGCCACGGGTGGACGGCAGACACCGGGTGCCGGTGGTCCACGCCGGTTTCGGGTCACCGGATGAGTACACCGGGCTCGACGTGCGCGGCAAGCTCGCCCTCGTCCAACGGGGCAACGGCATCAGCTTCGTCGACAAGGTCCGCAACGCGGCGAATGCCGGGGCGGCGGCGGTGATCGTGTTCAACAACGTGCCGGGGCTGCTCTACGCCTCGGCCGGCGAGCCGGGGCAGGTGGCGATCCCGGCGTTCACCCTCGACGAGGAGCCTGGTCTCGATCTGGTCGAGCGGCTCGCCGCCGGCCCGGTGACCATCGAGTACTCCGGCACCGCGCTCAGCGACTACGTCTACGACCTGATGCTGCCGAACAAGCAGCGGATCGCGAGCAACCAGACCTACGTCATCAACGAGCGGAACACGGCACGGATCGACGCGGAGTACCGGGCCAACGGTGACCCCGTTCTCGGCGCCGACCTCCAGCACGCGCTGCGCCCGTACAACAACTTCCTGATGGGCTTCATCCGTGCGCTGCCGCGCCCGCTGAAGCGGACCGAGTGGGTCAGTGCCGACCCGGACATCCGGTGGCAGCACCAGGCCTGGGCCAGCTCCCCGTTCGACGGGGAGTTCACCAGCATCCCGACCTCGTACCGGCCGGGCAGCCGGTCCAGCCAGACCTGGTTCGGGCAGGTACTCCGGCCGGGCTTCCCGGCCGGGCTGACCGGGTGGGAGAACTTCGGTACGCCCGCCTACCGGGAGGGCGACACGTTCAACATCCGGGTCTTCCCGTACGTCGATTCGGCCCAGCACTACGCGTCGGCGTGGGCGGGTGACACCGTCAGCACCAAGCTCTACCGGGGCGACGAGCTGGTGGCCGAGAGCAGCAGCTACCCGGCGGGCACCTTCCCGGCCGCGCCGGGGTCGGCCACCTACCGGCTGACCCTGGAGCAGCAACGCTCCGCCGCGTGGTGGCAGTACTCCACCAACATCAACACCACGTGGACGTTCCGCTCGGCGACTCCCGCCTCGGGCCGGCAGCTACTCCCCCTGCTCCAGGCCGACCACCACGTGGATCTCGACCGTCGGAACCGGACGGCCAAACGGCAGCACAACTTCACCCTCACGGTCGGGCACCAGCCCGGCGTCGACGGCCCGAAGATCAAGACTGTGCAGGGCTGGGCGTCCTTCGACGACGGCGCCACCTGGCAGGCGGTCGACCTCGTCCAACTCGGCAACGGCAAGCACCTGGCCAAGCTGCGGCACCCGGCGCCGGAGAACGTGGAAGCAGTCTCCCTGCGGATCAAGGCCAGCGACACCGCGGGCAACGGCATCGACCAGACGATCATCCGCGCCTACGGTCTCTGACCTGGGCTGACTGACAGAGGGCAAGGGTGGGCCCGGGTCGTCGACCCGGCCCACCCTTGTCTTCCACAACAGCCTGCCTGCCACGGCCGGGGACGTTCCGGTGGTTCGTCGGGCCCGTGAACCGCGTTCGTGTCGCCATGCCCGGCGAACCTCGTACCGTCGGGCCAGGTGAACCTGCGGCGTCCCGCTCTCCACGGCGAAGCGGCACAGCGCGTACACCGGGTCCAACGGATCATTCACCCGGTCCACCGCCCGGTACGGCAAGGTCAGCACGGAGGCTCGCCGGCTGAGCTCACCCCTCGGTTGCGATTGCCGCGATGGCGGCGTGCGGCCGATGAGTGCCTTCGCTGGGTCGCTGCAGGCGCTCAACCTCCGTGAAGCCGGCTCGCGTCAGTCGCTCGGAGAACTCGTCGACGGGCCAGCGATAGGCGGTCACGACCTTGTGGTCGAAGGCGGCGACCTCGTCACCTACGAAGAGACCAAGCACTAACATTCCGGCCGGGGCCATTGCTCGCCGGAACTCAGCGAGCACGCCGTCGAGATTCTGCGGCGAGAGATGGATCAACGAGCCCCAGGCCAGGATGCCGGCGATGGAGTGGTTGGCAACGGCGAGATGCTCCATCGATCCGAGTTGGTAGCTACCGCCCGGGTGGGCCGCCTGCGCATGGGCGATGAACTCGGGGACCATGTCGATTCCCGTTGCGTCGACGCCGAGCGAGCGAAGGTAACCGGTGATATGGCCGGGCCCGCAGCCCAGATCGAGCACCGGGCCAGGTCGGTCCGCCAGATGTCGCCCGATGAAGGCGAGGTCGTCGGCGTGTACCTGCTGGCTTGTACCGAACAGCTCGATGTAGAGCTCTGCGACGGACGCATATGCCTGCCGAACCTGCTCCATGTTCATCACGTGACTTTATGGGCTCTCGGAGTGGCAGAGCAGGCCCGGTACCAGCGCGGGGAAGCACGTCGATTCTTACGGTGCCCGCATCCGGCGATCCGAGCACATGGTCAAATGCGCCCTTCTGCCGCATACCGCTCGCGGTGACTGGCGGCGCCGCAACAACGAGTTCCTGACCTTCCTCAAGCAGGCCGCCAAGGCCCACCCCCGGGTCAACCTGCACGTCGTCTACGACAACCACGCCACCCACAACCACCCGAACGTCAAAGCCTGGCTCGCCAGGCACCCCCGCATCACCCCGTGCTTCACCCCGACCAGCGCGTCCTGAGGCTTGGGGGTGGATCACCAGGAGCTTGAGTTCCGCGACGCGACGGGACGGCTGCCGCGTGGACCGCGACGCTGCCGACCCACGAATTGAACTCCCGCACCGGCGGGTGTTCGACATCGCCGACGAACACGCCGTTGGACCAACCACCCACCGGCGGATCGGCTGCGAGAATCAGGAGATGGGCGACAGTCAGCACAGCGCCAGTCGCGCCTCGGCGGACGCCGACTTCGTGGAGTGGAACTTCTCCATCATGGCGGAGTCCTCCCCGTGGTCGGTGGAGCAGGGGATGACCCAACTGCTCGCCCACCAGAACGCGGAAGGCTTCGAGCGACCCCTGCCCGACGCGGTGCAGGCCGACGCCCGCGTCATC
This sequence comes from Micromonospora sp. NBC_01655, assembly GCF_026339755.1. NCBI lineage: Bacteria > Bacillati > Actinomycetota > Actinomycetes > Micromonosporales > Micromonosporaceae > Micromonospora > Micromonospora sp. NBC_01655. The sequence goes on along the minus strand of NZ_JAPEQF010000001.1, from coordinate 2,988,063 downwards.
CACGAACTGGGCCGACGGCGCACACCGACCGCCGTCGCGGCGTTACGCGCCTACCAGGCGATGAGCACGGTCGACACCCAACGCGACCTCGCCCGGTCGAACGCCGACCAACTCGTACGACACGGGCTGCCCGAGCCACCCTGGGCTAACACCATCGGCCGGGTACGGGTCGACGGCTGCTGGTGGGCGCACGACCAGTTCGACGAGACCGCCATCGTGCTCTGCGCGTTCTCCTACGACGGCACACACGAACACGCCATCCTGACCATGATCGACCGCGCCCTCGGCAGCGGCCTGTTCAGGGAACTCACCCTCAGCACACAGGTCGGCCCCCTGCTGGACGTCCTGCGCCGCGCCGAGGAAGACCCGGAGGGTCTCGTCCACGAGCCGCTCGACCCCGCGTACGCCCGGCGGCTGATCGAAGACGCCGCCGCCACCTCCGACGAACTGTTCGAAGACCAGCGGTACAAGCCCACACCAAGGCCTGCGGCGTACCGAAAGATGCGTGCGCTGACCCTGGCACGCGCCCGGGTGCTCAGCGACGCCGCCGCCCCACCAGACCCCCTCCCCGACAGCGTCGAACTCGCCCTCCTCAAGCGGTCCTTCCTCGCCTCCGCTGCCGCATCCACACTCCCCGAGACCGACACGACGAGGCAGGCCCTTGACCTGCTCCTCGCACAGATCATCGACCAGACCGCCAGTCACCCCCTCCACCTCGGCCCACGCCGGACCACCGCCGTCCTCGGCCTACCAACCCTCACCACCGACCAGATCCACAACCCAGACATCGGCCAGATCCTCCCCGACGTCGCCGACGCCTGGATCTCCTGGACCGCCACCGAGCGCGGCCTTTCCCGCGACGCCACCGAACGCCTCGAACACGCCACACGGCAAACCCGCACACCAGAACGCTCCACCACCACCGAAGGCAACGAGACAACCTGAGAACACAGCGACGGCATGTCAGCATGTCGGCAATTGGTCAGCGATCTCCGGACTGCCGCCCGTGGGCCCTTCGCCTCGCAGGGGTAATGGCGAGCTGCTCGCCGACTATGCGGCTCGCGCGAAGTAGCACATTAACCCGTACCAGGCTGTCGCAGCCCACGGTCACCCCGACAGCGGCAGCCAGCCGTGCGCCAGCACCCCCCGGGCCAACGCGAGCCCGATCCGGGTGAGCCCCTGGGTGAGGCGGGCATGAGCAGTGGTCAAGCCGTCGACCTGCTCGACAAAGGTACCCGTTGGGCAACTACGGCTACCGGCGGCGGAACCGCCGCACCCGGACCTGGAGCAGTACAGCTACCCACCAACCGTCATGTCGCGTAGTCGCCGCAGATAACGGCCATGAACCCGACTCGACGGCTGCCGGCAGCTACCGCATCGCGCCGTCGCTGACCGGAGCCGGCGGCACAGCACGACGGCGTGCTGGCACTGCTCAACACGGTCGATCAGCAGTGCGGGCAGATGAGGCAGCATCTGCTCCACAAAGAACACGCCGAGCACGATCAAGGGGTGGCGCGTCGAACGGCCGCGACCGTCCACATCACAAGATCGGCGACAGAACCTGAATCGGCGAAGTCGAGCATGCTGAACCCTCAGCTCCTGCCGTCTCGTGTCCAGATCATGACGTCGTTCGCACGGGAATGGTCGCTGCTCCACCGACGGAACAAGCGGACTGTCGTCGTGTCGGAACGGAACCACCGCTCGTACGGCCCCGAGGCTTCGGCTACCACGTGAAGCCCATCGGCCTGGTCGTGCAGCAGCTCTCCGGTGCGGCTGGGCACCCAGTCCTCCAAGAGGCCGCCCCTGGTCGACCAGATGGTGGCCTCCCCACACGTGGGCGAAAACGTCCGAATCATAGCCAAGAACCTGCTCGGACTCACCCACTGGAACCGCGGATCGGAAACCACACCCCCACAGGTGGCCTTGCCCACACCGCGTCGAAATCAAGATCAAGTCATCCGTGGAAGGGGCAAGCTTCATGACGAGCCCTCTCGACCCCGCCGTCGCCGTCGCACTGGAGCAGGCCACAGGGCACGGCCCTCCGTGGACGCACATCGATGGCTTGGGTATACCACCGCTCGGCGAGGGCGAACACGTCGTACTTTGGCGTCGCTTCGGCATCGAGTAGGACGGCCACCACCCGGGCGGCGTAGAAGCCGTCGAAGGCGTACGCGAGCCGTCTGAGCGCGTGGGTGCCCGCCGAGGGTTGTGCGATCCGGCGGCTCGCGTCGGCTACCCGCTGGTGCCAGATCCGGCGGCCTGACGGCGCTCACATCAAGAACAGTCGTCATGGATGAATCGACCATTAATGCCTGAGGTAGGTCTGGCAGGGCGCAGCCGATCGCGACACTCATGTTCGCCCTGCTAGGACCAGCCGAGGGATGCGTCGACGGCCTCCCGAGCTACTGGTGCTTGCTGACGTAGGCGAAGAAGAACAGCATCAGGATCAAACCGAACCAGAAGTTCCAGATCGAGTTCAGGCGGTAGTAGCCGCGTACCGGCTTCCCGCCTCGCTTGTGACGACTGACGAGCGGCATGACGCCTCCGTGATCAGCTCGCTACTGTACGGCACGAATGAATATCACACGGTGCTGACAACATCCCGCGCGTCCGACAGCCGGTAGCACGCGCCGAAGATCCAGCAGCAGGGCTCAGTGGCCAGCTACGGGGTGACCAGGGTCCACGCGCTGACCACGCCCAGCAGCATCAGAGCGGGCACGACCAGCAGCAGCTCGGCCGCCGAGCGGGGTGAGATGACGCTTCGTGGTGACCGCTGGGGTGCGGGCGGAGCGGGAGGTGCGTCGAGGTTAGATGTGCCGGTGATCGTTCATGACGTAGTCCGTGCCTTGCCGGACATCCAGGTGCTTCGCGAGCGGTGTCGCGCGTTGGCGATGCTGGACGCGATCATGAGTCCGGAGTGGGAGTCGCGGTACTACTCGTTTGATTCGCGCTGGGCACCGGATGAGCAGATGGCGTCGATGCGAACTGGGTCCGGCGACGTGTGGTCGATCATGTTCTCGCCGGCCGGTGCGTTCATCCGTGGCTTCGATCACGAGTCGCCGATGAGCTCGGCAGGCAACGATGACGAGCTGTGGCCCGGACTGGTCGACACCGTGCCGGAGGTCTTCTCCGCCTATGTCGACGAACCGGCGTGTAGCGGTCGAGCCTGGCCTGGGGTGGGCCGCGCGGGTCAGGCTCTCGTTTCTCGTGCGCTCGAGGAAACTCGAACCCCTGACCGCTGGCCGTCCGTCGTGTGCGCTGGCGCGCCCCCGCTACAGTGCGGGCACATCGACGGAAAGGAAGCGCGCGAATGCGTCGCAAGCTCGTCCCTGTGGTGGCGCTCTCCATGGCCTGCCTGCTGGCGGTCACCACCGCCTGCTCCACGGGCAACCGGAAGAAGCGGAACCGGTCCGCCGACCGGCCCGCCGGCACCGCCGCGAAGCGGGACGACGTCGACGCCGCACCCGCGACCGCCCGGGCCACCCCGACCCCCCGCCGCACCGGCGACCAGCTCACCTGCCCCGGACTGCGCAACACCCGGATCGGCAGCAGCAGGGTCCGTTACCGCGGGTACGCCGCCCCGATCCGCCTCTCCGCCGGCCGCTGGTCTGACCGGAACGGCACGACCGTGGAGTTGCAGCGGCCGTGCGCCGTCGGCGACCTCGACGGCGACGGTGCGGGCGACGCGATCGGCGTGGTCATGCTCGACGGCGGCGGCACAGGCCGCTTCTTCACCCTCGCCGCCTGGCGCAACGTCAAGGGTGAGCCGGACTACCAGGCCCAGGTCGACCTCGGCGACCGTACGCCGGTGGAGAGCGTCAGCGTACGCGGCGGCAGGGCGACGGTTGTCTACCTGACCCGGCCCGCAGACAGCTCGATGGCGGAGCTGAGCATCCGGCGTACCGCCGTCTACCAGCTCAGGGGCACGACGCTGGCCGAACTGAGCCACACCGACGCCCGGGTGGCCGGAGCGTCCGGCGACGGGGACTCCGCCGACTCCGGCACCGCGCCGGACTCCCCCTACTCCCCCACCCGCACGCGCAGGCCCCGTTCCCGCTGACGTTCCGCCGGTGGTCGTTCCCCCAAGGCCGCGTCGGCCGATCCGTCGGCGCGGGCTCCGGCCGGGACGAGCATGCGCCAGCTCAGCCTGGGACCGGTCGGTGGACCGGTGGCCTCGGTAGCCGTATCGATCCGGTGGACGGGCAATCCTGCTGACTCACCTCGCCGAGGCAGCCCCACCCGGAGGCTGGAGGGCGCTCGAAGTACTGGACCGGCTGCGACGGGATGGCCTCAGTGGTGAACGTGCCGGTGCTCGGGATGCGTTGCTCGTGGAAACCGGCCGTGTCGGTGTAGGAGACGACGATGTGCCACTCGCAGGTGTGGGTGGACACCTGTGGCAGGCGGCCACCGCACGATCTGATGTGGTGTCCGCAACGCACAGACGATCACGCGGTGGCCATCTCGCGTCCACCCCGGTTCACCAGCAAGATCTCAAACGGCGGCTGCCGTACTAGTACCAACGCCGTTCAGTTAGGCGGTTGGTGTGGGCGTCAAGGGTCGGGGATGACGACGTCGATGTTGGTGGTGGCTTGATACAGCAACGGCGGTTGATCTTCGCAAACAACTGGGGACGATCAGCCGCCGATAGAACGCGCGGGGCCGATCGATGTCCCGGACGATCAGCAGGTGCGTGAGCAGCCGCCCCGTCCTCGGGCTCGAAGTAGTCAGGTGTCTCGTCTGCCATCACCGCTCCCCTGGGTAGAAGCATCGGTTACGCGGGTGGCGGGCGGCGAACCGCGGGCGCCGCAACGAACGGCGGACCATACTGGCACGGTGGAGGAGGACCTCGTCGAACTACTGGCCTCGACCGGAGTCACCTGCCGGTTGTTTGTCGAGCAGACGCGAGGCCCATACCACCGAGCTGTGCATCCCGAGCGTCGGGAGATCACCGAGGACCGCGATGGTCTCCCACTGCGCCTCGGACTACGCCTACTGGCGGCGGACGCCACCACCCCCCTCGCGGACGTCCTCGTCGAGGTCTGGCAGGCCGACCACGTAGGCCGATACTCCGGCTTCCAGCCATTTGAAGCGAGGCCGGGACAGGTGGTCACCTCGGAGTCGGTGCCGCACGATGTGATCGCCGCCGGTGAGACGTACCTGCGGGGCAGCCAGCGCACCGACGAGCGCGGGATGTGCGCGTTCAACACGATCTACCCGGGCTGGTACGCCAGCCGCACCGTGCACATCCACCTCATCGCGCACCTCGGCGACCGCTCGGTGACCACGCAGCTCTACTTTCCCGACACGGTCACCGACGAGGCTTTCAGTCGCCCGCCCTATCAGGGCCGGCCGCAGCGCGACACCATCAACGCCACCGACAGCATCTTCGCCGACGGCGGTGAGCAGATGATCCTGGACCTGCGAGGAGATCCGACGACCGGCTACACCGGGGTCCTCTGCGTCGTCCTCGACAGGCAAGCGCGACCTGCCTCGGCTGCGGGTCCTTCGGCGGAAAGCGACGGTTGATCGTGGCCAGCACGGAGCAGATCAGGGCCACCATCGAGGCTCACCTCGCCGCCGTCGGCGCCGCCGACGCTACCGCGCTGGCAGATCTCTACACACCGGATGCCCGCCTGCATGACCCCGCTGGCGGACCCCCAGTCACCGGCCGAGCGGCCATCGAGCAGCACTTTGCCGGCGTGCTCACCGAGCAACGGACAATGGAACTCGTTATGGTGGCGATCGCCGACCACCACGCCGCGTTCCACTTCCGCGCCACACCAGCCGACGGCCCCACCAGAGAGGTCATCGACACCATGACCTTCGACGACCAGGCCATGATCACTTCAATGCAGGCGTACGCGAGCTAAACCACGTACTCAACTTGGCATGTCCGGACACTCCGAGGGCTGCTGCTGGATGGTCACGCTTTGCAGCACTCGGATCGCGGCATGACCGGATGCTCTTGTGCATCCTGCACCGCAACGGCGGGTGTTGTTCCCGGAGCCGAGCCGTGGCAATACCGGTCGCGGAAAGTTGGACTCACCGCGATGATGCCGGTCGTGAGTAGTCGACTGCGGGCGATCGCCCGCGACACGGTGGCCATTGTCGGGCGTGGCGCCTACCGTAGCGCTGACGGCGAGGTGGCCATCGGATCGCAGGTCGCGCGGGCGGTGGCCAGCACCCGGCTATACCTACCCGACGACGCCATGGCGGCGTCCTCGCCAATCGACGCCGCACCCGCCATCGAAGTGACCAACGAATCGACCCTGGAAGCGACCCGCCGGCTCGGCGGCAACCTCGCATGCTTGGTCTTCGCCTCGGCACGCAACCCCGGTGGTGGCTTCCTCAACGGCGCCCAGGCACAGGAGGAGAGCCTGGCCCGCGGTTCAGCGCTGTACCCCTGCCTGCGCGCGGCCGGCGACTTCTACGCCCACCACCGCACCCACCCAGAGCTGACTTACAGCGATCGGGTGATCTACTCGCCGGCCGTGCCGGTGTTCCGCGACGACAAGGGGGCTCTGCTGCCGGCGCCGTACCCGGTGTCGTTTCTGACTGCCGCCGCACCCAATCGCTCGGCGATCGTGCGCAGCCAGCCGCAACATCTGCCCGACCTACCAGTGGTGTTGACCCGCCGGGCGATGCGGATCCTTCAGGTAGCCGCCACCAACGGCCACCGCAGGCTCGTGCTCGGCGCATGGGGCTGCGGCGTGTTCGGCAACGATCCGGTCACCGTCGCCAGCGCGTTCGCCACCGCCCTGCACCACAGCCCCTGGTTCGACACGGTGGTGTTCGCCATCCTGGACCGCCAGCCCGCCACTCCGACCCACGCCGCGTTCGCCGGCGCCCTGCATCATCCGACGCCCGGCCAGCCGCCCCCCACGACACCCTGATGCACCAGCCACCCGAGAACACCACGCACCCCAGGCAGTCGACGCCTTCGGACCCCTACCGCCGTACGCGAAGCCGGTCGACTGACCGCCGGCCACCGGCGCCCGTCCGTGACCGTGCGGACAGCCGGAAATGCGTTTGTCCGATTGCAGGCACTCCATAGGATCTCCGGTGATCAAGGAGGATGACACGGTGGGCGATTTCCAGCAGTTCGTGACGGATGTGACTATACGTCTGTCCGCGATGTCCAAGGGCGAGTTGTACGTCGTCGGCGACGGTCTCGACCGGGACTCACTCTGGCTCACCTTTCTCGATTCCTTCCCCGCCGGCACCAATCTCCGGTTCCGTGAGCGGTCCGAGTACGACTGCTCGACCTGCCGCGGGTTCATCAAGAGCTTCGGTAACATCGTCGAGATCCACAACGGACAGGTTCGCTCCGTCTGGTCCGGGGTGTCTGCGTCCGACCCGGTCTTCTCCGTCGTCGCCGCCGCAATGGACGAATTCGTCAGCACGCTGCCGTTGTCCACCATTTTCCGGTCCACCGAGGCGCAGTACGGGACGAGGACGACCCGGACGCTGCGCGACGGCCAGGTCGAGGTGTGGCACCACCTGCACGGCCGGGTGGAGAAGCGGCATCGCATCAAAGACGTCGGCGCGGCACGGGGCACCTTCGACGCCGCGGTGCAGGTGTTCCAGCGTGGCCTGGCCGAGCTGACCCAGCACGCTCTGGACACCGTCGTCGACCTCATCGACGACAACGCCCTCTACCGCGGCACTGAGCATCGTCGGGCGGTGACCGAGTTCCGGTCACTGCAGAACCGGTGGACGAAGGCGACCGACGGACAGGCCTTCATTTTCGCCAACGCCATGAATCCGGCGGCTCGGTTCCGCAACACGGTGATCGGCACCCTCGTCCAGGATCTCTCCGCGGGCGTCGACCTGGAGCAGGCGGTCCGGTCGTTCGAGACGAAGGTGGCACCGCAGAATTACCAGCGCCCCACGGCGTTGATCACCCCGGCCATGGTCAAGGCTGCCATGAAGACCATCGACGAGTTGGGCATCGAGGAGTCGTTGCAGCGACGGTTCGCCCGGCTGTCCGACGTGTCGGTCACCAACGTGCTATGGGTCGACAACGACACACAGTCGCGAATGAAGGACGGCATCGAAGGGCTGCTCATGCAGGCGGCCACCATGAGGTCGGCAGGTGCGCGCCTTCGTGACGCGAAGCCGGAGGATATCCCCGTGGTCACCTTCATGAAAGACATCCTGCCTGGCGCCGCGACCATCGACCTGTGGGTCGCCAACAGCCACGAACCGCACTTCGTCAGTCTCACCACCGGCCGGCACCCGGCCGCCCCGCGGCTGTTCACCTGGGACAACGATTTCGGCTGGTCCTACAACGGCAACGTCACCGACTCGATCAAGGAGAAGGTCAAGCGGGCCGGCGGCAACGTCACCGGCAAGCTGCGGGTGAGCCTGTCCTGGTTCAACCACGACGACCTCGACCTGCACGTGTTCGAACCCAACGGCGACCACATCTGGTACAAGGACAAACGCAACAAGCTGGACGTCGACATGAACGCGGGCGGGACGTTCTCGCGCGAGCCGGTGGAGAACGTTACCTGGACCGACAACGTCCCCGACGGCGAGTACCGGATCGAGGTGAACCAGTTCAACAAGCGGGAAAGCACCGAGTTCGGCTTCGTGATCGAGACCGAGAGCAACGGGAAGATCGAGCATTACAGCCACGAGCGGGCGGTCGGCCACAAGGAGACCGTCGAGGTGGGCCGGATGACGGTCGCCGACGAGGTGATCACCGCTTTCCGGCCGGGTAAGGACATGCAGCCGGGCAGCGCAGGCAAGGACCTGTGGGGAATCACCACCGAACAGTTCGTGCCGGTGTCCACCATCATGTACTCGCCGAACTACTTCGACGACGGCGAGGTCGGCAACCGCCACTACCTCTTCATGCTGAAAGGGTGCGTGAACGACCAGCCGACCCGGGGAATCTACAACGAGTTCCTCCGCGGCGACCTGCAACCGCACCGCAAGGTGTTCGAGGTTCTCGGCGATCGCACCAAGTGCGAGCCGTCCCCGGATCAGCTGTCCGGCCTCGGCTTCAGCTCCACGGTCCGCAGCTCTGTGGTCGCCAAGGTGACCATGACCGACGGCCGGCGCCACCTCATCAGTATCCAGTTCTGATTTCCTACCCAGAAAATCTGAGAGAGGCCATCGTGACCATTTTTGAAAAAGCCACGCGGGAGAAATTCCGCTACCCGTCGGCCAAGGGACTGCTGACCACGGAACAGCTGTGGGAGCTTCCGCTGACCGCCAAGTCCGGCTTCAGCCTCGATGACGTGGCCAAGGCGGTCAACGCCGAACTCAAGGCCATCGACACCGAGTCGTTCGTGGCCACCGAGACCAATCCGGCCAAGGCAACCTTGGAGACCAAGTTGGAGGTCGTCAAGCACGTCATCGCCATCCGCCTCGCGGAGGACCAGTCGGCGAAGGCAGCGGCAGCCAAGAAACTGGAGAAGGAAAAGCTGCTGGCAGTCCTGGGCCGCAAGCAGGACGCGGTCCTGGAAAACCTGACCGAGGCAGAGCTGCTGGCCCGAATCAACAACCTGTAGCCCGCTGACAATCAGCGTCTGCCAGCAGGCCCGCACATCGCCGAGAAGTACGGTCGCCATGCAAGACTTGCGCGACCAGGCCGGCGCCCACGGCCACTTCTCGGCGAACTCACATCGGTACGACAGCGAGCGCGACGCCCTCTCATCGGCTACTTGTTTCATTGACCTGCGACCGTGGCCCGGCCAGGCTTCGGTCGAGGCGCCCGGGCTGTCGCTCTCACATCGGCTGCTCACGTTGGTCGTGTGGCTCTCATCTGGCCTGCGCGGCCCGGGCGTCGCCCCAGGGCGGGGAGAGGCTCAAGAGCGGCGTTGCGGCCAGCGGGCGGCCCAGTCGGTCAGCGTCTTGTATGCGGCGGTGTTGACGGTGATCCGCCTTGTCGCCAGCAGGTGACCGGTCTCGTCGAGGGCGACAGCGGTCAAGGAGGACTTGTGCGGGTCGATACCGATCGTGATCACGGAGAGCCGGGTTCCTCCCGTCAAAGCGAACGAGGATCACCGTGGCGGGCAGCCTGACTTGGGGAATCCTTGAGCACGCCTCTGTTGAGCCACGCCACGGCCGGTCGCCGGCCAGCGGCGGCACGCTCTTGAAGCGCCAACCCGAGGGCGGCAAGGGGTATGCGAGCCAGTGCCGATCGGCGCCCTGACGCTACGGGCTGCAGACCCGCGCATCTGACTCCAGTAGACAAGTCAGGGGTTTGCTCGGCTCGAAGTAGCGTTGCCCTCCCGGCTCGACAACCCAGGTGGATCGAGCATCGGAGGACCCATTGAGCGGCACGTCGACCGTGTGGTCATCGGTATGGATCCGCACAAGCGCTCTGCCACTATCGAGGTCATGGCCCGCGACGAGGCCGTCGGCGGCGGCGGCCGATTCGACACCGACCACGACGGCTACACGGCGATGAGGAAGTACGCCAGACAGTGGCCGAACCGGGTCTGGGCGATCGAGGGCTGCCAGGACATCGGCCGGCACATCGCCAACCGGCTACTCGCCGACGGCGAGCAGATCGTCGACGTGCCACCGAAGCTGTCCGCCAGGGCGCGGATGTTCGCCACCGGGCAGGGCCGCAAGACCGATGCCACCCGGCGCCCACTCCATCGCGCTGGTCGGCACCCGCATGGCCGGGCTGCGCCCGGTGGTCAACGACGAGCAGCTGGCCCTGCTGCGGATTCTGGTCGACCGGCGCCGTTCCCTCGGCGAGGACCACACCCGGATGGTGTCCCAGCTGCATCAACTGCTGCTGGAACTGATTCCGGGTGGGGCGAAGAAGAGTCTGTCCGCCGCCCAGGCCAAGGTACTGCTGGCCACTGTCCGGCCCCGTGACGCGGTCGGCAAGGCCCGCCGCCGGGTCGCCGCGGAGCTGATCGGTGACCTCGAACGGGTCTACCGGCGCTCCAAGGACGCAGACAAGGAACTGACCGAACTGCTCGCCTCTACCGGCACCACGTTGATGGACCTGCACGGCATCGGGCCGTCCGGCGTCGCCCGGCTGCTGGTCGAAGCGACATCACCCGGTTCCCGAACCGGGCCCACTTCGCCTCCTGGAACGGCACCGCCCCCATCGACGCGTCCTCGGGCGAGCAGGTACGACACCGGCTCTCCGTGCCGGGAACCGGCAGATCAACCGGATGCTGCACATCATGGCCACCGTCCAGCTGCGCAATCCCACCGAAGGACGCGCCTACTTCGACCGCAAGAAGGCCTCCGGCAAGACATCGATGGAAGCGGTGCGCGCCCTGAAACGACGCCTGTCCGACATCGTCTACCGGCGCATGATCAGCGACGCGGTGGCCACGGCGACGGGCCCGAGAGGACAGCAGGGAACGGCAACTGGCTCCAGCGTGACCGGCTCGCATCCCCAAGCCGGCTCTTCGGAGAAGTCACTTCCCGGACCCGCCGAGACCCAGGATAGAACTCTACGGGCGGCGGTAGGATAACAGTTCGAGGTCGAACGGCCGCGCGTGGCAGGATGTAAGCGTGATCCTGTTGGTTCCCGCGGACCCTCTACGGCCGCGCCACCCGGACGAGCACTTCGCGGCGGAGGCGCAGGCCGCACGTGCTGCCGGGCTCGATGTGGCGGTGGTCGACCACGACGCGTTGGCGCGGGGCGGAGATGTGCGTCGGGCGGTCGCATTGGTCTCGGGCAGCGGGATGGCCGTGTACCGCGGCTGGATGTTGCGTAGCGAGCAGTACGCTACGTTCGCCGAGTTGCTCGCTGAGCGCGGTGTGGTGTTGCGGACTGGTGGTGAGCAGTACCGGCGGGCACATGAGCTGCCTGGCTGGTATGCCGCTCTGGCTGCGGTCACCCCGCCGTCGGTGTGGACCACGGGCTCGGAGCGGGCGGACTTCGACCGCGCGCGTGTCGAACTGGGCGCGGGACCTGCGGTGCTGCGTGACTACAGCAAGTCGATGAAGCACTACTGGGACGAGGCCGCGTTCATCCCCGACCTCGAGGACGGCGCGGCTGCGTGGAGCGTGGCGAGCCGGTTTCTGGAACTGCGCGAGGACGACTTCGTGGGCGGGTTCGTGCTGCGGCGCTTCGAGCGGTTCGCCTCGACCGAGATACGCACGTGGTGGGTCGACGGCGTATGCGTCCTGATCGGACCGCATCCCGACAGCCCGAACGATTCCGCGCCGGTCGAGGTCGACCTGGCCCCGATCGCACCGTTGATCGCCGGGCTCGGCCTGCCCTTCGTCACCGTGGACCTCGCTCTCCGCACGGAGGGCGTATGGCGGGTCATCGAACTCGGCGACGGGCAGGTTAGCGACCGACCAACCACCATCGAACCCCAAACGATGATCACAGCCCTGCTTGCTCAAGCCCGCTGATCGGCAACACTGTCTGCCTGAACATTCGCTCTTGCGGCTCTGTTGCATTGGCGGGTCGGTGGGCACACCGAGCCGCGTCAGCGGGCATTGGTCAGATCGCTCGCGTCAGTTCGGTGAAGGCGGCGGCTGCACGTAGCGCGGGCGGGACGTCGGGTCCGAGTTCGTAGTGTCCGCGTCGGAGGTTCTGCACGAAGGCGCGTGGCCGGTGATGATCGTCTGGGCGGTGCGGTCGGTGTGTAGCCCGCGCATCGGTCTGAGCCGGTGCGTGAGCTGGCTGTGATCAGTCTCGATCGGATTGTTGGCATGCCGCTCGACGTGGTGCCACGCCGACGGAACCAGGTCGTCGAGCACCCTCGGGTAGACCGGGTTCGCGTCGGTGACAACCTCGCTGGGCGTGGCCTTCTCGGTCGAACTGGGCTCGGACGGCGTCGGCGTCAGGCTGATCGAAAAGGCGCTGAGGTCTCGTCCGGGGTAGAGCTGCGTGAGGGCGGAGTTGATGACGTCAGCCAGCTCAGCCCGAGACATGGGCTGCTCGGGTCGCTGCGGGGATGGAAGCTGTTCGCGGGCCTTGATGAGCAGCGTGTTGGGCGTGATGATGGTGTCGGGGTGGCGGGCCATCCCGTACCTCCCTCCGAAGCCTGGGGCGCAACTACCGCCCGGCGTCGGCGTAGATCCCGCGCACGATGTCGTCGACCCGGGGGGCGATGTCGGCCGGGTGGATCGCCGATGAGGGTAGGCCCCCGATCAGGTCGGACCACAGCCGGTCCTCGCTGTAGCCGGCGGGTAGGCGCAGGAACCACCGGTAGCCGGTCGGGCGGGCGGGAGCACCGCAGGCGTGCAGGTAGTCGTTGATGTCGGCGTCGGCGATGGCCTGCTCGTCGTAGGTGCGCGGCCGGCTGTACTGCTCGTCGCCGGCCGGGCTGCTACGGGTCACAGTCGTAATGTGCGCCTCAACTTGGTCGGGGACACGAATGAGCCTGGCCGGGCCTGCGCACCAGCCCACCAGCCCGCCCCAGCCGCTCTCGGGCAGTTCGATGTACTCGTCGCCTATGGGGGGCGCGGGTGACAGCGGCACGTCGTCCCAACGGCCGGCGTTCGGATGGCTGTTCATGATCACCTCTTGGCACGAGGGCTGGGGCCGCCGTGTGGCGGCCCCAGCCCCAGTGTGACCGCGCGGACTGCGAGGGTTACGGGAAAACGCAGATGAGGGTTACGGGAACACGCACCCCACGTTGCCGGTGCCGCAGTGCCAGGACTGCGACCGGAGCTCCGCCGCCGTGTAGGACGGGTACCCCTGGGGGGTGAACTGCCCGGTCACGGTCGCGAAGTAGTCGTTGGCGTCGACCAGCTTGTTGCCGTAGGTGAGGCCGCTGTCCCATCGCGGGGTGGACGGGCTGATCACCGGCCCGCCGACGGGGTGCTGGCCGCAGTCGGCGTCGGGGCCGACCTGGTCCTCACGGCAGTTGACCCTCATGTTGTTGAAGTCGAGGTTGGGGCCGCTGTCGTAGATCAGGGTGACGCGCCACTGGGCCTGCCGGCCGTTGAGGTTGGTGCGGATGACGACGTCGTAAGTGCCGAGGACGCCGGAGCTGTTGCCGTAGGCGGCGTTTCCCTTCGTCTCGGCGATGTAGTCGGTGATGGTGCGGCGGCAGATGGAGCCGGTCTCGCACCAGGTGTCGTAGTCGTCGTTGGGGGCGTGGTCGGTGGCGACGGGGGCGACGGGGGTGGCGGGGGCGACGGGGGTGAAGGTGGTGGTGGTCAGGCCGTCGGGGGTGTGGGTGGTGGTCAGGCCGTCGGGGGGTGTGGGTGGTGGTGGTCAGGCCGTCGGCGGTGCAGACCCACTGGGGGGCCTGCTCCTTCGTGGCGAGGGTGATGCACGGCGCGAGCGCCGTTGTGGTGCTGTCGGGCTTCGGGGGTGCTGCGGTGGCCACGGTAGGGGCGGTGAGTAATCCGGCGGTGATCAGGATGGCGGCGAGCATCGTTGTAGCCGCCTTGTGCATGTTGATCCCTTCTCGTGAGGGAAAGTGCTGATCAAGGGGGTTTTCTGGCTGGCCGGCCGTAAGATGAGCATCAATCAATTCGGCGGGGAGGTCCATGTGTTGCCTGCTGCCAAAACCCCGGCAACCGGTGGCAACCAGCCCATCGTCAGCGACACGCTCGGCGAGGAAGTGCGGCGGCTCCGCACCGTGAAAGGGTGGGGGCTGGCGGCCCTCGCGGCGGCGGCGCACTGCGACCGCGGCTACCTCAGCCGGGTGGAGCGCGGGCTCCGGCGGCCGTCGCAGACCGTGGTTGCGGTGCTGGACACGGAGCTGGACGTCAACGGTCGGCTACTGGCGCTGGCGAGAGAGGGGGACGACATGCGGCGACGAACAGTCCTCACCGGAGCGTCGGCGGTGGCCGCCGCCGTGCTGGTGCCCTCGCCGGCGGCGGCCACCGCCGGCGGCTTGGGTGAGGTGCTGTTCGCCTCGAGGCCCGAGGTAGGGCCGGTAGGTGTTGGTCAGCTCCGCGCGGCGGTGACCGCGGCCACCGCTGAGTTCCATCAGGTGCGGTATGGGGAACTCGCCCGCCGCCTGCCCGGGCTGGTACGCGCCGTTGAGGCAACCCGCGACGCGGCGGTGTCAGATGATCGGGCCCAGGTGGAGGGCGTGCTGGCCACCGTGTACGGGGTAGCGGCCAACCTAGCCGTGAAGCTTCACGAGACCGGCCTCGCATGGTCGATGACGGACCGGGCCGTGCAGACCGCGCGGGCCGCCGGCAATCCCCGCGCGCTCGCCGAAGCCCACCGGACCGCCGCCGTGGTGCTGCGCCGGTCAGGGCAGCACGACGAGGCCCGGCGGGTGATCGTCACCGCCGCGACGGGCCTACGCGCCGACACCCGGCTTGCCGACGGCCGGGACAGGTCGCTGTACGCGTCGATGCTGGCGACGGCCGCGTACACCGCCGCTCTGGCCGACCGGCGAGACGACGCCTGGACGCTGGCGGGCGAGGCCGGCGCGGCGCTGGCATCCGGCCGGCAGATCGGATTCGGACGCAACGACTTGGAGCTTTACCGGTCGGGCATCGCCCGGGCCCTGGGCGACTACGGCCAAGCCGTCGACCACGCCAGGCAGGTACGCCTCGACCTGTGCGCCACTCCGGAACGGAGGGCCCGCTACTGGGAAGACACGGCGCTCGCGTGGATGGGGCGCGGCCGGCCGACGCAGGCGTGGGAGGCGCTTCGGGAAGCCGAGGCCGCCGCCCCGCAGGAAGTGCTGTACCGGCCATGGGCGCAGCAGCTCACGGCCACGCTGCTCGCCGCCGACGTACGCGGCGGGCTACCGGGCCTACGCTCGTTCGCAGCCCGCGTCGGCGTGCCCGGCGCCGCCCGCTGACCGCCGGCCTCTCCGGCTGTCGCCCATGCGACATCCTCCCGCCGCCGCCGAGGGGCGCCCGATGAGTCACAGAGTGCCGGAACCGCCCATCGGCCTCTGTTGCCAGCGTGGTACTTACGGCGACGTCGTAGAGTGCGTGGGCCGTGTCTCCGTGGTGTTGGGCGTCGTCATAGAAGCGCATCCAAGGAGGGTCTTCACTTGGCTGCGAGTGGGCGAATGCCTCATCGGCGGCCCCGACGGCGGCAAAGACCTCCTGAGCCCGGGTTGGCCCGAACTTGGCCAAGGCTCGAGCCCGCACGGTGTGAAGCATCGCCCGTTCCGTCGGCGTTAGTCGGTCAGCCCGGTCGGCCAGCAGCACAGCACGTTGGTGCCAGTTCCCGCCGATCTCAGCGCACTGCAACGCGAAGGCAAACCGCCGCCGGGCATCGGCGTGCTCGTAGGCGTCGAAGAGCATGAAGGCCACCACGCCAGCAAGTTGCGCCATCGCCGTATGAAGATCCGCTTGTAGCGATGGAGGACACGGCCGGTCGAAGGCGGGTGGGCGGCCGCCTTTGGAGCCTTTGGCCTTGCGACCGGCAGTCATCGAACTACGGCAGTTTAATAACCGAAAAGATGCACGCCGGTGGTACTACGGGATGCACCAGCGAGCGGCAACCAGGCGCAGCGCATCGCTGCCGCCGGCTGGCGCAGGTTGACGCCCCGCCGTGGAAGTCGGCCTGCACCTCGACCGCTTTTGTACTGCTCAGACGCCGCAGATGTATGCGGTTGGGGGCGCGTCGGCCGCGCCGAGGCAGTGGGCGTCGGGCACCAACCTGCTCCCCCACCCAGGACTCCCGGCCTCTGTGGGGCAACGGCCTCTGCTGTGGCACGGTCAACGGTGGACCGTCGTTCCGCGGGCCTCCAAGCGGGTCAGGACATCGGGGTCGTCGAGGTGCGCCAGCGAGACGTCGAGGGTGTGTAGCGCAGGCAGCGACTCCAGCGCCGCCGCTCCCGTGCATTTCCCGATCAGTACCAGTTCCGACAGGGCCGGGTGGCCGGTCAGCGGGGTCAGCTCCAACGGCCCTCGACGGTAGCCGTGGCCGTCCAGGTCCAGGGACCGCAGGCTGGACAGTGCGTGAATGCCCTCCAGCGACGTCACGTTGTAGTCGTCGGACTCGCCGCCGGTGTCGATGTCCAGGGTCTGCTCGATCAGCATGTAGATGTCGCTGCCGCCGTCGAACTGCAAGTGGGTGATCGCTGCAGCCTCGGCCGACGGTACCGCGACGGCATGTAACAGCTCTAGTGACGCCTCCAGGCGCGGGCCTGGACCTGGGTAGCCGTCCTCCGGGCCATCGGGGCCGGTCGACTCGATGAGCGCCTTGAGGTCGTCGGCAGCGATCGCGTCATCCAGCAGGGCGTCCAGGACGCCCAGGTGCAGGCCGAGGTCGGCGAAGATGAGGGTCATGATCCCGACCGTATCTTGTTACCGGCTTGGCTTAGGACGCGGAGCGGGTCGTCGTTCGAGTCAGGCGGGGCTGGTGACGGTTCGGAGGCGGCCGGTGCGGTGGAAGCGGACCAGCCGTCGGGTCAGGACGACGACCATGGCCCACTGCGCCATCGCGGCGGTGCACCCGATGACGTTGTCACCGTGGTGTCGCCACCCGCTACGACAAACTCGCCGTCCGCTTCCAAGCCGTCCTGACCGTCACCATCATCACCGAGTGACTCTGACCGACTTGTGAAACACGCCTGAGCCCGTGTTTCACAAGGCCCGGAGGTACTGGTTGATGGCCGCGATGGTCAGCGTGGCCTCGTAGCGCACGGCGAGTTTGTCGTAGCGGGTGGCCATGGCGCGGTGTTGCTTGAGCTGGTTGATGCCGCACTCCACGGCGTGACGCCGGCGGTAGGTCTCAGGGCTGAAGGCAGGTGGCCGGCCGCTGCGGGAGCCTTTCGCGAGGCGGTGGGCGTCTTGGTCGCTCTTGCTCGGGATGCAGGCCTTGATTCCTCGGCGGCGCAGGTAGGCGCGGTTGGCCCTGGACGTGTAGGCCCGGTCCGCCAAACCTGCAGCGGGCGGGTCCGGGGCCGACCGGGCCCGCAGCGGGCAACCCGGATGCGGTCGAGGACCGTGGTGAATTGCGGGCTGTCACCACGGTGCCCGGCCGTGACGACGGTGGCCAGGACCTTACGGCCCTGTTCACAGGCAAGATGCGTCTTGGTGCTCCACCCGCCCCGCGAACGGCCCAGCGCGTGATCGGCAGGTTCGGCATGGATCCCGCCCGGTGGTTCTTTCTGCCGGTCGCCGTCACGACGGGCACCGGCCGCGTGGTGATGGGCACGGCTGATCGTGGAGTCGACGCTGACACTCCAGTCGATGCCCGGCAGCATCGGCGGCGTCCTGCAGCCCCGCCAAGACGCGAGCCCATGTGTCATTACGCTGCCAACGGCGGAACCATCGATACAGCGTCTGCCACGGGCCGTAGTTCGCGGACACGTCACGCCATGGCGCACCGGTGCGTACCCGCCACCGTATGCCGTCGATGATCTGTCGTCTGGTCCACTTGCACGGTCTTCAACCTGTGCCGGACACGCCCTAGCCGCACCCGGCCAATGGCTTCGGGTCAGGCCCGCTTGCGGCTCGCGATCTCGTCAGAGAGCTGCTGCACATGGGCGGGGTCCGCGTCCCGGGCAAGGGCGACGTAGTGGTCCATGACGGTCGGCCGGTAGCGCACGGGCAACGTCTGTCCTGGGGCGAGTCGGGTGAGCTCGGTGATCGTGAGGTCTTCGTCTGCGATACCGCGGAACGAGATGCCGTCGGCGGTCTCCACGTCGAACATCAGGACCACGCGTGGACTGCCGTCGCTGCTGACCTCCCGCCAGTCGACGAGAACGCCGAGCGCAAGCGCCCCCGTACGCAGTTCCGCATTGCGCTTCCATGCATCACTGCTCAGGAGCGGGTTCGGGGCGACGCCCGGGAAGTCGGGCCCGACGCCGAGCGATTCCCGACTCAGGTCGGGCCTGAGCTGCGCCATCAGATCGTTGAGCTTCTTCGAACCGAACATCCTGACCCCTCCCTCACACCGGCGCCGGAATCTCGGCCTGGCGCTTCGCCCTCACCGCGATTGTAGGTCGCGGCCATTCCCTTCCGGCCCGGGCGTCCCGTCGGTTTCGGGAGCGTCCCTCGATCAACGACCACTGGGCATCCGAGAGCAACTGAAGACGCGACACGGGACCAGAGTTCCAGCCAGAACGCTCAACCTTTGTCAGACACGCCCTAACTGGACGTTTGTTTCACCTTCGAGCCAGTAGGGACCGATTCGCGCCTCAACTTCGGTAGCGCAAGATGTCCGACCCGATCCGGAAAGAACACATTGCGGCTGACTCAACCCTGACCGGAATCGGAGCACTTCACCCCGCGATCGTGTCTGGCTCACTTTCACCCCGACATCGACGGACATGACGTCCGTCGAGCCGGCACCCGGCTGCCGTACTCCTGCACCATGACCGAACGGCGAGCCTATCCGTCCGACCTGTCCGACGCCCGTTGGGCCCTGATCGCACCCCGCCTGACCGCCTGGCGACAGGCCCGCACCGACGCCGGCGTCAGCGGCCGCGCCCCCACCCACGACCCACGCGAGATCGTCAACGCCATCCTGTACGTCAACCGCACCGGCATCGCCTGGCGCTACCTGCCCCACGACTTCCCGCCCCACGCGACGGTCTACGGCTACTTCGCCGCCTGGAGCAAGGAAGGCATCTTCACCGAGCTCAACTACCAGCTCACCGGCCTCGTCCGCGACCACCACCGCCGCAAGACCCAACCCACGGCATCCATCATGGACAGCCAGAGTGTGAAAACCTCCACCAACGTCCCACTGTCCACACAGGGCACCGACGCCGGGAAGAAAACCGTCGGCCGCAAACGCGGCATCATCACCGACACCCTCGGCCTACTCCTCGCCGTCATCGTCACCGCCGCCAGCGCCAGCGACAACGCCATCGGCATCGACCTGCTCGACCAGGCCACCACCACCTACCCCACCCTGACCAAGACCTGGGTCGACGCCGGATTCAAAAACCGCGTCGTCGAACACGGCGCCCAACTCGGCATCGACATCGAGATCGTCACCAAGGACCCACAGGTCAAAGGCTTCAGCGTGGTCAAACGCCGATGGGCCGTCGAACGCACACTCGGCTGGCTCATGCACCACCGCCGACTCGTCCGCGACTACGAAGCCCGACCCGACAACTCCGCCAGCATGATCACCATCGCCATGATCGACAACCTCGCCAAAAGGCTAACCGCCGAAACCACCCCAACCTGGCGATACGGCTAAACCAACATAACCGGCAAAATACGTGAATCAGACGTCCTCTAAGGGCTCGCAGAGAATCAACCTGTTCGTTTCGTCTTCCTCGGGGGCTGGTTGCCGTACATGTCGAGGTGGGCGGCCACGTCGGCCGGGGTGCGGAATCTGGCGGTTGAGGGCGGGATCGCGTGTTCGGCCAGAAGGGGCCGTACCTCTTGGACGGCCCGCGTGAGCGTGCTTCCGGCGACGCCGAAGATCCGGGCGAGCAGGTCGTGGGTGCCGATCTTGCGCAGGCAGAGGACGGCGGCCAGGATCCGGTCCGTATCGGAGAGCTTGTCCTTGGCGCCCGCGCCTCGCGCGCGGAGTCGCTCACTGCCCCGGCGTTCGTGGCGAAGCCGCTCACGTTGGTGTGCCAGTGCCGGGATCAACGAGCAGACCAGAGCGTCCAGTTGCTCGATGGTCATGCCCGTCAGTTCCGGGTCGCGGAGCAGGGAGGTGCTGAGTCCGTCCGGGCATCCGGGCTGCTCGGCGCTGTTCGTGGCGGCGGCTTGCGGTCCTGCCTCTCGGTCGTCGGCCAGCTGGGACCCGACGGGCTGGAGCGTGTAGTTCCAGTCGCCGTGGAAACGGTGGCGGGTCATCGGAAGCGCATCGATCTCGTCGTCGGTGACCTTGACCCCGGTGTCGTAGGTGCCCGGATCGAGTTCGGCGTGGACTCTCAGCCCGGTGCGGGTGGTGGTCGCCGCGATGCTGTTCACGATCACTTCGTGGCTGGTCAGCGGCCTGCCGCGCCAGTTCATGCTGATGTGGGAGAACAGCCGGTGTTCCACCTTGTTCCACTTCGATGTGCCGGGCGGAAGGTGACAGACGGTGATGTCCAGGTCGGTCTCGGCGGCCAGGGCCGCGAGTTCGATCTTCCAGGCGCGGGTGCGGTAGCCGTTGGAGCCGCCCGCGTCGGCGGTGATCAGCAGCCGGGCGGCACGCGGGTATTCGTGGCGACCGACTGCCTGCCACCAGCGGCGGATCGAGGCCACCGCGAACGCGGCGGTGTCGTGGTCGGTGCCAACGCTGACCCAGCCGGTGTTGGCGGCGATGTCGTAGATCCCGTACGGGATTGCCTTGCCCAGCCCCTGCCGGTCCAGGAAGTCGTGCGTCTTGACCAGCACCGGCTCACCTTGAGGCCGCCACTGGCGCCCGCCGTTCTTGTAGTCTCCGACCAGCTCTTTCTTCTTGGTGTCCACGCTGATCACCGGGTCCCCGGCACCCATGTGGTCCTTGGCCTGGTCATTGATGTAGCGGAACTGGGCGCCGCGGTCGGGGTGTTGCGTGCCTTCGACGGTCTTGGCATTGGCCTGCAGGCTGAAGCCTTCCTCACGCAGCAGGTCCCCGGCCGTGTCAGCGCTCACCTTGTGTCCCTGACGGGTGAGCTCGGTTGCGAGATTCCGGGTCGACTTCGTCGTCCAGCGCAGCGGCGACATCGGATCCCCGCGCACATCCGGCTCGACAAGTGCCAGCAGCGCGGGTCGCAGACCTGGGTCCACGTCCGCAGCCTTCTTCCGACCGCCGCCGGGCCGGCGCACCCGCCCCAGCGGTTCCTCGCCGGCCTCCAACTCGTCCACACCCTTACGCACCGTTGTCTCACTGACCCCAGCCGCACGCGCGACCGCCCGGATCCCGCCATGTCCCAGGACCCGGGCCTCGGCCCCCATCAGCAGCCGCCGCTGCCGCTCGTCCAAATGCGCGAACAACACCTCAAACTTCACCGCGAGTTGGCGACAGACCGAACCGGAGACGCACATACCACACCAACGAGCCGAGTCACCAGAAGCAACAGGTTGATTCTCTGCGAGCCCTTAGCCTCGTTCCGGCCCGACGCGACGACCAGGCCGCCATGCAAGACCGGCTTACCCAGCTCCCGCCAGCCTGATGTACATGCCGAGCCAGGGGGTGACTGCCATTGCCCCTGGCTCCGCTCGTTACCGGGTCTCTAGGCCCGCATCGATCGGCCGGGCGGCAAGCGGTGAGCGCCGACCCCGACGTGCAGCCCCGGTAGCGGACCTACCCGTGGGCCACCGGCGCGTCCGGTGCCCCGGCGGGAGTGGCCCGACCCGGACCACGTGGGTGCGCCCCCACCACTCTCCTCCCCGAAGGGCCTGCCGGCAGGCCTAGGAGACCCGGCGGGCACCCGCCACCGGCTCCGGGGCGTGGCTACCGGTAGCTCCAGACCACTGGCCGGGCCTTGTAGATCGCCGCCCCGGAGAGGTAGCGGTTGCCGACGTAGGAACCGTTCAGCCGATACAGCCAGACGTTGCCGTTGCCGTAGGTGCCGTCGCCGTTCGCACCGCCGACCTTGGTGGTAAAGACCAGCCCGCCGGAGTGGTTACCGACACTCTTGATCTTGCTTGTGTCGATGTACCCGGGTGCCCGCTGGAATCGGTTGCGGTTGATGTCGTACCGGTAAACGTGGCTGGTGTTGCTCATCCACAGGTTGGCGGAGGTGCCGTAGACCGGTGACAGGTCGTGCACGTTTCCGGTGACCGTCCGGCAGGCGGCGTTGGTGAGTTTAGGAGCGATGGCCGTGCCGCTCACCTTGTAGCTGCACAGCCGGGTGCCGCCGGCCGCCCAGAGGCGCTTGATGGCGCTGTCCCAGTAGACGGCGTGCGCCTTGGCGAACGCCTTCGTGGCGGCCGGGCTGGTCCGGCCCTTGCCGTAGAGGGTGAGCTTGCCGGGATCGGAGGAGGCGACCACGACAGCGCCGTTGGCAGCAGTTCGATGGCGTGCGGGTTGCCGCCTGGCGTGACCTGGTACCGCACCTTGCGGGTGGCGTAGTCGATGATCCCGGCCCGGCCGCCGGACGCGGCCACCAGGACCACGTACCGCGAGCCCTGCTTGCGGAACTTGACGTCGGAGAGGTTCTTCCAGCCGCTGCCGGCGGGTCGCTTCCACGACCACTGGGCCGAACCAGCCGTCCACCGACTGGCGCCGGCGCTGAAGATCCTGACCCCGTACCGCTGGTCGACCACCGCGACCCGGTCGCTGGCCGCCTGCGCGCCGGTCGGCGCGACCAGCACTCCCACCATGCCCACCGTCGCCGCGCCGAGGGTTGCGCCGATCGCGCGCCACCGCCGTCGCGCCCTGTCTGCCGATCGCATCATCGCCATGAACCTTCCCGTTTTACGAGCCCCGTCGGGGGGCGTTGACGGGTGCGGCCCACGGAATGTCGGCCTGCACCACGACTGATGGTGTTCGAGCGTATGCGACTGGTAACCGGCTGCCAATGATGGCGTTGGATGGGCGACAGCGTGTCACGGTCGACCACGTTCAGGGTGTCGCGCGGCGTACCGGACAGCACCCGGGCTGCGCGCACGGCTGTTGCGCCAGCCGATCCAGGAGCCCCATCCCCGCCACGCCGGGGCCGGGCGACGAGCGGAGAAGACGTCTCAGACTCAGCGCCTCACCAACTCTCACCGCTGTCGGGCATGACCTCGTGTCGGTGGGATCGGGCGTGGGCGCACCCCGCCGAGAAGCGAGCTGATGATGCCGAAGACGAACCGCAGGCTCACCCGCGCGGTGATCGAGCGCCGCGACAGCACCGGGGAGACCTACACCCAGGCCCGCGAGGGCGTGCTGGCCACCCTGACCCTGCCGGAGACCGAGCGCCAGGCGCACGCCTTCCGTGCCGCCGTCGCGCTGCTGATCGATTGGTTGCGCAAGTTCGGCATCGAAGGGCGTGGGTCTTCGTCTGGTCGGGCAGGGTGGTGACCTGGGGCTTTCCGGGGCGACCGCATCTGGTGCGGGAAAGTCGCATCCAATGCGACCGTCGTCCGTTACACCGAGCGTGACGATCAAGGGCGCGGCCGGCATCCACGTGGTCTCCGGGGTAGCGCTGCTACGGCCAGAAGAGCAGGTGTTCGCGGCGATGCTCGACGGCTGGCAGGCCCAGCAGACGGCGCGGAACCTGTCGTTCGCCACGATCGCGGCGCGGCTGCGGGTGATCCGGGCGTTCGCCGAGCACGTCAACAACTACCCGTGGCAGTGGCTGCCGCAGATGGTCGACGAGTGGAGCACCGACCTGCGGGCGGTGCGTGGGCTGGCACGCTCAACGCTGCGCGGCTACCAGGAGGCCGTGAGGCTGTTCTGCGAATACCTCACCGACCCGGCCTACGGCTGGGCGGGCCAGTGCCAGCAACGGTCCACTGTCGCAGGATGTCCTCCCCCATGGCCAGATGGTCAGGACGCTGCGCCGTTTCGGCGCCGAGCCGGCCATGGCCTTGCCGTGCCGCACGTGGCAGACGCCGAGATCACCGAACTCGGGGGCGTGCGGATTGGCGCTGGAGTCGACGACGTCGAGCATCCTGGCCTCGTTGCGGCGTAGCCCGCGGGCGTTTCAGCAGCGTCGCGTCCCGAAACGCAGGCAGCCAGCCCTTGCGGCCCGCGCCGCGGATCCGCATGACCTGCTCGTCGGCGTGATCGAACAGCGCCTGGAGCTCGTCGACGGTGAACGCGCGTTTGCGTGGGTCGGACTCGTTGCTCTGCACGTGCACCGCGGTGTTCCACTCGTGGCAGACCTGCACCGGGTGCGAGCCCCGATCGCCGAGGTGCGACCGCTGCTGGCCCACGATGGCAACCCGGCGTTATGGCCGTCCGAGCGCCGCGACCGCATCGGCCTGCAACGGATCAACAGCCAGCTCGCCACCTACCGCGACGCGCTCGGCCTCGGCCCGGGCCTGGACTTTCACTCGCTGCGCCGCTCCTACGTCACCCATCTGATCGAGGCCGGCTGGGACCCGCTGTTCGTGCAGCAACAGGCCGGCCACGAACACGCCTCCACCACCTCGATCTACACCTGCGTCTCCTCCGACTTCCGCACCCGCACGTTGCGAGCCGCGTTGGACCAGACCATGCGCCAAGCCCTCCCAGGAGCGACCGGATGAAGCGCCACGTCACCTACCAATGGCGACTACGACAGATCATGGCCGAGCACCACATGTTCGCCACCACCGAACTGGTCCCGCTGCTCACCGAGCGCGGGATCGCCCTGTCCGCGTCCCAGGTGCACCGCCTGGTCTCCGGCACACCCGAGCGGCTGTCCCTGCCGGTCCTCGCCGCACTTTGCGACATCTTCGACACCACCCCCGCGCACCTGATCACCACCAACGCCGAGAACCTCGCACCCCGGCGCATCGCCGCGGCTGGCGAGCCCGCCCCGGCAACCCGCAGGCGATCCGCCCCAAACGGGCGACACTGCGCTCCACACCATGACCAGCGCAGAGATCGCGTGCGGCGACTGCGGCACCGTGCCGCCGGGCCGCCCCGGCCGGCGACCGCTCTGCCCGGCCTGCAAGCTCAACCGGCGCATCGCCCTGCTACTCGACGACGGCACCGGCCACATCCGTCCCGCACTGCGGCCGCTGGCGACCGCGCTGCGCAACGCCCCGAACCTGTCCACATCACGGCTGTGGCTCTACAAACCCAGGCCGCCGAACTGCTGACCGCGCTCGCTACCGGCCGCGTCCCGCTCAGCCACGACGGCCTCTCCACCTGGCCACGCCCCGGCGCCGCCCGCCACCTACGCCACCGGCTGATCGCCTACGGCATCGTGCCCCCGGTCGACCCGAACCTGGCCGACATCGAGTCCTGGCTGCGCCACCGTCTCGCCCAACTCACCGAGCACCCACACGAGCAGGTACTACGCCAATACGCGCTCTGGCACCAACTCCCCCGGCTACGCGCAACCGCCGCCAGCCGACCGCTGCGCTCCACCGCGAAGCCCTACGCCACCCAACAGTTCACCCAAGCCCAACTCTTCCTGACCTGGCTACACGACAGCGGCGTCGAACCGGCCGCGCTCACTCAGACCCAACTCGACACCTGGTACGCCACCCACCGAGTCCACCAACGCTACCGAATACGCGGCTTCCTCACCTGGGCCACCTCGCACGGCCACCTCCCCCGCGGACTGGTCGTGCACCAGGTCACGTTCAAACCCGGCACCACGATCACCCAGCAACACCGCCTCGAACTACTCCGCCACTACCTCACCGACGACGCCGCGGCGCTACCAGCGCGGGCCGCAGCCGTACTGATGCTGCTCTACGCCCAACCACTCAGCCGAATACACCGACTCACCCACGACGACCTGCTCACCATCGACGGCACCCCACACCTACGCCTGGGCGACCCGCCCATCCCACTACCAACCCCGGCCGCGCACCTACTCCACCGCCTGATCGACGAAGCCGGCCACGGCGGTCAGTGGCTGTTCCCCGGCCGCCTGCCCGACCAGCCCGTCGCCTACGCCACCCTGCACCGCCGACTACGCGCATCAGGATTCCCCCTCGGCGAGGCCCGAATCTCAGCGCTCCGCCAACTCGTACTGCAAGCCCCCCGCACCGGTCTGTCACAGGGCGGCTGACCTGCGCTGTGAGCGGCTGAGCGTGCCCGCTGGTGGGTGCTCGCCGACGCCCGGTCGACGAAGCCTTCACGGAACCCCCTATGGAAGGGGTTAACGCCGTCGGGAGTCAGAAGGCGCCGGCGTCGGCGGCCGGCGCTGACAGACCGCCGAATCGGGCTGACAGACGCGGGGTGACCTGGGCTGTGAGTCGCTGTGAGCGGGGGTCACCAGTCGTCCTTGGACATGAAGTTGATGTCGCCGCCGTAGACGGTGCGGTGGACCGCGTCGTCGATCGCGGCCTGCTCGCGGTCGGCCCGGCTCTGCGCGGCGCGACGTTGCCGCTCGGTTGGGTCGTTCGCGGCCCGTTGCCGGGCGGCTTGGCCCTGTGCGGCGCGGCGCTGCCGCTCCGCCGGGGCCTCGCCGGCGGCCGGCGCTCTGCGCCATCCGTCGCTCCCGCTCCGCCGGCGGCAGCTTCGCCCACCGGGGCCGTATCGGCGCTTGCACGAGGGTCGGTCGGGGCCGTCTGGTCGTGATGCCTGGGTGTGACTGTGGGGTTTTCGTTGGTGGTTGTGGTCGGCTGCAATGGATGCATGTCGTTTCGTGGTCGGTCGGATGCGGTAAGTGGTCGGCGTGGTGTGCCTGTTCCGGGGAGGCGGTGGAGGGTGGCGAGTGGGCCTGCGGTCAGGCCTCGGGCGTTGCGTCCGGCCCAGCCGGCGGTGGCCCGGCTGGAGGTGGTGCCCGCGGGGTCGATCGAGGGCAAGCCCGACTGGGGGCAGCGCCTGGTGGGTATCGGCAGCATCCTGTCGGTGCTGTTCGTAGCCATCGGCTTGTACTTCACCGCCGATGCCAACCGCGAGACGAGCGACGCCAACCGGGAGCAAGAGCGGCTCACCGAGCAGGGGCAGGTCACCGACCGGTTCACCAAGGCGGTCGAGCAGCTCGGCCAGCCTGGTCCTGAGAAGGTAGACGTACGCCTCGGCGGGATTTACGCCCTGGAGCGCATCATGCGCGACTCGGGCGACGACCAGCCCGCCGTCGTCGACATCCTCACCGCGTTCGTCCGGGTCCACTCTCCCGCGCCCGAACGGCTCACGCCGCCGTCTCCCTTGGCGGTCGACATCCAGGCCGCGCTGACTGTACTGGGCCGCCGCGACAGCACCCACGACAACAAGGGTGGTTCGAAAGAACGACTCGACCTCGCCAACACCGGCCTGACCAGGGCGGACCTGGCCGAAGCGAACCTGACCGAAGCGAACCTGACCGAAGCGAACCTGACCAGGGCGGACCTGACCGACGCGAACCTGACCGACGCGGACTTGCGCGCCGCGATTCTGAGCGGCACGGACCTGACCGACGCGGAGCTAGACGGCGCGGACCTACGCGGCGCGATCGTCTACGCGAACCTGACCGACGCGAACCTGATCAGCGCGGACCTGACCAGGGCGGACCTGAGCAGTGCGCGGCTGACCAACGCGAACCTGACCCGCGCGGACCTGTCCACCATAGATCTGAGCGGCGTGTACCTGAGGGGCGCGAACCTGACCCGCGCGAACCTGAAGGGCGCGGACCTGACCGGCGCGGACCTGACCAGGGCGGACCTGACCGGCGCGTACCTGACCTGCGCCCGGACTGATGACCGCACCCGGTTACCCGAGGGGGTGGCCCGGCCGGCACCGTGTGACTGACGCCTACGGACCCTGCGCCCGATACACCAAAAGGAACGTTTCTGCGGTTCGGCATGACGGGTGGTGGTGGCCGGGCGCAGGATGTGGCCATGGCCAAGAGTGGTGGCGGGAAGTCGTCCGCTGGTAGCGGCAAGGCTGGAAGGTCGACTGGCGGCGGGGGCAAGTCGTCGACGCCGATGACGCCGGCGGCGGCGGCGCGAATGCAGTCCGCTGGGGACAAGAACCCGGACAGCCTGACCGGCCGAACGGGCGCGGCGAGGCGGGCGCAGTCCGCGGCGGCGAAAAACGCCGAGAGGTAGCCGGCGAGGTTCAGCCGGCCGGCGGGCGGGGTGGGGGCAAGGTTGCCTTGCCCCCGGCGGTGAGGCGGGCGCGGATGGCGGCGAGCCGGTCGTCGAGGGCTGGAACCTGGCCGCGGCGCTCGTACGGCATCGGAGTGCCGGCGTGGCAGTGTGGGCAGTGCTCGCCGGCGTACCAGTCGGGGCCGGTCGGGTCGGGGCGGGGGTAGGCGATCGCGCAGGTGTCGCAGGCGAGCAGGTGCTCGTGGTCGTGGTCGTCGCCGAGCTGGGTCGGGCTGGTGTGGCGGCGGGCCAGCCAGCCTAACCTGGCCAACACTGCGGCGGCCTGGTCGTCGCGGCGGGCCTGGTAGTCCTGGAGTGCCGCCTGCTGAATCTGCGACCAGGTCCTCACCGGAGGTTGACCGAGCTGGTCGATGACGTGCCCGTCGAGCAGCCGGCCGACGGCCAGGGTGGCCGCGGCGGCGCGCAGCCGGGGGTGGTCGCCGTGGTGGTGGGCGGCGTCGAGCAGCGGCTGGGCCTGTCGTGTCCAGGCGGTGGCGTGCCGGTCGGTCAGCGCCTGGTGGGCCTGGTCGACCAGGTTCGGGTCGTCGCGGTCGGCCCACCAGTGCAGGAGCGCGTCGACGAGCTCGGGGTCGTCGTCGAGCAGCGCGGGCAGGTCGGCCGGGTACCAGTGGGCGACCAGGTCCCCGGCGGACGTACCCAGGAGTTGGGTGACCAGGTCGGCGGCGTCGCGGATCGTGTCGAGCTGGTCGACGCGGTCGTGGCGGGCGGCGTCGGCGTCGGCTGGTCGTGGTGCTGTTGGGCGCGGGCCTGCGCGGCGATCCGCCCGGCGAGCAGCTCGGCGAGACTCACCCGGGCGGCGGCTTCGCCGGGCAGCAGCCACACCGGGTCGCCGGTCACCGCGGCGGCCGGGTCGCGGACCAGACCGCAGGCGGCCACGACGAGGGTGCGAGCGTCGGCGATGTCCCGGCCGGCCTGGCCGTACGGGGCGACGTTCTGGCCGAGATCGTCGTCGTCGATGACGGCTCCACTGACCACACCCCCGAAGTCCTCGACCTCTATCAGGCCACCCCCGGTGTCCCACTACGGGCCGTCCGGCTGCCCGCACACGCTGGCGCTCACGCCGCGCGAAACGCGGCGGTGGCGGCGGCCTCGTGCCGGTGGCTGCTCTTCGGCGACGACGACTGCGTCTTCACCCCGCACGTCGCCGCTGGTGCCGCACACACCATGCGCGTCGTGCGTGAACAGGACCGGGACGCCGGGGCGGTAATTCTGCCGTTCTACTACCGGGCGCTGCGCCCGTACCAGTCCCGTCCGGTGGCAGGGATCGGCCGGCTCGACCCAGCACAAGCCCTGTTCACCACGCACTTTCACACCTGGCCCGCCGCGTACGGCGGCACCCCGCCACGGCTGGACTCCCCCGCCGGGATCGTCGCGCCGCTTTCCGTCGAGCTGATCGGTAGCACCGCGCTACTCGACGCCGATGCGCTGCGTCGTGCCGGCGGGTTCGTGGACCTGTCGAGCTGGGCCAGCATCCGGCCGTCGGCGGGGCCGGCTCGACCTGATACGGGAGCCGGAACCAGAACTCCCGGTCCCCTGCCGCATTCGTCGCACGCCCAGGCGTATCGCCTCAGGAACACGCCGTCCTGGTCGGAGTACGACGGGTCCTGGACGTCGATCCCTGAGCTTCCGCAGGCGCACCTGTGCAGCTCCATGTAGAGGAACTCCTCGCTGGGGGTGCGGGCGAGCACCGGCAGTGCCGAGCTGATGCGCCCGTGCTCGTCGAACGCGATCTTTATGCGGTTGTCGATGTCGTAGAGCGTCACCGTGCGCGGCGGCGGCCCGTCCCGGAACTCGCCCCAGCCGATGCCGCCGTCCGTCCGCGCGGGGCGTCCACCCTCGTCCCGGGCGAAGACGGCGTCGAACGCCAGGTCGCCGTCCTTGCCGGTCGGCGACAGCCCCCAGTCCGCGAGGCGCGCCAGTCCCTGCACGGCGGCCCACGGGTCGTGGACCGCCTTCTCGCGCAGCAGGCCCGGCAGCAATGCGATCGCGTCGGCGACGGTCAACGGCGGCAGCTCTGGGTCCAGAAGGAGCACGGTCACTCCGCTCGAGCCGTTGCTGCCGACGTAGTACGGCCCGCGGCCGGTGATCTGCACCGCTGCTTCACCGAGCTGGTGCGCCGCACCGGAGGCCCAGTCCACCGGGTCCAGAGGCGTGGGCGGGAACAGCACGGTCCGCCCGGTGAGCTCCGGGATGCGGTGCTGCTCGCCGTGCGTCCGGAGCTGGTGCGAGACCTCGTCGCCGTCGTCGTAGCTCCATCCCGGCCAGAGCTCCCGGCGGTCCGGATGGAAGATGCCGATCAGGTGCGGCACCGCCTCGACGACCCGTGAAGGATCCTCCTCAGAGGTGGCCCGGAAGACCCCGTTCGCCGCGTCGACGAACACGGTCGGGGTGTCCAGCGGGTCCAGCAGCCGCTGGAACTGGGCCTGCCGGAGCAGGGCGTACAGCGCGCCCCGGTTCGCCAGCGGCTGCAATGACGCCCAGCCGTAGCCGCGGGCCCCGTACTCGCGGCGGTGGACGCCTGGGCGTGCGCCTGCAGCGAGGGGACGAAGTCGGCCAGCCCCGCGAACGCCGGGTCGACGACGACCGCCGGGAGCGACCGGGCCGCCCAGGCACGGACCCGGCTCAGCGGGTGGTCCGGGAACATCGTGTCGTAGATCGGGTCGTCGAAGCCGTTGTACGGCACCGCCGACTCCAGGCCGGGGTCGTACGGGTGCGGCGGGTACAGGTCCCGCGACATGCCGAGCTGGGCGACGAGCCTCGCCTCCCGCATGCCGGTCGTGCCGGACTCGGCGGCGAAGTACTGCAGCAGGGCGAAGCCCGACGCCTTGGCGACGTACACGCTCGCGGTGTAGACCATCCCCGCGGTCGGGACCCCGGGCTGAGTCGGGGCCGGGAATTTCGCCAACTGGTACACCGCCGGGACGTCGCCGCCCAGCTGCACGGGGACAGCCTCGATGAGGCAGCCAGACGCGGCGTACTCCCGGGCCAGGTTCCGCTGCATGGCGGGCACGTCCTCCAGCCAGACCGGCTCGTTCAACGGCGACCCGGACAACGAGCCCCTGATCATGTCTCCGCTGCGCGGGTGCCGCCACGTGGCCGGTTCCTCCTGCCGGAACCTGGTCGTGTCGAAGCCGCTGATCATGTTCATCCCTCTCGGCCCCACCCGCTGGCGCTGGTCCGCCTACCGCGTCGTTCTCCACGAACCCAACAAGACCCAGCCGACAATCCGGGGACCAGAATCCGCGGGAGTCCGGACGCGACGATGCGCGCACCGCCGGAAACGGGATGCCCGTAACCCACGAGATCATCCGGCCGGGTCCAGGAACGGACGAGACCTGAGATAGCCCCTGTTGCTCAGGTGCGAGAGCTTCGCGCGACCTGCCCGGGCCTCAGCAGAGTCCTGTCGAAGTCGCCGAGACTGAGGCTGATCAGATCGCTCGCAGGTCGCGGTGCGCCCGGCCTGCAGACGAATTCGATCGAGGCCCGTGCGCTTCCGACCACCTGCTCGCCGTCCCACACGTCAACCGACTCGCCCTGCTGGAGCACGCCGGTCTCGACGCGGCCGACGACGACCGTCCTGCGTCCGGTCAAGGTGAAGATGTCCTCGATCCTCAGGGCGAACCCCTGCTTGCTGGCCTCTGCCGACATACCCCCATCCTGACAAGCCGCAGGGATGCGAGCCACCCCAGTTCGAGCTCGAGCAGTTTCTCCACCCGCCGCGTCGAGACTCCGAGTAGATACGACCGCTAAGCGACTGTTCGAGGTCGGGAGCCCGGTGGCCGCGCTGGAAGCGCCTGAGGTCTTCGTCTGGGACGACTACGTGGTCACTCTGTGGACCTACTACGAACCGGTGACTAGTCAAGCGATCCCACCCGCGGACTACGCCAGAGCGCTCGAACGTCTGCACGCCGGAATGCGCCGGGTCGACCTGCCCACCCCGCACTTCACGGACCGGGTTTCCGAGGCCCAAACGCTCGTGGCGGACCACGACCGGACGCCGAAGCTGGCCGACGCGGACCGGATCTTTCTCGCCGACACGTTGGACCGCCTGCACCGAGCGGTCAGCGATAGCGGCCGGCCCGAACAACTCCTGCACGGCGAACCTCACCCGGCCCGCCGCCCCGCCAGCAGGACACCAGTTGGCGGACCTTCCTCCGCAACCAGGCAACGGGCCCCGCACCGGCCGAGGTACGCCAGCGACCCGCCGCCCGGGGCCTGTTCGCCCAGGTCACCCGCGACTCCCGCGCCCCAGCCACCCTGACCCAGCTCGCCTTCACCCTCGGGGTGGACTGAACGGTGACCGGCCCACACCTGTCCCTGGCCCAGATTCGCAACCGACTGAATCCCGCAGCCCGAAGCCGGAAAGCTTGAACCTACCCATCAGTAAGTTTTCGGCTGGGGACGGCTACTCGAGCGGGGGCCTCGAACGTGATGACGTTCTGCGACTCCGTCGGCCTGGGCCTGCTCGCCGGCGCCGCCCACGACCTCGCGGTCCACGGCCAGCGCGTACACCTGACCGGCACCGCCAGCCTGAACCTGATCGGCTTCGACGAGCGCTTCGACGCTGACGGGCCCAGTTGTCCAGCAGCCGTCTCGCCGTGTTCGGGGTCAGTTCCCGGCGCCGGCCAGGCGGATCGCTGGGATGCGAGTCGCTGCGAGGGTGGACAGGGTACTGGCGGTGGTGACCAGCAGTACCGCGGCCAGGGTCAAGGAGCTGATCAGGGCCCAGGGCACCTCGGCGTGCCAGTGGCCGGTAAGGTCGGCCAGTGAGCGGCTGACGCCGTAGATGGTGCCTGCGCCGGCGAGTCCTCCGAGTGTCAGGCCGATCCCGACCACCGCCAGGCTCTCCAGGAGGGCGGTGCGCACCACCTGGCGGCGGGTGAGTCCGGTCAGTCGGGCGGCGGCGAACTCGGCCCGCCGGTCGGCGGCCCCGATCATCACGGCGTTGACGACGGCGATGGCCGCGTAGAGCGTGCCGGCTCCGAGCAACGCCAGCAGCACGGCGTTGCTGTCGCGCCGCTGACTGCGGCGGAAGTCCTCCAGCCAGTCCGCGCGGCTGGTTACCTCGCCGAGTCCGGCGGCTCGGATCGCGGCGGCGACCTGGTCGGGCTGGTCGGTGCGTAGCCAGTAGCCGGTGCCCGCCTGTTCGGTGCCCATGGCGGCGGGCACGAACATGCCGATGTCGTTGAGGACCGGGGGCAGTAACGCCACTACCCGCAACCGTCGGCCGTCGGGGGCGAGGAGCTCGTCACCGAGGCTGAACACCCGGCCGGGCGTGGCGTTGGCGCGCACGGCCACCCCGTCGCCGACCACTGCGGCGAAGTCCCCGGCGGTGACCTCGACCCGGTGGGTGGCCTGGTAGGCGGCCGGGTCCACGGCGATCGCGGTGGGATTGTCCGGGCCGAGGTTGACCCCGGCCTCGGCGGATACCGCCCGCATCCCGGGCAGGGCGGCCAGTTCGGCGCCGACCGGCCGGTCCGCACGGACCCGTAGTTCCCCGGTCAACGACTCGGTCCGCTCACGGAGCATTGCGGTGGACACCGTGTCAACGCTGCCGGCGAGTCCACCGACGATGGCGACGAGCACGAGCACCGGTGCCGCGATGGACGAGGTCCGGCGGACCCCGGCCCGCAGGTTGGCCATCGCCAGTTCGCCGAGCGGGCCCCGGGCGATGACGCCGAGTACCCGACTGGCCAGCGGCACCACCAGCGGCGCGAACGCGTTGAGTGTCACGGCCAGGGTCATGCACAGCCCCAGGTACAGCGGTAGCGCGTAGTCGGCCGGCACGCTCGGCGCGCTGGCAACGATCGCGACCGTGCCGGTGAGGAACAGTCCGCCGACCACCCAGCGGGACGCGGTCATCACTCGGCGGGCGGCGCCGGTCTCGCGGAGCGCTTCGAGGGGCTCGACCCTGGCCGCCCGTTGCGCCGCGCTGAACACCCCACACAGTCCGACCACAACCCCCACTCCGACGGACACCACCGGCGTCCAGCCCCGCCAGGGCGCGTCGAAGGAGTCCGGCACGAACTCGAAGGACCGCAGCACTGCGAGCTGGCCACGCAGTACCGGTTCGGTGCACGCGATCCCAGCCGCCGAGCCGAGCAGGCCGAGGATCAGTGCCTCGCCGAGCAGCAGCCGGCGCAGTTGCCATCGGCTGCCACCATTCAGCCGCAACGTGGCCAGTTCGGTCCGGCGCTGTGCGACGGTGAACGCGAAGGTGGAACCGACGACGAACACTGCCAGGAATCCGGCGATCGTCAGCACCATCGCCAGCAGGGAGCTGGTTCCGTCGTAGCCGGCGCGCAGCCGCTGGACCTCGGTGGCCGACAGCCCGGCGGGTAGCACCGGGTCCACCGCGGCCATCAGCAGGAGCAACGACGAATGTACGAGGGCGACGCCGAGGGCCACGGCCACGAAAGCGCCCGCGAACAGTTGCCACCGGGCGCGGAAGGTCTGCCACGACATCTGCAGCATCAGACCGTCACCTCGAGCTGGGCGAGCCGTGCGGCGACCTGGTGCACGGTGGGCGAGGTCAGGCCATCGACGATCCGACCGTCGGACAGGAACAGCACATGGTCGGCGCTGGCCGCCGCAGCCGGGTCGTGGGTGACCACAACGATGGTCTGCCCCTCCTCGACGAGCTCCCTGAGCAGGCCGAGCACCACGCGGGTGGACCCAGTGTCCAGCGCCCCGGTCGGCTCGTCGCCGAACAGCACTGCCGGTCGGGTGATCATGGCCCGGGCCAGGGCGACCCGCTGCTGCTGCCCGCCGGACAGTTCCCTGGGCAGGTGTTTGAGCCGGTCGCCGAGGCCGACCCGGGTCAAAATCTCCCGCACCTTCCGGCGGTCGGGCCGTTGGCCGGCCATCCGCAGCGGCAGGGCCACATTCTGCTCCGCCGTCAAGGCGCCCATCAGGTTGAAGCTCTGAAATACAAATCCTATTTTGGTACGCCGCAGTCGGGTCAACTCGTCATCACTGGCCCTGGTGATGTCCTGCCCGGCCAGGCTCACCGTGCCGGACGTGACCCGCTCCAAACCCGCCGCGCAGTGCAGCAGCGTCGACTTGCCCGAACCCGAGGGGCCCATCACGGCGGTCCAGGTACCGGTAGGAAAGCTCAGATCAATCCCGTCGAGAGCGCGAATGGTGGTGTCGCCCCGGCCGTACACCCGGTGCACGGCGCGGAGTTCGACTGCGTGTGTCATGCGCGCAGCCTGCCCGACGATCGGCCCGAACCGCATCAGGGGACGCACCCGCAGCCGACCCTGAGGACCGACCCGGCGATAGGGGACGACCACCGTCCCCGCCCCGCTGTGGCTCGACGAGACACCGGTCGAGCCCGCGATCGGCATGACCCGGCTCCACGGCCAGCCGCTGATCGAGGCCGCAGACCAGCTGGCCGCCCTGCGCGCCCTTGCGCACGCCACCACGCAGCTGCAGGCCGTGCCCCTGACCGGCCTGATGGCCGGACTTCCTCGGATCGACACCGGGGAGCACTACATAGTCCGCCTGACGCAAGCGTGGCCGGAGCTGCTGGCCAGCCGGCCCGACGACCCGCTCACCCCCGTCATGCAGCAGCTGCTCGCGGCATGGCAGCGCAGCGGGGACGCGGACCTGGTCACCGCGCCAGCCACGCCGGTACTGTCCCGCGGTGATGCGAACCTGCTCAACTGGATGACGACCGACGACAGCGCCGCCTGTGTCGACTTCGAGTACGCCGGCTTCAGCAACCTAGCCTTCGACGCCGCCGACCTCATCGAACACATCTCCGGCCGCGCGGTCCCGGACAGCAAGTGGACCCAGCTCCTGCCCGACCTCGGCGTCACCGATGCCAACCGACACCTGTTCGCCGCGAACCAGCGCACCTGCGCCCTACGATGGCTGGCGGTCTTGTGGAAACAGCGCGACCGCCGCCGCGAGGAGTTCACCATCCAGCACGAGCGAGTCGACATGCCCTACAGCAGCGCCAACCCCTACGCCTGACCGCCAACCTCAAGACCCGGCCAACCGGGTTCACGCGGACCCCAAAGTCCCCTGCGAACGCCTCCTCCCAGGTAGGCAGCACGTGCGCACAATCGTGAGTCGCCGCCAGGTCACGAGCCGCCTGCGCCATCCTCTCCAGACACGAAGGATCCTCGCGCAGCAACACGACCCGGTCGGCAAAGCGCCGGGCCACCGCAGGGACCGCCGGGTCCCCGTCGATCAGAAAACCCGTCACGTCGTCCACGACCCGGTCCGACAGCGCGCCCGCCGGCGAGCACACACACATCGAGTGCGGGTGGCGGCGAGTGGGCCGATATGCCATCCTTGTCCCGGTTGTGATGGGTCTAGCTCGGGTCAGTGTGTGTATTCCAGGGTGGTGCGGGACAGGTGGCGGAGCGTGTCGGCGAATTCCGTCGGGTTGAGGTTCTGCAGGTGGGCGAGAAGGTCGTTGCGGGTCTTCTCGGCTAACGTGCTCGAACTTGAGAACCACGAACTGCGTACCGGCACCGCCAGATCGGGCCGCTTGGTCGCCCTACCTTCTGGCAGGAACCAGCTCCCGGACTGAGGCGTCACCGAGATGCTGGAGTCCGATGTCTAGGAGGCAGACCGGCTCAGCGTGCGGGAACGACCGTACTCGGCGAGGGCGCGAAAAGCGGCCTTGGGTGTCCATGAGCCGTCCGGCAGCACTCGCACAATCCCACGCGCAGCCAAGTCGTAGTCGTGCTCAGGATCGCCGGTGGTCGGTAGGTGCCGATTCGCGAAGGTGTACACGAACGCCGCTTCCACTCCGCCAACCTCGTAGTCGCGCAGCAGGTCGACGATGTAGCGCGCTTGGCCTTCCTCGTCGCGCTCCAACTCCGCAGTCAGCTTCACGGCACGGCCATGCTCGTCGAAGGTCACCGGCTCGGCCCCGCCCGCCACGTCGGGGGCGCCGCGGAACGTGCAGCAGCCGAACTCGGTCGCAGCGTACGGCTTGCCCTGCCCCACCGCCGCCGCCAGGGTCTGCGGGAACACCGAGGAGTTGGTCGCGTCGCGGTAGCCGGCGTCGCTGGCGATGATGTCGAACTGGGCCCAGTCGACGTCCTCGAGCGGGATCGAGGCGTATCCGACCAGGCCACCGAACCGCTCGCGCACCGCGGGCACCGCCTCGGCGAAGAAGTCGCGCACGGCGGCCCGGGCGGCCGGGATCGCCTCCCTCATCCGCATCGGATCGGTGAACAGCGCCATCCGCTCCGCCAGGTCCCGGCCGGGCAGGAAACCGTCGGTGAACATCGAGATCTCCGAACCGGCGAGATACACGACCGAGGCGCCGCCGCGCCGCAGCCGTTCGGCCCGCTCGGCGCCGTCGAGCACGAACGCCATGAGCCCGTCGCGGTCGAGGCCGTTGGTGAACGGGCAGTACCACACCTCAAGCCCAATCTCGGCCGCGAGCCGCGCGGTCAGCTCCAGCCGGTCTTGGACACCGCCGGTGATACGGACCGCGTCGCAGTGCAACTCGTCGCGGATGACACGCAGGTCGTTCCGCACCGTGTCGGGGTCGAACGGCTCATGAGTGGTGGATCCGGCGCTCACGAAGCCGGTGTCGTAGTTCATGCCGAAGACGCGCATCAAGAGTTCCTCTCCCTCTTACGGTACGTCGCGTACCCTATAGGGTACGTCCAGTACCCTACAAGGCATGAGCACGAGGCGCCGGGGCGAAGAACTGGAACGGGCGATCCTGCACGCCGCAGCGGACGAACTACGCGAGTCCGGCTACACGGGCATGACGATGGACCGGGTCGCCGCCCGCGCCGGGACCAACAAAAGCGCCATCTACCGCCGATGGCCGCACCGGGCAGCCCTCGGCATCGCGGCGTATCGCCACCTGTCCGACGCCGCCATGCCAAACCCCGACACGGGCACCCTGCGAGGCGACGCACTCGAGATGCTCCGACAGGCCAACCAGACATGGTCGTCGCCACACGGAACAATCCTGCGCGGTCTGCTCGCCGCCGCAGCCGACGACCCCGAGCTACTCACCCTCATGCGCGAACGGTCCGGCGCAGACACCATGGACCGCGCTTGGCTCGGAATGCTCGAACGGGCCGCAGCCCGCGGCGAGGCGCCGGCAGCGGCCGCCCATCACCGGGTGGCGACGACACCGACAATGCTGCTACGCGCCGAGTACGCGATGCGCGGTATCCCCTCGGTCCCCGACGAGGTGCTCGTCGAGATCGTGGACGAGGTGTTCCTCCCCCTGGTACGCGGCCGCGGCTAACGCAGCACCTCGGCCGCATCGGCACGGCGAATGACGAAATCGAACTTCGCCAAGGTCGCGCTGCTACCACCGGTGCACACTCCACGCCGGACAAACGGCGCTGGAACAGCACTTGACGTCAGAACCCGCCGGGATAGGCGATCGGCCGGAGCGCCGACGCAACACGCTGGAACTTGACAGGGAAGTGGGATACCCGTTTCACGACGACGGCTTCTGGGCCGACCTGCGGGCGAACAGCCCTGCGGAGTGGGCTGACGCGGTCGCCTTCGACCGCGCGATCCGCAACGGCTCCGCGAAGGCCAACGTGGAGGGGCACCCGCTGCGTGGCAGTTCTTCTTGCACAGCGCCCGGGTGCCGCTAGACGAGGTGGTACTGCGCCCACGCCCTCCGGTGGATGCGCCTGGCTGTGGGCCGTGGACCTGCAGCACGACGCGGCGGCACCCGCCGCCGCGGGGCCTGGGGAGGTGGCGTGAACGTTGCACACGCCGCCGCACCACGAGTCAGCTCGGTCTGCACCGGCTACGGAGGACTTGACCTGGCCGTCGAGCTGGTGCTCGGCGGCCAGCTCGCCTGGTACGCCGAGACCGACCGGCACGCCGGCACCGTCCTCGCCCATCACTGGCTCGGCATCCCGAACCTCGGCGACATCCGCACCGTCGACTGGGCCCAGGCCGAACCGGTCGACAGCCCGACCGCCTCGCCGCCGCCGGCGGCCCCGACCAGGTCGAGTTCGCCACGAAACCGGCCCTGGCCCGGCAGATGATCGCCGCCGTGCTCGACGCCGGTGTCCCCGCCGCATTCGTGACCGGCGACGAGGTTTACGGCGCCGACCCCGGCCTACGCGCTGACCTCGAGCACCGCGGGATCGGCTGCGTCCTGGCCGTCGGCAGTGACCGACGCGTGGCGGTCAACGACGGCCGCACCCTCGTGCGTGTCGACGAGGTCGCTGGGCGGATCCCCACCCGTGAGTGGCAGCTGCACAGTTGCGGGCCGGGTGCGAAAGGTCCCCGCGACTACCTGTGGGCCTGGGTCACCACCGCCACCAGCCGGGGTGAGTATCGGTGGCTGCTCATCCGCCGCAACCGCACCACCGGCGAACTGGCCTTCTACCTGTGCTGGTCACCCCGGCAGGTGCCGTTGCACACCCTCGTGACCGTGGCCGGTGCCCGCTGGAGCATCGAGGAACTGTTCCAGACCGGCAAGGGCCAGGTCGGCCTGGACCACTACCAGGTCCGCGGCTGGACCGGCTGGCACCGATTCATCACCCTGGCAATGCTCGCCCTGCCGTCCTGACCATCCTCGCCGCCACCACCGCCCAGCAGCCCAACGCCGACCCGGAGATCATCGCGTTGACCGTCGCCGAAATCCGCCGACTCCTCAACGCCTTCGTCCTCACCCAACCGTTCCCGCCAGCGCACACCCTGCACTGGTCAACCTGGCGCCGAACATCCCAAGCCCGAGCCCGACGGTCCCACTACCAGCGCAGACTCGGTCACCACAGCAGACCAAAGATCAGATGACGTTGGAGTATTAGGAAGCGTTCAGGACCAGGGATCTCTTCAAGATGTGCGCGAAACTGCGCGCGAAGGCAGGCATCAGATCGCGACGCCGCAGCTTGGCCGCACGGTGTGCAGTTCTCTACAACCAGTCCCACTGACTCGCGCTCTGGCCCGGTTTACGCTGAGCCCAATCCCAGGTTTCGACGAGATAACGCCTTGGCGTTGTCCTCGTCGCCGGTTCGGCGCTGGCGGAGGGCGGCCTGGACCCCGGCCTGGAAGCGGGTGTGCGCGCCAAGTTCGCTCATCAGGACGGCGATGCGGCGCTGGACGGTCCGGGCGCCCACGCCGATCTGCCGGGCGATGGCCTCGTCGGTGAGCCCGGAAAGCAACAGCATGATCAGGCGATCTTCGTCGAGGACGGTGGCGGTGCGCTGCCGTCCGTTGGGCAGGTGCAGCGGGACGGCCCTGTCCCAGAGGGTGTCGAACAGCTTGCGCAGCGCATCGAGCAGCGAGCACGGGTGCACGATGATGGCCCGCTCCCCGCCACCGCTTTCGCCACCGTCCGGCAGCGGCAGGACTGCCAGCTGGTCGGCAAGGTAGAGCCGCACGGGCAGTTCGGAGACCACCCGGACCTGCTCGCCGGCCCGGATCAGGTCCTCGATGGCGGCCAGGCCACCGGACTCCTCGACTGCCGCCCGGTCGTAGACGCGGCGGCACGGCACCGCGGCGGAGACCGGATCGATCCCGTCGACACCGGCCCGATGGGAGAACGGCCCAGTTTCGAAGCAGCACAGCTCCTGGTGTGCTGACCGGTAGACGTGGGTAACGGCCTGCCGGACCGCCAGCCTGCCGATGATCAGCTCCACGACGTGCGATTTCCCACCAGCGCGGGCATTTCGGTAGGCGTCGGTGAGGTGGCCGATGTGCTCGTGGACCCGTTCCAGCGCGGCCTCGCGGTCGTCGAGCAGCTGCACGGCGGTGTCGGTGGCGTTGGCCGAATAACGGGCCGGCGAACCGGGCAGGACACTGGCCAGCCCGGCCGCTTCGAGCCGGGCCAGCGCCACCGCCAGCGGAGCCGGTCCTGGCCAGAGCGGGGCAAGCTCGGCCAGGGTCGCGCCCGGCCGTCCGACCAGGATCTCGTACGCCCGCTCCTCGGCCGGGCCGATCACGCCGCCCTCGGCAGGGGCGGCCCGTCCGCGGTCAGCCAGTCGCGCTGCACCGCCTGGTATCCGGCCTTAAAGCGGGTGGTGGCGCGGGCCACGAGACCGAGCTCTGCCAGGCGGCCGAAGTCGGCCCCGGCGATGAATTCCTCCGGAATATCGCCGGGACGCGCAACAAGAGATTCATAAAGCATTTCCTGGGCGCCGGAGAGGCCTAGCGTCGATAAATGAGCTTTCACTCTCGTGTTTACCCTCCAGCAATGAGCCCGTAATCGCGATGATGCTAGGTATACAACTACCGGCCGCGTGGCGCCAGCCCTGGTCCACCAAGTGAGAGGGCAGGACTTCCGCAAGGTAGTCATATGACCGTCTTAGGTAATTCTGAGGAGTTGTAGGGATCGCTGGGGTTGGCGGTTGTTGCGGCGTAGAACGTGGGCGATGGTGGTGGTTGCCGGTCAGGCGGAGCAGGCTGATCGCGGTGTTGGCGAGCCGAACATCATCGGCGGTAACGCGCTCGTGGAGTCGATTACGCCCACCGGCAAAAGTAGGACGCCTTTTATGATCTTGAAGATCTCACGAGCCAGGTCTCGCTTCACGTAGCGCAGGATCTCGCGTTTGGTTCACCCCTCGGACGTTCGTTTCTCCACGTAGGCCCGGGTGCGCGGGTCGGCTCGTAGCCTGGTCAATGCGATGCGGAACAGAGCGGCGTTGGCCTGTCTGTTGCCGCCACAGTCGAGGCGGCGGCGCTGGGTCCTGCGCCACGAGCGTTCGACCGGACTGACGCCGCAGAGGGTGGCGAAGGAGGCTTCTGCGGTCAGCCGCTCGGGGTTGTCGCCGGCGGCGATGAGCAGGACGGCGGCACGGTCGTGGCCGACACCGAAGAGGTCGAGCAGCCCCGGGTGCTGTGTCGGTGACCGCCGCGGGCGGGAGCCGCTCCAACTCGCGGATCTCAGCGGACAGGTGCCGAAGGTGGATATCGGCGATCGCGTCGTGTGCTCGACGCCACGCTGCGGCGGTCGACTATGCCGGTGCTCGCCGTACTGGGCAGGCAGGACGTCATGCTCGACGCCGAAGGGTCGGCGGCTGCTGGGCGCCGTGCCGCACGCCGACGTCCGGCTGCTCCCGGAAGCCGGGCACCCGCTACCCGACCAGACGGCTGCGGTGCTGGACTTCCTGCGGAAGTGAGGCGGTCCGGTCGTCGGCAGCGATCCAGCCGCGCTGAACTGCCTGGTAGCCGGCCTGGAAGCGGGTCGTGGCACCGAGGCGGGTGAGCAGCTGACGGATGTGGCGGCGCGTGGTGCCGACGTGGTAGTCGAGGTGTTTGGCGATGGCCTCGTCGGTCAACCCGGACATCATCAGGGCCAACAGGTCGCGTTCGAGACCGGACGGCGCGTCGGCGTCGGGCAGTTCATCCAGTCTGATCCCCACGCTCAGTGGGACCGCCTGTTCCCAAAAGCTCTCGAACAGTGCCGTCAGCGCCGCGAGCAGCACCAGGTCGTGTACCAGCAGGAATCTGTCCATCTCGAGGGGACGCAGTCGCAGCGGTACCATGGCGCGCCGTCCGTCGCAGATCATGAGTTTCATCGGTACGTCGGTGACCCGGACCTCCTCGCTGGCTTCGATCGAGGCGGCGATGTAGGCGAGCGAGCCGGGGAGGGCGAGGCTCTCCCGGTCGTAGAGGGTGCGGACACGCACGCCCCGTCGCGGGGACACGAAGTTGGCGGGTTGTTTGCGAAGGCCGTTGAGATACGGCGGCGCGTCGCAGATCAGCACCTCCCGTTCGGTGTGTCGCACCAGGTCTTCGAACATGGCGCGGGAGGTTTCCGGGCTGTGGGTCACCTCGACCAACGCGGTGCTGTCGCTGGCGGTGACCCGCTTCTGTCCGGTCATCTGGTCCAGCCGTTGCCGCAGTTCGTAAAGGCGCAGGCGGTGGCGGGCGATGTGGGGTCCGAACGCGGCGTCGGGCGGCGTCACCCACCAGCCCGGTGGTTGCCCGGGCAGCCGGGTGACCAGGCCGAGCTCCAACAAACGCGCGAAGTCATCCGTCCCCGTGACCTCCGCCGGCACGCTGACCGGGCCGGCCACGAGTGTCTCGTAGAGCGCCTGCTCGGTTTGCGACAGACCGAGTCCCGGTAACGGGTACCGCACCTCCTGCATGCCCTCATCATGCCGTTGACCAGCCGGTCTGCAAAGGCGAGGCGTTCGCGGTGGCCCGGTTCACTTCCCGCCATGTCGACAAGTGCATTGGGCAGATTCCTTCCCCGAGACCAAGACCTTTTGCGAGACTGCCCGCGGACGTGCACCCCTCGTACGTCTTTGCCATCCTCATCCCCCTTCGGAGGAATTGGTATGCATAGCGTAATCCGCTGGCGAACATGGCGCGGCCCGGCCGTAAGCGGTCTGGCCGTCGTCGCTGTCGCCGCCACCACCGTCGGTGTGACGCCGCTGGCAAACGCCGCCCCGACGGCGGCCACCACGACGACGCCCAGCGAGACCGCGACCCCGACACCGGGCGGACCCGGCGGGACCAGCGCTGTGATCACGTTGATCTCCGGTGACAAGGTGCGCTACACCGAGGGTCCGGACGGTCGTGGTACGGCCACCGTAGTCGGTGGGTCGACCGGTCCGAACGCGTCCCGGTCGTTCCAGGCGTACTCGGACCCGACCGGCGTGTACGTGATCCCGCAGTCGGCTCAGGG
Organism: Micromonospora sp. NBC_01655; assembly: GCF_026339755.1. Taxonomy (NCBI): domain Bacteria; kingdom Bacillati; phylum Actinomycetota; class Actinomycetes; order Micromonosporales; family Micromonosporaceae; genus Micromonospora; species Micromonospora sp. NBC_01655. Next base: position 2,944,028 of record NZ_JAPEQF010000001.1, on the reverse strand, counting down.
CCTGGTGGCTTCCGGTGTGCTGGATCGGGAGTTGTTCGATGTGCAGTATCTGGCCCGTAACGGGTACGGCGACGACAAGGCGACCTCGACGCCGGTGATCGTGAGTTACACGGCGGGCGCGGGCACGTCGGCTCGGGCGGCGGCGAGCCCGTCGCCTGCGGCGTTGCCGGGTGCGGTCAAGCGTCGTGACCTGCCCAGCGTTTCGGGTGCGGGGATGGCGGTGGACAAGGCCAAGGCCGCCGACTTCTGGTCGACGCTGACCGGCACCGCCACCGCCACCGCGAAGACCAGCGCGCCCAGTGCCACGGCTGCGGGGCCGAAAACGTTGGGTGCCGGGGTCAGCAAGGTGTGGCTGGACCAGCGGGTGCAGGCTGACCTGTCCGAGAGTGTGCCGCTGATCGGCGCTCCAGAGGCCTGGGCCGCCGGGTTCGACGGCACCGGGGTGAAGGTCGCGGTGCTGGACACCGGGTTCGACGCCACCCATCCGGACCTGCAGGGCAAGGTGGTGGGGTCGAAGAGCTTCGTGCCGGGTGCATCGGCGGTGACCGATGGGCACGGGCATGGCACGCATGTGGCGGCCACGGTCGCCGGCACCGGTGCGGGTTCCGGCGGTACGCGTAAGGGTGTCGCTCCGGGTGCGGACCTGATGATCGGCAAGGTGCTCGCCGACGACGGGTTCGGCGACATGTCCTGGATCATCGACGGGATGGAGTGGGCCGCGACCAACGGCGCCAAGATCGTCAGCCTGAGCCTGGGCGGCGGGCGCAGCGACGGTACGGACCCGGGCAGCCAGGCGGTCAACCGGCTCACCGCTGAGACCGGGGCGCTGTTCGTCATCGCCGCCGGTAACGACGGTAGGGCGTCCAGCATCGGCTCGCCGGGCGCGGCGGATGCCGCGCTGACCGTGGCCGCGACCGACAAGAACGACCGGCTGGCATCCTTCTCCAGCCGTGGCCCGCGGAGCGGGGACCGGGCGCTCAAGCCGGACATCGCCGCCCCGGGTGTCGCCATCGTCGCCGCCCGGGCGGCGGGTACCACGATGGGCACCCCGGTGGACGACCTGTACACCTCGGCGAACGGCACGTCGATGGCGACCCCGCACGTGGCGGGCGCCGCCGCCGTCCTGGCGCAGCGGCATCCGGACTGGACCGCCAGCCAGCTCAAGCCGACGCTGATGAGCACCAGCAAGGACGCCGGGTACACCGCCTACGAGCAGGGTGCCGGCCGGGTCGACCTAGCCCGCGCCATCCGCCAGCAGGTCACCACCAACACGGTGAACCTCGACTACGGCCTGGTCACCCCCGACGCCCAGCCGCGGGTGGACAAGCAGCTCACCTTCAGCAACCCCACCACGGCGCCGGTGACCCTGACCCTGACCCTCAAGCTGCGCCGGGCCAACGGTGACGACGCGAGCAGCGGGCTCACCGCGCCGGCCACGGTCACCGTCCCGGCGGGCGGCAGTGCCCAGGCGACCGTCACGCTGGACACCAGCGTGGTCGACGACGGCAGCTACACCGGATCGGTCGTGGCGGTCGAGGAGAGCACCGGCACCAGGCTGACCCTGCCGGTCAGCGCGACGCGCCGGGGGCCGTCGCGCCAGATCACCGTGACCATCACCGAAGGTCCGCAGCTGCGCCTCGGCGGGCAGGTCATCTGCAGTTTCGGCAAGCTGAACGACGAGGGCGGCGGCGGCCGGGAAAGCTACACGCAGGTTCTCTTCTCGAGCAACGGCGTGGCCACCGGCACCGTAGACGTCCCCGAGGGCGACTACCACTTCTACTGCAACGCGCCGGGGGCGTTCGCCACGGGCTCGTTGGAGGCCGCGGTCTGGATCGAGGAGCCGCAGTACACCGTCGCCGGGGACGCCACCATCGAGTACAACCTCGACACCGACGTGGTGCCGATCAACAAGATCAACACGCCGCAACCCAGCGAGGTCGTACACAACCTCATAGCCAGCAGCTACACCACCGCCGCCGGCCTCACCTACGCCAACTACTTTGTCACCACGACCGGCTTCGGCTACGGCCTCCGCCTCTTCGCGACACCCACCAAGACCACGGCGACCATCGGTAAGTACCGATTCTGGTACGAACAGGTGCTCGCCGCACCCGAGGCGGCCATGACCGTGAACGGCAACGGGAAGGCCCAGGTCAACCCGCTGTACAACAACGACAGCGAGCTGGTCGAACCGTGGAATCTGACCTCGCCGAGGCTGCTGAAGTTCGAAACCGACCAACGACTCAAACTGGCCAGCTACGACGACGTGCTCGGCGGTAAGGACGTGCGCGGCAAGCTGATCCTGCTCGAAACCGCCAACGCCACCACCGCAGACGAGTACTGCGCGGCGCAGGAGCGCAGCGCCGACGCCGGTGCGGCTGGAATCCTCAACCACAACAAGGATCCGTTCTATAGTCGAATGATCGGGAGCTGGTTCGCCCAGTACTGCGGACAGCGCCTGCCGTTCCTCTGGCTGGACGGGCAGCAGTGGAAGCAGGTCGCCGACGTCCTCGCCGGTGCGAGCGCGCCCTACGTGGACATCAAGGCGCAGATCGCCAGCCCGTACGAGTACAAGTTGCGCCCGTTCTACTCCGACAAGATCCCCAGCACGTTGGTCACCAAGGTGCGGCACAAGGACCTGGTCCGGGTGAACACCGAGCAGCACGTGCAGTTCCCGGTGGAGAAGAACCTGCCGGTCATGTCCGAGGTCAACCACACCTTCGGCCCAGACGACACCTTCAGCTTCAACGCGGGCCACGTCTACCAGGCACCCATCAACCGGGTTGACTACTACAACGTGGTCGGGCCCGACATTCTCTGGAAGCGCAACTTCGTCCTCACCAATCCGGCCACCGGCATCACGCGGACCATCAACGCACGCAACAACGGGTTCCTCAAGTCCGAGACGCGGGTCGAGAAGATCAACCAGGCACCGTACGTGTTCGGGCAGCCCGACTTCGGCTACCGTCCGTTCGAACACCAGTGGGCTGGGTTCTGCACGGTGTGCCGCCAGACCGACACGCTCGGCATCTACCAGTGGGCGGTGTCCGCAGCCGATCCGGGGCTGGCCACCGGTGACGTGCCGCTGCGCCGGATGGAGGTCTCGCTCACCCGCGACGCGGTCCCGATCACACCGATGCCGTCGTCGTTCCCGGCATACACGCAGTACGCCCTGCCCGCCGAAGCCGGCACTTACCAACTGAAGACCGTCTCCTACGACGACTTCTCCGGACAGCACCTGGCCGAGCGGGTGACCACGGACTGGACGTTCCGCTCGCAACGTGCCGCGGTCCAGACCGTCAAGAAGCCGGTCTACTGCTCGTCGGCCGAGCTCGGTCAGGCCACCGGCCCGTGTGAGTGGCAACCGCTGATCCAGCTCAGCCACGACTTCGACCTAGCCCTCAACGACACCACGAAGGCCAACCAGCTCTACCGGTTCGACGTCACCGCACGGCACGTCATGCCGAACGCACCCGGGATCACCGGACTGCGCAGCTGGGTCTCCTACGACGACGGCAAGACCTGGGTCGCGGCGCAGGTGAAGAAGAACCGCGACGGTAGCTGGCAGGTGCAGGTCAAGCACCCGAAGCTGGAGAAGACCACCGGCGCGGTCTCGGTACGCACCGAGGCGTGGGACAGCGCGGGCAACCGCGTGGTCCAGACCATCGACCGGGCGTACGGCCTCACCGCCTGACACTCGCGCAACTGGTCCGACCCTTCCCGAACCCTGCACACCAGGCCGCCCTTCACGCCACCGGCGCGGAGGGCGGCCTCCTGCCTGCCCACGGTGCACGTCCGGTGGGTCGATCCGTACCCCCACCGGACAACCCACCGAGCGCCCGAGGCCGATACCACCGCCCCGGCATGGGGCGATGGCCTTCATGACGCGCTGCTGGCCCTGGTCCGAGCGGGTGTGCCACTTCGACACGATCCTGCCGCGACGCCTGTACCTGCTGGTGGTCATGGAAGTAGCCACCCGACATGTCCACTTCCTCTGCATCACCGCGCACCCCACCGGCCTACGCGGGCTGGCGGTCGGCCGGGACGCCTAGGCGCAGCAGCGGCAGGCAGGAGAGGAGCAGGCCGACCGCACCCACCCACAGGGCCACCCGGGCGCCGGCGGCGGCCCCCAGCACGGTGCCCAGCAGCGCGCCCAGCGGCATCGCCCCGCCGAGCAGGAACCGCATGGTGGCGTTCATCCGGCCGAGCAGTTCGGGCGGGCACAGCTGCTGGCGCAGACTGAGCCATTCTCGGTAACGTCTCGTGACGGTGGGTGATTATGTGGTTCGGCTCTGATCGACGTGCAGGAGCACGAGTGCGGCAGCGACGATTTTGCCGATCTGGCTGGGGTCGAGGCTGACGCGGCGCAGGGCTTTAAAGGTCATCTTGAGCAGGGCGTTGGCTTGTTCGGCGCGGGCTCGGGGGTGGGCCTGTAGCCAGTTGAGCTGCTTCTGGGCGTCGGTTAGTTCGACGCCCTTCGTCTTCTTGATCGGGACGGTGACGATGGTGGCTTCGCCTTCGTAGCCCAGGTCGGCCAGGGCGTGCAGGCCGTCGCCGGCCCAAGCCGTCAAATCGGGCAAGATCTGCGGGTGGGCGCGTGCGCAGGTCGTGTCGTGTGTTCACGTCCTGGGCGGACGTCGGAGGTCCACAGCGGCCACCCGTCCGGTGACGACACGACCTGGATGTTGCCGCCGTGGTGGTGATGCTTGCCTGACCACCAGAGATCCACGCCGGGGGTCGGTCCGGGCGCCGCGCACCGGTCGGTGTAGATGAGCGTGCCGTCGATGTTGACGTGAGGATGTCCGGCGATCTTCGCCGCCAGCAGGGCCGCGTGCAGGGACGGCTTGAGGCCGGCCAACACGTCGATGCCCTCGTGGAGGCAGCGATAGACGTTCGGGACCGAGATCGCGTTGTCGACCGCCAGCTGCCGCACTCGGGTGCCGTCGAGAAACCACCGCATGACCAGGACCGCCTGTTGGAAGCACGTCAACGCCCGACGGCCACGGCGGGTTCCCAGACGCTGGCGCCGGGCGTGGATCAAGGCCGACACGAACAGGACGGTCTCCTGCCGTGCAGGAAGCACACAGCTATATGTGACACTGGCAGACACGTGAGGCCTCTGTGGAGTTGATCAGTGAGATGACCACTTCCTACAGGGGCTTCACTCCTTTTCTGGCGCAGCGCGACACCGTCGGCGTGTCATTCACCGCCTACAACCGCCAGTCACACACCGTCACGCCTGGTTACCGAGAACAGCTCATTAACCCGCGCTGGCACCCAGTGGCACGGAATCCCGGCCGACACAGGCAGAAAAATCTTGGCCAGCAGGCTCAAGGCCAGGTTCCCGGGCAACTGGGCCACACCCGGCCAGTCCAGCGCATTCAATCGGCCGCCCTCCTGATTGACGCTCAGCAGCAGCGGGAGCGAACCTGCCGAGCTCTCACTCGTTCTCCGGGTGAGCTGATCCAACCGGGCCGGGCTGCCGACGATGGCCTTACTGATCCAGCCCGGCTCCGTGATGACCGGGCCGTGCGGTAGCGGGATGCAATCGTCGGGACGTAGCGACATCCGGCCAGGACGCACCAACAGATCGATCTCAGACGAATCAACGCCGCCCTGATGGCACGCGGCAGCAGCCGCAGAGTCCACCCCCAAGACCCCCTACAAGTGGATCTCCGACGGCGCCGTGCCCCACGGCGACATCCCCGAACTCGTTGTCGAGGTCCTGTCCACCCAGCTCAAGACCGACGTGGCGTTCGAAGATGTCTGGGGCACGACCGCCCCGCGTCCGCGTTCGGCGCTGCCGGCAATCACGCGATGGATCTCCCCTGGGACAGCAACGGACTGCTCAGCCTCGTAGGAGGACCCGTGCTGACCCGTCGCACCGTCATCGCTGTCACCGGCGCCGCGCTTACCGCCCCCGCCTGGTCCGCGCTCCACCAGCCCGCCCCGGACCTGGTCTCCGCCGCCCGGAAGGGCGGGCCTGTCAGCTCCCCCCTGCTGGACATGATCGACACCGTCGTTGCCCACGCGCAGCAGCTCGACGACCATCGGGGCGGCGCCGCCCGCGACTTCGTCAGCGACCAGTTCACCGCCGTGGAACGGCTCCTGCGCCGCGCGCCCTACACCGCCGCAGCCGGCCGCCGGCTCGCCGCAGCCCTCGCGCAGCTCGCCCAGACCGCCGGATTCATGGCCTCGACGCCCACGAAGACGGCCTCGCACAACGCTGGTACCTCTCCGCCCTCCGCGCCGCGCGCACGGCCACCGATCCCGGCCTCGCCGCCAGCGTCATGGCCTGAACCTGGCTAGACCAATGGGAACAAGCCGTACGCCCCAGCGCCACGTGGTTCGACACAAAGCCTTGTGCACTACGACGGAGACGAACTGCCCGGCGGAGACGGACTGCCCGGCTGGGACCTGCGGATCGACGCCAGCCCCAGCCCTGATCAGAACGGCTGGGTACCGCCACTGGCCCGAAGCTCGCCCTCACTCTTCACATCGATGATGTAGGCCATACCGTCCGAGCCCTTGCAGCGGATCGACGAGCCCTGCCGGTTGGTGAGGCCACCCTCGCATTGAAGAGTCCCATCCTTACCGAGGTCGCGCTTGACCGCAGCGGCCCCGTCCTTCTGCAACTGCTCGTTGGACCAGTCGCCCTCGTGCCCGCCACCACAGCCCGCGAGGACAAGGGCCACAGTGACGGCGAGGATCACGCGGGGTGTTCTCATAACAGCTCCTTGAGACGGGGAGGCTGACCCTACGTGTCAGGTCCGACATGACCGGGCGCCTCGCATCCCGCATCAGGGCGCCCCACGACAGACACCGCTGCTCGTCGTCAACCGCGGCCCGACCTTGGCCGCCGCGGCTGAGGCGACGTGGCGCAGGTCGTATTCATCTCGTCGGCCGTCGGGATATGGACGGTGCTCGGCGTCGATCCGGTCCAGGAGGAACTTCTTGGCGGCCTGGACGGCTTGTGAGACAGGCGCCGCGGGTGGGCATCTGCTCATCGCCTCCTCGCAGGCGTCCCTTGTCGCGCCGGGATCCAGGTCGGAGATCTCTCGGCGGACGTTCGCGGCGAGGCCGCACGAGATCGAACCGGCTTGTCGCCGCCGCTGGGCGCAGCCCGAGAGGTGGCGGTCCGGCCGGCGCGAGGCCCGGGTGGGCGTTGGGCTCGCGCCGGCCGGATCCGCCGCTCGCAGGTACCCCCTGCCTCGGCGGGCGTTCGGTTACTGCCGGATGACGGTGGTCAGGGGAGGACCTCGAAATTCCAGGTCTTCGCGCCAGAGCTGACGGTGGTGCCGTCGGAGGCGAGCCTCCCGGTGACTTCGAAGGTGACAGTGTACGTGCCGGCCGCGTCGAAGCCCCAGTTCACGTGCGCGTGGGTGTTCCGACTGACATTGAGGCTGTCGGGCAGGCCATTGCCGCTGTCGAAGAGCACTGTCGGGGTGCCGCCGGAGACGGTGTAGACGCTGAAGCCGGCTGGGCCGGTGACGTTGGTGAGCTTGAAGGCGACTCGGTTGTTCTGGAAGACGCCACTGGGTACCTCGGTGGTGTTCCAGCCGGCCCAGAGCAGCCCGGCGGTGCTGGCCTGTGGCAGTACCCAGGCATGGCCGCCGGTGCCGAGAAACGACCATGCGCTTCCGCCGGGCACGGTGACCTTGGCGCTGTTGGGGACGCGCAGGACCACGTCGGCGGGGTTGCGCTCCACCGACGGGCTGACGGTGTCGTCGAGCAGGTTGACGGTCAGTGCACCGCCGGCGTAATCGACGTCGATGACGTCGACATGGCCGCTGGACAACACGATCGGCGCCGCCGCGGCGGGAATCGCGGTGCCGACGAGCAGAACGGCGGTCAGGCTCAGGCCGGCGAGAAGTCGGCTGCGGATACGCATGGCGCTCACGCTTGCACCACGACGCGCAGGGTGGTCGCTTCGCTGGTGACCCGCTGCCCGGTGGCGGCAAGGGTGCCGGTGGCCCGGAAGGTGACGCGGTACGTGCCGGCGCGGTCGAAGGCCCAGTTGGCGTGCAGGTGGTCGCCAGCGGTCAGGGCGATGGTGTCGGGCAGGCCGTCGCCGCTGTCGACGAGCACGGTGGGCTGCCCGACGGCGTTCTCGGTGTAGATGGCGAGCTGCCCGGGCCCGCTGACCGACCGCACATGGAGAGCGAGTGCGTCGGCGGTGAAGGTACCGGCCTCGACCTCCTCCGCGGCGATGCCCGGCCATACGAGGTCGGTGTTCTGGATTTCAGGCAGGACCCACACCTGCGACACCCCGGGGGTGCCCAGGAAGTCGAAGGCGGGGTCGTTCGGCACGGTGACCTTGGCCTGCCGCTTGACGACGATCTTGACTTCGTCGGGGGCGTACTCGACGTCGTTGTCCTCGTCGTGGACTCCGAGTTCCAGCTCGCCGGCCTCGTAGGCGATGTCGACCAGGTCGAGGTGGCCGCTGCTGAACGTCACCACGTCGGCCTGCGCCGGTGGCGCCGCCGCGAGCAGCCCTGCGGCCACCATTCCGGTGGCGAGAACCATACGGATGGGCTTGCGCACGAAAGACTCCCTCCCCGCGATCCCTTGTGGACCGTTGACGCAAACGGTAGTCGTTTCCATTAACGAGCGGAAGGGTCTGCCCGGGATCGAGGACATCGCATCCGCACGCGCATCCGGGAGGTCGTGCCATCCGCCTGACCCAACCGCCGGTCACCCATCCAATGGGCCGAAACCGCCGACGCCGTGTCTGCACTCACCGGAGCCGACCGGAGCCAGCAGCTCCGGGCGTTGGCCGACGACGTGCTTCGAGGCACCCACGATCGGCACCTCGGCGTACGGCAGGGGCACGCTTTTCTCCTACCTCTGGGGGCACGCCGGGCTCGGGCGCCCCGGAGCTGGTCGCCTCCGCAGCTACACAGACGTGGTAGGTGACGGCTGGCGCGAGGCGGGGAGACCCGACTGGGAACCCGACGAGGTGTCGGCGGCGGGCTCCCGCCCGTCGGAACGTGTCCGGCGCCTGGTCAGTAGGCCGTGTCGGGGGGCGATCAGCCAGGCGGCGAGGAAGATGGCGGTGGCGACCAGGACGATGGTGCCGCCGACGGGGGTGTCGTAGCTCCAGGACAGGTAGAGCCCGACGGTCGCCGACGTGCCGCCGATCACCGGGGCGAGCAGCATCATCACGCCGAGCCGGTCGGTGAGCAGGCGGGCGGCCGCGGCGGGGGTGATCAGCAGGGCCAGGACGAGGATGTTGCCGATGGTCTGCAACGAGATCACCACGGCCAGGGTCACCAGGACGTAGAGCACGATGTCGAGCCAGAAGACCGGCAGCCCCATCGAGCGGGACATCTCCCGGTCCAGGCACACGGCGACGAATTCCTTGTGCAGCGCGAGCACCAGACCAAGGATGACCAGGCCGGTTCCCCCGACCAGGTAGAGGTCCCGGTCGGGGATGCCGGTGATCGAGCCGAACAGGAACTGTTGCAGCGAGCCGGCGTAGCCGGGCGCCTGGGAGATGATCACGATGCCGAGGGCGAACGCGGCGACCAGGAAGACGCCGATCAGCGAGTCCTCCTTGACGCGCCGGTTCTGCGAGAAGACCGCGATCAGCAGTGCGGTCGCGACGCCGGCGACGGCGCCGCCGAGCACCAGGCTGCCCTGCAGGACGAAGGCGACCGCGATGCCCGGGAAGACCGCGTGGGCCACGGCGTCGCCGATGAAGGCCATGCCCCGGAGGACCACGTAGCAGCCGACGACACCGCAGACGATGCTGGACATGACCGCGATCGCCAGCGCCTTGGGAAGGAACGCGAGGTCGGGGTTGAACAGGTCGGTGACGAAATCGGTGATGGACACTAGACCGCCTTCACGAGCTTCAACAGCGGAGACGTCGCGCTCACCCCGAAGGTCCTCGTCCACAGCTCGACGTCCTGCAGGTCGGTCGGTGCCCCGTCGGCAACGACCCGGCCGTTGAGCAGGACCAGCCGGGTGCAGGAGTCGACCGCCGCGACCAGGTCGTGCGTGGTCATCAGGACCGCGTGGCCCTCCCGGGCCAGGCTACTGAACAGCTCGCCCAGCAGTTCCTGGGTGGGCATGTCCAGTCCGGTGAACGGCTCGTCGAGCAGCAGGATCCGGGGCGCGAGCGCGAGGGCCCGCGCGACCAGGACGCGTTGGCGTTGCCCGCCGGACAGTTCCCCGGCTGGCCGGCGGCGCAGCCCGGTGAGCTGCACCCGGTCCAGCGCGTCGCCGACCGCCCGCCAGTCGGCCACGCCGGGACGGCGGAGCAGGCCGAGCCGGCCGGTGCGGCCGCTCATCACGGCCTGCTCCACCGAGATCGGGAAGTCCCAGCTGAACTCGTGGCGCTGGGGGACGTAGCCGATGTCGGACCGGCCGGGGCGCGAGGGCTTGCCCTCCACCGTCACCGTGCCGCTGCGGGTACGGATCAGTGCCAGGACGGCGCGCAGCAGGGTGGTCTTCCCGGCGCCGTTGGGGCCGAGCAGCCCCACCAGTTCGCCCCGGTCGAGGTGCAGTCGCACGTCGCGCAGGACCGGCCGGCCGCCGAGGTCCACGTCCAGCCCTTCGATGTCCAGCGCTCTCACCGCTGACCCTCCGGCAGTGACGCGGAGCGTTCCCGGTCGGCACGCCGCTTGGCGGCGCGCCCGCGCAGCAGCAGCACGACCAGTCCGACGGCGAGCAGAACGGCCGTTGCGGCAAGCGTGGTGATCAGCAGCCTCGGGGACGTGTCGGCTGGCTCGGTGGCCTTGGCACGGTCCTCGCCGGCTGGCACCTGTCCTGCCGCCGCAGGGAAGTCCGCGGCGGCGGCGTACGCGTCGTCGACGCTGGTCCCGTCGCCCACGGCGAAGCGCAGGGTGCGGGTCGCCGACACCGTCTCGCCGTCGATCAGGTCGGCTGACACCTGCACCGCGACGAGGTAGACACCGGGCTCGGTGAAGACCCAGTTGGCGTGGGTGTGGGTGTTGACCTCGGCCCAGAAGGGCTGGGCCTTCGGCTCGGTGGATCGCCAGAGCGGCTGGGGAGCGGCGAAGTTGCCCGCCTGCAGGTACGTCGTGAGCGCACCCGGTCCGCGTACGCCGAGCAGGGTCAGGGTGACGCCGCGGTCGATGGTGCGCATCACCCGGGGATCCTGGGTGTTCCAGCCGAGCCAGACGACGTCGGGGTTCTGCACCTGCGGCACCACGTACACCCGCTTGCCCGCCTGCACGCCCAGGAAGGCGTACGCGGGGTCGTCGGGCACGGTCTGCAGCGCGGCGTCGGACACCCGCAGCAGGGTCTCGTTCGGGTCGCGCCACACCGGTCGCGCCTGTGTGCCGTCGTGGATCAGCAGCGTCCACCGGTCGTCGACGTAGCGGGGACCCACGTCGACGTGCCCGACGGAGAGTTCCGCCCGACCGGTGGCAAGGGGCTGGTCGACCGCGATCGACTGGCCGAGACCCGGCGTCGGTGTCTCGGCCCACGCCGGCGTCGGCGCCGTAGCCAACACGACCGCCGTGGCCAGCGCGCATCGCACGAGGGCGGTCGTCGTGCGGGTGCGCCGTCGCGCCCGTCCTGCCGTCACTGGTTCCTCCATCAGTTTTCCGTGCTCAGGCACTCGTGCAGCGAGTCGGCGTTGAACCGCATCATCTGCGTGTACGTGGTGACGTCGCGATCGAAGGTGTCGCCGTAGATGGGGCAGACCCGCAGCCCTTCCTCGCGGGCCACCTCGGTCAGGGTGGTGGCGCGGGCCGCCAGGTTCGGTTCCAGGAACACGGCAGGGATCTTCAGGTTGCGGATCGTCTGGGTGAGCCGGCGCCGGTCGGCGAGGCTCGGCTCGGTGGCGGGGTTCGGGGTGACGAAGCCGGAGATCTGGATCCCGTACGCCTGGCCCAGGTAGCCGAACGCGTCGTGGGTGCTGACCAGGTGGCGGCGGGCCGGTGGGATCCGCGCGACGGTTGCCCGGACGTAGGTGTCCAGACTCTCCAGTTCACGGATGTAGGCCGAGGCGTTCGCCCGGTAGGCCGCCGCGCCCCAGGGGTCGACCCCGATCAGGGTGTCCCGGATGAGTTCGGTGTAGGAGATGGCGTTGCGGACGTTCTGCCACAGGTGCGGGTCGATCTCGCCGTGCACGTGCTTGCCGAGGACCGCCTGGGGAAGCTGGTGGACCTGGCTGCCGGGCCGGCCGAGGAAGCGGAACCTGCGCTCGCCGGGCACCTCCAGCAACGCCTTGTTCGGCACCTCGATCACCGTGCGGGCCGGGTCGTGCACCCGCTGGTTGGCCTCGCCGCTGCCCTCCGGATCGGCGAACAGGTAGAGCCGCCGCTCGTCGAGGTCGACGGTGACGTCGGCGTGCCCGGCGTTCAACACCGTCGCTCCGGCCATGCCGGGCACCGAGTACGGGTCCACCCCGACGGCGAAGGTGAACACCTGCTCCCCCATGGGCACGGGTGCGCTGTCCGGGGTGACCGCCAGCTGCGCACGCATACTCAGCCGGTAGACGCCCGGCCTGGTGAAGGCCCAGCTCATATGCGTGTGGGCGTCCGGGGGCAGCGTGGCGGTGTCGTCGCGGTACCCGTTGGCGGCGTCGAAGCCGTCGCCGGAGTCGACGTAGAACGCCGGGCTGCCGAACGACTCGGTGAGGTACGCGACGAGGCGGCCCGGCCCATCCGCAGCGGTCGCGCTGAGCAGCACGTCGGAGGAGCGGTTCGCGCCCTGCGCCGCACCGGTGCCCCGCACGCGCATGCCCAGCCAGATGGTGTCCAGCGACACGTCCTCGACCAGCGGGATGATCTCCGCCGCGTACTTCACCGCCCCCTCGGCAAGCGAGACGTTCGGCACGCCGTCGCGCAGGTTAGCGTCCAGCGACTTGATGACGGCCTGCTCTTCGAGGAGCAGGTAGTTGCTGAACGCTACGTCGGCGTAGACGACGTCGCGGACGTCCCGCAACGACGGCTCGTAGCTGTGCGGATCCGCCCCGTCGGGCACCAACGAGCTGACCGCGACCCGGTCGCCACCGACATTGCTCACCAGGTCTCGGAGGATTCCGGTGGTGGTGATGACCTGGAGCCGGTCGTCGTCGGCGCTCAGTGCCACCTCCGACCGGCAGCCCGCGGCCAGCACGGCGATCAGCAGCGGCAGCAACAGCGGCCACCGCCGCCGGCTCGGCCGGTCCCCACCGCTGCCAGCCTCAGCCATCCGCACCTCATCCTCCCCAGACACAGCGGTGCGACAGAGGAAAAGAACACCGTCGCCCCTGCGCACCGCACGATAACATGAAAATGGCAACGGTTATCAACTGCTGGTGGGGTGGCGTGCCCCCGTCACCGCGACCGCCCCGCTTCCACGAGGATCACGCGGGTGCCCCGCTCGTAACCTCGGACAGCCCCGTGCGGCGGCGACGGGTCGCCCACAGCATCAGGGCACCCGCCACAACCAGGACGATGCCGGCCGCCCCGGCCGTCAGCACCCACCCGGCGCCGGTGCGCGGCAGGGGCCCGCCACCACCCTGGTCCTTGTCGGCGTCACCGCCCCCGTCGCCATCGCCGGCACCGGGGCCGAACCCGCTGTCGGGTTTGGTGCTGTCGCCGACAGCGATGGTGAGCGTCTTCGTGTCGGTGACCGCCTTGCCAGCGGTGGTGGTGCCGCTCATCTGCACCGCGAGGCGGTACAGGCCGGGCTTGCTGAACGCCCAGTTGCCGTGCGCATGGGTGTTCAGCGGAACGCTCAACTTCTGCGGGAACGCCTTGGCGGAGTCGAACAGCACGTCGGCCTTGCCGAACGAGCCGGTCAGGAAGAGGGCGAACCGGCCGGGCCCGTCGACCCCCTTCAGCGTCCAGGTGACGTCGCCCTTGACGCCCGACACGACGGACTCGTGCTGCGTGTTCCAGCCGGGCCAGACGATGCCCGACTGTTGGGACTGCGGCAGCAGCCACACGGCGTCACCCTGCGCGCCGAGGAAGTCCGCGCCGGCCGGCACCGCGATCTTCGCGTTGTCCTTAACGTGCAGGACCACGTCGGCGGTGTTCCGCCACACCGGCGGGCTGGTCCGGTCGTCCTTGATCCGGATCGTCCAGCTATCCCCGGAGAGCTGAGGTCCCATGTCGACGTGCCCGTCGGCGATCACCTGGCGGGTGCCCGTGGAGGTGGTCGCGGCGGCCTTCGCGGCGGGCGGCGCGGCGGCCGCTGCGGGCTTCGGCGCAGCCTCGGGCCCCGGCGCTGCGGCGGGTGCGGCGAGTGGCCGGGGAGCGGGCTGCCCGTCGGGCCGCGTCGCCGGCCCGGGCGCGGCCGGCGTCGGCTTGACCGGGCTGATCGTGGGGACACGCACCCGATACGTCGCATCGGCGCTGACCTTCTGACCCGAGCGCAGGGTGGCCGAGCCGGTCAGAACGATCCGGTACTCGCCGGCCGTGTCGAAGGCCCAGACCACACCGCCGGTACGCGTGCCCACCGGCAGCTGCGCCGTCCGTGTCAGGTCTGGGGCGCTGCCGAGCAGCGGGCTGGCCGTCCCGAGGCCGGTCAGGGTGTAGGCGGTGAACGTTCCCGGCCCGTCGACCGCGCGCAGGGTGAGGGTGAGGGTGTCACCGGCGACGGCACCGGGACGTACGCCGGTGGTGTTTATGGCCGGAAAGCCGGTGTCGCCGGCGGACAGTGACCACAGCGGTTGTCCCGGCGCTCCGAGGAAGGCGAAGGCCTTCCCGGCCGGCACCCGGCCAGCCAGGCCGCCCTCCGGGCCGAGCACCACCTCGGCGGGGTCGCGCCCGGGCGCGTCGCCGGCCACCTGCGCGGCGTCCCGGAAGCGCAGCGACATCGCGTCACCGTCGAGCGCCACGGAGACCAGGTCCGCACCGGCCGCCGTCACCACGGACGGTTCCGCGGCCGCCGGTGTCGCCCCTGCCATCAGCGTCAGTACGGCCATGGCAAGGCCGGCGGCGCCGGCACGCATGCTTCTCATCCTCATTGCTTGCTCCCCGGATCACGTGGTGGTGTTTCTTGGTGCCGCATCAGGGCGACCTGGCGGATCGCGTCGGCGTCATCGGAGACGGTTGAGAGGGCCGGAGCGGCGCCGGCGCCCGTGGACCGGCGTGGCCGGGTCACTCCTTGTCCTCCCCATTGCGGTCAGGTCCCGGTCGTCGGTTGTCGTGGCCCTGTCCGGGACGCTCGGCCCGCGGCGTCGGGCGGTGGGCCGTCGTCGCGCCGCCACCACCGGCCCGCGTGCTCACAGCGGCAGGGAGGGCGGCGGCCCCGAGGTCTGTTGGGAGTCCCGGCTTGCCTCCGTGCGGCCCTGCTCCCGTGCGGCGGCCAGCGCCCGCGCGAGCTGTCGGGCCCGCCGGCGGCGTGCGGCGACCAGCGCCCAGCCGGCGAGGGCGATCAGGGTGATCAGGGCCAGCTGCGGCCAGGGCACCGCCCAGAGGGCAACCCGGGCCGTGTCGACGGCCGGTGGCGGGTCGAGGACCTGGTCGCCGACGGCGGCGGGCGTGACGGCGGCGGTGGCGGTAAGCCGGAACAGCGGTGGCACCCCCGTCAGGCGTACGGTGGTGGTCAGCGCGCCGCCGGGCAGGATCTCCGGCAGGGCGGCGGCGTCCACGGCGCGCCGGCCGAGGCCGAACGGGCCGGTGACGGCGAGCGCCGGCCGCCCGGTAAGTCGCACATTGCCGGTGTTGCGGACGGTGAAGGTGGCGGTGAGCGTGCCCCCGGCGAGGGGGTTCAGCGAGCCGGTGTGCCGCACCCGCAGGTCCTCGACCCACAGCGCCGGTCGTAGATCGCCGGTGACCCGCAGGTAGATCCGGGCGCCGACGCGGTGGTCGACGGCGACCTGCTTGCCCTGCGCGTCCGACGTCGTGGCCGCGAGTGACGCGACGATCCCTGCGGCGTGGTCCCCGGGCGTGGCGTCGTTCGGCACGGTGAGGGTGAACGGAACGATCAGGCGGGACGTCGAGGGGATGGTCAGGGTCCGGCGGGGCAGGCGGACCCAGGAGCCGGTGTCCGTGGGCTGTTGGTCACCGGGCAGCAGGTCGAACCCGCCCTGGGCGGTGGTGAACGCGTCGCTGGCGTAGAGGTGCAGGGTGAGCGGGCGCGACGAGTGGTTGGTGACGGCGACGTGGTCGGTCAGGGTGGCACCGGGATCGAGCTTGTAGGTGAACGCCGGCCGGCCGTTCGGGCCCTTCACAGTCGATGGCGCCACCGCCCAGGTCGCGGCGGCGGGTGCCGACGGTGTGCCTGGCGTCGGCGCGGGTGGTGCCGGGGCGGCGCCCAGCAGGGCGACGCCGGTCGCGATGACGGCGAGCAGGCGCATGGCGGGACGGTTCCGTTTCTCGGGTGCGGCGGATGAGGCGGGGTGGACGGGTCGCGGCAACAGCCCACCCACCCCGCGCCCGCCCGGTGGCGCGGGTCAACGCCGGGCCACCGGACGGCTTGCGGCGATCAGATCGCGGTGAGGGTGAGGGTCGCGGTATAGGTGCCCGCGGGCGTCTCGGTGGGCAGGCTCAGCCGCAGGCCCGCGCCCAGCTGTGCGGTGCCTCGCCCGGCGCCGCCCGGCGCCGAGCCCAGTACCGCGCTGTTGCCGAGGCCGCCGCCGCTGCCGACGGCGTACGGTGCCACCTGCGGGCCGGCGACCACGCCCTGGCCGGAGCCCTGCGTCAGGACCTGCGGGGTCCAGCCGAGGTAGCCGGCGCTGAAGGTCGCTCCGTCCGGCCCGGCGAAGTCGGCCGGGATCTGCCCGGACGCGCTCCACCCCGGCTGGCCGGCGCGGGTGTCGGTCACCGTGACCGGTCGCAGTTCACCGTTGCTCTCCCACCGGTCGCCGGAGGCGTTGAGCTGCGCGGGCGGCAGCACCACGGCCCGGTCGTCCGGGTTGACGCTGATCAGCAGCGCGCCCTGCGTCCCATCGATCGACGCGGTGATCGTCTGCGAGGTGCCCGGGTCCTGCGGCGGGAACGCCACCCAGAGGGTGACCGGTTCGCTGGTCGCGGCGACCGCGTGGTCGTCGTCGTAGAGCTTGGCCACGTACTCGCAGCCGTTGAGCTGCCGGGTGGCCGTGAACGAGTAGCTCGCGCCCGCCTCGCCCGGAACGATCGTCCAGTCGGCCGCGCCAGGGCACTTGCTGAACCAGTGGTAGTGGTCCAGTTCGGTCTGCGGCGTCTGTACCGCGTTGAGCGTGACAGTGTCGTTGGGCTGGTACTCGTCGGCCATGCCGCTGACCGACAGGCTCACCTCCGGTCCGCCGCCGGGCAGCTCGCCGACGACGAACGAGTAGTCCACAGGTCCGGTGCTGACCGTGGTGCCGTTGGTCAGCGTCGCGTCGGCCTGGAACTTCAGCGTGTAGCTGCCCAGCGCGCTGAACGCCCAGTTCGAGTGCGCGTGGGTGTGCACCGGGACGTCGATCGCGTCCGGTAGCCCGTCGTCGCCACGGAACTTGACGATCGGACCGCCGAACGAGTCCTGAGTGAACAGCGTGACATTGCCGGGCCCCTGCACGTCGACCAGGCTCAGCCGCACCTTGTTGCCCTCGAACATCCCCGACTTCAGCGTCGTGGTATTCCAGCCCGGCCAGAGCAGATCCGGATCCTGGGTCATCGGCAGCAGCCAGATCCGGCTTCCCGCCGGCCCGAGGAAGGCGAACCGGGGATCGTCCGGAACGGCCATGGCCGCCTCCGGCAACACCTGGAACGTCACGTCCGCGGGATCCCGCGTGACCGGGGGACTGACGGTGTCGTCGTTCACCTTCAACGACAGCGCGCCATCCTCGTAGTGCACGTCGACCGCGTCGGTGTGTCCTTTGGACAGCACCACCTTCTCGGCCGCCGACGCGGCGGCGGGAGCCAGCACCGTGCCGGCGACCACCACCGCCCCAGCAACCAGGGCCGCGAAACCGCGAGCCCTCAGAGACGCATTCATACCTCCCCTTTCCACACCGCGCCTTCCAGTGCACGGTGGTGCCTGTGGCCTGTTCGGGCGGTGAGCCCTCTGCCGGCCGCCACGTCGCTGGTGAGATGTGGTGACATCACCACGACGCCTTGCGGATTCCGGGCATCTCGCCGCGTAGGGCCAGCTCACGGAACCGCACCCGGGACAGCCCGAACCGGGACAGCACCCCACGCGGGCGGCCGTCGACCTGGTCCCGCGACCGCAGCCGTACCGGGCTCGAATCCCGCGGCAGCCGGCTGAGCCGGCGGACCGCCTCGGCGCGTACGTCCGGGTCGGTGTCCGGGTGGCTGACCAGCCGCTTCAGCTCCGCCCGCGCGTCGGCGTGCCGGGCCACCATTTCCTCGCGGCGGGCCTGCCTGTTGACCAGGCTTTTCTTGGCCATCAGCGGACCTCGCGGAACTCGACGTGCCGGCGCACGACCGGGTCGTACTTGCGCAGGACCAGCCGGTCGGGGTCGTTGCGGCGGTTCTTGCGGGTCACGTAGGTGTAGCCGGTGCCGGCGGTGCTGCGCAGCCGCACGATCGGCCGCACGTCGGTCTGCCGGGCCATCAGAGCTTCACCCCCCGGCTGCGCAGTTCCGCGACGACCTTCTCGATGCCCTTGCGGTCCACGGTCTTCAGCGCCTTCGCGGTCAGGGCCAACCGCACCCAACGGCGTTCCGAGGGCAGCCAGTAGCGGTGGTTCTGCAGGTTCGGGTTCCAGCGGCGGCGGGTGCGCCGATGGGAGTGGGAGACGGCGTTGCCGAAGCTTGGCTTCGCGCCGGTGACGTCACAGCGTCTGGACACAGTGCTTGCTCCTTGCTCGAATCTTAATGGTAACGACAACGGTTTTCAGTCTCACATCAGCCGTTCGGACACACCTACGCCGGGTCCTTGACGATCTCGACGGCACAATTCGGACCTCCGTTGCACCGTGACGGCGCCGGTGCACCGTCGCCCCGGCTCCCATGCGCCCGCGCCTCGCCACTGGCTTAGGCAACTCCCATGTGCTTAGAATGACAATCGTTTTCGGTTAAGTCGAGAGGAACCTGATGTCGTCGTCACCACAGGCCCCGACACACGACGTGGCCGCCGACGCTGATACCCGCCCGTCGCTGACCGTGCTGTCCGGGTTCTGGCCGGTGGCGACCTTCGCCGTCGCTCGCGCGCTGCTCGCCGCCGATGAGTCGCTGCTGCTGGTGCGGCACGACCTCACCGGAATTCGCGATGGCGTCGTCCGCCGGGTGATCCGTTCCGGCGCCGGCATCGTCGAGGACGAACAGGTCGCGTTGCGGCACGGGTGCGTCTCCTGCACCCTGCGCGAGGACGTGCTGCCCACCCTCGTTCGGCTCGCCCGCACCCACCCTCGCCGGGACTTGGTGCTGATGCTGCCCGAAGTCGTCGAACCGGAAGCCGTCGCCGCCGCCTGCGCCCACTGCCTCGTCGACGGCGCACCGATCACCGAGCTTCTCCGCGTCGACTCCTACGTCACCGTCGTCGACGCCGAGCACCTGCTCGACGGCCTCGCCAGCACCGACGACCTCCCCACGCTCGGCATCGAGGCCGCCGAGGACGACGACCGCGGGCTCGCCGACGTGGTGGTCCGGCAGATCGAGTACGCCGACACCCTGGTGCTGTGGGGAAAGTCCCGGGAGGGCGAGTTCGACACCGGCAGGTTGGCGGTCCTGCTACAGCGGATGGCGCCCTGGGCGGCTCACGTCCGCGTCGACGGCGATCTCGTCGACGCCGGCGCGCTGACTCGTCAGCTGCGCCACACCGATCGGCACCGGCCGGAAACTCCCGGGGTGCTCGGCCGCGGTCTGCAGGGATACGCCCTCGGCGCGCACGAACCGGAGCCTGACTGCGGAGTCGTCTCCGCGGTCTTCCGAGCCCGCCGTCCGTTCCATCCGCAGCGACTGCACGACGTCCTCGAAGAGGTCAATGCCGAGGTGATCCGTTCCCGAGGCCATTTGTGGCTGGCCAGCCAGCCCGACACGGTGGTGGCCTGGGAGTTCGCCGGCGGCGGTCTGGCCATGGGCTCCCTCGGGCACTGGCTGGTCAGCCTGCCCGAGGACCGCTGGGAGCACGTCAAGGACCAGCGCCGCCTCGCCGCCGCCCTCGACTGGGACCCCTACTACGGCGACCGCCACCAGCACCTGGTCTTCATCGGCCTCGACCTCGATGCCGTCGAGTTGCACCGCACCCTCGCCGGCTGCCTGCTCACCGACACCGAACTCGCCGACGGCGAGGAGATCTGGCGGACCTACCACGACCCGTTCGCCGGCTGCTTCCCCCTCGGGGCGGAAGAGCTGATCGACACCGAAGGAGTTCAGCGCACATGAAGCCCGGAATCCACCCCGCGTACCGACCCGTCGTCTACCGCGACAAGGGCGCCGACTTCGCCTTCCTCACCCGATCCACCGCCACCAGCGACCAGACGATCGAGTGGACCGACGGCAACACCTACCCCGTCATCGACGTCCAGATCTCGTCAGCCAGCCACCCGTTCTGGACCGGCAAGCAGCGCCTGCTCGACACCGCCGGCCGAGTCGAGAAGTTCCGCCAGAAGTACGCCCGCCGAGGGCCTCAGGGCGGATGAACGCGGACCCGCCAGTCGACTGGACCGACCTGACGCCGCAACTGGTGGACGCCGCCCGGCGGGACCGGGCCTGGTACCTGACGATCGCGCGTGAGCTGGTCGGTCCCGCCGACCGGCTCGCGGTCGACGTCGGTTGCGGCGCCGCCGGGATGGCCCTCGCCGTCGCCCGGATGATGACCTGCGGCCGGGTGGTCGCGGTGGACGCGCACCCGGCCGTCCTCGACGCCGCCCGCGACCACATCCGCGCCGAGTGGTCGGACCCACGTGTACGCGTCGAAGCACTGCGCGCCGCCATCCCCGCCGACACGGCCGCCCTGCGCGAGACGCTCGGCGCTCCGGCCGACCTGGTCTGGGCATCCGCCGCGGTGCACCACGTCGCCGACCAGCAGGCGGCGGTCACCGCCCTCGCCGGCCTGCTCGCACCCGGCGGACGGCTGGCCCTCGCCGAAGGTGGCCTGCCAGAGCACCACCTGCCCTGGGACGTCGGCCTGGGCGAACCCGGCCTGGAAATGCGACTGAACGCCGCCCAGGACTGCTGGTTCGCCCAGATGCGGGCAGGACTTCCCGACAGCCGACGGATGCCGTACGGGTGGACCGAAGCGCTACGGCAAGCTGGTCTGTCGCCGGTGACCACCCGCACCACCCTCGACGAGCAACCACCGCCGCTGCCCGACATCGTACGGCGGGCCGTCCTGGAAGCCCCCGCCGGACGAGTCGGCCGGATGCGGACCACCGGCCTGCTCACCGCCACCGACCTCGACGCCTGGAACCGGCTCCTCGACCCGACAGACGAGCGTTGGCTAGGTGACCGCGACGACCTGTTCCGGCTCTCCGCACGCAGTGTGCACCTCGGCGTACGCCCCTGACCCGCCGTGACCACGCCGCCCCTCGTCCCGGACGCGCAGTTGCGCGGCGCAGGTCTGACGCCCACCGTGCAGCGCCGCGCCGTCCTGGCGCTGCTGGTCGGACGTTCCCGCCCGCTCACCGCCCAACAGGTGCACGCCGAACTCACCGACACCGTGCGGCACATCGGCCTGACCACCGTCTACCGGGCGCTGCACAGCCTCGCCGACGCCGGCCTGCTGCACACCTTCGAGTTCGACGGTCAACGCGCCTACCGCCACTGCGGTACGGCACCCCACCAGCACCTCATCTGCACCCGCTGCGAGGCGGTGACCGAGTGCCCGCCTGACATCGTGACGAGCTGGCTCAACGAACTGCACCAGCACACCGGCTTCACCCCGCACCCCGACCGCCTCGACCTCAGAGGCGTCTGTGCGACCTGCGCCGACAGGTGACCGCCCCCGGAGGGGCGGCGGACGGGCCTGGCCGTACCGACCCGACTGCGAAACGCGGTTCGGCGGTCTGCGGCACGAGCCTCCGGCTGCAACGCGAAGCACGGACAGCCGCACAGCGCGATCCGGTCGAGCCCGGGCCGCCCCGCGCAGGACGGCGGTGATCAGCGAGAGCACTCCGCGCAGCTACCGAAGATCTCCAGGGTGTGGCCGACGTCGGTGAAGCCGTGCTGGGCCGCCAACTGGTCGGCCCACCGCTCCACGGCGGGCCCGGCGACCTCCACCGTACGGCCGCAATCGCGGCAGACCAGATGGTGATGGTGCTTGCTCTGGCTGCACCGTCGGAACAACTGCTCCCCGCCGGGCAGCCGAGTGGAGTCGATCTCGCCGGCATCGACCAGCATCTGCAACGTCCGATACACCGTGGTGAGGCCGACGCGCGCCCTCCGGGCGAGCAGCATTTGGTGCAGGTGCTGCGCCGAATGAAACCCCTCGACCTCGCGCAGCAATGCCAGCACCTCGCCACGCTGGCGGGTGTTGCGGCTCGCCTTCGGCGTCGCCTGGGTCACCGTGATCGCGTCCTCCTGGGCTGGCGGCGGCGGTATCCTGCCGGCGCTTTCGATCTCACCTTCTATCTGCGATGCCACCATTATGCCTCGCGGGGACAGAGGTCCCTGCCTCGCCCGTACGCTCGCCGAACGAGCTGGCTACGACGGGCTCTCTTGACGCGCGGCGGCGGGCCGCGCCGTCGCGACGGTGATCCGGATCGCGGTGGTCAAGGTCAGGCCGCCGCCGGCCAGGCGGGCGGGTTCGAGCGCACGGCCGGCGTCGGTGGTAGCGGCGTCGAGACGGTCGGCCGGGATGTGCCGCAGCAGCGCGCGTCCGCCGTGCGACCACATCCACTCCGTCCAGTGATCCACGTCGCGGAAGCGGCTCTCGACCCGGTACTCACTGATCGCAGTGACGGCGAATCCGGCCGCCGCCATGGTCGCCGTGATCACTCGATCGTCGGCGAACGGGTCAGCGGCCGGCGCCGGTCGCTGCCGGTCCGTCGGCAGGTGGGCGGCGAGGGCGTCCATGGCGGCGACGAAGGCCGGATCCACGGCGGCGAAGGTGCTGATCGCCAGTCGGCTCGCCGGTCGTAGCAGCCGCCTGTATGTCCCGAGGGCCTGCCCAGGTTCGGGCAGCAGAAAGACGACCAAACCGGCCAGAACCACGTCGAAGCCGCCGGGCGGAAAGTCAGGCCGCTGGGCGTCGCCCAACCGGACGTCGACGTGGGTCAGGCCGGCACGGGCGACGTCCTCGGCGGTGAGCGTCACCATGGCCGGCGCGAGATCGATGCCGGTGACGTGACCGGTCGGCCCGGTGGCCTCCGCCGCGGGAAACAGGACGGCTCCCCGGCCGCAGCCGACGTCGAGGACGCGCTCACCTGGCCGGATGCCGGCACGGCGGACCAGTTCGGCACCGAACGGTCCGAAAAAGGACACACCGGTACGGTCGTAACTCGTCGCGGCCTGCTCGAACACCTCAACGGTCCCGTTCGGCCGCCCACCACTGGTCATCTACGCTGCCTCCTCGTTCTCGTATCTCGCCGGTCCGCCGCCGTCGGCACCTGCCAACCGGCAGCGCGACGGTCGCGCCACCGTGAGTGTTGGTGGCCGATGACCACGTCGGTTGGGTTCCATCAGGGCTCGGTTCTGTCCGCCCGCCGGATGAGTTCGACAACAGCATCGATGTGTCGGGGTTCCTCGATCGGACCGATCAGCAGTCCACGTCGCTGCGCGGGGCGGGTGCCGGTGAGCAGGAGCAGTGCGGGTGCGCGATGGCAGGCGCCGAGGCACTCGGCCCGAATCAGGACGCCGCCGCAGCTGGCCCGGACTGCTTGGCGGAGGGCCTCGGTGAGGTCCGCCGGCTCGCCGTCGGGCTCGTTCAGGCGCTTGCGGTGTCATAGCGCGTGGCAGCGGTGACCGTCGCAGTAGTAGGCGATGGTGGCGCTGGCACCGCGCGGCGGTGAGCTGCTCATCGGCGGAACGCCATGAGGGCGTGGTTGGCGTCTTGGTGGAGCACCGTCGCGTCGCTGAATCGGGCGCGCCGGGCCGTCTCGCGGTGCCAGTCGGCCGGCGCGACGAATTCTGCTGAGTGCAGGCCGCTGAGCGCGGGCTGTCCGCTCCTTCAGCAGCGATCTCGTCGAAGGTTCCTCGTTCAGCGTGCTCCACCACGTTGTCCACGGGTCATCTCCGTTGTCCTGTGGCGGTGTGGTGGCGGGGGCGTCGGGCATGGCGTCGGCGACGAGGAGCAGGCCGTGCGGGTGCAGTAGGTGTCGGGCCTCGGCGTACCAGTCGCGTATCCGGTCTTCGGGGAGGTAGTGCAGGGTCATCAGGGCCAGCACCAGGTCGTATGGGCCGCCGGCCGACTGGAGCCAGCGGGGCGAGCTGATGTCGGCCCGCGTCGTACGCACCTGCGGCAGGGCGGTGTCGGCCAAGGCGAGTAGGGCCGGATCGACGTCCAGCACGGTGACGCGTGCGTCTGGCCACCGCCGCAGTACCGCCTCGGCGGTGGTGCCCGGGCCGCCCCCGACATCGAGCACCCGCGCGGGTGGGCGCCCGTGGGCAGTTTCGACGGCGGCGAGACCGGCGGCGAGAAGATCGTCGCGGCCGGGCTGGTAGTGGCGCATCATGGTTTCCCAGTCACGCCGCCACCGGGCGACGTCGTCCGGGTTCAGCTTGCTCCGCATGATCAGGCCGGGACCGGCTCGGCGTCGTGCTCGTGCAGGTTGCCGAGGTCCCAGGCGGGGAACGGGTCGGGCAGTGCCCGCCAGGCATCCTCTCCGGCAGCGATCTCCGTGTCGCTGAGCAGACAGGCTGCCAGGGCCGCCCGCAGGCCGTGGCCGTTCATGGCGACGCCGATGAGGACGAGTTCCTGCTGCCGGTCGCCGAAGACGGGATGCCAGCGGGACTCCAGCTCCGCGCATTCGTCGGGATCCTCTGGCCACTGCCCCGACACCACCACCGGCACGGCGACCGGGTCACACCGCGCGGACGGGCCGGCCTGCGACCACAGCGCCTGCACGTCCGGACGGGCGGCCAGCCACAGGAATCCCTTCGAGCGCACCACCCCGTAGGCGTCCAGCCCGTCGGCGAGCAGGTTCCACAGCCGCTGGGGATGAAATGGTCGGTGGTCGCGGAACACGACGCTGGAGATGCCGTACTCCTCGGTCTCCGGCACGTGTCCGCCGTTGAGTTCCGCGACCCAACCGGGAGCGGTCTCCGCCCGCTCGAGATCGAAGCGGCCGGTGTGCAGGATCTCCGTCAGCGCCACCCGGCCGTGCACGGCCGGAAGTTGCCGAGCCGCGGGATTCAACCGGGTCAGCAGCGCCTGCACCACCGCCAGTTCGGCTGGCGCGATCAGGTCGGTCTTGTTCACCACCAGCACGTCGGCGAACTCGATCTGGTCGACCAGCAGATCGGCGATGCCGCGGTCGTCGCCCTCGTACGCGGCCAGTCCGCGCGTCTCCAAGCTCTCCCCCTCGTCGATCATGCGGCGCAGGCTGGCCGCGTCGACGACGGTGACGGTGGTGTCCAGGCGGGCCAGGTCGTCCAGGATCTGCCCGTCGTCCACACCGAAGGCGAAGGTTGCGGCCACCGGCATCGGCTCGGAGATGCCACTGGACTCGATCAGCAGGTAGTCGAAGTGGCCCTGTCGCGCCAGCCGGGCCACCTCGTCGAGCAGGTCGTCGCGCAGCGTGCAGCAGATGCAGCCGTTGGTCAGCTCCACCAGCCGCTCCTCCGTGCGCGACAGCGTCCCGCCGTCACGCACCAGCGCGGCATCGATGTTGACCTCGCTCATGTCGTTGACGATCACGGCCACCCGCAATCCGTCCCGGTTGCCCAGGACATGGTTGAGCAGGCTGGTCTTGCCGGCACCCAGGAACCCCGACAGCACCGTCACCGGCAGCCGCCCGGTCACGGCTGATCCACCACCTGGCGGCCCTTGTAGAGACCGCAGTGGGCGCAAGCCCGGTGCGGCACCACCATCTCCCTGCGGGGGCACGGGCAGGGGGTCAGCTGGGGCACACTCGCCTTCCACTGCGCTCGCCGGTGCCGGGTGTTCGACCGCGACATCTTCCGCTTCGGTACAGCCACGAGGGTCTCCTTCAACGAGAGGCAGAGCAGCATCCTAACGATACTGGTTTTCGTTTTTCATTACGAGTCGGTGTCGGGCGACGCCAGGACGAGCCGCATGCCGAGGAGTGCGACGAAGCCACCGGTAGGTAGCCATCACCTGCCGCACCTCGCCGGAAGAACATCGGGCGAGAGGCTGCCAGCTCGCCGAGACGACTGATCTGCTATTGGAATTGACAATCGTTACCCTTATCGTGAGGACATGGGCGACGAGTACCGGGTCTCCGGGGAATTCCTGCACCTGCTCAGCGAGCCGGCTTGGCGGGCGCTGCACACACCCGTGGCCGAGGCGCTACGCGACGCGGTCGGCTCCGCGACCCTGCTCGACGTGGGAGCCGGCAGCGGACTGGGCACGGAGGGACTCGCTTCGGCCGCCCCTGAGGGTGAAGTGGTCGCCGTGGAGCCGTCGCCGGCGCTACGGGCGGTACTGCTGTCGCGCGTGGCGGCGCGCCCCGACCTTCGTCGCCGGATCACGGTCGTCGCCGCCGACGCGCTCGGCGTCGATTTGCCCGTCTCGCTCGGCGCCGTGCTGGCGATGAACATGATCGGGCACCTCGATCGGGCCGGGCGCCGGGCCTTCCTACGCCGGGTGGCCGAGCGTCTCGTTCCCGGCGCGCCATTGGTGCTGAACGTGCAACCACCGGCGGAGCCGACGCCGGTCCCGTTCTCGATCTTCAGTGCGGTTGCGGTCGGCCGCCACACCTACGAGGGCGGCGGTTCGGCCGAGCCGTCCGGCCCGGACTCGGTCACCTGGCGGATGCGCTACCGGGTCCTCGATGCCAACGGCGACCCGCTGCGGGAGGAGCACGTCGACTACCGCTGGCACGTCGTTTCCGTCGAGGTTCTGCTCGCCGAGTTGAGCGAGGCGGGCCTGGTTGGTGAGATCGGGCCGCTGGACGTCGTCCGGGCCGTCCGCCGACCGTAGCTCCCGATCGGGCCGGACCACCGGTCGACCTCGACCGAGGGATGACCGGCCGCGGGCCGCCACGAGGACCTGCTGACGTCCTGCCCCGAGTACGCCGAGCTGGTCGCCGCACAGGAGGTGGCCGGATGACCGCGTCGGGTTCAAGCGTTTGGAGCGATCCCGACGTTTCCAGTGGCCTGTCATTAGGCCGCGCCATTGTCATCGTGGGCTTCGTCCCAGATCCGCCCTACTGCGTGTTCTCGACCCAGCATTTCGCGACTGCCGCTTCGTTCTTCGAGCCTTGTTGCGGGGTGAACTGCTTGCCGCCCTGTTCGAGGTCGGCAAGGAACTCGTCGTACTTCGTGTCCTCCGGGACGAGTCCACGGTCGATCAGGCACGCGAGCACGGCGCGCTGCGTCGCGTCCCCGTCGGGCTTCTCCTGCCCGCCGCCCGCGAGGAGGGCGTACACCTCGTTGATGAACGCACTCGTCTTCTCATAGCACTCCTGGCTCGCTTTCGCGTCGGCCTGCTTGTCCGCCTCGGAGCGGTCGCCGCTGCCCGCGACAGTCTGGGTGAGCACCTTGCTGCCCTGGAAGATCAGCTCGATCTGGTAGCCCTTCGCGGCCAGGCAGTCCTTGAACCGGTTGTTGGCTTCTTTCCAGTCGGCTTCGCTGATCTTCCCGGTGTCCTTCGCAGTCGTGAGGACTTCTTTCTGGAAGTCGGACTTCGCGTTCGCAAGACCGTCCCGAATTAGCTTGTCGACGGCGCCGGCGCCTCCGCCGTCGCTCGGCGCCGCTACGGATGGCTCTGCGGCGGGAGTCTCGGGCGCGGTTGAGCATCCGGTGAGCGCGAGGGCTGACGTGACGCAGAGCGCTGCGAGCAGCGCGAGGCCTCGCCCGCGCCGGCTGAGTCTGCGGGCGGGATCGTGCGTGGTGGTGGACATGTGCGTTTCCTTTCGGGTGGATCGGGCGGAAGCGGCTGCTACCGGCCCTTGAAATAGGTGAAGAGCCGTCGTTCGCGGATCGAGAGCGCCGCGAGGAGCGTCCCGAGGAGAGCCCCGGCGGCGGTCAGCGTGGGGGCCTGCACGGCGGTGAGCACGACGGCCGAGTGATCGGCAACGTCGAGGTGCTGGGTGAGGATCGCGATCATGGGGAGCGCGACGAGTGCCCCGCAGGTCGCCCAGGCAGCAGTTTCGAGGAGCAGGGTGCTGGCCTGGTCGGTTTTCCGGATGCCGGCGTGCAGCGCGGAGGCGATCTCCAGCCGACGCAACCAGACCGCGCCCGCCCCGGTGACGAGGCCGAGGAGGAGCCCTGCAAGTGGGAAAACGGCGGTCATGCGGTTCGCGTAGACGGCTGCGGGTTCGATGGCGGTGCCGAGGGTCTGGTTGTGCTGGCTGAGCGTGGGGCCGGACTCCGGGAGGGTCGCGTCGGCGGCGATCGCGGTGTACAGCAGTTCTATGGTGGCCCGGCTCACGGGGTAGGCATCGATCCAGCACTGATCAAAGCGGGTGCTCGGCGAGACCGGCGCGATAGCGGCGTAGCCCAGGCCGCGGGGGCGCCCGTCGTCGGGGTATTCATAGGTGCCGCCGAGTGCTGTGGCCCCTGACGCGGTGTGGATCGGGTCGCCGATCCTGAGCCCGAGCTGTCGGGCGACATCCGTGGGGAGGAGGAGTCCGGGGGTGCGCTGTCCGCTCGCGTCGGGCAGCATGGTCGCGAAGCCGGGGCTCGCGGTGAAGAAGGTGAGCGGATTCTGCGGGAGCGCTGCGACGGTGAGCGGTGTGTCGGTCTTCGCGAGGGCGCCAGCGGCGCGGACACCGGGCTGCTCCGCGAGCCGATCGCATGCGCGACCGTCGATGCTGTGCTCGGCGTCGAGAATCGTGATCGACGCGCCCCGGTCGCGGAAGGTGCCGGCCGCAGTGATGATCCCGGTCATGCTGATCGCGTCGAGAGCAGCGAGGGCGGTGCAGATGAGCGCGGTGAGCAGGGCGAGAATGGTGGCCCGGGCAGTGCCCGTGCCCAGGTTCCTGCCGGCCTCGCCGCGGATCTCACGGAAGCGCATGCGGCTGCCAGTCATGCGTCGACCCGATCCGTAGTCCGCGGTTCCGCGGGCGCGCCGAGGTCGATGACGTCGGTGCAGGCATCGCGGGCGCGCGCGTCGTGGGTGGCGACGACGATGATGGTGCCCGCGGTGGCGATCTTCGCGAGCGCGTCGTTCACGGTGTGCGCGGTGCGCGGATCGAGTTGCGCGGTGGGTTCGTCCACAAGCAGCAGATCCGGGGCGCTCGCGATCCCGCGCGCCAGCATCAGCCGCTGCCCCTCACCGCCGGAAAGGGCGCGGAACGGGCGGTCCGCCGCGTGCGCGAGACCGAAGCGTTCCAGCAGCACGTCCGCTTCCCGGTTCGCGTCCGTCCGGCGGGCGCCGCGGGCGAGGAACGGCAGCGCAACGTGATCGCGGGCGCTGCGACGGGCGACGCCGTGCGGGTTCTGGAAGATCCAGCCAACCCGGTTCACGCCCGTGCTGGCAAGCGTTCCCGTGGCGGGAGTGATCCAGCCGGCGAGGATACCGAGCAGTGTCGACTTCCCCGAACCTGATGGCCCCGTGAGGGCGTACACGTGTCCCGGTTCGAGCTCCGCGGTGACGTGCTCGAACAGGTACGGCTGTCCGTCGAAGCGGTGTCCGAGGTCGGTGAGCGTCACGAGCATGACAGCTCCTTGTCCGCGACCGCGCGCACAGTCGCGACGGATGGCTTCTGGGCGAACGCGACGTAGCTGCGACCGAGCTTCGAGGCCACGATCGTCACCGAGATCGGACCGCCGCGCACAGGGGCGACGCAACCGCTGGACTCACCAGTCATTGAGACCGCCGCAGGCGGCAACGGGTACACCGTGACGGGTTTCTCGAGCACGAGGTCGGCTTGGAGTACCGCATCCTTCGGGTTCTGCGCGAACTGCGCGTAGGCCTCGGTTCCAGCGAGTGCCGTAAGCCCGTCTGCGGTCAGCTTGCCGTGCTCGTCGATCGGCAGCACGGTCGTGGCATCCCCGGAGCCGACGGTGAGGATTCGGGTTCCGGGAACGAGGTCGCCGGGATAGCTCTTCACGGACGCGGCAAGCACGGGCGTGGGCAGCGCCATGAGCGCCGCGCCTGCGGTGGTCGGCTGTCCGAGCCGGATCGGGCAGGATGCGATGACGACCTTCTGCGCGGGCATCCAGATGACCCGGTTCAGGGCGAGCATCCCGTAGTCGGTGTTCCCACCGAGCGATTCGGCGAGGGCATCCCAGGCGACCCAGGTCTGCCAGTCGAACCGTCCGCCGGCCTGTACGTCGTATCCGAGCCGCGCGAGTTCGTTCTGCAGCGCGATCACGTCCGCCCCCTCGGTTCCGAAGGCGAGGTCGCGCCAGAGCGGGGTGGCGGTGTGCAGGTTGATGAGCGGTGTCTTGTCCACGGTGAACGTCGTGCTTCCAGAAGCCAGCGACGCGCCCGCAGTGCAGTCGGTGCGGGTGACGGTGCCCGTCGCCGGTGATGCGATGGCGGATTCCTCGCCGAGCGTCGCTGCCAGCTCGACCGATCGCGCATCCGTCAGCTCTTCCGCCGTGAGTGGCACATCGGAGGGCGCCGGAGCGGTGGCGAGGGAAGCCGGAATGGGCCGGTAGAGCGCGAAGCCCACGAGGGCGGCAGCGATCGCGGCGAGGGCGACGCACAGCAGCCCTACCGTCCCGGACGGGCGGAGCCGTCCGGCACGCCGTGTCGTCGTATCGCCTGCGGCTTGGGCCTCGGCGGTCTCGATCCTGTCGCTCATCTCGGCGGTCCTCTCCTGCACCCGCACGGTGCGGGCGGTACAGGACCAGGCTGTCGGGGCGCGGGTGATCCGCCGGTGACGGGTTCTGTCACCTCTCCATCACCGGAGCCACTGCCGCAACAGGGCGAGTGCGGGCCCGAGTTCAGGCGGTCGGGAGGTCGAGCTCTGCGATGAGCCCGCCACCATCGCGCGGCATCAGGTGCAGGGAGCCTTCATGCAAGGCGGCGACGCTGTCGACAAGGGTGAGTCCGAGCCCCGTCCCGGCATGTGCACCGTCGTCGTGCACGCGGGAACGATCGCCGCGTTCGAACGGCTCAGTGAGGCGCGCGACGACCTCCGGGGAAAGCTGCGCACCGGTGTTCTCCACCCGCACCCTCGCCCGGTCGGAAGAAGCCGCGACGGTGACTTTGACCAGTGCGCCGTCGCCATGCCGGATCGCGTTCGCGAGCAGGTTCGCAATCATCGACCGCAGCAGTGCCTTATTCCCTGTCACCATCACCGGTGCCGGAGGTAGCGCGGACTCTACGGCGACGCCGCGCTGGGCAGCCGCGTCGGCCTGATCGCCCGTGATCTCCGCGCACAGTGCAGCGATGTCGATCGTGGCGCGGGGCAGTTCGGCTGCGGCCCTGCCCTGGGCGATGATCAGCAAGGCGGCGACCAGTGCTTCGAGGCGAGCGTTCGCGTCGAGCACGTCCTCGATCTCCGGGCGCAGCTCACCGGGCACTCGTCCCTGGCGAAGTGCGACTTGCAGCACAGTTCGTGTGGTTGTCAGCGGGGTGCGGAACTCGTGGGAGGCGTTCGCGATGAACGCCGCCTGCCGCACGAACGCCGCCTCCAGCCGCTCCACCATGCCGTCGATCGCACCGCCGAGGCGCCGGATCTCGTCATCAGGGCCCTGCACGTCCAACCGCCGGGACAGATCCTTCTCGGTGATCGCGTTGGTCACCGCGGTGACCTCGGCGATGCGCCGCAGCGCGCGCCGCGACACCAGCCACGCGCCCCCGACCGCGAGCGCCGCGAACATGAGCAGCAGCACGGCCGACCAGAGCTGCACGCCGCCGAGCACGGCGGACACCGCCGGTTCGGACATCCACGCGGGCCCGTGCGACTCCACGAGCACACCTGGCTTGCCGGTGGCCTCAGAACCACCGGAGAGCGTCCCGTTGCCGATTGCTTCCTCGTGCAGGGTCGTGGTCCGCTGCGAGAGCAGCACGCTTAGCACGACGTACTGCGCCACAAGCAGCACACCACCGCCAATCACGAACGCAACCGAGATCATCGCGACGAGCTGACCCCGAAAGCTCAGACGCTCCCACCAGCCCCGCCACGTCGCGCGGCGGCTCATGCGGCGATCCGATACCCGGAACCGTGCACGGTCTCGATACGATCAGGCCCGAGCTTCTTCCGCAGCGAGTGCACCACAGTCTTCACCACCGCTTCATCGGTGCCCTCCGCATCCCCCCACACCAGGTCGTAGAGGGCAGCCGGGCTCACCACGGTGCCGCGGGCGCGCAGCAGCTCGGTCAGCACCTGGAACTCCTTCGGCCGCAGGCGCACCTCCTCAGCCCCGCACCACACCCGCCGAGACTCCGGCTCCACCCGTATGCCGCCGAACTCGTACCCACCCGAGCCGCCCTGCCTCCGCCGCACCACAGCCCGCAGGCGGGCGAGCAGCACGTCGTAATCGAAGGGCTTCGCCAGATAGTCATCCGCACCGAGCTCAAGGCCGACAATCTGATCCTCGGTATCCCCGGCGGCAGTGAGCATCAGCACCCAGACTGGGCTGCGCCGGTCACGCAGCGTCCGTGCGACGATGTCGCCGTGCAGAATCGGTAGATCGCGATCCAGCAGCACGATCTCATAGACCGCGCTCTCCAAGAACGTCAGCGCACTCGCGCCGTCGTGCACCACATCGACCGCAAACCCGTCGCCTGCGAGACCACGCCGAAGCGACTCCGCGAACCTCGGTTCGTCCTCTACGAGCAGCACGCGCGCATCTGGCATCTGACACCTCCCGCCCGAGCGTCTCATAGCCCTGGTGACAGCAAGGTAACAACCGCAACTGGGCGGGCGCTTCGGTGCCGGCCCAGCGCCATTCTGCCTGGACACAACAGGAAACTATCGATACCAATAACCGTCGCCCTTCTCCTGCATGGCGCGGTAGCGGCCTGGCGTGACGCCGGCGCACTCCCGGAACGCGGAGGCCGCACGATTCCGGCTTGCCCATCCGACCAGGCGTCCAGCTTCCGCGATTGATGCATCAGATTCTCGAAGGATCCGCGCCATATCCTCGACGCGGAGCATCGTGAGATACGCAATCGGCGTCTTCCCGTAGGCATCCGTAAACACGCGGACCAGCTGCTTCTCGGAGAGGTGCACCGCATTCGCCAGCTCCGGTATCGACCAGGAGTGGCAGATGTCCGAGTGCAGCAGATCCCGTATCGTACGGGCTTCGCTGCGCAGCGGCGCGAACCGTCGACCCCGCGGAATCGACGGCCGAGTGCGTGCCCGCTGGTTCGGGAGAATACGGGTCGGCGAGACCTGGATGAACGGGGAGACCTGATCGATCACGGCATTCCACAGCGCCTGCATCCGGTGAAAACGCTGCTGATACTGCCCGTCGACGCTGAGCGCGACCAGCTCATCGAGCCAGGGCATCAGCATCCCGACCCGGTCCTCACCGAGCCGCAACAATTTGGCCGGCTCCGTGTAGATCGTGTCCGCGACGCTCTGGGAAGCGAAGCGATCCTTGACGAGATTGATGTACTGCCAGAAGAACTGATCGAGGATGAAGTCCAGATCAAGGTAGATCACGGTGACGGTGACGTGTCCCTCGGGTTGTGCGCCGCAGAGCACGTTCGCGCCACGCAGCAGCACGTCGCCGGCCTTGGCGTGTTTCTCCCCGAACTCGCTGTACACGAGCGCCGAGCCGTCGCGTACCGTGACGAGTTTCACGCAATCGTAGGTCGCCGGCCCGACCGGACGGTGAAAGGTCCGCGTACGGGCGAGCAGCGGCTGGAACCCCTCTGCACCGGGCAGGCGACTACTCGCCCGCAACGTTGTCGGGCTTTCACTGCCTGCCATCGCCGTCCCAACTTCATGAGTTGCTCGATACTTGGTGCCGCTTCACGGAGAGGACAGCGACCACTCCCGAAGACACGACGGCATAGGTGCCGGACAGTCCCGTGAACGTCCCCGTGGCGGCGACCATCGCCACAGCTGTCGCGCCGCCGAGAGTGGTGAGCATGTTCGTGAACCCGGACGCCGTGCCCGATTCGCCGGCGGCGACATCTGCGAACGCGCGCAGGTTCAGCACGACGAACGTGATCGGTAGCCCCGCGCCGATCAGGATTCCACCCGCAAGAAGCCAGCCCCACGTCGCGTCCATGAGGCGCACCGCAAGGACCACGCAGGTACCACCAAGCAACAGACGCCGGACTGAATTTGGTCGGCCCAGATGGCGAACCGGTCACGCTCGCCGTCCACTCCGCCGACCGCAGTCGCCTGCCCTCGGCCGACATTCATGTCAGGGAAGGAGCCGAGTAGTTTCCGGCATTGAGAAGGGATTGTCGCACGGCAACTTGTTCAACTCGGAGTGAAATCGAACTCATCGGCGTGGTTCCCATTTGAAGAGCTGGGTGGCGACGACGAAGGACACGAGTACCCAGGCGAGCGTGGGAAGCAGAAGCGAGATGGCGGCCCCGGCGTCAATGCCGTTCCAGGCGTCGATGATGAGTTCTGCGGCTGCGCCCCCAGGGAGGAGCCGTTTGACGAAGGCAAGATCCTCGGTGCCGGTAAGAGCGATCCAGAACGCGACACCAAAGGTGAGGAAGAACACGGGGAGGGTGGTGACCTGGGCGTGCTCGGGCGAGTTGGTGACTCCTGCTGTGCAGAGAGCGAACCCGAGGAACAGCGCTTCGGTGGCGAGGACTCCGACGATGAGAACCGGGATGTTCTGCGGGGCGGTCCCTGTGATTGCCAGTGCGGTGAGGATCACGGCGATCTGGACGACATTGATGAGGACGATCGGCGCGAGCAGGCCCGTGAGGATGCTCGCATCGCTCGCAGTCGTGCTGCGCATTCGCTTCAGGAACAGGTTCTGACGGCGGGCGGCCAGGGTGGTGGTGGCCGTGATGTAGACGCCGAGCGCCGCGACGACGGTCACGAGCAGGGCGGCGACGATGCTCGCTCCGCCGAAGTTGTCCTGGGTGAAAATCAGCACGGCGGCGAAGACGACGGGGACGAGGACGGCAGTGGCGGCGACGAGGCGGTTACGCAGCAGCATCCGCGCTTCAGCTCGGGCGATGGCGATCACGGGGTTACCTCCTGGTCGTCGGTGAGTGTTCGGAACACATCGGCGAGGCTGGGCGTGGTCGCCGAAAGGTCTCGGAGCTCGATGGCGCTCGCGTCGGCCCAACTGAGTAACTGGTAGAGGTCGCTCTGCAAATCAGAGGTTTCGATCATGACGCGATCTCCGCTCACAGATGTCGGGGCCACTGGTATGTCGCCGCTGAGGAAATCGGATTCAAACGTGATACGAGCGGGGAATGCGGCCACCAACTCGGAGAGACTGCCTTCGTGGGCGAGCTGTCCACGGTGCATGAGCCCGATTCGGTCAGCGTGAGCCTCGGCTTCTTCGAGGTAATGGGTGGTCAGCAGAATCGTGCTGCCTTGCGCTCGCAATTCGTCAACAACTCCCCACATCGCGTCGCGGGCGGTAGGGTCGAGCGCATTTGTCGGCTCATCGAGGAATACCAGCTCGGGGCTGCCATAGATCGCGGTGGCGAAATCCAGGCGGCGCTTCTCTCCGCCGGAAAGCTGCGCAACGCGCACCGTGCGCTTGCGGGCCAGGTCGACTCGATCGAGCAGCCGGGCAGGGTCGTCGGTACGGCCGGAAAGCGTGCCGATGAGATTGACGGTCTCTTCGACGGTGAGGTCTCCTGCGAAACCCGATTCTTGGAGCATCATGCCGATCCGGGGGCGGATGCTCTTACGGTCGGAAGGATTGTCTCCGAACACGGTGACCGTTCCTCGGCTTGGGGCACGGTGGCCCTCGATGGTTTCGAGAGTCGTGGTCTTGCCCGCACCGTTGGTGCCGAGGAGGGCGTAAAGCTCGCCAGTGTTGACGTGGAAGCTGAGCTCATCAACTGCGGTGAACGCGCCGTAGGTGCTGGTGAGGTTCTGTACCTCGATTGCGGGTGTCGTCATGCTGATCGTTTCCTCTCAATTGCCACGGCGCATGCTGGCGCGGCGGAGGCTGGTGATCCCGGCGAGGAGAGCGACGACCACGATCCAGGCGATGCAGGCGGCGACCACCCAGCCGGCGTTGTCGAGAATTCCTGCCGGCAGGAACGACTCGGCGGCGTAGAAGCTGTCTGGAATGCTGTCCGCCGCCCCGCCGGTACCGAGCGTGAATCGCCCCGTGCGGATGGCTTCGACGGTGACGATCACTGCGAATCCCGCCGGGATCAGGGTCAGGATCAACAGCACGATGCGCTTCGCTATCTTGCTCACTAGGATGCTCCTTCGTTGTCGTTCGTGACGCCTTGCGTCCTCGGGGTAGGTCTCTATCGTCGAAGAATCCCGAAGCGGGCGGCAGAGCACCGGGTCACGTCTTGACCTGACCTGAACCCCGGGTCTGACCTGACAGTTGTCACCTCGCGACGTGATTGCGCCCACTGTGCGACCCAGTCGGAACATGAGAATGTTGAAGAGGAAGCCACAAGGGCGCCCCTCGTCCGGACGAACAGGGACGGCGCGACTTCGATGGGAGGTGGAGTGATGATCGATACGTTCTCTGCGAACCTCTCGCTGAAGGCCTACCAGGACGTGACCCGATGGGTCTACGTCGGCGTCGGAGCGCTTTTCGGGGCTATCGGCATCTCGGCGGGGTTCGTTTCGACAACGTCACTGCGGTGGGTCGGCCTCGCGGCGGTCCTCACGACAGCGATCGTGGTCCTCTCCGCGCTTCTGTGGCCACGGCGGTCTCGGTTTCCGCTCCTGGAGATCGGTGGCCTGCTGGCAACCGCCGGATGGATTTCCGCGATCTGGTCTGGGGCCCCCGCAGCGACCGGGTTCGCCTTGTTTCTTCCGCTCGTGTACGGGATCGCCACTCGCCGCCCGTGGTGGCCGTGGGCTGCATCCACCGTCTTCGCTCTCACCGCTGCACCACTGATCGCAGGACTTGCGGGAGCGCTCTCCGCCGATGGCTGGCTGGCGAACCAACTGGTCGCCATGTCATTTCTCGGCGCGCAGGTCGCCGTGTTCCTGAGCATCGAGCTCGGCTGGGTCGTCTTCGCCCGCATGGACGCTCACCGAGCCGACGAGAACGAGCTTTCCCTCACTCGTGAACGGCTCCGCTTCGCCAACGAGCTCCACGACGTGCAAGGGCACACCCTTCTCGCTATCAAACTGAAAGCCGAACTCGCCCGGCGAAGCCTCGACCGCGACGTGGATACGACCCGAGCGGAGCTCGCAGAGATCGAGCGACTGGTTGCGGAAGCCTCCGTCCAGACGCGGCAGATCGCCAACGGCTACCGCACAGCCTCCCTCGCCACAGAACTCGCCAACGCCGAAAAGCTCTTTCATGCCGCCGGCATCCGCGCTGAGATCGAACAAGCCCCCGCAGGGCTTGGCGCGTGGGAACCGCTGATCGCCACAGCAATCCGTGAAAGCGTCAGCAACATCCTCCGCCACGCGACACCGACCGCCGTCACTCTCCGTTTCTCCGCTACCTCCATGGTCATCCAGAACGATGGCGCCGCCGTCGATCGCGAGACCGGCGGGGGTGGGGGCAACGGATTACGAAGCCTGCAAGATCGATTCAAAGAGCGGGGCGGCGACGTCCACTGGTCGCTCGATGGCGACGTATTCACACTGACCGCCACTCGATCACTGGAAGGCAGAATCCCATGATTCGCGTGTATCTCGCCGACGACGAAGAGATGTTGCGGACTGCACTCGCGTCGCTCCTCGAACTCGATGACGGGCTCACCGTCATCGCACAAGCCGCATCCGGCGACGCCGTCCTGACCGACTCCGCCCGCGCAGACACAGACGTGTTCCTCCTCGACCTGGAGATGCCCGGACTCGGCGGTCTCGACACCGCCAAAGCGCTTTTGGATGAGAACCCGGATTGTCGCATCGTGATCGTCACCCGACACGCCCGTCCTGGCATCCTCCGCAGCGCCCTCGCCGCCGGACTGCGCGGCTTCGTGCCGAAGAACACCCCGGCAGAACAACTCTCCGCCATCGTCCGCCGTATCCACGACGGCGAACGATACGTCGATGCCGATCTCGCCCTCGACGCCATCAGTGTCGACTGCCCACTTACGGAACGCGAACTCGACACCCTCCGACTCACCGAAGAAGGCAAAAGCGTGCCCGAGATCGCCACGCAACTCCATCTCGCCGCCGGAACCGTCCGAAACTACCTCTCCGATGCGATCACGAAACTCGGCGTGAAGACCCGCCACGCCGCCGCCAAGCAGGCGAAAGCGCGCGGCTGGATCTGACACCGGAAAAAGGGACAAAGCACATGGACCTCTTTCTCACGGCCGTCCAGGTCGTCCCGATGCTTTTCATTTCGCTCTTCCTCGATCGAAACGCCGACGACGATACTGCGACAAAACACGCCACAACGCTCCGACTGTTCCACCTCCTCGTCGCCCTGCTCGGACTGATCGCGTTCTCCATCTCGGTCTACATCATCGGCTCCCAAACCCAACCGGCCAGCTGGATGCGCAGCGTTGTCACGACGGCGCTCGCCTGCGCGATGGCAGCTCTTTCCGCCCAGATCCTCCTCCGCCTGACCGCCCGGTCCACGCGCCGTGCCAATTAGTACCCCCGCAGCATCGGAAGTACGAGGTAGCGCCTCCTGTACCGCTTCGTCCACGTCTGAACTGATCGCGGAGGATGACCCATCGTTCGGTCACCCGTTGAACATGTAGAGCTTCTCGATCTGACCCTCCGGATTCAGGAGAAGGAAGTCTCGGCCGCGTGCGATGGTTGTGCCGTCGGGCGTATTGACGGTCCATTCGAGCTGAACACTGTTATGGTTCTCGCGGAAATCGCCGGGAGCGAAGGAGAGTCCGGCTTTGACCAGATTCTCGTTGTTCACGCGGGTGATGTTCGCCTCGATCTCCTCGCGTCCGGTGAAAGTAACGTTCGCCGGCGCGGCGTGATGGGTGGCGTTCTCAGCGAAGATCGACGTCACGAGTTCGTGGCGGTGCGCGGTGTCGGTGGTCGCCCAGGCGTCGAAGTAGCGGTCGACCAGGGTGGATGCGGTCATGAGTGGGGTTTCCTTTCTGGGGTCAGACGGTGCGGATTGCGCCGCCGTCGATGAGGTAGTCGGCGCCGGTGATGTTGGCTGCGCGGTCGGAGAGCAGGAAGCAGATCAGGTCGGCAACTTCCTCGGGTTCGGAGAGTCTGCCCGTCACCATGGTGACTTGTTCGGGGGTGCCGGCGACGATCGCTTCGATCGGCGCGCCGAGGGCCGCTGCGAGCTTTCCACCGAGCCCGGTTTCGGATTCCCACATCGCGGTGCGGGTCGGGCCGGGCGACACGGTGTTGATCCTGATCCCGGATGCGGCGAGTTCGGCGGCGGCGCCGCTGAACGCCGTGAGGGCGGCTTTCGCGACGTTGTACGCGAGCGGCGGGCCGTCCGGCTTACGCGCCCCGATCGAGGAGACGTTCACGATCGCGCCTCCGTGTCGTGCGAGGAGCGGCAGTGCGGTGCGGGTTGCGCGGATCGTGGACATCGCATTCGTCTCCCACGCGTCCTGCCAATCGGCATCCTCGAGCTGCCCGAACGGGGCCAGCGACAGGCGGGCGCCACCGCCGACATTGTTCACGAGCAGATCGAGCCGCCCATGCGCGCGCTCGACTGCTGCAATGACTTCGTCGGCGCCGTCCGGCGACGCGAGATCGGCGCAGACGATCGTCGCACCCGTCGCCTCAAGATCCGGGCTCGCGGCGCGCGCGACGGCTGCGACCGTGGCGCCTTCCCGCTGCAGGGCGCAGACGGCTGCGAGTCCGATGCCCCGGCTCGCGCCCGTCACGAGCGCTACGTTTCCTGACAGATCGAGTTCCATGTGCAGGTCTCCTTTATTCGACTTACAGGTACAGAATGAAGGCGTGAAAAGGCTAATTGGCGGGGAGTTGGCCTTGGGGCTTAAAAGGGTGCGAGCGCGAGTTGCGCTGAACGCTTCATGAGCTCGGGGTCGCGGCTCGTCTTCGAGAGCAGCTGTATTCCGACAAGGGTGGTGAGGAGATGGTTCGCGAGCGCTTCCGCGTCGAGATCGCGAGAGATCTCGCCGGATGCCTGCCCGACGCGGATGCCATCGAGAAAGGTGTGAGTAGTGCGCTCGAACATGGCGCGCACTCGCTCGGTCGCATCCTCATCGAAGCCTGCAAGCTCCGCCGCAGTGTTCACCGCGAGGCACCCGCGTCGATCGGAGTCGGCGAAGTTCATTTCGATCAAGAGCTCGAACGCGGCGGCGATGCGCTCCTTGACGGAACCGGGGCCTTCGAGTGCCTGATCGACTTGAACGGCCTGCTGCTCGCGGTAGCGATCCAAAGCGAGCGATCCCGAGGTGAGCCCGGGAGGGCGCTTGGTGCCCCGACGAGAGACCAGACGGGCAGTCGCCTCAGCCGCTTCCAATGCCAGCTCTGGCAGAACGGCTGTGTACGTCTTCGCAGTGAGCGCGTACGACGAGTGCCCCAGCATCTCCTGTACCACCTTCATCTTGCAGTGCGAGGTGGGTCGGCTCGTCGGCGTCGTAAAGCCGGGCGGCGTCGCGGGCCTCTCGCACGGCGGCCACGTCGTCGTCGGCCGCCTCGGCGAGCGGCTTGCGCACCAGCGGGGCCAGCGCCATCGGCGTCAGGTCCCACCGGCACACCGTGCCGGCGTCGGTGGGGGCGCCCACCGGACTGTCCCCGCCGTCCTGCGCGACGGCGAGCAGCCAGCCCCCGGGGCGACATCGCGATCCGCCCGCGCGGGTCCCCGGGCGCCGGGCGCAGCTCGACCGCCGTGCCGTCGACCCCGGCCGTCGGCCAGGGGTGGACCCGGGTGACGCCGTCCTTCGCGCTGACGACGATCCGGCCCGCCGGGGCGGCCAGCACCACCGGGAACCGCTGGTGCGACGTGAGCGTGCCACGGGCCCCGAAGTCCGGGCCGAGTAGCCGTACCGCGCCGTCGATCGTGCCGGCGAGCAACCCGTCGCCGTCCTGCAGGAAGTCGAGATGGGCGATCCGGCCCGCGGCCAGGTCGTACCTCAGGTCGGGCAGGGCGGGGCTCGGGCGGATCGTGACCGTGGCGTCCCCGCCGGGCAGCGGCTCCAGCGGCGCGGCTGCGGCGACGAGTTCCCCGGTGCGCCGGTCGACCAGCGTCGCCGTGGTGTGCGACCAGGTGGCGACGAGCCGGCCGTCCGGCGAGCCGGTCGCGCCCCACACCGGGACCGCGTCGTCCGGCAGGTCGAGCGCGGCGCCCCGGTGGCTGGACCCGTCGTCGGCGTGGATCCACGTCCCGCCCTGGGCGGTCACCGCCGCGCAGGCCCCG
Source organism: Micromonospora sp. NBC_01655 (assembly GCF_026339755.1). NCBI lineage: Bacteria > Bacillati > Actinomycetota > Actinomycetes > Micromonosporales > Micromonosporaceae > Micromonospora > Micromonospora sp. NBC_01655. Next base: position 2,902,819 of record NZ_JAPEQF010000001.1, on the reverse strand, counting down.
TCGGGAAGCCGGAGCAACGCGACGACGTCGTCCGGCAGGCGGCTCAGCCGCCGCCAGCCGCCGGCCTCGGCGAGCAGGAGATCACGGTACGGGCCGCCGGCCGGCCCGACGGCGGCCAGCACCCGCCGCCGGGGCAGGCAGAGCACGTGGCGTACGGAAAGAGGTGTTCCGCGCGCCCGAAGACGTCGCCGCGGTGGGCGGGTCGGTGGCGGGGTCCGGCGCGGGCAGGCGCGTGACCAGGCTCGGGGTGCCGGTGGTCCAGATTTCCGTCCCCTGCGCGTGCCGCCCGACGGCGAGCAGCGGGGCGTCCGGGGCGAAGGAGAGCCCGGAGACGGATCCCGGGCCGGGCACCGGCGGCAGCGGGCGGGGCGTGCCGGAAAGGGACGGCCCGAGCGCCTCGGGGCCGAGCCGGGCGGCGGGCAGTGCCCGGTCGAGCAGGTCGGAGCCGCCGTCCGGCGGGGTCCAGTCGCTTCCGGCGAGCCGGACGGCCACGTCCAGCGCGGCCGGGAAGGTCAACCGGGGCAGCATCGCCCAGGCGTCCGCCTGCCGTCCCTCCCCGACGAGCCGATCGGCCTCCCGGGCCGTCGTACGGTCGAATGCCTGTCTGAGTGCGTACAAGCCCCTCGGCACGGCCCCCTACTATCGTCCTTCCGACCTCACCCCACCGACCCGGATCCGGAAGGCCCCCATGACGCATCCACGTCCCAACCCGTCCCCGACCGCGCCGCCTTGGCCGCACTGCGGCCACGGTTCCAGCGAGCAGGATCCGGTCGGCTGCCGGGGCATACATATCCCCGGCCACACGGCCTGCCTCACCCACCTGACCCGCGCCGACCGCCGCGCATACCTGGACGACCTGAGCCCCCGCGCGAACCTCGACCTGCGCGGCACCACGTTCGAAGACCGTCTCTGGGAGTCCCTGCTCGATGCCCTGCGCGACGGGGAGCCCGGCATCGGCGACGCTCAGTTCACGGCGGCGGTCTTCGAATGCACCGCCTGGTTCGACTCGATGGCCTTCGACGGTAACGCCGTGTTCGACGCGGCGACCTTCCAGGGCAAAGGCTGGTTCGAGGCGGCGACCTTCGCGTGGCCAGCCTCCTTCGAGGGGGCGACCTTCGAGACCTATGGGGGCTTCCAGGACGCGACCTTCGAGGACAGGGTCTCGTTCAAGGGGGCGACCTTCACCGGCATGGCCGCCTTCGACCGGGCGACCTTCGAGGGCGCGGTTTCGTTCGAGGGGGTGGCCTTCAAGGAGTTCACCCGATTCGGTGAGGTGTCCTTCCGGTCTACCGCCGACTTCACGTCGACAAACTTCGGGGCAACCGCCACGTTTCAGGAGGCGACTTTCGACGGCCCCGCCGCCTTCAACTCGGCGACCTTCGAGCACCACGCCTGGTTCACCGAGAAAATCTATAACGTCACCGAGGGCCTGCGGTCGGCCACGTTCAGACACGATCCGAAACTGACCCGCTGAGCCCGCCCATAGCCCAACGCCGCTTCCTTAGGTCCACAGTAGATTACGATCTACCCTGCGGCTGGGGTGACTCGTATCGTCGGGGCAGCGCGGAATCGTTTGCCCGATCGGGTGGTGATCGAGGTTTTGACCAAACGTTTCCGCCGGAGTTGGTGGACGCAGTGATCGATGAGGCGCAGGCTCGGGAGCAGCGAAAACGGTCGTTGCCGGCCCGGACCGACCACGTACTTCACCCTGGGGATGCGGTTGTGGCGTGAGCACGGCTACGAGAAAGCGCTGCGGCAGTTGATCGACGGGCTGGGCTGGGGCCGGGCCGGATGAGGCGGACGTGGCCTGGTCCGGGTCGATCACCAAGGCGCGGGCCCGGCTCGGGGTCGAGCCGTTATGGTTGCTGTTCACCCGGGTCGCCGACCCGATCGCCGCAGCGGGGCGACCGGGTCAACCCCAGGACACGCCGTGATGCGTCAAGCCCTGTACTGGTCACGATGGCGCCGCAGACGCCAAGCCCAAGCCACCCACTAGCGTGCCGCCCGCCCGGTCCGCTTCGGCAGCGGGCACACCGACGTAGGCCAACAGTTCGTCCGGCGCGACCAGGCCGGCGGGGTCAACAACGCCGACGACACGCTGCGGGAACCTCGCGGTAGCGCGTACGTCGTCGCCGATGAGTTCTGCCAGGGCCGGTGACACGACGATCTCACCAGCCGCTGGCCACACTGGCACGCCGGGCGGCCAAGGCGATCGCGCGGTGGTGTTCCACACGGCGACCCGGTGTAACGGGCGGGTGCCGATGTTGTCCTCGACGGTGCGCAGCTTGAGACACCCCGGCGGGCCGGCGGACGTCGCCAGGACATGCTCCCGATCACCGATCCGGCCGTCCTGCCGTTCGGCGACACCCGGCGCAGCGAGGGTCGCCAGGAGCACGAACGCGCCGAAGGCGACCGCTGCCGCCTGCAGCACCAGGCGGACCAGCCCAGCGGCGCCGCCGCCGCGGCACAGCCGCAACCCCAACCGCACGAACGGCAGGTAGCTCACGTTTGCAGCACGCCGTCTCGCATCGTCAGGACCCGGTCGGCCGTGGCGGCGACCTCGGCGGCGTGGGTGACCAGGATGAGCGCGCTGCCGCCAGCGCGAGCCAGGTCGAGCAGCGCTGACATCGACTGCGCGGCCGAGTGGGAGTCCAGCGCGCCGGTCGGCTCGTCAGCGAAGACGACACTCGGCCGGTGCACGAGCGCGCGCGATGGCGGCCCGCTGAGCCTGCCCACCGGACACGCGCGACGGTGTGCGATTCCGCTCACCGTCGAGGCCGAGGCGGGCCAACAGGCCGTCCGCGGTGGCGCGGGCCTTTCTGGCGGACATGCCGGTCAGGCGCAACGGCAGCTCCACGTTCTCGACCAGCGTCAGCTCCGCTATCAGCTCACCGAACTGCATCACGAAGCCGCACGGGCGCAGCCGCAAACCGGCCCGGGCGCGGTCACTGACCGCGCCGAGGTCGACGCCGTTGAGACGCACCGACCCCCTGTCGGGGCGCAGCACTCCCGCGAGCAGGAACAGCAGAGTGGATTTGCCCGAACCGGACGGGCCCGTGATCGCTACGACCTCGCCCCCGGCCACCCGCACGCTGACCTCGCGCACGGCAACCGTCTGGCCGACCGTGTAAGTCAGACCGTCGCTCGAGACAACGTCAGCACCCAGACCGATGCCCATCCCGAAGACCACCCCCGAAGTTGCTCACGACGCAGGCGATGCCAGCCATGCGCTCCATAGCACCCGCAGAGCAGCCAGAAGTGCCGCAACCATGTTCCGCCCGGTGACGCTCTACGCGACGCCCCCATCCGGCCCGCGTCATCGGGGCATCGGGGCGTACTCGGCGACCAGGTACGACCGGTAGGAGATCACCGCGGGAACCGTCACGTTCAACTTCCCCGCCGTCGTGGTCAGCACCTCCTCGTATCCCGTCGGTCGCTTGGCTGAAGATGGTGACCGCGACGGGCTCTCCGGCCTGGTGGATCTCATGCAGTACGGCGCTCAGGGCGGCGGGGTCGCTCAGGCCGACCTCGTGGTTGTCGCGGTGGTCGCCCCGGTCGTATGCCCACGTCACCTTTCATGCGATGGCCTTTCCGTTGCCGGTGTAGGTACGCCACAGACGTACCTGCCCGTCATCGTCGCGTACGTACACGGTCAACTGCGCACCGGACGGCAGGAGCCGCGAGAGGATCCTCTCGCAGCCGTAGGGCTCGTAGTCACACGGCGCGTTGTTGGTCAACACGACCGCGTACGTTGCCTGTTCGCGGCGCATCCGGGCGGCGAGCTTGGCCTCCAGGTGATCGGTCGTGGTGGCGATGAGCTTGTAGGCCGGCTTGAGGTCCACGGCGGCGGCGGGATCGCGGGCCCGACTTCATGGGCACTCGTTCGCCGTTGATCAGCGCCACACCGGACGTGGGGTCTTTCGCTCGCCGTCCGGGCAGGTCGCGGGCGGCCTCCGTCAACCAGCCGGGCAACCGATCCGTTTCGGCCGGCACCTGGGTTGGGCTCGAGGAGGTGTCGCTCGTGCCGGGCGGTCGGCTGACGCCGCCGCCCGTGGTCATTTTCCCAGGTCACCGACCTGCCGGGCCTGATCGAGCGCCGCTTCGACGTGATGGCGGGCCTCGCCTCCTCGGGCCCTGACCGCGGCAAGTCCCTGTCCGACCTGCTGCAGGCGGGCCAGTGTCGGTCCGGGTTCCCACCCTGCAATGCCGCGGTGACGAGTCGCCGTGCTTCCTCGATGCCCGCTGCCGCCGCCTCGACCGCCCCATCGGCAGCGGCGAGGGCGGCGACCAGGGGCGTGAGCGGTTGCCGCGGCTGGTGTACGCCTTGTCGGCCAGCATTAGGTCGGGACGAGTGCGGGGTCGGCCGCCGGCGAGCCGGTACACCTTGATCCGCTCCAGCACGGTGATGAACTGCGGGCTGTCTCCGCGCTGTCCAGCGAGCCGACGGCGATGTCCCCGGCGGCGATGATCGCCGCGCCGTCACTCTCGACGGTGAGTGGCGGGAGGGCGGAGGGTGTCGCGGACCAGGCAGGTCCCGGATGGCGCACCCGTCGTTGCGTCGATCGGCCATCGGTCGAACAACTGATGTATCGCAGATTGTCGCTTCCTATGTTCGTCCCCGGATGATCCGTGAACGCAGTGAGACGCAGGTGGTGGGCATGGACGGGATCGATAGGCGGACTTTCTTGCGTGTGACGGCGACAGCGGGCGCGGTCGCCGTCGCGGGGGTGACCGTGGGGACTGGGGTGGCGGCCGCGGCCGTGCCCGGGTTCTACAATCCCTTTACGGGGTACCCGATGACCGAGACGTGGGAGGGGCACCTGGCCCGCGGCTCGCTCGGCGGGATCGACTATGGCATGCCCGTCGGCACCCGGCTGCCTGCGGCGGGCGGCGGTGTGGTCTACAACGACCCCGACAACGGCACCGGCGGCTACACGGCGGTCATCCACCACGACAACGGCTACAAAACCCAGTACCTGCACCTGTCCGGGTTCGTCGTGGCGAACGGCACCCGGGTCGCGATGGGCGCCATCGTCGGGTTGTCCGGCGGCTACCCGGGCGCGCCGGGCTCGGGCTCCTCGACCGGCCCGCACCTGCACTGGCACATGAACGACTCCTCCGGCACGCGCATCAACCCGTTGGCGTTCCTTGGCGGTGACGCGCCCGCGGGGGACACGCAGGTGTTCGAGACGGCGCACAACTCCGGCTGGCAGCCGCTTCCGGTGGCCTCGATCGTGGCGTCGAAGGTGAGCGCGGTCCTGCGCGCGGACGGCACGAAGATCATCTACTCGGTGCGTGACGGGTACGTGTACGAGGCGGCGAGTAACGCGGGTTGGCGCAACGTGCGCGTGCCCAACCTGGCCGGCGTGTCGGCGATTTCGGCGATCGCGGTCGGCAGCGGGGTCGTGCTCTACACGATCCGGTCGGGCGCGTTGTGGGAATGCGCGAGCGGTGACTGGGTTCCGTTCTGCGTTGGGTACAACGGAAGTCCGATCTACGCGGACGCGGTCAGCGCGGTGCTGCGGTCCGACGGCACACGGATCGTCTATACCGTGCGCGACGGCGCGGTGTTCGAGGCGGCAAGCAACGCGGGATGGCGGAACCTGCGGGTACCCAACCTGGACGGTGTGGCCGTCGTGTCGGCCATCTCCCGCAACGGGATCACGACGCTCTACACGATCCGCGCGGGCGCCTTGTGGGAGGCCTCCAGCGTCGACTGGCGGCTGTACGCCGTGGGGTACAACGGAAGTCCCATCTACGCGAATGCGGTCAGCGCGCTTCACCGGCCCGACGGCACGCGGATCGTCTACACGGTGCGCGACGGCGCGGTGTTCGAGGCGGCAAGCAACGCGGGATGGCGGAACCTTCGGGTGCCCAACCTAGGCGGAGTCGGTGCCGTCTCCGCCATCTACACCAGCGGCACGGAAATCCTCTACACCCGGTGACACCGAGACGAGTGGGAAACACCATGAATCGTTTGCCGAACGCGCTACTGCGGCGCGTTGGTCTGCTGGCCCTAGCAGGGCTCATCGTCGTATCCGGGATCGGCTTCCCCGGTGAGGCACGCGCCGCCGACAACCCCAGGACCGCGTGGGACTTCTTCGTCGGCAAGGGACTCACCGCGGAACAGACCGCAGGCGTTCTGGGCAACCTAGCGCAGGAGTCCAACATCAACCCGCTGGCGCAGGAGCCCGGCGGCCCTGGCCGCGGGATCGCGCAGTGGAGCACCGGCGGCCGCTGGGACACGACCGCGAACGCCAACGCGACCTGGTACGCGGCGGTGACCGGCCAGAACGTGTGGAGCCTGGACGCGCAGCTCGGCTTCATCTGGTGGGAGCTGACGAACATCTCGGGCTACGGGCTGGCGCAGTTGCGGGCGTCGAGCACGATTGCCGACGCGACCGTCGCGTTCCAGGACCTTTACGAGCGCTGCGGAACCTGTCACGAGTCAACGCGGATTAGCTACGCGACGAACTACTACAACCAGTACGCGGGCACGACCCCGCCCGCGTCGAACACGCAGGTGCACGAGACAGCGGACAACTCCGGCTGGCAGCCGCTTCCGGTGGCCTCGATCGTGGCGTCGAAGGTGAGCGCGGTCCTGCGCGCGGACGGCACGAAGATCATCTACTCGGTGCGTGACGGGTACGTGTACGAGGCGGCGAGCAACGCCGGGTGGCGGAACCTGCGGGTGCCGAACCTCGACAACGTCTCAGCCGTGTCGGCGATTGCCTTCAACGGCGGGACCATTCTCTACACGATCCGCGCGGGCGCGGTGTGGGAGTCGTCCAGCGTCGACTGGCGGCCGTACGCGGTGGGATACAACGGAAGCCCGATCTACGCGGACGCGGTTAGCGCGGTGCTGCGGGCCGACGGCACGCGGATCGTCTACACGATGCGGGACGGCTACGTGTACGAGGCGGGTAGCAACGCCGGCTGGCGAAACCTGCGAGTGCCCACGTTGAGTGGTGTGTCGGCGCTGTCGGCCATTCCCTATAACGGCGGCACGGTGCTGTACACGATCCGCGCCGGCGCGGTGTGGGAGGCCGGAAGCGGCAACTGGACGCCGTATGCCGTGGGGTACAACGGTAGCCCCATCTACGGGAGCGGTCTGTCCGCCATCTCGTTGGCGGACGGCACGAGAATCGTCTACACGGTCAACAACGGCCGCGTGCACGAGGCGGCGAGCAACGCGGGCTGGCGGAACCTGCAGGTGCCCAACCTGTCCGGGGTCAACTCCGTCTCCGCCGTCAACGCGGGAGGCACCAAGATCCTCTACAGCCGCTGACGCCGAACGGCACCTCAGTGACGGGGTGCCTCCGGCAAGCGGCCCGGCGTTCCGCGAGGGCGGCATCCCTGGACCAGCACGGAACCCCTGCCGGACAGGGTCCAGGCCGGATGTCATGCCGATGCCGGACCGGCCCGCGCGATAGGGCGCCGGTGCTCGCATCGATGGTGAGGACGTCGTGCCGTGACACACCGCTGCGGTCGGTGTACGGAAAAATGACGTCCATGCGCGCCGGTGAAGGCGGTCTGTGACGCCGGTGCGCACGAGCAGGTTGGGCTGTTCGGCGAGTAGACACAGTGCTGCGGCGCGGACCGGACGGGTGAGCGCCTGGCGTTCGTAGAGCATTCGCGAGGTTGCGTCCAGGAAAGTGGTGTGCGACTTGCCCGTGATGGGCGTGTTGCGTAGATGAGAGACGGCCATCGCGTCGGTCCTTCAAGACGACCAAGTCAGAGAAGGAGAAGAGGACGCGATGGCCGCATCTGAGAGTGTGAGCCCTGTTGACCTGCCCCTCGCTGGTCGCCGCCTTGTCGCAATGAGGGTCACCCGCGAGCGGGTGACGCAGGGATCGTGCCCGGACGCTCGCCGTTCTCGTCGAGGTAGGGGACTGCTGGTGTTGCGAGGGCCACGGCTACCACCGGCCGCCGGCGGCGGTAGGGCCAGCGCCGGCCCGATCGCCCGCCTCTGCCGCTGGTGCCGGCAGGCCGGCAAGCGCTGGCGGCTCGGCCAGTGCGCGGCCAGCACGTTCCGCCGTCGTCACAGGGAAGGCACCGGGTGGCCCCAGCACCGACGGGGTCGCGTCCGCGCGTGTGGTGTAAGAGACGGCCATCGCGGGATCCGGTCTGATGCTATGCGGCGATCGGGGCGGGGTCGGGCTGGTCGGTGTCGTGTTGGTCGGTGTCGACGGTGATCAGGCGGGCTTTGGTGAGGAGTTCCAGGCCCATGTAGCGGCGGCCTTCGGTCCACTCGTCGGTTTGTTCGGCCAGGACGGCGCCGACGAGTCGGATGATCGCTGGTCGGTTGGGGAAGATCCCGACGACGTCGGTGCGGCGGCGGATCTCCTTGTTCAGCCGTTCCTGCGGATTATTCGACCAGACCTGGCGCCAGATCTCGCGGGGGGAAGCCGGTGAAGGCGAGGAGGTCGTCGCGGGCGGCATCGAGGTGCTCGGCGGCGGCTGGGAACTTCGCCTCGATCGTGGCCACGACCCGCTGGAACTGGGCGCGGACGGCATCGGCGTCGGGCTGGTCGAAGATCGTGCGCACCAGGGTCGCGATCCACGGCTGCGCCGACTTCGGGACTTTGGTGAGCAGATTGCGCAGGTAGTGGGTGCGGCAGCGTTGCCAGGAGGCACCCGGCAGGGCGGCGCCGATCGCCTGCACTAGGCCGGCATGGGCGTCGGAGATGACCAGACGGACGCCGGACAGGCCGCGGGCGGTCAATGAGCGCAGGAACGCCAACCAGCCGGCGCCGTCCTCGTCGGAGGCGACGTCTAGTACTCCAACGTCACTTGATCTTTGGGCTGATGTGGTGAGCGAGTCTGCGCTGGTAGTGGGACCGGCGGGCTCGGGCTTGGGATGTTCGCCGCCAGATCGACCAGTGCAGGGTGTGCGCTGGGAGTAGCGGTATGGCGAGGACGAAGGTGTTGAGGAGTCGGCGGATCTCGGCGACGGTCAGCGCGATGGTCTCGGGCTCGGGGCAGGGCTGTTGCGCGGCGAGGATGGTCAGGACGGCCAGTGCGAGCATGGCGAGGGTGACGAACCGCTGCCAGCCGGTCCAGCCGCGGACCTGGTAGTGGTCCAGGCCGACCTGGCCTTTGCCGGTCTGGAACAGCTCCTCGATGCTCCAGCGGGAGCCGGCCGCCCTGACGAGGGTGTGTAGTGGCGCCGGGCGGGGTGACCAGCACAGGTAGTAGGCCAGCTCTGCGGTGGTGTGGTTGCGGCGGATGAGTAGCCACCGGTGCTCACCGGGTGTGGTGGCGGTGGTGATCCACGCCCATAGGTAGTCGCGGGGGCCTTTCGCTCCAGGCCCGCAGCTGTGCGGCTGCCAGCTGGTGGTGGGGATCCCGTCGGCGAGGTCGTCGACACGGATCAGGGTGCGGCCGTCGTTGACGTGCACGCGTCGGTCGCAGCCGACTGCCAGGACGTAGCCGATCCTGCGATGTTCCAGGTCGGCGCGTAGGCCGGGGTCAGCGCCGTAGACCTCGTCGCCGGTCACCCACCCGACCGGGACGTCGGCGTCCAGTGCGGCGGCGATCATCTGCCGGGCCAGGGCCGGTTTCGTGGCGAACCCGACTTCGTCGGGAACGCCGGCGGCGACGAGACGCTGCGGCTGTTGGCACCAGGTCGTCTGCGGTAGGTAGAGCCTGCGGTCGATCATCGCCCGCCCGTGCCCGGTGACGTAGGCCAGGAACACCCCGACCTGGGCGTTCTCCACCCGGCCGGCGGTGCCGGTGTACTGCCGCTGCACCCCGACCGAACACCCGCCCTTCTTCAGGAACCCGGTCTCGTCGACGACGAGCACCCCGTCGGGGTGGCCGAGCCGCTCGACCAGCCAGGCGCGTACGTCGTCGCGGACGGCGTCGGCGTCCCACACCGCCGTGCGCAGCAGCCGTTGCATCGCCTGCGGATCGGCGTGACCAGCCCGCTCCGCGAGGGACCAGCAGGTTTTGCGTTCCAGACCCGAGAGCAACCCTTCCACGAACTGCCCGGCGGTCGCACGCGGTTCCGCCCGGGCGAACCTGCCGGCGACACGCGCCACCGCCTCGTCCAGGATGACCCGCCACCGGTCGGGGTCTACGCTGTGGCACGCGGCCACCGCATGATCTTCGTTTGTCTTCACAAACCATCGATGATCAACGCGGTGGCCGTCCTCATGCGCACGCCACGCCCAACGCCGAACCAAAATGACGTTGGAGTACTAGGCCGTGTTTGGTAAGGGGTCGGCGTGAGGTTTCGGCGTGGCGGTGATCGATAAAGGTTGAGGTCTCCGGTAGATCGGTTAGCGACCAAGCAAACCGAAGACCGACCGGAGACCTCGTGCCCAGCGTAGCGGCGACGAGGCGGCACGATCTCACCGACGCGCAGTGGGCGGTGCTGGAGCCCGCTCTGCCTGCCAGCTCGGGCAAGGGACGACCGCCCAAGTGGACCAAACGGCAGATCATCGACGGGATCCGGTGGCGAGTGCGCACGGGAACCCCGTGGCGCGACGTGCCCGGAGCGTACCCACCCTGGCAGACCCTGTACGACTGGTTCCGGCGCTGGCAGCGCGACGGCACCTGGGCGAAGATCCTGGCCGAGTTGCAAACTGACGCCGACGCCGCCGGGAGAATCGACTGGACAGTGAGCGTCGACTCGACGGTCAGCCGAGCGCACCAGCACGCGGCCGGCGCCCGCCGCGACGGCCACCTGCAGAAGGAACCGCCGGGCGGGCTGCGGACCGAACCCGCCGATCATGGGCTGGGCCGGTCCCGGGGCGGGCTGACCACCAAGACGCATCTGGCGTGCGAGCAGGGCCGCAAACCCCTGGCAATGGTGATCACCGGCGGGCAGCGCGGTGACAGCCCGCAGTTCATCCCGGTCCTGCGCAAGATCCGCGTGAAGCGGGTCGGCGGTGGCCGGCCGCGGACTCGCCCGGACCAGGTCCTCGCTGACAAGGCGTACACCAGCAAAGGCAACCGTGGTCACCTCCGCGCTCGCGGGATCAAGGCGTGCATCCCGAGCAAAGCCGACCAGGACGCCCACCGTAAGGCCAAGGGATCCAAAGGCGGCCGACCGCCCGCGTTCGATCCGGTCGTCTACCGGCAGCGTCACGCCGTCGAGTGCGGCATCAACCAGCTCAAACAACACCGCGCCATGGCCACCAGGTACGACAAACTCGCCGTCCGTTACGAAGCCACCATCACCATCGCCGCGATCAACCAATGGCTATGACCCTTACCAAACACGGCCTAGGCCCAACACTTCGCGTTGGCCGTCGGCGTTGACACCGACCGCGATCAGGGCGTGGACGTTGACGGTGCGCCCTGCTTCGCGGACCTTCATCGTCAGCGCGTCCATCCACACGAACGTGTAGTGCCCTGAGTCGAGAGGCCGGTTGCGGAACGCCTCGACCTGCACGTCCAGGTGCGTGGCCATCTCCGACACCTGCGACTTCGACAGCTGCCGGATACCGAGTTGCTCGACCAGCTTCTCCACCCGACGCGTCGATACACCCAGCAGGTAACTCGTGGCCACCACCGAGACCAGGGCCTGTTCCGCCCGCCGGCGGTGCGTCAGCAGCCAGTCCGGGAAGTAGCTGCCCTGCCGCAGCTTCGGGATCGCCAGATCGATCGTGCCGGCGCGGGTGTCCCACTCTCTCGGCCGGTAGCCGTTGCGGGAGTTGACCCGCTCGTCGCTGCGCTGCCGATACGCGGCGCCGCAGATCGCGTCGGCCTCAGCGGACATCACCGCCTGCGCGAACGTTTTGATCATCGCCTGCAACACATCAGGCGACGCGCCCGCGATCTGCTCGCACAGCAACTCAACAGGGCTCACACTCTCAGATGCGGCCATCGCGCATCACTCTCCTTCGTTCGACTTAGCCGTCTCGAAGGATCGCGCGGTGGCCGTCTCTCATCTACGCAACACGCCCAACACGGGCAAGTCGTACACCACTCCCGTGGACGCAACCCGCGTGGCCCCTCCGGACCACCACCGGACATGCGCAGCATGGTTTCGATGCGAGTCACCCGGAAGCGGCGCCCGAGCACGGTCAGGTCGTCAACGGGATTGGCGTCTAGCTCGTCGGCGGCCTGCTGTAGGACGGCCGTCTGCTCGTCGGTGAGACTCAGCAGGTGCGGCTCGATGTAGCGCAGGCCGAAGGCGATCTCGTCACGCGCCAGCTGAGGTGTGGCCACCGCCGACTGTACGGCCGCCACGACCCGCCGACGCACTCAGCGGCAGCGTAACGGGCTGGGAGAACCACCCCGAAAGGGTAGGAGGTGACGGCGGCGACGCTGTCGGCGTACACATCGGCGGGCACCTGCGCGCGCGGATAGTGCGCCGTCATCAGCTCGACCCGCAACATCGCCTCATTAACTCCGGTCACCGCTTCTGGATCGGCAACGATCTCGTCGTCAAGGAAGCTGTCATGGTCCTCGGCGTCGCGGGGATCCCGGTCCGTAGGCCGAGGCGGTTCGGGGCCATCCACACCGAACCGCGCGAACGTGTCCACCCGCACGATCCGATGCTCCCGTCCGGCGACCGTCACCACGTCGCGCTTCTCCCGGTCCAACACCTCGACCACCACGGTCAACTCCGCAGCCAGCCCGACGTCCTTGGTCACGTCCAGCAGTTCCCGCAACTGATGCGCGAGGAAGTCCCGCGCCGCCTGCGGCGCATCCGACACCACCGCACACACCCGCCATCGTCCGCCCTCGGCCTGCACAGCGTGCCCGAACAACGCAGCACCGACCCGAAGCCGCGGATACAGCTCAGCCCGCCGCGCCGCGTCGCACTCCGTGACAGCACCAACCGGGTCGTCACGCCGCTGCACGCGCAAGACCACCGACGTTGACATCTCCTCGTCACCAATAGCAGCCATTGTGTGACCACTCCGGAACTCACCCCGGGCAGCGGAGGCAGCGTGTCCGCGGCCGGTGACCGGCGGGCAGGCGTCGACGCGGGCCCGGAAAGCGTGGCGACAAGCCGTATGCCGCCCGGGCCAGCCGCCGCACGCCGTCGACTAAGAATCGAGGCTTGGTGGTGCCGGTGTCGCTTCATGCCGTGAGCGCGGGCCGGAGTATCGGTCGCATCTCACCATCGGCTCAGCTGGCTTGTCTTGTCATGCACACAACTCTTAAGCTGCTGTCATTTACGCTGCCTTCATAGGTGGGATGGTCCGCGATGGCGTACGAGATTCCGACGCCGAAGTACCTGCGCGTGTTGAACACGCTGCGGAAGCGCATCGACGACGGCGACTACGCGCCCGGTGCGGCTCTGCCGTCGGAGAACCAGCTCTGTACGGAGTTCGGGGTGTCCCGCCCGACGGTGCTCAAGGCGCTGGGCATCCTCAAGCAGGACGGCTGGATCGAGTCGCAGCAGGGCAAGGGCAGCTTCGTACGCGGCCGGCCCGCCTCCGGCCGCACCTCGCCCGACTACGCCCGCGACGCGGTCGAGCTGGACGAGACCGGGGAAACGGAGATCCTGCACGTCGGCCCCGTGCTCGCCCCGCCACGCATCGCTGCGGAGCTGGAGATCCCGGAGGGCACGCCGGTCTACGAGCGGCGCCGCCGGACCGTCTCGGAGGCGGGGCCGGTGGACCTGGTGACCACGTTCGTGCCGGTGGACATCGCGGTCGGCACCGACATCACCAAGCCGGCCCCGATTCCCGGTGGCCTGCTCGACGTCATCGCCCGCCACAAGTGCCTACGAGCCGACTACGCCACCGAACGATTGACCGCACGGCGGGTGAGCGAAGTCGAGGCTGAGGCCCTGGAGGTGCCGGCCGACGAGTCGGTGCTGAGCGTCGTCATCACCGTCCACCAGGCATCCGGAAACCCGATCATGACGTCGGTCCTCGTGATGCCGGGCAGCCGCCACGAGATCAAAGACACCTACGCGCTGCCCTGACGTCCACGAGCCCTGCCGACAGCGGCAGGCCAACACACCAGGGGCTAACCGGCCGCGGGCCAGCACCGCCGGCCGTGACTCGATAGACCCCCACTCATCCGACCGCACTACAGATCTTGAATAGCCAGGTTCGTCCGATGTGGTCTGTGTGATGGCCTTGGGCTGGGGTAGATCGATGGGATGAGGTATCCCGATGGAGGTGGGTTGTCCGCGCGGGGGCGGGCGAAGCGTGAGGCGGTACGACACCAGGCTGCCGGGTGGTTCGCCCAGGATGTGTCGGTGCCGGAGGTCGCCCGCCGGCTGCGGGTGTCGCAGACGGCGGTGTACGGGTGGCGTAAGCGGTGGCGGGCCGGTGGTGAGCAGGCCCTGGCCTCGAAGGGGCCGGGTGGGTCTCGGTGCCGCCTGGATGAGGGCCGGCTGCGGCGGCTGGCCGATGCCCTGGAGGAGGGTCCGGCGGCGCACGGCTTCGGCACTGATCAGCGGTGGACCCTGGCGCGGGTGTCGGACCTGATCGCCCGGATGTTCCGTGTCCGGTACACGCTGCGTGGCACGGCGAACATCATGTACCGGCTGGGCTGGTCGGTGCAGGTCCCCGCGCATCGTGCGGTCGAGCGTGACGAAGCCGCGATCACCACCTGGCGGCGGGAGACGTGGCCGGCGGGAAAGCGGTAGCGGCGCAGCGGCAGGCATGGCTGGTCTTCGAGGACGAGGCTGGTCAGACGTTGCGCCCTCCGAAGGCACGCACCTGGGGACGACGCGGGCGTACCCCCGTGGTTCCGGTGTCGGGCAAGGGCTCCGGCCGCGTCTCGATCGCCGGGTTGACCTGTTACCGGCCCGGGCAGCGGTCCCGGTTGATCTACCGAACGATCGTGCACCGCGGTCGCAAGAACGAGCGCCGCAGCTTCAGCGAACGCGACTACATCGCCCTGCTGGATGCCGCTCACCAGCAGCTCGGCGGCCCGATCGTGTGCGTCTGGGACAACCTCCCGCTCGGCCCACTCGCCACCAGCCTCAACATCGCCGGCCCCGCCCGTGGAAGAGGCGCCCCCGACGCTGACCAACTGGGGTCGGTTGTTTGCCGGTGAAGCTGGGTGAGCAGACCGAGCCGGGCGAGGTGGCCTGCCAGGTATCGATTCCGGCGCTCACGGGAAACTCTCCACCCTCACCCCATGCGGGCCCCACATGTCTGTGCTCCCTGCGATGCTTCGTTCACGTTTCGTGTTCGCGGGTGGAGGAAGGGTGGTGGCGCGGCGGTGATGGGGCGGTCTCACGCGTTGTCCGGAGCGGTGGTGTGGCTGGCCGGTTGCGCGCTGGCTGCGGGGTTGGGGGCGCGGCCTGTGGTGGGCACGGTGGTGGTCGGTGCGGCGGTCACCGCCGGTGGGGCGTTGCTGCCGGACATCGACCATCCCGGGTCGGTCGTCGCCCGGTCGTTGGGTCCGGTGACCCGTCTGATCGCCCGGGGCACGGCGTCGGGGGCGGCAGCGCTGCGAGGGGCCTCCTGCGGCTGCTGCGCAGGCCGGGGCGGTCACCGGGCCGGTCCGGATCCGGGGCTGCCGGTGGGCGGCGCTGGGCATGTGGGCCCCGCTGCGCTTCCGCACCGGCTCGGCGGCCGAGCTGCTGCTGGTCGTGCCCGCTCTGATGCTGCTGGGCGTGGTCAGCGCGTGGACCCTGATCACTCCGTAGCTGACCAGCAGCCCCGCCGCTGATCTTCGGTGGGGGACGTTGTCGGCACCGTGTGATATCCAGTCGTGTCGTTCAGTAGCGATCCGATCACGGAGGCGTCATGCCGTTCGTCAGTCCCCACAAGCGAGGCGGGAAGCCGGTACGCGGCTACTACCGCCTGAACTCGATCTGAAACTTCTGGTTCGGCTTGATCCTGATGCTGTTCTTCTTCGCCTACGTCAGCAAGCACCAGTAGCAGCTTCGGGTAGCGCCAAGTCAGTACAGCGCCGGTGGGCGTGGCCAGTCGCTGGGCGCGGGCGTAGAGCTCCTCACGGGCGACCGGGGGCGGAGACCATCCGTCGGCCCAGGTGGTGAGGAACCGTTCGGCGGCCTGCTTGCGGGCGGCTGCCGACCCGGCCCGCTGGTATGCCGGGTCGGTAAGCAGGTCCGCGGCGAGCTGATCGTAGTGGCCGTCGATGTCGGCGTACCGCTGGCGGGCCGCCTCGTCGGCGCGGTCGCAAGCCAGCCGCACGGCCGTGTGCGTGACCCGCTCGTCGAGGTCGGCGGGCAGGTGCTGCTGCGCGAACCGGAACCGGCCGCCGCCCGGTTTCTCGGCACGGAACTGCGACATCGCGAGCAGGACCCGCACGACGGGCTCGGCCAGTTCCTCGCGCTCACTCTCGCTCAGCCAGCGCGGCCCGTCGTCGTCAACGTCCTCGCCACCGGCGCCACCACGGTTGGCGGCGAGCACCGTCCTGCAGCCGCGTACGCCGTCTCCGTGGCCACCCCACCCGGACTCCCGGGCACCGGGCGTCAGTCCGCGCGCAGACAGGGTGCTCGCGCGCGCGTTTTGTGGTCCGCACGTGCGCACCGGGGCCGTGGGCACCCGGTGATTCCCCAGAGTCATCGGCGGGGGACGGAGTTTCGTACAGGGCCCCGAGGCGCTAACCCCCGCCGCTCAGCCGCCCCCACCCGGCAGCACGGGCGCCTAGTGCTCGTTGACGTCGGGCGCGTCGCCGGGGACGTCGGTGGGGCCGCTGAGGGTTTCGGCCACCTCCCTGGGGATGCCGGGGTTGGCACGTCTTATGGGTTGGCGGGTGTGCGGTTCGCGCGCACGTTTGCGAGGTGTCCGGACACCGCCCCGCCGCTGAGCCGATCCCGGTGGTGGGGGGCCTCCCCCTGGCCGGTCACCGCGTGACCGTAAGGGTCGCCCAGACCTGGCTGACGCCGATCGGGTCGATGGCGCGCAGGTTCACCGGCACGTCGAGCACGACCAGGTGCGCGCGCTCCTGGCTGCCCCGGCCCGGAGCGACCAGGCCGCGTACCGCGTGCTCGGTCCCGTCGTCGCCGGCACCGGCTTCCGGCACTCCCAGCAGTCTCGCGGCAGCCTCGGCCGGGAAGGGTCCGCCCTGCCACTCGATTTCCCATGTCCGTCCACCGTTGCCAGGCCACCAGTCGAGGTGGGTGGCGCCGTTGAGCGCGCCGGTCTCGCGCAGGGCGGACATGACTCGTCCCAGCACCTCGTAGTACCGCGTCGGGTTGTCCAGCAGGTGGTGCACCTGATCCGTCATGGCCTGTTCAACGAACCGGTCGGGGGTCAGGTCCGCCTAATGCCGTGGGCCGCGTGGAGATCATCCGGAATCGGGCAGATCCGGCCTCTGACCAGGGCGGGAGTCCTCAGCGATTCACGACGTTTGACACCCGCTTTCGGGCTCAGTTGTGCCGGTTCTGTGCCCGATGATCATGGGCGGACATCGAAGGCTATTCACCCTCTGGCTTGACGAACGTCCCTCGTTGCGGCACCACGAACAGCGTGCCCTGGTCCACCAGCACAGCGATCGCACGGCGGACGGTCGCCCGAGCAAGGCCGTACTCCCCGACGAGCTGCGCCTCGGACGGGATGGCCCTGTTTGGCTGCCAGTCGCCGCGACGAATTCGG
The DNA here is from genome assembly GCF_026339755.1 of Micromonospora sp. NBC_01655. Taxonomy (NCBI): domain Bacteria; kingdom Bacillati; phylum Actinomycetota; class Actinomycetes; order Micromonosporales; family Micromonosporaceae; genus Micromonospora; species Micromonospora sp. NBC_01655. The sequence goes on along the minus strand of NZ_JAPEQF010000001.1, from coordinate 2,885,324 downwards.
GCTACAAGGATGCCGGCCAGTTGACGGTAGGGCGGCAGCGGTGCGCCGTGGTCGATGCGGGCGTCCGGGTCGGCCTCCATACGTCTGACGGTAGAAGTCGCGACACGAGCGTCCTCGACCTTCTACGTAGCTAGACGTAGGTATACCAGCGTTGGTACGGTGCCGCCATCCCGCTGTGCTGGTCGTGGAGACCCGAACTCGCCTCGGCACGGCGGTACCCCCTGCCCCGGCCGGTCTCCTTCGAACCGGCCGGGGCAGGGCCACCGGAGGGAGGAAGGTCATGTCTCCTGACGCACGGGCCGCGGCCCACCTCCGGCCCCCGGCGCCGGATGAAGAGCTGCTGGTCAGCCGAGAGGCGTCGGTGCAGTTCGCGAGACAGCCGGCCTTCATCTTCCGAGTGATCTCGGTGTGCCCGAAGCCCAACTACCCGGGCTGGGTGTGGGTGACCGGCTACCAACTCGACGGCTAGGGCCACGCCATTGCTAAGCGAGAGATCTACGTACGACTGGCGGGCCTCAAGCGTGTCCGTCGCTCTGATGGGTACCCGGGGTCGGACTCGGCTCTCGTGTCACGGCCCGGCACCCGGCGGACACCGCCACAGCAGCGCCCTTGACCTGACCGGGACCGGCCACAAAGTCGGCTCCTGGACGACGGTCCCGACCACGGCGGCCCCCACCCCCTTCCCAGGTGCAGGGTTTGACTTGACCTGGACTTCGGTGGGAGCTGGCACAGGGGGTCGCCTGCTCGGCACTGCGGGCGCCGCCCCCATGCTTGGGGCTTGCCGGCTCTCCACTGCGCGTCATTCTCGGAGCCAGACTCCGGCGGCGTCCGTTCTGGTAGTAGGTAGGACAGCCCGGGTTCGTTATGTAGATGCCGGTTGATGGACGAACTGTCCCGCGTCGGCGGTAGCGGCTGGCCCGTCACGCATGACCCGGATGCTGTCCCGCGCCTTCCGCCGGATGGGCTTGCCGGCCGCGTCAATCGACTACGCGGCGTTCAACTTCAGCTGATCCCGGTCGCGGGCATCCGTGCGATAGCGTGTGGCCCCATGGGATTCGTGGACCAGGTTTTGGCCGTCGTGGTCGCCGCGTCCAGCCTGGCCGTCGCCGCCGTGCTGCTCGCCAGGAGCCGTGGCGGCACGGCGGTGCCCCGGATCTTCGGCCGTCCGCAGCCCTTGCCGCGCCTGCGGGCCGCGATGCACGCCTGCCTGGGGCTGGGGCTGGGCGTGGGCTGGCTCGTCAAGGACGTCTTCCCGCCTCACTCCACGGGCGACACGGTGGTGTTCAACGTGATCCGGATTCTGCTGGTGGCTGGCCTCGTCACCGCCCTGCTGGGCGCCTTCCGGTACCCGCGGCCCATCCGCAACAAGACCGCCCGCTAGGGCGGGGCGATCGCTGCTGCACCGCTACCGGCCTGCCAGCGGGCAGCGAGGCTCTGACCGAAGTGCCATTAGCTAGCGCCGGGGTACCCCGATGGGCTTGTCCGATCGGCCGCCCTCGCGGTAGCTGTCGCGGTCGGCGTTCGGGAGCTGCGCGCACTCCGGTATCTCGGGTGCCCCGCCTCCGGCGGCTGCGGCTGTCACCCGCTCCTCTTGGTACGCCGTGCGCCGGGGCGTGACCGGCCGCCGGCCGCACGCGCGCCCCGGCGCGGGCACGGCGGCGGGCCGCAGGCCCGCCCTTGACCAAGTAAAGAAAGTCTGAACACACTACGCTGTAGCCATCGAACCCAGCGCCGAGCAGGTGGCGACGTCTGAACCCAGACGACAGGCGCCGCTGGTCCTGGCCCACCTGCGCAACGGCGGCACGCGATCCCGCCTCGCCGCCGGGTTCGCGATCGGTGCCACCACAAGACCTTGCAACTGTCGCTCCCGGCCGGACCTGTTGCCTTGTCAACGTGCGGCGGGTCTGCACGCGTCTTCTGACTGTGGCCAACGCGCAAACCTGAGGCGGTCTTGGTTGCTGGGAGTAAGGGGACCGGCGCCAACCCCAGGCGCAAATCTTTAGTCGTGTCGAGAGAGAGGACGCACTTATGGCATCTGGCAAGGTAGCTAGCTTTCGACTGGACATTGGGGGTGTCGATGTACGACGAGATTGAGGCACTCATTCGTGAGGGCCTGCGTGACCGCGCGAACGTCGGGCGGCAGCCTAATTCAAAGCGGATTCTATACTCGGCAATGAATCGCGGTGTGCAACTTCGGCAGAGTCGGCGCATTCTCAGTGCCTGCGCTTTCGCTCTTGCTGGTGTCGCCCTATTGATCACACTTGTGTGGAATAACCGATAGCCCATCACCAACAATTTTATGTGCGGGCTCCAACCTATGGAGCCCGCACATAAGTGCGACAAGTGTTGTTCTCTACTTACAGTAGCGCCGCAGGGACCTGCCGGGCGTCATATCTTCTCGATGCCGCCGCCGCCGACCTGCTCACTGCTGGTGCAGGTCGCCGTCGACGGAGAACTGCCGGCGGCTTTCCAGAGGCCGTAGCGAGTGACGTAACTCGTACCTGCAGCGTTGTAGCACCGTGCGAATGCGCGGAACGAGCCGGTGCCCGAAGAGCAGTAGGCCGTCCATCCGTTCCCGGAGGCACCGTCCGAGCAACCGCTTGGGACGGCGTAGGCTGCTGATGCAGGCAAGATTGCTCCTGCGGCAAGCAGTCCGGAGGTGACCATCAGTCGCAGGGTTAGCCTTGCTTTGCTCACTTCAGCCTCCAGTTTTCGGACGCGCCGTCCGAGAGGTATGCGGACCCTTGACGGCGTGGCTCATCGGACTACAGCAACCCGCTCCTATTGAAGCAACGGATTGACGACCGCAACCATACATTGATCCCAGTCATCCCGCAAGGGATCGACATCTCCGATTGCGGACGGGCCGCGAGGCGACGTGTCGTCTACCGGACTGCTTCAAGGTGGTGAGTCGACGAGGCTACTGCCGGAGAAGGCGAACGCTCTCAGGCTGATTGTCAAGTTTTTGGGACGGCGCCCGGAAGACTCGCCCGTTCCGAGATGCGGTGGTGGTGCTGATCGCGAACCCTGCGGCGAGGCGGGATCGCGTGCCGCCGTTTGTGCAGGTGGGCCAGGACCAGCGGCGCCTGCCGTCTGGGTTCAGACGTCGCCACCTGCATCGGCGCTGGACACAACGTTGTGGGACTATCGGTCGGGACATCGGATTTTGGTCGACTGCTGTCTTACCGGGAGCCTCGCCCTACGTCGATCACCGCTCGCTATGCGGCCCGTGACCAGCACCGTCACGATGGGAAAGGCTCACTGAAGCACGAGGGGCCAATGCGTTACGGCCGATCACGCATAACCGCTCTATGGCATTTGCCGCTTCACTGACTGACACAGCCTCGGTATCGATTCGCATGTCTGCGGCCGGTAGGCGAAGCGTTTGCTTGACAGCCGCAAGGCGTTGGTCTTCGTCCCCGGTGCCCCGCGACCGGATGCGCCTGGCGAGTGTGGCAGGCCGGGCGTATAGCTCGACTACAGTCCAGTTCGCCTCGGTGCCGTCGGCTATAGATTCAATCGTCTCGATCTGGCCAAGGTGCACGACTGGCACCCGGCCTGACTCCCATAGCTGCTCAAGTCCGAAGCAATCAACGAAGTATGTTGCGCCGTATCCAAGGTCGACTAGGCGGAACGACAGGTGACCTTCCGGGAGTACGGCGAGCGGTGGCGGCTTTCGCGTCAGATCGGACAGGCCCTCGACTACCAGCGCCATACGGAGTCCCGCCTTCGGCACCACCTCTACCCGCACATCGGCAAGCGGCAGGTACGAGCGATCACGGTCACCGACGTACTGGAGTGGGTGGCGCTCCTGCTCCGCAACAACGTCGCGCAGTCCTCGGTGAAGACCTACTTCGACCTGTTCAACGCCGTCATGAACGCGGCTGTCGCAGACAAGGTCATCTCCGACAACCCATGCAAGGCGGTGCGCCTCTCCGCGATCCTGCGGGGTTTCTCCCGGGCTCCGAAGTGGGTTCCGACCGATGACGACATGCTCGCCCTGGTCGCCGCCGTCCCCGACCGCTATCAGGCGGCCATCTGGTGCGGCGCCGGTGAAGGTCTGCGCCTGGGTGAGGTCCTGGGCCTGGAGGACGGGACACGGTGCGTCGACCGGCCTCGCCAGGAGTTGCACGTGGTTCAGCAACTCCGCTTCCACAAGGGCCAGTACGGCGGGTTCTACCTCGCTCCTCCGAAGGCTGGCTCCGTGGGTGACGTCGACCTCGATGATCACGTGGCGCTGGTGCTCGCGGAACACGTCCGCAAGTACCCGCCCGCGTTGGTCGAACTGCCCGACATCACCACGGGGACCCCGGACCCGGGGAAGCAGGCGAAACGCCGGGCGGTCCCGCTGCTGTTCACCGACGAACAGGGCAAGCCGCTTCATGACCAACGGTGGTCGGAGCTGTGGCGTGGCTGGCGCAAGGTGGCGGGATGGCCCGACGAAGGCACCTTTCACTCCCTGCGGCACTACTTCGCGACTCGCCTGATCACCTCGGGTGCCGACCCGACCGACGTACAGAACGCGCTACGGCACTCCAGCTTGCGCATCACGCTGGAGACGTACGTGCACTGGTGGCCGAAGAAGACCCGCCGCCGGAACATCGTCAGCACGGCGCTTCGGGAGGCTGCGGGCACCCGCTCCGGGGCGACGCTTCCGCGCTGAGTTGTGCCGGATCTGTGCCCGATGATCAATGGCCAGCGTTTCCGCTGGCCATTGGTGTTACTGGTGGAGCTGAGGGGATTTGAACCCCTGACCCCTGGCCGGTTGATCCTGGCGGTGGACCGTACGGATCACCGGCTGATCCCTACGGTCGATCCTGCGTTCCCCTCGCCGACCGGGGAGATTTCTTGGACCGCCCGTACTCCATGTCGAGGTCGGGCGCGTCAAGGCCGAGGATCTCCTCGGCGCGGGCGCAGGTCTCGTAGAGCATCCGCCACAGCACCCGCTCGCGCAGCGGGTTGCGGTCGTCGGTGAACAGCCGCTCCAGGCGGGCGCGGGGGATGGCCTTGTCTCGGGTCCGGGTGACCTTGCGGCGTTCCAGGCGCCGGCCGGGGTCGGTGGTCAGCCAGTCCTGGCGGTGGCAGCGCCGCGCCGAACTGGGGCAGTCCTGCTCGCGCCTCGCGGCCGGCGACGACCAGAAGTGACCGGAGGTAGCCCAGCCGGGCGGGGGGCTTCCCGCCGACCCTCGACCGGTAGCCGCTCTGGGTGCCGGCCCAGGGGCTGCCTCGTCAACCTCGAATGATCAAGGTTCAGAGGTTGTTTACTTGTCCCTCCGACAGGCCGACTGACGATTACCTTCGGTAGCTACAAGTGTGGCTTGGATTCCTCCACATGAGCCTCTCGTCAGGGCAGACAAGATCGTCTCTTCTTTGGGAGACGGATAGGGAGAGCCTTCGCCGGCTTCCGCTGTCGCGTCACGAGTAGCGTAAAAGCCGGTCTACATGAGACGCTCAGGCCGGCAGGAAATGCCGCCTCATCCCAAATGTTCGGAGCGCCTACTCTGGCGTGGTCAGGAGGATCAATTGGCACTACGTAACGCCCCGACTGAACCTGAAGACCCCCACTCGCGGAGGAAGGAGCAGGACGCGCTGGCGACCCTCAGCTTGGCGTCTGCGCTGGTGGAGCTGGCTAACAACCTCAGCAACCAGTCCCCCACCCTGGCGGGGATGGGGGCCCTGGCCGCGGCCACGGTCTTGATCGTGCTCTGTCGAAGGCGCAACGATCGATGATCCTGACCTAACTTCTACCTAGGTTCATCGGTAGAGGGTCGCTCGTTGAGCGACCCTCTACTTTTATAGCACGATCCGGGGCTGAGATTCATCCTGAAATTCCGGGCGTTAAGTATCGGAGACAGGGTTCCAAGTTTCTATTTTGAGCACGATCGCGGTTCGGCGGAACCGGTAATTATTCCGCGTTGGCCTTGACGCATCGCCAAGGAAAGTGACGACAAAAGAAGTGGGCTGGACCCCTATCGGCCCCTCCGGTCTCGGCCCCTCCGGTCTCGGCCCCTCCGCTCTCCGCTCTCCGCTCTCCGCTCTCCGCTCTCCGGCCCCACCGATCGACCACCGACCGTGGCCACCGGAGGCGTCACCGTCACCGACCGACCATGGCCACCGGAGGCGTCACCGTCACCGACCGACCATGGCCACCGGAGGCGTCACCGTCACCGACCGACCATGGCCACCGGAGGCGTCACCGTCACCGACCGACCATGGCCACCGGAGGCGTCACCGTCACCGACCGACCATGGCCACCGGAGGCGTCACCGTCACCGACCGACCATGGCCACCGGAGGCGTCACCGTCACCGACCGACCGTGGCCACCGGAGGCGTCACCCATCGCGGTAGCCGATACCGAGCGTGATGCCAGTGGGATTACGTCAACTCCGGAACCGGAAGGGCATCAACCCGGAAGGAGAACCGGAACCGGAACCGGAACCGGAAGAGCATCACCAGGAAGGAAGACACAACCTGGTCCACCACCTCGACCGGCTCACGGCTCACCGCTCACGGACCAACAACCTGGTCCACCACCTCGACCGGCTCACGGCTCACCGCTCACGGACCAACAACCTGGTCCACCACCTCGACCGGCTCACGGCTCACCGCTCACGGACCAACAACCTGGTCCACCACCTCGACCGGCTCACGGCTCACCGCTCACGGACCAACAACCTGGTCCACCACCTCGACCGGCTCACGGCTCACCGCTCACGGACCAACAACCTGGTCCACCACCTCGACCGGCTCACGGCTCACCGCTCACGGACCAACAACCTGGTCCACCACCTCGACTGGCTCGTGTTCCTTCCTGGTCGCTTCCTGGTGATGCTCTTCCGGTTCCGGTTCCGGTTCCGGTTCCGGTTCTCCTTCCGGGTTGATGCCCTTTCCGGGGGTCTGTACAAATAGCGGCTGATCGACCGATCAAGGGAGAGACGCCAGATGACGACTGAGACCACCATCGAGCAGCCGGCCGTGGAGCCGGTGGGTGCGGTCACGGATGAGCAGTTGATCGCATTGCTGGTCGATCGGGCTCGCGGTGACGGGCTGAAGCTGACCGGTGAGGGCGGGCTGCTGCAGCAGCTGACGAAGCGGGTCCTGGAGTCGGCGTTGGACGGGGAGATCACCGACCATGTCGGCTACGACAAGCACGACCCGGCTGGCCGGGGCAGCGGGAACACCCGCAACGGCAGCCGAACCAAGACCGTGCTCACCGACGTCGGCCCGGTCGAGGTCCGGGTTCCGCGCGACGCGGCGGGCACGTTCGAACCACAGATCGTGCGTAAGCGGCAACGCCGCCTGTCCGGGGTCGACGACATGGTGCTGTCGCTGTCGGCCAAGGGTTTGACGCACGGCGAGATCGCCGCGCACCTGGCCGAGGTGTACGGCGCCGAGGTGTCGAAGCAGACGATCTCCACCATCACGGACAAGGTCATGGACGGCATGGCCGAGTGGCAGAACCGGCCCCTCGACCGGGTCTATCCGGTGGTGTTCATCGACGCCATCAACGTCAAGATCCGCGATGGTCAGGTCGCGAACCGGCCGATCTACGTCGTCATGGCGGTCACGGTCGACGGGCACCGTGACATCCTCGGGATCTGGGCCGGTGACGGTGGTGAAGGCGCGAAGCACTGGCTGCACGTGCTCACCGAGCTGAAGAACCGCGGCGTCGCCGACGTGTTGATGCTCGTCTGCGACGGGCTCAAGGGCCTGCCGGACGCCGTCGCGACGGTGTGGCCCCGCACGATCGTGCAAACGTGTGTCGTTCACCTGCTGCGCAACTCGTTCCGCTACGCGGCCCGCCAGGACTGGGACAAGATCGCCAAGGCGCTCAAGCCGGTCTACACCGCGGCGACCGAGGACGCCGCGACCGAACGGTTCCTCGAGTTCGCCGAGACCTGGGGACGCAAGTATCCGGCGATCGTCCGGCTCTGGGAGAACGCATGGGCTGAATTCGTGCCGTTCCTCGCCTTTGACGTGGAGATCCGCAAGGTCATCTGCTCCACCAACGCGATCGAGTCGGTCAACGCCCGCATCCGCAAGGCCGTCCGCGCCCGTGGGCACTTCCCGAACGAACAGGCCGCGCTCAAGTGCGTGTACATGGCCTTGATGAGCCTCGACCCCACCGGTGCCGGCCGCCGGCGGTGGACCATGCGCTGGAAGGCGCCGCTGAACGCCTTCCAGATCGCCTTCGAAGGCCGGCTCACCCCGGCCAACGACTGACCAACTCAACAACCAAGATCAGCCGTTAACTTGACAGACCCCCTTCCGGTTCCGGAGTTGACGTAATCCCACTGGCATCACGCTCGGTATCGGCTACCGCGATGGGTGACGCCTCCGGTGGCCACGGTCGGTCGGTGACGGTGACGCCTCCGGTGGCCATGGTCGGTCGGTGACGGTGACGCCTCCGGTGGCCATGGTCGGTCGGTGACGGTGACGCCTCCGGTGGCCATGGTCGGTCGGTGACGGTGACGCCTCCGGTGGCCATGGTCGGTCGGTGACGGTGACGCCTCCGGTGGCCACGGTCGGTGGTCGATCGGTGGGGCCGGAGACCGGAGAGCGGAGAGCGGAGAGCGGAGAGCGGAGGGGCCGAGACCGGAGGGGCCGAGACCGGAGGGGCCGAGACCGGAGGGGCCGAGACCGGAGGGGCCGAGACCGGAGGGGCCGATAGGGGGTCCAGCCCACTTCTTTTGTCGTCACTTTCCTTGGCGATGCGTCAAGGCCGACGCGAAACGAGCACCGGTTCTTCCCACCCCGATCGCGGTCGTAGTCAGTCTTCACTGACGCTCCGCTAGCGAGTCATCAAGACGAGTTGTTCCCGCGTTCGGGCGAGTCCCCTGAAGTACCAAGTGTTGATCGCGATGGTGACAGTGTGTGGAGGGACCTCTCCCGCTGGCCAACGTGAGCCAGTGGATCTCAAGCCATCGTTCATGCTTGCTCCCGGCGGGTCCGCAGGCAGCATCGCCAGAGGTGTACGAAGGTCTGCTTTCCGGGGGGTGTCCTAGAGAGAAGCTGGTGCCCAGCCTGCCAAAGACGTGGCTGAGCTAGCCCTCGACAACCGGAGCCAGAGCTCGTCTGCCTGCTTCTTCGATGGACATGAGGCGTGATGTGCGTCACGTAAGAGCTGCTTGCGGTGGGGGTGGTGGTGGTAGCCGACCGAAGGAAGGAGTGGCTCCCCCTCTAAGGAGGCAAGAAGCCATCTCGATGGATCGTTACTTTCTGTAGTTGTGATTGGGTAGCCGCAGCCTGGCTGTGGCCGGCCGGGCGGCGGCCGTCCGCCATCCCCGAATCAACGGGGTCAGGTGCGCGCCGAGCCGGTTTGACCGGTCCAAGCGCAAGCGCGTGTGCGCGGAGCCGGGTACGCCGGCCCCGGAGGGTCAGGTCTGACCTACCCGCCCCCCTGATTCCCGGGAATCGCGCCGCTACTCGGCGTTCAGGTAGCCGGCGAGGGTGTACGCCGGAGACCGGTCGAGGCGGGCGCCGCCGTGGTCGTAGCGGCGGGTGGTGCGGACATCGGCGTGGCCGAGCTGGTCCTGGATGTCCTCCAGGCGGGCGCCGGCGTCGCGGGCGAGGGTGGCGCAGGTGTGCCGCAGGACGTGCGGCGACATCGTGACCGAGATCCCCGCCGTGCAGGCCAGGCGCTTGAGCAGTCGCCACACCGCGCCCCGGTCGAGCCGGCCGCCGCTGGCGGTGGCCACCAGCGGGCGGCGCGGACGGGCCCCGGGCGTCTGCGTCGGGAGCCGGTCGCCGGCCAGGTCGACCCGGCCGGCGAGGTAGGCGTCCAGGCGGCGAGTCACCGGCGCCGGGAGCGCCACCAGGTGCGGCTGGTCGCCCTTGGCGGTGAACCGCAGCACCCGGTGGCCACGGTCCTCGCCGAGCTGCTCCCGGTCGGCGCCGACAAGCTCTCCGACGCGCAGCCCGGTGTAGAGCAGCAGGGCGACGATCGCTGCGGCGCGGGCGGCCTGCGGGCCGGTGTCGGCGTCGGCCGCCGCGAGCAGCGCGCCGGCCTGGTCCCGGGTCAACCCGGCCGTGGTCGAGCGGTCCGGGTTCACCCGGGGCTTGCGCTTCGGGTCGATCGCGGCCGGGTTCGCCCGGTCGGTGTGGTCCTCGGCGACCATCCACGTATAGAACGCGCTGACGGCGCGGCGGGCACGGGTCGCCGTGGCCGCGCCCGAGGACTCCTGGGCGCGCAGCCAGGCGTGGGTGTGCACCCGGCGGGCCTCGGTGAGCGGGTCGACCCCGGACACGGTCAGGAAGGCCAGCCAGTGCGCGACGTCGCGCCGGTACGCGTCCCGGGTGTTCGCCGACTGGTAGCCGATCAGCCACTCCCGCAGCAGCGCAGCCAGTTCCTCGGCGGCCACCGAGGAACTGGCTGCGGGCAAGGGAGCGGCGGGCAGCAGCTCGCCGGACAGGACGGTCACTGGCGGCCCTGTTCATCGGCAAGGGCCTGCATCGCGGTGGCCGTCAACCCCTCGGTGCTGGTCAGCACGCTCTTGAGGTTGGCTCGGCCCATGCCGTGCGGGTCACCGGTGGTTCCCAGGGCATGCTGCACCGCCGCGAGCAGTCGCGCCGCCTGCGGCAGCAACCGGTCCAGTGCCGGCAGATCCTCAGCGAGCGCCAGCGGTTCGGCGATGGCACGCAGCCGGGTGGTGAGGGGATCCAGCTGGGCGACGAGGGCCTTGCGGTCCGGTGGTGGTGTCGGCTCGACCGAACGGACGTTCCCGCCGATGCCGCCCCACGCCTCGCCTTGGCCTCCGTCGCTAGCAAGCACCCGGATCCGCCAGGTCTCAGTGTCCGGGTGCTCGGCGGTCCAGTCCCCGGCTTCTTCCGCCGCCGCCTGCAGCGCGGTGGCCTCCGAGTGGAGCGGAACGATGCGCTCGTATCCCCGGTAGACCTCGTTGCCGTCGGTGTCGTACTCCGCAATCTGCATCTGCCAGGTTTCCATGTGCCCCTCTCCCACCACTCCCGCAGATTGTCAGTGCCGCGCTGTGCTGCTCGTCTTGGCGACAGGCACGATCAGGGTGCCGTACTGGAGCCGGGTGGGGGCAGAACCGGCGCGCGTCGACGGGCGCCTGGCCCACGCGATCCGGATGCGGAGACAGCCGGTATCGACTCATCGTCGTTCAGCACGAAACTCCACCTCGCTCGGGGTTAGACGTCGGTGTCGTCTGCCAGTTGAGCTGAGGCACGATGGCAGACGACAGTCGGGTGGAAATCTATGGCCTGGATGTGACGTTTTCATGCCTCGATAAGATCAGTTATGGAGGCATCGCTTGGGCGGGGCGATTCCCGGGAGTCGGGACGCCCCCCGGGGTCAGCCGGCCGCTTCCCCGCCTTCGCCGCGCGGTGAATCAGGTCCGACGAACTTCATGTCCTCGGGCTTGATCGCCAGCGGCACCCCCGAGCTTTCGAGGGCACCGACGATCTGCTCCACAAGACGTTCTTCCTCGGCTCGCCGGCGATCGCTCTCTTCGCCCTCCAACCGTTCGGCAGCTCGGGCGGCCAACACCTCACGCAACACCGTCACCTCAGGTGTCCATTCCAGCCAGCCTCCGGCACGGCCTTCCGCCCACTCGACCGGTAGACCGGCGTCCGCGGCAGCACGGACGGCGAACGCGAGCTGAATCAGTGCGTCCATCTGCGCGGCGGCGGCGGCCCGGGTCTGCTCGGCCAGCTCGTACGCTCGGCGCCGCCACTGGTCCACTGCCGTCGCGGCGTTGAACGTGGCGGGCTTGGAGGTCAGCTCCGTCCAGCTCCACAGATCGAGCGCGGCGCCACTCCTCGACACTTCTGACGCCCTCGCCTACGAGATGTCGCGCTACTTTGGACTGGACCCGAGGCCGACTATCCAACGGACTCACCTGCACCGCACCGCTCTTGCGGCAGACGCAACCGAGCGACAGCCCCGCCGTGGGCGTCGACCTGTATCGGGAGACCATTGGCCTGCCACCTCTGCCGAGATCCTGAAGCACGCAAAGCGCGGCACATGAGAGAGCACCCCTGCCATACCCCTGACCAACGGCAGGTTATGACTAGCGCCCAACCAGGGGATAATCATCGCCATGCTCCGCAAATTCACCAACGCCGACCAACTCAACCTTGTTGGGGACAGCCTTGCCGTCGGCTGCCTCGACCTAGGGCCTGTTCGGCGGATCACGGTTAGACAGGCCCAATGCGCTCGACACGCATCGCCTCTCTGGCCAGTCCATGGAGGCAAGAGAAGGAAGCCGGAGCCACGCCTGACGCTTGTGGACTCGCGCCGGAGACGATCTTGACGGTGACGACTGGCCGCCTAGACTGCCCTGGCGCCGACGAAAGCCTCATCCTTGCCGAAACGTGCTGGCCTCGCTGACGGCAAACCGATACTGCACCCGAGTTCTGAATCTGAGAAGGTGTGCCCGCACGAGTCGGACCGGCGTGGAAGGAGCCACCACCCTTGATCATTCTGGACACCAACATCCTCTGGGGCATGAAGCCAGACAGCAGCACCGCCGACCTCCTCCGGGCGCTCAAGGCAGCCGGAATCCGCGTCGCTGTCCCGTGGGTGGTCTTGGAGGAACTGGCCTCACACCGGGCTCTCCCGTACGCCGAGGCTCACGCTAAGGCGACTTCGACGCTCAACGAGCTGAAGGGGCATGTTCCGTGGGAAGGAGTGCCCAGCCTCGGCCAGGTCGACACGGAGCGGCACCGGATGCACTGGCGAAACATGTACCGGCAGATGGTTGAGGTCATCGAGCCGAGCGTGGAAGTACTGCGGACCGCGTTCTTCCGGGAGTCCAACGTCCTCGCGCCGTGCAAGCGGGTCGGCCAGAAGGGCGGCAAGACTGGTTCCCGGGATGCTGCAATCTGGCTGACGGCCATCGAGTACGCACGTGACCACGGGGACGAAACGGTCTACTTCGTTAGCGAGAACACGAAGGACTTCGGCGACGGCACGGAGTACCTGGAGCCGATGAAGAGCGACCTCGCGAGCATAGAGGACCGCTTCTATCACCTCACCGCGCTGGACGCCGTGGTGGAGCGCTTCGCGAAGCCGGCCGAGGTCGACCCGGAATTCCTCCCTGCGCTCCTGGCAGGCAAGGATTCGATCGAACTGCTCACGGACGCGCTGTCCGAACATCTGCCGACGGTCGCCCACAAGAACGACTCGGGATGGATGAACGCAGGTCTTGCCCACACCCGACTCGGGGACGGCGAGAACGTGGGGGAAATCCCCGCCGGGTCGAGGTGGCTCTTCTCGCCCTCGCTCACCCTCGATGGTGTCTCGGACGTGACGGCCCACAGCATCGGCGGACAGGACTGGTACATGGCCACGGTCCGGTTGATCGTCTCCGGCTTGATGGTGCTGCCCGGACCAAACCTCATTCCTGCGGCGAACGCTCTGGAGGCCCGCGTACTCGTGACCCAGGACGAGACTGGCGCACGCCCGTCGGTCCTGCGATGCAAGCCGCCCCGTGCACTTACGGCTGAGGAAGTCAGCCGGGTTCCGAGCACGGAGGTCAACCAACGACAGGAGTTGGCAGCGCAATTTCTATCCAACCGGCTGTCAAGGCAAGCATCCGCCGCGACACCGGAATTTCCGCAGCCCGGCTCGCCAATCGACGTTCTCTCCACTCTGTCCACGTGGGCCATCGCTGCCTGGGCGATTCGGGATTCGTTGAAGTAGGGCCGTCTCCTGGAATAGTTGGGCTGCGACTAAGGCGTGTCCTGCCGATCTTGATTGAGCGAGACAGAACCTCAGAGGGTTAGGGTGTCGATGTGACGACTGCCCGACCGCTCGACAGCGAGGAACTCGCGAGCACGGCTGCGGAGCGCGAGCTTCTGGAAGACTCCATCGATGCGTACCGCGATGTCATCACCGCCAAGCTCCGAGGGCTGTCGGAGGATGACGCCCGCCGGAGCCTGGTACCCTCGCTCACCACGCTCATCGGTCTCGTCAAACACGCTGCCGCTGTTGAGCGGAACTGGTTCCAGCACTGCCTGGAACAGCAGCCGCGTGAACAATGGCTTCGACTGGCGCACCCCTTCATCGACAGGCTGGGCGAAGAGCGTGTCCGTCGAGACGGCTGACTGCGTGGGCGCCAACTGCGCTCATCGGGGCTACTCGCAGCGGTGCCGGGCACCCGCCCGCGGGGCCGGCGGCCCGAAAGCTATCAAGAGGCAGAGTGGTCGTCCACGTTAAGCTGCATGTCGCCCGGTGGCCCCCGTGCTGTTTAAAGGCGGCGCGGTGAGCCCGATGTGAGCCCGGACGCCTCCGGATTGGACGGCACCACTGAGGATTCACCGGCAACCACAGGGGTGCCTACCAGGACAGATAGACACCCCTGTGGATTGTCAATCACAGGCAATCATGACCGGGATCCAACTTCTAATCCCAAGGCCGCAGGCTGCTCCCCGCGTACACGGGGAGAATCCGGAGGGATCGCCTTCGCGAAGCTCACCCCGGCTGCTCCCCGCGCCTGCAGGGCTGATCCCACAACCCGGTCGGCACTGCTGCCGGACGGCTATTCGCGGCCGGTAGACATGATGAGGGCCTCGGTGAACTGCTTCCAGGTCGGCTGGTCGGGGAAGTCGTCTCCTCGGTTCAGGTAGAGGCCGGGCAGGGCTTTGAGCGAGGACTCGAGTGCGCCCAGGAAGCGTTCGAGGGTGTGGTTCTCCCACTCGGTGGGGTGGGCGCGAAGGTCGGTGAGCATCCGGCCGACGATGTCGGCAGCGTCAGTGTGTGTGGTGACGTGGCTCACCTCGTCGGGACAGATGCTGGTGAATCTGCCGGTCTCGTAGGGGCTGCTCATCGGGTCATCGTGCCTGTTCTGTTGGGGACACCTGTTCCGGGTCCGCTTCACGCCAACGGGTGCGGCTCACCGGCAAGTGCCGCGAGTGCGGCGGCGACTTCATGGACTGTCGCTCGGACGTAGGTAGCGGTAGTGCCGGTGTCGCCACCGCTGCCCGAGTGACCGGCATATGCACGGGCGATGGCGTAGCCGAAATTCCGTTCCACCCACGTCAACGTGGTATGCCGCAGCCAGTGCGTACTGATCTGCTGGGCGTGCACCCACGGCAGGCGCTCACCGATGCGCACCCACAGGTGATCATATCGCCGGTAGGTGATGGGTTGCCCGCTGCGATATCGGAACAGTGGCCCTGCCTCGGTGGCATGCCGCTGCTCCGCATGCCGCTGCAGGTACCGCATCAGCGTCGGCGACACCGGCTGCCACCGCACCGTCTCGCCCTTCTCCCGCAACATGACCAGACACTGATCCCGGTCCAGATCCACCGGCCTCAACGCCAACGCCCCACCCCGACGGCACGCCGTCTCGATGTGCAACCGCAGCAGCAGACTGTCCAACGCTGGATCATCACCCGTGGACGCCGCCACCTCATTGATCTCCGCCAGCCGACTGTCGGCCAACGCCCGCCGCGTACTCGGCAACCGCCGCGGCTTCGCCACCTTCAACGCGGGATTGTCAGCCTCGGTCATGAGGCCGTCAGCGACCGCCCGCCGGTACAGACAGCGCAACGCCGCGATCAGATGCTCCGCCGCACTGCGCCCACCCCGAGCGTTACGCCGAGCCACCACATGCGCCTTGACATACTCCGCCAACCGCTCGATCTCCGACGGCGTCGGCTCATCGATACGCCGCTGACCCCACTGCTCGACCACACGCTTCCAGTACGAGCCGTACGCCCGCCGCGTGCCGGCCGTGACCGCTGCCGCCACCACCGGCACGTACTCCGCGAACGTCGGCGCCGCTGGGCGATCCGACGCCGCCCCCACCAGATCCGCCGGCGAGATCCCCATCCGCGCCAGCAACAACCGCGCGGCATCCAACTCCGCCCTGCCCGCCATCGCCGCGCTCATGCATCATCACCACCCAACACCGCACGCTGAGCCTGGGCGACCATGTCTTCCAAGGCCGTCGGCGGATACACCACGAGCAGGTCTGCGCCAGGATCGGCGGTCAACAAGGCCCGATCCCCAGCTTTGAGCCCACACCAGTGCCGCACCGGAGCCGGCAGCAACAGGTGTCCCTGACCGGTGAGAGCGAAAACTCCACCGAGATCCCGACGCACGACAATGACGCCAGCTCTCTCGCGGATCTCCAGTCGGGCACCCGGCTCCCAAGCCAGGGCACGGACGATGCCTTGATCACGGATTCGGCCGCTGGCATCGACCGACGCTAGGCGGTACACCTTGGCCTCGGTCCGCTGCTGCGCGACCGCTGGCATCGGTAACGGAGCCCGTCGCAGGGTTGCGTGTGAGTCACGGGGGTTGCTTCGCCCACGGTCCGGCAGAAGAACCGGGGGAACGACAGAAGTCAGAGAGGGCTCAGCCACAGCGACCACCGCCGTCGACCGACACAGGGTCGGTTAGGTTGGTCGCGAAGATCAGATTCACGTGGTCAAGGAGCCTTGACCACGAGTACGTAAGAGACGGCATGGATGCCGCAAATTTGTGTCCGAGGGGGGACTTGAACCCCCACGCCCTATACGGGCACTAGCACCTCAAGCTAGCGCGTCTGCCATTCCGCCACCCGGACTTACTCGTTCAGCCTACCCTGTCGGCCTGGGTGGCTTCACCACCCGTCGACCGCCCTGGAGGGCCGCACGGGGGATTACTGTACACGGCGGCCGTGGATCATGCACACCACCTTCCCGGCGACCCGTTAGGCCAGGTCAGAGGGCTGACACCCACGACTGGGGCACGCCGACTCGATCGTGATCGGCAGGGCGGGTGGCGTCGAGCCACCTCCTCCGGGCAGCATGACTGACGTGTCACAGCCCTCTCCCCTGGCCGCCCTCCAGCACCGGGCGCTGGCCCAGCGCGCCTCCGGCGACCTCGCCGGGGCACGTCGGCTGCTGGCCGACGCGCTCGGACCGATCCGGGCCAGCTACGGCGAGGACCATCCGGAGGTACTGCGTACCGCGCACCTGTTGGCCCGCCTGCACCGCGAGACGGACGATCCGGCCGCCGCGCGGCGCGTACTGGAGGAATGCCTCGCGGCCGGCGAGCGCCGCTGGCATCCCGCCGACCCGCTGCTGCTCGCGCTCTCCCTGGACCTCGCCTCGGTCTCCGAGGAACTGGGCAACCGGCACGAGGCCCGCCGCCACTACTCCCGCGTCGCGAGCGCCGGGCCCGCCGTGCTCGGCGCGGACCACCCGGCGGTACGCGAGGCGCGGCACTACCTCGGCCCGGGCGCGCCCGGGGCGGCGCCCTCCGCTCCCGCGTACGACCCGTCCGCCGCCCAGCCCCAACCGATCACCCCCCAGCCCGGCCCGATCGTCCCCCAGCAGGGCCCGACGGCGCTCGATGGTCCGACCATGCCTCTCACGCCCGTTCCGATGCCCCCGCCGCCGCGACAGGCGCAGGCCGCCGCGCCGCGGCCCGGAGCCGCGCCGCCTCCGTCGGCGTCCGCCCCGCCCCGGCAGCCGTCGCCTCCGCCTCTGCCGCCGGTCCCGGCACCGCAGCAGTACCTTCCGGCTCCGCCTCAGGTACCAGCCCCGCCCCAGCAGCTTCCACCGCGGATCCCGGCCCCGCCGCCGGCCGAGCCCGCACCAGCACCAGCACCAGCACCAGCACCAGCACCAGCACCAGCACAGCGAAGTCCCGAGCCGTCCCGTGCACCAACGGCGCAGGGGCCCCTGCCCGTACCCCAACTTCCCGCTCTCCCACAACAACGCACCACGCCGGTTGACGCGCCCGCCCAGCAGGCGGCCTCCCCGTGGTCACCGGCCCGGGTCGCCGCGCCGCCAGAGCCCCAGGCTCCGGCTCACCCGGCGCCAGCACCCCAGCCCCCGCCTTACCCGGCGCCGGCTTCCGGCACCCAGCCCGGGCCGCCGCATCGGACCTACCCTCCGCCGCCGGCCGTGCCGTCTCCGCGTACCGGGCCGCCCACGCCACCCCAACCACCGGCACCGGCCGCACCGACCTCCCCGTGGGGACCGCAGCCCACGTCGAGAGGCGCCCAGCCCACGTCCGCCCCACCGGCACCGGCCACGCCGCAGGCAGTGCCCGCGCCGCGTCCGCCCACCGGGCCGGCACCGCAACCGGCACCGCAGCCCGTCCCGGCGCTCGGTTGGGACAAGCCGACCATTCAGGTACGGCAGATCGACGCGCTGCTGCGGGAGGAGGCCACCCGCGGGGCCGGTACGCAGGCCGGGCCGGTCAGCGGCGGGCCGGCGGCACCGGTGAGCAGCGCTCCGCCGGACGCCGGTGCTCCGATCAGCGCCCCGCCCGCCAGCGGTCCCCCGGCCATCCCGGTCAGCGCCCCTCCGACGAACGTACGACCGGTCAGCGGCACACCGGTCAACACGCCGCCCGTGACCGCGCCACCGGTGGTCGGAACGCCGTTCATGTCACCGCCCGTGAGTGGACCACCCGTAAGCGCACCACCGGTGAGCGGTACGCCGTACAGCGCACCACCACACAGCGCACCACCACACAGCGCCCCACCACACAGCGCACCACCCTTCAGCGCACCACCCTTCAGCGCAACGCCGGTCAGTAGTCCGCCGGTCAGCGGGGCGCCCGTGCCGCCCTGGGGCATGACGGCGCCGCCGTGGAGCAGCGCCGCGCCGCCGCAGCCACTGGCTCCGACCGTTGACCCCGACCCGGCCCCGGACCTTGGGGACGGTTCCGACCGTTCCGCCGAGGAGCCGGACGGGCCGCCCGCCGACCGGCAGCCGGAGCCTGGCCCCGCGCCACCGCCACGGTCGCCCGGTCCGGAGCCGTCGGTGCCGGGGCTCGACGCGTCCGCCGTCGCGCCACCCCCGGTCCCGCCACCCCCGGGCCCGCCGCCCCCGCACCTGGACCACCGCTCCGGCGCCGCCGACCAGGGGCCGGCCGGGCAGGACTGGACGCGGCAGCGGGCGACCGACCCCGGGCCCGCCGAGCAGGGGCAGCAGGGGCAGGCCTGGCACGAGCAGGACGGCTGGCGGGCCGCCGACGACTACCCCTCGCCGCAGGATGCGTGGCAGACGACGTACCAGGAGGAGCCGACCGGACGCGGCTGGACGGTGGTCCTGGTCGCGGTGGTGGCGCTGGTGATCCTGGCGATCGTGGTCGGCGTCGCGGTGCTGGTGTTCGACCGCGACGAGGCGGCTCCCCCGGGCTCGGCACCGGTGTCGGCACCGGCGTCGGCGTCGGCCGTCCCGAAGGCGAGTGGCCCCCCGCCGGGTGACCTCAAGTTGCGCGACGACAGCAGCACGATCACCCTCACCTGGACGGATCCGTCCTCCGGCGCGGTGCCGTTCATGGTGGCCGGTGGACGGACCGGGCAGAAGCTGGGCGTGCTGGCCACCGTGGATCCGGGGCAGACCAGCTACACGGTCAACGGCCTCAACTCGCGGGTGGACTACTGCTTCACCGTGCTGGCGGTCTACTCCACCGACGCCTTCGCCACCTCCGGGCAGGTCTGCACCGCCCGGACGCCGGCCCCGACGGCGAGCTGACCCGCCGTCCACCCCGCACACGCTGGGTGTCCACAGGCGGACGGTGCGGGTTTCCCCTGCCTCAGGGTGGCCATATGATGGCACCCGGCTCGGGGAGGGTCGCCGGTCACCGGCGCGCCGACCGGCATGACGACACGGGGAGGCAGCCGCTTGTGGCCACCATCGACGACGCCGTGAGCACCGGGCCGGAGGTTCCCGGCCGCCGTTCCCGCTGGCGTGGCGGCCTGGTCACCATCGGCACGGTGGGGGCGCTGCTGGCCGCGATGGGCCTCACCGTCCTCGGGCTGGGCGCCGCCGACAACGCGGTGGCCAACTACGACGCCAGCAGTTGGCTGTGGAGCGCGGCGCGCAGCGAGATGGCCCGGGTCAACGGCATCACCGCGCGCGTGGACACCCGGGTGGAGGTCCCCGACGCCCGCCGGCACCCGATGCAGGTCGTCCAGACCGACCGGCTGCTGGTCCTGCGTGACCTGAACACGGGGCAGGTCAGCTCGCTGGACCTGGCCACCCTCCAGATCACCGCCAGCACCCGCACCACCCCCGGCCTGGGCGTCAACGTCGCGCTGCACGAGGACGCCGCATTCGTGGTGGACGCCGTGCAGGGCATCGTCCGGCAGCTCGATCCGCGCTCGCTGGCCCCCGTCGGCGAGCCGGTGCGCTACCCGCCGGGCATCACCGGCGGGGCGTTCGACGGGGAGGGCCGGCTCTGGATCGCGGTCCCGGCCGAGGGCACCGTCTCCGCGGTCACGGCGGCGGAGCTGCCGTCCGAGCCGGGCTCGGCCGCGCCGGCCGGTTCCGGCGTCAGCCCGAAGAAGGTCGAGACGCACGAGATCGCCGACCCCAGTCACGAGCTGGTCGTCTCCACGCTGGACGACGGGGTGGCGGTCCTCGACCGCACGGCCGGCGCGCTGGTGCGGGTGCAGCGCGGCGAGGTCACCCGGACGCAGTTGACGATGGCCGGGCCGGGTGCCCTGCCGGCGCGGACCAGCGGGCCGAAGGTGCCGGTGACGGTGCCCGGCGACCGGACGGTGCACGTGGTCGGCGCCGGCGGCGAGGAGCGTGCGTTCACCGTGCCTGGCCGGGGTGACGGGCTCAGCCCGGCCGTGGCCTGGGCGGACCGGTACTACTGCGCCGACGAGAGCACCGGCACGGTGTACTCCTTCGACGCCGGCGGGCAGCTCGTCGACACGATCGGAGGCAAGGGCTCGACCGGCCCGCTGGAGCTGGAGGTGCGGGAGAACCGGCTGTTCATCAACGCGCCGGACTCGTCGACCGCCCGGGTGGTCGACGACAAGCACCAGGTGCGCGAGGTCAACAAGTACGCCAACGACGTGCTCGGCGGCGACCCGCCGCCGGCGCCCCCGCCGCCCCCGCCGAAGAAGCCGAAGGTGAGCAAGCCGAGCGCGCCGCGCAGCGTCACCGCGTCGGCCGGCAACGCGCAGGCCCGGGTGAGCTGGCGGCCGGCCGCCGCGAACGGCGCGGAGATCATCCGGTACGTGGTGGAGGGTGCCGGCCAGCGCCGGGAGGTGGGCGCGAACCAGCGGTCGGTGGAGATCACCGGCCTGACCAACGGCGAGACGTACCGGTTCTCGGTGCACGCGGTCAACGCCAAGGGCGACGGCCCGGCGCGGACCAGCAACCCGGTCACCCCGACCGCCGCGGTGCCGGACCCGCCGGCCAGCGTCACGGCCGAGGCCCGGCCGAACGGCACGGTGCTGGTCAAGTGGCCGGCCGCCAACGGCCAGGGCAACACCATCGCGAAGTACGCGGTGACGGCGACCTCGGCCGGCGCGAACGCCCCGGCCGGCGAGTCGGCGAAGACCGAGCTGGTGGTGCCGGCCGGCGAGCTGGAGTACGGCACGCAGTACGCGTTCACCGTCGTCGCGGTCAACGACCGGGGCGCCGGCTCGAAGGCCTCCCCGGTGAGCAACAGCGTGGTGCCGTTCGCGGCGCCCGACCAGCCGGTTGGCCTGCGGGCGTCGACGGTGGCGGACCAGCCGGGCACCGTCGCGATGCAGTGGTCCCCGGCGCCGGCCAACGGCCGGCCGGTCACGAAGTACCTGGTGGACGTCGGCGGCCGGGCCAGCGAGGTGACCGACACCCGGGCCACCGTGAACGGCCTGGGCGACGGGCAGAACGTCACCGTGAAGGTGAAGGCCGTCAACGAGGCCGGCCCGGGCCCGGAGGCCACCGCCACCGCCCGCACGGTCGCCCAGCCCCGGGTCACCGTCACCGGCTCGTCGGCGACGGCCACGGCCGTCACGGTCACCTTCACCGTGGACGCCGGGGGCGGGAAGGCGACCTGCACCGTCAGCGTCCCGGGCGAGGCGCCGGTGCAGGCGAGGAACTGCGCCAGCGCGACCGTGTCGGGCCTGACGCCGGGCACGAAGTACACGGCCACGGTCACGGCGAGCAACGCCGCCGGCAAGGGCACCGCGGACCGGGCCCAGGCCACCGATCCGCTGTACGGGATCGCGACCTGCAACAACGGGCCCGACGGCGACCAGCGGACGTACTGCGACCGGGACGTGGCCGGCCGCAACGGCAACGAGATCTTCCGGGTGCCCCGGCAGGACAACGACCAGCAGGCCGGCTGGGCGAAGCCCGGAACCCGGCTCAAGGCGTACTGCAAGAGGCAGGGCGAGAACGTCGACTCCTGGATCTACAACAACCAGAAGCAGAGCACCTGGTGGGTGCAGGTCGAGTACAGCGGGAAGAACTACATCCCGTGGGCCTGGCTCAACCTCGAAGGCGGGGACAACATCAACGTCCTGCCCACCTGCTGACCGCGCCATCAGGCAAGGAGCACCACCGTGAACACCAACGAACCGCTCACCCAGCCGGAGGTGCAGGGCTTCGCCGCCCTCGCCGCCCGGCTGGCGGAGAACGTCAACTCGGTGGTGCTGGGCAAGCCGCAGGTGGTCCGGCTGGCGCTGACGGCGCTGTTCGCGCAGGGTCACGTGCTGCTGGAGGACGTGCCGGGGGTCGGCAAGACCACCCTGGCCCGGGCGATCGCCGCCACCGTGAAGGGGCAGTGGCGGCGCATCCAGTTCACCCCGGACCTGCTGCCCTCGGACGTGTCCGGGGTGACCATCTTCAACCAGGCCACCCGGGGCTTCGAGTTCCACCCGGGGCCGGTGTTCGCCAACATCGTCATCGCCGACGAGATCAACCGGGCGTCGCCGAAGACCCAGTCGGCGCTGCTGGAGGTGATGGAGGAGCGCACCGTCACCGTGGACGGGGTCCGGCACCCGGTGCCGCAGCCGTTCCTGGTGGTCGCCACGCAGAACCCGGTGGAGATGGACGGCACGTACCGGCTGCCGGAGGCGCAGCTCGACCGGTTCCTGGTGAAGCTCTCCGTCGGCTACCCCGACGAGGCGGTCGAGGTGGAGGTGCTGCGCGGGGCGACGGTCCGCTCCCCCGAGGCGCTGGCGGCGATCACCGACACCGACACCGTCGGGGAGATGGTGCGGATGGCGAGGCGGGTGCACATCGCCGAGCCGCTGTACGCGTACGCGGTCCGGCTGGCCGCCGCGACCCGCCACCACCCGCAGGTACGGGTGGGGGTGAGCCCCCGGGGGGTGATCGCGCTGACCCGGGCGGCGTGCGCGTACGCGCTGATCGACGGGCGGGGCTGGATCATGCCGGAGGACCTCAAGGCGCTCGCCGAGCCGGTGTTCGCGCACCGGCTGCTGCTCGGTTCGGACGCGCAGGTGCGCGGGGTGACCCCCGCCGAGGTGCTCCGTCAGGCGGTCGCCTCGGTGCCGGTGCCGCTGCCGTCGGGTCAGGTCGCCCCGGCCCCGGTTCAGGGCTGAGGCGGGCCGTACGGACGTGGGGATCACCGCCCGGGGCGCCGGGCTGCTCGTGGCCGCCGTGGCGCTGCTCGGCACCGGGTTCCGGTTCGCCTACCCGGAGCTGACACTGCTCGGCGCGGCGGCGGCCGTCGCGGTGGGGTACGCCCTGCTGGTGGCGCTGTGGCGGCCCCGGCTGGAGGTGACCCGGCACGCCGACCCGGACCGGGTGTCCCGGGGTGAGCCGGCGCGGATGGTGCTGACGGTGCGCAACGCCGGACGGGTGCGGGCGGCGAACCTGCTGGCCGAGGACCGCTGCGGAGAGCGGGCGGTGCCGGTGCCGGTGCTGCGGCTGCGCCCCGGTCGGGACACCACGATCAGCTACGACGTGCCGACCGACCGGCGGGGCGTGGTGCCGGTCGGGCCGCTGCGGGTGACCCGGCGCGACCCGCTGGGGCTGGTGGCGCTGGCCCGCCCGTACTCGGGCACGGTGCCGGTGTGGGTGCACCCGCGCGTCCACCCGCTGACGGCGGTGCCGAGGGGGGCCGGGCGCAGCCTCGACGGCCGGGTGGACGGCGTGCCGCACGGGTCGATCACGTTCGACTCGTTGCGGGAGTACGTGGTCGGCGACGAGCTGCGCCGGGTGCACTGGCGCACCAGCGCCCGGGTGGGCGAGCTGATGGTGCGGGAGAACGTGGACACCAGCCTGCCCCGGATCGTGGTGCTGCTGGACGACCGGGCCGCCGCCCATCCCGACCCGGAGTCGTTCGAGGCGGCCTGCGAGGCGGCGGCGTCGGTGGTCGCGGCGGCGCTGCGCGCCGACCTGCCCGTGGCGCTGCTGCTGGTGGCCCCGGAGCAGCCCACCGACGACGGGCAGCCGGCGTCGGCCGGGGGCCGGTGGGCGGCCCGGGTCGTGGGCCGGCTACGGGCCCGGCGCGCCGCGCCGCCGGCCAGCACGGCGGCGAGCGGGGCGGCGAGCGGGGCGGCCGAGGCCGGGGGCGGGCCGCTGGACCGGCTCGCCGCGGTCCGGCTGGACCCGGGGGACGCCGGTGCGGCGCTGCGCGCGGCGACGGCCCGGCTGCGTCAGCAGCGACTGGGCGACACGCTGGTCTTCCTCACCGGGCCGGGCGGCCGGGGCGACCTGGGGCACCTCGGCGCGCTGCGCGGGGCGTACCCGTCGGTGGTGGTGGGGGTGTTCGGGGCGGCGGAGCCGACGCCGCCCGGCGCGACCGGGATGGTGGTCGTGGACGCGGCCGACGGGGCCGCGTTCGCGGCCGAGTGGGACGGGGTCCGCCGGTGGTGAGGGTGCTGCGGGTGCTGCGGGCGGCGCCGCTGCCGCTCGCGCTGGTCGCGCTGGTCGCGCTGACCGGGGTGGCGCTGGGCCGGGTGTACGCTCCGGGCCTGCTGCCCCGGCTGGTGATCGGCGCGGCGGTGGGTTCGGTGCTGGTCAGCGTGGCCGCCCGGCGGCTGCCGTCCTGGCTGGTCGCCCCGCTGTCGGTGGCCGGCCTGGCCGGGTACGCGGCGTGGTCGCTGCGGGTGGCCGCCGACGCGGCCGGACTGCCCGGCTCGCTGGCCGAGGTGACGGCGGACGCGGCGCGCAACGGCATTCCCCGGCTGCTGACCGCGATGATCCCGGTCGAGCCGACCCCGGACACCGTGCTGGTGCCGCTGGTCGCGGCGTGGCTGGCCGGGCTGGCCGGCGCGGAGGTGGCGCTGCGGGCCGGCCGGGTGCTGCTGGGGTACCTCCCACCGGCGCTGCTCTACGCCGGGGCGCTGTACGTGGTCGGGCCGAACGCGGACCCGGCGATCTGGCCGACGGTGGCGTTCGCGGCGGTCGCCGCGGTCGGGCTGGCCGTGCCGTCCCGGGGGCCGGGTCCGTCGGGTCCGGACCCGACCGTCGGTCTGGCCCCGGGGGTGCGGGCGGCGGTGCGGGTACGTCTCGCCGCCACCACCGCCGCCGGGCTGGTCGTGGTGGTGGGCCTGGCCGCCCTGCTCGGCCCGGTGGTGGCCGGGCGGGTCGACGACCGGCCGGTGGACCCGCGCCGGTACGTGGAGCCGCCGCAGGTGGAGTCGCTGGACGAGAATCCGCTGATCCGCATCTCCGGCTGGGCGTTGAACCCGCGGCAGAAGCTGCTGGACGTGACGACGCGCCGCCCCGGTACCCCGGCCGGAGCCCCGGATCCGGCGCGCACGCCGGCGGGGTCGACCGGCCCGGCGGACGGTGGCCGGCCGGACGCAGGTGCCTCGCCGGGCGAGAGCGCCGGGCCGGACAGCGGCGACGGGCCGGGCGACGGTGACGGGGGCCGGTCGGAGCGGATCCGGCTCGCGGTGCTCAGCGACTACGACGGGGTGACCTGGCGGGTCGGGGCGACGTACCGCAACGCCGGGCGGATCCTGCCGGCGACCGAGTCCGCCCCCGGGGCCACGGTGGAGACGGTCCGACAGGAGATCACCGTGGCTGACCTGAGCGGGCGGCTGCTGCCCGCGGTGGCCACCCCGCGGGAGGTCAGCGGCGCCCGGGTCGCGTACGACCCGCAGACGGGGACGCTGATCCGGCCGGAGGGGCTGACGCCGGGGCTGCGGTACACGGTCACCTCGGCGGCGGAGCGGCCGGACAACAACCTGCTCGCCACGGCGGACGTGCCGGCCGGGGACGAGGTGGCCCGGGTCCTGCGGGTGGCCGACGGGGTGCCCGACCCGGTGCGCCGGCTCGCCGCCCAGCTCGCCGAGGACAACGGCGCCCCGTACGCGCGGGCGGCAGCGATCGAGCAGTTCCTCGCCGAGCACTACCGGGTGGTGGCGGACGCGCCGAGCGGACACGCGTACCCGAATCTGAACTTCTTCCTGTTCGGGCCGCGCAACGGCGGTGGCCAACGCGGCACGTCGGAGCAGTTCGCGGCGGCGTTCGCGGTGCTGGGCCGGCTGGTCGGCCTGCCCACCCGGGTGGTGGTCGGGTTCTCCTCCGGCGGGGACGGGCCGGTGCGCGCGGCGGACGCGTTCGCCTGGCCGGAGGTGCTCTTCTCCGGCCTGGGCTGGGTGCCGTTCGACCCGCTGCCCCGGCCCGACGACGAGCCGCGCCCGGTGGAGGAGGACTTCCGGCCGACGCCGGAGGACCCGCCGCCGTCGGAGGTGCCCGAGCCGACCCTGGAGCCGACGGAGACCCCGCCGGCGCAGGCCGGGCCGGCCCGGCCGGTCGACTCCGGTGGCGTGTCGACGCCGGTGTTGGTCGGCGGCGGGGCCGGCGGTCTGCTGCTCGTCGTCGGGGCGGCGCTGGCGGTGCTGGTGGCGTTGCGCCGGGCGCGGTCCCGGGCCCGGCTGTCCACGGGCGACCCCGGCCGGCGGATCGCCGGCGCCTGGCGGGAGCTGACGGACGCGCTGCGGCTGGCCGGCCGGCCGGTGGGCGGGGACCTCGCCGCCACGGAGGTCGCCGAGCGGGCCCGGGCCGCCCTGGCCGAGGCCCGCGCCGGCCGCACCGGGGCCGGCACCGACCCGGTCCCCGCGCCGGTGCCCGCCGTCGACGAGCTGGCCGGCCTGCTCAACCAGGTCGCCTTCGCCCCGGGCAGCGCCAGCGAGGCACAGGCCGATTTGGCGGCGGCCCTGGCGACGGACTACGTCACGGCGCTACGCGCCGCCCGCCCCCGATGGCGCCGCCTACTCTGGTCAGTCCACCCAGGCCCCCTCCACTGGCCCACCTAATCCCACCCCCACGCCCCCACCCCACCCGCCGCGTTGATCAAGAGGTTTGCGTCGGGGATCGGGCGCACCGGTGACGCAAACCTCTTGATCAACCGGGGTCAGCCGGCCGGGGGTGGGGGCCGGGTGAGGTGGGGTGGGGGTCAGGGGTGGAGGCGGCGGATCAGTTTGCGGAGGCCGGCCTGCCAGCCGTCGGGGTCCTCGGCACGGCGGCGGGCGTAGTTCGCGACCTCGGGGTGGGGCAGGATGAGGAACCGCTCCTCGGCGAGGCCGGCGATCACCGCGTCGGCCACCCGGTCGGGGTGGAGCACCGCGCCGGATGCGGCGATCACCCGTGCCCCGAGATGACCGGCGGCCAGTCCCTCGGCGAGCATCGGGGTGTCCACCCCCTGCGGGCACAGCGCGCTGACCCGGACGCCCTGGTCCCGGTAGGTGATCGCGAGCCACTCGGCCAGCCCGACCGCCGCGTGTTTCGTGGCGGTGTACGGGGCGTCGCCGACGGCGGTGAGCAGCCCGGCGGCCGAGCAGGTGTGCAGCAGGTACCCCTGGCCCCGGGCCAGCATGCCGGGCAGCACGGCCCGCGTCGAGTGCACGTGGGCGAGCACGTTGACCCGCCAGGCCCGCTCCCAGTCGGCGTCGGCGGCGTCCAGCCCCGCCTCGGTGGCGACCCCGGCGTTGGCGCAGAACAGGTCGATCCGGCCGTACCGTCGCTCGGTGTCGGCCACCAGGGCGCGGACCTGCTCCTCGGCGGTGACGTCGAGCTGCACGGCGTGGGCGACCGCGCCGACGTCCTCGGCGACGGCGCGGGCCCCGGCGGCGTCGAGGTCGGCCACCACGACGGCCGCCGCCCCCTCGACGGCGAACCGGCGGGCGAGGGCGGCGCCGATGCCGCCGGCCCCGCCGGTGATCACCGCCACCCGGTCGGTGAGGTTCATGTCGGCTCCCTCCGTGGGCCCGGCTGGGCGGGTCAGGCCGGTCCCAGCCGGGCAATGAGGTCGGCCGGGTCGCCGGCCGGTTCCGGGGTCGGCAGCAGGGCCAGCACCGGTACGTCCACCCCGGCGTCGGCGTAGCGGCGCACCTGGTCGCGGCAGTGCTCGGGCGAGCCGTGCAGCACCAGCGCGTCGACCACCTCGTCGGGCACGGCGGCGCTCGCGCCGCGCCGGTCCCCCGCCGCCCAGGCCCGCCACATCGGCCCGAGCGTCTCCGCCCGGCCCAGCCACCGGTGGAACTCCGCGTACGCGGGCACGGTGAGGTACCTGGTGATCAGCCGGCGGCCGAGGGCGCGGGCGTGTGTGACGTCCTCGGTGGGGCAGACGAAGATCCGGGCCACCACCTCGAACCCGTCCCGCCGCTGCCCCAACGCGCCGAGGGCGGTCGGCACGTCGTCGGCGGCGAGCCAGTTGAGGATCACCCCGTCGGCCTCGGCGCCGGCCAGCCGCAGCATTCCCGGGCGCAGGGCGGCCAGCAGCAGCGGCGGCGGCACGGCCGGCGGCCGTTCCAGGGTGAACCGGCGCACCTCGAAGGTGTCGAACGCGCCGTCGACGGTCTGCCCGGCCAGGGCCGCCCGGACGAAGCGCAGCACGTCCCGGGTGCGCTTGAAGGGCTCGTCGAAGGGCACCGCGTTCCAGTCCCGCACCAGCACCGGCGAGGACGCGCCGATGCCCAGCGCGAACCGGCCGGGGGCGGCCTCGGCGAGCGCCGCGGCGTGCATCGCGAGCAGGCCCGGCCCCCGGGTGAAGGCCGGGGCGATGGCGGTGCCGAGGCGCAGCTCGGGCTGCCACGCGGCGGCCAGCGCCAACGGGGTGAACGCGTCGGCCCCGGCCACCTCGGACGACCAGAGGTCGGTGAACCCCGCCCCGTGCAGGGCCCCGTAGACAGCCGCGTGGTCGACCAGCGGAATGCCGCCGAGCGGCACGGTCATACCCCATCGGTTCGTCACCGGTCGATCCTCCCGCTGCCCGGGCCTTCCGGCAAGGCGCCGCCGGGCCGCGCCGCGCCCGCCCGCGGCGGGCCACGCCTGCCAGTTGGGCGACCGGCGCGGACGACAGCGGCACCGGGCCACCAGCGGCACGGGCAGCAGCGCCACGGGCCCGGCGGTCCGGGGCGACAGCGGCGCCGGGCCCGGGCGACGCGCGGCGCGGCCCGGCGGTACGGGCGACGCGCGGCGCGGCCCGACGGCGCTAACCTGCTCGGGTGACCTTCTCGATCGTGGGCCGCTCCGCCGACGGCCGGCAGCATGGTGTCGCCGTGGCCAGCAAGTTCCTCGCCGCCGGGGCGCTGGTGCCGGCCGCCGCGGCGGAGGTCGGCGCGCTGGCCACCCAGGCGCATCTCAACCTCGCCTACCGGGAGCAGGGGTTGGCGCTGCTGCGCACCGGGGTGGCCGCCGCCGACGTGGTCGCCGGGCTGGTGGCCGCCGACCCGGGTCGCGACGACCGTCAGCTCGGGGTGGTCGGGGCGAGCGGCGACGGGGCGACCTGGACCGGCCCGGGGTGCCACGGCTGGGCCGGCGGTCAGGCCGGGGACGGCTGGGCGGCCCAGGGCAACATCCTGGCCGGGCCGCACGTCATCGACGCCGTCCGGGACGCCTGGCTGGCCGGGGCGGCGCTGCCGCTGCCGGCCCGGCTGCTCGCCGCGCTACGCGCCGGCGACGAGGCCGGGGGCGACCGGCGGGGCCGGCAGAGCGCCGGCCTGTTCGTGGTCGAGCGGCGCGGCGGGTACGCGGGCACCGGCGACAGCCTGGTCGACCTGCGGGTCGACGACCATCCCGATCCGGTGGCGGAGCTGGGTCGGCTGCTCGACGCGCACACGCTGCTGTTCGGCAGGCCGGACCCGGCGACCTTGCTCGACCTGGCCGGCCCGCTGGCCGGGGAGGTCGCCGCGCTGCTGGCCGGCGCCGGGTATCCGGTCGGGGCGGCCGGGGTGTACGACGCGCTGGACTCCTGGGCGGGCGTGGAGAACCTGGAGCAACGCCTGGTTCCCGGCCGGATCGACCCGATCGTCCTGGCGCACCTGCGCCGCACCGCCCCCGACAGCGCCTGACCGGAGCCCGGCGATCCCACCGCCCGAGCCGAGGCGGACCAAGCCGAACCGGCGCGGGGCGGGCCGGGGCGGAGCGGGCGGGCCGGGGCGGGGCGGGCCGGGCTGGGCGGTCAACCACCGAAGGAGAGCCAGCGCACCCCGGCGGCGGTGAGCACGGCCCGTTCCCGGCCGGTGAGCGGCACCCGGCCGGTGGCCCTGCTCACCAGCGCGAGCCGGTCCCAGCCCAGCTCCGCCGGGACGTCCCGGCCACCGGTCAGCAGCGCCGCGACGACCTCGGCGGCGTCCGGGGTCAGCCACGGCGCGCGGCCCAGGGCGGCGGCCAGGTCGAGGCCGTGCACGCCGACCTCCACCACCCGGGTGAGCAGGAACTCGGACAGGGCCATGGCGTCGCCGTGCCGGGTGCGGACCACCCGGCCGGGCGGCTGGCGGCCCACCGCGTCGTCGGCCGCCTGCCAGGCGCGTTCGAACTCGGCCGCGACCGCCGCCGGGTCGGGCAGCTCGCGGGCCTCCCGGCGGGCGCTGTCGATCCGCGCCCGGTCGACTTCGGGGGTGAACTTCGCCGCGCCGAAGTAGCCGGCGGCGTCCACCTCGGCCCGGCCGGGTGTCGGCGCGGAGAACATGCCGGCGAGGCGGCCGACGCCGGTGGAGACGTGGGCGACCAGCTCCCGTACCCGCCAGGGCGGGCAGCCGGTGGGCCGATCCAGATCGGCGGGGCCGAGGCCGCGCAGGACCCCGCCCAGCGTGGCGCACTCGGCGCGGAACGCCACCCGTACCGCTCGCATAGGCCTCCCCGTCGTAGGTGAAGCCTCCAGTTTCGCAAACTCCGCTGGTCAGTTGCGGCCGGTTGCCGGGCCCCGGGCACCGAGGGTCTCACCCTCGACCAGTTCGCAGGGGAGCAGCCGTTGGTGGTCGCTGGTCCGGCCGTGCAGGATGTCGTCGAGCACTTCGATGGCCTGCCAGCCCATGTCCTCGCGGGGGATGCGGAAGCCGGTGAAGTCGAGGTCGGTCTCGGCCTGTTCGGTGGGATCGCCGAGCGCCAACAGGGACAGGTCACCGGGCACGGACAGGCCCCGGGCCCGCGCCGCCTCGGCCATCGCCACCGCCTCGACCAGTTCCTCGCAGAAGACGGCGGTGACCCGGGCCGAGCACAGTGCGTCGAGCAGTTCCGCCCGGGTCCGTCCGTCGGCCGGTTCGTGCCGACCGTCGACTCCGGTCTCCCAGACCGCAGCGGTGAAGCCGGCCAGTCGGTCGATGGCGGACTCGGGGCCGGCACCGGCGCCGACGTACGCCATCACCCGGTGCCCGAGGTCGACGGCGCGGCGGACGAGGGCGGCGGTGGCCTGGGCGTAGTCCGCACCGACATGTGGCACCGGACCGCCCTTGCCGGAGGGTAGATAGGCGTCGTCGCGTCGACCGACAGACACGAAGGGCATGTCCTCGGCGACCATCCGGGCCAACTCGTCGCGGGGAATCTCCCGACCGAGCAGAACACACCCGTCGGCGAGCCGGATGCGGTTGTTGTCGTGGAAGATCCGCCGGCTGCCGCCACTCACGGGGGCGCTGGTGAACAGCAACAGGTCGCACCCGATGCTCTCCGCGCACGCCTCGATGCCGGACAGGAACGGGTGGTAGAAGTTCACGCTGGTGCTCGGGAACACCGACTCGTAGGTGAACACGCCCAGGATCTGGTTGTGCTGCTGGAGCAGCCGCCGGGCGAGCGGGTCGGCGACGTAACCTGTCTCGCGGATGACGCGCAGCACTCGCTCCCGGGTCTCCGGGGCGATCCGCCAGGCCGCCTCACAACGGCCGTTGAGCACAAGGGACACCGTCGTCTGGCTCACCCCGGCCATCCGGGCGATCTCATTCTGCGTCAGCCTGCCCCGCCCTACGGACACGGACACCGGCCACCTTCCGAGGTGTAGGTATTGCCGACTGTTGTTGCGGAGGATGCTGCCCGGCCCGCGGAGCCAGTGTCAAGGGTGGACAGACGCAGTAATACGAATTACGGGCTCCGGCGCTCTTGACCCGGGGTTCCTGTTGATCCAAGACTCAGCGCACCGCCCGGCAACGCAAGGAGCCGAAATGCCTGATCATGCCCTGTCCCGACGTGGCCTTCTCCGGGCAGCAGGCCTCGCCGGTCTGACCGGCGCCGGCCTCGCCGCCCTCGGCCCCCCGGCTCACGCCCGGCCGAAGACCCCACGGCTCGGCGGTATCGCCCTTGTCCCCCTCGACGACCGGCCCTACACCTGGTACGCCCCGCAACAGATCGCCACCGGCGCCGGCTACGACACCCTGTTGCCGCCACGGAAGACCCTGGGTCGGCACTTCACCCCCGGCGACGGTCGCGCCGTCGGCCGGTGGCTCACCTCGTTCACCTCGTCGGCGGACGCGCTGGTCGTCGCCCTACCGATGCTCGCCTACGGTGGACTGCTCAACTCCCGCAACAGCTCCGTACCAGAGGCCGAGGTATTCGCCCGGCTGGCGGCGGTACGGACCGTCCGACGGCGCCGCCCGCACCGGCGGCTCTACGCCTTCGACACCATCATGCGGCTCACCCCCGAAGGGCCGTGGCGCAACGAACTGCGGGTCTGGGCAACGGTGAAGGACGAGGTCGACAACCTCGGAATGGTGGAGAAGCGCCCTCACCTCGACGAGCTGGAGTCCCAGATCCCGGCCGACGTGCGAAGCGACTATCTGTCCACCCGGGCCAGGAATCACCGGGTCAACCTGACGATGATCGAATGGGCTGCCGAAGGGATCTTCGACTTCCTCGTGGTGGGCCAGGACGACGCCACCGGCAACGGCCTGCACCGACCGGAGTCCCAGGCACTCGCCGCCCGCATCGCCGAACTGGGCGTCGGTGACCGGGTGGTGATCTACCCGGGTGCCGACGTGGTGGCCGCCCTGCTCATCGCCAAGATCGCCATCAGCGACGCCGGCGTGCGTCCCAAGGTGAGCATCGAATACTCCCGGGTGCCGGGTGAGGCCTGGACCGCGCCCTTTCAGAACATCCCGTACGCCCAGCTCGTCCGGGGCTACGTCGACATCCTCGGCGGGACGGTCGTGGACCAGCCGGAGCAGTCCGACCTGGTCCTGATGGCCAACACAGGTGGCAGTTCCGCGTCGGTGGCGCCGTTCGCCGACCGTCTGGTGGCCCACGTCCGGGCCGGCCGCCCCGTGGCCCTTGGCGACGACGCGATCGCAGGACACTCCGACCGGCGACTACTGTCCCTGCTCAACGGCCGAATCCGGTACGTCGAGCTGGCTGGCTACTCCGGCTGGAACGTCGGGATCAGCCTTGCCCAGGCGATGTCCCGCTGGGCGCTGCGGCAACGATCGGTGTGTGGTGACCTGCCACCCGGCGCGCGGGCCACCGCCGGCGAGCCGGTGCTGGCCGCACGGCGGGCACTCCTGCACGACGCGGCCCGAGCCAGCATCGAACTGTCCGTCTCGGAACTGGTGCAGACCGACTCGTACCGCAACAACGTCCGCACCGCCACCACCGCCTACGCGTCCTCGCTGGGCGAGCCGGACCCGCAGATCATCAAGACCTACTTCTCCCAGATCAACGCGTACGCGGTCGACAACACCACCCCGTACGCGGAGAAGCTGTTCACCGACGAGTTCGCCGGGGCCACGCTCGCCCTCGGCAGCGATGGACGATCGCCGGTGACGGCCCGCGTGGACCGACTCGACGCCTGGCACATCTACCTACCCTGGGACCGCACCGGCGAGATAGCCGCCGAGCCCCGGATCGTCCTGACCTCGAATCGGGGGCACCGGTGAGGGCGCGGGCAGCGGCTTTGGTGGCGGCGCTCATCGTCGGCGTCGCGGCGCCGATCCCGGCCGCTCCGGCCGTCGCCGCCACCCCCGTCCCTCTCGTCGACAGCTACTTCGACTGGCTCCTGGCGTCGTACGACGGGGTACGCAACGGGTTGCGCCGGGACATCGAACACATCTACGGCAACCAGTTCACGGTAGCCGGCCGGCCCTGCTCCCCGGCGAGTCCGTGCACCGTCGGCGGACCGCGGCAGAGCACCGCCGCCTGCACCAGCCTCCAGTTCATCTCGGTCTACCTCGACCAGCGGGCCGCGTACGAGCAGCGGTCGCTGTCGAGCGTGGAGACCGGAATCATCGACGAGTTCGCCAACGCGGTGCTCGCCCACCGGCCGACCAAGAACCCGAACGCACCGAAGATCTTCGACGATGCGGTGGCCGGCACCACGGACGGCCAGATCCGCTACTTCACCTCGTTCGGCAACGCGGCGTGCGGAGAGGCTCTGCTGGCCGCCCACCAGGCGACCGGCACCCCCGGATACCTCGACGCGGCCACCGGCATCGGCGAGTTCCTGCTCCGTATGCAGGACCCGCGCGCCTACTACCTGTCCTACGGCATCCATCCGTTCGTCGACGGACTCGGCCAGCCCACCAGCCCGCCGGGCGGCTACGTGGACCAGATCTCCAGTTGGAGCAACCTCTACTCGACGATCTCCATCTGGAATCTCACGGCGATCGCGTTCATGCAGCGGTTGGAGACAGCCGTAGCGCCGTCGGACAACAGGTACGGCCTGTCGGCCGCCACCGCCCGGCAGTTCCTCAGCACGGGCCTCCAAGCCGGCGCGGACTGGTACACCTTCGACTTCGACTCCCCCACCACCAGCCAGAACCGGGTGGTCGCGCAGAGCGCGTACAGCGCGGACTGCCGTGACAACCAGTGGCACCGCAAGGGATCCTGCACCTACACCAACGGCCAGATCGCCGGCGGAACCCTGGGCACCGACATGATCGAGTACGGACTGGCCGGACTCTACGACCACGAACGCCAGCTCAACGGCGCCAGTTCCGCGGCCGCCGCCGTAGCGACCCTCTACACCACCTACACCAGCCTCCCGGGCTGGCACACCGCCTCGGCCAGCGACCCGCTCGACTGTGTCGACGACACCGCGTCCGGAGCCGTGGACCCGTACTACCCACCGGACAACCAGGGGGCGACGCCGTCGGGTGACGCGTGGGACTACGACCCGCACCTGTCCTTCGGTGGCTTCTTCCGCCTCACCTCGCCCAATGTGAACGCCGAGGCGAAGTACTACGACATCGTCGGCTTCGGCGTCCTCGCCGAGCTGCGCAAGGAACTGGTACCGGCCAAGTTCACGGCGGGTTACCAACGGTTGCAGCAGGCGGACCGGCAGGACGCGCTCTACGCCCTGCTCGACCGCTCACTGGTCGCGATGTTCCTACCCACCCGGGACACCAACGACCTCGACGGTGACACCGACACCACCGAATACCTGTGCAAGGGCACCCGGGGCACTCTCCCGATCGCCCACAACGGGCTCGGCATCCTCAAGGCGGTCGGCTACGCCGGCACCCGGTGACCCTCCCACCGACCGGCGACCTTAATCCCCCAGCACCGAACGAGAGAGAACCGATGCGTCGCACCAGACGACTCATACCCCGCACCCTCAGCATCGTCACCATCACTGCGGTCACCCTCACCCTCGCGGTCGCCCTACCGGGCGCTCCGGCCGCAGCCGCCCGGCCGCCGGCCAACCTGGGCCAGCTCGCCGTCGTACCGCTGGACGACCGGCCGTTCACCGCGTACACGCCGGTCGCGGTCGCCGAGGCCGGCGGGCACCAGGCGCTGACACCACCGAAGAACCTGCTCGGCGAGTACTTCACCTATGGTCAGGCCGACGCGGTCGGCGCCTGGTGGCGGAAGTCCGCCGCCGGCGCGGTCGGCTCGGTCGTCGCGGCCCCGATGCTCGCCTACGGCGGCCTGGTCGCCTCCCGGTCCTGCGAAACCAGCCTGGCCGACGCGCGGCGGCGGCTCACCGTGCTGGACGAGGTGAAGCGGAAGAACCCCGACAAGCCCCTCTACGCGTTCGACGTGATCATGCGCCTCACCATCGAGCCGACCAGCAGCTATCCCGGCATGTACTCCGGTCCCATCCGGCGCTGGGCGATTCTGATGGACCAGGTGGAGAACCTCGGACAGGAGGAGCACCGGGCCGAGTACGAGCAGGTCGCCAACGAGATCCCCGAGGAGGTCAAGGCGGACTTCCGCTGTGCCCGGGCTCGGAACCACCAGATCAACCGAGACATGATCGAACGGGTCGCGAACGGCACCGTCGACTACCTGATCCTCGGCCAGGACGACGCCACCGAGTACGGCCCGCACCGCCTGGAGAAGGCCGGCCTGGCCGCGCTCACGGCGAAACTCGGGGTCCAGGACCGGGTCAAGATCTACCCGGGCGCGGACATCCTCGGCGCGCTGCTGGTGGCCAAGCACATCACCAAACGGCTCGGCGAATCCCCGACTGTCGACGTCGAGTGGTCCCGGACCCCCGGCGACCAGTGGGTCGCGCCCTATCAGGACGTCCCCTACGCCACCCTGGTCGACGAATACGTGCGTACCCTCGGTGCCCGCCCCTCTGACCGGCCCGACGCCGACATCCTGTTGATGGCGAACACGGCCGGGGGCGGAGACCTGGAACCCTTCGCCGACCGCATCCACGACGCGGTGGCCCGGGGCCGACTCGTCGCAGTCGGCGACGACGCGGTGGCCGGGAAGGTGGACAGCGAGCTGCGTTCACTGCTCGCCCCCCGAATCCGGTTCGGGGAACTGGCCGGTTGGTCCGGCTGGAACATCGGTCTGTCGATCTCCCAGTCGGTGGTCCGCGCGGCGCTGTTGCAGGCGAGCCGGACCGGACGACTGCCGGGCTTCCCGGGCAAGTCGAAGGGGCTTCCCTTCCACAACGCACGCCAGGCCATCCTGCTGGGCGCCGCCACCGCACACGTCGAGTTGACGTTGCAGGAGCTGGCCCACACCGATGTCTACCGAAACCAGGTGCTCAGCCAGGTCCAGGCGTACGCCCGGGACAACGGCGACGATCCGCAGCACATGACGAAGGTGTTCGAGGGCGCCAACCAGATCGCGGTGGAGCGGACCAGGCTGCTGGCCGATCAGCTCTTCGCCGACGAGTTCGCCGGCGCCCCGATCCGAGCCGGCGACGACGGCCGGTACGAGGTGAGCGCCGTCGTGCACCGGCTGAATTCCTGGGAGATGACGCTGGCCTGGTCGCGCTACCAG
Source organism: Micromonospora sp. NBC_01655 (assembly GCF_026339755.1). NCBI lineage: Bacteria > Bacillati > Actinomycetota > Actinomycetes > Micromonosporales > Micromonosporaceae > Micromonospora > Micromonospora sp. NBC_01655. The sequence goes on along the minus strand of NZ_JAPEQF010000001.1, from coordinate 2,848,261 downwards.
GAGCTGGAGGCCTTCCCCACACTCGCCCTGAGCACCGCCCCCACCGACCGCGGCGCGCTGCTCACCGTCTCGGCCCTGCCCGTGCGAACCACGGTTCGGCCGGACTCGGACGTGGACACCCGGATCACCGCGGTGCTCCGTAACGACGTCGACGTTCCGGTGACGGCAAAGCTCGGCGCCGTCGTCCCGCAGGGGTGGGCCAGCCCGGCCCCGGTCGAGGTACGGCTCGCCCCGTTCGCGGTGGTGGAGGTTCCGTTGACCGTGGGAGTCCGACAGCTCGCGGCCGAGCAGAGCGCCACCGTCACGGTCGACGCCCCACACGGCGTGCTGCCAAGCGGGTTCCGCCCGTTCACCGCGAGCGCCACCACGACCGTCAGCGCGGTGTGGCGCAACGTGGCGCTGGCGTCCGAAGGCGCCACGGCCACCGCGTCGGGCTGGTGGCAGAAGTACGTGCCAGCACACGTGATCGACGGCAACCGAGCCAGCGCCGGTAGTCGCTGGATCACCGATCCGGCCGGCAGCCACTGGCTCCAGGTGGGGTTCGCCGACCCGGAGCTGATCGACACCGTGCAGCTCCACCAGTACGGCGGGTACGAGCTGACCGCGTACCGGATCTCGGGCCTCGTCGGCGGTGTCTGGCAGGTGCTCAGCGAGATCACCGGAAACACGACCCAGGTCACCACGCACACGTTCACGCCGGTCCGCGCAACCTCGGTCCGCCTTGACGTGCTCCACAGCCGGGACAGCCGGGCGCGGCTCTACGAGATCGAGGTGACCTGCCGGGCCGACTCCTGCGGCTGACCGTCCGCCCCACCGGGCCCACGGACCAGCGTCAACACCACCGCCCGCAGGTCCGGTTACCGGATGTTTCTCCACCGGTAACCGGACCTGCGGGCGGCCTGCGGGGTCCGCCGCACTCCGGGTGCGGGTAGGTCGCGGCTGGCACCAGGTGTCGTCGGGGCGGCCCGTTTCGCGCCGGCCCCGGCGGGTACGCGCGCCCCGGACGAAGGAGAGGGGTGCCCAGAGATGGCCGGCATCATGCTGCGCAGCACCGCGTTCAACGATCATGACCAGTTGCCCGGACGCTTCGCCCGTGACGACGCGAACGTCTCGCCGCCGTTGCAGTGGGCCGACGTGCCCGACTCGGCGCAGGAGCTGGTGCTGCTCGTCGAGGACCCCGATGCGGGCCGGGAGCCGTTCGTGCACTGGCTGGTCACGGGGATCACGCCGGAGAGCGACGGGGTGGCCGAGGGGGCGGTGCCCGACGGAGGGCGGGAGTGGCCGAACGGGTTCGGCGCGGCCGGCTGGGGTGGCCCGCGCCCGCCGCAGGGCGAGGATGCGCACCGCTACTTCTTCCGCCTGTACGCGCTGGACCGGCCGCTGGAGCTGCCCGCCGAGCCGTCCGCCGGGGACGTGCACCGGGCGTTGGCCGGCCGCGAGCTGGCCAGCGGCACCACGGTCGGCACCTACCGCCGCTGACCGGGCAGCCCCCCGGCCTCCGCGCCGGGTCAGCCCTTGATGCGGGGGACGAGCCGGTGCACGACGGCGAGCACCAGCGCCGCGACGATGGCCATGCTGCCGGCGATGCCGGCGGCGCTGCCCGCGTAGCCGACGAACAGCGACCGGCGGCCCATCTGGTCGGGGTCCAGCCGGGGCAGGTCGACCAGCCAGGACAGGGCCAGCCCCGAGCTGACCACGGCCAGGGCGCCGGCCAGGCCGAGCACCACGGCGGCGACGCGGTGGGCGTCGGCCGGCTCCACCTGGGCCTGTTCCCGCTGGGTGACCAGCAGTAGCAGCCCGGCCAGCGCCGCCCAGACCCCGACCACCAGGAACGCCGCCACGGCGTCGCTCGGGCGGTGCCAGCCGGCGGAGAGGGTGGCCACCCCGGCGACGGCCGCGTACCCGGCGCCGACGAACGCGCCGAGTACCCGCACGGTGCGCGGGAGCACCAGGATCAGCGCCAGGGCCACCGACGCCGCCACGGCGGTGTGCCCGCTGGGCAGGCTGTTGCCGGCGACGGCCCGTTCCGGGTCGATGCCGTACTCGGGCCGGTCCAGGACGTACTTGAGCAGTTGGGTGGTCGCGTTGGCCCCGGCGATCAGCAGGGTGGCCGTGATGGCCAGCGCGACCCGACGCCGGATCAGCGCGATGAAGCCGATCACCGCCGTGGCCACCAGCAGCGACAGCGCCGACATGGTGTTGAGGACGCGGTTGACCGGCTCGGCGATACGGTCCTGGCCGATCCGGTTGCCGGTCAGCGCCACCGTGTCGACCCACTGGCCGAGTTCGGTGTGCAGGGCGGCGCGCCACACCACGACGAACGCGACCGCCTGGGCGAGGGCCAGTACGACCAACCAGACCGCCGTCCAACCCCTCGCCGCGCGCACCCGCACACCGTAGCGGCCCGTCCGGGCACGCCTCCTGGTGGCCCGCCGACACCCTGACGTTAGTTTGGAGCGGACCGACAGGAGGTGGCCGGTGACCGCCATGCCCGGGCCCGACGGGCCGTCCACCCGTGAGCCGCACCCGGCCGATCGACCGGAGTCGCTCGCGGACCTGCTCGGCGGCCGGCGGGGCGCGGTCGACGCCACGCTGCCGCCGGTGGCGTTCGCGGTCGGCTGGCTGGCCACCGGGCACTCACTGGTCGGCGGGGTGGCCGCCGCGGTGCTGGCCGGGACGGCCGTGGCCGGCTGGCGGCTGCGCCGGGGGGACCGGCCGGGCTCGGTGCTGGTCGGCCTGCTCGCGGTCTGCGTGGCCGCGCTGATCGCGTTGCGCACCGGGCGGGCCACCGACTTCTTCCTGATCCAACTGCTGTCCAACGCGGCCAGCGCGCTGGCCTGGGTCGTCAGCATCGCGGTCCGCTGGCCGCTGCTGGGCGTCGTCGTGGGGGTGGCGCTGCGCCAGCGGGGGCGGTGGCGGCGCGACCCGGCGCTGCTGCGGGCGTACTCGCGGGGCAGTTGGGTGTGGGCGGCCACGTACGTGCTGCGGCTGGCGGTCTTCGTGCCGCTCTACCTCGGCGGTCAGGTGCTGGCGCTGGTGGTGGCGCGGGTCGCGCTGACCTGGCCGCTGGTGGCGACGGCGCTGGCGGTGAGCTGGCTGGTGATCCGCCGGTCGCTGCCGGCCGGGCACCCGGGGCTGCGGCACCCGGTCACCGTGCCCGGGCCGGCGGTGCGGGCCGGTGCGGACGACGTCAGCGGCGCGGGCCGCGCGGGCGGAGTCGGGACGGGCGCCTGAGCAGCGGGCGCGGCTGGCGGGCGCGGGCCGGGGCCAGGACGTAAAGGGAGAGGCCGCCACGGGGGGAGCGGCCTCTCCGGTGACGTACGTTACTCCGTCCACGACCGTCGCGTGATCCCTCGACGACCACTTTTTCCGGTGCTTTTTCGCGGCAACTTCGGTTTCGGGCGGTGGGACGGGCCGGCCGGTCCGCTGCGTCGACCGGACAGCCGGCCCGTCCCGGCCTGACCGTGGGAGTCAGGCCGCCGGCCGACCGGGCTCATAGTTCCCCCTGGCCCGGCCGGACTCCGGGCGGGCGGGCCGCGCCGCCCACCCGGAGGATCCGGGTCACCCGTTCGGGAACAGGTTCCCGTAGTCGGCGTACGCCATGGCGACGTCGGCCTGGGCCCAGAACCGGTGGTAGTTGAACGTCGGCTCCGGGCCGCCGTTGAGGTATGCCTGCACCTTCGGCCAGTCGGGGTCGTTCTTGTAGAAGGACCGGATGTCCAGGAAGCTCTTGCCGGCGGCGATGGCGTCGCCGTTGGGCATCTTCCCGGTCCAGCCCGGTGGGATGTACAGGCCCTGGCCGTCGGCGGCGTTGTAGACGTCGTCGAAGCGCTTGTAGTCGCCGCGCTTCTCCGGCATCGAGACGCCCTTGGCGTCGCTGGCCGCGTACAGCGCGTCGAGCAGCCCCTTGGCGGTGGTCTTGGCCGCCGCGTTGCCGGACTTCGCGGCGTACGCGATCAGGGTCCGGGCGTAGGCGGCGGCGACACCGACGTCCTGGCCCTTGACGGTGACCTCGACGTGCAGGTTGGTGTTGGGCTGCGGGCTGGCCGGGTTCCAGTTGGCGGGCTGGCCGGTCCACTTCATGTCCGACGGGATCGACCAGTTGGCGCCCACCGTGGTGTTGGCGATCGCCCACGGCACCCACTTGTCCAGCAGGGCCTTGGCCTTCGCGTTGCCGGTCTCCAGGTACAGCTCGGCGATGCGCTGCATCGACCACGCCTGCATGCCGAACCACTGGTTCGACGGCGGGTCGTTGTAGACCGGGTCGACGTCGTAGAACATGCCGTAGAAGGTGGCGGTGCCGGCCGGCGGGGTGCCGTAGTTGCCGTCCCAGCTGTTGGTGGCGCCACCGGCGATGCCGCCCTCGGCGGACTGGAGCCAGGTGTAGAACTCCAGCTGCCGGTCGAGGCTCTTCTGCCAGTCGGCGACGGCGGTCGGGGACTGCGGCTTGAGCTCGGCCACGTTGGTCAGCGCCCAGGCCGCGAACGGGTTCTGGTAGCCGAAGTGGTTGTGGCTGGAGCCGATCCGCCACGACCAGTTCTGGTTGGCCTCGTACGCGCCGCCCCAGGCGTAGTACCAGGACATCAGGTAGTGCGCCGAGTCCTTGCCGGTGCCGGCCGGGCAGGCGCTGGCGCCGACGCAGTTGCCGATCTTCTTGAAGTACTTGTCGAACATCGCGTACCGCAGGTAGTCACCCATCTTCGCGGCCTTGGTCACGGTGGCGGCGACGTCGGCCTGCTTGCCCTGCGCCTTGGCCCAGGTCAGGGCCCAGTACGCGGCCTGCACGGCACGGGCGTCCGCGTCGGGGGCGTTGGTGTACTTCCACTGCTTGGCGGGGGCGTTGGCCTCCTTGACGAACAGGTCGAGGTAGCCGTACTGGCCGCCGTGCTTGAAGGTGTCGCAGGACGGCTGCGGCACGGTCTCCCACACCGACTCCTGGGTGCCCCGCTGGAAGGTGTTGATGTACGCCGGCCTGGTGGTGCCGTCACCGCAGTGGCCGTAGCCGTAGGTGTTGTCGACGTCCAGCAACCAGTGCATGCCGTAGATGTCGCCGGTGCCGTAGGTGCTCTGCAACTCCGAGCGCAGCGGGTCCTGGCCGACCGGGACGTTCGGCTGGAGCTGCGACGGGTACTGGTTGGGCAGCGGCCACTCCGCGGCGTACTGCGGGGTGCCCGCGGCGCCGGCGGTCGCCTGGTCGGCGTGCGACGGGATGATGTACTTCTCCATCACCGTCCAGGAGTTGTTGAACGGGGCCCAGTTCTGGGTGACCCGGCCGTACTGGGCCTCCAGCCACAGCCAGAAGCTGAACGCCTCGGACGTGGTCTCGTGGCCGTGGTCGGGCGCCTCGACGATCAGCGTCTCGATCGAGTGGTACGGCACGCCCTCGGGACTGAAGTAGCCCGAGTTCTTGATCTTGCCGTACTGGTCGAGGAAGCGCTTGATGTAGGCGTTGTCCCCGCCCGGGGCGTCGTTGTCGATCTCCGTGGCGGTGACGGCCAGGGGGGCGACGCCGGCGCCGGAGGCGGTGATGGTGGCGGTGCCCCCGACGGTGTCGGCGTCCTCCGCGGCGGCCACGGTGACGGTGACGCCGGTGTTCCAGTTGGCGGTCGTCAGGGTGACCGAGGCCGGCGTGACGGTGATGTCGGCGTCGCCGGTGCGGGTCAGCGTCACCGGCACGTTGGCCGTCGGCGCCGCGCTGAGCTTGAGGTTGAACGTGGCGGTGCCGCCCTCGTTCACGCTGACCGCGGACGGGGTGGCCACCAGCTTCGGGCCGGTGGCCGCGGCGACGGTGAACGCCTTCTCGTCGACGGCGATGCCGTTGGCGTTGTCGTATGCCTTGGCCTGGACGGTGTAGCTGCCGGCCGGCAGGTCCTCCAGGGTGTAGCCGTACGGGGCGGTGGTGTCGGTGTTGACCAGCAGGCCGTTGCGGTAGAACTCGACCTTGCTGATCGTCCCGTCCGGGTCGCTGGCGGTGGCGGTCAGCGGCACGTCGGCCGGGGCCTCGAACGGGCCGGCCGGCACGCCGAGGGACACCGTCGGCGGCTGGTTGGCGGGGGTGCCGTCGCAGGCGACGCCGTTGAGGGTGAACGCGGTGGGCTTCGGGTTGCTGCCGGAGTAGCTGCCGTTGAAGCCGATGGTGGTCGACGCCCCGGTGCCGAGGCTGCCGTTGTACGACTCGTTGGTCGCGGTCACCTCGCTGCCGGCCTGGCTGTACTTCGCCGACCAGCCCTGGACCACCTTCTGGCTGCTGTCGGGGAACGTCCACCTGAGCGTCCAGCCGTTGATGGCGTCGCCCAGGTTCTTGATGGTGACGTTGGCGGTGAAGCCGCCGCCCCAGTCGTTGGTGGCGTAGACCACGTCGCAGGCCGGGGCGGCCTGCGCGGCGCCGGCCGGCAGGGCGACCCCGCCGACGGCCAACGTGGCGGCGGCGAGCATCGCCGTCCGGCGACGTCTTGCCATGAGTCTCATGTGCGCGGTGTCTCCTCGGACCAGGCCGGGGCGCGGGGCCCCGGCGGGGAGCGCCTCCACGTGCGGGTGGCACGGGGGGACGGAGGCGCTCGGGATGGTGGTCGTTCCGGCCCGGCCGGGTTCGCAGGACGGGGCGTCGTCGCTGGCAGACAGCGCCGTCCGTCCTCTCGGGTGCCGTCCGGAAACCGGATGCCCTCGGCGACCCGCGCTCACGCGAGCTGGCTCCTCGTCGCGGTAGGTCGACAGTGTGGCATGGAAGCGCTCCCACAACAAGGAGCGAGCATGAGGCGGCAGCTAGATGTTTCGATCTCGTTTTGGGTCTTTCACAAACCCGTGACGGGCGTTACAGTCGCTGCATCGTCGATGGGAGCGCTTCCATCGACGGAGATGCACAGAAGATGTTGACCGGGGTCGTCGTGCGCGACGCCCCCGGGACCCTGCCCGAAGGCTGACGGCGGGCCAGCCCGGACGCCGCCGCCAGCCACCACCCACCGACGACGGAGGGAGGTGGAACCAGAGCCACTCGCGTGGCCCGGCTCCCGCGCGACACGCACGGCAGGACGCCAATTCCACTCGTGCGTGTTTGCATCAAGGTGGGGACGGGGGTTGCCCTCCCCCGTCCCCACACTAAACCCCCTGCCACCATGGGAAAAGAGGCCGACGGGTCAGGCGTGTCATCGCCGCCCGGCCGGCCTCGCTCGCTATCGGCGTACGCCGGCGCACCCGCGCCCCCGACCGCCGCCCCCGGCAGCGCCCCACCTGCGCATCCGCGCAACCGGCCGCGCACCGGACCATTCCGCACAGCAGAGCCGACCCGGCACAGTCGCGGTCGTCCGCCCCCGCCTGCCTTATGCTGGGAGCGCTCCCGGCCGGTTGCGGCGGGCACCCACCACAAGGAGAAGGCCCCATGTCGATGCTCACCCGGCGGCGGCTGCTCAGCCGCGCCGCACTTTCCGCCACCGCCGGGGCCGCCGGCGCCGGCCCGCGCACCGGCGCCCTCGCGACCGCCGTCGCCGCGACCGCCGGCAGCCTGGCCGCCGGCTGCGGAACCGGGTCGGACCCCGACACCGACCCGACCGACCGGCCCCGGGGCGAGCGGCGCTTCCCGACCGGTTTCGGCTGGGGCGCGGCCACCTCGGCGTACCAGATCGAGGGCGCCGCCAAGGAGGACGGCCGGGGCGAGTCCGTCTGGGACACCTTCAGCCACACCCCCGGCCGGACCCGCAACGGCGACACCGGCGACGTGGCCGCCGACCACTACCACCGCTACGCCGACGACCTCGACCTGATGCGCGACCTGGGGCTGCGCAGCTACCGGTTCTCCATCTCCTGGCCGCGCATCCAGGCCGACGGCACCGGCACGGTCAACCAGCGGGGCCTCGACTTCTACCGCCGGCTGGTCGACGGGCTGCACGAGCGGGGCATCTCGCCGATGGCCACCCTGTTCCACTGGGACCTGCCGCAGGCGTTGCAGGACGCCGGCGGCTGGGAGAACCGGGACACCGCGTACCGGTTCGCCGAGTACGCCGAGGCGGTCTTCCGCGGCCTCGGCGACCAGGTGCCGGCCTGGCTCACCATCAACGAGCCGAAGACCGTGGTGCAGAACGGCTACCTCTCCGGCCACCACGCCCCCGGCTTCCAGGACCCGCAGGCGGCGTACCTGGTCGCCCACCACCTCCAGCTCGCCCACGGGCTCGCCGTGCGGGCGCTGCGCGCCACCGGCGACGCCGGCCGGATCGGCCCCGCGCTCAACCTGCACCCCTGCTACCCCGCCGACGACAGCCCCGAGGCGACCCGCGCCGCGCACCTCTACGACGGGTACGAGAACCGCCTCTACCTCGACCCGGTCTTCAAGGGCAGCTACCCGGCCGACGTGCTCGCCGACCTCGGCGCCGACAGCCGGCTGGCCCGGGGCGTCGCCGACGGCGACCTGGAGATCATCTCCTCGCCGGTCGACCTGCTCGCCGTGCAGTACTACACCCCGTACTACGTCACCGGCGACGGCGGCACGGTCATGCGCTGGCCCACCTCGCAGGCGGACTGGCAGCAGATCTACCCGGACGGCATGTACGACACCCTGACCCGGGTCACCCGCGACTACGGCCCCATCCCGCTGACCGTCACCGAGAACGGCCTGCCCCAGGCGGACACCCTCTCCGCCGACGGCACGGTCGACGACGCCGGCCGGATCAGCTTCCTGCGCGACCACCTGGCCGCCGCGCACCGGGCCATCTCCGACGGGGTGCCGCTGGAGAGCTACCACGTCTGGTCGCTGCTGGACAACTTCGAGTGGGCCGAGGGGTACGACCAGCGCTGGGGCCTGGTCTACGTGGACTACCCCACCCAGCGCCGGGTGCTCAAGCGCAGCGCGCACTGGTACCGCGAGGTGATCCGGAGCAACGGCCTCTAGCCCGACGGCGAGCCACCCGGACGGGCGCGGCCGTGCCGCGCCCGCCCGGGTGGCCTCCGGCGGACCCGTCGTCCCGGCCCCGCCGGGCGGGGCCGGGACGACGTGGTCAGCGGGGCAGCGCCTGCTGGAGTTCGGCCCGCAGCGCCGGGGTGAGCATCTCGCCGGCCTGCTTGGCCAGCCGGGCCATCTCGTACCCGACCACGCCGATGTCGGCGTCCCCGGCCGCCAGCGTGGCCAGGATCGAGCCGTCGCGCACCTGCATCACCAGGAAATAGCCGCGGCCCATCTCCACCACCGTCTGCTTGACGACGTCGTCGTCGAACATCTGCGCAGCCCCGGCGGTGATACTCATCAGGCCCGAGGTCACCGCGGCGAGCTTGTCGGCGTTGTCGCGGGGCAGGTGGTCGGAAACCGCCACCAGCAGCCCGTCGGACGAGACCACGATCGCGTGCGCCACGCCGGGCACCCGCTGCGCGAACCCGCTCACCAACCAGCTCAGGTCCCGGGCCTCCTGGCTCAACGTCATCACTGTTGTCCCCCTTCGGTGTTCCCGCCGGCCGGCGGCAGGAAAATCTCGGTGGTCTCCTCCGCCTCGGCCCGCCGCACCCCGCTGTACAGCCGGGACAGCATGCCGCCGACGGCCTCCGGGTCCAGGTCGTGCCGCGGCGGCCGGGCCGTGCCCGGTCGGGCGGATCGGGTCACGGCGGACAGCTGCGCCATCGGCACCCGCACCGGCAGGCCGCGCTCGTTGGTGCCCCCGGTGACCGGGACCGCCGGGGGCGCCGGGGCTGCCGGGGCGCCACCCTGGGCCGGGCCCTGCCGCGACCACCAGCCGCCCCCGCCGTCGGCGGGCACCCCGGCGGCCGGGGCGAGCACGTCCTCCGCCCGCACCGGCACCGGCCGGGACTGCCGCGGCGTGGTCACGCTGCGCGGCCGGCGGCCGGCCACCGGCAGCTCGCCCGGGCCCGCCGGCCCGCCGCCGGTCCACCCCGCCACATCGCCGCCCGGCTGCGCGGACCCGGCGGCGACGAAGCCGTTCTGCGCGGACCCCGCGACGCCGGCCTGCCCGGACCCCGCGACGCCGGCCCATGCGGCAGCGGCATCGCCCGAGCGGGCCGTCCCGCCCAGCGCGGTGGTCAGCATCCGCCGCGACGGCGGCGGGTCGAGCTGGACCGGCGGGGCGGCGGTGAGCAGGGCCGCCGGGATCCGGACCAGGGCCACCAGGCCGTCCTCGCGGGGGTGCAGGCGCACCTGCACCGCGTGCCGGGCGGCCAGGTGGCTCACCACGAACAGGCCCATCCGCTCGGACGCCGCGACGTCGGCGGCCGGCGGGGACGTCAACACCTCGTTCGCCTCGGCCAACGCGGTCGGGCTCATCCCCAACCCCCGGTCGGTCAGCTCCACCAGGGCACCGGGGCCCTCAGGGCGGGCGGCGACCAGCACGACGGTGTCCGGCCGGGAGAACGTGGTCGCGTTCTCCAGCAGCTCGGCGAACAGGTGGACCAGGTCACCGATGACGTGCCCGACGACGTGCAGGTCGGCCGTCTGCTCGTGGCGCACCCGCTGATACTGCTCGATCTCGGCGCTCGCGGCCAGCAGCACGGCGGCGAGGCTCACCGGCCGGTTCCACCGCCGGGTCGACTCGCTGCCGGCGAGCACCAGCAGGCTCTCGTCGCTGCGCCGCAGCCGGGCGGCCAGGTGGTCGAGCCGGAACAGGTTCTCCAGCTGGTCCGGGTCGCTCTCCTCGCGTTCCAGGTCGTCGAGGAGTTCGAGCTGCCGCTCCACCAGCACCTGGCTGCGCCGGGCCAGGTTGACGAACATCAGGTTGACGTTGCGGCGCATGGTCGCCTGCTCCACCGCGACGCTGACCGCGCTGCGGTGCACCGCGACGAACGCCTCGGCCAGTTCGCCGATCTCGTCCAGCGAGCGGACCACCGCCGGCGGTACCTCGATGTCGGACACCCCACTGTTGACCTGCCGCAGCCGGTCCAGGGCGTCGGGCAGGTCGATCTGGGCGATCCGCAGCGCCTGGCCGCGCAGCAGCCGCATCGAGCGGGCGACGGACCGGCCGACCAGCACCGAGATCAGCAGGGCGACCAGCAGCACCGCGACGATCCCGCCGACCACCAGCAGGGTGGCCCGTAACTGGCCGGCGCTGGCGTCGTCGGCCCGGGTCACCGCGTCGTCGAGGACGGCGGTCTCCAACTGCCGCAGCCGCTCCTGGCGCTGCTCGCCGGCCGCCCACCACTGCCGGGCGTCCAGGACGCGAGGCGCGGCGCCGCCGATGGGCAGGCTCTGCTCCTCCAGCTTCGTGGCGGCGGCGAGGGCCGGCTCCTCCGACGCGGCGTCGTAGCGGCGGATCTGGTCGGTGGTGGCCACCACCCGGAACGCGCCGAGGGCGGTGAGCTGCTGGGCCCGCAGGTCGGTCAGCTCGACCTGGTCCTCCACTCCGAACCGGCCGGCACGGGCCGCGGCGTAGAGCTCGGCGCGGACCCGGGAGGACAGCTCCTTGACCCGGGCCAGCTGGACGTAGCGCAGCACGCTGTCGTTGAGCGCCCGCTGGCCCTCCCCCGGCGAGGGCTGGGCGAGCAGGGTCAGCAGCGCGTCGATCGCCCGGTGGTAGTTGCCGAGGATGGTGTCGTTGGCCAGCACCGCCGGGGGAACGGTCGCCCGGATGTAGATCACCTGGTCGTACGCCTCCAGCGTCTCCGAGTAGGCGACCTGCCAGGCGGCGTCGGCGTCGGCCAGCGGGCCGGCCGCCCGCCGCAGCTCCCGCACGGCGGCGTCACTGGCGGCATGCAACGGCCGCAGCGCGGCGATCGCGGCGTCCCGGTCCGCCCGGCCGCCGACCCGGCGCAGCTCGGCCAGCTCACCAGCGGTGCGGTCGCGTTCCCGCTGGAGCTGGTGCACCACGGCGGTGATCTCCCGCCCGATGCCGACCTGCTGGGCGAACTCGCTCAGCGCGGTGGTCTGCCCGACCAGCCCCCGGGTCTGCACCCCGGCCAGCACCAGGAACGCCACCGAGGGAATGACGAGCACCGTGACGAGCTTGGTCCCCATCCGCCAGTCCCGCAGCCGCAGCGGCGAGCGGCGGCGGTGCGGCACGACGCGGACGTCGAACCGACGCCGACGGTGGTTGGACACCCCGCTTCCCGCCGGGTCGGGACCTACGCCCACACAAGCCTCCTAGGCCCTCGCGTCCACCGCATCGGGGAGCGGGGTCCATCCAACCAGGCAGGCCGGCGCTGTCAACGGGCTCACCTGAGCGAAAGGTCAGGAAGGACACCGAGGGCCGCGCCGACCTGGCGGGGTCGGTGAGGGCACCTCATCCGTCCGGCCGATGTCGCGGAGCGCCACCGGCTCGTCCCACCGGCCCAGCGCCACCCGGGCCGCGCCGGTCGCGCCGATCTCCGGGTCGGGGCGGTAGCGCACCCGACGGGGCGCCAGGACGGCCGCGAACGACTCCCGCCACCACCCGGACGCGGCCAGCGCGCCGCCACCCAGCACCACCTCGACCGGCCCGTCCACGGTGGACTCCAGCTCGGCCAGATCGGTGTCGACCAGCCGGCAGATCCCGGACATCAGTCCGGCGAGGACGTCGACCGCGCCCGTGCCGAAGCTCAGCCCACGCAGTTCGCCGGAGCCGGCCGGGGCGTGCCCGGGGGGCCGGTCGCCGCCGAAGCGCGGATTCGCCGGCACCCCGCCGCCCGGCGTGATCCGGGCCAGCGCGGCCTCCAGCTCGGCGCCCTCCGGCAGCCGCAGTTCCCGCCTGGCCCAGGCGAACAGGTTGCCCCCGCTGGAGTACGCCGCCCCGGTGACCACGTGGTCGTGGTCGACCCGGTACCGCCACAGCCCGGCGGGCAGCGGCGGCAGCTCCGCGCCGGCCGGCACGGCCTGCACCAGCCGGACGGCCGCGGACGTGCCGACGGTCACCGCGGCCCGGCCCGGACCCACCGCGCCGGAGCCGACGTTCGAGGCGGCCCCGTCCCCCACCGGCGCCGACCAGGCCGCGCCGGCGAGCTGCGGCCAACGGCGGGCGTGCTCCGGCCGCAGCCGGCCCCGCCAGTCGGCGGGGGCCAGCTCGGGCAGCTCACCGGGGCCCGCGCCGGCCAGCTCGCACGCCTCGGCGTCCCAGGCCAGCGTGCTCAGGTCGAGCAGCCCGGTGCCGGAGGCCTCGGACACCGACATCGGGGCCGCGTCGAGCAGGGCGCCGAGCACGAACTCGGCCAGGCCGACGAAGCGGGCCGGCGGGGTCGAGGTGCGCTGCCGCAGCCAGGGCAGCCGGACCGACCAGTAGCAGCGGTGCCACCAGGTGCCGGTGCGCCGGTGGTAGGCGGCCTCGTCGGCCGGGCCGGTCGCGCCGGCCGAGGGCCCCGGCCGGGTGTCCAGCCAGGTGAGCACCGGGCCGAGCGGCTCGCCGGCCCGGTCCACCGGCAGCACCGAGTGCCACTGGGCGGAGACGGCGACCAGCCCGACGTCGCGCAGGTGACCGCCGGCGGCCAGCTCGTCCAGGCACTCGACGAGGCAGGCCAGGTAGGCGGGACCGTCCAGGGTGCCGGCGCCGGCGCCGTCGACGGTGAGGCGCACCTTGCGGCGGGCGAGCGCGCCGGGCCGGAGGGAAGCGTCGGCGTCCAGCACGAGGCCACGCACCGAGGAGGTGCCGAGGTCGAGGGCGAGAATGTCCATCGTCGATCACCGTACCCGGCGGCCGGCGTGGCGGCCCGGCGGTCCGCGCCGGCGCAGCCGGCCGGCGGCCGGTCCCGTACCCCGGGATCGGGTTACCGGCGGGCGGCGGCGCGCGTAGGGTGACCGCATGCCCGCGCACCTGACCTGCTGGTGGCCCGCCGACCCGGCGGCCCACCCCCGCGCGTAGCTTCCCACGCGGCCGCCCGAGAAGGCGGTCGCCGGTTTCTCTCCCCGGCCCGGGGCCGCCTCCGACGGCGCCGCCCGGCCACCAGGAGAAACCCCGATGACCAGCCCGCACGACCTGCTCGCCGCCGCCGCCCGCGGCGTCGACCCCGGCCCCTTCGCGCTCGTGCGCCGCGAGGGCGTCGACCACCTGGAACTCTTCACCGGCACGGTACGCCCCGTCGACCGGCTCGCCGACGTCCCGCTGCCCGACGGGCCGCCCGGCCCACGCACCCTGGCCCTGGTGCCCTACCGGCAGGTCACCGAGCGCGGGTTCGCCTGCGTGGACGACGGCGTCCCGCTGGAGTGCCTGGAGATCACCGGACAGGCCCGGTTACCCCTGGCCGACGCGCTCGCCGCCCTGCCCGACGCGCCGGTGTCCGCCGCCGACGCCGGGTTCGACATCGCCGACACCGAGTACGCCGACACCGTGGCCCGGGTGCTCGCCGAGGAGATCGGCCGGGGCGAGGGCGCGAACTTCGTGATCCACCGCACCCTGCGGGCCACGGTGCAGGGCTCCCCGCTGGTCGCCGCCCTGGCCGCGCTGCGCCGGCTGCTGCTGCGCGAGCGCGGCGCGTACTGGACGTTCGTGGTGCACACCGGGACGCGGATCCTGGTCGGGGCCAGCCCGGAGCGGCACGTGAGCGTCGATGACGGCCTCGTCATGATGAACCCGATCAGCGGCACCTTCCGGCACGGCGGGACGGCGGACCGGACGGGCCTGCTGCGCTTCCTCACCGACCCGAAGGAGGTCGACGAGCTGTACATGGTGCTCGACGAGGAGCTGAAGATGATGGCGACCGTCGCCGAACGCGGCGGACAGGTCGTCGGCCCGTACCTCAAGGAGATGTCCCACCTGGCGCACACCGAGTACCTGCTGGCCGGGCGGGGCTGCCTGGACGTGCGGGCGGTGCTGCGGGAGACGATGTTCGCCCCGACAGTGACCGGCAGCCCGATGGAGAACGCCTGCCGGGTGATCGCCCGGCACGAGACGAGCGGACGGCGCTACTACGCCGGGGTGCTGGCCCTGCTGGGCCGCGACGACGCCGGCCGGCAGACCCTGGACGCGCCGATCCTGATCCGCACCGCCGAGATCTCCCCCGCCGGCGAGCTACGGGTGCCGGTCGGGGCGACCCTGGTACGCCACTCCACGCCCGAGTCAGAGGTGGCCGAGACCCACGCCAAGGCCGCCGGGGTGCTGGCCGCCCTCGGCCTGCGCCCGGACGCCCCCGACCCCGGGCCGGGACCGGCGCCGAGGCTGGCCGACGACCCGCAGGTACGCGCCGCGCTGGCCGCTCGCAACGCCCCGCTGGCCCGGTTCTGGTTGGACCAGCGGCCCCCCGGTGCGCTGGCGCTACCCGGGCTGGCCGGCCGCCGGGCACTGATCGTGGACGGCGAGGACACCTTCACCGGCATGCTGGCCCACCAGCTACGGGCCCTCGGTCTGACCGTCGAGCTGACCCCGTGGCACCGGCCCACCCCCGACGACGGGTACGACCTGGTGGTGGTCGGCCCCGGCCCGGGCGACCCGCGGGTCGTGGACCGGCCCAAGATGGCCGCGTTGCGCACGCTGCTCGCCGGGCGGCTCGCCGCCGGGGCGCCCACCCTGGCGGTGTGTCTGGGCCACCAACTCCTGGCCGGGCTGCTCGGGCTGCCGCTGCACCGCCGGGACGCGCCCTACCAGGGGTTGCAGCGCGACGTGACGGTGTTCGGCGCGACCCGACGGGTCGGCTTCTACTCCACCTTCACCGCGCTCGCCGACGCCGACCGGGTGGCCACCGCGTACGGGCCGGTGGAGCTGTCCCGGGACCCGGTCGACCGGGCGGTGCACGCGCTGCGCGGGCCCGGCTTCGCCGGGGTGCAGTTCCACCCCGAGTCGGTGCTCAGCCGCGACGGCCTGACGGTCCTGGCCGACCTGCTCGGGCACCTGCTGTCGGTGCCGCCGAGCCGGTCGCCGGCCGCCGCGCGCCCGGCGCCGGCGGGGCTGGCGCAGGGGCCGGCCGATCGGGCGTAGGGATGCCGCGACCGGCGGTCCGGACGGGGCGGGAGCCCTCGCCCGGGCCACCGGTCGCCCGACGAGGGGTCAGCCGGCGGCCATGCCCCTCTTCAGCGCCGTGCCGATCTGCACCGCCCGCCGCGCGGTCAGCGCCGTCGCGCCGAGCGCCACGGAGTCCGGCGCCACCTCGCCGTTGTTGCTGGTGTGCGAGGCGCCGTACGGGTTGCCGGCGACGAACTGGCTCGGATCGGTGTAGCCGGGGGTGACCACGATGCCACCCCAGTGGTAGAAGACCGTGAGCAACGACAGCAGGGTGGACTCCTGCCCGCCGTGCGACGTCGCCGTCGAGGTGAACGCGGCGTACACCTTGTTCGCCAGCGTGCCCTGCGCCCACAGCGGGCCGGTGGTGTCGATGAACTGCTTGAGCTGCGCGGCGACCATGCCGTACCGGGTCGGTGAACCGAAGATCACCACATCGGCCCAGGACAGGTCGTCCGGCTCGGCCTCCTCGACCTCCTGGGTCTCCAGGCGGTGCGCCTGCCACCCCGAGTTGGAGCGGATCGCCTCGTCCGGCGCCAGCTCACGCACCTTGCGCAGGCGGACCTCGGCTCCGGCCTCACCGGCGGCATCCGCAGCCGCCTGCGCCATCTGGTACGTGATGCCGGTCGCGCTGTAGTAGATCACCGCGACCTTGGTCTGGCCGTCCATCAGATCCTCCTCGGTTCGGGTCAGCTCCGACGACTACCCGTTACTTGCGGCGTCAAACGCCGGGTCGGTGCCGCCGCCCGGCCGCGCGCTGGCATTCTCGACGCATGCTGATCAGGGAGGCCAGCGCCGCAGACTGGCCCGGAATATGGCCGTTCCTGCGCCGGATCGTGGCCGCCGGTGAGACGTACACCTGGCCCCGGGACATCGACGAGTCGACCGGCCGGCGGCGGTGGCTGCCCGGCCCGCCCGCCCGCGTGGTCGTCGCCGTCGACGACACCGGGACGGTGCTCGGGACGGCGAAGCTGGCCCCCAACCAGCTCGGCCCCGGCGACCATGTGGCCAACGCCAGCTTCATGGTCTCCCCGGCCGCCGCCGGGCGCGGGGTGGGCCGGGCGCTGGGCGCGCACGTGCTGGACCTGGCCCGGGCCGAGGGCTACCGGGCGATGCAGTTCAACGCGGTGGTGGCCAGCAACGAACGGGCGGTGGCACTGTGGCGGTCCCTCGGCTTCACGGTGGTCGGCCGGATCCCCGAGGGCTTCCGGCACCCGAGCCAGGGGTACGTCGACCTGCTCGTCATGCACCGCGGGCTCTGACCGGACCTCTTCTACGCCTGGGCGGGCCGGCCGGTGGCCGACATCGTCGCCGACCTCAACGCCCGACACGACCTGACCATGCCGGTGGCGGCCGTCGCCGCCCGCCGGGAGGCCGGGCGGGTCCCGTTCGCCGTGGTCTCCGGCAGCACCCGCGAGTCCGTCACCGCCTCGCTGTCCGCGCTCGGCCTCCTCGACCGGTTCGACGTGCTGGTCTGCGCCGGGGACTACGCGCGACCCAAGCCCGACCCGGAGGCGTTCCTGCTCGCCGCCCGGCTGCTCGGCGTACCCCCGCGGTCCTGCCTGGTCTTCGAGGACGCCGACCTGGGCATTCGGGCCGCCACCGAGGCGGGGATGGCCTCGGTGCGCGTCCCGCAGCCGCGCCAGGGGTGACTGCTCAAGATTTGCGCAAGTTCCACGGTCGGCGGGCCCCGGCGGGGCGGGTAAGCGCCATCCTGAGCGGACCGGCGCCGGTGGCCTGGGGCCGCCGCCCCGCGCCGGGCGACCTGAACGGGGGATCGCGCTCCGCCGGCGGCGGGCCGGCGTAGCGCGATCAGGGCACCCCGCACGCAGCGCGCTCAGCGGACCAGGGCACCCAGCAGCCGGTCCAGCTCCGCCGCCGGCTGACCGTCGACCCGTCGAACCACAGCACCCGGGACGCCAGCGCGGTGGGGTGACATACCGGATCCCGGTGCCCGACGGAGCGCGAGCCCACCCTAGCCGGCACCCGGCCGAGGCCGCCCGGCCCTGCTCCTGTTCACGACCGTCGCGGCGAATGCGCCCCCGCCGCCCGGGTAGGCACGTCGTGACCCACGAGAGGAAGGACGAACCATGCGACTGACCGAACAGCAGGTCCGCTCGCTGTACGGGCAGGACGTCCAGGACCGCTCGGGTGCGAAGATCGGCAGCGTGGGCCAGGTGTGGGCCGACGCCGCCGGCGAGGCGACCTGGGTCAGCGTCCAGACCGGCACGACGGGCCGCCAGGAGTCGATGGCCCCACTCCAGTCGGCCCAGGTGCGGCAGGACAACGTGAGCCTGCCGTACGACAAGGCGACGGTGCGCGGGGCGCCCAGCGTCGAGACCGGCACCGACGAGCCGCTGAACGCGCAGCAACTCAGCCAGCTCTACGCGCACTACCAGCTCCAGCAGCCGGGCCAACGCCCGGAGGGGCCGGAGGTGACCCGCTCCGAGGAGCGGCTGCTGGTCGGCACCGAGAGCGAGCCGGCTGGAACCGCCAGGCTGCGCAAACACGTCGTCACCGAGGACGTGCACACCACCGTCCCCGTGGAGCACGACGAGGTGCGGATCGAACGCGAGCCGATCGCCCCGGGCGACCGCCGGGCGCGGGCCGGGATCGGCGACGAGCAGCGGGAGATCCCGCTGCGCGCCGAGCACCCCGTGACCAGCAAGGAGCAGGTTCCCGTCGAGCGGGTACGCCTGGCCAAGGACGAGGTGGTCGAGGACCGGCCCGTCGACGATCGGGTGCGCCGCGAACAGGTCGACGCGGACGTACCGGAACGGGCCCGTCGCCGCCGCTGACGCGACGACCGACGCAGCCCTCGGGCGGGCGGACCTCGGTGGTCCGCCCGCCGACGCACGGGCCCGACCGCTGTCGGTGCCCGGTCCTATGCTGGCCGTCGACCGGATGAAAGGCGGCTGACCAGTGGCAACGAGCGACGCGGGGAGACGGACATCGGCGGCACCGGCCGGCTCGGCGCGGCTGACCGGCCCGGAGGCGCTCGCGCTGCGGATGACCAGCCTGCTGCTTCGCCCACACCCCACCACCCGGCCCACCGACGTGACCGGGGTGGTCGAGTGGTTCGGCGCGATGCAGGCGCAGGACGTGGCGAGCGGCCTGTGGTCGCTCGGGCTGCGGCTGCCCGGCTGGACGCAGGCCGACGTGCACCAGGCGCTGGAGCGCCGGGAGGCGCTGCGCACCTGGCCCATGCGCGGCACCGTGCACCTCGTGCCGTCCCGGGACGCCCGCTGGCTGCTGGAGGTGACCGGCGTGCGGGCCCTGGCCGGGGCGGAGCGGCGGCGGGCGTTCCTCGGGCTCACCGAGGCCGAGGCCGACCGGGCCGCCGACGTGCTCGGCGAGGCGCTGGCCGGCGGCCTCCGGATGACCCGGGCGGAATGCCTGGGCACGCTCAACGCGGCCGGCATCGAAACCACCGGCCAGCGCGGCTACCACCTGCTCTGGTACGCGGCCCAGCGTGGCGTCACCTGCATCGCCCCGCACATCGGCACCGAACAGACGTTCGCATTGCTCGACGAGTGGGTGCCGGACCCGCACCGCCCCGACCGCGACGAGGCGCTCGGCATCCTGGCGGTGCGCTACTTCCGCAGCCACGGCCCGACCACCCGGCAGGACTTCGCCGGCTGGACGGGCCTGACCGCCGCCGACGCCAAGCGGGGCATCGCCGCCGCCGGGGCGGCGCTGACCACCGTGTCGGTGGACGGGGTGGAGGCGGTGGTCGACCCGGCCCTGCTCGACGCGCCCCGGTCCCCGGTCGACGACGTGCACGCGCTGCCCGGCTTCGACGAGTACCTGCTGGGCTACAAGGACCGGTCGCTGATGCTCGACGAGGCGCACAAGCAGGCGATCATCCCCGGTGGCAACGGGGTATTCCAGTCGACGGTGGTGTGCGGCGGGCGGGTGGTCGGCACCTGGAAGCGGACGCTGGGCAGGACCCGGGTGAAGGTGGCGGTTCGCCCACTGGCCGACGTCGACGCCGACAGCCGGGCGAGGGTGGGGGTGGCCCTGGAGGCGTACGCGACGTTCGTCGGGCTCCCGCTCGCCGTCGAGTGGGCCGCCGGCACTTCATGATCGCTCTCTTGATCGACTCGATGTCACTGACGACGCGCTGTCCCGGCGACCCGAACCCGCCAGGTCAGTGACCTGGAGTCGATCAAGAGCGGCCGGGGTGCCGCGGCCCGCCCCGGTGCCCGCCGTCGGGCGACCGGGGCAGGCCCGAGCCAGCACGGTCAGTCGGCCAACGCGCCGGACGACCGCCCCTCGTGCAGGGTCAGGTTCCGGCCCGTCGACGGGTCGAACAGGTGGATCTTCTCCAGGTTGAACCAGACCCGCCGGCTCTCCCCCTCGCGTACGGCGGACTCGGCCGACAGCCGGGTGACCAGGCCGGCGCCGCCGCCGCTGAAGTCGGCCCCGGCGTCGGCCGCCAACTCCTCCAGCTCGGCGGCGCTGGCCCGCTCCCCCTCGACCGTGAAGTAGACGTACTTGTCGGAGCCCATCGACTCGACGATGTCCACCGGCGCCTCGAACTCCAGCCCCCGGCGGCGGGTGTCGTCGTCGACCAGCTCGGCGTCCTCGAAGTGCTCGGGGCGGATGCCGAGGATCAGCTCGCGCGGGGCGTCGCCGGTCTCCAGCCCGCGGCGGATCCGGTCGCCGATCGGCACGTCGCCGACCGCCGTGCGCAGCTTCCCGTCCTGCACTGCGGCGTGCAGGAAGTTCATCGACGGGGAGCCGATGAAGCCCGCGACGAACAGATTGCGCGGGTGGTCGTACAACTCCTGCGGCGGCCCGACCTGCTGCACCGCGCCGCCCCGCATGATCACCACCCGGTCGCCGAGGGTCATCGCCTCGGTCTGGTCGTGGGTGACGTAGACAGTGGTGGTGCCGAGCTGCTTCTGGAGCCGGGACACCACCGTGCGCATCTGCACCCGCAGCTTCGCGTCCAGATTCGACAGCGGCTCGTCCATCAGGAACGCCTTGGGCTGGCGGACGATCGCCCGGCCCATCGCCACCCGCTGCCGCTGGCCGCCGGAGAGGTTGGCGGGCCTACGGTCCAGCAACGGGGTCAGCTCCAGCACCTTGGCCGCCTCCTCGACCTTGGAGTTGATCGTCTCCTTGTCGAGCTTGGCCAGCCGCAGCGGGAACGCCATGTTCTCCCGGACGGTCATGTTCGGGTAGAGCGCGTACGACTGGAACACCATCGCGATGTCCCGGTCCCGGGGGGCCTTGTCGTTGACCCGCTGGCCGCCGATGCGCAGCTCACCGGAGCTGATGTCCTCCAGCCCGGCGATCATGTTGAGGGTGGTGGACTTCCCGCAGCCGGACGGGCCGACCAGGATGACGAACTCGCCGTCGGCGATCTCCAGGTCCACGTCGCGCACCGCGACGGTCCCGTCCGGGAACCGCTTGCCCACCTTGTCCAGCACGATGTCAGCCATGACTACACACCTATCCCTTGACTGCGCCGGAGGTCAGGCCGGAGACGATGCGGCGCTGGAAGAAGAGCACGAACAGGATGATCGGAACGGTGATCACCACGGCGGCGGCGCAGATCGCCCCGGTGGGATCCTCGAACTGCGACTCGCCGGTGAAGAACGACAGCGCCACCGGCACCGTGCGGGCCCGTTCGGTGGAGGTGAGCGTGATGGCGAACAGGAAGTCGTTCCAGCAGAAGATGAAGACCAGGATCGCCGTGGTGAACAGCCCCGGCGCGGCCAGCGGGGCGATGACCCGCCGGAACGCCTGGCCCTGCGTCGCGCCGTCCATCTTCGCCGCCTTCTCCAGGTCCCACGGGATCTGCTTGAAGAACGCCGACAGCGTGTAGATCGCCAGCGGCAGCGCGAAGGTGATGTAGGGCAGGATCAGCCCCGGCCAGGTGTCGAACAGCCCGAGCTGCCGCTCGATCTCGAACAGCGGCGACACCAGCGACACCTGCGGGAACATCGCGATCAGCAGGGAGACACCGACGAGCAGCTTCTTGCCGGGGAAGTCCAGCCGGGAGATCGCGTACGCGGCCATCGCGCCGAGCACCACCGCGATCGCGGTGGCGATCAGGGCGATGCCGATCGAGTTGGCCAGGGCCCGGACGAACTGGTCCGTCTCGAAGATCGTCCGGTAGTTGTCCAGCGTCCACTCCCGGGGCCAGAACCTGCCGTCGGTGAGGGTGCCCCGGGTCTTGAACGACAGCGAGGCGATCCAGAGCACCGGGACCAGCGCGAAGACGACGACGATGACGTCCAGCAGGCCCCAGCGCAGCTTCGCCCGCGTGGTGGTCTCGGCCATGTCAGCGCCTCTCCGAGTCGTCACTGCCCGGGGCAGCGGTGCCGAACAGCTTCACGAAGACGAACGCGATGACCGCCACGGTGAGGAAGATCAACACCGACATCGTGGACCCGATGCCGAGGTTCAGCCCCCGGATCAGGTTGTTGTAGGCGAGCATCGACACCGACGAGGTCTCGTTGCCGCCGGCGGTCAGCACGAAGATGTTGTCGAAGACCCGGAACGCGTCCAGGGTGCGGAACAGCAGGGCGACCAGGATCGCCGGCTTCATCACCGGCAGCATCACCTTGGTGAACCGCTGCCACCCGGTCGCGCCGTCGGTGGAGGCCGCCTTCAGCAGGTCCTCCGGCACCAGCGCCAGGCCGGCCATCAGCAGCAGCGCCATGAACGGCGTGGTCTTCCAGATCTCCGCGAGCATGACGATCGCCAGCGAGCTGGCCCGCTCGGTCAGCGGCGCGCCGTCGCCGAACAGGTTCGCCAGGTAGCCGGTGCCCGGCGTCCAGGCGTACCGCCAGGAGAACGCGGCTACGACCGTGACGATCCCGTACGGGATCAGCGCCGCCGTGCGGACGATGCCCCGGCCGACCAGGGTCCGGTGCAAGATCAGCGCCAGGCCCATGCCGAGCACCAGCTCGACCGCCACGGTGACCACCGTGATCAGCGCGGTCACGCCGAACGCCGTCCACCAGAACTCGTTGGTCAGCACGGTCCCGTAGTTCTCCAGCCCGACGAACTCGCGCTGGTCGGGGAAGCGCAGGTCGAAGCGCTGCAACGACAGCCAGACCGAATAGCCGATCGGGTACGCCGTGACCAGCACCATGACCAGCGCGGCGGGGGCGCAGAGCAGCCAGCCGAGCCTGCGTTCGGCCTTCTTGTTCTCGCTCAGCGGTGCCCTGCCCCGGCGGCCGGCCCGCTGGGCGGGCACCTCCGGCCGCCGGCCGGTCCCGTCGGCCGCGGCCCGCGCCCCGGGCGCGGAAGCGTCGACGCTCACGGCAGCACCCCCTTCGACTCCAGCGCATCGGCGATGGCGTCACGCAGCTCGTCGGCCGTCCGCTCCGGCCTGATCGCCGACGGCGGCGACAGGATCGCCGACATCACGGTGGAGATGCTCTGGTACGCCGGGGTCAGCGGACGCGTCCCCGGCTCCTTCAGCTCCTCCAGGATGGTCTCCTTCATCGGGTACGCCTCGTCCATCTCCGGGTCGTCGTAGACCCGCTCGATGGTCGGCGGCACGCCGTCGTTGACCGCGGAGAACTTCTGGTTCGCGGCGTTGCGGACGCACCGGGCTGCCTCGAAGGACTCCGTCGGGTGCTTCGAGTACGCGCTGACGGCCAGGTTCACCCCGCCGATGGTGACCTTGCTCGGGGTGTCGGCGTCGATCCCCGGCACCCGGGCCCACTTCACCTTCTTCGCCAGCTCCGGGTCGGCCTCCTGCAACGCCGGATAGACGAAGGGCCAGTTGACCTGGAACGCGCCGTCGCCGGACTGGAACTCCAGCCGGACCGGGTCCTCCGTGGCGTTGCTGAACGACGGGGAGGTCACGCCGGAGGCGGCGAACCGCTGGAGCTGGTCCAGCGCCTTGACGGTGCCGGCGTCCATCACGGCCCTCTTGCCGTCGTCGCTGAGGATCTGCCCGCCGGCGCTCTCGGCCAGGGTGTTGTAGAGGACGACCAGGCCCTCGTACTGCGCCCCCATGGTGAGCACCTGGTACGGCTTGCCCTGGGCCTTCAGGTCCTGGGCGGCTCTGATCATCTCGTCCCAGGTCTTCGGCGGCTGCCGCACCAGGTCGGTGCGGTACCAGAGGAGCTGTACGTTGGTGTTCTTCGGCGCGCCGTACAGCCTGTCCCGGTAACGGGCCGTGTCGAGCGGCCCGGCGAGGGTGCCCTGCTCCACCTCGGCCTTGTCCTGCCCGGTCCACTCCCGGATCCAGTCGGCGCTGGCGAACTCCTGCGTCCAGGTGACGTCGAGGCCCAGCACGTCCATCCCGGTGTCCCCGGCGGCGAGCCGGCGGACGAGCTGCACCCGCTGGTCGTCGGCCTGTCGCGGCAGCACCCGGTACGCGATCTCGTAGCGCCCCCGGGCCTGGGCGTTGCAGTCGTCGACCACCTTCTGCAGGTTCTGCTCGGGTGGGTAGTACAGGTTGATGGTGGGCGTACCGCCGTCGTCGCCGGAGCCGCACGCGGCCAGCGGCGCGACCAGCGTGAGCGCCGCGGTGGCCGCCGCCAGCCGGGCCACCGGTCGGCGCCGACGTCGGGCCGGATCTGTCATCGCCCTCCCCCTCTCTTCGGCGAACGGCCGGGGAAGCTCGCCCGTGCCCCGGCGCACGGCGGAACGGTCCGGAGCGGGCCACCACCGGCCCCGTCCCGGGCGCGCTTCGTGCCCGGAACACTGCCCGACCTGCGCAGCCGCGAAACCTGAGGGCGACGCCGCCGCCACGGAGCTGCTGGCGGCCGGAGCCCGGCTGGTCCGCGAGCCGGACGTGGAGGTGAGCTGGTGGGTGCTGGCCGACCCGGAGGGCAACGAGTTCTGCGCCTTCGCGCCGCGCCCGAGGTCCTGAGCGCCGGTCCGTCGCCCCGGCGCGCCGACACGTGACCGGCGATGCTACCCAGCGTCCGCCGGTTCGACTAGCGTTTCCCTGGCGTTCCCCCACTCCGCTGCCAGCGCGTCGCCGTCGAAGTCGATACGCCTCCGGCCGGACGCTGCCTGCCCGATCGGTGGGTAATCGAGCGAACCCCCGCCGCCGGTCCACCGGTTGGGCAGGATCGTTGACGACGAGGAGGTGCCGTCGTGCAGGACACCCGCGCTCTCGCCCTGACGTTCGAGGTGAGCGGCCTGCCACCGGTGAAGACCGAAGCCCTGTCCATCTTCGCCGCCGGGCACCGGCAGGCGGCGAGGGTCCGGACCCTGCTCCTGGCGGCCTGCTCGGCGGCCCAGCGCACCGGCTGGACCCCGCTGGACGGGTCGGTGGAGGTGGAGGTGACCCTGCGCTGTCCGCCGGGGCACCGCACCTCCGACGCCAGCACCCTGCTCGGCGGGATCTGCGCGGTGCTGCAGGACAAGAAGCGGGTCGCGACGATCGGCCTGACCCACCTCGGGGTCCTCGCCGACGTCGCCCTCTACACCGACGACCGGCAGATCCGCCGGCTGTCGTACCTGGAGGAGCCGGCGGAGGAGTTCTCCTACCAGGTACGGGTGGCCGCCCTGCCGGCCAGGGTTTGACCGACGTCCACGGTGGGGTACCGCGGACGCCGACGAAGGGAGCGCCGATGTCGGAGCCACATGTCACGCTCGACCCGAGCGGGCTCGACCCCGTGCAGCAGAAACTGCGGGGTCCGCTGGAGGATCAGCTGACCTCGGCTCTACAGGCGGCCACCGAGCGGATCCGGGCCAGCTACGCGGGCGAACCGGTCGAGCAGGTCTGCCAGCGGCTGCTGGACGAGACGCGGTCCGGGCTGCACCCGGACATCGCCGCCGGCTTCCAGCCGGACATGGACGAGTTCTGCCGGGTCGCGGTGGCGATCGTCCGGGGCGAGATCTCCTGACCCGCGGTCGCGGTCGCGGGCGCCGGCCTGCCCGGGACCGGTGGCGTCGGCCCGACGGGCCGGCACGGGTCAGGACCGGGTCCGCAACTCCCCGGCCCTGACCCACCAGCCGTCCGGCATGGCAGCGGAATCCGCCGCGAGGAGCGCGTGGGCGCGGCACGCCGCCCACGCCGGGCTCAACGCGACGGGCCAGCCCGCTCGCACTCAGCTCCACGGTGCCCCACCGCCGGACTTCGGCGCGCTCGTGATTCACCCCGAAGAGCCGCGAGCGCCGGCCCAGGTTAGGCCCGTCGCCGCAGGTCGGACAAGGTTCTCCCGCTGCCCGGCGGGGTGATTGATGTCAAGGCTGAAAACCGGCATGTCCCCGTAACACGGTCAGCGCCCCCGGCGCTGTTCCCACCGGGAGCGGGTCCGTCCGGGGGCGTTCGGCAAGGACCGGACGGCTGGCTCAGAAGTGCCGGAGCAGGTCCGGGAAGGTGGCCAGCCGGAGCACCCCGGTGTCCGTCGGGTCCAGGTCGTCGTGCTCCAGCACCCAGGTGTTCTCGTTGGGGATGAACACCGCCCGCATCCCGGCCGCCCGCGCCGGCAGGATGTCCGACCTCGGGGAATTGCCGATCATCCAGGCGTCGGCCGGGTCGATGTCGTGCTCTCCGACCAGCCACCGGTAGGTCTCGGCGTCCTTCTCCCGCACGATGTGCGCGGCGTGGAAGTGGTGCAGCAGCCCGGACGCGTCCAGCTTGCGCTGCTGCTCCGCCAGGTCACCCTTGGTGAGCAGCAGCAGCCGGTGCCGCCCGGCCAGCGCGTCGAGCGTCTCGGCGACCCAGGGCATCAGCTCGACCCGGTGCGCGACGAGCGCCTCGGCCAGCAGGTCGATCTCCCGGCGCTCGGCGTCCGTGGCGGGGCGCTCGCGCAGCCGCTCCAGGCACTCACCCAGGCTGCGCAGGAAGACCTTGCTGCCGTACCCGTGGACGGCGGCGTTGGCCCGCTCCACGTCGTCGAGCACCTTCCGGATCTCGACCCGGTCGAGCGTGGGGTGGTCCAGCCAGTCGAGGTAGTCGTGGATCACCCGCTCGAACAGCACGTTGTTCTCCCACAGCGTGTCGTCGGCGTCGAAGACCAGCACCTGCGCGTCCCGGCGCTGCCCGGTGGCGTGTTCCATCGCTCTTCCCTTCCGCACGGCCCGGGACACCGTACTGCCGGCGCCTGGACGGGGGCCGGCGGGTCAGCGGCGCAGGGTGAGGATCAGGTCGGCGACCAGCGCCGTCCAGCCGGTCTGGTGCCACGCGCCCAGGCCCGCGCCGTTGTCGCCGTGGAAGTACTCGGGGAAGCAGATCAGGTCCCGCCAGTCCGGGTGGGTCTGGAAGAGCTGGGCGGCCCCGTAGATCGGCCGCCGGCCCCAGCCGTCCCGGGTGAACAGCGCGATCAGCCGGGCGGAGAGGTCGTCGGCGATCTCGTCGAGGGTGCGCTTCACCCCCGACCTGGTCGGGTACTCCACCTGGAGGTCGTCGCCGAAGAACGCGGCGTAGTCGCGCAGCGCGCTGATCAGCAGGAAGTTGGTCGGCATCCAGATCGGGCCGCGCCAGTTGGAGTTGCCGCCGAACAGGCCGCTGGTCGACTCGGCCGGCTCGTAGCCGACGCTGAACTCCTGCCCGCCGAGGGTGACGGTGAACGGCTTGTCCAGGTGGGCGCGGCTGAGCGTGCGCAGGCCGTACTCGGAGAGGAACTCGTCGGGGTCCAGCATCCGGGCCAACAGCCGGACCACCTGCTCGGGGCCGACCATGGACAGCAGCCGCTGCTGGCTGCCGTCCGGGCCGATCCGGCGGGTGCCGATCACGTCGGCGTACTCGGGGCGGTTGGTGAGGAACCAGCGCAGCCGGGCCCCCAGCTCGGGCAGCCGGCGCAGGGTCCGCGCGGTGAGCCGGGTGGTGGCGGCCAGCGGCAGCAGCCCGACCACCGAGCGCACCTTCAGCGGCACCTGGCTGCCGTCGGCCAGCCGCAGCACGTCGTAGAAGAACGCGTCCTCGTCGTCCCACAGCCCCTGCTCGTACGCGGCGGCGGCGATGTAGGCGAAGTGTTCGAAGAACTTGGTGGCGGTGTCGGCCCAGGTGCGGTCGTGCTCGGCCAGGACGACGGCGATGTCGAGCAGGTTGAGCGCGTACATGCCCATCCAGCCGGTGCCGTCGGACTGCTCCAGCACCCCGGCCACCGGCAACGCCGCCGAGCGGTCGAACGGGCCGACGTTGTCGAGCCCGAGGAAGCCGCCCTCGAAGACGTTGTTGCCGCCGGTGTCCTTGCGGTTGACCCACCAGGTGAAGTTGAGCAGCAGCTTGTGCATCACCCGGGTCAGGAACTCGTGGTCGCGGGAGCCGTCGATCTCGAAGACCTTCAGCGCGGCCCAGGCGTGCACCGGCGGGTTCACGTCGCCGAACGCCCACTCGTACGCGGGGATCTGCCCGTTGGGGTGCAGGTACCACTCGCGGAGCAGGAGCAGGACCTGCGACTTGGCGAAGCCCGGGTCGACCCGGGCGATGCTGACGCAGTGGAAGGCCAGGTCCCAGGCCGCGTACCAGGGGTACTCCCACGGATCCGGCATGGAGATCACGTCGAAGCTGGTCATGTGCCACCAGTGGCTGTTGCGCCCGTGCCGGCGGCCGGCCGGCGGGGGCGACGAGCCGGGGTCGCCCTCCAGCCACCGCTTGACGTCGAAGTGGTAGAACTGCTTGCCCCACATCAGCCCGGCGATGGCCTGCCGGGCCACGAGGGCCTCGTCGGCGGTGGCGGCGGCCGGGACGACACTGTCGAAGAACCGGTTCGCCTCGGCCCGCCGGGCCCACACCACCGCGTCGAAGCCGTCCCCGAGGTCGGCCCGGGGCGGCGTCGTGTCGCCGGGCGGCGGGGCGGTGCGGGTCAGCCGCAGCCGGATCTGACGCTGCCCGCCGGCCGGCACGTCGAACACGTAGTGCAGCGCGCCCTTGGTGCCGACCCGGTCCGGGTTGACCGTCGGCGCGCCGTCGACCACGTGGTCGTTGATCCCGTCCTTCGGGTACGCCGAGCGGCCGGGCAACCCCCACAGCCGCTCGGCGTTGGTGTCGTTGTCACACAGCAGCGGGACCGGGTCGCCGTCGCCCTCCAGGAGGATCTGGCCGAGCACCCAGTGCTCGCCCACCAGCCGGGCGGCGGAGCCGGAGCCGGCGGCGGAGCCGACGATCCGGGGCACCCGGTCCCCGCCGGGCAGTCCCCACGCCCAGGTGTTGCGGAACCACAGCGACGGCAGCACGTGCAGCCGCTCGTCGGTGTCCCCCCGGTTGGCGACGGTCACCACGACGCACATGTCGGTCGGGGACGCCTTGGCGTAGTCGACGCTCACCGCCCAGTACCGGTCGTCGTCGAAGACGCCGGTGTCGACCAGCTCGTACTCCGTGTCGTCACGACCGCGCAGGGCGTTGACGGCGACCAGCTCGTCGTACGGGAAGGCGGCCTGGGGGTAGTGGTAGCGCCAGCGCATCCAGGAGTGGGTGGGCGTGGAGTCCAGATACCACCAGTAGTCCTTGACGTCCTCGCCGTGGTTGCCGCCGTCCCCGCCGAGGCCGAACATCCGCTCCTTGAGGATCGGGTCCCGGCCGTTCCACAGGGCGAGCGCGAAGCAGAACGTCTGCCGGTCGTCGCAGACGCCCGCCATGCCGTCCTCGTTCCACCGGTAGGCTCTGGACCGCGCGTGGTCGTGGGGGAAGTAGTCCCACGCCGTACCGTGCTCGCTGTAGTCCTCCCGTACCGTCCCCCACGCCCGCTCGGACAGATAGGGACCCCATGCGCGCCAGTCCTGCTCCCCCGAGTCGGCCTGGGCCAGCCGGAGCCGTTCAGCGTCGGCTGCGGACGCGGTTGCGGGGGGCACGTCGGTGATCACGTGCCTATCTTCGACGCCGCCGGGGTACTTCACCACAGCGGCCATTCTCGTCGTGGCGTGTTACACCTCGCGGCTGGTGGAGGAAAGTTGATCGACATTCGTTTCGGCCCCCAGGTGTGCGGGGAGCTGACCGGCGGGGCCACCAGGGAGTGGCTGGTCCCGGACGGCCTGGGCGGGTACGCGATGGGCACCGTGTGCGGGCTGCGCACCCGGCGCTACCACGGGCTGCTGGTGATCCCCGGCCAGACACCGGCGTCCCGACGGATGGGACTGGTCAGCCTGGACCCGACGGTCACCCTCCCCTCCGGGGCGCGGCTGCGCCTCGGCGCGCACGAGTGGTCCTCCGGCGACGTCGACCCGCGCGGCTTCGAGCTGCTGGAACGCTTCGACCTGACCGACGGCCTGCCTCGCTGGCGGTGGCGCGTCGGCGATGTGGTGATCGAGCGCGAGCTGGCCATGGCGTACGGGCGCTCGTGCGTGGCCGTGGTGCACCGGCTGGTCGCCGGCGGTCCGGTCCGGCTGGACCTGTCGGCGGCCTGCACCTGGCGGGACGCGCACGGCGAGCGGCGCGCGGACGGCCCGGCGCCCCGGGTCGAGCCGGTGGACGGCGGCGCCGTGGTGGAGGACGCGTTCCGGCTCGCCGGGCCGGGCTGGGCCCCGGAGGGCCAGTGGTGGGTCGGGGTGCACCACCGCGAGGAGGAGACCCGGGGCCTGCACCCGGACGAGGACGTGTGGCACGCCGGCCGGTTCTCCGGTGCCCTGGAGCGCCCCGGCGACACGGTGTCGGTACTGGCCTGGGCCGGCGACCTGGCCGCCGAACCGCCCCCGGCGGAGGAGATCGTCGCGGCGGCCCGGCGGCGCAACCGGCGGGTGGTGGCGCGGGCCGCGCCCGCCGACGCGGTCGAGGCCACCCTCGCGCTGGCCGCCGACGCGTTCGTGGTGCGCACCGCCGCCGGCCCCGACGTGGTCGCCGGCTACCCCTGGTTCGGCGCCTGGTCGCGGGACACGATGACCTCCTACGAGGGGCTCTTCCTGAGCACCGACCGGGCCGACGAGGGGCGGGAGCTGCTGCGGGCGTACGCGGCGACCCTGTCGGAGGGGATGCTCGCCAACACCGCCGACACCGGGCGGGTGGAGTACAACACCGTCGACGCGACGCTGTGGTTCCTGCACGCGGTGAGCCGGCACGTCACCATCACCGGCGACACCGACCTCGGCGACGAGCTGCTGCCCGCGCTGCGCGGGGTGGTCGACGCGCACCTGGCCGGCACCCGGTACGGCATCGCCGTCGACCCGGCCGACGGGCTGATCACCCAGGGCGGCACCCCGGACACGGCGCTGACCTGGATGGACGCCCGGGTGTACGGGGTGCCGGTCACCCCGCGCACCGGCAAGCCGGTGGAGGTCAACGCGCTGTGGGTCAACGGCCTCGCGGGGCTGGCCGAGCTGACCGAGCTGGCCGGCGCCGATGCCGACGGGCTGTGGCGGCTGCACGCCCGGGCCACCGCCTCGTTCGCCGGCCGCTTCCCCTCGCCGGCCGGCTGGCTGCACGACGTGGTGGACGCGCCCGCGCCCGCGTACCCGCTGGGTGGGGCGCCGCTGCACGACGACGACCTGCTGCGGCCGAACCAGTTGCTGGCCTGGTCGCTGCCGTACGCGCCGCTGGAGCCGGACGAGTCGACCCTGCGCCGGGTGGCCGCCGGGCTGCTCACCCCGCTCGGGCCGCGCAGCCTCTCCCCCGACTGCCCCGGCTACGTCGGCCGGCACCGGGGCGGCCCGGCCGAGCGGGACGGCGGCTACCACCAGGGCACGGTGTGGCCGTGGCTGCTCGGGCCGTACGTGGACGCCGCCCGGCGGGCGAAGCTCGACGTCGACGGGTTGTTCGTGGGCGTCGACGCGCACCTGACCGAGTACGGGCTGGGTTCGGTCAGCGAGACCGCCGACGGGGCGGCGCCGCACGGCGCAACCGGCTGCCCGTTCCAGGCGTGGTCGGTGGCCGAGGTGCTGCGCGCCCGGCGGGTCCGCCGGTAGCGCTCTGCATCCCGGCAACGGTGACGTCTCCGCTGGTTATCCGGCCGGGGGCCGGATAGGTCCCCGATCCAGGGCGCGTCGTCGGCATCCGGGCTGCGGGTGGTGATCGCCGGCGACGGCCCTGCCCGCACAGCGACCCGGACGCGCCCGCCGGCGCGGTCGACCGGCTCCTCCGGCGACGAGGTCTTCGCCCGCCGGGTGGCCCGCCGGGCCCGCACCATGGTCAGCGAGCGGTACGGCTGGGCGACCATCGCCGCCCACACCGCGAGCAGCTACGCCGCGGCCCGCCGCGAGCACGACACGTTCCAGGCCCGGCGGGCGGCGAGCCGGCTGGCCGCCGGGCGGGCCCGGATCGTCATCCCGGAGGGGAACCTGCTGACGGCCGGGCCCGCGGCCTGCTGACCGTTTCCCGGCCTGTCGTCCGATAGGTCGACGCCGATCCGCTGGCTATGGTGTACGTCGCGGCCAGCGGAGGAGAACGGTGCAGCAGGTAGTGATCGCCGGCCGGTACCTCCTGCTCGACCTCGTGGGTCGCGGCGGGATGGGCCGGGTGTGGCGGCGAGAGACGACGTGCTGCACCGCGACGTCGCGGTCAAGCAGGTCGTCCCGCCGGCCTGGTTGTCCGACGACGAGCGCGACGAGCTGCGCCTGCGCACCCTGCGGGAGGGCCGGACGGCGGCCCGGCTGAACCACCCCAACGTGGTCCGGGTCTACGACGTGGTGTCGGTGGGCGACGACCCGTGGTTGATCATGGAGTACGTCCCGTCCCGGTCGTTGCAGAACGTGCTGGACGCGTCCGGGCCGGTGTCGCCCCGGCAGGCCGCGGTGATCGGGCTGGCGCTGCTGGCCGCGCTGCGCGCCGCGCACCACGCCGGGGTGCTGCACCGCGACGTGAAGCCGGCCAACGTGCTGATCGCCCACGACGGGCGGGTCATGCTCACCGACTTCGGGCTGGCCGTGTTCGACGGCGGGGACGGGGCGATGACCCGGCCGGGCCTGGTGCTCGGCTCGCCGCAGTTCGTCGCCCCGGAGCGGGCCGCCGAGGGGGCGCTCCAGCGTGGAGGCGGATCTGTGGTCGCTCGGGGCGACCCTGCACTCGGCCGTCGAGGGCCGGTCCCCGTACGCCCGCAGCACCGCGATGGCGACGCTGAGTGCCCTGGCCACCCGGCCGCCCGACGCGGCGCCGCACGCCGGCCCGCTGCGCCCGGTCCTGGCCGGCCTGCTGCGCCGCGAGCCGCGCGACCGCACCGGCCACGACGAGACGCGGCGGCTGGCCTCGGCCGCCACCGGGATCGGGCAGCCGTGCCCCCTGGCCCTCGCCGCGCCGGCCGCGGTGCTGCCACCGGACCTCCTCGACCCGGACAGCGTCCCCGGACCGTCCGGCCCCGCCGGCCCGGCGTCCGCCGGCGGGGGCCCCGACACCTTCGCCACCTGGGCCAGCGGCACCCCCGGCGCCGCTGGCCGGGGCACCGCCGGCCCAGGTGGCGATGCGGCCGGATCGGGTGGCCGGCGCTGGCCGTTGGCCGTGGCGGCCGGGGCGTTCGCCGCGCTCGCCGCGGTCTCCACCGCGATCGCGCTCGGGCAACGCGAGCACGAGCGGGGGGCGCCGCCGGGGACCGGGGCCGGGCGACCGGGAGCCGAGCCCTGGGCGGGGCCGCCGGGCGCGCCGCCGCCCGACGGAGGCGTACCGCCCCCGCCCTTCCCCTGCCTGCGGCCCTACCCCGCCGGCAAACCCGCCCCCACCGTCTCCCCCGCCCGGGGCGAGCGGCTCCGGCTGCCGGTCGGTTGGCGCTGGTACGCCGACCCGGCCGGGTTCCGGCTCGCCGTGCCGCCCGGCTGGCGGCACTACCGGCAGGGGGTCGCGGTGTGCTTCCAGGACCCGACGGCCCGCCGGGTGCTGACCGTCGCCCCGGCGGGCGATCCCGCCGCCGCCGCACTGACCCGACTACGGTCGAACGAGTGGCGCGCGCTGGACGCGGGCGCCCTGCCCGGGTACGCCAGGATCCGGCTGGAGACGGTCGCCGGCCGGGGAGCGGAGTGGGAGGCCACCTGGGACGCCCCGTACGGGGCCCGGCTGCGCGCGGTGCAACTGATCCCACGCGAGGCCCGGGCGTGGTCGCTGGCCTGGAGCGGCCCCGACGCGGACTGGTCGGCCGGCGCGACCGAGCGGAACAGGGTGCGGGTCAGCTTCCGGCCCGGCGACCCGGGCTGAGCGCCGGTCCCCTGCCGAGATCCGCCCCCGGTTCGGGTGGGGCGCGCCGGACGGGGAAGTGTCGGATCCCCCCGGTACGGTGCCCAGGGAGGCGACGCGCACCCGCCGCAGCCCGACACCGTCCCCTGTGGACCGTCCGGGTGATTGCCCTCGGGCGGCGGCTCTGCCAGAGTGGCGTAGTTTGTCGATCAAGATCCCTGGGGAGGGCGAGGCGTCATGATGGGACCGTCCCACGCACTGTCCGGCGCGGCGGTGTGGCTGACCGGGTCCTGGGCGCTCGACCAGTTCGCCGACTACCACCAGTCGCCGCTGGCACTGGCGGTCGGCACCGCGGTCTGCGCGGGCGGGGCGCTCTTCCCCGACCTCGACCTGTCCGGCAAGGTGACCCGCAACCAGGGCGGCGCCACGGTGGCCCGCACGTTCGGGGTGTTCAGCCTCTTCGTCGCCGAGGTGATGGAGAAGATCTCGCTCGGCGTCTACTACGCCACGAAGCTGAGCAAGGACCCGCGGCGCAACAACGGCCACCGCACCCTGACCCACACCATCCCGTTCACCGTGCTGGTCGGCTGGGGCACCACCACGTTGTGCGCGGCGTACGGCAAGTGGGCCGTGGTCGGCATCCTGTTCTTCATGTTCGGGCTGGCCCTGCGCGGGCTGTTCGACCGGTGGGCCGAGCGTGCCGGCTGGGTGATCGTGACGCTGACCTCGGCCGCCGCCGCCTGGTACACCTTCGCCAACCTGCCCGGCGACCGGGGATACCCGCTGATCGGGCTGGCCGTCGGGGTGGGCTGCTTCGTGCACATCCTCGGCGACATGATCACCCGGGCCGGGGTGCCGATCCTCTGGCCGATCCCGATCAAGCGCCGGATGTGGACGATGGTCGGCCTGCCGAACAGCATCGCCCTGCGCACCGGCAGCAAGGCCGAGGTGATCGTGCTGCGCGCCGCGATGACCGCCGTCGCCGTGCTGGCCGCCGTAGGCCTGGTCGCCCCCTCGGTGCTGCGGAAGTTCAACATCGAGATCTGACCGCGCCCGGGCTCGCGTCGACGACCCGCCCGCCGAGGTCGGTGCCGCCCGCCGGTTCCCGGCGGCACCGACCTCGGCCCCGGCGGATCAGCCGGCCGTGTCGGACGCGGGCTCGGCGGCCTCCAACAGCGGCCCGCGTACGGATCGGCCGATGCGGTGGGCCTCGGCCAGGATGTGGGTGCGCCAGCGTCGCCACAGTGGGGTGAGCCGGGAGGTGATCAGGACGACGTCGACGGCGGCGTCGGGCAGGACGGTGCGGATGCCGATGGCGTGGTGGGTGGGGTGTGCCGGGTCGGTGGGCAGCCGTTGGCGCAGCGTCTCGTCGTAGTCGAACAGGTCGGCGGGCGGGAACCCGGCCGGCAGTTCGCCGCCGCAGCCGAACACGGCGACCCGGGTGCCCGGCGGCAGGGTGTCGCGCAGGTGGGCCAGCTCCGCCGTCACGTCCAGGCTGCGGGCCCGGTTGACCGCCCGGCGGACGGCGGGCAGTTCCAGCCTGACGTGCCAGTCGCGGGTGTCCTCAAGCTGGGGCAGGTGCTTGGAGTACCAGGCCCAGAGCAGTTCCAGCACCGGCTCGGGATGCTTGTGCAGGAACGTGAGCATGTTGCTGCGGTTGTCGCTGAGGTCCGGGTCCGACCGACGCGGATGCGGCGAGTCCACCGCCCAGCCCTCGCGGCTGACCTCGAACGACAGGCCGTGCCGGTACAGGCGGAAGCCCAACTCCGTGTCCTCGGCGCCCCAGGAGCGGAAGTCCTCGTCGAAGCCGCCGACGGCCCAGAACTCCGCCGCCGGGACGGAACAGTTGCACGTCCAGAACAGCTGCCACGGCAGCGCCGTACGGGCGAGGTAGAAGCGGGCGGTCGCGAAGAGGGAGTGCCGGGAGTCCTGGAATGCCGGGACGGCGCCGTAGTCGCGCACGACCTCCTCGGGGGTGTGCGTCCGGAGGATCTCCTCCAGTCCTGGTGTCGGGTGCTCGGGACGGAACCCGTAGGTGTAGCCGACCACCGCCCGGGCCGGGCCGGGCTCGCGGTGCGCGGCCAGGTGCCCGGTGACGAAGTCGGGGCCGGGGAGGATGCCGCTGTCCACGAAGGCCAGGATCGCGCCACGGGCGAGCCGGGCACCGGCGTTGCGGGCGGCGCCGGCGCGGAAGCCCAGGTCCTCCTGGAAGTGGTACCGCAGGCGGAGCCGGTCGGTGAAGTCCTCCACCGTCTGGCGGGTGTCGTCGGTCGACCCGTCGTCGGCGACGACGACCTCGAAGACGTCCGTCGATGCATGCTGGTCGGCCAGTGCCGTCAGCGTGCTGCGCAACAGACGGGAGCGGTTGTAGGTGGGAATAATGACGGAGATCATCGGCGTTGCGGCGCCAGAGGACATTGTGGCGACTCCGTGTGGTCGGGGCGTAACAACGTAGCTGTCGCCGAATGCCGGGGACCATCATCCATGAGGGTCATTCGTATTCCTCCCCCGCGATCCGTCCCGACCGACTCCCGCCGAGCGGGCGATCACGCATCGTCGGGCGTGATCCGCGCGGGGCGGCCCGAGCACGCGGGGCGGCCCGATCACGCGGGTCGGGCCGGGCGGCGGGTCGCCGCAGCGCCGCTCACCGAGCGTGCCGCACCACCGGTGATCGAGGGGGCGGCCGGTCTGCCGAAACGCTTCGTCGAAGCGTTTCGACACAGCCCGCGAGGCTCGCCGGCCCACCGCTGGAGGAGGTGCGCGATGGCCACCATGCACGACGTCGCCCGCCTCGCGCGGGTCTCCGTCAGCACGGTGTCATGCTGCGCCGACTGCACGAGCGCGGCGCTCCTGACCGTCCCCACGCTGCGCAGCCGTCCGCGCGCTCCACAGCCGCCCCTCCGGGGCGGCGGCCGGCGCGCTCAGCGGAGCTGCTCGTCCGCCCAGCGGGCGAGCAGCTCCAGCACCGGCCGGCGGCCGGCGAACATCTCGATCTCGCCGCGCCGGTCGTAGCTCTGCACCGTGCCGCCCCCGGCCCGGCAGAGCATCAGCGGGGCCAGCCAGAGGTACTTCGCCGCCCCGGTGAGCCGGACCGCGCGGACGACCACGTCCGGGCTGACGGCCCCGGCCAGGCCGGCGGCGTACCGGTCGACGACCGTCGCCGCCACCTCGTCGAGCAGGGCGACGTCGACCAGCCCGTCGAGGAAGGTGTCCAGCACCAGGTTCGCGGCGTCCTCCCCGACCGGCCCGGGGCCGACGAACGACCAGTCCAGCAGCACCGGGCCGGCGTCGCCGAACACCAGGTTCATCGGCCAGCAGTCGTGGTGGCACAGGGTGCCCGGCAGCCCGTCGACGGCGGCCAGCAGCGCGTGCCGGTGGTCCCAGAGCCCGCGCAGGGCGGCGCGCAGCGGCGCGGGCCACGCGGCCACGGCGACCGGGTGGTCCCACGGCACCGGCTCGACGACCGGCCGGGTCAGGGTGTAGTCGCGCAGCCAGTCCCGGGCCAGCCAGTCGTAACCGGGCGACCGGCCGAGCCAGGCGGCGTGCCCGGCGCCGAGGCGGCGCGCGGCGTCACCGAGGTCGGCGACCGTGCCGGCGGTGCCGGGCCGCCCGCCGACGTCGGCCAGCCAGAGCGCCACGGTGCCGTCCGGACGCTCGTCGACCGCCAGCGTCTCGGGCGCGGCCAACCCGGCGTCGGCGAAGGCCCGGCCGGCCAGGCCGCTGCGGTACGCCTCGACCTCGCGCCGCCAGTAGTTCCAGTGCCCGGGGTCGGTGCTGCCGGCCCAGTGCGCCGGCCCCTCGCGGCCGGGCGGGGTGATCAGCTTCAGTACGGCCGGGCGGCCGTGCCGGCGGGTCCGCCAGATGCCACCGGTCACCGCGTTGAACGGGTTGTGGGTCAGTTCCTCGGCCGGCTCGTCGGCGGGCACCAGGTCGACGGGGGGACGGGGCACCCGTTCGACCCTACGTCCTGCCGACCCGCCCGTGGCACGGCACCCGTCGCCTTGATCACCCGGCCGGGGTGGTGGGGTGGGGTGGGGCGGGGTGGGGGTCAGGCGCCGATGCGTTGGGGTGGGACGGTCAGGCCGTACAGGGCCATCAGTTCGGGGGTGTCGACCCGGCTGCCGTCGGCCACCGAGTCGCAGGAGATGTCCACGATCTGGTCCTTGTGCGCCAGCAGGTAGGGCCGGGCGCCGACGTCCGCGCTGGCCAGGGTGGCGATACCGGCCCAGTGCCGGCGGCCGAAGATCATCGGGTACCCGCGCAGCCCGCTGTAGGTGGCGCAGGCCAGCACGTCGGGGTACGGCAGCGCGGCCACCCGCCGGACCGCTGCCGGCGTGAGCCCCGGCATGTCCACCGGCACCACCACCACCGCCTCGACCGCCTCGTCGGTCAGCGCGGCCAGGCCCGCCCGGATCGACGAGCCGACCCCGGTCCCCCACGCGCGGTTGACCACCACGGTGGCCCGGCTCAGGTCGGCGGTCTGCCGGACCTGGTCGGCCGCCGCGCCCAGCACCACCACGAGCTGTTCACAGCCCGCCTCGGTCATCGTGTCGATCATCCGGTCCACCAGGGATTGCTCGCCCTTGTGGAGCAATGCCTCGGGGCCGCCGAGACGGCGTCCCCCGCCCGCTGCGATGATCATTCCTGCGATTCGCACACCGAAAGCAACGAGCGCCCGACAGATCAGTGTCGGGGCGAAACGGATATTTGCCCACATTCGCCCCGGGGGTCGGCTCAGCGACGGTATCAGCGACCGTACTCGTCGGCCAGCGGCGGTTCGAGGACCGGGTGTCGGCGAGGAGCCGGAGCTGCTGGCCCAGTCGCAGGAGCAGGCCGGTGCCGCCGGGACGGCCGGCTGGCTGGCGGTCCCCGACCGCGCCGTCGCCCGGGGGCAGGCGCCGCCCGAGGCCCGACACCCCCGGGTGGCCACGGTGGCCCTCGCGCTGCTGCGCGGGCGCGTCCACCCGGGAACCCGCCTGACCGGCACAGCCCCACCGCGCCCGCCGGAGCCGGTCGCCGCTGCGGACGGGGCGGTGCGGCGGACCGGCGGCGGGGCGGGGCTGGCCGCAGGGCGGCGGTCAGGCGTCGGCGTAACAATCGACGACGGACAGGTCCAGCGGGAACCGGACCGGGGTGTCGCCGAACAGCAGCGCGGCGGCCCGCTCGCCGCTGGCCCGGACCGCCGCGGCCACCGCGTCGGCCTGCGCCGCCGGGCAGTGCACGATCACCTCGTCGTGCTGGAAGAAGACCAGCTCGGCGTCGGTGCCGGCGAGCGCCGTCCGCAGGGTGGCCAGCAGGGTCGAGGCCCACTCGGCGGCCGTCGCCTGGATGACGAAGTTGCGGGTGAACCGGCCCCGGGAGCGGGCCGCCCGGGCCCTCGGCCCCTGCGGGTCGGCCGCCGCGTCCGGGTCGCCCCCGCCGTCGTCGCCGTCGGCGAACCCGGCCGTGCCGGGCGGGCACGTCCGGCCCAGCCAGGACCGGACCAGCCCGCCAGCCTCGCCGGTACGGGCCGCCGCCTCGACGTACGCGAAGGCGGTCGGGTAGTTGCGCCGCAGCACCGCGAGGGCGGGGACGGCCATCCCGCCGGTCTGCCCGTACATCGCGCCGAGCAGGGCCAGCTTGGCCCGGGCACGGTCGCCACCGAAGGAGTCCCGGGCGAGGGCGGCGTAGAGGTCGCCGGCCCCGCCGGCGGCGGCGAGCCGGGCGTCGCCGGAGACCGCGGCGAGCACCCTCGGTTCGAGCTGTCCGGCGTCGGCGACGACGAGCCGCCAGCCCGGGTCGGCCAGCACCGCCCGCCGGATCACCTTCGGGATCTGCAACGCTCCACCGCCCCTGGTGGCCCACCGGCCGGAGACCACCCCGCCGGGGACGTACTCCGGGTGGAACCGGCCGCCGCG
Source organism: Micromonospora sp. NBC_01655 (assembly GCF_026339755.1). Taxonomy (NCBI): domain Bacteria; kingdom Bacillati; phylum Actinomycetota; class Actinomycetes; order Micromonosporales; family Micromonosporaceae; genus Micromonospora; species Micromonospora sp. NBC_01655. Next base: position 2,808,584 of record NZ_JAPEQF010000001.1, on the reverse strand, counting down.
CACCCAGGCGTCCCGCCAGGCCCAGCCGTGCGCCGTCCAGATCCGGTAGAGCTCCTTGTGCTCCAGCACCAGCGGCACCGCGGGGTGGTCGACCCCGCGCAGCACCCAGGCCCGGGTGTTGGGCAGCTCCACCCCGGCCCGGGCGAACGCCTTGAGCAGCTCGGCCGGGGAGTCGGCGTGCAGCCGGCGCAGCCCGAACGCCTCGGCGATCCGGGCGGCCAGCTCGGCCAGCCGGCGGGGCGGGCCGCCGACCGGGGACGGCTCGCCGAGCAGCTCGGTGAGGATCTCGTCGTGCACCTCGGCCCGCCAGGGCAGGCCGGTCGCACCCATCTCGGCCGCGATCAGCGCGCCGGCCGACTCGGCGGCCACCAGTAGGCGGAACCGGCCGGGGTGCTCGGTGGCGGCGATCCGGGCGAGCTGGTCGGCGTACACCCGGGTCAGGGCCTCGACGCCGGGGCCCGGCGGCCCTGGCAGCGCGTCGAAGAGCGCGCCCTGGCCGTGGCCCGGCGGCTCGGCCGGGCGGGGCGGCGGGTCGGGCGGCACCGGTGCCCCGCTGAACCGGGCCCAGGCTGCGGCGAACGAGCGGGGCTCGCCCCAGCGGCCGGCGTGCCCGAGCAGCAGCGACTCGGTCAGCTCCACGTCGTGGCAGCGGTCGAGCCGGACCCCGGCGCGCAGCAGCGCCGGGTAACCGGCGGCGCCGCAGGCCCAGACCCAGCGCGGGTGCTCGGCGGCCTCCCGGGCGGCCACCGCGGCGGCGAGGTCGGCCACCGGCTCGGCGGGGGCGGTGGGCCGGCCGGCGGGGTCGAGGGGTTGCAGGACTCCCCCGCCCCGGTCATCCGACACCACCGCCACCAGCACGAACGTGATTCTGCCTCGCCCCTGTGACAGTCCGCGCCCCACCACCCGCGCTCCGGACGCCGTCGGGCTGGCCGCGCTCTTTCCCGGAAAGAGTGGCCATTCCGCGTCGAATGGCCACTCTTTCCGTGAATTTGCGCCCGCAGTGGGGGTGGGTTACTTGCCTACGCCGGCGGTTAGGCCGGACTGGACCTGGCGTTGGAAGACGATGTAGACGATGAGCACCGGCAGCATCGCCATGGTCACCCCGGCGAACAGGCCGGACCAGTCGGACTTGTAGCCCTGGTTGACCGACAGCTCGATCAGCCCCTGGGAGATCACCTGGTTCTTGGGCTCGCCCGCCACCGACTGCATCAGCAGCGTCGGCAGGTACCACTGGTTCCACTGGCCCAGCACGTTGAAGATGCCGATGCTGATCAAACCGGGCTTGGACATCGGCAGCATGACGCTGAAGAACAGCCGGCTGTGCGAGGCCCCGTCGACCATCGCCGCCTCGGCGATCGAGTTCGGCAGCGTCCGGAAGAACGAGTGCATGAAGAAGATCGTGAACGACAGCGACCAGGCCACGTACACGAAGATCAGCATGAGGTGCTTGTTCGGGCCCAGCAGCGGGAACGCGATCCCCAGGTTGTAGACGCCCTTGAACAGCGGCACCGCGGCGAGGTAGATGGGCAGCGTCAGGCCCGACAGGAACATGTAGTAGATCAGCCGGTTGCCGGGGAACTCGTAGCGGGCCAGCACGTACGCGGCCATCGAGCCGAGCAGCATGGTCAGGAAGACGCTGCCGACCAGGACCAGCAGGGTGTTCAGGAAGAACGCCCCGAGGTGGCCCTCGCCCCAGGCCCGGCTGAAGTTGTCCCAGTGCAGCTCGTCCGGGATCAGCGACAGCGGCTCGCGGATGACCTGCGAGTCGTCCTTGAGCGCCGACATCACCACCCACAGCAGCGGGTAGATCACCATGACGGCCCAGACCGCCAGGAACACGTGCGAGAAACCGTTGAAGATGCGTCCGCCCAGCTCGCGGCCACGGCTCAGGACGCCGTCGGGCGTGGCGGGCGGCGGGGTGTGCCGCTTCGGGCTGGTCCGGTCACCGGACGGGTGGGTCACCGTGCTCATCGTCCAGCCTCCTCAGTACTCGATCCGCTCACGGCGGGTGATCCGGAGCTGGAGCGCGGCCAGCAGGATCGTGAAGATGGCCAGCGAGACACCCATCGCGCAGGCGTAACCGAACTGGCCCTTCTGGAACGCGGTGAAGTTGAGCACCGACGCGAAGATCTCACTGGCGTGGTTGGGCCCGCCCTGGCTGGGCGTCATGACGAAGACCAGGGCATACATGTCCAGCGCGATGAAGCCCAGGTAGACCCAGGCCACGGAGATGGTGTCCCGCAGCAGCGGCAGGGTGATCCGGAAGAAGGTGTGGAACCGGCCCGCGCCGTCGAGGATGGCCGCCTCGTAGATGTCCTTCGGGATCGACTGCATCGCGGCGGAGAAGAGCACCATGTAGAAGCCGGCGCCGCTCCACACCGCGATCAACAGCAGCCACCAGAGCACCGCGGGCACGCCGAGGAAGGGCTCGGGGTCGGCGGTGAAGGCGATCGGGTTGTCCGCGTCGACCAGCCCGACCTTTATCAGCAGGCCGTTGATCAGGCCCTGCCCGTCGGACCGGTAGATCTGCTGCCACATCACGGCGATGACCACGAGTGACAGGACCTGCGGGAAGAAGAAGATGACCTTGTAGATCCCGGAGCCGAAGATGCCCCGGATGCCGGCCCTGTCCTCGCGTCCGCCCACGTTGAGCAGGAACGCGAGGAACAGGGCCAGCGCGATCGTGAACAGCGGCACGGTCACCAGGAAGAACACGTTGTGCCAGAACGCCTTCCTGATCAGTTCGTCGGAGAACAGCCGGACGTAGTTGTCCAACCCGACGAACTCCTGCTTGTCGGAGTAGCCTCCCCAACTGGTCAGCGAGTATCCGGCTGCCTGGGCGAAGGGCCACACCACGTAGAAGAGGTACAGCGCGACGGGGAGGGCCAGGAAGCCCGTGACGAAGCGCGCGACACCGTGCCGCATTCCACTCACTCTCTCGTTCGGATCAGTGGTCCGTCGCCGCCATCAGGCGCGGGTCTGCTTCTTGATCGACGAGTCCTTGGCGACCTTGTCGGCGGCCGCCTGCATCTTGTCGACGAACTGCTGCGCGTTGAGCCGGCCGGCCATCAGCTCCTCGGAGAGGTTCTGGCTCTCCTTGTCCAGGTCGGCGTAGAAGTCGAAGAACTTGGCCTTGATCAGGTCCTTGGGCGCGTTCTTCATCAGCTCGTTGGCGGTGGACAGCGCCGAGTCCTGCACCCCGTCGCCGGAGCCCTTGGTGGAGGCGAGCGACTTGGTCAGCTCCGCGAACTTGGTGGAGCCGGACTTGGACAGCACGGCCCGCAGGAACTCCTTCGCCGCCGCCTTGTTCGGGGCCTTGCTCGGCACCACCAGGCCCTCGCCGGCACCGGCGAAGACGTCCTTGGGCGCCTTGTCGGTGGCGCCCAGGCCCCAGTAGTCCGACAGCTTCATCTCGAAGCCCGGCGGGATCGTCGCCGCCATCTCGTTCTTCAGCCAGGTGCCGACCTGGATGAACGCCGCCTTGCCGTCGAGCCACGCCTGCTGCGACTGGGTGTGGTTGAGGTTGCCCGGCAGGAGCAGCTTGTCCTTGACCAGCTTCTCCCACGCCTGCAGGGCGGGCAGGACGCCGTCCGCCTTCCAGGCGTTCTCCTTCAGGTTGTCGATGTCGATGACGACCTGCCGACCGGCCGACTTCCAGATCGTCGCCATCAGCGCCCAGCGCGGGTAGTAGCCGTGCACCGCGTCGTGCACGTACGGGGCGATGCCCTTGGCCTTGATCTTCGGCGCCAGGGCGAAGAACTCGTCGAACGTCTTCGGCGGCTCCCAGCCCTCCTTGGTGAACAGCGCGCCGTTGTACCAGTTGCCCCAGACGGTGTAGGCCACGTTGACCACGAAGAACTTGCCCTGGAAGGTGCCGTCCTCGACGGTGCCCGGCAGCAGCGTGTCGGCGACGGTGCCCTCGCCGTCCCAGGCCGGGGCGGCGAGCAGGTCGTCCAGCGGCTCGATGGCGCCCTCGTTGACCAGGGTGCTGATGTCCATCATGTCCGCGCCCGAGTTCATCACGAGGTCGCTCGGCTGCGTCGACATCTTCGGCTGTTCTTCGGTCTTGATCTTCTGGGTGGAGCTCATGTTGACCGTCACGCCCGCGTGCTTGGCGTTGAAGACGGTCTTGTCCTCCTTGGCCCACTGGTCGCCGAGGCCGCCGTTGAAGATGACCACCTTGACGGCGCTGCCGTCCTTCAGGCCGAACGGGTTGTCCTTGCTCTTGGCGGCCCCGGAGTCGTCGGACTTGCTCGGCTCGCTGCCGGCGCAGGCGCTGAGCAGACCGGCGGCGGGAGTGACGAGCAGGCCCGCGGCGGCGGCGCGCCGCAGCAGGGTCCGGCGGCTCAGGTCGGCCGGGTGCTCGGGGGTAACCGACATCTTTTGTCTCTCCTTGTGGTGTCGAATCAGGCGGTACGCCGGAGACGCCCGGCGTACCTCGACTCGAGGGCGAGGTTGTGCTCGTCCCCACCGGGGACGTTGGCGGAGAGGTAGATAGGGGGTACCTCTCCGGCCTGGTGGAACCGTCGTACGACCTCGGCGGTCAGTAGCTGCGCCAGCAGCGCGGCGGTGACCGAGGAGACCGCACAGACCGCGCCGCCGCCCTCGAGCGGCAGCAGTGCGTCGCCGTACGGCGCGCCGTTGTCCAGCACGACGTCGGCGAGGTCGGCGAGCCGGTGCCCCGACGGGTGCCGAGGGGCGACCCGCGCGGTGTGCTCGACGGACGTGACCGCGATCAGCGGGTGGCCGTTGCCCCTGACCAGCGTCGCCAGCTCGACCACCGAGCCGTTGATGCCGGACTGGGACGCGATCAGGAAGACGTCCCGCGGGTGCGGGGCGGCCAGGGCGTAGAGCTGGTGGGCGACGGCCGGGTCGCGTTCCAGCTTCGGATCGGCGAGCACGTCGCGGGGCGCGTCGCCGTGCAGCACGAGGTCGTGCAGGGTGAGCCGGTTGGTCGGGACCAGCCCGCCGGCCCGGGCCACCAGTTCGGCGGCGAACGCCTCGGAGTGGCCGGCGCCGAACGCCTGGAGCACCCCGCCGGCGCGCAGGCTGGCGACGATCAGGTCGGCGGCCCGGCCGACCGCCTCCGCCTGCGAGTCGACGACCCGGTCGAGGACGGGACGGACGGCGTCGGCGTACCCCTGTGCGCTGATCATGCGGTGGCCCCCTTCGCGGCCTTGTGCCCGTCGACGGCCTGGGCGGTGCGCCGGAAGGCCGCGTGGGCGCGGGCGTGGGTGCGCTGCGCCACCGCGATGTAGAGCAGGTCGAGCACGACGAGTTGCGGGTGCCGGGCGGACAGCGCGTCCGGCCGGAAGGTGGTGGCCTGGCTCGCGGTGAGCAGCACGATGTCCGCCAGTTCGGCCAGCGGCGAGCGGGGGAAGCCGGTGAGGGCGACGGTGCTCGCGCCCCGGCTGCCCGCCTCGGCGAGCATCTCGATGGTCTCCCGGGTCTGCCCGGTGTGCGAGATGCCCAGCGCCACGTCACCGGGGCCCAGCAGCGCGGCGCTGGCCAGCCCCTCGTGCACGTCGCTCCAGGCCCAGGCGGCCACCCCGATGCGGTGCAGACTGAACTGCATCTCCGCGCCGACGAGGGCGCTGCCGGAGGCGCCGAAGATGTTGACCCGGCTGGCGCCGGCGATGGCCACCGCCGCCCGCTCGACCTCGGTCAGGTCGAGCAGCGCCGCGGTGTCGTGCATGGCCCGGGTGTCGGCCGCCATGATCTGGCCGAGCACCCGCTCCAGGGGGTCGCCGGGCTGGATCTCCCGGCCGATGTCGACGGTCCAGCCGGCGGAGCGGGCCCGGCCGGTCTCGGCGGCGATGCCGAGGCGCAGGTCCGCGTACCCCTCGAAGCCCATCGCCCGGCAGAACCGGGTGATGGTGGCCGGGGAGGTGCCGCTGCGCTCGGCCAGCTCGACGATGGTCGCCCGGGCGGCGGCCTCCGGGTCGCTGAGCACGTGCTCGGCGACCCGGCGGAGCGCCCCCGTCAGCTCCCCGACGCCGGCCCGGACCCGGACCAGCACACCGTCGGCGGGGAGCCCACCCCGCCGGTCGGCCGTGTCGGCGTCGACCACGGCGGCCCCCGCGGGGGTGTCCACCTCGTGATCCACCATGGGACGCCTTTCGAGAAAGAGTGTTAACTGTTAGTGGTAAAAGTTCTTACTGAAGGGCCCTCCCTGTCAAGACCGTGGTCGAAGTTTTCAAACTGTTACCTGGCGCACAGCGCCGCCCGGGCCGGGAATCTTGCCTCGCGCAGCCGGGCCGACCAGCATGAACCCGCCCGCTCCACCCCGCAGCGCCCAGGAGGCCCAACGGATGTCCGACACCGTCGTGGTCGGTCTCGACGTCGGGGGTACGTCCACCCGGGCGCTCGCCGTCACCCTGTCCGGGAACCGCCTCGGCACGGGCCGGGCCGGCGGGGGCAACCCCACCAGCCACGGCGCCGAGCGGGCCGCCGGCGAACTGCTGGCCGCCCTGCGCGGCGCGCTGGCCGGCGTGGACCCGGCCCGGGTCCGGGCCGGCACGATCGGGCTGGCCGGGGCGGGCCGGCTGCTCGCCGACCCGGCCGGGCGGGCCGCGTTCGACCGGGCCTGGCGGGACGCCGGGCTACGCTGCCCGTACGCGGTGCACGGCGACGCCCTCGTCGCATACGCCTCGGGCACCGCCAGCACCGCCGGGACGGTGCTGATCGCCGGCACCGGGGCGATCGCGGCACAGGTCCGCGACCTGCGCCTGGACCGGATCGCGGACGGCCACGGCTGGCTGCTCGGCGACGCCGGCTCGGGCTTCTGGCTGGGCCGCGAGGCGGTCCGCCGGCTCCTGGCCGACCTGGACGCCGGCCGGGAGCCGGGCCCGCTGGGCCGGCGGGCGCTCGGCGAGCTGCTGGGCGGCGACGAGGTGGCCGACCGCCCCCGGGACACGGTGGACGCGGTGGTCCAGGCCGTCACCCGCCGTCCGCCGGTGGAGCTGGCCCGGCTCGCGCCGCTGGTGGTGACCTCCGCCGACGAGGGCGAACCGGTCGCCGCGGAGCTGATCGCGGAGGCCGCCGCGCACCTCGCGGAGAGCGTCGCGCGGATCCGGCCGGCCGGCGCGCAGGACCCGGTGGTCCTCGGGGGCGGCCTGCTCACGGCGGACACCCCGCTGGCCGGCGCGGTCCGGCGGGAGTTGGCCCGGCGGTGGCCGGGCGCGCCGCTGCGCGCGGCCGGCGACGGGGCCGCGGGGGCGGCCTGGCTCGCCGCCCGGGACCTGTCCGAGGTCACCGACCCGACGGCCCTTCATCCGCTGCTGGTGCCGCCGACGACATACGACGCCGGCGCGGGCCGACGCACCTGACGGCGCAGCCGACCCGGGCCGGCGGTCGGCGCGGACCACGCCGCGACGGCGGTGCCGGCCGGCTCCGGCCGGTCCCGCGGGCGCGCGCCGGCCGCCGCCGAGCACGACCCACGTCCGCCGGCGCTCCCGCTGCTCCCCCGTCTCTGCGAGCAGCCGGAGCGACTCACCCACCACCGCAGGGGCTCACCCACCAGCGGACGCGGGCCGTCGATCACGCCCGGGTGCTGGTGATCGACGGCCAGCACCGCCGATCCGAATCGGGACTGTCGCAGACCCCGAGCTTGACCAACCTGTCGGGTGAGTGCGGCGATCCGTCGATGGTGACATCCGGGCGCGGCAGCGCCCCGATTGTTGGACGTGCGTGGACGACCGTGGACGGCGCCTGGCAGGATGCGCGGGTGAGCGACAAGTCCCGTGACCGGTCCAGATTGGACAGCCGTGGGACGGAGCGGGAGTTGTTGGCGGAGCTGAACTCGCTACGGGTCCGCGCGGCCCGCCGACGCGGCAAGGCCAGGCTGTCGCTCCAGGATCTGACGGCGGCCACCGGCGTGCCCAAGAGCAGCCTGGCGAACTACCTGACCGGGCGCACCGCCATGCCCCTCGATGTCCTCGACCGGCTGCTGCTCGCCCTCGGGGTGGATCCGGTCGACGCGGGGGCCTGGGCAACGCGGTGGGAACGGCTCACCGGGGAGCGGCTGGGCAACCGGACAGCCGACAGCGGCCTGAGCCGCGCCGGGACCACCGAGGGCCAGCGGGACGACGAGCCGGCGCACGGCCCGGACCCGACAGCCCCCGGAACCCCGGACCGGCCCGGTCCGGCGCTGCCGGTGCCCGCCCAGCTCCCACCCGCCTCGACCGCGTTCACCGGTCGGCAGCACGCCCTGGCGGGCCTCGACGAGCTGCTCGCCGAGGTCGACGGGAAGCCGGGCACCCCGGTGATCGCGGTCGTCACCGGGACCGCCGGGGTGGGCAAGACCACCCTGGTGACCCACTGGGCACAGCGGGTCCGCGACCGTTTTCCGGACGGTCAGCTCCACGTCAACCTGCGGGGTTTCGATCCGGCGCGGGATCCGGTCCCGCCCGCCGAGGCGGTACGCGGCTTCCTGGACGCCTTCGACGTCCCCCGGCACCGGGTCCCGACCGGCATCGACGCGCAGATCAACCTGTTCCGCAGCCTGCTGACCGGCCGGCGGATGCTGCTGGTCCTCGACAACGCCCGGGACGCCGACCAGGTCCGCCCGCTGCTGCCGGGCTGCTCCGGCTGCATGGCGCTGATCACCAGCCGCAGCCAGCTACCCGGCCTGATCGCGGTCCAGGGCGCCCGGCCGATCGCCCTGGAACTGCTCGCCACCGAGGAGTCGACCGCGCTGCTGGCCCGCCGGCTCGGCGCCGGCCGGGTGGCGGCGGAACCGGCGGCGGTCGACGAGATCGTGCGGCACTGCGCCGGGCTGCCACTGGCCCTGGCGGTCGTCGCCGCCCGCGCCACCACCCGGCCGAGATTCCCGCTGGCGGCCATCGCCGCCGAGCTGCGCGAGGCCCCCCGGCGCCTCGACCCGCTCGCCGGCACCGAGCCCGGCATCGACGTCCGGGCCGTCCTCTCCTGGTCGTACGCCCAGGTCGGCGCGCCGGCCGCCCGGCTGTTCCGGCAGTTCGGGCTGGTCCCGGGGCCGGACATCGGGGTCGCCGCGCTGGCCAGCCTCGCCGGCGCGTCGGTGCCCGAGGTCCGGCCGCCGCTCGCCGAGTTGGTCGACGCGCACCTGGTCACCGAGCACCGGCCCGGCCGGTTCACCTGTCACGACCTGCTGCGCGCGTACGCCCGGGAGCTGGCCGACGCGGACCCGGAGCCCGACCGGCGGGCGGCGACCCGCCGGGTGCTCGACCACTACCTGCACGCCGCGCACGGCGCCGAACGGCCGTTGCAGCCGCCCCGGGGTCCGATCGCGCTCGCCGAGCCGGCGCCCGGGGTGACCCCGGAACGTCTCGACGACCGGGCCGCCGCGCTGGTCTGGTTCGCCGCGGAGCACCGGGCGCTCGTCGCCGCCGTCGAGCACGCGGCCGACACCGGCCACGACGGGCACGCCTGGCAGCTCGCCGCCGCCTGCGTCAGCTTCTTCGACCTGCGCGGGCACTGGCACGACTGGACCGGCACCCAGGAGATCGCGCTGGGCGCCGCCCGCCGGCTCGGCGACCGGGCCGCCGAGGCACACGCGCACCGTTTTCTCGGCGGCGCCGCCACCCGGCTCGGCCGGTTCGTGGCCGCCCACGCCCACCAGTCGCGCGCGCTGGAGCTGTTCGGCGAGCTGGGCGACCAGCTCAACCAGGCGTTCACGCACCGCAGCCTGGGCTGGATCGCCGAGCGGTCGGGCCAGCACGCCACCGCGCTGCGGCACGACCTGCGGGCCCTGGAGCTGTTCCGGCGCACCGGCCACCGCGTCCAGGAGGCGAGGACCCTCAACTCGGTCGGCTGGTGCCACGCCCAGCTCGGCGACCACCGGCAGGCGATCGCGGACTGCGAGCGGGCGCTGGCCCTGCTCGACGAGAAGGGCGACCTGGACGGCGTCGCCATGACCCTGGACAGCCTCGGCTACGTCCACCGGCTGCTCGGCGAGCACGCCCGGGCCGCCGAGCTGTACCGCCGGGCCCAGGAGCTGTTCGTGGCGCTCGGTGACCGGCACGGCGAGGCCGAGGCCGGGGCGAACCTCGGCGACACCCTGCGCGAGGCCGGCGACCCCGAGCGGGCCGCCGCCGCGTGGCGGCACGCGCTGGCCATCCTCGACGACGTCGACGACCCGAAGGCCGCCCGGGTCCGGGCCAGCCTCGACGAGCTGGTCTGCGCCGAGCTGGACCCGGACGGCCCCCGAACCGGCTGGCGGTCGGCTATTTGAGCTGGCCGGCGGTGAGGCCGGTCTGCACCTGACGCTGGAAGATCAGGTACACCAGCAGCACCGGGACCACGGCGATGGTGAGGCCGGCGAAGAGCTGGGCGTAGTCGCCGGCGTACCCCTGGCTGATCGACAGGGCGGCCAGGCCCTGGGCCAGCATCCACTTCGAGTCGTCGCCCTGGAGCAGCACCTGCGGCAGCAGGAACTGGTTCCAGTGGCTGAGGAAGTTGAAGAGCGCGACGCTGACCAGCCCCGGGCGGGCCATCGGCAGCATCACCCGGAAGAACAGCCGGAAGTGGCCGCACCCGTCGACCAGCGCCGCCTCCGCGACTGAGGTCGGCAGGGTGCGGAAGAACGCGGTGAGGAAGAAGACCGTGAACGGCAGCGAGTACGCCGCGTAGACCAGCACCAGCCCGGTCCAGGTGCCGAAGAGCCCGGCGTTGCGGACTACGAAGAACAGCGGCACCAGGGCCAGGAAGACCGGGAACATCAGCCCGCCGACGAACAGGTAGTAGGCGAGCTGGCGGCCCCGGAACTCGTACCGGGCGAAGACGTACGCGGCGGTGGCCCCCATCAGCATGGTGAGGGCGACCGAGCCGGTGACCACGACCGCGCTGTTGAGGAAGTACCGGCCGATGTGCGCCTCGCCCCAGGCGCGGGCCCAGTTGTCGAACCGCAGTGCGCCGGGCAGCCCCCACGGGTCGGCGATGATCTCGGCGTTGCTCTTGAACGAGCTGAGGAACATCCACAGCAGCGGCAGCACGGTCAGCGCGCCCCAGAACAGCAGGAAGCCGTGCGAGAGGAAATTCACGACCCCCCGCTCGCGGCGCACCGGCCGGGATCCCCGGGCGTCCCGGTCACCGTCGACGGCCACGCCGGCGGGCCTGTCCAGAGCGGTCATGACAGCTCGATCCGTTCCCGCCGGCTGGCCCGCAGCGCCAGCACGGCCACCGACAGGGTCAGGAAGAACATCACCACGCCGATCGCCGACGCGTAGCCGAACTTGTTCTCGGTGCCGAACGCCGTGTCGTACATCCGCACCCCGATCACGTCCGAGGAGAAGTTGGGGCCGCCGTTGGTCATGAGCTGCACCAGGATGAACCCGTCCAGGGCGGCGACGGCCAGGTAGATCCAGGCGACCTGCACGGTGTCCCAGAGCAGCGGGATGGTGATCCGGAACAGGGTCACCCACCGGGGCGCCCCGTCGAGCAGCACCGCCTCGTAGATCTCCCTCGGGATGGCCGACATGGCGGCCCCGAAGAGCACCACGTAGAAGCCGACGTTGGACCACACCATCACCGCCAGCACGCACCAGAAGGCGGTGCCCGGGTCGCCGAGCCAGGCCGGCCCGGACACCCCCACCACCCTGAGGATGCCGTTGAGCAGACCGCTCGTCGGGTGGTAGGCCTCCTTCCACAGCGCCGCGATGATCACCACGGAGAGCACCTGGGGGAAGAAGTACACGGTGCGGTAGAACGCGCCGCCGCGTACCCCGGTGACCCCGGCCCGGCCCCGGCGCCCGCCCATGCTGAGCATGGTGGCGAAGAACAGCCCGAACGCGATGGTGAACACCGGCACCAGGGCGAGCAGGATCGCGTTGTTCTTCAGCGCGTTCCACACGTAGTCGTCGTGCCACAGGGCCCGGAAGTTGGCCAGGCCCACCGGGTTGGCCTCGGCCGAGTAGCCGAGCCAGTCGGTGGTGGAGATCTGGAACGCCTGGAGGTACGGCGACACGACGAAGACGACGTAGAGCAGCAGGGGCGGTACCAGGAAGGTGACGATCAGCGGGATCTTGCCGTGCTTCACGCCGACCGCTTGTACTTCTTGATCGAGGTGTCGGCGGCGATCGAGTCGGCGCCCTTCTGGCACTGGTCGAGGAACTCCGCCGGGCCGATCCGCCCGCTGAAGAACTCGCCGCAGGCGGCGTCGACGAGGTTGCGCTCCAGCTTGCGGTAGTAGTTGTTGTAGACCCAGTTGAAGCCGTTGTCGCCGGACGCCTCCAGGGCCTTGACCACGGTGGTCAGCCCGTACGGCAGCTCGACGCCCTCGGTGGCCCCGGCCACCACGGTCAGGCTGGCGACCTTCTTCGTGAAGTCCTGGGCGCCCTGCTTCGACAGCATGGTGCGGAAGAACTCCAGGCCGCCGGCGACGTTCTTCGCCTTGGCCGGCACCATGAACGGCTCCCCGGCGGTGCCCCGGACCGCCTCGAACGGCAGCTTGTCGCCGGCGCCCAGGCTCGGCGTCGGCGCGACGGTCATGTTGAACCCGGCCGGGGTGACCGACTTCTGCTCGCTCTCCAGCCAGGAGCCGCAGGAGATGAACGCGGCCTTGCCCTGGCACCACGCGGTCTGCGACTGGACGTGGTCCAGGCCGGGCGTGCCGTCGAGGATGAACTTGTCCTTGACGATCTGGTGCCAGGCGTCGGCCGCGGCCTTCATGGCGTCGGACTTCCAGGCGTTCGGCTCCAGGTTGTCGATCGCGGTGGCGACCGAGGTGCCGCCGAACTTGATCGCGGTGGAGATCAGCGGCCAGCTCATGTAGCGGGGGTGCTTGCCGGCGTACGTCCAGGGGGCGATGCCCGCCGCCTTGATCTTCTTGCACAGGGCGATGTGCTCGTCCCAGGTCTTCGCGTACTCCCAGCCCCGGTCGGCGAAGAGCTTGGTGGAGTGCCAGATGCCGTAGGCGGTGTAGGTGTAGTTCATCACCAGGAACCGACCGTCGTACGAGCCGACCTCCACCGCGCCGGGCAGCAGGGTGTCCTTGACGGTCTTGCCGGGGATGTCGAGGCTCGGCGCGGCGAGCAGCTCGCCCAGGTCGGCGAGGGCGTTCTGGGAGACCAGGCCGTTGAAGTCGATCTGCCCGGCGCCGGAGTTGTTCACCACGTCCGGCGGGGTGCCGTCGACGAAACGGGGCTGGAGCGTCTTGCTGATCTCCGCGGTGGCCGAGTGCTTGATCTTGGCCTTCGGGTGGTTCGCGGTGTACATGGCCTCGTGGGCCTTGGCGTAGTCCTCACCGAAGCCACCGTTGAAGATCACCACCTCCAGCGGGGCGTCCTCGGCGACCCCGAGCGGGTTCTGCGCGGACTTGGTGCCCTGGTACGTCTTGGTGTCACCGGAGTCGCCGCCGCCACCGGTGGCGCAGCCGGCGAGCAGGCCGGCGGCGGGGGTGGCCAGCAGGCCGGCGGCGGCGCTGCGCCGCAGGATGTCACGCCTGTCCATCGTCGCTCCTCGGATCGTCCCGGCGGATCTGTCGTTTCTCTTCATTTCATTGATCTTTGCTGAAGAATTTCTACGGCAGGAGCGCGTCGACTTCAAGACCTGGCCGCCGAACCGTTATCACCACCGGGCCGGCCGGGCTGGCATAGCCTGAGCCCATGCGCCGCCTCCGGCAGCTCGCCGAGCGCACGCCGGCAGGGCGCGAGCGCTACGTCGACCTGCTCCGGGCGGTCGCGATCGGGATGGTCGTCGTCGGTCACTGGGGCGTCACCGTGGTCGGCCGGGACGCGGCCGGGCGGCCCACCGGGCACTCGGCGCTCAGCGACCTGACGTGGGCGTACCCGCTGACCTGGGTCGCCCAGGTGCTGCCGGTGTTCTTCCTGGTCGGCGGGTTCGCCAACGCCGCCTCGCTGACCGCGCGCCGCAGCCGGGGCGGCGACGCCACCGGCTGGCTGCTCGACCGCAGCGCCCGGCTGGTGCCGCCGACCACCGTCCTGCTGCTGGCCCTGGCCGTCGGCGCGGCGGGTGCCCACCTCTTCGGCGTCGGGGCGGCCCAGACCCGCCAGGTGGCCTGGTTCGCCACCATCCCACTGTGGTTCCTCGTGCCCTACCTGGCCGTCGTGGCCCTCACCCCGCCGATGCACGCGCTGCACCGTCGCTTCGGCCTGGCCGTGCCGGTGGCGCTGGCCGGGCTGGTGGCCCTCGGCGACCTGGGTCGGCTGACCGGCCCGGCGGCGCTGGCCACCGGCAACCAGCTCGCCGGCTGGCTCGCCATGCACCAGGTCGGCTTCGCCTGGTACGACGCCCGCGCCCGCCCCGCCGGGGACCCGGGACCCGACCGCGCCCGACACCCCCTGCCCACCTCGCGGCGGGCGGCGACGACCCTGCTGGCCGGCGGGTTCGGCGCGCTGCTGCTGCTCACCACGATCGGGCCGTACCCGGTCGCCATGCTGCACGTGCCCGGCGAGCGGCTGGAGAACGACGGCCCGCCCAGCCTGGCGCTGCTCGCCCTGGCCACCGCCCAGCTCGGGCTGATCCTGCTGCTGCGGCAACCGGCGCAGCCGTGGCTGCGCCGGCCCGGGCCGTGGCAGGCGGTGATCGCGGTCAACTCCGTGGTGCTGACCGTGTTCCTCTGGCACCTCACCGCCGCCCTGCTGCTGATCGGGCTGCTGGACGCGGTCGGCCTGCTGCCCACCCCGGCGGCGGGGACCGCGGCCTGGTACGCCTGGCGGGTGCCGTGGCTGCTGCTGCTCGCCGTGGTGCTGGCCGGCCTGGTCGCCGTCGTCGGGCCGGTCGAGGCCCGGGCCGGCCGGCACCGGCCGGCCGAGGGCCGGTTGACGGCCGCCCGGCCGGCCCGGTCGGCGCTGGTGGTCGCCGGGTACGCCGCGGTGATCGCGGGGCTGCTGGTCAACACCGTCACCCCGCAGAAGGCGCCCGCGCCGCTGGGGCTGCCCGCCCCGGCGCTGGTGGCGTACCTGGCCGGGGCGGGGCTGCTGCGGCTACTCAGGTCTGGGTGGGGAACCCGAGGTTGACCCCGCCGTGGCGGGGATCCAGCCACCGGCTGGTGACCACCTTGCCGCGGGTGAAGAACGCCACCCCGTCGGCGCCGTGGGCGTGCAGGTCGCCGAAGAGGGACGCCTTCCAGCCGCCGAACGAGTAGTACGCCATCGGCACCGGGATCGGCACGTTGATCCCGACCATGCCGACCTCCACCTCGTGCTGGTAGCGCCGGGCCGCGCCGCCGTCGTTGGTGAAGATCGCCGTGCCGTTGCCGTACGGGTTGGCGTTGACCAGCTCCACCGCCTCGTCGTACGAGCCGACCCGCAGGACGCCGAGCACCGGGCCGAAGATCTCGTCGGTGTAGATCGACATGTCCGGGGTGACCCGGTCGAACAGCGTCGGGCCGAGCCAGAACCCGCCGGGGTCCCCGTCCTGGGCGACGTCCCGCCCGTCGACCACCGGGACCGCCCCGGCGGCCACCCCGGCCTCGACGTACCCGCGCACCTTCGCCGCGTGCGCGGCGGTCACCAGGGGACCCATGTCGCAGCCCCGCCGGCCGTCGCCGGTGCGCAGCCGGGCCATCCGCTCGGCGATCCGCGCCACCAGGGCGTCGGCGACCGGCTCCACCGCGACCAGCGCGGAGATCGCCATGCACCGCTCCCCCGCCGAGCCGAACCCGGCGTTGACCGCCGCGTCGGCGGCCAGGTCCAGGTCGGCGTCCGGGAGCACCACCATGTGGTTCTTCGCCCCGCCGAGGGCCTGCACCCGCTTGCCGGCGGCGGTGCCGCGCTGGTGCACGTGCCGGGCGACCGGGGTGGAGCCGACGAACGACACCGCCCGCACGTCGGGGTGGTCGAGCAGGGCGTCGACCGCCTCCGCGTCGCCGTTGACCACGTTGAGCACCCCGTCGGGCAGGCCGGCCTCGGCGAACCACTCGGCCAGCAGCAGCGCCGCGCCCGGGTCCTTCTCGCTCGGCTTGAGCACCACCGCGTTGCCGCAGGCCACCGCGATCGGGACGAACCACAGCGGCACCATCACCGGGAAGTTGAACGGGGAGATCACCGCGACCACGCCGAGCGGCTGGCGCAGGCTGTACGAGTCGACCTCGGTGGAGACGTTCTCGCTGAACCCGCCGCGCAGCGCCGAGGGGATGCCGCAGGCGTACTCGATGACCTCCAGGCCGCGCTGCACCTCGCCGGCGGCGTCGGCGAGCACCTTGCCGTGCTCGGCGGTGATCACCTCGGCGAGCCGGTCCCGGCGGGCGTTCACCAGCTCGCGGAAGGCGAACAGCACCGACGTGCGCCTGGCCAGGGAGGTGTCCCGCCAGCTCCGCGCGGCCCGCCCGGCGGCCTGCACCGCAGCCGCCACGTCCGCGGCGCAGGCCAGCGCCACCTGCCCGGTACGCCGGCCGGTGGCCGGGTCGAAGACGTCCCCGAACCGGGTGGCCGTGCCGTCGACCCGCTTGCCGTCGACGAAGTGCCCGATCACCGTCGCGCTCACGCCGCCGTCTCCGCCGCCGCCACCGAGGCGCGGATCGCGTCGACCAGGATGGCCAGCCCCTCGCGGGCCTCGTCCTCGGTGAGGGTCAGCGGCGGGCCCATCCGCAGCACGTTGCCGTACAGGCCGCCCTTGCCGACCAGCAGGCCGCCGGCCCGGCACGCCTCGAACACGTGCGCGGTCAGCGTCGGGTCGGGCTCGACGCCGCCGGGGTGGACGAACTCGATGCCGAGCATCAGGCCCTTGCCGCGCACCTCCGCGACGCGGTCGAGGTCGCCCACGGCGGCGCGCAGGCCGTCGGCGAGGATCGCCCCGGTACGGGCGGCGTTGGCCTGAAGGTCGTGGTCGAGCAGGTAGTCCACGACGGCGTTGCCGGCGGCCGTGGAGACCGGGTTGCCGCCGAAGGTGGAGAAGCTGATCGCCGGCATCGCCTCCATGATCTCGGCCCGGCCGACCACCCCGGCCAGGGCGAAGCCGTTGCCGATGCCCTTGGCGAAGGTGAGCAGGTCCGGGGTGACGCCGTGCGCCTGGTACCCCCAGAAGTGTTCGCCGGTGCGCCCCCAGCCGGTCTGCACCTCGTCGGAGATCAGCAGGATGCCGTGGGCGTCGAGCTCCTTCTTCCACGCGGCGAACAGGCCGTCCGGGCCGTGCACGAAGCCGCCGACGCCCTGGATCGGCTCGGCGATCAGGCAGGCCACGTCGCCGGCGGTCTGGGTGGCGAGCACCTCGCGCAGGTCCTCCACCGCCGCGTCCACCCGGTCGGCCGGGTCGAGCCGGGACAGCAGGCCGCGCAGCCGCTCACCGGAGTGCAGCCAGGCCACCTGGAGGGGGTTGAGCGCGCTGGCCGACCAGTTCCGGTTCCCGGTGATACCCATCGCCGCGTACGACCGGCCGTGGTAGCTGTTGCGCACCGCGAGGATCTGGTGCGAGCGGCGGTGGTTGGTGGCGGCCAGCAGGGCGGCCTCGTTGGCCTCGGTGCCGGAGTTGGTGAAGAACACCCGCGCGTCGGGGATGCCGGAGAGCCGGGCGACCTTCTCGGCCAGCTCGACCTGCTGGCGGATCAGGTAGAGCGTGGAGCTGTGCACGACGCCCGTGCGGAGCTGCCGCTCGACGGCCTCCCGGATCTCCGGGATGTCGTAGCCGATCATGTTGGTCAGTACGCCACCGAAGAAGTCCAGGTAGCTGCGCCCCCGCGCGTCGGTGACCCGGCGACCGGAGCCGGCGACCAGCTCGATCGGCTCGGCGTAGTAGAGCGGCATCCAGGACGGCAGCACGGCCCGGTGCCGGGCCAGCAGGTCGTCAGTCATTCGTCGCACCCTCCAAGACGTTGGCGGTCACCGCACGCTCCCATCCGGACGGCGCGGGGACAACTGCCACTGTGTAGCGCAGCGCCGACCGCCGCCTGACACCACGTCAACCACACACCACGATTTCCGGCGGCCTGCGGGCATCGGAGCTGCGTTTCCGGTGGTCAGAGCCGACCGAGGCGACTCTTTCCGCAGCAGGTGGCCGGGCGGCACGCCGACGGAATCGGGTCGCCCGGGCGGGCGGCCGGGTGCCGGTACGATCCGGCGGGTGCCGATCATCCCGGACGACCCGTCGGCGCCGCGCCCGCGGCCCGTCGACGCCCACGTGGCGCTGCCCGGCGGCGGGGCGGGCACGAGCCCGCGGGAGATCGTCGACGGCGTGCGGTCCTGGGTGACCTCGCCGCCGCTGCGGGAGTTGGTGGCGCGCTTCGGCGGGGACTGGCCGGCCGGGGACCTGGCGGCGGTGCTGGCCTGGCTGGACGACTTCTCCGCCCGGCACTGGGACTTCCGGGGCGGCCGGGAACGCCCCGAGGCCCGGGAGCCGGCCCTCGACCCGCGCACCGCCGCGCTGGTGCTCGCCGCGGCGTCCGCCCTCGGCCTGGTCCGCCCGGTCCCGCCGGCCCGCCCCGGGTACGCCCACCTGGTCGTCCTCGGCGGGCTGGCGCACGCCTGCCTGCGCCGGGTCGGGTACGCCGCGCATCTGTTGCGCCACGGCACCCAGGTGGCCGGCGAGGTGGCCGTGCTGGGCAGCTTCCGTCCGCTGTCCGGGGCCGAACTGCGGGCGCTGGCCGAGGCGGGCGTGGCGGGCGGCGGCACCGAGGTGGACGCCCTGGACGCGGCGGTCCGGCTGGCGTTCCGGGTGGCCGGGCCGGCCGCGTCCGAGGGGGTGGACGCCGGGCACCCGGACCACTCCTGGTCCTCGCGGACCTACCGGCCGGCGGGGCTGCCCCCGGTGCGGGTGCTCGCCGCCCCGTCCAGCGAGCCGGACCGGCGGCGGGCGCACACGGCCGACACCCAGCGGTTCTGGGCCGAGCACGTGCGGCTCTCGCCGGGCGATCCGGTGCTGGTGGTCACCGCGCCGATCTACGTGCCGTTCCAGCACTGCGACGCGCTGCGCACCCTCACCGTGCCGTACGGGTGCGCGATCGAGACCGTCGGCGTCGACCCGGACGTGCCCGACCTGGCCCGGCTGCCCGAGCCGGCGCTCACCCCGGGCCGCCACCTCCAGGAGATCCGCTCGGCGATCCGGTCGATGCGCGCCCTGCACGCGAGTCTCACCGGCGGCTGAGGCGGCGCGGGCCGGCGCCCGACGGGGGTGTCGGACGCCGACCCGGACCGGGCGCGCGGTCAGTTCACGTAGACGACCGGGCTGCCCGCCTGGGTGGTGTCCCGGACCGGGGAGTACGTCGCGCTGAAGTACGCGGTCCCGAAGCAGGTGCCCGGCCCGGCGGACTTGGTGAAGGGCTGGTTGACGAAGGCGATCGAGGTGGTGGCGTTGGACGCCGTCCCCTTCACGGTGTTGCCGTTGGCCTTATAGACGCAGGTGATGTTGCCGAGCAGGGTGCGCAGCGAGACGGTGCTCTGGATCGACCCGGTGAGGGTGACCGCGCCGGCGCTGGTGACGGAGACGGAGTACGGCAGGTTGTCGACGACCACGCTGTTCACCCCGAGCGTGCCGGCCACGTTGGTGGTGCAACTGGTGAAGCTCTGCGCGGTGAGGCTCTCGGTGGCGGTCCCCGGCGCGGCCGGGTTGGTCAGCACCTTGGCGCTGAAGCTGGACGCGGCGCACTTCACGCCGGTGGTGCCGGTGGCGGACGAGTAGAAGTTGGCGGTGGTGGTGGCCTTCAGGCTGGCCTGGAGGACGTCCCCGACCGCGACGGCGGTGCCGGCCGCGCTGCCGGTGGTGAGCACCGTGTTGGCGAGGGGGGCGGGCGGGGCGGCGGCAGCAGCGGGGGCCGCCGCGACGAGGGAGCCGAGCAGCGCGACGGCGGCGAGGCCGATGGCGGCGCGTCCGTACCTGGGCATGATGGGTCCTTTCGACGGTGGTGGTGCGACGGTGGCGGCCGGCCGGGGTCGACCGTGCCCGGCGTGGACCGGGCCCGACCGGACGGCCGCCCGGGGACGGCCGCGGGGGGACGCCTCGCCGCCGGTGGACCCGCCGCCGGGGCGGCGCGACGTGCGCGGATCGGTGGCCGGGCGACCGGTGCACCACCGGGCCTGGAGCCTTCCGACCGGTCAGCGGGCGGTGCGGGCTGGTGCACTGCGGCGCAGCCGCGTCACCTGCACCCTTCCGGCCTTGGGGGCGCGGGTGCGGTCAGCGATAATGGCGAACATCGAGCCCTCCCTCGGCGCTGCTCGGTGCGACCATCCGGCAAGAGATGACCATGAGTGACACGACCGGAACTCAACGTGGTGAAGTTATAAACCCCGGAGGGTCGCAAAGTCAATCGTCGAGCCAGAGAGGTCGATGTCAATGTCGCTGGCACCCCACCCGGCAGCCGGGGCGACCCCCCTGCCCGGCGCCCGCCCCGGCCGCGACCCCGAACGGGCGATCAAACGCGGCCCGCGCCGCCTGTCCGCCGAGGTGGTGGCGGCGACCCAGCGAGACCGACTGTTCGACGGGCTCGTCCACGAGGTGGCGGCCAGGGGCTACGACAACGCCCGGGTCACCGACATCTGCCACGCGGCCGGGGTGACCCGCCCCGCCTTCTACGCCCTCTTCGCCGGCAAGGAGGACGCCTTCCTGGCCACCTACCGGCACGGCACCGCCGTCCTGCTGCGCCTGATGGACGACGCCTACGCCGCCGCCGGGCCGGACTGGGCGGGCGCCGCCCGGGCCGCCCTGCGGACCCTGCTGGAGGTGCTGGCCAGCGTGCCCGCGTTCGCCCGGATGGCGCTGGTGGAGATCGACGCCGCCGGCCCGGCCGCCCGGGGCGAGCGGGACCTGCTGCTGGCGGAGTTCCACCGGTTCTTCCGCCCACCCCGCCCCCGCTCGCCGCTGACCGAAAGGGACGACGAACTGCTGGTCACCGCCGTGGTCGGCGGCATCCACACCACCGTCCGACAGCGGGTCGCCCAGGGGCGCACGGCGGAACTGCCCCAGCTCCTGCCGGCGCTGACGTACGCCATGACCGCGCCGTTCCTCGGCCCGGCCGCCGGCGGGCGGGCCGCCCGGACCGCCGGCGCGGACGCCAGCCCCGGCGTCACCGCCCCCTGCGCCGCCGACCCGGGCCGCCCGGACCGCCGGGACGCCTGACCGATCCGCCGACCACGATCAGAAACCGCTGCGGTTTCTCACTATTGGCCGCATTTCGCAGATCGACCGTTTCCCCCGGGCGTCAATCTTGACCACCCCTTTACCCGGCGGTAACTTCGCGGTGCAGCGACCCGAACAGCACAACGCGCAGCCAATTCAGATCATCCCCATGATCCGCGGTGCGTTCTTCGCATTGTCGCGGACGAATCGATCTCGAAGAGGAGCCGTCATGTCGGACGACACCGCACCCATCGAGCCGGTCCCGCCCCAGGGCGGCGTGCGCTGGCGGCGGTTCGCGGCCAGCCTGGCCGTCGTCGGCGCCGGTGCCGCCGGCATGGTGGTGCTGACCGCCCAGGGGGTGCTCGGCGCGCAGTTCGCGATCTCCGGAATGCCCTTCGTGGTCACGGCCGACAAGCTGAGCGGGACCGGGTTCGAGCAGTTCGCCACCCTCGACCAGATGATCGAGGACAGCCCCAACGAGGGCGACACGGGCGGCCAGATCGTCGTGATCGTTTCGGCGGTCGACAGGGCCGAACTCACCAACCTGTGCCAGAGCATCAACCTCGGCGGCATGTACATGAAGCTCACCGCCGGCAACGACGGCAAGCCGGTCAGCGCCCGCACCCTGGTCGTGGACTCGGACGAACTCTCCGGCAACGCCTCGTTCAAAAAGATCGACATCGGGCAGGACGCCAGCACCCTGGACCAGGTGCCCGGGGTGCGGGGCAACCCGGGAGTCTTCGGCCAGCAGGCCGACACGGTGACCATCACCGACCTGCGGCAGAACAACTACGCCACCACGGCGGCGGTCTTCACCCTGCCGAACCTGCGGATGCGGTTCACCTCCGAAGGTTGCTGAGATGGCCGACGGGGACGCCCCGGCACACGCCGGCCGGGCGACGGGGCCACCGGCGCGGCTGACCGGCGCGGCGCCGGGGGCGACGCGGCGGCGGTGGCGGGCCTGGCGGCGCAGCCGCCCCTTCTGGGGCGGGCTGCTGGTCGCCCTCGGCGGCGCCGAGATCCTGGTGACCCTGCGCGCCCCGCTGCCGGTGATCCTGCACATCGGGCCCCAGGGGCTGGCCGGCTACCTCGGGCCGGTCATCCTGCTGCTGTGCGGCGTGCTGCTGGTGGCCCACCCGCCCCAGCGGGTCTTCTACGCGCTGGTCTCCCTGGTGCTCGCCCTGGTCTCCTGGCTGACCTCCAACCTGGGCGGGTTCTTCGTCGGGATGCTGCTCGCGCTGGTGGGCGGCTGCCTGGCGTTCGCCTGGACCCCGGTCAGGAAGCCCCGCCCCGGCACCACCCCGGCGACCCACCCCGCCACGACGCTGCCCATCCCCGTGGCCGACGGGCGGCACCGGCGGGAGGTCGACCAGACGTAGTCGCGCCGCCGGGCGGCCGGCAGAACACCGGCGAGCGGGCCGGCCGGGACGGCTTTCCCGGGGATGCGGCCCTCCGCGCCGTCCGGTGCGTAACCTGTGCCCTGATCGGGGTGGCCCTGCGGAACAGACCGGCCCCGCCGGGACGGGAGAAGCATGACCGACGTGCCCACACCAGGACGGGAGCCGTACGTACTGGGCCTGGTGGCTCATCCGCGCAACGACGTCAGCGAGTCGGTCGCGACGGTGACGCGGGCCGCCGCGCGTCACGGCTCACCCGTCGTGGCCCGCCCGAGCGACGCCGCCCGGCTGGGCGACGGCGTGCTGGCCATGGACGACCACGAGTTCGTCGAACGCGTTGACGCCGTGATCAGCCTCGGCGGGGACGGCACCATGCTCGGCGCCATGCGCCTGATGGCGGGGCGGCAGACCCCCGTGCTCGGCGTCAACCACGGCAACCTCGGGTTCCTCATCGAGGTCTCCCCGGCGCAACTGCCCGCGGCACTCGACGAGATGGTCAACGGCCGGTTCAGCCTCGAACCACACTGCTGCCTGGAGGTCGAGGGCGACGCGGGACCGACGACCGCGTTCAACGACATCGTGCTCGCCGGCGAACACCCGGGGACGACGGCGAACCTGGACTTGGAGATCAACGACGTCCGCCACGGCTACTACCGCTGCGACGCGGTGGTCGCGTGCACACCCACCGGTTCGACCGCCTACAACTACGCCGCCGGGGGCCCGATCATCTCCCCGTCGACCCCGGCGATCGGGCTGACCCCGGTCGCGCCCATGTCGGGCATCAGCCGCACCATCGTCCTCGGCGGCGAGGACGTCGTCACGCTCCGCAACCCCTCCGAGCGGGCGGCCCTGCGGATGTCCCTCGACGGCGCGGCCGTCCGCCGGGTCGAGCCCCGGGGCCACGTGACCCTGCGACTACGGCCGGACGTCGTCAACGTGGTCCGGTTCGACCCCGCCGCCCTCGGCCAGCGCAACCGCGTCAAGCTCAGCCTCCTCGACCTGCCACTGCGCCCGGACCAACTGCTCGAACTCGTGCCCGAGCACCTGCGCGAGCGGGCCAGGCAGCTACGGCGCGAGGGAACTCTCCTGAGCTAACCGGCGGCGGGGGTGGACTACCCGGCGGCGGTGTCCCGGACCGCCTCGGCGAAGACCTCGGAGCGGTGCTCGAAGTTGCGGAACCGCCCGTAGCTGGGCGCGGCCGGGGAGAGCAGCACCACCCCGTCGGCCGGGGTCAGCTCCCGGGCCCGGCGCACGGCGGCGACCAGGTCCTCGACCACCTCGGTACGCACCTGCGGCAGCCCGGCAAGGGCGCCCACGATCCGCTCCCCGCTGTCCGGGATGCCGAGCACGGTCAGCTCCCGCTCGGCCAGGTGATCGCGCAGCGGCGTGTAGTCCAGCCCCCGGTCGGTGCCCCCGACGATCACCGTCAACGGCCGCCCCTCGTACGCGTCGATCGCGTGCATCGCCGCGTACGGGCTGGTGGCCAGGGTGTCGTCGACGAAGGTCAACCCGGACGGGTCGGCGATCTCGGTGAGCCGGTGGGCCAGCCCCTGGAACCCGGCGACCGCCACCGCGAGGGTGTCCTTGCGGGCCACCACGTCCACGCCGAGGGCGTCGAGCACGGCCAGGGCGACGCACAGGTTGCCCTCGTTGTGCCGGCCCACCAGGGGCAGCACGGCGCGCGGGAACAGCGGCCGGTCGGCGAGGTGGAACCAGGGCGCGCCGTCCGGGCCGGGGGCCACCTGGGTGGTGTCCGGGAAGCCCGCCCGCACGGCCGGCCGGTCGCCCAGCTCGGCGAGGAGCCGCGGGTCGGCGCCGTTGACCACCACGGTCTCCGGGCCGTGCGCCAGCAGGTTGAGCTTGTCCCGGTAGTACTCCCGCTCGCCGCCGTGCGCGTCCAGGTGCTCGGGGAAGAGCGCGGTGACCACCGCCACCCGGGGCGAGTCGGTCAGGTCGGTGCACTGGTAGCTGGACAGCTCCAGCACGTACCGGTCGGCCTCGGGCAGGTCGAGCAGCGGCACCCCGATGTTGCCGCCGAAGACGTTCGGCCGGTCGACCGCGGTGAGCAGGTGGCTGATCAGGCTGGACGTGGTGGACTTGCCCTTGCTGCCGGTCACCCCGACGGTGCGCCGGGCGTGGTCGGCCATCCACAGCGCGCTGCCCTGGGTGACGGTGGCCCCCCGGCGGCGCAGCTCGACCATCCACGGGTGGGTGTTCGGCACCCCGGGCGAGCGGACCACCACGTCGGCGGCGGCCAGCCGGGCGAAGCCCTCCTCGCCGGTGACCAGCGGGGCCGCCTCGGCCAGCGGGCCGTCCCACGGCAGGGCGAGGAAGTTGGCGCTGTCGTCCACGGCGACCAGGCCGGCCGGGCCGTGCGCGGCGATCGCGGTCACCGCCGCCCGGCCCTCCCGACCGGTCCCCCAGACGGCGACGGTACGTCCGCGCAGGTCAGACAGTCGCACAGGTGTTCTCCTCGGGCTGGGGGTCGGTCGGCGGCCCGGTCCGGCGCAGCCGGACACGGCCGGACGAACCAGGGCCTAGTATGGCGTGTGCCCAACGAGCAGCTCCGGCGGATGGACGCCTTCACCTTCCCGTCCTACTCGATCGACCTCGCCACCGGCGAGGCGTTGTTCGACTACGCTCTGACCGGTCCGCGCGGCGAGCAGCGGTTCACCGAAGTGATCACCCTGCCGCTGCCGGCCGAACCGCCCTCGGACGAGACGGTGGCCACCCTGGGGCGCGTCCTGGAGCTGCTGCACGTCGTCGCCGGGGTCAGCTACTACAAGGCCGCCGCGCCGCCCCGGCTGGTGCTGCCGGCGCCGCTCGGCCCGGCCGCCGCCGAGCTGGTCACCGCCGTCTACACCAAGGGCCTCGCCGAGTACGCGTACCGCAACCAGCTCCCGCACGTGCTGGAGCTGGCCCCGGAGGTCCCGCCGGGCTCGGTGTCACCCGCCCGCGAGTACGACAACTCCGACCTGCGCCCGCTGTCGGCCGTCGGCGGCGGCAAGGACTCCATCGTCAGCCTGGAGGCGCTGCGCCGGGCCGGACTCGACCCGGTGCCGTTCTCGGTGAACCCGAACCACGTCATCGTCTCGGTCAACGAGGCGTCCGGGCTGGCCCCCCTGGCCGCCCGGCGGCGGCTCGACCCGGTGCTGTTCGACCTCAACGCGGCCGGCGCGCGCAACGGCCACATCCCGGTCACCGCGATCAACTCGCTGATCGCGGTCGCCACGGCGGTGCTCAACGGCCTCGGCCCGGTGGTGATGTCCAACGAGCGGTCCGCGTCCGACCCGAACCTGGTCTGGAACGGGCACGAGATCAACCACCAGTGGTCCAAGGGGGTCGAGGCGGAGGCGCTGCTGCGGGCGGCGCTGGCCGAGCACGCGGGGCTCACCGAGCCGTACTTCTCGCTGCTGCGGTCACTGTCCGAGCTGCACATCGCCCGGCTGTTCGCCGCGATCGACCGGTACGACGACGTGGTGACGAGCTGCAACGCCGCGTTCAAGCTGCGCGACGCGAGCGAGCGGTGGTGCCGCGACTGCCCGAAGTGCCGGTTCGTGTTCCTGGCCATGGCGCCGTTCATGCCGCGCGAGCGGATCATCCACATCTTCGGCGGGGACCTGCTGGCCGACGAGGCCCAGATCCCCGGGTACCGGGAGCTGCTGGGCGTGGACGGGCACAAGCCGTTCGAGTGCGTCGGCGAGGTCGAGGAGTCGGTGGTGGCGCTCAGCCTGCTGGCCGAGCAGGACCAGTGGCGCGCCGCCCCGGTGGTCCGCGCCCTGGTCGACGCGGTCCCGGAGACCGCCTGGTCGGCGGCGGCCAACTCGGACGTCTTCACCCCCGGCGGCCCCAACCACATCCCCCCGCCCTACGCCAAGTCCCTAACCGCCCTAACCTGACCACCCCAACCCCCGGGCCCCGGCCCTGGCGGGTCAGGGGGTGCGGACGGCGTCCAGGGCGAGCAGGGCGACGTGCAGCGAGAGGCACGCCTCCACGGAGTCGAGGTCGACGTCGAGGACGCGGGCGATGCGGGCCAGCCGCTCGTAGAAGGCGGGCCGGGACAGGTGCGCCGCGGCGGCCCCGGCCGACTTGTTCCGGCCCTGCTCCAGGTACGCCCGCAGGGTGCCGAGCAACTGCTCCCGGGGGTGCCGGGCGTCGTACGCCAGCAGGGCGCCCAGCTCGCGCTCCACGAACGTCTGCAACCGCGGCTCGTCCCGCAGCAGGTGCAGCAGACCGGCCAGCCCGACGTGCGGCAGCCGGAAGATCGGCAGGTCCCGGCGGTCCCGGCGGGCCGCGTCGGCGACCTGCCGCGCCTCGACCAGCGAGCGACGGGCCTCCCGCAGGCTGCCCACCCCGGATCCGGCGGCGACGATCACCGCAGCCGGGCCGGCCGCGGTCCGGGCCGCCGGAGTCGGGCCGGGCCACGCCGGGGCGGGGGGACCGCCCGACCGGCCGGACCCGCCCCCGGCGGCGCTGCGGGCCGACGCGGAGTCGGGCGGCCGGGGCGGGCCGGCGTCCACCCGGTTGCGCCGCAGCGCGGCGGCGAACGCGTTCAGCGCCCGCTCCTCGGCCGCCGGGTCGGGCAGGGCCAGCAGCACGCCGACGGCCTGGTCGTCGACGGCGCTGCTCAGCCCGGTCAGCTTCGCCTCGCGCAGGGCCTGCCCGACCGCCTCGGACAGGTCCCGCAGCCGGGCCGGGCCGGCCTCCGGGTCCACCGGGCCGGGCTCGCCCGGCGCGCCCCCTTCGGCGGCCGGCTCGTCGGCCCGGTACCGCACCACCACGCCGACCAGGTGCCGGCGTTCCAGCGCCACCCCGAGCGCCCGGGCCCGCAGGGCCACCTCGTCGACCGGGCGGGAGTGGTCCAGCAGGGCGGTGAGCAGGGTCCGGTGGATCTGCCGCTCCAGCCCCTCGGCGTCGCGCCGGATCAGCCGGCCCAGCGCGAGCGCGGAGGCGGCCCGCTCGACGAGGATGGTCAGCCGGGTCGGCAGCGCGCCCGGCGGCGGGGCGGGGTGCGCCGGGTCCGGGTCCGACACCCCGTCGGGGACCAGCGTGGGGGTGGCCAGCTCGCCGCCGCCGGGCCAGCGCAGCAGCAGCCGACCCCAGTCCTGCCCCCGGGCCCCGACGGTGGTCACCAGCCAGCCGCTGTCCGGGTCGTACGCGGTGCGCCCGGCCGGGCTGATCCGCCGCGAGTGCTGCTCCCAGCCGTCCAGCAGCAGCTCGGCGCTCTCCCCCGCCGGGTCGTACGCGAGCACCTGGCGGGACAGGTTCTCCAGCACCACCGGGCAGCCGGACAGCTCGGCGGCCTGCCGGACCACCTCCGCCGGGCCGGCGCCCTCGACCGACAGCTCGGTGAACCGCTGGTGGATCTCCTCGGTCGCCCGCAGCTCGGTGAGCTGGGCGTCGACGATCAGCGCGTGCACGGCCTCGGTCACCCGGACGAACGGGGTGGCCCGGCGCAGCTCCACCAGCGGCAGACCGCGCCGCTCGGCGGCGGCGGCCATCACCCGGGGCACGCCGCTGACGTACCGGCGGCCCAGCTCGACCACCAGACCGGAGACCCCGACGTCGGCCAGCGCGCCGATGAACGCGCGCAGGCCGACGTCGTCGGCGGGCAGCCCGATGCCGGTGGTGAGCACCAACTCGCCGCCGCGCAGCAGGGTGGCGATGTCCGGCACCTCGGCCACGTGCACCCAGCGCACCGGCCGGTCCAGGCCGGCCTCCCCGGCGACCAGGCGGGGCGCGCCATGGCGGACCGGGTCCAGCGCGAGGACCTCACGGACGGTGGGGAACACGGGCGACACGCTACCGTCCGTGACGTCAATTCCGCACCGGCCCGCGCCGGCTCAGTCTCGGGCCCGCGCCCAGTTGAGGAAGCGCTCGTGCAGGTTGACGACGCGTTCGGGGTTGAGCTGGACGAGCTGGGCACGGGCCTCGGCCATCAGCCCGCTCAGGTAGATCAGCAGGCCGGTGCGGTCGCCCCGGTACTCCACCAGCAGGCCGAGCCGGGCCGGCTGGCAGGGCCACTCCGCGCCGCAGTTGCGGCACCGCCAGAGCGGGCGCATCGGTACGTGCGGGATCATCCGGTGCGTCATCGGCTCATCCGCAGGGCGATGGCGCGAGCCTCCTCGTGGCTCAGCGGCAGCCACCAGAGGAACCGCCGCACCACGTCGATCGGGTCGGGGCCGCCCGGCCGGCCGCGAAGGTCGCGGATCGCGGTGGTGATCAGGGTCGAGACCACCGGAAGCAGGTCGCGCGTCGCGAGGTTCGGCATCGCCCGCAGCTCAAGGCAGGGCCAGGGCTCCGCGCATCCCCGGCACCGCCAGTCGGGCGAGCCCGCCGCGTGGCCGGCGACCTGGACTGTCGTCGTCATGAGAGACGGCCCCTGTTCGCCCGCCACTACGGGGTCAGACCCCCGCCATGCCCTGGGGTTCCGCGCCGCCATCGGCCGGCTCGGCGGGAGCGACGACTCCGGCGGGAGCGACGACTCCGGCGGCCGGCGCATCGGCTCCGGCGGGCGTATCCGCTCCCGGTGGCGCGCGCCCGGCACGCGTCTGGGCAGGATGGGCAGCACCGCGAACACCCGCTGGTACCAGGGAACACACACGTCGGCCTCCATCGGCAGGGACGGGCCGCACGGAAGCGGGGCGGCCCGGAGGGCAGGACCCGCCCGAGCCCTCTCTGGCGACGGGCGGGTCCGCCTGCGTGACAGTCTGGTGAGTACGCGACTACCGTCGGAAGGCATTCAGCCCGGTCGTGGCCACACGTCGACGGCGGTGCGCCAAGCCGGAATCCCGAGTGGATCTCACGTGACCTTTGTGGAGGAACTGTGGAGGAAGCGACCACCGACCTGA
The DNA here is from genome assembly GCF_026339755.1 of Micromonospora sp. NBC_01655. Lineage (NCBI taxonomy): Bacteria > Bacillati > Actinomycetota > Actinomycetes > Micromonosporales > Micromonosporaceae > Micromonospora > Micromonospora sp. NBC_01655. The sequence continues at coordinate 2,779,351 of NZ_JAPEQF010000001.1, read as the reverse complement.
TTCGCACCCAGCTTCGCCGGCTGCGGATGAACGCCGGCCTGAGCCAGGAGGAGTTCGGCCGACTGGTGCACTACTCGGCGTCGCTGGTGTCCGCCGTGGAGACCGGCACCCGCCCGCTCGACCGGGTGTTCCTCGCCCGCGCGGACGAGGCGCTCAAGTCCGGCGACCTGCTCGTGGCGCTGCTGCGGATCGCCGAACGGGACCGGGAGCCCTCGTGGTTCAAGCCGTGGCTGGAGGCCGAACGCGCCGCCAGGCAGCTCCGGTACTTCAACCCAGCTCTGATTCCCGGCCTGTTCCAGACGGAGAACTACGCCCGCGCCGTGCTGCGCTTCAACGACACCTTCTCCGAGGCCGAGGTCGAGCGGAAGTTGGCCGCGCGGCTGGCCCGGCAGGACGTCCTGACCCGGGAGGACCCGCCGCAGCTCGTCGTGGTCCTGGACGAGTCGGTGCTGAGCCGGACGGCCGAGGGGCTGAGCGGGATCATGGTGGAGCAGATCGGCCGGCTGATCGAGCTGGCCGAGCTGCCGCACGTCCACATCCACCTTGTCCCCAGGACCACCGGCCTGCACATCGGGTCGTCGGGCCCGTTCGCGCTGGCCCGCTCCGCCGACGGCGGGTGGGTCGGGCACCTGGAGCACCAGCTCGGCGGGGCCGTGGTCGACGACGAGGACGGGGTGGCTGCCCTCCTGGCGAGGTGGGAGAATGTCCGGACCGAGGCGCTGCCCCGCCGGCAGTCCATCGACCTGATGAAGGAAGTGCAGGCTCACCATGAACCTCAGTGACGCCACGTGGCGCAAGTCCACCCGCAGCGGGTCGAGCGGCGGCGAATGCGTCGAGGTCGCCGACAACCTGCCCGGCGTCGTCGCCGTCCGCGACAGCAAGGACCCGGCAGGCCCGGCGCTCACCTTCGACCCGGCCGCCTGGACGGCGTTCCTCGGCCTCGCCAAGCGCGCCTGACCGACACCGACCCGAAGACCCTCGCGCCGAAGGTCTTCGTCGTCTTTCCGTACGGCGGCCTGGATCCTGTTCAACGACCCCAGTCCCGCTTGCCCTCTGCACGACCCTCGAACCGTCAAGCGAGTAGCCGCCCAGGAGACGATCTTGCACAGCAAAGTGAAGGAAAACTCGACTGTTGATCTTTAGAGCCCCAGGTCAGCAAGTCTGCTCCCCGCGCACGCGGGGGTGATCCGGTGCCGCTCTGGCCGTACCTGGTCACCCCGATCTGCTCCCCGCGCACGCGGGGGTGATCCTGGTCCACGGGGTCCTGATGCCGGCCCACATCGCTGCTCCCCGCGCACGCGGGGGTGATCCGGTGGGCCCCGCCGTGCCCAGAAAACCCGTGTACTGCTCCCCGCGCACGCGGGGGTGATCCGCAGGAAGACGGGGAAGTCGATGCGGTGTTGGGCCTGCTCCCCGCGCACGCGGGGGTGATCCTCAAGGCAGGCATGACGCCGCCGAGCGATGGAGGCTGCTCCCCGAGTCGGTGGAGAAGAAGCTGGAACGGCCATGGTCGCCACAGCAGGTTTAGGGATGGCTGCAAAGACGGCACCCGCCGTGCTGTCCGACGTGTTTGCGGCGGCCTCGTGACCTGACTTCCTCACTGTGGCTGAAAGCCTGGCCGTGGCCGCCGACGATGCCAGAAGGAGAGCACTCACTCCTTCCACTCCTAACGTATAGCGCACCGGGGGGCTTGCGGCAAGACCCGGGGCGTGCCGCAGAATCGCTGGCCGAGGCCAGGAACTGGGGAAATGGGAGCCGCGAAATGCGAGTGTTGTTGTCGACGTATGACTCGCGCGGGTGGGTCGAACCGCTGGCGGGACTCGCGGTGCGGTTGCGGGCAGCCGGCGCGGAGGTGCTGGTGTGCGCGCCGCCCGGCGGGGAGTTCACAAAACGGCTGGCCGGCGTCGGCGTGGCGGTCGGCCGAGAAAGGCCGCCGGTGACCGCGTGAACCACGCGGAATCGTCGGGCCAGGACCCGGAACAAGAGAACCGGCGCGCAATGGGTTGCGAGCGACCCCAGATCGGAGCGGATGACGTGAACTCCCCGACTACCAGCGTGTTCGACATTCCTGACCGCCTCTCCCCCAAGGCCGACCCGACGCTGATCGCGCGCGACGAGCACCATTTCGCGGCCATCGCGGAGAGCCTCGAACGGTTGTCCGCCGACCTGTCCGACCGCCTCGACGCCGCGCGCAGGGCACCCGGCGGCAAAGGCCGGCAGGCGGTGGACCGGGACACGGAGGTCCGCCGGCTGACGGCTCGCCTCCGCACGCTGGGTCGCTTCGGTGTGGACCTGTGCCTCGGTCGCATGGTCAGCGCGGACAACCCCGAGCCCGTGTACGTCGGGCGACGTGGCCTCACCGACAGCGCGGGTCGTCGGTTGTTGCTCGACTGGCGCTCTCCTGCGGCTGAGCCGTTCTTCGGAGCGACCCATGCCAATCCGATGGGTCTGGCGAGTCGCCGCAGGTATCGCTGGACCCTCGGGCGGATCAGCGACTACTGGGATGAGGTGTTCGCCTCGGACGGGCTTGAGGGGCACGCCGCGCTCGACGACCAGTCCGCCTTCATCGCCAGCCTGGGCGGCAGCCGGTCGGCCCGGATGCGGGACGTGCTAGGCACGATCCAGGCCGACCAGGATGCCATCATCCGCGCGGGATCCCGCGGCGCTCTCGTCGTGGACGGTGGCCCGGGTACGGGGAAGACCGTCGTCGCCCTGCACCGCACCGCCTACCTCCTCTACTCCGATCCTCGCCTCGGTCAACGCCAGGGCGGCGTGCTGTTCGTCGGTCCGCACCAGCCCTACCTGGCCTACGTAGCCGACGTCCTGCCCAGCCTCGGAGAGGAGGAGGTGCAGACCTGCACCCTGCGGGACCTCGTCGCCGAGGGAGCTGCGGCAACCGTCGAGACCGACCCGACCGTGGCCCTCCTGAAGTCGTCCGCGGGCCTGGTGGAGGCGATCGAGGCGGCCGTCAGGTTCTACGAGGAGCCGCCGGCCGAACCGATGACGGTCACGACCGACGCGTCCGACATCTGGCTGAGCGCCGATGACTGGGCCGAGGCGTTCGGGGCGCCGGGGCCCGGTGCCCCGCACAACGAGGCGCGCGACGAGGTCTGGGAGGAACTGCTCACGATCCTGACAGACAAGTACGACGGCGACGAGCCGGATGACCTGGTCCGCAGGTCGCTGCTGCGAAACAGGGAGCTGCGCACGGCCTTCAACCGCGCCTGGCCGCTGCTCGACCCGGCCGACCTTGTCGGGGACCTGTGGTCGGTGCCCGCCTACCTGCGCAGGTGCGCTCCCTGGCTCAGCCCCGACGAGGTCCGCAAGCTACAGCGCGGCGACGCCCGGGCATGGACGGTGTCCGACCTGCCGCTCCTGGACGCGGCACGGCAGCGGCTCGGCGATCCGGAGGCGTCAGGGCGTAAGCGTCGACATGATGCCGCTATCGCCACCGAACGCGCGCGGATGGCCACGGTCGTCGACGAGCTGATCGAGGCCCACGCCTATGACGACGGTGAAGGTGTGCTGTCGAGCCTGCGCCAACTGGATCTCCAGGATGCCCTTGTCGACGAGGCCGCGCTGCCCGGCACCGATCCGGACCTGCTCGCCGGCCCGTTCGCGCACATCGTCGTGGACGAGGCTCAGGAACTGACCGACGCCGAGTGGCAGATGCTGCTGCTCCGCTGCCCGTCCCGGAGCTTCACCATCGTCGGGGACCGCGCCCAGGCCAGGCACGGGTTCACGGAGTCGTGGCAGGAACGGCTCGAACGGATCGGGCTCGCCCGGATCAACCTGGCCTCCCTGAGCGTCAACTACCGGACGCCGGAGGAGGTCATGGCGGAAGCCGAGCCGGTGATCCGGGCCGCGCTGCCGGACGCCAACGTGCCGACCTCCATCCGCAGCGGCGGCGTCCCCGTCGTACACGGATCGGTCGCGAATCTGGGGTCGGTCCTGGACGCCTGGCTCGCCGCGCATGCCGACGGGATCGCCTGCGTCATCGGCGCTCCCACGTTCCGGGCGACGTCCCGGGTCCGGTCGCTGACCCCGGAACTGTCGAAGGGGCTCGAATTCGACCTGGTCGTCCTCGTCGACCCCGCGACGTTCGGCGACGGCATCGAAGGAGCGGTCGACCGCTATGTCGCGATGACCCGGGCGACCCAGCAACTCGTCGTCCTCACGAGCTGCTGACGCCGGGATGCCCGTACCGGGAGGGCGACCGGCGGACGCGTACGGCCGGTCGGCGACGACGGCCGCGTTCGGGGCACGGCGATGGGCACGTGCCTGCCCGGCGAGCGTGGGGTTGCGGGGCAGGCCGCCCCGCAACCCCGCGGCTCTCAGTGTGCGGGTTGGTGTTCCGGCGTCGAGTCGCCGAGCGGGTGGGCGATCTCGTCCCGATGCAGGCCGGCGGCGACGATGGCGACGGCTGCCAGCGCGAGGGGCGCAAGCCCAGCGACGGAGAACAGAACGCCGGCCGACAGGTGCTCGGACAGGACACCGACGAGGGCGATCGACAGGGGCATGAAGGCGATGGAGATGAGGAAGTCCAGGCTCGCGATCCGGCCGATCAAGTCGAGGGGGACGCGTTGCTGGAGCAGCGTCCCCCAGATGACCATACCGACGCCGGTGAGTGCTCCGTTGACGAACAGGGCGGCACCGATGGCCCAGAGCGAGCCCGTGACGGCCAGTGCGAGGATCGGAAGGCAGCCGAGTGCCCAACTTCCGATCATCGTGGTGAGGTAGCGGCGTGGCATGGTGATCGAGCCGGCGACGAGGGGGCCCACGAGGCCACCGACGCCCAGCGCGGCGACGAGGAGTCCGTAGGCGGAAGCGCCGTCGGCGTGCTGATTGCGGAGGGTGGTCGGGAGAATCACCTGGACAGGTCCGCTGACGACGAGTCCCATGACAGACGCGAAGGCGACGCTGGCGAGGATCCACGGGGTGCGGACGGCGTAGCGGAACCCGCTGACGAAGTCGTGGAGAGGATGTGCGCGTCCCGCGCCGCGGGTGACGGCGTCGGTGGGGAGGGCGAGCGAGCACAGCAGGGCGAGGCCGCACGCGGCGGCGATGAGGGCGGCACCGGCGCCGGGGACGACGGCGCCGATGACGGCGCCGACGGCAGCGGGGGCCAGTGCCTGCTGGACGGTGGGCCGGGTGGCGCCCTCCAGTCCGTTGACGGCCATCAGGTCCCCGGTAGGCACGACGTGGGGCACCAGGGCGGTGTAGGCGGGGAAGAGGAAGGCGGCCGTCGCGCCCATGACGAAGGCGGAGACGCTGAGCTGCCACAGGTGGACGTTCCCGGTGAACGAGAGGATCGCGATCACGAGGGCTGTCGCCAGGTTGACGGTCAGCACGCCGACCAGGATCAGCTTCTTGGGCATGCGGTCCGCGACGACACCGCCGACGAGGGACATGGCGAGGAGCCCGATGCCGGTCCAGGTCACCACCGAGGACAGTGCGGAGGCGGTGGCGTCGAGAGCCAGTGCTTCCAGGACGAGGTAGATGCTCCAGGCCCCGCTGGCGAACAGTTCGAGCACCATGGCCGCGAACAGGAGCCGGTAGTTGCGGTGTCGCAGCGGGGCGAGGACGGAGACGCGAGGGCGCGTGGTGGTCATGACAGGTCCTTGCCGTCGGCGGAGAGCGGCAGGGTGGGCCATGCCGCGAGGTCGGTGAGCAGCTGACGGTCGTGGGTGGCGACGACGACCGCCGCTGGCGTCCTGAGCAGGGCGACGGTCAGCTCGTCGACCAGGGGCGCCGACAGGTGGTTGGTGGGTTCGTCGAGGATCAGCAGGTCAGGCAGCTCGGCCAGCCGCAGCGCGAGGGCCAGCCTGCGTTGCTGCCCCTGGGACATTCGCCCGACGGGGGTACGAAGGGCCTCCCTGTCGAGCAGGTTGGTCGCGGTCAGGGGCAGGACGTCCCGGTCGCCGAGCTGTCCCGCGGACCGGAGCCGGCCGACGTGCTGGTCGTACAACTCGTGGGCGAGCACGGTCGCCGGCCAGTCCGGGACTTCCTGCCCGAGATAGGCCACGCGTGCCCGGGAGAGGTGCCGGACCTCCCCCATCGACGGTTCGAGGTCTTCCGCCAGCACCGCGAGCAGCGTCGACTTGCCCGCCCCGTTCGGGCCGGTCACCAGCAGGCGGTCCCCGCCATCGAGGGTGTACGTGACGGGTCGGTGGAGACGCCCGGTCACGGTGACGTCATGGCAGCGCAGGATGGGCAGTCCGGGACGGGTGCCGACGTCTGGCCAGCGCAGTGGCAGTGGCGGCTCCGGCACGGTTATCCGGTGCGCGTCGAGCGCCTCCTGCCGGCGGCGGAGCGCCTGGACGAGACCAGGGGCGCGGGACTGGCGCTGGTGTTTGCCGTGTCCCTTCTCCGGGCGCCAACCAGTGCTGAGTCGGCCCTGTGCCTCGTGCACCGCGCCGGCCAGCCGCTGTTGTTCGGCCTGTTGCGCCTCGTAGTCCCGGACCCAGCGCCCGCGGTCACGCAGACGCCCGTCCTGCCAGCCGGCGTACCCGCCGGCGAACAGGCGCGGTCGTCCGTCCGCACTCGGGTCGAGGTCCAGGAACTCCGCGGCCACGTCCCTGAGCAGGGCACGGTCGTGGGTCACGAGCACCACCCCGCCCGGGTGCTCACGCAGCCGTGCGGTGAGGAACGCCAGGCCGTCGGCGTCGAGATGATTGGTCGGCTCGTCCAGCATCAGCAGGTCGTAGCGCGCCCCCAGGAGGCACGCCAGGCGGACCCGGTAGCGCTGACCGACCGACAACGTCGACAGCGCACGCCCCCGGTCGGCACAGGCATCGAGTCCGGCCAACGCCATGTCGACCCGGCGCTCGGCATCCCAGGCGTCCAGCCGGGTCGCCGCGTCGAGCGCGGTGGAGTACGCGGTGTCCGCGCCCTGCCTGCCCTCGGTCATCGCGGTCGCGGCGTCGTCGAGCGCCCGCAGGGCGCGCCGGGACTCCTGGGTCGCACCCGCGAGGAGGGTGCCCACCGTCTCGCCGCCGCGCGCTTCCAGGACCTGCCGGGCAACGCCGATCGTGCCGATCCGTTCCACCGTGCCCTGGTCGGGCGGGAGTATGCCGGCCAGCACGTGGAGCAACGTCGTCTTGCCGCGGCCGTTCTCGCCGACGAAGGCCAGGCGTGCGCCGGCGGAGACGGTCACGCTGACATCGGACAGCACCACCCGTCCGCCCAGCACGACGCGTACGCCGTCAGCCCGGACATGTGCCCGGTCCCCGGCCGGCAGCCGGCCGTTCCAGGTGAGGTCAGGCCCCGCAGTCAGGTTCTGCGATGACGCTTGTTCAAGATTTTTCACTCTGCGCTCTTCGGCTCGTCATGGAGCCGGGCAGCACAAGGAGACCGCCCGGCGGGAACGCCAGGACGGCGGAGCAGAGCTACATCAGAGGAAGTCGGTCAACCCTGCCGCCGTCAGCGGAGGGACCAGGGCTTCATCATGCCGATACCTGAGTACATGCCGAGAACCATATCCGACGAGCCGGGTGCTCAAGAGCCGCGAGCCAGGGTTCCATGATGCGGCCGGCTCGGGCTGGCCAGCCCGATGGCTACCTTCTCGGCTCGTACCGCATCGCCACCGCCCCCGAGCCGAACTCCAGCCGGCTCACGAGCTTCAAGTCGGCATGTTTCGATAGCCCCGCGAACAACGTCGGCCCGTGGCCCGCGAGCCTGGGCTGCACCACGAACTCGTACTCATCGATCAATCCCAGCTCCGTCAACGCCAGCGGGAGCTTCACGCCTCCCACGAACAGTCCCTTGCCCGACTCCCGCTTGAGCTTTTGAACGGCCTTGCCCAGATCCCCGCGCACGAGTTCCGCGTTCCAATCGACCCGCTCCAGGGTGCTCGACACGACGTACTTCTTTGCCGCGTTGATCGTCCGGGCGAAGGGTTCCGTCCAATCAGGTCTCGCTCCCGTCGGGGCTGACGGCCGCCACGCTGATTCCATCATTTTGTAAGTCACCCGGCCAAAGAGAAGCGCATCGGCCTGGTCGAGGTTCCCGACGTGGTGACGATGCAAGTCTTCGTCCGCGGGAATCGCACGATGAGGGCCTGTTCCCCTCCACCTCGGGCGAGGTGGAGGCGAACAGGCCCGGGCAGGACTACCGCCAATGTCAGCGCTCCGGTGCGGCGGCCGTCCGCACGGTGGGGCTGTCCGGCCGACCCCGGCCGGGTCGCCGGTACGGCACGGTCAGCCCTTCACCGTCAGGATGGGCTGGAGTTCGGCGACGGGCCGGGCGACGTCCGCTCGATGGAGGCTGTTGACGACCGGGCCGACGTCCTTGTACGCCCACGGCGCTTCCTGTTTGAGGTCACGGCGCCAGGCATCGATGATGTCCCGGCGGGCGGCCACGGCCGGGTCGCGGTGGTTGAGCGGGGTGACGACCCGGAACTCCCGGAGGAAGGCGTCCAGTTCGGCGTCGCTGCCACGGGCCGCCGCGCCGCGGGGAACCCGACGGCCAGCGCCGTGGCAGGCGCTACTCAGTGCGCGGGGTTCGCCGAGCCCGCGGAGCAGGTAGCTGGGTGCGCCCATGGAGCCGGGCACGATGACCGGCTCGCCCCACAGCTCGGGGCCCCGGTGCGCATGGCCGATGATTCCTCCCGCCGGGGTGGCACCCTTGCGGTGCAAGACGGTGCCGTCGTCGCCGGGCCAGAGCAGGTTATGCGGCGCGTCGTAGATCAGCCGAGCACCGGTCTCGCCGACCAAATCGGCAAGGCCGGCGCGCAGCATCAACGCCAGGAAGAACCGATTGCCGATGGCGAAGTTGGCCGCGTTGGCGAACGCGGTCAGGTACCGTTCCCGCCGCGACGCGCTCGGTTCGTCGAGCAGCAACGGCAGGATCCGGTTGTTCGGCATCGGTACACCGCGCGGCCAGGCTGCACGGGCCTGGTCCTGGCCGGTGGCGTTGGCCTGGTGCCCCAGCGACAGCGAGCCGCTGTGCACCATCAGCACCACCCGGCCGGGTACCAGGCCCCAGGCGTGCGCGGCTGCACCGTCATGGATGGCCGACACGTACTGCACTTCGGCGAAGTGATTGCCGCCGCCGACACTGCCGATCACGCTGTCGTAGCTCGTCCCGCCACCGCTGCTGATCCAGTCACGGAACCCGGACGCGGACGTGACCGGGAAGCCTGTCGCGTGGAGCCGTCCGCTGAGGTCGGTCGTGTCATCCGGCCGGACCTGCCGCCACGCGCCGTCGGCATCGGTCGGGACACCACTGTCGAGCAACCCAGGCAGCCCGTCGCGGAGCAATCCTTCGCGTTGCGTCGCGGTCAGGCCGATGCGGCGCCCGCCTTCGAAGAACAGGTGACGCAGCCGCCGCTCGAGTGTGTCCAGGTGTGGGCGCAGCCGGTCGACGGTGACCTCGGTGACCTCGACCCGCATCCCGCAGTTGATGTCGTTGCCGACCGCCTGCGGGATGAGCGCGCCGACCGTGTGCAGCACGGTGCCGATCGGGATACCGGTGCCCTTGTGGAAGTCCGGGGTGCACACCACCCGGTCGATGCGGGGTTCCACATCGAGGCCGGGCGTGGCCTTGGCCAACGCCCGCAACGTACTGGCGGTGTCCAGCACGGTGAGCAGTTCGTCGATCGCTGCGGATTCCAGCGGCACCTCGGGACCGGCGCAGATCTCCACCGGTACGTTCGCGGGGTTGGGCAGGGTGAGCCAGGAGTCGTCGGTGCGGACTAGACGGGGGTCTGGCCGCTGCGCAACGGGCATGGGGAAACCTTTCACATGCTGCCGAAAAAGGGGACGGGACACCGCCACGCGATCGTGGTCGCGTGGATCCGAGTCGAGCCGGAAGGTATCTGGTTGTGTGCCTGACGGTTCAGCAGCCGCGAGGGCGTGATCAGCATAGGCGGCAGCGGCCGCGACCCGCGAACCCTTTGTCAGCGCTGGCACCGCGGCGCTCGTCGGCCGTTTCGTCCGCACGCCCAGGGCGGAGTGCTGATCGAGGAGCCTGACTTCCAGGCGGAGAAATGTGGCCTGGCTGGAGGGTGACGCGGGGCAAGGCCTTGCGTTGTCGTGGGTGCGGTTTCCGGTCGGCGGGGAACGGTGGCCCAGGCGGAACTGTGGGCGGCTGCCGACGACGTGGGGGGGCGGCGCCTATGGAGCTGAGTCGTTCACGTCATCACCGTCGGTCGGGCCACCACCGTTCGCGGTTACCACCACCCCGTCGGGTCGTGGCTGGCGGTCGCCGATGGCGGCGGGCGTGGCCGATGTCGTATTCGACTCAGCTCCATAGGCGCCGGAAGACACACCTGCTGTACAGCAGCGCCCACGTCCAGGAACCCCAGACTCCCTGACCGAAGCACTCCCGCCCGAAATTCGCCACCACTGCGGGTGCCGAGAACGTGTCGGGCAGACTGTCTCCCCACGCATAGGGCTGTGGGGGCGGTAGCCGGTGAGTAGAAGGATCCGGCAAAGCGCTGCGGCGGGCGATCGTGGCGCTGTTCTCGTCGAGTTCGGTCACGTCACGGCGGTCAGCATCGAGACGATCCGACGTGTCCCGCACGAACGTGGGATGTCGTGGCAGGCTCTACTGATCCCTTCCCGAGGCGTCGCTCAGTCGACGCCGAGCTCCATCGCGGCGCGGTCGAGTGCCTCGTCGTCGGCGGAGGAGACGCCCCGGGAGGCGATGGCTTCCGCGCCGCCCTGTGGCATCGCACCGATCAGCCCGGTCGACGCTGCCTGTGCAGCGCCGACCATCCGCGCAGGGGTCGGGCCGCCGACCATGCCAAGGGTGGCGTACTGCTCCAGCTTCGCCCGCGAGTCGGCGATGTCCAGGTTGCGCATGGTGAGCTGGCCGATCCGGTCCGACGGGCCGAACGCCGAGTCCTCGGTACGCTCCATCGACAGCTTGTCCGGGTGGTAGCTGAACGCCGGGCCGGTAGTGTCCAGGATCGAGTAGTCCTCGCCCCGGCGCAGCCGCAACGTCACCTCGCCGGTGACCGCCGTGCCGACCCAGCGCTGCAACGACTCGCGCAGCATCAGCGCCTGCGGGTCCAGCCAGCGCCCCTCGTACATCAGCCGACCGAGGCGGCGGCCCTCGTTGTGGTAGTTCGCCAGGGTGTCCTCGTTGTGGATGGCGTTGACCAGCCGTTCGTACGCGGCGTGCAGCAGCGCCATGCCGGGCGCCTCGTAGATGCCCCGGCTCTTGGCCTCGATGATCCGGTTCTCGATCTGGTCCGACATGCCCAGGCCGTGCCGGCCGCCGATGGCGTTGGCCTCCAGCACCAGATCGACGGGGCTGCCGAACTCCTTACCGTTGATCGTCACCGGACGACCCTGGTCGAAGCCGATCGTGACATCCTCGGTCGGGATCTCCACCGACGGGTCCCAGAACCGGACTCCCATGATCGGGTTGACCGTCTCGATGCCGGTGTCGAGGTGCTCCAGGGTCTTCGCCTCGTGCGTGGCGCCCCAGATGTTGGCGTCGGTGGAGTACGCCTTCTCGGTGCTGTCCCGGTACGGCAGGCCGCGTTCGAGCAGCCACTCCGACATCTCCTTACGCCCGCCCAGTTCGGTGACGAAGTCGGTGTCGAGCCACGGCTTGTAGATGCGTAGCTGCGGGTTGGCCAGCAGGCCGTACCGGTAGAACCGCTCGATGTCGTTGCCCTTGAAGGTCGAGCCGTCGCCCCAGATCTGGACGTCGTCCGAGATCATCGCCCGCACCAGCAGGGTCCCCGTCACGGCCCGGCCCAGCGGGGTGGTGTTGAAGTACGCCCGCCCGCCCGAGCGGATGTGGAAGGCCCCGCAGGTCAACGCTGCCAGGCCCTCCTCGACCAGGGCGGCGCGGCAGTCGACCAGGCGGGCGACCTCGGCGCCGTAGCTGAGCGCGCGACCGGGCACCGAGACGATGTCGGGCTCGTCGTATTGGCCGATGTCAGCGGTGTAGGCGCAGGGAACGGCGCCCTTGTCGCGCATCCAGGCGACCGCGACCGAGGTGTCGAGGCCGCCGGAGAAGGCGATGCCGACACGCTCGCCGGTGGGCAGGGAGGTGAGAACCTTGGACACGAGGAAAATTATGCACTAGGCCGCATCATCATGCAAACCGAAGTGCTCGGCTGGACCGGCGTCAGCCCGGTGGGTCGTCGCGACCCAGTTCCCAGAACGCCACCGCCGCGGCGGCGGCGACGTTCAACGAGTCCACTCCGCGCCGCATCGGGATGACCACCCGTACGTCGCTGGCGGACTGGGCCGCCGCGGTGAGGCCGGGACCCTCGGCTCCCAGCAGCAGCGCTGCCCGCTCGCGCTGCGCCGGAGTCAACCGCTGGATCGGTACGGCGTCCGGAGCCGGCGTCATGGCAAGCACGGTGAAGCCCGCTTCCCGCACCTGGTCCAAACCCGCAGGCCAGCGATCGAGCTTGGCGTACGGAACCGCGAAGACCTCCCCCATGCTGACCCGCACGCTGCGCCGGTAGAGCGGGTCGGCGCAGGACGGCGACAGCAGCACCGCGTCGATGCCGAGCGCGGCGGCCCCCCGGAAAACCGCGCCGAGGTTGGTGTGGTTGTTGACGTCCTCCAGGATCACCACCCGCCGGGCGGCGGCGAGCACCCCGGCGGCGGCTGGCAGCGGCTTGCGCCGGAACGAGGCGAGCACCCCCCGGTGCACGTGGAAGCCGGTGGCCCGCTCCAGCACGTCCGGGGTGGCCGCGTACACCGGGGCGTCGCCGGTGTCGAGGTCGGCGAGCTGGTCGGCCCGCTTGGCGTCGACCAGGAACGACCGGGCGGGGTACCCGGCCCGCAGCGCCCGGCGCAGCACCAGCTCCCCCTCGGCGATGAACAGGCCGTGCGGCGGCTCCCACCGGGTGCGCAGCTCCACGTCGGTCAGGGCGCGGTAGTCGGCGATCCGGTCGTCGTCGGGGTCGGTGATCTGGTGGACGGGCACCCGGCGATTCTGCCGGACCGCGCCGCCGGCACCGCACACCGGTAGGGTGCCGGCCGGTCGTGGTGCCCGGCGACGGCGACCCCGACGAGGTGGCCGCCGCGCTCGACCGGGCGGTCGCGCCACTGCTCGCCGGACGGGCCGGGCGGCGCTGACGGCGGGCCGGGCGGTGCGCCTCAGCCTCGGCCGCGGTTGAGCCAGCGGAGCACGTCCGGCGGGAGGTTCTGGTCCTGCTGCCGGCGCTGCTGCTGCGGGGGGCTCGGCTGCGGCGCCGGGCGGTGCACCTCGCCGGCCAGCGCCCGGCTGGGCGGGGTGAAGTCGCGCACCGGCTGGCCGACGACGGCGGTGCGGATGGTCCGGGCCACCGCGTCGATCACCCTCGCCTGCACGGCCGAGCCGACCGGGTCGCTCGGGTCGTCCGGGTTGGCGGCGATGCCGGCCACCGCGACCTGCGGGGTGAAGCCGACGAACGTCTCGGTGGCGTTCTTCTCCGAGCTACCGGTCTTGCCGGCCACCGGGCGGCCGACGATCCGGTCCACCGAGGTCGCCGTGCCGCCGTCGCACTGGCCGAACGTGGTCTGCTGGCCGACCGGGCAACGCGCCGCGTCGGTGGCCGCCCGGGCCACGTCGGCGTCGAGCACCTGGCGGCAGGACGGCTCGCCGACCGGGACCGGGTCCCCGTCGGCGGTGGTCACCGAGACCACCGGCAGCGGGGCGCAGTACGTCCCCTCGGCGGCCACGGTCGCGTACGCGTTCGCGAGGTCGAGCGGGGTGGTGGCGGCCACGCCGAGGGTGAACGAGCCCCAGTTGGCCACGTTGTCCTTCGCGAAGGCGGCGTCGGCGTCGGCCCGGAACGTGATGCCGAGGCGCTGGGCCATCTCCACCACCTTCGCCGGGCCGACCTGTTCGGCGAGCCAGACGAAGTACGTGTTCACCGAGCGGCCGAAGCCGTCCCACATGGTGCGGTAGCCGTCCATCCACTGCGGGTTGGCGTTCGCCGGGCACCATTTGCCGCCGCAGCTCGCCTCGCCCTCGGCGGCGTACCGGGTGGGCAGCCGGCTGGGCGCGTCGAAGCCGGTGGCGAGCTGCCTGCCGGACTCCAGGGCGGCGAGCATGGTGAACAGCTTGAACGTCGACCCGGCCTGGTACCCGTCGACGCCACCGCCACCGGAGACCAGCGGGTTGACGGTGTTGGGGCGGTTGACCTTCCCGTCCGGGTTGGGGTCCAGGCTGTAGTGCCGGTTGACCGCCATGGCCAGCACCCGGCCGGTGCCGGGCTGCACGGCCGCGATCGGCAGCGCGCGCTTGTTGTCGTACCCGTACACGGCGGTGGCCTGCTGCTGCGCCGTGGCCTGGAGCTTCGGGTCCAGGGAGGTGACCACGGTGTAGCCACCCCGGCGCAGCGCCTGCTCGCGCTCGGGGACGGTATCGCCGAAGGCGGGCTGGGTGAGCCACCACTGGCGCAGGTAGTCGCAGAAGAAGCCCCAGTCGTCGTGCCCCTGCGCCACGGCGGTACAGCCGTTGGGCTGCCGGGTGGGGCTCAGCGCCAGCTTCTCCGCCTTCGCCGCCGCGGCCTGCTCGGCGGTGACCGCGCCGGTGCCGGCCATCGCGTCGAGCACGTAGCCGCGCCGGGCCAGCGCCGCGTCGGCGTCACCGTCGATCGGGCTGTACGCGTCCGGCGACTGGACCAGGCCGGCGAGCAGGGCCGCCTCGGGCAGGGTCAGCTCGGCCGGGGACTTGGCGAAGTAGCGCTGGCTGGCCGCCGCGATGCCGTACGCGCCGGAGCCGAAGTACGCGATGTTGAGGTAGCGGTTGAGGATCTCGTCCTTGCTGAGCCGCTGCTCCAGCGCCGTGGCGTACCGGATCTCCTGGAGCTTGCGCCCGACGGTCTGCTCGGTGGCCGCCTGCCGCTCCTCGGCGGTGCGGTTCGGGTCGGTCTTGAGCACGTTGCGGACGTACTGCATGGTCAGCGTGGAGCCGCCCTGCTCGGTGCCGCCGCCGGTGACGTTGGCGACCAGGGCGCGGGCGAGGCCGCGCAGGTCGGCACCCCCGTGCGAGTAGAACCGCCGGTCCTCGGCCGCCACGATGGCCTGGCGCATCACCGGGGCGATCTCGGCCAGCGGCACGTCGGTGCGGTTGACGTCGTAGAACGTCGTGATCAGCGTCTCGCCGTCGTTGGCGTACAGGTACGACCGCTGTGGGGTGGTCGGGGTGCGCAGCGCCTCGGGCAGCGCGGCGTACGACCCGATCGCCGACTTCGCGGCGAACCCGAGCAGCAGGTTGCCCGGCAGCGCCGCGACCGCCAGGACCAGGCCGGCGAGCACGCCGGCGAGCAGCACGGTGAACAGCCGCGACAGCGGCGACCGGGGTGGCGGCATGAAGCCAAGGATTGCCATGAAAGCCGCGATCCGGCCAGCCCCGGGGCCGATTGTCAGGTAATTCACCGCGTCCTGCCAGGCGTTTCCCCACCTGGGCGGCAGGTTGCGGGACGAACCTCGCGACCGGCCCACGGGAGACCGGGTCAGCCGGCGGCGAGCGGCCCGCCGCCGGGCCCCGGGGTCGCGCCGCCGCCCGGGGAGGTGGCGGTGGCGACGCTGGCGCTGGCCGCGTCCCGGGCGATCGCGGCGGGTACCAGGCGGCCGGAGCGGTACCCGATGCCGATGCCGGCGATCAGCACGAAGATCGCCCCGAAGGTCTGCAACGACCCGATCAGCGCGCCGCCGATGCCGACCAGCGGGGCGGCGATCATCAGCATCGTTCCGTCGGCGATGCTGAACATGCCGGAGCGGGCCACCGCCCATCCGGTGAGGAACCAGCCGATCGTGTAGCAGGTGGCCCCGACCAGCACGAGCGTGCGGGCCGTGGTGCCGAAGACGGGCGCCTGCTCGGTCAGCCCGGCAAAGGGCAGCATGAGCACGGTGCCGGCGATGCTGACCAGCAGCCCGGCGGCGGCCACCCGACGGCTTCGGGTGGCGGCGAGCAGGCCGGTCAGGGCCAGCAGGGCGAGCAGCCCGAGCCAGACGGCGGCGACCCAGCCGATCAGGTAGAGCTGCCCGCCGTCGGCCGGGTACGGGTCGTTGCCCACCCCGCCGTCGCTGGCCATCGCGACCACGCCGTACAGCACCGCGTACGCCGGCAGCAGCCACACGGCGGCGCGGCCGAAGCGGCGCAGCGACCAGGCCCAGGTGGCGTCGGTCGCGGGACGGGCGGGCGTCGGCTCGCCGACGAACGGCAGCACCCCGAACCCGCCCCCGGTGCGCCGGGTGCCGAGCGGCCCGGCCGGGTCGTGCGCCCCGGGCACCGGGGCACTGGAGAAAAGCCTGTCCGCAGGATCCTTCATGCGTCACCTCGCTGCGCTGGTCGGCGGAGCGGGACGCGCCGCGGCGCCCCGGCTCCTGGTCACCACCCGTCCTTCGGACCGATCGTGTCAGGTGCCGGAGCGCCGCATGAGGGTTATTCGCATTCCGGCCCGGGCCTCGCCCGGGCGGCCGTCAGCCCCGCTCGCGCTGGTCGGCCGGGTCGTTCAGCAGGCTCCCCGGGGACACCGGCTCGGGGGCCGGCAGCCCCTGCGGGCCCTTCCCGCCGGTGGCCTGCGCCTCGGCGACGCGTACCTCGTCGTGGATCTGCTGGGCGGCGGCGGCCGCGGCCCGGGCGGCCTCGGCGGCCTCCCGCTCCACCGCGCTCGCCCCGTCGGCGGCCTCCGGCGACGGCGCGTCGCCGACCATCTGGCTCAGCCCGCCCAGCGCGCCACCCATCCCCTCCAGGGCCTTGGTCAGCTCCGCCGGGACGATCCAGACCTTGTTGGCCGTGCCGTTGGCGATCTGCGGCAGCGCCTGGAGGTACTGGTAGGCGAGCACCTTCTGGCTCGGGTTGGCCTGGTGGATCGCGTCGAAGACCGTACGGATCGCCTTCGCCTGGCCCTCGGCCTGGAGGATCCGGGCCTGCCGGTCACCGTCGGCGCGCAGCACCGCGGACTGCTTCTCGCCCTCGGCGGTGAGGATCTGCGACTGCTTGTGCCCCTCGGCGTTCAGGATCGCCGCCCGGCGGTCCCGCTCGGCGCGCATCTGCTTCTCCATCGAGTCGCGGATGCTGGCCGGCGGCTCGATCGCCTTGATCTCCACGCGGGTGACCTTGATGCCCCACCGGCCGGTGGTCTCGTCCAACACGCCCGAGAGGTGCCGGTTGATCTCCTCCCGGCTGGTCAGCGCCCGCTCCAGGTCCAGCGAGCCGATCACGTTACGCAGGGTGGTGACGGTGAGCTGCTCGATGGCCTGGAGGAAGTTCGAGATCTCGTACGTGGCCCGGACCGAGTCGACGACCTTGAAGTAGAGCACCGTGTCGATCGACACCACCAGGTTGTCCGAGGTGATCACCGGCTGCGGCGGGAAGCTGACCACCTGCTCCCGCATGTCGACCTTGGTGCGGACCGCGTCGATGAACGGGACCAGCAGGTTCAGACCCGGGTTCAGGGTGCGCTTGTACCTGCCCAGCCGTTCCACCACGTCCTGGCGCTGCTGCGGCACGATCCGCACCGCCTTGACCAGGGTCACCACGACGATCAACGCCACGGCGACCAACAGCACCGTCACAAATTCCATACCCTTCACCCTCTCGCTTCGGGCAGTTCGCCCGAGGTGGAAACGTCGTCATCCCACACCAGGGCCGTCGCGCCCTGGACCTTTATCACCCGCACCCGCCGGCCGGGGACGAAGCTCTGCGTCGCGTCGTACGACCGGGCGCTCCACAGCTCTCCGTCGATCTTGACCAGGCCCTGCTCGGCGTCGACCCGCTCCAGCACCAGGGCGGTGGACCCCTCGATCGCCTCCACCCCGAACGGCTGCTCGCCGCTGTCCCGGGCGGAACGGGCGTGCCGGCGGATCGCCGGCCGGGCCACCGCCACGCTGAGCGCCGAGACCGCGGCGAACACCAGCGCCTGCACGGCGGTCGGCGCGCCCAGGGCCGCGGCTCCGGCGGCGGCGAACGCGCCGACCGCGAACATGATCAGGAACAGCGTCGTCGTGAAGATCTCGGCGACCGCCAACACCACACCCAGTACGACCCAGAACACCGCGTCCACCCCCTAAGGGTGACACGTCGGAGCACGCGCGGCCCGCAGGCAAGATCAGTAAGCTCGGCGGCAGCCGTTTCCGCGAGGGCGCCGCCGGCGTCCCGAGAGCCAGTGGAGGAGCCGTGTCGCTGCCATCCGAGACCGCCCGAGGGGTCGACGCCGTGGTCGCCCGGGCGCAGTCCGCCGGGCGTACCCCGTCGCTCGTGCTCGGCGTGGTGCGCGAGGGTGAGTTGGCCCACGTCGCCGCCGCCGGGGAGCATCCCCGCCCGGACGCCGACCGGCAGTACCGGCTCGGCTCGATCACCAAGACGATGACCGCGGTGCTGGTCATGCAGCAGCGTGACGCCGGGACACTGGCCCTGCACGACCCCCTCGACGCGCACCTGCCCGGCACCGGGGTCGGCGCGCTCACCCTGCACCAGCTCCTCGGCCACGCCAGCGGCCTCCAGCGCGAACCGGACGGCCCCTGGTGGGAGCGGGCCGAGGTCGGCGACCTGGCGTCCGTGCTGGCCGGCGTGGGCGAACACAAGATCGCCTACCCGCCGCACCGGGTCTACCACTACTCCAACCTGGCGTACGGGCTGCTCGGCGGGGTGCTGGAGGCGGTCACCGGGACGGGCTGGTTCGACCTGCTCCGGCAGCGGATCCTGGCACCGCTGGG
The DNA here is from genome assembly GCF_026339755.1 of Micromonospora sp. NBC_01655. Lineage (NCBI taxonomy): Bacteria > Bacillati > Actinomycetota > Actinomycetes > Micromonosporales > Micromonosporaceae > Micromonospora > Micromonospora sp. NBC_01655. Next base: position 2,760,725 of record NZ_JAPEQF010000001.1, on the reverse strand, counting down.
CATGACCCGCACCACCTACCAGGCCGCCGAGCCGTTCGCCCGAGGGTACGTGGTGCACCCGTGGCACGACACGCTGCGGGAGGAGCCGCGCACCGACACCGGGGCGATGGCCCCGGCCGGGCAGCTCTGGTCGACGATCACCGACCTCGGCCGGTGGGCGGCGTTCCTGGCCGACCCGGACCCGGCCGTTCTCGCCCCGGAGACGCTCGCCGAGATGTGCGCGCCGGTGGCGATCAGCGACCTCGACTCGTGGACCAGCGGGCACGGCCTCGGCGTCGAGCTGTACCGGGCCGGGGACCGGGTGTACGTCGGCCACGGCGGGTCGATGCCCGGGTACGTCGCCGGGCTGGCCGTGCACCGCCCCACCCGCACCGCCGTGGTCGGCTTCGCCAACTCGTACGGCCTCCGGGTCGGCCACGTCGGCGGCCTCGGGCGGGAGGTGCTGACCACCGTCCTGGACGCGCTGCCGGACCCGGTCGCGCCGTGGCGTCCGGCCGACGCCGCGCCCCCGGCCGAGCTGGCCGAGCTGACCGGCCGCTGGTGGTGGATGGGCACGGAGATCGAGTTCCGCGCCGACGCCGCCGCCGGCGATCTGCGGGCCGGCCCGATCGGGAACCCGGTCATGCGGTTCACCCGGGAGGGCCCGGACCGCTGGCGGGGCCGCTCCGGTCCGGAGGACGGCGAGATCCTCACCGTGCTCCGCGACGACGCGGGCCACCCGGTCGCCCTCGACGTGGCCACCTTCGTCTTCACCCGCACCCCCGACGAGGAACCCTAACCACCCCTGGGATGGCGGGTGCCGGCAAATTCACGGAAGGCGTGGTCATTCCTCGGCGAATAGCCACGCTTTCCGTGAATTTGCGCGGCCGGGGCGAGGCGGTGGGGTGGGGTTAGGGTGCCGGATCGGTGACGAAGTCGATCAGCCGTTCCATGGCGTTGATCAGCGGGGTCTCCACGTCGGCGAAGCTGTCCACCCGGGACAGGACGTGCCGCCACATGTCGGCCGGCTCGGCCACCCCGAGGGCCGCGCAGACCCCCTCCTTCCACGGCCGCCCCGGCGGCACCACCGGCCACGCCGCGATGCCCAGCGCGGCCGGCCTGACGGCCTGCCACACGTCGACGTAGGGGTGGCCGGTGACCAGCACGTGCGGGGAGTTCACCCGGGCCACGATCCGGCTCTCCTTCGAGCCGGGCACCAAGTGGTCGACCAGCACGCCGAGCCGCCGGCCCGGGCCGGGGGCGAAGTCGCGCACCTGCGCGGCGAGTTCGTCGATGCCGTCCAGCGGCTCCACCACCACGCCCTCGACGCGCAGGTCGTCGCCCCAGATCCGCTCCACCAGGGCCGCGTCGTGCACGCCCTCGACCCAGATCCGGCTGGCCTTGGCCACCTGCGCCCGCACGTCGCCGACCGCGATCGAGCCGGACGCGGTGCGCCGGCGGGCCGCCGGCACGGGCGCGCGGGCCGGCCGGCGCAGCGTGACCGGCCGGCCGTCGAGCAGGAACGCCGCCGGCAACAGCGGGAAGTTGCGCCGCCGGCCGTGCCGGTCCTCCAGCACCACCGCGCCGGACTCGAAGCCGACCACCGCGCCGCAGAACCCGGAGTCGGCGTCCTCGACCACGAGATCGGCTTCGGCGTCCACCTCGGGGATCACCTTCCGCCGCCGCCAGTCGCCCGCCAACACGTCCTCGCCGTACCGCCCCACCATCCCGCCACGCTAACCCCCGCCCGCCCCGGGGCGCGCCAGCCGCGCCGATCATGGAGTCGGGTGCCCCGCGAAAAGGTGCACGAACGGAATATCCGGTCACCACGAGTCCATGATCGACGCTAACCGGGGCGGGGCAAGCGGCAGTCGAGACAGGGGTGGGGCGCAGCACGTACCCTCTCTTGCATGTCCTCCCCCGCAACGGGCGCGGTCACGCTCGCGCCCCGCCGGTCGAGCCGGTTCGTTGCCTGGGTGCGCGCGTGGCGCGCCGGGCTCGTGCCGTACGACGAAGTCGCCGAGGAGATCGCCGGCGACGAGGAGCACCTCGTCGCGGACGCCCCCGGCACCTGGACCGACGTCCCACTGCGGGACGCGCTGCCCACCCTCGCGAAGCTCTCCCCGGACGAGATCCGGCTGGTGCTGCCCGCACCCGGCGACCCACGGGGGCTGCCCGGTCCGGGCGACTTCGCGGGCACCGCGCTGGTCACCGGCGAGGCGGTGGTGGCCGGCGGGCTCGGGCTGATCCCGCAGGTGCGCACGCACACCTCCGGCTCGGGGATGACCTTCGAGACGGTGCTCTGGCGCTGCTACCCGCTGCCAGCCGACGCCCCGGCCGCCTCGCTGGCCTCGCCCGGCGCCGCCGAGGCGGAGGCGGAGCTGGCCATCGCGCTCGCCGAGACCACCGCCGCCCTGACCCGGCTCGACGTGGCCCAGTGGCGACCCGAGCTGGCCGGCGCGCTGGCCGCGCTGCGCCGCCCCGACGGGACCACCGACCTGCCGCCGGGCTTCGACCCCCGGGCGCGGCGGCTGTTCGCCCGCGCGGCCGTGCTCGACCGGGTGCTGGCCCTGGCCGGGCACAGCGCGCCGGGCGGCGCGATCAACAACCACGAGGCCCAGCAGCGCGACGCCGCGCTCCGGCCGCTCACCACCGCCTGCCGGCAGGCCCTCGTCGCCGCCTGCAACGCCCCGCTACGCCCCTGACCCGCCCGCCGCAGCCGGGTCAGGGGCCACGAGCCCAGTCCGTACCCGGCGGCGGAACGGACCGGCCCGATCCGCGCGCGGGTCAACCGGTCCGGGCGAACCGCCGGGCCGCAACCACGAGGGCAAGCAGGCTCGTGACCAGCAGCGCGGAAAGCTCCACCGCGACCGGGGGCGTCCAGCCGGCCACCTGGAGACCGGGCGGCATCTGCTCCGGCGGTAACGCCAGGGCCGCGGTGCGGCGCAGCGCGTCCACCCGTGGCACCGCCGAGACAGGCGTCGGGCCGCCTCCGCCTGCTGCCGGGCCAACAACGCCGCGAGACCGACCTCCGGATCGACCAACCGGACCGGCGCGGGGTAGGCCACCGGATGGTGCAGCAACGACATTCGGGCGGGAGTGAACAAGGCTCGCAGGCGTTCGGAACTGTTCCGAACGCCTGCCCGCATCAGGGCTGCCACCACCTCCTCTGCTGGCAGCGAAAGCCGGTCGAGCACGTTCACGGGGGGCGCTGCCCGGCGGAGCCGGGGTCAGATCTCGTCCATCAGGTCGGCCACGGAGTCGACGATCCGGGACGGGCGGTACGGGTACCGCTCCGCCTCGGTCCTGGTGCTGATCCCGGTCAGCACCAGGATGGTCTCCAGCCCGGCCTCCAGGCCGCACAGCACGTCGGTGTCCATCCGGTCGCCGATCATCGCGGTCGTCTCGGAGTGCGCGTCGATGGTGTTCAGCGCCGAGCGCATCATCATCGGGTTGGGCTTGCCGACGAAATAGGGCTCCACCCCGGTCGCCTTCGAGATCATCGCCGCGACCGAACCGGCGGCCGGCAGCGCGCCCTCGACCGACGGGCCGGTGACGTCCGGGTTGGTGCAGATGAACCGGGCCCCCTCGTTGATCAGCCGGACCGCCTTGGTGATCGCCTCGAAGCTGTACGTCCGGGTCTCCCCCAGCACCACGTAGTCGGGGGCGAAGTCGGTGAGCACGTAGCCGACCGCGTGCAGCGCGGTGGTCAGCCCGGCCTCCCCGATCGCGTACGCGGTGCCGCCCGGCCGCTGGTCGGCCAGGAACTGGGCGGTGGCCAGCGCCGCCGTCCAGATGGCGTGCTCGGGCACCTCGAAGCCCATCCGGGTCAGCCGGGCCTGCAGGTCGCGCGGGGTGTAGATGGAGTTGTTGGTCAGCACCAGGAACGGCTTGCCGGAGGCCCGCAGCTTGTTGATGAACTCCGGCGCGCCGGGCACCGGCTGGCCCTCGTGCACCAGCACGCCGTCCATGTCGGTCAGCCAGCTCTGCACCGGCTTTCGCTCGTACATTCGTCGTCCCAGGGGGTGTCGGGGCGGGGCCGCCGGACGGCGACCCGCACGGGTGTCGGAGGTGGCGGGCGGCGGGTCAGGGCCGGCGGGCCGGCACGCAGCACACCGTCGGGCAGGTGTCCCACAGCGCCAGCTCGCCGAGACGGCGGCGCAGCCGCTGCCCGCCCGGCTCGGTGCGCTCGGCGACCAGTTCGCGCACCATGGCCACGAACCGCGGGTCGGTGCCCGGGGTGCCGGCCCGCACGTAGTCCAGGCCGAGCTGCTTGGCGGTCTCCAGCGCCTCGGTGTCCAGGTCCCACACCACCTCCAGGTGGTCGGAGACGAACCCGATCGGGCTGACCACCACGGCGGTGGTGCCGGCCTCGGCGACGGCGGCCAGGTGGTCGTTGACGTCCGGTTCCAGCCACGGCACCTGCGGCGGGCCGGAGCGGCTCTGCCACACCAGGTCGTACGGCAGGTCGGGGGCGGCGGTCGCGTGCACCAGCCGGGCCACCTCGGCGAGCTGGGCGGTGTACCGGCCGCCGTGCGGGCCGGCGTTGGCGGCCATCGAGACGGGCACGGAGTGGGCGGTGAAGACGAGCCGGGTGCTGGCCCGCCGCGCCGGGTCGAGCTGGGCCAGGGCCGTCCTGACCGCGTCGACGTGCGGCTCGACGAAGCCCGGGTGGTCCCAGAACTGGCGCAGCTTGTCGATCACCGGGGCGTCCGGGCCGACCGCCGCGCGGGCCTTCGCGATGTCCTCCTGGTACTGCCGGCAGGAGGAGTAGCCGCCGTACGCGCTGGTCACGAACGCCAGGGCGGTGGTGATTCCGTCGTCGCGCATCCGCGCCACGGTGTCGGCGAGCATCGGGTCCCAGTTCCGGTTGCCCCAGTAGACCGGCAGGTCGATGCCGTGGGCGGCGAAGTCCGCCCGGACGGCGGCGAGCAGGTCCCGGCACTGCTGGTTGATCGGGGAGACCCCGCCGAAGTGCTGGTAGTGCTCGACGACCTCCGCCAGCCGCTCCGGGGGCACGCCCCGCCCCCGGGTCACGTTCTGGAGGAAGGGCAGCACGTCCTCGGGCCGCTCGGGGCCGCCGAAGGAGACCAGCACCAACGCGTCGTACGCCATGGGTCCATTCTTCCCCGCCCGCCGGTCGGCCGGGCGACGGCCCCTGGTCAGCTCGTTGAGCCGGGTGTCACGAGGTGGCCCCCGCCACACCTCGGAAGGTGGCCGGGGGCCGGTGGTCACACCTCAGGAGCCGATGGCGTGGTAGCCGCCGTCGACGTGCACGATCTCGCCGGTGGTCGCCGGGAACCAGTCCGACAGCAGCGCCAGGCAGGCCCGGGCGGCGGGCTCCTGGTCGGTGAGGCTCCAGCCCAGCGGGGCCCGCTCGGCCCAGGCGTCCTCGAACTGCTCGAAGCCGGGGATCGACTTCGCCGCGATGGTGCGCAGCGGGCCGGCGGCGACCAGGTTGCTGCGGATGCCCTGCTTGCCCAGGTGCAGCGCGAGGTAGCGGGACGCGGACTCCAGCCCGGCCTTGGCCACGCCCATCCAGTCGTAGACCGGCCACGCCTTGGTGGCGTCGAACGTGAGACCCACCACCGCGCCGCCCGGCGACATCAGCGGCAGCGCCGCCATGGCGAGGGACTTGTAGGAGTACGTCGAGACGTGCAGCGCGGTCGCCACGTCCTCCCACGGCGCGTCGAGGAACCCGCCGCCGAGGCAGCTCTGCGGGGCGAAGCCGATCGAGTGCACCACCCCGTCCAGGCCGTCGGCGTGCTCGCGGACCTTGTCGGCCAGACCGGCGAGGTGCTCGGCGTCGGTCACGTCCAGCTCGATCACCGGGGCCGGCTCGGGCAGCCGCCGGGCGATCCGCTCGACCAGGGAGAGCCGGCCGTAGCCGGTGAGCACGACCTGCGCGCCGTTCTCCTGGGCGAGCTTCGCCACGGAGAAGGCGATCGAGGCGTCGGTGATGACGCCGGTGACCAGCAGCCGCTTACCGGCCAGCAGTCCGGACATGTCGGGGTTCCTCCGTTGAGTCGGTGCGATGAGCAGCGTCAGTGGCCCATGCCCAGGCCGCCGTCGACCGGGATCACGGCGCCGGAGATGTAGCCGGCGGCGTCCGAGGCCAGCCAGGCGACCACCCCGGCGACCTCGTCGGGGGTGGCGAACCGACCGGCGGGGATGGACTTCAGGTACTCGGCCCGGCGGTCCTCGGGCAGCGCGGCGGTCATGTCGGTGTCGATGAAGCCGGGCGCGACGACGTTGGCGGTGATGTTGCGTCCGCCCAGCTCCCGGGTGATCGAGCGGGCCACACCGACCATGCCGGCCTTGCTCGCCGCGTAGTTGACCTGGCCGGGGCCGCCGTACAGGCCGACGACCGAGGAGATGAAGATCATCCGCCCCCAGCGGGCCCGGAGCATCTTCGTCGAGGCACGCTTGGCGCAGCGGAACGCACCGGTGAGGTTGGTGTCCAGCACCCGGGTGAACTGCTCCTCCGACATCCGCATGATCAGGGTGTCGTCGGTGATGCCGGCGTTGGCCACCAGCACCTCGACCGGGCCCAGCTCCGCCTCGATGGTGCCGAAGGCCGCGTCGACGGAGGCGGAGTCGGTCACGTCACAGGTGACGCCGAACAACCCCTCGGGGGCGTTGCCGCTACGGTGCGTCACCGCCACCCGGTCGCCCTGCTTGGCGAACGCCTGGGCGATGGCCAGGCCGATCCCCCGGTTTCCGCCGGTCACCAGCACGGTTCGGGCCACGGGTCCCCCTCTGCTCCGCTGATCCACGTCGGTGGGGAGCCTAGGCGTTACCGGCAGGTAAGCGCTAACGCGGGCGCGTCGCCCGCCCGTGCCGCTTTGGGCGGGCCCGGGGCCGGCGGCCGAATTCGGGCGGGCGACCCCCGGGTGTACGATGATCCACGTTCCGGACCAGGCCGACCGCAGGAGGTGATCGCTGTGCGAGATAGCGATCCTCCCAGTCGTGGCCGGGCCGATCGTCAGCCCCGCTGAGCCACGACTCAGCAGGTGAGCTGACCCAGCTCCGCTCCCCCCGCCGTCCACCCTCGCCTCCCCGGCGGGGCGACCGCGCCGTGCCGTCCGATGAGGACGACGCGGGGAGCCTCCCGGTCACGACTTCGTGTGCGCGTCCTGCCTACCCCTGCGGTCCCGCGACACCGCGGACCGTCCAGCCGCCACCGGAGCCTTCCCATGAGCCGTTACGTCGCCCCGCTGGGCTTCACTCTCGCCGCCGTCTGGGTGGCCGTCGTCTTCGTCCTCACCTCCGCCGGGCACTGACCGCCCCGCCCACGCCGACCGTCCACGGTCGACGCGGACGCGGGACGGGACCCGGTCAGATCAGGCGGGCCGACCACAGGAGACTGCTGGCGCCCGCGCAGAGGGCCAGCAGCAGCGCGATCCCGGCGTACCACTGGGTGACCTCGCGGGGCTCGGTGCGGAACCCGATCGAGCTGCCCATGTCCTGGTAGACCTTCTTCAGCTCGCTGACCGAGGCGGCCTCGTAGAAGTACCCCTCGGTGGTCTCCGCCAACTCGGCCAGCGCCAGCCGGTCCACCGGCACCCGCTGGAGCTGCCCGCCGATGTCGACCTGGCCGGCGTCGGTGCCGAAGGCGATGGTGGAGACCGGCACATTGGCCGCCTGGGCGGCGGCGGCCGCCTCCTCCACCGACCGCCCGGAGGTGCGGAAGCCGTCGGAGAGCAGCACGATCCGGGCCGGCGGGATGCCCGCCGCACCGTCGGCCGGCACCGACCGGATCGCCTCCAGGCAGGTGAACACCGCCTCGCCGGTCGCCGTCGCCTCGGCCAGCACCAGCCCGTCGATCGCGCTGGTCACCGCGCCCCGGTCCTTGCCGGGCGGCACCAGCACGTTCGCCGACTTGGCGAACGAGACCAGGCCGAGGTTGTAGCTCTCCGGCAGCTCGCCGACGAACTGCTTGGCCGCCTCCTGGGCGGCCTCCAGCCGGTTCGGCGCCACGTCGTCGGCCTGCATGGACAGCGACACGTCGATGGCCAGCATGACGGTGGCCCGCTCCAGCGGCTCCTTGGTGTCCATCGCCGGCCGGGCCAGGGCGGTGGCCAGCACCAGCAGGCTGAGCAGGAACGCCACGGCCGGCACGTGCCGCCGCCAGCCCAGCCCCTTCGGCGCGAGCGTGCGCAGCAGGTCCACGTTGGTGAACCGCATCGCGTACGCCCGGCGGTGCAGTTGCCGCCACACGTACAGCGCGGCGAGGGCGAGCACCGGCAGCACGGCCAGCAGCCACCACGGTTGCAGAAAACGGATCATCGTGTCGTCCCCCGGGTGCGGGCGTGCCGCTGCGCGGCGACGAAGCGCACCATGTCGAGCAGCCAGTCGGTGTCGGTCCGCAGTCGCAGGTGGGCCGCGCCGGCGGCGCGGAGCTGGGCGGAGACCTCCGCCCGCTGGGCGGCGGCGGCCTCGGCGTAGCGGCGGCGCAGCCGCGGATCGGCGGTCTGCACCTCGTGCAGCTCCCCGGTCTCCGGGTCGACCACCGGCAGCACCCCCACGTCGGGCAGCTCCAGCTCGCGCGGGTCGACCACCTCGATCGCCAGCACGTCGTGCCGGACCCGCAGCTTACGCATCGGCCGCACCCACTGCTGCGGCGGCGCGAGGAAGTCGGAGATGACCACCGCGACCCCGCGCCGGCGGGGTGGCCGGTTCAGCATGTCGACCAGCGCGCCCAGGTCGCTGCGCCCGGGCCGGATCTCGGTGCCGGCGATCGCCCGCAGCAGCCCCTGCGCCTCCTTGCGCCCGGACCGGGCGGGCAGCCGGACGAGCCGCCCGGGGCCGGCCGGCGGCGGCGCGCCCCGCCGGCGTCCGGCCGGGGCGGCCGGCTCGGCGCCGCTGCCGACCACCGCCCCGATCCGGTTGCCGCCGCGTACGGTCAGGTGGGTCAGCGCGGCGGCGGCGGCCACCACCACGTCCCGCTTCAGCCACTGGCCGGTGCCGAAGTCCAGGCTCGCGGACAGGTCCACCGCGAGCCACGTCTCCAGCTCCCGGTCGGCGACGGTGCGCCGCACGTGCGGCGTCGTCGTGCGCGCGGTCACCGGCCAGTCCATCCGGCGTACGTCGTCGCCGGGGCGGTACTCGCGCGACTCCCCCGCCTCGCTGCCCGGGCCGGGCAGCAGCCCGGCGTAGTCGCCCTGGAGCAGGCCGTCGAGCTTGCGGGTGACCAGTAGCTGGAGCCGGGACAGCAGCGCCTCGCTGCGGGGGGCGGCGGCGGGTGACGGCGACCACCGCGTACCCCCCGAGGGGGTGGGTGAGGTCACGGCCGCTGCCCGGGCCACCCGGCGGCGGCCGGCGCCGGGCCGGCCGGGGTGGCCTGCTGGCGCGGGGTCACCGACGGCAGCGGGATGGTCGACATCACCCGGTGCACCACGTGGTCGGCCGGCACGTCGTCGGCGAGCGCGTCGTAGCTGAGCACCAGCCGGTGGCGCAGGATGTCCGGTGCGATGTCCTGCACGTCCTGTGGGAGGGCGTAGTCCCGGCCGCGCAGCAGCGCCAGCGCCCGGGTGGCCCGGACCAGGCCGAGCGAGGCGCGCGGGCTGGCGCCGTACTGGATCAGCTGCGCGACGTCGGGCATGCCGTGCTCGGCGGGGGTACGCGTGGCCAGCACCAGCCGCACCGCGTAGTCGACCAGCGCGTTGTGCACGAAGACCTGGTCGGCCTTGCGTTGCAGCGCGATCAGGTCCTCGGTGTCGAAGACCCGCGCCGGCTCCGGCGGGGCCACCCCCATCCGGTACACGATCTCCCGCTCCTCGGCGTCGGTCGGATATCCGACGACGATCTTCATCAGGAAGCGGTCCCGCTGCGCCTCCGGCAACGGGTAGACGCCCTCCTGCTCGATCGGGTTCTGGGTGGCCATCACGAGGAACGGGTCCGGCACCCGGTGGGTCTGGCCGCCGATGGACACCTGCCGCTCGCTCATCACCTCCAGCAGGGCCGACTGCACCTTGGCCGGGGCCCGGTTGATCTCGTCGGCGAGCAGGAAGTTGACGAAGACCGGGCCCAGCTCGACGTCGAACTTCTCGCTGGACTGCCGGTAGATCCGGGTGCCCATGATGTCGGCGGGGACCAGGTCCGGGGTGAACTGCACCCGGGCGAAGGATCCGCCGACCACCTTGGCGAGGGTCTCCACGGCGAGGGTCTTCGCCACCCCGGGCACCCCCTCCAGCAGGCAGTGCCCCCGGGCGAGCAGCGCCACGAACATCCGCTCGACCATCCGGTCCTGGCCGACGATCACCCGCTTGATCTCGAACAGCGCCCGCTCCAGCAGCGTCGCGTCCTGGGCCGGGGTGGTCGTCGGCGGCGCCGACGTCGGGAAAGTGTCCGGCGCGCTGCCGTTCGGCGTCGGGGTGTCGGGCGTGGTCGGCTGGGCCACCGGTCCTCCACAGCATGATCGGTTGTCGCGGCGTGGTGCGTATCAAGACTCGCATGCCCGGCTGAGTGCCGAGGCGGGGAGAAGCCGTTTTCCGCCACGCCGTCCCGCCGTCCCGAAACGCCGATCACGGGTTTACACCAGGGGGTCCGGCGTGTGTACCATTCACCCCGTCGCCGGGCGGCTCCCCCCGTGGCCGCCCGGCGCTCAGACTCCTCGCCGCGCGCCTAGACTGGCCCGGATGAGCGCCTCCCTTCCCGCCGACGCGGTGCCGATCTGCTCGGCCCGGGGCTGTCGCGCCCCAGCGGAGTGGGCGCTGCGCTGGAACAATCCCCGCCTGCACACCGCCGACCGGCGCAAGACCTGGCTCGCTTGCGCCGGGCACCGGTCCTCGCTCGGCGACTTCCTCGACGCACGCGGCTTCCTTCGGGAGGTCACGCAACTGGCCGGATCGCCTACGCTCGACTGGTGAGCGCGCAGAGCGGACCCTCCCGGTGACCGGCGACCCCGTCGGCGGCCCGCCCCCACCCGGCCAGTCGGCCGGCCTGCCCGGGTCGCACCCCGCGCCGCCACCCACTCCGCCCGGGTCGCACCCCGCGCCGCCCCCGGGGCCCTCCGGGCCGTACCCCTGTCCCGCCGGGCCGGAGTCGCCCGGCGCCGGTGCGGGATCGTTCGCGGCCGGACCGCCGCCGGCCCCGACCGGGGCGGCGCCGTTCCCGCCGGGCCCGCTGGAGCCGTGGCCGGACACCGTGCGGTGGCAGCCGGTGTCCCCCAACCTGATCTGGGTGGAGCTGCTGCGGCTGGCCGCGGTGCTCGGGGTGCTGCTGCTGGGTCTCGCCGTCGGCTGGGCGTTGAGCGGGCACTGGCTGTTCGGCGGTGCCCTCGGCGCGGTCGTGCTGGCCGGCGCGTGGCGGGTGGTCACCATCGTGCGCGCGGTGCACGCCTGGGGGTACGCCGAGCGTGAGAACGATCTGCTGGTGCGGCACGGGCTGCTGGTCCGCCGACTGTCCATCGTGCCGTACTCGCGGATGCAGTTCGTCGACGTCAGCGCCGGTCCGCTGGAACGGGCCTTCGACCTGGCCACGGTGCAGCTACACACCGCCGCCGCGGCCAGCGACGCCCGGGTGCCGGGGCTGCCCCCGGCGGAGGCGTCCCGGCTGCGCGACCGGCTCACCGCGCTCGGCGAGGACCGCGCGGAGGGCCTGTGAGCCAGGGCCAGCACAACACCGACCCCACCGGCGCCCCCCGCTCCCCGCAGTTCCCCGACCAGCAGGCCGGGGGCGGGGAGCCGCGGCAGCGGTTGCACCCGCTGAGTCCGGCGCTGCACGGGGCCAAGTCGCTGGTGGTGGTCATCGCCGGGCTGTCCTGGTCGACCCTGTCCCGGGTCGGCTTCGGCTGGTTCGCGGCGATGGTGACCGCGCTGGCCCTCGGCGCGACGGTGCTCGCGGTGGTCAGTTGGTACAACACCGGCTACCACGTGGTCGGCCGGGAACTGCGGGTGTACGAGGGCCTGCTCTGGCGGCGCACCAGGGCCATCCCGCTGGAGCGCCTCCAGGCCGTCGAGGTGGTCCGCCCGCTGCTCGCCCAGCTCACCGGGCTGGCCGAGCTGCGGCTGGAGGTGGTCGGCGGCGGGAAGACCGAGGCGCCGCTGGCGTACCTGGGGGTGGCCGAGGCCGCCGCCCTGCGGCAGCGGCTGCTCGCGCTCGCCGGTACCGGGGCCGCCCCCGGCCCCCGGGCGGCGACCCCGGCGGCGGCCGGGCCGGGGGTGGGACACGGGGCCTCGCCGGTCCCGCCGGGCCGGGCGCTGCACGACGTGGCCAACCGGGACCTGCTGGTCAGCCAACTGCTCACCCCGCAAGCGTTCCTGCTCCCCTTCGGCGTGGCCTTCGTCGCGGCCCAGTTCCTCTCCGAGGGCTCCTGGTCGTTCATCGCGGTGGCGAGCACGCTCACCGCGATGGCCGGCGTGCTGCTGCAACCGGTACGCCGCGTCCTCGACGACTGGAACTTCCGGCTGGCCCGGGACGAGGGCACCCTGCGGATCCGCAACGGCCTGCTGGAGACCCGGGCGCAGACCGTGCCGCTGAACCGGGTGCAGACGGTCGGGGTGACCTGGCCGCTGCTCTGGCGCGCCAAGGGCTGGCTGCGGCTGCGGCTTGAGGTGGCCGGCTACGCGGCCGGCGAGCCGGACGACCGGAACCGCCCCGACCGGCTGCTGCCGGTGGGTGACGCGGCCACCGGGGAACGGATCGTGGCGGAGGTGCTGCCGGGGGTCCGGCTGAGCGGGCTGGCGACGAGCCTCCCGCCGACCCGGGCCCGGTGGCTGCGCCCGCTGAGCCGCCGGGCCGTCGGCGCCGGGCTCGACGAACGGGTCTTCGCCGCCCGGTCCGGGCTGGTCGCCCGGCAGCTCACCGTCGTGCCGTACGCCCGGATCCAGAGCGTGCGGGTGACCCAGGGCCCCGCGCAGCGGCGGCTGCGGCTGGCGACCGTGCACGCGGACACCGCGGGCGGCGCGGGCGCCGCCGCGCACGACCGCGACCTCGCCGAGGCATGGTGGCTGGCGGCGGAGCTGACCGCGCGGGCACAGGCCGCCCGCCACCTGCACAGGTGAGCGGTGACTTCGCTGGCCGGATCGGCGGCCAGGTGCCTCCCTGGAAGGTGGGTGGTCGAGCGCAGGTTCTCCTGGATCAACCGATTTCTTCGCTGTCGCTCAGGTCGTCGACCCGAACCGGTGTCCTCCGGTGGAAAGTGACCGCGAGACCGTACGGGTGGCAGATGGGCAGCCGCCCGTCGGCAAAGCGAATGTGCCATTCGTCGAGGTAGAAGTTGAGCTCTGGGGAAGCCAGCGGGAATTCCTCGACGCGGAAGTTTCGGTAGGAGTCCAGCTCTGCCTCGGTAAGGCCGAACAGGGCCGGGTCGCTCAGGAGCACCCGGTGTACGAAACGAAGCCCGGCCTCCAGGTAGTGGTCGACCCTGCCGAGCACCTCGACGATCAGGGGCAGATCAGCGCGGTCAAGGTCGTCCGTGCCGTCGAGCAGGATGTTGACCTCGACCGGTTCGGAGTACAGCGAGCTGTGCGGGGGTCGCTGCGCAGCCCACCCGCGTAGGGCACCAGGTCCTCGGTCGAAGATCAGCGGCCCGATGCCAGGACGGGACACGGTCGAGGTCACGAGGGCCCCTTTCAGGCGAGCAGCACGACGTGCTGGGACAAGGCGCTCAGCGGGTGGCCTGGACCGCCGGCGGCCCGTCGGCGGTGGTGGTGGGACCGGCCGGTTCCGGCTCCGGCCCGCCCGTGGGGCCGTCGGCCGGCTCCGGCCCGACCGGCGTCCGGCGCGCCCGCCGGGCCGCCCACCAGCGCTCGGCCAGGCCGACCACGAGGAAGGTCATCCCCACGTACGCCCAGCCGACCAGCACGTCGATGACGTAGTGCTCACCGGAGTAGACCAGGGTGAAGGTCATCGCCAGCGGGTACGCCAGCAGCAGCGGCCACCACCGTCGGCGGGTCGCCCGCAGGAAGAACAGCACCACGAACAGCGCCCACGCGGTGTGCAGCGACGGCATCGCGGCCACCGGGTTGGAGGCGATCTGCCCGGCGTTGAGCAGGTTGCCCGCGCCGTGCATGCCGAACGCCTTCCAGCCCCGGGTGGAGATCCGGGCCACCTCGGTGAGCAGGCCGTTCTGCGCCGCCCACCAGGGCGGGGCGGCCGGGTAGAGGAAGTACGTGGCCAGCCCGGCCGCACAGAGGAACCCGAAGCGCCGCATGTACGCGGCCCACCGTTCCCGGTTCCGCATCCAGAGCACCCCGGCGGCGGCGAGGGTCACCACGAAGTGGGAGAAGTAGACCCAGCTCGCGAGCACGTCCCACCACTGCACCTCGGGCCGGTAGAGGTGCTCCTGCAACCAGACGGTCGGCACCTCGCCGCCGGTCGCCCAGCCGAACATGAACCGGTCGGCGACGATCAGCTCCATCGCGTGCGGGGTGGCCCCGTTGTCGGCGAACCCCCGGGACAGGTTGTAGGCCGCGAGGAGCAGCACCACCGGTACCCAGTCCCGGGCGAACAGCAGGTGGCTGCGCCACGGGCGGTGCGAGTTCCAGGCGACGGTGCCCGCCCAGATCCAGAGGAACGCGTACGCCGGGTCGGTGGGCAGGCCGATGCCGAGCCAGGCGGCCACGAAGGCCGCGGCCCAGACCGACATGGCGATCACCCGGCGGCGACCGCCGTCGGGTGGGGCGGGCGGTCCGGCGGGGGCGGGGGTCCGGGGGTCAGTCACGACGGCCATCGCCGTCCAGGTTAACGGCGGCACCGCGACCGGCCGACGCCGACCACCTAGGCTGGGCGCATGCAGGAGCAGTCGGAGCAACCCCTCGCGCCGGGCCTGTCGGCCCGGGTCGAGCTGACCGTGACCGACGCCGACACCGCGCGGGCCGTCGGCTCCGGCGACGTGCCGGTGCTGGGCACCCCCCGGGTGCTCGCCCTGGTCGAGGCGGCCACGGTCGCGGCCACCGCCGACGACATGCCGCCCGGCCGGACCACGGTCGGGCTCCGGGTCGAGCTGGACCACCTGGCCGCCACCCCGGTCGGCCGTACGGTGGCGGCGCACGCCCGGCTCGCCACGGTCGACGGGCGGCGGCTGCGGTTCGTGGTGAGCGTCACCGACGGCGCGGAGACGGTCGCCCGGGGGCTGGTGGACCGGGTGCTGGTCGACCGGCAGCGCTTCGTCGAGCGGGCCGGCGGGGCCCGGTCCGACGCCGCGGCCGGCGGTCGCCCGGCGGCGGCGTCATGACGCCGCGGTTCGTCGAGATCGCCGACCGGGTGCACGTGCTGCGGGAGCCGCTGCTCGACGTCAACGTCACGCTGGTCGTCGGCGACGGCGCGGCGCTGGTGGTGGACACCCTCTCCACCGCCGGGCAGGCCGCCGAGCTGGCCGCCGCGGCCCGGGCGGTGACCCCGCACCCGTGGACGGTGGTGAACACCCACCACCACTTCGACCACTGCTTCGGCAACGCCACCCTGGCCGCCGACCCGGCCCGACCGGTGTACGCGCACGAGGTCGCCGCCGCGGCGCTGCGCGAGCGCCCCGACGAGCTGCGCCGGGCGGCGTACGAGGAGGTGCGCGGCGAGCGGCCGGCGCTGGCCGCCGAGCTGGCCGGCACGGCGCTGCTGGCCCCCACGCACGTCGTACGCACGGAGACGGTGCTGGACGTCGGGGGCCGGCGGGTGCTGCTGCGCCACCCGGGGCACGGGCACACCGACGCCGACCTGGTGGTGCACGTGCCGGACGCGGACGTGCTGGTCGCCGGGGACCTGGTCGAGCAGGGCGGCCCACCGGCGTTCGAGGAGTCGTACCCGTTGCAGTGGCCGGACGCGGTGGCCGAGCTGCTGCGGCTGACCACCCCGGGCACGGTCGTCGTGCCCGGGCACGGCGAACTGGTCGACCCGGAGTTCGTCCGGGCCCAGCACGGCGAGCTGGTCGAGCTGGCCTGGCTGATCCGGGCCGGCCACACCGGCGGCGCCCCACCGGAGCGGGTGGCCGCCGACGCCCCCTTCGGGGCCCGCGCCGCCCTGCTCGCGGCCCGCCGCGGCTACGCCGAACTCGACGGCACCGCCTGACCGCTCCCCGCCCCGGCCGCCGGCCGGGCCGCCGGGTGTCGACGAACGTCGCGGCGGCCGTGGGGCGGCCGACGTCGGGGGCGGACCGGCGCCCCCCTCGGTCAGCAACCGGGAGCGCGGGGCCCACGCGGTGGGAGTGGGTCAGTCGGCGGCCGTGATGAGGGCGGCCAGGGTGTCCAGGTGCGGCAGGGCCTCCGCGAGGGCCCGGCGGGCGGCCGGATCCAGGGCGGCGAGGGCGTCGGCGAGCAGCTCGGCGCGGTGCCGCTCGTAGTCGGCCATCCGCTGCCGCGCGGCGTCGGTGAGGCGCAGCCGGACCAGCCGCCGGTCGCCCGGATCCCGCTCGCGGTGCAGCAGCCCGGCGTCGACCAGGTCACCGACCAGGGTGCTCACCGTGTTCGGCGCGGTGCGCAGCCGCCGGGCCGCCTCCTTGACGCTGACGTCGGGGTGGGCGCGGACCACCAGCAGCAGTTCCACCTGCGCCTCGGCCAGCGCCGGCCGGTTGGCCCGCCGGGTGGTGCGGCGGCGCAGCAGCCGGTGCAGCTCCGCCACGGCGGCGCCGAGCCGGGCAGCGGTCTCGTCGGTCGGCACCGGGTCACCTACTTCACAGCGAAACATGTCTGAGAACAGAGCTAAGGTTACCCGGTACCGATCTTCCCTGGGGGGCCTCGTGACGCGTGCGGTGCAGTCGACCGGCGGTTCGACGCCGGTTCCCGGTCCGCGCGGCGCCGGCCGGGCGGCCACGGCGGGCGGGCCGACCGATCGGGGCGGCGGTGTCGGGCTGCTGGTGCTGCTCGGGGCGCTCACCGCGGTCGGCCCCCTCTCGCTGGACATGTACCTGCCGGCGTTCCCGGCGATGACCGACGAGCTGGGGGCCAGCCAGGCCCAGATCCAGCTCTCGCTGACCACCTGCCTGATCGGCCTCGCCCTCGGCCAGCTCGTCACCGGCCCGCTGAGTGACCGGTGGGGCCGCCGCCGGCCGGTGCTCGTCGGGCTCGTCGGGTACGCGCTGCTGGCCCTGGTCTGCGCGGTCGCCCCGAACGCCGGCACGCTCGCCGCGGCCCGCTTCGTGCAGGGCTTCGCCGGCGGGACGGGCGTGGTGGTGGCCCGGGCAATCGTCCGCGACCTGTACGCCGGCCGGGCCGCCGCGAAGTACTTCTCCCGGCTCACCCTGGTCTTCGGGGTGGCCCCGGTGGCCGCGCCCGGCGTCGGCAGCCTGGTGCTGCGGTTCGGGTCCTGGCGGGCGGTCTTCGTCACCCTCGCGGTGATCGGCCTGCTGCTCGCCGCGGCGGCGGCCCGGTGGCTGCCCGAGACGCTTCCCGCCGGGCGGCGCAGCACCGGGGGCCTGGCCGGCACCGCCCGGACCATGGGGTCGCTGCTGTCCGACCGGGTCTACCTGGGATACGTGCTGACCCAGGGGCTGGCCTTCGCCGCCCTGTTCGCGTACATCTCCGGCTCGTCGTTCGTCTTCCAGGACGTGTTCGGCGTCTCCGGCGGCACGTTCAGCCTGATCTTCGGCCTCAACGCGCTCGCCCTGGTCGCCGCCGGGCAGGCCAACGCCCGACTGCTCGACCGGTTCGGCCCGGGCGTCCTGCTGGTCGCCACGCTGCTGGTCGGCACCGGGGCCGCCGTGGGCGTGCTGACCGGCGCGGTGGCCGGCAGCCTGTGGCCGCTCGCCGTCGCGTTGTTCGTCTTCGTCGGCACGATCGGCATGGTGATGCCCAACAGCACGGCGCTGGCGCTGGACCGGCACGCCAGCCACGCCGGCACGGCCGCCGCGCTGCTGGGGGCGCTCCAGTCGGTGATCGGCGCGCTGGCCGCGCCGCTGGTCGGGCTGGGCGGCGAGGGCAGCGCCGTGCCGATGGCGGCCGTGCTGGCCGGCGCCGCCGTGCTCTCCCTGGCCGCCGTGCTCACCCTGGCCCGGTCCACCGACCGCTGACCCCCGCGCCGACAGGTCCCCCGGCCGGACCGGGACCGGGCTGTACCGGCATCCGGCCCGGTCGGGGCCGGACGGGGCCGGACGGGGCCGGACGGGGCCGGACGGGGCCGGACGGGGCCGGACGGGCGGGCCGGGCGGACGGGGCCGGCGGGTCAGCCGGCGAAGCGGCGCAGCACCTCGGCGCGGGTGGGCATGGCCACCGCACCGCCCGGCGTCTCGCACACCAGGCCGGCGACCCGCAGCGCGAACGCGACCCGCCGGTGCCAGTCGGCCGGGTCGGTCGGCTCGCCGTCGACCAGCAGATCGGCGATGAGCGCGCCCATCACCGAGTCGCCGGCGCCGGTGGCGTCCACCGCGCGCACCTTCGGCGCGGGCACACGTACCGGATCGGCGCCGGCGGCGGCGACCACCGCGCCGGCCGGGCCGAGGGTGACCACCACGGTCGCCGCGCCCAGTTCGCGCAGGTACGTGGCGACCCCCTCGACCGGCTCACCGGGGTAGAGCAACTCGGCGTCGGCGGTGCTCAACCTGACCAGGTGGGCGGCGGCGGCGAACTCGGCCACCGTCGCGCGCAGCCCGGCCAGCGCGGCCGGCCCGTCGAGCAGCCGGGGCCGCACGTTCGGGTCGAAGACCCGCAGCCCGCCCGCGGCGGACCAGGCCCGGCGGGCGGCGGCCAGCACGGCCGGGCGCAGCAGCACGATCGACCCGCAGTAGAGCACCTCGGCGCCCGCGACCAGGCCGACGTCCAGGTCGCCGGCGGTGAGCAGCCCGTACGACGGTGGCTCGCCGTAGAAGCGGAAGTCCGGCTCGGCGCCGCAGTGGGTGGCCACCGCGAGCGCGGTCGCCACGGGCACGGTGACCGTCCCGTCGAGCCCGACCCCGGCGTCGGCCAGGAAGGCGCGGATCCGGTCGGCGAGCACGTCGTCGCCGAGCGAGCCGACGAACTGCACCCGCCCGCCGAGCCGGGCCACCCCGACGGCCACGTTGAGCGGCCCGCCGCCGATCTCCTGGCGGAACACGGGCCGGCCGGCGCACTCCGCGTCGAGCAGGTCGACCAGCGCCTCGCCGAGCACCACCGCGTATCCCATCGTGGGTCCCTCCGTCCGTCACCGCCGTACCCCGATCCTGTCGTACCGCCGGGCGGGGGCGCGGACGGACCCGGACTCCGCCGCGGACGACCCCGGAGCGCGGCGACACTCATCGACAGGCGGCTATTGCGTGGGGCTGCCCCGGCGTGGTGAGATGGCGCTGCCGGTCGGTGCGGGGGCTGCCGCCCGCCGGCGACGGGAGAGAGCCAGCGCGAGGGGCACGCCGGTCCGCCGAGGCGGACCGCCGGTGACCCGCGCTCCGTCCGCCCTGCGGGCCCTGGGCGCGGCGCCGCGATCGTCACATCCGCTCGTTCGCAGCGGGACGTCCGGTGCGGTCGTCCCGCGAGTCAGGAGAACCCCGTGACCCGTTCCCGTACGGCCGCGCTGCTCACCGCAGCCGCCACCCTCGCCGCGGGCGCCGTCGCCCTGACGGCCGGCCCCGACCCGGCCGCCGCCCACGGCGCCTCGATGACCCCCGGCGCCCGGACCTACCTCTGCTGGAAGGACGGCCTCACCAGCACCGGTGAGATCAAGCCGATCAACCCGGCCTGCACAGCGGCGGTCGCCGAGAGCGGGGCTAACTCGCTGTACAACTGGTTCAGCGTGCTGCGCTCCGACGCCGGCGGCCGGACCGTCGGTTTCATCCCCGACGGCAAGCTGTGCAGCGGCGGCAACCCCGGCTTCAGCGGGTACGACCAGGCCCGCACCGACTGGCCGCTGACCCACCTGACCGCCGGGGCCCGGCACGACTTCAAGTACAGCAACTGGGCGCACCACCCGGGCACCTTCTACTTCTACGTGACGAAGGACAGTTGGAGCCCGACCCGGCCGCTGGCCTGGAGCGACCTGGAGGAGCAGCCCTTCCTCACGGTGACCAACCCGCCGCAGAACGGCGGGGTGGGCACCAACGAGGGGCACTACTACTTCAGCGGCAACCTGCCGTCGAACAAGAGCGGCCGGCACATCATCTACTCGCGCTGGGTCCGCTCGGACAGCCAGGAGAACTTCTTCGGCTGCTCCGACGTGGCCTTCGACGGCGGCAACGGCGAGGTCACCGGGGTGGGCAACGGCGGCTCGCCCAACCCGACCACCCCGCCGCCGAACCCGACGACTCCCCCGCCGAACCCGACCACCCCGCCGCCCAGCCCCACCACGCCGCCGCCGAGCCCGACCACCCCGCCGCCGCACAGCGGGGACTGCATGGCGGTCTACCAGGTGGTCGGCACCTGGTCCGGCGGATTCCAGGGCGAGGTGACGATCATGAACCACGGCAGCACGTCGTTCGCCGGCTGGAAGGCGACGCTGACCTGGCCGAGCGGGCAGACGATCCAGAGCCTGTGGAACGGCTCGTACACCACGTCCGGGTCGACCACCACGGTGACCAACGCGGCCTGGAACGGCACGGTCGCCCCGGAGGGGACGACGACGTTCGGCTTCGTGGCCAGCAGCACCGGGACGAACGCCCTGCCAGCGGTGAGCTGCGCCCGGGCGTGACCCCGCCCGGGTGAGCCGAGGCCCCCTGCCACGCGCGGCGGCAGGGGGCCTTCGCACCGGCTCAGCGGACCATGGAGCCGACCACCGGCTTGGTCAGCAGCGCGGACTGGTTGCGCTGGATGCCCGGGTCGAGGGTCTTGGCCACGAAGATCGCGTGCCAGATGCAGAAGATCAGCACCGTCCACACCTTGCGGGAGTGGTCGGCCTCCTCCCGCTTGTGCTCCTCCAGCAGCCGCATCGCGTACGACAGGTCGATCAGGTCGCCGGCGCCGGAGTTGGACAGCACCCAGCGGGCCCACTCGTACATCTCGCCGCGCAGCCACACCCGGGTCGGGGTCGGGAAGCCGAGCTTCCTCCGGTTGACGATGGCCGGCGGGACCACGCCCTGCAACGCCTGGCGCATGGCGTACTTGGTGGCGTCGGAGCGCGGCGGGAGCTTCAGGTCGACCGGGATGGTGGCCGCCACGTCGAACACCTCCCGGTCCAGGAACGGCACCCGGACCTCCAGCGAGTGCGCCATCGAGATCCGGTCGGCCTTGACCAGGATGTCGCCGCGCAGCCAGGTGTAGAGGTCGACGTACTGCATCTTGGTGACGTCGTCCAGCTCGGTGCACTCGGCGTAGATCGGCGCGGTGACGTCGGTGTAGCGCACCGAGGGGTCGTAGCGGCGCAGCAGGTGCTGCTTCTCCTCCTCGGTGAACATCCGGGCGTTGCCGTAGTAGCGCTGCTCGATCGGGGTGGTGCCGCGCTCCAGGAAGCTCTTGCCCTTCACCCCCTGCGGGATGGCCTTGGAGACCGCGCGCAGGCCCTTCTGCACCCCGCCCGGCAGGCCGTTGACCGTGCCGAGGGAGAGCGGCTCGCGGTAGATCGTGTACCCGCCGAAGAACTCGTCGGCGCCCTCGCCGGAGAGGACCACGGTGACGTGCTCGGCGGCCTTCTTCGCCACGAAGTACAGCGGCACCAGGGCCGGGTCGGCCACCGGGTCGTCCAGGTGCCAGACGATCTTCGGCAGCGCGTCGATCATGTCCTGCGGCCCGATCTTCGTCGGGATGGTGGTCACGTCGAGGTGCCGGGCCGAGTCCTGGGCGACGTCGATCTCCGAGTACCCGGGGACGTCGTAGCCGACGGTGAAGGTGAGGATGTTCGGGTTGAACTCCCGGGCCAGGGCCACCACGGCGGTGGAGTCGATGCCGCTGGACAGGAACGAGCCGACCGGCACGTCCGAACGCATGTGCATCCGGACGCTCTCCCGCAGCGTCTCCCGGATCTGGTGGTAGAGGCGCTGCTCGTCGCTGACCGGGGCGGGCCGGAACACCGGCCGGTACCACCGGCGCACGTCGATCCGGCCGCCCGGGCTCCAGGTCAGGTACTCTCCCGACCCGATCCGGTTGATGCCCCGGTGCAGGGTGCCGGGCTCCGGGACGTACTGCAGGGTCAGGTAGTGGCTCAGGTTCGCCGGGTCGATCCCGGCGTCCCCGGCGTACGCGGACTGCGCGAACGGCAGCAGCGCCTTCTTCTCCGAGGCGAGGTAGAGCCCGTCGGCGGTCTCCAGGTAGTGCAGCGGCTTGATGCCGAAGTAGTCGCGCGCGCCGAACGCCCGGCGCTCCTGCCGGTCCCAGATCACGAACGCGAACATGCCGCGCAGCCGGGTGAGCACCTGCTCGCCCCAGAAGTGGAAGCCGGCGACGATGACCTCGCCGTCGCCGGCGGTGGCGAACTGGGCCCCGTAGGTGCGCACCAGTTCCTCGCGCAGCTCGATGTAGTTGTAGATCTCACCGTTGAACGTCAGCAGGTAGCGCCCGCCCGCGTACGGCAGCGGCTCGTGGCTGGACGCCACGTCGATGATCGCGAGTCGCTTGTGCCCGAACACCCCGTCCGCGTAGTGGCCGGTGGCGTCGCCGACCACCTCGACCCCTGTCTCGTCCGGTCCGCGGTGGTGCAGGCACTCCAACGCCCCCGCGATGTGGTCACGGTGGGCGGCGGCGTTGCCGTTCGCGCTGAAGAAGGCCAGGAGTCCGCACATGGTGGTCATCTTTCCACGCGGCCGGGACGCACGTCGCGGGCACCGCAGGCTCTCCACTTCCGCGCGCGCGGGGTACCGTCTGCACCAGCGACGCGGCGGAGGGAGCGGATCATGAGCGAGAAGCAGACCGGCGGCCAGCCGGACGGCACCGAGTCACACGACCCGGATTTCCCGGAGGCGTTCCTGTCGTTCATGCGTCAGGGCTGGCGGGACACCAATCTTCCGGTCGGTCCCCGGGTGGAGGTGCCGAACCACGCCAAGCGGCGGGCCGCGCTCTCCGCGGCCTTCCCGGGCGAGACGCTGGTGATCCCCACCGGCGGGGAGAAGGTGCGCGCCAACGACACCGAGTACCGGTTCCGGCCGGGCAGCGACTTCGCGTACCTGACCGGCGACCACGAGCCGGACAGCGTGCTGGTGCTGCGCCCCAACGGCTCGGGGCACGACGCCACCCTTTACATGCGACCCCGGTCCTCCCGGGACAACGACGAGTTCTTCCGCAGCCGACACGGCGAGCTGTGGGTGGGCCGGCGGCACACCCTGGCCGAGAAGTCGACCGAGCTGGGCCTGCCCACCGTCGACCTGACCGAGCTGGACGCGGCGCTGGCCGAGCTGGCGCCGGCGCGGACCCGGGTGCTGCGCGGCTTCGACGCCCGGGTGGACGCGGCCCTGCGCCCGTACGACGGGCCGCGGGCCGAGGGGCAGCCGGCCCGGGACCGCGAGCTGGCGATCACGATCTCCGAACTCAAGCTGGTCAAGGACGAGTGGGAGATCGCCCAGCTCCAGGACGCCGTCGACGCCACCGTGCGGGGCTTCGAGGACGTGGCCCGGGTGCTGCCGGCCGACCGGGCGGTCTCCGAGCGGCTGCTGGAGGGGATCTTCGCGCTGCGCGCCCGGCACGACGGCAACGAGGTCGGCTACGGCTCGATCGTCGGGGCCGGCGAGCACGCCACCATCCTGCACTGGGTGCACAACCACGGCGTCACCCGGCCGGGTGAGCTGCTGCTGATGGACATGGGCGTGGAGAACCGCAACCTCTACACCGCCGACGTGACCCGGGTGCTCCCGGTCGACGGCCGGTTCACCCCGTTGCAGCGGCAGGTCTACGACGTCGTGTACGCCTCGCAGCAGGCCGGGATCGACTTCATCCGGCCAGGAGCCAACTTCCGCGACGTCCACCTGACCTGCATGCGGGTGCTCGCCGAGGGCCTGCACGACCTTGGCCTGCTGCCGGTCAGCGTGGACGAGGCGATGGACGAGAAGTCGACGGTCTACCGCCGGTGGACGCTGCACGGCTTCGGGCACATGCTCGGCATCGACGTGCACGACTGCTCCAATGCCCGCAAGGAGACCTACCGCGACGGCGCACTCGGCGAGGGCTACGTGCTCACCGTCGAGCCGGGGCTGTACTTCCAGCCGGAGGACGAGCTGGTTCCCGAGGAACTGCGCGGCATCGGCATCCGGATCGAGGACGACGTGCTGGTGACCGCGACCGGCGCGGTCAACCTCTCGGCCGGGCTGCCGCGCCGGGCCGACGAGGTGGAGACCTGGCTGGCCGAGCAGCGTGAAGCGGGTCCGCGCCTGCCCGGCTGATCCCCAGGTACGACCACGGCGGGCCCCGCCGCCGGTACGCGACGTTTCGACCGTCGACGCACCGGTGGCGGGGCCCGCCGCCGTTTCCGCCCCTGCGGCACCTTCGTGCCCGGCACCGTCCCGACTGCGGAGTCCTGCCCGTTCTGAGGACAATGCGGGGTTTTTTCGGATACGTCCTCCTCGCGAGGAACATTCTCATACGGTGGAGATCAGAAGGCTGCAACCGATTTGTAGCTGGTCGCACCCCCTCGGGCGGTGCGGTCCCGTCTGGTAGCAGGAAGGGCGGAAGGCTCTGATGTCCAACGACGAAACGACTCCCGACGGCGGGGTGCACACCACCCCGCCGGCGAAACGGCGACGGGCGCTCTGGGTCGCCACCGGCGTGGCCGGCCTGACCGGCGTCGTCGGCCTGGCAGCGCTCGGCGGGTTGGCCGCCCGCAACGACAAGTCCGACGACGCGAACCGGCTGTCGGACCAGCACTCGGCCACCTCGAAGCAGAACGTCAGCGACGCCGGCCGGGCCGACGAGGAGGGCGCCAAGGAAGACGACGGCCAGAAACCCGGCGAGCAGGACGACCGGAGCGACGGCGAGTGGTCCGGCAAGGACGACTGGTCCGGCAAGGACCGGGACCGTCGGGGTGAGCGTGACGAGGAGGGCCGGGTCCGTGAGGTGCCCTGCGACGACGACGCGCTGGTCGAAGCGGTGGTACGGGCCAACAACGAGCTGGGCGGCACGCTGAAGCTGGCCCGGGACTGCAAGTACGAACTGGGCGACCACGACCGCAAGAACGGCTCGGCCCTGCCCACGATCCGCCAAAGGATCACCATCAAGGGCGAAAAGTCCGTCATCAAGCGCGACTCCAAGGACGCCTTCCGCATCTTCACCGTCGGCGAGGGCGGCGAACTCACCCTCAAGGGCGTCACCCTCAAGGACGGCAACGCCGCCCGCGAGAAGAAGCACGAACCCGAGCCCTGGCCCACCACACCCGGAGGCACCACCCCACCCACGGCCGCCAAGCCGGGGCCAGCCGCCGCGCCGGTGGCCGAAGGAGCCGCGCCGAGCACGCCGGGAACCAACCCGGTTGAGCCGGGGATGCCTGGCGGGCCGGGAATGCCTGGTGGGCCGGGGATGCCTGGCGGGCCGGGTGGGGACTGGCCCGGAACCTACGACGAGGGCGCCGACGGCGGCGCACTGCTCGTCAAGCCCGGCGGCACCGCCATCCTCGAAGACAGCAACCTGTTCAACAACAACGCCAGCGGCAACGGCGGCGCCATCGCCAACTTCGGCCGCGTCCTGCTCGACCGCACCACCGTGGACAACAACCACGCCAAGGCCAACGGCGGCGCCATCTTCAACGCCGGCATCCTCAAACTCAAGGAAACCCGCATCGGCAACAACACCGCCGGCAAGAACGGCGGCGGCATCGCCAACGGCAACACCTACGAACCCAAGATCGCCATCGGCACCACCGCCACCGGCACCGTCGAAATCACCAAGAGCACCATCCACAACAACAAGGCCGACCACAACGGCGGCGGCATCTACACCGCCAACGGCTTCCTCGACATCACCTCCACCGACATCAAGGACAACACCGCCTGCCACAGCGGCGGCGGCATCTACGCCACCAACACCAACCTCCACCTCCGCCACGTCACCATCGACAACAACAAAGCCAGCCAAGACGGCGGCGGCGTCTTCAACACCAGCACCACCAACAAGCCCAAGACCACCAACGAACACGACAACGACGACAACAACGACCGCGGCAGCGCCACCATCGACGACAGCGCCATCCGCGGCAACACCGCCGGCCGACGCGGCGGCGGCATCTTCAACGGCGACCCCGACCTCAAACCCGGCCCCAACAAAGACAACCGCGCCACCCTCACCCTCCGCAACAGCGAGGTCAAGGGCAACACCGCCGGCAACGGCGGCGGCATCTTCAACAACCGCGGCCGAGTCAACATCATCAACACCAAGGTCACCAAGAACACCGCCACCGACACCAACAAGCCCTACGACATCGCCGGCGGCATCGTCAACAACGACGGCACCGTCCGCCTCGACGACGAATCCATCGTCATCGACAACGACCCCACCAACTGCACCGGCCACATCCCCAACTGCTTCGCCTGAGGCGAGGCTGCACCACATAGCGGAGACAGGCCCCTTCCGACCGCCCACCGGCGACCGGGAGGGGTCCTCCTCGCCGCGCCATCCCCGCGCGCTACGTCCGGATTAGGGACAGCCTGGGCATGACGTACACCTAATGTGCGGTTCTTTCGGATACGCCACCGCTACGAAGAACATTCTCATACGGTGTTCTTAAGTAGCTACAACCGATTTGTAGCCAAGGCGCCTCGCGATGGCGAAGCACCTTGTCTGGTACGAGGAGAGAGCAGAGAGCTCCGATGTCCAACTACCTTCCGAAGAGCACCGATACGGCGCGGGAAACCGGGGCGGCGCCGCGCCACCGCAAGCTGTGGCTCGCCACCGGCGTGGCCGGCCTGACCGGCGTCGTCAGCCTCGTCACCGTAGGCGCCGCCACCGGCGCGGGGGCGGCGGGGATGAACCGGCTGGACAACTTCAAGTGGTCCACCGCCGAGCAGGTCGTCAAGGACGACAGCCCCGGCCGGGACGATCGTGACGAGCACCGCGACAAGGACCGGGACCGTCGGGGTGAGCGTGACGAGGAGGGCCGGGTCCGTGAGGTGCCCTGCGACGACGACGCGCTGGTCGAAGCGGTGGTACGGGCCAACAACGAGCTGGGCGGCACGCTGAAGCTGGCCCGGGACTGCAAATACGAACTGGGCGACCACGACCGCAAGAACGGCTCGGCCCTGCCCACGATCCGCCAACGGATCACCATCAAGGGCGAAAAGTCCGTCATCAAGCGCGACTCCAAGGACGCCTTCCGCATCTTCACCGTCGGCGAGGGCGGCGAACTCACCCTCAAGGGCGTCACCCTCAAGGACGGCAACGCCGCCCGCGAGAAGAAGCACGAACCCGAGCCCTGGCCCACCACACCCGGGGGCACCATGCCACCGGCGGCCGGCACCGCGCCGGCAGGCGCCGCCGAACACGGGGCCGCGGCCACCGCGCCGGCCGCCGCCGCACCGGCTGCCAAGCCGGCGGTCGCCGCCGCACCGGCCGCACCGGCCGCCAAGCCGGTGGCCGCCGCGCCAGCCACGCCGGTTGTGCCGGGCACGCCCGCCGCACCCGGCACGCCAGCCGTGCCGGAAAAGCCAGCCGTACCGGTTGAGCCGGGGATGCCTGGCGGGCCGGGTGGGGACTGGCCCGGAACCTACGACGAGGGCGCCGACGGCGGCGCACTGCTCGTCAAGCCCGGCGGCACCGCCATCCTCGAAGACAGCAACCTGTTCAACAACAACGCCAGCGGCAACGGCGGCGCCATCGCCAACTTCGGCCGCGTCCTGCTCGACCGCACCACCGTGGACAACAACCACGCCAAGGCCAACGGCGGCGCCATCTTCAACGCCGGCATCCTCAAACTCAAGGAAACCCGCATCGGCAACAACACCGCCGGCAAGAACGGCGGCGGCATCGCCAACGGCAACACCTACGAACCCAAGATCGCCATCGGCACCACCGCCACCGGCACCGTCGAAATCACCAAGAGCACCATCCACAACAACAAGGCCGACCACAACGGCGGCGGCATCTACACCGCCAACGGCTTCCTCGACATCACCTCCACCGACATCAAGGACAACACCGCCTGCCACAGCGGCGGCGGCATCTACGCCACCAACACCAACCTCCACCTCCGCCACGTCACCATCGACAACAACAAAGCCAGCCAAGACGGCGGCGGCATCTTCAACACCAGCACCACCAACAAGCCCAAGACCACCAACGAACACGACAACGACGACAACAACGACCGCGGCAGCGCCACCATCGACGACAGCGCCATCCGCGGCAACACCGCCGGCCGACGCGGCGGCGGCATCTTCAACGGCGACCCCGACCTCAAACCCGGCCCCAACAAAGACAACCGCGCCACCCTCACCCTCCGCAACAGCGAGGTCAAGGGCAACACCGCCGGCAACGGCGGCGGCATCTTCAACAACCGCGGCCGAGTCAACATCATCAACACCAAGGTCACCAAGAACACCGCCACCGACACCAACAAGCCCTACGACATCGCCGGCGGCATCGTCAACAACGACGGCACCGTCCGCCTCGACGACGAATCCATCGTCATCGACAACGACCCCACCAACTGCACCGGCCACATCCCCAACTGCTTCGCCTGACGGCGGGCAGGGCTGGTAGCCGGCAACGGTGACACCGGCCACGGGGCAGTCCGCCGGCCCCGCTCGGGAAGGATCCGCACGGATCCCACCGGGCGGGGCCGGTGGCCGTCGCCGGTACGAACGTCCGGACCGCAGCCGGCCCCCATCCGCCAGGGCGGACGGGGCCGGCCGGTTCGACGGGCTACTTCTGGACGAAGACCGCCACACTGCGCGCCGGCACCGTGAAGGTGCCGGTGCCCCGGTCGAACGACGCGGTGCGCAGCACCGGGTCGGCGGAGGACCGCAGCACCGGGTGCAGCGCCACGTCCGCCCCACGCAGCCCGGTGACCCGCTGCCGCGCCGCCTGCGGGGTGGCGTTGAAGACGACGGTCACCGACCGCCACTTCCCGTCCAGCCCGCGGGCGTCGAGGGTCATGGTGAGCACGCCCGGGGTCTCACCGGTGCCGGAGAGCGGGAAGGCGACCCGCTGCTGCACCTGGTCGGCGGTGGTCAGCCCGAACACCGGCGAGGACTCGCGGATCCGCAGCAGCTCCGCGTACCGGGCGTCGGCCAGGTCGATCGCCGCGCAGTCCGGCACCAGCGACGGATCGGCCAGCAGCGGCTTCGCGTACGACCACTTGTCCTGGTTGTCCGCCGCCGGCGGGAGGCCGGCCCCGAAGCCGTTGCCCTGGGCGCAGTCCCAGCGGATCTGGTTGAACCAGTCGCCGGAGTTGTACGAGTTGCGGTCCAGCGACTTGGAGCGCAGCCGCTCCGAGCCGGCCGTCACGAACCCGGTCCCCTGGCCCATCACCACGGTGGAGAGGGCGAGCACCTGCATCCGGGCCCGGTCCGCCGCCGAGGTGGCCTGCGGCAGCTTGTACGCCAGCGCGTCGTACAGGATCTCGTTGTCGTGCGCGTCGACGTAGGTGACCGCCTCCCCGGGCGCGGCGGTGTAGCCGGCGGGCGAGCCGTTGTAGTCGACCTGGGCGCCGGTGACCTGCCGGCCGGACGAGTCGGTGAACCGGTAGCCGCGCAGGTTGCCGGTCAGCCCGACCTTGATCTGGTCGTGGTGGTGCAGCAGGCGGGCCCGCTGCTCGGCCGCCGACCCGTTCACCGGGTCGCCGTTGGGGTCGGTGAACAGGCCCGACGCGAAGCCCTGGATGCGGGGGTTCGGGTCGAACGGCGTACCGCCGCGCACCGCGTCGCGGAGCCGGTCGTTGAACGTGCCGATGCCGGTGCCGGCCATGTTGGCCTGGGTGGCCTGCACGAACCGGGCGTCGTCGGCGACCTCGCCGAAGTTCCAGCCCTCGCCGTACAGCAGGATCTGCTTCCCGTCCACGCCGTCGCGGGCGGGGGTGAGCCTGTCGAGGGCGGCCCGCACGGCGAGGATGTTCTCCTTCGGATGGTGGCCCATCAGGTCGAACCGGAACCCGTCCACCTTGTACTGCTTCGCCCAGGTGACCAGGGAGTCCACCACCAGCTTGCCCATCATGGCGTGCTCGGGGGCGGTGTTGGCGCAGCAGGTGGAGGTGGCGACCGCCCCGTCGGGCAGCAGCCGGTGGTAGTAGCCGGGCACCACCTGGTCGAGCACCGACTTGCCGTCGGTGCCGGCCGCCGACGTGTGGTTGTAGACCACGTCCATGACCACCCGCAGGCCGGCGCCGTTGACCCCGGCGACCATCTGCCGGAACTCGGTGGTCCGCTTCGCCCCGGCCGGGTCGACGGCGTAGCCGCCCTCCGGCACGGTGTAGTGCAGCGGGTCGTACCCCCAGTTGTAGCCGTCGGTGTCGGCCACCGCCGCCACGCACCTCTGCTGCTCGTCGGAGTCCGGGGCCAGCTTCGCCAGGTCGCAGGCCGGCTGCCGCTGGTCGGTGCGGCGCTCGGGGATGGTGGCGAAGTCGAACGCCGGCAGCAGGTGCAGGTAGTCGACCCCGGCGCCGCCGAGCGCCCTCAGGTGCCTCATCCCGGCCGTGTCCGGGTCGGTGAAGGCGAGGTAGGTGCCGCGCCGCTCGGCCGGCACGGTGCTGTCGGCGATGGAGAAGTCCCGGACGGAGACCTCCTGGATCTGCGCCTTCGCGGCCGGCGGCGCGGCCGGCTTGCGCAGGTTCGCCCAGCCCTTCGGGGCCAGCGCCGGGTCGGCCAGGTCGACGATCTGGCTGTGCGTGGAGTCCGGCGCGAGCGCCACCGAGTACGGGTCGGTCACCGAGGCGGTGACCACCTTCTGCGCCGCCGGCTGCCACGCCTCGACCCGGTACCGGTAGTACTTGCCGGTCCAGCCCCGGTCGCCGCGCGCGGACCAGACGCCGGTGCGGTCGTCGCGGCGCATCGCCACGGTGCGCGGCGCGGCGGTCGGCGAGTCGGACAGCTCCAGCGCCACCGTCCGCGCGGTGGGCGCCCACACCGCGAGGGTGGGCACCCCGCCGGCGAAGGTCGCCCCGAGCCGCGCGCCGGTGGCGGCGGCGTAGACGTCGTCGAGCACGCCCGGGACCTGTACCCCGGTCGCGCCGAGCAGCGCGCCCTGCGCGTCCCGCTCGGTCACCACGAGTTGCCCGCGCAGCGCCGCCGGGACCTTCGCCAGGTCGGCCCGGTCCAGGCCGAACGCCTGGTACGCCCACAGGTGCGGGTACTTCGCGCGCTGGGCCTCGGTGAGCCCGTTGCGCTGCGCCCGCAACGGCAGCGTGGTGTACGTCCCGGACAGCTCCCCGTCGACGACGCTCAGCCCGCCGGTCGGGGCCACCACCAGGGCGTACGCCCGGCCGTCGGTGGGCCCGGCCTGCCAGGCGACGGTGGACCGGTCGATCCACTGCGCCTGCTGCCTGGTGATGTCCACGTCCCTGGACACCCCGGACGAGGTCGACGGCAGCAACCGGCCCGGGGTGGCGGCGAGCAGCCACACCTCCCGGCCGGCGGTGGCGAAGTCCAGCCGCTGGTCGTTCGGCAGGTCCTTGGTGTCGCCGTTGTGGATGAGGTAGCTCAGCCCGGTGGCCCCGGCCGCCAGCGGCACCCGGAAGACCGCGCCAAACGCGTCGGTCCGCTCCGGCCTCAGCGGGGCGGACCAGTCGGTCGGATCGGCCGCGCCGTCCCACAGGTGCAGGCCCCAGCCGTCGTAGTTGTTGTCGGCCCGGCGGTAGTGGATCAGCGCGGTGTCCCCGGCGACGGGCGGGTCCGGCTCGCCGGTGGCGGCCTGCCTGCTCGGGTAGAGCGCGGCGTCGCCCTGCTTCACCCACACCTCGCCGGTCTGCGTGACGTCGACGGTCCGGTCGTTGGCGACGTCCTTGTTGCCGGCGGAGTCGACCACCAGGAAGCCGACCGACTTCGCGCCCGGCTTCAGCTTCACCCAGGCGAACCGGCCGAACGAGTCCTCCCCGGCGAACGGCTGCCCCTTGGGCCACTCCGTGGCGTACGCGGGGTCGATGTCGCCCCAGGCGTACAGGCCCCAGTCGTCGTAGCCGCCGGCCGGGCGCTGGTAGTGCACCACCGCCCAGTCCCGCGACGCGCTCTGCGTCGGGGTGCCGACGGTGGCGGTGGAGCGGGTGCTCGCGGTGCGCCCCCTGCCGTCGCGGACGACGGCCTTGTACTCGATCCCCGTCCCGCCGGCCAGGCCGGTCAGGTCGTGGTGCACCGTGTACGGGGCCCGGTGGGCGCTGCCCAGCAGGGTCCACCTACCGCCGGCGACCCGGGCGGCGACGGCGACGGTGGCCAGCGGGTCGCCGGTGACCTGGGCGGTGACGGCGGCACGGGTGGCGACCGGGGCGTCCGGGGCGGGGGCGGTGACGCTGATCGACGGCTTCGCGTCGGCCTGCGGGATCGCCCGGCCGGCCCGGTACACCACGGCGGACGTCGCCGGCACGGTCACGGTCAGCTTGCCGTCGGCCCCGGCGGTCGGGGTGTCCGCGCCGCCGTAGATCCCGGCGAACGCGGCCCCGGCCGACCAGGTGTCCACGGTGACGGTCTGCGCGGTGCCGGCGTTGTTCACGGCGACGACGTACTCGGTGCGCTGCCTCGGGTCGATCCGGGAGAAGGCGAAGACGCCTGGGCCGTCGGCGGCGTACCGGGTGACCTGGACGCCGTCGCGCAGCGCCGGGTGGGCCTGCCGGAGCCGGCCCAACTCGGCGATGGTGCGGTAGAGCGGGTGCGTCGGGTCGTACTGGTCGCCGGCGTGGGTGCGGTCGGTGCCGATCAGGTCGTCGTCGAGGTAGTCGGGCACCTTCGAGGCGAACATGTCCTGCCGGGCGTCCTTGTCGCCGCCGGGGCCGGTGAAGCCCTGCTCGTCGCCGGAGTACACCACCGGCTGGCCGCGGGTGAGGAACATGAGCTGGTGGGCGAGCTGGTCGCGGCGTAGCTGCGCGGCGTCGTCCCCGCCGGCGGCAGCGATGAACGAGCCGATCCGGCCCATGTCGTGGTTGCCGAGGAAGGTGGTCAGCCGGTTGGCGTCGGTGTCCCGGGAGGCGTAGAGGTCGTCGCGGGCGTACACGTCGGCGAGCGCCTTCGCGGAGCCGTCGGCGGCGGTGTAGCCGCGGGCGGCCTCCTGGAAGGCGAAGTCGAGGGTGGCCGGCAGGCCGCCGCGCCGCACGTAGCCGGAGGTGATCTGCGGGTCGGCGCTGTAGACCTCGCCGAACATGAAGAAGTCCTTCTTGCCGGCCCGCTCGGCGGCCCGCTCGATGCCCCGGCTGAACTGCGGCCAGAACTCCATGTTGGTGTGCTTGACGGTGTCCAGCCGGAACCCGTCGACGCCGGTGCCGCCGATCCAGTCGCCGTAGACCCTGGTCAGGCCCTCGACCACCTCGGGGCGCTCGGTCCACAGGTCGTCCAGGCCGTAGAAGTCGCCGTACTCGCTGTTCTCGCCGGAGAAGGTCGAGTCGCCCCGGTTGTGGTACATGGTGGCGTCGTTGAGCCACGCCGGGACCTTGACCTTCGCGTCGGCCGGGGTGTCGAAGATCGGGGTGTACGGGGAGTACTCGGCGTTCACCTTCGGGAAGTCCCGGGTCCCGTCGGCGTAGTTGCGGTCCTCGAAGGCCCGCCCCCGCGCGTCGGTGTACGGCGCGGTCTTCTTGTCGATGTACGCGTACTTGCCCTCGGCGTACTTGATGACGTCGGCGGTGTGGTTGACGATGACGTCGAGGTACACCTTGATGCCCCGCTGGTGCGAGAGCTTGACCAGCCTCTTCAGCTCCTCGTTGGTGCCGAAGTGCGGGTCGACCTGGGTGAAGTCGGTGATCCAGTAGCCGTGGTAGCCGGCCGAGACGTCCGCGCCGGCGCCCTGCACGGGCCGGTTCTTGAAGATCGGGGCGAGCCAGATCGCCGTGCTGCCGAGCCCCTGGATGTAGTCGAGCTTGTCCATCACCCCCTTGAGGTCACCGCCGTGGTAGAAGCCCTTGTCCTTCGGGTCCAGGCCGGTGACGAGCCGGTCCCCGGTGAGCCCGCCGGAGTCGTTGCGCGGGTCGCCGTTGGCGAACCGGTCCGGCAGGACGAAGTAGAACTGCTCGGCACGGGCGTCGCCGGAGCCGGCCTTGAGCAGGTCCTCGACGGAGGGCTCGGAGCGCCACTGCACCGCGCCGGCGGCGGCGAGGGGGTCGGTGCCGGCGGGCCTCGGGGCCGCGGCGGCGGCGACCTGGTGCACGGCGACGGGGGCGCCGACGAGGGCGAGAGTGAGGGTGGAGACCAAGGCGAGCAACGCCTTACGGGACATCGGCGGGGGTTTCATCGACGGCCTTCCTCTGGTCGTGATTCGCCCGCACGCTAGCTCTTGCCGAAACATTCTGCAATACCTTGCAAACGAGGTCGCAACAAAGCAGTCATCTTGCGAAACGCAGGCTCACGCGGGGAGCGGACCAGGCAGCCATGGTCGGCACCGACCGAGGGACGGGTCAGCCGACGCCGGAGCAGCCGACGCCGTCCACCGTGCACGTCGTCGGCCGGGTGGCGGGGGTCTGCTCGAAGTGGAACCGCAGCGGCACCACACCGTCCGGGGGCAGGGCGCCGCCGCCGGTGAAGGTCCAGGTGTCGCCCGACCGGCTGGTCCGGGCCTCCGGGGCGCCCGCGACCCAGACGGCGACCAGCCGAGCGCCGGGGAACGTCAGCCGGACCGCCCAGCCCTGATCGGACCGGGAGACGTTGCGGACCAGCACCTCGCCGATGAAGGCGTCGTCGTACGTGCTCAGCACCCGGTACGCGCCGGTGAGCGCGGGCGGGTCGACGGGCGTCGACGCGAGCGGGGCAGGCGGCGACGCGGAGGTCCCGGCACCGGCCGGGGTGGGGCCGCCGGTCGACGCGGCGGGGCGCGTCGGGCCGGGCGACGGGGTCGAGCGCGGCGAGCGGCCCGGCGGCACGGGCGCGGGCGGCCCGGTCGCGGCGCGGCTCGCCGTCGGCGGCGACGTCGGCAGGGGCACGGTCACGTCCGGACCGGGCAGCGCCCCACCGGCGGGGCCCCGGCTGCGGTACGTGCCCAGCGCGACCAGCAGCAGCACCACCATGACGATCACCCCGACCGACACCAGGATCCAGGGCGAGGAGGCGATGGCGGCGCTGGCGGCGCTGGTGGCGGGGGCGGGTCGCGCGCGACGTGTGCCGGACATGCCCCTCCCCCATCGGTCCCGCCCGGAAGCGTAGCGATCGACGGCACTGCCGGAAACTGTCCGGACCGGCACCGAACCTGGCCGCGCCGGCCGATGCCGTCCGCCCTGGTCGACGCCCACCGGTAGCGCTCAGCGTGGCGGGATGCTTACCTCGATCTCGGCGCCGAGCTGGGCGCCGGCGGCCAGGCCGAGGTCGTCGCCGCTCCAGAACCGGCCCGGGTCGTACCAGTTCGGCCGGCGGCCGGCCGGCAGCAGGCCCATCGCCTCGTAGGTCACCGCCACCACCTCGGCGCAGTACGCCGTCTCCAGCGCGCGGTCCCGCACCGCGCCGCCGCCGGCCGGCTCCGCCGTGGCCGCGTCACCGGGCCGCGCGCCCGGCCGGCGCAGCCCGGGCAGCCGCACCTGGGGCACCCGGCCCCGGGCCCAGCGCCAGGCGAGCTGGGTGGTGGACGGGAACGGGGTGCCGTCGAGGCGGGCGACGGTACGCAGCACCGCCTTCTCCATCTCCGCGTCGGCGGGCGGTTCGAGTTGGCGCAGCCAGCCCCGCTGGCCGTACCGGTTGGCCCAGACGCAGACCGCGTCCCGCAGGACGTGCAGCTGCACCCCGCGCTGGTGGGTTCCGGTCCACATGTCCGGCAGCGACCGGCCCAGCTCGGCGTGCCACATCAGCGGCGGCATGTCGTCCAGCACCACCGCCATCCCGACGTGGTTGACCGGGCTGTTGGTGGTCAACTGGATGGCCCGGTCGGGCCCGCTGCGGCCCCGGAACACCCACACGTCACCGGTGCGGGTCAGCTCCACGGCCTCGTCCAGGCTGATGCTCATGCCCTCACCCCGTCGCCGCCGGCGCTCTGCTCGCTCATGGGGGTCTACCCTAGGCGGATGCGGCAACGGATGCGGTGGTGGAAGGTGCTCGGGCTGGCCGGACTCGCGGGGGTCGCCGCGACCGGGGTGGTCGTCGCCCGGGCGGAGCGGCGGCGTCGGGCGTACACCCCGGAGGAGATCCGGGCCCGGCTGCGCGACCGGCACGCGGAGGCCACCGCTGCCGACGGGGTGGGCTCCGCGCCGGCCGGCGACCCGGCCTGAGCCCCGGCGGGCCGCCGCCGTCCCCGGGGCGGACTCAGCCGGGTGGACGCAGCGGGAGGGTGGCGACCACCCGCCAGCGCGACCCGTCGGACCGGCCGTGGCGCAGCGTCCCGCCGTGCGCCTCGACGTCGACGGCGAGGCTGCGCAGGCCGAAGCCCGCACCGCGCGGGGCGGGACCGCCGGTGGCCCGGCCCGCGCTGCTGGTGAGGGCCACGGTCAGCACGTCGTCGTCCCGGTCGACGGCGATGTCCAGGCGGCTGCCGACGCCGT
Organism: Micromonospora sp. NBC_01655; assembly: GCF_026339755.1. NCBI lineage: Bacteria > Bacillati > Actinomycetota > Actinomycetes > Micromonosporales > Micromonosporaceae > Micromonospora > Micromonospora sp. NBC_01655. Next base: position 2,724,413 of record NZ_JAPEQF010000001.1, on the reverse strand, counting down.
CGTGCCGCAGGGCGTTCGTGGCGGTCTCCCCGATGAGCCGGTGGGCGAGCGCCCGCGCCGGGGCCGGCAGGTCGTCGAGCCCGTCAGGCAGCGCCGGGGGCAGGCGCAGACCGGCTTCGCGCAGCGCCCGGAGCCGGTCCGCGAGCGTGGCGGCCGGGTCCGCCTCGGCCTGGTCGGCCAGCGCCGCGCGGACGTCCGCGAGGGCCTCCCGACCCGCGGCCAGCACCCGGTCGAGGCGGTCCCGGTCGGCCGGGGCCAGCGAGGCGGTCGACCGCAGCGCCTCGGCCTGCACCAGCATGACGGTGACGGTGTGCGCGAGGGTGTCGTGCAGTCGCCGGCTCAGCCGTTCCCGCGCCTGCGCTGCGGCGGCGGTCTGCCGCGCGGCCGTCTGCTCCCAGCGCAGCCGGGTGTTCTCGGCGGCGTACGCGGTGCGTTCGCGTACGTGTTCGCCCCGCTCGACGCCGGCGAGCCAGGCGACGACGCACACGACGACGGCGAGCAGGCCGCCCTCGACGGGCCCGTGCCGCAGCCCGCTGGCGGCGACGACCACCGCCGTGGCCGTGCCGCACGTCCCCCAGCGGATCCACGGGGACCGGTGGGCCGCCGCCGAGTACAGGGCCAGCGTCACCGGCAGGAAGCCGACCGACCGGGACATGCCGGCGAGGGTGTGCGCGGCCGTGGCTCCCCCGACCAGCGCCAGCACCACCTGGGGCGCGTGTCGGCGCCAGGCGAGGGGCAGCAGTTGCGCCACGGCGAGCGGGACCGAGACCACCGCGCCGGAGACCAGGAAGATGGTGGCCAGGGCGGCGCCGAGGGCGACGTCGACCGCGCGCTGCCAGTGGGCGCCGCCCCACCAGGTCATGCTGTCTCCTCGACTTATCATGGGCCGATGATCCGGCTCGTCATCGTCGACGATCAGGCACTGGTGCGGGAGGGCATGGGCCTGATCCTCGGCACGCAGCCGGACATCGAGGTCGTGGCCGAACTGCCGGACGGCGGGGCGCTGCTCGACCTGCTCGCCCGGTGTCCCGACGCCGCGGACGTGGTCCTGCTCGACCTGTACCTGCCCGGCTGCGACGGCGTCCGGATCCTACGGCAGCTACGCGACCGGCATCCGGAGCCCGGCGTCCGGGTGCTGATGCTCACCACGGTCGGGCGCGCGGAGGAAATTCACCGGGCGTTGGCGGCCGGCGCGGACGGGTTCGTGCTCAAGGACGCCACCGGAGAGGAACTCGCCGCCGCGGTGCGCGGCGCGCACGCCGGGGTCACGGCGCTCAGCGCGTCGGCGGCGCAGGCGCTGTGGCCGGCGGCCCGGCCGCCACGGGCCGGCCACCGGCCGGACGGCAACGCCCGGCTGGCCACGCTCACCCCCCGGGAACGGGAGGTGCTCACCCTCATCGGCCGCGGGATGGCGAACCAGGACATCGCCCGGGCGCTCACGCTGGCCGAACGCACGGTCAAGACCCACGTCAGCAACCTGCTGGCCAAGCTGGAGGTCACCAGCCGCACCCAGGCCGCGCTGCTCGTCCGGGAGCTGACGGAGCAGCGTTGAACGGCACCGGCGGTGGCCGCCGGTTGAGCGGCGCGGTACCAAAGACCGACAGCGGCTACGTCCTTCGCCACTTCCGGCCACCCGCGCGACGCTGGCAGGCTGCCCCGGTGACCGAACACGGGATGGACCCGCCGAAGGGCCGCCGGCGTCGACGCCGGCTGGCCGGCGCCGCGCTCGCCGTCGTGCTGCTCGCCACCGCCGGCCTGTACCTCGGCAACAGCTCCGCGCTGGCCGACGTGCCGGACGGCCGGCCGTTCCTGATGGCCCACCGCGGGCTGGCCCAGACCTTCGACCTGGCCGGCGTCACCAACGACACCTGCACCGCCGAGCGCATCCACCGGCCGGAGCACCCGTACCTGGAGAACACCCTCGCCTCGATGCGGGCGGCCTTCGCCGCGGGCGCCGACCTGGTGGAGTTCGACGTGCAGGCCACCCGGGACGGCCGGCTGGCCGTCTTCCACGACGCGACGTTGCAGTGCCGGACCGACGGCACCGGGGCCGTCCGCGACCACACCCTCGACGAGCTGCGCAGGCTCGACCTCGGGTACGGCTACACCAGCGACGGCGGAGCGACCTTCCCGTTCCGGGGCAGGGGGATCGGCCTGCTGCCGACCGTCGACGAGGTGGTGACCGCGTTCCCCGGCCGGGAACTGCTGCTCCACGTCAAGGGCGACCAGCCCGCCGAGGGTGAGGCGCTGGCGGGCTACCTGGCGACGCTGCCGGCCGAGCAGCGCCGGACGCTGACCGTGTACGGCGGCGATCGGGCGGTGGCCGCGTTCGCCGACCGGCTGCCCGACGTCCGGGTCACCTCGAAGAAGATCATGCAGGACTGCCTCGTGCCGTACCTCGCGGGCGGCTGGACCGGCCACGTCCCGGACGCCTGCCGCCACCGGCAGCTACACCTGCCGGAGCGTTACGGACGGCTGCTGTGGGGGTGGCCGAACCGGTTCGTCGCCCGGATGCGGGAGGCGGACACCCGGGTGATCCTGGTCAACGGCTCGGGCGAGTTCTCGGAGGGCTTCGACGACCCGGCCGACGTCGACGCGCTGCCCGCGGGCTGGACGGGCGGGGTCTGGACCAACCGGATCGACGTGGTCGCGCCCCTGCTGGACGGGTGACCGCAGATGATCGAGGCACGCCAGCTCAGCCGGACCTACGGCGGGCGCCCGGTCGTGGACCGGGTGACGTTCACCGCCGAGCCCGGCCGGGTCACCGGTTTCCTCGGGCTCAACGGCTCGGGCAAGACGACCACCCTGCGCATGCTGCTCGGACTGGTCCGGCCCACGTCCGGGCTGGCACTGGTCAGCGGCCGGCCGTACCGGGAACTGACCCGCCCGCTGCGCCAGGTCGGCGCGGTGGTCGAGCAGGACGCGTGCCACCCCGGCCAGACCGGGCGGGCGCACCTGCGTACCCAGGCGATCCTCGCCGGCGCCGGCCGGGGCCGGGTGGACCTGCTGCTCGACCAGGTGGGCCTGGCCGAGGCCGCCGACCAACGCACCGGCGGCTACTCCCTCGGCATGCGACAGCGGCTCTGCATCGCGACCGCCCTGCTCGGCGAGCCGCCGGTGCTGGTGCTCGACGAGCCCGCCAACGGCCTTGACCCGGCCGGCGTCGCCTGGCTGCGCGGGCTGCTGCGGGCCCACGCCCGGGCCGGCGGCACCGTGCTGGTCTCCAGCCACCTGCTGGCCGAGGTCGCGCAGCTCGTCGACGACGTGGTGGTGATCGCGCGGGGCCGCGTGCTGCGGCAGGCGCCGCTGGAACGCTTCACCCGGGCCGCCGCGCCCCGCGTCCGGGTACGCGGCCGGGACCCGCAGCGGCTGTGGCACGTCTTCCGGTCCGCCGGAGCGACGGTCACGGGCGGCGACGAGGCGCTGGAGGTGGTGGGCCTGCCCGCCGAGCGGCTGGGCGAGCTGGCGTTCCAGGCGGGGGTGCCGCTGCACGAGCTCACGCCGCTCACCCGGGACGTCGAGCAGGTGTTCCTGGACCTGGTGGGTGCGGCGTGACGGCCGTCCTGCGCGGCGAGCTGCACCGGCTCGCGACGATCCGGTCGGGCCGGGTCTCGGTGCTCGTCCTCACCGGCCTCGGGCTGTTCCTCGGGGCGTTCGACGAGGCGTCCTGGGCGCTGCTCGTCGGCCTGTCCACGTTCGCGCTGAGCGTCGTCGGCACGTCGCAGCACTTCCAGCACCGTACCGTCGTCCTGCTGTACCTGGGCCAGCCGCACCGGCTGCGGGCACTGGCCGGCCAGGCGCTGGCGTACGCGCTCACCGCGTTGACCGTCGCGGCGCTCAGCGGCGTCGTGGTCGTGGCCGGCGCGGCCGACACGTACCTCGCGACGCTCGTCGCGGTGCCGGTGATGGCGGCCTTCGGCGTCGCGAACGCCACGGTCGTCCGGCGCCCGACCTGGCTGTTCCTCGGTTGGGCGGGCTGGCTGGTGTTCGTCGAGGGGCTGGTGGGCAGGCTGCGCGCGCCGCTGCCGTTCTCCGCGTTCCTGGACGGCACCGCCGGGGAACGCGCCGGCCTGCTGGTTCTCGCCGGGTGGACGGCGCTGGCGCTCGTCGTCGCCGGGCTCACGGCGGGCCGGGACGTGACCGGCGAATGACCAGGGCCCGGGACGCTCGGCCCGAAGCTCGCGGTCGGGCCGTCGCCGCGGTGGCCGGACCCCGGCCGCGTCGCCGACGAGCGCGTGGGGCTTCCGGCGGGGCAGCCGAGCTGCACCCTGCGGGCTAACATCCCGGCATGGCCGCACCGATCGAACAGAGGCCGTTCGTCCTGTCGCCGCCGCTCGCGCCCGTGGAGCGACACGGCCGGGTGGACCTGCACCTGCCGGCTGCCGACACCCCCCGCCCCGCCGTCGTGCTGGTGCACGGCGCCCCGCTCCCGCCCGGCTCTGGCGATCCCCGCGACTGGCTGCTCTACTGCGGCTACGGGGCACTGCTGGCCGAACAGGGACTGGTCGCCGCCGTCGTCAGCTACCGCGTCGACGACCTGGCGGACGTCCCGGTCGCGGCGGACCAGATCGCGGCGGCGGTCGAGCAGGTCCGCGCCGACCCCCGGGTGGACGCCGACCGGCTGGTGCTCTGGTTCTTCTCCGGCGGCGGGCTGCTGTCGGCCGACTGGCTGCGGGCGACTCCGCCCTGGCTGTGTGGCCTGGTCTGCACGTATCCGCTGCTCACGCCGCCGCAGGAGTGGCCGATCGACGGCCGGTTCCACCCGGTCGACGCCCTCGACTCCACCGGCGACCTGCCAATCGTGCTGACCCGGGCGGGGCTGGACATGCCGATGGTCCAGGTCGGGATCGACGCGTTCGTCGCGAAGGCAGCGGATCTCGGGCGACCGGTGCAGATCATCGACGTCCCGAACGGTCGGCACGGCTTCGACGTGCTGGACCACACGGACGAGTCCCGCGACGCGGTACGTACGGCCCGGGACGCCGTGCTACGGCTACTGACCCCCTGACCCCTCACCCATCCCCACCCAGCCCCATTGATCAAGCCGCGTTGATCCGGCCCCGTTGATCAAGAGGTTTGTGTCTGCGGGACGGCGAATCCTGACGTAAACCTCTTGATCAACGCGGCTGGGGCGCCGGGTGCTGTCCGGTTTGGGATTCGATGGGTGGTTTGGGCTGGACGGCCCTGTGGGTGGGGTCACGCTGGTGGTGGAATCCGGGCCGGGGCGGGGGCGTTGTACATGGTTCACCCGGGCGCACCCCGGCCCGGGACAGGGCCCCGGCCCCCGCCGTCCCCGCCGTGGAATCGTCGTGGAATGCGGGGCCGGTCGGGATCGTTACATCCCCCCGGACGCCCGAGCAGGCCCCCCGGCCGCCGGGCCGATCCCCCCGATCCGAGCTTTCTCGCGGCAGCCGCTACCCCCTGGGCGTCGCATATCCCCCTGAGCAGAGGAGCACGCCATCATGCGTACCGATCTGATCCGTAAGACCGCCCTGACCGCCGCTGGTATCGCTGCCACCGCCACCGGTATCGCTGCCCCCGCCATCGCCGCCCACGCCGCCCCCGCCACCGCCGCGGTCAAGACCACGGCCGTGCACGGTGACCGTAAGCCCGCTGGCGACCGGCAGCTCGACGTGCGTTACGAGGCGCAGCCCAACTTCTACTACTGCGGTCCCGCCGCCGCCCGTAACGCCCTGTCGGTGCAGGGCAAGGCCATCAGCGTCGATGCCATGGCCAGGGAGATGGGCACCACCACCGAGAACGGCACCGACTCCATCAACGACATCACTCCCGTCCTGAACAAGGAGACCGGCAGGAACGACGCCTACCGCAGCGTCGAACTGCCCACCGGCAAGGCCGACACCAAGCAGACCGACACCCTGCGCGCCGACGTCGTGCGCACCGTCGACCAGGGCCGCGCCGTCGTGGCGAACATCGCCGGCACCACCAGCGACACCACCGGCACCACCCACTCCTTCGAGGGCGGCCACTACATCAGCGTCGTCGGCTACCACGACAACGGCAGGATCGTCACCATCGCCGACTCCGCCAACCCCGACCAGGCCAGCTACCAGATCACCATCGACAACCTCGCCGACTGGATCGCCACCCGCGGCTACGCCACCTCCTGACCCCACACGACAAAGGGCCGGCCCCCACCGGGGCCGGCCCTTTCGTCTGCTCGGCAGGGGCGGGTCAGCGCTCGGTGCCCGCGCCGACCGGCTCGGACGCGCCGGTCGCGTCCGGCCCGTCACCCGCGCTCACCGGCTCCAGCCGGCGGGCCCGGCGGCGCAGCCACCAGGTGCTGCCCAGGCCGGCGAGCACCGCGAGGACCAGCCCGGCCCAGGAGATGTCCTTGAGCCAGTGCTCGGCCGCCCGGCCGACGGAGTACAGCAGGTACGTGGTGCCGAAGGCCCAGACCAGACCGCCAGCCGCGTTGGCCAGCAGGAACCGCCGGTACGGCACGTGCAGCGCCCCGGCGAGGGGACCGGCGAGGATCCGCAGCAACGCCACGAACCGGCCGAAGAAGACCGCCCACACCCCGTGCCGGGCGAAGCTCTGCTCGGCGCGGGCGAGGTGTGCGGGACCGAGGTGTTTCGGGAAGCGCCGGCCCAGCCTGGCCAGCAGCGGCCGACCGCCCCGGCGGCCCACCGCGTACCCGATCGAGTCGCCGACGATGGCGCCGAACGCCGCGGCGGTGGCCACCCACTGCGGCTCCACCACCCCGGCGGCGGCGAGCAGGGCGGAGCTGACCAGGACGATCTCGCCGGGCAGCGGAACGCCCATGCTCTCCACGCCGATCACCCCGGCGACGATCAGGTACACCGCGACCGGTGGCAGCGCGGACAGCCAGTGCTGTACGTCGATCACGGCCAATCCCCTTCAGGTCCGGCCTCGAACCCTACCCGCGCCGCCGGGGCGCCGCGGACCCTCGCTGCCGATACCACCCTCTGGCACCGGTCGGACCGGGGTGACGTGGGCCGTGCGGGCGGGACGGAGGTCGGCGGTGACCGCCGAGGTGCGGCTCGGCGCCGGACCCGGTCAGCCAGCGACCGTCGCGGGCGGTGGGGGACCAGCGGCCCGGCTTTTCGGCCAGGCCGGCAGCCCGCCGTGGAACGCCCGGGACGCGGCCTCGGAGCCGGGTGGTCGGGCGAGCCGGACGTGATGGATCATGGGGCATCTCCTCGTCCCGGAGCCTGGCACGAGGTTGCGCCGATAGCAAGACGGACGTACGGTTTTGTAGGAAGCGGTTATCACGGTAAGTGTCACCTAACCGGGGCGTGCTCCCGGCCGGTGCGACAGACTGCTCAGGACTACTCACGGTCGCTGGTGTGAAGGAGTACGACGTGGCGAGCCTCGACACCTTCGGTGCGAAGACCCAGCTACGCGTCGGAGACGCGAGCTACGAGATTTTCAAGATCAGTAAGGTGGAGGGGCAGGAGCGGCTCCCCTACAGCCTGAAGATCCTGCTGGAGAACCTGCTGCGGACCGAGGACGGCGCGAACATCACCGCCGACCACATCCGCCAGCTCGGCGGCTGGGACGCGTCGGCCGACCCGAGCGTGGAGATCCAGTTCACCCCGGCGCGGGTGCTCATGCAGGACTTCACCGGCGTGCCCTGCGTGGTCGACCTGGCCACCATGCGCGAGGCGGTCCGCGACCTCGGCGGCGACGCCACCAAGGTCAACCCGCTCGCCCCGGCCGAGCTGGTCATCGACCACTCGGTCATCGCCGACCTGTTCGGCCGTGAGGACGCCTTCGAGCGCAACGTCGAGCTGGAGTACGAGCGCAACAAGGAGCGCTACCAGTTCCTGCGCTGGGGCCAGACCGCGTTCAACGAGTTCAAGGTCGTCCCGCCGGGCACCGGCATCGTGCACCAGGTCAACATCGAGTACCTGGCCCGCACGATCATGGAGCGCAACGGCCAGGCGTACCCGGACACCGTGGTCGGCACCGACTCGCACACCACGATGGTCAACGGCCTGGGCGTGCTGGGCTGGGGCGTCGGCGGCATCGAGGCCGAGGCCGCCATGCTCGGCCAGCCGGTCAGCATGCTGATCCCCCGGGTCGTCGGCTTCAAGCTCTCCGGTGAGATGCCGGCCGGCACCACCGCCACCGACCTGGTGCTCACCATCACCGAGATGCTGCGCAAGCACGGCGTGGTCGGCAAGTTCGTCGAGTTCTACGGCCCCGGCGTGAGCGCCGTGCCGCTGGCCAACCGGGCCACCATCGGCAACATGTCCCCGGAGTACGGCTCCACCGTCGCGATCTTCCCGATCGACGCCGAGACCGTCCGCTACCTGGAGCTGACCGGCCGGGACCCGCAGCAGGTCGCGCTCGTCGAGGCGTACGCCAAGGAGCAGGGCCTCTGGCACGACCCGGCCGCCGAGCCGGAGTACTCCGAGCGGCTGGAGCTCGACCTGGGCACCATCGAGCCGTCCCTGGCCGGCCCGAAGCGCCCGCAGGACCGGGTGCCGCTGGGCAGCGCCAAGACCCTGTTCCGCTCCGCGCTGACCGACTACGTGGCCGACGGCTCCGCCGGCGAGCGGGACCTCAAGCCGGGCGTCGCCCGCGAACAGCTCCCCCGGGGCGCCAACGGCCCGGCCGACGAGGCCAGCGCCGAGTCGTTCCCCGCGAGCGACCCGCCGGCCAACGACTTCAGTGACCCGGCCGACGAGCCGCGCGACCTGGAGACCGCGGCCGTTGGCTCCGGCGGCCGGGCCAGCAACCCGGTCCGGGTGACCAGCGCCGACGGTGTCGAGTACGAGCTGGACCACGGCGCGGTGGTGATCGCGGCGATCACCTCCTGCACCAACACCTCGAACCCGCAGGTGATGATCGGGGCGGCGCTGCTGGCCCGCAACGCGGTCGACAAGGGCCTGTCCCGCAAGCCGTGGGTGAAGACCACCCTCGCGCCGGGCTCCAAGGTCGTCATGGACTACTACGACCGCGCCGGCCTCACCCCGTACCTGGAGAAGCTCGGCTTCAACCTGGTCGGCTACGGCTGCACCACCTGCATCGGCAACTCCGGCCCGCTGCCGGAGGAGGTCTCCGCCGCGGTCAACGAGGGCGACCTCGCCGTCGTCTCGGTGCTGTCCGGCAACCGGAACTTCGAGGGCCGGATCAACCCGGACGTCAAGATGAACTACCTGGCGTCCCCGCCGCTGGTGGTGGCGTACGCGCTCGCCGGCACGATGGACATCGACCTGGCCAACGAGCCGATCGGCGAGGACAGCGCGGGCGCGCCGGTCTTCCTGCGCGACATCTGGCCGAACAGCGCCGAGATCCAGGACGTCATCGCCCAGGCGATCGGCGCGACCGGGTTCAGCGCGGCGTACGCGGACGTGTTCTCCGGCGACGAGCGGTGGCAGTCGCTGCCGACCCCGACCGGTGACACCTTCGCCTGGGAGGGCGAGAGCACCTACGTGCGCAAGCCCCCGTACTTCGAGGGCATGGAGCGGGAGCCGAAGGCGGTCGTCGACATCGCCGGCGCACGCGTGCTGGCCAAGCTGGGCGACTCGGTGACCACCGACCACATCTCCCCGGCCGGCTCGATCAAGGCCGACTCCCCCGCCGGTACGTACCTCGCCGAGCACGGCGTGCCGCGCCACGAGTTCAACTCGTACGGCTCGCGCCGGGGCAACCACGAGGTGATGATCCGGGGCACGTTCGCCAACATCCGGCTGCGCAACCAGCTCGTCCCGGGCGTGGAGGGCGGCTTCACGGTGAACCACCTGACCGGCGAGCAGACCTCGATCTACGACGCCTCCACCGCCTACCAGGAGGCGGGCGTGCCGCTGGTCATCCTGGCCGGCAAGGAGTACGGCTCCGGCTCGTCGCGGGACTGGGCGGCCAAGGGCACCATGCTGCTCGGCGTCCGGGCGGTCATCGCCGAGTCGTACGAGCGGATCCACCGCTCGAACCTGATCGGCATGGGCGTCCTGCCGTTGCAGTTCCCGGTCGACGCCACCGCCGAGTCGCTGGGCCTCACCGGAACCGAGACCTTCTCGATCACCGGCGTGACCGCGCTGAACGACGGCGAGACCCCGCGCACCGTGAAGGTCACCACCGACACCGGCGTCGAGTTCGACGCCGTGGTCCGGATCGACACGCCCGGTGAGGCGGACTACTACCGGCACGGCGGCATCCTGCAGTACGTCCTGCGCCGCATGATCGCCGGCTGACGCGCCAGCCATGACGAGGCCCCCTGCCGTGCCCGGCAGGGGGCCTCGTCGTCCGGTCAGAGGTGGCCGGGACCGGCTGCACCGCCCGGCCGGGGGCCGCTGTCGGCGTAGCCGCCGGGCTACTCGGCCGACGCCGCCCGGCGGCGGGACTCGCGGGTCTTCATGGCGTGCTCCATCAGCGTGATGAGCACCTCCTTGCTCGACTCCCGCTGCCGGGCGTCGCAGAGCAGCACCGGCACCCCCGGGTCGAGGTTGAGCGCCGCCTGCACCTCGTCCAGCCGGTACTGGCGGGCCCCCTCGAAGCAGTTCACCGCCACCACGAACGGGGTGCCCCGCCCCTCGAAGTAGTCGATCGAGGGGAAGCAGTCGGCCAGCCGGCGGGTGTCGGCGAGCACCACCGCGCCGAGCGCGCCGAGCGCCAGTTCGTCCCAGACGAACCAGAAGCGGTCCTGCCCGGGCGTGCCGAACAGGTAGAGCACCAGGTCGTCGCTGATGGTGATCCGGCCGAAGTCCATCGCGACCGTGGTGGTGGTCTTGCCCTCCACCCCCGACAGGTCGTCGATGCCGACCCCGGTCTCGGTCAGCACCTCCTCGGTCCGCAGCGGCCGGGTCTCGCTGACCGCGCCGACCATGGTGGTCTTGCCGACGCCGAAACCGCCCGCGATCAGGATCTTGATCGCGGTGGGCAGCGGTACGGCATCCGCCGGCCGTTCAGAGTGCCCGTAGTCCATTGATAACCGCCTCGAAAATGCTGTCGTCGGGAAGACCTGCGGTGACCCGTGGCTCGCGCACCTCGACCAGGTCACGGGCCACCAGGTCGCCGAGCAGGACCCGGATGGTGCCCACCGGAAGGTCCAGGTGGGCGGCGACCTCGGCGACGGACTGGAGCCGCTGGCAGAGCGCGACGATGGCCAGGTGCTCGGGGCCCAGCCCGACCTCCGGTGACGCCTCCGCGCGGGTGGCCGTCACCAGGGAGATCAGGTCGAACGTGCCGGTGACCGGCCGGGCCCGGCCACGCGTCACCGCGTACGGGCGGACCACCGGGCCGGCATGGTCGTCGACCCACTGTTCCTCCGTGGACTCCCCTGGGGCCGTCATCGCGGCTACTTCTCGCCGACCGGCTGCTCGGGAAGCCGGGTCGGGGAGGCCACGTACTTGCCCACCCGGGTGACCAGCATGGCCATCTCGTACGCGATGAGCCCGACGTCGGCGTCCTCGGAGGCCAGCACCGCGAGGCAGGCGTTGCGGCCCGCGGCTGTGACGAAGAGGAACGACGACTGCATCTCGATGATGGTCTGCTGGACCTGCCCGCCGCCGAACCGCTTCCCCGCGCCCCGGGCCAGGCTCTGGATCCCGGCCGCCATCGCCGCGAGGTGCTCGCCGTCGTCCCGGCCCAGCTCCCGCGACGACGCCATCAGCAGGCCGTCTGTGGAGAGCGCGACAGCGTGTTCGGCCTGCTTCACCCGGCCGACCAGATCATCCAGCAACCACGTCAGGTCGGCACTCGATGCCGTCTTCTGGCCCACTCGTCGTCCTCTTCTTCCCGGCTGGTGTCGCCGTTGTCGTCTGGGACCTGCCGTCCCGCCAAGGGCGCGGTTCGTCCGCGCCACCCCTCAGGTCGCCTCGTGCCCACCGGCGTCGGTGTCGTCGGCGGGCTCCGTCCCGTCGGTTTCGCCGGCACCGCCGAGCAGCCGGGCCGCGTCGGTGCGGCCACGGCGGGTGCCGGTCTGGTAGGAGCTCATCATCCGGCGGACCTGCTCCGGCGGCCGGATCGTGTCCTCGTCGTCGTCCATCTGCTGCCCGGACGGGTCCTCCCGCAGCTCGGGCACGATGTTGGCCTGCCGGACCCGCACGGGCAGGCCGGAGCCGGTCCGCTGCACCGGTACCGGCGACGCCGCCAGGGCCGGCCCGGCCGACGTGTCCGGGGCGGCCGCGCTGTCCGGGTCCGGCGGGGCGGCCGGGGCGACCCCGTCCGCGACCGGCCGGGGCGTGGTCACCGGGAACCCGCCCGGCACGGTCGGCGCGTCCAGCGCCGACTGCCCCACCGGGCGGCGGGGGCGTACCGGCAGCCCGGTGCCCTCCCCGGCCGGGGCGTCCGGGGACGCCGGGACCGTGCGCGGGCGCGCGCGGGTGGGCAGGGCCGGTCCGCCGTCGACCGGGTCGGCCTCCGGGGCCGGCGGCGCGACGGGGGCCGGCACGAGCTCCGCCAGCGCGACCGGCGCGGCCGGCCGGGCCGCCGACTGGTCGGCCGGCGGGGCCACCGCGACCGGCGCGGAGGTCCTCGGCAGGCCGGGGCGCTCCGGGGCCTCGCCGTCGCCGCCCGGGTCGGCGACCAGGTCCGGCGGGATCAGCACGACCGCGGTGGTGCCGCCGTACGCCGACTCCTTGAGCTGCACCCGGACGCCGTGCCGCTCGGTGAGCCGGCTGACCACGTAGAGCCCGAGCCGGGCGGCGTTGGCCAGGTTCAGCTCGGACCGGTCCACGATCCGGTAGTTCGCGGCGGCGAGGTCGTCCTCGCTCATCCCGAGGCCCCGGTCCTCGATCTCGATCGCGAAGCCGTTGGCCACCATCTGGCCGCGCACCTCGACGGTGGTGTGCGGGGGCGAGAACGACAGGCCGTTCTCGATCAGCTCGGCCAGCAGGTGGATGATGTCGCCGACAGCCCGGCCGGCCAGCGACACCGCCCCCAGCGGCAGCACGTTGACCCGGGTGTAGTCCTCCACCTCGGCGACCGCGCCGCGCACCACGTCGACCATCGGCACGTTGCGTCGCCAGGCCCGGCCCGGGGTGGAGCCGGAGAGCACGATCAGGTTCTCGGCGTTGCGCCGCATCCGGGTGGCGAGGTGGTCGACCCGGAACAGGTCCTCCAACTCCTCGGCGTCGTGCTCGCGGCGTTCCATCGTGTCGAGCAGGGTGAGCTGGCGGTGCACCAGGGCCTGGGTGCGCCGGGCCAGGCTGAGGAAGACCTCGCGGACGTTGCGACGCAGCTCGGCCTGCTCGACGGCGGTGCGCAGCGCGGTCTCCTGGACCACGTTGAACGCCTTGCCCACCTGCCCGACCTCGTCGTCGCCGAACTCCAGCGGCGGCGCCTCGGTGGCGACGTCCACCTCCTCGCCGTGTCCCAGCCGCTCCACCACGCTGGGCAGCCGGTCGTTGGCGAGCGTGAATGCCGCCTCGCGCAGTCGTTCGAGCTGCCCCAGCAGCGTCCGGGCGGTGGTGATCGACACGATGACCGACGCGATGACGGCGAGCAGGCCCAGGCCGGTGGCGAGCACCAGCCGGATCATCACCATGACGGCGACCGGGGTGGCCCGCTCCACGACGTCGTCGCCGCCTTCGAGCACCACCTCACCCCACCGGGCCAGCGCCGGCGCCACGGCCCCGTCCCACTCGGCCGCCTCGAACCCCAGCCGGGGGTCGCTGCCCCGGCCCTGGAGGATGCCGTCCTCCAGGGCGCGCAGCTTCTCGAACGCCGCACCGTCGACCATGGCGTCGTAACGCTGGCGGTCGGCGGCCGGCAGCCGGCTCACCGCGAGGTCGGCGGCGAACCGCTGCGCGCCGATGATCTGGGCGACCTGGGCCCGCTCGGCCTCGGTCACCCGGCCCGCCGCGAGCACGCCGGTGAGCAGGGCGTCCTCCTGGGAGAGCAGCTCGCGGGCGCGGTTGAGCTCGATCAGCGCGGTGGTGTCCTCGGCGACCTGCGGGTCGTCGAGCAGACCGAGGGCCGTGTAGACGTCGAAGATGGACCGCACCACGCCGCCGTACGTGGTGAAGGTGGACGAGCGGTCCGCGCTGCGGGCGTCCACCTCGGAGCGGGCCTGCCCCAGCCGGGACAGTTGCCCGTAGGCCGCGTCGAGCCGCTGTTCCAGGGTGTCGCTGGCGGCCACGGCGGTGCGCCAGCCGCTGGCCGACTCGCGGAACGCCGCCGCCAGCTCGTCGGTGCGCCGCCGCTCCGCGCCCAGCGCCTCCCGCCGCGCCTCGTCCGGCCGCCCGAGGTACGCCAGCGACGTCCGGCGTTCCCGCTGCAACTGGAGCACCAGCGTCTCGCTCGGCTCGGACACCGACTCGTTGAGTGTCTGCACACCGAGGAGGTTGAACCCGTCCCGCACGGTAACCCACGCCGCGAAGGCCCAGAGCGCGACGAGCGACGCCAACAGGGCGACGACTTTGGTACGGAGATTCGTACTGCGGGAACGCATCACACCGTCCTGGCCGGGTGTTCGAGGGGGGTGCCGGAGCCCATGTGACCGGTACACCGTCGGCCACGGGCGCACGCTAGCAGTGTCCGATTGTTCACTCAAGCGGCACTGATCAAGGGGGCCGTCCGGTTCGCGGGTCCCTCGGCGGCGCCGTGACCGGCCCCGGCGCGGACGAGATGGCGGGCGGCGACGACGGCGGCACGGACGATCACTGCGGGCCGGTAGAGGTCCTTGTCGTGCCAGAGCGCGGGCTCCCCGTCGCGTCCCTCCATGGTGGTCAGGTAGCGCCGCGCGCGCCCGAGCGCCGCCCCGACGCCGGCCGGCGCGGCCGGCCCGGCGGCGTGCAGGGCGTGCACGGCGTACGCGGTCTCCTCGACCGTGCCGCCCCAGCGCCCCCAGGAGCCGTCGGCGCGCTGCCCCGCCAGCACCCACCCGGCCGCCCGGGTCACCGCGCCCACCACGGCCGTCCCCTGGCCGTAGCGGGCCAGGGCGAGCACCGCGCAGCTCGTGGCGTAGTACGGCGAGGCGTGCCAGCGGTCGGTCCACCGTCCGTCGGGTTGCTGCCGGCCGACGAGCCAGTCGGTGAGCCGCCGCACCACCGCGACGAGGCGGGCGTCGGCCGGCGCCCGGTGCCCCAGGTGCCAGCCGAACGCGTCGAGCACGTGGGCGTTGGTGGTGACCGAGGCCCCGTCCTCCCCCTGCCAGGTGCAGAAGTGCTCGCCGGTGTCGTACCCCCAGAGGCTGTCCGGGTCGACCGGGTGGCCGAGCCGGGCCAACGCGTACAGGGTCACCGCGGTGGTGTCGGCGTCGGCGGGCAGGCCGGGGGCGGTGGGGGTGCCGGCGGGACCGACCGTCGCCACCAGGCCGGCCAGCAGCCGGGGCGGGACCGGCAGCGCCATGCCGGCCCGGCTCATCGTGCTCAGCGCCCAGGCCCGCTCGAACACGGTGATCGGGGTGGCGCAGGGCACCGGCCCGCCCTGCTGGCGGGCCACGTCCTCCAGGTACGACACCGCCGCGGCCACGCCGGCCCCGGGGACGGGCACGCCGAGCCAGGCCGCGGTGGCCGCCGGCGAGGCGCCGACGGTACCCGGGCCCACCGGGGCCACCTCGGCGGCGCGGTGGGCCGCCGGGCCGCCGACCTCCAGGGCGTGCAGCAGCTTCTCCGGCAGCGGCCGGCCGGCGGTGAGCAGCGCGCGGACCCGGGCGAGCCGGGCGCCGTCCAGCCCCGACGGCAGCGGCAGCGGGCGGGCGTCGCGCCAGGCGGTCAGGCCGGGCGGCGGGTCGGCACGCAGCGCGTCGAGGTGCGTGTTGAGCGAGTCGACCAGCGCCGGGACGGTCAGGTCGGTGGCCGGCAGGTCGGGCAGCTCGGGGCCGGCCGGGTCGGTGAGCCGGGCGTACAGGACTCGCAGGCCGCCGTTGACGGCGCGGGCCAGCCGCTCGGCGGCGCGGGCCTCGCGCAGCCAGGCGGCGTCGCCGCGGCGCAGGGCGGTGAGCAGCGCCTCGGTGGCGCTCAGCGTCGGCACCAGGGCGTAGCCTTCCGGGCCGCCCCACGCCCCGTCCGGGCGCTGTACGGCCAGCAGGTACCCGATCCGCTCCACGTGGTGGGTCAGCCACGGCGCAAGGCCGACCAGGCGGGCGGTCTCGTAGACCGACGGGGAGGACTGCCCCGAGGAGGCGAGGGTCATCGCGGCCACCAGCTCGCGGGCGTCGGCCGCGGACTCCGGGTCCCGCCGCGGCGGATGGGCGGTGCCGGCGGGCGGGCCGTCGCCGGCGGCCCGCGGGGCCCGGTGGGCGTCGCCGCCGGACCCGCCGGCGCGGCCGACCCGCGACCGGACGGCCGTCACCGTTCCCCCCAGAAGTCGGTCGACCGGTAGAAGCCGCTGCTGAAGCCGATCTGCCGGGCCAGGTACGCCGCCTGCAACGGGCAGCCGCCGGTCAGCGGGGCGAGCAGTTCATTGCACCGCTCGACCAGCTCGACGATGCGCTGGTCCACCTCGGCGCGGTCGGCGACGAGCAGCAGGGCGTTCAGATCCCCCCACTGGAGGTCCCGCTCGTAGCTGGCCAGGTCGTTGACCAGCCGCAGCACCCGCTGCACCTCGTCGCTGACCGTGACCAGCCGGTCGAGCCGCCGGTGCGTCTCGGCGTCCCCGGTCCAGATCCAGTGCGCGACGTTGACCACGGTGCAGGCGAGGTTGTCGGCGTTGTCGAGGTACTCGGCGAAGCTGGGCAACGGCGCGCCGTCGCGCTCCCGGGCGGTCTTCCAGTCCCACTCGCGGGCCATCGCGGTGACCGTCCGGTGTACCGCCCCACGCCAGGCGTCGCCGAGTTCGGCGAAGGCCGGAACTCCGGCCAGCTCGTCGCGCAGCTCGGCGAGCAGGCGGCCGAGCGGGTCGTCGGTGTCCGGGCTGGCGCCGTCGGCGACCGCCAGGGCACCGGCCACCACCCGGTCGACGTCCGCCCGGGACTTCGCCAGGTAGTCGATCCGCCAGTCCAGGGCGAACCCCCACAGCACCGCCCGGTTGGTCAGCCGTAGCTGCTCGGCGGTGCACCAGGGCGCCCCGAAGGCGATGGCCAGGGCGATGTTGCTGAACAGGGCGCCGTCGAATGGCCGGCCGGAGAAGAGGTCCGGGTAGCGGGCGGCGTGCCGTTGCAGGTCCCGCTGTCCCTTCGCGGCGAGCGCGCAGATCCGGCCCTGCTCGGCGGCGGCGGAGAGCTGGTCGGGCAGCACCGCCGAGGGGCGGGTGGAGACGTTCACGCGGCAGCCGCCGGGTGGGCCGGGCGCAGGTCGAGTTCCACGCGGTCCTTGGCGCGCAGCGCGGCGGCGAGTTGCAGGGCGGGCAGGCGCGAGCCGCGCATCCGCAGCCGGTAGCGGCTGAGCACGTTGGCCACGATCAGTTGTGCCTCCAGATAGAACAGGTGCATCCCCAGGCACTGGTGCGGCCCGCCGCCGAAGGGGAAGAACGCGTACCGGTGCCGGGCCCGGACCCGGTCCGGGGCGAACCGGTCCGGGTCGAAGACCCCGGGTCGCTCCCAGTAGCGTTCCAGCCGCTGGGTGATCAGCGGGCTGACCAGCAGGGTCGCCCCGGCCTCCAGCTCCACCCCGCCGAGGGAGACCGGCCGGACCACCTGCCGGGGGGCCAGCCAGGCCACCGGGTAGAGCCGGATCAGCTCGTCCAGCACCATCCGGGTGTAGGTCAGCCGCGGCAGGTGTTCCGGGCCGACCCGGTCGCCGCCGACCACCTGGTCGATCTCCTCCTGCAGCCGGGCGGCGACCTCGGGCGAGCGTTCCAGGTGCGGCCAGAGCCAGGTCAGCACGTTGATGGTCGTCTCGGTGGTCACCGCGACCATCGCGACGGTGTCGTTGCGCACCTGCCGCTCGTCCATCGGCCGCCCGTCGTCCCTGGTCCCCCGCCACAGGGTGGAGATGACGTCGTCGCCGTGCGCGGCGGTGTCCCGCGCCGACCGGACGATGGGCACCAGCACGTCGTCGATCCGCCGGACGGCGTCGCGGAAGGTCCGGTCGCCCGGCATGGGCAGCGCCAACGGGGCGAACGGCACCAGCACCCGGGGGATGACCGAGGTGGCGATCGCGTCCTGGGCCTCGATGACGCGCAGCGCGTCGGGCACCGAGATGCGGTCGGCGAAGAACGCTTTCATGATCGCCTGGCAGACGATCCGGGCCTGCTCGGCGCCGATGTCCACCGGGCGGCCGGCCCGGGCCGGGGCGTCCAACTCGGCGACCGCGTCGGCGACCGTGTCGGCGATCCCGCCCATCATCGCCTCGACCCGCCTGGCCGTGAACAGGGGTTGGAGGATACGCCGGCTGTCCGACCACACCGGACCGTCGCCGAGGATGCCGTCGCCGAACAGCCGGCGCAGCGGGCCCCAGAACGGGCCGTCGCCGGCGCGGCCGAAGTTGTCGGCCCGGTCGCCCAGCACCTGCTGCACGTGGGCCGGGTCGGTCACCAGGTAGGGACGGAACGAGCCGAGGTTGAGCCGCACGACCTCGCCGGCGGCGCGCTCGCCGAACCCGAGCAGGGCTCGAACCGGGTCTCGTGCCAGGCCCGGCAGCACGTGCCACAGCGGAACGGATCTCGCTCGCCGGGCGCGGGCCGGGACGGTGTGCGGGGTTGCCACGGGTGGTTGAGCTCCCATTGTCGCAGTGCGTCGCGGGACGACTGTGCAAAGTCACGGTCCGCCCGAGCATGCCATTGAGCAGGTCAACTTCTCCAGAGGCAAGGGGAGAAATTTTCGCGGGCGAAATTTGTGAGCTCCACAAGGGATCCGGCGCGGGCCTCCTACCAGGGCAGATCCCGCCGGCAGCGCCACTGGTCGGCGACCGGCCGGAAACCGAGCCAGGCGTTGAGGCCGAGCATCGCGTCGTTGCCGGCGTCGTTGACCGTCACCGCGTGGCGGAACCCGGCCGCCCGAGCCCTGGTCAGCGCGGTGTGCTTGACGAGCCGGGCCAGGCCACGCCGCCGGCACGCCCGCCGGGTGCCGGTCATCCCGCACTGGTGCCGGCCCCGGCCGTCGGTCAGCGCCACGGTGAACGCGGCCACCTCGCCGTCCACCACGGCCACCGTGGTCAGCGCCCGGTCCAGGTCGGGGCGGTCCCAGTAGGCGACCAGCCAGTCGGCGTACCCGATCTCGTCCATCCCGACCTCGCCCGGCTCGTCGCGCGCCGCGTCCAGGTCGGCCTCGTACAGCGGGCGCGGGTCGGGCAGGTCGGCGGCGCTGAGCACCCGGACGCCCCGCGCCGGCGCCGGCGCCGGGGGCAGCGGCGCCGCCAGGTCACGGACCAGCAGCCGGGAGCGCCGGCCCGGCCGGTAGCCGCGCCGGCCGGCGAAGGCCAGGTCCGCCGGCACGTCGGCGACCGTCGCGTACGCCGTCCGGACGCCGAGCCCGGCCAGCCGACGCTCGGCGGTGGCGAGCAGGGCCGACCCGGCCCCCCGACCCCGCCGCTCCGGCCGCACCGCCAGGTTGACGAAACCCAGCCCGGGCTCGGCGCTCTCGGACAGCAGCCCGGTACGCGCCAGCCCGACCGGCACGCCGTCGACCTCGGCCACCAAAGCGCCGAACCGCTCGGCGGCCCGGACACCGCTGACCTGCCAGCGGATCAGCTCAGGGGTGGCCACCAGGTGCGGCTGGGTCACCCGGAGCACCTCGACGGCGGCGTCGGTGTCGGCGTCGGCCAACGGCCGGACGGTGAGCGTCATGGCGTGGCAACGTACCGCAGCAGCCCGGCCGGCGCGACAGCTTTCGGCGGGCCGGCGCGAGGGAGAAGCGGGCGCGCCCCCAGCCGCTGTGCCAGGCTCAGGGCATGGACGACAAGACCATCCTGAACCGGATCTCCGAGCTGGTCGACGAGGAGCACCGGCTCCGCTCGACCGCGCAGGCCCGCGAGTCCGGCACCGAGGGCGACCAGGACCGGCTGCGCGAGCTGGAGGAGTCCCTGGACCAGTGCTGGGACCTGCTGCGCCGGCGGCGGGCCGCGCGCGAGACCCACGGCGACCCCGACGCCCAGGGGGTACGCCCCAGGCCGGAGGTGGAGCGGTACCTGCAGTAGCCGACGCCGGGGACGGACGGCGCACCGCCCGTCCCCGGGCCGACGGCCGGCTCAGCGGATGCCGGCCTCGCGCAGCAGCAGCCCGGTCAGGGCGGCCGGGTCGGTTCGCTCCGCCGGCAGGCCGCGTGCCGTGAACCAGGTCGCCACCACCCGGACGTCCCGGGCCAGGAACTCCGGGCCCTGCGGGTTGGCCACCACGTCCACCACCTGCGGCAGGTCGATCATGACCAGCCGCCCGTCGTGCACCAGCAGGTTGTACGGGGACAGGTCACCGTGGGCGTGCCCGGCCCGGGCCAGCACCACCAGGGCGTCGACCAGTTGCTCCCACAGGGAGCGCAGCTCGGCCGGCTCGGGGCGGCACTGGGCCAGCCGGGGCGCCGCCCGCCCCTCGGCCGGGTCCCCCACGAACTCCAGCATCAGCTCGGTGCCGATCAGCTGCACCGGGTACGGCACGGCGATCCGGCCGTGCGCCGCACCGATCTCCCAGAGCCGGGACAGGGCGGCGAACTCGGCGGCGGCCCACTGCCCGGCGATCATCTGCCGGCCGAACGCGGTCCGCCCGGCCATCGCCCGGTTCTCCCGGGACCGGCGCACCCGGCGGCCCTCCAGGTAGCCCGCGTCCCGGTGGAACAGCCGGTGCTGGGCGTCCCGGTAGCGCTTGACCGCCAGCAGGCAGGACCGGTCGGTCTCCGGCACGGCACGGCGGACCAGGTGGACGTCCGCCTCCTTGCCGGTCTTGAGCACGCCCAGCTCGGTGTCCCGGGCGGCCAGCTCGGTGACCAGCCAGGCCGGGTGCGGCTCGGGGCCGTGCACCGCCCGGTCCCAGCTCGACCAGGCGTCGTTCGGGGCGTGGTCGCCGGAGGCGTCGTCGTCGGGGGTGTTCTCCGGGTCGGTCAGGACCGGCTCGGCGGGCCGGCCACGCTTCAGGAACTGCGGTTCGTCGTCGTCGAAGCGGCTCTTGCCGCGGGTCCGGCGCCCGCGCGCCGGGAAGTCATCGTCACGCACTGTGCTGGTGATCCCTTGATCGAGGCTGGTGGAGGCAGGTGGAAACGCCCTGCAAAGACGGCCATGACCGACCTCCTTCTCCTCGACCGGGAACACCCGGCTGCGCCCTCGCGCGGCACCATGCTCGACCGCGCCGACCCGGCCCGCAACCGATTTACCCGCCCGCCACCGCTACGCGACGACCGCCGGCGCGGCGCGGGGCTCAGGCGGCGAGCACCGCGGCGACGGCGGCGATCAGGCCGTCGACCGTGTACGTCGGGGCGAAGCGGCTGTCCGTCCAGGCCCGGCCCCGGTGCAGCCAGACGCTGGGCAGGCCCACCGCCGCCGCCCCGCCGATGTCCGCCTCCGGGCTGTCCCCCACCACCCAGGCGCCGCGCAACGGCATCCGGACCCGCCGGGCCGCCAGCGCGAAGATCCTCGGGTTGGGCTTGCTGACCCCGGCCTCCTCGGAGATCACCCAGTCGGCGACGTACCGGTCCAGGCCGGTGCGGCGGATCATCGCGTCCTGCTGGCGCACGGCCCCGTTGCTGACCACCACCGGCACCCAGCCGGCCCCGTCGGCGATGCGCAGCGCGCAGGCCACCAGCGGGTCGAGCCGGCTGTTGGCCAGCACCCCGGCGTGCAGTTCCTCCACCAGGTCGATCGAGGGGATGAGCAGCCCGTACCGGTCCCGGATCGCGTCCGCGACGTCCCAGCGTTCGGTCAGCCCGTCGGCGTCGATGGAGAGCAGCCAGTCGATGTCGGTGGCCGGGGCGCCGACGCCGTCGAGAAAGCGCTCGCCCCAGGCGCGGAACGGACCGGCCCGGTCGAGCAGGGTGTTGTCCAGGTCCAGCAGGAGCAGCGACACTCGGGCACCTTAAGGCAGACGAGCCGCCGTCCGACAGGGCCAGCCCACGACGACCTCGACCAGAGTCAGCCGCGCAGCGCCGCGCGGGCCGCCCCGGCGTCGGCGGGACGGTCGACCAACATCGAGTGCGCCGCCCGGGTGGCCGCGAGCACCGCCGGGTCGAGAACGGCCACCAGCACGTCCTCACCGGTGTCCGCACCCCTGGCCAGCGGCTGGCCCTGCGGGTCGTAGACCGCCGCGCCGCCGTTGAACCGCCACGGGTCCGCGCCGTCGACGGCGTTGGCGAACACGACGAACATGGTGTTGTCCAGGGCCCGGGCCGCGTAGTAGAGGTCCCTGCGGTGCGCGGAGCCGGCGAGGTAAGCGCTCGGGCAGAGGTAGCCGTGCGCCCCGTCGGACGCGGCGGCGCGGCCGTGCTCGGGGAAGCAGCCGTCGTAGCAGATGCCCAGGCCGAACCGCCAGTCGTCGACCAGCAGGGTCGCCCCGCGCCGGCCGGGCTGGAACAACTCGCGCTCGTCGCCCCAGA
Source organism: Micromonospora sp. NBC_01655 (assembly GCF_026339755.1). Taxonomy (NCBI): domain Bacteria; kingdom Bacillati; phylum Actinomycetota; class Actinomycetes; order Micromonosporales; family Micromonosporaceae; genus Micromonospora; species Micromonospora sp. NBC_01655. Next base: position 2,702,086 of record NZ_JAPEQF010000001.1, on the reverse strand, counting down.
GCTGCTGCTTGTCGTACGCCGCGTGGGCGACGCCGGCGCGGTCGACGACCAGGGCGCAGATGGTCCGCCGGCCGTCCGGGTGCCGGACCGCCGCGCCGACCACCACGACCGCCGCGCCGTCTCGGGCGGCGGCCCGCAGCGGGTCGAGCCGGGCGTCGGGCACCGTGCCGTCCCCGGCCGCCGCGAGGTCGGTGCCGGCCGGATCGGCGGCCAGCGCCGGCAGATGGTACGCGGGCAGGAACAGCTCAGGCAGCACCACCACCCGCGCGCCCTCGGCGACGGCCCGGCCGGTGAGCCGGGCTGCGGCGACGGCGTTGCCGGCGACGTCCCCGGGCACCGGGTCGGCCTGGACGGCCGCCACGGTCAGCGGCGCGGCGGGCGGGGCGGGGGTGGTGGGCGGTGTCACCGGGCGATCGTAGCCGGCCACCGGGCGGCCGATCACCGCGTGCGGCCCCGCCGGGACCGGTCGCCGCAGCCGGTGCCGTCCCGACACGGGTTCCAAGCCGTACGTACGGTTTGCAGAGCGTCCGGGCACCTGACACGATCGTGCTGTGCCCAGAGTAAGTCAGGACCAGCTCGACGCCCGCCGGCAGGAGATCCTCGCCGCCGCCCGGGCGTGTTTCGCCCGGCACGGGTACGAGGGCGCCACGGTGCGGCGGCTGGAGGAGGCCACCGGGCTCTCCCGGGGCGCCATCTTCCACCACTTCCGGGACAAGGACTCGCTCTTCCTGGCCGTGGCCGAGGACGACGCGGCGGCGATGGTGGAGACGGTCGCCCGCAACGGCCTGGTCCAGGTGATGCGGGACCTGCTGGCCCGGGCCGTCTCGCCCGACACCACCGGCTGGCTGGGCAGCCAGTTGGAGGTGTCCCGGCGGCTGCGCACCGACCCCGCGTTCGCCCGGCGCTGGGCCGAGCGTTCCGCCGCCATCGCCGAGGCCACCCGGGAGCGGCTGGCCCGCCAGCGGGAGGCCGGCGTGCTCCGCGAGGACGTACCGATCGACGTGCTGGCCCAGTTCCTCGAACTCGCCTACGACGGCCTGGTGCTGCACCTGGCGATGGGGCGCCCGGCCGGCGACCTGGGCCCGGTGCTCGACCTGGTCGAGGAGGCCGTCCGCCGCCGCTGACCGGTGCCCGCCCGACCCGTCTCGGTCCGGTAACTGCGCCCCCGGCCGTGGCCCGGCGTGGCGAGCCTGTTCCACAATGGGTTCGCGTTCCCCTCGCGCGACAGGAGAGCAGCATGACCGTCCTCGCGGCGCCCGGCAACACCTGGGGCATCTCCGGACCCACCTTCCTCAGGGTCTACCTGCTGGCGGCCCTCGTGGTCGTCGCCGGCTCGATCATGCACCGGCGCCGGCTCCTCGCCGGGCCCCCGGCCACCAGCGTCGGCCAGCTCGGCCCCCAGCAGGTGGCCTTCCTCAACGGCGGCAACCAGCTCGCGATCTGGACCTCGCTCGGCGGGCTGCGCGGCACCGGGGTCGTCGGCGTCAAACCCGACCGGCGGCTGGCGGTCGGCGGCCAACTGCCGGCCGGGGCCACCCCGCTGGACCGGGCGGTCCACCACGCCGCCAGCCGCAACCTGTACGCCCGCGAGCTGGGCCGCGACGGGTGGGTGCTGCGGGCCCTCGAACAGCTTCGCGACGACCTGCAGCGGCAGGGCCTGGCGCTGACGCCGGCGCAGCGGTTCTCCGCCCGGCGCGGGTCGTTCATGCTGCTCTCGCTCGTCCTGCTCGGCGTGGTCCGGGTCGTCGCCGGGCTGGCCAACGACCGCCCGGTCGGCTTCCTGATCCTCGCCCTTGCCCCACTGGCGGTCGCCGCCGTGCTGATCGCCCGGGTGCCCTGGCGGACCCGGGCCGCCGACGTCGCCCTGCGCGAGCTGCGCCGGCGCAACCTGCACCTCGCCCCCACGTCCGCTCCCGCCTACGCCACCTACGGAGCGGCCGGCGCGGCGCTGGGCGTCGCCCTGTTCGGCACCGCCTCGCTCTGGGCGATGGACCCGGGCTTCGCCGAGCAGGCCGAGATCCAGCGGCAGGCGCTCTCCAGCGGCGGTACCTCCAGCGGCGGTACCTCGTGCGGCGGCGGCTCCAGTGGCGGCGGGGACGGCGGCGGGGGCGGATGCGGCGGCGGAGGCGGAGGCGGATGCGGCGGCGGGTGCGGGGGCGGATGCGGCGGATGACCGGCCCGGGAACCGCCACGACCGGCCCGGATGCCGGGGCTGCCGGCGCGGGCCGGGCCGGGGCCGGCGCGGGCGAGGTGGCCGGGGCCGGCCCGGGTCCGGCCGGGGTCGGCATCGGCTGGCGGCCGGAGATCGGCGGCTTCGTCGCCGACCTGCCGGGGCTGCGGTTCGTCGAGGTGGTGGCGGAGACCATCGCACCGCACGGGCCGCCGCCGGCCGGGCTCGCCGAGCTGGTCGAACGCGGTGTCACCGTCGTACCGCACGGGGTGAAGCTCTCCCTCGGCGGCGCGGAGCCGGTCGATCCGGCCCGGGTGTCCCACCTGGCGCGGGTGGCCGAGCTGGTCGGGGCGCCGCTGGTCAGCGAGCACATCGCCTTCGTCCGGGCCGGCGGGGTGGAGGCCGGTCACCTGCTGCCGCTGCCGCGCAGCCGGGAGGCCGTCGCCGCGGTGGTGGCCAACGTCCGCCGGGCGCAGGCCGAGCTACCGGTGCCGCTGGCGCTGGAGCCGATCGCGGCACTGTTCGACTGGCCGGACGACGAGCTGGACGAGGCGGACTTCCTCACCGAGATCCTGGACGCCACCGGTGCGACGCTGCTGCTGGACATCGCCAACGTGCACGCCAACGCGCGTAACCGGGGCACGGACCCGCTCGCCCTGCTGGACCGGCTGCCACTGGACCGGGTCGCGTACGTGCACGTCGCCGGCGGCGCCGAGCAGGGCGGCTTCTACCACGACACGCACACTCACCCGGTGCCGCCGGTCGTGCTCGACCTGGTCGGCGAGTTGTGCGCCCGGCACCGTCCGCCGGCGCTGCTGCTGGAGCGCGACGGCCACTGGCCGCCCGCGCCGGAGCTGCGCGCCGAGCTGGACGCGATCGCCGCCGCGTCCGGGTACCCGGTGGTGACGTGAGCGACGACCGGGGCCACCCCGCCCCGTCCGGCCGGTCCGGCGAGCTGGCCGCCCGGCAGGCCGAGCTGGTGGCGACCCTGGTCGCCGGCGGGCCGCTGCCTCCCGGGTTCGCCCCGGGGCCGGTCGACGCCGCCCGCCGGGCCCTGCTGCGCAAGCGGGCCGGCGACGTGGCCCGGCACTGGCCGCTGCTCGCCGCCGGACTCGGCGCGGCCTGGCCGGCCACGTTCACCGGGTGGGCGGCGGGCCGGCCCACCAACGGCTCGCTGCGCGACGGCTGGGATCTGGCCCGGGAGCTGCGCGAGCGGGGCGAGCTGCCGCCGTTGGGCGCCGAGGAGTTGGCCTGCCGGGAGGCGGCCAGCCGCTACGGCGGCGCGGGCCCGCCGCGCCGCCGCCGGCTGCCGGCCCTGGCCCGCACCGGCGGCGCCGTCGCGGTACAGCTCGCCGGCCGGGTACGCCTGCTGCGCCCGGCCCGCCGCTGACCGCGTCCCGCCGTGCGGCAGGATCGGTCTTATGGACTTGGGACTCACCGACCGGGTGTACGTGCTGACCGGCGCCTCGCGTGGGCTGGGCTTCGCCACCGCCGAGTGTCTCGTCGCCGACGGGGCGCGGGTGGTCGTCTCCGCCCGGGCCCCCGAGCGGGTGGCCGAGGCGGTGCAGCGGCTCGGCGGCCCGGAACGGGCCATCGGACTGGCCGCCGACCTGGCCGACCCGGCCACCCCCGAGCGGCTGGTCGCCGCCGCCCGGGAGCACTTCGGCCGGCTCGACGGCGCGCTGGTGTCGGTCGGCGGCCCGCCTCGGGGCACCGCGGCCGAGGCGACCGACGCGCAGTGGCGCGAGTCCTTCGAGACCGTCTTCCTCGGCACCGTCCGCACCGCCCGGACGGTCGCCGCCGGGCTGTCCGACGGAGGCGCGATCGGGCTGGTCCTGTCCAGCTCGGCGCGCAGCCCGCTGGCCGGACTGGGCATCTCCAACGGGCTGCGGCCGGGGCTGGCCGGGGTGGCCAAGGACATGGCCGACGAGTACGGCCCCCGGGGCGTGCGGGTCGTCGGCCTGCTGCCGGGGCGGATCATGACCGACCGGAACCGGGAGCTGCTCGCGGCCACCGGGGACGCGGGGCGGGCCCGGGCCGAGGCCGAGGCCGGCATCCCGCTGCGCCGCATCGGCGAGCCGGCGGAGTTCGGCCGGGTCGCCGCGTTCGTCCTCTCCCCCGCCGCCGGCTACCTGACCGGGATCACCCTCCCCGTCGACGGCGGCGCGCTGCGCGGCCTCTGATGGCCATCCACCGCCGGGAGCCGAGGACGGCCTCCCCGGCACCGACCGGGCCGGCCCAGACCCGAGCGGCCCAGACCCGAGCGACTCCGACCAGCGCGGCCCAGACCGGAGCGACACCGACCGGAGCGACACCGAGCCGGTCCGGCGGGGCGGACCGGGTTCGGCGGCCGACGCGGGAGGAACTGGCCGCCGCGGCGGACCGGACCATCCCCGACGTCATCGCGCCCGGGCTGACCGTGCTCTTCGTCGGGATCAACCCCGGGCTCTGGTCGGCCGCGACCGGCCGGCACTTCGCCCGGCCCGGCAACCGGTTCTGGCCGGCCCTGCACCGGGGCGGCTTCACCCCTCACCGGCTGCACCCGAGTGAGCAGGACACGCTGCCCGGGTACGGGCTGGGCATCACCAACATGGTGGACCGGGCCAGCGCCCGGGCCGACGAGCTGACCGCCGCCGAGCTGGTCGAGGGGGCGGAGGTCCTGGCCGACAAGGTACGGCGGCACCGGCCCGCGTGGGTGGCGGTGGTCGGGGTGACCGCGTACCGGATCGGGTTCGGCCGGCCGAAGGCGGCCTTCGGCCCGCAGCCGGAGCTGCTCGGCGACGCCCGGCTGTGGGTGCTGCCCAACCCGAGCGGACTGAACGCCCACTTCACGGCGGAGACCCTGGGCGCGGCCTTCGGCGAGCTGCGCGCCGCGACCGCCGGCCCGGCCTGACCCGGCACCGACGCCGGCAGGGCCAGCAGGGCCAGCAGGGCCGGGCCGGGCCGGTCAGTTGGCGGCGGCCGGGGGCATCGCCTCATCGGCGACGTAGGTGGCCATCGGCATGGTGATCACGGTCTCCGGCCCGGTCGCGTCCACGTACGGGGCGGGCGAGTCGGCCACCGCGAACTGGGTGCGGTACAACTCGGCGTAGAGCCCGCCGACGGCGACCAACTCCTCGTGCCGGCCCCGCTCGACGATCCGCCCCTCGTCGAGGACCAGGATCTGGTCGGCGTCCCGGACGGTGGAGAGCCGGTGCGCGATCACCAGCGCGGTACGCCCGGTCAGCGCCACCGACAGGGCCCGCTGCACCGCCGCCTCGCTCTCCGAGTCCAGGTGCGCGGTCGCCTCGTCGAGGATCACGATCGACGGGGCCTTGAGCAGCAGCCGGGCGATCGCGATGCGCTGCTTCTCGCCGCCGGAGAAGCGGTACCCCCGCTCGCCGACGGTGGTCTCCAGCCCGTCGGGCAGCGACCGGACCAGGTCGGCGACCTGCGCCCCGGCGAGGGCCGCCCAGATCTCGTCGTCGGTGGCGTCCGGTTTGGCGTAGCGCAGGTTCTCGGCGATCGTCTCGTGGAACAGGTGGGAGTCCTGGGTGACCACGCCGATCTCGTCGCGCAGCGAGGCGAGCGTGGCGTCCCGGACGTCGACCCCGCCGACCAGCACCTGGCCGTCGCTGACGTCGTAGATCCGGGAGATCAGCATGGACAGGGTGGACTTGCCGGCGCCGGACGGGCCGACCAGGGCCACCATCTGGCCCGGCTCGACGACGAACGAGACGCCCTTGAGCACCGGCTCGTTGACGGTGCGGTCCAGCGTGGTGACCTCCTCCAGGGAGGCCAGCGACACCTCGGCGGCGCTCGGGTAGCGGAACCGGACGTCGTGGAACTCGACCCGGCCGTTGCCGCGCGGCACGGCGACCGCGGCCGGCTTCTCCTCGATGCCGGGGCGCAGGTCGAGCACCTCGAAGACCCGGTCGAAGGAGACCAGCGCGCTCATCACGTCCACCCGGACGTTGGACAGCGCGGTCAGCGGGCCGTAGAGACGGGTGAGCAGGAGCGCCAGCGTCACCACCGTGCCGGCGCTGACGCTGCCGGTGACCGCGAGCCAGCCGCCGAGGCCGTAGGTGAGCGCCTGGGCCAGCGAGGCGACCAGCAGCATCGCCACGAAGAACGTCCGGGAGTACATGGCGGACTGGATGCCGATGTCGCGGACCCGCTCGGCCCGGCCGGCGAACCGGCGCGCCTCCACGTCGGGCGAACCGAACAGCTTGACCAGCAGCGCCCCGGACACCCCGAACCGCTCGGTCATCGTGGCGCTCATCTTGGCGTTGAGGTCGTACGACTCGCGGGTGATGTCGGCCAGCCGCCGGCCGACCCGGCGGGCCGGGATGATGAAGATCGGCAGCAGGATGAGCGACAGGACGGTGATCTGCCAGGACAGGGTCAGCATCACCGCGGCGGTGAGCACGAGCTGGATGACGTTGCTGACCACCCCGGAGAGGGTGGAGGTGAACGCCCGCTGGGCCCCCATCACGTCGTTGTTGAGCCGGCTGACCAGCGCGCCGGTCTGGGTGCGGGTGAAGAACTGCAGCGGCATCCGCTGGACGTGGTCGTAGACCCGGGTCCGCAGGTCGAGGATGATCCCCTCGCCGATCCGGGCCGAGTACCACCGCTGGGCCAGTGAGAAGAGCGCGTCGGCGACCGCCAGGGCGGCGATGACCAGGGCCAGCCGGACCACGGTCGACCCGGCGTCCGGGCCGCCGCGGCTGATCGCGTTGATCACGTCACCGGCGAGCACCGGGGTGGCGACGCCGATCACCGCGGCGATCACCACGGTGACCAGGAAGACCACCATGTCCCGCCGGTAGGGACGGGCGAACTCGACGATCCGCCGGGCGGTGCCCCGCTTGAGCCGGTGGGCGGAGATCTCGTCCCGGTTGCGCATCGACCGGATCATGTTCCAGCCGCCCATGCCGCCGTCAGACATCGCGCGTCACCTCCGGGTCGTGGGCGGACTCGTGCCGTCGGGTCGATTCTCCCGACGCCTACGACAACCTCGGCCGTAACCCGGTTTCTTCCCGGACCAGTCCTTACCGTTGCGCCCCGGTTGGCGAGACCGTTCCGCCCCGGTTTGGCGAGGCTATTCGCCCCGGCCGGCGAGGTCGCGTAGGCGACGGGTCTGTGCCTCGCGCTCGGCCCGCTGCTGCTCGGCGTGGGACCGGCCGGCGGCGCCGGCGAGCAGGGCCTTGATCTCCGTCACGGCGTTCCGGTCGTTGGCGAGCAGACCGGCGGTGAGGTCGCGCACGGCGGCGTCCAGCTCGGCGTTCGGCACCACCAGGGTGGCCAGCCCGAGCCGGTCGGCCTCCGCGGCGTCCATCCGCCGGCCGGTGGCGCAGATCTCCAGGGCACGGGCGTAGCCGACCAGCTCGACCAGCCGTCTGGTGCCGGCCAGGTCGGGGACGAGACCCAGGGTCACCTCGGCCATGGAGAACTTGGCGTCGGCCGCCAGCACCCGCAGGTCGCAGGCGAGCGCGAGCTGGAGGCCGGCGCCGATGGCGTGCCCCTGCACGGCCGCCACCGAGATCACGTCCGGCCGGTGCAGCCAGGTGAAGCCGCCCTGGAACTCCGCGATCCGGTCGGCGCACTCCTGCTCGGGCAGGGTGGCCAGCTCGGCGAAGGAGCCCGGGCCGGAGGAGCCGGCCACCGACAGGTCGAGGCCGGCGGAGAACGCCCGACCCTCGCCGCGCACGACGACGACACGCACGTCGCCGGGCAGGTCCCGCGAGTAGTCGCTCATCGCGCGCCACATCGCCGGGGTCTGGGCGTTGAGCACGTCGGGCCGGCACAACGTGACCGTCGCGACCGGCCCGTCGCAGTCGAGTCGTACCCCGGCCGCGCCGGGGGTCACCGGGCCGCCCGGGGGACGGCGCTGGTGGACGACGTCGGTGGGCGGGTCACGCCTTCTTGCGACGCCGGGCGCCACCGCGCTGACGCAACTGCACGCCGGACTCGGTCAGCACCCGGTGAATGAACCCGTAGGAACGCCCGGTGGAGGCCGCGAGCGCACGGATGCTCTCCCCCGAGGTGTACCGCTTTACCAGGTCCTTGGCGAGCGTCTGACGCTCGGCTCCGACGATCCGGCGACCCTTCTCAGTGCTGGTGGCTGTGCCAGTGGCTGCCATGCTGATTCCTCACGTCCCAGACTGTGCGGTTCGGATACGGTCCCACCTATTAGACCGCCTCGAACGATCATGCGCCAGATATCAACTATTCGCCAACCGACACGCTATGCAGTGTCGGTTACCCGATAGGGTGACGACGACGGCCGGCTGACGGCGCCACCACGGCGCCGGGCCCCGGCCGGGCCGGGCGCGGCGGCCGTACCCTGCCTGGCGTGACCGACCTGATCGCGACCGCAGCCGGCGCGGCGCTGGTGTTCGCCGCCACCAACGTCGACGACGTCATCGTGCTGACCCTGCTCTTCGTGGCCGCCCGGAGCACCGGGAGCGCCCGGCCGTGGCACATCGTCGGTGGCCAGTACCTGGGCATCGGCGCGCTGGTCGTCGCCGCCGTGGTGGCCGCCGCCGGGCTGCTCGTGGTGCCCGACCCGTGGACCGGCCTGCTCGGCCTGCTGCCGATCGCGCTCGGCGTGCGCGCCCTGCTGGCCCGGCGCGACGACGCCGAGCCGCCGGTCGTGGTCGGCGGGCTGCTCGGGGTGGTGGGGGTGACGATCGCCAACGGCGCCGACAACATCGCCGTGTACGTGCCGGTGTTCCGCGCCCTCGACCCGGTCGACGGACTGGTCTGGCTGGTGGTGTTCGCGGTGCTGGTCGGGCTGTGGTGCGCGGTCGCCGCCGGCCTCGGCGGCCACCCGGCGGTGGTCCGGCTGGTCGACCGGGCCGGTCACTGGCTGGTCCCGGCCGTCTTCGTCGCGATCGGCGTGGTGATCCTGGTCAGCTCCGGCGTACTGACCCACCTGGCCACCTGAACCCGCCGCCCCGCCCCGGTGGACACGGAATCCGTGCCGCTTCGCGAAAGGTGCATGAAGTCGCATTCCGCCCGGCACGGCCCCGTGGTCGACCCGGCGCGGGCGGACTCAGGCCAGCTCGACCAGTTCGAGCAGGTCGTCGCTCCAGGCGTCCTCGTCGCCGTCGGGGAGCAGGATCGCCCGGTCCGGCTTGAGCGCCAGCACCGCGCCCGGGTCGTGGGTGACCAGCACGATCGCGCCCGGGTAGTTCGCGATGGCGTCGAGCACCTGCTCCCGGCTGACCGGGTCGAGGTTGTTCGTCGGCTCGTCGAGCAGCAGCACGTTCGCGCCGGAGCAGACCAGGGTGGACAGGGCCAGCCGGGTCTTCTCCCCGCCGGAGAGGACCCCGGCCGGCTTGTTCACGTCCTCGCCGGAGAACAGGAACGCGCCGAGGATCTTCCGCAGCTCGGTGTCGGTCTGCTCGATGGCGGCGGCGCGCATGTTCTCCAGCACCGTCCGGTCCACGTCCAGGGTCTCGTGCTCCTGGGCGTAGTAGCCCAGCCGCAGCCCGTGCCCGGCGTGCACCTCGCCGGTGTCCGGCTTGAGCAGGCCGCCGAGCATCCGCAGCAGGGTGGTCTTGCCGGCGCCGTTGAGGCCGAGGATGGCCACCCGGGAGCCCCGGTCCACCGCCACGTTGACGTCGGTGAAGATCTCCAGCGAGCCGTACGACTTGGACAGGCCGGACGCGGTGAGCGGCGTCTTGCCGCACGGGGCGGGGCTCGGGAAGCGAACCTTGGCCACCTTGTCGGAGACCCGGACCTCCTCCAGTCCGGAGATCAGCTTCTCGGCCCGGCGGGCCATGTTCTGCGCGGCGACGGTCTTGGTGGCCTTGGCCCGCATCTTGTCGGCCTGGGCCATCAGCGCGCCGGCCTTCTTCTCGGCATTGGCCCGCTCCCGGCGGCGGCGCCGCTCGTCGGTCTCCCGCGCCTCCAGGTACGCCTTCCAGCCCAGGTTGTAGACGTCGACCACCGAGCGGGTGGCGTCGAGGAACCAGACCTTGTTGACCACCGACTCCAGCAGCGCGCCGTCGTGGGAGATCACGATCAGCCCGCCCTTGTGGTTGGCGAGGAACCCGCGCAGCCAGGTGATCGAGTCGGCGTCGAGGTGGTTGGTCGGCTCGTCGAGCAGCAGGATGCCGCCGCCGTTCTCGCCGGCGTCGCGGAACAGGATCCGGGCCAGCTCGATGCGGCGGCGCTGACCGCCGGAGAGGGTGCCGATGGTCTGGGCGAGGGCCCGGTCCGGCAGGCCGAGGTTGGCGCAGATCCGGGCGGCCTCGGCCTCGGCCGCGTACCCGCCGAGGGAGGCGAACTGGTCCTCCAACGCGCCGTAGCGGCGGACCAGCTTGTCGTCGGCGCCGTCGGCCAGCCGGGCCTCGATCTCCTGCATCTGGGCCATCAGCACGTCCAGGCCCCGGGCCGAGAGCACCCGGTCGCGGCCGGTGACCTCCAGGTCGCCGGTGCGCGGGTCCTGCGGCAGGTAGCCGATGGCGCTGCGCCGGTCGAGCTGACCGGCGTACGGCTGCCCCTCCCCCGCCAGCACCTTCAGGGTGGTGGTCTTGCCGGCGCCGTTGCGGCCGACCAGGCCGATGCGGTCGCCCGGCTGCACCCGCAGGGTGGTGTCGGACAGCAGGATCCGGGCGCCGGCGCGCAACTCCAGGCCGGTGGCAGTGATCATGTCGAAGGCTCGCTCTCGGGGTCTGGAAGGGCTGACTCAGGGCACGCGAAAGCGCCGGCGGGTCGGTGGTTCCCGTCGGCGCGGGGCGGTTCAGCCTTCGCAGAGCAGCACGCCGCAATTGTACCGGGCGCCCCGGAGCGCGCCGCCCGGATTACCAGGCAAGATCATCGGGTACCGAAAACGGCGTCCGGACCGGTCCGGTACCGCAACCGCCAAACGTGATGAATCGTGATCGGGGTCAACATGGAGCTGAACGAGAACGCGCAGGTCGACACCAGTCAGGTGGACGATCGGCGGGGGTCCGGGGGAGGCGGCGGCCTGGGTGGCATCCCCATCCCGATCGGCGGTGGGCGCGGCGGCCTCGTCGGCATCATCGTCGCGGTGCTGATCGCCCTGGTCGGCGGCGGCGTCGGACTCAACGCGATGACCGGGGGCGACGACGCCAGCCAGGGCGACAACACCTCGCTGGAGCAGAAGTGTTCGGCCGACGACGCGCTGAAGCAGCTCGACTGCCGCAACACCCTGTACGTCAACTCGATCCAGGCGTACTGGCGCAGCGCGCTGCCCGAGGTCTTCGGCGAGCAGTACCAGCCCTCGAAGACCGTCTTCTTCAGCCGGGGCGTCAACACCGGCTGCGGCCAGGCGGACTCCGGCGTCGGGCCGTTCTACTGCCCCGCCGACGACCTGGTCTACATCGACCTGACCTTCTACCAGCAGCTCGCCGGCCAACTCGGCGCGAAGGGCGAGTTCGCCCAGCCGTACGTGCTGGCCCACGAGTACGGCCACCACGTGCAGGACCTGCTCGGCACCGAGGCCCAGATGCGTCGCGAACAGCAGCGCGACCCGGGCAACGCGAACGCGCTCTCGGTGAAGTTGGAGTTGCAGGCCGACTGCTACGCCGGCGCCTGGGCCAAGAACGCCACCGGCACCGCCGACGAGCAGGGCCAGAAGATCTTCACCAGCATCACCGAGCAGGACATCCAGCAGGCCATCGACACCGCGGAGAAGATCGGCGACGACGCCATCCAGCAGCGCTCCGGCCGGCCGGTGAACCCGGACGAGTTCACCCACGGCACGTCGCAGCAGCGCAGGCAGTGGTTCACCAAGGGGTACGACACCGGGGACCCGAAGTCCTGCGACACCTTCGGCGGCGGCCGCTGAGCCGCCCCGTGCCCACCGCCGGCGGGCGGGCCCGGTCGCCTCGGCGGCCGGGCCCGTCCGTCTTCGGGGAGCGGGCGGGGTTCAGACCCGCTGCCAGAGGGCGGGGACGGTCGGCGGTTCCCAACCCGCCTGGGCGGTGTGCGCCTGTAGGCACCGGTACGACTGGCCGCCGTAGGTCACCGTCGCCCCGGCGGCGTACGGGGTGCCCGCCTGCCAGGTCGTGTCACCAGGCGGATTGCCGGTGCCGGTGGGGGTGGGCGTCGGGTCCGGGCCGCCGCCGGAGGTGATCAGGCTCAGCCCGTAGGCGGCCAGGATCGGGTTGACCGGCTGGAAGTACATGGTGCCGCCGCTGGTGCAGTTGCCCGAGCCGCCGGAGGTGACCCCCTGGGCCTGGGCGCCGGCCAGCCAGGAGCCGCCCGAGTCGCCCGGCTCGGCGCAGGCGTTGCTGCGGGTCAGGCCCGAGACGGTGCCCTCCGGGTAGGTGACGGAGGCGTTCTTCTGCTGGATGGTGCCGCAGCGCCAGCCGGTGGTGGAGCCGGACCGGCAGACCGCCGCGCCGACGGCGGCCTCCGTGCTGCCGGCCACGGCGACCGTGCCGCCGTTGTACTGGTTGACCAGGCCGCGCGGGGTGTTGCCGGCGTCCACCTGCACCCAGGCGTAGTCGCGGCCGGGGAAGGTGGAGCCCCGGAACGTGCCGCCCGGCTGGGAGGTCCGGGCGCCCGTCCGGCCACAGTGCCCGGCCGTGACGAACCCGCCCTGCACGGAGAAGCCGACCGAGCAGCGGCTGCTGCCGATGTAGTACGCGTTGCCGCCGATCACGTCGGCGTACGGCCGGGGGTTCTCCGTGCTGGCCTGGACCCGGACGGTGCCGGCCGGCGCCCCGGCGGCGAACGCCTCGGCGGCGGCGCCGCCCCCGGGGCGGGCCAGCACCACGACGCTGTTCGTGGGCAGGTCGGCGTACCAGCCGACCACCGCCTCGGGCGCGGCCTCCGCCCGCTGGTTCAGCCGGTCCACGACCGCCGTCAGGGCCTGCTCGCCGTGCCGCACCCGGACCGGGACGACGCCGAGAGCACGCGCGGTCGCCGCGTCGGCGGCGGTGGTCACGCCGGCGGCGACAGCGCCGTCGCCCGCCACCCAGGTTCCGCCGTAACGGCTGCCGAGGGTCGCGCTCAGCACCTGCTGGGCGCGGCCGGCCCGGGCGTCGGCGTCGAGTCGGGCACGGGCCTGGGCCGGGGTCAGCCGCAGGTCCCGCTGGAGCGCGGCGAACATCTCGGGCGCGATGCCGTCGGGAGCGACGGCGGCGGCCGGGCCGCCGGGGGCCGAACCGGCACCGGGGGCGGCCTGCGCGGCCAGGGTGAAGGTGAGCACCGTGGCGGCGGCACCCAGGAGGGTGGCGGCCAGGGTGGCTGGTCGTCGGCGCATGGGGGATCTCCTCGCGGACAGGGGGGAGGGACCGGGCTGCGGCGACGGGCGCGGTCGCCCGCCCACCGCGCTACCGGCGAGCTAACATTTGTTGTTAACTCTGTTGCCAGTACGGTAAGTGAGGCATACCCATGCGTCAATAAGCCCGCCGGTCAGCCGCATCCGACTGCCACGACCGCCTGGAGTGGCCGTTGTCCACCTCGCCCCGACCCGGCCCGGCCCGCCGCCGGGCAACCCCCGGCCCACCACCGGAGCTGCCCCGGCACGCGCTGGACGTCCCCGCGCCCGACGAGCTGCCGCTCGCCGTCGGCTCCTTCGCCGAGATCGGGCCGCTGTCGCGCGCCGACTTCCCGCACCGGCACACCTTCTACGAGCTGGCGTACGTGACCCACGGGCGCGCCACCCACGTCGTCGACCTCGTCGCGTACGCCGTCCGGCCGCCCCAGCTCTTCCTCGTCACCCCCGGCCAGGTGCACCACTGGCGCGACGCGGACGACCTGCGGGGGCACGTCGTGCTGTGCACCCCCGAGTTCCTGCTGACCGACCCGGCCGACCGGGACGCGCTGCACCGCTCGGGCCAGCGCTCGTGGCACCCACGCGACGCCGCGCACGCGGCCCGGATCCGGTCGCTGCTGGACCGGATGACCGGGGAACGACGCCGGGCCGAGCCGGGCTGCCGCAGCGTGCTGCGGGCGTACCTGCACATCCTCATCGCCGAGGTGGGCCGGTCGACGCCGGCCGGGCCGGCGGGCCACCCGGCCGGGGACACCCCCGCCCCCATCGGCCGGGCCGTGGCGGTGGCCCGCCGCTTCGACGCGCTGCTCGCCGAGCCGGCCCTGCTCGGCGAGCCGCCCCGCGCCTACGCGCGCCGCCTCGGCGTCTCGGTGCGGCACCTCAACGAGGCGGTCCCCCGGGCCACCGGCGCCACCCCGGCCCAGCTCATCCGCCAGGCCCGGGTGCTGGAGGCCAAGCGGCTGCTGGTGCAGACCGACCTCACCGTGGCCCGGATCGCCGACCGGCTGGGCTTCGCCGACGCCGCCTACTTCTGCCGGTTCTTCCGCCGCGAGGTCGGCGACACCCCCGGCGGCTTCCGCCGGCACGGCGGAAAACACCACGACCCGGGCGCCGAACACATCGACGCTGACGGATAGTCATCCCTAGGGTCGGGGCAGCGGGGCCGGCCCGGCCGGGTCGGCCCCGGATTTCCCCTCCGAGCGACAAGGAGCTGCCATGACCGGCGCATCCACCGGCGCGGACGAGCCCCGCGACACCAGCGGTGTCACCCGCAAGACCGTGCTGAGGGCCGTGGCCCTCACCCTGCCCGCGCCCCTGCTGATCGGCGGCGCGGCGCGGGCGCTGGCGACGGCCGGCGGCCCCGCCGGACCGGCGCTGACGCCCACCCCGATGTGCGACGACGGCGACGACCCGACGCCGCCGCAGATCGAGGGCCCCTACTTCAAGCCCAACTCGCCGCGCCGCACCTCGCTGATCGAGGCCGGCACCGTCGGCACCCGGCTGACCCTCAGCGGCTACGTCTTCGGCCTGGGTTGCCAGGCGATCCCCAACGTGTTGCTGGACTTCTGGCAGGCCGACACGAACGGCGGCTACGACAACACCGGCTACCGGATGCGCGGGCACCAGTTCACCGACGCGTCCGGCGGGTACCGGTTGACCACGATCGTGCCGGGCCTCTACCCCGGACGGACCCGGCACATCCACGTCAAGGTCCAGGCCCCGGGCCGGCCGGTGCTCACCACCCAGCTCTACTTCCCCGGCGAGCCCCGCAACAACACCGACTCGCTGTTCGACCCGGCCCTGCTGATGACCGTGCGGACGGTGGACGGCGGCCGGGAGGCCAGCTTCGACTTCGTGCTCAACGTGCCGCAGACCCCCGGACCCACCACCAGCCCCACCGGCACCCCGCCGCCGACGGGAACCTGGGCGGTGGGTACCGCGTACCAGGCCGGCAACCGGGTGACGTACGGCGGGGCCGGCTACCGCTGCCTCCAGCCGCACACCGCACAGGTGGGCTGGGAGCCGCCGAACACGCCCGCGCTCTGGGCCCGCGACTGAGCGGCCCGCCCGCCGAGGCGGGGCACGGCGGGCGGTATGGGCCCTGATCACAGGGTCAGCGCGGCGGGCGGCCCGCCACACCCGGGAGCAGACGGTGGATGGGCGTCAGGTGGCCGGGCGCACCGCCGAGGGTGGGCGCTCACCGAGCCGTTCCACCTCGCGCAGCCCCTCGCGCATCAGGTCCAGCGCCTCGGCGGGCCGGCCGGCGCGGGCGAGGTGGTCGGCCAGCGCCAGCACGGTGCCGGCCAGCTCGCGCCGCCGGCCGGCCGTGCGGAACCCCTCGACCGCCGCCCGCAGGTACCGCTCGGCCCCGGGCCCGTCGCCGGCGTCCGCGCGGAGCAGTCCGCGCACCCGCGCCGCCCGGGCCGCGCCGGGGCCCTCCCCCTCCCGGTCCAGCACCTCTCCCACCAGCGCGTCCGCCGTCGCCGGCCGCCCGAGCGCCCGGTACGCCTCGGCCAGTTCGACCGCGGCCTCCCCGGCCAGCCCCGGCTGGCCGGCGGCGCGCAGCGCGTCGTACGCGGTGGTGAGGTCGGCCAGTGCGCCCGGGACGTCCCCGGCGGCCCACCGGCCGCGCCCGCGCGCCCGGTGGCACGACGCCAACTGGACGTGCAGCGTGGCCTGCCGGGCGGCCTGCCGGGCCTGTTCCACCGCCGTGGCCGCCTCCGCCGTGCGGGCGCACGCCAGCAGGCTGGCCGCCACCGTCAGGTGCAGCCCGGCCACCCGGACCGGCTCGGCCAGCACCGCCAGGGCCAGGGCCCCCGCCGCCGCCTCCGCCGCCGCCGGCTCGTCGTCGAGCTGGAGGTGGCAGACCGCCAGCTCCGCGTGCAGGGTCAGCAGCGCGGCGGGGTCCGGGTAGCCGTCCCGCACCAGCCCGTCCCGGGCCGACGCCAGCAGATACGTCGCGTACCGCAGGTCGCCGCCGCGGCCCACCAGCACCGCGCGGACGGCGGTCGCCTCGGCGCGGACGTGCGGTGCCGCCTCCGTCAACAGTTCCTCGGCCCGGTCCACCTGCGCCGCCGCCTCGCCGGTGTCCCCCCGCCGCAGGGCGAGGCCGGCGAGGCCGAGCCGGGCCCGGGCGACCAGGACCGGGGCGTCCAGCGGTGCGGCGGCCGAGATCACCTCCTGGTAGCCCGCGCCGGCCCCGGCGGGATCGGCCGGCCCGGCGCAGTCGGCCTCGACCAGCCGCAGGTGCAGGCGCACCACCTCGGCCGGGGAGCGGCCGGTGGTCAGGTCGGCCGGGGTGACCCCGAGCCGCTCGGCGAAGTGGGCGACGGCGTCGGCCGAGGGGGTCCGCCGGCCGCTCTCCACGGCGGAGACGTAGGCCGGGGTGTAGCGCGGCTGCGCCAGGGCGCGCTGGGTGAGCCCCCGGGCGACGCGCAGCCGCGCGACGCGGGCGCCCACCTCGTCCCGCCGCGGCGTCACCGCCGCCGCCCCGCCGCGCGCCGGCCGCTCAGGTCGGTCGCTCCGCGGCGCCCCGCCACGCGTCGACCACTCACGTCAGTCGCTCCGCCGCGCGCAGGCCCCGGCGCAGCACCTCGGCCGCCCCCGCGCGGTCCCCCTCGGTGAGCAGCGACTCGCCGAGGTGCCGGCAGGCGACGACGACCTCCCCCATCAGCCCGGCCTGCTCGTACCGGTCGGCCGCGCGGGACAGCAGCCGGCGGGCGTCGGCGCCGGCGCCCCGGGCCGCGCGGACCAGGCCGAGCACGAGGTCGGCCTCCGCCATCAGCTCCCGGTGCCGGCACTCGGCCGCCGTCCGGGCGGCCTCCCCGGCCAGCTCCTCCGCCTCGTCCAGGGCACCCTCGCGGCGGCGGGACTCGGCCAGCTCCAGGGTCGCCCCCGTGTGGTCGAGCACCGCGCCGACCGCGCCGAGCATCTCCCGGGCCCGGCGCAGCTCCGGAGCGGCCTCGGCGGGGCGCCCGGCCCGGCGCAGGACGTACCCCCGGGCCCAGTGACACAGCGCGATCTCCCGGGTGAGCCCCAGCTCGGCGTAGCGGCGGACCGCCTCGCGCAGGTAGCGGTCGGCCTCGGCCAGCTCGCCGTCGCGCCGGAGCTGGCCCGCGACGGCGTAGAACTGGGCCACCCACTCGCCCCGGGTGGCCCGGCTCAACAGCGGCAGCGCGTCCCGCTCCAGCCGGCGGGCCCGGTGCCGCCAGCTCAGCTCGAGAAACGTGTACATCAACGCGTTGGTCAGCCGCAGCTCGGCGTCGGGATCCACCGGCGGCGCCGCCCGCAACGCCCGCAGCCCGTCCTCCAGGACGGCCACCGCGCGGGGGGCGTCCCCGTCGACGAGCAGGCAGTAGGACTGCCGGGCGAGCACCGCGGCACGCAGCGCCGGGCAGTGCGCCGGCGGCTGCGCCGCCAGCCGCGCGTAGCCGGCCGCGGCGGCCGGGGCCAGGCCCCGGTGCAGATCCGCCTCCGCCGCGTAGTACCGCGCCCAGCCGCCCAGCTCCGGCAGGTGGTAGTCGTCGGCCCGGCGGCGGATGTCGGCGAGCGCGCGGTCGGCGGCGTCGAGGTCGCCGGCCGACAGGGCGCGCCGGGCGGTCGCCAGCTCCCCCGCCAGCCGGGCCGCCGCCTCGGCCGGCCGCCCGTGGCGCAGGTCGTCCACCGGCAGCCCGAGCCGGTCGGCGACGTGGGCCAGCGCCTCCGGGCTGGGGGTACGGGTGCCGGACTCGATCGCGCCGAGGAACGCCCGGGTGTACCGGGGCTCGGCTACCTGCTGCTGGGTCAGCCCCCGGGCCGTGCGCAGGCGGCGGATCCGGTCACCGAGACGCTCCCCGTCCGGGCCGGCGCCACCGGCGACGCCGTCCGTCGCCTCCATCCCGACCCCCTTCGCGCGCTGCCGCCAGCCTAGCGGCCCGGGCACGCGCGTCGATCGGTCAGGGTGCGGCCGGTCCGGGATCCCGGACCAGGACCCGCACGGCGCGGGCCGCGTCCACCGCGGCGACCAGCACCGCGTGCCGGGGCTCCGGCACGTCGAGCAACCGGTCGGCGCGCAGCGCGGCCAGCGGGGCCAGCCGCCGGTCCGCCAGCACGGTGTCCACCGCCCGCCGGTCGCCCCCGCCGACCAGGGCGGTGAGCGTGGCCGCCGCGGGCAGCAGCAGCCGGACGGCCAGCTCGGCCGCGTCGCCCAGCGCCGCCCTCGCCTGGTTGTCGCGGCGGCGGGCGAACCGCTGCTGGGACCAGCCACCGGCGGCGGTGCGCCCCTGCACGTACCGGGTGTCGACCTTCGACACGACGAGGTCGCCGCCCTCGGCGATCCCGACCGCCACCGCGCCCTTGCGGGCGAGCAGCAGCCCGATCCGGCGCGGCGCGGCGACGGCGGTCACGAACCCGGCGAGGTCGACGACCGGGGGTACGCCCGGCGGGCCGTGCAGCTCCGCGGTCGCCCCGTCCGGGGCGGCGAGCAGCAGGCCGTACTCCTGGGGGGTGGTGGTCGGCGGGCCGTGCCGGTCGGCGAAGCCCTCGACCCAGCGGGCGACGCGGGCCGGGTCGACCTCGACCCACCGGCCGCCCCCGGCTGCGGGTCGGCTGGTCACCGCTCGACCGTACGGCACGACCGGGTCGCGCCGGGACCGGCCTTCGGTCCGATCGAGGCCCGCGACCGGTCGGGCGACAGCGGATCACTCCCCGCTGCGAACCCCGGTCAGCGCACGAACAGCACGACGGCCGCGAGCGCACCGATGATCGCGCTGGAGACCAGGGCGGTCACCAGCCGGCCCCGGGGCCCGGTCAGCGCCCGGCCGACCAGTGTCCCACCGCCGGCGATCAGCAGCTGCCAGCTCGCCGAGGCGAGGAACGCCCCGGCCACGAAGAGGGCGGCGGCCGGGCGGTCCGGGCCGGCAGCCTCGCCGCGGCCGAGCACGAGCGCCGCGAAGTAGACCACCGTCGCCGGGTTGAGCAGGGTCAGCGTCAGCACCCCGGCGAAGGCCCGCCCGGGGGTGCCGAGGCCCCGGCCTTCGCCCGCGTCGGCGGACGCGGGGCGCGGGCGCAGCGCCCGCCACGCGGTGTGCCCGGCGAGGACGAACAGCACGGCCGCCGCCACCAGCCGCAGTGGCCCGGCGACCGGGGTCACCAGTTCGGCGACCGCCGCCCCGCCGAGCACGGCGACGGCGGCGTACAGGCCGTCGGCGGTCGCCACGCCGAGCGCGGCGGCGGCGCCGACCCGGAACGACGTCCGCGCGCTGAGCCCCAGGATCAGCACGGCGATCGCGCCGACGGGCACGGCGACGCCGTAGCCGGCCACCAGGCCGGCCAGGAAGGCCCCGGTCACGACGTTCTGGAGCGGGCCGAGCCGGACCGGGGAACCACCCGCTGTCGCCCCGTGGCCACGGTCGCGGCAACAGGGGCGAGGGGCATCCGGCACGTCTCGATCACGCGCCCATCCTGCCCCGCGGCCCCCTCCCCCACCACCGCTTTTCGGCCCCGCCTCCCGCCCGCTACGGACAGTGCGGCGGCGCGAAGGAGCGACCGGCGGACCACGCACCGGGCAGGGGCAGGGGCGGTCGGGCCGGCCTGGGACCGAACTACGCAGCGGGCCGCTTCGGCCGGCGGCGGGGCGGGAGACACGTCGAGCGCGCCGCCCCGGTGCGGGGCGACGCGCTCGACGGTTACCGGCGCGGGGCCGGTGTCAGACGTTGAAGCCGAGGGAACGGAGCTGGTCGCGGCCCTCGTCGGTGATCTTGTCGGGGCCCCACGGGGGCAGCCAGACCCAGTTGATCCGGATGTCGTCGACCAGTCCCCCGCCGGGGCCGGTGGTCAGCGCCTGCCGGGCCTGGTCCTCGATGACGTCGGTCAGCGGGCAGGCCGCCGACGTCAGCGTCATGTCCAGGGTGGCGACGTTGTCGTCGCCGACGTGGACGCCGTACACCAGGCCGAGGTCGACCACGTTGATGCCCAGCTCCGGGTCGACGACGTCCTTCATCGCCTCCTCGACGTCGGCGACGGCGGCCTTGCCACCGGCCGCCGCGCCGGTGGCCGCCGACGTGGCCGTGTCCTCGGTGGCCGGAGCCGAACCGTCGGTCGCCACGGCGCCGGTGCCCGGCGTGCTGGCGGTTTCCTCGCTGCTCATGCCGTCCCCTCGCTTCGCTCGGCACCGGCATGAGCTGTGCCGGCACTGTGCCGATGATCCGCTCGCTGACGCTCGCTCATGCCTTCACCTCCGGGCTCGCGCCCACCCCGGCGCGTGCCGCGGCGTCCTTGAACGCCATCCACGGCAGCAACGCGCACTTGACCCGGGCGGGGTAGCGCGCGACACCCGCGAACGCCACCCCGTCACCGAGCACGTCCTCGTCCGGCGTGACCTGGCCACGACCGGACATCAACTCGACGAACGCCTCGTGCACCGCGAACGCCTCACCCGCGCCCCGACCGCGCAGCAGCTCGTGCAGCACGCTCGCCGACGCCTGGCTGATCGAGCAGCCCATGCCGTCGTACGAGATGTCGTGCAGCACTTCGCCGTCGGTGGCGACCCGGACGGTCACCTCGTCGCCGCAGGTCGGGTTGACGTGGTGCGCCTCGGCGACCTGGTCGGCCGGGTCGTCGGCGTCGCGCAGGCCACGGCCGTGCGGGTGCTTGTAGTGGTCCAGGATGATCTCCTGGTAGAGCTGGTCGAGCTGCATCAGTCGAACACCTTCCGCGCCTGCTCCAGACCACCCACCAGGGCGTCGATCTCCTCGGTGGTGGTGTACAGGTAGAACGAGGCCCGCGTCATGGCCGGCACGCCGAACCGGGTGCACACCGGCTTGGCGCAGTGGTGGCCGACGCGCACCTGGACGCCGAGCGAGTCGAGCACCTGACCCACGTCGTGCGGGTGGATGTCGCCGAGCGCGAACGAGATCGTCCCGCCCCGGCCCACCGGCACCGTCGGCCCGAAGATCCGCAGGCCGGGCACGGTGGCGAGGGCGTCCAGCGCGTACGCCGTCAGCTCCTTCTCGTGCCACTGGATGGCCCGCATGCCGATCCCGGCGAGGTAGTCCACGGCCGCGCCGAGCGCCACGGCCTCGGCGATCGGCGGGGTGCCGGCCTCGAACCGGGCCGGCGGGGCGGCGAACGTCGACCGGGCCATGGTGACCGTCTCGATCATCGAGCCGCCGCCGAGCACCGGCGGCATGGCCGCGAGCAGCTCGCCCCGGCCCCAGAGCACGCCGATGCCGGTGGGGCCGCACATCTTGTGCCCGGTGAAGACGATGAAGTCGGCGTCGAGGTCGACCACGTCGATCGGCAGGTGCGGCACCGACTGCGAGCAGTCGAGCAGCAGCAGCGCCCCCACCTCGCGGACCCGATCGGTGATCCGGGCGGTGGCGTTGACGGTGCCGAGGATGTTCGACATGTGCACCAGCGAGACGATCTTCGTCCGCTCGGTGACCAGGTCGTCCAGCCCTGACTCGTCGAGCCGGCCGGTGTCGGTGACCGGGAACCAGCGCAGGGTCGCGCCGGTACGCTCGGCCAGCAACTGCCACGGGACGATGTTCGAGTGGTGCTCCATCTCGGAGATCACGATCTCGTCGCCGGGGCCGAGCCGGAAGCGCTCGTCGGCGTCGGGCCGCAGCGAGGCGTTGGAGAACGCGTACGCCACGATGTTGATCGCCTCGGTGGAGTTCTTGGTGAACACCACCTCGTCCGCGCTCGGCGCGTTGACGAACGCGGCGATCTTCGCCCGCGCGCCCTCGTACGCCTCGGTCGCCTCGGTGCCCAGCGTGTGCACCGAGCGCGACACGTTGGCGTTGTGCCTCGCGTAGTGCTCGGTGAGCACGTCGAGCACCTGGCGCGGCTTGTGCGAGGTGTTCGCGCTGTCGAGATAGACCAGCGGGTGCCCGTTGACCTCCCGGTCGAGGATCGGGAAGTCCGCGCGCACCGCCGCGACGTCGAAGCGCGGCACGTCGTCGAACTGCGGCATCCCCTCGGGGATCGTGATGGTGGTCATCTGCGTGACCGGCCCCTTCCTCAGGCCCGCGCCGAGCCGGCCCCGGCGGCGTACCGCTCGTAGCCCTCGTCCTCGAGCTTGTCGGCCAGCTCCGGGCCGCCCTGCTCGACGATCCGGCCGGCGACGAACACGTGCACGAAGTCCGGCTTGATGTAGCGCAGGATGCGCGTGTAGTGGGTGATCAGCAGCAGGCCCGTGTCGCCGTTGTCGCGGACCCGGTTCACGCCCTCGCTGACCACCCGCAGCGCGTCGACGTCGAGGCCGGAGTCGGTCTCGTCGAGGATCGCGATCTTCGGCTTGAGCAGTTCGAGCTGCACGATCTCGTGCCGCTTCTTCTCGCCGCCGGAGAAGCCCTCGTTGACGTTGCGCTGGGCGAACGCCGGGTCCATCTGGAGGCGCTCCATCGCGCCGCGCAGCTCGCCGCCCCAGGTGCGCAGCTTCGGCGCCTCCCCGTCGATCGCGGTCTTGGCGGTACGCAGGAAGTTGGCCACCGAGACGCCGGGGACCTCGACCGGGTACTGCATGGCCAGGAACAGCCCGGCGCGGGCCCGCTCGTCGACGGACATGGCGAGCACGTCGGAGCCGTCCAGGGTCACCGAGCCGCCGGTGATCTCGTACTTCGGGTGGCCGGCGATGGAGTACGCCAGGGTGGACTTGCCGGAGCCGTTCGGGCCCATGATGGCGTGCGTCTCACCCGAGCGCACGGTCAGGTCGACGCCGGCCAGGATCGGCTTGAGCTCACCCTCGGGCAGCTTGACCGACACCTTCAGGTCGCGGATCTCCAGGGTGCTCATTATCGGGTCACTCCATTGCTCGGCGTCAGACTGACGTAGATGTCGCCGTCGCGGACTTCGACGGGGTAGACGGGTACGGGTTCGGTGGCGGGCAGCCCGGTCGGCTCACCGGTACGCAGGTCGAAACGGGAGCCGTGCAGCCAGCATTCCAGCGTGCAGCCCTCGACCTCGCCCTCGGAGAGGGCGACCGCGGCGTGCGAGCACTCGTCGTGCACGGCGTAGAACTGGTCGTCCTCACCGTGCACGAGGGCGATCTGCGTGCCGTCGACGTCGGCGCTGATCACCGTGCCCTTCGGCACGTCCTCGATGGCACAGATCCGGATCATCAGGCCCCCGCCCTGGCCAGCCGGGCCTCGATCGCGTCGCCGAGCCGCTCGCGCAGCTCCTCGACCGGGATCTTGTTGATCAGCTCGGCGAAGAAGCCGCGGACCACCAGTCGGCGGGCCTCGCCCTCCGGGATGCCCCGGGCCATCAGGTAGAAAAGCTGCTCGTCGTCGAAGCGGCCGGTCGCGCTGGCGTGCCCGGCACCGGCGATCTCGCCGGTCTCGATCTCCAGGTTCGGCACGGAGTCGGCGCGGGCGCCGTCGCTGAGCAGCAGGTTCCGGTTGATCTCGTACGTGTCGGTGCCGGTCGCCTCGGCCCGGATCAGCACGTCACCCACCCAGACCGTGTGCGCGTCCGCGCCCTGCAACGCGCCCCGGTAGCCGACGTAGCTGCGGCAGTCGGGCACGTTGTGGTCGACGAGCTGGCGGTGTTCCAGGTGCTGGCCGCCGTCGGCGAAGTAGACGCCGTACAGCTCGGCCTCGCCGCCCCGGCCGGTGTACTCCACCGAGGTGTACTGCCGGACCAGGTCGCCACCCAGGCTGACCTGGATGTGCACCACCTTGGCGTCCCGGCCGAGCTTCACCCGCAGGTGCTGGGCCTGCACCGCGTCGGCGGCCCAGTCGGCCACGGTGACCAGGGTCAGCTTCGCCCCGTCGGCCACCGACACCTCGACGTTGTCGGCCAGTGTCGCCGAGCCGACGTGCTCCAGCACCAGGGTCACCTCGGCGAACCGGCCCACGTCGACGACGGTGTGCCCGAACGCCAGAGCCTCGGCGCCGGCGCCGAGGACCCGCAGGCTCACCGGCGCGCCGACCACCGCGTCGCGGGCGACCTCGACCAGCAGCGCATCGCCGGCCCCGCCGTACGCCAGGGCGCTGACCCGGTCGACCGGGGTGAGCACGCTGCCCACCCGGGGATCGTCCCTGGTGATCCGGGAGACGGTGACGCCGGAGGGCAGGTCACCGTACTCGTGCCGGACCGTGCCGGTCGCGGCCTGGGCCCCGCCGACCAGCCCACGCAGCCGCTTGAGCGGGGTGAAGCGCCACTCCTCCTCCAGGCCGGTGAGGGCCGGGAAGTCGGCGACGTCGTACGAGCGGAGCGCCTGCGACTTGGTGCTGGGCGGCGCGGAAGCCTGGGTAGTCATCTCTTCCTTGGTCTGTTCTGCGACGACGGTGTCATTGATCGGAGGGCGGGCCGGGGTTCGCGCGGCCCGGCCCGACGGGTCCGGGTTCGCGGTCGGGGTCAGCCGACCGCGCCCTCCATCTGGAGCTCGATCAGGCGGTTCAGCTCCAGGGCGTACTCCATCGGGAGTTCCTTGGCGACCGGCTCGATGAAGCCGCGCACGATCATCGCCATCGCCTCGTCCTCGCTCAGCCCCCGGCTCATCAGGTAGAAGAGCTGGTCATCGCTGATCTTGGAAACGGTCGCCTCGTGCCCCATCGACACGTCGTCCTCGCGGATGTCGACGTACGGGTAGGTGTCCGACCGGGAGATGGTGTCGACCAGCAGCGCGTCGCACTTGACGGTGCTGCGGCTGTGGTGCGAGCCCTCCAGCACCTGCACCAGGCCCCGGTACGAGGTCCGGCCGCCGCCCCGGGCGATCGACTTCGACACGATGGTGGAGGAGGTGTGCGGCGCGGCGTGCACCATCTTGGCGCCGGCGTCCTGGTGCTGGCCCTCGCCGGCCATCGCCACCGAGAGCACCTCGCCCTTGGCGTGCTCGCCGGTCATGTAGACCGCCGGGTACTTCATGGTGACCTTGGAGCCGATGTTGCCGTCGACCCACTCCATGGTCGCGCCCTCGTGGCACACGGCCCGCTTGGTGACCAGGTTGTAGACGTTGTTCGACCAGTTCTGGATGGTGGTGTAGCGGCACCGGGCGTTCTTCTTGACGATGATCTCCACGACCGCGCTGTGCAGCGAGTCGGAGGAGTACAGCGGCGCGGTGCAGCCCTCGACGTAGTGCACGTACGCGCCCTCGTCGACGATGATCAGGGTCCGCTCGAACTGGCCCATGTTCTCGGTGTTGATCCGGAAGTACGCCTGGAGCGGGATCTCCACGTGCACGCCCTTCGGCACGTAGATGAACGAGCCGCCGGACCACACGGAGGTGTTCAGCGCGGCGAACTTGTTGTCGCCGACCGGGATCACCGTGCCGAAGTACTCCTTGAAGATGTCCTCGTGCTCGCGCAGCGCGGTGTCCGTGTCCAGGAAGACGACGCCCTGTTCCTCAAGGTCCTCGCGGATCTTGTGGTAGACGACCTCGGACTCGTACTGCGCCGCGACACCGGCGACCAGCCGCTGCTTCTCCGCCTCGGGGATGCCCAGCCGGTCGTAGGTGTTCTTGATGTCCTCGGGCAGGTCCTCCCAGCTCGTGGCCTGCTTCTCGGTGGACCGGACGAAGTACTTGATGTTGTCGAAGTCGATCCCGGTAAGGTCCGCGCCCCAGGCCGGCATCGGCTTGCGGCCGAACAGCCGCAGGCCCTTCAGCCGCAGGTCGAGCATCCAGGCCGGTTCGTTCTTCTTCGCCGAGATGTCCCGCACCACCGCCTCGTTGAGGCCGCGCTGGGCGGCGGCCCCGGCAACGTCGGGGTCGGCCCAGCCGTACTCGTAGCGACCGAGGGCGGCGAGCTGCTCCTCCTGGGTCAGGGGCTGGACGATCTGCTCGGTCATATATCTGTCCTCACAGTGGTGACGGTTCTACCGGACTGGGCGCGCCCCGGCTGGGCGGGGATGTGCGTGGTGCACACCCCGTCGCCGTGCGCGATGGTGGCCAGGCGCTGCACGTGGGTGCCGACCAGACGGGAGATCACCGCGGTCTCGGCCTCGCACAGCTGGGGGAACTCGGCGGCCACGTGCGCCACCGGGCAGTGGTGCTGGCAGAGCTGACCGCCGGAGGCGATCGTGGACGCGTTGGCAGCGTAGCCCTCGGCGGTCAGCGCCCCGGCGAGTGCCTCGGCCCGTGCCAGGGGGTCGTCGCCGGCGTCCTCCATGGCGGCCCGGCAGCGGTCCTCCAGGGCGACGACCTGGTCGGTCGCGAACGCCTCCACCGCCTCGGAACCGCCGTTGCGGGCGATCCAGCGCAGGGCGGCGGTGGCGATGTTGTCGTAGTGGTGGGTGCCGCAGCGGCCCCGGGCCGCGTCGGTCAGCACGAAGACCTTCGCGGGGCGGCCCCGCCCCCGGCTGCCCCGCACGGTCTGCTCACGGGCGACCACGTCGCCGTCGACGAGCATCGCGTCGAGGTGCCGGCGGATCGCCGCCGGGCTGAGCCCGAGCGCCGAGCCGAGCTGCGCGGCGGTGGTCGCCCCCCGCTCCAGCAGCAGCTTGGTCACCCGGTCACGGGTGGAGAGGTCGGTCGCGGCGGAACCGGCGGACGCCACCGGGACGGCGGCCACTGGCGCACCGGCGGGCACGGACGCACCGGCGACCGGACCGGTCGCCGGCTGTCGCCCGGACAGCGCCGCCGCGTTTTTCACAACGGCAACGTTACGTAATTCGCCGGGGGCCCGCAATCCGGGTACCGGTGATCCGAGCCACCGGCACGGCGGGAGTCACCCGATCGGGCTCCACTACGTTGCGTAGGATTTGGCCCGTGAAGCGATCCGTCCGGTTCCCGGTCTCCACCACCCTGCTGCGCCGCCTGGCGCTCGCCTCGATCATCGCGAACGTGGGCATCGTCGTCACCGGCGGGGCGGTCCGGTTGACCGCGTCCGGCCTCGGCTGCCCCACCTGGCCCAGGTGCACCGACGCGTCGTACAGGACGACGGCCGAGATGGGCGTGCACGGCGTCATCGAGTTCGGCAACCGGCTGCTCACCTTCGCCGTCGGCGCGATCGCGCTGCTCGTGGTGGTGGGCGTGCTGCTGCACGGCGCGCGGCGGCGGGCCCTGCTGCCGCTCTCGATCGGGGTGCTGTTCGGCATCCCCGCGCAGGCGGTGGTCGGCGGCTTCACCGTGCTGACCAACCTGAACCCGTGGGTGGTCGGCCTGCACTTCCTCGCCTCGATGGCGGTGATCGCGGTCGCGTACGCGCTCTGGCGACGCATCGGCGAGCCGGACGGCCCGGCGGTGCCCACGGTGCCGGGGCCGCTACGGGCGCTGACGCTGGTCACCACCGTGGTGAGCGTCGCGGTGCTGGTGATCGGCACCTGGGTCACCGGCAGCGGCCCGCACGCGGGCGACCAGGGCGCGGCCCGCAACGGCCTCGACCCGGAGTCGATCTCGCAGGTGCACGCCGACGGGGTGTTCCTGCTGATCGGACTCTCGGTGGCGCTGGTCTTCGCGTTCCGCGCGGTCGGCGCCCGGCGGGCCGAACGGGCCGCCCTGGTGCTGGTCGCGGTGGAGCTGAGCCAGGGCCTGATCGGCTTCGTCCAGTACTTCACCCACCTGCCGGCGGTGCTGGTCGCCCTGCACATGCTCGGCTCGTGCCTGGTCCTGCTGGCCACCCTCGGGGTGCAGTGGTCAACCCGGCAGCCCCACCCGCCCCACCCGCCGTCCACGGCGCCCCCGGCCCTGACCGAGCCCCCCGTCCCGGCCACCGCCTAACCACCACCCACCCCACCCCGCCGCGCAAACCGATTCTCGGAATTTGCACGGCGGGGCACGGCGGGACGGGGACGGTGGGGTCAGCGGGGTAGGTGGGTGAGGATCGCTTCGGCCAGGCGCTCGGGGGCGCCGTCGGCGTACCCGAGGAACAGGGACGGCTCGGTCAGTTCCAGCTCGACCAGCACGGGCGACCCGTCGGGGCCCGGGATGAGGTCGACCCGGGCGTAGAGCAGGCGCTCCGGCCCGCCCGGCACCGCCGCCAGCGTCCGCTCGGCGACGGCGAGCTGGTCGGAGACGGCCGCCCGGGAGCTGATCTCCTCGGCCTTGTACAGCCCGTCGACGCCCAGGTCGGGGCCGGTCAGCATCGGACCCTTGCGGATCGCGTGGCTGAACCGGAGCCCGTCCGGCCCGGCCAGGTACAGCAGCGCGGTCTCCCCGGCGGTGTCCACCGCCGCCAGGTACGGCTGGACCATGGTCACCCGGCCGGCCCCCGCCAGTCGCCGCACGTGGGCCGCGGCCAGCTCGCGGTGCCCGGGGTCGGCCAGGTCGTACCGGCCGGTGTCCTGGCTGCCGGCGCTGACCGCCGGCTTGATGACGTACTCGCCGTGGGTGGCGGGCGGCTCCCAGCTCTCCCCCGGCAGGACCCAGCGGGTCGGCACGGTGGGGACGCCGGCGGCCGAAAGTTCGCCGAGGTAGCGCTTGTCGGTGTTCCAGCGCACCACGTCGGCCGGGTTGACCAGCCGGGGGACGGTGTCGGCCCAGGCCACGAACTCGTCGCGGCGCAGCGCGTAGTCCCAGGGCGAGCGGATCACGACCAGGTCGTACGCGGCCCAGTCGACCGCCGGGTCGTCCCAGGCGGCGGCGGCCACCCGGACGCCGTGCCCGGTGAGCGGGGCGAGCAGGAGCCGGTCGTCCGGGTCGAGGTCGGACAGCTCGGCGCAGGTGACGAGAGCGACCCGGGGTTCCCCCCGGGTCGACTGGTGGTGTTCGGTCATCTATGTGTCAACGGGCCATCGTGCGCCGGGCCATCGACCGCCAGAGGTCGTTGCTGGGACGCATCTGGTCCATCAGTTCACGCTCCCAGGCGTTCTCGACGGCGACGCCTGCCTGGGCGCAGGCCTCCCGCGCGACGACGGTGTCGTCCGCGAACTGGTCGCCCCAGGCCCCGTCGGAACCCACGAGGACGATGCGCGCGCCGCGCTTGCCGACGTACTCGATGACCGCCTTCGCCCCGCCGTGCCCGTCGGCGAACGACCTGATGCCCGCGACCAGGCCGTTGGGGGCCTGCGCGGCGACGGTCTGGTCGGCCGTCAGCGTCGTATCGGAACCATCTGCCATGACGCGAAGCCTAAGCAGACTTCCCTCGGGACGTGCGAGAACCATGAACTATTTGTGATGCCCGTTACCCGACTGTTTAAGGAGAACCACAGGTGATTCGCCCTGACTTATCCGGCTTTTCCGGCCAAAGCCACCGGGCAAAGTTACTCGTTGTCACCCAGGTTGAGCGAACCCGACTCAGGATGAAATTCTTTCCGATGGGTCGCCAAAGGCGGACAACTCATCAACGATGATGATTTGTCGGGGCAGCCGGGGAGGCGGTGGACCAAGTGGGCGTTGCGGGCGGGGGGCCGGACCGCCGGATCCACGGGCGGGGCGGCAACCGGCGCGGGCCGGGAAGCTGGAGGGGGCGGGAACCCGCGCGGGAGGGGACCGACGGCCCCGGCCGCGGCTTGCGGAGACCCCGTCAGATCAGGGCGTCCACGGCGACGGCGGCGAACAGGATGGTCAGGTAGACGTACGACCAGTGGAACAGCCGCATCGGCCTGACCGCCCCGCCCCGGGCCACCTGACGGCACAGCTTGTGCGCCTCGTACACGAAGACCCCGCCGGACACCAGCGCCGTGACGCCGTAGATGGCGCTCATCCCGAGCGGCCAGACGGCCAGCGAGGAGAGCAGCGTCAGCCAGGCGAAGCCGATGATCTCCGCGTTGACCCGGCGGGTGGAGGCGACCACCGGCAGCATGGGGATGCCGGCGCGGGCGTAGTCGGCCTTGTACTTCATGGCGAGGGGGTAGAAGTGCGGCATCTGCCAGAAGAAGACCACCGCGAACAACGCCCACGCCGCCGGGGCCAGCGAGCCGGTCACCGCGGCCCAGCCGATCAGCACCGGGGCCGCCCCGCAGGCGCCGCCCCAGAAGGTGTTCTGCGCCGTGGTCCGCTTCAGCCAGAGCGTGTAGACCAGGTCGTAGTAGACGATCGCGGCCAGGGTCAGCCCGGCGGCCAGCAGGTTGGTGAACGCGGCCATCAGGGCCACCGAGACCACCGCCAGCACCAGCCCGAAGACCAGCGCGCTGCGCGGCGAGACGGTGTGCGTCGGCAGCGGGCGGCGCTTGGTGCGCCGCATGACCTGGTCGATGTCCCGGTCGATGTAGCAGTTGAGCACGCTGGCCGCGCCCGCGGCGAGCGAGCCGCCCACCAGCACCACCGCCATCAGCCACAGCGACGGCAGCCCGCCCTGGGCCAGCATCATCGCCGGAACGGTGGTGACCAGCAGCAGCTCCACGATGCGCGGCTTGGTCAGCGAGACGTACGCCGAGACCACCGCCCGGACGTCCCGCCGGGGCGAGGCCGGCGCCTCGGTCACCGTGCGCACCGGCGGCTGCCCGGCAGAGTTGCTGACGGGGCGCTCGGTGATCATGCTCACGGATTGCCACCTTCCGGCGTCGGCAGGGGGGGTCGGGTCGGTCGGACCCGTCCGGGCCCACGCACCGACCCACACACTACGCGTTGTCGTTTTGGCTGCCCGCGCGACCCGACAACGGTGCGGGCCGTCACACCCAGGTGGAACGGCCGATCCGGTCGGACCCGCACAGACCAGCATGCAGAGATCCCTGGGCGCACGTTTAGTGCCGCTCGATAGGGTCATCACTGAGGGTTCCGCCCAACTGCCGAGGAGCACAACCATCGTGGCTGCCAACCGACCCGAGCAACCCGCACTCAACTGGTCCGACCTCGACCGCCGGGCCGTCGACCTCGTCCGCGTGCTGGCCATGGACGCCGTGGAGAAATCCGGCAACGGCCACCCCGGCACCGCGATGAGCCTCGCGCCCGCGGCGTACCTGCTTTTCAACCGGGTGATCCGGCACAACCCGACCGACCCCAACTGGGCGGGTCGGGACCGGTTCGTGCTGTCCGCCGGCCACTCCAGCCTGACCCTCTACATCCAGCTCTTCCTCTCCGGGTACCCGCTGGCCCTCGACGACCTCAAGGCGCTGCGGCAGTGGGGCTCGCTCACCCCGGGCCACCCGGAGCACGGGCACACCCCGGGCGTGGAGACCACCACCGGCCCGCTCGGCCAGGGCCTGGGCAACGCGGTCGGCATGGCGATGGCGGCCCGCCGCGAGCGCGGCCTGTTCGACCCGGAGTCCGAGGCCGGCGCGTCGGTCTTCGACCACGACATCTGGTGCATCGCCTCCGACGGCGACATCGAGGAGGGCATCAGCCACGAGGTCAGCGCGCTCGCCGGGCACCAGCAGCTCGGCAACCTCACGGTGATCTACGACGACAACGAGATCTCGATCGAGGACGACACCCGCATCGCCAAGAGCGAGGACGTCGCGGCCCGCTACGAGGCGTACGGCTGGCACGTGCAGACCGTCGACTGGCGCACCGGCGACGCCGACCAGGGCGACTACCACGAGGACGTCGAGGCGCTGCACCGGGCGCTGCTGGCGGCGAAGGCCGAGACCGGCCGTCCCTCCTTCGTCGCGCTGCGCACCATCATCGGCTGGCCCGCCCCCAACAAGCAGAACACCGGCAAGATCCACGGCTCGGCGCTGGGCGCCGACGAGGTGGCCGCCACCAAGCAGCTCCTCGGCTTCGACCCAGCGCAGAGCTTCGAGGTCGACGAGGAGGTCCTGCGCCACGCCCGCCGGGTGCTGGAGCGCGGCGCGCAGGCCCAGCAGGAGTGGGAGAAGGCGTACGCGGACTGGGCGAAGGCCAACCCGGAGCGCAAGGCGCTGTGGGACCGGATGTCCCGGCGGGTACTGCCGCAGGGCTGGACCGAGGCGCTGCCGACCTTCCCGGCCGACGCCAAGGGCGTCGCCACCCGGGCCGCGTCCGGCAAGGTGCTGGAGGCCCTCGCCCCGGTGCTGCCCGAGCTGTGGGGCGGCTCGGCCGACCTGGCGGAGAGCAACAACACCACCATGAAGGGCGAGCCGTCGTTCGTCCCGGCGGTGCACGCGACCAAGGACTTCCCGGGCCACGAGTACGGCCGCACGCTGCACTTCGGCATCCGCGAGCACGCCATGGGCGCGATCCTCAACGGCATCTCCCTGCACGGCGGCACCCGCCCGTACGGCGGCACCTTCCTGGTGTTCAGCGACTACATGCGCCCGTCGGTGCGGCTCGCCGCGCTGATGAAGCTGCCGGTGGTCTACGTCTGGACGCACGACTCGATCGGCCTCGGCGAGGACGGCCCGACCCACCAGCCGGTGGAGCACCTGACCGCGCTGCGGGCCATCCCCGGCCTGGACGTGGTCCGTCCGGCCGACGCCAACGAGACCGCCTGGGCGTGGCGGCAGGCCCTGGAGCACACCGACCGGCCGACCGCGCTGGCGCTGAGCCGGCAGCCGCTGCCGACCTTGGACCGGTCGACCCTGGCCAGCGCCGAGGGCGTCACCAAGGGCGGCTACGTGCTGGCCGAGGCGTCCACCGGCAAGCCGCAGGTGATCATCGTCGGCACGGGCTCCGAGGTGCAGCTCTGCCTCACCGCCCGGGAGCGGCTGGAGGCCGACGGCACCCCCACCCGGGTGGTGTCGATGCCGTGCCAGGAGTGGTTCTTCGCGCAGGACGAGGCGTACCGGGACTCGGTCCTGCCCCGCGGGGTAAAGGCACGGGTGAGCGTGGAGGCGGGCATCGGCATGTCCTGGCGCGGGATCGTCGGCGACTCCGGCGAGAGCGTCAGCCTGGAGCACTACGGCGCGAGCGCCCCGCACTCCGTGCTCTTCGAGCAGTTCGGGTTCACCCCCGACCGGATCGTCGCCGCCGCCCACGCGGTGCTGACCCGGGTGGGCGACATCACCGGTTTCGCGACCGGCAACTGAGGGGAGCGTGGACGGCATGACGGACAGGCTTAGCGAGCTCACCGCCGCCGGGGTGGCGGTCTGGCTCGACGATCTCTCCCGGGTACGGCTGAGCTCCGGCGGACTGGACCAGCTCCGCCGGGAGAAGCACGTGGTCGGGGTGACCACCAATCCGACGATCTTCGCCAAGGCGCTCGCCGACGCCGACGAGTACGACTGGCAGCTCCGTGACCTCGCCACCCGGGGACTGGAGGTGGAGGAGGCGGTGCGCATGCTCACCACGTACGACGTGCGGTGGGCGTGCGACGTGATGCGCCCGTCGCACGACGGCAGCCACGGCGTCGACGGCCGGGTCTCCATCGAGGTGGACCCCCGGCTGGCCCACGAGACCGACAAGACGGTCGCCGAGGCCAAGGCGC
Source organism: Micromonospora sp. NBC_01655 (assembly GCF_026339755.1). Classification (NCBI taxonomy): domain Bacteria; kingdom Bacillati; phylum Actinomycetota; class Actinomycetes; order Micromonosporales; family Micromonosporaceae; genus Micromonospora; species Micromonospora sp. NBC_01655. The sequence continues at coordinate 2,668,533 of NZ_JAPEQF010000001.1, read as the reverse complement.
TGTGGTGGCTGGTCGACCGGCCGAACCTGTTCATCAAGATCCCGGCCACCGAGGCGGGCCTGCCGGCGATCACCGCGACCCTGGCCGAGGGGATCAGCGTCAACGTCACGCTGATCTTCGGCCTGGACCGCTACTCGCAGGTGATGGAGGCGTTCCTCGCCGGCCTGGAGCAGGCGCGGGCGAACGGCCACGACCTGTCCAAGATCGGCTCGGTGGCCTCGTTCTTCGTCTCCCGGGTCGACTCCGAGGTCGACAAGCGGCTGGAGAAGATCGGCTCGGCCGCGGCCAAGGCGCTGCGCGGCAAGGCCGCCGTGGCCAACGCCCAGCTCGCGTACGAGCGCTACGGCGAGGTCTTCTCCTCCGACCGGTGGCAGGCCCTGGCCGACGCGGGCGCCCACCCGCAGCGCCCGCTGTGGGCGTCCACCTCGACGAAGAACCCGGACTACCGGGACGTCATCTACGTCGAGGAGCTGATCGCTCCCGGCACGGTCAACACGATGCCGGAGTCGGTCATCCACGCGTACGCCGACCACGGCGAGACCCGTGCCGACACCATCACCGGCGCGTACGACGCGGCCCGCGGGGTCTTCACCGACCTGGAGTCGGTCGGCGTCGACATGTCCGACGTGATCGCCACCCTGGAGCGGGAGGGCGTGGAGAAGTTCGAGGCGAGCTGGCTGGAGCTGCTCGACGGGGTGCGCAAGTCGCTCGCCGCGGCGGGCCGGGGCACCGGGCGGCCCGGCCAGGCCGCCGAGGGCAACGCGCAGGCCGCCCAGCATGCCGGCGGCAACGCGTGACCGACGCTCGCGGACGCGCCCCGGGGCACCGCCCCGGGGCGTCCCGTGCCGCCGGTCGGCGGTACGGGACGGCCCCGTGAGCGACCTGCTCGCCGGCCCGGCGGACGCGTCCGCCGGGCTGGTCGTGCACGGCGCGGACGCGGTCGACCGGTCCGCACCCGCGTCGACCCGGGACGCCCTGGTCAGCCGGGGCGTCCCGGCGAGACTGGCCGCGAAGGACCCCACGCTGTGGGGGCCGGCGGCCGAGGCCGAGGCGGCGACCCGGCTCGGCTGGCTGGACACCCACCGGCGCAGCCGGGAGCTGCTCCCCCAGCTCGCCGAGCTGACCGCCGAGCTGGCGGACCTGGACCACGTGGTGCTCGCCGGGATGGGCGGCTCGGCGCTGGCCCCCGAGGTGATCACCCGCACCCTGGGCCGGCCGCTGACCGTGCTGGACACCACCGACCCGGGCCAGGTCCGGGCGGCGCTGGCCGACCGGCTGGAGCGCACCGTGGTGGTGCTGGCCAGCAAGTCCGGCGGCACGGTGGAGACCGACAGCCACCGGCGGGCGTACCTGCGGGCGTTCCTCGACGCCGGGATGACCGAGGCGGAGGCCGGCCGGCACTTCGTGGTGGTCACCGACCCGGGCTCCCCGCTGGAGTCCGTCGCCGCCGAGCTGGGCGCGGTCACCGTGCTCGCCGACCCGCGGGTGGGCGGCCGGTACTCGGCGCTGACCGCGTTCGGGCTGGTGCCCGCGGCGCTGGCCGGGGTCGAGGTGACCGAGCTGCTCGACCAGGCCGAGGCGCTGTCGGAGTCACTGGCCCGGGAGACCGACAACCCCGGCCTGGCGCTGGGCGCGGCCCTCGGCGCGGCGGCCACCGGGGGTCGGGACAAGGTCGCCCTGATCGGCGACGGCACCGGCATCGACGGGCTCGGCGACTGGATCGAGCAGTTGCTCGCCGAGTCCACCGGCAAGTCCGGCCTCGGCATCCTGCCGGTCGTGCTGGAGTCCCCCGACGCCCCCGGCGGCACCGGCCCGGACGTGCTCACCGTCAGCTACGGCGGGGCGCTGTCCCCCGGGGCCGTTCCCGGCGGCGGCTGTGTGCCGGACGTCGCGGTCAACGGTCCGCTGGGCGCCCAGTTCCTGACCTGGGAGTACGCCACGGCGGTGGCCGGCGCGGTGCTCGGGGTGAACCCGTTCGACCAGCCGGACGTCACCGAGAGCAAGGAGAACACCGCCCGCATCCTGGCCTCGACCGCGCCGGCGGAGCCACCGTCGTCGACCGCGGACGCGATCGAGGTGTACGCCCCGGCGGGCAGCCCCGGCGACCTGGCCGGCGCGCTGCGCCACCTGCTCGACGGCGTCGGCGACGGCTACCTCGCCGTGCTGGCGTACCTGGACCGGTTCGCCGACGCCGACGCGGCCCGGCTGCGTCCGCTGCTCGCCGGGGCGGCCGGGCGGCCGGTCACCTTCGGCTGGGGGCCGCGCTTGCTGCACTCCACCGGCCAATACCACAAGGGCGGTCCTCAGGTGGGCCGTTACCTCCAGGTGACCGGTACCGTCGACAATGATCTGCATGTGCCCGGGAAGCCGTACTCCTTCGGTGAACTCCAGGCGGCCCAGGCCGCGGGCGACCGGCAGGCCCTGGCCGGCCGGGGTCGCCCGGTGCTGCGGCTGCACCTGACCGACCGGGTGGCGGGAGTGGCCCAGCTGCTCGACGCGGTCCGGCAACTACGAACCTGACGATGGACGACGTGACACCAGCGGAGCGAGGAGGCGGCGTGAACCCGCTGCGCGACGCACAGGACCGGCGGCTGCCGCGGATCCCGGAGCCCTGCGCTCTGGTGATCTTCGGGGTGACCGGTGACCTGGCGCGGAAGAAGCTGCTACCGGCGGTCTACGACCTGGCGAACCGGGGGCTGCTGCCACCCGGTTTCGTGGTCCTGGGCTTCGCCCGGCGTGACTGGGGCGACGGCGACTTCGAGTCGGTGGCCCACGAGGCGGCCAAGCAACACGCCCGGACACCCTGGCGGGAGGAGGTCTGGGCCCGGCTGGCCGGCAACATCAAGTTCGTCGGCGGCTCGTTCGACGACGACGCCGCCTTCGACCAGCTCAACCGGACCCTGGACGAGCTGCGTGGCACCCACGGCATCCACGGCAACGCGGCGTTCTACTTCTCCATCCCCCCGGCGGCGTTCCCCGTCGTGCTCAAGCAGCTCGCCCGCACCGGGATGGCCGACAACGACAAGTGCGGCGGCTGGCGCCGGGTGGTGGTGGAGAAGCCGTTCGGGCACGACCTGCCCTCGGCGAAGGAACTCAACGACCTCGTCGACGACGTGTTCACCCGGCAGGACGTCTTCCGGATCGACCACTACCTGGGCAAGGAGACCGTCCAGAACATCCTGGCCCTGCGGTTCGCCAACAGCCTGTTCGAGCCGCTGTGGAACTCCAAGTACGTCGACTCGGTGCAGATCACCATGGCCGAGGACGTCGGCATCGGCACCCGGGCCGGCTTCTACGACTCGGTCGGCACCGCCCGCGACGTGCTCCAGAACCACCTGCTCCAGCTCCTGGCGCTGGTGGCGATGGAGGAGCCGACCAGCTTCGACGCCGACGAGATCCGGGCCGAGAAGCTGAAGGTGCTCAAGGCGATCACCCTGCCGAAGGACGTCTCCGAGGGCACCGTGCGCGGGCAGTACCTGCCCGGCTGGGTCGGCGGGCAGCGGGCGGTCGGCTACCTCGACGAGGAGGGCGTCCCGGCGGACTCCACCACGGAGACGTACGTGGCCGTGGAGCTGGGCATCCAGAACCGCCGCTGGGCGGGGGTGCCGTTCTACATCCGGGCCGGCAAGCGGCTGCCCCGGCGGGTGACCGAGGTCGCCATCATGTTCAAGAAGGCCCCACACCTGCCGTTCGACGAGGCCGACATGGAGATGCTCGGCAACAACCAGCTCGTCATCCGGGTGCAGCCGGACGAGGGCGTGGTGCTGAAGTTCGGCTCGAAGGTGCCGGGCACCACGATGGAGGTCCGCGACATCGCGATGGACTTCCAGTACGGCGAGGCGTTCACCGAGTCCAGCCCCGAGGCGTACGAGCGGCTGGTGCTTGACGTGCTGATCGGCGACCGCACCCTCTTCCCCGACGCCGCCGAGGTCGAGCAGAGCTGGGCGGTGGTGGACCCGCTGGAGCACGCCTGGGAGGGCACGAAGCCGGAGCCGTACCGGGCCGGCGAGTGGGGGCCCCGGGCCGCCGACGAGATGCTGGCCCGCGAGGGCCGGGCATGGCGGAGAGCGTGAGCGAGCACAGCGAGCGAACCAGGAGGTTCCATTGATCGGGCTGTGGGACACCACCGGCAACGAGGTGGTCAAGGCGCTCGCCGCCGAGCGGCGCAGCGCGGGCGGGGTGGCCAGCGGCATGGCGCTCACCCTGATCGTGGTGGTCGACGAGAAGCGGGTCCGCGAGGCGGAGGCGGCGGCGACCATCGCCGCCGCCGCCCACCCGTGCCGGCTGCTCGTGGTGGTCCGCACCGACGTCGAGCGCGACCGCAACCGGCTGGACGCGGAGATCGTCGTCGGCGGCCGGCTCGGCCCGTGCGAGGCGGTGGTCACCCGGATGTACGGCCGGCTGGCGCTGCACGCCGAGTCGGTGGTGATGCCGCTGCTGGTGCCGGACGTGCCGGTGGTGACGTGGTGGCACGGCGAGCCGCCGGCGGAGATCGCGACGGACTTCCTCGGCGTGGTCGCCGACCGGCGGATCACCGACACGGCGCAGGCCGTCGACCCGATCGAGGCGCTGCGCCAGCGGGCCCGGGACTACGCCCCGGGGGACACCGACCTGGCGTGGACCCGGATCACCCCGTGGCGGACCCTGGTGGCCGGCGCGTTCGACACCACCCAGGCACGGGTCACCGAGGCCCGGGTGGTGGCCCCGCCGACCGACCCGACGGCCGCGCTGATGTGCGGCTGGCTGGGCAGCCGGCTCGGGATCACCCCGCGCTGGGAGCCCAGCGACGAGTCCCCCCGGATGCGGGAGGTGCAGCTAAGCTGCGCCAACGGCGACGTGCTCACCCTCACCCGGGAGGACAGCCTGGCCACGTTCCGGCGCACCGGGCAGGACGACCGCCAGTTGCCGCTGGTCCGCCGGCCGCTCGGCGACGAGCTGGCCGAGGAGCTGCGCCGGCTGGACGCCGACCAGGTCTACGCCGAGGCGCTGGGCGCGATGGCCGGCGTCTCCGGGCTGGACGAGCGGCCCGGCCAGCGGGTGCACGTCTGGAAGGACCCGGCGACCGCGAAGCGGGCCGAGGCGGGGGTCACCGCCCACGCCGGTACCAGCGCGACGCCCTGACGACGGCGCCGGCGGGCCGGGTCCGGCCCGCCGGCCCGTCCGCCGGGCCGCGCGACGGAGGGCCGCCGGCCCCCGGGCACGACGAACAGGGGACCGCGCGGGCGGTCCGGAGACGAAGGCACAAAAATGAGCGAGGCGAGTGTCGCCGTCCACGCCGACGCCGACCTGCTGGCGCAGGCGGTGGCGGCCCGGTTGCTGGTGAAGCTGCTCGACGCGCAGGCGGACCGCGGCCAGGCGTCGGTGGTGCTGACCGGCGGTCGGATCGCCGCGGCCGTGTACCGGGCGGTGGCCGCGCTGCCGGCGCGGGACGCGGTCGACTGGTCCCGGGTCGACGTCTGGTGGGGCGACGAGCGGTTCCTGCCCGCCGGGGACCCGGAGCGCAACGAGACGCAGGCCCGGGCGGCGCTGCTGGACGCAATGCCGCTGGACCCGGCCCGGGTGCACCCGATGCCCGCGTCCGACGGCCCGGCCGGGGCCGACCCGGAGGCCGCCGCCGCCGGGTACGCCGCCGAGCTGGCCCGGGCGGCCCGCCCCGGGAACGCCGCGCTACCCCACTTCGACGTGCTGATGCTCGGCGTGGGCGAGGACGGGCACGTCGCCTCGGTCTTCCCGGAGCACCCCGTGCACCACGACAGCCGGCCGGTCAGCGCCGTGCGGGGCAGCCCCAAGCCGCCGCCGGTGCGCACCACGCTCACCCTCCCGGCGATCAACACCGCCGAGGAGGTCTGGCTGGTCGCCAGCGGCGCCGACAAGGCCCGCGCGGTCGGCATGGCGCTGGCCGGGGCCGGGCCGGTGCAGCTCCCGGCGGCCGGGGTGCAGGGCGTCGGGCGCACCCTCTGGCTGCTGGACCGGGCGGCGGCGGCCGACGTCCCGCCCCGGCTGCGCAGCCTGCGCTGAGGCGTACGCAAGGGCCCCCGCCGGCCGCGGGGGCTTTTTTGCGCGTGTCCGGGCGGCGGGTCCCCGTACCCGGCTGCGCTCAGGCCCCGCCCCGGCGACGGTGCAGGGCGGCCAGGGCCTCAGCCAGCAGGGCCTCCCCCTCCTCCGGGGTGCGCCGCTCCTTCACGTACGCCAGGTGGGTCTTGTAGGGCTCCGGGCGCGCCCGGCCCGGCGGGTTGCCCGGGTCCCGGCCGGCCGGGACCCCGCAGTGGGGGCAGTCCCACAGCGGCGGGGGCTCGGCCTCCGCCGCGATCGGGACGTCGATCCGGTGGTCGTTGCGGCACCAGTAGCTGACCGACCGGCGCGGGGCCGGCGCGTGCCGCTCGTTGAAGCGTTCCGGGCCGGATCCGGTCCGGGCGCCCCGGATCAGGTTGCCACTCGCCACGGCTGCTCGCTCCTGTCGTCGGAGGGGACCGCCGCTCGGGCGGGCGGCGGGCGACGCGGTGCAGCGGGAAAACACCTGCGCGCGGCCCGTCGGTGACGGACCGCGCGCAGATTGTACGACTCGGCGGGCTCGCCCTCAGGCCCCGCTGCCGAGCTGGAGGCGCAGCCACAGCCCCAGCCCGACGATGCAGGCGAACCAGACGATGCCCACCAGGACCGTGTAGCGGTCGAGGTTCTTCTCGGCCACCGAGGAGCCGGCGAGGCTTGAGCTGACCCCACCGCCAAACATGCTCGACATCCCACCGCCCTTACCGCGGTGCAGCAGGATGAGCATGGTGAGCATGACGCTCGTGATCGTCAGCAACACGATCAACGTGTATGCGAACCAGATCGGCATGGCTGGGGTCAGTCCTCTCGTAGCGATCCTCGCCCGGACAGGTCGGGCACTGCGGCACCGACCGACGGACGGGCGGAGTCAAGGATAGCGACCGGTCAGCGGCTGAGGTGCTCCGGGAACCGGCAGATCTTGGCGAATTCCTCGGCGTCCAGGCTCGCGCCGCCGACCAGGGCCCCGTCCACGTCCGGCTGGGCCATGATCGAGGCGACGTTCGAGGATTTCACCGACCCGCCGTAGAGGATCCGGACCTGGTCCGCGGTCGCCTGGTCGAAGGTCTCGACCAGCCGCTTGCGGACCTCCCCGCACACCTCCTGGGCGTCCTCGGGGGTGGCCGTCTTGCCCGTCCCGATCGCCCAGACCGGCTCGTACGCCACGACGACCTTGGTGACCTGCTCGCGGGTGAGCCCCCGCAGCGCGCCGTCGAGCTGGTCGCAGCAGTGCGGCACGTGCCGGAGCTGCTCGCGGACCTCCAGCCCCTCCCCGATGCACAGGATCGGGGTGAGCCCGTTGGCCAGCGCGGCGGCCACCTTGTCGTTGACCAGCGCGTCGTCCTCGTGGTGGTACTGCCGCCGCTCGGAGTGCCCGACCACCACGTACGTGCAGCCGAGCTTCGCCAGCATCGTCCCGGAGATCTCCCCGGTGTAGGCGCCCGACGGGTACGGCGACACGTCCTGCCCGCCGTAGCCGATCAGCAGCTTGTCGCCGTCCACCGCGGTCTGCACGGTGCGCAGGTCGGTGAAGGGCGGCAGCACGACGCACTCGACGTCGGTGAGCTGCTTCTCGGTCAGGCTCGCGGCCAGCTTCTGCACCAGCAGGTTGGCCTCGAGGTGGTTGAGGTTCATCTTCCAGTTGCCGGCCATCAGCGGCCGGCGGGTGATCGCCGCCATCAGTCCTCCAGCGCCGCGATGCCGGGGAGGGTCTTGCCCTCCAGGTACTCCAGGGAGGCGCCGCCGCCGGTGGAGATGTGCCCGAAGGACGACTCGTCCAGCCCGAGGGCGCGCACCGCCGCGGCGGAGTCGCCGCCGCCGACCACGCTGAACGCGTCGGTCTTGGTGATCGCCTCGGCGACGCCGCGGGTGCCGTTGGCGAAGGCCGGCATCTCGAACACGCCCATCGGCCCGTTCCAGAAGATCGTCTTCGCCTCGGACAGGGCCGCCGCGAAACCGGCCACCGTCTCCGGGCCGATGTCCAGGCCCAGCCGGTGGCTGGGGATGCCGTCGGCGCGGACCGTGTCGTGCGCCGCGTCGGGGGCGAAGGCGTCCGCCACCACCACGTCGACCGGGAGCATGATCTTGCCCGCGGACCGCTCCAGGAGGTTGCGGCAGGTCTCCACCATCTCCCCCTCCAGCAGCGAGGTGCCCACCTCGTGGCCCTGGGCCTTGAGGAAGGTGAAGCACATCCCGCCGCCGATGAGCAGCCGGTCGACCTTCGGCAGCAGCGCCTCGATCACCGCGAGCTTGTCGGAGACCTTGGAGCCGCCCAGCACCACCACGTATGGCCGCTCCGGCTCGCCGGCGAGCTTCGCCAGCACCTCCACCTCGCGCAGCACCAGCCGGCCCGCGACGTGCGGCAGCCGGGCCGGCACGTCGAAGACGCTGGCGTGCTTACGGTGCACCGCGCCGAACGCGTCGTCGACGTACGCCTCGCCGAGGGCGGCGAGCTGGTCGGCGAACGCGCCCCGCTCGGCGTCGTCCTTGCTGGTCTCCCCCTTGTTGAAGCGGAGGTTCTCCAGCAGGGCGACCTCGCCGTCGGCGAGCGCGTCGACCGCGGACCGGGCGGAGTCGCCGACGGTGTCCTCGGCGAACCGGACCTGCGCGCCGAGCAGCTCGCCGAGGCGGGCCGCGACCGGGCGGAGGCTGAACTGCGGGTCCGGCGCGCCCTTCGGGCGGCCCAGGTGCGAGAAGACCACCACCTTCGCGCCGGCCCCGGTCAGGGCGGTCAGCGTCGGCAGCACCGCGCGGATCCGGCCATCATCCGTGATGGCGCCGGTCTGCTTGTCGAGCGGGACGTTCAGGTCGGCGCGCACCAGCACGCGCCGACCCGACACCCCCTCGGCGAGCAGGTCGTCGAGGTTGCGGATGGTCACAGCGACTGACCCACCAGCTTGACCAGGTCGACCAGGCGGTTCGAGTAGCCCCACTCGTTGTCGTACCAGCCGACGACCTTGACCTGGTTGCCGACGACCTTGGTCAGCGGCGCGTCGAAGATGCAGGACGCCGGGTCGGTGACGATGTCCGAGGAGACGATCGGGTCCTCGTTGTAGACCAGGATGCCCTTGAGCGGGCCCTCGGCGGCGGCCTTCAGCGCGGCGTTGACCTCGTCCACCGTGGTCTCCCGGTTGACGTTGACCGTGAGGTCGGTGGTCGAGCCGGTCGGGATCGGCACCCGCAGCGCGTACCCGTCGAGCTTGCCCTTCAGCTCCGGCAGCACCAGGCCGATGGCCTTCGCGGCGCCGGTGGAGGTCGGGACGATGTTCAGCGCGGCGGCCCGGGCGCGGCGCAGGTCCGAGTGCGGCGCGTCCTGGAGGTTCTGGTCCTGGGTGTACGCGTGGATGGTCGTCATCAGGCCGTGCTGGATGCCGAACGTGTCGTGCAGCACCTTCGCCATCGGGGCGAGGCAGTTGGTGGTGCAGGAGGCGTTCGAGATGATCGTGTGCTTGGCCGGGTCGTACTGGTCCTGGTTGACGCCCATGACGACCGTGACGTCCTCGTTCTTCGCCGGGGCGGAGATGATGACCTTCTTGGCCCCGCCGGCGACGTGCGCCTTCGCCTTGGTGGCGTCGGTGAAGAAGCCCGTGGACTCGATGACCACGTCCACGCCGGCCTCGCCCCAGGGCAGCTTCGCCGGGTCCCTCTCGGCGTACGCCTTGATGGTGTGGCCGCCCACGGTGATCTCGTCGTCGGTCGCCTTGACCTCCTGCGGGAGGCGGCCCAGGATGCTGTCGTACTTGAGCAGGTGGGCGAGCGTCGCGTTGTCGGTCAGGTCGTTGACGGCCACGACCTCGATGTCCGCGCCGGACGCCAGCACGGCCCGGAAGAAGTTGCGGCCGATGCGGCCGAAGCCGTTGATGCCAACCCGGATGGTCACAGGTCCCGTCTCCTCGCGTTCTGATCCGCCGGCGTCAGCTTCGGGCCGGCGAGGTGATGTGCGCCGGCCGTTGCAGCCGGCCGTTGCCAGTTCATGTCGGCCACCCCGCCGCGGTCGGCAAGACCCTGACCGCCGGAGGCGGTGTGCACGGCGAGGAGTGCCTGTGCCGGCCCCCTTGCCGTACCCAGCGACCCTATCCGAGCACGCGGCGGCGCGCTGCGGCGGGTGGTGATCCGCTTCGCGTCACCGGGCCGGCGCCCGACCGGACGACGGTCGGCGGGACGGGCCGGCGCCCGCCGCCGCGCGCGCCGCCGTCCGCCTACCGCCACCGTCCTATCAGACCACGAGCATGTCGGGCGTGACGGCCGCTTCGGTATCAGGGATGCCCAGGTCACGGGCCCGCTTGTCGGCCAGCGCCAGCAGCCGGCGGATCCGCCCGGCGATGGCGTCCTTGGTCAGCGGCGGGTCGGCGAGCGCGCCCAGCTCCTCCAGGGACGCCTGCCGGTGCTCCAGGCGCAGCCGGCCGGCGGAGGTGAGGTGGTTCGGGGCGTCCTCGGCGAGGATCTCCAGGGCCCGGGTCACCCGGGCGGCGGCGGCCACCGCGGCCCGCGCGGAGCGGCGCAGGTTGGCGTCGTCGAAGTTGGCCAGCCGGTTGGCCGTCGCCCGCACCTCGCGGCGCACCCGGCGCTCCTCCCAGGCCAGCACGCTGGAGTGTGCTCCTATCCGGGTGAGCAGCGCGGCGATGGCGTCGCCGTCCTTGACCACCACCCGGTCCACGCCGCGCACCTCGCGGTTCTTCGCGGTGATGCCGATCCGGCGGGCCGCGCCGACCAGTGCCAGCGCCGACTCCGGACCGGGGCAGGTGATCTCCAGGGCGCTGGAGCGGCCCGGCTCGGTCAATGAGCCGTGCGCCATGAACGCCCCCCGCCACGCGGACACCGCGCAGCAGACGTTGGCCGCCACCACGTGCGGCGGCAGCCCCCGCACCGGCCGGCCCCGGACGTCGAGCAGGCCGGTCTGCCGGGCCAGGGCCTCGCCGTCCTTGACCACCCGGACGATGAAGTGGCTGCCCTTGCGCAGCCCGCCGGAGGCGAGCACGTGGATCTCGCTGGGATAGCCGTAGACCTCGGCGATCTCCCGGCGCAGCCGCCGGGCCACCGCCCCGGTGTCGAGTTCGGCCTCCACGACCACCCGACCGGAGACGATGTGCAGCCCGCCGGCGAAGCGCAGCAGCGCCGCCATCTCCGCCCGCCGGCAGCAGGGCTTGGGCACGTCGACCCGGCTCAGCTCGTCCTTGACCGCAGCCGTCATCGCCATTGTGCGCCCCCTCACGGACCGGTTCCGGCGTGTCGCCGGAGATTACGTACGTGCTTAACGATCGGCGCCCAGGACAGGCACCAGCGCGGCGCCCAGGGCGGCCGGATCGTGACGGGGCTCGCCGTCGGTGACGGCGACCGGGGCGAGGACCAGCCGGGCACCAAGCGATTCTGCCGCACGCTCGACGGGCCCGGGATCGCCCACCGCCTTGGAGTCCGCCAGCACGGCGTCCACCATCAACTCGGGCAGATAGTGCCGCAGGGTGTCCAGATGGTCGGCCAGGGAGAGCCCGAGGGTCTCCTTCTCCGCCGCCAGGTTGAGGGTGACCAGCCGACGGGCCGGGCTGTCCACGATGGCGGCGGCCAGCCCCGGCACCAGCAGGTGCGGCAGCACGCTGGTGTACCAGCTACCCGGCCCGAAGATCAACCAGTCCGCCTCGGCGGTGGCCGCCACGACCTCCGCGCAGGCCGCCGGGGTGGTCGGGGTGAGCCGGAGCGACTCCACCCGCCCGGTGGTGACCGCCACCTGGTGCTGCCCGCGCACCGTGCGCACCTCGTCCGGGCAGGCCGGGTCGGCGCCGCGCACCCGGGCCTCGATGCCGACCGGCTGGCGGGACATCGGCAGCACCCGGCCCACCGCGCCGAGCATCGCCCCGGCGTGCTCCAGGGCGGTGACCGGGTCGCCGAGCAGCTCGATCAGCCCGCACAGGACCAGGTTTCCGACCGCGTGCCCGGCCAGCCCGTCTTCGGTGCCCGGCGGGTCACCGGGGGTGCCGGCGAAGCGGTGCTGGAAGAGCCCCGCACTGCGCCGGGTGGCCGGGTGGTCGCCGGCGAGGGCCACCAACGCCTGACGCAGGTCGCCCGGCGGCAGCCCGCCGCGCCGGGCCCGCAGCCGGCCGCTGGAACCGCCGTCGTCGCCGACGGTGACCACGGCGGTGATGTCCAGGTCGAGCTCGGGCGCGCAGCGGCGCAGCGCCCGCAGGGACACCGACAGGCCGTGCCCGCCGCCGAACGCGACCACCCGCGTCGGCGTCATTCCCGCCCCAGGTCGCGGTGCTGGGCCTTGGCGGCGAGGCCGGCGTGGCGCAGCCGGGCGGCCAACTCCTCGGCGATGGCGACGCTGCGGTGCTTGCCGCCGGTGCAGCCGACCGCCACGGTGAGGTAGCGCTTGCCCTCCCGCTCGAAGCCGACGGTGGTGGCGTTGACCAGGTCCGCGTACGCGCCGACGAAGGCCTCCGCGCCCTCCTGGCCGAGCACGTACGCGCTGACGGCCTCCTCCCGGCCGGTGTGCTCGCGCAACTCGGGCACCCAGTACGGGTTCGGCAGGAACCGGGCGTCGAGGACGAAGTCGGCGTCGGGCGGGAGGCCGTACTTGAAGCCGAAGGAGAGCACGGTGACCCGCAGCCGGCGGCTATCCTCGCCGCCGAACAGCTCCTCGATCCGGCGGCGGAGCTGGTTGACGTTCAGGTGGCTGGTGTCGATGATCACGTCGGCCTGGTCCCGGGCCTCCTCCAGCAGGCCCCGCTCCACGGCGATGCCGTCGGCGAGCCGCCCGTCGCCCTGCAACGGGTGCGAGCGCCGGACGCTCTCGAACCGGCGGATCAGCACCTCGTCGTCGGCGTCGACGAAGACCACCCGGGGCGAGAAGCCCCGGTCCTTCAGCTCCCGGATCGCCCCGACCAGGTCGGTGGAGAAGGCGCGCGAGCGCACGTCCAGCACCATCGCGGTACGCCGGGCCGCGCCGCCGGCCTTGACGGCCAGCTCGGCCATGTCGAGCATCAGCGCCTGGGGCAGATTGTCGACCACGTAGTAGCCGACGTTCTCCAGCGCCCGCGCCACGGTGCTGCGGCCCCCGCCGGACACGCCGGTCACCACGACCAGGGTGGTCTCCGACTCCGACACCGCCGGTGTCGGGCCGCCGGTCGGAGCCTCGGGCGTCCGCGCCTCGTTCACTGCTCTACTCCCCACGGGTGAGCCACGGTCGAGACGACCGGGCATGGCCGATCTGCGACTCTATCCCGCCACCCCCCACCAGCCGGCGCACCCCGCCCAACCCCCACTCCACCCCACCCCGCGCTGACCCACGCCCCGCCCGCGCCGCGCCGCCCGCGCCGCGCCGCGCTGATCTTGCACTTACGGCCCGGACAAAGAGCGCAGGAGAGGCATATCGACTTCCGTAAATGCAAGATCGCGAAAACAGGGGCGGCGGGGCGGGCAATTGGGCACGATGGAAGAAGTCAGTCGGCGAAAGTCCCGCCACACTGCGGTTGGACATTGATCCGCGTAAATCAACTGCGCGCAGCGGGTTGGCGGGCGCGTCCACGCGGCCGGCGGTCACCGGCCTCCCGGTCCGGGCGTCGTCGCCAGTGTCGCCGCCGCGCCCGCGCCCGGGTCTCGTCCCCCCAGCGTGAGGAGCGCAGCGTGACGCAGACCCACAATTCCCCCCGACGGCCCAGGGTGCCGGTCGAGATCCGGCCCGACGCCGGGCAGGAGGGGACGTCCACCTTCGTCAACGGGCACTTCCCCCGGCGACGGGCGCTGATCGTCCTACTCAGCGTGCTCGGCGGTTTCCTGCTGACCGTGATCTGGTCGGCGGAGTTCGTGGACCAGACCATCGGCGACAACGTCGCCAACACCCTCCTCGGCCACGACGCCAAGGAGACGCCGATCCAGGGGATCGCGGCGGGCATCGTGTTCGCCTTCGTCTCCGGGATCGCCGGCACGTTCACCGCCTGCAACATCGCCGCCTTCGGCGCCCTCGCCCCGCTGACCGGCACCACCACCGGGAGCAGGTTCAGCAGACTCGTCCAGCCGCTGAAGCCGCTGGGCTGGATGTCGGTGGGCATGATCGCGGTGTCGGCCGTCTACGGCGCGATCGTCGGCATCGTCGGCACCTCGATGCCGCAGTTCTCCACCGCCCCCACCACGCCCGGCGGCCTGTCGCCGAGGAGCATCCAGTCGATGGTCGTCTTCGGCGTGATCGGGCTGGTGATGGTCTATCTCGGGCTGGCCTCGATCGGCGTGGTGCGGGACCCGTTCGCCCGGATCGCCCGCCGGTACCCCAACGCCCCGATGATCTTCATGGGCGCGCTGATCGCCGGCTTCCTGATCGGTCGGCCGTTCGCGCTGTTCCGGCAGATGTTCCGCGACGCCGCGGAGAGCGGCAACCCGCTGTACGGGGCGGCGGCGTTCACGCTCCAGTCCCTCGGCAACATCGTCATCATGGCGGTGCTGTTCCTGCTGCTGGCCTGGCTCGCCGGCTCCCGCCTGCAACGGTGGTTCACCGAGCGGCCGACCCGGCTGGCGGTGCTGACCGCGGTCGCGTTCATCGTCGCCGGCGCGTTCACGTTCCTCTACTGGGACGTACGACTGCTCGCCCGCCGCGAGATCATCCCCTGGTACCCGCTGGCCCCCTGGGCCTGACCCGCGACACCGCCGCTGGTGACCGTGTCCCGATCACCAGCGGCGGTTCCGCAGCGTCTTGACGCGGTCACGGCCGAGCACGCCGAGGTAGTCCCACGGCTCGTCAAGGCAGGAGTCGACCTCGGCTGATCCGATGATCTCGGCCAGCCGGGCGGCCAGTTCGTCGGGGTCCGGCTGCACCTGCTCGCAGAGCTGGACGTGGGCCGCCCGCAACGCGCCGCCGATCTCGCCCGGCTCGTCCTCGTACGTCTCCCAGGCGTCGTAGAGGTAACCCGCAAGGCCGTCCCAGGCGCGGGCGGCCCGCTCGACCACCAGCAGGGTTCCCTCCGTCGCCGGCCGCTCGGCCAGCACCCGCACCTCTTCGACGAGCGCCCGGCCGGCCTTCTCGACGTCGTGCAGGTCCCAACGATCACCGCTGGTTGCCTCATGGGCGATGTTGTCGATGGTCCGGCGGGCGTCATCCAGCTCTGCGGCGGTGAGGGTTGATAGCCGGCCCGTGTACGCCAGCAGCCTGTTCTCCAACACGCGATCCGTGGCCGCCCACTCGGCGACCAGCAACGCAAGCCGCCGGGCGGGGATGCTGCGCGCGAGTTCGGCCAGCCCGGCGAGCCTGGGGTCGATTTCCACGGCTGACGGCGGGGTGGCCGCCGAGGACCACGTCAGTCCGTCTGCCAGGGCAGCGGCGGTGAGGGCCACCGCGTGCCCGCACAGGTCCGCACCGGCTGGGCAGTCGCACTCGGTGGTGAAGCCGTCCGCCGTGACCCCCACCCAGACCTCGTACGGCGGCTGCCCGGCCTCCCGGATCACGCAGGACGCTCCCCCGCCGAGCGCCATGATCTCCACCGGCTGACCGGCTGCCTGGAACTTGTCCGCCGCTTCACAGGCGACGAACCCGGCCGCGTCCCGGAGGGCTTCGATGTCGATGCGTACCGCCATCCGGCCATCTAACCGGGCGTGGGTGATGCCGCCGACATCAGGGCGGCGACCAACTCGCCAGGGCGTCAGTCGAGCGGGCCGCGCCGAAGGCCGACGACGAACGACGACCAGGCGTCCCGATCGAAGAGGAGCGCAGGCCCCTCCGGGTCCTTGGAGTCCCGGACGGCCAACGCGTCGGTCAGCTCGGCCACCTCGACACAATTGGAGCCGCTTGCGCTGCTCCGGCTGCTCTTCCGCCACTTCCCTGCGTGAACGACCGGAGCAGTCATCGGTCAGGCTCCTTGAGTGCTAGTCAGTACTCATCAGCCACCCGGGCCAGGAAGCCAGCCGACTCGTCAGGGTCGAGTGCCTTGGCCATGAGGTGATCGAACATGAGTCTATATCGGGCGACATGCCTCTCCTCCTCCAGCAGGAGCGTGCTGGAGTCGTTGTCGAGATAGACGACGGTGGGGTCCAAAGCCGGATCGGCATAGTCGAGCAGGGTGAACGGGCCGCCCATGGCTGCGTGTGCGCCAGCAGCGAAGGGAAGGATCTGGATCTCGACGGTAGGCAGCTCGCAAGCTTCGATCAAACGCGCGAGCTGCGCTCGCATCACCTTCGGGCCACCCACAACTCGGCGGACGGATGCCTCATCGAGCACCAACCACAACCTCGGCGGCGCGTCTCGCGAGAGCAGGACCTTGCGGCCGAGGCGAGCCGCTACGCGCCGATCGATCTCGTCCTGATCGGCGGTACTGCGCCCCGCCCTGACGATCGCGCGGACGTACTCCTCCGTCTGCAACAGGCCGGGCACGTACAGACTCTCGAACGTGCTGATCGCTGCGGCCTCGGCCTCGAAGCCGACGTAGTCGTCCGGCAGCACGTCGCCGTACGCGCTCCACCAACCCTTCTGTCGGGACTGCCGCAGCAGCGCGGTCAGCGACTCCCGCTCCTCCTCAGAGGCGTCGTAGAGGTCGAGCAGCGGCGGCATGTCCTTGGGCATCACCCGGGAGTGCCCGAGTTCGAAGCGGATGACCTTGGTCCGGTGCCAGCCGAGGATCTTGGCCACCTCCTCGGCTGTGTGTCCGGTGCGGTCCCGCAGCCGACGCAACTCACGCCGGAGACGGCGGGCTCTGATCGTCGGACTTGGCACCTGCGCCATCTCCACCTCACCTCCACTGCGAGTAGTCAATTCTCGCCGAAGAGCAACCGAAGATCAAGCACTCGCCAGAGAAAAGTACAACGTTGCGTTTCCAGCCTAAGTAGTCCAGTCTCTTGGCAATCACTCGCTTACGGAGAGGCAGTGCCGGTGACTGGCAATCGATCGCCGCGGTGGGAGCAGCCCGAGTCCGACTTCCACCACGACCTGGCCGCCGTGCTCGACGGTGCCGACGTGTCCGAGCGGGTCCGGGCCGCCATCGCGCACGCGCTGGCGAAGCCCGACGCCCTCTCCTCGTACGTCAACTCCCTGGTCACCCGCTACACGACGGAGCGCGAGCGGCGATCGGGGCGCAACGGGCCGCCCGCCGGGGCGTACGAGATGCCCCGCCGCTGGACGCTGCACCTGACCTACCTGGCGACCGACCTGCGGGAGGCCCGGGACCAGGCGGTCGTCTACACGGAAGGGCTCACGATCCTGCGCCCCGAGCTGACCGCGAGCGCCGCGCTGCTGTCCCGGGCCGACGCCTGGAACCACGTGGAGCCGGTCTTCTGCGGACGGATCGGCCCCGACAACGAGGCCTGCATGGACGTCGCCGGGCACCCCGGCTTCCACAGCGCGGCCGGCATCGGCGGGCTCTGCTGGGGCGACGGGGACGGCGTGGCGGAGCGGTGACAGGCCCGACCGATCCTGGTCGAGGACGTCGACCAGGCTCGGCGGGCTGATCTGCACCGCCCTGGGGTGACGCGGGGCAGGGCCATTGCCTGGTCGTGGGTGCGGTCCCCGGCCGGCGGGGGAACGGTGACCCAGGCGGGACTGTGGGCGGCGGTCGATGACGTGGGCGGCGGTGCCTATGGAGCTGAGTCGTTCACGTCATCACCGTCGGTCGGGCCACCACCGTTCGCGGTTACCCACCGCCCCGTCGGGTTGCTGGCGCTGCGGGTCGCGTCGCTTGCGGTCGTCGCTTGCGGTCGCCGATGGCGGCGGGCGTGGCTGATGTCGTATTCGACTCAGCTCCATAGGCACCCGGAAGGCACACCTGCTGTGCAGCAGCGCCCACACCAGGAACCCCAGACTCCCTGACCGAAGCGCTCCCGCCCGAATCACGCCACCGCCGTGGGTGCCAAGAACGCGTCAGGCAGGCTGTCTCCCCGGGCATGAGGCTGTGGGGGTGGTGGCCGGTGGGTAGAAGGATCCGGTAAAGCGCTGCGGCGGGCGACCGTGGCGCTGTCGAAGGAGACCGAGGACCCGGCCGGCCGTCCTCCTGCTGGCCGCCTGCCAAGCTGTGCGACTACCTCGTCGAGGTCGGCCACGTCACGGCGATCAGCATCGAGACGATCCGGCGTGTCCCGCACGAACGTGGGATGTCGTGGCAGGCCACCAAGACGTGGAAGGCCAGCCGCCTAACGCACCGCCAACCAGCCTGGCGCACCGCCAACCAGGCCGAACTGACCACCGGATTCGCCACCGAATCCAAGATCCGGCACCCGGATTACCCGTTCAAGGCTGCATGACGGGGCAGTAGCTTGCACACCAGGCTGAGCACGACGGCCACCCGCCTCCTGTGGGTGGCCTGGCGGGCCGCGTCGCCGAGGGTGCCCGTTTGGCGGGCGGATCGGCGAGGGCGATCACGGAATGGGCGACAGTAGCCAGGACACCGATCGCGCCGGCGCCGGTGTGCAAACCGGGAATGTCCACACCCGACATCTTCGAGACAGATCACTAGGCGTCACTGAGCGTGTCTGCCTCGGGTGTCGCGGAGGCCGGTGTGGCCGGGGGCGGGTTGAGCGCGGCGGTGATCGCCTCGGCGGTGCGCCGGCCGACGCCGGGAACCTCGGTGATCTCCTCCACCGACGCCGCCGCGAGCCGCTTGAGCGAGCCGAAGTGGCGCAGCAGCGCCTTGCGCCGCACCTCGCCGAGGCCGGGCACGCCGTCCAGCGCCGACTCCGTCATCCGCTTGGACCGGCGCTCCCGGTGGAACGTGATGGCGAACCGGTGCGCCTCGTCACGCACCCGTTGCAGCAGGTAGAGCCCCTCGGAGGTGCGCGGCAGGATGACCGGGAACTCGTCGTCGGGCAGCCACACCTCCTCCAGCCGCTTGGCCAGGCCACACAGCGCCACGTCGTCGATGCCCAGCTCCGCGAGGGCCTGGGCCGCCGCCGCGACCTGCGGCGCGCCGCCGTCGACCACCACCAACTGCGGCGGGTACGCGAACTTTCGCGGCCGGCCGGTCGTCGGGTCGATGCCCGGCCGGTCCGGGTCCGACGCGGTCTCCTCCCCCAGCTCGCCGGTCTCGGCGCGGGCCTCCAGGTAGCGGGCGAAGCGGCGGCGCAGCACCTCGGACATGGCGGACAGGTCGTCGGTGGCGCCCCGGACGATGAACCGGCGGTACTCGCCCTTGCGGGGCAGGCCGTCCTCGAAGACGACCATGCTGGCCACCACGTCCGTGCCCTGGATCTGGGAGACGTCGAAGCACTCGATGCGCAGCGGCGCGGTGCGCATGCCGAGCGCGTCGCTGATCTCGTCGAGCGCCTGGCTGCGGGTGGTCAGGTCGCCCGCGCGTTTGAGCTTGTGCCGGGCCAGCGCGTCCTTGGCGTTGCGCTCCACCGTCTCCAGCAGGGACCGCTTGTCGCCGCGCTGCGGCACCCGCAGGGACACCCGGCTGCCCCGGCGGCCCGACAGCCAGTCGGCCAGCGCGTCGGCGTCGGCGGGCAGGGCGGGCACCAGCAGCTCGCGGGGCACGTCGGCCTCGCCCTGCTCTCCGCCGTACACCTGGGTGCAGAAGTGGTGCACCAGGTCGCCGGTGGTCAGGTCCTCGGTCTTCTCCACCACCCAGCCGCGCTGGCCCCGGACCCGGCCGTCGCGGACGTGGAAGACCTGGACGGCGGCCTCCAGGGGGTCATCGGCGAACGCGACCACGTCGGCGTCGGTGCCGTCGCCGAGGACCACGGTCTGCTTCTCCATGGCCCGGCGCAGCGCCGCGACGTCGTCGCGCAGCCGGGCGGCCTTCTCGAACTCCAGCGCCTCGCTCGCCTCGGTCATCTCGCGTTCGAGGCGGCGGACCATGGTGTCGGTGCGCCCGCCCATGAAGTCGCAGAAGCCGTCGACGATGTGCCGGTGCTCCTCGGCGGAGACGCTGCCCACGCAGGGGGCGGAGCACTTGCCGATGTAGCCCAGCAGGCAGGGGCGGCCGACCTGGCCGGCGCGCTTGAACACCCCGGCCGAGCAGGTGCGTGCCGGGAAGACCCGCAGCAGCAGGTCGAGGGTCTCGCGGATGGCCCAGGCGTGCGAGTACGGCCCGAAGTAGCGCACCCCCTTGCGCTTGGCGCCGCGCATCACCTGGAGCCGGGGGAACTCCTCGTCGACGGTGACGGCGAGGTACGGGTACGACTTGTCGTCGCGGTAGCGGACGTTGAACCGGGGGTCGTACTGCTTGATCCAGGTGTATTCGAGCTGGAGGGCCTCGACCTCGGTGCCGACGGTGACCCAGTCGACCGCCTCGGCGGTGGTGACCATCTGCTGGGTGCGCTGGTGCAGCCCCCACAGGTCGGCGAAGTAGGAGTTGAGCCGGCTGCGCAGGTTCTTCGCCTTGCCGACGTAGATCACTCGGCCGGTGCCGTCGCGGAACCGGTAGACCCCCGGGGACTCGGGGATCGTGCCGGGCGCGGGGCGGTAGGTGGAGGGATCAGCCACGCCTGAAGACTAGTCGCTGGGCCCGACAGCCCAGATCACGCCGAGCTGGTCGACCTCGCTCCCGGCGCGGCCGAAGAAGCCGGCGGACGGCCGGCGGGTGACATGTCGATTGACGTCTTCCAATACCGAGGCGCGGAGGTTACCATCCGGTAACTGAATGTTCTTCACGTAATGATCGGCACCCGTCCCGCACCATGATCCCCACCCCCCGGAGGATCACCATGCCCCGTCCCACCACCACGCGCCGCCTGCTGGCCGGCGCGACCGCCGCCGTCGGAGTCGCGGCCCTGCTGGTCGCCTCCCCCGCCCCGCCCCCCGCCGTGGGCGCGCCGGCCACCGCCGCCGCCACCGCGTTCGCCGCCAACGACTACTGCCTGGGCGAGTGCGGCGACATCGTGCCGCCCGGCCAGAACGGCGACGCCACCCTGGTCGAGATCCTCGCCAACCAGACGCTGGGCACCCTGCCCCGGCACTCCGCCGACCAGCTCGGCCGTTACGCCGACCTGGTCTACGGCTACGCCGGGCTGCGCGAGGACCAGATCGGCAACTTCTTCAACGACGCCTCGTTCGGCGTCCCGGCCGGACAGGTCGAACGCGACTACTCGCCCCGCTCCGACGTGCGCATCGTCCGGGACAGGGCCACCGGCGTGCCGCACGTCACCGGCACCACGCGCGGCGGCACCATGTACGGCGCCGGGTACGCCGGCGCCGAGGACCGGCTGTTCACCATGGACCTGCTGCGCCACGTCGGCCGGGGCACCCTCACCCCGTTCGCCGGCGGGGCGCCGGGCAACCGGGCCCTGGAGCAGAGCGTCTGGCGCAACTCGCCGTACACCGACGCGGACCTGCAGACCCAGGTCGACGCGCTGCGCGCGAAGGGCCCGCGCGGCGAGCAGCTCTACGCCGACGTGCAGGAGTACATCGCCGGCATCAACGCCTACATCGGCGTCTGCATGGCCAACCGCAACTGCCCCGGCGAGTACGTGCTGACCGGGCACCTCGACGCGATCACCAACGAGGGCGGACCCGAGCCGTTCCGGATGACCGACCTGGTCGCCATCGCCGGCGTGGTCGGCGGCCTGTTCGGCGGCGGGGGCGGCACCGAGATGCAGTCCGCGCTGGTGCGGATCGCCGCCCGGGCCCGCTACGGCCCCGCCGAGGGCGACAAGGTGTGGTCGGCCTTCCGCAACCAGAACGACCCGGAGGCGGTGCTCACCCTGCACGACGGGCAGAGCTTCCCGTACGGGTCGGCCTCCCCGGACGCGGCCAGCGTGGCGCTGCCCGACGCCGGGTCCGCCAGGGTCGAGCCGATCTTCACCGACCCCACCGGCTCCGCCACCAGCACGGCCACCGCCGGCCGCGGCTCCGAGCTGGCCGCCGCGCTGTCCGGGCTGACCATCGACCCCGCGCACCGGGGCATGTCCAACGCGGCCCTGGTCTCCGGCGCCCATTCCGCGACCGGCCACCCGGTCGCCGTGTTCGGCCCGCAGACCGGCTACTTCTCCCCCCAGCTCCTGATGATCCAGGAGTTGCAGGGGCCCGGGATCAGCGCCCGGGGGGCCGCGTTCGCCGGCCTGAACCTCTACGTGCTGCTCGGCCGGGGCCAGGACTACGCCTGGAGCGCCACCTCGTCGACCCACGACATCACCGACACGTACGCGGTGCCGCTGTGCACCACCGACGGCAGCGCGCCCACCCTCACCGGCGACCACTACCTGTACCGGGGCCAGTGCCTGGCGATGGAGCAGCTCGCGCACACCAACAAGTGGAGCCCGACGGCGGCCGACAGCACGCCCGTCGGGTCGTACAAGCTCACCGCCTGGCGCACGAAGCTCGGCCTGGTCGCCTGGCGCGGCACCGTCGGCGGCCGGCCGCACGCGTTCACCCAGCTCCGCTCCACCTACCGGCACGAGGCCGACTCCGCGATCGGCTTCCAGATGTTCAACGACCCCACCCAGATGGGCTCCGCCGACGCCTTCACCGTTTCGGCGAACAACGTCGAGTACGCGTTCAACTGGTTCTACGTGAACTCCACCCAGTCGGCGTACTTCAACTCCGGGCTCAACCCCGTGCGGGCCGCCGGGTCGAACCCGAACCTGCCGATGAAGGCCGAGGCCGCGTACGAGTGGCAGGGCTACCAGCCGGCGACGAACACCGCGACGTACGCCCCGCTGGCCGCCCATCCCCGGTCGGTGGACCAGGACTACTACGTGAGCTGGAACAACAAGCAGGCCAAGGACTTCGGGGCGGCCGACGGCAACTTCAGCTTCGGCGCGGTGCACCGGGGCAACCTGCTCGACCGGCCGCTCAAGGCGGCCCTCGCGACGGGGAAGAAGTTCGACCGGGCGTCGCTGACCAGCCTCGTGGAGCAGGCCGGGCTGACCGACCTGCGCGGGGTCGAGGTGCTCGACGAGCTGATCCGGGTGCTGGAGAGCCAGCCCGTCGGCGACGCCGCCCTGGCCGCCGAGATCGGCCGGCTGAAGGCGTGGCGGCAGGACGGCGCGCTGCGGGTCGAGACGGCCAAGGGCTCGAAGGTGTACCGGCACGCCGACGCGATCCGCACGTTCGACGCCTGGTGGCCGCTGCTGGTCCAGGGGATGTTCTCCGCGCCGCTCGGCGCGGACCTGTACCAGTCGCTGGTCAACGCCCTCCAGATCAACGAGTCCCCGTCCGGGCACCAGCAGGGCGACATGTCGAACCTGCCCACGTCCGCCAGCGAGGCCCAGTCACACAAGGGCTCGTCGTTCCAGTACGGCTGGTGGGGCTACGTGGACAAGGACCTGCGCGCGGTGCTCGGCGACCCGGTCGCCGGCGGCCTCGGCCGCACGTACTGCGGCGGCGGCACCCTCGCCGGGTGCCGGCAGCTACTGCTCGACACGCTGCGCGGCGCGGCGGCCACCCCGGCCGCACAGGTCTACCCCGGCGACGCCACCTGCTCGGCCGGCGACCAGTGGTGCGCCGACGCGATCGTCCAGTCGCCGCTGGGCGGGATCAAGCACGCCACGATCGCCTGGCAGAACCGGCCCACCTTCCAGCAGGTGGTCTCGTTCCCCGCGAAGCGCGGCGACGACGTGACCAACCTCGCCGCCGGCCGGTCGGTGGCCGCGTCGAGCAGCCAGTTCGGCTACGCCGCCGCGAAGGCCGTCGACGGGGACCTCGGCACCCGGTGGGCCAGCTCCTGGAACGACGACCAGACGCTCACCGTCGACCTGGGCTCCGCCCGAGCGGTGGGCCGGGTGGTGCTGGCCTGGGAGTCGGCATACGCCCGGTCGTACCGGATCGAGGTGTCCGCCGACGGGACCACCTGGCGCACGGCCTGGTCGACCACGGCCGGCGACGGCGGCACCGACGTGGCGGCGTTCCCGACCGAGACCGCCCGGTACGTACGGATGCGCGGCCTGACCCGGGCCACCACCTACGGCTTCTCGCTGTGGGAGATGTCGGTGTACGCCCACTGACCCCCTGCGACGGCGGCCGGCACGGGCGATCCGTGCCGGCCGTCGCCGTCAGGCGAGACTGATCTGGTCGCCGTCGACCTTGATCTCCTTGGCCGCCAGCGGCTTCGTCGCCGGACCCTGCCTCACCGAGCCGTCGGTGATGGAGAACCTGCTGTTGTGGCAGGTGCAGTTGATGGTGCCGCCGTCGACGTTCGACACCGGGCAGCCCTGGTGGGTGCAGATCGGGTCGAAGCCCTTGAACGTGCCGGCCTCGGGCTGGGTGATCACCACACCCTTGCTGGCGTACACCGCGCCGCCGCCGACCGGGATGTCGGCGGTGCGGGCCAGCGGGGCCGACGAGTCCCGGTTGCCGCCCTCGGCGTCGCCCGTGCCGGTCGCGCCCGGTCCCCCGCTGGTCGGGGCCGAGCCGCCGTCGGTGTCGTCGGCGCTCCCGCAGGCCGACAGGACGACCGCCGCGCCCACCGCGCCGGCACCGGCGAGGAGGGTGCGGCGCGTCCGCGTGCCCGGAGGAGTCTGCGCCTGCTCGTCACTCATGTCTGGCCTCTCTCTCGACTGCCGCCGCCCACCAGCCGCGGCCACACCAGCTGTCCACGGACCACGGTGCCTGCCGGTTCAACGAATCGACCACCGTGATCGCTCCGGGCCGGCCGCCGCCGGCGGACCCGACGAGATCGCCGTCGCCGGCCCCGCCCGACTCACCTGCGGCGGTCGCCCGTCGCCGGGACCGCCGCGCCGCCGGGCCGGGCCGGGCGAGGGGTCAGCGGGTCCCGGCTGTGGCCTTCCGGCCCGACCGGGGGCGGGTGGTGCCGTTGGCCTTGGCGGCCCGGCCGGTGGCCGCCTTCGCGCCCTTGGCCTCGCCGTCGAGCCTGAGCACCTGGCGCAGGAACTGGCCGGTGTGGCTCTCGGGCACCTCGGCGACCTCCTCCGGGGTGCCGGTGGCCAGCACGGTGCCGCCCCGGTGGCCGCCCTCGGGGCCCATGTCGATCAGCCAGTCGGCCGTCTTGATCACATCGAGGTTGTGCTCGATGGTGATGACGGTGTTGCCCTTGTCGACCAGGCCCTCCAGGACCATCAGCAGCTTGCGGATGTCCTCGAAGTGCAGGCCGGTGGTCGGCTCGTCCAGCACGTAGACCGTCCGGCCGGTGGAGCGCTTCTGCAGCTCGGAGGCGAGCTTGACCCGCTGCGCCTCGCCGCCGGACAGCGTCGGCGCGGGCTGGCCCAGCCGGACGTAGCCCAGGCCCACGTCGACCAGCGTCCTGAGGTGCCGGTGGATGGCCGGGATGGCGGAGAAGAACTCCGCGGCCTCCTCGATCGGCATCTCCAGCACGTCGGAGACGGTCCTGCCCTTGTAGTGCACCTCCAGGGTCTCCCGGTTGTACCGGGCGCCCTTGCAGACCTCGCACGGGACGTACACGTCGGGCAGGAAGTTCATCTCGATCTTGATGGTGCCGTCGCCGGAGCACGCCTCGCACCGGCCGCCCTTGACGTTGAACGAGAACCGGCCCGGCCCGTACCCCCGGACCTTGGCCTCGGTGGTCTCGGCGAACAGCTTGCGCACGTGGTCCCAGACCCCGGTGTAGGTGGCCGGGTTGGAGCGTGGGGTGCGGCCGATCGGCGACTGGTCGACGCCGACGACCTTGTCCACGTGCTCCAGGCCGGTGATCCGGGTGTGCCGGCCCGGCACGTGCCGGGCGCCGTTGATCTGGTTGGCCAGCACCGCGTGCAGGATGTCGTTGACCAGCGTCGACTTGCCCGAGCCGCTGACCCCGGTGACCGCGATGAGCTGGCCGAGCGGGAACGACACGGTCAGGTTGCGCAGGTTGTGCTCCCGGGCCCCGTGCACCACCAGCTCCCGCTCCGGCGTCTGCGGCCGGCGCCGGCTCGGCGTCGGGATCTGCCTGCGCCCCGACAGGTACGCCCCGGTGACCGACTCCGGGTTGTCCAGCAGGGCGGGCACCGAGCCGGAGTGCACGATCCGGCCGCCGTGCTCGCCCGCGCCCGGGCCGATGTCGACGATCCAGTCGGCGGTGCGGATGGTGTCCTCGTCGTGCTCGACCACGATCAGCGTGTTGCCCAGGCCGCGCAGCCGCACCAGGGTCTCGATCAGCCGGTGGTTGTCCCGTTGGTGCAGGCCGATGGACGGCTCGTCGAGCACGTAGAGCACGCCGACCAGGCCGGAGCCGATCTGGGTGGCCAGCCGGATGCGTTGCGCCTCGCCGCCGGAGAGGGTGCCGGCCGGACGGTCCAGGGAGAGGTAGTCCAGCCCGACGTCGAGCAGGAACGTCAGCCGGGCGTTGATCTCCTTGAGCACCCGCTCGGCGATCATCTTCTGCCGGTCGGTCAGCTCGATGCCGGCCAGCAGGTCCGCGCACTCGCCCACGGACAGGTTGCAGACCTCGGCGATGCTCTTGCCGGCCAGGGTGACCGCGAGCACCTCGGGCTTGAGCCGGGCGCCGCCGCAGGCCGCGCAGGGCACGTCGCGCATGTAGCCCTCGTACTTCTCCCGCGACCACTCCGACTCGGTGTCGGTGTGCCGGCGCTCGATCCACTGCACCACGCCCTCGAAGCCGGTGTAGTAGGAGCGCTCGCGGCCGAACTTGTTGCGGTAGCGCACGTGCACCTGGTCGCCGGAGCCGTGCAGGATGGTCTTCTGCGCCCGCGCCGGCAGCGCCCGCCACGGGGTGTCCACGTCGAAGTGCTCGGCCTCGCCGAGGGCCTCCAGCAGGCGCAGGAAGTACTCCAGGTTGTGCCCGGTGGACCAGGGCTGGATCGCGCCCTCGCGCAGGCTGCGCTCCGGGTCGGGGACGACCAGTTCCGGGTCGACCTCCTTCTTGGTGCCCAGGCCGGTGCACTCCGGGCAGGCGCCGTACGGGGCGTTGAAGGAGAAGACCCGGGGCTCCAGGTCCTCGATCGCCAGGGGGTGGTCGTTGGGGCAGGCCAGGTGCTCGGAGTAGCGGCGCTCGCGGTCGGGGTCGTCCTCGGCGAGGTCGACGAAGTCGAGCAGCACCAGGCCGCCGGAGAGCCCGAGCGCGGCCTCGACCGAGTCGGTCAGCCGCCGCTTGGCGCTGGGCTTGACGGTGAGCCGGTCGATCACCACCTCGATGGTGTGCTTCTCCTGCTTCTTGAGCTTCGGCGGCTCGGTCAGCGGGTGCACCACGCCGTCGATCCGGGCCCGGGCGTACCCCTTGCCCTGGAGCTCGGCGAACAGGTCGACGTACTCGCCCTTGCGGCCCCGCACGACCGGGGCGAGCACCATGAACTTGGTGCCCTCGGCCATCGCCAGGACCCGGTCGACGATCTGCTGCGGGCTCTGCCTGGAGATCCGCTCCCCGCAGACCGGGCAGTGCGGCTCGCCGACCCGGGCGTAGAGCAGCCGCAGGTAGTCGTAGACCTCGGTGATGGTGCCGACGGTCGAGCGCGGGTTGCGCGAGGTGGACTTCTGGTCGATGGACACTGCGGGGCTGAGGCCCTCGATGAAGTCGACGTCCGGCTTGTCCATCTGGCCGAGGAACTGCCGGGCGTACGAGGAGAGCGACTCCACGTACCGGCGCTGCCCCTCGGCGAAGATCGTGTCGAAGGCCAGGCTCGACTTGCCGGAGCCGGAGAGCCCGGTGAAGACGATCAGGGCGTCCCGGGGCAGGTCGAGACTGACGTCACGCAGGTTGTGCTCGCGCGCGCCACGGATGATCAGTCGGTCGGCCACGGTCCGTGTACTCCCGGGAGAAGAAGGCGAGGAGGATCTGTCCGCTCCGGGGCGGTCCGGGCGGTTCCGGGACGGCCCTGAGCGGTTGTGCGAGCGCAGAAGAAGCGCCTCGGCAACTCTAGCCCCGGGGTACGACAACTTTCCGCGCCCACACATTCCCCCAGCTCACACCGGTCGCGCTGGACGCCTCTCGGGCCGCCGGTGGGCCGCCAGCGACCGGGTGCCCGCCGGTGGGCCCCCGCTGAGGCGACCGGTGGCGCGCCCCGCCCACCCGCGCCGGTGGGCGACACCACGACAACTGTGCGTCACGGCAACCCGCCGCCGCTCGCATGATCGACTTTTTGTCGGTGACAGGGCGGTGTTCAGGCCACGGGAGGCCCCGATGTCACGGATCCGAAGTCGATCATGCGAGCGGGCAACGACCGATCCTCGACGCGCCAGGGCGTAGCCCTCGACGCGGCCAGGGCGTTTCGGGGCAGGAACGGCCGTCCGCCGGCGCCAGCCGCGCCAGCCGCCCCGGCGCTAGTTCAGGGACGGCCCGTCCGGCGGCGCCCGCCACGCCAGCCGCCCCGGCGCTCGGCGGCCAGCCGGGTCTCCCGGCGCCGGCTCTCGACGGCGATCTCCCGCTGCAGCTTGCGCCAGCTGTCGTACCGGCGGCCGGTCAGCTCCCCGGCGGCGAGGGCGTCGCGGACCGCGCAGCCCGGCTCGGCGTCGTGCGCGCAGTCGGCGTACCGGCAGCCGGTGGCCAGCTCGGCGATGTCGGCGAAGGCCCGGTCCAGCCCGACCGCGCCGTCGAGCAGGCCGACCGCCCGCACCCCCGGGGTGTCCAGCACCGCTCCCCCGCCGGGGACCGGGACCAGCGCCCGCCAGGTGGTGGTGTGCCGGCCCTTGCCGTCGACCCGGCGGATCGCCTGGGTGGGCATCACCACCGCCCCGGCCAGGGCGTTGACGATGCTCGACTTGCCGGCCCCGGACGGCCCGAGCAGGGCCAGGGTGCGGCCCGGGACGACGTGGGCGCGCAGCGGGTCGAGGCCGGTGCCCCGCTCGGCGCTGACCGCCAGCACCGGCACCCCGGGCGCGACCCCGGCGAGCTGCCGGGCGATCGCCGCCGGGTCGGCGGCGAGGTCGGCCTTGGTGAGCACCACCAGCGGGGTGGCGCCCGACTCGTGGGCCAGGGCGAGCAGCCGCTCGATGCGGGCGACATCCGGCTCCGGGTGCACCGGCTCGACGACGGCGGCGGCGTCCAGGTTGGCGGCGAGCACCTGACCGCTGGCGTCCTTGCCGGCGGTGCGGCGCACCAGCGCGGTGCGCCGGGGCAGCACGGCCTCGACGGTGACCGGCCCGTCCGGCCAGGTGTGCAGGAGCACCCAGTCCCCCGCGCAGGGCAGCCGGGTCAGGTCGCGGGCGGCGGCGGCCAGCACCGCCGCGCCCAGGGTGGCGCGGACCGGGCCGTCCGCGCCGAGCACGGTGCACACGCCGCGGTCGACCCGGGCCACCCGGCCCGGCCGCTGGTGGGTGCGGTTACGTACGTGGGCCGCCCGCTCGGCGTCCCAGCCGAGGGCGGTCAGATCGATGGTCATCGGAACCTCTCCGGTGTCGGGGTGAACCATGGCGCGACTGGCGTGCTAGGACCGGCATGGGCACCACCTCCTCCGACGTCCCGGGTGCCGCGTACGACGCCGACGGTAGGGGGCGGGCCGACGCGCCGAAAGCGAATTCCACGGCGACGCCGGGGGCCACCGACCGCTAGGGTCGGAGCGTGACCGCGGATCCGCTGCTGCTGACCGGTGACCTCGACGACGCCACGGCCCGCCTGCTGCACACCGCGGCCGACCTCGGCAGTGCGGACGTCGCCGCGCCGTCCCTGCTGCCCGGCTGGACCCGGGGGCACGTGCTGACCCACCTGGCCCGCAACGCCGACGGCTTCGTCAACCTGCTCACCGCCGCCCGCACCGGCGAGCACATCCCGATGTACGCCAGCGGCGCGGCCCGCGCCGCCGACATCTCCGCCGGCGCGTTCCGGCCGCCCGCCGCCCACCTGGACGACCTGCGCCGCTCGGCGGAGCGGTTCGCCGAGGCGGTCGCCGCCATGCCGGTGCAGGCGTGGGCGGCCACGGTGCAGGCCCGGCGCGGCCCGTGGCCGGCCGCCATGCTGGTCTGGGGGCGGCTGCGCGAGATCGAGGTGCACCACGTGGACCTCGCCGCCGGTTACCGGCCGGCCGACTGGCCGGAGGCGTTCGCCCAGCGGCTGCTGCACGAGGTCACGACCGGCCTGTCCGGCCGGCCCGACGCGCCGGCGATGGTGTTGCGCTTCGACGGCAGCCAGCACGAGCTGGTCGTCGGCGGCTCGGGGGCGGCGCCCACGATCACCGGCCCCGCCGCCGAGCTCGCCGCCTGGCTGACCGGCCGCGGCGTCGGCGGGACGCTCGCCGTCACCCCCGACGGTCCCCTGCCGAACCCACCGGAATGGATGTAGAACCATGACCTACAGCGGAGACGTCAGCCCCGGCGGCCCTCCGGCCGTCCGCGAACTCGACGGGCTCACCATCACGAAGGTGTCGGTGGGGCCGATGGACAACAACGCCTACCTGCTGCGGTGCACCGGCACCGGCGAGCAGTTGCTGATCGACGCCGCCAACGAGGCCCCCCGGCTGCTGGAGCTGGTCGGCGACGCCGGCCTGGCCACCGTGGTCACCACCCACCAGCACATGGACCACTGGGTGGCCCTGGAGGAGGTGGTCGCCAAGACCGGCGCCCGGCCGCTGGTGCACGCCGCCGACGCCGCCGGCCTGCCGATCGAGGCGGACACCCTCGCCGACGGCGACACCGTGACCGTGGGCGAACGCGAGCTGGAGGTGATCCACCTGCGGGGGCACACCCCGGGCTCGATCGCCCTGCTCTACCGCGACCCGGCCGGCACCCCGCACCTGTTCACCGGGGACTCGCTTTTCCCTGGGGGTCCTGGGAGGACAACAAGCCCGGAGGAGTTTTCGCAGCTCATGGGCGATTTGGAGGCACGGCTGTTCGACGTGCTACCGGACGAGACGTGGTTCTATCCGGGACACGGGAAGGACTCGACCATCGGCACGGAACGCCCGTCGCTGGGCCAGTGGCGGGCGCGCGGCTGGTAGCGAACGCGTTTCACGACGCCCGGGGTTGGCTTTCGCCAGTCCCGGGCGTCGCCCTTTCCGGCCCCGCTTTGATCGAGCCGGTTGGCACACGGCTGGCGTTGCTGTCGGACGATGACGCGAAGCGGCTACGCCGCAAGTACGAACGCGCCCGTGCTGTGCTGCTCGGCCCCGCCGTCTCCCGCGGCTGCCCCCTGACCACGGAGGAGACCAGCACCGTTCGAAGTTGTTCGGGTTCGTTCGAACAGCTTCCATCGTCGATGTTCGACGACGACAATTGTCGATGACGACCATTCCGGTCGTCATCGATGGAGGTGTGCGGATGATTCGGAAGAAGTCACGCTGGTTCGGGGGTGTGCTGATGGCGATGGTGCTCACGGTCACCGGCCTGGTGGCGTCCCCGGCCGCCGCCCAGGCGGCGTCAGGCTGGTATGCCGAGTCGCTCGACGATTACAGCAACGGCTACGGGTTTGCGACGTGGAGCAACACCGGGCAGTACTCGTCGTTCCAGGTCTGCGATGCCGGGGCTGGTGACGCCCGCCGCGCCGTCGGCTACATCTGGTGGCAGGACGGAGGGACCATCGAACGGCATGCCGCTGGCGGCAGCGGCACCTGCTCCACACCGGTCAATGTCTACGTTCCAGCGGGCAAGTGGGTCTCGATGGAGGTGTGCGAACGAAAGGGGGCGGACGGCATCGACGAGAAGTGTGGCGCCCTGGTCCACGGCATCGCGGGTTCATAAGCCCGCC
Organism: Micromonospora sp. NBC_01655; assembly: GCF_026339755.1. NCBI lineage: Bacteria > Bacillati > Actinomycetota > Actinomycetes > Micromonosporales > Micromonosporaceae > Micromonospora > Micromonospora sp. NBC_01655. The sequence continues at coordinate 2,637,064 of NZ_JAPEQF010000001.1, read as the reverse complement.
CGGCCGGCCGGAGGTGTTCACCTTCGGCCGGCCTGCCTGGCAACCGTCTGGTGCTTCCACCTCGCGAAGTTGTCGGCGACAGCCTTCCCGCCCTGCTCAGCGGTGCGCTTGTCCTCGCTGCCCCCGTCGATGATGTGACGGAACCAGAACGGCCCCCCACACCTGGTGCTCCTGCGTGACGCCGCTGCCAGCCCGGGCCGGGGGTCGTTCCTTGTCGTCGCGGATGGTGCCGCGAATCCAGTCGTACGTTCGACCTCCCGCGGCCCGGTCAGCTTCACCACCAACAGCCCCGGGTCCGGCGGCCACTTCATGTCGACCGTCACTTCCAGCGCGGGTCGCATCTCCCGATGCCGGCGACGTGCCTCGGCTTCGGCGGGCCCGCGGCTGGTGACTTCCGGTTCCGGCGCGCCGCCCCGTGCCGGCACGCCGGAACCCCACCCCCGGCCGGCCCGGCCCGGGCGGCGGCTCAGGCCGCCGGGGCCGCTGCGGTGGCGGCGCGCAGCCCGCGCCGGGTCACGAGCAGCACCACGGCCGCCAGGAGCAGCCCGACCGCCATGGTGACCAGCATCGGCGAGGCGCTGCCGGGCAGCAGCCCGGCCAGCGACCGGGAGACCGTGCCGACGGCCACGTAGAGGCCGGCCCAGAGCGCGGCGCCGGCCGCCGCGCAGGCCAGGAACCGCCGGTACGACATCCGCAGCCCGCCCGCGGCCAGCGGCAACAGCGCGTTGAGCACCGGCAGGAAGGGTGCGACCAGCACCATCCGGCCGCCGCCGCGGCGCAGGACCGCCTCGGCCACCGCCCACCGGTCCTCGCCGATCCAGCCGCCGACGCGGCTGTGCCGCAGCCGGTCGCCGTACCGCCGGCCGGCGAGGAAGCTCAGCGACCAGCCGGCCAGGCAGCCGGCCACCACGGCGGCGACGGTGGCCGCCCCGGTCGCCGGCCGCCCGACGCCGACCGCGGCGAGGACCGCGACGTCGCCGGGGACCAGCACCCCCAGCAGCGGTACGGCGTCGAGGAGCATCACCACCCCGAGCGCCCCCAGCAGACCGATGGTGGGAAGCTCCCCGACCTGTGCCGTCCAGTCCACCATGCCCGTACGCTACGACCCCCGGTCCGGTGGGGCATCGGGTCCGATCCCCCACCGACCCCTGATCCCCTTCTCGGGGTACGCCCCGAGAAGGCGGCGTCAGCGGGGGCGGAGCACCTCGACGCGGCGCACCGGGGTGTCGACGGCGGGTTCGGTGGTGGGCACCCGGTAGCTGGCCACCAGGTCCAGCCGGTCGCGGGGCAGGTGGCCGCGGCCGGGGTCGCCGACCAGCACCTGGCTGCCCCGGGCGGCGGCGCGGCGCAGGAACGGCAGCACCCGCCCGGCCAGTTCCCCGTCGTAGAAGACGTCCCCGGCGAGCAGCAGGTCCGCGTCGCCGGCATCGGAGTCGAGCAGGTCCTCGCCGGTGGCGGCGACGCTGACCCGGTTGGCCCGGGCGTTGAGCGTGACGGCGGCGACGGCGTACGGGTCGATGTCGTTGGCCACGACCCGGGACGCGCCGGCCAGCGCGGCGGCGATCGCCACCACGCCCGAGCCGGCGGCCAGGTCCAGCACGCGGCGGCCGGCCGCGAGTTCCGGGTGGTCGAGCAGGTGCCGGGCGAGGGCCTGCCCGCCGGCCCAGACCGACGCCCAGTACGGCGGCGGCAGGGCGTGCCCGGAAGCGGCCTCCATCCGGGCCCACCAGACGATGGCGTCCTCGGCGAGGTGCAGCCGAATTTCGGGGACGAAAGGGGCCGCGACCAGCCGGAGCCGGTCCAGTCCGTCCCCGGGCGCACCGACCTCGCGTTCCAGCTCGGACAGCGCGGCGGCTGCGGGTCCCCTCACCGGGCAAGCATGCCGGAGCGCCCCGCGCTCCGGGCGGGTTTCCCCCCGGCGTGGCCGGTGGAAGTTTTTTGCCGGCACGCCCTGCGGCACTTCGACCAGCAGATCGGGGTTTCGCCGGTTACTGTCGGGGAGGTACAGGGCGATCATCGGCCGGCGGTCGGTGGTCTCCCGCTTTGAACAGGGAGAGATGCATGGCTACCGGCACGGTCAAGTGGTTCAACTCGGAAAAGGGCTTCGGCTTCATCGAGCAGGACGGCGGAGGTCCGGACGTGTTCGTCCACTACTCGGCCATCGCGACGAGCGGCTACCGGGAACTCAACGAGGGCCAGAAGGTCGAGTTCGAGGTGACCCAGGGGCAGAAGGGCCCGCAGGCGGACAACGTCCGTCCGATCTAGCTCCGTGCCGGTGGCGGCGGCCGGGTGGACCCGGCCGCCGCCACAGCGCGCGCCGGCCCGGGATCGCCCGCCCCGGTGCCGCCGGTGTCTCCGGGCCCGTCCACCGCCGGTGGCCTCAGGCCGCCAACCGCCGGGCGATCTCGTCGGCCACCTGTCGCGCCAGGCTGGGCGGCAGGGCGGCGGCGATCTTCTCCGGGGTCAGTGACGCGAGCACGCCGGCCACGATCGCCGGCTCGTCGGTGAGGTCCCGGTTGGACAGGGCGACGATCTGCGAGAGCACCGTGTCGAGGCGGTACATGGTGTAGTCCAGTTTGGCCACGACGCTGTTGGACTCCGGGTCGGGGCCGGGTCCGTCCGGGTCGACCCGGCGGCCCATGCTGGACCCGCCGTTGAACACGGCGTTGAAGAGGCTGTTGATCTGGCTTTCGGCCTGGGCGCTCATGTTGTCCTCCTTCAGGAGACCGATGGTGGTCAGGTAACGGCGGAACAGCGGGGTCTGGTCCCGCCCCGCCTTGGTCGAGTCGCGGAAGAAGCTGAAGTGGGTGTGCCACAGGTGGCTCGCGTCGCCGGTGCTGCGCCGCCCGAGCCGGTCCCACCGTCGGACCGTGGTCCCCTCCGGGGAGTAGATGATCTCGCGGATGTCCCGGGTGTCGTCCGTTCCGGCGACGCACCGCGCGACGCACCAGACGGAGAAGGAACGCAGGTCGTGGACGGCTCCGCCCGAGGTGACGGAGAAACCGCCGACGTCCAGCGCGGACGCGTCGAGGGTGAGCCCCGTGGCGTCCCGGGGCGACTCGACCACCGAGTAGTCGCCGGCGACGACGCGGTCGGAGCCGCAGTGGTAGCCGCCGACGTGGTCGGCGTCGCCGACGATGCCGACCTCGGCCGGTTCCAGGTCCTGTGGTCGTGCGGCGTCGGGATCGAGATCGAGGTGGGCCAGCAGGAGACTTCGGACGGCCAGCAGGTTCGTCGGGGCCCGGGTCATGGTGCCCCCTTCCGGTAGCGGGGTGGCCGAGCCGCGGTGACCCGTGGTCCTGGGTCCGGGTGAGCCCGGCCGGGTGGTGCACGGCGTCGGGCAGGTGGCTCGAAGGTAGCCGGACATCCGGGCGTTTTACCAGGTCAATGGCCTGTTTTCCCGAATGGGGGACGATCCGCCCGGCCGGGCGGAGACGTCGCGTCACCCCGGTACCGGTCGGGCGCCGGAGGGAGTCGGGGCGGTCAGCCGGCCGGGCGCCGGGCGGTGTCGGGGCGGGCGGCGCGCACGGCGTCGCGGTGCTCCCGCATCGCGGTGACCATCGTCGCCATGAAGCGGTGCACGGTCTCCAACTCGTCGTCGCTGAAGTCGGCCATCGCCTGGTCGGTCCGCCGGCCCAGCGGCTGGAAGAACGACATGGCCAGTGCGGCGCCCCGGTCGGCGTAGCGCAGGAACACCTTGCGCCGGTCGGCGGTGTCCCGGTCCCGCCGGATGTGGCCGGCCCGCTCCAGGCGGTCGACCAGCGCGGTGACCGAGCCGGAGGAGAGTTGTAGCTGCTCACCCAGCCGCCCCGGGGTGATCGGCGTGCCGAGCAGCTCGGCGTCCATGACGGCGATCAGGGCGTGCAGGTCGGTGGGGTTGAGCCCGTGCAGCCCGGCGAAGGCGTGCCCGATGTGCTGGGCGTCGACGGAGTACCGGCGCAGGTCGTTGGCGATCTCGGCGACGAGCTGGTCGCGGCGGCTCTCGCGTCGCCGATACATGCCGTGCGCTGTCACGCCGTCGTTTCCCCCCCGCCGTCCCGGTTCCGCTTGCAGCATAGATGAGCGACGGATAATCTCGCCTGTCAAGATACTCGACAGGCACGCTATTCGTGACCGGCGCGTCGGCCCGTCGAGGCGCACTGCCGTACCGGGACCTCGTCCCGGCAACCCTGAGGAAGCCCGATGTCTGTGTTCACCCGCGTCGCCCGGGGCCGGCTCGCCGCCTGGCTCACCGTGGCCGTGGCGATCGTCCTCGGCGCGGCCGTCTTCGGGTTCCCGAAGCCGGACAACCCCGCCCCCGTCTCGGCCACCGGCCTGTCCGTGCAATGGCAGTCGACCCAGGTCGAACGGCTCCAGGACGAGCTGCCCGCCAGCGGGGTCCAGCCGGCGGTCGTCGTCGTCAGCCGCGCCGACGGTGGGCCGCTCACCGAGCCGGACCGCGCCGCGGTCACCGGCGCCTCGGGCGAGCTGGGCCGGTTCGCCGCCGGCGGGCGGGTCAGCCCGCCGCAGACCTCTCCGGACGGCACCGTGGCGCTCGTCGCCGTCCCGCTGTCCACCGCCGACGGCCAGGCCACCGTCGCGACGACGGTGGCCGACCTCCGCGCGGCCCTCGACGGCCTGCCCGACGGGCTCACCGCCGAGGTGACCGGCGCGCCGGCGTTCACCGCGGACCTGACGAAGGTCTTCGACGGCGCGGACATCACGTTGCTCGCCGTCACCGCCGGCGTCGTCGCCCTGCTCCTGCTGATCACCTACCGCAGCCCGTTCCTGTGGATCGTGCCGCTCGTCGTCGTCGCGGCCACCGAGCAGCTCACCCTGCGCGCCGTGGCCACCATCGTCCCGGCCGTCGGCATCAACCTCCAGGAGGGCCAGGTCACCGGCATCGCCAGCGTCCTGGTCTTCGGCGCCGCCACGGACTACGCCCTGCTGCTCATCGCCCGCTACCGGGAGGAGCTGCGCCGCGAGGAGGACCGTTTCGCCGCCATGCGCGCCGCCCTGCGCCGCACCGCCGAACCCATCCTGGCCAGCGGCGGCACCGTGGTCCTCGGCGTGCTCACCCTGCTGCTGTCGGAGCAGGAGACCAACCGGGCCCTGGCGGTGGCCTGCGCCACCGGCGTGGTGTTCGCCATGCTGTCGGCGCTGTTCGTCCTCCCCGCCGTGCTGGTGATCTTCGGCCGGGGGCTGTTCTGGCCGTTCGTGCCCCGGGTCGGCGGCCCCGTCCGCGAGGGCCGGCTCTGGGGCCGGCTCGGCGCCGCCGTCGTCCGCCGGCCCGTGCCGGTCGCGGCCCTCGCGACGCTGCTGCTCGCCGGGCTCGCCCTCGGTGGGCTCGGCATCCGCACCGGGCTGTCGGAGACCGAGCAGTTCCGGGTCAAACCCGAGGCGGTGGCCGGCGCGGAGACCCTCGCGAAGGCGTTCCCCGCCGGCACGACCCAACCGGTCGCCGTGCTCACCACCCCCGCCGCCGTGGCGGCCGTCACCGACGCCGCCGCGGGCGTCCCCGGCGTGGCCTCGGCCCGGCCGGGAAGCGCGGGCGCGACCGTCGCCCAGGTCGACGTGGTGCTGGCGGCAGAGCCGGGCACCGCCGCCGCGGACCGGGCGGTCGAGGCGCTGCGGGACGCCGTCGCGGCGGTCCCCGGCTCCGCGCCGCCGCCCGTCGAGGGCGCCGACCCGTTCACCGGTGCCGTGGTCGGCGGCACGGTCGCCGCCACCTACGACTCCGACCAGGCCGACGCCAAGGACCTGTGGCTGATCCTGCCGATCATCCTGCTGCTCGTCGGCGCGGTGCTCGTGCTGCTGCTGCGCGGTCTGGTCGCGCCGCTGCTGCTGGTGCTCACCGTGATCGCGTCGTTCTTCGCCAGCCTCGGCGCGGCGTGGCTGCTGTTCGACCACGTTCTCGGCCTCCCGGCGCTGGACAGCGGCGTCCTGCTGCTCGCCTTCGTGTTCCTGGTGGCCCTCGGCGTGGACTACAACATCTTCCTGGTCACCCGGGCCCGCGAGGACGCCCGGCGCACCGGCACCCGGGACGGCATGCTGTCGGCGCTGCGCGTCACCGGCGGCGTGATCACCAGCGCCGGCGTCCTGCTCGCCGCGGTCTTCGCCGTCCTCGGCGTCCTGCCGCTGATCACGCTGACCCAGATCGGGATCATTGTGTGCATCGGGGTGCTGCTCGACACCCTGCTGGTACGCACGGTGCTCGTGCCGGCGCTCGCGTTCGTGCTCGGCGACCGCTTCTGGTGGCCGGGTCGGATCGACCAGACGCCCGAGGACGCCCCGGCGGACCGGGACCGCGGGCCGGCCGAGCCAGCCGAGCCGGCCGAGAAGGCCGTCACCCGCGGCTGACCGCCCCACCCGCGCCGACGCGGGGGATCGCGGCGGGCCGCCGTGCCCCCGCTCCCGTCCCCCGGCCCCTGCCCGCGTCCCTACCCCGGGCCGACGCGGCGGCCCGGCCGAGCCCCGTCGTCGGCCGTCGGCGGGGTGAGCCCGTCGTCGGCCGCCGGTGGCGGCCCCGCCTCGGGCGTCGCCGCGCCCGGTCCGCCGCCGCCGCCCGCCGCCCGGTCCCGGGTCGCCCAGGCGACCATGAACAGCGCCGTCCAGGCCGAACCGAGCAGCACCGAGGTGACGGTGCCGCTGCTCAACCCGAGGTAGAGCCGGGCACCGCCGATCGCCGACACCCCGGCCGCGGCCACCGTCCAGGCGGCCACCGCCACCGGCCAACGCGCGCCCCGGGACAGCAGCCAGGCCAGCGTGCACAGGCTCGCCGCAACGACGGCGTTCTGCGTCGGAAACAGCGCGCTCTCCTGCTCCCCCGACGCCGCCCGTCCCGGCGCGGTCAGGTCGGTGACCACGGCGAGGACCACCAGCGGCAGGAACGCCCCGACCGAGCCCACCACGCTGAGCAGGTCGGCCCGCCACGGCCGCTGCCGCCAGGCCAGCACGGCGGCCAGCACGGCGACCAGCGCGATCAGCGTCGAGCCACGCAGCACCGAGACGAGGGTGAACGCGACGTCGACCGTGCCGGGGGTGCGCCGCTCGGTGAACCAGCCGGCGATCGCGTCGTCGACCGCGGCCAGCCCGCTCCACCGCATCGCCGCCCCGAGCAACCAGGCGACGGCGAGCCCGGCGGCGAAGAGCAGCGCGAGCCCCGCCGCGAGGTTGATCAACAACGTCCAGGCCGGGCCGACCCGCATGGCCAGCAGGAAGAACAGCACGCCGTACCGGGCGGCGAGCCAGCGCACCGGCGGCAGCGCGGCCACCCGGGCCAGCAGCGCCCGCGCCGGGTCGGGGTGACGGCCCAGCCAGCGGCCGACCAGCACCACGGCCAGCACCCCGCCGAGCAGCACCAGCACCGCCCCGGTGGCCCGCCCGAGCAGCCGGGACACCGTCTCGTACGACTCCCCGGCCACGTTGCCCAGCAGCACCGACCCGCCCACCCAGGTCACCACCCCGGCGAGGTTCCACGGCGCGAACCGGCGGTAGGACATGCCGGCGGCCCCGGCCAGCCGGGGCGCCAGGGTCCGGGCGAAGGCGACCCAGCGGGCGGCCAGGACCCCCCGCCCGCCGAGCCGCTCCAGCAGCTCGTCCGCCCGCCGCCAGCGGCCCGGCCCCACCCGGGCGCCCAGGCCCGAGGCCCGCAGCCGGGGCCCGTACCGGCGACCCGCGCGGAACGCCACCGCGTCGCCGGCCACCGCTGCGACAATCATCACCAACAGCGCCGGCCCCAACCGAAGGGCACCGGTGTACGTAAGGAAGCCGACCAGCAGCAGGGTCGCCTCCCCGGGCACCAGCAGCCCGACGATCACCGCGGTCTCGCCGGCTACGATGGCCGCGGCGACCAGGTAGACCAGCAGGGGCGGCAGGTCCCGCACCGAGTTCAGCAGATCGTGCACGACAGCCCCCGGATCACGGCGGCCAGCATGCCAGCCGGGGCAAGCAGGGCGACAGCGGTTCCGGCACAGATCCGGGTAGCGCCGGGGTGACCCCGACGCCGCCCCTGATCCGCACAGGCAGGAGGATGGAACCCATGCAGCTTCGCACCGACCTCCGCAACGTCGCCATCATCGCTCACGTCGACCACGGCAAGACCACCCTGGTCGACGCCATGTTGCGGCAGGCCGGAGCCTACGGCGCCCGCGGTGAGACGACCGAGCGGGTGATGGACTCGGGGGACCTGGAACGGGAAAAGGGCATCACCATCCTGGCCAAGAACACCGGCGTGCGGTACCTGCCGGCGGACGGCTCCGACCCGGTCACCATCAACATCATCGACACTCCCGGGCACGCCGACTTCGGCGGCGAGGTGGAGCGGGGCCTCACCATGGTCGACGGCGTGGTGCTGCTCGTCGACGCCAGCGAGGGCCCGCTGCCGCAGACCCGCTTCGTGCTGCGCAAGGCGCTGCGCGCCCGGATGCCGATCATCCTGGTGATCAACAAGGTGGACCGCCCCGACGCCCGGATCAAGGAGGTCGTGGACGACACCTACGAGCTCTTCCTCGACCTGGACGCCGACGAGGAGCAGATCGACTTCCCGATCGTCTACGCCTGCGCCCGCGACGGCATCGCCTCGCTCACCCAGCCCGCCGACGGCTCGGTCCCCCAGGACAGCCAGAGCCTGGAGCCGCTGTTCCGCACCCTGCTCGACACCATCCCGCCGCCCGCATACGACGAGGACGCGCCGCTCCAGGCGCACGTGACCAACCTCGACGCCTCGCCGTTCCTCGGCCGGCTGGCGCTGTGCCGGGTCCGACAGGGCACCATCGCCAAGGGCCAGACCGTCGCCTGGTGTCGCACCGACGGCACCAACCAGCGGGTCCGCATCTCCGAGATGCTGATGACCGAGGGCCTGGAGCGCAAGCCGGCCGAGTCGGCCGGACCGGGCGACATCATCGCGGTCGCCGGCATCCCGGAGATCATGATCGGCGAGACCCTGGCCGACGCCGAGAACCCGGTCGCGCTGCCGCTGATCACCGTCGACGAGCCGGCCATCTCGATGACCATCGGCACCAACACCTCACCGCTGGTCGGCCGGGTGAAGGGTGCCAAGGTCACCGCCCGGATGGTCAAGGACCGCCTCGACAAGGAGCTGGTCGGCAACGTCTCCCTGCGGGTGCTGCCCACCGAACGGCCCGACGCCTGGGAGGTGCAGGGCCGCGGCGAGCTGGCCCTGGCCATCCTGGTCGAGCAGATGCGCCGCGAGTCCTACGAGCTGACCGTCGGCAAGCCGCAGGTGGTCACCAGGGAGATCGACGGGAAGACCTGCGAGCCGGTGGAGCGGCTGACCATCGACGCCCCCGACGAGTACCTGGGCGCCATCACCCAGCTCCTGGCCACCCGCAAGGGTCGGATGGAACAGCTGGTCAACCACGGCACCGGCTGGATCCGGATGGAGTGGCTGGTGCCCGCGCGCGGGCTGATCGGCTTCCGCACCGAGTTCCTCACCGACACCCGGGGCACCGGCATCCTGCACCACGTCTTCGAGTCGTACGAGCCGTGGTTCGGCGAGCTGCGCACCCGCAACAACGGCTCGCTGGTCGCCGACCGGGCCGGCGCGGTCACCTCGTTTGCCATGATCAACCTTCAGGAGCGCGGCCAGCTCTTCGTCGAGCCGACCACCGAGGTGTACGAGGGCATGATCGTCGGCGAGAACTCCCGCTCCGACGACATGGACGTCAACATCACCAAGGAGAAGAAGCTCACCAACATGCGGGCCTCGACCTCCGACGAGACCGAGAAGCTGATCCCGCCGCGCAGGCTGTCCCTGGAGCAGGCCCTGGAGTTCTGCCGCGAGGACGAGTGCGTCGAGGTGACCCCGGCGGCCGTGCGCATCCGCAAGGTCGTCCTCGACCAGACGCAGCGCGCCCGCACGGTGGCCCGCCGCAAGCACGCCGGCTGACGGCCGAGCACCACGCGCCGCGCGGGCCGGGAGGGACCACCTCCCGGCCCGCGCCGCACCCGGCCCGCCGGGGACGTCCGGATCCGCTACGGTCACCGGCATGATCTGGGACGACCTCGACGCCCAACTGGACCCGCTGCCGGGCACCATCTCGGCGTACCTGGGCCGGCTCGACGCCGCCCCCACCTGGACCCGCCACCCCGACGCCACCCACTACGCGGCCAGCACCATGAAGGTCGCCGTGCTGCTGGCCCTGCACCGGGCGGCCGAGGCCGGCACCCTCGACCTGGCCACCCACGTCGACGTACGCAACGAGTTCGACTCCGCCCAGCCCGGCACGCCCCGGTTCTCCTGCGCCCGGCACTACGACAACGACGAGGCCGTCTGGCAGCGGGAAGGCCACGGCGCACCCCTGCGCTGGCTCGCCGAGCGGATGATCGTGCGCTCCAGCAACCTGGCCACCAACCTCTGCCTCGCCCACGTCGGGCTGCCCGCCGTGGCCGACGCCTGGGCCCTCGCCGGCGCCCGGCACAGCGTCACCGGGCGCGGCATCGAGGACTTCGCCGCCCGGGAGGCCGGGATCACCAACCTGGTCACCGCCGCCGACCTGGCGGCCCTGCTCGGCGGGCTGGCCGCCGGGGCGACCCGGCCCGGCCCGCTCGCCTCCCCCGCCGGCTGCGCCGCCATGCTCGACGTCCTGTTCGCCCAGGAGCTCCGCGAGGACCTCGCCGCCGGGCTACCCGAAGGGGTCCGCATCGCCCACAAGAACGGCTGGGTACGCGGCGTCCGGCACGGCGCCGGGGTGGTCTACCCGCCCGACGCCCCGCCGTACGTGCTGGTGGTCTGCACCACCACCGACCTCGCCGACGGCGGCGCCACCGGCGACGAGCCCACCGACGACGCCTGCCGGCTGCTCGCCGACATCTCCGCCCGGGCCTGGGCCGCCCGCCACGACCTGCGCCCCGCCGGCTAGCCCCGCCGCCCCCCGGGTGAGCCCGCTGGCGGGCCCACCCGGGGTCGACCCGGCGCACGCCGCCGGTGCCGGCCTCAGTCCAACAGGTTGTCCCGCAGCGCCGCCAGGTGCGCGTCGGTCAGCCCCAGCCCGTCGCGCAGGTACCGGTCGAACGAGCCGTGCACCCGCCGGACCTCGTCGTACGCGGCGTCCAGGTACGCGCCGCGCACCTCCATCAGCGGCCGGATCGCCGCCTCCGCCAGCTCCGGCTGCCGGGCCCGCATGGCCTGGAGGACAACCTCCCGGAGGCTCTCCGTCTGCGAGTTGGTCCGCAGGTAGTCGGCCCGAATCGCCGCCTCGTCCACCCCGACCGCCGTGAGCAGGACCACCGACAGCCAGCCCGTGCGGTCCTTGCCGGCCGAACAGTGGAACAGCAGCGGCAGGCTCCCCACGTCGGCGGCCAGCCGGGCCGCCGCGCCGAAGCCCGCCCGGGCCGCCTCCCCGGTGACGAACCACCGGTAGATCCCCGCCATCGCCGCCGGGCTGCCCTGCATGGCCAGCTTCGCCTCCGCGCCCAGGTCGTGCCCGAGCAGCACCTCCGACACCGCCGTGAACACCGGGTGGGCCGCGTCGTACACCGGCAGGCGCACCACCCGGGGCTCACCGACCAACCGGTTCGGCGGGGCCGCCACGATCTCCGAGTCGCCGCGCAGGTCCACCACGCAGGCCGGGGCGATCCGCGCCAGCGTCGACAGGTCCTCGTCGGTCAACCGGCCCAGCGCCGGGGTGCGGATCAACCGGCCCGTTCGCACCCGCCGCCCGCCCGCGCCCAGCATGCCGCCGAGGTCCCGCGCGTTCGGCGCGCCCACCAGCTCCCAGTCCTGCCCCGTCATCCGGCCTCCCCAGTCGTCGTGCAATGCCGTATAGGGTGCCGCACATGACGATCGCCGCGGTACACACCCACCGGCTTTCCGCACCCCTGCACACCCCGTTCGTGACGGCGCTGCGCCGTACCACCACCGTGGACACCCTGATCGTGGAGCTGGTCGACGACGACGGGCGGTCCGGGTTCGGCGAGGCGCCGCAGGTGTGGCAGGTGACCGGGGCGTCGCTGGCCGGCGCCGAGGCGTGCGTCCGGGAGATGCTCGCGCCCGGCCTGCTCGGGCGGGACGCCGACGACCTGGTGGCCCGCTGCACCGAGGTGCAGCGCCTGGTGGTCGGCAACGAGGCCGCCAAGGCGGCGGTGGACAGCGCGCTGCACGACCTGGCCGCGCGCCGGCTCGGCGTACCCCTGGTGCGGTTGCTCGGCGGCACGGCCCTGCGGGTGCCGACGGACGTCACCCTGGCCGCGGGCGACGCCACCGACCTGGCCACGGCCGCGCGGCAGCGGCGGGCCGAGGGGTTCACCGTGCTGAAGCTGAAGGTGGGCACCGACGCGGCGGGCGACCTGGAACGGGTCCGCGCGGTCCGCGCCGCCGTCGGCCCGCAGGTGCGGATCCGGCTGGACGCCAACCAGGGCTGGACGCCCCGCGAGGCCGTCCGGGTGATCCGCGGCATCGAGGACGCGGGGCTGGACGTGGAGCTGGTGGAGCAGCCGGTGGCCCGCGGGGACCTCGACGGGCTGGCCTGGGTCAGCGACCGGGTCGGCGTGCCGATCCTGGCCGACGAGTCGGTGTTCGGGGTCCGCGACCTGGTCGAGGTGATCCGGCGCCGGGCCGCCGACATGGTCAACGTCAAGCTGGCCAAGTGCGGGGGCCTGCACGCGGCGCGCACGCTGCTCGACCTGGCCACCGCGCACGGCGTCGGCACCGTGGTCGGCTCGATGATGGAGAGCCAGGTCGGGCTGGGGGCCGCGGCCAGCCTGGTGGCCGCGTACCGGACCACCGCCGTCTCCGACCTCGACGCCGCCTGGTGGCTGGCCCGGTCGCCGGTGCGCGGCGGCATCCGGTACGACGGGGCGACGGTGCTGCTGCCGGACGCACCCGGTCTCGGCATCACCTCCGTGTCTGTAGCAAACATGCAGCCACATGGTTGATGCTTGGCGCTTTTTTTCATAGGGTCACGGCAGGGGTCGCCGCGAGCTGGGGGTGGACGTGGAACTGCAACCGGGCCGCGAGGCCGTCGTCCGGGTCGCGGTCGCGACCCTGTGGTCCTGCCCCGAGGCGGTACGCCCCGTCGACCGCCCCGCCCTCGACCCGCACGCCGACGTCGCCGCCTGGATCTCCGGCATGGACCCCGACCAGCAGGTGGGTGACTGCGTCCTGAGCCAACTGCTGTTCGGGGAACGGGTGCTGGTCACCACGCTGCGCCCGGACGGCTGGGCGCACGTGGTGGCCGTCGAGCAGGCCGCCGCGACCTTGGACCCGCGCGGCTACCCGGGCTGGCTGCCGACCGCCCAGCTCGCTCCCCTGGCGGCCGACGACCCGCGGGGGGAGGCCGCCCCCTGGGTCGTCGACGCGACCGTCACCGCCCTGCGGGCCGCCCCGGCCGGCGAGCCGGTCGTCGCCGGCGTCGTCCTCGGCACCCGGCTGGCCCCGGCGGGCCCGCCGGCCGACGGCTGGCGCCCCGTGCACGCCCCCGGGCACGACCGGCCGCTCTGGCTGCCCGACAACCACCTCGTGCCCCTGCCCACCGAGCCCCCGCCCGCCCGGGACGTGCTGGCCGTCGCCACCCGGCTGCGCGACGTGATCTACGTCTGGGGCGGGGTGTCGGCGTACGGGATCGACTGCTCCGGCCTGGTGCACCTGGCCTGGCGGCGGTTCGGCGTGCTGCTGCCCCGCGACGCCGCCGACCAGGCCCTGGCGACCACCCCGCTGCCGCTGGGTGCCGAGCGGCCCGGCGACCTGTACTTCTTCGCCCGGCCCGGCCGGCGGATCCACCACATCGGCTTCGTCAGCGCCGAGCCGGACGCCGACGCGGACCGGCGCCTGCTGCACGCCTGCTACCAGCACCGACGGGTGCTGGAGGAGGTGATGCCGGCCGACCGGACCGCCACCCTGGTCGGCGTGCACCGGGTCTGACCCGTCGGCGTGCACCTGGCCTGACCCGCAATCGCCCGGCCCGGCGCCACGACTCCACCGGAGCCTCACCCGACCGGCCCGGTTCAGCCGCGAAGCGCGCTCCCGGTACCGGGAGCGCGCTTCGGTTGCCGTTCGAGCGGTTGAGCCTCGTCGGGGTTGGGCCGTCAGCCTCGGGCGCCGGCCAGCTCGCGCCGCCGGTCCCGGGCCGACTTGATCAGGCTGGCCACGGTCGCCACCAGCAGGGTGCCGAGGATTACCACCAGGGAGAGCCAGATCGGGATGTGCGGGGCCCAGCCCACCGGCTCCCCACCGTTGACGAACGGCAGGTTGTTGTCCGCCAGGGCCTCCAGCACCAGCTTCACGCCGATGAATCCGAGCACCACGGACAACCCGACAGTCAGGTAGACCAGCCGGTCCAGCAGCCCGCCCAGCAGGAAGTAGAGCTGGCGCAGCCCCATCAGCGCGAACACGTTCGCGGTGAAGACCAGGTACGGCTCCTGGGTGATACCGAAGATCGCCGGGATCGAGTCCAGCGCGAAGATCAGGTCGGTGGTGCCGATCGCGATCATGACGACCAGCATCGGGGTGAACAGTCGGCGAGCGCCCTCGTGCGTGGTCATCTTCGCGCCGTCGTAGTCCCGGGAGATCGGCAGCGCCCGCCGGCTCCACCGGATCAGCAGGTTCTCGGAGAAGTCGTCCTCGCTCGGCTCACCCTGGCGGAAGAAGTTGATCGCCGTGTAGATGAGGAACGCGCCGAACAGGTAGAAGACCCAGGAGAACTGCGAGATCAGCGCCGCGCCGGCGGCGATGAACCCGCCGCGCATGACCAGTGCCAGCACGATGCCGACGAGCAGCACCTTCTGCTGGTACTGCCGGGGCACCCCGAAGCGGGCCATGATGATCACGAAGACGAAGAGGTTGTCCACCGAGAGGCTGTACTCGGTGAGCCAACCGGTGTAGAACTCACCGGCCACGCCGGGGCCGGCGGTGAGCCAGAGCCCCACGCCGAAGATCAGGGCCAGCCCGACGTAGAAGCCGACCCAGAGGCTCGACTCGCGGATGCTCGGCTCGTGTGGCCGACGACCGATGATCAACAGGTCGACGACCAGGACCGCTGTCAGTGCGACGAGGGTCCCCGCCCACACCAATCCGGACACGTTCAATCCAATCCTCCGGCAGACACGCGGCGTCGGGCACACCGTACGCCCCGTGCGGGCGGGCGGGGTGCGGCAACGCGGACACTGGTGACTGTCGGAGGTCTCTTCCGCCACCGGCCCACGAGTGGACCGGTGACCGACGGAGCCGGGTCGCGCCACCGGGGCCGGTGGTCGACCGTGCTGACGAATCCGTCGCGGGGGAATACTCCCCTCCTTCGTCGCCATTCTTCACCATCGAGGCCTCCGACCGCACCTTCGGGTCCGCACATCGACGATCCCACCACGCCCGTCGTGACGGAAGTCTCTACCGACAGACCTTCCTAGGAGACCACCCCACCCACGCCCGACCCGCTGCCGCCCCGCCTCCGGCGACCAAGATCCTCCTGCAAATTCACGGAACGAGTGGCCATGCGGCGGTCCGAGGCCACTCGTTCCGTGAATTTGCACGTCTTGGCGGGCGGGGCGGGCGGGGGTGCGTCCGGTTGGCGGGACGGTCAGCCCGCGTCGTCCGGGCCGGCCGGGGACGTGGCAGGCTCGGGGGCATGGTGCTTGAGGTCGCGCTCATCGACGTGACGCCCGGACATGAGGACGCGTTCGCCGCCGCATACGCGCGGGGTCACGAGATCCTCGCCACGACGCCGGGCTGCCGCTCGGTGCGGATGACCCGCGGCGTCGAGTCGCCGTCGCGGTTCGTGCTGCTGGTCGAGTGGGACTCCGTCGAGGCGCACGAGGCGAACTTCCGGGGCACCGAGCGGTTCACCCGGTGGCGGGAGCTGATCGGCCCGCACTTCGCCGGTCCGCCGCTGGTCGAGCACTTCGTCGACGTCCCGGCCTGAGCGGCACCGGCAGCACCGGGTACGCCCGCCCGCAGCGGTCGGTCGCAGCGCCCGCCCACACCGGTCGATCGTCGATGTCGTACCCCTCGCCTATTGTGCGCCTGACGCGTCGGCCACCGGTCCCGGCGGGCTCGGGGCCGCCGGGCCCGGTGGGCGCGCGGCGATAGTCGCTGGTCGACCAGGTGATCGACTCCGCGAGCGGTTTCAACCGGCACCAGTGAGCCGCGCGCCCACCACCGGTGGGCGCCCGCGCCGGGCCCAGCCCTGTGGCGGCCGGGGTCGGGGCGGGTTCAGTCCTGCGGCGGACGGGGCCGGGGCAGCACCGGCACCGCCTCCGGCCGCACCCCGGAGGCCAGCGGGTGGCCGCCCGGACCGGTCGACGACGGCAGCGCCGGGTCGTCGGCCAGCCGGGTCAGCAGCGCCGTCGTCTCGGCCGCCGAGAGGGCGGCGTCGAGCAGCCGGTCGACCACCGCGTCGTACCAGGCGAGGTCGGCGGCGGTGACCAGCCGGACGTCGGTGGTCAACGCCTCGATCATCACCGTGCGGGGGTCTGCCGGGTCGGGGAAGGAGTACCGGGAGAACGGGGTCAGCGGGTGGGCGCCGCCGGTCGTGACGCCGGGCGGCATCACCCTGATCGTCACGTTCGGCTTGCGGGACAGGACGACCAGGTGGCGGAGCTGCTCGCGCCAGACTCCGGCCGGCACCCCGACCGGGTCGCAGGCGGTGAGTTCCAACAGGGCCGTGTAGCGCGGCGGCTCGGCGCGGTGCAGCACCTCCTGCCGGACCAGTCGGGCCCGCACGTCGGCCTCCACGTCGACGTCGGGGTGCAGCCGCCGGGCGCCCCCGAGACACAGTTGGGCGTACGCCGGGGTCTGCAACAGGCCCGGCACGACGGCTGGCTGGTACTCCACCACGGTCGCCGCCCCGGCCTCCAGCTCGGCGTACGCGCGCTGGCGCTCGCCCATCCCGCCGAGCGTCTTCCACCAGCCGCGACCGGTGGCCGCGTCCCGGGCGATGACGATCAGTGCGTCGCGTTCCTCGGCGGCGACCCGGTAGACGTCCAGCAGGTCGAGCACGTCGGCGAGATCCGGTCGGCTCTGGCCCAGCTCGATGCGGGACAGTTTGGAGGTCGACGCCCAGCCCAGCCGCTCGCACACCTGCTCAAGGGTGAGTTCCTCCCGCCTGCGTAGCTGGCGCAACTCGGCACCGAGTCGCGCACGTCGAATCACCGGACTCGTTGGCAACGGCATCCCCGCCTCCCAGGACGGAGAGTACGCAGATCGATCACACTCTGCAATACCTTGCTCGCCGTCCGCAACGGGCACGGGTGTCTCGCCCGTGGCCGCCGCCCGCATCCGCCGATGTCAGGGGCGGTAGGTGCCGAACGACGAGACGTTGCCCGCCGGGCCGGGCGGCGCAGTCCCGGGCGTGGTCGGTGTCGAACGGCGCGCGGGCGCAGGGGGCTCCGGTCACTTCACGCCAGCCGCGTCCATCCCCCGTAGCTCCTTCTTGAGGTCGGCGACCTCGTCGCGGATGCGGGCGGCCAGCTCGAACTGCAACTCCCGGGCGGCGGCCAGCATCTGGTCGTTGAGTTCCTGGATGAGCTGGGCCAGGTCGGCCCGGGCCATCCCCTCGCGGGACGGGCCCGCCGCGCCGATCCGGCTGCGGCTGCGGGTCTCCTTGACCGGCGCCTTGCCCCGGGAGAGCTGCCGCGCCGCCCCGCCGACCCGGGAGGTCTCGGTGTCCTCCGCCTCCCGGTAGATGTCGTCGAGGATGTCGTGGATCTTCTTGCGCAGCGGCTCGGGGCTGATGCCGTGTGCCTCGTTGTGGGCGATCTGCTTGTCCCGGCGCCGGTTGGTCTCCTCGATCGCCTCCGCCATCGACGGAGTGATCTTGTCTGCGTACATGTGCACCTGGCCGGAGACGTTCCGGGCGGCCCGGCCGATGGTCTGGATCAACGACCGGCCGCTGCGCAGGAAGCCCTCCTTGTCGGCGTCGAGGATCGCCACGAGGGACACCTCGGGCAGGTCGAGGCCCTCTCGGAGCAGGTTGATGCCGACCAGCACGTCGTAGTCGCCCTTGCGCAGCTCGCGCAGCAGCTCCACCCGGCGCAGGGTGTCCACCTCGGAGTGCAGGTAGCGCACCCGGATGCCGTTCTCCAACAGGTAGTCGGAAAGGTCCTCGGCCATCTTCTTGGTCAGCGTGGTGACCAGCACCCGCTCGTCGCGCTCGGTGCGCAGCTTGATCTCGTGCATGAGGTCGTCGATCTGGCCCCTGGTGGGCTTCACCACCACCTCGGGGTCGATCAGGCCGGTCGGGCGGATCACCTGCTCGACGAACTCGCCCTGGGCGCGCTCCAGCTCCCACGGCCCGGGGGTGGCGGAGAGGAAGACCAGCTGGCCGACCCGCTCCAGGAACTCGTCGAAGCGTAGCGGCCGGTTGTCGGCGGCGCTGGGCAGCCGGAAGCCGTGGTCGATGAGCATCCGCTTGCGGGAGGCGTCGCCCTCGTACATGCCGCCGATCTGGGGGATCGTCACGTGCGACTCGTCGATGACCGTGAGGAAGTCGTCCGGGAAGTAGTCGAGCAGGCAGTGCGGCGGGCTGCCGGGCAGCCGCCCGTCGATGTGCATGGAGTAGTTCTCGATGCCGGAGCAGAAGCCGACCTGACGCATCATCTCCAGGTCGTAGGTGGTGCGCATCCGCAGCCGCTGCGCCTCCAGCAGCCTGCCCTGCCGCTCCAGCTCGGCGAGCCGCTCGGCCAGCTCGGTCTCGATGTCGCGGGTGGCCCGCTCCATCCGCTCCGGGCCGGCGGCGTAGTGCGTGGCCGGGAAGATCATCAAGCTGTCGACCTCACGCACCACGTCACCGGTGAGCGGGTTGAGGTAGTAGAGCTTCTCCACCTCGTCGCCGAACAGCTCGACCCGGACGGCCAACTCCTCGTACGCCGGGATGATCTCCAGCGTGTCGCCGCGCACCCGGAACGTGCCCCGCTGGAAGGACATGTCGTTGCGGGTGTACTGGATGTCGACGAGGCGACGCAGCAGTTGGTCGCGGTCGAGCTCCTGCCCGACGGCGACCCGGACGGCCCGGTCGAGGTACTCCTCCGGGGTGCCCAGGCCGTAGATCGCCGAGACCGTGGCCACCACGACCACGTCGCGGCGGGTGAGCAGCGACATGGTCGCCGAGTGCCGCAGCCGCTCGACCTCCTCGTTGATCGAGGAGTCCTTCTCGATGTAGGTGTCGGTCTGCGGAATGTACGCCTCAGGCTGGTAGTAGTCGTAGTAGGAGACGAAGTACTCCACCGCGTTGTGCGGCAGCAGCTCGCCGAACTCCTTCGCCAACTGGGCGCAGAGCGTCTTGTTGGGGGCGAGCACCAGGGTCGGGCGCTGCAACCGCTCGATGAGCCAGGCCGTGGTGGCGCTCTTTCCCGTGCCGGTCGCGCCGAGCAGGACGGTGTTGCGGTCGCCACGCCGCACCCGGCGCTCCAGGTCGTCGATGGCTGCCGGCTGGTCGCCGGCCGGCTGGAACTCGCTGACCACCTGGAAGCGGCCGTCGAGTCGGGGAATGTCGAGCGCCATGACCCCAACGGTACGCCGGGGGTCCGACACGCTGCGGCGACTACCGTGAGTCAGTGATCGGCTTCAATATTCGCATTGTGTGGCACATCTCACCACGCTAGGGTATGGGCCGTAGGCCGCTCGCGGCGGCCGTCCGGGCCGGCGGCCTGGCCACAACGGCCGACACGCCCCCGGCACAGGGGGTCGCAGCACCCGGACATCACCGGCGTGCGCACCCGAGGTGGTCGCGCGATGCGCAGACCGGCCGCCGCGAGCGCCCCCGACAGGGGGCGATTCGGGCGTCACCTGTCACGCGCGCCGGACGTTCATCCTGCCGTGGACAACTCCCCCGCGCCGACGCCCCGACCCGACCGGGACCGTCGCCCACCGGGTGCCGGCGCCGGACCCGACCGGATGCCGCGCAGGCCGGGCGCCACCGCCGTACCCGGCCTGGACCGTCGTCCTCCGGCAACCGGTGCCGGACCCGACCGGAACCCGACCGGACCGGGCGCCGGCGCCGGACCCGGCCGGCGCGACGACGGGCGTCGGCGTACCACCGTGGTCGTCCTCGGGGTGATCGCCGTCGCCTCCGCCGTGGGCCTGGCCGCCGGTCTGCTGACCTGGGCGCCGACGGCCGCGGAGCCGGCCCGGCCACTGACCCCCGCCGAGGCGGAGCGGCTCGCCGCCGTGCGGGTCACCAACCACCGGGACGTCCGCTCCGGCCTGCGGATCACGATCGGCACCGCCGCCGCCCGCACCGACGTGGTGGGCTGGGTGGACTGGTCCCGGCCGCTGGCCTACCTGGACGTCGGCGGCCCGGGTGCCGGGCCGGGCCGGGGCCTGCTCCAGGCCACCCCCGGGCTGCTGATGGCCCGGCCCGACCCCACGGCGGTGCCGGCCCCGGCACCCCCGCCGCTGGTGCCCCCGGTCGACGGATGGCGGATCGCCGACCGGCCCGTCGACCAGCCCCTGCGCCCCGCCCTCGACCTGATCTTCGCGCTCGCCGCGTCGCGAACCGAGCCCGCCGGGGCGTTCCCTGCCGGTACCGCCCGGTGGCTGGCCCGGGCCGAGGCGGGCGGGCAGCCGGTGGACGTGCTCCAGGCCCCGCTGCCCGACGACGCCGGCCGGCGAGGACGCCAGGACGCCCCGGGAGGCGGTCGACCTGCCACGTCGGCCACGCCCACCGGCCCAGCCGCCCGCACCGCCTCCCCCGGCGCGCCCCGGACAACCGGCGCGCCCCGAACGATCCGGACAACCGGCACCGCCCGGACAACCGGCGCGCCCCGAGCGCCCCAGGCAACCGCTGCGCCCGGGGCGACCCGGGCAAGCGGTGCGACCGGTGGGACGGAACGCCGCTCCCCCCGGGGGGCGACCGCCACGTCGGCCCCACGCACCGTCTCCCACCCGCCCGGCACGGCGGGCTGGCCCGGCCCGGCGGTGAGCCTGCCGGCCGCAGCCGCGCGGCCCGCCGGCACCGCGCTCCTCGACGGGGCCGCGCGCTGGTGGATCGACCGGGACGCCCGGCTGCACCGGTTGGAGGGACGGCTGCCCGGCGGCGTGCCGGTGACGCTGGAACTGCAACGGGCCAACCGGCCGATGCTGTGGCCGGTGGCGGCGCTGGGCGGCCGGGCGGGGCTGCCCCGAGCGCTCACCGGCCCCGAGGAGGACCGGTTCGCGCGAACGGCGGCCCGGACACGCGCCGAGGGTGGCGCCACGGCGACCCTCACCGCGCCCGTCGCCCCAGGCGTCACCCTGCACGGCACCGGCTGGATCAGCTGGACCGAGCGGGCGGCGTACCTGTCGGTCGGCGCACGCGACGCGCCCGTCGGGCAGACCCTGCGCCGCTACGACGCCACCGGGGTCTGGTCGGCGCCGTACGCCGAGGACAGCCTCGTCGCACCGCCGCTACCGCCCCCACGCACCGGGTACACCTGGCAACGCGACGGGACCGGGGGCGACGACGTCGACGCGCTGCTGGCCGTCGCGCTGCGGGCCGGCTCGACGGCCGGTACGCCCCGGCCAGCCACCCGGATCCGCGGGGACCGCCTCGCCGACCGGACCGTCGACGTCATCGAGGTGGACGCCCGGGCCGGCCGGCTGCGCTACTGGATCGACCGGGCCGGCCTGCTGCGCCGGCTGGAGCTGCGCACCCGGCTCGGCACGTACGCCCAGCTCGACCTCGTGCCGGGGCGGGTGCCGGCGCTGCCGTCGCCCGTCCCGTCCGCCCGCGAGCCGCGGCGCTGACGGTCCGTCGCCGCACTGCTCCCCCATCGCCCAGGCGGACCCCATCGGGCGGCCCGGAACGACGGGTCAGGGCCGCCAGCCGGTCTGCGCGGCCCACTCCTCGGCGCGGTGGTGCTCCTCGTCGAACCACGGGTCCTTGGCGGTGGTGTACGTGACGGTGTCCGGCGCGCTGGCCGCCAACTCCCGCTTGACCGCCAGGTACGCCGCCCGCTGGTCCGGGTCCGCGCGCAGGTGGTCCCGCATCAGCAGGGCGTAGCGCCAGCCGGGCGAACCCTCCGGCCGCAGGTGCAGGTTCACCGGCCGGCCCGGGTCGGCGCTGCCGTGCAGACGCTTCTCCCACCGGTCGCTGCCCGCCGGCCGGGGACTGTCCCACCACTGGCCGGGCACCCGGGGGAACCCCGCGGTTGCGAGGCGGTCCGCCAGCGAACCGTCCGCCTCGGCCAGGTTCGACACCGTGAGCTGGATGTCGATGACGTCCTTGGCCGCCAGGCCGGACACGGCGGTCGACCCGATGTGGTCGATCCGCAGGTCGGCGGGGGCGATCGCGTGCCGGATCCGGGCGGCCAGCCGGGCGTACTGCTGGGGCCAGGTGGGGTCGGGGTCGGTCAGCCGCACCCGCTCGGGCCGGACCGCGCGCCCGTCGCGCACGTTCGCCTCGTACGGCAGCAGCCGGTCCCGCCACAACCGGTCCACCGCGGCGTGCAGCTCGTCGAGGGTGCCGTCGTTGGACAGCACCACGTCGGCCGCCGCCCGGCGGCGGGCGTCGTCGGCCTGCGCGGCGATCCGCCGCTCGGCCTCCGCCCGGTCCATGCCCCGGCCGCGCGCCAGCCGGGCCAGCCGGATCGAGACCTCCGTCTGCACCACGACCACGAGGTGGTACGTCGGCGCCAGCCCGACCTCGACCAGCAGCGGCACGTCGTTGACGACGACCGCGTCCGGGGCCGCCGCCGCGACGAGCGCGGCGCTCCGCGCCCGGATCCGGGGATGGGTGATCGCCTCCAGCCGGCGGCGGGCCGCCTCGTCGGCGAACACCACCGCACCGAGGGCGGCCCGGTCCAGTGCGCCGTCGGGGCCGAGCACCCGGTCGGAGAAGGCGGCGACGATCTCCGCCAGTCCCCCGCTGCCCGGGGCGACCACCTCCCGGGAGAGCCGGTCCGAGTCGATCACCACTGCGCCGAGCGCGGCCAGCCGCGCCGAGACAGCGCTCTTGCCGGACGCGATTCCGCCGGTCAGTCCCACCATCAACACCGGACCAGTCAACCGGATCCCGCGCGCCGAGCCAAACCCGGCTCGGCGACCGGTGCCGACGCCGGGTACCGACACCGGCGATGGCCCGTGATTCTGCTCGACCCAGGGATCCGGTGGCCTCGCCGCGGACCGGATGCCACCGGATCCTGGACCGGGGCCGGCCCCGGTCGGCCGGACCGAGCGACGCGGGCAGGCACGGGCACGGGCAGGCACGGACAAGGGACATGGACCGGGCACGCCGCACGGGCCGGTGCACGGTTCACCGCCGGTGCACGGCGAGGGCCCCGCCCCCGATCGACCCGGTGGAACCGGATCGGCGGGGACGGGGCCCGTCGTCGTCAGCGGGTCACTTGCCGCCGGCGAGCTTCTCCCGCAGAGCGGCGAGCGCCTCGTCGGTGGCCAGGGTGCCGGCCGGCTCCTCGGCCTGCCGGCTCGGGGCCGAGCTGGTCGAGGTGGTGGTGCCGCCGCCGGACACGGCCGGAGCCGGGTTGGCAGCAGCCTCGGCGTCGGCGGCGCGGGACGTCTGCACCTGCTTGGTGTGGGCCTCCCAGCGCTGACGGGCCTCGGCGTACTGGTTCTCCCAGGTCTCGCGCTGCTTGTCGTACCCCTCGAGCCACTCGCCCGTCTCCGGGTCGAAGCCCTCCGGGTAGATGTAGTTGCCCTCGGTGTCGTAGGTCGCGGCCATGCCGTAGAGGGTCGGGTCGAAGTGCTCCTCGCCCTCGACGAAGCCCTCGTTGGCCTGCTTGAGCGACAGCGAGATCCGGCGGCGCTCCAGGTCGATGTCGATGACCTTGACCATGACCTCGGAGCCGACCTGGACGACCTGCTCCGGGATCTCCACGTGGCGCTCGGCCAGCTCGGAGATGTGGACCAGGCCCTCGATGCCGTCGTCCACCCGGACGAAGGCGCCGAACGGCACCAGCTTGGTGACCTTACCCGGCACGATCTGCTGGATCGCGTGGGTGCGGGCGAACTGCCGCCACGGGTCCTCCTGGGTCGCCTTCAGCGACAGCGAGACCCGCTCGCGGTCCAGGTCGACGTCCAGGACCTCGACCTCGACCTCCTGGCCGACCTCGACGACCTCGGACGGGTGGTCGATGTGCTTCCAGGACAGCTCCGAGACGTGCACCAGGCCGTCCACGCCACCCAGGTCGACGAACGCGCCGAAGTTGACGATCGAGGACACGACGCCCTTGCGGACCTGGCCCTTCTGCAGCTTGTTGAGGAACTCGGTGCGCACCTCGGACTGCGTCTGCTCCAGCCAGGCCCGGCGGGACAGGACCACGTTGTTGCGGTTCTTGTCCAGCTCGATGATCTTGGCTTCGAGCTCGCGGCCGACGTACGGCTGCAGGTCGCGCACCCGCCGCATCTCGACCAGGGACGCGGGCAGGAAGCCGCGGAGCCCGATGTCGAGGATGAGACCACCCTTGACGACCTCGATGACCGAGCCGCGGACGACGCCGTCCTCGTCCTTGATCTTCTCGATCGTGCCCCAGGCCCGCTCGTACTGCGCCCGCTTCTTGGAGAGGATCAGACGACCCTCCTTGTCCTCCTTCTGGAGGACCAGGGCCTCGATGTGGTCACCGACCGAAACGACCTCGGCCGGGTCCACGTCGTGCTTGATCGACAACTCACGAGAGGGGATGACACCCTCGGTCTTGTAGCCGATGTCGAGCAGGACCTCGTCCCGATCGACCTTGACGACGGTGCCTTCGACAATGTCGCCGTCGTTGAAGTACTTGATGGTCTCGTCGATCGCGGCGAGGAAAGCCTCCTCGGAACCGAGATCGTCGTGGGTGACCCGGGTGGCGCTCGAGGGGGCCTCGATGCTGCTCGTCATGTGGGCGGTTGCTCCGGTCGGATGGGTTGTCACAGCAGGCTGGTGTCGCGGTGACCTGTTCGCGCCAGCGGATCCGTCGCCGGGCACACCGCATGATCGCTGAATGAGATCCTGATGTGACTCCGTCTGTGACTCCGTCGACCGCACGCCTTCTCCCTGCCGAGGCACGCGACCCGCGAGCGCATCGTCTAGCCTACCGTGTGCATTACCACAGCGTGCAAGCCCCGGGGTAAGTGATCCAGCCCGCTTTCGCGGTGCACCGTCACTTACGTCCCGACAAGCGGCGCTTTGCGCGGCCGGCCGGCTCCGCGCCACCCGCGGACCACCGCGACGGGCCGCGACCTGGCACGCGAACCCGACCGCGACCTGGCACCGCCTGGGGCCGGGCCGGTCGTCCGGGAGGCGGCTGCCGCTCCGGGCGCCGGGCCGGCCACGGCGCGGAACCGGGGAGCGGCCGGGGTGGCCACTAGACTGCCGCGATGACCGACGACCGGGCGGGTAGCGCCACCTACGCCGACCACGCCGACCCGCCCGGCGTGCTGCGGCGCCCGGTCACCGACGCGGAGAGCCGCCGGGCCAACCGCGGCTGGTGGGACGCCGACGCCGACGACTACCAGGCCGAGCACGGCGCGTTCCTCGGCGACGTGGAGTTCGTCTGGTGCCCCGAGGGGCTGCGGGAGGCCGATGTCCGGCTGCTCGGCGACGTCGCCGGACGGCGGGTGCTGGAGGTGGGCGCCGGGGCGGCGGCGGCCGCCCGCTGGCTGGCCACGGCGGGGGCGAGGCCGGTCGCGCTGGACCTCTCCGCCGGCATGCTGCGGCACGCGACGGCCGCCGCCGACCGCTCGGGTGTCCGGGTACCGCTGGTGCAGGCCGACGCGCTCGCACTGCCCTTCGCGGACGCGGCGTTCGACACCGCGTGCACGGCGTTCGGGGCGATCCCGTTCGTGGCCGACTCGGCGGCGGTGATGCGCGAGGTGTACCGGGTGCTGCGGCCCGGCGGCGGTTGGGTGTTCTCGGTGACCCACCCGATGCGCTGGGTCTTCCTCGACGACCCGGGCCAGGGCGGCCTGACGGCCGTGCACTCGTACTTCGACCGCTCCCCGTACGTGGAGCAGGACGCGTCCGGGGCGGCGACGTACGTCGAGCAGCACCGCACCCTCGGCGACCGGATCCGCGAGCTGGTCGGTGCCGGGTTCCGGCTGGTCGACCTGGTGGAGCCGGAGTGGCCGGAGGGACACGAGGGGATCTGGGGACAGTGGAGCCCGCTGCGCGGCCGGCTCTTCCCCGGCACCGCCATCTTCGTGGCCGAGAAGCCGGCGGACTGAGCCGGCCGCCGGCCGCGCCGCAGCGCGGCGCGCGGTGGCGCAGCGGGGCGCGCGGTGGCGCAGCCGTACCCCCGGGCCGGGCGCCGCCCCGAACGGGCGGCGTCGTTTCCGGCCGCGCCGAGGGGGTACCCGCACGGCATGGCCGAGAAGAAGTTTCGCAGGGGTGACCACGTCTCCTGGGCCAGCCACAGCGGTCGGGCCCACGGGGTGGTACAGGAGGAACTGACCGAGCGGACGCACGTGCGCGGGCACACCGTGAACGCGTCGCAGGACGAGCCGCAGTACCGCATCCGCAACGACGACTCGGGGCGGGACGTCGCCCACCGGCCGGAGGTGCTGCGCCGTGAGCAGGGCTGAGCGGGGACGCGACACCTACCGGGAGTTCACCGAGGCCGTGAACATGAGGCCGGGCGAGCTGTCGACGTGGCTGGAGACCGACGAGTCGAAGCAGGTCGGCTGGCGCCGGGGCGGCCGGGCGGGCGGCGGCGAATCGGTCGGGCACGAGTCCGGCCGGAAGATTATCAACCTGCTGCGACGCAGACGGGCCGAGCTCTCCGAGGCCGACTACCAGCACATGCGCAAGGTCGTCGGGTACGTCCGCCGGCACATGGCGCAACGCCCGTCCGGGGCCGTGCGCGACACGAAGTGGCGGTGGTCGCTGATGAACTGGGGCCACGACCCGCTCAAGTGAACGGGCCGCCGCCCCGGTGCGCGGCGGCCGGTCGCTGCGCCGGCCGGCGCAGCGTCAGTGGTCGGCGCTGTTCCAGTCGCGGCCCTCGCCGACGGAGACCTCCAGCGGCACCGACAGCGGGTACGCCCCGCCCATCTCCTTGCGCACCAGCGCCTCCAGGACCTCCCGCTCGCCCGGGGCCACCTCGAAGACCAGCTCGTCGTGCACCTGGAGCAGCATCCGCGACCGCAGGCCGGCGGCGCGCAGCGCCGCGTCGACGTGCAGCATGGCGACCTTGATGATGTCGGCGGCCGAGCCCTGGATCGGGGCGTTCAGCGCCATCCGCTCGGCCATCTCCCGGCGCTGCCGGTTGTCGCTGACCAGGTCGGGAAGGTACCGCCGGCGGCCCAGGACGGTGGAGGTGTAGCCGTCGTGCCGGGCCCGGGCGACGACCTCGTTGAGGTAGTCGCGGACCCCGCCGAAGCCGGCGAAGTAGTTCTCCATCAGCCCGCGCGCCTCCTCGGCGGTGATCCCGAGCTGCTGGGACAGGCCGAACGCGCTCAGCCCGTACGCCAGGCCGTAGTTCATCGCCTTGATCTTGCGCCGCTGGTCGGCGGTGACCTCCGCCACCGGCACCCCGAACACGGAGGAGGCGGTGGCGGCGTGGAAGTCGTGACCGGAGTTGAACGCCTCGATCAGCGCGTCGTCCGACGACAGGTGCGCCATGATCCGCATCTCGATCTGGCTGTAGTCGGCGGTGAGCAGGCAGTCGTACCCCTGCCCCACCACGAAGGCCCGGCGGATCCGCCGGCCCTCGGCCGTGCGGATCGGGATGTTCTGCAGGTTGGGCTCGGTGGAGGAGAGCCGGCCGGTGGCCGCCACGGTCTGGTTGAACGTGGTGTGGATGCGGTCGTCGTCGGAGACCGACTTGAGCAGGCCGTCGACGGTCGACTTCAGCTTGGCCACGTCGCGGTGGCGCAGCAGGTGCGCCAGCACCGGGTGCGGGTTCTGCGCGTAGAGCCACTGGAGGGCGTCGGCGTCCGTCGTGTAGCCGGTCTTGATCTTCTTGGTCTTGGGCAGGTTCAGCTCGCCGAAGAGGATCTCCTGGAGCTGCTTGGGCGAGCCGAGGTTGAACTCGCGCCCGATCTCGGCGTACGCGCCCTGCGCGGCGGCCTTCACCTCGCCGGCGAAGTGCGCCTCCAGCTCGTGCAGGTAGTCGGTGTCGGCGGCGATGCCGACCCGCTCCATGCCGGCGAGGACCCGCATCAGCGGCAGCTCCACCCCGGCCATCAGCCGGGCCGACTGCTCGCCGTCGCGGGACAGCTCCGCGTCGATCGCGTCGGCCAGGTCGAGGGTTGCCCGGGCCTGGAGCATCAGGTTCTGCTCGGCCTCGCCGTCGCCGCCCAGCCCCTCGAAGGTGAGCTGGCCGGTGTCGGGGACGTCGACCCGCAGCTCCCGGTGCAGGTAGCGCAGCGCCAGGTCGGTCAGGTCGTAGGACCGCTGGTCGGGGCGGGCCAGGTAGGCCGCGATCTGGGTGTCGCGGGCGATCCCCTCCAGCGCCCAGCCGTGCGCGGCGAACGCGAGCACCGCCGGCTTGCTGTCGTGCAGCACCTTGGGCCGCGCCGGGTCGGCGAGCCAGCCGGCCAGCGCCGCCTCGTCGGCCGCCTCCAGGCGGGCCGGGTCGACCCAGGCCGCCGCGCCGCCGGCGGTGGCCAGCGCCAGGCCGAGCACCGCGGCGGTGTGCCGCCGGTTGACGCCGGTGTCGAGCTTGACCGCCAGCCCGACCGGGGCGCCGGCCGCGTGCGCGGCGAGCCAGCCGGCCAGCGCCCCGGGCTCGGTGAGCACCTCGCCGGCCAGGTCGAACCCGGACTCGGCCTCCGGCTCGACGGCCTCCAGGTACTGGTAGAGCCGGTCGCGCAGGATACGGAACTCGAGGGTGTCGAAGACCTGGTGCACGGCCTCCCGGTCCCAGCCCTCCCAGCGCGCGCCCTCGGGGCGGAGCGGCAGCTCCAGGTCGGAGACCAGGCAGTTGATCTCGTAGTTGCGGATCACGTCGGCCAGCCGCTCGCGCAGGCTCTCGCCGGCCTTGCCCTTGATCTCGTCGGCCCGGGCCACGACCCCCTCGACCCCGCCGTACAGGTTGATCCACTTCGCGGCCGTCTTCGGTCCCACGCCCGGCACGCCGGGGAGGTTGTCGCTGGTCTCGCCGACCAGGGCGGCCAGGTCGCGGTAGCGCTGCGGGCCGACGCCGTACTTCGCCTCGACGGCCGCGGGGTCCATCCGGGCCAGGTCGGAGACGCCCTTACGCGGGTAGAGCACCGTGATGTTGTCGTCGACGAGCTGGAAGGCGTCCCGGTCGCCGGAGGTGATCAGCACCGACATGCCCTGGTCGCGGGCCTGGCAGGCGAGGGTGGCGATGACGTCGTCGGCCTCGTAGCCCTCCCTCTCCACCACCGGGATCTGCAGCGCGGCCAGCACCTCCTTGACCAGGCTGACCTGGCCCTTGAAGTCGGCCGGGGTCTCGCTGCGGCCCGCCTTGTACTCGGCGTACCGGTCGGTGCGGAACGAGTGGCGGGAGACGTCGAAGGCGACGACGATGTGGGTCGGCCGCTCGTCGCGCAGCACGTTGATCAGCATGGAGGTGAAGCCGTAGACGGCGTTTGTCGGCTGGCCCGTCGTGGTGGAGAAGTTCTCGACCGGCAGGGCGAAGAACGCCCGGTATGCCAGGGAGTGTCCGTCGACGAGGAGCAGGCGCGGCGTCGTAGCTGTCACGCAGGCGACTCTAGTCCGCGGCTGTGACAACCCGGGACACCGGCACGTCCCCGGCGCGGGCGTCCGCCCGCGCCGGGGCGCCGATCAGAGCACCTTCGCCAGGAAGGACTTGGTCCGCTCGTGGCGGGGGTTCGCGATCACCTCGCGGGGGTTGCCGGACTCCACCACCACGCCGCCGTCCATGAAGATCAGCGAGTCGCCGACCTCCCGGGCGAAGCCGATCTCGTGGGTCACCACGATCATCGTCATGCCGTCGCGGGCCAGGTCCTTCATCACGTCCAGCACCTCGCCCACCAGCTCCGGGTCCAGCGCGCTGGTCGGCTCGTCGAAGAGCATCAGCTTCGGCTGCATCGCCAGGGCCCGGGCGATCGCCACCCGCTGCTGCTGGCCGCCGGAGAGCTGGGCGGGGTACGCGCCCAGCTTGTCGCCCAGCCCGACCCGGTCCAGCAGCGCCGCCGCCCGCTCCCGGGCCGCGGCCTTCTTCTCCCGCCCCAGCAGCACCGGCGCCTCGACGACGTTCTGGAGCACCGTCATGTGCGGGAACAGGTTGAACCGCTGGAACACCATGCCGATGGCGCGGCGCTGCGCGGCCACCTCCCGCTCCCGCAGCTCGTGCAGCTTCCCGCCGCGCTCCCGGTAGCCGATCAGCTCGCCGTCGACCCAGATCCGACCGGCGTCGATCTTCTCCAGGTGGTTGATGCAGCGCAGGAACGTCGACTTGCCGGACCCGGACGGGCCCAGCAGGCAGCACACCTCCCCGGCGCGGACCTCCAGGTCGATGCCCTGGAGCACCTCCAGCGGCCCGAACGACTTGTGCACCTGCTCGGCCCGGACCATCACGTCCGACTCGGCGGCCGGCGCGTCGGCCTGGGCGGGGACGACCAGCTCGGTCACGGCTCCACCTTCCCCGGGTTCCCGCCGGTCTCCGCGGCCATCCCGCGCAGCCGCAGCCGGGCCCGCCCGGCGCTGCCGTACCCCCTGCCGAAGTGCCGCTCCAGGAAGTACTGGCCGACCAGCAGGATGCTGGTCAGGAACAGATACCACAGGCACGCCGCGACGTACATCGGGAAGATCTGGAACGTCCGCTTGCCGACCGCGTCGAGCTGGAAGAACAGCTCGACGCTCACCGGCACGTACAGCAGCAGCGAGGTGTCCTTGAGCATGGCGATCGTCTCGTTGCCGGTCGGCGGGATGATCATCCGCATCGCCTGCGGCAGCACCACCCGGCGCAGCAACTGGCCCCGGCCCATGCCCAACGCCTGGGCCGCCTCGGTCTGCCCGGGGTCCACCGACTGGATGCCGGCCCGGACGATCTCGGCCATGTACGCCGCTTCGGACAGCGCGAGCCCCAGCAGGCCGGCCATGAACCCGGTGAGGATGTCCCGGGAGGAGAAGCCGAACAGCCGGAGCTGCAGGTTGTCGATGCCGAAGAGCTGGCCCAGTTGGGTGTCGAACGGCACCCCGAACTCGATCCGGCTCCACAGGATGCCGATGTTGCCGAAGACCGCCAGCAGCACCAGCCGGGGAACCGCGCGGAAGAACCAGGTGTAGAGCCATCCGACCCCGCGCAGGATCGGGTTGTCGGACAGCCGCATCACGGCGATGACCACGCCGAGCACGACGCCGATCAGCATCGCGCACACCGTCATCAGCACGGTGCCACGCAGCAGGCCCTCGATGATCGGCGGGCGGAACATCTTGTCCACCATGAACGACCAGTTGAAGGCCTCGTTGGTGGCCAGCAGGTGGACGAACATCGCGGTGAGCACGGCCAGCACGGCCACCGCGACCCAGCGCCCCGGGTGCCGTACGGGCACGGCGCGGATCGGCTCCGCCCGTGCCCGTACGGTTGTCGCTTTGTCGGTCGTCATGTCGTGTTACGGGTTGACCGCGGGGTCCGTGAGGGCGCCGTCGGCCACTTTCCACTTGTCCAGCACCGTCTTGTACGAGCCGTCGGCGATCAGCGCCTTCGTGGCGTCCCGGACGGCCTCGGCGAACGCCGCCTGGTCCTTGCTCACCACGTAGCCGTACGGCGCGGCCTCGTACTGCTTGTCGAGCAGGTCGAGGGCCCCGTTGGACTGGGTGACCGCGTACACCCCGACCGGGTAGTCGGCGAGCATGGCGTCGTCCTTGCCGGAGGCCACCGCGGCGGTCGCGGCGTCCTGGCCCGGGAACTGCTCCACGGTGATCGCCGGCTTGCCGGCGTCGGTGCACGCCTTGGACCGCTTCTGGATGTCCTCGACCTGGACGGTGTCCTTCTGCACGGCGATCTTCTTGCCGCAGGCGTTCTCGATGGTGACGCCGGCCGGGTTGCCCTTCTTGGTCACCCACTGGGTGCCCACCTGGAAGTAGCTGACCATGTTGGCCTGCTGCTTGCGCTCGGGGTTGATGGTGAACGAGGAGACGCCGACCTCGTACTTGCCGGTGTTGACGCCGGAGATGATGTCGCCGAACGGCGCCGAGACGAACTCCGCCTTCAGGCCGAGCTTCTGGGCCACCGCCGAGAACAGCTCCACGTCGAAGCCGATCACCGTCTTGCCGTCGGAGTCGAGGAACTCCGCCGGGGCGTACGTCGAGTCGGTGCCCACGACGATCTTGCCGTCGGACTTGATCGCGGCCGGCACCTTGTCGGCCAGCGACGAGTCCGCGGAGGCGCTGACCGAGGGGCCGGCACCGGGCTGTTCGGTGCTCTCCTCCTCGCCGCACGCGGCGAGGGAGAGCAGGAGCACGGCCGCGCCGGCGGCGCCGAACGCCGCCCGCCGACCACCGTTGAGCTGGAACATGAGGGGAAACTCCTTACTGAGGGGTCGGCCGGTCAGGCCACGCCGAGGTACGCCTCTTTGACCGACGGGTCGTGCAGCAGTTCGGCGCCCGTGCCGGACTTGACGATCCGGCCGGTCTCCAGCACGTACGCCCGGTGGGCGCGGGCCAGCGCCTGCTGGGCGTTCTGCTCCACCAGCAGGATCGTGGTGCCCTGCTGGTTGATCTCGGTGATGATGGTGAAGATCTGCTGGATCAGCATCGGCGCCAGCCCCATCGAGGGCTCGTCGAGCAGCAGCAGCTTCGGCCGGCTCATCAGCGCCCGGCCGACCGCGAGCATCTGCTGCTCGCCGCCGGAGAGGGTGCCGCCGGGCTGCTTGCGCCGCTCGGCCAACCGGGGGAACAGCCCCAGCACCCGGTCGAGGTCCTGGGCGATGCCGGCCCGGTCCCGCCGGGTGTACGCCCCCATGTCGAGGTTGTCCAGCACCGTCATGCCGGGGAAGATGCCCCGGCCCTCGGGCGCCTGGCACAGCCCGCGCCGGACCCGCAGGTCCGCGCGGAGCTTGGAGATGTCCTCGCCGTCGAACCGGATGGCGCCGGAGGCGATCGGCCGGATGCCGGAGACCGCCCGCATGGTGGTCGACTTGCCGGCGCCGTTCGCGCCGATCAGGGCGACGATCTCGCCCTCGTCCACGGTCAGGCTGATGCCGTGCAGCGCCTGGATTCGCCCGTAGAGCAGGCTCACGTCCTCGATCTCAAGCAGCATCGTCCGGCACCCCCAGGTACGCCGCGATCACCCTCGGGTTGTCCCGCACCTCGGCGGGCAGCCCTTCGGCGATCTTCTTCCCGAACTCCAGCACCACGATCCGGTCGGTCACGCCCATCACCAGCCGCATGTCGTGCTCGATCAGCAGCACGGTGATGCCGGTGTCGCGGATCTGCCGGATGAGCTGGAGCAGTTCCTCCTTCTCCGCCGGGTTGAAGCCGGCGGCGGGCTCGTCCAGGCACAGCAGCACCGGATCGGTGGCCAGTGCGCGGGCGATCTCCAGGCGGCGCTGCTCGCCGTACGAGAGGTTGCGGGCGAACTCGTGCATCCGGTTCCGGATGCCGACGAACTCCAGCAGGCGCTCGGCCTTCTCCCGGCCCTCGCGCTCCTCCCTCCAGTACCGCGGCAGCCGGAACAGCGCGGCGATCACGCTGGTCTTGTGGTGCGCGTCCGCGCCGACCTGGACGTTCTCCAGCGCGGTCATCTCCGGGAAGAGGCGGATGTTCTGGAACGTCCGCGCCATGCCCATCTTGGTGATCTGGTGCCGCTTCTTGCCGCTGATCTTCTGGCCGCGGAACCGGATCTGCCCCTCGGTGGGCTGGTAGATCCCGGTCATCGCGTTGAAGCAGGTGGTCTTGCCGGCGCCGTTCGGCCCGATCAGGCCGAGGATCTCCCCCTTGTAGAGGGTGAAGTCCACGTCGTTCAGCGCCACGACGCCGCCGAAGCGCAGCGTCACGTGGTCGACCTCCAGCAGCGGCTCGCGCCGCGACACCGTCTCGACGGCGGGCGCACCCGCCTGGGCCGGAACGGCCGGGGTCTGCTCGGTGTCACTCACCGACGATCACCTCCTTGCGACGGTCCTTGAACTCCGCCGCCCGTCGTCGGTTCGGGATGAGGCCCTGCGGCCGGAAGATCATCATCACCACGAGGACCAGGCCGAAGAAGAGGAACCGGTACTCGTACAGCTCGACGCCGAACAGCTCGATGCCGCGAAACCGCTCGATCATGTACGCCACCAGGCCGCCGCCGACGATCGCGCCGACGATGTTGCCCGACCCGCCGAAGATCACCGCGGCGAGAATGATGATCGAGTTGAGCAGCTCGAAGTTCTGCGAGTTCACGAAGTTCTGCTTGCCCGCGAAGAGCGCGCCGGCCAGGCCGGCGATCGCCGCGCCCGAGGCGAACGCCCACAGCTTGAACTTGAACGTCGGCACGCCCATGAGCTGGGCCGCGTCCTCGTCCTCCCGGATCGAGATCCAGGCCCGGCCCACCCGGCTGTGGGTCAGGTTCCGCACCCCGATCACCACCAGGATGATCAGCGTGAGCACCAGCCAGTAGTACGGCCGGGCGTCGAGCACGCCGAAGAACGGCTTGCCGTCGGCGTACTTGCCGGGCGGGTGCGGGATCTGGTTGAAGCCCCGCTGCCCCTTGAGGAACGCCGAGCTGGTCGCCGAGATGCGGATCATCTCGGCGAAGCCGAGGGTCACCAGCGCCAGGTAGTCGCCGCGCAGCCGCAGGGTCGGCGTGCCGAGCATGACACCGGAGACCATGGTCAGGGCGATCGCGAGCGGCACCACCAGCAGCCACGGCCACAGCGTCTTGATGTTGCTGCTCGGCGAGGTCAGCACCGCCACGGTGTACGCGCCGACGGCGAAGAAGCCGAAGTAGCCCAGGTCGAGCAGGCCGGCGAAGCCGACCACGATGTTCAGCCCGACCGCCAGCAGCACGTAGATCGAGACGGTGAACAGCACCTGGGTGAAGTTCGCGCCCGGGGTCGGGATCGGCCCCAGGTACTGGTAGAACTCTCTGTTCGGCAGCGCGTAGAAGAACACGATCATCGCGGCCAGCAGCACCCAGCGCACCCAGCGCGGGGCGTGGTGCCAGCGCTCGCCGACCGCCTCGCGGCCGGAACGCACCTTCTCCAGGACGGTCGTCATGCCCGTGCCCTCCCCAGCGATTCACCCAGCAGACCGGTCGGCCGGAACATCAGCAGCACCACCAGGACGGCGAAGGCGGCGAAGTCCTTCCACTGGCTGCCGAACAGGCCCGAGGCGTAGTTCTCCACCACGCCCAGCAGCAGGCCGCCCACCAGCGCGCCACGCAGGTTGCCGATGCCGCCGAGCACCGCGGCGGTGAACGCCTTGAGCCCCAGCAGGAAGCCCACGCTGTAGGTCAGGGTCTGGATCCGCACGTCGTAGAGCAGGCCCGCCACGCCGGCCATGCTGCCGCCGGCGATGAAGACCATGAGGATGATCCGGTCCTTGTTCACGCCCATCAGCGCGGCGGTGTTGGGGTCCTGGGCCACCGCCCGGATGCCCCGCCCGGTCCGGCTGCGGTTGATGAACAGGTCGAGGCCGATCATCATCGCCAGCGCGGCGCCGATGGTGAGTAGCTGCACTCCGTCGATCGGCACCCCGAACAGGTGGAACAGCGGCTTGGGGCTGACCAGTTGGGGGGCGCCCTGCGGCAGGCGGCGGGTGTAGACGCCGAACGCCTCGGAGATCGCGATGGAGGCGCCGATCGCGGTGATCAGGAAGGCCAGCGGCGGCGCGTTGCGCTTGCGCAGCGGCCGGTACGCCACCCGCTCGATCACCGTCGCGGTGCCCGCCGATGCGATCGCCGCGACGATCATGGCCACCAGCAGGTAGAACAGGATCGACCCGAGCCCGGTCACCGACGAGTCCTGGTCCAGGCCGAACCCGTTCCAGGTCCAGATCGCGGCGAACGCGCCGGCGATGAAGACCTCGGAGTGGGCGAAGTTGATGAGTCTGAGCACGCCGTAGACCAGCGTGTAGCCGAGCGCTACCAGGGCGTAGATCGCGCCCTGCGTCAGTCCGGTCGTGGTCAGGGTGCCGATGTTCGAAAAGAGTCCGTCGAAGTCCAAGGGAGGGACGCTCCGTCAGGTGTGGAGAAAAAGAGGGTGCGGCCGGGAGCGAGCTCCCGGCCGCACCCGCGATCACTACTCAATCGCTTGTCGCAGCGACCGGCTTCAGGACTTGGGGATCTCCTGGTCCGGGACGACCTTGCCGCCCGTCACCTTGAACGCCCAGACCTTGACCTGCGCCGGGTCCAGCTCCCCGCCCTCGACGAACTTGTAGCTGGCGGCGACGCCCTCGCCGCTGTAGCCCTTCACGAACTCCAGCAGCCCCTCGCGGGTGGTCTTGCCGGCCTTGATCCCGGCGAGCAGGATGTTCGCCGCGTCGTAGGCGGTGTCGCTGTAGGTGCCCGGGTCCGTGCCGTTGAGGGCCTTGTAGTCCGCGGCGAAGCTGCCCCGGGCCTCGGTGGACGGCTGGCACGGGCAGGTCAGGATGGTGCCCTCGGCGGCGGCCTGGCCGGCGGAGGTGATGTACGCACCGTCGTTGACGCCGTCGCCGGCGATCAGCGGCGCGGTGACCCCGGCAGCGGTGAGCTGCTTACGGATCAGACCGGCCTCCTGGTAGTAGCCGCCGTAGAAGATGGCCTTCACGTTGGCGGCCTTGACCTTGGTGACCACGGCGGAGAAGTCGGTCTGCTTGCCCTCGCCCTGGACCTTGTCCGAGCCGGCGACCGCCGAGCCGAGGACCTTCTTGACCTCGTCGGCCAGGCCCGCGCCGTACGCCGACTGGTCGTCGATGACGTAGGCCTTGTCGGCCTTGAGGACGTTCTTGATGTAGCTACCGGCCGCCGGGCCCTGGCTCAGGTCGTTGCCGACCGCCCGGAAGAAGGTCTTCCACTTCTGCTGGGCCAGCTTCGGGTTGGTCGCGGAGGCGGTGATGGTGACCAGACCGGCCTCGTTGAACAGCGGGCCGGCGGCCTCGGACTCACCCGAGTAGGCCGGGCCGACGACGCCGAGGATCTTGGTGTCGTCGATCGCCTTCTGGGCCAGCCCCGGGGCCTGGTCCGGGCTGCCCTGCGAGTCCAGCTCGGCGAGCTCGACCTTGCAGTCCGCGTTCTCCTTGTTGTACTTGTCGACCGCGAGCTTGACGCCGTTCTTCTCGTTGATGCCCAGCGCGGCCGAGCTGCCGGTCAGGGCGCCGAAGAACGCGATCTTGCTGCCGCAGGCGCTGCCTCCGGCCTCCTCCTCGTCGCTGCCGCTGGAGCAAGCGGTGCCACCGGCGACGAGCGCCAGCATGGCGACGCCACCGATCACGCGTGCGAGCTTCTGCCTCAAGGCCCGAACCCTCCTCCGTCCCATGGCCCGAACCACCCGCTGCCTATTGGCTCTTGCGGGGGCGGACGAACCAGACCGTCGTCGCCGGTCTGGGGCGGGACGTTATCCCACCGGGAAGCTGCGACGTAAGCCCTGGGCAGCGGGGTTGACCGAACCGTTACACGCCGTGGCGGATCGGAGACGATCACTGTAAGAAAGTTGTATTCTGAAATGTCTTCACCTGTGCTTCATCGGTAACGGGCACCGTCCGGGACCACCCGCTACCGATCGGTCAGCGGCGGCGGCGCCCACCAGGCATGGGACGCCCCACCGTCGTCCGCCAGCAACAACAGTCGATCTTCCCCACCGGCCACCGCCAGCGCCGTGTCCCCGCTGTCCGGCACCGCCGCCGGCCCCGGCAGCGTCACCGCCCGCCACGACGCGCCACCGTCCGCCGAGGCCCACAACCGCCGGCCGGCCCCGTCGCCGGTCACCGCCACCAGCCGCCGCCCCACCGCCGCCAGGCCGACCACCGACAGCACTCCCGGACCGGCCGCCCCGAACCCGCCGACCCGCCGCCACTGCGCCGCCCGGCCCGATCCGGCGGGCGGTCCCGACGGGCTCGACTCCCCCACCGGCCCGGCCGCCGCCGGCCGCCAGGCCGCGAAGCCGTCCCGCACCGGACCCACCGCCACCGGCTCGCCGTCGAGCAGGACCACCCGCTGCGCCCGGCCCCGCCCGTCCGGGGTGGGCAACTCGGCCCGCCGCCAGGCCCGCCCGTCCGCCGACGTCCACGCCAACGGGGCCAACGCCGCGCCACCGGCCGGCAGCAGCGAGCCCACCACCAGCCACCCGGACGGCCCCGCCACCGCGTCGTACGCCGCCGTGCGGCCCCGGCCGTCGCCCGCCAACTCCGGCACGCCCTCCAGGATCACGAACCCGGACGCGTCCGGCGACGTCCACACCGCCGCCCCGTCCACCCGCGCCCCGGCGATCAACCAGCCGCCCGGCCCCGCCGCCAGCCGGCTCGCCGCCACCGCCCGCTGCCCGCCGAACAGCTCGAACCCCGCCGGCACCTCGCGCACCGACCCGTCCGGCCGCTGCACCCAGGTGCCGGTACGCGGGTTGCCGTGCACCCCGCCGTTCTTCGCCCCCAGCGCCGCGATCCGGCCGTCCCGGCAGGCGACCGCGTACAGCACGTGCTGGCGGCCGTAGAACGACTCGCCCCGCACCGGCAGCGCCGACCAGGAGACCCCGTCCGCGCTGGACCACGCCGCCGGCCGGGTCCCACCCGCCGCGTCGGCCACCGCGCCCACCACGAACCACCGCCCGCCGCAGGCCGCCGCGTCCCGCAGCACCAGCCGGCCGGCGGCGCCCGGCGGCACCGGCAGGGTCACCTCCCGCCAGTCGGGGCGCACCGGCCCGGGGGCGGGCGCGGGGCGCTCAGGCGACCGGCAGCCGGCCAGCAGCACCGCGAGCCCGGCGACCACACCGAGCACCGCGCACGGGCGCCGAGAAAGCATGCATCCGATCGTATCGATCGATCGGGGGCGGCAGGGCCCCGCGACGCGCCGGGCCCGGTCGCCGCCGTCAGGAGGCCGGCTGGGCCACCTCGCCGCCGGCGGTCTCGGCGAGGATCCGCTCGGCGACCTCCTTCATGGTCATCCGGTGGTCCATCGCCGTGCGCTGGATCCACTTGAACGCCTGCGGCTCCGTCATCCCGTACGTGGTCATCAGCGCGCCCTTGGCCCGCTCCACCGTCTTGCGGATCTCCAGCCGGTCGGTCAGGCCGGCGACCTCGGCCTCCAGCGCGGCGACCTCCGAGTACCGGGACAGCGCGATCTCCACGGCCGGCACCAGGTCGCTCTTCTGGAACGGCTTCACCAGGTACGCCATCGCGCCGGCCGCCCGGGCCCGCTCCACCAGGTCCCGCTGGCTGAACGCGGTCAGGATGATCACCGGGGCGATCCGGGCGCCGGCGATCCGCTCGGCGGCGGCCAGCCCGTCCATGATCGGCATCTTGATGTCGAGAATGACCAGGTCGGGCTTCAGCTCCTCGGCGAGCCGGACGGCCGTCTCGCCGTCGCCGGCCTCGCCGACCACCTCGTAGCCCTCCTCGACCAGCATCTCCGCCAGGTCCAGCCGGATGAGCGCCTCGTCCTCGGCGATCAACACCCGCCTGCGCTCGGCATCCGTCTGCGTCTCGGCCACGAGCCACTCCCGCCAGTCTGTGCCCGACACCCGCCGTGCCGGGTGTCGCCGTCCTAAGCCTAGTAGGTAGTCTGTCAGCGGCGAATCACGGAACGCCCCTGTAGTCCAACGGCAGAGACAATGCACTCAAACTGCATACAGTGTGGGTTCGAATCCCACCGGGGGCACCGAAGGTGTCATACAGGCGTTCGAAGATGGGCGGGTGCGGCCACCCGACATGCGGGCACGGGCCCGCGAACTGCGGGCGAGAGGCCAGCACGAGCGGCCGATCGGCCTGGCGGCCTGGCAGCGGGAGATCGTCACCGCCCGTCCCGGTGACCTCGTGCGCGACCTGTTCCACTCCGCCGGCTGCCGGCTGGCCAATCGGATGACCGTGCCCGGCACGTCGGCCCGAAGTCCTGACCCGCGCCGTCAGTCGATCGCGGCGAGCGCCTGTTCCAGGTCCGCGCGCAGGTCCTCCGGGTCCTCCAGGCCGACGGAGATACGCAGCAGCCCGCCGACCGGCTTGGCGTCGGCGGCGACCGGCCGGTGGGTGAGCGAGGCGGGGTGCTGGATCAGCGTGTCCACCCCGCCGAGGGAGACGGCGTGGGTGATCAGCCGGCACGCCCCGGCGACGGCTGCGGCGGCGGGCGCGCCGCCGCGTACCTCGAAGGCGAGCAGGCTGCCGGTGCCGGCCATCTGCCGGCCGACGAGCCCGGCGGGGTCGTCGATGCCGGGGTGGTGCACGCGGGCGACGGCGGGGTGGCGGGCGAGCCAGCCGGCGAGCTTCTCGGCGCCGGCGGACTGGGCGCGGACCCGCACGGGCAGGGTCTGCAGGCCACGGTGCAGCAGGTACGCGCCGAGGGGGTGCAGGATCGCGCCGGTGAGGGCGCGGACCTGGCGCAGCCGGGCGGCCCACTGGTCGTCGCAGGCGACGACGCCGGCGAGGACGTCGCCGTGGCCGCCGATGCTCTTGGTGGCGCTGTGCAGGACGAGCGCGGCGCCGTGCCGGGCGGGTTGCTGGAGCACGGGGGTGGCGACGGTGTTGTCGACGACCAGGGGCACGTCGCCGGCGGCGGTGGCGAGGGCGGCGATGTCGACGAGGTCGAGGGTGGGGTTGGCGGGGGTCTCGACGATGACCAGGGCGGTGTCGGGGCGGACGGCGGCGGCGACGCCGTCGGGGTGGGCCCAGGTGACCTCGGTGCCGAGCAGGCCGGTGGCGAGGACGTGGTCGGTGCCGCCGTAGAGGGGGCGGACGGCGACGACGTGGCGCTTCCCGTCCCGGGTGGCGGCGAGGAGGGCGGCGGTGAGGGCGGCCATGCCGCTGGCGAAGGCGACGGCGGCGGCGGTGCCCTCCAGCTCGGCGAGGGCGGCCTCGAACCGGGCCACGGTGGGGTTCCAGAGGCGCTGGTAGACGGCGTTGCCGCCGGGCGGGAGGGTGCCGCCGGTGGCGAGCAGCTCGTACGCGTCGCCGCCGTCGGTGA
Organism: Micromonospora sp. NBC_01655; assembly: GCF_026339755.1. Lineage (NCBI taxonomy): Bacteria > Bacillati > Actinomycetota > Actinomycetes > Micromonosporales > Micromonosporaceae > Micromonospora > Micromonospora sp. NBC_01655. The sequence goes on along the minus strand of NZ_JAPEQF010000001.1, from coordinate 2,596,225 downwards.
CCGACGGCAGAGGGTTGGTGGTGGACAGGTCGATGGGTGGGACGTGGACGCCGAGGGCGGCGAGGTCGGCGCGGCCGGCGTGCACTGCTCTGGTGTCCACGGTCGTCATGACCGGAAGCGTCGAACATCAGGGCAACCATCGGCAAGAGCGCCGCAGAAGATTCTGTCCGATGGTCTTTGACAACGCGATGATTCGGAGCAGGATGGTCGAATGCCCCTCGCACCGAATGATGTGCGGCCCTTCGCCGCCCTGGACGACGTCGACCGCGCGATCCTGACCGAGCTGGCCGCGGACGGCCGGCTGCCGAACAACGCCCTGGCGGATCGGGTGGGGGTGGCGGCGTCGACGTGCCTCACCCGGACCCGGGCGCTGCGGGAGTGCGGGGCGATCCGGGGGTTCCACGCGGAGGTGGACCCGGCGGCGGTGGGGTTGCCGTTGCAGGCGCTGGTGTCGGTGCGGTTGACGGCGCACGAGCGGGCGGCGGTGGACGCGTTCCGGGCCCGGTCGGTGCGGCTGCCCGGGGTGGTGTCGGTGTTCCACGTGGCGGGCGCGGAGGACTACGTGCTGCACGTGCGGGCGGCGTCGGGAGACGCGTTGCGGGACTTCGTACTGGACCATCTCGCGGTGGACCCGGCGGTGCAGCACACCCAGACCAGCCTGATCTTCGAGCAGGCGCGCGGGATGGGTTGAGCCACACGTACCCGGCGAGGGGAACAATTCCGGCGCGGGGCGGGTTGCGTGCTCGCGTGATCGACGTACCGATGTCTGTTCTTGATCTTGCCCCGGTCGCGGCCGGCACCACCGCCGGCGCGGCCCTGCGGCACACCACCGAGCTGGCCCGGCGCACGGAGGAGCTGGGCTTCCGCCGGTTCTGGGTGGCCGAGCACCACAACATGCCGGCGATCGCCAGCTCCGCGCCGGCGGTGCTGCTCGCGCACCTGGCGGCGAACACCTCGACGATCCGGCTGGGCTCGGGCGGGGTGATGCTGCCCAACCACGCCCCGCTGGTGGTGGCCGAGCAGTTCGGCACCCTCGAAGCGCTGCACCCGGGCCGGATCGACCTGGGCATCGGCCGGGCGCCGGGGACCGACCAGGTGACCGCGCTGGCGCTGCGCCGGACGATGGAGGGGCTGTCGGCCGAGGGGTTCCCCCGGGAGCTGGCGGACCTGATGAACTACTTCAGCGGGGAACGCCCGGGGCCGATCACGGCCACGCCGGGGCGGGGCGAGCAGCCGGCGGTCTGGCTGCTGGGGTCCAGCGGGTTCAGCGCGCAGCTCGCCGGGCTGCTGGGGCTGCCGTTCTCGTTCGCGCACCACTTCAGCGCGCGGCACACGCTGCCGGCGCTGGCGCTGTACCGGCAGCACTTCCGGCCGTCGCGGTTCCTGGAGAAGCCGTACGCGATGGTGGCGGTGAACGCGGTGTGCGCGGACACCGACGAGCGGGCGGAGTGGCTGGCGGGGCCGAGCGCGCTGTCGTTCCTGAGGCTGCGCTCGGGGCGGCCGGAGCCCCTCGCCACGCCGGACGAGGCGGCGGCGTACCCGTACACGGAGGCGGAGCGGGAGTTCGCGCTCGCCCGGCGGGAGGGGCAGGCGCTGGGGTCGCCGGAGACGGTGCGCCGGCAGCTCACCGACCTGCTGGCCCGCACCGGCGCGGACGAGCTGATGCTGACCACGTTGGTGTACGACGTGGCCGACCGGGTGCGCTCGTACGAGCTGATCGCGGACCGGGTGGCGGGCGGGCTGCGCCGGGACGGGTGAACCCGTTGGAAACGCCCGAAACACGATCTTCATAACGGCGTCACCCCCGCGTTGCGGACGCCGCGTAGCTTTGGTTCCGGTGGTGGTACGGCACTCCCCGGTCGGGACGGGTCGGGGGTGCTGCGGTGTGGTGCACCGGGCCGGAGCTGTGCGGATTCCGCGGCTGCGGCCCGGTGCCTGCCACCCTGCCGATGGCGCTCGGCGCAGGTGCTCTCCCAGAGGCAACCGCCGCGGGGCGCGGCCCGGTGGAGGGTCTTGCCTGCGGCGATGCGTTTTGATCGACTCGGCGGATGGCTGAGCACATGGACCCCGAGGAGTTCCGCCGAGCCGGGCACGCGGCGGTGGACTGGATCGCGGACTACTGGGCGACACTCGGGCAGCGCCCGGTCACCTCGCACGATCCGCCGGGGGCGCTGGCCGACGCGCTGCCGACCGGCCCGACCGCGCACGGCGAGCCGGTCGAGGCCCTGCTCGCCGACCTGGAAGCGCTGGTCACCCCGCGACTGACCCACTGGCAGCACCCCGGCTTCTTCGGCTACTTCCCGGCGAACACCTCCGGCCCGAGCGTGCTGGGCGACCTGATCAGCTCCGGGCTCGGCGTGCAGGGCATGCTGTGGGCGACCGGCCCGGCCTGCACCGAGCTGGAGACGGTGGTGCTGGACTGGCTGGCCGGACTGCTCGACCTGCCGGAGCGGTTCCGTTCCACCGGCAGCGGCGGCGGGGTGATCCAGGACTCGGCCTCCTCGGCGACCCTGGTGGCCACCCTCGCCGCGCTGCACCGCGCCAGCGGGGGCCGCTGGCGCGACGTCGGGGTGGACCGCCGCTACCGCGTCTACACCTCCACCCAGGGCCACTCGTCGATCGAGAAGGCCGCCCGGATCGCCGGCCTCGGCCTCGACGGGGTACGGCCGGTCGAGGTCGACCCGGAGACCCTGGCCATGCAACCCGACGCGCTGCGCGAGGCGATCCGGACGGACCTCGCCGCCGGCGACGTGCCCGCGATCGTGGTGGCCACCATCGGCACCACCTCCACCACCGCCGTCGACCCGCTGCACGAGATCGGCGCGATCTGTGCGGAGCACGGCGTCTGGCTGCACGTCGACGCCGCGTACGCCGGGGCGGCGGCAGTCTGCCCGGAGCTGCGCTGGTCGCACGCCGGCCTGCAGTACGCCGACTCGTACTGCTTCGACCCGCACAAGTGGCTGCTCACCGGCTTCGACTGCGACGCCTTCTGGGTGGCCGACCGGGGCGAGCTGATCGAGGCGCTGACGGTGCTGCCGGAATACCTGCGCAACGCGGCGACCGAGACCGGCGCGGTGATCGACTACCGGGACTGGCAGGTGCCGCTGGGTCGCCGGTTCCGCGCCCTGAAGCTGTGGTTCGTACTGCGCTGGTACGGGGTGGAGGGACTGCGCGCGCACATCCGCTCCGGGGTGGCCCTCGCCGACCGGTTCGCCGCCCGAGTCCGGGCCGACGACCGCTTCGCGCTCGCCGCGCCGTACCCCTTCTCGCTGGTCTGCTTCCGGCTCACCGCCGGCGACGAGGCCAGCGCCGAACTGCTGTCCAGGGTCAACGCCACGGGCCGGGTGTTCCTCACCCACACCCGGATCGCCGGCCGGTACACGCTGCGCCTGGCGGTCGGCTCGCCGCTGACCACGCAGGCACACGTGGACGAGGCCTGGGAGTTGCTGAGCGAGGCGGCCGGGAAGCTGTCGACCTCCCGCGAGTGACCCCGGCCGGCCCGCGTGCGTCCCGCGCCCGGGACCAGCCGGGCCCGACATCGACCCCTGGGCCGGGCGACGTCAGGCCCCTGGGCCGGCGACGTCATGCCCAGCGCGACATCGGGCCCAGCGCGACATCGGGCCCAGCGCGACGTCAGGCCCCTGGGCGGAGGGCTGTTCGGGAGGCTTTGGAGCTGCCTCGTTGACGACATCAGCGGGACGACTGGCCCTGAGTCGTTCGCGCCATCAGCTCCAAAGCGCGCCGGCCGGCACCGGCCGCTCCCCCGGCCTCGAACCAGGCCGGACCGGTGAGGGAGGCCAGGACGGGCCAGGAAGGGGCAGGAAGGGGCAGGACGGGGCAGGCAGGGCAGGCACCGTGGATCGGAGCAGGGTAGGTACGGCGGCAGGCACGACAGGCACGGTAGGGCCGGCGGGCGCGGCAGGGCGGGACCCGGGCAGGCGAGCCTTGCGGGTCTGTCAGCGCTCGACGGTGGCCAGCGGGAGGGACTCCTCCGGGGTGGCGTACCCCGGGGTCGCCGGCACCTGCGACCCGGTGGTGGCCTGGGCCGTGGCGCGGGCGCGGCGGACGCGGCGCAGTGCGCGGACGGCCAGGACGATCGCGGCGAGCCAACCGGCGGCGAGGAGCCCGTAGACCAGCCACTGGGCCCCGCCGGGGAGGCCGCCGGCGCGGACCAGGGTGCGGGCGTTGGTCAGCACGATCACGCCGCCGATGGTGGCGCCGAGGAGTTGGGCGGGGACGATCCGGACCAGCCAGGCGGCGATCGGGGCGGCGATCAGGCCGCCGATCAGCAGGGCCGCGACGGTCGGCAGCAGGAAACCCTCGGTGCCGAGGCCGATAAGGAAGCCGGCGCTGGCCGCGCCCGCCACCACGAACTCGGCGGTGTCGACCGAGCCGATGACCTTGCGGGGCTCCATCCGGCCGGAGACCAGCAGCGCCGGCGTGGCGACGGGGCCCCAGCCCCCGCCGCCGGTCGCGTCGACGAACCCGGCGACCAGGCCGAGCGGTCCGAGGAACCGGACACGCAGCCCGCCCGCGGCGCCGTTTGCGCGCAGCGGCCGGGAGAAGCGCACCAGCAGGTACGCGCCGAGGGTGAACAGGATCGCGGCCATCCACGGCGCGGCGGCCTTGGTGGAGATGGCGCTGAGGAAGGTGGCGCCGGCGAACGCGCCGAGCGCGCCCGGGACGGCGATGCGGGCCACCACCCGCCAGTCGACGTTGCCGAACCGCCAGTGGGCCACCCCGGCGGCGAGCGTGGTGCCGATCTCGGCCAGGTGCACCGAGGCCGACGCGGCGGCCGGGGCGACCCCGGCGACGAGCAACAGGGTGGACGAGGTCAGCCCGTAGGCCATGCCGAGCGAGCCGTCGACCAGTTGCGCGACGAGCCCGACCAGGGCGAGGACCAGCAGCTTGCGCACGAGCGCCCCCTGACTTTTCGGTATCTCCTATCGACTTAGTCGACAATGCGGCACGGGCCGGCCCGGGTCAAGTCCCCGATCGGCTGGTGGGACGCATCGGACGGCCGCAACCCGTGACGCGACCGCCGAGTCGTGGCGAGGGGCCACGGGCCGGCCTGGCGAGGGGCCGAGTTGCGGTGGGGCGGAGTGGCGGTGGGCGACGGGCCGGTCAGCTCCAGGCGCGCGGGTCGGCGGCCAGCTCACTGACCCGCGCGGGCAGGGTGCTGTTGGCCACGTCGGCGACGGTGACCAGTTCGAGGATCTCCCGCTCACTGGCCCGCAGGGCGATCCACACGTCCTGCAACGCCCGGGCGGCGCCCTGGTAGCCGAGCTGCTCCGGGCGCTGCCCCCGGACGTGCGCCAGCGGCCCGTCGATCACCCGGATCACCTCGGCGAGGGAAATCTCGCCGGCCGGCCGGGCAAGCCAGTAGCCGCCCTCGGGGCCGCGCTGGGCGTGCACGATGCCGCCCCGGCGCAGTTGGAGCAGGATGCTCTCCAGGAACTTCGGCGGGATCTCCTGCGCCTTGGCGATCTGCTCGGCGGTCACCGGGCGGGTGCGCCCGGCGCTGGCACCGTCGGCGACGGCCGCGAGTTCGGCGGTCGCGCGGAGGGCGTAGTCGACCCGGGCGGAGAGGCGCATGCCGGCCAGGTTAGTCGGCTTGCCGACCGGCCGGGCTGCCGCCCCTCGGCCGAACGGTCGAACCGGTGTCGTCCCGCCGCCCGGCCGGGCGGCTCTCGTCGGTGGCGCGATCGTGGCACCATACCGGTGTCGTCGCGCGATGGGGACCCGACGACGAACCAGCGCGCAGAGCGGAAGACAGCCAGGCCGATAGGGGCAGCGACAGCGATGCCGGAGATGACGCCGCTGGGTCCGTGGGATCCTGACCGGACGGGCCCCTACGAGCTGCTCAGCCGACTCGGCGCGGGCGGCCAGGGCGTGGTCTACCTGGGCCGCGACCAGGAGGGCACGCTGGTCGCCGTCAAGATGATCAACCTCGACCTGCACCTCAACCCGCGGGCCAAGAACCAGTTCGCCAAGGAGATCGCCGCCGCCCGGCGGGTGGCGCCGTTCTGCACCGCGCAGATCCTCTTCGCCGACGTGGACAGCGACCCGCCGTACGTGGTGAGCGAGTACATCGAGGGCCCGACCCTGCAACGGCACGTCCGCGAGCACGGCCCGATCACCGGCAACGCCCTGCACCGGCTGGCCGTGGGCACCGCCACGGCGCTCACCGCGATCCACCAGTCCGACGTGGTGCACTGCGACCTCAAGCCCGACAACGTCGTCCTCGGCGCGGACGGGCCCCGGGTCATCGACTTCGGCATCGCCCGGGCCCTCGACGTCACCGAGACGATGACCAGCAGGATCATGGGCACCGCGCCGTACATGGCGCCGGAACGGTTCCGCGACGACGAGGTGGGCCCGGCCAGCGACGTGTTCGCCTGGGCGGCGACCATCGCGTTCGCCGCGGCGGGCCAGCCGCCGTTCGGCACCGGGACGGTCGTGGCGGTGATGAACCGGGTACTGCACGACCCGCCCGAGCTGGCCGGGCTCTCCGGCCCGCTCGCCGAGCTCGTCGCGCAGTGCCTGGACAAGGACCACCGGGCCCGGCCACCGGCCGAACAGGTCCTGCTGCGGCTGCTGGGGCACACCTCACGCGCCGGGGCCCCGGTGCCGATCCAGACGGCGCTGCGGGCGGGCACCGACGCGGCGGCCACCCAGCTGGTCCCACGCCAGCCGGCGACGCACGAGTCGGTCCCGTACCCGCCGACGGCGCACCAGCCGGCGGTACAGCCGCCGACGGCGCACCAGCCGGCTACGTACCAGTCGACGGGACACCCGCCGGCCACGTACCAGCCGGCTACGTACCAGCCGGCCGCGCATGGGCCGATCGCGCACCCGCCGGCAACGCACGAGCCGCTGGCACCCCCGCCGGCCGCGTACCCTCCGGTGGCAACCGGGCCGGCGCGGGACACGTGGTCGCGGCGGGTGCGCCGGCAGTACGCCGATCCCTGGGGAATCTCGGCCGCCATCTTCCTGGGCGCGGCCGGCGGGGCCGCTGGGTACGTGGCGACCACCATCGCGGGCACCGCCGCCGCGGTGGGGGCGGTGACCTTCGTCGTGGTCTACGGTGTCCGTCTACTCGTCGCCACCGCGCTGCCCGGAGCCGCCGCACCGGACGAGCCGGGGGCGGCGCCCGCGCCCGACTGCGGCGGGCCCGCGGCCCGCCCCGGCACCTGAACCCGCGAACCCGCGAACCCCTGGAGGATCCGATGGCCACCGGTCAGCCTTCCGCCCGACCGTGGTTGCCGTACACGGTGGCCGTCGTCGCCGGGCTCGCGGTCATCGCCGCGGCGTACCTGCTCGTCCGGCCGACGCCCGGCGCGGACCGCTCCTCGTGCGTGGCACTGGAAGTGAACTCCTCGACGGAGAAGGACCTGCTGCTCGGCCAGCTCGCCGCGCGGTACAACGACAGCGACCGGCGCTTCGGCGGGCGCTGCGCCCAGGTGAGTGTGCACGGCCTCAACTCGGGCAAGGCGATGGAGGCGCTGGCCGGCGGCTGGGCCGGACGGCAGCCGGCGATCCCGGCGCCGCAGGTGTGGCTGCCGACGTCGTCGCTGTGGACCGGCCGGCTGCGCGTGCTGGACGAGAAGGCCGGCCGTCCGGCGCGGATCACCGAGCCCCGGTACCCGTCGATCGCGAACAGCCCGCTGGTCATCGCCATGCCCAGGGAGAAGGGCGAGCTGGTGCAGCAGCGCGGCCCGCTGGGCTGGGAGGACATCCTCGGGCTGTCCGGCGACGCCGGCTGGGCGACGTTCGGCCGGCCCGAGTGGGGCCGGTTCACCTTCGGCAAGGACAACCCCAACCTGTCCACCTCGGGGCTGGCGGCCACCATCGCGACCTACTACGCGGCGGTGCAGCGGTCCAGCGACCTGATCGAGGAGGACCTGGCGAAGCCCAATGTGACCCAGTTCGTCCGCCGGATCGAGGCGAACGTCTCGCACTACAGCGACGACTCGGTGGACCTGCTGCGCGATCTCGCCGAGGCGGACCTGGGCGGGGCCGGCGACGCACGGACGCGGGACATGAGCGCGGTCGTGGTGCAGGAGGAGCTGGTCTACCAGTACAACCAGGGGCAGCTCAGCCCGACCCCGGGCACGAAGCCCCGGGTCCCGCTGGTGGCGGTGCACCCGAAGGAGGGCACCTTCAACCTCGACCACCCGTACGTGGTGCTGCCCTCGGCCGACGAGGCGCAGCGCGCGGCGGCGCAGGACTTCCTGACCTTCCTCCAGGACGCCCCGCAACAGCGCAGCTTCGCCGACCTCGGCTTCCGTGACCACGAGCGCCGGCCCTCGGACGAGCTGGTCGCCGCCGTGCGGGGCGGGTCCGCCGGGGAGCTCACCTACTTCGACCCGCCGGAGCCCGAGGTGGTCGACGCGATCCTGCGCGGATGGAGCACGCTGCGCAAGAAGGCGAACATCCTGTTCGCCGTGGACGTCTCCGGCTCGATGACCAAGAAGGTCGGCGGCCGGTCCCGGCTCCAGGTCGCCACCGGCGCCGCGGGCAAGGCGGTGGGCCTGCTCAACTCGGCCGACCAGGTCGCGCTCTGGTCGTTCTCCTCCGAGACGGAGCAACGGCCGAAGACGCCGTACGGCGAGGAGATCCGGCTCGCACCGTTCAACCAGGCCGGGTTCACCCGCAAGCTCGCCGGCCTGCGGGCCGCCGGCAACACGGCGCTCTACGCGACGGTCCGCGCCGCGCACCGTCAACTGCTCGAGGACTACGACCCGGACCGGATCAACGCGGTCGTGGTCCTCACCGACGGCAAGAACGAGTACCCGAAGGACAACGACCTCGCCCGGCTGCTCAAGGACATCGCGCTGGACCCGGAACGGCCGGTGAAGGTCTTCTGCGTCGCCTTCGACCAGGAGTCCGACCTCGCCTCCCTCGACAAGATCGCCAAGGCCAGCGCCGGCAAGGCGTTCGACGCCACCGACCCAGCGACGATCGACGAGGCGTTCGTGAAGCTGGTCAGCAGCTTCTGATCAGGTGCCGACCCGGCGCAGCAGGCCCTCCTGCACGGCGCTGGCGACGTGCCGGCCGCCGGTGGTGAACATCCGACCGGTGGCCAGCCCTCGGGCCCCGGAGGCGGACGGGCTCCAGCAGTCGTACAGGAACCACTCGTCGGCCCGGAACGGCCGGTGGAACCACAGGGCGTGGTCGAGGCTGGCGCCGACCACCCCGCCGGGCCCCCACACCTCGCCGTGCACCGACAGCACCGAGTCCAGCAGGGTGAGGTCGGAGGCGTACGTCAGGGCGCAGGCGTGCAGCAGCGGGTCGTCGGGCAGCTTGCCGTCGAAGCGCATCCAGACCCGCTGGTGCGGGTCGGCGGGGCGGTCGCCGGGGCGGACCCAGCCGGGCTCGCCGACGTAGCGCACGTCGATCGGGCGCGGGATCTGCCCCCAGACGCCCAGCCGCTCCGGGTAGCGGGACAGCCGGTCGGCCATCGTGGGCACGTCGTCCGGAGCGGGTACGTCCGGCGGGGTGGGAGCCTGGTGGTCCAGGCCCTCCTCGGTCCGGTGGAACGACGCCGACATGAAGAAGATCGGCTTGTCGTGCTGGAGCGCCACCGAGCGACGTACGGAGAACGACCGGCCGTCGCGGACGTTCTCCACCTGGTACTCGATCGGCTCGGACGGGTCACCGGGCCGGACGAAGTAGCCGTGCAGCGAGTGCACGAACCGCTCCGGGTCGACGGTGCGGCCGGCGGCGACCAGGGCCTGGCCGGCGACCTGGCCGCCGTACACCCGCTGCGGGCCGACCGGGGGGCTCATCCCCCGGAAGGCCGTCTCGCCGGTCTGCTCCAGGTCGAGAACCTGGAGCAGCTCGTCGACGGCAGCCTGGCCGACGGCGGCCGGGTCGGTCACTGCAACGCCCTCGCGGACGCCGCGTCGACCAGCGAGCCGAGCTGGTGCACCCGCAGGGTGTTGGTGGAGCCGGGGGTGCCGGGCGGGCTGCCGGCGACGATCACCACGTAGTCGCCGGGGTTGGCCCGGTTGAGCCCGAGCAGCGCCTGGTCGACCTGGCGGAACATGTCGTCGGTGTGCTCGACGAACGGCATCAGGAACGTCTGCACGCCCCAGGAAAGGGCGAGCTGGCTGCGCACCTCCGGCACGGGGGTGAAGGCCAGCAGCGGCAGGTCGCAGTGCAGCCGGCTGAGCCGCCGCACGGTGTCGCCGGTCTGCGAGAACGCGACCAGGGCCTTCGCGCCGATGGCCCGGGCGATCGAGGACGCGGCGACGGTGAGCGCCCCGCCGTGGGTGCGCGGGTCGTGCTGGAGCCGGGGCACCCCGATCGAGCCGGCCTCGGTGGTGGTGACGATCTTGGCCATGGTGCTGACGGTGAGCACCGGGTACTTGCCGACGCTGGTCTCGCCGGAGAGCATCACCGCGTCGGCGCCGTCGAGCACCGCGTTGGCCACGTCCGAGGCCTCGGCGCGGGTCGGCCGCGAGTTCTCGATCATCGAGTCGAGCATCTGGGTGGCCACGATGACCGGCTTGGCGTTCTCCCGGCAGAGCTGCACGGCGCGCTTCTGCACCAGGGGGACCTGGTCCAGCGGCATCTCGACGCCGAGGTCGCCGCGGGCGACCATGACGCCGTCGAAGGCCAGCACGATCGCCTCCAGGTGGTCGACCGCCTCCGGCTTCTCGACCTTGGCCAGCACCGGCCGGTACACGCCCTCCTCGGCCATGATGTTGTGCACCAGCTTGATGTCCTCCGCCGAGCGGACGAAGGAGAGCGCGACCAGGTCGACGCCGAGGCCGAGGGCGAAGCGCAGGTCCTCGGCGTCCTTGTCGGACAGGGCCGGGACGCTGACGGCCACGTTGGGCAGCGAGACGCCCTTGTTGTTGGAGACCGGGCCGCCCTCGGTGACCAGGCAGCGGATGTCGTTGCCGACCACGTCGCTGACCTCGACGGCCACCCGACCGTCGTCGATCAGCAACCGGTCGCCGGCCTTCACCTCCTGCGGGAGCTTGCGGTAGGTGCAGGAGACCCGGTCCTTCGTGCCGAGGACGTCGTCCCCGGCGATCACCACGGAGTCGCCGGTGCGCCACTCGTGCGGGCCGTCGGCGAACCGGCCGAGCCGGATCTTCGGGCCCTGGAGGTCGGCGAGCACGGCCACCGGCCGGCCGGTGGCGTCGGAGGCCTCGCGGACGAGTCGGTAGACCGCCTCGTGGTCCGCGTGGCTGCCGTGGCTGAAGTTGAGTCTCGCCACGTTCATGCCCGCCTCGACGAGCCCCCGGATACGCTCCGGGGAAGAGGTGGCGGGACCAAGAGTGCAGACGATCTTCGCGCGGCGTGTCACGCCCATCAGGCTAGTCTCTCCTCCGGGTCGGTCTACGGGCCGACCCCTTTCGGATTGCGGATCAGTTCTGCTACGACGCGCCACGCCCACGCACCTGGCGGGCGGAATCGCACCCGGAGCTGTCGTCCGGAATCGTCGTGTCGGCGGGCATCGGCGACCGCGCGCCGGGAATCGTACCGCCCGGCGTCACCTCCCGTTGGGTGCGCTCCCCAGCCGCCCGGCGACGGTACCAGCGGGCAGCCGCCGGCCGCCGTCACGATGCCGACACCCCGCCGGTCGCGCGGCGGTCAGCTCTCCGTCTTGGCCAGGGGGAACTCCACCGCGCCGGCCGGACAGAGGAACGTCATCACGTCCACCCGGTAGAGCCCGGCCTGCACCGCGGGGTCGGCCTCCATGACGCTGCGCACGTCGTCCACCGAGCCGGTGCGGGCCAGCCCGAAGCCGATCGGCGGGTCGGGCTCGCGGGCGGGGCCGTCGATCGAACCGGCGACCAGCACGATGCCCCGCCGTTGCAGCGCCCCCATGTGCTCGGTGTGTTCGGCCTGCAACCGCTGGACCGTCTCGTCGGGCAGGGCCCGCCCGGCGGGCCCCGGGTAGAGCACGATGCACTCGTAGGTGTCGAGCGCGAAGTCGACCTGCGGCATCCCCGTCATGGTGCTCCTCCCCCGTTCCCGCGCGTCCCGCGCCGGGCCGGACGGCTCCGGCCCAGCGTCGCACGGGGCGGGCCGGCGGCGGGGCCGCTCGGCGCAATCACCCCGCCCTCTTTCCCCTCGGTGATCGAGCAACTACCTTCTGAGTGGTTCTCGTATCGTCGAGCGGGGGGCCCGCGTGCAGGAGTACGACTACGTCGTGGTGGGCGCGGGCGCCGCCGGGTGCGTGCTGGCGAACCGGCTGAGCGAGGACCCGACGACCCGGGTGCTGCTGGTCGAGGCGGGCGGCTGGGACCGCAGCCCCTTCGTCCGGGTGCCGAAGGGGTTCAGCCGGCTGATGGACGACCGGCGCACCGCCTGGCACTACCCGGCGGAGGCGGCCCCCGCGCGGCGCGAGGTGTGGCAGCGCGGCCGGCTGGTCGGCGGGTCCAGCTCGATCAACGGCATGGTGTACGGCCGGGGCGACCGGGTCGACTGGGACGGGCTGGAGCGGCTCGGCAACCCCGGCTGGGGCTGGGACACCATGCTGCCGATCTTCAAGCGGTTGGAGGACCACCCGCTGGGGGCCTCCGAGGTGCGCGGCGCCGGCGGGCCGCTGCGGCTGTCCTCGGCGACCGGCACCGACGAGCTGTGCGAGGCGACGATCGGCGCCGGGGAGGCGCTGGGCTGGCGCCGGGTGGACGACCTGAACGCCGAGGACGACGAGCGGATCGGCTACCTCACCGCGACGATCCGCGACGGGCGTCGGGTCAGCGCCGCCGACGCGTTCCTGCACCCGGTCCGGGACCGGCCCAACCTGACCGTCGCGGTGGAGACGGAGGTGCTGCGGGTCCTCGTCCACGCCGGCCGGGCCATCGGGGTGCGGGCCCGCCGCCGGGGCCGGACGGTCGACTACGCCGCCTCGGCCGAGGTGGTCCTCGCCGCCGGGGCGATCGCCAGCCCGCACCTGTTGCAGGTCTCCGGCATCGGGCCGGCGGACACGCTGCGCCGGGCCGGGGTGGACGTGCTGCTGGACCGGCCCCGGCTGGGGCGCGGGCTGCGCGAGCACCGGTCGACGCCGGTGCAGTTCCGGCTGGTCGGCAACGGCGGCTACAACCACATGCTGGGCAGCGTGCTCGGGCAGGGGCTGGCCGCGCTGCGGTACGCGCTGACCCGGCGCGGCCCGCTCAGCCTGCCCGTGCACGACGTCGGGGCGCACATCCGCAGCACCCCGGACGTCGATCGTCCCGACGCGCAGTTGCTGGTCGCGCCCTTCTCGGCGGCCCCGCGCCGCCCGGGTCACGCGCTGGAGCTGGAGGCCGAGCCGGGGATGATGGGCCTGTGCACGGTCACCCGGCCGGACAGCGAGGGCAGCCTCGCCATCACCTCCGCCGACCCGTCGGATCCGCCCCGGATCGTCGCCAACTACCTCGACACCCCGCACGACCGGCGGGTCGCCGCGAACGCCTTCCGGCGGATGCGGGAGCTGTTCGCGACCGACCCGGTCGCCGGGCGGCTCGCGGTGGAGACCGTGCCCGGCCCGGACGTGCGCGACGACCGGGAGATCGTCGAGGCGACGCTGGCGCTGGGCTACTGCGGGTACCACGCGGTGGGCACCTGCGCGATGGGGCCGGGCGACGAGCACGTCGTCGACCCCGAGCTGCGGGTGCGTGGGATCGACGGGCTGCGGGTGGTGGACGCCTCGGTGCTGCCGGTGCTGGTGTCGGGCTACCTCAACGCCCCGGTGATGGCGCTGGCCTGGCGGGCGGCCGACCTGATCCTGGCGACGGGCGGGGTGGGGCCGTCAGGAGCAGCCTGAAAAGGCGCGCGGAACTATGAACCCGCGAGCGGTCGGGCCAGCACCCGGAGCCTGGCCTTCTGGGCGAAGATCGAACGTCGCGCGACCGCGTCGCCCCTGTCGTACCGGGTCATGTGGCGGAGCATGCCCGCCTGGAGGAGGGGCTCCCGTGGCGCCTTTGAAGCTGAGTCGTTCGCGACATCGCCCGCCGCGTTCACGCCGGCCGCCTCGGGGAAGGCACCCGGGGCGTGCACGGCCGTCGCAGTGCCGGAGCGGCCTCACCGGCCCGTGGGCCGTCGGTCGCCCTCGCCCTCGCTCGGCCGGTGGCACTGGCGGATCGACAGGCGGTGCCGATGCCGGCAGGGCAGCCCGTTCCCGCACTGGCAGACGTACCGCCACCTGATCCACGACCACACCGGCTCGTGCCGACAGGCCAGGGTCATCGCCGTGGCGAGCAGACACTCCTTGTAGGACACCCTTCGCGGATACGGTGTGACTCAGGCCGGAAGGCGGATAACGGGCAGGTCGGCACCATCCCCGTACACCTTTGCTTCGCCGGTCAGCACGCAGGCATCGTGCTCCAGTACCGCCATCACCACGGCCGCAAGGTCGACTCGGCCCGTGAATTTCCGCCAGTACGCCAACTCCTGCCACGCCGGGCGAGTTCGGCGTCCAGATCCTCGGCGCGCATCCGGTCGCGGATGACACTGACGACGTACGCGCTGGCACGAACTCCTCCCGCTTGCCGGCAGAGACCTTCAAGAATCCGCGATTCTCGACGTCCACAGTCGACGGTGAACACGACAGTATATGAAGAGTCGCCGATGTTCGCCGACCACAGGCGTATCGGATATCCGACAGATATTCGCGAGAACTATCGACGATCTTCATCCGTTGATGGGTCAAGATTCTTCGCGATCAGAGTCGACCGACACGACCGGGAGAGCCATGCGGGACAGCGTCCTCAGTACCGCCGACGAGGTGTTGGAACGGCTCGAAGAGGAGATCGCGTTCCTGGCGGAGGGCCTGGCCGGCGTGTCCGGCCAACTGCACGACCTGACCTTCGCGCTCGGCGGCCTCCTCGCCGGCCACGACCACGAACAGGTGAGGAACGCGACCGACCAGGTCGTCGCGATCCTGGGCGAGCAGGTGCGCAGGGACCTCACCGCGCTGGCCGGCCTCGGCGCGATCCGCCACGGCCATCCCCCGGCCCACGACGACGACGTCACCGCGTCCGTCCCGGCCCTGGCCGTCGAGGCGTTGGCCGCCGCCCCCGAGGAGGACGAGGCCGACGAGTCCGAGGCGGCCCGGATCGCCAACCTCAGGGATCGGCTCGCCACCACGGCGGAGCACCTGCGGCGGCTGCTGGCCTTCGCCGCCGGCCGGTTCGACCTCGCCCGGACGGCGGCGGAACGCGGCGACGCCGACCGGGCCCTCGACGGCCTCCGGCTGGCCCGGGAGGCCACCGGGAGCGCGCCGGACGGTTACCACCTCTGGGCGCGGTGCCTGGTCGAGCTGGCCGAGGCGAGCCCGGAGAGCCTGGGCGACCTCGGGCAGCGGCTGCGGGACGTCGCGGCGTTCCGGGACACCGCCCGCAGCGCCGGCACCGGGCGCTGAGCCTCCGCCCGACCTGACCGGGTGCCCGACCTGACCGGGCGCCTGGCCTGACCGGGCTCCCCCGGTCCAGCCCACCCGAGGCGCGGCGCCCGGCTCGACTCGACCGGCTCACCCGGCCCCGGCCCGAGGCGACGGCCCGGGGCAACACCGGGCCGGGGCGACACCGACCCCGGGCGACACCGACCCCGGGCGACACCGCAAGCTCAGCCCGGGTGGATCCGCGCGAGCACGGCGCGCAGCTCCGCCTCCGGCACCCGCTCCGGGTCGGCCAGCACGTCGACCGCGACCCCGGGCTCGACCAGCCGGAACGCCTCGCCGTCGCCGACCAGGCCGGTGACGTCGCCGTCGGTGAACTCGGTGGGCCGCCACCGCGCGGCGTCCCGCTCGTGGTAGCCGGCGAGGAAGTCGCGCAGCTCGTCGAGGGTGCCCAGCCGGCCGCCGCGCAGGACGTGCACCCGCAGGTCGACCCGGTAGCCCTCCTCGACCTGCCGCTCCCACACCCGGGTACGGAAGCGCACGTCCTCCCACTCGCTGGCGAAATCGGACACCTCCGCGCCGATTCCCGCCGGCACGTACCCGATGACGAACCCGTCCAGCTCCCCGCTCACCGGCACCTCCCCGTCGCCCGACCCAGCCCGCCGCCGAGTCCTGGATACCTATCGTCCACAGCAGACGAGTATCGGCCAAGGTCCACGAGTGCCGAAACGAGATGCGGTATGTCGTGGCTTCGGCGCGGCTCGAAGGCGCGACATGCCGCACCCCGAGTCGATCTGCGCCCGAGTCGATCATGGAGGTCCGGTCGTCGAGCGCGTCCGGACCCTCGATCCCGGCCCCGGGTCAGTCGTCGTCGAGGAGGGCGAGGAGGTGGTGGACGGCCGGGTTCGTGGTGTCGCGGGGCCAGGCCAGCCGCACGTCCACGGTCGGGGTCGGGGCGGTGAACCGGCGCAGCCGTACCCCCGGCACCTTCAGCGCCCGGGCGCGGCCGGCCGGCACCGCCGCGACCACGTCTCCCCCGGCCACGGCGCGCAGCAGTTGCTCGTCGTCCGGCTCGTGCCGGACGAGGCGGAAGCCGCCGTGCGGCCAGACCTGGGCGATGGTCCGGTCGAACATGCCGGGGCCGTTGTCGCGCGGCCACATCACCGCGGGCAGGTCGACCACCTCGGCCCGGCTGATCCGGCGGCGGCCGGCGGCCAGCGGATGCCCGGCCGGCAGGGCGAGCAGCAACTCCTCGGTGTCGACGAGCCGGCACCGCAGGCCCGGCTCCTCGACCGGCGTGCGGACGAACGCCGCGTCGAGCCGGCCGGTGAGCAAGCCGGCGACGTTCGGCGCGGTCCAGGCGGTCTCGGCGACCACCTCCACGTGGGGGTGGGCGGCCCGGAACCGGGCCACCAGGGCGTCCACCCGGCCGCCCCGGGCCGAGCGGGTGTACGCCAGCCGGAGCCGGCCGTCCCGGCCCCGCACCAGGTCACGGATGCGGGCGGTGCCGGCGTCGACGTCGGCGAGCAGCCGGCCGGCCTCGGCGGCGACCCGCTGCCCCACCTCGGTCAGGGTGCAGCCCCGGCTGGTGCGGTGCACGAGCGGGACGCCGAGCTGGCGTTCCAGTGCCCGGATCTGCTGGCTGAGCGCCGGCTGGGCGACGTGCAGGCGGGCGGCGGCCCGGGTGAAGTGCAGTTCCTCGGCGAGCACCGCGAAGTACCGCAGCCGGCGCAGGTCCCACCAGGGGTCCCGGGTCGCGGAGTCGGGCATGTCCGCCATCATAAGCGCCGCTTATCGCCCGCTGCCGTTTCCGTCTTGGACGGCGCACCGCCCGCCCGGGCACGATCCGAAGCCACGGCATGACGCTGCGGCACGACAGCCTCGGCACGACGGCCGTGGACGACCGGCGCGAACGACAGCCACGGCACCACGGCCGTGGACGACCGGAGGGAGCGGCGATGACGGAGACGACGGACGTGGTGGTGGTCGGCGGCGGGGTGATCGGGCTGACGGCCGCCGTCGCGCTCCAGGAGCGGGGCGCGCGGGTGACGGTGTGGACCGCGGACGATCCGGCCGACACCGTGTCGGCGGTGGCCGCCGCGGTCTGGTTCCCCAGCCACACGGAGGAGGATCCCCGGGTGCTGCGCTGGGCCCGGGAGACCCACGCGGAACTGGGCCGCCAGGCGGTCGGCGGGGTGCCGGGGGTGGTGGCCCGGCCGACCCGGATGCTGCTGCGGCACCGCTACGCCGGCCCACCCTGGTGGGCGGACGCGACCGGGGACCTGGTGGCCGAGCCGGCCGCCGAGCCGTACACGACGCTGCTGCGGTTCACCGCGCCGATGGTGGAGATGACGCCGTACCTGGCGTGGCTGACCGAGCGGGTCGAGGCGGGCGGGGGGCGGGTGCGGCGCCGCCGGGTGCAGCGGCTGGACGAGGCCTTCGAGGCAGCGCCCATCGTGGTGAACGCGACCGGGCTGGCGGCCGGCTGGCTCGCCGCCGACCCGGCGGTGCATCCGGTGCGCGGGCACCTGGTGTTGGTGGCGAACCCGGGCCTGACCACCTCGGTACGCGACGAAGACGCCCCGGCCGGGATCACCTACGTGCACCCGCGCCGGCACGACGTGGTGCTCGGCGGCACGTTCCAGCCGGGGGTGTGGGACACCCGTCCCGACCCGGAGACGGCGGCGGCGATCCGGCGCCGCTGCGTGGCGCTGGTGCCGGAACTGGCCGACGCGCCGGTGCTCGGCGAGCGGATCGGGCTGCGGCCGGCCCGGCACGGCGGTCCCCGGGTGGAGGTGCAGCCGGCCGGGGCGGTCGGCGGCCGGCTGGTGCACGCGTACGGGCACGGCGGCGCCGGCGTCACCCTCTCCTGGGGCTGCGCCGCCGAGGTCGCCCGCCTGGCCCTGGACGGCTGACCCCGGCCGGTGGGCCGACGGGCCGGCGGTCAGCGCACCAGGCGGAACAGCAGCAGGTAGCCGCAGTAGGCGAGGGGCACGAGCAGCACGCAGGTGACGAAGCCGAGCGGGACGAACCGGGGCGGCTGGTCCGAGCCCAGCGCCGGCCGCCCCCACCGGCCCAGCACCAGGTACCCGGCGACGAAGGAGAGCACCGGCAGCCCGGCGCAGGTGGCGGCGTAGAGGGCGCCGAGGCCCACCACCGCCAGGTCGGCGGCCACCACCATGATCAGCATCAGCACCACCCCGGCCGCCGCGCAACCGGTGTACACGGCCAGCGCCCGGGCCAGCGGCGACCAGGTCGGCAGCAGCGGCGGTTGCCGGGCGACGGCCTCGGTGACCTGGACCAGCCGGTCGGTCTCGTCGGCGAGCCGCCGGACCTCGGCCAGCTCCGCGGCCGGGTCGGCAACCCCGGCGCGGGGCGCGGGCACCCCGGCCGCCGCCGGCAGCGCCACCACCGCCCCGCCCGGGGCACCCGGTGGGTACGCCCCGACGCCCGGCCGCCCCGGCGCGGCGGCTGCGCCGCCGTCGGGCACCGCCCCCGCCCCGGAGGTCCCGCCGGACGACGTCGCCCCGGGGGTGCTGCTTCCGGGGGTGGTCGTCCCGGAGCGGTCTCCCCCGGCGGCGGGTGGCGGGTCGGCGGGCAGGCCGATGGCGTGGCCGAGCTGGCCGAGGCGGTGGGACTGGACGGCGAGGCGCCGGGTGAGCTGGTCGAGCGTGGCGTGCATGGCGCGGCGGCGGCCGGCCTCGGCGGCGGCGTCCTGGTCGGTCTCGCGGCGCTGGTCGGCGAGCTGTCGGGCCAGGGCGGCGTACTCGGAGAAGGTGGACACCGCTCAGTGCTCCTCGTCCCGCTCGTGCCCGGCCCGCGCGAACGGCACGATCAGCCGGGTGCGCTGGTCGTGCCGGTCCACCAGCAGCGCCCGGTCGGCGCGCGGGGTGTGGGCGAGGTCGTGCTCGCCCAGGTGCAGCCCCAGCTCCGCGCCGGGGACGTTCAGCGCGACGAGGCAGGCGGCGTCGTCGCGGTGGTGCGACCCGCCGAGGTCGTCGGCGAGCCGGCGCAGCCCACGCCACCAGCCGAGCAGGTGCACGCCGCGGGCGGGGCCCTCGCGCAGCAGGGCGCGCAGGTCGTCGTGGCCGGAGCGGAAGGTGACCGGGTCGGTGCCGGCGAGGGTTGCCGACGCCGCGTCCGCGCCGAACAGCACCAGGTAGGTCCGGCCGGCGGGCGGGACGGCGGTCGCGGGCGGGGTGGCGGCCGGCGGAACGGTCGCGGGCGGGGTGGCGGCGAGGGCGGCGAGCCGGTCCCGCAGGGCGGCCTGGTCGAGCCGCTCGACCGGGTGACCGGTGGCGGCGAGCGCGGCGGCGGTCTCGTCGGCCGCCGGGCCGGCTGCGGCGACCAGCGGGGCGAGCAGGAACCGGGCGTCGCCGGGGGCGTGCTGCCGGGCGAGGCTGAGGGCGGCGGCCCGTAGCACGTCCGCGCCGGCGGTCGCGGTGCCGACCACCGCCAGGTGCCGGCCCGGGGTGGCGTCCAGGGTGAACGACGCCGTGCTGCCGGCCACGTCTACCGTGCGGCCGACCAGGGCGACCGGGGGCCCGGCACCGGGGCGCAGCCCGGCGAAGGTGGGGTCGTCCTCCAGCCGCGCGGCCTCGTAACCCCGGAAGACGGCCGGGGGGCCGTCGCCGGCCGGCCGGTCCCGCCACAGCTCGTGGCGCAGCCGGGCCAGGTCGGCGCGGGCGGCGTACGCGTCGGGGAACCGGACCACGGTGTCGGCGCCAGCCGCGCCCGCGGCGGTGTTGAGCACGGCCGCGCCGATCGGCAGCGCGTTGGCGGCGCCGTTGAGCGGGTCGAGCGCCCCCGCGCCGCCAGGCAGCGCCACCCGCAGCGGGAACTGCCCGAAGATCGCCTCGGCGCGCCCGTACAGCGACTCGATGCCGGTGGTGGCCTGGCTGGCCAGCACCAGGTGCACCCCGTACGAGCGGCCCTTGCGGGCCAGCTCCTCCAGCAGGTCGACGGCCTCCCGGGCCACGGCGTCGGTGCCGGCCAGCAGCACCTGGAACTCGTCGACGACCGCCACGATCCGGGGCACCGCCGCGTCGCCGGGCAGGTCGGCGAGCTTGGTGACGCCGTGCCGCTTGAGCACGGTGGCCCGCCGGTTCAGTTCCCGGCGCAGCTCGCGCAGCACGGCGAGGCCGTACTCCCGGTCGGACTCGATGCCGACGGCGCGGGCGTGCGGCAGCCAGGACGGGTCCCGCTCGGTGGGGACGAACTCGGTGAAGCTGACCCCCTCCTTGAAGTCGAGCAGCCAGAGCTGGAGCTGCGCCGGTGAGTAGCGGGCGGCCAGCCCGTAGAGGACGTCGAGCAGGAAGACGGTCTTGCCGGCGCCGGTGCGCCCGGCGACCAGCCAGTGCGGGGTGGCGTCGTCGAAGGCGACGGTGACCGGCTGCCGCCCGGCCCGGCCGACCACGGTGGACAGCCCGGCGGCGCTCGACTCGGTCCAGCGGCGGGCGGGCAGCAGGTCGGCGAAGGTGGGCGGGGTGTCGCGGCGTACGGCCGGGCCGAGGTGCCCGGCGAGCGCGGCCACGGTGGCCGGCGGCAGGTCACCGTCGAGCACGACGGGGGCGGCCAGCCCGGAGCCGTCGGCGCTGAACGGGTGCCCGGGCGGGTCGCCGACGTGGGCGTACCGCTGCATCAGCCGCAGCGCGGTGGCCGCGCCCAGCGGCGGCGGGTCGGCCGCGCCGGCCTGCGGGTGGCCGGCGAGCAGCACGCAGACCGCGGCGGACGGGCCGGCATGGGTGAGCGCGGCGAGCCGGGCCAGCTCCGGGGGCGGGGGCGCGGCGGCGGCGACCAGCACCAGCAGCTCCCGGGCGGACGGGGCGGCGTGCTGCGCCGCCCGGGCGTGCCGCTCGGCCTCGTCGAGCAGCGCGGCGACCTCGGCGGCGGTGGTGGCGGCCGGGGCGAGCACCCCGGCGTCGAGCAGCGGGCGCAGCGGCAGGAAGGTGGCCCCGAAGGCCACCGTGTCGATCCCGGCGACCCGGACCGTGCCGGCCGGGGCGGTGGCCAGCAGCCGCAGCACCAGCGCGCGCAGCAGCTCGCCGACGCGGGGGTCGCGGGCGTCGGCGTCGACGGTGAGGTGGCAGCCGCCGCCGAGTGGGACGAGCACCGGGAAGCCACCGTCCAGGGTGGTCGCCTCGCCGACCCGGACGCCGACGGGCGTCTCGGTCAGCGGGGTCGCGCCGGGGCTGGGGGCGGCGAGCCGCCTGCCGAGGCCGGCCAGCCGGGCGACGACCTCGGCGGCGCCGGTGACGGCCGCCGGCGGCGCGCCGAGGGCCAGCCGGGCCCGGTCCAGCCGGTCGCGGGCCTGCCGGTGCGCGGTGACCGCCCGGCCGTACGCCGCCGCGAGCCTGCCCACCCTCTGCCTCCCACGCAACGGCCGTCCGGTCCAGCGAACCCTAACGGACGCGCGGCGGCATCGGACAGTCCCGCAGGCCGGGCGTCGGCGCCGAGCCGTCGGCGTGGGTGATGGTCCCGTTGGCGTGACCGGCGTCGCCGGCGTGGCCGGCGGTCCAGGGGTGGACCGCCGGCCACCGGCGCTTCGTGGGGTGCGGCGTTCCGGGCGGCCCGGGTCAGCCGGTGACGGCGGTCAGCGCGGGCAGGTAGCCGTTGCGGTAGCCATCGGCGTTCGGGTGGTACGCCTCGATGACGCCGCTGACGTCGCGGATCCACGGCGCGGCGGCGCAGACGCCGTGCCCGGCGAAGTACGGGCGGGTGTCGGCGAAGGTGGCCCCGGCCGCGGCGGCCCGGCCGGCGGTCACCGAGGCCAGCAGGTCGGCGGCCTCGTTGAGGATGGTGCGCTTGTAGGTGCTCATCGCCAGCAGCCCGCACGAGCCCGTCTCGAACAGGCGCGGGTAGCCGAGCACGATCAGCCGGGCGTTCGGGGCCCGGTCGCGGATCGCGGCGTAGGTGCGGTCGAGCCGGCCGGGCAGCTCGCCGGTGGCGAAGACCTTCGCCTCGTTCACCGCGTCCGTGCAGCTACTGGTGCTGCCGAACCGGCAGCTCGTGATGACGTCGGCGAAGCCGGCGTCGTTGCCGCCGATGGTGATGGTGACCAGGGTGGTGCCGGTGCTCAACGCGTTCACCTGGCTGCCGATGACGTCGGCGGTGACCGCGCCGCCGCAGGCCGGGAACGTGAAGCTGGCCACCTGGTTGGCGGCGGCCCAGAGCGGGGCGTACGACTTCTCGCTGCGCAGGCAGGTGGACTGGTCGTACGGACCCGCGCCGACGCCGGAGGAGTACGAGTCGCCCAGGGCCACGTAGTTGACGTCCGCGGCGGCGTGGGCGGCGGCGTGGGCGGCGCCGGGGACGGCCGCCGCCCCGACGGCGGCGGTGAGGACGGCGACCAGCGCGGTCAGGGCGCGGGCCAGCGGGCGTTGGGGCATGGGGAACCTCCACGGGGCAGGGGTGGTGGATCCTCGGAACCGCGCGCGTGGCCAAGGGTGGTGGTTGTTACTGGGCGGTAATGATATCGAAACATTCACATTAATGGAATAGGCCGCAGAATCCGCACGCGGAACACACATGTTCACAACCGTCGATTAGGTTGATCGGGCGTACACCTCGACGGAGGGAGTCCACCTCGTGCGACGCGTTCTCGCGGCGGCCATCGCCGCCCTGACCGTCACCACCGCCGGCGCGGCCGCGACCGCCGACCCCGGCCAGGCCGCCGCCCGATCGGGCTGGGGCCGCCCGGCCCTCGCCCCCGCCGCGCCGACCCCCGGCGACCCCGGCCTGGGCGACAGCTACTTCCCCGACTACGGCAACGGTGGCTACGACGTCGACCACTACGACATCCGGCTGCGCTACGAGCCGGCCACCGACCAGCTCAGCGGCACCACCACCATCCTGGCCCGGGCCACCCAGGACCTGTCCCGGTTCAACCTGGACTTCCTGCTCGACGTCGAGTCGGTGCGGGTCAACGGCTTCTCGGCCACCTTCGCCCGGGAGGGCGTCCACGAGTTGGCGATCACCGCACCCCGTCCGATCGTCAGGGGCCAGTCCCTGACCATCGTGGTCAAGTACGCCGGCGTGCCGTCGGAGACCCTGGTCAACGGCTACAGCGGCTGGACCCGCACGGCCGACGGCGGGCTCGCCGTGAACGAGCCCGAGTCGGCCTGGTGGTGGTACCCGAGCAACGACCACCCCCTCGACAAGGCGAACTGGGACGTGTCGGTGTCGGTGCCGGCCGGCGTCGAGGTGCTCAGCAACGGCGTGCAGCCGCGCCCGCCGCTGGCCGAGGCGGGCAACCGGATGCGGTGGAGCTGGCGCAGCACCAGTCCCGGCGCGACGTACGAGTCGTTCCTGGCCGTCGGCCAGTACGACATCGTCACCGACACCGCCCCCAACGGGCAGCCGGTGGTCAACGCGTACAGCACCAGCCTGGGTGCCCTCGGTCCGGCGGCGCGGGCCAGCATCGAGCGGACCGCCGAGATCGTCGACTGGGAGAGCACGATCTTCGGGCCGTACCCGTTCGAGGCGCAGGGCGGGGTGGCCGGGCCGGTCGACGGCATCGGCTTCGCCCTGGAGACGCAGACCCGCCCGGTGTACGGACCGGGCTTCTGGCGGCGCGGGTCGAACACCTACGTGGTCGTCCACGAGAACGCCCACCAGTGGTTCGGCGCCTCGGTCTCGGTGGCGGACTGGCGGCACATCTGGCTGAACGAGGGCTTCGCCTCGTACGCCGAGTGGCTCTGGTCGGAGGAGCAGGGCGAGGGCACCGCGCAGGAGCTGTTCGACTTCACCTACGCCACCTACCCGGCCGACGACGAGTTCTGGCAGGTCACGCCCGGCGACCCGGGCGCCGACAACGTCTTCGACGGGGCGGTCTACGACCGGGGCGCGATGGCCCTGCACCAGCTCCGGCTGGCCGTCGGCGACGATGCCTTCTTCCGGATCCTGCCGCAGTGGACCGCCGCCCACCGGCACGGCAACGGCACGGTCGAGCAGTTCCAGGCCCTCGCCGAGCAGGTCTCCGGCCAGGACCTGAACGCGGTGTTCACCACCTGGCTGTTCACGAAGGGCCGCCCGGAGCTGTCCGGCTCGGCCGCCGCCCGCACCGCCACCGCGCCGGCCGAACCGAAGTCGTGGGCCAGGCTCCGCGAGTCCCACCGGCTCCTCGCCCACTGACCCATCCACCGACCTTCCTGTCCGCCGACCTTCCTGTCCGCCAACCTCTCCCATCCGCCCAGTGACAGATGGGCACGGGGCGTCCGCCGACGGTCGGCGGACGCCCCGTGCCGCCTTTGGAGCTGATGTCGCGGACGACTCAGCCGTGCTCGGGCCGCATCGCGGCGCCCGCCGGGCCAGCCCTTCCGGGACCGGGCCTTCCGGGACCGGGCCTTCCGGGACCGGGCCTTCCGGGACCGGGCCTTCCGGGACCGGGCCTTCCGGAGCCGGGCCTTCCGGAGCCGGGCCTTCCGGAGCCGGGCCGCGCCGCCAAGGCGGTGGCGACGCCGCCAAGACAGTGGGCACGCCGCAGTGGCCACAACGCCGCACGATGGCCACACCGCCAGCCAGTGGCCACACCGCCAGCACAGTGGCCACACCGCCAAGCAATGGCCACGCCATGAAGAGGCTGGCCACACCGACGGGGCGGTTTGGCAGGCGTCGGGGCGGGGGCCGGGGTGGTGAGTGGGCGCGGTGCCGAGCCGCCCGAGTCGCTGACGACATCAGCTCCATAGCGCTGAGGAGGGGTCAGTCCCGCGCCGGCCACCGGCCCGGCCCGCACGGCGGCCGGCGGGCCGGGGACACGAGGGTCCAGGCCCGCCGGCCGTCACGGCACTCGCGAGATCGGCGGCTCGACGCGGCCCAACACCTCCACGCAGTCCAACACCTCGGCGCGGTCCAACGCCTCGGCGCGGTCCAACACCTCGGCGCGGTCAGCGGGCGGCGAGGGGCTGCCGCGCCGGGTCGACCGGGGCGGGCAGTTCGCCCACCCCGCCGAGGTACGCGTGGATCGCGGCGGCTGCCGCGCGCCCCTCGGCGATCGCCCAGACGATCAGCGACGCGCCCCGGTGCATGTCCCCGGCGACGAAGACGCCGTCGGCGTCGGTCTGCCAGTCCGGCCGGGCGTCGATCGCGCCCCGGGCGTTGCGGGCGACCCCGAACTGCTCCAGCAGCGGCTGCCGCTCGGTGCCCTCGAAGCCGATCGCCAGCAGCACCAGGTCCGCTGGGAGTTCCCGCTCGGAGCCGGGCAGCGGGGTGACGATCCGGCGGCCGTCGCGCTTCTCGACGGTCACCTCGGCGATCCGGACGGACTTCACCTGGCCGGTGCCGTCGTCGACGAACTCCTGCACGGCGGCGGCGAACACCCGGTCGCCGCCCTCCTCGTGCGCCGGGTAGTTGCGCAGGATCCACGGCCAGGTCGGCCACGGGTCCCGGCCGGCGTCGCGGGAGTGCGGCGGCTCCGGGTACAGGTCGAGCTGGTGCACCCCGGCCGCGCCCTGGCGGTGGGCCACGCCGAGGCAGTCCGCGGCGGTGTCGCCGCCGCCGATGATCACGACGTGCTTGCCGGCCGCGTCGATCGGGGTGCCGTCGGGCAGCACCGCGAGGGCCGGTCGGCCGCCGCCGGCCGCCGCGACCACCCGGTTCGCCGCGACCAGGTGCGTCATCGCCTGGTGTACGCCGCGCAGTTCCCGCCCCGGGGTCTCGGGGGTGTCCCGGCCCTGGAGCGCGCCGCAGGCGAGCAGCACCGCGTCGTGCGCCTCGCGCAGCTGCTCGGCGGTCACGTCGACGCCGACGTTCACCCCGGTGCGGAACCGGACGCCCTCGGCCGCCAACTGGGCGATCCGCCGGTCGATGTGCTGCTTCTCCAGCTTGAAGTCGGGGATGCCGTACCGGAGCAGGCCGCCGATCGCGTCGTCGCGCTCGTACACCGTGACGGCGTGGCCGGCGCGGGCCAGTTGCTGGGCGGCGGCCAGGCCGGCGGGACCGGAGCCGACCACGGCGACCGAGCGACCGGTCGGGGCCGCCGCCGGGTGGGGATCCAGCCCGCCCCGGGCCACCGCGGCGTCGGCGATCTCCACTTCGACCTGCTTGATGGTGACCGGGGCGCCGCCGCCGATGCCGAGGACGCAGGCGGCCTCGCACGGCGCCGGGCAGAGCCGGCCGGTGAACTCGGGGAAGTTGTTGGTGGCGTGCAGCGAGTCCACCGCGGCGTCCCAGCTACCGGTCCGGACCAGGTCGTTCCAGTCCGGGATGCGGTTGCCCAGCGGGCAGCCGTCGTGGCAGAACGGGATGCCGCAGTCCATGCACCGGGTGGCCTGCTCGCGGACGAGTTCCTCGCCGGCCGGCGGGTACACCTCCCGCCAGTCGCTGATCCGCACCGGCACCGGCCGGCGCGCGGGCAGCCGCCGGTTGTAGCGCAGGAAACCGTTCGGGTCAGGCACGAGCCACCTCCTGGGCGACCGCCCGCGGGGCGGGCGGCATGGACGCATCGGAAGGCGCCGACGGCGCCGGGGCGGCTGACGCCGCCAGTGCGCTCATCACCGCGTCGTCGACGTCACGGCCGGCGGCTTCGGCGGCCCGCATGATCTCCAGCACCCGGCGGTAGTCCCGGGGCACCACGGCGGTGAACTCCTCCACCGCCTCCGGCCAGCGCTTCAGCAGCGCCTCGGCGACCGCCGAGCCGGTCTCGGCGAAGTGCCGGTGCACCAGCTCGTGCAGCCGGTCCCGCTCCTCGTCGCGCAGCGGCGACAGGTCGACCAGCTCCGCGTTGACCCGACGCCGGTCGAGGTTCCAGACGAAGGCGGTGCCGCCGGACATGCCGGCGGCGAAGTTGCGCCCGGTCTCGCCGAGCACCACCACCGTGCCGCCGGTCATGTACTCGCAGCCGTGGTCGCCGACGCCCTCGACGACCGCCACCGCGCCGGAGTTGCGCACCGCGAACCGCTCGCCGACCCGGCCGCGCAGGAAGACCTCGCCCGCGGTGGCCCCGTACAGGATGGTGTTACCGGCGATGATCTGGTCCTCGGCGCGCTCACCCGGCCTGGCCTCGCCCTCGACGAACGGCGCGGCGGCGTCCGGTCGGACGACGATCCGACCGCCGGACAGGCCCTTGGCGACGTAGTCGTTGGCGTCGCCGTGCAAACGCAGGGTGACCCCGCTGGGCAGGAACGCGCCGAACGACTGCCCGGCGGTGCCGCGCAGCAGGAACTCGATGGTGTCGGCGGGCAGGCCGGCCCCGCCGAAGCGGCGGGTGACCTCGCCGCCGAGCATCGCGCCGACGCTGCGGTGCTCGTTGCGCACCGCCACCTCGACCCGCACCGGCGTGCCGTCGGTGAGCGCCGGCCCGGCGAGGGCGACCAGCTCGTTGTCCAGCGCCAGCTCCAGGCCGTGGTCCTGGGCCCGGACGCCGCGCCGGGCGGCGTCGGCCGGCAGCTCCGGCAGGTGCAGGACGCGACCGAGGTCGAGGCCGTGGGCCTTCCAGTGGTCGACGGCCGGTACGACGTCGAGCACCTCGGTGCGCCCGATCGCCTCGGAGATCGACCGGAAGCCCAGCTCGGCGAGGTACCCGCGGACCTCCTCGGCGAGGAAGAGGAAGAAGTTCTCCACGAACTCCGGCCGGCCGGTGAACCGCTCACGCAGCACCGGGTTCTGGGTGGCGATGCCGACCGGGCAGGTGTCCAGGTGGCAGACCCGCATCATCACGCAGCCCTCGACGATCAGCGGGGCGGTGGCGAAGCCGAACTCCTCGGCGCCGAGCAGCGCCGCGACCAGCACGTCCCGGCCAGTCTTGAGCTGGCCGTCGACCTGCACGGTGACCCGGTCGCGGAGCTTGTTGAGCAGCAGGGTCTGCTGCGCCTCGGCCAGCCCCAGCTCCCAGGGGGTGCCGGCGTGCTTGAGCGAGTTCAGCGGGGACGCGCCAGTGCCGCCGTCGTGGCCGGAGATCAGGATGACGTCGGCCTTGAGCTTGGCCACCCCGGCCGCGACGGTGCCGACGCCGACCTCGCTGACCAGCTTGACGTGCACCCGGGCGGCCGGGTTGACGCACTTGAGGTCGTGGACGAGCTGGGCCAGATCCTCGATCGAGTAGATGTCGTGGTGCGGCGGCGGGGAGATCAGGCCGACGCCCGGGGTGGCGTGCCGGGTCCGGGCGATCCACGGCCAGACCTTGTTGCCGGGGAGCTGGCCGCCCTCGCCGGGCTTGGCGCCCTGGGCCATCTTGATCTGGAGGTCGTCGGCGTTGACCAGGTATTCGCTGGTCACGCCGAACCGGCCACTGGCGATCTGCTTCACCGCGGAGCGGCGCTGCGGGTCGTGCAGGCGCTCGACGTCCTCGCCGCCCTCGCCGGTGTTGGACTTGCCGCCGAGGCGGTTCATCGCGACGGCGAGGGTCTCGTGCGCCTCGGCCGAGATCGACCCGTACGACATGGCGCCGGTGGCGAACCGCCTGACGATCTCGGTGGCCGGCTCGACCTCCTCCAGCGGCACCGGCGGGCGGACGCCGGTGCGCAGGGTGAACAGGCCGCGCAGCGAGCCGGCCTTGGCGGCCAGCTCGTCGACCTTGGCCGTGTACTGGCGGAAGACGTCGTACTGGCGGCTGCGGGTGGCGTGCTGGAGCAGGAAGACCGTCTCCGGGTTGAACAGGTGCAGCTCGCCCTCGCGGCGCCACTGGTACTCGCCGCCGACCTCCAGCCGGTCGGTGGCCACCGCGCCCGGCGCCGGCCAGGCCAGCGCGTGCCGGGCGGCCACCTCGGCGTGGATGCCGTGCAGGTCGACGCCGCCGATCGTGCTCGGGGTGCCCCGGAAGTACCGCTCGACGAGGCGGGTGTCCAGACCGACGGCCTCGAACACCTGCGCCCCGCAGTACGACGAGACGGTCGAGATGCCCATCTTGGACATGATCTTCAGGACGCCCTTGCCGAGCCCCTTGACGTAGTTGCGCACCGCCTTCACCGCCAGCTTCGATGGCGACTCGTCCGGCTCGGCCGGCTCGACTCGGGTCATCACCCCGGTGGCGATCATGTCCTCGACCGACTCGAAGGCCAGGTACGGGTTGACGGCGGCGGCGCCGTACCCGATCAGCACGGCCGCGTGGTGCACCTCGCGGCAGTCGCCGGACTCGACGATCAGCGCCACCTGGGTGCGGGTCTGCTCGCGGACCAGGTGCTGGTGCACGGCGGCGGTGAGCAGCAGCGACGGGATCGGGGCCAGGTCGGCGTTGGAGTCCCGGTCGGAGAGCACCAGGATGCGCACGCCGTCCTCGATCGCCTCGGAGACGTGCCGGCAGATCTCGGTGAGCCGGGCCTTGATGCCGGCCCCGCCGTCGCGGATCCGGTACAGCCCAGAGACCCGCACGGCCTTGAAGCCGGGCAGGTCGCCGTCCTCGTCGATGGAGAGGATCTTGGCCAGCTCGTCGTTGTCGATCACCGGGTAGGGCAGCACGATCTGCCGGCAGCTCGCCGGACTCGGGTCGAGCAGGTTGGCCTCCGCGCCGATGGTGTGCTGGAGGCTGGTCACCAGCTCCTCGCGGATGGCGTCCAGCGGCGGGTTGGTGACCTGGGCGAAAAGCTGGTGGAAGTAGTCGTAGAGCAGCCGGGGCCGGGTGGACAGCGGGGCGATCGGGGTGTCGGTGCCCATCGAGCCGAGCGGCTCGGCGCCGGTACGCGCCATCGGCGCGAGGAGGATCTTCAGCTCCTCCTCGGTGTACCCGAAGGTCTGCTGGCGGCGGCGCACCGAGTCGTGGGTGTAGACGATGTGCTCGCGCGGCGGCAGGTCGGTCAGGTCGATCAGCCCGGCGTGCAGCCACTCGTCGTACGGCTGCGCGGCGGCCAGCTCCGTCTTGATCTCGTCGTCGGAGACGATCCGGCCGGCGACGGTGTCGACCAGGAACATCCTGCCCGGCTGGAGCCGCCCCTTGGCGACCACGGTGGCCGGGTCGAGGTCGAGCACGCCGGCCTCGCTGCCGAGCACCACCAGCCCGTCGGAGGTGCGCCACCAGCGGCCCGGGCGCAGGCCGTTGCGGTCCAGCACCGCCCCGACGATCTCGCCGTCGGTGAACGCGACCGACGCCGGCCCGTCCCACGGCTCCATCAGGCTGGCGTGGAACCGGTAGAAGGCGCGCTTGTCGGCGCGCATGTCCGGGTCGTTCTCCCACGCCTCCGGGATCATCATCAGCACCGCGTGCGGCAGGCTGCGCCCGGCCAGGTGCAGCAGCTCCAGTACCTCGTCGAAGTTCGCCGAGTCGGAGGCGGCGGGGGTGCAGACCGGGAAGACCCGGCGGATGTTGCCCGGGATGTTCGGGCTGCGCAGCAGCGCCTCACGGGCCTGCATCCAGTTGCGGTTGCCGCGGATCGTGTTGATCTCGCCGTTGTGGGCGATGATCCGGTAGGGGTGGGCCAGCGGCCACGACGGGAACGTGTTGGTGGAGAACCGGGAGTGCACCAGCGCGATGGCGCTGTCGACGCGCTCGTCGGTCAGGTCGGGGAAGAACTCGGGGAGCTGGTCGGGGGTGAGCATCCCCTTGAACACCATGGTCCGGCCGGACAGCGACGGGAAGTACGCCGGCACGCCCCGCTCGGCGCTCTCCCGCTCGGCCTGCTTGCGCACGCAGAACGCCACCCGGTCCAGGTCGAGGCCGGACAGCGGGGAGCCGGCCGGGCCGGCCGGGGTGTCGGTGAGCCGGCGCGCGGCGAGGAAGACCTGCCGGACCCGGGGCATCGCCGCGAGCGCGGTCTCGCCGAGGCCGCTCGGGTCGGTCGGCACGTCCCGCCAGCCCAGGATCTCCGCGCCCTCGACCAGGGCGTACTTCTCCAGCACCCGGCGGGCGCGGGCCTCGCCGGCGTCGTCGGTCGGCAGGAAGACCAGGCCGGTGGCGTACTCGCCGGCGGGCGGCAGCGGGAAGTCGACCACCGCGCGCAGGTACGCGTCCGGCACCTGGATCATGATGCCGGCGCCGTCGCCGGTGTTGTGCTCCGCGCCTCGGGCGCCCCGGTGGTCCAGCCGGAGCAGGGCGCCGAGACCGTTGGCCACGACCGCGTGGGAGCGCCGGCCGTAGAGGTCCGCAACGAAGGCCACCCCGCACGCGTCGTGCTCGTGCGCGGGGTCGTAGAGCCCGGTCGCGCGTGGGGCCGACTGCTGGCGGGGAGGGTACGGAAAGGCCACCGGGCCTCCTGTCGTCACTCAGGTTGGATCATGGTCGGGACGACGTCGGCCCTTATGGGTCTATTGAGTCTACGTTAGGGGTTGCGGCGCAAGGCCAGTTCAGATTGATCACACTTCCAGATGCTGGGAAGGATAGTCTCGCGCGGTGGATCACGTACGCACTGAGACGACTGGGACGTTCGACCGGCTGGAGCACTTCTACGACGCGGTGCCCCGGGACTCCGCCCGGCCGGAGGAGTACGGCCCGCTGGTGCTGTTCGTCCGGGAAGGGGCGGGTTGGCCGTTCTACGCACGGCCCCGGCTGGACGCCACCGAGCCGCCCTCGCTGGCCGACGTGAGCGCCGTGCGGGAGCGGCAGCGGGAGCTGGGCCTGCCGGAGGCGTTCGAGTGGGTGCACGAGCGCAACCCGGACCTGCTGGCGGTGGCCCGCTCGGCGGGGCTGGCCGTGCTGGAGGCCCCGCTGATGATGCTCGACCCGGCCGCGCTGGCCGCCCCCGGGGAGTTCACCGACGTACCGGTGCGGCTGCTGGACCCGGCCGCGCCCGGCTTCGCCGCCGACGTGGCCGCCCGGCGGGCGGTCGCCGCGGTCGGGTTCTCCGCCGCCGGCACCGCCCGGGGTACGGCCGGCCCGGCGCAGCGGGACGCCGCGGTCACCGAGCTGGACGTGGCGACGCTGGACGAGGAGCGGGCCCGCGTCGCCGACGGCGGCCGGCTGTCCGCGCTCGCCGGGACGCCCGCCGACGGGCCGCTGGCCAGCGGGATGGCGATGCGGGTCGGCGAGGTGGCCGAGATCGCCGGGGTCGCCACCCTGCCGGCGGCCCGCCGCCGGGGCCTCGGCGCGGCGGTCACCGCCGCCCTCGCCCGGGCGCTGCTGGACGCCGGCACCGACCTGGTGTTCCTCTCCGCCGGCAGCGAGGAGATCGCCCGGGTCTACGTCCGGGTCGGCTTCCGCCGGGTCGGCACCGCCTGCGTCGCGGAGCCCGCCGCGCTCATCTGAGCCCGCCCCACCGCCCGGTTCCCGGCACGCCGACCGGGACGGGCCCCGGCCGGCCGGGCGGGTCCGCCGGTCAGGCCGGGGGGCGCCACTGGGCGGCGACGGAGGCCGCGGTGGACAGCAGGCGGGGGCTGATGGTGCCCAGGGCGGCGTCCCGGGCCCGCAGGGCGAGCCGGCCCCGGGCCTGGAGCACCGCCGACATCCGCCGGGTCTGCCGGACCACGGTCGCCGCCCGGGGCCGACGCAGCCGATCGTACGTGGCGACGGCGTCCGGAAGCCGGGCCTCGCGCAGCAGCGAGGCGAGGGTGGCGGCGTCCTCGAAGGCGAGGCAGGCGCCCTGGCCCAGGTGCGGGGGCATGGCGTGGGCGGCGTCACCCAGCAGCACCACCCCGCCCGGCCCGGCCGGGAAGCCGTACGCGCGGGGCAGCGGGCGCAGCTCGCGGATCTCCTGCTGGACCACGTCGGCCGGGTCGGTGGCGTCGAGCAGCTCGCCGATCGGGGCGGGCCAGCCGGCGTACCAGCGGCGGAGCAGCGCGAGCTGGGTCTGCGGGGGCTCCGGCCGGGGCGCGCCGGCCGCGGTGGCCACCCAGTAGATGCCGCCCCGGCTCGACCCGCCGGACGAACCGCGCTCGCCCAGCGAGGCGGCCACGAACCGGTATCCGGCGCCCAGCGTCTCCCCGCCGACCGGCTGGTCGGCGGGCAGCCGGGGCGCCCGGTACCAGGGGATGACCGCCCGCCACGCGGCGCAGCCGGAGCTGACCACCCCCGACTCCGGGGCCAACTGCCGGCGGATCTCGCTGTCGGTGCCGTCCGCCCCGACCACCAGATCGGCCTCGAAGCGCTGCCGGCCGTCGCCGACCGAGGGCCGCTCACCGGACTCGGCCCGGACCGTGCGCACCGCCACGCCGGTACGCAGCTCCACCCGCTCGCCGAGGCCCGCGATCAGCGCGTCGTGCAGGTCCTCCCGGTGCACCACCACCGGCATCCGGTCGGCCGGGGTGGGGCGGGGCTGCACCAGCCAGTGCCCGTCGGGCCGGCGGATACCACCGTCGGGCAGCGGGGTGGCGATCGCGTCCAGGCCCGCGCCGAGGCCGAGGGCGCGCAGCGCGCGTACCCCGTTGGGCCAGAGCACGAGGGCCGTCGGGTCCGGGCGGACCCGGTCGGCGCGCTCCAGGAGGGTGACCTGCCACCCGGACCGGGCGAGCGCGCCGGCGACCGCGAGGCCACCGATCCCGGCCCCGACCACCACCGCGGTACGCATGCCGCCCCTCCCCCGCTCAGCTCTCCCGGTCGGTGGCGCGGGGGCCGGTCGTGCCGGCCCGCTCGTCGCCCGGCGACACGTCGGCTGGCGCGTCGCGGTCGGCTGGCGCGTCGTTCCCGGCCGCCCCGGGATCCGGCGCGGCGGCGTCCGCGGTCGGGTCGGGACCGTCGGGGACGACCCCGGTGTCCCGGTACTCACGGAACTGTTCCTCACCCACCACCCGGTACCCCTCCGGGGCGGTGGCCTGCGCGCCGGCCTCGCGCTCGGACAGGTCGACCTGGGAGACGTCGCCGCCGCCGGCCGGGGCGGGGGCGGGCCCGCCGATCGGAACCAGGTACTCCCGGGGGCCACGGACCCGCAGGAAGTAGATCAGCGCGCCGACGAAGACCAGGGCGGCCGTGAAGACGTTGAGCCGGACACCGAGGATGTGGGTGGCCTCGTCGGTGCGCATCAGCTCGATCCAGAACCGGCCGGCGGTGTAGCCCATCACGTAGAGCGCGAACGCCCGCCCCTTGCCCAGGCGCAGCTTCCGGTCCAGGACGAGGACCAGGGCGGCGACGCCGATGTTCCACAGCGCCTCGTAGAGGAAGGTCGGGTGGTACAGCCCGGGCAGCAGCACCGGCTCGCCGTCCACGACCTTCGCGTGACCGGGGTTGCTCGGGTCCATGTCGTGCACCCGCAGCCCCCAGGGCAGGGTCGTCCGGCCGCCGTACAGCTCGTTGTTGAACCAGTTGCCGAACCGGCCGATGGCCTGGGCCAGCGGCAGCCCCGGGGCGAGCGCGTCGGCCACCACGGCGAACGGGATACCGAGCTGGCGGGCGGCGATCCAGGCGCCGAGCGCCCCGCCGGCCACCGCGCCCCAGATGCCCAGGCCGCCCTCCCAGATGGCGAACGCCTTGAGCGGCTCACCGCCGGCGCCGAAGTACTTCTCCGGTGAGGTGATCACGTGGTAGATCCGGGCGCCGATGATGCCGGTCGGCACCGCCCAGACGGCGATGTCGAGCACCGCGCCGGGGGCGACGCCGCGCTGGCGCAGCCGGCGCTCGGTGACCACGCAGGCCACCACGATGCCGGCGATGATGCAGAGCGCGTACGCCCGCAGCGGCAGCGGGCCGAGCTGCCAGACGGCCGTGCTGGGGCTCGGCAGGGCCGCCTGGGGGATCGTCGAGGCGAGGGTCACGGGTGCACACGCTACCGCTGCGCACCGCCGCAGCGGCACCCCGGTCGGGTGAACCGGCGCGGCTCGTCGGCCCGACGACCCGCGACGTACGGCGGTCGCCCGTTTCCACCGCCCCGCGCCAGCGGTGCGGCAGGCCGCGGCGGCGCCCGGCAGCCGGGCGGTCAGCGACGCGGGTCGCGCACCCCGTCGGCGAGTTCGGCGCTCAGGGTGCGCAGGGCGGCCAGGCCGGCGGCCGGGTCGGGCGCGTCGAGCAGGCAGCGGACCAGCGCGCTGCCGACGATCACCCCGTCGGCGTACCCGGCGACCGTGCCGGCCTGCGCGCCGGTGCCGACGCCGAGCCCCACGCCGACCGGCAGGTCGGTGACCTCGCGCACCCGGGAGACCAGGACGGGGGCCGCGTCGGAGGTCTGCGAACGGGCGCCGGTGACCCCCATGATCGCGGTGGCGTAGACGAAGCCCCGGCAGTGCTCCACGGTCATCCTCAGCCGCGCGTCGGTGGACGACGGGGAGACCAGGAAGGTGCGGTCCAGCCCGTGCGCGTCCGAGGCGGCCAGCCACTCGTCGGCCTCGTCCGGGATCAGGTCGGGGGTGATCAGGCCGGTGCCGCCGGCCGCGGCCAGGTCCCGGGCGAACGCGTCGACGCCGTACTGCTCGATCGGGTTCCAGTAGGTCATGGTGACCACCGGGGCGCCGGTGGCCGCGACCGCCTCGACGATGCGCAGCGTGTCGGCGGTGCGGACGCCGCCGGTCAGGGCGATGTCGCTGGCCTTCTGGATCACCGGGCCGTCCATCACCGGGTCGGAGTACGGGATCTCCACCTCGATGACGTCCACCCCTGCGGCGACCATGGCGGTCATCGCGGCGATGCTGCCCTCGACGGTGGGGAACCCGGCCGGCATGCAGCCGACCAGCACCGCCCGCCCGTCGGCCCGGGCCTTGTCGAACGCCACCCCGATCCGGCTCACGTTCTCACTGCTCCTTGTCGAGGATGCCGAAGTACTCGCCGGCGGTGTGCACGTCCTTGTCGCCCCGGCCGGAGAGGTTGACCACGACGACCGGCTCCCGGCCCAGCTCGGCGGCGAGCCCCGGGGCGATCTTCAGCGCGCCGGCGAGCGCGTGCGCGCTCTCGATCGCCGGGATGATCCCCTCGGTGCGGCAGAGCAGCTCGAACGCGGCCATCGCCTCGCGGTCGGTCACCGGCGTGTACGTCGCCCGGCCGCTGTCGTGCAGCCACGCGTGCTCCGGGCCGACGCCCGGGTAGTCCAGGCCGGCCGAGATCGAGTGCGACTCGATGGTCTGCCCGTCGGCGTTCTGGAGCACGTACGTGCGGGCGCCGTGCAGCACGCCGGAGGAGCCGCCGGTGATGCTGGCCGCGTGCCGCCCGCTCTCCATGCCCTCGCCGCCGGCCTCGAAGCCGTACAGCCGCACGCCGGGGTCGCCGACGAAGGCGTGGAAGATGCCCAGCGCGTTGGAGCCCCCGCCGACGCAGGCCGCGACCGCGTCCGGCAGCGCGCCGGTCAGGTCGAGGCACTGCTGGCGGGCCTCCTCGCCGATGCCCCGGACGAAGTCCCGGACCATCTCGGGGAACGGGTGCGGGCCGGCGGCGGTGCCGATCAGGTAGTGGGTGTCGTCGACGTTGGCGACCCAGTCCCGCATCGCCTCGTTCATCGCGTCCTTGAGGGTGCGCGAGCCGGTGGTGACCGGGACGACGGTGGCGCCGAGCATCCGCATCCGGGCCACGTTGAGCGCCTGCCGCCGCGTGTCCACCTCGCCCATGTAGACCACGCAGTCGAGGTCGAACAGGGCGGCGGCGGTCGCGGTGGCCACGCCGTGCTGGCCGGCGCCGGTCTCGGCGATCACCCGCCGCTTGCCCATCCGCTTGGTCAGCAGCGCCTGGCCGAGCACGTTGCGCACCTTGTGCGCCCCGGTGTGGTTGAGGTCCTCCCGCTTGAGCAGCACCCGGGCGCCGATCTTCGCGGAGAACCGCTTCGCCGGGTAGAGCAGCGAGGGGGTGCCGGCGTAGCCGCGCAGCAGCGCGTCGAACTCGGCACGGAACGACTCGTCGCCCATCGCCTTGCGGTACGCCGCGTCGAGCTCGTCGAGCGCCGCGACGAGCGCCTCCGGGACGAACCGGCCGCCGAACCGGCCGAAGTGACCGGCGGCGTCGGGGACCTGGCCGGCCGGGGCCGGGGCGTTGGCGCTCATCGCGGTGTCCTCTCGCTGCTGCTTCTCGCCCCCGGCGCGGGTCAGCGCACCGGGCGGGGCGTGGCCGGGTGGTTGCCGGCGTTGACCAGTCCGGCCACCGCCTCGCGGGGGCTGTTCTGGGTGACCAGGCCCTCGCCGACCAGCACGGCGTCGGCGCCGGCCGAGGCGTACCGGATCAGGTCGTGCGGCCCGCGCACGCCGGACTCGGCGATCTTGACGACGCTGCTGGGCAGGCCGGGGGCGATCCGTTCGAACACCGAGCGGTCGACCTCCAGCGTACGCAGGTCACGGGCGTTGACCCCGATCACCTGGGCGCCGGCCTCCAGGGCCCGGTCGGCCTCCTCCTCGGTGTGCACCTCGACCAGCGCGGTCATCCCGAGGGACTCGATCCGCTCCAGCAGCCCGACCAGGGCGTTCTGCTCCAGCGCGGCGACGATCAGCAGGACCAGGTCGGCGCCGTGCGCGCGGGCCTCGTGCACCTGGTAGCTGGAGACCACGAAGTCCTTGCGCAGCACGGGGACCTTCACCGCGGCCCGGACGGCGGCCAGGTCGTCCAGCGACCCGCCGAACCAGCGCCCCTCGGTGAGCACGCTGATCGCCCGGGCGCCACCGGCCGCGTACTCGGCGGCCAGCTCGGCCGGGTCGGCGATCTCGGCCAGCTGTCCCCTGGACGGCGACGAGCGCTTCACCTCGGCGATCACGGCCACGCCGGGCCGGCGCAGGGCCGCGTACGCGTCCAGCGGCGGGGGCGCGGCGGCGGCCAGCTCGCGGATCCGCTCCAGCGGAACCTGCTCCTGCCGCCGGGCGACGTCCTCGCGGACACCGGCCAGGATCTCGTCGAGCACGCTTCCGGACGCCGCCGGACCGGCCCCGTCCCCCTCCGCGTGCGCATGGTCAGCAGTCACCAACGGACTCCCCTCTCCGGGTGTCATGGGCCGATGCTAGGGGGCGCCACCTGGGACCGGGTGCCGGGGGTATGGCGCTCCTCACGAGATGGGCTGCGGCATAATGCCCGACTTCCGGTGAACGCCACATCACGCAGCGCGACCGTCCCCATCGATCGCGGTGACCCCGCGGCCGGCACGTTCGCCGATCGGCCCATCGACGGGTACCCATTCTCATTCGACCATTGTCGGGCCGCGCCCACGCGCCGCGCATCTCGGTCAGTGCTGTGACGAAGGTCAAGGCGGAACGGCCCTTTCCAGGTCGCCGGCCCCGCAGGACAGTTGACGTGCCGGTGACCGGGGCGAAACGTGGGCCGGGCACCGTCTTTCTCGGGCAGACTCGATGACGCGCCTGCCCGGGCCGCCGGACGGCGCGGCGACGCGCGGCCCGAAACCGTCGGAACGATCCTCGTGCGGGGTGACCATGAGCAACACCGAGCCCAACCCGGCCCTCGGACTGACCACCATCTCCCGTACCGTCGCGTCGCTCGCTGTCGGGGTGGTGCACACCCTGGAGCGCGCCGTGGTGGGGGACGGCCGGGTCCGCACCGCGCGCGGCAACGCCTGGGAGGCGGTCTGCGCCGACCGGGCCCGCGCCGACCAGCGCGCCGAGCTGGACCGCCTGGTGGCCGAGCTGGCCGCCGCCCGGGCCACCGTCCGCGACCGCCAGCCGGTCGGCTGACCGCCCGTCAGCCGGCCGTCGGGTCCTCGCCGCGATCCAGCGCGTCCCACGCCTCGGTGGTGCGCCGCCCGGTGACCGGGCCGGCCGCCGCGGGCCCCGGCTCGGCGCCGACCCGCCGGGCCGGCCGCTCGTAGCGGGCCCCCATCGCCGGCCAGCCCGCGCCGCGCAGCGCGGTGAGCGCCCCACCGGCGCCGGCGAGCAGCCCGCCGACCAGGCAGAGCGCCGGCCACTGCCGGCTGACCTCGCCGTCGAACGCGGCGACCAGCCCGTATCCGCCGCCGGCCGCCACGGCCGCGCCGAGCGCCAGCAGCAGCGCGCCGACGAGCCGGCGCAACGCACCCCGGGTGGCCAGCACCGCGCCGCCGCCAGCCAGCCCGACCACGGCCAGCGCCGACAGCCAGGGCAGCAGCCCCGCCCCGGTGCGCGCCTCGCGCACCGGGGGCAGCGGCGTGGGCCGGACGGTCAGCTCGACCGACCAGGTGCGGGTCGACGCCCACAGCGCCAGGCCCGCCCCGGCCAGGCAGAGCAGCACCGCGTACGTCAACTCGCGCCGGCGCCGCGCGGCCGGCGCGCCGGGGGTGTCCCCGCCGGGCCCCGCGGTGGTCGGGTCGATCGCCGGGCCGGTCACCGGGCCGGCCGGAGGGTCTCGGCAGCGGCGATGGCGGCCAGCACGGCGGCGGCCTTGTTCCGGGTCTCCTGGTCCTCGGCGGCCGGGTCGGAGTCGGCCACCACTCCGGCGCCGGCCTGCACGTACGCCCGGCCGTCGCGGATCAGCGCGGTGCGGATGGCGATCGCCATGTCCAGGTCGCCGCCGAAGCCGAAGTACCCGACGGTGCCGCCGTACGGGCCGCGCCGGACCGGCTCCAGCTCCTCGATGATCTCCATGGCCCGGACCTTCGGCGCCCCGGACAGGGTGCCGGCCGGGAAGGTCGCCGCGAGCGCGTCGAAGGCCGACCGGTCCTCCCGCAGGGTGCCGACCACGGTCGAGACGATGTGCATGACGTGGCTGTACCGCTCGATGGTGGCGAACTCGGGCACCTCGACGGTGCCCGGCCGGCAGACCCGGCCCAGGTCGTTGCGGCCCAGGTCGACCAGCATCACGTGCTCGGAGCGCTCCTTCGGGTCGGCGAGCAGCTCGGCGGCGAGCCGGGCGTCCGCCTCCGGGGTGCCGCCGCGCGGACGGGTGCCGGCGATCGGGTGCAGCAGTGCCCGGCGCTGCCCGTCCGGGCCGGTGCTCACCTTCAGGTGCGCCTCGGGCGACGAGCCGACGATGTCGAAGCCGTCGAAGCGCAGCAGGTACATGTAGGGGCTGGGGTTGGTGGTGCGCAGCACCCGGTAGATGTCCAGCGGGTCGGCATGGGTCGGCCGCTCGAAGCGCTGGGCGAGCACGATCTGGAAGCACTCGCCGGCCCGGATCGCCTCCTTGGCCGCCTCGACGGCCTTCGGGTAACCACCCTCCTCGGTGCGGCTGGTCACGTCGCCGACCGCCGGCCGGTCGACCGTGGAGATCATCGGCGGGATGGGCCGGGACAGCGCGGTGGTCATCGCGTCCAGCCGCCCCACCGCGTGGTGGTACGCGGCGGCGACCAGCGCGTCGCGGTCCGGCTCGTCCGGCGGCGGGAGCACCGCGTTGGCGATCAGGATCGCCGAGCCGTCGTAGTGGTCGAGGACCACCAGGTCGGTGGCCAGCATCATGCCCAGCTCGGGCACGCCGAGATCGTCCTCGGTCAGCTCGGGCAGCCGCTCGATGCGGCGGATCAGGTCGTATCCCAGGTAGCCGACCATGCCGCCGGTGAGCGGCGGCATGCCGCTGGCCGGGTCCCAGGCCGGGCCGGCGAGGGCGTCGACCGTCTCGCGCAGCACCCGGACCGGGTCGCCCCCGGTGGGCAGTCCGGTGGGCGGCTGGCCGGTCCAGTGGGCGGCCCCGTCCCGCTCGGTGAGCGTCGCGCCGCTGCGCACCCCGATGAACGAGTACCGCGACCAGGCCGAACCGGCGGGGCCGGCGCCCTGCTCGGCGGACTCCAGCAGGAACGTGCCCGGCCCGCCGGCCAGCTTCCGGTACACCCCGACCGGGGTCTCCGCGTCGGCGAGCAGCCGGCGGACGACCGGGACGACCCGCCAGCGGGCCGCCAGGTCGGTGAAGGATGCCTGGTCCGGGCTGACGGAGCCGTCGGTCATGAGGGGTCTCCAGGTGCGGAGGTGACCGGCAGCTCGGTGAAGAAGCAGGTCCGCTCGCCGGTGTGGCAGGCCGGACCCACCTGCTCGACGCTGACCAGCAGCGCGTCGCCGTCACAGTCGAGGGCGACGGAGCGGACGTGCTGGTGGTGGCCGGAGGTGGCGCCCTTGACCCAGTACTCCTGGCGGCTGCGCGACCAGTAGGTGGCCCGGCCGGTGGTGAGGGTGCGGTGCAGCGCCTCGTCGTCCATCCAGGCGACCATCAGCACCTCGCCCGTGTCGTGCTGGCGGACCACGGCGGCGACCAGGCCGTCGGGGTTGCGGCGCAGCCGGGCGGCGACGGCCGGGTCGAGCCGGGACGGGCGGGCCGGCCCACCGGCCGCCGACGGGTTCGCAGGGGCGTTGGCGCCGGTCGTCGGCGCGTCAGGTACGGGCACAGTGACCCATTGTCCCGCACCCGGGGCGGGCACCGGCGACGGCTCCCGCCGCGGCCGTGGTGCGGCCGTCGCGACGCCGGTGAGCTGGACGAGGTAGCGGTCCAGCCGCCCGTCGAAGAGGGCGTCGGCCAGGTCCGCGCCGGCCACCGCGGCGATCTCGTCGGCGTACGGGCGGACCAGCGGGACGGTGCCGGTGACCAGCCGCCCGGCGGCGGCCCAGAGGGCTCCGGTGGAGCCGGGGCGCACGCCGAGGCAGAGCAGCATGTCGTCGCGGTACCCGGGCGGGGCGACCGGCAGGTCGAGGGCGGCGGTGAACGCGGCCCGCCGGGACACCACCCGCACCGACGGGTTGGCCAGCCGGAGCACGGACGGGCAGAGCCGGGCCAGGTCGGCGGCGGCGAGCCGGACGCCGAGGTGGTCCTCCCGGGCCCGGGCCCCGGCGACCTTACCGAGAGTGGCGATCAGCTCCTCCAACCGCGGCTCGTCGGCGGGCTGGCAGAGCACCGTCAGGTCGATCCGGTCGCGCCAGTGCTCGTCGGCCCACACCAGCCGGGCGGGCGCGGTGACCGGCAGCCCGAACGCCCAGTCGGCCGGCTGGGCCAGCCGGGCCAGCCAGGAGCGGACGTCCCGGACCGCCACCGAGACGTGGGTCAGCCGACCGCCGGATTCGGCCAGGTAGGCCCGGCGGGCCGCGTACGGGGCGTTGATCGGCGGGGCGGCCGTCCGGGGCGGCGCGCCGTCGGTGACG
Organism: Micromonospora sp. NBC_01655; assembly: GCF_026339755.1. NCBI lineage: Bacteria > Bacillati > Actinomycetota > Actinomycetes > Micromonosporales > Micromonosporaceae > Micromonospora > Micromonospora sp. NBC_01655. Next base: position 2,554,146 of record NZ_JAPEQF010000001.1, on the reverse strand, counting down.
AGCACGTCGAGGTCGACGTCGCTGTGTGCCGTGGCGGCCCGCCGGGCGTGGCTGCCGCGCAGCAGGATGCCGACGACGGGTCGCTCGGCCGACTGCCGCAGCCGGGCGGCCCAGTCGTCGAGGAACCCGCCTTCAGGTGACGCAGCGTGACCCACCGCGCCATCGTGCCGTACGCCCGATCAGGGCGCAATGCCCGATGCCGGACCGGCTGTCCGGGTCCGAAGGCTAGTGCCCGGTCCGAAGGCTAGTGCCCGACGGTTCTCATTCCTGCCTCGGGGTACCTTTCGCCGGCGGCGGCGCCCGGCGGCACCGCCTCACTCAGCCGGGCCAGTTGCTCGGCGCCGAGCCGCAGGTCGGCCGCGGCGGCGTTCTCCTCCAGGTAGCGGACCCGCTTGGTGCCGGGAATGGGCAGGATGTCCTCGCCCTGGGCCAGCAGCCAGGCCAGCGCGGCCTGGGCCGGGGTGCAGCCGGCCTCGGCGGCGACCGCCCGGACCTCGTCGACCAGCCTCAGGTTGGCGTCGAGGTTGCCCTCGGCGAACCGGGGCGCCCCGGCCCGCCAGTCACCGTCGGCGAGCTGGTCGCGGCGGGTGATCGCCCCGGTGAGCAGGCCCCGGCCCACCGGCGAGTACGCCACCAGCGCCACCCCCAGTTCCCGGCAGGTGGCCAGCATCTCGCCCTCGACGTCCCGGGTGAACAGCGAGTACTCCATCTGCACGGCGGCCACCGGGTGCACGGCGTGCGCCGCCCGCAGGGTCGCCGGGTTCACCTCGGACAGCCCGATCAGCCGGACCTTGCCGGCCGCCACCAGGTCGGCCAGCGCCCCGACGGTCTCCTCGATCGGGGTGTCCGGGTTGCGCCGGTGCAGGTAGTACAGGTCGATGGCGGCCACCCCGAGCCGGCTCAGCGACGCGTCGCAGGCCTGGCGGGCCCAGGCGGCGCTGCTGTCGACGTACGCCCCGGGGGTCCCGGTGCCGCCGACGGAGCCGCCGCTGGTGCGGTTGCCGAACTTGGTGGCCAGGAAGACCTCGTCGCGGCGCTGCCGGAGCACCGGGGCGAGCAGCCGCTCGTTGGCGCCCTGGCCGTACATGTCGGCGGTGTCGAGGTGGTTCACCCCGAGGTCCAGGGCCCGGTGCAGGGTCCGGGTCGACTCGGCGTCGTCGGCGCCGCCGTACGCGAAGCTCATCCCCATGCAGCCGAGACCGATCGCCGAGACCTCCGGCCCGTGCGCCCCCACCCGTCGACGTCTCATCCGCAGCCCTCCGTCCGCTGGTACATGTCGATCTTGTAGTTGAGCACCTCGAGGTCCTCCTCCAGTTCGCCGATCTGCCTCAGTACCCGGGCCCGGTGCGCCTCGAACAACGCCCGGCGGGCGGCCCGCGTCCGGTCGCCCTGCCGGGCCAGTTCCGCGTAGCGAGCGCGCTCGAAGTCAACCCCGTTGTGACCGGGGAAGAATTCATCTAGCGTTGATTTCATAGGGCGATGAGATCCGGAGGTGGCGATGGACCACGCGATCGCGGTCCACGACCTGGTCGTGGAGCGTGGCCGGCGGCGGGTGCTGCACGGCGTGAGCTGCGCCGTGCCGCGGGGCTCGGTGACCGGGCTGCTCGGGCCCAGCGGCAGTGGCAAGACCACCCTGATGCGGGCCGTCGTCGGCGTGCAGACCGTCCGCTCCGGCTCGGTGACCGTGCTCGGCCGCCCGGCCGGCGCGGCGTCGCTGCGCAGCCGGGTCGGCTACCTGACCCAGGCGCCCAGCGTGTACGCCGACCTCACCGTCCGGGAGAACGCCCGGTACTTCGCCGTCCTACAGGGCCGGGGCCGGGCCGAGGCGGACCGGGCGGTGGCCGACGTCGGGTTGGCGGAGGCGGCCGGACAGCTCGTCGGCACCCTCTCCGGCGGCCAGCGCAGCCGGGCGTCGCTGGCCTGCGCGCTGGTCGGCGAGCCGGAGCTGATCGTCCTCGACGAGCCGACCGTCGGGCAGGACCCGGTGCTGCGCGCCGACCTGTGGGCCCGGTTCCACGCCCTCGCCGCGACCGGGACGACCCTGCTGGTGTCCAGCCACGTGATGGACGAGGCGGCCCGCTGCGACCGGCTGCTGCTGATCCGCGAGGGCCGGCTGATCGCCGACGACACCCCCGACGCGGTCCGCGCCGCCGCCGGGGTCGACGACCTCGACGAGGCGTTCCTGCGCCTGATCCGGGCCGGCGGCACCGTCGGCGGCACGGGAGGCTCGGCCGACCCGCCCCGGGGCGCCACGCGGCCGGGCGACGCGGCCGGGGGCCGGTCGTGAGCCCGCGCATCCTGGCCGCCACCACGGGGCGCATCCTGCGCCAGCTCCGGCACGACCGGCGCACCGTGGCCCTGCTCGTGGTGGTGCCGGCGCTGCTGCTCACCCTCGTCAACTTCATGTACGCCGACCAGCCCACCCCGCCCGGCCGGCCGAGCATGTTCGACCGGGTGGCGCTGGTGCTGCTCGGCGTCTTCCCATTCGTGATCATGTTCCTGGTGACCAGCATCGCGATGCTGCGCGAGCGCACCTCCGGCACCCTGGAGCGGCTGCTCACCACCCCGCTCGGCCGGCTCGACCTGCTGTTCGGCTACGGGATCGCGTTCGGCGTCGCCGCCGCCGGGCAGGCCGCGATCGCCGCGGCCGTGGCGTACTGGGTCTTCGGGCTCAGCACCGCCGGCAGCAGCGCCCTGGTGATCGGAATCGCGGTGGTCAACGCGGTGCTCGGGGTGGCCCTCGGGCTATTCTGCAGCGCGTTCGCCCGCACCGAGTTCCAGGCCGTACAGTTCATGCCGGTCGTGGTGATCCCCCAGCTACTGCTCTGCGGGCTCTTCGTCGCCCGCGACGAGATGGCCGGCTGGCTCCAGGCGGTCAGCTACGCCCTCCCGCTGTCGTACGCGGTCGAGGCGTTGCAAGAGGTCGGCGCGCACGCCGACCCCACCGGCACCATGTGGCGGGACCTCGGGGTGGTGGCCGGCGCGGTGGTGCTGGCGCTGGTGCTCGCCGCGGCCACCCTGCGCCGGCGCAGCGGCTGAGCCGCCGGGCGCGGACGGCAAGACGGCGGACGAGCGAGGGGCGGCGATGGTGCGACGGACCGGCCGGCGACCCGGGAACCCGGACACCCGGGAGGCGATCCTCGACGCGGCCCGGGCCGGGTTCGCGGAGCGGGGCTTCGACGCGACCTCGATCCGGTCGATCGCCGGGGCGGCGGGGGTGGACCCGGCGCTGGTGCACCACTACTTCGGCAGCAAGGACCGGCTCTTCCTGGCCGCGATGAACGCCCCGCTCGACCCCGGCGAGCTGCTCCCCGGGATGCTCGGCGGGGACGCCGACGGCATCGGCGAACGGCTGGTCCGCACGTTCCTGGGGATCTGGGACTCCCCGGCGGGCGCCGCCGCCGTGGCCCTGCTGCGGTCCGGGGTGAGCAACGAGTGGACCGCCCGGCTGTTGCGCGAGTTCCTGGTCACCCAGGTGCTGCGCCGCGTCCTGGACCACCTCGACGTCGACCCGGCCGAACGGCCGCTGCGCGGGTCGCTGGTGGCCACCCAGATGATCGGGCTGGCGATGATGCGGCACGTGATCCGGCTGGAGCCGGTCGCCTCCGCACCGGCGGAGACCCTGGTCGCCGCGATCGCTCCCACGGTCCAGCGGTACCTGCGCGGCCACCTCTCGTAGGGCCGCGCGGAACCGGGCTCCCTGCCCATCCCCTGCGCGGGGACGCCGACGGGCCCGGCGGACGCGCCCGCAGGTGCCACGCTTGCGGGGGGCGCGTGCGGGGTCGGGTCAGGCCGGGCCGGTCAGCCGGGTCGACTCGGGTTGCCGGCAGAACACCGGGTGCAGCAACCGGGCCAGCTCGCCGTGGTCGGCCACCGGGCGCGGGAAGGCCAGCCGGGCCCGCCGCCGGGCGCCGGCGGAACCGAAGGAGACCACCAGGCCGTACCGGTCGACCCGCACCACCCGGGGCGGGTCGACCCGGGCCGCGTCGGCCAGGCCGAGCTGCCGCCGGACGTAGGCCGTCATCGCCCGGCCGTGGTGCACGGTGAGCTCGGCCAGCAGGTCCGCCTCCACCGGGTGCAGCGGGTCCGGCTCGGCCTCCGCGTACGCCAGCGGATCGATCCGGAGCAGCCCGTCGGGGCGCTCCAGGCGGGCCTCGGCCACCTCGAAGCGGTGCAACCGGAACCGGGTGCCCACGTCGAGCAGGTCGCCCGTCGGGTCCGCCTCGGCGAAGTCCAGCGCGGCGCGGCGGCCCTCGTCGCCGTGCAGCGCGACCGCCCAGCCGGAGACCCAGGCCCGACCCAACGACGGGGCGCCGGCCGCCGGCGGCAGGTCCAGCACGTCGAGCGCCAGGGCGACGTCGCCGCCGGGCGGCAGGGCCGCCGCGAGGTCGCTGTGCACCGGTACGAGCAGCAGCACCCGGCCCTCGGCATCGGTGACGTGCCGGACGTGGAACGGGCCGGGCCGCTGGGCGAGGTAGGCCAGGCCGGGCAGCCGGCCGGCGACCAGGGTCCGGACGATCTCGGCGGGACTGGGCCGCAGGGCGGGGCTGGGGCGCATGACCCACCTCCGAAGGTTAGGCTTACCTAAGCAGCACGGTAGACCACCCGCGCCCCCCACGTCCACCGACCAGCCGATTCCGGCCGGCCCACCCGGCCCGCCCACCCGGTCTGCTCAGCCGGTCTGCTCAGCCGGTCTGCTCCAGCCACGAGGCGTAGAGCAGCCCGTAGACCGAGTCCGGCTCGCGGACCAGCTCGTCGTGCGGGCCACGCTGCACGATCCGGCCCCGGTCCACCACGATCACCTCGTCCGCGGCCTGGGCGGTGGAGAGCCGGTGCGCGATCGCGAGGGTCGTCCGGCCCCGGGTCACCGCGTCCAGGGTGCGCTGGAGGCGGACCTCGGTGGCCGGGTCGACCGCGCTGGTCGCCTCGTCCAGCACCAGCAGGTCCGGGTCGGCGACGTACGCCCGCGCCAGCGCGACGAGCTGCCGCTCCCCCACGCTCAACGCCTCGCCGCGCTCGCCGACCGGGGTGTCCAGCCCGGCCGGCAGCCCGTCCAGCCAGTCCGCCAGCCCCAGCTCGGTGAAGGCGGTCGTCAACTCGGCGTCGGTCAGCTCCGGCCGGGCGAACCGGACGTTCTCCCCGACGGTGGCGTCGAAGAGGAAGCCGTCCTGCGGGACCATCACCACCCGCGCGCGCAACGAGGCGAACCGGACCCGCGGCAGCGGCACCCCGGACAGCAACACCTCGCCGCCGCTCGGGTCCATCAGCCGGGTGAGCAGCTTGGCGAAGGTCGTCTTGCCGCTGCCCGTCTCCCCCACCACGGCCACCCGGCTCTTCGCCGGGATCTCCAGGCTGACGTCGTGCAGCACCGGCGGCCCGCCCGGATAGGCGAAGTTCACCCCGGCGAAGCGGATGTCCAGCGGACCCGACGGCAGCTCCCGCCCCTGCTCGCCCGGGTCGGCCACGTCCGGGACGGCGTCCAGCACGTCGAGCACCCGCCGCCAGCCGGCGATCGCGTTCTGCGCCTCGTTGAGCACCTCGGTGGCGATCTGCACCGGCTGGATGAACAGCGTCACCAGGAACAGGAACGCCGTGAGCTGGCCGACCGACAGGGTGCCGTCCACCCCGAGGGCGACCCCGAGGACGACGACACCGGCCAGCGCCAGCCCGGCCGCCAACTCCCCCACCGAGCTGCCCAGGATGCTGATCCGGATCGCCCGCTGCTGGGCCTGCCGCTGCCCCTCGATCGCCGTGTCCAGCCGGCGGGCGGTCCGTCCCGCGATCCCGTACGCCCGGATCACCGGCGCCCCGACCACGCTCTCGGCGATCGTGCCGAGCAGGGCCCCCGTCCGCTGCCGGACCACCCCGTACGCCCCGGCGAGGCGGCGCTGCAACAGCCGGATCACCAGCACCGCCGGCGCGAACGCGGCGAGCACCACCAGGGTGAGCTGCCACGAGTACGCCAGCATCACCGCCGTGGTCACCACGAGCTGACCGAGGTTGACGATCAGGATCACTCCGCCCCACTGGAGGAACTGGGTGATCTGGTCGACGTCGCTGGTCACCCGGGAGACCAGGGAGCCGCGCCGCTCGGACTGCTGGTGCAGCATCGACAGGTCGTGCACGTGCCGGAACGCCCGGGTACGCACGTTGGCCAGGGCGGTCTCGCTGACCGTGAACAGCCGCCGCATCATCAGGTACCCGCAGGTGGTGGTCACCACCAGCACGGCGACGGTGGCGGCCACCACCGTCCACACCACGTCCAGGTCGAGCCCGCCGACGATGCCCTTGTCGATGCCCTGCTGCACGGCCACCGGCACGGCCACCCGGCCGACCATGTAGACCAACGCCAGGGCGACCGTGCCGGCCAGGCCGGTGCGCAGCTCCGGGGAGAGGGCCAGCCCCCGCCGCAGGGTCCGCCAGGTGCTCTCGGCCGGTTCCTCCGCCGGCCGCTCGGCCTCCGCCACGCTCACCGGTCCCCCCCGTTCCCGACTGCGGGGCTCGCAAGCTCACTCCTCGCGCTCACCGTGCCGCCCCCGTTCGCGACTGCGGGGCTCGCAAGCTCACTCCTCGCGCTCACCGGTCCACCTCGATCTCCAGGCCCGTGGCCAACGGCGTGACCTCGTCGGGCGTGCGCTGCTGTTGGGGGTCGGTCTCGGCCTGCTCGTAGGCGGTGACCAGGTCGGCGTAGCCGGCAACGGAGGCGAGCAGCTCGGTGTGGGTGCCCCGGGCCAGCACCCGGCCGTGCTCCAGGTAGATCACCTCGTCGGCCAGCGCGATGGTGGCCCGCCGGTACGCCACCACCAGGATCGAGGCGGCCGGCCCCCCGGCCGTCGGGGCGCGCAGCCCGGCCAGGATCGCCGCCTCCACCCTGGGGTCCACCGCGCTGGTGGCGTCGTCGAGGACCAGCAGCCGGGGCCGCCCGGCCAGCGCCCGGGCCAGGGTGAGCCGCTGCCGCTGTCCGCCGGAGAGCGAGGTGCCCCGCTCGCCGACCATCGTGTCCAGCCCGTCGGGCAGCGCGGCGACGAAGCCGTCCGCCTCGGCCAGCCGCAGCGCCGCCCAGGCCTGCTCGTCGGTGATGCCGGGCCGGTCCAGGGTGATGTTGGCCCGGACCGTGTCGTCGAAGACGAACGGCACCTGCGCCACCAGCGCGACGGCGCCGGCCAGCGATCCGGCGGTGAGCTGGCGGACGTCCACCCCGTCGAGGCGGACCGTGCCGGCGTCCGGGTCGACCAGCCGCACCGCCAGCGCGGCGACGGTCGACTTCCCGGCCCCGGTCGGCCCGACCAGGGCCACCGTTGCGCCGGCCGGGACGGTGAAGGAGACCTCGCCGAGCACCTCGGCGCCGGGCAGGTGTGCCTCGGCCGGCTCGTACGCGAAGCCGACATCGGCGAAGTCCAGGGTGGCCGGGGTGGGGTCGGCCGGGTCGAGCGCGACGTCCCCGTACGGCATCTCGCCGGTGGCGTCGAGCACCCGGCGCACCCGGTCCCAGCCGGCGACGCTGCGCGGCAGCTCCGCCAGGACCCAGCCGATGGCCCGCACCGGGAACGCCAGGACGGTGAACAGGAAGGCCACGCTGACCAGCTCGGTGACCGTGATGGCGCCCTGCCGGAGCCGGAACGCGCCGACCACCAGCACGGCGAGGGTGCCGAGACTGGGCAGGGTCTCCAGCATCGGGTCGAACACGCCGCGCAGCCGGCCGACGGCGACCAGCGCGTCGCGCAGCTCGCCGGCCCGGGCGGAGAACCGGGCGGTCTCCTGGGCCTCGCGGCCCATCGTCTTGACCACCAGGGCGCCGTCGAAGCTCTCGTGGGCGATCCCGCTGACCTCCGCGCGCAGCCGCTGGGCGCGGGCCTGGCGGGGGGCCATCCGGCGGGAGTAGACCACGTTGAGGGCGAACAGCGCCGGGAACACGGCCAGCCCGACCAGGGCCAGCGCCCAGTCGGTGACGAACAGCGAGACCACCGCGCCGACCAGCATCACCAGCGTGCCGACCGCGAACGGCAGCGGGGCGATCGGATACCAGGCCGCCTCGACGTCGGAGTTGGCGTTGGACAGCAGGGTGCCGGTGGCGTTGCGCTGGTGCCAGGACAGCGGCAGGTCCAGGTAGCGGCGGGTGACCCGGCGACGGTACGCGGCCTGGAGCCGGAACTGCATGTAGCCGGCGCCGATCCGGCGGCCGAAGATGCCGACCACCCGCAGCACGCTGATGCCGAACAGGGCCCCGGCGGCGAGGGCGACGGCCGCCACGCCCACCGACCCGCGCTCGACCGCCGGCACCACCACGTCGCCGACCACCGCGCCGACGACGTACGCGCTGGCGATGACCAGCCCGCCGAACAGCACGCTGCCGGCCACCGCGACCGCGAAGATCCGGGGCTGTTCCCGGATCGCCCGGCCGAGCACGGACAACCCCCGGCCGAGCACGTCCCGACTTGTCCTGCTGGTCACGCTCTCCCCCGCCGTAAGCCGCAATTCTCCCCCCTCATCCTTACCGGTCCGGTCCACCCCCGCCGTCCCGGAACGGGTATGTCGGTGGTCACGTCGCGCCCCCTGACGGCGCCGCCGCGCCGACCACACCGGACCGGCCTACGATCGGGCGATGACGCGGTACGCCCGGTCGGAGCGCGACGCGCTCGCCGACCTCATGCTGAGCCTGGGTCCGGACGCGCCGACGATCAACGAGGGCTGGTCGGTCCGGGACCTCGCCGCCCACCTGATCGCCCGGGAGCGCCGGCCGGACGCCGCCGGCGGGATCGTGCTGCCGCCCCTGCGCGGGTACGCCGAGGGGGTGCGGGCCCGGATCGCGGCCCGGCCGTTCCCCGAGCTGGTCGGCCAGGTCCGCCGCCCGCCGGTGTGGAGCCCGGTGAGCAACCCGCTCACCGACGAACTGGTCAACACCATGGAGTTCTACATCCACCACGAGGACGTCCGGCGGGCCCGGCCCGGGTGGCAGCCGAGGAACCTGCCGGCCGGGCTGCACGCCGTGCTGTGGCGCCGGGCCGCGGTGCTGGGCCGGCTGGCGCTGCGCCGCTTCCCGGCCGACCTGCTGGTGCAGGCGCCCGGGCACGGCGAGCTGTCGGCGGGGCGAGGCGGGCCGCGGGCCCGGCTGGTCGGCGCGCCGGGCGAACTGGTGCTGTTCCTGACCGGCCGGCAGCGGGTGGCCCGGGTTCAGGTGGACGGGCCGGCGGAGCTGTCCGCGCGACTGAGGTCCGCCAACCTGGGCATCTGACGGATCGCGATCCCCCGGTCACACACAGGCGTGAACCGGTCGTGGCCGAATTATGAATGTCGATCGGCCCTGACGTACCCTCGTCCGGCCGTCGCCCCGCCCCGGGGCGGCCACATCCGGAGGGGGCGACATGCGGAGCTTCGCGGTCTCGGCCCTGGACGAACCGCCGTTCCCCCCACGCCGGCACGCCGAGACCGACCTGGCCGCCGAGGCGAGCCTCGCCTGGGCGCAGGAACTCGGCCTGATCACCAACGGAGACCGGCTGATCCGGCTACGGGGGGCAGCCGCCGCCGAGCTGGCCGGGCGCACCTGCCCGGACGCCGCCGACGAACGGCTGCGCCTGCTCACCGACCTGGTCACCTGGCTGTTCGTGGTCGACGACGCGTGCGACGAGGACGGCCTCGGCGCCGCCCCGACCCGGCTGGCCCCGGCCGTCGCCGACCTGCTCGACGTGCTGAACCGGCACGGCGTGCCGGGGAAACCGGGCCGCGGGCCGCTCGGCGACGCCCTGGACGACCTGTGCCGGCGGACCCGCGCCCAGGGCTCCCCGGCCCTGTTGCTGCGCTTCGTCGGCCAGGTGCGCGACTACCTGCTGGCCCTGCTCTGGGAGGCGGCGAACCGGGAACACCGGCGCATCCCCGGGGTGGCGGAGTACGTCCAGCTCCGCCGGCACACCGGCGCCGTACACCCCGCGTTCACCCTGACCGACCTGGCGTACGACGCCCCGCCCGCGGCGGCGCGCCGGGTCGAGCCGGCGCTGGTCGACGTCGAGACCCTCGCCGCGGACCTGGTCTGCTGGTGCAACGACCTCTTCTCGTACGACAAGGAGAACCAGTCGGGTCCGGACGCGCACAACCTGGTCAGCGCCATCGCGGCCGAGACCGGCCAGGACGAGCCGGCGGCGCTGCGGGCCGCCGCCGACCGGTTCAACCGCACCCTCGCGATGTACGCCGAGCGGGAGGCGGCGCTGCTCGCCGACGACCCGACGGTGGGTCCGTTCCTGGCCGCCCGGAGCAACTGGGTGCGGGCCACCTACGACTGGTCCACCCGGGCCGCCCGGTACGCCTGAGCCCCGCGCCGGCGGGGCCGCCGGGGCTAGCCGACGCGCGGGTACAGGCAATACCCTTCGGTAACCGCAGAATGACGTGACCCCCGTCACGCCTCCACCCCTGAAGGCGGCTACAGCGATGGATCTCGATGTACCGTACCGTTCCATCCCCGACATGTTCCTCAAGCGCGTCGCGGCGTCCCCCGACCGCCATGCCTTCGCCCACCCCGCCCCCGACGACTCCGGGCCGGTCTGGCTGACCTGGGAGCAGGTCGGACACCGGGCCAGGGCCGTCGCGGCCGGGCTGCACGGGCTCGGTGTCGGCCAGGAGGACCCGGTGGCGATCCTGTCGAGCACCCGGCTCGACTGGGTGATCGCCGACTTCGGCATCATGTGCGCCGGCGGCGCCACCACCACCGTGTACCCGACCACCGAGCCCGAGGACGCGACGTACATCGTCGCCGACTCCGGCTCCCGGGTGCTGTTCGCCGAGAACCCGGCCCAGGCCGCGAAGGTCGCCGGCGCGGAGCTGCCGGCGCTGACCCACGTGGTGCTCTTCGACGGCGCGGCCGATCCGGCCGCGGCCGTGCCCCAGCTCACCCTGGCCGAGCTGGAGGAGCAGGGTGCCCGCGCGCTCGCCGCCGAGCCGGGGCTGATCGAGCGGCTGGTGGCCGGGATCGGGCCGGACCACCTGGCCACCCTGATCTACACCTCGGGCACCACCGGCCGCCCCAAGGGCGTCGAGCTGCTACACGGCGGCTGGTGCTGGGAGGGGGTCGCGCAGGCCGAGGTCGGGCTGCTGCGCGACGACGACCTGCAGTACCTGTGGCTCCCGCTGTCCCACTCGTTCGGCAAGACCCTGCTCTGCGGGGCCACTCACGTCGGCCTGCCGACCTACGTCGACGGCCGGGTGGAGAAGCTGGTCGAGCTGCTCGGGATCATCCGGCCGACGCTGATGTGCGGGGCGCCCCGGGTCTTCGAGAAGGTCTACAACAAGGCGGTCACCACCGCCCGGGACGCCGGCGGCGTCAAGGCGAAGATCTTCGCCTGGGGGGTCGGGGTCGGCCAGCAGAAGGTGGCCCTCGAACAGGCCGGCCGGCCGGTCCCGGGCGGGCTGAGGCTGAAGTACGCGCTGGCCGAGAAGCTGGTGTTCAGCAAGCTCCAGGCCCGCCTCGGCGGACGGATCCGGGTGCTGGTCTCCGGCGCCGCGCCGCTGAGCAAGGAGATCGCCGGCTTCTTCGCCGCCGCCAACCTGCCCATCTCGGAGGGGTACGGCCTCACCGAGACCAGCGCCGGCAACTTCGTCAACCCCCCGGACGGGCTGCGCATCGGCACCGTGGGCCGGGCGATGGGCGACCTGGAGTGCCGGATCGACACCGACGGGGAGATCCTGGTCCGGGGCCGTCCGGTGATGCGGGGCTACCACAACCTGCCCGGGGACACGGCCGCCGCGTTCACCGACGACGGGTTCTTCCGCACCGGCGACATCGGCAGCCTCGACGACGACGGCTACCTGCGCATCACCGACCGGAAGAAGGACCTGGTCAAGACCTCCGGCGGGAAGTACATCGCGCCGTCGCACATCGAGGGCATGTTCAAGGCGCTCTGCCCGTACACCTCGCAGGCGATCGTGATCGGCCAGGCCCGCAACTACTGCACCATGCTGGTCAGCCTCGACCCGGACGCGATCGCCGGCTGGGCGGCCGGCGGCCCGCTGGAGGGCCGCGGGTACGCCGAGATCGTCGCCTCCGACGAGGCCCGGCTCATGGTCGAGGAGTACGTCGCGCAGCTCAACGCCAAGCTCAACCGCTGGGAGACGATCAAGAAGGTCACGGTCCTCCCCCGGGACCTGACCATCGAGCACGGCGAGATGACCCCGTCGCTGAAGATCAAGCGCCGGGGTGTGGAGAGCAACTTCGCCGCCGAGATCGAGAAGATGTACGCCGGCACGCTCGCCGAGCTCTGACCGCGGTCCCGCCGGCGGCCGTGTCCCCCCGTCCCGGGACACGGCCGCCGGCGTCTCACCGGTGCTCGCCCCGCCACCGGCTCTCCTCGATCTCGGCCGCCCGCTGTTCCTCCATCGCCAGCCGGCGGATCCGGCGGCGCCGGGCTCGCTGTCGGCCCCGGCCCGGTCCCGCCCCTGATCGCCCCACGTCGGCTCCGGGGCAGCGGCTCGTCCCGCGCGGGCAGGACCCGGCGGCGGCCGGGGCGACCCGGCCGGCCACCGAACGCCCGCGGGCCGGGGCTGTCGTCCTGTCCGCCGAGGAGCCACGGCAGGGCGGGGCGGGGCTCAGGCGATGACCGCCGGCTCCCGCCACTGCGACCGGCCGGCGCGGTCCAGGTCGTACCGGACCGCGGCGAGCCGTCCCACGGCCTCGACAAGGTCCGCGGCGGGCAGGGTGAACGGCAGCCGCAGGAACCGCTCCAGCGTCCCGTCCAGGCCGAACCGGGGGCCGGGAGCCAGCCGTACGCCGACCTCCTCGGCGGCCCGGGCGAGCGCGCTGGAGATCGGCCCGTCCAGCTCGGCCCAGAGCGTCACCCCGCCGCGCGGAACGGTGACCCGCCAGTCGGGCAGCCGCTGGGCGAGCGCGCCGGTCAGCGCGTCGCGCTGGGCGGCGAGCTGCGCCCGGCGGGTGGCCACGATGGCCGGCGCGTCGGCCAGCAGGTGGACCGCGACCAGCTGGTCCAGCACCGGGCTGGCCATGTCCATCCCGACCCGGACGGCGGCCAGCCGCTGCACCTGGGGGGCGGAGGCGCGGACCCAGCCGATGCGCAGGCCGCCCCAGTACGGCTTGCTCATCCCGCCGATGGAGATCACCCGGGAGTGCCGGTCGAAGGTGGCGACCGGCGGCGGCAGCGGGGTGCCGTCCAGCGGCAGGTCCACGAACGACTCGTCGATGACCAGGTCGGTGCCGGCGGCGTGGGCCGCGCCGACCACCCGCTCGCGCAGCTCGGCGGGCATCAGGTGCCCGGTCGGGTTCTGGAACTCCGGGATCAGGTACGCCAGCTTCGGCCGCCCCTGGCGCAGGCTGCCCAGCAGCAGTTCGGCGTCCCACCCGGCGCCGTCAATGGCCAGCCCGTGGGTGGTGATCCGGGCCCGCCGGGCGGCCAGCGCGGCGAGCGCGTTCGGGTAGGTCGGCGACTCGACCAGCACGCTGCCGCCGGGGGCCAGGGTCAGCCGGAGCACCAGGTCCAGCGCGTGCTGGGTGCCGCTGGTGACCATGATCTGGTCGGCCGAGGTGGGCAGGCCCCGGTCGGTGTACCCGGCGGCGACGGCCTCGCGCAGCTCGATGATCCCGGTCGGGTGGTAGCCGGCCCCGCCCAGGTAACGGGGCAGGTCCTCGGCGGCGGCGCGGGCGGCGGGCACCAGTTCCGCCGGGGCGGCCAGCGCGGCCACCCCGAGGTCGATCATGTCCCGGTCGTCCTGCGGGGTCCACAGCCCGGTGCTGGCGACCCGGTGGGTGCCCGGGAGCATGGTCCAGCTCCCCGCGCCCCGCCGGCTGGCCAGGTGGCCGGTCTCCCGCAGCAGCCGGTACGCGGCGGTGACCGTGGTCCGGCTGATCCGCAGCGCCTCGGCCAGTTCCCGCTCGGCGGGCAGGCGCACCCCCAGGGGCAGGCGGCCGTCGGCGAGCAGCCCCCGGACGGCGGCGGCGAGCGCCGCGTAGTCCGGGCTGCGGCGGCGACCCGGCAGGGCGTGCCACTGCCCGAGCAGCCGGGCCAATTGGGCACCCCGCACCTGACTCGTCATGGCCACCCTCCCGATATTGGCTCCTCATGTGGCGCCAATTGGACCCTAGGGTGGCATGCATGGCACCGATTGGCAATCTCCGGCAGCGGCCGGTCCGACGACTGACCCAGCTCTACGCGGGCCTGGTCCTCTACGGCGTCAGCATGGCGTTGATGATCCGCTCCGGGCTCGGCCTCGACCCGTGGGACGTGTTCCACCAGGGGATCGCCCGGCGCACCGGGCTGTCGTTCGGCACCGTCACCATCGCGGTCGGCGCGCTGGTGCTGCTGCTGTGGATCCCGCTGCGGCAGCGTCCCGGTCTGGGCACGGTGAGCAACGTGGTGGTGATCGGGCTGGTGGTGGACGCCACCCTGGCCGTGCTGCCCGACGGCGGCCCGCTCGCGGCGCGGGCGGCCCTGCTGGTCGCCGGCATCGTCAGCAACGGCGCCGCCACCGCCCTCTACCTCGGCGCGCGGCTCGGCCCGGGCCCCCGCGACGGCCTGATGACCGGGTACGTGGCCCGCCGGCCCGGACGGTCCGTCCGGCTGGTGCGCACCGTCATCGAGGTCACCGTGCTGGCCCTGGGCTGGCTGCTCGGCGGCACCGTCGGCGTCGGCACGGTCGCCTACGCGCTCACCATCGGGCCGCTGGCCCAGTTCTTCCTGCCCCTCTTCACGGTGGACCTGCCACCCGGGAAGCCCGCCGCGCCGGATCCGGCCGCCCCGGAGGCGGGCGATCGGATCGCGGCCGGCCCGGAGGCGGGCGGCCATAATGCGGTCGAAGCACCGGCGGTGGACTGCACTCAGCCGCGCTGAGCTGCGGTGATGCCACGCCGGGAAAAGTGGGTGTTTCCTTGTTCGGCGCCGCACGGCATCATTCCTGCATGGGGGAGAACGGATGGCGCTGGGCCGACGCCTGGATCTTCGTCTCACTGGTGATCGCGAACGGCGCGGGACGGCACCGCCGGGCGGCGTCCACCCGGCGGCCGGAGGGCGTCCGGCTCACTGACGTGCTCTCCACAGCCGACCACCTGAACCACGCCATCCCCGAACGGCACGAGGTGGAGACGGCGGTCCGGCGGCTCCTCGGCGCCGGCCTGGTCAGCGTCTCGGACGGCTGGTTCCGGCTCACCGCCGACGGGGAGCGGCTGTGGCGCACCCGGCCGAGCGCCGGCCTGGCCACCGCCGTGGACACCGTGCAGGGCGTGCTGAGCCGGCGGCACATTCCCGGCAGCGCCGACTGGACGCTGGAGGAGGAGGAGCACGCCGCCGCCGTGCAGGAGTACGCGGTCCGCTCGATCCCGGCCCCGCGCCGCTCACCGGAGGGCCACTCCGGTCGGGGCTGACCCCGGGACCGGGCCCGGCGCAGGCCCGGGGGGGTCAGCGGACGGGGTGACCCGAGCCGCGCAGCACGTCCTTGACCTCGCCGACGCTCAGCTCGCCGAAGTGGAAGACGCTGGCCGCGAGCACCGCGTCCGCCCCGGCGGCGATCGCCGGCGGGAAGTGGCCGACCTCGCCCGCTCCGCCGCTGGCCACCACGGGCACGTCGACGACCCGGCGGACCTCGCCGATCAGCTCCAGGTCGAAGCCGGCCTTCGTGCCGTCGGCGTCCATCGAGTTGAGCAGGATCTCCCCCGCGCCCAGCTCGGCGCTGCGGCGCGCCCACTGGACGGCGTCGATCCCGGTGCCCCGGCGACCGCCGTGAGTGGTCACCTCGAAGCCGCTCGGGGTGGCGCCGGCCGGCGCCCGCCGCACGTCGAGGGAGAGCACCAGCACCTGCCGGCCGAACCGGTCGGCGATCTCCGCGATCAGCTCCGGGCGGGCGATCGCGGCGGTGTTCACCCCGACCTTGTCGGCGCCGGCGCGCAGCAGGGTGTCGACGTCGGCGACCTGCCGGACGCCGCCGCCCACGGTGAGCGGGATGAAGACCGACTCGGCGGTGCGCCGCACCACGTCGAGCATGGTGCCCCGCTCGCTGGAGGAGGCGGTCACGTCCAGGAAGGTCAGCTCGTCCGCGCCCGCCCGGTCGTACGCCGCCGCCAGCGCCACCGGGTCGCCGGCGTCACGCAGGTCGAGGAAGTTGACCCCCTTGACCACCCGCCCGGCATCCACGTCCAGACACGGGATGACCCGTACCGCCACCGTCATGCCGGAAAGCCTATCCCCTCCCACCCGAACCCCCCGTGACCGCCCGCGCACCGCCTCCGGTGCGCGAGGCTAGGCGGTGGGGACGGCGGTCTACAGTCGGACGAGCATCTTGCCGAGGTTCTCGCCGCGCAGCAGGCCGAGGAACGCCTCCGGGGCGCGGGCGATGCCGTCGACGACCGTCTCGTCGTACGAGAGCATCCCCTCGCGCAGCCAGCCGGCGACCTCCTGGACGAACTGGCCGCGCAGGTGGCCGTGGTCGCCGACCAGGAAGCCGCGCAGGGTGAGCCGCTTGCCGATGACCAGCGCCAGGTTGCGCGGGGCGGCCGGCGGCTCGGTGTCGTTGTACTGGGCGATCATCCCGCAGATCGCGGCCCGGCCGTGCAGCCGCATCGCGCCGATGGCCGCCTCCAGGTGGTCACCGCCGACGTTGTCGAAGTAGACGTCGATCCCGTCCGGCGCGGCGGCCCTGAGCGAGTCGCGCACCGGGCCGTCGTGGTAGTCGAACGCCGCGTCGAAGCCCAGCCCCGCCAGCCGCTCGACCTTGGCCGCCGAACCGGCGCTGCCGACCACCCGGCCGGCGCCCCTGAGCTTGGCGATCTGGCCGACCATGCTGCCCACCGCGCCGGCCGCACCGGAGACGAAGACGGTCTCGCCCGGCCTCATCGCGGCCACGTCGAGCAGCCCCGCGTACGCGGTCAGCCCGGTCATGCCGAGCACGCCCAGGTACGCGCTCACCGGGGCCAGGTCGGGGTCGATCCTGCGGGCGCCCCGGGCGTCGACCAGGGCGTACTCCCGCCAGCCGAGGCCGTGCAGGACCGTGTCGCCCGGGGCGATCCCGTCGGCCTCGCCGGCCACCACCTCGCCGAGCGCCCCACCGTCGAGCGGGGCGTCGAGGGCGAACGGCGGCACGTACGACCTGACGTCGTCCATCCGCCCCCGCATGTACGGGTCGACGGACATGAACTGGTTGCGCACCACCAGCTGGCCGGGGCCCGGAGTGGGCACCTCGGTCTCCACGAGGCGGAAGTTGTCGGCGGTCGGCCAGCCCTGCGGACGGGAGGCCAGGTGGATCTCACGGTTGACCGTCACGGGTGTCGTCCTCTCGGTCGCTGGTCGGGGCCGCGCCGAGGTACGCCTCCAGCTCCACCTCGACCAGGTGGTCCGGGTCCAGCAGGGCGGCCACCACGACCAGGGTCGCCACCGGACGGACCGCGCCGAACACGGCGTTGTGGGCCCGGCCCACCTCGTCGGCGTACGCGCGGTCGGTCACGTACATCCGGGTGCGCACCACGTCCCCGGGCTCCGCGCCCACCTCGGCCAGCGCGGCCAGGCCGATTCGCAGCGCCTGGGCGGTCTGCGCGGCGGCGTCGCCGCAGTGCACGACCCGCCCGTCGACCGTGGCGGTGCAGCCGGCCGTGACGGCCCGGTCGCCGGCCCGGACCACCCGGGAGTAGCCGTAGAGCTGCTCCCAGGGGCCGCCCGAGCCGAGCCGGGTGACGGTCACGCGGCGGCCAGCACGTCGAGGGCCTGCCGCACGGTGAACGCGCCCGCGTACAGCGCCTTGCCGGCGATCACGCCCTCCACGCCCACCGGCTCCAGGGTGGCCAGGGCCCGCAGGTCGTCCAGCGTCGAGACGCCGCCGGAGGCGATCACCGGGGCGGCGGTGCGGGAACACACCTCGCGCAGCAGGTCCAGGTTCGGTCCGCGCATGGTGCCGTCCTTGGTGATGTCGGTCACCACGTACCGGGCGGCGCCGGCCTTGTCCAGCCGCTCCAGCACCTCGTACAGGTCCCCGCCGTCGCGGGTCCAGCCGCGCGCCGACAGGGTACGGCCCCGCACGTCCAGCCCGATGGCGACCCGGTCGCCGTACTCGCCGCAGACCCGGTCGCACCACTGCGGGTCCTCCAGCGCGGCCGTGCCGATGTTGACCCGGGCCGCGCCGGTGCCCAGGGCGGCCCGCAGCGACTCGTCGTCCCGGATGCCGCCCGACAGCTCCACCTTGACGTCGAGCCGGCGGACCACCTCGGCCAGCAGGGCGGCGTTGGAGCCCCGGCCGAACGCGGCGTCCAGGTCCACCAGGTGGACCCACTCCGCGCCGTCGCGCTGCCAGGCCAGCGCCGCCTCCAACGGGTCGCCGTAGGTGGTCTCGCTACCGGCGGCGCCCTGCACGAGCCGGACGGCCTGGCCGTCGGCGACGTCCACGGCGGGCAACAGGGTGAGGCTCAACGTTCTTCTCCTCGATTCGGGAACACGGTGGATCAGGACCGGCGGTCCAGGGCGATCACCACGACCGCCGGAAGGACCAGCAGCAACAACACGACCAGCACCACCCGCAGCGCCAGGTCGTCGACGAAACTCCAGATGCCGAGCACCGCCACCCCGGTCAGCCCCACGATCGCGGCCCGCTCGCCCCGGGTGTGCCGGGCCAGCCGGCCCGAACGGCGACGCGGCCAGCGCGGCATCAGCCCGCGTACCACCGCGCGGCGGCGCTCCCGGCGGGCCACCCGGCGGCGGCGGACGGCCCGCTCCCGCTCAAGCTGGGCCTCGCGGGCCTCCCGCCGACGGGCCCGCTCCTTGCTCATCGGGCGCCCCGGCCCGGCGCCGCCGGGCCGGCGGGCGGGCGGCCGGCCGCGGCGTGGCCCGGCCGGGTGCCCCGCTCAGCCACCGACGGTCACGGTGGCCAGCCAGTTGCGCAGCAGCGCCGCGCCGGTGTCGGCCGACTTCTCCGGATGGAACTGGGCGGCCGACAGCACGCCGCGCTCCACCGCGGCCACGAAGTCCGTCTCGTGGTACGCGGTGGTCACCGTCGCCCCGGCCGCGGCCAGCGCCGCCGGGTCGGTCACCCCGTAGGAGTGGACGAAGTAGAAGCGGCTGTCCGACGGCAGGCCGGCGAACAGCGTCGACGACGCCGGGGCGTGCACCGTGTTCCAGCCCATGTGCGGCAGCCGGGCGGCGGTCAGCCTGGTCACCCCGCCGGGCAGCAGCCCGAGCCCCTTGGTGACCACCCCGTGCTCGTCCCCGTGCTCGAAGAGCACCTGCATGCCGACGCAGATGCCCAGCACCGGGCGGCCGGCGGCGACCCGTTCGGCGATCACCGGGCCGGCGCCGATCGCCTCGATCCCGGCCATGCAGGCGGCGAACGCGCCGACGCCCGGGACGACCAGGCCCTCGGCCTCGGCGACGGCGGTCAGGTCGTCGGTCACCGTGACGTCCGCGCCGGCCCGTTCCAGGGCCCGCTCCGCCGAGCGCAGGTTGCCCGAGCCGTAGTCGAGCACCACGATCCGCTTCGTCATCAGCCCTCCCCGGGCAGCAGCCAGAGCACCCCGCCGATGGTGGCCAGCACCGCGAGCAGCGCGGTGATCACCACCGCGCCGCGGGGCGCGCCCTGGCGGTACAGCGACCAGACCCCGCCGACCAGTACCCCGGCGAGGATCAGCAGCAGCGTCGGCAGCACCGACCCCATCAGGATCGTCCCTTCCGCGCGCCCGGCCTCACAGCGCGCCCTTCGTGCTGGGAATCGCGCCGGCCGCGCGCGGATCGATGGCGGTGGCCTCGCGCAGCGCGCGGGAGACCGCCTTGAACTGGGCCTCCACCACGTGGTGGGCGTCCGGGTGGCCGCCGGGGCGGGCCGCCCGCAGCACGTCCACGTGCAGGGTGATCCGGGCCGCCTGGCCGAAGGACTCCCAGATGTGCCGGGTCATGCTGGTCGGGTAGACCGGGCCGATGTACGGCGCGAGCGGCGGCTCGTCGTGCACCACGTACGGGCGGCCGGACAGGTCGACGGCGGCCCGGACCAGGACCTCGTCCATCGGGACGGTGGCCGAGCCGTACCGTCGGATGCCCGCCTTGTCCCCCAGCGCCTCGTCGAACGCGGTGCCCAGGGCCAGCGCGGTGTCCTCCATCGTGTGGTGGGCGTCGATCTCCAGGTCGCCGACGGTGCGCACGGTCAGGTCGAAGCCGCCGTGCCGGGCGATCTGGTGCAGCATGTGGTCGTAGAAGCCGATCCCGGTGCCGATCTCGGCCGCTCCGGTGCCGTCGAGGTCGATCTCGACGAGCACCTTGGTCTCCTTGGTGATCCGCTCCACCCGGGCGGTCCGGCTCATTGCTCGCCTTTCGGTCGCGACTGCGGGGCTCGCACACTCACAGCACTCTCTCCGCTGCGGTGAGGAAGGCATCGGTCTCGGCGGGGGTGCCGGCGGTGACCCGCAGCCAGCCGGGCAGCCCGACGTCGCGGACCAGCACACCGGCGTCGAGCAGGGCACGCCAGGCCGCCGCCTGGTCGCCGCCGACCTCGAACAGCACGAAGTTGGCGTCGCTGTCGGCCACCCGGTGGCCCCGGGCGCGCAGCTCGGCGACGATCCGGTCCCGCTGTTCCTTGATCGCTGCCACCGTGCCGAGCAGGGCGTCGCGGTGCGCCAGCGCCGCGCGGGCGGCGGCCTGGGTGAGCGCGGAGAGGTGGTACGGCAGCCGCACGAGCTGCACCGCCGCCACCACGGCCGGGTCGGCGGCCAGGTAGCCGAGCCGGCCGCCGGCGAAGCCGAACGCCTTGCTCATCGTCCGGCTCACCACCAGCCTCGGGTGGCCGGGCAGCACCGCGAGGGCGCTGACCGCGCCGGGGCGGGCGAACTCGGCGTACGCCTCGTCGACCACCACCATGCCGGGGGCCTCCGCCAGCACCGCGGCGACCACCGCCGGGTCCAGCGCGGTTCCGGTGGGGTTGTTCGGCGAGCAGAGGAAGACCAGGTCGGGCCGGTGCTCGCGGACCTGGGCCACCGCCTCGTCGGCGGTCAGCCCGAAGTCCGCCCCGCGCCGGCCCGGCACCCAGCGGGTGCCGGTGCCCAGGGCCAGCAGCGGATGCATCGAGTACGCCGGGGTGAAGCCGAGCGCGCTGCGCCCCGGGCCGGCGAACGCCTGGAGGAGCTGCTGCTGGATCTCGTTGGAGCCGTTGGCCGCCCACACCTGCTCGACGGTGAGCCCGTG
Organism: Micromonospora sp. NBC_01655; assembly: GCF_026339755.1. Taxonomy (NCBI): domain Bacteria; kingdom Bacillati; phylum Actinomycetota; class Actinomycetes; order Micromonosporales; family Micromonosporaceae; genus Micromonospora; species Micromonospora sp. NBC_01655. The sequence continues at coordinate 2,533,012 of NZ_JAPEQF010000001.1, read as the reverse complement.
GCCCAGGTAGGCCGCCAGGTCAGCGCGCAGCGCCACGGCGTCCCGGTCCGGGTACCGGTTGAGGTCGCGCAGCTCCGCCGCGAGGGCCTTGCCGATCGCGTCGACCACCGGCTCGGGCACCGGGTAGGAGTTCTCGTTGGTGTTCAGCCGCACCGGCACGTCAAGCTGCGGCGCCCCGTACGGCGACAGCCCGCGCAGGTCGTCGCGGATCGGCAGGTCGTCGAGCCTGGTCATGCCGCCACCCCGCTCCGTTCGGTGACGGCCTGCGGCCGGTGCGGGCTGAGCCTGATGGTTCGCTCGCTCACGGGGCGTCCTCCGGGAAGCGCGCGCTGACCGCCTGGCCGTGGGCCGGCAGGTCCTCCACCCCGGCGAGGGTGACCACGTGCGGGGCCACCTCGCGCAGCGCCTCGCGCGTGTACTCCACCAGGTGGACGCCGCGCAGGAAGGACTGCACCGACAGGCCCGAGGAGTGCCGGGCGCAGCCGCCGGTGGGCAGCACGTGGTTGGAGCCCGCGCAGTAGTCGCCCAGCGACACCGGCGACCACGGGCCGACGAAGATCGCCCCGGCGTTGCGCACCCGCAGCGCCCACTCGCGGGCGTTCTCGGTCTGGATCTCCAGGTGCTCGGCGGCGTACGCGTCGACCACCCGCAGGCCGGCCTCCAGGTCGTCGACGAGGACCACGCCGCTCTGCTCGCCGGTGAGCGCGGTGCTGACCCGCTCGGCGTGCTTGGTCGCGGGCACCTGGCGGGCCAGTTCCCGCTCGACCGCCTCGGCCAGCGCGGGCGAGGGGGTGACCAGCACGCTGGCCGCGAGGGGGTCGTGCTCGGCCTGGCTGACCAGGTCGGCGGCGATGTGCGCCGGGTCGGCCGTGTCGTCGGCGAGGATGGCGATCTCGGTGGGGCCGGCCTCGGCGTCGATGCCGACCACCCCGCGCAGCAGCCGCTTCGCGGCGGTCACCCAGATGTTGCCCGGGCCGGTGATCATGTCGACCGGGTCGCAGCGCTCCGCGCCGGTGGGGTCGACCGGCGAGCCGTACGCGAGCATGGCCACCGCCTGGGCGCCGCCGACGGCGTACACCTCGTCGACGCCGAGCAGCGCGCAGGCCGCGAGGACCCGGGCGTCGGGCAGGCCGCCGTTGGCCTGCTGGGGCGGGCTGGCCACCACCAGGGAGCGGACCCCGGCCGCCTGGGCGGGGACCACGTTCATCACCACGGTCGACGGGTACATCGCCAGGCCGCCGGGGACGTACAGGCCGACCCGGTCCACCGGCACCCAGCGCTCGGTGACCGTGCCGCCCGGCACCACCTGCGTGGTGTGGTCGGTGCGCCGCTGGTCGGCGTGCACCTTCCGGGCCCGGCTGATCGACTCCAGCAGCGCGGCGCGGACCGGCGGGTCGAGCGTCCCCTCGGCCTCGGCGATCGCCTGGGCGGGAACCCGCAGCCGCTCCGGCGAGACGCCGTCGAACCGCTCACTCGCCTCCCGGATCGCCGGGTACCCATGCTCCCGGACCGCCTCCACGAGCGGGCGGATCCGCTCGACGGCCACGGAGACGTCGAGTTGGGCACGGGGCAGCAGGCGGCGGGGGTCCCGGCCGCCGCCGCGCAGGTCGATCCGATTCAACACGCTTGCGAGTCTAGGCGGACGGCCCGGCCCGGACCCGCGCCGTCCGCACGGCGGGACGGTGAGCCGAGCCACGCCGACGCGGCGCGGGCGGGCTAGGCTCGACCACGTGACTGCACGGTTGCCGATCTTCCCCCTCGGGACGGTGCTCTTCCCCGGCCTGGTGCTGCCGCTGCACATCTTCGAGGAGCGCTACCGAGCCCTGGTGCGCCATCTGGTGAGCCTGCCCGAGGGCGCGCCCCGCGAGTTCGGGGTGGTGGCGATCCGGGCCGGCTGGGAGGTGGCCCCCGGGGCCACGGAGCGGCCCGTCCCCGGCGTCGGGGACGTCACGCTGCACGAGGTGGGCTGCACCGCCGAGCTGCGTCAGGTGACCGAGCTGACAGACGGCGGGTTCGACATCGTCACGGTGGGGCGGCGGCGGTTCCGCGTCACCGACGTCGACGAGCGGGCCGAGCCGTACCTGACCGCCGAGGTGGAGTGGCTGCCGGAGCCGGGCGGCCCGGACGAGGCCGCCGACCTGCTGGCGGCCCGGGTCATCTCGGTGTTCCGGCAGTACCTCGGCCTGATCCGCCCCGACCCGGAGGAGATCTCCGAGCAGCTCCCGGAGGACCCCACCGTCCTGTCCCACCTGGTCGCCGCGACGGCCCTGCTGACCGTGGACGACCGGCAGCGGCTGCTCGCCATCGACGACACCGCCGCCCGGCTCCGCGCCGAGCTGCGGCTGCTCAACCGCGAGGCGGCTCTCCTGCGCCAGGTGCGGGCAGTTCCGGTGCCGCTGTCGGAGCTGGCGAGCCCGCCGGCCCCGAACTGACCCCCGGCGGGCCGGGGGTCGCGGGGGGCGGGCCGGCCGGGGGGCCGCCGGGCGGGGCGGCCAGCACCCAGGCCAGCTCGGGCGGCGGCTCCGGTCGCAGCGACGGCCAGCGGGACCAGCCGGCCAGCAGGGTGTACGCCACGGCCGCGGCGAACGCCGGCAGCAGCAGGTTGCCGTACGGCACCGGGAGCACGTCGAGGAACCAGTGCACGCCCCCGGCGCGCAGGTCGGCGGGCTTGGTGAACGCCTGCCCCGGCGGGGCGTCGGCCAGCAGCCGGTCGTACGTCGACAGGCCGATCCGGCGACCGACCTGCCAGGCCACCGGGGCCGCCGCGAGCCCGCCGAGCACGCCGGCGAGCAGCCCGGCGGGCCCCCGGTGGCGACGCAGCAGCATCCACAGGGCCAGCGCGGCGAGCACGCCGAAGCCGAGCCCGAGCATGCTGAACCAGCCGTCCGCGGCGATCGGCTGCTCCGGCTGCGGCTGGGCGTAGACGGCACCCTCGGCGGTCTTGACCACCGGGGTGTCGGGCGCGACAGCCGCCCACAGCAGCCCCAGCGGCACGCCCAGCGCGGCCAGCGCCGCCGCCGCGCCGAGCGCCACCGCGAGCGACCGGCCCGGCCGGTGCGCGGGCCGGTCGGCGGCGGGGGGCGGGACGTTCCCGGTGTCGGGCGTCGCCGGCCCGGGGGCCGGCCAGGCGAGCGGGTCCGCGCCGGGCGCGGCGGCCGGGGTGCCCGCCGGAACCGGCAGGCCGGCCGACCGCCCGGGGGCCTGCGGGCCCGCCGCCGGCCGGGGTTGCGCCCCTGACTCGGGCCCGCCGGGCGCGGCGGGTGGGGGCACGGGGCGGTCGGAATCGGAGGTGTCCGGGCTCACCGGTTGATCCTTCCAGACCTGGCCCGCGCCCGGGGCGGCGGTGCCGCCGGACGACCTCAGCGGGCGAAGGGTTCGAGCATGATCGACGCGGCGCGCAGCCAGGCCTGGCGGGTCTCCGGCTGGAGCTGCTGGTACTCGATCGAGGACCCGGTCTCCAGCGCCGGGTCGTACGGCACCACGGCCACGGCCCGGGTGCGGGTGGCGAAGTGCCGTTCCAGGTCGTCCTGGAGCGGGGAGCGGCCGGGCGTCGGGCAGGAGATCAGGGTGACCGCGTTGTCGGCCAGCTCGCCCATGCCGACCTCGTGCAGCAGGTCGAGCATCCAGTCCGCGCTGAACGCGGCGTCCTCCCGCGGCACGGTGGTCACCACGAGCTGGTCGGCCGCCTGCATCACCGACCGCCAGTTCGGGCTCTCCACGTTGTTGCCGGTGTCCACGCAGACCACGTCGTGGGTACGGCGCAGCAGCTCCAGCACCCGCTTGACGGTGAACTGGTCCAGCCGCTGGGCGAACCGGGGGCTCTCCTCCCCGGCCAGCACGTCGTACGAGCCGTCGGAGGCGTGCCGCAGGTAGTCGTCGAGCTGCCCCAGCAGGGCCCCGCCCTCCAGGATCTCGATCTGGGCGAGGTCGTGGATCAGGTGCCGGATGGTCCGGGCGTGCCGGGCACTGCCGGCGCGCAGCCCGAGGGTGCCGCGCAGCTCGTTGTCGTCCCAGGCGAGCACGCCCCGGCCCCGCACGCTGCCGACGGTGGCGGCGGCCAGCACCGTGGCCGTGGTCTTGTGCACCCCGCCCTTGGGGTTGGCGAAGGCGAGCACCCGGGGGGTGCCCAACTCGCGGCGGAGGACCCCGGCGGCCCGCTCCAGCTCGCTCTCCGGGCTCGGCGGTCGCCACTCGATCCGGGCCGGGTAGCCCCGGTCCACCACCGCCGGCGGCCCGGCCTGGTACGCCGGCTCGACCGGCGGCTGGTAGACCGGCTCGACCGGGTAGCCCGACTCGACCGCCGGCCGGTACGCCGGCTCGACCGGCTCCGCCGTTGGCTGGTAGGTCGGCTCGGGCCGGTAGCCGCCGCTGTCCAGCAGCGCGTACCGGGACTCGGCCGGCGGCGGCTCGGGCCGGTAGCCGTTGTCCAGCAACGCGTAGCGGGACTGGGCGGGCGGGGCGGGGTCGGCCCGGCGTACCGGCTCCGGCTCGGGGCGGCCCGGCTCGGCCCGCCACGCCGGTCCGGGCTGGTAGGACGGCTCGACCTGGTACGCCGGCTCGACCGGATAGGCCGCCTCGGCCCGGTACGTCGGTTCGGCCTGGTACGTCGGTTCGGCCTGGTACGTCGGTTCGGGCTGGTACGTCGGTTCGGCCCGGTAGGACGGTTCGGGCTGGTAGGACGGGTCAGGCTGGTAGGACGGGTCGATCCGATAGGCCGGGTCCACCCGGTAGCTCGCCCCGGCCCGGTAGCCCCCGGGGGGCGGCTCGGCCCGGTGGCCGGGCTCCGCGCCGTACGACGGCTCGGCGGACGGGCCGATCGCCGCCGCCCGCCCGGCGTAGCCGTTGCCCGACACGCGCCGGGGCAACGGCTCGGGGGCCGCCCGGGACGCCTCCTCGGCACGATGGTCGGCCTCGGCCTGCTCCGCGGTGCGACCGCCGTGGCGGGCCCGGTCGAGCAGCGCCCGCCACCGCGGTGCCGGCTCGGCCGGTCGACCCCAGCCGGTCTCCGTGCCGTCCAAGGCTCGCCCTCCCAGCGCCATCGATCTCCGCCTGACAGGCTACGAACGAAACCCTATTCGGACCACACCGGTCCGTGCACATCCTGATCCGTCTTTGTCACCGGGGCACCGCCGCCGGGCCGCCGCCGGCCGTATCCGGCGAGGTCGCGGCGCTCGGCGCGACCTGTCCGGCCGACGCCGGGCCGACGGGCGGTGACGACGCCGCGACCTTCGGTGCCGCTTCCGACGTTTCGCCCACCCCCGGCACCGGCCCGGTGTCGGCCGGCGGGCGGGCCACGTCGCGCTGTTCGGGCAGCGGCGGGGTGACCACCGCACGGTCCAGCCGGCGCAGCTCGGGGGCCGGGTCGACGGCCCGGATCCGGGGCCGGCCGGCCAGGTCCCGCAGCGCCTCCGGCGTGCCCCGCACCACCGCCGCGTACACGCAGGCACACCCCGCCCGGTACGCCGCCGCCTCGCCCGCCGCGACCCGCGCCCCGGTCTCGTACCCCCGGCGCAGCTCGGGGTCGGCGGCGCCGGCGGCCCGGGCCCGCTGGTCGATGGCCTCGCGGTCCTTGCGGTCGGCCACCCCGGCCAGCCCGGCGGTCACGTCCTGCGGCAGCCACTGGACCGCCAGTCGGACGATCTCGGTCTGCCGGCCGGGCAGCGGCGCCCGGGCCACCACCTCCGCGACGGACACGCCGTCAAGCAGCGCCGGCAGCCCGCCCGGGGCGACGTACGCCGAGAACGCCACCAGCGCGTACGTGCCGGCCGGCGACCCTGCGGCCGGCAGGGCGGCCAGCTCGGCCTCGGCGGCGCGCAGGTAGCCGGGGATCGGGTCGCCCGAGGCGATCCCGACCCGGGTCACCTCGCCCACCGTGCGGTCCCCCGCCGGCCGGTCCTGGCGGCTCGCCCATCCGGCGGTGAGCAGCACCGCCGCCACCGCCGCCACCGCGGCCGAGGTGAGCCAGCGGGGCAGCCGGCGGGCCGCTGCCGGCACGGCCGGACCGGCGGCGGGGCCGGACGCGACGGCCGGCCCGGGGTCCGGGACCGGCAGCGGCTGGTCGTCGCGCGGCTGCTGGTCGGACTGCGGCGGTTCGGCAGCGCGCACCGGGGCGGTCCCCCTCGTCGGATGAGTCTCGGCGGACGTCGGGTCAGTCGCGGAGGATCAGCAACGCCCGTTCCAGGTCGGCAGGGTAGTCGCTGACGAAGGTCACCTCGTCACCCGTCCGCGGGTGCAGGAAGCTCAGCGACCTCGCGTGCAGCCACTGCCGGTCCAGGCCCAGCCGGGCGGACAGCGTCGGGTCCGCGCCGTAGGTGAGATCGCCCACGCAGGGGTGCCGCAGGGCGGAGAAGTGCACCCGGATCTGGTGGGTCCGCCCGGTCTCCAGCCGGACGTCCAGCAGGCTCGCCGCCGGGAACGCCTCCAGCGTGTCGTAGTGGGTGACGCTGGGCTTGCCGCCGGAGACCACGGCCCACCGGTAGTCGTGGTTCGGGTGCCGGTCGATCGGGGCGTCGATGGTCCCGCGCAGCGGGTCCGGGTGGCCCTGCACCACGGCGTGGTAGCGCTTCTCCACCTCGCGGTACTTGAAGGCGCGCTTCAGCGCGGTGTACGCCTGCTCGCTCTTGGCCACCACCATGATCCCGGTGGTCCCGACGTCGAGGCGGTGCACCACGCCCTGGCGCTCGGCGGCGCCGCTGGTGGAGATCCGGTGCCCGACGCCGGCCAGCCCGCCGATCACGGTCGGTCCGGTCCAGCCGGGGCTGGGGTGGGCCGCCACGCCCACCGGCTTGTCCACCACCACGATGTCGTCGTCGGCGTACACCACGCGCAGGCCGGGAACCGCCTGCGGCACCACGGTCGGCGGGGCGACCGGGGCGGGCAGCGTCACCTCCAGCCACGAGCCGGCCTTGACCTTGTGCGAGTTGGGCCGCGCCGCGCCGTCGACCAGCGCGTCGCCGGCGTCGACCAGGGCCGCGGCGGCGGTGCGGGAGAGCCCGAAGAGCCGGGACACCGCCTGGTCGAGCCGCATCCCGTCCAGGCCGTCCGGCACCGGCAGGGACCGCTGGTCGCCGCCCGCGGCGAACGCCGCGGTCATGCCCGCTCCCGCTGCGCGGCCGGGGCCTCGTCGGCGGCCTTGTCCTTGCCGAGCCGGGAGCCGTCGCGCTGGCGCCCGGTGAGCTCCAGCGCCACGGCCAGCACCACGCCGCAGACCAGCGAGCTGTCGGCCAGGTTGAACACCGGCCACACCTGGCCGTACGGGTCGAAGAGGCTGATCATGTCGACCACGTGGCCGACGAAGTGGCCGGGAGCGCGGAAGATCCGGTCGGCCAGGTTGCCCAGCGCCCCGCCGAGCACCAGGCCGAGCGAGACCGCCCAGGGCAGCGAGCGCAGCCGCAGCGCCATCCAGCCGATCCAGCCGATCACCGCGGTGGTGATCAGCGGAAAGACCCAGGTGTGGTCGGCGCCGATGCTCCACGCCGCCCCGCTGTTGCGGGTGAGGCTGAGGTAGACCGCTCCCCCGAGCAGCCTCACCGGCTCCCGGTCGCTGAGCGCGAGCAGGGCGAAGTGCTTGGTGAGCAGGTCGGCCAGGAACGCCACCAGGGCGACCGAGACGAGGATCACGATCGCCCGGCGCCGGGCGAGAGGCCCACTCCCGCCCGGCTCGGCGGTGCGGGTCTCGGACCCGGCGGGCGGTGTAGCCGTCATCTGCTCCCCATCGACGCTCTCGGCGGTGATCACTCACCGTCCTGATCGGCCGGGGAGCGAGGTCAGCGCCGCTCCTCCAGCTGCTTGCACTTCACGCAGAGGGTCGCCGACGGGAAGGCGGCGAGCCGCTCCACCGGGATCGGGTCGCCGCACCGCTCGCACCAGCCGTAGCCGCCCTCGTCGAGCCGCTCCAGCGCCCGCTCGACCTGCGCGATCCGTTCCCGGATGCTGTTGGCGAGTGAGATCTCCTGCTCCCGCTCGAACGTCTTGGTACCGGTGTCGGCCTGGTCGTCCCCGGCCGAGTCCGTCAGCCGGTCGCGCTGCAGCTCGGTGATCTCGCTCAGCGTCTGATCGTACTCGGCGCGCAACTCGTCCCGCCGGGCCGCCAGGGCCGCCCGGATCTTGTCGGTCTCCGCGGCGCTGCGGGTGGCCTTGGCCACCGGCTTGCGGCCGGCGGTCCTGGTGTCGGCTGGCTTCGCCATCGTCGCTCCCTCGCGCCGCGGCGCCGCGGCGCTGCCGCGGCCCCTGGACAGGGGCCGCCGGCCTGGCGCCCCCAGGTAACAAAACGGGCGCACGGCAGCGATCGCCGTGCACTCCGGAGGTTGGCAAGAATACGGAACGTACAGGCGTCCGACAACGTGCCGCACCGCCGCCCCGTCATTCCGCCCCGAAAAGCCCTTAATTGGGCAAAAGGAACGCTAGCAGATCAACCGTCGCGATCCTCGCCGTACTCGCCAAACCACCGAGCCAGGCGCCCCCGGCGGCTGACCGCGCGCAGCCGCCGCTCGGTGGCGTCCCGCACCCCCGCCGTCGCGACGATCAGCAGGCTGTCGCCGGCCTTCAGCCGGGTGTCCGGGCCGGGCACGAAGCCCGCCCCGTCGCGCAGCACCAGGGTCACCGAGGCACCCGCCGGCAGCCGCAGCTCGTCCACGTGCACCCCGGCCAGCCGCGACTGCGCAGGCACCTCGAGTTGCAGCAGGTCCGCCCGCATCCGCTCCAGCGGCGCGATCTCCACCCTGATCTCCGCCGGCTCGGCGGGCGCGGTCACCCTCAACCAGCGGGCGGCCGGGGCGAGCGTGCCGGCCTGGAGCAGGGTGAAGATGACCACCAGCACGAAGACCGCGTCGAAAAGCCGCTCCGCCCCCGGCACCCGCTCCGACAGCGGGATGGTCGCCAGCACGATCGGCACCGCCCCGCGCAGCCCGGCCCAGGACAGGAACGCCTGGTCACGCAGGCCGAACCGGAACGGCCAGGCGGACACCGCCACCGACAGCGGCCGGGCGGCCAGCACCAGCGCCAGCCCGGCGACGACCGCCGGCAGCAGCGCCGCGTCCAGCCGACCCGGCGAGGCCAGCAGCCCCAGCAGGACGAACAGGCCGATCTGGGCCAGCCAGGCCAGCCCGTCGGCGAAGCCGAGGATGGCCTGCCGATGCGGCAGCCGGGCGTTGCCCAGCAGCACCCCCGCGACGTACACGGCCAGGAAGCCGGAGGCGTGCAGCACCGCGCCCGCCGCGTACGCGAGCACGGTGAAGCCGACCGCCGCGATCGGGTACAACCCTGCCGAGGGCAGCGCCGCCCGGCGCAACGCCGCCCGGCCGGCGAACCCGACGCCCAGCCCGACCACGGCGCCCACCCCCAGCTCGTAGCCGAGCAGCAGGCCCTCGTACCACCACGGGTGGGCGGCATCGGTGGCCGAGCGGGACAGCAACACCACCAGCAGCACCACCGGGGCGTCGTTCATCCCCGACTCGGCCTCCAGGGTGGCGACCAGCCGGGGCGGCAGGCGCAGCCGGCGCAGGGTGGCGAAGACGGCGGCGGCGTCGGTGGACGAGAGCACCGCGCCGTAGAGCATCGCCAGCCGCCAGTCCAACCCGAGCAGCAGGTGCACCGACAGGCCGACCACCAGGATGCTCACCACCACCCCGACGGTGGACAGCGCCGCGGCCAGCCCGAGCACCGGGCGCAGGGTGCTCCACCGGGCGGTCAGCCCGCCCTCGGCGATGATCACGATCAGGGCGCAGAAACCGAGGGTGCGGGTCAGCTCGACGTCGTCGAACCGGATGCCCAACCCGGACTCGCCGATCGCCACGCCGAGCGCGAGGTAGACCAGGAGGCTCGGCACGCCCAGCCGGGTGGAGAACCGGACCGCGCCGACGGCCACCAGCAGCACCGCGGCGCCGAGCAGCAGTGCCAGGTCGAACCCGGGGGTCATGCCGACCCGGGACGGGCAGCCGTCACCGGTCGGCCCCGTCGCGCAGCCGGCGCAGCGCCTGCGCCAGCTCCGGCGGCGGGCGCTCGACGAGGAAGAGCTTGTCCCGGCTGGCCGCGCCGGCCCGCAGCGACACGGCCGCCGGCCGGACGCCGAGCGCGTCGGCCAGCGCCCGCCGGGCCGCCTCGGTGGCCCGGCCGTCGACCGGCGGGGCGTTCACGGCGATCACCAGGGCCGGCCCGTGCGGGCCGTCGTGCCGGCCGCCGACCCGGGCCCGGGCGGCCCCCGGCTTCACCCGCACGGCGACGGTGAGCGTGTCGTCCATCGGGGGTCAGAGCGGCCGGGCGTCGGCGAGCAGGAAGGTGTCCGGCGCGCAGCGGGCGCACGGGGTGAAGCCCAGCCGGACGGCCTCGGCCACCGGCAGCGGCTCGGCGTCACGGCCGAACAGGTGCGGGCAGTCGGCCAGGTGGTAGCGGGGGCGCCCGTCGACGACCTGGACCTCGGCGTCGAGCCGGGCGACCAGCGCGGCGTCCGGCGGGGACACCCGCAGCGCGGGCGGCTCGTCCGGCGGCACGGCGACCTGGTCCGGGTCGGCCGGGCCGGCGTACGGATCGTCCTGGTCGGCGTACGGCTGCCCGTCGAAGGACAGGTCGTGCGGGCCCTCGGCCGGGTACGGCTGCCCGTCGGCGGGCGGGACGTGCGGGTCCTCCCCGACGGCCGACGAACCGGGTGATTGCCGCCACCCGGTGTCGTCGGCACCGCTCGTCGTAGGAACGTGCTGGACCGGGATGTCCGGTCCGGCCGGAGTGGGTTCCCCGGCCTCCGGGTCGTCGCCGGCCGGTCGCCGGCGGGCCCGGTGGGCGTCCGGGTCGGACCGCCCGGCTGCCGCCCGGGTGGCGGCTGCCTGGCGGGCACCGACCACCAACGCGACGGCGGCCAGCAGGCTGGCCGCGATGGAGGCGGCCAGCAGCAGGCTGGAGCCACCGGTGAGGCCGACCACCAGAAGCACGACGGCGACGAGGATGAGCAGCAGGCTTGCGACTATCACGGCTCACCCCCGCCGCGTCGGATTCAGGTGGGCGCGGTCGGCGGTCGTCCCCACGACGACCGCCGCACCGGAATCAGCGGCCCGACTCCAGAGCGCCGGAACGACCGCCGCCGTACGAGCCGGCGAGGCCGGCAGCCGCGAGGCCGTTGCTGCCCCCCACGGCCCGGTTGCCCTCGCGGGTCATCTCGGCCTCCAGGCCCTGGCCCCGGCCGTCGAGGTCGCGCAGCTGGCTCTCCAGGTACGCCTTGAGCCGGGTGCGGTACTCCCGCTCGAACTGCTTGAGCTCCTCGATGTGCTTCTGCAGCGCGGTGCGCTTGGCGTCCAGGCCGCCCATGGCCTCCTGGTGCCGCTGGCGGGCGTCGCGCTCCAGCGCGTCGGCCTTGGCGCGCGCCTCGCGGGTGACCTCCTCGGCCTTGGAACGGGCCTCGGAGAGCAGCTGGTCGGCCTCGCGACGGGCGTCGGAGACGTGGTCGTCGGCGGTGCGCTGGGCCATCATCAGCACCCGCAGCGCCTGCTGCTCGCCGTCGCCGGTCGCGGTCGCGCCGCCCTGGGCGCGGACCTGCTCCAGCTCCGCCTGCATCGCGCGGGCGGCCTGCTCGGCCGCCGCCTTGTCGCGCTGCACCCGGTCGAGCTGGGCCTTGACGTCGTTGAGCTCGGCGGCGAGCCGGGCGTCGCCGCCGGGGCCGGCGGGGGCACCGCCACGACCACCGCGCTCCACCTGGGCGCGCAGCTCGTTGTTCTCCTCGATCAGACGGGCAAGCTCACGCTCGACCTCGTCCAGGAAGGCGTCGACCTCCTCCTCGTCGTACCCCCGCTTGCCGATCGGCGGCTTTTTGAAGGCGACGTTGTGGACGTCGGCCGGGGTCAGCGGCATCGAAACTCCTCGGGTCAGTTGCGGCCGCGTAGCGGGCTGGACCTGCGGGTGTTCACCCTAGGATCAGCCGCTTCAACACGAACTCCATCAGCACGAACAGGATAACCAGGAGCACAAGGGAGGCCAGGTCGATGCTCACGGTACCAATTCGCAGCGGAGGGATCACACGCCTCAACGCCTTGAGAGGCGGATCAGTGACGCTCCACACGGATTCCAGTCCCGCCGTCGCTCCCCGCCCCGGCTGCCAGCGGCGGCCATAGGCAAGGACCGCGCTGAGGACAAACCGGGCCAGAAGAATGATCAGGAAGACATACAGAATCAGGTACAGGACTTGCAGCAGGATCGACAACACAGCAGGCGACGTCCCTCGGTCGGGCGGGGCTAACTCAGGCTGAAGAACCCGCCCTCGGCAATCTTGGCCTTGTCCTCCGCGGTGACCTGGACGTTGGCCGGTGAGAGCAGGAACACCCGGTTGGTCACGCGCTCGATCGTACCGCGCAGGCCGAACGCCAACCCGGCGGCGAAGTCGACCAGTCGGCGGGCATCCGCCTCGTCCATCTCGGTGAGATTGATGATCACTGGTACGCCGTCGCGGAAGTGCTCCCCGATCGTGCGGGCCTCCCGGTACGTGGTCGGGTGCAGCGTGGTGATCTGGTACCGCTGCTCCTCCTCGGCCGGCGCCACCCGCTCCCGGCTCTGCGACTGCGGGGCCAGGGCCAGGTTGTCCCGGGTGTGGTAGGTCAGCGCGCCCGAGCCGTCGCCGGTGGAGTTGCGGGTGATCGACCGGACGCTGGACCGGTCGGGGCGCTCGCGCTCGACCCGCTCCGGCCGGTCGGACTCGGCCCGGTCGCCGTCCAGCGGGCGGCTCGCGGAGCGCTCGGTCAGCCGACCCCGCTCCCCGGCCCGGGGCCGGGGAGCCGGCGGCTCGTCGGCCTCGTCGTCATCGTCGTCGGCGAACTCCTCGGCGTACCGGCCCTGCCGGTAACGCGACTCGCGGTAGCCACCCTTGTCGTAGCCACCGTCGTCGTAGGCCCGCTCGTCGTCCTCCTCGACCAGACCGAGCCAGACCCCCGCCTTGCGCAGTGCACCCATCCCGCGCCCTTCCGTCCGCCGTGCGGCACGCGCCCCCGTGCCGTGTCGCTTCTCGCGAGTGGACTACCAACTGCCCACCGGACCGGAGCGGCAATCCCCGGCCCGCGATTCGCGGTCTCGGGCCCTGCCCCCTGACAACGGGACGCCGCTCCTGAAACAACACTGATGTAATTTGCTTCTCTCGCGGTCAGGCTACCGCAGCGTGGAACGCATTCCGAGCAACGCGCTGCCGACGCGGACATGTGTCGCGCCGTACTCGATCGCGGTTTCCAGGTCGCCGCTCATTCCGGCGGAGAGGGCGACCGCCTCCGGATGGGCGGCCCGGAACTCCCGCGCCACCTCGGCCAGCCGGGCGAACGCCCGCTGCGGCTCCCAGCCCAGCGGGGCCACCGCCATCAGCCCGGCCAGCCGCAGCCCGGCCGCGCCGGCGACCGCCTCGGCCACCGGCCCCAGCCCGGCGTCCGGATCGGCGGAGCCCGGCAGCGCGCCGCCGCGGGCCGGGTCGCCGTCGATGCTGAGCTGGACCAGCACGTCGAGGGGTCGTTCCCGGCCGGCCGCCGCCGCGGCGCCCAGCGCCCGGGCCAGCCGGGCGCTGTCGACCGACTGGACGACGTCGGCGTACCGGACCACCGAGCGGCACTTGTTGCGCTGCAACTGCCCGATGAAGTGCCACCGCGGGGTCACCCCGGCGGCGGCCACCTCGGCGGCCTTGCCGGCGGCCTCCTGGTCCCGGTTCTCCCCCACCTCGGTCACCCCGAGCCCGGCCAGGACCAGCACGTCGGAGGCCGGGTAGGTCTTGGTGACCGCGACCATGGTGACCTCGGACCGGTCCCGCCCGGCGGTCGCGCAGGCATCGGCGATCCGGGCCCGGACCTGGGCCAGCCCGGCCGCCAGCTCGGCCCGGCGGTCCGGGCGCACGGTCGGCTTCGCGTCGGTCATCGCCGCTGGTCAGGATCCGTTCTTGAGGAAGTCCGGCACGTCCACGTCGTCGAAGAGCACGCGGCGCGGCGACTGGGTCGGCGCCGGCATGGTGGTCTGGGGCGGCACCGGCGCGGCGGGCTGGGCCGGCTGGTTCTGGTTGGTCTTGCGGCCCGGCTCGGCCGCCTTGTACGCCGGGGTGCCGCCGTCGAAGCCGGCGGCGATCACGGTGACCCGCACCTCGTCGCCGAGCGCGTCGTCGATGACCGCGCCGAAGATGATGTTGGCGTCCGGGTGGGCCGCGTCGGTGACCAGTTGGGCCGCGTCGTTGATCTCGAACAGGCCCAGGTCGGAGCCGCCGGCGATGGAGAGCAGCACGCCGCGCGCGCCGTCCATGCTCTGCTCCAGCAGCGGGCTGGAGATGGCCGCCTCGGCCGCCTCCACCGCGCGGTTCTCCCCGCGGGCGCTGCCGATGCCCATCAGGGCGCTGCCCGCGCCGCTCATCACGCTCTTGACGTCGGCGAAGTCCAGGTTGATCAGACCCGGGGTGGTGATCAGGTCGGTGATGCCCTGGACACCGGAGAGGAGCACCTGGTCGGCGGTGCGGAACGCGTCCATCATGCTGATGTTGCGGTCGCCGAGCGCCAGCAGCCGGTCGTTGGGGATGACGATCAGCGTGTCGCACTGGTTGCGCAGCTCGTCTATCCCCGCCTCGGCCTGCACCTGGCGGCGCTTGCCCTCGAAGGAGAAGGGCCGGGTGACCACGCCGATGGTCAGCGCGCCGAGCTTGCGGGCGATGTTCGCCACCACCGGCGCGCCGCCGGTGCCGGTGCCGCCGCCCTCGCCGCAGGTCACGAAGACCATGTCGGCGCCCTTGAGCACCTCCTCGATCTCGTCGCGGTGGTCCTCGGCGGCGTTCTTGCCCACGTCCGGGTTGGCGCCCGCGCCGAGTCCGCGGGTCAGCTCGCGGCCGACGTCCAGCTTGACGTCGGCGTCGCTCATCAGCAGCGCCTGCGCGTCGGTGTTGATCGCGATGAACTCGACGCCCTTGAGCCCAACCTCGATCATCCGGTTGACGGCGTTGACGCCGCCGCCCCCGATGCCGACGACCTTGATGACCGCCAGGTAGTTGTGCGGAGGTGTCATCTCCGGTCCTTTCCCTTCGAGATTGGCATGGGCCGACCCCACACGGCTTGGCCAGACCAGCGTCGACAGTCAGCCTGTCCCTACGAGGCCGAGAGCTGAACCCTCACCCTCTACTAGAGGCTTACAGTTATGTCAACCACTGATCCTCTTCGGGGCAACGTAAGCGGCCCCACGCCCGGAGCCAAGGACCCGCCCGGCGTGTCGCCGCCAGGAGAGGGCCACGCCTCACCGCCGCGCGCCACCGGCCACCCCGGACGGGCCGCTGACCGGCCAGTCACTTGAAGGTGACCACGTCCGGGGCGCTGACGTCGATCGTGTCGGCCTCACGACCGAGCAGGGCGGTGGCCACCCGGGCCTTGTCCGCGCCCCGGGTGGCGTCCCCCCAGACCACGGTCCGGTCGCCGGCCAACCGCAGGCTGATCCGGGCCAACCCCGCCACGGTCACCTCCACCAGTTGCCCACGTAGCTGCGGGGTGAGCGCGGCCAGTACCTCCAGCCCGGCCCGGGTGCCCGGGTCCTCCGGGCCCGGCCGGCCGACCCGCACCACCGGCAGGCCGTCCGGCGGCCGAGGCAGGGACCGGAAGACCACCCCGGACCGGTCGACCACCGCGAACGCGCCGCCCTGCGGCACCGCCGCCACGGGCGTCCGCTCCACCACCCGCACCACCAGCGTGCCCGGCCAGTCCCGGGTGACCGTCGCCTGCTGCACCGGGGCCAGCGCGCCGATCCGCCGGGCGGTGCCGGCCAGGTCCACCCGGGCCAGCGGGAAGTCGTCCGGTACTCCGGCGGCCTCGCGGACCTCCACGGGGCTGACCAGCTTGGCGCCCTCCACCCGGACCTCGCGCACCCCGAGCAGGCCGGTGCCGAACACCGTCCAGGCCACCAGCGCGACCACGACGAGCACCCCGGCGGCCACCGCCCAGGGCAACGCCGCGCGCATCCGGCGCTGCCGGGCCCGGGCCATGAACCGCCGCGCGGACGGCGGCACCGCGTCGGTTCCGGCCCGGACCAGCTGCCAGCGGCGCACCGGCCCGCGCCGGCCGCCGCCCGGGTCCGCGCCGGTGGTACGCCCGCGCGCCGGACCGGGGCTCATCCGGTGGTGGCCGCCGAGCCGTCCGGGTCGACGGCAGGGCCGACGCCGGCGGCGTCACGGGCGCGGGCCGACAGGGCGTCCAGGAGCTGGTCGCCCATCAGCGAGATGGGCGGCGCGCCCATGGTCACCACCACGTCGCCGGAGCGGGCCCGGCGGGCCACCTCCACCGGCGCGTCGTCCCAGGAGTCCGCGAAGACCTTCCGGTCGGCGGGCAGCGGCACGGCCTCGATCAGCGCGGCCGAGCCCTCGCCGGGCTGGCGCAGTTCGCCGGGGCCGAAGACCTCCAGCAGCACCAGCTCGTCGGCGATGCCCAGCGCCGCGGCGATCTCCGCCTGGAGGTCCCGGGTTCGGTAGAGCCGGTACGGCTGGAACACCACGATCAGCCGACCCGCGCCGGCCACCTCGCGCAGCGTCTGCAACGCCAGGGTCATCGAGGTCGGATGGTAGGCGTACTCGTCGTAGACCAGCACCCCGTCGGCGACGCCCTTGCGCTCGAAGCGCCGCCGCACGCCCGGGAACGACCCGAGCGCCGCCTCCGCCGCCTCGACCGGCAACCCCAGCAGGTACGCGGTCAGCACCGCCGAGGCGCTGTTGAGTCCCATGTGCCGCCCCGGCACCGGCAGCCGGATCTCGCCCAGCGAGCGGCCGTCCACCTCGGCCAGGTAGCGCACCCCCTGAGCGGACGAGACGATCTCGCTCAGCCGCAGGTCGGCGTCCGGCGCCTCGCCGTACGTGTGCACCCGGCGCCCCTCGGCCCGCAGCGTCTCGGCCAGCCGCCGCCCGCCCGGGTCGTCGGCGCAGGTGACGATGAACCCGTCGGGGTCGGTGAGTCGGGCGAACTCGGCGAACGCCGCCTCCAGGGTGGCCAGGTCGCCATAGGTGTTGAGGTGGTCCGCCTCGATGTTCGTGATGACCGAGACGTACGGGCGGTAGATGAGGAACGAGCGGTCGCTCTCGTCCGCCTCGACCACGAAGTGCTCGCCGGTGCCGTGGTGCGCCCCGGAGCCGACCTCGGAGATCTCCCCGCCGATCACGAAGGACGGATCGACCCCGGCCTGCTGGAGCACCATCGTCACCATCGAGGTGGTGGTGGTCTTGCCGTGGGTGCCGGCCACCGCCACCGTCCGCCGGCCGGTCATCGCCGCGGCCAGGGCCTCGGAGCGGTGCAGCACCCGCAGCCCGCGCCGGCGCGCCTCCACCATCTCCAGGTGGTCCTGGGGGATGGCCGAGGAGTAGACGACGGTGTCGACGCCGTCGAGGTTGGCCGGCTCGTGGGTGGAGTGGATGGTCCCGCCCAGCGCGCGCAGCCCGGCCAACGACGGCCACTCCCGCAGCTCGCTGCCGGAGACCGGCAGGCCCCGGGTCAGGAACAGCCGGGCCAGCCCGCTCATCCCGACCCCGCCGACCCCGATCAGGTGGATCCGGCCCAGGTCCTCGGCGGTCAGCGTGCCGGCCGGGGTGAACTGCGCGGTGTTCATGACGGGTACCTTCCGGTCTCGACGGTCGGCCCGCTCACGGTGCCTCCCTTGTTCGCGACTGCGGGGCTCGCAAGCTCACTCCTCGCGCTCACCGTGCCTCCCTTGTTCGCGACTGCGGGGCTCGCAAGCTCACTCCTCGCGCTCACCGTGCCACCGCCTCGTAGACGAAGTTCAGCAGCGCCTCGTCGCCGTCGCGCCGCCCGTAGGCCGCCGCGGCGGCGCCCATCGCGGCGAGCCGGTGCGGGTCGCGGATCAGCGGAATGATCGTGCCCTCCACCCAGGCCGGGGTCAGCTCGGCGTCGTCGACGAGCAGCCCGCCGCCGGCCTCCACCACGGGCAGCGCGTTGCGCTTCTGCTCCTGGTTGCTGTGCGGGTACGGCACGTAGACGGTGGGCAGGCCGATCGCCGCGACCTCGGCACAGGTCATCGCCCCGCCCCGGCCGAGCATCAGGTCGGCGGCGGCGTAGCCGATCTCCATCTGGGACAGGTACGGCAGGGTCACGTACGGCACCGGCAGGTCGGTGGGGACCGGCACCGGCTCGTTGCGGGCGCCCATCACGTGCAGCACCTGCACCCCGTGCCGGGCCAGCTCCTTGGCCGCCCCGGCCACCGCGAGGTTGATCGAGCGGGCACCCTGCGAGCCGCCGGCGACGAAGAGCACCGGCAGGTCGGGGCGGAGTCCGAAGTGGGCGCGGGCGGCGGCGGCGTTGGCGGCCCGGTCCAGCCCGGCGATGCCCCGGCGCAGCGGCACGCCGACCACCCGGGCGTCGCGCAGCACCTCGGACTGGGCCGGCTGGTGCGGGAAGCCCACCGCGACGTTCTTCGTGAACTTCATCCCGAGCCGGTTGGCCACCCCCGGCGGCACGTTCACCTCGTGGATGACGATCGGCAGCTCACGCCGCCACGCGGCGAGGTAGCCGGGCACCGAGACGTACCCGCCGAAGCCGACGACCACGTCGGCCCGGACCTCGTCGATCACCCTGCCCGCCGCGCGGGCCGCCTTCCACATCCGGTCCGGGGTGCGGACCAGGCTCATGTTCACCGACCGGGGAAGCTGGTACGCCGGGATCTGCCGCAGGTCGTAGCCGGCCGGCGGGATCAGCTCGTTCTCCAGGCCCTTCGGTGTGCCGAGGCAGGTGATCCGGACGCCCGGGTCGTGTCGGCGCAGGCAGTCGGCGAAGGCGAGCAGCGGGTAGATGTGGCCACCCGTGCCCCCTCCGCAGAGCACCACCGAACGCAGCGGACCCATCAGCGTCTCCTCTCGCTCGCCGACCCGCCCCGGGCCCGGTCGGGCCGGGCGGCGCGGGATGCGGCCTGGTCGTCCTCGCGCCGCGCCCGGGACCGGGGTACGGACCCACGGTCCGCCGGCGGCGGCGCCGGACGGCGGCGCCGGACGGGAAGCGGCGGCAACGGGGCCCAGAGTAGTCGGACCCATCGGGCGGGTGGACGCGCATGCAGGGCTCGGGCCGCGTCGGGTTCCGCGCGGGCGAACGACGCCAGCATCCCGATCGCCGCCAGGGTCACCACCAGGGCGCTTCCGCCGTCGGAGATGAACGGCAGCGGCACACCGGTCATCGGCATCAGGCCGATGACGCCGCCGATGTTGATGATCGCCTGGCCGACCAGCCAGGTGGTCGCCCCGGCCGCGGCGAGCCGGCGGAACGGGTCCTCCACCCGGCGGGCGATCCGCAGCCCGGTGTAGCCGAGCACCGCGAACAGGGTGATCAGCACCATGCAGCCGACCACGCCCAGTTCCTCGGCGAGGATCGCGAAGATGAAGTCGTTGTGCGCCTCGGGCAGCCAGCCGAACTTGAGGCTGCTCTTGCCCAGCCCCACGCCGAACCAGCCGCCGTGCTCGATGGCGTTGCGGGCCTGGGCCGTCTGGTAGCACCAGGTCTCGAAGCACTCCACCGGGTCGGGCGGGTTGAAGAACAGGGTGAGCCTGGCCAGCCGGTAGTTCTCCTCCCCGCGCGCCCCGGACCCGGCGCCCAGCGAGGCGGCGGCGACCAGCAGGCCGATGCCGACCAGTCCGATCACCGACAGCACCGCGAACACCTTGGCCCGCACCCCGGCCGCCCAGAGCAGGCCGACGACCAGGGCGAGCAGGCAGAGCATGGTGCCGACGTCGTTGTAGCCGACGAGCACGAACAGCAGTGCGACCACCGGGAACAGCGGGGTGGCCAACTCCTTCCACCAGCCCAGCCGGGCGCCCTTGCGGGCCAGCACGTCGGCGCCCCACAGCACCAGCGCGAACTTCGCCAGCTCGGAGGGCTGGAGCTGGATGCCGCCGACGAACAGCCAGAGCAGGTCGGCGCGCAGCGGCCCGACCTGCTCCACCTCGAAGAACGAGTTCAGGGCGAGCAGCAGGTTCAGCACCAGCAGCAGCGCCACCGCGACCCCGAGCGCGATCCGGGCGACCGAGCGGTAGGTGCTCGCCGGCAGCCGCTGGCAGAGCCAGAACGCCACCACGCCGATCACCGCGAAGATGGCCTGCTGGGTGAGGTCGGCGAAGGCGTTGCCCACCTCGGCGTAGTTCTTCACGCTGGTCGCCGAGAAGACCATGGTCAGGCCGATCACCAGCAGCAGGCCGGCGCTGGAGATCAGCAGGTAGTACGAGGCCAGCGGCCGGGCCAGCAGGCCGCGCAGCGCGGCCAGCCCGCCGGCGGCGTCCAGGCCGAACGCCGGGCCCACCGCTGGCGGGTCGGCGGTGCGCTCCGCCCCTGCGGCCCGCCGCGGCTGGGTGTCTGTCGTCGTGCCGGTACCTCGGTCCTCCCCCACCCGCCCATCATCGCGAATGCGGCCGGCCCGTTCCCGCCGAACGCCGTGGTCGGCGTGTCGTACCGCCGAAAGGAGACCCCTGCCATCGCGGTCCGCGCGACAAAGGATCTCCTTTCCGGCTCCCCGGCCGGCCCGCCGCGCCCGACGGGCGGTCGGCGACCCGGGCGGCTCAGCCCATCGCGGCCAGGAAGTCGCTGTAGAACAGGCCCAGCGCGATGGCCACCCCGATCCCGGCGATGATCCAGAACCGGACCACGATGTTGACCTCGCTCCAGCCGGCGAGCTCGAAGTGGTGCTGCAACGGCGACATCCGGAACACCCGCTTGCCGGTGGTGCGGAACGAGATGATCTGGATGACCACCGACATGGTGATGATCACGAACAGCCCGCCGATGATCGGCAGCAGCAGGATGGTCCGGGTCGACATCGCCATGCCGGCGATCAGGCCGCCCAGGCCCAGCGCCCCGGTGTCGCCCATGAAGATCCGGGCCGGCGAGGTGTTCCACCACAGGAAGCCGACGCAGGCCCCGGCCGCCGCCCCGGCGATCAGCGCGATCTCCAGCGGATCCCGGACGGTGTAGCAGTAGTTGTTCGGGTTCGCCGTGTACGCCGGGTCGGCGCACCAGTGCCGGTACTGCCAGAACGCGATCAGCGCGTACGCCGCGAGGACCATCACCGACGCGCCGGTGGCCAGGCCGTCGAGACCGTCGGTGAGGTTCACGCCGTTGGTCGCCGCCATCACCACGAAGATGAAGATGACCACCGCGCCGATCTTGCTGATGTCCAGGGCGGGGATGTCCCGGATGAAGCTCAGCGTGCTGGCACCCACCGTCTCGGTGTTGGTGGCCGCGCCGCTGGCGTCGGTCATGCTGCTCGGGAAGTACAGCGCGACGATGCCGAAGATCGCACCGACCAGGATCTGCCCGGCCAGCTTGCCCCGCTTGTTGAGCCCGCCGCTGTGTCGCTTGCGGACCTTGAGGAAGTCGTCGATGAAGCCGACCGCGCCGGAGAACACCATCAGGCCCAGCAGGACCAGCGCCGTGATCGTCGGCTCGACCTGGGCGATCTGCGCGTCCGGCAGGGTGGTCAGGGCCAGGTGCCCCGCGACGTACGCGATGACGGTGGCCAGGATGAAGACCACGCCGCCCATCGTCGGCGTGCCCTTCTTGCCCTCGTTGCTGGCGAGCCCGAGGTTCGATCGGATCGGCTGGCCGGCCTTCAGCCGGGCGAACACCTTGATCGCGATCGGGGTGCAGAACAGCGAGACGAGGAACGCCACCCCGATGGCGATGATCACCGCCCTCATGCGGCGGCCCCCTCGCCCGTGGCGTCGACGCGCAGCGCGTCGGCCACCTCCCAGGTGCGGTACCGGGAGCCCTTCACCAGGACGACGTCGCCCGGTCGTAGTTCGCCCCGCAGCACCTCGACGGCCGCCGCCTGATCGGTGAGCAGCACCGACTCTCCTCCCCAGTCCTCTACCGCTGTCGCGCCCTCATGGATCGGCGCCGCCGGCTCGCCCACCACGAGCAGCCGGTCCACCCCCAGGCCGGCCGCGAGCCGGCCGACCTCCAGATGCCCCCCCCGTTCGTACGGCCCCAGCTCGGCCATGTAGCCGAGCACCGCGACCGCCCGCCCCCCGCCACGCATGCCGGCCAGCGCCCGCAGCGCCACCGCCATCGACGCCGGGTTCGCGTTGTACGAGTCGTCGATCACCGTCACGCCGTCGGGGCGCTCGAAGACGTCCATCCGACGGGTGGAGACCAGACCCAGCTCGCCCAGCGCGGTGGCCAGCTCGGCCAACGGCATGCCCAGCTCCCGGGCCACGGCGGCGGCGGCGAGGGAGTTGGACACCTGGTGCCGGCCGGTCAGCCCGAGCCGCACCGGCGCGCTCCCCTCCGGGGTCACCAGGGTGTACGACGCCCGGCCCCGCCCGTCCAGGGTCACGTCTTCCGCCCGGACGTCGGCGTGCGCCGCCTCGCCGTAGCGGACCACCCGGGCCCGGGTGCGCCCGGCCATCGCGTCGACGAGCGGGTCGTCGGCGTTGAGCACCGCCAGCCCGTCGGCCGGCAGCGACTCGACCAGTTCCCCCTTGGCCAGCGCGATGTTCTCCACCGAGCCGAACTCGCCGAGGTGCGCCACGCCGACGTTGAGCACCACGGAGATCCGGGGCGGCACCACCTCGCACAGGTAGCGCACGTGCCCCACCCCCCGGGCGCCCTTCTCCAGCACCAGGAACCGGGTGTCCGGGCCGGCCTGCAACGCCGTCCACGGGTGTCCCAGTTCGTTGTTGAACGACCCGGGCGGTGCCACCGTGGGGCCGAGCCGGACGGTGAGCTGGGCGATCAGGTCCTTGGTGGTGGTCTTGCCGGACGAACCGGTCAGCCCGATGACGGTCAGGTCGGGCAGCCGGTCCACCACGGCCCGGGCGAGCCGGCCCATCGCGTCGAGGGCGTCGGCGACCAGCACCATCGGCACCCCGGGCACCTCCCGGGTGCCGAGCACGGCGACCGCGCCGGCCGCGACGGCCGCGACGGCGTAGTCGTGCCCGTCCACCTGCTCCCCGGGGAACGCCACGAACAGCGCGCCCGGCCCGGCCTTGCGCGAGTCGAACTCGACCGGCCCGGTGACCCGGGCGGCCGGGTCGGCGGCGAGCAGCCGGCCGCCGACCGCCCCGGCCACCTCGGCCAGCGTCAGCGGGATCACCGCTGCCCCGCCAGGTCCCCGAAGCGGGCGCGCAGCGCGTCCGCCAGCTCGGTCCGGTCGTCGAACGGCAGCACCTCGCCGGCCACCTCCTGCCCGCGCTCGTGCCCCTTGCCGAGCACGGCCACCACGTCGCCCGGGGCGGCCAGTCGGACCGCCTCGTCGATCGCCGCCCGCCGGCCGGCCACCTCGACGATGCGCGCCGGCGCGCCGGCCCCGTACGCCCCGGCCAGCACCTGCGCCCGGATCGCGCCCGGGTCCTCGGTGCGCGGGTTGTCGTCGGTCACCACCACCACGTCGGCCCCCTGCGCGGCGGCGGCACCCATCACCGGCCGCTTGCCCCGGTCCCGGTCGCCGCCGGCGCCGATGACGCAGATGAGCCGCCCGGCGCTCAGCTCGCGCAGCGCGGCCAGGGCCGCCACGATCGCGTCCGGCTTGTGCCCGTAGTCGACCACCCCGCGCACCGGGCCGACCGTGGAGACCAGCTCCAGCCGGCCGGGGACCCCGCCGCAGGCGGCCACCCCGGCGGCGGCGGTCGCCGCGTCCACCCCGGCGGCGACCAGCACGGCGATGGCCAGCAGGGCGTTGGCCACGTTGTGCCGACCGGGCAGCGCCACCCCGGCCGGCACGGTCAGCCCGCCGGGGCCGTGGGCGACGAACCGCTGGGCGTAGCCCTCGCCGTCGACGTCGCTGGCGTACCAGGTGGCGGTCGGGTCGCCGGCGGCCGAGTAGCTGACCGTGGCGGGCCTGAACAGCGGGCGCAGCGCCGGGTCGTCGTGGTTGAGCACCTCGACCGCGCAGCGCCCGTCGAAGAGCTGCGCCTTGGCCGCGAAGTAGTCCGCCGAGTCGGCGTGGAAGTCCAGGTGGTCGGAGCCGAAGTTGGTGTACCCGCCGACGGTGAACCGCACCCCGCCGACCCGGCCCATCGCCAGGGCGTGGCTGGAGACCTCCATCACCAGCGCGGTCACGCCGCGCTCCCGGGCGGCGGCCAGCATGGCGTGCAGGTCGGTGGCCTCCGGGGTGGTCCGCACGCTGTCGACCACCAGGTCGCCCAGCCGGGTCTCCACCGTGCCGATCAGCCCGGTCACGTGGCCGGCGGCGCGCAGCCCCGACTCGACGAGGTAGGCGGTGGAGGTCTTGCCGGCCGTGCCGGTGATCCCGATGACGGTCAGCCCGGCGGTCGGGTCGCCGTAGACGGCGGAGGCGAGGCCACCGAGCACCGCGCGGGGGTCGGGCACCACCAGCGCGGGCAGGCCCGCAGCGGCCACCGCCGGGGCGCCGGCCGGATCGGTCAGGGCGGCCACCGCGCCGGCGGCCACCGCGCCGGCGGCGAACTCCGCGCCGTGCCGGCGGGCGCCGGGCAGCGCGGCGTACAGGTCGCCGGGGCGGACCTCCTGGCTGGCGTGGGTCACCCCGGTCACCGTGACGTCGGCGGCGCCTGGCGGCGGCTCGACGGCGAGCCGGTCGGCGAGATCGCCGAGCCGGAGTCCGGTCACGGTACGGGGGCGTGGATTGCCGGGCACGGCGTCAGACCCTACCCGGTCGTCCGGTCCCGACCGCACAGCCGCCCCGGTGGTTCGTCCCCACTCACCGATGATGTCCCCCCGCGCCTGGTCAGCGCGGAAAGACCTCGAACTTGGGCGGCTTGGCCGCCGACGGGGGAACCCGGTACCGGCTGAGCGTGAAGCCCATGATCTCGCGGAAGGCCGGCGCGGCGACCGCCCCGCCGCCGCCCCCGGGGCTCCACACGAAGACCGCCACCACGAACCGCGGGTTGTCCGCCGGGGCCATCCCGATGAACGAGCCGACCTCCCCGGGCTGCTGCTTGCCGTCGACGTAGCGGATGCCCGTGCCGGTCTTGCCGGCCACCTGGTAGCCGGGCACCGCCGCGGCGAGCCCGGTGGCCCCGTCGACCGTGGTGACCGCCTGGAGCATGGTCCGCAGCGCCGCCGCGTTCTGCGGGCTGAGCACCGAGCGGGTGACCGGCGCCTTGCCCGGGGTACGGCTGCCGTCCTTCCCGCTGATCACCTCTTTGATCAGGTGCGGCTGCACGTAGGTGCCGTTGTTGGCGATCGCGCCGTACGCCGCGGCCATCTGCAGCGGGGTGGCGTCGACGCTGTGCCCGATCGGCACCGACCCGTACGACGACTCGCTCCACTGCTCGGCGGGGAGCAGCCGGCCGCTGGCCTCGCCCGGCATGCCCTCGCCGGTGGGCTGGCCGAGCCCGAAGCGCTTCTGGTAGTCGATCAGCCGGTCCGGGCCGAGCTTGCCGGCGATCTCGATGGTGCCGACGTTCGACGAGTACGCCAGCATCCCGGCGAGGCTCATCTTCTGCCCGTTCGCCGGGTGGGTGTCGCGGAAGGTGGTGTCACCCCTGCGGATGGTGTCGGCGATCGGCAGCGCGGTGTCCGGCGTGACGACGCCCTCCTGGAGCGCCGCGCCGAAGGTGATCGCCTTGTGGATCGAGCCGGGGTCGACCACGAAGCTGGTGGCGGCGTCCTCCCGGTCGGTGGGCTCGCTCTCGTCGGGCTTCGCGGCGTTGTAGGTGGGGTGGCTGGCCTGGGCCAGCACCTCCCCGGTGTGCGGATCGAGCACGATGGCGACGCCGACGCTGCCCTGGGCCTTGACCATCTGGCCCCGGAGCACCTGCTGCGACTTGAACTGGAGGTCCCGGATGATGGTCAGCTCCAGGGAGTTGCCCGGCTTCGGCGGGGTGGTTCTGCTGTAACCGCCCGGAATGGGGGCGCCCAGGTCGCCCTGCCCGACCTCGTACACCCGGCGGCCGTTCTCGCCGCGCAGCAGGTCGTCGTAGCGGGCCTCCAACCCCTCCAGGCCGACCATGTCCTGGCTGGTGAAGCCGAGCAGGTTGGCGGCCAGGTCGGCGCCGGGCACCTCGCGCCGCTCGTCACGGTGCACGCCGATGCCGGCCAGGTCCAGCGCCATGATCTTCTTGGCGGTGGGGATGGACACCCCGCGCGCCAGGTACTCGAACTGGGAGGCGCGGCCGTTCTCCCGGGTACGCGGCTTCATCCGCGCGGCCAGCTCGGAGGCGGGCAGGCCGAGCAGGGGCGACAGCGCCCGGGCGGTCGCCGTGCGGTTCTTGACCCGGGTGGGGTCGGCGAAGACGTACCGGGCCTCGACGCTCTGCGCCAGCGGGGCCCCGGTGCTGTCGTAGATCGCGCCCCGGGGGGCGGGCAGGTCGACCCCGGTCAGCCGGCCTGCCACCCCGCCGCCGGCGTACGCCGGGGTGTCGACGGTCTGGAGGACGACCAGCCGGATGCCGATGGCGGCGAACAGCGCGAGGACGAGCAGGGTGCCCAGGCGCAGCCGGCGCCGGGGGTCGGCCAGCCGGGGCGGCTTGCGCGGCTTGCGCGGCGCGCGCCGGGCGGCGGGCCGGTCCGGGCGGCGCGGGCCGGGCCGGCGACGCGGCGCGGGTGGGGCGTCGAAGTCGTCGTCGGGCAGCGCCCGGGACGGTCGGGCCTGGACGGTCCGGACCACCCCGGAGCGCCCGGTCGGGGCGCTCTCCCGCCGGCCCGCGCGGGTCGCGCCGGCCCGGCCGCCGTCGAGCACCTGCAACGCCGGCCGGAACGGGTCGCCGCCGGCCCGGGTGCCCCGGGGGGTACGCCGCTGCTCGGCGCCCCCGGCGCTCGGCCGGCCGAGCGCGCCGCGCTCCTCGCGGATGGTCCGCCCCCGGGGGGTGTACGCCCGCGCGTCGGAGATGCCCCCCACGCCGGGCTCGCCGGAGCGCGGCTCGCCCCGCCCGCCCGTCGAGCGCGACGAACCGCGCCGGGAGCCCGTGGGGTCCCGGCGCGGTTCGTCCGATCTCGGCGGCACCGGCTATCCTCCCGCGCCCTGCTGGCTGGTCACCGAGGGCTGGCCGTTGGCGGGCTGCGGCACGCCGATGATCCGGCCGTCCGGCAGCCGGATGTACGCCGGCTCCTCGGCCTCGACCATGCCCAGCCGCTTGGCGGCGGCGGTGAGGTTGCCGGGGGCCTTCGCGTCGGCGATCTCCTTCTTCAACTGCTGCTCGTCCACGTCGAGCTTCGCCTGCTGCTGCTGGAGCCGCTCGATCCGGAACGAGTTCTCGTTGATTTTGGTGTTGACCAGCAGGATGCCGAGCACCCCGCCGACGACCAGCACCAGGATCAGTGCGACGAACGGCGCCCGCGGCACCGACACCGGCGGCGGCGGGGCGACCCGCAGCCGCGGCGACGGGGTTGCTGCCGGGCTGGTCCGCTCGGCCGGGCGCAGCGCGGCGCTGCCGCTGGTGGGGAACTCGCGCGCCCCCCGGGCGCGAGTCTCCCGCTGCCGGTCGAGCCGGCCGGCCCCCGCCGCCGGAACCCCGGTCCGCGTGGTCCGCTGCGCCGCGGTCCGGCCCCCCGACCGCGGTGCGCGCTGCCCGACGCCGGTGTCCCGGCCGTCGCGCTTGTCAACGTTCATCATCCCTCCCCCTCTTCGTCCGTCCCTGCGTCGTCGTCTCGCGCCGGCCGGGGATCCGCCGATCCCGCCGACCCCGGTTGGTGCATCGCCCGGACCCGCCGGCGGGACCGTTCGCGGTCGGCCCGCCCCTGCTGCTCCGCCTCCGGGTCGATCCGTTCCGCGGCCCGCAGGCGCACCGAGGCGGCGCGCGGGTTCGCGGTGACCTCCGCCTCCCCGGGCAGCTCCGCGCCCCGGCTGAGCAGCCGGAACGTCGGACCGAACCCGGGAAGTTCGACCGGGAGGTCGACCGGGCCCTTGCTGCGGACCCGGTCGGTGAGGGCCGCCTTGGTGAGCCTGTCCTCCAGCGAGTGGTAGGACAGGACCACCATGCGACCACCCACGGCGAGCTTGTCGAGTGCGGCCGGCAGCGCCGTCTCCAGCGCTGCCAGCTCCCTGTTTACCTCGATCCGTAAAGCCTGAAACGTTCTCTTGGCCGGGTGTCCCCCGGTTCGTCGGGCTGGTGCCGGGATGCTCTCCCTGACCAGCTCGGCCAACCGCGCCGACGAGGTGATCCGGGCCCGCTCGCGCTCCCGGATGATCGCCGAGGCGATCCGCCCGGCGAACTTCTCCTCGCCGTACACCCGCAGCACCCGGGCCAGGTCCGGGTGCGGGTAGCTGTTGACCACCTCCTCGGCGGTCACCCCACGGGTCTGGTCCATCCGCATGTCCAGCGGAGCGTCCTGCGCGTAGGCGAACCCGCGGTCGGGCGCGTCCAGCTGGAGCGAGGAGACGCCCAGGTCGAACAGGACGCCGTCGATCGCCGGGTAGCCCAGCCGGCCCAGCACCTCGGGCAGCTCGTCGTAGACGGCGTGTTCGAGGTGGACCCGGTCGGCGAACCGGGCCAGCCGGACCCGCGCGTGCGCGAGGGCCTCGGTGTCCCGGTCCAGCCCGATCAGCACCGTGCGCGGATGCCGTTGCAGCACCGCCTCGGCGTGACCGGCCAGGCCCAGCGTGGCGTCGACGTGGATCGTGCGGTCGCCCCTGTCCAGCGCGGGGGCCAGCAACTCGAGACACCGCTCGAGCAGCACGGGCACGTGCGTGCCGCGAAGCTCCCCCATGTCGACCCCCACTGGTTGAATCGTCCGTTTCTCTCCGCGCCTGCCGTCGCCACGACGCCTCCGTCGTACCGCCAGATCCCCATCCGCTCCCGCCCGCCGGAGGCCGCGGCCCTCCGATGAGATCGTGCGCCTGGCACCGGGGAAGGGGCGCCAGGAACTCGAAAGCGGCTGGAGATCTCGCAGTACGTCGGACGTCGTCACGCCCTACAGACCGCCGGGCAGCACCCCCTCCTCGATGTCGGCGAAGTCGTCTTCGCTCTCGGCGAGGTAGGTCTCCCAGGCTGCCTTGTCCCAGACCTCCACCCGCGTGCTCGCCCCGATCACCACCAGGTCCCGGTCGAGCGCCGCGTAGGCCCGCAGATGGGCCGGGATGGTGACCCGGCCCTGCTTGTCCGGGACCTCGTCGTGCGCGCTGGCGAAGAAGACCCGGCTGTACGCCCGGGCCGCCTTGTGCGTCATGGGTTGCGCGCGCAACTGGTCGGCGATGCGCTGGAACTCGGGCATCGGGAAGACGTAGAGACAGCGGTCCTGCCCTTTGGTGATCACGACACCCCCCGCCAGCTCATCCCGGAACTTCGCCGGAAGGATCAACCGGCCCTTGTCGTCCAGGCGTGGGGTGTGAGTGCCGAGAAACATCGGCCCAACCCCCTCGCCCTTCAGCGGCGTTCGCGGCGCCGCCTCCCCCCGGGCCGGTGGGGCCCTCCCGGCCTCACCATTGGGCCCCACTCTACTCCACTTCCCTCCACCTGCAACCAGAATCGCCCGCGCGGCGCGGCGTTTCCGAACGCAAAACAGCACGTCAGAGGGGGTGGAGCGGAGTGGAGGGCCGGAGCGCCCCCGACGGGGCGTCCACTACCCGACATAGATCGACTCCGTCCGGTCGAACACGCGCTGGCCGTCCGCCGGGCGTCCCCGGCCGAACGGTTCGCCGTCGGCGGCGATCTGGCGGGGGCGGCGGTCCGGTAACCTCGCTCGCGTGACGGACGCGAAGATGCCCCTGCGGGCGAAGGTGGCCAGCTCGGTGTCGCGGACCGCCGCGGCGCTGTCGAGAGCCGCGGGTCGTGGTGACGGTTCGGTGATCGGCGGGTGGATCGGCCTGAAGATCGATCCGGACCTGCTCGCCCACCTGTCTGCCGGACGCGCCATCGCGCTCGTCTCCGGCACCAACGGCAAGACGACCACCACCCGGCTGGCCGCCGCGGCGGTCGGCGTCCTGGGCCGGGTGGCCACCAACTCCTTCGGCGCCAACATGCCCACCGGCCACACCTCGGCGCTGGCCAAGGCCGGCAGCACCCCGTACGCGGTCCTGGAGGTCGACGAGCACTACCTGGCCCAGGTCCTGGAGGCGACCGAGCCGCACGTGGTGGCGCTGCTCAACCTCTCCCGGGACCAGCTCGACCGGGCCAAGGAGGTCGCCATGATGGCGCAGCTCTGGCGGGCCGCGCTGGTCAACCACCCGGACGTGCGGGTGGTGGCGAACGCCGACGACCCGATGGTGGTGTGGGCCGCCACCCCGCCCGGCGACCCGGCCCGCGGCGTCCGGCCGCCCCACGTCACCTGGTTCAGCGCCGGCCAGCGCTGGCACGACGACTCGTGGGTCTGCCCCGAGTGCGGCCACACCATCCAGCGCTCCGGCGAGCAGTGGTGGTGCAGCGGCTGCCCGCTGCGCCGCCCCGGCCCGCAGTGGACGGTGGAGGACGACGGCGTGCTCGACCCCACCGGGGCCTGGCACAAGGTGACCCTCCAGCTCCCCGGCAAGGTCAACCTGGGCAACGCGGCGACCGCCCTGGCCGTCGCCGCCGAGTTCGGCGTACGCCCGGTCGACGCGGTCTCCCGGCTGGGCTCCGTCACCTCGGTCGCCGGCCGCTACGCCCAGGTCGACCGGGACGGGCGCAACATCCGGCTGCTGCTGGCGAAGAACCCGGCGAGCTGGCTGGAGGCGTTCGAGATGGCCGACGTGGCCCCGACACTGCTGTCCATCAACGCCCGGGACCCCGACGGGCTGGACACCTCCTGGCTGTTCGACGTCGACTTCGCCCCGCTGCGCGGCCGGCAGGTGCTGATCACCGGCGACCGGGCGTACGACCTGGCGGTCCGCCTCGACGTCAACGGGGTGCCGTTCCAGCACGTGCGGGCGTTCGCCGAGGCGGTCCGGGCCGTACCGCCCGGCCGTCTGGAGGTCATCGCCAACTACACCGCCTTCCAGGACATCCGAGCGGAGCTGGACCGTGTCAACTGAGAGCCTGCGTATCGTCTGGATCTACCCCGACCTGCTGTCCACCTACGGCGACCGGGGCAACATGCTGATCCTGGCCCGCCGGGCGCAGCAGCGCGGAATGCCGGTGGAGGTGCTGGAGGTCCGCTCCGACCAGCGGCTGCCCGCCACCGCCGACATCTACCTCATCGGCGGCGGCGAGGACGGCCCCCAGGCGCTCGGCGCGCAGCGGCTGCGGGCCGACGGCGGCCTGCACCGGGCCGTCGCCCAGGGGTCGGTGGTGTTCGGCGTCTGCGCCGGCTACCAGCTCCTCGGCACCTCCTTCTTCGCCAAGGGCGCCCAGTGCACCGGGCTGGAGCTGCTCGACCTCTCCTCCGACCGGGGCCCGTCCCGGGCCGTCGGCGAGCTGGCCGGCGACATCGACCCCCGGCTCGGCGTGCCGGCGCTCACCGGCTTCGAGAACCACGGCGGCCGGACCCACCTCGGCCCGGGGGTGTCCCCGCTGGCCCGGGTCACCGCCGGGGTCGGCAACGACGGGGCCACCGAGGGCGCGTGGCGGGGCAAGCTGCTCGGCACGTACTCGCACGGCCCGGCCCTGGCCCGCAACCCGGCGCTGGCCGACCTGCTGCTGCGCTGGGCGACCGGCGCGCACCAGCTCCCGCCGCTGGACGACACCTGGGCCGACCGGCTCCGCGCCGAGCGCCGCGCCGCGGTGGCCGCCGCCCGGGCATGATCCCGGCGGTCCGGCGGCTGCTCCGGCAGCCGGCGGCGCGCCGGTTCGCCCTCCTGCTGCTCCTGCTCGCCGGGTTCGCGGCGCTGCTGCCGGCGGTGCCCCGGCCCGACGCGGCGGAGCTGCCCCGGCTCGCCGACTCCCTCGGCGGGTACGCCCCGGTCGCGGCGGTCGTCGGCGGGGCGCTGCTGCTGGTCGCCCTGGTCCCCCGCACCTTCGTCACCCTCGCCACGGGGGCGATCTTCGGCCCTCTCCCGGGGGCCGGTTACGCCCTCGGCGCGGCGCTGCTGGCCGCGGCGATCGGTTTCACCGTCGGCCGGGTGCTGGGCCGGGAGTTCGTCGCCGGACGGGTGCGCGGTCGGCTGGCCCGCCTCGACGGCTGGTTCGCCCGGCAGAGCGTGCTCGGGGTGATGACGGTCCGGCTGCTGCCGATCTCCGGGTACGGGCTGGTCAGCTACGGCTACGGCACCACCGGCGCCCGGGTGCTGCCGTTCCTGGCCGGCAGCGTCCTCGCCTCCGCCCCGACGGCGTTCGGCTACGCGGCACTCGGCGCGGCGGCCACCTCGCCGGGCGACGTCAACTGGTACGCCGTCGCCCCGGCCGGCCTCGGCCTGATCGCCAGCGCGGCGCTGCTCCACCAGTGGTGGCGCGCCGAACGCCGCACACCCCCTGACGCACTGACCCACTGACCCCCCGACAAGATCCGCGCAAATTCACGGAAAGAGTGGCCATCCCGCGTCGGGAGGCCACTCTTTCCGTGAATTTGCGCCCGCTACGGCGAGGGGGGCGAGGGGCGCGGGTCAGGCCACGATGGAGACCATCCGGCCCTTGATCACGATGACCTTGCGGGGGTCCTTGCCGGCCAGCGAGGACGCCACCGCCGCCAGGGCCGCCGCGCGGACGTCGTCCTCGGACGCGTCGGCGGGGACCTCGACCCGGCCGCGGACCTTGCCGTTGATCTGCACCGGGTACGTCACCGTCTCGGCGACCAGCAGCGCCGGGTCGGCGACCGGGAAGTCCGCGTACGCCAGCGAGGCGTCGTGGCCCAGCCGGCGCCACAGCTCCTCGGCGACGTGCGGGGCGAACGGGGCGACCATCAGCACCAGCGGCTCGGCCACCTCGCGGGGGGTGGCCGGCAGCCGGGTCAGCCCGTTGGTCAGCTCGATCAGCTTGGCGATCGCGGTGTTGAACCGGATCCCCTCCATGTCGCCCCGGACCCCGTCGACCACCTTGTGCAGCAGCCGCCGGGTGGCCTCGTCGGCCGGGTCGTCGGTGACCCGCAGCTCGCCGGTCTGCTCGTCGACGACGGCCCGCCAGACCCGCTGCAGGAACCGGTACGACCCGACGACCGCCCGGGTCTCCCACGGGCGGGACACCTCCAGCGGGCCCATCGACATCTCGTACACCCGGAAGGTGTCCGCGCCGTACGCGGCGCACATGTCGTCGGGGGTGACCACGTTCTTCAGCGACTTGCCCATCTTGCCGTACTCGCGGCGCACCTCCTGCTCGTCCAGGAACCAGCCGCCGTCGCGCTCGACGACCTCCTCGGCCTGCACGTAGGAGCCCCGGGCGTCGGTGTACGCGTACGCCTGGATCATGCCCTGGTTGAACAGCCTGCGGTACGGCTCGAACGACGAGACGTGGCCCAGGTCGTACAGCACCTTGTGCCAGAAGCGGGCGTACAGCAGGTGCAGCACGGCGTGCTCGGCGCCGCCGACGTACAGGTCGGTGCCCCCGCAGTCGCCCTCGGCGCGCGGGCCCATCCAGTACCGCTCGTTCTCGGCGTCGACGAACCGGTCGGCGTTGGTCGGGTCCAGGTAGCGCAGCTCGTACCAGCAGGAGCCGGCCCACTGCGGCATCACGTTGGTCTCCCGGGTGTACCGCTTCGGCCCGTCACCCAGGTCCAGCTCCACCTCGACCCAGTCGCGCCGGCGCGACAGCGGGGTCTCCGGGTTGCTGGCGGCGTCGTCGGGGTCGAACGTCTTCGGGGAGAAGTCGTCCACCTCGGGCAGCTCGACCGGCAGCATCTCCTCCGGCAGCGCGATGGTGGCCCCGGTCTCGTCGTACACGATCGGGAACGGCTCGCCCCAGTAGCGCTGCCGGGAGAACAGCCAGTCGCGCAGCCGGTAGGTGACCGCGCCGGTGCCGTGGCCGTTGGCCTCCAGCCAGGCGATGATCGCCGCCTTGGCGTCGGCGACCCCCAGGCCGTTCAGGTCCAGGCCGCGCTCGGGCGCGGCGCTGTTGATCGCCGGGCCGTCCCCGGTGTACGCCTTGCCGGCGAAGCCCTCGGACGGCTGCACCGTCCGCACGATCGGCAGGTCGAAAACCTCGGCGAACGCCCAGTCCCGCTCGTCCTGGGCGGGCACCGCCATGATCGCGCCGGTGCCGTAGCCGGCCAGCACGTAGTCGGCGATGAAGATCGGGATCTGCCCGCCGGTGACCGGGTTGGTGGCGTACGCGCCGACGAAGACGCCGGTCTTCTCCTTCGTGTCGGACTGCCGCTCCACGTCGGTCTTGGCCGCCGCCGCCTTGCGGTACGCCTCGACGGCCGCCCCGGGGCTGGCGTGCCCGCCGGTCCAGGCGTCCCTCGTGCCCTCCGGCCAGGCCGCCGGCACCAGCGCGTCGACCAGCTCGTGCTCGGGGGCCAGCACCATGTAGGTGGCCCCGAAGACGGTGTCCGGCCGGGTCGTGAACACCCGGACCGGCGCGACGGCGGTCGGGAAGTCGATGTGCGCGCCGGTGGACCGGCCGATCCAGTTGCGCTGCATCAGCTTGATCGGCTCGGGCCAGTCCAGGGTGTCCAGGTCCTCCAGCAGCCGGTCACCGTACGCGGTGATCCGCATCATCCACTGCCGCAGGTTCCGCTTGAACACCGGGAAGTTGCCCCGGTCCGAGCGGCCGTCGGCGGTGACCTCCTCGTTGGCCAGCACGGTGCCCAGCCCCGGGCACCAGTTCACCGGCGCCTCCGAGACGTACGCCAGCCGGTGGTCGTCGACGACCGCCCGTCGCTCGGCCACGGTCAGCTCCGCCCAGGGGCGGCCGTCCGGGGTGGGCCGGGTGCCGCCGGCGAACTCGGCGATCAGCTCGGCGACCGGGCGGGCGCGCTTCGCCTCCCGGTCGTACCAGGAGTTGAAGATCTGCAGGAAGTTCCACTGAGTCCAGCGGTAGAAGTCGGTGTCCATGGTGGCCACCGAGCGGCGGTCGTCGTGGGCCAGCCCCAGCCGGCGTAGCTGTGCCTTGTACCGGCCGATGTTCGCCTCGGTGGTGGTGCGCGGGTGGGTGCCGGTCTGCACCGCGTACTGCTCGGCGGGCAGCCCGAACGCGTCGAAGCCCATCGCGTGCAGCACGTTGCGCCCGGCCATCCGCTGGTACCGCGCGAAGCAGTCGGTGCCGATGTAGCCCAGCGGGTGCCCGACGTGCAGACCGGCCCCCGACGGGTACGGGAACATGTCCAGCACGTACAGCTTCTCCGCGCCGGCCCGCGGGTGGTCGGGGTCGGCCAGCGGTCCGGTCGGGTTCGGGGTGTGGAAGGTGCCCTCCCGCTCCCAGGTGTC
Source organism: Micromonospora sp. NBC_01655 (assembly GCF_026339755.1). NCBI lineage: Bacteria > Bacillati > Actinomycetota > Actinomycetes > Micromonosporales > Micromonosporaceae > Micromonospora > Micromonospora sp. NBC_01655. The sequence goes on along the minus strand of NZ_JAPEQF010000001.1, from coordinate 2,497,936 downwards.
CTGCCAGCGCCGCTCGATCTCGTCGGCCAGGGCCGCGGTGTACCGGTACGGGGGGATGTCGCCCGTCGATGCTGCCTCACTCATGGCGTCTCCTCGCTTCGCTCGTCGCCGCCGGCCACGCCACGGCCGGGCTGGTTGCTGACCTCGCTCGGCGCGGTCATGTCGGTATGGGGAGCCGGCCCGCCCCGCCGCCGGCCGCCCGACGGAGGGGTCATGCCGCCCGGCGGCCGGGCCACGGCCGGCGAAGGGCACAAAAAAGCCCCTCGCGCAGGAGGGGCCGCCGTGCTGTCGCGCGTCAGCGCATCAGCACGGCCCGGTAAGAAGCTGGAAGACTCCGGCCATGTCGGGGAGTGTACCCCGCCGGCCGGGCGGCCACGTCGCCCGCCACCGGGAGGCAGGACGCCGACCCGGCCCGTTCACCGACGGAGGAGGGTCTGTTTCCCCCGTCCGGCGAATATTCGGGGCGTAACCGGCCGACTTCCTGCGGGGGTCGGCGATCACGACAAACATGGTTAGCCTGAGAGGCCAGTGAGATTTCTGCGGCAGACGAGACTCTTCCCGCTGCGAACCCAACGGCGGGTCCAGGTGCTCTGTAACAGAGCTGCCGTTCCGGCGACGAGGAGGAGGCCCGTGACACAACAGACCTGGGACGAGGTTGGCGGTCTGCTGCCGCACGACGAGTTCCGCGCCGCCAGTGAGGCCATCGTGGCCAACATCGAGCAGGTCATCGAGGGCAAGACCGCCACGGTCCGGCTCGCCCTCGCCGTCCTGCTCGCCGAGGGCCACCTCCTCATCGAGGACGTCCCAGGCGTCGGAAAGACCAAGTTGGCGAAGGCCCTCGCCCGGTCGATCGACTGCTCGGTGCGCCGCATCCAGTTCACCCCGGACCTGCTGCCCAGCGACGTCACCGGGGTGAGCGTCTACAACCAGGAGACCCACGACTTCGAGTTCCGTCCCGGGGCGGTCTTCGCCAACCTGGTCGTCGGCGACGAGATCAACCGGGCCTCGCCGAAGACCCAGTCCGCCCTGCTGGAGTGCATGGAGGAACGGCAGGTCACCGTCGACGGCGTCACCTACCAGTTGCAGACCCCGTTCATGGTGATCGCCACCCAGAACCCGATCGAGATGGAGGGGACGTACCCGCTGCCCGAGGCGCAGCGGGACCGGTTCACCGCCCGGATCGCGATGGGCTACCCGGACCCGGCGGCCGAGCTGGCGATGCTGGACGGGCACGGCGCGGCCGACCCGCTCCAGGATCTCGGGGCCGTCTCCGACGCCGACACGGTCCGCCGGCTGATCGCCACGGTCCGCGAGGTGCACGTCGCCGACGCGGTGAAGCAGTACGCGGTGGACCTGGTCACCGCCACCCGGGAGTCCCCCGACCTGCGGCTGGGCGCTTCCCCCCGGGCCACCCTCCAGCTCCTGCGCACCGCCCGGGCCGTCGCCGCCCTGGAGGGGCGCGACTACGTCCTGCCCGACGACCTCCAGGCGCTCGCGGTGCCGGTGCTCGCCCACCGGATCATCCCGACCGCCGACGCCCAGCTCGCCCGGCGTACCACCGACGCGATCGTGTCCGAGCTGGTGCACCGGCTCCCGCTGCCGCACGACCGCCAGCGCTCCCCGTACGACACCCGGCCCACCGGCGAGGGCAACGGCCGAGCCCCGTACGAGCCCCGGCGGCGGTGACCGTGCGCGACGGGCTCCGAGGGCTGACCACCCGCGGCCGTTCCTTCCTGGCCGCGGCGCTGGCCGCGGGCGTCTCCGCCGTTATCCTCGGCGAGAAGGACCTGCTCCGGGTGGCCGTGCTGCTGGCCATCCTGCCGCTGCTGGCCGCCGCGTACGTCGGGCGGAGCCGGTACAAGCTGGCCTGCAACCGGTCCCTGGAGCCGCACCGGGTGCCGGTCGGGGCCAGTTCCCGGGTGGTGCTGCGGTTGCAGAACATGTCCCGGCTGCCCACCGGCACCCTGCTGCTGGAGGACCGGCTGCCGTACGCGCTGGGCAGCCGGCCCCGGGTGGTGCTGGAGCGGCTCGGCGCGCACCAGGCCAGCTCGGTGGCGTACACCGTCCGCGCGGACGTGCGCGGCCGGTACGAGGTGGGCCCGCTGGTGGTCCGGTTGACCGACCCGTTCGGGCTGTGCGAGCTGAGCCGGGGCTTCCCCAGCACCGACCACCTCACGGTGATCCCGCAGGTCACCGCCCTGCCCTCGGTCCGGCTCCCCGGCGAGTACGCGGGCAGCGGCGACAGCCGGGCCCGCTCGGTGGCGGTGCACGGCGAGGACGACGCGGCGACCCGGGAGTACCGGATGGGCGACGACCTGCGCCGGGTGCACTGGAAGTCGACCGCCCGCACCGGGGAGCTGATGGTCCGCCGCGAGGAGCAGCCCTGGGAGAGCCGGGCCACCGTCGTCCTGGACACCCGGGGGTACGGCCACCGCGGCGACGGGCCGACGGCGAGCTTCGAGTGGACCGTCTCCGCTGCGGCCAGCATCGCCGTGCACCTGCGCCATGCCGGATACAAGCTGCGCCTGGTCACCGGCGACGGCGCGGACGTCGACGCGACCGAGGGCACCGGGGACGGCGTGCTCCTCGACCACCTCGCCGAGGTCCGGCTCGATCCGCGCGGCGAGATCACCACGCTGGTGCAGCGGGTCCGGCAGCGCGCCGACGGCGGCCTGATCATCGCGCTGTTCGGCTCGCTGAGCACCGCCGAGGCCGAGCTGCTCGCCGGGCTGCGCGGCAACGGCGCCACCTGCGTCGGCTTCCTGCTGAACAGCTCCACCTGGCTGAACCTGCCGGCCCGGGCCCGGGCCGAGGCCGACCACGCGCACGGCGCCGCCGCGCTCGCCCTGGTGCGCAACGGGTGGCGGGTGATCGGGATCGACCACGGGGCCCGGCTGCCCGCGCTCTGGCCGCAGGCCGGCCGGGGCTCGCAGGGGTTCGCCCTGCGGGCGGCGCTGGCCGAGACCGTCGCGGGCGGCGTGAAGTGACGCTCCGGCCGGGGTGGCGAACCGACGCCCCGGCCGGAGCGTGCGGTGGCGCCTCCCGAGCGGGGGCGTGCGGTGACGCCTCCCGAGCGGGGGCGGGTGAGGGGCCCGGCGCGCCGGGCGTGACAGAGACCGGAAGGGTGGTCCCGTGACCGCGACCCGCAACCTCGGCTTCGTGGCCGCCGGCGCGACCCTGCTCTCGGCGGCACCGCTGTCGGCCATCTTCGAACGCTGGACCTGGCTCATCCAGGCCACCATCGCGGTCGCGGTGGTGGCCGGGGCGGCGGCGTTGACCCGGCTGGTCCGGGCACCGCTGTGGGGGCAGGCGCTGGGCATGCTCGCCGGGCTGGTGCTCGCGCTGACCTGGATCTTCCCCAGCGGCGGGGAGCTGGTGGCGTTGGTGCCCACCCCGGCCACCTTCGCCCACTTCGGCGAGTTGGTCGGGGCGTCCGCGCAGGACATGCGCTCGTACCGGGTGAAGGTGCCCGACACCCCCCCGCTGCTGTTCGTCAGCGTGCTCGGCATCGGCGGGGTGGCGCTGGTGGTGGACGTGCTCTCCGTCGGGCTGCGCCGTCCGGCGCTGGCCGGCCTGCCGATGCTCGCCATCTACTCGGTGCCGGTCGCGGTGTACGTCGACAGCGTCCCCGCGGTGCCGTTCGTGGTCGGCGCCGCCGGCTACCTCTGGCTGCTGGTCGCCGACAACGTCGACCGGGTGCGCCGGTTCGGTCGCCGGTTCACCGGTGACGGCCGGGACGTCGACGTGTGGGAGTCGTCCCCGCTGGCCGCCGCCGGGCGCCGGCTGGCCGTGGTGGGGGTCGCGCTGGCGGTGGTGCTGCCGCTGGCCGTGCCGGGGATGACCGGCGGGCTGCTCGACACCCTCGGCTCCGGGACGGGCAACGGCACCGGCCGCGCCGGCCAGGGCGGCAACCCGGGCCGGGTCGACCTGTTCGCCGCGCTGAGCGGCGAACTCAACCAGTCCGAGGTCGCCGACATGGTGAAGGTGACCACCAGCGAGTCGGGCCCGTTCTACCTGCGCTTCGGCGTCGCCGACCAGCTTGAGGCGGACGGCTTCCGGGTGGGCAACCCGACCGGCCAGGCGGTGACCCGGGGGCTGCCCGACCCGCCTCAGGAGGCCCGGGAGGGCGTCGAGCAGCGGCGGTATCGGGCCACCGTGGAGACGACGAAGAACTTCGCCATGCCCCTGCTGCCGGTCTACGGCGAGCCCGTGCGGATCGAGGAGCTGGGCGGCAACTGGCGGTACGACCCGGCCCTCCAACTGGTCTTCTCCAACCGGGACGACTCCCGCGAGAAGCGCTACTCGTTCGACTACGTCCGGTCGACGTACAGCCCGGCGGCGCTGCGCCGCGCCACCTCCCTGCCGGCCGACCACCCGCTCCGGCTCCGGCAGACCGCGACCCCGCCGGTGTCGCAGGTGGACACCCTCGTCGCCGGCCTCGTGCGGGGCGAGCGCACCGACTACGACAAGGTGCGGGCGATCTACGACTACTTCTCCTCGGACAACGGCTTCTCCTACAGCCTGACCACCAAGGGCGGCACCAGCGGGCAGGACATCGTCGACTTCCTCAACAACAAGGCCGGCTTCTGCCAGCAGTACGCGGCGGCGATGGCGTGGCTGGTCCGGGCGGCCGGCATCCCGGCCCGGGTGGCGTTCGGCTTCACCAACGGCACGGGCCGCACCGACGAGGGGTACGTGCTGACCAACCGGAACCTGCACGCCTGGACGGAGGTCTACTTCGACGGGATGGGCTGGGTGCCCTTCGACGCCACTCCGGCGTACGGGGTGCAGGGCTCGACCCGCTCGGCGTGGGCCCCGGACACCGACGCCCCAGAGTCCGTCACCCCCGAGCCCGGCGCGCCGGTCACCCCGGGCGAGAACGACCCCTCGACGGAGGCCGCCGGCCCGGACCGGCCCGACCGGGAGACCGACGCCGGCCTGGCCGTCGGGGCCGGCGATCCCACCCGGCAGGCCCCGGTCTGGCCCTGGTGGACGGCGGGGATACTGGTCCTGCTCGGCCTGCTCGCGGTGCCGGCACTGCGCCGGGCGGCGCTGCGCCGACGCCGGGGCACCCGGGTGGCGGCGGTCCCGACGGCGACCATGGTGGACGCCGGCACCGGCCGGGACGGCGTCGAGCGGACGATCGTGGTCGGGGTGGACCCCGACCGGGCCCGGGCGGACGCGCACGCCGCCTGGGACGAGTTGCTCGACACCCTGGTCGACTACCGGGTCCGGGTGGACCGGACGGAGACCCCCCGGGCGACGGCCGAGCGCCTGGCCGCCGACGCGCTGACCGAGGACGCCGCCGCCGCGGCGGCGGCACGGCTGCTCGGGCGCGCCGAGGAGCGGGCCCGCTACGCCCGCGACCCGCTCGCCGGTGAGGAACTGGCCCCGGCCCTGCGCAGCGTCCGCGGCGTGCTCGCCGCCCGGGCCGACCGGCGGACCAGGCTGCTGGCCACGGTGCTGCCCCCGTCGGTGCTGCTGCGCTGGCGGACGGCGGTGAGTGACACGTCCTCGCGGGTGGTGGCCACCACCGGCGACGCCCGGTACCGGCTACTCCGCTGGGACCCGCGCCGGCTGCTGGCCAACCGCGCGGCCAGATGATCCGTCGATCAGACCACCACTCCGATCTCGTCGGCCAGGCGCAGGACGTCGAGGCTCGCCGCCGGCGACCGGCGCAGCAGGGTCGCCAGCAGTTCGTGGCCCAGCGGCCGGTTGCGGACCTCCGCCGGCGCCACCCGGTCGGCGCTCACCAGTGCCTGGCCGGCGGTGGTCAGGTCGCCCGTCTGCATGAACCCGTTCGCGGCGTCGAGCAGGTAGGCCGCCCGGCGCTCCGGCGGTAGCCGCCGGAAGGCGGTGCCTTCGATGAGCCGCTGATGCGCGGCAGGGTCAACGGCGCCCGTACCGAGTTCGGCCGCCGTCGCCATGCGGGCCAGTTCGACGGTGACCGGACCGAAGGCGGTCCGGTAGTGGTCCTGCCCGTCGCCGACGATCTCCGCCGCCTCGCCGGCCTGGCCTACCAGTTCGGCAACGCTGTCGGCGTGGCCGAGGGCGGCAGCGCCCAGCGCGGCCACGATGAGCAGCGTGCCGTAGACCGACAGTTGGTCGGGCGGGGCATCGAGCGGACTCGGCGGGGCGATCTGGTGGGCCACCGCGATGCCGATCTCCACCGCGTGCCGGGCCTGCCCCTGGGCGAGCAGCGTGTACCCGAACTGGGCGGCGCAGGCACCTGTCAGGAACGGATCGTCGGCGTCCTGGCTGGCGGTTAGCGCCCGGTCCGCCGCCATCCAGGCCAGGTCGTTGATCCCGGCCTTGCGCATCACGGCCGACGCGATCCGGTACGCCTCGGCCAGGCGCTGCGCGGCCTCCGGCGCGCCGGGGTTGGCCGCCCGGACCTGCTGGGCGTCGAGCAGCAGCTTCGGCAGCGACCGGACCAGGTCGGCGTACCTGGCGTGCTGGCAGGCCAGCCCGGCATGGTCGACGGCCTTCCCGAGGTCGCTGAGGGTGGGCGTCGACTGACCGCGCCCGAGCTGGACCGGCCCCCACCGGGCCAGGACACCCCGGAGCGCGTCGATACTGGCCCTGTCCGGCAGCCCGTCCGAGCCCGCCTCCCGCCCGGCGTCCTTGCCGAGCAGCAGCCGCAGGTCGACCCGGAGCCCATCGGCGATGGCCTGCAAGCTGGACAGCTTGTCCAGCGCGCGGACACCCCGCTCCACCTTGTCGACCCAGCTCTTCGACTTCCCGACAGCGTCGGCGAACTGCTGCTGCGACATGCCCCGCCGGCCCCGCCAGTACGCGACCCGGCGGCCTATCGGCAGCTCGTCCGTGGCTGATCCGTGCACGGTCACGCCTCCTCACCCGGCCAGTGCCCCCGGTTGATCGGGATGCGGTGCCGCACCTGGCAGGGCAGGTCCCGGCCACATCGGCAGGTCACCCGCTTGAGGATGTGGTTCCACGCCGGACTGTGCCGCCGCGCCAGGGTCAGGGCCACGGCGGCGATGAACTCGCTGTACGAGACGTGTCTGCCCATCCCGCCCCTCCTCGTCGGGGGCGTGGCGGCCGGGCCACTCTCGGTCATCCGACCACCACACCCAGCGCCATGCTTCACCGACGGAGGTCAGTAGTGCAATATTACATCCTGGATGAAATGAAGTGTGAAGATCTGTCATGTTAAATTCCATTGCTAAGCGTGGTCGGTAGGTGTTACATATCGAGCGCAGCTTTCGCCCGGTATGTAGTCACGGAGATAGGAGTGGTCAGTGACGACAAGCACGGGCTCGACAGTCCCGAGGCGCCAGCTCGGGCGCTATCTGCGCCAGCTCCGCGAGGAAGCGCGCATGACGATCAAGGCAGCAGCCGACGCACTGGAGTGGTCGACTCCGAAGATATGGCGGATCGAGACCGGCGCGACGTCGATGCGGTCGCTGGACGTGGAGGCCATGTGCAGGATCTACCGAGCGTCACCAGAAATCACCGAGGCGCTGATGGGCCTCGCCAAGGAGACGAAGGGTCGCGGCTGGTGGCACTCGTACGGCGATGCCATCCCCGAGTGGTTCGAGCTTTACGTGGGCCTGGAAGCCAGCGCGACCCGTCTCCGCAAGTACGAGCCGCTGCTGATCCCTGGCCTGCTTCAGACGAAGTCCTACGCGACCCAGGTCTATAGAGTTGGACGCCCGGACATGACCACCGAGGAGATCGATCGAGGTGTGGCGGTGCGACTCGGCCGGCAGGCCCTGCTGACCCGGACCATGCCGCCGGCCCCCCAGGTCGACATCATGCTCGACGAAGCGGTTGTGCGACGCGGCGTGGACACCCAACAACTCGGCCACATCATCGGCGTCAGTCGTCAGCCCAACGTGTCCGTGCGGGTGCTGCCCTTCGGCGTCGGTCTACACCGTGCCGGCTTGGCCAACGGTGCGTTCACGATCCTCGACTTCGACGGCAGCAGCGAGCCGTCGATCATCTACTCCGACGGCCTCACCGGCGCTCTCTACCTCGAAAAACCCGCCGAGGTCGCCGCATACGGAGACCTGTGGTCCGCCATCGAGAAGAAGGCCCTGAGCGAGGCGCAGTCTCGCAAACTAATCGCATCCATCGCAGAGGAGCTGACATGACCACGCTGACGTGGAAGAAGTCCACCCGCAGCAACGCGGGCGGAGACTGCGTGGAGGTTGCCACGCCGCCCCAGGCCGTCATGGTGCGCGACAGCAAGGACCGGCAGGGGCCGGTGCTGTCGTTCAGCCCGACCGCCTGGACCTCGTTCGTCGACGGGCTCAGGCGCTGACGCTCCGTCGACTGACGAACACCCCCCGGGCATTCAACGTCCGGGGGGTGTTGCTCTGACCGCCCGGGTTCAGCCGCTTGAGCGGGCGCCGGTCGGGCACGGCGCGGGCACGAAACGCCGGCCCGTCGTCGGACGGGCCGGAATCGGCGCGGCCCCGCCGGGACGGCGGGACCGGGGATCAGTGGAGGGGCCGGGTCAGCGGTGCCCCTCCGGGCGCTGCCGCCACCGGTCCTCCATCCGGTCCAGGAACGACGACCGCCGGCCCGACCGCCCACGCGGACGACGCCGACTGGTCGTCCCGCCGACCACGTGCAGGTCGGGGGACTGCGCCCGACGGTGCGACTGCACCGCGTACGCCGCCGAACCCAGCATGACGACGAAACCCGCCACCGCGAGCGGCGGAGTCTTGATCACCGCACCGTAGACCAGCAAAGCCAGGCCAACGATGATCGCGCCGGCAGCGACGAGCAGACGACGCCGCGCATGGAAGCGCGGATCGCTGGCACGCACGGCCGAGGCGAATTTGGGGTCCTCGGCAAGCGACCGCTCGATCTGCTCGAACAGCCGCTGCTCGTGCTCCGAGAGCGGCACGGCACTCCTCCCCGGTCACGTGGGTCGGCCCGGGCGGGCCGACAGACCGTGACAGCCAACCGGCTGCTTACCGCCAAGTCTACGAGGGGGGTCGCGCGTCGGAAAGCGGGACGACCTATGGGCGGGGTGGATTTTCATTTCGCCCCCGATCGCGACGCCCGAGCAGACTCGCCGGACCTATGACGGACCGCCCGAAACGGGCAGCGGCGGCGTCGGCCGCCGCCTCCGCCTCCCGCCAGCCACGCTCGGGAGCGCCGAGGGTGAGCTGCTGCGGGGTCTCCCCCGCCGGGGCGAGCCCCTCCACCCGCACCCCGACGAGGCGGATCCGATCGCCAGGGTCGAGAACGGTGTAGAGCGCCCACGCCGTGTCGAAGATCTCCCGGGCGGTGTCGGTGGGGACGCCGAGGGTGCGCGAGCGGTTGACCGTGCGGAAGTCGGCCATCCGCACCTTGATCGACACCGTCCGCCCGACCTGACCGGCCCGGCGCAGCCGGATGCCGACCTTCTCGGCGAGGGCGAGCAGCGACCGGCGGATCTCCAGCGGGTCGCCGACGTCGGCGTCGAAGGTCACCTCGGCGCCGATCGACTTCTCCGCGTGCTCCGGGGTGACCCGGCGCGGGTCGCGCCCGCAGGCCAGCTCGTGCAGGTGGGCGGCGGCGGCCTCCCCGACCGCCTTGCGGAGCATGCCGAACGGCGCCTCGGCCAGGTCGCCGACGGTGGTCAGCCCCAGCCGCCGCAGCGTCTCGGCGGACCGCTCCCCCACCCCCCAGAGCGCGGAGACCGGCAGCGGATGCAGGAAGTCGAGCACCCGGCCGGCCGGCACCACCAGCAGCCCGTCGGGCTTGGCCCGGGTGGAGCCGAGCTTCGCCACGAACTTGGTCGGTGCGACCCCCACCGAGCAGGTCAGCTCCTGCTCCCGCTCGACCCGGGCACGGATGCGCCGGGCGATCTCGGCCGGTGAGCCGAAGAGCCGGCGGGCACCGGCCACGTCGAGGAACGCCTCGTCGAGCGAGAGCGGCTCGACCAGCGGGGTGACGTCCCGGAAGACCTGCATGACGGCCCGGGAGGCCGCCGTGTACTGCGCGAAGTCGGGCGGCAGGTAGACCGCGTGCGGGCAGAGCGCCCGGGCCCGCATGGTGGGCATGGCGCTGCGGACGCCGTACCGTCGGGCCTCGTAGCTGGCGGAGCTGACCACGCCGCGCGGCCCGACCCCGCCGACCACGACGGGCCGGCCGCGCAGCTCGGGGCGGCGACGCACCTCGACCGAGGCGAAGAAGGCGTCCATGTCGACGTGCAGGATCGGGCAGCCGGAGTCGTCGCCGTCGGGCCCGAAGCGCGGATCGCCCCCACGCGGCAACGACTGACTGCGGCCCATCCCCGCAGGCTAGCCCCCGGGTACGACACCTCGGAGGTCGCACGACGCCTCAGCCGCGGACCACCAGCAGCGGGATGGTCATCTCGGCGGCCGTGTCCGCCCCGTGGTACGCCACCAGGCGCGACTCGATCGGCTTCTCCGAGCGGGTGGCCACCACCGCTGACGTGCCCCGGCAGACCACCACCACGTCGCCGACCCGGCGCAGGTGCTCCTCCGGCACCGGGCCGAACCAGCCGGTGGCCACCGCCTCGTCCCGGTGCAGCACCCGGGCCGCGTCGCCGAGCACCGCCGACCAGGCCGCCACCACGTCGTCGGCCGCGCCGGGCTCGACGTGCAGGTAGCGGACCCGGGGCTCGCCGGCCAGCACCCGCACCCCGGCCCGCAGCCCGAGGTCGGCGTCGAAGTCGACCCGGTCCGCCGCCGGCACGTCGAGCTGGCCGTGGTCGGCGGTGACCAGCAGCGCGGCGTCCGGCGGCAGGCCGTCGACCAGCCGGGCGAGCAACGCGTCCACGACGGCGGCGGCGACCCGCCACGGCGCGGAGTCGACCCCGCTGAGATGGCCGTGCCGGTCCAGGTCGGGGTGGTAGCCGGAGACCAGGGTCGGCCCGGTCCCGGCGGCCAGCGCGGTGAGCATCGCGGCGGCGAGCGCGTCGGCGTCCGCGGCGCCCCGGTAGTCGCCGCCCCGGTTGGCGGCCAGGGTGAGGCCGCTGCCGGCGTACTCGGGGCGGCTCACCACGGTCACCGCCACCCCGGCGGCGCGGGCCCGCTCAAGCTGGGTGGCGACGGGCTGCCAGCGCAGCGGCTCGGGGTCGCCGGTCCACTCGATGTGGCTGAGCACCCGGTCGGTGCCGGGCACCCGGACCTTGAAGCCGAGCACCCCGTGCGCGCCGGGCGCCACGCCGGTGCCCAGGGTCACCAGGCTGGTCGGGGTGGTCGACGGGAAGCCGGAGGTGAGCGGGCGGCCGACGGTCGCGGCCAGCCCGGCCAGGGTCGGGGCGTACGGGGCGGCGGTGGGGATCTGGTACCAGCCGAGCCCGTCGACCAACAGCACGGCGACCCGCCGCACCCCGGCCAGCCGGGGGGCCAGCCCGAGCAGGTCCGCGGCCCCCGGCACGCCGAGCATCGCCAGCGCGCTGGGCAGCACGTCGGCCAGGCTCCCGCCGCCGTACCGGGGCGCGACCGGCTCCAGCGGCGCGACCGGGAACGCCGGCCCCGGTGCCGGGCGGGCCGGCGCGACCGGGGACACCGGCCCGCCGGGCGGAGCCGGGCGGAGCGGATCGCCGGGCGGGGACGGGACGGGCCCGGTCATGCCGGCCGGCGGGCGAACAGGTGCAGTTGGGCGGCGAGGTCCCGGTACGGCGGTCGGGCGGCCAGGGCCCGCTCCAACTCGACCAGGGCGGCCGGCTGGCCGTCCGCGACGGCGGCAGGGAGCAGGTCGGCCAGGACGCGTACCCCGTGGATCTCCTCGACCGTCAGGCCGCCGGCGGTGAGCAGCGCCACGGCGCGGTCGGCGTCGTAGCGCCGGCGCAGGGTGTCCCGGGGACCGGCGGCGCCGGCCGGGTCGGCGGCCACGGTGGCGGCCAGGTCGAGGTGGCCGTTCATCGCCCGGCCCAGCACCGCGGCGGCCTGGCCGGCGACCAGGACGCTGGCCGCGCCGCCCGGGCGCAGCGCGGCGACCAGCGCGGCCACCACCGGCGCGGGGTCATCGACCACCTCCAGCACGGCGTGGCAGAGCACCAGGTCGACGCTGGCCGGCTCGACCAGCCCGGCGAGCGCGTCGCCGTCGCCCTGGAGCGCGCGGACCCGGTCGGCGACGCCGGCCTCGGCGGCCCGGCGGGTCAGCGCGGCGAGCGCGTCGGGACTGGCGTCGACCACGGTGACCCGGTGCCCGGCCTGGGCCAGCGGCACGGCGAACCCGCCGGTGCCGCCGCCGACGTCGAGGACGGTGAGCCGGTCACCGGCGCGGCGGTCCAGCTCGGCCCGGAGCACGGACCAGATGACGGCGGTACGGGGGGTCAACGGCGGGCCGGTGAGCCGGCCACGGGTCTGCTCCACGCGGTCGAGCCTAGTCACCTGGTCCAGTCGCCCGGCGTGTCCGGTGGCCGGAGAACGGCGACCGGTGGGGCCGGGCGGGCTCCGGGCCGGGGTGGGGTCAGGACTCGCCGCCGCCGGCCGGGTCCTCCTCGGCACGGGACCGGCGGGCGTTGGCCACCGGGCCGTCGGTCACCGAGTATTCGCGAGCCTCGGTGGTGTCCGCCGCGACCCAACCGGCACCGAGCCGGGTGCGTCGGGCGTTCGCCACCGCACCGGTGTACGTGTCGTTACCCGCCACTTGTCTTACCCCTTCGTGGAACCCGGGCCACTCTGCCCGCGCGCGGTCACAAGTCTCCCGCGCGATCGCCCGCCACACTGTAACGTCGGTCACCGGAAGTCGCGGGAGGCCGGGGCGACCGGCGGTTCGATCGGGTCGAGCCGGTCGGCGGTGAGGTTGATCACCCCCTCGTGCCGCTGCAACCGGCCGCGCACCACCAGGGCGGCGCTGGTCCGCGCCACCCGCCGGTAGCGCTGCCACAGCCCCGGCGAGCAGGTGACGTTGAGCATCCCGGTCTCGTCCTCCAGGTTGAGGAAGGTGACCCCGCCGGCGGTGGCCGGCCGCTGCCGGTGGGTGACGATCCCGCCGACCCGGATCCGCCGACCCGGCTCCACCCGGGCGAGCCGGGCGATCGGCACCGCGCCGAGGGCGTCGAGCCGGTCGCGGACGAACCGGGCCGGATGGCTCTCCGGCGACAGCCCGGTCGCCCAGACGTCGGCAACGAGGCGGTCCACCGCCTCCATCCCCGGCAGGGTCGGGGCGGTCGTGCCGGTCACCGTGCCCGGCAGCCGGCCCGGCCGGTCCTGGGCCGCCGCCCCGGCGGCCCAGAGCGCCTGCCGCCGGGTCAGCCCGAAGCAGGCGAAGGCGTCCGCGGTGGCCAGCGCCTCCAGCTGCGCGGCGGTGAGACCCACCCGCCGGGCCAGGTCCGGCATGTCCCGGTACGGCCCGTGCGCCGTCCGCTCGGCCTCGATCCGCTCGGCCACCCCGTCGCCGAGGGTACGCACGCCGCCCAGCCCCAGCCGGACGGCCGGCCCGCCGAGGCCCCACTCGTGCGGGGGCTCCCCGGCGGCGCTGCCCCACCGGGTGGCCGGGGTGGACTCCAGCACCGCCTTCGCGCCGCTGGCGTTGACGTCCGGCCGGCGCACCTCCACCCCGTGCCGGCGGGCGTCGTCGACCAGGGTCTGCGGCGAGTAGAAGCCCATCGGCTGGGCGTTGAGCAGGGCGGCCAGGAACGGGCCCGGGTGGTAGCGCTTGAGCCAGGAGCTGGCGTACACCAGGTAGGCGAAGCTCATCGCGTGGCTCTCCGGGAAGCCGTAGCTGGCGAACGCGGTGAGCTTGCGGTAGACGTCGTCGGCCAGTTCCCCGACGATGCCCCGCCCGGCCATCCCGGCGTAGAGCCGGTCGGCGATCTGCGCCATCCGCTCCACCGAGCGCTTGGCCCCCATCGCCCGGCGGAGCTGGTCGGCCCCGGCCGCGTCGAAGCCGGCCAGGTCGATGGCGAGCTGCATGAGCTGCTCCTGGAACAGCGGCACGCCGAGGGTCTTCTCCAGCGCGTTGCGCATCAGCGGATGGGCGAACGTCACCGGCTCCTGGCCGTTCTTGCGCCGGATGTACGGGTGCACCGAGCCGCCCTGGATCGGGCCGGGACGGATCAGCGCCACCTCCACCACCAGGTCGTAGAACTCGCGGGGCTTGAGCCGGGGCAGGGTGGCCATCTGGGCGCGGCTCTCCACCTGGAACACCCCGACCGAGTCGGCCCGGCAGAGCATGGCGTACACCTCGGGGTCGTCCAGCGTCATGTCGCCCAGGTCGAGGGTCTCGCCGATCATGTCGTAGCCGTAGTGCAGGGCGGAGAGCATGCCGAGGCCGAGCAGGTCGAACTTGACCAGGCCGACGGCGGCGCAGTCGTCCTTGTCCCACTGGAGCACGCTGCGGCCGGGCATCCGGCCCCACTCCACCGGGCAGACCTCGATCACCGGCCGGTCGCAGATGACCATCCCGCCGGAGTGGATGCCCAGGTGCCGGGGGAACGTCTGCAACTCGTCGGCGTACGCGACGACCTGCTCGGGGATGCCCTCGACGTCGACCGAGGCGACCGAGCCCCAGCGGTCGATCTGCTTGCTCCAGGCGTCCTGCTGGCCGGGCGAGAAGCCGAACGCCTTCGCCACGTCCCGCACCGCCGACCGGGGCCGGTACGAGATGACGTTGGCGACCTGGGCGGTGTGCTCCCGGCCGTACCGGGCGTAGACGTGCTGGATCACCTCCTCCCGGCGGTCGGACTCGATGTCCACGTCGATGTCGGGCGGGCCGTCGCGCTCCGGGGCGAGGAAGCGCTCGAAGAGCAGCCGGTGCCGGACGGCGTCCACGTTGGTGATCCGCAGCGCGTAGCAGACCGCCGAGTTCGCCGCCGACCCCCGGCCCTGGCAGTAGATGTCCTGCTCGCGGCAGAACGCGACGATGTCGTACACCACCAGGAAGTAGCCGGGGAAGCCCAGTTCCTCGATCATCCGCAGCTCGTGGTCGAGCTGCCGGTACGCCTCCGGGTGCGCTGCGCAGGGCCCGTACCGCTCCCGGGCGCCGTCCATGGTGAGCTGACGCAGCCAGGTCATCTCGGTGTGCCCCGGCGGCACCGGGTACGCCGGCAGTCGCGGCGCGACGAGCTGGAGGTCGAACGCCAGCTCCGCGCCGAACTCGGCGGCCCGGGCCACCGCGCCCGGGTACGCGGCGAACCGGGCCGTCATCTCCGCCCCGCTGCGCAGGTGCGCGGTGGACGCGGCGGGCAGCCAGCCGTCGATCTCGTCCAGGCTGCGCCGGGCCCGCACCGCGGCCAGGGTGGTGGCCAGCCGGCGCCGCCCCGGCGTGGCGTAGTGCACGTTGTTCGTGGCCACCGTGGGCAGCCCCGCCGCGGCGGCCAGCTCGGCGAGGGCGTCGTTGCGGTCGGCGTCGACCGGGTGGCCGTGGTCGGTCAGCTCCACCGCCACCGTGTCCGCGCCGAACAGCGCGGTCAGCCGGTCCAGCTCCCGGGCCGCCGCGTCGACGCCCTCGGTGAGCAGCGCCGCCGGCACGTGCCCCTTGCGGCAGCCGGTGAGCACCAGCACGTGGTCGCGCAGCTCGGCGGCGACCTCCTCCAGCTCGCCGTAGTCCGGGCGGCCCTTCTCCCCGCCGCGTAGCTGGGCGCGGGCGATGGTGCGGGCCAGCCGGGCGTACCCCTCGGGGCCGTGGGCCAGGGCGAGCAGGTGGGCGCCACGCGGGTCGGGCTCGCCGTTCTGCGGGCCCGGCAGGCCCAGCGACAGCTCCGCGCCGATCACCGTGGGCAGCCCCAGCGTACGGGCCGACTCGGCGAAGCGGACCACGCCGTAGAAGCCGTCGTGGTCGGTGACGGCGAGCGCGGTGAGCCCGAGCCGGGCCGCCTCCGCCGCCAGTTCCTCGGGGTGGCTCGCCCCGTCCAGGAAGCTGAAGTTGCTGTGCGCGTGCAACTCGGCGTAGGGCACCGCGCCGCCGGGGCGGGACAGCTCCGGCGGCCGGTACGGCTCCCGCCGGCGGCTCCAGGCCGGCGCGTCGCCCCCGTCGGCGTCGACGGCGAGCGGATCCACCACGTGCAGGTGCCGCCCGTCAGCCCCTCGCCCGCCGGCCCCAGCCCTGGCCCCACCGCCCCGGGGCGCGCCGCTCCCGACCCCGCTGCTCCGGGAGGCACCGCCACCCGACGCGCCGCCACCCGACGCACCGCCACCCGACGCACCGTCGCCCGACCCACCGCCACCCGACCCACCGTCGCCCGACGCACCGCCGCCGGCTCGCCCGGAGAGCACCCGCTCCAACTCCGCCCACGGCATCCGCGGATTGTGGAAACTCACCGCGCCCCCGGTTCGGCAGAGATCCGGAGAGGTTCCGGGCCCCGGAGGGGCCGAGTTCTTCCCAGCTCCGTGGGGAAGACGGCCCGTCGGTCAGTCATAGATGGCCTCCACCAGCCACTGGCCGGCCTCGACCGCGAGGAGAAGGGCGGCGCCGTCGGCCAGGCAGACCTGGAACCGGGCGCGGCGGCGGGCCTCGGCCGGCGCCCACCAGCGCTCGTCCACCGGCCACGGGCCGGCCCAGCCGACGATGTCCACCGGGCGGGCCGTGCCGACGACCAGCCGGGCGGGGGCGGCGCTCACCTGGAGCCGGGCGCTGACCCCGACCGGCTCACCGGCGGCGTCGTACACCGTCGCGGCCAGCGGCGCGGGGAGCACCACGGCCGGCGCGGGCGGCGGAAGGCGGCCCGGCCACGGGGGCGTCCCGGACCCCGCCGGGTTCACCGGCGCCGGAAGGGCGTCCTGGGCCGGCCGGGTGGGCCCGCCCGGGCGGGCGGGCAGCCGCTCGTCGCCCCAGGGCACCAGCCGCACCTGGTCGGCCGGGGACCGCCCGCCGCCGAGCACCGCGGTGACCACCGCCTCGGGGCCGAGGATGCCCTGCACCCGGCTCAGCGCCCGGTGCGCCCGTTCCCGCTCCTCGCCCGTCTCCCCCCACAGCCCGGGTTGCAGGCCGACCTGGGCGAGCACCCCGTCGGGCACCAGCCGCAACCGGATGATCCCGGCCGTCGGCCGGGCCGGGCGGGCGCCGGACCGGCCGGTGCTGCCGGAGAGCCAACCGTCCAACTGCCAGCGCACCCGGTCGGCGATGGCCGCGGCGGTGAGCAGGCCGTCGTGCCGCCAGACCCGGTGCAGCTCCTGGCCGTCCGCGGTGACCGCCTCGATGCCGAGCCGGGTGCAGGCCAGGCCGTGCGCGGCCAGCCGGTCGTGCAACCGCTCGGCCAACGCGCGGGCGGCGAAGGCCGCCGCGTCCACCCGGTCGATCGGCTCGTCGTGGTCGGCGGTGACCGCCAGGTCGGCCGGGGGCTGACGGACGGCCAACGGCCGGTGGTCCCGGCCGGCGGCGAGCCGGTGGGCCAGCGCGCCGTCGAACCCGAACCGGGCCAGCACGTCCCCCGCCGGCAGCGCGGCGAAGTCCCCGAGGGTACGGACGCCGAGCCGGCGCAGCAGGTCGGCCAGCGCCGGCCGGCCGAGCGCCTCCACCGGCAGGCCCGCCAGGAACCCGGGCGTGCCGCCGGCGGGCACCACCTGCCCGGCGCGGGCGGCGAGGCCGGCGGCGAACACCCCGTCAGCGATCCCCACCTGGCTCTCCACCGCGCAGGTCTGGGCGACCTGCTCGATGATCCGCTCGGCGGCTGCCTGCTCGCCACCGAGATAGCGGCTCGGACCCCGCGCGGCCAGCGCGCAGGCGCCCGGACGGACCACCTCGACCCCGGCGGCGACCTCCTCGACCGCGGCGACCACCGGCTCGAACGCCCGGGCGTCCCGGCCCGGGTCGTGGTCGACGACGGTCAGCTGCGGGCAGCGTCCCTGCGCCTCCCGCTTGCGCAGCCCCCGACGGACGCCCTCGGCGCGGGCCCGCTCGGAGCAGGCGACCACCCGGTTGGCGTGCAGCACGGCGACCGGCCCGACGGCCGGTACCCCCTCGACGATCTCGGCGGCGAGCACCGGCCAGTCCGGGCACCAGAGCAGCAGCGTGCGCGTCGGCACCCCGGTCACCCGGGACCGACCGCGGCAAGCCCGCCACGGTCGGGCGGGACGTCCGGAACGGGCCCGCCACGGCCGGGCCGGACGTCGGAGGCGGGCAGGAACGCCGGGGGCACCGGGCGGAGCCGGCCGGCGGTCGACCGGCCGGTGACGGAGGCCGCCGGGACGGCGGCCGGGCGGGGGATGACCCGGGTGAGCCCGTCGCCGGGGAGCCAGACCTTGATCTCCTTGGGCCGGGCGGCAGCGCCCCGCCCCCGGGCGGAGACGGTCACCTCGCGCCGGCGCAGCCGGCCCCGGCCCTGTCCCAGCCCCTCCCAGACGCCCCGGACCACCTGCAACGTGACGTCCGCGCCGTCCCAGCGGCCGTATGGGACGAGCACGCTGCCCCGCTGCCGGGCCCGGGCGGCCAGCCGGTTGGCGACCGAGGCGGAGAGGGCGGCCGGCACGGCGGCCACCACCACGTCCACCCCGTCGATCAGCGCGGCGACGACGGTGGGCCACTCCGGCCCCGGCTGCGGCACCAGGGCGAGCCGGTCCAGGGCGAGCCCGGCCTCGGCCGCCGCGCCCGCGCCGAAGGTGGGCACCCCCACCACGGCGCACCACGAGCCGGCCCGGGACGCCTCGGCGAGCAGCGCCAGCACCAGCGACGTGCCGCCGCTGCGCCGGGGCTGGCCGGTGGCTACCGCGATCGTGCTGCCCCGGCGCAGCCCCCGGTTGGGCAGCAGGCCGGTCAGCTCGGGGGGCACCGGGAGCACTCGCTGCCCCCCGGCCGGGTCCGGCGCGCTCGCCGGACGCACCAGGCCCGCGAGTGCGGCGGAACCGACCACCATGCGGCCCGCCATCGGACCTACCCCCCGTCGTGCTCGTCGTGCCGGAATCGTGCGTGCCGGATCGTGCTGAAGTCGTGGTGCGCCGGGCCACGCCGGGCCCGGCACCGGACCGGGTGCCGCCGGACCGGGTGCCGCCGGACCCGCCCGACCTGGGTGAGCCCGAGCGGGCGGGAGTGCCGCCGCAGGACCGGGGCGTCGTCACACACCGGCGGGGCGGCGCCGACGCGGGGGCGGGGCGGGCTGGGCGGGGGCAGCCCCGCCGGGAACCAGCGCCCGCCAGGGCGGCTCGCTCAGGCGGCCAGGCCGTCGAGCGCAGGCTGGTGGGCCAGCCCGAGAGTGGCCTCCACCACCGCCACGAACTGCTCGGCCGCCCGGAGCAGGTCGTCGGCCTGCCGGGCGCTGACCACCCGGGGAATGCCGGCCTCGGCGGCGGCGCGCTTGCTGGCGCCGGCGGCGAAGAACGCCGCCCACTCGTCCAGCTCGGGGGCGACGGTGGAGAGCAGGACCCAGACGCTGGTGATCCGGTTGCGCCGGGCCGGCGCGGGACGGGCCCGGGCGGCGAGCAGGGCCGCGGCGGCGCGGAGCGCGGCCAGGTGGGCGGCCGCGTAGCGCAGCCCGTCGGGGCCGGTCCGGGCGGCCTCGGCCAGCCCGTGGCGGGCCACCGCGAGAAGCTGGGCCGGGGTGCGGTGCGGCAGCACGTGTGCCGGCACCGTCGGTGGCTGGGCCGGGTTGGTCGGCATGGGCTGTCTCCTCCACGTGGCCGGGCCGGGCGCGGCGACCGGGGCCGCCGGCGCGCAGGCCGTCGAGTGGTGCGGAGGAAGACGCACCGGTGGGGCCGGCCGGGTGTGGACGCTTCCCCACACCACACCCGGCCGGCGTACCGGCGGGTTCGTCGCCCGCCGCCCGGGGGTCGTGGGCGGCGGGCGACGCTCCTGCCTGACGGGCCCGGACTCGCGACTGCCCGGGACCCAGGTGCGGCCCGCGGAGCCGCACCGCCCGGGGACCGGCGCCGCGAAACACCGCCCGGGCTGTTGGAACGAACGTTCGAGGCAATCGAACACTCGTTCTAACTGCTGCTGACAGTACACCTCGCCCCCGACGAAAATGCAACGTGTGGCGGACGGCGCGGCGGACCGACGACCCCGCACGCCGGACCGGCGCGGCGCACCGGACGAGACCCGACCGGCCGCCGCCCGCGCGGGGCCCGGACGGGTAACGAGTGCCTGCCCCCTACGTCCCTGACGACCGCAGCGCTAGCCTCTGCTCGTGACGACTCCCCGCCCCGCCCTCGGTGTCGCCATGGTGCTCGGCTCGGGAGCCCTGTTCGCCGTCAACGGCACGGTCTCCAAGCTGGTGCTCCGGGCCGGCCTGAACGCCCAGCAGCTCACCCTGCTGCGCGCGCTCGGCGCCGTCGCCGGTCTGCTCCTGCTGAGCCTGCTGCTGCGCCCGGGCGCGCGCCGGCTCCGGGCCGCCCCCCGGCAGATCCCGCTGCTGGTCGCGTACGGCCTGACCGGCTTCTTCCTGGTGCCGATGCTCTACTTCGTCGCCATCTCCCGGCTGCCGGTCGGCCTCGGCCTGCTGTTCGAGTACTCCGCCCCGCTGCTGGTCGCCCTCTGGGCCCGGTTCGGCCAGCGGCACCGGGTCCGCCCCCGGCTCTGGGCCGGCCTGGCGTTGAGCCTCGCCGGGCTGGGCTGCGTGGCCGAGGTGTGGGGCGAGCTGAAGCTGGACGGGCTCGGCATGCTCGCCGGCCTCGGCGCGGCGGTCTTCCTGGCCGGCTACTACGTGCTCGGCGCGCGCGGCGTGCAGGGGCGGGACACCCTGTCGCTGTGCACCTGGGCGTTCGGCGCGTCCGCCGTGGCCGGGCTGCTCACCCAGGCGGCCACCGCCGGCACCGGCGGCTGGGAGCCGCTGACCGGCAGCGCCGCGGGCGTCCCGGTCGCCCTGCTCTGCGGATACGTGGTGGTGCTCGGCTCGATCGTGCCGTACCTGCTGGTGGCGGGCGCGATGCGGCACCTGCCGGCGACCAGCGTCGGGATCGTCGGCATGGTGGAGCCGGTGCTCGCCGCGGCGGTCGCCTGGGTGGTCATCGGCGACGGCGAGACGCTCAACGCCGCCCAGCTCGGCGGCGGGGCGCTGGTGCTGCTCGGGGTGGCGCTGGCCGAGACGGCCCGGGTGGCCACGCCCCGGGCGACCGTGCCGCCCGCGCCCGCCGCCCCGCCCCGCAGGTTCCGTCTCGCCGACCCCGGCCGTCGGGACGGCGCCCGGCCGTCCAGGGGGTCCGACCAGATCGAGGGTGGACCTGTCACCGCGAGGCGCACCTGAAAAGACAAGACGCCGTACTCGTACTTCTGGGTGGCGGACTGGTGGCAACGAGCGGGCCGGACGAGACCCGGGCTGCCCCTGGGAACCGGGCGGGAACGGGCCGGGGAGAATGACCCCATGCAGTCACACCCGAACGTACGGGCCGTGCAGGAGGCCCTCGACGCCGCGGATACGCGGGACGGCGCGGGTCGGCCCAGCGAGGTCCGCCTGCTGCCCGAGGCCGTGCACACCGCCGCCGCGGCGGCCGAGGCGCTCGGCGTGGGCGTCGGCGCGATCGCCAACTCGCTGGTCTTCGCCGCCGACGACGCGCCGCTGCTGGTGCTCACCTCCGGCGCGCACCGGGTGGACACGGCCGGTCTGGCCGCGTCCCTCGGGATCACCCACCTGCGCCGGGCCACCCCCGAGTTCGTCCGGCAGCACACCGGCCAGGTGATCGGCGGGGTCGCCCCGCTCGGCCACCCCGCGCCGCTGCGCACCCTGGTCGACACCGCCCTGGAGCGGTACGACGAGGTCTGGGCGGCCGGCGGGGTGCCCCAGGCCGTCTTCCCCACCACGTACGCGGAGCTGGTCCGGATCACCGCCGGCACCCCGACCGAGGTGGCGTGACCGGCGTACCCGAGCTGGTCACCCTGCACGTCTGGCGGATCGGTCGGGCGGCGCTGCCCGGCGCGCTGGCCCGGATGGCGACGCACCCGGCGCGGCTGCGCCGCACCGGCGGGGTGCGGTTCGGCAAGCTGCTCGGCACCGGGACGGGCACCGGCTTCGGCCCCGGCGACGCCGACCTGACCCGCTGGGCGGCGCTGGCCGTCTGGGACTCCCCGGCCGCCGCGGCCGGCTTCGACGATTCGCCGGTGGGCCGCTCCTGGTCCCGCGTCGCCCGCTCCTCGGCGCGGGTGGACCTGCGCCCGTTGACCAGCCGGGGCGAGTGGTCCGGCCGGCGCCCGTTCGGCGAGCCGTCCGGCAGCCGGGTCACCGGCCCGGTGCTGGCGCTGACCCGGGCCCGGCTGAGGCCCCGCCGGGCGGTCACCTTCTGGCGGGCGGTTCCGCCGGTGGCTGCCGCCCTGCACGCCGCGCCCGGCCTGCTGGCCCGGTTCGGCGTCGGCGAGGCCCCGCTGGGTTGGCAGGGCACGGTCAGCGTGTGGCGCGACGCGGCGGACCTCGTCGCGTTCGCGTACCGTCACCCCGAGCACCGCGCCGCGATCACGCGCACCCCCACCGAGGGGTGGTACGCGGAGGAGCTCTTCGCGCGGTTCGAGGTGCGCGACGTGGTCGGCGACCGGTCGGTGCTGGGTTGGGTCGCCGACGGCGACCCGGAGACGGCGAAGGATGGGCGGGCATGAGGTTGGTGCGCTGGACGCCGGACGACCTGGTCCGGCGGCTGGACGACGTGGTGGCCGTCTACGGCGAGGCGATGAACTACCGGGCCGACCTGTTGGAGGCCCGGCGCGGCTACATCGCCACCCACGTGCGCCGCCCCGGCTTCCGCGCCGTCGCCAGCCTCACCTCCGAGGGCCACCTGGCCGGCTTCGGGTACGGCTACCTCGGCGCCCCCGGCCAGTGGTGGCACGACCAGGTGCACCGGGCGCTGGACGGCGCCGCCCGGCGACGCTGGCTCGCCGACTGCTTCGAGGTGGTCGAGCTGCACGTCCGGCCGCCCGCGCAGGGGCACGGCCTGGGCGCCCGGCAGCTCACCGCCCTGCTCACCATGGCCTCGGGCAGCACCACCCTGCTGTCCACGCCGGAGGCCGACGAGCGGCGTTCCCGGGCCTGGCGGCTGTACCGCCGGTTCGGTTTCGTCGACGTGCTGCGCCACTTCCAGTTCCCCGGCGACGAACGCCCGTTCGGCATCCTCGGCCGGGACCTCCCGCTCACCCCGCAGTCCCCGCCGGACCGGGCGGCCTCCGCCCCGGGCCCGGACACACCGTGACCCGACCCCGGCTGCCCCGGGCCGGGCTGGGCGGCCGGCTGCCCCCGGCCGGGCTGGGCGTGCTGGTCCTGGCCCAGATCTGCTACCCGCTCACCACCGGCCCCGCCCGGGCCGGGCTGACCGTGGCCACCGTCGTGCTCGGGTACCTGCTCTCGGTCGGCCACGCGCTGCTGAGCCGGGGACCCCGGGCGGCGGCGGCGCTGGTCGCCGTGGCCACCGGCGGCGGCTTCGCGATCGAGGCACTGGGGGTGGCCACCGGCTTCCCGTTCGGCAGCTACGACTACTCCGGCGAGCTGGGCCCGAAGCTGGCCGGGGTGCCGCTGATCATCCCGCTCGCCTGGACGTGGATGGCCTGGCCGGCCTGGCTGACCGCGGCCCGGCTCTGCCCGCCCGGGGTCGGCCGGGTGGCCCTCGCAGCCGTCGGGCTGGCCGCCTGGGACCTCTTCCTCGACCCGCAGATGGTCGCCGAGGGCTACTGGGTGTGGCGGGACGTCACCCCGGCGCTGCCCGGCCTGCCCGGCGTGCCGGTCAGCAACTACCTCGGCTGGCTGCTCTTCGCGGTGCTGCTGATGGCGGTGCTGCGCCCGTTGGCCGGGCCGGTGATCGACCACGCGGACTCCCGGGACGACCCGATGTTCGCGCTCTACCTGTGGACGTACCTGTCCAGCATCCTGGCCCACGCGGTCTTCCTCGGCCTGCCTGCCTCGGCGGTGTGGGGCGCGGCCGGGATGGCGGTGGCCGCGGGGCCCCTGGCCCTGGCGCTGGTCCGGGAACGCCGGGAGCGGCGCCCGCGCCGGCCGGCCGACGCCACCGCATGACCGGCGTCCTGCTGCTGGTCGTGGGCGTGGCCGCGCTCACCGCGCACACCTGGGTCAACGCCACCCGGTGGCTGCGCCGCCCGGCCGACGGGCCGGTGCGGGTCGCCGAGGTCGTCGCGGTGCTGCTGCCGCTGCGCGACGAGGCCGCCCGGGTCACCCCGTGCCTGCGGGCGCTGCTCGCCCAGCGGGGCGTGCCCGACCTGCGGATCGTGGTGCTCGACGACGGCTCGACCGACGGCACCGCCGACGTGGTCCGCGCGGTGGCCGGCGCCGATCCCCGGGTCGCCCTGCTCACCGGGGTCGCCCCGCCGCCGGGCTGGCTGGGCAAGCCGCACGCCTGCCACCAGCTCGCCACCCGGGCCGACCCGGCCGCCACCGTGCTGGCCTTCGTCGACGCCGACGTGGTGCTCACCCCGTACGCGGTGGCGGCGGCGGTGGCCGAGCTGCGCGCCGCGCGGGTGGCGCTGCTGTCGCCGTACCCCCGGATCGTGGTGGCGACGGTGGCCGACCGGCTGGTGCAGCCGCTGTTGCAGTGGCTGTGGCTGACCTTCCTGCCGCTGCGGGCGATGGAACGCTCGCCGCGGCCGTCGTTGGCCGCGGCCGGCGGGCAGTTCCTGGTGGCGGACCGGGCCGGGTACGACGCGGCCGGCGGGCACGCCGCGGTGCGCGCGCGGATCCTGGAGGACATCGAGCTGGCCCGGGCGGTCAAGCGGTCCGGCGGCCGGATCGCCCTGGCCGACGGCTCCCGACTGGCCGCCTGCCGGATGTACGACGACTGGCCGCAGCTGCGCGACGGCTACACCAAGTCGCTGTGGGCCACGTTCGGCAACCCGGGCGCGGCGGCGGCCGTGCTGACCCTGCTGCTCCTGCTGTACACCGCTCCCCCGCTGATCGCGCTGGCCGCCCTCGCGGCGGGCGCTCCGGCGGTCGCGGCCCTCGCGGCGCTCGGCTACCTGCTCGGGGCGGCCGGGCGGGCGGTCAGCGCCCGGGCGACCGGCGGCCGGGGGTGGCCCGACGCGCTCGGCCACCCCGTGTCGGTCGTGGTCCTCGGTTGGCTGACCCTGCGGTCGTACCATCTGCGGAAGCGGCGGCGCCTGTCCTGGCGTGGTCGTCCGGTCAGCTAGGAGGGCACGTCATGGCGCGGATCGTGGTCGTCGGCGCCGGGGTGGGCGGGCTGGCCGCCGCCGCCCGGCTGGCCGCCACCGGGCACGAGGTGACCGTCTTCGAGCGGGCCGACACCGTCGGCGGCAAGCTGGGCCGGTACGTCCACGACAGCCCCGCCGGGGCGTTCCACTTCGACACCGGCCCGAGCCTGCTCACCCTGCCGGAGGTCTTCCACGACCTGTTCGAGGCGACCGGGGCGAAGCTCGACGAGTACCTCGACCTGACGCCGCTGGACCCGATCGTCCGGCACGTCTTCCCCGACGGGGCCACGCTCGACTCGTGCGCCGACCCGGCCGGGTTCGCCGCCCGCGTCGGCGCGGCGTTCGGCGACCGGGCCGCCGCCGACTGGCAGCGGCTGTGGCACCGCGCCGCCCGGGTCTGGGACGCCTCGCACCGGGACATCCTGCGCCGGGCCGTGGACTCCCCGCTGGACCTCGCCGCGCTGGCCTGGCGGCTGGGCGACCTCGCCGCGATCGGTCCCGGCCGCACCCTGCGCGGGCTGGGCCGCCGGCACCTGTCCGACCCCCGGCTGCGGATGCTGCTGGACCGGTACGCCACCTACACCGGGGCGGACCCGCGCCGGGCCCCGGCAGCGCTGGTGGCCGTCCCGTACGCCGAGTTGACGTTCGGCGGCTGGTACCTGCGCGGTGGCCTGGGCACCCTCGCCGACGCGCTGCTGACCCGGTGCCTGGACCTGGGCGTGGTCGTGCGGACCGGCACCGCGGTCACCCGGATCGACGCCGCGGGCGGCCGGGTGCACGGGGTACGCCTGGCCGGCGTCGCCGCGCCGGTCCCCGCCGACGTGGTGGTGGCCAACGTGGACGCGCTGACCGTCTACCGGGACCTGCTGCCCAGCCCGCGCCGGCTGGCCGGGCTCACCGACCGCAGCCTCGCCGGCTTCGTGCTGCTGCTCGGGGTGGCCGGCGACACCGGGCTGGCCCACCACAACGTGTTCTTCCCCCGCGACCACGACGCCGAGTTCGACGCCGTCTTCGGCCACCCGGGACGCGGGATCCGGGCCCGCCCCGCGCCCGACCCGACGGTCTTCGTCACCGTCGCCGACGACCCGGCAGTCCGCCCGGCCGGGCACGAGGCGTGGTTCGTGCTGGTCAACGCCGCCCGGCACGGCACCGCCACCGGGGCGGTGGACTGGCAGCGGCCAGGGCTCGCCGACGCGTACGCCGACCGGGTCCTCGACGTGCTCGCCGAGCGGGGCGTGGACGTGCGGGACCGGCTGGCGTTCCGGGAGGTCCGCACCCCGGCCGACCTGGGCGCCGCCACCGGCGCGCCCGGCGGGTCGATCTACGGCACGGCCGGCGGCCTGCTCCGCCCGGCCAACCGGGGCCCGGCGGCCGGCCTCTGGCTGGTCGGCGGCTCCACCCACCCGGGCGGCGGCCTGCCGATGGTCACCCTCTCCGCCCAGATCGTCGCCGACGAGATCGGCCCCGCCTGGGCTTAGCCCCACCCCACCCCCAAGATCTTCGCAATTTCACGGAATGAGTGGCCTCGACGAGCCTGGAGGCCACTCATTCCGTGAAATTGCCCGCCGCGCCACGGCGCGGCGGGGGCGCGGCGGGGGTTGGGGTGGGGTCAGTCGGCGTTGACGAGGGCGCGGCGGACGGTGGAGAGGAGCTGGCCCAGGCCGAAGCCGGCGAGCAGCACCCAGACGGCGGTGGCCATGGTGATGGTGCCGGCGGTCAGGTCCGGGTCGACCAGCCCGGCCAGCCCGGCCAGCAGCAGCCCGACCAGGGCCACGCAGACCCGGGCGGGCCGCTCCCCCACGGTGACCGCGCCGATCTCCCGCATCCCAGCCGAGACCGCCCGGGCCCGGACGTACTCGTGCAGCCAGGACAGCCCGCCCGCGGCGGCGACCAGCGCGCCCGGCGCGCCCAACAGCCAGAACGCGGCCAGCCAGGCGACCTCGCCGAGCCGGTCGGCCACGGAGTCGTAGACGTACCCGAGCCGGGTGGTGCGGTTGGTGACGACCGCCACCGCACCGTCGACGCTGTCGGCCACCGAGGCGGCCAGCACGAACAGCGCACCGATGACCGGCCCGTTTACCGGCCGGACGGCGAACAGCGGCACGCAGAGGCAGAGCAGCACGCCCGCCACGGTGACCGCGGTCGGGGTGACCCGCAGCCGGCCCAGCACGTACCCGACGTGGTAGGCGAACCGCAGCCAGGCGCGTACCACCGGGGCCGCCGCCCGGGGGTCGAAGCCCCCGTGCAACCGTGCCCACGCCGTCGCGTACTCGTCCCAGTTCAGCTGAGTGCCCACCACGGATCAACCGTCCCATCGGCGCCCAGGTGTCGCGCCACGGGGGTCACACCCGCGTGCCGACCTGCAACTGCTGCCAGACCTCCCGGGTCGCGGTGGACCGGTTGAGGGTGATGAAGTGGATCCCGGGGACGCCCTCGTCCAGCAGCCGCCGGCACATCTCGGCCGCCTGCTCGATGCCGAGCCGGCGGACCGCCTCCGGGTCGTCGGCGACCTCGGCGAACCGCGCGGCCAGGGCCGGCGGGAACGGCGCCCCGGAAAGCTGTGTCGAACGCTCGATGGTGCTGAGCTGAGTGACCGGCATCACCCCGGCCAGGATGGGGGTGTCGCAGCCGGCCGCCGCCACCCGGTCGCGCAGCCGCAGGTAGTCGTCGGCGTCGAAGAACATCTGGGTGATCGCGAACTCCGCGCCGGCCCGGCACTTGCGGACGAAGTGCGCGGTGTCGCTGGCCACGTCGACCGAGCGCGGGTGCTTGTACGGGAAGGCGGCCACCCCGACGCTGAAGTCGCCGGCGTCGCGGACCAGCCGGACCAGGTCCTCGGCGTAGAGCACGCCCTCGGGGTGGCGGACCCACTCCCCGCCCGGGTCGCCCGGCGGGTCGCCCCGCACGGCCAGCACGTTGCGCACCCCGACGCCGGCCAGCCGGCCGATGACGTTGCGCAGCTCGGCGACGGAGTGGTTGACCGCGGTCAGGTGCGCCATCGGCAGCAGGGTGGTCTCGGTGGCGATCCGCTCGGTCACCGCGACCGTGGTGTCCCGGGTCGACCCGCCGGCCCCGTAGGTGATCGAGACGAACGACGGGCGCAGCGACTCCAGTTCGCGGATCGCCTGCCAGAGCAGCTGCTCGCCGCGCGGGGTCTTGGGCGGGAAGAACTCGAACGAGAAGGTCGGCTGACGGTCGCGGATCAGCTCCCCGATCGCCGGCTGCGGATTGGGGAGGACCGAGGGAAGACCGAGCGCCACGCCTGAACTCTAGCGGCCGGCGGGTGCCGGACCCAGAACCTTCCCACCTGGCGCGACCCACAGCAGCCGGGACCGACCCGCACCCGTACGAGGTGGGGCCCACGCCCACGACCACCGGCCGGGCAGACCGTCGTACCCCCGGGGTAGACAGGTGGGCAGCGCGGACGGGGCCGGCCGGGGCCGGCTCCCGGGGGCCCGCGCGGGGGTCAGCACCGACCGGCGGCAACACCGGTCCCGCCCGTCCGGGCAGGTCGACGCCGCCACCGCGCCGACCCCTCCCGGAGGACCGATGACGCCGTCCACGCCACCCGGGCCCGAGCTGCTCGGGCCGCTGCTCGCCCGGCTCCGGCTGGCCCGGGGCCGGAGTCAGCAGTTCCTCGCCGCCGAGCTGTGCGCCGCCTCGGGCGTGCCCACGCTGAGCCGGCACGAGGTGTCCCGCTGGGAGCGGCAGCTCCGCGTGCCGGGGGACTTCTGGCTGGGATGGCTGGCCGTGGTCCTCGCCGTGCCGGTCGAGCTGCTGGCCGAGGCCGCCGGGCACAGCCGGCCAGCTCGCCGGGGCACGCCACCGGCTGACCCGGCCCGCCCCCGAGCCGGCGGTACGGCGGCCCGCCCCCGAGCCGGCGGTACGGCGGCCCGCCCCCGAGCCGGCGGTACGGCGGCCCGCCCCCGAGCCGGCGGTACGGCGGCCCGGCGCCCGCCCCGGCGCGGCGGGCCGCCACCTGCCCCGCCCGGCCCCGCCACCCGGCCGGCTCCGTCACCCGGCCGGCCCGCTCGCCGGGCGGGCCGGCGGTCACCGCCCGCGACCAGGCAATGAACCCGGCGCGACGACGCCCGGTGGTCGGGGCGGCCCACGGCGCGCCACGGGCCGCGGATGCGGCACGGCCCCGGGCGACCCGCTAGCGTCGGGGCGTGACCCACGCTGCTCCCGTGTCCCCCGTCGACCGCGCCGGCCTGCGTCAGCGGGTCGACAAGGCCCTGACCGAGTTCCTGGCCGGCCAACGAATCTGGATGGCGGGCGTCGACGACGCCCTGGTGCCGGTGGCCGAGGCGATCGAGGCGTTCGTGCTGGGCGGCGGCAAGCGGCTGCGCCCGGCCTTCGCGTACTGGGGGTTCCGGGGTGCCGGCGGGGGCGACTCGGACCAGATCGTGACCGCGCTGTCGGCGCTGGAGTTCGTGCAGGCCAGCGCGCTGATCCACGACGACCTGATGGACCGCTCGGACACCCGGCGCGGCGAGCCGGCGGTGCACCGGCGGTTCGCCGCCCGGCACCGGGGCGCCGGCTGGGGTGGCGACGCCGACGGGTTCGGTGACGCGGCGGCGATCCTGCTCGGCGACCTGTGCCTGGTCTGGTCCGACGAGCTGCTGCACTCCGCCGGGCTGGACCCGCGGATCGTGGCCCGGGCCCGCCCGGTCTTCGACGAGATGCGCACCGAGGTCACCGTCGGGCAGTACCTCGACGTGCTCACCCAGGCCACCGGGGACACCTCGGTGGAACGCGCGGGCAAGGTCGCCCGGTACAAGTCGGCGAAGTACACGGTCGAGCGCCCGCTGCTGCTGGGCGCCGCGCTGGCCGGCGCGGGGGCGGACGTCCGGGCGGCCTACTCGGCGTACGGGCTGCCGCTGGGCGAGGCGTTCCAGTTGCGCGACGACGTGCTGGGAGTGTTCGGCGACCCGTCGCAGACCGGCAAGCCGGCCGGCGACGACCTGCGCGAGGGCAAGCGGACGTACCTGGTGGCGGCGGCCGTGGAGGCCACCGACGCGGCCGGCCGGGAGCTGCTGCTCGGCCGGCTCGGCGACCCGGGCCTGGACGAGGACGGGGTGGCCCGGCTGCGCGAGCTGATCACCTCGACCGGGGCGCTGGCCCGCGCCGAGGAGCGGATCGTCGCGCTGACCGACACGGCGCTGGCCGCGCTGGCCACCGTCGACCTGGAGACGGAGGCCCGCCAGGCCCTGGTCGACCTCGCCATCGCCGCCACCCGCCGCGCCGACTGACCCCGTCCCGGCCACCCGGGCCCGCCCGCCGTTCCGGACCCGCCCGAAAACGGCGGGAAAGGCCCGGAACGGCGGGACAGGCCCGGTACGGCCGACCCGCCCGGTGCCGTGGGAACAGGGGGCGGGCGGGGTGGGTCAGGGGTCAGAAGCCGAGGGCCTGGGCGCGGCGCTTGACCTCGCGGGCGTGGTCGCCGCCGAGCGTGGCGGCCGGGGTACCGCCGGACAGGGTGTCGTCGGGCTCGTAGAGCCAGCGCAGCGCGGCCTCGTCGTCGTAGCCGGCGTCGGTCAGCAGGGTGAGCACCCCGGGCAGGTGCTTGAGCACGGTGTGGTTGGCCACCAGGTCGGTGGGGATCCGGCGGACGCCGTCGCGGCGCACCGCGAGCAGCTCCCGGTCCCGGATCATCTGGTGCACCTTGCTGATCGACAGGTCGAGGCGCTCGGCGACGTCCGGCAGGGTCAGCCAGCCGGCCGGATCGGTCGGGCCGGCGGGGCCGGCGCCGGAGGCAGCCTGGTCGGAGGGTACGGAGTCGGTCACCCGATCACCCTGTCACGCCGTCGGCGGCGACGGCGAGGGGCACCCCCTCGACCAGTCCCGGACGGGCTGCCGGGAGGGTTCGGGGACGGCCCGAGCGCGGCGGGACGGGCCGGCCGGCCAGCCGGCTGTAGCATCCTGTTCAACCTCTACCCTCTGGACACATAGACTGCCTGCCGATGGACACACAGGTCGCCGACACGTTGCTGGGCTCGCTGATCGACGGGCGCTACCGCATTCGCGGTCGCGTGGCCCGTGGCGGCATGGCGACCGTGTACACCGCCACCGACGAGCGCCTGGAGCGCACCGTCGCGGTCAAGATCATTCACCCGACCCAGGCCGCCGAGACGCGGGCGCGGATGGCCGGGTTCCTGGAGCGGTTCACCGACGAGGCGAAGACCATCGCCCGGCTGACCCACCCGAACGTGGTGGCGGTCTACGACCAGGGCACCCACGCCGGCCTGCCGTACCTGGTGATGGAGTACGTGCGCGGCCGGACGCTGCGCGACGTGCTCGCCGAGCGGCGCCGGCTGCACCCGGACGAGGCGCTGGCGATCATGGAGCAGATGCTCGCCGCGATCGCCGCCGCACACCGGGCCGGCCTGGTGCACCGCGACGTCAAGCCGGAGAACGTGCTGGTCGCCGAGGCGCCCACCGGCGGCGTCGCCAACCTGGTCGACAGCGTGGTCAAGGTCGCCGACTTCGGGCTGGCGCGCGCCGTGGAGGCCAGCGCCGAGGACGAGCCGGGCAACCAACTCATGGCCACGGTGGCGTACGTCGCGCCGGAGTTGGTCACCGACGGTCACTCCGACACCCGCACCGACGTCTACTCGGCCGGCATCGTGCTGTTCGAGATGCTCACCGGCCGGGTCCCGTACGACGGCGACCGGCCGGTGGACGTCGCCTGGCAGCACGTCGACCGCGACGTGCCGGCCCCCTCGACGCTGGTGCCCGGACTGCCGAGGGCGCTCGACGACCTCGTCGCCCGGGCCACCCGACGCGCCCCGGAGGCGCGGCCGACCGACGCCGGCGCCCTCCTGGCCGAGGTCCAGGTCGCCCGCGACGACCTGGGCGACCAGAACGCGCACACCGCCGTGCTGCGCGCGGTGACCGACGACGCGGCCCCGCTGGCGCAGCCCACCATGGTGGTCGCGGCGGTCCGGCCCGCCGAGCGCCCGGCCTGGGCCCGGCTGCCCGAGCACAAGGAGCCGCGCCCGCACCGGCGCCGGGCCGCGCCGGAGAACACCGGCCCGGGCGGCCGGATCGGCGCGCTGCGGGCCCGGGTGCTGGGCGACCAGCGGGGGCGCGTGGGCCTGCTGGCGGCAGCCGTGGTGCTCGTCCTGATCGCCGCGCTCACCGGCTGGTGGTTCGGGGTGGGCCGGTACACGGTGGCCCCGGAGCTGGTCAGCCTCAGCAAGGCCGAGGCGCAGGCGCAGGCGACCAGGGGCGGCTTCACCCTTGAGTACGCCGAGCCCCGCTACGACGAGAAGATCCCGCGCGACGGCG
Organism: Micromonospora sp. NBC_01655; assembly: GCF_026339755.1. Classification (NCBI taxonomy): domain Bacteria; kingdom Bacillati; phylum Actinomycetota; class Actinomycetes; order Micromonosporales; family Micromonosporaceae; genus Micromonospora; species Micromonospora sp. NBC_01655. The sequence continues at coordinate 2,465,707 of NZ_JAPEQF010000001.1, read as the reverse complement.
TGGTGGCGCAGAGCCCGGCCTCGGCCGCCCGGATCGTCAAGGGCGGCACCATCACCCTCACCCTCTCGCTGGGGCCGGACCGGTTCCCCGTGCCGGACGTGGTCGGCAAGGAGTTCGAGCTGGCCGAAGCCGACCTGGTCAACGCCAAGCTGGTCGTCGCCAAGGGCACCCCCCGGTACGACGACAACCTGCCCGAGGGCGTGGTGGTGGACACCAACCCGAAGGTCGGCGCCGAGGTCAAGCCGGGCGCGAAGGTCACCGTCATCCTGAGCAAGGGCAAGGCCCCGATCTCGGTGCCGAACCTCGTCGGCAAGAACGTCAACGAGGCCCGCACCGCCCTGACCCAGCTCGGCCTGGTGCCGGTGGAGACGTACAAGGACTCGCCCAAGCCGAAGGACGAGGTCCTCGGGCAGAGCCCGGTGGACGGTACGGGCGTGGAGAAGGGGGCCCAGGTCAAGCTGGACGTCAGCAAGGGCCCCGCCCCGGTGGTCGTGCCCCGGGTGGTCGACCTGCCCTGTCAGCAGGCCAAGCAGCAGTTGGAGAGCCAGGGCTTCCCGGTGAACGTGCAGTTCAACCCGAACGGCATCGTCCGGTTCCAGAACCCGGGCGAGAACGCCCAGGTGGCGCCGGGTACCCAGATCACGATCGGGTGTCTGTAGCGATGTCCGCGTCCGCTGTCCACCGGCCGGTCGGCTCGCACACCCCCACCTCGGGCGGGCTGGCGAAGGCTGCCCTGCCGTACGTCGACGCGACCGGCGCCGAGGTCGTCCAGGTCTACGTCTCCAACTCCCGGGGCTGGGCGCTGCCGGCGGGCGACCCGGTCCAGGACGTGCTGTTCCGCGACGGCTGCGCCGAGCGGGGCGTGCCGGTGTTCGTCCACGCGTCGCTGCTGGTGAATCTCGGCTCCCCCACCCCGGCCACGGTCGAGCGGTCGGCGCAGACCCTGGCCCACGCGCTGCGCCGGGGGCGGGCGATCGGTGCCCTCGGGGTGGTGTTCCACGCCGGCAGCGCGGTCGACACGGGCCACGCCGACGCGGCCATGCGGCAGGTACGCGAGGCGCTGCTGCCGCTGCTCGACGAGACGCTGGCGGCGGGCGGCCCGCTGCTGCTGGTCGAGCCGAGCGCGGGTGGCGGCCGGTCGCTGGCCTCCCGGGTGGAGCAGCTCGGCCCGTACCTGGACGCGGTGGACCGGCACCCCGGCCTGGGCGTCTGCTTCGACACCTGCCACGCCTGGGCGGCCGGGCACGACCTGGCCGCCGAGGGCGGCATGACGGCCTGCCTGGACGCGCTGGTCGCCACGGTCGGGCCGGACCGGCTGCGGCTGGTGCACGCCAACGACTCGAAGGACCTGTGCGGCTCGACCCGGGACCGGCACGAGAACATCGGCAAGGGCACCATCGGCGAGCCGGCGTTCGCCGAACTGATGGCCCACCCCGCCACGGCGGGCATCCCGGTGGTGGTGGAGACCCCCTCGGAAAAACACGAGGGCCACGCCACCGACATAGCCACCCTCACCCGCCTCCACCCCTAACCCCACCCCCGCCGACCCTTGCGTTGATCAAGAGGTTTACGTCATCCGGGCCCCGGATCCTGACGCGAACCTCTTGATCAACGGGGGCAGTCGCGGGGTGGGTGGGGTTGGGTTGGCTAGTTGCGGAGGATTTGGGTGAGGGTGGTGGCGGCGCGGTCGACGGTGGTGTCGTCGACGTCCAGGTGGGTGACCAGGCGGGCGGAGCGCGGGCCGAGGACCGAGATCAGCACGCCCTCGGCGCGGGCGGCGGCGGCCAGGCCCCGTGCGTCGAGCGGGGACTTCGTCAGGTCCAGCGGGACGATGTTCGTCCGCACCGCTGTGGCGAGCACCCCGAACGGGGCGACAGCCTCGGCCAGCCGGGCTGCCTTCGCGTGGTCGTCGACGAGTCGCTGGATGTGGTGGGCCAGGGCGTACCGGCCCGCGGCGGCGAGCACGCCGGCCTGGCGCATTCCGCCGCCCATCCGCTTGCGGACGAACCGGGCCCGCTCGATCTTCTCCGCGCTGCCGACGACGAGCGAGCCGACCGGCGCGCCGAGGCCCTTGGACAGGCAGACCGACATGGTGTCGAACAGGGCACCGTAGGCAGCCAGCGGCACGCCGTCGGCGACGTGGGCGTGCCAGATCCGGGCGCCGTCGCAGTGCAGGGCCAGCCCGTTGGCGTCGGCGACCCGACGCAGCTCGCGCAGGGTGGCCAGCGGGATCACCCCGCCGCCGCCCCGGTTGTGGGTCTGCTCCACGGCGATGGCCCGGGTCGGCACCGCGAAGTAGCCGTCCGGCCGGACCATGCCGGCGACCAGGTCGGGGTCGACGTCCGCGCCGACCGCCGGCCACGTCCGCGACGAGATCCCGCCGTACGCCGCCGCCGCGCCGATCTCGTACGTGACGATGTGCGCGTCGGCGTCGCAGAGCAGCTCGTCGCCGGGCGGCACCACCAGTTGCAGGGCGATCTGGTTGGCCATCGACCCGGTCGGGGCGAACAGCGCCGCCTCGTGCCCGAACAGGGCGGCGACCTCGGCCTCCAGGGCGTTGACCGTCGGGTCCTCGCCGTAGACGTCGTCGCCGACCTCGGCGGTGGCCATCGCCTCCCGCATCCCGGCGGTGGGCCGGGTCACGGTGTCCGACCGCAGGTCGATGAGTGGGTCAGCCACGGTCATCCCTTCGGCCGCCGACTGCGGGGCTCGCAAGCTCACTCCTCGCGTCAGCCACGGAGCATCTCCGCCACCAGGAAAGCCAGCTCCAGCGACTGCTGGGTGTTCAGCCGCGGGTCGCAGGCGGTCTCGTACCGGTCGGGCAGGTCGAGGTCCTCGATGCCCTGGGCACCGCCGAGGCACTCGGTGACGTCCTCGCCGGTCAGCTCGACGTGCAGGCCGCCCGGGTGGGTCTCCAGGCCCCGGTGCACCTCGAAGTAGCCGAGCACCTCGTCGACGATCCGGTCGAAGTGCCGGGTCTTGTAGCCGTTGGACGACTCGTGGGTGTTGCCGTGCATCGGGTCGCACTGCCAGACGACCTTCGCGCCGGCGGCGGTGACCTTCGCCACGATCGGCGGCAGGGTGTCGCGGACCCGGTGGTTGCCCATCCGGCTGATCAGGGTCAGCCGGCCGGGGATGTTCTCCGGGTTGAGCTTCTCGCAGAGCTCGATCGCCTCGTCCGGGGTGGTGGTCGGGCCGAGCTTCACGCCGATCGGGTTGGCGATGCGGGAGATGTAGTCGATGTGCGCGCCGTCGATCTGCCGGGTGCGCTCGCCGATCCAGAGGAAGTGCCCGGACAGGCCGTACGCGCGGCTGCCGGAGACCCGGGTGAGCGCCCGGTCGTACTCCAGCGCGAGGGCCTCGTGGGAGCAGTAGAGGGTGACGGTGCGCAGCGCGTCGTCCTCGGTCATCCCGCAGGCGTTGATGAAGGCCAGCGCCCGGTCGATCTCCCGGGCGATCGCCTCGTAGCGCTCGCCGGCCGGGGAGCTCTTGACGAAGCCCTTGTTCCAGTCGTGCACCGCGTGCAGGTCGGCCAGCCCACCGGCCAGGTACGCCCGGAGCATGTTCATCGCGGCGGCCGAGTTCGCGTACGCCCGGATCATGCGCTGCGGGTCGGCGACCCGCGCCTCCGGCGTGGCCTCCAGCGAGTTGATCAGGTCGCCGCGGTAGGCCGGCAGGCCCCGCGCGTCGGTCGGCAGCGACCGGGGCTTGGTGTACTGCCCGGCGACCCGGGCGACCTTGATCACCGGCAGGGAAGCGCCGTAGGTGAGCACGATCGCCATCTGGAGCAGGGTGCGGGCGTTGGCCAGCAGGTGACTCTCGGTGTTGTCGACGAAGGTCTCCGCGCAGTCGCCGCCCTGGAGCAGGAACGCCTTGCCCTCGCAGACCAGCGCGAGGCGCTGCCGGAGCTGGTCGACCTCGTAGGGCGCGACGACCGACGGCACGGTGTCGAGCACCTTGCAGACCTCGGCGACCGCCGCCGGGTCCGGCCACGGCGGGATCTGCGCCCGGGGCAGGTCCCGCCAGCGGTCCAGGCCGAGGGCGGCGTCCTCGGCGGAGTCGACGGTCGGACGGCTGGTCTGTAGGCCGGGGCTGCCCACCGCGGGATGGCTCAGCTGATGCCACTCATGGCGCATGACAGAAAGCGTACGGCGACCGCCGGAGGGACCGGGCGGCGAGGGTGACGGTTCCGGCAGTTGGGAGGTCCCGGCCCGTGGGGGTCGGCGTCAGGGGGTGACCGACGGCTCGGGGGTGTGGCCGCCCGGCGCCTCCCCCGCGACGCACCAGTCGGCGCCGCTGCGGGTGACGGTGAACAGCAGCGGCCGGGTGGCCTCGCGGGTGCCGACGGTGACGGTGACCGACGTGCTGACCTCCTGCCCGGCCGCGCCCGGGCGGACGTCGGTGATGGCCGCCTCCGTCACGGTGAAGTGGTCGGCGAAGTCGCCGTTCGGGCCGGTGGCGGCGGAGTCGAAGCTCCCCTGGGCGGGGGCGCAGAGCTGACTGCGTCCGGCTGCGACGTCCTTGGCGATCATCGCGTCGAGGTACGCCTGCACCCGCTCGCGGGCCTTGGTGCCCGCCTCCTCGGCGGGCGCCCGGCCGGGCTGCTCCGCCGCCTTCTCGTCGGCACCGCCGAGCCCGCAGCCGAGCAGGGTGAACGGCAGGAGCGCGAGCGCCGTGACGAGCGCCGCCCTGGAGTGAGCCACAGCCATCCGTCCCTCCCCTCGACCCGGCACGGGCAGGTGCCGATGCGCGAGTCTGACACATCGCCCCGGACCCGCCGCGCACCCGGTGCGCCACGGGGGCCGGCGGGCCGGGTGGGGGCGGGGGGGGCGGATGGGGCACCGGGCCGGGTGGGGGCGAAGGCGGGCTGGGGCGCCGGCGCGGGCCTGCCGCGCGGGAGGCGTCGACGAGGGCCAGGCGCCACGAGCGGGCGGGGAGGGACCGGTGCGCGGTCCCTCCCCGCCGGGTGGGTGTTGCGTCGGCCTTCGGCTCAGCCGAGACCGCCCTTGATGGCGCCGATCAGCTCACCGTTGGTCGTGTCGCCGGAGAGCTCCCAGAAGAACGCGCCACCGAGGCCCTGGTTCTTCGCGTACGTCATCTTGCCGCCGATGGTGGACGGGGTGTCGTAGCTCCACCAGTTGCTGCCGCACTTGGCGTACGCGGTGCCGGCGACGGTGCCGGTGGCCGGGCAGGTGTTCTTGAGGACCTTGTAGTCCTCGATGCCGGCCTCGTAGGTGCCCGGGGCCGCGCCGGTGGCGGTGCCGCCCGGGGCGGCCTGGGTGACCCCGGTCCAGCCCCGGCCGTAGAAGCCGATGCCGAGCAGCAGCTTGTCGGACGGGATGCCCTTGCTCTTGAGCTTCTGGATCGCCGCGTCGCTCCAGAAGCCCTGCTGCGGGATGCCGGCGTACGAGGTGAGCGGGGAGTGCGGGGCGGTGGGGCCCTGCGCCGCCCAGGCGCCGAAGAAGTCGTACGTCATCGGCATCAGCCAGTTGAGGTTCGGCGCGGCACCGGCGTAGTCGGTGGCGTCGATCTTGCCACCGGTGCTGCCGTCGGCGGTGATGGCCGCGGTGACCAGCGCCGAGGAGCCGAACTTGGTCCGCAGCGCGCTGATCACGTTCTTGAAGGCGTTCGGGCCGCTGGTGTCACAGGTGAGGCCGCAGGCGTTCGGGTACTCCCAGTCGACGTCGATGCCGTCGAAGACGTCCGCCCAGCGCGGGTCCTCGACCATGTTGTAGCAGCTCTCGGCGAACGCGGTCGGGTTCTGCGCGGCCTGGGTGAAGCCGCCCGACCAGGTCCAGCCGCCGACGGAGTAGATGACCTTGAGGTGCGGGTACATCTTCTTCAGCTTGCGGAGCTGGTTGAAGCTGCCGCGCAGCGGCTGGTCCCAGGTGTCGGCGACGCCGTCGACGCTGTCCGCGGCGGTGTACGCCTTCTCGTAGTCGGCGTAGCTGTCGCCGATGCTGCAGCGACCGCCGGTGGTGTTGCCGAAGGCGTACAGGATGTGGGTCAGCTTCGCGGCGGACCCGCTGGTGTGGATGTTCTTGACGTGGTAGTTACGGCCGTAGACGCCCCACTCGGCGAAGTAGCCGACGACCTTCTTGCCCCCGCCGGGCGGCGGCGTGGTCGGCGGCGGGGTGGTCGGCGGCGGGGTCGTGGGGGGCGCGGTGGTCGGCGGGGTGGTGGTCGGCGGCGGGGCGCTGGTGGTCGGGGTGGTGCCGCCGCCGCACGGCGCGCCGTTGACGGTGCAGTTCAGCGGCGCCTTGTACGCCCCGGTGCCGTTGTAGCCCCAGCTGAAGCTCGCCCCGGCGGGGAGCGGGCCGGCCCAGCTCTTCTTCACCGCGACGTAGTGGTTGCCGCTGCTGGTGACGTCGGCGTCCCAGGAGCTGCTGATGGTGGTGCCGGCCGGCAGGTCGAACTCGATGCGCCAGGTGTCCACGCTGGCGGCGGAGCCGTTGGCAACGGTCACCCGGGCCTCGTGACCGGTCCCCCAGTCCTGCGCCTTGGCGAACGTGGCGGTCACACTTCCGGCACCGAACGCCGAGGTCATCGGGACCGCCGAGACGGTCATCGCGACCACGGCGCCGGCCCAGAGGGCCCGGCGGAGCGATCTCTTCATGTGGCGTCTCCCCAAACAGTTAGGAAACTTTCCAAAAGGATGGTGAGACGCTACTCACGGCGTCATCACTTCGTCAAGATGTACATGCGTCGATCATCGGGAAACGGGGATCCGCCCGGCCGTCGCCGCCGGTCGGTAGCCTCGGCGGATGACCGTCTTCGACACCCAGATCGACGCGCTGGCCGGTGGCCCGGCCGACCTCGCCCGCCACCGGGGCCGGGCGCTGCTGGTGGTGAACGTGGCGTCCCGCTGCGGCCTCACCCCGCAGTACGCCGGCCTCCAGGCCCTGCACGAGACCTACGCCGACCGGGGCCTGGTGGTGCTCGGCGTGCCGTGCAACCAGTTCGCCGGCCAGGAGCCGGGCACCGCCGCCGAGATCGACGAGTTCTGCCAGGTCAACTACGGGGTGACCTTCCCCCTGACGGAGAAGGTGGACGTCAACGGCCCGGGCCGGCACCCGCTCTACGCGCAGCTCGTGTCCACGCCGGACCCGGACGGGCACACCGGCGACGTGCGGTGGAATTTCGAGAAGTTCCTGGTGGCGCCGGACGGCACGGTGGCGGGCCGGTTCGCCCCGACCGTCGCGCCGGACTCCCCGGACCTGCGCGCGGCGGTCGAGAAGGTGCTGCCGGCGTGACGACCGGGTAGGCGCCCGGAACACACGCGAGGCCGCGCCCCCACCCGAGGTGGGCGCGCGGCCTCGAAGGTCACCGGCGCGGGGCCGGCCCGGTCAGCCCGCCGCGGCGCGGAACACCGGGTAGTAACCGCCGGACTGACCGGCCGCCGTCGGGTGGTACGAGATGCCGAGGTTGAGGAAGTTCAGGGCGTGCATCCACTTCTCGCCGTAGCTGCACAGCTGGTGGCCGACGAAGGCCGACCGCACGTCGGCGAACTTGAAGCCGGCCGAGGTGGCGGCGGTGCGGATGATGTCGTCCACGAGGTTGATGCCCTCGTTGATCTTCGCCCGGGAGGTCGCGGTGAGGCCGACGCAGGTCGTGCCGAGCTGGTAGAAGACCGGGTATCCGACGACCACGACCCGGGCCGACGGCGCCTTGGCCTTGATGCCGTTGTAGACGTTGGCCAGCTTGCCGGGCAGCTCGGTGCGCGCCTTGGTCTCGGCGGCCTGCACGGCGGCCACGCACTGGCTCTCGCCTTGGAGCACGCAGGTGGACATGATGGTGGTGAAGCCGACGTCGTTGCCGCCGATGGTGATGCTGACCAGCGTGGTGGTCGACGACAGCGCGGAGAGCTGGTTGTTGATCACGTCCGTGGTGATCGCTCCGGAACAGGCGACCGACTTGTACGACGCGGGCCTGATGTTGGTGTTGTAGAGCGCCGAGTACGCGTTTGTGCTGCGCTTGCACGCGCCACTCTCGGCGGTGTAGCTGTCGGCGCCGAGGCCGGAGGCGTACGAGTCGCCGAGGGCGACGTAGCGGTCGCTGGCCGAGGCCTGGGCGGGGACGGCCAGCGTGAGCGTGGCGCCGAGGGTCGCCGCGACACTCACGGCGAAGGTAACGAGACGGGATCTCCGCACGTCGCACTCCTGGGGGTGGGAAGTGGTAGTGAAAGATAGATATCACTGAATCCAGACCTGATGGAAGATCACCGATCCCCTACAGGGGTGGATAGGGGTGGTTCGGTCCACAAGCGTCCGAAGTCACGGGACGCCCGAGCCGGAGTCACGGGACGCCAGATAACCCAGTGGATCGGTCGCTGGGCTCGCGGGCCCGGGCGGCCACCCCCGCCGAGGCCGCGGCGAAGGCCGCCGTCACCGCGTTCCTCGACACCCTCGGGTACGACGCGGCAGACGTCGGGCCGCTCGCCGAGGGCTGGCGCTTCCAGCGGGACACCACCGCGTACGCGGCGCTCTACGCGGCCGACCCGGCGGGCGACTTCGACGTCCCCGCCCGGGTGGACGCGGAGAGACTGCGCGCCGCCCTCGCCGCCGCCCGCCGCTACGCCGACGCCTGAGGCCTGACCAGGGGCCCCTGCTCACCGCCCCGGCGGCAGGCGTCCCTGGTCAGCAGCGGCCCGGTCACCGGTCACCCTGGCGACCGCACGTCCGCGGGGAGGTGGACGCGCTCGGCGGGGATCCCCGCCGCCAGCAGCCGCAGCCGCGCGCCGGCGAGCATGGCCGGCGGCCCACACACGTACACCTCCTGCCCGGGCTCGTGGTGGTCCAGGGCCAGGGTGAGCGCGTCGCCCTGCTCCGCCGGCCCGGCGAGGACGTCGTGCGAGAACGCCGGGACGAGGGTCAGCCAGTCGTACGCGCGCTGGAGCCGGTCCAGGCTGATCGCGTCGTACAGGTCGGCGAAGGTGCGCGCCCCGACCACGAGGGTGACCCGGCGGCCGTCCGGAGCGGCGGCGACCTGCTCGACGAGGGCACGCAGCGGCGCAAGGCCGGTGCCCCCGGCGACCAGGAGCAGGTCCCGGCGGGGTCGCGGGTGGAGGGTCAGCCCGGTCTCGGCCGGCGGGCCCAACCAGAGCGGCTCGCCGGGGCGTACCTCGTGCACCAGGGCGCGGGAGACGGTGCCGGCGGTGACGGCGCGGACGTGCAGCTCGACGGTGCCGTCGGGGCGCGGCGCGTTGGCCGGGCAGTACCAGCGCCACACCCCGGGCCGGCGGGGCGTGCACACCGGCACGGCCTGGCCGGGCCGGTGCGGCAGCCGTTCCCCGGGACGCACGGTCAGGATCGCGACGCCGTCGCCCGGCCGGTCGTGGTCGACGACCCGGGCCGCCCACCACGCCGGACCGGTCCCGCTCGGCGGCAGCGCGCGCAGCGCCTCCCGGCAGCGCCGCCGCCAGCCGTCAGCCGGCGTCCGCCCAGGGGCGATCCCGGCGAGCAGGGCATCGGCGACCGGCCCCGCGTGCTCCGGCAGCAGGCCGTGCCGTCGCCGGGCGCGGCCGAGCACCGTCAGCAGCGCCGCCCGCCCGACCGGGTCGTCGCCGCCGTCGACCAGCCGGGCGAGGCTGGCGAACAGCAACGGCCCGTCCCGCCCCGGCGGGCCGCCGCCCACCGCCGCGCGGAAGTGCCGGGCCGCCGCGTCGGCGTACCGGAAGGTGGCCGCCCAGGACGCGGCCTCGTCGGCGGCCGGCGGCCCGGCCTCGTCGGCGAACGCCCGGCCCGCCGCCTCGACCGCCGCCGCCGGCAGGTCACGCGCCAGCAGCACCCCGGTCAGGTAGTCGACCACCCGTCGGTGCTGCGTCTCGGTGAGCCCGAGGCCGCGCCACGCGCCCGCCGCCGGGCGGGCGATGTCGCCGGCCGGGCCGCCGAGCGCCGTCGTGAGGGTCAACGCCAGGTGCCCGGCGAGCCGGACCCGATCGACCCCGACGAGGTACGGCGACAGGTCGGCGTCCGCCGCCACCAGCCGCAGCCAGCGCGTCACCACCTCCCGCACCCCCGCCGGCCCGAGCCGGCCGAACACCCCCATCCGGTACGTCACCGCTGGCCTCCGTTGGTTGAGAAGTCGAGCGGCACCGGGGCGGGCGGGGACGGTGGAAGCGCTCGGGGTGACGCTCCCACCGGAGCCCGGCACCCGCCCCGGGCCATGCGTCCACCCTCGCCTCCGGGACGGGCCGGTCCCAGGGCGGCAACTCGGCGAAAGGGCGGCACGGGTGTTGCATCCCGATCACCAGGGAGGTAACTGTGTAGTGCTGCCCAATCACGTTCCGCGACGGAAGGTGCCGTGATGGCCCCGAAGCGACACCGGCTTGCCCAGCGACGGAAGACGGTTGGTCACACCCAGGAGAGCCTCGCGGAGAAGCTCGGCGTCGACCGCACCACCGTCGTCCGCTGGGAACGCGCCGAGTCGGCGCCCCAACCCTGGATCAGACTCAACCTGGCCAACGCGCTCGCGATGACTGTGGACCAGTTGGACGACCTGCTGAGGGATGTGGCCGAGACCGAACTTCCTCGACCAGGGGTTCCCAGTGGTGGTCGCGGCACTGGGACGACCACCTCGCTGATAAGCGAGGCCGCAGATGCGATCTCCAACGATCCGTTTCTCTCCGACAGGCCGATGCCACACGAGACGGTCGAATCACTGCAAGATGACATGGCGATCCTGGCGCGGTCGTTCAGCATGACCGCCCTTGACGTGTTCACCACCGCTCGCTGGCTCTCGAACGAGGCCCGATCGCTGGCCAAGCGAACGCGGCGGCCAGGTGAGCTTGCGGATCTCTACACGGTGATCGGCCAGGGCACGGCACTGATGGCGTCCACCGCCTTCGACCTCGGGCACTGGAACGACTCAGCAGCGTTCGCCCGCGCCTCCACCCGGTACGCCGACCTGGCTGGCCAACCGTCTCTGATGGCCTGGACGCTCGGTCTCCAGATGACGCTGGCCAACTGGCGCAACGAGCCGGATGCCGCCTTGGCCTACTTCGCCAAAGCGATGCGTGTCGCACCTGACGGCGAGCCGAAACTGAGACTCCGTCACATCGCCGCGCGGTCATACGCGTTGCTCGCGGACCCAGCGTCCGTCGCCGAGTCCCTGGAGGCGGCCCGGCGGGACAGGGAGCTCGCGGCAGGACACCCGGACGAGCTCAACGTTTCCTCCGGTGGCGAGTTCGCTTTCGGGCCCGCGCGGGCGGCGGCGTGTGCGGCAGCTGCCTGGCTCGACCTCGGCGAGGGCGGACAGGCAATCGCGCACGCGCAGGAGGCTCTCGACGCCTACACCAGCGTCCCGTCCGCCCGCTGGCCCTACTCACAGATCTGCGGCGTACAGATCGACCTGGCGGCGGCCCGCCTCTGTCAGGCTGACCGGGACGGCGCTGCCGACGCTGTTCGGAACGCCCTGGCACTACCCCAACACCGGAGGAACACGTCGCTGACCGGCCGGATGACCAGGGTGCAGAGGCTACTGGGAACCTCGCGCTGGGAGCACGACGAAAGGGCGCGGCAACTCGCCGAGCAGATCGCGATGTGGCTCGCCGAGCAGTCAGCCGCAGCGCTCACCTGAGCCATGCCACGCGGCCAACACCCGGGCTTCCTTCTCCGGGCTCAACCCGATCTCCACAGTGCGGTCGATCCCGTGTGTCGAACCGCCGGACTGGCGCAGCCAGTGCCAGGTGTCGGCGACGGTCGCAGCCAGCGACCGGCACGTCAGACCGGCCTGCTGGGCCTTGGCCGCGTCGACCTGCCACACCCCGTCGAACGTGCGCCACAACGGAAGCTCGGACCATTGCCGTACGCCTTGGTCGAGCAACGCGCCGTGCGGAACCCAGGTGAAACTCGGGGTGACGCCGGTCGCGGCGACACAGGCGTGCAGCAGACCGGCGAAGGTCGCTCCCCCGATGGGCGCGCAGACGTTGTACGCACCCGGCAGGTGGTCCGTGACGGCACACAGCGCGAACGTGGCCACATCTCGCACGTCGATCGGCTGGATGGTGCGGTCGGGCGAGCCGGGGGCGAGCACCTCACCACCGGCGGCGACCCGACGCAGCCACCAGGGCAGGCGGCCGACGTACTCACGGGGACCGAGGATCACGCCGGGGCGCAGCAGGGTTGTCCGGTCCTCGCCGAACACGGCGGAAACGGCCGCCTCGCAGCCGGACTTGAGGTAGCCGTATCGGGTCGCCCCGTCCTCGGTGTCGGTGCCGTAGCTCGGCCCGGCGTCCTGCGGACAGTCGAGCACCTCGGAGCGCTCGCTGAGCGGCCTCGCCGGCCAGTCGCGATACACACTGACCGTCGACACGAACACGTAGCGATCGGCGGCGGCGGAGAGGGCGGCCGCCACCTCGAGCACGTTCGCCGGCACGTACCCGGACGTGTCGACCACGGCGTCCCACGGCCCGGCGGCCGCCAGGTCAGCGACATCACCGGCCCGCGTCCGGTCGCCGTGGATCGCCCGCACTCCAGCCAGACCAGGACCCGACTGGCCCCGGTTGAAGGTGGTGACCTCCCAGCCGGCACGGAGGGCCGCCGCTACCACGGCACGGCCGACGAACCAGCTTCCCCCGAGCACCAGCAGTCGCATGGTTCCACTATCCGCCGCGACGATCGAGCGACGAGCCCCAGACGCTGTAGAACAGGAGTGCGGTGGAACACGACAATGCGAAGCGCAGTGTGCGTGAGCGGGTCTCGTGACCGGCCGTCCGGTCCTGTACCTGGTGGTGTGCGCCGCTCCCCCGGCGCAGCGGATCGGCGAGTTGGTCGAGCTGCTGCGCCGGGACGGCTGGACGGTGTGCGTGATCGCCACGCCGACGGCCGCCACCTGGGTCGACCGGGAGGCCCTGGCCGAGCGGACCGGTCACCCCGTTCGCTGGACGCCCCGGACGCCCGGAGATCCCGCCGTGCACCCCGAGGCCGACGCCGTCCTGGTGGCCCCCGCGACCTTCAACACGGTCAACAAGTGGGCGCTCGGCATCAACGACAGCGTCGCCCTCGGCATCCTCAACGAGCTACTCATGTCGGGTCTGCCGATCCTCGTCTCCCCGTACGCCAAGGGGACCCTGACGGCGCACCCGTCGTACGCCGGACACGTCCGGCTGCTCGCCGGGGCCGGCGTGGAGTTCACGGAGACCTCGGTCCTCCGGCCGGGGACGGCGGCCGGGGAGCACCCGTGGCGCCTGGTGAGCGAACCGCTGAGGCGTCACCTTCCGACCGGCCGCTGAGCCCGTCAGTCGGCCGGCGACAGGCTCAGGCGCAGCGTCTGGCCGGAGGTGGGAACGAACCCCAGCGACCGGTAGAGCGGCTCACCGTCCGCCGTCGCCCGCAGGTCGATCTTGCCCACGCCGCGCTCGCGGTACCAGTCGAGCAGCGCCTCCAGGCAGGCCCGCGAGTACCCGCGCCGCCGGTAGCCGTGGTCGGTGACGACGTTGAAGACGTACCCGGTCAGGCCGCCAGGGTTGTCCGGGCCGCCGAGCCGGCGCTCGATCGTGCCCACCGCGACGGCGGCCAGCTCCCCCGGCCCATCCGGCTTGTCGACGACGAAGACGCCCATCGCGTCCTGCGGCTCGGCCAGCCGGTCGCGCAGCGTCTCCCGGGCCGCCTCCTGCCAGGGGCCGGGCGCGGGCGGTGCCCCGGCCATCGCCGCCAGCATGACGCCACGCAGCCGGACGATCTCGGAGGCGTCCCCGACGGCCGCTCGACGCACGATGATCATGCTGGGACCGTACCCGGTGCCTCCCGGCGCGTCGGCAGAGCCCATGGCTTGGTCCCCGCGCCCCGCCGCCACAATCGGCGCGTACCTGCGCCTGCGAGCTGGCGACCCTCGCGCTGCGGGCCGGCTGGTCGAAGCCGCCCGGGCACCCGGACGATGCTGCTACCCAGCGGCGGCAACTCGGGAGGGCGCCGTTTCACACCGGGCGGCGGCCGGCGAAGCCGCACTCGACGCGGTGGTACCAGCGCACGTCGGAGTCGCCCTCCAGCCAGCACCACAGCACCGGGCGGCCGGCCTGCTCGCCGGGGAAGTCCAGCAGCACCGGGGCGATGCCCTTGACCTCGATGTCGTGCTCGTGCAGCTCGTCCACGACGCCGTGCAGCCGGGCCTCCAGGGCCTTGACCTCGGCCAGGCCGCCGAGCGGGCTCAGGCCCCCGTCGGCGAGATCGGCGCGCAGCTCGGCCAGGTCGGCCCGGATCCGGATCAGCTCGTCGATGCGGGGCCGCAGGGTGGCCACCAGGAACCGCGCCTGGGCGAGTGTGAACACCGCGCCAGTATGGGGCACGGCGGTGGGTGACGCGTCCCGCCGGTCCGACGGCGGGACCGCGGCGGGGACGGGTGCGCTACTCGGACTGGGCGGCCAGTTCCCGGGCCCGGTCGCGGGCGGCCTCCAGCGCGGCGAGCATGGCCGCCCGGACGCCGTGGTTCTCCAGCTCCCGGATGGCGGCGATGGTGGTGCCGGCGGGCGAGGTGACCGCCTCGCGCAGCTTGACCGGGTGCTCGCCGGAGTCGCGCAGCATGACCGCCGAGCCGATCGCGGTCTGCACGATCAGCTCGTGGGCGACCTGCCGGGGCAGGCCGAGCAGGATGCCGGCGTCGACCATCGCCTCGACCAGCAGGTAGAAGTACGCCGGCCCGGAGCCGGACAGGGCGGTCACGGCGTCCTGCTGGGACTCGGGGACCCGGACGGTCGCGCCGAGCGGGGAGAACATCTCCTCGGCCAGGGCCAGGTGCTCGCCGGTGGCGTGCGCGCCGGCCGAGATCGCGCTCATCGCCTCGTCCACCAGGGCCGGGGTGTTGGTCATCACCCGCACCACCGGGGTGCCCTCGGGCAGCCGCCGGGTGAAGAAGGTGGTGGGCAGGCCGGCGCAGAGCGAGATCACCAGCTTGCCGGCCGGCACCTTCGGCCCGATCTCGTCGAGCAGGGCGGCGGCGTCCTGCGGCTTCACGGAGACGGCCAGCACCGCCGCCTCGTCGACCGCGGTCAGGTTGTCGACCACCCGGACGCCGTAGCGGGCGGTCAGCTCCTCGGCCCGGCTCGGCCGGCGCGCCGTGGCGAGCAGCCGCTCCACCGGCCACCCGGACCGCAGCAGCCCGGAGAGCATCAGCTCGCCGATCTTGCCGGCCCCGATCACCGCAACGATGTGTCTCCCCGCCGCCATGGCCGTACCCCCTTACCCGCCTCGCGTCGTCCCAGGGTGTGCCGCCGCCCGGGCGTAGCCGCCCGCCGCGGACGCCCTGGACCGGCGCGGCGGGGCACCCGGCGGCGCGTGCGGCGACCCGCAGGGGTGCCGCACGCGCCGCGTGGGCGTCAGCTACCGAAGAAGACCTCGGCCTCGTTGTACCGCTCCAGCGGCACGGTCTTCAGCTCGCGGGTGGCCTCCGCCAGCGGCACCCGGACGATGTCCGTGCTCTGCATGGCGACCATCTTGCCCCAGTCGCCCTCGTGCACCGCGTCGATCGCCTGGAGGCCGAGCCGGGTGGCGAGCACCCGGTCGAAGGCGGTCGGGGTGCCACCGCGCTGGATGTGGCCCAGCACGACGGTGCGGGCCTCCTTGCCGGTCTTGGCCTCCAGCTGCTCGGCGAGCCACTGGCCGATGCCGCCGAGGCGGACGTGGCCGAACGAGTCGAGCTCCTGGTTGTGCAGCACCATCTGGCCGTCGAGCGGCTGGGCGCCCTCGGCGACCACGACGATCGGGGCGTACTGGTGCTGGAAGCGCTTCTCGACGTACCCGGCGACCTGCTCGACGTCGAACTGCCGCTCGGGCAGCAGGATGACGTTGGCGCCGCCGGCCAGGCCGGCGTGCAGGGCGATCCAGCCGGCGTGCCGGCCCATCACCTCGACGACCAGGGTGCGGTGGTGGCTCTCCGCCGTGGTGTGCAGCCGGTCGATCGCCTCCATGGCGATGTTGACGGCGGTGTCGAAGCCGAAGGTGTAGTCGGTCGCGCCGAGGTCGTTGTCGATCGTCTTCGGCACGCCGACGACGTTGACGCCCAGCTCGTGCAGCTTGGTGGCGACGCCGAGGGTGTCCTCGCCGCCGATCGCGATCAGCGCGTCCACGCCCTGCGCGGCGAGGTTCTCCTTGATCCGCTCGACGCCGTTCTCGATCTTGAACGGGTTGGTGCGGGACGAGCCGAGGATGGTGCCGCCGCGCGGCAGGATGCCCCGCACCTCGGCGATGCCCAGGGGCTTGGACAGGCCCTCCAGCGGACCCTTCCAGCCGTCCTTGAAGCCCACGAACTCGTGACCGTAGCTGGCGACGCCCTTGCGGACCACCGCCCGGATTACCGCGTTGAGACCCGGGCAGTCGCCGCCGCCGGTGAGCACGCCGATACGCATGATCTGCTCATCCTCCTGGAGCATCAGGTGAAGCCCGATTTGCCCCAGGATATGTGTCAGATCAGACCATCGGCGCCATTGCCGGCCCGGGGCGGGCCGTCAGTGCGAACTGTAGCCGTCGTACCTGCGCGCCGGCCGCGCGCCCCGGGCAGCCGCCCACAGCTCAGCAGGTCGTCTCCTGGTCGCCCCCCGCCCTCGGCGGCTTGCCGGTGCCCGCCGCCCTGGCGAAGCCGAGCAGGTTGACCACGGTGCTGCTCGCCGAGTCCCAGTACTCCGTGGAACTGACGTGCACCCTGATCAGCGTCAGCCCGGGGGTGTCCAGCCCGTCCGGGAACCAGGTTTTCAGCAACGGGTTCCACACCTGCTCGGCGCGGGCCCGGTCGTACTCCTCCTGCGCGGTGCCGGACAGCGAGACCCAGGCGTCGTTGCGCCGGTCGGAGAACCCGACGTTGACCTCCGGGTTGACCCGGAGCTGGCGGACCTTCGCCGAGTCGGCGTGGGCGAAGAACCACAGGTCGCCGTCGAACTCTGCCGCCTGTAGCCCCATCGGCCGGCTGACCAGCCGCCCGTCCAGGCCGATGGTGGTCAGCATGCAGATCCGCGCCTCACGGATCAGCTCGGTGACCCGGTGCCGGGCGTCGGTGGCGCTGGTCGGCTCACTGCTCATGGCGGTACCTCCCTCGATCGACCGGACGTCGACCCGGTGCCCGGGACGGACCCGACCAAACCCGAGGGAGCCGACGAACGTCAGCGGGCGGTCATCGCACGCCAGCGGGCGAGGTTGTGCCGGGCGTCGACCAGCGCGTCGTGCCGGGCGGCGTCGGCGTTCGGCAGCGGCGGTCGCCCCCGGTCGTCCCAGAGCTGCCGCAGATCCTTGGTGAACCGGGGGATCTCCCGGGGCAGCGCCGGCATCGCCCCCCAGAGCTGGGCCAGCACCACGTGGTCGTACGCGGCGTACCAGGCCCACAGCTCCAACTGCTCGCCCGGCCGGTCCCGGACCGGCTCGACGAGGAACTCGTAGAGCTCGTCGCGGATCCGCTCCCGCGACCGCCAGGCCCGGTCGGCCGGCGAGGGGAGCTTGTCCAGCACGTTGCGGCGCACCCAGGGCACGGCCCGGGAGTCGTCGAACTCGGTGGAGACGGCGTAGAACTCGCGCCCGTTCTCGTCGACGACGCCGATCGACACCAGGTCGACGGTGCGCCCGTCCTCGATGAACTCGCAGTCGTAGAAATAGCGGTAGACCATCGTCCCCATCCTGGCCCACCCGCGCCACCCGCCGTCGGCCGGGGCCCGCCCCGCCGCCCTTCGCCGCAGCTCGGGAGTGTCACGGAAGTGTTTCCAGGGGTGTACAGCAAGCGACTGGACCGTCATGATCTGATGTGTACCGCTACCGGACGTCGAACCGGTTCAGAACCTCGTACCGGGGACTGTCAGGTTCACCCGGCTGCGAGTTGTGGTCCTTGACCGGGGAGGGGTTGGGCCGTGGAGATGCGCCTGCCGGAGCCGGGTGACGCCCTCACGGGGGTCGACATGTTCGCCGGCCTCGAACCGGAGGTGCGCCAGCGGGTGATCGCGGCGGCGGTGCCGCGGACGTACCGCAAGGGCCAACTGCTCTTCGTCGAGAACGACCCGGGCGAGTCGCTGATCGTGCTGCGCCGGGGCGCGGTGGCCGTGTTCCGCACCGCGCCGACCGGCGAACGGGCCGTGCTGTCGGTGATCCGACCCCCGGAGGTGCTCGGCGAGGTCTCCCTGCTCGACGCCTCCACCCGCTCGGCGTCGGCGGAGGCCATCGAGGACTGCTCGGCGCTCGCGCTGTCCCGCTCCGCCTTCATGGAGCTGGTGCACTCCAACCCGCGCATCCTCGACGTGGTGATGCGCTCGCTCGGCGGGCTCATCCGCCGGCTGACCGAGCAGAACGCCGACCACGTCTTCCTGGACCTACCCGGTCGGGTCGCCAAGACGCTGGTCCGGCTGGCCGGCGAGAGCCAGGCCCCGATGATCACGATCGAGCTGAACCAGAGCCAGCTCGCGGAGATGGCCGGTGGCTCCCGGCAGAGCGTCAACCAGGCGATCGGTTCCTTCGCCAGCCGCGGTTGGCTGCGTACCGAGGGTCGCCGGATCGTGGTCACCGACGTGGCGGCGCTGCGCCGCCGGGCCGGCATGAGCGACCGCTGAGCCACCCCGCCCCCGGACGGTGAGAGGGCCGGCGGGCGAGGCCCGCCGGCCCTCTCACCGGTTATCGACTTGTCCCGTTGTTCACTTGCCCGGCTCGTCCGCGGGCGGTGCGCCCGGGCCGGGACCGATCTTTGTCGGATCGGTCGGCTTGGGCGTCGGCGTCGGCGTCGACGTGGTGTTCGTGGTGCTCTCGGGACCAGCGCCCTGGCCGTCCGGCGTTTCTACCATGCCCTGCTCCTCCAGTGAGGCGAGAGTGACGGCGTCGACCTCGACCGTGTCGCCCGGGGCCCACATGGTCCCGCGCGCATCCATCCACGGGGCGGACAGTCGTACGTGCACGGCACTCTCCTGACGGTGTATCTCCTGAGTGGAAGGTTAGTCTGACCCGATCAGCCGCATCGTCCGCCCGCATATCGGGTAGCCGACTCAGCGGCGGGGGCGTGATACTGGGGCCACCTCGCGCTACGGAGCCGACCATCGACCTGAAGTGTGGACACTGCTCACGGGAAGCCGGTCCCGACGACCGCTTCTGCGGCGGGTGCGGGCAGGCGCTGAGCCGTAGCTGCGCCCGCTGCGGGCACCCCAATGGTGCCGAGGCCAACTTCTGCACGAGCTGCGGCCAGCCGCTGCACGACCGGCCGGTGGCGGTGCAGGAGGACCGCCGCCAGGTCAGCGTCCTGTTCATCGACATCGTCGACTTCACGACGTACGCCGAGCGGGCCGACCCGGAGCAGGCCCGCGGCCTCCAGCAGGGCTACTTCGCCACCGTGCGCCGGCTGGTGCACCAGTACGGCGGGGTGGTCGAGAAGTACATCGGCGACGCGGTGATGGCGCTGTTCGGGGCGCCGGTGGCCACCGACAACGACGCGTTGCGCTGCGTCCGCGCGGGGCTGGAGCTGCAACGGAACCTGGCCCGCCAGTCCATCGGCCCGCATCCGCCGCTCGGGTTCCGGGTCGGCATCGCCACCGGCGAGGCGCTGGTCGACCTCTCCGCCGCCCGCGACGGCGGGCAGGGCTTCGTCACGGGGGACGTGGTGAACACGGCCTCCCGGTTGCAGTCCCTCGCCCCCTCCGGCGGCGTGGTGGTGGACGAGAGCACCTGGGCGGCCACCCGGCACGACATGGAGTACGCCGTCCAGCCCCCGGTGACGCTGCGGGGCCGCTCCGCGGTCAGCCGGATCTGGCTGGCCGTCCGCGCGCTGCCCCAGCGGGACCTGAGCAGCGCCGAGCAGACGCCGATGGTCAACCGGGAACACGAGCGCGGCCTGCTGGTCAACGCCCTGCACCGGACGATCACCGAGCGCACCTCGCAGCTGGTCACCGTCTTCGGTCCGGCCGGGGTGGGCAAGAGCCGGCTGCTGCGCGAGCTGGCCCGGACCGCCGCCAGCCTGCCCGGACCGCCGGTCACCTGGTTGGTCGGGCAGTGCCCGCCGTTCGGCGAGAACGTCACGTACGCCGCCCTCGCCGACATCGTCAAGGGGTGGGTCGGCGTGTCGGACGTCGACGACCCGGCGGCCCTCGGCGACCTGCTACAGCGCCGCCTGGGCGGGCTGGCCGACCGGCACGGCGTCCGGCTGGCCGGCCAGCTCGGCCCGCTGATCGGCCTGCCCGGCGAGCGGCTCACCCCGGGCGAGACCGAGGCGTCCTGGCGACGGTTCCTGCTCGCCCTGGCCGCCGCCGGCCCGACGGTGCTGGTCTTCGAGGACATGCACTGGGCCGACCAGGCCATGCTCGCCTTCGTCGAGCAGCTCGGCGCGGCGGCGCGCGGCGTGCCGTTGCTGGTGGTGGCCACCGCCCGGCCGGAGCTGCGGGAGCGCCACCCGGCCTGGACCGGGACGATCAGCGGGGCGATGTCGATCTCGGTGCCGCCGATGCACGACGCGGACATCGACACCCTCTACTCGCTGCTGCTCGGGCAGGCCGCGCTGTCGCCGGAGTCCCGGGGACCGCTGATCGAGTTCGCCGACGGCAACCCGCTCTACGCCCAGGAGTACGCCCGGATGCTGCTCGACGGCGGGCTGCTCGACGCGGCCCGGCCGGACGTCCGGCTCGACCCGGCCGGCTCCCCGGGGATGCCACGCACCGTGCAGGCGGTCATCGCCAACCGGCTCGACCTGCTCGACCCGTCCGACCGGGCCGTGCTCCAGGCCGCCGCGGTGGTCGGCGTGCAGTTCTGGCCGGGGCCGGTGGCCACCGCGCTGGGCCGGCCGGTGGAGTGGGTCGAGCGGGCGCTGGACCGGCTGCAACGCCGCGACCTGGTGTACGAGCAGCCCACCTCGACGATGCCCGGCCAGCCCGAGTACCGGTTCCGGCACATCCTGGTCCGGGACGTCTGCTACCAGCGGCTCCCCCGGGCCGAGCGGGTGCTGCGCCACCAGCGCACCGCCGACTGGTTGGAGCAGATCACCGACGGCCGGCAGCACGACCTCGTCGAGGTGCTGGCCAACCACCGCTGGGCGGCGCACGAGATCGCCCGCACCGTCGGCCTGGACACCGCCCCGTACGCCCCGGCGGCGCGGGCCGCCCTGCACCGCGCGGCCCGGCGGGCGAACGAGCTGCACGCGCTGGACACCGCCGCGACCCTGGTGGGGCGGGCGCTGGCCCTGGCCGGCGGGCCCGACCCGACGCTGGAGCTGTTCGACGCCGAGCTGGCGTTCTACCGCGACGGCGACGCGTTCCTGGTGGCCGGGGGCACGGACAAACTGACCGGGCTGGCCGACCGGCTGGCCGAGGCCGGTGAGTGGACCGGGGCGGCCCGGGCCTGGACGCTGCTCGCCACCGCGGCGTGGAGCCGCGCCGACCGGTCGGAGACGCTGCGCTGCCTGGACCGGGCGCTGGGCATCTACGCCGACCTGCCGGACACCGAGGAGAAGGCGGGCGCCCTGCTGGAGCTGGCCCGGGTGCACATGCTCAACGCGGAGACCGACCCGGCCTGCGCGGCGGCCCGGACCGCCGCCGGGCTGGCCGAGCGCCTGCGACTGCGCGAGGTGAGCGCGAACGCCCGGATCACCCTCGCCGTGGCCCGGTACCAGTCCGGCGTCGGCGAGGCGTACGCCGAGCTGGCCGAGATCACCGAGCACTGCCGGGTGGAGCGGCTGACCAGCCGCCGCCGGGCGGTGCACAACCTGGCCTGGGTGTTGCAGGAGGAGGGCGACCTGGCCGGGTCGGCCCGGCTGGTGGACGAGCAACGCTCGCTGGACCTCGGCGGCGAGCACAGTCTGGCGACGAGCTTCGAGGACCAGTGGGCCCGGTCGTACTACGCCGGGGACTGGGGTTCGGCGGCGGCGCTGGTGGCCGAGTCGACCCGGCGGCCCACCGCCGAGTGGGACCTGCACATCGTCGCGGTCTCCGGCTGGCTGCGGGCGCTACGCGCCCACCCGCAGCGGGCCGACACCGACCCGGCCGGCACCGACCCGGCCGACGCCAGGCCGGGCGACGCCAGCGGGACGGGCGGGGGCACGGCCGGCGGGCGCAGGGCCGAGGAGGGCGGCGAGGGCGACCAGGTGGAACGGGCGGTGCTGGCCGCCCGGCGCTCGGGCTTCCACCGGGTGCTCCGCTCGACGCTGGCCCACGCCGCACTCTGTCGGGCGGTGCAGGGACGCGACGCCGAGGCGCTGCGGCTGCTCGCCGAGCTGGACGAGGACTGGCGGCGGACCCGGATGATCCCGTTCGCCGAGTGGGTCCCCGCGATCGGGCACGTCGCGGTGGTGCTCGGCGGGGATGCCGCCCGACAGGTCCGGGACCTGCTGGCCTGCTCGCCGCGAACGACCCCGTGGGCCCGGGCCGCCGGCCAGGCTACGGAGGCCGCGCTCGCCCGGGCGGCCGGGGACACCCACTCCGCCGCCGGGCTGTTCCGGTCGGCGGCCGAACAGTACCGGCGGATGGGCGACGCCACCGACCACGCGCTCGCCCTCGCCCTCGCGGTGCCCACCCTGCGCGAGGAAGACCCGGCGGACGCGGCCGAGGTGCTGGCCCAGGTGCGGGAGTTCGCCGCCCGCAACCACGCCCCGGGCCTGCTCCGCTTCGCCGGTGTCGGTGCCGGTGCCGGCCCGCAGGCGTAGCCCCGCCGGCCCCGGCCACCCGGACGCGGCCGGCGGTCGACCCGTCGCCAGGTCAGTTACCTCGCGCCTATCCACCACCCGCATACCGCGACGTCAGTGACATCGCGGCGCCCCGGCCGCGCCCGGGCGGTCCACCGGGATGGTGCCGGGCCGACGAGGAGCATCGTCGTCGGCCAGCCCTTGGTCCCCTTACCGGTGAAGTACTCCGCTTTGGCGATGATTGTGACTTTTCGCTTGCCGACCGGCGGTGTGAAGGTCGAATCGGAGAAGGGCAGGCGGCTGCTGGCGAGGATGACCGCACCGGCGTCGGGCACGTGGTGCAGACCCTCGACCCGAGGGTGGAAGATCAGCCTCGGCAGGGACCGGGGATGGTGTACTTCATCAGCCAGTACAGCCGCCGGTGGCCGTCCCGAGAGGGCGGCCGCGACGCCACCGCCCGGGCTGGCGGGGCCCTCGGCCCGCCCCGGGGCGGGCCCGCGGGGACGCCGTCGGCGAGCGGGACTGTCGGGCATGAGCCTACGAACCGGGAGCGGCACGCCACAACGCACTCCCGGAACAGGGCCCCGACGTGTCACGATTCAGGGCACGGCGTACGGGGCGCCGGGACAACCGCACCGCGAGGTGCTCCGAGGGAGGATGTCCGGTGTCAGCGGGTGGGGCCCGCCGGGGGCGGCGGGACAACGGGCTCGACGCGAGCGAGTACGCCGTCGCCGGCGACGTGGATCCGCGCATCGGTGAGCACCTGCTCGACGTGCTGGCCGCCGGCGGCATCGCGGCGTACCTCCAGCCGTCGGCCGACCTGAACCCCGTCACCCGCACCACCACCGTGCCGGCCCGGCCGGTCGACCGGCTCTACGTCGACCGGTCCCACCTGACCACGGCGCGCGACTACCTCACCCAGCTCGCCGACGAGACCCCCGCCGAGCCGACCCGGGACGAGCCGGACGTCGACGCCGAGTGGGCCCGCATCGTGGCCGGCTTCCACACCACCCCGGCCGCCGGGGCACATCCCTGGCCAGCGGCGGAGGACGTCGACGACGAACCGGGCGAGCCGGCGGCGGGCGGGACCGGCCGGGCCGGGATGGACGAGGGTGGCACCGCCACCGACGTGCGCCGGCTGCCCTGGGCCGCCGACATCTCCGGCGTCTCCGTCGGCCGGGGCCGGCAGGACGAGCCGTCGCTGCTGGACGGGTTGGACACCTTCGGCGCCGACCTGCCCGACGACGCGGAGGAGCGCTACCACCCGCCGCCACCCCCGCCGCTGCCCCGGATCTCCAAGTACGCGGTGGCCGGCGTGCTCGCCATCATCGTCGGCTTCGTGCTCTTCCTGGAGCCGTCGCTGCTGCCGGTGGACAAGTCGGTGGTCACCCTGTTCGGGTTCACCGGGATACTGGCCGGCTTCGTGACGCTGATCTGGCGGCTGCGCCCCGACGACTCCGACGACGACCCGGACGACGGCGCCCGGGTCTGACCCACCCGGCGCGGAGGCGGGCCAGGGGCAGCAGGTCCACCCTCCGTTGCGTACCGTTCCCGGGCACGGACGCCGGGTGCCCGAATTGCGGGACGCCCACCGCCCTCCGCGAAAGGCGTAACAGTGGTGTAACTTACTGTCAGTAGGAATACCGCTGTACGTCACTTCCCCCACTGACTGCCCGGTTGTTCCTCGCTCGTGGTGGTCGGTCTCTGCTGATCGGAATGCCCGAGATGCGACAGAGTTCACTCGTGGTGGTGGCCAACCGCCTCCCCATCGACGACAGTGTGGCGCCCGATGGCGCCTGCGAGTGGCGACGCAGCCCCGGCGGGCTGGTGAGCGCCCTGCATCCCCTGCTCCGGCACACCCCGGCCACCTGGGTCGGCTGGGCGGGCGGCACCGGTCCGGCGCCGGCCCTGCCCGACGTCGACCGCGTCCGGATGCGCACCGTGCCGCTGAGCTCCGAGGATCTCCGCGACCACTACGAGGGCTTCGCCAACTCGACCCTGTGGCCGCTGTACCACGACGCGGTCGAGCAGCCCGAGTACCACCGCCGCTGGTGGGAGGCGTACCAGCGGGTCAACCAGCGGTTCGCCGAGGCGACGGCCGAGGTGGCCGAGCGGGGCGCGGTGGTCTGGGTGCAGGACTACCACCTGCAACTGGTCCCCGGCCTGCTCCGCGAGCTGCGTCCCGACCTGCGGATCGGCTTCTTCCTGCACGTGCCGTTCCCGCCGCCGGAGCTGTTCATGCAGCTCCCCCGCCGGGCCGAGCTGCTGCGCGGCATGCTCGGCGCCGACCTGATCGGCTTCCAGCGCGCCCAGGCCGCGCACAACTTCGCCCAGCTGGTGGCCAAGGTGCTGGAGCTGCCGGCGACCGACCGGCGGATCGCCGTCGGCGACCGGGTGGTCCGGATCGGGGCGTTCCCGGTCTCGATCGACACCGCCGAGATGGCCGCGCTGGCGAGCCGCCCCGACGTGGCCGCCCGGGCCCGGCGGCTGCGCCACGACCTCGGCGACCCGGACCACGTCATCCTCAGCGTCGACCGGATGGACTACACCAAGGGCATCGAGCAGCGGCTCAAGGCGTACAGCGAGCTGCTGGCCAGCGGGCACGTCAAGGTGCGCGACACGGTGCTGGTGCAGGTGGCGGTGCCCAGCCGGGAGCGGGTGACGCAGTACCAGATCCTCCGCGACCGGGTCGAGCGCGAGGTGGGGCGGATCAACGGCGAGTTCGGCCGGGTCGGCGAGCCCGCCATCCACTACCTCACCCAGCCGTTCGACCGGGCCGAACTGGCCGCGCTCTACCGGATCGCCGACGTGATGGCGGTGACCCCGCTGCGGGACGGGATGAACCTGGTCGCGAAGGAGTACGTGGCGGCGCGGGTGGACGACACCGGCGCGCTGCTGCTCAGCGAGTTCGCCGGCACGGCGGCGGAGCTGTCGCAGGCGTACCTGGTCAACCCGCACGACCTGGAAGGGCTCAAGCAGGAGCTGCTGACCGCGCTCCAGGCCGACCCGGCCGACGTCACCGCCCGGATGCGGGCGATGCGCGAGCACCTGCACCGCAACGACATCCTCGCCTGGGCGCGTTCCTACCTCAGCGCGCTCGACGACGGGGGCTCACTGCTGAACCACATCAGCACGACCGGCTGACCGGCCCGGCCCTCGGGGGTCAGGCCGGGCCGGGCTCCTTCTCCAGCCAGTCCAGGATGGCGTCGATCGGCTCCCGCCAGCGGGCGTCCAGCATCAGGTCGTGCCCCATCCCGGGGAAGAGCAGCGGCGCGCCGCCGTGCCGCCGGGCGGCCCGGGTCAGCGCGGCCGGCGGGACCACCCGGTCGTCGGGGCTGCCCAGCACCAGCACCGGGGGGTGGCCCACGGCCGGCTCCGGGGAGCGGTGGGTCAGCAACTGCCACTGCGCGCGCCTTCCGGCCCGGCCGAGCCGGGAGGCGTACCGGCGGGCCTCGGCGTCGGGCAGCTCGCGGCTGAACAGCTGCCGGCGGCTCAGCCGCAGCCCGCCGCCGACCAGGGCGGGCAGGGTGCCGCCGGGATTGCGGCGCAGCGCGGCGCCCAGCGTCCCCCAGTCGCCGAGCACCGGCGCGACCAGCACCGCCGCCCGGGCCGGGTAGCGGGCCAGGGCATGCCGGACCACCAGGGCCCCGGCGCCGTGCCCCACCAGCACCGCCTGGCGCGGCAGGCCCGCCGCCACCTGCGTCACGTCGTGGGTGTACGCCCGCAGCGTCGCCTCCGGCGCCGGCTCGCTGCCGCCGTGCCCGCGCAGGCTCAGCGCGTACGCCGGGAAGCCGCGCCCGGCGGCGTGCTCCAGCCAGTGCTCGGCGAACGCCCACGCCCCGTGCCCGAAGCCGGGCACGAACAGCAGCGGGGGGCGGCCCTGCTCCAGCTCGGGGAGCGCGCTGAGCACCTCGCGGCGGGCCGGGCGGACCGGGCGGGCCCACTCCCGGCCGCGCATGATCCGCACCCGTTCCCCGCCGCCGCTCACTTCTCCTCCAGGTCGTACATCGCGCGCTGCACGGCGCGCAGGTAGTCGGCGTGGCCGACCTCGAACCAGTGCCGGCTGCTGTCCTTGACCCTGCCGGAGTAGCGTTCGCCGACCCCGGCCGTGACCCGCTTCGCGAACGCGGCGGCCCGGTCCGGCCGGGTGAGGCGCAGCGTGAGCAGCCGGGCGAAGAGCACGCTCTGCCAGTGCGACAGGGGGAAGAGACCCGAGTCGGGCTGGACCAGGCCGGCGACGGCGAGGGTCGGGTGGCCGGGGGCGAAGGCGTTGAGCCACAGCCGGGGCCGGCCCGACCCGTCGGCGTCGCCGAGGATCCTCGGGTCGAGGAACTCGAAGCGGGGAAGGTACCCGGTGGCGAAGACGACCAGCTCCGGCTCGATCTGGCGGCCGTCGGTCAGCTCCACCGCCTTGGTGTGGAACCGGGCCACGTCCGGCACCGGAGCGATCTCGCCGTGCCCGACGTAGTAGACGAGCTGGCTGTTGGCGATCGGGTGGGTCTCGTAGACCCGGTGGTCGGGCTTGGGCAGGCCGAACCGGGTCAGGTCGCCGACGGTGAGCCGCAGCGTCCAGTGGTAGAGCCACTGCCGCAGCCGCAGCGGCAGCCGCAGCGCCAGCAGGGTGTCGTTGACCTGGTCGGCGGGGCGGCCGAGGACGTACTTCGGGGCGTACCAGTAGCCGCGGCGGGTCGAGTGCCAGCAGTGCGATGCCTGCTGGGCCGCCTCGACCGCGATGTCGCAGCCGGTGTTGCCGGCCCCGACGACCAGCACCCGCTTGCCGCGCAGCTGGGCCGGGTCCTTGTAGGACGAGGCGTGCATGATCTCGCCCCGGAACTCCTCCAGCCCCTCGTAGCGGGGTAGCTTCGGCGACCAGTTGTGGCCGTTGGCGACCACCACGGCGGCGTACCGAGAGGTGCGCTCCGGGCCGTACCCGCCGGTGCTGCGGGTGGTGACGTCCCAGCGCTCGCCGGCGACCGGCTCGACCCGGACCACCTCCGTGCCGAACCAGACGTGCTGGCGCAGGTCGAAGTGGTCGGCGTAGCGCTCGAAGTAGGACAGCAACTGGCTGTGGTGCGGGTAGTCCGGCCAGTCGTCCGGCATCGGGAAGTCGGGGAACTGGGTGAACGGCCGCGACGAGATCAGGTGGGTGCTGGCGTACACGGGGCTGCGGTCGTGCCGCCAGTTCCACCCGCCGCCGATGCCGGTCTCCCGTTCGTAGCAGTCGACGCCGAAACCGTGTTCGCGCAGGTTCTTCATTGCGGTCAGGCCGCTTGCCCCGGCCCCGATGACGCAGACCGTGTCGCCCCGGTCGGATACGGTGCGGCCGTCCCGGGTCGGGGTGAGCGCCGTCGCTTCCGGCTCGGGGCGGCCAGGGTCGGTGGAGGGGGACACCGGATTCTCCTTATGTGCGGCACGAGTGCCGGTCGCTGCGAGATCCTTCCGGTAACCCGACCGGTTTGTCCAGCCCCTGTGGAGGGCCGGGCACCCCGGGACGGTCAGTCGGCCGCCGGCAGCAGCAGGTCGACCAGGACCGGGAAGTGGTCGCTGGCGCGGCGGGTCTGCGGGGTGTCCACCACGTCGTAGTCGACCACGGTGATCCGGGGGTCGACGAAGACCGAGTCGATCCGTCGGCGTGGGTCGGCGCACGAGTAGGTGTGCCGGTCGGCCCGGTCGGCCGCGACCGCCGCGTCGGTCAGCCCCTGCCCCACCGTCGCCCAGGCCGGGCCGTCGGGGCCCTCGTTGAGGTCGGCGCCGGCCACCACGGGCAGGTCGGCGGCGGCCAACTCCCGCTTGAACGCCGCCGCCTGGGCGGGCCGCTCGGCCGGGTCGGTGGACAGGTGCGAGCCGGCCAGCAGGAACCGGGCCGCGCCCACCCGGCACTCGGCGTACGCCGCGCCGCGCAGGTGCCGGCCCGGGGTCAGCGGGTAGCGCTGGCAGCGGGTGTCGAGCACCCGCACCCGCAGGCTGGTCAGCAGCAGGTTGCCCAGCGACGGCAGCCCGCCGGCGGCGACCACCAGCCCGAACGACTCGGCCAGCGTGGCCGACTTCTGCCGCCACCGGAACCGCCGGGGGGCCTCCTGCACGATCACCACGTCCGGCGCGGCCTCGCGGACCACCGCGGCCAGCGCGGCGGTGTCGTCGCGCTGGCTGTGGATGTTGTACGACACGACGCGCAGCGGCACGCCCGCGTTCTCGCTCACCCGGGCCCGCCTCAGAGCCGGCGGGCCAGGTCGGCGGCGCCGATCACGCCGGCGGTGTTGCCCAGCTCGGCGGGGAGCACCTCGGCGACCGGGAGCCGGCTGCGCTGGGCCAGCGCGCCTGCGAAGGACCGCCGGGTCGGGCCGAGCAGCAGGTCGCCGGCCTCGACGACGCCGCC
The DNA here is from genome assembly GCF_026339755.1 of Micromonospora sp. NBC_01655. Lineage (NCBI taxonomy): Bacteria > Bacillati > Actinomycetota > Actinomycetes > Micromonosporales > Micromonosporaceae > Micromonospora > Micromonospora sp. NBC_01655. Next base: position 2,436,777 of record NZ_JAPEQF010000001.1, on the reverse strand, counting down.
GCCGACGACCAGCACCTGCGGGTCGAGGATCTGCGCCATGTCGGCGAGGCTGGTGCCGAGCCAGCGCCCGACCTGGGCGAACGCCTCGGCGGACACGGGGTCGCCGCCCTGGGCGGCGGCGGTCACCATCGGGCCGGTGACTGCCTCGGCGTCGCCGCCGGCCAGCTCCAGCAGGGCGGTGGCCCGGTGCGGCTCCTGGCGGGCGGCGGCCCGGGCGAACCGGACCAGGGCGCTGCCGCTGGCGTACTGCTCGATGCAGCCGAGCCGGCCGCAGCCGCACTGGTGGCCGTCGGGGACGGTGAGCATGTGGCCCAGCTCGGCGGCGATGCCGTTGGCGCCGCGCACCAGTTCGCCGCCGAGCACGATGCCGCCGCCGACGCCGGTGCCGATGGTGAACATGACCATCGAGTCGTCGGCGTGCCGGGCCGCGCCGTAGCGGAACTCGGCCCAGGCCGCCACGTTGCCGTCGTTCTCCACGATCACCGGCAGGCCGGTCGCGGTGCTGACGTACTCGCGCAGCGGCTCGTCGCGCCAGGCCAGGTTCGGGGCGAAGAGGACGGTGGAGCGGCTGGCGTCGATCCAGCCGGCCGCGCCGATGCCGACGGCGCCGACCTGCCGGCCGGCGGCGAGTTCGGTGACCACCTCGATGATGACGTCCCGGGTCTTGGCCACGTTGTCGGCGGGGGTGTCCCGTCGGGCCTGCACGAGAACCCTGCCGGTGTCGTCCACGACACCGCCGGCCACCTTCGTGCCACCGACGTCGACTCCGATGGTCAGCGTCACCGCTGCCACTCCCCTCTGCTGTGCTGCCCGGCACCGGCACGGCGAACCGCCGTGGGTGGGCCGGGATGTCCGGTGGTCAGGCCCCGTCGCCTGGTGCGTCCTCGCCCGCGCTGCCGGGTGTCCGCGAGGCGGGCACCACGGGTCGGCCGGCCGGTGGCCGGGGAGCCCCCGGCGCGTCCGGCCCGGCGTCGTCGACGGGCGGCACGACGGCGGCCGGAACGCCCGGACCCTCTCCCCGGGTCGCGGCGGACCACACGTCGTCCTGCTCCGGCGCCGGCTGAGAATCATGCCCGGTACGGGTGGCCTCGCGCCACACATGATCGCCCGACCCCTGGTCCGCTCCGGTGCGGGGCGGGGCGGGAGAGGACTCCTCCGGCTCCGGCGGGCGGTGGGCGGGGTCCCCGGCCGAGGCGAACGCGCGCAGCAGGCTGGCCACGCCGGCCGCCAGATCGCCCGCTCCGGTGGCGAGCCGCTCGGCGAATTCCGGACTCGGGTCACGCAACGCTGCGATACCGCGACAGACCGGGCAGATACAGCATTCTGCCGCGCCGGTGGCGAAACCGCCCCGGCCGGCCCCGGCGGGTCCACCGGCCGCCCGCCCGCCGCCACTGTGACCGAGGACACTCGACAGGATCCCACCGACCGGACCCCACGGACCCGCCCCGGAACCGGAACCAGCGCCGGCCAACCTGGCCGCCGCGAGCACCGTGGCGACCAGCCGCTCCGCCTCTTCCCGGGCCGAACCCGGCTCAGTACCCCCCATGGTCGGCTCCTCTACCGTGCCGGGCGCGCCGCAGCCGGTCGCGTCACCGCGCCGCACCGGATTCCTCTACCCGGCGCTTGAGCTGCTTCAACGCCGTATCCATGATCATTTTTTCGGCCTTGCGCCGAAACATCCCGAGCATGCCCACGGAGAGCTCCACCTCCAGGGTGTAGGTCACCGTGGTCGTCCCGTCCGGGTTGCCCACCAGGTCGTACGACCCGTGCTGGGAACGCTGCATCTTCGAGGGCGTCACCAGGCGCCACTCGATACGGGTCAGGTCCTCGGAGTACTCGTAGGCGAGCAGGTACTCGTCGGCCAGCACCCCGGCGTCGATGGTGAACCGGACCTGGCTGGCGTAGCCGTCCTCGTACTCCTCGACGACCTCGGCCCGGCGCATCGCCTCGGTCCACTCGGGGTAGCGCGCGAAATCGCAGATCACCGCCGCCACCCGCTGCGGTGACGCGCCGATGACGATCGACTGGGTGGAGGAGTCCGCCATGGGGGGAGGCTACCCGGCGGCGGGCCGGCGCGCCCCGCCCCCGGACCGGGTCGGGGGAAACGCCCCGGCAACCTCCCTACCGTAACCACCTGGACGGGCGGGTAGGTTTCGACGTAGCCGACCCGTCCGGGCCCCGGCCCGCCCGGCCAGTGCGAGCACGAGGGAGTGCAGGTGCGCGAGTTCTCCGTTCCGCCGATCGTCACCGTCGGCGACTCGGCCAACCTGACCCAACCGGTCTGGGACAACGCCGAGGCCGCCCCGGAGGCGGTGCAGTTCGTCCGCCCCGTCCCGTCGGCCGGCGGGGCGGGCCGGGGCCGGGCCGAGGTGACCTGCCGGCAGTTCCGCGACGAGGTGGTCGCGGTGGCCCGAGGGCTGGTCGCGGCCGGCGTGTCCCCCGGCGACCGGGTCGCCCTGATGAGCCGCACCCGGTACGAGTGGACCCTGTTCGACTACGCGATCTGGGCGGCCGGCGCGGTCACCGTGCCGATCTACGAGACCTCCAGCGCCGAACAGGCCGCCTGGATCCTGGCCGACTCCGGCGCGGTCGCGGTCGTGGTCGAGAGCACCGCGCACGCCACCCTGGTCGCCGGCGTCCGGGACCGGCTGCCCGAGCTGGCGCACGTCTGGCAGATCGAGCTGGACGCGGTCGACGAGCTGGTCGCCGCCGGCGCCGAGGTCGACCCGATGGAGATCGACCGGCGCCGCACGGCGATCCGGGCCGACGACGTGGCGACCATCATCTACACCAGCGGCACCACCGGCCGCCCCAAGGGCTGCGTGCTGACCCACCGCAACATGTACGCCGACATCGCCAACGCGGTGCCCGTCCTGCCGAACCTGTTCCTGCGGCCGGGCGCGTCGACCCTGCTGTTCCTCCCGCTCGCGCACGCCTTCGCCCGACTCATCCAGATCGGCATGGTGCAGGCCCGGGCCACCATGGCGCACTGCGCCGACACGAGGGACCTCATCGGGGAGCTCCAGGAGTTCAGGCCGACCTTCGTGCTCTCGGTCCCCCGGGTCTTCGAGAAGGTCTACAACGGGGCCCGGCAGAAGGCCGAGGCCGACGGCAAGGGGAAGATCTTCGACCGGGCCGAGCAGGTCGCGGTCGCGTACAGCGAGGCCCTGGAGAAGCCGGGCGGGCCGGGCCTGGGGCTGCGCGCGCAGCACGCGGTCTTCGACAGGCTGGTCTACCGCAAGCTGCGGGCCGCCCTGGGCGGCCGGTGCCGCGACGCGATCTCCGGCGGCGCGCCGCTCGGCGCCCGGCTCGGCCACTTCTTCCGCGGCATCGGGGTGACCATCTGCGAGGGGTACGGGTTGACCGAGACCTCCCCGGCCGCCGCCGCGAACCTGGCCGACGCCACGAAGATCGGCACCGTCGGCCGCCCGCTGCCCGGCGTGACCATCCGGATCGCCGACGACGGCGAGATCCTGATCTCCGGCGACCTGATCTTCCAGGGGTACTGGCGCAACGAGGCGGCCACCGCCGAGGTGCTCAGCGCGGACGGCTGGTTCCGCACCGGCGACCTGGGGCAGCTCGACACCGACGGCTTCCTCAGCATCACCGGCCGGAAGAAGGAGATCATCGTGACCGCCGCCGGCAAGAACGTCGCCCCGGCGGTGCTGGAGGACCAGGTCCGGGCGCACCCGCTGATCAGCCAGTGCGTCGTCGTCGGCGACCGGCAGCCGTTCATCGCCGCGCTGGTCACCCTCGACGAGGAGGCGCTGCCGAAGTGGCTGGCCGCCCACGGCCGACCGGAGACCACCACGGCCGAGGAACTGCGCGACGACGACGCGCTGCGTGCCGAGGTGCAGGGCGCGATCGACCAGGCCAACCAGTCGGTGTCGAAGGCCGAGGGGATCAAGGTCTTCCGCATCCTGCCGCACGACTTCACCGAGGCCACCGGCGAACTCACCCCGTCCCTGAAGGTCAAGCGGCAGGTCGTGCACAAGACGTATGCGGCGGAGATCGCCGACATCTACCGGCGCTGACTACGATCCGTCACGTGCCCGCCTCCCCGACACCCGCCCGGCCGCCCACGCAGCCGCTCGCCACCGCCGCGCGCGTGGTCATGCTCGCGCTGGTCGCCGTCCTCACCCTCTTCGCCACCCGCGACGTCGGGCAGCTCTGGTGGATCGCCCTGCTGGGCGTCGCCGGGCTGCCCGCCGTCCTGGCCTCCCAGCACCGGCTGCTCGGCCCGCTCAGCCGCTTCGCCGAGGTGGTGGTGCTGGGGCTGGCCGCCAGCCAGGTCGCCGCCGTCACCACCCTCGACGGCACCGCCGGCGGGCTGGGCGCCTCGGCCGTGCTGCCGTACCTCGCCGTCCCGGTGACCGTGACCGCGCTGCGCCGCCGGTTCCGCGAGGGCGCGGCGCTGCTCGCCGTCTGCGCCGCCACCCTGCTGGTCAGCGCCGCGCTCACCGGCGTCGACGGCGGTCGCCAACTCGGCCAGCCGGGGTACCTCGCGGTCTGCGCCCAGTGGCTGATCCTGGCCGGGCTCGGCCTCTACACGGCCGGCACCCTGCACCGGGTGATGCGAGTCCGCAGCGAGGGCAAGCCCCAGCCGTACGCCGAGGCCACCCGGCTGCTGACCCAGCTCCGCACGGTCGCCCGGCAGCTACCCGGGGCCACCCTCGACCCGGGCGGCATCTCCGAGCACCTGCTGGAGGAGCTGCGCACCGTGGCCCGGGCCGAGCGGGCGGCGGTGCTCTCGGCCAGCGGCGGCGGGCGGCTGGTGGTGCTCGCCCAGGTGGGCGTGGACCGGGTCGACTGGGAGACCACGCTCGACGCGGACTCGGCGATCGCCGACGCCTGGGCCAGCCAGCAGCCGCAGACCGCGAGCCGCTCGCAGGCCCGTTCGCACACCGGCGGCGACGTCTCCGCGCTGATCGTGCCGCTGGTCGCCGGCGTCCGCACGGTCGGCATGCTGGTGATGGAGGCGGACGCCGCGCAGGCGTACCCGCCGCCGGTGGTGTCCCGGGTGACCGCGCTGACCCGTCCGGCCGCGCTGCGGCTGGAGGCCGCCCTGCTCTTCGACGAGGTGCGCTCGCTGGCCACCAACGAGGAGCGGCAGCGGCTGGCCCGGGAGATCCACGACGGGGTGGCCCAGGAACTGGTCATGGTCGGGTACGGCATCGACAACGCCCTGGCCACCGTCTACGAGGACGCCGACGAGACCGCAGAGTCGCTGCGCCTGCTGCGCCAGGAGGTGACCCGGGTGATCACCGAGCTGCGGCTGAGCCTGTTCGAGCTGCGCAGCGAGGTGGACCGGCACGGCGGACTGGCCGCCGCGATCGCCGAGTACGCCCGCACCGTCGGCGCGTCCGGCGGGCTGCGGGTGCACCTGTCGCTGGACGAGTCGACCGCCCGGCTGCCCGCCGCGACCGAGGCGGAACTCCTGCGCATCGCGCAGGAGGCGGTCACCAACGCCCGCAAGCACGCCGGGGCGTCGAACCTGTGGGTCACCTGCGAGGTGGACCCGCCGTACGCGCAGATCGAAGTGTCGGATGACGGTCACGGCATCGGTGAGCAGCGCACGGACGGGCACTATGGCCTTGCGATCATGGCCGAGAGGGCGGAACGTATCCGGGGCCGGTTGGAGATCAGGCCGCGTCGACCCAGCGGCACGACGGTGGCGGTGGTTCTCGGCACCTCGCCCCGGCGCGATAGGGTGCGCGGCAACGCCGCAGCAGCAGAAGTGGAGTAACCCGAGGATGACCACAAGCCCGACACCGGCCACCCGGACCAAGGTCCTCCTTGTCGACGATCACGACCTGATCCGCAAGGGACTGCGGCACGCCTTCGAGCGGGATCGGCAGTTCGAGGTCGTTGGTGAGGCCGCCACGGCGGCAGAGGGGGTGCGGCAGGCCGGCGCCCTTCAGCCCGATGTGGTGATCATGGATCTGCGGCTGCCCGACGGCAGTGGCCTGGAGGCCACCCGCGCGCTGCGCAAGTCCAGCGCGTCGATGGGCATCGTCGTGCTCACCATGTACGCCGGCGACGACCAGCTCTTCGGCGCCCTGGAGGCCGGGGCGAGCGCGTTCGTGCCCAAGACGGCCCCGGCCGACGAGGTGGTGGCCGCCGCCCGGCACGCCGCCTCCTCGCCGAGCGCGTTCACCGCGGCAGACCTGGCCGAGGCGATGAAGCGGCGGCTCGCGCCGTCCGGCCCGCAGCTCTCCCCCCGGGAGGGTCAGGTGCTGCGGCTGCTCGCCGACGGCATGAGCGTGGCCGGCATCGCCAAGCAGCTCTTCGTCAGCGAGTCGACGGCCAAGACCCACATCTCGAAGCTCTACGAGAAGCTGGGCGCGGCCAACCGGGCGCAGGCACTGATGACCGCGCTGCGGCTCGGCCTGCTCGAAGCCCCGGACGCGCCGAAGTTCTGACCGCTCCCCCGCCCGGCCGGCAGTAGTCGGTCGGGGTTTCCGCGACGGCCAGTGGGTCCGGTCAACGGGACCCACTGACCGACCGGTCGGGCGGGAGTCGGCCCACTCTGGTCACCCGCGTGGCGGGCGGGGCAGAATACCCGAGTGACCCGCGCGGGGCGGCGTGTTCCGCGTCGTTGACAAAAGGGGTAGGGCATGCAGCGGCCGGACTGGGCACCCGACACCATCGACATCGAGCGCCCCAGCGTGGCCCGCATGTACGACTACTACCTCGGCGGCTCGCACAACTTCGCCGCCGACCGCAGCGCCGCCCGGGCGATGGTGGACGCGGTGCCCGAGGCGCCGCTGATGGCCCAGGCGAACCGGGCGTTCCTGCGCCGGGCGGTGCACTTCCTCGCCGAGGCCGGGATCCGCCAGTTCCTCGACATCGGCTCCGGGATCCCGACGGTCGGCAACGTGCACGAGATCGCCCAGCGGATCGATCCCGACGCCCGGGTGGTCTACGTCGACGTCGACCCGGTGGCGGTGGCGCACAGCCGGGAGATCCTCAGCGGCAACGACCGGGCCGTCGTGCTCCAGGAGGACCTGCGCCGCCCCGAGCGGATCCTGGCCCACCCAGAGGTCACCGGGCTGCTGGACCTGTCGCAGCCGGTCGCGGTGATGATCGTGGCGGTGCTGCACTTCGTCCCGGACACCGACCGGCCGGCGCAGATCCTGCGGGAGCTGCGGCAGGCGCTGGCGCCCGGCAGCTACCTGGTGCTCTCCCAGGCCAGCGACGACGCCCGGCACGACACCGGGGAACGCGCCGAGGCCGAGGCGGTCTACCGGCGAACCGACAACCCGCTGGTCATCCGCAGCCGCGCCGAGCTGACCGCCCTCTTCGACGGCTTCGAGCTGGTCGACCCGGGCGTGGTCTGGGTGCCACAGTGGCGCCCCGAGACTCCGGAGAGCGCCGAGGGCGCCGAGCAGGCGGTCTTCATGGGCGGCGTCGGGCGGCTCGATGGGTGAGCGGTCCGACGGTCCGACGGGCCCGCCGGACCCCGGGTCACCCGCCTCGCCCACGGGGGCACCCGCCTCGTACCCGGGACACCTTGCCCCGCGCCCCGGGGCCTTCGCCCGGGCCTGGGCGAAGGCGGTCTCCGGCACCAGCTACCTGCCGATGACCCAGGCCCAACTGGAGGCGCTGCTGCAACGGCTCACCGACCGGCTGGCCGAGGCGCTGGTGGCCGAGCCGTTCGACCTGCGGGTCGGCCACCAGGTCGGGGCGGAACTGGTCGAGGCGCACATCGCCTCCGCCGAAGGGCTGGGCCGCACGATCGAGGTCGTGCAGCTCCGGCTGCTGCGCGACCTGGGGCTGGTCGGCGAGGACATCGAGGACCGCCTGGCCCGGCTGCTGGCCACCGTGGCCACCGGCTACGCCCGGGCACTGCGGGACCGCACGCTGGACGAGCAGGAATCCATCCGCCGGGCCGCGATGGTGGCCCGGGCGCAGGCCGAACAGGCACTGCGCGACAGCGAGGCCCGGTTCCGGCATCAGGCCACCCACGATCCGCTGACCGACCTGCCCAACCGCACCCTGTTCACCGAGCGGCTCGCCGCCGCGATCGACTCCCCGGGCCGGGGCGCCGACCGGGTCGGGGTGTGCTTCCTCGACCTGGACCGCTTCAAGGTGGTCAACGACTCCCTCGGCCACCAGGTCGGCGACCGGCTGCTGGTCTCGGTCGCCGACCGGCTGCGCCGGGCGCTCGGCGAACACCTGGTCGCCCGCCTCGGCGGCGACGAGTTCGTCATCCTGGTCGAGCGGACCGCCGGCACCGACGACGTGGTGAAGGTGGCCGAGGCGGCGCTCGCCGCGGTGGGCGAGCCGGCCCTGGTCGACGGGCACGAGCTGACCGTGTCGGCGAGCATCGGCATTGTCGAACGCCCGGTGGCCGGGACCACCCCGGTCGACCTGATGCGGGCCGCCGACTCCACGCTGCACTGGGCCAAGGCCGCCGGGGGCGCCCGCTGGTCGCTGTTCGACGCCGACCGCAACCGCCGGGAGCTGGCCCGGTACGCGCTGTCCGCGGCGATCCCGGGGGCGCTGGAGCGGGGGGAGTTCTACCTGGACTACCAGCCGCTGACCTCGCTGCGCGACGGCACCGTGCTCGGCGTCGAGGCACTGGTCCGCTGGCGGCACCCCGTGCTCGGCGAACTGCGTCCGGGCAGCTTCATCGGGCTGGCCGAGGAGACCGGGCTGATCATCCCGCTCGGGGGCTGGGTGCTCGCCGAGGCGTGCCGGGAGGCGGCCGGCTGGACCGGGCCGGGGGGCGCCGCGCCGTTCGTCAGCGTCAACCTGGCGGTGCGGCAGGTGCACCGGCCCGGCCTGGTGCAGGAGGTGCGCGCCGTGCTCGACCGCACCGGCCTGCCGCCCGAGCGGCTCCAGCTGGAGGTCACCGAGAGCACCATGATGAGCGCCGTCGAGGAGCCGGTCCGCGCCCTGCGGGTGCTGGCCGACCTCGGCGTGCGGATCGCCATCGACGACTTCGGCACCGGCTACTGCAACCTGGCGTACCTGCGGGACCTGCCGGTGACCGAGCTGAAGGTGGCCGGGGAGTTCGTGGCCGGGCTGCGGGCCCCGACGGAGGACCCGGCCAGCCGCACCGACGAACGGATCCTCGCCTCGCTGGTCTCGCTGGCGCACGCGCTGGGCCTGACCGTCACCGCCGAGGGGGTGGAGACCGCCAGCCAGGCCGACCGGCTGCGTGCCATCGGCTGCGACGCCGCCCAGGGCTGGCACTTCGGCCGCCCCGCGCCCCCACCGCCCACCACCTGGACCGCCTAACCTGACTCCCCACCCGCCCCGGGCGCCCCGCCCGGGGCCAAGGTCGTGCAGGTTCCCGGAATCAGTGGCCTCCCCACTCCCCGAAGGCCACGCTTTCTCTGAACTTGCACGACGACCCCCTGCCGGGCGGGGCGGCGCGGGTGGGTGGGGGTCAGCCCGTGAGGAGGGTTGCCATCCGGGCGGCCTGGGTCTCCCAGCGCCACTCCCGCTCCACCCAGGCCCGGCCGGCCGCGCCGAACTGCCGGGCCAGGTCCCGGTCGGCGAGCAGGGTGGCCACCCGGTCGGCGAGCTGGGCGACATCCTGGCCGGAGACGACGTACCCGGTCTCGCCCTCGCGGACGGCGTCCGGCGCACCCCCCGAGTCGCCCGCCACCACCGGCAGGCCGGTCGCGGACGCCTCCAGGTAGACGATGCCGAGCCCCTCGACGTCCAGGCCGCGGTTGCGGGTGCGGCAGGGCATGGCGTAGACGTCGCCGGCCGCGTAGTGGGCGGGCAGGTCCGCCGAGGGCACCGAGCCGGTGAAGACCACGTCCCGCTCGACGCCCGTCTGCCGGGCCAGCTTCTCCAGGGTGCCCCGGTACGGCCCACCGCCGACGACCAGCAGCGCCGCGTCGGGCACCCGGCGGCGGATCGCCGGCAGGGCACGGATCAGCATGTCCTGGCCCTTGCGCGGCACCAGCCGGGAGACGCAGACGACCACCGGCCGGTCGGCCAGCCCGAGCCGGGTCCGGACCGGCTCGCCGTCGACCGACGGATGGTACGTCTCGACGTCCACGCCGGGAGCCAGCCGGTGCAGCTCGGTCACCCCGTGCAGCGCCCGCTCCAGCCGGACCCGGGTGTACTCGCCGAGGTACGTCACCACGTCCGCGCCCCGGCCGATCCGGCGCAACGCGGCCCGGGCCGCGGGCAGCGCCGCCCAGCCCACCTCGTGCCCGTGGGTCAGGGCCACCACGCGGCGGACGCCGGCGCGGCGGCGCAGCCCGGCGGCGAGCAGCCCGAGCGGGGCGGCGGCGCCGAACCAGACGGTGTCGCAGCCGCGCTCGCGGGCCAGCCGGGCGACCCGCCGGGCGACCAGCGGGGTGGGCAGCAGCACCCGGGTGCGTTCCCGGACCACCTCGAACGGCTGGTCGGCGTCGAACTTCTCCGCCCCGCGCCAGCTCGACGCGTAGACCACCACGGAGCCGGTGGGCTGGCGGACGGCGAGGTTGTGCACGAAGGACTGGATACCGCCCGGACGGGGCGGGAAGTCGTTGGTGATCAGCAGCGTGCGGCTCATCGGCCGGCCTCCCTGGCGTGGGCGCGGGCGGCGGCCATCCGCTCGACCGTGGACGGGTGCGACGCCGAGTAGAGGTACTCCCAGCGGGGCGGATCGGGGTCGGCCAGGTTCACCCCGGCCAGGCGGCGCTGCATCGCCTCGAAGGTCGCCGGGTCCCCGGTGAGGGCGAGGGCGTGCGCGTCGGCCCGGGCCTCGATCCGGCGGGACACCAGCGCCTGGACCGGGGCGGTCACCAGCCCGGCCACCGTGACCAGCGCGATCAGCAGCGGGAACGCGCGCGGCTCGGCGATCGAGTCGACGCCGGCCAGGCGCAGCAGCGGGCCGGCCGAGCCGAGCAGGTAGAGCACGACCACGGCCAGCGCGGCGCCCAGCGCCCCGGTCAGCGTCCCGGTCCACACGTCCCGGTCCTTGGCGTGCCCCAACTCGTGCGCGACGACGCTGGTCACCTCGGCCGGGGTGGCCTCGCGCAGCAGGGTGTCGTAGACGACCACCCGGCGGGTCGGCCCGAGCCCGGAGACGTACGCGTTGACCGCGCGGGTACGCCGGGACGCGTCGGCGACCAGCACGTCGCGCACCGGCACGCCGTCGCGGGCCGCCAGGCTCATCAGCTCGGTGCGTAGCGGGCCCTGTTCCATCGGGGTGAACCGGTTGAACACCGGCTCCACCAGCACCGGCAGCACGAACGACAGCAGCACCACCAGCCCGGCCGCGCCGGCCGCGCCGAACGCCCACCACCAGCGCGGGGCGAGCCGGGTCACGGTGTAGAAGCCGAGCAGCGCGACCGCGCCGATCACCGCGCTGACCGCGTACGACTTGAGCAGGTCGGCCGTCCAGCCGGCCCAGCCCTGGGTGCTCAGCCCGTACCGGGTGAGGACCGTCTGCCGCCAGGCGGCCAGGGGCAGGGTGAGCAGGTCGGCGACGAGCACCACGGCCAGCCCGCCGAGTACCGCCTGGGCGATCCAGTGGCCGCCGAACGGGCGCCCTGCCAGCTCCACGAGGCGGCTGCCCAGCGGGGTGAGCCCGAGCGCCACGGCCACCAGCAGCCCGAGGGCGAGACCGGCCCAGCCGGCGGGGCGCAGCGCGGCCCGGAACTCCCGGCTGCGGGCGACCTGGTCGACCGGCAGGTCCCGCAGCGCGGCGAGCTGGTCGACGCGCGGGGCCGGCGGCCGGTGCCACGGCACCAGCAGGGCGCTGGCGACGAGCAGCGCCACGGCCAGCCCGGCGAGGGTGAGCACCGCCCAGCCGCGCGGCGTCATCCCGCCACCCCGGCCGGCACAAGCCGGGCCAGCGGGGCACGGGCCGGCATGCGGCCGGCCGCGGCGGGCACCGCTGGTGGGCGGATCGGCATCGCGTCGCGCGCGCCGCCGTCGCGTCGTACCCGCGTCATGCCACTCCTCCCGCCGTGAGCGCCCATCCTATGGCCCGACGGCGGTACGGCCGCCGGGGCGGGCGACCGCGCCCACGGCCGGCGGTCGCGCCACCCGAGTCGCGGTCGGCGGTTACGCCACCCTGCGGCGGGCCGGGCGGGCCGGGTGGCGGGGCGCGGCGGGCGGGAGCACCTCGACGTCGAAGCCGGCCCGGGCGAACACCTCGATCGCCCGCTGCTCGGCGGCGCCCAGCTCGCCGGCGGGGGCGTCGGCGTCGAGCAACGCGGTCACCAGGCAGCCGGCGCAGCCCGCGCCCCGGATCGCGCACCTGTCGCAGTCGATCAGCATCGTTCCTCCTGAAGCGATGCGTCGGCGGCGGGCGGGACCCGACCTGGTCGACCACGTCGTCGCCAGCTCGCCCGTCGTCGCCGCCCGGCCACCGTCGGTCATCCCGACGCTACGGCAGGGGTACGACAGAATCGGACAACCGGCTCGCTACGGCCCAGATGCGTTCAAGCGCCCCGGATCAGGAACGGGCCAGCCGGCGCAGCAGCGAGTCGGCGCCCAGCGGGTACGCGCCGTGCCGGCGCACCCCGTCGGCGACCTCCCGGTCGGAGGAGACCACCACCACCGGCCGGCCGGCCGGCTCGGCCCGGACCAGCCGCCGGATCAGCTCGTCGGCGGTCTCGCCCTTGCGGGAGAAGAGCACCCGCACGCCGCGCGGGGTGGGCGGCAGGCCGTGCATCCGCTCCGCGCCGTCGAAGACGACGGTGACCTCGTCCCCGGTCTGGGCCGCGATCCCGCCCAGCCCGGTGATCAGCCGCTTGCGCTGCTGCTCCAGCGACATCTCGCCGAAGCCGCGTTTGGTCACGTTGTAGCCGTCGACCACCAGGTGCGCCCTGGGCAGCGCGAGGAGCTGGTCGAGGCGGGCCGGGTCGTCGGTGTCGCGGGCCCGGGTGGCGGCACCGGCCGGGGTGGCCGCCGACTGGTCGGCGAAGGCGTCGGCGACGAAGTCGGCGGGGAGCCGGTCGACCGGGTCCAGCGCCAGCTCGCGGCGCAGCCCGACGGCGGCCTGCCCGATGGTCTCCAGCAGCAGCCACAGCCTCGCGTCGTCGACCGAGCGGGCCTCCTTGGCGCTGGCCCGGGCCACGCCGGCCGCCGCCTCGGCCTCGGCCAGCCGGGCCCGGGCACGGCGCAGTTCGGCGTCCGCGTCGGCCCCCGCCCGGGCGGCCCGGCCCCGCTCGGTGGCCAGCAGCTCGCCGGCCCTGCGCTCCCGGGCCTGGGTCTCCCGCAGCGTACGGGCGAGCTGGCGGCTCTCCTCGCGAAGCTGGCCGAGTTCCTCGCGGACCCGGGCCAGCTCGTCGCGGAGCTTGTCGGCCTCCACCCGGGCCACCGCCCGGTCGTGCTCGGCCCGGGTGGCCCGCTGCTCGGCCTCGCGGACCAGCTCGTCGACGACGGCCCGGTCCGCCTCGGCCCGCACCGCCGCGCCGCTGGCCTCGATCAGCTCGCGCCAGCCCCGGGGCCGGGCCAGGTACGCCAGGGCGGCCACCTCGACCGGGTCGGCGGCGGCCGGGGCGGTGCCCTCGACCACGGCGGCGCCGAGGTCGCCGGCGTCGGCGAGCACCCGGGCGGTGATCCGCTGCCGGAACAGCGGGTCGGCGGTGAGCTGGGCGGCGATCACCGGCGCACCGAGCCGGGCCCGGCGGTTGGGGGCGAACTTGGCCACCCGGCGCAGTGGCACCGGCACCTCGTCGCCGGGCAGGACCGGCAGCACGGCGGCGGTGAGCGCGACGATCCGCTGGCGTACCGACTCCGGCAGCGTCGGCTCCGGCTCGGCCGCCACCACCTCGGACGTGCGGTCGATGTCCGGGGAGTCCTCACCGGTGTGACCCACGGCGCCGGCCGACACCTCCCCCGGGAGGTTGTCGTCGTACGGCTCGGTGAGGGGCATGTGGCAAGTCTCCCACCGCGACCGGGCCCACCGCCCGGTGAGTGAGCCGATCTCTCATCCTAGACCAGTGGTGACGTTTGGGGCCGCTGATGCGTAAGTGTCGCACCGGCGGACTAGCGTGCCGCAGGTGGTACGACAGGAGTACGTCCAGCAGGCGCTGGCCGGGCTGGACCGGGCCGCCGGCGACGGGGTGGACCCCGCCCTGCCGCTGTACGCGACGACCTTCGTGGTGGTCGACCTGGAGACCACCGGCGGCGCGCCGGACGGCGGCGGGATCACCGAGATCGGTGCGGTCAAGGTACGCGGCGGCGAGGAGCTGGGGGTGCTGGCCACCCTGGTCAACCCGGGGGTGCCGATCCCGCCGTTCATCACCGTGCTGACGGGGATCACCCAGGCCATGCTGATCCCCGCCCCGCCGATCGAGCAGGTGCTGCCGAGCTTCCTGGAGTTCGTCACCGACGCGGTGCTGGTCGCCCACAACGCGCCGTACGACGTCGGCTTCCTCAAGGCGGCCTGCGCGCGGCACGGCTACCGCTGGCCGAACCCCCGGGTGCTGGACACCGCGGCGCTGGCCCGCCGGGTGCTCACCCGCGACGAGGTGCCCAACCGCAAGCTGGGCACCCTGGCGGGGTACTTCCGCACCGCCACCCAGCCCACCCACCGGGCCCTCGACGACGCCAAGGCCACGGTCGACGTGCTGCACGGGCTGATCGCCCGGCTGGGCGGGCACCGGGTCGACACGGTCGGCGAGGCGATCGAGTTCGCCCGGGCGGTCACCCCCACCCAGCGGCGCAAGCGGCACCTCGCCGACGGGTTGCCGAAGGTCCCCGGGGTCTACATCTTCCGGGCCGCCGACGACCGGCCGCTCTACGTCGGCACCTCCGGCGACATCGGCACCCGGGTCCGCAGCTACTTCACCGCCGCCGAGAAGCGGGCCCGGATCTCCGAGATGCTCGCCGCCGCCGAGCGGGTGGAGGCCGTCGAGTGCGCCCACTCGCTGGAGGCGGAGGTGCGCGAGCTGCGGCTGATCGCCGCGCACGCGCCGCCGTACAACCGGCGGTCGAAGTACCCCGAGCGGATGGTCTGGCTCAAGCTCACCGACGGGCCGTACCCCCGGTTGTCGGTGGTCCGGTCGCTGGCTCCCGACGACGAGGCGTACCTGGGTCCGTTCAGCTCCCGACGGGCGGCCGAGCTGGCCGCCGCCGGCTTCCACGACGCCGTGCCGCTGCGCCAGTGCACGCACCGGCTGTCGCTGCGCACGGTCACCCCGGCCTGCGCGCTGGCCGAGCTGGGTCGCTGCCCGGCGCCCTGCGAGCACCGGATCACCCCGCAGGAGTACGACGACCGCGCGGTGGCGCCGTTCCGCACCGCCACGGCCAGCGACCCCGGGTCCGTGGTCGAGGCCCTGCTGGCCCGGATCGAGGCGCTGGCGGCCGACCAGCGCTACGAGGAGGCGGCCGTGGTGCGCTCGCGGCTCGCCGCGGTGCTGCGCGCGACGGTACGGATGCAGCGGCTGGCCGCGCTGGCCGGCATCGCCGAGCTGGCCGCCGCCCGCCCGGCCGCCCGGGGCGGCTGGGAGCTGGCCCTGGTCCGGCACGGCCGGCTCGCCGGCGCCGGGGTCTCGCCGCCCGGCGTCCACCCGCGACCGACGCTGCACGCGATCCGGGCGACGGCCGAGACGGTCCCGCCCGGGCACGGCCCGGTGCCTCGGGCCTCCGCCGAGGAGTCGGAGCGGATCCTGTCCTGGTTGGAGCGACCCGAGACCCGGTTGGTGGAGATGTCGTCCGGCTGGTCGTCCCCGGTGGCCGGTGCGGGCCGATTCCGTGACCTGCTCAGCAAGGCCGAGGGCGCCTCGTCCCACCAACTCTCGACCGAACGCTCATGACCAAGTGACCGATCGGACGACCCGGACTCGCTTAGGCTGTTAAGGAAGTGCAGTAGTGCCCGTTTCGTGGGCCTGCTCCCGGTTGCCGGTGCCCGGCGGCCGTGGAGCCGGGGTGAGGAGGTGTCCCTCGTGGACGTCGACGCCGGACACGGCGCCGCCCTGGGGGGCGCGCTCCCGACCCAGCCGGGTGAACTACCCCTGGCCCGTCGGCTGCGGTCCTTACTGAGCTGGCCGAGCGCCGAGACGGACCCGGTCACCCAGCTCGTCCGCACCCACCGGGCGATCCACACCGGCACCGACCCGTCGGTGCTGCGCCGGGCGTACACGATCGCGGAGAACATGCACCGCGGCCAGTTCCGCAAGAGCGGCGAGCCGTACATCACCCATCCGCTGGCGGTCGCCCAGATCTGCGCGGAGCTGGGCATGGACGCCATCACCCTGGTCGCCGCGCTGCTGCACGACACGGTGGAGGACACCCGCTACACCCTCCAGGCCCTCGCGGAGGACTTCGGCGGCGAGGTGGCCCACCTGGTCGACGGGGTGACCAAGTTCGACAAGGCGTTCTACGGCAAGGCCGCCGAGGCGGAGACCACCCGCAAGATGATCATCGCGGCCGGCAAGGACGTCCGGGTGCTGATCATCAAGCTGGCCGACCGGCTGCACAACATGCGCACCCTCGGGGTCCGCTCGGCCGCGTCGCGGGAGCGCATCGCCCGCAAGACCCTGGAGGTGCTGGTCCCGCTCTGCGACCGGCTCGGCATCCAGACCCTCAAACGCGAGCTGGACGACGTGGTGCTGCTGCACCTGGAGCCCGACGAGCACGCCCGGATCGCCCGGTTCGTGCACGACCGGCCCGGCTGGGACGCGTACCTCGGCGACGTGGTCGCCAAGGCGAAGGTGGCGCTGCGCCGAAGCCGGGTCGACGCCATGGTGGCCCCCCGCCCCCGGCACCTCTACTCGATCTGGAAGGACACCGTCGGCGGCGGCCACGGCACCCCGTACGACCTGCCCCGGATCGTGATCGTGGTGGACGGTCCGGCGACCGACTGCTACGCGGCCCTCGGCGCGGTGCACGGCCTCTGGCGGCCCGTCCCCGGCCGGTTCAAGGACTTCATCGCCTCCCCCAAGAACAACCTCTACCGCTCGCTGCACACCACCGTGTGCGGCCCGAAGAACCGCACGGTCGAGGTGTTGATCCGCACCGAGGAGATGCACCGCTCCGCCGAGTACGGCATCGCCGCCGACTTCCGGTTCCCCCGCACCGCCGGGGCCGCCGCCACCCGCGCCCAGCAGCTCGACTGGCTGCGCCGGGTGCTCGACTGGGAGCAGGAGGCCGCGGACCCGGCGCAGTTCCTCCAGTCGCTGCGCTGCGACCTCGCCGAGGCGCAGGTCCAGGTGGTCGCCGAGGGCCGGCAGGTGGTCCTCCCCGCCGGGGCGACCCCGGTGGACGTGGCGTACGAGCTGGGCCCCGACCGGGGCGACCGCTGCCTGGCGGCCCGGATCAACGGCCGGCTGGCCCCACTCTCCTCCGAGCTGGACGAGGGCGACGTGGTGGAGATCTTCACCGAGTCCGACGCCGAGACCGGCTTCGAGGCGGACGTCGCCCCTCGCGGCCCCCGCAAGGAGTGGCTCGGCTTCGTCAAGTCCCCGCACGCCCAGATGCAGATCAACCGCTGGTTCGCCGAGCACACCGAGCCGGGCATCTCGATCGCGGACAAGGTCCGCCTCGGCCGGGCCACCATCGGGCTGGCGCTGCGCAAGCACGACCGGGGGCTGGCCAACGACCTGCCGCTGCTGCGGCTGTCGGAGGAACTGGGCTATCCCGACCTGGAGACCCTGCTGGTGGCGGTCTTCGACCGGGCCATCGAGCCCGACGCGGTGGTACGCCAGCTCATCGACCTGGTGGACCACCGACAGTGACCGATCTCCCCCCGGTGGCCGGCGCGGCCCACGCCGGCCACTAGCCTGGACCCATGATCCCCCGCTCCCGCGCCACCGGACGGGCCTTCGCCTACCAGCTCTTCTACCGGCTGCCCGTGTCGGTGCGGCGCCGGCTGGTCCGGCTCGCCACACCGAAGTACATCGTCGGGGCGGTCACCCTGGTCCGCGACACCGAGGCCGACGGCCCCGGCCGCCTGCTGCTGCTGCGCCAGCCGCCGGGACACAGTTGGACGCTCCCGGCCGGGCTGCTGCAACGCGGCGAGGACCCGATCGTCGGCGCGGCACGCGAGCTGTTCGAGGAGTCCGGGGTCCGGCTCGCCCCGGACCGGCTCCGACCGGCGGTGCCGAACGCGCTGGTGCACGCCAAGGGCTGGGTGGACGTGGTCTTCGAGACGGAGGTTCCGGCGTCGACCACGGAGCTGAAGGTCGACGGCGCGGAGGTCTTCGAGGCGGCCTGGCACCCGCTGGACGACCTGCCCCGGCTGAGCCGGGCGACGGCGAACCTGCTCGGCCACTACGGCATCGGGCCACGGGCCGGCGAGGTGTCGCCGCCCCGCCCGACGGCGTGACCGTCCCGGCGTCCGGTGCCGCCCGCCCGGCGGACGGCGCCGGCCCCGTCGGAGCCCCGACCGGCCGGTCCGGCGACCCCACCGCCGCGACCACGCCGGGCCCCGCCGGAGGCGGGCCGGAGGTCTGCGCGGTGGTGCTCGCCGCAGGCGAGGGGACCCGGCTGCGCCCGCTGACCGAGCGGCTGCCCAAGGCGCTCTGCCCGGTCGGCAACACCCCGCTGCTGGACCGGGCGCTGGCCCGGCTGGCCGGGCTCGGCCTCACCGGTCCGGCCCGGGTCGCGGTGAACGCCTGCTACCTCGGCGACCAGGTCGTCGCGCACGTCGCCGGCCGGGCCCACCTGTCGGTCGAGCCCGGCGACCCGCTCGGCACGGCCGGCGGCGTGGCGAACCTGCGGAACTGGATCGCCGGCCGGGGCGTGCTGGTCGGCAACGCCGACGCGTACCTGGCGGATCCCGCCGCCGCGCCGGGCCCGGACGTCGCCGCCCTGCTGGCCGGCTGGGACGGCGAGACCGTGCGCCTGCTCGGCCAGCCCGCCGACGACCCGGCCGCCCCCGGCACCTTCGACGGCCACCGGTTCGTCGGCTTCTCGCTGCTGCCCTGGCGGCTGGTGCGGGGCCTGCCCGTCGCGCCGGGCGACCTGGTCCGGGCGGTGTGGCGGCCGGCCGAGGCGGCCGGGGCGCTGACCGTGGTGCCGTACCGGGGCACCTTCTACGACACCGGCACCCCGGCGGACTACCTGGCGGCGAACCTGCACGCCGCGGGCGGCGGCAACCTGGTCGACCCGAGCGCCACGGTGACCGGGCGATGCCGGGAGGCGGTGGTGGGCGCGGGGGCGACGGTGCGGGGCGAGGTGACCCGCTCGGTGATCTGGCCGGGCGCCGAGGTGGCCGCCGGGGAGCGCCTGACCGGGGTGGTCCGCGCGGCGGGGGGCCTGACCGTACCGGCCGCGCCCCGCTGAGCACGGCCCGGCGGCTCACCCCGTGACGACCCGCCGTCCCCGGTCCGGGCGGATCGGGTGGCCTCTAGCATGGTGATCGACGCCGACCGGCGGGAGTGGACGCACGACGAAGGGCGGACCCGTGATCACCGCGATCGTACTGATCGACTGCGCCACCGACTCGATCCCCGAGGTGGCCGAGAACCTGGCCAACCTGCCCGGGGTCAGCGAGGTCTACTCCGTGGCCGGGCATCGCGACCTGATCGCCATCGTGCGGGTCCGGGAGTTCGACGAGATCGCCCAGGTGATCGCCGGCAGCATCTCCAAGGTGCCGGGCGTGCTGGACACGGAGTCGCACATCGCCTTCCGGGCGTACTCCCGGCACGACCTGGAGGAGGCGTTCGCGATCGGCCTGGCCAGCGCGGACTGATCCGCCCCACGCACGGCGGTAGCCAGCCCATCTGTCGGTGGGCTGGCTACCGGCGGTGCTACGACGTCAGCTCGCGCTCGGAGCCGGCGACTCGGTGCCGCCCGGGGCCGGGGACTCGGTGCCGCCCGGAGTCGGGGACTCGGTGCCGCCCGGAGTCGGCGACTCGGTGCCGCCCGGAGTCGGCGTCGTGGCGCTGCCACCCGGGCTGGGCGTGCCGCTGGCGCTGGTCTGCGGGACCGGGACGCCCAGGGTCTGGGCCAGGGCCACCAGCGCGTCGTAGTGCGCCTGGAGCACCGGCAGGGCGTTCTGGGCCAGCTGGACCACCGACTGCTCGGAGCCCTGCGAGATCTCGGTCTGGGTGGCCTGGATGGCCTGGACGTGGCCAGCCAGCTCGGCGGTCACCCACGCCTTGTCGAACTCGGCGCCGCTGAGGTTCTTCAGCCTGTCGACGACCTGCTGCTGGTCGGCGTTCGGCGCGTTCGGCAGCTGGACGTTGAGCTGCTGCGCGGTGCTCTGTACCGTCTGGTCCAGCTGGGTGTGGTCCGTGACGAACTGGGCACCCAGGTCCTTGACCTGCTGGTTCTGGCCCTTCTGCTGCGCCAGGTTCCCGGTTTCGATCTCCGTCAGGTTCACCTGGTGCAGCGCCTGCAGGTACTGGGTGTCCTGCGTCGACGGCTGCGCCGCGGCCTGCGCCGCCGTCGCGGGCGCCAGCCCGACCACCACCAGGGTGGCGAGCAGTCCGAGGCGTTTGAGACCCAACATGTTTCCCCCCCTTTTGTCGTTGGACCGCACGGATACCCGGCTGACCCGGATTAACCCTGCGGATCGGCGACCGGTCCGGCGTGGGGCCCGGGGCGGCGGACAGCGGGCGGCGGTCGCCCGGGGGCGGGAAACGGACGTGGCGCCCGCCGGAGGGATCCGACGGGCGCCACGCGCGGGTGTCTCGGGCGGGTCAGCGGCGGCTCTCGCCGCTGCCGATCTCCTCCCGCTCCGGCCGGGGCTCGACCGGCGGGTGCCCCGGCGAGACCGGCGCCTCGGCCGGCTTCTCGATCGGGTAGAAGAAGCCCCGGACGGCCGGGCCGAGGGCGCCGAGCCGGTTCATCTTCTTGGGCACCACCCAGCCGACGTAGTCCAGCTCGCCGTGGCCGTCGTGGCCCGCCGCGGTGAGCGGCTGGTGGACCTCCTCGAACCGGCCGTCCGGCAGCCGCCGGATGATGCCGGTCTCCACACCGTGGGCCAGCACCTCCCGGTCGTGCTGCTGGAGACCCAGGCAGATCCGGTACGTCACGTAGTACGCAAGCGGCGGGAGGACCAGCAGGCCGATCCGGCCCGCCCAGGTCATCGCGTTGAGGCTGATCTGGAACTTGTCCGCGATCACGTCGTTGCTGCCCGAGAGGGTGAGCACGACGTAGAACGACACCGCCATCGCGCCGATCGCGGTCCGCGCCGGGGCGTCCCGGGGGCGCTGGAGCAGGTTGTGGCTGCGGGTGTCCTTGAGCCGGCGGGCCTCCACGAACGGGTAGAGCGTGGAGAGGCCGACCAGGATGCCCGGCAGCACGACCGTGGGCCAGAACAGCGGCGGGATGACGTACCCGTCGCCGATCGGGATGTTGATCTCCCAGTACGGCATCAGACGGGTGGAACCGTCCAGGAACATGACGTACCAGTCAGGCTGGCTGGCGGCCGAGACCACCCACGCCTCGTACGGGCCGAAGTACCAGATCGGGTTGATCTGGAACAGACCACCCATCAGGGCGATCACGCCGAAGACGACCATGAAGAAGCCGCCCTGCTTCAGCGCGTACCGCGGGAACATCCGCTCGCCGACCACGTTGTCGTTGGTCCGGCCGGGGCCGGGCCACTGGGTGTGCTTCTGCTTGAAGACCAGGCCGAGGTGGGCGCTGATCAGCGCCACCAGCAGACCCGGGACGAGCAGGACGTGGGCGATGAAGAACCGGCTGATGATGATGTCGCCCGGGAACTCCCCGCCGAAGACCGACGAGGTGACCCAGGAGCCGATCACCGGGATCGACAGCATGATCGCGGAGGCGATCCGCAGGCCGGTGCCGGACAGGCCGTCGTCCGGCAGCGAGTAGCCGGTGAAGCCGGCCAGGAAGCCGACCCAGAACAGCAGCGAGCCGATGATCCAGTTGGTCTCCCGCGGCTTGCGGAACGCGCCGGTGAAGAAGACCCGCAGCATGTGCACGACGATCGCGGCCATGAACAGCAGCGCCGACCAGTGGTGCATCTGCCGCATGATCAGGCCACCGCGGACGTCGAACGAGATGTCCAGGCTGGAGGCGTACGCGGCGGACATCGGCGTGCCCCGCAGCGGGGCGTAGCTGCCGTTGTAGACGACCTCGGTCATCGCCGGCTCGTAGAAGAAGGTGAGGAAGACACCGGTCAGCAGCAGCACGACGAACGAGAACAGCGCGATCTCGCCGAGCAGGAACGACCAGTGGTCCGGGAAGACCTTGTTCAGCAGCTTGCGCAGCGGGGTGGAGACCTGGAACCGCTCGTCCACCCCCACCGCGGCCTTGCCCGGCACGGACGCCATGTCCAACTTACGACGCTTCACGGCCGCTCCCAGAAGTCAGGCCCGACGGTCTCGGTGTAGTCCGACCGCGCCACGAAGAAGCCCTCTTCGTCCACCTCGATCGGCAGCTGTGGCAGCCGCCGGCTGGCCGGGCCGAAGACCGGCCGCGCGTTGTCGGTGATCAGGAACTGGGACTGGTGGCACGGGCAGAGCAGGCGGTTGGTCTGCTGCTCGTACAGGCTCGCCGGGCAGCCCGCGTGCGTGCAGATCTTGGAGTACGCCGCGTAGTTGCCCCACATGAAGTTCGCGTGGCCGATCCGCTGGTTGGCCTCGCGGGACTTCTGGGCGTCCAACTCCCGCAGGTGGATCAGCAGCGTCGGGGAGTCGGCGTGCCGGTTGCTCACCCCGTGCTCGATGCCCGGGAAGACGGTGAGCTGGCCGCCGGCGCTGATGTCGGCCGGGCGGATCGGCCGGCCGTCCTCGCGGACCAGCCGGATCTTCTTGCCGGCGGCCGGGGCGAAGCCGGTGGTGAACATCTGGTTGTTCTTGTGCGGGTTGGAGATCAGGCCACCGACCAGCGGCGCCGCGGCGACCGCGCCGACCGGCACCAGGCCGGCCAGCAGCGACATGCCCAGCAGCGGACGGCGCTTCACGCCCAGTTCGTCGGCGAGGTAGAGCATCGTCTCGCCGGTGATCTTGCGGCTCTCCGGCGCGTCGGGGTCTTCCACGTGCCGGTCCTGGATCGACACCTCCTTGGGCAGCAACTTCTTGCCCCAGGTCAGGATGCCGAAGCCGACGCCCAGCAGCGCCAGGCCGAGGGTGAGGCCGAGCAGCGGGGTGTAGTACTTGTCCCCGCCCGAGCCCGGCGCGTACTCCCAGGGCCACCAGATGTAGACGGCCAGGAAGGCGGTCGCGGCCAGGCCGGTCAGCAGGAAGAACGAGGCGACCGTGCGGGTCAGCCGCCGCTCGGCCCGGCTACCGGGGACGACCTGCTCCTCGTAGTGGACGATCTCGATGTCGTCCCGACGCGCGCCCTCCCGGACGATGTCGAACCGGCTCAGCCGCGGGTCGTGAACGTCGAGCGGCTCCGGGCCCTGCGGGGCCTGGTGCTCGGTCTGGGTGCTCATGCCGTCACCTCGCTACGGGCGGTGCCGGGCTGCGGCACCACAGCGCTGAATCGAATGATCCGCTCGGTCACGACTTGCCCGCAATCCACAGGCTGGCGAAGACGAGCGCGACGATGCCGACCAGGAAGATCGCCAGGCCCTCGGTGGACGGCCCGTACCGACCGAGGTTGAAGCCACCCTGGTCCTGGTCGGCCTTCAGGGTGCCCTGGATGTAGGCGATGATGTCCGCCTTCTGCTCCGGGGTGATCTGGTTGTCCCCGAAGACCGGCATGTTCTGCGGGCCACTCAGCATCGCGGCGTAGATCTGCCGGTCGCTGGCGGGGCGCAGGCTCGGCGCGAACTTGCCGGAGGACAGCGCGCCGCCGCCACCGCCGAAGGCGTGGCACTGCGAGCAGTTGATCCGGAACAGCTCACCGCCGGTCGCCAGGTTGGCGCCCTCGCGCAGGTCGCCCTCGGGGATCTGCGGGCCACCACCGAGCTCCTGGACGAACTGGCCGAGCTGGCGGGCCTCCTCGTCGGTGAACGCCGGCGGCTTGCGCATGGCCTGCGCCTCCTGGCGGGCCATCGGCATGCGGCCGGAGCTGACCTGGAACTCGACCGAGGCCGCGCCGACGCCGATCAGGCTCGGGCCACGACCCTCGACGCCCTGCGCGTTGCGACCGTGGCAGGACACGCAGCTCACGTCGAACAGCGCCTTGCCCTCGGCGGCGGCGCCGGTGAGCGGCGGGTTTTCCTGCGCCTGCACGCCGGGGGCGAAGACGGTGTAGGCGCCGCCGGCCAGCGTCAGCGCGGCGATCAGCCGGACCGCGGCGCCCAGCCGGCGGCGGCCCCTGCTGCGCGCTGCGGACCGCTCGCCGCGCAGCCGCGCGAGCAGACCGCGTCGGCGGTCGTTGTCAGAAGTCATGACCTGTGTCCTTAACCGGTGGGACCTTGTCTCAGGGGACGGGGCAGCGGCGCGGTTCGTGACGCGCCAAGATCACTGAAGCCAGTAGATCATGGCGTAGAGGCCGATCCACACGACGTCGACGAAGTGCCAGTAGTACGACACGACGATCGCGGACGTGGCCTGGGCCGGGGTGAACCGGCCCATGGTCGTGCGGACCATGAAGATGATGAAGGCGACCAGACCGCCGGTCACGTGCAGGCCGTGGAAACCGGTGGTCAGGTAGAACATCGACCCGTACCCGTCCGCGTTGATCTTCACGCCCTCGTGGACCAGGGTCCGGTACTCGTTCACCTGACCGAGCACGAAGATCAGACCCATCACGAAGGTGATCGTGAACCAACGCCGTAGGGCGTGGACGTCACCCTTCTCCGCGGCGAACACACCGAGCTGGCAGGTCACCGAGGACAACACCAGGATCACCGTGAAGGTGGTCGCGTACGGGATGTTGAGAAGCTCGGTGTGCTTCGCCCACTGCTCCGGCGCCGCCGCGCGGATGGAGAAGTACATCGCGAACAACGCCGCGAAGAACATGAGTTCGCTGGAGAGCCACACGATCGTCCCGACGCTGACCATGTTGGGCCGCGTCAGAGAGTGGATCCGGCTCTTGTCAATGGCTGGGGCCGCAGTCACGCGGTCATTATTGCCCCTGACCACGGCCGGCGATCAGCGGGGGGCCAAACCGGTGGCACGGGTGGCCCGATCGTGACGGTCCGGTTCGCCTGGCCTAGCCTGAAAAGCGTGCTGCACGTCGATTCGATCTTCGCCGCCACCTCAGCGGTCGCCGCACCGCCGGCCATGGCCGCCGGCGGCGACCCGCTGCCGCCGCCGTTCACCGTGGCCCGGGTGTTCACCGAGACCCGGCTGGACAGCTGGCTGGCCCTCGGGCTGGTGCTCGCCGCCGGGCTCTACCTCTACGCTGTGCACCGGCTCCGGCTACGCGGGGACCGCTGGCCGGTCGCCCGCACGGTGTTCTTCCTCGGCCCGGGCCTCGGCGGGATCGCCGTGGTCACGGTCAGCGGCCTGCACGCGTACGACACCGCGCTGCTGTCGGTGCACATGGTGCAGCACATGGTGCTGTCGATGGTCTCGCCGATCTTCCTGGCCCTCGGCGCGCCGATCACCCTGGCCCTGCGCACCCTGCCGGTCCGCCCGCGCAAGCGGCTGCTGGCGATCGTGCACAGCCGGATCGCCCGGGTCTACAGCTTCCCCCTGGTGGCGTTCGCCATCTTCGTGGTGAACCCGTTCGCGCTCTACTTCTCCGACCTGTACCGCTACACCCTCGAACACGCCTGGGCGCACGAGGTGGTGCACGCGCACTTCATCATGACCGGCTGCGTGTTCTTCTGGCCGCTGCTCGGGCTGGACCCGCTGCCCGGCCGGTGGCCGTACCCGGCCCGGGCGCTGCTCATGGTGCTGTCGGTGCCGTTCCACACCGTGCTCGGGCTCACCATCATGCAGAGCACCACGCTCTTCGGCGGCGACTGGTACCCGTCGCTCAACCTGACCTGGTCCAACCCCTGGGACGACCAGGTGGTCGCCGGCGGGATCCTGTGGGCCGGCGGCGAGTTCGTCAGTGTGACGATGCTCGCGGTCCTGGTGGTGCAGTGGGTGCGCCAGTCCGAGCGGGAGGCCCGCCGGCTCGACCGCGAGCTGGACCGCCAGGAGGCCCGCCAGCGCGCCGCGGAGGCGGCGGAAACAGCAGCCTGACCAGCCCTTTCCGGTACGCCGGCCGCGCCGCGTGGGCGCGGGGTCGACCGGCCTGCGGCGGCGGGTACGATCAGCGGGCAGCTACGAGGTGGGAGTCAGCCAGCGATGAGCGATCGTCTTTGCACCGTCCTGCTCTACAGCGACGACCCGCAGGTCCGCGACCGGATGCGGCTGGCCGTCGGCACCCGGCCCGCCCCCGGGCTGCAGATCGAGTTCGTCGACGCGTCCGACTATGCCGGGTGCATCCGGCTGGTCGACGAGTACGAGATCGACCTGATGCTGCTCGACGGCGAGGCGAGCCCCGGCGGCGGCCTCGGCATCGCCCGGCAGGTCAAGGACGACCGGAACGACGCCCCCCCGACCTGCCTGGTGATCGCCCGCGCCGCCGACCGCTGGCTGGCCGCGTACGCCGAGGTCGACGCCACCCTGGTGCACCCGCTCGACCCGGTGACCACCGGCGCCACCGTGGCCGACCTGCTGCGCAGCCACACTCCGGCCTGAGCCACTCCGGCCCGAGCCACGCCGGCCCGAGCCACGCCCCGGCGGGGCGCCACCGGCGGTGCCCGGCCCGACGTGCCGGCCCGCGCCGGTCGCACCCCGTCCCCCGCATCCCCACGCCCGCTCGGGAGGCCCGCCATGGGCGAACGGACCTGGCCGCACCTGATCTCCGCGCTGCTGCGCGGTGAGGAACTCGCCACCGCTGACACCGCCTGGGCGATGGGCGAGATCATGGCCGGCTCGGCGGCTCCGGCGCAGATCGCCGGTTTCGCCGTCGCGCTGCGGGCCAAGGGCGAGACCCCGGCCGAGCTGGCCGGGCTGGTCGAGACGATGCTCGGCGAGGCGCTGCCGGTGGAACTGCCGGAGGAACTACGGGCGTCCGCGCTCGACGTGGTCGGCACCGGTGGTGACCTCGCCCACACCGTCAACATCTCGACCATGGCCGCCCTCGTGGTGGCCGGTGCCGGGGTCCGGGTGGTCAAGCACGGCAACCGGGCCGCCTCGTCCCTGTGCGGTACGGCCGACCTGCTGGAGTACCTCGGCGTCCCGCTCGACCTGGCCCCGGAGGGGGTGGCCCGGTGCGTGACCGAGGCCGGCATCGGCTTCTGCTTCGCCGGCCGGTTCCACCCGGGCATGCGGCACACCGGCCCGACCCGGCGTGAGCTTGGTGTACCGACCTTCTTCAACTTCCTCGGCCCGCTGACCAACCCGGCCCGGCCCCGGGCCGGCGCGGTCGGCTGCTTCGACCTGCGGATGGCGCCGGTGATGGCGGCCGTCTTCGCCGCCCGGGGCGACTCGGTGCTGGTGCTGCGCGGCGAGGACGGCCTCGACGAGTTCACCACCGCCGCACCCACCCGGGTCTGGGTGGCGCAGGCAGGCACCGTCAGGGAGGCGCTGCTGGACGCGGTGGATCTCGGGGTTCCCCGGGCCACCCTGGCCGACCTGCGGGGCGGGGACGCGGCGTACAACGCCGACGTGGCCCGGCGGTTGCTGGCCGGTGAGACCGGCCCGGTGCGGGACGCGGTGCTCGTCAACGCCGCCGCCGCGCTGGCCACCCAGGGCCCGCTCGACGGCGACCTGGTCGAGGCGCTGCGCGCCGGGATGACCCGGGCCGCCGAGTCGATCGACTCCGGCGCCGCCGCCGCCACGCTGGACCGCTGGATCGAGGTCACCCGCTCCGCCTGACCGCCCGCCCGGCTGGTCGGCGCGCACCGACCAGCCCTCCCACACCCGACAACGGACCGCAGCCGTCGGTGTGGGATCGACCGGCGGACCGCGGCGGTAGCCGGGTCGGTGGTAGCCCCGGAGCGGCAGCCGGGTCGGCGCTAGGCCCGGAGCGGTGGTAGCCCCGGAGCAGCGGCCGGGGCAGCGGTAGGCCGGAGCGGCAGCCGGGCTGGCGGACCGGAGCGGTGGTAGGTCGGCGGACCGGACCGGCAGGTCGGCCGGTAGCCCTCGGTACGTAGGCGGCAGCCGTCGGTGCACCCACGGCCCTCGGCGAACGTGTCGCACCTCCGTGGGAAACTACATCCGAGTGATTTTCCGATGCCCGGTCCGGCCACCGCCCGCCGGACGGGCCACCGGCCACCACGCCGGCCGACGTCCCCGTGGGTCCCCGGTCCCGCCGCCCCGGCGGGCACCGCGCGACCACGACGGCGTCCAGCAACCAGAGGAGACGCCCGTGTCGGACCGCGAGCTCTACTGCGATACCTGCGGGGGCGTGCAGCCGTTCGAGGCGCCGCCCTGCGCCGACGGCCACGGCGCCGACTGCCCGGAGCTGGCCTGCACCGGCTGTGGCGCAGCCGTGCTGATCGCCACGTTCACCTTCCCGGCCACCCGGCTCACCGGCCGCCGCCACCGCGCGTCCCGACGCCACGCCGCCTGACCAGCACCTCACCCCGGCCAGCAGACGCCTGACCGACCCGCGCCCCGCCCGCGACCTGCCCTGACCAGCCCTAACCAGCCCGGCGGGGTTCCGGCGAAGATCCACTCCAGTTGCCGCACAACGCTCCTTGCTGCGTCTACGAAGGCGCGACATGCCGCACACCGAGTCGATCAACACGACGGGACCGACCAGAGGCGGGCCGGACAGAAGCGCGCCCGACCAGAGGCGGGGCCGGACAGGCAGGAAGCCCGCGCCCCTGGAACGGGGTGCGGGCTTCCTGACGTGTTGCCGGGGCGCCGGTCAGTGCTCGGCGGTGCGCCGGGTGCCGGTGTAGTACTCGAAGAGCAGGCCGCAGGCGGCGAAGACGACCGCCAGCAGGCCCAGGCCGATCAGCCAGAACTGCCAGAACGCCAGGCCGAGGCCGGCGATCGCGGCGGCCAACGCCAGCCCGATGGGCCAGTAGCTGCCCGGGCTGAAGAAGCCGATCTCGCCCGCGCCGTCGGCGATCTCGCCGTCCGGCCGGTCCTCCGGACGCAGGTCGATGCGGCGGGAGACGAACCAGAAGAAGCCGCCGCACATCGTGCAGAGCAGGAACGACAGCAGCAGCGCCACGGTGCCGACCCACTCGACCCGGCCGCCGGAGTCGCCGTACGTCCAGGCGCCGTAGAGAACCGTCGTGCCGAAGAGGAACCCGGCGATGACCAGGAAGATACGCCACTCGGTCTTCATGCCCGCTCCCTCAGCTTCCCGCGCCGGCGGTGACGTCGTCCGGGTTGAAGTTGGCCGTGTCGCGCCGGGTCTTGAACGGCACGGTGGTGGAGGCGTACGGGTCCTCGCCGATCGCGGTGAGCGCCTCCTGCGTCGACCTGCCGTCCCGCTTGGCGGCCAGGAACTGGTCGTACTGCTGTGGGGAGACGACCCGCAGCTCGAAGTTCATGAACGCGTGGTAGCTGCCGCACAGCTCGGCGCAGCGACCGACGTACGCGCCCTCGGCGTCGAGGCTGGAGACCTCGAAGACGTTGCGGACGTTGCCCGGCATGACGTCCCGCTTGAACAGCAGCTCCGGCACCCAGAACGAGTGGACGACGTCCTTGCTGTGCTCCTCGAACCGGATGGACCGGTCGGTCGGCAGGACCAGGATCGGGATGACCTCGCTGGTGCCGAGCACCGAGGCCACCGTGTTGGCGTCCTTGCCCTGGCCGTCGCGGTAGTTGAACTGCCAGTTCCACTTGAAGGCGATGACCTCGACCGTGATGTCGGGGTTCTTCGTCGTCTTCGTCACGTCGGTCTGCACGACCGCCGTGTAGTAGAAGAGCACCGACACGATCAGGATCGGGGCGATCGTGTAGAGGAACTCCATCGGCAGGTTGTAGCGCGTCTGCACCGGCAGGTCGTTGCCCCGCTTCCGGTAGCGCACCACGCACCAGAAGATCAGGCCCCAGACGAACACGCCGACCGCGAGCGCCGCGATGCAGGACGCGATCCACAGGTTGTACATCCGGTGCGACTCGGGCGAGATGCCGCCCTGCGGCCAGCCGAAGCCGGCGAAGGTCTTGCCGACGTCACAGCCCGTGAGCAGGACCAGCAACGCCGCGCCGCCGAGGCCGAGCCCGGCGAGCCGACCAGCACCACGCCGCCGGCGTCCACCGGCTCCCGGAGAAGCGCTGTGCCGTACGGCCGACGGCCGTACCTCCGAACTCCTTGCGACCACCTGGTCCTGCCTCCCTAGCGCGCCGCGGTGGTTGTTGTCCCCGTACCAGCGGCAAAGGCGTCACCGACGGTCGCAGATTACTCGACCATGACGGGCCTGACCGTGTTGGGGTGGCCGTCCGCCCCCATCGGGGGGATCTTGGGCATACCGGCGCGATAGCGTCGGAGCCGTGAGCGCACCCTCGGTCTACCTGGACGCGGCCACCGCCGCGCCGCCACACCCGGTCGCCCGGCAGGCCCTGCTGGCCGCCCTCGACGACGGCTGGGCCGATCCGGCCAGGCTCTACACGCAGGCCCGCCGGGCCCGGCAACTGCTCGACGCGGCCCGCGAGGCCGCCGCGGCCACCCTCGGCGTCCGCGCCGACGAGCTGTCCTTCACCCCCAGCGGTACGACCGCCGCGCACTCGGCCGTGCTCGGCGGCCTGGCCGGGCGGCGCCGGGTGGGCGGCGCTCTGGTGCACTCCGCGATCGAGCACTCGGCCGTGCTGCACGCCGCCGAGCGGCACGTCGCCGCCGGCGGCACGGCGACCTGCGTGCCGGTGGACCGGCTCGGCCGGGTCGAGGTGGCTGCCTGGTCGACGGCGGTCGCCGCGCCGGGCGTGGCCCTCGCCGCGCTGATCGGGGCCAGCCACGAGGTGGGCACCGTGCAGCCGGTGGCCGAGGCCGCCGCCGCGTGCGCCGCCGCCGGGGTGCCGCTGTACGTCGACGCGGCCCAGCTCGTCGGGCGGGCCCCGGTGCCGGGCGGCTGGTCGGTGCTGACCGCCAGCGCGCACAAGTGGGGCGGCCCGCCCGGCGTCGGGCTGCTGGTGGTGCGCAAGGGCACCCGGTGGGAGTCGCCGTGGCCGGCCGACGAGCGGGAGTCGGGGCGTACCCCCGGGGTGGTGAACCTGCCCGCGGTGGTGGCGGCGGCGGCGAGCCTGCGCGCGGCGGCGGCCGACGCGGCGGCCGAGGCTGCCCGGCTGGCCCCGCTGGTGGACCTGATCCGGGCCCGGGTGGCGGCCGAGGTGCCGGACGTGGAGGTGGTCGGCGACCCGGTCGACCGGCTCCCCCACCTGGTCACCTTCTCCTGCCTGTACGTCGACGGCGAGGCGCTGCTGCACGCGCTGGACCGCCGGGGGTTCGCGGTCTCCTCGGGCTCGTCCTGCACGTCGTCGACGCTGCGCCCGTCGCACGTGCTGGAGGCGATGGGGGTGCTGTCGCACGGCAACGTACGGGTGTCGCTGCACCGGGAGACGACCCCGGCGCAGGTGGAGCGGTTCCTCGCCGAGCTGCCGGGGATCGTCACGGAGCTGCGCGCTGAGGCGGGGGTGGTGGGGCTGTGACCGGGCCGGACGAGGTGACCAGGCCGGCGGCACCGACCGCCCCCGCCGAGGTGCTGGACTGTCGGGGTCAGCGCTGCCCGCTGCCGGTGATCGGGCTGGCCCGCCGGCTGCCGGAGCTGCCGGTCGGTGCGGTGCTGCGGGTCCTCGCCGACGACCCGGCGGCGGCCGTCGACATCCCGGCCTGGTGCCGGATGCGCGGCCAGGAGTTCGTCGCCGCGCACTCCGAGGGCCCCGGCTACGAGGTCCGCCGCACCCACTGAGCCGCCCACGACCCGCGCCTCATGGGCTCGTGCTCGATGGCAGGGCGTCGATCCAGATCAACCGGAGTTGACGACCAGTGCGGCTGAAGAGCCGGAGTGCGCCCTCGGCGTCCGCGAAGTGCCCGGTCGACGTCCGATCGTCGCTGTGGAGCAGGACGCCGTCCTCGAACGACATGCCCCAGGCGAAGACTCGGCCGTCGACCCGGTCGCCGTGCTCCTCGCAGATCGCGAACCGCCGGGGCGCGAACTCGTTCACCAGCTCGACAAGCATCAGCTGAAACTCCTCGGGCGTGCCGAGTGGCTCGGTCGTCGGGTCAAGCATGGCCACCTCCAGAAGGTTGATTGCTATACGTATAGCCCGTCGCATTGCTTATTGGAAGTGGTGGCGGCATGATGTCTTCATCGGTACACGAACGTGGAGGCGAACTGATGGCACCGCGAACAGACCCTTCCGCGCTGCGCTGGCTGATCGGGGCGGAGCTGGGCCGATATCGCCGCGAGTCGCCGATGACGCTGACCGAACTCGCGGCCCGCACCGGCATCGGCAAGCCGAAGCTCGGCCACATGGAGACCGGCCGCTACCAGCAGTTCCCCGAGGACATCGCGAACATCCTGCGGGCCTGCGGGGCCGACCAGCCGGCGATCGACCGGCTCACCACGCTCGCCACCCGCTCCGACGCCAAGACGTGGTGGGCGCCCTGGGCCGCCGTGATGCCGGACTGGTTCAAGACGTACGTCGGCCTGGAAGGGCTGGCCGAGTCCGCGTTCGTGTTCGAGTCCATGGTCATCCCCGGCCTGCTCCAGACCGAGGACTACGCCCAGGCGCTGACCCTCGGCACCGGCTTCGTCCGCCCCGACCACGCCGAGCGTTTCGTGTCCTTCCGGCAGACCCGGGCCAAAAGGCTCACCGACGACGAGCCGCTCACCCTGCACGCCGTGATCGGCGAGGCGGCGCTGCGGCTGCGGGTCAACGGCGACGAGACCCGGCGAGCCCAGCTCGCGCACCTGGTCGCCATGTCCGAGCTGCCGAGCGTCACCGTGCAGGTGCTCCGCCCCGAGGACGGGCCGCACTCCGCGACGCCGCTGGGCAAGTTCGTGCTGCTGGACTTCGCCCACGTTCGGCCGATCGCCTACACCGAGGTGCTGGACGGGGCGATGTACGTGCAGGACCCGGACGGCGTCCGCACCTATAGCATGGTGGCCGACAACCTGCGCCAGGTCGCCCTCTCCCCCGCCGAGTCGCGCGCGTTGATCCGGGAGCTGGCCGGCGCGGCCTAACCCTCGGAGGCCACCATGCTTAACCCCACCCCCGACCTCGCCGCCGCCCGCTGGTTCACCAGCAGCCGGAGCGCCAACAACGGCGACTGCGTGGAGTGCGCCGTCCTGCCCGACGTCATGGCGGTGCGCGACAGCAAGGACCGGTCCGGCCCGACGCTCGTCTTCCCGGCCCGCCAGTGGTCCGCGTTCATCGCCGCGACCACCTCCGGCACCGTCGCCCCGCCGCAGGCGGCGCGGCGCTAGGGCCGAGGGCAGCCGCTGCCGATGTCCCTTGATCGTCTGCGGCTGAGCGGCAACTGTGTCGGCGTGTCGTGCCACTCAGCCGCAGGCGATCATCGCGTGCTGGTCGGTTCAGCGCGCCGGCGGGCCGGGCCTACGGCAGCAGATGCGGCCGGACGTCCTCTGCGGCGACGTCGCCGTACGACTCGGCGAGCCGCTTGACGAACAGGTCGCGGCGCACCTCGTACTCCTGGGTGCCGACGGTCTCCAGCACCAGGGTCGCCAGCAGGGAGCCGACCTGGGCGGCCCGCTCCAGCTCCAGGCCCCAGGAGAGCGCGGCGAAGAACCCGCCCCGGAAGCCGTCCCCGACGCCGGTGGGGTCGACCGCCCGGGTCTCCCGGGCGATCGGCACGTGGATGGTGCCGAAGTCCCGGCCGACGATCTCCACGCCGTTGCTGCCCAGCGTGGTCACCCGGATCTTCACCCGGTCCAGCAACTGCGCGTCGGTGAGCCCGGCCTTGCTCTGCAGCAGCGACTTCTCGTACTCGTTGGTCATCAGGTACTCGGCGCCGTCGATCAGGCCCACCACGTCCTCGCCGTCCATCCGGGCGAGCTGCTGGGACGGGTCGGCGACGAAGGCGTACCCGCGCTCGCGGCACTCGGCGGAGTGCCGCAGCATCGCCGCGGGGTCGTTGGCGCCGACCAGCACGAGGTCGAGCCCGCCGAGCCGCTTCGCGACCGGGGCCAGCTCGATGTTGCGTGCCTCGCTCATCGCGCCCGCGTAGAAGGAGGCGATCTGGCACATCTCGGTGTCGGTGGTGCAGACGAACCGGGCGGTGTGCGCCACCTCGCTGACGTGCACCGAGTCACAGTCGACGCCGTGCCGCTCCAGCCAGGAGCGGTAGTCGGCGAAGTCGGCGCCGACCGCACCGAGCAGGATCGGGCGCAGGCCGAGCTGCCCCATGCCGAAGGCGATGTTGGCGGCCACCCCGCCCCGGCGCAGCACCAGGTCGTCCACGAGGAAGGACAGCGAGACCTTGTCGAGCTGGTCGGCGATGAGCTGGTCGGCGAACCGGCCGGGGAAGCTCATCAGATGGTCGGTCGCGATCGAGCCGGTCACGGCGATCTTCATGTCAACCCTCGCGGTCGGGAGCACGGCGCGGGTCAGCCTACCGGGCCGGCCGGTGTCGTGGTCGCGGGTCGGACGAGGATCGGTCACGTTCCGTTCGGCCCCGCGTCGACGGCCGGACACCCGGCGTCAGCCCGGGACGGATCCACCCTGGTCGGTCCGCCGCGACAGCGCGCGTGGACGGCTACGGACGGCGCAGCGGTCCGGCAAAAAAACAACGGGGCCACCCCCGGATCGGGGGTGGCCCCGCCGCATCGGCCGAAGGGGCGTCGACTCAGCTGAACGAGTCGCCGCAGGCGCAGGAGCTGCCCGCGTTCGGGTTGTCGATGGTGAAGCCCTGGGCGTCGATCCGGTCGGCGAAGTCGATGGTGGCGCCGGACAGGTAGGGGGCGCTCATCCGGTCGACGACGACCTCGACGCCGTCGAAGTCGGTGACGACGTCACCGTCGAGCGAGCGCTCGTCGAAGAAGAGCTGGTACCGCAGGCCGGAGCAGCCGCCTGGCTGCACCGCCACCCGGAGCCGCAGGTCGTTGCGGTTCTCCTGCTCGATCAGGGCCTTGACCTTCTGCGCCGCGACGTCGGTGAGGACGACGGAAGTAGGGGCCTTGGCCTCGGTCGACTCGGTCTGCGCTGGCGTGGTCACGTGGAAATCTCCCTGCGCGGTCTGGGTCTGGACGCACTGGCCAACGTCTCGCGTCGTCCAGTGATTCCCGATGTGGTCGCAGACCCGATCGTACGCCGCCTCGGCCGGGACCACCCCTTCGACGTGATCCGGGCCCGGGATCCCGCCGGATAGGGGCCCGCACACACCCGCGAGGCCGTCCTAGGAGGATAGGTGGGAAGCGGACGTTCGACGGCGCCGCCAGCCGCGGGGGTGAGCGGGCCGTCGGCCGCCCACCCGGCCGGCGCTCAACGGCTCCACTGGCGGGCCAGCCGGGCGCCGAGCTGGCGCAGCCCCTCCGCCGGGCGGCCGAGCGCCGCGGCGAGCCCGCCACGCTCCTCCCCACCGAAGTGCTCCACCAGGCTGTACGCGTCGGTGACGCCGGCCGAGGCCGCCTCGCGCCGCCCGGTGCTCACCTGCCCCGCCAGCACCACGCAGGGCACCCCCCGGTCCCGGGCGGCCCCGGCCACCCCGGCGACGACCTTGCCGCGCAGCGACTGGTGGTCGAAGGAGCCCTCGCCCGTGACCACCAGGTCGGCCGCGTCGAGCGCGGCGGGCAGCCCGATGGCCTCGGTGACCAGGCCGATGCCCGACTCGCACCGGCCGCCGAGGGCCAGGATCGCCGCGCCGAGGCCGCCCGCCGCGCCGCCGCCGGGCAGCGCGCCGAGGCCCGCCGGGCAGCCGGGCAGGTCCCGTTCCAGTACGCCGGAGAAGCGCTCCAGCGCGGCGTCGAGCAGCAGCACGTCGGCGCGGGTCGCGCCCTTCTGCGGGCCGTAGACGCTGCTGGCCCCGTGCAGCCCGAGCAGCGGGTTGTCCACGTCGGTCGCGGCGACCAGGGTGGCGCCCCGCAGCCGGGGCGCGCCGTCCAGCCCGGCGACCCCGGCCAGCGCCGCCCCGCCGTACGGCAGGGCCCGGCCGGCCTCGTCGAGCGCGGTGACGCCGAGCGCGGTGAGCAGACCGGCCCCGCCGTCGTTGGTGCCGGAGCCGCCGAGCCCGATCACCACTGTCCGGGCGCCGTGCTCCACCGCGGCGGTGACCAGCGCGCCGAGCCCGTACGAGGTGGTGGTCTTCGGGTCGCGCTCGGCGGCGGCGAGCAGGTGCAGGCCGCACGCCTGGGCGCTCTCCAGGTACGCCGTGCCGTCGCCGGTGAGCAGGATCTCACCGGCGACCGGCCGGCCGAGCGGGTCGACGGTCGGCACCGGCACCCGGCGCCCGCCGAGCGCCTCGGCGAGGACGGCGACGAAGCCGGGACCGCCGTCGGTGAGCGGGCGGATGAGCAGGTCGTCGGCGTCGGCCACCTCCCGCCAGCCCTCGGCCACCGCCGCGGCGACCTCCTGGGCCGACAGCGTGCCGGCGAACTTGTCGGGGCAGAGCAGCACGCGCATGCCGAGCAGTGTGGCAGGACACATCGGCACGGGGCAGTGCGGCAGCCCACACCGGCACGAGCCGCCTTCTCGCCCGGCTGTGGAACCATGTGGTCGTGACTTCGACCTGGGTGGAACCCTCCAACACCGCGACGGCCCTGCTGCTGCTCGGCCGCGGCAGCGACCCCGCCACCGAGCGTGGCGTGGAGTGTCCGGGCGACCTGCCGGCGCCCAGCGACCCCGACCTGGTGGCCCGGGCCACGGCGGCGAAGGCGGCGCTGGGCGACAGGGTCTTCGTGCTGGGCCATCACTACCAACGCGACGAGGTGATCCAGTTCGCCGACGTGACCGGCGACTCGTTCAAGCTGGCCCGCGAGGCGGCGGCCCGGCCGGACGCGGAGTACATCGTCTTCTGCGGTGTGCACTTCATGGCCGAGAGCGCCGACATCCTCACCACCGACAGCCAGAAGGTGGTCCTGCCCGACCTTGCCGCCGGCTGCTCGATGGCCGACATGGCGGTGCTGTCCCAGGTCGAGACCGCGTGGGACGTGCTGACCGAGCTGGGCGTGGCGCAGGACACCGTCCCGGTGACGTACATGAACTCCTCGGCGGACATCAAGGGCTTCGTCGGCCGCAACGGCGGCGTGGTCTGCACCTCGTCCAACGCCAGGCGGGCGCTGGACTGGGCGTACGCGCAGGGGTCGAAGGTGTTGTTCCTGCCCGACCAGCACCTGGGCCGCAACACCGCCGTGCTGGAGCTGGGCCTCTCGCTCGACGACTGCGTGCTCTACGACCCGCACAAGCCCAACGGCGGGCTCACCGCCGAGCAGCTCCGCGACGCGAAGATGATCCTGTGGCGCGGGCACTGCTCGGTGCACGGCCGGTTCACCCTGGACAGCGTCGACGACGTCCGCGAGCGGGTGCCGGGGGTGAACGTGCTGGTGCACCCGGAGTGCCGGCACGAGGTGGTCACCGCCGCCGACTTCGTGGGCTCGACGGAGTACATCATCAGGGCCGTCGAGGCGGCCCCGGCCGGCTCGGCGTGGGCGGTCGGCACCGAGCTGAACCTGGTGCGCCGGCTGGCGCTGGCCCACCCGGACAAGCAGATCATGTTCCTGGACAAGGCGGTCTGCTACTGCTCGACGATGAACCGGATCGACCTGCCGCACCTGGTGTGGGCACTGGAGGAGCTGGTGGCCGGCCGGGTGGTCAACCAGATCACGGTGGACCCGGACACCGCGCACCACGCCCGGGTGGCGCTGGACCAGATGCTGGCCCTCCCCGGCGCCGACACTCCAGCGCCGACATCCTGATCACCCTGCGTGACAGGCTGGTGCGTTTACGCACCTGACACCCCGATTCATGCCCTCCGGGGCGATGTGACCGCATCCATTCTGGTCACCGAGGGCTATGCTGCCGGTGCGACGACACACCTGGGCCTGTTTACCGCCGGCCGCATCGCGGGTACCACCCCCACCACTCCCGCATCACCACAAACACGGCAGCACCGACGCGCTGGAGGTTGCGTTGACCGACGACGTCCTGGTCGTACACGGAGGTACTCCGCTGGAAGGGCGGATCCGCGTGCGCGGCGCGAAGAACCTGGTTTCCAAGGCGATGGTCGCCGCCCTGCTGGGCGACAGCCCCAGCCGGCTGTTCGACGTGCCGCGCATCCGCGACGTCGAGGTGGTCCGGGGGCTGCTCGGCCTGCACGGGGTCAAGGTCACCGACGGCGAGGAGGACGGTGAGCTGGTCTTCGACCCGGCCAACGTCGAGAGCGCCAGCACCGACCAGATCAACGTGCACGCCGGCTCCAGCCGCATCCCGATCCTGTTCTGCGGGCCGCTGCTGCACCGGCTCGGCCACGCGTTCATCCCGGACCTGGGCGGCTGCCACATCGGGCCGCGCCCGATCGACTTCCACCTCCAGGCGCTGCGCGAGTTCGGCGCCACGGTCGACAAGACCCCGGAAGGTCTGCACCTGTCCGCCCCGAACGGGCTGCACGGCACCAAGTTCGCCCTGCCGTACCCGAGCGTCGGCGCCACCGAGCAGGTGCTGCTCACGGCCGTGATGGCCGAGGGCGTCACCGAGCTGCGCAACGCGGCCGTCGAGCCGGAGATCATCGACCTGATCTGCGTGCTGCAGAAGATGGGCGCGATCATCAAGGTGCACACCGACCGGGTGATCGAGATCCAGGGCGTGCCGAAGCTGCACGGCTACACCCACCGGCCGATCCCGGACCGGATCGAGGCGGCGAGCTGGGCGGCGGCGGCGCTGGCCACCCGCGGCCACGTCGAGGTGCTCGGCGCGCAGCAGGCCGACATGATGAC
The DNA here is from genome assembly GCF_026339755.1 of Micromonospora sp. NBC_01655. Lineage (NCBI taxonomy): Bacteria > Bacillati > Actinomycetota > Actinomycetes > Micromonosporales > Micromonosporaceae > Micromonospora > Micromonospora sp. NBC_01655. The sequence continues at coordinate 2,398,205 of NZ_JAPEQF010000001.1, read as the reverse complement.
CTTCCTGAACGTCTTCCGCTCGGTCGGCGGCGAGTACGAGGTCACCGACGCCCGGCCGCCGAAGCTGGGCGACCCGGGCCAGGAGGGCGGCATCCGGTTCTGGCACCCGGGCGGCGAGCTGAAGTCGGTGGCGTTGGAGACCGACGTGCACCCCGGCTTCATGACCGACTGGCAGCAGCCGCTCGTGGTGGCGCTGACCCAGGCCCGGGGCCTGTCGATCGTCCACGAGACGGTGTACGAGCAGCGGCTCGGCTACACCGAGGCGCTGAACACGATGGGCGCCAACATCCAGGTCTACCGCGACTGCCTCGGCGGCACCCCGTGCCGGTTCGGCCGGCGCAACTTCAAGCACTCCGCGGTGATCGCCGGCCCGAGCAAGCTGCACGCGGCCGACCTGGTCATCCCGGACCTGCGCGCCGGGTTCAGCCACCTGATCGCCGCGCTCGCCGCCGAGGGCACCTCCCGGGTGTACGGCGTCGACCTGATCAACCGGGGCTACGAGGACTTCGAGGCCAAGCTGGCCGACCTGGGCGCCCACGCCGAGCGGCCGTGACACCGCCCACGGCGGGCGGCCCCGGCCACGTCGGGCGGCCGTAACACCGCCCACGGCGGGGGTCGCCAGTAACCTCGCTCACCTCCGCCCCGCGCCCGGTGCACCGCGATGTGCACCGGGCGCGGGCGTTTGGCTACCCTTTCCCCGTGCCGTCGCTGTTTCGCCGCAAGTCCTCCGACCTCGTTGACGAGTCCGTCACCTCGGTGACGCCCGACGAGGCGTCCGCGCCCGCCCGCCGGGGCTACACCCCGAGCAAGAAGGAACTGGGGCGGGAGACGCCGAAGCGGCCCGTCGCCGGCCGCCGGCCGGCCGGTCCGACCAAGCCGCTGACCAAGGAGGAGGCCCGGGAGCGGCGTCGGCGGTTGCGCGCCGAGTCGTCGGCCGAGTTCCGCCGCGAGGGCGGCCCGCGCGATCGCGGTCCGGAGAAGCTGCTGGCCCGCAACGTGGTCGACTCCCGCCGTACGGTGGGCACCTGGTTCTTCGGCGGGGCGCTGATCGTGCTGCTCGGCTCGAACCAGGCGATGCCGCCGATCGTCCGGCTGATCTCGAACATCCTCTGGGGCGCGCTCGCCCTCGGCGTGGTGATCGACTCGGTCCTGATCAGCCGCAAGATCAAGAAGCTGGTCCGGGAGCGCTTCCCGAACAGCGGCGAGCGGCTGGGCTCGCTCTACCTGTACGCGATCATGCGGTCGATCACCTTCCGCCGGATGCGCGCGCCGGAGCCCCGGGTCAACATCGGCGACCCGGTCTGACCCGTACCGGGCGGGACGGCGGCGGTCAGGAAGTGATTCCTGCCCTGCCGAACGTTTCGGGGAGCCCTCCCGGGCCGGCGTAGAGCCGGGCGACGACCTCCTCGATGTCCGGCTCGACGATCGAGATGTCGCGCAGGCTGGCCAGCCCGGCCAGTGCGGCCACCACCTCGGCGGCGCCCGCCGACTCCAGCGCGAAGACCAGCCGGTGCCCCTCGGCCTCGACCCGGCGCAGCGGCGCGCCGGGCAGCTCCGGCGGCTCCGGCAGGGCGGCGTCCAGGTCGGCGACGACGAGGCGGCGCGAGCCGTACCGGTCGTGCAGCGCGGCGATCGTGCCGTCGTGCACCACCCGACCGTGGTCGACCACCACGAGCCGCCGGCACAGCCGCTCGATGTCGGCCAGGTCGTGGGTGGTGAGCACCAGGGTGGTGTCGCCGGCCCGGCCCAGCTCACCCAGGAATCCCCGCACGGCCTGCTTGCTCACCACGTCGAGCCCGATGGTCGGCTCGTCGAGGAAGAGCACCTCCGGACCGTGCAGCAGGGCGGCGGTCAGCTCACCGCGCATCCGCTGGCCGAGGGAGAGCTGGCGGACCGGGGTGTCCAGGAAGCCGTCCAGGTCGAGCAGGTCGCGGCAGCGGCGCAGCCGGGCGGCGTGCTCGGCGGCCGGCACCCGGTAGACGTGCCGGAGCAGGTCGAACGAGTCCCGCAGCGGCAGGTCCCACCAGAGCTGGGAGCGCTGGCCGAAGACCACGCCGATGCGCAACGCCAGCCGGGTACGCTCGGGCACCGGGCGCAGTCCGCAGACGCGCACCTCGCCGGAGGTGGGGGTGAGCACGCCGGTGAGCATCTTCAGGGTGGTGGACTTGCCGGCGCCGTTCGGGCCGATGTAGCCGAGCATCTCGCCCCGCGCGACGAGCAGGTCGATCCCGTCGACCGCGCCGACGCTGCGCTTCTCGCGGCGCAGCCGCCCCGCCCTGACCCGGACCGTGAACTCCTTGCGCAGGTTGCGTGCCTCGATGACGCTCATGACCCCGTACTCCGGTAGTGGCGGACCCCGACGCGCCAGGCGGTGGCGGCGAGCGCGGCGGCGACCAGCGCGACCGCCGGCGCGGCCCACCCGGCCCAGGCCGGCAGGCCGAGCGGGTCGGCGCGGCCGAGCAGCGCCAGCGCCGGCTGGTAGCTGACGAAGGCGAACCCCATCCCGTACGCGAAGACCGCGCGGAACCAGCCGTCGAAGACCGTGACGGGGTACGACGTGAAGTCGCGCCCGCCGTAGGTGACCGAGTTGGCCAGTTCCCCCGACTCCGTCCAGTAGAACGAGACGGTGGCGGTGGCCACGAAGACCGAGCCGAAGAAGACCACCCCGGCCAGCGGGGCGAGGAGCACCAGCGCCACCCGGCCGGGGGTCCAGTCGATCCCCGCCGAGCCGACCGCCACCACGAGCACGGCCAGGCCGAAGAGCGCCCGGGACACCTTGCGCAGCGGCAGGTCCATCAGCAGGAGCTGGGGCAGCGCGCCGAGCGGACGCACCAGCACGGCGTCGAACAGGCCGGTGCGCACGTACCGGGGCAGCCGCTCGATGTTGCCGACGAGCAGGTCGGCGGTGGCGAAGGCGGCGGTGGACAGGCCCACCATCACCAGCGTCTCGCGGAGGGTGAACCCGCCCAGTTCCCGGGTGACCCCGAAGATCACCAGCACGGTGACCACGTCGAAGACGGTGGCCCCGACGTTGCCGACCAGGTCCACCACGAACGACGTCCGGTACGCGGCCTGCGACCGCGCCTGCGCCCCGAGCAGCGCCCGGTACGCGGCGAGCCGGCCGGACCGCGGCCGGGGACGCCCCGGTGGCCGCTGCCGGGGCAGGGCGACCGGCTCAGCCACCCTGCACCACCAGCCGGCGCTCGGCGCGACGCTGCACCAGCCGGCACAGCGCCAGGACCGCCACCGCCCAGCCGACCTGCACCGCGACCAGCCCGACCTGGGTGGCCGTCGAATCCCGCTCGACCAGCACGTCGAGCGGGATCTGCAACAGGCTCGGGAACGGGGTGCCGAACTGCAACGTCAGGTACACCGCGTCGGGCAGGAAGGGCAGCGGGAAGTAGAGCCCGGCGAGCATCCCCGAGGCGAGGACCCAGAGGATCTGCGGGCCCCGGACGTCCTCAAGCCAGTAGGCGGTGGCGTTGACCAGGAACCGGCAGCCGAAGCTGAGCACCACCGCGAGCAGCACGGAGGTTACGAACAGCGGCACGGTCGGCCAGCGGGCGGGCAGGTGGACGTCGAAGAAGATCGGGCCCACGAGCACCGGCGGCAGCAGCCGGGACACGCCGGCCCAGCCGGCCCGTCCCAGGTCGGTGGCGAGGTAGCTGGTCACCGGGTGGACCGGCCGCAGCAGGTCGCTGGCCACCTCCCCGGTGCGGATCCGGTCGGCCAGGTCGGTCCAGCCCCAGAGCAGGACCACCGCCAGCAGGCCCTGCCCGGCCCAGACGAAGGTGGCGAGCTGTTCCCGGTCGTACCCGGCGGCGCCGCCGGCGGCGCCGCCGGCGGCGCCGCCGGCGGCGCCGGCCACGGCGAGCAGGACGTAGCAGCGCAGGAAACCGAAGACGGTGTTGGTGACGGCGCCGGCCACCGCCGCCTGGCGGTACGTGGCGTATCGTCGGAATCCCGATCCCGCTATAGCCCCGAATGTCCGAAACCATAGGATAACGTTTGACTCGGTGGCCGGTGCCACAGTGGCGGTGACCGAGCCCACGCCGTTACCCTCCTTCCGCAGCCACACCGTGCCGGACCGGGCGACTTTACCGGCAGGCTGGGCGCCCAGCGCGACAATTTCCAACGAGGTGACATCGCCGTGAGCGAGCGACGCGAGCCGGGCACCGGGGCTTGCCACGCGGGCGGCGACGAGGCCTTGCGATGAACGGCGACTTCTACGACCGCTGGCGTGATCCGGCCGAGCCGTCCTGGGTGTTCGAGCCGACCACCGAGTGGCAGCCGCAGTTCCCGGGGCAGCGTTACCCCGGCGACATCGGCCTGCGGAACCCGCCGCCCCAGCACCGCGGCCGGGCCGCCGTGGTCGGCCGGGCCGGGGTGCAGCCGGTCAGCCCCGCCCCCGACCCCGGGCCGGTGAGCCCCGCGCCGGGCAGGCGCGAGGGGGCGTACCCCCGGGAGGGCCTCGCCCCGGACGGCCAGACCCGACGCGACCGGGACGACCGCCGCGCGGGCCCGGCCGAGCCGCGCCGGCCCGACGCCCGCCCGGCCTGGGCCGGCCCGGTGCGGGACCACGCCGCCCCCGTCGACGATCGCCTTGCCGGTTACGACACCCGGTCGCCGGCGCACGAGCAACGGATCCCGGCGCCCGGCGGCCAGCAGTGGCGGGGCGGGGTCGACCACCGCCCGGGCCCGGCCGACCAGGACGGGTACCCCAGCCGGGGCCACGACGAGCGGGATCCCGGCCGGCACGGCCACGACGAGCGCGAACAGGCGTGGCGCCCGCGTGGCGCCGGGACCACCGAACACGACGAGCGCGGGTACGGCCGGCGGGGCGAGGACCGCCGGCCCGCGGCGGCGGACCACGACGGGTACGGCCGCCGGGGCCACGACGACGGCGGGTGGCGCCGCGACCAGCGCCCGGCGGATCGGGGCCCGGTCGACGCGTACCCGCCGCGGCCCGATCCGGACCTGCCCGCGCGCCACGAGCCGCGCCGGCCCGAGTGGACGGTGGACCGCGACCCGGCGGCCGGCTGGCACGGCGACCGGTACGACCAGCGACACCCGACCGGCCCCGGCCGGCGGACTCCCCCGGTCGGGCCGACGGCGCCGGTGTCCCCCGCGCACCGGCACGAGCCGGGCTGGCTGCCCGAGCCGGAGGAATTCCCGCACCACCCCTACGACCGGACGACCGGCGACCGGCCCCGTCCCGACCGGCCCGGCCACGACCGATCCGGCTGGCCGGAACGTCCCCGGTTCACCCTGGACCGCGACGGCCGACCCGCCCTCGACCACGACGGCCGCCCGAGCCAGGAGCGCGACGGCCGACCCAGCTTGGAGCGCGACGGCTGGCCGGCCCCGGACCGCGCCGGCCGGCCCAGCCCGGATCAGGAGGCCCGCCCGGCCCGGGACCGTGACGGCCGACCGGCGCCGCCCGGCACCGGCTCCGCGCGCCCCGCCGACCGACCGGTGCCCGGGCACGAGCAGCGGGATGCCGGCCGAGCCGGCGTCGGCCAGCCGGACGTCGGCCGACCCGCTGCCGGCGCACCGCACCGTCCCGTCGAGCGGGACGGGCAACCGTACCGGGAGGCCAGCCGGGAGGCCGCCTCGTGGGCGGAGCCGTACCGCGACCCGACCGTCCGGCCGGCGGCGGCCCGCGACGGCGGGCTGCCCTGGCCGGAGCCCGGTCCCCTGCGGCCCAACCCGGGCCCGGCACCCGGACGCCCCGGCGACGCTCCCCGCCCCGACGCACGCCCGACCGACCCGGTCCACCCGGCACGGCCGGTCGACGGCGCACGGCCCGGCGACGGCGCAGGACGGGTCGACGGCATGCGTCAGGACCCCTGGTTCGCGGACCCCGCCCGGGCCGACCCGCACCGCCCGGCCGGACCGGTCGAAGGCCGGCCCGACGCGCGGCCCGGCACCGACCGGTACGGGCATCCCACGCCGGTCGACCGGGACGCCTCGGCCCACGAGAACCGGCCCGCTGCGCCCACCCGCGACGGGCGGCTCGCCCCGCCGCCCCACGAGGACCGGCTCGCCCCGCCGCGCCATGACGACCGGGGCACGCTGCCACGCCGCGACGACCCGCGGCCCGCCGGGCACCCGCCCGTGACCCCGGTCCGGCCCATCCCCGAGGCCAGCCCGCCGGCCGCCCGTCGCCCCGGGCCGGATCCGGTCCACGCGGACCGGCCGGCCGCACGCCCGGGCACCGAACAGCGGCCCGGCGACGCGCCCCGGTTCGGCCCACCGCCGCACCGACCGGCTGCGCCGCACCGGTCACCGGTCGAGCCGGCCGCCGGCGCACCGCACGACGAGCGACGCACCCCGTCCACGACCGACGCGCCCGTCTCGGGCGCGCGGGTGTCGGGCGCTCCTACCTCCGGCGCTCCGGCCCCGGGACGGCCGGTGTCGGGTCCGCCGATCCCGGTCCGGTCGGTGACGGGTCCGCCGGTTTCGGGTCCACCCGTGGCCGGACTGTCTGCTCCGGGTCGGCCGGTCTCGGGTCCTCCGAGCTCCGGCCCGCCACTGGCCGGACCGCCGGCTCCCGGCACGGCCGGCCCCGAACAGCCCGCCCGGGGCGTGCCGGTTGCGGGTGTCCCCGGATCCGGCCCGCCGCTCTCCGGGCCACCCATGCCCGCACCGTCCGTCTCCGGGCCACCCGTCTCCGGGTCACCCGTTCCCGCACCGTCCGACTCCGCGCCACCCGTTTCCGCGCCACCCGTTTCCGCGCCTCCGGTGGAGCCGGTTGCCCCGCCACCCGCCGCCCCGGCGGCCACGGGCCCGACGTCCGTCGCGCCGGTGTCCGGGCCGCTGGCAGCACCGGTAACCGGGCCACCCAGCCAGCCCGGGCCGCCGGTACGGCCCGTCTTCGGGCCGCCCGAGGGCGCGGCGTCCACTGTGCCGGTCGAGCCGGTCTCCGGGCCGCCAGCGGCCCGGCTGCGACTGGAGTTCCTGCCGGCCCCCGAGCCGGTCGAGCACGCACCCGCACCCGCGCTGTGGGACGAACCACTGGTGGGATCCGCCCCGGGGGTCGACGTGCCGGCGGTGGCGGGCCCGACGGACGCGGTGGCTGACGAATCCGTACCGGTGGACGTTGCCGGGTTGGTACCGCGCACCCGGGCGGATCGCCCTCCGGCCCTCGTCGGAGCACCCGCCGACCGCAGCCCGGCCCCCGGTACCGCAGAGCCGGACGCCGGTCCCGCAGAGCCGGACGCCGGTGTCGGGACGCCCGACGCGGGCGAGTTGTCGTCGGCTCGCCCAGCCGAGGACGACAGCCCCGCCGAGGACACGGGATCACAGTCGGTTCCGCGCCAGCCGGACCCCGCCGAGGCGTCGCGCGGCCCGCTGCCTCCGGCCCCGGACACCCCGGAGCCGCCGGTCGAGCCGGGTTCGGGCACCGCCGATCCACGCACCGCCGAGCCGGACGCCAGCTCGACGGACCCCGACGAGGCGAACAGCGATCGGCCAGGCCTCGACGCCGACGGCGCGCCGGACGAATTCCCGGAGCCGCCGGACGTTCCGCTGCCCGCTGACAAGAACACCGACCTCCCCGTGGACCTCGACGACGCCGTCGGCACGGACGTCGAAGACCCCAGGGCGGACGTCGAAGACCCCGGCGCGGACGTCGACGGCGCGGACGGACTGGGCGCGGACGGACTGGACCCGGACGGACTGGACGCCGACGCTCTCGGCAGCGCCGCCGGGTCGCGTGTCGTACCCGACGAGCCGCGCGTCTGGATGGACGAACCACGCGACGTACCCGACGAGCCTCGTGTCGTACCCGACGAGCCTCGTGTCGTACCCGACGAGCCTCGTGTCGTACCCGACGAGCCTCGTGTCGTTGCCGACGAGCACGGGAGCCTTGCCGTCCAGGATGTCGGGGAGACGGCGGAGGGTGAGCCGACGTCGCGGTCCCGGCAGGAGCCGGGGCGGCCCGGCCAGCAGCCGGCCGACTCCCCCGCAGCGCGGACCGGACCGCCACCGAACCTCCCCGACGCCCCGGTGTCGACCGAGACGCCACGCGCCCCCGCGCCTGCTCCGGACCACTCGGACGCCTGGTTCCGGCCGAGCAGGACCGCACCGCCGGCCGCCGAGCCGGCGCCGGCCCCCGAGCCGCCGGCCGCCGACGCGGCCCGCCCGCCGGCCGAGACGGCCAGTGCGGGAGGCTCGTCCGTTGCCGGGCCGGCGGAGCAGGGACCGGCCTCCACGCCGGAGGACAGGGCTCCGGCAGGACCGGTGTCGGCGCCCCCGACGCCGGAGCAGCCGACGCGCCCCGTCTCCGCGCCACCCGCACACCCCGTCTCCGCGCCACCCGCGCGCCCCGTCTCCGCGCCACCCGCGCGGCCCGTGTCCGCGCCACCCGCACGGCCCGCCTCGGGGATACCGGCGCAGTCGATCTCCGGGCCACCGGCGTATTCCGGGTCGGGTGTGCCGGCGTACCCCGCCTCCGGGCCGCCCGGACGGCCGGTGTCGCCGGCCGGGTCGGAGCCCGTGGCCGGGACGGGCGCGCGGGTCGGGCAGGACCAGCGGGGCGCCGCCCCGGCCGACGGGGCGGCCGACCCGGAGCGGACCCTCGCGGCGTTCCGGTGGCGACTGCACCCCGGGACGCTGCGGGAGGAGACCGACGACCCGGAGCGGTTGCGTGCGGTGCGGGAGGCGCTGACCGCCAAGCTGGCCGTCGCCCTGGACAACCGGTCCCGGGCCCGGCTGCTCAGCCTGCGGGCCGTCGCGTCCCGGATCCTCGGCGACCTGGACGACGCGCTCGACGACGCCCGGCTCGCCCTGACGTACGCCGAGACCACCGGCGAGCTGCGGCGGACCGCGTTGGCGCGGGCGCGGCTGGCCCACGTGTTGCGCTGGCGGGGCGAGTTCGCCGAGGCTGACCGGCTGTTCGCCGAGGCCAACTCGACCGAGCTGCCCGACCGGCTGCGCGCGGCCCTGCACGAGCACGCCGGCAGGTGCAGCTACGACCAGGGCCGGCTGGTCGAGGCGTGCCACCACTTCGAGCGGGCGCTGGACCTACGCCGGGCGGCCGACGCCGAGCTGACCGGCCGGACCCGGGTGGCGCTCGACGCGATCGCCGAGCGGGCCGCCCGGGACGGCTTCGGCCCGTACCCGCGCAGCCGGGACGAGATCCTGCGCCCCAGCCGGCCGCCGGTGCCCACGTACGACGAGGACCTGGACCGGTGGGGGTACGCCGACGCCGACGGCAACCTTGCCGTCGGCACCGACTACGCCGAGGTGCAGCCGTTCCGGGAGGGGATGGCCTGGGTACGCCGCCCGGAGGGCACCCGGTGGGCGCTGATCGACGAAACCGGGCGCACCCTGATCCAGGCGAACAACGGCTACCGCGCGGTCGGCTCGTTCTCCGACGGCCTGGCCTGGGTCTCGATGGACGGCGCCGGCAACTGGATGGCGATCGACCCGGCCAACATCGTGGCGATCCCGCCGGGCTTCGACGACGTACGCCCGTTCCGGGGTGGCGTGGCGGCGGTCCGGGCCGACGGCGGCTGGGGGGCCGTCGACCGGACCGGTGCGGTGGTCGTGCCGACCCGGTACCACGGCCTCACCACGGCGCTCGCCGACGGCCGCTACGTCGACGGTTTCACCGACGAGGGCCTCGCCGTGGTGGAGCTGAACGGCCGACGCGGGGTGGTGGACCGCGCCGGCCGGATGGTCGTGGCGCCGGCGCACCCCGTGCTGGTCGTGCACCCGGTCGCGTTCCTGGTCGGCGACGGTGCCGGCCGCTGGGGCGCGCTCGACCGGCGGGGCGAGCCGTTGCTCGACCCGGTGCACCCGAGCCGGGACCGGGTGGTGGAGCAGATCGACCGGCTCCTGGCCGACACCAGCCCGCTGCTGTGACCCGTGCCGGGCACCCGCAGGCAGATGACCATGATCCGACCGGGCTAGGGTCAGAGCATGGAATTCCGACACCTAGGCCGCTCGGGCCTGATGGTCAGCGAGATCTCGTACGGCAACTGGATCACCCACGGCTCGCAGGTCGAGGAGGACGCGGCGACCGCCTGCGTCCGGGCCGCGCTGGAGACGGGCATCACCACCTTCGACACCGCCGACGTGTACGCCAACACGAAGGCCGAGGAGGTGCTCGGGCGGGCCCTCAGGGGCGAGCGTCGCGAGGGCCTGGAGATCTTCACGAAGGTCTACTGGCCGACCGGGCCGGGCCGCAACGACCGCGGCCTGTCCCGCAAGCACATCATGGAGTCGATCAACGGCTCGCTGCGCCGGTTGCAGACCGACTACGTGGACCTCTACCAGGCCCACCGGTACGACCACAGCACGCCGCTGGAGGAGACGATGGAGGCGTTCGCCGACGTCGTGCACTCCGGCAAGGCGCACTACATCGGCGTCTCCGAGTGGACGGCGTCGGAGATCCGCCAGGCCCACCGGCTCGCCCGCGAGCTGCGCGTCCCGCTGGTCTCCAACCAGCCGCAGTACTCGATCCTGTGGCGGGTCATCGAGACCGAGGTCATCCCGACCAGCGAGGAGCTGGGCCTCGGGCAGATCGTCTGGTCGCCGATGGCCCAGGGCGCGCTCTCCGGCAAGTACCTGCCGGGCCAGCCGCCGCCGGCCGGCTCCCGCGCCACCGACGAGAAGTCCGGGGCGAGCTTCATCGCCAAGTTCCTCACCGACGACGTGCTGACCCGGGTGCAGCAGCTCAAGCCGCTGGCCGAGCAGGCCGGGCTGACCATGCCGCAACTCGCCATCGCCTGGGTGTTGCAGAACCCGAACGTCTCCTCGGCGATCATCGGCGCGTCCCGCCCGGAGCAGGTGCACGACAACGTCAAGGCGGCCGGCGTGCAGCTGGACGCGGGCCTGCTGAAGGCGATCGACGACATCTTCGACCCGATCGTCGAGCGCGACGCGGCGAAGACCCAGTCCCCGCCCCAGCGGCCGTGACCCTCGGGTCCGGCCGGCGTGGGCGCGCCGGCCGGACCCGGATCGGCCGCGCCCAGCCGCCGGGTCAGCCGCGCCAGAAGCGGATCAGCTCCAGGCCGACGGCGTAGAGCCACGGGGGCAGGCCGAGCAGGTTCGCCACGGCGAAGACCGCGTCGAAGAACCAGCCGCCGATGCGCGGGTTCCACAGCAGCGCGAAGAGCAGGATGAACCCGAACGGGGCGAACAGGTCGTACATCCGCCGCCACTGGGGGTTCAGCCACGGCTGGATCATGTTGCCGCCGTCCAGGCCGGGCACCGGCAGCAGGTTGAGCACGCTGGCGGTGAGCTGGAGGAACGCCAGCAACGCCAGCCCGGCCCAGAACTCCACCGACCCGCCCCCGCCGAACCCGATCCGCAGCACGGCCACCAGCAGCAGGGTGAACAGCACGTTGGTGGCCGGGCCGGCCAGGCTGACCAGGGTGTGCCGCAGCCGCCCCGGGATGGCGTGCCGGTCCACCCACACCGCGCCGCCCGGCAGGCCGATCCCGCCGAGCAGCACCACCAGCACCGGCAGCGCGATCGACAGCAACGGGTGGGTGTACTTGAACGGGTTGAGCGTCAGGTAGCCCCGGTGCGCGACGCTGCGGTCCCCGGCCCGGTACGCGACCACCGCGTGGGCGTACTCGTGCAGGCAGAGCGAGACCAACCAGCCCGAGACGACGAAGAGGAACACGTCGAACCGGACGTTGCCGAACCGGTTCCAGGCCATCACGCCGCTGGCCGCGAAGAGCGCGACCAGGGCGAGGAAGACCGGGCTGGGCCGGAACGCCGCCCGGGGCACGCCGAGCACCAGCGGCTCGCCGCCGCCCGGGCGGTCCCCCGTCATCACTCGGCCGGGGGTTGCAGGCTCATCCGGTACTCCACCCGGTCGTCCTCGACGAGCGCGACCGAGGTGACGCCGGACGCCGCGAGCTCCCGCCAGGTCTGGCCGATCCACGACTCGGCGTCCGCCTGGCTCCCGAACGTCTCCGCCGGCCCCTCGGTCGACTCGCCGTTCGCGCCCTCGTACCGCCAGCTCCACGCCATGCCGCGTCTCCCCTCGCCGCTGAAGTCCCTGGGACGAACCCCGCAAGCGTAGTCGGCCGCGGCGCCGGACGGCCCGACGCTCCACCCGGGGACCGCCACCGGCCCCGGCGGCCGGTGGGTGACCGGGGTCGGCGCCGCCGGTACGGTGACGCGGTGCTGACTCAAGGGGTGGTGCTCAACGGCCGGTACCGGCTCGACGAGCGGGTCGCGACCGGGGGCATGGGGGCCGTCTGGCGGTGCACCGACACGCTGCTCGACCGCGAGGTGGCGGTCAAGGTGCTGCTGCCGTCGCTGGTCGACGATCCGGAGTTCATCACCCGGTTCCAGGCCGAGGCCCGGATGATGGCCGCGCTGCGGCACCCCGGCATCGTCGCCGTGCACGACGTCGGGCAGGCCGCCCTCGACGACGGCAGCCGGGTGAGCTACCTGGTCATGGAGTACGTCGACGGCGAGCCGCTGGTGGTCTGGCTGCGCCGCGCCGGGCGGCTGGACCCGGCGTCGACCATGTCGGTGGTGGCGCAGGCGGCGGAGGCGCTGCACGCCGCGCACACCGGCGGGATCGTGCACCGCGACGTCAAGCCGGGGAACCTGCTGGTCAAGCGGGACGGCTCGGTGGTCCTGGTCGACTTCGGCATCGCCCGGTCCCGGAGCACGGCCGGCATCACCGCCGCGCACATGGTGCTCGGCACCGCCTCGTACATGTCCCCGGAGCAGGCCACCGGGCAGCCGGTGTCGGCGTCCTCCGACGTCTACGCCCTCGGCGCGGTCGCCTACTTCTGCCTGGCCGGCCGGCCGCCGTTCGACGGGGAGAACCCGTTGCAGGTGGCGCTGCGGCACGCCCAGGACGAGCCGGCGCCGCTACCACCGGGTATCCCGCCGCCGGTGGTCGAGCTGGTCGCGCGGGCGATGGCGAAACGCCCGGCCGACCGGTACGCCAGCGCGGCGGAGCTGGCCGACGCGGCGTGGCAGGCCCGCGACGCGACCCTTGCCCGTTTCCCGGTCTCGGCCCGCCCGCCCTGGGCGGTCCCCGCCCCGGCCCACCCTGTCCCCGGCCCGGCCGAGGCTGTCCCCGGCCCGGCCGGGACGACGGGAGAACCCGGCGCGGCCCATCCGACGGGAGTGGCCGGCGCGGTCCCGTCGGGTGAGGAACCCGGCCCGGCCCGGCCGGCGCGGGGACCCGGCGCGGCCGTTCCGGTGCCGGCGCCCGGCCCGGAGCATCCGGCGCCGTGGTCCGTCGGGCCGGCCCGGCAGCCCACCGACCCCGCCGCCCGACCCGGCCCGCCGATCCAACCGCCGCCCCCGCCGCACCAGCCGCCGACCCCACCGCCCGGCGGGTCGGCCCCGTGGCCGGTCGGGCCGGCGGCCCGGCCCGCGAGCCCGCCGGCCCGCCCCGCGGACGGGGCTCTGCGGCCGGGCGGCCCGGGGCCGTACCCGGCGGGTCCCGACCCGGCGACCGGCGGGCCCGGCTGGGCGGATGCCGGCTCGGCAGCCACCCGGGAGGACTGGGCGGGCCGGCCGGGCCGCAGCCGGCGCCTCGCCCTGGCCGGGGTCGCCGGCGCGGTGGTCGCGGTGCTGGTCGCCGTGGTCGCCGTGACGAAGCTGTGGCCGGCCGGGGAGCCGGCGTCGCCGGAGCGGCGGACGGCGCTGACCGTCGGCTCGGCGTCCGCCACGCCCGCGCCGGACGGCACCAGTCCGGCGCACCCGGCCCGGCCCGGCGCGACCGGGGCCGCCGACCCGACCGCCCCGGCCGGGTCCGCCCGCCCCACCGCCTCCGCCCGGCCGACACGCTCGGCCGCCGACGGGGCCACGCCCCACCCCTCCGGTGCCGGGAGTGCCACCACCGCGCCGACCACGGCCGCCCCGCCGAAGCCGAACCCGTACACGGCGGCGCAGGCCTGCGGCAGCGGGTACCAGGTGATCGACACGGCCACCCTCACCGGCTCCGACGGGGTCCGGCGGGGTCGGGTGTTCCTGCTCTACCAGACCTCGACCGGCCGGAACTGCGTGGTCACGCTCAAGGACACCGCCGTCGGCGTCAAGTCGGCCGTGTCGGCGTACCTGGAGGTGAAGGGGAAGGCCCGCAGCACCGACAGCGGCTCCTTCGCGTACTACGCCGGGCCCGTGCGGGCCGACGCCGACCGGACCTGCGTGCGATGGGGCGGCGCGGTCGGCGGGGTCGGCTACGGCAGCCCGTTCGAGCACTGCGGCTGAGCCGGGCCGGCGGCGGCGACACCAGGGGACCGGTCGACGCAGGTGGGCCGGGACGGCGGCGACGCCCGGCCACCGGTCACCGGTACGGGCCGGCGGGCGGGGCGGCGTCCGGCGGCCTTAAGGTACGGGCATGTCCGTTGACGGGTGGAACACGGTCCTGGTGCTCGGCGGTATCCGCTCCGGCAAGTCCGAGTTCGCGGAGTCGCTGGTGGCCGACTCGCCCACGGTGCGCTACGTGGCGACCTCGGCGACCGGCGACCCGGAGGACGCCGAGTGGGCGGCCCGGCTGGAGGCGCACCGGAGCCGCCGCCCGGGGAGCTGGACCACCGAGGAGACCGCCGACGACCCGCGCCGGCTGGCCGACGTCGTCTCCTCGGCCGGGCCGAACGACACGCTGCTCGTCGACGACCTCGGCGGCTGGGTGACGGTGCTGCTCGACCCGGCCCACCAGCCGGCGGACGACACGGCGACCATCGCCGAGCTGGCCGCGGCGGTCCGTGACTGCCCGGCACGGGTGGTGCTGGTCAGTCCCGAGGTGGGGCTGTCGCTGGTGCCGACCACCCCGCTGGGCCGGGCGTTCACCGACGCCCTCGGGGCGGCCAACCGGGCGGTCGCCGACGCGTGCGACGCGGTGGTCCTGGTGGTCGCCGGCCAGGCGAGCTGGTTGAAGCCCGCCGCCGTCCCGCGCACCGCCACCGTCCCGACGCAGGCCGGGCAGGGCCAGGGCACGCCGGCCGGGCAGGGCACCGGCCGGGCCGCGCCGGTGCCGGCGACCGGCGACGCGTCCACGCGGTCGGAACCGGCCACCGCCCGGCCCGACGGCGGCGAGCGGGAGGCCGCGCTGCCGGACGTGCTCACCCCGGCCGCCCCGCCGGAGCCGGCCGGCGCGCCGTGGTCGGCGCCGACCATGGCGCTGCCGATGGTCACCACGGGCCTGGTCATCCAGGCCGGCATGGAGCTGCCCATGCCCGACGAGTACGCCGGGCCGCAGGCGGTGCAACGGCTCGCCACCCTGGACGTGCCCGGTTCCGGGCTGGGCGTGCTGGAACGGGTCGTCGGCTTCGCCGCCGCCACCCAGGGCACCGCCACCCCGACGCCCTGGGACAGCGTGCGGGTGCTGCTGCTGCACGGCGACCACGCCGGGAACGCCGCCGCCGGGTCCGTGCCCGGCGAGTCGGCCCGGCTGGCCGCGCAGGCCCGCGCCGGCCGGGGCGTGCTGGCCCGGCTGGCCGCCGACAGCGGCGCCGGCCTCCAGGTGGTGGACGCGCCGAGCGCCGGGCCGATGGAGGACGCGCCCGCGCTGGACCACGAGGCGGTGGAGAAGGCCCTGCGGTACGGCTGGCGGCTGGCCGAGGGGGCCGCCGACGCGGGCGTACGGCTGCTCGTGCTGGCGGCGTGCGGCGCCGGTGCCGACGCCGCCGCGGCGGCGGTGCTCGCGGCGACCGCCGGCGCGGAGCCGCCGGCCGTGCTCGGCCGGGTGGTGACGGCGAGCGGCGAGATCGACGACGCAGCCTGGATGCGGCGCTGCGCGGCGGTCCGGGACGCGATGCACCGGACCCGGCGGTCCCCCCGGGACGCCAAGGACATCCTGGCCGAGCTGGGCGGCGGCGACATCGCGGTGGCGACCGGCGTGCTGCTCGGCGCGACCGCCCGCCGGATCCCGGTGCTGCTGGACGGCCCGGTCGGCCTGGCCGCCGGCATGGTCAGCCGGGACCTGGCCGGGCAGGCCCGGCACTGGTGCCTGCTCGCCGACTGCGGCGGCCACCCGGCGGTCCGGCTCGCCGCCGACGTGCTGGGCCTGACCCCGCTGCTGGACCTGCGCCTCGACCTGGGCGAGGGCGCCAACGCGCTGACCGCCCTGCCGCTGTTGCGCTCGGTGCTGTCGCTGGCCGCCGCGCTGCCCACCCGCCCGGGGCCCGGCGGCGACGGCGGGCAGGACGGCGACGAGGCGGGCGACGGCGGGGCGGGCGACGGCGGGGCGGACCGCGGTGCCGATGCGGACCCGGACGCCGGCGAGCCCGACTTCCGCGAGCCGGAGCCGGCCGGCCCCGGGCCGGCCACCACCGGGCCGGACGAGCCGGCCCAGCCGGACCCGGCCGGCTGGCGTGCCGGCTGAACCCGACGAACGGTCCGGGCCCGACCGGCGGGCCGGGCGAGGTCTCGCCGACGGCGTCCGGCTCGCGCTCACCACGTTCAGCGTCCTGCCGGTGCGCGCCGGTCGGGTGGACCGGGCCACGGCGGGTATCGCGATGGCGCTGGCCCCGGCGGTCGGCGCGCTGCTCGGAGCGGCGCTGGCCGGGACCCTGCTGCTCCTCGCCGCCGCCGCCGCGCCGCTGGTCGCGGCGGGGGTGACGGTCGCGGCGGGCGCCCTGCTCACCCGGGGGCTGCACCTGGACGGGCTGGCCGACACCGTGGACGCGCTCGGGTCGTACCGGCGGGGGTCGGCGGCGTTGGAGATCATGAAGAAGCCGGACGTCGGCCCGTTCGGGGTGGCCGCGCTGGTGGTCGTACTGCTGGTGCAGGCGGCGGCGCTCGCGGAGCTGGCGGGCCGGTCGTGGCCGGCGGCGCTCGCGGCGGTGGTGACGGCGACGGCGGCCGGTCGGCTCGGGGTCACCCTGGCCTGCCGCCGCGGCGTGCCGGCGGCCCGGCCGGACGGGCTGGGCGCGCTGGTCGCCGGCACCGTCGGCCCGGTCGCGGCGGCGCTCGGCACGGCCGCCGTCGTGGCCGTCTCGATCGCCGCCGTGCCGGGCCGCCCGTGGCAGGGGCCGCTCGTCGTGCTCGCCGCCGGCGCCGTCGCGGTCCCGCTGCTGCGCCACGTGGTACGCCGCCTCGGCGGGATCACCGGCGACGTGCTCGGCGCCGCCGTGGAACTGGTCACCACGCTGGTCTACCTGGGTCTGGTGCTGACCCGCTGATCCGGGCACGTCGGCCGGGTAGCGTTTCGGGCGACAGGCCGGCGCGGGGAGACGGGGGACCCACATGCTCATCACCGACGACTTCCTGCCCGTCCCGGTCCCCGAGTCGCTCAGCGCCACCTACCTGGTGCCGATGACGGGGCTGCCGAGGGTCAGCGCGAAGACCGCCGTGCGGGCGCTGGCCGGCCGGCTCGCCGAGCCGGTGCACGGGCTGGCCACCCAGATGCTGGACAGCCCGCTGATGAGCGTGGACACCCGGTCGATCGCCGAGTTCCCCGCGCTGCCGCCGGACCTGCTCACCGCGTTCGGGGCGACCGGGGCGCAGCTCGACCGGCTCGCCGCGGCCACCCACCTGGTGGTCGTGCAGGCGGAGTACCGGCCGGGCTGGCCGCCCGCGCACGAGTGGGCGGCCCGGGCGGTCGCCGCCGCGGTCGCCGAGACCGTCGACGGCGACGTGGTGGACGTCTTCGGCCTCCAGTTCCTCGGCCCGGCGGCGGCGCTGCGTTCGCTGCCCGACGAGCAGGGCCGGATCCGGCTCGTCGACTGGGTGCTGGTGCCGTACTCCTCGGACGCCGACGGGCTGTGGTTCACCACCAAGGGGTTGCGCCGGTTCGGGCTGATGGAGTTGCAGACCCAGGGGGTGCCCGACCACCTCACCCGGGCCTGGGGCGCGGTGCTGACCGGAGCGGCCCGCCGGCTGCTGCGGGACTGGACCGACGCGCTGGCCGGCGAGGAGGTGCCGGCGTTCGTGCAGCTTCCGGTGCTCGCCACGATCACCGGGCACGACATCGCGGTGGCGTACGGCAATCCGGAGCAGCACGGGGCGACCGCGCCGGTGCTACTGCGGCTGGAGCTGGACCCGGCCACGGACCCGGAGGCCGACTCGTTCCTGAGCCTGCGCCCGCCGCCGGGGCACCCGGGGCCGGCCGGAAAGTACTTCGCGGCGGCCTGCGCCACCCTGTTCAACGGCATCCAGCCGGACAAGCGCTACGCCCGCCGGGGCGACGCGATGAGCACGGCGATCGCCACCGCCCGGGCCGGCCTGGACGACGTCCGGGCCCGGTTCCTGGCCGGCCGGCTGCCCGGCGAGTCACAGCTCGTGGTCAAGTACGGCCTGCCGGGCGACGAGGGCCCGGAGTACGTCTGGGCCGGGGTGACCTCGTGGGAGTCCCCGGAGCGGATCGTCGGGGCCAGCGCCACCGACGCCGACACCGACCCCACGGTCCGCATCGGCTCCCCCGTGGCGATCGAGGCGGCGGACGTCGTCGACTGGGCGGTGCTCGACGGCACCGGCGTCGTCGAGGGCGGCTGGACCCAAGCAGTCCTCGACGCCGGCGGTCCCCCCGCCTAACCCACCCACCCCATCCCACCCCCTTCCTCGCCCAACGGGGCTGGACCGGGCCCGAGGCCGGGTGGGGGTGGGGTGAGGGGTGGGGTGGGTCAGCGGACCGAGGGGGTGACGAACGGGGGGCGGGTGAGGCGCATGGGGGCCCGGCGGCCCCGGATGTCCACCTCGACCGTGTCGCCGTCGGCGAGGGCGGCGGACGTGTCGAGCAGGGCCAGGGCGATGCCCTGCTTGCGGGTCGGCGAGAAGGTGCCGCTGGTCACCGTGCCGACCCGCGTGTCGCCGGCGTACACCGGCATGCCGGGGCGCGGGATGGCCCGGTCGACCGCCACCAGGCCGCGCAGCGTGCGTGCCGGGCCGGCGGCCTTCTCGGCGCGCAGCGCGTCGCGCCCCCAGAACGCCGGCTTGTCCCAGCCGACCGCCCAGCCCGAGCGCGCCTGCACCGGGGTGATCTCCGGCGACAGGTCCTGCCCGTGCAGCGGGTACCCCATCTCGGTGCGCAGGGTGTCCCGGGCCGCCAGCCCGCAGGCCCGAAGCTCGTACGCCTGGCCGGCGGCGAAGATCGCGTCCCAGACCGGGACGGCGTGCTCGGCCGGCACCACCAGCTCGTAGCCCAGCTCGCCCGTGTAGCCCGTGCGGCAGACCACCAGGTCGGCGCCGGCCAGGGTCGCCGGGCGGAAGCTCATGTAGCCGTGGTCGGTGGGCAGGCCCAGCGCGCCGAGCAGCTCCGTCGAGCGCGGCCCCTGCACGGCCAGCACCGCGTACGCCTCGTGCTCGTCGGTGACGACCAGCGACTCCGGGGCGGCGGCACGCAGCCGGCGGACCACCTCGGCGGTGTTCGCGGCGTTCGGGACCAGGAAGACGTGGTCCTCGGCGTGCAGGTAGGCGATGATGTCGTCGACCACGCCGCCCGTCGCGTCGTCGCAGCAGAGCGTGTACTGCGCCTGGCCGGGGCCGATCCGGCCGAGGTCGTTGCTGAGGCAGGCGTTGACGAAGTCCGCCGCCCCGGGCCCGACCACCCGGGCCTTGCCCAGGTGCGACACGTCGAACACCCCGACCCCGGCGCGGACCGCCGTGTGCTCCTTGAGCACCCCGCCGCCGGCGTACTCCAGCGGCATCTCCCAGCCCCCGAACGGGGCGAACTTGGCGCCGAGGGCGGTGTGCCGCCCGTGCAACGGGGAACGGCGCAGCCGGGTCGCGGCGGCGTCGGAGGTCACGTCGGTCATGGGTGGCAACTTACCGGTGTCTGAACGGCTGGTTAGCATCGGCGGGACCCCGCCGGAGCAGTTCGGTGGGACAGCCAATCGTCCGGCGGGTAGGTTGCCGCCGGAGACCTTCATCGCCGGTACGCGACGACGCGGCCGGCCCGGCCCGCCCGGAGTAGCTTCAGTGACATCGTCCAGCACCACCATCAGCCTGGTCGACACCGACCCCGCCGAACTCGCCGTCGACGCGATCGTGATCGGCCTGCACAGTCAGACCGCAGAGCAGGACGCCGCCAGCGGTCCGGCCGGCGCGCTGCTGCTCGCCAGCGGCGCCGAGAGCATCGCCGCCGCCTTCGACGGCAAGCTGACCGAGACGCTGGCGTTGCTCGGCGCGACCGGCGCCCCGGGCGAGGTGATCAAGCTGGCCACCCTGGGCACCGTCACCGCCCCGGTCGTCGCCGCGGTCGGGCTCGGCGCGGAGCCGACCGGCGCCGCCCCGGCGCCGGAGACGCTGCGCCGGGCCGCCGGCTCGGTGGTCCGGGCCCTGGCCGGGGCGCGCCGGGTGGCGCTGACCCTGCCGCTGCCCGACGACGCCGACGCCCCCGCCGCGCTGCGCGCGGTCGCCGAGGGCGCGCTGCTCGGCTCGTACCGCTTCGCCGGGTACAAGACCCGGCCGCAGCCGGCCCGGCGGGAGCCGGTGGCCGAGGTGCTGATCGCCGTCCCGGAGGCCGGCGACGCGACCGCCCGGGCGGAGGTCGAGCGGGCGCAGGCGGTGGCCGGCGCGGTCCGGCTCACCCGGGACTGGGTGAACACCGCACCGAACATGTTGCGTCCGCCGGCGTTCGCCGACGCGGTGGCCGAGGCCGCGCGGGCGGCCGGGCTGGGCGTCGAGGTGCTCGACGAGGCGGCCCTGGCGGCCGGCGGCTACGGCGGCATCATCGCCGTCGGCCAGGGCTCCGAGGCCCCGCCGCGCCTGGTCAAGCTGACCTACACGCCCGAGGGCGGCGGCACCGGCAAGCGGGTGGCGCTGGTCGGCAAGGGCATCACCTTCGACACCGGCGGCATCTCGATCAAGCCGGCGCAGGGCATGTGGGAGATGAAGTCCGACATGGGCGGCGCGGCGGCGGTCGGCGCGGCCATGCTGGCGATCGCCGCGCTCAAGCCGCCGGTCGCGGTGACCGGGTACCTGCCGATGGCCGAGAACATGCCGTCGGGCACGAGCTACCGGCCGGGCGACGTGATCACCATGTACAACGGCAAGAAGGTGGAGGTGCTCAACACCGACGCCGAGGGCCGGATGGTCCTGGCCGACGCCCTCGCCCGGGCCTGCGAGGACGGCGCCGACTACCTGTTCGAGACCTCCACCCTGACCGGCGGCCAGGTGATCGCGCTGGGCAAGCGGATCGCCGGCGTGATGGGCACCCCGGAGCTGTGCGAGCGGGTCCGGGTGGCCGGCGACGCCGTCGGCGAGCCGGCCTGGCCGATGCCGCTGCCGGACGACGTGCGCAAGGGCATGGACTCCGACGTCGCCGACATCTCGCAGGTCAACGCCGGCATGGACCGGGCCGGGCACATGTTGCAGGGCGGGGTGTTCCTGCGCGAGTTCGTCACCGACGAGGTGGCCTGGGCGCACATCGACATCGCCGGCCCCAGCTACCACTCGGGCGAGCCGACCGGCTACTGGACCAAGGGCGGCACCGGCGTCCCGGTCCGTACCCTGGTCCACCTGGTCGAGGACGTCGCCACCAACGGCTGACCCCCCGCGCACACGTAGAGACGCGCACTTTCACGGAAAGAGTGGCCATTCCGCGCGGGATGGCCGCTCTTTCCGTGAAAGAGGGGCCCGCAGGGGCTGCGGGGGTCAGGGGTGGTGGGGGCGGCGCTTGCGGCGCTCGTTGTAGTCGCGCATGCGCTGCGGGTAGCCCATCAGGCGCACGTCGTAGACCGGGATGGCCAGCTTGTGGGCGAAGCGGCGGGCCCCCTCGGGGCCGTCGATGCGCCGGCGGGTCCACTCCCCGTCGTCGGCGATCAGGATCACCGTGGTCTCGGTGACGGTGGTCCGCGGTTCGATGTACGCCTCGACGCCCCGCCGGGTCCGGACGAAGTTCTCGAGATGATCGAGATCACCCCGGTCCGCGGGACGGTCCCGGCCCGCCGGGCGCGCCTGCTTGCGTCGTCGGAACAGCGCCACCGACCGTCTCCCCCAGATCCGTCATCGAAACCGGTGCCAAGCGTACGTGTCGGGGACGTGTCGTTGGGCACCTCAGTACGCGTCCGATGCGTGGTGGTGACAAGATGACCGAGGTGGGGTCTGTCCGTGCCACCCTGCCGTGACCCCCGATGCAGTGACGCGAACTGGGAGTTGGACGTGAGCGAGCCGAACGACGCAACCTTCGACATCGTCATCCTCGGAGGTGGCAGCGGCGGCTACGCGACCGCACTGCGCGCCGTCCAGCTGGGTCTGACCGTCGCATTGGTCGAGAAGGGCAAGCTCGGCGGGACCTGCCTGCACAACGGCTGCATCCCGACGAAGGCCCTGCTGCACGCCGCCGAGATCGCCGACCAGACCCGCGAGTCGGAGCAGTTCGGCGTGAAGGCCGAGCTGGTCGGCATCGACATCGCGGCGGTCAACTCGTACAAGGACGGCGTGGTCTCCCGGCTCTACAAGGGCCTGCAGGGCATGCTGAAGGGCAACAAGTCGATCACCATCGTCGAGGGCCACGGCAAGCTGGTCGCCCCGAACGCCGTCGAGGTCGACGGCAGGCGGTACACCGGCCGCAACGTCGTGCTGGCCTCCGGCTCGTACGCGAAGAGCCTGCCCGGCCTGGACGTCGACGGTGAGAAGATCATCACCAGCGACCACGCGCTGACCCTGGACCGGATCCCCTCCTCCGCGATCGTGCTCGGCGGCGGCGTGATCGGCGTCGAGTTCGCCAGCGTGTGGAAGTCCTTCGGCGTGGACGTGACGATCGTCGAGGCGCTGCCCCGGCTGGTCGCCGCCGAGGACGAGGAGTCGTCGAAGGCGCTGGAGCGGGCCTTCCGCAAGCGGAAGATCAACTTCAAGGTCGGCAAGCCGTTCGAGAAGGTCGAGAAGACCGCCAGCGGCGTCAAGGTCACCATCGCCGGCGGCGAGACCGTCGAGGCCGAGCTGCTGCTGGTCGCCGTGGGTCGCGGCCCGAACACCGCCGGCCTCGGGTACGAGGAGCAGGGCGTGCGGACCGACCGCGGCTACGTGCTGACCGACGAGCGGCTGCGCACCGGCGTGCCGAACGTGTACGCCGTCGGCGACATCGTGCCCGGCCTCCAGCTCGCCCACCGCGGCTTCCAGCAGGGCATCTTCGTCGCCGAGGAGATCGCCGGCCAGAACCCGGCCGTGATCGACGAGGCCGGCATCCCGCGCGTCACCTACTGCGACCCGGAGCTGGCGTCGGTCGGCCTCACCGAGGCCAAGGCCAAGGAGCAGTACGGCGCCGACAAGGTCAAGACGTACAACTACAACCTGGGCGGCAACGGCAAGAGCCAGATCCTCAAGACCGCCGGCTTCGTGAAGCTGGTGCGGGTCGAGGACGGCCCGGTGGTCGGCGTGCACATGGTCGGCGCCCGGGTCGGCGAGCTGGTCGGCGAGGCGCAGCTCATCTACAACTGGGAGGCGTACCCGGCCGAGGTGGCGCAGCTCGTGCACGCCCACCCGACCCAGAACGAGGCCCTGGGCGAGGCGCACCTCGCCCTCGCCGGCAAGCCGCTGCACGCGCACGCCTGATCGAGAACTGATTCCGCGGCGTCCGGCGGCAGACGGGCGAGATCGCACCAGGGGAATGAAGGAGTCTTAGAACATGCCGGTATCGGTCACCATGCCTCGGCTCGGCGAGAGCGTCACCGAGGGCACCGTCACCCGCTGGCTCAAGCAGGAGGGCGACACCGTCGAGGTCGACGAGCCGCTGCTCGAGGTCTCGACCGACAAGGTCGACACCGAGATCCCGTCCCCGGCGGCGGGTGTGCTGAGCCGGATCGTGGTGGGCGAGGACGAGACCGCCGAGGTGGGCAGCGAGCTGGCCGTCATCGCCGGCGAGGGCGAGTCCGCGGGCGGGGCCGCGCCGCAGCAGGAGGAGCCGGCCGAGGAGGCCGCCGAGGCCGCCGCCGAGCCGCAGGCCGAGGCGGAGCAGCCGGCCGTCGAGGAGCCGGCGGCCCAGGCCGCCCCGGCCCCGTCGGGCCAGGGCACCCCGGTCAAGATGCCGGCCCTGGGCGAGAGCGTCACCGAGGGTACGGTGACCCGCTGGCTCAAGCAGGTCGGCGACGCCGTCGAGGTGGACGAGCCGCTGCTGGAGGTCTCCACCGACAAGGTCGACACCGAGATCCCGTCGCCGGTCGCCGGCACCCTGCTGGAGATCAAGGTCGCCGAGGACGAGACCGCCGC
The DNA here is from genome assembly GCF_026339755.1 of Micromonospora sp. NBC_01655. NCBI lineage: Bacteria > Bacillati > Actinomycetota > Actinomycetes > Micromonosporales > Micromonosporaceae > Micromonospora > Micromonospora sp. NBC_01655. The sequence continues at coordinate 2,374,124 of NZ_JAPEQF010000001.1, read as the reverse complement.
GGTCGGCGCCGACCTGGCGATCGTCGGCGCGGCCGGTGCCGCCCCGACCGAGGCGAAGCCGGCGCCCAAGCCGGAGGCCAAGCCCGAGCCGAAGCCGGAACCGAAGGCCGAGGCCGCCCCGGCGAAGGTCGAGGAGCCGACCCCGGGCCAGTCGTACAACGAGCCGGCGGCCGAGGCCGAGACGGCGGCCAAGCCGGCGCAGGCCGAGCAGCAGGCCCAGCCGACGGCCCCGACCGCCACCCCGGCGCGCCCGTCGGCGCCCGCGGGCGGCGAGGAGGCGGCCGGTTACGTGACCCCGCTGGTGCGCAAGCTGGCCGGCGAGCACGGCGTGGACCTGTCCTCGCTCACCGGCACCGGCGTCGGCGGCCGGATCCGCAAGCAGGACGTGCTGGCGGCGGCGGAGAAGGCGAAGGCGGCGAAGGCCGCGCCGGCCCCGGCGGCGCAGCCGGCCGGCCCGGCGGCCCCGGCCAGGCCGGCCGCGAAGCCGCAGCCGAGCGCGAAGCGCGGCACCACCGAGAAGCTGCCCCGGATCCGGGCGACCATCGCCAAGCGGATGCAGCAGTCGCTGCACGAGATGGCGCAGCTCACCACGGTCGTCGAGGTGGACGTCACCAAGGTCGCCAAGCTGCGGGCCAAGGCCAAGGACTCGTTCCAGCAGCGGCACGGCGTGAAGCTGTCGTTCCTGCCGTTCTTCGCCCTCGCTGCGGTCGAGGCGCTCCAGGCGTACCCGATCGTCAACGCCAGCATGGACCTCGACGCCGGCACGATCACCTACCCGCAGGCCGAGCACCTCGGCATCGCGGTGGACACCGAGCGCGGCCTGATGGTGCCGGTGATCCACGGCGCGGGTGACCTCAACCTGGGCGGGATCGCCAGGCGGATCGCCGACCTGGCCGAGCGCACCCGCACCAACAAGATCAGCCCGGACGAGATCGCCGGGGCGACGTTCACGCTGACCAACACCGGCAGCCGGGGCGCGCTGTTCGACACCCCGATCGTGCCGTCGCCGCAGTCGGCGATGCTCGGCACGGGTGCCGTGGTGAAGCGCCCGGTCGTGGTCAACGACCCGGAGCTGGGCGAGGTCGTCGCGGTCCGCTCGATGGTCTACCTAGCCCTGTCGTACGACCACCGGCTGATCGACGGCGCGGACGCGGCCCGCTTCCTGGTCGCGGTCAAGGAGCGGCTGGAGGCCGGCAACTTCGAGGCCGAACTCGGCCTGTAACTCCCGCTGTCCCACCCGACGGGCGCCCCGGTCACACCGACCGGGGCGCCCGTCGGCACAGTCCTCGACGTACCGCCCGAGGAGCTGAGCCGAATCCCCACCGGGAGCCCCCCGGACGCTGCGAGAGTGGACGGGTGGGCGGCAATCGACTGCGGAGGCTCGGCCCGGTCGTGGCAGTCGCCCCGGGTGCCCGCGTCGACAGGTTCGAGATCTTCTTCGACCTGGTCTTCGTCTTCTCGTTCTTCATCATCACCCGGGCCACCGCCGCCGAGATCACCGGCGCGTCCCTGCTGCACGCCATGCTGGTGCTCGCCGTGCTCTGGTGGACCTGGGTGGTGCACAGCGTGGTGGCCACCCGGATCCGGCTCGGCCAGGGCTTCGTCCCGGTGCTGATGGTCGTCGCGATGGCGGCGCTCTTCTGCTTCGCGCAGGCGCTGCCCCAGGCCTTCGGCGACCCGCGCGGGGGCGCCGCCGGGCCGGTGGTCGTCGTGGTCAGCTACGTGGTCATCCTCGGCGTGCACCTGTTCCTCCTCTCCCTGCACGCCGAACGGAACAGCGCGGAGGGGCGCCGGCAGTTTCTCCGGTTCGCCCCGGTGATGGGGCTCAGCACGTTCCTGCTGCTCGCCGCAGCGCTGGTCCCCGCCATGGTCCACGGCCCGGGCCGGGCGAACCTGGTCCGGGACGGGCTCTGGGCGGCCGTGGTGCTGCTCCAGTACGCCACGGGACTCTTCGGCACCAAGGGTTGGGAGGTGCAGTCGGCGGAGCACTGGACGGAACGCTACGACCTCATCCTGATCATCGCGCTGGGCGAGTCGGTCATCTCGGTCGGCGTCGGCAGCAACCTCCTCGGCCAGCCGCCGACCTGGCCGGCGCTCGCCGCGGCCGTCCTCGGCATCTTCTTCACCGCGGCGCTGTGGTGGGCCCACTACGACGTCATCGGGCCGGCCGCCCGGATCGCGCTGCACGTCGCGAAGGGCCGCCCCCGGGCGACGATGGCCCGCGACGCGTTCGCCTACCTCTACCTGCCGATGATCGCCGGGATCATCCTGTTCGCCCTGGGCGCCGAGGAGATCGTGCACGGGATCACCAACCCCACCGTGCCCGTCGGCGAGCCGGCCCACGGCCCGTCCGTGCCCCTGCTCTTCGGCGGGGTGATCTGCTACCTGTGCGGGAACATGCTGTTCCAGCTCCGCACGCTGCGCACGCTGACCTGGACCCGGGTCGTCGCCGTCGTGCTGCTCACCGCCGGCATCCCGGTCGGTGCCCGCCTGCCCGGGCTGGCCGCCCTGGGGCTGTTGACCGCGATCTGCGTGGGCCTGGTCGCGGTCGAGGTGATCACCATGGCGGAGGGCCGGCTCGCCCTGCACGAGGAGGTCACCCGCGAGCGCACCAGCCACGAGGCGCACGAGGCCGCCTGGCGGGCCCGGTGGCGCGCGAAGGCCCCCGGCGAGCACCCCTCCGGCGAACGGTGACCGACCCGCGGGCCGAGCGCGCCGGGCGCGGGCCGCGGGGGCGGCGCGCGGCCACCACGGTCGGTAGGATCATCGCCAGCGTCGCGGTGCACCCGGCAAGGAGACCGCCGAGGGCATGGAGGCGCGGGACCGTACGGGACTGACGTGCACCCTTCCCCCGGGCCGGGCGACCGGTTCACGGCGCTCGGCACCCAGTTGATCGAGATCCACCACTGGCTCCGCGAGGAGTTGGCCCGGCTCCGGGCGAGCCTCGAACCCGGCGCGGTCCCGCCGAACGGCGGCGACCGGCTGCGCAGCCTGCGGGCCCACTGTCTCAGCTTCTGCTCCGCCCTCACAGCGCACCACACCGGCGAGGACGGCGGCGCGTTCCGGGTGCTGGCCGAGGAGGCGCCGCAACTGCGGCCGGTCCTGGCGAAGCTCGCCCAGGACCACCGGCTGATCGACGGCATCGTGCGCCGGATCGAGGAGCTGGTCGCCGGGCCGCCGGCCGCCGACCCGGCCGCCGCCGCCCGGGTGCTCGCCGAGCTGGACGGCCTCACCGCCATCGTCGAGTCGCACTTCGGCTTCGAGGAGCGGACGATCGTCATCGCGCTCGACGCGCTGCGCGCCGACGCCGGCACCGCCGAGGAGCTGTACGGCCTCGCCCCGCCCGCCTGGTGACCCCGACCCCCGACCGGGCCGGGCCGGGCCGCGACGGCCGCGCCGGGTTCAGCGGGCCGGACTGGGTTCAGCGGGCCGGGCCGGGCCGGGTTCAGCGGGCCGGGCAGGGTTTCAGCGGTCGGCGGATTCGCCGGTCGGCAGAATCCGGCCCGGCGCGCTGGCCCGTTCGGCACCGGCACCGCACGCTGGGCTGATGGCGACCTTCTCCCTCCAGTCCGCCCCCACTGACGCCGCGAGCTGGCTCGCCCTGGCCCGTCGGGCCGAGGCCGCCGGCTATGACACGCTGCTCGCCGCCGACCACCCGGGCTCCTGCGGCGACCCGTTCGTCGCGCTGGCCGCCGCCGCGTCGGTGACCTCGACGATCGGGCTCGGCTCGTACGTGTCGAACCTGGGCGTCCGCGAGCCGATGCTGCTCGCCGCCGACGTGGCCACGCTCGACGTGGTCTCCGGCGGCCGGGCCCGCCTCGGCGTCGGCGCCGGCCACACCCCGGCCGAGTGGCGCGCGGTCGGCCGGGAACGCCCCGACGTGGCCGGCCGGGTCCGCCGCTGCCTCGCCGTCACCGAGGCGGTACGCGCCCTGCTCGACGGGGCGGAGGTCACCGTGGACTCCCCCGAGCTGACCGTGCACGCCGCCCGGCTGACCTCGCCCCGGCCGGTGCAGGAGCGCATCCCGCTGACCGTCGGGACGTCCAACTCGACGCTGCTGCGCTGGGCCGGGGCGCACGCCGACGTGGTCGGGCTGGCCGGCCTCGGCCGTACCCTCGAGGACGGCCACCAGCACGAGGCCCGGTGGCGGGCCGACCAGATCGGGGCGCAGCTCGCCCGCGTCGCCGAGGGGGCGGCGGGCCGGGCGAACCCACCGGCGCTGGAGGCGCTGGTGCAGACCGTCGTGGTGACCGACGACGCGGAGGCCGCCGCCGCCGAGCAGGCCGGCCGGAACGGGCTCACCGTCGCCGAGCTGCTGGCCACGCCGTTCGTGCTGATCGGCACCGAGGACGAGATCGTCGCGGCGGTCGCCGAGCACGAGCGCCGCTGGGGGGTCACCCGCTTCGTGGTCCGCGCCGACGCCCTCGACCCGCTCACCCCGGTACTCGCCCGCCTGGCCGGTGACGGTCGCCCGGCGTAGGTGCCCCTTCGGGTGGTCCCGGTACCGACGGAACAGCGAACCGGCGAAGTCCGGGGTGCCGACGACGTGCGCGGGCGGGCCCCGCAGTGGCTGGGCTGGTTCACCGACGGGCGGCCCGACGCGCCCTGGGCGACCCGGGTCGCCCAGGTGCGGGTGATCGAGATCCGCTCGCCGCGTCCGGTCGGGGCCGCGGGCGGCGAAGATATGGGTATGCGCATTCTCATGGCCGGCGCGTCCGGCTTCCTGGGCACCCGGCTGGTCGGCCGCCTCACCGCCGGGGGACACCAGGTCACCCGCCTGGTCCGGCGGCCGGCGCGCACTCCCGACGAGCGACAGTGGAAGCCGTCCGCCGCCCAGCTCGACCCCGGGGTGGTCGCCGACGCCGACGCCGTGGTCAACCTGGCCGGCGCCGGTGTCGGCGACAAGCGGTGGAACGACGGGTACCGGCGGCTGATCCGGTCCAGCCGGGTGGACAGCACGACCACCCTGGCCATCACGATCGCCGGGCTGCCGACCGCCGACCGGCCGGCGGTGCTGCTGAACGCCTCCGCCGTCGGCTGGTACGGCAACACCGGCGACCGGATGGTCGAGGAGGACGCCCCGGCGGGCGAGGGCTTCCTCGCCGACGTCTGCCGGGTCTGGGAGGCGGCCACCCGCCCGGCCGAGGACGCCGGGGTACGGGTGGTCCGGCTGCGCACCGGGCTGCCGCTGCACCGCGACGGCGGGATGCTCAAGCCGCAGCTCCTGCCGTTCAGGCTCGGCGTCGCGGGACGGCTGGGCAGCGGCCGGCAGTGGCTGCCGTGGATCTCGATGGCCGACTGGCTGCGCGTGGCGGAGTTCCTGCTGGACCGCGACGACCTGGCCGGACCGGTCAACGGGGTCGGCCCGGCCCCGGTCACCAACGCCGAGTTCACCAGGGAACTGGCCCGCCAGCTCCATCGCCCGGCGGTGCTGCCGATCCCGGCGGTGGCCCTCAGGGTGGCCCTCGGCGGCTTCGCGCAGGAGGCCCTGACCAGCGCCCGGGTCCTGCCCGCCGTGCTGCGCCGGGCCGGCTTCGCCTACCACCACCCCGATTTGGCCGGCGCCCTGCACGCCGCCCTGACCGACTGACCGGTACGGGGCCCGGCCCGGGCAGGCGGGACCCGTGCCGGAGCGCCCTCAGCAGCCGATCACCCAGTAGTCGGTGGCGGTGCGCCTGAGCGTGGACGTGTAGAAGGTGTTGTAGAGGCCCATCCGCTGGTTGCTGCCGAGGGCGTACGCGTAGCCGCCGGACTGGTACGCCCGCCCGGCGCTGACGTGGGCGTAGTTGCTGGCGGTGACGCACGTCGGGACGGCGGTCGGGGTGGCGGTCGGCGTGGCGGTCGGCGTCGGCGTGGGGGTGGGCGACGCGGTGGCCGTCGGGGTCGGGGTGGCCGTCGGGGTCGGGGTGGTCCCGCCGCCGCCGAGACCGAAGAACTGCGCGTCGCGGTACGTGGAGCAGATGGTGTCCAGGAAGTACGCCCCGGCGGTGCCGCACTGGTCGGCGCCGGAGCCCGGGTCGACGGGGGTGCCGTGGCCCATCCCGGAGACCCGCTGGAGGCGGACCGCGTCGTTGCCGTACACCTCCAGGCTGGTGCCGGCGGGCAGCGACGCCGTGCTGGTGGGGGTCTGGGAGACGCCGAGCACGTTGGTCCACTGGTCGCGCGACTCGACGGCGTTGGCCGGCACGACGGTGCTGTCCGAGGTGCCGTGCCAGATCGACACCCGGGGTCGGCGGCCGGTGTAACCGGGGTACGCGGACCGGACCAGGTCGCCCCACGCGGCCGGGGTCTTGTCCACCCCGCTGTACTGGCAGGTGCTGGTGGCGGCGGGCGGCGAGCAGCGGTAGGGCAGGCCGGCGATGACCGAGCCGGCGGCGAAGAGGTCCGGGTAGGTGGCGAGCATGACCGAGGCCATCCCCCCGCCCGCCGAGAGCCCGCTGAGGTAGATCCGGTTGCCGTCGAGGCCGTAGGTGGACTTCGCGTACCCGACCATCTGTGCGATCGACAGCGCCTCGCCCCGGCCCCGGGTGATGTCCCCCTCGGTGAACCAGTTGAAGCAGCTCAGCGCCTGGTTGGCGGACGACTGCTGGGGCACGATCAGGGCGAACTTCCACTGGTCGGCGTACTTCTGCCAGCCGGAGCTGGCGAAGTAGCCCGACGCGTTCTGGGTGCAGCCGTGCAGCAGCACGACGGCCGGGGCAGCCGCCGGCAGGCCGTCGGGGCGGTACGCGTACATGGCGAGGTTGCCGGGGTTGGAGCCGAAGCCGGTGACCTGGGTGAGGCTGGCGGCCTGGGCGGGCGCGGCGACGGCGACCGTGGCCGCCGCGGCGAGCGCGGCCCCGGCGACCGCCCCGGTGAGCCGGGTGAGCAGGGTGGTGGAGCGGCGCACGGCGGCCTCCTGTGGCGGATTGTGAACTGGGTCACCCCCGAGTTGCCGCGACGTTACGTCCCTGTTTCCGACCGGCGACATGGCCGCCGCTCACACATTCACGCCCGCCGACGTGTGCCCCCGCCCGGCGGCACCCGGCCGCCGGGCGGACGCCGCGGGGTCCCGGCCGCGCGGGATGCGCGGCCGGGACCCCCGCGCCCCCGTCAGCAGTTGCGCAGCTCCGGGGACTGGTTGCGGATCTGGGCCAGCGGCGAGACGAACTGCCGGTACTCGTCGCTGTCGACCAGCGCGGGCGGGAAGGCCGCCACCCGGTGGCAGTTCTGGAAGGCGAGCCGCACCCCGAAGTGCCGCTCCAGGCCACCCCGGATGGCGTCGCTGGCCAGCGCGCGCAGCAACTGCCCCCGCTCGGCCTCCGACGGCGGCGGCACGGCGTGGTCGGCCACCCGGCCGCCGGCCGCGCGCCCGGCCACGTCCGAGACGACCAGCCAGGCGTACGGCAGGGAGCGCCGCACGCAGTCGACGAACTCGGCGTCGTCGATCCGGCCCGCCTCGGCCCGCTCCAGCAGGGCGGTGGGTACGTCGAGAGACATGTTCTCCTCCGATCAACACAGGACAGCGTTGATGCAATTGGAAGTCATTTCCAACAAACGGTCAAGCCTTCGTGTCTGACCGGCGTGTCCAGTTCCGGTTGGTAACGTCCGCTGCGTGCCGTCCTCCCCGTCCCCGACCACCGGGCCGCCGCCCGCCGCCCGCCGCCGCGACCGGCGCGCCGACCTGACCGTCGTCCTCGTGGCGCTGGCGCTCGCGGTCTGGGTGACCAGCGGGCTGTGGCGGGATCCGGACCAGCGGGCGATCACCGTGAACTCCAGCGACCAGGCGCTGTTCGAGTGGCTGCTCGCCTTCGGCGGGCACGCGCTCACGCACGGGGAGAACCCGCTGTTCACGTACCTGATCAACGTTCCCGACGGGGTGAACCTCGCGGTCAACACCTCGATCACCGTGTACGCGGCGGTCTTCGCCCCGCTGACCTACCTCGTCGGGCCGCCGGCGACGTTCCTGGTGATCCTCACCCTCAACCTGGCCGCCACGGCGGTGGCCTGGTACCTGCTGCTGTCCCGGCAGTTCGTCCGCAGCCGGCTCGCGGCGGCGGTCGGCGCGCTGTTCGTCGCGTACTCCCCCGGCATGGTGTCGCACGCCAACGCCCACCTGAACTGGACGGCCGGCTGGCTCGTGCCGCTGCTGGTCTGGCGGCTGTTCGCGCTGCGCCGCCCCGGGCACTGGCTGCGCGACGGGGTCGCGCTCGGCGTCGCCGTCGCGGTGGCCTTCTCCATCGCCGCCGAGGGGCTGTTCTTCACCGCCCTGGCGCTCGGCGTCTTCCTGCCCGTCTGGGCGCTGCACCCGGGCCGCCGGGCCGCCGCCCGGGCCGCGCTGCCCACCTTCCTGCGCGGGCTCGGCGTCACCGCGCTGACCGCCGGGGTGCTGCTGGCGTACCCGCTGTGGCTGCACTTCGCCGGGCCGCAGCGGTTCCACGGCACCGGCTTCGACCCGATCATCCACTCCGAGGACATCGCCGCGTACTGGGCGTACCCGCGCCGGTCGCTGGCGGGCGAGGCGGGCCTGGGCACCTCGCTCGCGCCCAACCCGACCGAGGAGAACTCGTTCTTCGGGGTGCCGCTGCTGCTGCTCACCGGGGTCTGCTTCGCCTTCCTCTGCTGGCGGGACCGGGCCCGCCGGGCCACCGTGTGGGCGCTCGGCGTCACCGCCGTGGTCTTCGCGGTGCTGTCCTGGGGCCCCCGGGCCACATGGAACGGCGAGCGCACCGACCGGCCGCTGCCGTTCCTGCTGCTGGACAACCTGCCGGTGGTCAACGCCGCCCTGCCGTCCCGGCTGGCCCTGGTGGTGGCCCCGGTGATCGGGCTGCTGCTGGCGTACACCGTCGACCGGCTGCGGGCCGATCCGCCTTCGCGCGCCGCGTCCGCCGCCTGGGTCGTCGGCTTCGCGGCGGCGCTGCTGCCACTGCTGCCCACCCCGCTGCTGACCAGCGTCCGCGAGCCGGTGCCGGCGTTCGTCACGGCCGGCACCTGGCGACAGTACGTCTCCCCGGGCGGGGTGCTCACCCCGCTGCCGCTGACCCTCGACGTGACCCCGGACGGGCAGCGCTGGCAGGCGTACGCGCTGGCCCACCGGCAGGGTGAGTTCCGCATCCCGGCCGGGTTCTTCCTCGGCCCGGGCGGCCCGGACGGCCGGGGCCGGATCGGGCCGCCCCCGCGCACCTTCGACACCCTGATGGACCAGGCCGGCCGGACCGGGCTGGTGCCGATCATCACCGAGGGCAGCATCGAGGAGTCCCTGGCCGACCTGCGGTACTGGGGCGTCGAGGTGGTCGTCCTCGCCGACCGGGTGCACGGCGCCAAGTACGACCTGGACGAGGAGGCCCTGCGCCGCACCGCCACCGCCCTGCTCGGCCCCCCGCAACGCGTCGACGACGTCTGGCTCTGGAAGGTCCCCCCGGCCTGACCCGACACGTCGGTGGTGAGGCGGCTCACCGCAGGTGACCGGCGGGTACGGGACTAGGCTGGTGGCGTGACCGCGACGATTCCGGGGCTTACCGCCGTCCGTGCAGGGGTGCTCGACTACCAGGCCGCGTGGGACGAGCAGCGGCGGCTGCACGAGGCCGTGGTGGCCGGCCTGCGCGGCGACACGGTGCTGCTGCTGGAGCACCCGAGCGTCTACACCGCCGGCAAGCGCACCGAGCCGTGGGACCGGCCGATGGACGGCACCCCGGTGGTCGACGTCGACCGGGGCGGCAAGATCACCTGGCACGGGCCGGGGCAGCTCGTCGGGTACCCGATCGTCAAGCTGCCCGACCCGGTGGACGTGGTCGCGTACGTGCGCCGGACCGAGCAGTTGCTGATCGACGTCTGCGCCGAGTTCGGGCTGGCCGCCGGCCGGGTCGAGGGGCGCAGCGGGGTCTGGGTGCCCGAGGACGCGAGGGGCCCGGCCCGCAAGGTCGCCGCCATCGGCATCCGGGTCGCCCGGGGGGTCACCCTGCACGGCTTCTCGATCAACTGCGACTGCGACCTGGCCTACTTCGACCGGATCGTGCCGTGCGGCATCCGCGACGCCGGGGTCACCAGCCTGACCGCCGAGCTGGGCCGTCCGGTCACCGTCGCCGACGTGCTGCCGGTGGTCGAGCGCCGCCTGCCCACCCTGGTCACCCTGCCCGCCTGAGCCGCCCAGGCCCGGCTGCCTTCACGGCCGCCCGAAGCGCTGGGTGGTGGTCCGCCCGCCGGGCGCGCGGACCGGCCTGCTGCTGGCCCGCGCCGACGGGGAGCGGCAGGAGGCGGCGGTCGCCGACCAGACCGCCGGCCGGGTCGGCTTCTTCCTCCGGGTCGACGACTTCGAGTCCACCCACCGCCGCCTCGTCGACGCGGGCGTCGAGTTCGTCAAGCCCCCGCGCACCGAACCGTACGGCCGGGTGGCCGTCTTCCGCGACATCGCCGGCAGCCCCTGGGACCTCCTCGGCCCGGCCTGACCCGTCCGGGCCTGCCCCGGCGCGACCTGACCCGGCGCGACCTGACCCGGCGCGGTGCAATCCGCCCTCCAGCTCCACCGGCTCCCCTGCGCCCCCCTCCGGAGCCCCCGTGCCCTCCCGGCCGGACGCGCCCGGCACGCTGCCCGTCGCGTGCTCGACAACGCGACCGACCACTCCGTTGACGCACCGTCACCACCCGCCCCCGCACCCACCCCCCTCCCCCACTCGCTTTGCTCTGCACCCACCGACGCGGCAGCTACTTCACGTGCCTGTCGCATCGGTGGGTGCAGAGCAAAGGGCGGGAGTGGGGGGTTGAGGTGGGCGGGGTCGGCGCAGGTCAGGGGCAGCCGTGGCGGGGTGGCCTGAGGCAGCCACCCCGCCACACCTGACGGTGGGTGACGGGGACGCCCGACCGGCCGGGCCGTGACGCCGCGTAGGCGCCGAACAGGAATCGGTCGGTCAGGGGGTGAGGCGGTGCAGGTCGCGGGGGAACGCGGTGGCCTCGCGGACGTTGGCCGCCCCGACCAGGCGGGCGACGAAGCGTTCCAGCCCGATCGCGAAGCCGCCGTGCGGCGGCATACCGTGCCGGAACGCGTCGAGGTAGCCCGCGTACGGCCCGACCGGCTCGCCGCGCCCCGCGAGGGCGGCCAGGTAGTCGTCGTACCGGTGCAGGCGCTGCCCGCCGGTGACCAGCTCGACACCCCGGAACAGCAGGTCGAACCCGTTGGAGTACGCCGGCCGCGCCGGGTCGGGGTGGGTGTAGAACGGCCGCTTCGCCATCGGGTACCCGGTGACGAAGAGGAAGTCGCTGCCGTGCTCCCGGCGGGTCCAGTCGCCCAGCGCCCGCTCGTGGGCGGGGGCGAGGTCCGGCTCGTCGGCCGGGGCCCCGGCGATGACCAGGGCCTCGGTGAAGTGCACGGCCGGAATCCGCGCCGGCACCTCCGGCGGGTTCACGCCGAGCGTGGCCAGGGCGCCGCCGGCCCGGTCCGCCACCGTCGCCAGCATCCCGGCGACGGTGTCCCGCAGCACGGTCATGACGTCCCGGTGGTCGGCCACGAAACCCAGCTCGGCGTCGAGCGAGGTGTACTGGGCCAGGTGCCGGACGGTGTCGTGCGGCTCGGCCCGGAACACCGGCCCGACCTCGTACACCCGCTCGAAGACGCCGACCATGAGCTGCTTGTAGAACTGCGGCGACTGGGCCAGGTACGCGGGCCGGCCGAACCAGTCCAGCGCGAAGACGTTCGCGCCCGACTCGGTGGACGAGCCGACCACCTTCGGGGTGTGGATCTCCACGAAGTCGCGGGCGTCGAGGGCGGCCCGGAACCCGGCCACCGCCGCCGCCGAGATGCGCAGCGTCGCCGCCCGGGTCGGGTGGCGCAGCGCGACAGGCGCGTGGTCGAGCTGGGTGGGCAGGGTGGCGGTCAGCGCCGGGCGGTACAGGTCGAACGGGGGCGGGACGGCAGGCGGGCCGAGCGGTCGTACCGTCGGGTCGGTCAGCTCGACCCCGGCGGGGGCCGTCGGGTTCGCGGTGGCCGTGCCGACCACCTCGACGACGGTCTCCTCGGTCAGCGCCTCGACGGCGGCGCGGACGGCCGGGTCGGTGACCACCACCTGGACCAGGCCGGCGGCGTCCCGCACGATCAGGAACGCCACCGACTTGAGCAGCCGGCGGCGGTGCACCCAGCCGGCGACCCGGACGGTCGCGCCGGCGTGGGCGGGGAGCTGGGTGGACAGGATGCGTTGCACGGCGGGTACCTCCTCGATCAATCGCAACGCGATCCCCGGGAGGTGTGGGCGAGCGGGTCCTCGCGGTGCCACCACACCTTCGCCCCCGCCGGCGGCGGGGGCCTCGTTCGTCGCCTGGTGACCGGGGCCAGCCGGGCGGGCTCTACTGGGCGGTGCCGACCGGACCCCTCCGGTGTCGGAGGGCGCCGTCGCGCACGCGCCGTTCTTCCCGCAGCTCGGGAGGGTCTTCGCGCGCCGACGCCGGACCGCCTCGCAGCGGACGGCGGCTCTCTGAACTGGCGGGGCGGCGCGCTACTCGGCTCCGTCACAGCTTTCCGGCAAGGTAGCACCCGGCCGTGGCGGGCGTAACGCGGTTTCTGCACCACCGGTGGGCGGCGTCACAGGGATTAGGGGGTGATGGGCGTCGCCTCACGTTCATCGACGCAGACCGTCGGGCGTAGGCTCGTTTCGTGACGATCGAGCAGCAATCCGCGCCGACGACGCCGACGACCGAGCAGCCGACGACCAGCCCCGCTGCGCGTACCGCGACGGTCGCCCCCGAGGGGCGGCGCATGCTGCGGATCGAGGCGCGCAACGCCGAGACGCCGATCGAACGCAAGCCGCCGTGGATCAAAGTCAAGGCCAAGATGGGGCCGGAGTACACCCAGCTACGCGGGCTGGTCTCGCGCGAGGGGCTGCACACCGTCTGCCAGGAGGCCGGCTGCCCGAACATCTACGAGTGCTGGGAGGACCGGGAGGCCACCTTCCTCATCGGTGGTGACCAGTGCACCCGGCGCTGTGACTTCTGCCAGATCGACACTGGCAAGCCGGCCGAGTTCGACGCCGACGAGCCGCGCCGGGTGGCCGAGTCCGTGGTGTCGATGGGACTGCGCTATGCCACGATCACCGGCGTCGCCCGCGACGACCTGCCCGACGGCGGCGCATGGCTGTACGCCGAGACGGTCCGCCAGATCCATGCCCTCCAGCCGGGCTGCGGCGTGGAGTTGCTGATCCCCGACTTCAACGCGGTCCCCGAGCAGCTCGCCGAGGTCTTCGGCTCGCGCCCGGAGGTGCTGGCGCACAATGTCGAGACGGTGCCGCGGATCTTCAAGCGGATCCGGCCGGCGTTCCGCTACGAGCGCTCGCTGGACGTGATCCGGCAGGCCCGCGCCGACGGCCTGGTCACCAAGAGCAACCTGATCCTCGGCATGGGTGAGGAGCGGGCCGAGGTGTCCCAGGCGCTGCGCGACCTGCACGAGGCGGGCTGCGAGCTGATCACCATCACGCAGTACCTGCGCCCGTCGCCCCGGCACCACCCGGTGACCCGCTGGGTCAAGCCGGAGGAGTTCGTGGAGCTGCGCGAGGAGGCCGAGGAGATCGGCTTCGCCGGGGTGATGAGCGGGCCGCTGGTGCGCTCGTCGTACCGGGCCGGCCGGCTCTACCGGCAGGCGCTGGAGGCCCGCGAGGCCGTCCGCGCCTGACCCGTCGGCGGGGGTACGGGCCAGGGGCGCTCCGATTCGGCGGCGCCCCCGCAGGCGTACCGCGCCGCCCCGCTGTTCGCCCGGTCGTTCGGGTCGGTGGGGGTGGGGTCAGCGGTCGTCGGGGGCGAGCAGTCCGAGGCGGTGGGCGACCGCGGCGGCCTCGACCCGGTTGCCGACGTCCAGCTTGGCGATGATCCGGGAGACGTGCACGCTCGCCGTCTTCGGCGAGATGAACAGCCGCTCGGCGATCCGGCTGTTGCTCAGCCCCTCGGCGACCAGGCGCAGCACCTCCTGCTCGCGTACGGTCAGCAGGTCGCGCCCGGTGCGGTGGCCGGCCGTGCCGCGCAGCCCGACCCGGCGGGCCAGCGTCGCGGCCCGCTCGGCCAGCGGCGTCGCGCCCAGCTTCGCGGCGATCGCCGCCGTCTCCCGGACCGCCGCCGCGGCCTCGTCCCGTTCCCCCGCCCCGGCCGCCGCCTCGGCCAGCGCGAGCAGCGCCCGCCCCAGCGGGTACGGCGACCCGGCCGCCCGCCATGCCGCGACGGCTGCCCGCCAGGCGGGCAGCGCCGGCGGCCCCTCGGCCAGCAGGGCGGCGACCTCGACGGCGTGGGCCCGCTCCGTCGGGAACCGGGCGGGCAGGTCGACGGCCGGCCCGGCCAGCGCGGCGGCGAGGTCGGCGTCCGGCGCGGCGGCGGCGGCCCGGGCGGCGGCGGCCAGCACCGGCCAGCCCTCCCGGGGCAGCTCGGGCAGGCGCTCGTCGGCCAGCGCGGCCCTCGCGGCGCGGACCGCCCCGGCCGGATCGCCAGCGGCCAGCGCGGCCTCGATCCGCAGTTCGTGCAGCGGCAGCCGGTGGTTCGGCCACAGGTAGGGCCGCCCGAGGAAGGCCAGTGCCCGGCCGACCAGCTCGTCGGCGCGCGGGTGGGCCCGGGCCAGCCGCAGGCCGGCCCGTAGCTGGAGCCAATGCAGCCCGGAGACGCCGGGCGGGTCGGTCCGGGCCGCCTCGACGCACGCCGTGTCGGCCTCGTCCCACCGGCCCAGGGCGATCAGTGCCTCGGCTTTGTTGGAGAGCAGGTACGCCCCGGTGGAGCGGCTGATGCCGACCCGGCGTGCCTCGGCCACCCCGGCGTCGGCCGCCTCGACCGACTCGGCGTACCGGCCCAGCTCGTACAGCACGTCGGAGAGGTGCACCGCCGCGCTGACCAGGGCCGGGGCGTTGCCGGCGGCGCGGGCCAGGGTCTCGGCCCGGCGCAGTTCGGCCAGGCCGAGGTCGGGGGCGCGGTCGGAGCGGCAGATCATGGCGATCCGGGTCGGCAGCAGGGCCAGGTCCTCGCCGACCGCCTCGGCCGCCGTGGTCGCCTCGGCGGCGATCCGCGCGGCCTGCTCGGGGTCGATCCGCACCAGGTGGGCGGCGAGGTCGGCGAGCAGCCGGACCCGCTCCGGCCCGTCCGGCACCCCGGCGGCCAGCCGGTACGCCTCCCCCAGCTCGGCGGTGCCGTCGGCCTTGCCGAGCAGGGCGAGCAGCCGGCCCCGCCGGTCGAACAGCCGGGCCGCCCGCAGCGGCTCGGCGTCCCGGTCCACCTCGGCGAGGGCGGCCCGGGCGAGGGTGGCCGCCCGGTTCAGGTCACCGGCAGTGGTGGCCGCGGCCAGGGTCTCCTCCAGCACGGCGAGGTGGTCCATGCCGAGCCGGTCGGCCGCGTCGGGGACCTGCTCCCACAGCTCCAGCACCCGTTCCAGCAGCCGGCTCTGCTCCGCGTACGCGTACCGCTCGGCGGCGGCGTCCGCGGCGGCGCGGGCGGTGACCAGGGCGCGGGGGTGGTCGTGGGCGGCGTACCAGTGGTGGGCGATCTCGGCCGGGGCGCGGCCGGCGGCGACCAGGTGCGGGTGCGCCTCGATCACGGCGGCGTACCGGGCGTGCAGCCGGGCGTGCTCGCCGGGCAGCAGCTCGTCGTGCACCGCCTCACGCACCAGCGCGTGGCGGAACTCGTAGTCGCCGTCCGGATCGGCCACCACGAGCTGGGCGGCCACGGCGGCGCGCAGCGCGTCCTCCAGCTCCGGCTCGGGCGGGCCGGCGACCTCGGCGAGGAGTTGGTGGGCGAAGCGGGTGCCGCCGGCGGCGGCGATCCGCAGTACCCGCTGGGCCGCGTCGGGCAGCCGGTCGACGCGGGCGAGCAGCAGGTCGCGCAGGGTCTCCGGGAGGGCGGCGCAGCCGACCGGATCACCGGCGGCGGCCAGCTCCTCGATGAAGAACGGGTTGCCCTGGGTACGGGCGTGCACGTCGTCCACGGACCGGGCGGGCGGCTCGGCGCCGAGCAGGTCGGTGAGGATCGCGGCCGTGCCGTCGCGGTCCAGGCGGCCCAGTTCGATCCGCTCGACGCCCCGGGCCCGGTCCAGCTCGGCCAGGAAGGGCCGCAGCGGGTGACCCCGGTGCAGTTCGTCGGTCCGGTACGTGCAGATCAGCAGCAGCCTGGCGGTGCGGGCCGCGCGCACCAGGAAACCGATCAGGTCCCGGGTGGACCGGTCGGCCCAGTGCAGGTCCTCGATCAGCAGCACCAGCGGCTGTGCGGCGGCCAGCCGGTGGAACAGCTCCGCGACCAGGTCGAACAGGTACCCGCGTGGGGCGTCGGACAGCGGTGGGCGGCCGGGCGCGGCGACGCCGGCCGGGACCCGGGCCAGCTCGGGCAGGAGGCGGGCGAACTCCGCCTCGTACCCCTCGAAGGCGCCCGGGCCGTCGCGGCGCAGCACCTCGCGCAGCGCGGCGGCGAACGGCGCGAAGGGCAGGCCCGCCTCGCCGAGTTCCAGGCACTGGCCGACCAGCAGCCGCGCTCCCCCGCCGGTGGCCCGGGAGCCGAACTCCTCCAGCAGCCGGGTCTTGCCGACCCCGGCCTCGCCGCCGACCAGCACCGTGGCCGATTCGCCGGCGCCGGTGCGGGCCAGCGCGTCGTACAGGCTCGTCAGCTCGGACTCCCGGCCGACGAGGACGGTGCTGGCGGCTCGTGCGGTCACGGCAGGAAGCATGCCACGGCCGCCACCGGCATCGCCCCGGCCGACCGGCCCGGTCGCGGCCGATCGTTGCGGCGCCGCCGCCGACGCGGGCTGCGCGAGCCGATCCGCCGCCGCCGCGAACGGAGCCGCCGGGAACGGAGCCGCCGCCGGTGCGGGCGAGGACGCCGCCGGCGCGGGCGGAGCTGCCGGCGGCGTGGGCGGCGTCACCGGCGGGTGTCACCGGTGTGGTGGGAATGGTGGGAGTGGCGGCGGCGGCCGAGCCAGTCGCGGCCGTGCCGGCGGGGCACCGACCGGGCGAGCCGGTCCGCGTCCGCGTCGGCGCGCAGCTCGGCGGCGTGCGCGCGGTGGATGGAGAGCAGGAAGCCTGCGTCGTTGCCGAACATGTCGGGCTCCTCGTGGTGCGGGTTGAGCTGCCGACACTGACTCTCCGCGCGCAGGTCCCCCCGCCGCATGAGGGCAGCACCTGATCTTCGACCGCCCCGCCTCCTTACCAGGCCGTCCGGGCCGCCCCGGAGCGGCGTAAGGTACTCAGCCCGCCGCCGGGAGGGCCCCCGCCTGGGCGGGGCACCGGCCGCGGGTCAACCGGTTGCACGGCGACCACTAGACTCCTCGACATGGCAAAGCCCCAGGAGAAGGTCTCGTTCGGCCAGCGGCTGAAGCAGATCGGGATGGTGTTCCAGTTCACCGCCAAGCAGGACCGGTGGTTCGCGCCGCTGACCGCCGGCGCGGTGCTGATCCCGCTCGCGCTGACCGTGGTCGCGGTGATCCTCTGGGGCTGGCTCTGGCTGCCGCTGGGCATCCTGCTCACCCTGCTCGCCGTGCTGATCGTGCTCAACCTGCGGTCCAACAAGGCGATGATGAACGCCGCCGAGGGGCAGCCCGGCGCGGCGGCGCAGATCATGGAGAACATGCGGGGCGACTGGCGGGTCACCCCGGCGGTCAGCGCCACCACCCAGATGGACATGGTGCACCTGGTCATCGGCCGTCCCGGCGTGATCCTGCTGGCCGAGGGGAACCCGCAGCGGATCCGCGGCCTGCTGGGGCAGGAGAAGCGGCGACTGGCCAAGGTGATCGGCACGGCCCCGCTCTACGACTACGTCATCGGCCAGGACGAGGGCGAGCTGCCGATCCGCAAGCTGCGGATGACGCTGATGCGGCTGCCGCGCAACCTCAGCGGCAAGGACGTCAACGCCCTCGACAAGCGGCTCAAGGCGCTCACCGCCCGCCCGCAGATGCCCAAGGGCGCGATCCCGAAGAACATGCGCCCGCCGCGCAGCGCCTTCCGCCAGACCCGGGGCCGCTGACCCCGCTCCCCCGACCCCACTCCCCCGGCCCCGCGCGCCGGGACGCCCACGTCCCGGGCCGCCCCGAGCACCGCAGCTTCGCGCAGATTCACGGAAAGAGTGGCCTTCCACGGTGGGGAGGCCACTCTTTCCGTGAATCAGCGCGGTGACGAGCGGGGCGGGGGCGGGGCGTCAGGGGCGGGGGGCGGGGGTGATCACCGAGCCGGTGAGGCGGTCGTGCAGGCCGCGGCGGTGCTCGTCCATGAGCAGGGCCGGGATCACCAGGGCCAGCAGGACGCCGCGCAGCAGCGCACGGGCCAGGCCGACCCGGCCGCCGTCGGCCCAGGACAGGCAGCGGATCCGGGTGACGTACATGCCGGGGGTCTGGGCGAACAGGCCGAGGAATAAGGCGTACTCGACGATCAGCACCACGACGGGCGCCCAGCCGTCGCGGACCGGGTCGGCGAAGAAGTTGGACACCAGCAGGCAGAGCACCCAGTCGATCACCAGGGCGCCGAACCGGCGGCCCAGGGAGGGCGGGACGAAACCGGGGTCGGCGGCGGGCGGTGCGGGATGCTGCGGCGTGGTCACAGTCGCCAAGGGTAGTCAGGCGTGCCGGAGTGGCCGGAGTGGCACCGACCGCCGAATCGGACCAAAGGCGGTAATCTGCGTTACAACGCCATGCCGAGTATCGTCCGAACGGACAGCGGATGGCGACTGACCGGCGAAGATGACGCAGCGCGAGCGACGTAACACGACAGAAACACTCAAGATACGGCCGGGCAACCGTGCGGTCATAGCGTCGCCAGGAGCCAGCCACCGTGGACGTGCCAGGAGGACGTGTGTTCGCCAATCCCGAGGAACTCCTGCGATACCTCAAGAACGAGGACGTGAAGTTCGTCGACGTACGTTTCTGTGACCTGCCCGGCGTGATGCAGCACTTCAACCTGCCGGTGGAGTCCTTCGACGACAGCGTCTTCACCGACGGTCTCGCCTTCGACGGGTCGTCGATCCGCGGCTTCCAGGCGATCCACGAGTCGGACATGCTCCTGCTCGCGGACGTCGCGAGCGCCTTCATCGACCCATTCCGCGCGCAGAAGACCCTCGCGCTGAACTTCTTCATCCACGACCCGTTCACCCGCGAGGCGTACTCGCGGGACCCGCGGAACGTGGCGAAGAAGGCCGAGGCGTACCTCGCCGCGAGCGGCATCGCCGACACCGCCTACTTCGGCGCCGAGGCGGAGTTCTACATCTTCGACTCGATCCGCCACGAGACCTCGGCGCACCAGTCGTTCTACTACATCGACTCGATCGAGGGCGCCTGGAACTCCGGCCGGGAGGAGCCGGGCGGAAACCGCGGGTACAAGACCCCGTACAAGGGTGGGTACTTCCCGGTGCCGCCGGTCGACCACTACGCCGACCTGCGCGACAGCATGGTCCGCCGCCTGGTCGACGCCGGCTTCACCGTGGAGCGTTCGCACCACGAGGTCGGCACCGCCGGCCAGTCGGAGATCAACTACAGGTTCTCCACCCTGCTGCAGTCGGCCGACCAGCTCCAGCTCTTCAAGTACCTGATCAAGAACGAGGCCTGGGTCAACGGCAAGACCGCCACGTTCATGCCGAAGCCGCTCTTCGGCGACAACGGCTCGGGCATGCACACCCACCAGAGCCTGTGGCTGAACGGCGAGCCGCTGTTCTACGACGAGACCGGCTACGCCGGCCTGTCCGACATGGCCCGCTGGTACATCGGCGGCCTGCTGCACCACGCCCCGTCGCTGCTGGCCTTCACCAACCCGACGATCAACTCGTACCGCCGCCTGGTGCCCGGCTACGAGGCCCCGGTCAACCTGGTCTACTCGCAGCGCAACCGGTCCGCCTGCACCCGCATCCCGGTGACCGGCAGCAACGCGAAGGCCAAGCGCGTCGAGTTCCGGGTGCCGGACCCGTCGAGCAACCCGTACCTCGCCTTCTCGGCGATGATGATGGCCGGCCTGGACGGCATCAAGAGCAAGATCGAGCCGCCGGAGCCGATCGACAAGGACCTGTACGACCTGCCGCCGGAGGAGTGGGGCTCGGTCAAGCAGGTTCCGGGCTCGCTGCCCGAGGTGCTCGACGCGCTGGAGGCCGACCACGACTACCTGCTCGACGGCGGCGTGTTCACGCCAGACCTGATCTCCACCTGGGTGGAGTGGAAGCGGGCCAACGAGGTCGACCCGGTGCGCCTGCGCCCGACCCCGCACGAGTTCGCGATGTACTTCGACTGCTGAGCCCTCGGGTCAGCACGCTCCCTCAGCACCGGCCGGGCCGGCTCCGCACCCGCGGGGCCGGCCCGGCCGGTTGCGTCCGTCGCCTGACGCACCGCCGCCGGACACACCGTCGCACCCGACTCGACGCGCCCCTGCCCCACCCGCGGGCGGTACGCTGCACCGCCGGTCGCCCCGCCGGCCGACGGGGGGCGGGGCGACCGCTCCCCGTTCAGCGGGCGAGCAGGGCGTCCAGCTTGCCGAAGGAGCTGTCCCAGCCCTCCCGGGCGTCGGCCTCGACCTCCCGGGTGTACGGGCCCTGCCGCAGCACCAGGCGGGTCCGGTCCCCACCCTCGTCGTGGAACTCGATCCGCACCTCCAGCCGGGCCCCGTCCGGGAACCCGGGGACGCCCTGGACCTCCTCGTAGCCGACAAGCAGCTCGTTCTCGACCACCTCGGTGAACGTCGCGTCGACCGGGGAGGTGAAGCTCGGGTCGGTGTCGTTGACCATCGTGAAGCGCTGGTAGCCGCCGGCCCGGGCGTCGACGCTGACGGTCTCCCGGGGCACCGAGAAGCCGACCGGCCCGAACCACTGGGCGAGCTGGTCGGGGTCGGTGAAGGCCCGGTAGACCAGCTCGCGCGGGGCGTCGAAGACCCGGGTGATGACCAGCGTCTCGGTGGCTGCGGTCTCGGTCATGGTGTCGTCCTCTCTCACTGCGTGCTCTCGTCGTCGGTGGGCGTCGCCTGCGCCTGCCGCATCCGCCGCAGGTGCGCGTCGAGCCGGTCGAAGTTCGCGTCCCAGAACTGCCGGTACCGCTCCATCCAGGCCGTCGCCTCTCGCAGCGGCTCCGGGTTGAGACTGCTGGAGCGCCATTGGGCGGACCTGCTCCGGGAGATCAGCCCGGCGCTTTCGAGCACCTTCAGGTGCCGGGAGATCGCCGGAAGGCTGATCGCGAACGGCTCGGCCAGCTCCGAGACCGTGGCGTCCCCCTCGGCGAGCCGGGCGAGGATCGCCCGACGGGTCGGGTCCGCCAACGCCGCGAAGATGACGCTGAGTCGATCGGTTGCCACGCTCTTAACCACCTCGTTAATTAACTTACGCGTTAAACGTAGGTCCCGGCACCGGCCCCGTCAAGCACCTCCGTCGTGTTTCGACCGCCCCCGAGGCCCGGACGCCGCACCGGGGACCGAGTGCCTGATCGCCCCAGCCGCCCGCTTCGACCCCGGCCGCCCGACCGCACCGGGCCGGGTCGCTCGGCGGGTTCGGCGGACCGTCCCGCGGCCGGCCGGCACGCGACCCGCGCCGGCCGCCGCGTGCGATGTCGTAAACGATTCAGCTCCCAAGGCGTCAGGAGGAGATGCCCGGCGCCTCCGGGTCGGCACCACCCGCGTCGGGGCGGGCAGCGCGGGCAGCGCGGGCGGCCACGAACGCCCACCCCGCCCACGCCGCCCACGCCGCCAGCACCACCACCAGCACCGTCATCGCGATCGCGCCGGGGGCCTTGGTGAACCGGGCCAGGTTGCTGCCGTCCGGCAGCGTCAGGACGGCGGCGACGGCGCACGGCAGCACGAACCAGGTGGTCCGCGCGGCCCGGATCACCGAGCCGGCCAGCAGCGTCAGGGGCCAGAGGGCGTACCAGGGGTGGAAGACCGGGGAGAGGGCGACCGTGGCGGCCAGCGCCAGGCCCGCCCCGAGCAGGGCCACCCGGGGGCGGGCCGCCGCCACGGCGCGGGCCCGCCGCCGGACGCCGTTGAGCCGGCGCAGCGACCGCCAGGCCCACCACCACAGGGCCACCAGCAGCACCACGAGCAGCAGCAGGCCGGTGGCCCGGGCCACCGGCACGGCGTCCGGCCGCCGGCCGACCAGTCCCCCTGCGTAGTCGACGACGAAGCCGACGGCGGTCGGCGGCGAGGTCCACTGCGCGGAGTCGGCGCTGCGGGCCAGCCCGCCGACCCAGCCCAGGCCCAGCCCGGAGGCCAGCGAGGTCGCCAGCGCCGCGCCCAGCGCGCCGCCGGCCAGCCAGCCGCCGTCGCGCAGCAGCGCCCGCCAGGTGTACCGGCCGAGCACGGCGGCCAGCGCCGCGAACGGCAGCACCACCACGGCGGTCGCCTTCACCGACACGGCCAGCCCGAGCAGCGCCCCGGCCAGCAGCAGCGGTCGCGGCCGGCCGGGCCGGCGGACCAGCACCAGCAGGGCCAGCAGCAGCAGGCCGAGCGCCACCGCGTCGTTGTGCGCGCCGGCCACCAGGTGCACCCCGACCAGCGGCGCGGCCAGCGCCAGCCAGGCGGCCCGCCGGGTCGGCGCGCCGGCCGCCCGGGCCAGCCCCGGCAGGCAGAGCGCGGTCAGCAGCACCCCCGCCACGGCGTACAGCCGCAGCACCGCGATCGTGCCGGCCAACCCGCCGCCCACGGTCGCCGCCAGGGCGGCGAGCAGCACGAAAACCGGCCCGTACGGCGCGGGGGTGTCCCGCCAGATCGGGGCGACCGAGTCCAGCCACGGGCAACCGGCCGCCGCCACCCCCACCTCGTACGGGTCGCGCCCGTGCGCGTACGACCAGCCCTGGCAGGCGTACGAGTAGACGTCGCGGCTGCCCAGCGGCGGCGTCGCCAGCAGCGGCAGCAGCCAGAGCCCGGCGGTGCGGTACGCCCACCGGGCCGACGGGGCACCCCGGCGCAGCGCCCACCACGCCCCGACCATCAGCGCGGTGCCGGCCAGCCAGCAGCCCAGCACCGCCGGCCCGTGCGGGCCCCGCCAGGTGTCGACCGGGCCGCCGTCGGCGATCTCGGGCAGCGCCCCGCCCAGCCAGCCGGCGACGGCGAGCAGCACTGCGCCGAGCAGCCCGGCCCAACGGGCGAGCGCGGCCCGCCGGCGGGAGGGGGCGGGCGGTTCGCCGGGGACGGTCACCGGCGCACCCCTGTTCAGTCGGCTCCTGCGGCGGCTGGGGTCGGCGCGCGGTCGGCCCTGGCCGACCGTACCAACCGGACGGCCGCCCAGATCAGCAACAGCGTCATCAGCGGCGCACCGGGCAGCTTGGTGTACCGGGCCAGCCCGGTGCCGTCGGGCAGTACCAGGAACGATCCTGCCAACGCCACCCCGGCGAACCAGACGCCGTCGCGGGCGGTGGCGGCGAGCACCGTGAGCGGCCAGATCCAGTACCAGGGGTGCACGATCGGGGAGAACGCGACGGTGGCGGCCAGCGCCAGGCCGGCGTGGAAGAGCGGGTCGCGGGTGCGGGCCCGCCACCAGAGCCAGACCAGCACCACGGCCAGCACGACCACGCCGATCGCCCGGGCCACCGGCAGGGCGTCGACGTGCGCCCCGAAGATCACCGCGAGGTAACCGACGGTCTGCCCGACGGCGGTCGACGGCGAGGTCCACGCGATCACGTCGCCCCCGCTCTCCAGGCCGCTGATCCAGCCGAAATCCAGGCCGGCGGCGAAGGTCACCCCGACCACGGTGGCGACCGCGCCGCCGACGACCCATCCGCCGTCGCGGACCAGCGTCCGGATCCGGTACGGCCCGACCGACGCGGCCAGCGCGGCGAACGGGATCACCACCAGACCGGTGATTTTGATCGACACGGCCAGCCCGAGCAGCACCCCGCCGGCCAGCAGCGGGCCGGGCCGCCCGGGCCGGGCGGCCACCACCGCCAGGCCGGCCACCAGCAGGCCGACCATCAGCGCGTCGTTGTGCGCACCGGCCACCAGGTGTACGCCGATGAGCGGGCTGGCCAGGGCCAGCCAGAGCGCCCGCCCGACGGGGACCCCGCAGCGGCGGGCCAGCACCGGCAGGCAGGCGGCGGTCAGCGCCACCCCGGCGACCGCGAGCACCCGGAACGCGACGACGGCGGCGGTCAACGACCCGGTCGCCTTGATCACCGCGCCGGCGAGTACCACGAACAGCGGCCCGTACGGGGCCGGGGTGTCCCGCCAGATGTACGAGATGGAGTCCAGCCACGGACAGGGCAGCGCGGACACACCCTGCTCGTACGGGCTGATCCCGTTCGCGTAGCTGGCGCCCTGGCAGGCGTACGCGTAGACGTCCCGGCTGGCCATCGGCGGGACGACCAGCAGCGGCAGCAGCCAGAGCCCGACGGTGACCAGGGCCCAGCGCGCGGACGGCGGCCCGTCCCGCAGCGACCACCACGCCCAGGCCATCAGGGCGGTGCCGAGCAGCCAGGCCGCGATGATCAGCGGCCCGTTCGGCCCCTGCCAGATACTGACCGGGTTGGGGCGCAGGTCACCCTTCGGGAACGCCCCGCCGAGGTACGCGGACACGGCGAGCAGCAGGGAACCGGTCAGACCCGTCCAGCGCGCGAGGTGGTGAGGCACGCCCGCCATGCTGCCAGTACGGTGGTCGCGGTACGGAGGTGGGCATGCGACGCGGTGCGGTGGTGGCGGTGTCCGCCGGGTTTTCGGCCGTCCTGGGCGTGGGGTACCTGCTCCTGCCGAGGATGGGCTCCGATCTCTCGGCCCAGGTGGCCCGCGCCGACTTCTTCGCCGCGCACGGCCCCGCCCTGGTGGACCTGCGGTGGTACGGCGGCATCCAGCCCCTCGGCTACAGCCTGGTCTCCCCGCCGGTGATGGCTGTCCTCGGCGTCCGGGTGACCGGCGTCCTCGCGCTGGTGGTCGCGACGGCGGCGTTCGCTGCGCTGCTGGTGCGTACCGGGGTGCCCCGCCCGCTGCTCGGCGGCCTGGTCGGGGCGGTCACCATCGTCGGCAACCTCGTTTCCGGCCGGGTCACCTACGGCCTCGGTGTGGCGTTCGGGCTCGCCGCGCTGCTCGCGCTCACCCTGCCCCCGGACGCCGCTGCGGGGCGACGCCGGCTGCGCGTCGGGCTGGTCGCTGCTGCGGCACTGCTGGCCTCGGCGACCAGCCCGGTCGCCGGCCTGTTCGTCGGGCTGGCCGGGGCCGCGCTGCTGCTCACCCGCCGGTTCGGCGACGGCCTGCTGCTCGGGGTCGCCGCGGCGGCCCCGCTGGCCGTGACCGGGGTGCTGTTCGGCGAGGGCGGCTGGATGAACATCAGCCGCACTGACACGCTGCGCGCCGCGCTGACCAGCCTGGTGGTGGCCGCGCTGGTGGCGTACCGGCCGGTGCGGGTGGGCGCGCTGCTGTCGGCGGCGGGGGTGCTCGTCGCCGCGCTGGTGCACACGCCCGTTGGCCTGAACGCGACCCGCCTGGTGGTGATGTTCGCGCTGCCGGTGCTGGCCGCTGCCGCCCGGCTGCCGGAGCGGGCCACCTGTCGGCTGCCGGCCGCGCTGCGTCGGGGCGGGGCGGCCGGCACCGCCCTGGCGGCGCTGCTGGCCGCCGTCTGCTGGTGGCAGCCCCCGGTGGTGCCGGCCGACCTGCGTGGCGTCGGCGGCCCGACGACCGTGCCGGCCTACTTCGCCCCGCTGCGCGCCGAGCTGGCCCGGCGTGGGCTCACCGGGCGGGTCGAGGTGCCGCCGACCCGCGACTACTGGGAGGCCGCCCTCCTCGGCGACGTCCCGCTGGCGCGGGGCTGGTTGCGGCAGGCCGACATCGCCCGCAATCCGCTCTTCTTCACGACCGTGCCGGGAGCCGCCGGCACCGGCGTTCCGCTGACCGCCGACAGCTACCGGGCCTGGCTAACCGACAACGCCGTGCAGTACGTCGCCGTGCCCGACGCCGACCTGTCCTGGGTGGGGCGCGCGGAGGCGGAACTGGTCGACGGCGGCCTGCCGTACCTGACCGAGGTCTGGTCCGAGCGGCACTGGCGGCTCTACACGGTGTCCGACCCGACCCCGCTGGTGGCCGCCCCCGGGGAGTTGGTGGGGCAGGATGCCGCGTCGCTGACCTTGCGCATGTCGGGCCCCGGAACGGTCCGGGTACGGGTACGACACAGCCGTTGGTTGCGGGTGGACGGTCAGGCGGCGCTCGCCCCGGACGGTGCATGGACCGTGGTGACGGTGCCGAGCGCCGGCAACTACCGCGTCACCGGCTGATTTCTCGTCATAACGTCCCCCTTGGGTCGCGTTCGGATCGACGGGTGGCCAACCGTCCTCGGCGCCGGTGCTCAGGCCCCGGCGTCGAGGACCCGTTCCATCGCCGCGCGGGAGCGGCGGCCGGTGCGCAGGTACTCGTCGAGGAACTCGCCCGGGTCGTCCCGGCCGAGCAGCCGGACCACCCCGGCCAGTTCCACGCCGTGCCGGGGCAACTGGTCCCCGGCCCGGCCGCGCACCAGCATCAGCGCGTTGCGGACCTGCGCGGCCAGGGTCCAGCCGGCCGCCATCTCGCCGGCGTCCGCCGGGTCGACCAGGCCGGCGTCGGCCGCCGCCGCGAGCGCGTCGAGGGTACGCGTGCCGCGCAGCGCCGGCAGCCGGCCGGCGTGCCGGAGCTGGAGGAGCTGCACCGCCCACTCGACGTCGGCGAGGCCGCCCCGGCCCAGCTTGGTGTGGGTGGCCGGGTCGGCGCCCCGGGGTAGCCGCTCGGTCTCCACCCGCGCCTTGATCCGGCGGATCTCGACGATCTGCTCCCGGGTCAGCCCGTCGGCCGGGTAGCGGACCGGGTCGACCATCGCCTCGAACTCCGTACCCAGGTCGGCATCGCCGCAGACGAACCGGGCGCGCAGCAGCGCCTGCGCCTCCCACACCTTCGACCAGCGGGCGTAGTACTGGGCGTACGCGGCGAGGCTGCGCACCAGCGGGCCCTGCCGGCCCTCCGGGCGCAGGTCGGCGTCCACCCCGAGCGGCGGGTCGGGGGCCGGGGCGGAGAGCAGCCGGCGCAGTTCCTCGGCGACGGCGTGGGCGGCGGCGCTGGCCGCGCCCTCGTCCGCCCCGGACGGGGGGTCGTAGACGAACAGCACGTCGGCGTCGGAGAGGTAGTTCGACTCGTACCCGCCGAGCCGGCCCACGCCGATCACCGCGAACCGCAGCCCGGGCAGGCCCGGCTGGGCGGCCCGGGCGGCGCGCAGCGCGGCGGCGAGGGTGGCGTCGGTGACGCCGGCCAGGGCCGTGCCGACGGCGGTCACGTCGGCGAGGCCGAGCGCGGCCCGCCCGTCCGGGTCGGGGCGGGTCGGGGTGGGGGCGAGCGACCCGGCCCGGCTGAGCACGTCGGCGCAGGCGATCCGGACCAGTTCCCGGCGGCGCAACGCGCGCACCGCCCGGGTCGCCTCGACCGGGTCGGCGTGCCGGGCCGCGGCGGCGGCGAAGCCCTCGCAGAGCACGCCGCGGGGGCGGGGGGTCAGCTCGTTCTCCTCGGCCAGCAGCCGCAGCGCCTCCGGCTCCCGGGCCAGCAGGTCGGCCGCGTACCGGGAGGAGCTGAGCACCCGGGCCAGTCGGCGGGCCACCGGGCCGGAGTCGCGCAGCAGCCGCAGGTACCAGGGGGTGCTGCCCAGCTTGTCGGAGACCTGCCGGTAGTTGAGAAGCCCCCGGTCCGGCTCGGGCGCGTCGGCGAACTCGCTGAGCAGCACCGGCAGCAGGGTGCGCTGGATGGCGGCGGTACGGCTCACCCCGCCGGTGAGGGCCTGGAGGTGGCGCAGCGCCCCGGCCGGGTCGGCGAAGCCGAGGATCTCCAGCCGGTGCCGGGCCGCCTCCGGGGTGAGCCGCAGCCCGTCAGCGGGGACCCGGGCCACCGACTCCAGCAGCGGCCGGTAGAGCAGCTTGGCGTGCAGCCGGCGTACCTCGGTGGCGTGGGTGACCCACTCGACGCGGAACTCCTCGACGGCGCTGCGGCCCGGGGTGGCCGCGTAGCCGAGCGCGGCGGCGAGCCAGCGCAGCCCGGCCGGGTCGGCCGGCACGGTGTGGGTGCGGCGCAGGCCCTGGAGCTGGAGGCGGTGCTCGACGCCGCGCAGGAAGCGGTACCCGCGCAGCAGCCCCTCGCCGTCGGCCCGGCCCACGTAGCCGCCGGCCACCAGGGCGCGCAGGGCGGGGATGGTGCCGGGTGCCCGCAGCGCCTCGTCGCCCCGGCCGTGCACCAGTTGCAGCAACTGGACGGCGAACTCGATGTCGCGCAGCCCGCCCGGGCCGCGTTTGATCTCGCGGTCCAGCTCCTTCGGCGGGATGTTGTCGATGATCCTGCGGCGCATCGAGCGGACGTCCTCGACGGCCTCCGGCCGCTCGGCGGCCCGCCAGACCAGCGGGGCGAGCCGGTCGATCCACTCCTGCGACAGCGCCAGGTCGCCGGCCGCCGGGCGGGCCTTGAGCAGCGCCTGGAACTCCCAGGTGCGCGCCCAGCGCCGGTAGTACGCCAGGTGGCTGGCCAGGGTGCGGACCAGCGGGCCCCGGTTGCCCTCGGGGCGCAGCGCGGCGTCGACCGGCCAGGCGACCAGCCCGCAGATGTGGATCAGCCGGGTGGCGACCGTGGTGGCCGCCGGCAGCTCGTCGTCCTCGGCGCAGACGAAGATCACGTCGACGTCGGAGACGTAGTTCAGCTCGCCGCCGCCGCACTTGCCCATCGCCACCACGCCCAGCCGGGGCCGTGGCGTGCCCTCGGGCAGCTCGCCCACCGCGATGTCGTGGGCCGCGCCGAGGGTGGCGTCGGCCAGCGCGGAGAGCGCCGCCATGGTCTGCTCCAGGGCGCGCCCGCCGGTCAGGTCGGCCGCCGCGATCCGCAGCAGGGCCAGCCGGTACGCCTGGCGCAGCACCGCGATCGGCTGGGTGGACGCGGTGACCCGGGCCGCCGCCGCCAGGTCCAGCCGGCCCTCGGCGGCGGGGGCGAGCCCGTCCGGGGCGGTGGCGAGCACCGGCCACTGGTCGGGGTTGGCCACCAGGTGGTCGCCGAGCGCCGACGACGCGCCGAGCACGGCGACCAGCCGCCGGCACAGCCCCGGGTCGGCGTGCAGGGCGTGCAGCAGCGCCGAGTCGGCGGGCCTGCCGGCGACGCCGGTGCCCCCCGGGGCCCGGCGCGCGGGGTCCGCCGGCCCGCCGCCTGCTCCGGTGGCACCCGCGGCCCGGCGCGCACCCGTCGACCCGCCGCCGGTGCTGCCGGCCGCGCGGCGCTCGGCCTCGACGAGGCGGTGCAGCTGGCGCAGGGCCAGGTCCGGGTCGGCGGCCCGGGACAGGGCGGCCAGCAGCTCGGCGGCCCGCTCGTCGACCGGCTCCTGTTCCTCCGGCCGCCACAGGCCGAGCCCGGCCGGGCCGAGCAGGTCGGCGGCCCGGGAGCCGTTGTCGCCGTCGGCGGCGCCGAAGCCGTAGCGGGCCAGCCGGCCCCGGGCCGGTCTGCTGATCACGGGTCAGTGCCCGAGCAGGGGCAGGTTGCGCCGGACGTCGTCGTCGCCCAGCTCACCGAGGGCGAGGGCGGCGAACCGGATCGCGAACGGGTGCCACACCTCCTCCACGTCGGCCATCACCCGGTCGCAGGCGGCCACCACCAGTTCCGGGTCGTAGCCCAGCTCGTCGAGCAGGGCGGAGTCGGTCGCCCAGTCGGCGATCATCGCGGTGTCGCACTCGATGTGGAACTGCAACCCCCAGGCCCGGTCGCCGAGGCGGAACGCCTGGTGCGGGTAGCGGGTGGAGGCGGCCAGCAGGGTCGCCCCGTGCGGCAGCTCGGTGATCTCGTCGACGTGCCACTGGAACACGTCGGGGATCAGCGGCACGTACCGGAACAGCGGGTCGGCCTCGGCGGCGTCGCGGCGGCCGACCACGGCGGGGCCGACCTCGGGCCCGGACGGGCTCCGCTCGGCCAGGCCGGCGTGCGAGGTGGCCAGGAGTTGCGCGCCGAGGCAGATGCCGAGGGTGGGCACCCGACGCCGGACCGCCTTGCGCAGCAGCCCCTCCAGCTTCGGGAACCAGGGCGCCCCGGGGGTGCCGTCGGGCAGCGGGTACGGCTGCTGCGGACCGCCGAGCACCACGAGGGCCACGTACCCGTCGAGGTCGGCGGGCAGTTCGTCCCCGGCGTACGGGCGCAGCACCCGCAGTTCCAGGCCCCCTTCCACCAGCCAGTCCCCCAGCCGTCGGGGGTCGTCGGTCGGATCGTTCTCGATCACCAGTGCGGTTGCCACGCCGTCGAGGCTATCGGGTGCCCCGCCCGCGGCCCGGAACGCCTCGGCGCGACGCCTCCCGGGACGGCACCGGCCGGACGCCGGCGGGCCGGCCCGGGGGTCCCGGCCGGCGGCTAGGCTCAGCGGCTGTGATCACCGACGACGCCGTCCTGCGCCCACCGGTCCTGCGGCCCGGGGACACGGTGATGCTGGTGTCCCCGTCGGGGCCGACCCGGCCGGAGCGGGTGGCCCGGGGCGTCGAGCTGCTCACCGGCTGGGGGCTGCGGCCGGTCCTCGCGCCCAACGTGTACGCCCGGCGGGGTTACCTGGCCGGGGCGGACGAGTTGCGCGCCGCCGACCTGAACACGGCGTTCGCCGACCCGGCGGTACGCGGGGTGGTCTGCACCCGGGGCGGCTACGGCGCGCAGCGGGTGGTGGACGCCGTCGACATGGCGGCGGTGCGCCGGGACCCGAAGGTGGTGGCCGGCTTCTCCGACATCACCGCGTTGCAGTTCGCCCTCTGGCGTGGTGCCCGGCTGGCCGGCGTGCACGGCCCGGGCGCGGCCTGGCTGGACGAGCGCACCCCGCTGCGCTCGTCCGAGTCGCTGCACGCCGCGCTGATGACCACCGAGCCGGTCACCGTCGCCGCCGGGCCCGGGGAGGAGACCTTCGCCGTCCGCGTCCCCGGCCGCGCCACCGGGACGCTGCTCGGCGGCAACCTCTGCCTGGTCGTCGCCTCGCTGGGCACCCCGGACATGCCGGACCTGACCGGGGCCGTGCTGCTGGTCGAGGATGTCGGGGAGCCGCCGTACAAGGTGGACCGGATGCTGACCCAGCTCCGCCGGGCCGGCGCGCTGGCCGGCCTGGCCGGGGTGGCCGTCGGGCAGTTCACCGACTGCGCCGACGGCTGGGACACCAGCGTCGCCGACGTGCTGACCGAGCGTCTCGGCGACCTCGGCGTCCCGGTTCTCGGCGGCCTGCCGATCGGCCACGGACATGGCCAGCTCACGGTCGGCGTGGGCGTCCCGGCCACCCTCGACGCCGACGCCGGCACCCTCACGGTCGCGCCCGCCGTCCGCTGACCCCTCCGGGGGTCAGGTGGGCGACCGCGCCGCGTTCCAGGGCGGCGTGGACCGTGCCGTCGGGCAGGACCGCGAGGCCGTGCGGCTCCGAGTCCGGGGTGGGCAGGTCGTACGCGTCGACGCGGCCGTCGGGGGTGACATGGCCGATGCGGTTGGCCGCCCACTCGGTGAACCAGCAGCCGCCGGCCGGGTCCGCGACGATCGCGTGCGGCCGGGCGGCCCGGTCTGGCAGCGGGTACTCCTCGATCCGGCCGTCCGGGGTGATCCGGCCGAGCTGGCCGGCGGCGATCTCGACGAACCAGAGGGCCCCGTCGACGCCCAGCGTGATGCCGACCGGCCCGGCGGCGTCGGTGGGCAGCGGGTGCAGGCGCACCGCGCCGTCCAGCGCGATCCGGCCGACGGCGTTCGCCTGGTTGAGGGTGAACCACAGGGCGTCGTCCGGCCCAGCCGTGATCATCGACGGGAATCCGCCGCTGACCGGCAGCGGGTACGCGGTCACCGTCCCGTCGGTACCGACCCGGCCCACGGTGTCGTTGCTCATCCCCGCGTACCAGAGGGCGCCGTCGGGGCCGGCGGCGATGCCGCACGGTGCGCTGCCGGCCGGCAACGCGACCGACGTGGCCGACCCGTCGGTGGTGACCCGGCCGATCCGGTCGTCCCCGGAGCGGGTGAACCAGAGCGCGTTGTCCGGGCCGGCCGCGATGACCAGCGGGCGGCTCGCCGGGTCGCCGGGGTGGGTCCACACCGCGCCGTCGGCGGTCACCCGGGCGATCCCGCCGGTGCGGACCAGGGTCAGCCACAGCGCGCCGTCCGGCCCGGCGGTGATCCCGTACGGCCCGCAGCCCGCGTCCGGCAGGACGGTCTCTCGGATGGTGGGGGTGGTCAACGGGTGCCCGCCTCTCTGCTCGACTCGATCCCACCCTTTATGCCGGACCATCCCGTGGCAACTGGTTTGTCCCCGATTCGAAACCGGATTTTCAGCTTCCTGACAGGTTCGCCACGGCCCTCACCCAGCTCACTCCATCACTGTCGGTGAGGTCATCGCATCCGAGCGACGAAGTGGAGAACGAATGTCCCGCACGATTTCCAAGAAGCAGTTGCTGGCCGGCCTCGCGGCGGCGGGCGTACTCACCGTGGGGATCGCGGCGCCGGCCGTCGCGTTCGCCGAGGACAGCTCGACCCCGACCCCGAGCGCGAGCAGCAGCGAGGGCACCGACCGGCAGCAGCAGCGGGCCGACCGGCAGTCCGAGTTCGCCGAGGCGCTCGCCAAGGAGCTGGGGGTCTCCACGGACAAGGTGACCGCGGCCCTGGACAAGGTGCGCGAGCAGCACAGGGCCGACCGGCCGGAGCGGGGCGAGCGGGGCGAGCGCCCCGACGCCGCCGACCGGCAGGCCAAGCTGAAGGATCGGCTGGACCAGGCCGTCAAGGACGGCAAGCTCACCCAGGAGCAGGCCGACGCGATCACCAAGGCCGTCGAGGCCGGGGTCTTCCCCGGCGGGGGTGGCCGCGGCCACGGCGGCGGCCCGGCGGGCGGCGAGTCCGCCGGCAGGTGACGCCTCTCACGTGACGCGCCCGTGCCGCGGGCCGCGTGACACCTGACGCGGGCGCGGCCCCGCCCGGGAACGGGTGGGGCCGCGCCCGCGGGCGTGGTCCCCTCCGGGCCGCCGGGCCGACGCTGGAACCGGCCGGGGCGGTGACCCGGGGCCGGTCACGGGGCCGGCGGCTCCGCCGCGCCGCGCCGGTTCACCCGGGTCGGGTGCCGGAGGTCGGCCACCTCCGGCGGGATCCGGTGGCCGTCGAGCAGGTTCCGCTCGTCGAGACGACGGACGGCCTCGGCGACGAGCCGGGCGTGCTCCGGATCGGCCGAGCCCAGCAGTTCGGTCAGGCCGTACACCACCCGAGCGCCGAGCAACCGGTCCGCGGTCGCGTCCCGCCCCAGGAAGGCCAGGCAGCAGCGGACCTGGGCGGCCCGCGCCGGGTACGACCATCTCGGCACGGCGCCGGGGTCGGCGAGCTCGGCCACCAGCGCGGGCGGAACGTGCGGGTCCACGGCCAGCCCGTCGAACAGCAGGACCGACAGGCGGTTGCTCTGCGAAACGCTGTGCGTCGCGCGCAGCAGGACCCGGACCGTGCGGTAGATCCCGGCCCGCACCGCCGGGGCGACGTCGCTCACCGGTAGCAGCAGCAGGTCGATCATGGCCCGCGCCGCCGACCGGTGACCCGAGCCGGTGACCACGACCATCCGGAACGCGTCCGGAAACGCCGCGACGAACGACTCCAGGGCGTGCCGGTTCGCGTCCGCCCGAGGCACGCACTCGAAGTTCGCCTGTTCCGCGGCCGACTGTTCGAGCTGCGGCACGAACCGGACCCGGTTGCGGTCCTCCGGCTCCGGGTCGGGGTACGTCCAGGACAGGTCCACCGGCTCCGGCACCGAGCGCGGGTCGGCCAGCCGCAGCCGGACGTCCGGGTACACCCCGGTCCCGAGTCGTTGCAGGGTGACCGCCTCGACGAGGCCGCGGTACTGCGTCTCGTCGAGCTGCGAGCGCCAGAGCAGGGCCTGACCGCGCCACGCCGACCGGACGTCGGGGTGCCCCGGGTACAGGTCCCGCCCGCGCAGCGCGTCGGCCGCGCAGAGGCCGAGCACCAGCAGGTTGGCGCTGTACGCCGCGTGCCGGGCCGGCACCGGCAGCGGCCGGGGCCGGTACGCCTCGAAGCGCCGGGGCGGGCGGGCCTCGTGCGCCGCCCGGAACAGCCGCACCAGCACGTCGGCCACGGCGGCCCGCCGCTCGGGCGCCAGGGCCCGCAGGGCGTCGGACAGGAAGCCCACGATCGGTACCCGCCCGGTCAGCGTCGCGAACGACAGCAGGGCGTGCAGCGGGTCGTCGTCGAGCTGGTTCGTGCGCAGCAGGCTCGTGGCGGCCTCCCGCGCGGCCAGCTCGGTCAGCACCGCCACGGTCGTGCGGGCCACCAGGTACTCCCCGAAGGTGGCGTGCAGGAACTCGTAGGTCGCCACCCGGTCGTCGGCCCGCAGGGCCTGGGACCGGTGCACGAAGAAGAACCGCCCGAAGACGGTCTCCGCGGGCCGCAGCGGGGCCCGGAACCCGGCCGGCCCCAGGGCCTCGGGCAGGGGCGCGGCGAGGAACGGCAGGGCCGCGAGATCGGCCTCCAGCTCGTCCTCGGTCACCCACTGGGTGCCCCGGTTGAACATGGCGAACGCCACCGCGGCGAGCCGGCCCAGCTCGTCGTCCACGGCCCGGTCGAGCTCCCGGTCCGGCAGGCCGCGCCGGTGCTTGGCCACCTCCCGCCGGGCGAACCGGGTCAGCAACCGCTCGTACAGCTCGCCCTGGCGCAGGCCCCCGGCGGCCCGCAGGTCGTTGCCGTCGGCGTCGTAGAGCGCGAGCATCAGCAGCAGCAGGGGCTGCTCGGCCAGCTCCCGGTGGGCGAGCGCCACGGACGGATCCAGCGGACGCTTCCCGGCGGCCCGCCAGGAACCCGCGTTGGTCTCGTTCCAGATCCGCACCCAGTGCCAGATCCGCGACTCGTCGAACGGCTCCAGCCGCAGGGCCACCGTGCCGGGCGGTGGCTTGGCCCGGTCGGCGACGCTGGTCCGGCTGGTGACCAGCACCGCCAGGGGCCGTCCCTGCTCGGCCTCCCGGCGCTGGAAGGCGGCCACCCGGAACAGGTAGTCCGTCTGCGTCACCCCGGTCGCCTGGAGCAGCTCGTCGAAGCCGTCGAGCACGACCACCGGCAGGGCGTCGCCGGCGGACCGGGCCAGCGCCGGCCAGTCGAGCCGCTCCCCGGTGGCCGCGCGGACGGCCTGCTCGATCTGGTCCTGGACGTCCGCCTCGGCTCGCACCTCGCGCAGCACCACCCGGACGGCGAGGAAGTCGGTGGCCGGCAGTTGGGCGGCGAGCACCCGGGTCAGCACCGACTTGCCCGAGCCGGGCTGCCCGAGCACGAGCAGCGGCGCGTGCGGGGCCCCGGGTGAGGTCAGGTGGCCGGTCAGGAAGGCGGGCAGGTCGGCGCGGACCGGCTGCTGTTCCCACCACGACTCGTCGCTGGGCCGGGCGTCGGCGTCCAGCGCGGCCACCCGGCACAGCGGCGGCACGTACGCCGCGCCGAGGGTCGGCACCCGCAGCCCGTCCGGGACGTCCCCCGACTCGATGACCGGCCGGTCGAGCTGGGCGGCGCACGCGCGGGCCAGCGCCTCCCGTCGCGCGTCGGGCGCCCGGCCGACGGCCAGGTCACGCAGCTCCCGGCGCAGCTCGCCGAGCCCCACGGCCAGGGCTGCCACCTCGCCCCGGGTCGCCTGGTGCTCGTGGATCCCGGCCCAGAAGGCGACCTCCGGGAAGTCCGCCGCCAGCGCGGTGAGCAGGTCCCGGTGCCGGTCCGCGGCCAGGGCCGGCAGCTCACGCATGGCGGCGCTGAAGGCCGCCCGGCGGTGCGCGGGCACCTCCAGCCACCTGGTCAGCCCTTCGAGGAATGCCTCAAGCCGCGCGGCGAGTCCCAGGTAGTAGTCGGCCAGCTCATGCCGCAGCCGCTGGTAGGGCAGCTCCGCCCGGGGCACCGGCGTGGGCAGCGCGAACATGTCGCGGACGACCGTCTCCGGCAGCGTGGCGCCGGAGCCGGCGAGCGTGAGCTGCTCGGCCTTGCTGACCCCCAGCTCGGCGAGGGACAGCGGGAGGTCGCACTCCTGGAGGGCCTCGAAGAAGGCGGTCACCGCGATCACCGCGTGCGCCGCCTCCAGCCGGCGGGTGCGGCCGTACCGGGACAGGCCGGAACGCTGCTCGACGACGGAGCGCACCAGGTCGTGGCCGAGCCGGACGAACTCCGCCTTGGCGTCGAAGATGCCCAGCAGCGCCGGCGTCGACACCGAGGCGGCCAGCAGCACACCCCCGGTCAGCCGGTCGAACCAGTCGACGAGGCGGCTCTTCTCGCCGCCCAGCAGGCGTACGGCATCGGCGTAGCTGAGCACGTCGGGCACGACGGCGACCCCTCCCCAGGCTGGACCGGCCTCAGGCGATGCAGGCGCAGACGATCAGCGCGGCGCCGAAGTGGGTGGCGGCGCTGACCCGGGCCGCCGGGTGCGGCTCGTCGGAGCAGATGATCTGGCCGAGCCGGCCCGGGGTCAGCAGGTCCAGCACGAAGAAGGCCAGCCCCATGACCAGCAGGCCGATCAGCCCGAAGACGACGGTGGAGGCCAGCCCCTTGGCGAAGTCGCTGTAGCTGGTGAGGATCGCGGTGAACACGATCCCGGCGATGCCGAGCTGGTTCGCGGCGAGCAGCAGCCCGGCGTTGGCGTTACGCCGAACCCAGATCAGCTCGCGCAGCTTCCCCGGGGTGAGCAGGTCGACCAGGCCGAAGCCGGCCGCCATCAGCCCCACCCCGACGATCCCGAACACGACGCTCTGCCAGGCTCCGCTGAGCAGATCCTCCAGCACCGACTGCCTCCCGACCACCTACCGCCCGGCGGGGGTGCCGGCGCGGTGATCGAGACGATAGCGGCCCGCCGCAACCCCCCGACAACCCGCGTCGGCGGCGGCCTAAAGCGACAGGTAGCGCTGCCGCTCGTAGGGGGTCACCTCGCGGCGGTACTGCTCCCACTCGGCCCGCTTGTTGCGCAGGAAGAAGTCGAAGACGTGCTCGCCGAGCACCTCGGCGACCAGCTCGGAGCCGGCCATCACGTCGATCGCCTCGGACAGGTTCTCCGGCAGCGACTCGTAGCCCATCGCGCGCCGCTCGGCGCTGCTCAGCGACCAGACGTCGTCCTCGGCGCCCGGGGGCAGCTCGTAGCCCTCCTCGATGCCCTTGAGGCCGGCGCCGAGCAGCACCGCGAAGGCCAGGTAGGGGTTCGTCGCCGAGTCCAGCGAGCGGACCTCCACCCGGGCGGAGTTCGGCTTGCCGTACGCGGGGACGCGGACCAGCGCGGATCGGTTCAGGTGCCCCCAGCAGACGAACGCCGGGCTCTCGGTGATCCGGTCAGGCAGCGCCTGCGGGAACAGCCGCTTGTACGAGTTGACCCACTGGTTGGTGACCGCCGTGTACTCCCGGGCGTGCACGAGCAGCCCGGCGATGAACGACTTCGCCACCTTCGACAGCTTCATCGGGTCGCCGCCGTCGTGGAACGCGTTGCGCTCCCCCTCGAACAGCGACAGGTGGGTGTGCATGCCGCTGCCGGGCTGGTCGGTGAACGGCTTCGGCATGAAGCTGGCCTGCACCCCGGTGGACAGGGCCACCTCCTTGACCACGTGCCGGAAGGTCATGATGTTGTCGGCGGTGGTCAGCGCGTCGGCGTAGCGCAGGTCGATCTCCTGCTGGCCGGGGGCGACCTCGTGGTGGCTGAACTCCACCGAGATGCCGATCCGCTCCAGGGCCAGCACGGCCTGCCGGCGGAAGTCCCGGGCCACCGCGTGGGTGGTGTGCTCGAAGTAGCCGCCGGTGTCGACCGGGATGGGCACCGAGCCGTCCTGCGGGCCGTTCTCCAGCAGGAAGAACTCGATCTCCGGGTGGGTGTAGAAGGTGAAGCCCTTCTCGGCGGCCTTGGACAGCATCCGGCGCAGCACGTGCCGGGGGTCGGCCCAGGACGGGCCGCCGTCGGGGAGCAGGATGTCGCAGAACATCCGGGCGCTCTCGCCGCTCACCCCGCCCTCGAAGGGGAACACCTGGAAGGTGGTCGGGTCGGGCATGGCCACCATGTCGGACTCGAAGACCCGGGCGAAGCCCTCGATCGCCGAGCCGTCGAACCCGATGCCCTCCTCGAAGGCCGCCTCCAGCTCGGCGGGCGCGACCGAGACGCTCTTGAGGGTGCCCAGCACGTCGGTGAACCACAGCCGGACGAACCGGATGTCGCGCTCTTCCAGCGTACGGAGGACGAACTCCTGCTGACGGTCCACTTCCACCCCTCGCGACACTCTGCCCACCACCGGTCGGGCCTGACCGCCCAGTCTCCACCGGGTCCTTTACGAAGACGTTACGCGACCATCCCGGCCCCGTCCTGTCGTGTCCCGCCCCCCTGGCGGGCGGGCCGGGGCCGGGTCCCCACGGCCGTGGACCGGGTCTTCGGAGCGCCCCGGCCCGGTGTCCGCCGTCTCGCGCCGCCGGTCGTGTCGGGCCTGCCCGGCTGGGGCAAGATGAGGGCATGCCCACCCTGCGTCTCGCCCTGTCCCAGGTCAACCCGAGCGTCGGCGACCTCGCCGGCAACGCCGACCTGGTCCGCCGGTGGACCCGGCGGGCCGCCGACGCCGGCGCCCAGCTCGTCCTGTTCCCGGAGATGGTGCTGCCCGGGTACCCGGTCGAGGACCTGGTCTTCCGCCGGTCCTTCGTCGCCGCGTCCCAGGCCGCGCTGCGCCGCCTCGCCGCCGACCTGGCCGCCGACGGCCTCGGCGAGCTGCCGGTGGTGGTCGGCTACCTGGACGCGGACGGCCCGCCCCAGGTCAGCGCCGACGCCCAGCCGGGCCACGGGGCCCGCAACGCCGCCGCGGTGCTGCACCGCGGCGAGGTGGTGGCCACCTACTTCAAGCACCACCTGCCCAACTACGGCGTGTTCGACGAGGACCGCTACTTCGTGCCCGGCGACACGCTGACCGTGGTGCGGGTCGGCGGGGTGGACGTGGCGCTGACCATCTGCGAGGACCTGTGGCAGGCCGGCGGCCCGTTCGCGGTGGCCCGGCGGGCCGGGGTGGGCCTGGTGGTCACGATCAACGGCTCGCCGTACGAGCTGAACAAGGACGACATCCGGCTGCCGCTGGTGCGCCGCCGGGCCGCCGAGGCGGGCGCCGCCGTGGCGTACGTCAACATGGTCGGCGCGCAGGACGAGCTGGTCTTCGAGGGCGACTCGATGATCGTGGGCGCGGACGGGACGCTGCTGACCCGCGCCCCGCAGTTCGTCGAGCACCTGCTGGTGCACGACGTCGAGCTGCCGGCGGCGCCGGCACCGGTCGGCGGCGACGGGGAGCTGGCCGACGGGATGCGGATCGTGCGCGCCGACGTCGGCGACGTGCCGCCGCCCGCCACCGGCGAGGTGGCGGTCGGCGGGATCATCGAGCCGGTGGCCGCCGAGGCCGAGGTGTGGCGGGCGCTGGTGCTGGGCCTGCGCGACTACGTCGACAAGAACCGGTTCCCGTCGGTGGTGCTGGGGCTCTCCGGCGGCATCGACTCGGCGGTGGCGGCGGCCCTCGCGGTCGACGCGCTCGGCCCGGACCGGGTGGTCGGGGTGTCGATGCCCAGCCAGCACTCCTCGGAGCACTCCCGGGAGGACGCGGAGGACCTGGCCAAGCGCACCGGGCTGGACTACCGGGTCCAGCCGATCCAGCCGATGGTGGACACCTACCTGGCGAACCTGTCGCTGTCCGGGGTGGCGGTGGAGAACCTCCAGGCCCGGGTACGCGGGGTGCTGCTGATGGCGCTGTCGAACCAGGAGGGCCATCTCGTCCTCACCACCGGCAACAAGAGCGAGCTGGCGGTCGGCTACTCCACCCTGTACGG
Organism: Micromonospora sp. NBC_01655; assembly: GCF_026339755.1. Lineage (NCBI taxonomy): Bacteria > Bacillati > Actinomycetota > Actinomycetes > Micromonosporales > Micromonosporaceae > Micromonospora > Micromonospora sp. NBC_01655. The sequence goes on along the minus strand of NZ_JAPEQF010000001.1, from coordinate 2,334,465 downwards.
CGACTCGGTCGGCGGGTTCAACCCGGTCAAGGACGTGTGGAAGACGCTGGTCTGGCGGCTGGCGAAGTGGCGCAACGCCGACGCCGCCCGCCGGGGCGAGACGCCGCCGATCCCGGAGAACTCGATCGGCAAGCCGCCGAGCGCCGAGCTGAGCCCCGGCCAGCTCGACAGCGACACGCTGCCCGACTACGACGTGCTCGACCCGATCCTGATCGGGTACGTCGACGGCGACCTCGGCCGGACCGGGCTCGTCGAGTCCGGCCACGACCCGGCGGTCGTCGACCGGGTGCTGCGGATGGTGGACACCGCCGAGTACAAGCGCCGGCAGTCGGCGCCCGGCACGAAGATCTCGATGAAGGCGTTCGGGCGGGACCGCCGGCTGCCGATCACCAACCGCTGGCGCGAGGACGGCTGACCCGGCGCCGGTCGCCGGGGCGGCGCGGAGCGTGGTCCGCCGGGTGCCCGGCGGCCGGACCGCGCCGCCGCCGGAGAGTGAGATCCTGCACTGCCTCCTCCCGCCGCCGCCCGCCCGGTGCGACGATCGGCGGAGCCCGGGGACCGCGCAGGCGGCCTCGAGGAAAGGAGACAGTCATGGTGGAGTCCACCCCGACCGAGGTCACGGCGCTGTACGGCGGCCCGGCCACCCGACGGGTCCGCACCCGCGACCTGCTCGCCGCCAAGGAGCGCGGTGAGCGGTGGTCGATGCTGACCTCGTACGACCAGTACACGGCGTCGATCTTCGATGCCGCCGGCATCCCGGCGCTGCTGGTCGGCGACTCGGCGGCGAACAACGTCTTCGGCTACGAGACGACGCTGCCGGTGACCGCCGAGGAGCTGCTGCCGCTGGTCCGCGCGGTGGTGCGGGCCACCCGGCAGGCGCTGGTCGTCGGCGACCTGCCGTTCGGCTCGTACGAGGAGGGGCCGGCGCAGGCACTGCGTACGGCGGTGCGGTTCATGAAGGAGGGCGGCTGCCACGCGGTGAAGCTGGAGGGCGGCCAGCGCTACGCGGCGCAGATCGGCGCGATCGTCGACGCTGGCATCCCGGTGATGGCGCACATCGGCTTCACCCCGCAGCGCGAGCACACCCTCGGCGGGTACCGGGTGCAGGGGCGGGGCGACACGGCCGACGAGGTGCTCGCCGACGCGCGGGCGGTGACCGAGGCGGGCGCGTTCGCGGTGGTGCTGGAGATGGTGCCGGGCGAGGTGGCCAAGCGGATCACCGCGGAGCTGCCGATCCCGACCGTCGGCATCGGGGCCGGCCCGGACACCGACGCGCAGGTGCTGGTCTGGCAGGACATGGCCGGCCTGCGCACCGGGCGGGCCCCGCGCTTCGTGAAGCGCTACGCCGACCTGGCCGGCGCGCTGACCGACGCCACCCGCCGGTTCGCCGACGAGGTCCGCGGCGGCGAGTTCCCGGCCGCCGAGCACACCTTCTGACCGGTACGCGGCTGCGGTGGGCGCCCGCCGGGCGCCCACCGCGTCCACAATCGGGAGATGGTCGACTACGGCGTCCCCGGCTACCGGCCCGCGTGGCTCCAGGGGCGGGCGGCCGTCGAGGCGGCCCACGGTGCCCGGCTCGCGGCGCTGGCCGGGCGCCCGCTGACCCGGGCCTGGCTGGCCTGGGACCTGGACGACGGTTCCTGGTTCGCCGACTGCCCGGTGCTGCTGGACTTCGCCGGCGAGCAGGTCGAGATCAACCACCGCAAGCTCGACGACCTCTCGGTCACCTGGAACTCGGTGTCCCCGGTCGACGGGCCCGACTGGCCCGGCCTCCGGCTGGCCTGGCGCGCGGAGCCACTGCCCGGCCTGGCCGCGCTGCGCGGGCAGAAGCTGCGCGCGGTCACGCTGCTGGAGTGGCGGGGCGGCAAGCGCGACCTGGCCAACGGCGCCGTCGCGCTCGGTTTCACCTTCCCCCGGGGCGACCTGGTCGTCCACAACGCCCTCGACGAGAACGCCCTGGCCTTCGGTCCGCCCGCTCCCCGCTACCGCCGCCATCCGCTGCCCCGGCGCCGGTAGCCCCCGGGCCGCCGCCCGCCCGGGATCTTTCGCCCGGGCCGGCGACGGATCAGACGTCGGTGACGCGGATGCCGGCGTGCGACTTGTAGCGCTTGTTGATGGCGATCAGGTTGGCGGTGAACGCCTCGATCTGGTGGGCGTTGCGCAGCCGGCCGGCGTAGACGCCACGCATGCCGGGGATGCGGGCCGCGAGCGCCCCGACGACGTCCACCAGCTCGCGGTCCTCGGTGCAGATCAGCACGTCGAGGTCGATCCGGTCGATCTCCGGGTCGGCCAGCAGCGGCGCGCTGACGTGGTTGAACGCGGCGCAGACCCGGGAGTCGGGCAGCAGCGCGGCGGCCTGCTGGACGGCGCTGCCCTCCTCGACGGCCAGCGCGTACGGGCCCTGCTTGTCGAAGCCCAGCGGGTTCACGCAGTCCACGACGATCTTGCCGGCGAGCGGTTGCGCGAGGGCGGCGACGGTGGCGGCGTGGCCGTCCCACGGCACCGCGATCACCACCACGTCGCTGCCCCGGGCCACCTCGTCGTTGTCGGCGCCGGTGACGGTCGCGCCGGACGGCACCCCGGGCAGGGCCGCGATCTCCTCGGCGGCCTGCGCGGCCCGTTCGGCGGACCGAGAGCCGATCAGCACGGTCTGCCCGGCCCGGGCGAACCGGTAGGCCAGGCCCCGGCCCTGGTCACCCGTGCCGCCGATGATCCCGACGGTCAGCCCGGACACGTCTGGCAGCCTGCTCGCGTCGTATGCCATCCGCCCATCCTCGCAAACGGCCCGATGCCCCGGCAGCACCCGCCGGTGTGAGAATCTTCGCTGCTACCGGCCCGGCCGCGCTCAGGCCAACGCGAAGAGGACCTTCCGGGTGACCGGGTCGGCGGTGACCAGCCGGACCCGGACCCGCTCCCCCAGCGGCAGCTCGCCGGTGCAGCGGGCCCGCACCGGCGGGGCGTCCAGGGCCACCGTGCCGCCGGGCTGCCGGCCCGGCTTCGGCTGGCCGTTCGGCGGGGTGTCCACGTCGAGCACCGCCGCATCGAACGTCTCGCCGACCCGGTGCTCCAGCAGTACCGCCTCGGCCAGCTCGACCGCGCCCCGGGTGGCCGCGCCGGCGGTCCGGTCGGTCGCGGCCATCACCTCCGGCAGCTTCGGCAGCGCCGCCCGGGCCCAGTCGGGCACCGCCCGGCCCTCGTGCAGGGCCAGGCAGACCTCGGTGGCGTACCGGTCGGCCAGCCGGCGCAGCGGCGCGGTGACGTGGGCGTACGCGGCGGCCACCCCGCCGTGCTCCGGCCGGTCGGGCGGCGCGCCGTCGAACGCCGTGTACGCGGCGCCGCGCATCAGCTCGGCCGCCTGGTCGACGAACGCCGCCGCCCGGGGCTCCGCGGCGTCCAGCCCGGCGAGCACCTCGCCCACGCCCGCGCCGGCCGGCCAGTCGACGCCGAGCGGGGCGGCGGCGGTGCGCAGCCGGGCCACCGCCTCCGGCTTCGGCGCCGGCATGGTGCGCAGCAGCCCGATCCCGCCGGCCAGCATGAGGTCGGCGGCGGCCATCCCGGTGAGCAGGGAGATCTGGGCGTTGTGGTCCTCCATCGGCGCCGGCCCGCGCAGCACCAGCCGCCAGCCGTCGCCGTCCGCCTCGACGTCCTGCTCGGGCAGCGGCAGGTTCACCGCGCCCCGGCGCAGCCCGCGCGCGGTGAGCAGGGCGCCGATCTCGGGCAGCAGGGCGATCGGCTCGGGGAGCCGCCCGGCGTCGGCGTCGGCCTGGACGCCCGCGTAGTCCAGCTTGGCGCGGCTGCGCACCAGGGCGCGTTCCAGCGCGACGGCGACCGTGCCGCCGTCGGGGTCGAGGTCGAGGGTCCACACCACGGCCGCCCGGTCCTCGCCGGGGAGCAGGCTGGCCGCGCCCTCGCTCAGGGTGTGCGGGTGCAGCGGCACGTTGCCGTCGGGCAGGTACACGGTCTGCCCCCGCCGCCAGGTCTCCTCCTCCAGCGCGCCGCCGGGGCGCACGTGCGCGGCGACGTCCGCGATGGCGTACCGGACCCGGTAGCCGCCGCCGGGGCGGCGGGCGAGGTGCATCGCCTGGTCGAGGTCCCGCGAGGCGGCCGGGTCGACGGTGACGAACGGGACGTCGGTGCGGTCGGCGGCGGGCCGGGGCGGCGCGGCGGCCGCCGTCTCGGCCTCGCGCTGCGCCGCGGGCGGGAACTGCTCGGGCAACCCCAGCTCGCGGCGCAGCGCGCCGAAGTCGATGCGGGGCGCCAGTACGCGTCGGATCACCACGGGGTCAATCCTGACAGCGGAACCTGTGATCCGCTCCCCCGGCACCGGCGCGGATCCGCCGCCCGGGCCGCGTACCGGTGCGGGCGGCGTACCGGTGCGGGCCGCGTACCGGTACGGGCGGCGGATCCGCGCCGGGCGGTCAGCGCCGGGCGGCAGCGCTCAGCCGGTGGCCTTGCGGGCCGTCGCCCGGGCGCCGCGCGGCGCGCTCGCGCGGGCCGCCGCCGTCCGGGGCGCCGCCGTCCGGGCGGTCGCCTTCCTCGCCGTGGTCTTCTTCGCCGGGGTCTTCTTCGCCGGGGCCTTCTTCGCCGCCGCCTTGCGGGTGGTGCTCGACGAGGTGGCGGTCGCCTTCTTCGCCGGGGCCTTCGCGGCGGCCTTGCGGGCGCCGCCGGTGGGCCGGGTCGAGGCGTTCTTCGTCGCGGCGGCGGTCTTCTTCGCCGGGGCCTTCCTGGCCACGGCGGTCGTCTTCTTCGCCGCCGCGCCCGTCCTCTTCGCCGCCGTCGCCTTCGCCGCCGTCGCCTTCGTCGCGGTGGCCTTCTTCGGCACGGCCTTCGCTGCGGCCTTCGCCGCAGTCTTGGTCGCTGCGGCCTTCGTCGCCGTGGTCTTCCTCGCCGTGGTCTTCGTCGCGGTGCCCGCGGCGGTGCTCGTCCGCTTCGTCGCGGTGCCCGCGGCGGCCGTCTTCGTCGCCGTGCTCCGGGCGGCCGGGGTCTTCTTCGCCGTGGTCCTGCCGGCCGGGGCCTTCTTCGCGGCGGTCTTCGACACCGGGGCCCTTCGCGCGACGATCTTCGTCGCGGCGGCCTTCTTCGCGACCGCCGCCTTCGCCGGCACCCGTCCCGCCCCGGCGCCGGAGGCGTTCGGGGACGCCTTGGTCACGGTCGCCCCCCGGGCCGCCGCGCCGGCCGTCCCCGAGGGGCGCGCGGCCGTGGCACGGGTCCCGCCCGTGGCCCGCGCGGCCGTGGTGGTCTTCTTCGCGGGCGTACGTTTGGCGGCCGGGCGGGTGGTGGCCTTTTGTGCTTCGGCCATCTCGGTTCCCTCCTTGGGGACATGCTCTCGCGTGCCTCCTCGCGGGGCACGGAGTTCCTCGACGCGGGCGGTCCCGCGCCGCTTATCTGTCCTCCCCGGCCCAGCGGGCGTCCTCGGCGTCCCACGCGTCGTTACGCTCCCGCACCTGGTGCAGGGCGTTCTCCGCGTCGGCGGCCGAGGCGTACGGCCCGAGCACGTGCCGCGCCGCGCAGACGTCGGCATCGGTCTCGACCCGGTGGTGTCGCGTGCACCAGTAGTAGTGCCCACCACTTCCGCTGTCGCTCATGGGATCACTGTGCACCGCGAACCGCCCGGCCGCCACCGGTTCAACCAGAACCGGTGGCGGCTTCCACAGTAGACGTGCAGGTCAGCGGCCGGGACGGAACCGCGAAATCCGCCGGACCGGGTGCGTCGGCGACCCGGCAGGCCCGCCGTGGCGTGCCGGCGGCGGCGGACTGACCACGAGGGCCGGTACGGGATCTGCTGTCCCCTACCGCCCGTCCTGGGGAACTTGATATCAGCTGGACCCGAGCCGGGACGGTCCTCCCCGCCACACCGCCCGACCACCCGAGGGGATGCCGCCGCCCCGCTCGCTCCCGCCGTCGCTGGCGGGGAACCCGGCGCTGCCGTACCCGCGGATCGGTCAGGCGCTGGCCGAGCTGCGCGTGCAGATCCCCGGGGTGCTCGGCTGCGTGCTCGGCGGGGTGGACGGCCTGATGATCACCCACAACATGCAGACCGACGTCGACCCGAGCGACCTGGCGGCACTGGCCGCGACCACGTACGGCCGGGGCCGCCAGGTCGGCCTGCGGCTGGGGCAGGGCGACTTCCAGCAGTCCACGGTCCGCAACGCGCTCGGCTACCTCAGCGTCTACGCGGTCGGCACGCAGGAGCTGCTGGCCGTGGTCGGGGGCGACACCATCAACGTGGCCCGGCTGCACCTGCACGCCCCGGCGGTGGCCGAGCGGCTCGCCGCCCTGCTCCACGGCGTGACGCCGAACCACCGGCAGTGACCCGGCGCCCGCTCGCGGCCGAGCTGACGGGCCGGGAGCAGGCGGACCGGGAGCAGGCGGGCGGGGGCCCACCACCACGCGCGGGCCGCGCCGACGCCGCGACCGGTCGCCCGGCCGCGCGCCGGCCCGGGCCGACCCGCCCCGGGCCGGCGGGCCACAATGCGGCATGGACCCGGACGTACGGCAGTACCTGACGGACCTGGTCGGGGCGGCCCGCGACGTGCTCGGCGCCGACCTGGTGGGGGCGTACGCGGCCGGCTCGGTCGCCCTCGGCGCGTACCAGGCGGGGCGCAGCGACGTCGACGTGGCGCTGGTCTGCGCGCACGCCCTGGCCGACGGGCGCAAGCGGGAGCTGGTGGCCCGGCTGCGGCACGAGGCGCTGCCCTGCCCCGCGCGGGGGTTGGAGCTGGTCGTCTACCGGCGGGCGGTGGCCCGCTCCGGCACCCCGGAGCCGGGCTTCGAGGTCGAGCTGAACACCGGCGCCCGGATGCCGTTCCGGGTGACCTGGTCCGGCGACGGGCGGCCGGCGGCGGATGGCCGGTTCTGGTACGGGCTGGACCGCAGCATCCTGCACTCCGGCGGGCTGGCCCTGGCCGGGCCCCCGGCGGCGGAGGCGTTCGCCGACCTGGCGCCGGCCGACCTGCGCCGGCTGCTGGTGGACGCGCTGACCTGGTGGCTCGCGCTGCCGACGCCGCCCGGCGACGCGCCGGCGGTCGGCGCCGAGGACGCCGTGCTCGGCGCCTGCCGCTCGCTGGTGCGCTGCCGCGACGGGGTGTGGCTGCCCAAGGTCGCGGCCGGGCGGCGGCTGGTGGAGCGGGGGCATCCCGACGCGGCGCCGATCGAGCGGGCGATCGCCGCCCGGCACGGCGGCCCGCCGCCGGGTGGCCAGGCGGCGCGGGCCTTCCAGCGGGCCGTCCTCGACGAGCTGCGCGCGATGCTATGACCCTACTGATATATAGCCAGACATGTATCTGTCGATAACCTGTCACCAAGTTCTCGGACCGCGTACGACCAGTTCGGGCGCGGTCAGATGCAGAGGAGACCGACAGATGACGCTCCCCCGCAAGGTCGCCGCTCTAGGTGTGCTGACCATCTCGGCGATGGCCACGACCCTGATCGGCAGCCCGGTGTCCGCGGCACCGGCGACCGGTGAGATCCGCTACGCCGGCGGCGCCACCGCCGTCCCCTCCAGCTACATCGTCGTCCTGAAGGACACGGCCGTCGGCGGCCGGGCCGGCACCCAGGCCGCCGCCGTCACCAGCTCCGCCGGCACGCTCGCGAAGCGCTACGGCGGCGACGTCGCCCAGGTGTACGGCGAGGCGCTCAACGGCTTCGAGGCGCGGCTGTCCGAGTCCGCCGCCAAGCGGCTCGCCGCCGACCCGGCGGTCGCCTGGGTCGAGCAGAACCACGAGGTCAGCATCCAGACCACCCAGACGAACCCGCCGTGGGGCCTGGACCGGATCGACCAGACCAGCCTGCCGCTGAACAGCGCCTACAGCTACACCAGCACCGGGTCGGGCGTCACCGCGTACATCATCGACACCGGCATCCGGACCACCCACACCACCTTCGGCGGCCGGGCCGTCGACGGCTACGACGCGGTCGACAACGCCCTGCCGGCCGCCGACTGCAACGGCCACGGCACCCACGTCGCCGGCACCGTCGGCGGCTCGACGTACGGCGTCGCCAAGAGCGTCCGGCTGGTGGCCGTGCGGGTGCTCAACTGCGCCGGCAGCGGCACCACCGCCGGTGTCATCGGCGGCGTCAACTGGGTGACCTCGAACCACCAGGCCGGCCAGCCGGCGGTGGCCAACATGAGCCTCGGCGGCGGGCTCAACTCGTCGCTGAACACCGCCGTGGCGAACTCCATCGCCGACGGCGTCAGCTACGCGGTGGCCGCCGGGAACTCCAACGCCAACGCCTGCAACTCCTCGCCGGCCGCCGTCGGCACGGCGATCACCGTCGGCGCGACGCAGAGCAACGACGCCCGGGCCAGCTTCTCCAACTACGGCACCTGCCTGGACATCTTCGCCCCGGGCGTGAGCGTCCTGTCGTCCTGGTACACCAACGACACCGCGACCAACACCATCAGCGGCACCTCGATGGCCGCCCCGCACGTGGCCGGCGCCGCCGCCCGCGTCCTGCAGAACAACCCGACCTGGACCCCGGCCCAGGTGGCCTCGTACCTGGTCTCCACGGCCACCACCGGCGCGGTCGGCAGCCCGGGCACCGGCTCCCCGAACCGCCTGCTGTACCTCTCCCCCGCCAGCTGATCACCCCCCACCCTGGTGCGGCCCCGGAGCGCCCGATCGCTCCGGGGCCGCCCCGTGCCCCGTGTCCGGCAGGCATGCTGTCGGGGTCGAGATCCGCGGCCGGCTGTGCCGGGCCGCGGCGGGGCCGGCCCGGGAGCCGTTCCACCCGCCGACCCCCTGACAACCCCGTTCACCTGCTGGAACGGGCGTAACCGATGCCCTGCGAGGCGGGTTGATCCCCACGTGGACGCGCGGTCGCGCGAGCACGCGTACCGGCCTGGGGGTGAGCGGTGCAGCGCAGACTTGTCGCCCTCGCCCCGCTGCTCGCCTGCGCGCTCCTGCTGCACGTCAGCTTCGCCTGCCGCTCGCCGCTCACCACGACCGCCCAGGGACCCGTCGCGGCGCACGCCGCCGCGACGCCCGAGCCGGAGACGGCGGCGCACCCTGGGCGGGTGACGCTCGAAGCGCGCCCGGCGGTGGCGACGCTCCACGCACGGACCGACCGGTCGCCGGCGGGCACCGTCGTGGCCGGCTTCGACGGCAAGGCGTGCGGGTCGGTCACCCGCTCCGGCCGGGGCGCCCAGTCGACCGACCGCCGCGACAGCGTGGCGCAGGTGACGTCGGCACTGCCCGACACGCACCTGCGCCGGGACAACACCGCCGACGGGCGTCCGCTCACCGTCGACGCCGGCCCCGACCCGGTCCGGCTGAGCATCCTGCGCTGCTGAGCGCCCCTGTGCCGCTGACGCGCCCGCGCCGCTGGGCGCCCCGCGTCGCTGAGCCTGCGCCGCCGAGCATCCTGCGCCGCTGACGGGCCCCGCTGCTGACGGGCCCCGCCCTGGGGGCGCCCATCGCAGCCACCCGCCCGCCGTCCGGTCGACGTGGCGCCGGTCCGGGCGGCGACCTCGCCCGGCCACACCGGAGCGGTCCCCACGCACCGTCGACCGCCGACCACCCGCGCCGTCCGTCTGTGTACCGCCGACCCCGGCGGTCGCCGGGCCGGCGGCGGGCACGGTGGTTCACCCGTTGCCCTCCCCAAGCCTCCCGGACGTGAATCATGCTGGCTCCCGCCCTGCCCTGGCGCACGCTGCGCGCCGACCTGCCCGCCTCCCTCGTCGTCTTCCTCGTCGCGCTGCCGCTCTGCGTGGGCATCGCCGTCGCCTCCGGCGTACCCGCCGAACTGGGTCTGGTCACCGGAGTGGTCGGCGGCCTGGTCGTGGGGTTCATGCCAGGCAGCAGCATGCAGGTCAGCGGCCCGGCGGCCGGGCTGACCGTGCTGGTCGCCGAGGCCGTGGACCGCTACGGACTGGCCGGCCTCGGCACCATCGTGCTGGTCGCCGGGCTGCTCCAGGTCGGCCTCGGGCTGCTGCGGCTCGGCCGCTGGTTCCGGGCCATCTCCGTGGCCGTGGTGCAGGGCATGCTCGCCGGCATCGGCCTGCTGCTCATCGCCGGCCAGCTCCACGTTCTGGCCGGTGGCACCGCGCCGCACTCCGGGCCGGGCAAGTTCACCGCCCTGCCCGGGCTGGCAGGTGACCTCGTCACCTCCACCACGGCCCAGCTCTCGGTCGCCGTCGGCGGGGCCACCCTTGTGACCATGGTGTTCTGGGACGCCCTGCCCGGCCAGCTGCGGACGGTCCCCGGCGCGCTGGTCGCCGTCGTCGGGGCGGCCGGGGTGACCGCCGCGCTCCGGCTACCGGTGGACACGATCAGGGTCGAGGGGCTGATCGAGGCGGTCCGGCCCTCGCTCGGGGACCTGGGCACGCTGGCGGACCTGGGCGTGCTCGCCACCATCGCGACGTTCACCCTGGTCGCGTCGGCGGAGAGCCTGTTCAGCGCGGCGGCGGTCGACCGGCTGCACCAGGGCCCACGCACCGACTTCGACAGGGAACTGGTGGCGCAGGGCGCGGGGAACACCGTCTGCGGCCTGCTCGGCGCGCTGCCGATGACGGCGGTCATCGTGCGCAGCTCCGCCAACGTGCGGGCCGGCGCGCGGACGAAGGCGTCCCGGGTGCTGCACGGGGTGTGGCTGCTGCTGTTCGCCGCCGCCGCGCCCGGCCTGCTCGGGCTGATCCCGCTGCCCGCGCTGGCCGCCGTGCTCGTCCACGCCGGGGTGAAGCTGCTGCCCCTGCGGGCGGTGCCGGAGCTGTGGCGGGGGCACCGGGGCGAGGTGGTGGTGCTGGCGGCGACCGCCGGGGCCATCCTCACCACCGACATGTTCGTCGGCGTGCTCGTCGGCCTCGGCCTGGCCATCGTGAAGACGGCGTGGGAGACGTCCCACGTGCGGGTCACCGTACGAGACGGCAGGGCCGGGCCGATCGACGTCGCGATCTCCGGGAACGCGACGTTCCTGCGGCTGCCCACCATCCTCACCACGCTCAACGGGCTGCCGGTCGACCGGGCCGTACGGCTGGACCTGCGCGGGCTGCGGCACGTGGACCTCGCCTGCCGGTCGGCGCTGGACTCGTGGATCGAGACGCACAACCGCAACGCGGGGGTGTCCGTGCAGATCGTCGCGCCGCGCCCGGCCGAGGACGGCCGGCCCCGGACGGTGGACGCCAGCGAGTGACCCCGTCCCGTGGCCCGGGCCGCGCTCAGGCCGGGCTGATGTGGGCCGCCACGATCCGCCAGCCGTGCTCGCCGTACGTCCACGTCCGGGTGTACCGGAGCCTCGCCGTGACCGGGGCCCCGCCGAAGGTCCCCGTCACCCGCCCCAGGAAGAACGTCACCCCGGTCGCCCCCTCGACGATCAGGTCCAGCTCCTCCTCCACCAGCTCGTCGACGACGGAGGTCCGGTCGCGGTGGGCGGCCAGGTCGTCCTGCTTGGTGAACCTGTTCCCGTCCGGGCCGAAGGCGATCAGGCGCTCGTCGAGCAGCCCGTCGAGGGCGGCCACGTCTCCCGCCCGTTGGGCGGCCTGAAGCCGGCGTTCGGCGTCGAGCAGCTCGGCCTCACGCTCGCTGTCCGGCATCGTGCCCTCCTCCTCGGGACAGAGCTCGTGGGCGGTCCGGCCGCTGCCCGACGCGCTGTCGCTCGTCCGCCGGGCGCGGCCCGTCCCGGGCTCACCGATGCCTCGGGACGACGTCACGACCCTATGCGAGTCACCCGGCCGGCACCGGACAACCGGCGGGCGGGGAGAAACGGTCGGTGGGGTCTGGTTCAATCCCGGTCGGATTCGAGTGCGGAGAGGGTGCGGAGAGCATGGGAACCTGGGGCAGCGGGAACTTCGACGACGACACGGCGGCCGACCACCTGTCGGACCTGACCAAACGACTGATCGCCGAGGTCACCGAGGCGATGTCTGGCGACCCGTCCTGGATCGAGCCGGACGACTACTGGGGCGTCGTGGTGCCGTGCAACCTGGAGCTGCTCCACCTCGTCGCGCGGCAGAACTACGCCGGCGCCATCCTGCCCGATCCGGCCACCATCGCCGCCTGGAAGACCCGGTACCTGGAGGTCTGGGACGGGGCGATCGACGACCTGGAGCCCGGCCCGGAGTACCGGGCACAGCGGCGCGAGGTCCTCGTGCGGACCTTCGACCAACTGGCCGAGCTGGCGATCAGCGAGGGCTGACGAACCGCACCGGCCCTGGGATCGGCGATGATCGCGACCTGCTGAGTACCCCCCGCCGGACACTGGCCGCGCTACCGGGGCGTCAACACACAGAACTCGTTGCCATCGGGGTCGGCCATCACCACCCGACTGACCTCGCCCTGGCCGATGTCGACTCGGGTCGCCCCGAGGGAGAGCAGACGGTCGACCTCCGCCTGCTGATCACCGTGCACAGACGGAGCGAGGTCGAAGTGCAGTCGGTCCTTGCCTGTCCTCGGCATCAGCGGTGGACCACCCCACGTGATCTTCGGACCGCCGAGCGGTGAGCGGATCGCGGTCTCCTGGTCCTGATCCCAGACCAGCGGCCAGCCCAGCGCCTCGCTCCAGAAGTACCCGACCTCCTGCGAACCGTCGCAGGCCAGCGCTCCGACGAATCCGCAGTCGGCAAGGAAGTTGTTGCCCGGCCCGACGACGCAGAACTCGTTGCCGTCGGGGTCGGCGAGCACCACGTGCCCCTCCTCCGGGCGTTGGCCGATGTCGATGTGCCGTGCGCCAAGTCCCAGCGCCCTGGCCACCGTCTGCTGCTGGTCCTCCAGGGAAGTACTCGTCAGATCGAAGTGCATCCGGTTCTGGCCGACCTTCGGCCGCCGGGTCGGAAGAAAGCGGATTCGGAACCCGGTGTCATCACTGGGCAGGAGCGCGACACCGTCGTGTGGATCATCGGCCGCCTCCCAACCCAGGACCCCGGACCAGAACCGTGCGAGACGCAGAGGTTGGCTCGCGTCGAAACTGATCGCGAACAGTTGACAAGTCATCCCTCTGCCCATCTCCGATCCACTGACTGACCGCTGTCGACAGGGCCGCCTACCAGCTCGTCGAACGGGAGCCTAAGGGTGAGCCGGCGTCCCCCGCACCCAGGTTTTCGACGGCAGCCCCGGCAGCACCCGCGGCATCAGGTATCGGCTACCTGTCGACCGGTGCTACGCGCCAGCAGCCGCCCACGGGAGTCGACCTGATCGGCGGCCCGGAGTGCGACCATCCCGTCCGGATCGGTGAGCACGACCAGGGTGCCACGTCGACGATCGCCACCTGCTGACGGATCAGCTCGCCGGTCGTCGCGCCCAGAACAGCGTGTGCCCGCTGGCGCCCTCGGGGACGAACTCCTCGGCGGTGATCGTCAGCCCGGCCCGCCGTAGCCAGGACCGGTAGGTGGGGGCGTCTGCGTGGCTCCACCACATGGCGGCGGGACCGTCGAGCCAGGCGTTCTCGGTGCCGGTCCAGGCGGTGTGGCCGACGGTGGTCAGCAGCCAGCCGCCGGGGCGTAGCCACGTCGCGATCCGTTCGACCAGACCCGGCTGGTCGGGCAGGGGCATGTGGATGAGGGCGTAGAGGCAGACCACGGCGTCGAACGACTCCGGTGCCAGGTCGAGCCGGGTGGCGTCCGCACGCAGGAAGGTGGCGGTGGGCACCAGGCGGCGGGCCCGTTCGACCTGCACGTCGCTGATGTCGACGCCGGTGACCTGGTGTCCGGCGTGGGCGAGGAAGCGGGCGACCGGCACGCCGCAGCCGCAGCCGAGGTCGAGGACCGCGGCCGAGGCCGGCAGGCGCTGGTGCAGGTCGGCGAGCCAGGGCGCGTACTGGCCGTCGTCGGCATCGTCCGGGCGGTAGTGGTAGGAGAGCGCGTCATACCCTCGTCGGACCAGGTCCCGCTCGTCGTTGCCGCCCATCCCGGTGAGTCTACGATTCCCGGGGTCGGTTGCCGGTCCCTCGCGCCAGCCGGGCCTTCAGTCGCCGCCTGACCAAGGGACGTCTCGTAACCCGGTGGCCGAAGAAATGAGACTCAGCAGTTGGTAGCCACCGGCGCCGCGTGATCCTGATCAATTTAATCGGTGTTGTCGCGACGATTGTTGTGCTGGCCTGTCAGACAGGGGCATCGGTGTGGCCGGTCGCCACGAGCTGGTCGCCATCGAGCCGGTAGGCGGCGGTACGTCGGATGACGTCGACCGGCGACGACGGGTCGTCCGGACGCATCAGGAACGTCACCATCACCTGCCGTCCACTGATGGACACCTGCTCGACCGGCGTCCGGTCACCGATCTCGGTCATGGTCAGATACGCCGGCCCGGCGTTGGCATTGCGGAAGACCGCGAGCTGCCAGAACTTGCCCGTACCGCCGCCGTCCATCAGCACCGGCACCACCGCGTCGGCGGCATCGTCCCCGGTCAGCTCGCCGACCGCGCACGGCCACTGCAATTGGACGACCACACCGTCCTCGCCGGACCAGAGCCCGTCGGTCAGTCGGATCGGGCTGTGATAGCCGTTGTACGGCTGTCCCGCGCTGCCCAGCCACGCGGTCTCCAACTGCTTGCAGGTCAGCGGCTTGGTTCTCACCGGCGCGGTGCTGTGGTTGGTGGGCGCCGCAGTTCTCCTGTCGGCGGGGGCGTCATCCGCGTCGGCGGCCCGGCTGCCCGGGCCCGAGGTGGCGCCCGCAACCCGCTCGTTCTCGGCCGGACTCTCGTCGCCGGCACCACAGGCCAACCCGGTGACCAGGGCAATCGTCAGCAGCGGCAGCAGGGTCCTGCGCATCGGAGGTCCTTTCTCGGAGCGGGCCGCAGCGTAGTACGGCTCCGCCAACGTCGGTCCACATGCGGGCCGACGTCGCTCCTCGCCACTCAGGTGGCAGGCTGCTCAGAGCCCTGGTCGCGACCCTGGATCGGTGGGCGACGGACGAGTCGACCGGTACGCCGGTGCGCTAGGTGGCACGGTCTGGCGTCGGTCCCGGTGCCTGCGTCACCGAGGCCAGGTGTGCGCGGTGCAGCCGATCGGCCAGCACCTTCAGCTCCTTGACCAGTTCGGCGGGTTCGAGTGCGGTGAAGTCGTGGCCGAGCAGGGCGAGGTGCACCGCGATGAGCGTCACCGAGTCCGCGCCGGTGGTGAGCAGGCAGTTCCTCTCGTCCACCGTCTCGACGATGCCGGTCGTGGGTGGAAAGCGCTCCGCGACCACGTCGGCCGGGGCGTGGATCAGGATGCGGGCACGGAAACGGTACGGCCCGGCTGCGACGGACTCCGAGACGAAAGCCGCAGCGTCGGGTGGGTCGCGGGGAGTGAAGCGAGCCCCGGTCGACCGGGGGTCGTCGATCCGGTCCACCCGGAACGTACGCCAGTCGTCGCGCGTTTCGTCGCGCGCCACCAGGTACCACCGGCGGCCGGTGTGCACCAACCGGTGCGGCTGCACCGTGCGGACGCTGGCGGCGCCGTCGCGGCTGCGGTACCCGAAGGTGAGGCACCGCTGGTCCTGGCACGCCTCGGCGATCACGGTGAGCGTGTCCGGGTCAACGGTGGGCGCCTGGCCGACCAGCGGCACGGTGGCCAACCGCAGGGCGGCCGTGCGCTGGCGCAGCCGGGCCGGGAGTACGCGTTCCAGCTTGGCCAGCGCGCGTAGCGAGCTCTCGGCGATGCCGGTCACGGTGTGGCTGGTCGCGGTCCGCAGGCTCAGCACCACCGCGACCGCCTCCTCGTCGTCGAGCAGCAACGGCGGCAACGCCAACCCTGCGGCGAGCTGGTAGCCGCCGGCCACGCCGGGCGTTGCCCGGACCGGGTAACCCAGGTCGCGCAGCCGGGCCACGTCACGGCGCAGTGTCCGCACGGTGACGTCGAGCCGCTCGGCCAGCTCGGGACCGGCCCACTCCCGCCGTGACTGCAGCAACGAGAGCAGCCGCAGCAGGCGGGCCGACGTGTCGAGCATGAATCAAGCTTGCCAGACAACGAGGACCGAATCTGTCCGCAATTGCCCGTAGCGTAGGGGCATGAACATCGACTGGAACGAGCAGCTTGCCGACCAGTTGGACTGGCACTGGCACAACCAGCTACGGCGCCGGCTCGACGGGTTGACCGACGACGAGTACGGATGGGAGCCCGTCGCGGGATCCTGGAGTGTACGACCGCGCGCGGAGTGCCGCACCGAGGCCGCGCACGGCTCCGGCGAGTACGTCATCGAGTACGAGTGGCCGGAGCCGAAGCCGCCACCCGTCACGACGATCGCCTGGCGGCTGGGCCACGTCATCGTCGGCGTCCTCGGCCAGCGCAGCGCCGCCCACTTCGGCGGCCCACCGTGCGACTACGACAGCTTCGGGTACGCCGGCACGGCAGACGACGCACTCCGACAGCTCGACGAGGCGTACGCCACCTGGATCAGGGGCGTACGAGAGTTGGGCGACGACGGGCTGGTTCGCCCCTGCGGGCCGGCCGAGGGGCCGTACGCCGACTCTCCGCTGGCGATGCTCGTGCTCCACATCAACCGGGAGATGATCCATCACGGAGCCGAGGTCTGTCTCCTCCGGGACCTCTACCGAGACCGGAGGTAACCGCAGCGGCATACCAGTTCCAGGTGACGCAGGACGGCGCCGACCCGCACCCGCTCGCCGACTGGTGGGCCGAAACGCTCGGGTGGATTCACAATGGATCGCTCGCCTGGAGGGAAGGTGCCGCGATCCCCGGGCTGCCTTGAGCGCCACATCGTCTACACCACCCTGGTCGCCGACTTCGCTGCCCTGACCACCTGACCTCCATGAGGGCATCGGGATGGCAACGAGTGGGGGTGCCGGTTGCGGCATTCAAGGTGATCCGCCGGCCACACCCAAGAAGGGTCCTGCCCGCCATCGCGGTCAGGGACGCGTTGGCCGCTCTGACCAGAGGCTTCCGGTCAGAGCGGCCTCGCGCAGTTCCTTACGCTGTCCGCCGGCGAGGATGGCCTCCGTAATGACCATGCCGACACAGATGGTCGCCAGCAGGCCGAGCGCTGCCACCGCCGGGAACTGGTTGGCGATCGGGATGATCCCCGCCAGCAGCGCCGCGGTGGTCAGTCGTGACCAGATGATCCTTCTGACCAAGCGCGTCATCCGCAGTTGGAAGCCGACGTGGGAGAGCAGGAACAGGGACACCCCACCGTAGAGGGCGTAGAGGCCGAGACCTGCCAGCGGCACGGACGCACGGTGCAGTTCGTTGTGTTCGATGATCGCCACCACCTTCTCCAGACCAAGGGCGAGCAGCATGATGCCCGCGATCATCGGCAGATGCAGATAGGTGTAGGCGTCACGGGCGGCGGCAAGCCGGCGCTGGACAGGTTTGACGATCAGCGTGCGTTCCGCAGCGATAGCCACGACGTCGAAGTATGTCCAGCCCAGTGCGGCTGCGATGACGACGGCGAAGGCGGAGGCCGCGACGAGCCCCCCAGTCATCGGCACACGGCTGCTGATAAGGCCAACCGCTATGAGCGACTCGCCGAACGCGACGAGCACGATGAGGCCATGCCGCTCCGCCCAGTGCCGGACCGAGACGACCTGCCACCCCCACGACCGCATCAGCAGGCTGCAGCCATAGTCGATGGCGATGGCGAGCATCCAGAGACCGGTCTGGCTGCCCTTGACCATCCCTGGGTCGTGAAACAGTCGCTGCGGCACGACGGCGGCGGCGGACAGCAGGACCGAGGCGACGAACAGTGGCACGGCGACCCGCAGGACGATGCGTGGCCCCGTGCCGGGAACGGCGTGCCAGCGCAGCGCCAGATGCACCAGCCGGACGACCACGAAGCACGCGACGAACACCAGCGGCCCGGAGATGGCCGCACCCGGGAGATCGGTGAACGCCTGCCGAGCCGCCACCGCCATCACGAAGGTGATCATTGCCACGGCCAGCAACGCGATCCGGATCAGCCCGGTCCGGGCCTGGAGGGTGTTTCCCAACCAGGTGTAGACGGACCATGTCCACCACAGCAGGGCCAGCACAAGCATCGCGTTCAGCATGCCGTGGCCGGTGAAGTCGTCGCCCATCAAGGAGGTGACCTGGATGAACGCGAAGACGAACGCCAGGTCGAAGAAGACTTCCACGGTGGACACGCCGGTGCCCTCACGCAGCCAGCGCGTACCGAGCGGTGCCCGCGCCGAACTGCGATCGGATGCTTCATCCCCACCCACCACCCGATACATCTTGGCAGCCGGCCACACCGGCGGTGGTCGAATCGGCGTAGAGGCTGTGTGCTCCAGTGGAGGTCGACAGAACATGACGCGGTAGCCACGCCCGACTGGTGCGTCGTGGTGAGTTGACCGATGAGGCGTGGGTGGTGATCGCCCCGCTGCTACCGGAGCCTGGCGGTGCGCGGGTCCGTGGACCTTTTGCGGACTGTCCCCACTACGCGGCCGGGGACGGGGCCTCCGGTGGGCGGCCAGCGGCGTGTCGAGCGTCCGAGACGGCTACGCCGAGCAGCACCACGGCAGCGGCTATGGCGGCGAGCAGTGGCGCCCCGGAGACCAGCCACAGCGCCAGCATCAGCACAGCCAGAGCGGCGATGCCGACGACCCGGCGCAGGGCGAGCCGGTCAAAGACGATCCGTTCCAGCCGAATGCGGCCGATCAGGAAGACCGCCGGCCCACCGAGGATGACCGCCAGCCATGCCAACTCGGACCGCCCGCCAGGATGCGCGAGCACGATCTCCGAGCCCGCCGCGACGGCGAGGATGCCAAGCACCATGAGCACATGGGCCACGCCAATCGTCCCGCCGGCAACTGCCCGGTTCGACGACATCGCGACAGCCTCGGCCAGCACCTGGCCAGCGCGATAGAAGTAGATCCGCCACATCAGCACGGACGAGAAGAATGTGATCACCAGGGCAACCGTTGCGGCGAGCGTGGCGGGGTGGTTGGCGTAGGTGAGGCCTATTGACACCACCGTCTCGCCGAGCGCGATCAGCAACAGTTGCTGGTAGCGCTCGGGGAGGTGGCTGCTGTTGGCCATCGCCCACCCGCTGGCCGGTGGTCGGCGCATGCCGGGTATCGGCCAGTTGAACCGCGCCGCGACCAGGTCGACGGTGATGGCGATCAACCACAGGGCGACCCGGCTGGATCCCTGTATCACCGCTCCGGCGAGCCAGACTACGCCGGAGACGCTGGACCAGATGGCCAGGCGGGTGTAGAGCGCCCGTATCGCCTCGTGCTCTCGCAACAGCGGCCGGAGCAGCAAGGGGCGTCCGATGTGCAGCAACACGTACACGACGGCGAAGGATTCGCCGCGTGCCTCGAACTCGTAAGGCAGGGACGTCGCCATGATCAGCAGGCCGAACGCGCTGACCAGGACCAGCAGCTGAATCCAGTGGTTGCGGCAGTCGAACCGGCTGGTGATGTACGTGGTGGTCGTCCACAGCCGGAGCAGCGGCAGGGCCAGGACGACCGTGTTCGGCAGCGACAGCCAGTGCAGGCGGACGTTGTTGGAGAGCAGGTCCGGCACTATCCGGCTGACGACCCCGAGCAGCGCGAAGACCAGCACCAGGTCGAAGAACAGCTCCAGGAAGCTGGACTGCCGGGCGTCCTCCTCGCTGCGCAGGATGCCCCCGGCCCGCGCCGGCTCCGACGTTCGTCCCATCCGACCATGGTCGCGTGATGACTGCCTTGTGCGCGCCGATTCCGCCGTTTCATCGACCTGGTTGATGACAGCGATGAAGCTGGCGCGAGCCAGGTACCGGAGCACACCTGTGCCGATCCGTCTGCGTTCGTGAGCACCCAGCTGCGCAACGTCGTAGAGCGCTGCTTCAACCGGCTCAAACAGTGGCGTGAGCCCGACGACCCGATACGCCAAACGCGCATCCCTCTACCGGGCCAGCCTCGTCGTGATCGCCGCCGTCAGCTGGCTTCCATGATCGACAGGACAGGGCTAGTTGCCACCGAGTAACCGGGTCGCGGCACCAGTTCCACCGCCAGGACATACCCGGCCCTCTCCCGCAGCCCCCACGCACCAGTTCCGGAGAGGCCTCACGACGGCGCGGCCCGCCCGGCCGGAAGCAAGGCCACTGAGTCCACTCCCAGTGCGTTCTCAGGCGTCAAACGCCGGCCAAGCTTGACCAAGAACGACCATCGACACCCGAACATAGAGCCAGCTCAGAGCCTTGATCGCGGCTCTGAGCTGGTAGGCGACGGACGAGTCGACCTGTACGCCGGATTCTGTGCCCGGCGCGTACCCCTCGCGGGGTTCGCGCCAGCGGCGGCCATCCATCTAGGCCTGCCGTCGCCGACAGGCTCGTGCGGCCTACCCGCAGACATCGGGCGGGCAGCCCTCAAGCGTCTGCGCTGGGTCGTCATCTTGCGGTGACGGCCCGTTTTGGCCTTGCTCCGGGTGGGGTTTACCGAGCCATCCCGGTCACCCGGGATGCTGGTGGGCTCTTACCCCACCGTTTCACCCTTACCGTCCCCGTTTGGGGCCGGCGGTCTGTTTTCTGTGGCACTGTCCCGCGGGTCGCCCCGGGTTGCCGTTAGCAACCACCCTGCCCTGTGGAGTCCGGACGTTCCTCGGCGACGGGCCGGAGCCCGTCGACGCGACCGCCCGGTCGACTCGTCCGTCGCGTCATCATCCTAACGACGCGGCGGCCTCGACTATTGCCGACCCTCACCCGCCATTGATCCACACGATGTCAGGGATGTTGGGGGTTGGCGGGGCTGGGACGCCGCCGTGTGCGTGACATGAAGTGGATCAAGGCCAGGGTACGGGGGCGGGGGCGCCTCGCGGGTACTAGCCTCGGGGATCATGGACGTCTCCCACGCCGCGCTCCTGGTCACCGCCGGCCTCGCCGCGGGCACGGTGAACGCGGTGGCCGGGGGCGGTTCGCTGATCACCTTTCCGGCCCTGATCGCGGTCGGCCTGCCGCCGGTGCCGGCGAACGTGAGCAACTCCGTGTCGGTCTTTCCCGGGTACGTGGCCAGCGTGGCGGGCAGCCGGACGGACCTGCCGCGCGGGCGGGCGCTGTGGCTGCTGCTGCCGACCACCGTCGCCGGCACGATCGTCGGGTGCCTGCTGCTGCTGGCCACCCCGGCGCGGGCGTTCGAGCTGGTGGTGCCGTTCCTGGTGCTCGGGGCCACCGCCGTGCTCGCCTTCCAGGATCCGCTGCGCCGGCTCGTCGGGCACCCGGCCGACCTGGCGCCGCGCCGCCGTACGGTCACCGTGCAGGCCATGGTCGCCGTCGGCGCGGTGTACGGCGGCTACTTCGGCGCGGCGCTCGGGGTGATGCTGGTGGCCGGCCTGGCCCTGGTGCTGGACGCGACGCTGGCCCGGGTGACGGCGGTCAAGAACCTGCTCTCCGCCACGGTCGGGCTGACCACGCTGGTGATCTTCGCGCTGTTCGGGCCGGTGAACTGGGCCGCCGTGGCGGTGGTCGCCCCGGCGGCGCTGGTCGGCGGGTACGTGGGCGCGCGGCTGGTCCGCCGGCTGCCGCCGGTGGTGTTGAAGACGCTGATCGTGGTCTTCGGCACCGGCATCGGCCTCTACCTGCTCTGGCGCGCGCTGCGCTGAGCCCGCGACCGGTGCCGACCGGGGGCGGGCCCGGGCACGGGCTCAGCGGCGGCTCAGTACGCCTCGCCGACCGGTTCCTCCGGGGTGTGCTCGGCGCCGGCGGCGGCCCGGTTCCACCGGGACCAGAGGACCCGCTCGCCGTAGCCCGCGGCCATCACGTGGGCGAAGGCGAGGTAGACCAGCACGCCGACGGCGAGGACGCCGAAGCCGACCCAGAACGGCAGGGCGAGGCTGTGCTCGGCGAGTTTGCCGGCGATGATCGGGGCGGGCGCGGCGGCGCCCCAGCGGACCAGGTTGAACGCGCCGGTGGTCACCCGGCGGTCGCCGGAGCCGAGGCCGAGCGCCAGGTCGGTGAGGTTGGCGTTGGCCAGGCCCATGAACAGGCCGGAGATCACGAGCACCACCAGCGACATGGCGGTGCCGGTCGAGGTGGCGAACAGGACCATGCAGACCAGCAGCCCGGCGATGGCCACGCCGACGGTCTGCACGGCGCCGATGCGGTGGGCGAGCCGGTGGCCGATCACCAGGATGCCGGCGGCCAGGCCGAGGCCCCAGCCGGTGAACGCCAGCCCCAGCGGGACGACGTCCAGGCCGAGGAAGAGCGGCGTGTAGCCGAGCACCACGAAGAAGACGAAGTTGTACGCGGCGGTGACCACGCACAGCGTGACGAACGCGGGCTTGCGGTAGGTCGAGAAGATCTGCCCGACGCGTACGGGCGCCTGCCGGTTGGCCGGCTCACGGAGCTTGCGGGACGCGATGGCCAGGGCAAGCACCATGAACACGCCGCAGACGAAGAACGGCAGCCGCCAGCTCACCTGGCCGAGCAGGCCGCCGATCAGCGGGCCGACGGCGAAGCCGAGGCCGAGCGCGGCCTCGAAGAGGCCGACCACCCACTCGCGGTCGTTGGCGAGGTTGACCAGCACCACCATGGCGGTGGCGAAGAACATCGCGTTGCCCAGCCCCCACACGCCGCGCAGCACGGAGAGCTGGACGATGTCGTTGCTGAACGAGGCGAGTATGGCGGCCAGGCCGACCACCGAGACACCGGTGATCAGCACCAGCTTGAAGCCGAACCTCCCGCTGGCCAGGGTCGCGGGGATCATCCCGACGGCCATCACCGCGATGTACGCCGTGAACAGCAGCTCGACCTGCCAGGCGGTGACCCCGATGGCCTCGCCGATGGCGGGCAGGATCGGGTCGACCACGGCGATGCCGGCGATGGCGAGGAAGGCCACCAGTGTGGTGGCGTAGATGGCACTGCGGTTGGGCTCGGTACGCCGATCCACTCCGCCTCCCAGATAGCTGTATTCTACAGTTAATTCCGTTGTATCATACAGGCATGAGCGACGACCACACCACGGGAAGCGGGCCGGACGAGACCGTCCTCGGGCGGATCGAGACCGAGGTGGCGATGCTGATGCGCCTCGGCGAGGCGACCCGACGGGCCACCGGCAGCGCCGAGCACCGGGTGCTGGACCGCGCGGCGTACGTGATCCTGCGGCACCTGGCCGCGGCCGGGCCGCAGAACGTCTCGGCGCTGGCCGCCCGGCTCAACCTGGACGGCTCCACCGTCACCCGGCAGGTCGCGGCGATGCAGCGGGACGGCCTGATCGACCGGGCCCCCGACCCGACCGACGGCCGGGGCACGATGATCTCCCCCACCCCGGCCGGGCTGCACCGGATGGCCGCCGTGCGGACGGCCCGCACCCGGCTCTACGGCGACATCCTCGCCGACTGGACGCCCAGGGACCGGGACACCCTCGCCGACCTGCTCGCCCGGCTCAACCGGGCGCTGGAGAACCGCACCCGCCGCTGAGCCGGCCACCCCCCTCCCTGCCCGCCGAGCAGGACGAACCCGCAGACCAGGACGAATCCGCGGAGCAGGACGAACCCGCGGAAGGACCCCCGGACCGACCAGGGGCCCTTCCGCGCCCGCCCCGCATCCGCACCCGCTCAGGCGACGGGTTCGGGGGCGGCGTCGGCGTCCCGGGTGGGCCCGGGGGTGACGCGCGGATCGCCCTCGTCGGCGAAGTAGTCGTCCGGCGTGGTGCCGTCGGTGCCCGCGGCCACCCGCGCGGCCCGCAGGGCCAGGGTGACCAGGGCGGCGACCGCCAGGTTCATCAGCACGGCCACGATGCCGACGTAGATCGTCTTCGTGGTGTCGAGGCCGAATTCGCCCAGCGGGAACGCCGAGCCGCCGAAGTGCGCCCGCTTCGTCGCCGGGTTGGGGATCTGGTAGAGCATCCACATGCCCAGGCCCATGCCGGCCGCCCAGCCGGCGACCAGCGCGCCCCGGTGGAACCAGCGGGTGTAGAGGCCCAGCGCCACCGCCGGCAGCGTCTGGAGGATGATCACGCCGCCGATGAGCTGGAGGTCGATGGAGAACTGCGGGTCGAGGAAGACGATGCAGGCCACCGCGCCGACCTTCACCACCAGCGAGGTGATCTTCGAGACGCTCGCCTCCTGCGCCGGGGTGGCGTCCCGCCTCAGGTACTCCTTGTAGATGTTGCGGGTGAACAGGTTCGCCGCCGCGATCGACATGATCGCCGCCGGCACCAGCGCCCCGATGCCGATGGCCGCGTACGCGACCCCGGCGAACCAGTCCGGGAACTGCTGGTCGAACAGCACCGGCACCACCGTGTTGCTGTCCACGGTGCCGGCGCTCGCCCCGGGCAGCGGTTTCACCCCCGCCGCGATGGCCATGAAGCCGAGCAGCGCGATCAGCCCCAGCACCAGGCTGTACGCCGGCAGCGCCGACATGTTCCGCTTGATCACGCCCCGGTTCCGGCTGGCCAGCACGCCGGTGATGCTGTGCGGGTAGAGGAACAGCGCCAGCGCCGAGCCGAACGCCAGGGTGACGTACTGGAGCTGGTTGTTGGCGTTGAGCAGGACCCCGTCGTTCGGGTTCGGCGACGCGGCGAACTTCGCCTCGGCGGCGTCGAAGATGCCGCCCCAGCCGCCCAGCTTCTGCGGCAGCCAGAGCACCGCCACCAGGATCACGATGTAGATCAGCGAGTCCTTGACGAACGCGATCAGCGCCGGCGCGCGCAGCCCCGACTGGTACGTGTAGGCGGCCAGGATCGCGAACGCAATGATGATCGGCAGGTGCCGGGCCACCGCGCCGTCGCCGGTCACCCCCATGGTCTTGAGCACCGCCTCGATGCCGACGAGCTGCAACGCGATGTACGGCATGGTGGCGACGATGCCGGTGATCGCGACGACCAGCGCCAGCACCGGCGAGTCGAACCGGCTGCGGACGAAGTCTGCCGGGGTGACGAAACCGTGCCGGTGCGAGACCGACCAGAGCCGGCACAGCACCAGGAACACCAGCGGGTAGACGACGATGGTGTACGGCACGGCGAAGAACCCGGCCGCGCCCGCGCCGAACATCAGCGCCGGCACCGCCACGAAGGTGTACGCCGTGTACAGGTCGCCGCCGACCAGGAACCAGGTGATCCAGCCGCCGAAGCTGCGCCCGCCCAGCCCCCACTCGTCGAGGTGGGCCATGTCCTTCGGGGCCCGCCACCGGGCCGCGACGAAGCCCATGGCGCTGACCAGCAGGAACAGCACCGTGAAGACGATGATCTCGGTCAGGTGGTCGCGCCACATCACTGCACCACCTTCGTTCGCGACTGCGGGGCTCGCAGGCCCGGCTCACTCCTCGCGCTCACCGGCCACCCCGCTTCTTCGTGAGCTGGTAGACCAGCGTGGTGGTGGCCACCCCGAGCAGGATGTAGCTCAGTTGCAGCCAGTAGAAGCGCGGGAACCCGAGCAGGCGCGGCGAGTCGGCGTTGAAGAACACCGGAACCAGCGGCACCACGATCGGGATGAACAGCAACCAGTTCCAGGGGCTGTGGTCCTTCGCCCTGGACGACGCCGAGCCGGGCGTCTCCGGTTCGGGTGCAGCCATCCGACACACCTCCGGGAGGTCGTAACTCGCCAGTGACGGCCGCACGCTACGACCACGTGACCCCCGCCACGTCCGATCGACGGCCCCCGATGCGCCGAACGGCTCCCCGCCTGCGCCGAACGGCCGCAAACCGCCCGGAAAACCCCGCGCAAATACCCGGAAAGAGTGGCCATTCGCCGAGGAATGGCCACTCTTTCCGGGAAAGTGCGCCGGAGTGGGAGGGGTGGGGGGTTAGGGGGTGGGGAGGTGGGCGGTGTCGTTGATCGAGCGGACCGCTATGCCGCCGTCGGGCCAGCGGTCCAGGACGGAGATGCCGGCCGCGTCGAGGTAGAGCCGGTGCAGGAACGTGTCGTCGGCCGCGAGGGCGTCGCGCAGCACCAGCTTGATCGGCGAGACGTGCGAGACCACCACCACGGTCTCCCCGGGGTACGCCGCAAGCAGCGCGTCCGTGGCCCGGGCCGCCCGGGCGGCGACCTCGGTGAACGACTCACCGTCCGGCGGGGCGACCCGGGTGGAGGCGAGCCAGGCGTCCAACTCCCCCGGCCAGCCGGAGCGCACCTCGGCGAAGGTACGCCCCTCCCAGGCGCCGAAGTCGCACTCGATCAGGTCGCCGACCGTGCGTACCGGGACGTCGCCGAGTGCCCCGGCGATCGCCTCGGCGGTCGCCGTACACCGGGACAGGGGCGAGCTGACCACGGCCGCGACGGACGGGGCGAGGGCGGCCACCCGGGCGGCCGTGGCCCGCACCTGGGCCCGGCCCCGCGCGGACAGCGGGACGTCGCCCCGGCCGGAGTAGCGGCGCTGCTCGGTGAACTCGGTCTCGCCGTGCCGGACCAGGATCAGCCGGGTGGCGGTGTCGCTGGGGCGCGGCTCCCAGGACGGGGGGACGGTGGCCGGGTCGGAGCCGGCCCCCCGGGTGGCGGCGCGGGCGGCGGCCTCGCGGGCGCGGGCCCGGGCGGGCGAGTCCGGGGCGGCCACCTCGCGCGGCGGCTCGGCGGCCGGGGCCGGTGCGGCGGCCCGGGCCGGCCGGCCGGCGGCGACGTCCATCGCCGCGTTGGCGAGGGCATCGGCGTGCCGGTTGCGCTCCCGCGGGATCCACTGGAAGCGGACCGCGGTGAACCGGCCGACCAGGGCCGCCGCCTGCGCGGCGAGCGGACGCAGCCCCGGGTGCTTGATCTGCCAGCGCCCGCACATCTGCTCGACCACCAGCTTGGAGTCCATCCGGGCGTCGACCTCGGCCGCGCCCAGCTCGGCGGCGGCCTCCAGCCCGGCGATCAGCCCCCGGTACTCGGCGACGTTGTTGGTGGCGGTGCCGATCGCCTCGGACCGCTCGGCCAGCACCTCGCCGCTGTCCGGGTCCCGGACCACCGCCCCGTAGCCGGCCGGGCCGGGGTTGCCCCGGGATCCGCCGTCGGCCTCGATGACGACCGCGCGCACCGTCATCGCGCCTACAGCCCGGACTCGTTGGTGCGGACCATGATCCGACGGCACTCCTCGCAGCGGACCACCTCGTCCGGGGCGGCCTTGCGGATGCGGGCCATGTCGGCGCCGGAGAGTTCCAGCCGGCAGCCGCCGCAGCGGGCGCCGGTGAGCAGGGCAGCGCCGAGCCCGCTGTCCTCGCGGATCTTGTCGTAGAGGGCGACCAGGTCGCCCGGCAGGTCGCCGGCGAGGGGCTGGCGGGCGGTCCGCTTGAACTCCTCCTCCTTGGCGATCTCGGCGAGGGCCTCGTCGCGGCGCTGCTCGGCCGCGGCGCGCCGCTCCCGCGCCTCGGCCGCCCGCCGCTCGATGCCGTCGAGCACCCCCTGGGCGGTCTCCCGCTGCTCCATCAGCTCCAGCTCGGCGTCCTCCAGGTCGCTCTGCCGGCGGTTCAGCGAGACCAGCTCGTGCTGGAGCGCCTCCAGCTCCCGGGCCGGTCCGGTGCCGACGGCGAGCCGCGCCTCGTCCTTGTTCTTGCGGGCCCGGACCTGGTCGACGTCCTTCTCCAGCCGGGCGATGTCCCGGTCCAGGTCGTCGACGGCCACCTGGGCGCGGACCCGTTCGTCCTCCAGCGCGGAGAGTTCCCGCGCGAGGGCCTCCAGTTCGGCCCGCTCGGGCAGGGACCGGCGGCGGTGGGCGAGCTGGGCGAGGGAGGTGTCGATCGCCTGGAGGTCGAGCAGGCGGCGCTGGACCTTGGGGTCAGCCTTCACGGTCGGGGCTCCTTGTCGTCCGCGCGGAGGCGGGGTCGGGGTCGGCGGCGGAGGCCGGGGCGGCGCCGCCGGGCGCGGGGTCGGCGGTGGGGTCGGCGGTGGGGTCGGCGGGTGCCGGGCCGGCGCCGGGCGCGGTGGCGTGCACCGTCCACGGGTCGGTGTCCAGGTCGGACACCATGGTCTCGACGCCCAGCTCGGCCCGGAGCAGGGCGGCCAGGTCGTCCAGCCAGGGTCGTTCGGTCGCCCAGTGGGCGGCGTCGAGCAGGGCCGGTCCCCCGGCGGCGAGGTGCTCGCCGGCGGGGTGGTGGCGCAGGTCGGCGGTGAGGTAGGCGTCGACGCCGGCCGCGGTGGCCGCGCCGAGGAACGCGTCCCCCGATCCGCCGCTGACCGCAAGGGTACGCACCGTCCGCGCCGGGTCGCCGGCGGCGCGGACGCCCCAGGCGGTGGCGGGCAGCACGACGGCGGCGTGCCGGGTCAGCTCGGCGAGGGTCATCGGCCGGGGCAGCTCACCGATCCGGCCGATCCCCCGGCCCGGGCCGGCCGCCGGGGTGCCCGGGGCCGGGGGGTGCAGCGGGCGCATCCCGGTCAGCCCGAAGCGGGCCGCCAGCGCGTCGGAGACGCCGGGGTCGGCCACGTCGGCGTTGGTGTGCGCGACGAGGAGCGCCACGTCGGCCTTGATCAGTTGGTGGACGATCCGCCCCTTGTACGTCGTCGGGGCGACCGAGGAGACCCCGCGCAGCAGCAGCGGGTGGTGGGCGACGATCATGTCCGCCCCGGCGGCGAGGGCCTCGGCGACGGTCTCAGGGACGACGTCGACCACGCAGGCCACCCGGCGGACCTCGGCGGTCGGCTCGCCGAGCACCAGCCCGACCCGGTCCCAGTCCTCAGCCCAGGCCGGCGGGAAGTGCCGGTGCAGCGTCGCCACCACGTCGGCCACCGTCGGCGGTGTCGGGGTTGTGCTCACGGCGGGCCACTCTACCGGCGCGCGCCGTAGGTCAGGGCCGCGGCTGTGGACAGGGGCCCCCGGTGCAACGGAATCCGTCGGCAAGGGGCCCCTGCTTCTCGATCAGGCGGCTGGGGTGACCGGGCGGCACCGGTCGCGCAGCGCCGCCAGGCCGGCGCCCCACGGGAACGCGTGCAGGTGACGCTCGCCGGCGCCGGGTGGGTGCAGGGGCACGACGTGGTCGCCGAAGACCACGTCCACCCCCCACTCGGCGAGCCGGGCCAGGCTGGTCCGGAAGGCCGGGTGCCCGGCCATCGCGGCGTTGGTGAACGGCACCGCCACGATCGGCACCCCCTTGCCCTGGGCCTCGACCAGCAGGCCGAGGGCGAGGGTGTCGGTGATCCCGGCCGCCCACTTGTTGACCGTGTTGACCGTGGCCGGGCAGACGATCATCGCGTCGGCCGGCGGCAGCACGTCCGGGTCGCCCGGGTCCTTGTACCGGCTGCGGACCGGGTGGCCGGTCTGCCGGGCCAGTGCCGGCCGGTCGACGAACTTCGCGCCGTCCGGCGTGGCGACCACGCAGACCTCCCACCCGTCCTGCTGGGCCAGCTCGACCAGGCGGCCGACGTGACCGGCGAGGGGTGACCCGCAGGCGATGACGTAGAGCACCCCACGGCGCTCGCTGCTGCGGTGCGGGCCGTTCATGCCGACCCCCGACGCGCTCATACTCCCACTCCCATGTGCTCAGCCAACTCCGCAATCGGCGGCGGCGGCGCACCCCGTGTGCGACGCAGGACGTCCGACATCACCTCGTGGGCGATCGGGCGGCAGCGGATCTCCGAGGGCGCGAGCCGGTCGCCGCGCAGCAGCATCTCCCCGGCGCCGGCCACGTCGCCGATCTGGGCCATGCCCCGGGCGATGTCGAGCAGGTGGTGGGCCCGCCGCTCGGGCAGCAGGCCGTTGAAGGACGGCTCGGGGATGCGCTGGTGGTGCACCTCCACCGCCCGCCCCCCGTCGCCCAGCTCCACGGCGGCGGCGGCCCGGTGCAGCTCGACGTTCGTCGGTCCGAAGGAGGTCCAGTAGTGGTTGTGGTCGCCGCCGAGCAGGACGGCCGCCTCCTGGGCGCCGTTGATCAGGTCGTCCACCGTCGCCGAGTCGCCGAGCCGGGAGGCGGCCATCGCGCCCTGGAGCAGCAGCATCCCGTAGACGGAGAGCCGGTCCGGGGTGGCCTCGTTGGCGCCGCCGGGGGCCAGCCGGTTGGCGATGTTGACGTTGAGCTCCAGCGCGGGCCGGGCCCGGCCCATGGCGACCATCGCGTTGCAGACCCGGGTGGTGGCGATCCCGGCCAGGAGCTGGTCGTCGGCCCGCTGGGCGACCGCCATCGACCGGTCGGCGGCCAGCCAGGCCAGGTCGCACTCGCCGAGTTTGCGCAGCACCGAGGAGGCGATCTGGTACACCTGGCCGAGCAGGTGGGCGGCGTCGCGGGCCTGGTCGCCGCCGTGGCCGGCGTCCGCCGCCTGGGCGTCGCGCAGCAGCTTCGGCAGCGCCCGGGTGAGCATCCCGTAGCGGCCGTACTGGTAGGTCAGCCAGGCGTGGTTGACCGCCTTGCGCATGTCCACCAGCGGCGGCGGGAACGGGGCCGCGTCGAAGTAGGCGCTCATCGAGTCGTACCGCTCCAGGGCGGCCCGGATCTCCTGGACCTCGACCTGGTCGATGCAGTTGAGCGCGTCGGTGCGCCGCTCCGGGTCCTTGCCGAGCAGCAACTGCACGTCGACCTGGAGGATGTCGGCGATCTCGTAGAGGACGGAGAACTTGTCCAGCCGGCGCACCCCGCGCTCGACCTTGTCCACCCAGCTCTTGGACTTGCCGAGCCGGTCGGCGAAGACCTGCTGGGACATCTTGCGCCGCCCGCGCCAGTACGCCACCCGCCGGCCTATGGGTAACTCGTCCATGTCCCATCCCTCCCCTGGCCGGGCCGGCTGGCCTCGGCGGCGACCGTGCGGACGGTACGGTGGTCCGTTCGTCCCCAGGTTTTCGCTGGTCGCACAGCCAGTACGTCGGCCGTGCGGGCAGTACTCGTAGCTTTCGTGCAAATTGCACCAGCCGTTCCGTCAAGTCAACGAACGCGGGATACGGCAGTGACGGCGCTCGACAAGCGACCTGGCACCTACCGGTCCGGGCGAGAGGAGTTCGAAGGCATGTGGGGGAACGTCGGGCCGCGGGTCGCGCAGTTGTCGCCGCTGGAACGGGTCCGGCTGCGCCGGGTCGCCGTCCGCTACGCCGTCCACGGCTGGGAGGTGACCCCGGGCGCGTGCCTGGCCCGCAGCCGCTTCGTGTGCGGCCGGGCCGGCTGTCCCACCGTCGGCTGTCATCCCGCCCTGGAGGACTGGGAGCGGGCGGCCAGCACCGACGCGGCGCGGGTGGCGACCTGGTGGCGCAGCCGCCCGCACGGCGTGCTGCTGCCCACCGGACGGGCGTTCGACGTGCTGGAGGTGCCGGCCCATCTCGGGCGGGGGGTTCTCGACGCGGTGGGGACCCATCCGGCCGGCTTCGGGGTCCGCGGCCCGGTGGTGGTGACGCCGACCGGACGGTGGATGTTCCTGGTCCGCCCCGGCGACCCGCTGCGCCCGGAGCTGGAGCACTGCTTCCACGTGGTCCGGCACGGCGCCGGCTCGTGGATCCCGGCGCCGCCGACCCGGCTGCCGGAGGGCACGGTCCGCTGGGCGGTCGCCCCGGAACAGGCGCGCTGGCAACTCCCGGACTCCTACCTGGTGCAGAACGTGCTGGTCGACGCCCTGCGGGCCACCGGCGTGACGCTCACCCCCGAGTTGCTCCCCAACCACCTGCCACTGCCGCGGCGCGGTTGGTGAACCCGTCCGCCACATCCCCGACGCCGACGGGCCGGCCTGTCGGGGAGCCGACGCGCCCCGGGCAGCGTCCCGGCGGCCCGGGACGTCGTTGACCCGGACGAGGGGGCGACAGCGCCCCGAGCGGGGGTGTGATGTCCAGCAGGGATGACGCGGCACGCCGACCCGACGGCGCGGAACCGCCACCGCACCACCGACGCGGGCACCGCTGGCCGCCGACCCGTCCGTCCGGTTCCCGCCCCGGCCGCCCCCGGCCAGGAGGCGCTCACCCGGCCGGCAGCCGCCGCCCCGCCGGCTGACCGCCCCCACCCTCCGCGATCTTGCAGTTCGGGCCCGGCCATACCGGAGCAAAAGCCGCATCTCCGGGGCCGTGGGTCCATGATCGCGGCGAGCGGTGGGGGCCATGTCCGTCAGCCGGTCAGGAGGGGGAGGCGGGTGGAGTGCAGGCAGCGGGCGTCGTCCGTGACCACCGCGTGCAGGTGGCCCGGGAGGCGGTGGGCGTGCTGGTGCGTCACGCGTACAGCTTCATCGGGGTGAACTTCTGCCGGGGGAAGATCCTGTCCACCTGCGCGGTGGTGAGCCCGAACCGGCCCTGGGCGACGGATCCGTACACGTTGAACATGTTGTTGTACTCGGGCACGTCGCCGGAGTCCAGCTCGTCCAGGCCGCTCCAGGTGCCGAGCAGCGAGCCGGCGAGCTTGCGGCCGGACAGGACGGTGACCACCCCGCCGTGGCCGTGGTCGGTGCCGCCACCGTTGGAGGCGACCCGGCGGCCGAACTCGCTGGACACCATGACCGTCACGTCGGCGGCCCGGTCGCCCAGGTCGGTGAAGAACGCGGCCATGGCGGCGGCCAGCTCGTTCAGCCGCCGGTGCAGTTGGCCGCCGGAGCGGGTGCCCTGGTTCTCGTGGGTGTCGTAGCCGCCCATGCCGACGGTGGCCACCCGGACGTTCGCCCCGCCCTTGATGAGCTGGGCGAGCTGCTGGAAGGCGTTTCCGACGCCCTCGTACGTGACGCCCTCGGCCGCCTGGTACGGCTTCGCGGCCAGCTTCTGCGCGGTGGCCAGCGCGCCGAGGCCGTCCTGCACCGCCTCCTCGACCGGGTGGTTGATCCCGGTGAACAGGCCCCTGATCGCCTTCTCGGTGGCGGCCCGGTACTTCTCTTCGCCGTTGAGCCGCAGCGAGCCGACGCTGTTCATGGACAACGCGCCGTTGGTGCCGACCAGCGACCGGGGCAGGGTGCTGCCGATGCCGACGCTGCGGAACGCGGTGCCCTTGCCGAGGTTGTCGACCAGGCTGTCCAGCCAGCCCCGGCCGCCGGTCTCGCTGGGCAGGCCGCCGAGGTTGCAGGCGTCCGCGGCCTGGAAGTGGCTGCGGGACAGCCGCTCGTCGGAGACCGCCGGGACGAAGCCGAGCTGGCCGGCCCTGAGCCACCGCTCCAGCGGCTTGAACGCGCTGGTCAGCTTGAACCCGCGGCCCAGGGCCAGGGAGTCGTCGCCGAGCAGCAGGTCGGGGCGGGCCTTGGCCAGCACCGGGTCGTCGGCCGGGGCGACCAGGCTCAGCCCGTCCAGCCCGCCGTAGAGGAAGACGTGGACCAGGGTGCCGGTCCTGGTGGCGGCGAACGAGGCGGAGGCGGTGACGAACTGGGCGGTGGCCAGCGCGGTGGCGGTGGCGGTGGCGGCGGCCCCGGCCACGAAGGTGCGCCGGGTGATCCCCCGGCCGTCCTGTTGGGCCTCCTCCAGGTCCTCCAGCCGGCGGTAGCGGTCGGCCTCGGCGGCGTTCTCGGCGGCGACGATGTCGGCCTCCGCCCGCAGCAGCGCCTCGGCCGGGTTGTCGGCCAGCCGCCGCAGGTCGGGGCATTCGGGGTGCAGGGGGAACGAGTGCACAGTCTTCTCCATCGGATGCCTCACCGGAGGTGGTGCTGGGGGGACGCGAGGATCGTCCGCGCGACGGCGGCGACGGCCCCGTTGAACGTGGCGTCGACCCTGGTGCTCGCCGAGACCCCGGCGACGTCGAGAACCAGCTCCCGCTCCCGGGCGCTGAGCTTCTGGTGCACCAGGCGCTGGGCCAGCGCGTCCACGTACGCCCCGGCGGTGGCCGGCGGCCGGGCGACCAGTTTCTCCGGCTTGGGGTACGTGAACTGGGTGCGCCCGCCGCCGACCAGCTCGCCGGCCTCGTTCCAGCCGTTGACCATGGTGCCGGCCGAGGTCCAGGCGACGTAGACGTCCGGGTAGCCGTCCGGGGTGGGCTGGCCCATCGGGTACTGGCCCAGCTCGCGCATCTTGTCGTGGATCTGCCGCAGCCCCTGGGCGAACGCGGTGCGCCTGTTGTCGCCCTGTTTGAACCCGGGCGCCGCCTGCGGGGAGACGCCGAGGGTGCGGTACGTGGCGACCAGGTACTCCATCGGCCGGCGCACCTTCTGGCCCACCGACGCCCAGAACTCCGAGGAGCTGAAGAGCGTCATCAGCATCGGCTTGATCATGCCCTGGTTGGCCGAGTACGTCTTGGCGAGGCGCTCCACCAGGGACTTCGGCGGGGTGTCCGAGACGAACCGGGTGGCCAGGCTCTGCGCCACGTACCTCGCGGTCGACGGGTGCAGGGCGATGTACGCGAGGTACGCGTCGATGGCCGCGTCGGCCTTCTTCGGGTCGTCGGAGTTGTTCGGGTGGGAGAAGCCGAGGACCTTCACCTTGCCCAGGTAGTGCCGCTCCGGGCGGAAGACGTACCTGCCGTCGTCGACGCCGCGGCCGGTCTGGAGCAGGGCCGCCTGCCGGACGTCCTTCTCGGTGTAGCCGCCGTCGACGCCCACCGAGTACAGCTCCAGGTTCTCCCGGGCCAGGTTCTCGTTGACCGCGTCGGCGCGGGAGTCGTTCTGGTTCAGGTAGAGCAGCAGCGCGGGGTGCTTGTTCGCGGCGACCAGCATCTCCGGGTAGCTGCCCAGCGCGTGCCTGCGCACCACGTCGGCGTCGAACGAGGCGCGGTACACCTCGCCGCCGTCGAAGTCGGCGGCGAGGTGCAGGAAGTCGTTCCAGAAGTCGACCATCACCTCGAAGAGTTGGCGCTCCGACCAGATCTGCCGGGCGATGGTGGCGTCGACCACCTCGCGCTCGGGCTGCGCGCCCCGCTCGTTGAGGGCGTCGCGCTGGTCCCGGAGCTGCCGCGGGCTCAGCTTGAGCGTCGGCAGGTCGGCCAGCTTCAGCTCCGCCGGGCTGGGCGCGAGCTTCTCCGGCTCCAACTGCTGGCGGATCCAGGCGTCGATGCCGAGCCGCCTGATGTCGGCCGTCAGCTTCGCGGTGGCGCCGAAGGTGGCCCGGCTGGCCAGGTGCCGGACCGGGTCCTTGGCCAGCACGGTCTTGACCGTGACCTCGGTGGCCTCGGCGGCGGCGGCCGGGCCGGCGAAGGTACGCCCACCGGAGGGGCTGTTCTTCTTCAGCGCCGCGCCGGCCCGGGAGCCCATGTAGCTCTCGTTCTGCTCGGTGTAGGTGCGCACCGTGCTCGGCTGCTGGCCGCCGGGGCGGGCGGGGGTGCCGTCGGTGGCCGTGGTGCCGGTGGCGTCACCGACCGGGGCGTCGCCGCCGAAGAGTCCACGCACCTGCGGGGTCATGGCCAGGACGGCGCCGCCGGCCACCACCGCGGCGGTGCCCCCGAGGGCGGCGAGGGCGCGCCGCCGGCTTGCCCGGCGGCCCGGGTCGTCGTCATCGTCCAGGTTGGGCAGTCCGTAGCCGGTGGTCGCGGTCGCGGCCCGGGCCGGCCGGCCGAGGCCGTCGGGGCCGACCCACTGGGGGCCGCGGTGGGCCGACCCGGGGGCGGCGGGCGCGTACTGCGGATCCGGGCCGGCCGGGGCGGGGGGAGCGTCGGGGTACGGGGGGTTCGACTGGTGGCCGGACGGGCCGTAGGGGTCGGACGTGCCATGGTCGCGGTAACCGTCCGGGGTGGGGTGCTGTCGTCCGTCCCAGCCGCGGTCGTCCCGCAGCCGGCGCGGTGGCACATTCTGGTCGGCCATGTACCAATCCCGTTCCGTCGAACGCCGGCACGGCTGCGCCCGGGGGTGGGGCGGTGCGGCGACTACTGCTGGAGGAGTTGCTACGGGACGGTAACCGGGGGGTGAAGGGCCTTCAAGACACGCCGAACCGGCCGGCGACGGCACTTAAGGCGACGCTCAACGGCACCGGCGGACGGCCCGTTTCGGCTGCTGCCGGCGGGGACGTCCGGAGCAGGGCGTACCCGTACCGGGCGTGCCGGTTCGCCCCGTCCCCGCGTGACGTGCGTCGTTCCACGGCACAGCGAAACTTAAGCCGGGAATAAGCCTGCGCTCAGCCGGCCCACGACCCGGGAACCCGCGCTCCGGTGGGCGGTGGACGCACCCCGGGCGGAAGGTCGGCGCCGGCTCCCGCCCAAGCGATCTGTCGAAAGTAGCAGCAGGAGGGGCGCGTGAGCCGCCGCCGCAGCGGGTATGCCGCCGAACCGCTGAACGCGTGAGGGGAAGGCACCGCCATGCTCAGCAAAGAGGATCAGCGCAGGTTCGAACAGATCACCCGTCAGCTCCGGGAGAGCGATCCGGAGTTCTTCGCCCGCCTGGACCACCGGGCCCGGGCCCGCCGCGGCCGGTACCTGATGCTGTTGACCGTCGTGCTGTGGGCCTCGCTGCCGGCGGCGACCGTGCTGGCCGGCGGGCTGGCCGGGGCGGTCTTCGCGGTGGTGCTGCTGGCCAACGCCGCGCTCATGTGGCGGTTCCGCCGTCGCTGGTTGTGACGCCGGTCCGGCCGCCGCTCCGGCGTGGACGGTGGCCCCGGCAGCCCGGCCGGGCGTGCACCGTGGCACCGGGCGTCGGCCCGGCGTGGACGGTGGCCCGGGCGCCGCCGTCACCGCGCCGGCCGGGACCCGGGGGTAGCCGGCCGGTCCGGCTCCGGGCGGGCGCGACCGAACTCCCGGTACGCCCGGCGCAGCCGCTCCAGCAGGCCCGGCCCGCCGAGCGCGGGCGCGGGCGCGCCGAGCTGCCGCAGCAGCAGGTCCGGGCCCGTCGACAGGGTCGGCGGACGGTCCGGCAGCGGCACCGGCGGCACCCAGAACCGGTCGACGGCGTCGTCCAGCGGCGCCGCGGGCAGCGCGGCGAGCGACCGCGCGGCGCCGACGGCCGGCGCGACGCCCGGACCGTCCCCGGTGGACGGCGATCCGGGGCCGACGCCGGCAACCGCCGGGGCGGCCGGCCCGGCCCGACCGATGCCGTCCGATGTGGACGGTGCGGCCGGCGCGGGCACCCGCCCGGCCGGGGCGTCCCGGCCACCCGCCGGGGACCCGGCGGCGCTGCCGGCCGGTGCCGCCCGGTCGGCCGCCGGGGCGGCAGCGGCACGCAGGGCGCGCAGCCGGTCCAGCAGCTCCGCCCGACGCCGGCCCCGCCAGTGCAGCAGCTCGAACGGGTCCGCGTCGAACGCCTCGGCGAGCAGGTAGAACGTCGCCGCGAGGTGCTTGCACGGGACGGCGAAGTCGGGGCAGCTACACCGCTGGGCCAGCTCGCCGACCCCGGCGGGGAACAGCGGCGCCCCGGCACCGGCGCACAGCTCCTCCAGCTCGGCCGGGAGGTCGCCGGCGAGCAGCCGGGCGCTGAAGAACGCCTGCGCCGCCAGCTCCGCCTCGATCCGCTCCCACAGCGCCGCCGGAAACGGCTCCAGCGCGATCCGCACCTGGTACGGCTCGGGCCGGGAGCCCTGCACCCGCGCGGTCACCACGCCGGGGGCGACGTCGAGGCTGAGCACCTGCCCCGCCCGCGCGTACGACCGGCCCCGGGTGAGCCGGGTGCCCAGCGCGAACGACTCCAGCACCTCCAGGAACCGGCGGGACCACCAGGACCGGCCGATCGCCCCCCGGGTGCTGCGAGCGCGCAGCCCGCCGTCCACCCGGCGCGGCCGGCCGTAGTCGGCGAACCGGCCGGTCGACGCCGGCCCGTCCGAAGCCGGCCCGGTCACTCGACCACCGCCCCGGCCTCCAGCGCGAACAGCTCGCGCAGCCGCTCGGTGGACAGCTCGGTCACCCACTGCTCGCCGGTGCCCACCACGGACGCGGCCAGGCTGCGCTTCTCGGCGATCATGGCGGCCACCTTCTCCTCCACCGTGCCGGCGCAGACGAACTTGCGTACCTGCACCCGCCGGCGCTGGCCGATCCGGAACGCCCGGTCGGTGGCCTGGTCCTCGACGGCCGGGTTCCACCACCGGTCGACGTGCACCACGTGGTTGGCGGCGGTGAGGGTGAGCCCGGTGCCGCCGGCCTTGAGGCTGAGCACGAACAGCGGCGGCCCGCCGGCGGACTGGAAGCGGGTCACCATCGCGTCCCGGTCGGCCTTGCCCACCCCGCCGTGCAGGAAGAGCACCTCCCGGCCGAACCGGGCGGAGAGGTGCCCACGCAGCATCCCGCCGAACTCGGCGTACTGGGTGAACAGCAGGGCCCGCTCCCCCGCCGCCAGCACCTCGTCGAGGATCTCCTCCAGCCGGGCCAGCTTGCCGGACCGGCCGGCCAGCGCGGAGCCGTCGCGCAGGAGCTGGGCGGGGTGGTTGCAGACCTGCTTGAGCCGGGTCATCGCCGACAGCACCAGGCCGCGCCGCTCAATGCCGTCACTGGACTCGATGCGGGCCAGCATGTCGTCCACCACCGCCCGGTAGAGCGACGCCTGCTCGGCGGTGAGGTTGCACAGCACCTCCATCTCCAGCTTCTCGGGCAGGTCGGAGATGATCGACGAGTCGGTCTTGAGCCGGCGCAGCACGAACGGGCCGGTCATCCGGCGCAGCCGCTCGGCGGCCTCGGCGTCGCCGTGCCGCTCGATCGGCTCGGCGTACGCCTTGCGGAACGCCGCCGCCGGGCCGAGCAGGCCGGGATTGGCGAACTGCATGATCGACCACAGATCGGCGAGCCGGTTCTCCACCGGCGTGCCGGTGACCGCCACCCGGTGCCGGGCGGGCAGCGACCGGACCGCCTCCGCCTGCCGGGTGGCGGCGTTCTTGATCGCCTGCGCCTCGTCCACCACCACCCGGTGCCAGTCGATCCCGGCCAGCTCGACCGCGTCCCGGGCGGCCACCGAGTAGGTGGTGAGGACCAGGTCCGCCGCGTGCACGACCGCGGCGAACCCCTCCCCACGGGCCCGCTCGGCCCCGTGGTGCACGTGTACGCGCAGCGCCGGGGCGAACCGGGCGGCCTCCCGCTGCCAGTTGCCCACCAGCGACATCGGGCAGACCAGCAGGGTCGGCCCGGCGCTCGGCGGGTCCCCGGCGATCAGGGCCAGTAGCTGCACCGTCTTGCCCAGCCCCATGTCGTCGGCGAGCACCCCGCCGAG
This sequence comes from Micromonospora sp. NBC_01655, assembly GCF_026339755.1. Taxonomy (NCBI): domain Bacteria; kingdom Bacillati; phylum Actinomycetota; class Actinomycetes; order Micromonosporales; family Micromonosporaceae; genus Micromonospora; species Micromonospora sp. NBC_01655. The sequence continues at coordinate 2,295,798 of NZ_JAPEQF010000001.1, read as the reverse complement.
GCCGAGCGACTGGAGGAACGCCAGCCAGGCCAGCCCGCGCCGCTGGTACGGCCGCAGCGTCCCGGTGAACGCCGGCGGCGGGTCCAACGGGGTGAGCCGCCGCTCGGCCTGCCCGGCGAGTAGCTCGCCGAGCGGCCCGTCGGCGGTCACCTCCAGCACCGGCAGCGCGTCGTCGGAGTCCGCGTCGGCGAGGCCGAGCCGGAGCAGGTCGGCCACGGTCAGCTCGCCGGCCGAGCGGAGCAGCCGCAGCCCGGCGGCGAGCCGCCCCGGGTCCAGCTCCACCCAGCGCCCCCGCAGCCGGACCAGCGGGCTCTTCAGCTCCGCCAGCGCGGCCAGTTCCTCGGCGGTGAGCGGCTCGTCGCCGAGGGCCACCTCCCACCGGTAGTCGACCAGCGCGTCCAGGCCGAACCCGCCGTCGGCGGCGGCCACGGTCCCCGGCGCGGTGCGGCTGCGGGCCTGCAACCGGGCCCCCAGCCGGGACGAGGGCCGCCGCCACCAGGACGGCAGCAGCACCCCGAAACCGGCGGCGTGCAGCACCGGCGCGCCGTCGCGCAGGAACCGGTGCGCGCCCTCGACGTCCAGCTCCAGGGCCTCCGGGGTGGCCGTGCGCAGCGCCGCGTCCAGCTCCGGCCAGAGCCGGCTGGCCCGGCCCAGCTCGGCGAGCAGGGTCTCCTGCGGGGAGTCCAGCCGGCCGGCGAGGGCGGGCCCGGGGTGCGGGGACCGCCAGACCTGCCCGGCGTCGACGATCAGGCTCGGCTCGTCGGCGGCCTGGAGCCCGAACTCGACCCGCCAGCGGCCGGCGTCGGGCGGCGTCCCGGCCGGTTCGGCCCCCACGTCCCGGGCCCCGGCCGGCGCGCCGCCGAGCGGGTTCGCCAGCGTATCGCCGAGCGGGTCGGTCGAGGCGTCGCCGAGCGGGTCGGCGGCCGGCTCCACCAAGCGGAAGCTGGCCCGGACCACGCCGCCGGCCGCGTCCCGCTGCCAGTCGTCCAGCTCGGCGCGCAGCGCCGCGAGGGCCCCCGGCTCGGCGGTGAACTCCCCGGCCGGCCCGGTCAGCGCGGCCAGCCAGGCCGGCACCGCGCCGGTAGGCCGGCCGCCCCGGGCCAGCGTGGTGCGGGTGAGGGCGGCCCGGGCGGCGGCGTCGGTCAGCGCGTCGAGGGCGTCGGCGACCAGGTCGCCGGGGGGCAGGTCGCCGGCGGCCCGGGCCACCGGCGGGAGGGCCAGCGCGAGCGACCGGGCCCACGCCGCGTCGGCGCCGGTGAGCAACGGCCGCCACACCGCCCGCGCCGCCGCAGCCCCGGGCTCGCCGTCCTCGGGCCGCGCCGGGACGACCCCGGGCAGGACGCGGCCCCGGCGGACCAGGTCCGCGGCGAACTCCGCCAGCTCGGCCAGGTGCCGCAGGGTGGCGCCGGGCACCCCGGCGCGGTCGCCGGCAGCGCGCAGCAGCGCGAGCGCGTCCGCCGGGGCGTACCGGAGGGCGGGGGCGCGCCAGCCGGCGAGGGTGACCGGCCCGCGGACCGGCTCGGCGACGGCGGTCCGGACCAGCTCCGGCGAGTCGACCGGCGAGCCCGCCCGGGTGGGCAGGCGCAGCAGCACCGACCCGGCCTCGGCGGTTGTCCCCGGCGTGCCGGGTGGCCGGTCGGTTGCCGAACCGGCGGTCTCGGGGCCCACGGTTGCCGACCCGGCCGTCCCCGGGCCGTCGGCCCCCCGGCCGGAGGGCGGCGGGGCGGTGGTCTCCGGGGCGGTGGGGTCGAGGGCCGTGGGGGCGAGGGCGGCGGCCAGGGCGGCGTGGTCGGCGGCGAACGGGTGGGGCCGCTCGCGGGGCGCCCGGCCGGGGCGGCGGGGGGCCCGCGCCGGGCGGCTGGTGTCCTCGGCCCAGACGGCGAGCCCTCGGCCGGGCAACCACGCCCCGTGGATGACCAGCACCCGTCCCCCCTCCGACCGACGACCACCGAGGATAGCCGGACCCGGCCCGGACACCGGTCCGGCCGGACCGGGACAGCGCCCGGCGTCGGGCACTGGGGCTGGCAGACCGGCGTGACCGGATGGGCCAGCGGCTCCGGCCGGAGGGTCGGCACCGGGTGGAACCAGTTCCGCACCGTGCTGGGCAGCACCGACGGGTCGCTCTACGGGATGCGGGCCGACGGCACGATCCACTACTACCGGTACGTCTGCACCAACTACACCACCGGGGCGGGCTACTGGAGCGGCAGCCGGCAGATCGGGGCCGGCTTCCAGCGGTTCCCCCGGCTGTTCGTCTTCAGCGCCTCGTCGATCACCTTCGCCGGGGCGCTGGACTCCGACCCCGCGCTGTCGCGGATCTTCCGGAACGTCTTCACGCTGGCGCTGGAGAAGGGCCCGGCCGGTCCGCCGCACCCGGGCGCCGATGCGGCGCACCGAGCCCGCGCCCGCGCAGCCCGAGCCGACGCCGCTGGAGTGAGCCCGGCCGCTACCGTCGTGCCATGTTCGATCTTCTCGTGCTCGGCGGCCTGGGGGTGGACGTGCGGGTACGCGTGCCGCAGCTCCCGCTGCCGGCCGCCGACTCGCTCACCGTCCCCCCGATCGAGCTGCGGGTCGGCAACACGGGAGCCGGCATGGCGCTGGCCGCCCGCGCGCTCGGCCTGCGGGTGGCGGTCGTCGACGTGCTCGGCGCCGACCCGGCGGGCGACGTGGTCCGGGCCGCGCTGGACCGGGCCGGGGTGCACACCGTGCTGGCCGTGGACCCGGGCGGGACCCGCCGGTCGGTGAACCTGGTGGACCCGGCCGGCCGACGGATGTCGCTCTACGACCCCCGCCCCTGGCAGGGGCCGCCGCCGTTCGCGCCGGAGCGGCTGGCCGCGCTGGCCCGGGACGCGGCGCACGTGCACCTGTCGATCATGGACTGGGCGCCGCCCGTGCTGCCCGCGCTGCGCGCCGGGCTGCCGGCCGGGGTCGGCCTCTCCACCGACCTGCACGACTGGGACGGCGACAACCCCTACCACCGCCCGTTCGCCGAGGTGGCCGACCTGGTCCTCGTCAGCGGCGTCCGGCTCGGCGCACGGGCCGGGGCGCTCGCCGCCGCACTGGCGCCTCGGACCACCGTGGTCACCCGGGGCGCGGACGGTGCGGAACTCTTCGCCGCCGGCGGGCCGCCCGCCCAGGTGCCCGCCGCCGCGCCGCCGGGGCCGGTGGTGGACACCAACGGCGCCGGGGACGCGTTCGCGGCCGGCCTGGTCGCCGCCCGACTGCGCGGCGCGGGGCTGGCCGAGGCGGCGGCGTACGCGGCCCGGGTCGCCGCGGCGGCCTGCGCCCACGACGGCATGGAGTACCCGCCGGGGCTGCTGCCGCCCGGTTGAGCGGGCCGGGCGGGGGCAGCCCCGACCGGCGCGCCACCTGGCCGGCCGGGTGGCGTCGTGGTCAGACCGCCCCGGTGGAGCCGTCGGTCAGCTCGCGCAGGATGTCGGCGTGGCCGGCGTGCCGGGCCGTCTCCTCCACCAGGTGCGTCAGGATCCAGCGCAGGGAGACCTCGCCGAGCTGCGGGTGCGGCACCACGTGGTCGAGGTCGAAGCGCGCGGCGACCGCGCGGGACCGGGCGCAGGCCCGCTCGTAGCCGGCCAGGAGGGACTGGACCGTGTCGGCGTCGTCGAGGGTGAAGCTCGCCGCCGCCTCCTCCTCGGTGGTCTGGTAGAGGTCGCCGGGCTCCGGGGCGAGCAGGCAGGGGAACCAGTTCCGCTCGACCAGCGTCAGGTGCTTCACCAGGCCGGCGAGGGTGGTGAGGGAGGGCACCAGCCGGCGCCGGGCGTCGGCGTCGCTGAGGCCGCGCAGCTTGCGCGCCACGGTGGCGCGGTGGAAGTCGAGGAAGGATTCGAGCACTGCGCGCTCGTCGCCGGTGCGGGCCAGTACCGGCCCGAGGGTGGGGTCGATCGCGATCTCCGCCATTGCCGGACCCTAGCGGGCGACGGTCCCGCCACGCTGCCCCGGCCGAGCCGCCCGGGCCGGACGAGGGTGGTTTGGCAGTGGCCGGAGGTGGGGCGGTGGCGGGACGGGTATCTCCTGCGGGGCGGCGGTCGCCCGGGCAGGATTGGGCCATGGCAGCAACGGTGGAGATCCCGCTGGCGGGCGGCAGCGCCGACGGGCAGACGGTCGTGGTCGAGTTGGACAGCAACGGCCGTCCGCCGTTGACCCACCACCACCTCGGCGAGCACGGGCTGGCCGAGGCCGACATCTACGAGCTGGAGTCGGTGGCCGAGGGCGGCCGGGGGTGGCTCTACCGGTGGCGGGGCCCGGCCGTCTGAGCGCCGGTCGCCCCGGTCGGGCGGGAGACGCCGGCCGGCCTCGCGACGCCCGCCCGGCCCGGCAGCCGCGACGAGCGCAGGCTCTCCAGCACCGCGGCGGTCACCTGCGAGGTGCCCCGGGCCTGCTCGCAGACCTCGGCCACCCGGCGGGCCGTCTCCGCGGAGCGGGCCTCCCGCTCGTCCCACAGCCGGTCCACCTCGGCCAGCAGCGGCCCCTCCACCTCCCGCTCCACGCCGCGCAGCGCCGGCACGCCGAGGCGCTGGGCCAGGTCGAAGACCTTTCCCGCGTACGGCAGGGGCAGGAACGGGGTGCCGACCATCGCGGCGAAGATCAGGAAGTGCAGCCGCATGCCGACGGCGAGGTCGAAGTGCCGCATCAGCCCGAGCACCTGCCGGGGTGAGTAGTCGCCGTGCAGGATGCGCCCCCGTTCGGCGGTGGTCATGTGCGACATCACGCCGTGCGAGTGCCGGATGTCGTCGCGTTCCATGGGCACGAAGAGCACGTACGCGTCGATCCGGTGGATCAGGAAGTCGGCGATCTGGGCGATCAGCCGGTGGTAGCCGTCGACGTCGAGCCGTTCGGCGGCCCGGCCCGGCTCGCGGACGCTGAGCCCGACCAGCCGCCGGCCGGCCGGCACCCCCTCCTCGCGCAGGAGCCCCTCGGGGAACTCCTCCGGCTCCAGCAGGAACGCCGGGTCGGCGGTCACCGTGATCGGGTTGACCAGCCCGGCCTCCTCCAGCACCATCCGGGACTCCTGGTCCCGCACGGTCACCTCGGTGGCGCCGGCCAGGGTCTCCCGGACCATCCCGGTGTCCACCCCGTCGCTGAGCGGCCCCACCCCCACCGCGTACGTGAGCAGGGGCAGGCCCCGCTCCTGGGCGACCCGGACCACCCGCAGGTAGCGGCGCGCCTCCCGGTCGTAGAGGATGCCGCCGCCGCCGAGGATCAGCAGGTCCAGCTCGGCCAGCACCTGCGCCGAGTCGACCCGGCTGACCCCCTCCCAGGGCACCGCCTCCACGTCGGGATGGGCCCGGGCGGTGTGCTCCGGGTTCCGGGAGAAGACGATGATCCGCGCCTGCGGCTCGTGCGAGCGCAGGTCGGCCAGGAGGCCGCTCAGGATCGCCTCGTCGCCGAGGTTGCGGCCACCGTACGAGCCCAGCACACCGATCGTCAGCGCGGTGCGGTCCCCCATCGCCTCGCTCCTCCCGATGTGCGTTCGGGCAGGGTTCCCGCTGCGTACGGGGGCACACCTGGGTCGGTAGGCCCGGTCCGGCCGGGCCGACCGGCTTGCTCATCTGCTGGGCGGTGAACGGCACGGCGCCTCCCCGGGCAGGGCCGCCGTCAGCCGCGCGGGGCAGGCCCGCGTCAACCGGATGCGGGGCCGCCCCGTCAACCGGATGCTCGGCCGGCCCCGCCGACGAGGCGGGACACCAGGGCGGAAACCACCTCGTCGACGTCGAAGCCGGCGTCGATCGACGTGGTGAGAAGGTCGAGCAGCAACCCGTCCACCGCATAGTGCAGCAGGGCGATCTCGAACGCGCCACCCGGCAGTCCGGCGGCGGCGTGGAACGCGACGTCGTCGGCGTACCCCCGGCGGAGCACCGCGGCGAGGCTGCGGCCCAACTCGGGGCGGCGGGCCGCCTCCAGCCGCAGCTCGATCAGCGCCCGGGTGACGTCGGGCTCCCGGGTGGTGCGAAGCACGATGTAGCGCAGGTAGTCGGTGAACAGGGCGAGTGACGGCTCCCGGCCGGCCAGCTCGGCGAGGACCGCCTCGTCGGGGGCGTACCGCTCGAAGGCCCGCTCGGCGAGGGCGCCGAGCAGCGCCTCCCGGGACGGGAAGTAGTTGGAGGCGGTGCCGGTGGGCACCCCGGCCTCGGCGTCCACGGCGCGGTGGGTGAGCCCCCGCGCACCACCGGCGGCGAGCACCCGCAGCCCCGCGTCGGCGAGTTGGGCACGTCGTTGCGGGTTGCGGGCCATGAGCAGACCCTAGCAGCAACAACAACAGGTGTAGTACATTGCAACCACGACAGTAGTAGTGGTTGATTGGAGTCTTCTTGCCCAAGCTCGTGTACTACGTGGCCAGCACCCTCGACGGCTTCATCGCCGCCCCCGACGGGTCGTACGACTTCCTGCCGCTGGAGCCGGACGTGGCGGCCCACCTCGCGGCACACTGGCCGCAGACCTTCCCCACCCTCAGCCACCCGCACTTCGGCATCGACCGACCCACCGGCCGGTTCGGCGGGCTGCTGATGGGCCGGGCCACCTACGACCCGGCGCTGCGGATCGGCGTCACCAGCCCGTACGCCCACCTGAGGCAGTACGTCTTCTCCCGGTCGCTGCCCCCGTCGGACGATCCCGGGGTGGAGATCGTCGACGCGGACCCGGTGGCCTTCGTCCGCGACCTGAAGCGGCAGCCCGGCGGCGACATCTGGCTCTGCGGCGGCGGCCAGCTCGCCGGCCAGCTCCTGCCGGAGGTGGACGAACTGGTCGTCAAGCTGCACCCGATCGTGGCCGGCAGCGGCGTACCGCTCGCCGACCGGGGCTTCGACCCGCACCGGTTCGCCCTGGCCGGGACCCGCGCCTTCGACAGCGGGCTGGTGATCCTGCACTACACCGCCGCGCCCGGCCCGGCCGCCGGGTGACCGGCTGCCCGGTCGCCGGGCCGCCGGTATGACGTCACCGGCGTGCTCGCCGGCCTGGCCGGCTTATTCCTCGACGGGGCGCGGCAGCCGCCACCGGTCGGCACCCCGGGCTGCGGGAGTTCCAGCGGCCCAGGCCGACGCGTTGCCGCCCTGGCCGGCCGAGCGCCTCGGCTGACCTCGCCGGGCGACGGAACTCCGGCGTCGCCGGTTCGTCAGGCCGGCTCGTCAGGCCGGCTCGCGGACCTGGGTGGTGAGGAACGGGATCACCGCGGCGGGCAGCGCCGGCGAGGAGACGATGTCGTAGTGGGTGAGGCCGGGCAGCACCGCCAGGCGCGACGCGGGACGGTCGGTGCCGTCCCAGCCGGCGTCGCGGTGTCCGCCGCCGAGCAGCCCGAAGAACTCCGCCGCATGGCGGACCGGGATCGAGTCGGCGTCGGCGAAGACCAGCAGGGTCGGCTTGGCCAGGGCGGCCACCTCGGTCGACCAGTCGTACTCCTGGCGGAGCAGGTCGCCCGTCTTGGCCCAGAGCGCCGGCCAGTCCTGCGGGCGGGGAGCGATCCGTTCGTACAGCTCGTGCGGCGGGGTCCCGCGCATCCGCTCGCCCGTCCGCTCGTCCTGGGTGGCCATCGCGGCCAGCACCTCCGGATACCAGCCCTGACGCCGGCACGGCGCGGAGACCACCACCAGCCGGCGCACCAGCTCCGGATGCCCGACCGCGAGGCGCAGGGCGACGCCGCCGCCCAGCGAGTAGCCCAGCACGTCGGTCTCACCGAGGCCGAGGTGGCGGATCAGCGCGGCGACGTCGTCGGCCATCGACTCGAATCGCAGCGGGCGGTCGACGTCGGCGGTGCGGCCGTGGCCCTGGAGGTCGACCCCGACCACCCGGCGGCGCGCGGCGAGGGCGGGCAGGATCGGGGCGAACATCTCCACCGCGCCGTACCCGCCGTGCAGGAGCACCAACGGGCGGCCGGTGCCGTGGATTTCGTACCACAGCCGCACACCGTTGACGTCCGCGTAGCTCACCAATGCACCCCCGACTCGTCCGGCCACTCGTCCCGATCCAACACCGGCCGACGAGATCACGGCGCGGATCCCACTGGGCCCACCCCACGAACCGGAACAGCCACACCGGCACTCGAAACCCGTCCCGGCTATCCCGGCCGAACGCACGGGTCGGCGATCGTGTAGGTCGGGCTCTGCGCCGTACGGCCGTCCACGGCGGTCGCCCGTACCGACCAGGTCAGCGCCGACGCGCGCAACTGCCCGACGGTCGTCCGGGCGGCAGACCCGTCCACCGTCATCGCCCGGGCCGACGTCCGGCTGCCGGTAGGGGTCCAGCGAACCTCGGCACCGCCGAGCGTGCCACTGCCGGTGGCCTGCACCGCGAGGCTGTACGTCTCCTGGCCGCACCGCACCCGCGCGGTGGCGGAGACCGTGAACGGCGTGGCGACCTGTGGTGCGGCGGTCGGCCGGGGCACGGCCGGCGGCCTGGCCGGTGTCGCGGCCGGTGCCGGTGCGGCGCCACCCGGCACGACGTCGGGCGCGGCGGGCGCGGCGGTTTGGGCGGCCCCGTCGCCGTCCGCCGGCACGGCGGCGGTCCCCGACGTCGGGCCGGCGGTGCCCGCCGGCGCTGGCGTGCCGGCTCCCGTGGCCGTGCCGGACGGCAGCGGCGCGGCGGGAGCCGCCGGCTCACCGGCCGGTGAGCCGAGCGCCCCGGACACCGGTTGGCCGGAGCCGTCCCGCGCGGCGGTCGGGCGGCCGGGGCCCAACGCCCAGGTGCCGAACACGACGAGAAGGATCAGCAGAGCCGCGGTCGCGGCCAGCCGCCGACGGTTCCGGTCGCGGGCCGCCCGCGAGGTCGCCCGCACGGTGTGCGCCACACCGGCCGGCACCGCCGCACCGCCCCGGGCCACCGCACCCTCCGGGGCCACCGCATCGTCCGTGGCCACCGGCGTCGGCCCGTCGACCGGTCCGTCTGCTGGCCGGGCGTCCGCCGGCCCGGGGGGTTCGTCGGCCGCTGGCACCAGGTCGGTCGACGGATCGGCCGGGACCGCACCCGCCGGATCGGCCGCCCCGCCGGACGCCCCGCCGGACGCCGCGTCGACCACCGGATCGGTCGCCGTGTCGGTCGCCCCGTCGGTCGCCGGATCAGCCGCCGTGTCGAACGCCCCGTCGGACGCCGTGTCGGTCGCCGGATCGGCCAGAATGTCGGTCGCGCAGACCTCGGCCAGTCTCGGCCACACCGTGTCGGCGACCACCAGGAAGGCCGGCGCCGTGTACGCCGACAGCAGGGCGGCCGGGCTGAGCTGTTCCCGCCGGAGCAGCCCGCACACCGCGCAGCTCTCGATGTGCCGCGAGACCCGCTTGCGCAGGGTCGGGGTGAGTCGGCCCTGCCAGCCGTCGATCAGGTCGGCGAGGGTGGGGCAGTCCCGGGCCCCGGTGCGGGCCACCAGCAGCGCCCCCAGTGCCCGTTCGAGCTGCGAGCGGGCGCGCGACAGGCGGGCGTGCGCGTGGTTGGCGGGCACCCCGAGGGCCGCGCCGATGTCGGCGGACGACAGGTCGTGGCGGATGGCCAGGTGGACCACCTCACGGTCGCCCGGGTTCAGCGCGGCGGCTGCGGCGTGCACCAGGGCGCGTACCTGCTCGGCGTTGACGCCCGTGGCCGGGTCGGTGTCGGCCACCGGCTCGTCGGCCTCCTCCAGCGGCAGAGAGCGGGACCGCTCCCGGAGCTGCCGGAGGCACTCGCTGCGCACGATCGCGTACAGCCAGGAGCGCAGCCGGTCAGGCTCGCGGAGCTGGCCGATGCGCTGGCTGGCGATGAGGAACGCGTCGTGGACGGCGTCCGCGGCGGCCTCCGGCTCGCGCAGCATGGTCCGGGCGTACGTGTACAGCCGGTCGGCGTACCGCCGGTACATGCCCTCCAGTCCGGCCCGCTCGCCGCGACGCACCGCCTCGACCAGCGCGGTGTCGTCCTGTGCCGCCGTGTCCATCCGTGTCTCCCGCTACTCATCAACGGTGCCAGTAAAGCGGCAAATTTTTTTCTTCAGGCTTTTCTGTTGGCATCCCGACCCCGCCGCGCTCCTACCGGTGTCATCGCACCGGCTACTGAGGAGACTCGCCTGCCCCGCCGCGGCGACCGACTGATCGACGTTTGCAAACCCTGACCGAATCACCTCCCGTACCGAACATCACCAGGAAAGAAGGAAGACATCATGCGAGAAGGATCGAACCGAACCCGTTGGTCGCGTCGGATGGCCGCCGTGGGCGGGGGCGCGCTGAGCGCGCTCGTGCTCGGCCAGGTGGCCCTCACCGGACCGGTGGCGGCGGTGCCCGGCCTGAGCATCAAGACGACGACCGGCCCCAGCAACAGCGCCGCGAAGTCGCAGAACGCGACCTGCCCGGCCGGCACCAAGGTCATCGGCGGCGGCGGCGCGATCACCGGTTCCGGCCTCGGGCAGGTCGGCATGGACATCATGGTCCCGCTGGTCGGCGGGGACGCGTACTCGGTGACCGGCCGGGAGGACGAGAACGGCGTCGCCGGCAACTGGGCGGTCACGGCGAACGCGGTGTGCGCCACGCCGCCCCCGGGCCTGGTGACCGTGTCCGGCAGTTCGGCGCCCAGCTTCGGCACGTCGAACTGGTTCGAGAAGTCCTGCCCGGCCGGCAAGCACGCCATCGGGGTCGGTGGCGCGGTCGTCGGGGCGTCGAACAGCGAGGTCGTCCTCGAGGATCTGCGGATCAACCAGAGCAGCGTCGTGGTGGCGGGTGCCGAGGACGGCACGGGCTTCGCCGGCACGTGGTGGCTGGACGCCACCGCGATCTGCGCCGACCCGCTGCCCGGCGAGCAGCGCGTGGTCGAAGACAGCACCTACAGCTCCGCCGACACCCAGTCGGTCACGGCCGACTGCCCGCCCGGCACGCGCGTGCACGGGGTGGGCGGCGAGATCCTCGGCGGCGATGGGCAGGTGCGCCTGACCGAGATGCGGGCCACGTCCTCGACCACGGTCACCGTCCGCGCCATGGAGGACGAGGACGGCTTCAGCAGCAACTGGAAGGTGCGCGCGTACGCCGTCTGCGCGAACTGACCCGCCGGTATCCGTGGTCCCGCGCCAGACGTCCGGCGCGGGACCACCCACCGCCCGGCCCGCCTCACGGTTCGGGGCGGTGGCGGTGCGCCGGCGCGGTCGCAGCGGGCTGCGACGCCGTTACGCCCGTCGGTAAATCGCTTGCCGTGAGTCGAGGACGCGGGACGATGGCCGGGTGAAGCGGCGGCCGGAACCGGACGAGGCACGGGTCCTGCGGGTGCGCCGATGACGTTGGCCGGTGGTCTGTCGGCGGCGATCCGCCTGCCGTTTCTTCCTGCCGCACCAGCCCCGCCGTCCGACGGGTGTCGCAGCGCCCAGCCGAATCCGGAGGTCCCCGCAATGACCAGTAAGGCCTATCAGGTCATCGTGCGCGGCAGGTTCGCGCCGCTCGACGACGAGCAGCGGGCCGCGCTGCTCGCCCGGGCCGACGAACACGACGTGTTCGCGGCCAGGTTCACCGAGGAGGGCACCGTGACCTACGAACGGTCCCTGCTCACGTTCACCTTTCGCTGCGTCGTCCCGGCCACGGCGGAGGACAGGGAGGACGTCGTGATCGGCAGGGCGGAAAGGCTCGCCGCAGCCGCCGTCCGGGGGCTCGGCGCCGACCACCGCGACCTCAGTTCGGTGTCGACCGATCTCGACAGCATCAAGGTCCGACAGCGGGGGCGCTGACGCTGACGAACTGAGACGACAGCGGGCCGCCGGTCGTCCGGCGGCCCGTTCACATGCTGGTCGGAGTGTGGGCGCGGCAGGTTTCGAACCTGCGACCCCTCGCTTGTAAGTTCTGGGCGCTCCGTCCGGGCACGTCCGCGCACGGCTCTGACGTCGGGCGCTGATCCGCAGCCCTCCGCACCCGGCTCTCCGTATCTGGCCCTGTTGCTGTCACCGTTGCTGTCGACAGCAACAGGGCCACCGACATCCCGGGACGGACTGTCAGCTTGGGAATCGTGTTGATCTACACGCTGGGTGACCACGAACGCCTCGGTCCGCACGGGGGTGCACACGCGGCGGCAGACCGCGCCTCCGTTGACCCATCTTGCCCCGTGCATCGGGCACGGACCGGGCACGCGGCAGACAATGGCCCGGCGTCCGCGAGGGTCTTAGCCAGGTCTCCGTTGTATGTAGTGTGCGGAAATGACAAGAAGCGAGCAGCTCGCGGAACAGTTGGACTGGTACTGGCGCAAGAACCTGCGGCCACGGCTGGAGGGTCTTACCGACGAGGAGTACTTCTGGGAGCCGGTGCGTGGCTGCTGGAGCATCCGCCCACGTGGCACGTCGGCCGCACCAGTGTCGGAAGGTTCGGGGGAATGGACGATGGACTACGTGTTCCCTGGCCCGGAGCCGGCGCCAGTGACCACGATTGCCTGGCGGCTGGCGCACATCATCGTCTCGTGCCTGGGCTATCGGGTCGGATGGTACTTCGGCGGCCAGGACGTCGACTCCGAGACATTCGCCTACGCGGGGACCGCTGACGAGGCGCTGAAACAGCTCGATGAGATGTATGGGAAATGGAACGCGGGGGTCCGCGACCTCTCGGACGCTGACCTGGAGAATCCGCCCACGGTGGGTCCCGAGCGGTTTCCCATGGAGAACAGAATCCTGCACGTCAACAGGGAGCTGATCCATCACGGTGCCGAGATTTCCCTGCTGCGAGACCTCTACCGCTGGCAGGACGGAGCCGTACCGCGCCGAACATGACTTCCCCGGTAACCGGCGATCGAGCTTCGGAAACCTACGTGGCCTCCGTGACGCTTCGTGGCTACGAGCTTCAGTGAAGCTGCGCTGTCGAGCAACCCGATCCCGTCGCTGCCTCCGGCTGAATCACGCACGCGAGGGTGCGGCCGGCCCGGCCGATGCCGGCGGGAGGTCGCCAGCAGGCCGAGGCCGAGCCGGCCCGGCCCCGCACGTCAAGCGGGCCTTGACGCACGGTCGGACGCTGCCGGAACAGACGGAGCCGGCTCTCGTGTCACGGACCGCGCCCTCGACGGACACCGCCACAGTGGCGCAGTTGACCCAACCTCGCCCGGCACGGACCCGGCTCGCGGGGTCGGAGTTGGCTACCAGCGGGCACCCCTCCCCCTCCCAGGTGAGCAGTTGATCTGACCTGAGTGGCTGCGGAGCCGGCTCCTGGACGACCGGCACGCCTCGCGCGGGCACCGCCCCCATGCTTGGGGCTTGCCGCGCGGACCCGGCACGCGCTCTCCTGCGCCGCGCTGCTCGGGCGCGGCGGGGCCGGCTGCCGGCGGCGAACCTCCACCACACGCTGGACTACCCGTCTGCGGCGGCCCCGGGCTTCCCGCTTCCCGCGCCAGCCGCCGGGCGTGTTGCGTGGCCGGCGTGGAGCGACAGCGGAGCGTCGGACGCGCGCCCAGGCGGCGGCGCGTGCGGCCCGTCTCGGGCCGCCTTGAAGACGTACAGAAACTTTGAACCACATCGCCGGCAGCCGGCCGCCCCGGCCGTCGGTGACTGGACACGGGATGGTGCGGGGACCGGGTCGCTCCGTACCCTGGCGGGATGGCCGACCTCGTCGATACCGCTCGGGAAGTTGCGCGACATCTGTTGGAGACACCGTTGCCTCGTCGATGGAGTCACGTCCAGGCGGTCGCCGCCAAGGCGGACCGGATCAGCACGGCTGTTCCGGCGGAGGATCGTGCGGTGCTCGTAGCGTCGGCGTGGCTGCATGACGTGGGCTACAGCCCCGATCTGGTCGACACCGGCTTTCACTCCCTCGACGGCGGCCGCTGGTTGCGCCGTGAGCGGTTTAACGAGCGCATTGCCGCCCTGGTGGCTCATCACTCCTGCGCATGGCTGGAAGCGGAGGAGCGTGGGCTCGGTGAGGTCCTGGCCGCCGAGTTCCCTCGGGAGGAAACCGCAGTGACCGACGGGCTCTGCTTCTCGGACATGACGACCGGGCCGGACGGCCAGGATTTCGAGGTGTTGGAGCGGCTGGCGGAGATCCGGTCGCGGTACGGGCCGGAACACCTGGTGACCCGGTTCATCGGTCGGGCGGAACCGGAGATGGTTGCCGCTGTGCGGCGGACACAGGAGCGGCTCGCCGGCGGTGTTCGTCAGCCGATGTGGGGCTCGGGGCGTTCCTCGTAGCCGTGGGTGATGCGGAGCAGGGTCGACGGGTGAATGTCGAGCGCGGCAAGCCCGTCGCGGGCAACCCATCGGACTTCGTGTGACTCGTCGCTCGGGGTCGGGGTGCCGCTGACCGGTACGGCGCGGAAGCAGAGCGAGAACTGTTGCCGTACCTCGCCGTCCGAGTACTCAATGACGTGACCGGGGTCGGAGTAGACGCCGACCATCCCGACCACCTCGACACTGATGCCGGTCTCCTCGCGGGTCTCCCGGACTGCCGTCTCAGCGACCGCTTCGCCGATCTCCTGGCCACCACCGGGCAGGGACCACAGGCCGTTATCGGTGCGCCGGATGAGCAGCACCCGGGCCTGCTCGTCCCGGACGAAGACGGAGACGGCGACGACGATGCTGTTGGCCTTCGGCGCGTTCGGGTCGTGGTAGTGCTCGGTTCTCGCCATGTCTCTAGGCTGCCACCTCGTCGCCGGGTCGGGGCTTCGAGGCCAACAAGACTCGATCGAGGCTGTCGGAGTAGGTGCGGAACAGGTCGCCGCCGTTGAGCTTGCGTAGGTGCATGACGGGCGCGTGTGGTGCCGGAAAACCGAGGACGTGCATGTTGACCAACATCTCGTCATCGAAGCGGTAGATCGAGTTGTAGAGAGTCGTGTCGTGGTAGAGCACGTTGACCTTTGGCGCATCGTCAAGCCGCTTGTAGTACCCCTGAACCTGGCGGATCTTCGCGGCCATCACGCCGGGCGCACCCTCCTCGACGCTCCTTCGCTCGATCGCTGCACTGGTCGGATCACCCAGCAGGATGTTCACCGTTACACCGTCAAGGCCCTTTTGACGCAGGACGTCGACAAGCATCGGGTCCTGCTCCACGAGGAATAGGCCGGCGTAGGCCAGTACGTCGATGCGCTGCTCGGCTCGTTCGATCAGTCGACGCCACAGGTCGTTCGGTACCGAGGATCGCCGGGAGTAGAGCTGGACCATTTCGCTCTGCCCGATCTTCGATGCCCGTTCCGGGGTCACCGCTTGCGGCCAGAGATATGGGACGTCTTCGCGCACCATCGCTGCGATGGCGTGCCGATGACGCGGGTACGGCGTCCGATTCTGGGTGATCCACCGTTCCACGGTCTTCGCGTCGACCCCGATCCTCTCTGCTACGGCGACAGGGGTCAGGCCGTTGCGCAGGATGGCATCGCGTAGCCGGTCGTTCGGCATCGGACACTCCTCAAGGGACGACTTTGGGACGACTAAAAGATAGCTGAGACGTCCCCTACTCGTCCAGC
The DNA here is from genome assembly GCF_026339755.1 of Micromonospora sp. NBC_01655. Classification (NCBI taxonomy): domain Bacteria; kingdom Bacillati; phylum Actinomycetota; class Actinomycetes; order Micromonosporales; family Micromonosporaceae; genus Micromonospora; species Micromonospora sp. NBC_01655. The sequence continues at coordinate 2,280,429 of NZ_JAPEQF010000001.1, read as the reverse complement.
CCATCGGATGGGTTGTCCCCCGCTTTCCGGGAGTCTTTACCGCAGAGGCCAAGAGCAAGAAGTCCACCGGGGACAAGCTCACTACCTGGCCCGAGACACAGGAGGTTTGTTGTGAAGCTGTACGTGGACACCCAGAGCAAGCAGGTTCAGGTGACGAAGGACCCGGAGCCGAAGAACGACCAGAACGGCAACCAGCGGTCGGAGAAGAACACCGGCCGGCTCATGTGGTCCACCCAGGTCTTCGTGCTCGACGAGACCGGTGGCGAGATCATCACCATCACCACGGCGGGAGAGAAGCCGGGCGTGACGGTGGGGCAGCTCGTCGCTGTCGAGCAGTTGGAGGCTATTCCGTGGGCGACCAACGGGCGTAACGGCGTCGCGTTCCGTGCGATCTCGCTGAAGCCGAAGGCTGGTGCATCGGCGGCCAAGTGAGGTTCTTCGCTCACCGTGCTGTGTGAGCCTCTGGTGTCTTCGCACGAAGCGGCCTGACGGTCCGCTGATCTGAGATCCAAGGTCCGGGAGTGGTTCCGACTCCTACATTCCCGGCCCGTCATCACCTGTGGTGGTGGCATCCCGCATGAGTGGCGCGGGGTCGGTCCGACTCCTACATCTGCCGACCCCGTGCCCTCCAACTCATCCGACCCAACTCGTACTTGGGAGGACGTGTCATGTCCAAGTCTAGCCCTCGCCGCTCGTTCGGGCGGAAGTCAACCGGAACCGTGACGGTCATCGAGGCCAAGGTTCACCGGTCGTCGGCCCGGAACGCTCGCATGGCGTTCATCCTCACTGCGGTCATCATCGGCGTACTTGCTGCCGTGGTGGCCGCTGCCTACGTACACCCGATCATCGCGCTGTTCATCGGCGCGGCCATCAGCGTCCCGTGTGGCGCGCTGGCCTGGCTCCTGGTCCGCATCTGGCCGGTACTGCGGCTGCTGTGGTGGTGGACCCCGGAAATCGTCCTGGCCGTGCTGCTGCTCACCGGCTGGGTGCAGCTCGCTACCCACACTCCGACCCTGATCACCCTGGCCGTCGTCGCCGTCGTCCTCGGCGTTCCGGCCGCTGTTCCTGCCCTCCGCCGCCAGGTCGTCGCCTGGGTGTGGTGCCTGATCGTGCGCCACCGGCTGCGGGTGTGCTTCGCGCAGTTCATCATCGCCAACCAGTCGGGCTCCCTCCCGCTGATCCTGTGGGCCGCACCGACCCCGGTCGGCGAACGGGTCTGGGTCTACCTGCGCCCCGGCCTGTCCCTGGCGGACCTGGAAGGCCGCCTCGACAAGATCGCCGTGACCTGCCACGCCTCATCTGTCCTGGTCGAACGGGCCTCGGACGGCAACGCCGCGTACCTGCGGTTCGACATCAAGCGCCGCGAGGTGCTTACCGCCACCGTCACGTCTCCCCTGGCCGACGTCATCGACCCCGACGCCCCGGCCACCGACCGGCCGACGCCGGTCATCCCCACCGCCCTGGACCTGCCCGACGTCCAGGCGTCGCCCATCACCCTGCCCGTCCAGCCCAAGAAGCAGGCCGCCACGTCGGTCAACGGCAGCAAGCCGGCCCCCGCGCCGTCGTCGGACGCCGACGACATCTCCGACTGGCTCTGATCCCGCACCCCACCCCAACCCGGACGCGGGGAGCCCTACGGGCTCCTTCGTGTGGCTTCCCGCGCCCACCAACGCCCAAGGAGGGCACTCATGACCACGGCATCCGCCCCGACCGCCGGCATTCCGGTGGGGCCTGGCCTGTCGATGTTCGACCCGATCTTCATCGGCATCGACGAGTTCGGCCAGCACGTCCACATCACCCTGGCCTACCGCAACCTCCTCGCCGGAGGCGAACCCGGCGGAGGCAAATCCGGCCTCCTCAACACCATCGCCGCTCACGCCGCGCTCTCCGTCGACTCCCGCCTTGTGCTGCTGGACGGCAAGCTCGTCGAGCTGGGCCAGTGGGAGGACTGCGCCGATGCCTTCATCGGCCCCGACATCACCGCCGCCCTCGACGTCCTGCGACGCCTGCAAACGGTGATGAACAACCGGTACGCCTGGCTACGCGCCCACGGACGTCGCAAGGTCACCGCCCTCGACGGACTCTCCGTCATCACGGTCCTCGTCGACGAGATCGCCTTCTACTCCGCCACCATCGGCAGCAAGCAGGAACAGGAAGAGTTCGTCGCCCTGCTCCGCGACCTGGTCGCCCGGGGCCGGGCCGCCGGCATCCCCGTCATCGCCGCGACTCAGCGGCCGTCCTTCGACATCATCCCCACCAGCCTGCGGGACCTGTTCGGCTACCGCGCCGCGTTCCGCTGCACCACCCCCAACAGCTCGAACATCGTCCTCGGTCACGGCTGGGCCGAGCAGGGCTACACCGCCACCGACATCGCCCCCACCAACCAAGGCGCGGCCTACCTCATCGCCGAAGGCGGCACCCCTCGCCGGATCAAGGTGGCCTACCTCGATGACGCCCAGATCGCCGGCATCGCCGACTACGCCGCCTGGACCCGTCGCCCCACCCGCTTATCCGCACCCACCGGAACCCGACTCGACTGGGAGACCGCCGCATGAGCCTTCTACAGCGCATCCACGCACGTCGCGCCCCGCGACCGACCACCCGCTACGTCAACCGCTTCGTCGTCGGCACGCCTGCCGAACTCGCCACGCTCCTGAAGCTGGCCGCCGATCACGGGATTCTCGTCTTCGCCTCCGCGCCCGTACCGCTGCCCGAAGACCCCACCCGATTCCGCCGCCACCTGCGGCTACGCACCAACTGAACGGCCGACGGAACCGGCTCAAGCCCTGGAAAGCAGACCGGTTCCGCCGACCTCCCACCAAGCCCTTCTGAAAGGACGTGGCTGCCGTGAAGGCTACCCAAAACCCACCCACCACCGGAATGGTCACCCCTGCCGACCTGCTCCGGATGGCTGCCCTCTACCTGCGCCGGCACGGCTGGCACCAGGGCACCTACTACGCCCCCACCACTGACATCCTTACCCCGCCGGCCTGCGCCGTCGGGGCCATCGGCATGGCCTGCGCCGGCCACCGGGTCGAGCACTTCTACGGCCTCGACCCCGCCACCCAGGTCACCTTCCGCCAGATCGTCGGAATCCTGACCGTCTACCTCGACGCCACCGCGCCCGTGTTCTTCATCGACGAGGACGGCTACCTCCTCGACGAACACACCTCCCCCTACTCGTGGAACGACGACCCGACCCGCACCGCCGAGCAGGTCATCACCGCCCTTGAGGCCGCCGCCGACGAGTGGGACCGCCTCCACACGGCCGGGGGTGAGAACCGATGAGCACCGTCAAGGCGTCCTTGACGCCATCGGTCCCGGCCCAGAAGCGCCGGGAGGTCGTCGAGAACGACCAGTTTGCCGCCTTCACCCGGCGCATCATCCGCGCCCACGGCCGCCGCGTCGCCACCGGCGACGTCGAAGCACTCCGCGACCTCGTCGCCCTCTCCGCCGACCTCGACCGGGCCATCGGTGACGCCGTCATCGGCCTGCGGGCCTTCGGCTACTCCTGGGCGGAGATCGGCTCCCGCTTCGGCATCTCCCGCCAGGCCGCCCAACAGCGCTGGGCAGACCGCTCATGACCGTCTACTACGACCCGACCGGCAGCCGCTACGGCATGCCCACCTACCCCTACCGAATGGCCCCCGACGGCCTAGCTACCCGGCGGCAACTGCGCGCCGCCGGCCTCCGGCCCGCCGGACAGGAACCCGTCTGCCAGATCCTCTGGCGTCGCGGTAAGCGCGTCGCCTACCTCTACCGCCTCGACCTCGCCAAGCCGAAGCGGACCGCTACCCCCGCCCAGCGGGAGGCCATCGCCAAAGCGCTCCGCGCCCGCCGCACCTGCGCCGTCTGCGGCCTGGTGCAGCCCTACTACATCCCCCGCCGCTACGGCTGCTGCCTCGACTGCCACGGAGGCCCCCGATGACCCCACCTCTGCCCTGCCCCTGCGGGGACTCCTACTGCGCCGACAACATCCCGCTGACCATCATCGACCGCAGCGATTGCTGCCAGTACTGCGGCTGGACCGACTGCGACGTCTGCGGCTGGACCGCCGGAGGTGACCAGCAGTGAAGCCCACCACCGGCCCCCGCATCGAGGGCATCGTCCTGGTCCTCATCCTCATCGCCGTCGCCGGCTTCGCCGGGGCCGCCTCGTTCACCCACGTCAAGGACTGGACCCTCGCCAACTCCCCCACCGGCACCGGGCAATGGTTCGGCTGGGCCAACGCCGTCATCTCCGAACTCGTTCCCATCGCCTGCCTCCTCACCATCCGCCGACGCCGCCGGCTCGGCGCTTCCATCGGCTACCCGCTGTTCTTGCTCATCGCCGCTGCCGGCCTCTCCCTCGCCGCGCAGTTGGCCGTAGCCAAGCCCGGCTTCTCCGGCTGGCTCCTGTCCGCCGTACCCGCCCTGGCGTTCATGGCCCTGGTCAAACTCGTCCTCGCCCCCGCCAAGGGCGACAACCCCACCTCGACGGCCGCCAAGCCTGCCGAACCCATCCACGTCCAGGTGACCGAGCAGGTCACCACCGAGCTGGCACCGCCGGCCGCCATCACCACCGACCCGGAACCCATTCCGGCCACCCGGTCCACCGAGCCGGAACCCGTCGTCGCTGCGCCTGTCGCGCAGCAACCCGCCACCATGCCGGCACCGGAGCCGGTCGACGTCCCTACCCACCTGCTGCCCATGGCCCGCTTCGCCGCCGTCCAGCACGAGCAGAACACCGGGTCACCGATCACCCCGGTCGAGCTGGCCGACCGGCTCGACATCACCACGGCCGCCGCCGGGCAGCTCCTCACCGCCCTGACCGGTGGTGCCCGATGACCATCGTCATCGTTGACATCGAACACGTCACTCACACCTGCCCCGTCTACCCCGACGGGCACCCCTACGACATCCGGCGCACCGTCGTCGACGTCATCCCCGGCGGTCCCTGCCGGGCACCGGTCACCGTCCGCTGCGGCGACCAGACCGTCCAGATCCCCTGCCACCGGCACGAGCCGGCCAAACGCCAGTGCGGCGCCTGCCGGATCATCGTCACCGAACGCACCATCACCACCCGCACCCCCAACAACCGGATTGCGGCTTGATGGCCTCGACGCTGGAACTCACCCCCCGGACCACCACGGCCCGGGGGGTGGGCTCGAACGCCGACACCATCCCGCCCATCTACGGCTACACCGCCGCCGGAGCCGCCTTCGAACGTGCCACCCGCCCCGACTACTTCGGCTGGATCGAACACGTCCGCGCCGCCGCCGGCTGCACCCGCCCCATCCGCCTCGCCGGCCAACTCCTCACCCTCGACCCCGTCACCGGCCGGGTCGTCGACCAGCGGCACACCGACGGCATGCCCGACGCGGTCATCTACACCCCCTGCGGCAACCGCCGGGCCACCGTCTGCCCCTCCTGCGCCCACACTTACCAACGCGACGCCTATCAAGTCCTGCGCGCCGGCCTCGTCGGCGGCAAAGGCGTACCCGACACCGTCACCCAACACCCCGCCGTGTTCCCCACCTTCACGGCCCCGTCGTTCGGAGCCGTCCACGTCCGGGCGGTCCGCAAACACACCTGCGCCGACCGGAAGCGCTGCGACTGCCGCCCCGACCCCTGCCACGCCCGACGCGCCACCGACCCGGCCGCCGGCCGCTGCCCCCACGGCCGCCCCGCCGCCTGCTGGGCCAGACACGAACCCGGTGACACCGCGCTCGGCCAGCCGCTCTGCCTCGACTGCTACGACCACGACCACCAGGTCGTCTGGAACCTCTACTCCGGCGAGCTGTGGCACCGCACCAAGCAAGCCGCGGAACGGCACCTCGCCAAGCTCGCCCGCCGCCGCGGCATCCCCCGCGTCCAGATCGTCACCGCCTCCGGCAACACCCGCACCGTCCCACCGGTACGGCTGTCCCACGGCAAAGCCGCCGAGTTCCAGGCACGCGGGGCGGTCCACTTCCACGCCCTCGTACGCCTCGACGGCGTCGACCCCGACAACCCGGCCGCCGTCGTCCCACCACCGGCCGCGTTCACCGTCACCGACCTCGTCGACGCCCTCCGCCACGCCGCCACACAGGTCGCGTTCACCACCCCCGCCCACCCCGACCGGCCCGACGGCTGGCCGATCACCTGGGGCGAACAGCTCGACATCCGCCCCATCAGCCTCACCGGCCACGGTGAGGTCACCGACAGCATGGTCGCCGGCTACCTTGCCAAGTACGCCACCAAGAGCACCGAGGTAACCGGGCACCGATCCACCCGCCTCACCGCCGACACCATCGGCGAACACGCCGACCCCGACGGCGACCACACCGCCCGCCTCATCGACGCCTGCTGGCGCATCGGCCGCCCGACCGGCACCACGGTCCCCCTGTCCCAACGGCCCCGCGACCCCCGACCTCGGCCCGGCTTCGTCGACCGCTGGGAGTGCCCCGACTGCGGCACCCACACCCGATACCAGGCTTGCCCTGTCTGCGTCGCCCAGCGTCAAGCCGCCCTTGACACCGAACCGACGAAACCGGCCAACGCCAACCCGTACGCCCGACTGCGCCGCTGGGCGCACATGCTCGGCTTCGGCGGCCACTTCCTCACCAAAGCCCGCCGGTACTCCGTCACCTTCCAACTCCTGCGCGACACCCGCCGCCACCACCGCCAACGCGAAGACCAGGACCACGCGCACCCGGCCGCCGGCAGCCAGCTCGTCGACGAGCACGACGACACCACGCTGATCGTCGGCAGCCTCAGCTTCGCCGGGGTCGGCTGGCACACCACCGGAGACGCCCTCCTCGCCAACTCCGCCGCCGCCATGGCCCGGGAACGACAGGCCGCCGGCCGCGAGGAACTCGCCCATGAGCTTGGTACCCCGGCCGGCACGGCACCTGCCGCCGCATGAGCCCCTCTCAGACGCACGAGAAAGGCAGACGTTGGACACCCCCACCCCGATCACTCCCCGCGTGCTGCGCGTCGACGAAGCAGCTCGGGCGCTCGGCATCGGGCGCTCGCTGGTCTACGAACTGATCCGCTCCGGCCGGCTCCGCTCGTTCAAGGTCGGAAGCCGCCGGCTCATCCCCGCCTCGGCGATCGACGAGGCGATCACGACTCTCCTGGAGGAAGCAGCCTGATGACCCGGCAACCAAAGAAGCGCCAAGCCGCCAGCGGTCGCAACCCGAACGGCGAGGGTTCGATCTACCAGCGATCCAGTGACGGTCGCTGGGTCGGACAGGCCTACGTCCTCACCACCGAGGGCACCCGGAAACGCAAGTTCGTCTACGGGGCCACCTGGGAGGAGGCACACGCCAAGCTCGTCGAGCTGAAATCGCGCTCCCAGCGGGGCATTCCCACCCCCGACCGGGCCTGGAAGATCGCCGACTATCTGCCGTACTGGCTGTCCGCGTACGTGACGGACCTCAAGCCCACCACGGCCCGTGGGTACGAGAGCGCTGTCCGGCTGCACCTGGTCCCCGCCCTCGGAACCAAGCGGCTTGACACCTTGCAGGTTCAGCACGTGAAGACGTTCATGAACGACTTCCGCGTCAAGTGCCTCTGCTGCACAGCCGGACTCGACAAGGCCCGTCGTCCGGACCGGCAGTGCTGCTCGGCCGGCCGTTGCTGCAAGCGCTACCCGAGTTCCCGACAGATCCAGTTCGTTCACGCGGTGCTGCGCAACGCGCTGCAACACGCCATGCGGGAAGAGCTGGTCGCACGCAACGTCGCCAAACTGGTCCGTATCCCCGCACCGCGTTACCGGGTCGGCAAGGGCCTGACCGTCGACCAGGTCCGCAAGCTGCTCGCCGCGACCGAGGGCCACCGGTTGCACCCGCTCTACGTCGTGGCGGCCACACTCGGACTTCGGCGCGGAGAACTGCTCGGGCTGCGCTGGTCGGACCTGGACCTGGACGCCGGCACCGCCGCGATCGGCCAGACCGTCCAGCGAACTGCCGCCGGGCTGCACCTGCAAAACACCAAAACCGAGGAGTCGGAGAGCATCCTTCCCCTGCCCGACTGGACGTGGCTGGTGCTGCTCGACCACCAGGAGCGCCAGCGCCGGGAACGCGCCCGGCTGGCCGAGGTGTGGCAGGAACACGGCCTGGTCTTCCCCTCCGAGGTGGGCACCCCGATGGAGCCCCGCAACCTGAACCGCCACTTCGCGGCGCTGCGAGAGAGAGCCGGTTGTCCGGACGTCCGGCTACACGACCTGCGGCACACCGTCGTGTCCCTCCTGATGGAGCTGGGCGTCCCGCCGCATGTCGTCCAGGCCGTCGCCCGACACGCCGATGTGAAGCTGACCCTCAAGGTGTACTCACACGCCAACCTCGACGCCATGCGCCAGGCGCTCGGCAAGCTCGACGGGCGGCTGTCGTGACCGCCGTTGCTGTCACCGTTGCTGTCAGCGGCCGAATTATCGATCTTCGGAAGCGCCCCCGCGCTGGTGGTGTTGGGTGGGCGCGGCAGGTTTCGAACCTGCGACCCCTCGCTTGTAAGGCGAGTGCTCTCCCACTGAGCTACGCGCCCCGAACGCCCGTGCGGCGGGCCGGAGTCCGGCAAGCTTACCCTGCCGGCACCGGCCCGCCGCGACGGTGCCTGGGGTGGGATCAGGCGGCGACGGCCTCGGCGAGGGCCTTGCGCCAGCCCTGCTGGTCGCGCGCCTCGCCCGGCATGTTCATCTCGGCGAACCGGACGACGCCGGCCTTGTCGATCACGAACGTGCCCCGGTTGGCGATCCCGGCGACGTCGTTGAAGACACCGTACGACTGGGCCACCGCGCCGTGCGGCCAGAAGTCGGCCAGCAGCGGGAACTGGTAACCCTCCTTCTCGGCCCAGATCTTGTGGCTGTAGACCGAGTCCACGCTGATGGTGAGCACCTGCACGTCGTCGTTGACGTACTCGTTGAGGTTGTCCCGCACCTCGCAGAGCTCGCCCTGGCAGATGCCGGTGAAGGCGAGCGGGTAGAAGACCAGCAGCACGGTGCGCTTGCCACGGAAGTCCGACAGCCGGACCTCCTGGTTGTTCTGGTCCTTGAGCACGAAGTCCGGCGCCTCGGCGCCAACCTCGATCGGCATGCAAGCTCCTCAGGTCGAGTCAGGGTGGCACCAGCCTGCCACCACACCCGGACGCCGGGGCGTCCGGGTGTGGTGGGCGAGGGCTGGTGCCATGTCTTGCCCCGGGCGGGGCCGCTGCTGCTACTTCTTGGCCTTCGCACCCCGGCGCAGCACCAGGCGGGCGCCGCTCCAGTCCCGGCCGGCGTTGACCGTGGACGTCTGCTGAAGGCCGGCGGTGGGCGCGGACTCCGCTACCTCACTCGGCTCGACGTGGCCCTCCCGCCCGGCCTTGGGCGTCAGCAGCCACACGACGCCGTTGTCGGCCAGCGGCCCGAGGGCGTCGACGAGCAGCTCGAAGAGATCACCGTCGCCGTCGCGGTACCACACCAGGACCGCGTCGACCACCTCGTCGGTGTCCTCGTCGACCAGATCTCCACAGCGGTCGGTCAGGGCGTCCCGGAGATCCTGGTCGACGTCCTCGTCGTACCCCATCTCCATGACGACCATCCCCGGCTCGATCCCGAACCGGTCCGCCAGGCTGCGTACCCCGTCGGCGGCCTGACCAGCGGTCGCGCTCACTGTCGCGTGCCTCCTCATCTCGTCCCTGCCCGCGGCATCGCTGCGACGCCGTCAGGCAAAGTCCACACACTCCTGGCTCCCCGCGCAAGTGGCGCACCGGGTGGAACGGAATTTACCGTGCCAGCAGCGTACGGGCACCCAGGGTAATGGCCTCCTCGGAGACCAGCACCTGGAGTGCCGCTGGCCCCAATGGTACAAACGAGTCAATTGCCGCCACCCGCAACGCCGCTCCGACGTACCCGCCGTCGACCAGCGCCGCGAGCACCCCCTCGCCGACCCCGCCGGACCGGCGCGTCTCGTCCACGACCAGCACCCGGCCGGTCGCGGCGGCCTCCCGGACGATGTCCGCGACCGGCAGCGGCGCGATCCAGCGCAGGTCCACGACGCGGGTGCCGACCCCCTCGTCGGCGAGGGCGGCGGCGGCCCGCAGCGACATCCGCACGCCGTTACCGAAGGTGATGATGGTGATGTCCTCGGCCGAGCCCACGCCGTACACCCGGGCCCTACCGACCGGGGCGTGCCCGGCCGCCCACGCCTGCGGCCCCGGATAGTCGGCCAGCCACTCGCCGTCGCCCTCGGCGTACAGGTCGCGGGTGTGGTAGAGCGCGATCGGCTCGACGAAGACACAGACCCCACCGTCCACCGCCGCGCTCGCCAGGCAGGCGCGCAGCATCGGCCCGGCGTCGTCCGGGCGGGCCGGCACGGCGATCACCAGGCCCGGCACGTCGCGCAGCACGGCGAGGGAGTTGTCGTTGTGGAAGTGCCCGCCGAAGTCCTCCTGGTACGCCAGTCCGGCCACCCGGACCACCATCGGGTTGCGGAACGCGCCCGAGGAGAAGAACCGCATGGTGGCCGCCTCGCCGCGGAGTTGGTCCTCGGCGTTGTGCAGGTACGCCAGGTACTGGATCTCCGGCACCGGCAGCAGCCCGGCCAACCCGGCACCCAGCCCGAGCCCGAGGATCGAGGTCTCGTCCAGCAGGGTGTCGAAGACCCGGGCCGCGCCGAACCGGTCGCGCAGCCCCCTGGTCACCCCGTGCACCCCGCCCTTGGCGGCGACGTCCTCGCCGAACACGACCATTCCGGGGTGGTCGAGCATGCCGTCGGCGAGGGCGGCGTTGATGCTCTGGGCCAGGGTGAGCGGGCCGGCCAGCTCGGGCAGCCGGCCGTCGAACGCCACGGCCCGGGCCGCCGCGCCGGGCCCGGCGGCCCGGGTCGCCGCGTCGGCCACCGCGCGGGTCACCCGGGCCGGCCGCCGGGGCGCGATCCCGGCGACCACCTCGGCCGCGGAGGCGAGTTTCGGCTCGCCGAGCACCTCCTCGGCGATCCGGCGTACCCGCCAGCCGCGCTCGTCGTACCGGGTCAGCAGCTCCTCGTCGGTGGCCACGCCGGCATCGACCAGCAGCCGCGCGGTGGCCAGCAGCGGATCCCGCGCCAGGTCCGCGGCCAGCTCGCCGGGGCTGCGGTACGCGGCCTCCGTGTCGGCCCCGGCGTGTCCCATCAGCCGCACGGTGGACAGGTGCAGCACGGCCGGCCGCCGGTGCCGGCGCACCCAGCCGGCCGCCTCCACCGCAGCCTCGTACGCCTCGACCGGGTCGGTCCCGTCCGCGGCGAAGTAGCGGATGCCCGGCTTGGCCCGCAGCGTCGCCGCCACCCAGCCCTTCGGCGAGCGGACGCTGATGCCGAGGCCGTTGTCCTCGCAGACGAAGAGCACCGGGATCCGCAGTCCGGTGTGGTCGTACCAGCCCGCGGTGTTGAACGCGGCGGTGGCGCTGGCGTGGTTGACCGAGGCGTCGCCGAACGAGCAGACCACGATGGCGTCCGGCGGCCAGGGTGAACGGGCCGGTCGCCCGATGTCGCCGACCGGGGCCGGCCCGGCCGGCCGGCCGGCCGAATCGCGCCGGCGCAGCCGCTCCAGGGCCAGCCCCGTGCCGACCGCCCGGGGCAGGTGCGAGGCGATGGTGGAGGTGGTCGGGACCACGGCGAGGTCGGCCCGGCCGAAGACCTTGTGCCGGCCCCCGGCGATCGGCTCTCGGGCCGAGGCGACCATGCCGCGCAGCACGTCCCGGGCGGCACCGGCGTACGCGTCCTCGGCGTCGGCCCCCTCGACGGGGCCGCCGACCGTCCCGGGGTCGACCATCGGCGGAGGGTCGGCGGGCGCGCCGGTCGGGTGGGCCGGGCTGGTCGGCTGGGCGGCCGGCGCGCCGCCGTCCCCGGGGCCCGTCCCGTCGCCCGGGCCCGTCCCGTCGCCCGCCGGCCCGGCCGGGCTGTCGGGCGACGCGGCCGGGTCGCCGCCGCGGCCCGTAGCGTCGGGGCGAGGGCCGGGGACGGCGGCGGCGTCCGAGCGGACGGGTTCCGGACCGTCGTCCGCGTCGCCGCCGTCGGTGCTGCCGGCCGGGGCGGGGAAGGCGGTCTGGCCGGCGGCCAGGGCGGCCCGCAGACAGTAGAACGCGCCCGAGCGGTAGTGCAGCAGGGCGGGGTCGCCGGGACGCAGCGCGGCGGCGACCGCCGCGTTGCCCTCGTGGCCGGCCGACCCGATGGTGTGGAAACCCTCGCCGAAGCTGCTCAGCCACCGCCCGGCGAGGTCGAGTTGCCGGCTGGTGACCTGGGCGTCGAAGAGGTCCAGCAGTTGCGCCCCGGTCAGCGCCGCGCCGTCGCGGACGGGCTCGGCCGGGTCACGCCGCCGGGGCGCGGCGGCCAGCCCGGCGAGGGCCTCCCGGAACCGGTCGTCGAGATCTTGCGGGGTGGTCACGTCGGACAGCATTACCGACTCGACGCCGACTCGCCCACTCAGACACGATCCGCCCGGGGCGGCTCAGTCCTCCGCGCAGCGCTCCGGGCAGCCGCCGTCGGAGACCTTCCACACCAGCTCACGCAGGGTGGCCAGCTCGGCGTCGGTGAGCCCGGCGAGCAGTCGGGAGTCCGACATCACCCGGTGGACCCGGCCGCGCGTCCGCCGGCCGGCCCCGGTGACCACCAGCGTCTTCAGCCGGCGGTCCGTCGGGTCGGCCCGGCGCTCCACGAGCCCCGCCTGCTCCAACTTGTCGACCAGGGTGGTGACGTTCGACCGGTCGCAGCCGAGCCGCTCGGCCAGGTCGCGGGCCGGCAGCGGGCGGTCCGGGTCGAGCTGGTGCAGCGCCCGGGCGGCGGCCGGGGTGAGGCCCAGTTCGGCCACGGCGACGTCCTGGTGGTGCCGGATGGCCGACGCGACGTGCAGGAGCCGGCGCACGGTGTCCCCGGCGAGGCCGGAGCGGTCGCCCACGTCGGGCCCGCTGCCGGGAGGGACGGGCTGCGGCATGGGCGTCATCGTACGTCCCGACGCCCCCTTCGAGCGCCTCCGCCGACCCCCGGCCGGGGCGGGCCAGCGACCCGAAGCCGCACTACGCCGACCCGGCGTCCGGCACGGTCGGCAACGAGTTGGCCGGCTCCTTCGATCACCTCGGGTCAGCCCGGCAGGAACGAGAGGCGGACGCTGCGGGTGGGGTTGTCGCCGTTGGTGTCGACCAGGCAGATCGACTGCCAGGTGCCCAGCGCGAGCCGCCCGTCGACCACCGGCAGGGTCGCGTACGGCGGGACGAGGGCGGGCAGCACGTGGTCCCGCCCGTGCCCCCGCGAGCCGTGCCGGTGCCGCCAGCGGTCGTCGGTGGGCAGCAGGTCGTCCAGCGCCCCCAGCAGGTCGTCGTCGGAACCCGCACCGGTCTCGATCACCGCCAGGCCGGCGGTGGCGTGCGGCACGAAGACGTGCAGCAGGCCGTCGCCCTGGCCGGAGACGAACCGCTCCGCCTCGGCGGTGATGTCCCGGACGGTCGGCCGGGACCCGGTCTGGACGGTGATCACCTCGGTGCGCATACGGCGCATTCTGCCCCAGGCGCGGCGCGTCCGCCGGCAGCCACCGGGACCACGGTCACCAGCTTCCGCCGCCCCCGCTGTCGCCGCCGCCCGAGTAGCCGCCGGAGTCCCCGCCCGACCAGCCGCCGCCGGAGTCGCCGGGCCCCGAGTCGCCCGACCAGCCGCCGGCCGGGTGGTCGGCGCCGGCACCCGCGCCGTAGGTGCCGGAGCCGTACAGGCCGGAGCCGTACAGGCCGGCCGGGTCGCCCGTGGCGGGGTAGCGGTACCCGCCGCGCTGGCGGCCCGCCCGGTTGAGCAGCACCAGGCCCGCCGCCAGCAGGGCCAGGCCGAGCACCCCGGCCAGCGCCGCGTCGAGGTCGCCGCTGGCGAGCCCGATCAGCGCCAGCAGGAGGATGAGCCCGCCGACCAGTGCGAGTGCGCTCGCCATCGCCCGCAGCATCGTCATGCGCCCGAGGGTAGGGCGCGCGGGCAACCGGAGCGGCCACGGCACCGCAACACCCGGCCCGTGCCGGGGCCTCGGGCTGGTCGCCGGGCAAGCCCGTTCCTGCCGGCGGGCGGGGTGGCGGGGGCGGGCGGGCGGCCGGGCCAAATGTTACCGACGGGTACCTGTGTTCAGCGTCGCGTCTGGGGGAGGCAGACGTGACGACCGCCGCCGGGAGGAGGCAGGATGGCGTCTAGAGACCTATCCCACACACAACCGAGGGAACGCCTGTGGCCACGGAACGCAAGCGCCCGGTGATCACCGCCGGTCTGCCGAGCCAGCTTCCGGACATCGACCCCGAAGAGACCGGCGAATGGGTCGAGTCGCTCGACGGAGTGATCGACGAGCGCGGAACCAAGCGCGCTCGGTACGTCATGCTGCGTCTGCTGGAGCGTGCGCGCGAGCGCCAGGTCGGGGTGCCGTCGCTGACCACCACCGACTACATCAACACCATCCCGCCGGAGCGCGAACCGTGGTTCCCGGGTGACGAGCACATCGAGCGGCGGATCCGGGCCTACATCCGGTGGAACGCGGCGATGCTGGTGCACCGCGCGCAGCGCCCCGAGATCGGCGTCGGCGGGCACATCTCCACCTTCGCCAGCTCGGCGTCGCTCTACGAGGTGGGCTTCAACCACTTCTTCCGGGGCAAGGACCACCCGGGCGGCGGCGACCACATCTTCTACCAGGGCCACGCCTCGCCGGGCATGTACGCGCGGGCGTTCCTGGAGGGTCGGCTGAGCGAGGACCAGCTCGACGGGTTCCGCCAGGAGCTGTCCCACCCGGGCGGTGGGCTGCCGTCGTACCCGCACCCGCGGTTGATGCCGGACTTCTGGGAGTTCCCCACGGTCTCCATGGGGCTCGGCCCGCTGAACGCGATCTACCAGGCCCGGTTCAACCGGTACCTGCACCACCGGGGCATCAAGGACACCTCGCAGCAGCACGTCTGGGCGTTCCTCGGCGACGGCGAGATGGACGAGGTGGAGTCGCTCGGCGCGATCGGCGTGGCCGCCCGCGAGGAGCTGGACAACCTCACCTTCGTGATCAACTGCAACCTCCAGCGGCTCGACGGGCCGGTCCGGGGCAACGGCAAGATCATGCAGGAGCTGGAGGCGTTCTTCCGGGGCGCCGGCTGGAACGTCATCAAGGTGGTCTGGGGCCGCGAGTGGGACCCGCTGCTCGCCGCCGACACCGACGGCGCGCTGGTCAACCTGATGAACACCACGCCCGACGGCGACTACCAGACCTACAAGGCGGAGTCCGGGGCGTACGTGCGGGAGCACTTCTTCGGCCGCGACCAGCGGACCCGCAAGATGGTCGAGGGGTTCACCGACGACGAGATCTGGAACCTCAAGCGGGGCGGCCACGACTACCGCAAGCTCTACGCGGCCTACAAGGCGGCGACGGAGCACACCGGGCAGCCGACGGTGATCCTGGCCAAGACGATCAAGGGCTGGACGCTCGGCTCGCACTTCGAGGGCCGCAACGCCACCCACCAGATGAAGAAGCTGACGCTGGAGGACCTGAAGCTCTTCCGCGACCGGCTCTACCTGGACATCTCGGACAAGACGCTGGAGGAGAACCCCTACCTCCCGCCGTACTACCAGCCGGGCGAGTCCTCCGACGAGATCGCGTACCTGAAGGAACGGCGACAGCAGCTCGGCGGATACCTGCCGTCGCGGCGGACCGCCGGCAAGGCGCTGGCGATCCCGGGCAGCGAACGGTTCGCCGACGTCAAGCGGGGCTCCGGCAAGCAGAAGGTGGCCACCACGATGGCCTTCGTCCGCCTGCTCAAGGACGTGATGAAGGACAAGGAGTTCGGCAAGCGCTGGGTGCCGATCATCCCGGACGAGGCCCGTACCTTCGGCATGGACTCGCTGTTCCCCACGCAGAAGATCTACTCGCCGCACGGCCAGCGGTACACCTCGGTCGACCGGGAGCTGTTCCTGTCGTACAAGGAGTCGACGACCGGGCAGATCCTGCACGAGGGCATCAACGAGGCGGGCTCGGTGGCCTCGTTCACCGCCGCCGGCACCTCGTACGCCACCCACGGCGAGCCGATGATCCCGCTGTACATCTTCTACTCGATGTTCGGCTTCCAGCGCACCGGCGACGGCTTCTGGGCGGCGGCCGACCAGATGGCCCGGGGCTTCGTGCTCGGCGCGACCGCGGGGCGGACCACGCTCAACGGTGAGGGCCTCCAGCACGAGGACGGGCACTCGCTGCTGCTCGCCGCCACCAACCCGGCGGTGGTCGCCTACGACGCGGCGTTCGCGTTCGAGCTGGCGCACATCATGGAGAACGGCCTGCACCGGATGTACGGGGAGCAGCCGGAGAACATCTTCTACTACCTGACCATCTACAACGAGCCGATCCACCAGCCGGCGGAGCCGGCGGGCGTGGACGTGGAGGGCCTGCTCAAGGGCATCTACCGCTACTCGCCCGCCCCGCAGGTGGACGGCCCGAAGGCGAACATCCTGGCCTCCGGCACCGGCATGCAGTGGGCGCTCAAGGCCCAGCAGCTGCTCGCCCAGGACTGGGGGGTGGCCGCCGACGTCTGGTCGGTGACCTCCTGGACCGAGCTGCGCCGCGACGCGGTGCAGTGCGAGGAGCACAACCTGCTCAACCCGGGCGCGGAGCAGCGGGTGCCGTACATCCAGCAGAAGCTGGCCGACGCCGACGGGCCGAAGGTCGCGGTCAGCGACTGGATGCGCGCGGTACCGGACCTGATCGCCCGCTGGGTACCGGGCGACTACACCTCGCTGGGCACCGACGGGTTCGGCATGTCGGACACCCGGCACGCGCTGCGCCGGCACTTCCACGTCGACGCCGAGTCGGTGACGGTCGCGACGCTGCGGCAGCTCGCGCTGCGCGGCGTGGTGCCGGCCACCGTCCCGGCCGAGGCGGCCAAGAAGTACGCGATCGAGGACGTCAACGCGGCCCCGGTCGGCGAGACCGGCGGCGACAGCTAGGGCGGACGAGCACGGGGCCCGGCGCGGTGGTCACCGCGCCGGGCCTTCGTCTTCCCCACCCCGGGCAGGATGATGGTCCGGCATCCCTGGCGGGGACGCCGGACCATCTCCATCGCGGGTGACGCCGGGACGGGCCCGGTCAGCCGACGGCGGCCAGGTCGGTCAGCCGGGCCAGCGAGTCCTCCAGGTCGGCGCCGACCCGACGCAACCCGAGCCGGAGCAGGGCGGCCTTGACCGGGCCGGCCGGCCAGCGTACGACGATGAGCCGCACGACGGTCCCGCCCTCCTCCTCGTCTCCGGTGAGCTGGACGTAGATCTCGGTCCGGGCCTCGGCCCGGGCCCCGGCGCCCTTGGCGCGCTCCCGCCAGCCGATCAGGTTCGGCTCCTGGTAGGCGATCACCTCGGCCTCGTGCGCCGACCCGCGCCCGGCCTGGACCAGTTGCCGGCGACCGAAGCCCTCCCCCGAGAGCACCTCGGCCGCACGCACCCCCGCCAGCCAGGCCGGCAACTGCTCGGCCCGCTGCACGACTTCCCAGACCGCTTCCACCGGCGCCGCCACGTGCGCACTGCGTTCCACGAGGATCATTTCGTTCTTTCCCCCACTGAGGACATCCGCGATATTCCGCACTCTATGCATGAAAACGGACTTACCTGGACTTCTTCGGAAAAGACACGCCGAAAGGTCTTGCGCGCCGATCGCCGGCCGCCTATGGCGCGATCGACGGTCGGGGGCCTAGAGTCCGAACACGTTTCGCATTTTGCGGGCGTTTCGCGGATCGCGCTGCCGCCCGTGTCGCGCCCGCGAACGCCGTCGGATCTCGCCTCGCCTGGAGGGCGCATGACCACCGAGCCGCTGCCCGAGTTCCCGACCGGATTCCGCTGGGGCGTCGCCACGTCCGCGTACCAGATCGAGGGTGCGACGACCGCCGCCGGGCGCGGGCCGTCCATCTGGGACACCTTCGCGCACACCCCGGGGCTGGTCGCCGACGGCAGCACCGCCGACGTCGCCTGCGACCACTGGCGCCGGCCCGGACAGGACGTCGCGCTGATGGCCGGGCTCGGCGTGTCGGCGTACCGGTTCTCGATCGCCTGGCCCCGGGTGCAGCCCGGTGGCACCGGCCCGGCCAACGCCGCCGGCCTGGACTTCTACGACCGGCTCGTCGACGATCTGGCCGCCGCCGGCATCGACCCGGTCGCCACGCTGTACCACTGGGACCTGCCGCAGCCGCTGGAGGACGCGGGCGGCTGGCTGAACCGGGACACCGCCGCCCGGTTCGCGGAGTACGCCGACCTGGTGGCCGCCCGACTCGGCGACCGGGTGCGGCTGTGGATCACCCTCAACGAGCCGTTCGTGCAGATGAGCCTCGGCTACGGCACCGGCCAGCACGCCCCCGGCCGGACGCTGCTGTTCGACGCCTTCCCGGTGGCCCACCACCAGCTCCTCGGGCACGGGCTGGCCGTCGCCGCGCTGCGCGCCCGCAGCACGAGCCCGGTGGCCATCACCAACAACTACTCGCCGGTGCGGGTGGCCGGCGACACCGACGCCGACCGGGCCGCCGCCGACGCGTACGACGCGCTGCACAACCGGCTGTTCACCGATCCGCTGCTCGGCCTCGGCTACCCCGACGTCCCCGGCGCCGACACGGGGGCCGTCCGCGACGGCGACCTCGCCGTGGTCGCCGCCCCGATCGACGTGCTCGGCGTCAACTACTACAACCCGACCGGCGTACGGGCCCCCGACGGGGACTCGCCGCTGCCGTTCGAGCTGGTCGAGCTGGCCGGGTACCCGCGCACCGCGTTCGGCTGGCCGGTCGCGCCCGAGGGGCTGCGCGAGCTGCTCACCGGCCTGCGCCACCGGTACGGCGACCGGCTGCCGCCGATCCAGGTCACCGAGAGCGGCTGCGCGTACGACGACGTGCCGGACGCCGACGGCCGGGTCCACGACCCGGAGCGGATCGCCTACCTGGACGGGCACCTGCGCGCCGTGCGGGCGGCGATCGACGACGGGGTGTACGTGACCGGGTACTTCGTCTGGTCCCTGCTGGACAACTGGGAGTGGGCGGAGGGCTTCACCAAGCGGTTCGGCCTGGTGCATGTCGACTTCGCCACCGGCGCCCGCACGCCCAAGTCCTCGTACGCCTGGTTCCGCGGCGTCGTCACCCGGCCGGCGGGGCGCGCGCCCGGAGCCGGGGAGTAGGCCGTGACCACCGTCGATCCGACGTCGGCCGCGCTGCCGGCGGCGCTCGCCGAGCCGGTCGTGCCGGTCCGGCGGAGCTGGATCGCGCTGGTCTTCGCGGCGAACCTCGGGGTGTGGATGGCCTTCTTCACCCCCATCCAGGTGCTGCTGCCCCAGCAGATCGAGCGGATCGCGCCGGGCGACAAGGAGGCCATGTTCGCGTTGGTCACCGGCCTCGGCGCGCTCGCCGCGGTGCTGGCCAACCCGCTCGCCGGGGCGCTGTCGGACCGGACCTGTCTGCGGCTGGCCGGCCGGGAGCTGGGCCGCCGGCACGTCTGGACGGCGGGCGGCGCGGTGCTCGGGGCGCTCGCCCTGGTGCTGCTGGCCCGGCAGGACACCATCGCCGGGGTGGCGGTCGGCTGGGTGGCCGCCCAGGTCTGCTTCAACGCGATGCTGGCCAGCCTCACCGCCGGCATCCCGGACCGGGTGCCGGTGGCGCAGCGCGGCGGGGTCTCCGGCTGGGTGGGCATCCCACAGTCGCTCGGCCTGGTGCTCGGCGCGGTGCTGGTCACCGCCCTGGTAACCGGCAACGCCGCCGGCTACGCCGCGATCGCGCTGGCCGTGCTGCTGCTGTCGCTGCCGTTCGCGCTGCTCACCGCCGACGACCCGCTGCCCCGGGAGCACCGCCCGGCGCTGCGGCTGCGCACGCTGCTCGCCTCGATGTGGATCAACCCCCGCCGGCACCCCGACTTCGCCTGGGCCTGGATCACCCGGTTCCTGGTCCAGCTCGGCAACGCGCTGGGCACCCTGTACCTGCTGTACTTCCTCACCGACGGGGTGCGCCACCCCGACCCGGAGGGCGGCCTGCTGGTGCTGATCCTGCTCTACACCCTGGGGATGATCCTCACCGCCGTGGTCTCCGGCCGGCTGTCCGACCGCTCCGGCCGCCGGAAGGTCTTCGTGATCGCCTCGGGGCTGGTGATGGCGGTGGCCGCGACGCTGCTGGCCGTCGCGCCGGTCTGGTCGACGGCCGTGGTCGCCGCGCTGCTGCTCGGCGCGGGCTACGGCGTCTACCTGTCGGTCGACGCGGCGCTGATCACCGAGGTGCTGCCGGTGGCCACCGACCGGGCCAAGGACCTCGGGGTGATCAACATCGCCAACTCGGCGCCGCAGGTGCTCGGCCCGGCGCTGTCCGCCCCGATCGTCGTGCACCTGGGCGGCTACCCCACCCTGTACGCGGCGACCGCGGCGGTCACCCTGCTCGGCAGCGCCCTGGTGGTCAAGATCCGCTCGGTGGCCTGACCCGTCCGGGCGGGGCCGGCCCGGCCCCCTCGCGGGAAAGCGCTGGCCGGCGGCCGTAGGCTGGGGGACGTGACGGTACGTGTACGCTTCGCCCCCTCCCCGACCGGTATGTTCCACGTCGGCGGCGCCCGCTCCGCCCTACAGAACTGGATCTACGCCAGACAGCAGGGCGGGGTGTTCGTGCTCCGCATCGAGGACACCGACGCGGCCCGCAACAAGCCGGAGTGGACCGAGGGCATCCTCTCGGCGCTGGACTGGATCGGCATCGCCCGAGGCAGCTACGAGGGACCGCACTTCCAGTCGTCGTACGCGGGCGAGCACCGCGCCGCCGCCCAGCGGCTGTACGAGGGCGGCCGGGCGTACTACTGCGACTGCACCCGCGACGCCGTGCAGGCCCGCACCGGCTCCCAGTACCAGGGCTACGACGGCTTCTGCCGGGACCGGGGCCTGGAGCCGGGCGAGGGTCGGGCGCTGCGCTTCCGGACCCCCGATTCCGGCGAGACCGTGGTGGTCGACCTGATCCGGGGCGAGCCGACCTTCGAGAACAAGCTGATCGAGGACTTCGTCATCGCCCGGGGCGACGGCTCCGCGGTGTTCCTGCTGGCCAACGTCGTCGACGACATGACGATGGGGATCACCCACGTGATCCGGGCCGAGGAGCACCTGCCCAACACCCCGAAGCAGCAGCTCCTCTGGGACGCCCTCGGGGTCGCCCCGCCGGTCTGGGCGCACGTGCCCGTGGTGGTCAACGAGAAGCGGCAGAAGCTGTCCAAGCGGCGGGACAAGGTCGCCCTGGAGGCGTACCGGGACGAGGGCTACCTCCCCGACGCGATGCGCAACTACCTGATGCTGCTGGGCTGGGCGCCGTCCGGCGACCGGGAGATCGTGCCCTGGCCGGTGATCGAGAAGGAGTTCCGGCTGGAGGAGGTCAACCTCTCCCCCGCGTTCTTCGACGAGAAGAAGCTGCGCGCGTTCAACGGCGACTACATCCGGGCGCTGTCGGTGGACGAGTTCGTCGCGGCCTGCCAGCCGTGGCTGGCCGGCACCGACACGATCCCCCCGCCGCCGTGGCGGCCGGAGGAGTTCGACGCGGACGCGTTCGCCGCGGTCGCCCCCCTGGCCCAGACCCGGATCGCCGTGCTCAGCGAGATCGTGCCGAACGTCGACTTCCTCTTCCTGGCCTCGCCGCTGGTCGACGAGGCGGCCTGGGCCAAGGCGATGAAGGAGGGCGCGGCCGAGCTGCTGGACGCGGCGGTGGTCGCGTTCGAGGCGCTCCAGTCGTGGGACGCCGACGCGCTGAAGGCGACGCTGGAGGCGGTCGGCGCGGAGCGCGGCCTCAAGCTCGGCAAGGCGCAGGCGCCGGTCCGGGTCGCGGTCACCGGCCGCACCGTGGGCCTGCCGCTGTTCGAGTCGCTGGAGGTCCTCGGCCGCGAACGCACCCTCACCCGGCTGCGCGCCGCGCGTCTGCGCCTGCCCTGATCCTGGGCGGGCCGGCGAGATCCATCCGGCGTCGGTGACATCGCGGTGTTCCGTGGCTCGGAGACCGCGATGTCACTGACGCCGTGGCTCCTGCGGCGCGACCCGTTCGCCCCGGCGGCGCAGGCGATCAACGCCGCCAGCGGGACCGGGCGGTCAGGAACGCGTGGCGCGGCGGCGCACGACGAGGGCGACGCCCAGGGCGGCGAGCAGCACGACGCCGCCCAGCGCCCACAGCCACCCGGACGGGCCGTCGTCCGACGTCTCGACGGCGGCCGGCGCGGCGCTGACGGGGTCGTCCGTGGCCGGGGCGGCCGAGGGGGTGGCGGGCGGCGTGGCACCCGACGGCGACCCCTCGCCCGACGGCGTGCCGGCGGAGGACGGGGCGCCCGGCGACGGGGGCTGGGCCGCGGTGCCGGTGGTGAGGGTGAACCGCACCTCGCCCTTGATCGGGTGGCCGTCGGCCGAGGCGATCTGGTACCCGACGATGTAGAGGCCGGCGGCACCGGGCGCGAAGGGGACGCGCACCCGGCTGCCGGAGAAGGTCGGCTCGCCCCCGAGGGCGACCACGTTGTCCGGACCGGTCACTGTGATCTTCGTCGTACCCGGGTCCGGCTTCGCCAGGAAGCGGAGCTCGATCCGGGCCGGCGCGGTGGCCACCCGAGCCCCGTTCTCCGGGTTGCTGCCGGTCAGCGAATTGTGCGCCGAGGCCGGCGGCGTCGGGAGTGCCAGCGACACACCGAGCGCCACGCCGAGAACCACTACCCAGGTACGGGCCGCACGTGAGAGCCTGCCCCCCATGAACCCCTCCGGAAAGGTACTATCCGCCCGCTGATCAACGGCTGACAGGTTAGTCGGCCCGGGATCGCAGATAGTTCCAATTCCCGATCCAGTAGCTGCAACTGATCGATGTTCCGCACAGTCTTAGAGGTGGGCACCCGCCCTGGGGGCAGGGTCACCGCCGTCGACCGACCAGCGCGTGACCCGCAGTGAAGCCATCCAAATCGAAACGGGGCGAGGAGGCGGCGATGGTCCGACAGGTGAGGCGGCTGATCGCGTTGGCCGCGGGGGTGCTGCTGGCGGCGGTCCTCACGGGACCGGCCCACGCGGGCGGCCCGGTGCGGACCGCCGGTGCCGGGCCGGGGCTGGCCGGGCCGGGGCTGGCCGGGCCGGGGCGTGCCGCTCCGAAGCCGCTGCCCGCCGGGGTGGACATCACCGGCGACCGGCTGGCGGAGCCGCTGCGGCTGCGGGCCGCCACCGATCCCGCCGCGGTGGTCGCGGTCATCGACCAGGTGAGCTGGCTGGGTCGCACCGGCGCGCCCTCCGGCCCGGCCGCGAAGGACCTCGGCCCGAAGTACACCGTCGTGGTGCTCTCCGGGGACGTCGCGACCCAGACGTACGACCTCTACCCGCTGGCCAAGGGCGGCCCGCGGGTGTACCGGCCGGCGAAGCAGCCGGACGTCTCCCGCAAGGCCAAGGCCGGCTGGTTCCTCGGCCGGCTGAGCATGTCGGAGACCCTGCGGACGGCCGGGGTGCCGCTGGAGCGGCAGTTCGACACGGTCGGCGGCGGCGGCGTCGGCGGCGGCGAGCGGGTGATCCCGGACGAGTCGCTGAACCCGGCCCGCGACTTCGACGAGGCCCTCGGCGAGTTGCAGCGGCTGCTGCTGCTCAACGTCGGGGTGATCCTGGTGATCACCCTCGGGCTGGCCGGGATCGCGCTGTTGATCCGCCGCCGCACCCGCTGAACCCAGCCCCGCCGAACCCAGCCCCGCCGAACCCCGGCTCGCCGAACCCGGCTCGGGCGGTCGACGGGTCAGAGCTCCAGGACCACCTTGCCCCGCACGTGTCCCTGCTCGACCAGGCGCTGCGCCTCGGCGGCCTGGTCCAGCGGGAACGTCCGTGCCACGTGGACGGTGAGCCGGCCGGCGTCGACCAGCCCGGCCAGGACGCTCAGGTCCGCCGTGGACGGCCTGACGAACAGGTAGCTGCCGCCGAGGCGGGTGACGTGTTCCGGGTCGGCGGTGGACACCAGCCGGGCGGGGCGGGTCAGCAGCTCGGCCGAGACGTCCAGCGCCGCCCCGCCGAACAGGTCGAGGGCCACGTCCACCCCGTCGGGCGCGACCGCGCGGACCCGGTCGAGCAACCCGTCGCCGTAGCTGACCGGCTCCGCGCCGAGCGACCGGACGAAGTCGTGGTTGGCCTCGCCGGCCGTGCCGATCACCCGGCTGGAACCGAGCGCCCGGGCGAGCTGGACCGCGAGGTGCCCGACCCCGCCGGCCGCGCCGTGCACCAGCACGGTGTCCCCCGCCCCGGTGCGGGTGAGCTGGAGCGCCTGGTACGCGGCGAGCCCGGCCAGCGGCAACCCGGCCGCCTCCGCCCAGGACGCCCGGGCCGGCTTGTCCGTCACCGCCCGCTCCGGTGCCGGCACCAGCTCCGCGTACGTGCCGTGCTGGAGGTCGTCGCGGCGGACGTACCCGATCACCTCGTCACCCACGGCGAACCCGGCCACCGCCGGGCCCACCGCGGCCACCACGCCGGCCGCGTCCCAGCCGGGCACCAGCGGGAAGTGGGCGGGGATGGCCTTGTCGAGGTGCCCCTCGCGGACCTTCCAGTCGACCGGGTTGACGCCGGCCGCGCGCACCCGCACCAGCACCGTGTCCGGCCCGACCGGCGGGTCGGGCAGCTCCCGCACGGCGAGCCGGTCGGCGGGGCCGTACGCGTCGATCGCGATCGCCTTCACCCTGCTCACGCTAGCCGCTGCCCGGTCGCGGCGGGGCCGACGCGGCCGGGAGCCCGGCCCGCGCCACGGTGGGCCGTCAGGCCGCGGTCAGCACCACCGGCGCGGCGGGCGCTCCCGGCGGACCTCCCGGTGCCGGGGGCGGACCGGGCCGTGCCGGTGCGCGCCGGCCCAGCCGGGCAGGTCGCTGCGGCAGGCCGCCGCGCGGGCCAGCTCGTCGGCGGGCGGCTCGGGGGTGCGCTGGCGGGGCACCGGCGCGTCGTCCTCGGCCCGCTCCGGGGTCCGGCCGCAGGCCGGCTCGGCGGGATGGGTCGGGCCGGCGAGCCGGCGGTGGTGCTCGGCCGCCGGCTGGGGGTCGTGGTGGCCCGGCCGGCGGCTCTCCCCCTGGGCGCAGCCGTACTCGGCCTCCCCATGCGCCATCCCCGGTCTCCTCACGCTCGCCGTCGCGCGCGGCCGGTCGTGGCCCGCGTGCCCTGTCACCGTACTGGGGCAGGCCGACGCGTCGTGCGGCGCGTACCCCACCTCAGCGCCGGGGGCGACGCGGGAAGATCGTCTCCCAGACCGGGAAGGCGACCAGCCAGATCGCGATGGCGAGGGTGAGCTTCTGGATCCAGTTCCACAGCTCACGGGTGCGCTCGGCGTCGCCCACGTAGAGGATCGCGGCGCCGAGCAGCGCGCAGGCGACGGCCCAGCCCAGCAACCCCTTGCCCCACTCCCGCCACTCGTGCCGGGTACGCGCCCAGCCGTGTCGGGGCGGCCGGACCGGCGGCGGGCCACCGGCGAACCGGTGGGCGAAGCGCTGGTCGGCCCAGCGGACCATCGAGTGTCCGAAGGCCACCGAGAAGCCCAGGTAGGCGGCGGCCAGGCCGTGGGTGACGTCCGCGGTGGCACCGCGCCGCAGGTCCAGCGCCGTCGCCGCGAGCAGCACCAGGTCGACCAGGGGTACGCAGACCAGCAGCGCCGCGCCGAGGCGCGGTCTACGCAGCGGGTAGCGGGCCACCAGCCCCGCCGCGAGCACCACCCAGAACCCGATCTCGCACCCGATGATGACCGCGACCAGCATGCCGACCTCCCCGTCCGTCGGAGTCCAGCGTGCCGCCCGCCACGGGCCCCGGCCTCGGCGCGGACGGTGAGATCCGGGTCCGCCGAAGGATGGACCCGCGCCATCCCACCCGCCCGGCACCCGGCCACCCCGCCCGCCCGGCACCCGGCACCCGGCACCCGGCACCCATGATCGACACCGGGTGACCGACAACGGGGTGTCCGGGCGACGCGAACGCCCCATGTCACTGATCCGGAGTCGATCATGGGCGGCCGGACACCCCCGACGAGGCGGCCGGACACCCCGACGAGGCCGCCGGACACCCCGACGAGGCGGCCGGGCACCTGCGCCTGGCCACCGCCATGACCCCGGCGTACGGCTGAGCCGTACCTCCTTCGGCGGACCACGGCCTCGTGCCGTGGTCGGAGCCGGCGCGGCGGCGGGTGTGGTGGGATCGGGCCATGCGACCGCCACCCTGGCTCGGCTCCGGGACCCCGGGCCGGGACCTGGCGCTGGCCGGCGCCTCCCTCGCGGGCGGGCTGGCACTGCTCGGCCTCGGCGCGCACCTGGCGCTCGCCCCGCGCCCCGACGTGCCCACGGCGGCCTTCCTGCCGTCGCTGCTGGCCGTGTCGGTGGCGGTCGGCCTGCGCCGGGTGGCCACCCGCACCGGCCTGGCCCTCGGCACGGCGGCGCTGGTCGTCGACGTCGCCCTCGGCGCCAGCCTCGGCACCGCGCTGATCTACACCCAGGTGCTCTACGACTCCTGCGTGTACGGCCCGCCCCGGCTGTGGCGGTGGCTGTTGCGGATCACCGTGGCGCTCAGCCTGCTCACCGCCGTCGGCGGGACGCTGGTGTTCGGCCACTGGCGCGGGGTGGCGCTCGCCGTGCCGGTGGTGCTGGTCGGGGTCCTGCCGGTGCTGAGCGGGATCAGCGTGCGGCAGTACCGGGACCAGGCGGCGGCCGAGCGGGCCCGGGCCGAGCAGACCGCCCGGCTGGCCGAGGTGGACCGGCGGGAGGCGGTCCGTGCCGAGCGCTCCCGGATGGCCCGGGAGCTGCACGACGTGGTGGCCAACCACCTCAGCGCGGTGGCCATCCACGCCACCGCCGCACTGTCCGTGCCGGGGCTGGACCGGGCGCAGGTGACCTCGGCGCTGCGGGTGATCCGGGAGAACAGCGTGCAGGGCATGGCGGAGATGCGCCAGCTCATCGGGCTGCTGCGGGAGCCGACGCCGGGGGCGGCGGACCCGGCCGAGGAGGCGACCCGGGTCCGCCTCGACGAGCTGGACCGGCTGGTGGACCGGATGCGGGCCGCCGGGCTGGCGGTGCGGGCCGAGGTGACCGGCGGGCCACGCCCGCTGCCGGTGGGGGTGGACCTGGCGGCGTACCGGATCGTGCAGGAGTCGTTGACCAACGCGCTGAAGCACGGCGCGGGCGAGGCGGAGCTGATCGTGGCGTACCGGCCGGTGGAGGTGGTGGTGACCGTGGCGAACCCGGTCCGCACGGGCGGTGGGGGGCTGCCCGGGGCGGGCGCCGGCCTGATCGGGATGCGCGAGCGCGCGGTGCTGCTGGGCGGCGAGTTCGCCGCCGGCCCGACCGACGGGCGCTGGCGGGTACGGGCGGCGCTGCCCACCGGGAGGCCAGCGTGAGCGGCCCGGGGGCGGCCGGCCCCGACCGAGGCGGCGACGCCGTGGGCGGTCAGGACGCGGCCGTCCCCGACCGGCGGGACGACGGCGCGGGCGGCCCGGACGCGGCCGTCCCCGACCGGCGGGACGACGGCGCGGGCGGCCCGGACGCGGCCGTCCCCGACCGGCGGGACGACGGCGCGGGTGGGCCGGTGCGGGTGGTCCTCGCCGACGACCAGGCGGCGGTGCGGGCCGGGCTGGCGCTGATCCTGGCCGGCACGCCGGGGATGGAGGTGGTCGGCGAGGCCGCCGACGGGGAGGCGGCGGTGCGGCTCTGCGCCGAGCTGCGCCCCGACGTCGCCGTGCTGGACGTGCGGATGCCCCGCCTGGACGGCATCTCCGCCACCCGGGAGATCGTCGCCGGCCGGCTCGCCGACGTGCTGGTGCTGACCACCTTCGACCTCGACGAGTACGTCTTCGGCGCACTGCGGGCCGGGGCGGCCGGCTTCCTGCTCAAGGACACCGACGCGGACGCCCTGGTCGCCGCCGTCCGGACGGTGGCCCGGGGCGAGGGGGTGATCGCCCCGGCGGTGACCCGGCGGCTGATCAGCGCGTTCGCGGCCACCGCACCGGGGGCGTCGGCCGCCGCCCGGGAGGCGGTGGCCGGCCTGACCGCCCGGGAGCGGGACGTGCTGGCCTGCCTCGGGCTGGGCCTGTCCAACCAGCAGCTCGCCGACCGGCTGGCGATGGCGGAGAGCACCGCGAAGACCCACGTCAGCCGGATCCTGGCCAAGCTCGACCTGCGCAGCCGCGTCCAGGCCGCGATCCTGGCCCAGGAGCTGGCCCTGCCGGCCCCGCCCGTCGGGTCACCCGCCGGCCCCACCACGGCGGGATGAGCGCCCGGCCCCACCACCGGCGGGATGAGCGCCCGGCGCCACCGGTGGCCGTTGGCCGAGGACGCCCGCCTTCTGGAAGGCTGGGGGGGTGAGCGAGCCGGGCGGGATCGAGCTGTCGGCCACGCTGCGCCGGATCGAGCGGGCGGCGGGGGCGCTGGCCACCGCCAGCGTGGCCCGGATGGACGAGACGCTGCCCTGGTTCCGGGCGCTCCCGGCCGACCAGCGCTCCTGGGTGATGCTGGTGGCCCAGGCCGGCGCCCGGTCGCTGGTGCAGTGGCTGCGCGAGGGCGGCGGCACGGCCGACAGCACCCAGGAGGTCTCCGACGAGGTCTTCGCCACCGCGCCGCAGGCGCTGGCCCGCTCGATCAGCCTCCAGCAGACCGTGGCGCTGATCAAGGTGACCATCGAGGTGGTGGAGGAGCAGGTCGGCACCCTGGCCGCCGAGGGCGAGGAGCAGCAGCTCCGGGAGGCGGTGCTGCGGTTCTCCCGGGAGATCGCCTTCGCCTCCGCCCGGGCGTACGCGCGGGCCGCCGAGTCGCGCGGCTCCTGGGACGCCCGGTTGCAGGCCCTGCTGGTGGACGCGCTGCTGCGCGGGGACTCCCCGGACGTGCTGGCCAGCCGCGCCGCCGCGCTGGGCTGGTCGGATGCCCCGCCGGTGTCGGTGGCGGTGGGCCGCTCCCCCGGCGGCGAGGTGAACGCCGTGCTGCACACCGCGTACCGGCTGGCCCGGCGGATCGGGGTGGAGATGATCGGCGGGGTGCACGGCGACCGGCTGGTGATCGTGCTCGGCGGGGCGGCCGACCCGCTCGCCGCCGCCGGGAAGCTGCTGCCCGCGTTCGGCGACGGCCCGGTGGTGGTGGGCCCGGCGGTGCCGAGCCTGGACGAGGCGACGGACTCGGCCCGCGCCGCGCTGGCCGGGTTCCGGGCGGCC
The DNA here is from genome assembly GCF_026339755.1 of Micromonospora sp. NBC_01655. Taxonomy (NCBI): domain Bacteria; kingdom Bacillati; phylum Actinomycetota; class Actinomycetes; order Micromonosporales; family Micromonosporaceae; genus Micromonospora; species Micromonospora sp. NBC_01655. The sequence goes on along the minus strand of NZ_JAPEQF010000001.1, from coordinate 2,251,341 downwards.
CCGGCCTGGCCGACCGCGCCGCGCCCGGTGCCGGCGGCCGACCTGCTGCCCGAGCGGGCCCTGGCCGGCGACGCCGAGGCCCGCCGCCGGCTGCGCCACGACGTGTACGCGCCGCTGGCCCGCGCCAGCGGCGAGCTGCTGGACACGCTGGACGCGTTCTTCGCCGCCGGCGGGACGCTGGAGAGCGCCGCCCGGGCGCTGTTCGTGCACCCGAACACGGTGCGCTACCGGCTGCGGCGGATCGCCGAGGTGACCGGGTTCTCGCCGCTGGTCCCCCGGGACGCGTTCGCCCTCCAGGTGGCCCTGACCGTGGGCCGGCTCGACCCGGTGGTTCCCGTTGTGACAAATCAGCCGATTGCCACCGCAGGCCGACAAAAGACCCCAGAGAGATGATCACCCTCACCGATCTTTGTAGGGTTCCTCCAAAGGTTCTAGTGTGGTTTGGTGTCGCTCGGTAGCACCGTGACTGGCGAGTATCCGGAAGAGTCATATCCGTGCTCGCCGTACTCTCACCCGGCCAGGGTTCTCAGAAACCCGGCTTCCTGACCCCCTGGCTCGGCCTGACCGGCGCCGAGGCACGGCTGCGCTGGTGGTCGGCGCTGGCCGGCGTCGACCTGGTCCACCTCGGCACGGCGGCCGACGCCGACGAGATCAAGGACACCGCCCGCACCCAGCCGCTGCTGGTCGCCGCGGCGCTGCTCGCGGCCGAGCACCTGCCGATGCACGACGTCACACTCACCGTCGGGCACAGCGTCGGCGAACTGGGCGCGGCGGCGCTCGCCGGGGTCCTGCCCGCCGAGACCGCGATCACCCTCGCCGGGGTGCGCGGCCGGGAGATGGCCGCGGCCTGCGCGCTGGAGCCGACCGGCATGGTCGCGGTGCTGGGCGGGGACACCGACGAGGTGCTCGCCGCCCTCGACCGGCACGGGCTTGAGCCGGCCAACCGCAACGGCGCCGGGCAGATCGTCGCCGCCGGCGCGCTCGCCGCGCTCGACAAGCTCGCCGCCGAGCCGCCCGCGAAGGCCCGGGTGATCCGGCTGAAGGTGGCCGGCGCGTTCCACACCTCGTACATGGCCCCGGCCGAGGCCGCGCTGGGCGCGGTGGCCGCCGGGATCACCCCGGCCGACCCGGCCCGGATCCTGCTGTCCAACCTCGACGGCGCGGCGGTCACCCACGGCCGGGAGCTGGTGCAGCGGCTGGTCCGCCAGGTCACCTCCCCGGTGCGCTGGGACCTGTGCATGCGCACCCTCGCCTGCCTCGGCGTCACCGGGGTGATCGAGCTGCCGCCCGCCGGCACCCTCGCCGGCCTGGTCAAGCGGGAACTCAAGGAGTCGGGCCTGCCCGAGATCGTCACCCTGAACACGCCGGACGACCTCCCGGCCGCGCGGGACCTGATCGCCCGGCACGGGATGGCCCCGAGCCACGAGCCGACCATGCGGTTCCGGGTCGTGGTGGCCCGCTCGGCGGGCACCTTCGAGCCGGCCGAGGGGCTGGCCGAGGGCGAGTCGCTGCGTACCGGCCAGGTGATCGGGCACGTCGCCACCCGGCAGGGCCCGGTCGAGGTGACCGCGCACGACAGCGGCCCGCTCACCGAGTGGCTCGCCCACCACAACGACCCGGTCGCGCCGGGGCAACCGCTCGCCCGGATCGGGGGTCACCAATCATGACAGGCAGCCGGATTCTCGCGCTGGGGCACTACCAGCCGTCCCGGATCGTCACCAACGACGACATCGCCCAGTTCGTCGAGACCAACGACGAGTGGATCCGGGACCGGGTGGGCATCGCCAGCCGGCGGATCGCCGGCGACGAGACGGTGGCCGACATGGCGACGGCCGCCGCCGGCAAGGCCCTGGCAAACTCCGGGCTCACCGCCGCCGACATCGACCTCGTCGTGGTGGCCACCTGCACCTCGATCGACCGCAGCCCGAACGTGGCCTGCCGGGTCGCCGCGAAGCTCGGCATCACCGCGCCGGGCGCGTTCGACCTGAACACCGCGTGCTCGGGCTTCGCCTACGCGCTGGGCACCGTCGACCATGCGATCCGGGCCGGGGCGTCGCGGAACGCGATCGTCATCGGGGCGGAGAAGCTGTCCGACTTCACCGACTGGACCGACCGCTCCACCTGCATCATCTTCGCCGACGGCGCCGGCGCCGCGGTGGTCACCGCCACGGCCGAGGGCGAGCCGGCCGGGGTGGGCCCGGTGGTCTGGGGCTCGGTCCCGGGGAAGGGCGACGCGGTACGCATCGAGGGCTGGCGGCCGTACGTCAAGCAGGAGGGCCAGGCGGTGTTCCGCTGGGCCACCACCGAACTGGCCCCGCTGGCGTTGCAGGCCTGCGAGCGGGCCGGGGTCGCCCCGTCGGAGCTGGCCGCGTTCGTGCCGCACCAGGCCAACACCCGGATCATCGACGGCATCGCCAAGCGGCTCGGCATCCCCAACGCGATCATCGCGAAGGACCTCGTCGAGTCGGGCAACACCTCGGCGGCGAGCGTCCCGCTGGCGCTGTCCAAGCTCGTCGAGCGCCGGGAGGTGCCCTCCGGCGCCCCGGTCCTGCTCTTCGGCTTCGGCGGCGGCCTGACCTACGCCGGTCAGGTCGTCCGCTGCCCCTGACGTCCGGCCCCCTTCGAGGCCGTTCGCACGCCGCCGGCACGCGCCGCGCGGCGAGTCCAACCATCGAAAGGAACGCACCAACCATGACCCGTGACGAGATCACCGCCGGCCTCGCCGAGATCCTCGAAGAGGTTGCCGGGGTGAACCCGGACGACGTGGCCGAGGGCAAGTCCTTCACCGACGACCTCGACGTCGACTCGCTCTCCATGGTGGAGGTCGTGGTCGCCGCCGAGGAGAAGTTCGGCGTCAAGATCCCCGACAACGAGGTGCAGAACCTGAAGACCGTGGGCGACGCCGTCAGCTTCATCGAGGCGCAGGCCTGATCATGGCTCGCTCCGACGTCGTCGTCACCGGGCTCGGCGCGACCACCCCGCTGGGCGGGGACGTCGCGTCGACCTGGGACGCCATGCTCGCCGGCCGCTCCGGGGTGGGTCCGCTCACCCAGGAGTGGGCCGCGCAACTCCCGGTCCGGATCGCCGCGCAGCTCGCCGTCGACCCGTCCGAGGTGCTGGACCGGGTCAAGCTGCGCCGGCTCGACCGCTCCGAGGCGATCGCGATCATCGCGGCCAGGCAGGCCTGGGCGGACGCGGGCCTGGCCGACTCCGGGTTGGACCCGGAGCGGCTGGCGGTCAGCGTCGGCTCCGGCATCGGCGGGGCCACCACCCTGCTCGCCCAGGACGACATCCTGGAGGCGTCCGGCCCTCGACGGGTGTCCCCGCACACCATCCCGATGCTGATGCCCAACGGTCCCGCCGCCTGGGTGGGGTTGGAGCTGGGCGCGAAGGCCGGGGTGCACACGGTGGCCAGCGCCTGCGCCACCGGCGCGGAGGCCATCTCGCTCGGCCTGGACATCATCCGCTCCGGCCGGGCCGACGTGGTGCTGGCCGGCGGCACCGAGGCGGTCATCCACCCGCTGCCGATCGCCGGGTTCGCCTCGATGCGGGCGATGTCCACCCGCAACGAGGAGCCCGAGCGGGCCTCCCGGCCGTGGGACACCGGGCGGGACGGCTTCGTCCTCGGCGAGGGCGCGGGCGTACTGGTCCTGGAGCGGGCCGAGCACGCCGCCGCCCGGGGCGCCCGGGTGTACGCGCGGCTGGCCGGCGCCGGGATCACCTCCGACGCGTACGACATCGTGCAGCCGCACGCGGAGGGCGAGGGCGCGATCCGGGCGATCGCGAAGGCGATCGCGGACGCCGGCATCGCGAAGAAGGACATCGTGCATGTCAACGCGCACGCCACGTCGACCCCGGTCGGCGACATGCTGGAGATCGGGGCGCTGCGCGCAGCGCTCGGTGACCACCCGGTGATCTCCGCCACCAAGTCGATGACCGGCCACCTGCTCGGTGCGGCCGGCGCGCTGGAGTCGATCGCCACCATCCTGGCCATCCGTGACGGTGTCGTCCCCCCGACGATCAACCTGGACGACCCGGACGACGGCCTCGACCTGGACGTGGCCGCGCACAAGGCGCGCCACCTGGAGATCCCCGCCGCGCTGAACAACGCGTTCGGCTTCGGCGGGCACAACGTGGCTCTCGTCTTCACCCGGCCCTGAGACTCCAGGCCCTGAAGGCGGATCTGTCCGGACGACGCGGCCGGCATCGAGGGCGGGCACGACGTGACCGCAACGATGCCGGCCCCGGCCTCCTGCCCGGCCCCGGCCAGGAGTGGAACGGCGTGGTCCGGTGCGGGGGTGCCAGGAATGGACTGGTGCCTTGGGTTCGTTCTCAGCCTGCTCTCCGCTGGCTTCCTCCCATCCGGCGAGGACCGGTTCGGCCGCTTGCTGACCGAACATCAGCACCGCATCCAGGCGCAGCGAACACAGGTCGATGCCGGGATGACCCACGCCGGCCATGTCCCAGTCGAGCAGGCCGCAGAGCCTGTCCCCGTTCCACATCATGTTTCCCTGCCAAAGGTCGGTGTGGTGTGGTTGGTTCCCAGCCGCCGTTGTCTCGCGAAGTCGCTGGCCGGGATCGGGAGGGTGCGCAGAGGTAGCTCTCGTGACGGCTCGGCGGTGATGGCGTGCAGAGCTGCGGCCGTGACGCCCATGACACGCAGCCGTTCCGGGGTGGGCTCGATCGGGATCGCGCTGCGCCGCGCACGACGGTCTCCAGCACCGCCCGTGTGCCGGCAGAACTGCCGGTGGCATCGAACCCGAGAATCCGCGGTGCCGGGATGCCCCGTTCGTCGGCCAATCGCAGCGCGGCGATCTCGGTGGCGAAGCCGCCGGAGTCGTCGGGCCGCGCAGTCTTCAGCCGAGCGGCGGGCGGAACCTGCTGCCTGAGGGCGGACGTTACCGGCCGGACGATCGCTGGTCAGGCGCGGTTGCGGGGGTGCTGCCGTGCGGCGCGTTCGTTGCCCCGGCGATAGTTGCCGGTCCACCGGGCCATCACCAGTTGCGGGTCGTCGTCGACCTCGGCGAGGAACTCCGCCGCCCGGCCGCCCCGCAGTGTCCCGGCCACCCTCCCGCGGTGCGTGATCACCACTGACCCGTCCGCCCGCTGGGCGTACGCGAAGCCCCGTGCTTCTCCCATGCCCGGCACGCTCCCACCCCGCCCCACACCCCCGCACCCCGATTTCGCCCGGCCGCCGGACAGATCTTGGTAGGAAACGGCCCCTCCAGAGGCCGAAATCGTCCAAGATCTGTCGCTGCGGGGGCGGGGGCGGCCAGCAGCTAGTGCCCCGTCATGCAGCCTTGAAGGGGTAATCCGGGTGCCGGATCCTGGATTCGGTGGCGAATCCGGTGGTCAGTTCCGTGACGTGGCCGACCTCGACGAGAACAGCGCCACGATCGCCCACCGCAGCGCTTTACCGGATCCTTCTACTCACCGGCCACCGCCCCACACACACAGCCTTGCCTTCCGGTGCCTATGGAGCTGAGTCGAATACGACATCAGCCACACCCGCCGCCAGCCACGACCCGACGGGGCGGTGGGTAACCGCGAACGGTGGTGGCCCGACCGACGGTGATGACGTGAACGACTCAGCTCCATAGGCACCGCCGCCCACGTCATCGACCGCCGCCCACAGTTCCGCCTGGGTCACCGTTCCCCGCCGGCCGGGGACCGCACCCACGACCAGGCAATGGCTCCGCCCCGCGTCACCCTCCAGCCAGGCCACGGCATCGCGTACGCCCAGGTCAGACATGCCTCAATCGACTACGTAAAGACCCTGCCTCAGAACCGACGGATTACACGATCAACGTTCAAAGACGCGGCACTAGCTAGGGCCTTTCGGCGAGGATTCCGGTGGCCTGGCCGAGCTCGATGAGGTAGCCATCGGGGTCGCGCAGGTAGCACCGGATCTCCACGCCGTGGTCCTTCGGCTCGGTGAGGAACTGTCCGCCCCGTGAGCGCCACAGCTCGTAGACGGCGCGCACGTCCGTCACCCGGACGTTGAGCGCGCTGTTGAGCAGGTTCGGGTCCGTCGGCGCCTGGGCGAGGACGGTCGGCTTGTCGTCGGTCGGGCCGCCCTCGTCGTTGATCACGAGGTAGCTGTTGTGCAGCCGCAGGATGGCGGGCTGGCGCTCGCGTACCACCGTCGCGCCGAGCACCGTCCGGTAGAACTCACGGGAGCGCTCCACGTCCCGCACGATCAACAGGTGGGTGAGCACCGTGCCGTGTTCCGGCTGGAAGTAGTCCGGGGCCTCGTTCGTCACTGCCGCCTCCCTCGGGATGGCCCGTCGGGTACCCACGTACGGCGGCGGCACACCTGCGACGCCCGGTCAGGTCCGTCGCCGGACAGGTCCGGAAGGACCCGGCACGCGGCATGGCCGAGCCACCACCGGATCAGGTGTCCTGCCCGGCGGGGGTACGCAGACGGGTGACGAAGGTCCGCCAGGCCGAGGGGGCGAAGGCCCGGCAGATGTTCGAGGCCGACGCCGACCTGCGGGCGTTGCAGCCGGGCGGTCCGCCGCTCGGGGCCGAGATGTTCCGGCGGTTCCTGCACTGGGCACGCCGGCCGGCACCGCCCCCGACCGGCTAACATCCATCGGCCGTCCGGGGTGGACCGGGCGGCGCGGACGACCACGGGGGAAGTGGAACGGTGTTTCGACGTATCGGGGCGGCCGTGCTGGCCGTGCTCACCATCGCGACGGCGGCGGGCTGCGCCGGGGGCTCGCCGCGGCCGGCCTCGGCCCGGGCCGAGGCCGGCCCCGCACCGTCGCCCTTCGTGACCGGCCCGCCGTGGTACGACGAGGTCGCCCCGGCCGAGGCGGGCGTCACCGTCGGCGCGAGGGGCACCCCCTGCGAACTGCCGATCACGTTCTCCCTGCCGGCCCGCTGGATCGCCGAGCCGGTGGACGACGCGTCCGGGATGACGTTGGGCGGTTCCCGGCTGCGCTGCGAGGTCGACGCGAAGCCGGCCGGCAGCGTGGGCTTCCTGCGGGTCTGGGCGGTCGACGAGGCCACCGGCGACGTGCGCGCCGCGCTGGAGGAGTTCCTCGCCGAGTACGGCCGGGTCAGCGAGATCGAGTACCGGCGGGTGCGGCGCGGCCCGCTGGACCTGGTGGAGGCCACCTACCTCCAGCGCACCAGGCTGAGCGGCGGCCCGAACCGGCAGCGGGCGCTCGTGGCGCCCACCTCCGGCGGCGGGGCGGTGCTGCTGACCTTCGGCGGAATGGACACCGGCGAGTTCGAGGCGATGTTCCCGGCGTACCAGCTCGCGACGGGCACCCTCCGCGCCAGCCGCTGACCGGGCCGGGCCCGCCCGGCCGCCGGGCCAGGTCGCGGGCTCCGGGTGCGGTTCCGTCCCTGGCGACGACAACCGCACCCGGAGATCACCCCGTCAGCGGGGGGCCGGAACCGCCTCCCGGGCCAGGACGACCGCGCCGAGCAGCGCGGCGTCGTCGGCGAAGCCGGAGAGCACCACGTCCGGCCGGTACGGCAGCACGGCGGCCAGCCGCTCGACCAGCAGGCCGCGGATCAGCTCGCTGCCGGCCACCCCGCCGACCAGCACCACCCGCTGCGGGTCAAGCAGCAGGCAGCAGGTGACCAGGTGGCGGGCCAGCTCGTCGACCCGGCCGGTCAGCGCGTCCCGGGTCGGGCCGGGCCGCTCGGCGGCGGCGGCCAGCCCGGCCGCCGCCCCCGGCACGCCGAGGTCGTCGGCGAGCCGGTCCAGCGCCCGGCCGGAGAAGTCCAGCTCCAGCATGGTGCCGGGCCACGGGCCGCCGGCCACGGCGTACCCGATCTCGCCGGCCGCGCCGTGGTGCCCGGCCAGCACCGACCCACGCACGGTGAGCGCCGCCGCGACCCCGGTGCCGAGGCCGACCACCAGGCCGGGGTCGGCGTCGCGGAGCGCGCCGAAACGCAGCTCGGCCAGGGCGGCGGCGTTCAGGTCGTTGTCGACCGCCACCGCCGGCACGCCGAACCGGTCGCGGACCGCGTCGGCCAGCCGGAGCCGGTCCCAGCCGGGCACGTTCGGGGCCAGGTCGATGCCGTCGGGCCGGACCACCCCGGGCGAGGCGATCCCGGCCGCCGCGAGCGGACCGCCGACCTCCCCCACCAGCTTCGCGGCCAGGTCCAGCGCCCGGTCCAGGGCCTGCGGGGCACCCCGTTCGGCGTGCGTCGGCACGCGCTCGCTGGCCAGCAGCCGGCCCTCGCCGTCAGCCACCCCGACGGCCATCTTGGTGCCGCCGAAGTCGATGCCGAGCAGCACGGGCGTGTCACCGGCCGCCGGCGCGGGCTGAGCAGCCCGACCGGCCACCCGCACGCTCACCGTGCGGTCCTTCCGTCCGCGACCGCGGGGCCCGCCTGCGCCGCGCCCGGCCACCGGCCCAGGCCGCGCCGCGCACTCCCCGCGCTCACCGGGCCGCCCCTTCGACGTGCCCCGCGAAGGCCCCCGCTCATCGGCCCGCTCGCTCGGCGGCCACGGCGTCCAGCGCCTCGTCGGCCCCGGCCAGCCGGTCCCGCACGCCGGCCAGCCGGCCGGCGACGGTGTCGAAGGTGCCGCGCAGCGCGGCCACCTGGGCCCGGACGGCGTACGCGCCGGGCCCGTCGACCTGGGCCCGGTCGAGCACCAGCTCGGGGCGGACGGCGGCGGCGATCAGGTCGCCGATCGCGTCGTCGTCGAGCCGGTCGGTGATGCCCTCGGCCGCCGCCCGGACGCCCTCGGGGGTCCAGCCGTCCGGCGCCCCGCCCCGGACCAGCCGGCCGACCACCGAGTGGGCGGCCCGGAACGGCACCCCGTGCCGGGTCAGCGCGTCCGCGGCGGCGGTGGTGGTGGCCCCGGAGGCGACGATCTCCTCCCGGGACGGCGGCTCCAGCGGCTCGATCTCGGCGAGGAAGCCGCCGAGCAGGGCGAAGAACCGGTCGGTGCGGTCGTTGCTCTCCCAGAGCCGCACCTGCACGTCGGTGGTGGCGTTGTTGGAGTCCTCCCACCAGGCCGCGCCCACGTTGTTGAGCACGCTCGCGGCGTCGGCGGCGGTGGCCCCGGCCATCGAGACCAGGTGCTCCAGCACCACCGGGTTGCGCTTCTGCGGCATGATGCTGCTGCCCTGGGTGAAGTCGCCGGGGGTGGTCACCCAGCGCCAGGTCAGCCAGTCCATCAGGGTGCGGGCCAGCCGGGCCCCGGTGGCCAGGGCCTGCGCGTTGAGGGTGCCGACCCGGACCAGGTGGTCGGCGCCGGCCACCGCCTCGTACGAGTTGGTGACCAGGCCGTCGAAGCCGAGCAGCTCGGCCACCCGGGCCGGGGCGATGTCCAGGTCGGTGCCGGCGAACGCGCACGAGCCCAGCGGCGAGGTGTTGAGCTGGTCGATCAGGTCGGCGTACGCGACGGCCTCGCCGGCCAGGGCCTCGGCGTACCCGGCTAGGGCGTGGCCGATGGTGGTCGGCTGGGCCGGACGGCGGTGGGTGTAGCCGGTGATGACCACGTCGGCGTACCGGTCGGCGGAGCCCAGGGCGGTGGCCCCGGCCGCGAGCACCCGGTCGAGCACCCCGAGGAGTTGGTCGCGCAGCAGCATCCGGAACACCCCGGCGTCGAGGTCGTTGCGGCTGCGCGCCATCTGCACGTCCAGCTCGGAGGTGGGGAGGCCGCACGCCGCCGCGAGCCGCTTCTCCATCAGGTAGTAGGTGTCCTCGAAGCTGCCGTCGAAGGCGGGCGCGGGGCCGGTGTCGGCGCGCAGCTCCGCCAGCCCGCGCAGCAGCCGGGCACCCCGCTCGGCGGGGATCAGCCCCTGCTCGGTCAGCATGACCACGTGCGCCTGGCTGGCCCGCACCATGGCCGGGAAGAGGTACCCGACGTGGTGGTCGTATGTCGGCCGCAGGTGGTGCCGCTGGTAGGTGGTCAGCGCGGGTGTGCTCATCAGGAGTCTCTGCTTCCTTCCAGGCCGGGCGCGACGCTGCTCGCCGCGCCCGGACGTCAGCCGGTCTACTCGTGCAGGCCGAGCAGGCGCTCGGCGTTCCCGGCGAAGATCGCGCCCAGGTGGTCGTCGGGTAGGCCCAGTTCCCGGCAGATCCGGAGCTGGTCGTCGAGGTAGCGGGTGACGTACCCGCGCGGGAACCACGACGAGTCGCTGCCGTACACGATCCGGTGCGGGCCGATGGTCTCGTAGCAGCGCCGGAACAGCTCCTCCAGCGTGAGCTTGTACGGCATCCACCGCACCCACTGGTTCGACCCGGACGTGTCGACGTGGACGTTCGGGCAGCCCCAGGCGGCGAAGAGGAGGTCCTGCACGTGCTGGACGCCGAAGTGCGGCACCACCACGGCCAGCTCGGGGAAGCGGCGGGCCATCCGGGCCAGCTCGTCCGGGCCGCCGTACCGGCCGTGGGACAGGCCGCCGGCGCTGCCGTAGTGCCCGATGTGGATCAGCACCGGCACGCCGAGCCGCTGGGCGGTGGCCCAGAGCGGGTCCAGGTCGGCGTGGTCGAGGGGGCCGCGCAGCAGCGGGGCGAACAGCTTCAGCCCGCGCAGGCCGCGTTCGGTGACCGCCCGGTCCAGCTCGCCGGCCGCGTCGGGGCCGTACGGGTCGTGGTGGGCGAAGCCGAGCAGCAGGTCCGGGTGCCGGTCCACGACGTCGGCGACGGTGTCGTTGCCGCCGCCGGTGACGAAGACCGCCCGGCGGACGTTCACCCGGCGCAGCTCGTCGGCCCACCGGTCCGCCTCGTCCTGCCAGCGCTCGGCCGGCGGCTCCGGGTCGGGGAAGGCCCACGCCTGCCGCCACTGCCGGGCGTACGGGGCGGAGCCGGCGGCCCGGACGGCCCGCTCGTGCTCCCCGCCGGGGTGCATCCCGGCGGCGTGCTCGCACGCCTGGATCGTCGGGTCGGTGCCGATGCGGAAGTGCAGGTGGAAGTCGACGATGTCGAGTCCCCGGTCGACGATCATGATCCTCCCTCGGATGGCAACGGGTCGGCGGTGGGCGGGGCGGGCGGCGGGGCGGCCACCCAGGCGGCCACCACCTCGCGCAGCCGCGTCCCGGCCAGCTCCCGCACCCGCCGGCCGGCGGGCTCGCCGGCCAGCGAGATGTGCCCGGACCAGCCCTGCCACGGGTCGGGCCGGGACTCCACCAGCACGTACGGGTGGGTCACCGGCAGCTTCGGCCTCGGCGGCAGGTCGTCGACCGCGTCGAGCCGGACCGCGCCCGGGTCGAAGCCGAGCACCCCGGAGGTCTCGTACGCCCCGCCGTGCCCGCGCGAGGTCAGCGGGCCGTACAGCTCGGTGGTCTCGGCGGGGGTGACGAGCTGGAACCAGTTGACCAGCAGCAGGCTGGCGGTGCGCCGCCCGGAGACCCACTCCATCGCGGCCCGGACGGTGGACATGTTGGCGTCGTGCCCGTTGACGATGAGCAGCCGGGGGAAGCCGGCCGCGACGATGCCCTCGATCACGTCGGCCAGGTAGCCGACCGCGATCTCGGGCCGGATCGCCACGGTGCCGGGCCACGGCCGGGTCTGGCCGGGGCAGGCGGCGTACGGCACGGCGGGGAAGAGCACCCCGCGCGGGCCCGCCGGGGTCGCGGCCTCGTCCGGGGTCCCGCCGCCGGACGAGGCCGCGTCGACTCCGGCCGTCGGGGCGGGGCCGCCCCCGACCGGCCAGGCCGCGCCGGAGCCCGCCGCGCCCCCGCCGGGCCGGGCGGGCCCGGTCGCGGCGGAGTGGGTCGCGGCGGAGCTGGTCGCGCTCTCGGCGGCGAAGCCCTCGGCGAGGATCAGGTCGGTGCCCAGCGGCAGGTGCGGGCCGTGCCACTCGACCGCGCCGACCGGCAGCACCGCGAAGTCCGCCGCCCCGGCGACCGCCGCCAGCTCCCCGCCGGGGACCCGGGCGACCGGGACCAGCCCGCCGTGGGCGAGCCAGGCGGCCACGTGGTCGCCGTCGGGGGTCACGCCCGTCACGCCGTCCACCGCGCCGCCTCCCGGCTCGACCGCCGGCCGCCCTCCAGCCGGCCGGAGACCACCATCACCACGAAGATCAGGACCACCTGGAGCATGCCGTACGCGGCGGCGGTGCCGACCTCGAACGAGTACATCCGGTTGTTGATCTCCACCGAGATCGGCGCGGTCTGCGAGGTGTAGATGAGCACCGAGGCGACGAACTCGCCGACCCCGTGCACGAAGGCGAGCAGCGCGCCGGCCAGCACACCCGGGAGCATCAGCCGCAGGGTGACCGTGCCGAACGCCCGCCACCAGGACGCCCCGAGGTTCCGGGCGGCCTCCTCCAGCGACGGGTCGATCTGCGCCAGGGTGGCCGAGCTGGACCGGAACACCAGCGGCAGGAACCGCACGAAGTAGGCCAGCGGCATGATCCAGAAGGTGCCGATCAGCACCTGGCCGAAGCTGAACGCGTTGCCGGTGCTGAACGCCGAGATCAGGTTGATCGCCACCACCGTGCCGGGCAGCGCCCAGGCCAGCATGACCGCCACGTCCAGCAGCCCCCGGCCGCGGAAGTTCAGCCGGCGCACCGCGTACGCGATGAGCACGCCGACCACGACACAGGCGACGGTCGCGATCAGGCTCATCTGGAGCGAGTTCAGGATCGGCTGGAACGCCCTGGGCTCGGAGAAGATCGTGACGAAGTTCTGCATGGTGTACTGGGCCGGGATCACCTCGGTGGTCCACGAGCCGTCCTCGGAGAACGCCACCAGGGCGATGGTCGCCACCGGGGCCAGCAGCACGGCCGTGGCCAGCAGCGACGCGGCCAGGGCGAGCCACTTGCCGAGCGGGTTGGTGATCTCACGCCGGTGCGCGGCCACGCCCTTGGACTGGGAGCGGTAGCTGCGCCGCCCCTCGTACCAGCGCATGCCGAGCAGGAACAGCACCGAGACGACGCCGAGCACGGAGGCGTACGTGGAGGCCATCGGCAGGTCGCCGTTGGTGCGGTTGATGTAGATCTGCATGGTCATCGTCTGGTCCACCCCGAACAGCAGCGGGGCGGTGTACGACGCCAGCGAGGTCATGAACACCAGCAGCGACGCGGAGACCAGCGCCGGGGTGAGCATCGGCAGCAGCACCGTGCGCCAGACCCGGACCCGGCCGGCCCCCAGGTTGTACGCCGCCTCCTCCACCGAGGGGTCCATCCCGCCGAGCGCGGCCGAGGCGGACAGGTAGAAGTACGGGTACATGGTGAACGTGTGCACCACCAGCACGCCGGCGATGCCGCTGAACGGCAGCACCGGGTTCTCCGCGCCGAGGAGCTGCTGGAGGCCGCGCGGCAGGATGCCGGTCTCGCTGTAGAGGAGCTGGAACGAGATCGCCCCGATCAGCGGCGGCAGGGCCGCCGGCACCAGGATGATCGCCTCGATCAGCTTGCGGCCGGGAAACGAGAAGCGCTTGAGCAGGAACGCCATCGCCACGCCGACGATCCCGCAGAGCAGCACGCTGGCCGCGGAGATGATCAGCGAGGTGACCAGGGACGACCGGGCCACCCCGTCGCCGGTGAGGAAGCTGCCGTAGTTCTCCACCCCGTCCACGCCGACGCTCTCGGCGAAGGTGGCGAACATCGGCTGCACCACGTACCCGAACAGGACCAGGGCGAGCGGGAAGACCAGCACGTACGGGAACCAGCGAGAGCCGGTGCCGCCGGCGAACCGGGCGGCGAGCCGCCGGCGCGGTCCCGGCGGCGGCGTCGGGTCCTTGGTCACCGGCGCGACGGTCGCCGGGCTGGGGGTCGCGGGGATGGTGGTCACGGGCGCACCACCCACATCCGCTCGCGGTTGAGCCGCAGCCCGACCTGGTCGCCGACGGTGATCCCGGCCGGCACGTCCACGGCGGCCACCTGCACCTGCTCGCCCGCGGTGTCCACCACCAGGTTGGTGGCCATGCCGGTGAACTCCAGCTCGGTGACCCGGCCGGGCAGCGCGCCGGGCTCGGTGGTGGCGGTGAGGCCGATGTGCTCGGGACGGACGGACACCAGGGCGGTCTCCCCCTGGCTCAGGCCGTGGTCGGCCGGCGCGGGGACGACGATCTCCCCGCCGCCGGGCAGCCCCACCGTGACGGTCTGCGTCGTGGCGGCGAGCACCGGCAGGGTGAGCACGTTGCTGCGGCCGATGAACCGGGCCACGAAGCTGGTGGCCGGGCGGTGGTAGATCTCCTGCGGGGCGCCGATCTGCTGCACCCGGCCGGACTGCATGACCGCGATCCGGTCCGACATGGCCATCGCCTCGGCCTGGTCGTGGGTGACGTAGATGCCGGTGGTGCCGGCCTCCTTCTGGATCCGGCGGATCTCCGTCCGGGTCTCCTCGCGCAGCTTGGCGTCGAGGTTGGACAGCGGCTCGTCCAGCAGCAGGGTCTTCGGCCGGATGACCAGGGCGCGGGCCAGCGCCACCCGCTGCTGCTGGCCGCCGGACAGCTCGTCGATGCGCCGGTCGCCGTACCCGCCGAGGTGCACCTGGCCGAGCGCCTCCTCGACCCGCCGCCTCGACTCGGCCCGGTTGACCTTGCGGATCTTCAGCCCGTACGCGACGTTCTGCGCGACGCTCATGTGCGGGAAGAGCGCGTAGTTCTGGAACACCATGCCGGTGTCGCGCTTGTTCGGCGGGCGCCGGGTGACGTCCTCCGCGCCGAACCGGATCCGGCCCGAGGTCGGGAAGTAGAACCCGGCCACCATGCGCAGAGTGGTGGTCTTGCCGCAGCCGCTCGGGCCGAGCAGGGTGAAGAACTCCCCGGCGGCGATGGTGATGTCGACGTCGTCCACGGCTGCGGTGTCGCCGCCGCGCGCGAAGCGCTTGCTCACCGACTCCAGCGTGACATCGATCATGATGTCCTCTCCTTACTGCGGTACCGGACCGGGGTCGGTCGTGGGACGGGTGGGCGGAGACCGAAGGACGGCCACCCGACGCCTCCGGCGGGGAAGGGCTCCCCGCCGCACACCGTCTTCGGGCGCCCCGCGAGCGGGCGGCGCCGGGGGCGGACGGTTCCCGTCCGCCCCCGGCGCCCGCCGGTCAGCCCTTGTTCTTGATCTGGCTGTTCCAGTGGTTGATCCACTCGGTCTCGTTCTTGCCGATCACGTCCCAGTTGACGTCCAGCGGCTTGAGGTTGAGCTGGGCCAGCCACTCCGGCTTCTCGGCGATGTCCACGGCCGGGATCTGGAAGTAGTCCTTGGCCAGGTCGGCGCGCAGCTTGTCGTCGAAGAGGAACTCCATGAACTTCTGCGCGCCGGTGGAGTTGCCGCCCTTGACCGCGGCGATGCCGTCGACCAGCACCGGGGCGCCGGAGGCCGGCATCACGTAGCCGAACGGCATGTTCGACTGGTTGGCTTGGAGCAGCACGTCCTGGAGGTTCCAGGCGCTGAGCACGCCCTGCTGGCGGGAGAGCTTCAGGTACAGGTCGGCCGGGTTGGCCGCGTACGAGCCGGTGTTGGCGTCGAGCTTCTTCAGCCAGTCGTAGCCGGGCTGCGGGTTGCTGCCGTCCGGGGACTGCCGCGTGATCATCGCGGCGTAGATCGACCGCATGGTGCCGGATGCGGCCACGTCCCGAATGACGATCTTGTCCTTCCACTCCGGCTTCAGCAGGTCGTCCCAGTCCTTCGGGGCCTGCTCCGGGGTGAGCGCCTTGTTGTTGTACATGATGACCTCGGGCAGCAGGATCTCCCCGAACCAGCGGCCCTGGGCGTCCTTGTACTTGGCATCCATCTTGCCGGCGAACGCCGGCTGCCAGCCGGTCAGCAGATCCTCGGACGCGCCGGCGGAGAGCCCCTGCTGGGTGCCGCCCCACCAGACGTCGGCCTGCGGGTTGGCCTTCTCCGCCCGGACCCGCTCCAGGATCTCCTGCGCGCCCAGGTTGAGGATCTCGACCTTGCCCTTGTACTCGGGGTACTTCGCGGTGAACTGGTCCACCACGAAGGTCGAGACCTTCTTGTCGCGGGCCGTGTAGATGGTGAGCTTCTCGGCGCTCGCGCTGCCGGTCTTGTCGTCGTCACCGCCGCCGCTGCCGCAGGCGGTGCCGGCGGCGAGGACGGTGGCGAGCGCACCGGCGAGGAGAAGACGACGTCTCATGGGGTACCTCCGAGGGGATAAGGGGAAACTCGTGGGTCAGGGGCTGGGTAGCAGGTTCGGCAGGCCGGCCGCGGCGGCGGAAAGCGCGTAGCTGACCGCGCCGTGTAGCACGGCCCGGTCGCCGAGCACCGCGCGGCGGACCTCGGTGGCGCTCGGCGCGGCGGCGGCGACCAGTAACTGGAGCCGGGCGACGGCCGGGTCGTCGAGCTGGGCGGCGGCCCCGCTGAGCAGCACCCGGCCGGGGTCGACGACGCAGACGCAGGAGACGATCAGCCGGGACCAGGCGGTCAACACCTCGTCCAGGTACGTGGCGGCCCGCTCGTCGGCGCGGGCCAGCTCGGCCAGGGCGGCCACCGGCGCGTCCGGCCGGCGCCCGGGGGCCAGGGCCACCATCCGCTCGGCGATAGCGTTCTCCGACCAGCGGGCCTCGAACGGGCCGATCCCGTCGTGGCCCCGGTCAGCCGGGTCCAGCGGCAGGAAACCGACCTCGCCGGCGGCCCCGCCCGCGCCCCGGCGGACCTGGCCGTCGAGCACCAGACCGGCGCCGATGCCGTCGGCGACGTGCAGCAGCAGCAGGTCGGCGACGTCGCTGCCGGCGCCGACCGCGTGCTCGCCGGCCGCCATCAGGTTGACGTCGTTGTCCACCACCACCGGCACCCCGAGGTGCCGCTGTACCGACTCCCCTATCGGCCGGCCCTCGACGAGGCCGACCGAGGGGGCCAGCCGGACCGCCCCGCCGGAGGAGACGCCGGGCGCGGCGATGGCCACCCCGCGCAGCGCCGGCAGGCCGTCGCCGGCCAGCTCGGGCACCGAGCGGCAGATGGTGTCGATGATGTCGCCGGTGAGCCGGACGGCCCGGTGGGCGACCACCGTGCCGTCGCTGTCGGCGATCTCGCAGCTGATCCGGGACGGCTCCAGCGAGACGGCGGCGACCAGCTCGGCGCGCGGGTTGAACTCCAGCATCGCCCGGGGGCGGCCGGAACGGGATGTTCCGGGCCCCCGCTCGATGAGGTATCCCTCGGCGATCAGCTCGCGCACGAGCGGGGTGAGCGTGGCGGGGCTCAGGCCGGTGAGCTCGGTCAGCTCGGCGCGGGAGAGCAGCCGAACCTGGCGGGCGGTGGAGATCACGGATAACCGCTTGATCTCCTTCGACCGCTCCCGGCTCACCGGGCTCGTTGGTGGCGTCACCACGTCAGTCACACTTCCTTCCTACGGCGAACGAACTATGGAGTCAAGTAACGAAACCGTCTCGGGTTTCGACGAACCCCTCCGCCATCAGGGGAAACGTCCCCCTTTGGCACCGCAGTCGGGTTGGGCGCATACGGCCACGCCGGCACTGACGGGGGCAGTCCGGGCGCACTTTATTTCTTTCGCAAAGAAAGAAAGACCTTGCAAAGCTTGACTGGCCGCCGCGCCGGTCCTTAGCGTCACCGGGCGAAGGCCTTCCAGTGTGTACGGATCACCGTGCCGCTGCTGTACCCGGTGACCCCTGCGCCCATCGGCGCCCACCGGCCCGTCCCACCCACTCGCCGTCCGATCACGACTCCCGCGTCGACGCACCGCGTCCGACGACGGTGGTCGCTGCCCGGACCTCGTGGTTCCGGAAGGATCTGCATGCGTATCAAGGCGTTCCTGCTACCCACGGCGCTCGCCCTGGCCCTGTCCGGGGTGCCCGCCGCCGCTCTCGCCTCCCCCGCCGGCGGCCCCGCCGCCGACACCGTCGACCTGGACGTCCTCTTCGTCAGCGCCCACCCCGACGACGAGGCGGGCAGCCTCGCCACCCTCGGCCAGTGGAAGGAGAACCACCGCGCCAAGGCCGGCGTCGTCACCATCACCCGGGGCGAGGGCGGCGGCAACGCCGTCGGCCTCGAGGAGGGCCCGCCGCTCGGCATCATCCGGGAGCGCGAGGAGCGCACCGCGATCGGCAAGGCCGGCGTGGAGAACCTCTACAACCTCGACCGGGTCGACTTCTGGTACACCGCCTCCGCTCCGCTGTCCGAGCAGATCTGGGGGCACGACGACACCCTGGCGCAGATCGTCCGGGTGATCCGGCAGACCCGGCCCGAGATCATCATGACGATGAACCCGTCGCCGACCCCGGGCAACCACGGCAACCACCAGCAGGCCGCCCGGTTCGCCGCCGAGGCGTTCCAGGCCGCCGCCGACCCGGCCGCGTTCCCGGAGCAGATCAGCAAGGAGAAGCTGAAGCCGTTCCGGGCGGCGAAGTTCCTGCGCAGCGGGGGCACCGGCACCTCGGCCGCCGGGCCGCAGTGCGCCACCAGCTTCGTTCCCACCGTCCCGACCGACCAGGTCTTCGGCGTCTGGGAGGGCACCCGGAGCAGCACCGGCAAGACCTGGGCCGAGATCGAGGTCGACGCCCGCCGGGAGTACGTCACCCAGGGCTGGGCCGGCACCGCCGCCGCCCCCACCGACCCGGCGAACATGCGCTGCGACTTCTACACCCTGATCGACAGCCGCGTCCCGTACGACCCGGCGGACACCTCCCCCGAGGCGATCCTGCGCGGCTCCGTGCTGCCGAACGCGGCCGGCGGCCTGCCCAAGGGCACCGAGCTGTACCTCACCACCGACCGGTTCGACCTCGCCCCCGGCGAGACCGTCGAGGTCACCGCGCACGTGCGAGCGCCCCGGGACCGGGCACTGGCCGCGCCGCGGATCGACCTGCGGCTGCCGCAGGGCTGGACCGCCAAGGGCGCCGGGACGCTGAACAGCGCCGTACCGGCCGGCAAGGAGCGGACCAGGAAGTTCACGGTCACCGTGCCGGCGAACAGCGACACCAACCAGCAGCAGCTCATCGGCGCGACCCTGACCACCCGCCAGGGCGTCGGCCGCACCGACCGGGCCGTCCGGGTCGTCGCCGACGTGCGCGGCACCCTGGAGCCGCTGGAGGAGGTCGGGGTGTTCCGGCAGTGGGCCGGCGAGGGCGGGTACCCGCAGCTCGACACCCTGATCAAGCCGGTGCTCACCGTCGGCTCCGGCCAGAGCCGGTCGGTCCGGATCGACCTGCGCAACCACGGCAAGGCCGCCCAGAGCGGCACCGTCACCCTCGGCCTGCCCGCCGGCTTCACCGCCGACGCCACGACGAAGAGCTACGCCGACCTGGCCCCCGACGCGACCGGGGCGGTCACCTTCACCGTCACCGCCGACGCCAGCCTGCCGACCGCCAATGAGGGCGGCACGGGCGGCGACTACGGCATCACCATCACCACCACCAGCGCCGCCGGCAGCACCGTCGAGACCGGCGCCCTGGAGATCGTGCCGACCACCGAGGTGCCGCAGGCCGGTCACGACCACGCCGTCGACGGCGTGGCCTCCCCCGGCGAGTACCCCGGCGCGGAGCTGGACCTCTCCCGGATCTGGGAGGGTCAGGCCACCACCCCGCAGGACGCCTCGGCGAAGGGCCGCATCGCCTGGACCGCCGACGCGCTGAAGGTGTACGTGCAGGTCACCGACGACGTGCTCGGCACGAAGGTGGTGCCGCAGGACTGCAAGCGGCAGCGCCGCACCGACAGCGTGGAGATCATCGTCGACCCGAAGGGGAACTCGGCGGACACCTCCACCGTGTTCAAGGCCGGCATCTTCCCGATCACCGACGACCCGGCCAACGGCAACCCGCCGTGCTGGCAGCGCGACGCCGACAACCGGCAGGGCCCGGGTGCCACGACCGCGCCGGGGATGACGGTGGTCAGCAAGGTCACCAGCCCGTACACCGGCTACACCATCGAGGCGAGCATCCCGTTCGCGGTGCTGCCCGACGCGGTGGACCCGGCCCGGATGGGCTTCAACGTGCTGGTCTACGACTCGGACACCCAGGACCTCAGCTCCCAGTCCCGGCTGGGCTGGTCCACCTTCACCGGCGTCCGGGCCGACCCGTACCGCTACGGCCTGGCCACCCTGCCCGGTTACACCCCGGCGCAGCAGCAGCCCAGCACCCCGGTGTTCCCGGACACCTCCGCGCGCAGCGTGCACAGCCCGCAGACCATCGCCCAGTCGGCGGTGGACGGGGTGGCCCCGGCCGCCGTTGCCAAGCTGCCCGAGAAGGCACTGCGGCTGACCGACCAGCGCCGGGTGGCCGGCGGGGTGCTGGTCACCCTGCGGGCCGACCGGGCCGGCACGGCGTACCTGTACGCCTGGGACGGCACCAACGCCCTCGGTGACAAGACGGTCGAGCTGACCGCCGGCCGCCCGGTGACCGTCGTGGTCCCGGTCGCCTCGGGCCGCTCCAAGGCCCTGCTGGCCGCGTTCGAGTCGAACGGCTCGGCCCTGGCCAGCCAGCTCCCCCTGAGCTGACGCACCGATCGGGGCCTGTCGGCGACGCGTTGCGTCGCCGACAGGCCCCGCCCCGTCCGCGCAGCCGCCCCGCCCCGCCCCCGCGCAAATTCACGGAAAGAGTGGCCTTCCGGCGCCCCATGACCACAAATTCCCAGAATTTGCGCGGGCGGCGTGGGGGTGGGTGGGTGGGGTGGGGGTCAGGTGTCGCAGGTGGTGGGGGGTAGGCCGGAGACCGGGACCGGGGAGCGGCCGGTCGGGCGCGCCTTGCCGGCCAGCACGTTCGCCAGGGCGGTCATCGACGCCCGGCCGGAGGAGTACGTGGCCAGCAGGGTCGGCGACTTCGCCTTCGCCAGCAGGTACGGGGTGTCCATCGCCACGGTCACCGCGGCGTCGCCGCTGAGGTCGGCCGCGCCGTCGCCGTACCCGACGAGGTGCACCCGCGTGCCGCCGCTCGGGACCACCCGCACCCCGGCGGTGGTGAGCGCCTCGGTCAGCAGGGCGCGGGTCTTCTCCCGCCCGCCGGAGGAGGTGACGGTGACCGGGCCGCGCACCCCGGTCGCGCAGGAGCCGCGCAGCACGGTCACCGCGCCGGCCGCGAGCGCTTCCGCGGCCCTACGGTGCTCGGGGCTGTTCAGCGTGGACATCGCCGGGGCGGGCGTTCCGGCCAGGGTGAACTTCATGGTCAGCACCCGGGTCACCGCCTCGACCAGCCGGGCCCGGGGCAGCGAGCCGTCGCGCAGCGCGGCGAGCAGCCCGTCGTACGCCTGGGTGACGTTCGGGGGCATCAGGATCAGGTCGTTGCCGGCCTTGAGCGCCCGCACCGCCGCCTCCCCCGGCGCCCAGCGCTTGGCCGGCGGCATGTTCATCCCGTCGGTGACCACCACGCCCTTGAACCCGAGCTGGCCGCGCAGCACGTCGGTGAGGACCTTGCGCGAGAAGGTGGCCGGGGTGCCCGGGTCGATGGCGGTGACGTCGAGGTGGGCGGACATCACCGCGAGGGCGCCGGCGTCGATCCCGGCGCTGAACGGCGGGAACGCGGTGCCGTCGAGCACCTTGCGGCTCTGGGTGATCACCGGGACGTCCTTGTGCGAGTCGGTGGCGCTCAGGCCGTGACCCGGGAAGTGCTTCACGCTGGCCGCCACCCCGGCGCTCTGCAACCCCCTGACCGCGCCCGCGACCTGCGCCGAGGCCCGCTTCGGGTCGGCGCCGAAGGACCGGGAGCCGATCACCGTGCTGCGGGTGGCGAGCACGTCGGCGACCGGGGCGAAGTCCATGTTGATCCCCATCGCGGCCAGCTCGGCGCCGGCGGCCCGCCAGGCCGCCTCGGTCAGCGCCGGGTCGCCGGCCGCACCGGCGGCCATCGGGCTGGGCAGCAGCGTGACGCCGTCGGTGATCCGGGTGACCACGCCGTACTCCTGGTCGGTGCCGACCAGGAAGGGCGCGGCACCGGCGGGTAGCTTCCCGGCGGCCTCGCGCAGGCCGGTGGTCAGCTCGCGGACCTGATTCGGATTGTCGACGTTGGTGGTGGCCTGGTTGCCGGAGGTCGGGTCGTCGGCGCTGAAGCCGACCAGGATCACCCCGCCCAGCCGGTACTTCGCGACCATCTCCGCCGGGGTGGCCACCCCGGCGAGGGCCCGGTTGCCGGCGGCGGAGCCGGCCGAGACATTCGCCGCCGAGCTGCCGTACGCGTACGGCATCAGCACCTGGCCGACCAGGTCCTCGTCGGCGAGGGCGCCGACCAGGGCGGCGGCCCGGGCGGCCGGGTCGGCGGCGGTCGGGCCACCGGACGCGGTCGGGCCGACAGCGGCGGCCGTGCTGGCCGACGGCGTGGGACGGGGCCGGTCCGGCTCCCCCGAGCACCCGGTGACGAGCACTGCGGTCAGGGCGGCGAGCGCGACGCCGGCAGTTCGCGGGGTAATCGACACGCGGACCATCCCACCAGTTCCCCCCTTATCGGGGCAACCTGACCTCGTCGAACGCGGCGTGCCGCAACCTCTACTGGGACGCGCGGCGGGCGCGGTTCAGCCGACCCGGGTGAGCAGGGTCACCGGCGCGCCGTCGCCGGCATACCGGTAGGGCTCCAGCTCGGCGTCCCAGGCGGTGCCGAGCGCCTTGTCGAGGGCGTGCGCCAGGGCCTCCGGGGCCCGGGCGGCGGCCATGATGGCGCGCAGCCGGTCCTCACCGAGCTGGATGTCGCCGGCCGCGCCGACGGTGGCCCGGAACAGTCCCCGGCCCGGTACGTACATGAAACGCTCGCCGTCGACGCCCGCGCTCGGTTCCTCGGTCACCTCGAAACGGATCATGGGCCACTGCCGGAGGGCAGCAGCCAGTTCGGCGCCCGTCCCCGGGCGACCGGTCCACCCGCACTCGGCGCGGCGGGCGCCGGGGTCGACGGGCTGAGCCGTCCACTGCAGGTTGACCGGCGCGGCGAGGACGCGCGCGATCGCCCACTCGACGTGTGAGCACACGGCGAGCGGGGTCGAGTGGACGTATACGACGCCACGCGTTGGCACGGTGACCTCCCGGAGAGCGAGGTGCGTCTTCCCCTACGACCTCGACCACCCGAGTGGTTGTTGGAACACATGATGACTGGTGTGACGGATGGTGCGCCAGAGAATCGGAGAATTCGCCGGAGCGGGCACCCGGATCCACCCGTCCGGGACGGGCCGGCGGCCGGGACGGGCCGGTGAGACGGGCAGACCGGCGGGCGGGGCAGACCGGCGGGCGGGCGCGTCGGGCCAGCGGAATGCCGGGCCGGTGTCCGTGGTTGTGCCCTCGGACAGGCACGGTGACCAGCCAGGCATCGCGGTCGTGTACAGTTCTCTCGGCGGCTTGTGCCGCGCACAACTTCGGCGGGCCGATGCTCATTCGGGCGTCACCCGTCACAGCCCCCGGACGTTACCGTCCTCCCGTACGTCTCAAGGAGTACCTCCGTGGCGAGCAACACCTCTAAGACCGCGCGCGCGTCAGTCCGGGCCGGCCAGGCAGGCCAGGGTGGCGCCCTCAGCGTGCTGGGCGAGTTCAAGTACGTCATCCCGCTCAACGGCGGCAAGCACGCCTACGTGCGCAACCTGACCAACGGCAAGACCGCGCACCTGCGCACCGACTCCGAGGCGTTCGTCGAGGAGATCCGGGTGCTGGCCGCCGCCGGCCACGCCGCCAAGATCCGGGCCGAGCTGAACACCCTCGCGGCCACCCACCCGGACCACGGCTGGGATGCCACCGAGAAGCGCCTCGCCGAGGCCGGCGTCTTCGGCGGCTGACCCCGCCCACCGCGACACCAGGAACCGCCCGTCGGGTCACCCCGGCGGGCGGTTCGTCGTCTCCACCCGCCGCCCGCCAGGGGCGTCAGGGCGTCACCTCCCCGCCCCGCCGCAGGCGTCCCGCCCGCCCACCGCTGGCCCGGCCTCCCGCCCACCGCAGGCGTAGGCCGGGATCCCTGCTTCCCCCGGTGAGGGTTGGCGTGGTGTCATGGCGGGTAGCCGGTGTCACCACCGGGTCACCCGGTGGTGAAGTTCTCGCGACGGCCCGGGGAGGCGGCGATGCCGGAGCAGACCGAGGTACGGCTTGCCGACGACGTGCGGCTGCACGTCGAGGTGTCCGGGCCGGCGGACGCCGAGGTCACCGCGATCCTGCTGCACGGCTGGACGCTGGACGGGCGGAGTTGGCACCGGCAGCTCGCCGGGATCCACGAACGGTTCGGCGGCCGGATCCGGGTGGTGACCTACGACGCCCGGGGGCACGGCCGGTCGAGCTGCATGGCGCTGCGCACCGCCACCCTGGCCCAGCTCGGCGACGACCTGGTCGCCGTGCTCGACGCCGTCGCCCCGACCGGGCCGGTGGTGCTGGTCGGGCACTCGATGGGCGGCATGACGATCATGGAGTACGCGCACCACCACCCCGGGCACTTCGCCGCCCGCACGGCCGGGCTGGTCTTCGTCTCGACCACGGCCGAGGGGCACACCCACACCGTCTACGGCCTCGGCCCGCGCGTCGCCCGGCTGATCCGGCTGGCCGAGACCACCGGGGCCGGGGTGCTGGCCCGGTGCGGCGCGTGGCGCCCACCCCGGGCGCTGCTGCGGGCCCTGCGGCCCAGCATCCGCTGGATGCTCTTCGGCGACCGCTGCGAGCCCACCGACATCCGGCTGGTCACCTCGGCGGTGGCCCGCGCCTCGCTGCGCTCGATCGGCGGCTTCCGGGCCTCGATCGGGACGCAGCACCGGCTGGACACTCTCGCCGCGCTGGCCCACCTCCCGGCGGCGGCGCTGGTCGGCGACCGGGACCGGCTCACCCCGCCGCCGTGCGCCGAGTCGATCGCCGCGGCGCTGCCGGCGACGGAGCTGACCGTCTGCCCGGGTGCCGGGCACATGCTGATGATGGAGCGGCCGGACCAGGTGAACGCGGCCGTGACCGGCGTGCTGCACCGGGTCCTGGCGGACGCCCCGCACGCCGTCTCCCCGGCCTGACCGGGGCGCGCGGCGTCGAACGCGGCCACACCGATGTCGCCCCCTCGACGCGGGGGCTGACCGGCGGTCCGGGACGTGGGCTGGATCGCGGTGGCGGCATGGCCCCGCGTCCCGGTCGGCCGGTGGCCGTACCCTCTCCGGTTAGCCCGGCGCGCGGCCCGCGCCCCGGCGCGGCCGTCCGCCGCCGTCTGCGAGGAGCTGTGCGTGACCGACCGGACCACCCTGGAGCAGGAGATCGCCGTCGAGCAGCGGCATCTCGACCGGGTGTACGCCCGCCTCGCCGAACTGCGCCGCTCGGCCGCCCAGGCCGAGAAGGACGGCTACCGGCTGGCCCGGGTGGGCAACTTCGGCGCGTTGGTCGAGCGGGACGCGATGGTCTTCCACGCCGCCCAGCGCCGGCACCTGCTCGACGCCGAGCACGAGGGGCTGGTCTTCGGCCGGCTGGACCTGCTCGACCGGCAGGTGCTGCACGTCGGCCGGCTCGGGGTGCGCGGCGAGGACGCCGAGACCATGGTGGTGGACTGGCGGGCCCCGGCCGCCGCCGCGTTCTACCAGGCCACCCCGGCGCAGCCGCTGGGCGTGGTGCGCCGGCGCACCATCGGGTCCTCGCGCGAGCGGGTGACCCGGATCGAGGACGACCTGCTGGACCCGGCGGCGGCCCCGCCGGAGATGGCGGTGGTGGGCGACGGGGCGCTGCTGGCCACCCTGTCCCGGGCCACCGGCCGGGGCATGCGGGACATCGTCGCCACCATCCAGCGGGAGCAGGACGAGGCGATCCGCTCCCCCGGCTCCGGGGTGACGATCGTCGCCGGCGGCCCGGGGACGGGCAAGACGGCGGTCGCCCTGCACCGGGCGGCGTACCTGCTCTACTCCGACCGCAGCCGGTACGCCGGCGGCGGCATCCTGGTGGTCGGCCCGTCGGCGGTGTTCGTGGAGTACATCGCCTCGGTGCTGCCGTCGCTGGGCGAGGAGACCGCGACGCTGCACTCGCTCGGCTCGCTGTTCCCGGGGATGAGCGCGACCCGCACCGACCCGCCCGACGTGGCGGCGGTGAAGGGGTCGCTGCGGATGCGGCGGGTGCTGGAGCGCGCGGCCCGGGACGCGGTCCCGGGCGGGCCGGGCGAGCTGCGCCTGCTCTACCGGGGCGCACTGCTCCGGCTGGACCGCCGGGAGCTGGACGGCATCCGGGAGCGGGCGCTGCCCCGGGGGGCCCGCCGCAACGAGGTGCGCCGGGCCGGCTTCGACGGGGTGTTCGCCGCGCTGTGGGCGCAGGCCCGGCGGCTGAACCTCGGGCGGCTGCCGGAACAGCGCGCGTTCGAGGACGAGATCGCCGAGCGGCCCGAGTTCCGCGAGTTCCTCAAGGCGTGGTGGCCCCGGCTGCACCCCCGGCACGTGCTGGGCTGGCTGGCCCGCCCGGACCGGCTGCACCGCTATGCCGGGGGGATCCTGTCCCGGTCGGAGATCGGTTTGCTGGCCGAGGCGTACCGGACGCTGGACGCCGAAGGGCTGACGATCGCCGACATCGCCCTGCTGGACGAGCTGGACGCGCTGCTGGGCAAGCCGGTGCGGCCGAGGAAGCCGAAGCGGGACCCGTTCCAGCTCGCCGGGGGCGTGCGCGAGCTGAGCACGCACGCCGACCGGCAGCGGGCGGCCCGGGAGGCGGCCCGGCAGCGCCCCGAGGACTACCGCGAGTACGCGCACGTGGTGGTCGACGAGGCGCAGGACGTCTCGCCGATGCAGTGGCGGATGATCGGCCGGCGCGGCCGGCTGGCGTCCTGGACGGTGGTGGGCGACCCGGCGCAGACCGCGTGGACCGGCCAGGAGGAGGAGCTGACCCGGGCCCGGGACCAGGCGCTGGGCCGGCGGCGCCGGCACCAGTTCGAGCTGACCACCAACTACCGCAACTCGGCGGAGATCTTCGCGGTGGCGGCGGCGGAGATCCGCCGGCTCTACCCGGACCTCGCGCTGCCCAGGGCGGTGCGGTCCACCGGCGTGCAGCCGGTCGCGCTGACCGTGCCGCCGGCCGAGCTGGAACGGGCCACCGTCGCGGCGGTCGCCGCGCTGCTCGGCGAGGTGGCGGGGACGGTCGGGGTGATCACGCCGGTGCCGCGCCGCGACGAGGTCGCCGGCTGGCTCGCCGGCCTGGCCGCGCCGCGCCTCCAGGTGGTGACCAGCCTCCAGGCCAAGGGCATGGAGTACGACGGGGTCGCGCTGGTCGCCCCGGCCGAGATCCGGGCCGACCCGGGCTCCGGCGTGCGGACGCTGTACGTGGCGCTGTCCCGGGCCACCCAGCGGCTGACCACGATCGACCCGACCGGCTGACCGGCTGACCGTCCCGTCACCGGTCGGACGTCCGACCTTTACTTGCATACATAGCGATGTGAGCATACATTGGGCCGGGTCGGGATCGGGGACGGAGGGTGTGGGCGTGGGCGCAGGTCATGACCATCACGGCGCGGTGGCGAACGCCGCGGACCGCCACTCGGGGCGGCTCTGGGCGGCCTTCGCGCTGCTCACCGCGCTGATGATCGTCGAAGCGGTGGCCGCGTTCGGCACCGGCTCGCTGGCGCTGCTCTCCGACGCCGGGCACATGTTCACCGACGTGCTCGGCATCGGCATGGCACTGGCCGCGATCACCGCCACCCGGCGGGCCACCGCCGCCCCCCAGCGCACCTTCGGGCTCTACCGGCTGGAGGTGCTCGCCGCGCTCGGCAACGCCGTCCTGCTCAGCGGCGTCGCGGTCTACGTCCTCGTCGAGGCGGTCCGCCGGTTCGGCAATCCGCCCGAGGTGACCACGGGCCCGATGCTCGTGGTGGCGACGCTGGGCCTGCTCGCCAACGTGGTCGCGTTCGCGCTGCTGCGCAGCGGGGCGAAGGAGAGCATCAACCTGCGCGGGGCGTACCTGGAGGTGCTGGGCGACCTGCTCGGGTCGGTCGGCGTGATCAGCGCCGCGGCGCTGATCACCGTCACCGACTGGTGGTGGGCGGACCCGGTGGTGGCCGTCGCGATCGGCGTGTTCATCCTGCCCCGCACCTGGCGGCTCGGGCGGGCCGCGGTGCGCATCCTGGTGCAGGCCGCGCCGGAGCACCTCCAGGTGACCGCGGTACACGACCGGCTGGCGGCGGTGCCCGGCGTGGTCGAGGTGCACGACCTGCACGTCTGGACGCTGACCTCCGGCATGGAGGTCGCCTCGGCCCACCTGACCATGGCACCGGACGCCGAGGTGGGCGCGGTGCTGACCGCGGCCCGCACCGCCCTGCACGAGGACTTCCACATCGAGCACGCCACGTTGCAGGTGGAGCCCGAGGCGTCGGCGGGCCCCTGCGGGCCGACCGGCTGGTGATACCCACACCCATCAATCAGGTGGTGTATTGTGCCTGTATGCCGGTTTTGGAAGCATTGGCCTGCGCACCGTCCGTCACGGACGCAGCGCGAGCCCCATCCGCACCGGTAGGCTCTGATCCGGTCTCCGCCGGGCGGCGCCCTCCGGCGCCTGCGGTGGCCGCCGCCTAATCGCCTCCTGGCGAGCCGGGGAACCATGTTCGTGGGGTGCATCCGCCTGAGCGGTAGGGATCTTCCGTCCCGAACCCGTCAGCTAACCCGGTCGGCGGCTGACGGAAGGACTGCGTATGCCAGTAGTGGCACCTGAACGAAGGACCGCCGCCCGGATGGCGGCGATGCTGGTGCTGACGCTCGCCGTCGGCCTCGGGCTCGGGCCGGTGGCCCCGGCCGGTGCGGCCCCGCCCACCGGCCTGCGCGCCGCCGCGCCCGGCCAGGACGAGGAGGGCGGCACGCCGGCCCTGCGCGCCCAGCTCGAAGCGGCCAGCAAGGGCTACCTGGACGCCAAGAGCGCCCTGGCCCGCTCGGTCAAGCGGCAGCAGCAGCTCGGCGGCCAGCTCAAGACCGTCGAGGCGGAGCTGATCGTGCGCGGCGCCAAGGTCGACGAGATCGCCGGGGTGGCGTACAAGTCGGGCCGGCTCAGCCCGGTGTCCGCGCTGCTCAACAGCACCAGCCCGGCTGGCTTCCTGGACCGGGTGGCCGCGCTGGACGCGGTCGCCACCAACGAGGACCGGGCGCTGCGCGACCTGCTGGAGAGCCGGGACCAGGCCACCCGGACCCGGCTGGCCCTCGACGGGGAGATCCGCGAGCAGCGCAAACAGGTCACGGTGATGGCCAAGCGCAAGGCACAGGCCGAGCAGGCCCTGACCGTGGCCAACGAGAAGGCCAGCGCCAGCGCCAGCGGCGGCGGGGCCAACCGGGGCACCTCCAGCGCGAACGCCACCCCCGCGAAGCGCAACCCCGACGGGTCCTGGCCGTCGGAGTCGTGCAGCGTGAACGACCCGACCCCGGCCAACGGCTGCATCACCCCGCGAACGCTGCACGCGCTCCAGCAGGCCAAGTCGGCCGGCTTCACCCGGTACGTCTCCTGCTACCGGCCCAGCGGCTCCGGGGAGCATCCCAAGGGGCGGGCCTGCGACTTCGCCGCCCAGAAGGGCGGCTTCGGCGGGGTGGCCTCCGGCGGGGACCGCACCTACGGCAACAACCTGGCGGCGTACTTCATTCGCAACGCGGACAACCTCGCCGTGCTGTACGTGATCTGGTTCAAGCAGATCTGGCTGCCCAGCAGCGGCTGGAAGGCGTACAGCGGGGGCAACGGGGACCCGTCCAGCGACCACACCAACCACGTGCACCTGTCGGTGTACTGACCGCGCGTCCGGTGGTCCGCCGCCCGGCGGGCCACCGGACGCCACGTCACTGGGCGCACCCGGTCGTCGCCGGCCGCGCCGCTCAGGTCGGCTGAGCCGGGCCGTCCCCGGCACGGTCCAGCACCTCGCCCAGCCTCCGGGCCAGCCCGAGGTGCGCCGATCGGGCCTGCTGGAAGGCGTACCGGAACAGCAGCGCCGGGGCGGCGAGGGTGATCTCCACGTCGATCCGGACCACCCCGCCCGGCTCGTCGCGAAGCCGGGTGCGGTTGCGCACGATGGTCGCCGGCCGCTGCCGGGCCACCGTGACGACCTCGTCGTCGGTGACGACCAGCACGTCCGCCTGGTACGTCACGGGGAAGCGCAGCGGCCCGGCGGCGAGCCGGTCGGTGATGGCGTAACTGGCCCGGGCGCCCGGCCGGGGCGGCAGCCGGCGTACCCGCGTGATCAGCGGATGCAGCTCGCCCTGCCGGGCCGGGTCGCCCAGCAGCGCCACCGCCTCGGCCCGGGGGCAGCGGGCCTGGACCGAGTACTGGAAGCTGTCTCGCCGGAGCACGCCCCGATCGTCCCCCACCCGGCTCCCGGAGGGAAGGACCACTGCCCGGCCCACGTCGAACCCGGCAGGGGTCGGCGAGGACCGGGTGGGCGGCCGTCAGGCGCCCGGCAGCACCTCGGGGGTGGCGGTGCCGGCGTAGTAGGGCTCCGGTGCACCGAACAGACCGAGCAGCCCGGTCACCCAGAGCTGGCGGTGCACGAACCGGCTCGGCTCGGTGACGACCAGCTTCACGCCGCTGACCTCAGCGGTCTGGAAGCCGGCCACCATCGCGCTGATGCCGACGGAGTCGATGAAGGTGACGAGACGCATGTTGAGCTCGACGCGGGCGGGACGCCCCTTGGCGAGCACCTCTGCGATGGCTTCGCGCACCTCGTACGCGGTGTCGACGTCGATCTCACCGCGCGGGGCGATCTCGATGACACCACCCGGCAGAACCGACTTCACGATCGACAGGCTCACGCGAGCACCTCCACTCGCCCGTTCACGGGCGCCTCATCAGTACGCGGGCCGCGACCGAGAGTATTCCTCCGACGGCCTCGGTCGCCACCCCTCGGGATGAGCAATTCATGGATAAGGGCGCAGCGAGCCCGCCCTTATCCGGACTTTTCAGATCCTGTTCTACAAACGATCGGCCTGGGGCCGATGTCGCCGACCCAGGGTAACGGTGACCCCCGGCCTTCGCGCGCACATTGTGCGCCGGGCGCGCCCCGCCACAGGAGCGGGTGAGAGACGTCACCCCGGCGACCCCCCGCCGTTGCCCGCCCCGCCTACGATCGGCGGCGTCCGTCACCCGTACCACGGAAGGACCGCTCATGATCCGGAGACTGGCCGGCCTCGCCGGCGTCGGCGCGTTGCTCGCTCTCATGCTGGCCTGCGGCTTCGGCGGCGCGGGCGACGACGACGATGACGACGATGACGACTTCGCCCGCGGCGCGGCGGTGGTGTCCGTCCGCTGACCATCGCCGCCGGGTTTGCGGCCGGACCCGGCGGGGCACTGCCCCCCGGGTGGGCGGACCGCCGGACCACGCCGGTGGGCGGGGCTGCCCGAGCCCTGCCCCAGCCGAGAGTCCGAAGTAGCCGCAAGCTTCGGCACCCCGAGGAGGTAAGCACGATGTTCGGAACCGAGCTGCTGGAACGCCGCAGCAAGCCCGAGCGGATCGCGGACCAGGCGTGGCAGCACCTGGTCTCCGCCGTCAGCTCCGCCGGGGACAGCGTCCGGGACACCGCCCGGTCGGCCCGCCGCAGCGGTTCGGGCCTCGCCGACGACGCCGGTGACCTGGTCGGCTCCGCCGCCGAGGAGGCCCGCCGCCGGGCGGTGCTGGCCTTCGACTCGCTCGCCGGCCGCCGCCCGGCCCTGCCGTGGGCGCTGCTGATCGGCGCCGCGCTGGTCGGCGCGGCGGTCGGCTGGGCCGCCGGATCGGCCGCGCGGGCCGCCGGCGGCCGGGACGCCGACGACATCGAGTTCGTCGACGTCGACCGGCCCGACTCCCCCGTCGGCCTCGACGGCTGACCCGCCCGGCCCCCGAGGCCCGGCGGCGCGGCGGGACACCGCCGCGCCGCCGGGCCGCCGGG
This sequence comes from Micromonospora sp. NBC_01655, assembly GCF_026339755.1. Lineage (NCBI taxonomy): Bacteria > Bacillati > Actinomycetota > Actinomycetes > Micromonosporales > Micromonosporaceae > Micromonospora > Micromonospora sp. NBC_01655. Next base: position 2,219,732 of record NZ_JAPEQF010000001.1, on the reverse strand, counting down.
CCGAGCCGCACGGACCCCGGAACCCGGAACCGGGCCGGCCCCCGGGTGGGTGCCGGCCCGTGACCTCTCCCCCGGGCGAGCTTGGAAGCGCTCCCAACCAAATCGCCGGGCCGCCACCAGCCCGAGACGGCCGGGCGCGGGAGCCCCTCACCCGACCGGGGTGGGTCCGGTTCACCCGCCGCGGCGGCAGGATCGGCCCTGGCGGGCGTACGCGCCGCCGCCGACCGACCGTCGACACCCCGGGAGGATGCAGCGATGGCCACCGCGACGACCACCCGTACCGACCAGGACATCCAGTCCGACGTGCTGGACGAGCTGACCTGGGAGCCGCGGGTCCAGCCGCACGAGATCGGCGTGACCGTCACCGCGGGTGTGGTCACCCTGACCGGCTGGGTGGACAGCTACGCGAAGAAGTGGGTGGCCGAACGCGCCGCCCACCGGGTCGCCCGGGTCCGGGCGGTCGCCAACGACCTCACCGTGCGGCTGCCCGGCTCGGCCGAGCGCACCGACGCCGAGCTGGCCACCGCCGTGGGGCGGGCGCTGGAATGGGACGCCTTCGTGCCGGTCGAGCAACTGGAGGTGACCGTCGCCGACGGGTGGGTCACCCTGCACGGCGAGGTGGAGTGGGAGTACCAGCGCCGGGCCGTGGAACGCGTCGTCGGCCGGCTGACCGGCGTACGCGGGCTGAGCAACGGGGTCACCGTGCGGCCGACTATCCGGCCGGACACCGACAACCTCGCCGACCGGATCGTCGACGCGCTGGCCCGCGCCGCGGCGGTCGACGGCGAGCAGGTGACCGTGCGGGTGCGCGGCGACGCCGTGCTGCTGGAGGGCACGGTGCACTCGGTGCCGGAACGCGAGGCGGTGGAGCGGACGGTCTGGTCCGCGCCCGGCGTCCACGAGGTGCACAACCACCTCACGGTCCTGCGCTGACCCGGCGGGAACCACCCCGGCCGGGTGAGCCGGCCTCACCCGGCCGTGGGCGAGCGTGGGAGTCATGACCACGCCGTTGCAGGTGACCGCCCGGCTGCGGGTGCCGGTGACCGGGACCGACCATGTCCGGGGGCCGGCGGACGCCCCGGTGACCATCGTCGAGTACGGCGACTTCCAGTGCGGGCACTGCGGCGCGACGTACCCGAACCTCGCCGAGCTGCTGCGCCAGCGGGCCGACGTGGTCCGGCTGGTCTACCGACACTTCCCGATCACCAACATCCACCCGTACGCCGAGAGCGCCGCCGAGGTCGCCGAGGCGGCCGGGCGGCGGGACCGGTTCTGGGAGATGCACGACTGGCTGTACGAGCACCAGGACCAGCTCGACCCGGTGCACCTGGCGCTCGGCGTGGAGCAGCTCGGGCTGCCCGCCGACGAGGTGGGCGGCGAGGTGGAGCGGCACGCGCACGCCGACCGGGTCCGTCGGGACTTCGTCGGGGGCATCCGCAGCGGGGTGAACGGCAGCCCGACGCTGTTCCTCAACGACGTCCGGTACGAGGGCGGGCACGCCCTGCCCGAGCTGCTCGCCGCCGTCGACCAGGCCGCCACCACCTGACCCCGGGCGGGGCCCGCCGGCGGCTCAGATCAGGTGCAGCTCCCGGGCCCGGCGGACCGCGTCCCGGCGGCGGGTGGCGTCCAGCTTGCGGTAGATGTTGCGCACATGGGTCTTGACCGTGTTGACCGACAGCGACAGCTCGCCGGCGATCTCCACGTTGGACAGGATGCTCTGTAGGTAGCGCAAAATCGTCAGCTCCCGCTCGGTGAGCGGCTCCTCCAGCGCCCGGCCCGGCTCCGGGCCCGGCTGACCGGCCGGCTCCCGCGCGACCCGGACCAGGTCGCTCACCGTCGGCCAGTGCGCCGTGCCGGAGTCCAGGTGGGCGGCGAGCAGGTCCCGCATCTCCGGCTCGGCGCGGGTGAAGGCCCGCCGGTACCCGTCCGGCCCGGCCAGCTCCAGGGCCCGTTCCAGGACCCGCCCCGCCCGCCGCGCGTCGCCCGCCCGCCGGGCCAGCACCGCGTCGAGCAGCGCCGCGTCGAGGCGCACCGGCGGCGGCCACGCCGCGGCGGCCGGGTCGTCCCAGTCCGGCAGGGCGTACCCGGCGGCGCGCGGGTCGCCGGCGCGCAGCTCGACCCGGGCCAACGCCACCGCCGGCGCCGCCCCGTCCGGGCCGGGCGGGGAGTCGGCGAGCAGACCCCGGGCGGTTCCCAGGTCACCGTGGCCGGCCCGCAGCCCCGCCTCGGCGGCCAGCAACCAGCCGGCGATCTCCCGCGCGCCGGCCGATCCCTGTCCCGCCGCGGGCAGGCGGTCCCGCGCCGCCACGAGCAGGCGCAGGCCGGCGGCCGGGTCACCCCGGTCACACAGCAGCTCCGCCCGGCACAGCGCGGCGAGCGCCGCGACCACCGGTTCCCCGGCGTCGCCGGGGTCGTCGCCGCCGGTGGCCGGGGCGGCCAGCGCCAGGTGCGCCGCCGCCTCGTCGGGCAGGTCCCGGTGCAGCGCCACCAGGGCCAGCGCCAGGTGACCGTGCGCGCAGTCGACCCGGCAGGACCAGCCCTGGCAGGCCGGTAGGGCCAACGCCTCCCGGGCGCTCCGTTCGGCCGCCCGCAGCTCGCCGAGGGCCGCGTGCAGCAGGGCCGACCGGCTCGCGCAGAGCAGCTCCGTGCGGGGCCGGTCGCCCTCCCGGGCCGCCGCCAGCGCCGGCCCGAACTCGGCCGCCGCGCCGCGCAGGTCGCCGGCGGAGAGCGCGACCAGGCCGAGGGCCGCGCCGGCCGTCGCCCGCACGTCGGCGTCGTCGGCCGCGCCGGTGCGCGGGTCGTCCGCCGACCCCTCGGGGGTACGCGTGGCGAGCAGCCGGTGCGCCGCCCGGCGTACCTCCTCGTGGTCGCCGGCCAGCCGGGCCAGGGTGACCTCCAGCGCGGTGGCCAGCCGGCGGAACCGGTCCCGGCGCGGCACGGGCAGCGACCGGGCGTGCCCGGCGGCCCGCCGGAGCTGCGCGGCGGCGGCGGCCGGGTCGCCGGCGTGGGCCCGCTCGGCGGCGGCGGCGAGCCCCAGCTCCGGGTCCCGCCGGACCGACTCCTCCGGCGGCGCGGCCGGCGACGGCCCGCCCGCGCCCTCCCGGTCGTACGGGACCAGCTCCGGCCAGCGGGTGACCAGCAGATCGGTGGCCCGGTCCCAGTGGCCGGCGGCGAGGTCGTGCCGCAGCGCCTCGGCGGGACGCCCGTGCCCGGCGTACCAGCCGGCCGCCCGCAGGTGCAGCTCGCGCCGCTCCTCGGCGGGCAGCCCGGCCAGCTCGGCCCGGAGCAGGTCGGCCAGCAGCGGGTGGCAGCGGTACCAGGGCGGCCAGTTGTCGTCGCTGCGCACGAACCCGCCGGTCGCGGCCAGCGCGGCGAGCACCGGCTCGGCGCCGGGGCGACCGGTCAGCGCGTCGACCAGGTCGGCGCGGAACGCCTCCGCCACCGCGCCGCGGCGCAGGCAGTCCCGGGCCGCCCCGTCGAGCGGGTCGAGCACCTCCTCACGCAGGTAGCCGGCGACGTCCGGCTGGTCCCCGCCGAACTGCTCCAGCCAGCGCACCGGGTCCGGCCGGTCCCGCACGGCCAGCGCGGCGAGCCGCAGCCCGGCCGCCCAGCCGCCGGTCCGCTCCCGCAGCCGGGGCACCGCCGACGCCGGAAGCCGCACGCCGTGCGCGGTGAGCAGGTCCGCCACCTCGTCGTCGGTGAAGGCCAGCTCGTCGGGCCCGACGGTGGTCAGCTCGCCGGCCAGGCGCAGGCGGTGCAGGCCCGGCGGTAGGTCGGTGCGCGCCCCGACCAGCAGGCGCAGCCGCTGCCCGGCGTGGCGGAGCAGGAACTCCAGCCCGGCCAGCGCCGCCGGGTCGGCGATCCGGTGCAGGTCGTCCAGGACGAGCAGCACCGGGCGCTCCCGGGCGGCGAGCGCGGCGGCCAGCAGTTCGAGCTGGTCCGGGCGGGGCGGCGCGGCGGGCGGGGGCGGTACGGGCGGGGGCGGCTGCGCCGGGTCGGGCCGCTGGTCCGCCGCGCCGCGCAGCGCCGCCGCCAGGTACGACCAGAGCCGCGCGCCCGTGTCGCCCGCCTCGACCGACACCCACGCCGGGGTCGGCTCGACCGTACGGGCCCAGGAGCCGAGCAGGGTGGTCTTGCCCCAGCCGGCCGGGCCGGAGACCAGGGTGACCGGTCCGGCCGTCCCCTCGTCCAGCCGGCGCAGCAGCCGGGGCCGGACCAGCACCGGCCCGGCCAGCGGGGCGGGGGCCAGCCGGGACGCCAGCAGCGGCGCCGACCCGCCCGCCGGAGGGCTCCCGGCGGCGGACCCCGGGACCGGGTACCCGGCGTCCGTCCCCGGCCCGGCGCCCGCTGCGGCCACGGTCCTGGCCTCCCAGTCGTCCTGCGGCATCCGGCCCCACCCCCACGGACGCGTCCACTTCCCCAGGTCGTGCGGCGGGCGGTTACCCGGCCCCGGCCGGTTCACCCCTTCGGGGGGAACCCGCTTCACCCGGCCGGCGGGCACCCTGGGGGCACGCGGGCGACCGGTCGCGCCCGACCGGGTGCCCGCCGGCCGACGGGGCCACCGACGACGAGGGGCGGGTGCGACGGATGGGACGCGGGACGCGGGGGGCGCGGGCGGTGGCCCGTACCGCCGGGGTGGTGGCGGCCGGCGCGGTGGCCGCGGTGACGGCGGCGCGGGCGCTGCGCGGGCCCGGGCGGGCGGGCCGGTGCCGCCCGGCGGACGTCACCGGCCGAGCGGGCCGCTGGCAGGTGGTGACCGTCGACCGGCCGCCGGAGCGGGTGCTGCCGGGCGGGCGGCGACCCGAGCCGCTGCGCCGCCTCGGCGACGGGGTGGAGGTGGCGCTGCGCCCGGCGCCCGGCGGGCGGGGCACCGAGTTGGCCGCCCGGTCGGCCGGCGGCGGGCCGCTCACCGGGCCGGCCGCCCACCTGGTCGGGGACGACCCCGGGCTGCTGATCCGGGAGACCCTGCGGCAGGTCAAGCAGCTCGCAGAGACCGGTGAGCTGCTCCGCCCGGACCGCTCCCCGCTGGACGGGCCGGTGGGGCCCGGATGAGGGCGCTCTGCTGGCTCGGCGCGGACGGCCTCGGGGTGCGCGAGGTGCCCGACCCGGAGCTGCGCAACTCCGCCGACGCGATCGTCCGGGTGCGGCGCAGCGCCACCTGCGGGGCGGACCTGCCGCTGCTCGGCGGCCGGGGGCCGAGCCTCGCCGTAGGCGACGTGCTCGGGCACGAGTTCCTCGGCGACGTGGTCGAGGTGGGCCCCGGGGTGCGCCGGCACCGGGTCGGCGACCGGGTGGTGGTCTGCGCCGCCGTGGCCTGCGGAGGCTGCTGGTACTGCCGGCAGGGCCTCTACGCCTGCTGCGACAACGGCAGCACCGGGGCGGCCGTGGCCGAGCAGGCGTGGGGCCAGCCCACCGGCGGCTGCTACGGCCAGCCCCGCTCGGCCGGTGGCTTCGCCGGCAGTCACGCCGAGTACGTCCGGGTGCCGTACGCCGACGTCGGGGCGTTCGCCGTGCCCGACCCGGTGGACGACGACCGGGCGGTCTTCGCGTCCGACGCGGTGCCGACCGGTTGGCTCGGCGCCGAGCTGGGCGAGGTGCGCCCCGGCGATGTGGTGGCGGTCTGGGGAGCCGGGGCGGTGGGCCAGATGACCGCGCGGGCCGCCCTGCTGCGCGGTGCGGCCCGGGTGGTGGTGATCGACCGGTACCCCGACCGGCTGCGGTCGGCCGAACGGCACGTCGGCGCGGAGACCCTCGACTACCAGGCCACCGACGTCGCGGCCGAGCTGCGCGAGCGCAGCGGCGGGCGGGGCCCGGACGTCTGCGTGGAGGCGGTCGGGATGGCCTGGGACGGCACCGGACCCCGGTCGCTGGCCGACCTGTTCGCCGCCGCCGGGCGGGGCGGCGCGGTCCCGGACCGGCCGATCGCGGTACGCGAGGCGGTGCACGCCTGCCGCAAGGGCGGCACGGTCGTCGTGCTCGGCACGTTCACCGGGTTCGTCGACACGTTCCCGCTCGGCGCGGTGATGCACAAGGCGCTGACCGTGCGCAGCGCCCGGCAGCACGGGCAGCGGTGGATCCCGATGCTGCTGGACCGGATGGCCCGGGGCGAGATCAGCACGGGGCACCTGGCCACCCACCGCCTTCCCCTGGAGCAGGGCGCGCACGGCTACGACCTGTTCCGCGAGCGCGCGGACGGCTGCCTGCGCGCGGTCTTCACGCCCTGAGCCCGCTGCCCGGGCCCGCTGCCCGAGCCGTTCCCCGAGCCGTTCCCTGAGGCCGGGCGGGGTTCCGGCCCGGGTGGGACACTCGCAGGATGCGTGAGGACCGGCCGTACGACGTCGTTCTGTTCGGGGCCACCGGGTTCACCGGGGGGCTCACCGCCGAGTACCTCGCCCGGCACGCGCCGGACGGGCTGCGCTGGGCGCTCGCCGGCCGCAACCCGGCGAAGCTGGCGGCCGTCCGGGACCGGTTGGCCGGCATCGACCCGGCGCTGGCCGGGCTGCCGCTGCTGACCGCCGACGTCACCGACCCGGGGTCGCTGCGCCGGGTCGCCGGGGACGCCCGGGTGGTGGCCAGCACGGTCGGGCCGTACGTGCACCACGGCGAGCCGCTGGTCGCCGCGTGCGCCGCGGCCGGCACCGACTACCTCGACATCACCGGCGAGCCGGAGTTCGTCGACACGATGTACGTGCGTCACCATGCCGAGGCGGTGCGCACCGGGGCCCGGCTGGTGCACGCCTGCGGCTTCGACTCCATCCCGCACGACCTGGGCGTCTGGTTCACCGTCAGGCAGCTTCCGGCGGACGCGCCGATCACCGTGGACGGGTTCGTCCGGGCCGGCGGGCGGTTCTCCGCCGGGACGTACCACTCGGCGCTCACCGCGTTCTCGCGTACCGCCGAGGCGGGCCGGGCGGCCCGGGAGCGCCGGGCTGTCGAGCCCCGGCCGCCGGGCCGCCGGGTCCGGGCGGTGCCCGGCCGGGTGGGCCGGTCGAAGGAGCTGGGCACCTGGGCCGTGCCGCTGCCGACCATCGACCCGCAGGTGGTCCGCCGGTCGGCGGCGGCCCGCCCGGAGTACGGCCCGGACTTCCGCTACCGGCACTTCGCCGCCGTGCGGCGGCTGCCGACGATCGTGCTCGGCGCGGCCGGGCTGGCTGGCCTGGTCGGGCTGGTGAAGCTCCCACCGACCCGGCGCTGGCTGCTCGGCCGGCTCACCTCCGGGCAGGGGCCGAGCCCGCAGCAGCGGGCGAAGTCCTGGTTCCGGGTGCGGTTCGTCGGCTCGGGCAGCGGCCGGCGGGTGCTCACCGAGGTCTCCGGCGGCGACCCCGGGTACGACGAGACCGCGAAGATGCTCGGCGAGTCCGCGCTCTGCCTGGCCCTGGACGAGGGTTTGCCGGCCGCCTCGGGCCAGGTGACCCCGGTGACCGCGATGGGCGACGCCCTGCTAGATCGGCTGCGGAACGCCGGCCTCACCTTCCGCACGATCGAGGCGTGACGAGCCCACCCGGCCCGGCCCAGGAGGGCCGAGGCGACGCCTGGCTTGACCCTCGACCTGGTCGAGGGAACAGGATCCTCGGCGTGGAGAGCGAACTGCGCAGCATCGGCGAGCTGGCCCGGGCCAGCGGGCTGACGGTCAGCGCCCTGCGGTTCTACGACCGCTCGGGGGTGCTGGTGCCGACCCTGGTCGACCCGGTCACCGGTTACCGCTGGTACACCGACGACCAGGTGGCCCCGGCCCGGCTGGTGGCCGGGCTGCGCCGGGTCGGGATGCCGCTGGCGGAGATCTCCGCCGCGGTGCGGCACCGCGCCGAGCCGGCCGTGGTGGGCCGGCTGCTCGACGCGCACCTGCGCCGGCTGGAGGACGGCCTCGCCGACGCCCGCCGTGAGCTCTCCCGCGTCCGCGCCCTGATCGACCCCGAGGAGAACCCGATGACCACCCACCTCGTCCTGTCCCGCGCCGCCCTCGCCGCCACGATCGACGCCGTCCGCTTCGCCGTCGGCGCCGACCCCGACCTGCCGGTGCTGTCGGCGGTCCTGTTCGAGGCCGGGGACGACGGCGTACGCCTCGTCGCCACCGACCGGCACCGGCTGGCGGTGTCCCGGGCACCCGGCCGGGTCGACGGCCCCCCGGTGCGGGCGCTCGCCCCGGTGGACCTCGTCGACCGGGTCCGTGCGCTGCTGGACGCCGACGCCGGCAGCGCCGCCGAGGCGGAGCTGCGGCTCGACGGGTCCACCGTCACGGTCTACGTGGCCGGCCGGGAGGTCACCGGCGCCGCGCTGCCGTACGACTTCCCGGACTACCGGCGGCTGCTGCGCGGGCACGTCACGGGCGCTCCGACGTACCGGATCCCGGTGGACGTGCCGGCGCTGCGGGCGGCGCTGGACGGCGCGGCGCCGGCCCTGGTGCGGGAGCACGAGGGGGTGGCCGTGCCGGTGACCGTGCTGGGCCTGGACGACCGGGGCGCGCTGCGGGTCCTCGACGGCGACGCGCTGGCCGGCGACGACCCGGGCGCGGTGCGGGTCGGGGTCAACGGACGGTACCTGCTCGACGCCCTGGACGCGGGCGACCGGGGACAGCTCGTGCTGGAGCTAGACGGGCCGATCGCCCCGCTGGCCGTGCGCCGCCCCGACGACGCCGACGCGTTCTCGATCCTGATGCCGATCCAGCTCTGATACCCCGGACACGTCGCGGCCCACGACGCGATCGCCATCCACGTCGGCGCGAGGCCGGGCTGAGCTGACGGGCGGGCCCCCTCCACACGCGTTCCGGCCAAGAGGGGGCCCCGCCCGACCCGCACCGCTACAGTGCTTATGTGCTGTTTGACCGTTTTCCCTCACGGTGGGCGCTCGGCTGGCTGGCCGCCGCGCTCGGCGTACCGCTGCTGCTCGCCGCGCTGCTCGCCGGCTGGGCCGTGGCCCCCGACCGGGCCCGCCCGGCGCCCCCGCCCGCCGCCGCCCCCACCGGGGACGCCGCGCCCACCGGGACCCCCGCCCCCACCGACGAGCCGGTCCCGGCGGCGGCCCCCGCGCCCGCCACCCTGCCGGTCGTCGACTACGACCCGGCGCCCGCCGGCTTCCCGGCCGACCCCCACCCGCTGGACGCCACCCCGCTCACCGAGGGGCTGCGGCCGAGCCGGAACGTCGCCGCCTACGACGCGCCCGGCGGCCGGCCGCTGGCCTTCCTCGCCCCCACCATCAACGGCGTCAAGCTGACCGTGCCGATCGTCGAGCGCCGGACCGGCTGGACGGCGGTGCTGCTGCCCTCGGCCAACCGGCGGCTCGCCTGGCTGCCGCCCGGCGACGACCGCAGCGTCGTGCCGCTGCGCGACCAGATCGTGGTGGAGCGCCGGCAACACCGGCTCACCTGGTACCGGGACGGCCGGGCGATGAAGTCGTGGCCGGTCAGCCTCGGCATGCCGGGCCAGTCCACCCCGCTCGGCCGCACCTTCGTCCTCGGCCGCACGCCCCCGCCCGAGGCGGTGTACGGCGGCGTGGACGTCTACGCCCTCGGCGCGGTCCCCGACGACCCGGACGCCGTCCCGGCCGGGCTGCGCGGCGCGCACATCGGCGTGCACAGCTGGCACAACGACGACACCCTCGGCGAGGACGTCACCAACGGCTGCATCCGGCTGACCCGCAGCGGCCAGCGCAAACTTCTCGCCGAGGTCCCGCCCGGCACCGGCGTACTGGTGGTCGACGCCCTGCCCACTCCCCCGACCGCCTGACTGAGACCGCGCTCACCGCAGCCTCGGCCGGCGGGAACACTCGCCGTCGTGGTCGGGCCGGAGCAGGCATCGCCGGCCGCCGGGCAGGAGCCGGTCGCAGAAGACCCAGTGGCGTACGTTCTGGTCGTCCTCGGCCGACACGGTGGTGCCGCCCGGTTCGCTCTGCGGCAGAACGTGCGTCCAGTGCGCCACCACCCGGGCGAGCCGCTGGGCGGAGACCAGGTCGTTGGCGACCACCGGCAGATGGATGACGAAGCGTTCGCTCACCGGTCCCACTCCCGCTCGTTGCGGGTGTGCGCCCGCTCGGACCGCAGGTGACACAGCGCGAGCTTGATCCGGCTGACCTCCCGCCGGCTCTGCGAGAGCGCATCGTAGACGGCGGCCAAATCACCGGCAACCCGGTCGAGAAACTCCCCCACCTCCTGCGGATCGAGCCCGCGCCGGCCAACCAGGGTGGGCCGGAACCGCTGCTCGCGCACCTGCCAGGGCAGCAGCGGGCGGTACGCGGCCGAGCGCTGGCCGGCTGGCCCGTGGACCGCCCGCTGGCGACGGCGGACACGCCGGAGGAAGACACGCATGACAGGACCTGCCTCTCGCCGAGATTGACCTGTGGAAGGGCGGGCCCACCGGCCCGCCGCGCACCGGCGGACCCACCCCGGCACCTACCACCGCAGCCTTCGATCAGCGGTACGACAGCAGGGCACACATAGCCACTGAGCAGCAGGAACTTCTCGGTGGCCGCAGAGGCAGTCAAGCACCGGAAAGCACCAGTTGCAACATCGCAATAGCGAATTCCGATGAGTCCCCTATCCCTCAAGGCGCACCCTGTGTAATGTGTCTATCGCTTCTGAGCCATCACCTCGTCTGAATTGGACGGGCGCGTGTTGAGGCCATCTGAGCTGGGAGGACGGCGGTGTCACAATCAGTGACCGGATCGACCATGTTGCGGCGACAGGTCGGGCGCAAGTTCGAGTCGCTTCGCAAGGCGGCAGGGCTGACGATGGAACAGGCCGCCGAGCGACTGGACCGGGCACGTGCGACGCTGCACCGGATCGAGAACGGTGCGGAGCACGTCCGTTTCCGGCAGGCCGACGTGCAGCAGATGCTCGACCTCTACGGCGCTTCCGCCAAGGACAGTGAGTTGCTTCTCGCGATGACGGCGGCCACCCGGGAGAACAAGAACTGGTGGCACGACTACATCGGCTCCGGCCTTCCGCGCTGGTTCCAGCTCTACATCGGACTGGAAGCCGGGGCGTCGAACATTCGGCAGTACGAGGCGGAGCTGGTTCCCGGTCTACTCCAGACCCGCGCCTACGCGGAGCAGGTCTTCCGGATGCCCGGTGGTGCGGTCGACGCAAAAGTTGCGGACGAGCAACAGCGCGCCGTCCAGCTCCGCGTCGAACGGCAGGCACTTCTCACCCGGTTCTCCGCTCCGCAACTCAGCGTGATAATCAACGAGGCAGTATTGCGCCGTCCGGTCGGCAGCGCCACGATCATGGTCGAGCAGCTACAGCAGATCCTGAAGGCCGCAGAGCTACCCAACGTAACCGTGCAGGTGCTGACTTTTTCTGCCGGACTGCACGCCGGGGCGATGGCCGGAGCCTTCTCGATCCTGGAGTTCCCCGAGGACAGCAGCGGCAAGGAGGTGGAACCACCGGTGACGTACCTGGAAGCCGCCACCGGAGCGATCTACCTCGACAAACCGCACGAGACGGCCGCCTACGACACCATCTGGGCCGACATGACGAGCCGCGCTCTCAACGAGTCCCGATCCAAGAGCCTGATCCAGCAAGTCGCAGAGGAGTACTCCCGTGCCTGACCTGACCGGTGCCGTCTGGCGCAAGTCGACCCGCAGCAACAACGGCGGCAACTGCGTCGAAGTCGCCGACAACATCCCCGGCATCGTCGGCCTACGCGACAGCAAGGACCCGACGGGCCCAGTGCTGACCTTCGCCTCGAACGCCTGGGGCACCTTCATCCAAGGCGTCAAGGCGAGCCGCTGACCGCCGGTCGCGCCCCCCCTGCGAAGCAGTTCGGAGGCGGCGCGCCGGTGTTCCCGGACCGATTCGCGTCCCTCGCTGACACCCGAGTGCTCATAGCCCACTTCGTTGTGTCGTACTCCGCTTGATGCGGGACTTCAGTTGATGGGTTACACGGGCCTTGAGCATGCCGGATACGGACCGTGACGCCAACTGTCCACGACGGCTGGTGTGCCAGGCGTCCGCTTCTGTCGAATTGAGTGCGGTCAGTGTGTTTGGGTTGCCCAGACCGGCTGCTGGGGCTCGTCGTTGTGCACGATGATGTCGACGTGATCGGTCGGACGGACCATAGCAAGGTAGAGCTGTTGGGAGGGGATGTAACGCTCGCGCCAGCGCCGTTCGACTTCGGCCCGAGATGACACCCGGCGCTCTCGGATCACGGCACGATCCACGGTCTTTTCGAGCGCGGTCGACACGAAGATGCGCAGGTCCCACCGGTCAATCAGTTCCGGGCGCATGAGGAAGACGCCGTCGAAGACCAGCACGGCGTCGGCGGGGACCGTCGTGACCGGTGGGGACAGCGCGGTATCCGCTGTGCGGTCGTAGACCGCGTGTTGGAAGCGTCGATCCCCGCCGGGGCCGAGCGGATCGAGCAGAACCCGGTTCAGGGCGTCGTAGTCGTGGGTGTCGAAGTAGCAGCCTTCGGCCGAGTACTCGCCGCGCGGGTAGCGCTGTGCTCGGGGGAAGAGGAAATCGTCGATCGTCGCGCGGATGACGTCGCGGCCCTGTGTGCGCAAGACGACGGCCAACTCGTCGGCGAGCGTGGTCTTACCTGCGGCGGGCGGTCCGTCGATGGCAACCCGCGTCGGGTGTGCGACTGTGACGGACCCGACTGCCTCAACCAGGCGGCCGAGCAACTCGTCGCGGGTGCCTTGGTCCATGTCCTGCCCCGTCCTACCCGCTCGGCCGACACCCGCGGGAAACCCGATGATCGTTTCCTGGACCTGCGTTCCTTCTGGAAGTCTGCGCCGAACCGCGCTCAGTTGATCCTCAGCCATGACCGAACCATTATCAGCCGTCTCGCGTCGACCGGCATACACGGATCAGAGGGGCAGCAGGGACGCGGTCCGGACGACATCCTCATCTGCCGCTGACTGCGCGTCTTGACCGGCGTCGAGAATCGCATGGCCCAGCGATCGGCGGCACGCCAGTTACGCACCGTGACAGCCGAGCCCGGTTAGAGCCGGCCCGAGATCACACCGTCCGCGAGGACACCCTGACCGTCGCTGTGACGACAAATCGGCAGGCGTGACGAGCGCCGCTGTCACCCCGGCTCTTCGTCACACCGCCGCCTCCCGCTCCGACGCACCGATGGATGACCGCTGGTGCGGCACGGTCGGGAGCGCCTCCCCGCTCAGGTTGCGCCACAGGAACTCCAGCGTCAGCGCCCAGACGAAGGCGCGTTGCGCGTTGTTCGCCGCCGCGCCGTGTCCGCCCTCGACGTTCTCGTAGTACGCCACGTCGTGGCCGTGTTCGCGCAGCCGGGCCGCCATCTTGCGGGCGTGCCCGGGATGCACCCGGTCGTCCCGGGTCGAGGTGACGAACAGGGCCGGCGGGTACGGCTGGTCGCCGCTGACGTTGTGGTAGGGCGAGTACCGGCGCAGGTAGGCCCAGTCGGCCGGCTCGTCCGGGTCGCCGTACTCGGCCATCCACGAGGCGCCGGCCAGCAGCCGGTGGTAGCGCCGCATGTCCAGCAGCGGCACGTGCGCGACGACCGCGCCGAACAGCGCCGGGTAGCGGGTCAGCATCACCCCCGCCAGCAGCCCGCCGTTGCTGCCGCCCTCGATGCCGAGCCACGCCGGCGTGGTGATCCCCCGGGCGACCAGGTCGGTCGCCACCGCCGCGAAGTCCTCGTACGCCCGGGGTCGGTCCTCCCGGAGCGCGGCCCGGTGCCACCCGGGGCCGTACTCGCCGCCGCCCCGGATGTTCGCCACCACGTAGCTGCCGCCCCGGGCCAGCCACCCCCGGCCGATGATGCCGCTGTGGTGCGGGGTCAGGGAGACCTCGAAGCCGCCGTACCCGGTGAGCAGGGTCGGTCCGCCGGCCGCGTCCGGGTCGCCCACCACGAAGTACGGCACCCGCGTCCCGTCGGCCGAGGTGGCGAAGAACTGCCGTTCCGCCAGGCCCTCGCCGGCGAAGAACGCCGGTGCCCGCTTGAGCGTCTCGACCGTGCCGCCGACCCGGCCGAGCCGCAGGGTCGCCGGTTCCCGGAACCCCTCGGACGCGAGCAGGTAGTCGTCGCCGGTGTCGGGGTCGGTCTCCACCAGCCGGCTGTGGCCGGACTCCGGTACGCCCGGCAGCGGCTCCCGCCGCCAACCCGTCGCGTCGGGGGTCAGCACCTCCAGCCGGCTCCGCACGTCCGCGAGGATGGCCAGGATGAGATGGTTGCGGGTCCACGCGTGCCCGCCCAGCGCGGTGCGGTCGTCCGGCGTGAACAGCACCGCCAGGTCCCGCCCACCGGCGAGGAACGCGTCGAACCGGGCCGCCAGCAACGCACCCGCCGGATGGGTGACGCCCTCGACCGTCCACGGCGAGCGCAGCCCGATCACCAGCCACTCCCGGTGCACGTCCCACCGGGCGTCGTCCGGCACGTCGATCCGCAGCCGCTCACCCTCCCGCGTCAGCAGGTAGCTCTCCCTGCGGTAGAAGTCCAGGTCCCGGACCAGGAAGGTACGCTCGAACCCGGGCGTGCAGTCGTACGAGGCGTGGGCGGCGACGTCGTCCGCCTGCCCCTCGAAGACGACCTCGGCCGCCGACAGCGGCGTGCCCCGCCGCCAGCGCCTGGCCACCCGGGGATGGCCGGAGATGGTCAGCGACCCGGGCCCGAAGTCGGTGGCCACGTAGATGTGGTCGGCGTCGATCCAGCAGACCGTGCTCTTGGCCTCGGCAAGCGTGAAGCCGTCCTCGACGAAGGTGCGGCCGACCAGGTCGAACTCGCGCACCACGACCGCGTCGGAGCCGCCTCGGGACAGGCTGACCAGGCAGCGCTCGTACCCGGGGCGCAGCACCGTCGCACCGTCCCAGACCCAGTTCTCGCCCTCCTCGGCAGCCAACGCGTCGAGGTCGAGCAGCACGTCCCACTCGGGCTCGGGCCGGCGGTACTGGTCGAGGGTGGTCCGCCGCCACCTCCCCCGCGGATGCGACGCGTCGGTCCGGAAGTCGTAGTAGAAGTGGTCCCCGCACCACCCCGGGTAGGGGATGCGCTCGTCCGAGTCGAGCACCTGCCGGATCTCGCCCCGCAGGGCGGCGAACCGCCCGCCCCCGGTCAGCGCGGCCAGGGTCTCCGCGTTGCGGTCCCGCACCCATTCGGCCGCGCCCGGCCCGTCCAGGTCTTCCAACCACAGGTACGGGTCGTCGCCCTCGTCCGTCATCCTCGCCACCTTCGCCACTATCCCCCACCCGTCAACTCAACTGTGACCGTCTGCCTGGCATGGCCCTGAACTGGCGGGGTATGACCGGAAACATGAGGGCTAGCTTCCGGATCGGCCGGATCGCGGGCGTGCCGGTCGGGGTCAACTGGAGCGTCCTGGTCATCTTCCTGTTGATCGCCTGGCTGCTGTCGGCCAGCCAGTTCCCCCGGTCGTACCCCGACCGGCCGACCTGGGCGTACGTGCTGGCCGGGCTGAGCGCCGCGGTGGTCTTCTTCCTCGGGCTGCTGGCCCACGAGGTCGCGCACGCGGTGGTGGCCAAGCGCAACGGCATCGAGGTCGAGGGGATCACCCTGTGGCTCTTCGGGGGCGTCTCCGAGCTGCGCGGGGAGGCCCGCGACCCCGGGGCGGAGCTGCGCATCGCCGGGATCGGGCCGCTGGTCAGCCTGATCATCGGTGTCTTCTTCGGCGGCGTGGCGGCGCTGCTCGCCCTGGCGGGGGTGCACGGGCTGCTGCTCGGCGCGCTGGCCTGGCTGGCCGGCATCAACGTCCTGCTGGCGATCTTCAATGTGCTGCCGGCCGCCCCGCTGGACGGGGGGCGGCTGCTGCGCGCGGCCGTGTGGAAGGCCACCGGCGACCGGACGAGGGCGTCCGTGGTGGCGGCGCGGGCGGGCTGGATCCTCGGTGTGCTGCTGATCGGGCTGGGCCTGTGGCAGTTCCTGCGCGGCGCCGGGGTCGGCGGGCTCTGGCTGGCACTGATCGGCTGGTTCCTGATCGGGGCCGCCGGGATCGAGGAGCGGCAGGCCCGGATGGGCAGCGCGCTGCGCGGGGTGCGGGTGGCGGACGTGATGACCCCCCAACCGCAGACCGCGTCGGCCGAGATGACCGTGGCCGACTTCGTCGACCACTACCTCTTCGCGTACCGGCACTCGGCGCTGCCGCTGACCGAGGACGGCCGGCCGGTCGGCCTGGTCACCCTCGACCGGGTACGCGGCGTGGCGGCCGACCGGCGGGCCGCGACCACGCTGGCCGAGGTGGCCTGCCGGGCCGACCAGCTCGTGCTGGCCTCCCCGGACGAGCAGCTCACCGACCTGCTCCCCCGGCTCAGCGAGTGCGCCGACGGCCGGGCGCTGGTGGTGACCGAGCAGCGGCTGGTCGGCATCGTCTCGCCCAGCGACATCAGCCGGGCGGCGCAGCGCGGCAGCCTCCGGGACCAGGTGGCCGCCGGCCGGCGCTGAACCGGCCGGCGGCCCTCTTGATCGTCTGCTGTTCGCGGACACCCGCTCCGGCGTGTCGTCTCACTCCGGCGCAGCCGATCAAGGGAAGCCGGGGCGGTGGGAGTGGTGGGAGTGGGGATCCGGCCGGTCAGCGGGGGAAGTGGCGGTCCAGCAGGGCTGTGCGGAACTTGCCTGCCGGGTCCAGGGTGCGCAGCAGGGCCAGGAAGTCGGCGTGCCGGGGGTACGCCGCGGCGACCGCCGCCGGGTCGAGCGTGAACACCTTCCCCCAGTGCGGCCGGGGCGCGAACGGGGCCAGTCGCGCCTCCACCTCGGCCAGCACCGGGGCCACCGCGTCGGCGTCGGCGGTCCAGGTGAAGTGCACGGCGACGCTGTCCCGCCGGTACTGCGGGCTCAGCCACAGCTCGTCGGCGGCGACCGTGCGCAGCTCGCAGACCTGGAGCACGGCGGCGATCCGGTCCGCCACCGGGTCGAGAGCGGCCAGCGCGTCGGCCGCCGCCGCCCGGGGCAGGTGGTACTCCGACTGGAGTTCGTCGCCGCTGCTCGGGGTGAAGCCGAGCCGGAAGTGCGGCAGCCGCTCGTGCCACGGGCCGGGCTCGCCGAGCTGGGCGGTGCAGCTCTCCGCCGGCATGCCGGGCACCGGGTGCACCGGCCCGGCCGCCGTCGTGGTGCCCAGCCAGCCGGCCTCCGGTGGCGGGGCGTCAACGAGCTGCTTGCGCCACACCTGCCCGATCCGGCCGCCGCGCCAGTCGGTGAAGAGGCTGACGCTGTACGCCGAGACGAACGCCTCGTCCAGGGCCGCGCGGGGCAGGCCGAGCCGGACGTACTGCCGCACCTCGAAGGCGGGCACCAGGTCCAGGGTGACCCGGGTGACCACGCCCAGCGCGCCGAGGGCGACCACCATCCCGGCGAACCGGTCGCCGTCGGCGTCCCGGCGCACGGTCAGCAGGTCGCCGTCGGCGGTGACCAGTTCCAGGGCGGCCACGGCGGTGGCCAGGTTGCCGATCCCGACGCCCGAGCCGTGGGTGGCGGTGGCCACCGCGCCGGCCACCGAGATGTGCGGCAGCGACGCCATCGTCGGCAGGGCGTACCCGGCGGCGTGCAGCCGGATGGCCAGATCGCCGTAGCGCACGGCGGCGGCCACCGTGACCGTGCGGCGCTCCCGGTCCACCTCGACGGTGGGCGGCAGGCCGGCCAGCGACACCAGGTCGCCGGTGGTGTCGCCGAACCGGTTGAACGAGTGCCCGGTGCCGACCGCCCGGACCCGGTCGCCGGCGGCGACGAGCCGGCGCAGTTCGGTTACCGTGGACGGTCGGTGCCGCCGGGCGGCGGCGTACCGGACGTTGCCGGCCCAGTTGTGCCCCGGCACGCCCGGTGCCCGGTCGGCGGGCCCCGCCCCGCGCGCGCCGACGCCCGGCCGCGGCCCCCGGTCCCCTGCGTCCACGTCGTGCTCCCGTCGCTCGGCGCCGTCGGCCGACGACCCGGGGCGGCACCGGCCGGCCGGGCGCCCGGGCGTCGTCGGGGAACCCTACGCCGATGAGCGGCTGTCCCGATCCCGCCCCGCGCGGCGACGGGGTCGTCAGAGCTGCGGCATGACCTCGGCGGCGACCAGCTCGACCTGGTCCAGGTCGGCCAAGTCGAGGACCTGGAGGTAGATCCGCTCGCTGCCGATCTCCGCGTACCGGCCGATCTTGTCGACGATCTCGGCCGGGGTGCCGGCGAGCCCGTTCTCCCGCAGCTCCGCCGGCTCCCGGCCGATCGCCTCGGCACGCCGCCGCACCTGCGCCTCGTCCCTCCCGCAGCACAGCACCAGCGCGTTCGACCAGCGCATCCCGGCCGGGTCCCGGCCGAGTTCGGCGCAGGCCGCCCGGACCCGGTCGAACTGGGCCACCGAGTCGGCGACGGAGACGAACGGCAGGTTGAACTCGTCGGCGTAGCGGGCCGCGAGGCGGGGCGTGCGCTTCGGCCCCTTGCCGCCGAGCAGGACCGGCGGGTGCGGCTGCTGCACCGGCTTGGGCAGGGCCGGCGAGCCGGTCACCGGGTAGTGCCGGCCGGCGAAGTCGAACGTCTCGCCGGCCGGCGTCCCCCAGAGCCCGGTGATGACGGCGAGCTGCTCCTCCAGCCGGTCGAACCGCTCGGCCACCGAGGGGAAGGGGATGCCGTACGCGGTGTGCTCGTCGGCGAACCAGCCGGCGCCGATGCCCAGCTCCACCCGGCCGCCGCTCATCTGGTCGACCTGGGCGACGGTGATCGCCAGCGGGCCGGGCAGCCGGAACGTGGCCGCCGTCATCAGGGTGCCGAGCCGGATCCGGGAGGTCTCCCGGGCCAGGCCGGCCAGGGTGGTCCAGGCGTCCGTCGGGCCCGGTTCGCCGCTCACCGCACCCATCTTCAGGTAGTGGTCGGAGCGGAAGAACGCGTCGTAGCCGGCCTCCTCGGCGCAGCGGGCCACGGCGAGCAGTTGGTCGTAGCTGGCGCCCTGCTGGGGTTCGGTGAAGATCCGCAGTTCCATGCCCCGAGCATAGGGAGCCCGTCGGGCCCCCGCCGCGAAAGGACGGCCCAGGGGACGCCGCCCCGGCCGGGTCGGCGCGTACCGGTCAGGGTTGGCCGAGACCGGCCTCGCGGGCCCGCTGGATCGCCTGGCTGCGGTCGGCGACCTGGAGCTTGCCGAGCACGTTGGACAGATGGTTGCGGACGGTCTTCGGGCTCAACGTCAGCCGGCGGGCGATGACCACGTTGCTCAGCCCCTGCGCGACCAGGTCCAGCACCTCGCGCTCCCGGTCGGTCAGCTCGGGGAACGGCGCCGGCCCGCCGGCCCGCCCGCCGGCCAGGAAGCCGATCGCCCGGCTGGCGATCACCGGGCCGAGCAGCACCTCGCCGTTGGCGACCGCGCGGACGGCCCGCTCCACCTCGCCCGGCGCGGCGCCCTTGAGCAGGTAGCCCCGCGCCCCGGCGCGCAGCGCGGCGAACACCGAGTCGTCGTCGTCCAGCATCGTCACCACCAGCACCCCGGTCCCCGGGTGCCGGGCGACGATCTCCCGGGTGGCCTCCACGCCGGACCGCCCGCCGAGGTGCAGGTCCATGATGATCACCTCGGGCCGGGTCAGGTCGGCGACCCGGACCGCCTCGTCGGCATCGGCGGCCTCGCCGACGACCTCCAGCCCCGGCGTGGACGCCAGCAGCGCCGTCATGCCGAGCCGGAACACGGGATGGTCGTCGACCACCGCCAGCCGGATCACCGCCGCGCCACCGTCCACCGCACCGTCACCCGCCATCGCCGCACCACCAGGGTTCGTCGCGCCACCGTCCACCGCACCGTCACCGGTCACCGCCGCACCACCAGGGTTCGTCCCGTCCGCGTCCCCGGCACCGTACCGGCCTGCGCCGGCCCGCCCGGCGCCTGCCGCTGGTCCGCCGACGATCCGACCGGGTCGGGGCCGGCGTCCGCCGGCTCCGGTCCGGGGTCGACCGGAGCCCACCCGCGCGGGGTGGGGACGGCCGGCGGCCGGTCCCCCTCGACCGGCGGCAGCCGGTCGGCGGGCACCCGGACGACGACCTCGGTGCCGCCGTCGGGCCCCGGGCCGATCACGCACGCCCCGCCGATGCCCTCGGCCCGCTCCCGCATGGAGAGCATGCCGACCCCGGCCGGCGTGCCGACCTCGACGCCCCGGCCCGGGTCGGTCACCCGGACCGTGAGCCCGCCCGAGTCCCGCTCGACCGCCACCCGGCAGGTCGGTGCGCCGGAGTGCCGCAGGGCGTTGCGGACCGCCTCGGAGACGATGCCGTACACCGCGGTGGCGACCGGCTCGGGCAGCGGCAGCGGCGTCGCCTCGACCTGCACGGTCAGCCCCGAGCCGTCGTACCGTTGGGCCAGCTCGTGCAGCGCGGGGACCAGGCCGCGCTCGCCGAGGACCGGCGGCAGCAGCCCGCGGGCCAGGTCGCGGACCTGCTCGACCCGCTGGTCCGTCTCGTCGCGCAGCCGGTCCAGCAGCCGTCCGGCCGCGCCCGGGTCGGTGCCGAGCAGGTTGCGGGCCGCCTGGAGGCCGAGCGCCACCCCGGCCAGGGCGGGCCCGAGCCCGTCGTGCAGGTCCCGGCGCAGCTTGCGGCGTTCCGAGTCGCGGGCCTCGGCCAGCCGGGCCCGGGAGGCGACCAACGCCCGGCTGGTCGCGGCCAGGCTGGCCGCCGAGGAGACCACCGGCACCATATCGACCAGCGCCGAACGGGTACGCCCGTCCAGCCGCTCGCCGGCCCGGGCCCACGCGGTGAGCCGCCCCACCTCCCGCTCGCCCCGGCGCAGCGGCAGCACCAGCGGCTCCCCCACCGGCCCGGCGGACGCGCAGTGGGCGGTGCACGGGTCCGGGCCGTCCACCTCGATGCCGCAGGCGCCCAACCGCAGCGACTCGGTGAGGCTCCGCGCCACCCCGGTCAGCACGTCGGTCGGGTCCTCGCTCGCGCTGATCCGGTCGCCGACGCCCCGGACCACGCCGAGCGGTTCCGCCGCCGCGCCGTGGATCAGCCGGTCCACCCGTCGCTGCACCCACCACCGTCCGGGCTGCACGGCCGCCGCGACCAGGGCGGTCACCAGCACCCCGGGGACCGCCTGGCTGGCCGGGAGCAGGGCGTCCAACGTGGTCACCCCGACGACGTACGCGGCGACCAGCAGGAAGGTCAGCAGAAACCAGACCAGCGTGCGGCGGACCGCGATCTCGATCCCCCACAGCCGCTGCCGCAGCACCACGGCCAGCACGGCGGCCGGGAAGAACGCCTGCGCGGCCAGCATGGCGGTCGGCGGCAGCGACTCCGGCACCAGGCCCGCCCAGTCGGCGGGCAGCGCCATCGGGGCGAAGCTCACCGCTAGCAGCGCCGTGCCGACCGCGAGCCAGCCCAGGCCGACCCGCTCGACGGCCGGCGAGACCCGGCGCCGCCACAGCAGCCCGGCGGCGGCGACCAGCCCGAGCAGCGGCACCAGGGCGGTGAGCACGGGCTGCACCCGGGCGACGAACTCGGCCCAGTCCGCGCTGCGGATCGCCAGCGGCGCGCCGGAGGGGGCACCACCCAGCCCGGGAAAGGTCAACTGGAACAGCTCGGTCGCGGCGACCACCACGGCGCCGGCCGTCACCGCCACCCGGGGGCCCAGCGTGAGCCGGCTCTCCCGGACCAGCCAGGGCAGCACCACGATCAGCGACAGCATTCCCGGCACCCAGCCCCAGTGCCGGGCCGAGGTCAGCAGCGTGACCTCGGGCAGCCCGGGACGCACCCGGAGCAGGTCGAGGTACTGGGCGCCCAGGGCGGCGATCCCCCCGCCGACCCCGGTGACCGCCAGCAGCCAGGCCACCGGGTGACCGCGGCGCAGCAGGATCAGCCAGCCGGTCGCGCCGTACACCGCGCAGTCGGTGTAGTCGACGAGGAAGTAGAGCTGGGACAGCCCCCAGGGGCGGTGGGCGAGGGCCCAGCAGAGCGTCGTGGCGGCGAGCAGCAGCACGCAGCTGACCAGCACCGTCCAGGCGGCGACCGGGTGGCGGGGGTCGTCACCGGCGTTCGGGGCGGTCGGCGCGCGCGGCACCGGGTCGACCAGCATGGCGTGATCCTGTCAGTCGGGACGTCGGTTGCCGAGACCCCGGCGCCACGCAGCGGGTGTCGGTCCGGCGACAGTCGCCCGGAGCCCGGCCGGGACGGGGGCGAGGAACGGCAACGGGTGGGCGGGGCCGGACACGGGCGCCTCCCGGGCGGGGACGTGGTCGTCGGTGGGGCCGGCGGGTCGTGGTACGGGCGACACCGCCGGTCCCCCCGAGCATGCCGGTCCCGGCGTCCCGGCCGCCTGGTGCGCGCCGTCCCGGCCACCCGGGAACTTCCGCCGGGCAGGAGTGCCCGGCAGGCCGGTACTGCCGTCCCTTCCCGCCGGGACGTCGGGTCGTCCAACGTCTGCACCGCGGGCGCCGCAGGCTGGCGCCGCGAGTCCGACGGCGCCGGGGCGGCGCCGCGACGCCCGGGGCGAGCAGGAGGCAACCATGGACGAGCAGGACCGGATCCGGCTGACAGGCGCGGTACGGAAGCTGGTGCCGGAGCTGAGCCGGCGGGCGGAGGACATCGAGGCGAGCCGGGAACTGCCCGCCGACCTGCTCGACGGGCTCCGCGCCGCGGGCTGCTTCCGGATGTTCGTGCCGCGCAGCCACGGCGGGTACGAGGCGGACCCGCACACCGGGCTGGCGGTGCTGGAGGCGCTGGCCCGCGCCGACGGCTCCACCGGCTGGACGGTGATGATCGGCGCGGAGACGCCACACCTGCTGGCACTGCTCCCCCGGGACCGGTTCGACAAGCTCTACGCGGCGGGCCCGGACGTCGTGGTGGCCGGCGGTTTCGCCCCGCAGGGCCGGGCCGAGCTGGCCGACGGCGGGTTCCAGGTCACCGGGCGGTGGGGGTTCGCCAGCGGTTCCCGACACGCCGACTGGATCTTCGGCAACTGCGTGCTCACCGGGGACGGCCAGCCGCTGCCCGGCCCGGGCGGCCAGCCCGTGGAGGTCCGCTCGATGCTGCTGCCCGCCGGCGCGGTGCGGGTGCAGGACACCTGGCACACGCTGGGGCTGCGCGGCACCGGCAGCCACGACGTGCTGATCGAGTCGGTGTTCTGCCCGGCGGAGCAGAGCTTCGACCTGTTCACCGGGGTCCCGTGCGTGCCGGGGCCGGGGTTCGTCGCGCCGCTGGCGCAGTTCGTCCTGCACCTGGGCGCGGTGGCCGTCGGGATCGCCCAGGGCGCCCTGGACGACACGGTGGCGCTGCTCGACGGCGGCCGGCAGCGGCTGTACGCGCGGCAGTCGCTGGCCGACTCGCCGGCCTTCCGGGTGCAGCTCGGCCGGGCCGACCTGAACGTCCGGGCGGCCCGGGCGCTGGTGCGGTCGCTGGCCGACGACCTGTACCGGGCGGCCTGCGCGGAGGACCCGGCCGCGGTCGAGGCGCTGCGCCCGCAGGTCTCCGCCAGCCTGCCCTGGGTGACCGAGGTCGCCACCGCCGCCGTGGACGTCTGCTACCGGGCGGGCGGGGGCGGCGCGGCCCGCGACTCCTCCCCGGTGCAGCGCCGCTTCCGGGACATCCACACCTTCGCCCAGCACGCGGCGGCGGCGGAGGGCTGGCTGGGCAACAACGGCGCCCACCTGCTCGGCCGCCCGGTGGAGCTGGCCTACTAGCGCGGACCAGGCGCCGGCGGAGGGGCCGGCGTCGCGGGGGCGACCCGCGCGCCGGCCGGAGGGGGCCGGCACACCAGGGGAAGGTCCGCCCGCCGGCCGGGGAGGCCGGCGTCGCGGGGGCGGTCCGTGTGCCGGGGGTCGGTACACGGGCCGCCCCCGACGTCGTCCGGCGTGCGGCGGCCCTCCGGCGTGCGGCGGCCCGGCTCAGCCCGCCCGCCGCACCACCTCCTCCGGCGTCAGCGGTGCCTTGGGATGGTGGGTCAGGCACAGCGGGGTGTCCACCTTGACGAAGGGGAAGCCCTCCCCCGCGACATAGAACTGGCCGCTGTTCAACAGCCCGATGTCGGGCAGCCGGCCGCCCTTGGCCTCGGCGAGCTGCCGCGCCGCGTCGATCTGCGCCGGGGCGTTGAGCAGACCGAAGAACTGGGTGGTGGCGTTGCCCGAGATCTGGTTGTGCAGGCCCTTGGGTGCCTGGGTGGCGAAGACCAGCCCGAGGCCGTACTTGCGGGCCTGCGAGGCCAGGGCGATGGAGCTGGCCGTGCAGGCGGTGTTCCCGGTCGACGGGGCGAGGGTCTGCGCCTCGTCCATGACGAACAGGCCGCCCAGCGGCCGGTCCCCGGCCGGGTGCCGCCTGACCCAGGCGAACAGCGCCATCTGCAACTGGTTGACGAAGCTCTGCCGCTCCTGGTCGGAGGTGAGCCCGACGAAGCTGACCACCGACACCCGGGCCCGCCGGCCGGGCGTCGGGGTGAGCAGCAGGCCGGGATCGGCCGGGGCGCCCGCGCCGCCGAACAGCGGGTCGGTGACCATCGCCGCCTTGAGCGTCTCGGCCAGGTCGAGGGCCAGCTTGTCGGCCCGGGCCAGCCGGCTCACCCCGTCGGGCAGGTCGGCGAGGAACTCGGTGAAGGCGGGCAGGCCCACCAGGTCGGTCCTCGCGTACGCCAGCAGCGCCTCCGTCAGCACGGCCTTGCCCTGCTGGGCGAGCCGGGTGGGCCGGTCCACCCCGGCCCGGGGCGCTAGGGCCTCCACCGCCGAGCGGATGGCCTGGTCGAACTCGTCCGGCGAGTCCCGCACGGGACTGAAGTCCGGCAGCGGCTGGAAGCTCAACGGCCGCCCGGCGGTGACCCGGGGCGTCCAGACGACGACCTCCGTGTGGTCGAGGTAGTCCCGGGCCCGCTCGTCGTCGCCCGGCCCCCAGCCGACCGGCGGCTGCGGCCACGCGTCCCCCAGCCGGGCCAGGTCGTTGTTCGGGTCGAGCACGATCGAGGACACGCCCTGCCGGGCGCACTCCTCCACCAGCCGCCGGATCAGCACCGTCTTGCCGGATCCGGAGCCGGCGAAGACGACGGTGTGCCGGCGCAGCGACTCCAGGTCGACCGAGAACGGCTGTCCGTCGGTGGTGTTCCCCAGCCGGATCGCCGCCGCGCCCGCTACCCGGCCGTCGCCCGCAGAACCCGCCACCGGAGCGTCGTCGTGACCCGGTCCCGCAGCGTCGACCGTCCCCGCCACCGGGCCGTCGGCGTCCCGCGACACCGGCGTCACGGGTCCGTTCCCGTCCGCGGGGCAGGCGGGGGCCGGGTCGCCGAGCACCGTACGGAGCAGGGTGGTGCCGCTCGCCGGACGGCGGGCGACCAGCCACTCCTGGAAGGTGGCGTCGGGTTCCCGGGCCAGCTCCCGCAGCGCGGCGAACACCCGCAGGTCCGCCTCCGCCACGGCGCAGCGCAACCCGCCGGCCGCGTCGAACTCCGCCAGCACCTCCGAGGTGCGCTTCCCGGTCGGCCAGGGGCCGTTGCGCAGCAGCACCAGCCGCCGCTGCGGGTACTGCCGGTCCAGGCCGGCCATCGTGCAGGCCGCCCTGACCCGGGCGATCGTCGCGATCGCGTTCGGGTGGGCGATCCCCCGGAAGCACCAGTGCGCCTCGTTCTCGGTGGCCTCGTCGAGCACCTCGATCAGGCGGCCGTGCAGCGCCGGCTTGCGGCCCGGCGGCGGGTCGTGCTTGTACGTGGCCCCGGTCGGGGCCTGCTCGGCGATCCACGCGGCGAGCCCGGCGGCGAGCAGCGGCGGCAGGTGCTCGTCCTCGGTGCGGTGCTCCAGCGCGGGCCGCACCTCGGCCGCCGCCACCAGCCGGGCGAACCGCTCGTCCAGCGGGCGCAGATCCGCCGTACCGGCCGGCCCCGGCGGCGGGGCGACCGGAGGGCCCCCGCCGTCGACGAACCGGTCGAGCAGGGTCACCTCGTCGGCGTCGCGGCACCAGGCGACGTGCCGGTCCACCCGGCGCAGCAGGGCCCGCGGAGTGAGGTTCGGGGCGTCGGCAAAGGCGTCGGGGCTGATCGGCCACGTCGGATGGGGCGGGGCGAACCGTCGCTCGGTGAACACGGCGGCGAGCCGCTTCGCCACGATGGCCTGCCCGATCTGCGGCGTCGGAATCCGGTCGGGCAGCAGGGACACCCGGAACCGGTCCGCCACCGAGGTCGGCGCGCTGCGGGTCAGCAGCTCCCAGGTGTCCGGCAGGCAGGACACCACGAGCAGGGTCCGGCGGGTAACGTCGCGCAGGGTCAGCAGGCCGTCGGCGATCGGCCCGAACGCGGTCGCGTGGGCCTCGTCCAGCTCCGCGCGCGGGTCGAACATGGACGTGCTGGTCTGGGCGAACAGCGTGTCGAGCTGGTCGACGGCGATCACCGTCGGGTCGAGCGTCAGCGCCATCAGCCGGGAGATGTCCTGGACGACCTGCTGCGGGGGGCGTACGCCGTGGGTCAGCCCCCACTCCGCCCGGCGCGCCGGGTCGCCCGGCTCGCTGATCAGGTGGGCGTAGCCGATGTCCTGGTCGTCGAACTCGTGGGACCCGTGCAGCACCAGCGCCCGGACGGTGTCCTGGCAGTCCCGGCCCACCTCGCGGTGGTGGGTGCGCAGGGCGCGGACGAAGGTGTCCAGGTGCTCGCGGGTGAGCGGCTCGGTGCCGGACACCGCGTCCCGGACCTCGGCGGGGATGCCGAGCTGCGAGGTGAGCCGGCGCAGGAACTTGCGTAACTGCGTGTCCCAGCCACCGGACTCCCGGCCCATCCCCTCGACCATGGCCAGCGCGACGCTCGACCAGAAAGTCCGGCCGCTGACCATGTTGACCAGGAAGAAGTAGCCGCCGTCCTGCTGGATGCGCTCCCGGACGGCGCCGAGCAGGTGGGTCTTTCCGGAACCGGCCCGCCCCTGCATGGCCACCCCGAGGGGCCGGCTGGTGTCGTCGGTGCGGGCGCGGGCCACCCCGCGCAGGATCTCGGCGACCACCCGCTCGTGCAGCTCGGGCACGTCATACGGGGAGGGCCGCCACACGTCGTCGGGGGTGACGGCCGGGTGGAAGGTCAACGCCTCCAGCGCGGCGCGCTCGTCGTCAGGGATCATGCCGCCCCGATCGCCAGCATGTGGTTGTCCTCGTCCCCGATGCGTACCGCCGCCGCCCGGTCCCGCACGGTCAGCGACTTGCTGTTGGCGACCGGGATGATCCGTACACCGTCCTGCCGGACCAGTGCCCGCAGCGCCGTGTCCACCGCCGCGCGGTCGGCACCACCGAGGTGATCGCGCAGGTCGGCGAGGCCGACCCAGGCGCCGGGCCGCGCGGCCAACTCCCGGTACGCGGCCCGGACCAGCGCCTCGGTGTCGCCCCCGACGGACGACCGGGCCGGCGTGGGCGCGACCTCCGTGGGCGACGTGGGCGCGACCTCCGTGGCCGGCTCGGCGCCGGTCTGCTTGAAGAAGTCACCGTGGCTGATCCGCAGCCGGTCCAGCCCTCGGTGCAGGTTGGTGAGCAGGGTGAACAGTGAGCGGCTGGCCGAGCGGCCCGCCTTGGGCGGGGCGGCGGTGTGCAGCTCGCGCATTACCCGCCAACCCTCCTCAGTGAGGTCGTGCGAGAACGGGCGGTGGTTCCGGTCGGTCTCGACCAGGCCCAGCTCCACCAGCTTCTTGTTGTCCTTGCCGGTGAGCGTGAATCCGGCCAGCTCCTGCAGCTCGGCGTTGGTCAGCTTGCGTGCCTCCACCATCAGCACGACGAGCGCGTTGATCTGGTTCGGGGTCAGGCTCGGAAGGTCCGCAGTGCTGCTTGACATGGGGCCTCATTCCTGTCAGGGGTGCGCGCCGGCCGCGCGTCGTCGGGCCAGCAGTTCCCGGATGCTCCGGACCACGGCCTGGACGTCGGTCAGCACCTGCTCGTTGGTGAACCGGAGCACGTCGAGCCCGAGGAGCTGGAGCTGCACGTCGCGCCGCCGGTCGTCGGCGAACATTATTCGTCCCCGATGCTCCGGGCCGTCCACTTCGATCGCAAGCCCCTCGACCGTCCAGAACAGATCCAACCGATACGAACGGCTCAGGGGATGCCATTCGTAGGTGTGGTTCCACCGCCGGCCCCGGGCCCACCCGTGCGGGGCGAGAGCCCGCTCCAGTGCCTGCTCGGCGACGCTGTCCGGGCGCGGTGCCCCGGCCAGCGGCGGGTACACCAGCTCCGCAGCGGCAGCGCTGTCAGAGGCCCGACGGGCGTCGCCGGTCAATTCGTCGAGGTGCGCCGGGAGCCGGAGCCGCACCGGCCGGACCCGGTCGGCTCCGTGCCGGAGCGGGCCGACCAGCCACACCGCGCACCGGCCGTGCTGGACCAGCCACTCGGCCGCCGCCACGAGGACCCGCTCGTCCTCGGGCCCGGCCCCCTCCGGCTGCTCGGCCACCAGCACGCAGGACTCCCGGTCGTACGCGTCGGCGAGCACCCGGGTCAGGCCGGCGGCCCGCACCTCGGCGGGGAACCGCGACCGGCGACCGCTCCGGCCGGCGGCACCCGGGACGACCGGGTCGCGCAGCGCCCGCTCGGCGAGGTCGGCGAGGAACGGTCCGAAGTGGTCCGAGCGGGCCGCGAGCCGGGCGGCGAGCCCCCGGACGGCGGCCACGCCGAGCGTTCCGCCGCCGTCCAGCCGGCCCGCGCCCGGCAACCAGCGGGGGAACAACGCCCGGGCCGCGTCCGCCAACTGGTCGAGGAGGGCGGCGACCAGGCCGGGCAGGGGGAGGCCCCGCTCCGGACGGTGGGTGAGCACGGCCGGCGCGGCCGGGGGTAGCGGGTCGAGGGCCAACCGGAGCAGCTCGGGGTCGACGTCCACGAGGTGGCTGACCCGGCGCGGCGGGACGGCCGCCCACCAGTCCGCACCGGCCCCGTCACGCATGGTCGGGCACCCTACCGGGGCCTCGGCACGCCCGCTGCCCCGTGCCTGCGGCGGTACGACGGGAACGGGCAGTGCGGGCAGCCGCGCGGGCCGGCGGGCGGCGGCGCAGGGGGCGGGGAGGGCGGGTCAGCTTGCGGCGGGGCGGTGTCGGCGGAACAGGCGGACGCCGGCGCTGACCGCGGTGGTGCCGGCCGCCATCCCGAACAGGACCAGGAGCGCACCGACCGCCCACAGGCCGGAGTCGTCGCTCGTCGCCGCCTGCCACGCCCAGGCCACGGTGAAGGCCACCGTCATGACCGGTGCCACCAGCCAGGGGCTGAGCGTCCAGCCGCCGACGGCGGCGATCACCACCAGGGACAGGACGCACCCGACGACCTGCCACACCTCGTACGGGCCGCTGACCGAGTCGGTCACCGGGTCGACCGTGTACTCCGTGTCCCAGCCGAGCCAGGCCCACCAGGTTCCGACCGTCGCCACCGCGAGGACCAAGCCACCGAGCAGAGCACGCGTACGCGTCGAGGTATGCACGACACGATCCTTCCCTGGCGAACCGCGCGACGGATGAGCACCCCCACCCACCACCCCATGCCCACACACGAACGCAACCCGTAGGCGGCCGATCACCGCGGCCACGCGCCGGCAGCCCCGGATGGATCAGCTCGCCTCGATCAGCCAGACTCGGCCGTACCCTCGCTCGTCACGGAAGTGGACCCGGGCCCCTCGGCACAAGGCTGGTGCGCATGTCACACACCCTCCCGATCTGGCTGGTCGGCGGCCTGCTGCTGGTGGGTGCCGGCTTCGTGACGGCCCTGCTGCCCTGGTGGCGGGCCCGAGCGCAGGCGCACCGGACCGCCTGGTCCACTGCCCGCGCGGAGATCGACAGTGCGGCCGTCAGCCGGGACGCGGCAGCGTCCCGGGTGCCCGAGGCCGAGCAGTTGCTCACCCGCGCCGAACTGATCGCCGGTGGGCGCGGGGGGACGGGTCGCCGTCGTCCTCAGCGGGGGTCGAGGAGGGGTCGGCCGGCGAGCTGAGCGACGCGACCGTGCCCTCGGTCGCCGAGATGACCGCGCTGGTGGCCGCCGACCCCGTGGTGCGGCTCCCCGGGTCGGTCGCGCGGTGGAACGAGCAGCGGGTACGGGAGGCCATCGGGAACCAGCAGGTCCGCATCCTGGTCGCGCCGCCCGGGCTCGACAAGGACGAACGCGACCGGGTCCGGGACGTGAAGAACGCGACCCTCCGGGTGATCGGCACCGAGGTGAGCGGCGGCCTCTACCAGGCCGTCGCCGACGATTTGCCCGGCTGGCGCGCCCAGTTCGCCACCGGTGACGTGACGGATCTGCTGGTGACGCTCGTCGCCGCGCTACAGGACCAGCCCACCCCGCCCGACCGCGACGAGGTGCGCTGGCGGGAGCCCACCGAGCGGGAGCTGGCCACCGTCGCCGCCGACCTGCGGGCGACCGGGCTGCACGTCGGAGCCGGGGCCACGCTGACGAGGGTTCCCGGCGAGAGCGCTCGGCACGCCTTCCCGGACGGCGCCCGGGTCGTCGCGCTTCCCCCGCAGCGGGACGGCGCGCCGCTGCCCCGGTACGGTCCGGCGCTGACCGGGCTGTTCCCGGGCACCCCGATCGTGGTGATGTACGGCTCCTGGATCGAGTACCACGGTCCGGGGCAGGCGGACTTCGCGGAGCTGGCCGGGGCGAGCTTCTACGGTCAGTTCGCCAGCCGGCTCAGCCGGTACGACTACCCCCAGGACAACGTGCTGGCGGTCTACCTGAACCGGGTCACCGACATCCGGTACTCCGGCCTGTTCGACCGGCCCTTGCCGTACCGTCCGGTCGACCCGCTCCGGGTGGCGTTGCCAGCGCTGCCGTGGGTGTTCGCGGGCTGCGTGGCGGCGTTCCTGGTCCTGTCGATCCGGTCGCTGCGCCGACCCGACGGCGGTGCGGGGCGCCGGCGGGGCGGCCGGGGTCGGGATGGCATCCCGGCCCGGTTGGCCGGTCTCACCGCGCTCGCCGTCGAGATGTCCCTGTTGACCGATGCCCGCAGCGATCCGGCGCTGACCCGGGGGCATCGTCAAGCTGCGGGCGGCGAGCGAGGCGCTGGACGAGGAGCTACCGGAACGGCACGTCCGGACGCTGCTGAGGGAGGCGGCGGGCGAGTTGGACGACGCCGCCCGCACGATGGGCATCACCAGCTATCGACCGGACCTCTACCTGCGGGGCAGGTTGTCGTGAAACCCTCCGTACGACGTCGGCTCGGTGCCCTGTTCGGCACGCCTTCGGCTTCGCCGTCCTGGCCTGCGCGGTCCTGGCCGGCTGGGCGTTGTGGACCGGCGGGGCGTTGGACGGCCCGATCGCCCGCCAGGTCCGCACCTCGTCCGTGTACGCCGCGCCCGGTGTCGACCTGGACCAGGCCGCGGCGGAGCGGATCATCGGTAACCGCAGGCTGGTGGTGATCATGCTGGAGCCGGGCGCCGACCGCCGGAGCGCCTGCCACCAGGTCGAGCACGCCGCCGACGGGACAGTGGTGCTGGTGCTGAGCCGCGACGGGGACGACTACGACACGTACGGGTGCGCGCTGCTGCCCGGGCGCGACAAGGCGAACTTCGGCCGGGCCGCCGTCGCGGAGATGATCATCAGCCGGGGCATCGACACCTTCGCCGACCGCCCGCTGGAGGCGCTGAAGGTCGTCACCGTCAACTATGACCTGCTGGTGAAGGCCGGCACCGTTCCCGACGGCGCCCGCACGATCAGCCCGTCGCTGCCCCGCTTCCTGCTCGCGGGCGCGGCGATCGTGGGCGTCGTCGCCGGAGCGACGGTGCTCTACGTCGGGGGCCGCCGGGCCGGCCGGCTCGCGGCCATCCGCCGCGGCCGCCGCGACGAGCACGCCGACGGCCGTAGCGCGCTCAGCGCCGCCGCCGCCGTCCTGGCCCAGCAGATCATCGACCTCGACCAGCGGTACGCCCAGGCCGGCGGCACCGACCGGGAGTTCCGCCGGCGGTACCTGAGGCTGACGTCCGACTACGCGGCGCTGCTCGACGGCATCACGGCCGTGGACGGCAACGACGAGGCGGCCGTACGCGAACTCACCGAGCGCGTCGACTCGTTGCACCAGCGGGCGCTGTCGGTCGCCGGCCTGTCCGGCGGGTGAGTCGTGGTTGACGTGCCCGGCATGCACGTTGACGCGGTCCGCGAGGAGCGGGACGCGTTGTGGCGGCTGGTCGACGAGGCGCGGGGCCTGGCGAAGGCCGGTGACCTGGCGGGGCTGGGGGATCTCGCCAGCAGGGTCCGGCGGCGGCTGGCGACCGGCGACCGGCGACGGCAGGGTGGCCGGCCAGTTGCTCTCCGGACGCGGCTGGTCGACCCACGACCGGTACGACGCGTACCAGGCGACCCGCCCGGTGAACGCCGGGCTCACCGCCGCGCTGGGCTGCGAACTGCCCAGCTACTTCGGCGGCGACGTGGCCGTCGGCGGAGTCGCTGACGACGGGCAGGCTCTGCGGCTTTCGTACGAACGTCCAGGACGTCATCCGCCCGGATGAGCTGCAGGTCTGGAAACCGAAGGCCAAGCCAGGCATTCTGCACGACATCACCTGCGCCCCGCGAACTGCGAGTCACCCCCGAATTGAACTGGTTCGCAGCAGAACTCCACCTGCCGGCCCTGGCCGAATTCGGGAACGACGGCGCAGTTCACGGCATCAAAACTCCGGTCAAGCAGTCGGCAGACGGTCAACAGCTCGCGTGCGACAGCCGCACCTACGAACCGGCCGCTCCGTGGCCTACCCTGACAGAATAAATACGGCTTCGCAATCCTGATCGAACGGCTGGAGTTGTTGCGTCATGCCACCATCAGCCCACGCAGGATAGACGACATAATCGCCGCCGGACTGCACCTCACCCACTTCGAATAAGAATACCTACCGCAAATTCGCTGAGATTACTTCACCAAATTTGTCTTCGCCAGTAGCCTCGCGGTCCGAGCCTTCACAGCAGCCGTCGACGCCTTCCTGGCCAGGTCTCCGGCCCTTGCTATTGCCTCGGCCACCTTGTCGACTTGGCCGACCGCGACTTCTTCCTCTGCCCAATAGAGAGCAGCTAGAGCGGCGGCCTCATTCCGCTTAAATGCCACCAATGCGTTGATCGCTTTTTGATATTTTTCACGCCCCCCATCAACTTCTCCCAGCTTGAATGAAAGCAGGCCGCGGGTCGCGGTTGAAATCGCGGCGCCGGTGTCGCTGGGCTCAGCAAATTTAATGCGGTCCAGGGCTACCCTTGCCTCATCCAATCGACCCGATCGGGCGCAAGCAAATGCATAGTTGTTAAGAAGAAGTTCGGAGCTTGGGTGCGCCCGCAGTCCGGCGGATGCCGCAACGGCGGCCTTAACATCATCGCCTGCCAACACCGACGCGGTATAGGATGCGAAGATCGCCGGGTCCAAGGCAAATGGCTGATCAGCCAGCCATAGCATGCCATTAGTTACGGCCTTTTCGTACTCCCCCGCGCGAACATAATGAAGAGCCCTAGCTTCATATCCCATTGGCAAGTCGAGGAGCTCTGCTCGCTCTCCATTAACAGACAGCGCTAGCCCTTGGGATGACGACCACTCAGCCTGAGCCCAAGAATTCTCCGTTGGCTGCTCAAGTGACACGGCCAACATCTTCCGAGCCTGCCGAAATCGGCCAGAACGTAGCTCTATGACGGATAGGGCACTCGCTAGCTCGCTAAGATGCCACGGATCAATGCTTCGATCCTCGACCATCTTACGACCGCGTCGGATATGCTTCGAAGTTCGGTCAGCAAAGCTCGATGTAGCAATCTCAGCAGACAGAATCCAAGGGTCCAAGAGGTGACTCTGGTACTTATTAAGTAGATGGAGCGCCCGGCCCGGGTCATCTCGATAGACGTAAAATCTGGCAGCTGCACGCAAAAGGAAGCGGCTGACGGGCCCTACCTGAAGCGCTATTGTCATTGCCCGGTCTGCGGCATCGCCAGAGCCGAGGGTCGCATGGGCGCGCGCCAAGTCAGCCCATCTGAGCGAGTTCCGCGGTTCCCGTTGAAGAATCCGACGCAGAAGCTTTACCCGGCTGCGAATGTTAACTTCATCTAGCTGGGGCGGCGCTTCCGACTCCTCAATGCCCCGTTCGCCAATCACTTGCTGCGCGAGCCTTCGCACTGCGTGCGGTGAGGCCTCAGTGGATAAGATTAGTACCGCTGCGGCTTGTACGGCAGAAGAGCTAATACCCAAGACTGCGGCTGCCGAAAGAAGATCTCCGGCCGTATAAACTCCTGGATCGCTGTCGAAGGCGCACTGATACTCGCTGAGGAACTGGATCGGAGGAGTACGATTACCGTTCTTCAGAGAGTTAAGCTCCCCGCTACGTCGCGCCTGGCCCCACTGCCTCCAACGAGGAAGGACGTCCCTTGGTGCGGGGTTCTGTAGAGCGGTCATTAAGCACCGTTCCGTAAGTTGATCTCGGCTCTTCTGGCCAAGAGGTCAAATTGAGCAACCACGCGAACGAGCTCATAAGGACTGCCGGAGGCCTGCCTTCTGCTCTGCGGGTGGCCGCGTCGATCGGGGTCCGGATCGCAAAGGTAACGGATCATTTTTGCTACTTCACTTCTGATTGGCACTGGAATGTCTCTTGAAATCCGAGTGATTGTCCTACCGTAGGCGTCTTGAAGGTAGGGAAGAACTTCTTGATACTGGCCACCCCAGTTGCGCCACGAGTGCATCGGGTGCAGCTCCTGATACAGCAGGGCATTCATAGATGCCCCCGTAAAAAGAAAGGTCACAAGGCTGCCAAGCTGGTGCAAATCGCAGCCCAGCCGACGTGGGCCAAAGTCCACTGGAGTAGCATGGTACATCTGCTCGGGAGGGGCGTAAGTAGGATCACCTGCAATTCGGAAACCATCGTGGGCTGCAGGCATAGACCTGTCGGTCGCCCTGCCGAGATCCGAAACTTTGGTCACGTCCGGAAAGCTCGACTCTTGACCGCCGAATACGAGAACATTCGAAGGTTTGAGGTCTTGGTGCGCTATGTGCTGCCTGTGCAACTGCTGGAGACCAGTCGCAACATGATGCAAGCAACGAAGTTTAGCAGCTATGTCCAGATTAGATACGGTATTCAGTGCTGCCCTGATGTCGCCGTCGGCTTGTTCGAAGATGATGTAATTGACTCTTGGAAGAACGAACCCCGGAACATCTACCACCCCTTGACTGATAGCCAAGACGACACGTGACATCCGGGCTTCAGCACACTTGTTGAGAATATTGCATTCGAAGTTGTATGCCTTCGTCAACTGTTCTAGCAGCCTTGCTGGATCAGGTGAAGTTAGAGCCCTCGCCAGATTTAGCGCCTTACAAAATCCTCGTAACCCACCGTCGCTTTCGACCAGGTACCCTGTACAAAAGTTGCCACCAGTTGCTTGGGGGCCGGGGTCGAGCTTCTCGAGTACGCGCCATCCCCCGTCGAGCTTGAGACCTACCAGATTCTCAGCGGCATCCGCATTCATGATCGACTCCTCCTCAGGTGGAAAGGATACCGCTTGATCGCGTGGCTGGATCTCTTAGCGAGTCGCCTCTAATGAACTCCACCCGCACAGCTACCGTCATGCAGCCGATCGGCCGCGGCAAGTATCGTTCAGCATGACAATCGGGCGAGACGGCGCGCCTTCGCTAGGGCACAGACATGGAGCGAGCTGCTGCGCCCCCGATTCTTTGAGGTGATCTCATCAATACAAAAGGGTTGATTGGCGCGACGTGGGCGAAGGTGTCAAGTCGGGCGAAGGTGAGAATAGGCGTAAGCCAGAGTCATCCTCGGGATGCCATAGCGCCTCGGCCTCCCGGTCGGGCTTCCACCCAGGCAGCCAGCGAGAAGCTCAGCGTCCCGGCGTTGGGGACCTTCGAGTCGCGCATCGATTTGAACACCCCGATCCCGCACCCCCACGCACTGACCCTTGCTGCCGGAACGGCTCGACTTACGCCAGGGGTAGCGCTCCATGCTCGCTCAACTCCTTGATGAGTTTGATGGCGGCTCCTCTAACAGAGGGAGAAAAGCGTTCAGGCACGGGGCTGGCCGCTACGGCGTCATCAAGTGGCGATGAGATCCCTGGCGTCCTGACAGAATCGGCGGACGGCGGGAGTACGCCGGTAAGGAGCCAGCGCGCCCACCAGGTTGCGTACGTGCTTGATGCACCTGGCGGAGGTGACCTGTCCGGTAAGGGTCTGGACAGCCTGGTCACCAAGGGTGAGCGCCTTGTCCAACTCGGGGTGCTCCTGCCGAACGTAGGTGGTGGCGAGCAGCGCGTTGCGCAATGCACCCTCGCGGGTGCACTCGTTGCCCTGTAGCCGCAGCGCTGTCCGCAGGTGATCGCGGGCGCGTGGCCAGTCTTCGAGCTTGACGAAGCAGTAGCCGGCCTGGGCGTGAGCCTGCGCCTCGTTGACCCAGTAGGACCAGTCGGGGTCACCGTGCTCCGGTCGGCTGTCGATAAACCTGCCGAATGCGTTGTCCAGCGCGCGGCGGGTGTCGGTCACCGACCGATTGTTGGCGTACGCCTCGGCGGCCCGCAGGTCGAGGATCGCCGCCACCTTCGGGCTCGTAGCGGGGTAACTGGCTCGCGCAGTCTCAGCGAGGGTCACGGCCTGGCGGAGCTGACCGAGGTCCTTGGCCTGGCAGGACATGAACCCGAGGATGTTCGCGCCGAGTCCGCGATCGCCAGCGGCGTTTGCCTGGTAGAGGCCGGCGATCCAGAACCGTTGCGCCTGGGTGTGGTGGCCGTCGTCGAAAGAGAGCCAGCCGGCGAGGCGCAACAGCTCACCGGCGGTGGTGTGGAGGCGTCGGCCGACGGTGTCGGTGTAGCTGCGCTCTCGCAGCACCCCGACCACCGTGCTCAGGTGTTGGCGGACCAGCCCCAGGGTTTGGCCGCTGCCGAGGTGGTCGTCCATGCGTCGCAGGCTGGCTGTCACCGCATCCAGGTGGTCGACGACCTCACCGGACAAGGGGCGACCGATGGTAGACGCGATGTCCTGCGGCGATTGGGCGATCATCCACTCGTGCGCCGGTGACGTCAGTGCGGAACCGAGCAGAGTGAGGAACATCCGTCGGTGCATCATCCCCTCAGATTCGTTCACCACCTCGGCCGCCCGCAAGGCCCCGCCTGAGGACCAGGGCAGATCCAGGCCGACGGAGGCGGGCGCAGCCTCGAATCCCTCGTCCGGCCAGCCCAGTTCATCGAGACTGATTGTCCGCTTCAACTGCTCGGACAACAGTGCTGCGGTCAGCGATGGCCACGGACTGCGGGGTAGATCGCCCTTCTTCCACTTGTACGGCGTCTTGAGGTGCAGCCGCTCTGTGCGCCCATGCCGTTCAGCGCACTCGTTGAGGCGTCGAGCGAGATGCTCCGGCTGCCAGCCAACCTCGGCCAGCAAGCGGGCGATCGCCTCTCCGCTGAATGCCACCCCTCCGACCCCCTCACTCGTAGCGGCCCCTACACGGACAGTATCGGAAGCGTTCGCAGGCAGGTGGATACGGCACTGATGCGCACCGATAGGCACCACGCGCACCTACTTCCACCACAGCCTCGGGGAGGTCAACTGAACGCATCGAAGCGGGCGGTGTTCCGGCGCGGGCCATGGTGGTCGGCGCTGGCGTGCCAGCACGTCCGGACCTTTGACCCCGTCGAAAGCGAGGGTGTTCGTGATCTCCGAAGTCGTGTCGGTCGTGTTCGGTGGGCTGGTGCCGGGCTTCCTGCTCGGGCTCCTCGCGTTCCGGGTCAAGTCCCGGTGGTGTCCGCGCTGCGGGGAGTCCACGTTGGCCATGCAGCCGCCAACGGAGCAGGAGCGATGACCTAGCCCGTCCGGCGCACCGGCAACGAGTTGCCGATCGGGCGGCGGGTGGCGGAGCTGCGGGTCAACCGGGGCATGAATCAGCAGGTCTTCGCCGACCGGATCGGCAAGTCCAAGAGCTGGGTGGACAAGGTCGAGCGCGGCGTCCGTACCCTCGATCGGCTCTCGGTAATCCAGACGGTCGCCGCGGCCCTCGGCGTCGCCCCGACCGTCCTGCTCGCCGGCAAGGTCCAGCGGGGACCGGCCGCCGACGCCGACACCGGCAGCGCCGTGGAGCGGGTGCGCGAGGCGTTGTCGCGCTACGACGTACCCCGGCTCGGCAGCGACGGCCAGCCGGCGTCGTCGCTGCGGCAGCTTGACGGCCAGGTCGGGTACGCCTGGACGGCGTACCGCAACGGCCACCACGCCCAGGTGTTGCGGATGCTGCCCGACCTGCTCGGCGACAGCCGCCGGGCGTGCCACGCCCGGACGGACGACGCGTGCGCCGCAGGCCTGCCGGTGCGGGTGTACCGGCTCGCCGCCCAGGTGCTGGTCAAGCTCGGCGAGGCCGACCCGGCCTGGCTGGCCGCCGACCGGGCGATGAGCGCCGCCGCCGATGATCCACGGCTGGCCGGGCTCGCGTCGGTCTCAGTCGCCCAGGCGCTGCGGGCGCTGCGGCGGGGCAAGCTGGCGATGGCCGCAGCAGCAGCCGCCGTGCACCGCCTCGACCTCGTGCCGTCCCGGGCCTTCCTGCCGGAGGAGCCCGCGCTGACGGGAACCCTGCTGACCGAGGCCGCTCTCGCCGCCGCCGCGTGCGGGGCCGTCGCCGCCGCTGCCGAGTTCACCGAGCGGGCGGCCCACCTCGCCGCCGCCCACGGCGAGCGGCACCACGACGACCACGACGGCATCGGGTTCGGCCCCACCACCGTCGAACTCGCCCGCGCACTGACCGCCATGCGCCTCGGCGACCACCATCGGGCCGTCACCGCCCACCGGCGGGCCACCTCCAACGACGCCTGGCACCGGCTCCCCGCCGAGCACCGCGCCGCCCACCTCATCGACATCACCCGCGCCCACCTCGACCTCGGCGACCACCACGCCGCCGGCCGCGCCCTGGTCAGCGCCGACGGCATCGCCCCCGCCGAGACCCGCCTCCGCCCCGCCGCCCACGCCGCGCTGACCGCCGTGCTCCGCGCCGGACCCACCGCCGCCGACGTGGCCCGCCTCGCCGCCACCATCGGCCTGACCCGACAGTGACTGCCGCTGCCGACAGTCTCGCCAGCTCGCGGCTCACGGATCCCGAGCACCCTGGCCGTGAGCTGTAGTAGAATCACTCCGAACGCTCTGGGCGCCTTCGGGCCACCAGAGTTCTGGCTCGATAACTGTGGATGGCGCCCCCCGGCATCGGGTGGGCGCCATTCGTTTTCTCCGTCCCGCCCCGCACGCCTGACGTGCTGAGGGCCGCCATCGCCCTACGCTGTGCCCGGCACGGTATGAAAACGAATACTGACTCGTCTCTGGAGTGGAATGCGTGTCTGAGGCGACAGCACAGCTACTGAAGCAACGGTTCTCCCCTGAACGGCTCGGCGCCTACCAGACTGCGGTCGGCGGCGACGTCCACCAGGCTGTGACGCTGTATGAGTGGAACGCCACCATCAGCGGCGCTTTCTGGATCACTCTGGGCCATGTCGAGGTGCTCATTCGCAACGCGATGCACCAGCGGTTGACGGACTGGTCCAGCCGGACCTACCAGGAGCCCCGCTGGTATCTCGACCCAGGCCGTGTCCTGGACGACCGCCGGCACCAGCAGATCGCCAAGGCGCGCGCGCAGGCCACTCGCGACGGACGGCAGGAGACTCCCGGGCGGGTCGTCGCAGAGCTCACCTTCGGGTTCTGGCCCTTCCTGCTCACCAGCTCCTACGACCGTTCTCTATGGCCGCATCTGCGCGATGCCTGGCCGAGTAGGAACCTGCGCCGGGATATCCATGGACCCCTGGCCGAGCTACACGATCTGCGTAACCGGATTGGCCACCACGAGCCGATCTACAACCGGCCGCTCAAGGATCTGCATACCAAGGCGCTGGACCTGGCCTGTTGGACGTGTCCCGACACCGGGGCCTGGATCGCCGCGAGGTGCCAGGTGCTCACCATCCTGCAAACTCGGCCCTGGACCGTGCGGGCGTCCCACGCGCCGCAGCAACGGGGTGCGCACTACCGCCCGGCTCGGCCTGGACCCCGAAGGTCGTGATCCCCGCATCGGTGCATGAGGACCATGCTGCTGTCGCGGGCCAATCGGATATCTGACTCGCGGGCCACGCTCTCCTGTTCCTCATCGGCATCCCGGTGGCCACGGCGGAGCTGAAGAACCCGCTGATCGGCTCGGGGTCGGGCGGCAGGGACAACCCGCGTACGGCACCTACGCCACCTCGTACCTGTGGGAGGAGATCTGGCAGCGGGACACTGGCTCGCCCCGGACGCGGTCACCGGACGGTGACGATGACCGACTCGGCCTCGCCGACGCCGCCGCAGATGGTGACCAGGCCCCTCCCCCCGCCCCGCCGGCGCAACTCGTTGATCATCGTCATCACCAGCCGGCCGCCCGTCGCGCCCGTGGGGTGACCGACCGCGACAGCGCCGCCGTTGACGTTCGTCCGCTCGCGCAGCCGCAGCGCCCCGGCCCGGTCCCCGCCCGCCAGGGCAAGGGTGGTGACCAGGGGCACCGCCGCGAACGCCTCGTTGACCTCGATCAGGTCGATGTCCTCGATGGCCAGGCCGGCCCGGGCCAGTGCCCGCTGGGCCGCCCGCGCGGGCATCGACGCCAGGCGCTGCGGATCGCCGGACACCTGGGCGCACGCGCTGATGGTGGCCAGGCCGGTGGTACCGCGCCGCGCCGCCTCCGCCGTACCGGCCAGCACCAGGGCCACCGCGCCGGTACTCATGTTGGGCGCGTTGCCCGCCGTCACCGTGGCGCTGCCGTAGACCGTCGGCAGCGCGGCCAGTTGCTGTGCTGTGGTGTCGGGCCGCGGTACCTCGTCGGCGGCCAGCCGGACGGGGCGGCCGGTCCGGTCGGGCACGTCCACCGGCACGATCTCGTCGTCGAAGCAGCCGCGGGCCAGGGCGTCCGCGTACCGTTGCTGGCTGCGCAGCGCCCAGTCGTCCTGTTCGGCGCGGTCCACCCCGTACTCGGTGGCCTCGGCGCCGGCCTGCACGGCCCGGGGCACCCCCGTGTGCGGGCAGGCGACGACGAGCTGGTCGGTGAGCACGATGTCACCGATCCGGTTGCCGAAGCGGGCCGCGTGCACGAAGTACGGTACCCGGCTCAGGTTCTCCACGGCGCCGGCGACGCTCAGCGCGGTGTCGTTCAGCCGCAGTCCCCGGCTGGCCAGCGTGATCGCCGCCAGCGACGAACAGCAGGCCCGGTCGACGGTGTACGCGACCTTCTCCTCGGGGATGCCGGCCCGCAGCAGCACCTGCCGGGCCACCGAGCGCTCGGAGCCGGGGAAGTTCACCCCGAACGCCAGCTCGTCGACGTCCGCGCCGGTCAGCCCGGCGCGGTGCAGCACGGCGCCCACCGGGATCGCGCCGAGGTCGGGCAGGGGCAGGTCACGAAGGGCGCCGCCGAAGCGGCCGAACGGGGTACGGGCCGTGGCGAGGACGACAACGTCGTCGGTCATGGAAACTTCCTCTCGAAGACGTCGGCGGTCCACGCCGCCCTGCGGTACGGGGCCAGCGCCTGGGTGCGCAAAAGCGCGACGCGCCGCCCGTACCAGGCCACGCCGCCCTCTTCGGTGAACGCCATCGCGCCGTACGCCTGGAAGGTGTGGTATGTCGCGGTACGGGCCGCCCGGGCGGCGGAAAGGACGGCGGCGCGGGCGGCGCGGGCGGCGTCCGCGCCGCCCTCCGCCAGCCGGGACGCCGCCCGGCTGGTCAGGGCCCGCGCGGCGGCCAGTTCGATGTCGGCCTCGGCGAGCGGGAAGGCCACGCCCTGGAAGTCGCCCAGCGGCCGGCGGAACTGGTGGCGGCTGGCCACGTACTCGGCGGCGTCCCGAACCAGCCGGGCGCCGGCCCCGACGAGTTGCGCGGCGAGCGCCAGGTCACCCAGGGCGAGCGCGCCGCACTCGTCGGGGACGCGCCGGCGGGGTGCCAGCGGCACCTCGGCCCACAGCTCACCGGTGAGCATCGGTGCCAGCACCGCCTCGCCGGCCGGCGCACACTCCCAGAGGCCGTCGTCGGTGAGCGCGAAGAACACGGTGGCGCGGTGTCCCCAGGGCAGCGGGCCGCCGGTACCCACCGTGGCGATGCCGTTCGGCGGCGGTTCGGCGGCGGCGCGGGTCGCCAGGACGGTCTCCCAGAGCGGGCCGGGGCAGCCGAGGCCGCCCAGCTCCTCCATGACGGCGGCGATCTCGCCGGCCGCCTCGGTGCCCTCGGCCGCGAGGCCGAGGAACCCGATGTCGGCAAGGTCCTGCCAGGTCCGCTCGGGAAACCCGTCGCCGGGCAGGTGGCGCCAACCCTCCTCGTGGCGCCGGCACAGCGTACGCACCGCCTCCGCGAACTCGCGCGGCTGCTGGCCGTAGTCCACCTCAAGCGTCACGGGTGACCTCCCGTAGGGCACGTTTGTCCACCTTCATCGCCGGGGTCACCGGCAGCGCGTCGAGCACGTGGAACCGGCGCGGCACCTTGTACCCGGCCAGGGCGGCGCGGCAGTGCTCGCGCAGCCCGTCGGGATCCACGCCGCCACCGGGGTGTGGCACGACGGCGGCCTCCACCCGTTCGCCCCACAGCGGGTCGTCCACGCCGAACACCGCGACCTGGTGGACCTGCGGATGCTGGGCGATCACGTTCTCCACCTCGATCGGGAAGACGTTCTCGCCCCCCGAGATGACCATGTCCTTGGCGCGGCCGGCCAGGTGGAGGAAGCCGTCATCGTCGAGCCAGCCGAGGTCGCCGGAGCGGATCGCGCCGTCGACCGCCGTGGCCCGGGTCTGTTCCGGCCGCGCCCAGTACCCGGACATCTGCCACGGCGCGCGGACCAGGACCTCACCGACGCCGCCCCGGGGCACGTCGTGGCCGGCGTCGTCGACGATGCGGATCGAAACGCCCGGCACCGGGCGACCCAGCCCCCGGTCGACGCCGTCCTCCTGTTCCCAGGAGCGGACCCGGGCCACCGCGCCGAACTCGGTGGCGCCGTACCCGGTGATCAGGTGGGCCCGCGGAAACGCGGCGCGCAGCCGACCGGGGAAGGCCGGCACGCTGGCCGTGGAGCCGAACAGCACCCGGCGGATCGAGGCACCGTGCTCCGCGCCGAAGCCGGGATGCTCCAGCAGCCGCACCAACGCGGTGGGTGCGCCGAACAGCCGGGTGGGCCGGCCGGTGGCGAGCGCGTCGAGGACAGCGGCCTCGTCGAAGCGCGGCAGCAGCCAGGCGGTGCCGCCCGCGAACAGGGTCGCGAACACGATCGTGGCGACCGCGATGTGGAAGAACGGGGAGAAGTACAGCTCCACGTCGGTGCGCCGGATCTCCATCTGCGCCTGGCAGGACGCGGCGTACTGGTACAGCGCCGAGTGGGTCCAGGTGGCGCCCTTCGGTTCGCCGGTGGTGCCGCCGGTACCGATGATCATCGCGGCCGACTCGTCGCGGAACGCGGGCGACGACGGGGCGGGCGTCACGACGGTCAGCGACATCCGGTCGGTCAACGGCCCGGCAGCGCCGGCCGAGGGCAGCGTGGCCAGGCCGCAGCCCAGCCTGGCGGCCAGCTCGGTGGCGGGTTCGGCGGCCAGCAACTGGGCCGGGCGGAGCGGGGCCAGGAAGGCGTACGCCTCGGGCGGGGCGAGCCGGATGTTCAGCGGCACCGCGACCGCCCCGGCGGCCATCACCCCGAACAACGCGGCCAGATGCGGGGCGCCGGGCGCCAGCGCGGTGACCACCCGGTCGCCGGGGGCGACGCCGAGGGCGCGCAGCGCGGCGGCGTGCTCCTCGATCGCGGTCCACAGTTCCGCGTAGGTGTACTCGCCGACCGGGTCGATCAGCGCCGGCGCGTTCGGCGCGTGCCGCGCGTGGTCGGCGAGCACGTCCAGGAACCCGGTCATCGACGTCCTCCCAGCCCGAGCGCCTCGCGGGCCAGCACGCCCAGCATGATCTCCGAGGTGCCGCCGGCGATGGTCTCCATGAAGGTCTCGTGCCACAGGAAGCTCGGCGTGCCGGTGCGGGCGGCCCCGGCATCGCCGACGTCGAACGGCAGCCGCGCGATGCGTTGCAGGGTCCTGCTGCCCAGCAGCTTCGCCCGCGCCGCCTGCGCGGCGCCGTCCTGGCCGGCCTCCAGGGCCGCGAGGGTACTCATGGCCGCCACCTCCACCTCGGCCACGTCCAGCGCGATGTCGGCGATGTCGGCGCGGGTCCGGGCATCGGCCGACCAGCCCCGCTCGCCCGACCAGCGCAGCAGATCCTCGAAGTCGCGGCGGACCCGGCCAGGCAGCACCATCAGATGCCGCTCGACGGCCAGCGCGGCCCGGATCAGCCGCCACGCCTCGCCTTCGGCGCCGATCCGGTTCTCCTGCGGCACGTAGACGCCGTCGAGGCTCACCTCGTTGAGCCGGTGCCCGTCGATGGTGTCGATCGGCCGGATCTGCACCCCGGGCGCGGTGAGGTCGAGCATCAGCAGGGTGTGACCGCTTTCCGGGGTACGGCACAGCAGCCACAGGTAGTCGGAGTTGTGCGCGTCGGAGGTCCACCGCTTCTCGCCG
This sequence comes from Micromonospora sp. NBC_01655, assembly GCF_026339755.1. Classification (NCBI taxonomy): domain Bacteria; kingdom Bacillati; phylum Actinomycetota; class Actinomycetes; order Micromonosporales; family Micromonosporaceae; genus Micromonospora; species Micromonospora sp. NBC_01655. The sequence goes on along the minus strand of NZ_JAPEQF010000001.1, from coordinate 2,175,438 downwards.
GTGACCCGGTACCCGTCGCCGTCGGGCACCGCCCGGGTGCGCACCCCGGCCAGGTCCGATCCGGCTTCCGGCTCCGAGTATCCCAACGCGAAGCTGATCTCGCCCAGGCCGATGCCGGGCAGGAAGCGGGCCCGCTGCTCGTCCGTGCCGTGCCCGACGATGGTCTTCGCGACGATCCCGGCGGCCAGGTCGGGGCGGACCGCGCGGGCGTAGGCCAGCTCGTCCCAGACGATGAACTCGGTGGAGGGCCGCGCGCCCTGCCCGCCCCACTCACGCGGCCAGGCCAGCCGCAGCCAGCCGCGCCGGCCGAGCTCGCGGTACAGCTCGCGGCTGGCGCCGCCGCGGCCGTGGAAGTACTGCATCGGGTCGCGCTGGTGCGCGTGTTCGGCCAGGAAGACCCGCACCTCGTCGCGCAGGCGCTCCTGGTCGGCGGTGAAGGCCCACCTCATGCCGGCACCTCGACGTTCCACTGCGGCGGGCGTCGCTGCACGAAGGCGCGCGCACCCTCGACGAAGTCGGGGTGGGCCCACTGCCGGCGGGCCAGTTCCCAGCCGTACTCCAGGGCCTCCTGGTGCGGCCGTTCGGCGGCGCCCCAGATGGCCTGCTTCGAGCGCGACACGGCACTCGGGGAGTTGGCGGCGATGGCCGTGGCCAGTTCCCGCGCGGCGTCCATCAGGCCGGCCGCCGGCACCAGTTCGTCGACCAGACCGAGCTGGTACGCGCGGTCCGCGGCGAGCCGGAAACCCCGGCCCGCCAGCGTCATCCGCAGCACGGTACCCAGCGGCAGGCGGCGGGCCAGTCCGATGTTCTCCACCGCACCGACCTGCCCGACGCTGACATGGGTGTCCATGAACTGGGCGTGCTCGGCGGCCACGACGATGTCGGCGTCCGCGACGAAGTGCAGCCCGCCTCCGGCGACCAGCCCGTTCACGGCGCAGATGACGGGCTTCCACACCTGGTTCTGCAACGGTGACCAGACGATGTCCTCGGCCACCGTGCCGTGCCCGGACGAGGTCGTACCGGTGTCGGCCACCTCGCGGACGTCGGCGCCGGTGCAGAAGTGCCGGTCCCCGGTGCCGGTGACGACGACCACCCGTACCGACGGGTCGTCGCGTACCGTCGCCCACAGCTCGCGCAGCCGGGGCCGCATCCGCCGGGACAGCGCGTTGCCCACCTCCGGCCGGTTGAGCCGGATGGTGGCGATGCCGTCGCGCTCGTCGTACTCGATGTCCTCGTTCGTCATGTCGCTAACCCACGATCCGCTCGGCGCGCAGCCGCTCGATGTCCACCCCGGCAAGTCCGAGGCCGGCGAGCAGTTCGTCGGTGTGTCGGCCGTACCCGACCGGCGGGCCCGGCGGCACCGCGGCGGTCCGGGAGAACCGCGGCGCGGGTGCCGGCTGGGGCGTCCCCGCGACCGGCACCAGCGTGCCCCGGGCGGCCAGGTGCGGGTGAGCGGCGGCCTCGGCCATCGACAGCACCGGTGTGACGCAGGCGTCGGTGCCGTCGAACACCGCGGTCCACTCGTCCCGGGTCCGGGTGGCGAAGATCCGGGCGAACGCGGCGGCCAGCGCGGGCCAGCGCTCCCGGTCGTGCTGCGGAAAGTCGGCGGCGGCCACCCCGAGCCCGGACAGTAGCTGGGCGTAGAACTGCGGCTCGATCGCGCCGACCGCCATGAAGCCACCGTCGCCAGTGCGGTACGTGCGGTAGAAGTGCGCCGCGCCGTCGAGCACGTTGCTCTCCCGCCGGTCCGACCAGGTGCCGGCGGCCAGCATCCCGTGGAACATCGCGGTCAGCGAGACCGCGCCGTCGACCATGGCCGCGTCGATGACCTGCCCGGCCCCGGAGCGCTCCCGTTCCCGCAGCGCGCAGGCGATGCCGAAGGCCAGGTACATGGCGCCGCCGCCGAAGTCGCCAACCAGGTTCAACGGCACCGGCGGTGGCAGCTCGGCCGGGCCCATCGGGTGCAGCGCTCCGGCGATCCCGATGTAGTTGATGTCGTGCCCGGCCCGCTGGGCCAACGGGCCGTCCTGACCCCAGCCGGTCATCCGCGCGTAGACCAGCCCCGGATTGCGGTCCAGGCATGGTTGCGGGCCGGCGCCCAGCCGCTCCATCACGCCGGGCCGCATCCCCTCCATCAGCACGTCGGCGCCCGCCACGAGGCGCAGCAACAGGTCCACGCCCTCGGGCCGCTTGAGGTCCAGTGCCACGGTGCGCCGGTGCCGGTGCCGCGGATCCGTCTCGGCGCTCGCTCCCGCACCCGGCGCGGGGGTGCCCACCCGGTCGACCCGGATCACCTCGGCGCCCATGTCGGCCAGCAGCATCCCGGCGAACGGCACCGGTCCCAGCGCCGCCACCTCGATGACCCGTACCCCGTGCAGCGGCCCGGACATGACATCTCCTCCGATGTGTGCGGTGTTCATCGCAGTGCCGACACGCCGAGCAGGTGCTTGCCCAGGTGCAGGATCTGGATCTGGCTGGTGCCCTCGGGGATGGTCGCCTCCCGCGCGTCGCGGAAGTACCGCTCGACCGGGGACTCCTCCATCAGCCCGGCCCCGCCGTGCACCTGCAACGCGAGCGTGGCCGCCTGACCGGCCGCCTCGCCGCAGTAGTACTTGGCCATCGAGCACTCGTACCGGCCCGGCAGCCCGGCGTCGAGCGTGCGGGCCGCCTGGTAGCCCAGCAGCCGGGCGGTCTCGGTGAGCGTGGCGACCTGTACCACCATCTCCTGCACGAGCTGGAACCCGGCGATCGGGCGGCCGAACTGCTCCCGGGTACGGGCGAAGTCCACACAGGACTCGAGGCACGCCTGGGCCAGCCCGACCGCCCCCATGGCCATGTTCAACCGGCCCAGGTTGACGCCGGACATCGCCAGGGCCAGCCCACGGCCCAGCTCGCCGAGCAGGTTGGCCGCCGGTATCCGGGTCTGGTCGAAGACCAGTTCGCAGCTCGTCGTGGCCCGCAGCGGCATGTGCGGGATGTCGTAGGCCTGGTACTCCGACTCCGTCCGGTCGACCAGGAACGCGCTGACCTCGCCGGTGTCCGGCACCCGGGCCAGCACGACCCCGAAGTCGCCGGCCAGGGCGTTGGTGATGTACAGCTTGCGCCCGTTGACGACGTAGTCGTCCCCGTCGCGCCGGGCGGTCGTGCGCAGCGCGCCGGCGTCGGAACCCGCGTCGGGTTCGGTGAGCGCGAACCAGCCGAACCGTTGCCCGGCCAGCAGCGGCCGGAGGAACCGTTCCTTCTGCTCCGGGGTGCCCGCCGTGCTCAGTACCCGGGCCAGCATGCTCTGCACGTTGAGCGTGGTGCGCAGCGAACCCCAGCAGCGGCCGGCCTCCTGCATCAGCAGCGCCAGCACCATGTGGCTGGCGCCGTCGCCGCCGTCCGCCTCCGGTACCACGCCCCGCACGTACCCGAACTCGTACAGCTCGGTCAGCCGATGCCAGGGGAAGGTACGGGCGCGTTCGTGCTCGGTCACGATCGGCGCGATCTTCGCGTCGAGGTACGAGCGCACGCTGTCGCGCAGCAGCCGCTCGTCCTCACTCAACAGGACGTCCATCGCCGCCGCCTCAGCTGAACCGGCCGCCGGTGACGTGCAGCACGTCCCCGGTGATGAACGAGGCTGCCGGCGAGGCGAGGTACAGCGCGGCGGCGGAGATGTCCTCGGGGGTGCCGAGGCGGCGGATCGAGTTGGCGCGCTGCGCCCGTTCCGCGATGGCGTCGAACTTCGGGTGCCGGCGAACGGTCTCGGTGGCGATCAGGCCGGGGGCGATCGCGTTGACCGTGATGTCGTGCTTGCCGAGTTCCTTGGCCAGAGTGCGGGTCAGGCCGACGATGCCGGCCTTGGCCGCCGCGTAGTTCGCCTGCCCCGGGTTGCCCAGGTACGCGCGGGAGCTGATGTTGATGAGCCGTCCGTAGCCGCGCTCGATCATGCCCGGCGCCACGGCTCGGCTGCACGCGAAGGTGCCGTACAGGCAGACGTCGAGCACCTGGTGCCAGTCTTCGTCGCTCATGGACACCAGCGGCCGGTCCACCGGGAAGCCGGCGTTGTTGACCAGGATGTCGATGCGGCCGTGGCGGGCGTTCACCTCGGCGGCCATCGCGTCGATGCTCTGCCGGGACGTCACGTCGAGCACGTGCGGATGGGCGTCGACGCCGTCCGCGGCGAGCTGCTCGACACCGCGGGCGGCTGGTTCGGCGGCGATGTCGGCGACGATCACGGTGGCGCCGGCCAGCCCGAGTTCCCGGCTGATGGCCAGGCCCAGCCCGCCCGCTCCGCCGGTGACCACGGCCACCTGACCGCGGAGCGTCTGTGTTGAAACCGAGGCCGTAGCCGTCATGTGCGGTACTCCCTGTCTTTCGGAGGTTGGTGGTCGGCCCAGGACTCGTCCTGACCGACGAGTTCGGTGCGGCCGGCGAGCATTTTCGTGATCCGCTCGCAGCATTCGCGCAGCAGCCGCCCGTACAAGGCGGATTGTTGTTCGTCCATCTCACTGGTGAAGGCCACGGCGGCGGCGACCAGCCGGATCCGCCCGTCCGGCCCGAAGATCGGCGCGGCGACGGTGCTGACGCCCAACGCGTAGCCCTCGTGGTCGACCGCGAAACCCTGCTCGCGCACCCGTTCCAGGTCGCGCAGGAAGATCTCCTTGCGGGCGACGCTCTTGCTGGTGAACAGTTGCAGCCCGGTGGCCAGCGCGGCACTGACCTGCGAGGGCTCGTCGTAGGCGAGGAAGACCCGGCCGAACGAGCCGCCCTGGATCGGCACCGGCGTGCCGACCTGCAGGGTGATGCGTACCCGGTGCGGGCGCTCCAGCTTGTCGACCAGGATGATCTCGGTCAGGCTGATCCGCCGGTACAGCACGATCGTGGCGTTCATCTGGTCCAGCAGTTTGGCCAGGCTGCGCTTGGCGATGCTGACGTCGTTCATCTGGTTGGCCGCGGCGGCGCCGAGTTCGACCAGCGCGGGGCCGAGCTGGTAGCCCTGCCCGGCGTCGTCGTACTGGACGAGGTTCTCGGCCAGCAGGGTGCGCAGGATGTAGTAGGTGGTGCTCTTGTTCATGCCGGTGGCTTCGACCGTCTTCGCCAGCGACATCGAGTCCTGCGCCGCGAGCAGTCGCAGCACCCGTACGGCCCGTTCGATGGCGGGGACCCGGTATTCCTCGGTCATGGCAACATCACCTCGACTCATCCGCTCATCTCGCCATTGGCCAGGCGCCGTGAGATGAGCCGCTTGAGTATCTCCGAGGAGCCATCCGCGATCTTGACCGTCCGCATGCTCTGCCACGCCTTCGCTAGCCCCACCTCGGTGGTGATGCCCATCCCGCCCAGCGTCTGCATGGCCCGGTCGATGACATCGGTGGCCATCTCCGTGGCGAACAGCTTGGCCATCGCCACCTCGGTCAGGGCGGGCCGCCCGGCATCGACCAGTCCGGCGGCGTGCAGGCCCATGAGGTGCGCCGCGTGGATCCGGGTGGCGGCGTCGGCCAGCGGGAACGAGATGCCCTGGTTGTCGAACAGCCGGGTGCCGAACGTCTCCCGCCCGGTGGCGAACTCGACCGCCAGGCCCAGCGCCCAACGGGCCAACCCGACGCCCTTCGCCGTGTTGTACAGCCGGCCGGTGGCGATGCCGTCCAGCCCGAGCGACAGCCCGTTGCCCGGCTCGCCGAACAACTGCCAGTCCTCGACGCGCACCTCGTTCATCGACAGGATGGCGTGCTCGCCGCCGGTCTGGCCGTACAGGCCGATGACGCTGTCCACCTGGAATCCCGGCGCGTCGGTCGGCACCAGGAACGCCGAGATGCCGCCCGCCCTGGCCCGCACCCGCTCGGGGTCGGTGACCGCGAAGACGAGGGCCAGGTCGGCATGCGGCCCGTTGGAGATCCACTGCTTGACGCCGGTGAGTCGCCAGCCGCCCGCCTCGGGTACCGCCCGGGTCGACATCTGCCACACGTCCGAGCCGGCGCCGGGCTCGGACATCGCGAAGCACATGGTCTGCTCGCCGGACAGCAGGGCGGCGAGGAAGGTGTCCCGCAGCCGCTGCCCGGCGCGGGCGAACACCACGCTCGGCCCGGTGGCCCAGTGCGCCACCACCTCGCTGCCCAGCCAGCCGCCGCTGCCGCAGAGCCGGTTGACGAGTTCCCACGCCGCGTACATGGTGACCGCGCCCTGCCCGCCGCCGCCCAGCTCCTCGGGAACGCACATGGTGTAGTACCCGGCGCGGGACGAGGCCGTCCGGACCGCGCGGCGGTGCTCCTCGACGGCGGCGACGTGCCGGCCGTCCGGCCCGTACCGCTGGCGCGGGTCGGACAGCAGCGCACCGGCGTCGCGGTGGCGGGCGAGGACCTCCGCGGTCAGGAAGTCGCGCAGCCCGTCCAGGATCTCCCGGGTCTGCGCCGACAGCAGTTGGCTCATGCCTCACCAATCCGTTCGTAGAGCGTCGCGGTGGCCATCCCGTAACCGACGCACATGACCTGCAACCCGTACCGGCCACCTCGGCGGCGCAGCTCGTACAGCAGGGTGGTGGCCAGTCGGGCACCCGAGCAGCCGGTGGGGTGGCCCAGCGCGATGGCGCCACCGTTGACGTTGAGCCGCCCGGGATCGGCGCCGGTCTCCCGCAGCCAGGCCAGCGGGACGCTGGCGAACGCCTCGTTGACCTCGTACAGGTCGATGTCGGCAAGGGTCAGTCCGGTGCGCTCCAGGATGCGCCGGGTCACCGGGATGACGCCGTGCAGCATCAGGTCGGTCTCCACGCCGACGACCTCGGTGGCCACGATCCGGGCCAGCGGTACCAGGCCGTGCCGTCGCGCCTCGGCGCCGTCGCAGACCAGCACGGCCGCCGCGCCGTCGGTGAGCTGGCTGGAGTTGCCGGCGTGGTGCACGCCGTCCGCGCCGAAGGCGGGCTCCAGCGCGGCCAGGGCCGCCAGCGACGTGTCGGGCCGGATGCCCTCGTCGCGCTCGATGACCCAGCCGGCGTCGGGCAACTCGTCGGCGAGCAGCGCCGTGGTGAGGTCGGCGGGCACCGGTACGCACTCGTCGGCGAACCGGCCGTCCCGCCAGGCCGCCTCGGCGTTGCGGTGGCTGGCCAGGGCGAAGGCGTCCAGCTCGGCACGGTCCAGCTGCCAGCGCGCGGCGATCCGGTCGGCCGCCACGCCCTGGTCCACCAGCGCGTACCGGCCGGTGACCGCACCCGGTGGGGCGACGCCCGCCGCGTCGGCGCCCAGCGGTACCCGGGACATCGACTCGACGCCGGCGGCGATCACCATCCGCTGCTGGCCGCTCAGCACCGCGTGCGCCGCGAAGTGCAGCGCCTGCTGGCTGGAACCGCACATCCGGTTGACCGTCACACCCGGCACCGTGACCGGCAGGCCGGCGGCCAGCGCGGCCACCCGGGCGATGTTGCGCCCCTGCTCACCGACCGCGTTGACGCATCCGGCGATCACGTCGTCCACCGTGTCCGGCGCGATGCCGGCCCGCTGCACGAGCCGGCGCAGGGTGTAGGCCAGCAGCTCGTCCGGGCGGACCCCGCTCAGCGCGCCCCGGCGGCGGCCCAGCGGGGTCCGCAGCGCCGCCACCACCACCGCCTCCCGCGGGGTGCCGGCGGCCAACCGGGTCAGCGGGATGTCCGCGCCGTCGCCGGCCAGCGCGACGGCGGCGTGCAGGTCCTTGGCGACCATGCCGGGCGGCAGCACCTCGCGGATCTGCCGGCGGTAGTAGGCGAAGTTGCCGGTCAGCCAGGACTGCGCGGTGCCGGAGTCCAGCACCTCCAGCAGCTCCGCCTCGCCGACGCCCGCGTCGCCGCCCAGCGCCAGGGCCTCCTCCAGCACCTGGAACCCGACGTGCAGCGCCAGGTTGTTGGCCAGCTTGGCGGCCAGTCCCGCGCCGACCGGCCCCACGTGGTGGATCCGGCTGCCCAGGGCGTCGAGGACCGGGCGGACGCGGGCCAGCTCGTCCGGGTCGCCGCCGACCATCAGGGTGAGGTCGCCGCGTCGGGCCCGGGCGTCGCCGCCGGCCACCGCCACGTCCAGCAGCGCCACCCCCGCCGCGCCCGCCTGGGTCGCGACGTCCCGCACGGTGTCCAGCGAGATCGTGCTGTGCACCAGGATGGTGCCGCCTGGGCGCATCCCGGCCAGCAGCCCGGTCACCACGTCGCGGACCTGGGCATCGTCGTACACGGCGACGCCCACCACGGTGGCGGCGGCGCCCACGTCGGCCAGCGAGGCCGCGACCCGGGCACCGGGCACGTCGGCCGCGGCCGACGCGTCCACGTCGTACACGACCACCGGGAACGCACCCGCCAGTGCGCCGGCCATCGGCCGGCCGATGTTGCCCAGCCCCACGAAACCGACCACCACGGTACCGTCGGCCACGGCTCAGCCCTCCACGATCGCGCCCATGGCGGCCTGGTAGGCGGCGTCCAGTTCGGCGACGTCATCGTGTTCGGCGACGACCCGACCGCGCATCAGCACCACGCCGCCGTCGGCGACCTGGCCGAGCACGCCGATGGTCGGCGCGGCCAGCAGTACGGCGGTGCCCGACCGGGCCAGTTCCCGCACGGTGCGCAGCAGGTCGTCCACGATCAGCGGGGCCAGTCCGGTGGCCATCTCGTCGAGCAGCAGCACGCTGGGGTCGGTCATCAGCGCGCGGGCCACCACCATCATCTGCTGCTCACCGCCGGAGAGCACGCCGGCCGGCCGGTTCGCGCGGGTGCGCAGGATCGGGAAGCGGTCCAGGGCCTGCTCCACCCGTTCCGGGTCCAGGCGGAGCAGTTCGGCGCTGACCATCAGGTTCTCCCGGACGCTCATCCGGGCGAAGAGCTGCCGACCCTGCGGCACCAGGGCGAGCCCGGCCCGGGCCCGGGCCCGGGTGGGCAGCGCGGAGACATCCCGGCCGCCGAGGTACACCTGCCCGCCCGCCGGCACCGAGCCGTACAGTGCCAGGACCAGGCTGCTCTTGCCCGCGCCGTTGGGGCCGACCACGAGGGTCACCCGCCCCGCCGGTACCCGCAGTTCGGTATCGGTGAGGCTCAGCGCACTGGCCCGCCCATATCGAACGGTCAGGTCGGTGGCCCGCAGGCCCGTCTCGCTCATCGATCCACCTGCCCGGTGCCGAAGTAGACTGCCTGCATCTCGGCGCTGGCGAGGCAGTCGCGGGGAGCGCCGTCGAAGACGACCGTGCCGCCGGCCATCAGCACCATCCGGTCGGCCATCGAGGCCACGATGTCGACGTTGTGGTCGACCAGCAGCACGGCGGTGCCGCCGGCGGCGACCGTGCGGATGGATGCGGACAGGCCGGCGATGCCGTCGGAGGCCAGCCCGGCGAACGGCTCGTCGAGCAGCGCGATGCGCGGGTGCTGCAACAGCGCGCGGGCCACCTCCAGCAGCCGCAGCTCGCCGAGGGTCAGGTCGGCGGCCAGCCGGTCGATCCGGCGCAGCCCGAGGCGGGCGGCGACCTGGCCGGCCTCCTCGCGCAGTGCCCGGCCGCCCGGGGCGACCACGCCCCGCGCCGCCGCGCGCAGCAGTGCGAAGCCGGAGGACAGGCCCCGGGCGAAACCGCCGACGATGATGTTGTCGCGGGCGGTGAGCGCGCCGGCGACCTGCGGGTACTGGTAGGTGCGGGCCAACCCGGCGCGACGGGCGCGGCGGGACGGTGGGCCGGCCAGCGGCACCCCGCCGGCGAGCACCTGGCCGCTGTCGGGCTGCTGCTCGCCGCCGATCAGGTCGACCATCGTGCTCTTGCCCGCGCCGTTGGGGCCGACCAGCCCGACGATCTCACCGGCGCCGACGGTGAACGAGGCGCCGGTGACCGCCTTGACCCCGCCGTACGACTTGGTCAGCTCTTGACAGGAAAGGATGTCAGCGTTCATCGCGTCCGCCTCTGTTGACAGCGCCGACGAGCCGGCCGGTCAGGTCGCGGGCCAGTCCGATCAGGCCCTCCGGGGCGAAGATGAGCACCGCCACCACGGCGACGGCGAACAGGAGCGTCCCGGAACCCTGGAAGAAGTTGAGGTTGAAGGTGAGCTCGGTGACCAGCAGCGCACCGATGACCACACCCCACGGGCTGGACCGCCCGCCCAGGAACGGGATGAACACCGCGAGGAACGCCACCGACACCGGGATCGACTCCGGCAGGATCGACAGGTTCGCCGTGGTGAACACGGCGCCGGCCAGCGATCCGATCGCGGCGCCGATGCTCAGCGAGATGAGGGTCAGCGCGGTCACCGGCACCCCGGCCGCCTCGACGGCGACCGAGGCCTGCGCCTTGGCCCGCAGCGCGACGCCGAACGGCGAGCGGCGCAGCCGGGACAGCAGCAACGCGATGAGCCACATCAGCACCAGCGCGATGACCACGATCTGGTCCCTGCCGAGCTCCGCGCCGAAGACGCTGATCGACCGGGTGAGGATCACGCCCTCGGCGCCGCCGGTGACGCCGTCCGCGTCGATGAGCCAGGCCTGGAACGCCTCGCTGAACAGCAGCGTCACGGCAGCCAGGTAGAAGCCGTTGAGCCGACGGGTGGCCAGGCCCAGGAGCACGGAGATGAGTACGGCGGCGACGATGCCCAGTGGTAGCGACACCAGCAGCGGCCAGCCGGTCCGGGTGGCGACCAGGCCCAGCGCGTAACCGCCGATCGCCGCGTACGCGTTGTACGCGATGGACAGCGAGTCGCCCATGATGAAGTGGCTGTACAGGCCGAGCCCGATCAGCCCGTACGTGACGGTGAGCACGGCGAGGTCCTGCCGGTACCCGTCGGTGCCGACCCAGGTGATGGCGAGGATCAGCAGCACGCCGGAGATGACCGGTTCGGCGAGGGGCCGTAAGCGGGTGGCGCTCATACCCGTACCCGTTTCATGAAGATGCCCTGCGGGCGGAAGGCGAAGAACAGCACGGCGGCGGCGAGCGTCGCGTAGTGCAGGGCGGCCGCGCCGAAGTAGAAGATGGCGGCCGACTGGATGGTGGCCAGGATCAGCCCGCCGGCCAGCGGCCCCCACACCGACGCGGTACCGCCGATCACCAGCGCCAGGAACGCGAAGAGGGTGTAGTCCATCGCGCTTTCGAAGATGATCCCGGACCGCGCCGCGAAGACGCTGCCGGCGAGGCCGGCCAGCACCCCGGCGAGGGTGAACGAGGCGATGCGTACCGCCCGCACCGGCAGCCCGAGGACGATGGCGGCCGGGGTGTTCTCGCCGATCGCGCGCAGTCCCCGACCCATCCGGGTGCGGTAGATGAACAGCAGCAGCAACCCGAACGCCAGGGCGGTCAGCCCGATCTCCAGCGCGGCCTGCGCGGTCACCGTGGCGCTGCCCAGCCGTACCGCGCCGTCCCCGACCAGTTGTGGCCCGGGCAGCGCGGCACGGCCGAACAGCACCCCGGAGATCTGTTCGAGGGCGAACAGCGTGGCCACCAGCGCGATCACCATCGGCAGTTCCTCGTTGGCCCCCGGCTTCCACATCGGACGCACCACGAGCACCTCGGTCAGCAGCGTCAGCGCCACCGCGCCGACCACCCCGATGGCGATTCCGGCGGCGGCGGGCAGTCCTCGTACGCTGGTGAAGTACGCCGAGGCAAGCCCGGCGAACACCGCGTACCCGCCGACCGCGAAGTTGAAGAATCCGGAACTCTCCCGCACCACGAACATCGCCGCGGCCAGTAGACCGAAGAAGCATCCCGTCTCGATGATCGAGACGATGACCTGTAGGGGGATCATTGACTCAAGGGTGCTTCTGGTTGATCTCGACGACGTTCATCGACGGGTCGTAGCAGTAGACCTGCCGGTATCCCTTGAACGCCCACGTGCCGGCGTCGTTGTAGGGCATGCCCAGCTCGGCCAGCCGTCGCATCACGCCGTCGATGTCGTCGACCTCGATGGCGATGTGCCCGTTGATGACCGGGTGCAGCCGCAGGTCGTTGTCCCACGGCAGCGACGGGGTCGGCTTGCAGATGTGGATCTGCCGCTGGTTGTGGTCCTCGAACAGGGCGACGAAGTCGTTGCCCGTCTGCAGAGCGCCCCGCCCGTCCTCGACGAACGGGAACGTCTTCTCCTGCATGCCGAACACCTTCGAGTAGAAGGCGGCCATCGCCCGGACGTCCGAGGCGGGCAGGTTGACGTGATGCAGGCTCCACGACATAGAACTCACTCCTTGGGGTGGTGGTGCGGGTGGTGGCGCGGGTCAGACCCGAAGTGGGTGGCCGCCGCCGACGATCAGGGTCTCGCCGGTGATGAAGGCGCTGTCCGCGCCGCAGAGGAACCGCATGGCGCCCACGAGGTCGGCCATCCGGCCCTGGCGCTGGATGAGCTGCTTGTTGGCGATGAAGTCGCGAAGCAACTCCTCGGGCAGGTCGGCCATGGCCGACTCGGAGTCCATCGGCCCGGGGGCCAGGCAGTTCACCCGGGTCCCGTCGGGCGCGAACTCCTTTGCCAGCGCGGCGGTCAGGCCACGCACGGCGAGCTTCGTGATGCCGTACACGTCGGTGGCGGCGAACCCGGACACCGACGAGATGTTGAGTACCGCGCCCGCGCCGCTGCGGCGCAGGTGCGGCCGGCAGGACCGGGCGCAGTTGACGATGCCCAACACGTTCACGTCGAGGATCTCCCGCCAGCCGGCGGTGGAGATCTCGGTGACCGGTCGGCTCCAGGCCATCAGGTGCTTGCCGGCGTTGTTGATCAGGATGTCGAGACCGCCGAAGTGTGCCGCCGCCTCGTCGACCGCGCGTTGCACCGACGTCTCGTCGGCGGTGTCGCAGGCGACACCGAGCGCCACGGCGGCCCCGAGATCGGCGGCGGCCTGCACCGCCGCCGTCTCGTCGATGTCGGCCAGGACCACCCGGGTACCGTCGGCGACGAGCGCCTGCGCGAACGCCCACCCGATGCCCCGGGCGCCACCGGTGATGAACGCGGTGCGCGGCTGGGCTGTCGTGTCGGTCATGAGCACTGCGGCTGGTAGTCGGCCCAGTTGTCGCCGGGCTGGTTCTGCTCGGTGAAGCGGCGCAGCACGATGCCGCACAGCCCGTCGCTGCCGACGTGCTTGCTGGACGTGAAGCTCATCGTGAAGCCCTGCCGTCCCCAGCTCGCCGGGAACGTGCTGATCTGTTCGAGCCCGCCCCGCACCTGCGCCGGACCGCTGTCCACGCCGGCCTTCTCGATCGCCTGCTTCAGCAGGTAGACGGTGTCGTAGCCCTGCGCGGCGAAGGCGGTCAACCCCAGGTACTTCTCCCCCAGCTTGGCCTTGAGCTTGTCGCCCAGCTCGCTGGAGCGGGTGTTGTCGGCGGAGATGGCGCTGGCGTAGACGAGCTGCCGGAACGCGCCGGGCTTGGCCAGCTTCCAGGTGTCCGGCTGGTTGCCGATCGACGCCAGGGAGATCCGCGGCAGGTCCGGCATGATCTGGTGCGCGGTGTTGTGGAACAGCACCTCCAGCTGGCCGCCCAGCGAGGACACGAACAGCGCGTCGGGCTTGGCGGCGGCGATGCGGCTGAGCTGCGGCGCCACGTCGGTGGTGTTCAGCGGCGCCTTCTCGTTGGCGACGATGGTGATGCCGGACTGTTCGAAGATGGGCAACAGCCCCTTGTTGAGCCCGGCCATGGTGGGCGAGTCGTCGGTGATGACGGCCAGCCGCGTGACGCCGGTCTTCTTGAACGCCGCCGCGTACACGGTGCCGATGTCGGTGATCGGATTGGCCAGGATGAACGAGAACGTGTTGTTCGGCGGTTCCGCGATGGCGGAGGCGATGTTCGTCGCCGAGACGGCCACGATCTTCTCCTGCTCGACGACCGGCTTGACCTGCTGGGCCGACGCCGACGACGAGTTCATGATGATGACGCGGGCACCGTCGCTGACGAGCTTGCGTAGCACGGCCGGGGTCTGACTGGGCTGGCTGCCGTCGTTCTGGCGGATCAGCTTGAGCGATCGCCCGCCGACGCCGCCGGCCTTGTTGATCTCGTCGATGGCCAGCGAGATCCCGGTGCTCGCCTCGGCCGACGTGGCCGCAGTACCACCCGAGGTGTCCTCGACCATGCCGATGACGATGTCTCTTCCCGACGAGTCGCCGGAGTCCTTGCCGTCGCCGCAGGCGGTGATCGATGCGGCGAACGTGAGTGAGGTGGCCACGATGCTCAGGCATCGCGCCGCGCGGGTACGGGACATGGTCGCTCCCTGCGGGTGGGGCAATGCGGCCGGAGAGCCCTGACGAACGAGATGCGACGCCGGGCCGTGGGGGTGTGGAGGGGATGAGCCGGAGGCTCCGGCTCTCGGCGTCCGAAGAGCGGACGGGGACGCCAACGGTCTGTCAGTAGAACCATGTTCCAGGTTCGTGTGCCGAACATCATGGAATGGACCATGCGGGGTGTCAACCCTCTTCCGGCCACTACCTTGGCAGAAGTAGAGAACCGAGGCTCTTGACGCCCATCCCTGGGCGTCCCTACTGTTCTCGAAATCAAGACAATGATCGTTCTATATACAGAACGGACAGCATGAAACTCGGACTCAGCCTCGGACACTCAAGCGGCCTGCGGGACCTCGGCGCCGTGGCCCGCCGCGCCGACGCTGCCGGCCTGGACTCGCTGTGGGTCTCGGAGGCGTACGGCTCCGACGCGGTCAGCGTGCTGGGCCACCTGACGGCGGTGACCAGCCGGATCGGCCTGGGCACGGCGGTGCTCCAGATGCCGGCCCGCACCCCGGCCGCCACCGCGATGACCGCGCTCACCCTCGACCAGCTCAGCGACGGCCGGCTCCTGCTGGGCCTGGGCACCTCGGGCCCGCAGGTCGTGGAGGGCTGGCACGGCGTCGCGTTCGACTCCCCGCTGGCCCGAACCCGCGAGTACGTCGACATCGTGCGCGCGGCGGTGGCCCGGCGGGAGCCGCTGACCTACCCGGGCGTCCACTACCCGGTGCCGTATCCGCGCGCCGACCGGGAACCACCGCGCCCGTTGAAGGCCACCCTGCACCCGGTACGCCCACGGATACCGGTCCTGTTGGCGGCCAACGGCCCGCGCAACGTGGCGCTCGCCGGACAGTTCGCCGAGGGCTGGCTGCCCGCCTTCTACTGCCCGGACCGGCCCGAGCTTTACCGGGACATGCTCGCCCCCGGGCTGGCCCGCCGCCCCGCGGACCTCGGCCCGCTGCGGGTCGTGGCCACGGTGCACCTGGCGCCCGGAGCCGACCTCGCGGCCTGTCGGGACGCGCTGCGCCCGGCGTTCGCCCTGTACCTGGGCGGCATGGGCGCGCGGGGCCGCAACTTCTACGCCGACCTGGCGTCCCGGCTGGGCTACGAGGCGGCCACCCAGCAGATCCAGGAGTTGTACCTGGACGGTCGCCGCGCCCAGGCTGCCGCCGCGGTACCGGACGCGCTCATCGACCAGCTTGCCCTGGTGGGGCCCCGCGAACGGATCCGGGACCGGCTGGCGGCCTGGGCGGATGCCGGGGTCGACGTCATGACCCTCAAGACCACCGACGTCGACCTGGTCGCGTGGCTGGCCGCCGCGCTCTAGAAGACCCGATCAGGAGAGAGACATGCCGCTCAACGAGGCGTTCGTCGGCAGGGTGTTCGCGCCCACCGCGCCGTACCGGGTCAGCCAGGAGAAGATCCAGGAGTTCGTCCTGGCCACCGGAGCCGCCCTCCCCCAGGACGGCCAGCCGGTGGTCCCGCCCACCTTTCCCATCGTGCTGAGCCTGCCCGCCACTCGGAACACGCTGTCCGACCCGGCGCTCGGTCTGGACTACAGCCGGGTGGTACACGGGCGCCAGCGCTTCCGGCACACGCGAGGCGTCCAGGCCGGCGACGAGCTGACGGTGACCGTCCACATCGAACAGATCCAGTCCGGCGGGGTGCACCAGATCGTCACCACGCGCAGCGAGATCGCCACCACGACCGGCGAACCGGTCTGTACGGCGTACTCGACGCTGGTGGAGCGGGGCACCCGACCCCGGGCGGCCAAGCGCGGAGCGGAACCGCGACAGCCCTGGACCGTGCCCGGCCGGGAGCTTCCGGCCCGCGATTTCACGGTCACCCGGCAGGACCTGGTGCGCTACGCGGGCGCGTCGGGCGACTTCAACCCGATCCACTTCAGCGACCACGCCGCCACCCGGGCGGGACTGCCCGGCGTCATCGGGCACGGGATGCTCACCATGGCGCTGACCGCGCGGGCAGTCACCGAGTGGATCGGGGACCCGGCCGGAGTGTTCGACCACGAGACCCGGTTCATGCTGCCGCTGCTGGTGCCCGACGACGGGGGCGCCACCCTCACCGTCACCGCGACGGTCAGCGACCCCGACGATGCCGGCCACCGCCAACTGGTGGCCGAGGCAACCGCCGGCGCCACCGTTGTCGCGGGCTCCCGCCTCACCATCCGCCCGGCCGCGCGGTGACCGTTGCGGGGCGGCGTGGGGGCGCGGTGCCGATCGGGCCCGCGCGACCAACGCGGGGGCACGTAGCGGCGCAGGTACGAAACGGCGCGGGCCGCGCGTGGTTAACTATCGAGCCATGCCGCTCAGTGCGCGCGACGTCGAACTGTTCGAGCACTCCAGGGCCCGCCTGGAGGCGATCGCCTATCGCCTGCTGGGCTCGGCGGGCGACGCCGAGGACGCGGTCCAGGACACGTTCCTGCGCTGGCAGGCCGCGGACCGGGAGCGCGTCGAGACGCCCGAGGCGTGGCTGACGAAGGTGCTCACCAACCTGTGCCGCAACCAGCTCACCTCGGCACGGGCCAGACGGGAGAGCTATGTGGGCACGTGGCTGCCCGAGCCGGTCCTCGCCGGGGACCGGATGCTCGGCCCGGTCGACACCGTCGAGCAGCGCGAATCGGTCTCGATGGCGGTGCTCACCCTGATGGAGCGGCTCTCGGCCAACGAGCGTGCGGTGTACGTGCTGCGCGAGGCCTTCGGCTACTCGCACAGCGAGATCGCCGAGATCCTCGACATCACCGAGTCGAACTGCCAGCAGGTCTACCGGCGCGCCAAGCAGCACGTCGCCACCGGCCGGGCCCGCGCGGAGGTCGACGGGCCCACCGCGCGAAGAATTGTCGAGGAGTTTTTCGCCGCAGCCACCAGCGGCGACACCCAGCGGCTGGTCGAGCTGCTGACCGACGACGTGAGGAGCACCGGCGACGGCGGCGGCAAGGCCCCGGCCCGCGCCACGCCGATCATCGGCGCGCCGGCGGTGGCGAGGTTCCTGCGCAACCTGTTCAAGCCCACCGACGTCAAACGGAACATGATGGGCGGCAGCCCCACCCTCTACGCCGAGGTCGTCAACGGCGGGCCCGCGGTGGTGGTCATGATCGGCGACCGCGTCCTCGCCGTCATGTCCCTGGAGGTCACCTCCGACGGCGTCGCGGCCATCCGCACCCAGGCCAACCCCGACAAGCTCGTACGCGCCACGCGCCAATGGTCCGCATCCGAGCACGGGGAGCCCCTCGACGCCTGGTGACCCAGGTCATAGCCAGCTCCTGTCAGGAATCGCGTCGCTGTCCGGTTCAGGAAGCGAACCCACCGAGACAGGAGTGAGGCCATGAAGCACCGCATCGTCGTCCTCGGGGCCGGATACGCCGGCGCCACCGCCGCCGGCCGCCTCGCCAAGCGACTGCACCCTGACGACACCGAGATCACCGTCGTCAACGCCGACGCCGACTTCGTCGAGCGGGTCCGCATGCACCAGCTCGCGGCCGGACAGACCCTGAAGCGCCGCACGCTGAGCGACATCTACGCGGGCACGGGCGTAATGGTACGACTGGCACGGGTCACCGCCGTCGACGCCGACCGCAAGATCGTCGCGCTCACTGCCGAGCACGGCGCCGAGGAGATCGCCTACGACACCCTCGTCTACGCCCTCGGCAGCACGGCCGCGGACCACGGCGTGCCCGGCGTCGCCGAGCACGCGTACGACATCGCCGGCAAGCAGTCCGCGCTGCGACTGCGCGATCGCCTCGACGACCTCGCCGCGGGCGGGACCGTGCTGGTCGTCGGCGGAGGGCTCACCGGCCTCGAGGCGGCTACCGAGATCGCCGAGGCCCGGCCGGACCTCGACGTCGCGATCGCCGCCCGCGGCGGCCTCGGTGACCGGCTCACCGAGAAGGCGCAGCACCACCTGCGCGCCGTCTTCGACCGGCTCGCCGTCACCGTCCACGAGCACACCGACATCGTGCGGGTCGAGGCGACCGGCGCGGTCACCGGCGACGCCCGGGTGATCCCGGCCGAGGTGACCGTCTGGACGGCCGGCTTCGCCGTCCACCCCATCGCCGCGGCCACGACCCTGGCGGTCGCAGCGAACGGGCAGATCGTCGTCGACGCCACGATGCGCTCGGTCTCGCACCCCGACGTGTACGCCGTCGGCGACGCCGGACTCGCCGAAGGGCCGGGCGGCAAGCCGCTGCGGATGTCCTGCGCCTCGGGGGCCCCGATGGCCTGGCAGGCCGCCGACGCCATCGCTGCGCGCCTGACCGGTCGGAAGATCCCCCGGGCCCCGCTGCGCTACTTCAACCAGTGCATCAGCCTCGGCCGCCGCGACGGCATCATCCAGTTCGTGACCGCCGACGACCGGGCCAAGCCGTCCCTCATCAAGGGCAGGATGGCAGCCCGCTACAAGGAGATCATCTGCCGGGGCGCGGCCTGGAGCATCGCCCACCCGACGGTGCTGCTCCCGATCCGCCGCCGCGTCGTCGCACCCCGAACGGAGATCCTCGCCGCCACCTCGTGACGAGGCGAGCGCCGTGTCGGCACTCCGGCACCGGTCCCAGGCATCGGCGCCGGCCGCACAGGGTGCGCGCGCTGTCCCACGGTTCGCGTTGGTAGTGGGTGAGCGGGGGATACCGAGGCGAGCCGACTGCGGATAGTGTCCTCGGCCACACCATCCGCTCACCTGAAGGGTTCTGCTATGGCCGTTGGTCATCGATGGTTGCCGCGTACAGCCGCCGCCGCGCTGCTCCTCCTCGCCGGGATGGCCACCCCCGCCAGTCCCGCCTCGGCAGCGGATCCGGATGCGAAATTCACGTTCGATCTGACCGGTACGACAATTCCGCTGGGGGTCGACAGAAAGAGGGTCCACCTGAGACTCACCAACCTGACCGACAAGACCCCGACCGAGGTCACTTTCTACGTCCGCCCCGTCGAGCTGGACTGGTCGAGCAAGGCCGCACTCATCTGGCCGGAGGGTGGTGGCTCCGGCGAGTGCGACGGCGACCACGCGGGTTGGTACTGCCGTATCGAATCGAGCCTGCTTCCGGAGCTACTGCCGGCACCCGGCGCGACGGTGGATCTTCCCATCGACATTCAGGTCTACGAGAAGAAGGAACCCTACGAAGGCAGGTTCCTCGTCGAGGCTGGCATGGCCTGGGGCGAGGACAGGGCGCGCAGTGCCAGCAAATGGTTCACCCTCAAGTTGGTCGACGACCCCGAAGCCGACCTGTCGGTGGTGGCACCGGACGTGAAACAGTCGGCGCGCGTCGGCACGGACGGCAGGCTCGAACCGATCGGTACGTTGAAGCCGGGCGAGACGGGCGCAGTGCGGTACCGGGTCGCCAACCAGGGACGCAAGGCCGTCAGCGGCGTCAAGGCAACGCTGCACCTGCCCAAGGGTGTGACGTTCACCCAACCGCCGAAGGAGTGCGCGGTCGGCAACGACGGACGGTCAGCGGTGTGCACCTACGACACGCTCGCGCTAGTACCGGCCGGCCAGGACACCGACCCGAACGACAGCATCTACTCCGCCGTCGAGTTGCACAGCCTGGTGACGGTGTCGGCCTCCACCAAGGCACCCGCCACGTTGAAGGGCGGGACCGTGCAGGTCGAGGGCCTCACCGAGCAAACGGATGTCCGCTCCGGCCCGGAGCGCACCGAACTTCCGGCGAACGCCGTCGCCATCCGCGCAGCCGATGTGGACGACAGCGACAACCAGGACGGGTTCGCCGTCATGGTCGCCGCGAGCGGCGGCGGCGGGGACGGCGACGGTGACGGCGGCAGCGGTGGCGGGGGTGGTCTGCCGATCACCGGGCCGCAGGCCGGGCTGATCGCCGCAACCGGTCTCGCCATGATGGCCGGTGGCGGCATCATGTTGCTCCTCGCCCGGCGCCGCCGCACGGTCCCGGTGACCCCCGGGCACGAGACACCCGCTATCTGATCTGTCGTCCACCGGCCCACGACGGCCGTTCACCTAGGGCGGGATGGTTTTCATCCCGCCCTCGCTTTCCCAGCAAGCACGCGGCGGGTACGAGCACCACCGCATCTGAGGCACCGCTACTACGCCGTCGTCTCGTATACGCGGCTCACCGTCGGTGGCTTCCGGGTGGGGCCCAGAGGGCACCGGGAATGATCTTCGAGAGGGTGTTTGTGCTGGTGGGGCGGACGGGACTCGAACCCGTGACCGAGGGATTATGAGCGGCTTTCGGCTCTATGACCGACACCTCACGAGGTCACCTGACTGTCAGACTGGCCCACTACGGATCACTCCAGTCACGCAGTGATGCACGACTTCGCACCACGAGCCGCACCACGGTTGGCCTACGGATCTAGGCGGATGAAGCCGCCGCCCTCCTGTTCGTAGATGCAGGCGACGTTGACGCTGTGCAGCAGAGCGACGAGGTCCGAGCCCGGGTAGGACGGAAGCAGGACAGCCCTTGACTTGTGCTCGACGTAACGCGCGTAATCCAGCAACTGGCCGAGAGCCAGACGCACGTGGTGGCGAGCCGCGGAGCTCTTCGCCTCGACCAGCTCAGCTCGGCCTCCGTCGAAGAGATCGGTGTAGAGAGCCCTGCCAAGGTCGGGAAGCTTGATCTCCTTGCGCGTCGTGGTGCCGCCTTCCGCTGTCACGGCCCCTACGTATCGATCCACAAGGTCAGCCTCACGCCGCTCAGCGGCTGTCGGTTCACGTTTGGGCTCTACCTGGAAAGCCTCGGCACGGTGCGCCTCCATCGGAACATCTCGCACCATCGGCTTACCTGCGCTCGCCGCATCGAGCTCGGGCACCTCGGCATCGACGGGCAAGAGCCGGAACACGATGACCTTCCGCAGGTCCCCCAGCCGATCCCTTGCTTCTTCCGCGTACCAGGGGCGCTCCGGATCAACCCGGAACTCGCCCAGGTAGCGCACGACAGAACGCTTGACCTCGCCGAAGAATCGAAGCCGCAGACCGCGGTCAAGGTGATCCCTCACTGCTGCGTTGCCGCGCACGAAGGTCTGATCGCCGACCTGACCCTCACCCGTGTAGTGGAACGCCCCATCAGGCCGCCACCCATCAAAGTCGTACCCGAAGCGAGCGCCGGCCGGGGACGAAAAGAGAAGTACGTCCGAGCTATTGGCCGGCCGCGTGATGCCACCCTGCCAGGAGCCGCCCACCCGCTGATGAAGCTGTCGCCGAACGAGCACGTCGCCTAGCTGAATGTCCCACGCCGCACTGATCTGAATGTCCCACGCCACACTGAAACGATAGAGCCAGGCAGCAAAGTCGACAGAAGCCGCAAATATCGCAATAGGCGCTTATAGGCCATGCTGCACAAGCCTTTGAAACACCTGCGATAGGCAATGTCAACTCGTTACATATTGAATTCCTTCAGATACCCTCAGTAGCCGAAGGCGCTACCGGCGAGACCCACAGGGGGCGGCTATGGCTCAATACTGGCCCGTACTCAAGGCGCGCGCAGGTGAGTTCAAAGCGCTGGGGCAACTTCGGGACCACGAGGTGAGCCGCATCCATCCCCTGTTCGAGCTCTCCCCCTCGGACGACAGTCCAACCAAGAGCGGCCTCAAGTTCGTGCGTCAGGTCCGCGAGGCGGTGCCAGCTGGCCTGGTCCTCGGAGTAGACACCACCTACGTCAGAGTCAACGATGACGGTCGACCGTTGATCACGGAGATCGCTAGCGACCTGGCACAGTGGGGCATCCCTATCGCACCGGTCATCCGCCTCCACGACCCAGACGAACAGTTATCCGCGTGCGGTGAGGCTGCTCGCCTCCACGGCGAAACAGCTATCGTGCGCCTCGGCAGCCTTACCACAGATCCCGACCCTGTCGCCGATTCATCTCGGCTATCCAGAGCTCTGTCAATCGCTCGAATCAGTCTCGAACGATGCCACTTGGTGGTGGACATGGCCGAGGTTTCATCCGAAAGGGACGTCAGCCGAGCAGAGCAGGTCGCAAGGAACGTCCTTGATTCACTGGGCAACCAAGGATGGGCGTCGATCGTGGTCGCCTCAGGCGCTATGCCGTCCAGCCTTACAAGCCTCCCGCGCAACGAAGCGACCCCTCTAACGAGATGGGATTGGAAGCTCTGGGAGAAGCTAGCCGATCGCGGCCCGGAATTTGGCGATTACGCTATCGCGCATCCAACTCCGCCAGGGACTGGGGCCCGCGGCCCTTTGCCCAGCCTCCGGTATACAGCGAGCGGCAATTGGTGGATCTACCGTTGGGCTCGTCATCAGACCGGCGGCAACGACAGCTTCTATGACCTGTGCCAAGCGCTAGTGGCGTCCGAGCATTGGCCGACCGAGGGCTCCGACTTCTCATGGGGCGACAGCGAGCTCGCGCGATGCGCCAGACACCAGCCTGGGCCGGGAAACGCCACACAGTGGCGAGCATGGGGAACCTCCCATCACCTCGCTCACGTCATGAGCGAGTTGGCCAATCCTCTCGCGTCCTGAGCACGCGCCGCACCTCCGCCCGCAACTCTTCCAACTCTAGGGTCTCAGCGAGGCGTTCCCATACGAACCATCTCGGCGCCTTGGACAGGCCGCGGTGGTTGCCGCGCTCACGCAGAAGGGCCAGCGCTTCATCCCGCCAAAGCAATTGAGCGACGGAAAAGGGATCGGGGCTTGGATTATGCCTGCCCCGGCGTACATTCCGAAGCCGGACCGCACGCTTGCCAGGGAGCGCAAGCCACACCCCCCACCAAGGAAGGACCATTTCGGCAGCTTGGTCCAGATACCGGCCCGTCGTCACCAACGAAGCTCGGTCCAGGACTCGACTATACAATTCGACCTGAGCCTCTAGCCGGGTCAAATTGTCCTGGTCGCTTTTAATCTCAAAACCAGAGATGTGACCGTTAATAACAGCCACATCCACTCGAGTTCGGCCAGCACAGAGGCCTAATTCATGCCGGATCTGAGTATCAGGCTGCGAGTCGTACTTTGTTGCGAGACGAGCCGTTAGCGCCTGACGGATATCGCTATCGCGCATCGCACTCCTTCGGCTCACCCGCTACCCCAGCGGCCCGCCAATACTTCCATACGCGGTTGCCCGCTTCTAGTGCAACGCCTCCGTGTCCCTCCGGCGGCTCGTGGTGACATCGTCAGCCGATGAAGCACCAAGAGCCGACGGAGGACAGGCTGCCTATGTCTAGGACCTGCTGCCGGCTCGACCCGGTCGCCAGGGGTCGCGCCGCTTCGGGCGCCGTGGGCAGGTGCGGGTTGGGCTGAGGCATCCCGGGCTTCTCCGCTTGATCTGTTGGGTTGACCGCGATCCAGCGCCATCGGACGGCCCGGTTCAGTGCGCCGGACAGGGTCCAGTGAATCTGCCGGATCGAGGCCGGGGCGAGCGGCTTACACTCGTGCGGACGGCACTTGTCGGTGCAGTCGTGCGGCCCTGCCTTCCGGTGCTCGATGGCCTTCCGCGCGCCTCCACAGTGGTCCCGGCACTTCCGCAGCACGGCGTAGAACGACTCCAGCGTCTCGGCGTCCAACCGGCAGCTTGCCGAGCAACGGCCGTACGTGCTTGTTCAGCTTCTTGACGTACCCCTGCCGGGTCGACGCTTCGACGTCGAGCACTTCAAGCCACCGGTCAAGTAGCTGGTCGGAGGACGCGCGTACGCGCCTTCTCCGCTTCCTTCCGGGCCGTCGGGCCGGGCGGAATCGTCTCCGTCAGGTAGCGCCGCTTCTTCGTGATGGGGTCAAGACCCGCGTAGACCTTCGCCCTGAGTGAGCCGCTGGGCAGCTCCTCGATCTCGCCTCGTTGCCGCTTCGCACGCCCGTTCGCTGTCCCCATGGGGACAGACCGTGGCTCGCTCGCACCACGAGTAGCACCACGCGAAGATCGGCGATCTAGCGTTTGCGCTGGTGGGGCGGACGGGACTCGAACCCGTGACCGAGGGATTATGAGTCCCCTGCTCTAACCCGCTGAGCTACCGCCCCGCTACCGCGCCGGATCGTAACCCGCGCGGTGGATCAACGGCCACCGCGAAACAGCCCTATCCGCCCGCCGGACGACCCACCGGTGATCCACGCTGGGCTACGCGAGGATAACAGCACGCAGCCCCCACGAAGGGCTCAGCCCCGGGCGCGCAGCTCGGCGGGAACCGCCCCGGAGTGCGCCACCCGCTGGCCAGCGCATCCTGGACAAGAAGGCGGTCCCGGTGGTCCCCGGCGTGGTGCAGCCGCCGGGCCGCGGCCAGCCCGGCCAGGCCACCGCCGGCGACGACGACGGTCTCAGCGGGCATGGCGCGCCTGCCGGTTCGCGCGGCCCAGCCGGCTGGGCCACCAGATTCCCGGCCCGATGTCGTACGACAGGGCGGGCACCAGCAGCGAGCGGACGACGATGGTGTCGAGCAGCACCCCGACGGCGACGGCGACGCCCAGCTCGACGAGGACGACCAACGGCAGCACGGCGAGCGCGGAGAACGCCGCGGCGAGCACGATGCCGGCGGAGGTGATCACGCCGCCGGTGACGGCGAGGCCGGCGAGCACGCCGGGCCGGGTGCCCCGCTTCACCGACTCCTCGCGGACCCGGCTCATCAGGAAGATGTTGTAGTCGATGCCGAGGGCGACCAGGAAGACGAACGCGAACAGCGGGAACGACTGGTCCACCCCGGGGAAGTGGAGCAGGTGCCGGAAGATCAGCGCACAGAGCCCGAGCGTGGCGAGGAACGACAGCACCACGGTCGCGATGAGCAGCACGGGGGCGAGCAGGGCGCGCAGCAGCAGGGCCAGGATGACCGCGATCACCAGCAGCACCACCGGGATGATCACGTTCCGGTCCCGGGCGGACGCGTCGGAGGTGTCCACGTTGATCGCGGTGAAGCCGCCGACCACCGACCCGGATCCGGGCACTGCGTGCACGGCCGCCCGCAGGTCACGGATCGTCCGGTCGGCGCGTTTGCTGTCCGGCGGGTCGGCGAGGGTGGCCTCCAGCTGGACCCGGCCGTCGACCACCTTCGGCGGGGCGTTCGGATCGGGCGGCCCGGCCTGGTCGCGCCGGGTGACCGGGCGGACGGCGGCGACGCCGGGCACCCCCTGGGCCACCTGGGCGACCCGCTGGGCGGTCTCCTCGCTGGTGAAGATGGTGGCGGGGCTGCCCGTGCCGGCCGGGTAGTGCCGGGCGACGGCCTCCTGGCCGGCGACCGATTCCGTGCGGTTGGTGAACAGGTCGGTCTGGCCGAGGGTGGTGACCCCGAGCTGGGTGAGGCCGATGGTCAACAGGGCCAGGACGGCGGCGGTGGCCAGCCAGACCACCCGGGCCCGGCGGGCCACGAAGCCGGCGACCCGGGCCCAGACGCCGTGCTCGGCCTGCGGGTCCGCCCGGTCGGCCGGGGGGCGACGGGGCCAGAACGCCCAGCGCCCGCCGAGCACCAGCAGGGCGGGCAGGAAGGTGAGCATGACCAGCAGGGTGGCGGCGATGCCGACGGCGGCGACCGGGCCGAGCGCCCGGTTGGAGTTGAGACTGGACAGCAGGAGGCAGAGCAGGCTGACGATGACGGTGCCGCCGGAGGCGATGATGGCCGGGGCGGCGCCCTTCCAGGCGGTGCGCATCGCGGCCCAGGGGCGGTCGTGCCGGTGCAGTTCCTCCCGGTACCGGGCGATCAGCAGCAGGGCGTAGTCGGTGCCGGCGCCGAAGACGAGCACGGTGAGGATGCCCTGGGCCTGCCCGTTCAGCTTGATCACATCGTGGTCGGCGAGCAGGTAGACGAAGACCGCGGCCAGCGAGTACGACATCCCGGCGGCGAGCAGCGGGAAGACCCACAGCACCGGGCTGCGGTAGACGATCAGCAGGATGACCAGCACCACGACGAGGGTGACCAGCAGCAGCGGCCCGTCGATGGCGGAGAAGACCTCGATCAGGTCGGCGAGCAGGCCGGCGGGGCCGGCGACGTCCACGGTGAGGCCGTCCCGGTCGGCGCCGGCGACGGCGCGCAGCTCGTCGACCACCTGCCCGATCTGCTCGCCCTCGGCTTCGTCGATCGGCACGACCACCTGGAGGGCCTGGCCGTCCTGGCTGGGGACGGGCGGCGGGATCGGCGCGACGACGCCGCGTACCTGGGCGAACCGGGCGGCGTCGGCGGCGGCCCGCTGCCGGTCGGCCTCGGTGATGCCGGAGGTGCGCTCGTAGACGACCAACGCCGGGGTGGTCTGCCGGTCGACGAAGCCGGCGGCGAGGTCCTGGGCCCGGGTCGCCTCGGCGTCGGCGGGCAGGAAGGAGGCGTTGTCGTTGGTGGCGACGTCCCCCAACTTCCCGGCGTACGGCCCGGCGACGCCGCCCACCACGAGCCACCCGATCACGACCAGCACCGCGATCAGCGTGGCCGTGCCGGCCCGCCTCCCGGCCATCCACCCACCACCCCTTGACGTCGACCCACGGAGGCCGACCCCACCATCCTGCCGGCCGTACCGCCGAGGCGGGCCGAAACCGCCCACCCTCCCGCCGATGATCAAGAGGTTTACGTCTGGTTTCGGCGCCCGCCCGACGCAAACCCCTTGATCACCGCACTGGGGTGGGGGGTGGGGGGAAGTAGAGATGCCCGTCGGTGGGCGACGGGCATGGGTGGAGATTGGCTCCCCCGTTTGGACTCGAACCAAAAACCTGCCGGTTAACAGCCGGCTGCTCTGCCAATTGAGCTACGGGGGATCGCTTGTCGCCCTGGCCCGGACCTCTCCGGTGCCCGGCGACGGCACAAGAGTACAGGATTCCAGGGGGGTTTGGTCCAGGGGGTTACCACCCCGGGCCGACTCGCCCGGAGGGCGGCGGGCGGCGGCCACAAACAGACAGTTCGCCATCCCGGCACAACCAGGCTTGAGCGCGGAGGAGGATGGGTAGTTAGCTGCCGACAGAGGATGCAGGCGCGAGACGGTCGCCGCCGCGGGGTCCGCCCCGAGGAGGCGACGGCGCGTCAGGTACGGAAGGAGCCGCCATGCGCGGAAAGATCATGTTTCTTGGCGGGCTGGCTGCGGGATTCGTCCTGGGCGCCCGTGCCGGCCGGGAGAAGTACGAGGAGCTCGTCGTCCGGGGCCGCAAGGTGCTCGACCACCCGACCGTCCAGGAGGCGGCCGGGGTCGCGCAGGCCCAGGCCAACCGGCTCTACAGCGAGGGCAAGGACAAGCTCAGCCAGTCCAAGCTGGGCGAGAAGCTGGGCACCAACGGCACCGGCACGCAGGGGCTGACCGCCGCCGACAAGCCGTTCGCCGGCACGCCGGCCACGGTCGGCGCCAAGGCGGGCAACAGCCCGTCCGGCACCGGCTCGACGGCGCCGACCCCGAGCACCGCTGCCCGCCCCAAGCCCTCGGGCACGGGGACCAACGGCAGCACGCCCTGACCGACCGTACGACGACGGGCCGGTCGCCTTCGGGTGACCGGCCCGTCTGCTGTCGCGGGATGCGGGAGCACCGGCGGCCGGGCCCACCCCGGGCCGGGGGTGACCTTCCACTCGCTACCGCCCCGGCGGGCCGCGGCCGGGCGGACGAGGAGGGAGGATCTGCGGGAGGGAGGTGGTCACGATGACGTGTGTCGGCCCGGAGAATCCGGACCAGGCGCGGCTGCTCCGATTACTCCGCGACGACGGCCCCCGGTCCCGGGTCGAGCTGGGCGATGCGGTGGGCCTGTCCCGGACCCGGCTCGTCGCCGAGGTCGGCCGCCTGGTCGCCCAGGGGCTGGTGGAGACCGCCGGCCCGGCCGCGTCCCGGGGCGGCCGCCGCTCCTCGCTGCTGCGCGTCGCCGCCCGGGTCCGCTTCGCCGGCATCGCCGTCGGCCCCGCGCAGGTCGACGTCGCGCTGACCGACGGCGAGCTCAACGTCCTGGCCCGGCGCCGGGAGCCGGTCGACGTTCGGCTCGGGCCCGAGCCCACCCTCGCCCGGGCGCTGGACCTGCTCGGCAAGCTCCGCGCCGAACTGGGGGTCGGCCCGCTGACCGGGGTGGGTGTGGCGCTGCCGGCCCCGGTCGCCTTCCGCGAGGGCGCGCCGGTCTCCCCGCCGGCCCTGCCCGGCTGGCACGGGTACGGCGTCCGCGACGCGCTCGCCGCCGAGCTGGGCTGCCCGGTGCTGGTCGACAACGACGCGAACGTGCTGGCCCTCGGCGAGCAGCAAACCGGCACCGGCCGCGCCTTCGACGACTTCCTCTACCTCAAGCTGGGCACCGCCATCGGCTGCGGCCTGGTGCTCGGCGGGACGCTGCACCGGGGCGCCACCAGCGGCGCGGGCGCCATCGGCCACCTGCGGCTGGCCGACGACGGGCCGCGCTGCGCGTGCGGCGAGAACGGCTGCCTGGAGGCGTACTGCTCGGACGACGCCCTGGTCCGGGAGGCGCTGGCGGCGGTCGGGGCCGGACGCTCGGCGGCGCTGGCCGCCCGGTCGGCCGGGACCGGCACGCTGACCGTGGCCGACGTGGGGAAGGCGGCCGTGGCGGGGGACGCCGCCGCGCAGGCCCTGATCCGCGACGCCGCCCGCCGGCTCGGCCGTGTCCTGGTCGGGCTGGTCAACTTCGTCAACCCGGGCATCGTGATCATCGGCGGGGCGGCGTCGGGCGTCGGGCCGACCATGCTCGCCGAGATCCGCTCGGTGGTGTATCGCCGGTCGCCCCCGCTGGCCACCGGCAGCCTGCCGATCGTCCTGTCCGACCTGGACGACTCCGCCGCCATGGTGGGCGCGGCCCGGCTGATCAGCGACAACGTCTTCGCCGCCCCGTGACGCCACGCCGCGTCGGCCGGGCACGGGCCCGGCCGACGCGTGGACGGCTCAGTCCCGGCTGCTGCTGAACGCCGCGTCGAACGCGGCGGTCGGGGCGTCGAAGGCCAGCCTGCGGACGAACTGGAGCGCCTCGGGTGCCCCGACGAGGCGGTCCATCCCGGCGTCCTCCCACTCGATGGAGAGGGGGCCGGCGTACCCGATGGCGTTGAGCGCGCGGAAGCAGTCCTCCCACGGCACGTCGCCGTGGCCGGTGGAGACGAAGTCCCAGCCTCGGCGCAGGTCCGCCCAGGGCAGGTGGGAGGCGAGCCGGCCGCGCCGGCCGTCGCCGGTGCGCACCTTCGCGTCCTTGCAGTCGACGTGGTAGATCCGGTCGGCGAAGTCGAGGATGAAGTTCACCGGATCCAGCTCCTGCCAGACGAAGTGCGACGGGTCCCAGTTCAGCCCGAACGCGGGCCGGTGCCCGATCGCCTCCAGGGCCCGCTTGGTCGTCCAGTAGTCGTACGCGATCTCGCTGGGGTGGACCTCGTGGGCGAACCGGACCCCCACCTCGTCGAAGACGTCGAGGATCGGGTTCCACCGGTCGGCGAAGTCCTGGTAGCCGCGCTCGATCATGGCCGGCGGCACCGGCGGGAACATCGCCAGGGTGTGCCAGATCGACGAGCCGGTGAACCCGACGACGGTGTCCACGCCCAGCTTCGCCGCCGCCCGGGCGGTGTCCTTGATCTCCTCGGCGGCCCGCTGGCGGACCCCCTCGGGCTCGCCGTCGCCCCAGATCCGGGCGGGCACGATGTCCTGGTGCCGCTCGTCGATCGGGTGGTCGCAGACGGCCTGGCCGACCAGGTGGTTGGAGATGGCGAAGACCTTCAGGTTGTGCTTCGCCAGGGTCTCCCGCTTCCGGTCGACGTACGAGTCGTCGGCGAGCGCCCTGTCGACCTCGAAGTGGTCCCCCCAGCAGGCGATCTCCAGCCCGTCGTAGCCCCACTCGGAGGCGAGCCGGCAGACCTCGTCGAACGGAAGATCGGCCCACTGGCCGGTGAAGAGCGTGATGGGTCGCGCCATTGTCCTACTCCCCTAGGTGATGGGGGATTCCGCGTGCGGGACCGGGGCGAGGGCGACCGGCCGGGCCGGTGCGTGGCGGACGTGGCGGGGCGCCGGTGGGCGCGAAGGAGCGCCTGGGCCCAGCGGGTTGCGCCTCCCGCCGGGTCACCGGCCACCGCGTACGGTCGCCGCCCCCACTCTAGGGCCGCCCCGACCGGTAAGGAAGGGGCCCCGGCACAACGTCGACCGGAGCCCCTTCCTGCCCGGCGGCATCGCGGCGGGCGGGTGGCGGCGGCTACCGCCGGCCGCCCCCGCCCACCGCGGTCACGGCAGGATCCACCTCTGGTTGGCGGCGCCCAGGCAGGTCCACAGGTGCACCGGAGTGCCGTCGGCGGAGCTGTTGCCGGAGACGTCCAGACACTTGCCCGACCCCGCATTACGCAACGTCCCGTCCGCCTGCGCCGACCAACTCTGCGCACCCGTACCGTTACACACCCAGAGCTGGATCTTCGTACCATCCGCGGTACCCGCCCCCGACACGTCCAGACACTTGCCCAACGCCCGCACCGTCCCGTTCGGCGTCACCGCCCACGTCTGGGCGGCACTGCCGTTACACGTGTAGACCTGGACCTGGGTACCGTCGGCACTCGCACCGTTACGCACGTCGAGACACTTGCCACCCAGACCCCGGACCGGGCCGGTGCCGTTCGTCGGGGTCGACGACCGGACCAGGGTGACGTCGTCGACGTCGAACAGGCCCGTCCCGGTGCCGGCGAAGGTGAGGTACAGGTTCTGGCTGCCGGCCGGCACCCCGGTCAGCGGGGCGCTGACGTCGGCGTACGTCGTCCAGCCCCCGGTGTTGGGCACCGCCACCTGCCCCAGCACGGGGCCGGTGGCCGAGCCGGTGCGGAACTGGATGGTCCCGCCGGGGCCGCCGGAGACCACCCGGGCCCGCGCCGAGGTCACCCCGGTCAGGTCCAGGCCGTGGTAGCCGGCCCAGTCGCCCGGGTCGACGTACCCCAGGGTCTGGCCGCCGTTGGCCCCGGCCTTGGGGTACGCGCTGACGCCGCTGGCGGCGCTGTACGCCTCGGCCTGGATGGTGGTGTTCCCGGCCGGCGGGCCGCCCAGTTCCCTGATCCGGATGTTGCGGAACGCGGCGTCGTCGCCGGTGCCGTGGTTCTGGATGCCGACGTGGCCGGCGAGCGAGCGGGCCGGATCGGTGTTGGTGAAGTCGTTGATCTTCACTCCGTTGAGCAGGACCTGGAGCCGCTCCCCCTCGACCAACAGCTCGTAGGTGTTCCACTCCCCCGGCGGGTTGAGCGCGGCGTCCCGGGCGGCCAGGTCGGCGGACTTGAAGGTGTAGACGGCGCCGGTGGTGCGGTCGGCGGCGTCGGTGGCGTCGATCTGCACCTCGTAGCCGTTGTTCACGGCGGAGTTCGGGTCGGTCGACGGCGGGAAGCCGATGAACACGCCGGAGTTGTCGTCCCCGGCCAGCTTCCAGTCCAGCTTGAGCGAGTAGTTGGTGAACTGCTTGGCGCTGTACCAGTACAGGCCCATCCCCCCGACGGAGGTGAGGGTGGCGTCGGCGTTGGTGAAGCTGCCCGGCCCGGCCTGGGACCAGCCGGCGGTGGAGCCGTTGTAGAGGGTGCTGTAGCCGGTCTCGGGCCGGCAGTCGGCCTTCGCCCGGCCGGCCGCGTACCGGATGCCGCCGAGCAGGTGGGAGCGGAACGCCGGCTCGGCGTACGACGACTGGGTGTGCCCGCCGCCGGTGTAGAAGGCCCGCCCGCCGTTGTACGTCTTGCACCAGGCGTGCGGGTGGTCGCCGCCCATCGATCCGCCGGAGTACGACGACTCGTCGAGGGTCGCCAGCACGTGCGCGGTGGAGCGGGCGTTGGTGCGGTAGTTGTACCACTCGTCGGTGCGCGGCCAGGACTGCGGAAGCGCGGCGGTGGCGGCGTGCGCCCGGTCCTCCACCTTGACGGTGGCCTGCTGGATGGCCGGGTGGGAGGCGAACCAGGCGCCGACCAGGTTGCCGTAGAACGGCCAGTCGTACTCGGTGTCGGCGGCGGCGTGCACGCCGACGAATCCGCCGCCGGAGCCGATGTACGACTCGAAGGCGGCCTGCTGGGTCGGGCCGAGCACGTCGCCGGTGGTGTTGAGGAAGATCACCGCCTCGTACCTCGCCAGGTTGGCGGTGCTGAACGCCGCGGCGTCCTCGGTGGCGGTGACGGTGAAGTTGTTGGCCGCGCCGAGGTCGCGGACGGCCTGGGTGCCGACCGCGATGGAGTCGTGCCGGAAGCCGGCGGTCTTGGAGAAGACCAGCACGTCGTAGGGGGCGTCGGCGGCCGACGCGGGGGTGGCCGGGGTGGTGCAGGCGATGACGGCGAGGACCGTGGTGGCCGCGCCGAGGACGGGACGGAGGAGTCTGCGCATGTCGCTCTCCTGGGGCTTCGCGCTGCGGGGGGGTGGGGTCGACCGGGCCCCCTGCGCGACGGGATCCGTCGGCAGGGGGTCCTTCCTCGCGCCTAGGGCAGGGTCCACTTCTGGTTGGCGGCGCCCAGGCAGGTCCACAGGTGCACCGGAGTGCCGTCGGCGGAGTTGTTACCGGAGACGTCCAGACACTTGCCCGACCCCGCATTACGCAACGTCCCGTCCGCCTGCGCCGACCAACTCTGCGCACCCGTACCGTTACACACCCAGAGCTGGATCTTCGTACCATCCGCGGTACCCGCCCCCGACACGTCCAGACACTTGCCCAACGCCCGCACCGTCCCGTTCGGCGTCCCAGGCCCCGGACCGGGCCGGTCCGGGTGGTGGCGGCGGTGTCCAGGGTGAACGCGTCCACGTCGTAGAGCGCCCCGGCCCCGCCGGCGAAGGTGAGGTACAGGGTGGTGGTGCCGGCGGGCGCGCCGGAGACCGCCCCGGTGACCGTGGTGAACGCGTCCCACGCCCCGGTGACCGGCACGGCGGCCGAGCCGAGGACCGTCCCGGTGGCCGAGCCGGCCCGCACCTGGAGGGTGCCGCCCGCCCCGGCCGAGGAGACCCGGGCACTGAACGAGGTCACGTTCCCGAGCTGGTACGGCTGGAACGCGATCCAGTC
This sequence comes from Micromonospora sp. NBC_01655, assembly GCF_026339755.1. Lineage (NCBI taxonomy): Bacteria > Bacillati > Actinomycetota > Actinomycetes > Micromonosporales > Micromonosporaceae > Micromonospora > Micromonospora sp. NBC_01655. The sequence goes on along the minus strand of NZ_JAPEQF010000001.1, from coordinate 2,142,450 downwards.
CCCGTTCTCGATGTTGCCGACGGTCTTGCCGCCCTCGGCGGTGCCCTTGTCGAAGGTGGCGATGCCGGACGAGGTCTTGAAGTGCTCGGCCTGCCGGTGCCGGGGCTGGAGGGTGTGCTGGGTGTGCGTGGTCAGCCCGCCCCGGTCGGTGTACTCGGCGTCGAAGATGGCGAAGATGTTCGCCGCGTCGTCGTGCTCGCCGTCGACCGGGATGGCGATCGAGCCGGAGCAGCCGTTCGCCGAGGTGATCTGGTGGCCGTGCTGGTCGTGGCCGAGCACGTAGGTCATCTTGACCTTGGCGCAGTCGATCGTGCCGTCCTCGGGGTCGGTGACGGTGATGCTGAACGGCACGGTGTCGCCGAAGGAGAAGAGCCGGCCGTTGCCGGGGCTGTTCACGGTCACGGTCGGTGCCGTGTTGCCCACGGTGATGGTGACGCTGGCGCTGCCGGTGGCCCCCTGCGGGTCGCGCACGGTGAGCGTGGCGGTGTACGTGCCGTTCGCGGTGTACGTCTTGGCCGGGTTGGCGCCGGTGGAGGTGGTGCCGTCGCCGAACGCCCACGCGTAGGTCAGCGCCCCGCCGTCGGGGTCCGTCGACCCGGCCGAGGAGAAGTTCACGGCCAGCGGGGCCGCCCCGGACGTCCGGTCCGCGCTCGCCCGGGCGGTCGGGGCCCGGTTGCCGCTGGCGATGTAGTCGAAGCGGTAGAGCGCGGAGTTGGCGTCGCCGTTGAAGTAGCCGGTGCCGTAGTCGAGCACGTAGTACGCGCCGTCCGGGCCGAAGGCCGAGTCCATCACCTGCTTGCCGGTCCACGGGAAGGCGTCGATGGTGCCGGGCGAGCCGTCGGCGTTGACGTGGATCGGCTTGATCCAGCCGCGGCCGAACTCGGTGGCGAAGAACTGTCCGTCGAAGGACTGCGGGAACTTCGTCGTCGAGATGGAGGCGGCGTCGTACCGGTAGACCGGGCCGCCCATCGGGGACTCGGAGCCGCCGCCGAACTCGGGCGGGGTGCCGGCGTCACCGGCGTACCGGATCCAGGCCGGCTTCGCGGCCGGCAGCTTGCCGAGGCCGGTGTTGCGGAACGAGTTGTTGGTCGGCCCGCCCGCGCAGTCGTACTTGGCGCCGCCGGTGCCGGTGGCGAAGTCCCACTCGTTGTACGTCTCGCTGGCGGTGTTGGTGCCGGTGCAGTACGGCCAGCCGTAGTTGCCGGGCCCGGCGACCCGGTTGAACTCGACCTGCCCGCTGGGGCCCCGGGTGGCGCTGGTGGTGCCGGCGTCCGGCCCGTAGTCGCCGACGTAGACGATCCCGGTGGCCCTGTCCACGCTGATCCGGAACGGGTTGCGGAAGCCCATCGCGTAGATCTCCGGGCGGGTCTTCGCGGTGCCGGGCGCGAACAGGTTGCCGGCGGGGATCGAGTACGACCCGTTCGCGTTGACCTTGATACGTAGGATCTTGCCGCGCAGGTCGTTGGTGTTGCCGGCGCTGCGCTGCGCGTCGTACCCGGGGTTGCGGTTGGTCCGCTCGTCGATCGGGGCGTACCCGGCGGAGTCGAACGGGTTGGTGTCGTCGCCGGTGGACAGGTACAGGTTGCCGGCGGCGTCGAAGTCGATGTCCCCGCCGACGTGGCAGCACAGGCCCCGGTCGGCCGGGACGTCCAGCACGTCGACCTTGCTGGCCTGGTTGACGGTGAAGTCGGCGTTCAAGGTGAACCGGGACAGCCGGTTGACGCCCTGCCAGGCGGAGAAGTCGGTGCCGGTGGCGGGGGCGTCCCCGGCGGGGGTGGTCAGCGGCGGCGCGTAGTAGAGGTAGATGTGCCGGTTGGTGGCGAAGTTCGGGTCGACCCCGACGCCCTGCAACCCCTCCTCGTCGTGGCTGTAGACGGCCACGGTGCCGACGACCGTGGTGGTGCCGGCGGCGTCGGTGCGGCGCAGCGTGCCGTTGCGGGCGGTGTGCAGGACCGACCGGTCCGGCAGCACGGCCAGGGACATCGGCTCGCCGGTCTCCGCGACGCCCCGGGCCAGCTCGACCTGTTGGAAGTCGCTGCCGGTGATCACGTGCGCGGCGGCCGGGGTGGGGCCGCCGAGGGCGGCCGGTCCGGCGCCGAGGCCGACGGCGCCGGCGGCCACGACCAGCAGCAGCGCCGCGGCGGCGGTGGGCCACCGTCGGGGGTGGCGGGTGGGAGCGTCCTTGATGGACATCGTTGTGCAGTCCCTTCCTGACGTCTGACTGCCAGGGCGGGGCGCGCGCCGTCGCGCCGGATGCCGTAGCGGGGGGATGCGCTCGGGCCGTCGGGTGCCTGCCCGACCGCCGCGGCCTCCGGGCGGGACGGGTGCGTGCCCGGGGGTCACCAGTCGATGGGTCACCGCGCCGCCGGTTCACCTCGACGAAACACCTTCGTGATGCCTCAGACATTAATATCCATGAATTGCTGGTGTCCATACCTTCTGACCACCCAACCTCAACTTTTGCTCGTTCTGGCAAAAGTCCCGGGTGGACTCAGTGGGCGCGGGCGACGGAATGGGCGCTCAGCGCGGTGAGCGCCTCCCGGGCCGGCGGGGTGAGCGGGGCGTCGGCCAGGGCGCGCAGGGCCGCCTCCACCCGGACCCGGATCATCCGCTCGATCTCCTCCCGGGCCCCGGTGGCGTCGATGATCGACCGCAGCTCGGCGGCGCCGTCGTCGTCCAGGTCGGGGTTGCCGAACAACTCCCGCAGCCGGACGGTCTGCGCCCGGTCCGCCGCCGCCCGGGCCAGCGCCATCATCACCGTCGGCTTGCCCTCGCGCAGGTCGTCCAGGACGGACTTGCCGGTGACCGTCGGGTCGCCGAAGACGCCCAGCACGTCGTCGCGGAGCTGGAAGGCGTCGCCGAGCGGGTCGCCGAACTCGGCCAGCGCGGCGAGCAGCTCCGGCCCGGCGCCGGCCAGCGCCGCGCCGATCTGCAACGGCCGGGTCACCGTGTACCGGGCGGCCTTCAGCCGGATCACGGTCAGCGCGCTGGCCACCGAGCCGTCGCCCACCCCGGAGACCAGGTCCAGGTACTCCCCCGCGATCACCTCGGTACGCATCAGCGCGAACACCGCGTACCCCCGGAGCACCTGGTCCCGGTGCAGCCCGCACTCGTGGAACATCTGGTCCGACCAGGCCGCGCAGAGGTCACCGCAGAGCAGGGCGGTGTTGCGCCCGTACGCCTCCGGGTCGCCCCGCCAGGCGGAGCGGGCATGCAGCTCGGCGAAGAGCCGGTGCACCGAGGGCGCGCCCCGGCGCTGGTCGCTGCGGTCCAGGATGTCGTCGTGGATCAGCGCGAACGCGTGGAACAGCTCCAGGGCCGCCGAGGCGACCACGATCGGGGTACCGTCGCCGCCGGCGTCGTCGCCGTCGGCGCCCCGCCAGCCCCAGTAGCAGAACTGCGGGCGCAGCCGCTTGCCGCCGGCCAGCACGAACCGGTGCAGGGCCGTGAAGACGCCCCGGGGCGCGCCGTCCGGCCACTGCGGGGCCTGCCGGTCGAGGAACGCGGCCAGCTCGGCATCGACCCGGGTTCGCAGGCCGCTCGCGTCGGTGGGGGCGACCGTCACCGTCATGTGTCCTCCTTGGTCACTCCGGCTGCGACAGCCCGGCCAGCTCCAGCAGCAGCGACTTGACCTCGGTGGCGGCCACCGCGTCCCGGGCCGGGCCCGGGTCGGAGCAGAGCAGCACCGGGGCGTCCGCCGGGTCGGCCGGCAGCCGCCCGTGCGAGCCGCGCACCGCCCGCGCCCCGGCGTCCAGCCCGACGACGCTCATCAGGTACCGCATGCCCAGCTTCTTGCGGGCCAGGGCGACGCCGGCCCGCCGCTTCGCCGCGCCGGGCGCGGCCGGGTCGAAGAACAGCTCCGCCGGGTCGTACCCGGGCTTGCGGTGGATCTCCACGAGGCGGGCGAAGTCCGGGGCGCGGGCGTCGTCGAGCCAGTAGTAGTAGGTGAACCAGGCGTCCGGATCGGCCACCAGCACCAGCTCGCCGGAGCGCGGGTGGGCCAGCCCGTACGCGGCCTGGCCGTCGGCGTCCAGCACCTCGGCCACCCCGGGCAGCCCGGCGCAGAGCTTCGCCACCGCCGGCACGTCGGCCGGGTCCCGGACGTAGACGTGCGCCACCTGGTGGTCGGCGACGGCGAACGCCCGGGACGTCCACGGGTCCAGGTACTCCATGCCCTCCTGGGTGTGCACCCGCAGCATCCCCTCGGCGCGCAGCAGCCGGTTGACGTCCACCGGGCGGGCCACGTCGGTGATGCCGTACTCGGACAGCGCCACGACCGTGGCGTCCCGGGCCCGGGCGGCGTCGATCAGCGGGCCGAGCACCTCGTCCAGCTCGGCCGCCGCGGCGGCGGCCCGTGGCGAGGACGGCCCGAACCGTTGCAGGTCGTAGTCCAGGTGGGGGACGTAGACCAGGGTCAGGTCCGGGGCGTGGTCGGCAAGGATCTCCTCCGCCGCCTTGCAGATCCAGGCCGACGAGGGCAGCCCGGCCCCCGGCCCCCAGTAGGTGAACAGCGGGAACGTGCCCAGCTTGGCGGTGAGGGTGTCGTGCAGCTCCGGCGGGTCCGTGTAGCAGTCGGGCTCCTTGCGGCCGTCGGCGTGGTAGACCGGGCGGGGGGTGACCGTCCAGTCCACGTCCGCGCCCATGGCGTACCACCAGCAGACGTTGGCCACGGTGTAGCCGGGCTCGGCCCGGCGGGCGGCCTGCCACAGCTTCTCCCCGCCGACCAGGGCGTTGTGCTGCCGCCAGAGGAACACCTCGCCGAGGTCTCGGAAGTACCAGCCGTTGCCGACGATCCCGTGCCCGGCCGGGGGCTCGCCGGTGAGGAAGGTGGACTGCACCGCGCAGGTGACCGCCGGCAGCACCGTGCCCAGCGTGGCGGTGAACCCGCCGTCGGCCACCGACCGCAGCCGGGGCATGTGCTCCAGCAGGCGCGGGGTCAGCCCCACCACGTCCAGCACCACCAGCCGCCTGCTCATGCCGGCACCGCGCCGGGCCGATGACTCACTCGCTGACGCTCGCTCACGCCGGTACCTCCCTTGGTTTCGGCACCGCCGTGCGGCACGGCGGCGCGGTGTCGATGGCTCACGGCCGCACCGCCGTGGCGGCCGGCGCGTCCGCCGGCGCGAGGCCCACGGCGACCAGCTCGTCGCGGGCGAAGGCCAGCTCGGCGGCGATCCCGGTGGCCAGCTCCGCGGCGTCGCGCGGGCGCCGCGCCCGCGGCAGCACCCCCCAGGTGTACGTCTCCACGTCGAGGTGGTCGCAGCCGGCGACCGGCCCGGCGAACAGCGCGGCCAGCGCGGCCCGCAGCACCGGCACGGTGGCGGCCAGCGGCGGCTCGGGCGGGGCGTGCAGCGGCACGTGGTAGTGCACCCGCCACGGGCCGGGCAGCCGGGCGGCCAGGGCCGCGTCGAGGTCGTCGGCGGCGTGCCCGGGGTCGGCCGGGTCGGCGGCGTGCGCGCAGCCCGCGCCCCGGGTCTGGTGCAGGAAGCGCGGCTCAACCCAGCGGTGCAGCGCCTCCGTCTCCCCGGCCGGGGCCTCGATCGCGGCGGAGACCTGCACCTTCACCACCGGCAGGCCGGCGGCGGCGAGCCGGGCCAGGGCGGCGGCCGGCTCCTCCCAGGCGCAGGCCAGGTGGGCCAGGTCCAGGCAGATCCCGAGCCGGTCCGGGTCCGTCCCGGCGAGCAGGGCGGCGGCCTGTCCGGTGGACTCCACCACGCAGCCCGGCTCCGGCTCGAACCCGATCCGGATCGGCCGGCCGGTGTCCCGCTCGACCGCGGCGAGGCCGGCGGCCAGCGCGTCGAGCTGCCGCCGCGCCGCGGCGGACCGGTCGGCGTCCCACGGGGTCCGCCAGGCCAGCGGCAGGGTGGACACCGATCCCCGGGCCGCGTCCTCGGGCAGCAGGTCGGCCAGCACCCGGGCCAGGTCCAGGGTGTACGCGAGCCGCCGCGGGCTGGTCCAGTCCGGGTGGTAGACGGCGTGCTTGACCACCGGGGCCTGGAAGGCCGAGTACGGGAAGCCGTTGAGCGTCACCACCTCCAGCCCGCGCGCGGTCAGCTCGGCGCGCAGCCGGCGGCGCAGGGCCTCGTCGGCGGCGAGCTCGGCGGCCACCGGGGCGGCCAGCCACAGCCCGAGCCCGAGCAGGTCGCCGCCGAGGGCGCGGCGTACCGGAACGGCGTAGGTGTCCAGTTGACCGAGGACGCCGGCAAGGTCCTCGGCGGGGTGCACGTTGGTGCAGTAGCCGAGGTGGACGGTGTCGCCGCCGCCGTGTCGCAGCCGCATCAGCTTCCGCCGCGCAGGATCGAGTTGCCGGCGAACGTGCCGCCCCCGCCCTCGGGCGGTCCGTCGGCGGGGTCCAGGCCGGTGAGGTCCAGCCGGCCCGACTGGCCGTAGAACTCGGCCGGGTTGCGCCACAGCACCCGGTCGACGTCGTCGTCGGTGAAGCCGGCGAGCAGCATCGCCTCGCCGGTGGCCCGGGTGAGCAGCGGGTCCGAGCGGCCCCAGTCGGCCGCCGAGTTCACCAGCATCCGCTCGGTGCCGTGCAGCCGCAGCAGCTCGACCATCCGGGGCGGGGACATCTTGGTGTCCGGGTAGATGGAGAAGCCCAGCCAGCAGCCGGTGTCCCGGACCAGCCCGACGGTCACCTCGTTGAGGTGGTCGAGCACCACCCGGCCGGGGTCGATGCCGGACTCGGCGACCACGGCGAGGCTGCGTTCCACGCCCCGGACCTTGTCCCGGTGCGGGGTGTGCACCATGGCCGGCAGGTCGTGGGCGACGGCCAGGGCGAGCTGGGCGGCGAACGCCTCGTCCTCCTCCGGCGTCATCGAGTCGTACCCGATCTCGCCGACCGCGACGACCTGGTCCTTCTCCAGGTACCGGGGCAGCAGGTCGAGCACGGGCCGGCAGCGCGGGTCGTTGGCCTCCTTCGGGTTCAGCGCGATGGTGGCGTGGTGCCGGACGCCGAACTGCCCGGCCCGGAACGGCTCCCAGCCGATGATCGAGTCGAAGTAGTCGGCGAAGCTGTCCGGGCTGGTGCGCGGCTGGCCCAGCCAGAACGCCGGCTCCACCACCGCCCGCACCCCGGCGGCGGCCATCCGCTCGTAGTCGTCGGTGGTGCGCGAGGTCATGTGGATGTGCGGGTCGAAGATGCGCATGTCACGCCTCCGTGGCGTCGGGTCGGGCGGTGGGGCTCGGGCCACCGGGCGTGCTGGCGGCGAGCCGGTCGAGCAGGGCGGCGGCGTCGGCGGGGACGTCGCGGCCGGCGGCCCGCCGCTCGGCGGCCAGCCCGCCGAGCATGGCGGCCAGCTCCCCGTCGGCCCGGGCGTCGAGGTCGTGCACCAGGGCCAGCGGCACGCCGGTGAAGACGCACTTGAGCACCGCCTGCCGCCAGGCGGCCGGGTCGAGGTGCCGGGCGTACGGGCCGAGCGCGGCGGCCAGCAGCCGGGTGTCGTTGGTACGGATCGCGTCGTGCAGCAGCGGCGCCCCGGCCGCGCCGACCGGCAGCAGCGGCAGGGCCCGCAGCACCGCGCGCTTCTCGGCGGCGTCGCCGTGCCGGTACAGGTCGGCCGCGTGGCTGGCGTGGTCGGCGGGGAGCGCGGCCAGCAGCAGCGCCCGGGCCGCCTCGTCGGCGGTCCAACCGGGCAGGTCGGACAGCGGCCCCCGGCCGCAGCGCCGGGCCGCGGCGGCGAACCAGCGCCCGATCGTGGCCGGCTCGGCCGCGACGCGCTCCCGCGCCGCGTCCAGCCACTCCGGGTCGGGTACCCCCCGCAGCGCGGCGCGTAGTCGTTCGGGTGTCATCCCGCTCTCCCTTCCGAGCTGGTGCGGACGTGCTCAGCCACCGCCGGGGTGGTCCGCCGGGCCCGCCGGCGCGGTGCTGGGATGGCGCCCGGCCGGCGCGGTGCTGGGATGGCGCCCAGCCGGCGCGGCGGCGCGGAGGAAGTCCAGGGACCGGGCGGCCACCTGCGGGGCGGCGTGCGAGTGCCGGGGTAGCTCCACGGCGACCAGTCCCCGGTAGCCGACCTCGGCGAGCGCCCCGAGCACCGGCGGGAAGTCGATCTCGCCCGCGCCGAACTCCAGGTGCTCGTGCACGCCCCGGCGCATGTCGTCGATCTGCACGTTGACCAGGTGCTCGCCGACCGACCGGACGCAGTCGGGCACGTCGGCCGCCTCCAGGCACCGGCAGTGCCCGATGTCGAGGGTGAGGCCGAACGACGCCGGCCCGCCGAGCGCGGCGCGCAGCCGCCGCCAGCCCGCGATGTCCTCGACCAGCATGCCGGGCTCCGGCTCGAAGCCGAGCGGCACGCCGGCCGCGTCCGCCGCCGCGCAGACCGTGGCGCAGCCCGCCACGAGGCGGTCCCAGGCGACGGCCGGCGGGACGTCGTCGGGGCGCACCCCGGCCCAGAACGAGACCGCCTCGGCGCCCAGGTCCGCGCCGACCGCGACCGCCCGGCACAGGAACTCGACCCGGCGGGCGGGTTCGTCGTGCAACAGAGTGGGGGCGTGCTTGTGCCACGGGTCGAGCAGGTACCGGGCCCCCGTCTCGACCACCACGGCGAGGCCGAGCGTTTCGAGCCGGCGGCGCACGGCGGCGGTCCGCCGGGCCAGGTCGGGGGCGAACGGGTCGAGGTGGTCGTGGTCCAGGGTGAGGGCCACCCCGTGGTAGCCCAGGTCGGCGAGGACGGCCAGCGCGTCGTCGAGCCGGTGGTTGGCGAAGCCGTTCGTCCCGTACCCGAACCGGAGCCCGGCTGTCCGCCCGGTCATGTCGGGGACACCCACCGGGCGAGCCGCCCGGCCAGCGGGGCGGCGGCGGCCACCGCGAGCCCGAGCAGGCCCGCGCCGGCCCGGGCGGTCAGCGCGCCCTGCAACGCGGGCAGGCCGGTGATGCCGGCGCCGACGGCGGCCCGGACCCGGCCGGCCGACGGGTCGGACAGCACCCGGGCCTGGGCTCCGCCGTACCGGGCGAGGTAGCCGGCGGCGAGGGCCACCGGGGCGGCGGCCGGGCGGGGGCCGACCGCGGCGGCGGCGACCAGGGCGGTCCCGGCGAGGGTCGCCTGCGGCAGCCGGCGGTCCGTCCCGCTGACCTCGCGGCGGGACAGCGCGGTGACCGTCCAGGTGTGCGCGGCCACGGTGACCGCCGCCGGGACGGCCCGGGACAGCCGGCCGCCGGTCGCGCCGAGCAGCACGTCCAGCCCCCGGCAGGCGGCCATCACGGCCGGGCCGGCGGCGGTGTTCTTCGCCGCGAGGTCGTACCCCCAGACGGCGACGGCGAGCGGGACGGCGACAGCGGCGGCACGCCGGCCGCCCGCGGCGGTCGCGAGGGCCACCCCGGCGGCGGTGAGGCCGGTGGCGAGGCCGAGCGCGGCCGGCGGGCTGATCCGGCCGCTGGGGATCGGCCGCTCCGGGCGCTCGACGGCGTCGAGCCGCCGGTCGGCCCAGTCGTTCGCGGCCATCCCGGCCCAGTACAGCAGCACCGACGCGGCGGCCAGGCCGGGCGTACGCCGGCCGAGCACCCCGGCCGCCGCCGCGCCGGCCAGCACGTCGCCCGGCACGGAGAGCCCGGCCGGGGCGCGGACCAGCTCGGCCAGATCGGCGATGCTGGTCACGCCGCACCGCCGGTCCGCCGGGCGGCGTCGGCGTGCAGCGCGGCGACGAAGCCGGTCAGCCGGGCCCACTGCTCGGCGAGCGCGTGGGTGGGCGCGTCGAGCGGGTCCTTGAAGAAGAACGCGAGGTCGGTCAGGGGCCCGTGCCGGCCGGCGGCGTGCGCGGCGGCGGTGATCCGGGCCAGGTCGAGCACGAGCGGGGCGGCCAGCGCCGAGTCGCAGCCGTGCCAGGTGAACTCCATCCGCATGCCGGTGCCGAGGAAGCCGGCGAAGGTGACCAGGTCCCAGGCGGTCTTGAAGTCGCCCAGTTCCTCGACGTACTCGATGCGGGTGTTGCCCTGCGGGACGTAGCCGAGGGTCTCGCCGAGGACCCGCTGCTTGCTGGCCACCTTGGCGGCGTTGGCGTCCGGTTCGGCCAGCGTGGCGCCGTCGCCGCCGCCGAGCAGGTTCACCCCGGACCAGGAGCGCACGGCGAGGTGCCGCATCGCGAACATCGGGGCGAGCACGGACTTGAGCAGGGTCTCCCCGGTCTTGCCGTCGTGCCCGGCGTACGGCAGGGCGTGCCGGGCGGCCAGCGCTGCCAGGGCCGGCAGCCGGGCCCCCGTCGACGGGGTGAAGTCCACGTACGGGCAGCCCGCGGTGAACGCCGCGTACGCGTACAGCGAGCTGGGCGGCAGCACCTCGTCGGGGCCGGCGAGCGCGGCGGCCAGGGCGTCCGGGTCGGCGTGCGCGGGGTGCGGGCGGGCGACCGGTTCGGTGGCGGACACGTTGACCACCACCACCCGGTCGAGCCGGCGCCGGTCGCGGAAGCTGGTGAGGTCGGCGACGACGGCGGCCACCCGGTCGGCCTGGCTCCCGCCGGTCGGCGCGGGGCGCACCTCGCCGTCGACGGCGGCCAGTTCCTCGCCGAGCGCGGCGGCCAGCCGGGCGGGTAGTACGCCGGTGTCGGCCAACGCCTCGGCCCGCTTCGCCAGCGGGGTGGTGACCACGTCGTGGCCGGCGAGGAACAGGTCGGTGAAGGACGGCAGGGCGGGGCCCCGCAGCTCGGGCAGCTCGGTGACGCAGCCGGTCGGGCCGGTCAGCCCGGCCCGCAGGGCGAGCGCCCCGACGATGCTGGTGGTCGCGACCGAACCTCGCGCGCCCACCAGCCAGACACCCGTACGCATGGTGCTCCTTCCCGATCAGGAGTACCGGCCGAGCAGTGCTCCGACCAGAGATTGACTTCGGTGCGGGGCGCGCCCCGCCCGGCCGCCCGCCCGAGGGCGCGTCCGGCGACGAAGGCGGCGACGACGCCACCGGACGGTCCCCGGGACGGACGGGACGGACGGGGCTGGCAGGCAGGGCCGGTCGGCGTCCCGTCCCTGCCTCCCCCGCATCCGTGGTACGCGGCCCTCCGGCGCGGCCGGGGAATCCCGGTCCGGCCGCACCGGACGACCGTCCTGCTCTCGTGCGGCGGCGGGACGCAGCCCGTCGTCGCACGCCCTCCGGAGCCGACCTCGTCCCCGCCGCGGGGCGCAACCGCGGCGGGTCCCTCGCCGGTCGGTCCGGAAAGCCTCTCGGGCGGTGGCGACGGCACGCGCCGCCACCGCGGTTCCTCCACCGGCGCACGGTTGCCGCCGGTGCGGTCGGCGGCGGCGACCCGGGGGCCGCCTCCGCCGACCCGGGCTCAGGCGGGCACCGCCTCCAGGGTCGGCTCCACGTCGGTCCACGTGGAGTCCAGCTCCGCCGAGCGGGTCACCGCGTCCAGCACGAGCTGGACCTGCAACCCGTCGGTGAACGAGGGCGCCGGGTCGGCGCCGGTGGCGACCGCCTCGACGAAGTCCCGCATCTGGTGGGTGAAGGAGTGCTCGTAGCCGATGATGTGGCCGGGCGGCCACCACGCCGACATGTACGGGTGGTCCTCCTCCGTCATCAGGATGCGGGTGAAGCCCTGTTCGGCCGCCGGCCGCGTGGCGTCGTAGAACTCCAGCTCGTTGAGGCGTTCCAGGTCGAAGGCCAGGGTGCCGAGCGAGCCGTTGATCTCCACTCGGAGCGCGTTCTTGCGCCCGGTGGCGAACCGGCTCGCCTCGTACGTGGCCAGCGCCCCGCCGTCGAGCCGGGCGACGAAGACCGCCGCGTCGTCCACGGTCACCGTGCCGGTGGCCGGGCCGTGGCCGTCGACCGCCCCGTTGCCGGCGGCCTGGGCCGCCAGGCCGCTCGACTCCGCCGGCAGCGGGCGCTCCTTGACGAACGTCTCGGTGACCGCGCTGACGCCGGTGATCCGCTGCCCGGTGACGAACTGGGTCAGGTCGATGATGTGCGCGCCGATGTCGCCCAGCGCGCCGGAGCCCGCCCTGTCCCGCTGCAACCGCCAGACCAGCGGAAACTGCGGGTCCACGATCCAGTCCTGGAGGTACGCCGCCCGGACGTGCCGGATGGTGCCGAGCCGGCCCTCGGCGATCAGCCGCCGCATCATGGCCACGGCGGGGACCCGGCGGTAGTTGAACCCGCACATGGACCGTACCCCCGACGCCCGCGCGGTGGCCGCGGCGGCGGCCATCGCCCGGGCCTCGGCCACCGTGTTGGCCAGCGGCTTCTCGCAGAGCACGTGCTTGCCGGCGGCCAGCGCGGCGAGCGCGATCTCGGCGTGGCTGTCGCCCGGTGTGCAGATGTCGACCACGTCGATCTCGTCGGACTCGACGAGGCGCCGCCAGTCCGTGGTGTGCGCCTCCCAGCCGAGCCGGTCGGCGGCGTCGGCCACCTTCGCGGTGTCCCGACCGCAGACCAGCGACATCCGGACCCGTGCCGGCAGGTCGTACACGCGGTTCACGGTGCGCCACGCCTGTGAGTGCGCGGCGCCCATGAACGCGTAGCCGACCATCCCGACCCGCAGGTGACTGTGGTGAGTGGACAAGGTGGGTCTCCCCCCGTGTGTCAGAACCCGAGCTTGAGGTAGCTGCTCGCGTTCTCCTTGGTGATCGTCTCGGAGGCCAGCACGATCTCCTTGGGCACCTGGAGCTCCACCAGGTCGGACATGCCCTTGCCCTGACCGATGAGCCGGGCCAGCGAGATCGCGGAGGACGCCATGGACGGGCTGTAGGTGACGGTGGCCTTCAGGACCGTGTTGTCGGCCTGGATGTCCTCCATCGCCTTCTTCGAGCCGGCGCCGCCGACCATGAAGAACTCCTTGCGGCCGGTCTGGTTGACCGCGGCGAGCACGCCGATGCCCTGGTCGTCGTCGTGGTTCCAGACCGCGTCGATCTTCGGCAGGGCCTGGAGCAGGCCGGTGGCGGCCTGCTGGCCGGAGTCCGCGGTGAACTCGGCCGGGCGGCGGTTGGCCACCTTGAACCCGGCCGCGGCGAGGGTGTCGGCGAAGCCCTTGGAGCGTTGCTGGGTCAGCTCCAGCGAGTCGATGCCGGGGATCTCACCGATGACCGGGGTGCTGACGCCCTTGGCCTTGAGCTGCGCGACGATGTAGTTCGCGGCGGCCACGCCCATGCCGTAGTTGTCGCCCATGATCTGTAGGCGGTAGGCGAGCGCGTCGGGGAAGGCCCGGTCCAGGTTGACCACCGGGATGCCGGCCTTCATCGCCTCCAGGCCGGCGGCGTTGAGCTCCTTGCCGTCGTGCGGCAGCATGACGATGACGTCCGGCTTCTGGGCGATCAGGGTGGACAGCGCCGCCCGCTGGGCCGCCGCGTCCGCGCCGGCCTCGACGGTCTTGAAGTCCACGTCGGAGTACGCAGCGGCCTGCGCCTTGGCGTTCGTGGTGATGGCGGCCAGCCAGCCGTGGTCGGCGGCCGGGGCGGAGAAGCCGATGGTCACCTTCTTGCCGGGGGTGCTGTTGCCGCCGGCGGCGGTGTCGGCCGCCTTGGTCTGCGCCGCCGTGGGCGCCGCCTCGTTGCTGGTGCACCCGACGAGCAGTGCGCCGGCGCCGAGTGCGGCCCCGCCGAACAGCAGCCGGCGGCGCGACAGGTCCCGACTGTGCTGGGTCATGACGACCTCCTGGGAGAAGGGGTGGTGGAGGGAAGAAAAGGGTGTGCAGGGCCCGGCCACCGTCAGTACGACGGCGACCGCTGTGGTGCGGGGTGGAATCCGGTGGTGCCCGTGGATCAGCCGGTGGTGAGCCGGTTGCGGCCCAGGAACTGGGTGAAGCTGCGGAACTGGAACTGCTGGACCAGGACGGCGGCGACGATGATGCCGCCCTTGACCATGTTCTGGGCCTCGGTGGAGAGGCCGTTGATGGCGAACAGGTTGGTGATGGTGGAGAAGATGATCACGCCGAGCAGGGAGCCGACGATCGTGCCCCGCCCGCCGCTGAGCAGCGTCCCGCCGATGATCGCGGCGGCGATCGCGTCCAGTTCGTAGAGGTTCGCCATCGCCGCCTGGGCGGAGGTGGCCTGCGCGGTCAGCATGATCGCGGCGATCCCGCAGCAGAGGCCGGAGAGCGCGTAGAGCAGCACGGTGTGCCGCCGGACGTTGATGCCGGCCAGCCGGGCGGCCTCGGGGTTGCCGCCGACGGCGACGGTGCGCCGGCCGAAGGTGGTCCGGTTGAGCAGCACCCACCCGGCGGCGACCACGGCGGCCAGGATGTAGACCAGCAGCGGGATGCCGAGCAGGCTGGTGCTGGCGATCCCGTTGATGGCGGCGTTGTCCGAGACCTGGGTCTGCTTGCCGGAGATCTGGGCGGCCAGGCCCCGGGCGGCCACCATCATGGCCAGGGTGGCGATGAACGGCACCAGCTTCCCGTACGAGACGAGCAGGCCGTTGACCAGGCCGACGCACATGCCGACGACGAGCGCGGTGAAGATCATGCCGCCCGCGCCGTAGCTCTGGGTGGCGAGGGTGGTGCACCAGACCCCGGCGAGCGCCACGATCGCGCCGACCGACAGGTCGATGCCGCCGCCGATGATCACGAAGGTCATGCCCACGGTGACCACGCCGACCACCGAGGCGAGCTTGAGGATGGTGAGGATGTTGTTCCACACCCAGCTGGAGTCGCCGTACAGGTCGGGTCGGGTGGCGATGCCGATCAGGATCAGCACCACCAGGACCCCGATCAGGCCCAGGTTGCGCCGGGTGCCCTCGCCGCCGTCGCCGCGCCACCAGGAGAGCTGGCCGGTTCCGCCGGAACCGTGGGCGGGGCCCTTGCCGACCGCCCCGGCCACGGCCGGGTCCACCGGCGAGGACTGGGGCGGCAGCGCCTCCGGCCGGTCCGGTGTGGCGGTGGGTGTGCTGTCGCTCATGCGGGTGCGCCTTCCATCAGTGACCCCGCCATGACGAGGTCGAGCACCGTGTTCTCGTCCAGTTCGCCGGCAGGCGCCTCGCGCACCATCCGGCCCTCCCGCATCACCAGCACCCGATCGGCCAGGCCCAGCACCTCGGGCACCTCGCTGGAGACCAGCAGGACCCCGACGCCCCGGGCGGCCAGCGCACGGATCACCTGGTACAGCTCGGCACGGGCGCCGACGTCCACCCCGCGGGTGGGCTCGTCGAGCAGCAGCAGCCGGGTGTCGCCGAGCAGCCAGCGCCCGACCACCACCTTCTGCTGGTTGCCCCCGGACAGGGTGCGCACCGGCCGCCGCACGTCGCGGGGGCGCAGCTCCAGGGAGTCCGCGATCCGGTCCGCCTCGGCCCGCTCCCGCCCGGCGTCGGTGAAGCCGAGGCGGGCGTACCGGCCGAAGGTGGCCAGGGTGACGTTGCGGTAGATCGGCTCGCCGAGCAGCAGCGCCTGGCTCTTGCGCTCCTCGGGGGCCATTCCCATGCCGGCCCGTACCGCCGCGCCGACGCTGCCCGGGCGCAGCGCGCGCCCGCCCATCCGGATCGTCCCGGCGTGCGCGCGGCGCGCCCCGTAGATGGTCTCCAGCAGCTCGGACCGGCCGGAGCCGACCAGCCCGGCGATGCCGACGATCTCACCGGCCCGCACGCCGAGCGAGACGTCGGCGAACTCGCCGGACCGGGTCAGGCCGTCGACCCGGAGCAGCTCCGCGCCGGTGCCGGAGTCGGCCGGGCGGTCCGGGAAGACGTACTCGATGGTGCGGCCGGTCATCCGGGCGACCAGGTCGCGGGTCGGGGTGTCGCGCGCCGGCAGGTTCGCCGCCGTGGTCCGGCCGTCCTTGAGTACGGTGACCCGGTCGCCGATCTCCCGGATCTCCTCCATCCGGTGGGAGATGTAGATGACCGCGATGCCCTGCGCGGTCAGCTCCCGGATGATCCGGAACAGGTTGCCCACCTCGTCGTGGGCCAGCACCGCGCTCGGCTCGTCCATGATGATCAGTCGGGCCTCGTGGGACAGCGCGCGGGCCATGCTGACGATCTGCTTGCCGGCCGCCGGCAGCGCCCGGACCATCCGCCCCGGCGGGATCTCGCCGTGGCCGAGCCGGCCGAGGATCTGCCGGGTCCGGCGGGCCATCTGGCCGCGGCGGACGAAACCCGCCCGGCGCGGTTCGTGGCCGAGGAAGGCGTTCTCCGCGACCGACAGGTCCTCGACCAGGTCGAGCTCCTGGTAGATGGTGGCGATGCCGGCGCGCATGGCGGCCTGCGGGTTGGCGAACTCGGCGGGCTGCCCGCGCCACTCGACCTGGCCGGAGTCGGGGCGGTGCACCCCGGCGAGGACCTTGATCAGGGTGGACTTGCCGGCCCCGTTCTGCCCGAGCAGGCAGTGCACCTCGCCGGCCCGCACCTCCAGCTGCACCCCGTCCAGCGCCCGTACGCCGGGGAAGGTCTTCACCACGTCGGTGAGGCGCAGCACCACCTCGCCGGGGACGGCGTCGGCAGGCGCCTCGACCAGCGGACCGGTGGCGGTGTGCGCCGGGTCGGCGGCGGCCTCGTGCGTGGTCATGACGCCTCCCCGAAGGCCACGTCGCTGGCGAGCACGGCCGCGCCGGCCACCCCGGCTCGCGGGCCCAGCTCGGACAGGACGACCGGCAGGTTGCCGGTCGCCAGCGGCAGCGAACGGCGGTACACCACGCTGCGGATCTCGGCGAGCAGGATGTGGCCGAGCTGGGCCAGCCCTCCACCGATCACGATCATCGACGGGTTGGCGAAGCTGACCAGGCCGGCCAGCACGCCGCCGACCCGCCGGCCGCCGTCGCGGATGAGCTGGATACAGGTCACGTCCCCCTCGACGGCGCCCTCGGCGACGTCCCGGGCGGTGACCACGCCCCGGTTGGCGAGCCGGTCGGCCAGGGCCGGGGACGATCCGCTGCGGGCGGCGGCGTTGGCCTCCCGGGCCAGCGCGGCACCGCTGAACAGCGCCTCCAGGCAGCCGGCGTTGCCGCAGGAGCACATCGGACCGTGTGGGTCGACCTGGATGTGCCCGATGTCGCCGGCGCAGCCGTCGGTGCCCCGGTAGACGTCGCCGCCGAGGAAGATCCCGCACCCTATGCCGGTGCCGATCTTGACGAACAGGAAGTCGTCCACCGAGTGGGCGACCCCGCCGTGCCGCTCGCCGATCGCCATGATGTTGACGTCGTTGTCGACCACCGCCGGGCAGCCGTGCTCGCGGGTCAGCAGCTCGCGGACCGGGAACCGGTCCCAGCCGGGCATGATCGGCGGCGAGACCGGCACCCCGTCGCGGAAGCTCACCGGCCCGGGCACCCCGATGCCGACCGCGTGCAACCGGTCGTAGGCCCCGTCGACCCGCGCCTTGTGCAGCAGCTCGTTGACCCGTTGCAGGGTCACCTTCGGGCCGTTGCGGATGTCCGCCGGTTCCGCGTACGCGGCGACGGTCTCCAGCCGGCCGTTGACCACCTCGAGATCGATCGAGCTGGCCCCGAGGTCGACCGCCGCGAAGCGCAGTTGCGGGTTCAGCTCCACCAGCGTGGACCGGCGCCCGCCCCGGGACGCCGCGAGACCGGCCTCGGCGACGTAGCCGAGGGCGACCAGCCGCTCCAGCTCGGCGAGCAACCGGGGGCGCGGCATCTGCAACCGGTCCCCGAGCTCCGCCCGGGACACCGCCCCCTCGTCGCGGAGCAACCGCAACAGCCGCAGGTGCAGGGGATCCACCGTTCGCACCGGCACTCACCTCCGCCTCGGAGTCATTCACACCAACGAAACGTCGATGTGTTGTGTCCGACACAGTAGGAGGCTTCCGTGTCATCTGTCCAGAGCTTCGGCCAATCCGACGCTAACTTTTGTACGTTCGAACAAAAGCTGATAGTTGATCTAGGAAAGTCGGCAGGTCGACAGCCGCGCCCCGCCGCACGGGGGCGAGACGCGGCTGCGGAGCGTCCAACAGCCGGGCCCGGGGCTCCGACGGGCGGCCCGAGGTCAGCGGCCGGCGGCGGAGTTGCGCCTCTTCCTCAGCTTGCGGTCGTCGCGCAGCTCGACGTACGGCTCGACCTCGGCCGGGTGCCCCGCGGAGATCGCCCGGCTGCGCTCCAGCTCCGCGTCGAACTCCGCGCCCAGCAGGATCGCGATGTTGCTCAGCCACAGCCAGACCAGGAAGATGACCACCCCGGCCAGCGCCCCGTACGTCTTGTTGTACGAACCGAAGTTGCCGACGTAGAGGGCGAACAGCCCGGAGACCAGCAGCCAGATCAGCACGGCCAGCAGGCCGCCGGGGCTGACCCAGCGGAACCCGCCGTGCCGGGCGTTCGGCGACGCCCAGTAGAGGATCGCGATCATCAGGCTGACCAGCACCAGCAGCACCGGCCACTTGGCGACGTTCCACACCGTCACCGCGGTGGAGCCGATCCCGATGGCGCTGCCCGCCTCCTCGGCGAGCCGTCCGGTGAAGACCACGATCACCGCGCTGGCCAGCAGGAGGACGCCGATCACGGCGGTCACCCCGGCCCGGATCGGCAGGGTCTTCCAGATCGGCCGCCCCTCCGGCACGTCGTAGATGCTGTTGGAGGCCCGCATGAACGCGGCGACGTACCCGGAGGCGGACCAGAACGCGGCGAGCAGACCGAGGACGGCGGCGACGCTGGCCAGCCCGCCCGCGTTGGCCGCCTGGTCGATCGCGGCCGAGATGATCTGCCGGATGTTGCCCTCCGGCACCGCCTGGTTGACCGTGTCCCTGACCCCCTCGGTGGCGCTCGGTCCGAGCAGGCCGAGGAGGGAGATGAGCACCAGCACGCCGGGGAAGATCGACAGCACCCCGTAATAGGTCAACGCCGCCGCCCAGTCGGTCAGGCTGTCGTCCTGGAACTCCCGGATTGTCCGCTTCAGCGTCGCCAGCCAGCCGGCGCCCGACAGCTCCGTCGGGCGCTCCGGCCCCTCGCCCGGGCCGACCGGCCGATCCCGAGCCGGGCCACGCCGGTCCCGGTCCGCGTCCCGCCGGTCCCGGTTCCGGCCGGACCCCGGACGATCGGCGTCGATCCTGCTCTCGGCGCCCGGCCGGGCCGCGCCCGCGGTGCGGGCGTCGTCCCCGTCGTGTCCGGCCCGGGCGGAAGTCTCGTCGGAGGCCATCGCCCCTCCTCGTGGTCGCGGTGTCCACTCGGACATGCCCCGGGAGGGTGACCGCTAACCCGCTACCGGTAGAGCAGGCGTTCCATCCGGCGGGCCGCCACCAGCAGCCCCAGCCCGGTCGCCACCAGCAGGTACGCCACGTCGAGCAGCCAGGACCACCCGCCGTCGGCCAGCGCGACGCCCCGGACCAGGTGCACCGAGCGGTAGAGCGGGGTCACCTCCACCAGCCAGCGCAGCGCCGCCGGGTACGTCGTGGCCGGCACGAACGTGCCGGAGAACAGGAAGAGGGCGAACTGCACCGAGGCGAGCAGGTCGAAATCCTGCCAGCTCCGCAGGAACGTGGCCAGCGCCATGCCCAGCGCGCCGAAGGCGAAGCCGACCAGCACCGCCGCCGGGAAGGCGACCAACGCCCGGACCGGGCCGGTCAGGCCCATCGCCACCATCACCAGCAGGAACGCCGCCGAATAGGCGCCGCCCCGAACCATCGCCCAGCCCAGCTCGCCGAGGGCGATCTCGAACGGCCGCACCGGGGTGGCGATCACCCCGTCGTACAGCCGCATGTACTTCATCTTGCCGAAGAGGTTGAAGGAGGTCTCCGCCAGCGCGCCGGTCATCGCCGACGAGGCGAGCATCGCCGGGGCGACGAAGGCCGCGTACGTGACGACCTGGCCGCCGGGGAGGGTGAGGTCGCCGACCAGTGCGCCCACCCCGACGCCGATGGAGAACAGGTAGAGCAGCGGCTCGACGAAGCCGGAGGCGAGCAGCAGCCAGTAGACCGGCTTCAGCGCCGCCACGTTGCGCTCGGTCACCGAGGCCGCGCGGCGGGACGCGGCGGGGACGCCGACCAGCCGGGGCAGGACGAGAGTGAGCACTTCACCCCCTGCTAGACGACGAGCCGACGACGGAACGCGCGGTGCGCCAGCAGCCAGCCGACGACCGCCCAGGCGGCCAGGTAGAGCAGGTGGCCGGCGACCGACCACTGCGGGGCGACGCCCAGGGTGGCCGCCCGGCACAGGTCCACCCCGTGCCAGAGCGGGGTGGCGTAGGCCAGCCAGCGCAGCGCCCCCGGCAGCGACTCGACCGGAAAGAACACCCCGGCGAACAGGGTCATCGGGATCACCGCGAAGCGGAACAGCATGGCCAGCCAACTGTCGCTGTCCACCGCCGCCGCGTACCCGAACAGCGGGGCTGCGACGGCCAGGCCGACCAGCGCGGCCACCGGCGGCACGGCCAGCGCCCACGGCGACCGCAACGCCCCGAACAGCGCGGTCACCAGCAGGAACACCACGGTCGAGGTGACCACCCGGAACAGCACGTACAGCAGGTTGCCGGCCAGGATGTCGCCCACCCGCAGCGGTGTGGCGGCCTGTGCGAAGTAGACCTTGGTCCACTGGAAGCTGCTGTAGACCGGCCAGGTCGAGTCGCCGACCGCCACCTGGAGGGCGGTGGAGGCGATCAGCCCGGGCACGATCCAGTCCAGGTAGCGCACCCCGCCGACGCCCTGGTCGATGTACGCCCCCACGCCGAGGCCGAAGCCGACCATCGTCAGCACCGGCAGCAGGAACGAGGAGAACATCCCGGCCCGCCAGGTGCGCCGGTAGCCCACCAGGAAGTAGCCCAGCGCCGCCAGGGCGGGCGCTCCCGGCAACGGTCGCGCCGCCCGGCCGGGCAGTTCCTGCCGCGCCACGCCCATCCCGTCACCCCCGCCCTCCACGTCCTCGGCCTTCCTACCCCGGGGGTACGACAGGCCGCGGCCACCCTACGACCCACTGCCCGGGGGAGTCGCCCGGTTTCCGCGCTCGCCACCCGCCGGCCCGGCCGGCCGGGGCGCGGTGACCAGCGTCCACACCGCGTACGCCCAGAGCAGCAGCCCGGCGCCGACGCCGACCACCAGGCCCGGCGCCACGGCCGAGGCGAGCCCGGTGACCAGGCCCGCGAGCGCGACCAGGCACATCGCGCCGGCGAGCAGCCACAGCCGGGGGTCGCGCAACAGCGGGGTGAGCGGAAGGAAGTGCCCGCCGACGACAGCGCAGACCAGCACCGGGGCGTACGCCGAACACCCGAGCGCCGCCAGCAGCGCCGCGCCGAGCCCCGCCGCGGCGAACTCGGCCACCACGATGAGCAGGTACCGGCGGTCCGCCGCCCGGTCCCGGACGGCCCCCGCCTCGGGGTGGCTGCGCGCCGCGACCACGGCACCGGCCACCGCCGTGACCAGCGCGGCGACGCTGGCGACCACCAGCAGCGTCCGTAGTGCCGGGCCGGCCGCCGGCACGCTGAACCAGATCGTCGCGAAGACGCCGAGATAGAGGACGGTGAGTCCGGCCTGGCGCCGGGGGACGGTGAGCACGAGGGAATTCGCTCCCGGTAGGGGTCAGTCGACGAGGGTGCGGCCGGTGAGCTGGAGGAAGACGTCCTCCAGGCTGCTGCGCCGCACCAGCACGGTGGCCGGGGTGAGGCCGAGCGCGGCCACCTCGGCGACCGCCGCGTCGCCGTCGGCGACGTAGAGCAGCACGCGGTCGGGCAGCACCTCCACCCGCTCCCCCAGCCCGGCGAGCTTGCCGGCGAACGCCTCCTGCGACTCGGCCGCGAAACGCAGCTCCACCACCTCGCGGGTCGAGTGCCGCTCGATGAGCTCCCGGGGCGAGCCCTCGGCCACGATCCGGCCGCCGTCCATCACCACCAGCCGGTCGCAGAGCTGCTCGGCCTCGTCCATGTAGTGGGTGGTGAGCACCAGCGTCACGCCCTGCTGCTTGAGCCGGAACAGCCGCTCCCAGACCAGGTGCCGAGCCTGCGGGTCGAGCCCGGTGGTGGGCTCGTCGAGCAGCACGATGTCGGGCTCGTTGACCAGCGCCCGGGCGATGGTGAGCCGGCGCTTCATGCCGCCGGAGAGCGGGTCGACCCGGCTGTCGGCCCGCTCGCCGAGCTGGACGAAGTCGAGCAGCTCGGCGGCGCGCTCGCGGGCCACCCGGCGCGGGATGCCGAAGTAGCGGGCGTAGGTGGTCAGGTTCTCCCGGACGGTCAGCTCGGGGTCGAGGTTGTCGAGCTGCGGGCAGACGCCCAGCCGGGCCCGGATCGCCGGCCCGTCGCGGACCGGGTCCATCCCGAGGATGCGCAGCTCACCCCCACTGGGCGGGGAGATGCAGCCGACCATCCGCATGGTCGACGACTTGCCCGCGCCGTTGGGGCCGAGAAACCCGAACGCCTCCCCCGCGCGCACCTCGACGTCGATGCCGTCGACGGCGGTGAAGTCGCCGAACCGCTTCACCAGCCCCCGCGCCCGGATCAGTGGCTCCCCCGTCATCACCGCCCGACCCTACCCACCCCCACCGACACCCCCACCGCCGACTTTCCCACCCACCCCGCCCCGCCCTTGCCTCACCCGCCCCGCCGCGCGGCGCCCCTCCATGATCGTCTGCTGGAAACGGACACGACACGCCGGGCCGGCTCTCCCTGAACGACAGACGATCATGGGGCGGCGCGGCAGCGCGGCGCGGGCACCGCGCCGGGCACGACGCGGGGTGGGGTGGGGTGGGGTGGGGTGGAACGGCGCGGGGCCGGGTTAGAGGTTGGCGGGGGCGGTGGCGGCGCGGGCGGCGGCGACGAGGCGGTCGGTCTCGGCGACCACCGGCTCGTCGTCGGCCGGGGTGCCGGGGTCGTAGCGGACCGTCCAGGCCAGGCCGTCCACGCCGGGCACCCGGCGCGCCGCGACCCGGCCGGCGCCGCCGGGCACCGGGTGCTGCTGGGTGTACGCGACCGAACGGGTCACCCGCGCGCGAACCTGGTGCGGCAGCTCCCCCGGGTCGAGCAGCAGGTACGTCTCGGTCGGGCAGTCGGCCACCACCAGGTAGCCGTCCCGCTCGGCGACCCGCTCGGCGGGCGTGACGGTCAGCTCCCGGCCCGACCAGACGGCCTTGAGGATGTCGTGCCAGCCCAGCCGGTGGCCCCGCCCCGGCAGCCAGAGCCCGAGGTTGCTGGCGACCACCACGCCGTCGCCCTCGCCGTTGCCGACCGCGGCCCAGGCGAGCACCCGCTCGTCGTCGGCCAGCGGCGGGCGGGCCGCCGGGGGCAGCTTCGGCCTGCGGTTGAACAGTCCCATCACAGCCCTCCCGCGGCCTGCTCGCGCAGCGCCCGCGCGTGCTGCTCCAGCGACAGCAGTTCCCCGAACAGCGCGAAGTACTCGTCCTTGTTGCTGACCGGGTTGACCCGCTGGATCTTGGACTTCAGGTCCCTGATCCGGCCGGTCACCGAGCCCCACTGCAACCGCGCGATGGTCACCGAGACGTACCGCGGGTCGGGCTCGCCGTCGATCCGCAGCGGCTCGACGGCCAGCTCGCCGACCAGGGCCTGCGCGGCCAGGTCGGCGCACGCGTCGCGGGCGGCCTCGACCCAGACGGCCCCACCGGTGGCGGTGGCGGCCCCACCGGCCGCCGCGATCGCCTCCCGCACGGCCACGTGCACCGGGTGGCGGTACTCCGACGCCTCGACCGCGTCGAACATCGGGCCGGCCAGCACCGGCTCCTGGAGGGCGAGCTTCAGCGCCTCCCGCTCGACCAGCGACTGCGGGTTGTCCCCGGCGGGCGCGCCTCGGGCGGCGCGGGCCGGGCCGGGGGACGGCTGCCCGGCGGGCTGCCCCGAGGCGGCGGCGAGCACCGCCCGCTGCACCGGCTCGATCTCCATGCCGAGGTCGCCGGCGAGCTTGCGGACGTACTCGGGGCGCTTCTCCCGGTCCTTGAGCTTCGCCACCAGCGGGGCGGCCCGGCGCATCGCCTCGACCCGGCCGTCGACGGTGTCCAGGTCGTACCGGTTGATCACGTGGCGGAGCGCGAAGTCGACCAGCGGCTCGCGGCGGGCCACCAGGTCGCGGACCGCCAGGTCGCCCTTGGCCAGGCGCAGCTCACACGGGTCCATGTTGTCGGGGCTGACCGCGATGAAGGTACGCCCGACGAAGCGCTGGTCGTCCTCGAAGGCGCGCAGCGCGGCCTTCTGGCCGGCGGCGTCCCCGTCGAAGGTGAAGATGACCTCGCCGGCCACGTCGTCGGTGTCCAGCAGCAGCCGGCGCAGCACTCCGATGTGGTCGGAGCCGAACGCGGTCCCGCAGGTGGCCACGGCCGTCGGCACTCCGGCGAGGTGACAGGCCATCACGTCGGTGTAGCCCTCGACGACGACCACCTTGCCCTGCTTGGCGATCTCCCGCTTGGCCTGGTCGATGCCGTAGAGGACGTGCGACTTCTTGTAGATCGGCGTCTCGGGGGTGTTCAGGTACTTCGGGCCGTCGTCGTCGTCGAACAGCTTGCGGGCCCCGAAGCCGAGCACGTCGCCGGTGATCTCCCGGATCGGCCACATCAGCCGGCGGCGGAACCGGTCGATGAGCGTGCCGGAGCGCGACGGCCGGGACAGCCCGGCGCTGACCAGCTCGTCGTGGCTGAAGCCCTGCTGGCGCAGGTGCTTGGTGAGCAGGTCCCAGGCGTCCGGGGCGAAGCCGCAGCCGTACCGCTCGGCGGCGGCCCGGTCGAAGCCGCGCTGCGCCAGGAACTCCCGGGCCGGGCGGGCGCCGGCCGTGCCGAGCTGGGCCCGGTAGAAGTCGACGGCTGCGGCGTGGGCGGCCACCAGGCGCTGCCGCTGCCCCTGCTGGGGGCGGGCGCGCGGGGCGGCCTGGTCGTTCTCGACGTACCGGAGCTGGAGGCCGGCGCGGGCGGCGAGCCGCTCGACGGACTCGACGAAGCTGAGGTGCTCGGCGTCCATCAGGAACTTGATCGCGTCGCCGCCGGCCCCACAGCCGAAGCAGTACCAGACGTTGCGGGCGGGCGAGACGTTGAACGAGGGGCTCTTCTCGTCGTGGAACGGGCAGAGCCCCTTGAGGTTGCCGCCGCCGGCCGACCTGAGGGTCACCGTGTCCGAGATGACCTCCGCGATCGAGGTGCGCTCCCGGACCAGCGCGATGTCCTCGTCCCGGATCCGCCCAGCCATTCGCCACCCCCCTCGGCCCTACATCCTGCCCTGCCGGGGGCGGCGATCCGGCGTCGGGGGGACGGCGTGTGGCGCGTGCCGCCGCCGGCCAGGGACCGGAGGGGGTCGGCCGCCATCGGCCAGGGACCGGAGTGCGTCGGCCGCCATCGGCCATCGGCCGGCGGGGGGCCGCCGCCGGCCCGGGCCGTCCCGCCGGTCCCGCCGCACCCGCCGGGCGGCCGGGTCGGCGGGGCGGCAGCGCGTCCCGCTCAGGCGGCGGCGGTGACCTCCTCCGCCTCCACCTGGCGGTTCCAGTCGGCCTTCGCCGAGCGCCAACCCTCGTCGTCCATCCCGCGCCGCCAGTAGCCGGAGATCGACAGCCGTTCCCGGGGCACGGCGCGCTCGACGCGCAGCAGCCGGCGCAGCTCGCGGACGAACGTCGCCTCGCCGTGCACGAAGGCGTGCACGTCGCCGGGCGGGAAGTCCAGCGCCGTCACGGCCGCCACCAGCGCCTCGCCGACCGGCCGGCCGCCCCGGTGCAGCCAGGTCAGCTCCACCGCGCCCGGGCTGGGCAGCGGCTGCTCGTCGGCGGCGTCGGCGACCTCGACGAAGACCTTCGCCGGGGCGTCGAGCGGCAGCCGCTCCAGGGCGGCGGCGATCGCCGGCAGGGCGCTCTCGTCGCCCACCAGCAGGTGCCAGTCGGCGTCCGGGCTCGGCGCGTACGCCCCGCCGGGGCCGACGAACAGCACCGGGTCGCCGGGGCGCAGCCGGGCCGCCCACGGGCCACCCACCCCCACGTCGCCGTGGTGCACGATGTCGATGGTCAGCTCGCCGGCCACGGGGTCCCAGGCCCGCAGCGTGTATGCCCGCAGCCGGGGCCACTGCTCCGGGGGCAGGTTCCGGCGGATCGCGGCGAGGTCGACCGGCTCCGGGTAGGTCACCCCGGGCGGCGGGAAGACCAGCTTGACGTAGTGGTCGGTGTACTCGCCCACCGGCAGGCCGGTCAGCTCCTCGCCGCCGAGCACCAGCCGGACCAGGTGCGGGGTGGGCCGCTCGGTCCGCAGGACCCGGGCGGTGGTGACCATGTTCGGGCGCTCCGTCATGCTGCTTAGGCTAACCTAAGTACGCCGGACATTCCCACCGCCCGCTCGGGCCCGCCGGCCACCCGGTCGGCCGGTTGCCGCTCGGCCGCCTCGGCAGCTCCGCCGTGCCGCGTCACGTCGGGAGCGCGCCGGGCCGTTCGGCGGGCGGGCGGCAGCGTCCCGGGCGGCTCAGCCGGCGAGCAGCCGCTCGTGCCAGGCCAGCGCGGCCGGGTCGGTGAGCGAGGCGACCTGGTCGATCACCACGCGCAGCCGCGCGGCGTCGTCCGGGGCGGCCCGCCACAGCGGGGCGAAGACCTCGTCGAGCGCCGCCGGCGCCCGGTGGGTCAGGACGGCGACCAGCTCCGCGAGGATCTGCCGCTGCCGCTCGTACCGGCACCGGGACCCGGGCCGGCGCATCACGTAGCGCAGCGCGATCCCCTTGAGCAGCGCGCACTGCGCCCGGACCCGGCGCGGCACCACCAGGTCGGCGGCGTACCGGCGCAGCGGACCGGGGCCGCGGCGCTCCCCGGTGGCGGCCACCACGGTCGAGACGAAGCGGCCGGTCAGCACGCTGGTGGTGGCCTTCAGCGCGGCCTGGGCGCGGTGGCTGCCGTCGTACCCGGCGAGCGGGGCGAGCACCGGGTCGGCGAGCAGTTCGACCAGCACCTCGCCCAGGTCGGCCGGGGACTCCCCCGAGTAGGCGGCGGCCACGTCGGCGCAGAGCGCGGCCCGCTCGTCGGGGTCGGCCAGCAGCGGGCGCAGGGCGACGTACCCGCCGTGGATGCCGTCCTCGACGTCGTGCACCGAGTACGCCACGTCGTCGGCCCAGTCCATCACCTGCGCCTCCAGACAGCGCCGCCCGCCGGCCGGGGCGCCGGCGCGCAGCCAGTCGAAGACCGGCCGGTCGTCGGCGTACACCCCGAACTTGCGCTCGCCCGACCGGCGCGGCCAGGGGTACTTGCCCGTGGCGTCGAGCGACGCCCGGGTCAGGTTGAGCCCGACGGAGCGGCCGTCGGGGCCGAGCACCTTGGCCTCCAGCCGGGTGAGCACCCGCAGCGTCTGCGCGTTGCCCTCGAAGCCGCCGCAGGCCGCGGCGAGCCGGTCCAGTTCCGCCTCCCCGTTGTGCCCGAACGGCGGATGCCCGAGGTCGTGGGCCAGCCCGGCGGTGTCCACCACGTCGGGGTCGCAGCCCAGCCGGGCACCCATCTCCCGGGCGATCTGCGCCACCTCGAGCGAGTGGGTCAGCCGGGTACGCAGGAAGTCGTCGGTGCCGGCGGCGTGCACCTGGGTCTTCGCGGCGAGCCGCCGGAACGCCGCCGAGTGCAGCACCCGGGCCCGGTCCCGCTCGTACGGCGAGCGGCCGTGGCCGGCGTCCTTGGGCGGCTCGGCGACCCAGCGCGCGGCGGCGGCCGGCTCGCCGCCGGGGTCGTTCCGGTGCCGGTCGCTCACCCCGCCCCGCTATCCGCGCTGCCGCAGCACGCAGAACTCGTTGCCCTCCGGGTCGGCCAGCACCGTCCAGTCGACGTCGCCCTGGCCGACGTCGACGTGCCGGGCGCCCATGTCGACCAGCCGCTCGACCTCGGCCTCCTGGTCGGCCGGGCGCAGGTCGATGTGCAGCCGGTTCTTCACCTGCCGGTCGTCGGGGACCGACACGAAGACGAGGCCGGGAAGCCGGTCGGCGGACTGTCGGATCTCCACCTCGTCGGGCTGGTCGGCGACCACCTGGTAGCCCAGGACCTCGGCCCACCAGCGGGCGAGCCGGGCCGGGTCCCGCGCGTCCACGGTCAGACTTTCCCAGGCGCTGGCCATGCGGTCCACCCTCCACCGGCGATACGACACACTCGCGCGCGACACGACGCACCCGCGCGCCCAGGTTACGCCGCAGCGGCCCGCTCGGCTCGCCGGCGACTGCCGGGGGATGAGGCTTCCGCAACAGCCGATCAGTCGAGAGTTGTCGACCGATTGCCGACCGTCACGGGGGTCGCGGCCCGCCATGGCTCCGGGTAGCGTTTCCGGAGCAGAACGTTACCGAAGATCCGCACATCTGAATCGCACGACGGGAAGTGACGCTCGTGGACGCTGACGCGGTGCTGGGAACGGAGTTGCGGGGGCTGCGCCGACGCCGGCCGGAGGTCGCCGGCACGGTGCTCGCCGGCACCGACGGCCTGCTCATCTCCAGCGACCTGCCGACGACCGACGCCACCCACCTGGCGGCCCTGGCCGCGGCCAGCTTCGGCCTCGGCAACCGGGTCGCCGACACGGTGCGGCACGGTGAGTTCCGGGAGTCGGTGGTGCGCACCGCCCGGGGCTGCGTGGTGATCTACCCGGCCGGCCGGCACGCCCTGCTCACCCTGGTCGCCGCGGCCGGCACCGACCTGGACACGCTGCACGCGGAGGCCCGGGAGGTGGCCGGCCGGGCGGGTTCCGTCTTCGACCGGCAGCGCACAGCGGTCGCCCCCGGCCCGGTCCCGACGCCGGATCCGAACGCGCCGCTGGCCATGCGGACCCCGATGGCGACGCTGCCCGGCCGGGCCCCCAACGCGTCCCGCGTCACCGGCTGGCGGCGCCCGCCGATCTGAGCCCGCCGGCCCCGGTGGGGGTGCGTGCGGCTCACCCACCGGGGCCGGCGCCGGCCCGCGTCGCCGACCGGTCGGCGACGCGGTCGTCAGCGGCTGTCGGAGCCGTCGGTCTCCACCACCGCGCGACCGGCCTCCAGCCGGGCCACCGGCACGCGGAACGGCGAGCACGAGACGTAGTCCAGCCCCACCTCGTGGAAGAAGTGGACGGACTCCGGATCGCCGCCGTGCTCGCCGCAGACGCCGAGCTTCAGCTCCGGCCGGGCGGCCCGGCCCTCCTCGGCGGCGATCCGCACCAGCCGGCCCACGCCGTCGCGGTCGATCGACTCGAACGGCGAGATGCCGAAGATGCCCAGTTCCAGGTAGCGCCAGAAGAACGCGCCCTCGACGTCGTCGCGGGAGAAGCCCCAGCCCATCTGGGTCAGGTCGTTGGTGCCGAAGGAGAAGAACTGCGCCGCCTCGGCGATCTGCCCGGCGGTCAGCGCCGCCCGGGGCACCTCGATCATCGTGCCGATCAGCACCTCGACCCCGCTGTCCCCGACCACCTCGGCGATGATCTTCTCGGCCTCGGCGCGTACCGTCTCCAGCTCCTGGACGGCGCCGACCAGCGGGACCATGATCTCCGGACGGGCCGTCCCGCCCTCGCGGGTGACCCGGACCGCGGCCTCCGCGATCGCCCGCACCTGCATGGCGAACAGGCCCGGGATGACCAGGCCGAGCCGAACCCCGCGCAGCCCCAGCATCGGGTTCTCCTCGTGCATCCGCCGGACGGCGGCGAGCAGCGCCTCCTCCTTGGCCACGTCCTCGCCGCGCTCCTGGGCGACGGCCACGTTGACCGCGAGCTGCTCCAGCGGGGGCAGGAACTCGTGCAGCGGCGGGTCGATCAGCCGGACGGTGACCGGCAGCCCGTCCATCTCGCGGAAGATCTCCACGAAGTCGTCGCGCTGCAACGGCAGCAGGGCGGCCAGCGCCTCCTGCCGCTCGGCGTCGGCGCGGGCCAGGATCAGCCGCTCGACCAGCTCCCGCCGGTCGCCGAGGAACATGTGCTCGGTGCGGCACAGCCCGATGCCCTGCGCGCCGAAGCGCCGGGCCCGGGCGGCGTCCGCGCCGGTGTCGGCGTTCGTCCGCACCGCCAGCCGCCGCCGGGCGTCGGCGTGCGTCATGATCCGGTGTACGGCCCGGACCAGCGCGTTGTCGATGTGTTCCGGGTCGAGGCTGCCCTCGAAGTACTGCACCACCTCGGACGGCATGACCGGCACCTCGCCGAGGTACACCTTGCCGGTGGTGCCGTCAATGGAGACGACGTCGCCCTCGGTCACGGTGTGCCCGCCCACGGTGAACCTCTTCGCCGGCACATTGACGTCCAGCTCGTCGGCGCCGGAGACGCAGGTCTTGCCCATCCCCCGGGCCACCACGGCGGCGTGGCTGGTCTTGCCGCCGCGCGAGGTGAGGATGCCCCGGGAGGCGATCATGCCGTTCAGGTCGTCGGGGTTGGTCTCCCGGCGGACCAGGATCACCGCCTCCCCCTCGCCGGCCAGCTCGACCGCCCGGGCGGAGGTGAAGACCACCTTGCCGGACGCCGCGCCCGGTGACGCGCCGATGCCCTTGGCCACCGGCTCGAAGTCGTGGTCGAGCTGGAACCGGGGGAACATGAGCTGGGCGAGCTGCGCGCCGTTGACCCGGTGCAGCGCCTCGTCCAGGTCGATCAGCCCCTCGTCGACGAGCTGCCCGGCGATGACGAACGCCGCGGCGGCGGTGCGCTTGCCGACCCGGGTCTGGAGCATCCACAGCTTGCCGCGCTCGACGGTGAACTCGATGTCGCACAGGTCCCGGTAGTGCCCCTCCAGCCGGGCCATGATGCCGAGCAGCTCGTCGTAGGACTTCTTGTCCAGCCGCTCCAGCTCCTGCAACGGCACCGTGTTGCGGATGCCGGCGACCACGTCCTCGCCCTGGGCGTTGGCCAGGTAGTCGCCGTAGATGCCCTGCGCCCCGCTGGCCGGGTCGCGGGTGAACGCGACGCCGGTGCCGGAGTCCGGGCCGAGGTTGCCGAAGACCATGGCCACCACGTTGACCGCGGTGCCGAGGTCGGCCGGGATGCGCTCCTGGCGGCGGTAGAGCACGGCGCGCTCGGCGTTCCACGACTCGAAGACCGCGCGGATGGCCAGGTCGAGCTGCTCGCGCGGCTCCTGCGGGAACTCCCGCCCGGTGTGCTTGGCGAAGATCTTCTTGTACGCGTCGACCAGCCCGCGCAGGTCGTCCGCGTCCAGGTCGAGGTCGCTGGTCGTGCCCCTGGCGCGCTTGGCGTCGTCGAGGGCACGCTCGAACTCCTCGCCCGGCACCTCGCACACGGTCTTGCCGAACATCTGGATCAGCCGGCGATAGGAGTCCCAGGCGAACCTGTCCGCGCCACCGGAGGCGGCCCGGTCGGCGGAGCCGCCGGCCTGCCGGGCGAGCCCGACGACGCTGCGGTCGTTGAGGCCGACGTTGAGGACGGTCTCCATCATGCCCGGCATGGAGAACTTGGCGCCGGAGCGGACGGAGACCAGCAGCGGGTCGTCGGGGTCGCCGAGCCGCCGGCCCATCCCGCGCTCCAGCGACTCCAGGTGCGCCTCGATCTGACCGGCGAGCCCGTCCGGCTCCCGGCCGGTCGCGAGGTACGCCTTGCACGCCTCGGTGGTGATCGTGAAGCCGGGGGGTACGGGCAGGCCGAGGTTCGTCATCTCGGCCAGGTTGGCCCCCTTGCCGCCGAGAAGTTCCTTGAGGTCCTTGTTGCCCTCGGAGAAGTCGTAGACGTACTTGCGGTCGACCGTCTCTTGCGCTGCCACCAGAGCCTCCCACGCGCGTCGGAATTGACACTTAACGAAGGTTCAGTTCCTCCATACCCCGGGGCCGACCTCCGGTAATCCGGCGTCGCCGCCGATCGGTGGGCGAAGGTTAAGCGAACATCGTGGGGCCTGGGACCGTTCGGTGACAATCGGCACAGTCATCACGACTATCCGTGTCCGTACCGGTTTTTGGGAACGCTTCCACGAGCACGATCACGCAATTTCCCGGACCCCTCGTACTCTTGACGGCGCTGGTTCTGTCGAACCTCACCTTTGCCATATTCCTCGCAAATACACCCGGGAGTCGACGCCGTGCCGCCCATCCCGCCCCGCACCCCCGAGACCGGCCGCGACCCGCTGGCCCCGGCCGATCTCCCCGGTCGCCAGCCGGCCGCCGGCGAGCTGGCCCGGGCCGCCGCCCGGGCCGCCGGCGACCGGCTCGCGCCGCCGGCCCCGGTCCGGCTGGGCGACGTGGTGCCCGCGCCGGAACGGGTCGAGCCCGACCCGGCGGCCGACTTCACGCTCCCGGCCGACGTGGTCGTGCGGGTCCACCCGGACCCGGCCGCCCGGGACGTCGCCGAGCAGCTCGCCACACTGCTCCGCCCCGCCACCGGCTACCCGGTCCCGGTCACCGACACCCTCGCGGACCCGGCCGGCGGCCTGACCCTCACGCTGGCCGGGACCGGGCCCGACATCGCCGGACCTGCCGCCGGGCCCGACATCGCCGGGCCGGGCGCCAGGGCCGACGGAACCGGGCCGGGTACCGGAACCGACGGCGCCGGGCCGGGCGCCAGGGCCGACAGCTCCGGGCCGGGCGTCGCCCCGGCTCCGGTGGCGGACCCGGACCCCGGGCCGGCCGGGACCGAGCCCCTCGGCGCGGAGGGGTACCGGCTCGACGTCCGGTCCGACGGGGTACGACTCACCGCCGCCACCCCGGCCGGCCTGTTCCACGGCGTGCAGACCCTGCGCCAGCTCCTGCCGGCCGCGATCGAGAGCCCCGCCCCGGTGGCCGAGCGCTGGACGCTGCCCGGCGGGACGATCGTCGACCGGCCCCGGTTCCCGTACCGGGGCGCGATGCTCGACGTGGCGCGGCACTTCTTCGCCGTCGCCGACGTGCTGCGCGTGGTCGACCACCTCGCCCGGTACAAGCTGAACCACCTACACCTGCACCTCACCGACGACCAGGGCTGGCGGATCGCCGTCGACGCCCGGCCCCGGCTGGCCACCGTCGGCGGGGCGACCGAGGTCGGCGGCGGCCCCGGCGGCTGCTACACCGCGGCCGACTACCGGCGCGTCGTCCGGTACGCCGCTCGCCAACACGTCACCGTCGTCCCGGAGATCGACCTGCCCGGCCACACCAACGCGGCGCTGACCGCGTACCCGGAGCTGGCGCCCGAGAGGCTCGCTCCGCCGCCGTACACCGGCACCGAGGTCGGCTTCAGCTACCTCGACCCGGCCGACGAGCGTACGTACGCCTTCGTCGCCGACGTGCTCGGCGAGGTCGCCGCCCGCACCCCCGGGCCGTACCTGCACATCGGCGGCGACGAGGTGTTCAAGGTTCCGGCCGACGTGTACGCCCGCTTCGTGGAGCGGGTGCAGGGCATCGTCGCCAGCACCGGCAAGATCGTGGTCGGCTGGCACCAGATCGCCCCGGCCGGGCACGCCGAGGGGCGGATCCTCCAGTGGTGGGGCACGCAGGGCGACGACCCGGTGGCCGCCGAGGCCGTCCGGCGCGGCGCCCGGCTGATCCTCTCCCCCGCCAACCACGCCTACCTCGACATGAAGTACGCCCCGGACACCCCGATCGGACACGACTGGGCCGGACTGATCGACGTGGCCCGCGCGTACGACTGGGACCCGGGGACGCATCTGGACGGCGTGCCGGCCGAGGCGGTGCTGGGCGTGGAGGCCCCGCTCTGGACCGAGTCGGTCACCTCGCTTGCCGAGATCGAGTTCATGCTGTTGCCCCGGCTGCCCGCCGTGGCAGAGCTGGGCTGGTCGCCCCGGCGTACGCACGACTGGCCCGCCTTCCGCGACCGCCTCGCCGGCCACGGGCCGCGCTGGAGCGGCGCGGGCATCGCCTTCCACCGCGCCCCGGAGATCCCCTGGCCGGCGGAACCCCAGGACGCACCTCCCATCCCCACCCAGCCCCACCCGGACACCACGGCCGGAGCCGCCCAGACCGGCACGGACCACGCCCCGACCCCACCGCGTTGATCAAGAGGTTTGCGTCAGGATTCGCCGCCCCCTTGACGTAAACCTCTTGATCACCGGGGCTGGGGGGTCGGTGCTGGGTGGTTTGGGTGGTGTGGGGGGTTTGGTCCTGTGGGCGGGGTCACCGTGGGGGTGGAATCCGGGCCGGGGCGGGGGTGTTGTACATGGTTCACCCGGGCGGATCCCGGCCCGGGCAGGCCCCGGCTCTTCGGCCTTCGTGCCGGTGGAATGCGGGGCCCGGCGGGATCGTTGCATCCCCCTGGACGACCCGAGCAGGCCCCCCGGCCGCCGGGTTGGTCCCCCGAATCTCTTTCTCTCGCGGCAGTCGCCCCTCTTCGGGGTTGTGTTGTCGTGTGTCCCCCGAGCAGAGGAGCACGCCATCATGGGTACCGATCTGATCCGTAGGACCGCGCTGACCGCTGGTGTTCTCGCCGCCGCCGCTGGTGGTATCGCCGCCCCCGCCGTCGCCGCGCACGCGGCCCCGGCGGTGAAGGCTCCCGCCGTGCAGGTGCAGGCCGATGGTAAGGCTGGCGGGGAGCGGCAGCTCGACGTGCGTTACGAGGCGCAGCCCAACTTCTTCTACTGCGGTCCCGCCGCCGCCCGTAACGCCCTGTCGGTGCAGGGCAAGGCCATCAGCGTCGACGCCATGGCCAGGGAGATGGGCACCACCGAGAACGGCACCGACTCCATCAACGACATCACTCCCGTCCTGAACAAGGAGACCGGCAAGAACGACGCCTACCGCAGCGTCGAACTGCCCACCGGCAAGGCCGACACCAAGCAGACCGACACCCTGCGCGCCGACGTCGTGCGCACCGTCGACCAGGGCCGCGCCGTCGTGGCGAACATCGCCGGCACCACCAGCGACACCACCGGCACCACCCACTCCTTCGAGGGCGGCCACTACATCAGCGTCGTCGGCTACCACGACAACGGCAGGATCGTCACCATCGCCGACTCCGCCAACCCCGACCAGGCCAGCTACCAGATCACCATCGACAACCTCGCCGACTGGATCGCCACCCGCGGCTACGCCACCTCCTGACCCCACACACGACAAAGGGCCGGCCCCACCGGGGCCGGCCCTTTGCGGCGGCGTGGGTCAGCCGCCGGAGTCGGCCAGCTCCGCGCCCTCGGGCACGGTGTCGTCGTCCCGGCTGGCCAGCCAGCCCTCCGGGAGGTGGACCTTGCCCGGGGAGTTCGTCCGGCCGCGCGGCTGGCCGAGCGTCGCCACCGGGAACGGCTCCGCCGGGTCGAGCTTGCCGAGCAGGTCGTCGAGCTGGGCCAGGCTGTCGATCATGGCGAGGGAGCGGCGCAGCTCGCTGCCGACCGGGAAGCCCTTGAGGTACCAGGCGACGTGCTTGCGGAAGTCGGTGCAGCCGTCCCGCTCGCCCCTGGCCGGGTTCCGCGCCCCCGCCACGAACTGGTCGACCAGCAGCTCGGCATGCCGGCGCATGGTCGCCGCCACCTCGCCCAGGGTGGGCAGCCGCCGCTCCGGCCGCCCGTCGAACGCGGCCTCCAGGTCGGCGAAGAGCCACGGCCGGCCCAGGCAGCCACGCCCGATCACCACCCCGTCGACCCCGGTGTGGGCGACCATCCGCAACGCGTCCTCGGCCTCCCAGATGTCGCCGTTGCCGAGCACCGGCACGTCGAGGGCCTGCTTGAGGGTGGCGATCGCGTCCCAGTCGGCGGTGCCCGAGTAGCGCTGCGCGGCCGTGCGCCCGTGCAGGGCGACCGCCGCGACACCGGCGTCCTGGGCGGCGAGCCCCGCCTCGACGTACGTCAGGTGGTCGTCGTCGATGCCCTTGCGCATCTTCACGGTGACCGGCACCCCGGCGGGCGACGCGGCGTCCACCGCGGCCCGCACCAGCCGGGCGAAGAGCCGGCGCCGCCACGGCAGGGCCGACCCGCCGCCCCTGCGGGTGACCTTGGGGACCGGGCAGCCGAAGTTCAGGTCGATGTGATCGGCGAGGTTCTTCTCCACCACGATCCGCACGGCGGCGGCGGTGATCTCCGGATCGGTGCCGTAGAGCTGGAGGCTGCGCGGCTGCTCGTCGTCGCCGAAGGCGATCATGCGCAGGGTCTTCGGGTTCCGCTCGACCAGCGCGACGGTGGTGATCATCTCGCAGACGTAGATGCCGCCGCCCTGCTCCCGGCAGAGCCGGCGGAACCCGACGTTGGTGATCCCGGCCATCGGCGCGAGCACCACCGGCGGCCACACCTGGTACCGCCCGAGGGTCAACGGACGCGGCGCGGGCACGGTCGGGGCGGTCACCGGACAAGTGTACGGGGCCCCGACCGGCACGTTCCCGCACCGGCCGGGGCCCCGTCGACGGCGCTCAGCAGCCGGGGAGGCGGTCGATCAGGTAGCGCTCGACCTGGTCCAGCGAGATCCGCTCCTGGGCCATGGTGTCCCGGTTGCGCACGGTCACCGCGTTGTCGTCGAGGGTGTCGAAGTCGACCGTCACGCAGAACGGGGTACCGATCTCGTCCTGGCGGCGGTACCGGCGGCCGATGGCCTGCGAGTCGTCGAACTCGACCACCCAGCGCTTGCGCAGGTCGGCGGCGAGGCCCTTGGCCTTCGGGGAGAGCGCCTCGTTGCGGGACAGCGGGAGGACCGCCACCTTGACCGGGGCCAGCCGCGGGTCGAAGCGCATGACGGTGCGCTTGTCCACCCCGCCCTTGGTGTTCGGGGCCTCGTCCTCGTCGTACGCCTCCAGCAGGAACGCCAGCACCGCGCGGGTCAGGCCGGCGGCCGGCTCGATCACGTACGGCATCCAGCGCTCGCTCTTGCCCTGGTCGAAGTACGACAGGTCGACGCCGGAGTGCTTGCTGTGCGTGGACAGGTCGAAGTCGGTGCGGTTGGCGATGCCCTCCAGCTCGGCGAACTCGCTGCCGCCGAACCGGAACCGGTACTCGATGTCGACGGTGCGCTTCGAGTAGTGGGAGAGCTTCTCCTTGGGGTGCTCGTAGAAGCGCAGGTTCTCCTCGGACAGCCCGAGGTCGAGGTACCAGTTCCAGCGCTCGGCGAGCCAGTACTCGTGCCACTGCTCGTCGGAGCCCGGCTCGACGAAGAACTCCATCTCCATCTGCTCGAACTCGCGGGTGCGGAAGATGAAGTTGCCCGGGGTGATCTCGTTGCGGAACGACTTGCCGGTCTGCGCGATGCCGAACGGCGGCTTCTTGCGGGCGACCGTCTCCACGTTCTTGTAGTTGACGAAGATGCCCTGGGCGGTCTCCGGGCGCAGGTAGTGCATGCCCTCGTCGCTCTCCACCGGGCCGAGGTAGGTCTTCATCAGGCCGTTGAACATCTTCGGCTCGGTGAAGGTGCCCTTGTTGCCGCAGTTCGGGCAGTTCAGCTCCGACAGCGAGGCCAGCGGCCTGCCGTGCTTCTCGGCGTACGCCTCCTCCAGGTGGTCGGCGCGGAACCGCTTGTGGCAGGACTGGCACTCCGTCAGCGGGTCGACGAACTCGGCGATGTGGCCGCTGGCCTCCCAGACCTTGCGGGCCAGGATGACCGCGGAGTCCAGGCCGACGACGTCGTCGCGCTGCTGGACCATGGTCTTCCACCACTGCCGGCGGACGTTCTCCTTCAGCTCCACGCCGAGCGGACCGTAGTCCCACGCCGACCGGGTGCCCCCGTAGATCTCACTGGAGGGGAAGACGAAGCCCCGGCGCTTGGCGAGGCTGACGACGGCGTCGATACGGTCGGCTGGCATGTTTCCTCCTACGCCGGCTGGCGGTCGGCGGGGGCGAGATGTGGATGGATCGGTCGGTTCGGGACAACGGTACGACCGTCCGGGCCCCGAGCCCAGCAGAATACCGGGGGCGGGGCCAGCCGCCCCCGCGAGCCTCCGCCCGGCCGCCGGGGCGGGTGGTCAGCTCACCCCGCAGACCTCCATGGCCCCGGTCTGCCCGTCGGCGGCGAGGGTGACCTCCTGGTCGCCCCGGTTGCCGCCGCTGAAGGTGACGGAGACCGGCACGGTCAGGGTGGTGGGGTCCACCTCGCCCACCCGGTACGAGTCGATCTGCGGCTCGGCGGCGACCCGGCGCTCGAACTCCGCCCGGGACTCCCGGCGCTGCGCGTCGTCGCAGAGCGCGTCGTACGACTTGCCGTACTTCCGCTCGACCAGCCCCTGGTAGTAGTCGTCGGTCACCGCGCGGCCCTGCTCCCGCACCGCCTGCACGTTGCTGATCACCAGGCCGACCACGGCCGCCCCGCCCCCGCCGCAGCAGAGCAGCACGGCCAGCGCCCCGGCCCCGAGGCCGAGCCAGAGCCGGGCGCTGCGCCCCTCGGTCGGCGGCGCGGCGAACGGCGGGGCCACCCCGGGGCCCGCCGGGGGCTCGGGCACGCCCGGCTCCGGGTGCGTCGGCGGGCCGCCGGGCCCGGGCGCCACGGGGTACGGGGGTGGACCGGCCGGTCCGGGTGCGGTCATAGGT
Organism: Micromonospora sp. NBC_01655; assembly: GCF_026339755.1. NCBI lineage: Bacteria > Bacillati > Actinomycetota > Actinomycetes > Micromonosporales > Micromonosporaceae > Micromonospora > Micromonospora sp. NBC_01655. Next base: position 2,104,381 of record NZ_JAPEQF010000001.1, on the reverse strand, counting down.
GCAGGGTAGTGCCCGCCGGCTCAGCGGTACGGAGCAGCGGCCCGATCACTGGGGTTCACCTCGACCGTCCCGCCCGGGGCGGCTGTGGCCAGCGCCTCGTACGCGGACGGCTCGTCGAGCGACTCGGCCAGCAGCGGTGTGGCGTGCACCTTGACGTCGAACCCGCCCAGCGCCCGCCGGTAGGCGCCGACGGACTCCCACTCGGTGACCAGGCACCAGTGGCGTGGGTCGTCCAACGCCCGGAGCAGTTCCCCGCGCAGGTAGCCGGGGCGGGCGGCGAGCGCGGCCAGGGCGGCGTGCGCGCGTTCGGTGAAGGCGGGAGCGACGTCCTCGTCGACCACGAACCGGTTGGTGACCAGCACCGGGTCCTCCTCGTAGAGTCTGTGGGATGCAGCGTACGCAGCGCCCCCTGCTGGGTCGGTTGGCCCGGGCGAACCCGACGACGGTCTTCCTGGTCACGCTGGCGCTGGTGCTGGTGGCGCTGTTCACCCCGGGCGTGGCCGGCGGGGTGCTGCTGCTGGCGCTCGCCGCCGCCCTGGTCGCGCTGCTGCTGACCACCTGGGCGGTGCAGGCGCCGGCGACCCGGGTGATCCGGCTGGTGATGCTCACCCTGCTGATCACCGCGGCGCTGACGAAGCTGCTCTGATCCGCCCCACGCAGGGACCCATCCGAACGGGGTAATAGCAGACACGTCGCTCGCATGCAAGCATGCGTTTTTGACAATCAATTTCGTTATCGCGGAGAGTTGGGGCATGACGCTCCGCCCCACCGTACGTGCCCTGGCCACCGCGACCGCCCTGGTGGCTCTCGGCGCCGTCACCGCCTGCGCCGCGGACGGCACCGGCGCCGACCCGCAGCGGGTCGACGTGGCCGCCGCCTTCTACCCGCTCCAGTTCGTGGCCGAGCGGATCGGCGGCGACGCGGTCCGGGTGACGAACCTGACCAAGCCCGGCACCGAGCCGCACGACCTGGAACTGACCCCACGCCAGGTCGGCGAGGTGAACCAGGCCGAGCTGATCGTCTACCTCAAGGGCTTCCAGCCCGCGGTGGACGAGGCGGTCGACCAGAACGGCGGCGACCGGGCCTTCGACGTCGCCGGGGTGCAGCCGCTGCTGGCCGCGAGCGCCGGCGGGCACGACCACGAGGGCGAGGAGGCCGGGCACGAGGGCGAGGACGCCGGGCACGCCGAGGAGGAGGGCGCCAGGGATCCGCACCTGTGGCTCGACCCGACCCGGCTGGCCACCGTCGGCGACCGGCTGGCCGAGCGGCTCGGCCGGGCCGACCCGGACCGCGCCGCCGACTACACCGCCCGGGCGGGCGCGCTGCGCGCCGAGCTGGAGAGGCTGGACGCCGAGTTCGCCGCCGGGCTGAGGACCTGCCAGCGCCGCGAGATCGTGGTGAGCCACACCGCGTTCGGCTACCTGACCGAGCGCTACCAGCTCGACCAGGTCGGCATCACCGGGCTGGCCCCGGACAACGAACCCTCCCCGCAGCGCCTCGCCGAGGTCGCCCGGGAGGCCCGGGAGCACCGGGCCACCACGATCTTCTTCGAGACCCTGGTCAGCCCGAAGGTCGCCGAGACCATCGCCCGCGAGGTGGGGGCGAAGACCGCGGTGCTCGACCCGCTGGAGGGACTGTCCGCCGGCCACGACGGCGACTACCTTTCGGTGATGCGCACCAACCTGGCGACCCTGCGGACGGCGTTGAGCTGCTCGTGAGCACGCCTGTCATCACCGTCACCCACGCAGCGGTCGGCTACGACGGCCGCCCGGTGCTGCGCGACGTCTCGCTGACCGTCACCGCCGGCGAGGTGGTCGCCGTGCTCGGCGCCAACGGCTCCGGCAAGTCCACCCTGATCCGCGCGGTGCTCGGGCTGGTCCCGCTGCACGCCGGGTCGGTCTCGCTCTTCGGCGCCCCGCTGGGCCGGTTCCGGCAGTGGCAGCGGATCGGGTACGTCCCGCAGCGCCTCGGCGCCGGCGGCGGCGTCCCGGCCACCGTCCGCGAGGTGGTCGCCTCGGGCCGGCTGGCCCGCCGGGGCGTGCTGCGCCCGCCGGGCCGGGCCGACCGGGCGGCGGTCGACGCCGCGTTGGCCGCCGTCGGGCTGGCCGACCGGGCCGGCGACCCGGTGGCCACCCTCTCCGGCGGGCAACAGCAGCGAACCCTGATCGCCCGGGCCCTGGCCGGCGAGCCGGAGCTGCTGGTCCTCGACGAGCCGACCGCCGGGGTCGACGCCGCCAGCCAGGAGGCGTTCGCCGGGGCGCTGCGCGACTTCGTCGACGGCGGCGGGACGGTGCTGCTGGTCGCCCACGAGCTGGGGCCGCTGCGACCGCTGATCAGCCGGGCGGTGGTGGTGCACCACGGCGGGATCGCGCACGACGGCGCGGTCCCCGAGCCGGCCGGCCACCACGCCGAGCCCGACCACGACCACGTGCACCCGCACGGACCCGACGAGCCCGTAGGGCTGTGGAGCAGTTGAGCATGGAGCTTTTCCAGTACCCGTACATGCAGCGCGCCCTGATCGGCGCGCTGGTCATCGGCCTGGCCGCCCCGGCGCTCGGCATCTACCTGGTGCAGCGCCGGCTGGCCCTGATCGGCGACGGGGTCGGGCACGTGGCGCTCACCGGCGTCGGCGCCGGCCTGCTGCTCAACCGCTCGCCGGTGCTGGTGGCGGTGGTGGTGGCGACGCTCGGCGCGGTCGCCGTCGAGCTGGTCCGGGCGCGCGGGCGCACCTCGGGCGACCTCGCGCTGGCGCTGCTGTTCTACGGGGGAATCGCGGGCGGCGTAACGCTGGTCGGGCTCTCCGACGCCACCAGCGCGAACCTCAACGCGTACCTGTTCGGGTCGCTGACCACCATCTCGCCGCAGGACCTGACCACCATCCTGGTGCTCGGCGCGGCGCTCCTGGTGACCATGCTGGCGCTGCGCCCGGCGCTGTTCGCGGTCTGCCACGACGAGGAGTACGCCCGGGTCGCCGGGCTGCCCGTGCGGGCGCTGAACATGCTGCTCGCGGTCGGCACCGCGGTCACCGTGACGATCGCCATGCGGGCCGTCGGGGTGCTGCTGATCAGCGCCCTGATGGTGGTCCCGGTGGCCACCGCCCAGCAGGTCACCCGGGGCTTCCGGGGAACGATGACCGCGGCGATGGCGCTCGGGCTGTTCGCCGCCGGTTCCGGGGTCTGGGTGGCCGCCAACGCCGACACCGCCCCCGGCGCGTCCGTGGTGCTGCTGGCGATCGCCTTGTTCCTCGTCGTCGCGGTCGCCAGCGCCGGCTGGCGGGCGGTGCGCCGACGCCGGACGACGGCCGGCCCGCCGGTCGCCGAGCCGCCCGAGGTGGTGCTGCGTTGATCCTGCGCTCCGGCACGCCGGTGGTATTGGTTACCGTTACGAGGTGACCGACGGATCAGGGTACGAGGCGTACGAGGACGCCGGTGAGCTGCTGCGCGCCCTCGCGGCCCCGATCCGGCTGGCGATCGTGAGCGAACTGGCGCAGGGTGAACGGTGCGTACACGAGCTGGTGGAGAAGCTCGGGGCGGCGCAGCCGCTGGTCTCGCAGCACCTGCGGGTGCTGCGGGGAGCCGGCGTGGTCCGCGGCTCCCGGCGCGGCCGGGAGATCGCGTACGCGCTGGTCGACGAGCACGTCGCGCACATCGTGGCCGACGCGGTCAGCCACGCCGGGGAGGCATCGTGACCGAGGGGACCGTCGTCCGGAACACCCGGCAGCGCTCGGCGGTGAGCGCGCTACTCGCCGAGCTGGAGGGATTCCACAGCGCGCAGGACCTGCACGCCATGCTCCGCGGGCGCGGCGAGCGGGTGGGGCTGACCACCGTCTACCGCACCCTCCAGGGGCTCGCCGACGCGGGCGAGATCGACGTGATGCGCCCGCCCGGCGGGGAGCACCTCTACCGGCGGTGCAGCGAGGGCCACCACCACCACCTGGTCTGCCGGGCCTGCGGGCGCACCGTCGAGGTGGCCGGGCCGACCGTGGAGGCCTGGGCGGAGCGGGTCGCGGCGCAGCACGGGTACGCCGACGTCAGCCACACCCTGGAGATCTTCGGCACCTGCCCGGCCTGCGCCGGCTGACCCCGGCCGGGTCGCGTCCGCGCCGGGCGGGAAATCCGACCCGTGCCGGGCGGGGCGGACCGTGGCACGCTGTCCGGCGTGAAGATCTACGCCGATCGCATCCCGACCGCCGTCCGCCAGTTCCTGACCGACCTGCTCGTCGTCGTCTGGGTGTACGCCGCGATCCGCTTCGCGTTCTGGGTGCACGACCTGGTGCAGAAGCTCGCCGTACCCGGGCAGAAGCTGGAGGGGGCCGGCGGCAGCCTCGCCGACAACCTCGCCGACGCCGGCGGCAAGGTACGCCGGGTGCCGCTGGTCGGCGACGAGCTGACCGCCCCGTTCACGAAGGCCGCCGACGCCGCCCGGGCGATGGCCGAGGCGGGCCGGGACCAGCAGGAGCTGGTCGGCCAGCTCGCCCTGGCGCTCACCATCGCGGTGCTGGTGTTCCCGCTCGGCCTGGTGCTGTTCGGCTGGCTGCCGCTGCGGCTGCGCTGGATGCGCCGGGCCGCCTCGGCCAAGGCGCTGGCCGCCGTACCGGCCGGGCGGGACCTGCTGGCCCTGCGGGCGCTGGCCGGTCAGCCGATCGGCAAGCTGACCCGGATCGCCCCGGACGTGGCCGAGGCGTGGCGGCGCGGCGACGACGCCACGGTCGACGCGCTCGCCGCGCTGGAGCTGCGCCGACTCGGGCTCCGGGGTGGCCGATAGGGTGGTCCGGTGCTCTACTTCCTGATCGTCGTCGCCGTGCTGCTGCTGGCCTACGCCGCCGTGCTGGTCAGCTTCGTCCGCCGAGGCCGCAAGATCCCGCCGGCGGCGTACCTGGTGCTGGCGGCGCTCAACGGGCTGATCCTGGCCGCCGTGCTGGCCTGGGCCATCGCCCGCTGAGCCCGCGCCCGGCCCGGGTCGGCGAGGAGCGCGGGGCCCCCGCCCCACGACAGGGGCCCCTGGTCGTCACTCGGGGCGGGGGACACGACGGCGGACGTCCCGGGCGGTCGACGGGCCGGGGGTCCACCGGGCCACCCAGGGCAGGTCGGCGGGCGGGGTGAGCACCCCGTCCTCCAGGGCGGCGTACCGGCCGGCGAGGATCCGCTTCGCCGCCGCCACGTCGACGGAGTCGGTGTTCGCCCACAGGCCGGTGAACAGGGCGTCGACCCGCAGCCGGGCCTGGCGGCAGAACAGGTCGGCCAGCTCGACGTTCTCCGGTCGGGTGTCCTTCTCGGCGTACGCCCGGACGCAGACCGCGGACATCGCGAACAGTTCCGCGCCGATGTCCACAATCCGGCCGAGGAACGCCTGCTTACGCTCCATCTTCCCCTGCCAGCGGGACATCGCGTAGAACGTCGACCGGGCCAGCTTGCGGCTGTACCGCTCGACCTGGCGCAGGTGGCCGGCGAGCGGGCCGAACTCGGCGTACGCCCGCGGCGACTGGCCCCGGCCGACGGCGAGGGTGGGCAGCCACTTCGCGTAGAAGGCCCCGGCCCGGGCACCGGCCTTCGCCTTGCGGCCGAGCCCGGCGTCGGGGTCGATGATGTCCCCGGCGACGGAGAGGTGGGCGTCGACCGCCTCGCGGGCGATGAGCAGGTGCATGATCTCGGTGGAGCCCTCGAAGATCCGGTTGATCCGCAGGTCCCGCAGCATCTGCTCGACCGCGGCCGGGCGCTCGCCCCGGGCGGCCAGGGAGTCGGCCGTCTCGTAGCCGCGCCCGCCGCGGATCTGGATCAGCTCGTCGCCGATCTTCCAGGCCATCTCGCTGGCGTACAGCTTGACCAGGGCCGCCTCGATCCGGATGTCGTTGCGGTCGTCGTCGGCGAGCAGGCAGCACAGGTCCAGCATGGCCTCCATGCCGTACGTGGTGGCGGCGACGAACGCGAGCTTCTGCGCGACGGCCTCGTGCTCGCCCACGGGCCGGCCCCACTGGACCCGGTCGGCGGCCCAGTCCCGGGCCACGTTCAGCGACCACTTGCCGGCGCCGACGCACATCGCCGGCAGCGAGAGCCGCCCGGTGTTCAGCGTGGTCAGGGCGATCTTCAGCCCCTTGCCCTCGCCGCCGATGACGTCGGAGTTCGGCACGAACACGTCGTGGAACCGGGTGAGGCTGTTCTCCAGGCCGCGCAGGCCGGTGAACTCGTTGCGCCGCTCCACCGTGATGCCCTCGGCGTCGCCGTCGACGACGAAGGCGGTGATCCCGCCGCGCCGCCCCTCGGCGGCCGGCACCCGGGCCATCACCACCAGCAGGGTGGCCACGGTACCGTTGGTGGCCCACAGCTTCACCCCGTTGAGCCGGTACCCGGTGCCGTCGGCGGTCGGCTCGGCCGTGGTGCCCAGCCGCGCCGGGTCGGAGCCGACGTCCGGCTCGGTGAGCAGGAACGCCGACACCTCGCCGGCGGCGAGCCGGGGCAGGAAGCGCTGCTTCTGCTCGTCGGTGCCGAACATCTTCAGCGGCTGCGGGACGCCGATCGACTGGTGTGCCGACAGCAGCGCCCCGATCGCCGGGCTGACCGAGCCGGCCAGCATCAACGCCCGGCAGTAGTGCAGGTTGCTCAGCCCGAGCCCGCCGTGGGACCGGTCGATCTTCATGCCGAACGCGCCGAGCCGGGCCAGCCCCTGGAACACCTCGTCGGGGATGCGGGCGTCGCGCTCGATCGCCGCCCCGTCCACCTCGGCCTCCAGGTACGCCCGCAGCCGGCCGAGGAACTCCCCGGCCCGGGCGTCCTCGGCCGGGTCGGTACGCGGCCAGGGGTTGATCAGGTCGAGCCGGAACCGGCCGAGGAACAACTCCTTGCCGAAGCTGGGCCGGTCCCAGGCGGACTCGCGGGCCGCCTCGGCGACCTGCCGGGCCTCCTTCTCGGACACCTGACCGGCCTCCGTCGGCAGCGCCCCCGCGCCCCCGGCGGCGTCGACCGCCGCGGCGTCGGCGGTGGCCTCGGCGGCATCGGCGGTGGCGGCGGTGGCCTCGGTGGCGTCGGCGGTGGCGGGCCCCGGGACGGCCGGGGCCGGATCGTCGATCGGCGCGACCCGGCCGGTGGGGCCGCCCGCGGCGGCTCCCCCCGGCGGGTCGGGCGCGGGTCGGCTGTTCTGCGTCGTGGTCACGGCTGCCCCCTCGAACCTCGGTCCGGATGCGTCGACGCGCTCGACAAGAGCGACGCTACCCCTGGTTGTTACCCAGGGGTAGCGTCGCGTGCACCTCGGATTTCGGCCGGCGTCACCGCTGGTCGGCGGGGTCAGCCGGCAGTGAGCGGCTGCGGGTCGTCATCGTCGTCGTCGATGTCGTCGTCCCCCCAGTTCCGGCGGGCGAACGGCAGGACCACCCAGAAGGTCAGGAACCAGACCGCCGTGATCGCGGTGAGCACGAAGGCGATGCCCCGGTCCAGCACGAAGTCGGTGATCAGCAGAACCGCGCTGACCATCGAGACGAGCATGAAAGCGAGCCCGCCGCTGGCCATCCGGTGGGCGAACCGGACCAGCTCCGGCTTGCGCCCCTGCCGGAACAGCGCCCGGTGGAAGGCGACCGGGGAGATGATCATCGCGGTGGCGCCGGCCGCCGACAGCAACGCGACGATGTAGACGTCCTTCTGGAACTCGCTGGTACGCGTGAAACCGTTGCTGAACGGCAGGGTCAGCAGGAAGGCGAACAGGATCTGCACGCCGGTCTGCGCGACCCGCAACTCCTGGAGCAGGTCGGCGAAGTTGCGCTGCCAGCGCTGCTTCTCGGTTTCCTTCGACACGCGCTACCTCCGGGACGACGGTACTGCCGGCGGGGTCCACCCCGCCGGCAGCATCGCCTTTGCCCCGTCGGGCGGACGGCGAAACCGCCTCACGACCCGGTCCGCCAGGCGCGGTCAGGACCCCCGACGGATACGGCCGGCGTACCGGGCCTCCAGGGCGTTGTTGTGCTCGTCGCCGCCGGCGATGTTGGCCGACAGGTAGACCGGGGGCCGCTCCCCCGCCGCGAGCAGCCGGGCCACCACCTCGACCGTGAGCTGCTGCGCCAGCAGGGCGGCGGTGATGGAGGAGACCGCGCCGACCGCGCCCCCGCCGGGCAGCGGCAGGGTCGCGTCGCCGTACGGGGCGCCGTTGTCCAGCACCACGTCGGCGAAGTCGGCCAGCTTCCGGCCGGACGAGTGGCGGGACGTCATCCGCGCCGAGTGCAGCGCCGAGGTGATCGCGACGAGGCCGTGACCGCGCTCCTTCACCAGGGCGGCGAATTCCACGATGGCCCCGTTGACGCCGGAGTTGGAGGCGACCACGAAGACATCCGCCGGGCGGACCGGGGCCAGCTCGTACAGGCGGTGGGCCACCGAGGGGTCCCGCTCCAGCAGCGGGCCCAGGACGTCGGCCGGGGCCCCGCCGTACAGCACGAGGTCGCGCAGCGCGATCCGGTTGGTCGGCACCAGGCCGCCAGCCCGGCCGGCGATCTCCATGGCGAGGGCCTCGGAGTGGCCGGTGCCGAACGCGTGAACCACCCCGTCGGCGCGCAGCGCGTCGGCGACCAGGTCGGCCGCCCGACCCACCGCCTCCCGCTGGCCGGACGACACCCGGCCGATCGTCTCCGTCACCACCGCCAGATAGTCCTCGGCGCTCACCGTCATGCTTCCTCCGTCCGTCGGTTGCGGGCCAGCCAGTCCACCGCGAAGTCGACCGCCGCCCGCTGGCGCATCGACCTGCCCGTCCCGTCGCCGACCGGGCCGATCCGGACCACGCCGGTGGCCTCCAGATCCGCCCCGAGCCGGGGGAAGTCGGCCGAGTCGATCGCCACGTCCTCCCACCATGCCCAGTCCTGGCCGCCGCCGGGGGTACGCACCGCCGCGCCCACCCGTTCCCTCGGCGGGGCGGCCTGCCGGTACTCCGCCAGATGCAGCGACGTGTTGCAGCCGTGGTCGACGCCGAGTAGCAGCACGTCGGCGTCCAGGTCGTACAGCCGGCCCAGCGGCGAGCCGGGGCCGAGCATGTCGGCCAGCGGGTGCCCGGCCACGATCTCCTCGGCGGCGGGCCCGAGCGCGGCGAACGAGACGTGCGGGTGGTCGCTGCGCCGGGCCCCCGGCCAGCCCCGGACCGTCTCGGCCAGCGCCCCCATGAACCGGCTCGGGGTGACCGCCGGGTCGAAGCCGGGGGTCTCGGCCCGGATCACCGGCCACCAGTGCATTGGCACCGGCGGGTTGCTCCACCCGGCCGGGTCGCTGTTCTCCGGCGTGTGCGTCGGCACCACCAGCGTGCCCTCGGGGCCGAGCACGTCACGCAGGGCGAGGGCCACCGTCTGCGGGCCGCCGCAGACGAACCCGAGCGCCCGCAGCCCGGCGTGCACCAGCACGATGCCGCCGGGGCGTACCCCCAGCTCGTGCACCTGCGCGGCGAGCGACGCGCGGGTGTGCGGCCGGGCCGCCGCGCCGCCGCCCGGCGCGCCCGAGGTGGCCGACGGACCCGGGGCCACCGGCCGGCCCGGGGCGGGCGGGGGCGGGGCGGGGGTCATCGCCCGGCGCCCGTACGGGCCAGGATCGCCTCGGCGAGCGGGCCGGGCGCCTCGTCGGGGATCCAGTGCGAGACGCCGGGCAGCACGACGGGGCGGTAGTCCCCGGTGACGTGGGCGGCGCACGCCTCGGCGGCGGTCCGGCCGATCGCGATGTCCCGGTTGCTCCACACGAACGTGGTCGGCACCGGCACCGGCCCGACCGCCGCGAGATCGGCTCGGGACATCGCCCGGTACCAGTTCAGCGCGGCGCTCAGCGCGCCCGGCTCGCGCATCGGGTCGGCGTACCGGGCCACCCGGGCGGCGTCGCCGACCCCGCCGAGCAGCCTGCGCAGGGCGGCGGCCCGCAACGCCAGCAGCACCCTCTCCGCCGTGCCCGGCTTGCGGAACAGGGCGATGTACGACGAGCGGGCCTTCTGCCCGGCGTCCGTGGCCAGAGCGTGCGCCATGGCGGCGGGGTGCGGGACGGACACGGCGGTGAGGCTGCGCACCCGGTCGGGGCGGCCCGCGGCCAGACCCCAGGCCACGATCGCGCCCCAGTCGTGCCCCACCACGTGCGCCGCGTCGACGCCCAGCGCGTCGAGCAGGGCCGCCGCGTCGGCGACCAGTTCGGGGAGCCGGTAGGCCTCGACCGCCCCGGGCCGGGCGAGCGGCGAGTACCCCCGCTGGTCCGGCGCGTACGTGCGCAGCCCGGCTGCGTGCAGCGCCGGCACCACCCCGTCCCACTCGCCGCCGTGCTGCGGGAACCCGTGCAGCAGCAGCACCGGTTCGCCGTCGGTTGGCCCGCCGGTGCGGGCCTCGAACGTCAGCCCTCGCGCCTCCACCTGCATGATCGGCAGCCTACCCAGCGGGGCCGGGCTCACTCGTACTGGTTTCGCGGGGCGGGCACCTCCCGCCAGGACTCCACGGCCAGGTACGGGATCTCGGCGTCGTTGACCGGGTCCCGGCCGACCCTGACGCTGTACCGGCCGGTGGCCTCGACCCAGGTGTCGTTCGGCAGGCCGAGGGGCACGTCGCCGGTCAGGCCCAGCTTGACCGGGCGGCCGTCGGCGGCGCAGCAGGACAGCACCATCCGGGCCAGCAACGGCTGCCCGTCGGGGCCGGCGACGATGAACCCGGTGAGCCGGACCCGGCGGTCGCCGATCGAGGTGCCCCGGTCGAACAGCGCCCGGGAGGCGTAGTCGAGCACCGTGACCGGGGCCGGGTCGCCGGGCGGAAGCGGCGGGTAGTCGGACGGCTGCGCTTCGGCGGCGAGCGCCGTGCCGGCCTGTTCCGCCGCGTACGAGCCGAGGGCCGGCGGGGCGACCAGCAGCAGGCCGAACACCGGCAGCAGGAGCAGCCAGCCGACCCGCGGCTCGTGGTGCCCGGCCCCGTCGCCGGGTTCGTGGCCGTGCTCCCCAGGCCCGTCGCCGGGCTCGTGCTCCCCGGTGGCGGGCGGGCGTAGCTCGTACCACAGTGTCGTCACGGCGGTGGCCACCAGCACCAGCCCGGCGGCGATCAGGAACGGGCGCAGCCCCTCCTTGACGTAGCGCAGGTAGAGGTCGGTGACGCTGGCCCGGACCACCGCCCCGCCGAGCAGCAGCAGGACGACCGCCTGCGCCTGCCGGTTCACAACAGCACCGCCCCGGCGAGGGTGGCCACCCCGACGGCGACGACGAAGGTCGCCGGGGCGAACCGGAACGCGAACCGGCGGCCGAGGACACCGGCCTGCATGGAGATCAGCTTGAGGTCGACCATCGGCCCGACCACCAGGAAGACCAGCCGGGAGGTGAGGGAGAACTGCGACAGCGACGCCGCGACGAAGGCGTCCGCCTCCGAGCAGATGGACAGCAGCACGGCGAGCACGGCCAGGGCGAGCACCGACAGCACCGGGTCGTCGGCGAGGGTCTGCAACCAGCGCTCCGGCACGAGCACGTTGATGGTCGCGGCGGCCATCGCGCCGACGACCAGGAACCCCCCGGCGTGCACGACGTCGTGCCGCACGGCGGCCCAGAAGGCCATCCCCCGCCCGACGCCGTCCAGCTCCGGCCGGCGCGGTAGCCGGAGCCAGTCGGCGCGACCGAGCCGCAGCCAGAGCCACCCCATGATCATGGCGACGGCCAGGCTGGCGAGCGCCCGGGCGAGCACCATCCCGGGGTTGCCCGGGAAGGCGACCGCGGTGGCGGTGAGCACGACCGGGTTGACCGCCGGGGCGGCGAGCAGGAAGGCCAGGGCCGCCGCCGGGGTGACGCCGCGCCGGATCAGGGAGCCGGCGATCGGCACGGAGCCGCACTCGCAGCCCGGCAGCACCACGCCGGCGACGCTGGCCACCGGCACCGCCAGGGCCGGGTGCCGGGGCAGCGCCCGGGCCCAGAACGCGCGCGGGACGAAGACCGCGATCGCCGCCGACAGCAGCACCCCGAAGACCAGGAAGGGCACGGCCTGCACCAGCACCGAGACGAACACGGTGGTCCAGGTCTGCACCCGGGGCGCGGCCAGCGCGTTGGCCAGCGGCTCGCGGAACACCACCACCAGCACCAGCACCGCGGCCAGCACCTCGACCGAGCCGACCGGGCGGCGCCGCCCGCCCGCCGCCTCCCCCGCCGGTACGTCCGGCGCGGCAACGCCGACCGGCCCCGCCGCCGGGGCCCGCCCGTCGACGCCGGCGGGTGGCGGGGAACGGTCGGTCGGTGACGTCACGGCTCGCCCCCTGGATGGTCGACGGTTCGGCGGCGCGACACTATCGCGCCCAGCGGGTCGGGTCGATGAAGTACGGCGAGATGACGGTTTCCGCGTCGGGGGTGAGCTGCGGTTAGATCACTTTGCCCGGCGATCTTCCGAGGTGTTAGCGTCGGCGAGACAACTTCACATCCGACAGGGGAGCGCACAGCGCTGAGAGTGCGGGCACCGCCCGCAGACCCTCGAACCTGATCTGGGTAATGCCAGCGCAGGGAGTTCGGTCGACCTCCAGCCGCGCCGCCGTCCGGTCCCACCAGGGCACCGGGCGCGGCGTGCGTCTTCTCCTGGTTCGCTCAGGACTGGGAGCCATCACATGAACCACACCGACAGCCACCGCTGGCGCACGATCGACATCGTGGTCGCCTCGGTGATCGCGGTCGCCTTCGGCGTCATCTTCTGGGCCTGGGGCCTGGTCTGGAGCGCCACCGAGGGGGCGTTCGGGTTCTTCCCGCCCGCGCAGACCCTGCTCTACGGGGTCTGGCTGATGCCGGCCGTGCTCGGCGGCCTGGTGATCCGCAAGCCGGGCGCGGCCCTGTACTGCGAGACCGTCGCCGCCGTCCTGTCCGCCCTGCTGGGCAGCCAGTGGGCCGGCACGGTGATCCCGCAGGGCATGGTCCAGGGCATCGGCGCGGAGTTGGCCTTCGCCGCGTTCCGGTACCGCTCGTTCCGGCTGCCGACCGCGCTGCTCGCCGGGGCGCTCACCGGCCTCAGCGCCGCCCTGTTCGACTTCCTCGTCTGGAACGCCGAGTACGACCTGACCAGCTACCGCATCCCGTACGCCCTGCTCACCATCGTCAGCGCCACGGTGATCTCCGGCGCCGGCGCCTGGGTCCTCACCCGCGCCCTGGCCGGCACGGGCGTCCTGGACCGCTTCCCGGCCGCCCGCGACTACCGCGCCCCCGTCTGACCGCGTTGGTCAAGAGGTTTGCGTCAGCCGAACCCGGTTCTCCGGACGCAGACCTCTTGATCACCCAGGCTGGTGGCGGGGTGGGGTTGGGTGGGAGGGGGTTTGGGTGGGTGGGGTGGGTGGGGTCTTGGTGCGGGGGTTCGGGTGGCGGCATGCCGGGCGGCGGGCCTGGGCGGTGCGCGGGGTGGACCTGCGCGTGGAGCGCGGCGAGCGGGTGTTACTGCTCGGGCCGTCGGGGGCGGGCAAGAGCACGCTGCTGGCCGCGCTGGCCGGGCTCCTGCCCGAGGACTCGGGCGAGCAGGAGGGCACCGTAGAGGTCGACGGGGTGGATCCCCGCAAGGACCGGGAGCGGGTCGGCATCGTCTTCCAGGACCCGGACACCCAACTCGTCATGGCCCGCTGCGGCGACGACGTGGCGTTCGGGCTGGAGAACCGGGGCGTACCGGCCGACCAGATCTGGCCCCGGGTGGACGAGGCGCTGCGCCGGGTCGGCTTCCCGTACGGCCGGGACCGGCCGACCGCCGCCCTCTCCGGCGGGGAGCAGCAGCGGCTCGCCCTTGCCGGGACGCTCGCCCTGCGGCCGGGGCTGCTGCTGCTCGACGAGCCGACCGCGAACCTCGACCCGGCCGGGGCGGCGCTGGTCCGCCGCGCGGTGGCCGACGCGCTGGACGGCGACACCACGCTGATCCTGGTCGAGCACCGGGTCGCCGAGGCGCTGCCGCTGGTCGACCGGGTGGTGGTGCTGGAGCCCGGCGGCGGGGTACGCGCCGACGGGCCGCCGGAGGCGGTCTTCGCCGCCCACGGCGACGCGCTCGCCGCCGAGGGGGTCTGGGTGCCCGGCCGGACCGTACCGCCCCGGCATGCCGGCGCGGCGCCGGGCAGCCTGCTGCTCAGCGCCGACCGGGTCGCCCTGCCGCCCCGCCTCGCCCCGATCGACCTCGCGGTACGCGCTGGCGAGGCGCTGGCCGTGCTCGGCCCCAACGGCGCCGGCAAGTCCACCCTGGCACTGCTGCTGGGCGGCCTGCTCCGGCCCGGGTCCGGCCGGGTGACGGCGACCGGGGAACTGGCCGGCAGGGACGCCCGGACTCCCCCGTACCGGTGGCGGGCGCCCGCGCTGGCGAGCCGGATCGGGTCGGTCTTCCAGGACCCGGAGCACCAGTTCGTCACCGGCACGGTCTTCGACGAGCTGGCCCTCGGCCCGCGCCGCACCGGCCGGCCGGAGACCGCCGTCCGGGCCACCGTGGACGCGCTGCTGGAGCGGCTGCGCCTGGCGGCGCTGGCCCGCGCGAACCCGTACACCCTCTCGGGTGGGGAGGCGCGGCGGCTGAGCGTGGCGACCGCCCTGGCCACCGCGCCCCGGCTGCTGATCTGCGACGAGCCCACCTTCGGTCAGGACCGGCGGACCTGGCTGGAGCTGGTCGACCTCTTCGCCGAGCTGCGCGACGCCGGGCACGGCGTCGTCACGGTCACCCACGACCCGGACTTCGTCGCGGCCCTGGCCGACCGGCGGATCACCGTGACCCGCGAGCCGGCGCCGGCGACGTGACCGACACGAACCACGAAGCGACGGACAGCGCCACCGGTACGGACCACCAACCGCCGGGCGACGTGACCGGCGCGGCCGGCGAGGTGGTGGAGGCCACGTGATCAGTATCGAACCGGTGGCGGCGCCCGGCGCGCCGCTGGCCCGGCGCAATCCGGTGGCGAAGGTCGCGGCGGCGTTGGTCTTCTCGTTCACCCTGCTCGCCACCCTCGACCCGGTCGCCCCGGCGATCGCCCTCGGCATCGAGCTGGCCGTGCTGCCGTTGTTCGGCATCCGGTACCGGGTGCTCGCCCGGCGGGCCGCGCCGTTGCTGCTCAGCGCGGTCGGCATCGTGGTCGCCCTGGTCCTGTTCGCGGCCGACCGTTCCGGCCGGGTGCTGGTCGACGCGGGGCCGGTGCTGGTCACCACCGGGGTGCTGCTGACCGCGCTCGGGCTGGCGCTGCGCATGCTGGCCGTGGCGCTGCCCGGCGTGATCGTCTTCGCCACCACCGACCCGACCGACCTGGCCGACGCGCTGATCCAGAACGCGAAGGCACCGGCCCGGTTCGCGATCGGCGCGCTGGCGGCGTTCCGGCTGGTGCCGTTGCTGGGCCAGGAGTGGCAGATGATCAGCATGGCGCGGCGGGCACGCGGGGTCGACGCCGGGCGCAACCCCCTGGCCCGGATGCGACTGTTCGTCTCGACCGCGTTCGCGCTGCTGGTGGGGGCGATCCGGCGGGGCACCCGGCTGGCCGTGGCGATGGACGCCCGGGGGTTCGACGCGGGCACCCCGCGCACCGTCGCCCGTCGGCAGCGGTTCACCGCCGCCGACGGCGCGCTGATCGTCGGCGCGGCGGTGCTGGCCGGGGCGGCGCTGGCGGTCAGCGTCGCACTGGGCGCGTTCCGTCCCCTGATCGGCTGACCAGCCGGCCCGAACGTGCCGGGACGGAACCTGGCCAGCCCTGATCGGGGCCCGATCGGCCCGGCCCGCCCGGACTCCCACCGGCCCTGGCCAGCCCGGACCGGGCCGCGCGGATCGAAGATCGACTCCGGGTGCGGCATGTCGGCGTCTCCGAGTGCTGGGAGACCCCGATGTGCCGCACCTGGAGTCGATCGTGGCCGGTCAGCTACGGCGGAAGGCGTAGCGGCGGGCCTGGCCGGCGCGCTGGGTGCGGCCGGCGGGGAACCGGTCCTTGCCGGCCGGCGGACCGGCCTTCGGCGCGGGCGGTGCCTCCACCACCGGCGGGACCAGGGACGACGCCTCCGCCACCAGCGGAACCAGGGACGACGCCTCCGCCACCGGCGGGACCGGGAGGGCCTCCCCCGTCGGCGGCACCGGCGACGGCGTTCCCGCCACCGGCGGGACCGACAGGGCCGGCGGGCCGGCGGCGGCGATGGCCCTGGCCCGGATGGCGCTGCCGTCGTGGTCGGGCGGGTTCACGTCCACCTGGAAGGGTCGCGGGGACGGCTTACGGGGCTTGCGGGAACTGCGCTTGGCAGGCATACACGGCCTCCTGACTGCGGGCGTCGGCTCGTCCGCGAGCTGCGGGGCGCCGACGACATGGCGGCTTGCGGGGCGCCAACGACGTGGCGGCTTGCGGGGCGACGGCCCACGACGGGTCGCGGTACGCCGACCATGCGGCGCGCGCTGCCGTCGGGCGACGGCGGGGCGGACGGGAACGGGGAGTGCCCGGGCGGGCCGACCACGACAGGAGCCGTACGGGAACGGCGGCGTGGGGAATGCGGACGCCCGGAGCACCCGGACCCGCGGCGATGGCGGCGGGCCGGCTTCGGCAAAGTGGGGCGTCAGTTACGCATGTACGTGACGATAGCCGCCCGTCCCACCCGCCGCACCCGAATTACTGGCACGATCGTCGACATGCTGATCGCGTTCTCCGTCACCCCGCTCGGCGTCGGCGAGTCCGGCGGCGACCTGGTCGCCGAGGCGGTCCGGGTGGTTCGGGAGTCCGGGCTGCCGAACCGCACCGACGCCATGTTCACCACTGTGGAGGGCGAGTGGGACGAGGTGATGGCGGTGGTCAAGCGAGCGGTCGACGTGGTGGCCGCGCAGGCGCCCCGGGTGAGCGTGGTGCTCAAGGCGGACGTGCGCCCGGGCGTGACCGACGCGCTCACGGCGAAGGTCGCGCACGTCGAGGCCAGGCTCGCCGAGGGCTGACCCGCCCGGTCGCGGCCGTCGCCGGCCCGGCCGCCACCACATCGTGACACCGCGTCCGCCGCCTGGCCCCGCCGCCCGCCGGGCGCGATACGGTCGCAGCACCACAGGCGACGCGAGAGGTGGCGGGTACGGATGACGCAGCAGGCGACGGCGCAGATCGGTGTGACCGGGCTGGCGGTGATGGGCCGCAACCTGGCCCGGAACCTGGCCCGTAACGGGTTCCCGGTGGCGGTGCACAACCGCTCTCCGGAGCGTACCCGCAGCCTGGTCGCCGAGCACGGCGACGAGGGCACTTTCGTGCCGTCGGAGTCCCTCGCGGACTTCGTGGCCTCGCTGGAGCGCCCCCGAGCGGTGATCGTGATGGTGAAGGCGGGCGCCCCCACCGACGCGGTGATCGACGAGCTGGTCCCGCTGCTGGAGGAGGGCGACATCGTCGTCGACTGCGGCAACGCCCACTTCGCTGACACCCGGCGGCGGGAGGAGGCGCTGCGCGGGCACGGGCTGCACTTCTCCGGCACCGGCGTGTCCGGCGGCGAGGAGGGCGCGCTGCGCGGGCCGAGCATCATGCCCGGCGGCTCCGCCGAGTCGTACGCGAAGCTCGGCCCGATGTTCGAGAAGATCGCCGCCCAGGTGGACGGCACCCCGTGCTGCCGGCACATCGGCCCGGACGGCGCCGGCCACTTCGTGAAGATGGTGCACAACGGCATCGAGTACGCCGACATGCAGCTCATCGCGGAGGCGTACGACCTGTTGCGGGCCGGGCTGTCGGCGAGCCCGGCGGAGATCGCGGACATCTTCCGGGAGTGGAACACCGGCGAGCTGGAGTCCTTCCTCATCGAGATCACCGCCGAGGTGCTGGGGCACACCGACGCGGCGACCGGGCGGGCGTTCGTCGACGTCGTGCTGGACCAGGCCGAGCAGAAGGGCACCGGCCGCTGGACGGTGCAGAGCGCGCTGGACCTGGGCATCCCGATCACCGGCATCGCCGAGGCCACCTTCGCCCGGTCGCTGTCCGGGCACGCCGACCAGCGCGAGGCCGCCCGCCGGGCGTTCGGCGACGCCGGGGAGAAGTGGCAGGTCGAGGACCGGGACGCCTTC
The DNA here is from genome assembly GCF_026339755.1 of Micromonospora sp. NBC_01655. Classification (NCBI taxonomy): domain Bacteria; kingdom Bacillati; phylum Actinomycetota; class Actinomycetes; order Micromonosporales; family Micromonosporaceae; genus Micromonospora; species Micromonospora sp. NBC_01655. The sequence goes on along the minus strand of NZ_JAPEQF010000001.1, from coordinate 2,086,440 downwards.
GTCGAGGACGTGCGGCGCGCGCTGCTGGCCAGCAAGATCGTCGCGTACGCGCAGGGCTTCGACCACATCCGCGCCGGCAGCGCGGAGTACGACTGGGACATCGACCTGGGCGGCACCGCGACGATCTGGCGGGGCGGCTGCATCATCCGGGCCCGCTTCCTGGACCGGATCAAGGAGGCGTACGACGCCCAGCCGGAGCTGCCGTCGCTGCTGGTGGCGCCGTGGTTCGCCGAGGCGGTCAGCGCCGGCGTGCCGAGCTGGCGGCGGGTGGTGATCGACGCGACCCGGGCCGGCGTGCCGACTCCGGCGTTCTCCTCGTCGCTGGCGTACTTCGACGGGCTGCGCGCGGAGCGACTGCCCGCCGCGCTGATCCAGGGGCTGCGGGACAACTTCGGCGCGCACACCTACCAGCGGGTGGACCGGGCGGGATCGTTCCACACGCTGTGGGCGGGCGACCGCTCCGAAGTGGAGGCGTGACGCGCGCCGCGCTGACGGCCAGCACGACCGGGCCGGCCGGGGTGCTCGCCCCGGCCGGCCCGGTCGACCCACGCCGGGCGGCGGCCCCGCCTCAGCACCTCGCCGGTGCCGGCTGGCTCCTCAGGGCCACCGGGCGGCGTCGGGTGGCGTCGGGGCCCAGGCCGGGGCCGGGTCGCCGGTGGCCAGCTCGGCGATCTCGCCGGACCGGACGCCCGGGGTGTGCCCCTGCTCGGCGCAGTACCGCTCGGCGACTCCGGCGCACAGGTCGGCGACCTGTTCCCGGCGCGACGCCTCCACCAGGTCCGCCGCGGCCAGCGCGGCTGTCATCTCGTACCGGAGATCCCGCATTTCCCACCCCCGTGGCGGGCGCGTCCGCCACGGCGCGCCCGGGGCCGATCCTATGCCCGGCCCAGCGCCGCGATCCCGGGAAACGCGTCAGCGCCGCCCCTGGGGGACGCCAGCCCCGGCGCAGGTACGCGTCGGCCCCGCCCCGCCCCGGGGCGGGGCCGACGGACGGCTCACCAGAACCGGCGGCGCTTCGCCTTCTGCGGGCGCAGCAGGTCGGCGCCCCTGCTGAGCACCCGACTCACGCCGGTCGGGCCACGTCGGGCCTCCAGCGTGTGGCTGAGCCGGCGCGCGCCGGCCGCGGCCAGCGGCACGGCGACCGCCATGACCGCCCACTGGGCTATCCGCTTCTGAATCATGTGGGTTCACCTCCGCGTCGTCGCTGCTGAGAAGGTGATACCCAGCCGGCCACGCCGGTAAGCCTGGGCTCAGGTCGACGGGGCGACCGGATTCGGCAGCGCCCCGCCGAAGCGCCGGTCCCGCTGGGCGTACAGCTCGCAGGCGTACCAGAGGTGGCGGCGGTCGAAGTCCGGCCAGAGGGTGTCGAGGAACACCAGCTCCGCGTACGCGGTCTGCCAGAGCAGGAAGTTGGAGATCCGCTCCTCGCCGGACGGCCGGAGGAAGAGGTCCACCTCCGGGATCTCCGGGTGGTAGAGGTACTTCGCGATCAACTTCTCGTTGACCTTGCCCGGGTCGAGCCGGCCGGCCGCCACGTCGCGGGCGATCGCGGCGGCGGCGTCGGCGATCTCCGCCTGCCCGCCGTAGTTGACGCAGAACTGGAGGGTCAGCGTCGAGTTCCCCCGGGACATCTCCTCGGCGGTCTGCAACTCGGAGATGACGCTCTTCCAGAGTCGCCCGGCCCGGCCGGACCAGACCACCCGGACGCCGAGGTCGACGAGCTGGTCGCGGCGGCGACGGATGACGTCCCGGTTGAAGCCCATCAGGAACCGGACCTCGTCGGGCGAGCGCCGCCAGTTCTCCGTGGAGAACGCGTACGCCGAGAGGTAGGGCACGCCCAGCTCGATCGCGCCCTCGATGGTGTCGAAGAGGCTGAACTCCCCCGCCTCGTGGCCCTTGGTGCGGGGCAGCCCGCGGTCCTTGGCCCACCGGCCGTTGCCGTCCATCACCACGGCGACGTGCCGGGGCACCGCCTCGGGGGGCAGCGCCGGGGGCCGGGCGCCCGACGGGTGCGGAGTCGGCGGCACCGGCGCGCGCCGGCCGGCCCTCATCGATCGGATCACTCGGTTCTCTCCCTGCTCACGTCCTGCGCCCCCGGGCCGGCGACCGGGGCGCCCCGGTCGACCAGCGGCAGCGAGCGTAGCGCGCGCTCCAGGTGCCACTGCAGGTGCGCGGCGACCAGGCCGCTGCACTCCCGGCGTACGCCGGTCCCGGTGGCGTCGGCGAGCACCCAGTCGCCGGTGGTGAGCGCGGACATCAGGTCGACGGTGGCCGGTGCGGGGTGGGCCGCGCCGGGGGGCCGGCAGTCGGGGCAGACCGCGCCGCCCGCCGGCACGGAGAACGCCCGGTGCCGCCCCGGGGTGCCGCAGACCGCGCACGCCGTCAGGGCGGGGGCCCACCCCGCGAGGGTCATCCCGCGCAGCAGGTAGGCGTCGAGCACCAGCGTGGTGGCGTGGTCGCCCCGGGCGAGGGACTTCAGCGCGCCGAGGGTGAGCTGGAACAGCCGCAGCGAGGGCTCCCGCTCGACGGGGGTGAGCCGCTCGGCCGTCTCGGCGATCGCGCTGGCCGCCGTGTAGCGCGGGTAGTCGCCGAGGAACCGCTTGCCGAACAGGTCGATCCCCTCGACCTGGCTGACGGTGTGCAGCGAGCTGCCGGTGTTGCCCTTGGGATCGCCGGCGAGCTGCACGTCGACGTGGCCGAACGGCTCCAACCGGGCACCGAACTTGCTGGTGGTGCGGCGGACCCCCCGGGCCACCGCGCGGAGCCGGCCGTGCCGACGGGTGAGCAGGGTGATGATCCGGTCGGACTCGCCGAGCTTCTGCACGCGCAGCACGACCGCGTCGTCGCGGTAGAGCTGTCGGCGGTACCCGGTCATCCGGTCATTCTCCTCGGGGTACGAAATCAGGGTCGGTTCGGGGTAGCCGGCACGCGATCCCGGATGCGCGCCGGGCCGGCCCGGCCGTAGCGTGCCGGCATGGCTCCGCATCCCACCGCCGCGCCCGCCCGGGCCGCCACGCCGCGCCGCGCCACCGTCGCCGCCCGGCGGCCGGCGGGCCGCTCCGCCGTCGCCGCCGGCGCCGCCGCCCTGATCCTCGTCGCCGGATGCGACACGTTGTCGATGCGGCGGCTCGACTTCGACACCACCGAGACCGCCACCGTGGCCCGGGTCGTCCTGCGCCCCGGGGCGGGCGACGTGACGGTACGCGGAACCGGCCCGACCGGGCAGATACGCGTCAAGCGGGTGCTGCGCTACCACGGCGAACAGCCCGACACCCGGTACGAGCTGAACGGCGACGAGCTGGTGCTGGACACCGACTGCGGCCCCCGCTGCTCGGTGTCGTACGACGTGACCGTGCCCCCGGGGACGGCGGTGCGCGGCGAGGGCGGCTCGGGCAACATCGACCTGACCCAGGTCGGCGCGGTGGAGCTGCGGCTCGGCTCGGGCAACGTGGACGTGAGCGGGGCCACCGGCGCGGTGCGCGCCGAGACCGGTTCCGGCGACGTGGAGGTGACCGACGTGTCCGGTCCGGCCACCCTGCGCGCCGGGTCCGGCAACATCACGGGACGGGGCCTCGGCGGTCAGGTCGACGCCGAGACCGGCTCGGGCAACGTCGACGTGGAGCTGTCCGTCCCGGCCTCGGCCCGGGCACACGCCGCCAGCGGGGACGTGGACCTCGTCGTGCCCGCCGGCCGGTACCGGGTGCGGTCGAACGTCGGCTCGGGCGATGCCGACCTCGGCATCACCGACGACCCGACCGCGTCGCTGCTGGTCGACGTCAGCGTCGGCAGCGGGAACGTGACGGTCAGCGCGCGCTGAGCTTGAGGGTGTGCTCCTCGGCTGCCCGGGGCGCCGGCGCCACCGCCCGCCCCGCCGGCGCGGGGCTGACCGGAACCACGGAACCACCGACCGGGGCGGCGATCCCGGGGCGGGCCGCCGCACCGCCGGAGCGGCTCGCCCCGCGGATCCGGCCGCCGGGGATCAGCTCCGGGGGGCGGCGCGCGGCGACGTCCTCCACCCAGCCGACCAGCACGGTGACCACGCCGACCAGCGCGAAGACCAACACCACCCGGATCGCCAGCCCGACCGGGTCCTGGTGGGACCAGCCGACGACGTCGACCAGCGGGGTGAGCGCCACCACGAACGGCATGTGCCAGAGGTAGACGGTCAGCGCCCGCCGGTTCAGCACGGTCACCGCGCGGCCGAGCAGCTCGCTGCGGTCCACCCAGGCCGCCGACGCCGGGGCCCGGCCGATCGCCACCAGGATGAACGCCGCCGACCAGAGCGCGTTGCCCAGCGGAATGTCGTTCAGGTCGTACCCCCGGGGGCCCGGGTGGGTGACGATCCACGCCGCCCCGGCGGCGCCGAGGGTGAGCGCGGTGGGGATCAACACCCGGTTGGCCGTGCGGCGCAGCAGGCCGTCGTGGTGGGCGAAGCCGAGCAGCCAGGCCCCGAAGTACAGGCCGAACTCCCGCAGCACCGTCGGCGCGTTCGGCAGCATGCCCGCCTCGATGGCGGCCAGCAGGGCGTACGGGGCGAGCAGGGTGGGCCACGGGGCACGCCGGAACAGCCAGAGCGCGAGGGGCGAGGCGAACACGAACCAGAGGTAGTCGCGCAGGTACCAGATCACGCTGAGTGCCAGCGCCCCCCAGTAGTTGGCCGGCGGGTCGGCGACCGGGAACGCCCAGAGCAGCACCCTCGGCGTCAGCGGCAGCCCGGTGAGCAGCATGGCGGGCACGAAGACCGCGGCCACCACCCACAGCGACGGCAGCAGCCGGCGCAGCCGCCGGCCCACCGCCGGCACCCCGGACCTGTCCAGCGACGCCGCCATGAGCGATCCGGCCAGCGCGAACATCACCGACATGGCCGGGAAGATCAGCGTCAGCGTGGCCCAGCCGGTCACGTGGTAGACGACGACTCGGACGATCGCCAGGAAGCGCAGCAGGTCCAGGTATCGATTCCGCATCAGCCTGCTTCAATGTCAGGGGGCAGGGCGCAAACGCTTCCTACCCTCCGACCGAACGCCGGCAAACGCCCACCATCGCGGGCTTAAAGTGAAATAAGCCATACCCGGGCCTGACCCGGGACCGCCGCGCCGGGGGTGGAGCAGCGGGAGGGCGCGTGCGAGTCCGAGAAGTGGATGACCCGACCGAAGTCGATCCGGGTCATGTCCATCCGCTGCCGGACCGCGCGAAGCGCGTGACCCCCCAGCTCCGCCCCGCACGCCGGCGAGGCGGCGCGCGGGGCGGCCCGGGTCAGAAGCCGAGCTTGCGAAGCTGGTTGGGGTCGCGCTGCCACTCCTTGGCCACCCGGACGTGCAGGTCCAGGTAGACCCGGGTGCCGAGCAGCTCCTCGATCTGCCGGCGGGCGGTGATGCCGACCTGCTTGAGCCGGCTGGCCTGGTGACCGAGCACGATCGCCTTCTGGCTGGACCGCTCGACGTAGACGTCGGCGTAGATCTTCATGAGCTGACCCTCGGGGATCATCTCCTCCACCACCACGGCGATGGAGTGCGGCAGCTCGTCGCGGACCCCTTCCAGGGCCGCCTCCCGGATCATCTCGGCGATCAGCACCTGCTCCGGGTCCTCGGTGAGCATGTCGTCCGGGTAGAGCTGCGGCGACTCGGGCAGGTAGCCGGTCATCACGTCGACCAGGGTGTCGACCTGGTGACCGGAGACCGCGCTGACCGGCACCACCTCGGCGAACTCGCCCAGCTTGCTGACCGCGAGAAGCTGCTCGGCCAGTTGCCGCTTGTCCACCAGATCGGTCTTGGTCACCACGGCCATCACGGTGGCCTTCAGCTCGGCCAGCTCGCCGGTGATGAACCGGTCCCCCCGGCCGACCGGCTCGTTCGCCGGGATGCACAGGCCGATCACGTCGACCTCGCTCCAGGTGGCGCGGACCAGGTCGTTCAGGCGCTCGCCGAGCAGCGTCCGGGGGCGGTGCAGGCCCGGGGTGTCGACCAGGACGAGCTGCGACTCCGGCCGGTGCAGCACGGCCCGGATGATGTGCCGGGTGGTCTGCGGCTTGTTCGAGGTGATCGCGATCTTCGTGCCGATGATGGCGTTGGTCAGCGTCGACTTGCCGGCGTTCGGCCGGCCCACGAAGCAGGCGAACCCGGCCCGGTACGGGCTGGCCCCCGGCTCACCGCCGCCGGACGCGCGGCCACCGGCCGCAGCGCCCCCGCCGTCGCGACCGGCTGCGGGACGACCGTCGCGACGACCGGCTGCGGGACGGCCGGTCACTCGACCACCGTGCCGAGGACGGTGCCGTCCGGGGCGGCCACGTGGACCGGCGCGTCGGCGGCCAGGTCGCGGACGGCGGCGTGCCCCGCCCCGTCCAGGGTCGACGCCTCGGTCACCACCACGGCGGCCTCCAGCCGGGTGGCTCCGGCCGCCACGGCGCAGGCCACCGCGAGCTGGAGCGCGGTGAGGGTCAGCGAGGGCAGCGAGACGCTCGCCGCCGCGTACGTGCGGCCGTCCTGGTCGCGTACCGCCGCTCCCTCCACGGCGCCCACCCGGCCCCGCGCCCCCCGGGCCAGGACGACCAGCTTGCCGTCCTCGGTGGTCAGCTCGACCGGCGCGGTCGGGGTGGGCAGGGCGGCGGGCGCGGCGGGTGACTCAGGCATCGGCGGGTTGCCTCTCCTCGGATCGGTTCTGGTTGCCCCGGTGTTCGGCGGGCTCGCCGCGCCCGGGGGTGGTGTCGGGCTGGCCGGTCGGCTCGACCCGGCTGACCAGCACGGTGTCTATCCGGTTGCGCCGGCCGGTGGTGCCCTCGGCGTGCAGCCGGAGCCCGGCCACCTCGGCCTCCGCGCCGGGGATCGGAACCCGGCCCAGGGCCTGGGCGAGCAGGCCGCCGACCGTCTCGACCTCGTCGGCGGGCAGCTCGACGTCGAACAGCTCGCCGAGGGTCTCGACCGGCAGCCGGGCGGTGACCCGCACCGAACCGTCCTCCAGCCGCTCGACCGGCGGGCGCTCGACATCGTACTCGTCGGTGATCTCCCCGACGATCTCCTCAAGGATGTCCTCGATGGTGACCAGGCCGCCGGTGCCGCCGTACTCGTCGACGACGATGACCAGGTGGTTGCGGGCCGCCTGCATCTCCGACAGCAGGTCGTCGACCGGCTTGGACTCCGGGACGAAGGTCGCCGGGCGCATCAGCTCGGCCACCGGCAGCCGGGCCGCGGCGGGATCGCCGCCCCGGGTCCGCCGGATCAGGTCCTTGAGGTAGAGCACGCCCAGCACGTCGTCGACGCTCTCCCCGATCACCGGGATGCGGGAGAAGCCGGAACGCAGGAACAGCGTCAGCGCCTGGGAGAGGGTCTTGCGCTCCTCTATCCACACCATCTCGGTGCGCGGCACCATCACCTCGCGGGCAATGGTGTCGCCGAGCGCGAAGACCGAGTGGATCATCTGCCGCTCGCCGTGCTCCACGACGCCGCGCTGCTCGGCCAGGTCGACCAGCTCGCGCAGCTCCACCTGGGTGGCGAACGGCCCCTCCCGGAAGCCGCGCCCCGGGGTGACCGCGTTGCCGATCAGGATCAGCAGCGAGGCGAGCGGGTTGAGCGCCCGCCCGAGCCAGCGCACCAGCGGGGCGACCGCCCGGCCGACCGCGTAAGCGTGCTGCCGGCCCAGGGTACGCGGGCCGACGCCGACCACCACGAAGCTGATCACGGTCATCGCGCCGGCGGTGACCAGGGCCGCCCGCCAGCCGGCGCCGAACGTGTCGACCGCCACCAGCGCGACCAGCGTGGTGGCGGTCAGCTCGGCCAGCAGCCGGAGCAGCAGCAGCAGGTTGAGGTGGCGGACCACGTCGCCGGCGACCGCCTGGAGGGTCCGGGCGCCCCGGGCGCCGTCGCGGGCCAGCTCGGCCGCCCGGGCCGGGGAGACGGCGGCGAGCGCCGCCTCGGTCATCGCGATCAGGCCGGCGAGCACCACCAGCCCGGCCGCGAAGACGAGCAGTTGCAGGTCGGGCAGGCCGGCGGGGGCGCCGGCCGCCAATATCGGGGTGGGCATCACCGGGAGCGGGTCGACCGCCAGCCGGCCAGCAGCCGGGCCTGGAGCTCGAACATCTCCCGCTCCTCCTCCGGCTCGGCGTGGTCGTATCCGAGCAGGTGCAGGACCCCGTGCACGGTGAGCAGGTGCAGCTCGTCCGCCGCCGCGTGGCCGGCGGTCGCGGCCTGCTTGGCCGCCACCTCCGGGCAGAGCACGATGTCGCCGAGCAGGGCCGGCTCGCCGCCGGACGCGCTGGCCTCGCCCGGCCCGTGGTCGACGCTGCCCTCGTCCATGGGGAAGGCGAGCACGTCGGTCGGGCCGTCGCCGCCCATCCAGCGGTGGTTCAGCTCGGTCATGTAGTCGATGTCGACCAGCAGCACGGACAGCTCGGCGAGGGGGTTGACCCCCATCTCGTCGAGGGCGTACCGGGCGACGGCGAGCACGGCGTCGGTGTCGACCTCGGCACCGGACTCGTTGGCGATCTCGATGGACAACTGGGTTCCCTAGGTCTGTCGGCGCCGGCCGGCCCGACCGCCCTGGGCGGTCCGCCCCGGCACGGCGTGCACGCCCTGCGCCTGCTGGTTCTCCCGCTCGGCGTCCCAGCGGGCGTACGCGTCGACGATCTCCCCGACCAGCCGGTGACGCACCACGTCGGAGCTGGAGAGCTGCGCGAAGTGCACGTCCTCGACGTTCTCCAGGATCTCCCGGACCACCCGCAGGCCGCTGCTCGTCCCGCCGGGAAGGTCCACCTGGGTGACGTCGCCGGTGACCACGATCTTGGAACCGAAGCCGAGCCGGGTGAGGAACATCTTCATCTGCTCGGGCGTGGTGTTCTGGGCCTCGTCGAGGATGATGAACGCGTCGTTGAGGGTACGCCCCCGCATGTACGCCAGCGGCGCGACCTCGATGGTCCCGGCCGCCATCAGCTTCGGGATCGTCTCCGGGTCGAGCATGTCGTGCAGCGCGTCGTAGAGCGGGCGCAGGTAGGGGTCGATCTTCTCGTTCAGCGTGCCGGGCAGGAAGCCGAGCCGCTCCCCCGCCTCGACCGCCGGCCGGGTGAGGATGATCCGGTTCACCTGCTTGGCCTGGAGCGCCTGGACGGCCTTGGCCATGGCCAGGTACGTCTTGCCGGTGCCCGCCGGGCCGATGCCGAAGACGATGGTGTGCGCGTCGATGGCGTCGACGTAGCGCTTCTGCCCGAGGGTCTTGGGGCGGATGGTGCGCCCGCGCCGGGAGAGGATGTTGAGCGTCAGGACCTCGGCGGGCCGCTCGGCGCCGCCCTGTTCGAGCATGCCGACGGTACGCCGCACGGCGTCAGTGGTCAGGGTCTCGCCTTTCTCGATCAGTTCGAGCAGCTCGCCGAACAAGCGCTCGGCGAGGGCGTTGTCCGCGGGGGCACCGGTGATGGTGATCTCGTTGCCGCGGACGTGCACGTCGCTGGTGACCGAGCGTTCGACGAGTCGCAGGATCTCGTCGCCCGCGCCCAGCAGGTTGACCATGATTTTGGAGTCCGGAATGGTGATCCTGGTCTGCACCCGGGGCGGGCCGGGAGGTGGGGTGCCGGTCATAGGTCGGGCCGAGGGGCCCTGCGCCACCTGCTCTCGATCTCGGCGCCGAAACCTGCTGGCCCGGCGGTCGGACGTTACCTCCATCGTATCGTTTCCCGCTCGGCGGCACCTCGCCCATTTTGCCGGGCCACCGGGCCTGCCGCCGCCTCGCCGGTAGCCGGGGCCGGGAGCGCCCGCGGCCACGTCGTCCGGGCGGGCGAACGGACCGGCCGGCCGCCGCCCCGGGCCGGCCGGCGGCGCCCGGTGGCTCAGCGCCGGAAGTCGTACCGGTCGAAGGTCTGCTGGGCCCGGGTCAACCGGTACGTGGCCCAGTGCAGCCCGACCACCGTCCCGTCCGCGTCCCGGGTGAGCCGGAGCAGCTCGCCGACCTCCCGCCCGGAGACGGTGCGGAACACGTCCGGCCGGTCCGGCAGCGGGGCGAAGACCGCCGGGGGCTTCCCGGCCGGATCGTCCGCGCCCCGGGCCCGCAGGGTCCCGTCGTGCCAGCCGAAGACGTACTCGAAGCCCTCGCCCCACCAGCGGCCCAGCATCCCGCGCAGGTGCGCCGGAGCGGGCTCCCCCGGCCGCCACGGCTCGACGTCGGCCGGGTCGTGCTCGGCGGACGCCGCCAGCAGCCGGTGCGGCAGGTCCATCACCTGCACCCCGGTCCCGGACGAGCCGAGCACCGCCGCGCCCATCGCCCCGGCGGTGCCGTCGCCGCCGCGCCGGCCGTAGACGGCGGCCAGGAACCCGGGCATCGCCCCGTCGTGCCCGACGTGCACCACCCGCTCGCCCTGCGGCACGAGGATCAGCCCCAGCCCGAAGCCCGCACCCCAGGACGTCTCGTCGGTGACGGTCAGCGGCCAGCGCATCTCGTCCAGGGTGGCCGGGGCGAGCACCGCGCCGGCCGGGTCCAGCGCCGCCGGGTCGGCCAGGAACGCCGCCCACCGGGCCATGTCCGAGGCGGTGCTCCAGAGCTGGGCGGCCGGGCCGACCGCGCCGAAGTCGGTCGGCGGCTCCGGGTGCGCCTCGTCGGAGTACGCGTCGACCAGGAACCCGGTCGCCGCCGCCGGGCCCGGCCGGTCGGTGGTGGCGGCCAGCCCGAGCGGGGCGAGCACCCGCTCGGCGAGCACCTCCGCCCAGGTGCCGCCGCGCAGCCGCGCGACGAGCTGGCCGAGCAGCGCCATGCCGAGGTTGGAGTAGTGGAAGCGGCGGGCCGGCGGCAGCACCCGCTCGGCCCGGGCCAGGTCGGCCAGCAGCGCGTCCACGTCGGGGGCGGCCAGGGTGTCCCAGACGTCGCCGTGCGGCTCCCGTTGCAGGCCGGAGGTGTGCGACAGCAGCCGGCGCACGGTCAGCTCGCCGTGCGTCGGGACGTCGAGGTGCCGGCCCACCGGGTCGTCCAGGTCGAGCAGGCCCGCGTCGCGGCACTGGAGGACCAGCACGGCGGTGAAGGTCTTGGTGACCGAGCCGATCCGGAACAGCGTCTCCGGGCCGAGGACCCCGTCGTTGCCGGTGCCGCCGACCGCGCACGTCCACAGCGGGCGGTCGGCCCGGTGCAGGGCGGCCGACACGGCCGGCACCCGCCCGTCGGCCTGGACCCGCCGCACCATCCGCTCCAGGCGGCCGTCGATGGAGAAGACCATGGTCGTCCCCCTACCGGCAGAGCATCGGGCCGAGCGGCGCGCCGCCGAGCACATGCGCGTGGACGTGGAAGACCTCCTGGCCCCCGTACGCCCCGGTGTTGAACATCAGCCGGTAACCGTCGCCGAGCAGCCCCTCGTCCTCGGCCACCACGGCCGCCGCGGCCAGCAGCTCCCCGGCCAGCGCCGGGTCGCCCTGGCCCAGGGTGGCCACGTCGGCGTAGTGCTCCTTGGGGATGACCAGCACGTGCACCGGGGCCTTCGGGGAGATGTCCCGGAACGCCAGGGTGGTGTCGGTCTCCCGGACGATGGTGGCCGGGATCTCCCCGGCGACGATGCGGCAGAACAGGCAGTCGGATCCCATCGGGGCATGGTAAGGCGTGCCGACCGGCTCGGGCATGATGGCGCCGTGACTTCACGGGCGGTACTGGTGACGGGGGCCTCGCGCGGTATCGGGCGCGCGGTGGCGGCGAGGTTCGCGGCGAGCGGGGACCGGGTGGCGATCCACCACCGGGACTCGGCGGAGCTGGCCGAGCGGCTGCGCGCCGAACTGCCGGGCGACGGCCATGTCGTGGTCCGCGCGGACCTGACCGACCCCGAGGCGGTACGGGCCATGGTCGACGACGCGGCGGCCCGCCTCGGCGGGCTGGACGTGCTGGTCAACAACGCCGGCGTGTACGGCGAGCGGGACGCCCCGCACCCGGTCTTCGGCGCGTCCTACGCCGACTGGCAGCGGCGCTGGCGGCAGGTGCTGGAGACCAACCTGACCGGGGCGGCCAACGTGACCTGGTGCGCCGCCCAGCACATGCGCGAGCGGGGTGGGCGGATCGTGAACGTCTCCTCCCGGGGCGCGTTCCGGGGCGAGCCGGACCAGCCGGCGTACGGGGCGAGCAAGGCGGGGCTGAACGCGCTCGGCCAGTCCCTCGCGGTGGCCCTCGCCCCGTACGGCATCGCGGTGGCCACGGTGGCCCCCGGGTTCGTGGAGACCGACATGACCACGGAGCACCTGGCCGGCGAGCGGGGCGCGGCGATCCGCGCCCAGAGCCCGTTCAACCGGGTGGCCCGCCCCGACGAGATCGCCGCCGCCGTCCACTGGCTGGCCAGCCCCGAGTCGGAGTGGACCTCCGGCACGGTGGTCGACCTCAACGGCGCCTCATACCTCCGCACCTGACCCCCACCCCAACTGCAAGATCGGCGAATGGGGTGGGGGTTACCAGCGGGGGAGGCGGGTGGAGAGGACCGAGAGGGCGGCCACGCCGGCCGTGGAGGTGCGCAGGACCGACGGGCCCAGGCGGACGGGGCGGGCGCCGGCGGCGGTGAAGGCGGTCAGCTCGGGCTCGGCGATGCCGCCCTCCGGGCCGACGACCAGCACGATCTCGCCCGCGTCGGGCAGCTCCACGGTGGTCAGCCGGTCGTCTGCCTCCTCGTGCAGGACGAACGCGGCGGCGGCCCCGGCGATCCGCCGGGCCACCGTGGCGGTGGACTCGTCCGGGGACCCGGCCAGCACCGGCAGCCACGCCCGACGGGCCTGCTTCGCTGCCTCCCGGGCGGTGGCCGCCCACTTCTCCCGCGCCCGTACGCCCCGGTCGCCGCGCCACTGCACCACCGAGCGGGACGCCGCCCAGGGGACGATCTCGTCCACCCCGACCTCGGTCATCGCCTGCACGGCCAGCTCGCCCCGGTCGCCCTTGGCGATGCCCTGCACCACCACGAGCCGGGGCACGGACGCGTCGACGTACCCCCGGGAGGTGACGGCGAGTTCCAGGCTGCCCCGGCCGACGGCGGTGACCACGGCGGACGCGGTGCCGCCCCGGCCGTCGGCGAGCAGCAGCTCCTCGCCCACCCGCAGCCGCTGCACGGTGGCGGCGTGGTGCCCCTCGGGGCCGTCCAGGGTGAGCTGGTCGGCGGTGGGCAGCGACTCGACCAGGAACAGCGGCGCGGACACGACGATCAGGCTAGCCGCCCCGGCGGGGAACCGGGGCGGCGAGGCCGGAAGACGGGGTCAGGGGTGCCCGTTGAACGCGTCGCGCATCCGGGAGAAGAAGCCGCCCTGCTTGGACAGCTCGGCGACCTCCTCGCCCCGGGTCTTGGCGAAGTCGCGCAGCATCTTCTCCTGGTCGGCGTCGAGCTTGGTCGGGGTCCGCACGTCGAGGTGGACGTAGAGGTCGCCGCGACCGGTGCCGCGCAGGTGCGGCACGCCCCGGGCGCGCAGCCGCAGGGTGCTGCCCGGCTGGGTGCCGGCCTTGACGTCGACCGTCTCCTCGCTGTCCAGCGTCTTGATGGTCAGCCGGGTGCCGAGCGCGGCGGCGGTCATCGGGACGGTCACCCGGCAGTGCAGGTCGTCGCTCTTGCGGGAGTAGACGTCGTGCGGTCGCTCGTGGATCTCCACGTACAGATCGCCGGCGGTGCCGCCGCCGGGACCGACCTCGCCCTGCTGAGCCAGCCGGATGCGCATGCCGTCCTCGACCCCGGCCGGGATCTTGACGGTCAGCGAGCGGCGGGTGCGCACCCGCCCGTCGCCGGCGCAGGTCGGGCAGGGGTGCGGGATCGTGGTGCCGTAGCCCTGGCAGACCGTGCACGGCCGGGCGGAGACCACCTGGCCGAGGAAGGTGCGCTGCACCGACTGCACCTCGCCCCGGCCGGCGCACGCCTCGCAGGTGGCCAGGTGGGTGCCGGCGGCGGTGCCCGCGCCGGAGCAGGTGGTGCAGAGCACGGCGGTGTCGACGGTGATCGGCGCCTCGACGCCGAACGCCGTCTCGTGCAGGTCCAGCTCCAGCCGCAGGATCGCGTCGGCCCCCGGCCGGGTACGCGGGCGCGGCCCGCGCGCGCCGCCGGCCGCGCCGCCGAAGAAGGCGTCCATGATGTCCTGGAAGCCGACGAACGGGCCGGCCCCACCGGGCCCGCCCGGGCCGGCGCCCCCGCCACCCGGGGCCAGCGGGTCGCCGCCCAGATCGACGATCTGCCGTTTCCGGTCGTCCGAGAGGACCTCGTACGCGGCGTTGATGTCCTTGAACTTCTCCTGTGCCTCCGGGTCCGGATTCACGTCCGGGTGGAACTGCCGCGCCAGCTTGCGGTAGGCGCGCTTGATCTCGTCGTCGGAGGCTTCCCGGCTCACGCCGAGGATGCCGTAGTAGTCCCTGGCCACTGCGTTCCGTGTCCTCATGTTCGTCTCGCGTTGCGCCGGTCGGCGGCCGGAGCCGGCCGTCGGCCCTGACTGGTCAGTTCTGGGCCAGCAGCTCGCCCACGTAGCGTGCCACGGCCCGCACCGTGGCGATGGTGCCGGGGTAGTCCATCCGGGTGGGGCCGAGCACGCCCAGGCCGCCGAGCGCGGTCGCCCCCGGCCCGTACCCGGTGCTCACCACCGAGGCGGCGCGCAGGTTGTCGATCTCGTTCTCGTCGCCGATCAGTACCCGGGTGGTGGTCGACTCGACCTCGCCGATGAGCTTGAGCATCACCACCTCCTCCTCCAGCGCCTCCAGGATCGGCCGCAGCGAACCCTGGAAGTCCAGCAGGCCGCCCCGGGTGAGGTTGGCGGTGCCGGCCAGCGCGATGCGCTCCTCGTGCCGCTCGACCAGCGTCTCCAGCAGCACCGTGGACAGCGTGGTCATGGCTGGGCGCAGGTGCGCCGCCGACTCCTCGACCAGCGCCTGCACCAGCGGCGGGGTCTCCGACAGCCGGCTGCCGACCAGCTTCTCGTTGACCAGCCGGCGCAGGTCGGTGACGTCGGCGGCGGGGACCGGCGCGGGCAGCTCGACCAGCCGCTGCTCGACCCGGCCCGTGTCGGCGATCATCACCAGCATCAGCCGGGTGGTGGAGATCGGCACCAGCTCCAGGTGCCGCACCGAGGACCGGGCCAGCGACGGGTACTGCACCACGGCGACCTGCCGGGTGAGCTGGGCCAGCAGCCGGACGGTGCGGTGCACCACGTCGTCCAGGTCGACCGCGCCGACCAGGAAGCGCTCGATGGCCCGGCGCTCGGCGGGGCTGAGCGGCTTGACCCGGGAGAGCCGGTCGACGAAGAGCCGGTAGCCCCGGTCGGTGGGCACCCGCCCGGCGCTGGTGTGCGGCTGCCGGATGTACCCCTCCTCCTCCAGCACCGCCATGTCGTTGCGGACGGTCGCCGACGAGACGCCGAGCTGGTGGCGCTCGACCAGGGACTTGCTGCCGACCGGCTCCTGGGTGGCGACGTAGTCCTCGACGATCGCGCGGAGCACGGCGAGCTTGCGGTCGTCGAGACCCACTCCCCTTACCTCCTGTCGCACGTCGGGGCCCGGCGTCGCGGTGGCGGCACCCGGGGCCGGCCTGCCGGTCGTCGAAGCCTGGCACTCGACTGTAACGAGTGCCAGTCTACGTCGGCTGCCCCGCCGTCGGTAAGATCACCGACGGACCGTCGGCCCGGCGGCGGCAGCCGGGCGACGGGGCGGTGCGCCGGCTCCGCCAGCCGATCATCCCCTCGGACCCGACCAGTGTCGCTCTGGTGCCTCCTTGCCGACAGCACCTACCGTGACGTACATGACTGAACCACCTCGCCCTCCCGGAGGCGACTCCGGCGGCTACCCGCCCGAGGCCAACCCGCCGTCGGCACCGTACGGTTCGTCGCCGGACGAGCCGCCCACCGCGCCACTTTCCGGGGCGCCCGGGGTGGGCGGCTATCCCCCGCCCGGTGGCTATCCGCCGCCCGGTGGCTACCCGCCTCCCGGTGGCTATCCCCCGCCCGGTGGCTACCCGCCGCCCTCCGCCGGCCAGCCCTCGGCGGGCGGCTACCCGCCTCCCGGCGGCTTTCCGCCGGGTGGCGGATATCCGACCGGCGGTGCGCCCTCCGGCGGCTACGCCAACAACGAGGACAAGACCTGGATCCTGGTCGCCCACTTCGGTGGCGCGGCGGGGATGTTCATCGGCGGCGGCGTGCTCGGCTGGCTCGCGCCGCTGATCGCCCTCCTCGCCCGGGGCAACCAGTCGCCGACGGTCCGCGCCCACGCGGTGGCGGCGCTGAACTTCCAGCTCCTCTGGTCCGTCATCGCCCTGATCGGCTGGATCCTCACCTGCATCCTGGTGGGCCTGCTGATCGGGTTCGCCGCCATGATCATCGGCATCATCTTCGGCATCATCGCCGGCATCAAGGCGAACGAGGGCACCCCCTACCGCTACCCGATGACCGTCAGCCTGATCAAGTGACCCCGACCGGCCGCTCCCCCGGCCGGGCGGGTCACCCCGTCAGGGCAGCAGGTCGCGGACGACCGCGTCGGCCAACAGCCGGCCGCGCAGGGTGAGCACGGCCCGGCCGGCCGCGTACCCGGCCGGGTCGAGCAGCCCGCCCGCCACGGCCCGCTCGGCGCCGGCCCGGCCGGGCGCGTCCAGCACGTCCAGTGGCAGGCCGGAGGCGAGCCGCAGCCGCAGCATCACGTCCTCCATGTGCGCCTCGCGGGGCGTGAGCACCTCCCGGGCCAGGCCGGGGGACTCCCCCGCCGCGAGCCGCTTCGCGTACGCGCTCGGGTGCTTGACGTTCCACCAGCGCACCCCGCCGACGTGGCTGTGCGCTCCCGGGCCCAGGCCCCACCAGTCCGCGCCGGTCCAGTAGAGCAGGTTGTGCCGGCACCGGCCGGCCGGTGTGCGGGCCCAGTTGGACACCTCGTACCAGGAGAAGCCGGCCGCGCCGAGGGCGGCCTCGGCGGCCAGGTAGCGGTCCGCCGCCACGTCGTCGGAGGGGTACGGCAACTCGCCGCGCCGCATCCGCGCGGCCAGCCGGGTGCCGTCCTCCACGATCAGGGCGTACGCGCTGACGTGGTCCACCCCGGCGGCGACCACCTGGTCGAGGGAGGCGGCGAAGTCCTCGGCGCGCTCCCCCGGCGTGCCGTAGATCAGGTCCAGGTTGACGTGGTCGAACCCGGCGTCGCGGGCCTCGGCCGCGGCGGCGGTGGCCCGGCCGGTGCGGTGCCGGCGGTCCAGCACCGCCAGCACCCCGGGCGCGGCGGACTGCATGCCCAGCGAGATCCGGGTGTACCCGGCCGCCCGCAGGGTCTTCAGCGACTCCGGCGTCACCGACTCCGGATTGGCCTCGGTGGTCACCTCGGCGTCGGCGGCCAGCCCCCAGGCGCGGTCGATGCCGTCGAGGATCCGGGCCAGGTCGTCGGCGGGCAGCAGGGTGGGCGTGCCGCCGCCGACGAAGACGGTGTCGACCCTCGGCGGCGGGCTGTCGCCGAGCACCCGGCCCGCGAGGGCCAGCTCGGCCAGCACGGTGTCGGCGTACGACTCGCGGCTGCCCCCGCCGCCCAGCTCGTCGGCGGTGTACGTGTTGAAGTCGCAGTAGCCGCACCGGCTGGCGCAGAACGGCACGTGCACGTACACGCCGAAACCGCTCGCGCCGACAGCGCGGGTGGCGGTGGCGGGCAGCGAGCCGTCGACGGGGACGGCTTCGCCTTCTGGAAGGACGCCGGGCATGGCCACTAGTGTGCCCGCATGACCTCCTCCGACGCGCTCGTGCGGGTCGCCACGGCCCGTGGGGTGACCACCCTCACCCTGAACAGCCCGCACAACCGCAACGCGCTGTCCACTCCGCTGATGACCGAGCTGCTGGCCGGGCTGTCCGCCGCCGTGGCCGACGACGCGGTCCGGGTGGTCGTGCTCGACCACACCGGCCCGGTCTTCTGCTCCGGCGCCGACCTGAAGGAGACCGCCGCCGCGTACGCCAGCGGCAGCGTCCCGGCGGGGATGCTCGGCGACGTGCTCGCGGCGGTCTGGGAGTGCCCGAAGCCGGTGGTGGCCCGGGTGGCCGGGCCGGCCCGGGCCGGCGGGCTGGGCCTGATCGCGGCGGCCGACCTGGCGGTCTGCGCGCAGGAGGCGACGTTCGCCTTCACCGAGGTGCGGATCGGGGTGATCCCGGCGGTGATCTCGGCGACCGTGCTCCCCCGGTTGGCCCCCCGGGCCGCCGCCGAGCTGTACCTGACCGGCGACACCTTCGACGGCCGGCGGGCCGCCGAGATCGGCCTGGTCACCACCGCCGTGCCGGCCGACGGGCTGGACGCGGCGGTGCAGCGGCTGTGCGCGTCGCTGGTGCGGGGCGCGCCGCGCGCGCTGGCCGGGGCGAAGGAACTGCTGCGCCGACCGTCGGCCGCCGACCTGCGCGCCGAGATCGCCGAGCTGGCCGCCCTGTCGACCGGGTACTTCCTCTCCGAGGAGGGGCGCGAGGGGGTGCTGGCGTTCCGGGAGAAGCGGGACGCGAGCTGGGTGCCGACCGCCTGAGGCGTTTCCCGGCCCGGCCGGCGGGAAAGCCGGCCGCCGCGCCCGTTCCGCCGCCGGGCCGGGCGACACCGCGCGGTCGGGCCGGGCGGGAACTATCCCCACCGGGGGGCGGAATGTGGTCGACTCGCTACGGATCGGAGTGAACCGGTCGGACGAGCCGGTCGGCGGCGACGGGGACGTACTCTTGGCGGACGCCGTCGAACGGGGGGTGCGGGTGCGAAGTCGGGCAGTCGTCGCGGCCGGTGTTGTCGTCGCCGTCGTCGCCGTTCTCGGGATCTGGCTCGTGGCCCGGCAGGTGGGTGAGCGCCTACGTCTCCCCCTGGCCAGCCGCACCTGCCTCGTGCAGGCGGACGGCCAGGTACGGCTCGACGCCGACCAGATGGCCAACGCCGCCACCATCGCGGCGATCGGCACCCAGCGGAAGATGCCGGAACGTGCCGTGGTGGTGGCTCTCGCCACGGCGTACCAGGAGTCCGGGCTGCGCAACCTCGACGGTGGCGACCGCGACTCGGTGGGGCTGTTCCAGCAGCGGCCGAGCCAGGGCTGGGGCACCAAGGAGCAGATCGGCGACCCCCGGTACGCGGCCAACAAGTTCTACGCCGCGCTCAAGCGGGTGCGCGGCTGGGAGAAGATGCGGGTCACCGAGGCGGCGCAGAAGGTGCAGCGCTCGGCCTACCCGGAGGCGTACCAGAAGTGGGCCGACGAGTCGCAGGTGTTGACCCGGGCGCTGCTCGGCGAGGCGACCGGGGCCGTGGCCTGCACCGTGGGGTCGACGCCGGTGATGCGCGGCGAGGCCGCGGCGGCGGCGCTGACCCGGGGCCTGAGCCTGGACTGGGGGCTGCCGGAGACGGTGTCGCCGGCCGAGCTGACCGGGCTCGCGGTGCCGACCACCGACCAGCGCAACGGCTGGCGGTACGCGCACTGGCTCGTCTCGCACGCCTCCGACCACGGAGTGAAGCGGGTGCGCTTCGGCGGGTTGGAGTGGACCGCCGAGGGCGGCACCTGGGGCCGGGTGGCCGACGGACCGGAGACCGACCGGCGGGTCGTCGCGGAGGTCTTCGGAGACGCCTGACCGCCCCCGGATCTCCCTACCGACGGTCACCGCACAATTCGTCATATCAGGCATAAGCCCCTCAGTGGCATCGAAATGTCACCCTCCGCACCTGGTTGGCTGCCGTTCGTCGGGGATCCGACCGGTGTCGGACAGGCGCGACGTCCACCCCTCATGCCGGCGCAGTACCATCGGCTGCCTGTGCCAGAAATGGTTTCACCTCATGGGGAGGGGTACTACGCGGTGTTCGATTACGACGGCCGGACCGGCTACGAACCGATCAGCGACACCGACCGCAAGGAGTTCCACGAGCAGGGGTTCCTGCTGCTGCGGAACGTGCTGACGGAGGACCACCGGGCCGCCCTGGAGGAGGCCGTCGACCGCGTCTACGCGGAGGAGAAGGCCAAGGGCAACACCACCAAGGACGGCACCCTGCACCTGCTGGGCTTCCTGGAGCGGGACGAACTCTTCGGCGACCTGCTGACCCACCCGATCGCCTTCCCGTACATGTGGGGCCTGGCCGGGTGGAACATCTACACCCACCACAACCACCTGGACGTCACCCCGCCGGCCCTGGAGCCGGAGAAGCCGTACTGGGGCTGGCACCAGGACGGGTACCGGCAGAACTCCGACCCGGAGACGATGGACCCGAACCTGCCCCGGCCGATGTTCTCGCTGAAGGTGGCGTACGTGCTCTCCGACCTGTCGGAGACCGGCCGCGGCGCGACCAAGGTGATCCCGGGCAGCCACCTGTGGAACTCCCTGCCCCGGCCGGACGACCTGACGGTGCACAACCCGGACCCGGAGGGCACGGTGGAGATCACCGCCAACCCGGGCGACGCGTTCATCTTCGACCGCCGCCAGTGGCACTCCCGGTCGACGAACCTGTCCAACATCACCCGCAAGATGCTCTTCGTCGGCTACACCTACCGGTGGATCCGCCCCCTCGACGAGCTGCACATCAACCCCGAGGCCGAGTGGTGGGCCAACCGCACGCCGGTGCAGCGCCAGCTCTGCGGCGAGGGCACCCACACCGCGAACTACTGGGGCATCAACTGGAACGGGTACGTCGACGACGAGATCCCGCTGCGCAAGGAGCTCAAGGAGCGCGGTCTGCTGGACCGCAGCATCCCCTGGCTCCGCTGAGCCGGTAGGAAAGGGCCCCCGGTCGACGCGCCTCGCGCGGCAGGGGGCCCTTCTCCACATCCGGACGCGGTCAGGACCGCCCGGTGGCGAGGCGGCGGCGGGCCTTCTCCCGGATCGACTCCGGCAGCTCGGGGACGTCGAGCAGCCGGGGCAGCAGCTCCGGCTGCAGGGTGCCGGCCCGGAACACCTCGCCGACGGTGACCCCGTGCGCCGGCCGGTCCACCACCTCGATCGGGTCGCCCGCGCCGACCTCGCCCTCCCGCAGCACCCGCAGGTACGCCCCGGGCGCGGCCCGCGCGGTGAACCGCCTGATCAGGTCGGGCACGCCCCAGAACCCGGCGAACGTGGTGCACGGCGTGCGCGGCTTGGTCACCTGGAGCAGGGCCGAGCCGACCAGCCACTGCTCCCCGATCACCGCCCCGGTCACGTCCACGGCGTACGTGGTCAGGTTCTCGCCGAAGCCACCCGGCCGGACGTCCCGGCCCAGCTCGGCCGCCCACCAGGCCGCGTCCTCCTCGGCGTACGCGTAGACCGTCTGGTCGGGGCCGCCGTGGTGGGCCCGCTCGGCGATGAAGTCCCCGGCCACGCCGTCGGCCCGCAGCAGCACCGGCCCGTCGGCCGGCCGCTTGTCGATCCCGCTGCGACCGCTCGCGTCGCTCGCCCATTCCGCCTCGGTCACCACGCCGAGGTTCACCGTCACCAGCCTGCCCGTCATGGCGTCAGCCTACGGTCCAGGCGTCGATGACCGCCGCCCCCGGCACGGCGGCGGTCCCTCGCCGCCGGCCGGTGAGCGGGGTCCGCTCTGGACACGTGCGCGCCAGCGGGGACCGTGCCCGCAGCTCAGCCCTTGACGGCGCCCGCCACCAGGCCGGAGACCATCCGGCGCTGCACCAGCAGGAAGAAGATGATCACCGGCAGGGTGAACAGCGTGGAGGCGGCCATCACCGGGCCCCACGCGGTGTCGTCCCGGCCGAAGAAGAACGTCATCGCCACCGGCAGGGTGTACCGGTCCTGGTCGTTGACGAACGTCAACGCGAAGATCAGCTCGTTCCAGGCGGTGATGAAGGAGAAGATGCTGGTCGCCACCAGACCGGGCGCGACCAGCGGGAACAGGATGCGGCGGAAGGTCTGCAACCGGCTCGCCCCGTCGATCGCCGCGGCCTCCTCCAGCTCCTTGGGCACCGCGGCCACGAAGCCGCGCAGCATCCAGACCGCGAACGGCAGCGAGAAGCCGAGGTAGGTGAGGATCAGGCTGGGCAGGGTGTTGTAGAGGCCCAGCCGCTGGATCATCAGGAACAGCGGGATGACCAGCGCCTCCAGCGGGATCATCTGCACCACCAGCAGCATGATCAGGAAGCTGGTCCGCAGCTTGAACCGGAACCGGGCCACCGCGGTCGCCGCGAGCAGCGCCACCAGGCCGCTGAGCAGCACGGTCGAGATCGCCACCAGGGCGCTGTTGAGGAAGAAGTCCGCGAACGTCACCCCGGGGATCAGGTTCCCGGTGAGGATCTGCCGGTAGTGCTCCAGCGTCGGCTCGGCCGGCACCGGCCGGGGCGTGGCCGAGAATATCTCGCGGTTCGGCTTGAGCGACGTCGCGATCATCCAGTAGACCGGGAACGCCGCAAAGAGCGCCACCAGCAGGCCGGCGCCGTTGAGGGCGACCCGCTTCACCACCGCGCCGCGCCTCACGACTCCTCCTCCTGCTTGAGCACCATCCGCACGTAGATCCCGGTCACCAGGAGCAGGATCAGCGTCAGGACGACCGCGATCGCCGCGCCTAGGCCGTACTTCGGGGGTGGGGAGAACGCCTCGGCGTACGAGTAGATCGACAGCATGAACGTCGGCCGGTCCTGGGTGCCGCCAGCCAGCACGAACTGCTGGGTGAACACCTTGAAGTCCCAGATGGTGGAGAGCACCACCAGGATCCCGAAGACCGGGCGCAGCAGCGGGAAGGTGACCTTCCAGAAGACCTTCCACGGCCCGGCCCCGTCGACCCGGGCGGCCTCGTGCAGCTCGCTCGGCACGCTCTTGAGCCCGGCCAGCACGCTGACCGCGATGAACGGGAACGAGTGCCAGACCACCACGAGGGTGAGGATGGCGAAGAACAGCAGCGGCGAGTTGAACCAGCCGTAGCCGGTCCAGTCGGCACGGCCGAACAGCGCGTTCGAAAGCCCGTCGGGCAGGGCGTTGAACAGCCAGGTCACCAGGCCGGAGGTGTCGTCGAACATCCACTTCCAGACGATGGTGCCGGTCAGCGCCGGGGTGGCCCAGGCCAGCATCACGCAGCTCGCGACGAAGGTGGCCATCCGCTTGCCGAGCCGGTTGAGCAGCAGCCCGACCAGGGTGCCCAGGATCATCGTCAGCGCCACGTTGGCCACGGCGAACAGGACCGTGTTGCGCAGGACGGTGAGGAAGAACGGGTCGCCGAGGATCTCGGCGTAGTTGCCGAAACCGACCCAGGGCCATTCCCGGTCGCCGCGCAACTGCCGGACGTTGTTCAGCCGGAAGAAGGACATCGCCACCACCTGGCCGAGCGGCCACAGCAGCAGCACGCCGATGATCACCAGGCAGGGCAGGAGCAGCAGGTAGGGCAGGCGGTCCACCCGGCGACGCCGCCGCGCGGGGGTCTCCCGCGCGGCGGACGTCTCCGGCGCCTGGGTCAGCATGGTCACTTCGCGTTGAGGATGCTTTCCATCTCGGCGGCCGCGTCGGCGGTGGCCTTGTCGACCGTCTTCTGACCCTTCATGACCGAGCTGTTCATGGCCTGGGTCACCGTCTTGGTACGGCTGACCTCGACCCACTTCGGGGTGAGCGGGGTCAGCTTCGTGTTCTGCAGGGCGGTGGCGAACGCCGCCATGATCTTGTCGTTGGCGTACTCGCCGCCGCTGACCAGGTCGGAGTAGACCGGGAAGAAGCCGAGGCTGCTGGCGAACTCCTTGTCCTTCTGCTTGCTCAGCAGCACGGTCAGGTAGTCCCAGGCGAGATCCTGCTTCTTGCTGTCCTTCCACAGGGCGATGTCCGAGCCGCCGGCGAAGGCCGGGGCCGGCTTGCCGTCCGGGCCGGGGATGGGGAAGGTGCCCCAGACCTTCTCGATCTCGGGGTTGTCCTTCTTGATCGCGCCGCCCTGCCAGCTACCGGCGAAGGCCATCGCCGCCTTGCCGGTGGCGAACTGGGTCCGGGCGTCGATCTCGTTCCAGCCGGCCGCCGCGGGCGGAGCGACCTTGTGCACGGTGACCAACTCGGTCCAGAACTTGACCGCCTTCTGGGCCTCCGGGGTGTTGTACCCGGACTTCCAGGTGTCACCCTGCTTGGTGGCGATCTCGCCGCCCGCGCCCCAGAGGAAGGAGTAGAACGGCAGCTCCGAGTTGCCCGGCAGGGCGATGCCGTAGGTGCCCGGCTTCTTGGCCTGCACGGCCTTCGCGGCGGCGACCAACTCGTCCCAGTTCGTCGGCGGCTTCACGCCGGCCTCGGCGAACCAGTCGGTGCGGTAGTACAGCGCCCGGACGCCGGCGTACCACGGCACGCCGTACTGCTTGCCGTCGAGCTGGGCGTTCTTGACCAGGTCGGGGAGGATGTCCTTGCCCTCCGGCCAGGCGCCGAACTTGCTGGTGACGTCGGCCAGCGCCTCCTGGTCGGCCCAGCCCTGGGTCTCGGTGTTGCCGAGTTCGGTCACGTCGGGACCCTCACCGCCGGCGAGCGCCGCCTGGAACTTCTTCGGCGCCTCGAGCCAGGGGATGTACTGCACGACCACGTCGGTGTCGGGGTGCTTCTTCTTGAACTCGGTCTCGACACCGTCGAGGAACGCGGTCTGCGCCTCGCTGCCCTCGCCCATCATCCAGACCGTCAGCTTGCTGTTGTCGGCGGCCTCGTCGTCCCCCGAGCCGCCGCAACCGGCGAGCACCATCGCGGCCGACGCCACCACGGCGGTGACCGGGGCCAGCCGTTTCCACCTGTTCACGCCACATCTCCCTCGCGCCGTCCTGGCACTAACCTTCTCCGCCGCACCTTAGTAGGAAAAATTCCTTTACGACAGGGGGCGGCGCGGAAGCGAGGCGACCGTACCCCAGGCGAAGGGCTCGGGGGCAGCCCGACGACGGGACGGACCCGGGCGTACCCAAGCGAACGGGCGCCCGACCGGGGAGGGTCGGGCGCCCGTTCGTGGGACGGTGGCTGACTACCGATGGGTGACGCTGCGGCGACCGCCCACGCCGGCCACGATCGCGACCGCGATGGCGGCGACGACGACCTGGACCAGCAGCTCGCCCCAGTCGACCCCGGCGGTGTCGGTGGAGATGCCGATCGCGTTGGCCAGCACGGTGCCGAGCAGGGCGGCGCCCACGCCGACGAGCATGTGCAGCCAGATCGGCATGTTCTGCCGGCCCGGGACGACCAGGCGGCCCAGCGCGCCCACGATCAGACCGACGATGAGCGCGGTGATGATTCCGGTAACGGTCATGGTCGTTCTCCTCAGAAGCTTCACAAGTGTTGTTCGCTGTGGTGACAGCTAAGTTCCCGGCCCGCCAGAATTCCAAACCCGTCATCCGGACATCGCGCGAGAGATGTGACGGCCGGGGACATCTGCGCAGCTCAGGACCCATATCGTCGCCCCTCGGCGCAATCCCCGGAAGGCCGGGAACCCCGGAGAACCCATTCACAAAAGGCTCTCGCACACAGTTTCTGCCGCGCCTGCGGGCGGGCGCGGAAAGGGCCGGGCGACACGCGAAGGGCGCCCGACCACAGTGGTCGGGCGCCCTTTCGAGAAAGCGGTGTGCCGTTACCGGTGGGTGACGCTGCGGCGACGGCCGACACCGGCGACCAGGGCCACGGCGATGGCGGCCAGCACGACCTGCACCAGCAGCTCGGTCCAGTCGATCCCGGCCGTCTCGGTGGCGATGCCCATGGCGCGGGCGAGCACCGTGCCGAGCAGCGCGGCGCCGACCCCGATCAGCATGTGCAGCCAGATCGGCATGTTCTGCCGGCCCGGGACGACCAGGCGGCCCAGAGCGCCGACGATGAGACCAACAACGAGCGCGGTGATGATGCCCCAAACGGTGAGCTCCACGGTCGCCCTCCTCCTCAAGATGTGTCACGACGGTGTGATGTCGCTGTCGTGACCGCTAAGTTCCCGAGGGCCCGAAAATCCAAACCGGGTCGGCCGCCCATCCACTGCCACACGTCGATGTCACCGCCGGCTCCGGCCAGCCGCGAGGAGGGATAAGCCCAGGCGGGAGGGCTCCCGCCGGCCCCGCGACGCGCGCCACGGGGCCGGGAGAAATCCCTCCGGTACGACCGGACGCCCGCCCCGGGGGACGGCGTGGACGGCGTCCGTCACGGTCACCCACGGTGCCGGAAACCCCGGGGCGCGGCGGCGCGACTACTTCTTGCCGGTGGCCTTGCCGTCGCCGGAGTCGGAGGAGAGCGCGGCGATGAAGGCCTCCTGGGGCACCTCGACCCGGCCCACCATCTTCATCCGCTTCTTGCCCTCCTTCTGCTTCTCCAGCAGCTTGCGCTTGCGGCTGATGTCACCGCCGTAGCACTTGGCGAGCACGTCCTTGCGGATGGCCCGGATGGTCTCCCGGGCGATCACCCGGCTGCCGATGGCGGCCTGGATGGGCACCTCGAACTGCTGCCGGGGGATCAGGTTGCGCAGCTTCGCGGCGATCGTGACCCCGTAGTTGTACGCCTTGTCCTTGTGCACGATGGCGCTGAACGCGTCCACCGGCTCGCCGTGCAGCAGGATGTCCACCTTGACCAGGTCGGACGCCTGCTCACCCGAGGGCTCGTAGTCCAGCGAGGCGTAGCCCTTGGTGCGGCTCTTGAGCTGGTCGAAGAAGTCGAAGATGATCTCCGCGAGGGGCAGCGTGTAGCGCAGCTCCACCCGGTCGGCCGAGAGGTAGTCCATCCCGAGCAGGTTGCCCCGGCGGCCCTGGCACAGCTCCATCACCGCGCCCACGTAGTCGTTCGGGGTGAGCACGGTGGCCCGCACGACCGGCTCGTACACCTCGGCGATCTTGCCGGTGGGGTACTCGCTCGGGTTGGTCACGACGATCTCCTGGCCGTCCTCGGTGATGGCCCGGTAGACCACGTTCGGGGCGGTGGAGATCAGGTCGAGGTTGTACTCCCGCTCCAGCCGCTCCCGGATGATCTCCAGGTGCAGCAGGCCGAGGAAGCCGCACCGGAAGCCGAACCCGAGCGCGCCGGAGGTCTCCGGCTCGTAGTCGAGCGCGGCGTCGTTGAGCTTGAGCTTGTCCAGCGCCTCGCGCAGGTTGGGGTAGTCGGACCCGTCGATCGGGTAGAGGCCGGAGTAGACCATCGGCTTCGGGTCCTTGTAGCCGCCGAGCGCCTGCGTCGCCGGCTTGGCGTTGATGGTGATCGTGTCGCCGACCCGGGACTGGCGGACGTCCTTCACGCCGGTGATCAGGTAACCCACCTCGCCGACGCCGAGCGCGTCGGCCTTCACCATCTCCGGCGAGATGACGCCGATCTCCAGCAACTCGTGGACGGCGCCGGTGGACATCATCTTGATCCGGTCCCGGGCACCGATCCGGCCGTCGATCACCCGGACGTAGGTGACCACACCCCGGTAGACGTCGTACACCGAGTCGAAGATCATCGCGCGGGCGGAGACGTCGGCGTCGCCGACCGGCGGGGCGAGCTGCCGGACGATCTCGTCGAGCAGGTGCGGCACGCCGACGCCGGTCTTGCCGGAGACCCTGATGCAGTCCGCCGGATCGCCGCCGATCAGGTGGGCCAGTTCCTCGGCGTACTTCTCGGGCTGGGCGGCCGGCAGGTCGATCTTGTTGAGCACCGGGATGATCCGCATGTCGTTCTCGAGCGCCAGGTAGAGGTTCGCCAGGGTCTGCGCCTCGATGCCCTGGGCGGCGTCGACCAGCAGGACCGCCCCCTCGCAGGCGGCGAGCGACCGGGACACCTCGTAGGTGAAGTCGACGTGGCCAGGGGTGTCGATCATGTTGAGCACGGCCGGTTCGCCGGCCCGGTCGCCCTCGCGGATCGTCCACGGCATCCGGACGGCCTGACTCTTGATGGTGATGCCGCGCTCGCGCTCGATGTCCATCCGGTCGAGGTACTGCGCGCGCATCTGCCGGGGGTCGACCACGCCGGTGAGCTGCAGCATCCGGTCGGCCAGGGTCGACTTCCCGTGGTCGATGTGGGCGATGATGCAGAAGTTCCGGATGCGCGCCGGGTCGGTGGCACCGGGAGCGTTCGCGCCGGAATCGAGCGTCGGTGGCACAGCGGTCCGTTCTGGTCGGCTGACGTGAGCGGGCCGACGCGACGCCGGCCCCCTCTATGCTCCCACGTCGCCCCGGGCGCGATCGGATCACTCCTCCCGCCGCCCGGCCGGCACCCGCCGCCCCGGCCGCGGCCCACCCCTCACGGGGTCGCGTCGGCTCACTCGGGGGCGGGCGGGCGGCGCACCTCGCGCGGGCGGCGGCTCACTCCTCGGGCGGCTCGACGAAGAGCGCGGCGAGCTTCGGCAGCCGGCGGCGGGCCTCCTCCTCGTCGTCGAAGTCCCAGAACTCGCCCAGCTCCGGATAGGGCGTCTCCGGCACCGCCGGCAGCTCGCTGGCGGTCGCCTTCCGGTACGCCTCCTCGGCGACCGTGAGCATCTGCTCGGCCTCGAACTCCTCGCCCGTGAGCGCCGCCTGACGGATCTGCGGCAGCTCCGCCAGCGAGTCCGGGTCGGCCACCGCGCGGGCGAACACCTCCCGTCCCTGGGCGATCAGCCAGCCCCGGAAGTACTCGAACCCGTCGTCGGACGCGCCCCCGTTGATCAGGTACGCCGCGCCCCAGAGGTCGGCCCGGTAGGACGCCGCCATCACCCGGCGCTGGTGCCGCGCGTACCCGACGATGTCGGCGGCGTCGCGCTCGGCCAGCAGCGCGCCGGCCCGGGCGGCGACCGGGCCGGCCGCCCCGCCCCCACCGGCCCGGGCCCGGTCGATCAACTGCCAGAAGTCGTCGGTCCTCATGGCCTGGCAGTCTGACAGAGCAGCCCGCCGGCCGCCGCCACCGCGGGCGCGCGGCTGCCCCGCGCCGCCCACGGGGCGAGGTCACGGGCGGCCGGGCACAGGTGGGAACATCGCCGCCAGGCGTGGGTACCGGCGGGCGAACTCGGCCGGATCGTCCGACTCCACCGGCTCCTCCGGCTCGTCGCCGGGGTCGGACGAGTCGTCGCCCGGCTCGCCGCGCGCGAGCACCGCGTCCTCCAGGCCCTCGGCGACGCCGGTGATCCGCTCGTACGCCTCGTCCGCCACATAGTCGAGGGACTCCCAGTCCGGCCACTCCTCGTCGGACCACTCGCTGGTGGGGCGGCCGGCCAGCCGGCGCACCCGGGGAACGTCGGCGAGCGTGTCCGGGTCGGCCACCGCGCGCTCGAAGACCGACCGCCCCAGCCCGACCAGCCAGGCATGGAAGTAGTGGAACCCGTCGTCGGAGCAGAGCCCGCCGCAGATCCGCAGCGCGGCGTCCCAGAGCCGCGTGGTGTCGGCCCGGGCGTGGGCCTCGTCCAGCCGGAGCTGGAAGTCGACCACCTCAGCCGTGGGCAGGCCGGCGAGCCGGTCCGTAAGCCAGGTCAGCCGCTCGTCCGGGCCGTCGACGGCCCGGTCGGACGCCTCCACGAGCGCCCAGAACTCCTCGGTG
This sequence comes from Micromonospora sp. NBC_01655, assembly GCF_026339755.1. Classification (NCBI taxonomy): domain Bacteria; kingdom Bacillati; phylum Actinomycetota; class Actinomycetes; order Micromonosporales; family Micromonosporaceae; genus Micromonospora; species Micromonospora sp. NBC_01655. Next base: position 2,057,167 of record NZ_JAPEQF010000001.1, on the reverse strand, counting down.
TCCACGGCGGCATCGTCGCGCGGCGGTACGACATCCGCCGACGGACCGCAGCGCCCGGCGGGCGGCGGGGCGGGCGCGGGTGGGGCAGCATGGTCGGGTGGTCCCGATCTCGCTTCCCCCGGTGCCGTACGACGCGACCGCGCTGCGCCCCGGCTGGACGGAGCTGCCGGCCGGCCTGCGGGCGGCGGTGACCGCCCGGCTGGGCGGCCCGGTGGCGGCGGCCCGGGTGGCCGGTGCCGGATTCACCCGGGGCTTCGCCGCCGTGCTGGAGACCGCCGACGGGCGGCGGACCTTCGTCAAGGCGGCGTCGCTGACCGAGCAGCGCCACCTCGTCGACTGGTACGCCCGGGAGGCAGCCGTCCTGGACCGGCTCCCCGCCGGGCTGCCGGTCCCCCGCCCGCGCTGGGCGGTGGCGGCGGCCGGCTGGTACGCGCTCGGCCTGGACGCGATCGACGGCCGCACGCCCGCGCTGCCGTGGACCCCGACGGACCTCGACGCGGCCCTGGCCGGGTACGCCGAGGTGGCCGCCGCGCTGGCCGACCCGCCTCCCGAGCTGGTGGCGCTCGGTCTGCCCCGGCTCGCCGACCTGGCGCGGGAGGACATCCTCTGGTGGGGCGAGGTGGCCGCCGGCCGGGAGCCGGCCCCGCAGCTGCCACCCCCGGCGCGGGACCGGCTGCCCGAGCTGGTCGCGCTGGAGGCGCGCCTGCCCGGGTACGCCGAACGCTGCGGGCTGGCCCACGGCGACCTGCGGCTGGACAACGTGCTCATCGACCCGGCCGGCCGGGCGTGGTTCTGCGACTGGAACTGGATCTGCCAGGGGCCGGCCTGGTTCGACCTGGTCAGCCTGCTGATCACCGCCCACGCCAGCGGCCTGGACGCCGACGGGCTCTTCGCCGGGCACCCGGCGGCGGCCGGCGCGCCCCCGGACGCCCTGGACGTGACCCTCGCCGCGCTCTCCGGGTACCTGCTCACCTCGGCCGCGGCCGGGCCGACGAGCGCTTCCCCGCACATCCGGGCACACCAGCGGTGGAGCGGCGGGCAGGCGCTGGGCTGGCTCGCCGTCCGGCAGGGCTGGGCGGCGGCGCCGACGGGCCGGTAACCGACCGCCCCCGGGCCGTGGAAGTGAGCCGTTTTGGCTCGTCCGGGCGGACCTGGTAACCTGGCTATTCGCGCAGTGATGACGCATGTTCGTCGCGCGCGGAAGCAGACCAACCCGAGCTATCAAGACGAGGCTGTCGCGTGGCGAACATCAAGTCCCAGATCAAGCGCAACCGGCAGAACGAGAAGCGCCGGCTGCGTAACAAGTCGGTCAAGTCGTCGCTGAAGACCGCCATCCGCAAGTTCCACGAGGCTGCGGAGGCCGGCGACTCCGAGAAGGCCACCGCCCTCATGCGCGACGCCTCGCGCAAGCTGGACAAGGCTGCCAGCAAGGGCGTGATCCACTCGAACCAGGCAGCGAACCGCAAGTCGGCGATCGCCAAGCGCGTCGCCTCGTTCTCTGCCTGACCGGCGACCACAGACCTGACCGGAAGCCCCGGGTCAACCGGGGCTTCCGGCTTTCTGTCTGTCCGCACCGCTCTGTCCGCACCGCTCTGTCCGTGCCCGCGCCGGCGGGGACGGGCCGTGCGACGGCAGTGGGCCGGGCCGCCCTCCCGTGACGGCGATCCGCGCCCGGATCAGGGGCGGGGGCCGGGGGCGTGCTCCGGGAGGCCGGGCTCCGGACGGCGCAGGCCGGGGCGGGGCCGTTCGGCACGTACGGCCGGGTCGGGGTGGACGAGGACGCCCGGGACGGCCCGCGAGGCCGTCCCCGGTGCGACGCGCGGGCCGGCGCCGGGTGAGCCGGCGACACCGACCGCGCCCCACCCACCGGCTCCCCCGCCCGCGTGACCGGTCCCCGGGTGACCGGCCGCACCCCAGGCAGCGTGGCCTACCGCGCCCGGGCCGCCACCGACGCCGCGTACCACGGCGCGGCCGACCACGGGCTCCATCTGCCGGCGGAACCGGTCCCGCTCCTGCTCCGGCACGAGCGCGGCCGTCCGGACCACCATCTCGGCCACCATGTCGTTCAGCTTGACCATCGCCGCCACGGCGGTGGGCAGGACGAGCACCGCCCACCAGGTCACCAGCTCGGCCAGGGCGAGCAGGACGGCCAGCGCGACGGTCCCCTCGAAGAAGAGGAAGCAGAGCACCCCGCCTGGGTTGACGAAGCGCAGGCCGAGGGCCCGGGCGTAGAAGGGGCGGTACCGTTCCTCGGCGAAGGAGACGGTCGCCCACGACGCCCGGACCGGCCGGTTCACCGGGCACCCTGCCGGGCCGCCGCCACCGAGAACACCGCCCTTTCCAGCGCGTACGCACGGTCGTCCGAGCCGCCCTTGACCGCCGCGTTGCATTCGGCGGCGGCCCGCATCGCCTGTACCAGGCCCTCCGGCGTCCAGCCCCGGGCCCGCTGCTGCGCGCTCTTGACCTTCCAGGCCGGCATGCCGAGGGTGCCCGCCAGCTGGTACGGGTCGCCCCGCCCGGCCGCGGCGACCCGGGCGACGGTGCGGACGCCGTCGGCGAGGGCGTCCGCGATCGGGACCGGGTCGACGCCGACGTGCAGTGCCCAGCGCAGCGCCTCCAGCGCCGCCGGCACGTCGCCGACGAGGGTGGCGTCGGCGACGGTGAAGCCGCTCACCTCGACACGGCCCCGGTAGTAGCGGGCCACGGTGTCGGCCCCGATCCGCCCGTCGGTGTCGGCAATCAGCTGGGAGCACGCGGCGGCCAGCTCGCGCAGGTCGGTGCCGACCGCCGCGATGAGCGCCTCGGCCGCGTCCTCGGTGCACTTGCCGCCGGCCCGGCGGATCTCGTCGCGGACGAAGGCCACCCGCTCGCGGTGCCCCTTGAGCTTCGCGGCCGGCACCACCGTGGCGCCCGCCGCGCGCAGCCCGTCCGCGAACGCCTTGCCCTTGGCCCCCCCGAGGTGCAGCACGACGAGCTGGACGTCCGGGTCCGGGTTCTTCGCGTACGCCAGCAGGGCGGCGACCAGGTCCTTGCGGGCGTCCTGACCGGAGCGCAGCACCAGCACCCGCCGGCCGCCGAACAGCGACGGGCTGAGCATCTCGGCGATCTCACCGACGGCCAGCGCCCCGGTCTGGTACTCCCGGACGTCGACGTCGGGGTCGACGCCGCGGGCCCTGGCCACGGCCTCGGTCACCGCGCGCGTGGCGAGCAGTTCCTCGTCGCCGAGGACGAGCAGAATGGGAGCGAGATCGGCGGCGGTCACGCCGCCCATATTCGCACGCCGGCCCCGGGATCGTGCCTGCTCGTCGAGGCCGCCGACGGCAGAGCCCGCACTCAGCGCAAATCCAGACATTTATACCGCTCTCCCCGCTAATGCCGCCAATGACCGTCACTCCTCACGGCTGCCGTCGCCCCGGGTCGACGCCCCGGTTCACCACGGCCAACCCGCCGCGCCCGAGCACCACCGCCACGTCGCCGTCGGTGTCCGTACGCAGCACCCGCGCCCCGCCCCGGGCGATCCGGGCGAGCACGGCGCCGTTCGGGTGCCCGTACGAGTTGCCGACCCCCACCGGGACCAGCGCGACCCTCGGTCGGACCGCGTCCAGGAACGCCGGCTCCTGGTACGCCGACCCGTGGTGGGCGACCTTCAGCACGTCGGCGCGTACGCCGCCGGGCGGCGCCCGGTCGAGCAGCGCCCGCTGCTCCTCGGTCTCGGCGTCCCCGGCGAGCAGGATCCGCACCCCGGCCACCGTGGCGCGCAGCACGAGCGAGTTGTTGTTCGGGTCGGACCGGGTCCCCCGCAGCGGGTACGGCGGACCGAGCACGACGAGTTCCAGCCCGCCGACCCGGTACGTCCACCCCGCCGTGGCCGCGGCCGTCCCCGCCCCGCCCGCTGCGGCGGTCGCCCGCACCAGCTCCCGCCCGGCGGCGGGCTCGGGCCACTGTGGCGTGCGCACCGCCGCCACCCGCCGGCCCCGGAAGATCCCCGCCACCCCGCCGGTGTGGTCGACGTGGAAGTGGCTGAACAGCAGCAGCGGGACCGCCCGCACGCCCAGCCGGCGCAGGCAGCCGTCCACGGCCGCCGGATCCGGCCCGGCGTCGACCACCACCGCCCGGCCGGTGCCCGCCGGCAGCACCAGCGCGTCGCCCTGGCCCACCGCGCACGCCACCGCCACCCAGCCGGCCGGTGGCCAGCCGGCGGCCACCAGGCGTACGGGCAGGGTGCCGGCGATCACGGCGACCGCGACCACCGCCACCAGCCGGCGTACCAGCGGCCGGCGGGTGGCGACCAGCAGCGCCACGGTCAGCCCGGCCAGCAGCAGCGCGCCCGGCACCCCGCCCGGCCAGGGCAGCGCGCCCGCCGGCAGCCGCGCCCCGTGCCGGGCCACCGTGACCAGCCACCACGCGGGCCAGCTCGCCAGCCAGGCCGCGAACTCCGCGCCCGCCGGCCAGACCGGCGAGAGCACCGCCGCCGCCACGCCGAGCACCGTGGCGGGCGCGATCGCCGGCACCGCCAGCAGGTTCGCGGGCACGGCGACCAGGCTCACCGTGCCGGAGATCCCGGCCACCACCGGGCCGCAGGCGACCTGGGCGGCGGCCGGCACGGCCAGCGCCTCGGCGAGCCCCGACGGCACGCCCCGCCGCCGCAGGCCGTCCCGCCACCCGGGGGCGAGCAGCAGCAGGCCGCCGGTGGCCAGCACGGACAGCGCGAACCCGGGATCGCCGGCCAGCTCCGGGTCGAGCAGCACCAGCCCGGCCACCCCCGCGGCGAGCGCCGGCAGGGCCGCCCGGGGCCGGCCAGCGGCCAACGCCGCGAGGCCGATCGCGCCCATGGTGGCGGCACGCACCACGCTGGGCGAGGGACGGACCAGGATGACGAAGCCGACCAGGGCCAGCCCGCACAACCCGGCGGCCACCCGGGGGCCGGCCCGGGACCAGCGGGCCAGCAGCAGCACCGCGCCCACGACGATCGCGACGTTGGAGCCGGACACCGCGTTGAGGTGCGTCATGCCGGTGTCCCGGAAGTCCTCCTCGACCGCGGACGGCAGCCGGCTGGTGTCGCCGACCACCAGGCCGGGCAGCAGCCCGCCCCGTTCGTCGGGCAGCGGCGCGCAGGCCCGCTGCAGGCCGGCGCGCAGCACCCCGGCGGCGCGCTGGGACCACGGCGGCGGGCCGTGCCGGGCCGGCGGACCCCGCACGGTGAGCACGGCGGCGGTCAGGTTACCGCCGCGCGGCGCGCCCAACCGCCCCTCGGCCGTGAGCCGCTGCCCGGGCAGCAGGCCGCGCCAGGCCGGATCGGCGGCGAGCACCAGCACCCGGACCGGGGCGGCGACCCGGACCCCGTCCGGGCCGGTCAGGGCCACCAGGTCGGCCCGGACCAGCAGCGTGGCGGGCCGGCCGGGGACGCCCCGGACCGGGCGCGGATCGTCCCGGACGACCAGCTCGACGTCGACCGTGGCCCGGTCGTCGACGAGAGCCCGGACGGCAGGGGCGTCCCGGACGACCAGCCGGGCCGCGGTCGACGCCGCGCCGCACACCACGCCGAGCAGCACGGCCACCGCGATCCATCCGTAGCGGCGCACGGGAGCCGCCGGACGGCCCAGCACGCCGAGCAGGTGGCCCGCGGTGAGCGTGGCCAGCCCGGCGGCACCGGCCGCGAGCAGCGCCGCCGGACGGGGGCCCAGGTGCAGCCCGGCCAGCGCGGCCAGCCAGGCGGCCACCGCCAGCCCGGCCAGCCGCAGGTCGGGGAGGCTCCCGCCGTCGACGGTGGGACCGGCGTCCGGCCCCGGCGGGCCGCTCACACGGTCACCAGTTCCTTGAGCTGCTCGTACCGGGCGTCGCCGATGCCCTCCACCTGACGCAGGTCGCCCACCGAGCGGAACCCGCCGTGCTGGTCGCGGTGGGTCAGGATGCGCTGGGCGAGCACCGGGCCCACCCCGGGCAGCGCGTCGAGCTGCGCCAGGGTGGCCGTGTTCAGGTTGACCAGGCCTCCGGCGCCCGCCGGTCCCGCGCCGGCGGGCGGGCCGGCCCCGGCGGGCGCGGCGGTGGGCTGACCCGCCGGGGCGGGCACGCCAACCAGGATCAACTCCCCGTCGGTGACCTTACGGGCCGGGTTCAGCAGCGACACGTCCACGCCGGGCAACGCCCCGCCGGCCGCCCGCACCGCGTCGGCGACCCGGGCGCCCGCCGGCAGCCGGACGAGCCCCGGGCGGAGCACCTTCCCGGCGACCGCCACCACCAGCTCGCCGCCCGGCGTCGACCCGGCGACGGCCGGCGGCGTCCCCTCCGACGTCGCCTCGGCGACGGACGCGGCGGCCCCGACGGGCTCGGCCTGCGGGCGGGAGCGCCACGCCCACCAGCCCGCGCCGAGCACCACCAGCACGGCGACCACCGCCAGCGCCCGCACGCCGCGCCGCCCGGGGTCGAACGCCCCGGGACCCGGCAACCGGGACGGCCGGGGCCCGGACGCCGGCTCGTCGTCGGGCTCGTCGTCGGGCTCGTCGTCGGGCTCGGGGCGGACGGAGCCGGGGGCGTCCCGGCGGCGCGGCCCTGGGCCCGTCCGGCCCGGCCAGGGCACCGGCCGCTCGTCGGCCGGACCGCCGGCCGGAGCCCACCGGTCCTCCGGCGGGATCGGCCGCTCGACCACCCGTCCACCGTGCGTCGCCCACCGGACCTCGGGCGGCACCACCGGGTCCCGGCCCCCGGCCGGGCGCGCCGACAGGCCACCTTCGCCCGCCGGCTCGGCGGGGCCGGGCGCGACCGGGCCCGCCGACAGGCTGTCCAGGGCCGCCGGCTCGCCGGACCCGGCCGGTCCCGGCGGGGAAGCTCGGCGCGCCGTCGGCGGCGCGGCCCCGCCCCCGGCCGGCGTCGGGTCGCCGGCCGGCACCGGAGGGGCGGCCAGCCACCGCAGCCGCCGCCGTACGACCGTCTCCTCGTCGTCTGACACGGCGCGAGGCTAGGAGCACGGACGGGCCACGCGCCGTCACCTGTGGACGACGGGTTCCCCTGTGGACGACCGCCTGATCATGCACCCGGTGTGCTAAGGGCGACGGCTCGGTGGGCCTCCGGTGCGCACCCGGTCCCCGGCGGGATGCGTCCCGGTCAATCTCAGTCCGCCGTCGGCTCGCCGGGACGGATCCCGCCGGCCACCTCCGCCCGTTGGCCGGCCGGGCCGGGGCGGCGGTGCACGACCACGCAGGCCAGCCCGGGGCCGGCGTGGGCGGCGACCACGGCGCCGGCCTCCGTGACGTACGAGGAGCGCAGCCGGTCGCCGAGCCGGTCGGTGAGCGCGGCGAGGAGCTGCTCGGCGCGCTGCGGGGCGGCGAGGTGGTGCACGGCGAGGTCCACGTCGGCGTCGCCGGCCGCCTCGACCGCCAGGTCGACCAGGCGGGCCACCCCCCGGCTCGCGGTGCGCACCTTGTCCCTCAGCACGATCGCCCCGTCCGGCATGTGCATGATCGGCTTCACCGACAGGGCGGTGCCGAACAGCGCCTCGGCGGCGTTGATCCGGCCGCCCCGGCGCAGGAACTCCAGGGTGTCGACGTAGAAGAAGATGGTGGTGCGGTCGATGGCGTCGACCGTCGCCCGGCGTACCCCGGCCAGGTCGGCGCCCCCGGCGGCGGCCTCGGCGGCGGCGAGCGCCGGGAAGCCGAGGCCCATGCCGGTGGAGCGGCTGTCGACGACCGCGACCCGGTCGCCGACCTCGGCGGCGGCCAGCCGGGCCGCCTCCACGGTCCCGGACAGCTCGGCCGACAGGTGCACCGACACCACCGCGTCCGCGCCCGCGTCGAGCAGCTTCCGGTACGTCCCGGCGAACTGCTCCGGCGACGGCCGGGAGGTGCTGACCGAGACCCGGCGACCGCCCAGCGCCCGGGTGGCGTCCTCGGGGAAGGTCTCGACGCCCTCCAGCCCCTCGGCCCCGTTGAGCACCACGGTCAGTGGGACGACGGTGAGCCGGTGTGCCCGCGCCAGCTCGGGCGGGAGGTAGGCGGTGGAGTCGGTGACGACCGCGACGGGCATGCCGGCACGGTAGCCGATGTCGGCCCCGCCCGCCCGGGAGCCCGTGGTCAGACCACCTCGGCCGGGGCCGCCCGGGTGATCAGGCCGACATTGTGCGCCCGCAGGTGCCAGCCCCGGGCGTCGTTGTGCCGCAGCTCGGTCCAGTGGCAGTTCTGCAACGGGCCGATCGACCGCAGCACCCCGTGGTCCCAGCCGAGCAGGTGCCCGCAGCCCTGCCGGGCCCCGCCGCCGTGGGTGGCGACGACGACCGTGCCACCGGGCACCGCGTCGGCCGCGTCCTGGAGGGCGGTGCCGACCCGCTTGCCGAGGTCGTCGAGGCTCTCGATGTCCGCGCCCGGGTCCGGGTCGCCGGCCCGCCACCGGGCGTACTCGTCCGGGTACCGCTCGGCCGCCTCGGTGCGCGCGAGCCCCTGCCACCGCCCGAAGTGCCGCTCGCGCAGCCGGGCGTCGGCGCGCACCGGCAGCCCGGTGAGCGCGGCCAGGGCGGCGGCGGTGTCCGCGGCGCGGCTCAGGTCGCTGGCCACGATCGCGTCGGGGCGCAGCGCGGCGAGCAGCGGCGCGGCGGCTACGGCCTGCTCCCGGCCGAGGTCGTTGAGCGGTACGTCGGTCTGGCCCTGCACCCGGTCGGCGGCGTTCCAGTCGGTGTTGCCGTGCCGCCAGACGATCAGTCGGGTCATTCGCCGGCGGCGGGGCCGGCGGAGGCCTCGGCCTCGACCAGGTCCCGGTCGACGAACGGGATCTGCGGGCAGTCCTTCCACAGCCGGTCGAGGGCGTAGAACTCGCGTTCCTCGGTGTGCTGGACGTGCACCACGACATCGATGTAGTCGAGCAGCACCCACCGGCCGCCCCGCTCGCCCTCGCGCCGGACCGGCTTGGCCTTCTCCGGCAGCTCGAGCAACCGCTCCTCGATGGCGTCGACGATGGCCAGCACCTGACGCTCGTTGGGGGCGGCGGCGAGCAGGAACGCGTCGGTGATGGCGAGCTGGTCACCCACGTCGATGATGACGATGTCCTGCGCCTTCTTGTCGGCCGCGGCCTGGGCGGCGGCCATCGCCAGCTCGTGAGCGCGTTCGGAAACTGTCACCGTTCTCCTTCGATCAACCGTGCGACTCTCCAAGCGTCTCACACCCGCCGGCGCGACGACTTGGCAGTTCTGGCCGATTTCCCGGACAAGATGGCATGTATCCGGCGCGATCAGCCGAGATAGAGTCGCCGTTTCGCGATGTACTGCACCACACCGTCGGGCACGAGGTACCACACCGGCTCCCCCCGGGCCACCCGGTCCCGACAGTCGGTCGACGAGATCGCCATCGCGGGCACCTGCACCAGGCTGAGGGTATCGGCGGGGAGGTGCTTGGCGGACAGCTCGAACCCGGGGCGGGTGACCCCGATGAAGTGGGCCAGCTCGAAGATCTCGTCCAGGTCTTTCCAGGACAGGATGCGCTCCAGCGCGTCCGCCCCGGTGATGAAGTAGAGCTGCACCTTCGGGCCGTACTGGGCGTGCAGGTCGCGCAGCGTGTCGACGGTGTACGTCGGCCCGCCCCGGTCGATGTCCACCCGGCTGACCTGGAACCGGGGGTTGGAGGCGGTGGCGATCACCGTCATCAGGTAGCGGTCCTCGGCCGGGGTGACCGGCTGGTCCGCCTTCTGCCACGGCTGCCCGGTCGGCACGAAGACGACCTCGTCCAGCCCGAACCGGTCCGCCACCTCGCTGGCGGCGACCAGGTGGCCGTGGTGGATCGGGTCGAAGGTGCCGCCCATGATCCCGACCCGGCGGGTGTCTTCCTCCATCCGGAGATCGTATGCCGGCCCCGACCGGCCCGAACCGGGCCCCGCGACAGCGCCGCGCCCGCCGACCAGGGCGGGTCCCGACCCGGGGCGGACCGGGCGGGCGGCCCCGGGTCGGGCGGGCGGGCCCGGCCCCGCTCAGGCAGCGGCGGCGGCCACGGCCGTGCGGGCGACCAGTGCCCGGCGCAGGTCGTCGTCCAGGTCGGTGACCACCCGACGCAGGCCGGCGGGAAGGTCGTCGCGGGCCAGCAACGCCGCCGCCAGGTCCCGGGTGGGCTGCGCCACGGCGTACCGGGGGAAGGCCAGGTGCGCGACGGACTCGGCGACCCAGGCGGTACGCCGGGGCCACGCCACCGGCATCTCGGCGAAGTACCGCGCCACGTACGGGCCGGTCAGCTCGGCCTGGTCGGGCTGCCAGAAGCCCTCCGCGACGGCCCCGACCAGCCGACCGGACAGCTCGGTGTTGCGCACCACGATCTCCCACGCCGCCGCCTTGGCAGCCGGGTCGGGCAGCGCGGCCCGGCACCGGGCGGCCCGCTCGGCGCCGGCGGCGCTCAGGTCGGCCGCCGCCTCGGCGGCGATCTCGGCCTCCCCGGCCGCACCGAGCACCACCAGCCGGCCGAGCAGCGACCAGCGCAGCTCCGTGTCCACGGCCAGCCCGTCGGGCACGCCCCGGCCGGCCAGCCAGCCGGTCAGCAGGTCGACGTCGGTGGTCGCGTCGATCAGGGCCCGCGCGGCGGCCAACTGCCGGGACCCGCCCGCCCCGGCGGTGGCGAGCATCCGCTCGCCGGCCCCGGCGAGCCGGAGCAGCGCCGCCTCCCGGGCCAGCGGGTCGAGGTAGCGGTCGACCAGCGGCCGGACCGACCGCAGCACGTCCTCGACGATGACCACCTCGGTCTCGCCCGGCAGCGCGGCGTCGACCAGCCCCACCAGCCCGGCGACCGGCCGCTCGCCGTCGGTGGCGGCGTCCAGCGCCTCGCCCCAGAGCAGGGCCCGGGCCAACGGGTCGGTCACGGTCGGCAGCACCAGCGGTACGGCGTCCGCCGAGGCGGGGTCGAGACGGATCTTGGCGAAGGTGAGGTCCCCGGCGTTGGGCAGCAGCAGCCGGGCGGCCGGCTGGCCGACCAGCCCGGCGAGGACCGTCCGGCCCCCGTCGGCGTCCGGATCGAGGTCGACCTCGACCCGGGTGACGGTGCCGTCGGCGTCGTACCGGTCGACGCCGATCCGGTGCGGGCGCAGCACCGGGTGGGTGGCCGGGGCGGTCTGCACGATCGCCGCCTGCGCGTACCGGCCGTCGGCGTCGACGGCGACCTCGGCGCGCAGGGTGTTCACCTGGGCCCGACGCAGCCAGCGCCCGGCCCAGCCGGACAGGTCCCGGCCGCTGGCTGCGGAGAGGGCGCCGAGCAGGTCGGCGAGGGTGGCGTTGCCGAACCGGTGCGCCGCGAAGTGCGCGTTCAGCCCGGCCAGGAAAGCCTCGTCGCCCACCCACGCCACGAGCTGACGCAGCACGCTGGCGCCCTTGGCGTACGAGATGCCGTCGAAGTTGAGCAACGCCAGGGCCGAGTCGGCGACCTCCTCGGGCGCGACGGGATGGGTGGACGGACGCTGGTCGGCCGCGTACCCCCAGCCCTTGCGGCGCAGCGCGAAGGTGGTCCACGCCCGGCCGAACCGGGACGCCTCGGCGGTGACCCGGGTACCCAGGTACTCGGCGAACGACTCGTTCAGCCACAGGTCGTCCCACCAGCGCATGGTGACCAGGTCGCCGAACCACATGTGCGCCATCTCGTGGGCGATCGTGGTGGCCCGCTGCTCGCGCTGGGTGTCGGTGACCGCCGAGCGGAAGACGAGGTCGTCGCGGAAGGTCACCAGGCCGGGGTTCTCCATCGCGCCGGCGTTGAACTCCGGCACGAACGCCTGGTCGTACTTGCCGAACGGGTAGCGCTCGGCGAACAGCTCGTGGAACCGGTCCAGGCACTGCCGGGTGACGGTGAGGATCTCCTCGGCGTCGGCGTCCAGGTGCTCCGCCAGCGACCGCCGGCACCAGAGGCCCAGCGGGACGCCGTCGTGCTCGGCCCGGCGCACGTGCCACGGCCCGGCGATCAGCGTGACCAGGTACGGCGCCAGCGGGGCCGTCGGGGCGAACTCCCAACGCCCCGGCCGGGGGTTGGCGGCCAGCTCGCCGTTGGCCGCGACCGCCCACTCCGCAGGGGCGGTGACGGCGAGGGTGACCGGGGCCTTCAGGTCCGGCTGGTCGAAGGCGGCGAAGACGCGCTGGGCGTTGTCCAGGAAGGACGTGGCGTACAGGTACGTCTCGCCGTCGGCGGGGTCGACGAACCGGTGCAGCCCCTCGCCGGTGTTCGAGTACGCCATCTCGGCCTCGACGACAAGCGTGTTGGCCTCGGCCAGCCCGGCCAGCGCAAGCCGGTTGTCCACGAGGGTCCCGGGATCGAGGTCCCGGCCGTTCAGGCGTACGGCCCGCAGTCTCGCGGGGCTGACCTCGACGAACGTCTCCGCCCCGGGGGTCGCCCGGAAGCTGATCGTGGTGTGCGAGCGGAACCGCTCGTCGCTTCCCGTCACGTCGAGGTCCACCTGGTAGGACTCGACGGTAATCAACGCGCCACGCGCGGTCGCCTCTACATGGCTCAGGCTCGGCATCCGCTTATCCTGCCCGATGGGGAACCACACTTGCTTCCCGATACGCTCTGCAATGGAGGAATCAACAATGGGTCAGCACCCCAAGGGCGACTTCGACCTGTCCCGGGCGGTCTGGCAACGGGCCGAGGGCGACACCTCGGACAGCGCGGTCGAGGTGGCCTTCGTCGATGATCTGATCGGCATGCGCAACTCCGCCGAGCCGGACGGCCCCGTGCTCGTCTTCACCCAGGCCGAGTGGGACGCCTTCGTCGCCGGCGCCCAGGACGGCGAGTTCGACCTGGACTGAGCCGATCGAGACAGGCCAGTCGAGACAGGCCGGTCGGCGCGACGGCCGGTCGGGACAGGCCAGTCGATGTGACGGCTGGTCACCCGCGACGTCGACCTCCCGTCGGCGGCGGGGTGGCGCACCCCGATCGGGTCGCCACACCGCCGCCGACGGGGCAGGCGACGGTCAGCCCGGGCAGGTTGCCGACCGCCTCGACGCAGTAGCCGCACCTCGCCTGGCCCCGCTCAGTCGCCATCCCCCCAGCCCAGGCCGCCCGGGCCCGGCGCGTGGTGGAAGCCGGGATGGCCGGCCACGTCGGCACACCGCTCGCGGTCCGGGCCGACCGCCCCGCAGAACAGCCGCTCGGCCCGGTGCCAGGCGTCGGCCGGGGACAACGCGGCGGCCCCGAGGGCCAGCTCGGGGCGGAGCACGCTCAGCCCCTCCGCGTACGCGACGGCCAGCTCGCGGGCCCGGTCGGCGCCGTCGGCCGCGAACCCGAGGTGCACCGTGAAGTGGCGCGGCGGCGCCTGCCGCCGGGGCGGGGCGAGCAGCGGGCGGTCCGGTACGCCGATCCCGCCGCCCGCCGGGCCGACCCCCAACCCGTCGACCGCCCGCCGCTCCCGCCAGCGCCGCGACCCGTTCTCCCGCATGCGGTCCTCCCCGTCCTCGCCGACCGCGGGCCGCCCGTCGGCCCGTGCGATCCAGCGAACCAGGTTTCCGCCGCCCGGGGAGGGGCCAGCCGGGCGCGGATCCGCTGGCCCCTCCCCGGGCCGGCGACGTGCGGGATGCTGAAGGTCCGGCCGCCACAGCGACATGTTCCGGCCGAGCGCCGGGCGTTTGGCCAGCCGAGATGCGGGCATCCACTGCGGCCCCGGCCGATCGACACCACGGGAGGCACCGGTGCCCTTCGACGTCAGCGCGGCCGGCCGGCGGGCCGCCGTCCCCGACGGGGCGGACGCGGCACGGGCGGTGGGCCGGCCGGGGGGCCTCGCGGACGCCGCCCCGGTCCGCCGCCGGCTCCCCGTCGAGTACGTCCTGCCGCTGCGCTGGTCCGGCGACGCCGGGCTGGCCGAGCTGACCGGCTACCTGCGCGGACTGGGCCGCCTCGTCGACGTGACCGTGGTCGACGGCTCCGCCCCCGACGTCTTCGCCCGGCACGCCGCCGCGTGGCGGGGCCTGGTACGCCACCTCGCCCCCGACCCGGCGGTGCGCGGCGGCAACGGCAAGGTCGTCGGGGTGCTGACCGGGGTGGCGGCGGCCCGGCACGAGCATGTGGTCATCGCCGACGACGACGTCCGCTACGACGAGGCGGGGCTGCGCGCCGCGCACCGGCTGCTCGACGGCGTCGACCTGGTCCGCCCGCAGAACCACTTCGACCCGGTGCCCTGGCACGCCTGGTGGGACACCGGCCGGATCCTGCTCAACCGCGCCCTCGGCGCGGACTGGCCGGGCACCCTGGCCGTGCGCCGGAGCACCTTCGTCGCGATGGGCGGGTACGACCCGGACGTGCTCTTCGAGAACCTGGAGCTGGTCCGCACCGTGCGGGCGTACGGGGGCACCGAGGCGGCCCCGCCCGGGCTGTACGTCCGCCGACTCCCGCCGAACGGCGCGCACTTCCGCGGGCAGCGGGTCCGCCAGGCGTACGACGACCTGGCCCAGCCGGCGCGGCTGGCGACCTCGCTGGCGGTGCTGCCCGCCGTGCTGGCCGCACTGGCGGCCCGCCGGCCCGGCCTGCTGCTCGGCGCGGCGGTGGCCGTGGTGGCGCTCGCCGAGGTGGGTCGCCGCCGGGCCGGCGGGGCGAGGGTCTTCCCCCACACGGCGGCGCTGGCCGCCCCGCTGTGGCTGGTTGAGCGCGGCGTCTGCTCGTGGCTCGCCGTCGCCCACCGGGGGCTGGGCGGCGTGCCCTACGCCGGTGCCCGCATCACCCGCGCCGCCAACTCCCCCGGCGCCCTGCGGGCGAGGCGGAACGCCCGGTCGACGCCCGAGGCGTAGCGGGGCCCACGCACCCGCACCCGTACCCGACAGCTCGCGGCCGTTGACCCGGTCGGCGGCCTGGTGGGCCAGCTCGGTCACCGGGCCGGCCTGACCGCCCTGCTGTGCCATCGAGCGCATCTCGTCGGCCAGCGAGCGCAGCCCGCCGGCGGCCCGGCGCTGCTGCTTACCCGGTCTGGCCGACAAGCTGGTCGCGTGCCTGACCGTAGAGGTTGATACCGCCGGCGTCTTTTTGACCTACCCCCGGTCCGGCCCTCCATGCCTGATTCCTGATTTCTCTGCGGAGTGTGTGAGTGCGCACACAGAATGGAGGATCGTCGGGAGCTGCCGATCCACGGAGGTGACAGCGATGGCGCACGGGACCCCCAAGCCCCGGGTGCGGCAGGCCGCCGCCGCGGTGGCCGCGCTGTTCATCCTGCTCGGCGTGCTCGGCTTCGTCCCCCGCGTCACCACCGGGTACGACGATCTGACCTTCGCCGGGCACACCTCCGGCGCGAAGCTGTTCGACCTGTTCCAGGTGTCGATCCTGCACAACGCCCTGCACCTGATCTTCGGGCTGGCGGGGCTGGTCCTGGCCCGCAGCGTCGGCGGCGCGCGGCTCTTCCTGGCCGGCGGCGGGGCGATCTACCTCGGGCTCTGGCTCTACGGGTTCGCCATCGAGTTCTCCGCCGAGCACAGCGCGGCCAACTTCGTCCCGCTCAACGGCGCGGACAACTGGCTGCACCTGGCGCTCGGCTTCGGCATGCTCGTCCTGGGCCTGCTGCTGTCCGAGCGGGCCGGCACGGGCGGCCGGCTGGACAACCCGATCGACCGTCCCTGACCGCCCCCGGGCGGTCCGACGCCACCGCGGGTACGGGCCTCAGGCCGCGACCGGAAGGCGCTTGGCGAAGCAACGGCTGTACGGGTTGGCGACGTACTCGCCGTACACCGGGATCGGGGCGTACCCGCCGGAGGTGTAGAGGCCGATGGCGGCCGGCAGGTAGCTGCCGGTCTCCAGCCGGATCTCGGCGTACCCCTGTTGGAAGGCCAGCTCCTCCAGGGCGGCCAGCAACTGCCGGGCGATCCCCCGCCCCCGGTACGCGGGTCGGACGTACATCCGCTTCAGCTCCCCGGTGCGCGGGTCGAGCTCCTGGATGCCGCCGCAGGCGACGGCCCGGCCGGCGGCCACGACCGCGAGGTAGCGGATGTCGTCGTGGGTGACGGTCACCTGCCCGTCCAGGCCGCCGTCGGCCTCCCGCAGTTCCCGCTGCTGGGCCGTGACCAGAGCGGCGATCTCCGGGTCGGTGGTGGGCCGCGATTCGATCAGCATCCCGAGACCGTAGGCCGGCCGGATTTCCTCCAGGTTTCCGGCGGGCGACCCGGCGGCGGAGCCCAGCGAGCGGTTCGTCGTCAGGCCGCCTGCCCGGACCGCCGGGGCTATTCGTCGAGGTCGGCGTCGGACTCGTCGTCCGCCGCGCCGGTGGCCAACTCGTCGGCCGGTCGCTGCCGGCGGGCCTTGCGCGCGGCGAGCCGGTCGGCGGCCGAGGCCCGGGACGACTTCTCCTCCAGCCGCACGTCGGTTCCCCGGTTGCCCGGGACGAAGTCGACCCCCGCGTAGAGGGTGGGCTGCCAGTCGAACTCGCGCTCGCCGATCCGCACCAGGTCGCCGGGGTTCGCCCCGGCCCGGGCCAGCTTGTCCTCGACGCCGAGGCGGGCCAGCCGGTCGGCCAGGTACCCCACGGCCTCGTCGTTGTCGAAGTTCGTCTGCCGCACCCAGCGCTCCGGCCGGACGCCCCGGACGGTGAACGAGCCGTCCGGCTCCGCCTCGATGGTGAAGCCGGTGTCGTCGACCGCCTTCGGGCGGATGACGATCCGGGTCGGCTCGGCCGGCGGCGCGGCGGCGCGGCCCTGCTCGACCAGCTCCGCCATGGCGAACATCAGCTCCTTGAGGCCCTCGCGGGTGGCCGCGGAAACCTCAAAGACCCGCAGGCCGCGGGCCTCCAGGTCGGGGCGGACGATCTCGGCGAGGTCCCGGCCGTCCGGCACGTCGACCTTGTTGAGGGCGACCAGGCGGGGCCGGTCGGCGAGCCCGCCGTACTCGGCGAGCTCGGCCTCGATGGAGTCGATGTCGGCCAGCGGGTCCCGGCCGGGCTCCAGGGTGGCGGTGTCGATCACGTGCACCAGCACCGCGCAGCGCTCGACGTGCCGGAGGAACTCCAGCCCGAGGCCCTTGCCGGTGGCCGCCCCGGGGATCAGGCCGGGCACGTCGGCGACGGTGAAGGTGTGGTTGTCGACCCGGACCACGCCCAGGTTGGGCACCAGCGTGGTGAACGGGTAGTCGGCGATCTTCGGCCTGGCCGCCGAGATGACCGAGATCAGCGACGACTTGCCTGCCGACGGGAAGCCGACCAGGCCCACGTCGGCGACGCTCTTGAGCTCCAGCACCACGTCGAGCTGGTCGCCGGGCTCGCCCAGCTCGGCGAAGCCGGGGGCCTTGCGCCGGGCGTTGGCCAGCGAGGCGTTGCCCCGGCCACCCCGGCCGCCCCGGGCCACCTCGAAGGTGGTGCCGGCGCCGACCAGGTCGGCCAGCACCTTGCCGTCCGGGGTCTGCACGACGGTGCCGTTGGGCACCTTGAGCACCAGCTGACGCCCGTTCGCGCCGTCCCGGTTCGAGCCCGCGCCGCCCTTGCCGTTCTCGGCCTTGACGTGCGGGTGGAAGTGGAAGTCGAGCAGGGTGTGCACCTGCGGGTCGACGACCATGGTCACGCTGGCGCCGTGCCCGCCGTTGCCGCCGTCCGGGCCGCCGAAAGGCTTGAACTTCTCCCGGTGGATCGAGACACAGCCGTGCCCGCCGTCGCCGGCCTGCAGGTGCAGGACGACCCGGTCCACGAACATCGTCACGTCGTCAATCCTTCCGGCGGGATGCGCCCCGCGCGTACGAGAAAAAGGCAAAGCGGGCCGGGACCTACCGGTCCGCGGCCCGCGACGCCTTCGAGCTACTGCTGCGGCACGATGCTGACGGTCTTGCGACCGCGCCTGGTGCCGAACTGGACCGAGCCGGCGGCCAGCGCGAAGAGCGTGTCGTCGCCACCACGGCCGACCAGGTCACCGGGGTGGAACTTGGTGCCACGCTGCCGGATGAGGATCTCACCCGCGCTGACGACCTGACCACCGAAGCGCTTCACGCCGAGCCGCTGGGCCGCGGAATCACGGCCGTTGCGCGAGCTGGACGCACCCTTTTTGTGAGCCATCTGAGGACGACCTACTTCCCGCTGGAGATGCCGGTCACCTTGACCTGGGTCAGCGGCTGACGGTGACCCTGGCGCTTGTGGTAGCCGGTCTTGTTCTTGAACTTGTGGATCTTGATCTTCGGGCCCTTGGTGTGCGCGGCGATCTCGCCGGACACCGCGACATCGGCAAGCTTCGTCGCGTCGGTCACCAGGTCGTCACCGTCGACGAGGAGCACCGCGGTGAGCTTCACCGCGTCGCCGGGGGCACCGGCGAGCTTCTCGACCTCGATCACGTCGCCCTCGGCGACCTTGTACTGCTTGCCGCCGGTCTTGACGATCGCGTACATCGGAGGCGGACTCCCTGTCGTTGAGGCTGCTGGCGGTCGTTCCCTCGGCGGCTCGCCGGGTAGCAGAGGCACGGCGGCGCGGGCACGGGGGAACTCGGCACACCAAAGTGCGCCGCAAGATAGCCTACGCCATCGGCGGGCCCACGCCCAAACGGGGCTCCCCGTTCCCGGCGTTCCCGCCGGTCACCGGGACCAGGACGGACGCGGGCGGCCACCGGGACCGGGCGGGCGCGGGCGGCCACCGGGACCGGGCGGCCCCTCCCCGGGCGGTGCGGAAGAAGCTCCGCCCCTCAGCGGGCGCAGAGCTGGTCGAGGCGCTGCTGGAGCTCGTCCAGCTCCTCCTCGTCGATCGCGTCCACGTCGGTGCCCAGGGTGCCGACCTCGCTGGCCAGGTCGGCCAGCAGCGTCCTGAGCTGCGGGTCGGTGGCCCGGGCGGACTGCTGCCGCAGCGCGGTGCGCCAGCCGGCCAACGCGGCCTCGGCCCGCTTCCGGGCGGCCTCCGCCGTCGCGCTGTCGTTCGCCCCGACCGCGCCGATCATCCGGCCCAGCTCCGCCACGTACGTGCGGACCGCCGCGCCGCTGGCCTGCTGGGCGGTGGCGCAGACCTCCGGGCCGTTCCCGCCGGCCGGCCCGCTCGGCCCGGGCGACCCACCGGCCGCGCCCGGCCCGGCTCCCGCCGCCCCCGGGGTGGCCCCGGCCGCCGGCGGTGAACCGCTCGGTCCGGGCTCGGAACCGGAGCGCTCGGCGGAGCAGGCCGCCCCGGCGGACAGGACCGCCACGGCGACGGTGAGGGCGAGCAGACGACGCATTCTTCTTCTCCTGACCGGGGGGTGGCCGATCCTAACCGGGGCCGGGAAGACCGACAGGGCCCCGCCCACCGGTGCTGTTGCCGGGGGAGGGGCCCTGCGGGACGCGCGGGAGGTCAGCCGGTCACGGGCGGGTGCGCCGCCGGGTACCGCCCCGGCGGGACCGGCGCCGGCCGACACCGCCCTCGTTGTCGCCGTCGGCCTCGTCGCCCAGGGCGTCCGGGTCGTCGGCCCCGGCCAGCCGGGCGGACTCGCCCTGCTGGCTGTCCAGCACGGCCGGCGCGGCAGCCGTGTCCGCCTCGTACCGGGACAGGTCGTAGCCCATGGTGTCGTGGTACTCGGCGTCCGCGCTCGCACCCGGCACCTCGGGAGCCTCGGTCACCTCGGCCACCTCGACCACCGCGCGCTCCGGCGTGGCGCTCTTGCGGGCCCGCCGCCGCGACGGTGCCCCACCGACCTGCTCGGCCGGGGCGGGGGCGGTGACGGCCGAGGCGACCGCCTTGACCTTCTCCCCCGCGCCCCCGGAACGCGGCTTCTCCGGCACCGGCTCGGTGTGGATGACCACGCCACGGCCCTTGCAGCAGTCGCAGGTCTCGCTGAACGCCTCCAGCAGCCCCGCGCCGATCCGCTTGCGGGTCATCTGCACCAGGCCCAGCGAGGTGATCTCGGTGACCTGGTGCTTGGTGCGGTCCCGGCCCAGGCACTCGGTGAGCCGGCGCAGCACCAGCTCGCGGTTCGACTCCAGCACCATGTCGATGAAGTCGATCACCACGATGCCGCCGATGTCCCGCAGCCGGAGCTGGCGGACGATCTCCTCCGCCGCCTCCAGGTTGTTGCGGGTGACCGTCTCCTCCAGGTTGCCGCCCGCGCCGGTGTACTTGCCGGTGTTGACGTCGACCACGGTCATCGCCTCGGTCCGGTCGATCACCAGGTGACCGCCGGAGGGCAGGAAGACCTTCCGGTCCAGACCCTTGAGGATCTGCTCGTCGATCCGGTACTCGGCGAACACGTCGCTGGTGCCGACGTACCGGCGCACCCGGTCGACCAGGTCCGGCGAGACGTGCGAGAGGTACGAATCGACCATCCCGTACGACTCGTCGCCCTCGATCACCAGCTCGCGGAAGTCCTCGTTGAACAGGTCCCGCACGACCCGGATGACCAGGTCCGGCTCCTCGTAGAGCAGCACCGGGGCGCCGCCCTCGGCCGCCTTGGCCTGGATGTCCTCCCACTGGGCCTGGAGCCGCTTGACGTCGCGGGCCAGTTCGTCCTCGCTCGCCCCCTCGGCGGCGGTCCGGACGATCACGCCCGCGCCGTCGGGGACCAGCTTCTTGAGCACGTCGCGCAGCCGCTTGCGCTCGGTGTCGGGCAGCTTGCGGCTGATGCCGGAGGCGTTGCCGTTCGGCACGTACACCAGGTGCCGGCCGGACAGGGCGATGTGGCTGGTCAGCCGGGCGCCCTTGTGCCCGATCGGGTCCTTGGTGACCTGCACCAGCACCGAGTCGCCGGACTTGAGGGCGTGCTCGATCGAGCGGGCCCGGCCCTCCAGGCCCGTGGTGTCCCAGTTCACCTCGCCCGCGTACAGCACGGCGTTGCGACCCCGGCCCACGTCGACGAAGGCCGCCTCCATGCTCGGCAGGACGTTCTGCACCTTGCCGAGGTAGACGTTGCCGGCCATCGTGCCGGAGGAGTTGCGGGTGACGTAGTGCTCGACCAGCACGCCGTCCTCCAGGACGGCGATCTGGGTGCGGTCGCCGCGCTGGCGCACCGCCATCACCCGGTCGACCGCCTCGCGGCGGGCCAGGAACTCCGACTCGCTGAGGATCGGCGGACGGGTCCGCCGCTGCTCCCGGCCGTCGCGGCGGCGCTGCCGCTTCGCCTCCAGCCGGGTCGACCCGGAGACGCCCTGCACCTCGTCGACGGCCTTGCGCGGCTCGCGGATCTTCACGACGGTGGGCACGCCGTCGTCGGCCCCTCCGTCGTTCTCCCCGGCGCCCCGCCGCCGACGACGGCGGCGGCGCCGGGTCAGCCCGTCCCCGTCCCCGTTCTCCTCGCCCTCGTCCTCGTCCCCCTCGGCCTCAGCCTCGGCGGCCTCCTCCTCGGCCTGGGCCGCCTCCTCGGCGTCCTCGTCGTCGGAGTCTTCCGCGCCACCCTTGCCCCGGCCCCGGCCCCGGC
Organism: Micromonospora sp. NBC_01655; assembly: GCF_026339755.1. Classification (NCBI taxonomy): domain Bacteria; kingdom Bacillati; phylum Actinomycetota; class Actinomycetes; order Micromonosporales; family Micromonosporaceae; genus Micromonospora; species Micromonospora sp. NBC_01655. The sequence goes on along the minus strand of NZ_JAPEQF010000001.1, from coordinate 2,035,914 downwards.
GGCCACGCCGGCGGCGCCGACGGCCGGCGGCGGTCTCGTCCTCGTCCTCGTCCTCTTCGCCCTCGGCGGCCTCGTCGGCCTCCTCGACGGCGGGCTCCTCGACGGCCTCCGCCACCTCGACGGCCTCGGCCGGCTCGGCCTCGCGGCGACCGCGGCGACGCCGGCGGGTCGGCTCGGCGGGCTCCTCGGCCGGCTCCTCCTCGGTCACGACGGGCACCACGACCCGGACGACCGGGGTCTCCTCCGGCTGGGGGGCCATGAAGAGCACGGTCGGCGCGGAGAGCGCGGCCCGACGCCGCCGGGTCTTCGGCTCTGCCGGCTCGGCTGCCTCGCCCGGCTCGGCCGCCTCGACGGGCTCGGCCGTCCTGGCCGGCGGCCCGGCGGGCACGGCCACGCCGGGCGGGACCTCCCCGGCACGCCTCTGCGCGCCCCTGGACCGGGTGCCGGCGGTGGCCGGGCGGTCGGCCTGCGCCTCGGCGGCCCGGGCGGCCTCGTCGGCCTCCTCCTCGGCCGGCGCCGCGCCGTCGACCGGCGCCTCGGCCGGCTCGGGCGCGGACGTGGTCCGGTCGGCGGCGGGCGCGGACGACGCCTCCGCCGGGGCGGTGGCCGGCGCGGCGGCCGCCTCCACGGTGGGCTCGGCCGGGGCCTCCGCCGCGGGCGCGGTGGCCTTGCGGCGGCGGGTCCGGGTCACCTTCACCGGGGGTACGACCTCGGCGGACGCCTCCACCGCGCCGGCCGCGACGACCGGTTCCTCCGCTGCCTCCGCCGCCTTCGCCGGGGTCGCCTTGCGGCGGCGGCGCGGCGTCTTCGGGGCCTCCTCCAGCTCACCGGCGATCGGGGCGAAGACCTCGGCCTGGGGGGCCTCGCCGCTGGTCGAGCCGGCGGAGGTGGACGCCTCCACCGGCGCGTCGGTCCGCTCCGGCTGGTTCAGCGGGGCGGCCCGCCGCCGGGTGGCCCGCTTACGGGGCGGGGTGGCCGGCGCCTCGGTGGCCGGTTCCCCACCGGGCGCCTGCTGGGCGGCGGTGGGGCCGCCGACCGGGGCGGCACCCTCGGCGGCGCCGGTGACGGTGCCACCGGCGTCGGTGACGGTGCGGTCAGCGGTCTCGCCGGCCGGCTGTGAACCGGTCCGTTCGCCGCCCTCGGGCTCGTTCTCGAGCATGGACGTTCTCCAGTTCTGGCTGCCCCGGGCGCGGTTGAGCGCTGCCACGCAGGGTCGCCGCAAAAGTGTTTCCGCCGGGCGCGCGAGGTGCGCGACCGCCGAAGTCTGCCTGCCTGAACGTTGACCGACGGTCAACGCTCATACGATGGCTGCCCCGTCGCGATCCGCGTCCAACGGATCCACGATCGCGCCCTGCGCGGTCAACGTGCCCTGCGCCAGCCGGATCACCCTCGGTGACACCGGCGGCTCCAGGTCGGCCACCGCGCGGAGGCCGGAAAGGACGTCATCGGGTCGTACGGACGGGGTGACCTGCCGGACGACCAGTTCGAGTATCGCACACGGTACGGCCGCAGCCCCGGAAGGCGTCCGCAGAGGGGCGATCACATCGATACTGATGACTGCCGCACGGGCGTCGAAGGTACGCCGTCCCTGTTTGGTCAGCCGCTCGACCTGGACCTCCTCGGCGGCGGTGAAGGCGGCCACCGCGCGTCCCAGCACGGCCGGGTCGACCTCCGGCAACTCGATACGCCAGTGCGACGCCTCGATCCGGTCGGCAAGACCGCCGCCGGAGGCGACGACGGCGTCCAGGACGTCGAGGCCGGGCGAGAGGGCGGCGTCCAGCGCGGCCCGTAGCCGCTCCGGGTCGACCGGCTCGCGGAGCCCGATCTCGAGGTACTCCGCCTCGCTGGCCACGCCGGTCGGGGCGGCACTGGCGTAGGAGATCTTGGGATGTGGGGTGAAGCCCTGCGAGAAGGCGATCGGTACGCCCGCCCGGCGCAGCGCCCGCTCGAAGGCACGGGCGAAGTCGCGGTGCGAGGTGAACCGCAGCGGTCCACGCTTGGCGTACCGGATCCGGACACGCTGGACGACCGGGGCCTGGCCGCCCTCCGGCTGTGGTTTCCTGCTGATCGTCGTGCTCCTCGGACTCAGAACCGGTTGGTCGGGCGGGTGCCGTCGCCGACACGCCGTGACCGTGACGACACCTACCTGGTCAACGCAGCGGGCGACAGGGCCGGCCGTGGGTCAGGGGTGGGTGGGGGTGGGCACCTTCATGCCGGCGCCGTTGATCGGGGTGAGCGGGAGCAGCTTCTTGCCCGTCGGGCCGATCTGGATCTCGGTGTCCATGGACGGGCAGACCCCGCAGTCGAAGCACGGGGTCCACCGGCAGTCGTCCTGCTCGTACTCGGACAGCGAGTCCTGCCAGTCCTGCCAGAGCCAGTCCTTGTCCAGGCCCGAGTCCAGGTGGTCCCAGGGCAGGACCTCCAGCTCGTCGCGCTCCCGGGTGGTGTACCAGTCCAGGTCCACGCCGAAGGCCGGCAGCACCTCGGCGGCGGCGTCCACCCAGCGCTGGTACGAGAAGTGCTCGCTCCAGCCGTCGAACCGGCCGCCGTTCTCCCAGACCCGGCGGATCACCGCGCCGACCCGGCGGTCGCCGCGGCTGAGCAGGCCCTCGATCAGCGACGGCTCGCCGTCGTGGTAGCGGAAGCCGATCGCCCGGCCGAGCGAGCGGTCCGAGTTGATCTCCTGCTTGAGCAGCTTCAGCCGGTGGTCGATGACCTCCGGCCGCTCCATCGCCGCCCACTGGAACGGGGTGTGCGGCTTCGGCACGAACCCGCCGATGGAGACCGTGCAGCGGATGTCCTTCGAGCCGGTGGCGGCCCGGCCCGCCTTGATGACCTCGTGGGCCATCCGGGCGATCTGGAGCACGTCGGAGTCCGTCTCGGTGGGCAGGCCGCACATGAAGTAGAGCTTCACCTGCCGCCAGCCGTTGGTGTACGCGGTGACGACGGTGCGGATGAGGTCCTCCTCCGACACCATCTTGTTGATCACCTTGCGGATCCGCTCCGACCCGCCCTCGGGGGCGAAGGTCAGGCCGGTGCGCCGCCCGTTGCGGGACAACTCCTGGGCCAGGTCGATGTTGAACGCGTCCACCCGGGTCGACGGCAGCGACAGCGACACGTTGGTGCCCGCGTACTGCTCGGCCAGGCCGGAGCACATGTCGCCGATCTCGGAGTGGTCGGCCGAGGACAGCGACAGCAGGCCCACCTCGTGGAAGCCGGAGAACTCCAGCCCCTGCTGCACCATCTGCCCCACCGTGGTGATCGACCGTTCCCGGACCGGCCGGGTGATCATGCCGGCCTGGCAGAACCGGCAGCCCCGGGTGCAGCCCCGGAAGATCTCCACCGCGTACCGCTCGTGCACGGTCTCGGCGAGCGGGACCAGGGGCTTCTTCGGGTACGGCCAGGCGTCCAGGTCCATCGTCGTGCGCTTGTGCACCCGGAACGGCACGTCCGCCCGGTTCGGCACGACCCGCTGGATCCGCCCGTCGGGCAGGTAGTCCACGTCGTAGAAGCGCGGCACGTAGACGCTCTCGGTGCGGGCCAGCCGCAGCAGCAGCTCGTCGCGCCCGCCCGGAGAGCCCTCGGCCTTCCACTCCCGGACGATCGTGGTGATCTCCAGGACCGCCTCCTCGCCGTCGCCGAGCACGGCGGCGTCGACGAAGTCGGCGATCGGCTCCGGGTTGAACGCGGCGTGCCCCCCGGCCACGATCACCGGGTCGGCGTCGGTGCGGTCCGCCGCGAACAGCGGGATGCCGGCCAGGTCGATCGCGGTGAGCAGGTTGGTGTAGCCCAGCTCGGTGGAGAAGGAGACACCGAACACGTCGAAGTCGCGCACCGCGCGGTGGGCGTCGACGGTGAACTGCGGCACGCCGTGCGCGCGCATCAGCTTCTCCAGGTCGGGCCAGACCGCGTACGTCCGCTCGGCGAGCACGTCGGGCAGCTCGTTGAGGACCTCGTACAGGATCTGCACGCCCTGGTTGGGCAGCCCGACCTCGTACGCGTCGGGGTACATCAACGCCCAGCGGACGGTCGCCGCGTCCCAGTCCTTGACCACCGCGCCCAGCTCGCCACCGACGTACTGGATGGGCTTGGTCACCTGGGGCAGCAGCGGCTCCAGCCGGGGCCAGACGGAGTTGGCCGCGGCGGGGCGCGGGGTGGTGGACGGGACGCTCATGATGCCCAAGGGTACGCGTCCGTCCACCGGCCGCCGCGTCGCATCCGCCGCGCGTCCGGTCCCGCCCCCGGGGAGGACCGGGCCCGCCGCCCGGGACGCGGGCGGATCGCCGTCGGTGGCACGCCGGTACTAACCTCGGACCGGCGCGAGAGGAGATTGCCGCGATGCCGCACCCGCAGCCGGGAGCAGATCGACCGGCCGACGGGGGCACCCCGGCCGCCGACCGGGACCAGGATCCGACCGTCGCCGGCGAGTCGCCCCCCTCCCCCGAACCGTCGCCCGCCGCGCCGGACCCGCGCGGCGCCGCCGCGCCGCCCGCCGACGCGGAGGTGCCGTTCGCAGCCCCGCAGGGCACGTCCGCCGCGACGGCGGTGCCCGTCGCAGACCCGACGGAGGCCGCCACCCCGGCGGGTGACGCCCCCGAGACGGCCGGTTCCGCCGGCGCCCCGGTCGGCGACGCTCCCGACGCGACCACCCCGGTCGGCGACTCCCGGCCGACGGCCGAGGCGCCGGCCCCGCCGGAGCCCACCCGCGTCGACCCCGACCCGGCCCCGGGAACCCGGCCCGAGCCGGTCATCCCGGCCCCGCCGGCCGACACCGCCCCGCGGCCGACCGGCCCGGACCCCACCGCGGTCGAGGCCACCCCGCCACGGACCGGCCCGGACCCGACCCGGATCGACGCCACCCCGCCACGGACCGGCCCGGACCCGACCCGGATCGACGCCACCCCGGGACGGGCCGGCCCGGACCCGGCGCGGGGCGGCGGTGGGCCGGCCCGGGCGGTCGCCCCCGACCCGACGAAGGTCGACGCCCGGCCGGACCGGACCACCGTCGACCCCGCCGCCGCACCGCCGTCGCCAAGGTGGAGCGGCTCCGCGCCGGTCCCACCACCGCCGCACCGCAAACGGAGCTGGGGCGAGTCGGCGGAGCCCACCCCGCCGCCACCCGCCCCGGTCGGGCACGGCCCGCTGCCGCCCCCGGAGAGCCAGGTGCCGGTGGACCCGTGGGCCGGCGTGGACACCGGCAGTTGGGACCTGCACTCCGCCGAGTTGCCACCGCTGCCGCCGACGCTGTCGTACCCGACGCCGCCGGCCACCGGGCGGTACCCCGGGCCGGCCGCCGGCTCGGCGCCCGTCGTCGGGCCCGCGACCCCGCCGCCGTCGGCCCATCCGGCCACCCCACCGCAGGGGGCCTGGCCGGTGTCGCCCGCGGCCCGGCCCGTCAGCCCGCCGCCGCCCGTGGCCCGGCCACTGACGCCGACCCGTCAGATGTCGCCGCCGGCCCCGCCGCGTCAGGTGTCGCCGCCGACCCCGCCGCGTCAGGTGTCGCCGCCGGCCCCGCCGCGCCACCTGCCGCCGGCCCGGCCGGTCGCGTTGCCCCAGCCTCCGCCGAGCCGGCCGGCCCCACCGCCGACGCCGCCGATCGCGCCGAGGGCCCCCCGCCGGCGCCGTCGGCGCTGGCCGTGGGTGCTGCTGCTCAGCATCGCCTGCTGCTGCGGCTGCCCGGCCTACTGGGTGAAGCCGATGTGGGAGCAGTACCCGGCGAAGGCCGCGCTGCCGCAACAGATCTCCGACCTGTCGCTGCGGGACGACGCCCGCAGCCAGGCCGTCGCGAGGGAACTGGAGAACGGGGTACGCCAGGCGCACGTGCTGACCGAGGACACCTTCGCCGGCGTGTACACCTCATCGGCGGGCAAGCCGGTGGCGGTGTTCGGCGGCACCGGGTTCCGGCTGACCCCGGAGAGCGACGCGGACGACGAGCTGACCCGGCTGACGCAGCCCTACCAGCTCCGGGAGAAGCAGGTGGTGGAGACCGGCGTCCGGGGCCGGTTCGAGCGCTGCGCCGTCGGCGCGCTCGACGGTACCGACGTGGTGGTCTGCACCTCGGTCGACCACGGCAGCCTCACCACCGGCGTGTTCACCCAGCTCTCCGTCGACGACAGCGCCCGACTGCTGGACACCATGCGCGAGCAGATCGTCACGCCCCACCAGGGCACCGGCGCGGCGGGCTGAGCCCCCGGCGGTCCGCAGCCGCGACGATGCCCGGACGGCCCGCGTCAGGAAGCGGCTCGACCGGCTCGCCGACATCGACGCGGTCGGCGCCCGGGAGAGGCGGCGCGGCAACGACCCACCGTGGCCGCGCGGGGTGGTGGGCCGGTCAGGCCCGGGCCGGCGGCTCGCCCTCGGCCGACGGATGCGCGCGGGGCGGGGTGTGGCGCGGCACGTACTCCTGGCCGGTGAGCTTCTGGATCTCGCTCATCACCTCGTCGGTCATCTCCCGCAGCGAGGTCCGGTCGTCCGGGCGGCCGGTGAAGTCCAGCGGCTTGCCGAACCGCACGACGATGTCCGCCCGGCCCGGCCGGGGCACCCTGGCGCCGATCGGCTGCGCCTTGTCGGTGCCGATCATGCCGACCGGGATGATCGGGACACCGGCAGCGACCGCCAGCCGGGCGGCCCCGGTGCGGCCACGGTAGAGCCGGCCGTCGGGCGAGCGGGTCCCCTCCGGGTAGACGGCGACCAGGTCACCGGCCTTCAGCACCGGGATCGCCGCGTCGAACGCGGACAGCGCGGCCCGGCCGCCGGCCCGCTCGACCGGGATGGCCCCCAGCCCGGTGAGCACGAACTTCGAGAACGCGCCCTTCGGGCCGGTGCCCTTGAAGTACTCCGACTTGGCCCAGAACGCCAGGTGTCGGGGCACGACCGTGCCGAGGAACAGCTCGTCGGCGACGGAGAGGTGGTTGCCGGCGAAGATGGCACCGCCGGCCTCCGGGATGTGCTCCAAACCCTCCACGGTCGGTCGGAAGGCCAACCGGAGCGCGGGCGCCACGGTGAGCCTGCCGATGGTGTAGAGCAGCGGCACTGGTCCTCCGGCGGTCGTACTGAACGGGGCGGTGTCACGGTAGCCGACGCGGTCACGCCGGACCGAACGGGTGGCCGGCCGTCCGCCGCGTGGCGGAGGTCGGCCGGGGAGGGGCCGGCACGGAACCGGGCCCCTCCCCCACATCTCACACCCGGCGGACGGCCACCGTCACCGGTTCGCCCTCGCCGACCTCGCCGGTGAAGCCGGTGACCCCGTCGGTCACGTCGACGGTGTCGGCGAGCACCTCCCGGGCCACGAAGTCGGTGTACGCCGACACGGCCGCCCGGACCTCCGCCGACGCCGACAGCGTCAGCGCGATCCGGTCGGAGACGTCCAGGCCGGCGTCCCGACGGGCCTGCTGCACCACCCGGACCACGTCCCGGGCCAGCCCTTCGGCGGCCAGCTCCGGAGTGACCCCGGTGTCCAGCACGACCACGCCCTCGCCGCCGGGCAGCGGCGCGGAGTGCTCCACGTCGGCGGCGACCAGGCGCAGCTCGTACTCGCCCTCGGCGAGGGTGACCCCGGCGGCGACCGGGGCGCCGTCGACCAGCTCCCACTCCCCCGCCTTGACCGCCTTGATCACCTGCTGGATCTGCTTGCCGACCCGGGGCCCCAGCGCCCGGGGCACCACGGTCAGCACCTGCTGGCAGTACGCGGACACCTCCTCGGAGAACTCCACGACCTTCACGTTGACCTCGTCGGCGACCAGGTCGGCGAACGGGCGCAGCTGCGCCGCCGCCGACGAGGCCACGGTCAGCCGCGCCAGCGGCAGCCGCACCCGCAGGCCCTTGGCCTTGCGCAGCGACAGCGCCGCCGAGCAGACGTCCCGGACGGCGTCCATGGCGGCGACGAGGTCGTGGTCGGCCGGGAACCCGTCCGCGGCCGGCCAGTCCGTCAGGTGCACCGACCGCTCCCCGGTGAGGCCGCGCCAGATCTCCTCGGCGGTCAGCGGCGCCAGCGGCGCCACCACCCGGCAGAGCGTCTCCAGCACCGTCCACAGCGTGTCGAACGCCTCGGCGTCACCGGACCAGAACCGGTCCCGGGACCGGCGGACGTACCAGTTGGTCAGCGCGTCCAGGAAGGACCGGACGGTGGCGCAGGCGCCGGAGATGTCGTACGCGTCGAGCTGCCCCTGCGCCGTGGCGACCAGCTCGTTCGTCTTCGCCAGCACGTACCGGTCGAGCAGGTGCGTCGAGTCGGTCCTGCGCCGCGCGGTGTGGCCGTCGGCGTTGGCGTAGAGCGAGAAGAAGTACCAGACGTTCCACAGCGGCAGCAGCACCTGCCGGACGGCGTCCCGGATGCCCGCCTCGGTGACCGGCATGTCCCCGCCGCGCAGCACCGGCGAGGACATCAGCATCCAGCGCATCGCGTCCGAGCCGTACGCGTCGAAGACGTGGTACACGTCCGGGTAGTTGCGCAGGCTCTTGGACATCTTGCGCCCGTCGGAGCCGAGCAGGATGCCGTGGCTGAGGCAGTTGCGGAACGCCGGCCGGTCGAACAGCGCGGTGGCCAGCACGTGCATGGTGTAGAACCAGCCCCGGGTCTGCCCGATGTACTCGACGATGAAGTCGCCCGGGTAGTGGTGCTCGAACCAGTCGGCGTTCTCGAACGGGTAGTGCACCTGGGCGAACGGCATCGAGCCGGACTCGAACCAGCAGTCCAGCACCTCCGGCACCCGGCGCATCACCGACTTCCCGGTGGGGTCGTCCGGGTTGGGGCGGACCAGGTCGTCCACCGCCGGCCGGTGCAGGTCGGTCAGCCGTACGCCGAAGTCCCGCTCGATCTCCTCCAGCGAGCCGTACACGTCCGTCCGGGGGTAGCTCGGGTCGTCGGAGCGCCACACCGGGATCGGCGAGCCCCAGAACCGGTTCCGGCTGATCGACCAGTCCCGGGCGTTGGCCAGCCACTTGCCGAACGAGCCGTCCTTGATGTGCCCCGGGGTCCAGTTGATCTGCTGGTTCAGCTCGACCATCCGGTCCTTGAACCTGGTCACCGCGACGAACCAGGACGACACCGCCTTGTAGACCAGCGGGGTGTCGCAGCGCCAGCAGTGCGGGTACGAGTGGGTGTAGGTGTCCTGCTTGAGCACCACCCCCCGCTCCTTCAACTCCCGGATCACCGGCTTGTTGACGTCGAACACCTGCTCGCCCTGGTACGGCGGGACCAGCGCGGTGAACCGGGTGTGGTCGTCCACCGTGACCACGGTCGGGATGCCGGCCGCATTGCACACGTTCTGGTCGTCCTCGCCGAAGGCGGGGGCCAGGTGGACGATCCCGGTGCCGTCCTCGGTGGTGACGAACTCCGCGCCGAGCACCTGGTAGGCGTTCTCGCCGGCCCGCTCGACGAGGAAGTCGTACAGCGGGGTGTACCGGCGCCCGACCAGGTCCGCGCCGCGCACGGTGCCGACCTGCTCGTAGCCGTCCAGCTCCTTGGCGTACGCGCCGAGCCGCGCCGCGCCCACCACGTACCGCTGGCCGTCGCGCTCCAGCACCGCGTAGTCGATGTCGGGGCCGACGGCGAGCGCCAGGTTCGACGGCAGGGTCCACGGCGTGGTGGTCCACACGCCGAGACGCACCGGCCCCCGCACCAGCTCCGGCGCGTTCCCGTCGGCGGTCAGCTCGAACCAGACCGACAGGGTCGGGTCGTGCCGGTCCCGGTAGACGTCGTCCATCCGGGTCTCGGTGTTCGACAGCGGGGTCTCGCACCGCCAGCAGTACGCCAGCACCCGGAAGCCCTCGTACACCAGACCCTTGTCGTGCAGGGTCTTGAAGGCCCACATGACGCTTTCCATGTAGTCCAGGTCGAGGGTCTTGTAGTCGTTGGCGAAGTCGACCCAGCGGGCCTGCCGGGTGACGTACCGCTCCCAGTCCTGGGTGAACTCCAGCACCGAGCTGCGGCACGCCTCGTTGAACCGGGCCACGCCGAGGTCGAGGATCTCCGCCTTGCTGGTGATGCCGAGCTGCTTCTCGGCCACCACCTCGGCGGGCAGGCCGTGGCAGTCCCAGCCGAAGCGCCGCTCCACCCGACGCCCGCGCATGGTCTGGTAGCGCGGCACCGCGTCCTTGACGTACCCCGTGAAGAGGTGGCCGTAGTGCGGCAGGCCGTTGGCGAACGGCGGGCCGTCGTAGAAGACGTACTCGTTGTCCCCGTCGCGGCCGGCGCCCCGGGCCTCCACCGAGGCCTCGAAGGTCTTGTCGGCCGCCCAGTGCTCCAGGACCCGGCGCTCGACCGCGGGCAGGTCCGGGCTCGCCGGGACGCCGGCGGCGGTCGGGTCGTGCAACGGATAGGCCATCGGGAGTCGCTCTCCTCGCGTCGCGACAACTCCGGCTCGGCGCGGCTGACGCCGCGTGACGGCCCGGAGCCGTCGACCTCACTGGTCGTGTGGTCTGCGAGGACGAGCCCCTCCGGTACGCCGTCGCCGGCGCCCGGGGCGGGCCCGCGGTACCACCCCGCTTGGCGGTCAGGATCGACCGCCCGCTCGTTGGCCGGCTGTGACGGGCCGGACCCGTCCGGTTCTACTGGGCCGGGGTGAGCCGGCTGTTCTTCCGGAGGCTCGCCGGTGATGGCCGGGTCGTCGCCTGGTCCCCCAACAATACGCGACCCGCCCCGGCGCCCGCCTCCGACTATTCACCGCCCCGGCGGCGGCGGGATGACCGGCGGCCGGAGAAGCTCACCCGGCTGGCCGGGTGAGCCGGCGGCCGGGCCCACCCCGCCGCGCCCGGCGTCGGAAAGCCGTCAGCCCAGTTCGGGGAACCAGAGCGCGATCTCGCGCTTGGCGCTGTCGGTCGAGTCGGAGGCGTGCACCAGGTTCTCCCGGTTGGACAGGGAGAGGTCGCCGCGGATGGTGCCGGCGGCGGCCCTGCGGCCGTCCGTGCTGCCGATCATGCCGCGCACCACCTCGATGACCTGGTCGCCGGAGAGCACCACGGCCACCAGCGGACCGCTGGTCATGAATCCCTTCAGCGGCGGGTAGAAGGCCTTCTCGACGTGCTCGGCGTAGTGCTGGTCGGCGAAGTCGCCGTCCATCGTCCGGGACACCATGGCGTCGATCCGCAGGCCCTTGCGCTCGAAGCGGGAGAGGATCTCACCGACCAGGCCACGGCGGACCGCGTCGGGCTTGATCAGGACGAGGGTGCGCTCGTCCGGGCTGCTGCTGGACACGCTGGGTTCCTCCTGTGCGCGGAAGGCGGCTCGGCTGGGTACGGTCAGCCTAGCGACCCGGTGCGGGCGCCGGCGCGGCGGCTGCGCTATTCCCTGGGTCGCCGATCCGGCCTAGCCTGGCCCTTGACCCCTGGGAGGTCCACAGTGGCGAATGGCGGGAACCGACCCATCGCGCCGGTACGCAAGCTCATCGCGGCGGTGCTGGGCACCGTGGCGACCTTCGTGGTCCTGTTCGGGCTGGGCATGACCAGCTGGGCGATCGTGGCGCTCGGGGTGGCCCTGCTGGTGCTGGCGATCGCGCTGGCCACGGTGCGCGGCGGCGGCCGGACCTGGGTGGTCGGCGTCGGCCACGTGCACAGCGCCTCCGAGCCGCCCAGCGCGTACGCGTTCGGCCGGTGCGAGTTGCAGCTCGTCATCGACGCGCCCGGTCTGCCGCCCCGGTCGAAGAAGATCATCGAGCCGCGGGTCCCGGTGGCGAAGTGGCCCTCGATCGGGCAGGCCCTGCCGATCCGGGTGGCCCTGGACGACCAGCGGCACGTCCGCGTCCTCTGGGACGAGGTGCCCACGCACGCCGAGACCGCCGCGGCGACGATGGCCGACCTCCCGCCCGAGTACGCCGGCGCCGACCCGGTCGACGAGGTGCTGATCCAGCAGGAGGCGCCGCCGTGGGCCGGCCGCAATCCGGACGACGACTTCCGCGACGATCTCCGCGACCCGCCCGGCTTCCCCGACGACCTGCGTGACCCGCTTGGGCCCGACCCGCTGCGCGACGACGACCTCGGCCCGCTGCCGGAGGGCCGGGAGCCGGTCGTGATGCACCAGCGTCCGGGCGGCCCGGTCGTGCTGGAGGGGACGGTGGTGGAGCCGGCCCCCGGCCCGCTGCCCCGGCGGGCCACCCCGGCCCCCCGCCCGCCGGCCGACGAACGCTTCGAGCCGACCGTCGCCGTCGAGACCATCGACGCGGGCGCCCCGGCCGACCCCATCGACGTGCCGCTGGACGACCCGGCCCCGCGCCCCGGGCCGGCCCCCGACCAGCACGAGCTGGACGAGGCGATCTTCGGCTACGACCCGGAGGCCGAGGCCGTCGACGCGGCGGCCCCGATCAGCGGGGTCGGCATCACCCTGCTGGTCACCGTCCTGGACCGGTCGCTGGAGTTCTACCGGGACACCCTCGGCTTCGAGGAGGTCGACCGGGGCACCGGCAACGCCGTGCTCGCCTCCGGGGCGACCCGGCTGGTGCTGCGCGAGGTCACCGGCGCCGCCCCGATGAGCCGCCGCCTGGTCCACGTCAACCTGGAGGTCGACGACATCCAGGGCGCGTACGAGCGACTGCGCGACTCCGGCGTCCGCTTCACGTACGCCCCCCGGGTGGTGAACCGGGGCACCAAGCTGGAGGTCTGGGCGGCGGCCTTCCGCGACCCGGACGGCCACGGCGTCGCCCTCACCCAGTGGCGCACCCGCGCCGACGCCTGAGCGGCGGGACGGGACCAGGCCGCCCGGCACCGGATCCCGCGCCGCAGGCCCGCCCTGACCACCGCCCCGCTGCCGCCACGCCCACCCCGGCGGGCGGTGGCTCAGCGGCCGAGGATCACCCGGCGCACGTGCAGGGCGTATCCCCAGACCAGGGCGAAGATGATCCCCAGCACCAGCAGCGACCAGTGCAACAGCCCGGCGAGCAGCAGCGCCCCCTGGAGCACCGTGCCGGCGTGCCAGGCCCACCGCCGGCGCATCATCCCGGCGAGCACCACCGCCGTCACGGCCAGCCCCACGATCACCGCGACGGCCGCGCCGCTGAGTTCCCCGCCGACCACCCGGATCGGCTGGATCGCGAGCAGCAGCACCAGCGCCTCCAGGCCGAGTGTCCCGGCGCCCAGGCCGCGCACCGCCCCCTCGGGGTTGCGTAGCCCGGAGCGCCGCTGACCCGACCCGTCGACGGCGTCCTCCGCCGGGCGGTCGGGGTCCGCCGGGGCGGTCATCGCTTCAGCAGCCGGCGGGCGTCGGCCACGGTCACCACCGACCCGGTGATCAGCACGCCGACCCCGGACAGCTCGCCGGGGACGTCGGACTCGGCCTCGGCCACCGCCGCCTCGATCGCCTCGGGCATCTCCTCGGCCACCTCCACCCGGTCCGCCCCGAAGACCTCCCGGGCCAGCGCGGCCAGTTCGTCGGCCGGCATCGCCCGCGGCGAGCTGTTGCGGGTGACCACCAGCGAGTCGAGCACCGGCTCCAGCAGTTCCAGCAGGCTCGCCGCGTCCTTGTCGCCGAGCACGGCGAGCACACCGACCAGCTTGCTGAACGCGAACTCCTCCTGGACGGCGCTCACCGTGGCCGCCATCCCGTGCGGGTTGTGCGCCCCTTCGAGCAGGATCGTCGGCGCGGTGCGCACCTTCTCCAGCCGGCCGGGCGAGCTGGCGGTGGCGAAGCCCTCCCGGACGGCCTCCACGTCGAGCTGCCGGTTCGCCCCGGCCCCGAGGAACGCCTCCACGGCGGCGAGCGCCACCGCCGCGTTCTGCGCCTGGTGCGCGCCGTGCAGCGGGACGAAGACCTCCTCGTACACCCCGCCGAGGCCCTGGATGCTGAGCACCTGGCCGCCGACCGCCACCGAACGGCGCAGCACGCCGAACTCCGACCCCTCGCGGGCGACCGTCGCGCCGACCTCGGCGCAGCGCTCCAGGATCGGCCGGGCCGCCTCCTCCTCCTGCGCCGCGCAGACGACCGTGGCCCCCTTGTGGATGATCCCGGCCTTGTGCAGGGCGATGTCCTGGAGGGTGTCGCCCAGCCACTCGGTGTGGTCCAGCCCGATCGGGGTGAGCACCGCGACGCCGGCCTGGATCACGTTGGTGGCGTCCTCCGCCCCGCCGAGGCCCACCTCGACCACCGCGACGTCGACCGGGGCGTCCGCGAAGGTGGCGAACGCCAGCGCGGTGGTCAGGTCGAAGTAGGTCAGCGGCTCGGCGGAACGCTGGTCGACCAGCTCGGCCAACGGCACCACCTCGCGGTACGTGGCCACGAAGCGTTCCTCGCTGACCGGCTCCCCGTCCAGGCTGATCCGCTCCCGGACGGTCTCCAGGTGCGGGCTGGTGTACCGGCCGGTGTGCAGCCCGAACGCCCGCAGCAGCGAGTCGATCATCCGGGCGGTCGAGGTCTTGCCGTTGGTCCCGGTCAGGTGGATCGACGGGTACGCCCGCTGCGGGCTGCCGAGCAGGTCGAGCAGCGTCTCGATCCGGTCCAGCTCGAAGTGCATGCGGGTGAACCCGCGCGCGGCCAGCTCGGCGTCGACGGCGGCGAACTCGCCGCGGTCGCCGCCGCCGTCGCGAGCGGCGCGGTGGGTGCGATCGTTACGGTCGGTCACGAGGGCAGCGCCTCCAGAGCGGCGTCGATGCGGACCAGGTCGGCCTCGGCGGTGGCGAGCCGACCACGGATCTTGGCGACCACCGGCTCCGGGGCCTTCCCCACGAACGCCGGGTTGTCCAGCTTCGCGCGGGCCTGCGCCACCTCCTTCTCGGCGGCGGCGCGGTCCTTGGTCAGCCGGGCCCGCTCGGCGGCCACGTCGATCGAGCCCCGGGTGTCCAGCGCGACGCTCACCTCGCCGGGCATGGCCAGGGTCGCGCTGGCCTGGAAGTCGTCGCCGGCCGGGTCGAGCCGGACCAGCGAGCGGACCAGCCGCTCGTGGGCGGCGATGCCCGCGCCGGCCAGGCCGTCGAGCCGGGCGACCACCCGCTGGGTGGGCCGCAGGCCCTGGTCCGAGCGGAACCGCCGGATCTCGGTCACCACCCGCTGGACGGTGCCGACCTCGCCCTCCGCGGCGTCGTCGATCCCGGTACGGTCGGCGACCGGCCACGCGGCGGTCAGCACCGTCTCCCCGCCGGTCAGCGCGATCCACAGCTCCTCGGTGACGAACGGGATCACCGGGTGCAGCAGCCGCAGGAGCTGGTCCAGCACGTGCCCGAGCACCCGCCGGGTGGCGTCGGCCGCCGCCCCGCCCTCGGCGAGCACCGGCTTGCTCAACTCCACGTACCAGTCGCAGACGTCGTCCCAGGCGAAGTGGTACAGCAGGTCGCAGACCTTCGCGAACTCGTACGCCTCGAACTGCTCGTCCACCTCGGCGGTGACGTGTGCCAGCCGGGACAGGATCCACCGGTCGACGGTGGAGAGCTGCTCGGCCGGGGGCAGCGGACCGCCGGTGTTGGCGCCGTTCATCAGCGCGAACCGGGTGGCGTTCCACAGCTTGTTGCAGAAGTTGCGGGAGCCCTGGCACCAGTCCTCGCTGACCGGGACGTCCTGGCCGGGGTTGGCGCCCCGGGCGAGGGTGAACCGGGTGGCGTCCGCGCCGAACCGGTCGATCCAGTCCAGCGGGTCGACCACGTTGCCGAACGACTTCGACATCTTCTTGCCGTGCTCGTCGCGCACCATCCCGTGCAGGGCGACCACGTCGAACGGCTGCCGGCCGTCCATCGCGTAGAGGCCGAACATCATCATCCGGGCGACCCAGAAGAACAGGATGTCGTACCCGGTGACCAGGACGCTGGTCGGGTAGAACTTCGCCAGGTCCGGGGTCTGCTCCGGCCAGCCGAGGGTGGAGAACGGCCACAGGCCGCTGGAGAACCAGGTGTCCAGGACGTCCTCGTCCTGGTGCCAGCCCTCGCCGGCCGGCGGCTCCTCGTCCGGGCCGACGCAGACGATCTCGCCGTCCGGGCCGTACCAGACCGGGATGCGGTGGCCCCACCAGAGCTGGCGGGAGATGCACCAGTCGTGCATGTTGTCGACCCAGGCGAAGTAGC
Source organism: Micromonospora sp. NBC_01655 (assembly GCF_026339755.1). Taxonomy (NCBI): domain Bacteria; kingdom Bacillati; phylum Actinomycetota; class Actinomycetes; order Micromonosporales; family Micromonosporaceae; genus Micromonospora; species Micromonospora sp. NBC_01655. The sequence continues at coordinate 2,019,939 of NZ_JAPEQF010000001.1, read as the reverse complement.
GCTTGGCCAGCTCGGCCGGCTCGACCTTCACCCGGCCGTCGCGCACCGCGTCCCCGGCCGCCTTGGCCAGCGGCGTGGTGTTGACGAACCACTGCAACGACAGCCGCGGCTCGACCGTGGTCCTGCACCGCGAGCAGTGGCCCACCGCGTGCACGTACGGCCGCTTCTCGGCCACGATCAGGCCCTGCTCGCGCAGCGCGGCGACGATCGCCGGGCGGGCCTCGTACCGGTCCAGGCCCTCGAACGGGCCCGGCGCCGTGATGATGCCGCGCTCGTCCATGATCGTCAGGGCCGGCAGGTCGTGCCGCTGGCCGATCTCGAAGTCGTTCGGGTCGTGCGCGGGGGTCACCTTCACCATGCCGGTGCCGAAGCTCGGGTCGACGTGCTCGTCGGCGACGATCGGGATGCGCCGGTCCGTCAGCGGCAGGGCGACCTCGGTGCCGATCAGGTGCCGGTACCGCTCGTCGTCGGGGTGCACCGCCACCGCGGTGTCGCCGAGCATCGTCTCGGCGCGGGTGGTGGCCACCACGACCTCGTCGCCGTACCGGATCGAGATCAGCTCACCGTCGTCGTCGGTGTGCTCCACCTCGATGTCGGACAGGGCGGTCAGGCAGCGCGGGCACCAGTTGATGATCCGGTTGGCCCGGTAGATCAACCCGTCGTCGAAGAGCTTCTTGAACATGGTCTGCACGGCCCGGGACAGCCCCGCGTCCATGGTGAAGCGCTCGCGGTCCCAGTCGACCCCGTCGCCGAGGCGGCGCATCTGGCCCAGGATCGCGCCGCCGGACTCGGCCTTCCACTGCCACACCCGCTCGACGAACTTCTCCCGGCCCAGGTTGTGGCGGGACAGGCCCTCGCCAGCAAGCTGCCGCTCGACCAGGTTCTGGGTGGCGATACCGGCGTGGTCCATGCCCGGCAGCCAGAGCGCCTCGAAGCCCTGCATCCGCTTGCGCCGGGTCAGGGCGTCCATCAGGGTGTGCTCGAACGCGTGGCCCATGTGCAGCGAGCCGGTCACGTTGGGCGGCGGGATGACGATGGCGAAGGGCGGCTTGTCGCTGCGGGCCGACGCCCGGAAGTGCCCGGCGGCTACCCACTGCTCGTACCGTCGCTGCTCTACCTCGCCGGGCTGGTACTGGGCGGGCAGGGTCGGGGCGTCGGGGCGTCGGGCATCCAGTCTCTCGGTCACCCTGAAAGTCTACGGAGCGCTTCCGCGGACCCGACGTGCGCCACCTGCCCTTCGCGTACGGTGTCGGCTATGTCCGACGCACATCTCACCGAGCGACCGCTCGCCGACGAGCCAGAGCCGATCAACCTCACCGAGGAACCGATCCGGCTCAGCAACCGGGACCCGGAGGACGCCGCCGGGCGGCGCGGTCCCCGGTCCCGGCGCCGACGGATCGCCCTCACGGTGGTCCTGGCGGCGGGCCTCGCCGGCATCGGGGCGCTGGGCGTCGCCGGCTGGCGGGTGGCGCAGCAGAAGGACGCCCGGCTGGCCGCCCCGGCCACCGTCGCCGGGCTGCAACGCGACGACAGCGAGCGGGCCCGCAGCACCGCCGACTACCTGCGCGCCGGGCTGGCCGCCGACATCGACCTGGATCGCAGCCTCGGTGCCGTGTACCGCGACCCGGCGGACGACAAGCGCTCGGTGCTGATCTTCGGCGGCACCACCCTGCTGTGGCAGCCCGAACGTGACCTGGACACCCTCTTCGGCCTGATGGCCGACGAGACCGGGAAGGTCACCGGGCTGCGCGAGGTGCCGGCGGGCGGGCTCGGTGGGGTGATGAAGTGCGGCACCACCAGCGGCGACGGCGGCGACTTCGCCGTCTGCGGCTGGGCGGACCACGGCAGCGTCGCGATGGCCATGTTCCCGGGGCGCACGGTGGACGCCGCCGGTGACCTGATGCGGCGGATCCGCGAGGACGTGCAGACCCGCTCCTGAGCGGGTGCCCCCGGGGGCCGCGCTGGGGCGGTCACGCCGGAGCGGCACCGGTCGCGATCCGGGCACGGAAACGCGTCAGGGCCACCCCCGAAGGGGTGGCCCTGACCGAAAGAATGTCCGGCGGTGTCCTACTCTCCCACACCCTCCCGAGTGCAGTACCATCGGCGCTGGAGGGCTTAGCTTCCGGGTTCGGAATGTAACCGGGCGTTTCCCCTCCGCCATGACCGCCGTAACTCTATCGACATATCAAACAACACCAACACAACTGGTCTGTTGTTCATTTGCCGAGAGTTGCACAGTGGACGCGTAGCAGCTTAGTAATCAAGTCCTCGGCCTATTAGTACCGGTCAACTCAACCCGTTACCGAGCTTACATCTCCGGCCTATCAACCCAGTCGTCTAGCTGGGGGCCTTACCCCCTCAAAGAGGGGTGGGATACCTCATCTTGAAGCAGGCTTCCCGCTTAGATGCTTTCAGCGGTTATCCCTTCCGAACGTAGCCAACCAGCCGTGCCCCTGGCGGGACAACTGGCACACCAGAGGTTCGTCCGTCCCGGTCCTCTCGTACTAGGGACAGCCCTTCTCAAGTATCCTACGCGCACGGCGGATAGGGACCGAACTGTCTCACGACGTTCTAAACCCAGCTCGCGTACCGCTTTAATGGGCGAACAGCCCAACCCTTGGGACCTGCTACAGCCCCAGGATGCGACGAGCCGACATCGAGGTGCCAAACCATCCCGTCGATATGGACTCTTGGGGAAGATCAGCCTGTTATCCCCGGGGTACCTTTTATCCGTTGAGCGACACCGCTTCCACTCGCAAGTGCCGGATCACTAGTCCCGACTTTCGTCCCTGCTCGACCTGTCAGTCTCACAGTCAAGCTCCCTTGTGTACTTGCACTCAACACCTGATTGCCAACCAGGCTGAGGGAACCTTTGGGCGCCTCCGTTACCCTTTAGGAGGCAACCGCCCCAGTTAAACTACCCACCAGACACTGTCCCTGAACCGGATAACGGCCCGAAGTTAGATACCCAAATCAACCAGAGTGGTATTTCAAGATTGCCTCCACCCATACTGGCGTATGGACTTCACCGGCTCCCACCTATCCTACACAAGCTAATTCGGATACCAATGTCAAGCTATAGTAAAGGTCCCGGGGTCTTTCCGTCCTGCCGCGCGTAACGAGCATCTTTACTCGTAATGCAATTTCGCCGGGCCTGTGGTTGAGACAGTGGGGAAGTCGTTACGCCATTCGTGCAGGTCGGAACTTACCCGACAAGGAATTTCGCTACCTTAGGATGGTTATAGTTACCACCGCCGTTTACTGGCGCTTAAGTTCTCCGCTTCGCCCCGAAGAGCTAACAGGTCCCCTTAACGTTCCAGCACCGGGCAGGCGTCAGTCCATATACATCGAATTACTTCTTCGCATGGACCTGTGTTTTTAGTAAACAGTCGCTTCCCCCTGCTCTCTGCGGCCATACAACGCTCCACCCGCAAGGGGCTTCACGTCTCCGGCCCCCCTTCTCCCTAAGTTACGGGGGCAATTTGCCGAGTTCCTTAACCACAGTTCGCCCGATCGCCTCGGTATTCTCTACCTGACCACCTGTGTCGGTTTGGGGTACGGGCCGCTAAGAACTCGCTAGAGGCTTTTCTCGGCAGCATAGGATCACTGACTTCACCTGAATCGGCTCGGCATCACGTCTCAGCCACATGTGTTGCGGATTTGCCTACAACACGGCCTACACGCTTACCCCGGCACAACCACCGGCCGGGATCAGCTACCTTCCTGCGTCACCCCATCGCTTGACTACTACCCGCCAGGTTCCCACGCTCCCCCAGATCAGTCCGAAGACCTCACCAAGATCGGATGGTTAGCACAACGAAGTTCATCAGGGACGCTCTTTCGCGGGTACGGGAATATCAACCCGTTGTCCATCGACTACGCCTCTCGGCCTCGCCTTAGGTCCCGACTCACCCAGGGCGGATTAGCCTGGCCCTGGAACCCTTGGTCATCCGGCGGAAGGGTTTCTCACCCTTCTTTCGCTACTCATGCCTGCATTCTCACTCGTGCCGCGTCCACAACTGGGTCACCCCGCTGCTTCACCCCCGGCACGACGCTCCCCTACCCATCCACACACCTGCACGCACCATCAAGGGCACGCGAGATTAAAATGTGAATGCCACAGCTTCGGCGGTGTGCTTGAGCCCCGCTACATTGTCGGCGCGGAACCACTTGACCAGTGAGCTATTACGCACTCTTTAAAGGGTGGCTGCTTCTAAGCCAACCTCCTGGTTGTCTATGCGACCCCACATCCTTTTCCACTTAGCACACGCTTAGGGGCCTTAGCTGGTGATCTGGGCTGTTTCCCTCTCGACTACGAAGCTTATCCCCCGCAGTCTCACTGCCGCGCTCTCACTTACCGGCATTCGGAGTTTGGCTGATTTCGGTAAGCTTGTGGGCCCCCTAGACCATCCAGTGCTCTACCTCCGGCAAGAAACACGCGACGCTGCACCTAAATGCATTTCGGGGAGAACCAGCTATCACGGAGTTTGATTGGCCTTTCACCCCTAACCACAGGTCATCCCCCAACTTTTCAACGTTGGTGGGTTCGGCCCTCCACGCGGTCTTACCCGCGCTTCAGCCTGCCCATGGCTAGATCACTCCGCTTCGGGTCTAGGACACGCGACTGAACGCCCTATTCAGACTCGCTTTCGCTACGGCTCCCCCACACGGGTTAACCTCGCCACATGCCACTAACTCGCAGGCTCATTCTTCAAAAGGCACGCCGTCACCCCGCAAGGCTCCGACGGATTGTAGGCGAACGGTTTCAGGTACTATTTCACTCCCCTCCCGGGGTACTTTTCACCATTCCCTCACGGTACTCGTCCGCTATCGGTCACCAGGAAGTATTTAGGCTTACCAGGTGGTCCTGGCAGATTCACGGCAGATTACAGGGGTCCGCCGCTACTCGGGAACACCCACAGAAGACCAGCCACTTTCA
>NZ_JAPEQF010000001.1:877500-2012500 GCF_026339755.1 Micromonospora sp. NBC_01655 | reverse complement strand
GGGCAACCTCTCCAACTTACCCGATCGATTCTTCGCAGTCAACCTCGTTGCCGAAGTTTTTTGCCGATTCGATCGACCCCACGTCGACGCACGCCGAGACCGGCGGTCGTTGCTGTCGTGGGAAGCCGCAGACCGGCCGATCGCCGCTTCGCGGCCATCCGCCCGGCTCCTGCCGGCTTCAGCACTCTACCCGGCCGGCTTCGCGATCGCAACTCCGTCTCACCGGTGTTGCGTGCACCACCCAGGTTTCCAGCCTCGCTCGGCGTCTCCGCCCCGAGCCTGGTGCCCGCTCTCGGCCGGTTTGTCCGGCCTCCCGCTTGCAGAGAGAAAGTTACGCGTACGGCCAACGGAAGGCAAATCAGTCCCCGTCGATCTCGCGGCGAGGTCGCGTCGCCGGGGACCGTCCGAACGGCTCCCCCGCACACCAGGCACCGGCGTGCCAGAGTGTCTGGCATGGATGACGCTCCCGCCCTCCCGGCGACCACGCTCGCCGAGGAGGCACTGCTCGGCCTGCTGATGCCCTTCTGGCAACTGGTCATCGGCGCCGTCGTACTGGTCGTCATCCTGGTGTCGGTCGGTCGGCTGGCCCGTCGGGGAAGGTCCCGGATGACCACCGCTCTCCTGGTCACCGCCGCCGCCATCGCCGGCCTCACCGTGATCGGCGTCCTGCTCCAGGGCTGACCACCGGACAGGCCCCGGCCGCCCTGGAACTGCCGTCAGAGGCGGCGGTTGGCCAGGCTCGGCAGCTCGGCCCGGATCGTCCGGAGCCGTTCCAGGTCGAGGTCGACGACGGTCAGGCCGGGGCCGTCCGGCACCTGGCCGAGGACCGTTCCCCACGGGTCGACCACCATGCTGCGGCCGAAGCAGGTGCGCCCCGGCTCGTGGTCGCCGGTCTGACCGGCCGCCGCCACGAAGCACTGGTTCTCGATGGCCCGGGCCCGCAGCAGGACCTCCCAGTGGTCCCGCCCCGTGTGCAGCATGAACGCCGCCGGCAGTACCAGCAGCTGCGCGTCCCCGTCCGTGACCAGTTGCCGGTAGAGCTCGGGGAAGCGCAGGTCGTAGCAGATCGACAGGCCGACCCGGACGCCCTCGACGTCGACCACCACGGGCTTCTCTCCGGGTGCGACCGTCGCCGACTCCAGATAGGAGACCCGCCCGGGAATCTCCACGTCGTACAGGTGGATCTTTCGGTAGCCGGCGACCAGCGTGCCGGACCGGTCGAAGACCAGCGACGTGTTGAAGGTGTGTTCCGGATCCGGGCCCACCTCGTGGAAGGACCCCGCGACCAGCCAGATCCCGAGCCGGCGGGCCACGTCGGCGAAGAACCGGCCCACCGTGCCGTCGACCGGCTCCGGCGCGGGCAGACCGGCGGCGGGGCCCAGGTAGTCGACGTACTCCGGGAGGACGGCCAGGTCCGCGCCGGCCGCTGCGGCGCGGACCAGCAGGGCCTCCGCCGCCGCGAGGTTGGCCGCCCGGTCGTCGCGGGCGTTGAGCTGGCAGACGGCGACACGCATGGCCCTCAGCGTACGGCCGGAAGAGCCCCCGCGACAGCCTCGGACTGCTCCGGGGCCGCCGCGGGAACGCCGCTCCCCCGATCCGGGGGAGGATGAGTCAGGCGGACTTCTCCTCGCGGTCCCCGCGGTCCCGCCGGGCCCGGCGGCCGTTGAACTCCCGCGGCACGATCGTCGGGTTGACGTTCTCCAGGACCACCTCGCGGGTGATCAGCACCCGGGCGGCGTCGGGGTTGCTCGGCACCTCGTACATCGCGGAGAGCAGAACCTCCTCGATGATGGCGCGTAGGCCACGGGCGCCGGTGCCGCGCAGCATCGCCTGGTCGGCGATCGCCTCCAGGGCCGGCTCGTCGAACTCCAGCTCGACGCCGTCCAGCTCGAAGAGGCGCTGGTACTGCTTGACCAGGGCGTTGCGCGGCTCGGTGAGGATCCGCACCAGGGCCGTCCGGTCGAGGCTGCGCACGTTCGTGATCACCGGAAGCCGGCCGACGAACTCGGGGATCAGCCCGAACTTCAGCATGTCCTCCGGCATCACCTGGCTGAAGATGTCGTCGGTCGACCGGTCGGAGATCGACCGAAGCCGGGCGCCGAAGCCGGTGCCGCCGTGGCCGGTGCGGGCCTCGATGATCTGGTCGAGACCGGCGAAGGCGCCACCGCAGATGAACAGCACGTTGGTGGTGTCGATCTGGATGAACTCCTGGTGCGGGTGCTTCCGGCCGCCCTGCGGCGGCACGTTGGCCACCGTGCCCTCCAGCATCTTCAGCAGGGCCTGCTGGACGCCCTCGCCGGAGACGTCCCGGGTGATCGACGGGTTCTCCGACTTACGGGCGATCTTGTCGACCTCGTCGATGTAGATGATGCCGGTCTCGGCGCGCTTGATGTCGTAGTCGGCGGCCTGGATCAGCTTGAGGAGGATGTTCTCCACGTCCTCGCCGACGTAGCCGGCCTCGGTCAGCGCGGTGGCGTCCGCGATGGCGAAGGGGACGTTCAGCATCCGCGCGAGGGTCTGTGCCAGGTGGGTCTTGCCGCAGCCGGTCGGCCCGAGCAGCAGGATGTTCGACTTGGCCAACTCGACGGCGTCGCTGCCGGAGCCCGGCGCGCCGGCCGCCTCGGCCTGGATGCGCTTGTAGTGGTTGTAGACCGCGACCGCGAGCGCCTTCTTGGCCTGGTCCTGGCCGACCACGTAGTTGTCGAGGAACTGGCAGATCTCCATCGGCTTGGGAAGCTCTTCCCACTTCACCTCGCCGGACTCGGCCAGCTCCTCCTCGATGATCTCGTTGCAGAGATCGATGCACTCGTCGCAGATGTAGACCCCTGGGCCCGCGATGAGCTTCTTGACCTGCTTCTGCGACTTGCCGCAGAAGGAGCATTTGAGTAGGTCGCCGCCGTCACCGATCCGTGCCACCTACGTTCTCCCTGCACTCATCGGCCGGTGCACCGGCCATGACTTGCGGACGCTGCGCTCCGTCCGTCTCTGTTCGCCCGCCGGACCGACCCGACGCAGCGGTACCGATCCGACGTTACCCGCTGGCGGGGGTTTCTCCGACCCCCAAAACGGGCGTGTCAGAGGCCGGCCGGGAACCCGCCCGGCCGGCCTCCGACCCCGATGCTGGCCTCAGCCGGCCGCGTTGGCGGCCAGCAGGCCCTTCTTGCGGCTGGTGAGGATCGTGTCGACCAGCCCGTACTCGCGGGACTCCTCGGCCGTCATGATCTTGTCACGGTCGATGTCCTTGCGAACCTTGTCGACCGGCTGGTTGCAGTGCCGGGAGAGCATGTCCTCCAGCTGCGTCCGCATCCGCAGGATCTCCCGGGCCTGGATCTCGATGTCCGAGCCCTGCCCGTAGCCGCCCTCGGTGGCCGGCTGGTGGATGATGATCCGCGAGTTCGGCAGCGCCATCCGCTTGCCCGGCGTACCGGCGGACAGCAGCACGGCGGCCGCGCTGGCGGCCTGGCCGAGGCAGACCGTCTGGATGTCCGGCCGGACGTACTGCATGGTGTCGTAGATCGCCGTCATGGCGGTGAACGAGCCACCGGGCGAGTTGATGTACATGATGATGTCGCGGTCCGGATCGGTGCCCTCAAGCGTCAGCAGCTGCGCCATCACGTCGTTGGCGGACGCGTCGTCCACCTGGACGCCGAGGAAGATGATCCGGTCCTCGAAGAGCTTGTTGTACGGGTTGGACTCCTTCACCCCGTACGACGTGCGCTCGACGAACGACGGCAGGACGTAGCGGTTGTGCACGGCCGCGAACTGGGGCGGCAGGCTCAGGTCGGTCATCGTCAGCTCCTCGCTCAGCTCAGGGTCCCGGCGCCTTCCGGAACCTGCGTGGCCCCGGTGATCACCTTGTCGATGAAGCCGTAGTCCATGGCCTCCTGGGCGGTGAACCAGCGGTCGCGGTCCGAGTCCGACTCGATCTGCGCCTGGGTCTGGCCGGTGTGGTGCGCGACCCGCTCCTGGAACATCCGCTTGGTGTAGAGCATCTGCTCCGCCTGGATGGCGATGTCGGAGGCGGTGCCGCCCATGCCGCCGGACGGCTGGTGCATCATGATCCGCGCGTGGGGCAGGGCGTACCGCTTGCCCTTGGTGCCCGCGCAGAGCAGAAGCTGGCCCATCGAGGCCGCCATGCCCATCGCCACGGTCGACACGTCGTTGTCGATGAACTGCATGGTGTCGTAGATCGCCATGCCGGAGTAGACCGAGCCACCCGGCGAGTTGATCCAGAGGTTGATGTCGCGGTCCGGGTCCTCCGCGGCGAGCAGCAGCAGCTGCGCGCAGATGCGGTTGGCGACCTGGTCGGTCACCTCGCTGCCCAGGAAGATGATCCGCTCCTTGAGCAACCGGTTGTAGACCGAGTCGTCGAGGTTGCCAATGTTGTCGCCACCGCGGGCCTCGATCGCCCGGAGCGGCTTCGCTGGGATGTGCATGTCGGTCATGGCAGCCCTTCGCTCTCCGTACCGTCTTCACCGACACTAACCGCTCGCCCGGGTGGCATAGTCCCGGTCGGGGCGCTTTTCGCTCTCAGCGCAGCCCCTCGCAGACGTACCCGGAAAAGGGTTTCGGCCGCCGCCCACCGGGACCGGTGGACGGCGGCCTCACCCGACGATCAGTGCTCGTGGTCGTGGTCGTGCGCCCCGTCGCTCTCCGCGCGGATCGCGTCGAGGCTCACCTCGTTGCCCGCCGAGTCCTTGATCTTGATGCGCTCCATCACCGAGGCCAGCGCCTTGCCCCGCCGAACGTCGCCGAAGACGGCACCCGCCGCGCCGGAGCGGACGAGCTGGTCGTAGTACTGCTGCGGGGCCATCCCGGCGCGCTGGGCGCGGTGGACGATCTCGTGGCCGAACTCGTCGTCGGAGACCTGGACGTCCTCGGCGTCGGCCAGGGTGTCCAGCAGCAGTTGGATCTTGACCCCGTCGGTCGCCGCCTCGTTCAGCTCGGCGTCGATCTGCTCCTCGGTCTTCTCCTCGGCGGCGAGGTACTCCTCCAGGGAGGCGCCGATCCGCTCGAGCTGGTCGATCATGGCCTGCTTGCGGCTCTCGACCTCCTCGCGGATGACGCCCTCCGGCGCCGGCACCTCGGCGGCCTCGACGAGCTGCTCGAGGGCCTTGTCCCGGGCCGCGTAGATCTGCTCGACGCGCTTGCCCCGGGTGACCTTCTCGCGCAGGTCGTCGCGCAGCTCCTGGATGGTGTCGAACTCGCTCGCCAGCTGCGCGAAGTCGTCGTCGAGCTCGGGCAGCTCCTTCTCCTTGACCGTGCGCACGGTCACCGCCACCTCGGCGTCCCGGCCGGCGAAGTCGCCGCCGACGAGCTGGGTGGTGAAGGTGGTGCTCTCGCCGGCGGCGAGGCCGACGACGGCCTCGTCCAGGCCCGGCAGGAGCTGCTTGCTGCCGACCTCGTGGGAGATGTTGGTCGCCGAACCGCCCGGGACGTCCTCGCCGTCGACGGTGGCGTTCAGGTCGATCTGGACGTAGTCGCCCTCCTGGGCGGCCCGCTCCACGGTCTTCAGGGTGGCGAACCGCTCGCGCAGGTTCTTCACCTGCTCGTCGATCTCGCTGTCGTCGATCTGGAGCTCGTCGACGGTGACCTCGACGGTGTCCAGGTCCGGCAGGGTGATCTCGGGCCGGACGTCGACCTCGGCGGTGAAGTTCAGCGAGTCACCGTCGTTGAACTCGGTGATCTCGACCTCGGGGCGGCCGAGGGTCTTCAGGTCGTGCTCACGGACGGCGGCGAGGATGTTCTGCGGGATCGCCTCCTGCACCGCCTCGTTGAGGACGGTGCCCCGGCCCACCCGCTGGTCGATCACGGCGGCCGGCACCTTGCCCCGGCGGAAGCCGGGCACCTGCACCTGCGAACCGATCTCCCGGTACGCCTTCTTGAGGCTCGGCTCGAGCTCGACGAACGGCACCTCGATGGCGAGCCGCACGCGCGTCGGGCTCAGAGTCTCGACGGTGCTCTTCACAGGCGTACTCCTTGACGGATCTCAGTTGAGTCTGGGCGTGATTCAGCCCATCGAGTGTAGGCGAGCCGGCGCGGCCCTCCGGCAGCGCCCGGGGGACCGCGCGGAATACGGCGGCTCCCGGGGCGCCCCGGCCGCGGACGACAGTCGGGGTGGCGGGATTTGAACCCACGGCCCCTCGCTCCCAAAGCGAGTGCGCTACCAAGCTGCGCCACACCCCGTGGCGACGAGAAGTGTATGCCTTGGCCGCCTGCCCGGAGTGCCGGGGCGTCACCCGACACCCCGAACCACCCCGACGTGCCACCGGCACCCCGATCAACGTACGCCGCCCCGCCACCCGTCACCCGCCACCTGCGGCCCGCCACGGGTCACCCGGCGGGCCATCGGGTGAGCACCGCCGTCCCGTGGTCTCCCCCCGAAACCCGACCACCGATGCTGCCGAAACGCCACCGCGCCCCGGTGACGACGCACGCGCCTCAACGCGACCCGCGACGCCGCGCCCCCGCGACCGGGTGGGGACAGTGAGGTGAGGTGAGATACGGATGCGCGGCGGGCGCGGGCACCGGGTAGGCTGTCGGCGCGCCACGTACACCGGGGCGCACGCGGGCGTAGCTCAATGGCAGAGCTTCAGTCTTCCAAACTGACGGTGCGGGTTCGATTCCCGTCGCCCGCTCCACACCTTCCGGCCCAGGTCAGCGGCGTGATCGCCGGGCCTCTCCTGCTCAGGTGGGTAGGGCGAATGGGTGACCGCGGCCGGGTTTGCGTCACGTGCCCTAGGGTCACGCAGGCGCGCACCGCGACTCGGCGTCCAGGGCGGTGAGCTTCCCGCCGGATCGCCGCGGCCAAGCGACTACGACTGGTGCGAGGCCGCCTGGCCGCCTGCTGATCAGCACCGGCCAGCTATTCCCCTGCCGCGGTACGGGCCGGTTCGAAGTCAACCACCGTCGCGTCGTCGTGTTTCCTCCCGCGCTGCTCAGCGTCGGCCGGGCCACCTCGATCCAGCACGGCTTCGCCGGCCGTCGACTCGAAGTTGGTCACGATTCGGGCATCGGCTAGCGTGCGCGCTCGTGAAGCGTTTTCGGGCTACCTGCGCTCTGTTGACCTGCGCCTCCCTGCTGGCTCTCGCCGCGTGTGGCGGGGAGGACACCGCGAGCACGGCCGGGTCCGCGCCGTCCGCCTCCACGGCAGCCCCCTCTGCGGCCACCTCCGTCTCCTCGGCGCCGTCCTCGACTGCTGCGGCCGGCACCACGGGCGGCGCGAGCGACAAGAAGCTCTGCGAGGCCGCGAAGAAGGCCGGGGACGCCATGAAGGCGGAACTCGTCGCCGCCCTGCGGTCCGGCAGCGAACCGTCGCCGGCCACGTTCAAGAAGATCCTGACCGGTCTGGACGAGAAAATGACCACGTTGGCCTCCACCGGGGGCGACAGCAAGGTGGCCACCGCGCTGAGGAAGTTCGGTGCGGAGGCCACCAAGGCGGCATCGGCCACGAACCCGGCGGACGCCGCCGACAACCCCGCCTTCGAGAAGGCCGGCGCGGACGTCACCGCCGCCTGCAAGGCCGCCGGCGTCAGCGTCGACTTCTGACGGCACGGCCCTCAGCGGCCGGTCCGCCACCGTCGCGGCTGTCGCCGCAGGACCTCCGGGACGCGCGGTGGCGAATCGGCGAGCACGTCGTTTCCGGCGCGCCGACCGGCGAGGTCCCGACCGGGACGGACGAACGCTCGGCAGGCCCAGATCCGGGTCCGACTCTGTCGCCCGTTCCATACTCGACCAACGTCGTCGCTCGGCGGAACGCGGCGGCCGAAGGCTTTTCTTCTCGGCGCGCCGCAACCGACGCGACGAGAGTCGGAGATCAGTCACTCGGCCCGGTCTCCCACGGCCTTCGGAACTGCCACCGTTGGTCGGCCTCGGCTAGCCTGGATCACACGTGGTCGAAGCCGGGAGGCGCGATGGAACTGTGGCTCAGAATCGACAACGATCCGGCCGGGACCGCGGCGACGACGCTCTATCGTTGGCTCGCCCGCGACCGGCAACTCGCCCGGAACGTGCGGCTCTCGCCGACGACCGGGGAACCGGCGGACGGGGAGATGACCGGCGGCTCGTTGGAAACGATCAACGTCGTTCTCTCCAACAGCATCGCACTGGCCAGCCTGATCACCTCGATCGTGGCGTTCCGCAAGGCGCAGAAGCAGCAGCGGGACAGCTCCGGGAACCCGATCGTCGTGTTGCTGGAGCGGCCGGGCAGGTCCGTCGCCATCGACGACGACTCCACGGCCGAGGACGTGGGCGAACTGCTCGACGCGGCGGATCCCGCCGCGGCCGGGGTGGCCTCCGATGGCGACGCTCGCTGACCCGACCGCCTCCCGCGCCGTTCTGGTGGGAGTGCCGGAGTACCGCTCGCTGCCGCCCCTGCCGGCCGTGGGCGAGAACGTCAGCGCGCTGCGCCGGCTGCTCGCCGACCCGGCGGTGTGGGGGTTGCCCACCGAGAACATTCTCGTGCCGGACCTGTCCGGGCCGGACCCGCTCGACGCCGTGCTGGGCGGGCTGCGCTCGGCCGCCAGGGAGGCCACGGACACCCTGCTCGTCTACTACGCCGGTCACGGCCTGACGAACCCCCTGACCGGGGAGCTCATCCTCGCCCTGCCCGGCGCCGAGGACCTCGACCGGTACTGGCGGGTGCTGCTCTTCGACCACATCCGGCGCGAGCTCACGGACCCCACCCTGGCCGCCACCCGCCGGGTGGTCGTCCTGGACTGCTGCTACTCGGCGCTGGCCCTGGCCGGTGACATGGGACCGGCGCCGGACCACACCGACGTGGCCGAACTCACCGAGGTCAACGGCGCCTTCGTGCTGACCGCCTGCGCCGAGTCGGAGACGGCGAAGGCGCCGCCCGGCGCGCGGTACACCGCCTTCACCGGTGAGCTGATCACCGCCCTGGAGGACGGTGTCGCCGACGGTCCCGAGCTGCTCGACCTGCACACGCTCTACCGACACCTCGCCACGGTCCTGGCTGGGAAGCGCTGGCCGGTGCCCCAGCAGCGCAGCCGCAACTCGATCGGGGACCTGGCCCTGGCCCGCAACCGGGCCTGGTCGGCTCCCGCTGCCGCCCCCGTCGAGGGGAACGACGCGGGGCGGGGCGGACCCGTCCGCCGGAGTCTCGCCGTCCCGGCGACCGAGCGCGCCCGCCTGCTGCAGCGCGTGGGCAACTTCCCGGGTGCGGCGGCGGCACTTCGCGAGGCCGCGGTCGACCAGGAGCCCGAGGCGCTACGCCAGCACATCAGGCAACTCCGTCGCGCGAATCGGCACTCGGAGGCCGCCGCGCTGTGGCGGCTCACCGAGGGCGTGTAGGGCGACGAGGGCACGCTCGCCGGGCCGGCGGGCCCGGTCAGGCCGACGGTAGCCCGTCGAGGCTGCGTTCGGCCCGGCGGCGCAGGTCCGCGTCCAGCGGAGTGCCGCGATCGGCGGCCTGCCGGGCCTGCGTCACCGCTTCCGCGCGTTCCTTCCAGGCGGCCGGGTCACCGCCGAGATGGGACTCGAACAGGTTCCAGTTCAGCAGCACGAGTCCGATGACTTCGGCGGTGTCGAGGCGGTCGAGCGGGTCGAGCAGGTCGACCGGGACGAGCGGGACGCCCTCCGGCCCGCCGTGCCAGCGCCCGGCGTCGACCGTGGCGCTCCCGGCCCGACGGCTCAGCTCCGCGCCCCAGTCCTCACCCCACGAGCGGGTCAGCCGTTCGCGGACGTGGGCGCGCAGCGCCAGGTCCCGGTCGATCCACCAGCCGTGCAGCGTCCCGGTCAGCACCATGCGGCGTACCTGCTGGGCGAATTCCGGGGACAGCAGCGCCACCGTGGCCCCGTCGGGGCGGATCAGGCCCAGCCGGCGCAGCAGCGCGACGTCCTGCGAGTCGATCGTCAGGTAGGTCCGGGTGAGCACCTGGTACAGCAGGTCTCCCCCGCGTCCGCCGGTGTCGGCGTTGAGGTTCGTGATGGAACGGGTGAACTGGTCGCGGAACTGCGATTCCACCTGCTCCCAGGCCAGCCCCACGTCCAGCCGATCGGTCAGGTGCGTCTCCACGAGTTCGTGGCAGAACAACTCGATCAGGTACGGGTGGTTCCCGGCCCGCTTGACGATCTCGGTCCGCAGGCCGGTGAGGTCGACGCCGGCGTCGCCGGCGCGGGCCAGCATCGCGGCGACCTCGTCGTCCCGGAAGGGGCCGACCGGCCGCCGCATCCCCATCACCCCGTCGAGCGTCGAGTGGGCCACGGCGGCCAGCTCGATCGACTTGATCGACCGGCGGGACAGGGTCACCAGCCCGGCGGAGTAGTTCTTCTCGCTGACCAGGTCCCGTAGGAGCTGGAACTCGACGCGCCGGAAGGCCTCCGCCTGGTCGAACTCGTCGAGGATGACCCCGACCCCGACGCCGGCGCGGTACAGGGCGGTGAAGAACGCCTCGAAGCACTCCTTCAGGTCCAGCCACTCGGTGCTGCTGTGCACCGACAGCTCGATGTCGTTGAGGCCGGCGAGCCAGTCGGGCGCCGCGCCGTCCCCCGGCTGGTTGAGCCGCTCGGCCTCCTGGCGCACCCGGGCGACGACGGCCCGGAACACGTCGGCGCCGCTCTCGTACGCGGCGACGCTGAGGTAGACCACGAGCAGGTCGGGCCGATCGACCGCGAACAGTTCCTGGGCGCGGCGGACCACGCTGCTCTTGCCCATCCGGTGGTTGCCCTGAAGGCTCAGGTTGGCCGGGCGCGAGCCCCGCCAGGAGTTCTCCAGCAGTCGCAGCAGGTCCCGCCGGCCCACGAACCGTTCGGCGGTGGCCACCTGCCCGACGCCGAGGTACGGATTGACCGTCATGGCTGCCGACCCTAGCGCCCCAGCTCGATGGACGCCCCGACATGGTGCATCAGCAGCCAGTCCTGGTAGAGACGGACGACGATCCGGTACGCGCCTCCCTCCTTGCGGACCACGTCCCGGATCACCAGGTCGTTGAGCAGCTCGGTGAGGTTACCCGTGCCGAGGTAGCTGGCCTGTACCCGTTCGATGGTGGCCAGTCCCTGGCGGGAGGCGACCGCCACGGCCAGCAGGACGGGGCGGAAGTGTTCGGCGGTGGGGGCGTCCGGTTCGGTGTAGCCGGCGGTCTCCAGGTTGTCGAAGTCCTCCTCGCCGAGGGAGTCCAGCAGTTGCTCCCGGACGAGTTCCACGTCGGCCTCGGTGACCAGCGGGGCCCGGTTGAGGTTCATCTGCTCGACCAGGGAGAAACAGAACTTCTGGATGTAGAAGGCGCTGCCGCCGGTCAGCTCGACTATCCGGTCCACGGCGTGCTGCCGGTACCGGCTGTGCCCGTCCCGGCCCCCGATGAGGATGGGCCGTTCGATCAGCTTCCGGGCGTTGATGTCGTCGAGGTAGGTTACCCGCTCCCGGGCGAACACCACGAAGACGTTGGCGTGCTCGCGGATCACCCGTTCCAGCGCGTCCTGGCCCACCACGACGAGGTGGAAGACGCGCCGCTCGATGATCGCCTTCAGCGCCTGCATGAACGACTGCGGCAGCAGGCCCTTGCGGATCCACTCGTCGAAGTACTGGAACTCGTCGATCAGGACGACGATGTGTGGTGGCCGGTCGAGCGTGGCGAAATAGTCCTCGATGATGGAGATGAAGTCCACCACCGGCTGCGGGCTGGCGGCGAACTGTTCCCGGGTGATGTGCTCGGCCAGGCGGGGCCGGCCGGCGCCGGCCGGGTCCTCGAGCAGTTTGCGGCCCGTCCGCTTGAGGATCTCCCAGAGCAGCTCGCCGAGCAGGGCGTGCGCGCCGCGGCCGAGGTGGCCGACCTCGGGGTTGAAGCTGCCGATGTTGCCGAGGTCGACCACGATGAGGTTGTTGGACTCCCGCCGCTCGCTGAGCCGGTCGATCAGCCGGAACCGGATGGAGGACTTGCCGGCCCGCTTCTGGCCGAAGATCGCCACGCCGGTGCCCGGCACCGGGGCGAGCCGGAGCCGGCGTTCGATGTTGTCGAGCAGTTCCTCCCGGCCGAAGAACATCTCCGGGTCCTGCACCGGGGCGCCCGTGGAGCCCTGGAAGAACGGGTTGTGGATCTCCTCGAACTTCGACGGGTCGGCGAGCTGGACGGCCAGGCTCGCCTCCACCTGGTCGTACTCGTCGTCGGAGCGGGACCGGTAGAGGAGGGTCACCGGCAGCGAGAACGCGCCGGCCCGGACCCCGCTGTCGCTGACCCGCAGCTTCACCACCAGCACCCGGTGCTGCCCGCCGCTGACCGCGCTGGTCAGCCGCAGCACCTCGTCCTGGGGGATGAACAGGTCCGGCTCGCTGCGGATCCGCAGCTCCCCGGACTCCAGCGGGGCCATGCCCTCCTTGTTGCGGATCTCGATCTGCACCGTGACCAGCCCGTGCTGGTCGCGGTTGCTCTCGGCCAGTGCGAGCGCCAGTTCGGGCTTGGGGCGGCGCTCGGCCAGCAGGTGGTCCTGCGCCTGCTCCACCAGCGAGGCGATGCGGACGGCGATCGGGTCGACGCCCTCGACCGCGAAGCTGGTGGGTGCCTTCGCCACCTCGCTGCGTACCCCCTTCATGGTGTCCGTCACCCGGCGCAGCGAGGCGTCGCGCTCCTCGAAGGACTCGGCGTAGATGAACTGGAGCAGCTCGCGCAGGGCGTCTTCGATCCGGCTGAGGCTCTCGCTGTCCGAGTCGACCTCCGGGCGCACCTCGGAGAGCCGGACCAGGGCGGTCTTGATGACGTCCTCGGCGATCGTCAGTTCGTGCAGGGGCGCCAGGGCGGCGACCATCCGTCGCTGCTCCCGCCCCCAGGCGGCGCCGTACCGCTGCCACGCCTCACGCATCACCTCGAAGGTCGGCCGGCCCGACGGGTGCTCGTCGGACCAGTCCTCAAGCAGGTCCCCGTCGAGGTAGCCGCGGTCGCCGAGGTGCCTGACCGCGGCGGTGCGCAGCTCCGGGTCGTCGTGGATGACCGCGGTGACCCGCTCGGCCGCCACGTCCGTCTGGGCGACGAGCTGCGCCACCAGCGGGAAGATGGCGTTGCCGTGCTGGTCGAGCTGTTTGCGCAGGATCGGCGCGATGACCTCGTCGAGCGGCGCGCCGTCGGGGGTGGAGTCGCGGCGCCAGCTCAGCGCCGGCCGCCCGTCGAGGGAGAGGAAGAACCGGCCGATGGCCAGCCGGGCGTCGCCGCCCCGGGCGGGGTTGCGCAGCCGCTCGGAGGCGGCCAGCGCCTCGCAGTACAGGTCCCGGGCGGCCTCGCTGGCCTGGCGGTCCAGCACCAGGTCGGCCAGCGCGGTGAGGCCGCTGCACAGCCAGCCGTGCAGCTGGTCCTCGTCGTCGTCGCGCCCGTTGGCGCCGTACTCCCGCAGGATGGCGGCGGCGGAGATGTAGCCGTCGGCGCTGTTCTCCCGCTGGTACCCCCGCGAGTGCCCGGCGTTATCGGCCAGCCGCATCGCGTCCCGGAAGATGGGCTGCTTGTTCTCCCGCTTGCGCTGGTCCTTGATCCCGGCCGCCTGCTCGGAGTACCGGTCCATCACGTAGGCCACCAGGGCCGAGGTGAACAGGCGGTCGATGAACTTGGGCGTGCTGAGGGACAGCTCGTTGCCCTGGCGGATTGCGGCGACCTGGCGGCGGATGTCGTCCGCCCGCTCCGTGCTGTCGTCGCGGATCAGGTTCTCGGCCTCGTCCAGGCTCGCCGAGGTCCGCTGCTGCACGTACGCCATCGCCAGGCCGCGGCGGACCGCGGGGTTCGCCGGGGTGGCGTCGAGCAACGTCTTCCACTCGGGGATCGAGTCCTGCCCGGCGGAGAACTTCACGAACGCGATCTGGTGGAGCAGGTGCCGTCCCTTGGAGCTGGACGGGTCGCGGGAGGCGAGCTGGCGGTGCAACGCCTCCAGCGCGTCGCGGTACCTCCCGGCGGCGATGTAGAAGTCGATCAGGATGTTGTCCAGGGAGTCGCCGGGCGGCACCACCCCGGGGAACTCGACCTCCAGGATCCGCAGCGCGGCCTCCGCGCCGTCGAGCCGTTTGGTCAGCCAGGCGAGGTCCTTCACCGCGCTCTCGCGCTTCGGCCCGCCCGACCGGATCTCCTCCCGGTACGCGTCCTTCGCCCCCTCGAAGTCGCGCTTCTTCTTGTTCAGGTGGTCGGCGCGGGCGAAGTGGTCGCTGGTCGACCGCGCGGGGGCGGCGGGTGCCCGGGGCGCGGGATCGGTCGGCTTCTCCACGGTGCCGCGCGGGGTGGGCAGGAGCCGGCCGGGTGTGCCGAGGCGCCCCGGCGCACCCGGCCGGACGGCCGGTGGGAAGCCCGCGGCCCGGAACCGGATCGGACGCGGCTGCGCCCCCTCGGGGCGCGCGCGGGGCTCCGGTGTCACGCCGCCGGGGCAGGCCTCCTCCACCGCCCGCCGGGTGATGGGCGGCAGGTTGGGGGCGAGGAGCAGGTCACCCAGGGGCGCCCGGGAGCCCGCTGCGTCCAGCACGCCCAGCAACGCGTGCCAGGCCGCCGAATCGATCATCGGGGTGATGTTCCGGAAATACCGGAGCAGGGCGTACACCACGGCGTCGCGGTCCGCGTGCTTCGCCGCGGCGACGGCCAGCAGCCGCCAGCTCTCCGGGTCGGCGGTGAGGTCCGCCGCCGTGGCGAAGTACTGCTGGGCGGTTGCCGGGGCGGCGTTGAGCAGCTCGATGACCCCGATCAGGTGGTAGAGGTCGCCGTTGACCGGGTCCGCGGTGAGGATCCGGCGCAGGCCCGTCGCGATCTGGCCCAGCCGGCCGAACTTGGGCGCCAGCTCGTTGATGTTCGCCGCGTTGCGGTACCGCTGGTACTCGGCGTGCAGGCCGCTGTACTGGTCCCGGGGGACGTCGATGTCGAAGGACACCTCCACCGGCAACGAGGCCACGGCGCGCAGGGCCAGGTCCGAGGTGACCGCGGTGGAGGCGGCCGGCACCTCGACCGGGACGACCGGCGGGTCACTCCCGGGCGCGGGCATCGCCGGCTGCGGGGGTTGCTCGACCGCCGCCGCCGGGACGGGATCGTCGGCGGCCGGTGGCGGCTGCGGGGCCGGTGCCGGCGGCTCGGCCGGCGGCGGAGCCACCGGAGCGGCCTCGGCCGGAGCGGCCGCCGCCGGAGCGGCCTCGGCCGGCGGGGCCGGCGGGGCCGGCGCGACGGGACCGGCCGGCGGCGCCGCCGGGGCCGGCTCGGCCGGGGGCGTCCCGACCAGGGTTCGCAGCCCGAGAATGCCCGCGAGGGCCAGGACGGTCCGCCCACCGTCCGCTTGCTGGAGTACGAGCCGGTTGAGCGTCAGCTCCACGAGCTGACCGACGAACGGGTCGCCGGTGATGAGACGGACCTCGACATGGTCGCCGACCCGCGCGACCGACTGGACAAAATCAGCGTCCATCACACTCCATTGTCGAATCGCGGCCCGGCGGATGATCCGTCTATCAGCTAGCCGGACCACGGCGGCGGCGTCAAGCGCAAAGCCGACAGTAGGTCGCGGGCGGCCGGGACCCTTCGGTCGGCCCCGGCGCGGACGCCCGCCAGGGGTCCCCCGGCGCACGGTGCCGGCCGGGCGGGTGTTGCGCCTGCGTACGATGCGGGGCCGGACATTCCCTCGGCCCGGCGGAGGTAGCGGCAGATGGCAGGCCAGCACGAGGGCTTCGCCCTCGGCGTCGACCTCGGCACGTCCAACACCGTGGCCGTGCTCCGCTGGCCGGACGGGCGGACCCGGCCGCTGCTGGTCGACGGGCAGCCGGTCGTCCCCTCCGGGGTGTACGCCGACACCGACGGGCGCCTGCACGTCGGCCGGGACGCCCAGCGGCTGGCGCAGGCCGACCCGGGCCGCTACGAGCCGAACCCGAAGCGTCGGATCGACTCCCGGGCCGTGCCGCTCGGCGACCGCGAGTACGCCCCCGCCGACCTGCTGGCCGCGATCCTGCACGCGGTGGGCCAGACGGCGGTGGCCGCGGTCGGCTTCCTGCCTCCGGCGGTGCTGACCTGCCCCGCGTCCTGGGACGACGCCCGGCGTCAGGTCCTCGCCGACGCGCTGCTGCGCGCCGGCTGGCCCCAGGCCGCCGAGCACACCCTCTCCGGCCCCACCCCGCTGGGCACCCGGCTGCTGCGCGAGCCGGTCGCCGCCGCCCGCTACTACGCCCAGGTGCTGCGCCGGCCGGTGCCGGTCGGCGGCTCGATCGCCGTGTTCGACCTGGGCGGGGGCACCCTCGACGTGGCGGTGCTGCGCAACGAGGGCGCCGACCCGTGGGGCGACTCCGGCTTCACCGTGACCGCCACCGGGGGCGTGCCCGACCTCGGCGGGCTCGACCTGGACGCCGCCCTGACGGGCCGGCTCGGCGAGCTGGTGTCCGCGACCGATCCGGCGCAGTGGGACCGGCTGACCCGGCCGGCCGACGCCGGGCAGTGGCGGGACCGGCACCGCCTGTGGGAGGGCGTCCGCGAGGCGCGGGAGATGCTGTCCCGGGCCCCGGTCGCGCCGGTGGTCGTGCCGGGGTCGCAGCAGGTCGTCCAGCTCACCCGGGACGACCTGGAGCAGGTGGCCACCCCGCTGCTGGCCCGGGCCGTGGCCGAGACCGGGCGGGTGATCGCCGCCGCCGGCCTCACCCCCGACCGGCTCGCCGGCCTGTTCCTGGTGGGCGGCCCGACCCGGATGCCGCTGGTGGCCCGGATGCTGCACGCCGAGTTGGGCGTCGCGCCGACCGTGCTGGAGCAGCCGGAGCTGCCGGTGGCCGAGGGCGCGCTGACGGACCTGCCGGCTCCCCGGCCGCCGCAGCAGGCGTCGCCGGCCGCGCCGGCCGGCGTACCACCGACCGTGCCGGCGGTGGCCGGGGCCGGCGGCCTCCCACCCACCCGGGCGGACGGCCCGCCGGGGTCGCCGCCAACCGTGCCCGCCGGGTCGCCCGGGATGCCGGCCACCGCGTGGGGCGGACCCGTCTCCGGTACGCCGGCGCCGCCGGCCCCACCGCGGCGGCGGCGGGCGCTCTGGATCTCGGTCGCGGCGGCCCTCGCCCTCGCCGGGGTGGCCGGCGGCGGCGCCCTGTGGTACACCCGGGACCGCTACCCGGGGCTGGAGTTCCAGAAGACCCTGACCGAGGTCAAGCGCGTCCCCGCCGGGACGGACCGGCCGGCGGAGACCTTCACCGCGCTGCTCGGCGACACCGGCTACGCGGCGTACCCGCTGCCGGACGACCGGCTGGAGATCGTGGCGGTCGACGCGGCGACCGGCGCGCAGCGGTGGCGCAAGCAGACGACGCAGACGTCGCAGCGGTGGCGGTCGCTCGTCGCCGTACCCGGGGCGGTGGCGGCCTTCTCCGACGCCTTCGGCGACGGCGGCTCCCGCGAGGTGATGGTGCGCGACGCCTCCTCCGGCGAGCAGCGGTGGTCCCGGACGATCCAGGACGACGACCAGGTGTTCTTCGGCGAGGATGTGGCGGTGCTCGTCGACCGGGACGGCAACCGGCTGGTCGGCCTGCGGATGCGGGACGGCACGCAGGTGTGGGAGCGACCCAACCCGCGCGACGGGTCGGACGACGCCCGCAGCACCGTGCTGCGCGTCGAGACCGCCGAGGGGGCCGGCGGGCCGGCGTACGCCGACGGGGCGCCCCGCGACCCGTGGCGCGGGAAGGTCGACCGGCTCGTGCAGATCGGCGCGGACCGCTCGGCCCGGCTGATCGACCTGGACACCGGGTCGGTGCTGCGCACCTGGACCGGGGTCGCGGACCGCGACGACCTCCTGGTCGCCCGGGACGACCGGCTGTACGTGGTCGACGACTCCACCGTCGGCCGGTACCGGCTGCTCGGTTACGACCTGACCCGGGTGGCCCAGCCGACGGTCCTGCACAGCGCCACGGACGACGGGCGGCGGGCGGAGGCGCTGGTGGCCTGCGGCGAGCATCGGGCGTGCGTGCTGGAGGTGCCGACCGGCGACGCGGACCGCGCGGAGGTGGTGGTGGCCGCCGAGGGCGCGAGCCCCCGGCGCTGGGCGGCGCCGGGGGCGAAGGACCTGGTGCCGGTCGGCGAGCACCTGCTCGTGCGGCGCCAGTACCCGGAGCCGACGTCGACCCTGTTCGACCCGGAGGGCAGGGCGGTGCTGCGGGACCGGGACGGGGTGGCGGTCCGGCTGGACGCCGGCAACATCCTGGTCTTCGCCGACAGGATGAGCGGCAGCGAGTCGGACCCCAGCGTCGCCGGGATGGCGGTCGGCTCCCCCGAGCCGGCCGAGCTGGGCCGGGCCAAGGACGTGCGCGGGGAGTCCTGCTCGTGGAACACCAGCGTGCTGTTCTGCGGCGCGGCGAAGGACTTCGTGCTGTACCGCTTCGCCCCCACCCCCTGACCGGCCCCACGCCCTGACCGGCCCCACGCCCTGACCGGCCATTCTCCCCAACCGGCCATTCTCGCCCGACCGGTCCGGACACCCTGCCCCAGCCGCCACGGCCGGCGAGCGCCGCCCGGCCCCGACCGTCGGTGCGGTGCGGTCGGGGCCGGGCGGACGTCAGTCGGCGGCGGCCAGGTCCCGGAAGACGCCGAGTGTCGCGGGGTCGTCGATGGTGGCCGGGACCGGCTCGTCGCGCCCCTCCACCAGCCCGCGCATCGTCCGGCGCAGGATCTTGCCGGACCGGGTCTTCGGCAGGGCCGGCACGACGGTCACCCGGCGGAACGCGGCGACCGGGCCGATCCGCTCCCGCACCCGGGCGACCAGTTCGGCGGCGAGGGCGGCCGGCTCCACCTCGACGCCCGCCTTGAGCACCACGTAGCCGCTGGGCACCTGGCCCTTGAGCTGGTCCGACACGCCGATGACGGCGCACTCGGCCACCGCCGGGTGGCCGGCCAGCACCTCCTCCATCGCCCCGGTGGAGAGCCGGTGCCCGGCCACGTTGATCACGTCGTCGGTGCGGCCCATCACGTACAGGTAGCCGTCGTCGTCGAACCGGCCGCCGTCGCCGGTCAGGTAGTGGCCGGGGAAGGTGCTCAGGTAGGACCGGACGTAGCGCTCGTCGTCGCCCCAGAGGGTGGGCAGACAGCCCGGGGGCAGCGGCAACCTGATCACGATCGAGCCGTCGACGCCCGCCGGCACCTGCGCGCCCCGCGGGTCGACCACCCGCACGTCGTACCCGGGGACGGGCACCGACGGCGAGCCGGCCTTGATCGGCAGCGGCTCCAGCCCGCGCGGGTTCGCCGCCACCGGCCAGCCGGTCTCGGTCTGCCACCAGTTGTCCACCACGGGCACGTCCAGCCGGGCGCCGGCCCAGGCGAAGGTGTCCGGGTCGAGGCGCTCGCCGGCCAGGAACAGCGTCCGGAGGCTGGACAGGTCGTACCGGCCGATCCGGGTGCCGTCCGGGTCCTGCCGGCGGATCGCCCGGATGGCGGTGGGGGCGGTGAACAGGGCGGCGACCCGGTGCTGCGACACGACCCGCCAGAACGCGCCCGCGTCCGGGGTGCCGACCGGCTTGCCCTCGTAGAGCACCGTCGTCGCCCCGGTGAGCAGCGGGCCGTACACGATGTAGGAGTGGCCGACCACCCAGCCGACGTCGGAGGCGGCCCAGAACACGTCGCCGGGCCCGATGCCGAAGACGTTGGTCATCGACCAACGCAGCGCCACCGCGTGGCCGCCGTTGTCCCGGACCACGCCCTTCGGCCGGCCCGTCGTGCCGGAGGTGTAGAGGACGTACAGCGGGTCGGTGGCGGCGACCGGGACGCAGTCGGCCGGCTCGGCGCCGTCGAGGGCCTCGTCCCAGGTCAGGTCCCGGCCGGGGGTGAGCGGCGCGGGGTGCTGGGGGCGCTGCACGATGACGCAGCGCTCCGGGGCGTGCTCGGCCTCCGCCAGCGCCGCGTCGAGGATCGGGTGGTAGGGCACGACCCGGTCCGCCTCGATCCCGCACGAGGTGGCCACCACCACCTTCGGCCGGGCGTCGTCGACGCGGACCGCCAGCTCGTGGGCGGCGAAGCCGCCGAACACCACGGAGTGCACCGCGCCGATCCGGGCGCAGGCCAGCATGGCGACCACCGCCTCGGGGACCATCGCCAGGTAGAGCAGCACCCGGTCGCCCCGGCCGACCCCGAGCCGGCGCAGGGCCCCGGCGAACCGGGCGGTCGCGTCGCGCAGCTCGGCGTACGTGTACGTGCGGGTCGTGCCGGTGACCGGGCTGTCGTGGATCAACGCGGCCTGGTCGCCGCGGCCCGCCGCCACGTGCCGGTCCAGGGCGTTGTGGCAGGTGTTCAGCTCCCCGTCGGGGAACCAGCGGTACAGCGGGGCCCGGCCGTCGTCGAGGATCCGTTCCGGCGGCCGGTGCCAGTCGATGTCCGCCGCCGCGTCCCGCCAGAAGGCGGTCGGGTCGGCGATGCTCCGCTCGTACGCTGCTCGATACGCGCCCATCCCGCCATGGTGCGTCGTGTTGCCCGGCGGGCAGAACGGCCGGACCGCTCCGGTGCGCCGGACGCACCTGCCGGGTCGCCGAACGGTGGGCCGGACTGGCGAACGCCCGCGTCCGCCACGGATGAAGGTCCGCGGGGCGGGTAAGCAGAGCCGCCTGGTGAGGAACGGCCGGCGTCGCGGCGGACCGCGACTCCGACGCCCGGGCGGGACGGCGAGCCGCCCCGCCCGGGCGCATCACCGTCGCACCGGTGCGGTCCCGGCCCGACCGGGTCAGTTGCCGGTGACCCAGTTCCAGGCGGACATTACCCACTCGGTCTGCTGGAGGTAGGCGACCCCCAGGCCCACCAGGAAGATCGCCGTCACGATGTGGGCGCCCCGCGCGCTGCGCCGGACCCGCCCGAGCTGCCGCTCCCAGATCACCCGGCCGAGCAGCCGGGACAGCCCGAACAGGCCGGCCGCCACCAGCAGGCTCAGCACGAAGGTGAGCAGCGGCGCGCCGAGGTCCCCCCGCCCCGAGATGGCCCAGATGCCCCAGCAGACGAAGGCGAAGAGGCCCCCGGCGGCGCTCCACTCCCCGCCGACCCGCAGCCGGGCCAGGTGCCAGCTCAGCGGACGGCGCGGCGCCGGCACGTCGCCGGACCAGAGCCCGTCGTGCCCGCCCTGGTCGACGGTGGGGAACTGCTCGGTACGCGGGGTGCGCGGCTGCCCCACGGAGGCCACTCCCCGGCGGAAGGCGTCGCGCTGCGGCGGCACCCCGACACCCGGTTGCGGCGACACCTCGACGGTCCGCTCCGCCCACGGCTGTGTCTGGTCTGCCATCTCGTGTCCTCCCCATGACGTCGGCGCCGGCACCGGCCGGTCCCCATCTCCGAGGGTAACGAGCCGGCAAATCGGTCGCCCCGCCCGTGTCGCGTCCGGTAGACACGGGCGATGACGAATCCTCCGCCGCCGATCCGGGTCGGCCGGCCCGACGACTTCGACGACATGGCCCGAATGATCGAGATCACGTTCCACACCACCTTCGGCGAGGAGACCCGCGAGGCCGAACGGGGCATCTGGGAGCCGGACCGGAGCCTGCTGATCCGGGACGGCGCGGATCTCGTGGCGCACGTCTCGGCGTTCACCCGGGAGCTGACCGTGCCGGGCGCCACGCTGCCGGCCGCCCACGTGACCATGGTCGGGGTGCTGCCGACGCACCGCCGCCGCGGCCTGCTCACCCGGCTCGTGCGCCGGCAGTTGCGCGACGTCCGGGACGCCGGCCGGGAGCCGGTGGCCGTGCTCTGGGCCAGCGAGGGCCGGATCTACCCCCGGTTCGGCTACGGCCTCGCCGCACAGGAGTACGCCGTCGAGTGCGCCACCACCGAGTTGCGGCTGCCCGCCCCGACCGCCGCCGAGGGCCGGCTGTGCCTGGACCGGCCCGTGGCGCGGCGGGCCGACCTGGCCCGGCTGTACGACCGGCTGCGCGCCGAGCGCCCCGGCTGGTCCGACCGGGACGACCGGTGGTGGCGGTACGTGCTGGCTGACCCGGCCGACGAGCGCGCCGGCGCGACCGAGCGCCGGGTGGTGCTGCACGAGGGCCCGGACGGCGAGGTCGACGGGTACGCGTTGTGGCGCTCGCGCCGGGACTCCGACGCCGCCGGCCCGCGCGGCGTGACGATCGTCGAGGAGCTGGTGGCCGCGGCCCCGGCGGCCCGGCTGGCGCTGTGGCGGCTGTTGCTCTCGCTCGACCTGACCCGCCGGCTCTCCTACCGGGGGCCGGTGGACGATCCGCTGCTGCGCCTGGTCGACGAGCCGCGCCGGCTGGTGGCCCGGCTCTCCGACGCGCTCTGGGTGCGGGTGGTGGACGTGCCGGCCGCGCTGGCCGCCCGCCGGTACGCCGTCGACGTGGACGTCGTCGTCGAGGTCACCGACGAGTTGCTGCCGGAGAACTCGGGGCGCTGGCGGCTGACCGGCGGGCCGGACGACGCCCGGTGCGGGCGCACCGACCGGCCGGCCGACCTGGCCTGCGACGTGCGGGCGCTCGGTGAGCTGTACCTGGGCGGGACGGGGCTGGCGGCGCTGGCCGACGCCGGGCGGGTCCACGAGCGGCGCCCCGGCGCGCTGGCCGCCGCCGGTCCCGCCTTCGCCTGGCACCGGGCCCCGGCGGGGATGGGCATCTTCTGAGCGCCCCCGCCCCGCCGGCCGGCATCCGTAACGGGGCGGGCGCGGCGGCGGGGCGGGCGGTACGGTCGGCTGATGGGTGACGCGGATCGACGGCGACGCCGGCTGAGGCACCACCCCGACGCCGAGGTGCCCACGGTGGCCACGGCCGGGGCGCAGGACGTGGCCGAGCCGCCGCCCCGCCGCCGGAGCGGTCCGGCGGGCGAGGAGCGCGACGGCGAGCGGGGCCTGCGCAGCCTGGTCGGCCCCGGCTCCTCCCAGGTGGGGCCCCTGGCGGCGCTGCGGGCCCGGGACGCGGCCCGCCCGACCGAGGAGGACCTGGCCGAGGCGGAGGCCCGGGTGGTCGTCGTCCGGCGCAACTGGGTGCCCCGCGAGGACCTGCCCCGCTCCGGCCGCTGACCCGGCCGGCCCGCCGACCCCCGGCGCGCCGGCTCAGGGCAGCTCGGGCAGTTCCCGGCTCTGCTCGTACGCGGTGACCTGGTCGATCCGGCGGGCGTGCCGGGGGTTGCCGGAGAACGAGGTGGTCAGGAACGCCTCGACGATGGCGGTGGCCTCGTCCAGGGTGTGCTGGCGGGCGCCGACGGCCACCACGTTGGCGTCGTTGTGCTCCCGGCCGAGCTGGGCGGTGTCGATGCTCCAGGCCAGCGCCGCCCGGACCCCCGCGACCTTGTTGGCGGCGATCTGCTCGCCGTTGCCGGAGCCGCCGATGACCACGCCGAGGCTGCCGGGGTCGGCCACCACCCGGGCCCCGGTGTGCAGGCAGAACGCCGGGTAGTCGTCGTCCGGGTCGAAGGCGTGCGGGCCGACGTCGGCCACCTCGTACCCCTGCTTGGCGAGGTGGCTGGCCAGGTGCACCTTCAGCTCGAAACCGGCGTGGTCGGATCCCAGGTAGACGCGCATACCGCGCAGTCTGTCAGGCCGCCGTCCGCGCCGCCGAGCCGGCGGCGGCGCGGAGCCGGATTCGTCACAGGAATGCAGGTCACGCGGGTGCCCGCCGCGTCGGGCCGGCGCGTCGGGCCGCTCAGCGGGACAGTTCGGCCACCACCAGGCCGCCGCGGGCCTTCGGGGTGAACCAGGTGCTCTTGCGCGGCATCTTCTCCCGGGCCAGGTTGACCGCGACGAAGTCGTCCACGGTCACCGGGGCGATCAGCACCGCCAGCTCGGCCCGGCCCGCCTCGACCTCGCCGGTCAGCCAGCTCGCCGGGTAGTCCCCGCCGACATAGGTGATCCGCTTGTCGCCCGGGTCGAGGCCGAGCGCGTCGCGCAGCAGCACCCGCTCGACCAGCGCGTGGTCGAGGTTCTCCAGCCGGCCGCCGTCGACGTGCGGCAGGCGTACCACGTACCCCTGGCCGGGGAGCCGGAGCGCGACGGTGCCGCCGGTCGTCGGGACCTCGACCGGGCCGTCGACCTCGGTGACCTCGGCGCCCGCGGCGCGGAGCCGGTCGACCAGCTCCGCCGGGGTGACGGTCAACTCGCTGACCAGCCGGTTGTACGGCTGGATGGCGACCGAGGCGGGGGTGGTCACCACGGCCAGGAAGCGGGGCAGGCCACCGGTCTGGGCGGCGAGGCTGCGGTGGTTGCCGTCGGCGACCACCAGCTCGCCGCCGCCGGCCAGCGCGGTCAGCGCGTCCTGCTCCGGGCCGGGGCCGAGCAGCCAGACGGCGTGCGTGCGCCCGGCCTGGTCGGTGTCGGTCGCGGCGGGCGCCCCGGCCGACTCGGTCGCCGCGGCGAGCGCGGCGTGCAGTTCGTCACCCCGGCCGGTCTGGAGCAGCAGCACGGGCGAGAGCAGGTGGCCGAGCGCCCCGGCGAGGGCGACCCGCTCGCGGACCTTCGCGATGAAGACGTCCTCGTTGCGGATGACCAGGCCCGGCTCGTCGGCGCTGGTGGAGATCTGGTCGGTGTCGACCATGGCGAACAGCCCGTACGCGGTCTCCTCCCCCGGCGCGCTGATCCGGTAGAGGACCACCACCTGCTCGGCCGGGGTGTAGCTGCCGTCGGCCTTGGCCTCGGCGAGACGGGCCACGGCGTCGGGAAGCGCGTCGAGGAAGGACTTCCCGAGGCTCTCCGGCGCCCGGTGCGGCATCTCGATGCCGAGGGCACTGTGCGGGTTCGCCCCGATGATCGCGGTGATCTCCGCGTCGTCGGCGAACTCGTCGTAGTTCTGCGCGCCGGTGCCGCCAGTGGTGATCCAGGCCCGGGCGATCGGATGTACGACCGTCATGTCCGCTGACGCTACCGCCGCCCGGTGACCCCGCGCAGCGGGCCCCGTACCCGGTCCACCAGTTGAAAGGCGGCACCCGGCGGGGTCGCCCGGGAGGTGGCCACCACCCGGGCGACGCCGACCACGATCGGCGGCGCCAGCAGGTCGACCATCTCGGCCGGCAGCGTCGGCCGGACCGCCGGCCAGCCGGCGTCCGCCACGGACCAGTACGTCGCACCGGGATCCCCGGTCGCCTCGTCGGACGTACGGCGGTGCTTACCCATCGGATGCCTCCACGAGCTGCCGGGTTCGGCCCTGCGGGCCGTAGGCGGGACATCCGGTGGAACGACCCCCGCGCCGCCCGGTGACGCCCCCACGGCGCGCCGCCGGGGCCGCGTGGGTCCCCGGCGGCGCGGCGGGCAGGGAACCCGGTCCGCCGCAGGCGTGACGCGGGCCCTTCCCCACCCTCAGTCGAAGGTGGGGCCGATCTCGCGGGAGCGCTTCAGCTCGTAGAAGCCGGGCGTGCCGGCGACGAGCAGCACGCCGTCCCAGAGCCGGCCGGCGGCCTCCCCCTTCGGGCGCGGGGTGACCACCGGGCCGAAGAAGGCCACCGGCGTGCCGTCCGGGCCCGGGGCGTGGACGACCGGGGTGCCCACGTCGGTGCCGACCGGCCGCATGCCGGCCTCGTGGCTGGCCCGCAGGGCCTCGTCGTACGCGGTGCTCTCGGCGGCGGCGGCCAGTTCCGGGTCCAGCCCGGCGTCGGTGAGCGCCGCCGCGTACAGTTCCGGGCCCAGGTTCTCCTTGCCGAGGTGGATCCGGGTGCCCAGCGCGGTGTACAACGTGCGGACGGCGTCCTGGCCGTACTTCTGCTCGGCCGCGACGCAGACCCGCACCGGGCCCCAGCCGGTCCGCATCAGTTCCTGGTACTCCTCGGGCAGGTCACGCCCCTCGTTGAGCACCGTCAGGCTCATCACGTGGAAGCGGATGGTCACGTCGCGGACCTGCTCCACCTCCAGCAGCCAACGGGAGGTGATCCACGCCCACGGACAGATCGGGTCGAACCACATGTCGACGGTGGCACGGTCGGTCACGGTGCGGTTCCCTTCGCGACGGGAGGGCCGGGAAGCCGGCACCTCGTCCCCCGATCCTCCACCCCACCCGGCATCGACCGGTACCGGAATGAGAGCGTGACCTCGGCCACCGAGAGGGGCCCGCCCATGGAAGACTCGGATCCGACCGGCCGTCACGAGCGGACGGTGGGCTGGCGCCGCGGCGGCGCAGGGCGAGAGTGGGATGGAGACGAACAGTGCCGGGAGTGCGCAACCTGACCCAGGTCGAGGCCACCGAGCGGGCCCGCCTGCTCGAGATCGCCGGGTACGACATCAGTCTGGACCTGTCGACCGCCGTCCAGGCCGCCGACGCCCGGACCTTCCGGTCGGTGACCGAGGTCCGGTTCCGCTGCGCCGAACCGGGCACGTCCACCTTCATCGAGGCCGCCGCCGAGTCGGTGCGCTCGGCGACGCTCAACGGCGTCCCGGTCGACATCTCCGGCTGGTCGGCGGACCGCGGGCTGACGCTGACCGGGCTGGCCGCGGAGAACATCCTCGTGGTCGACGCCGACTTCGCGTACTCGAACAGCGGGCAGGGGCTGCACCGCACGGTCGACCCGGTCGACGGGGAGACCTACCTCTACAGCCAGTTCGAGACGGCGGACGCCCAGAAGGTCTTCGCCTGCTTCGACCAGCCCGATCTGAAGAGCGTCTACACCTGGCACGCCACCGTCGCGGAACACTGGCGGGTGGTGTCCAACATGCCGGTCGAGCGCGAGGAGCCGGCCGGCGAGGGGTTCAAGACCGTCCACTTCGTCCCCTCGGTGCGGATGAGCACCTACATCACCGCGCTCTGCGCCGGCCCGTACCACGAGGTGCGGGACAGCCACGACGGCATCGACCTGGGGGTCTACTGCCGGGCCTCGATGGCGCAGTACCTCGACTCGGACGACCTGTTCCTGATCACCAAGCAGGGCTTCGACTTCTTCCACCAGCAGTTCGGGGTGCGTTACCCGCTGCCCAAGTACGACCAGCTCTGGGTGCCGGACTTCAACGCCGGCGCGATGGAGAACTTCGGCTGCGTCACCCACGCCGAGTCGCACTACATCTTCCGCTCCCAGGTCACCGACTTCGAGTACGAGCAGCGGGCCAACACGATCCTGCACGAGCTGGCCCACATGTGGTTCGGTGACCTGGTCACCATGCGCTGGTGGAACGACCTGTGGCTGAACGAGTCGTTCGCCGAGTGGGCCAGCCACTGGTGCAACGCCAACGCCACCCGGTTCTCCGACGCCTGGACGACCTTCCTGTCCATCCGGAAGAACTGGGGCTACCGGCAGGACCAGCTCTCCTCCACCCACCCGGTGTACTGCGAGATGCCGGACCTGGAGGCGGTCGAGGTCAACTTCGACGGCATCACGTACGCCAAGGGCGCGAGCGTGCTCAAGCAGCTCGTCGCGTACGTCGGCGAGGAGCCGTTCCTGGCCGGGCTGCGGGCCTACTTCGGCAAGCACGCCTGGGGCAACGCCACCTTCGACGACCTGCTGTCGGAGCTGGAGACGGCCTCCGGCCGGGAGCTGCGCAAGTTCGCCGCCCAGTGGCTGGAGACCGCCCAGGTCAACACCCTGCGCCCCGAGGTGACGATCGCCGCCGACGGCGGCTACCAGCGGGTGGTGGTGCGGCAGGAGGCGCCAGCCGGGCACCCGACCCTGCGCACCCACCGCATCGGCGTGGGCCTGTACGACCTGACCGACGGCCGGCTGGTCCGCCGGGAGCGGATCGAGGTCGACGTGACCGGCGAGCTGACCGAGCTGACCGACCTGCACGGCGTGCGGGCGGCCGACGTGCTGCTGCTCAACGACGACGACCTGACGTACACGAAGCTGCGCCTGGACGAGCGGTCGATGGCCACGGTGGTGCAGCACATCGCCGGCTTCGAGTCGTCGCTGTCGCGCGCCCTGTGCTGGACGGCCGCGTGGGACATGGTCCGCGACGCCGAGCTGTCGGCCCGCGACTACGTGTCGCTGGTGCTGGCCGGGCTGCCCGCGGAGACCGACATCAACCTGGTCACCGCCACCCTCCGCCAGGCCACCACCACGCTGGTCTACTACGCCGACCCGGCCTGGGCGCCGACCGGCTGGGCCGAGCTGTACCGGACGGCGAGGGCCACGCTGGCCGCCGCCGAGCCGGGCAGCGGGTTCCAGCTCGCCTGGGCCCGCGCCGTCACCTCGGCGGCCCGCTCCGACGAGGGCCTGGCGACGCTGCGGGGCTGGCTGTCCGGCACCGACGTGCCGGCCGGGCTGACCGTCGACACCGAGCTGCGCTGGACGATCCTCCAGCAGCTCGTGGCCAACGGGGCCGCCGGCCCCGAGGAGATCGAGGCCGAGCTGGCCGGCGACCGCACCGCCAGCGGCGAGCGGGAGGCCGCGTACGCGCACGCGCTGGTGCCGACGGAGGAGAACAAGGCCGCCGTCTGGGCCCAGCTCACCGGTCCGGACGCGCTGTCGAACTGGCGCAACCGGGCGCTGTTGCAGGGCTTCGCCCCGTCCGTGCAGGCGGAGCTGGTCGCCCCGTACGGGGAGAAGTACTTCGCCGTGGTGGACCAGATCTGGGCGCAGCGGGACAGCGAGCCGGCGCAGGAGTTCGTCCAGCTCGCGTACCCGGACCAGCAGGTCTCCGAGGAGACCGTCGCCGCCACCGACGCGTGGCTGGCCGCCGGCGGGCAGCCGGCACCGCTGCGCCGGCTGGTCGCCGAGGGCCGCGACGCCGTCGTCCGCGCGCTGCGGGCCCGCGCCCGGGACGCCCACAGCGCCTGAGGTGAGTGTTACCCGGCCCGGGGCTGGCGTGGGCGAACTGTCCCGCCGGCCCCGGCCGTCATGGTTGGGCAGGGAGGCGGACGTGATGGCACAGCCGACGTACGAGTGGCACCCACCGGAGCGGGGTTGGCGCGAGCAGGACCTGTTCGACCTACCCGAGGACGGGAACCGCTACGAGACCATCGACGGAAGCCTGCACGTGACGCCACCGGCTGGTTACGCCCACCACGAGCTGGCGGACGAGATCCGGCTGACACTGCGCGCCGCGGCCCCGAAGGGGTGGCGGGTGATCCGTGGAGCCGGGCTCAGGGCGCCGGGCAGCAACCTGATCCCGGACCTGACGGTGTTGACGCCGGGCGCTCCGGCGGACGGCATGTGGATCGAGCCGTCCGACGTGGCGCTCGTCGTCGAGGTGGAGTCGCCCAGCAGCCGACGGCACGACCGGTTCACGAAGCCTTGGCCGATGACGCTCGACCCGAGCGCCTGGCCGCGCTGAGCGCGCCCTCCGGTCGACCCGCCCCCGAACGCACCGACACCCGGGCCGCCGTCGCGGACCGGGTGTCGTCGTCGTGCGGGCAGGCTCCTGCGGCGCAGGCGTCGTCCCTGCCGCTCAGCCCCCCGGCCGGGGGCTCAGCCCTTGCCGGCGTGGCTGGCGAGCTGGTCGAGGCCGTTGATGATGCCGCCGGCCAGGTCGCCGCCGCCGAAGGCCGCCACCATGGAGAGCGCGGCCAGCTTGGCGTACGTGTCGGGGATGCGCTTGCGGGCGTGCCGGCCGGTGACGACCTCCAGCTGGCGCTGGTTGGGCGACACCGCGATCAGGACCGACCGGTCGGGGTCGGCGAGCTGCCGGTGCAGCCGCTGGGCGTGCTCGCGGATCGGGTCGTCGAGGCCGCCGACGTAGACCGAGAAGACCAGCCCGGTCCCCTGGTCGGCCAGGCGGAGCGCCTCGTCGATGCGCAGTAGCTGACGGGTCGAGAAGGGCCCGTCGAGCACCTCGGGCGGTGTTCCCGTGCCGGCCTGCATCTCACCAACGGTCACTTGCGCCTCCGGTTCCCCCGGCCGGCGCCTCGATGCCGGCTTTCTCAAGCTTGTGGCTGGTCAGCGCCGGCGCCTGCGCGCCCGCGGTCAGCACGGTGCCGGCCGAGTCGGCCAGCTGCTCCGGACGGCCCAGGAACCAGACCGGAGTGAAGTCGAAGGGCCGGCCCGGCCGGTAGCGCCGGACGGCGCCGCCCCTGCCCGGGCCGCCGGCGAACGCCAGCGCGGTGATCACCAGCACCACGGCCGCCGGGATGCCGACGAAGATCAGCAACGTCTCGGTAACAGACAATCCCAACGCCCCCAGGCGGAAAGAGAGACCAGGAATTCCGGGTCGGGTGGACGATCATGACACCGACCGCCCGACTCCGCTCGTATTCACGTTAGCGGAGTCGACGGCCAGCCAGATTGCGGGGTGGCGATCCCACCCGTCACTGGCGTGCTCAAGCTGCGCGGCGGCCTCGATCAGAGTGGCGTCGGCACCGTACCGGCCGGTGAGCAGGACACCCACCGGCAGGCCCCCGGCGGTGCGACCGAGCGGCAGGGAAACCGACGGTTCGCCCGTGACGTTGAACACGGCGCAGTACGGCGAGAACCGCCGCTGCCGGTCGAAGTCGCGCTCCGGGTCGCCGTCGGCGGTGAACCAGCCGACCGGCGCCTGCGGCGCGGCCAGGGTCGGGCAGAGCAGCAGGTCGCACCCGGCGGTGCGGCGGGCACCCCGGCGCACCTGGGCCTGTAGTTCCCCGAGGGCGCCCATCAGCGCACCGGCGGAGACGGCCGCGCCCCGGGCCCGCAGGAACCGGGTCAGCGGCAGCAGTCGGCTCTCCCGCTCCGGCGTCACCGGGGTGAGCGCCAGGACGTACCAGACGGTCTCGAACAGCGGCCACGCCTCGGGGCCGAACGGCGCGGGGACCTCGACCACCTCGTGGCCGGCCTCGGCGAGCAGCGCGGCGGCCCGGTCGACGGCGGCCACGCAGTCGGGGTGCACCGGCTCGTCGGCGAGCATCGGGGTGGTGAACCGGCCGATCCGCAGCGGGCCGGGCGCAGCCCGCCGGGCCGCGCCGAGGTAGCCGCCGTCGGGCGCGGCCGGCGGCAGGTACGGCTCGCCGGGCACCGGCGCGGCCATGACGTCGAGCAGCGCGGCGACGTCGGCGACGGTGCGCCCCAGCGGCCCGTTGACCGGCAGGCCGAACGCGCCGAAGCCGAGCGGCCCACCGGGCACCGCGCCCCGGCTGGGTTTGTAGCCCACCAGCCCGCACAGGGAGGCGGGGATGCGCAGGGAGCCGCCGCCGTCGGAGCCCTGGGCCACCGGGACCAGCCCGGCGGCCACCGCCGCCGCCGCGCCGCCGCTGGACCCGCCGGCCGTGTACGCCAGGTCCCACGGGTTGCGGGCCGGCGGCGCGACCAGCCCCTCGGAGTACAGCGAGCAGCCCAGCTCGCTGGTGGTGGTCTTACCGAGGCTGACCAGCCCGGCGGCGCGCATCAGCCGGACCACGTCGG
The DNA here is from genome assembly GCF_026339755.1 of Micromonospora sp. NBC_01655. Taxonomy (NCBI): domain Bacteria; kingdom Bacillati; phylum Actinomycetota; class Actinomycetes; order Micromonosporales; family Micromonosporaceae; genus Micromonospora; species Micromonospora sp. NBC_01655. The sequence continues at coordinate 1,981,388 of NZ_JAPEQF010000001.1, read as the reverse complement.
CGTCGAGCGGGGGCACCAGGTCGGCGAAGGCCGCCGAGCCGAAGGTGGTGCGCACCCCGGCGGTGAGGGTCAGGTCCTTGACCGCCGTGGGCACCCCGTGCAGCGGGCCCCGCCCCTCGACGGGCACCGCGTCGGCGGCCCGCGCCGCGTCCCGGGCCAGCTCGGGCGTGACGGTGACGAACGCGCCGACGGTGTCGCCGAGCGCGTCGACCCGGGCCAGGTGGTGCGCGACGAGCTCCAGGCTGGACAGCTCGCCGCGCGCGATCGCGGCGCCCTGCTCCAGCGCGGTCAGGTCGTGCAGCTCAGCCACCCCGCCATCCTGCCCTGTCCGGGCACCGGGCGCCGTCCGACACGGCCGGTCAACGCGCCGGGGACCGGTCGTCGTCGGGCGCGCCGGCCCGGTCGCGGCCGACCGGCGGCAGCTCCCGGGCGGCCACCCGCCGGTCGATGCCGAGGAAGCGCAGGGCGTTGGCGGACAGCAGCTTGTCGCGCTGCCGCGCCGTGAGGAAGTCCGCCTCGCGGACCACCCGCCCGGCCGGGCGCTCCCCCAGCGGGTACGGGTAGTCGCTGCCGACCAGCACCCGGTCCTCGCCCATGGTGTCCACCAGCAGCCGCAGCGCCGCCGGTTCGAACACCACCGAGTCCACACAGAACCGGTCGACGTACCCGCTGGGCGGCGCGGCGGACGCGCCCCGGACCAGGTCGCCCCGGCGGTGCCAGGCGTTGTCGGCACGACCCAGCCAGAACGGGAAGCTCCCGCCACCGTGCGCGAAGCAGATCCGCAGCGACTCCGGCACCCGGTCGAACACGCCGCCGAGGATCAGCGCCAGCACCGACAGGTGCGTCTCGGCGGGCATCCCGGTCAGCCAGCGGGCCATCCACCGGTCCAGCCGGGGCCCGCCCGGCATGTCCCAGGGGTGCACGAAGACCGGCGCGCCGACCTCGGCGCAGTGCTGGAGGAAGGTGACCACGCCCGCGTCGTCGAGGTCCCGGTCGCCGACGTGGTTGCCGATCTCCACCCCGACGTGCCCGGCCGCGAGGCAGCGGTCCAGTTCGGCGCAGGCCGCGTCCGGGTCCTGCAACGGCACCTGGCAGAACGGCACCAGCCGGTCGCCGCCGGCGGCGGTGACCTCCAGGGTGAGGTCGTTGAAGATCCGGGCCACCTTCACCGCCTGGTCGGCGGGGCGGTCGTAGCTGAAGAAGACCGGGGTCGGGGACACCACCTGCACGTCGATCCCGTCGGCGGCCATGTCGGCCAGCCGGCTCGGCGCGTCCCAGCACTGCGCGCCGACCGGCCGGAACTCCGTCTCCCCCACCATGATCATGGCGGCCCGCTCGGAGTCGACCCGCAGCCAGGGCCAGCCGGACCCGCCGCACGCCGCGCCGAGGTCCGGCCACCCCTTCGGTACGACGTGCGTGTGCACGTCCACCACCGGCCGCCCGGCGGACGCCCCCATCAGCCCTTGCCCGGGTGCAGCGTGCCGCACTCGCCGCAGGTGCGGGCGGCCTCGTCGGCGTAGAACGCGCCGAACACCGGGGGCAGGTCGGCGGCGATGTCGCGGACCTGCAACTCCACCTCGTGCACCTTGTGCCCGCACTCCGGGCAGTACCACTGGAACTTCTCCAGCGTGCCCTCCTCGCGGACCCGTTCGACCACCACGCCGATCGAGCCGGCCTCGGGACGCTGCGGCGAGTGCGGGGTGTCGCGCGGCAGCATCCACATCTGGCCCTCGCGCACGTGCACCGTACGCGGCCCCTGCGGGGTCATCAGGTTGATGTGCATGTTGCCCTTGACCTGGTAGAAGAACTCCTCGTACGGGTCGACGTGGAAGTCGGTGCGCTGGTTCGGCCCGCCCACCACCATCACGATGAAGTCGTCCCCGCCGGGGAACATCTCCCGGTTGCCCACCGGCGGCTTCAGCAGGTGCTGGTTCTCGGCGACCCACCCGGGGAAGCTGAACGGCTCGGCGATCTCACTCACGACTGACCTCCCGGCGGAAGAAGTGCCACGGCTTGCATCTCGACGAGCAGGTGTGGGTGCGGAAGCTGGTGCACCGCGACGGTCGTCCGGGTCGGCCCGGTGGCGTCGAAGAACTCCGCCCACACCTCGTTGTAGCCACCGAAGTCGTTCATGTTGACCAGGTACGACGTCACCTGCACCAGGTCGGGCAGGTCGGCGCCGACCGACCGCAGCACGTCCCGGATGTTCCCGATCACGGCCCGGGTCTGCGCCCGGATGTCGAGGTCGGTCGTGCCGAACTCGTCCACCGACACGCCGGCGAAGGTGTTGTCCGGCCGCCGGGACGACGTACCGGAGACGAAGACGAACCCGCCCGCGACCTTGACGTGCGGAAACGCCCCGCGCGGCACGGCCTTGCCGGCGACCACGCGGGCGGTCACGACGACGCCCGCAGCGACGCGGTGCCGAGCTTCTCCACCACGGCGCGGACGTGGGCGCCGGGGCGTAGCGGCACGGCGGCGGTGGCGGCTCCGGCCAGGAAGACCCAGCCGGAGCGGAGCCGCACGCCGTGCCGGCCGGCGAGGCGGAGCCCCTCGTCGAGGGTCCGGCGGGGGTCGCCGAGGATCGCGGCGGTCGAGCCGACCTGGGCGACCCGGCCGTCGATCTCAAGGAGCACGCCGAGGTTGTCCAGCCCGTCCGGGACCGGCGACCAGGCTCCGACGGTGAACGCGGCGGCGGAGGCGTTGTCGGCGATGACGTCGGGCAGGGAGAAGGTGAAGTCGGCGTACCGGGAGTCGATCAGCTCGATCGCCGGGGCCACCGCGCGTACCGCGTCGGTGAACGCGCCGACCGGCTCGCCCGGCTCGGGCAGCCGGTCCAGCAGGAACGCCACCTCCGGCTCGACCCGGGGGTGGATGAAGTCGGCGACATCGACGGCGCCGCCGTCGGGGACCCGCATCACGTCGGTGAGCCGGCCCCAGATCACCTCGTCCACCCCGACCTGGGCCATCTTCGCCCGGCTGGTCAGCCCCATCTTCAGCCCGACCAGGCGCTCGCCCCGGTCCAGCCGGCGCTGCACGAGCGCGGTCTGCACCGCGTACGCGCCGTCGGCGTCCAGGCCGATCTCGGCGGCGAGCTGCGGTATCGCGGTGGCCGTGTCGGCCGCCGTCCCCAGCCGGCCGGCGACGCCGGCGGTGTCCACCCCGATCACGCGACCTCCTCCTGCCCACGCCGGCCCGCGAGGTCCAACGCCACGTCCACGATCATGTCCTCCTGGCCGCCGACCATCCGCCGCCGGCCCAACTCCACCAGGATCGACCGGACGTCCACCCCGTACTTCGCCGAGGCACGCTCGGCGTGCCGCAGGAAGCTGGAGTAGACCCCCGCGTACCCGAGGGAGAGCGTCTCCCGGTCGACCTGGACCGGCCGGTCCTGGAGCGGCCGGACGATCTCGTCGGCCGCGTCCATCAACGCGAACACGTCGCAGCCGTGCTTCCAGCCGTGCAGCTCGGCGACCGCGACGAACACCTCCAGCGGCGCGTTGCCGGCCCCGGCGCCCATCCCGGCCAGGGACGCGTCCACCCGCACCGTGCGCCCGTGCGGGGCGTCCGGGCCGGCCGGGGCGGCACCGGCGATCCGGCCGTGCTCGACGGCGACCACGCTGTTGGCCACCCCCAACGACAGGTTGTGGTGGGCGTGGATGCCGATCTGCGTCTCCGGTTCGAGGACCTGCCGGTACGCGTCGATCCGCTCGGCCACGTCGGACATCAGCAACCGGCCGCCGGAGTCGGTCACGTAGACGCAGTGCGCGCCGTACGACTCCATCAGCCTGGCCTGGGCGGCCAGCCCGGCCGGGTCGTTCATGTGCGACATCATCAGGAACCCGGACACGTCCATGCCGTTCTCCCGGGCCCAGGAGATGTGCTGGGCGGAGATGTCGGCCTCGGTGCAGTGGGTGGCGATCCGGACGCTGGTCACCCCCAGCGCCTTCGCCGCCCTCAGGTCGGCGATGGTGCCGATCCCGGGCAGCAGCAGGGTGGTCAGCCGCGCGCTGGTCAGCACCTCGGCGGCGGCGGAGATCCAGTCGGCGTCGCTGGCCGCGCCGTGGCCGTAGTTGACGCTGGACCCGGCCAGCCCGTCGCCGTGCGCCACCTCGATCGCGGCCACCCCGGCCGCGTCGAGCGCGGCGGCGATGGTGCGCACCTGGTCGACGGTGTACCGGTGGGCGACGGCGTGCATGCCGTCGCGTAGGGTCACGTCCTGCACGTACAGGTCGGTCATGCGGTCACCACCTTGCGCAGGGCGACCAGCCGCTCGGCGGTGCGCAGCGCGGCCGAGGTCATGATGTCCAGGTTCCCGGCGTACGCCGGAAGGTGGTGCCCGGCCCCGGACACCTCCAGGAACACCGACACCTGGAGCCCGGTGAGGTGCCGGCCCAGCGCCGGCACGTACGCGTCGACCGGGTCGAACTGCACGTCCTGCTTGAGCCGGTACCCCGGGACGTACTCCTGCACCGTCGCCACCATCTGCGCCACCGATCCGGCGATCGCATCCCGGTCGGCGTCGGCGTCCGGGCACAGGCAGTAGACCGTGTCCCGCATCATCAGCGGCGGGTCGGCCGGATTCAGCACGATGATCGCCTTCCCCCGCCCCGCGCCACCGACCACCTCGATCGCCCGCGCGGTCGTCTCGGTGAACTCGTCGATGTTGGCCCGGGTGCCCGGTCCGGCCGACTTCGAGGCGATCGAGGCGACGATCTCGCCGTATGCCACCGCCGTCACCCGACCGACCGCGGCCACGATCGGCACGGTGGCCTGACCGCCGCAGGTCACCATGTTCACGTTGGGTTCGTGCAGGTGCTCGTCCAGGTTGACCGGCGGCACCACGTACGGGCCGATCGCCGCCGGGGTCAGGTCCACCACCGTCCGGCCGAGGGCGCGCAGCACCTCGTCGTGGCGCCGGTGCGCGCCGGCCGACGTGGCGTCGAAGACCAACTCCACGTCCGCGAACCCGGGCAGCGCCACCAGGCCGTCGACGCCCTCGGCGGTGGTCGCCACGCCGAGCCGGCGGGCCCGGGCCAGCCCCTCGGAGTCCGGGTCGATACCGGCCATCGCCACCATCCGCAGGCTCCCCGGGGAGGGCGCGGAACGCGGCGAAGCGGAGTCCCGCAGCGGCCCGTCAGGGCTGCCGCTGCGCCGCAACACCTTGATCATCAAGTCGGTCCCGATGTTGCCGGAACCGAGCACCGCCACCCCGACGCTCATGCCGCGTCCCCCTTCGAGAAACAGGCCCGGACCGAACCGAGCCCGGAGATCCGCGCCTCGTACGAGGCGCCGGGAGTGACCGGCACCATCGGGCCGAGCGCTCCCGAGAGCACCACGTCCCCGGTCCGCAGCGGGTCACCGGATCGGGCCATGGTCTGCGCGAGCCAGGCCACCGCGTGCAGTGGGTTGCCCATGCAGGCCGCCGCGGCGCCGACCGAGACCGGTTCCCCGGCGTGTTCGAGGACCATGCCGGCCAGCCGCAGGTCCACGTCGGCCAGCCGGCGGGGCGTGGTGCCGAGCACGAACAGGCCGCTGGAGGCGTTGTCGGCGACGGTGTCCACGATGGAGATGTCCCAGCCCGCGACCCGGGAGTCGACGATCTCGATGGCCGGCAGCAGGTGGTCGACCGCCCGAATGACGTCGACGGTGGTGACCCGCTCCTCGGGCAGGTCCGCACCGAGCACGAAGGCGATCTCCGCCTCGACCCGGGGCTGGAGCAGCCGGTCCGTCGCGATCTCGTCACCGTCGGGCACCGCCATGCTGTCCAGCAGCACCCCGAAGTCGGGCTGGTGCACCCCGAGGTTCTCCTGCACCGCCCGAGAGGTCAGGCCGATCTTCGCGCCGGTCCGGCGGTGCCCGGCGTCCAGCCACCGCCGGACCTGGTGCTGCTGCACCCGGTACGCCGAGGCGACGTCCCCCTCGGGCAGCAGCCGGCCGCGCAGCGGCGGGCAGGGTTTGCCGGACTCGCGGGCCTGGAGCAGCTCGCCGGCGGCCAACTCGATGTCGGTCATGTCAGGTCCACGCAGACGTTGGTGAGTTCGGAGTAGAAGTCCAGGGAGTGCACGCCGCCCTCCCGACCGATGCCGGACGCCTTCACCCCGCCGAACGGGGTGCGCAGGTCCCGCAAAAACCACGTGTTGACCCAGACGATCCCGGCGTCCAGCCGTGCCCCCGCCCGGTGCGCCCGACCCACGTCCCGGGTCCACACCGTCGCCGCCAGGCCGTACTCCGAGCCGTTGGCCAGCGCGTACGCCTCCTCCTCGACGTCGAACGGAGCCACGTGCACCACCGGCCCGAAGATCTCCTCCCGGTTGGTCCGGGCATCCGGACCGAGGCCGGTGAGCACGGTCGGCCGCACGTACGCGCCACCGTCGCGGGCGTCGCCGAACGTGGGCCGGCCGCCCCCCGCGAGCACCTGCGCGCCCTCGGCGCGGGCCAGGTCGTGGTAGCCGAGCACCTTCCTGCGGTGCTGCTGGGAGATCAGTGGCATGTTCACGGTCGCCTCGTCCGCCGGCCACCCGTACGCCAGGCCGTCGGCGGCCTTCGCCAACCGCTCGACGAACTCGTCGAACACCGGGCGCTGCACGTAGATCCGTTCCGTGCACAGGCAGACCTGGCCGCCGTTGGTGAAGCTCGACCGCACCGAACCCGCGACCGCCGCGTCCAGGTCGGCGTCGGCGAAGACCAGGCCGGCGTTCTTCCCGCCCAGCTCGAACGAGACCGCCTTCACCCCGTCCGCCGCCGCCCGCATGATCGCCCCGCCGGTCGACGACTCACCGGTGAAGGTGATGGCGTCCACCCCCGGGTGCCGGGTCAGGAACTCCCCCGCCGAATCCGGGCCGAACCCGTGCACCAGGTTGAACACCCCGTCCGGCACCCCAGCCGCCGCCATCACCTCGGCCAGCAGGGTCGCCGAAGCGGGCGTCTCCTCACTCGGCTTGACCACCACCGCGTTGCCGCAGGCCAACGCCGGAGCTACCTTCCACGTCAGCAACAGCAGCGGCAGGTTCCACGGCACCACCACCGCGACCACACCCACCGGCTTTCGCACCGCGTAGTTCAACGCCCGCCCGCCGGACGGGGTGACCGTGGTGAACGACTCCGTCGGCGCCGTCGCCACGATCTCCGCGAACGCCCGGAAGTTCGCCGCCCCACGCGGAACGTCCAGCGTCCGGGCCTGCGAGATCGACTTACCCGTGTCCGCCACCTCGGCCGTCACCAGGTCGTCGAACCGGCGCTCCAACTCGTCGGCGACCCGGCGCAGCACCTCGGCGCGCTCCCGCTCACCCATCCGGCCCCACGGCCCACGCAGCGCCGCCCGGGCGGCGGCCACCGCGTCGTCCACCGTCGACCGATCGGCCTCCACCACCTCGAACACCGGCTCCCCCGTCACGGGACTCCGCTTGGTGAACCGCCGGCCGGCGGCGACGAACTCCCCGCCCACGAAGTGCCGCAGCAGCCCCGGCCCGCGGGTCGCCCGCCCGGCCATCAGGCCGGGATCCCAGGTCACGCTCATCGCCGCCACCCCCGGGCGAGTGCCGCGCCGACCGCGCCGACCAGCAGCGTCGCCGCCGTGGCGGCCACCGCGCCGAGCACCGCCTGCTGGCGGCGGACCCGCCGCCGCACCTGCGCGTACGGGGTGGTGGAGAAGGAGACCAGCTCGTACTGCGAGACGTACCGGCCGGGCAGGGCCCGCTCCAGCGTGTGGTCCAGCCCGCGCCGGGCCTGGAACACCGGGGAGGCCACCTTGTCGCGCATCTCCACGAAGTTGGTCAGCGCCATCCGGGCGATCGCCTCCGTGTCGTCCTGCCGCCGCGCCTGGAACAGCGGCAGCGCCGCCGCCCAGTCGTCGCCGCACTCGTCGAGGCAGTGGTCGAGCACCACCACGTCCTCGAAGGCGCAGTTCGCGCCCTGGCCGTAGAAGGGCACGATGGCGTGCGCGGCGTCGCCGACGAGGCCGACCCGCCCGTTCGCCTGCCACGGGGCGCAGCGGACCGTGCCGAGCACCCCGATCGGGTTGTGCTGGTAGTCGTCGACCAGGTTGGGGGCGAGCGGGACCAGGTCCGGGTAGTGGGTGGCGAAGTGCCGCTCGATCGCCGCCGGGCTGCTCAGCGAGGCGAAGCTCGCGGTGCCGTGGGTGGGCCAGAACAGCGTGCAGGTGAAGGAGCGGTCCGGGTTGGGCAGGGCGATCATCATCGAGGTGCCGCGCGGCCAGATGTGCAGCGCCGCCGGGTCGAGGGCGAACTCGCCGCCGAGCGCCGGGATGGTCAGCTCCTTGTAGCCGTAGTCGAGGAAGTCGAGGCTCTCACTCAGCGCCCCGTACGCGAGGAGTTGCCCGCGCACCGCCGAGCCCGCCCCGTCGGCGCCGAGGACGACCGGCGCGGTGGCCGTGACCTTGCCCTGCGGCGTCTCGAAGGCCATCTCCCCGGTGATCGGGTCGAGCCCGACGAGCCGGTGGTCGAACGCGACACGCACCCCGGGCAGCGTGGTGGCGGCGGTGAGCAGGGCGTTGTTCAGCGCGCCCCGGCTGATCGAGTTGATCGCCAGGTCCCCCGCGGCGCTGTACGACTGGAACTGCGGCTCCCCCGCGACCGGGTGGATCATCCGGCCGCGCATCGGCAGCGCGTCCGCCATCACCTGGCCGTCCAGGCCGATCCGGCGCAGCGCGTCGAGCCCGCGCTCGGACAGCGCCAGGTTGATCGAGCGGCCCCGCTCGGCCTTCCCGGTGCGCGGGTCGGGCCGCCGCTCGTAGAGCGCCACCCGGTACCCGCGCCGGGCCAGGAAGCAGGCCAGCAGGCAGCCGGCGAGCCCGGCCCCGACGACGGCGATCTCGTCCCGTTCCGCGTTCATGAATGCCTTTCCACGGTCGCGGCCAGCGCGTCGGCGACCCGCCAGCAGTCGTGGTACGTCGAATACAGCGGCACCGGGGCGAACCGGACGACGTCCGGCTCCCGGGCGTCGGCGATCACGCCGTGCTCGTGCCGCAGCCGCTTGGTCAGCTCGCCCGCACTGCCCGCGCCGATACGCAGCGAGAGCTGGCAGCCCCGGCGCTCCGGCTCGCGCGGGGTGACCACCCGCAGCGGCCGGTCGGCGGTGACCTCGTCGAGCAGCCGCTCCAGGTATCCGGTGAGCCGCACGCTGCGCTCCCGCAGCGCCGGCATGCCGACCGAGTCGAACAGCTCCAGCGAGGTCCGCACCGGGCCCATTGCGAAGATCGGCGGGTTGGAGACCTGCCACGCCTCCGCGGTGGCCGGCGGCCGGGACACCGGGGCCATCTCGAACCGGGTGGCCGCCTCGGTGCTCCACCAGCCCTCGAAGCGGATCAGGTCGGCCCGGCCGAGGTGGCGCTCGTGGACAAAGACGCCGGCCAGCGCGCCCGGGCCGGAGTTGAGGTACTTGTAGGAGCACCAGGCCGCGAAGTCGACGTCCCAGTCGTGCAGCGCCAGTGGGACGTTTCCGGCCGCGTGTGCCAGGTCCCAGCCGACCACCGCCCCGGCGGCCCGGCCCGCGGCGGTGATCGCGGGGATGTCCATCAGCTCGCCGGTGAGGTAGTTGACCCCACCGAGCAGCACCAGCGCGACGGTGTCGCCCTCGGCGGCCAGGAAGTCCAGCACGTCGGCGGTGCGCAGGGTCTCCTCGCCGTCGCGCGGGCGCAGGCGGACCACGGCGGTGTCGGGGTCGAGGCCGTGGAGGCGGGCCTGGCTGCGCACCGCGTAGCTGTCCGAGGGGAAGGCGCTGTCCTCGATGACGATCCGGGTCCGCCTGCCCGCCGGCCGGTAGAAGCCGACCATCAACAGGTGCAGGTTGACCGTGAGGGAGTTCATCACCACGGCCTCCGCGGGCCGGGCGCCGACCAGTCGCGCGACCGGCCCGGTCAACAGCTCGTGGTACGGCAGCCAGGGCCGGTCCGCCTCCAGGTGCCCCTCGACGCCGAGCCGGCCCCACGCGTCCAGGTCGGCGAGCAGCTCGCCCCGGGTGGCCCGGGGTTGCAGGCCGAGCGAGTTGCCGGCCAGGTACGCGGCCTCCGGGTAGCGCCCGCCGTCGGCCGGCGGCACGTGGAACAGCTGCCGGTGCCCGGGATCGGCCTGGTCGAGGCGGTGCGCCTCCTGCTCCGAGGGGCGCGTCGCGTCCCGCTCCTGCGTGTTCATGTCGTGCTCCTCGTTCACATCGCCGTCCGGGCCGACCACAGCTCCGGGAAGACCACCCGGGCCATGCTGCGCTGCAACCAGGCGAGGCCGGCCGAGCCGCCGCTGCCGACCTTGGCGCCCATCGCCCGCTGCACCGCCTTGACGTGGTTCCACCGCCAGTCGCCGAACTGCTCGGCCACCTCGGCCAGCGCCTCGCCGAGCAGGCGCAGGTGGTTGTCCGGGCCGTCGTCGCCGTACACGGCCACCCAGGCGGCCTCCACGGCCGGGTCCGGCCGGTGCTCCTCGGCGACGTCCCGCTCCAGCACCTCGCCGGGGACGTCGAAGCCACGCCGGGCCAGCAGGGCGACCACGTCGTCCCAGACGCTCGGGGCGGCCAGCGTGTCGCGCAGCTCGGCGTGCACCTCGGCCTGCCGGCGGAACGGCCGGATCAGGGTCACGTCGCGCAGGCCGAGCAGGAACTCCAGGTGCCGGTACATCGCCGACTGGAAGCCGGAGCCCTCGCCGAGCAGGTTGCGGAACCGGTTGAAGTCGGCCGGGGTCATCCAGCGCAGCCCCTTCCAGGCCGCGTTGAGCCCTTCCAGGTGCATGGCCGCACGGCGCAGCGGGGCCAGCGCTTCCCAGACCCGGTCGGCGCGCAGGCAGCGCTGCGCCTCGCGCAGCTCGTGGCAGGTCAGCCCGAAGTACAGCTCCATGATCTGGCTGACCATCAGGAAGGACATCTCGCCCGGGTCGTCGCTGAGCGGCTGCTGCAACCCGTGCAGGGTGCTGGCGTGCACATACGCGTCGTAGGGCACCCGCTCGGCGAACTCCAGCGTCGGTTCGCCGCCGTTGCGGGCCGCCCGGGCCGCCCGCTGCTGCGGGGTCGCCGGACGAACCGCCGCGGCCAGCGCGGGGGCCCGCAGGTCCGTCTGCTCCACCTGTCGTCTCCTCCATCAGCCGGGTAACGTCATGGTGCCCTGGTGAAGGGGCGAATGGAATGCCGGATCGACGGCACTACTGGCCTCCGACCTGCGACGACAAAGGCGAACACCCCTTCGGGGTTTCGGGAAGGAAGGTCAGGCGTGGACCACATGGACTGGGCCCTGCTGCGCGAGCTCCAGGCCGACGCCCGGTTGTCGTTCAGCGAGCTGTCCCGCCGGGTACACCTGTCGCCACCGGCGGTGGCCGAGCGGGTCCGCCGGCTGGAGGAGTCGGGGGTGATCACCGGCTACCGCGCCCACGTCGACCTGGCCCGGGCCGGCCGCTCCGTGGTCGCCCTGATCCGGATGTCCTGCTACGGGTCCCGCTGCATCCTGCACGACCCGGAGGTGACGCACTGGCCGGAGATCCTGGAGATCCACCGGATCACCGGCGACGCGTGCAGCATGCTCAAGGTCGCGACCGGGTCGATCGGCGAGTTCGAGCGGGTGATCGACCGGCTCGCCCCGTACGGCCAGCCGTCGAGCACCATGGTGCTGTCCACCCCCCTCGACTGGCACCCCGTCACCCTGCTGGACGGCGAGCCGCCCGCCCAGCGGTAGCGCCCGCCCGCCTATGGAGCTGAGTCGTCTGCGTCATCAGAACCGAGTGGCGCCCCGCGCCCCGGACCGCACCCGGTCGGCATCCCGGCCCGCCGCGCCGCCGACGGCGGGTTTGCCCCGACCCCGTGGGGAATGCAGGACGGACTACCCGGGGGAGGATTCCGGTGCCCGGCACCGGGAGGGGGGAATCATGCGGGGGCTCACCGCGTCACATCGCGTCCTGTCGGCCGTGCTGACCGTGTTCGGCCTGGTCGGAGCGTTCGTCCTGGCCACGGTCGCGCCGGCACGGGCCGGGGAGAACACCTTCGTCGAGGTCACGCCGAACAGCGTGCAGGCCGGCAGCCGGGTCAGCATCCGGGCGAGCTGCGACAACGACAACAACCGGCAGGCGGACGTGCAGTCCGACGCCTTCGGCCGGGTCGTGCTCCGGCCCGACAACGGCTTCCTGACCGGAACGGTCACCGTCCCGGGCAACAAGCAGCCCGGCGACTACCCCGTCGAGCTGCGCTGCCGCAACGGCGGCACCGCGACCACCACACTCAACGTGCTGAACATGGCCCAGCCGAGCAAGGGGCCCAACACCGGTGGCGGCGGCACGGCCGGCGGCGACCGGGGCGCCGGCTCGCTGCTGCTCGTGGGCGGCCTCGCGGTGGCGGCCGTGGCCGCCGGGTTCGGGGCGTTCGGCTCGCGTCGGCGTACCGGGACGCGTTCCTGACGAGGTCGCCATGGCCCGCCGACGTACGCGTGCCGACTCGGCCCGGAGGCCGCGCCGCACCGCCGGCCGGTTCCGGACGGGGGTCCGGCTGGTGGCCCGGGGGTGCGGCCGGGCCGCCCGGGCCGCCGGGCAGGTCTTCTCGGCCAGCGTCGCCACGGTCGACCCGGACACCCGCCCGGTGGCCGTCGCCCCGGGCCGGGGCGGGCCGGGCGCGGCCCGGTGGCGGCTGGCCGGCCGGGGTCCCGGCGCCCCGGTGCTGGTCATCGCCGCCCTGATGGCGCTGATCGTGACCATGCTCGGCGTCGAGCGGGTGACCGGGCACAGCGTGCTGCCGGACCGGTTCGTCGCCGGGCTGCGGCCCCCGCCGAAGAAGTTCCCGGTGCTGCCGGCCAGCCGGCCGGTCGCCATCAGCAGCGACCCGATCGACCTGGACGCCCCGGTGCACGACGTCGGCATCGCAGCGGACGGCAGCATCGGGGTGCCCGACGCCGCCCGCGCCCAGGAGGCCGGCTGGTACGACCAGGGGCCGACCCCCGGCCAGTACGGCCCGGCGGTGATCGTCGGCCACGTCGACACCCGGACCGGGCCGGCGGTCTTCCACGGCCTGAAGGAGCTGCGCCCCGGCGACCGGGTCGAGGTCCACCGGGCGGACCGCTCGGTGGCGGTGTTCGAGGTCGACTCGGTGCACCGCTACGACAAGGACGAACTGCCGGTGGGCGAGGTATACGGCGACTTCACCCGACCCAGGCTGCGCCTGATCACCTGCGGCGGCCGGTGGGTCGGCGGGGAGACCGGATACGCCGACAACGTGGTGGTGTACGCGTCCCTGGTGAAGGCCCGCCACGAGTGAGAGCGCCGCTCAGGCCGCCGTTCCCGGCTCCCGGCCGACGGAGCGCCGTTTCCGGCCCCGGCACCGCTCAGGCCGCAACCTCGGTCTCGGGCTCGCACAGGTCGAGCCAGTCGGCCCAGCGCGGGTCGGGGGTGCGGTGGCCGAGCACCCGCCAGGCCGTCCCCTTCGGGACGGCGGGCGGCGAGTGCAGCCGCCAGCCGAGTTCGGCCGGGGTCTTGTCGCCCTTGGTGTGGTTGCACCGGCCGCACGCCGCCACAACGTTCTCCCAGGCGTGCCGGCCGCCCCGGCTGCGCGGGAACACGTGGTCGATGGTCTCCGCCGGGCCCCGGCAGTACGCGCACCGCCAGCCGTCCCGGGCGAAGATCGCCCGGCGGGAGAGCCCGACGTGGGCACGGTAGGGAACCCGGACGAACCGCGTGAGCCGGACCACCGACGGCACCGGGAGCGCGTTGCGGGCACTGTGCAACACGCCCTCGCCGTCGGCCACGCAGACGGCCTTGGCGGAGAGGACGAGGATCGCGGCGCGACGCACCGACACGACACACAGCGGCTCGTAGGTGGCGTTGAGAACCAGCGCGCCGGAGCCCACCGTGGGTCGTATGTCAGGCATCGAGCTCACCCTCCCGGTCCAGCCGCTCCCACCGCCGGGCGCGCCGGGCGTGCCCGCGCACGGCGGAACCACGTCCGACGCCGGCAGGATCACCGACGTCCGTTGCGCCAATCGTCCCTGATACGACCCCGGATTGCACGTACTAATGTCGGAAGCCGGCTGGGCAACACCCGGAACCGGACCGATCTGACCCCTGAGCAGGGCGGGACCCCTCAGCGCCGCGCGACGTATCACCCCCGTTTTCGATCTCAGTTGTGCTGGATCCGGGCCCGATGATCATGATTATGCATTGAACTTGGTAAACTTGATCAAGTTAACTCAAGATCAATAGTGCCCCGTCATGCTGCCTTGAAGGGGCAAGCCGGGTGCCGGATCTTGGATTCGGTGGCGAATCCGGTGATCAGTTCCATGACGTGGCCGACCCCGACGAGAACAGCGCCACGATCGCCCGCCGCAGCGCTTACCGGATCCTCCTACCCACCGGCCACCGCCCCCCACCGCCTCATGCGTGGGAAGACAGCCTGCCCGACACGTCCTCGACACCCACGGCGGTGGCAAAGATTCGGGCGGGAGCGCTTCGGTCACGGAGTCTGGGGGTTCCTGGCGTGGGCGCCGCTGCACAGCAGGTGTGCCTTCCGGTGCCTATGGAGCTGAGTCGAATACGACATCAGCCACACCCCGCCGCCAGCCACGACCCGACGGGGCGGTGGGTAACCGCGAACGGTGGTGGCCCGACCGACGGTGATGACGTGAACGACTCAGCTCCATAGGCACCACCCCTATGTCATCGACCACCGCCCACAGTTCCGCCTGGGTCACCGTCCCCCTGCCGGCCGGGGACCGCACCCACGACCAGACAAAGGCCCTGCCCCGCGTCACCCTCCAGCCAGGCCACGGCATCGCGTACGCCCAGGTCAGACTAGAGTGCCTGACGCGAAGCGGAAGCCCTCTCGAAGCGCTGGCCATGGGTCCTCCCGCCCCTTCGTCGTCATGGCGGGCACAGCCGCGCCAGCCGCCGCACGTGGGCCAGGCCGCAACCTCGCCCGCCCAAGCCCCGGTGACGAGCTATGGATCGACCGGGAGGCTTCGGTGCAGTTCGCATGGCAGCCCGCGGTTCAAGAACTCCAGCAACTCGACAGACCCGCCCGGCACGGCACGGGAGCACCCGCCGGCGCGGGCGCTCCCGTGGTGTCACGTTTGCGTGGCTATCGGTACTGGAGATTCGTCTGCATTTCCACGACGCGGCCGGCGATCTGCAGATTGCCGTCGGAATCCAGGATGGCTATGATCTTCTTCTGGCTTCCGTGGTAGGTAGTGAAGAAGATCTTGTCGGCCTCCTGGCTGGTGCTGTGGTTCGTGTTCACCGACAGTTCGATGCTGACCGGGGAGCTGATCAGCACGTCCCGCTTGGGTGAGTTCGGGTAGCACTGATTCTGCCGCAGCTTGATTCGCCCATGGGTGTCACCCTCGTCCCAGTCCGTGGCCAGGCCCAAGTCCACATCCGGCATCGGGATCTCCCTTCCATGATTCGCGAGAATTTCCCGCGTCAGGGGGCAAGCCTATGGCGCATATAGTCGGCCGTGAGTGTCGGCTATATTGCCGAGCCGATTAATAGTTTGGCTATCGCCCGGTAAAGGTGATGTAGTCCAGGACCCGATCAGGGGCTCAGGTTAGGTGGCGGGCCACCGGTCGACAACTCGGCGACCCCGCCTCGGCCAGGCCCAGCCGGCCCGACCCCGGCAAACCCGTGCGTCCACTGCCGCGCATCCGGTCGAGGCTGGCGCCGAGCTGCGCGTGCTCCTGGTGGCGATCGACGCCGGCCGGCACATGATCGCGACAACCGCACGGCTCGCGGCATGTGCAGGCGCTCACCGACTGGGGGTGAAGAGGTCGCCGCCGACCACCAAGCACCCGAACATGTCGCCGAGGACAGCCCGTTGGCGTTCTGTGAGCGGATTTACGAACACCGCAACACCGACCCCTGCCGCCCGGCACGCTTGCGCGACTTCGCGCCCGTGCCGGCTCACCACCCGCCCGCCATGGGCCTCCACGGAAGCCGCCAGCACGTCGAGCTTCGCGCCGAACTCGCTATCCCTCCCGGAGAACAGGCCTATGAGCGCCACGTCGGCGCCCGCCAGCATGGAGGTCGGCGGCCCGACCGAATATTGCCGCACGGGACCATGGTGCCAGACGGCACACGGGCATCCGCTCGTCGGCTATGAGCGAGCGGATGTGCTGCCAGCTCGGCCCCCGCAGGTGGCCAATGCGTTACGGCTGATCTCGTATACATCGCTCGATGACATTTGCTGCTGCACCAACTGACAAGCTTTCGGTATCGATTCGCATGTCTGCGATCGGCAAGCGAAGCGTTTGCTCGACAGCCGTAAATTGTTGCCTCCCGGCCCCGGTACCCCGCAACTGGACGCGCTCGCCAAGCACGGCTGGTCCGCCGGGGCCGCGTACCGGATGGTGGGTCCGCCGCGGGCCGTTCGGCGGCCGTGGGGTACGAAGACAGGGTGAGTGCCGCCAGCCTGATGCTCGCCGCCGCGTCCGTGGTGGCCCCGAGCCCTTCCCCGAACGCCACCCCGAGCGCCGACTGCCAGGGCAGCACCTCCTGCGAGTGGGTGTTGGAGACGACCGGGTCGTCGTGGTTCGCCGAGGGCAGCTACTGGATCCTGCTGAAGCCCATGCGGGTGCTGGTGATCCTCGTGCTGGCGTTCGTCGCCCGCTGGGCGCTGCACCGGATGATCAAGCGGCTGGTCCGCACCACCGCCGACGGGGTGCCGACCATGCTGCGCCCGCTGCGGGAGCGGGTGCCGACCGCCGCGCACGAGCCCGGCGAGTTCGTCCCCGAGCGGCGCCGGCAGCGGGCCGAGGCGATCGGGTCGGTGCTGCGCAGCATGGTCACCGCGTTCGTCTTCGGCATAGCGCTGCTGATGATCCTGCGCGAGTTCAGCTTCGACCTGGCGCCGCTGCTGGCCAGCGCGGGCATCGCCGGCGTGGCGCTCGGCTTCGGCGCGCAGAGCCTGGTCAAGGATCTGATCGCCGGCGTGTTCATGCTGGTGGAGGACCAGTACGGCGTCGGCGACACGGTCGACCTGGGCGAGGCGACCGGCGTGGTGGAGTCGGTGGGGCTGCGGGTCACCACGGTCCGGGACAGCCGGGGCGTGCTCTGGTACATCCGCAACGGCGAGATCATCCGGGTGGGCAACAAGAGCCAGGGCTGGGCGCTGGTGGTGGTCGACCTGCCGATCGGGTTCGCCGGCACCGAGGAGGCGACGGCGGTGCTGCGGACCGCCGCGGCCTCGGTGGCGATGGACCCGGACCTGGCCCCGGAGATCGTGGAGCCGCCCGACGTGCTGGGTGTCGAGCAGATGACGGTGGACGGGGCGGTGATCCGAACCGTCGTCAAGACCACCGCGGAGGGGCAGTTCTCGGTGGGCCGGGAGCTGCGCCGGCGGCTCGCCGAGGCGCTGGAGAACTCGGGCATCACGGCGAAGATCGCCGCCGCCCGCCTCTACCCGGGTTTCCCGCCGCGCGCCACTACCGAGGACGGGACGACCGGCCAGGGCGGGGCCACCTGAACCAAGAAGAACCTCGATGACCTGCGGTTCCTCTGACCGAGAATCCAGGGGTCGCGGACCGCACGGCCCCTCGGGTATCGTCCGTTCGTTCAGTCGGAGATGCGACGATCAAACCGTTCGCCCTAGCCAGCTCTCAGACGATCGGGCAGAATCCGGTACGCGCCACCTGCCGGAGCGTGATCACGTCTCGCTGATCCGTAGATCTGACGACGGTTTCCCGGGCAAGCCATCACGAGTGGCCCACCCGGGGAACGATGGAGGCCACGGTGCCCGACGAGCGACCCTCCCAGGAAGGGCCGGCCACCTTCCGTGAGGTGTTCGCCCAACGGGAGTACAGGGCGGTCTTCGCCGCGAGCGCGCTCTCCTGGATCGGCGACTTCGTCGCGAAGGCCGCGGTCACCGTTCTGGTCTACCACGAGACCCAGTCCGTGGCCTACTCGGCCGCCGCGTTCGCGGTCAGCTTCCTGCCCTGGCTCATCGGTGGCCCGCTGCTGGCCACGCTGGCGGAGCGGCACCGCTACCGCTCGGTGATGGTGGCCTGCGACCTGATCCGGATGGCCCTGATGGTGCTGGTCGCCATCCCGGGCAACCCGCCGTGGCTGATCCTCTGCCTGCTCTTCGCGACCACCCTGGCCAACCCGCCGAGCCAGGCCGCCCGGTCCGCGCTGATGCCGCTCATCCTGACCGGCGACCGGCTGGTGGTCGGTCTCTCGCTGAACAGCAGCACCGGCCAGGCCGCCCAGGTGGTCGGCTACCTGATCGGCGCGGCCATCGCGGCGGTCAACCCGACCGCCGCCCTGCTGCTCAACGCGGCCACCTTCGCCCTCTCGGCGGCCCTGGTCCGCTTCGGCATCCGGGACCGGCCGCCGGCGATGAGCGCCGCACACCGCAGCCACCTGCTGCGGGAGACCGGCGAGGGCTTCCGGATCGTCTTCGGCACCCCGGTGCTGCGGGCGATCGCCCTGCTGGTGTTCAGCTCCATGCTCTTCTCGATCGTGCCGGAGGGGCTGGCCGCCGCCTGGGCCCGGGAGGGCGTCGGCGGCGGCCTCGACACCGGCGCGGCCCAGGCCGTCATCATGGCCGCCAACCCGATCGGCTTCATCCTGGGCGGGCTGCTGGTCGGCCGGGCGGTCGCCCCGGCCCGCCGACTGGTCCTGATCCGGCCGCTGGCGGTGCTCGCGCCGCTGGCCCTGGTACCGGCGCTGTTCGACCCGCCGCCGCTGCTGGTGGCCCTGCTGGCCGCCCTCTGCGGCTTCGCGGTCGCCGGGCTGCTCCCGGTCGCCAACGGGCTCTTCGTCCGGGCGCTGCCCAACGGCTACCGGGCCCGCGCGTTCGGGGTGATGGCCACCGGGGTGCAGGTGATCCAGGGCTTCGCCGTGCTGGCCACCGGCCTGCTCGCCGAGCGGTTCTCGATCCCGTTGGTGGTGGGCGCGTGGAGCGCGGCCGGGGTCCTGCTGATGGCGCTCAGCGTCGCCCGCTGGCCCAGCCGGACGACGATCGACGCGGCCATCGAGGCCGCCGGGAACGCCGACGGCCTGGTCCGGCCCCGGCCGACGGGCGACAGCGACGGGCAGTTGGGCGACGTGCCGGGCGAGCGCGGCCGGCGCAGCCACGCGGTGGGCTGACGGGCGGGACCGGTGTGACGAGGTCGGCAGCGACCCCGGCCGGTACGCCTCCGCCGACCCCGGGCGCACCTGGCAGGATGGAACGGTGAATCCCGCAGGTGAGTCCGAGCGTGCCGTGACCCTCTTCGAGGCGGTCGGCGGCGAACCCACCTTCCGCAAGCTGGTGGACGAGTTCTACGCCGGCGTGGCCACCGACCCGCTGCTGCGACCGATGTACCCGGAGGAGGACCTGGGCCCCGCGGCGGACCGGCTGACGCTGTTCCTGATCCAGTACTGGGGCGGCCCGAACACCTACTCCGCCCAGCGGGGGCATCCCCGGCTGCGGATGCGGCACGCCCCGTTCCGGATCGGCGCGGCCGAACGGGACGCCTGGCTGCACCACATGCGCCGGGCCGTCGACCGGCTGGACCTGCCGCCGGAGATCGCCACCGCGCTGTGGGACTACCTGGAACGGGCCGCCTACTTCATGGTGAACGCGATGGACGACCCGGCGGCCGGTCCGGTCTGAGCGGCCGAGACCACGGTCCCGCCCGGCCTGCCACCCGGGCCGGGCGTCCGCGCCCCGCCGGCCTCGCCCTGCCCAGCGCCCCGCCACCCGGCAGCCCGCCCGGGTCCCGCGAGGGCAGCCCGGGCGGGCGTGCGGGTCAGAGCAGCGCGCCCTCGTCGTGCAGCCAGTCCACGAAGGTGGTGGCCACCGCGGCGCCACAGTCGAGCATCTCGACCAGGAGCGCGTCGTGCGTCCCGGCACCGAGGGGCACCTGGAGCTCCGCGTAGATCGGCAGTTGACCCCGCTCGGTGGGATCGCCGATGTACGCCTTGCAGAACCGGCGGGTGTGGTTCCACTCGTTGACCACCCGGTAGGCCCGGTCGGCCCAGTCGGGCGGCACCGTCGCATGTGGACGGGCCCGCATCACCAGGATCTCGTCCTCCGGGCCCTCCAGGGTGACCAGCACCGCGTGCCGCTCCCACATGGCCAGCAGGTTGCCGTCACCGTCGGCCAGGTAGCGCACGTCCAGCAGGTCGAGCGCGTCGCAGACCCGGCGGAGGGTGACCGGCGCGATGGTTGCCGACATGTCGGTGATCACGGCACGGTCGGCGGCCGGGCAGTCGTCGCCCGGTTGACGTGGGGCCGGTGGTCCGACCCGGACGGTGCTGTCCACTGTGATCCCGCTTCGAGTTTCCGGTTCGCCGCCACCGGCGGGACCGGGGCGCCATGACCACCACGGCATCGCTCGCGCACCTCACTCCCCAGCGGATCCAGCCGCCTACGGTGCGTTGGATCCGAGGATGGACGGTACCCGGACAGCCGGGTTGAAGCATCCCCCCAACGGCAGCCCCGGGCCAGAAGAACGACCATGGGTCATACTTTCGGCTGAACCCCGAGCGGCGTGACGGCAAGATCGGCCACCTTCTGCAACCACACGGCTCCGTATGGTCCCACCAGTCCGACCCATCGGCCGACCACCCGCACCTGAACGTCGCCGCCGGCGGTCCCCGGCGCCGCGGTCCCGGTGGCGCTGCCGGGATGGCCCAGGAAGCCCATCCGGACCAGACCCTGAACCAGCCGCTGGGCGATCTCGACCGGCGGACCGGGCGGGTCGTCCGGGGTGACCACCACGGCCACGTGGTCGAGCAGCGCGTCCCGCAGCACCCGCTGCCCCACCGCCCGGCCGGACACCCCGTGCGCGGCGGCCTCGCGCAGCGTCCCCGCCGCCGCCTCGGCGATCCGCCACAGCTCCCCGGCCGGCAGCAGCTCCACCGGCCGGCTCGCCGCCGGCGGCAGGGGCCAGCGCCACTGCGCGTCCCGGCGGGCCGGCAGGGTGTGCCCGCCGGCCGTGAGTTCGGCCAGCAGGTCCCGGGCGGCCACCGTCACGTCCCCGCAGCCCACCCCGGCCACCGTCCGGACGGCCAGCACGCCCCACGGCAGCCGCGCCCAGAGCGCCGTCCGGTCGGCCGGGCCGGCCGGCGACGGGGCGGGACGCAGCCGGGCCAGCGCGGCCCGGTCGAGCCGGACGAGCCGGGCCAGGAACGCGCCCGCGTCGGCCACCCCGGCCAGCCCGTGCCCGCCACCGGCCACGTCGGGGCCCTGAGGGCGGGCCGGGGTGCCGCTCACGCCGGGGCTCCGGCCGCGCTGATGCCCGGGGCGTACGCGAGCAGGAAGGCCCGCTCCTCCTCGGTGATCCGCCGGGGCCGCTTGGCGACCAGGTCGAACGGCACCAGCACCGAGCGGGCCGTGCTGGCCAGCACGTCGGCGTCGTACAGCTCGTAGCCGACGGTGAACCGGGATGCCCGGATCTCCTCGATCCACAGCTCGATCCGCACGGTGGGGGCGGCCGCCGCGGTGGCCCGGCCCAGCGCGTAGTCGACCGGGCGCAGGTAGTCGACCTCGTGCCGGCGGATGACCACCCCGTCGGCGAAGGAGCCCACCCCCCACGCCCGGCCACCGGCGAACATCAACGCCACCCGCGCCTCCTCGTACAGGGTGAGAAAGCGCGAGTTGTTGACGTGCCCGTACGCGTCCAGGTCGGACCAGCGCAGCGTGCAGTGGTAGACGAAGCGGTCAGTCACGGGTGAGCTTGCGGTAGGTCACCCGGTGCGGGCGGGCCGCCTCGGCGCCGAGCCGATCGATCTTGTTCTTCTCGTACGCCTCGAAGTTGCCCTCGAACCAGAACCACTTCGCCGGGTTCTGGTCGTCGCCCTCCCAGGCCAGGATGTGCGTGGCGACCCGGTCCAGGAACATCCGGTCGTGGGAGATGACCACGGCGCAGCCGGGGAACTCCAACAGCGCGTTCTCCAGGCTGGACAGGGTCTCCACGTCCAGGTCGTTGGTCGGCTCGTCGAGCAGGATGACGTTGCCGCCGATCTTCAGGGTCAGCGCCAGGTTGAGCCGGTTGCGCTCGCCGCCGGAGAGCACCTTGGTCGGCTTCTGCTGGTCCGGCCCCTTGAACCCGAACGCCGCGATGTACGCCCGCGACGGCATCTCGACCTTGCCCACCATCAGGTAGTCCAGGCCGTCGGAGACGACCTCCCAGACGCTCTTGTCGCCCTCGAGGCCCTGCCGGTTCTGGTCGACGTACGACAGGGAGACGGTGGGGCCGACCCGGACCTCGCCGCCGGTCGGCTGCTCCAGCCCGACGATGGTCTTGAACAGGGTGGTCTTGCCGACGCCGTTCGGGCCGATGATGCCGACGATGCCGTTGCGCGGCAGCGAGAACGACAGGTTGTCGATCAGCAGCCGGTCGCCGAAGCCCTTGCTCAGGCTCTGCGCCTCGATCACCGTGCTACCCAGGCGCGGGCCCGGCGGGATCTGGATCTCCTCGAAGTCGAGCTTGCGGGTCTTCTCCGCCTCCGTGGCCATCTCGTCGTACCGGTCGAGGCGGGCCTTGGACTTGGTCTGCCGCGCCTTGGCGTTGGAGCGGACCCACTCCAACTCCTCGGTGAGGCGCTTCTTCATCTTGGCGTCGCGGCGCCCCTCGACGGCCAGCCGGGCGGCCTTCTTCTCCAGGTAGGTGGAGTAGTTGCCCTCGTAGCCGATGGCCCGGCCGCGGTCCAGCTCCAGGATCCAGCCGGCGACCTTGTCCAGGAAGTACCGGTCGTGGGTGATCGCCATGACGGTGCCGGCGTACTTGGCCAGGTGCTGCTCCAGCCAGGAGACGCTCTCCGCGTCCAGGTGGTTGGTGGGCTCGTCGAGCAGCAGCAGGTCGGGCGCCTCCAGCAGCAGCTTGCAGAGCGCGACCCGGCGGCGCTCGCCACCGGAGAGCTCGGTGACGTCGGCGTCCGGCGGCGGGCAGCGCAGCGCGTCCATGGCCAGTTCGAGCTTGGAGTCGATGTCCCAGGCGTCGAGGTGGTCCAGCTCCTCCTGGAGCCTGCCCATCTCCTCCATCAGCTCGTCGGAGTAGTCCGTCGCCATCTGCTCGGCGATCTTGTTGAACCGCTCCAGCTTGGCCTTGGTCTCCGCGACCGCCTCCTCGACGTTGCCGAGGACGGTCTTGGCGTCGTTGAGCGGGGGCTCCTGGGCGAGCATGCCGACGGTGTAGCCGGGCATCAGCCGGGCCTCGCCGTTGCTCGGCCGGTCCAGCCCTGCCATGATCTTGAGAAGGCTGGACTTACCGGCGCCGTTCGGGCCGACCACACCGATCTTGGCACCCGGCAGGAAGCTCAGCGTCACGTTGTCGAGCACGACCTTGTCGCCGTGCGCCTTGCGCGCCTTTTCCAGGACGTAGATGTACTGGGCCACGGTGCGGGCTACCTCCGTAGGTTGCGATCTGGGAGCTTGCGGGTGTGGGCTGGCGGGCGCGGGCTCCGGCGCCACTCGGGGGGCTCCGGCGCCACTCGGGCTTGGTGTGCCGCCGGGGCTCCGGGGCCGCTCGCCGCCGCCGGCCGGGAGCCGGCCACAACGCACGCCATCCTCAATCCTGACAGGTACGCCGGGCTTCGCCCACATCACCCCGCCCCGACCGCGCCCCGGCGAGCCACCGACCGGGCGACGGCAGGGGTCGGGACGGACCGGTGGGAGCGCCGGGCGGGCCCGGCGAGGGGTGGCCGACGGCCCACCTCCGGCCGAGGTCGCCCGGGCGTGATCACCTTCACGGTTCGCCGAGCGTGGGACGGGTAGGTTAACTCCGGCACGGGGCATCAGAGGCCGCAGCTACGCTCAGTACGCTCATCGCGGTGGACCCCGTCAGCACCCGGAGGTGGCCGAACGTGACCGTCCGCAGTTCCTTTGTCGTAGTGGCGAACCGACTACCGGTCGACGAGGTGAACACCCCGGAGGGGCGGCAGTGGCGCCGCAGCCCGGGTGGCCTGGTCACGGCGCTGCATCCCGTCCTCGCGGAACACCAGGGCACGTGGGTCGGCTGGGCCGGCGGCACGGGTGCCGCCCCCGAGCCGTTCGACCTGGAGGGGATCCGGCTGCACCCGGTGCCGCTGAGCGCGGACGAGCTGGAACGCTACTACGAGGGTCAGTCGAACGCGACGATCTGGCCGCTCTACCACGACGCGGTGGAGACGCCGGCGTACAAGCGCCGCTGGCGCGAGGCGTACCGGCTGGTCAACGCGCGGTTCGCGGAGGCCGCGGCGGAGGTCGCGGCCGAGGGCGCGACGGTCTGGGTGCAGGACTACCAGCTCCAGCTCGTGCCGGCGATGCTCCGCGAGCTGCGCCCCGACCTGCGGATCGGATTCTTCCTGCACATCCCGTTCCCGCCGATCGAGCTGTTCATGCAGATGCCGTTCCGCACCGAGATCCTGCGCGGGCTGCTCGGGGCGGACCTGGTCGGCTTCCAGCAGCGGCTGGCCGCGCAGAACTTCGTCCGGCTGGCCCGGCACCTGCTCGGGCTGCGCTACGAGGGGCAGATGATCCAGGTCGACGGCCGGCAGGTGAAGGCGGGCGCCTTCCCCATCTCCATCGAGACGAAGGAGATGGAGCGGCTGGCCGAGGACCCGGCGATCCAGGCCCGGGCCAAGCAGATCCGCGAGGAGCTGGGCAACCCGAAGACGATCATCCTGGGCGTCGACCGGCTGGACTACACGAAGGGCATCGAGCTT
Source organism: Micromonospora sp. NBC_01655 (assembly GCF_026339755.1). NCBI lineage: Bacteria > Bacillati > Actinomycetota > Actinomycetes > Micromonosporales > Micromonosporaceae > Micromonospora > Micromonospora sp. NBC_01655. The sequence continues at coordinate 1,956,789 of NZ_JAPEQF010000001.1, read as the reverse complement.
CGACTCAAGGCCTTCCGGGAGCTGCTGGCTGACGGAAAGTTGACAGTTCCGGACGCGGTTATGGTGCAGGTGGCCACTCCGAGCCGCGAACGGGTGGAGCATTATCAGGCACTACGGGTCAAGGTCGAACGCGAAGTTGGCCGGATTAATGGGGAATTCGGCAGGGTCGGCGTGCCGGCGGTGCATTACCTGCATCAGTCGTACAGTCGCAGTGAACTGGCGGCGATGTATGTTGCCGCCGACGTGATGATGGTGACCCCGCTGCGAGACGGAATGAATCTGGTGGCCAAGGAGTACGTGGCATCGCGCGCCGACCAGGGCGGCGCGCTCGTGCTCAGTGAGTTCGCCGGCGCCGCCACCGAGCTGCGCCAGGCGTTTTTGTGTAACCCGCACGACCCCGACGCGGTCAAGGACGCGTTGCTCAAGGCCGTGCATGTGGAGAAGCCCGAGGCCCGCCGACGCATGCGTGTCATGCAGCGTCACCTGCGCACCCACGACGTGGGTCACTGGGCGAAGTCGTTCCTCACCGAGCTTGGTGTGCCTGATTCGGAGGCTGCGTGAACACGTCCGTCCACGACGGGGCGGCCCCGGCCGCGGGAGTGCTGGATCCCGAGCTTCGGGCGGCCATCGGGCGGATAGCCCGGGTTCCCCAGCTCCTCGTCGCCTGCGACTACGACGGCACCCTCGCGCCGATCGTGGAGGACCCGAGCAAGGCCGTGCCGCTGCCCGAGTCCGTCGCCGCCGTCCGGGCGCTCGCCGCGCTGCCGCAGACCACCGTCGCGGTGGTCTCCGGCCGGGCGCTGCGTGACCTGGCCGCGCTGTCCCGGCTGCCCAGCGAGGTGCACCTGGTCGGCAGCCACGGCTCCGAGTTCGACATCGGCTTCGTCGAGCGGCTCTCCCCCGAGCTGATCGCCGTGCGCACCCGGCTGCGCGACGCGCTGCGCGAGATCGCCAACGCCCATCCGGGCGTCCGGCTGGAGCGCAAGCCGGCCAGCGTCGCGGTGCACACCCGCGGGCTCGACCCGCAGGTCGCCGCCGCGGCCGTCGAGGCGGTCCGCACCGGCCCGGCCACCTGGGACGGCGTCACCGTCACCCAGGGCAAGGAGGTGATCGAGCTGTCGGTGGTGGCGACCCACAAGGGCACCGCCGTCGACCAGCTCCGCACCCAACTCTCGGCGAGCGCGGTGCTGTTCATCGGCGACGACGTCACCGACGAGAACGCCTTCGGCAACCTGCACGGCCCGGACATGGGCATCAAGATCGGCATCGGCGAGACCCGGGCCGACTACCGGGTCGCCGAGCCGATCGAGGCCGCCCGCGCGCTCGGCCTGCTGCTGGAGACCCGGCGGCACTGGCTCTTCGGCGAGCGGGCCGTGCCGATCGAGCGGCACTCGATGCTCGCCAACGGGCGTACCGTCGCCCTGCTCACCCCCGACGCCAAGGTCACCTGGCTCTGCCACCCCAAGCCGGACTCGGCGGCGATCTTCGCCGACCTGGTCGGCGGCAGCCCTGCCGGGCACTTCAGTGTGGCTCCCGAGCGCGGCGGCATCCCGCTCGGCCAGCGTTACCGCTCCGGCACGATGACGGTGGAGACCCGCTGGTCGGGCCTCACCGTCACCGACTGGCTGGACACGCCGGCCCGGGAAACCACACCCGACGGCCCGGTGGTCTTCACCGGCGACTCGACCCTGGTCCGGGTGCTGACCGGCTCCGGGCGGGTCCGGGTGGAGTTCGCTCCCCGGCCCGAGTTCGGCCAGGTGGCCACCCAGCTCCAGCCGGTCGGCGACGGCCTGCTGGTGCTCGGCTCCAACGAGCCGATCGCGCTCTACTCCCCCGGCGTCGAGTGGCAGGTCAGCAACGACGGCGGGTACGAGACGGCCAAGGCCGTCGTGGACCTGTCCGCCGCCGGCGGGCAGGTGGTGTTGGAGCTGCGCTTCGGCACGCACAGCCTGGAACACCACCGGCTGCCGGTCCACGAGCGGCAGGCCGCCGCCGAGCAGCCGTGGAAGGACTGGGTGGCGTCGCTGCGGCTGCCCACCACCGCCCGGGACCTGGTCGCCCGCAGCGCGCTGACCCTGCGCGGGCTCTGCCACGAGGCGACCGGCTCGATCCTCGCCGCGGCGACCACCTCGCTGCCCGAGGAGTTGGGCGGCGTGCGGAACTGGGACTACCGGTACTGCTGGCTGCGCGACGCGTCGATGACCGCGCGGGCACTGGTCGACCTCGGCTCCATCGAGGAGGCCGAGGCGCTGCTGCGCTGGGTGGACGGCTGCATCGACCGCACCGGCGGCCACCCCGAGCGGCTGCACCCGCTCTACACGGTCGACGGGTACGAGCTGGGCGCCGAGGCGGTCATCGACACCCTGCCCGGGTACGCCGGCTCCCGGCCGGTGCGGGTCGGCAACCTCGCCAACCACCAGCTCCAGCTCGACGTGTTCGGCCCGATCGCCGACCTGATCGCGGCCGTGGCCGATGCCCGGGGCTCGGTGCGCGAGGACGAGTGGCGGGTGCTGGAGAACATGGTCGAGGCGGTCCGCCGCCGCTGGCACGAGCCCGACCACGGCATCTGGGAGGCCCGCCTCCCCCCGCGGCACCACATCTTCTCCAAGGTGATGTGCTGGATGACCGTCGACCGGGCGCTGCACGTGGTGCGGCAGCACGGCGGCGAGGACCGGCCGGAGTGGGTGGACCTGCGCGACCGGATCGGCGCCAACGTCCTGGAGTACGGCTGGCACGCCGACGTCGAGGCGTACAGCGTCGCGTACGGCGACGAGGACATGGACGCGTCGTCGCTGTGGATCGGCCTGTCCGGGCTGCTCCCGGGCGACGACCCGCGCTTCCTGTCCACCGTGCTCAGGATCGAGGCGGACCTGCGCAGCGGACCGGTCGTCTACCGGTACCACTGGGACGACGGCCTGCCGGGGCGCGAGGGCGGCTTCCACATCTGCACGGCGTGGCTGATCGAGGCGTACCTGCGCACCGGGCGGCGCACCGACGCGGAGGAGTTGTTCACCCAGATGGTCGACACGGCGGGCCCGACGGGGCTGCTCCCGGAGCAGTACGACCCGCTGGCCGAGCGCGGGCTGGGCAACCATCCGCAGGCGTACAGCCACCTCGGCCTGATCCGCTGCGCCCTGCTGCTGGACAACATGCTCAAGCAGTGACCTGACGCGTGAACGGCGGCCGGAGACTCCGTCTCCGGCCGCCGTTCACGTTCCGGGAACCCGCCGGGCCGGGACGGCGGCGCCCGCCGGCTCAGCCGTCGAGCGCTCCCACCACGTCGCCGACGACCACCACGGCCGGTGGCCGCAGGCCCGCCGCGACCACGTCGGCGGCCACCGCCCCGAGAGTCGACCGGAGGCTGCGCTGGCCACCGGTGGTCCCCTCCTGCACGACGGCCGCCGGGGTCCCGGCGGGGCGGCCGTGGGCGATCAGGGTCTCGGTGATCGCGGCCAGGTTCTTCAGCCCCATCAGGATCACCAGCGTGCCGCGCAGCCCGGCGAGGGCCTCCCAGCGCACCAGGGAGGCCGGCGAGTCGGGCGCGACGTGCCCGGAGACCACGGTGAACTCGTGCGCCACCGCCCGGTGGGTGACCGGGACGCCGGCCGCCGCCGGGGCGGCGATCGAGCTGGTCACCCCGGGGACCACGGTCACCGGCACCCCGGCCGCCGCGCAGGCCAGCAGCTCCTCGCCGCCCCGGCCGAAGACGTACGGGTCGCCGCCCTTGAGTCGGACCACGAACGCGCCGGCCAGCGCCCGGTCGACGAGGATCCGGTTGATCTCCTCCTGGGCCCGGGACGGCCCGTACGGGATCTTCGAGGCGTCCACCAGCTCGACGTCGGGGCGCAGCTCGTCCAGGAGCAGCCCGGGCACCAGCCGGTCGGCGACCACCACGTCGGCCTCGGTGAGCAGCCGCCACCCCTGCACGGTGATCAGCTCCGGGTCGCCCGGCCCGGCCCCGACCAGCGCCACCCGGCCGGCGGCGGGCTCGCGCCCCGGCCCGCTCCGCCGCGAGGTGTCGACAGCGGCCCCCGGGGTCGCCGCCCGGGGCCCCTGGCCGGCACTCAACAGGGCGCGGACGGCGTCGCGGACCGACATGGCCCGGCGGGGATCGCCGCCGCCGAGGACGGCGACGGTGACCGCGCCGTGCCGGGTGACTGCCGGGGTCCAGGCGGTGGCGGCGGCCCGGTCGTCGGCGCGGACGCAGAAGATCCGGCGCTCGTCGGCGGCGGCGCTGACCGCCGCCGCGGCGGCCGGGTCGTCAACGGCGGCCTGGACCAGCCAGGCGCCGTCCAGATCGCTCGGGGCGAAGCGGCGCGGCTCCCAGCGCAGCCGGCCGGCGTCGACGTGGGCGCGCAGGGCCGGGGTCAGCTCCGGCGAGACCACCAGGACGTCCGCGCCCGCGTCGAGCAGCGCCGGCACCCGCCGGGTGGCCACCGCGCCCCCGCCCACCACGACCACCCGCCGGCCGGCCAGCCGAAGGCCGAGGGGGTACGGGTTGGCGCTCACGCCGCCGCCCCCGCACCGGGCCGGATCGTCCGCCCGCTGCGTGCCACCGCGACGGACGCCGCGCCGCCGGGCCGGACGGTCCGCTCGCCCCGCCCCGCGGTGGCACGGAACCGGATCGCTCGCCCGCTCACTTCTCGGCCACCCCGGCCGAGTCGAAGGTGGCCACCTCGTGCAGCACCCGGACCGCGCCGGTGACCACCGGCAGGGCGAGCAGCGCGCCGGTGCCCTCGCCGAGGCGCAGCCCGAGGTCGATCAGCGGGTCGAGGCCGAGGTGGCGCAGCGCGGCCGACGCGCCCGGCTCGGCCGAGCGGTGCCCGGCGACCATCGCGCCCACCGCCTCCGGGGCGAACGCGGCGGCGGCGAGCGCCGCGCTGACCGCGATCACCCCGTCGAGCAGCGCCGGCACCCGGCGGGCGGCGGCGCCCAGGATCAGCCCGGCCAGGGCGGCGTGCTCCAGGCCGCCGACGGCGGCGAGCACGCCGAGCGGGTCGGCCGGGTCGGGGGCGTGCCGGGCCAGTGCCGCCCGGACCACGTCGACCTTGCGGGCGTACGTCGGGTCGTCCACCCCGGTGCCCCGACCGGTCGCCTCGGCCGGGGCGATGCCGGTGAACGCGGCGACCAGCACGGCGGCCGGGGTGGTGTTGCCGATGCCCATGTCCCCGGTGAGCAGGATGCCCGCCCCGGCGTCGATCAACTCCCGGGCGACCCGGATGCCGGTCTCCACGGCGGCGCGGGCCTCGTCCCGGGTGAGGGCGGCGGTGACGGCGAGGTCACGGGTGCCGGGGCGTACGTTCGCCGCCACCAGCCGGGGACCACCCGCCGGGACGGGCGGGGCGGGCGGCAGCGGGGTGGCGAGGCCGACGTCGACCACGGTGACCGAGGCGCCGACCTGCCGGGCGAACGCGTTGACCACCGCCCCGCCGGCCAGGAAGTTGCCGACCATCTGCGCGGTGACCTCCTGCGGCCAGGGGGTCACCCCCTGGGCGTGCACGCCGTGGTCGCCGGCGAAGATCGCCACGGCGGCCGGCTCGGGCAGCGGCGGGGGGCAGGCGGCGGCCAGCCCGGCGAGCCGGACGGAGAGTTCCTCCAGGGCGCCCAGCGAGCCGGCCGGCTTGGTGAGCCGGCCGTGCAGCTCCCCGGCGGCCACCATCGCCGGCTCGTCGAGCGGCCGGATCGCCGCGGCCGTGGACTCGAGCATCATGCCTCCAGGATCTCCGCCAGTATCTGGGTGAACGCGTCGGTGGTGGCCCGGTCGCGTACAGCCACCCGCAGCCAGTCGGGGCCGAGGCCGGGGAAGGTGTCGCCCCGGCGTACCGCCCAGCCGCACTGGCGCAGGCGCTGCCGTACCTCGGCCGCGCCGGGCAGGTGGACCAGCACGAACGCGCTGGCCGGGCGGCCCGCGACGCGTACCCCCGGCAGGGCCGACAGGCGGGCGGACAGGTGGTCGCGGTCGGCCGCCAGCGCGGCGGCGATCGCGCGCTCGGCCGCGACGGCGGCCGGGGAGGCGCAGGCGGTGGCGGCGGCGAGCGCCGGGGTGGAGACCGCCCAGAGCGGCTGGGCCGCGGCCAGCCGGGCCAGCAGCCCGGCGTCGCCGAGCAGGTAGCCGATCCGCAGCCCGGCCAGCCCCCAGGTCTTGGTCAGGCTGCGCACCACGACCAGGCCGGGCAGGTCCCGGCGGGCGGCCAGGGACGCCGGTTCACCCGGTACGCCGGGCGCGGCGGTGGTGTCGGCGAACGCCTCGTCGACGACGAGGACGCGGCCGGGGCGGGCCAGCGCGGCGAGATCGGCGGCCGGATGCAGCACCGAGGTGGGGTTGGTCGGGTTGCCGATCATGACGAGGTCGGCGTCGTCCGGCACCCGGGCGGGGTCGAGCCGGAAGTCCTCCGCCGGGTCGAGCAGCACCCGCTCGACCTCGTGCCTGGCGGCCCGCAGCGCGGCCTCCGGCTCGGTGAACTGCGGGTGCACGACCACCGGCCGGCGCATCCCGGTCAGCGCCCGGGCGAGCAGCACGAACCCCTCGGCCGCCCCGGCGGTGAGCAGTACCTCCTCCGGGGGACGCCCGTGCCGGCCGGCGACGGCCGCGCGTGCCGGCCGGGGGTCCGGGTACGCGGCCAGGTCGCCCAGCGCCGCGGTGATCGGGTCGGCCAGCCAGTCCGGCATCGGGGCCCGCCGCACGTTGACCGCGAGGTCGACCAGGCCGTCGCCGACCTCGGCGTCCCCGTGGTGGCCGAGGTCCGGCTCATCCCGGGTGGGGGTCGTCGATGCCGGCTGAGCACGCATGTCCGCGATCCTGCCGGGAAGCCGCCGTGCGGGACAGCGCATCCCGGGGTGGGCCGCGTCACCACCCGCCGACCCACCTTCCCGTTTATGAATTCTTCTCATTTCCGAATCGGAAATGTCATAGCTTGACCCTGTGAGCAACCGACCCCTTGCTGGCGCTGGTCGTCTCGTCCCTCTCCTACGTGCCGGGCTGATCGCGGGCATCGTGCTCGCCGGAGCCCTCTACCCGCTGGCCGCCTTCACCGGGCTCGGCGCCAAGGCCACCGCGCACGCCGTGGAGCAGAAGACGAACATCCTGCGCACCGCGCTGCCCGCCGAGACCTCCTACCTGTACGCGCCCGACGGCAAGACCGTGCTGACGATGTTCTACGAGGAGTACCGGCGCTACACGAAGCTGTCGGACATGTCCCCGAACATCCAGCAGGCCATCGTGGCCGCCGAGGACAGCCGCTTCTACCAACACCACGGCGTCGACCCGAAGGGCGTCGCCCGGGCCTTCGTGGCCAACTCCCGCTCCGGCGGGGTGTCCCAGGGCGCGTCGACCCTGACCATGCAGTTCGTCCGGATGGCCCTGCGCGACAGCGCCCGGACCCCGAAGGAGGTCCAGGAGGCCACCCAGCAGACCAGCCTGCGCAAGGTCAAGGAGATGCGGATGGCCCTGGACGTGGAGAAGGAGCTGAGCAAGGAGCAGATCCTGGAGCGCTACCTGAACTCCGCGTACTTCGGCCACCGGGCGTACGGCATCTACGCCGCCGCGCAGATCTTCTTCTCCAAGACGCCGGCCACCCTCACCCCGGCCGAGTCGGCCACCCTCGCCGGCCTGGTCAAGTCCCCGTCGGAGTACGACCCGGTCACCTCCGACCAGAAGGACGCCACCGGGCGACGCAACTACGTGCTCGACCGGATGGCCCAGCTCGGCTACCTCTCGCCGGACGACGCCACGGCGGCGAAGGCCGAGCCGATCCAGCTACGGCTGACCAACCCGCCGAACGACTGCGCCTCGCTGCCGGAGAAGTACAACAGCTGGGGCTTCGCCTGCGACTACCTCAAGAACTGGTGGAGCGCGCAGCCGGCGTTCGGCGAGAACCGGCTGGAACGGATGGACAAGCTGCGCCGGGGCGGCTACCGGATCGTGCTCAGCATCGACCCGAAGATGCAGGAGGCGGCCGAGAACAACGTCGGGGCCAAGGACAGCACCGGCAGCCCGTTCGCCAACGGCATCGTGCTCGCCGAACCGGGGACCGGGCGGGTGAAGGCGATGGCGGTGAACCGGAACTACTCGCTGGACGTCAGCGAGAACGGGCTCAGCTCGAACCCGGAGGCCGGCCCGAAGGTGAAGGCGAACTACCCGAACACGGTCGCGCCGCTGCTCGGCGGCGGCGATCTGCCCGGGTACCAGGCCGGGTCGACGTTCAAGATGTTCCCGATGCTGGCCGCGCTCAACGCGGGCATGCCGCTGTCCACCGCGTACGACTCGCCGTACAAGTACCAGTCGGCGATCTACGACGGCTGGGCCCCGTCCAACGCGAGCGCCGCGATGACCGGCCGGCAGACCATGTGGTCCGGCTTCGGCAAGTCGGTGAACACCTACTTCGTGCAACTGGAGGAGAAGGTCGGGGCGGACGCCGCGGTCCGGCTCGCCGAGCAGCTCGGGCTGCGCTGGCGCACCGACGTCGACCGGGAGCAGGCGTCACCCGGCAAGGCGAAGAAGTGGGGCGCGTTCACCCTCGGCGTCTCCGACGCCACCCCGCTGGAGATGGCGAACGCCTACGCCGCGATCGCCGCCGACGGGCGGTACTGCGAGGCGATGCCGGTCCAGTCGATCAGCAACCGGGACGGCAATCCGGCGACGTACACCACGGCCGGCGGGATCGAGCGGGAGATCGCCAAGCCGCGCTGCCGACAGGTGGTCAGCGCGGACGCCGCCCGGGCCGCCACCGACGCCGCCCGCTGCCCCACCGGGGACACCCCGGCGAAGGGTGGCTGCGGGGGCTGGTCGACGGCGGACAGCGTGCGGGGCACCGTGGGACGGCCGGTGGCCGGCAAGACGGGCACCACGGACAGCACCCGGTCGGCCTGGTTCGTCGGGTACACCCCGGAGCTGGCGGCGGCGAGCTTCATCGCCGACCCGGACAATCCGTTCAACGCGGTGGGCGACGGCCAGTCCCAGATCCCGGTCAACGCGGTCGCCCAGACCCTCCACGACGCCCTCAAGGGCCAACCCACCCGCCAGTTCACCCCACCCTCCGACGCAATAGTCGGCTGACCCACCACCCACCCGAGCACCGCCCGGTGCTCCTTGTAGCCCGCCTACGCCCGGCCCGGCCGGCGGCTGCGGGGCCGTGGTGGCCCGCCGCGGCCAGTGGTGGCCGTCATACGGGTAGCCTCGACGCGTGTACCGGTTCCTCCTGACGCCACGCTGGCTGGGCATCCTCGCACTGACCCTGGTCGCTGCGGCCGTGATGGTGCTGCTCGGCAACTGGCAGCTGGACCGCTACCGGGGCCGGACGGCGATCAACGAGCGGATCGACGCCGGGGAGCGGATGGCCCCGGTGCCGCTGCGGGACGCCGTGCCCGCGCCGAGCGGGGGCGCCGGCACCGCCGGCCCGGCCCCCGCCGACGAGGCCACCTGGACCCGGGTCACCGCGACCGGGCGGTACGACCCGGCGAACGTCGTCCTGGTGCGCGGCCGGACGGTCGACAACCGGGTCGGCTTCGAGGTGGTCACCCCGCTGGTCCTCGCCGACGGCACGGCCGTACTCGTCGACCAGGGCTGGGTGCCGCCGGCGCCCGGCGGCGCGATGGCCCAGCCGCAGCTTCCGCCGGTGCCGCAGGGCGAGGTGACCGTGGTGGGTCGGGTGCACCCGACCGAGAGCGGCGGCGGGGCCGTCGACCGGCGCGCGGGCCGGCTGGAGACCCGTCGGATCGCCGTCCCCCGGCTGGCCGGCGAACTGCCGTACCCGGTGCACGGCGCATACGTCCTGCTGGACGAGCAGACGCCGGCCGCCGACCCGCTGTTCCAGGCGGTGCCGATCGGGCACACCAACAACTGGCAGAACTTCGGGTACGTGGTGCAGTGGTGGCTGTTCGCCGCCATGACGCTCTTCGGCTACGGCTGGGTGGCCCGGCGGGAGGCCCGCCGGATGGCCGGGCTGGACGAGCCGCGCAAGCCGGTCGACCGGGCCGCCGAGCCCATCCCGACCACCCCGGCCTGACACCTGCGGGCTCGACGATTCGGAGGGGAACTCCGGCCAGCCGCCGGACGATCGGCGGGCCCGCGACACGGCGGAACGTTGTAGTGTCCGCAGGTGATCAACTTCCGTGGGGGGTCACGGTGACCCCTGATCCCACGCCACCGCCGCACCCGGAGCCGCCGCACCCGGAGCCGCCGCCCCTGGCGCATCCGTCGGAGCCGGTGACGACGACGCACCCGTCGACCGATCCCTGGGCGGTCACGCCCCGGTCGACGACGTACTCGACCCCGCCGGCCGGATTCCCGGCCACGGCCAACCCGTTCGCCGCTCCCCCGCCCGTCGCACTGCCCGCCGCACTGCCCGCCACGCGGCCGTTCCCCGCCCCACCTGCCGACCAGTTCCCGGCAGCCCCGGCAGCCGCCCAGTACTCGGCACCGCCGGACCAGTACTCGGCACCGCCGGACCAGTACTCGGCACCGCCGGACCAGTACTCGGCACCGCCCGCCCCGTACTCCGCGCCGCCGGTTCACTACTCGGCACCGCCCGCCCCGTACTCCGCGCCGCCGGCCCAGTACTCCGCACCGCCGGACCCGTACTCGGCACCGCCGGTTCAGTACTCCCTACCGCCGGCCGCCGGTCGGCCCGGGCCGCACCCGCCCGTGATGGCGCCGCCGACCATGGCCCCGGGCGGCGGCCCGCAGTACGGGGCGCCGTCCGCCGTGGCGGTGCAGATCGGCGAGATCATGGTGACGCCGCCGGAGATCCGTACGCCGGCCGGCGTGCTGCCCCTGGCCGGGGCGCAGTGGCACGTCGCCGACTACTGGCAGAAGGAGGAGAAGATCGCCCCCTGGGCGATCGTCTGCGCCATCCTCGGGTTCTTCTGCCTCACCATCTTCAGCCTGCTCTTCCTGTTGATCAAGGAGACCCGGCACCACGGCACCGTGCAGGTCACGGTCACCAGCGGGCCCCGGCAGTACGTGGCCCGCATCCCCGTCACCGACCAGGGGCAGGTCATGCACGTCAACAACCAGGTCAACTACGCCCGGTCGCTGTCGATGCGCTGACCCCGACGCCGCCGGCCCGGGGCCCTCCGTCACGGGACGCGCCCGCCGACGGGGTGGCCCCGGGGGCCGGTCAGGACCGGCGACCGGCGTGGATGGCCCGGACCGCGTCGATCGTGTCTGCCTCGGCGGCGGTCTTGTCGCTGCGGTAACGGACCACGCGGGCGAAGCGCAGCGCCAGCCCGCCCGGGTAGCGGGAGCTGGTCTGGACGCCGTCGAAGGCGATCTCCACGACCTGCTCGGGCCGGACCCGGACCACCCAGTCGCCCCGCTCCACGGCGAGGGCGAGGAACCGCTCGGTCTGCCAGCGCAGCAACTCGTCGGTGAGCCCCTTGAACGTCTTGCCGAGCATGACGAACTCGCCGCTGCCCGAGGCCCGCGCGCCGAGGTGCAGGTTCGACAGCCACCCGCTGCGCCGGCCGCTGCCCCACTCCACCGCGAGCACCACCAGGTCGAGGGTGTGCCGGGGTTTCACCTTCACCCAGGCCGCGCCGCGCCGCCCGGCGTCGTAGGGGGCGTCGAGGGACTTGACCACCACCCCCTCCTGGCCGGCGTCCAGGGCCGCGGCGAAGGCCGCCCCGGCCGGCTCCGGCCCGTCGACCTCCAACCGGCCGACCAGCAGCCTCGGGTCGACGGCCCCGGCCAGCGCCGCCCACCGCTCCCGGCCCGGCCGGTCGACCAGGTCCTCCCCGTCGAGGTGCAGCAGGTCGAAGAAGTACGGCGTCAGCACGGCCTCGCCGGTGGTCCCGGCGGCGGCGAGGACCGCCGGGGCGACCGGGGCGGGGCCGGCGGTGCTCGGCGTGGTGCGCCGGGCGGCCCGGCTGGCCGTCTGCTGGAACGGCAGCGGCCGGCCGGTGGCGTCCAACCCGATCGCCTCGCCGTCGAGCACCAACTCCCGGGCGGGCAGCGCCCGGACGGCGGCGACCACCTCGGGCACCCGGGCGGTGATCTCGTCCAGGCTGCGGGTGAAGACCGCGATGTCGGAGCCCGCGCGGTGCACCTGGATGCGGATGCCGTCGAGCTTCACGTCGACCACGGCGGGGACGCCGGTCGCGGCCAGCGCCTCGTCGACCGAGGGGGCGCTCTGGGCCAGCATCGGGGCGAGCGGCCGGCCTACCTGGAGCCCGAAGTCGGCCAGCGCGACGGCGCCGCCGCGCAGGGCGGCCACCGCGACCGCGCGCAGGTCGCCGGCGAGCAGCAGGGCCCGGCGGACGGCGCCCAGCGGCACGTCGGCGGCCCGGGCGACCGCGTCGGCGAGCAGCCCCGCCTGGGCGCCCTGGCGCAGCTCGCCGCTGAACAGCCCGCGCAGCATGCGCTGCTCGTCGGCGGTGGCCCCGGCGAAGAGGGCATCGAGCAGCGCCCGGCGCCGGGCCTGGGAGCCGGGGCCGCGCACCGCCGCGATCTCGTCGATCGCGGCGTCGACCGCGGCGACGGTCAGGGTCGGTTCGGCGGCCGGCGGCGGCAGGTCACGCAGGCCGGCCCAGCCCACTCCGGTCTGGCGTTGCCGCAACTCGCCGGCGAGCCAGCCGGCCCCCGCCGGCACCTCGGCCGGGTCGAGCGACTTCAGGGCGGCGGCGAGCAGCTCCACCTTGGCCCGCCGGCCGCTGGTGGCGCCCACGGCGGCGGAGGTGGCCGCCAGGTCCAGGAACCGCACGCTCCCATCCTGCCAGCCACCCCCGACACCGCTGGGGATACGCGGCGGACGCCCGGAAGTTGCCGCTTCCGGGCGCTCAGCCGCCCCCCGACGCCGGGCCACTCCCCCCAGACCGGCCCGGCGACGACCTGATCAGGCCGGAACGGGCTCCTCGATGCGCAGGCCACGGGCGCGCACCTCGTCGGCGACCCGGGAGAGCATCGCGTCGAGCGCGACCAGGGCGGTGGAGAGATCACCGATCCGGTCCTTGAGCGTGTCCTCGGGCCACGCGGAGACGTCGACGTCCCCCAGAGCGCTGACGGCGGCCTCAAGCCGGGCCATCACCTCGTTCGTACTCATGTTCGAAAGGCTATAACAGCTCCGCTCCCGACACGCCGAGAACATCCACCTGAACTGCCACGTTACCGTTTCGTCACCTAACTCCGGTTCGTGCCGGCGGCGGCCACCTTGGCCAGCAGCAACGCCTCGGCCCGGCAGACCCGGGCGAACTCGCCCAGGTGCAGACTCTCGTTCGGCCCGTGCGCCCGGGCGTGCGGGTCCTCGACGCCGGTCACCAGGATCGCGGCCTGCGGGAACATCTCCTGGAAGGTGGCGATGAACGGGATCGAGCCGCCGATGCCGATGTCCACCGGCTCGGTCCCGTCCCAGGCGGTACGGAAGGCGTCCCGCGCCGCGTCGAACATCGGCCCGGACGCGTCGATGACGCACGGATCGCCATCGTGCTCGAACGTCACCGTCACCCGGGCGCCCCACGGCGCGTGCTTGGCGAGGTGCTCCTGGAGCGCCGTGTACGCCCGCTTCCGGTCGTCGCCCGGCGCCAGCCGTACGCTGAGCTTGGCCTTGGCCGCCGGGACCAGGGCGTTGGGGGCCTCGCCGGTGGCCGGGGCGTCGATGCCCAGCACCGCGAGCGCCGGCTTGGTCCACAGCCGGTCGGTGATCCGGCCGGTGCCGATGAACGACACCCCCTCGGCCAGCCCGGCCTCGGCCCGGAACCGGCCCTCCGGGTAGTCGACGGACGCCCCCTCCCGGCCGGCCAGCCCGGCCACGGCCACGTCCCCGGCGTCGTCGTGCAGGGTGGCCAGCAGCCGGGCCAGCGCGGTCAGCGCGTCCGGCACCGGGCCGCCGAACATGCCGCTGTGCACCGGGTGGTCCAGGGTGCGGACCTCGACGAAGCAGTTGACGATGCCACGCAGCGAGGTGGTCAGCGCCGGCACGCCGACGTCCCAGTTGGCGGAGTCGGCGATCACGATGACGTCCGAGGCGAGCTCGTCGCGGTGCTCGGCGAGCAGCCGCTCCAGCGAGTCCGAACCGTACTCCTCCTCGCCCTCGATGAAGAGCACCACGCCGACCGGGAGCCGGTCGCCGAACGCGCGCAGCGCCGCGACGTGCGCCATGATGCCGGCCTTGTCGTCGGCCGCGCCCCGCCCGTAGAGGCGGCCGTCGCGCTCGACCGGCTCGAACGGGTCGGACTCCCACAGCGACAGGTCGCCGACCGGCTGCACGTCGTGGTGGGCGTAGAGCAGCACGGTCGGCGCGCCGGGCGGGGCGGCCCTCGTCCCGATCACCGCCGGCTGCCCGCCCGAGCGCACGATCCGCACGTCGAGGTCGCAGCCGCGCAGCAGCTCCGCCACGGCCTCGGCCGAGCGCTCCACGTGCGAGTGGTCGAAGCCCTCGAAGGCGATGCCGGGGATGCGGACGAGTCGTTCCAGGTCGGCGCGGACGCCGGGCAGTTCCCGCTCGACGGCGGCCCGCACCTCGGCGTCGGACATGATCGGTGAGGTCATGACCGGCATCGTATGCCGGCCTTACCTCCACCGGCCGCCCGCGGCCCGGAGGCGGACGTACTCCCGATCGGGATCGTGCGGCGCGGCCGGGGCGCCGTCGACCACCAGGTCCACCGCGTCGGCCGTGCCGTCGGCGTCGAAGTGCGCCCGCTCGCCGGCGTGCCAGCGGCGCAGCTCCGGCAGGATCCCCGGCCCGTCCCGGGCCACCGCCCGGGCCAGCCGCAGCGCGGCGGGCGCGGTGACCAGGACCGACAGGGTCAGCTCCGGCCGGACCACGGCCCGCGCCGCGCTGACCCCCTCGACCAGCACCACGGGGGCGGGCGGCACCGGCACCTCGCGGGGCAGGAAGGACCTGCGCGCCCAGCTGTACCGCTGGTACCCGCCCGGCCGGCCGGCGCGCAGCGGCGCGAGCACCCGCGCCTCCAGCCGGGGCCAGAAGGTGAGCTGGTCGGACCAGCCGTCGAGCAGGTCGTCGGTGTGCACCACCGGCGGTCGCCCGCCGCCGGGCAGCGCGGCGAGGGCGTCCGCGAGGCGCGCGGCGAAGACGCTCTTCCCCGCGCCGCTGCACCCGTCGACCGCCACCAGTCGGGTACGCCCCAACCGCGCCGGCCCGGCCAGCACCCGCCGGCCCAGTTCGGCGTACGTCTCGACGACCGGCACCACCACGGGCCCGACGCTAGCCGCCCGGGGCGCCCCGATCCTGGCGGGTACGTCGTCCGGTCGAACCGGGGCGGTTTCATTGCGCGGACCACGCGGGCGGTGGGCATGATCGTGCCGTGCGCCACAACGTGATGAGCCCGGGCGTCGACGCCCTGCTGGAACAGGCCCGCTCCGGGGTCCGCCGGCTGACCCCGCACGAGACCGTCGAGGCGGTACGCCTCGGCGCGCTGCTCGTCGACACCCGAACCGAGGCGCAGCGCCGGGAACAGGGCGAGCTGCCCGGCGCGGTCGTCATCGACCGGACGGTGCTGGAGTGGCGGCTGGACCCGGCCAGCGACTGGCGCGTCCCCGAGGCCACCGGGTACGACCGGGAGATCGTGCTGGTGTGCCGCCAGGGCTACAGCTCCAGCCTCGCCGTGGCCAGCCTGCGCACGCTCGGCCTGCACTGCGCCACCGACATGGTCGGCGGGGTGGAGGCGTGGCGGGAGGCAGGGCTGCCGATGTCCGACCGCCCCGCCGACGTCCGCTACTGATCGCCGACTGCGGTCAGGCCGACTGCGGTCAGGCCGGCTCGGCCACCCGGGCCAGCCAGTCCGCCGCCTCGGCCGGGGTGAGCGCCCCGTCCACGACCAACGCCGCGGACATCAGCGGGAACCGCCTGATGTTGTTCCAGCTCCGCTGGTACGGCGGCGGGTCCAGGACCACGACGCGGGTGTCGTCGAAGAGCGGGATGTCCGCCGGGGCGCCCTCGTTCCAGATCCACTTGCCGTGCCCGTCGACCAGGTTGAAGCTGCCGACGACCGTGCCGCCGAACCGGTCCTCCGGCGCGTCGGTGGCCACCGCGACCCAGGACGGGTCGACGGCCAGCCCCTCGATCAGCCCCCGCTCGGCCGGCCCGGCGAGCGCCCCGGCCAGCAGGGTGTGCAACTGGAAGTTGTCGGCGACGCCGTCGATGGTGACCCGCCAGCCCCGGCCGGTCTCCCGGTGCAGCACGAGCAGCCGCTCGCCGTCGAGCACCCGCAGCAGCCCGAGGACGCAGTCCAGGTCGGGCCGCTCGCCGGCCAGCTCCGCCCCGACCGCGAGCAGCCGCTCCCGGTGCGGGAACGTGGCCCGCACGGCGGCGGACTGCTGCAACAGGGTGATCGCGGGCATCGCCCAGGTGCCGGCCGCGTACCAGCCCTGGACCGCGTCGAAGGCGGCCTGCTCGTCGTCGTACGCCTCGGTCAGCACGCCGATCGCCGCGTCCATGGTGGCGGGATCGTCGGGGTCGGGCGGCGCGTCGTCGCCGCGTACCCGCTGCCAGCCGGACCGGAACCGGTGCGCGCCGGTGAGGGCGGCGGAGAACCCGTCGGCCACCGGGGCGACCAGCGGGTCGGGGCGGGCGCCCAGCTCGACCAGCGCCCCGCACAGGACGGAGAACTGGCCCCCGGCCCCGGTGCCGAGCTGCGGCAGCAGCGCCACGCACCGGGGCAGCACGGCGTCCAGTTCCGCGACGGACGCCTGCTGCGCCACCTGCCAGACCCTCGGCACGGCCCTGGTCATGGCGGTGCCGTCGCGCTCGCGTACGGCCGCCTCGACGTCGGCGATCCGGTCCGCCAGCTTCCCCCTGCGATTGAAGATCATCGGCGCAGCCTAGCGAGCACGCCTGCCCCCGCACGGCCCATTCCCCGGGCCCGTGAGCACCCGGTGCGGCCAGCCAGGCACTGTCCAAAAATGTGCGACGCGCCACTACCCCCACCCCACCCGCCCCCACCCACCCCGCCCCGCCGCCGCCCCGCCTCACCCCCGTCAGCCGCGCAGATTCAGAGAATGTGTGGCCTTTCGGCGCTCCATGACCACACATTCTCTGAATTTGCGCCGATCGAGGGCGGGGGACGGGGGCGGGCGGGGTGGGGTGGGGTGGGGTGGGTCAGTTGGGTGCGCCGGGTGGGATGAACGGCAGCCCGGCGGGTGGGCCGGACTCGATCAGCCGCCACAGGGCCTCGGTGTCCAGGTGCTCCTCGACCAGGTCGCCGAGCAGGTCCAGGGACCGCTCGCGGGCGGCGGCGAACGCGGTGTCCGGGGCGGCCCGGAAGCCGGTGCGGCCGGCGAGCCGCGCCGCCTCGGTCAGGAACCGGCGGCGGAACCCGTCGGACTCGAAGGCCCCGTGCCAGTGGGTGCCGTGCACCGCGCCGAGCACCGCCCCCTCCCCCGTGCCGTCGTCGTACGTCAGCAGGGGCGGCAGCGCCGGGTCGGCCGACGAGACGTACCCGTGGTGGATCTCGTACCCCCGGACCGGGACGCCCGGGTCGGCGGCGGCGGTGCCGGCCGACTGCCGGACGGTCTTGCGCTCCTCGAAGGTGACCTCGACCGGCAGCAGGCCCAGCCCCGGGACGCTGCCCGCGCGGCTCTCCACCGGGTCGTGCACGGCCCGGCCCAGCATCTGGAAGCCGCCGCAGATGCCCAGCAGCGGCTTCCCGGCCGCCACGTGGGCCGCCACGGCGTCGGCCAGCCCGGTCTCCCGCAGCCAGGCCAGGTCGGCCACCGTGGACTTGGAGCCGGGGAGCACGACCAGGTCGGCGGCGGCCAGCTCGGCGGGCTCCACGGTCAGCCGGACCCGGACGCCGGGCTCGGTGGCCAGCGCCTCGACGTCGGTGGCGTTGCTGATCCTGGGCAGCCGGACCACCGCCACGTCCAGCCAGTCGGTGCCGTGCGGGGCCGCCGGCCGGCCGAGCACCCGGCCGTACGCGAGGGAGTCCTCGGCGTCGAGCCACAGGTCCAGGTGCCAGGGCAACACCCCGTACGCGGGGCGGCCGGTGACCCGGCGCAGCATGTCCAGCCCCGGCTGGAGCAGGCCGAGGTCGCCCCGGAACTTGTTGATCACGAAGCCGGCGATCAACGCCTGGTCGGCAGGGTCGAGCAGGGCGACCGTGCCGAACATCGAGGCGAACACCCCGCCCCGGTCGATGTCGCCCACCACGATCGTGGGCAACCCGGCGTGCCGGGCCAGCCCCATGTTCACGTAGTCGCCGGCCCGCAGGTTGATCTCCGCCGGGCTGCCGGCCCCCTCGCAGACCACCACCTCGTACGCCTCGCGCAGCTCGGCGAGCGCGGCGAAGGCCGCCTCGGCGAGCCGGGGCCGCAGGGCGCGGTAGTTGCCGGCGGTGACCGTGTCGACGGCCTCGCCGAGCAGCACCACCTGGCTGGACCGGTCGCTGCCCGGCTTGAGCAGCACCGGATTGAACCGCAGGTCGGGGGCGATCCCGCAGGCCGCCGCCTGCATCGCCTGGGCCCGGCCGATCTCGCCGCCCCGGCCGTCCGGGCCGAGGACCACCGCCGAGTTGTTGGACATGTTCTGCGCCTTGAACGGCGCGACCTTCACCCCGCGCCGGTGCAGCCACCGGCAGATCCCGGCGGTGAGCACGCTCTTGCCCGCGTCGGAGGTGGTCCCCGCGACCAGCAGCCCCCCGCTCACCGCCCCTCCCCCGCCCCGCGCGCCCGGGCGGCCACGGCCCGCCAACCCGTCCTCGCCACCGCGCCGACCAGCCGACCCGCGGTGACCGGGTACGCGGCGGCCACGCCGAGCGCGGCCAGCCCGACCGTGCCGGAGATCCTCGCGGCCCGCTTCAGGTGCCGCGCCTCGGGGCGGGGCCCGTCGCCCAGGTACGGCCGCACCTCCGACCGCCCGAAGTAGACGTTGCGCCCGCCGAGCCGTACGCCGAGCGCCCCGGCCATCGCCGCCTCGCACTGCCCGGCGTTCGGGCTGGGATGGTCGTTGCGATCCCGCAGCCAGACCCGCCACGCCCGACTCCGGTCGCCGTGCGCGGTCGGGGCGAGGGCGATCGTGAGCAGCCCGGTCAGCCGGGCCGGGGCGAGATTGAGCACGTCGTCGAGGCGGGCCGCCGGGGTGCCGAACCGGGCGTACCGGGGCGACCGGTGGCCGACCATCGCGTCGAGCGTGTTGGCCGCGCGGTAGCCGAGCAGGCCGGGCAGGCCGGCGACCGCCCCCCACAGCAGCGGCGCCACCACCGCGTCGGAGGTGTTCTCGGCGACCGACTCGACAGTGGCGCGGGCCAGCTCCCGCTCGTCGAGCGTCGACGGGTCCCGCCCGCACAGGTGCCCCAGGCGGCGGCGGGCCTTCGGCAGGTCCCCGCCGCGCAGCGCCCGGCCCATGACCTTCGCCTCGTGGCGCAGGGTGCGCCCGCCGAGCACCGTCCAGGTGGCGGCGGCCATCAGCACGGCCCGGCCGACCGGCCGGTGCCGGGTGGCCACCGTCGCCGCCGCGCCGACCAGCACCGGCACGCCGACCGCGAGCGCGGTGAACACCACCCCGGCGGTACGGTCCGGCCGGTACACGCGCTGTTCCAGCGCCCCGGCCGCCCGGCCGAAGCCGGCCACGGGATGCCACCGCCGGGGGTCACCGAGGAGAGAGTCGAGGGCGTACCCCGCCACCAGACCTGCCGCGTTAGCCACGGCGACCGACTGCCGCACCTGCCACCACCTCCGGCCGGCCAGCCTAGCCGCGGTGATTGACGAAAACCCCGCACCGGTCGGATTTCCCACGCGCAGCGCCTCCCCCGGGCGGGGCCACGCTCGGCCGCCACGGCCGCTATGCCGACCTCACGCCCGAGGCCATGTCGGGCCGTCTGATCGACCGCCACGGCCGGCCGTCACTGGTAGCTGATCAGTTCGAGCAGAGTTCCGTCGGGATCGCGGAAGTAGACACTCCGGCCGTGGCCACGCCCGCCGTCGCGGTCGACCGGCCCGGTCTCCACGGCGACGGCGTGCCGCTGGAGATGGTCGAGAATCTCGTCCACCGTCCCGGGCCAGGAGAAACACAGATCGCTGCCGCCGGGGGCGACAGGAAGACGAGCGACCAGCGTCCCGACGTCCAGGCCGGGGCCGTGAACATTGAGCTGCTGGTCGCCGAACCGGTACGCGACCCGGCCGCCGGGATGCCCGACGACCTCGGCACCGAGCACATCCCGGTAGAAGGTCGCAGACCTGTCCCAGTCGCTCACCGCGATCACGCAATGATCGAGCCTGATCTCCCCGCGCACGGCCCGAACGCTAACAGCACGGCAGGTCCGGGGGAATCGGAACGGACGACGCTCGACGGGCTGCCCCGTGCCAGCCCGTCGAGCGCCCCGGCCGATCGTCAGGCGGGCACCGGGACCCGTCCACGGCCCCGCCGGCCCCGGCGGTCGGGCGTCACCCCGTCCGGCTCACCGCCGGGCGGTTCCGGGTCGTCGTGACCGCCCTGGGCCGACAGGCCGACCTCACCGGCCCTGGCGACATCGCCGGAGGGTGCCTCGCCGTCAGGCAACGGGGACAGGTCGTCCCCGCCGTCGACGCCCAACTCCGTCAGCTCGTCGTCGGCGGGATCGGCCCGGTCGTCGAAGGGGTCCCCCGCCAGGTTCTCGAAGTCGGGGCCACCGGCCGGGTCCCGCCCTGCGTGCGGGGCGTCGAACGAGCCCCGGGCCGGATCGAAGCCGCCCGGCTCGAAGTCCTCGTCGAGGGGACGGTCGGCCGCCGAGGCGGGCGCCTGCCCCCGCGGGACCCGCTCGGTCGGCTCCCCGTGCACCCGGCTTTCCGCCTCGGCGTCCTCGACGGCGCTCGTGGCCATGCTCGGCCGGTTGCGCAGGAACCGCCCCCGCCCCCGGGCCAGGTCGTGCCCGACCGCGACCGCCTCCATCTCGTAGAGGGTGCGGTGGTTGCCGGCCTCGTCGGTCCAGTCCCGGGTGTAGAGGCGGCCGGCCACCACGACCGGGTCGCCGACCATCACCGAGGAGGCGACCCCCTCGGCCAGCTTGCGCCAGCAGTTGACGCGGACCCGAAGGCTGTTGCCGTCGACCCACCGGCCGCTGTCCCGATCGAGCCGGCGGGCGGTGGAGGCGACCTTGAAGTTGGCCACCAGCGTGTTGCTCTGGGTGGTGCGCCGCCACTCGGGCGCGGTTAAGATATTTCCGACAATTGTTACGTAGGTGTCGAACATCGTCCCTCCAGGGGAGAACCGGGGACTTGCCATGCGAGTCGACTCACCGCCGAGCCTGGCCGCCCCGGCCGCCCGTCGCCATCGGCCGGTCGCCACCTGTGGACAACGGGGCGGCCTGTGGACAACAGCCTGATCAAGGTCCCGGTGTGCTATGTCCCCTGGTGGGGTCAACGTCCTCGGCCGGCGGCCGGCGGCCGGCGGCCGGTCGCCGGGTCGCGTAGAGCCGGGGCGTTTCCGGACGGACCGTTACTGGGTACAGCCTTGATCAACCGAGCACCACCGACGGCACGCCGGCCGACGACAGGCGACCCGCCGTCCGATCAGAAGGGCCACGGAAGATGACTCTCTGCCGACTCCGTACGACCGGTTCCGTCCGTACCGAGGGCGAGGTGCGCCGATGAGCGCCGTGGCGAACCCCGCGACCGTGTCCGAGTGTCTGCGCGTCGGCACCGGGTTCTCCCGGGGCGACCGGAACTGGATCGCCGAGCAGTTCGCCACCCTCGACGCCCGGCTGGCCGGCTTCCACGCCGACGCCACCGAGCTGGAGGTCTCGGTGAAGGACCGGGAGGTCCGGGGGCAGAAGGTCACTCTGGAGTGCTGGATCGCCGGCCGGCAGAAGATCGTCACCACCTCGACGGAGGAGGACCTGCACGCCGCGCTCAACGACGTGCGCGACGACCTGCGCCGCCGGCTCAACGACGCCAAGACCCGGCAGGAGCCCCGGCACAACAAGCACCTGCGCGACACCGGCCAGGCCGAGGCGGGACCGGACGAGGTCGCTCTCGACGACGTCGTCCGGGTCGACGCCGAGCCGGCCTGATCGGAAACCGGACCTGACCGGCGGGAGGGTGGGACGCGTCCCACCCTCCCGCTTCGGGGCTACCGCCTGGTAGGTTCCCGGCGTACCGTCGCGGTCGTGGAACCGGACGTGCTGGGGCCGCCGTACGAGCGGCAGACGATCGACCTGGGCACCGACGACGAGGGTCCGGTCGTCGCGACCCTGGTCCGCCGCCGGGCCGAGCGCCCCACCGGGCGGGCCGTGCTGTACGTGCACGGCTACGTCGACTACTTCTTCCAGACCCACGTGGCCGACTTCTTCGCCGCGCGCGGCTGGGACTTCTACGCCCTCGACCTGCGCAAGTACGGCCGCAGCCTGCTGCCGCACCAGACCCCGAACTTCTGCCTCGACCTCGGCGACTACTTCCCCGAACTGGACGCCGCTGCGAAGATCGTCCGGGACGACGACGGCCACGGCACCCTGCTCGCCATGGGCCACTCCACGGGCGGCCTGGTCATCTCGCTGTGGGCGGACGCCCGGCGCGACGCCGGCATCGTCGACGGGCTCGTCCTCAACAGCCCCTTCTTCGACATCAACGCCCCCTGGGTGGTGCGCAGACCCCTCGCCGCCGCCGTCTCCCGCCTGGCCCGCCGGGCGCCGCGCCGCATCCTCCCCGCCGGCCTCGGCTCGGTGTACGGCGAGAGCCTGCACGCCGAGCGGCGCGGCGAGTGGACGTACGACCTGGCGTGGAAGCCGCTCGCCGGGTTCCCCGTCCGGGCCGGCTGGCTGTCGGCGGTCCGCGCCGGCCAGCGGAAGCTGCGGGCCGGCCTCGACATCGGCGTACCGGTGCTGTTGGCCTGCTCCACCCGCAGCTTCCGGGGCACGAAGTGGCACGAGTCGGCCGCGCTCGCCGACGCCGTGCTGGACGTGGAGCACATGGTCCGCTGGGCGCCCCGCCTGGGCCGGCACGTGACCCTGGCCCGCTTCGACGGCGGGATGCACGACCTGACCCTCTCCGGCCCCGCCGTACGGGAGAAGGTCTTCGCCGAGGTGGGCCGCTGGGCGGAGGCGTTCCTCGGCGCCGGGCCGACGCCCTCGGCCCCAACGAGCCGTCAGCCGGCGGAGGGCGTTGTCGGGCAGCGAGCGGGCGTCGTCGGGCAGGGTGCGGAGGCGATTGCGCAGAGCTGACGGGGGAACAAACTGGGGTGCCCGGCGCGGGCGGGTCGTGCGACCCTGGCAGGAGGTCGACGCCCTGCCCCGTCGCACCCGCTCCCGCAGGTGCGGCGGTACCCTTCTGGCGCGACACCCACCACGCGCGCCCGTAGCTCAGCGGATAGAGCAGGGGACTTCTAATCCCAAGGCCGCAGGTTCGAATCCTGCCGGGCGCACCACCTGCACAAACAGAGATCAGGCAGGCCCTCCCGAGTTGCTACAGCGATACCAGTGCAGAGTATTCTCACTGCATCGCCGTAGCGCTGTAGCAACTCGGGAGGACCGCCGCATGGACGTGAACGAGCTGCACCTGGCGTCGTACGAGCGGTACCACCGCACCAAGCGCACCTCCCCCGACACCGTGAAGAGCTACCGGATCACCCTCCAGCAGCTCGCCGACTTCCGGCCCGGACGCCCGATCGTTGACCTCGGCCGCGAAGACCTGGAGGAGTTCCTCATCGCCGCCGCTACGGTCAACGCCTCCGCCACCGTGCACAAGAAGTTCCGCAACCTGCGCGCGTTCTACCGCTGGTGCGAAGCCGAAGAGATCATCGACAAGTCCCCGATGACCCGCATCGCCGAACCGAACGTCACCAGCAAGCCCGTGCCGATCGTGCCCGACGACCAGATCGCGGCCCTCCTGAAGGCATGCAGCGGCAAGGAGTTCGGCGACCGCCGCGACACCGCGATGATTCGCCTGTGGTGCGAGGCCGGCTCCCCGCGGGTGTCGGAGATGGTCGGCATCCGCCTCGATGACCTCGACATGCGGCACGACCACGTCACCCTCCACGGCAAAGGCGACAAGATCCGCACTATCCCGTTCGGCGCGAAGACCGGACAGGCCATCGACCGGTACCTGCGTGTCCGGGCCCGCCACAAGGACGCCAACAAGCTGAGTTCCCTGTGGCTCGGCCAGCTCGGCGGAGCGCTCACCACCTCCGGCGCCTACCGACTCCTCGAGCGCCGATGCCGGGAGGCAGGCATCCCCCGCATCCATCCGCACAAGCTGCGGCATCTGGCCGCGCACCTGTGGGCGGACGCCGGCGGCAGCGAGGGCGACGCGATGGCCCTGTTCGGCTGGAGCAGCGCGGAGATGCCGCGCCGGTACGGCCGGTCAGCGCAGGTCGAGCGCGCACATAGAGCGGCCCGCCGGGTTTCCCAGGCGGACCGCTTCTAATTCTCGGCCACAATGTGACCGAACTTGCCTGTCAGTTCTCCGGCGGCACGACGTACAGCCCGCCGCCTGGCAGGCGGTGGTTGTCGTTGACGGCCTGGCGCAGCTGTAGTTCGGCGTCAGCGTCGGCCACACCGATGACGTCGGCCATCTCGCGGCGGACGGCGGCCACATTGGCGGCGATCTGTCGCATGAGCTGCATCTGTTCGGCCTGCCGGTTGGCGAGGTCGATCTGGTGGTGAGATAGGGCGTCTTGCCGGACGGACAGTTCCTGGTTTCGGGCGAGGATCCTCTCGCCGCCGCTGAGCAGGGCCTGGTGGTCGCGGTGCATTCGGTCGCGCACGATCACGATGAACACCGCAATCCATGAGGTGGCGGCACCGGTGGCCAACAGCAGCATGGTGGTGGGGGTGACGACTGGCGCGTTGCGTGTCTCTTCGATGGCGGCGAGGGCGACGGTGGCCGTGAGGATGACGGTGGCGATGCACATGATGGTGGCGAGCAGCCCGGACATGCCGCTGGGCGGGTTGCTGGTGGTGCAGTAGAGGCCGGCTTTGGAGACGATGGGGAGCTGGATCTGGCTGGTATCGCCGTCGATGACAGTGGGTGCGTGTTCGCCGGGGTCCGGAGGGGTTCCCGAGACGGTTGTCATGCTGGCCCTCCCTGAGGGATGGGTTCGTACGTATGTACGACTCAGGATCGTTGATTAGCGAAACCTTAACGGTGATCTTTCCCGCACGAAAGGTGACCACGGGATAAAATTCCCACGGGCACCAATCCCACCCGTATGGACAACTGCGGATGCGTCACGCAGTGTTGCGACGACCTCGGGACCTTAGCCGCGCCGACCGGCGGTAGGGCTCAAGGTACTGGTCCAGGAACGCCGCGATGGACCGCCGCTCCACCTCGGGCAGCGGCGAACCGTCGGCCAGGAGTGTGTCCAGCTCCCGGGCCAGCGGGTGACCGACCATCTTGGGCGGCTCGGGCGCCGACTCCAGGCCGAGATCCTCGGGCCTCACGCGGCAGGCGAGTACGAGTAGGTCGCGCAGCGGGGCCTTGATCACGGGGGCCAGCTTCTCCAGGCTCTTCACGCTGGGCTGCTCGGCCCCGGAGAACCACTTGGAGTAGACGCCTGGCTTGATCTGGGTAGCGCGGGCCAGGTCAGCGACGCTTTCGATGCGCGCGTTGGCGTTGGCTGCCATCCGTAGCACGTACGAGCGGAAGGCTGCTCCGGCCTCGGGGCCCCACGTGGTGCTCACGGGCACGAACCCTATGGCATTTCGTGGACGAAAGCGAGTAACCCGTCTGCCGACTGACCGATAGGCGACTGCCTGTCCGTCTACTGCTTCGATCATGAACGTAACCCTATATGGAAGTTTCGTGCGCGAAAGTCATCCGAACGGATGACCCCCCGCATGTTGCTTTCGCGAAGCTACAGCGTTAGCGTCGTTTCGTGCTCGAAACACAAGGCCGGCAGACCCCTGACCAGCCGCGCGTTCGACTCCGCCTCGACCAGATCGACCGGA
Organism: Micromonospora sp. NBC_01655; assembly: GCF_026339755.1. Taxonomy (NCBI): domain Bacteria; kingdom Bacillati; phylum Actinomycetota; class Actinomycetes; order Micromonosporales; family Micromonosporaceae; genus Micromonospora; species Micromonospora sp. NBC_01655. Next base: position 1,930,983 of record NZ_JAPEQF010000001.1, on the reverse strand, counting down.
TAACCACAGCGCTCGGCCACACCACCGACTCCGACCGCGCCGCGTTCCTCGGCATCAGCCCCGCCGCTCTGTCGAAGATCCGAAACGGCGTCAACGCCCCCAGCGAGAAGACCATCGCCGCCATCTGCTCAGCGCTCCCCCGGGTGCCCTTCGAGCGGCTCTTCGCCATCACGACCACCGAAACGGAGGAGAAGGGATGAACCACGCAACCGCAGGCCGCATCGGCGCCCACAAGCGGTGGGGCAAGACCCCCGACCGCCGGGCCGCCACCGAGCCGGCCCGCAAGGCCGCCGCCGACAAGTGGCTCCGCGAGATCCAGGTCGAGTTCCCGAACCTCGACTTGGCCACCCAGCAGCAGATGGCCGACAGCCGGCGACGCGAACACATGATCCGCATCGCCCAGCTGCCCCGCCGCCGCAAGGCCGCCTGAACGAAACGAGCCCCCGCTGCAACGGGGGCTCCACACCCGGACACGCCAACCGCGAAGCAAGGAGTCCAGATGCACCCGAACCCTATCCCGACCGAGCAGCCGCGCACGATCAAGGCCCGGTACCTGGCGGCCGGCATGGCCGTCGTCGTCGAGGGGGCCGGCGAGCCCCTGACCGCGGGCACCGTCCACCGGTACGCCGATGACACCGTCCTCGTCTACTTCGACGGCGTCCCCACCCCCACCTCTTACGGCGTCGAGGAGGGCGTCACCGTCGTCGGCGAGCGGACCGAGCCGGACGCCACCACCCCGGCCGAGCCGGACTCGGTCCGAGCCCGCCACGGCCAGGCCATCGCCGAGCACCTGGAGCACATCGCCGCCCTGATCCGCGACGCCCACCTCGGCGAACTGCCCGGCCAGGTCACCATCAACGTCAGCCTGTTCGCCCACGGCTCGGGTACCAACGCCAACCTCGCCACCGTGGACCACTTGGCCCAGCTCACCGGCAAGACGCCGGAGTGGGACGAGTCGGGCGGGCGGTACGGCCAGTACAAGACCGATCTGGCCGGCGGCGTTGCCTGGTCGCTGACCGGCTACGCCTTCGAGCGCCGGCCGGTCAGCACGGAGGAGCAGCTCCGCGCCAAGGTCGCCGAGCTGGAGGCGCAGATCGCCGCTGGCGGTGCCCTGTGACCGCCCCGGACCTGCCCCCGACGCAGCCCCTCGGGCCGACCCCAGGCACCGGCTCCGGTTCGCGTACCGGCGGCCCCGACTTCGACGCGATGGGCCTGCGCTACGACCGCGGCGACCTGGAGGAGCAGCCCACCGTCGGCGTGCTGCCGGCCGGGGTGGCTGGCTTCTCCGTCACCGGCCGCGCCCGCGCCTCCGCCGACGTGTTCACCGTCCAGCTCAAGCCGTGCTGCGGCGAGGTGCTGCTCGGCGAGTACTGCGACTGCGCGGAGTTCGCCGCCGGCCTCGACCTCGCCCCGGTGATCGTGCTGCCGCCGTTCGACCTGCGCCGGCTCGCCGAGCAGCACGTGACGGCCGCCGAGATGGACCGGCGGGAGCGGGGGGTCGGCCGTGACGCAGCTTGACCGGATCGACGGCGGCGTCAACACCGCCCGTGTGTCCGCCGCCGAGGCCGACCGCATCCACCGCGAGCAGCGGCAGGACTCCGCCCGCAGCTACCTGCTCGCCCGGGGCCTGGACGACGTCGCCGAGATCCTCGGCCTGGTCGAGCCGGCCAGCCCGGCGCCGCGCACCCGGCAGCGGATCGGCGGTGCCAAGTGATGGCCGCCCTGATCGCCATCACCGCCGTGTTCGCCGCCACCGTGGCCGTCCTGGTGCGGCTGCTGGTCCTCGCCGACCGGCAGATCGGCTCCCTGTCGGTCCGGGTGCGGCACCAGGCGGACCGCATCCGGGCGCTGCGGGCGGAGGCCTGGTCCCGCGCGGACGAGGTGGACCTGCTGTCGGCGGCCTGCGACCGGCTGACCGCCCGCAACGAGGCCCTGCGCGACGAGCTGGACGCCCGGCAGGGCCGCCGTCCCTCGCTGACCGACTGGTGGCAGGCGTACGTGGCCGAGCTGCCTCTGACCCACCCGGGAGATGCCCGATGACGACCACCGACACCCCGACCACCGCGCTGGACCTCGACGCCATCCGCCTGCTCGCCAACCGCGCTACCGGCGGCCCGTGGACCCTCATCGAGCGGCAGGACACCGACCGGCGGATCCTCGTCGTCGTCGCCGAGGGCCACGGTTACGAGCACGACGACGCCCTCGTCGCTGAGGTGCCGATGGAGGCCGGCGACGACATCAACGACTGGCGCAACGACGCCGAGTTCATCGCCGGCGCCCGCACCCTCGTGCCTGCCCTGTGCGCCGAGGTGGACCGGCTCCGCGCCGAGCTGGCCGAGATCGCCGACGCGGTGGCCCCCACGGTCACGATCAAGCCGCCCGCCGCCGCCGTCCGGTTCCTCCACCAGCTCTACACGAGCTGGGTCAAGACCGCTCACGAACGCCTGACTCAGATCGACAAGCTGACCACCGAGAACGAGCAGCTTCGCGCCGCCCTGGCCGCCGAGCAGACCCGGACCTCCCGGCTGGAGGACGCGCTGGCCGCCACCGAGCAGCAGGCCGCCTCCATGCGGATCGCCCTCGACCGGGCCGATGCCGAGGCGGAGGGCCGATGAAGACCAGGCTGTTCCTCTTCTCCTCCGGCACCTCGGCCCGGGTCACGTGCAAGCACTGCGGGTGGACCAGCCGGGGGCGCGGCGCCGCGCAGAAGGTCTTCGACCGCTCCAACGCTCACGACTGCGCGGGGGTGGAGAGCTACGCCGCCATGCTGTTGCGCCTCGCCGCCGACGACGCCGAGGCGCAGCCCGAGCCGCAGTACCTGCTCTGGTCCCAGCACCACAAGGCGTGGTGGGGGCCGGGCGGCTCCGGCTACCGCAGCAACCCCGCTGACGCTGGCCGCTACGCCCTCGCCGACACCGAGCAGTGGCTCGGCCGGGGCTGCTACTGCTGCAAGGTCCCCGAGGTGCCGATCCCCGCCGAGAAGGTCGTGGGAGCAACCGACCGGTCGATCCGGGGCGTGATCGTCGCCGCCACCCAGGCCGCCATCAAGGCAGGCAAGGGCAACCGGCACTACTGCGCCGCCGAGGCGGTGGCCCGGTGAGCCGCGCCTACACCGGCCTGCACCGGCCGGACACCGTCCAGGCCGTCGGCCCCGACTACAGCCCGCTGCACCCGGCGGACCGGCTCCGCCTCAACCCGACCACCTGGCAGGACCCGGCCCGGGCGCTGCCCGCCGGCCCGGAGGAGCGCACCGGCGTCATGCCGGCCGTGACCGCCGCCGACACGGCCGTCATCCCCGCGGTGCCGGCGTCCCGTGACGACGTGCTCGCCGAGATGCGCGCCGACCTGGGCGCCCCGGCCGGGCCCCTCGACCAGTGGGCCACCGCCGGCCACCCCACCACCGACACCCGAGAGGAGCAGGCGTGACCGCCCCGCAGCTCAAGACGAGGCAGCCCACCGGACGCGTGCCCTGGCCGCTGATCCTCATCGAGGGCCAGGAGAAGTCCGGCAAAAGCTGGGCCTGCGCCGAGCTTTCCGCCAGCCCCCGCGTCGGCCAGACCTACTGGATCGACCTCGGGGAGGGCTCCGCCGACGAGTACGGCGCGGTGCCCGGCGCCCGCTACCTCATCGTCGAGCACAACGGTTCCTTCGGGCAGATCCTCGCCGCCGTCGAGGCCGTGAAGTCCGAGGCCGCCCGCGCGGCTGCCGCCGGGGAGCCGCCGGTGGTGCTGGTCATCGACTCGATGACCGCCGAGTGGGACCTCCTCAAGGGCATCGCCGACGCCGAGGCCCGCCGACGCCTGGCCAGGAAGGGCAAGCGGCTCGGCCCCGACGAGGAGCCGAAGATCTCGATGGACCTGTGGAACGACATCAACTCCCGGCACCGCCGGCTGATGACCCACCTGATGACCTTCCCCGGCATCGCGGTCATCACGGGCCGCGGCAAGGAGGTGGCCGCCCTCGACAGCGGCGGCCGGCCGATCGAGGGCTCCAAGGAGTACAAGGTCGAGGGTCAGAAAAACGTGGCCTTCGACGCCACGGCGTGGATCCGGGTGTCCCGAGACCACCCGCCGCTGATCATCGGTGCCCGCTCGGTCCACGCCGGCGTCCGTCCGGGCGTGGACCGGCCGACCCCGAAGCCGGGTCTGACCCTGGAGAAGGTCGTCTTCGACATCCTGCGCTGCGACCCGGCTGGGGCGCACGTGCGGGACCTGGTGCAGCCGCAGGTGACCGACGCCGACCTCGGCCAGGACGAGCAGGCCCGGCCGGTGTCCGGGCCGCCGGCCAACCGGCCCACCTCCGGCGCGCCCCGCGGGTACGCCGTCGGAGAGTTCCCGGCGCCGGACGCGCTCAGCGCGCCGGCCACCGGCATCCTCGACGACCTCGCCCAGGCGTTCGACGAGACCGCGATGCGCCGGGTCTGGAAGGCCGCCGGGGAGGCCACCTCGGAGCAGCGGGTCAGCCTCGCCGAGTCGGACTACATCCGCGACCGGTGGGCGGTCCGCAAGGAGCAGCTCTTCCCGTCGAAGCCGGCCACCCCGGCGCAGCACAAGCACATCCACGCCCTGTGCAAGGACGCCGGCCTGGACGACCGGGACACGCGCCTGCTGTTCCTCAGCCAGATCGCCGGGTGGGAGATCGACACCCAGAACCGGCTGAGCGTCGACCAGGCCAAGGCCGCGATCGAGCGGCTCAACACCGCCGCGGACCAAAACAACCCGCCCGCCGACCAGGAAGGCCAGGCCGCCGCATGAGCCACACCCCGACCGAGGAGCAGGCCGCGATCATCGAGGCCGCCCGCACCGGTGACGACCTCACGATTGAGGCGGGCGCCGGCACCGGCAAGACCAGCACCCTGAAGTTGCTCGCCCGGGACCGGGCCGGCCTGCGGGGTGCGTACCTGGCCTACAACAAGTCCATCGCCACCGACGCGGCCCGGGACTTCCCGGCGAGCGTCACCTGCAAGACGGCGCACTCGTTCGCGTTCGGCGCGGTGGGCCGGCAGTACGCCCACCGGCTCAACGGCCCCCGGGTGCCCGCCCGGCAGACCGCGATCATCCTCGGCCTCAACAACCCGGTGAAGCTGGGCGAGCAGATGATCGCCCCGCAGCAGCTCGCCCGACTGGTCACCGAGACCATCCAGCGGTACTGCTACTCCGACGACCGTGAGGTCCAGCGGATGCACGTGCCGCTGGTTAACGGCCTCGACAAGCCGGGCCAGGCGGAGCTGGCGAAGTACCTGGTGCCGATCGCCCAGAAGGCGTGGGACACCGACCTGACCCAGCTCGACGGCTCGCTGAGGTTCACCCACGACTGCTACCTGAAGATGTGGATCCTCACCGACCCGGTGATCCACGCCGACTACGTGCTGCTGGACGAGGCGCAGGACTCCAACCCGGCCGTCGCCGGCCTCGTCTCGCGGCAGCCGGCGCAGCGGATCCTTGTCGGCGACCAGGCGCAGGCCATCTACGGATGGCGTGGGGCGACGGACGCGATGGCCAACTTCGACGGGCGCCGCTTCCAGCTCTCCCAGTCCTTCCGCTTCGGCCAGGCGGTGGCGGACGAGGCCAACAAGTGGCTGTCGCTGCTGCCCAGCACGGACCTGCGGCTGACCGGGTACGACCGGATCCCGTCGCGGGTGGGCCCGGTCGCCACCCCGGACGCCGTGCTGTGCCGCTCCAACGGTGGCGCGATCCACCGCGTCATGGACGCCCTGGACGACGGCCGCCGGCCCGCCCTGGTCGGCGGCGGCACGGACATCCGGCGGATGGCCGAGGCCGCCCAGCGGCTGCAGGCCGGCATCCCGACCGACCACCCGGAGCTGTTCGCCTTCCAGACGTGGGCGGAGGTGCAGGAGTACGTCGAGATGGACTCGGCGGGTTCGGACCTGCGGGTGTTCGTGCGGCTGATCGACAAGCACGGCGCCCGCGAGGTGATGCGGGTGTGTGACGCCCTGGTGGGCGAGGACCGGGCCGACGTCATCGTGTCCACGGCGCACCGCGCGAAGGGCCGGGAGTGGGGGTCGGTGCTGATCGCCGACGACTTCCCGGAGCCGAAGCAGCGGGAGGACGGCTCGTGGCGGATCGCCGCGGACGAGGTGATGCTGGCGTACGTCGCGGTGACCCGAGCGCAGCGGGTACTCGACCGGTACGGGCTGGCGTGGGTTGACCGGTACGCGACCACGGCCGCCCCGGCCCCGGCGAACCTGCCGGACGCGCCGGCCGTCCTCGAGGACCTGGCCGACGAGTTGCCCGGCCCGACTCCGGCCCCCGCGACGCCGCACTGCTTCCTGTGCGACCCGTCGGTCCGTGAGACCTGGCCCGCGCCGCTCGCTGCCGGAGCCAGCCGTGGCTGAGGTCATCCAGTTCCCCGGGGCCGGCGCGACGCCGCCGGCCCCGGCCGGGCCGCCCCGCCCGCTGGCCGACCTCGACGCGATGGGCGAGCGGTACGTGGCGTACTGCGAGGCCCGCGACAGCGGCCGGGAGCGGGAGGCCGACCTCCTCGCCCGGGTGGTCGCCGACGACACCCCGGCCTGGCTCGGCGAGGTCGCCCGCGTGGAGGCGCTCCGCCAGGAGCTGGCCGCCGCGCTGGACCTGCTCACCGGTGGCGCGTGATGGCCCGTACCAGGCCGCGGCCCCGCCGCACCAAGCAGACCCCGAAGTCCCGACTCGCCCCGTGCGTCTACCGGGCCGACGCCACGATGCCCGACCCGGGCGACCCGGACCATCCGCTGTGCGTGTGCGGCCTGGCGTGGCGGCACCCCCGGCACACCCTGCCGGACACGGGCGCCGCCCAGGCAGAGCACGAGCGCCGGATCGGAGGCGACCGGTGAGCCGCCCGGCACGCGACCGGGGCCGCATGAGCCCGGCCTGCCCGGCGACCTTCCACGGCACGGACTCGGCCTACCGGTACGGCTGCCGCTGCCCGCACGCCCGGGAGCACAAGCGCATCCATCAGAAGCGTTGCCGCGAAGGCCGCTCCGCCGCCCGGCTCGCCGACGGCACCGGAACCCGCCGCCGTCTGCGCGCCCTGGCGGCGCTCGGCTGGCGGTGGCAGGACATCGGCGACCGGATGGGTGTAACCGGGTCGGCGGTGGCGATCCTCGCGGCCTCCACCGGCCTGGTGGAGCTGGCCACGGCTGCCCGAGTGCAGATCATCTACCGGGATCTGTCGACCCGCCTGGGCCCGTCCCGGATCACCGCCGACCGGGCCACGGCGAAGGGCTGGCACGGGCCGATGGCCTGGGCTGACATCGACGACCCCACCTGCGAGCCGGACAACGCCAGCCCGGACGTCCCGGACGTCCTCGTCGTCGACGAGTGGGCGGTCGGAGAGGCCATCGCCGGGCGGCTCGCCGCGGACCGGCTGACCGACGTGGACCTGGCCGAGGCGATGCGCCGCCTACTGGCCGACGGGTTGACCCCGGGGCAGGCCCGGTACCGGCTGCGGCTGACCAACGCGCACGCCCGGCGCGTGATCCGGGCGATCAACACACCGACCCATGAGAGGACCCGAGCAGCGTGAACACCTCGACCCTGCCCCGCCTGCCGAAGCCGCTGACCGTCGGCGGCGCCACCGTCGCCGTCCGGCTGCCCTTCGGGCCCAACTCCGTCGCTCACCGGCCGACCTGGACCCGGGTCAACCCGGAGAGCAAGTACGACCTGAGCGCCACCCTGGCCGCCGCCTGCTCGCCGGACGACGGAGAGTGCTCGGCGCTCACCGCCGCGTGGGCGGACCACCAGGGGGCGCAGGCGTGCACCGAGGACGCCTGCTTCCCCGACGCCGAGCCCCGCTGACCGGGCGGGCCGGGCCCCACTTCCCCGGGGCCCGGCCCGCCACCCCCGACAGACCAGCACCAGGAGATCAGGAGCACCGGTGACCGACCGCGAGCTACGCCCCGTGGGCCGCTTCGAGTGGGAGCAGATCATCAATCGCGCCCGCTTCAACGGACTTATCAAGGGCAACGGCAAGGGCACCCGGGGCGGAGTGTCCGGCGCGGCCTTTAAGGCCGTGGCTCTCGTGTGGGCCACCCACGCCGACCCGGACGGCTCCAGCATCTACCCCGGTGACGCCACGGTCGCCGTCGAGGCCGAGGTCGGCCTGAAGGTCGCCCAGGCCGTCAAGCGGAAGATGGTGGAGATCGGCCTCACCGAGAAGGTGCGGTCCCGTGCCCGCCGGCAGCGCCGCGGTGACGAGTACCGGCTGACGCTCCCCACCGACTTGCTCGACCGGGTCGACGTGCTCACCCCGGCCGCCCTGAAGCTGGCCGCGGTCGCTGAGTACGAGAAGCAGCGCGGCAAGCGTGGGGGGTCCACCGGACCCCTCAAGGAACCGATCGGACTGGAGCCCGTGGGGGTTCCGGAGGACCCCCCACGCGACCCGTCGGACGAAATCCGTGGGGGGTCCGATGGACCCACCGATTCCGGTTGTGGGGGGTCCGATGGACCCTCCGTGGGGGGTCCTCCGGACCGCGATACCACCCAGGACCGTGCCAGTAAGAGACCTACCCCCTCTGACGACGAGCCCCGTACGGCCCTAACTGGTCCGCGCGCACGCGAGGCCGCCGAAGACCCGGATTTTGTCGACGAGGTGGAGGAGCGGACCCCCCGCCCCGCCGGGTGCTCCGCACACGGCCGCGCCTTCGCCGCCGGCAACCGCCCGGACGGCAAGCCCGCCTGCCCGCTCTGCCGCCGCGGTGCCCCACCCGCCGCCGCAGGCCTCGCCCCGGTGATTCCGATGACCCGACGGAGCGCCTCGTGACCGCCCAGCACCTGACCCCCGGCATGCGCCGCGCCAGAGCCTCCGCACAGGCCGCCATCGCCCGCGCACGTGCCCACGTACCCCCGCCGCCCGCCGAGGACGACGACGCCGCCCTCGGACGGCAATACCCGTACGTCACCCACGCCCGCGCCCGACAGATCCGCCACGAGATCGAGGAGACCCGCCGCCCATGACCACTGACACCGCCGCCCGCGCCCTGCCCGACCAGCCCGACGGCATCGACGAGTACAGCTCCGACCTGCCCGACTCGCACCGCGCCGCCGAGCGCGTCGGCGAGTGGATCGCCGCCTGGGGCGACGGGCTGATCGACACCGCCGACGGGCACCCGCTGTACGCCCGCGACCTGGAGGCCCTCCGCCGCGCCGTCCCCGCCGCCGACGCCTACGCCACCGCCCGCCGCGTCGCCGCCTGGCTCGCCACCACCAACGGCAGCGGACGCGACCAGCAGACGTTGCAGATCCTCAAGGTCACCGAGGAGGCCGGCGAGGTCGCGAGCGCCTGGATCGGCACCGTCGGCCAGAACCCCCGCAAGGGCATCACCCACACCACCGACGACGTCGCCGACGAACTGGCCGACGTCGTCCTCACCGCTCTGGTCGCCATCGCCGGCCTCGGCCTCGACCCGCAGCGCGTCGTCGGCAACTGCGTCGCGAAGGTCGCCGCCCGCCTCAACGCCGCCGCGCCCAGCCGCCCGCACCGCGACGAGGCGCCGCTCGACCGGCCCGTCGTCGACGTCCACCTGCCCGCCGCCGACATCCCCGCCTGAGGAGACCGCCGTGCCCGAGCAGCTTGACCTCTTCGCCACCACCGCCGAGGCCGACACCGCACCCCCGCTCACGCTCGCCGATCTCGACGAGTGGATCGCCCTCACCCGCAACACGACCAACCCACACGTCGCCGGCCACTACCCGAACGAGTGGGCCCGCGCCGGACTCGGCGAGCTCCTCGGCGAGGAGATCCCACACCGCCGCTGGTCAACGCGAGACCTGCTCGCCGCGCTCACCCGCGCCCGCCAGATCGCCGCCACCCGCCCCGCCTGACCCGGAAGGACCGCCATGACCGCCAGCCCGTACGCCGACCGCACCCCGCTCCGCCCCACGGACTTCCGCAGCGCCCGCACCGCTGGCGTCTTCGCCCCGCCCAGCCCGGCGCCCACCGACGCCGACCGCATCGAGGCCGAGCGCGACGACCTCCGCATCCAGCTCCACCGCGCCGAGGCCGAGACCCGGTCCTGCGACCGGGCCGTACGGGAGCTGACCGCCGAACGGGACCGGGCCCGCGAGACCACCCAGCGCTGCTGGGGCATCGTCAAGGCTGTCGCCGCCGAGCGGGACGAGGCCCTCGACACCATCAGCCAAGCCTGGGCCGCCCTCAACGCCGCTGGCCTCCAGTCGCCCACCGCCTCCGTCGCCGACCTCATCCGCCAACTCGCCGCCGAGCGCGACCAGGCCCGAGACACCGGCTACCGTCACTTCAAAGCCGGCCAAGCCGCCAGCGAACAGCACGCCGCCGAGTGGGCCAACCTCCGCAGCTTCCTCAGCCAGTACGGCGAAGACGGCCGGATCCCCGTATCGGCGATCCGCCAAGCCCTCCGCGACGGACCAACACGCCGCCCCCCGGTTCCGCCCCGGACCGCGCGCAGGGCTGACCGGTGAACGCCCGAGACGCCAAGCGCGAGGCCCACCAGATCGCGGCCTTGCAGATCCGGCAGTTCCTCCGCTCCGCCGACGAGCCGCACGCCGCCGAGCAGGCCGACCACGACCGCATCGAGGCTGCCCTGCTGGAGCTGGCGGAGGCTCACGAACGGCGGGCGTCGTGACGACTCTCCGTCGTCTGCTGGCCGCCCTCGCCGCCGCACTGGTGGCGGGGGTGGCCGCCACCCTCGCCCTCGCCGCCGCAGCCGACGCCTGGACCCGAGACGGGGCACTCGTCCTCGTCGCCGCCTGGACCGGCCAGGCCATCCCGCCGCTCATCCGCACCAGGAGGCACCCGTGATCCTCGACCTGTACGCCGGCGCTGGCGGCTGGGACGAAGGCGCCCGCCACCTCGGCCTCACCACCGTCGGCCTGGAGATCTGGCACGACGCCTGCGTCACCGCCGTCCGCGCCGGCCACCCCCGCATCCGCTGCGACATCGCCACCTACCCCACCGCCCCGTTCACCGGCCGCGTCACCGGCCTCATCGCCTCCCCGCCCTGCCAGGCCTGGTCCATGGCCGGCAAGCGCACCGGCGAGCAGGACAAAGCCCGCGTCCACGAGCTCGTCAACGCGTACGCCGCCGGCAGCGACGACCCCGGCGACGGGTGGGCCGACCCGCGGTCGCACCACGCCGCCCAACCCGTCCGCTGGATCCGCGACCTCCGCCCCGACTGGGTGTGCCTGGAGCAGGTGCCGCCCGTGCTCGACCTGTGGCGCCACATCGGCGACGTCCTCCGCGGCTGGGGCTACTCGGTGTGGGTGGGTGTCCTCAACGCCGCCGACTACGGGGTGCCGCAGACCCGCCGTCGGGCCATCCTCATCGCCTCCCGCGTGCGGCCGGTCCACCAGCCGGAGACGACGCACGAGCAGGACCCGCCCACCGACGCGCTGTTCGGTGCCCGCCGCCCGTGGGTGTCCATGGCGCAGGCGCTCGGCTGGCACGGCGTCGACCGGCCCGCCCGCACCGTCTGCGGCGACCGGTCGCCCCGGTGGGCGTACGGGCAGGGCAACAGCTACGACACCGGCTGGACATTGGTCAACGGCCCTCAGGACAACGCCACTGAGCGAAGCGCCGACGAGCCCGCCGGAACCATCTACTGCTCCCGGCCGGGCAACCTGCGCTGGGCGGTCGACCGCCGAACCCGCAGCAAGGGCCCCGGCGGGTCGATCTACCCGACGCCGTTGGTGTCGGACGACCGGCCCGCACCGACCCTGACGTCCAAGGTCGGCGAGCAGTGGGTGCTGCGGTCGGGCCAGTCAGTGGCCGGTGAGGGCCGTGCCGAGCGGCAGCCGACCGAGGCTGCCGTGACCATCACCGGCCGCGCCGACCTGTGCCAGTGGACCAACGGCGACGACACCCGCCGCGTGGCCGTCCCCGAGGCCGCGATCCTCCAGTCCTTCCCGCCGGACTACCCCCTGGTACGGCAACAAAACCTCCCAGTTCCTCCAGGTCGGCAACGCCGTCCCGCCAGGCCTCGCCGCCTCCGTCATCGCCCAGGCCGCCGGCCTGCCCGCCGCCCACCACACCCTCGCCGCCTGAGGAGCACCGTGACCCCGCACCACCTCCACGCCCTGGCCGCCGCCCACTCCCTCGCGGCGGCCAGGGACCAGCTGCGCGCCGTCGCCCGCGCCGAGCTGGCCCGCACCCCCTGGATCGACCCGCTCCCCGCCGCCCCCGTCCTCCGCTCACCCGGCCACGGCACCCGGCACAGCGTCGGCAGCCACGGCGACCCCGTCAGCGCCACCCTCGTCGCCGACCCGCCCCCGGTGAGGGTGACGACGTGGGCCACCCGGTGGGCGACCGCTGAGCGACGCCTCAGCGGGCTCGCCGCACTCCTCCGCATCACCGACCGCGACCCGCTGCCCCGGATCCTCGCCGCCATCCCCCGCATGCTCCCCGGCACCGCCGCCGTCATCGGCCGGCACCTCGCCGACGAGGACGCTCTCGTGCGCGGCTGGCTTGACCTGCCGCCCGCCCGCCGGCCGCTCGTCGGCGTCGCCTGCCCCCACTGCGGCGCCCGCCTGCTGCACGTCCAGGAGGCCGGCCCCGTCGACGCCTGGACGGTGGTGTGCGACTTCGACGGCGACGACGAGCGCGGGCCGTGCCGCTGCGTCGGCGAGGGCTGCCAGTGCCGGATGGAGGGCGCCGTCGAGGGCGTCGCGCACATCTGGCCCCGGGACGCCGTCATCGGTGCGGTCGCGGGGGCCGCACACGCCCAGACCTGACCCGACCGACCCGAGAGGACCGACCATGCCGGTAGAGATCGCGAAGTGGAAGACCGTCTGCGCCATCTGCCACCACGTCTACGGCGACGAGTGGGACGACGAGGAAGCCGCCCAGGCGCACGACGAGGAGGGCGACGGCGTCTGCGCCGACTGCGCCTGATGACCGTCCCGGCCCGGGGTGCGACCGTGCGCCCCGGGCCACCCCCGACCGGAAGGACCGGCCCGTGAAGCCCCTGCGTTGCCTTCTCAACCGCCACCAGTGGCACGAGTTCCCGATCATGGGCTGGCTGTGCAACCGCTGCGGTTCCGCACGCCCCGACCTACCCCGGGCAGGCACCCGATAACTGTCATTCACGGCGCTCAAGGGGGTGTGCCACTTCCAACGAAGCGGCACATGGTGCGGAGAGTGATCGGCAAGCCCCCTAGGGCCGGACCACAAGTGGTGCCACAATGGGTGGACCACAAAGGAATCACAGAACAGGAAAGAGGCACAATGACCGAGCCGCACGCGGGACTCGAACTCGGGTACGCCCGCGTCTCCACCACCAAGCAACACCTCGACCGGCAGATCGACGCCCTCAACAAGGCCGGCATCCCCGACGAGCGGCTCTACGTCGACAAGCGCACCGGCTCCACCGTCGAGCGCGACGGCCTCAAGGCGCTGCTCAAGTTCGCCCGCCCCGGCGACACCATCGTCGTCTACACCCTCGACCGCCTCGGCCGTAACCTGCGCGAAGTCCTCAACCTCGTCCACGACCTCAACGAACGCGGCGTCGGCGTCCGCTCGCTGGCCGACCCCATGCCCATCGACACCAACGCCACCGGCATGGGCCGCATCGGCTTCCTGCTCCTGGCGCTCATCGCCGAGATGGAACGCGTGTTCACCGCCGAGCGGTCCGCCCACGCCCGCGCCGTGGCCGCCGCCTCCGGGCGCAACATCGGCCGGCCGAGAGCGCACAGCGACGCGCAGATCGAGCACGCCCGGTTGCTACGCAAGCAGGGCGACAGCCTGTCTCAGATCGTGAAGAAGACCCAGATTCCGAAGTCGTCACTGCGCCGCTACCTCGACGCCGCCGAGGCCTCAAAGTGAGCGCCGTTGAACCCGCCTGCTGGGCGTGGCCCGTCCGCCCCGTAGACGAGTTGGCCAACGAGGCCATCAGCGACATCTTCCCCGGCCTGAGCGCCTTCGCCCGAGAGCTGATCCTCGAAGGCCGCGACGAGGGGCTCAGCGCCATCGAGCAGTGGCAGCAGCAGCGTTGCGCCATCTGCGCCGCGCACCAACCCGGCCGCCTCGTGCTCGACCACGACCACACCACCGCGCTTGTGCGCGGCTATCTCTGCCGCTCGTGCAACGTCCGTGAGGCGCACACCTACGGCCCCTTCGAGCTCTACCGGCAGCGCAACCCCGCGACGATCCTCGGCGTGAGCTCCGTCTACGAATCGATCTTCGGGGTTGCCAAGCCCGCCGCCCCAGTCGACCCCGACCTCTGGCGCAAGAACCCCGCCTCCGGCATCGGCCTGTGACCGCCGGCCCGCTCGACCAGTGAAGGAGAATCGGACCATGCCCCAGGGCACCTGGACCACCCACTACTTCGGGATGCTCACCGCCATGGTCCGCCGCGACGGCATCCACCCCGACGGGCCCCGCTGCGCCGACGACGCCCCCTGCCACCGGTGCCGCCCCCTGCTCGACACGATCGCCTACAACCGGGCGCGCACACCTCGGTGGGTGCTCGTCCTGGGCGAGACCGCCGGGCGGGTCACCGAGGCCGTCTACGCCGCCCGGGACCACCTCACCCGCAGGCGCCCGTCGTGATCACCGCCCGCCGCTGCCGGCACTGCGGGTCCGCGCTCGCCCCCACCGGCCGTTGCCCCGGCGACGCGCCCCTGCTGGCGCGCGACGGCGCGGAGTACGGCGGCGCGGCCCAGCTCGCCCACCGGCTCGGCCCCGACATCACCGCCGCCCGGGTGCGCGACTGGGCCCGCCGCTCCCGCCAGCCCGGCAAGCTGAACGGCCTGCTGCCCGCCCACCACCTGCCCGGCCGAGGTCGAGGCACCACGTGGCACCGGCTCGACCAGGCGGCGCACGTCGAATGGCTGACCCGCACCGGGCCGAGCGGGGCGAAGCGGGCCGGCGAGTTGACGCTCACCCGCTGACGCGCGATCATCATTCACACATCCACCCCATAGGTGGGGTGCGCCCACAGCCCGGCCGGTTGACCACTCAGGTCCCGCCGGGCTGCTGCGTATCAAGGGACGGGGACGCAGCACGGGCACGGTGGCGGGCAGGCCTTGGCGGCGGGGCCTGCCCGCACCCACCCAGCCGGCCGCTGACGAAGGAGAGCACCGTGGAGCAGATGCCCAGCGTCGGCAGGATCGTCCACTACGTCAGCCACGGCACCCCGCCGCGTAGCGACGGCACCCAGGCGTTCGCCTCGGAGTGCCGGGCCGCGATCGTCACCGAGGTCACGGTCCACCCGGACGCGGACGGCACGGTCGGACTGGCGGTACTCAACCCCACCGGGATGTTCTTCAACCGCGAGGTTCCGCACGCCGAGGACAAGGCGGCGGGGGATGCGGAGCACCCGGGCGGGACCTGGCACTGGCCCGAGCGCGTCTGACGGGCGACCATGCCCCGCGCGCTGAAGGTCTGCTCACGCCCTGGCTGCCCCACCCTCACACCCGGCGGCCGATGCGGCACGCACACACGCGAGGCAGACCAGGCGCGAGGGAGCAGGCAGCAGCGCGGATACGACGCCACCCACGACCGGGAGCGCGAGCGCTGGCGTCCGGCCGTCGAGCGCGGCGAGGTGGACTGCCAAGCCAAGACCTGCGTCATGCCCGAGCGGCGCATCCAACCGGGCCAGCCGTGGGACCTGGACCACACCGACGACCGGCGCGGCTACCGCGGCCCGGCTCATCGATCTTGCAACCGAGGGTGGAGGCGCAATGACCAGCGATGATGTACGCCGGCTCGCCGACTTCCTCGCTGCCGTCACCGAAGCCACCACCAAGTACGGCGTCGAGATCGGCGCGTACGGCCCCGCCGACATCCGCATCAACGACGACGAGGTCATGCAGATGAGGTGGGACGCCGAGCGCAGCCAGTACGACGCCACCCCGCAGAGCGCATGACCAAGGTCGACATCACCACCGCCGGGCACACGATCATCGTCGAGAGCGACGACGACCTCGACACCGTGGCGGCCAAGGCCCTGGACCTGTGGCGTGCAACCCGCGACCCGAGGCTTGACCGGGCGGCCGGACCGAGCGGGTTCCACATCGAACGCGCCGAGCCGACCGATGGCGGCCTCACCATCGACTTCCCCTCACGCTGAGTCACCGGGGGTGGGGGGTGACCCCCAAGGCCCGCAGGTCAGCGGACCGCCGGGGAGGTGGCTGGATGTCGCGGAGGGTTCAGACGTCCGGGATCAGCCATAGGCCGTCACGCAAGGTGATGGCTGACCGATGCCGCGCAAGGCGGCTGAGGAGTGATCGACATGTCTCGTGGTGGTGCGCGTAACCGGTCGGGGCCGCCGCCGGATCCGATGTCGGGCCGCAGTGACCGGCGGGGGCTGAAGCTGACCGCCCTGCCGTCGGAGGGCTACGCCGGTGAGGTGCCGTCGTTCCCGCTGCCTCGGCCGAAGGCCCGTGAGCTGGAGTTGTGGCGGTGGGCGTGGTCGACGCCGCAGGCCTGCGCGTGGGCGCGGGAGGCGTGGCGGTGGCAGGCGGTGGCGATGTGGGTGCGTACGTCGGCGATCTGTGAGAGCGCGAAGGCGACGGCGGCGGACAAGAACGCGTTGCACCGGTTCGCCGACCAGATCGGGCTGACGCCGGCGGGGTTGAAGGAGAACGGCTGGGCGATCGCGGCGGACCAGTTGGCGGAGAAGCGCGCGGACGTGCCGGACGAGCCGGCTGATGACGTGCGCGGGCGCCTGGCGGTCGTTCCGCATGCCGCCGGCGGTTGACCGGTACGTCGTCGACTTCCCCACCCTGTGGGTGGTGCCGGCCTGGATCGAGCGGCACTGCCTCATCCCGGACGGCTTCCGCAAGGGCCGGCCGTTCCGGATGTACGACTGGCAGCTGTGGATCACCGCGAACCACTACCGGGTGCGCCCGCAGGCCCGCCAGGACGAGGCGTTCCTCACGGGTGACCCGGATGCGATTCCGATCCGCTCGGAGGCGTTCCACTTCCGGCGGTCGCAGGTCATCGCTCCGCAGAAGACGGGGAAGGGCCCGTGGTCGGCGGCGCTGGTGTGCGCGGAGGCGCTCGCGCCGGTGCTGTTCTTCGACTGGGCGGGCGACGATGACCGGTTCGTGTGCGCGGACCATGGCTGCGGGTGCGGGTGGGTGTACCGGTATCGGCCGGGTGAGCCGATGGGCATGCCGTGGCCGACGCCGCTGATCCAGCTGCTGGCCACCTCGGAGGACCAGGTCGACAACGTGTACCGGCCGCTGCAGGCGATGGCCCGCGGCGCGCGGCTGCGGGACCGGATGAAGGTCCGCGAGGGGTTCATCCGGCTGCTGGGTGAGGACGGCGACCCGGACCTGAACCGCATCGACGTGGTGACCAGCTCGGCGCAGTCGCGGCTGGGTAACCCGATTACGTTCTGCCTGCAGGACGAGACGCAGCTGTACAACGCCACGAACAAGCTGATCAAGGTGGCGGAGACGATGCGGCGGGGCGCGGCGGCGATGGGTGGCCGGAGCGTGGAGACGACGAACTGTTTCAACCCGGCGGAGAACTCGGTGGCGCAGCGGACGTTCGAGTCGACGCGGCGCGACATCTTCAAGTTCTACGAGCCGCCGCCGCCGGAGCTGAAGTACCGGCTGAAGGCGGACCGGGCGCGGATCCACGCGTTCAACTACGCGGGCTCGCCGCACGCGGACCGGCACGGCATCGAGGCTGAGGCGGCCGAGCTGATGGAGACCGACCCGCCGCAGGCGGAGCGGTTCTACGGCAACCGGATCGTCTACGCGGCCGGGTCGTGGCTGCCGGATGGGTTGTGGGAGTCGAGGAAGGCCGCGCCGTGAAGCAGGCAATCTGCTTGGGCTTCGACGGGTCCGAGTCGTCGGACTGGACGGCGATCCGGGCGGAGCGCCTGGACGGCTTCCAGTTCACGCCGCGGTACGGGCCGGACCGGCGGCCGACGATCTGGGATCCGGCGCAGTGGGGCGGGCAGATTCCGCGCGGTGAGGTGCACGCGGCCGTGGACGAGCTGTTCGACACCTACCAGGTGCGGATGGCGTACTGCGACCCGCAGGACTGGCGTTCCGAGATCGGCGACTGGGCGCTGCGGCACGGGGCGGAGCACGTCGCGGAGTGGTCGACGAACCGGATCACCCAGATGCACGAGGCGCTGAAGCGGTTCCTGACGGACCTGACGACCGGGGCGATCACCCACGACGGGTGCCCCATCACTGAGGTGCACGTGGCGAACGCCCGGAAAGTCGCGAAGCCGGGTCAGAAGTACATCCTCGGCAAGCCGACGGAACACCAAAAGATCGACGCGGCGATGGCCAGCGTGCTGGCGCATGAGGCGGCGGCGGTGCACCGGGCGGCCGGGTGGACCGACGAGCCACCCGACACAACCGTTCTCGTCTTCCGGTGAGGAGAGAAGCCCATGCCCCTCTCCGACGATGAGAAGTCGCTGCTCAACCGCCTGCAGATCAAGGTGCTGCGCACGGAGCGCCGCAACCGGGTGCTGGAGGCGTACTACGAGGGCGAGCAGCGCGTCGAGCAGTTGGGTCTGGCGATCCCGCCGGAGCTGCGCCGGTTCCTCACGATCGCGGCATGGCCGGGGACGTACGCCGACGAGATCGCCGCGCGAACCACCCTTGAGGGGTTCGAGCTGCCGGACGCCACCGAGGCAGACGAGCAGCTGTGGCGGATCTGGCAGGCGAATGGCCTGGATTCCGAGTCGAAGCTGGGCCAGCTGGACGCGATCGTGCGGGGCGGCAGCTTCGTGGCCATCGGGGCCGGCGACGCGGAGACCCCTGATGCCCCTTCACCCGAAGGGGGCGACGACGACCGGGAACGTTCGGCGGAGATCCCGCTGATCACGGTGGAGTCGTCCGACGAGATGGCTGTCGAGCTGTCCCCGCGGACTCGGCATCCGATCGCTGCGGCGAAGTTCTACAGCCAGGACGGCGTTGCGCACGCCACGCTCTACCTGCCGGCTGTGACGATCTGGCTGGAGCGGCGGAACGCCGCCTGGGTCGAGGTCGACCGCGACGAGCACAACCTCGGCGTCGTGCCGGTGGTGCCGCTGGTCCGTGGCGCTCGCCTGTCGAAGCGCGACGGGCGGTCGATCTTCACCCGCATCATCGGCCTGACCGACGCGGCCGCCCGGGCGCTGACCAACGGGCAGGTCGCCACCGAGGCGCTCGCGGTTCCGCAGCGGCACGCCGCCGGGATGAAGCCCGAGGACTTCAGGGACAAGGACGGGAGCCTCCTCCCGACCTGGGAGGCGTACTTCGGCGCCGTCTGGGCGACGTCGAACCCGGACGCCAGATTCGGCAGTTTCAGCGCTGCTGACCTGGCGAACTTCGACACCATCGTCAGCCTGTACGCCAAGCTCGTGTCCGGGGTTTCTGGTCTGCCGATGCGCTATCTCGGCCAGGCCACGACGAACCCGCCGAGCGCGGAGGGCATCCTGGCTGACGAGAGCAGGGTGATCAAGCAGGTCGAGGACTACCAGACCGCCTTGGAGGCGGCCTGGGAGCGCGTGATGAAGATCGCGGTGCGGTTCCGGGATGGCCGGTGGGATCCGCGGATGGAGCAGTTGGAGACGCAGTGGCGGTCGGCGGCGACTCCGACCCGGGCGCAGGCGGCCGACGCTGCGGTGAAGCTCGTGCAGCAGAAGATCATTCCCCGCGAGGCGGCCTGGGTTGACCTCGGCTACTCGGCGGCACGGCGCAAGAAGCTCGCTGAGCTGTTCGCGGCTGAGGAGGCGCGAGATCCTATGGCGGAGATTGCGCGGGGTCTGGCCGGCGCAGACCGGCCGGTGGTGGCTGGTGTCGACGCCGGTTGACCTGGCCGACGACCACGCCAGGTACCGGCGGCGCCTGGCGGTGGCCGCTGCTGGCGAGGCGGGCCGGTTGTGGCGGCTGGTGGACCCGGCCCGGATCGGCGAGTCATGGCTCGGGTCGCTTGCCCGACTGCTGGTGCTGCTGACCGGGGCGCAGCAGGCGGTGGCGGCTCGGGCGGACGGCTACCTCGACGAGGTGCTCGACGCCCAGGGCATGGCGTCGGACGCGGCCGGCCGGGTGTCGGCGCAGGCGCTGGCCGGTGTCGCCTCGGATGGCCGCGATCTGGCGGATCTGCTGTACCGGCCGGTGATCAGCGCGCTGGTGGGCATCAAGCAGGGTGCGACGGTCGAGCGGGCGATGGCCGGTGGTGCGGCGACCCTGGACATGATCGTGCGGACGCAGGTCGCGGATGCGGGTCGGGTCGCGGACCAGGTGGCGATGGTGGCCCGCCCGGCGGCGTCCGGGTACGTGCGGATGCTGGTAGGCCGGTCGTGTTCGCGGTGCGTGGTCCTGGCGGGCCGCCGGTACCGCTGGAACGCCGGCTTCGACCGGCACCCGCGCTGCGACTGCGTGCACGTGCCGGCGGCCGAGGACACGGCCGACGAGATCCGCACGAACCCGCGTGCCTACTTCGACTCGCTGACCGCTGACGAGCAGGACCGGGCGTTCACGAAGGCCGGGGCGGAGGCGATCCGGCTCGGCGGGGACCTGGGCCAGGTGGTCAACGCCCGGCGGGGCGCTCGGGGCCTGTCCACGGCCGGCGCCCGGGTGTCGGGTGATGAGGCGCAGGTCCTGCGCGGTGGCCGTGATCGTGGCCGCCTGGAGGCGGTGGACGTGTACGGCCGGCGGCTGCTCGTGACGACCGAGGGTGTGACGGTGCGCGGCGTGGCCGGCAGGCGGCTGGGTGGGAAGACGCCGCGGCTGATGCCGGAGAGCATCCTCCAGATCGCCGGTGACGACCGTGCTGAGGCGGTCCGCCTGTTGACGAGGTTCGGCTACATCACCGATCGGCCCAGTGCGGCCCCGACGGCGCGCCGAGACCCGGTCCCGGCTCGACCGGCCGCAGCGCCGACGCACGCCGAGCGGTGGGCGGCGGGCGCGACCGGGCAGGACGCCTTGGACGCGGTGCCGGCCGGCCTGGCTCGGCGGGCGGAGCGCGGGGACGTGGTGCTATCGCGGTCGCAGCGGGACGCGCTGCGGGAGTACGAGAGTAGCTACTACGCGGCCATCAACGGGCAGCTCCGCTCCGGCGAGGTCGGCCCGCGAGTGCGACGGATCGTGGACCGGCTC
This sequence comes from Micromonospora sp. NBC_01655, assembly GCF_026339755.1. NCBI lineage: Bacteria > Bacillati > Actinomycetota > Actinomycetes > Micromonosporales > Micromonosporaceae > Micromonospora > Micromonospora sp. NBC_01655. The sequence goes on along the minus strand of NZ_JAPEQF010000001.1, from coordinate 1,909,957 downwards.
GACGCGGGCATGGCGGCGTCACGGGCCCGTCGGGACCTGGCGGTGTGGCGGGGCATCACCAACGGCCAGCGGCTGTTCGGCGACCGGCTCGACGGGGACCTGGGCGGTTTCGAGTGGCGCGAGGACGCGTACCTGTCCACGTCGGCCGAGGAGCGGGTCGCGAAGGATTTCACCTACCAAGGCGCCGGTGGCGCGAACTCGGTGGTGATGCGGCTGGTGGCACCGGCCAGGGTGGGCGCGATGCACGTCTCCGGGACGCTCGGGTTCGGGCAGGCTGAGGTGCTGCTGGAGCGGGGCCTGCGCCTTCGGGTGGTGCGGGACCGGGGTGTGTCTCCGGCCGGGTACCGGCTGCTGGACGTGGAGGTGCTGCGGTGACCAACCCTGACGAGCGGGACCGGGTGCGGGACCGGATGGACGGCGACTACGAGCCGCCGGTGCTGGCGGAGCCGGACGCTGACCGGCCGGTGCCGGTGTGGGCGGACCCCGGCGAGGACTCGCCAACCAACTGATGACTTCCTGGCCGCGCAAGGCTGCCGGGCTGACCCCGCAACGGAGTCGACGTGAACGACAGCACCACCAGCCCGGAGCAGACCGCCGAGGGCGAGGTAGAGGAGCAGGTGGGCGCCGACCAGCTCGGTGACGCCGGCAAGCAGGCCATCGACCGGATGAAGGCCGAGCGGAACGAGGAGCGCAAGGCTCGTCGGACCTTGGAGGCGAAGCTCGCCGAGTACGAGAAGGCCGAGCAGGCGAAGGCCGACGCCGACAAGACGGAGGCCGAACGGCGGGCCGCCGCCGAGCAGCGCGCCGAGCAGGCGGAGTTGCGGGCGCTGCGCCTGGAGGTGGCCGCTGAGAAGGGGTTGACGCCGGCGCAGGCGAAGCGCCTCGTCGGTGCCACCCGCGAGGAGCTCGAGGCGGACGCCGACGAGATCCGGGAGGCGTTCCCGACCGCGCCGGCCGCGCCGGAGCGGCGGGCCCCGAAGCCGGACCCGTCGCAGGGCGCCCGCGGCGGCACCAAGCCCACGTCTGCCGACCGGGCCGCCAAGCGGCTCGAACGGCTCGGCATCGGCAAGCCCAGCAGGACCTGACCAACTCCCCGGGGCGCACCGCGTCGGGGTCACCACCCAGAGATGAGGGATCACACCCATGTACAGCGATCTTGGGGTGACGAAGACGACCCGGCGTGCCGGCGGCCCGACGTGGGCCGGCGAATTCCCGGTCGACTGTGCACCCATCACCCTCGACGCCGACGCCGTCCTGGCGGTCTACGCCGACGGAATCATCCCGTCCGGGGCCTGCCTCGCGCTGGTCACGGCGACCGGTCGGCACGCGCCGTACGGCGGCAGCACCGAGGAAGTCCAGTCGGTGGCCATCACCGGCACCCCGACCGGCGGCACCTACACCCTGACCTACTCGGGCCAGACGACCGCCGCGATCCCCTACAACGCGACCGCCGCGCAGGTGCGTACCGCCCTGGAGGCGCTGTCGACGATCGGCGCGGGCAACGTCACCACCGCCGGCGGCCCGCACCCGGGCAGCGCGGTCACCGTGACGTTCGTCGGCGCGCTGGCGAACACGAACGTGGCGCAGATGACGGCGAACAGCACGGCGCTCACGGGCGGCACCACCCCGACCGTGACGGTTTCCACCACCACCGGCGGTGGCACGGACACCGGCAGCGGCGGCACCGAGGTCGCGAAGGGCTTCCTGCTCAACGACCGGCAGGTCCGGGCGGGCCGGCACGTCGACGCCGCCCTCTACTACCGCGGCCGGGTCTACGAGGACCTCCTGCCGTCCAACGGCGGGTTCGACGCGCAGGCCCGTGCCGAGCTCGCCCCGACCATCTACTTCGACAAGGTGGGTGCCTGATGGCCACCATGGCTCTCGAACTGACCGACCCGGAGGAGCTAACCCTCGCGGCCCGTCAGATCCCCTTTCCGGCGGGCATCCTGCAGCGGTGGCTGCCGTCGGTGACCCGCCGCGACCACCGGTACCTGTTCCGCCGGTCCGCACGGTCGCTGCGGCGAGCGATCCCGTTTCGGCCGTGGAACACCCCGGCGGTGCCGCTGGACCGAGGGGAGATGACCGAGGTCACCGGCCGGATGCTGCCGCTGTCGGGCATCCTGTGGCTGCTGGAGGAGGACTCCCAGCTGCTCGACGTCGCCCGGGCCGCCGGCGACGAAGACGCGATCGCCGAGGTGTTCGACCAGGACCTGCTGACCCTGACCCGCGGTGCTCTGCAGCGGGTCATGCTGGCCCAGGGTGAGGCGATCTGGTCGGGCAAGGTGACGGTCGGCACGGCCGCGTTGCCGGAGAACCGGCTGCAGCTCGGCGCGGTGGACTTCGGCCTGCCGGCGCAGAACTTCACGACCGCCCCCACGCTGTGGAACGGCGTCACCCCGGATGTCTTCGGCCAGCTCGACGCGCTGACGACCACCTACCGGAACACTACCGGCCAGGAGGTCAACCCGGGCGTCATCCTCATGAGCACCCGGATCAAGAACGTGCTGCTGAAGGATCCGGACTTCCGGAACCTGCTCGGGTCGATGATCGGTGCCCCGCCGTCGATCGGCACCGCGCAGTTGCGGCAGCTGTTCGTCGACCGGGAGCTGCCGCGGCTGATCGTGGACGACACGGCGGTCCCGGACCACACCGGTGTGATGCGTCGGCAGATCCCCGACGACCGGATCGTGATCCTGCCGGAGGAGCCGGGCAACGAGGGCGGCATGCCGGTGGGTCAGACCCAGTGGGGCACCACGGAGGAGGCGAAGAAGCTCGTCCGAGCGCAGGCGCTCGGCGAGGAGAACGCGCCCGGTCTGGTGGCGGTGGCGATGGAGTCGGAGAACCCGGTGCACACCGGGACGCTGGTGGCGGGTATCGCGATGCCGGTTGTCACGGACCCGGACCTGATCATGTCGGTGAAGGTGCTGTGATGGCGACCCTGACCGCGAACACGCTGGTGACGCACCCGGAGACGGGTGAGGTCGTGCTGCTGGCCGTTGGCGGCATCGTGCCGGAGTGGGCGGCCGGCCGCGTCGGCGCGCACCTGCTCGACGGCGGGTCCCCGCGGCCCGTGTCCGCGCCGGCTTCGGCGCCGGCCGGCTCGGGTTCGAGCGAGGGCGACCCGCCGCCGAAGGGTGGCGCCGGGTCGGGTGCCCAGGCGTGGCGGGAGTATGCCGCGGCCAACAACGTCGAGGTGGCGGCGGACGCGTCCCGGGAGGACGTCGTCGCGGCGCTCGACGCGGCCGGTGTGCGGACCGAGTGAGACTCCGGCCGGGTCGGGATGCCACGGCCCGGCCCCGGCCGGACCACGCAGGGGGTGAGCGGTGCCTGACCTGTTCGAGCTGACGCAGCTCGCCTCGTACATGCAGCAGGACCTGGACCAGGCGTCGGCAGAGTTGGCCAGGACGCTGGCGACGGCGCTGATCCGCGCCGAGGTCGGGGCGGCCCGCTACGACGCTCTCACCGACCTGTCGCCGTTCCTGCCGGTGGCGCTGGAGGTGGCCCGGCGGGTGCTGCTCAACCCGGCAGGCATCCGGTCGGAGCAGGTCGACGACTACTCCGTCACGTACGCGGCCGAGGTGCTGGGCGGGGCGGCGTTGACGGAGGCCGAGCGGGCGCGGGTGCTCGCGGCGGCGGGTATCGCCTCGTCGGGGGCGTTCACGATCCGACCGGCGGGCTCGCCGGTGCGGCACTGCGGGAGGTGGTGAGCGGTGGCGAACGGGTACTTCACGGCGCTGGCTGAAGGTCTGATGGACGGGTCGATCGACCTGGACACGGCCACGGTCAAGGTGGCCCTTGTGCGCGGCTACACGTTCTCTGCGGCGCACCGGTTCGTCTCGGATGTGACAGGCACTGGGGGCACGATCAACGGCACGTCGGCGGCCCTGGCCAGCAAGACGGTGACGGGTGGCGTGTTCGACGCCGACGACACCACGATCAGCGCGACGACGAACGCCACGAACCACGGCCTCCTGCTGTTCCAGGCGTCCGCGGCGGCCGGCGGCGCGGACGTGGCGGCGACCGCGCAGCGGCTGATCGCCTGGTACGACACCGGCACGGGCCTGCCGGTCCAGCCGGGCACCGGCATGGTCACGGTGACGTGGCCGAACACGTCACCGCGCATCCTCAAGGTCGGCTGACGAGGGGTTCGCCGTGGCTGTCTCGTACGTCGGCGTGACCTCGGGCAGCAGCGGCTCGGCGACCAGCACCAGCTTCGCGACCTCGCTGCCGTCCGGCTGGGCGGCCGGTGACGTGGCGGTCCTGGTGGGGCATGTCTCGGGCAGCGCGCTGACGATGACGATGCCGGCCGGGTGGACGCCACTGCCGGGGGCGTCGTGGCCGGTGACGGAGGACGCGGCGTCGAGGCTGTACGCGTGGTCGCGGGTGCTCCAGGCCGGCGACACCCCGCCGACGATCGCCAACAGCGGCTCGATGACGGGAGCATGGGAGTGCACCGTGTGCCGGGGCACGTTCGGTGTAGCCCAGGCGGCGACCACGACCGCATCTGGGACCGCGGTAACCCTGCCGACCCTGACCGGGGTGGGTGCCGGGTCGGCACTGGTGGTGGGCGCGCACTGCCGGGTGGCGTCGGGCGCGATCCCGACCGGCCTGGTGCCGGCGGTGGCGTACACGGAGGTCGTCGACCAGGCGACCAGCCGGGCGACGACTAACGCGAACGTACGGGCCGACGCGGCGTACCGACTGGTCGGCTCGGCCGGCAGCTACGGCGGGGAGCAGGTCACCTCGGACGTCGCCGGGTCGATGGTCGGTCTGCTGGTCGAGCTGGCTGCGGCATCGGCGGATGCGGTGACGGCCCCGGACGGCATCGCTGTCCCGGCGGCGGTCGGCGCCCCCTCGGCGGACTGGTCGACGGCCGCCGTCCCGGACGGCATCAGCGTCAGCGTGGCGGTGGGCGGCCCGAGCGCGTCGTGGACGGCCGATATCGCCCCGGTGGGTGTGCCGGTGCCCGTGGCGGTGGGCGGCCCGTCAGCGTCCTGGACGGGCGAGATCGCCCCGGGTGGGCTGTTGGTGCCGGTCGCGGTCGGTGCCCCTGGGGCCGGCTGGTCGGCCGATACCGCCCCGGTGGGTCTGGCTGTGCCCGTTGCGCTGGGAGAGCCGCTGGCGACCTGGTCTGCGCAGTCCGCGCCGGGCGGCATCAGCGTCCCGGTCGAGGTGGGTGCGCCGAGCACGTCGGTGCCGGGCCGGCAGGTGCACCGGCCGTACAGCGGCACGGTGGCCCGGCCTGGTCCGGGTGTGGTGGTGCGTCCGAACAACGGCGTGGTGGTCCGACCGTAGGAGGTGGCCCGTGCTCGAGGTGGCGCTCGCCCGGGGGCGGGCGATGGCCGAGCGGCTCATGGTCGACGCCTGCACCATCCAGCGCGTGACCGGTGAGGGCAGCGACGACGATGGCAACGTGGTCAAGACGTACGAGCAGCTCTACGCCGGGCGGTGCCGGGTGCAGCAGCGCAGTGGTCAGGCCGCGCAGGAGGACGTCGGGCAGGACTTTCAGCTGATGCTGCGCTTGGAGGTGCACCTGCCGATGTCGGTGGTGGGGCTGGAGGCCGGCGACGAGATGACGGTCATCGCGTCGGCGCACGATCCGGATCTGGCGGGACGGACATTCCTGGTGAGGGACCTGGCGCACAAGAGCCATGCGACCGCGCGGCGGGTCGGTGTGACGGAGCGGACGAGCTGATGGCCGAGATCGAGACCCATGAGCTGCACCTCCTGGCGGTCGACCTGACCGAGGCGGCAGCGGCAGCCCCGGCCGAGGTGCGGAAGGTTGTGCAGAAGGGCGCACTGAACATCAAGACCGATTGGCGGCGACGCTGGTCCGGGCATGCGCACGCACCCCGGCTGCCGTACGCGGTCACCTACGACACCCGGGAGACGTCGGCCGGCTCCACGGCGGAGATCGGCCCGGACAAGGACAAGCCGCAGGGCGCGCTGGGCAACCTGTTCGAGTACGGCTCGGTCAACAACGCGCCGATCCCCGGGGGCGTTCCGGCGGCGGAGGCGGAGAAGCCTCGCTTTGAGAAGGCGCTGGAAGACCTGGCCGTGCGGCTGGTGGAGGAGGGCCGGTGACGATCCGGGCTCACGCCGACGCGGTCCTCGGTCTGCTTCAGGCTGCCCCGGGGTCGATGAAGGTGCTGGATGGTGCGGCGCCCAGCGGAACTGTGCCGCCGTACGTGCTGGTGTACTTCGCCGACGCCGACCCTGAGCTGCCCGACTCCCGGCCCCTGGACGGCGTCTCGCAGCGGCACATCCTGTGGGCGTACGTGCACAGCGTCGGCGGCAACGCGGCAGCAGCGCGGGCGCTCGGCGAGCGGGTGCGTGCGGCACTGCTGGATGTGGTGCCGTCCGTTACGGGCCGGGAGTGTTTCCCGATCCGCCGTGAGGACGGGCAGCCGCCGCAGCGCGACGAGTCCACCGGTGTTCTGGTGATGGATCGCGTTGACGTGTACCGACTGGAGAGCGTGCCGGCCTAACGACGGCGGGACCGGTGCAGCAGCGTCACCAGCGCGTACGTACCACCGCCGACGACGAGCAGGATCACGAGTTGGACCGGCACGGGCAGGTCGGTGCCGCCACACAGGCACGCGATCAGGGCCCCGGCGATGACGGCCAGGAGTACCCGGTTGCCGGTGTGGGTGAGGCTCCACCGCGATTCGTTCTGCTGGCTCATGCCGGACACCGTACCGGCGGCATTCAAGAGTTCACTTCCGCCAGCCGGGCGGACCTATCCACTCAGGAGGTGCGGCGCATGGCGCTGCAAGCAGCACAGTCCGTGGTCACCACGGGCACGACGCCGGCGCCCATCACGCCGTCGGCGTCCGACACGATCGCAGCATCCAGCTTCGGCGTGAACGGCGTCTTCCTGCGGGTCATCACGACCGGGACCGCCACGAACGTCGCCGTGCAGGATCCCGGCGTCACCCCGTCGGCGAACCCGGGCACCGTCACGCCGGTAGCAGCGCCGGCCACAGGTGTGCGGATGATCCTTATTCCCCGCTCGGCGATCAATTCGGCGACCGGCGTCGCGACCCTCACCTTCTCCGGCGCGCTGACCGGCGTCACCTACGAGCTGTACCGCGCATAGGAGGCCCACGCGATGACGAAGAAGACGTACTGGATGACCAACGGCTACGGCTCGAAGGCCCTGATCGAGGGCGCCGACGAGCGGGACCGGTGGAAGCCGCTCGGCTGGTCGGTGGTTGACGGCGAGCCGGCCGCCGGCATGGTGTGGATGCGTCACGAGGTCCACGGCGGGCGGGCGGAGTTCCCGATCGAGGTGGCGAGCCTGTGGCAGCAGAAGGGCTGGCAGCCCAGTGACCCGCCGCCTCCGGCAGACCCGTTCAATGCCGCCAACCCCGCCGACGTCGCCACGCCGGTCCCGGCCACGCCCAGCGCGGCCGCCCTACCGACCGCACCGGCGCCCGCCGGGAAGCCCACCACCAGCATGAAGGAGACGCAGGCCGATGGCTGACATTCCCGGCGACGGCAAGGTGCGAGTCGACTGGCTGCCCGCCGTCGCGAACATGAACGCGGTGACCCAGGCGGAGATCGCCGCCGGCATCCGGGTCAGCCAGTGGATGACCGCGGACGGTCTGGTCGGGTTCCGGCCGGAGACCGCCGACGTGCCGACCAGTGGCATCGAGTCGACGTTCGACACGAGCGTCAACGGCCGTCGCAGCTTCAGTGGCACGCTGCTGCGGTTCAAGAAGCAGTCCGGGTCGGACATCGTCTACGGCACGCTGCTGCCGGACGTGGTCGGCTTCGTGGTGGTGCGTCGGTCCCTGGACGCGGTGACCGCTCACGTGGCCGCGCAGCCGATCCAGGTCTACCACGTGATGTGCGGCGAGACCGCGTGGATGGACCCCGAGCCCAACACCGTCGAGCGGTTCGAGATCCCGATGAAGATGCAGTCGGCGCCGGCGCTGCGCGCGGTCGTCGCCTGACCCTCCCTGATCGCGGGGGCGGACCACCTGGCCCGGTCCGTCCCCGCTCCACGTCTGGGCCAGGATGAAGGGGCCAGGACATGACCACCGACTTCAAGGCGTTGCTCGCCGCTGCCCGGTTGCCTGAGCGGGCCGTTCCGGTCTGCCTGCGCGGTGACCTCACCGCTGAGTTCGAGGACCTGGAGCGGCAGCTCGACGACGCGCTACGTACGCTCACCACGTCCATCGAGGGCGACGGGTCCGCCGCCATCGCCGAGTGCATGGAGGCGCTGCGGGAGCAGATGGCTGCGCACACCTACCAGTTCCGGCTACGGGCGATGACCCGGCCGCGCTGGCACCAGTTCATCGGTGAGCACCCGCCCCGCAAGGACGGCAACGAGATCGACGCCCGGGACCGGGTCCGGGGGGTGAACATCGAAACGTTCTTCCCGGCTCTCGTGCGGGAGTCCGTCATCGATCCCGTGCTCGACGAGCAGGAGTGGACGCTGCTGCTCGACGAGGCGCTCACTGACCGGCAGTTCGACGAGCTGGCCTCGGCGGCGTGGGACCTGAACCGGGGTGGGGTGGACATCCCTTTCTCGCCCGTCGCCTCCAGGATGACGCGGGGTTCCGGCAGCGAGTAGAGGCGGCCGACCGGCTCGGCATCCCGCCCAGCCGGTTCGACGGTCGGGAGCCGGCCGAGACGACCCGGCACTACTACAACCGGCGGGGCCGGCTGGTGCGGTCGGTGACGACCCGGGAGCCGGAGTGGACCGAGCAGGACCGGGCGGAGATGCTCGCGCTCGTCCTGTACCGGTCGCGGCTGTGCCCGCTGCACGGCGGCCCGATCGAGGACTGTACCTCGCCGGAGGAGACCGGGCCCTCGTTCCAGGTAGATCGGTCGACGTGCCGGGCGCAGCTGGCACTGATCGAGACGATGCGGGCCGCTGACGACGGCAAGAAGCCCAGTCCGTACGCGTCCGCGCGGTTGTGGCAGGTGCGCCGAAGGGGGTGACGGGATGGGGAAGCGACCGGTTCGGGTGGTGCTGACGACGAAGCAGATCGCCGAGGTGGTGGCCGAAGAACTCTGGCGGCCCATCGTGCTGCACATCGATGTGGGCCCCTACCTCAAGAAGCTCTGGCCTGCTGACCCGCCGAAGACGGAGGGCTGATCTGTGGCGTTGCGTACGGTCGGCGTGAAGCTGACCGCCGAGGTTTCCGGCTACATGGCTGGCCTGCGGCAGGCTGGGGCCGCCACGAAAAGTTTCGTCGGCGACATGGACAAGGCAGCCCGGGCCGGCCGGCTCGATCAGGTCGCCGACCAGGCGGCGCTCATGGGCGTCGGCATGCTCGGCGCGGCGGGCATGGCTGCGAAGTTCGCCATGGACTTCGAGAAGCAGATGAGCGCCGTACAGGCGGCGACGAAGGCATCCGCCGGCGACATGGAGCGGCTGCGTGAGGCTGCTCTCCAGGCCGGCAAGGACACCTCCTACTCGGCCACTGAGGCGGCGCAGGGCATCGAGGAGCTGGCCAAGGCCGGCGTCAGCACGTCGGCGATCCTGACCGGTGGCCTGCGCGGTGCCCTGGACCTGGCCGCCGCCGGGGGGCTGGACGTGGCCGAGGCGGCGGAGACGGCCGCCAGCGCCATGACCCAGTTCGGGCTTAAGGGCGCTGACGTGCCGCACATCGCGGACCTGCTCGCCGCCGCCGCAGGCAAAGCTCAGGGCAGCGTGCACGACATGGGGTACGCGCTGTCGCAGGCCGGTCTGGTGGCGCACCAGATGGGCCTCAGCGTCGAGGACACCACCGGCACGCTGGCGGCGTTCGCGTCGGCTGGCCTGCTCGGCTCCGACTCAGGCACGTCCCTGAAGACGGCGCTGCTGATGCTGGCCAAGCCGTCCGGGGATGCTGCTGACCTGATGGCTGAACTGGGCATTCAGACGTACGACGCTCAGGGCCAGTTCGTCGGCATCACCAAGCTGGCAGGTCAGCTCAAGACGCAACTCGGTGGGCTCACGCAGGAGCAGCGCAACGCCGCCCTGGCGACCATCTTCGGTCAGGATGCCATCCGGGCTGCGTCGGTGCTGTACGAGCAGGGTGCTGAGGGCATCCAAACGTGGATCGACAAGACGAACGACGCCGGCTACGCCGCTGAGACGGCGGCGATGCGCACCGACAACCTCGCCGGTGACCTTGAGCGGCTGCGAGGCAGCCTGGAAACCCTGGCCATCGAGTCGGCGTCGGGCCCCAACTCGGGGCTGAGGGTGCTCGTGCAGACCCTCGACAGCGTCGTCAACGAGCTGTCGGACCTGCCGCCGGCGGTGGGTAGCACGCTGACGGTGATGGCGGCGCTGGGCGGGGCGACGACCCTGCTCGGTGCCGGCTGGGTGAAGGCGCGTCGGGCAAACGCGGAGTTCCGGGCGGAGCTGGAGGCGACCGGTCCGGCCGGTGCCCGGGCGGCCCGGGGCCTGGAGGCGACCACGAAGTGGGCGGGCCGGGCGGCGGTTGCGTTCGCTGCGCTCCAGGTGACTGGGGCGATCGTCAACAAGGCGGTCGGGGACCTGAACCCGCAGGTTGAGGCCATGTCGAAGGGGTTGGAGTCGTGGGGTAAGTCGGGGCAGGTCGCTGGTGAGGCCGCTCGGGTGCTCGGTGCCGATATGAAGGACCTGAACGTGGGTCTGAAGTTTCTGGCGGACACCGACAACAGCCGGCGCAGGTTTGTCCGCTGGGGTCAGGACGCCTTGGAGTCCATTCCGGGTATGGAGTCGATGAACACCAGCCTGGCCCGCACCCGGGAGCGGGTGTCGGCGATGGACCAGGCGTTCGCGCAGCTCGTGTCGGGCGGCAAGACCGAGGAGGCGCAGGCCGCCTTCAACCGGCTGGCGGCCGAGGCAGGCAAGACCGGTGTGTCGGTCGACGAGCTGAAGAAGCTGTTCCCGCAGTACGCGGCGGCCCTGGAGACCACTGCGGCGGCAGCGGCGCAGACGGTGTCTCCGACCAGCTCGCTGACGGGCGTGACGAAGGAGTACAAGACCGCTGCCGACGCGGCTGCGGCTGCCGCCCGAGGTCAGCGCGACGCCCTGGTCGACCTGGCGTCGAAGATGAAGGCCGAAACGGATCCGGTGTTCGGGCTGCTCGACGCCCAGCAGAAGCTGACGGAGGCTCAAAAGGCCGCGGCGGCGGCGGTCAAGGAGCACGGCCGTAATAGCAGCGAGGCGCAGGAGGCGACCCGAAAGCTGGCGCTCGCGGCCATCGAGTTGCAGAGCAAGGCGGGCGAGCTGAGCGGCACCTTCGACGGCCAGATGACGCCGGCGCTGCGGGCGACTCTGCTCGCTGCGGGATTGACGGAGCGGCAGGTCTCCGACGTGGCCACCCAGTTCCGTACCGCGAAGGCCAACGCGGAGGAGTACGCGGGCGACTACCGCGCAAACGCGTCAGCACCGGGTGCTACTGCGGCGGATGAGCAGCTCAAGGGGGCGAAGGCCAAAGCGGACGCGTTTGACGGCTCCTACAGCGCTCTCATCTCGGTGGTCGGCTACCCGGTGACTCTTGACCGGCTGAAGCGGCTGTCGGTCTACCAGCAGGCACTCAAGAAGGGCGCGATCCCGGCGAATTTCCAGGGGCCGGTGCAGGGCCGGGACTACGCCACAGGCGGGTGGACCGGACCGGGTGACATGTACGAACCGGCGGGCATCGTGCACGCCGACGAGTTCGTGATCCGCAAGGCGTCGCGGCGGAAGCTGGAGCAGCAGGCGCCGGGGCTGCTGGACCACATGAACCGGCACGGCACGGTGCCCGAGGATGTGGTGGACACGACGCCGGGGTATGCAGGCGGCGGCCAGGTGTGGCCGTATCGGACGACTGCGGCGAAGACGCGGATTCCCTCCCGGCGTGAGGTGCTGTCGGTGGTGGCGCCGGGGATCCCGACGGGTGGGGCGACCGCGCCGGCGATCGTCGCGGCGGTGAAAGCCGCGTTTCCGCACCTGCGGGCGATCTCCACGTACCGGCCAGGTGCGACGACGCTGACGGGGAACCGCAGCTATCACGCGGACAACCGGGCGGTGGACTTCCCGCCATCGCGGGAGCTGGCCGTGTGGTGGAACCAGCACTACATGTCCCGGACCAAGGAGCTCATCAGCCCGTGGCAGGAATTCAACATCCACAACGGGCGCAGGCACACCTACACCGGCGCGGTCTGGCAGCAGCACAATTTCGCCGGTGGGAACGCGCACGACCACATCGCCATGGACCGGGGCGGGGTGATCGGCGAGCCGGTGTGGGGTGTCGGGGTCACCTCCGGCAAGACGTACAGCTTCGCCGAGCGGGGCCCGGAGTGGGTGACCACCCAACCCCCGGCGTCCGGTGGCAGCCAGCAGGCGGCCGGCGGTGTGGTCGCGGATCCGGCGGTGCTCGCCGCCGCGATTCGGGGAGCACTGCACGGGGTGTCCGTACAAATGGATGGCCACACCGTCGGCTACATCATGGGCCGCCAGGCCGACGTGTACGCCAGGTGAGGGGGGTTTGTGGCGCGGTATGACGTGCAGTTCGTCGACTCCATCGCGGCGTCGCCCACCGTCCGGCTCGACCTGCAAGGGCCGGGCTGGACGGTCCGCGACGGCACCACGTTCGGTATGCCGGAGTTGAAGCGGGCGGTTGCCGGCACGACCCTGCTGGGCGACGGGGAGAGCTACCCGGCCGTGGCGTACGGCAACCGGACGATCACGTTGGTGTTGCGCATAGACGGTGTGTCCGATGATGCGCGGGCCGGCATGCTTCAGCAGCTCATGCGGGAGTTGGACCGGCCGGCGAACATCCTGCGCTACCGGCCCGGCACGAGCAGCCCGGTGTTCTTCCGCACCTTCCGGGCAGGCCCTGACAACGTGAACTGGGACCCGTTCACCAAGGAGCCCAGGGTCACCATCCCCGCCGAGCCATTCGCCTACGGCTTGAAGGAAACCCTGTCACCGGTGACGGTATCGAACAATCCGGCCAGCACGGGCGGCTGCTACCTGGACATCACCGGGGTCAAGGGCGACGTGGAAACACCCCTTTACCTGCGGCTGGGTGCCGATTTCATGGCTGTGGCGGCTGCAACCCGGTATCCGGTGCTCGGGTTGCGGAGGCGGGGCACCCCGGGCGCGGCGCCGCTGGTATTGCAGGCCGAGTCGATGGTGACGGCCACGGCGACTGCGCTGGCGGCATCGAACGACACGGCCATGTCCGGTTCGGGGCAGAACTATGTGCGGATCACCCCGCTGAACACGGACATGGATCAGCGGATCTACGCCGACCCGTTCCCCGCAGCGGCCAGCGTGGACGTGCGCGGCCGGTACCGGGTGTTGGCCCGTGTGCGGCAGTCACAGGTGCTGGACACCTGGAACGTGCAGTTCGTGTACGGGCCGCTGGGCACGTTGCAGGTGTCCAACGACGCGGTGCCCGTCACCCAGGCACCCGGCCCCCGGTACGTGGACCTGGGCACGATTCAGTACCCGTACGGGGCAGATCCGGTCACCGATGGGGTGAGCGGGGTGGAGGTGCCCGTGCAGGGCATCCGGGTGTCGGTGTTTGCCCAGCGGGTCAGCGGTACGGGCACCCTCGACATTGACCTGCTCATGTTCGTACCGGCGGATGACGCATACGCGGCCGTGCGGGTGTCCTCCGACAGTGGTGCTGCGGCCGGGGCTATCGATGCCGCCCGGACGATGGTGTACGCGGTGGGCGCGTCGGGTGAGATTCGACCGCCGCAGGCCCCATCGCAGGTGGCGGGCCGGTTTCCGATGCTGTCACCCGGGGTGACAAACCGTGTGGTGTGGCTGGCTGACGGTGCCGCGCTGGCAGATGCGGCACTCACCTCCACCTCGACGCTCACCCCGTACTACTGGCCCCGGTACGGGTATGTGCGTCCGCCGTCGAGCTGAGGAGACCGCCGTGAGTGCTGACGAATCTGTCGAGCAGATCGCGTATCCCGAGGGTGTCACTTCCGCCGAAGTGCTGGCCGAACTGCTTACCGTCCGGTGGCGGGACAGTGACGGCACCGTGGTGTGGGAGGGGAAGCTCGAAGACCCGGAGGGCGGCTCGTGAGCCTACCGATCCCCCTGACGATCGAGTTGCGAACCTCCCGCGGTATCCGACACGTGACCGCCGAGGCGCGGGACCTGGTGTACGGGTGGGAGGACCCGGGCGGGTTCAAGTCCTGCCAGGTGCCGCTTGACCGTCCGCTGAACATCCAACCCGACGAGATCACCATGTACGGGCAGCTCACCGTGTACGACGGACGGGACCGCACGATCCTGTTCGACGGTCGGCTGGAAGACCCGTCACGGTCTGCCGGCCCAGACGGTCAGGTGTGGAATCTGACCGCGATGGGCGGGCACGCACACACCCGGGACCGCACCCTGCCGCTGATCTACATCGACAATCCGCTGGCCGGGGGGTTGGACAGGATTGGCATCAACGCCGCCGGGGGCACAGACACCCGCGGTGATGACCCGGGCGGGAGCGGCAAGGACGCCGTGATCTTGCAGTTCCCACAGGGACAGACGCTCGCGACGGGTGCCCGAGTGGCGATGCGGTACCGAGCGATCTGGGACGCCGGCCAGAAGTTGGCCCGCATCGACTACAGCTGGGACGCCGGCGTGACCGACGCCGGGTACACGATCGAGGGCTTGGCTGGCACGGGCACCGGCACCGCGCAGATCCCCCGGGCACAGACCCTGACGACCACCGGCGGCGCCAGTAGCCCTCGGGTGGTGGTGGCGGACTTCGACAACGGCCGCAACGTGTTCTACGTGCGTCTGGTCCGGGGCGGGGCTGGGGTGACCGTCGGCAACGACAACGTGTGGGTGGCGGTGACGGACATGTCGGCGGTGGCGATGCGCTATCTGGCCAACGGCAACGAGAAGACAACCGGCTACGGGCCGACCGTGCTTGCATCCGAAGTCGTCGCCGACCTGCTGGGCCGCGTGCTCACCAAGTACGACCCGGCAACCTCGACGATCGCGGCCACCAGCTACGCCATCGACCAGCTCGCCTACCCGGACGGGGTAAGCGCCGACAAGGTGCTCGACGACCTGATGGCCCTGGAGGCTGGCTACACGTGGCGGGTGTGGGAGCTGGGTCCGGGCGGCTACCGCTTCGAATGGGTGCCCCGCCCGACGACCGTCCGCTACGAGGCGGACGTGACCGACGGGTATGACTCGCAGGGCTCCGGTGGCGAGCTGTACAACCAGGTGACGGTGCGGTGGCGGGATTCAGCGGGCCGGGTGCAGGCAACGGTCCGCACGTCCAGCGTCCGGGAGTTGACTGCCGCCGCCCTGGTGCGGCAGGGCTCCATCGACCTCGGTTCCGACGTCGGCAGCCTGGCGGCGGCCCAGCGTGCCGGTGACCAGTGGCTCGCCCAACACCAGTTTGCCCCCAACGCGGGCAGGCTCAGGATCGCCCGCCCGATCCTGGACATCCAGACGGGCCGGATGGTCATGCCGTGGGAGATCAGGCCGGGCCTGATCCGGGTCCGCGGCATCCTCCCACGGGTGGACGCACTCAACGCGACCGATCGCGACGGGGTGACCGTGTTTCGCATCGTCAGCTCGGAGTACCGGACCAGCGAGGGTGCCGCCTCGCTGGCGCTCGACTCGTACGAGCGGACCACCCCGCGGATGATCGCCGGCCTGATCAAGCAGATGCCGTCGTCGCGCCGCCGCTGACCTGGAGGAACCGCGTGTTCTCGGCCCTGCAACTGCCCGACCCGCCGCCGAGCGGGATCGTCACCGACCGGGCTGGCATCGAGTGGCGTGCCAGCAGCACTGGCTGTTGGGACCCCGGGGAGTGCCCCACCTGCTCCACCCGCCTCACCGGCGGACTGTCCTGGCCGCAGTTGCTGGAGCAGCGCGGCCCCCTGACTCCTGTGACCGGAGGTTCATCGTGACCACCAGCCCGCCGACCCTGATCGCGGTCCGGCAGCTCCTGCTCGCCCATCTGGATGTCAACAAGGGCGTGAACCGCTCGGCGGACCTGGACCCGGCGGAGGTCGGGATTGTCGGAGACCCTGCCCACATCGGCGGCTACCACTGCGGCACGGACCGGGTCCGCCGGGTGTCCGGGCAGATCCGCGACTACTCCGTGACCGAGTCCCCCCGGGATCAGGCGGGGCTGACCTCCGACGCCTGTGCCCTGGACGTCGGCGACTGGTCCGTCCGCGTCGCCGGCAAGGCCCATGACCTGCGGTCGTTCTCGGCGTGGCTAGTCGCCCAGTGCAAGGCCAGCGCCCCCGACACCCGGGACATCCGCGAGGTCATCTACAGCCCGGACGGGAAGACCGTCCGCCGGTGGGACCGGCTCGGCAAGCGCACGACCGGCGACTCGTCGCACCGCTGGCACACGCACATCAGCTACTTCCGGGACGCCATCAAGGCGGGACGGGACCAGACGGCGGTGTACCGCCGGTACCTCACCACCATCGGCCTGATCAAGGCCCCCACCAGCAAGGAGAGCACCATGACCGCTGCCGAGTTCCTGGCCATCCTGAAGGACCCGAAGGTCGCCGCCGAGATGTCCCGCCTGCCCTGGGCGTTCGTTCCGGCCGGCTTCGACGGGCGGACCGCCCACGGGATCGTGCTGGTCGACCAGACGGCCGCGCTGGTCACGGCCAACAACCTGGCCACCAACGCCGACGGCCGCACGCTCCAGATCCTGGAGTTGCTCACCGGGTCGGGCGACCAGACGGCCGCCGAGGTCGCCGCCGCGCTGGTGGCCGCAGGCCAGGACCCGGCGGCGCTCGCCGCCGCGCTGACCGCGCTGGCCGGCCCGGGCCAGGCACGTGAGTGAGGCTGGAGCGACTCACCCGGGCGCTACGCGACCTCGGCTGCGTCACGGTTGGCCTGGGGGTGATAGTCCACCAGACCGTGCTGGTCCCGGCCGGCCGGGCTTCGGAGGCGCTGCTGGTCGCCGCAGTCACGCTGCTGACCGGGCCGGCGGTGGGCGGGGTGCTGGGGCTGCGACGCGAGGCGGCGACGTCGGACGGATCTGGCTCTCCGTCACCGCCATCGTCGTCGCCGCCGTCCTTATCGTCGCCGGCCCCATCATCCGGGGCGGGTGATCCGCGGTGACGGTCCGAGGCTGGCACGTCCTGGTCGTGGTGCTGCTGACGGCGGTGTTGGCGGCCGGGCTGGCGCTGGTGTCGTCAACCCGTTCGGCGGCCCTGTCCGCTGAGGCGCGGCGAGAGTCGGAGCGCCGCTGGTGCGGGGTGGTGGTGGCCCTGGATGACGCGTACCGGGAGTCCCCACCGCAGACCCCGGCCGGCCTGCGGATCGCCGCGAGCATCGCCCAGCTCCGTACCGAGTTCGGCTGTCCGGGCTAGGGTCGCCCGCGCCTTACTGCCGGCACTGGTGCCGGTCCTGCGTCACCCGGTCGCATCCGGGCCGCCGGCACCGCCACTGCCTCCCCATCACCCCGCAGCCCGGCACCGGGCACCCACCCCATCCCGGGGTGGTCTCCGGGCGCCCACGCGCGTCCCGGTGTCCGGCCGGGCACGGCTCTGGGATCTCCGCCCAGCCGGCGGGGACCCGCCTGTACCGCACCATCTCACGACCGTACCCAGGAGGTACTGATGACCCAGATCCCCTCGCCCGACTCTGCGGCCACGGAGCCGCTGGTGACTGTCGGCGTGCTCACTGCGGCGGTGACCGCCGTGCTGGCGCTGCTGGTGGCGTTCGGCCTGCCGCTGTCCGACGCGCAGCAGACGGCGATCCTCGGCCTGGTCGCCGTGCTCGCGCCGCTGGTGGTCGCCGCGATCGCCCGGGGCCGCGTGTACTCACCGGCCACCGTGCGGGCGATGCTCGCCGGCCGCCGGTAGGATGATCGGCGCGGTGCTGCCGGTGACGTCCCGGTCGGCGCCGACCAAACCTCAGCGGCCCCGCTCTCCCCTGGTGGGAGGGCGGGGCCGTTCTGTGTCCGGGGTCAGTCCTGAGGTGCGGCGAGCGCGGCGAACAGGCGCCGGCCGGCGCGGATCAGGTCCTCGTGCTCCTGCAACTTGGCGTCCCGTGCCTGACACTCGTCGCCGTGCTCGTTCAGCCGGTCGACCAGCGCCTCCAACGTGTCGGCCAGGCTGTCCACGGTCATCTCCTCTGGGGATCGGGCGCCCCGGACTCCAGCCCCGAACGGCATCCGGCCGAGGATGCGGAACAAGCGGAGGCGGTCCCGAGGGGTCAGGGCGCTGGTCGGGGTGGCGGTGGCGGGCTGGCTCATGGGATTCCTCCAGGTCGGTACGGGGTGGGGCCGACCTGGTGGTCGGCCCCGGGGGCGGTCAGCGGTCCTGGGCGGGGAGCCCGGCCCGCCAGGTGGCGGCGGCGAGGGCGGCCTCGGCGTTGAGCAGGATGCCGGTGGCGGCGGCCAGGGTGGGGGCGGTGCCGGCTTGGACCATCTGGCGGGCGGCGGTGCGGATCTCGGTGGCGGTCATCGCTGTCTCCCTCGGTACGTTGTCCTGCTGACATGGACAACGTTACGGGGGCGGCATCCGCCTTGTCAAGCCCACATGGACAACGTAAGTTGAGCAGCGTGACCGACTACCTCGACAGCGCCGCCCTCGCCGCCCGCCTCGGCATCAAGCCCGCCAGCATCCACCGCATGCGCAGCCGCGGCGACCTGCCCGAGCCCGACCGCGTGATCGGACGCTCGCCCGCATGGCTGCCCGCCACGATCGACCGGTGGCAGGCCAGCCGGCCCGGCCACGGCTGGCGCAAGGCCGACACCGGCGAGGTCCCGGCGCCCACCCCGGCCAAGCCCGTCGACGAGCTGCTCCCGCTGCCGCCGGGGGACATCCGCTTCGACGGGACCACGATCAGCGCGGGAGGGATGCCGCTCGCCCCGGGCCGGTACGCCTTCGGCAACGCTGGCGGCGTGCTGACTGTGGAGCCCCACGAGGACGACGAGCCCACGGAGTAGCCCTCCCCCGCACACGCAGCGCCCCCGCACGGCTTCCGGCCGGCGGGGGCGCTCTCGTGCGTGCAGGGGTCAGCTCGCCGCGGCGATCCGCTCCGCGCGGACTTCCCGGATCCTGCGCTTCGCCGTCGCCTCGGACACCTCGAACTCCTCCATCACGTGGCGCACGATCTCGGCGTACTGGTGGCCGCGGTCCAGCATCTTGCCGATCACGGCTTCGATCGTCTCCGGCTCGTCCTCCTCCTCCTCGTCGTCCTGGTCGAGATCCACGTCAGCCTCGCGGCCCGCCGTAGGCGCGGGCCCGTAGACCCGGATGCGGCGCCCGCCAACCTCGGCGATCCCTCCCCACCAGTCGGTGTCACGGTCGGTGTCATCGGTGTCAGACACCGTGCTGACCTGTGGTTTGACACTGACACCGGTGTCACCCTCCCCGGTGGGGGAGGGGTCCTGACGGGACCGTACGTGGTGGTGGATGGTGGCCCCGGCGATGTAGACGGCGGCGACGATGGCCAGGGCGATGGGCCCGCCCCAGCC
Organism: Micromonospora sp. NBC_01655; assembly: GCF_026339755.1. Classification (NCBI taxonomy): domain Bacteria; kingdom Bacillati; phylum Actinomycetota; class Actinomycetes; order Micromonosporales; family Micromonosporaceae; genus Micromonospora; species Micromonospora sp. NBC_01655. The sequence continues at coordinate 1,890,551 of NZ_JAPEQF010000001.1, read as the reverse complement.
ACGGGACGGCTCCTCGGCGGCGGCCAGCAGCGTGGTGGTGGTCAGCATCAGGCAGCTCCGAACAGGAGGGCGGGCAGCGGGGCGACGACGCCGGTCACGATGTCGACCAGCGAGCGGGTGAGGTCCCCGACGACGCCGCCGGGCAGGTCGGACATCATGCCGAGGATGATCGCGACGATCCAGAGCTTCCCATTGAGCCGGTAGAGCGGGCTCTGCGGGAAGCTCAGCGTCGCGAACCGGCCGAGCTTCTTGCCGAGCTTGACGGGCAGCAGGCAGCCGATGGTGTAGATCCAGAGCAGGCCGATGATCGCGCCAAGGATCGCGTTGACGCTGGCTCCGGCGATGTATGCGCCGCCGGTGGAGTCGAGCAGGCTCTGGATCACGCCGCCGGCTGCGGCGACGGTCTTCTGGTCGGCGGGCGACCCGTTGAAGCCCTCGCGGATGGCGGGCAGGGCCATGAAGAACGCGGCCCGGTCTCGCAACGAGTTCGGCCCGATGCTCATGTAGTCGACGACGATCGCGAGCAGCAGCAGGATCGCCACCGCCGTCGGGGACATGGTGTGTTCCACGTCAGCCCCCCAGCCAGTCGAGGACCGTCGTGCCGGTCCGGGTGTCGCGGATCTCCAGCCGCGGGGAGTCCATCGGTTCGTTCTCCGCCCGCGCCGCCCGGGTGAGGGCCTGGAGCAGGCGGTCGAGCATCCCATCGACGCCGGGGCCCTCCAGGTCGAGCTGGTAGGTGATGACGCGCTTGTGCAGCACCTCGTACTGGCCGTCGAAGACGTGCACGCGGTAGATGGTCACCGGTCCATCTCCAGGTGGGCGAGCGCGGGGAACAGCAGGAGGCCGTTCACGACCATGGCGCCGGCGGCGATCCCGGCGAGCAGCTCGTGGCCCTCCAGGATCGCGATGAGCGCGGCGGCCAGGGCGCCGAGGACCGCACCGGCCAGGCCAAGGGCGATGGGCGTCCAAGGCATGGGCCGGGTCAGCCAGACGACCGGCACGGCACCGGCCTGGCATAGCTCGGCCGCCCGCCGGTTGGCGTCGTCCTGCGTGCGGGCGGGGAAGGTGATGGTGTGGCCGGCGAGGGCCCGCAGCGGCGAGTCGGCCGGCACGGTGCCGGCGACCCGGTAGGGAGCGGTCATCATGGGTGGTGCCTCTCTGTAGGTGCGGGGCCCGGCCGGGCTGTCCAGGCGTAGGCCGGGCCCCGCGTGGGTGGGTCAGCGGGCGCCGCGCCGCCACGCGTTGTACGCGGCGTCGATCTCCGCCGGGGTGGACGCCCTCGCCACCGCGTCCCGGACCGCCCGGGCGCGCCCGAACTGCGGGCTGTCGATGTCCCGGGCGGCGGCGGTGTCCTCGTCGTCGGTCGCCTTGATGAGCCGGGCGACCTGGTCCTGCCGCACGGGCGGCTCGGGCCGCTTCCTGCCGAACATGGGTCAGCCCTCCCGGTCCGGGTCGGTGTTGGCGATGCGGTCCAGCTCGGCCGCGAGGTGCGGCAGGCCGGCGGCGCGGATGTCCTGGCGGAGCTGGGTGTGCCGCTGCGGGTCGCCCTTCGCGGCGATCAGGTCCCGCTCCAGGTCGGCGATGGTCTTCTTCGGCACGGTCAGCTCTCCTTCTGGGCCTTGGCCCGGTTGCTCTTCCAGCGGTTGGCGGTGGCCTTGCTGACGCCCGTCGCCTCGGCCAGTTCCGCGCCTGACGGCTCACGGTCGAGCCGCTTGGTGAGTCGGGCGTGAGCCGTCCGGAGCTTGCGGTCGTCGGCGCGAGATGAGTCGGCCGTGAGCCGCTCGGTGAGTCGGCGCTGAGTCGGCGCGTGAGCCGCTACGGCGGTGCGCGGTGAGTCGGTGATCGACTCACGGTGCGGCTCACCCGGGGCGGCCTTGGCCGGCTCGCAGTGGGGCTCGCGCTGAGCCGCTGTCGGCGCAGCCACCGGCTCACGGCGCGGCGCAGCAGGCAGCTCGCGGTGAGCCGACGAGGCAGCCAGGTTGGTCCGCTGCGGGCGGCCGGGGATGGTCTGGTGCCGGGCGATCCAGTCGGCGGGGATCTGGTCCGGGATCTGGTCCGCGATGGCGGCCGGCATCCGGATGCCGTCGATGGTCCGAACCTGGTCCACCTGGGCACGGAGGGAAGCGGTCGCTTGCCGCATCGACAGCCGGGCCTCGTCCATGATTTCCCGCTCGCGGAGTGTCGGCTGGGTGTCGTCCCGGAACAGCTCGGTTTCGATCGACAGCACCCGGCGCAGTTGCTCCCGGGCCGCCTGGACCGTGTCGGCGTCGGCGGCCTTGGTGAGCTGCTGGAGCCGGCGCAGTGCCTCCGCGAGCGGGTCGCGCGTCCGACGACGCCACCGCCGCGCCGGCTCGGCCGGGCGCCCGCCGCCCAGCTTCGCGGCCTGCTGCTGGACGTACAGCTCCATGCCGGCGTCGACCAGGGCGACGATGCGCCGCTGAGCGAACACCTCGGTCAGGTCGTCCACGGTGCCCGGCTTGAGCAGGCCGAGGCGCACGCCGATGCGCTGCGGCGTCCAGATCCACCGGGACGGCTGCCGCTCGGCGGGCTCGACGTCGGCGTACAGGCTCATGTACCAGATGCCGGCTGCCAGCGGCGGGGTGACGAGCCGGAGCACCACCTCGGTGACGGAGTTGGAGGCGGTGGAGGCGATGACACCGGAGGCGACCGCGACGAGCCACACGAACCGCATGTGCCTGGTGATGTCCGGGGCTTGACCCTCGGCGGCGGCGGCGAGCTTGTGGGCGGCCAGGCTGCCCTGGTGCAGCATCACCACCTCGAACGTGGCGCAGAACATCAGCGACCCGGCGGTGTTGAGGCCGAGGGGCCCGTGGGCGACCTCGAACATGCCCTCCATCGCGAAGAGGGTGGCCAGGCTGACCGCGACCACGCCGAGCTTCTCGTGCACCTCACCGGTGCGCAGGAACCGCCAGATCAGGGCGAGGGCGAGCAGCGCAGCCACCACTCCGGCGCCGAAGAGCATCGGCTGGCCGTAGCCGACCAGCCAGGCGAGGACGGCGTCGATCGTGGGTCGGATCGACTCGGGGATCTGCATGCCGGCCAGCATGACACACGTTGGAAAGGTTGGAAAGCTTGGTAGGGTGTGTTGCATGCCGAGCCCACTACTTGCTCCCATGCCGGGTCTGGCCGTGCGACCATTGGCCATCTTGATAGACCTGGAAGACCTGGGAGACGACGTGGCTGAGAGCGGTTACCTGACCGTCAACCAGGTCCGCGACCGCTTGATCGCAGCCGGATTCGGCGACAGCGGCCAGACGATCCGGCGCCTGGTGGACTCCGGACACTTCGGCGCGGAGGGCGTCGACTGGTACCTCACCGAGCGGGGCCGCTACCGAAAGATCGCCATTGAAGCAGTCGACCGCCTCATCGCCCGCCGGCGACAGGCCGACCCCAGGAAGGGAGACCACGTGCCCGACGCCGCAACGAAACCCGAGCCCAGCCCGGTAGTGGCCAGCATCGTCACCAGCGAGCGCGGGGTCCTGGTCGGCCGCCGTCACGACGGCAGGCCGCTCTGGACCTTCATCGCCGGCGAGATCGAGCCGGGCGAGTCACCGGCCGACGCGGCCGTGCGCGAAGTCAAGGAGGAAACCGGGCTCCTGGTCCGCGCGGCGCAGCGTGAGATCGGGCGGCGCGTTCACCCCAAGACCGGGCGAACCATGATCTACCTCGCCTGCTACCCGCTCGGCAGGCTGGACGTGTTTGTGGGCGATGAGGACGAGCTGGCCGAGGTCCGCTGGATCACTCTGGACGAGGTCGGGGAGCTGCTGCCCGGCGTCTACGAGCCCGTCCTGCTCCACCTCCAGCGCGAGCTGCCCGACAGCGCGTAGCCCCGACGCTAAGCCGCCCCTGACCGTGCTGGTCGGGGGCGGTCGCGTACCCGGGTCAGGCCAGCCGGATCACGGCGGCCGTCGCGTTGTCGGCGGTCTCGTCCGGGTCGGCGCGCGGCTCGGTCACGGCCACGTCGACCAGCGCATCGGCGAGCGCCTGAACATTCTCGACGTGCGTCTCGGCCAGCTCGGCGATCCGGGCGGCCGGCAACGCCTTGTGCACGCCGTCGCTGGTCAGCAGGACCAGGTCGGCGACGCCGGCCGGCCCCCGCAGCGGCGTCCACGAGATCGTGCTGATGGTCGCGAAGACTAGGCCGTTGAGCACGTAGTCGGCCAGCGCGCCAACGACCTGGTCGCCGTGCTCGGCCAGCGCGGCCCGGTCCAGCTCAGTCAGGCCCGGGTTGCCAAGCATGTGGGTGACGTGCTGGCCGGCGGTCTGGTCTACGGTCCATCGGGTCAGACCGCCGGTTTTGGACCAGGTCCACACCGCGCAGTCGCCCACGTGCGCGATCTCGATGCGCCCGCCCGGCTCGACCGAGACGACCGCGCCGACCGCATTGGGGGCGCCAGGGTAGTCCGGGTAGGTGTCGGCCGCCGCCATGATCCCGGCCTGGGCGCCCCGGTGCGCGGCAACAACCGCTGCGGTGCAGGCGGCCAGTTGGGCGGCGGCCACCACGGCTGGGCTGGAGCCGATGCCGTCGATCACCGCCGCGCCGACACCGAGGGGCGTGCCGACGACCGCTGCGGCGTCGGCGTTCGCATCGCGGCCGCCGACGCGGGTCGCGCTGGCCAGCGTGACCGTACGGGTGCCGCACTGGTGGATGGTGGTCAAGGTGGTTCCTCTCGTCGGGGCGGTGTTCACAGGTCCGCTGGCGGCCCGAGGTGCCACAGTCCGGCGACGATCAGCGCGGTCCGGGCGTAGGCGCGGTCTCCGCAGCGGCGCACCCGGCACACCGGGCACCGGCCGTCGACGGGCCTGTGACGCACCATCAGCCGCCACCACACCCGGCCGGCGGTCACCGCAGCCCCAGGACGCCGGCGACGAGCAGGACCAGGACGACGGCGGCGCAGAGCCAGCCGGCCAGGTACTGGCGGCGGGTCAGCGGCGGAGCGGCCGGGGCCGGCGGTTGGGGGATCGTCTGCCCGTCGGCGACCGGGGGTCGGCCGTGCGCCACGGGGTGCGCGTGTGGGAGCGGGCCGGTGTGCTCGCGCTCGTCCATGGGGCCTCCGTCGCGGGGGAGGTGGGGGGGCCGGGCGGGACGGTACGGGCGTACCGCCCCCGCCCGGACCAGGGCAGCCCCGCCCGGCGCCAACCAGAGACGAAGTACCCGGGCCCACGCTAGGTCACAGACTGACCACAGGTCAATCACTGCTTGAGGCGGCGTGGCGGCCGTGATCTCATCGGCGAGCCAACCAGGGACGGGACACCGGAGATCTGCATGCCCATGCCAATGTCGTCGCGCCAGATCGCGGACGACCTGACCGCCCGCATCCGCGCTCGGGAGTACGCGCCCGGCAGCAAGCTGCCTACGCTCCGGGAGCTGGCCGACCTGTACTCGGTGAGCGTGAGCACGATCCAGCGCGCCTTGGAGCTGACTCGGGACCGCGGGCTCACCGTGGGCCGAGCAGGCACCGGGGTGTACGTCGTCGAATAGCGCTGTAGCAGAGAGCAGAGTATCCGCCGGGACTCGTTCCTCTGCGACCTGCGTTTACGCAGGTCGCCACAGCGCTAAGGGCGGGAGTTCTTCTAATCCCAAGGCCGCAGGTTCGAATCCTGCCGGGCGCACAGCTACTTTCCTCAGTCGACCGGACCCGTTGAGCCGTCGGTCGACCTGGATCACCAGCGCAGAATCGAGCCGAGCAGGCCGACACCCACGAGCAGCATCGCGACGGCGGCGAGCTTGAACCATCGAGCCTTGCGGCGCGACCGCCGCGCTGCGGCGGTCGCGACACCGAAGCGGAGATACCCGGCGGCGACGAACACGAAGTAGGCGAGTACGGCGCGGGAGGTGGGCTCCACGGTCCTGATCGTACCCTCGTGGCCACTCCTGACCCGACCAGCGGATCCCTGGTGCGGCCGGGCAGCCTTCCGGTCGCACCGGCGGTCGTGGTACGGCGCAGGGCGGTCACCGGAGCCGGATGTCGTCGAGGGTGGGGAAGTCGTACCAGGTCAGCTCAAAGGACGACCCGGTTTCCGGAACCACCGGGTAGACACCCCAGGTGGTCGCCTGGGTGTTCGGCGCGATGCTGAAGGACTCACCGGGGCGCGTCGTGGCGCACCAGGTGTTCTCGGGGTACACGATCCGACCGTCCGCCAGGGTGATCCATGAGGAGATCAGGTCGACGGCGGCGGTCGGGCAGCTCACCGGCCACGGGACCAGCGAGCCGTTACGGTACCTGAGGTTCAGCCGCAGCTTGCCGCCGTTGACCTCGGCGCTGACCAGGGTGACGCTCATCGACGCCTGCTCGTACATGAGCCGGTCGATCTGGTACGTCCGCCTCGTGGGCTGCTCCCTCGCCGGCGACTCGGGCGGGCTGGGGTCGGCGTTCCCGGAACCGGTCGACGTGCGGTCGGGACTCTCGGTGGCGACCGGCGTGACACGGGCGGCGTGCGTGGCACTGGCGGTGGCGGCGACGACGGGGTCCGCCGACCGGGAGGTGGTGAGGTCGGCCAGGTACCCGCCGCCGAGGGCGCCGACGACGGCGAGGCACGCCGTCGCCACCATGACGGCCAGCAGACCGACATACCTCTTCTGCACGGTTGGCTCCTGCCTGGCGAGGGCGGCGATGGCGTGAAGGTAACACCGCCGTCAAAGCCGGCGGGGCGTCCACCACACCGGTGCCCGCGCCGGCCGGCGAACTCGACGGGCCGCGCCCCGACGCGACCCCGCCGGGGCTTCCCGGTGGGCGGACCGACCACGTTCCCGGCCGGGTGGGCTCAGCCGCCGTGCGGGCCGGACGGTCCGGGCCCGGGGATCGCCGCGAGCGCCTCCCGGCCCGCCCCCGCCAGCGCCTGGGAGACGGCGGCGCAGTCCCGGGGCGCGCACCGCCCGGCAATGCGGCGGGCCAGCTCGTCGAGGTACGGGGCGAGCGCCCCGGCCGTCGAGTCACGCCCGATCTCCGAGGCCGGTACGACGACGTTGACGGTGAGCCGCCGCCGGACGGCCGAGTACCGGAGATTGTGCACCCCGCCGTCGCCCTCGGCGCTCGTGATCGATCCGCCCAGGGTGAGGAAGATGTCGACCTCGTCGAGGCCGTCGATCACGATCCGCCCGAACGACTCCTTCAGCGCCCGCCGCAGCGCGGCCGGCTCCGCCAGTGCCCGTTCGGGACCGCCGAGGCGGACTCTGACCGCGACTCTCATGGCATGATCATCCGTCATCCGGTACCGGGCCGGCCACACCGCCGCCCGGTCGGCGGGACAACGGGGCGAGGAGCCGGCCCGGGAGACCGGGCCCGGGTGCAGCTGCGGGCGATCCGGCCGGCAACCGGCTCGGCGCCGGCCGATTGTCAGGTGACGGCAAGGAACGCGGCCAGGTCCAGTTCGCCGACAGTCTGGCCGCCGCTGCGCTCTCCGTTCAAGCGGAACCCGAGCCGCAGGTAGAACTCCTCCGGCCCGTCGTCGCCCGGCTCCCACGTCGTGTGGATCCGGGTCTCCCCGCGCCGCCGCGCCTCCTCGGCCAGGGACCGGACGGCGAAGCGCCCGTACCCGCGCCCCTGCTTCTCGGCGGCGATGTTCAGCCGCCACAGCCCGGACCGCAGGTCGGTCGGGGTGTCCTCCCGCCACGGAATGCGGAAGAAGCCCATCAGGAAGCCGACCAGCTCGTCGCCGTCGTAGACGAGCCGGGGCCAGGCGACGTCCGGCCAGACGTACGCCTCGGCCAACGACCGGGCGACCGACTCGACCAGGTGTTCCTGGTCCGGCCGTACCCTCAGGTCGCATGCGGCATCGACGTTGGCCGGGGTGACCTTATCAAGGCGCAGGGACGGCATCCCGGCACCCTACCGAGCGCCCCGCCGGCCTCTTGACGCACTAATCCGGGTTCCACCACCGTCAGGGCGTCCGGGGGCCGATGCCGTCCTTCGGGGTGGGCGAGACCAGCAGTCCGACCTGGTGGCCGATGAACCGGTACCCGACCTGGGTGGCCGCCCAGAGCAGGTAGCCGCGTTCGGTCCCGGCGACGGCCCGCCCGTCGGCGTGCCCGACGCCGGTGAACAGCACCCAGTTCCCGGACACGGACACCACATCGATGGCCTCGCCGGTGATCCCGGCCTGCCCGGTGCCGTCGGGCAGCGACCCCCGGCGCTCGCGCGCCGCCGACCGGCTGGGGAAGAGGACCGCCGCGAGCCGCACCACAGCGTCGCTGTCGTCGGTGGTCCAGCTTCCCCTGACGGTACGCAGACAGCCGTCCAGCGGACCGTCGTCCTCCAGCACCCCGGCGCAGCCCCGCTGGTCAGCGGCCGACGTGCGGGTCAGGGTGTCCCCCTCGACGGTGAAGGTGCGCTCCGGGAACGCCAGGTCGGCCGTGACCGGGACCGGGTCGACCCGGGCCAGCGCCACGCCGAGCATCGCCAGGCACGCCCCGGCGGCGACGAGCGGCGTCCAGGCGGTCGGCAGGGACACCTTCCGGTTCTTCGCCAGCACCGGGACGACGAGGAGGGCGAGCACGAACAGCCCGACGCCGGCCCCGGCCCAGGTGATGCCGGTGGCCGTCGCGTACTGCCCGGGGCCGTCGACGAGTTCGTCCAGGTCGATGCGCCGGCCGGGCACGAAGAGGAGGCCGGACATGACCAGGGGCGCCCCGACCAGGATCACGACCGGCCGGGCCCGGCCGGGCAGCCGGGACCAGCATGCCCCGACGGTAGCCACGTACAGGAGGGGCAGCGCGATCAGCAGCCAGCCCGCCGTCGCCATGCCGGGACCGGTGCAGCCGGTGACCGCGCAGGCGTTCTCCTGGAGCCAGGCCCGGACCTCGTCGCCGAAGACCCCCTGCACGACGAAGAAGCCGACGATGCCGAGCACGATCAGCCCGAACAGCAGGCCGCTGCGTTCCGACGGGCGGGCCGGGGCGGCCGGGTGCGTGGCCTCGTCGGCGTGGCGGCGCCCGGCCTCGGCGCGAGCCTGCGCGACCAGGTCCACCGACCGACGTCGTCCATCCCTGACGTTCCACATGGTCGCGAGGTTAGAACAGCGCCGCACGCCGGGAGACGGCGCACGGGCGTGGCGCTACGGTGTCCGGGTGACGATTCAGCCGCCGGCCGACCCGATCGAGGCGCTGGAACGGTTCCTCGCCCGGATCGCTCCCTACGACGATCCCGCCGCCGAGCCCGTCGCGACGGTCGACCTGCGGGTGGGCCGGCTACGCGGCTCCTTCCGGCTGACCGACCGGTCGGCCCGGGCGCTGAGCGAGGCGCTGGGCCGGTGGACCGACCCGGACGACGTGGGTCGTTGCGGGGGCTGCGGCGGGCCGGTGGACCGGGACCTGGTGTGCCGCTCGTGCGGCCGGCTGGACGGCATCTTCGGCGCGACGGTGGCGCACCACGCGGAGCGGGTCGCCGGCCACCCCGACTGACCGGCGACAAGGGCTGGGCAACGGGCGCTGACCGGCGGCAGGGGCTGGACGCGCGGCAGGGGCTGGACGCCAGTGAGGGTTGGACGTGCGGCGGAGACCGCCCGGCGGGAGGCCGGGGCGGCACGGTCACCCCCGACTCGGTGCCGCCTGACTCTCGTCCGGCCGGCCGCGGGCGCGGAGCCGGCGCAGCATCCGGGCGTCGCCGAAGCCGACCGCGTGGGCGGCGGCCTCGACGGTGGCGCCGTGGCCGATCAGGTGTTCGGCGCGTTCCACCCGCAGCAACTGCTGGTAGCCGAGCGGGGTCAGCCCGGTGGCCTGCCGGAACAGCCGGGTCAGGGTGCGCTCGGCGACACCTCCGGCGGCGGCCAGGTCGGCCAGCGGCAGCTTGTCCGGGTACCGGGCGTCGATCAGGTCCTGCGCCCGGTGCACCGCGTCGGACAGGTGCGACCGGTGCCGCATCATCGCGCTGGCCTGCTGCTCGTCGCCGTTGCGCCGGGCGTACACCACCAGGGAGCGGGCGATCCGGGCGGCGGCGGACGGCCCGTGCCGGGTCGCCACCATGTGCAGCGCCACGTCGATGCCGCTGGCGATGCCGGCGGAGGTGACCACCCGGTCGTCCACCACGTACAGCACGTCGCGGACCACCCGGGCCGCCGGGAACCGGCGGGCCAGGTCGTCCTGCACCTCGTGGTGGGTGGTGCAGCGCCGGTCGTCGAGCAGGCCGGCCCGGCCGAGCGCGTACGCGCCGGCGCAGACGCTGGCGACGGTGCCGCCGGCCGCGTGGTGGCCGGCCAGCCAGCGCAGCCCCGCCGGATCGACCGGCCCCGGCGGGCCGTGGGCGCGCACCCGCCACCCGGGTACGACCAGCAGATCCTCCCGGTCCAGCTCCGGCCACCCGACGTCGGCCCGCAGCGATACGCCCTGCACGGTCGGCACCTCGGGCCGCTCGGCGACGTAGTGCAGCCGGTAGTCGAACCCGAGGTCGGCGGCGGTGGAGAAGACCTGGGCCGGGCCGGCCAGGTCCAGCAGGTGCAACTGCGGCACGAGCAGGAAGACGACCCGGGCCACCGGCGTCAGCCCCGGGCGTCGGCCAGGACGGCCCCGGACTGCTGCCCCGCCTCGTCACCGGTCAGCTCGGCGACGGTGCCGATCGTGGCGAAGCGGCCGGCGAGGGCGTACTCGGTCCGGGCGACCATCTCCTCGACCGGAAGGGTGCGCGGGTCGGCGAGGATCTCCGCCAGGGTGGCGGTCGCCGGCAGGTCCCGGTGCGGGGTGGGGAAGGTGACGGTCGCGTCGGTCACGAACGTCATCCGGTAGCCGAGGTCGCAGCCGAGCCGGGCGGTCGTCTCCACGCACTGCTCGGTGCGGATGCCGCAGACCGCCAGATCGACGATCCCGGCGAGGGTGAGCAACTGCTGGAGGTTGGTGGTGGTGAAGGCGTTGTGGGCGGTCTTGACCAGCGTCGGCTCCCCGTCCGCCGGGCAGAGGCCGTCGATCAGCCGGACGTGGCCGGACGCCGGGTCGAAGACGGTGCCGGTGCCGGGCTCGGCGTGCAGCACCCAGACGACCAGATCGCGCCGGGACCGGGCGGCGTCGACCAGCCGGGTGACCTGGCCGACGATGTCGGGCCGCGAGGCGTACGCCCAGATCGGGCGCTGCCGGAAGGACTCCTGGACGTCGATGATGAGCAGTGCGGATCTCGTCATGCGGGCAATCCTCGCCGGGCGGGCGGCGCGATGGCAGGCACCATCGCGCCCCGCCCCGGAACGATCCGGCCAGCCCGGCGCCGCGTCAGGCTGCCGGGGTACGCCGGGCGGGCCGGTCCAGCGCGGCGGCCTCCTCCGGGGTCGGCGCGGTGCCGCCGAGGTGCGCCGGCTGCCACCAGGCGTCGTCGGGGCCGGCCGGCGAGTCCGGGTACTCCCGCTGGGCCCGGTCGACGAGGGCGGTCAGCCGGGTCTTCAGCTCGGCGCTCATCGCGTTCGCGTCGGGGTGGGCGGCCGGGTCGATCGGCTCGCCGACGAGGATGGTGATCGGGGTGTGCCGGCGGGTGAGGGTGCGTGGACGGCCCTTCGTCCAGAGCCGCTGGGTGCCCCAGAGCGCGATCGGCAGCAGCGGCACGCCGGCGTCCTGCGCCATCCGGGCCGCCCCGTTCTTGAGATCCTTGACGGTGAACGACCGGCTGATGGTGGCCTCCGGGAAGACGCCCACCACCTCGCCGCCGCGCAGCGCGTCCACCGCCGCGTTGTACGAGGCGGCGCCGGCCCGCCGGTTCACCGGGATGTGCTTCATGCCGCGCATCAGCGGGCCGGAGATCTTGTGCGCGAACACCTCGTGCTTGGCCATGAACCGGACCAGCCGGCGGGACGGGTGCGCGCCGAACCCGCAGAAGATGAAGTCCAGGTAGCTCACGTGGTTGCTGGCCATGACCGCGCCGCCGGTGCGCGGCACGTGGTGGCTGCCCTCCACCTTCAGGCGCAGGTCGAGAACCCGGAACATCGTCTTGGCGGCGGTGATCACGGGCGGGTACACGAGTTCCGGCATTCGGCGACTTTACCCTGCTGACGGCGGGGCACGAAGGGCCGCGCGCCGCGCCGCGGCGCGGACGCCGGGCCGGCGAGGGACCGCTGCGCGGGCCTGTCCTCGGTGGGCGACGGCGAGCAGCGGGGCGACCAGCTCCCGGGCAGACGGCGTGGAGGTCGGGGCGGGGCGACCATGGCGCGGCGCAACGCGTCGTCGAGCACTCGACACCGGATGTCACGTGGTCGGTCGGCCCCCGGCCCGCGGGGAGCGGATCGGGGGCCGGCCGGTCAGGTGGCGAGCTTGTGCAGGTCCAGCCGGCCGCGGGCGAAGGCGTCGACCCGGCCCCAGCGGCCCGGGATGTCCAGCACCTCGATCCGCCCCATGCCGACCGGCAGTCGCGGCTCGACCGAAAGGTGCCCCTCGTGCGGCTCGATACCCAGCATGGTGCGCAGCAACAGCATCGGGGCACCGGTCGACCAGGCCTGCGGGCTGCACGCCGTCGGGTACTCCACCGGGAACTTGGTCAGCTCGCGCTGGTACCCGCCGAACGCCTCGGGCAGCCGCCCGTCGAAGTAGGAGGCGGCGGCGAGGATGCCGTCGGCGATGGTCGCGGCCTCCTCCGCGAAGCCGTACCGACGCAGCCCCCAGGCGATGAACGAGTTGTCGAACGGCCAGATCGTGCCGTTGTGGTAGCCGATCGGGTTGTACCTGACCTCGCCCTCGGCCAGCGTCCGCACCCCCCAGCCGGAGAACAGTCGCGGCCCGATCAGGTGCCCGGCGATCTTCTCGGCCCGGTCCTGGTCGACGATGCCGCTCCACAGCAGGTGACCGATGTTCGAGCTGAGCACGTCCACCTGCCGGCCGTCCGAGTCCAGGGCGAGGGCGAAGTACTGCCCGTCGTCCACCCACCAGTCGCGGTTGAACCGCTCCTTGAGCTGCGCCGCCTCCCGGTCCAACCGCTCGGCGAACGCCGGGTCTCCCCAGAACTCGCGCGCCATCCGGGCGGCCCGGACCTTCGCGTCGTACGCGTACCCCTGCACCTCGCAGGTGGCCCGGGGGAACCCCGGCAACCGCCCGTCCCGGTACGAGATGGAGTCCCAGGAGTCCTTCCAGCACTGGTTCTCCAGGCCGGTGTCGGTGTTGCGCCGCTCGTACCAGATGTAGCCGTTGCCGACCAGGTCGGCGTAGTCGTCGATCCACCTCAGCGCGGCCCGGCACTCCTGCTCCAGCTCCCGGACCAGCGCCACGTCTCCGCTCCACCGCTCGTACTCGTCGAGCAGCACCAGGAACAGCGGCGTCGCGTCCACCGAGCCGTAGTACGGCGAGTGCGGCTGCTCCTCGAACGCGGCCGTCTCGCCGTAGCGCATCTCGTGCAGGATCCGCCCCGGGTCCTCGTCCCGGAAGTCGTCGAACCGGGTGCCCTGCAACGAGGCCAGGATGCGCAGCGTGGTCCGGGACATCTCCGGGGCGAACGGCATGACCTGTAGGCAGGTCAGGATGCTGTCCCGGCCGAACATGGTCATGAACCAGGGCAGTCCGGCCGCGGGCAGCGTCTGCCCGCCGAGCGACAGCGGCGAGAAGCGCAGCGCGGCCAGGTCGACCAGGCTCCGCCGGTACGTGCGGGACAGGTGCTCGCACTCGGAGTTCACCCTCGGCGCGGCGGCGATCCACTCCTCCAGGTCGTGCTGGAGGGCCAGCCGCTCGCCGCTGTGCGCCAGCAGCCCCATCCGCAGGTCCCGGCCGCCCGGCCCGAGCGCGAACGTCTGCACCTCGATGTCCGCGTTCCACTGCTCGTTCGGCTCCAGGTGGACGCTGTACGCGAAGCCGTTGCGGTCGTACCGGGCGGTCTGCGACGAGGAGATCACCGTTTCCCGCCGGAAGTTGCCCCGCCGGTAGCCCAGCCGCAGCCGGTCCGGCTCGGCCTCGGCGTAGGTCTCGCCCTTCTTGTTCAGGATCTCGTCCTTGACCTGGAACAGGTCGGCGAAGTCGGCGCCGGCGTCCATCCTGATCTCCAGGTCGACGGCCTTCTCGTCGTGGTTCAGGATGGTCAGCTGCTCGTGGAAGCTGCCGCCGACCGTCCGCTCGCGGATGATCGACAGCTTGGCGTCGATGTAGTGCGTCGCCATCCCCGGCACCAGGAAGAACCGCGCCTCGTAGTACTGGAGGTCGTCGTAGGAGAGCGAGTTCAGCCGCTCGCCGTTGACCGTCAGCACCCAGCGGGACAGGAACCGGGTGTCGATGGAGAACAGCCCGGTCGGCTCGGTGGGCGTCGCCTCGATGTCGCCGGTGTCCTCCGACACCACGAAGGTGTTGCCGTCGAGGATCCGGACCGTGTTGGCCTGCGCCATCAGCGCACCTCCTGGTGGAAGAGCCGACGCGGCCCCCGGCTGTCCGACGGGCCGGGGAAGATCCGCTCCACCTGCACCACCAGCCGGGCGTCACCGGTCACCGTCATGTCACCACGCAGCAGCGCCGCCAGGCCGTGCTCCCGGCCGGCGGCGAGGTCCTCGAACAGCGCGGGGCTGGTCCCGATCACCGTGTCGGCCTCCCGGTCCTCCTGGCTCACCCGGAGCCGTCCCCGGTCGATCACCAGCAGCCAGTGTCTGGTCTGCGGACCCTCGTGCAGGTCGAAGCGCAGGGTTCCGGAGACCTTGGTCAGCAGTGGCTCGTAACCCCGCCGGTCCAGGTTCTCGAAGAACGTGGTGGTCGCGTCCAGCATCGGGCCCTCTCCTCCCGTCGATCCGCGTTCGACGTCGCAGGAGGGTCCCCGTCCGGTGCGCGGTCAACCTCGCCCGGATCGGGTGAGGCGGGTGGGCGGCCCGGGACGACGCGACGCCGGCCCCCGGGTGGCGGGGGCCGGCACGCCGCGGCGGACGGTCAGTTGTTGGGCTCGTCGGCGCTGATGTCCGCCAGCACCGACTGCGGCTCGCGCTCGACCGCGAGGTCACCAATCGAGATCAAACCGACCAGCCGCCCGTCGTCGATCACCGGCAGCCGGCGTACGGCGTACGTGCGCATCAGGTCGGCGGCGGCCACCGCGTCGTCGTACTGGCTCACCGTGACCACGTCCCGGCTGGTGATCTGGTTGAGCCGGGTCGAACTCGGGTCCATCTGCTCGGCGACACCCCGGACCGTGATGTCCCGGTCCGTGACGATGCCGACCACGTCGGCGCCGTTGGTCACCACCACGTCGCCGATGGCGCTGTCGCGCATCTCCCGCGCCGCGGTGGTGAGCGTCTCGTTGCCGTCCATCGTCACCAACCGGGTCGTCATGAACTCTCCGACCGTTGTCATGGTGCTCCCCTCTCGGTGTCGGCACCCGCGGTCTACCCGCCCGCCCCGAGGGGTAACGCGGACCGGCCGGCCGGTGCGTCGGGCGGGAGCCGGTGCGTCTCGGCGGACCCGCCGCGCGGCGAGGGGCGAGGGGCGGGGGCTCAGCCGCGCGGTGGCATGCCGTAGACCCGCTCGACGTGCAGGCGCAGCACCAGCCGCCCCTCGGCGACCATCGCGGCCCGGAAGTCGTCCCAGTCGGGATGCTCGCCCTGCACGGCCCGGTAGAGCCCGATCAGCTCCTCCACCGTCGCGTCGTCCGCCCGCCGCGCCACCGGGGTCAGCTCGGCCCGCGCCTCGGCCACCGCGTACGCCCA
Source organism: Micromonospora sp. NBC_01655 (assembly GCF_026339755.1). Taxonomy (NCBI): domain Bacteria; kingdom Bacillati; phylum Actinomycetota; class Actinomycetes; order Micromonosporales; family Micromonosporaceae; genus Micromonospora; species Micromonospora sp. NBC_01655. The sequence goes on along the minus strand of NZ_JAPEQF010000001.1, from coordinate 1,874,963 downwards.
GCCGTCGTCGCTGCTGACGTGGAAGCTGGCGCGGGGGTCCCGGCGCAGGTTGGCGGTCTTGGCCCGCCCGTCGGTGACCGAGACCCGGATCAGCCCGGCCCCCCGGTCGAAGGAGTAGACCACGTTCGACAACTGCGGGCGCCCGTCCCGCTTGATGGTCGCCAGCACGCCCAGCCACCGGCCCGCGATGAGCTCGGTGAGGGCGCGCCGGGTCGTCTCGTCCGCCACGGCAGCCTCCAGGTCGTCGTACCTGGGTCCATCCAACCCGACGCGCGGCCCGCCGGCCGGCCGATGCGACGACCCGGCCGGCGGGAGCGGGGTCAGCGGCCCTCGGCGGCGACCAGTTCGGCGAGCTGCACCGCGTTCAGCGCGGCGCCCTTGCGCAGGTTGTCGTTGGAGCAGAACAGGGCCAACCCGTGCTCCACCGTCTCGTCGGCGCGGATCCGACCCACGTACGTCGGGTCCTGGCCGGCGGCGAGCAGCGGGGTCGGCACGTCGGACAGGGCCACCCCGGGCGCGCCGTCGAGCAGCTCGCGGGCCCGCTGCGGGGTGATCGGCCGGGCGAACCGGGCGTTGATCTGGAGCGAGTGGCCGGTGAAGACCGGGACCCGGACGCAGGTGCCGGAGACCTTCAACCCGGGGATCTCCAGGATCTTGCGGCTCTCGTTGCGCAGCTTCTGCTCCTCGTCGGTCTCCTCGGAGCCGTCGTCGACGATCGAGCCGGCGAGCGGGAGCACGTTGAACGCGATGGGCCGGGCGAAGGCCCGGGGCGCCGGGAACTCCACGGCCCCGCCGTCGAAGGCCAGCCCCGCGGCCTGCTCGGCCACCTTGCGGACCTGTTCCTCCAGCTCGGCCACGCCGGCCAGGCCGGCGCCGGAGACCGCCTGGTACGTCGAGACGACCAGAGCGACCAGCTCCGCCTCGGCGTGCAGCGGGCGCAGCACCGGCATCGCGGCCATCGTGGTGCAGTTCGGGTTGGCGATGATGCCCTTCGGGCGGTTCGCCGCGGCGTGCGGGTTGACCTCGGCGACCACCAGCGGCACGTCCGGGTCCGTCCGGAACGCCGACGAGTTGTCGATCACGACCGCGCCGGTCTCGGCGACCCGGGGGGCCAACTCCTTCGCGGTGCCCTTTCCGGCGGAGAAGAGCACGACGTCCAGCCCGGAGTAGTCGGCGCTGGCCGCGTCCTCGACGGTCACCTCGCCGCCCCGCCACGGCAGGGCGCGCCCCGCCGACCGGGCGGAGGCGAACAGCCGCACCTGCTCCGCCGGGAACTCGCGCTCCGCCAGCACCTGCCGCATCACGCCACCGACCTGGCCGGTGGCCCCCACAATGCCGATCCTCATGCCCGCGAGGCTACCCAGGTCGACGCCCCGGCCGGGAACGCTTTCCCACCGCCCGGCCCCGTCCCGGCCGTGATCCGACCCACCCCGACCACCCCGGCAGCCGCAACGACGACCCCGGCGTGGGGCGTCGCCCGGAAGATCGCAGGCGACCCGGCCGCCGGGCCGCAACATCCGCCGCACCCCCGGCGCCGCCGGCCCGGCAGCCACCACGGCCCGCGCGACGGGAATCACATCTCCCTTCGCCGCGCGGGCCGGTCGGCGGGCCGCCGTGGGTGGGGTCAGCGGGGCGGGTCGACGATCTCGCCGAGGTCGGTGGCGGCGAGGTCGTCGCGGATCAGCGCGGCGTCGCCCTCCACCACCAGGGTGAGCGACTCCGGGTGCAGGTGGGTCGCGGCGGCGGCCGAGACCTGGTCGACGTCGGCGGCGAGCAGCGACTCGCGCAGCCGGGCGTGGTAGTCGTCCGGCAGGTCGTGCACGACCAGGGTGGTCAGCGCCGACGCGATCGCCCGGGGGCTCTGCAACTCGACCGAGAGCTGGCCGGCCCGCCAGGACCGGGCCACGGCCAGCTCGTCGGAGGTCACCCCACCGGCCTGGGTACGGCTGATCTCGCCGACCGCCTCCACCAGCGCCGGCGCGGTCACCGCCGTCTGCACGCCCGAGCTGACCGCGAACCGGCCGAACCGGCGGGACGAGGCGAACTCGCCCCGGATGCCGTACGTGTAGCCGCGCACCTCGCGGATCAGGTGGTTGAGCCGGGAGGTGAACGCCCCGCCGAGCACCGTGCCGGCCAGCAGCGACGGCACGTGGTCGGGGTGCGCCCGGTGCGGCGACGGATGGCCCAGCCGCAGCGTGGACTGCACCGACCCGGGCCGGTCGACCAGGATGATCCGCCGCCCGGCGCGCAGCGACACGTCGATCGGGCCGCCCGGGGTGACCGGGCCGCCGCCGGTGCCGGCGAACGCCGCCGCGCCGAGCGCGTCCAGGTCGAGGCGCTCCAGGTCGCCGGCGACGATCAGGGTGCCGGGGCGGAGGAACCACTCGGAGTGGAAGACGGTGACGTCCTCGACGTCCAGGCCGGCCACCGAGTCCGGGTCGCCGTACATCGGCCGGCCCCACCGGTTCTCCGCGCCGAACAGGTCGGCCCGCAGCGCCGCCTCGGCCCGGGGGCCCGGGTTCGCCCAGTCCATCCGCAGCGCCGTCGCCTCGTCGTCGCGGACCCGCCGCACGTCGTCCGGGTCCAGTCGGGGCGTCCGGACGGCCTCGGCGAGCAGCTCCACGGCGGCGGGCAGCCGGTCCACCGGCACCTGGACGCTGACCTGGAACGAGTCCCAGTCCAGCCCGGTCACCAGCTCGGTGCCGAGCCCCTCCACGGCCAGCGCGTACGTGGTGGCGTCCCGCTGCGTGGTGCCCTCCTCCAGGGCCTTGGCCAGCACCGCGCCGAGCCCCTCCCGGCCGACCGGCTCCCGGCCGGCGCCGGCGTCGAGCAGCAGCAGCGCCACCGCCAGGTTCTGCCCGGGCAGGTGCGCGGCGACGACCTGGCCGCCGGCCACCTCACGGCGCACCACCTGCGGGAACCGGTACGGCCGGGCCAGCCCCGGCCCGGGACGGTCGGCGATCAGGCTCATCGGGACTTCCTTCCGTTCACGACTGCGGGGCCGGCGGGCAGCGGATCGTGGCGGACCACCGGGCGGCGCCGCTCGCTCGTCGCGCTCACGCGCTCTCCTCGGGCAGGTATGCCAGGGTCACCCGGTCCTCGGCGCGCAGCACCTCGGCGGCGAGCGCGGCGATCTGGTCGGCGGTCACCGCGAGCCAGGCGGGCAGCCGCTCGGCGGCGACGGCCGGGTCGCCGAACTGGGTGGCGTACCGCCCGAGGACGTCCGCGCGTCCGTCGACCGTGGACATCTGCCGCCACCATCCGGTGCTCAGCAGCGCCTTGGCCCGGTCCAGCTCGGCGGCGGTGACCGGCACGGTGGCCAGCTCGTCGACCACCTCGGCCACCCCGGCGGCCAGCCGCTCGCCGCCCACCCCGGGCCGGGCGGTGGCGGTCGCGATCAGCGGGGCGGGGGCGTGCGCCAGGTCCACCCCGTACGCGCCGACCAGGTCGGGCTGGGCGATCCGCTCGCCGTCGGCGAGGCGCTGGTAGAGCCGGCTGCCCCGGCCGCTGCCCAGCACGGTGGCGAGGACGGTGAGCACGTCGTACCCGGGGGTGCCGAAGGCGTGGGTGCGGTGCGCGACGAAGACTCGGGGCGCGGGCACGGCGCCCCGGACGGTCTCCGTCACCGGCCCGCCACCGGCCGGCACGTGCCGGCCGTCCGGCGCGGCCGGGATCGACTCCCGGGCCGGGAGGGCGCCGAAGTACTTGTCGGCCAGCGCGAACACCTCGGCCGCGGTGGCGTCCCCGACCACGGTCAGCACCGCGTTGTTCGGCGCGTAGTAGGTGCGGTGGAAGTCCTGGAAGGTGGCCAGGTCGGCGGCGTTCAGGTCGGCCATCGACCCGATCGTCGCGTGGTGGTACGGGTGCCCCGGCGGGTAGAGCAGCGGCAGCAGCCGCAGCCACGCGTCGCCGTACGGCACGTTCTCGTAGCGCTGGCGGCGCTCGTTCTTGACCACGTCCCGCTGGTTGTCCAGCGTCTCCCGGGTCAGCGCCGGCACCAGGCCGCCCATCCGGTCGGCCTCCAGCCAGAGCGCCAGCTCCAGGTGCTCGGCCGGAACCGTCTCGAAGTAGTTCGTCCGGTCCGGGTTGGTGGTGGCGTTCAAGGAGCCGCCGGCGCCCTGGACGAGCTTCATGTGCTCGGTCTTCGCCACGTTCACCGAGCCCTCGAACATCAGGTGCTCGAAGAGGTGGGCGAACCCGGTCTGCCCGTCCGGCTCGTGCCGGGAGCCCACGTCGTACCAGAGGTTGACGGCGACCGCGGGGGCGGTGCGGTCCTCGCTCACCACCACGCGCAGGCCGTTGTCCAGTCGGGTCGTTTCGATCGGCCAGGGGTAACCGCTGTCGGGCATGGCCCGACGCTATCCGATCGCGGGGACGGAGAGGTGACCCGCGCGTGGTCGGCGCGGCGACGCGTCGTCGCCCCGGCCGGGTGCGGCGGGAGCGCGGACGGGCCGCCGCGCCGGGTCGGCTCAGTCGGGGGGTTCGATCGGGGTCACGGTCTCCTCCGAGGTGCGTTGCTCCGGCACCGTGTCGGGGGCGGCGCTCTGGTCCTGCTCCCGCAGGTCCGACTCGGTGAGGATGGCGGCGGCCTGGGCCCGTGGGTCGTCGCTGCCGGCGGCGGCCTCCTCGGGCAGCAGGTGGGCCCGGGACTCGATCCGGGCCTGGTCGCTGTGGGCATTCGTCATGCCGGCCTCTGTACCCCGTGCACGGCTCAGCGGAACGGGCCACGCACCTCGTAGGTGATCCCGCCAGAGGACGAGCCGGAGGTGCCGCGCTGGGAGGAGAAGTAGAGCCGGGTGCCGTCCGGGGAGAACGCCGGCCCGGTGATCTCCGAGGACCCCTGGCCGGTGATCCGCAGGAACGGGGTGACGATCCCGTCCGGCGTGATCATGTTGATCTCCATGTTGCCGCCGTCCTCGGCCACGTACAGGTCGCCCGAGCGGGTGCCGGTGATGTTGTCCACCCCGGTCAGCGGGGCGGTGCCGCCGGTCACCAGCGAGTCGTCGTACGCCAGGTCGATCCGCTGGCCGACCGCGTCGTACGCCCAGACCCGGTTGTCGCCCTTGGTGGTGAACCAGCAGGTCCCGTCGGCGTACCAGCAGCCTTCGCCGCCGTCGAACCTCTTCGCCCCGGACACCTGCTGCCGGGTGGTCGTCGGCGAGCCGTCCGGGTCGGGCACCGGCGCCCAGCTCACCGGGCCGCTGGTGGCGGTCCCGGCGACCAGCACCTCCAGGGTGCCGGCGGACAGGTCGCCCCAGACGGTCGGCCGGAACCGGTAGAAGCAGCCGGTCGTCTCGTCCTCGGTCAGGTAGATCACCCGGCGGACCGGGTCGGCCGCCGCCGCCTCGTGCTTGAACCGGCCCAGCGCCGCTCGCCGCACCGCCGCCGTCCCGCCCTGCGGGTACGTCTCGTAGACGAACCCGCGGCTGACCTCCTCGCAGGACAGCCAGGTCCCCCACGGGGTGGCGCCCCCGGCGCAGTTCTGGTTGGTCCCGGACAGGATCCGGTACGCCGAGGCGATGGTCCCGTCGGCGTCGAACCGCACCGCAGACGCACCGCCGCCGGGGGTGATCTCGGAGTTCGAGACGTAGGTCCACCCGGTTCCGGCCGGGAAACAGGCCCCGCCGTCGGGCGCGTCGTGCCAGGTGTACGACGTGCCGGCGACCGCCTGCCGGGACCGGGCGACCACCCGGCCGGTGAACCCGGCGGGGAGTTGGAGGCCGTTGGCGTCGGCGGCGCCCAGCGGCCCGTACGGACCTACCCCGGGCTGGGCCGGGGCGGCCAGCGCGGCGGAGGACCACAGGCTGCCGGCGAAGGCGGCGGCCCCGTTCACGACGGTGGCGCGCAGCAGCGTACGACGGTCCATTCGAACCTCCCCGGAGATGGCGTGGTGCCGTCGAGGCTACCGACCAATCCATCGATGAAGGTGAACGCCAGGCGAGGCTTTGCCGACGGTCGGATGAGTCTCTCCCGCCGCGTCGGGTACGCTGGTCGCCGTGACGCGGTGGTATCGATGGTTTAGGCAGCCGGCTGGAGGAGCCGGTGACTTCACCATGATCTGACGTCACTCCTCTTCGAGCCGGCCGGGCAGGGACACGGGTTCCTGCCCTTTTGCGTACGAGCAGCCGGCTCGACCTCGGGCGCCGGCCCCGGGGCACGGTCGGCGGAAGGAACCCCACCGTGACCACCCCGGACAGCCATCGCGTCATCGACCAGCGGATCGATCGCGTCGTGCCGTTGACCACCCCGGCCCTGCTGCACCACCACCTGCCGCTGGACGCCCCGCTCACCGAGGCCGTGCTCGACGGCCGGCGCGCGGTCGGCCGGGTGCTCGACCGGGCCGACGACCGGCTGCTGGTGGTGGTCGGCCCGTGCTCGGTGCACGACCCGGCCGCCGCCCTGGACTACGCGGCCAGGCTGCGGGAGACTGCGGACCGGCTCGCCGACGACCTGCTGATCGTGATGCGGGTGTACTTCGAGAAGCCGCGCTCCACGGTCGGCTGGAAGGGCCTGATCAACGACCCCGGGCTGGACGGCTCGGGCGACGTGAACACCGGCCTGCGCACCGCCCGCGCGCTGCTGCTGGACGTGCTGCGGCTGGGCCTGCCGGTGGGCTGCGAGTTCCTCGACCCGATCACCCCGCAGTACATCGCCGACACGGTGGCCTGGGGGGCGATCGGCGCCCGCACGGTGGAGAGCCAGGTGCACCGGCAGCTCGCCTCCGGCCTGTCCATGCCGATCGGCATGAAGAACCGCCCCGACGGCAGCATCGGCACCGCCGTGGACGCCATCCGGGCGGCCGGCGTCCCGCACGTCTTCCCCGGCATCGACGTCTCCGGCACCCCGGCGATCATGCACACCCGGGGCAACGCCGACGGCCACCTCGTGCTGCGCGGCGGCAACGACGGCCCGAACTACGACGCCGCCTCGGTGGCCGGGGCGCTGGACCTGCTCCGCGCGGCCGGCCTCCCGGAGCGGGTGGTGGTCGACGCGAGCCACGCCAACAGCGGCAAGGACCACCGCCGCCAGCCGCTGGTCGCCGCCGACGTCGCGGACCAGCTCTCCGCCGGCCAGCGGGGCATCGTCGGCATCATGCTGGAGAGCTTCCTGCTCCCCGGCCGGCAGGACCTCGACCCCACCCGCGAGCTGGAGTACGGCCGCTCCGTCACCGACGCCTGCCTCGGCTGGGACACCACGGAAGAGGTCCTCGCCACCCTCGCCGCCGCCGTCCGCACCCGCCGCACCACCACGGCCCCCCTCACCACCCCGGCCTAAACCCACCCCACCCACCGCCGGCTCCCCCGCCCCCGCCCGGTTGATCAAGAGCTTTGCGTCAGGAATCGCGCCGGACCTGGCGCAAAGCTCTTGATCAACGCACGTGGGGAGGGGAGGGGGAAGGCAGTGGTGCCCCCGGCCGGAGGTCGGGGGCACCACTGGGTGTCGGTGTGCAGGTCGCCTCTCGGCGCGTGGCGCGACGCGGCTCCAGCCGGACGGTGTTCCGCGAAGGCAATTCAGGTGAGGCCCGGGGACACTGGGCACACCGACACACCCCACAACCGGCGGGGGCCCGGTTGGTGTTCCGGGCCTCGAACGTGACGGCCGTCACCACACCCGGCCGAGCCGGGGGCCGAGTCGGGCCGGGTGACGTTTGACCGTTTCCGGCTCGGGTAGCCGACCGTCGTGACCGACGACCCATCCGTGACGGACGCACCCGTGGACGACGCCGAGCTGGCCGCCGACACCGATCTGCCCGCCGACAGCGAGCCGGCCGGCGACACCGAGCCGGACACCCGGCCGCTCGACGAACTGCTCGACGAGATCTACCACGGCCAGGAGCGGATCAGCCAGGCAGACATCTACCGCCGGGCCGTCGCCGCCGAGCTGGCCGCGGCGCTGCTCACCCGGATCGCCGCCCTGCCCGAGGGCGAGTACGCGGTGGACGAGGCCGCCGACCTGCTGGGCGGGTCGCCCGCCTGACGCCTCGGATCCGGGCGGCACGAGCCCGCAGCGGCACGACGCCTCCACCCGGCCCGGCCGCCGCACCGGTCCCGCACGACCACGGAGAGGACAGCGAGGATGACCGATCGCGAGGAGCAGCGGGAGGCGCACGTCCCGGCGCTCGGCCAGCCGCCGGAGGGCGGGGACAGCACCCCCGAACCGGACTTCGCCGACGAGCACGACCGCACCGCCGTCGACCGGGACATCATCACCGGCGACGAGGACGATGAGGAGCGCGAGCCGGAGTCGCCGCACGGCTGGTCCGGCATGCAGCGCTGACGCCGGACGGGGAGGCGGCCGGGCGGCCCCGACCCCTCCCCCGTACCCGGTTCAGTCCTTGTCGTGACCGCCCTCGGCGGCCTGCTGGGCGACGGCGTAGCCCATCTGGAGGAAGTCGGAGGCCGCCACCGCGGTCAGCGCGGTGGCCACCAGCCGGGTCAGCCGGGGGGCCAGCACCAGGCCGCCGGTCAGCCCGGTGGCCACCCAGACCGCCAGGCAGAACGGGCAGCTCAGCAGCTCCCCGATGGCGTGCCGGGTGGGGCTGCCCGAGTCCCGGACCTGCTCCATCACCTCGCCGGAGCCGATCGGGCGGTCGTACCGGGTGAACGGGGCGCGCAGCGGGCTGGTCACCGCGTCCTTCGACAGCAGCCGGCTCAGCTTGTGGGTGGCGACGGAGAGCAGCAGCACGTCGGCCGGGCTGGGCCGCTCCGGCACCGGTCGGCCGGCCGCCCTGACCAGTGCGGCGAGCATCGCGGTCACCCCCGCGTAGGTGCCCATCGCCACCAGGTAGCCGCCGAGCGGGCGGTGCTCGTGCGGCGCGTACGCCTGGCGCAGCCGCGCCACCTTCTGCCTCAGGCTGCTGTCGCTCAAACCCGGTCTCCTCGTTCTGTGCGCGGGCCGCCGGCGGCGGGTCCGGCGACCGGCTCAGCCGGCGGTCAGGTTGTCGGCCACCTCGCGGGCGAGGTTGGCCAGTGTCTCGTCGGCCAGCCCCGGATCCGCCTGGCCGGACGCCCCGGCCAGGTCCAGCCGGACCAGGGCGCCCCCGGCGTCTGCGGGCTCCACCCGGATCTCGGCCGACCACTCGGGGGCGGAGGCGCTGGCCCACCGGGCCCGCAGCGGCCCGGTGCTGACGTCGGGGCGGCTCGCGCCGTCGGACCGCAGCGGCTGGGGCAGCCACGCGGCGGCCCGGTCCGGGTCGGTCGCCGTGCTGAACACCACCTCGGGCGGCGCGGACATGCCGCGCTCCGCGTGCGCCCCCATCACTCGTCCCGCAACCGGGCCGGGTCGACCTCGCGGCCCGGGTGCCGGGCCAGGTACTCGGTCTCCAGTTCCGCCGTACGGCGCAGGTGGTTCGCGAGCGCCGAGTCCGCCGCGTGCCGCAGCGTGTCGAGCCGGGTGCGGTGCAGGCTGTGCATCTCGCGGATCAGGTCCTCGTCGGCGAGTTCGGCGGGGTCGATCCCCAGCTCGCCGTCGGCGGACATGTCGTGGACGTGGTCGCCGTCCCACTCGGGCAGCCGCTGCTCCGGGCTGGCTTCGACCGGGCCGCCGGGCTGCCGCACTGATTCGGTCATCGTCGCCCCCCCCTCGTCTCGTCTGGGCTGGCGTCTAGACGGATGCCCACACCGGCCACCACCAAACCCCCGAACTACGACGCCGCGTCGGAGAACGCCCCGGCTCCCGGTACCCTCGAACCCATGAAGCGGCTCTGGACACCGGCGTGGATCGCCCGCCACGTGGCCATGGTCGTGCTGGTCGTCGGCTTTCTCGGGCTGGGCTGGTGGCAGATCACCCGGGCCGCCGACGGCAACTCCATCAGCTGGGGCTACGCCGTCGAGTGGCCGGTCTTCGCGGCGTTCGTCGTCTTCGTCTGGTGGCGTGAACTGCGACACACCCTGCGCTCCGCCGCCGACGGGCCACCGACGGCCGGCGAGCAGGCGGGCGGCGACGTCCCGGCCGGCGCGGCCCCGGGCCCGGCGGCGCCGGCCGGCGCGGCCCCGTCGTCCGGCGCCCCGACGGGGGTACGCCGACCCGTGCGGGTCGCCCGGGTGGCGGCGACGCCGACCGGCGGGCCCGAGGACGCCGACCTGGCCGCGTACAACCGCTACCTGGCCTGGTTGAACGCCAATCCGGGCGCCCGGCCCGGTGACTATCCCGGCTGACGCCGGTACGCGACTACCCGGCCGAGGCCGGTTCGGAAGGACGGACGAAGGTGGGCGGAGCCCTTACCCGGTACCGCGCGATCGCCTGGATCGTGGGCGTGGCGCTGGCCGTGCTGGTCCTGATCGGCATGCCGCTGAAATACGCGTTCGACGAGCCGACGGTGGTCGCGGTCGTCGGGACCGCGCACGGCTGGCTCTACATGCTCTACCTGGCGGCGACGTTCGACCTGTCCCGCCGGGCGGACTGGCCGCTGAAGCGGATGCTGCTGGTGATGCTCGCCGGCACGGTGCCCTTCGTGTCCTTCTACGCCGAGCGGCGGGTGAGCCACTGGGTGGCCCCCCAGCCCACCCGCACCCCGGAGCCGGTCGCCGGCTGAGGCTGACCCGGCCGGGTCAGCGGTCCGGGCGCCAGAACTCCTCGGCGGTGGCCGGCGCGGCGCCCCAGCCGCCGTACCGCACGCCCTCGCGGGCCCGGTGCACGGCGCGGCTGACCTGCCCGAACTGCCGCTGGTCGTCGCTGCTGAACAGCAGCACCTCGACGCCCCGGTGCCAGCCCCACAGCTCGTACGGCGGCGGACGCCAGCGGTCGCCGGCCAGCGCGAGCAGCACGGGCAGCAGGGCCACCGCCCCGAGGGCCAGGTACGCCCCGGCGGTCAGCCGTTGCAGGCCGCCGGTGAAGCCGAGCACCAGCCCCACCCCGGCGATCATGACGGCGGTCACCGCCACGGCCCGGACGGCGAGCCGGTCGTGCGGGCCTCGGGTGGTGTGCAGGTGGGTCAACTCGGCGATCGCGAAGCTGCTGCGGCCGACGGTGAACCGGTCCGCCGTCACGACGATCCCGGGCTGGGCGTAGAGCAGGGCAGGGGGCGCGGGGGTCACCCTCGGTGACCGGCGCTGGCGGGTGGCGGAGCCATCTCGGATCACGGCTGTCTCCCACGGCTGAGGGGCCGGGAGCGGTCCCCGCGACGCCGGTCGACGCCTACGGGATTCCCGGCTCCGCTCCATTCTCTGACCGTCGGGCCAGCCCAGGCCCGGTTTTCCGGTCCGCGACGCGGTCCCGCGATCCTCACCGCGCCGGCAAGAGGCCACCAATTCCGGCTTATCCGGCTATTACCCCTCGCGTCCGGCGTCATCCGCCCAGAACGACGAAAGCCACGGAACGCCCGTTCGGCGCATCCGGCCCCACCGGCTGCGCCGGAGCGCGGCCCACAAGTCACCGAACGTGATTGTATCTCGCGACACACCCGGGCCGTTTCGCCACTTTCGCCCCTGCTTCACCTGCGGGTAACTCCCGTCCCGGGATAGGTTGTGCGGGCCGGACCGGTCGACAGCCGTCCAACCGGACAGCCCCGGGCCGGCTCGCCGTGGCGTCCGCGACGCGCGGCGACTGGTGGGAGAGGAGCCCTCCGCTCTTGTCGTCCCTCAGGAATTCGCTGCGCGCACTGGCGGCGGCCGGCCTCGCGGCCGTGCTGATCGCCCCGGCGTCGCCGGCTCGGGCCGAGCCGTCACCCGCCGAGCTGACGCAGCGGATCGAGAAGTCCTCGACCGAGCTGGAACGGGTCGTCGAGTCCTACAACAAGCTCACCGAGGACATCAAGGCGAACAAGGCCGCCGCGGCGAGGCTGACGGCCCGGATCGGGCCGTTGGAGGCGCAGGCCGCACAGAGCCGGGCGGACGTCGGCGAGATCGCCGTCACCGCGTACAAGACGGGCCGGCTGGACACCGCCAACGCGCTGCTGAGCGCGGGCGGGCCGAGCAACCTGCTGGACCGGCTGGACACCCTCGACCAGCTCACCCGGCAGCGCCAGCAGCGGATCACCGGCTTCACCGAGAGCCAGCGCCGGCTGCTCGACCAGAAGGCCCGGCTCGACGCGACGCTGGCGAAGCAGGCCGCACAGGCCAAGCAGCTCGCCGCCGGCAAGAAGAAGATCGAAAAGGACCTCGCCGAGCTCTACGAGCTGCGCCGTCAGGCGTACGGGCGGGCCACCGAGCCGCCGGCGCCGAGGGCGAAGTCGAAGTCGGGCGGGAGTTCCGGCGAGCAGGCACCCGCCGTCTCCGGCCGGGCGGGCACCGCGGTCCGGTACGCGTACGGCGCCCTCGGCAAGCCCTACGTCTGGGCCGCCGACGGCCCGAACGGGTACGACTGCTCCGGCCTCACCTCCGCCGCCTGGCGGGCGGCCGGCAAGTCGCTGCCGCACAACACGAGGATGCAGTGGGGCGTGGTCAGCCACATCAGCCGCAGCGAACTGCGCCCGGGCGACCTGGTCTTCTACAACAGCCTCGGGCACGTCGCGCTCTACGTCGGCGGGGGCCAGGTGATCCACGCGCCCACCTTCGGCCGCAACGTGGAGAAGCGGGACGTCGACCTGATGAGGCCCTACGGGTACGGCCGGGTCCGCTGACGGCCCCGACACGAACGGCGAACGGCCGGCGTCCCCCTATCGGACGCCGGCCGTTCGCCGTCATTGTTACCAGGTCAGGCGGCCTGCAACCCCTCCGCCCGGGCCAGCTCGCGCAGCCGGCCCAGGGCCTGGATCTCCAACTGCCGGATCCGCTCCCGGGAGAGCGAGAAGCGCGAGGCGACCTCGGTCAGCGAGTGCTCCCGCCCGTCCTCCAGGCCGTAACGGGCCCGCATGATGCCGGCCGACCGGTCGTCGAGGTGGTTGAGCAGACCCTCGATGCGCTGCCGCTCCAGCCCGGTGAGGACGATGTCCTCCGGCGACGGGGCGTCGCTGTCGGCGACCAGGTCGCCGAGGTTGGTGTCGCCGTCGTCGCCGACCGGGGTGTCCAGCGACACGGTGTCCTGCGACCAGCGGACCAGCTCGTTGACCCGCTCGACGGTGACGCCGAGGGACGCGGCGATCTGCTCCGGCTCCGGGTCGCTGCCCAGCTCGCGGGTGAGCTGCCGGGCCACGTTGCGCATCCGGTTGACGTCCTCGACCAGGTGCACCGGCAGCCGCACGGTGCGCTCCTGCTGGGCGATGGCCCGGCTGATCGCCTGGCGGATCCACCAGGTCGCGTAGGTGGAGAACTTGAAGCCCCGCTCGTAGTCGAACTTCTCGACCGCCCGGACCAGGCCGGTGTTGCCCTCCTGGATCAGGTCGAGCATGGGCATGCCCGAGCGTACGTAGCGCCGGGCGATGGAGACGACCAGCCGCAGGTTGGCGCGGATGAAGAGATCCTTCGCCCGCTCCCCCTCGGCGACCACGCGCTCCAGGTCGTCCCGGTCGACACCGGCGGGAACGCGGTCGGTGTCGAGCAGGTGCTCGGCGTAGAGGCCGCCCTCGATCGCCTTGGAGAGATCGACCTCCGTGGCGGCGTCCAGCAGTGGCGTCCGGGAGATCTCGTGAAGGTAGACTCCGACCAGGTCGCGCTCCTCGGCCACCTCGTCGGTTCGCATGCCGATGTTCTTGTCCACGTTGCCCACGGTCCCCTCGCTCGCGCCGGTTGCCCGGTTCCTTGCCATCCCCACGTCCATCAGCCCTCCCCCGTAACTTCCGCTGTGCCCACCGGTGCTGACCTGACACCTGCACAACAGTCGAGACGCGTCGGGGATTCCATGTCGTGAGTCGAAAGTGTCACGAATGCCTGAGTGGTAGCTGAGAGCCCGGTCCATGTTTGCTGTCAGCACCCCGTCGGGCGGCTCGCCGTTGGCGCCACGGACGGGGTCGGCGGATCGACGGACGCCGCCACCCGTAGGCATGGCACCACTGTCGGCCCCGGGCGCGCAGCGACCCGGGTCACCACCACGCTGCGATCCTGGTCACCGACTGATACGCGGCGGCGCACCGGTCGGTTCATTCACGGACACGGAATACCCTCGCCCTGGTTGAACAATCCGGGGCGGGTGTGAAGTCCCACCCCGGCCGGATCGTGACCATCGTCACCGGGACGCGGCCCGGCGGCGCAGCCGCAGCTCAGGAGGCGAGCAGGGCGAGGGCGCCGCGGACCTGGTGGGCTGAGCGGGCCAGGGCGGCCCGGGCGGCGGACACCTCGGCCCCGGAGACCAGCGACACCAGGGCGGTCTTCAGGTCGCCGTCGGCCTCGTGCAGGGCCCGCCGGCAGGCCTCCTCGGCGCCGCCGGTGGCCTCCACCAGGATCGAGATCATCCGGCCGCGCAGCTTGGCGTTGGTGGCCACCATGTCGATCATGAGGTTCGAGTAGACCCGTCCCAGCCGGACCATCACGGCCGTGGAGAACGTGTTGAGCACCAGCTTCTGCGCGGTGCCCGCCTTCATCCGGGTCGACCCGGTCACCACCTCCGGGCCGGAGTCCACGCCGATGAAGACGTCGACCGACGAGGCGGCCTCCGCCTCCGGGTTGGCGCAGAGCAGCACGGTCGCCGCCCCCTGCGCCCGGGACGCGGCGAGCGCCCCGAGAACGTACGGGGTGCGCCCGCTGGCGGCCAGCCCGACGACCAGGTCACCGGCACCGACGCAGTCCGCGGCCTCGGCCGCCCCGCCCCGGTGGTCGTCCTCGGCGTCCTCGACGGCCCGCCAGATCGCGTCGGGGCCGCCGGCGAGATGGGCGCAGAACCAGTGCCGGGGCGAGTTGAAGGTGGGGGCCAGTTCGGCGGCGTCGAGCACGCCGAGCCGACCGGAGGTGCCGGCGCCGAAGTAGTGCACCCGGTATCCGCCGCGCAGCGCGGTGACCGCGAGGTCGACGGTGGTGGCGATCTCGTCGAGGACCGCCGCGACGGCGGCCGGCACCCGGCGGTCGGCGTCGTTGATCACGGTGAGCACGTCCCGGGTGGACATCAGGTCGAGGTCCACGCTGAGCGGGTTGCGCCGCTCGGTCGGCGCGCCCACCCGGACCACCGGGCGGGCCGGGGCCGGGGCCGCCTCGTCGGGCTCGACCCGACCGGCGGTCACCCCCGCCTCCGCGCGGACCCGACCCGGTGGGTCTGCACCGCCGCGGCGGTGACCTCCAGCGCCTTGCGGGTCCGCGCCCGGTTCCGGGCGGCCACGCCCACGAAGAGGCAGTCGACCACGGTGAGCTGCGCCAGCCGGCTGGCCATCGCGCCGGAGCGGTAGGTGGTCTCCCGGGCCGCCGTGGTGAGCACGAAGTCGGCGACGTCGGTGATCGGCGAGCGGGGGAAGTTGGTCAGCGCGACCGTCGCCGCGCCCCGGGACCGGGCCTGCTCCAGCACCTCGATCACGTCCGCGGTGGTGCCGGTGTGCGAGATGCCCACCGCGACGTCGCCCTTGCCGAGCAGGGCGGCCGAGGTGAGCGCGGTGTGCACGTCGGGGAAGGAGAACGCCGTCCGGCCGATGCGGTGCAGCTTCTGCTGGAAGTCGGAGGCGACGAAGCCGCTGGCGCCCGCCCCGTAGACCTCGATCCGGCTGGCACCCACGATCGCCTCGACGACCTGCTCGCAGACGGCCGGGTCGAGCTGCTCGGCCGTCTCCTCGACGGCCCGCGCGTCGTTGAACGCGATGGTGGCGATGATCTGGGCCAGGTCGGCGCCGGGCGGGATGTCACCGCCGACCACCCGGGCGTCCGGAGGCTCGACCCGGCGGGCCGCCTCGGCGGCGAGCCGGATCCGCAACTGTGGATAGCCGTCCATGCCGACCGAGCGGCAGAACCGGATCACGGTCGCCTCGGATGTCTCGGCGGCTGTGGCGAGGTCGGTGATGGTGCGCCGGGCGGCGTCCGCCGGATCGGCGACCACCAGCCGGGCCACCCGCTGCTCGGCGGGCGACAGCGAGGGGAGCAGGCCGCTGATATGGACGATCAGTCCACCCGGCTCGTGACTCGCAGAAATCTTCGGACTCTTCGCCACGGATGAAACTTACTTTCACGAGGCGTGAGCGTCAACCATGTCCCCGCGTATCGGGAAAAAAGTACTCCGAACGTTCATCAGTGTTGCCGAAAGACTGCCATTTCCGCAGCGTCCGGCACCTCCCCCGGCAGGCCCGGCCGCCGTGCCGGACGGGGCCGGCGTCCCGCCGTCCGGACGGGCCGGCGTGCCGGACCCGGGGCGGCCGGCGTGTCTGCCCGGGTGAGCCGCAACACGGTGCCGGCCACCAGCGGCGCGAGCGCGTCGGTCTACGGGCGGGCCTGGGCCGCCAGCCGCCGGCCCACCCCCTGGTCGGCCGCGTCGGCCCGGCCCGGCCCGACCGCCGGGCCCGCCGGTGCGGGCTCCCCGACCTTCGCAGGCCGCTCGGCCGGCAGCCAGGCGGCGAGGTGGGCCTGGATCTGCCGGGACACCTCCTCCGGCGGGCGACCGGCGTCGACCACCACGAAGGTCGGGAACTCCGGCAACGTCCGGTACGCGGTGTCCGCGGCGGTCAGCCAGCCCATGGTCTCGTGGTCGGTGCCGCGCCGCTCGATCCGCCGGTACGCCTCGGCCGGGTCGACGGCGAGCAGGAAGGTGACCTGCGGCGGCGGGAACACCCGGTACCCGGCGCGGGCCAACCGCTCCCAGCGCTGCCCGCCGTGCGCCCGGATGCTGGCGTACTGGCAGGCCGAGTAGCGGTCCATCACCGCCGTGCGGCCGGTGGCCACGCAGCTCAGCAGCGCCGCCGCGATCGCCAGCCAACGCAGCACGGACTCGACGGCGAGCAGGCCGCGCCGGCCGACCAGCCGCTCGGCGTCCGGGCGGCCGAGCCGGTGGGCGAGGCGGCCGAGCCAGCGGCGCCCGCCGGCGTTGCGGTGGTAGGTCGCCGGGCGTCCGGCGGCGGTCAGCGCCTCGGCGAGGTGGTGGGCCTGAGTGGTCTTGCCCGAACCGTCGATGCCGATCAGGGCGACGGCGCGCAGTCGGGCCTTGCCGCGCCGCTCCCGCAGTGATCTGGCCACCCTGCCCAGATTATCGGACCCGCGCTCACCTTGGCGGTTTGTCCGTTCACATCCGGTTGCCACCCCGTCGGGCCGGGCTCAGGTGTGGGCGACCTCTGTGCCGGGTACGCAAATCGAATCCGCCTGTCCACCTCACGACCGACGGGAGAGCCAGATGGCCGAGCGCGGGGACGAGACCCTGGTGCACACGCTGAAGAAGGTCGCCGCCGTGCTCAAGCAGTCCGAGATCCCGTTCGCCCTGGGCGGCAGCTTCGCGGTGTACGCCCACGGCGGGCACTCCAGCGACCACGACGTCGACTTCCTGATCCGCGGGCAGGACGTCGACCGGGCCCTGGAGGCCCTCGTCGAGGCGGGCTTCACCGCCGAGCGCCCGCCCGAGGACTGGTTGGTGAAGGTCTACGACGCCGGCCGGATGGTGGACCTGATCCACCGGCCGATCGAGACCCCGGTCACCGGGGAGACCTTCGCCGACACGATCGTTCGGCCGGTGGACGCGATCCACATGCCGGTGCTGTCGGCGAGCCAACTGATGGTGCACAAGCTGCTCAGCTTCTCCCAGCACTACTGCGACTTCGCCCGGGCGCTGCCGCTGGCCCGGTCGCTGAGGGAACAGATCGACTGGGAACGGGTACGCAAGGAGACGCAGCACTCCCCGTACGCCGAGGCGTTCCTGGTGCTGCTCGACCGGCTGGACGTGGTGCCGTACTCCGGCGCCACCGAGGAGAAGGAGATCGTGTGAGCACGCACCGCGACCGCGCCACCGGGACGCCCGCCGTCGCCGCCGGCCCGCCCGACGAGTACGTGGAGGCCGAGATCCAGCGGCTGCTCGCCGAGGACCCGGCCGTCGCCGAGCAGGGAATCACCGTGGTCCTCCGGGAGCGGGGGCTGATGCTCTACGGCGAGGTGGAGAGCCCGCACCGGCGGGAGGAGATCCTGCGCCGGGTGGCCGAGCGCTTCCCCGACGTGCCGGTCACCAGCGACATCGGGGTGATCCGCGCGCAGGCGCCCACGGAAGTCGAGGAGTTGCCGTGAGGGAGGTCGAGAGGTGATCCGGATCGCCGCCGTGGGCGATGTGCACGTGGACGAGGACGTGGTGGGCCGGTTCCGGCCCGCCCTGGACGAACTGCCCGACTGCGCCGACGTGCTGCTGCTCGCCGGTGACCTGACCCGGCACGGCACCGAGGCCGAGGCGCGCTGCGTGGCCCGCGAGTTCGGCGGGCTGGGGGTGCCGGTGGTGACGGTGCTCGGCAACCACGACCACCAGTGCGACCAGGTGCCGCAGGTGGTCAAGGTGCTCCAGGACGTGGGCATCCGGGTGCTGGAGGGCGAGGGGATGGTGCTGGAGTTCGCCGCGGGGCGGCTCGGCGTGGCCGGGGTGAAGGGCTTCGGCGGCGGCTTCGCCGGCCGGTGCGCCAGTGACTTCGGCGAGCCGGAGATGAAGTCGTTCGTCCGGACCACGAACGAGAGCGCGGAGGCGCTGGGCGCGGCGCTGCGGGGGCTGGACTGCGACCTGCTGGTCGCGCTCACCCACTACTCCCCCGTGCCGGACACCCTGGCCGGCGAGCCGCTGGAGATCTACCCGTTCCTCGGGTCGTACCAGCTCGGGCAGGCCATCGACTCGGCGCCGACCGCGCTGGCCCTGCACGGGCACGCGCACGCCGGCAGCGAGCGGGGCACCACCCCGGGCGGGGTCCGGGTCCGCAACGTCGCCCACCCGGTGATCAAGCAGGCCTACAGCATCTTCCACGTGGGAGATCATCTGGATGCTGGCCAGGTTTCCCGGATCGGCCACTCGGGTATTCGGCAGTCATGGAGCTGATTCTCTGGATTCTCGCAGTCGTTCTCGTGGTCGCCGGCATCCTGGCGCTATTCCGCCGGCAGATCCTGTGGGGCATCGTCCTCATCGTGGTCGGGCTGTTGGTCGGCCCGGGTGGTGTCAGCATCTTCAGTTGACCCCTGACTTCCGTATCCACCGCCGACCCGCCGGGGTCGTCGTGACCGGAGTTCCGTCCTCCCAGACAGGAGCCCTCCGGGCAGGGCGACCCCGGCGTCCTGCCGTCCGGCGAAGGGCCCCTGTGCCAGGTAGGGCGTGGCAGAGGGGCCCCTACCGACTTTCGCGCCTCAGCAGCGCGGGACGTTCGGGATGTAGCCGTCGTAGCCGGTGTAGACGTAGGCGTCGGCGATGAACCGGCCGCTGCCGATCCGGTCCCAGATCGAGCTGGTGCCGTACGTGCCGGTGACCGTGGTGCCGCTGGTCTGGCACTGGATCGTCACCTTCGCCCCGTCGGCGACGGTGCCGACCGAGCTGTAGCCGGTGCCCGGGCCGGAGCGGACGGTCAGCGGACTGCCGGCGGTGTTCACCGTGCCGGAGCCGGTGCCCGAGGAGCAGTTGTTGTTGCTGGTGTAGGTCTTCGTGCCCCAGTACAGCGCCAGGGTGCCGTTGAACCGGACCTGGATGTCGTTGCCGTTGAGCCGCTGCTCGTAGTGCAGGTGCGGCCCGGTGGAGCCGCCGGTGCTGCCCACCCAGCCGATCACCTTGCCGTAGCCGACGCTCTGGCCGACCGAGACGTTGAAGCCGTTGAGGTGGGCGTAGTAGGTGGTGTATCCGCCGCCGTGGTCGATCCGGACGTACTTGCCGTAGCTGGTGCCGCCGAGGTCGGTCACCCGGTCGACGGTGCCGGGAGCGCTGGCCACCACCGCGTCGCCGAGGTCGTCGGTGCGGTTGAAGTCGACCGCGTAGGCCGGGCTGTGGTCGGACCGGGTCTGGCCGGACCAGGACTGACCACAGGGGAACGGCACCTTGAAGGTCGGCGCGGCCATGGCCGGGGCCGCCGGCACCAGGGTCGCCGCGACCAGCACGCCGGCCGCCGCGAGGCTGAACCACCGCTTACGCATCTAGCACCTCCAATGTTGACATCCTTCAATCGATTGCCTTCAGCGTGACAGAAACCTCCACGCACGGAAAGGGCCGTCGCGCAGCCCGAAACCCCTATCGGTGGGAGCGCGCCCACTAGGGGTGAGCTGGTTTCGGGATTGTTACTCGTCCGTGTCCGGATGGGGCTGGACTCACTTCTATGCAAGCGCTTACATGTGGTGACGCCCATCGGACCGGCGCCGCGTCGAGCACGACCGCGCCGGCAAGGAAGGAGAACGGCATGGCGGTCTCTGCCAGACCACGCCAGGCTCTCGCGGTCGCCGGCGTACTGGGGCTGGCGCTCAGCGTCACTGCCTGTGGCACCGGCAACGACAAGAAGAGCGGCAACGCGGGCTCCGCTGAGTGCGCGGCATACGAGAAGTACTCCGGCCAGGACGGCAAGAAGGTCACGATCTACTCGTCGATCCGGGACATCGAGGCCGACCGCCTGGAGCAGTCCTGGAAGCAGTTCGAGGACTGCACCGGCATCAAGATCGACCACGAGGGCAGCGGCGAGTTCGAGGCCCAGCTCGGCGTCCGGGTCGACGGCGGCAACGCGCCGGACCTGGCGTTCATCCCGCAGCCCGGTCTGCTCAAGCGGTTCGCCGACTCCGGCAAGCTCAAGCCGGCCGGCGCCGACACCAAGGCGATGGCCGAGCAGAACTACTCGGCCGACTGGCTGAAGTACAGCACCGTGAACAGCCAGTTCTACGGCGCCCCGCTCGGCTCGAACGTCAAGTCCTTCGTGTGGTACTCGCCGAAGACGTTCAAGGAGAAGGGCTGGACCGTCCCCACCACCTGGGACGAGCTGACCAAGCTCAGCGACCAGATCGCGACGAGCGGCACCAAGCCGTGGTGCGCCGGCATCGAGTCCGGTGACGCCACCGGCTGGCCGGCCACCGACTGGATCGAAGACATGATGCTGCGGACGCAGACCCCCGAGGTCTACGACCAGTGGACCACCCACGGCATCCCGTTCAACGACCCGAAGGTCGCCGAGGCCCTCGACAAGGCCGGCACCATCCTCAAGAACGAGAAGTACGTCAACGGCGGCTTCGGCGGCGTGAAGAGCATCGCCACCACCTCCTTCCAGGAGGCGGGCACCCCGATCACCACCGGCAAGTGCGCCCTGCACCGGCAGGCGTCCTTCTACGCCAACCAGTGGCCCAAGGGCACCAAGGTCGCCGAGGACGGCGACGTCTTCGCATTCTACTTCCCGGCGATCGACCCGGCCAAGGGCAAGCCGGTCCTCGGCGGCGGCGAGTTCGTCGCTGCCTTCGCCGACCGCCCCGAGGTCCAGGCGGTGCAGACCTACCTGGCCTCCGGCGAGTACGCGAACAGCCGCGCCAAGATCGGTGACTGGGTGTCGGCCAACAACAAGCTCGAACTGGCCAACGTGCCGAACCCGGTCGACAAGCTGTCCGTCCAGATCCTCCAGGACCAGAAGACCGTCTTCCGCTTCGACGGGTCCGACCTGATGCCGGCCGCCGTCGGCGCCGGGACCTTCTGGAAGGGCATGGTCGAGTGGATCAACGGCAAGGACACCGCCACGGTGCTCAAGGGCATCGAGAGTAGCTGGCCGAAGTGATCCCCGGCGGTGGGCCGGTCCGCGTGAGCGGGCCGGCCCACCGCCCGAGCCGAGACCCTAAGGAGGGTTGATGGAGTTCGACTTCGCCGAAGAGCAGCCGAAGCTCCTCATGCTGATGTACGGGCTGATCGCGTTCGTCGCGGTCGTCGGGGGCCTGCTGGTGCTCCTCGACGCCGTGCCGTCCTGGTTCGCCCGACGCCGCGAGGCGCAGCTGGTCGCCGCCTCGGCGAGCGGGGCTCCGCTGCCCCGGCGCCCGAAGCAGCGCGAGGGCATGTTCGCGTTCTTCTTCCTGCTGCCTGCGGTACTGCTGCTCCTGATCGGCCTGGTCGTCCCGGCCATCCGCACCACGCTGCTGTCGTTCATGGACGGCGGCAGCCAGAACTGGGTGGGCCTGCGCAACTACACCTGGATGTTCTCCGAGGACTCGATCGTCCGGGTGCTGATCAACACGCTCGTCTGGGTGCTGCTGGTGCCGCTCGTGGCCACCGCGTTCGGGCTGCTCTACGCCGTGATGGTGGACAAGGCCCGGTTCGAGTCGGTGGCCAAGTCGCTGATCTTCATGCCGATGGCGATCTCGTTCGTCGGTGCCGCGATCATCTGGAAGTTCGTCTACGCCTACCGCGGCGACGGGCAGGAGCAGATCGGTCTGCTCAACCAGATCGTGGCGAGCTTCGGCGGCGAGCCGAAGCAGTGGCTGCTGGACTCGCCGCTGAACACCCTGCTGCTGATCGTGATCATGGTCTGGATCCAGGCCGGTTTCGCCATGGTGGTGCTCTCCGCCGCGATCAAGGCCATCCCGGCCGACATCGTCGAGGCCGCCCGGCTGGACGGGGTCACCCCGTGGCAGATGTTCTGGCAGATCACCATGCCGAGCATCCGCCCGGCGCTGATCGTCGTGGTGGTGACGCTGTCGATCGCCACGCTCAAGGTCTTCGACATCGTCCGGACCGCCACCAACGGCAACTACGACACCAGCGTCATCGCGAACGAGATGTACAACCAGGCGTTCCGGTACGGCCAGAACGGGCAGGGCTCGGCGCTGGCGGTCTTCCTGTTCGTCCTGGTGATCCCGCTCGTGATCTACCAGATCCGCAACCTGCGTCAGCAGCGGGAGGGCTGAGATGACCACCGCAACGCCCACGCTCCCCGCCGGGGCCCAGGCCACCGGGAAGACCTCCACGACCGCCGGTCGGGTGCGCAAGCGGTTGAACACCCGCATCGCGACCCTGATCTCGATCGTCATCGCGGTGCTCTGGACGATCCCGACCTTCGGGCTGCTCGTCTCCTCGGTCCGCCCGGAGGACCAGATCAAGTCCACCGGCTGGTGGACGTTCTTCAGCGACCCGCAGTTCACCCTGGACAACTACCAGGAGGTGCTGTTCGGCGGCTCGTCGTCGTCCGGGCAGCTCGCCGGCTACTTCATCAACTCGCTGGCGATCACCATCCCGTCGGTGCTGTTCCCGCTCGCGTTCGCGTCGCTCGCCGCGTACGCGCTGGCCTGGATCAACTTCAAGGGCCGGGACTGGATGTACATCGCGATCTTCGCGTTGCAGATCGTCCCGCTACAGATGGCCCTGGTGCCGCTGCTGAAGTTCTTCTCCACCGGGGTCAGCCTGGGCGGGATCACCATCATGCCCGCCTGGGACCTGGTCGACGAGCAGAAGTTCGCGCAGGTGTGGTTCGCGCACACCTGTTTCGCGCTCCCGTTCGCCGTCTTCCTGCTGCACAACTTCATCTCGCAGCTACCCAAGGATCTGATGGAGGCGGCCCGGGTCGACGGGGCCACCCACCCCAAGATCTTCCGCACCATCGTCCTGCCGCTGATCACCCCGGCCATCGCGGCCTTCGGCATCTTCCAGTTCCTCTGGGTCTGGAACGACCTGCTGGTCGCGCTGATCTTCGCCGGGGGCAGCAGCGAGACCGCACCGCTCACCGTCCGGCTGGCCGAGATGGCCGGCACCCGGGGCAACGAGTGGCAGCGGTTGACCGCCGGCGCGTTCGTCTCGATGGTCGTACCGCTGATCGTGTTCCTGTCGCTCCAGCGATACTTCGTGCGTGGCCTGCTCGCCGGCAGCGTCAAGGGCTGACCCGGACGACCGCCGCCGCCCGTCACCGGGCGGCGGCGGTCGGGGCACCAGAGCGGGGTAACCGTGACGAAGATCGATGATGTCGCCCGGCTGGCCGGTGTCTCCACCGCCACCGTCTCCCGCGCGCTGCGCGGCCTCCCGACCGTCTCCGCGGCCACCCGCCGCCGAGTGCTCGCCGCCGCCGAACAGCTCCAGTACGCGGTCTCACCGAACGCGTCGCGGCTGGCCGGCGGCCGGACCGCCACCGTCGCGGTGGTGGTCCCCCGGATCACCCGCTGGTTCTTCGGCACCGTGGTCGAGGCCGTCGAGGAGACCCTGCAACAGGCCGGCTACGACCTGCTGCTCTACAACCTGGGCGGCCGGGAACGCACCCGGCAGCGGGTGCTGCGCACCGCGAACCTGCACAAGCGGGTGGACGCGGTCATGCTGGTCGCCACCCCGCTGCGCCCGGCCGAGCTGGCCGCACTGGCCGCACTGGGCCTGCCCGGGGTGACCATCAGCTCCGGCAGCGAGGTGCCCGGCTGGCCCTGCGTACGCATCGACGACGTGGCCGCGGCGCGGACCGCCACCCAGCACCTGCTCGACCTGGGCCACCGCCGGATCGCCCACATCTCCGGCGACCCCGACGACGAGCTGGCCTTCACCACCCACCTGGACCGCCGCCGGGGCTACCACGAGGCGCTGCGGGCCGCCGGCATCGACCCCGACCCGAGCCTGGACATCGAGTCGCAGTTCACCGTCGACGGCGGCAACCTGGCCACCGCCGAATTGCTCGCCCGGGGCGAACCGCCGACGGCGATCTTCGCCGCCTGCGACGAGATGGCGATGGGCGCGATCAGCGCACTGCGCGACGCCGGGCTGCGGGTGCCGCAGGACGTCAGCATCATCGGCATCGACAACCACGACCTGTCCGGGGTGCTCGGACTGTCCACGATGGTCCAGCCGGCGGCGGAGCAGGGCCGGCTGGCTGCCCGCATCCTGCTCGACCCGCTCGGCGGCCGGGCCCTGCCCGCGCCGGCCCGCCGGGTCGTGCCGGGCCCGCCCGGCCCGCAGCCGGGCGACCCCGCGTCCGGGCCGGTGATCCTGCCCACCCGACTCGTCGTGCGGGATTCGACCGGCCCGCCCCGGGCAGACTGAACGGATTCGCCCGCCCGCCGAGCGGGAATTGACCGGGCGGGAACATGACCGGGCGGGAACATGACCGGCGACGGCATCGACATACGGGAGAAGGCCCTGAACACCAACGCGACCCAGCAGGCACCGTCCGCCGGCCCGGCCACCGGTTGGTGGACCGAGGCCGCCATCTACCAGATCTACCCGCGCTCGTTCGCCGACTCGGACGGCGACGGGATCGGCGACCTGCCGGGCATCACCGCCCGCCTCGACCACCTGACGGAGCTGGGGGTGGACGCGATCTGGCTGTCGCCGTTCTACCCCTCGCCGCAGGCGGACGCCGGCTACGACGTGGCCGACTACCGGGACGTGGACCCGCTCTTCGGCCGGCTCGCCGACGCCGACCGGCTGATCGCCGAGGCCCACGCCCGTGACCTGCGGGTGATCGTCGACCTGGTGCCCAACCACACCTCGTCGGCGCACCGCTGGTTCCAGGCGGCCCTGCCCGCCGCGCCCGGCAGCCCGGAGCGCGCCCGGTACGTCTTCCGCGACGGCCTCGGCCCCGACGGTGACCAGCCGCCGAACGACTGGCGCAGCGTGTTCGGCGGCCCGGCCTGGACCCGGGTCGCCGGGCCGGACGGCCGCCCCGGCCAGTGGTACCTGCACCTGTTCGACCCGGGCCAGCCCGACCTCAACTGGGACAACCCGGAGGTTCACGCCGAGTTCCTGGACGTGCTGCGGTTCTGGCTGGACCGTGGGGTGGACGGCTTCCGGGTCGACGTGGCGCACGGGCTGGTCAAGCAGGCCGACCTGGCGGACTGGCGGGAGCCGCAGGAGATCCTGTCCGGCAACGAGGTCGACAAGCCGCGCCCGCCGATGTGGGACCAGGACGGCGTGCACGAGATCTACCGGGACTGGCGGCGCCTGCTCGACGAGTACCCCGGGGGACGGATCCTGGTCGCCGAGGCGTGGGTGGAGCCGGCCGAGCGGCTGGCCCGGTACGTGCGGCCCGACGAGATGCACCAGGCGTTCAACTTCGAGTACCTGCTCGCCGCCTGGACCGCCCCCGCCCAGTACGCCGTGGTCACCCGCTCGCTGGAGGCAACCGACAAGGTGGGCGCCCCCACCACCTGGGTGCTGTCCAACCACGACGTCGTGCGGCACGCCTCCCGGCTCGGCCTGCCCGTCGGCACCCCCAAGCCGAACGGCATCGGCATCGGCGACCCGCAGCCGGACGCCGCGCTGGGCCTGCGCCGGGCCCGGGCGGCGAGCCTGCTGATGCTGGCCCTGCCCGGCTCCGCGTACCTGTTCCAGGGCGAGGAGCTGGGGCTGCCGGAGCACATGACGCTGCCCGACGAGGCCCGGCAGGACCCGACCTGGGAGCGCAGCGGGCACACCGAGCGGGGCCGCGACGGCTGCCGGGTGCCGATCCCGTGGGAGGCAGACGCCCCGTCGTACGGCTTCGGGCCGACCGACGCGAGCTGGCTGCCGCAGCCGCCGCTGTGGGCCGAGTACGCCCTGGACCGGCAGCGCGGGGTGCCCGGCTCGACGTACGAGTTGTACCGGACCGCACTGCGGCTGCGCCGCGAGCACGGGCTGGGCCGGGGCACCCTGTTCTGGCTGTCCTCGGGCGACGAGGTGCTGGCCTTCCGCAACGGCGGGGTGAGCGTGCTGACGAACTTCGGCGACGCGGCGGCGACGCTGCCGGCCGGCGCCGAGGTGCTGCACGCCAGCGCCCCACTGGACGACGATGGCGCGGTGCCGACCGACGTGACGGTCTGGTTCCGCGCCGCCTGATCAGGACACCTGGTCAGACACCTGGGTCGGGTGGGCAGCCTCGGGGGCCGGGGTACTGGCATGCGCGGCCTGTGGAGCTGATGTCGTGAACGACTCAGCGGGCGGAGCCGCCCGCCAGCCGTCGGCCCGCCGCCACGCTTCCCGGTCGGTGCTCCGGGGCGGCGGCGTGAGTCGTCTACGACATCAGCTCCACAGGGCTCACGACGTCCCAGACCGAGGCCGCAGCGGTCCACCGCCCGCCGGGGACCGGGCGCTACAGGCGTTCGGCGCGGGTGTGCAGCAGGTCACGGACGGCGTCGATGTCCCGGGGCGAGGTGCGGGAGGCGAGCCAGTACATGATCCCGGTCGGGATGAAGAAGAGTTGGAACGCGGCCAGCCCCACGGCGTAGTTCAGCGGCGGCGGGAAGGCCGCCCGCAGCCCGTGGAAGGCCACCCCGACCAGGCCGTTGCCGGCCGCCCGGCCGACCCCGTTGACCAGGTTGCCGAGACTGTAGACCGTGCCCCGGTGCTCGGGCGGGTTGACGTCGGCGATCAGGGCGAACCAGTTCGGCGAGTTCGCCGAGGTGAGCGCCAGCGCGACGACGGCGGTGAGCAGGCTCAGCCCGACGGTCGGCTCGGTGACGACGCTGGCCAGCACCGCGCCGACCACCGCCCCGGCGCTGCCGCCGTCGGGCACGTCGATGCGGATCGGCACGAAGAACAGCACCAGGTAGAACGGCAGGGCGGCGAGGACGCCGACGGCCGCGACCATCGCCCGGCCCCGGGGGGTACGCCGCTGGAGCGCGTCGCCGACGAGGCCGCCGACGATGGACAGCACCCCGCCGAGCTGGAACAGGGTGGCGAAGACGCTGCCCACCACCACGGCGGTGGCCGCCGAGTAACCCTGGGCCTCGGCCCGCTGGGCGAACAGCACGGGCAGCCAGACCAGCGACCCGAACGCGGCCTGCGCGGTCAGCCCCTGTAGGACCAGCCATCGGTTGGTCCGGCGGGCCAGGATGCGGGGCAGGTCGGCCCGGGTGATCCGGTAGTCGTACTCCGCGCCGGTGGCGAGCGCCTCGGCCAACTCCGGCTCGCTCTGCCCGCGCCGGATGTCGTACGTGAACAGGTACGCGCAGGTCGCGGCCAGCCCGACGACGGTGAGCAGCCAGAACGGCCGCCGCCAGTCGGTGGCGCCGAGCAGCCCGCCGGCGAGCGTCCCGGCCAGGGTGCCGACGCCCTGGGACAGTCCCCAGAAGCTCATCACCAGCCCGCGTCGGCGCGGCGAGATCAGGTCGGTCACCACGGAGAAGCCGACCGAGCCGACCGCGCCGAGGCCGACCGCCGCGACGAGTTGGGCCGCCAGGAACGCCGGGTAGTTCTGGGCCAGCGCGCTGCCGCCGGTGCCGGCCGCCCAGATCAGGGTGCCGACCATCAGCAGCGGCTTGCGGTCGGTCCGGTCGCCGACGTACGCCCAGCCGACGGCGGCGACCGCGCTGACCAGGAAGCTGACTGCGGTGACCAGCCCGAGCAGCCGCTGGGACACGCCGAGCGCCCCCGAGATCGGCCCGTACAGCGGCGGGACGAGGCCGATCGCCACGTTGTCCAGCGAGGCTAGCAGCACGAACACCAGGACGCTGTACGTCCGGTGCGCCGCCCCGCCGCCCCGTCGCCGCACCACCCGACCGCTCACCGCCCCAGCATGCCCCGTCGGCCGATCAAGGGGAAACCGCCGCCCGGTGCGCGGTGGCGGCGGCCTCCCCGTGGATCGGCTCGGGCGGATCAGGCGGGGCGGTCGAGCACCCGGTCGCGGGCGGCGGCGTAGCGCTCGCGGACGGCGGGGACGGGCGCGGCGGAGTGCTCCTCGGCGCCGGCCGGGGACCAGTCGGGCGGGGCGTCGCCGCCCAGGGCGAGCCAGGCCGCCTGGCGGGCCGAACCGTCGGCGACGTACTCCCCGGGTGGCGGGACGACGACCGGCCGGCCGAAGACCTGCGGCGCGATCCGGCGCACCGCCGCCGACCGGGCTCCGCCGCCGACCAGGATCACCCGGTCGACCCGGGCGCCCTGGGCGACCAGCGCGTCGAGGCCGTCGGCGAGCGCGCAGAGCATCCCCTCGACCGCCGCCCGGGCCAGGTGGGCGGGGGTCGAGGTGCGCAGGGTCAGCCCGTGCACCGCGCCGGTGGCCGACGGCCGGTCCGGAGTCCGCTCCCCCTCCAGGTAGGGCACCATGACCAGCCCGTCCGCGCCGGCCGGCGCGGACAGCGCCAGGTCGGACAGCTCGTCCAGGCCGACCCGGAGCAGGCCGGCGGCGGCGTCGAGCACCCGGGCCGCGTTGAGCGTGCAGACCAGCGGCAGGTACCGGCCGGTGGCGTCGGCGAACCCGGCGACGGCGCCGCTGGGGTCGGCGGCCGGGGCGTCGGCGACGCTGAACACGGTGCCGGAGGTGCCGATGGAGACGACCACGTCGCCGGGGCGGGCGCCGACGCCGAGCGCGGCGGCGGCGTTGTCCCCGGCCCCCGGTCCGAGCGGCGCTTCGCCGGTGGCCGGGCCGGCCCCGGATGGCAGGCCGGCCAGGGCTGCCGGGTCCAGGGTGCCGGCGGCCTCGGTCGGGCCGAGCACGACGGGGACCGTCAGCCGGCGGCCGAAGGCGCGCTCCAGCAGGTCGGGGCGGTACCGGCCGGTGGCCGGGGACCAGTAGCCGGTGCCGCTGGCGTCACTGCGGTCGGTGCGCAGGGCGGCCAGGCCCGGCGCGCCGGCCAGCCGCCAGGTCAGCCAGTCGTGCGGCAGGCAGACGGCGGCCACGCGGTCGGCGTCGGCCGGCTCGTGCCGGGCCAGCCAGCGCAGCTTGGTGGCGGTGAAGCTGGCCACCGGGACCAGCCCCACCGCGTCGGCCCAGAACCGGCGGCCGGCCTCGCCACCGCCGGCCTCCTCGATCAGCTCGGCGGCGGCCCCGGCCGACCGGGTGTCGTTCCACAGCAGCGCGGGCCGCACCACCCGGCCCGCCTCGTCGAGGCAGACCATGCCGTGCTGCTGGCCGGCGACCGAGACCGCGGCCACGTCGGCCAGCCCGCCGGCCGCCTCGACCGCCGTACCCAGGGCCTGCCACCAGGCCGCGGGGTCGACCTCGGTGCCGTCGGGGTGCCGGGCGCGGCCCTCGCGGACCAGCGCACCGGTCTCCGCGTCGCGGATCACCAGCTTGCAGGACTGGGTGGACGAGTCGAACCCGGCGACCAGGGGCATCCCGGCGGCCTCAGCGGGCGCCGAGCAGGTGCTCGACGGCGAGCTGGTTCAGCCGGACGAAGCCGAAGCCCTTCGCGGCGGCGGCGTCCACGTCGAACTCCTCGAACGCGGCGCGGTCGGCGAGCAGGTCGGCGTAGCCCTCGCCGGGGGCGAGGGTCGGGGCGGCCAGTTCGGTGACCCGGCTGGCGGCCAACGCCTCGGCCACCTCCGGGTCGGCCCGGAACGCCACGGCCCGCTCCTTGAGCAGCAGGTAGGTACGCATGTTCGCCTCGGCCGAGGCCCACACCCCGGTGAAGTCCTCGGTGCGGGAGGGCTTGTAGTCGAAGTGCCGGGGGCCGTCGTAGGCCGGCCCGCCGTCCGGGCCGCCGTGCTCCAGCAGGTCGACCAGGGCGAACGCGTTGAGCAGGTCGCCGTGGCCGAAGACCAGGTCCTGGTCGTACTTGATGCCGCGCTGGCCGTTGAGGTCGAGGTGGAACAGCTTGCCCTGCCAGAGCGCCTGGGCGATGCCGTGGGCGTAGTTCAGCCCGGCCATCTGCTCGTGGCCGACCTCGGGGTTGAGGCCGACCAGGTCCGGGCGGGCCAGAGTGGAGATGAACGCCAGCGCGTGCCCGATGGTCGGCAGCAGGATGTCGCCGCGCGGCTCGTTCGGCTTCGGCTCGATGGCGAAGCGCAGGTCGTATCCCCGGTCGACGACGTACTGGCAGAGCACGTCGACAGCCTCGCGGTAGCGGTCCAGCGCGGAACGGATGTCCTTGGCCAGGTCGTACTCGGCGCCCTCCCGGCCGCCCCACATGACGAAGGTGCGGGCGCCCAGCTCGGCGGCGAGGTCGACGTTGCGCAGCACCTTGCGTAGCGCGTACCGCCGCACGTCGCGGTCGTTGCTGGTGAAGCCGCCGTCCTTGAACACCGGGTGGGTGAAGAGGTTGGTGGTGACCATCGGGACGACCAGTCCGGTCTCGTCGAGCGCCGTGCGGAACCGGCTGATGCGGCCGTCGCGGGTGGCGGCGTCCGCGCCGAAGGGGATCAGGTCGTCGTCGTGGAAGGTGATCCCGTACGCACCCAGCTCGGCGAGCTTGTGCACCGCCTCGACGGCGTCCAGCTCGGGGCGGGTGGCGTCGCCGAACGGGTCGCGGGCCTGCCAGCCCACCGTCCAGAGGCCGAAGGAGAACTTGTCGGCGGGGGTGGGACGGGGCGCCATGGCAGACCTCCGATAGCTATTTGTTCAGTGGTTGAATTATTTGGCGGGCGTGTGGCAGTGTCAAGGGGTGACCCGTCCCGCCGCTCCCGCCGGGGCGGTCCGCCAGGGCAGCCTGCGCGAGTTGAACCTCGCCGTGGTGCTCGGCCGGATCGCCGCCGCGCCCCGCCCACCGTCGCGGGCCGACGTGGCCGCCGTGACCGGCCTGACCCGGGCCACCGTCTCGGCCGTGGTCGACGACCTCGTCGCCGGCCGGCTGGTGGGCGAGTCGGAGCCGGCCCCCCGCACCGGCGCCGGGCGCCCGGCCCGGGGCCTGGTACTGGCCGGCAACGGCCCGGCCGGGCTGGGCCTGGAGATCAACGTCGACTACCTGGCCGCCTGCGTGGTCGACCTGGCCGGCGAGGTCCGGCACCACACCGTGCGCCGGGCCGACCTGCGCCCCGTCTCCCCCGCCGACGCGCTGGCCCGGCTCGCCGAGCTGGCCGCCGTCGCCCGGGTCGACGCCGAGCGGCAGGGGCTCACCCTGGCCGGGGCCGCCCTCGCGGTGCCCGGGCTGGTCGACGCGGCCGGCCTGGTCCGGCTCGCCCCGAACCTCGGTTGGCGGGACGTGCCCGTCCCCGAGCTGCTCTCCGGCCACCCGCCGCTGGTCGATCCGGTCCCCGGCATTCCGCCACTGGTGGTGGAGAACGAGGCCAACCTGGCCGCGCTGGGCGAGCTGCACGCCGACCCCGACGGTCCGGTCAGCTTCCTGCACGTCTCCGGCGAGGTCGGCATCGGCGCCGGGATCGTCCTCGACGGCGCCCTCTTCCGGGGCGTCCGCGGCTGGAGCGGCGAGATCGGTCACATCCCCGTCCAGCCGGAGGGCCGGCCCTGCCGGTGCGGCGGCCGGGGCTGCCTCGAACGGTACGCCGGTCAGGAGGCCGTCCTCGCCGCCGCCGGGCTGGACCGGACGGACCTGCCGGCCGACACCGCCGCGGCCCGGCTGGCCGACCTCGCGTCCGCCGACCACCCCGCCGCCCGGGCGGCCCTGGCCGAGGCGGGGCAGGCGCTCGGGATCGCGGTGGCCGGCGTGGTGAACCTGCTGGACCTGGACACCGTGGTCCTCGGCGGCGGATACGCCCTGCTCACGCCCTGGCTGCGGCCACCGGTGCTGGCCGAGGTGTCCCGGCGGGTGCTCACCGCCGGCTGGTCGCCGGTGACCGTGCGTCCCTCCGCGCTCGGCCCGGAGGCCGCCGTGGTCGGCGCGGCCGGCTCCGTCGTCCGGCGGATCGTCGCCGACCCCGTCGGGTGGCTGAACCGCACCGGCTGACCCCGCCCGCTGCCGACGGGCGACCGTTGGCCCCTGCCGCGGTCAGGCCGTGCGCGACCAGCCGCCCGGGGCGGCGTCGCCGGGCCACCCGCCCGCGGCCTCGCCGGGCCACCCGCAAGGGGCCGCGTCGGTCGCCCGGCCGCGCGGCACACCGCCGCCGGGCCGGTTCCCGCTCGACCAGCCGGCCCGCGGCTCGCCCTGCGGCCGGTCAGCCGGGCCGGTCTCCGTCGTCAGCTCCCCGGACCGGGTCTCGGCGGGCGACTCCGCAGCCGGCGGCTCCGGCGGGTGCCGGTGCCGGGCCACCTCGTCGAACTCCTGCAGGCCGGCGAGCAGCGCCTGCCGCCCCTCGGGGGTCATCCCGGCCAGGATCGCGGCCAGCCGCTGCCGGCGGTCGGCCCGCAGTTCGGCGAGGAGCCGCTCGGCCTCCGCGGTGAGGTGCAGGGAGATCTCCCGGCGGTCGGACCGGCCGGGCTCGCGCTCCAGCATGCCTGCGGCCACCAGCCGGTCGCAGAGCCGGCTGGCCGAGGAGAGCAACATGTCGAGCAGCGTCGCCAGCCGGCGCAGGTTGATCCCGTCGTGCTGCTCGACCACCATCACCGCGCGCAGTTGCGCCCCCGAGAGTCGGCTGGTGGTCCGCTCACGCGCCGCCTCGAAGACCGTGAGCAGGGTGCCGGCAGCCGCGTCGAGGGCGGCGGCCATACTCGCTTCTGGTCCGCGTGGACCGTGTTCTTCGGACATGGTGGGCACGAGACTACCCGGCGTCCCTGGTCGCCGGCCCCTCCGAACAGAGGACAGACGATGAGCGGTGCGGAAGACCGGGCCCGCCGGACGCTGACCGGGGCACCGGCCGACCTGCTGGTCGACCGACTCGCCGTGGACCTTGAACGGTCGTACGGGATCACGGACGTCGAACTGCTCCAGGTCGACTACCGGCTCTCGGCGCTGCTTCCGCTCACGGAAGGTGAGCCGGTGACCGAGCCGGGCCACCCGGCCTGGCGGTGCTTCGACCACCAGGAGCCGGTCCTGGCCGGCCGGACCGGGTACCTCCCGGTGAGCATGCGGGGGGAACGGCGCGGCGTGCTTCGGGTCACCCCGGTCCCCGAGGACCGGGCCGCCCTCGACGAGCTGCTCGGCATCGCCACCGCCCTCGGCCACGAGCTGGTGGCGGTGAACGACGGCACCGACGTGTACCGGGCCGCCCGCCGCACCCGCCGGCTCACCCTGGCCGCCGAGATGCAGTGGGAGCTGTTGCCCGGACGGAGCCGGATCCGGCCCTCGTTCAGCCTGGCCGGGCAGCTCGAACCGGCGTACGCGGTGCGCGGTGACAGCTTCGACTGGTCCGACGACGGGCACCGGCTGTGGCTGTCGACGATCAACGGGATGGGTGAGGGGGTCACCGCGTCGGTGCTGACCGCGCTGGCCACCCACGCCCTGCGCAACGCCCGGCGGGCCGGGCTCTGCCTGGCCGACCAGGCGGCGCTGGCCGACCAGGCGGTGTACGCCCTGCACCGGGGCGAGCAGCACGTCTCGACGTTGCTGCTGGAGCTGGACCTGGCCAGCGGGTCGATGACGGTGGTCGACGCCGGCTCGCCCCGGCTGGTGCTGCTGCGCGACGGCGAGGTGGTCGAGCAGCCGGTGGAGGCACAGTTCCCGCTGGGCATGTTCGACGGGACCGACTACCGGGAGCAGCAGTTCACGCTGCGCCGCGGGGACCGGCTCTTCGTCCTCAGCGACGGCGTGGTCGAGGCGACCGGTCAGAACGTCCGGTACGGCGAGACGGCGCTGGACCGGTTCCTGCGCCGGACCG
Organism: Micromonospora sp. NBC_01655; assembly: GCF_026339755.1. Taxonomy (NCBI): domain Bacteria; kingdom Bacillati; phylum Actinomycetota; class Actinomycetes; order Micromonosporales; family Micromonosporaceae; genus Micromonospora; species Micromonospora sp. NBC_01655. The sequence goes on along the minus strand of NZ_JAPEQF010000001.1, from coordinate 1,840,982 downwards.
GCCCGATGGAGCCGCTGGACGCGGTCCGGTCGCTGCTCGGCGACCTGCGGGCGTTCGTCGCCGGCGACCTCGTCGACGACGCGGTGGTGGTCTGCCTCGACTGGACCGGCCCACAGCCGTGACCGGGGCCACGGCCGGGGCGGGATGGCTGCCGACGCCGGGGCCGGTGGCGCCCCGGCCGCACCACGCCGGAGTGTTCAGTAGGCGCCCCGGCTGCGCATGACCGCGCCGAAGGTCTTCCACAGGATGGTCAGGTCGGCGGCCAGCGACCAGTTCTCCACGTAGTAGAGGTCCAGCCGGATGCCGTCCTCCCAGCTCAGGTCGGACCGGCCGCTGACCTGCCAGAGGCCGGTCATGCCGGGCTTGACCAGCAGCCGCCGGGCCACGTCGCCGTCGTAGCGGGCCACCTCGGAGGGCAGCGGCGGGCGCGGGCCGACCAGGCTCATCTGGCCGAGCAGCACGTTCGCCAACTGGGGCAACTCGTCCAGCGACCACTTGCGCAGCACCCGGCCGACCCGGGTCACCCGGGGGTCGTCGCGCATCTTGAACATCAGGCCGTCGGTCTCGTTGCGGGTGGCCAACTCGGCGAGCAGGGCGTCGGCGTTGACCACCATGGTGCGGAACTTGAACACCCCGAACTCCCGGCCGCCCTGGCCGACCCGGGTCTGCCGGAACAGCACCGGTCCCCGGCTGTCGAGCTTGACGGCCAGCGCGATCACCGCCAGCAGCGGCAGGAGCAGCGCCACCGCCACGGTGGCGGCGGACCGGTCGACGAAGCCCTTGACCAGCTTGCGGGCCCCCCGGAACTCGGGGGCCTCGACGTGGATCAGGGGCAGGCCGGCGACCGGCCGGGTGTGGATGCGGGGGCCCGCCACGTCGGTCAGCGCGGGCGCGACGACCAGGTCCACCCCGGTCCCCTCCAGCTGCCAGCCGAGCCGCCGCAGCCGGGTCGCGGTCAGCTCGCCGGAGGCGGTGACCGCCACGGTGTCGGCGCCGATCGCGGCGACCGCCTGCGGGATGCCCCGGAACGAGCCGACCACCGGGACGTCGCCGAGCCGCTGCGGCACCGGCGCCAGCAGCGCGTCCGGGATGCAGGCGCCGACCACGTGGTAGCCGGCGTACGGCTCCCGGCGGAGCTGGTGCACCAGCTCCAGCACGTGCGCGGTGTCGCCGACCACCAGGACCTTGCGCGACCAGCCCCGGCCCCGGGACCGGGCCCGGTGCAGCCGCTTGCGGGCGGCGAACCGGGCCACCTCCAGGCCCACCATGCCCACCGCGAACGAGATGGCCAGGAAGCCCCGGGAGACGCCGACGTCGGCGATGTAGCCCGCGATCGCGGTGCCCCCGGCGAGCCGCAGGCTGGCGGTGCCCACCCGGCGGTACTCGTCGGCGCCGTAGCCCAGCACCCGGTCGTCGTAGCAGCGCAGCACCTTGAGCGAGACCAGCCAGGTGAGCACGAGCGCGGGCGCGACCACGACGTACGGGATCTTCGAGCCCACCGGCTCCTCGCCGCCGAAGCGGGTGACGTAGCCGATCAGCACGGCGACGGCCAGCACGGCGGTGTCCAGCACCACGAGCATGCGGACGTACGCCCGCTCGTCGACGCGGGCCACCGGCCTGGCCCGGCCGTCACCAGGACGCGACGGCGTACTGGTGGGGGTCAACAGCGTCGCCGATGTCACCGGCCCTCCCCAATTCTGCTGAGGCCGGCCCCGGTCGGCGGTCGGTCCTTCCCACGGGACCGGCACCGCCGGAGCACCTCGACATCTTGCCTGAAAACCATGGCCACCGATCGCCTCGGACGTATTGCCGTCATTTGCTTCGGCGGCCCATTCCCGGGAATACGTTCCGCCGCACCGGGTTTCACCGGCGCGGCGGTCCGACCTGCGCTGATCGGTGACTCAGCGTGGAGCGTTCGGGCGCAGCGCGATCGCCTTGAGGAAGATGTCACCGATCTTGGTCGGGTCCTCGGTGACGAAGCTCCCCCCACCGGTGACCTTGGTGATCGACTCCAGCTCGGCCTTGCTGACGTCGGCGCCGATGCCGATGATGACGACCTGGACCGGCCGCTCGGGGTCGGCGATCCGCTTCAGCTCGGCGAGCAGCTTCTGCTGGGAGATGCCGTCGTCGTCCTCGTTCTTGCCGTCGGTGAACAGCACGACCGAGTTGACCCGGCCCGGCTCCCAGTCGTCCTGGACCGCCTGGTACGCCGCCAGCGTCGTGTCGTACAGGCCGGTGTCGCCGTTCGAGGGCCGGATCGTGGCCAGCCCCTGCCCCAGCCGGGCGCGGTTGCTCGACAGCGGGTTGATCGGCACCAGCTCCCGGTAGTCCCGGGCACCCACCAGCCTGGTGGAGAAGGTCCACAGCCCGATCGACCAGGAGTCGTCGAACAGGTTCAGGCCCCGGCTGGCCGCCGCCACGGTGACCTGCGCCCGGGTGGCGTTGTTGGCGCTGGGCACCGGCTGCTTCATCGAACCGGAGACGTCGATGACACACAGCATCCGGCCGGACTGGGTGGCGATCGACCAGCTGGAGACGGCGCGCTCTACCGCCATCGGGTCGAGGCCGCCGGCCCCGTTGCCGCCCGGCGCGGGTGCGCCGCCCGCGCCGCCGGCCGAACTCGACGCGCCCCGCGGCGCCGTGAAGCCCTCGCCCCAGTTGCCGTCCGGCCCACGCAGCGACCGCTCGGCCAGCCGGTCACGGAAGCCGGGGGTGGTGAGCACCTCGAACAGGAGCCGGGCGGCGGACTGTTTCGCCGGCTCGACGCCGGGCAGCACCGCGTACGGGTAGTTCAGCGGCATCGGCGACGGTTCGAGGTAGAGCGCCGCCAGCGGGATCGGCGGCTTCCGCTCGTTGTACGCCATCACGTCCTCCTCCGACAGCACCGCGGCGCCGAGGCCGCTGGCGATCGCCGTCGGGTCGGAGGAGCGCGGGAACCGGGCGAGCAGGTCCTCGCGCAACGCAGACCGGCCGGTGGCCAGCGCCCGCAGCGCGCCGGTGGTCGTCTCCTGCGCGGCGTCGCCGCCGGCGGCGCTGGCCGCCGTGGTCAGCGACAGCAGCCCGGACAGGCCGGCCGCGTCCTGGGTCGGCTCCACGATCCCGGCGCGCAGCGGCTTGCTGCTGCTCACCTGCCGCAACAGGTCGGACCAGGTCAGCTTCTTCTCCGGCCAGCCGAGCCGGGAGGAGGCCACCGGCTCGGGCACCGCCACCACGATCGGGCTGCGGGCGATGGAACGGCCGTTGCCCGGGGCGAACGCGGTGGCCCCGGCGGCCTTCAGCCGCAGCAGCCAGGTCGAGGAGTCCGGCACCCACACGTCCGGGGTGACGGCGGTGCCGCTGGCCTGGCCCACCCCGGAGAGCTGCACGCCGTGCTTGCTGGCCACGGCCGCGGCGACGTCCACCGACTCGGCCGCGGACACGTCGACCGCGATGCAGGTGCCACCGACCGCCGCGCCGTCGGCCACCCACCCGGCCGCCGCGGCCTGCACCGCGGGCGCCAGCTCGGGGGACGCCGCCACGGTGAGCTGGATCTGCCCCGAGCATGCCGGCTGCACCAGTTGGCGGTACCCGAACCAGGCGCCCGCCACGACGACGACCAGCGCGGTCGCCGAGGCGACAGCACCTGCTCCGGGGAGACTTGAACGCATGCGATGGCGGCCCGACACGGTCACCATCTTGCGTACCCGCTGCGGGCACTGCCACGTCCGTTCGGGCGAAAGTTACGCAGCATACACAGCCAACGGCCGCTTCACGACACTAAGTAACCGAGCCGTTTCCGGCTGTCGCCGGACCGCCCCTGAACAGGGACGGAGCGCGGCGCCTGCCGATCGCCCGGTCAGGGCAGGACGCAGGTCGGGCTGGGCGCCAGGACGGGCTCGCCGACCGGCGTCGGCACCCCCGACTCCGGGTCCACCCGGAGCACCCGGACCATGTCGGCGCGCTCGTCGGCGACGTAGAGGTACCCGCCGGCCAGCGCGAGGTGCCGGGGCCACTCCCCGCCGGTCTCCACCTCGGCGACCAGCTCGGGCAGCTCCCCCGCCAGCGCGAAGACCGACACCGTGCCGACGCCCCGGTTGCCGACGTAGAGGAAGCGGCCGTCCGCGCCCACCGTGATCTCGGAGGGCTGGACGTGGCCGGCGCGGCTGCTGGCGTCCACCCGGCCACGCTGGTGCAACGCCCCGTCCGGGGTCAGCTCGTACGCCGTCACCGTGCCGTCCAGCTCCCCCGCCAGCCAGCAGCGCCGGCCGTCGGGGTGCCGGGCCAGGTGCCGGGGGCCCGTGCCCGCCCCCGTGTGCACCCGAGGGGCCCGGGGCACCAGCCGGCCGGTGGCGGCGTCGAGGTCGTACCGGTAGACGGAGTCGGTGCCGAGGTCGACGGCGAGCAGCGGCCCGGCGTCCGGCGCGGGGGACACCATGTGGCAGTGCGCCTTCTCCTGGCGCTGCGGGTCCGGTCCGTGCCCGGAGTGCACCACCAGGTCGCTGCGCTCGCCCGGGACGCCCTGCGGGTCGAGCGGGAGGACGGCGACGCTGCCGCCGCCGTAGTTGGCGACGACCAGGTGCCCGCCGTCGGGGGTGACCGCCAGGTGACAGGGCTCCGCGCCGCCGGTGCCCCGCACGCCCAGCGGGGTCAGTTCGCCGTCCGGGCCGGTGCGGAACGCGCTGACCTTCCCCTCGGCCAGCTCGTTCACGGCGTAGAGCACCGGCAGGACGGGATGCCGGACGAGGAAGGACGGCGACGGGGTGACCGCGACGGTGCCGAGCGGGGTCAACGCGCCGGTCCCCGGGTCCCGCCGGGCGGCGACGATCCCGTCGCCCCGGCCGCCGCTGGCCGCCGTGTAGCCCCCGAGGTGGACGATCGTCTGCTGCCCGGTCACCCGATCCGCCTTCCGCCGCTGCCTGTGTCGATCCCACCAGAGCTTTCCCCGCGACCCACCGCGTCAGCCCTCATTCCCACCTCAATCCCGCGAATCGCCCCGGACCGCCCCGGACCGCCGCGAACCGCGCCGGGGCCCGGGCGGGTCGGGCCGGGGCCGGCTCAGGCCACCGGCACCGGCTCGCCGCGCTGCCGGGCGACGTGCTCGACCAGGGAGATCAGCACCAGCTTGCCGGACTGTCGGTCCCGGGCGTCGCAGAACACCAACGGCACCTGCGGGTCCAGGTCCAGGGCCTGGCGTACGGAGTCCAGGCCGAACCGCCGGCCGTCGTCGAAGCAGTTGACCCCGACCACGAACGGGATGCCCCGCTGCTCGAAGTAGTCGATCGACGGGAAGCAGTCGGCCAGCCGGCGGGTGTCGGCGAGCACCACCGCGCCGAGGGCCCCGAAGGCCAGTTCGTCCCAGAGGAACCAGAACCGGTCCTGCCCGGGCGTGCCGAAGAGGTAGACCTGGAGGTCCTCGTTGATGGTGATCCGGCCGAAGTCCATCGCCACCGTGGTGGTCGACTTCCCCTCCACGCCGGAGAGGTCGTCGACGCCGATCCCGGCCCCGGTCAGGACCTCCTCGGTCTGCAACGGCCGGACCTCGCTCAACGCGCTCACCAGCGTCGTCTTGCCGGCGCCGAAGCCACCGGCGACCAGGATCTTCAGGGCCAGCGGGATTCGCACCCCGGATCCGTCACGGTCATAGCGCACGGAGTCCACTGACCACCGCCTTGAGGATGTTGTCGTCGGGTAGGAACGCGGTGCCGGCCGGCCCGTGCACGGAGACCAGACCGCGGGCGAGCAGGTCGCCGACCAGCACCCGGACCACGCCGACCGCGAGGTCCAGTTCGGCGGCGAGCTCGGCGACCGGCACCGGGCGGCGGGCCAGCTCGACCAGGCGCCGGTGCTCCGGGTGCAGTCGCGGGTGGGCGGCGGGGTCGACGGCCCGGTCGGCGAGCACGAACGCGACCAGGTCGAGACCGACCGTCGGCCGGACCCGGCCCCCGGTCAGGGTGTACGGGCGGATCACCGGCCCGGCGTCGGCGTCCAGCCACTCGTGCTGCGGCCCGGGGGACTCAGCCCGCATCGGCGGTACCCAACCCGGTCCGGGCCGGCGCGGTCAGGTTCTCGCCGACCCGGGTCACCAGCATCGCCATCTCGTACGCCACCAGGCCGATGTCCGCGTCGGCCTCGGCGACCACCGCCAGGCACGCGCCCTGACCGGCGGCGGTGACGAAGAGGTACGCCGACTCCATCTCCACCACGGTCTGCCGGACTCCCCCGGCGTCGAGGTGCCGGCTGGCGCCCTTGGCGAGGCTGGAGAAGCCGGAGGCCAGGGCGCAGAGGTGCTCGGCGTCGCTGCGGTCGGAGTCGGCCGAGGCGCCGAGCAGCAGCCCGTCCGCCGACAGCACCACCGCCTGGCGGGCGGCCGGTACCCGGTCCACCAGCTCGTCGAGCAACCAGTCGAGATCGACGTTCGACTTCGTCGTGTGCACCACTAGACGTCCCTCTCAGTTGCGGTCGGGGGTTGTGGAAGCGCCGCCGGGGCGTCCGGATCCGGTGGCCTACCGGCGGCGGTGGTGGTGGTGGGGGGCGGTACGGGAGCGCCGCCGGCGGCGGCGTCGCGGCGGCCCCGGGCGGTGCCGGACTGGAGGGCGGACATCAGCCGGCGGGCCTCCTCCGGGGCGCGCGGGGCCGGGGCGTCCTGGGCGGTCGGCCGGGGGCGGGCGGCGGGACCACGCCGGCGCACCCGCCGGGGCAGGCCGTCGCCCTCGCCGGACGGGTCGGCCGGCACGGCGCGGCTGGGGACCAGCGGCACCACGGCGGTCGGGGCGTCCACCCGCTCCCGGGTGATCCGGGGCGAGCGCGTCCGGGGCAGGGTGCTGAGCCGGGTCACCTTGGCCATCCGCTGGTCGTCGGCCGAGCCGTCCCGCATGGTGGCGGACGGCCCGGGCGGCGGCTCGGTGGTCACCAGGTCCGGCGGGATCAGCACCACGGCGGTGACCCCGCCCTGGGCGGCCCGGCGAAGCTGCACCCGGACCCCGTGCCGGGCGGCGAGCCGGGCCACCACGAACAGCCCGAGCCGGGCGCTGTCGGCCGGGTCGAACTCCGGCGGCGTCGACAGCCGCTCGTTGGCCTCCTCCATCGCCGGGGCGGACATGCCCAGCCCCTGGTCGGTGATCTCCAGCGCGTACCCGTTGGGCAGGCTCTGCCCGCGTACCGCGACGCGGGTGCCCGGCGGGGAGAACGCGGTGGCGTTCTCCATGAGTTCGGCGAGCAGGTGGATGATGTCGCCGACCGCCCGGCCCACCGTGGCGGCGGGCTGCATGTCGGCGATGTCGACCCGGTCGTACGACTCGACCTCGGAGATCGCGCCCCGGACCAGGTCGACCATCGCAACCGGGTTGCGCCAGCCCCGGCCGGGGGCGGCGCCGGCCAGGATGACCAGGTCCTCGGCGTGCCGGCGCAGCCGGGTGGCCAGATGGTCCACCCGGAACAGCTCGGCCAGCTCGTCCGGGTCCTCGACGCGGCGCTCCATCCGGTCCAGCAGGGCGAGCTGCCGGTGCACCAGGCCCTGGCTGCGCCGGGCGATGTTGAGGAAGACCTCGTTGAGCCCCCGGCGCAGGCTGACCTCGTCGACGGCGGCGCGCACGGCCGTGCGGCCCACCTCGTTGAAGGCGTGGCCGACCTGGCCGATCTCGTCGCGGCCGTACTCCAGCGACGGCGCCTCCCGGGCCACGTCCACGTCCTCGCCGCGGCGCAGCCGGGTCACCACGTCCGGCAGCCGCTGCTCGGCCATCTCCAGCGCGGCGGTACGCACCCCGGAGAGCCGCTGCGCCAGCGACCGGCCCACCCGCAGGGACACCACCACCGACACCACCACGGCGGCGAGCCCGAGCACACCGGCGGCCCCGAGGCGGACGAGGATGCCGACCGCCACCGGGACCGTCCGCTCGGCCAGCCCGTCGGCCTGGGTCAGCTCGAAGTCGCGCAGGCGCCGCTGGACGGCGTCCTGGCTGGCCTGCCAGGCCCGGACGTCCACGGCGGGCGCCCGAACGGGATCGGCCCGGACCAGGGTGTCCTGGAGGGCCCGCAGCCGGGCGAAGTCGTCGCTCTCGGCCAGCCGCTGGTACGCGGCCCGGTCGTCGGCCGGCAGGTCGGCCACCGCCGACTCGACCAGGAACCGCTGGTTGCCGATGGTCTGCACGAGTTGGGCGTGCTCGCCCTCGGCGAAGCGCCCGGTGACCAGCACCCCGGCGAGCAGCGCGTCGGCCTGCCCGAGCAGCTCCCGGGAGCGGCCGAGCGCGGTCAGCGCCAGGACCTGCCGGTTGAGGTCGTCGGCGGGCAGCGTGGCCATCGCCGAGAACGCCTGGAACGCCGCGCCCACCATGCCGCTGTAGAGCCCGATCGCGCCGGTCCGGTCGACCGCGCGGCGGTCGATGAAGCCCCGGCCGGCGGGCAGCGCGTCCAGCGCGCCGAGCAGCCGGTCGACGCGGGCGTCGAGCAGGTCGTCGGCGGCGTCGCGCAGCCGTTCGCCGGAGACCCGGTCGCGTAGCTCGGCGACCGCGACGTCGGTGCGCCGCCGCTGTTCGGCCAGCGCCGGCAACGCGCCGTCGCCGGCGAGCTGCACCACGCTGAGCCGGCGCTCCCGTTGCAACTCGGCGACGACCGTCTCGCCCGGCCGGCCGAGGTCGTACAGGAGGGTGCGGGCGGAGAGCAGGTCCAGGGCCGGGCCGAAGGTGAGGGTGGTCGCGAAGATCCAGAGCGCCAGCAGCGCGCTCACCGGCGCGATGACCAGCGCAGTCAACTTCGAGCGGATCGGCCAGTCGCGGGTGTTCATCAGACCTCGCCCGGAAGGTGTGGCAGCGGGTGGCGCCGGCGCCGGCGCGGGCTTCGCCCGCCGTGGCACCGGGGCACCGGCACGGGCGCCTTGGGCAGGATACGTAATCGCCGGCCGTTGCGGTACCGGGCCTGACGCCCCGCGCGCTCACCCCGGCACGCTCCGCTGTGGACGACGCACGCGCGAACGCCCCGCCCGGTTTCGGGGGGCGGGGCGCTCGCGCGTGCCGGTCAGGCCGGTTGGATCAGGCTTCGCCGGAGCTGCCGAGACCCTCGGCGACCCGGCGGCCGTACTCCTCGTCGCACTGGTCGAAGTGCCACACCATCTTCTCCTGGATGTGCTTGTCGCACCGGCCCAGCAGATCGATCATGTTCTGCACCAGGTCGTCGCGCTCCCACCCGGGCATGGTGCGGAACCGCTCGCCGGCCTGGGCGTAGTTGTTCTGCCGCTCGATCGGGGCCCGCACGATCTGGCCGGAGACGAACGGGCGGTACTCCCGGTACGACTCGTCGGCCTCCCGGAGCCCGGCGACGGAGGACGGCTCGAAGTTGATGTGCGGACTGCCGCCCCGGTTGTCCACCCCGTACGACATCTGGCCACCGTCCTGGTTGGTGCTGACCTGGACGTCCTCGCGCGGCGCGTTGACCGGGAGCTGGAGATAGTTCGGGCCGACCCGGTAGCGCTGGGTGTCCGAGTAGGAGAACGTCCGGCCGATCAGCATCTTGTCGTCGGAGAAGTCCAGGCCGTCGACCAGCACGCCGGTGCCGAAGGCGATCTGCTCGTTCTCGTTGTGGAAGTTGGTGACGTTGCGGTTGAGCGTCATCACCCCGACCGGGCGCAGCGGGAAGGCGTCCTCCGGCCAGGTCTTGGTGTCGTCGAGCGGGTCGAAGTCCAGCTCCGGGTGCTCGTCGTCGCTCATGATCTGGACGTTGAGCTCCCACTGCGGGTACTCGCCGCGTTCGATCGCCTCGTAGAGGTCCTTCGAGGCGTGGCCCAGCTCGGTGGCCTGGATCGCCGCTGCCTGCTCCTCGGTCAGCGACTCGACGCCCTGCCGCGACTTCCAGTGGTACTTGACCAGCACGCCCTCACCGGCGGCGTTGACCATCCGGTAGGTGTTCACCCCGAAGCCGTCCTGGGTGCGGTAGTTGGCCGGGATGCCCCGGGGGCTGAACAGCCAGGTCAGCATGTGCATCGACTCGGGCGTGTTCGACATGAAGTCGAAGATCCGGTTCGGCTCCTGGCGGAACGTCACCGGGTCCGGCTTCAGCGAGTGGATCACGTCCGGGAACTTGATCGCGTCCCGGATGAAGAAGACCGGCAGGTTGTTGCCGACCAGGTCCCAGTTGCCGTCCTCGGTGCGGAACTTCACCGCGAAGCCGCGCGGGTCGCGCGCCGCCTCCGAGGAGTCCCGACCGCCGATGACGGTGGAGAAGCGGATGGAGACCGGGGTCTTCTTGCCCTTGGTCTGGAACAGCTTGGCCCGCGTGTAGGTCGACGCCGGCTCGTCGCCGATCGTCCCGTACGCCTCGAACTCGCCGTGCGCGACGAAGCCGCGGGCGTGCACCACCCGCTCCGGGATGCGCTCCCGGTCGAAGTGGCTGATCTTCTCCAGGAAGTGGTAGTTCTCCAGCGTCGCCGGACCGCGCGAGCCGACCGTCCGCTGCTGCTGGTTGTTGTGCACGGGGTGACCCTGACGGGTGGTGAGGGTCGGCTTGCTCGCCTGCGGGTCGCTCATCGCTCTCCTCCGGAATCTGTCGATGCCGGCAGCGTGCCGCCGCGAGTCACCGCGAGGCGGGGCTGCGTGACCCGCAGCCCGGCCGCCCCGGAGGCGTTCGACGTCGGACTCGACCGGCATCACCCACCCTGGCCCGTTTTCTGGAACGAGTCAAGTTTCGGGCCGGGGTCGGTTCTGTGCGCCGGGTCATTGCGGGCCGCCGGGAACCGGACGCCGGGGCGGAGCGGGGCCGGAACCGCCCGTGCCGCAGCCCGTACCCGGGACCACCCAGGAAATTCCCTCGGATCGGGATTGGCGATCAGTGGCCTGAGGGAATACCGGGGGTACGAAGGAGGAGCCATGTCGCCCACGCAGGTAGTCGTCACAGTTCTCGTCGTGCTGGTGGTCGTCGCGGCGCTGGTCGTGGTCGGCCGGCAGGCCGCCCGCCGCCGCGCCCTGCGGTCCCGGTTCGGCCCCGAGTACGACCGGATGGTCACGGAGCGGGACAGCCGCTCGGCCGCCGAGCGGGAGCTGCGGGACCGGGAGCGCCGGCACGCCGAGCTGACCCTCACCCCGCTCACCCCCGAGTCCCGGGCCCGCTACGCCGCCGCGTGGGAGGAGCTCCAGATCCGCTTCGTCGACTCCCCCGCCGAGACGGTGAGTGACGCGGACGAGCTGGTCGGCCGGCTCGTCGCCGAGCGTGGATACCCGTCCGGGGAGTTCTCCGACCAGGTGGCCCACCTGTCCGTCGAGCACGCCCGGACGCTGTCGCACTACCGGGACGCGCACGAGATCCGGCTGCGCAACGAGCGCGGCGAGGCGGGCACCGAGGAGCTGCGGCAGGCCGTCGTCCACTACCGGGCGCTCTTCGCCGACCTGCTCGGCGAGGACCCGGTGGGCGGCCGGGCACCGGAGCAGCGCCGGCCGGACGCCACGCCCGAGCACCGGGCGGACGCCGGGCCCGACCATCGGCCGGACGCCGGGCCCGACCATCAGCCGGACGCCGGGCCCGCCGACCGTCCGCACGACGTCACGAGCCGTTGAGGAGAGCCACGATGCGCCAGGAGCAGCAGGCCAGCAGCGACCACCCGGAGGCCGTCCGGTCCGCGCCGGTGCCGGTCCCGCCCCCGGGCGACCGGCCCACCGAGGCCGGCCACCACCGGGACCGCGACGCCGACGGCCGGGTCGACCTGCCCGAGGACGTGCTGGACGACCGGGGCACCTTCGACGACCCGGCGGTGGCCGGGGAACGGGACGGCGGGCACGGGACGGACCGGCGGGGCGAGCGCCGCCGGGAGGCCGACGACCTGGACGACACCCGCCCGTACGACGTGCGGGACGCCGACTCCGACGGGGCGCCCGAGTTCCACGATCCGGCGCCCCTACCGAGCGCGTTCGGGGCGACCACGGTGGGCGACGCGGTGGCGGCCTCGGCCATGGCCAGCGGCCGGCCGGCCGACAAACGGGACCCGCGTGGCGAGGACACCGCCCAACCGGGCGACGGCGCGCCGGGGCGCACCGACGCGTTCGACGCCGAGCGGGCCGACCCGACCGCCGGGGACCGGCTGCACGACCGGGACCGCTGGGCGGCGGCCGAGGCGGACCGCAGCCGCGAGGACGCGGTAGTCGCCGGCGCTGCCGGGTACGGCCGGCCCGAGCCGGGCATGACCGACCCGGACGCCGCCGCCCCGGACACCGCCCTCGGCGCAGCCACGGCCCGGCCGACGGGCGGCGCGGTGCACGGGGACGCCACCGACCTCTTCGAGCCGGACGCCGCCCAGGCCTTCCGGGACCGCTGGCGCGACGTCCAGCTCCGCTTCGTCGACGACCCGAAGGCCGCCGCCGGGCAGGCCCAGTCGCTGGTGGAGGAGGCCATCAAGGCGCTCGCCGCCGCGCTCGCCGAGCAGAAGAACAAGCTTGGCGACTGGCAGCAGACCGGCGACGACACCGAGCAGCTTCGGATCGCGGTACGCCGGTACCGCGACTTCCTGGACCGGGTGCTCGGCCGCTGACCGCCCTTCCGACGCTAGCTATCCGCACGCCCCGGCCACAGACGGCCGGGGCGTGCGGCACATCCCGGGAACCGCGGTCCAGGTTTCGATCACGATGACGGCTGCGGAGACTGCCGGGCCGAGTGGGATGCGCCACTCACCCTGCCGCGTGATGTGAGCCGGTTGACCGTGCGGTCGGTGGCGACGCCGACAGCAGCCGTACCAGAAGGTCTTTTGCGAACGCTCTACGTAACCGCGACGTACCCGGTCGGTGTACCGTCCGAAGTGGTGGCCCACCCGGTACAGCCGGCGGTGCCGCCACCGAGCCCGCCACCTGGGGAGCGACGCCATGAGCGATGCCGAGACGTTTGGCGCACGTCTACGTGCCCACCGCGAGCGAGCCGGCAAGACGAGAGCAGTCCTCGGCGGACTCGTCGGGCGCAGCGGCGAGTGGGTGAAGGCACTGGAAGCGGGCCGTCTGCTCGTCCCTCGGCTGCCGATGCTGCTTCGTCTCGCCGAAGTGCTCGGTATCTCCGACCTGGCCGATCTGACCGGCGAACAGTCTCTTCCGGTCGCTTCGGTCACGAAGGCCGGGCACCCCGACATCAGTCGGATCGCTGCTGTCATGCAGCGCTCCGCCGTCCCGGCCGGCGTTCCGACCCCGGTAGAGACGTTGACCAGCCTGGTTGACCAGGCGTGGCGCATCTGGCATGGATCCTCCACGGAGCGGACCGCCATTGCCGGGGTGCTACCCGGCCTGCTCAACGATGCGCGCCGTAGCGCCTGGCGACTGGAGGGTGTCGAGCGGCGACACGCCCTGGTCGAGTTGGCCCGCGCCTACCACCTTGCCCAGTTGTACCTTGCCCACCAGCCGCACCCCGAGTTGGTGTGGCTGGCAGCCGACCGTGCCATGGCCGCCGCGCAGGAAGCTGACGACCCGGGCGCCATCGCCGCTGCCGCTTGGTACTACGCACACGTATACCGCTCGTCGAACATGATCGAGGAGGCGGAGCAGGTACTGATGGAGGCGCTGGCCGTCCTCGACTCCGACGCTGGCGTTGACCCGCTTGCCCGCTGGGGGCAACTGCACCTGGGAGTGGCACTCGGGCACAGCAAAGCCGGCCGGGCTGGACAGGCGTGGCGGGCTTGGGACCTCGCCGAGGGGGCCACCAGGCGACTCGGCAGTGGCTACGTACATCCCTGGTTGATGTTCGGAGAGACCGTATGCGCGGTTTCCGCAGCAACGATGGAGTCGGACCTGTGCCGGCCGGGCGAGGCCATCCGCCGTGCGGCCACAATCGACTACCCGGCGCTGCCATCCCGGACCCGTCGCGCTGCGGCTCTGATCGATGCGGCCCGGGCACATCTGGCGCGTCGCGAGGAGATCGCCGCCGTGCACCTGCTCGGGCGAGGCCTCCGCGAGAGCGTGGACACCGTCCGGTACAACCCCTTCGCGCGAGCAGCCACGCTGGAACTGGCGGGCCGGCGCGGGACGACCGGTGAGGACGCCCGAGAGTTGGCGCTCGCAATGGGTATCAACTGATAGTAGTCGCAGAGGTACAAACCATCACCGTCATGCCTGATCAACGCTCGTAACGTGCGGTTACGGGCGCGATCGGCAGGTAGCTGTCAGTACCGGTTCTGCCACGAACCGCGCCCCTCATCTGGCGCGGCGGCGGTCGGTCCTTCCAAGAGCACCGCCGCCGCGCCCCTCGCGGGAGGACGCAGGTGGACGGTACCCAAGGCGACCCAGCACAGAGCCGTGGCGAGCAGATCCAGGAGGCGGAGCGAGAAGCGGCGAAGCAACGCCTCCTCGCGCAGGCCGAGGCGGATCGGATACCGGTCGAGGAGACCACCCGGGCGGTGCCGGATCGGCGGTGGCGGCGTGGACAGCGGTGACCGCCTGCCGATCGGTCGGCGGGTGGCGTACTGGCGGGCGCGGCGGAAGCTGTCGCAGCAGGTGTTCGCCGACCGGCTCGGCAAGTCGAAGAGCTGGGTGGACAAGGTCGAACGCGGCGTCCGCGCCCTCGACAAGGTGTCGACCCTCCAGGCCATCGCCGCCGTGCTGCGGATCGACACGGCCGTGCTGCTCGGCCGGGACGCCCGGCCCGCCGACGTGACCCGGTGCGCCGAGGGCGTGGACCGGATCCGGGCGGCCCTTTCGACGTACGACATCGCCCTGTGCCGGTCGGCGGCACGCGGGCCCGGGTTGCCGGCGGATCGGGTGGCGGGGGACGTCGCGCACGCATGGACCACCTTCCAGCACGCCCGGTATCCGCAGGTGATCGCGCTGGTGCCGGGCGTGTTGGCCAATGCGCAGCGCTGCCACGCCGACGACCCGGGGGCGGGCCGCGCGTTGTTGGTCGAGGCGTACCGGGTGACCGCATCGCTGCTGGTGAAGCTCGGTGAGGCCGACCTGGCGTGGTTGGCCGCCGACCGGGCCGTGGCCGTGGCGACCGGCGATCCGGTGCTGGTCGCCGCCGCCGCCGTGCAACTCGGCGAGGTGCTGCGCGCCTCGGGGCGGGCGCGGGCGGCCATGTCGACGGCGCTGGCCGCCGCGTACCGGATCGCCCCGCCCGACCCGGACGACGGCACCCCGGCCGAACTGTCGCTGTGCGGGGCGCTGCTCGTCCAGGCCGCCCTGGCGGCGGCCCGCCACGGCGACGACCACGCCGCCGACGAACTGATCGGCGAGGCCGCCGACATGGCGCTGCGGGTGGGCGAGGGTCACGACCATCACCGAACCGCGTTCGGGCCGACAGCGGTCGACCTGGCCCGGGTCGCCGCAGCCCTCGAACTGGGCGACGCAGGCGAGGCGGTCGCCTGGCACGAGAAGACGACCAGCCGGGACGCCTGGCGGTGGCTGCCCGCCGAACACCGCGCCGCTCACCTGCTCGACGCCGCCCGCGCCTACCTCCAGGCCGACGACCCGGCCAACGCCGGCCGCGTCCTGGTCGACGCCGACCGCATCGCACCAGCGGAGCCGCGCTACCGGCCGGCCGGGCGGGACGTGGTCGCCCGGGTGGCGCGCGACCCGCACGCCCCGGCCACGATCATTCAGCTCGCCATCACCCTCGGGGTGACCTGAGGATGACCGCGCCGTTCCTGTCCCTGGCGCAGATCCGTAACCGGCTGGCCCTCACCGCCCGAGCGATCCTCCGCGCCCACCGACCCAACCCCGACGGCCGCTGCCCGATCTGCCGGACTCCGGGTTGTCCGCTGGCGACCACCGCCCGCAACGTCCTACGCGCCGCCGAAGACGTACAGCGGCGAAACACGGCAACCCCGCCGGCCCCACTCGACCCGGACGACCCTCCGCAGGCCGGATGATCTCGAACGGCACCCGATCCGACCCACTCGCCCGGCCGAGCCGACCCGGGACCACGGCCGGGGATGACGGGCCCCTCCCCCACGGCGTCGGGCCCCGGTCCGCGCCGTCGGCATGCCCGGGGCCCAGCGGGGTACGCCGGGGGGATCAGGCAGACACCCGGGACACGGGAGGGCAGCAGCATGACCGATCGCGAGCCGAACGCCGGCCGACCGCTGGAGGAGAGCCCCGAGGTGGCCGCGGCGGTGGACGACGAGAGCACGGTCCCGCAGTTGGCGACCGGTGGCGGGGCCGACCGGGACACCCCGCCCTTCGGCGGGCCGGGGGACGTGCCGGAGGGTGCCGGCTCGACCGAGGACCTGCTCGGCGACCCGTACGGCGCGGGCGCCGGGGCCGGCGGGGACAACATCCGCACCGGCGCCGAGCAGCCGTGGGAGCCGGAGGACCTGGTGCTGGCCCGAGGTCAGGACCCGACCCCCGAGAACGTCGAGCGGGCCCGCCGCGACCTGGCCGAGCAGGGCCGGGCGGCGGTGGAACGGACGGTTCCCTGACCCCGCCCGCTCCGCACGAGGCGGGGGCCCCTGACCCGACCGTCACCGGTCGGGCCAGGGGCCCGGGGGAAACCTGCCGCTGAGAGTGCCTCACTCCTCGCCAGCGGCCGGCAGGCGTGCCTGGTGGAGTGTCAGAGCGCCGGGTAGGCGTTCTGCATGAGCTGGGCGAACTGCGCCGCGAACCAGGCACCCGAGATCGGGGCGTCCGGCAGGGCGCCGCTCATGCTGTTGCCGTTGCGGGCGTTACCGGTGTAGGTCGGGTCACACATCCGGTCGAAGCCCTTGCCCTCGTTGTTCGGGATCTCCTTGCTGGAGCCGTCCGACTCGCCCGGGGGCTTCACCCAGACGTAGGCGTCGATGCCGGGCTCCGGCGCGGCCTTGGGACGCTCACCGAGGCCCGCACCGGACTGGTTGCACCAGTTGCCGGCGTGGATCCGCCGGTCGACACGGCCACCGTTGACGTAGGTGTCGACGCTGGTCAGCGGGCCGGGGCCGGCGGGCCGGGCGGTGCCGCCCCAACCGTTGCGGGAGGTGTCGATCAGCATGCCGATCTTCGAGTCGAAGCCCTTGGAGATCAGCTCGTTGCGGAACGCCTGGGCGAAGGACAGCTCGTCGACGTAGAAGTTCCAGTCGACCCACTTGGACTGGCGGACGGTCTGGCCGTTCACCGTGTCGGTCACCTTGAAGTTCGGCTCCCGAAGGGCCGAGTAGTTCGCGGTGTTGACGATGAAGCCGTGCACGTTGGCCGGGGTGCTGCCGGAGGCGCCGGCGGCCTCGCGCAGGATCGTGGCGCTCGGGCTGAAGTTGCTGTCCCAGCCCAGCCAGCCGTGGTGGCCGGCGTCGATGTAGTTGTAGACGTTGCCGATCGCGCCCAGCTTCGCCAGGGCGTAGCCGACGCCGTTGACGTAGGCGCCGTTGGCCTTGACCGTGTCGCACATCGCGGTGCCGCCGGGCTGGCCGGAGGTGTTGGTCACCAGGTTCGGCAGCGAGTCGATCTCGATGACGTTGATGATCCGGAGGTTCTTGTACTTCGCGTCGCCCTGGATCGCGGCGATCGGGTCGATGTACTCGGCCTTGTAGCGGGGCAGCTCGTTCGGGCCCAGCTCACCGTTCGAGGCGAGGGCGGCGCAGTCCCGGCCGGGCAGGTTGTAGATCACGAACTGGATGTAGTTCGCACCCTGGGCCAGCGCGGCGTCCAGGTGGTCACGCACGCCCATCGAGCCGTTCGAGCTGCTGCCCGACGTGCCGTTGATGGCGGCGATCCGGTCGATCCAGACGGCGGTCGGGTTGTTGGACACCCGGTTGCCGCCGGCCACCGACTCGGCCTTGGCCTTCCACTCGGGGTTCACGTACCCCTTGGCGTTCAGGTACGGGTTGTCCACCTTCTGCCCCGGCGGGGTCGTGGTGGGCGGCGTCGTCGTCGGCGGGGTGGTCGTCGGCGGCGTCGTGGTCGGCGGAGTGGTGGTGGGCGGGGTGGTCGTCGGCGGAGTGGTGCCGTTGCAGACCACGCCGTTCAGGGTGAACGAGGTGGGCTTCGGGTTGCTGCCGCTCCACGAGCCGTTGAAGCCGAACGTCACGCTGCCACCGCTGGCGATCGAGCCGTTGTAGGACTCGTTCGCGGCGGTCACGTTCTGCCCGGTCTGGCTGAACTTCGCCGACCAGCCCTGCACGACCTGCTGGCTGCTGTTCGGGAAGGTGAATCCGAGGCTCCAGGAGGTGACCGCGTCACCCAGGTTCTTGAGGGTGACGTTGCCGGTGAACCCGCCGGCCCAGTCGTTGGTGGTGTAGTCGACGCTGCACTGGGTCGCGGCCTGGGCCGCGGTGACCGGGATGGTCACCAGGCCGCCGGCAACCAGGACACCCGCACCGGACAGTGCGAGCGCCCGGCGGTGGCCGGACAGTCTCTTCCTCATACTCATGCCA
This sequence comes from Micromonospora sp. NBC_01655, assembly GCF_026339755.1. NCBI lineage: Bacteria > Bacillati > Actinomycetota > Actinomycetes > Micromonosporales > Micromonosporaceae > Micromonospora > Micromonospora sp. NBC_01655. The sequence continues at coordinate 1,822,717 of NZ_JAPEQF010000001.1, read as the reverse complement.
CAGATCTCCTTGGGCGAGACCGGACTCGCAGCCCGGCGGAACGGCGCCCGTCGTCCGGCACGGACGATCGACGGCGCCACGGGGGGATTTCGGGTTGCCCGACCCGGACGGGCGGTGTGGTGGTGGTGCACGACCGGCACACGAACGGCCGGTCGGGCGGCGGACGTCGTCCGGTGACACCGGTGCCCTCGACATCTGCCTTGCGCGGTGTGGCTCCCCGTACCGCGTGAGGGAATTCTTGCATGGGAGCGCTTCCATGGCAATGGTTCGATACTCGTTCGACAGGGCCGAACAGGACGTCCAGGGCGCCGGGTCGAGATGATGCCGCTGGTGACAGCCCGGGGCGCGGGTGCCCCTGTCCCCCGAAAGGGGGCGTCACGCGCAGCCGGCCCGCAACCCTCTTCATGGTCGACAACCCCCGACAGGCACCGACGAAGCGCTCTTGTGACACCTTCCACTCGATTACCTAGGAATGCGTAAAACACGAATCTTTCCCCTTATAGCTCGCGAACCGGGCTAACGTCTTGAGTAGCCCGGCTGACGTCGGGCTCAGGACGAAAAGGGATGGAGTGACGCAGGTCATGGCAAACAAGATGCTCGGGAAGGTCGTTGCGGGTGCCGCTCTCGGTGGCGCGTCCCTGCTGGTGTTCGCGCCGGGGATCGCGTTCGCGGACGGCCACCACGACGGCGAGTCCCGCGACGGCAAGGTCTACGCCAAGCCGCACGTCGTCAAGGCGGGCGAGAAGGTCGAGTTGCTGGAGGTCTGCTCGGAGCGGCAGGAGCACGCCTTCGTCTGGTCCAAGGTCACTGGCAAGGTCAAGCTGCGCGCGGCCGAGAAGGACCACGGGCAGCCGGGCGAGGAGCACGGCAAGCCGGGCGAGGAGCAGGGCAAGGACGAGGGCAAGCCCGGCGAGGAACACGGCAAGCCGGGCGAGGAACACGGCAAGCCGGGCGAGGAACACGGCAAGCCGGGCGAGGAGCAGGGCAAGGACGAGGGCAAGCCCGGCGAGGAACACGGCAAGCCCGGCGAGGAGCAGGGCAAGGACGAGGGCAAGCCCGGCGAGGAACACGGCAAGCCCGGCGAGGAGCAGGGCAAGGACCAGGGCAAGCCCGGCGAGGAGCAGGGTGGCAAGGGCGGCGGCGCCGCCGCCGACTCCTACGGCGAGGACGACTGGGGCGGCTACCAGCACGACCAGAAGGCCGAGAAGGACCACGGCAAGGAGTCCGAGAAGGACCACGGCAAGGAGTCCGGGAAGGACCACGGCAAGGAGTACGGCAAGGACTCCGGGTACGGCAAGGACTCGGAGCACGGCAAGGACTCGGAGCACGGCAAGGATTCCGGGTACGGCAACGACTCGGAGTACGGCAACGACTCCGGGTACGGCAACGACTCGGGTAAGGGCGAGGACGAGCGGTCCTGGGAGCACAAGAAGGACTTCGTCTACTTCGGCGAGGCCGAGGTCGCCGAGGACGCCGAGCCGGGCCGCTACGAGCTCCACGGCTCCTGCGGCGAGGGCGAGCTGGTCGTGCTGCCGCGCGGCCACGTCGAGGGCGGTGACGGCGGCGCGACCACCGGCACCGACCGCGGGATGGCCACCACCGGGGCGGGCATGCTGGGCGCCGCGGCGCTCGGCGGCATCGTGCTGATTCGGCGGCGTCGGGCCAATGGGTCCCTCGTCTGACGTGACGGCGACACCGGCCGGCGGCCGTCACGGGAGACCGTGGCGCGCCGCCGGCGCGGCCGTCGTCGTCATGCTCGCGATGGTCGGCGCCGGCCTGGTGGGTGCCTCCCTGCGCAGCGCCCCCGCGCCCCACCCGCCCCAACCGCTGTCGCAGGCCGGCCCGGACGTCCGCGCCACCGCCGGCCCCACCGACACCGGCGTCGACCAGAACTCCGTCGACCCCGACACCGGGCCGGCCGGCGAGGGACAGCCGGCGGCCGGGCTGGGCCGAGCCACGCCGACCACCATCGCCATCCCCCGGATCGGGGTGGACGCCCCGATCATGACGCTGGGCACCAACCCCGACGGCACCGTCCAGGTCCCGCCGCTGGAGCAGGCCCTGAGCGCTGGCTGGTACTCCCCGGGGGCGAGCCCCGGCGAGACCGGCAACGCGGTGATCGTCGGGCACGTCGACTCGGCGAAGGTCGGCGGTCCCGCCGTCTTCTTCGAACTCGGCTCGCTCCGGCCGGGCGACGCCATCACGGTGTCGCGGGACGACGGCAGCCAGGTCGCCTTCACCGTCGAGGAGGTCAAGGCGTACCCGAAGACCGCCTTTCCCACCGAACTGGTGTACGGACCGAACGACCGGGCCGGCCTGCGGGTCGTCACCTGCGGCGGGCAGTTCGACGAGAAGGCGGGCAGCTACCGGGACAACGTCGTCGCCTTCGCGACGATGACCGGCTGAGAAGTGGGCACGGCCGACCCACGGGGAGCGCCGCGGCCGATCGGGGACACCGACCGGCCGCGGCGCTTTCCGGGCGGCTCAGGCCGCCGAGGTCCGCACCAGGGTACGGATCTGGCGCAGCAGCACCGACAGGGCGGCGAGGTCCGCCCGGGACTCGTCGAACTCCCCCATCGCCCGCTGGGCGCGGTGGATCGAGGTGGCGTTCGACTGCTCCCACTGCAACACCCGCTCCAGCGGCGGCAGGCTGTCCGGGGTGGAGCCGAGGACCTCCGCGGTGAGCGCGGCCAGCGCGGCGTACAGGTCGTAACGCAGCGCCATCCGGGCCAGCGTCTGCCAGCGGTCCTCCCGCGGCAGCAGGGAGATCTTCGACAGCAGGGAGTCGACCCGGAACCGGTCGGACAGGACGAAGTAGACCGAGGCCACCTCGCCGACGTCCCGCCCGGTGCTCGCCGCGGTCTCCACCACGTCGAGCAGGCCGAAGCTGTACATCAGCCGGGTCGCCTGCTCGGCCAGGTCGCGCGGCAGCCCCCGGGAGGTCATCTCGTCGATGTGCGCGGCGATGGCCTCCCGCTCGCTGCCGTAGAAGAGGTTCTCCAGGCCGGGCAGCAGCCGGGCCACCCCGTCGCGCAGCCGGGCGGTCTCGGCCGGCACGTCGATCGGCGAGCGCCGGTTGGTCACCAGCCAGCGCACCGCCCGGTCGAGCAACCGCCGGGTGTCCAGGTAGACGGCGGTCTGCAACTCCGGGTCGACCTTGTTGTCCAGCGACTCGACCGCGTCCCAGAGCTCGCGCAACCCGAACACCTCGCGGACCACCACGTACGCCCGGATCACGTCCGCCGCGGACGCCGCGGTCTCCTCGACCACCCGGAACACGAACGAGATGCCGCCCCGGTTGATCGCCTCGTTCACCAGCACGGTGGTCACGATGTCCCGGCGCAGCCGGTGCTGGCCCATCCGGTCGGCGAACCGTTCCCGCATCGGGGTCGGGAAGTAGTTGACCAGCACGTCGGTCGTCCACTCCTCGTCCGCGAGGCCCTCGGTCAGGATCTCCCGCTCCAGCACGATCTTCACGTACGCCAGCAGCACCGCGAACTCCGGCGCGGTCAGCCCGGACTCGGTGCGCACCGCCAGCTCGTCGTCCGGCGGCAGCGCCTCCAGCGCGCGGTCCAACGCCCCCGAGCGCTCCAGCTCGCTGATCATCCGGCGGTGCACCGGCAGCAGCGAGGCGGCCTGGGCCTGCGAGTTGTTGATCGCCCGGGCCTGGTCGTAGTTGTCCCGCAGCACCAGCTCGGCGACCTCGTCGGTCATCCCGGCCAGCAGCTCGTCACGCTCGGGCCGGGTCAGCGCCTCGTCCGCGACCGCCGTGTTGAGCAGGATCTTGATGTTCACCTCGTGGTCGGAGCAGTCCACCCCGGCCGCGTTGTCGATGAAGTCGGTGTAGATCCGCCCGCCGGCCAGGGCGTACTCGATCCGCCCGAGCTGGGTGCAGCCGAGGTTGCCGCCCTCGCCGACCACCCGGCAGCGCAGCGCCTTGCCGTCCACCCGGATGGCGTCGTTGGACTTGTCGCCCACCTCCACGTTGGTCTGGCTGGACGCCTTGATGTACGTGCCGATGCCGCCGTTCCAGAACAGGTCCACCGGCGCGGTGAGGATCGCCTTCATCAGCTCCTGCGGGGAGAGCTGGCTGACGTCGTCGTCCAGCCCGAGCACCGCCCGGACCTGCGGCGACACCGGCACCGACTTCGCCCCGCGCGGGTACACCCCGCCCCCTTCGGAGATCAGCGACCGGTCGTAGTCCTCCCAGGACGACCGGGGCAGCCCGAACAGCCGCTTGCGCTCGGCGTACGAGGTGGCGGCGTCCGGATCCGGGTCGAGGATGATGTTCCGGTGGTCGAACGCGGCCACCAGCCGGATGTGCTCGGACAGCAGCATCCCGTTGCCGAACACGTCGCCGGACATGTCGCCGACGCCGACCACGGTGAAGTCCTGGGTCTGGGTGTCGTGCCCCAGCTCCCGGAAGTGCCGCTTCACCGACTCCCAGGCGCCCCGGGCGGTGATGCCCATCTTCTTGTGGTCGTACCCGGCCGAGCCGCCGGAGGCGAACGCGTCGCCGAGCCAGAAGTTGTGCGCCGCCGAGATCTCGTTGGCGATGTCGGAGAACGTCGCGGTGCCCTTGTCCGCCGCCACCACCAGGTACGGGTCGTCCGGGTCGTGGCGGACCACGTCCTCGGGCGGCACGATCTCGCCGGCGACGATGTTGTCGGTGACGTCGAGCATCGCGCCCACGAACTCCTGGTAGCAGGCGACCGCCTCGTCCCGGTCCCCCGGCTTCTGCTTGAGCACGAAGCCGCCCTTGGCGCCCACCGGCACGATCACGGCGTTCTTCACCATCTGCGCCTTGACCAGGCCGAGCACCTCGGTCCGGAAGTCCTCCCGCCGGTCGGACCAGCGCAGCCCGCCCCGGGCCACCGGCCCGTACCGCAGGTGCACGCCCTCGAACCGGGGCGAGTAGACGAAGATCTCGAACTTCGGCCGCGGGGCCGGCAGGTCCGGGATGGCCTGCGGGTCCAGCTTGAACGCCACGTACGCCTTCGGCCGCCCGCCGATCGGCTTCTGGTAGAAGCTGGTGCGCAGGGTGGCCTGGATCAGCGTCAGGTACGACCGCAGGATCCGGTCCTGGTCGAGGCTGGCCACGTCGTCCAGCGCGGCGCCGATCGCCGTCACCAGTTCGCCGCTGCGCTCGCGGCGCTGCTCGATGGTCGACTCCCCGGGCGCGAAGCGGGCCTCGAAGAGTTCCACCAGCAGCGTGGTGATCCGCGGGTACGCGATGAAGGTCTGCTCCATGTACTCCTGGGAGAAGACCGCCCCGGTCTGCCGCAGGTACTTCGCGTACGCCCGCAGCACCACCACCTGCCGCCAGGTGAGCCCGCCGCGCAGCACCAGCTCGTTGAAGCCGTCGACCTCGGCCTCGCCCCGCCACGCCGCCGCGAAGGCGTTCTCCACGTGCGGGCGCACCTCGGCCAGGTCCTGGTGCTCCTCGGGCAGCCGCAGGCCGAAGTCGTACAGGTAGACCCGGCCGTCGACCCGGTCCACCTCGTACGGGTGCTCGTCGACCACCCGGACGCCGAGGGAGTGCAGCACCGGCAGCACCGCGGAGAGCACCATCGGCTCGCCGTACCGGTAGACCTTGAACCGGACGTCCATCGCCTCGTCGAGGTCCGCGCCCCGGCCGGCGCCGTTGCCGCGCGGGGCGAGCTGCTTGCGGAACAGGTGCATCTCGAGCTGGCCGGGTTCCTCCAGCAGCTCCAGCTTCGCCAGGTCCTTCATCGCCTCGTACGGCGTGTGCCCGTCCTTGTAGCCCTCCGGGAAGGCGTCGGCGTACCGGCTGAACAGGTGTTTGGCCTGCTCGTCGCCGAGCTTGCGCTCCAGCACCAGCCGGTAGTCGTCGTCCCACAGCCGGGTGGCGTCGGCCAGTTCCTCGGCGAGCAGGTCCGCGTCGATGTCGCCCGGCGGCCGGGTCGGGTCGGTGCGGACGATGAAGTGCACCCGGGCCAGCATCGACTCGGTGACCCGGGTGGTGTAGTCCACCCCGACGCCGTTCAGCTCGCGCAGCAGGATGTCCTGCATGCGCAGCCGGTTCTGCGTGGTGAACCGGTCCCGGGGCAGGTAGATCAGGCAGGAGATGAACCGCCCGTAGGCGTCCCGGCGCAGGAAGACCCGTAGCTGCCGGCGGCCGGCCATCCGCAACACGCCGATCACCGCGTGGTACAGGTCCTCGGTCTTGATCTGGAACAGCTCGTCGCGCGGATACGTCTCCAGGATCTGGAGCAGGTCCTTGCCGGAGTGGCTGCGTCGGCTCAGGCCGGAGCGGTCCAGCACCTCGGCCACCTTGCGGCGGACCACCGGCAGCTCCCGGACGCTGGTCCGGTACGCCGCCGTGGAGAACAGCCCCAGGAAGCGCCGCTCGCCGACCACCTGACCGGCCTCGTCGAAGATCTTGAAGCCGATGTAGTCCAGGTACGCCGAGCGGTGCACGGTGGCCCGGGAGTTCGCCTTAGTGATGATCAGCAGGCGCTTCTCCAGCACCTTCTCGTGCGCCTCGGACGTCATCGAGGACAGCGCCCGCGCCTCCGGGGAGTCCGAGCGCAGGATGCCCAGGCCGGTGCCGAGCACCGCCTCCAGCGCCGAGCCCTCGCCGCCGGGGGCGTCCACCAGCCGGTACTCACGGTAACCGAGGAAGGTGAAGTGGTCGTGGGCCAGCCAGCGCAGCAGCTCCACCGAGTCGGTGATGTCCTTCTCCGGCACTGGCGGACGGTTGTCGGCGGTCCGGGCGGCGGCCAGCTCGTCGGCCAGCGCCAGGGCGCGCTGGCGCATCTTGGGCCAGTCCTCGACCGCCTCGCGCACGTCGGTCAGCACCCGTTGCAGCTCGCGGCGCAGCTTCTCCCGCTCGCCGGCGTCGCGGACCGGGTCGATCTCGATCCGCATCCAGCTCTCGACCAGGTCCCCGGCGACCGCGTCGTCGGGCTCCACGTCGGCCGAGACCTCGGTCAACCGGCCCAGCGGCTCCCGGCGGACCACCACCAGCGGGTGCACCAGCAGGTGCACGTCGAGGTGGTGGGCGTTGAGCAGTGCGGTCACCGAGTCGACCAGGAACGGCATGTCGTCGGTGACGATCTCGATCACCGTGTGGTGCTGGTCGGCGTCCGGTTCGTGGATCCGTAGTTTCAGCTCGCCCGGCACCCGTTGGCGGGCGAGGTCCCAGTGCGCCCGGGCTGCGTCGAGCATCTCCTCGGCGGTGAACCCGATCAGTTCCTCGTCCGGGGCGAACCGCCAGAAGCGGCCCACCAGCGTAGCCGCGTCGTGGTCGTCGCCGGCGAGCGCGACCGCCTGGGCGACCAGGCGTTCCGCGTTCGGCACCGGCTCGTCGAGCTCGGCGTCCTCCACGTCGTCGGTCAGCGCCTCCGCGGGCAGCCCGAGATCATAGATGGTGTCGATGCTCGAACCGGTCACCCCGGTCACTCCTGTGTCAAGCCGGCCGAAGCCGTCCCCGTCGGTCGCCGAATCGAAGTTGTCGTCCCGGCCGGTGTCATCCTGCCGGAGGTCGGGTCCCGGTTTGATCGCCGGACGCCGGTCCATCGGTGCCACTCCCCTCGACCCACCGCGTTGTGGGTCACTCTGCCGCCCAGCCTAGGCCCTGTCGGTCCGTGCCTCCGTCGGCGGACCACCAGCCGGACTTCCGGTTCGGGACTCTGTCCTTTCACCCGTTGCAGATACGTGGTCGGCCGGCTGGGGAGTACCCCGGCTCGGGATGTTCATCACACCTTCGCCGAGCCCTCTTTGCGCACGTGGCGGGCCGGGCGGGACAGTGGGTCGGACGGGGCCGTACTACCGTGGCGGGAGCCCGAGATCCGAAAGGACGGCTCCATGCGTCTGTCGTATCCCCTCGGTGGGCCCCGCCACCCGCGTTCCCGCCGGCTCGTCGCGGCGCTCGCGGCCACCGCGCTGGCCGCCGGCGCGCTGGCCGGCTGCTCGACCGAGGACGGCCCGGAACGCGCCGTGGACGCCTTCCTGGCCGGTTGGGGCAAGGGCGACCTCCAGGCGGTCGGCTTCGTCGACCCGGCCGGGAGGAAGCTGCCCGCCGCCGACGTGACGCGGGAGATCCGGGAGCTGTCCGGCGAGCTGGCGGCCACCCCACCGGCGCTGCGCCGCACCGAGGACCCGAAGGTCGACGCGAACATCGCGACCGCCGGCGTCCGGGTGGACTGGACGCTGCCGGGCGGGACCCGCTGGGGGTACGACCGGCAGGTGCGGCTCACCCGGGGCGGCGACGACCAGTGGCAGGTGATCTGGGAGCCGCGGGTGGTGCACGAGCAGCTCACCCCGGGCGACCGTCTCGCGGTGCGCCGCGTCGCCGCGCCCCGGGCCGGGGTGCTCGACGGCGCGGGCCAGCCGATCGTGGCACCCCGGGCGGTGGTCCGGGTCGGGCTGCAACCGAGCGAGGTTACCGACGTGAAGGCCGTGACCCGGCAGCTCGACGCCGCGTTCCGGGCGATCCGGCCGGCGATCACCCCGCCGGTCGACCTCGCCGACCTCTCCAAGCGCCTCGCCGAGGCCGCCCCGGACGCGTTCGTCGAGGTGGTGACGCTGCGCGACGAGGCGTACCGGCAGATCCGCTCACGCGTCTACGACCTGCCCGGCACCAAGTTCCGGGCGGAGAAGCTCGACCTCGCCCCCACCCGCGAGTTCGCCCGGGCGCTGCTCGGCTCGGTGGACCAGGCCCAGGCCGACGACCTGGCCGCCCACCCGGACCGGTACCGCAAGGGCGACCTGGTCGGCCACGGCGGCCTCCAGGGCCGGTACGACGAGCGGCTGCGCGGCGCGCCGGGGCTCACCGTGATCAGCGAGCGGCCGGGACCGGACGGCACCGTCGTGCCGACGGGCACCGAGCTGTTCCGCCAGGAGCCGACGCCCGGCCAGGCGGTGCGGACCACCCTCGACGTGGCCACCCAGAACGCCGCCGACGCCGCGCTGCGCGCCGAGAAGCGCCGGTCCGCCCTGGTGGCCGTACGGATCAGCGACGGCGCGGTGCTGGCCGCCGCGAACGGGCCGGGCGCGGCCGGGGAGAACCTGGCCTTCACCGCCCAGGTGCCGCCCGGCTCGACGTTCAAGATGGTCAGCGCCCTCGGCCTGCTGGACCGGGGGGCGATCACCCTCGACGGCCCCGTCGCCTGCCCGAAGACCTTCACCGTGGACGGCCGGTCGTTCAAGAACTCCGACAACTTCGCCCTCGGCTCGGTGCCGTTCCGCACCGACTTCGCGAAGTCCTGCAACACGGCTTTCGCCGCGCTCGCCCCGAAGCTGGGCGCGGACGGCCTCGCCCAGGCCGGGCGGGCGCTCGGCCTGGAGGCCGAGTGGGACCTCGGCGTGGACGCGTTCACCGGCAAGGTCTCCGCCAACGGAACGCCGGCCGAGCAGGCCGCCGCCTCGTTCGGGCAGGGCACCACCGTGGTCAGCCCGCTGGCCATGGCCGCCGCCACCGCCGCCGTCGCCCGGGGCCGCTGGGAGCAGCCGAAGCTGGTCGGAGACCCGGCCCCGGCCAAGGCCGCGCCCGCCGGGCCGGAGCTGAAGCCGGAGTCGGTGCAGCCGCTGCGGACCATGATGCGCGAGGTGGTCACCGCCGGCACGGCCACCGCCCTCAAGGACGTCCCCGGCGGCCCGGTGCACGGCAAGACCGGCACGGCCGAGTACGACGACAACCCCGCGCACACCCACTCCTGGTTCGTCGGCTGGCAGGGCGACGTGGCGTTCGCGGTCTTCGTGGAGCAGGGCGGGTCCAGCGCGGCCAGCGCGGTGCCGGTCAGCGAGCGCTTCCTGCGCGCCCTCGCCGCCTCCTGACCGCCCACCGGCACTGCACCGACGACGCCCACCAGCCGCGCGCCCACTCCTTGATCAACTCCAGGTCACTGACAACGGGGCATCCGGCGCGCTTGGGCCCCCGTTGTCAGTGACCTGGTGACGATCAAGGTGGATGGGGTGCCGGATCGCGGCGTCGACCGCGACGGACGAATGGCGGTGGACCGGGAGCGCGTCAGGCGATCCCGGCGGTGGACTGCGCGTCGTCCTCCGTCCCGGGGAGGCTGTCGCCCGGCGCCAGCGCCGGCACACGGCGCAGCAGGCCCGGCCCGACCGAGGCCGGCGGCCCGACGGGCTCCAGCACCGGCCCCGCGCCGCCATCGGTAGAGCCGACGGGATCCCCCGCCCCGTCCGGTTCGTCCGGTTCGGCGACGGGATCGACGGGGTCGGTCGGTCCGTCCGCTTCGTCCGGCCCGGCGACGGGGTCGGCCACTCCGGCGACGGGGTCGGCCGGTCCGGCAAGGGTGCCCGGATCGGCGGGGCCTGCGGGGGCGACCGACCCGGCGGCCACACCGGATGCGACCGGGTACGGCGCCTCGGCCCGGTGTGACACCTCGGCCCGGTACGGCGACTCGGCCCGGTGCGGCAATTCGGCCCGGTGCGGCGCCTCGGCCCGGTACGGCGCCTCGGCCCGGTGCGGCGCCTCGGCCGGGAAGGCGGCCGACCCGGGGAAGGCGCCGGACGCGGAAAGGACCGCCGACCCGGGGAAGGCGGCGGACCGGAGGGGACGGTTGGCCGAGGGGCGGCGCGGGCCGGGGGCCGCCGGCAGCAGCCGGGGCGGCACCGCGCTCGGGGCGGTGACCGGGGCCAGCCCGGCCACCACCGTGTTGACGATCTCGGCGGCGTACGCGCCGTCGGCGTCGTAGTCGGGGTCGAAGACGGTCAGCTCGACGCCGAGGCAGTGCGGGGTGTCCACCAGCCCGGCGAGCAGGATCTCCAGCTCGGCGAAGGCGATTCCGCCCGGGTCCGGGGCGTCGACCGCCGGCATCACCGCCGGGTCGAGCACGTCCACGTCGACGTGCACCCAGTAACCGGCGCAGTCGGCCAGTTCCTCGTGCGCCCACTGGGCGGTGCGGGCCGCGCCCTCGGCGCGCAGCGCCGGCACCGGCCGGGTGGTGATCCCGGCGGCCTGGAGGTCGAGGCGGTACTCGTCCTGCGCCCGGATGCCGAGGACCACCACGTCGATGTCCCGGAAGTACGGCCTGCGCCCCTCGATCGCCGCCAGGTCGGCCTGCCCCCGCCCGGTGACCAGGGCCAGGTCCTCCCCCGCCGCGGCCCCGACGTAGGAGGCGTTGCCGGGGTGCCGGAAGTCGGAGTGGCCGTCGACGAAGACGAGCCCGATCCGCCCGCCGACCGCCTCGCCGAGCCGGTGCATGGCCAGCGCCGAGCCGAGCAGGATCGAGCAGTCCCCGCCGAGCACCAGCGGGAACTCCCCCCGGTCGATGATCGAGCCGATCCGGTCGGCCAGCGCGGCCGAGTACGCGGCGATCTCCGGGGCGTGGCAGACGCCGTCGCCGGGGCGCCAGTCGCCCGGGTCGTACCGGGGCGGGGTGAGGCAGCCGGCGTCGCGGGCCCGCAGCCGGGCCAGCAGGCCCTGGTCGCGCAGCGCCCCCGGGGCCTTGCCGCAGCCGGGGACGGCGGTGGGGGTGGGCGGGCGCAGCCCGAGGTTGGACGGCGCGTCGAGGACGGCGATCCGGCGCATCTTGGGCTCCCGTCCTCGTGGGTCGGGCGGGCCGGCGAACGCCGGCCCGCGCTGGCGTGCGGCGGAACTCAGAACAGGGCGCTGGCCAGGGCCCGGCGGGCGGAGGCGACGGCGGGGTCGTCCGGCCCGGCGACGGTGAACAGGCCCACCAGGTGCTGGCGTACCTTCTCCCGGTCGTCGCCCGCGGTGCGCCGGACCAGGCCGACCAGGCGCTGGTATGCCTGCTCCGCCATGCCGCTGAGCACCTCGACGTCGGCGGCGAGGAGCTGTGCCGCGACGTCGTCGGGGTCGGCCTGGGCGGCGGCGAGCGCCGCGCCCGGGTCGGCACCGGCGACCCGGCGGGCCAGCCCGACCTGGGCCAGCCCGGCCTCGGCCGCGGCGTCCGCCGGCGACTCGGCGAGGATCTTCCGGTACGCCTGCTCGGCGGCGTCCAGGTCGCCGCTCATGAGGGCGTCGTCGGCCTCGTCGAGGCGCGGGTCCTCCGGCTCGGCGACGGTGACCCCGCCGGCCTTGAGCACTGCGCCGATCCACTGGCGTAGCTGGGCCTCGGGGACCACCCCGGAGAACGCGTCGACCGGCCGGCCGCCGACGACCGCGTAGACGGTGGGGATCCCCTGGACCTGGAACATCTGGGCGATGCGCGGGTTGTCCTGGACGTCGACCCGGGCCAGCACCCACGCGCCGCCATCCTCGGCCGCCAGCCGCTCCAGCACCGGCGCGAACTGGTCGCTCTCCGGGTAGCCGGCCGCGCCGAAGAAGACCACGACGGGCAGGGCCACGGAGCGTTCGAGCACCTCGGACTGGAGGGTGGCCTCGGTCACGTCGATCACGGCGGCCCCGCCGCCGGTGGCGACGCCGCCCGGCAGACCGGGGGGCGGGCCGGCCTGGGCCGGTGTGCTGGAACGGGTGGGGGCCGGTGCGGTGCCGCGCAGTGCGCTGAGGTCGACCGCGCCGCGGGTGAAGATCGACGAGGTGATCCGTGGGTCGCTCATGGTTACCTAGTCTCGCACGACCGCCGCCCAACTCAGATCAACCGCGACGGCGACAACTGTGACTCTCGCGGCTGGTCACCGGTGGTGTCGCCGCACCCGGCCAGGGTGCGGCGACGCCCGGTCAGAAGCGGGCTGGTTCGCGGTAGATGCCCCATTCGGCGCGCAGCGCGTCGCAGATCTCGCCGAGGGTGGCCTCGGCGCGGACGGCGTCGAGCATCGCCGGGATCATGTTCTCCCCGGTACGGCTCACCTCGACCATCCGGGTCACCGCCGCGGCGACCGCCGCGTCGTCCCTCGCGGTCTTGCGCTCGGCCAGCACCCGGCGCTGCTCCAGCTCCACCTCGTGCGAGATGCGCAGGATCTCCAGGTCCTTGGCGATCGTGCCGGTGTGGCAGTTGACCCCGACGATCCTCTTGTCGCCCTTCTCCAGCGCCTGCTGGTAGACGAAGGCCGACTCGGCGATGTGGCCGGTGAACCAGCCGTCCTCGATGCCGCGCAGGATGCCGGAGGTCATCGGGCCGATCTGGTGCGGCCCCTCGCCACCGAGCTGCCGGATCCGGGCGAAGATCTCCTCCGCCTCGGCCTCGATCCGGTCGGTCAGCGCCTCGACGTACCAGGAGCCGCCGAGCGGGTCGGCCACGTTGGTCACCCCGGTCTCCTCCATCAGCACCTGCTGGGTACGCAGGGCGATCTCGGCAGACTCGTCGGTGGGCAGGGCCAGGGTCTCGTCGAGGGCGTTGGTGTGCAGCGAGTTCGTCCCGCCGAGCACCGCGGCGAGCGCCTCCACGGCGGTGCGGACGACGTTGTTGACCGGCTGCTGGGCGGTCAGCGACACCCCGGCGGTCTGGGTGTGGAACCGCAGCCACAGCGCCTTCTCGCTGGTCGCCCCGTACACCTCGCGCAGCCAGCGGGCCCAGATCCGGCGGGCGGCGCGGAACTTGGCGATCTCCTCGAAGAAGTCCACGTGCGAGTCGAAGAAGAAGCTCAGGCCGGGGGCGAAGACGTTCACGTCCAGCCCGCGCGACAGCCCCAGCTCGACGTAGCCGAACCCGTCGGCGAGGGTGTACGCCAGCTCCTGAGCGGCGGTCGAGCCGGCCTCGCGGATGTGGTACCCGGAGACCGACAGCGGTTTGTACCGGGGGATCTCGCGGGCGCAGTACTCCATCAGGTCGCCGATCAGGCGCAGGTGCGGCTCCGGGTCGAACAGCCACTCCTTCTGCGCGATGTACTCCTTGAAGATGTCCGTCTGGAGCGTGCCGTCGAGGGTGGACAGGTCGGCGCCCTGCCGCTCGGCGGCGACCAGGTACATGCAGAACACCGGCACCGCCGGGCCGGAGATGGTCAACGAGGTGGTGACGCCGGCCAGGTCGATGCCGTCGAAGAGCACCTCCATGTCGGCGGCCGAGTCGACCGCCACCCCGCAGTGCCCGACCTCGCCGAGCGCCTGCGGGTCGTCGGAGTCGCGGCCCATCAGCGTCGGCATGTCGAACGCGACGGAGAGGCCGCCGCCGCCCGCGCCGAGGATCATCTTGTAGCGCTCGTTGGTCTGCCGGGCGTTGCCGAAGCCGGCGAACTGCCGGATCGTCCAGGCCCGCCCCCGGTAGCCGGTCGGGTGCAGCCCCCGGGTGTACGGGAACTCGCCCGGCCAGCCGATCCGCTCGAAGCCCGGGTACGCGACCCCCTCGGGTGGGCCGTAGACCGGGTCGACGGGCATCCCGGACAGCGTGGTGAAGTCGGCGTCCCGCTTGCGCGCGGCGTCGTAGCGGGCCTGCCAGCGCGCCCGTCCGGCAGCGATCTCGTCGGCGTTCATGCGCGGGGCTCCTCCTCGGGTCCTCGTCCGGACACCGAGTGTAGAACCCCCACTGAACGATCGCTAAGGAAGCTCGTACCGACCGGTAACCCGACTCAGGCCGGGGGCGCGGCCGGCTCGCCCAGGGCCACGTCGTCGACCCGGATGTTGATCTCGTCAACCCGCAGCCCGTACGCCTCGACGGCCTGGGTGACCGCCGCCCGCACCCCTTCGGTCACCTGGGGCACCGGCCGGCCGGCGTCGATCACGATGACCAGGTTGACCACCGCCGCGCCGTTCGTGACGTGCGCCGAGCAGCCGCGCCGGGCGTCGCCCACCTGGTCCAGCCCGACCCGGTCGAGGACGGAGTTGAAGAACCGGGCCACGTCGCCGCCCAGCTCCGCCACCCCGGGGACCGACCGGGCGGCGGCCACCGCGATCTTCTCCACCACCTCGTCGGAGACCTGGGTGGTCCCGCCCGCCACCGCGTCCGGGGTCACCGACAGTTCCTGCGTCGCCTCGTCGCCCATGCTTCTCCCCCAGTACGCGCGCACCGCCCCACGGTGCCGTGGGGCGGTGCGAGCGTACTCGTTCGGCGGGGTCCGCAGTGGACGGCTCAGGAGCCGAGCTGGGCCAGCAACTCGTCGGCCGCGGCGTACGGGTCGAGCGCCCCCTGCGCCACCTTCGCGGCGAGCGTCGACAGCTCCGTACCGTCGCGCAGCGAGCCGATCCGGGCGCGCAGCACGCCCAGCGCGATCGCCTCGATCTCGGCGGCGGCCCGCGCCTCCCGGCGGCGGCGCAGCTCGTCGTGGCGCTCCAGCCAGTCGCGGTGCTTGTCGATCGCGGCGGCGACGTCGTCGATCCCCTCGCCGCGCACGGCGATCGCCCGGACCACCTGCGGTCGCCACTCGCCGGGCCCCCGCTCGCCCAGGGCGATCATGCCCTGGATGTCGCGGACGGTGGCGTCGGCGCCGTCCCGGTCGGCCTTGTTGACCACGAAGACGTCGGCGATCTCCAGGATGCCGGCCTTGACCGCCTGGATGGCGTCGCCCATGCCCGGAGCGAGCAGCACCAGCGTGGTGTCGGCCAGCGAGGCGACCTCCACCTCGGCCTGCCCGACGCCGACGGTCTCCACCAGCACCACGTCGCAGCCGGCGCCCTCCAGCACCCGGACCGCCTGCGGGGTGGCCGCCGAGAGCCCGCCGAGGTGGCCCCGGCTGGACATCGACCGGATGTAGACGCCCGGGTCGGTGGCATGGTCCTGCATCCGCACCCGGTCGCCGAGGATCGCCCCGCCGGTGAACGGGCTGGACGGGTCGATGGCCAGCACCCCGACCCGGTGGCCGCGCGCCCGCAGCGCCCGGACCAGCTCGTTGGTGGTGGTCGACTTGCCCACCCCGGGCGACCCGGTCAGCCCGACCACCTGGGCCTGGCCGGCGTACGGGGCGAGGGCCGCCGCCACCTGCGGCAGCACCTCGTCGCCGGACTCCACCAGGGTGATCAGCCGGGCCACCGCCCGGGGGTCACCGGCGCGGGCCCGCTCCACCAGCATCGGCACGTCCCGGCTGCGGCGCACCGACGGCACGCCGGCGGCCGGGAGCTGCTCGACCGCATCGCTCACCGTGCCGCCTTCGTTCGCGACTGCGGGGCTCGCACACCCCGCTCACTCCTCGCGCTCACACTGCCGCCTTCGTTCGCGACTGCGGGGCTCGCACACCCCGCTCACTCCTCGCGCTCACACTGCCGCCTTCGTTCGCGACTGCGGGGCTCGCACACCCCGCTCACTCCTCGCGCTCACACTGCCGCCTTCGTTCGCGACTGCGGGGCTCGCACACCCCGCTCACTCCTCGCGCTCACACTGCCGCCTTCGTTCGCGACTGCGGGGCTCGCACACCCCGCTCACTCCTCACACTCACACTGCCTCGCTGGGGCTGGGGACGTGGATGATCAGCGCGTCGCCCTGGCCGCCGCCGCCGCACAGCGCCGCCGCGCCGGTGCCGCCGCCACGCCGCTTCAGCTCAAGCGCGAGGGTGAGCACCAGCCGGGCGCCGGACATGCCGATCGGGTGGCCGAGCGCGATGGCGCCGCCGTTGACGTTCACCTTGTCCGGGCTGATCCCCAGGTCACGGGTGGACTGGACGCCGACGGCGGCGAACGCCTCGTTGATCTCGACGAGGTCGAGATCCTCGATGCCCAGGCCGCCCTTCTTCAGCGCGTGGTTGATCGCGTTGGAGGGCTGCGAGTGCAGCGAGTTGTCGGGGCCGGCCACGTTGCCGTGCGCGCCGATCTCGGCCAGCCAGGTCAGCCCGAGCTCCTTGGCCTTGGCCTTGCTCATCACCACCACGGCGGCGGCGCCGTCGGAGATCGGCGAGGAGCTGCCGGCGGTGATCGTGCCGTCCTTGGCGAACGCGGGACGCAGCTTGGCCAGCGACTCGGCGGTGGTGTCCGGCCGGATCCCCTCGTCCTCGCTGATCACCACCGGGTCGCCCTTGCGCTGCGGGATGATCACCGGGGTGATCTCGTCGGCGAAGTGGCCGTTCTTCTGCGCGGCGGCGGACCGCTGGTGGCTGGCCGCGGCGAACGCGTCCTGCTCCTCGCGGGTGATGCCGTGCTTCGCGCCGTGCCGCTCGGTGGACTCGCCCATCGAGCAGCAGTCCCAGGCGTCGGTGAGCCCGTCGAGCGCCATGTGGTCCTTGATCGTGACGTCGCCGTACTTGTAGCCGGCGCGCTGGCCGAGCAGCAGGTGCGGGGCGTTGGTCATCGACTCCATGCCGCCGGCCACCACGATGTCGAACTCGCCGGCCCGGATGAGCTGGTCGGCCAGGGCGATCGCGTCCAGGCCGGAGAGGCAGACCTTGTTGATGGTCAGCGCCGGCACCGACATCGGGACGCCCGCCTCGACGGCGGCCTGCCGGGCCGGGATCTGGCCCGCGCCGGCCTGGAGCACCTGGCCCATGATCACGTACTGCACCTGCTCGGGGGCCACCCCGGCGCGCTCCAACGCGGCCTTGATCGCGACGCCACCGAGCTTCGTCGCCGGGAGATCCTTGAGGTTGCCGAGCAGGCGGCCCATCGGGGTCCGCGCGCCGCTGACGATCACCGAAGCCATTGCCTGCCTCCGAGGGGGATGCCGAGCCGTACACCTTAACGATTGTTTGGTTACACCGGTGTTCGGTCAGACTAGCGCCATGGCTGAGAACTCCCCCGCCGAGCCCGCTGCCGACTTCGTCACAGACATCGGCCTGCGCCGCATCGACCACGTCGGGATCGCCGTCGCCGACCTGGACGCCGCGATCGACTTCTACCAGCGAACCTTCGGGATGCGCTGCGTACACACCGAGACCAACACCGAACAGGGCGTCCGCGAGGCGATGCTGGCCGTCGGCCCGAGCGCCGAGGGCGGCTACGTGCAACTGCTCGCCCCGCTGACGCCGGAGTCGACCATCGCCAGGTTCCTGGACCGCAAGGGCCCGGGGATCCAGCAGGTGGCGTACACCGTGGCCGACGTCGACGCGGCCTGCGCGGCGCTGCGGGCGCGGGGGATGCGGCTGCTCTACGAGGCCCCCCGCCGGGGCACCGCGAACTCCCGGATCAACTTCGTCCACCCCAAGGACGCCGGCGGCGTCCTCGTCGAGCTGGTCGAGCCCGCCGAGCACTGAGAGCAGGGGTCCCCTGATTGCGGTCGCCGGCTCGGCAGGGGACCCCTGTCCACACCCCGCCCAATCCCCGCGGCGCCGGGCCCGCACCACGCGCGCCGAGCGCGCCGATGCGCGGTTGAGCAGCCGTCCGGGCAGCTCCACGCATCGGCCGATGCAGTTTTTCACAGAGCCCTTCCCACCCTAACTACCGTTCAGTAGCGTCCTGCCCCAACAGGAGTGCGGCCGGTGCCGGATGTGTCGGATGCCGACATGGTGGTCGGCGCGCACCGACGCCGACCATGGCAGCACCGGGCCGGACCGACGGCCACCATGTGGATCCGCCGGGCCCGACGCAGGTGCGGACCGAACGGGAGGTCACCATGCAGGACATCCTCGAAGCGATCATGGCGGCGGAGGGCTCCGACGAGTCCGGGCGGCAACTCGCCGGCCTCGCCGGCCTGCCCGTGCCGAAGAGCTACCGGGGCGTGGTGGTGCGCGCCGACGAGACCCGGATGTTCGAGGGACTATCCACCCGGGACAAGGACCCGCGCGCGTCCCTGCACGTCCAGGAGGTGCCGACCCCCGAGCTGGCCCCCGGCGAGGCGCTGGTCGCGGTGATGGCCAGCGCGATCAACTACAACACCGTCTGGACCAGCATCTTCGAGCCGGTCCCCACCTTCCGGTTCCTCCAGCGGTACGGCCGGATCTCCGCGCTGACCGCCGGGCACGACCTGCCGTACCACGTGGTGGGGTCGGACGCGGCGGGCGTGGTGCTGCGCACCGGTCCCGGGGTGACGAAGTGGTCGGTCGGCGACGAGGTGGTGGCGCACTGCCTGTCGGTGGAGCTGGAGGACGCCGCCGGCCACGACGACACCATGCTCGACCCGCAGCAGCGGATCTGGGGCTTCGAGACCAACTTCGGCGGCCTGGCCGAGCTGGCCGTGGTCAAGGCCAACCAGCTCATGCCCAAGCCCCGCCACCTGACCTGGGAGGAGGCGGCCAGCCCCGGGCTGGTCAACTCGACCGCGTACCGGCAGCTCGTCTCGCACCACGGCGCGAACATGAAGCAGGGCGACGTCGTGCTGATCTGGGGCGCCTCCGGCGGCCTCGGCGGGTACGCCACCCAGCTCGCGCTCAACGGCGGCGCGATCCCGGTCTGTGTGGTGTCCTCCCCGGACAAGGCCGAGCTGTGCCGGCGGATGGGCGCCGGACTGGTGATCGACCGGGCCGCCGAGGGGTTCCGGTTCTGGTCCGACGAGCACACCCAGAACCCGGACGAGTGGCGGCGCTTCGGCGAACGGATCCGGGAGCTGACCGGCGGCGAGGACCCGGACATCGTCTTCGAGCACCCGGGCCGGGAGACCTTCGGCGCGAGCGTCTACGTGGCCAGGCGCGGCGGCACCATCGTCACCTGCGCCTCGACCAGCGGCTACCAGCACCAGTTCGACAACCGCTACCTGTGGATGAACCTGAAGCGGATAGTCGGCAGCCACTTCGCCAACTACCACGAGGCATGGCAGGCCAACCGGCTCGTGACGCTCGGCCAGATCCATCCGACGGTGTCCCGGACGTACCCGCTGGAGCAGACCGGCCAGGCCGCGTACGAGGTGCACCGCAACCAGCACCAGGGCAAGGTGGGGGTGCGTTGCCTCGCCCCGACCGACGGCCTCGGCGTGCGGGACCCGGAGTTGCGCTCCCGGCACGAGGTCGCGATCAACCGGTTCCGCGGTCGCTGAACCGTCCGGCCGGCCCCCGGGCCGTCCGGGGACGCCCGGGCGGCCATTGCGGTGATCGCGCATTGCCTTTCGCCAGGGGTCGTCGACCCCCCTTTCGCGTCATAGCGCCCCGAGTCGACAAAGGCCCGCGGGGCGCTCCCGCGACCCCTTTTCCCGCCCGTCCGACCGGCCGCCCGACCCGGCCGGGAGCTGCCAAGATCGCCAGTCCGCGCGGGCCGGGTGACGGCGGCAAGTTGACCATGTAAAGAGGACACGAAAGCCCCGCACCGCTCTTGCGAAGCACCCCGGGGCGTCTGCGAGTATGTCCCAATGCCCCAGCAGCAGTCCTCCCCTCTTGCGTTCTTCGATAACGCGAACTCGCAGCCAGATTTCACCGTTGGCCTGCGCGGATACAACGTCGGGCAGGTCGATGACTTCATCGGTCGACTCACCGCCGCGCTGACCCAGTCCGAGCAGGCCCGCGCCGAGGCAGAGCAGCGGATGAACGACGCCCAGCGTCGGCTCCGCCAGGCCGAGCAGCGCCAGAGCGCGCTGGAGCAGAAGCTCACCGAGACCAACAAGCAGCTCGAGGAGAACAGCCGGCCGACCCTCTCCGGCCTGGGCACCCGCGTCGAGCAGATCCTGCGGCTGGCCGAGGAGCAGGCCAACGACCACCGCAACGAGGCCAAGCGCGAGTCCGAGGGGATCCTCTCCGCTGCCCGCCTGGAGGCCCGCGAGATCACCGACAAGGCCCGCGCCGAGGCCGCCGCGATGAAGGCCACCGCCGAGCGCGAGGCCGGCAGCGTCCGCACCGCCGCCGAGCGGGAGGCCGCCGAGGTCCGCGTGCAGGCCCGCCGGGAGGCGGACACCCTGCGCGCCGACGCCGAGCGGGAGACCAAGCAGCTGCGCACCGTCACCGCGCACGAGGTGGCCGAGCTGAAGTCGACCGTCGAGCGGGAGGTCGCCACGCTGCGCGCCACCGCCGAGCGGGAGATCACCCAGCAGCGGGCGAAGGCCGCGCGGGAGGCCGAGGAGAAGCGCGCCGAGGCGACCAAGCTGCTCACCGACGCCCGCGACAAGCGCGACAAGGACCTGCAGGCCCTGGAACTCCAGCTCGCCGAGCGGCGCGAGAAGTCCGAGCGCGAGGAGTCCGAGCGGCACGCCGCCCAGGTCGCGCAGACCCAGAAGCTGGTCGGCGAGGCCGAGCAGCGGGCCCGGGCCGCCCAGGAGCGCGCCAAGGAGATCGAGCAGCGCGCCGAGGCCCGCCGGGTCGAGTCCGAGCGCACCGCCAACGAGACGGTCGAGAAGGCCAAGTCGCTCTCGGAGAAGACCCTCAACGAGGCCAAGGCGGAGGCGAAGCGGCTGCTCACCGAGGCCCGCACCGAGGCCGACCTGACCACCCAGGCCGCCCGCCGCGAGGTCGAGGACCTCACCCGCCAGAAGGACGCCGTCACCTCGCAGCTCGGCCAGATGCTCTCCGGCCTCGCCGGCATCGTGCCGGGCGTTCCGTCGGCGCCGGCGCAGGCCAAGCCGGAGGCCGCCAAGGCGGACACCAAGGACGAGCGGGCGACGGCGGAGCCCGCCGGCTGACCGACCGTACGGCCGGGGCATGACACGGCGCGGGGTGACACCGGGTGACCGGTTCAACCCCGCGCCGTATCCGTTTCCCGCCCCTTGACACCGCTGCCGGTGGCGGCAGTGAAGTAGCTCCCATCCGGGCCGTCCGTATCGCCCCAGCCGGGCGTGATGCGTGTGAGGATGGGAGCATGTCGCACGGCGAGGAACTGTTTGCGCTCGGCGGGGATGTGACCACGGAGCCCAGCTTCGAGTCCGCCCTGCGGGGGTACGAAAAACGACAGGTGGACCGGTACGTCGCTCGTGCGGAGCACGAGATCGCGACACTGGCGGCCGAGCGGGAACAGGCGTACACACAGATCCACAAGCTGGCCGGGCAGGTCGAGGTGCTGCAACGCGACCTCGCCCAGGTGCGCAAGCAGGTGGGGGTGGTGGACCGGGCCTCGTTCCGGCACCTCGGCCCCCGGGTCGAGCAGATCCTCGCCCTCGCCGAGGAGCAGGCCGACGACATCCTGGCCGCCGCGAACGAGGAGATCGAGGCCCGGCGGGCCGCCGCCGAGCACATCGTCTCCGAGGCCAAGGAGCAGGCCGCCCAGGCGCTCAAGGACTTCGAGATCGCCCTCGCCGCCCGGCGGGCCGAGGAGGAGCGGCACAGCGCCGCCCGCCGCGCCGAGGCGGACGCCACGCTCAGGGCCGCCCAG
Source organism: Micromonospora sp. NBC_01655 (assembly GCF_026339755.1). Classification (NCBI taxonomy): domain Bacteria; kingdom Bacillati; phylum Actinomycetota; class Actinomycetes; order Micromonosporales; family Micromonosporaceae; genus Micromonospora; species Micromonospora sp. NBC_01655. The sequence continues at coordinate 1,800,786 of NZ_JAPEQF010000001.1, read as the reverse complement.
GAGGAGTCCACCCGGCTCGGCAGGGCCGCCCAGGAGGCCCTGGCGAAGGCCCAGCAGGAGGCCACCCAGCTCCGGGACACCGCCAAGGAGATCCACACCCGGGCCCAGCAGGAGGCGACCAAGCTCCGCGAGGCGGCCAAGGAGGCCCTGACCAAGGCCCAGCAGGAGGCCACCCAGCTCCGCGAGGCGGCCAAGGAGGTGCACGCCAAGGCCCAGCAGGAGGCCAAGCGGCTCACCGATTCCGCCACCGAGGCCGGCCGGGCCACCCACGCGAAGGCGTTGCAGGAGGCCAAGCGGATCACCGACGACGCCGAGGAGGCGGCGAAGGGCACCCGCGACCGGGCCCGGCAGGAGACCGAGCGGCTCACCACCCAGGCCAACGAGGCCACCAAGCGCCAGCGCGCGGAGACCGAGGCGTACGTGCAGCGGATGCGCACGGAGACCGAGGCGTACGTGCAGCAGTCGCGCGCCCAGACCCAGCAGGAGCTGGGCGCCTGGCGGGCCGGGGTGGAGAAGGAGGTCAACGACCGGCGGGAGGCAGCCGACCGCGAGCTGGCCGGGCGCAAGGCGACCGTCGAGCGGGAGTACGCCGAGCGCCGCGACGAGTTGGACAAGCAGCACGCCACCCGGCAGGGCGAGCTGGAGCAGCAGTACGCCGCCCGGCGCGCGGAGATCGAGGACGGCGCCGCCGAGGTCCGGCGCGCCGCCGAGCAGGACGCCCTGACGATGCGCCGGCAGGCCGAGGAGGAGGCCGCCACCCTGCTGGGCCGGGCCGAGGCCGACGCGACCGACAAGCGGCGCAAGGCCGACGAGCACGTGGCCGCCTCCCGCCGCCAGTTCGAGGAGTACGCGGCCACCACCCAGCAACACCTGGCCACCACCCAGCAACACCTGGCGGCCACCCAGCAGGAGGTGGCCGCCGGCCGCCAGCAGTTGGCCCAGGTGATGCTGGAGATCGCCCAGGCCCAGCAGCAGCTCGCCGACCTGCGGCAGGAGACCTGGCAGTCCCGGCAGGAGTCCGACGAGCTCCAGCGGGAGATGCTCGACCTGCGCCAGCGGTTGGCCGGCGCGCGGCTGTCCGGCGACGGCACCGGCCCGGCCCTGGTCGCGCCGAGCCTGGACGGAGCCGGACCGGCCGGGACCGGCGACGGCGCGGCGTCGGCGGCCCGCAACGGCATCGCCCCGGCGAAGGCCGCCGACGGCGCCGCCACGGCCACGCCCGACCCCGTGCCCGCCAAGGGCGAGCCCGTCAAGGCGACCGCCGACGCGGGTGCGGCGAAGGTCGCCCCGGCCGACGGTGCCGGGCCGGCCAAGGCCCGGCCGGTGGCCGAGCCGGTCACCACCGTGGACGGCGGTACGGCCAACGCGGGGGTCGACGGCGAGCCGACGGTGGCCGCGGTGCCTGGCGAGGGCGGCCGGAAGGCCACCCCCACGAAGATCACCAGCACCGGCGAGAACGGCAAGCGGCCGACCAAGCCGACCACCGACGAGCGCAGCGCCAAGCCGAGCAAGGTGACCGTCGAGTCCGAGTGAGCCGGCGGGGCTCCCCGGACGACCGGACCGGCCGACCCCGGGGCGACCGGGGCGGCCCCGGGGAGCACCGCGCACTACCCTCCCGGGCAGGAGCCCGCGCGACCGACCACGCCCGCGGGCCTGGGAGAGGGTCTCCGGTCGGGCACCCGGAGCGCGGAGGAGGGTCCGGTGACGCAGGACGTGCCGGCAGGCGGCAACCCACCGGACGACGGGACCGCCGTCGGCCCGGCCGACGACGGCCCAGCACGCGGGGCCCCGGCCGACGGGCGGGGCGGACGGGCGACGGCGGGCGACGCCCCGACGACCGGACGGGCACCGACGGGCGCCGACGCGAGTGACTTCGACGCGCCCGGCGCGATCGCCACCGGCTCCGGCCGGTTCGGGCCGCCGGGGCGGCCGTTGCGCCGCAACAGCTTCCTGGTCGGCTTCACCGGGGCACTCGGCGTGCTGCTGGCGTACGCCGTCTTCCTCGGCATCCGCAACGCGGCCGGCATCCTCGTGCTGGTGGTCATCGCGCTCTTCCTGGCCGTGGGGCTGAACCCGGCGGTGGTCCGGCTGCGCTCGTGGGGCCTGCCGAACGGGCTGGCGGTGGCGACGGTGGCGCTGACCATGCTGCTGCTGATCGTCGGCGGCCTGGTGGCGCTGGTGCCACCCGTGGTCACCCAGTCCGGCCAGTTCGTCGAGCAGCTCCCCAGCTACGTGGAGGAGCTGCGCCGCAACGAGGCCGTGAACGACTTCGTCGTGCGGTTCGACGTGATGAAGAAGGTTCAGGCGGCGGCGAACGCGGACACCATCGGGCGGGCCCTGGGCGGGGTACTCGGCGGCGCGCAACTGATCTTCGGCACGCTCTTCCGGGCGCTCACCGTACTGGTGCTGACGATCTACTTCCTCGCCTGGTTCGACCGGCTGCGCCACCTCGGGTACTCGCTGGTGCCCCGCTCGCGCCGCCGCCGGGTACAGCTCATTGGCGACGAGATCCTCGCCAAGGTGGGCTCGTACATGGTCGGCGCGCTGAGCATCGCCGTGCTGGCCGGCGTGACCACCTTCGTGTTCGCGCTGATCGTCGGGCTGCCGTACCCGTTCGCGCTGGCGGTGGTGGTCGCGGTGACCGACCTGATCCCGCAGATCGGCGCGACGCTGGGCGCGGTGGTGGTGAGCCTGGTCGGCTTCGCCACCGGCCTGCCGGTCGGGATCGCCTGCGTCGTGTTCTTCGTGGTGTACCAGCAGGTGGAGAACTACCTGATCTACCCGAAGATCATGCGCCGGTCGGTCGAGGTCAACGAGGTCGCCGCCCTGCTCGGCGCGCTGTTCGGGGTGTCCCTGTTGGGCGTGGTCGGCGCGCTGGTCGCGATCCCGCTGGTGGCCGCCCTCCAGTTGATCCTGCGGGAGGTGGTCCTGCCCCGCCAGGACACCCGCTGACGCCCGCTGAAGCCCGCTGGCGGGCGTGCGCGGGCACCGCCGGCCCGACAAAGGGGCACCGAACGCCGGGCGGGTGGCCCGGCGGCACCCTCGCGGGTCAGTCCGCGCGCGGGCCGGGGACCGGGGTGTCGGCGAAGGAGGCGACCGTCCGGTCGGCGTACGCGCTGGCGTCGCCGGTCTCCATCGGGCCGTCCCAGGTGCGTGGCAGGGGCAGCGGGGCGGCCGGGTTGACCCGGCGGACGATCTCGTCGAGCACGGTCTCGGCGTCGCCGACCCACAGGTGCTTCGCGCCGGGCACCCCGACCACCTCGGCCTGCGGCACCGCCGCGAAGCGCTCGCGGGCCTCGTCGGGGCGCAGGTAGTCGTCGAACTCGGGCACCAGGGCGGTCAGCGGCTTGCCGGTCCCGGCCCAGTGGGTGAGGTCGTCGGCGGTGGAGAAGCGCAGCGGCGGGGAGAGCAGGATGGCCCCGGCCACCGCCGGGTCGCAGCCGTACCTCAGCGTCAGGTCGGTGCCGAACGACCAGCCGACCAGCCAGATGTTCGGCAACTCGGCGAACTCGGCGTACTCGATGGCGGCGGCGACGTCGAAGCGCTCGCCGACCGCGTTGTCGAACGAGCCCTCACTGGTGCCGCGCAGGCTGCTGGTCCCCCGGGTGTTGAACCGGAGCACGGCCAGGTCGGCCAGCGCCGGCAGCCGCCAGGCCGCCTTGCGGAACACGTGGCTGTCCATCATCCCGCCATGGGTGGGCAGCGGGTGCAGGCAGACGAGGGTGCCGACCGGCTCCCGGTCGACCGGTCGGGCCAGCTCGCCGACGAGGCACAGACCGTCGGCGGTGTGCAGCTCGATGTCCTCGCGGTGCCCGGGCAGGATCGACGACGCACGGATCGGTGTGCTCACCGTCCCAGTCTCCCGCGCCGCCGCCGCCGTCGCCCAGCGGGGCGGAAACGGGGTGATCCAGATCGCTCAGCCGTACCGGGGGGCGCCCCGGCCGCGCTGCACCGCCGGACCGCGCCGGTCCCGCGCCCGCCAGCAGCCGCTGTGCCAGTGCCGGCGATCGGTCAGGTCGCCCCGGTCGTCCGCCGGCCAGGCCACCAGGTGCGGCACCCCCGGGCGGATCTCCTGGTCGCAGCCGGGGCAGCGGTACGTCTTGGCCGACGCCCCGCCGCTGATCCCGCGCACCTGCCAGTCGCCGTCGCGCCACTGCTGCACGGTGGGCACGCCGTGGCGGGCCTGGTCGGCGTCCAGGTGGGCGTGCTCGTCCCGGCGGGGACGGTTGCGGCGGGGGCTCACAGTCACCAAGCGTACGGTCCGCCGGCCGGACCGGCCCGGGTCGGGCGGTCCGACCGGCGGACCCCCGCTCAGTCCCAGGTCTCCGGATCGCCCAGGTCCTTCGCCACCTGCACCCCGGCCAACACCGTCGTCGCGTCCGCCTCGGTGAAGCCCTTCTCGGGCCAGCCGAAATCGGCGGTCAGGTGTGCCTTCGGGAACCCGAGCAGCTCCAGTTTCGTGCCATCCGGGTAGAGGTAGCCGGGTCGGCCACCCACCACACGGTTGCTCTCGGTAGTGCTCTCCCCAATCTGCACCCCGTACAGCAGCTTCACCCACATGGTCGCCGACGGCTCCCGGTAGAGGGTGAGCTCGGCCCTGAGACCCCCGGGGAAGGCGGCGACGTCAACGGAGCAGGCGCTCACCGCCGCGCCCTCCGGCAATGTGCTCAGCCGCAATGGCGCCACGCACCGGCGTGCCTCATCCCAGCGGATGGCATCCACGGCCTTGACCAGCACGCTCCGGTCGCCGACGAGCATGCTCGCCCGGGCGTACAGGCCGGGGGCGGGCTGCCAGGCCGTGACCAGACCGTGGCCCGTACGGCCGAACTGCCGGACGGCGCCGTCGAAGGTGAGCCGGACCACGGCCTCCTGTAGGGGGACACCATCGATCAGGAGTTCGTTGATCATCTGCGCGGAGCGGCTCACCTCGACCAGGACCGGCTGTCCGCCGCCGATGTTGAACCGGATCGACTCGAGCTGGTTCGAGCGGTAGACGGCCCAGCCCAGGTAACGAGCCTGGCTGGTGTCCACGCCCAGGTGCAGCACCTGCGGGTCGGTGCCGACCAGGTCGGGCCGCTGGGCGGCACCCGACACCCCGTCAGCCCGGGGCGGCACGGGCGCGGCGACGGCCGGTGTGGCGGCGGCCGGTGTGGCGGCGGCCCACGGCAGCCGGCCGGAAAGCCCGGCGACGTCCGTCCCGGTCGCCCCGACGAAGCCAAGGACCCCGACCAGGGCCAGGGCGGTGCCGGTGGCGGCCCGACGGCGCAGTTTGCGGCGGCGGCCCCGGGCCTGCGCGGCCCGCAGCAGCCGGTGGGTATCAATCTCGCCCTCGGCGCGCTCCCGCAGCGCCGAGGCGATTCGCTGGTCCAGATCGGTCACGACCGGCTCCCGTTGGTCGTCGGGGCGCCGCAGCGCACCCGGAGGTGGGCGAGCGCCCGCATTGCGTGGCTACGGACGGTGACCGGCGAGCAGTCGAGGATCTGGGCGATGGTGGCGTCGTCCAGGTCCTCGTAGTAGCGCAGCACCAGCACGGCGCGCTGACGGTCGGGCAGCGCCCGGATCAGCCGCCACATCTCGTCCCGGTCGGCCGCCTCCCCGCCGAGGTCGCCCCGCTGGGCCTGCTCGGCGAAGGTGTCCACGGCCAGCTCCCGGCTGGACCGCCGGCGCCACCACGAGTTGTTGGCGTTGACCAGCATCCGGCGCACGTACACGTCGGGCCGGTCGGCGCCGGCGATCTTCCGCCAGTGCACGTACGCGCGAGCCAGGACGTCCTGGGTCAGGTCCTCGGCGCGGTGCTCGTCGCCGGTCAGTAGCCGGGCCAGGCGCAACAGGGCCGGGCCACGGCTGCCGACGTACTCCTCGAAGGTCACACCCTCAAGACGCCGTCACCGACGCCCGGTGTTGACCCGGATCAGCGATTTGTGTGGTCGCGGAAACCGCGACCGCTCTTGCGGCCCAGGTAGCCGGCGGTGACCAGGTGCTCCAGCAGCGGCGCCGGGGCGAAGCCGGGCTCGCGCAGCTCCAGGTACAGCTCGCGCTGGATGGCCAGCGAGACGTCGAGGCCGACCACGTCGAGCAGCTCGAACGGGCCCATCGGGTAGCCGCAGCCGAGCTTCATCGCGTGGTCGATGTCGTCGGCGGTGGAGTAGCTGGCCTCCAGCATCCGCACCGCGTCGTTCAGGTACGGGAAGAGCAGCGCGTTGACGACGAAGCCGGACCGGTCGGCGCAGACCACGCCGGTCTTGCCCAGCACCGCGCAGACCGCGCGGGCGGTGGCGGCGGTCTCCTCGGAGGTGCGGATGGTCCGCACGATCTCCACCAGCGGCATGACCGGCGCCGGGTTGAAGAAGTGCAGCCCCACCACGTCGGCCGGCCGGTGGGTGGCCATCGCGACGTCGATCACCGGCAGCGAGGAGGTGGTCGTGGCGAGCAGCACGCCCGGCTTGCAGATCTCGTCGAGGCTGGCGAACAGCGCCTTCTTGACGCTCAACTCCTCGACCACGGCCTCGACGACGAGGTCGACGTCGGCGAGGTGGTCCAGGGTCGCCGACCAGGTGACCCGGCCGAGCGCCGCGTCCCGGTCGCGCTCGCTGAGTTTGCCCCGCACCACGCCCTTGTTCAGCGAGGTCTTGACCGCCTCGCACACCTTCGCGGACTTCTCCGCGCCCCGGGTCACCGAGACGACCTCGTAGCCGGCCTTGGCGAAGACCTCGATGATCCCGGTGGCCATCGTCCCGGAACCGACCACGCCGACCTTCGCGATGGCCCGCGCGCCGTCGGCCAGCCCCGGCCCCGTCGCCGCCGGGGTCCGCTCGTCCGGTACGACCTTCGGCGAGCCCGGCCGCTCGTAGGTGTAGAAGCCCCGGCCGGACTTGCGGCCGAGCAGCCCCGCGGTGACCATCTGCTTGAGCAGCGGCACCGGCGCGTGCCGGCGGTCCCGCCCGCCCCGCCGGTACATGGTGTCCAGGATCTCGTACGCGGTGTCGAGGCCGATCAGGTCCATCAGGGCGAGGGGGCCCATCGGCAGGCCGCAGCCGAGCTTCATGGCGGCGTCGATGTCCTCGCGGGTGGCGTAGTGCGACTCGTACATCGCCACGGCGTGGTTGAGGTAGCCGAACAGCAGCGCGTTGGCGATGAAGCCGGCCCGGTCGTTGATGGTGACGTCGACCTTGCCGAGCCGAGCGCAGAGGGCTTCCACGTCGGCGACCACCTCGGCGGAGGTGACCACCGTGCGGACCACCTCGACCAGCTTCATGACCGGGGCGGGATTGAAGAAGTGGATGCCGATGACCTGGTTGGGCCGTCCGGTGGCGACCGAGATCTCGGTGACCGACAGCGAGGAGGTGTTGGTCGCCAGGATCGCCTCGGGCCGGCAGATCCCGTCCAGCTCGGCGAAGAGCCGCTGCTTCAGGTCGAGGTGCTCGGGGACCGCCTCGATCACCAGGTCCACCGAGTGCAACGCGTCCAGGCCGACCTGGAAGTCCACCCGGGACAGCAGGGCGTCCCGGTCGGCCTCGGCGAGCTTGCCCCGGGCGACCGCCCGGTCGGTGGAGCCGGTGAGGTTGGCCCGGCCGCGTTCCAGGGCCCCCTCGGAGATCTCGACCGCGACGACGTCGATGCCGTTGCGCGCGAAGACCTCGACGATGCCCGCACCCATGGTGCCCAGCCCCACAACGCCCACGCTGGTGAACTCGCGCGCCACGACAGACCTCCCCGATGCTCCGTCAGACCGCTGAACGGTCCCTAAGGCTATGCGCGCGAGTCTGCCATCTCGCGCCCAGTTGTCGAGTCACGGTGGGGTAATTCACGAGCGCGCCCGGCGCACGGGACGGAACCGGGGCGACCGGCGCCCGGCGACCGGGGCGGGGCGGGGCGGACCTACGCCCGGCGCCCGGCCAGCGCCAGCAGCTCGGCGACGAACTCCGCCGGCCGCTCCAGGTGCGGGCTGTGCCCGCAGCCGGCGAGCACGACCTCCCGGTACGTCCCGCCGGCCGCCGCGTACCGGTCGAGCACCGCCCGGGTCTGGCCGACCATCGGCTGGGGCGGGCAGTCCCGCTCCCCCGGCCAGCCGGGCAGCACGCCCAGCGAGCCCAGGTACGCCAGGTCGAACAGCGAGGTGTCCGAGACGATCACGTCGGCGTCGCCGCGTACCCAGGTCACCGGGGGCTTGACCGCGACGGCGACCAACTCCTCGGCGATCCGGAAGTGGGCCGGGGTGAGGGCGTTGAGCACGCCCCGGTCGCCCGGCGCGGTGCCCGGCCAGTGCGGCGAGGCGGTCGTCGTGCCGGGGTAGTTGGCGTCCCCGGTGGCGGTGGACAGCAGGCTGTCCAGCAGCAGTTCCTCGTCCTCGCCGAACGAGGCCGGGTCCGCCACGTACGCGCTGCGCAGCACCGCGCGCGGGCTGTTCGGGCCGTCCTCGCCCCGGTCGCCGGCGGCCAGCCGGGCCACGAAGTCGGGATTCACGCCACCGGCCCCGGCGCCGGCGAAGTCGGGCGTGGTCGGGGCGCCGTCGAGGTCGCGGGTGGCACCGAAGCCGTACGGCGACACGGGCGCCGAGAGCAGCAGGCCGGCCACCCGGTCGGGGTGGTCGACCAGCAGCCGCATCGCCACGCCCCCGCCGAGGGAGTGCCCGACCACGACCGGCCGGGCAGCGGGCAGGAACAGCCCCGGCGCGTCGAGCAGGGCGGCGACGTCGTCGGCGAAGTCCCGCAGCCCCCGGGTGGCGTCCACCGGGGCGGTCTCGGTGTCGCCGTAGCCGCGCAGGTCCGGGGCGACCACCCGGAGGGTGGCCGGCAGCCGCCGGACCAGCGGCTCCCAGAACAGCGAGGACGAACAGTTGCCGTGCACCAGCAGCACGGGCAGGCCGTCCGGCGGCCCGGCCACCCGGACCCGCTGGACGATGCCGTTGGCCGTGACGGTCTGCTGCACGCTCTCCATCGCGGCATGGTGTCATGCCTCGCCCGCCCGCTCCATGTGCCCGGCCACCACCGGGCGCCGGTCCCGGATGTGTGCCGGCGGCCTCAGGTGCGGGCGGCGAGCGGCAGCGGGAGGGTGGGGCGGCGGTCGCGGTTCCGGGGGGCCGGCTCCAGCCGCAGCCCAACGGGATCGGTCCGGGCCAGGCCCGGGTCGAAGAAGCGCAGCTCGGTGCGGCCCAGCCGGATCACGTCCCCGTCGGAGAGCTGCTCCGGCCCGTCGATCCGCCGGTCGTTGAGCCAGGTGCCGTTGGTGGATCCCAGGTCCACCAGCGTCACCCCGCCGACGGTCAACCACACGCTGGCGTGCCGGCGGCTCAGGTGCGGGTCGTCGACGGCGATGTCCACCGTCGACGCGCGGCCGATCACCTGCGGCTCCGTGCGGAGCCGGAAGCTGGCCCCACGCATCGGTCCGCCCGCCACGGTCAGCAGCGGCATCAGTTCCGGAAGATCCTCCATGGACGATCAGCCTCCAGCCACCGGTGTCCCGGCGTCAGCGTGCCATCACACGATAGCGGCCCCCACCACCGCCCGGTCACCTCCACGACCCCGCCCGGCCATCTCCGGTCAGCCGGTTCGGCTCCCGCCAGAGCCGTCCGGCCCGTCCTGCCAGTCGGGTTTCCGCACCGGCGAGGCCACCGGCCCGGAGGGCGGTACGGAGGCGGCCCGGAGGGCGGTACGGAGGCGGCCCCGGGGCGGCCCGGCACCAGCCGCCCCGGGGCGCCGGGTCGCCCGACTCCGCCGGGCCGCCGGGGACCTACCGGCGGGTAGCTTCCGGGTCTAGACTTCCGTCATGACGGCTGTGCGTGTCCCGGGTGCCCCGGTCATCGAGGACGGGCGGCTGGTCTCGACCAGCCCCGCCACCGGCGCGGAGGTGGGCCGGCTGCCGGCCGCGACGGCGTCCGACGTCGCGGCGGCGGTCGACCGGGCCCGGGAGGCGGCGATCTGGTGGGCCGGGCTCGGTTTCACCGGCCGGCGGGAGCGGCTGCTGCGCTGGCGCGGCACGCTGGCCCGGCGGATCGAGGAGCTGGCCGAGCTGGTGCACGCCGAGGGCGGCAAGCCCGTGCCCGACGCCATCGTCGAGGTGCTCACCGCGATCGAGCACATCGACTGGGCCGGCCGCAACGCCGGCCGGGTGCTCGGGCCGCGTCGGGTGCGCTCCCGGCTCATCCTCGCCGAGTTCTCCGGCCACCTGGAGTACCAGCCGTACGGAGTGGTCGGCGTCATCGGCCCGTGGAACTACCCGGTCTTCACCCCGATCGGCTCCACCGCGTACGCGCTCGCGGCCGGCAACGCCGTCGTCCTCAAGCCCAGCGAGTACACCCCGGCCGTCGGCCAGTGGCTGGTCGACGCCTTCGCCGAGGTGGTGCCGGAGCAGCCGGTGTTCGGCGCGGTGCACGGTCTCGGCGACGTCGGCGCGGCGCTGTGCCGCTCCGGCGTCGACAAGCTGGCCTTCACCGGCTCGACGGCCACCGCCAGGAAGGTGATGGCGGCCTGCGCCGAATCGTTGACCCCGGTGCTGCTTGAGGCCGGCGGCAAGGACGCCATGATCGTCGACAGCGACGCCGACCTGGACGCCGCCGCCGAGGCGTGTGTCTGGGGCGCGCTCACCAACGCCGGCCAGACCTGCATCGGCATCGAGCGGGTGTACGCGGTCGAGCCTGTCTTCGACGCGTTCGTCGGCAAGGTGGTGGAGAAGGCCGGCCGGCTGACCGTCGGCGCCGAGGGGGCCGACATCGGGCCGATCACCATGCCCGCCCAGCTCGACGTGATCCGCCGGCACATCGACGACGCGCTGGCCCGGGGCGGTCAGGCCGTGCTCGGCGGCGCGGACGCCGTGCGACCCCCGTACGTGCACCCGACCGTGCTGGTGGAGGTGCCGGAGGACTCCGCCGCCGTCCGCGAGGAGACCTTCGGACCGACGCTGACCATCAACCGGGTCCGCGACGCCGACGAGGCGGTCACCCGCGCCAACGCCCTCCCGTACGGCCTGGGTGGTTCGGTCTTCGGCCGGCGGCGGGCAGTGGCCATCGCGCGGCGGCTGCGCTCGGGGATGGCCGCGGTGAACTCCACCCTGACCTTCGCCGGGATGTCCACCCTGCCGTTCGGCGGGGTCGGCGAGTCCGGCTTCGGCCGGATCCACGGCGAGGACGGGCTGCGCGAGTTCGGCCGGGCCAAGGCGATCACCCGCCGCCGGGCCCGGTCGCTGCTGCCGGCGATGACCTTCGAGCGCACCCCCGCCGACGTCGCCCGCCTGGTCAAGGTCACCAAGCTGATGTACGGCCGCCGCCGCTGACCCGCCGCGCCACTGTCCCGCCGCGCCGGCCTACCGGGCCGGGCCGGCGGTCAGGCTGGGCGGTTCAGAACAGGGTCAGCTCGTCGCGCTCGATACCGCGCAGCTTGTCGTAGTCGACCACCACGCAGCGGATGCCCCGGTCCGTCGCCAGCACCCGGGCCTGCGGCTTGATCTCCTGGGCGACGAAGACGCCGCTGACCGGGGCGAGCAGCGGATCGCGGTTCATCAGTTCGAGATAGCGGGTGAGCTGCTCCACCCCGTCGATCTCGCCGCGCCGCTTCACCTCCACGGCGACCGCGCCCTGCGCGGCGTCCCGGCAGAGCAGGTCCACCGGCCCGATCGCCGTCATGTACTCCCGGCGGACCAGGGTGAACCCCTCACCCAGAGCGGTCGGGTTGGCCGCCAGCAACTCCTGTAGGTGCGCCTCGACGCCGTCCTTGCGCAGGCCCGGGTCGACGCCCAACTCGTACGAGGTGTCCTGGAAGATCTCCTCCAGGGTGATCCGCAGCTCCTCGCCGGCCTTGTTCACCACCCGCCACACGCCGGGGGCCTCCTGGAGCCGGCAGGGCGGGCTCATCCAGTTCAACGGCTTGTACGCCCGGTCGTCGGCGTGGATCGACACCGACCCGTCCGCCTTCACCATCAACAAGCGCGTGGCCAGCGGCAGGTGAGCCGAGAGCCGTCCGACGTAGTCCACCGAGCACTTCGCAATCACCAGCCGCACCCGACGAGGGTAGCGGAGACCCCGGCCTCCGCCGTCGAGCGGCACTGGCGTGGCGGTGCCATGCTGAGACGGTGTTCGAAGTGCTCACGGGTACCGGGCTCGCCGCGTCGGCGGGTCTGAACGCCTACATTCCCCTGCTCACCATGGGACTGCTGGCCCGCTACACCGACCTGATCGACCTTCCCAGCGGCTGGCAGTGGCTCGGCAACGGCTGGGTCGTGGTGATCCTCGCGGTGCTGCTCACCGTCGAGGTCGTCGCCGACAAGGTGCCGGTGGTCGACCACGTCAACGACGTCGTGCAGACCGTGGTGCGGCCGACCGCCGGCGGGCTCGCCTTCGGCGCCGGCTCCGCCTCGGAGACGGTCACGGTCAGCGACCCCGGCCACTTCTTCTCGTCCAGCCAGTGGGTGCCCGTGGCGACCGGCGTGCTCATCGCCTTCGGCGTGCACCTGCTCAAGTCCGCCGCCCGGCCGGTGATCAACGCGACCACCGCGGGCGTCGGTGCCCCGGTCGCGAGCACCGCCGAGGACGCCACCAGCGTGGTGATGTCCGTGGTCGCGATCATCCTTCCGGTACTGGTGCTGGCCTTCCTGGCCGGCCTGGCTCTTTTCCTGTTCTGGTTCCTCCGCCGACGCAGGGACCGCCGCCGCGAGCGCCAGGCCGCCCGCGCCGCCGGCTTCCGCGTCTGACCACCCACCCACCTCGGCTCTTCTACAAGGCCCTCAGGACGCGCAGACGCCGCTGGCCGGTCCCCTGATGTCGGGGACCGGCCAGCGACTTGTTCGGTACGGGTCAGCTGTTCCAGTGTTCGGCGACCAGGTCGGCGGCCTGCTGCTCCCACTGCGCGTACGCGTCGGGGTACGCCGACACCTGCACCGTCTGCGCGGCCTCGGTCAGCGGCATGTCCCGCCACCCGTCAACCTGCTTCAGGCCCTTCAGGAACGCCAGGGTCGAGTGCTCCGGATCGGTGATCTGCTCCGGCGAACCCCACCCGGACGACGGACGCTGCTGGAACAGACCCAGCGAGTCATGGTCGTTGCGGTCGCCCAGGTGACCCAGGTTCTCCAGCTTCGACTCCTGCAACGCGGTACCGACCGAGACGACGGCGGCCCGCTCGTCCAGGCCGGCCTTCTTCGTCGCGGCGACGATCGCCTTGACGTTGGCGGTCTGCTCACCGTCAAGCGTGATACGCGACTGCTCGCCCCGCACGCCGTGCGGGATCAGCTTGCCCTTGTCCACGCCCGGCTTGTCGACGCCCGGCTTGTCGGCCTGCACGGCGACCGCCTTCGGGGCCGACTCGACGGCCGGAGCGGCGTGGGCGGTGGCCGGACCGGCGAACACACCACCGGCGAACGCGAGACCAGCGATACCGAGAACGCTCTTACGCATGATCGTGTTCATGGGGGTGACTCCAATTCGGGGGTCGACACACCAACACCCCACGGGGGCAGGGCAGGCATGTGAGCACCACGTCAAGGCGCCCAAGAAGATCAAAAAGGGGGAGATCCATCCGGCACCGGCCTGCGAAGGCTCGTGGCGCCGGGTCCAGACGTAACGACCGACAGCCGGCCCGCATTCCCACCCGACGACCCGGGGGGGTCACGGGTCCGGGCACGTCAGCAGCACATCCGCTACTCGATCGTCCGCCATGTGTAACGCCCCCACCCCACCCCATGTTCCACCCCCGCCATGCCCCCGCTCACACCCCACCCCCGCCCTCTCGCGGTGATCAAGAGGTTTGTGTCGGAATCGGGGCACAACCTCTGGATCACCGCCGCCGAACGTGGGGCCGGTAGGCGGTATGGCCGGGATTGGGCCGCATGTCGCGGAGCGGAGGATGCGGGCGATGGTTGGGTCAGGCGGTGGGGCTGGGTGGGGTCGCCGCCAGCACCTCGGAGAGCGGGGCCGGGGTGAGCCCCTGGGCGGCCAGCCCGGCCAGGATGCGCGGCAGCGCCTCGTCCGTCATCGGGGCGTTCGCCTCGGTGACGTGCAGGACGACGACGGAGCCGGGGCGCACCCGGGACAGCACCGCATCGACGATCGGCCGCCAGGACCGCGCGAACGGGTCACCGCTGACGACGTCGCCGTCCACCACCGTGACGCCCAACGGCGCCAACTCGGTCAAAGCCGTGCGATCGTGGCAGAGCCCGGGAAAGCGGAAGTACCGGGTCTGCCGGCCGCCGTACGGGGCGATCACGTCGAAGGTCCGGGCCACGTCGGCCGCCATCCGCTGCCGGGGGATCGTTGGCAGGTGGTAGCAGTCCGCGGTGAAGGCGAGATGGCCGTACGTGTGGTTGGCCAGCTCGAAACGCGGGTTGGCGGCCAGACGACGGGTGACGTCGGGGTACTCCTCGACCCACTTGCCGGTAAGGAAGAAGGTGGCCGGCACCCTTTCCCGCTCCAGCAGGTCGACGATCGCCAGGTTCGCGTACGAGCGGACCGCGCCGCTGCGCAGTTGGTACCGCATCGCGTCGGTCATGTCCGCGTCGAAGGTGAGCGCCACCTTGTCCCCGGTGCGCGGCCCGTGGTCCACCACCGGCGGTTGCCGCCCGGCCCGACTTGCGCCCGGCACCGTCGCCGTCCCCGGGTCCGGCCGGCCGGTCGGTACGGGTGATGGCGCCGGCGGTCCGGTCGGCTCCGCCGACCCCTCGACCGGGGCGGCACGCGGGCTGCCGGAGGCGGTTGCCGCCTCCCTGGACGCCGGTGCCCGGACGATGGCGGCGTGACCGGTTTCGCGCCCGGGGGCCGGTAGGGCCAGCAGGGCGACGACGCCGGTCAGTGCGACGAGCGTCGCCACCAGGGGGACGCGGGAATTCTTCACGGGCACCGAAGGATGATCTCAGCGAGCGGGCGCGCCCGAACGCCCGGGCGAGCGGGCTGCTGACCCGGGGCGGCCGATCGCCGATATCAAATGCGGCAAAAGCCTAATATCAAAGGGAATCGGCGAGAGCCCGGAGGAGGTCGTCATGACTGCGGCGATAGAGATGCCCCGCGTCGAGGAATGTGTGGTCGCGGCCTGCGCCTACAACCACACCGGCGACTGCCACGCGTTCGCCATCACGATCGGCAGCCCGGACCACGCCCACTGCCACACCTTCGTCGAGATGCCCGTCCGCGGTGGCATCGAGACGCTGATCGCCCAGGTGGGCGCGTGCCAGCGGTCGGACTGCCGGCACAACTCCCAGTTGGAGTGCCACGCTCCGGCGATCCGGGTCGGCCCCGACAACGACATGGCCGACTGCATGACGTACGCCGGCCGCTGACACCGCCGACGGCTCACGTACGGCGCGTACCGGAGGGCCTTCTCACAGGCCGTTGGCGGCACGGACGACGGTGACGAGGTCGTCGATGATGCCGGTGAGCGCGAAGTCCTTCGGCGTGAACACCCGGGCCACCCCGGCGGCGCGGAGCGCCTCGGCGTCGCCGGGCGGGATGATGCCGCCGACCACGACCGGCAGGTCGCCCCGGCCGGCGGCGCGGAGGCCGTCCAGCACCGCCGGCACGGCGGCCAGGTGCGAGCCCGAGAGCACGGACAGGCCCACCAGGTCGACGTCCTCCTCCACGGCGGCGGCGACGATCTGCCCGGCGGTCAGCCGGATGCCCTGGTAGACCACCTCGAAGCCCGCGTCGCGGGCGCGTACCGCGATCTGCTCCGCGCCGTTGGAGTGCCCGTCCAGGCCGGGCTTGCCGACCAGCAGCCGCAGCCGGCCGCTGCCCAGCTCGCGGGCGGTGGCGGCGACCCGCTTCCGCACCGCGGCCAGGTCACTGTCGCCGCTCGACCCGACCCCGCCGGCCAGCCCGGTCGGCGCCCGGTACTCGCCGAAGACCTGGCGCAGCGCGCCGGCCCACTCGCCGGTGGTCACCCCGGCCCGCACGCACGCCAGGGTCGCCGGCATCAGGTTCGCGGTGGACGCGGCGTCCGCGCGGAGCCGGCCGAGCGCCGCGTCGACCGCCGCCTCGACCCGGCCGGACCGCCACCGGCGTACGGCGGCCACGGCCGCCGCCTCGACCGCCGGGTCGACCTGCTCGATCGCCTCGGCACCGGCCGCGGTCAGCGGCGACGGCTCGGTCTCGGTGAACCGGTTGACGCCGACCACCACGTCGGTGCCGACCTCCAGCCGGCGGCGGCGCTCGGCCAGCGAGCCGACCAGCGAGCCCTTGAGGTACCCGGTCTCGACGGCCGCCACCACGCCACCCATCTCCAGCACCTTGTCCAGCTCGGCCCGGGCTCCGCTGACGATCCCGTCGACCAGCGCGGTCATCACGTGCGAGCCGGCGAACAGGTCCGGGTATTCGAGCAGGTCCGACTCGTACGCGAGGACCTGCTGCATGCGCAGCGACCACTGCTGGTCCCACGGCCGGGGCAGGCCGAGCGCCTCGTTCCAGGCCGGGAGCTGCACCGCGCGGGCGCGGGCGTCCCGGGACAGGGTGACGCCGAGCATCTCCAGCACGATCCGCTGGATGTTGTTCTCCGGCTGGGCCTCGGTCAGGCCGAGCGAGTTGACCTGCACGCCGTACCGGAACCGGCGCTGCCTCGGGTCGGTGACGCCGTACCGCTCGCGGGTGATCTCGTCCCAGAGCGCGCCGAACGCGCGCATCTTGGCGATCTCCTCGACGAAGCGCACCCCGGCGTTGACGAAGAACGAGATCCGGGCGACCACGTCGCCCATCCGCTCGGCCGGCACCTGGCCGGCGTCGCGCACCGCGTCGAGCACGGCCACGGCGGTGGCCAGGGCGAAGCCGACCTCCTGCACCGGCGTCGCGCCGGCCTCCTGGAGGTGGTACGAGCAGATGTTCACCGGATTCCACCGGGGCATCTCCCCCAGCGTGTACGCGATCACGTCGGCGGTCAGCCGCAGCGACGCGGCTGGCGGGAAGATGTACGTCCCCCGGGACAGGTACTCCTTGATGATGTCGTTCTGGGTCGTCCCGGCGCAGCGGTCCAGCTCGACGCCCTGCTCCACGCAGACCTCGCCGTAGAGGGCGAGCAGCCACATCGCCGGCGCGTTGATGGTCATGGACGTGTTCATCTCGGCGAGCGGGATGCCGTCGAAGAGGGCCCGCATGTCGCCGAGGTGGGCCACCGGCACACCGACCCGGCCGACCTCGCCGGCGGCCAGTTCGTGGTCCGGGTCGTACCCGGTCTGGGTGGGCAGGTCGAAGGCGACCGACAGGCCGGTCTGCCCCTTCGCCAGGTTGCGGCGGAAGAGCGCGTTGCTCGCGGCGGCCGAGGAGTGCCCGGCGTAGGTGCGCATCACCCACGGACGCTCGCGCTCGGAAAGCCGGCCGGGGAGAGCCTTCTCGTCCATGGCCGGGAGTCTAAGTTACCGTTAAGTCACCCGGGCTGGTGAAAAACCACACAGGTCCATGGAACGCCATGTGGGCCGCAGCGGGCTGACCAGCACCGGAACGCGCGGGTGACGGCCGGCACCCCCGGCACCACCGGACGTCCCGCAGGACGCACACTTGACGGCATGGATGACGAGCTCGCGATCTCCGTCCGGGGGCTGCGCAAGGCGTACGGCGACAACGTCGCGGTGGCGGGCGTGGACCTCGCGGTCCACCGCGGCGAGGTGTTCGCCCTGCTCGGGCCGAACGGCGCGGGCAAGACCACCACGGTGGAGATCCTGGAGGGCTACCGGCAGCGCGACGCCGGCGAGGTCTCCGTGCTGGGCAGCGACCCCGGGCTCGCCTTCGGGTCGCGACTGCGGGGCTCGCAAGCTCGCTCCTCGCGCACCCCACGACACCCCGCCCGCGACTGGCGGTCCCGGGTCGGCATCGTCCTTCAGGGCACCGGCGAGTTCGACGAGCTGACCGTCGCCGAGGTGGTCTCGCACTTCTCCGGCTTCTACCCCGGCGCCGACGACCCGGCGAAGGTCGTCGAGCGGGTCGGCCTGGGGGCCAAGGCGAAGGCCCGTACGCACACCCTCTCCGGCGGGCAGAAGCGCCGCCTCGACGTGGCGCTCGGCATCATCGGCCGCCCCGAGCTGCTCTTCCTGGACGAGCCGACCACCGGCTTCGACCCGGAGGCCCGGCGCGAGTTCTGGGAGCTGATCCGGGACCTGGCCGCCGCCGGCACCACCATCGTGCTCACCACCCACTACCTGGACGAGGCCGAGGCACTGGCCGACCGGGTCGGGGTGATCACCGCCGGCCGGGTGGTCGAGGTGGCCCCGCCGAACCGGCTCGGCAACCGGCAGGAGGCGCTGGCGACGGTCTCCTGGCGTACCCCGGAGGGGGTCGTCGAGACCGCGCAGAGCGCGACGCCGACGGGCCTGGTGGCGGAGTTGGCCGCGCGCTTCGGCGGCGAGGTACCCGGGCTCACGGTGACCCGGCCGACCCTGGAAGACGTCTACCTGAGGATGATCGGACACCGATGACCACCACCACCAAGCCGGCGGCCCCGGTCTCCCCCGCCGCCCCGGCCCGGCGGCTCGGGGCGGGCGCGCTCGCCCTGCGCCAGGGCCGGCTGGAGATCACCCAGTTCCTGCGCAGCCGGGAGTCCGTCGTCTTCACGATGGGCTTCCCGATCATCATGATCCTGATCTTCGCGGCCATCTTCAGCGACGAGATCGCCCCGGGCGTCAGCTACACGCAGTACTTCATCACCGGCATGATCGCGACCGGCCTGATGACGGTCAGCTTCCAGAACCTCGGCATCTGGATCCCGATCGAGCGGGACCGGGGGGTGCTCAAGCGCTACCGGGGCACCCCGATGCCGAAGTGGGTGTGGTTCGCCGGCAAGGTGATCATGGTGGTGGCGATCGGCGTCGCCGAGACCGCCCTGCTGCTCGCCGTCGCGGTCGCCCTGTTCGACCTGGAGCTGCCCGGCACCGCCGGCAAGTGGCTCACCTTCGGCTGGGTCTCCGTCCTCGGGGTCACCGCGTGCACCCTGTGCGGCATCGCGATCTCCTCGCTGGCCCGCACGGCGCGCAGCGGCTCGGCCGTGGTCACCCCGGTCGCCCTGGTGCTCCAGTTCATCTCCGGGGTCTTCTTCGTCTTCACCAACCTGCCAAGCTGGATGCAGCAGGTGGCGGCCGTCTTCCCGCTGAAGTGGATGTGCCAGGGGCTGCGGTCGGTCTTCCTGCCGGAGAGCTTCGGCGCCCAGGAGCCGGGCGGCTCCTTCGAGCTGGGCCGGGTCGCCCTCGTCCTCGCCCTCTGGTGCGTGATCGGCCTGGTGCTCTGCCTCACCACCTTCCGCTGGACCACCAAGCGCGACGGCTGAGGGTTCCCCGCCGCACCGGCCGACTCACCTTCGGCGGCCCGGCGCCGGGCCGCCCCTCACCGCACCCTCGGCCGCCGGGAACACTCGCCGTCGTGGTCGGGCCGGAGCTGGCACCGCCGGCCGCCGGGCATGATCCGGTCGCAGAAGACCCAGTGGCGTACGTTCTGGTCGTCCTCGGGCGAGACGGTGGTGCCCCCGGGCTCGGTCTGGGGCAGAACGCGGCTCCAGTGCGCCACCACCCGGGCGAGCCGCTGGGCGGCGAGCAGATCGTTGACGACCACCGGCAGATGGACGACCCACCGCTCGCTCATCGCCCTCCTCCCCGCTCGTTGCGCTTCCGGGTCCGCTCGGACTGCCAGCGGCGCAGGGCGTCCCTGATCTGATCGATCTCCCGCACCTGCCACGGCCGCAGCGGGCGATGGCGGGCCGGCCCGTGGATTTGCCGCCGGCGACGCTGGGCACGCCGGAACAAGACGCGCATGACAGGACCCACCTCTCACCGTCGATTGACCTGTGGAAGGGGCGGGCCCACCGGCCCGCCGCGCACCGGCGGACCCACCCCGGCACCTGCCACCGCAGCCTCGGATCAGCAGTACGGCGGCAGGGCAGCTCATCGACCCCGGCTGGTAGCAGGGCGATCAGCCGAGGCCGGAAGCCTCACTCATCGTGCATGGACCCATCCCCCTACGCAACTCCCGATTCGGTCCAAGGTCGTTGCGTGTCGCGTCCTCTCCGTCCACACTGAGCGGCATGACTGGAAGCCCAACCGTGCGCCGACGACGACTTGCCGCCGCCCTCCGCCGCCTCCGAGAGCAGACCGGGATGACCGCCGACCAGGCGGCCAAGGAAATCGGCATCTCGAAGTCCGCGCTGAGTCGAATCGAGAACGCCCAGGTCTCCGTGATGCCGCCGGTCGCCCGCGGCCTCCTTGAGCTGTACGGGGTCGAGGGCGAGGAGGTCGACGCACTGGTCCAGGTGGCCCGGGACGCCCGCAAGCGGGGCTGGTGGCAGGCGTACGACGACGTGCTGCCGGACTGGTTCGAGGTCTACGTCGGACTGGAGGCGGAGGCGTCGGAGATCCGTGCCTTCCAGCCGCAACTGATTCCGGGCCTGCTTCAGACAGCCGACTACGCCCGCGCCGTCATCCGCGCCGAGCATCCGGACGCCTCCGCCGAGGAGGTGGGCCGCCGGGTCGAGCTACGGATGCGCCGGCAGGCCACCGACAGCCCACCGAAGCTCTGGGTGGTGCTGGACGAGGCGGCCCTGCGGCGGCCGATCGGCGGGGTGGCGGCGTTCACGACGCAGTTGCGGCGGCTGGTCGAGGAGGCGGAGCGACCCGGCAACACCATCCAGATCCTGACCTTCGGCGCCGGCGAGTACGGCTCGATGGGCAGCGCCTTCAGCGTGCTGACCTTCCCGGAGCCGGCCGATCCGGGGGTCGTCTACGTCGAGACCCGCGCGGGTAGCCTCTACCTCGAAGGCCAACAGGTCAGGGAGTACGGCCGAGTCTTCGAGCACCTCGTCGCCACGGCGGCGAGCGCTCGGGAGTCGCGCGACCTGATCCGGGGGGCGATCGACGAGCGGTGAGAGGACGGCGCGGGTGGAAGAGGTCGGCACGGCCCGGGTGACGTGGCGGAAGAGCAGCCGCAGCAATGGCTCCGGTGACTGCGTGGAGGTCGCGGACAACCTGGCGGGCAAGGTCGGGCTACGGGACAGCAAGGACCCGACCGGCCCGGTATTGACCTTCGAACCGAAGTCCTGGGCCACCTTCGTCGAAGGAATCAAAGCCGGGCCTTCTGGCGACTGAGGCAGCCGCCACCAGACAGAGCGACAAGGACTCCATCAGCGGATCCGACGCCGTGTGTCGTCACGCCAGCCGGGCCGTCCAGCCGCCGATGACGCCCGTACGTCTGCGCAAATCGAGCCGGGCAACAGCCATCAAGCACCCGCCAGGGAGACGATCTTGACTGGCAAAGTGAATAAAATCAGCACAGTTGATCTATAGACCCGCAGGTCAAGAAGTCTGTTCCCCGCGCACGCGGGGGTGATCCCGATTACCGCCGCGCAGAACCGGAACGGGTCCGCTGTTCCCCGCGCACGCGGGGGTGATCCCGGACAAGGTGTATTCGGTGTTGGCCTTAAGCCCTGTTCCCCGCGCACGCGGGGGTGATCCCCTCCGGCTTTTCCATTTCCTGCTTCCCTTCTCCTGTTCCCCGCGCACGCGGGGGTGATCCGGGCATCGGCGAGACGGGTTTCTACCGGCCCTGCTGTTCCCCGCGCACGCGGGGGTGATCCGGTCACCGTTGCGGCCACCGGTACGGTGTATTCCTGTTCCCCGCGCACGCGGGGGTGATCCCGAGCCGGCCCGGTAGCGCCCCTCCAGGCCGTGCTGTTCCCCGCGCACGCGGGGGTGATCCCGATTGACCGGATCTGCGCTGGGGAGAACGCGCCTGTTCCCCGCGCACGCGGGGGTGATCCCGTGGTCCGGCGCCAGCGCTCTTTTGCCGGAAGCTGTTCCCCGCGCACGCGGGGGTGATCCCGGGACCGGGTCGCGGGCGATCAGGCTGATCGCCTGTTCCCCGCGCACGCGGGGGTGATCCCGGCAGTCCGGCACCGACCCATGCCGAGGATCGCTGTTCCCCGCGCACGCGGGGGTGATCCCGACGTCGCCGCGCTGAAGGGCGCGCGCCTCGTCTGTTCCCCGCGCACGCGGGGGTGATCCCTCGTCCGCGTCGCCGGTTGGCCGGTGTCCGAGCTGTTCCCCGCGCACGCGGGGGTGATCCCATGGAGTGCAACAGCTTCGCGCAGTCCGCGAACTGTTCCCCGCGCACGCGGGGGTGATCCCGTGTGCCGGAGGGCGTGGGGGTGGAGCTTGTCCTGTTCCCCGCGCACGCGGGGGTGATCCCGTGTGCCGGAGGGCGTGGGGGTGGAGCTTGTCCTGTTCCCCGCGCACGCGGGGGTGATCCCGCTGCGCTGAAGAAGAAGCGTGGGAAGCCGGACTGTTCCCCGCGCACGCGGGGGTGATCCCGTCCAGTCCCAGTCCCGCAGGTCCCACTCCCACTGTTCCCCGCGCACGCGGGGGTGATCCCCGGGGGCGGACGACCACCCCGACCACCCCGGACCTGTTCCCCGCGCACGCGGGGGTGATCCGGCCGGCGACGAGCTGACCAAGCTCGGCACGAACTGTTTCCCGCGCACGCGGGGGTGATCCCCGCCGGATCGTGCGGTGGACCGACCCGGGCCCCTGTTCCCCGCGCACGCGGGGGTGATCCCGACGAACGGGGTCGATCGGTAACCCTTGATCGCTGTTCCCCGCGCACGCGGGGGTGATCCCACCTCGGTCAGGTCGTCGACCGCGCCGGGCTTCTGTTCCCCGCGCACGCGGGGGTGATCCGCTCAAGCTGTACGAGGTGGGGCCGACCCCTGATCTGTTCCCCGCGCACGCGGGGGTGATCCCGAGACCGCCAAGCCCGGCCGACGCAACCGTCGCTGTTCCCCGCGCACGCGGGGGTGATCCCACCGCCGGCAGAGTGCCGAGCGGTCGCCCAGTCGCTCGACAGCGCCTCGACCTCCCGTCGTACGGTGGGATTCCGGAACGATAGCGGCATGGTCGCTGCGGAGTACACCAACACCGTCCGCATTGGATACGCCCGCACCAGCACCCGCGCCAAGACCAGGTTCAGCCGACCCGATCTCCAGAGGGGACGACGCACGTGGTCGAGACAGTGCTTCAGCTCATCATGCAGATGGCGGGCGGCACCGCCGCCGCGGCCGGCACCGAAATGGGGCAGTCGATCTATACGATGGTGCGCGACCGGCTCGTGGGGACCGACCGAGGATCCACGGCCCTGCGCGCGGTCGAGGACCGGCCCGACGACCCGGCTGCGATCGACGAACTGCGCACGCTGCTCCAGGCGGAAGTGGACGCCGACCCGGGCTTCGCCGAGGGCATCGCCGCGGCCCTGGCGGCCACCAAACCCACCCGCACCACGACCGGCAGCATCACGTTCGAGGGCACCACGGTACGGGGCCGGAACATCTTCTCCCTGGGGCCCGTGACGGTCAGCAACACCCGCAACGTCCGGCTTTCCCTACTCGCTGCAGCCCTCGTGTTCGTCGCGCTAGTGGCCCTGGGGATCTACGGCGGGGCGCATCTCATCGCCGGCGACGACCCCGTGCACAGCCCGACGGACACCACAAGAGGCCAGGCTGACCCGGGCTCGGACAGCCCCCCGAAAGAGTCGGCGAAGACCGCGCCGGAAACGACCGGGGAGCTGGCCGACGCCATTCTGGGCAGATCTGACGTCCCGGAGAGCTGGGTGCAGAACGGGTGGACGGGCTTCCCTGCGCTCCCCGCCGACTGGCCGTGCGACGCGCTGCGGGGCAGCCTCCCGGGGAGCTTCGGTGTGTCGAACAACTTTGGTTCCGGGTCCGCGGGGATGAGCGTGGACATCCAGATGCACAGCGACCCGGCCGGGGCCGAACAGGCCCTGGCCTGGCGGCGCACAAACGAGGAACAGTGCCTGCACGGCCGCCCCGTGGCCGTCACACCGATGGGGGACGAGACGGTCGGCTACCAGTACGCCGGGCACTCCGACGTCTACATCCGCGACGGCAGCTACCTGATCACCGTCATGACCAGCGGTGACCTGCCGGACGGCCTCACCGCGTACTACGCCAGGAAACAGTACGAGAGGTTCACGGAGGTCATCCGCTGAGGCCGGTTCGAGGGCGGCGAGGGTGAATACGTCGTCGCCCTCGCCGCAACGAGGGCCCTGGGGTTCCCCGCGTGTACGGGGGTATCGATCCCCGCGTGCGGCGGGGCGGCGGGCCGAGGACGGGGCTGGCAGACTGTGCCGGTGGTGGCGGGACCGACGCGGCGACGGCTACTCCTGGCCGGGGCCGCCACGGCGGCGCTGACCGTGGCCGGCGGCGCGGCGGCGAAGGAGCTGACCCGCCCGCGCCCGGGGCCGGCACCGGCGCTGCCCGACGCCCCGGCCGGTGACGCGCGGCTGATCCGACGGCAGTCGGCGGCCCGGGGCCGTGCCGTCGACTTCTGGACGGCCGTGCCGGCCGGGCACGGCGACGGGCGAGGGCTGCCGGTCTGCCTGGTGCTGCACGGCGCATCGTCCACCCCGCGCGACTACGCGCGCTTCGGGCTCGCCCGGTTCCTCACGGACGCGGTGCAGCGGGGCGCTCCGCCATTCGCACTCGCCGGGGCGACCGGCGGGCGGCTCTCCTGGCGGCGCTCGGGTGCGGACGACCCGCAGCGGATGGTGCGCGAGGAGCTGCCGGCCTGGTGCGCCGAACGCGACTTCGACACCAGCCGCGTCGCTGCCTGGGGCTGGTCGATGGGCGGCTTCGGATCGCTGCTGCTCGCCGAGACCTTCCCCGGCTGGCTGCGCGCGGTGGCCGCGTTCTCCCCCGCCGTACGCCCCGGGGACGCGGTCTTCACCGACGTGGCACGGCTGCACGGCACGCCGGTCGGGCTCTGGTGCGGCCTGCAGGACGGCCTGCTGCGCGACGTGCGGGCCCTGGCCCGCGCCCTGCCCGAGCCGCCGGCCAGGGCCGAGTACGCCGACGGCCGGCACAACTTCGTCTACTGGGGCACGGTCGTCCCGGCGGCCTTCTCGTTCCTGGCCGCCGCCCTCACGCCGCCGCGCCCCTGACCCGGCCCCGAGCGGGGAACGGATCAGGGGTCGGTGCGGCGTCAGTACGTGTAGAAGCCCCTGCCAGTCTTGCGGCCCAGGTCGCCGGCGGTGACCATGCGCTGGAGCAGCTCCGGCGGGAAGAACTTCTCGTCGGCGGTGTCGGTGTAGATGTTCCTCGAAGCGTGCAGCAGCACGTCCACGCCGGTCAGGTCGGTGGTGGCCAGCGGGCCCATGGCGTGGCCGAAGCCGAGCTTGCAGGCCGTGTCCAGGTCCTCGGCCGACACCACGCCGGACTCGACCAGCTTGACCGCCTCGACGACCAGGGCGGAGATCAACCGGGTCGTGACGAAGCCGGCGATGTCCCGGTTCACCACCACGACGGTCTTGCCGATCTCCTCGGCGAACGCCTTCGCGGTGCCCAGGGTCTCGTCGCTGGTCTTGTAGCCCCGGACCAGCTCGCAGAGCTGCATCATCGGCACCGGGGAGAAGAAGTGCGTGCCGACGACCGCCTCCGGGCGCTCGGTGACGGCGGCGATCTGGGTGACCGGGATGGCCGAGGTGTTGGTCGCGAGCACCGCGTCGGCCTTGCAGATCTTGTCGAGCGCCCGGAAGACCTCGTGCTTGACCTCCAGCCGCTCGAACACCGCCTCGACCACGATGTCCGCGTCGGCCGCCGCCTCCAGGTCGGTGGTCGGGGTGATCCGGCCCAGCGTGGCCTCGACCTCGGCGGCCTCGATCCTGCCCTTCTCGGCGAACTTGTCCAGCGACTTGCGGATGCCGGCCAGTCCGCGACCGGTGGCCGCGTCGTCCAGGTCCCGCAGCGTCACCTGCCAGCCCGCCTGCGCCGCCACCTGGGCGATGCCCGAGCCCATCAGCCCGGCCCCGACGACCGCGAGTCGACCCGCCATCTGCTTCTCCCTCGCCTGATTGAGTGTCTGTCTGCACCCTAGTCGGCGACACTGAACGATGGCTAAGCCGGCCACCGGGCGGCGGGCCGGTCCAGCGGCGGGCCGGGGCCGCCGCCCTGCGGTCAGATCTCCAGCGCCGGCTCGTCCGGTACGCTGCCCCGCTCGACCTCCACGCCCAGCGCCCGCAGGTCGGCGACGAAGTCCGGGTAGCCGCGGTCGACGTGGTGCACGTGGGAGACCTCGGTGACCCCGTCGGCGCAGAGCCCGGCGATGATCAGCCCGGCGCCGGCCCGGATGTCGGTGGCCCGGACAGGGGCGCCGGAGAGCCGGTCCCGGCCCCGGACCACGGCGTGGTGGCCGTCGGTCTTGATGTCCGCGCCGAGCCGCATCATCTCGTTGGCGAACATGAACCGGCCGTCGAAGATGTTCTCGGTGATCAGGGAGGCCCCGTCGCTGACCGCGGCGAGCCCGATCGCCATCGGCAGCAGGTCGGTGGCGAAGCCCGGGTACGGCAGGGTGACCACGTCCACCGCCAGGGGGCGCTCGTCGACCCGTACCCGGAAGGCGTCGCCGCGGGTCTCCACCAGGCCGCCGGCGCAGACCAGCTTGTCCAGCGCGACCTCCAGGAAGCCCGGGTCGATCCCCGTCACAGTGACGTCGCCCCGGGTCATCGCGGCGGCGAACGCCCAGGTCCCGGCGACGATCCGGTCGCCGACGGTGGCGTGCCGTACCGGCCGCAGCTCGGGTACCCCCTCGATGTGCAGGGTGGAGGTGCCCTCCCCCTCGATCCGGGCACCCATCCGGATCAGCATCGAGCAGATGTCCACGATCTCCGGTTCCCGGGCCGCGTTGTCGATCATCGTCGCGCCCCGGGCCAGCACGGCGGCCATCACCAGGTTCTCGGTGGCCCCGACGCTGGGGAAGTCGAGCACGATGTCCGCGCCGTGCAGGCCGTCCGGGGCGGCGGCGATGACGAAGCCGTGCTCACCGGAGATGTTCGCGCCCATCCGGGTCAGCCCGGCGATGTGCATGTCCAGCCCCCGGGAGCCGATGGCGTCCCCGCCGGGGTGGGCCACCCGGACGTACCCCCGGCGGGCCAGCAGCGGGCCGAGCACGCAGATCGACGCGCGCAGCCGGCGGACCAGGTCGTAGTCGGCCTCCGCGCCGGGCCGGTCGGGCACGTCGATGGTGACCGACCTGGACCGGGCCACCCCGCCCCGGGCCACCATCGGGTCGACGGGGTCGTCCGCGTCGAACCGGACGCCGCACCCCAGCCGGCGCAGCACCTCGCCCATGATGGCGATGTCGGTGATCCGCGGGACGTTCGTGATGACGCTGCGCCCGGGGGCGAGCAGCGCGGCGGCCATCAGTTTGAGGGCCGAGTTCTTCGCCCCGACGACATGCACCGTCCCGGCCAGCCGGGCGTCCCCGGCGACCCGGATGACGTCGACGTCGTTGACCGCCGGGTCCCCGGCGTCGCCGGGGCCGACCCCGGCCGCCCGGGTCGGGGCCGGCCGAGCGGGGATCGTCAGGTCGGGTATCCGTAGGCTGTGCGTCATGGCCGTCCACCTCACGCGCATCTACACCAGGGCCGGCGACGCCGGCATGACCAGGCTGAGCAACAACGAGCAGGTGCCGAAGACCGATCCGCGGATCGCCGCGTACGCGGACGTCGACGAGTGCAACGCCGCGATCGGCGTCGCGCTCGCGCTGGGGCAGCTCGACGACGAGCTGCGGGCGGTGCTGGGGTCGATCCAGAACGACATGTTCGACGTCGGCGCCGACCTGGCCACCCCCGTCGAGCCGGACCCGGAGTACCCGCCGCTGCGGGTCACCGAGGAGTACGTGGACCGTCTCGAAGGATGGTGCGACGAGTACAACGCACGCCTGAGCAAGCTCGACTCCTTCATTCTCCCCGGCGGCACGGCAGGAGCTGCGCTGCTGCACGTGGCACGGACGGTCGCCCGGCGGGCCGAGCGCGCGGCGTGGGCGCTGGTCGCCCACGATCCCGATCGGACCAGCACCCTCCCGGCAAAGTATCTCAACCGGCTCTCCGATCTGCTCTTTATCCTGTCAAGAACGGCAAATCCGGCAGGGGACGTGCTGTGGGTGCCGGGCGGTAAGCGCTGAGCGTCGACGCCGGCCGCGCCCCGGTCGGGGCCCTGCACCACGTCGAACTCTGGGTGCCCGACCTGGCCGGCGCGGTCCGTAGCTGGGGCTGGTTGCTGGGCGAGCTGGGCTGGACGCCGTTCCAGGACTGGCCGGCGGGCCGGTCCTGGCGGCTCGGCCCGACGTACCTGGTGCTGGAGGAGTCCCCCGCGTTGTCCGGGCGAAACCACGACCGGCTCGCCCCGGGCCTGAACCACCTGGCCTTCCACGCCGGCCCGCCGGCCGCCGTGGACCGGCTGGTCGCGATCGCGCCGGCCCACGGCTGGCACCTGCTCTTCCCGGACCGCCACCCGCACGCCGGGGGCCCGGACACCTACGCGGCCTACCTGACCGACGACCAGGGGTACGAGGTCGAACTGATCGCCACCACCAACTAGCCCTCCCCGCTCCCGCGATCTTGCAGTTGCGGCCCCGGGAGAACACCTCTTGTCCCGTTATGCCTGGGTACCGAGTGCAAGATCGCGGGGGTGGGGTGGGAGCGGGTTTGTGTTGGGTCAGCGGGGGGAGGGGTGGGGGTGTTGCGGGTGGCGGGGGCGGTCAGGCCGGGGCCCGGGCGGCGCGGGTCAGGGGACTGGCCGGTCAACCTCCGGCGGGCGGCGGGGGCACGGCGGGCGCGGGTCGAGCCGGCGCAGGGGCGGCGGGCAGCAGCGGAAGGGTACCCGGAGCCGGCGCAGCAGCACCACGGCGGCGACCACCACGACCAGCCCGCCCGCGGCGGCTGTCAGCATGCCGGCCGAGGCGGCCCCGGCGGCGTACCCGACCAGTACCGTCCCCGGCACCCAGACCAGCACGGCCAGCCCCTCGAAGAGCACGAACCGCCGATACGGCAGGCCGGCTGCCCCGGCGACCCGGGGCACCAGGGTCCGGACGAAGGCGGTCCAGCGCCCGACCAGGACGGCCGGACCACCCCGGGCGGCGACCAGCGCCTCGGCCCGCCGCCACCGGTCCGCCCCGATGCGCCGCCCGATCACGCCGTCCCGGATCCGCCGGCCGAGCAGCCGCCCCTCCAGGTAGCCGAGCTGGTCGCCGACGAACGCAGCCAGCGTGGTCACCGCGAGCGCGGCGCCCAGGTCCAACCGCCCCATCCGGGCCAGCAGCCCCACGGTGAGCATGACGGTGGCCGCAGGCAGGACCACCCCCACAAGCAGCCCCACCTCGGCGGCGAGCACGACGGCCGCGACCGCCAGCACCTGCCCCGGCGGCAGCTCGGCCAGACAGTCGCGCAGCAGGGCGGAAATGTCCACCGAGCCACTGTCGCCCGACGGCGCCGCCCGGTCGTCCTACCAGCGGCCGTCCTGGCTCCTCCTGCTGGCCGGTCCGCCCCCTAGGGACCGCCCCGGCCAACCGCGACGCCCACTGTGGCGGGCCGCCGGGGAACCCGACGCCCGGAGCGGAGGAAGGAGACCGGCTCAGTGGGCGTCGGGGTCGGCGACCGGGTTGAAGTCGTCGTCGACCAGCCCGAAGCGGTGGGCGACCACGGCGGCCTGCACCCGGTTGCGCAGGTCGAGCTTCTCCATCGCGGCCGAGACGTGGGTCTTGACCGTGGTGATGCCCAGATGCAGCCGGGTACCGATCTCGGCGTTCGACAGCCCGGCCCCGACGAGCGCGAGAACCTCGCGCTCCCGATGACTGAGCAGCCGCAGCTCCGGTCCCGGCGAGCGGACCGCGGGGCGGTGCTCCTGGTCGTGGGCGGCAATCGCCCGCCGGACGATCCGCGCCAGCACCGGCGGGGCGAGCAGCGGCTCGCCCCGCATGGCCCGTCGGACCGCGTCGATCAGCTCCTCCGGCTCGCCGTCCTTGACCAGGTAGCCGATCGCGCCGGCACCCAGCGCGCCGTAGACGTACGCGTCGTCGGCGAAGGTGGTGAGCGCCAGCACCCGCACGCCCGGCTGCCGGTCCACGATCCGGCGGGTCGCCCCGATGCCGTCGAGGCGCGGCATCCGCAGGTCCATCAGCACCACGTCCGGGCGCAGCCGCTCGGCGAGTCGGACCGCCTCCAGGCCGTCGCCCGCCTCGCCGACCACCTCGAAGCCCCCCGCCGTGCGCAGCAGCAGGCCGACACCGGCCCGGACCAACGCCTGGTCGTCCACGACGAGCACCCTGATCATCCGCTCTCCCTGATCGGTAACGTGACCCGAACCTGCCATCCTCCGCTCGGCGTGGCCGCGGCGGTGAGCGTGCCCCCGAGCAGACCGACCCGCTCCCGCATGCCGCTCAGCCCGTAGCCGGACGGGGGCAACGCGGGCCGGGGCCGGACCGGTCCGCTGTCCCGTACCACGATCAGCAGGGCTCCGTCGCCGGCGCGGACGTCGACCGAGGCGAGCGCGCCCGACCCGGCGTGCTTGAGCGTGTTGGTCAGCGACTCCCGCACCACCCGGGCCGCCGTCGTGCGGACCACCAGTGGCGCGGCGGCGAGCGCGGCCGAGACCGTCACCCGGACCGCGATCCCGGCCTCCCGCACCCGCCGCTCGGCGTCGCGGATCATCTGCTCGGGCTCGACCTGCGAGCCGCCCGGCTCGACGGCCTCCGGGTCGCGCAGCACCTCCAGCAACTCCCGCAGCTCGTCCAGCACCTGCCCGGCGGTGTCCCGCAGCTCGCCGAGGGCAAGCACCGCCTCGTCCGTGCTGCCGGTCTGCTGCACGGCGTAGCGGGCCGAACCCGCGCGCAGCGCGATGGCGGCGACGTGGTGGGCGACGATGTCGTGCAGGTCGCGGGCGATGGCGGCCCGCTCGGCCAGCCGGGCCGCCCGGGTCTGGATCTCCTGGCGCGCCTCGGCGTCCCGGGCACGCTCCTCGGCGCTCCGGGCCGTGCCCCGTACACCGCGCAGGTACCGGCCGAAGGCCACCGGCGCGGCAACCGCGCCGACCAGCATGGCCAGCCGCAGCACGCCCAGGCTGCCGGAGAGCGTCCCGGAGTCACCGAGGTTGCGGACGTCGGCCACGGTCGCCGCGAGGAAGAGCAGGAACGCGGCGGCGGTGGCCGGCCAGCCAGCCTGGTAGGCGACGAAGCCGAGCGCGAGCGCCGCCGCCAACTGCGCGATACCGGAGCCGTTGACGGTGACCATGTCGGCCACCATCATCAGCGCGCACTCGCCGAGCAGGACCAGCCACGGCAGGCGGCGCACTCCGATCAGGCCCAGCCCGGCCAGGACGGCGATCAGGACGGCCCAACCCCCGCGTTTCACGTCCTGCGGGCTGAGCCACGTGCCCAGCACCAGCCCGGCTGCGACCACGCCGAGCAGCAGCTCCGGCCACCAGCCGCGTCGGTCCTCCACCCGGCCACCATACGGAGCCAGCACGCCCCGACCGCTCCTCCCGGTGGCCGCCGGTCCTCCTCCGAGTGGCCGGCGCACCGGCCGGCCGCGCTCCTCCGGCCGGCCACCGCGGCGACCGCCGGCAGGACGTGGCAGCGACCGCCGGCAGGACGTCGCCGGCAGTAACCCGCCCTAGCCTCGGGCGACATGACCGACGCGCCCGCCTTCCTGAGCCAGTTCGTCCGGCACCCACGCGTCGTGGGGGCGATACTTCCCAGCGGGCCGGCCCTGGCCCGGGACGTCACCGCGCCGGTGCCCCGGACGGGGCACCCGGTGGTGGCCGAACTGGGGCCCGGCACCGGGGCGTTCACCCGGGCCGTGCAGCAGCGGCTGGACGGACGGGGCCACCATCTGGCGATCGAGCTGAACCTGGAGTTCGCCGACCGGCTCGCCCGGCGGCACCCGGGGGTGGAGGTGGTACGCGGCGACGCCGCGGCGCTCGGCAGTCTGCTGGCGGACCGGGGCCACCCGTACGCCGACGTGGTGATCAGCGGCCTGCCGTGGGCGGCGTTCGCTGCCGAACGGCAGCGGGCCGTGCTGGACGGGGTGCTCGCCGGGCTGGGCCCGGCGGGGGTGTTCACGACGTTCGCCTACCGGCACGCGCTGCCCACCCCGCCGGCACGGCGGTTCCATCGGCTGCTGGAGAACCGGTTCGAGGAGGTGGTGGTGGGTCGGACGGTCTGGCTCAACGTGCCGCCGGCGCTGGTCTACCACTGCCGCCGCCCGGTGCGCTGACGCCCTTGGCGGGCAGCCCGGCCCTCCCGACGGGGGCTGCCCGGGTCAGGCGGCGGGCCAGTCCTGGGACGCCAGACGCGGCGAGGCCGCCCCGGGAGGGGCGGCCTCGAGCCAGGAGAGGAAGCCGGTTACGGTGGACCGGGCCATGGCGATCTCCACCGGGGCGTGTTGACTGGTACACCGCAGGATCACCCAGTCGGCCGGCATGGAGAGGCGCTCCTGCCCCTCGGGCAGTCGCCGGCGCTCCACCGCCAGGGCCTTGCGGGACAGCACCCGCTTGGGTCGCAGGGCGAAGGAGAACATCCGGTACCACCGGAGCTCGTCGCCCGCGAACCGCCCGAAACCGGGCGACCAGCCCCGGCCGTCGAGCATCGTGGTGACCCGGACGCTGAGCCGGATGATCCCGCCGGTGCGGGTGACCAGCGCCCGCCGGACGAACAGGATCAGCAGAGCGGCGAGCACGGCGGCGAAGCCGATCCCGATCCCCTCCACGATCTCCATCGACGGGTCGGCTCAGCGGCTCTGCGCGGCGGAGACCGGGGTGGCGCTCTCGGCCAGCACGGTGACGCCCTCGCTGCTCACCGAGAGGAAACCGCCGGCCACCTCGTACGAGACCTGCTCGCCACCGGGAAGCTTGATCCGGACCTGGCCGGGCTCGGCGAGCTGGCCCAGCAGGGGCGCGTGCCCCGGCAGCACGCCCAGCTCACCCTCGGTCGTCCGGGCGACGACCATCTCGGCCTCACCGGACCAGACCTTCTCCTCGACGGCTACGAGCTCGACGTGAAGCTGCTGTGCCACGCTGTCTCCTTGCTGCGGCGGCGGATTGTCGAAAGTCTAGTCGCGCCACCCGTGGGCACCGAACGCGGGTGGCGTAAGCTACGCCACCCGCGCCCGGACCGCGCCGCCGGGGCACTACTTGGTCTTGTTGCGGAAGTCCGGATGCTCCAGTAGGAACGCGTCCAGTTGCTCCTTCTCCAGGGCGGTGAAGAAGTCCTCGGCCTCGGGCCGCAGCCGCTCCCCCCGGTACGCCGACCCGGTGCCGATGTTCTCCCCCGGCAGCTTGATCAGCTCGACGTTGTCGGAGCGGATGGCCTTGAGGGCGATCGCGAAGTCGACCACGCTGTTGCCCCGGCCGTTGAAGATCAGCGACTGACCGGCGGCCCGGATCACCTTGTCCAGCTTGATCGGGCTGGTCACCACGTCGGCGCTGAACGCCTGGTCGACCATCGCCTTGATGAACTGCTGCTGGTGCCGCTGCCGGCCGTAGTCGGCGTCCGGAACGCCGTTCTTCGGGTACCGCTGCCGGACGTAGTCGAGCGCCTGCCAACCGCTGAGGTGCTGGTTGCCCTTCTTGTAGACCGCCTGGGGGCCGACGTACCCCTCGCCGTGCGGGTTGCCCTTGCGGTGCACCCCGCTCGGCTCGCGGTGCTCGGAGCGCACCTCGCGCTCGATGTACATGTCGACGCCGCCCATCGCGTCCACGATCTTCTGGAAGCCGGTGAAGTTGATGATCGCGCCGGCGTCGAACCGCTCGATCCCGGTCACCTGCTGCACGGTCTTGGCCAGCAGCTCGAAGCCCCGGGCGGCGTCCGGGTTCTGCCCCGGCACCCGGCTGCCGTACGACATCGCGGCGTTGAGCTTGTCGGTGCCGCCGTGGAACTCCGCCTTGCTGAACCTCGGGATCTCGACCCGCAGGTCGCGGGGCAGCGAGAAGAGGTACGCCCGGTCCAGCTCGGCCGGCACGTGCAGCACCATGACCGAGTCCGCCAGCGGCGGGGTCTCCGGGTCACGCGGGTCGATGCCCACCAGCAGGATGTTGAGCGGGCCCTTGATGTCGCTCTTGCGCTCCTGGGCGCCCGCGGCCTGGTCGCCGAACAGGTCGCCCTTGCCGACCGCGCCCTCGTACCGGGACAGCAGCGCCTCGTACCCCACCAGCACCGCGCCGCTGAGCAGCATGAGCACGGCGCCGAAGACCGTGCACACCCGCGCCCACCGCGGCACGCCCGACCATATCGACGGCTTCTTCCTGCCGCCCTTGCCGGCCTTACCCACGAGCATCTCCGTTCGTCACGCCCACGAAGAGGAGACGGGCGCACGCAGCCGAAAAAGTTGCAACGATTGTCACTCGTCCGGGGGGACGGCGTGGATCGACGGTACCTCGCCCACGACGCAACCACCGGCACGGCAACCGGACAGCGGAGATCATAGGGCCTGTAGGTGGACGAGGACCGCCCCGGTTGCCACCGGGACGGTCCTCGCGGGTGTGGCGATCTTCTACTTCATCAGCTCCGCGGCCTTGCGCTCCAGGTCCTCGAGGCCGCCGCACATGAAGAAGGCCTGCTCGGGGAAGTGGTCGTACTCGCCCTCGCTGATCTTCTTGAACGCCTCGATGGTCTCCGCGATCGGGACCGTCGAGCCCGGCACGCCGGTGAACTGCTCGGCGGCGTAGGTGTTCTGCGACAGGAAGCGCTCGATCCGCCGGGCCCGCTGCACGGTGATCTTGTCTTCCTCGGAGAGCTCCTCGATGCCGAGGATGGCGATGATGTCCTGCAGGTCCTTGTACTTCTGCAGGATCCGCTTGACCTCGGTGGCGACCGCGAAGTGCTCGGCGCCGACGAACTCCGGGGCGAGGATCCGGGACGAGGACGCCAGCGGGTCCACGGCCGGGTAGATGCCCTTGTCGGAGATCGACCGCTCCAGGTTGGTGGTCGCGTCGAGGTGGGCGAACGTGGTGGCCGGGGCGGGGTCGGTGTAGTCGTCCGCCGGCACGTAGATCGCCTGCATCGAGGTGATGGCCTGGCCCCGGACGGAGGTGATCCGCTCCTGGAGCTCGCCCATCTCGTCGGCCAGGGTCGGCTGGTAACCCACGGCGCTCGGCATCCGGCCGAGCAGGGTGGAAACCTCGGAACCGGCCTGGGTGAAGCGGAAGATGTTGTCGATGAAGAGCAGCACCTCCTGCTTCTGCACGTCGCGGAAGTACTCCGCCATGGTCAGCGCGGAGAGGGCGACCCGCAGCCGGGTGCCCGGCGGCTCGTCCATCTGGCCGTAGACCAGGGCGGTCTTGTCGATGACGCCGGACTCGGTCATCTCGGCGATGAGGTCGTTGCCCTCACGGGTGCGCTCACCCACGCCGGCGAAGACCGACGTACCACCGAAGTTGTTCGCCACCCGGGTGATCATCTCCTGGATGAGCACCGTCTTGCCCACGCCGGCACCGCCGAACAGGCCGATCTTGCCGCCCTTGACGTACGGGGCGAGCAGGTCGATGACCTTGATGCCGGTCTCCAGCATCTCGGTCTTCGGCTCCAGGTCCGCGAAGGCCGGGGCCTTGCGGTGGATGCCCCACCGGTCGTCGGCGTTCAGCGTCTCGCCCTCGGTGAGGTTGAGGCACTCGCCGATCGCGTTGAACACGTGGCCCTTGACCGCGTCGCCCACCGGCACGGTGATCGGCGAGCCGGTGTCGCGCACCTCGGCGCTGCGGACCAGGCCGTCGGTCGGCTGCATCGAGATCGCGCGGATCAGGTTGTCGCCCAGGTGCTGGGCGACCTCCAGGGTCAGCGTCTTCTCACCGCCGGAGAGGTTCACGGTGACGTGCAGGGCGTTGAACAGGGCCGGCATGGCGTCGCGCGGGAACTCGGCGTCGACGACCGGGCCGATGACCCGGACCACGCGACCCGTGGCCGTCTTGGTCTCAGCTGGTCCACCAGCAACTGCGGATACAGTCATCACACTTCACTTCCCGACGCGGCAAGCGCGTTCGCGCCGCCGACGATCTCGCTGATCTCCTGGGTGATCCCGGCCTGGCGGGCCGAGTTCATCTCGCGCGTGTACTTCTCGATCATCTCTTCGGCGTTGTCGGTGGCGCTCTTCATCGCCCGCCGGCGGGCGGCCGACTCGCTCGCCGCCGACTCCAGCAACGCCGCGTAGATCCGCGTGTTGATGTACTTCGGCAGCAGCGCGTCGAGCAGCACCTCCGCCTCCGGCTCGAACTCGTACGCCGGAAGCAGGCCCTCCGACCGCGGCCGGTCCTCGACCTGCATCGGGCCGATGACCTTCGCGACGGGGGTCTGGGTCATCAGGGAGTGGAACTCGGTGTAGACGATGTGCAGTTCGTCGATCCCGAGCACCCCGTCCGCCCCGGCGTCGCCGTCCACGTCGTCCGCGCCGGCGGTGAACGCCTTGATCAGCGTCTCACCCACCTCGCGGGCGTCGGCGAACGACGGTTGCTCCGAGAACCCCGTCCAGTTCGCCTCGATCGGCCAGTCGCGGAACCGGTAGAACGCGACGCCCTTGCGGCCGATGACGTAGAGCACCGGCTCCTTGCCCTCGTCCTTGAGCCGGGCGATCAGCGACTGCGCCATCTTGATCGCGCTGGAGCTGTAACCGCCGGCCAGGCCCCGGTCGGCGGTTACCAGCAGGACGCCCGCCCGCCGCACCCGCTCACGCGGAGTGAGCAGCGGGTGGTCGATCCGGGCGTTGGACGCCAGCGCGGTGAGTACGCCGGTGATGGCCTGGGCGTACGGCAGGGACGCCTGCACCCGGGCCTGGGCCTTGGCGATCCGGCTCGTCGCCACGAGCTCCATCGCCTTGGTGATCTTCTTCATCCCCTTCGCCGAGCGAATCCGTTGACGAAGAACGCGTACCTGGGCCGCCATGAGTCAGCCCTACTGCTTCTCGGCGTTGTCGCGGTAGCGGGTCACCGTCTCGCGGTTCTCCTCGCCCTCCAGCGGCTTGGCCGGGGCCTCGTTGATCCGGGGCTCGTCCTCCTTGCCCAGGAACATCTGCTTGAAGCTCACGATCGCCTGGTCGAGGGAGGCGATCAGCTCGTCGTCCCACTTGTTGTCGGCGATCGCCGCGAGGACGCCCTCGTGCTTGTGCCGCAGGTACTGGAGGAACTCGCCCTCGAAGCGGCGCACCTCGCCGACGGGGATGTCGTCCAGCTTGCCCTCGGTGCCGGCCCAGACCGAGACGACCTGATCCTGCACCGGGAACGGCGAGTAGTTCGGCTGCTTGAGCAGCTCGACCAGGCGGGAACCGCGGTCCAGCTGGGCCCGGGAGGCCTTGTCC
Organism: Micromonospora sp. NBC_01655; assembly: GCF_026339755.1. Lineage (NCBI taxonomy): Bacteria > Bacillati > Actinomycetota > Actinomycetes > Micromonosporales > Micromonosporaceae > Micromonospora > Micromonospora sp. NBC_01655. The sequence continues at coordinate 1,763,726 of NZ_JAPEQF010000001.1, read as the reverse complement.
AGGTCGGAGGCGAAGGCGGCGAACGCCTCCAGCTCACGGAACTGGGCCAGGTTCAGCCGCAGCGAGCCGGCGACCTTCTTCATCGGCTTCACCTGGGCGGCGCCGCCGACCCGGGAGACCGAGGTGCCGACGTTGATCGCCGGCCGGACGCCCTGGTTGAACAGGTCGGTCTCCAGGAAGATCTGGCCGTCGGTGATGGAGATGACGTTGGTCGGGATGAAGGCCGAGATGTCGTTGGCCTTCGTCTCGATGATCGGCAGGCCGGTCATCGAGCCGCCGCCCAGCTCGTCGGAGAGCTTCGCGCAGCGCTCCAGCAGCCGGGAGTGCAGGTAGAAGACGTCACCCGGGTACGCCTCGCGGCCCGGCGGGCGGCGCAGCAGCAGCGACACGGCCCGGTACGCCTCGGCCTGCTTGCTCAGGTCGTCGAAGACGATCAGGACGTGCTTGCCGCCGTACATCCAGTGCTGCCCGATGGACGAGCCGGTGTACGGGGCCAGGTACTTGAAGCCGGCCGGGTCGGACGCCGGGGAGGCGACGATGGTGGTGTACTCCAGCGCGCCCGCCTCCTCCAGGATGCCCTTGATCGAGGCGATCGTGGAGGCCTTCTGGCCGATGGCGACGTAGATGCAGCGGACCTGCTTCTTCGGGTCGCCGGAGCGCCAGTTGTCCCGCTGGTTGAGGATGGTGTCCAGCGCGACCGTGGTCTTGCCGGTCTTCCGGTCACCGATGATCAGCTGCCGCTGGCCCCGGCCGATCGGGGTCATGGCGTCGATCGCCTTGATACCGGTCTGCAGCGGCTCGTCCACGGACTGCCGGGCCATCACGTTCGGGGCCTGGAGCTCCAGCTCGCGGAAGCCCTCGTTGGCGATGTCGCCGAGGCCGTCGATCGGCTGGCCGAGCGCGTTGACCACGCGGCCGAGGAAGGCGTCGCCGACCGGTACGGAGAGCACCCGGCCGGTGCGCTTGACGCGCTGACCCTCTTCGAGCTTCGCGGAGTCACCGAGAACGACGACACCGATCTCCCGGACGTCGAGGTTCAGCGCCACGCCGAGCGTGCCGTCCTCGAACTCCAGGAGCTCGTTGGTCATGGTCGAGGGGAGACCCTCGACGTGGGCGATGCCGTCACCGGTGTCGGCGACGGTGCCGACCTCCTCGCGGGAGACGTCGGGCGAATAGGAGGAGACGTAGCGCTCCAGGGCGCCGCGGATCTCCTCCGTCGAGATGGTCAGCTCGGCCATCCTCTGCTTCCTTAAGTATCAGGGGCCCGGGATACCTAGTACCGACCGGTCCGAATGGCGTCTGTCAATCCAGGCGCTTCGCGGGGTGTGCCAGCGGGTGCCGGTCAGCGCTTCGCGAGCGCGTTGCGGGTCTCGTTGAGGCGGCGCAGGACGGTGCCGTCGTACAGGTCGGGACCGACCCGGACGCTGGCGCCACCGAGAACCGAGGGGTCGACCGCCTGCTTGACGGAAACCTCTCGACCGTACATCGCGGAGAGGCGGGCACCGAGGCGGTGCTCGTCCTCGTCACTCAACGGGGCCGCCACGGTCACGTACGCGACCTGCCGGTCCCGCCGGTCGGCGGTGAGCTCGACCAGCCGGGTGACCGAACCGGTGAAGGACCGCCCGCCGAACCCGCCCAGCGCCACCTCGACGAGGCGGACGGTGGTCGGGCTGGACTTGCCGGCCAACAGCTCGCGGGCCAGCGCGGCCCGCTGCTCGACCGGGGCGACCGGGTCGGACAGCGCCGCGGAGAGCGCGGGCTGGCCGGCGACCACCTGGCCGAAGCGGAACAGCTCGTCCTCGATCTCGCCCAGCTCACCGGCCGCGTCGGCGCTGGCCAGCAGCGCCTCCACGCCCAGCCGCTCGGTGCCGTCGAGCAGCTCCGACGGCGCCGACCACCGGCCGGACACCAGCCCGGAGAGCAGGTCGAGCGCGTCCGCGCCGACCTTCCCCCGGAGCATGTCGCCGAGCAGCGCGGCGCGGTCAGCGCCCGGCCGGGCCGGGTCGGACAGCGCCCGGCGCAGCCGCGGCTCGCGCCCCAGCAGGCCGGCGACGGCGAGCAGGTCGTCGGCGGTGGCGGCCACCGCCGACGGCTCCGCACCCCGCGCGTACGCCGCCAGGCGCTCGGTCGCGGCCCGGTACGACTCCCGGCTGGCGGCCTGCATCAGCGGGCCCCCGTGCTCTCGAGGCCGCTGAGGAACCGGTCGACGGTGCCCTTGCGGCGGGCCTCGTCGGCCAGCGACTCGCCGACGATCTTGCTGGCCAGGTCGACCGCGATCGTGCCGACCTCCGTGCGCAGCTCGCGCACGATGGTGGCCCGCTCGGCGGCGAGCTGCTCCTTGCCGGCCGCGATGATCCGGTCGGACTCCTCCCGCGCCTTGGCGAGGATGTCCTGGCGGATGCCGTCGGCGTCGGCCCGGGCGTCGTCCCGGATCCGGGCGGCGTCGGTGCGCGCCTCGGCGAGCTGCGCGCGGTACTGGTCGAGGAGCTGGTTGGCCTCGGCCTGGGCGGCCTCGGCGCGCTTGATGCCACCCTCGATCGCGTCGACCCGGGCCTGGAACGTCTGCTCCATGCGGGGGAAGACGAACTTCATCAGCACGAAGCAGAGCACGGCGAAGGCCACGGACCCAACCACGATCTCCTGCCAGATCGGGATGATCGGGTTGTGCGGCTCACCACCCTCAGCGGCGAGGAAGAACATGGAAGACCTCCCGGTCGAAGGGGGGCGGGATTAGGAGAGCGTGCCCTGCCAGATGAAGCCGAACGCGATGCCCAGCAGCGCGAGCGCCTCGATGACGGCGAAGCCGATCCAGACGTACGGCAGGGTCATCTTCGACGACTCCGGCTGGCGGGCCGTCGACTGGATGTAGGCGGCGAAGACCAGGCCGACACCGATGCCCGGGCCGATGGCCGCGAGACCGTAGCCGATGGCGGCGGTGCTGCCCTCTACCGCGGCGTAGATGTCCATTAGTGGGTTCCTCCTGGTTATCACGCGTGACGGTCACGCGGGACGACAACGGGTGGTGCGAGATGGATCAGTGCTCGTCGGCGAGCGCGCCCTGCACGTAGCTGGCGCTGAGCACCGTGAAGACGTATGCCTGGAGGCAGATCACCAGGAACTCGAGGAAGGTGAGCGCGATGGTCATCACCCAGGACAGCACCGAGACCGGGGCCAGCCAGGCGTTGGCGCTGAGCATCGCGAACCCGCCGAGCGTGAAGACCAGCAGGAGCATGTGGCCGGCGAACATGTTCGCGAAGAGACGGACGGCCAGCGAGAACGGCCGGACCAGGAAGGTCGAGAAGAGCTCGATCGGGATCAGCAGCGGCAGGATGTACCACGGTGCCGGCGGGATCAGGGAGTTCTTGAAGTACTTCACGAAGCCGTGGTGCCGGATGCCGATGTAGTTGAACAGCAGGTAGCTGATCAGGGCCAGGAAGGCCGGGAACGCGATGTGCGAGTTCGGCGAGATCTGGAAGAACGGCAGGATCGCGAAGAAGTTCGTCAGCAGGACGAAGCAGAACAGCGTGGTGAAGTACGGCGCGAACCGCACCCCCGCGTGCCCGATCATGTCGACGGCGATGTTGTTCCGCACGAAGCCGTAGATCGACTCGGCGAGCCACTGCTTCTTCGTCGGCACGAGCTGCGGCTTCCGGTACGTGACCAGGAAGAAGATGATCAGGATGCCGACGGCGATCCAGACCATGGCCGTGATCTTGGTGAACCAGTACGAGTCGTGCGCACCCCAGGGGAGGATGCTGGGCAGGTAGAAGTCCTCCACGCTGGGTGGGAATGCTGCCTCGCCCTGTGCCAGGACGTTCGCCTGTCCGAACACCGCGTCCCTTCCTAAGTAGGCGTGCCGAGTCGGCGGACGACCAGGATGATCCCCCCGGCCATGCCGAGCACGACGCCGATCCCGGTGGCGATGCCGCCGGTGTCGAGCCACTGGTCGACCAGCCAGCCGATGAAACCCCAGACGAGCATGCCCCCGATGAGGTATGAGAGCGCGGTCCAACCCTGGCCGGCACCGGTCGGAGTGTCGTCCGGGCCGCCGCTGGGTCGAGGAGTTTGGTCACCAGCCATGACGGGGCGAACGATATCAGTCGGGAATACGAGGCTGTGCCTCACCCCCCGCACAACCGTAGTTGTGTGGGCATCGGGCGGGCAGTTCGTCTGTTGGCACGCTACTCCCCTTCCGCCACCGAGAGAATGACCGGTGTCGGACACATTCGCGCGTCGTACCGAGAAGTGGGACGGTGGGGGGTCAGCCCCTGGTCCGGCGCGAGTGGACGGTGCTGAGCCACCAGATGTGCGCGCCGGTCCAGACCACCACGCCGGCGCCGATCCCGAGGCAGAGCGGGATCAGCCCGGCCCAGCCCGTCGACGCGACCGCCACCATCACGCCCCCCAGGAGGGTGAACTTGGCGGCGTAGAGGCCGAGCCCGAACGGCAGCACGAGCTGCGGGTTCCGGGCGTCCGCCCAGGCCAGCACCACGGTGGTGAGGCTGTAGCTGACCACGGTGACGGCCACCCCGGCGGCCACGCCGAGCGCCGCGTCGGCGCCGCCGAGGACACCACCGGCCACCGCGCCGAGCGCCGCCACCACGGCGGAGGCCGCCAGCAGCACCGGCAGGTGGCGCAGCCGCCAGCCGCGGTCCTGCACCGCGTGCGCCGCGTCCACCCCGCGCTCAGCCACGGGGGTACGCCGGGAAGGCGGCGACCAGCTCGGCGACCTCGCCGGCGATCCCGGCGAGGGTGTCGGCGCCGCCGGGGGCGCCGGGGTCGGTGCGCACCGCGCGGGCGACCAGCGCCGCGACCTGGCGCAGCTCCGGCTCCCGCATGCCCTGGGTGGTGACGCTCGGGGTGCCCACCCGGACACCGGAGGCGACCATCGGCTTCTGCGGGTCGTACGGGATCGCGTTCTTGTTCAGGGTGATGCCGGCGGCCTCGCAGCGCGCCTCGGCCTCCGCGCCGGTCACCCCGACCTCGCGCAGGTCGACCAGGGCGAGGTGGGTGTCGGTGCCGCCGGAGACCGGCCGCATCCCCTCCGCGGCGAGCCCGGCGGCGAGCGCCCGGGCGTTGTCCACCACCTGGGCGGCGTACGCGCGGAACTCGGGCTGGGCGGCCTCGCGCAGGGCGACCGCCTTGGCCGCGACGGCGTGCATCAGCGGCCCGCCCTGGGTGAACGGGAAGACCGCCTTGTCGACCCGCTGGGCCAGCGGCTCCCGGCTGAGGATCATGCCGCCGCGCGGCCCGCGCAGCACCTTGTGGGTGGTGGCGCAGACGACGTCGGCGTACGGCACCGGGGACGGCACGGCACCGCCGGCGACCAGGCCGATGAAGTGCGCGGCGTCCACCATCAGGTACGCGCCCACCTCGTCGGCGATCTCCCGGAACCGGGCGAAGTCGATCAGCCGGGGGTACGCGGTCGCCCCACAGATGATCATCTTCGGCCGGTGGGCGAGGGCCAGGTCACGCACCTCGTCGTAGTCGATCAGCTCGGTGTCCGGGCGGACCCGGTAGCCGACCGTGGCGAACCACTTGCCGGAGAAGTTCACCCGGCTGCCGTGGGTCAGGTGCCCGCCGTGCGGCAGGTCCATCGCCAGCACGGTGTCCCCCGGCTGCACCAGGGCGGCGTACGCGGCCAGGTTGGCGCTCGCGCCGGAGTGCGGCTGGAGGTTGGCGTGCTCGGCCCCGAACAGCTCCTTCGCCCGGGCGACGCCGATCTCCTCGGCCCGGTCCACCTCGGCGCAGCCGCCGTAGTAGCGCCGGCCCGGGTACCCCTCGGCGTACTTGTTGGTCAGCGTCGAGCCCAGCGCGGCCAGCACCGCCGGTGAGGTCAGGTTCTCGCTGGCGATCAGTTGCAGGCCGCCGCGCAGCCGGTCCAGCTCGCCGAGCACCACCCCGGCGATCTCCGGGTCGGTGGCGCTGAGCTGCTCGAAGTCCGGCCCCCAGAAGGTGCTCCTCGCGTTCTCCACAACGCAGGAGTCTATGGGGCCGCACACTGGAGGCCGTGAGATGCCTCGTCACCGGTGCGACCGGGTACATCGGCGGACGGCTCGCGCCCCGGCTGCTGGCGGAGGGGCACACCGTGCGCTGCCTGGCCCGCCGGGCCGGCCGGCTGCGCGACGTGCCGTGGGCGGCGCGGGCCGAGATCGCCGAGGGCGACCTGCGGAAACCGGAGACCCTGCCGGCCGCGCTCGCCGGCGTGGACGTCGCGTACTACCTGGTGCACTCGCTCGGCCAGGCCGGCTTCGAGGCGGCCGACCGGGAGGCGGCGGCCCACTTCGCCGACGCGGCCCGCGTCGCGGGCGTACGCCGGATCGTCTACCTAAGCGGGCCGGAACCGAGGGCCGACGGCGGCGTCCCGTCGCCGCACCTGCGGTCCCGGGCGGAGGTGGCGCGGATCCTGCTGGCCGGCGGGGTGCCCACGGCGGTGCTCCGGGCGGCGGTGATCATCGGGTCCGGCTCGGCGTCGTTCGAGATGCTGCGCCATCTCACCGAGCGGCTGCCGGCGATGGTGACCCCGCGCTGGGTGCGCAACCGGATCCAGCCGATCGCCGTCCGGGACGTGCTGCGCTACCTGGTCGGCTGCGCCACGCTGCCGCCGGAGGTGAACCGGGCCTTCGACATCGGCGGCCCGGACGTGCTCACCTTCGAGGACATGATGCAGCGCTACGCCCGGGTGGCCGGGCTGCCCCGGCGGCTCGTCCTGCCGGTGCGCCCGCTGACCCCGTCGCTCTCCTCGTACTGGGTCGGGCTGATCACGCCGGTGCCGAACGCCATCGCCCGGCCGCTGGTGGAGAGCCTGGTCCAGGAGGCCGTGACCCACGAGCACGACATCGCGGCGTACGTGGCCGACCCGCCGGGCGGGCTGACCGGCTTCGACGAGGCCGTCAGGCTGGCGCTGGCGAAGGTCCGCGACGCCGAGGTGGAGACCCGGTGGTCGACCGCGAGCGGGCCGGACGCCCCGGCCGAGCCGCTGCCCAGCGACCCGCGGTGGTCCGGCGGCACGGTCTACACCGACGTACGGCAGCGGGCCGTGGCCGCCCCGCCGGACGCGCTGTGGCGGGTGATCGAGGGCATCGGCGGCGAGCACGGCTGGTACTCGTTCCCGCTGGCCTGGTCGGCGCGCGGCTGGCTGGACCGGCTGATCGGCGGGGTGGGGCTGCGCCGGGGCCGGCGCGACCCGCACCGCCTCCGGGTCGGCGAGGCGCTGGACTTCTGGCGGGTCGAGGAGGTCCTCCCGGGCAAGCTGCTGCGGCTGCGCGCCGAAATGCGGCTGCCCGGCCGGGCCTGGCTGGAGATGCGCGTCGAGCCCGGCGAGGCCGGCGCGAGCAGCTACGTCCAGCGCGCGGTCTTCCTCCCGAGGGGCCTGGCCGGCCACGCCTACTGGGGCGCGGTCTTCCCGTTCCACGCGATCGTCTTCGGCGGCATGGCCCGCAACATCGCCCACCACGCCGAACACCCCCACCCCCACCCCTGACCCACCACCCACCCACCACCCACCCACCCGCCCCTGACCCACCCGCACCGCGTCGATCATGGAGCCGTGGTGCCCGTTTCACCCGTCATGCGGCTTGTGCGGGGCGCCACGGCTCCATGATCGCGGGGGTCAGTTGCCGGTGCGGGCGCCCGTGACGCGGAGGGCGACCGACTCGCCGGGCGGGACGAAGTCGCGGACCGGCTCGCCGCGCAACGCGTCGTAGAGGACCGTGCCGACCACGTCGACCAGGCGGGCCTGGACCGCCGCGCCCACCGCGTCGCGCGGATCGTCGGGGTTCGCCGCGATCGAGGCGACGGCGAGCTGCGGGGTGAAGGCCACGACGGTCTCCGTCCCGTTCCCGTCCGAGCTGCCGGTCTTGCCGGCCACCGGCCGGCCCAGGTCGGCGCGCAGGTCGGAGGCGGTGCCGCCGGAGCAGCGTTGGTACATCGACTGGTCGCCGACCGGGCAGCGGGCGGCGTCCGCCGCGCCCCGGGCCACGTCGACGTCGAGCACCTGCCGGCAGTCCGGGCCACCGGCGGTGGCCGGCCGGCCACCGCTGTCGGTGATCGACAACACCGGCGTGGGCGCGCACCACCGGCCCTCCGCAGCCACCGCCGCGTACGCCCCGGCCAGGTCGAGCGGGGTGGTGGCGGTAACCCCCAGGGTGAACGGCCCCCAGTCCCGCGCGCCGTACCGGGCCAGCCGGGCGTCGTCCTCGGCGCGGAACCGGATGCCGAGCCGCTCGGCCATCTCCACCACCCGGTCCGCGCCGACCCGTTCGGTCAACCAGGCGAAGTAGGTGTTGACCGACCGGCCGAAGGCGTCCCACATGGTCCGGTAGCCGTCCATCCCGAGCGGGTCGGCGTTCACCGGGCACCACCGGCCGCCGCAGTTGGCCGAGCCGCCGCCGACCTCGAAGCGGGTGACGATGCGGGCCGGCGCGTCGAATCCGGTGTCCAGCGGCAGGCCGGCCTCCAGCGCGGCGAGCATGGTGAACATCTTGAACGTCGAGCCGGCCTGGTAGCCGACGATCGTCCCACCACCGGCGACGAGCTGGTTCACCGTGTTCGGGCGGTTCGTCCAGCCCGCCGGGTTGTCGGCCATGCTGTAGTTCCGGTTGACCGCCAGGGCCAGGACCCGGCCGGTGCCCGGCTGCACCACGGCGGTCGGCGCGACGCGGCGGTCGTCGACGTCGTACACCTTCCGCACCTGCGCGCTGGCGGTCTGCTGGACGGCCGGGTCGAACGAGGTGACGATCCGGAAGCCGCCCCGGCGCAGGGTGCGCTGCCGCTCGTCGACGGTGGCGCCGAAGGCCGGCTGCTCGTTCCACCAACTGGTGAACCAGTCGCAGAAGAAGCCCCAGTCGGCGTGCTCCTCCGGGACGGCCGTGCAGTCGTTCGGCGTCGTGCTGGGCTTCAGCAGCAGCGGCTCGGCCTTCGCCGCCGCGGCCACGTCGGGCGCGACCTGGCCGGTCTCGACCAGCCGGTCCAGCACGTACGCCCGGCGGAGCAACGCCGCGTCGGCGTCGCCGTTGATCGGGTCGTCGGTGTTCGGCGAGCGGACCAGCCCGGCGAGCAGGGCGGCCTCGGCCAGCGTGAGCGCCGCCGGCTGCTTGGAGAAGTACCGCTTGCTGGCGGCGGCCACCCCGTACGCCCCGGCGCCGAAGTAGGCGATGTTGAGGTAGCCGGCGAGGATCTGGTCCTTGCTCAGCTTTCGTTCCAGCGCCAGGGCGTACCGCATCTCCTTGAGCTTGCGGGAGACGGTGATCTCGGTGGCCTTGGCCCGCTGCTCCTCGGTGAGCGCCGGGTCGCCGGCCAGCACGTTGCGGACGTACTGCATGGTCAGCGTGGACGCGCCCTGCCGGGTGCCGTCACGCTGGTTGGCGGTGAACGCCCGGACCACGCCGCGCGCGTCGACGCCCGGGTGCTGGTAGAAGCGGACGTCCTCGGCGGCGACGATGGCCTGGCGCATCACCGGCGCCACCCGGCTCAGCGGCACGTCCACCCGGTCCTCGGTGTAGAACGAGGTGATCAGGGTGGTGCCGTCGTTGGCGTAGAGGGTGGAACGCTGGGCCGTGGGCGGCGTGCTCAGCGACGCGGGCAGCTCGGGCCAGGGCTCGGTGAGCCCCCGCACGCCGATCCCGAGGACCAGGGCGGCCGGCAGGGCGGCCACGGCCAGCGCCAGTCCGGCGAGCAGCCCGGCAATCACGATGGTCATCAGCTTGTCGAGACGACGAACCCGGATCATCAGCTCTCCCCGCAGGAGCCGGTCAGCGTGCGGACTCGTTCAGAATGACCTGGAACCCACCAGGCACCCCCGCTTTTCCCCAAAGGGGGACGAGTTTCGCGAGAAAGACACGCGACGCGCCGCGGGACGCGCGGGACGACCGGCCGGCCGCGCGGGACGGCCGGCCCGGCCGGGACCGGGCGGCGGTACAGGGTGGCCGGGCGTCAGGGCAGCAGGACGGCGGCCAGCGGGTGGACGGTCTCCTCGATCTCGTCGGCCACCCGGCTGAAGCACTGGTCGCCCCGCCCCCACGGGTCGTCGAGGTCGTCGGTGTGCAGCGGGGACGCGCCCTGCCGGGCCGCGTGCACGGCGGCGACCAGGGCCACCCCGCGCGTGTACACCGCGTCCGGGCTGGCCTCGGCGGCCGGCAGCGCGGCGGCGTCCACCGCCGCCAACAGCCGGCCGAACTCGCCGAGCACGAAGGTGCGGGCGGCGGCGTCGGGGCGCAGCGCCACCACGTACTCCTGCTGGTCGGCGGTGGCGGTGAGGACCAGGTCGGCGGCGTCGATCTGGTCGGAGCGCAGCTTGCGGGCGGCGAAGCCGGCCGCGGCACCGCCCCGGGAGACCACCTGCCGGGCGGCCGGCGGGTTCATCTCCTCCCCCGCGTGCCAGCCGCCGGTGCCGGCGCTGTGGCTGTGCAGCAGCCCGTCCGCGCCGGCCAGGTCGGCGCCGCGCCGGGTCAGCCGCTCGCGGACGGCCAGCGCCAGCAGCCGCTCCGCCATCGGCGAGCGACAGATGTTGCCCATGCAGACGTGCAGGACGGTGAACGGCGGCACTCAGCCCACCCGGCTCTCGACGATGTCGGGCACGACGTCCCGCAGCTTCTCGAACGGGATCGCCCCGGCGCGCAGCACCCGGGGCACGTCGCCGGTGAGGTCGACGATGGTGCTCGGCACCGGATCCGGGCAGGGCCCCGCCTCCAGGTACGCCCGGACGGTGTAGCCGAGCTGCTCCCGGGCCGCCTCGGCGGTGACCGCCGCCGGCTGACCGACCTTGTTGGCCGACACCACCGCCATCGGGCCGGTCTCCCGCAGCACCTCCAGGGCCGCCGGATGCAGCGGCATCCGCACGGCGACCCTGCCGCTGTCGTCGCCCAGGTCCCACGACAGGCTCGGCGAGTGCTCCACCACGATGGTCAGCGCGCCCGGCCAGAACGCCTCGACCAGGTCGCGGGCCGACCGGGGCAGCGTGAAGACCAGCCCGTCGAGGGTGTGCCGGGACCCGATCAGCACCGGCGGGGCCTGCCGGCTGCCACCCTTGGCGTCCGAGAGCGCCTTCACCGCGTACGGCGTGAAGGCGTCGGCGCCGATCCCGTAGACCGTGTCCGTCGGCAGGACGACCAGCTCGCCGTTCTTGACAGCCTCGATGGCAGCGGCGATGCCGCGGTCCCGGTCGGCGGGCGACCGGCAGTCGTAGAGCATCACGAGGAGCCAGTCTGCCACGCCCGGGCCCCGCCGGCCTCCTCGGCGTGACCAGGTCCCACGGGCACGGCCTCCCGGCGGCGGCGGGCGGTGGCGAACCGGGCCCGCCCGGCCAGGTCCCGATGCTCCTCGACCGCCTCGTACCGGCCGTCGGCGGCGAGCAGCGCCGGCACCACCGCCCCGTGCGTGTCGTCGTGCTCGACCCCGAGCACCCCGCCGGGGCGCAGCAGCTCGGCGGCCCGGGCGAGCACCGGCCGGATCACGTCCAGCCCGTCCGCCCCGCCGAAGACCGCCTCGTCGGGGTCGTGCGCCGCCACCTCCGGCGGGACGAGCACCGCGCGCGGCACGTACGGCGGGTTGCACAGCAGCACGTCCACCCGCCCGGTGAGCCCGGACAGCAGCTCCGGGTCGGTGACGTCGGCGGCCACCACCTCGACCGGCCGGTCCCCGGCGGCGACCCGGTCGGCGGCGTTGCGGCGCAGCCAGGCCAGCGCGGCCGGCGACCGCTCCACCGCCACCACCCGGGCGGCGGGAGCCTCCTGGGCGACCGCCAGCGCGATCGCCCCCGAGCCGCTGCACAGGTCGACCACCAGCGGCCCGCCGAGGGCGGCCTCGGCCGCAGCGTCCCCCTCGGCAGCCCCGGCGGCCGGCGGCTCGGCCCGCGCGGCGGTACCGGCCGCCGGTGACTCGGCGCACCCCGGCTCGGCGGGCGACGGGGCACCCCCGGGCCGAAGCCGGGCCTGGTCGACGCCCCAGCCGGCCAACAGCTCGGTCTCCGGTCTGGGCACGAAGACGCCCGGCCCGACCGCCAGCTCCAGGTGCCGGAAGCCGGCGCTGCCGGTGAGGTGCTGCAACGGCTCCCGGGCCGCCCGCCGGGCGACCAGGGCGGCGTACCGGTCGAGCTGGCCGGCGGTGAGGCCGGCGGCCAGCGCCAGCCGCCCCCGGGGTACGCCCAGCACGTGCGCGGCGAGCAGCTCGGCCTCGGCGCGGGCCGCCTCGACGCCCGCCGCGGCGAGGGTCCGCGCGGCGCGGGCCACCGCCACCGAGGGCCGAAGCCGTTCTGACCCTTCGGACGGGTGTTGCGGGAGGAAGGTCACGACATAATCATGAAGCGTCGCCGGAACGCACCACGAGCTGGTGCGTCGGCGCACACCGACAGGGAGGTCGCGGGTGGGCTGGCTCGACCGGGTCAACGACCAGGTTGACGTCCTCACCCGGGCCCGCGACCTGCAGGAGGTGGACCGCTCCGCCGAGGCGTGCGTACTGCTCGACGGGGTGGTCCACAGCACCGCCAACCCATACGCCCGGGCGGACGCGCTGGTGCAGCGCCTCTCCGCGTTGATCAATCTCGGTCGCACCGCCGAGTTCACCCGGGCCATCGAGGAGGCGTCCAACGCCGTCCGGGACCTGCCCGAGCCCTACCTGCACGGGCACGTCAACGCCCTGGCCGCGCTCGCCGCCCACCACCAGGGGGCGCTCGACCGGTGCGTCACCCACCTGGTCAAGGCGGCGCGGGCGCTCGGCGCGGTGGACGACCCGGACCGGGACACCGCGTGGGGCTGGCACGACCTGGCGATGGCCTACTCGTACCTGAGCTTCCACGGGTACGCCCTCGGTGCCATCGAACGCGCCCGCCAGCTCGGGGTCGCCGCCGGCATCCCCGAGGAGACCTTCGCCGCCCCCGGGATCCGGCTGCGCAACGCGGTGGCCCTCGACCACAACGGCGACAGCGACGGCTGTCTGCGGGTGCTCCGGGACGTCGCCTCCGACCTGGGCCGGTTCCTGCGCGGCGAGCGGGCCGGCCAGCTTCGGCCGAGCAGCCTCGCCGCGTACGGCTACGCCGCCGCCCGGCGGGCCGCGCTGGGCGACCGGGTGGAGACCGGCACCGACGCGGACCCGACCCGGCTGCTCGCCCACGGCGGGGACAGCGCCCGGGCCCGCGACCTGCGTCAGCTCGGCCAGGTGTGCCTGGCCGTCGCGGCCGGCAACCCGATCGAGGCGGTCACCCGGCTGGACAACGCCCGGGTCTCCCACGAGACCCTCGGCGCGGCCGAGCCGGCGCGGCTGCGCAGCATCGCGTACGCGCGGGCCGGCGACCACCCGGCGGCGCACCGGGCCGACCGGCACGCGTTCCGGCTCGCCGCGCAGCGCAACGACCGGCTGCGGGACGTCTACATCGATGGCATCGCCGCCCGGATCGACCACGAGGAGATGCGCCGCGAGGCCGCCCGGTACGAGGGCGAGGCGCTCACCGACCCGCTGACCGGGCTGCCCAACCGGCGCCGGCTGGAGCGCTACATCGCGGCGGTGGTGGCCCGCGGCGAACGGGTGGTGATCGGCGTCTGCGACCTGGACGGCTTCAAGGCGGTCAACACCCGGCACGGCCACCACTCCGGCGACCTGGTCCTCCAGCGCGTCGCCGGGGTGATCAACCGGGTGATGCGCCGGGGTGACTTCGTGGCCCGCTACGGCGGCGACGAGTTCGTGGTGGTGCTGTCGGGCGCCGGCATGGCCGAGGCGGCCGAGGTGGCCCGCCGGATCGAGGCGGCGGTGCGCACGGAGGACTGGGAGTCCCTGGTGCCCGGCGCCCCGGTCGGGGTCAGCATCGGCTTCGCCGAGGTCACCGGCTCCGGCCCGGGTCTGCGCGACGCGCTCGGCACGGCGTTCGAGACCGCCGACCGGGAGATGCTCGCCGCAAAGACCCGCCCCCGCGCCTCCTGACCCTCTCCCGGGGTCGGTCAGCGGCGGGTCAGCTCGGTGTCGCCGGCCAGCCGGGCGGCGCGGTCGGCCTCGGCGAGGGCGTCCAGCACGCCGTCCAGCTCACCGGCGAGGGTCAGGTCGAGGTTGTACGCCGTGTAGCCGATCCGGTGGTCGGTGATCCGGTTCTGCGGGAAGTTGTACGTGCGGATCCGCTCCGAACGGTCCATCGTGCGCACCTGTGCCTTGCGGGCGTCCGAGGCGGCGGCGTCGGCCTGCTCCTGGGCGGCGGCCAGCAGCCGGGCCCGCAGGATGCGCATCGCCTGCTCCCGGTTCTGGAGCTGGGACTTCTCGTTCTGACAGGAGACCACGATCCCGGTCGGCACGTGGGTGATCCGCACCGCCGAGTCGGTGGTGTTAACCGACTGCCCACCCGGCCCGGACGAGCGGAACACGTCGATCCGCAGGTCGTTCGAGTCGATGACGACGTCCACGTCCTCGGCCTCGGGCAGCACCAGGACGCCGGCGGCACTGGTGTGGATCCGCCCCTGCGACTCGGTGACCGGGACGCGCTGCACCCGGTGCACGCCGCCCTCCCACTTGAGCCGGGACCAGACCCCGTTGCCGCCCTCCGGGACACCCTTGGTCTTGATCGCCAGCGAGACGTCCTTCACCCCGCCCAGGTCGGAGTCCTGCGCGTCGAGCACCTCGGTGAGCCAGCCGCGCCGCTCGGCGTAGCGGGTGTACATGCGCAGCAGGTCACCGGCGAACAGGGCGGACTCCTCGCCGCCCTCGCCGGCCTTGATCTCGACGATCACGTCCTTGGCGTCGTGCGGGTCGCGCGGGATCAGCAGTTCGGCGAGGCGTTGCTCCAGCGCCGGCAGGGTGGCCGCGATCGACTCCGCCTCGGTGGCGAAGGACGGGTCCTCGGCGGCCAGCTCCTTCGCGGCGACCAGGTCGGCGCGGGCCTGCTCCAGTTCCCCGGCCGCCTTGCGCAGCGGGACCAGCTCGGCGTACCGGCGGCCGACCCGGCGGGCGGTGCCCTGGTCGGCGTGGATGGCCGGGTCCGCGAGGCGCTTCTCCAGCTCGGCGTACTCGTCGAGGAGGGCGGCCAGCCGTTCGCTGCTCATGCTCGGGGTGCTCCTTCGACGACGAGGACCGGCCGGGGACGGTCGGCCGGACAGACGGGGGCGATACGGACAGCGCCCGCGCCCGGCAGGAAGCCGGACGCGGGCGCCGAACGGGAGCTACTTGGCCTTCTTGGCCTGAACCTTGGCGTACTTCTGCTGGAACTTGGCGACCCGGCCGGCCGTGTCGAGGACGCGCTGCTTACCGGTGTAGAACGGGTGGCAGGCGCTGCAGGTCTCGACGTGGATGGAACCGCCCTTGGCGGTGCTGCGGGTCGTGAAGGTGCTGCCGCAGGAGCAGCTGACCTCGGTGGTCGTGTACTCCGGGTGGATGTTGGACTTCATGTCGCCTCGGTCCTTTCGTGGGTGGTCGCCGGGTCGCCGTGCGGCCCCGACGCGTGGTGCGCGCCGGGCTCGGGCGTGAACCGGAACCGGTGGCCGACTGACCAGTGTGCCATGGGCGTGAGCCGGTCCCTCAGGCGGGCCGCACAGCAGGTCCGGCTTCGTCAACGTGCCGGTATCCTGCCGCATTCCCGCCCCGCCGCCCCGCAGTCCGGCGCCGGCGGGCCCTTGGCGCGACACCCCCGCGGAGGGGAACCCCGCCCGCGGCCGGTCGCCGCCGGGGAGCGGGCGGCGGGCGGGTGCGGCCGGGCGTACGGTGGGCTGGTGTCCGATTCGCCCCAGGAACCGCCCGGGACGGGGGTTCCGCCCCGACTGGTCGCCACCCGGGGGCTGCCCGCCTCGGGCAAGACCACCTTCGCCCGCACCCTGCAACCGTCGGTGGTCCGGGTGAACCGGGACGACCTGCGCCGGATGCTGCACGGCGAGCGGCTCTTCACCCAGTGGGCGGAGGCCCAGGTGACCCGGGCCCAGCGGGCCCAGGTGGAGGCGCTGCTGCGGGGCCGGGTGAGCGTGTGCGTGGACGACACCAACCTGCGGGCCCGGACGCTGCGGGACTGGGCCCGGCTGGCCGCCGACTGCGGGGCCGGCTTCGAGGTGCACGACTTCACCGACGTACCCCTCGACGAGTGCCTGCGCCGGGACGCCGCGCGGCCGGCGGTCGACCGGGTGGGCGAGGCGGCGATCCGCCGGCTGCACGACCGCTTCCTGGCGAACCGCCCCCTGCCGCTGCCGGTCCCCGAGGTCACCCCCGGCGCCCCGGCGCGCCGGGGCGGCGCGCCGGCCGAGCCCCCGGAGATCGTCCTGGTAGACCTCGACGGGACGGTGGCGCTGCACGTCTCCCGCAGCCCGTACGACATGACCCGGGTGGCCGAGGACGTGCCGAACGAGGCGGTGGTCGCGGCGGTCCGGGCGATGCACGCCGCCGGGTACGGGGTGGTCTTCTGCTCCGGCCGGGACGCCTCCGCCCGGGCCGACACGGTCGCCTGGCTGGCCCGCCACGTGCGGGTGCCCTACCTGGCGCTGCACCTGCGGGCCGTCGGCGACGCCCGCCGGGACTCCGTGGTCAAGCAGGAGATCTACGAACGCGAGATCGAGGGCCGCTACCGGGTGGTCGGCGTCTTCGACGACCGGATGCAGGTGGTCCGGATGTGGCGCTCCCTCGGGCTCACCGTCTTCCAGGTCGCCGAGGGCGACTTCTGAGCCGTCCTCCAGGTCGCGCGCGGGGAGGCCCCTGCCGGCCGGCAGGGGCCTCCCGTACGGCTCAGGCGGCGGGACGCTGGGCGGCGGCGGCCCGGGTGAGGGTGACGGTGGCCTCGGCGCGGACGCCGTTGACCGTCACCGCGAGCCGGACCGTCGCGCCCGGACGCAGCGCCGTCAGCTCGCCCGTGGCCGGGTCGAACCGGGCCACGTGCCAGGGCCGCAGCCCGCCGGCCGGTCCGACGTGGACGCTCGGCGAGGCGGACCAGTCCGCGCTGACCGGGGCGGCCACCGGCACGACCCGCCCGCTCGGCTGGGTGAGCGTCGCGGTGACCCGGGCCGGGGTGCCCACCGGCACCGTCTCCGGCGCGGTCAGCGCGAGCCGGTCGACGTGGGCGTGGAACTCGGCGGACACCCAGCGGGGGCCCTCGGCGAGCGGGTCGCGGCGGGCCCGCTCGGCCTCGGCCGGGGTGACCGGGTCGACGCCGAACTCCGTCCAGCCGGTGAAGCCGCCGAGCTGCGCCGGAGTGGACGGGTCCTTGCCCGCGTTGCCGTTGACCACGTACGGCACCCCGTCGACCCGGTCGGCGTGGAACGTGCCGACGTGGCCGTTGACCACGAGCGCGCCCTTGCCGGTGCGGTGCTGGAAGTCGGCGAGCCACTGCTCGACCAGCGCCGCCTCCTTGCGGTCGCCGAGCTGGCTGGCCTTGGCCGGGCTGGGGTCGCGCGGCGGGTGGTGGAACAGCACGGCCACCGAGCCGACGCTGGCGTCGGCGGCGGCCCGGTCGAGGGTGGCGCGCAGCAGCTCGACCTGGCCGAAACCGCTGCCCCGCAGCGACCCGGCGGACGTGTTCAGCGTGACGAACCGGGTGCCGGCGTGGTCGAAGACCCGGGAGGTGGCCCCGAACGCGGCGGTGAAGTTGCCGATCGGGGCGCCCATGATCTCGTGGTTGCCGGGGACGTAGTAGTAGGGCAGCTCGCCGCCCAACTCCTCGTCGAGGATCCGCCTCGCCAGGGCGAAGTCCGCCGGGTACGCGGTGTCCACGAAGTCCCCGTTGATCACCAGGAAGTCCGGCTTGGCGGCCCGGACCTCGCGCAGCGTGCGGCGGGCCTGGGCGACCAGCTCGCTGTCCGGGGCGGCGGCGACGAACTGGGCGTCGGACATCACCGCGAAGCGCCAGGGCGCCCCGTCGACGGTGCCGTCGCGCAGCACCACCCGGTCGGTGCGCGGCGTCTCGGCCGGCACGTCGAGGGTCGGCGGCACCTTGGCCACCAGGTCGTCGACGACGATCTCACTGGTGTACTGGGCGGCGGCGTTGGTCTCCGCCACGTAGAACCGGCGCACCCGCACGGGGTACTGCACGCCGGCCGGAACGGCGAACTCGACGTACCGCCAGCCGGTCCAGGTGATCAGCGGTCCGCGCAGCACGTGCTGGGTGTCCTGGGCGTCGTGCAGGTGCAGGCTGGGCCACTCCCCCGTGCCGTTGCCGTTGATCCACATGCCGAACGCCTGCGGCTGGCCGGGCACCTCGATCCAGGCCGGCGGGTCGGCGTACGCGGCCCGGGTGCCGGTGGACTGGCTGAAGTCGTACGACATCCTCAGGCCGGTGCCGGTGTGGCCCGGCGCCGGGGCGACGGAGCCGCTGGCCCGGGCCTGGCTGAACTTCCAGGACGCCGCGTCGTCGAAGGTGGCCACCGGGACGTCGGTGAGCCCGACGGTGACCGGCAGCACGGTGGTCCAGGCCCCGACGCGCACGGTGACCAGGGCGGAGCCGCTGTCGGCGACCGCCTTCACCGAGAGGTTGCCGTCCTCGGTGGGGGTGACGTCGAGCAGGCTCCGGTCGTAGTCGAGCCGCAGGTCGGCGGGCTCGATCGGGGCGGTGTTGCCCTCGGCGTCGTAGCCGACGACGCCGAACAGGGCGGCGTCGCCGGCCCGGTTCAGGCCGACCCGGTCGGTCGTGGCGTCGATCCGGGCCAGCGGGCCGAGCACCGTGAGGTCGAGCCGGCCGCTGGCCCCGCCCCGCCAGGCGGTGACGGTGCTGCGGCCGGGCACCCCGGCCCGGAAGACCCCGTCGCCGGTGACCTTCCCGTGCGCGGCCGGGTTCGCCCGCCACGCCGGGGCACCGGCCGCCGGGCCGTACGTCTCGTCGTGGCCGGTGGCGGTGAGCCGGCGGGTGAGGCCGGGGAAGACCCGGTCGGGCCGGCCGCCCCGGACCGGGGCGACTCCTGGCGCGGCGGTGGGGTCGCTGGTGGTGCGCAGCCAGTAGCCGGTGAGCCGGCCGCTGCCCTTCGGCGCGTAGATGGCCAGGCCGTTGGGCACGGCGCGCTCGGCGCCGTCGGACGGGCTGTTCGCCACCTCGACGGTCGCCTCGCCGGGGCGGCGGGCCAGCAGGGTCGAGGAGCCGCCGCCGTCGAGGTTGAGCGCGGTCCACGCGCCCAGCTCGGCCATCATCCGGCCCATCTCGGTCTGGGTGACGCCCCGGCTGTCCACCTGCCGGCCGTCCACGGTGAGCATGATCATGCGCTTGCCGTCGGCGGTGAAGCCGACCGCGGTGCGCGGCGCCAGGGAGGCGTCGGCGATGCTCTGCACCGCCCCGTCGCGGACCAGCACGTTGCCGCCGCCGACCGCCGCGCGCAGGGTGCCGTCGTCGGAGGCCTTCGGCCGGTACGCCACGCTCACCGGGTCGCCCGGCCGCAGGCCGGCGAGGGCGTCCGCGCCGGTGTCCCGGCCGAGCAGCACGGTGGTGCCGGCGGGGATCGGGCCGGCGCCCGCCGCCGTGGTCACCGTCGCGACCCGCCCGTCGACCACGGTCACCTCGGCGACGCGCTGCGCCACCGCCACCGCACGTTCCCGGGGGTACGTTCCCCAGAGCGGGGTGAACAGGCCGATCCCGTTCGTCTGCACCATGTTGTTGAACTGGGTCAGCGGCACCGGGCCGGTGGGCAGGGTGGCGGTGCCGTCGAAGTTCACCTGGATCACCCGGCCGAGGCCGTCGGCGCTGATCGCGACGGCGTTGGGGTGCCCGGCGACGGGCGACTGGACCAGTTCCCCGCCGCGTACCCCGATCCCCTGGGCCGCCCCGGAGTTGTTGATGTCGAAGAAGTCGCCGTTGACGGCGGCGACGGCCCGGGACCGGTCCACCGCGCCGCGCAGCGGCTCGGCCTTCGCCACCTCGCCGGAGTTGACGTAGTCCACGGTGACCCCGCCGGTGAGGTCGGCGGTCAGCGCGTCGGCGCGCAACCAGCCGTCGGCGTCGTACCGGTCGAAGGAGGTCAGGTCGAGGCCGGGGGCGACCGGCCGGACGGTCTTGACGGTCTCCAGGCCGCCGGCCGGCTCGACGCCGCTGGCGGCGCGGGTGGCGGCGCTGGCCGCAGCCGGGTCACCGGCGAGCGCGACCGCGTCGGCGGGGGCGGACGAGGCGCGGGGGGCGTCCTCGGCGGCGGTCTCGGCGGCCGGGGCCGGGGGCGGTCCGGCCGTGGCCGGCGCGGGGCCGGTCAGGGTGAGTAGCGGCGTCAGCAGCAGGACGCCGGCGAGGTGAGCGGATCGACTGCGGGTGCGCATGGACGCCAGTCAACCCGACGGTGAACAGAAGTTTCAATACCCAACGGCTTAACCGAAGGAAAACTTCACGCCCCGGCAGGCCCGGCGACCTGCCCCGACGACGCGGAAGGGCACGGCCGCGAGCGGCCGTGCCCTTCCGTCAGTCCCCGCCGGTCACTCTCCCGGCGTGGACTTCGCGATCTGCATCAGGAACTCGATGTTGGTCCGGGACTGCTTGAGCCGGTCCAGCAGCAGGTCCAGCGCCGCCTGCGAGTCCAGCGAGTGCAGGACCTTGCGGAGCTTGTGGATGATGGCCAGCTCCTCCGGCGCGAGCAGGATCTCCTCCTTGCGGGTGCCGGACGGGTGGATGTCGATGGCCGGGAAGGTCCGCTTGTCGGCGATCTTCCGGTCCAGCTTCAGCTCCGCGTTGCCGGTGCCCTTGAACTCCTCGAAGATGACCGTGTCCGCCATGGAACCGGTCTCCACCAGCGCGGTGGCGAGGATGGTCAGCGAGCCGCCGTTCTCGATGTTGCGGGCCGCACCCAGGAACCGCTTCGGCGGGTAGAGCGCGGTGGAGTCGATACCACCCGACATGATCCGGCCCGAGGCCGGCGCCGCCAGGTTGTACGACCGACCGAGCCGGGTCACGGAGTCGAGCAGCACGACCACGTCGTGCCCCAACTCGACCAGCCGCTTCGCCCGCTCGATCGCCAGCTCCGCCACCGTCGTGTGGTCCTGCGGCGGACGGTCGAACGTGGCCGCGATGACCTCGCCCTTCACCGACCGCTGCATGTCGGTGACCTCTTCGGGCCGCTCGTCCACCAGCACCACCATCAGGTGACACTCCGGATTGTTGTGCGTGATCGCGTTCGCGATCGCCTGGAGCACCATCGTCTTGCCCGCCTTCGGCGGCGACACGATCAGCGCCCGCTGGCCCTTGCCGAGCGGCATGACCAGGTCGATGACCCGGGTCGTCAGGATGTGCGGCTCGGTCTCCAACCGCAACCGCTCCTGCGGGTACAGCGGAGTCAGCTTGTAGAACTCCGGCCGGCGCTTCGCCTCGTCCGGCTCCATCCCGTTGATGGTGTCCAGCCGCACCAGCGGGTTGTACTTGTCCCGCCGCTGCTCGCCGTCCCGCGCCGCGCGCACGGCACCGGTGATCGCGTCACCGCGCCGCAGGCCGTACTTCTTGATCTGGGACATCGAGACGTACACGTCGTTCGGGCCGGCCAGGTAGCCGGTGGTCCGGACGAAGGCGTAGTTGTCGAGCACGTCGATGATGCCGGCGACCGGGACGAGGACGTCGTCCTCGCTCACCTGCGGCTCGCGGCCACCGCCACCGCCACCAGCGCCGCCGCCGTCCTCGCCGCGCTCACCGCGGCCCCGACGACGGTCCCGGAAGCGACTGCGCCGGCCCCGCCGGCCGCCGTTCTCGTCGTCGTCGTCGTTGTCCCGATCGGCGCGCGGGCCCCGGTCGTTACGGTCGTTGCGGTCGCTCCGGTCGTTGCGCTCACCGCGCTCGGCCCGGTCGCCGCGGTCGTTGCGGTCGCCCCGCTCGCCACGCTCGGCCCGCTCGTTGCGGTCGCCGCGCTCGGTCCGCTCGCCGCGCTCGGTCCGCTCGCCACGCTCGGTCCGCTCGGCCCGGTCGACACGCTCGGCCCGGTCGGTCCGCTCGGCACGCTCAGTCCGCTCGGCACGCTCAGTCCGCTCGGCACGCTCGGCCCGCTCGGTCCGTTCAGTCCGCTCGGCCTGATCCCGGCCGCCCCGGCCCTCACCGCGCTCCCGGCGGCCCTCGCCACGCTCGGCGGGTTCGGTGCCGGTCGCGGCCGGCGGCTCCTCGGCGCGAGGCTCGGCCGGCCGGGTCTCCGCCTCGGCGGCCCGGGACTCGGCGACGGCGGCGGCCCGGCTGCGCCGGGTCCTGGTCCGGCCCTCGGTAGGCGCGGCAGCAGCCGGCTCCGCCGGGGCCCGGTTCTGGTCGCCGGACGGGGAGACCTCCGCGTGCACCTCCTCACGAGTGGGGGCAGCAGCAGCCGCGACCTCGGCCCGCGGTCGAGGGGTCCCGGCGCCGGCACCGCCCTGCCGCTCGGTGATCGCGCTGATCAGCTCGCCCTTACGCATGCGAGCCGTGCCGGAGATGCCGAGCGACGCGGCCAGGCTCTGCAACTCCGGCAGCAGCATCGCCGACAGGCCGGTGCCGCTGCGCCGACGGCGAACGGGGGCGGCGGCGGTGGCATCGCCAGCGACGTTGGAAACATCCGACGTCACGTCGGTGGTGTCGCTCAATGGATTCCTTCCCTCGATAGGCCGGGACTGCCCGGAGTCGACAAGCAGGTGGCCGGGCGGCCTCGGTGCACCCGCCTCGCATGACGCGTCGCGGGAGACTGTGACACAGCAGCCGGTCGGTTTCCCGACTCACCAACATCGGTGAGCAGGTCTCGCCGTCTGCGGCGACCTGCGGAAACTGCGGTGCGGCGTGGGCCTTTGGCAGGGGAGACGGGCTGACCGCCGAGAGCTTCGGGGGTGCGCCGACCCGCAGGGAGATCGCATGCTTCGCGGCTGTGCTAAGTCTAGAGCGTAATCAACTCTTTCGACCTGCGGCAACAGGGTCCCGCTCGGCGTGTCCAAGTCTACCCCGTGCGACCCGTGCTCCGTGCACGTCTATACCCAACCCCAGGGACAGCCAACCTGTTCCCACGGAGAAGTCCGCGCCGGGCTCGCTCAGCGCCAGCACCGACGGGCCCGCCCCACTGACCACGGCGGCCACACCGGCCGCACGCAGCGCACCGACCAGGGCAGCCGTGCCGGGCATCCCCTCGGCGCGGTAGTCCTGGTGCAGCCGGTCGACCGTGGCGGCCAGCAGCAGGGCCGGCTCGGCGGTCAGCGCGTGCACCAGCAGCGCGGCCCGGCCGGCGGTGAGCGCGGCGTCGGCGTGCGGGACTGCGCCGGGCAGCGCGGCCCGGGCCACGGCGGTCAGGCCGCGCTCCTCGGGCACGAAGACCGTCGGCCGCACCCGGCCGTCGACGGCCAGCGAGACCGCGCGGGCGCCGGACGGCTCCGTCCAGGCGATCGTGAAGCCGCCGAGCAGGCAGGGGGCGACGTTGTCCGGGTGGCCCTCGATCTCGGCCGCCAGCCGCAGCGCGCCCGCGTCGTCCAACCGCGTGTTCCCGTCGACGACCAGCGCCCGGGCCAGTTGCACGCCGGCCACGATGGCGGCCGACGAGGAGCCCAGGCCACGGGCCTGGGGGATCCGGTTGACGCACTCCACGGCGAAGCCCGACGGCTGGCCGCCCAGCGCGTCGAAGGTGGCCCGCATCGCCCGGGCGACGAGGTGCGCGTCGTCGTCGGGCAGCTCGCCCGCGCCCTGCCCGGTCACCGCCACCCGGACGCCGTCGGGCACCACCTCGGCGGCCACGTCGTCGTACAGGCCGAGCGCCAGCCCCAGCGCGTCGAACCCCGGACCGAGGTTGGCGCTGGTGGCGGGGACCCGGACCTTGACCGGCCCGGACACGAATGTCGTCGGCACGCGCTCATGCTAGGCCCCGGGACGACCCCGGCGGGGCTCCGCCCGCCCCGTGGGACTGGCCCGCCTCCGCTAGCCTGGCCGGGACGATCACGAGGCGGGAGTCGGCATGGAGTTCCTGACCTACTCGGTCACCCAGGTGGCGACACAGATCCCGAGCCTGCTGGTGCTGGTGGCGGGCCTCACGCTGGCGGTGGTCCTCCGCGCCCGGCTCGGCCGGCTCCCCCGCCTGCTGCTGGCGTCGGGCGTGGTGGTGCTGCTGGTCGGCATGCTGCTCAGCCTCGCCTGGCTGCTCGTCCTGCCCCGGCTCTACGCGTCCGGGGGGTCCTCGATGTCCGTCCTCACGGTGGCCCGGCTCGGCACCGGCGTCAGCCTCGTGCTCGCCCTGCTCCACCCCGCCGGGCTGGGCCTGGTGATCGCCGCCGCGCTGACCGGCCGGCGGCCGGCCGGCGGTGGGTGACGCCACCGGCGTACCCCGGGCGACGCGGCGGCGGGCGGTCAGCGGGCCGGCACGGGCTCGGCGACCGGGTCGGTCAGCGACAGCCGTCGGGTGGCGATCCGCCAGCCGACCGCGTAGACCAGCGTGACCAGGCCGCAGCCGGCCAGCACCACCCGCTCGTCCACCAGGTCGACCACCCCGGCCACCACGAGCTGGCTGACGGAGACGGCGAGCGTCGCCAGCATCATGTCGGTGGCGAAGACCCGGCCGCGCAGCCGGTCCGGCACCTCGCCCTGAAGGGCGAAGTTCGACATCACCCAGTTGCTCCCGCCGGCGAAGTGCGCCACGAAGACCAGCGCCAGCACCAGCGGGAACCAGTCGGCCATCGAGGTACCCACGTAGGCCAGGCCGTAGAGGGACATCGACAGGGCCAGCCCGGGCAGCAGCCAGGCCCGGTTGGTCAGCACCCGGCGCATCAGGATCGGCCCGACCAGCGCGCCCGCGCCGCGCACCGCGAAGAGCAGGCCGGTGCCGACCGCGCCCACCCCGTACACGCCGGCGAGCAGCGGGAAGATGGTGAGCACGCCGTTGCCCAGGCCCACCGCGGACTTCACGGTGACCAACCCGAGGACCCGGGGGCGGTGGCCGATGTAGCCCAGCGCCTCCCGGATCGCCGCCCAGGTGCGTTGGGCGGGCACGGCGGCGTCCCGGGGGGCCTGCAACGGGCGGCGGATCAGCGCCGCCAGCCCCGCCGCCAGCGTCAGGCCGACCGCGGCCACCCAGAAGCAGACGTACGGGCCGGCGGCGGCGCTGAGCACGCCGCCCAGCGAGGCGCCGACGACGGTCATCGTGCCCCAGGCGGAGCCGGCGACCGCGTTGCCGGCGGCCAGTTCCTCCGGGTCGAGGACGTTGGGCAGGGCGGCCTGGGCGGCCGGGGAGTAGAACGCCTTCGCCACCGCCACCACGGCGATCCCCGCCATCGCCAGCCACGCCGTGTCCGCGCTGCGGACGCCGAGCAGCAGCAGCACGCCGAGCAGCGACGCCACGTTGGCCGCCATCATGATCTTCTTGCGGTCGAACCGGTCGGCGATCGTCCCGGTGTACGGCAGCAGCAGCGCGACCACTCCGGTGTCCACGGCCAGCACGAGCGCGCCCCAGACGCCGCTGCCGGTCAGCGTCGGCAGCAGCACGAGCAGCGGCACCATGACGAACCAGTCCGCGCCGAAGACGACCAGCTCGGCCAGGAACAGGTTACGGAAGTTCCGGTTGCGGACCAGGACCGAGGCGGTGGGTGACACGTACCGGAACCCTACCCGCCGACGTGCGGCGGGCTCGCCCGGCGTAGCAGCTCGGAGACGGTGACGAAGGCGAAGCCGCGGTCCCGCAGGCCGGCGATCAGGTCGGGCAGGCCGCGCAACGCGACCAGCCGGCGGGTGTCACCGACGTCGTGGGCGAGCAGGATGGTGCCCGGCTGCACCCCCGCCACGATCCGTCGGGCGTGGCCGGCCGGATCGTCCGGATACCGCCCCTCGACCATCTGCAACGACCACAGCACGAGCCGGTAGTCCAGCCGGGCGGCGGCGTGCAGCACCGCGCCGCCGAGGTGCCCGTACGGCGGGCGGAGCAGCCGGGGGGCGACCCCGGCCGCCTCGGTGATCGCGTCGTGCGCCCGGCGCAGGTCGTCGTGGACCTCGGCGGCGTCGTGCCGGGCCAGGTCGTGGTGCGCCCAACTGTGGTTGCCCACCTCGTGCCGGCCGAGCCGGCCGCGCAGGATGCCGGCGTGCTGCCGGGCCCGCTGCCCCACCAGGAAGAACGTGGCCGGCACGGCGTACCGGTCGAGAGTGTCCAGCACCATCGGCGTCCACTGCGGCCGGGGGCCGTCGTCGAAGGTGAGCGCCACCAGCCGCTGCTCGGTGCGGGCCGCCCAGACGACCGACACCTCGCCGTCGCCGACCTGCTGGCGGTCGCCGCCCAGGGTGGCGCTCGCCGGGCCGCCCGCCAGCGGCAGCCGCCGGTCGGCGATCCAGGTGCTCTGGGCCGTGGCCCCGGCACCCAGCACCGCACCACCGGCGAACAGCCCGACCCGGCGCAGCACGGTCCGCCGCTCCCACCGGCCACCGCTGTCCGCCATGGCCCGCTCCGCTCGCCAGCGGTCGCCCACCCCGGGACGACCTCGACACCGCCAGTATGCGACAGACGACTCACCGCACCGGTCGGATACGCGACGAACCCTCCGCCCCGCACGCGACACGCCCCCGCCGGGCGGACCCGGCGAGGGCGTGTCGTGGTCGTGCCCCGGCTATTCGGCCGGCGGCAGCGGCGACTGCCGGCTCTTCGGCAACCGCAGCACCTCGAACTGGTCGGTGCCGTCCACCAGGGCCGCCGACGGCCCGGACCGGACCGGACCCACCGGCCCGCCCTCGGCGGGGGCGCCGACGGGGGCGCCCACCGGCACCGGCTCGCCGGCACCGGTCACCGGCACGTCGCCCGCACCCGGCCCGCCGGACTCCGGCGCCGAGCCACCGGGCCGGCGGCGACGGCGGGCCCGCAGCGACTCCTTGGTGTGCTCCACCATCGAATACAGCGTCGGGACCAGGATCAGGGTGAGCAGGGTGGAGCTGAGCAGGCCGCCGATCACCACGACCGCCAGCGGCTTGGAGATGAAGCCGCCCTCCCCGGTCAGCCCGAACGCCATCGGCAGCAGGGCGAAGATCGTCGCGACCGCGGTCATCAGGATCGGGCGCAGCCGGCGCCGGCCGCCCTCGACCACCGCCTCCCGGACCCCCATGCCCTGCGACCGGTACTGGTTGATCAGGTCCAGCAGGACGATCGCGTTCGTCACCACGATGCCGACGAGCATCAGCACGCCGATCAGCGCCGGCACGCCCAGCGGGGTGCCGGTCACCAGCAGCAGGCCGATCGCCCCGGTCGCCGCGAACGGCACCGAGATCAGCAGGATCAGCGCCTGGGTGAGGCTGCGGAACGTCGCCACCATGATCAGGAAGACGATCGCGATGGCGGCCAGCACTGCCAGGCCCAGGTCGGCGAACGCCTCCTCCTGGTCGGCGCTGACGCCGCCGATGCTGATGCTCGCCCCCGGCACGTCGATCGCGTCGAGCTTCTTCTGCAGCTCCTGGGTGGTCGCGCCGAGGTTGGCGCCGGTCGCCGTGCCGGTGACCGTGACGCTGCGCTCGCCGTCGATCCGGGTCACCTGCTGCGGCCCCTCGGCCTGGGTGACGTCGGCGATGTCGTCCAGCTTCACCGGCCCGACCGGCAGGCCGCGCAGCTCCGCCACGGTCGTCGGCGGCTTCGCGCCGCCGCGCAGCACCACGTCCTGCTGGCCGCCGTCGAGGGCCACCTGGCCCAGCGGGGCGCCCCGGTACGCCTGGGCCACGAGCTGCCCGACGGCCGCCTCGCTGAGCCCGATCCGGGCCGCGGCCAGCCGGTCCACGGTCACGTCCACCCGCGGCACCCGCTCGGCCAGGCTGGTCGAGACGTCCTCGACGTCGGCCGTGTCGGCCATCGCCAACCGCGCCTGCTCGGCCGCCCGGGCCAGCACCTCCGGGTCGGCCGCCTGGACGACGACCGCAAGCTGGTTGGTCGCGCCCTGGGCACCGCCGAAGCTCAGCTCGCCCACCTCCGGGCCGAGGGCGTCGAACTGCCGGCGCAGCGTCCGCTTCACCTCGGCCGCGTCGGCGTCGCCGTCCAACGCCACGGAGAAGGTGGCGGTGTTGTTGCCGCCGCCGCCCTGCCACGGCTGGTCGCTGCCTCCGGCGCTGACCTGGTACGTCTCGACGTTGCCGGAGCGCTCCAGCACCTCCTCGACCCGGCGGGCCGCCTGGTCGGTGGCCGCCAGGCTTGTGCCGGCCGGGAGCTGCTGGCTGATGGTCAGGGTGTCCTGGCCGGAGTCGTCCAGGAAGTTGGTCTTGAGCGCGCTGGACAGGCCGAAGGTGCCGAGCAGCACCAGCAGGCCCAGCCCCAGGGTGATCCAGCGGGTGCCCCGGCCCCGGGTGGCGAACCCGATCACCGGCAGGTACGCCCGCTGCAACGGGCTACGCAGCTCCTTCTCCTCGGCCGCACGGCGCGCGGCGGCGTCGTCCGCCCCGCCCCGCTTGGGCCGCAGGAACCAGTACGCCAGCACCGGGATCACCGTCAGCGAGACCAGCAGCGAGGCGAGCAGGGCCACCGTCACGGTGATCGCGAACGGCGCGAAGAGCTGCCCGACGAAGCCGCCGACCAGCGCGATCGGGGCGAAGACCGCCACCGTGGTCAGCGTCGACGCGGTCACCGCGCCGGCCACCTCGCGGACCGCGGTGAGGATCGCCTCCCGCTTCGGCTCGCCGTATTCCAGGTGGCGTTTGATGTTCTCCAGCACCACGATCGAGTCGTCCACCACCCGGCCCACCGCGATGGTCAGCGCGCCGAGGGTGAGCAGGTTGAGCGAGTAGTCGCCGATCCAGAGCGCGATCAGCGCCACCAGCACCGACAGCGGGATGGAGACCGCGGTGACCACGGTGGAGCGGACCGACAGCAGGAAGACCAGGATGACCACGACCGCCATGACCAGGCCCAGCAGGCCCTCGGTGGTGAGGCTCTCGATGGACTTCTCCACGAACGGCGCCTGGTCGAACACGACGGTCAGGTCCGCGCCGGACGCCGAGCGCAGATCGGCCAACCGGTCGCGGATCTCGTGGGAGATCTCCACGGCGTTGCCGTCCGGGGCGGCGGTGACCGCGATGCCGAGGCTGTCCAGGCCGTTGGTGCGGGTGAACGAGGTGGCCGGGGCGAGCTGCTGCTCCACGGCCGCCACGGCACCGAGCCGGACCGGGGCCGCCTTCGGGGCGGTCGGGGCCAGGACGATGCCCCTGAGGTCGTCGAGCGAGCGGATCGGCGTACCCACCTGGACGGTGAGCGCCCGCGAGCCGTCGGAGACCGCGCCGGCCGGCACGGCGATGCCGTTGGTCTTCAGGGCGGTGCCGATCGCGGTCGGCGCGAGCTTCGCGGCGGCCAGCTTGGCCGGGTCCGGGGTGACCGTGACGACCTGGTCGCGGGTGCCGGTCACCGCGACGGTGCGGACCCCCTTGATCGACTCCAGCTCCGGCACCACGGTGTCGCGCAGCTTGTCGGCCAGCACCCGCTCGTCGCCGCCGCCGGCCGCGGCGATCACCACGGCGGGGAGGTCGTCGGTGCTGCCGGTGAGGACCTGCGGGTCGACGCCCTCGGGAAGCTGTGCGTCGATCCGGCTCAGGGCGGTCTGCATCTTGTTGACCACGCCGTCCAGGTCGGTGCCGAACGCGAACTGCACCTGGACGATGGTGGAGCCCTCGCGGGAGGTCGAGGTGACCTTCTCCAGCCCCGGGATGCCCTGGAGGCTGTTCTCGATCGGCTCGGTGACCTGGGACTCGACGATCTCGGGCGCGGCACCGGGGTAGACCGCCACGACGAACGCGCCGGGGAACTCCAGCGACGGCAGGAGTTGCTGCTTCAACGACGGTACGGCGAACAGACCGAACAGCGTCGTGACCACCGCGATGAGGGCGACCAACCCCCGGTTGGCGAGGCTGAATCTGGCGAGCAGCGACATCGGCGTGGCTCACTCCTGAAGAGGAAGGCGGGACAGCTCGGTAAGGGAGAGTCTGCCGCACCGGCTCTTTTGTCCGGCCGCGGGGGTATCGCCCGGAGGGCCCGGCCCAGGGTGACCTGGGAGCGTTACCGGGCCGGTCAGGCCAGGTCGAGGGACCGGGCCGCGGCGAGCGGGTCGTTGGCGATGGTGACCGGGGCGGGAGCGGTGGAGATCGCCCACTCCGGGTCCTTCAGGCCGTGGCCGGTGACGGTGCAGACGACCGTGGCGCCGGCCGGGACCTTGCCGGCGGCGGCCTGCTGGAGCAGCCCGGCGACGCTGGCCGCGCTGCCCAGCTCGACGAAGACCCCGACCTCGCGGGCGAGCAGCCGGTACGCGGCCAGGATCTCCCGGTCGCTGACGGCGGCGATCAGCCCTCCGGAGGCGTCCCGGGCGTCGACGGCCTTGGTCCAGCTCGCCGGGTTGCCGATCCGGATCGCGGTGGCGATGGTGGACGGCTCGTGCACCACCTGACCGGTGACGATCGGGGCCGCCCCGGCGGCCTGGAAGCCGTACATCTTCGGGGCCTTCGTGGCGTTGCCGTCGCGCAGGTCCTCCGAGTAGCCCATCCAGTACGCGGAGACGTTGCCGGCGTTGCCGACCGGCAGGCAGTGGATGTCGGGGGCGTCGCCGAGCGCCTCGACGATCTCGAACGCGGCGGTCTTCTGCCCGTGCAGCCGGTCGATGTTGACCGAGTTGACCAGCGCGACCGGGTAGTCCTGGGCGAGTTTGGCGGCCAGCGCGAGGCAGTCGTCGAAGTTGCCGTTGACCTGGAGCAGCCGCGCGCCGTGCACCAGCGCCTGGGCCAGCTTGCCGAGGGCGATCTTGCCCTGCGGCACCAGCACCGCGCAGGTGATCCCGGCGCGGGCCGCGTACGCGGCGGCGGACGCGCTGGTGTTGCCGGTCGAGGCGCAGATGATCGCCTTGTCGCCGTGCTCGACGGCCTTGGAGACCGCGAGCGTCATCCCCCGGTCCTTGAACGAGCCGGTCGGGTTGGCCCCCTCGACCTTGAGGTGGACGTCACAGCCGAGCCGGGCGGAGAGCACCGGCGCGGGCAGCAGCGGGGTGTTCCCCTCGTGCAGCGTGACGACGGGCGTGGCGTCGGTGACCGGCAGCCGGTCCCGGTACGTCTCGATCAGGCCCCGCCACATGTCGCTCTCCTCGCCTCCTGCGCCCCCGCCGAGCTGGGGGCCTCTCCAGCGTGGCCCAGCCTTCCGGACCGGCCCGCGCCGCACCCGCGCATAACCACCAGGCGAGACGTGAGCGCGGCCGGGCTACTCACGCCTCGCCCTCGACCCGCAGCACGCTGGCCACCGACCGGACGATGTCCAGCCCGCGCAGCTCCCCCACGGTGGCGGCGAGCGCGGCGTCCGGCGCCACGTGGGTGACGACGACCAACTCGGCGTCGTCGCCGGAGCCGGCCCGGCCGCCGCCCGCCGAGCCCTGCCGGACGGTGGCGATGGACACGTCGTGCCGGGCGAACACCCCGGCCACCGAGGCCAGCACGCCGGGACGGTCGGCCACGTCGAGGCTGATGTGGTAGCGGGTCGGCGCCTCCCCCATCGGCCGCACCGCCAGGTCGGCGTACGCGGACTCACTGGCCGCGCGCACCCCGGCCAGCCGGTTGCGGGCCACCGCCACGACGTCGCCGAGCACGGCGCTGGCGGTCGGCGCGCCGCCCGCGCCCCGGCCGTAGAACATGAGCTGCCCGGCCGCCTCGGCCTCGACGAAGACCGCGTTGAACGCGTCGCCGACGCTGGCCAGCGGGTGGGTCAGCGGGATCATCGCGGGGTGCACCCGGACGCTGACCGTCTCGGCCCCGGCGGCGTCCCGGCCCCGGGCGGCGATGCACAGCAGCTTGATCGTGCAACCCATCGCCTTGGCGCTGGCCACGTCGGCGGCGGTGACCTCGGTGATCCCCTCACGGTGCACGTCGGCGGCGGTGACCCGGGTGTGGAACGCCAGCGAGGCGAGGATGGCCGCCTTGGCCGCCGCGTCGAAGCCCTCCACGTCGGCCGTCGGGTCCGCCTCCGCGTAGCCCAGCTCGGTGGCCTCCTCCAGCGCCTCGGCGAAGCCGGCGCCGGTGGCGTCCATCGCGGAGAGGATGAAGTTGGTGGTGCCGTTGACGATGCCGGTGACCCGGTTGACCCGGTCGCCGTGCAGCGAGTCGCGCAGCGGGCGCAGCAGCGGGATCGCCCCGGCCACCGACGCCTCGTAGTAGAGGTCCGCACCGCCCTCGGCCGCCGCGTCGTGCAGCGCCGCGCCGTCCTCGGCGAGCAGCGCCTTGTTGGCGGTGACCACGCTCTTGCCGGCCCGCAGCGCCTCGACCAGCCAGCCCCGGGCCGGCTCGATCCCGCCGACCACCTCGATCACCACGTCGACGTCGTCCCGCTTGATCAGGCCGAGCGGGTCGGTGGTGAACAGCGTCTCGTCGACCGGCAGGCCGCCGCGGTCCCGGCCGAGCCGGCGGACGGCGATCCCGACGATCTCCAGGGGGGCGCCGATCCGGGCGGCGAGGTCGGCCGACTGCTCGTGCAGCAGCCGTACCACCTCGCTGCCCACCGTTCCGCAGCCGAGCAGCGCCAAGCGCACAGGTGAGGTCATCCGACATCCAATGCGAGCAGGTCTTCTTCCGTCTCCCGCCGGACGATCAGCCGCGCCCGGCCGTCCCGCACCGCGACCACCGGCGGGCGGGGCACATGGTTGTAGTTGCTGGCCATGCTCCGGCAGTAGGCACCCGTACCGGGCACCGCGACAAGATCTCCGGGCTGCACGTCAGCGGGCAGGAATTCATCCTTCACCACGATGTCCCCGGACTCACAATGCTTTCCCACCACGCGGGCGAGCAGGGACTGCGCGGCCGAGGCCCGGGAGGCCAACGTCGCCGAGTACGACGCGTCGTAGAGCGCGGTGCGGATGTTGTCGCTCATCCCCCCGTCCACGCTCACGTACGTCCGGATCCCGTCCACGTCCTTGACCGTGCCGACCTCGTACAGCGTGAAGACGGCCGGCCCGACGACGGCCCGGCCGGGTTCGACGGACAGGCGCGGCACGGCCAGCCGCTCGGCGGCGCACTCGCCGTCGACGATCTTTCGCAGCCGCTTGGCCAGCTCCAGCGGGCCGGCCGGGTCGTCCTGGGTGGTGTACGCGATGCCGAAACCACCGCCGAGGTCCAGCTCGGGCAGCTCCACGCCCCGGGCGTCGCGGATCTGCGCCTGGAGGCCGAGCACCCGCCGGGCGGAGAGCTCGAAGCCGTTGGCGTCGAAGATCTGCGAGCCGATGTGCGAGTGCAGGCCGCGCAGGTCGAGCACGCCCTCGTCGAGGACCTTGAAGGCCGCCGCGACGGCGGCCCCGCCCGCGAGGGAGAAGCCGAACTTCTGGTCCTCGTGGGCGGTGGCGATGAACTCGTGGGTGTGCGCCTCCACGCCGACGGTGACCCGGATCAGCACGCCGGGCCGGACGCCCCGCTCGCGGGCCAGCGCGGTGAGCCGGTCGATCTCGGTGAACGAGTCGAGGATGATCCGCCCCACCCCGGCGTCCAGCGCCCGGGTCAGCTCGGCCACGGACTTGTTGTTGCCGTGGAAGCCGATCCGCTCCGCCGGCATCCCGGCCGACAGCGCGGTGGCCAGCTCGCCGCCGGTGCAGACGTCGAGGTGCAGGCCCTCCTCGGCGATCATCCGCACCACCGCACGGCAGAGGAACGCCTTGCCGGCGTAGTAGACGTCGGCGTCGGGGAAGGCGGCGCGGAAGTCCCGGCAGCGCGAGCGCAGGTCGTCCTCGTCGAGGACGTACACCGGGGTGCCGAACTCGGCCGCGATCTCCCGCACGCCGAGCCCGCCGACGGCGAGCGCGCCGTCGGCGGCCCGGCCGGGGTACGCAGCCAGGCCGGCCCCCGGTTGCCGATGTCGCCGTGCAGCGCACCGGCCTCGTGAGCCCGCATTACTGCTCTCCGCTTCGCGACTGCGGGGCTCGCACGCTCACTCCTCGCGCTCGCACGCGATCACATCCTCTCGGGAGCGGAGACGCCGAGCAGGTGCAGGCCGTTGGCGATCACCGTACGGGTGGCGTCGTTGAGCCACAGCCGGGCCCGGTGCAGGTCGGTGACCTCCTCGTCACCGCGCGGCAGGATCCGGCAGCTGTCGTAGAACCGGTGGTACGCCCCGGCCAGCTCCTCCAGGTACCGGGCCACCCGGTGCGGCTCGCGCAGCTCGGCGGCCGTGGCCACGACGGCGGGGAACTCGGCGAGTGCCTTGAGCAGCTCGTTCTCCTTGTCGTGGTAGAGCAGCTCGGGGTGGAAGGAGCCGGCGTCGCCCCGGGTCAGCCCCACCTCGGCGGCGTTGCGGCCCACACTGGCCGTCCGGGCCGCCACGTACTGCACGTAGTAGACCGGGTTGTCGCGGGTGGCCCGGGTCCACAGCTCCACGTCGATGTCGATCGGCGAGTCGCTGGAGTAGCGGGCCAGCGCGTACCGGGAGGCGTCCACGCCGATCGCGTCGACCAGGTCCTCCAGGGTGACCACGGTACCGGCCCGCTTGCTCATCCGCACCGGCGCGCCGTCGCGGACCAGGTTGACGAGCTGGCCGATCAGGATCTCCAGGTTGGTGTCCGGGTCGTCGCCGAAGCAGGCGGCCATCGCCCTCATCCGGCCGAGGTAGCCGTGGTGGTCGGCGCCCAGCATGATCACCACGCGGTCGAAGCCGCGCTCGCGCTTGTCGAGGTAGTACGCGCAGTCGGCGGCGAAGTACGTCCACTCGCCGTTGGACTTGCGCAGCACCCGGTCCTTGTCGTCGCCGAAGTCCGTGGTGCGCAGCCAGGTGGCCCCGTCGGTGTCGAAGACGTGGCCCTGCGCCCGCAGCCGGGCCAGCGCCTGGTCCAGCTCGCCCCGGTCGTGCAGGTCCTTCTCGTTGAAGTAGGTGTCGAACTCCACCCCGAACTCGCGCAGCGAGGACTTGATCTCGGTGAACATGAGCTGCACGCCCTCGACCCGGAACACCTCCTGGGCGGCTGCGTCGTCCAGGGTCAGCACGTCGGGCCGGCGGTTGCGCACCTCGGTGGCGATCTCCGCGATGTACGCGCCGCCGTAGCCGTCCTCCGGGGCGGGCTCGCCCTTCGCGGCGGCGAGCAGGGACCGGGCGAACCGGTCGATCTGGGAGCCCGCGTCGTTGAAGTAGTACTCCGTGCCGACATCGGCGCCGGTGGCCCGCAGCAGCCGGCTGAGCGCGTCGCCGACGGCGGCCCAGCGGACCCCGCCGATGTGCACCGGGCCGGTCGGGTTGGCCGAGACGAACTCCAGGTTGATCTTCTGCCCGGCGAGGGCCGCGCCCCGGCCGTACGCCGGCCCGGCCTCGACGATCGTCCGGGCGAGCTGGCCGGCGGCGGCCGGGTCGAGCCGGATGTTGAGGAAGCCCGGGCCGGCGATCTCCACCGACTTGACCCCGGGGGCCCGGCCGAGCTGCTCGACCAGCGCGGCGGCCAGGTCCCGCGGGGGCACGCCCACCTTCTTGCTGAGCTGGAGGGCGAGCGTCGAGGCGTAGTCGCCGTGCTCGGGGTTGCGCGGTCGCTCGACGGCGGTGCGCTCCGGAAGCGCCGCGCGGTCCAGGCCCCGGTCGGCGAAGACGGCGTGGGCTGCGGAGAGGACGACCTCGGCCAGTTCTGCGGGAGTCACCGAACCATGTTATCGGGGGTAGACTCGGGCACTCGGCGGCGACCCTGCGCGTGAAATCCGGCCCGCCACCCACCCTGACCGACCGACCTGACGAGGCACGATGAGCATCAGCACCCCGGGCGGCCCGGAGCGCCGTCCGACCGTGGTCACCACCGGCAAGAAGCCGGCGGCGGGCCGGCCGACGCCCGGCGCCAAGGCCGGGGACGGCAAGTCGACGGGCGCCGGCCCACGTCCCGCAGCGGGCGGCAAGGGCAAGGGCCCACGCAAGCCGATCGCACCGGTGAAGGTCA
Organism: Micromonospora sp. NBC_01655; assembly: GCF_026339755.1. Classification (NCBI taxonomy): domain Bacteria; kingdom Bacillati; phylum Actinomycetota; class Actinomycetes; order Micromonosporales; family Micromonosporaceae; genus Micromonospora; species Micromonospora sp. NBC_01655. Next base: position 1,728,038 of record NZ_JAPEQF010000001.1, on the reverse strand, counting down.
GCCAGGGCCGGTCCTGGGGGCCGATCGCGCTGTTCGTCGCGGTCGGCGTGCTCGCCGCGTCGATCATCGGCTACGGCGCGTGGGCCGCGTTCCAGGGCTCGAAGCCGTGGGAGAAGCGGGCCGCCGGCATCGACGGCGTCGTCGACTACCGGGAGAAGGAACCGGAACTGGTCAAGGGCGGCAACCACCAGCAGGGCGCGGTCAAGTACACGGTGACCCCGCCGGTGGCCGGCCCGCACAACGCGGCCTGGCAGAACTGCATGGGCGACGTCTACGACGCGCCGATCGCCAACGAGCACGCGGTGCACAGCCTGGAGCACGGCACGGTGTGGATCGCCTACCGCCCCGACCTGCCCGCCGACCAGGTGACCAAGCTGAAGAGCAAGGTCCAGGGCCAGGAGAAGATGATGCTCAGCCCGTACGAGGGGCTGGACAAGCCGATCTCGCTGCAGGCCTGGGGGTACCAGCTCAAGGTCGACAACGCCGACGACAGCCGGATCGACGAGTTCATCAAGACGCTGCGGGTGAACGCCTCGGTCGAGGGCCCGACCGCCAACTGCGACCAGGGCATCACGGCCACCGGCACCACGCCGCGTGACGGCAACCAGATGCCCACCCAGTGATCCGGACAGCGAGGACGGAAGCCCGATGACCGCACCCACGACGACCGACCGCGACCTGACGGAGGGCCCGGTGACCGACGACGGCGGCCGGCCGGCCGCGCGCCGCTTCGGCGTCCTGGTGGTCGCCGCCGCCGTCGTGGTCGGGCTCCTGCTCGGGTACGCGGGCGGCCTGCTCACGCCGAAGCTCACCCGCCCGGGTGACGCCTCGGCGGAGGCGGGCTTCGCCCGGGACATGACCAGCCACCACGCCCAGGCGGTGGCGATGGGGCTGATCGCGTTCCAGCGCGGCACCGACCCCGAGGTGGTCAGCATCGGCGGCGACATCGCCACCGGCCAGCAGGGCGAGATCGGCACCATGCAGACCTGGCTGCGCTCCTGGGGCCTCGACCCGTCCGGGTCACAGCCCCGGATGGCGTGGATGCCGGACGGCGAGGACACGGTGCGCGACGGGCTGATGCCGGGGATGGCCACCCCGGAGGAGCTGGCGAAGCTGCGCGCCGCCCAGGGCAGGGAGCTGGACGTCCTGTTCCTGGAGCTGATGATCCGGCACCACATCGGCGGGATCCACATGATCGACGGCGTCCTCGACGTCAGCGACCAGCCCGACGTCGTGCGCACCGCCCGGACCATGAAGAACACCCAGCAGACGGACCTCACCAACCTCAGGGCCGCCCTCGACCGGCTCAAGGGCTGAGCGTCCCGACGACGGAGAAGGCCCGCGCCCCCGCCCACCCGGCGGTCGGCGTGGGCCTGCCTTCTGCCCCGGCACCCGCTGCCCCGGCGACCGCATGTCCGATTGGCCGCTTTGGCGACATCACGCACCATTGCTGCGCTTGATGGACTTTTCTACCCACATATCGTGACCAGTTGCGATTCGGGCTCGTTGCGCAGGACGTGGGGGTTGCACTCAGAGACGCAGGGCGTTCGGTCACCAGCTGGTGCCGGCGCCACACGATCGGCGGTGACGGAACGGTGGCAGCCGTCCGTCGCGGACAGCGGCAGGGCGAGCCGGGAACGCTCAGCCGCGAACAGGAGCTGGAACTGATCGACGTCCTGCGGGGCGTCCACCCCGACGAGTTCGGCCTGGACGAGGAACTGTGGACGCGGCAGAGCCTCGCCACGCTCGTCCAGCGGCGGTTCGACCCGACCATGGACGCCAGCGCCGTCGGGGCGTACCTGCGGGCCTGGGGGCTGGGGCCGCGCGAACCGCGCGAGCGCGCCTGCGGCCTCTGCGTCGGCGCGGTCGAGCGCTGGGTACGGCTGGAGTACCCGGCGATCACCCGGGCCGCCCAGGAGCACCTGGCCGAGGTCTACTGGATCGGCCGGGTGCGGCTGCGCGGGACGATGCCGGCGGCCGACGTGGTCTCCGCCGTCTCGTCCCGGGGCCGGGTCCGGTTCATGGTGACCACGCCGTCGGTCGACCCGCCGCTGCCCCGGGACTTCGTGCTGCGGCTCAGCGGGGCCGAGGAGCGGCCCGTGCACCTCATCGTCGACGGCTCCTGGCCGAAGAACGAGTGGCCGCGCCGGCTGCCCCGGCGGATCGCGCTGCACCCGCTGCCGAGCTGCGGGCGCGCCGCCGCCTGACGGCCGGGCGGCCCGACACCGCCCACGCCGGCGACACGAAGGCGGTCACCGGATACCGATTCGGCGATCGCCGGGGGCGTTTGCTAGTCTTCTCCAGTCGCTGAGCCCCCGTAGCTCAGGGGATAGAGCACCGCCCTCCGGAGGCGGGGGCGCAGGTTCGAATCCTGCCGGGGGCACCAGAGCAGACCAGCACGAAAAGGCCCTTGACCAGGGGAAGCCCGGTCAGGGGCCTTAGTCGTGTGTCCGGCCACCCGCCCTGACGCGCGTCAGGGCACCGTCTCACCTGGCTGGGCGCGACGACGTCCAGCCCTGTTGGCGCAGCCGTTCGATGCCGTCCAGCATCAGGTCCAGAGCGAACTCGAACTCGAACTGGTCGTCGCAGCCCTGGCCGACGACCGACGTGTCGTCGTGTGACGCCGCGGTGGCGATCGCCGCGAGGTGCGGGAACTGGGCGGCGGCCTCCGCCGGAAACGCCGCCGGCGGGTCGGGCTCGGCCGTGCCGGACCGACCGGCGCGCCGGGAGGCGTCGAACAACTCCTGGCTGAAGCCCAGTATGCGACTGCCCATCGCGTGCATCACGTGGTGGGCGAGGTCCGTGGAGAAGCCGCCCTCCCGGAGCGTCCCGACCATCGAGTCGAGGTAGCCGAGGAGGGCCGGCGTCGCCTCGTTCCGCGACTCGATCGCGAGCGCTGCCCAGGGGTGGCGCAGCAGCACCTGCCGCGCCGAGAGGATGCGCTCGCGGATCACGCGCTTCCAGTCGGCGTCGGGCACCGGCGGATCGATCTCGCCGACGACCACGTCGATCATGCCGTCGAGCAGTTCGTCCTTGTTCGCCACGTGCTTGTAGAGGGCCATCGGGACGACGCCCAGATCCTGGGCGAGGTTGCGCATGCTGAGGGACTCGATCCCAGCCTCGTCGGCGAGCGTGACGGCGGCGCGCAGGACGCGCTCTCTGCTCAGCGGCGCCCGGCGCAGCGTCTCAGCCTGCTCAGCCATCACGGTCCTCAACCTCCTACGGCGATCAACCCTAGCCACCTTGACAGGTGTACGGCGTACACCTACCTTGTTCGTAGGAGGTGTACGGCGTACACCTGGGGAGGGGAGAGATGAAAGCGATCGTCCAGGATCGGTACGGCCCGCCGGAGACGCTCACGCTCGCGGACGTCGACGCCCCGGTGCCGGCGGCCGACGAGGTGCTCGTGCGGGTCGAGGCCGCCGCGCTCAACGCGTACGACTGGCATGTCATGCGCGGCGATCCACGGCTGGCGCGGCTGTCGCTGGGCCGGTCGGGGCCGCGGGCGCGAATCCGTGGCCGCGACTTCGCCGGCCGGGTCGAAGCCGTCGGCCCCGAGGTCCGGCAGGTGCGACCGGGCGACGCCGTCTTCGGCGACCTGGGCGACGCCAACGGCGCGTTCGCCGAGTACGCATGCGTGCCCGAGACCCTGGTCGCGCGCAAGCCCGGGAACCTGACGCCGCAGCAGGCGGCCGTCCTGCCGCTGGCCGGCGTCACCGCACTCATGGGACTGTGCGACGTCGGGCAGGTCGAGCCCGGCCACCGCGTCCTCGTCAACGGCGCGTCCGGCGGCGTCGGCACCCTGGCCGTCCAACTGGCCAAGGCGCTCGGCGCGAGCGTGACGGGGGTGTGCAGCACCCGCAACGTCGACCTGGTGCGCTCCCTCGGCGCCGATCACGTCGTCGACTACACCCGCGACGACTTCACCCACGACGCCGGCCGCCACGACGTCGTGTTCGACCTGGTCGGCAACCGTTCCCTCACCGCGCTCCGGCGAGCGCTGACCCCGACCGGGACGCTCGTGCTCTCCGGCGGCGGCGTCTACCGCGGTGGCAGTCTCGTCGGGCCGGTCTGGCTCATCGCGCGCGGGCGCCTGCTGGCGCCCTTCGTGCGGCAGCGCATCGCCATTCTCACCACCGCGCCCAGCCGGCAACACCTCGACACGCTCCGCACCCACGCCGAGGCCGGCCGCCTCACCCCGGTCATCGACCGGACGTATCAGCTGCCCGAGGTTCCCGAAGCCATCCGGTACCTGGAAGGCGAACACGCGCGGGCGAAAGTGGTCATCACCATCTGACTCCGCCTGACGCACGCCTGCTGCCCTTCCTGGTCCTACCGAAAGGCATCGCCATGATCGGACTCGCCCGTTCGCTCTCGCGCACCGCACCTACCGGCTACACGGCCCCGCTCGACGGTCCGCGCGTGGCCACGACGGCGGGTGTCGAATGACCAGGCACACCGTCCCGGTCACCCGACCGGCAGCACGGCGCCCGCCGGTCGACCGGGACGGGTCGGGCTGGCACCTCCCCGTAGCGCTGGTGGTCCTCAGCCTCGTCCCGGTCGTCGCCGGTTCACTGCGGCTTCTCGAACTCGCCGGTGGCCCGCAACTGCTACCCGCCAACCCGCGCATCGACGCCTCCCCGACACCCGTCGTGGTGCACGTGCTCGCCGCGGCCCTCTACGCCTTCCTCGGCGCGTTCCAGTTCTCCGCCCGGCTGCGTCGCCGCCATCCAGGCTGGCACCGGCGGTCCGGCCGGATACTGATCGCGGCCGGCCTGATCGTGGCCGCCTCCGGGACCTGGATGACGCTGTTCTACCCCGACGCCCCGGGCGGTGACCTGCTGTGGGGCATCCGGCTCCTGGTCGGGTCGGCAATGGCCGCCAGCATCGTTCTGGGGTTCACCGCGATTCGGCGTCGCCGTATCGCCGCCCACCGCGCCTGGATGATCCGTGCCTACGCCCTCGCCGTCAGCGCCGGCACCCAGGCACTCACCCAACCCATCGGTGAGACCCTGTTCGGCACGAGCGACCTGAGCACCGCCCTCTCCGTAGGCTCCGGCTGGATCATCAACGTGGCCGTCGCCGAATGGGTCATCCGACGCCCGGCTGGCCTCCGGGCCCGGCGCCGCCGGGCCCCCGCGACTTCGGTCCGACCCCTGTGAACCCCGCCCGGCCGCACGAGACTGCCGCCTTCGGGCCGTTCGTCGGTCAGGTGCCGACGTAGGCCGAGAGGTGCTCGCCGGTGAGGGTGCGGCGGGCGGCGACGAGGTCGGCGGGGGTGCCCTCGAAGACGATCCGCCCGCCGTCGTGACCGGCGCCGGGGCCGAGGTCGATGATCCAGTCGGCGTGCGCCATGACCGCCTGGTGGTGCTCGATGACGATGACCGACTTGCCGGAGTCGACGAGCCGGTCGAGCAGCCCGAGCAGATGCTCGACGTCGGCGAGGTGGAGGCCGGTGGTCGGCTCGTCGAGGACGTAGACGCCGCCCTTCTCGGCCATGTGGGTGGCCAGCTTGAGCCGCTGCCGCTCGCCGCCGGACAGCGTGGTGAGCGGCTGGCCGAGGCTGAGGTAGCCGAGCCCGACGTCGGCGAGCCGGTCGAGGATGGCGTGCGCGGCCGGCGTACGCGCCTCGCCGGCGCCGAAGAACTCCTCGGCCTCGGCCACCGACATCGCGAGCACCTCGCTGATGTCGCGGCCACCGAGGTGGTATTCCAGCACCGCTGCCTGGAACCGCTTCCCCTCGCACTCCTCGCAGGTGGTGGCTACGCCGGCCATCATCGCCAGGTCGGTGTAGATGACGCCGGCGCCGTTGCAGTTGGGGCAGGCGCCCTCGGAGTTGGCGCTGAACAGCGCCGGCTTCACGCCGTTGGCCTTCGCGAACGCCCTGCGGATCGGGTCGAGCAGTCCGGTGTACGTCGCCGGGTTGCTCCGTCGCGAGCCGCGGATCGCGGTCTGGTCGACCGACACCACCCCGTCCCGTCCCGCCACCGAGCCGTGGATCAGTGAGCTCTTTCCCGACCCGGCCACGCCGGTCACCACGACCAGCACGCCGAGCGGTATGTCGACATCGACGTCCCGCAGGTTGTGGGTGCTGGCGCCGCGCACCTCCAGCAGTCCCGACGGCGTCCGCACCGACGGCTTCAGGGAGGCCCGGTCGTCCAGGTGCCGCCCGGTCAGCGTGCCACTGGCCCGCAGCCCCTCGACGGTCCCCTCGAACACCACCTCGCCGCCCTCGGTGCCGGCGCCCGGGCCGAGGTCGACGACGTGGTCGGCGATCGCGATCGCCTCCGGCTTGTGCTCCACGACCAGCACGGTGTTGCCCTTGTCCCGCAGCCGCAGCAGCAGGGTGTTCATCCGCTGGATGTCGTGGGGGTGCAGCCCGATCGTCGGCTCGTCGAACACGTAGGTGACGTCGGTGAGCGACGACCCGAGGTGGCGGATCATCTTGGTCCGCTGGGCCTCGCCGCCCGACAGCGTCCCGGACGACCGGTCGAGGCTGAGATAGCCCAGCCCGATCTCCACGAACGAGTCGAGGGTGTGCCGCAGCTTCGCCAGCAGCGGCGCGACGGCCGGCTTGTCCAGACCGCGCACCCACTCGGCGAGGTCGCTGATCTGCATCGCGCACGCGTCGGCGATGTTGATCCTGTCGATCTTCGACGATCGCGCCGCCTCGCTGAGCCGGGTACCGTCGCACTCGGGGCAGGTGGTGAACGTCACCGCCCGCTCCACGAAGGCGCGGATGTGCGGCTGTAGCGTGTCGACGTCCTTGGCCAGGAACGACTTCTGGATCTTCGGGATCAGGCCCTCGTAGGTGAGGTTCACGCCCTCGACCTTCACCTTGGTCGGCTCCCGGTAGAGGAAGTCGTGCATCTCCTTCTTGGTGAACCTGCGGATCGGCTTGTTCGGGTCGAGGAAGCCCGACTCGGCGTAGGTCCGCACCGTCCACCAGCTGTCCGACTTCCAGCCGGGGATGGTGAACGCGCCCTCGGCGATCGACTTGGAGTCGTCGTAGAGCTGGGTGAGGTCGATGTCGGAGACCGCGCCCCGGCCTTCGCAGCGGGGACACATTCCGCCGGTGATGCTGAAGTTGCGACGCTCCTTCACGGTCCGCCCGGCGCGCTCCAGGGTGACCGCACCCGCTCCGCTGATCGAGGCGACGTTGAAGGAGAATGCCTGGGGCGAGCCGATGTGCGGCTTCCCGAGCCGGCTGAAGAGGATGCGCAGCATGGCGTTGGCGTCGGTGGCGGTGCCGACCGTGGAGCGGGTGTCGGCGCCCATCCGCTGCTGGTCGACGATGATCGCGGTGGTCAGCCCGTCGAGCACGTCGACCTCGGGCCGCGCCAGCGTCGGCATGAAACCCTGCACGAAGGCGCTGTAGGTCTCGTTGATCATCCGCTGCGACTCCGCGGCGATCGTGCCGAACACCAGCGAACTCTTGCCCGAGCCGGAGACGCCGGTGAACACCGTCAGCCGGCGCTTCGGGAGCTCGACGCTGACGTCCTTGAGGTTGTTCACGCGCGCGCCGTGCACCCGGATCAGGTCGTGGCTGTCCGCAAGGTGTGCCGCAGGCGACTGCGGGGCCGTCCTCGTGGCCATGATCATCGTGTCTCCATCTGTTGGGCGGGGCTGCCTTCGCAGTCTCCGCCGGCGTCGCCTGGCTCGATCTGCCAGCTTCGAGCGGTACGTCTGGTTCTGCTACGTCGGTGCGGTCGCGGCAACGGTCCGCTGTTCACCTGATCGGCGGTGTCGGCCGGGGCGGCCCGACGCCCGTCCGGCCGGCGCTGGCCGGGTCGCGCTCGGCGCAAGATCCGCGCCGCTTCGGCCCGTGGGGCCTCGGGCCCCGGCCGGGCGGTGCGCCCGGCCGGGGCGTCAGTGCAACCGGCGGCCGTCGCCGGCATCGTGCGCGGGCTCCTCCACGGTGTGGTCTCGTCAGGTCTCGGCTGGATCGCCGGACGGCTAGCGCAGCTCCTGGATGCGGATCAGGTTGCCGGCCGGATCGCGGAAGGCGCAGTCGCGTACCCCGTACGGCTGCTCGGTGGGCTCCTGGACGACCTCGGCGTCGCCGGCCTGGAGCCGCTCGAAGGTGCCGTCGAGGTCGGGGGTGGCCAGCATGATCCAGCCGTACGTGCCCTTGGCCATCATCTCGACGATGGTGCGACGCTCCTCGTCGGTGACGCCCGGGTCGGCGGCCGGCGGTGCCAGGAGGATGGACGTGTCGGGCTGGCCGGCGGGACCGACGGTGATCCAGCGCATCTTGCCGCTACCGACGTCGTTGCGGACCTCGAAGCCGAGGGTGTCGCGGTAGAAGGCCAGCGAGGCGTCCGGGTTGTCATGCGGAAGGAAGCTCGTGTGAATGGTGATGTCCATACCGGCCACGCTAGGTGCGCCCCGGGGCCGGCGCTTCTCGATTCCTGATCGGTCTGCTCACCTGTTTCGCCAGGCAGGACGGCATCTCCGCCGCCGCGCGAGCGGTCCGGTCCCGATAGGTGCTGGGCGGCACACCGACCAGCTCGGTGAAGCGCGTGCTGAAGGTACCCAGCGACGCGCAGCCGACCGCGAAACAGACCTCGGTGACGCTGAGGTCGCCACGACGCAGCAGCGCCATCGCGCGCTCGATGCGCCGCGTCATCAGATAGGCGTACGGCGACTCACCGTAGGCACGCCGGAACTCGCGGCCGAGGTGCCCGGCCGACATGTGCACGCCACGGGCGAGCGCCTCGACGTTCAGCGGCTGCGCGTACTCCCGGTCGATCCGGTCGCGGACGCGGCGCAGCCGCGCCAGGTCGCGCAGGTGCTGCGCGGCGGCGGATCTGCTGGTCACCCGCGAAATCGTGCCACGTCGCGCCGGAGTTGCCCAGCGCCTCGGCGCCCGTGCCGAGCTCGCCGGCATCCCAGGAGAACCCGCCGGAGGGAACAGACCATGCCATCGCCGCCGTACCGCCGGTCAGCCCGCCCCGCCGCCCGTGGCCGGATCGGCGGGGCGGCCGGGCGGGCCGGACACGGCATCCTGCTCGGCGGCGCGCCGGACGCGGGCCCGGCGCTTGCCCTCGTGCATGGCCTGCACCCGGGCGACCGGGATGCCCCGGCCCTGCTCCACCAGGTCGGCGGGAAGACGCTGGGGCGGCGGCATCGACCCGGCCCACGGATCATCGTCGGCGACCAGGGCGGGGACGGTCCGCACGGTGAAGTCGGCCGGCGCGACCGCGTCGAGGTCGTCCCAGCCGACCGGGAAGGACACCGGCAGTCCCGGGCGCAGCCGGGGGCTGTACGCGGCCACCACGGTCGCCCCGCCCGCCCGGGTGGAGTCGACGAAGACCCTCCCGGCCCGGTCCTCGCGGATGAAGGCGGTGGTGGCGAGCGCCGGGTCCAGCCGTTCGGCCCGGACGGCCAGGGCCCGGGTGGCAGCGGCCAGGTCCTCGGCGCTCGCGCCCGGCTCGACCGGGACGAACACGTGCAGCCCCTTCGCCCCGCTGGTCTTGACCGCCCCGGCGAGCCCGGCGTCGACGAGCGCCTGCCGGACCAGCCGGGCGGCGGCCACGACCGTGCCGAAGGCGGCCCCCTCCGGCGGGTCGAGGTCCAGCACCAGGTGGGTCGGGTGGCCCGGGCGGTCCACCGTGGCCAGGGTCGGGTGGTACTCCACCGCCCGCTGGTTGGCGAACCACAGCAGCGTGCGCCGGTCGTCGCAGAGGGCGTACGACACCTCGCGGTGCGACGCCTCGGCCCAGACCGACACCCGGCGCACCCAGGCCGGGGTGTACCTCGGCAGGTTCTTCTGCATGAACGGGGGCTGCCCGCGCAGCACCCGCACCACCGACAGCGGCCGGTCCCGCAGGTGCGGGACCAGCCGCCCGTGCACCGCGTCGAGGTAGTCCACCAGCTCCCGCTTGGTGGCTCCGGTCTCCGGGGCCAGCGGTTGGTCGAGGTTGGTCAGCGACACCCCGCCCCGGTTCTGCTCCGCGTCGCTCATCACCCCACCCTGGCGGTCCGGCCGCCCGGAGGCAACCGGGACCACGGAGGCGACGTCGACCGGACGCCCCTACGCCGAGGGCGGGGCGTACGGGTTCCCGCCCGCCCGGAGCGCGTCGAGCAGCGCCACGGTCCGCCCCTTGCTGACGTGGTACGGGCCGGGACCGAAGCTGACCCGGGCGGCGCCCAGCCGGGCCAGCTCGGCCAGGCTCGACACGCCGGGCTTGAAGCCCAGGTTCACCGGGGCTTCCGCACCGGCCACGAGCTCCGCGATCTGCTCCGGGTCGGCCAGGGCGATCGGGTAGACGCAGTCCGCCCCCGCCTCTCGGTAGCGCCGGGCCCGGCGGACCGCGTCGGCGGTGCGGTCGGCCGGATCGCCGGCCCCGCGCAGGTACAGGTCGATCCGGGCGTTGAGCACCAGCGGCACGCCGGCCGCGCCGGCGGCGGCCCGGACGGCGGCGAGCAGTTCGGCCTGCTCCTCGGCGTCGTACAGCGCGCCGGTGCGCGGGTCGGAGTCCTCCAGGTTGCAGCCGACCACGCCCGCGGCGAGCATCCGCTCGACCAGCTCGGTCGGGCTCAGCCCGTACCCCCGTTCCAGGTCGGCGGTGACCGGGACCGGCACGGCGCGGACGATCCGGGCGACGGCGGCGAACATCTCGTCGGCCGGGGTGTCCTCGCCGTCGGCGTACCCGAGGGAATCGGCGACGGCGGCGCTGCTGGTGGCGACGACCGGAAAGCCGGCCGCGACGACGGCCCGGGCGGACCCGGCGTCCCACGCGTTGGGCAGCACCAGCGGGTCGCCGGTCTTGTGCAGGGCGCGCAGCGCGTCCGCGCGCTCGACGAGAGTCGATGGGGTTTCGGTCATCACCGCATCATGGCAGCCCGCGGGGCGGTGCCTGTTCTTCGAAAGAGCCGTGTCGGCATTTCGACCGCCCGGCGGGCCGGACCCGCCGCCCGCCCCCGCCCCCGCCGCGCTGGTGACCAGGGCCACCGTCTGTGACCATCAGGCGGAACGAAAGGAGGGCGGCCGATGCCCCAGGGGAACAGCGAGATGCCCTGCGCCCCCGGCCAGGTTCGGGCGTGCACGGTCCGGGAGGTGCTGGACCGGGTGGGCGGCAAGTGGAGCATCGGCATCCTGGTGGCCACCGCCCAGGGGCCGGTCCGCTTCACCGAGCTGGAACGGCGGGTCGAGGGGATCAGCCGGCGGATGCTCACCCTCACCCTGCGCAACCTGGAGCGGGACGGGCTGCTGCGCCGCACGGTCCATCCGACGGTGCCGCCGAGAGTCGAGTACGCGGCCACCGGGATGGCCCTGGAGCTGTACGAGTCCCTGGTCGCGCTGACCACCTGGGCCGAGCGGCACCGCACCGCCATCACCGACGCCCGGGCCGAGTACGACCGGGAGCACGGCATCCCGGGCTGAGCCGGGCTGTGGCGAACGCCACCCGACCGCCCTGACCGATCGGTCAGGGTCTGACCGATCGGTCAGGCATGCTGGTGGGCGGGAGGTGGCCGGCATGGCGCGAGTGGCACCGGAGACGCACGCCGAGATCCTGGCGGCGGCGGGACGGCGGTTCGCCGTGACCGGGTACAAGGGCACCTCGTTGCAGGACATCGCCCGCGAGGTCGGCGTCTCGAAGGCCACCGTGCTCTACCACTTCGCCAGCAAGGAGGCCCTGCTCGGCGAGCTGATGGCCCCGGCGATCGCGGTGCTGCACGAACTGGACGACCGGTTCGCCGGGCTGACCGGCGCGGACGCCCAGCGGGTCGCCGGCGAGGGCTTCGTGGGCCTCGCGGTGCGCTTCCGGCGGCAGATCGCGCTGCTCCGTGGGGAGTTTCCCGAGTTGCTCCAGCAGCCGGCGTTCGCGGATGTGCAGCAGATCTCCGAGCGGCTGATCGCGGCGTTCGCCGGCCACTCGGCGCGCCCGGCGGCCCGGATCGCGGCGCTGGTCGTCCTCGCCGGGATCGCCGAGACGTGCGGCGAGTTCGGCGACGTCCCCGACGACGAGCTGCGGGAGGCCCTGCTCGGCCTGGTCCGGCGCGCGCTGGAACCCCTCGACTGACCCACCACCGTCCAGTTCACCAACGACCGAGGACAAGGATCTGATGGCGACCCTGTTGTACCGGCTCGGCCGAGCCTCGCTGCGCCGCCGACGGCTCGTCGCCGTCGTCTGGCTCGTCGTGCTCGTCGGCCTCGGCCTCGCCGCGGCGACGCTGCGCGGCCCGACGGCGAGCAACTTCAGCATGCCCGGCACCGAGTCGCAGCAAGCGCTCGACCTGCTCGCCGAACGCTTCCCGGCCGCCAGCGGGGCCACCGGCACCATCGCCGTGAAGGCTCCGGCGGACGGCCAGCTCGCCACGCCCGAGGGGCAGGCCCTGGTCAAGCAGGTGACCCAGGAGGCGGCCACCCTGCCCGGCGTGGTCGGCGCGGTCGACCCGTACCAGGCCCAGGCGATCTCCCCGAACGGCCGGTACGCGCTGATCCAGGTGCAGTTCGCCGGCCGCGCGGACGACGTCACCGACGCCCAGCGCGACGCGTACGAGGCGGTGGGCGCGCAGGCCGAGGCGCGGGGCTGGCAGGTCGCCCCGGGCGGCGAGGTGCTGGGCGGCGAGCCGGAGATCGGCTCGACCGAGGCGCTGGGCGTCCTGGTGGCGGCGATCGTCCTGGTCATCACCTTCGGCTCGCTGGTCGCGGCCGGGATGACCATGCTCAACGCGCTGATCGGCGTCGGCGTCGGCATGGCCGGCCTGTACGCGCTCAGCGGCGCCATCGAGCTGACCAGCACCGCGCCGATCCTGGCCCTGATGCTCGGCCTGGCGGTCGGCATCGACTACTCGCTGTTCATCACCTCCCGGCACCGGCAGAACCTGCTGGAAGGGCTGTCCCCGGAGGAGGCCGTCGGCCGGGCGGTCGGCACGGCCGGCTCGGCGGTGGTCTTCGCCGGCGCCACGGTGGTCATCGCGCTGGCCGGCCTGGCGGTGGTGCAGATCCCGTTCCTGACCGTGATGGGCCTGGCCGCCGCCGGCACGGTGACCGTCGCCGTGCTGGTCGCGATCACCCTCGCCCCGGCCCTGCTCGGCTTCGCCGGCAGCCGGGTGCTGCCCCGCAAGCTGCGCAAGGCCGAGGCGGTCGCCGCCGGGGCCGGGCCGGCCGGGACCCCCGGGCCGGCGGCCGAGGACCGGTCCGGCTTCGGCTTCCGCTGGGCACGCCTGGTCACCCGGCTGCGCGTACCGGTGATCCTGGCCGCCCTGGTCGGCCTGGGCCTGCTCGCGCTGCCCGCCCCCAACATGCGGCTGGCCCTGCCGGACGCCAGCACCGCCACGGCCGGCTCACCGGCCCGGGTGAACAACGAACTGGTCCGGGAGGGCTTCGGCCCGGGCTTCACCGGCCGGCTCGCGGTGCTCGTCACGGCCGACTCGCCGCAGGCCACGGAGGCCGCCGTCCAGCAGGTCGCCCAGCAGGTCCAGCAGGCGGACGGGGTGCTCGCGGTGGCCCCGCCGCAGACCGACCCGACAGGGCGCACCGCGCTGCTCGGGGTCATCCCCAAGGGTGGCCCGACCGACGAGGCCACCGAGAGCCTGGTGCACGACATCCGCCGGCAGGTCTCCGGCGTCACCGGCGCGGACGTGCTGCTGACCGGCGCGACCGCGATCGGCATCGACGTGTCGGAGAAGCTCTCCGACGCGCTGCCGGTCTACCTGCTGCTCGTCGTCGGCCTGTCGATCCTGCTGCTGATGCTGGTGTTCCGGTCGATCCTGGTGCCGGTCAAGGCCGCCCTGGGCTTCCTGCTCACGGTCGCCGCGACGTTCGGCATCACCGTCGCGATCTTCCAGCAGGGGCACCTGGCCGACCTGGTCGGCCTGGACACCCCGGGCCCGCTGGTCAGCTTTCTGCCGATCCTGCTCATCGGCATCCTGTTCGGCCTGGCCATGGACTACGAGGTCTTCCTGGTCTCCCGGATGCGGGAGGACTTCGTGCACGGCGACACGGCGCAGCAGGCCACCATCAACGGCATGGGGCACGGCGCCCGGGTGGTCACCGCCGCCGCACTGATCATGATGTCGGTGTTCGGCGGCTTCGTCTTCCTGGACGACCCGATCATCAAGTCGATGGGCTTCGCGCTGGCCATCGGCGTGGCCATCGACGCCTTCGTGGTCCGGATGACCATCGTCCCGGCGGTGATGTCGCTGCTCGGCAAGGCGGCCTGGTGGATCCCCCGCTGGCTCGACCGGCTGCTGCCCAACGTGGACATCGAGGGCGAGGGGCTGCGTGCCCACCTCGCCGAGAAGGTGCCGGCCGACACCTGACCGGCCCGGCCCCGGGGCCCCGTCCCGCCGCTCACCCGGCGGGGCGGGGCCCGTCCGCTCAGACCCCCGCCGGGTACGTCTCCATCTCGCCGAACGCGGTGAGCGTGGGCAGCGGGTGCAGCGCGGTGGTGTCGTCGCACCAGACGAAGGCGTCGTAGCGCTCGCCCAGCCGGGTCGGCACGTAGTTGCCCCACGACTCGAAGGTCGGGTCGTACACCACGCCGATCGCCCGGTGGTCGTGCTCGGCGGTGACCCAGCCGGGCTGGTCCGGGCCGCCGAAGACCAGCACCGCCCGCTCCGGCATCAGCTCGTGCAGCCGCCGCTCGACCGATCCGGGCCGGGCCGGCGGCACCACCATCGCCTCGGCGGGCGACCCCCACCGGGGAGCCGCCACCGCCGTCCCCCGGTAGCTGCCGAAGCCGACCAGCACCACGTCGTCCGCCCCGTGCCGCTCCCGGGCGAGCTGGCCGACGTTGACCAGCCCGCCGGCGGCCATGTCGGTGGCCCGGGCGTCGCCGACGTGGGTGTTGTGCGCCCACACGACGCCCCGGGCGTCCGGGCCATAGAAGTCCAGCAGCCGGTCCAGGGTGTCCGCCATGTGGATGTCCCGCACGTTCCACGACTCCGGGCCGCCGGCCACCATCGCCCGGTAGTAGCGCTCCGCGCCGGCCACCACCTCCGCGTTCTGCCAGGCGGAGAAGCGGTCCGGGCCGTCCGAGGCGGCCCGTTCCCGGGTACGCGCCAGCAGCTCGACCACCTCCTCCTCGCAGCGGGCCGAGACGAATCGGCTGGCCGCGCCGTACTCCTCGACCCGCCGCCCGTACGGCTCGAAGCACCGGTACGCCTCCTGCGCGACCTCCAGAGAGGCCGGTTCCTCCTCGCCCAGGTAGTCGAAGATCGCCTGCATGGACTCCCAGAGGCTGTAGACGTCCAGGCCGTGGAAGCCGGCCCGGCCCTGGGCCGGCCGCTCCAGGTTCCACGCCCGCAGCCAGCGGCAGAACCGGGCCACCTCGGCGTTGGCCCACATCCAGGTCGGCCAGCGCTCGAAACGCTCCAGGGCAGCCTGCGGGTCGGCGAGGCCGCCCGGCGCGGCGGTGACCGACCGGTGCACCCGCTCGCAGTCCGGCCAGTCCCCCTCCACGGCGACGAAGGAGAAGCCCCGCTCGGCGATGAGCCGCCGGGTGAGCTGCTCGCGCAGCCGGTAGTAGTCGTGGGTGCCGTGCGTCGCCTCGCCGATCATGACGATCCGGGCGTCCCGGACCCGCTCCAGCAACGGGTCGAAGTCGCTCGGCGCGCCGAGCCGCTGTACCAGCATGTCCGCGGCTACCCGGCCCCCGCCGCACCAAACCGTCGACCGCCCTCCCCCGGCCCGGGGGTGGTGTGGTTCTTGGGGCAGCGGGTAGCCGGGGGTATGACGGTCGGTGGGGTGGAGTTGCAGGAGTACCTAACCGGGCTCGACTACCCGGTCTCCCGGGAGGACCTGGTCCGCTGGGGGCAGGAGAACGGCGCCAGCACGGAGGTGTTGCAGATGCTCCACGCCCTGCCGGTTGAGGAGTTCACCTCTCCCACCGAGCTGAGTCAGGCGTTGAGCGGTCTCGCCTGAGACCGAGCCGTGGCACCCGGCGGTGCTCCCCCCACGCGTGGCCTGCCGTGGACCCCGGCGACCGTGGCACGAAGGCACCCCGGGAGGGCCGGTGGACGCGGTCGGCACCGGACGGAACGCTCACCGGAGCAGGCGGAACAGGGTGAGCCACTGCTCGGGCCAGACCTCGCCGACGAGGGCGTCCGGGCCGAGGCGGACCGCCCGCAGCGCGGCGTCCACCCGGGCCCGGGGTCGGTGCCGGCGCAGCGAGGCCGCGAGCGACCCGCCGACCCCGCCGAACCCGGCCTCCACGAGCCGCCGGTACGCCGGCAGATCGCCCGGCGGCAGCAGCGGCTCGGCCCGCCGGTCGAGGCGCAGGATGCCGGCGTCCACCCGCGGCACCGGGCGGAACGCGGTCCGGGGCACGGTGCCGGCGAGCCGCCACGCGTGCTCCGGCCAGGTCAGTACGGTCAGCCGGCTCCACCGGCCGGCGTGGCCGGTGCGCTTGCGGGCGTACTGGAGTTGGGTGAGCAGGGTCGCCGAGCGCAGCCGGTCGGCGGCGAGGCACCAGCGGACCACCGCGGCGGTCAGCGACCACGGGATGTTGCCCACCACGTCGAACGGCTCGGCGGGCGGGGTCGCCGCCAGGAAGTCGGCCCGGCGCACGGTCACCCCGGACAGGTCGACGCAGGCCGCCGCCAACTCGGCGGCGGCGACCGGGTCGACCTCGTACGCGACCAGCCGGCCGCACCGGGCGGCCAGCGGACGGGTCAGCCGGCCCCGGCCGGCGCCCACCTCCAGCAGCAGGCCGGCGGGGTCGGGCCGGGCCGCCCCGACGAGCCGCGCGACGGCGCCCGGGTCGGCGAGGAAGTTCTGGGACAGCACGCGACGGGACCGGTCGCGTTCGGTGGCACGGGTACGGCGGGGCGCCATGGGTCGTCGTCCTGTCTGTCGCCGGGCGGCGACGGGCCGGACAGGCGGCCGGCGGGCAGCCGGCGGGCGGGCCTGTCCGAGTGGATGGGGACTCGGACGGCCCTCGGCGCGGAGCGGGTACGCGACAGCGGTCACCACCCGACCGGCGGCTCCCGGCGCGGCGGGCCGCAGGCGGGGCGGGTCGGGCTCGGCGGCTCCCCCGGCGCGGCTGTCCGGCAGGGGGACGGGTCGGATCGACGGAGACGATCAGGCGCGGGTCGCGTCCCGGCCGGCCGGGGCCGGACGCCGGACTCGCGGGCGGGCCACCAGCAGCGGGGCCCACGCGGCCGGCGTACCGACCACGTCAATCAGGGCGTGCGCGAACATGGCGCGAGGGTAACCGGCGCGGCTGCCCCCGGCGACCGGTTTTCGTTGGGGCGGTCCCGGTCGGGCCCTGAGGCGCGATGTCCGCCGGCGTGGCGAGCCGCCGTCAGCCCGATCGAGGCAACCTTGATCATGACCTCGGCGGGTGCGGGAGACCACGTCGAGGTGTCACCACGCTCTTCTCAGGCGGGGAGGGCGACGGTGCGGCCCTCGACGCGGGCGGTCTCGGCGGCGGCCAGGACCGCCACCACCTCCCGGCCGAACCGGACGTCGCAGCGGTGGTCCCGGGTGCCGGCGTCGATCTCCTCGACGAGCTGGTCGATCGCGGTGGAGAGCGCGGTCAGCGCGTTGCCGTCGCCGGGCGGGACGGCCTGCACGCCGTTCTCCCCGAAGAAGACGAAGTCGCGGGTGACGGCCTCGGTCGGCGCGTCGAGGGTCAGCGACACGGTGCTGGTCGGTCCGCCGTCGTGGGTGAGCAGCAGGTGGACCAGGCCGCTCGGGCCGTCGGCCGCCGCGACCCGGGTGACCCGGCCGAGCACCGGCAGAATGATCGACAGGGCGTGCGGGCCGATGTCCCACAGCGCGCCCCGGTCCCGCCGCCACTGCGACCCGCTGTACGGGTTGCCGGGCTGGAAGATCGAGGCGAACATCGTCGCCCGGGCGTGCTGCCAGCCGCCGGCCGCCGCCGTCGAGGCGAGGAAACCGGTGATGTTCGGGTGGAACCGCTGGGTGAAGAAGACCACCGAGGCGACGCCGGACTGCCCGGCGGCGGCCACCACCCGGTCGGCGTCGGGGAGGGTGAGCGCCAGCGGCTTGTCCAGCAGCAGGTGCCGGCCGGCCGTGGCGGCCCGGACGGCGATGTCCGCCTGTACGTCCGGGGGCAGGGCCACGGCGACCGCGTCGCAGGCGTCGACCAGGGCGTCGACCTCGGTGAAGGCGGGCACCCCGTGCCGCCGCGCCAGCTCGGCCGCCTTGTCGGGGTTGCGGCCCCAGACCCCGGCCAGCTCGGCGCGGGGGTGCGCGCCGATCGCCGCCGCGTGCGTCTCCGCGGCCCAGTGACCAGTGCCGAACAAGCCGAACCGCAGCACGTGTACTCCCGGTGTCGTCGCTGGCCACGGCGATCCCGCGGCCGTGATCCACGCTAGTCGCCCGGCCGGTCCGACGCAGCCGACGGGGCCGGACCGGCCCCCGGGCGGGACCAGCGGTAGGCGTGGCGGCGGTAGGCGTGGCGGCGGTGGGCGTGGCGGCGGTGGGCGTGGCGGCGGACCGGGCCGGGGGCCAGTACTACACGGGTTAGTAGGCTGTCCCGGTGACCGAGACTCCGATGGGGTGCCGTCGATGACCAGCGCAGCCGCGGCCGGCTCGCCGGTGGACGGAATCCTCGCGACGGCGACGATCGTGCTGTCGCTCGTACTCGCGGTGTGGGCGCTGGTGGCGGCGGTGCGCGACCGGCCGCCGGACCGGGTGCAGTTCGCCGGCCTGGCCGTGCTGGAGCTGGGCCTGCTCGCGCTGGCGGTCGCGGCGCTGGTGGCGCTCGGCGGCGGCGAACGGCCGGGCGAGCCCGGCGCGTTCTTCGGGTACCTGGTGACGCTGGTCTGCCTGCCGCCGCTGGCCTGGGTGCTGGCCCGGATGGAGCCGACCCGGTGGGGGTCGGCGATCATCTGCGCGATCTGCCTGGTGACCCCGATCGTGGTGGTCCGGCTGCAACAGACCTGGGCGGTGCTCGGTGGTTGAGACCCAGGTTTCACGGCGGGCCACGAACTCCGGGCCGGGCCGGCTGCTGATCGCCGTGTACCTGCTGTTCGCGATCGCCGCGACCTCCCGGGCGGGGTTGCAGATCGCCACGAGGTTCGACGAGGCGCCGGTGGCGTACCTGCTCTCGGCCCTGGCCGCGCTGATCTACATCGTGGCCGCGGTGGGGCTGGCCCGGGCCGGCCACGCGGGCCGGCGGGTCGCGCTGGCCTGCTGTTCGGTGGAGCTGGTCGGGGTGGTCGGCGTCGGGGTGCTCAGCCTCGTCGACGCCGACCTGTTCCCGGACGAGACGGTCTGGTCGCAGTTCGGCAGCGGGTACGGCTACGTCCCGCTGGTGCTGCCGGTGCTCGGCCTGTTCTGGCTCTGGCGCACCCGCCCCACCGCCCCCTGACACTCCCCCCACACAAGCCGAGCCTCCCCGCACTTTCACGGAAAGAGGGGGGATGGGACGCCGAATAGCCACACTTTCCGTGAAAGTGCGGGGCGGAGTGGGTGGGGGCGGCGGAGTGGCGGGGGTGGGGTCAGGCCCTGGGGCCGCCGGCCACGTAGAGGACCTGGCCGGAGACGAAGGATGCGCCCTCGCTGGCCAGGAACGAGATGGTGTGCGCGACGTCCTCCGGGCGGCCCACCCGGCGCACCGGGATCTCCGACTCGGCGTGCTTCTGGAGTGCCTCGAAGTCCACCTTCATCCGGGCGGCGGTCGCGGCGGTCATGTCGGTGACGATGAACCCGGGCGCGACCGCGTTGACGGTGACGCCGAACGGCCCCAGCTCGATGGCGAGGGTCTTGGTGAAGCCCTGCATGCCCGCCTTCGCCGCCGCGTAGTTGGCCTGGCCCCGGTTGCCCAGCGCGGAGGTGCTGGACAGGTTGACGATCCGACCCCACTTCCGCTCGACCATGTGCTTCTGCGCGGCCTGGCTGAACAGGAACGCGCCCCGCAGGTGCACGCCCAGGACCGTGTCCCAGTCGGCGTCGGTCATCTTGAACAGCAGGTTGTCCCGGAGCACCCCGGCGTTGTTGACCAGCACGGTCGGCGCGCCCAGCTCGGCGGCGATTCGCTCGACGGCCGCCTCGACCTGCTCCCGGACGGCGACGTCCGCGCCGACGCCGAGGGCCCGGCCACCGGCCGCCACGATCGCGTCCACGGTGTCCTTGGTGGCCGACTCCTCGATGTCGACCACGGCGACCGCCAGACCGTCGGCGGCCAGCCGGCGGGCGGTGGCCGCCCCGATCCCCCGCGCGGCCCCCGTGACGATCGCGACCCGCTGCTCCTCGGACATGCCTACCTCCCGGTAACTTATGGCGACCACCGGAGCCTAACCCACCCCGGGGGTCACCAGGCGGCCCCGCGACGGAGGCGGATCCAGCGGTAGCCGTACCCGGCGAGCTTGAGCGAGTCGAGCTTGCCCACCTCGCCGTAGCCGCGGTCGGCGAGGACGTCCGTCGGCAGGTCCGCCTCGCCGGCGAGCGTGCCGAGGTCGACCTCGACGTCCTCGGTGCCGAGGTTGTGCAGGAAGACCATCGTCCCGGTCGGGCCGTCGGCGCGGTGGGCGAGCACCCCGGGCGGCGTCGGCACGTCGATGTGGCTGGTCGAACCGGAACCGATCTCCGGCGCCTCGCGCAGCGTCCGGATCATCCGCTCGAACCAGGACAGCAGCGACTTCTGGTCGCCGCGCTGGGCGGTGACGTTGACCTTCTCGTACGAGAAGTCACCGGAGTCGATCACCGGGCGGACCAGCTTCTCCGGGTCGGCCGTGGAGAAGCCGGCGTTCGGCTTGTACGACCACTGCATCGGGGTACGGATCGCCTCCCGGCCGGGCAGCGAGAGGTCCTCGCCCATGCCGATCTCCTCGCCGTAGCGCAGCACCGGCGTGCCGCGCAGCGAGAACTGGAGCGCGTACGCCAGCTCGACGCGCCGCCGGTCGTTGCCGAGCATCGGGGCGAGCCGGCGGCGGATGCCCCGGTCGTAGATGCGCATGCCCTCGTCGGGGCCGAACTCGGCGTACACCTGGTTGCGCTGCTCGGCGGTGAGCCGGGACAGGTCGATCTCGTCGTGGTTGCGCAGGAAGGTGGCCCACTGCCCGCCGGCGGGCAGGGCCGGGGTGTCCCGCAGCGCCTCGATCACCGGCTCCGGGTCCTGACGGGCCAGGGCGAGCATGAGCCGGCCGTTGAGCATGAAGTCGAACAGCATGTGAATGCGGTTGCCGGAGCCGCTGCCGTCGCCGAAGAAGACGGGAAGCTGGTCGGGCTCCACGTTGGCCTCGGCGAGCAGGACGGCGTCCCCCCGGCGCCACTGCACGTGCTGGCGCAGCTCGGTGAGGAACTCGAAGTCCTTGGGCGAGTTCGGGTTGCCCGGCTCGGTCAGCTCGATGATGAACGGCACGGCGTCCATCCGGAACCCGGAGACGCCGAGCTGGAGCCAGAACGAGACGATCTTCTTGACCTCCTCGCGCACCTTCGGGTTCGCGAAGTTGAGGTCCGGTTGGTACTTGTAGAACCGGTGGTAGTACCAGGCCCTGGCGGTCCGGTCGTAGCTCCACGTCTCCTTCTGCTCACCCGGGAAGACCATGCCCTGGTGCCGGTCGTCCGGCTCGTGGTCGGACCAGACGAACCAGTCCCGGTACGGCGAGTCGGGCGAGGAGCGGGCGGACTGGAACCAGGGGTGCTCGTCCGAGGTGTGGTTGACCACCAGGTCGATGATCACCCGAATGCCCCGGTTCTGCGCCTGGTGCAGCAGCTCCGCGAAGTCGCCGAGGGTGCCGAAGCGGGGGTCCACGTTGTAGAAGTCGGTGACGTCGTAGCCGTCGTCCCTGTTCGGCGACGGGTGGATCGGGTGCAGCCACAGGCAGGTCACCCCCAGCCGGGCAAGGTAGTCGAGCCGGCCGATGAGGCCCCGGATGTCGCCGACCCCGTCGCCGTCGGAGTCCGCGTACGTGTCGATGTCGAGGCAGTAGACGACCGCCTCCGAGTACCACCTGTCACCCATGCCGGCGTACCTTCTCCGATTCCGGCTCCCGGCAAACGCGAACACCGCCCGCGCCGGGCCGGGGCCGGGAGGACCGGGGCCGGGCCGGCGGGCGGTAGCGTGCCGGTTATGAGCGTGGGATCGGATGCCGGGGACCGGGACGTCGACTGGGCCGAGGGCGGGTGGCTGCACCAGCCGGTACGGGCCGAACCGACCCCCGACGGCGGGCTGGTCGTCGAGCCGGCCGCGGGCAGCGACTTCTGGCGGCACACCAGCTACGGATTCGTGCACGACGACGGTCCGGCCCTGCTCGCCCCGCTGCCCGCCGGCACCGCCGTGGAGGTCGCCTTCCGGCTCGACTTCGCCGGGCAGTTCGACCAGGCCGGCGTGCTGGTCCGGGTGGACGAGCGGAACTGGGTCAAGGCCGGGGTGGAGTTCAGCGACGGGCAGCCGCAGGTCGGCGCGGTGGTCACCCGCGAGGTCTCCGACTGGTCGGTCGCACCGGTGCCGGAGTGGTTCGGGCGGGAGGTGACGGTCCGGGTCAGCCGGGCCGGGGACGCGCTGACCGTCCGGGCCCGGGCGGGCGACGAGCCGTGGCGGCTGGTCCGGCTGGCCCCGCTCGCCCCGGCCGCCGAGGCGTCGGCCGGGCCGTTCTGCTGCTCGCCGAGCCGGGGCGGGCTGGCCGTCCGGTTCCTCGGCTGGCGGCAGGGCCCGGCGGACGCGGCGCTGCACCCGCAGGATTGACCGCGGGGCCCGGGGTCCGGTCAGGGGCAGGTGTGGTCGCCGCCGGACTGGGTACCACCTTCTGATCCCCCCGGCGGCTCCGCGGAAGGACACCCATGGCCCTCGCCCAGAACGTCGATCCGTCGCGGTTCACCGGGCTGACCGGGTGGGTCGCCAGCGTGATCGACTCGCTCGGCGCGGTGGGGGTGGCCGCGCTGGTCGCCCTGGAGAGCATCATCCCGCCGATCCCGAGCGAGATCGTGCTGGCCATGGCCGGCTACCTCGCGGCCGAGGGCCGGTTCAACCTCGTGCTCATCGTGGTCGCCGCGACGGTCGGCTCGGTGGTCGGCGCGCTGGTGCTCTACTGGCTCGGCGCGGCCGTCGGCGAGGACCGGCTGAAGCGGTGGCTGGACCACATCCCGCTGGTCGACCGGGACGACCTGGAGAAGGCCGACCGGTGGTTCGAGCGGCACGGCCGGTGGGCCGTGCTGATCGGCCGGCTGGTGCCGGTGGTGCGCAGCCTGGTCTCCGTCCCCGCCGGGGCGAACCGGATGCCGTTGGGCGAGTTCCTCCTGCTCACCACGCTGGGCAGCGGGGTGTGGAACGCGCTGATCGTCGGGGCCGGCTTCGCGCTCGGGTCGCGCTGGGCGGAGGTGGACCGGTACAGCAGTTGGTTCAACTACGCGATCTTCGCGATCTTCGGGGTGATGATCCTGAGCTGGGCGGTGAAGAGGGTGCGCCGCCGCCGCGCGCGGCGCGACCGGCAGTCCGTGACCACCGGTCGCTGACCGCGCGCCCGCCCGGCTAGCTGTACTGGGCGGTGATGCTGGTGAACTCCCAGGTGTTCTGGGCGATGCCGGAGCAGTTGGCCACCACTCCCCCACCGGGGCAGGGGCGGTCGCGGTTGACGGCCCAGAAGGTGAACCGGGACAGCCCGCGGGCCTTCGCCCAGTCGCGGATCTGCGTCCAGGTCGCCGGGGTGGTCAGCTCCTGCTGGTCGGACAGGCCGTTCATGCCGGAGATGCCCATGTGCGTGTACGCGGTGGCGTCGGACCAGCCGAAGGCGCTCTTCAGCGCGTTCTTCAGCCCCTCGGCCGCGTTGACGGTGCTCTGGTACATGTTCGCGCCGCCGGCGAAGTCGAACGGCATGATCGTGAACGTGTCGATGTTCGCCCCGAGCGCGGCGGCCTGGTTGATCAGCCGGGTGCCGTAGTACGACGGCCCGGTGGTCGTGGTGCCGAAGGTGACGATCGTCTTGATCCCCGGGTTGTTCTGCTTGACGATCTTCAACGCGCCGAGGATCCGGTCCTGCACCGCCTCGTTCTCGAACTCGTCGCTGTTCTCGATGTCGATGTCGATCGCCTTCAGCCCGTACGCGTTGATCACCTGCTGGTACGCCCCGGCCAGGGCGCTGGCCGACGAGCAGTTCGGGCCGAGCTTGTTGCCGCTCCACCCGCCGAAGGACGGGATGACGTCGCCCCCGGCGGCCCGGATCGCGGCGATGGTGCTGGCGTGCGCGCCGCCGGTGAGCGGGCCGCTGCCGTCCCAGGCCGGGGTGCAGCCGCCACCGGAGAGGACGAACGCGATGGTGAACCACTTGATCCCGGTCGCGCCCATCACCGTGGCGGGCGCGGGCGGATCGCCCCAGCCCGGGTAGAGGTACGGGGCGGCGGCCATCGGGGCGTTCCCGCCGCCGGTGCAGCCGGTGGTGGTGGCGGAGACGGCCGGCGACTTCGCCGACTCGCCCGAGGAGTTGTACGCCGCCACGGTGTAGCTGTGCGCGGAGCAGGCGGCCAGCCCGGACACCGTCGTCGAGGTGCCGGTGACGGTGGCCTTGACGGTGCCGCCCTCGTACACCCGGTAGCCGGTGACCGTGCCGGACACGGCGTTCCAGGCCAGCGAGACCGAGGCGCCGGTGGTGCCGGTGACCCGCAGCCCGCCCGGGGTGGCCGGGCCGGACGGGTTGCCGCCGCCGGTGCAGGAGCCACCGTTGACGGTGCAGTTGGTCGGGTCGCCGGTGCCGGCGACGACGAACCCGAACGACGTGCTGGCGCCCGGGGCGAGCGCGCCGTTCCAGGACTTGTTGACGGCGGTCACGTGCTGGCCGGCGCTGGTCATCGTGGCGTCCCAGAAGGTGCCGAGCGAACTGCCGGCGGGCAGGTCGAACTGGACGTCCCAGGAGCCGATGCTGGCCGAGGTGTTGTTGGTGACGGTGAACTTCGCCTCGTACCCGCTGCTCCAGCTTGAGGTGCGGACGAAGGCTGCGGTGGCCGCCGACGCGGCCGGCGGGGCCACGAGGGTGGCCGCCACGACGGCGGCGCCGAGCGCGGCGGCGAACGTCGCCGCGCGGGGGAAGCGGAGTTTCACGGTGGCCTCCAGGGACCGGTGGTGGGGGTTACCGCCCGAGGGGGTGGGCGGGGCCGCCGGCCCGCGCGGGGCGGGCCGGCGGTGGTGCGGGGGTGCTGGTGCGGGCTGGTGCTGGTGCCGGGTGTGCTGGTGCCGGGTGGTGCGGTCGGGTCAGGGCAGGGTGGCCAGGTGCGGCTTGACGGTGCGGGCGAAGCCGTTGCCGTTGCTGACGTCCCAGTTGACCGACCAGGTCATCGCGCCCCGGATGCCCGGGTAGGTGCGCGGCGGCCGGAAGCTGCCGCAGTTGGTGCCCTTCGCCAGGCAGTCGAGGGCGGCGTTGACCACGCTCGGGGCGACGATGCCGCCACCGGCCGCGCCGGGGCCGGCGGGCAGGCCCAGCCCGACCTGGTCGGGGCGCAGCCCGGCTTCGAGCTGGATGCAGGCGAGCGCGACGATGAAGTTCACCGTGCCCTGGCCGTACGCGGCGTTCTGGTCGCAGCCGAGCATCGCCCCGGAGTTGTAGAACTGGGTGTTGACCACGGTGAGGATGTCCCGGATGTCCAGGGCGAGCTTGAAGTAGCCGGCGGCCGGGGACTGCATGTCGATGGTCTGCGGGGCCATCGCGATGATCAGGCCGGCCCCGACCTTGGCCCGCAGGGCGCGCAGCGCCTGGGCCATGTACGTCGGGTTGAGCCCGTTCTCCAGGTCGATGTCGACGCCGTCGAAGCCGTACCGCTGGATCAGCGCGTACGTGGTGTCGGCGAACGCGGTGGCCGAGGTGGCGTCGTTGACCGCGACCCGGCCGGTCTCGCCGCCGACCGAGAGGATGACCTTCTTGCCGCGCGAGTGCAGGGTCCGCAGGTCGGCGGTGAAGTCGGCGTCGGTGTAGCCGCCGAGGGCGGCGGACAGGCCGGGGTCGATGCCGAAGGTGACCGCGCCGGGGGTCGTGGTGGCCTCGCCGAAGGCGACCGCGACGAGGTCGTACTCGGCGGGGACGTCGCGCAGCCGCAGCTCGACCGCCGGATTGTCGAAGTTGTGCCAGTAGCCGGTGAGCAGGTGCTTCGGCAGGCCGCCGGGCGGGGTGGTGGTCGGCGGGGTGGTGGTCGGCGGCGGGGCGGTCGTCGGCGGAGCAGTGGTCGGCGGGGCGGTCGTCGGTGGGGCGGTGGTGGGCGGGGCGGTGGTGGGCGGGGCGGTCGTCGGGGTGCTGCCGCCGCCGCAGGAGGCGCCGTTGAGCTGGCAGTTGGTCGGGCTGCCGGAGCCGGTGGCGAGGAAGCCGAACGACACCGACGCGCCCGGGGCGACGGTGCCGTTCCAGGACCGGTTCGTGAAGGTGTACCGCTGGCCGGAGGAGGTCAGCAGCGCGTCCCAGTAGCTGCCGACGGCGGTGCCGGCGGGCAGGTCGAAGGTGACGGTCCAGCCGGAGATGGCGGTGGCCCCGCCGTTGGTGATCGTGTACTTCCCCTCCCAGCCGGTCCCCCAGTCGGAGGTCTTCACGAAGCCGGCGGTGGCCCCGGCGGCGAACGCCGGCAGCGCCACCCAGGCCGCCCCGACGGTCGCGGCCAGCGCCGTCGCCAGGGCCAGGACAAGTGATCGGGAACGCTTCATGCAACCCTCCACGCCCGGACGGGCATCCACATTCGTCAACGTTGGCGCTTATTATTAGGACTGTTAACTGTTTCTGTCCAGAGGATGACGACGAGATGGCGGGAGAGGGGTCCCCTCCGCGACCGGGGGCGTCGACCGGGGACCCCTCCTCACCCCCTCAGCGGGCGTCGGCGGCGGGCACCGGTTGGGGGCGGCGCAGCACCGTCTGCTCCAGCGCCGTCCACGCCGTGGTGGTGACCAGGTAGAGCACCGCCGCCAGCGGCACCACCAGCGCCGCCAGCACGGTCAGGTACGGCAGCAGCGGGATCAGCCGGGCCAGGGTGGCCGCCCCCGGGGCCCCGGTCGGCGTACCGGCGGCGGTGCCGGTGACCGCCGCCGCGCGCCGCGCCCGCCGGGACGACCACCAGGCCAGCGCCAGCAGCGCCGCGAGCAGCGCCCCGAACAGCGGGCCGGCCGCCCCGCCGAGCCCGTCGGAGACGTGCCAGCCCAGCGGCACCCCGGCCAGCCGCTCGTCGAGCAGCCCGGTGCCGCCCTCGTCGGTGCTGAACAGCCGGTACATGATCAGGAAGAACGGGGCCTGGAGCAGGGCCGGCAGGCAGCCGGCGACCGGGCTCGCCCCGGCCGACCGGTAGAGCCCGAACAGCTCGCTCTGCAACCGGGCCGGGTCGTCGGCGTACCGGCGTCGCAGGTCGCGGACCTGCGGGGCGAGGGCCGCGCGGCGCCGCTCACCGCGCACCTGGGCCAGGGTGAGCGGCGAGATCAGCAGGCGGACGGCGACGGTGAACAGGACTATGGCGGCGGCCGTGGCGGCCCCGCCGGCCAGCGGGTGCAGCGTGTCGGCGAGCCAGGTGACGGCGGCGGCGGCGGCGACGCCGACCGGGCCGTGCAGCGGTGCGAAGGCGAGCATGGGTGACCCCTCGGTCCGATTCCGGATGCCCCGGCCGGGCCCGGGCGCGGGCGGCGGGGGCGACGACGGCGGAATCGGCCGGACGGCGACATCGACGCGACGGGGCATGGACCGCCCGCCGCGCCCCGGCGACCGACGCCGGCGCGGGCCGGCGTGGCCCGGGGAGCGCTACCCGGCCGAGGGACGCAGGCCCGGCGCGCGGGGCCGGGGGCGGCCGGCGGCGTCCGGGTCGACCTGCCGGGGGACACCCCGGCGGCGGGCGCGGGCGCGCAGGGCGGCACCGTGCCCCGCGGACCGGGCCGGCGGGCCGGCGGTCGCGCCGGGACGACCGGCCAGCAGCACCGCGAGCAGCACGGCGGCGGCCACCGCCGCCCCGGCGATCAGCTCCGCCGGGCGGTCCGCGAGCACGGTGAGGTGGGTGAGCGCGTACGCCCACAGCCCCGTCACCGTCAGCAGCAATCCCGCCACGCCGGTCAGCCTAGGGCCCGCTGTCCACCGTCACGGCGACGATCGCGGCGGCCACCTCGCCGGGCAGCTCCCGGTGCAGCAGGTGCCGGGCGTCGCGGAGCACCACCTGCCGCCCGGCCGGGAAGGCGGCGGCCAGCGCCGCGTGCCCGGACCGCCAGGCCCGCCGGGCGCGGGAGCCGGGCAGGTCACCGAGGGCGGTCAGCACCCGCACCGGCAGGGCCGGCGCCGGGACGTGCCGGCGCAGCTCGACCAGGTCGGCGGCCACCGTCGGGTGCGCGAGCCACTCGACCAGCACGGCGGTCAGCACCGCGCCGTCGCCGTACGCGCGCCGGGCCGCGGCCCGCCACGCCGGGTCGGGGGGCGCGGCGGCCAGCCGGCGTACCGCCCGCTCCCACCCCCACGGGCCGACCCGGCGGGCCAGCCCGGTCCGGTCCAGCAGCACGGCGAGCCCCGGCCCGGCGACGCCGGCCAGCCAGGCGGCCCCGGCGGCGACCGCCGCGAGCCCGGCCGGGGGCGGGCCGGCCACGCTCGGGTCGACCAGCACCAGGCCGGCCAGCCGGTCCGGACGCAGCCGGGCGTACGCCTCGGCGGGCAACGCCGCCGCCGAGTGCGCCACCAGCACCACCCGGCCCGGCCCGGCCGCCCCGACCACGGCCGCGATCCGGGCCACCTCCCCGGCCAGAGTCGGCGGGCACCGCCCCGCCGGCAGCGTGCCGAGGCCGGGCCGGTCGAACCGGAGCACCCGGTGCCGGCCGGCGAGCAGCGGCACCAGCCGGTCCCAGGCCCCGGAGTCCTCGGCCATCCCGGCGCAGAGCAGCACCGCCGGCTCGCCGGAGCCGTCCACCCGCACCCCGGGCGGCAGCCGCCCGGGCACCGGGTCCCCGGGAGCCGGAGTCCGCCCGGGGCCGCCGACCGGCCCGCCGGGCCGGCCGGTCACCGGCCCCGCCCCGGGTCGCCGCCGTCGCGCCCGGCCGGTCGGCCGGTCACGGCGCCCGGGCCGGGGACGGCCGCCCCGGCGGCGAGCAGCAGCCAACCGGACAGGCCCGCGAGTTGGACCCGCTGCCAGAGACCGAGCAGCTCACCCGGGCGGGCCACCTCGACCAGGGTGCCGGCCGTCCCGACCAGCAGCACGCCGGCCACCAGCAGCGCCCACCGGTGCCGGGAACCGGTCGCCCCCCGGGTGGCCGCCAGGAACGCCAGCAGGGAGAACAGGGCGGCGGCCACCGCCACCGACGAGGTGACCGTGTGCGTCTGGTGGCGCAGCGACACCTCGCCCAGTTCCTCCAACCGGGCGCACGCGGCGTCCCGCGACGGGGAGCAGTCCATCGTCGCCACGCCGCCGTCCAGGGCGGTCGCCGCCCCGAACAGCGCCACCCCCGCCCAGGCCGCCCGGGGCCAGCCCCGGGCGCGCCGCGTCAGCGCCGTCCCGGCGGCCGCGGCCAGCAGGCCGGTGGACAGGTCACCCAGGCCGAAGACCAGGTGGTACGGCTGGTCGCGGGCGGCCAGCTCGCTGGCGTACCCGGTGAGCGGGCCGAGCGCCGGGTTGAGCAGCGGCCCCAGCAGCCAGGACGCGTAGAGCACGGCGGCCAGCCCCAGCGCCGCCACCGGCCACGCGCGGCCGGCCCGGACCGGCCTCACGCCGCCCCGCGCTTCCCGCCCGGCGCCGGCATCCGCGCGTCCCGCGTCCCCGCCCCGCGCTTCCCGCCCGGCGCCGGCATCCGCGCGTCCCGCGTCCCCGCCCCGGCCGGCGTCGTCACGACGACTCGCGGACCAGCGGGAAGGGCAGCGTCTCCCGGATCGACCGCCCGGTCAGCAGCATCACCAGCCGGTCCACGCCGAGGCCGAGGCCCCCGGTGGGCGGCATCGCGTACTCCAGGGCGGTGAGGAAGTCCTCGTCCAGTTCCATCGCCTCCGGGTCGCCGCCGGCCGCCCGCAGCGACTGCTCGGTCAGCCGCCGCCGCTGCTCGGTCGGGTCGACCAGCTCCGAGTACGCGGTGCCCAGCTCCATCCCGAACGCCACCAGGTCCCACCGCTCGGCCAGCCGGGGGTCGTCCCGGTGCTGCCGGGTCAGCGGCGAGACGTCGGTCGGGAAGTCCAGGTAGAACGTGGGCACGTCGGTGCGCGCCTCGACCAGCCGCTCGTACAGCTCCAGCAGCACCGCGCCGCGCCCCCACCCCGGGTCGTACGGCACGCCGGCGGCGTCGCAGAGCTTGCGCAGGGCCGCCACGCCGGTGTCGGCGGTGACCTCCTCGCCGAGCGCGGCGGAGACCGCCTCGTTGACCGTGCGCACCGGCCACCCGCCGCCGATGTCGACCGGCTCGCCGGTGCCGGGCCGGCGGGCCGTCGGCGCGCCGTGCACCGCCACCGCCGCCGCGACGATCAGCTCCCGGGCCAGCTCCCGCATGGTGTGGTAGTCGCCGTACGCCTGGTACGCCTCCAGCACCGTGAACTCCGGGTTGTGGGTGGCGTCGACGCCCTCGTTGCGGAACGCCCGGCCCAGCTCGTACACCCGCTCGACGCCGCCCACGGCGAGCCGCTTGAGGTACAGCTCGGGGGCGATGCGCAGGCTCAGCCGCAGGTCGTAGGCGTTGCTGTGGGTGACGAACGGGCGGGCGTTCGCGCCGCCGTGCACCCGTTGCAGGATCGGCGTCTCCACCTCCAGGTAGCCCCGGTCCACCAGGGACCGCCGCAGGCTGCCCAGCGTCGCGCCCCGGGCCCGCAGCAGCTCCCGGGCGCCCGGGTTGACCGCCAGGTCCAGGTACCGTTGGCGGACCCGGGCCTCCGGGTCGGCCAGCCCCCGGTGCTTGTCCGGCAGCGGGCGCAGGCACTTGGCGGTGAGCCGCCAGTCGGCGACCCGGACCGACACCTCGCCGCGCCGCGTCGCGTACACCTCGCCGGTCGCGCCGACGTGGTCGCCGATGTCGACGGCGGCCCGCCACCGGCCCAGGTCGCGCTCCACCAGCAGTTGCAGGTCGCCGCTGCCGTCCCGGACGGTGGCGAACAGCACGCCGCCGTGGTCGCGGACCAGCAGCACCCGCCCGGCCACCGACACCGTCTCCCCGGTCCCGGTGTCCGGGGCCAGCCCGGCGTGCCGGGCCCGCACCGCCGCGCAGTCGTCGGTGCGGGCGAACCCCGCCGGGTACGGGTCGACCCCGGACGCGCGCAGCCGGTCCAGCTTCGCCAGCCGCACCCGCACCTGCTCGGAGCGCTGCTGCGGCCGGTGCTCCCCGGCGGCCTCGGGGGCGACCGCGTGCACCGCGCCCGCCTCCGGCGGCACGAAGCCCACCCCGCCGCCGGCCGGCGGCACCCCGTGCAGCGGGGCGGGCCGGCCGCCGGGCAGCGCGACGAAGCCCTCGGCGACGGCCGCCGCCAGCCCCACCCGGGCCAGCTCCCGGCGCTCGGCGAAGCAGAGGTAGCGGGGCGCCCAGTGCGGCTGGTACTTGGCGTTGGACAGGTACAGCGACTCCAACTGCCACCAGCGGGAGAAGAACAGCAGGGTGTGCCGCCAGAGCCGGATCACCGGGCCGGCCCCGATCCGGGCACCCTGCTCGAAGACCGACCGGAACACCGCGAAGTTGAGCGAGACCCGCTCGACGCCGAGCCTCGGCGCCGCCCCGAGCAGCGCCGCCACCAGGAACTCGGTGACCCCGTTCTCGGCGACGCGGTCGCGGCGCATCAGGTCCAGGGAGAGCCCGTCGGCGCCCCACGGGGTCAGCGACAGCAGGGCGCGTACCCGGCCGTCGCCGTCGCGCGCCTCGACCAGCGCGCAGTCGCCGTCGGCCGGGTCACCGAGCCGGCCCAACGCCATCGAGAAGCCGCGCTCGTGGTCGGTGTCCCGCCAGGCGGTGGCGAGCCGGGCCAGCTCGGCCAGCTCACCGGCGGGGATCTCGGCGTGCCGGCGCACCCGGGCGGTGTAGCCGGCCCGCTCCACCCGGTGCACCGCCTGCCGGACCGGGCGCATGTCCCGCCCGTCCAGGTCGAACTCGCGGGCCAGCAGGATCGCCTCGTCGCCCAGGTGCAGCACCTTCAGCCCGTGCCGCTGGTACGCCCGCGCGCCGGCCTCGCCCGCGCCCATCACCGCCGGCGTCCAGGCGTACGCGCGGGCCTGGTCGAGCCACGCCTCGATGGCCGGGCCCCACGCCTCCGGGTCGCCCAGCGGGTCGCCGCTGGCCAGGCTGACCCCGTTGACCACCCGGTAGGTGACGGCCGCCTTGCCGCTGGGCGAGAAGACCGCCGCCTTGTCCCGGCGGGTGGCGAAGTAGCCGAGCGAGTCCCGCCCGCCGTGCCGGGCCAGCAACTCCCGGATCCGCTGCTCCTCGTCGGCGTGCAGCACGGCGGCAGCGCGCTGCGACCGCAACAGGGTGAACAGGCCGGCCACGAAGGCCACCGCACCCAACCCGCCGAGCAGCAGGTTCACCCAGCCGGGGGCCTGCCCCTGCCGGGTGACGTCCAGGCTGATCGCGCCGCCGAAGACCTTCTCGATGGCGTACCCAAGCCGGTCCAGCCAGCTACGCAGGCTGCCGGGGACGGCGGTGAGCAGCAGGTAGCCGACCCCCACCGAGGCGACGGCCAGCCCGAAGAACACGGCCAGGGCGCGGCGCGTGCTGCCGCTGCGCACCCGGGCGTAGAACTCCCGGCGGGCGGCGACCAGCAGGGCCAGCGCCCCGGCGGCGAAGCCGATGCCGACCCAGACGCCGACGGTCTCCACGGCGCTGAACAGCCGCCGGCCGGCGTCGTCGGTGAGCCGGTTCGCCCCGACCAGCAGCAACAGCCCGCCGGCCAGCACGCCGACGGCGAGGCTGAGGGTGAAGTAGACGACCAGCACCCAGTACGCCAGCCGCTTGCGGCGCAGCACCGCCGAGGCGAGGGTGCCGAGGAAGACCGCGTACGCCAGGTTGGCCGGCGCGGGCAGCAGCAGCGTGTCGACGGCGGTGCGGACCGGCTGGATGTCGGAGCGGACGGCGCTGCTCACCGCGGCCAGCGCGCAGACCGTGGCGATCACCCAGAGCAGGGTGGCGAAGGCCCGGGGCACCTGGCGGCGCCAGTCCCGGTGCACCCGCCGGGCGTCGGTCACCGCCCCATGGTAGTCCCGCCGGCGCTCCCGCACCTGGTGGGGAATGCTCCGTTGGCCCGGTAACGCGAACGGCGCGGCGGCGGGCGACACGCGGGCGGCGGCGTTTCCCCGCCCCGACACTGTGGGTAATGGCCGGTCGACGTCGCGGCACGGCGCCGCGACGGCTGCGGAAACGGACGGTGAGGGCGATGAGCGGTTCAGTGGCGCAGCGGGAACGGGACGCGGCCCCGGGCGGCACCGACCTGCTCACCGTCGGCGTGGAGGAGGAGTTCCTGCTCGTCGACCCGCACACCGGTACCGCCGTGCCGGCCGTGGATCTGGTGCTGGAGCAGGTGCCGGCCGAGCTGCGCGGGCAGGTGGAGCGCGAGTTCCAGACCAGCCAGATCGAGATCGGCAGCCCGCCGGGGCTGGAGCTGTCGTCGATCCGGCACTCACTGGGGGTGCTGCGCCGGGCGCTGTCCGAGGCGGCCGAACAGGCCGGCGTACGGGTGCTGGCCATCGGCACCGGCCCGGTCGACGGCCCGGTGCCGCCGGTGGTCGACAAGCCCCGCTTCGACCGGATGATCGAGCGGTTCCGGCTCCTGGTGCCCGGCCCCGGCAACAACGGCATGCACGTGCACGTCGGGGTGCCGGACGCCGAGACCGGCGTGCAGTTGCTCAACCACGTCCGGCCCTGGTTGCCGATCCTGCACGCGGTGACGGTCAACTCCCCGTTCTCGGCCGGCGTGGACACCGGCTACGCGAGCTGGCGCTCGGTGGAGTGGGAGCGGTGGCCGTCGGTGGCGCCGACGCCGTTCCTGGAGTCGCACGAGCACTACCAGCGGCTGATCCGGCAGCTCATCGCCAGCGGCGTGATGCTCGACGAGGGGATGCTCTACTGGTACGCCCGGCTGTCGGCCAGGTACCCGACGGTGGAGCTGCGGATCGGCGACGTCTGCCCGTCGGTGGACGACGCGGTGCTGGTCGCCGCCCTGGTCCGGGCCCTGGTGGCCACCGCGATGACCGACCTCGCCGAGGGCCGGCCGCCGGTCCGCACCGACCACCACCTGCTGGTCGCCGCGCACTGGCGGGCCGCCCACGACGGCCTGGAGGGCGACGGCGTCGACCTCGCCGACGGTGAGCTGCGCCCGGCGTGGGAGCTGCTGGACCGGCTGGTCGACCGGCTGCGCCCGGAGCTGGAGCGGCACGGCGACCTGGCCGAGGTGACCGACCTGCTGGGCGGGCTGCGCCGGCACGGCACCGGGGCGGCCCGGCAGCGGGCGGTCTTCGCCCGCACCGGGAACCTGGTCGACGTGGTGCGCGACGTGGCCTGCCAGACCCGTGGCTGAGCGCGTCGACCGGCCGGCCGGTGCGCGGCGGGACGGGCTCCACGGCGAGCGGAGCGTGACAGGATGGTCAGCGTGACGCAACGGTTGGTCGTCATCGGCGGGGACGCCGCCGGGATGGCGGCGGCCTCCCAGGCGCGGCGCCGCCGGGACCGGTCGGACCTGGAGATCGTGGCCTTCGAGCGGGGGCACCACACGTCGTACTCGGCGTGCGGCATCCCGTACTGGATCAGCGGGCTGGTCCCGGACCGGGACCTGCTCGTCGCCCGCGCCCCGGCCACCTTCCGCGACGAGTTCGACATCGACGTCCGGGTGCGGCACGAGGTGACCGCGATCGACCTGGACCGCCGGGAGGTGGTGGCCCTCGACCTCGACCGCGGCGGCGAGGTCCGCGAGCGGTTCGACGACCTGGTGTACGCCACCGGCGCGGTGCCGACGAAGCCCGCCTGGGCCGACCCGGACATGGACGGCGTCTTCGGCGTGCAGACCCTCGACGACGCCGGAGCCCTGCGTGACTGGCTGGACGCCGATCCGGCGCCCCGGCGGGCGGTGGTGGTCGGCGGCGGCTACATCGGGGTGGAGATGGCCGAGGCGCTGGTCCAGCGCGGGCTGTCGGTCACCCTGGTCGAGAGGGCCGACCAGCCGATGTCGACCGTCGACCCGGACATGGCCGCGCTCGTCGCGACGGCCATGCGCGGCATCGGCATCGACATCCGTACCGGCGTGGGGGTGACCGGGCTCGACCGGCGCGACGGGCGGGTGTCCGCCGTGGTCACCGACGACGGGCCGGTGCCGGCCGACGTCGTGGTCCTGGGCCTGGGGGTACGCCCCGACACCGCCCTCGCCGAGGCCGCCGGCCTGCCGGTCGGCCCCACCGGCGGGATCCGGGTGGACCGGCGGATGCGGGTGGCCGGGGTGCCCGGGGTGTGGGCGGCCGGCGACTGCGTGGAGAGCCTGCACCTGGTCAGCGGCCTGCCGGTGCACGTGCCGCTGGGCACCCACGCCAACAAGCAGGGCCGGGTCGCCGGGATCAACCTCGGCGGCGGGTACGCGACCTTCCCCGGCGTGATCGGCACGGCCGTGACCAAGGTCTGCGAGCTGGAGGTGGGTCGCACCGGCCTGCGCGAGCGGGAGGCCACGGCCAGCGGCTTCGAGTTCGTCTCGGTGGTGGCCGAGTCGACGAACCGGGCCGGCTACTACCCGGGGGCGCGGCCGATGACGGTGAAGCTGATCGCCGAGCGCCCCAGCGGGCGGTTGCTCGGCGCGCAGATCGTCGGCTGGTCGGAGGCGGCCAAGCGGATCGACACCCTGGCCGTGGCGCTGTGGAACGGCATGACGGTGGACGAGATGACCGCCCTCGACCTCGGCTACGCCCCGCCGTACGCCCCGGTCTGGGACCCGGTGCTGATCGCGGCCCGCAAGGCCGTCGACGCCCTCGACCGCGGCCGGGGATAGACCGTTCCTTGTCGGGGGTCGCGGTTAGCGTGTGCGCGCTGTCGCGGTGCCGGGTCCGGCGCCCCTCCCCCTCGAAAGGCACCCCCATGTCGCAGGAGACGACCTACCTCGAACTGTCCGAAGTGGACGGTGCGGCGCACAAGTTCTACGAGGTGGTGGTGGACGACACGACGATGACCGTTCGCTACGGCCGGATCGGCGACCAGGGGCAGGTGAAGACCACGGCCTTCCCGGACAACGCCCGTGCCCGCGCCGCCGCCGCGAAGAAGATCGGCGACAAGGTCCGCAAGGGGTACGCCCCGGCGGTGCCCGGCGCCCGCCAGAAGCGGCCGGTCTCCCGCCGGCAGATCGTCAGCACCCGCTCGACCGCCCGGACCGCCCCGGTGCTGTGGCGGTACGCCTCGGGCGCGCCCGCGTTCGGCATCTTCGTCGACGGGCAGCACTGCATGGTCGGCAACGAGCACGGGGTGATCACCACCCTCGACCACGACGCCCGGGTGCTGAACCAGGTCCGGCTCCCCGAGGGGGTGAAGTGCATCGTCGCCGACGACGCCTGGATCTACGCGGGCTGCGACGACGGCAACGTCTACGACCTCTCCGGCAAGGTGCCCCGGGTGGCGTACGCGATCACCCCGGAGATCGACATCTACTGGCTGGACATCCACGACGGGGTGCTGGGCGTCTCCGACGCCGACGGCGGGATCGCCGCGATCGACCACGAGGACGAGTTCCTCTGGCGGCGGCCGGGGCGCGGCCGGTCCGCGTGGATGGTGCGCTGCGACGCCGACGCGCTCTACCACGGCCACTCCCAGGGGGTGACCGGCTACGACTGGCGCACCGGGCGGGAGCTGTGGCACACCCGCACCGGGTCGGTGCTCTTCGGCTGGCAGGAGCGGGACGCCGTGTTCGCCGGCACCGGCACCCGCGAGGTGGTGCGGCTGCGCAAGGACGGGCACACCGAGCGGTCGTACCGCTGTGACGCCCCGGTCTTCTCCTGCGCCACCGCCGAGGACGGACGGTACGTCTTCGCCGGCGACAACCAGTCCTCGATCTACTGCTTCGACGCGGCCGGCAACCGGCTGTGGAAGCTCGGCACCGGCTGCGGCTCGGCGTTCTCCATGCAGTACCACGACCAGCGGCTCTACGTGGTCACCACCGCGGGCTACCTGGCCTGCGTCGACGCGAGCGAGCCGGCGATCCGGGCCGCCGAGCAGGGCAGCGTGCCGGAGGTGGTGGACGTCAAGGCCCCGGCGCGGCTGCCCGAGCCGGCGGCCTGGACCACGGTGGAGGTCGCCACCGACGACCAGGGTGGCGTGGTGGTGCAGTGCGTCGACGAGGGCGGCCGGCTGCGCGTCCACGTGCTCTCCGCCGGCTACCAGCGCGACTGGTCGGTGCAGTTCCCCAAGGGCATCCGCGAGGCGGGGGCGCGCTACCTGGTCACCGAGGTCCGCCAGGCGGGCCGGGGCGGCTTCTACCGGGCGTACGGCGACATCCGCCGGTTGCGCTGAGCGCCGGGCGGCGGCCCGCTGCCCGGGCTGCCTCCGGTCACGCCGCGGCCTGGTTGATGATGGTCCGATGGAGACGGAGCTGGAGATCCCCGAAGGGCTGGGCTGGGTGCGGCGGACGCCCGCCGGCCGATCCTGGCTGTCGGCGCTGCCCGGCCTGCTGGCGGAGTGCGTCGAGCAGTGGGGGCTGCGGCTGGGGCGGCCGTTCCCGTACGCGTTCGCCTCGCTGGCGGTGCCGGTGGAGTTGCCCGACGGCACCCGGGCGGTGCTCAAGCTCCAGTACCCGGACCCGGACAGCGAGCACGAGGCCACGGCGCTGGCGCGCTGGGCCGGCGACGGGGCGGTCCGGCTGCTCGCGCACGCCCCGGCCCGGCGGGCGCTGCTGGTGGAGCGCTGCGACCCGGGCACGCCGCTGCACGCCGTGGCAGCCGACGAGGCGCTGGACGTGATCGCCGGGCTGCTGCCCCGGCTCTGGCGGCCCGCCGGCTCGCCGTTCACCCCGCTGGCCGAGGAGGCCGCGGGCTGGCGGGAGCGGATGCCGGTCAAGTGGGAGCGGCTCGGTCGCCCGTTCGAGCGCCGGCTGCTGGACACCGCGCTCGGGCGGCTCGCCGAGCTGACCAGGACGCAGGGCGAGCAGGTGCTGGTCAACCAGGACCTGCACGCCGGGAACATCCTGCGGGCCAGCCGCGAGCCCTGGCTGGTGATCGACCCGAAGCCGCTGGCGGGTGAGCGCGAATTCGGTGTGGTGGCGATCGTCCGCGGTCAGGAGCTGGGCCACTCCCCGGCGGCGGTGCGGCGCCGGCTGGACCGGCTCACCGCCGAGCTGGGCCTGGACCGGGAGCGGGTCCTGGGCTGGGCCGTCGGGCACACTCTGGCCTGGAGCATGGACGAGGACGTCGTCTTCGCCGACCAGGTCGAGACTGCCCGCTGGCTCGCCGGACTGCGCTGACTCGCGGACCTGGGCCGGTCAGCGCTGGCAGGTGGGGCACCAGTAGAGGTTGCGGCCGGTCAGGGTGCCCCGGCGCACCTCGTCGCCGCAGACGTGACAGGGCTGGCCGGGGCGGCGGTAGACGTACACCTCGCCGCCGTGCCGGTCGACCCGGGGCGCCCGGCCGGTGGCCTCCGGCAGGTGGGCGTCCCGGACGGTGTCGATCCGGCCCACCTCGACGGCCCGGGTCATCAGCGCCACCAGGTCCGCCCACAGTTCCCGCCAGAGCACCGGGGTCAGCTCCCGGCCGGGCCGGGTGGGCGGCAGCCCGGCCCGGAACAGCGCCTCGGTGACGAAGATCAACCCCGTGCCGGCCACCACCGACTGGTCGAGCAGCAGCGCCGCGAGCGGGGTCGGGCTGCGGGAGATCCGGGCGTACGCGCGGGCCGGGTCGGCGTCGGCGCGCAGCGGGTCGGGGCCGAGCCGGTGGCGCAGCGCCGCCACCTCGGGCGGGGTGAGCAGCTCGCAGGCGGTGGGGCCGCGCAGGTCCAGCCAGTGCGCGTCACTGGTCAGTCGCAGCCGCACCTGACCGACGGGCGGCGGCGGCTCGCCCGGCCCGTCGGCGAACTTGCCGTACAGGCCGAGGTGCACGTGCAGGGTCAGCTCGTGCGCGTAGTGGTGCAGCAGGTGCTTGCCGTACGCCTCGGTGCCGTCCAGGACGGTGCCGGACAGCCGGGCGGCGCCCTCGGCGAAGCGGCCCTGCGGGCTGGCGGCCTGCACCTTGTCGCCGACGAACAGCTCGGCGTGCCGAGCGGCGAGCCGGTGAATGCTATGTCCCTCAGGCACGCCCGCCACGGTATCCCCCGACACCACCCACCCGACTGCCCCGACTGCCCCGACTGCCCCCGCCCGACTGCCCCACCGCCCGGCGGCCTCACCGCCCGGCGCCCGCCCGACGCCTGTGGGCGGTCCCGCCCGGGCGCGGGTCACGGGCCACACAGTCCGCGCTGATACACGGAATGCTTCTCCATGACCATCTTGATCATCCGTTCCGATTTCTGCCTCGTCCAGGGCCCGCGCCTCCAGGTCCGCCCAGACCTGGGCGCAGGCCGCCCAGCGCGGCCACGTCGCGCGGGTGGCCGAGCTGGGCGGCCATCGCGACCCGGTCCGGGATGGGGCGGCGCAGCACCACCTCGCTGAGCACCACCCGCAGCGCCGGCGCGGCGGGCAGCCGGCGGACCGGGATGCCCTGCCGCTGCCACCGGACCGCGATCAGCCGCTCCCGCTCGGCGGCGCCCAGGGCCGGGGTCTTCCGGCGGAACGGCTCGGCGGCGTACTCCCGGGTCTGGAACAGCCCTGGGATCAGCTCGCCCCCGTATCCGACGGCCGCACCGCCCCCGCGCCGACCGCTGGACGGCCGATCCGTTCCCGACATCAGCTCCACAGGACACACGGCGGCCCCCGTCGACCGGGCGGTGCGGCGTCGGGGGTGGGGCCACCCGGACCGGTGACCGGGGTGTCGGCGGCTCGGCGGTTGGGTACCTCGGCGGTTGGGTACCTCGGCGGTTGGGTACCTCGGGGGTATGACCGCGTGGCTGCCCCTGGCGCTGCCCAGACTTCCATGCACTGATCAGGAGGTGACGAGGTGAAGATTCCTTCGCTGTTGTCGCGCCGGAGCGAGCCGGCGACGACGTACGACAGCAACGGCGACGGCCGCGTCGACGGGTTCGCGGAGGCCGTCGCGACGGACACCAGCCGCCCGGTCGGCCAGCCGGTGCTCACCGACCGCGGCGACGAGCAGGCGACGTACCGCCTCGACCGGGACCGCACCGCCGAGCGGCCGTCGCCGGCAGACCGCACCGCCGAGCGGCCGGTGCCGGCAGCCCGCACCGCCGCCGACGCCGAGACCCGGTCGGAGCTGACGCCGCAGCCGGAGCTGAAGCCGCGGGCCAGCCTGCTCGCCACCCTCGGCCTGATCGTCGGCGTCGCCGGGGCGCTCGCCGTGCTCACCGGGACCCTCGCCGGATACGGCATCGCGGTCGGTGCGCTCGGCGCGGTGCTGTCCGTGTTCGGCCTGCTCGCCACCCGCCGCCGGCACATCGCCGGCAAGACCGACGCCCTGTTCGGCATGGCCTTCGGCCTCGCCGCCGTGGTCCTCGGCGTGCTGGCGATGACCGGCCAGTTCGACTGGCCGACCACCGACGGGGACTGGGTACAGCGACTGCGGGAGTGGCTCGACTCACAGGTTGTCGATCGGTTCTGACGGCAGATTCCCGCTCGCCGGCGGTTCGCCGGGCGGGGTGGGGTGGGTGGGGCGCTGATCGACGACCGGGGCTGCGCAACGAATCGCCGGATGGTGCCTGCTATACGCAATGATCGGCCGGTCGACGCAAGTTCCACTGGTGGATGTCGTCGACGCCCGCCGCATACGGTTGGGCAACGGCGCCAGCCCCGTGGGCCGAAGGTGGCCGGGGCGCGCCCGAGCCCTGGGAGCAGGACAATGACGATGGACGCCACCAGCCAGCGCTTCCTGATGTGCCGGCCGACGTACTTCGCCGTCGACTACGCGATCAACCCGTGGATGGACCCGACCGCCCCGGTCGACACCGACCTGGCGATCCGGCAGTGGGAGGAGCTGCGCGGGATCTACCGCGAGCTGGGCCACACGGTCGAGGAGATCGCCCCGCTGCCCGGCCTGCCCGACATGGTGTTCGCCGCCAACGGCGGCACCGTGATCGACGGCCGGGCGATGGCCGTGCAGTTCCGCGACCCGCAGCGCGCCGACGAGGCCCCGGCCTACCAGGCCTGGTTCGAGGCCGCCGGCTTCGAGATGTACGACCCGAAGCACGTCAACGAGGGCGAGGGCGACATCCTGCTGGCGGGCGACGTGCTGCTGGCCGGCACCGGGTTCCGCACGGCACACGCCGCGCACGCCCAGTTGCAGGAGGTGTTCGGCTATCCGGTGGTTACCATGCAGCTCGTCGACCCGCGCTTCTACCACCTGGACACCGCGCTGACCGTGCTCGACGAGCGGACCGTGGCGTACCTGCCGGAGGCGTTCTCCCCCGGCAGCCAGGCCGTGCTGCGCCGGCTGTTCCCGGACGCCGTCCACGCCACCATGGCCGACGCGGAGGTGCTCGGGCTGAACGCGGTCGGCGACGGCCGGCACGTGGTGCTGCCCGCGCAGGCCACCGGCCTGGCCGCGAAGCTGCGCGACCGGGGTTACG
Organism: Micromonospora sp. NBC_01655; assembly: GCF_026339755.1. NCBI lineage: Bacteria > Bacillati > Actinomycetota > Actinomycetes > Micromonosporales > Micromonosporaceae > Micromonospora > Micromonospora sp. NBC_01655. Next base: position 1,686,606 of record NZ_JAPEQF010000001.1, on the reverse strand, counting down.
AGACCATCGGCGTCGACCTGTCCGAGCTGCGCAAGGCCGGCGGTGGACCGAAGTGCTGCACGTTGCGGCTCCGTCAGGGAAAGGCGAGCAAGTGATCGTGGACGACATGCTGCGGACGCCGGGCGAGGTCCGGGACGCGGAGCGCTACACCGCGCACAACTACCACCCGTTGCCGGTGGTGATCACCTCTGCCGAGGGCGTCTGGCTCACCGACGTGGACGGGCGGCGCTACCTGGACTGCCTCGCCGGTTACTCGGCGCTCAACTTCGGCCACCGGCACCCGCAGCTCGTCGCCGCCGCGCACGCGCAGCTCGACCGGCTGACCCTCACCAGCCGGGCGTTCATCCACGACCAGTTCGCCGACTTCTGCCGGGAACTGGCCGAGCTGTGCGGCAAGGACCTGGTGCTGCCGATGAACACCGGGGCCGAGGCGGTGGAGACCGGGATCAAGGTGGCCCGCAAGTGGGGCTACCAGGTCAAGGGGGTGCCGGCCGGGCAGGCGAACATCGTCGTCGCCGAGGGCAACTTCCACGGCCGTACCACCACCATCGTCAGCTTCTCCACCGACGAGGACGCGCGGGCGGACTTCGGGCCGTACACCCCGGGCTTCACCGTCGTCCCGTACGGCGACCTGGACGCGCTGGCCGCCGCGATCGACGAGAACACCGTCGCCGTGTTGCTGGAGCCGATCCAGGGCGAGCAGGGCGTCGTGGTGCCGCCGGCGGGCTACCTGCCGGGCGTACGCCGGGTCTGCACCGAGCGCAACGTGCTCCTCGTCGCCGACGAGATCCAGTCCGGCCTGGGCCGGACGGGGGCTACCTTCGCCTGCGAGCACGAAGGCGTGGTGCCGGACATGTACCTGCTGGGCAAGGCGCTCGGCGGCGGCATCGTGCCGGTCTCCGCGGTCGCCGCGAACGCCGACGTGCTGGGGGTGCTCAAGCCCGGCCAGCACGGCTCGACCTTCGGCGGGAACCCGCTGGCCTGTGCCGTCGCCACCGAGGTGGTCCGGCTGCTGGCCACCGGCGAGTTCCAGCGCCGCTCGGCCGAGCTGGGCGAGCGGTTGCACGCCGGCCTCCAGTCGCTGGTCGGCAAGGGGCTGGTCGCCGTCCGGGGCCGGGGCCTGTGGGCCGGCCTGGACATCGACCCGGCGCTGATGACCGGCCGGCAGGCCTGCGAGCGGCTGATGGAGCGGGGCGTCCTGGCCAAGGACACCCACGGCTCGACGATCCGGCTGGCCCCGCCGCTGGTGATCACCGCCGAGGAGATCGACCAGGCCGTCGCGCAGCTCGCCGCCGTGCTGGCCGGCTGATCCACCCGTACGCGAACGGCAGGCGCCGGGACCACGGTCCCGGCGCCCGCCGTCGTCGGCCCGCCCCCGGCGGCCCGGTCTCAGGGCCGGGGCAGGCGCATCGCCATGGTGGGGGCCTCGGCCATCACCGAGGTGGGGGTGAACGGGGCGCCCGTCGGCAGTTCGTCGGCGCGGCCGACCTGCACCCCCGGGTACAGCTCGACCATGTCGTTGGCGCTGAGCACCCGGGACTGCTGCGGCTTCAGCGGAATCCGGTCCGGCTCGGCCATCGAGCCGCCGGGACGCACCCCGGAGCCGTTGGTGCTGATGTCGGTGACGATCACCTCGCCGACCCGCAGCTCGAACCGGACGTGGGCGCGGCTGATCCAGCGCCGCGCCTCGTCGTTGAGCCACTGGCCGAGCACGATCCCGCCCTGCGGCTCCGGCGCGCGCCCGACCAGCACCGACTGCCCCTCGGTGAGCACGAACCGGCGGCGGATCAGCCCACCGATGCGTACCGCCAGCACCTCGGTACGCGGGCGCGGCCCGGCGTCGCCGAGCCGGGCGCCGTGCCGGGGACAGGTCGGCGCCCCGCCGCGCAGGGTGGGCGGGGGCTGGCCGGCCGGGGCCCGCTCCACCCGGGCCAGATCGGCGAAGGCGCCGCCGCCCCCACCGGCGCCGAACAGGGCGCAGCCCGGCTCGGGGCAGCGCCACTGCCGGGCGAGCAGCTTCGCGCCGGTGGCCGAACGGGTGCCGGCGACGGGCACGTTGCCGCCGCCGACGTGGCCGATGAACACGGGCCCGCCCGCGCCGGGCACCGGGGCCAGCACCCGGCCGGGCTGCTCGGCCACCCACGGGAACCGGCCGCGCAGGCCGTCGAAGCGGGCCCGGCTGAGCACCGGCAGCCCGAGCAGGTCGGCCACCTCCAGCATCCGGTCGCCGGGGTTGTCGAGCACCTCCACCAGGCCGTCGTCGGCCCAGCGGCGGACCACCATCCGCTCGTTGGACGTCAGGTCGGCGTCGGAGAGCAGCGCCCGGTGCACGATCGCGTAGACCGGGACGCTGTCCTCCTCCAGGTCGCGGGCGAGCGCGTCGATCACCATGCCGAGCCGCAGCAGGCTCGCCGGCCGGCCGCCGTCGAGGTCCTGGTACCGGATCACCTCGGCCAGGTCGAGCACGGCCCGGGCCAGCGACGGATCGGTGCAGACCCGCCCCTCGATGGCGTCGAGCACCTTGCTGATCTCGAATCTCATCGGGCACTCCGGACGATGTCGTCGATCCGCCGCGCCAGCTCCAGGTCACGGTGGGTGACCCCGCCGGCCGAGTAGGTGACGCAGCGGAAGGTGAGGGTCCGCCACCGGATGTCGATGTCGGGGTGGTGGTCCAGCTCCTCGGCCACCACGGCGACCCGGTCGACCACCGCGACGGCCGCCGGGAAGCTGCCCAGCTCGGCGGTGCGGCTGATCCCGGTCGGGTCCCCCGTCCAGTCCGCCAGGCCGCCCAGCCCGTCTCGCACCGCCTGCGCGGTGAGCACGTCTGCCATGGCCCTGACCCTACCGGCAGGGCGGTGCGACCGGCTCTCCCCACCACCTCGTCCACCCCGCCGACCTGCGCGGACAGGCCGGGCAGGGCACGGAGGCCGGCGCAGGGGGCCGGTGACGGACCAGCAACTGTCGGCCCCGCCCGCTACGCTGGCCCGCGGCCCGGCCGGGTGGGCTACACCGCCGCCCGGCCCACCCTTCACTAGGAGTCATCCACAATGAACACTCGACGGCTGGCAACCACGGGGGTCGCGCTCGTCGCCACGTTCGGTCTCGGTCTCGGCCTCACCGGCTGCGGCAACCAGGACGGAGCGGACACTCCAGCCGCCAGCGGCAGCGCCGGCACCGGCTCGGCGCCCGCCAGCAGCGCCCCGGCCGACGCGCTCGCCGAGCTGACCGCCGCCGCGCTGAAGCTGAACGAGCAGAGCGTCCGGATGAACATCAAGTCCTCGATCCTGAGCGGCGGCGGCCTGATGGACCCGCGGAGCAAGTCCGCCGACATGACGCTGGACATGGGCGCCCAGGGCGGCAAGATCCGCGTGATCATCATCAGCGACGACGCGTGGCTCAAGGTGAACACGATCTCCACCAAGTGGCTGCACATGGATGCCACCAAGCTCGGCGCCAACGGGCAGATGAACCTGATGCCCGACGGCGACCCGGGCGGCGCCATGAAGATCGTCGGCGGCGTGGTCGACGTGCAGAAGACCGGTGAGGGCGCCTTCTCCGGCACGCTGGACTACACCAAGGCCAACCCGGACAACAAGGCCATCGAAGCGCTCGGGGCGAAGGCCAAGGTCGTCCCCTTCACCGCCAAGACCGACGCCGAGGGCCGGCTCGTCGAGCTGGTCGTGGACACCAGTGTGCTGGTCGCGTCGCTGGGCAAGATGACCACCACGTACTCGGACTTCGGGGCCTCCGTGTCGCCGGAGAAGCCTGCGGCCGGCGAGACCGAGGAGGCGCCGGAGTCGCTGAAGAAGGCGTTCGGCGGCTGACCTGTGCGGAGCACCGCGACGGGGCGGCGCCGGCCGGCGCCGCCCCGTCGCGTCCGGGCTCAGCCGCGCAGCGGCCGGCCCACCTCGTGCAGGTGGGCGAGCGCCTGCCGGTACGACTCGACCAGCCCCGTCTCCGCGTACGGCAGGTCGAGCTCGGCGCAGTACGCCCGCACCAGCGGCCGGGCCCGGCGCAGGTTCCCCCGAGGCATGTTCGGGAACAGGTGGTGCTCGATCTGGTAGTTCAGCCCGCCGAGCGCGACGTCGACGAACCGGCTGCCCCGCACGTTGCGCGAGGTGAGCACCTGCTTGCGCAGGAAGTCGAGGTCGTCGTCGGCCGTCGGCATCGGCATGCCCTTGTGGTTCGGGGCGAACGCGCAGCCCATGTAGAGCCCCCACAGCCCCTGGTGCACGGCGACGAACGCCAGCGCCTTCCCCGGCGACAGCACCGCGAACAGCAGGCCGAGGTAGCCGATGGCGTGCGCCGCGAGCAGCAGCCCCTCGACGGCCCGGTGCCGCATCGGCGTGGTGTACCGGCCGTCCGGCCCCCGGGCGACCAGCGCCCGTACGCTCGCCACGTGCAGGGCCAGCCCCTCCAGCAGCAGCATCGGGAAGAACAGCCACGCCTGCCGACGGGCCAGCCGACGGCCGAACCCCCGGGTCGCGACGGCCTGCTCGTGCGTCCAGACCAGCGCCCCCGCCCCGACGTCCGGGTCCTCGTCGGTGTGGTTCGGGTTGGCGTGGTGCCGGTTGTGCTTGTCCACCCACCAGCCGTAGCTGAGCCCGACCGCGAGGTTGCCGGCGAGCAGCCCGGCCACCTCGCTGGGGCCTCGACGACGGAACATCTGCCGGTGCCCGGCGTCGTGCCCGAGGAACGCCACCTGGGTGGTGGCCACCGCCAGGCCGACCGCCACCACGAGCTGCCACCACGAGTCGCCGACCAGCGGCACCGCCACCCAGCCGGCGACGAAGACGGCCACGGTCAGCGCGATCCGGGCCGCATACCCGCCGGGCCGACGGTCCAGCAGGCCCGCCCGGCTGATCCGCCGGGACAACTCCGCGTAGTCGCTGCCCCGCCTGGTAGGCCGATCCACTGTCGCTGCACGCACCATCTGGGCTCCCGCGTCTCGGCACCCGGTCACGCCGGACGGCGTGCCCTCCCGTTAAGTGTGCGCGAAACGGTTGCGCAGGGTAACCCGGGCAACCCCCGTCTCCAGGGTAGGGCACGCCCTACCCCCGCTCCGGCGGATCCGCCCCCTCGGGCCGCATCGGGTCGCCCCGACCCATCATGATCCACTCGGGATGCCGCGAACAGCGCCTTCCCGCCCGCCCGACACCTCGACATGCCGCACATCAGGTTGATCAAGGAACGGCCGGGCGCCGGAGCACCCGCGACCGAACCGCCGACCGCCGCCGACCGCCTCGAACGCCGCCGCGCCCCGCTCGGGGCACCGGGCTCAGCCCATCCGGCCCACCACTGACCGTAGCCGGGCCAGGTCGCGCCGGCGCCGCTCGTACGTGGTGGCCAGGCCGATCAGGGCCAGGCCGCCGACGGCCAGGAAGATCCAGCGGGGCAGCAGGTCCCAGCCACGCGCCAGCTCGTGCAGCGCGAGCAGGACCAGGGTGGTCCCGCCGAGCAGCACCGGCGCCTGCCAGCGACGCGCCGCACCGGCCAGCACCACGGCCAGGGCGCCGGCCCCGAGCAGCAGCCGCCGCCAGGGCTGCGGTTCCGGCGCGAACAGTACCGACACCAGGCCGGGCAGCAGCGCGGCGGCCAGCCCGGGTCCGAGCGCGAGCCAGCTGTTCAGGCCCGGCCGGGTGCGCAGCGCCACCGCCCCGGCGGCCAGCGCCACCCCGGCCGCCGGCAGGGTGTACGCCTCCAGCAGCACCACCCCGCCCGCGCCCAGCAGCAGCCAGGTGCCGAGCAGCTCGCTGCCCCCGGCGACGCCCGCGAACGCCCACCGCCGCCCGGTCGACTCGCCGCGACGCAGCAGCCGCAGCCCCACCGCGGCCCCCCAGAGCACGCAGACCGCGGCGGCGTGCCGGGGTGATCCGGCGGCCAGCAGCACCCCGAGCAGGGCGACGGACTGGGCGGCGACGTCCAGCACCGGACCCCGGGCCGGATCGCGCCCGGCCGGCAGGGCGGCGACGGCCAGGGCCAGCACCGCGACCACCAGCACGGCGAACGAGACCGACCGCAGCGGCATGCTCGCCACCAGCGCGGCGGTGATCGCGAACCCGGTCGCCGCGCCGACCGCCACCAGGGCCCCGCCCAGCCGGACCGGGCCCACCCGGCCCCCGACGGCGACCACCGTGGCGGCCACCACCAGCGCGCCGAGGCCGATGAGGGTGCCGGCCCGGGTGGCGAGCAGCCCACCCAGCCCGAACACGGTGGCCACCAGCCCTACCGGCACGGTGACCGGGACGAGCAGCGGCCGGGCCCCGGCGAGCGCGGCGGCCAGCAGGGCGGCCAGCCCGGTGAGCAGGAGGACGGCCGGCACCACCGGCCACGGCGTACCGGCGGCGGTCAGCAGCACCGGCAGGGCCGCCGCAGCGAACGGCAGCGCAGCCCACCACGCGCCACCCCCCGCCACCGGCAAGACCCCCCCGCCGACCGCCACCCCGAAACGCTGCGCGCCGTCCGCCGCCCCGGCCGGCTCCCGGCCAACCCCCGCACTTTCACGGGAAGAGGGGACATGGGACGCCGAATGGCCACGCTTTCCGTGAAAGTGCGGGGACCGGCGCGCCAACCCCGCCGCCAGGGCGAGCACGAGCAGGGCCACGCCGACCGGGGTGGCCCCCGGGACCGTCCCGCCGGTCGGCGCGCCGGACCAGGGCAGGGCCGGCCCGCCGTGCGGGGCGACCAGCGCCGCCACGACCGCCGGGGCGGCGGCGAGAAGCGCGACCGTGAGCAGCCCGAGGCCGGCGACGAGGGGCGCGCCCCTGGGACGGGCGCCCGGCCCGGCGAGCACCGTCAGCAGCGCCACCAGGGCGGCATAGAGCGGCACCGGCTCGTCGGCCCGGACGACCAGCGGCGCGAGCCCGACCAGCACTGACCCGACGGCGAAGGCGGTCGAGGCGTACCCGGTCAGCTCGGGCCACCAACGGCGGACGGCGAGCAGCCCGGCCAGCGCCGGACCGACGGCGACCAGGGCGGCCCGCGCCTGCCACCAGGGCGCCGCTCCGGCCGCGAAGGACGCGACGGCCACCGTGCCCGGGACGGCCAGCAGCGCGGCGGCCAGGGCCGCCCCGGCGACGCCCCGGCCGACCCCGGTGGCCCGCCGGCCACGGGCGGCGACCGCCGTCCCGACCAGCACGACCGCGCCGAGCAGCACCGCCTCCCCGGCCGGCGTGGCCAGCCCGACCAGCAGGGCGTGCCCGACCAGCGCCCCGCCGGCGACCGCCGCCGCCAGCGCCCCCCACCAGGGCCGGGCCCGGGTGACCGCGTACAGCAGCAGGGCCGCCCCGACGACCAGGTCGGCGGCGGGCACCGCCGGCCACGGCACCGGCCCGGCGCCCGCGAGGGAGAGGGTGCCGAACGCGACCGCGACCGCCCCGGTGACCGGCCACGCCACCCGGGGCAGCAGCGCCGCCAGCGCCACGGCCGACAGCACCACGGCGACCGGGACCTGCCACCCCCACGACAGGTCCGGACCGGCAGCGACGCCCCGCCACGGCGGCAGCACCCGACCCACCGCGACCGCGCCGAGCACGACGGCGAGCAGCGCGGCGACGTGGACTGCCCCGGTGGCCACCACCAGGCCCCCGCCCCGGGGGCCGGGCCCGACCCGGCGGGGCAGCAGCCGGACCGTGCCGGCCAGCACGAGGGCGATCAGCGCCGTCGCCACGGTCAGCAGGTTCGGCCGCAGCTCACCCACCGGCCGGAGCAGCGCCAGGGCGAGCACCGGAACCACCGCCCCGGCCGTGATCGCCCGGAACACCCGCCCGCCGGCCACCAGTGCCGCCCCGAGCAGCGTCAGGGCCACCAGCAGCAGCGGTCCCCCGGCCAGCAACGGCGTGCCGGCGGCCCGGCCCAGGGCGAGCGGCACCAGCGCGCACCCCGCCGCGACGGCCAGCGCGACCCCGTGGCCCAGCCAGGCCAGCACCCGCCCGGCGGCGACGGCCGGCCCCCCGCCGGCCGTCGCCGCCGGACCCTTGACCGACGGCCCCCCGACCGCCGGACCCTCGACCGACGGCCCCCCGACCGCCGGACCCGCGCCCCCCGCCGGAGCCGGACCGGTCACCGCGCCCGGCGTCCCCGGCGGGGCCGGGGCGCGGCTGGGCAGGGCGGCGACCACGGCCAGGTTCAGCGCCGCGACGCCGACGAACACCAGCGCCCACCCGGCCGCCGACAGGCGGGCCGGGGCGGCGAGCAGGGGCAGCACCGGCTGCGCGGTGAGCAGCGCCGCGAACCACGGCACCGCGAGACGGGTCAGCCGGCCGTAGCCGGCCGCCAGCGCCGCGCCGGCCCCCCCGACCAGCGCGGCGTAGCGGGCCACCGGCCAGTCGGTCACCCCGAACAGGTCGACCGACCAGGCGGCGTACCCGTCGAGCACCACCAGCAGCAGCCCCACCGCGGCGAAGGTCTCCGCGGTGCCGCGCAGCCCGCGCCGCGCCACAAACGGCGGGACGGCCAGGGCGAGCGCGGTGAAGGCGAGCAGGATCAGCGCCCGGCCGACGATGCCCACCGCGGCCCAGGCGACCGCCGTGAAGACCACCGCCGCGGTGCCGAGCAGCAGGCCGCCGAGCACGAAGAGCAGCCCCTGCACCGTCCGGGTGGAGGTCTCCGCCCCGCCGACCGACGCGGCCGGCCCGAACCGCTGCGGCGGCACCGGCCCGGGCGACACGGCCGGCAACACGGCCGGCACCGGGCCGCGGGGCGCAGCCGGCACCGGGCCGCGGGGCGCAGCCGGCACCGGGCCGCGGGGCGCAGCCGGCACCGGGCCGGGCGACGCAGCCGGCACCGGACCAGGGAACGCAGCCGGCACCAGGCCGACCGGGTTCGGGGTGCCGACCGGGTTCGCCGCCCGGACCCGGGCGGCCAGCTCCGCCCGGTGGGCCTGCGCCGACCGCACCGCCCCGGCCAGTTCGAGGTACGCCCGGCGGGCCTGCTCCGCCCGCCCGGTGAGCAGGACGATCTCCCGGTCGAGCCGGATCACCTCGGCGGCGGCCGGATCGGGTGCCCGGCCGCAGCGCCGGCAGCCGACGCTCAGGTCGGCGGGAGCGCCGCACCCCGGGCAGGGGTAGCCAGTGGAGTCCACCCGACCATCATGATGACCGTGATCCACCCCCGCCAGAGTGCGGGTACTCAGGGACGGGTCTGCTCGTGCACCCAGGCCGAGTAGTCGGGGTTGCCGCTCTCCGTCCGGGTCACCAGGATCTCCGGCACCTCGTACGGGTGGGTGGCGCGAATCTGGTCGACCAGCGCGTTCACCCGGTCCGGCGCGGTCTTGAACAGCACCGACCACTCCGAGCTGGTCTCCACCGCGGACCGCCACCAGTAGGTGCTGTCCACCTGGCCGCCCACCTGCGCGCAGGCGGCGAGCCGGCCGGCCACCGCGGCGGCCGCCAGAACGTCCGCGACGGAGCGGCTGTCCACCACCGTCGTCACCACGCTGATCTGCTCCACGACCGCACCCTACGCGGCGTCGGCCCCCTCGTGGTGCGCCGCGATCCATTCGTCGATCCGCGTCCACCAGTCGAAGAGCCAGTCGATGCGCTCCTGCTTCCCGGTGGGGACCTCGTCCGGCGGCACGGACCAGAACCGCATCACGATCCGCTTGTCCATCGGCAGCTCCCGCCAGACGTCGGCGACGGTGATCATCCGGTCCAGCCCGGTGTGCGCGACGAAGATCACCCCGGCGTCCGGAGCGGCGTCCAGGGCGGCGAGCAGCCCGCCGGGCTGCGGGGCGAGCACGTGCTGCATCCGCTCGGCGCGCAGCGCCATCCGCTCCAGCCCGAGGGACCGCAGCCGGGCGATGGCCCGCAGCCGGCGGCGCGGCGTGAAGTTGCCCCCCTCCGGGAAGATCACGAAAGCGTCGTCGTCGTCCAGCCCGGTGGCGAGGTGGCCGATCTGCTCGGCCACCGACCCGTCCCGGTTCCGGGCCGGGGCCAGGAACCGGGACGGCAGCCGGTTGAGCAGCACGTCGATGGCCGGGTCCCACTGGAGGCTGTCCTTGAGCACGATCCGGGGCTCTCGGTGGAACCAGTTCACCAGCGCGTGGATCAGGATGAACGAGTCGCCGGGCCCAGCGTGCCGGCAGAGCACCAGCTCGGGCCGGCCGGGCAGCGCCGTGTCCGGGTCGGTGCCGACCACGTCGATGCTCAGCCGCAGCGTCCACCGGGCCTGCCAGAAGAGCGCCCGCAGGAACCACCCGGCGAGCACGTAGTGCGCCCGCTGCATCGGCGGCGTCCGCTTCCACACCCCGAAGCCGGAGGCCAGCCAGAGCGCGAACAGGGCGAGCAGCGCCGCCGCGTCCCAGACCAGGTAGACGCAGCCGATCCAGAGCAGCCGCAGCGGCCGGAGCCGGCCCGGGACCAGCGGGGACAGCGCCAGCGCGGCGAACGCCCAGACCGGCAGGCTGGTCACGACCAGCACCGCGAGCAGCACCACGCCGGGTGCCAGCAGCAACCGGCGCACCCACCGGGGTGGCAGCGGCATCAGTCTTCCAGGTGGGTGGCCAGATAGCGGCGGGAGGCGGTGTACGCGCGGCTGATCCGCCGCCCCACCGCCGCCATGTCCCGGTACGCCCACGGGCTGTCCTCACGCGGGCCCGGCCCCCCGGTCGGCAGCACGTGCACCTCCACCCCCTCGGGCAGCGCCGCCATCTCCCGGGCGAACCGGTGCCGGCGGGCGATCTCGAACGCCACCTGGGCGATCTCCCAGGGCCGCCGGGGCGGGGCCAGCTCCCGCTCGATCCGGCCCACCTGGAGGACGAAGATCCGCCGCGCCCCGGCGACGACCGCCTCGCCGATCGGGATGGAGTTGACGATCCCGCCGTCGATGAAGTGCTGCCCACCGATCTCGGCGGGCGGCAGCAGCCCCGGCACCGAGGCGGAGGCGAGCACCGCGGGCACCAGCGGCCCGCTGTCGAACCAGTGCTCGGCGGCCCGCTCGATGTTGGCCGCGCAGCACCGGAACGGCACCCGCAGGTCGGCGAACGTGGTCTCCTCACCCAACTCCGCCTCCAGCAGCCGGCGCAGCGGCCGGGGCGAGTGCAGGTGGGTACGGGCGGCGAAGCGGCGTAGCTGCCGGGCCACCGAGTCGCCGTACACCTCGCTGGCCTCCGGCGAGGCCCAGAGCCGGACCAGCCGGTCGGTGACCGCCTCGGTCGGGTCGGCGGCGACCAGCGCGCCGTTCACCGCGCCGATCGAGGTGCCGAGCACCAGGTCGGGCCGGATGTCGGCGCGGAACAGGGCACGCAGCATGCCCACCTCGACCGCGCCGAGAACTCCCCCACCGCCGAGCACGAATGCCACCGGACCGCCGACCATGCCGTTCATCCTGGCACGGCCCGTCCCGTCGGCCATCCGCCGCCCGACCTGCCACCGGCCACGGGCCGGACGGGTGGAACCGGACGGCCGTTGACACCCCGGACACATTCGCGCAACCTGATACCGCCCCGACCCCAGGCAGGTGCGTTCCGCGATGGCAACACTGCACGCCGGCAGGCTGCTGGCCCGCAGGTACCGGCTCGTTGACCAGATCGGCGCCGGCGGCATGTCGGTCATCTGGCGCGCCCGGGACGAGGTGCTGGACCGCACGGTGGCGCTGAAGGTGCTCGCCCCCTCGCTGGCGGCGGACGCCCGGTTCCGGGACATGGTCCGCGAGGAGGCGCGCAGCGCCGCCCAGCTCGTCCACCCGCACGTGACTTCGGTGCACGACTACGGCGAGACGCTCGCCCCGGACGGCAGCATCACCTCGTTCGTGGTGATGGAACTGCTCGCCGGGGAGGAGCTGGAGTACCGGCTGACCGAGGGCCCGTTGCCCTGGCCGGACGCGATCGAGATCGGTGCCCAGGTGGCGGAGGCGCTGGCCGCGGCGCACCGGCTCGGCATCGTGCACCGGGACATCACCCCGGCCAACGTGATGATGACGCCGGTCGGCGCCAAGGTGCTGGACTTCGGCATCGCCACCCACATCGGCGCGCCGGACGAGGACGAGGACGGCGGCACCTTCGGCACCCCGGCGTACGTCGCCCCGGAACGGCTGGACGGGGCACCGACGCAGCCCGCCACCGACATCTACTCCCTCGGGGTGCTGCTGTACGAGATGCTGACCGGGCGGGTGCCGTACCCGGCGGACACCTGGGAGCAGCTCGGCGTGGCGCTGGAGTCCGGCGGGGCCCCGCCCCCGCTGGAGGCGCCGGGGCTGCCGTCCGAGGTGGCCCGTACCTGCCTGCGGTGCCTGTCCCGCGAGCCGCGGGACCGGCCGACCGCGCACCAGGTCGCCCTCGTGCTGCGCGACCAACTCCTGCCGGCCGACCCGCAGGCCGCCACCATGCTCGCCCCGACCGTGACCCTGCCGTCGATCGTCGGCCCGCCCGAGCCGCCGCCCGCCCCGGTCACCGGGCCCGCCGGGTCGCCGGACGCCGCCGGACCGGTCGCGTCCACTCGGGACTCGCCGCCGGCCGGGGGCGGGCGACGGCGCGCCCGGCCCGATCGTCGCCGCCGGCCGGCCCCGGTGCCGGTGATCGCGGTGGGCGTCGTGCTGGTCACCGGGCTGGCGCTGCTCCTGCCGACGCTGACCCGGGACGCGGACCCGCCGCCCGGGGCGGCCCCGACGAACGCCCCGACCGGGGCGGCGTCGACACCCGCCCCGGAGCCGTCCCCGAGCGTCCCGACCGCCACGCCCGGGACGCCCAGCCGGACGCGGCCCGCCCCCTCGGCGGCGGCGACGAGCACGCCGCCGGCGCCGTCCGGCGACAGCCTGACCGAGACGGCCAACCGGATCGACCAGCTCATCGAGGCGGGGGTGGCCGACGGCGGGATCCGCATCGACGTCGGCACGGACCTGCGCAACCTGCTCGGCCACGCCACCGCCGCGAGCGGCCGGGGCGACCTGGCCGCCGCGGTGCGGCGGGCCCGGGACAAGGTCGCCGATCGGCAGCGCGAGGGCAGCATCACCCCCGCGTACGCCCGCCAGCTCGACATGGCGTTCCAGCAGCTCGGCGCGGCCCGGGTCTGACCCGTCGGGGTCCGGTCAGCGGGCGGCGACGGGGACCGGCCGGCGGGTCGAGGCGTGCCCGGAGGCGCCGAGGAAGTCCCGGTACACCGCCTCGTAGCCCAGGGCCATCCGGGAGGTGGAGAAGCTCTCCGCCACGTGCGCCACGCACATCGCCGGGTCCAGCCGGCCGGCCTGCCGCAGCGCGTCCGGCAGGTCCTCGGGGCGGTCGCAGACCAGGCCGGTCACGCCGGGGCGGACCAGCTCCGGCACGGCCCCCCGGCGCAGCGCCACCACCGGCGTGCCGGTCGCCATCGCCTCCAGGATCACCATGCCGAACGGCTCCTCCCACTGGATCGGCATGATCAGGCAGCGGGCGTCGACGAGCATCCGCAGGGCGTCGTCCCGGTCGGCGTTGAGCACCACGGTCACGTCCTCGGCGAGCGCCGGCTCGACCACCTGCTCGTAGTACCGGCGCTCGGCGGGCTCGTTGCACTTGCCGGCGAGCACCAGCGGCAGGCCCGCCGCCCGGCAGGCCCGGATCGCCAGGTCCGGGCCTTTGTCCGGGCTGAACCGGGCCAGCCAGAGCACCGGCCCACGGCCCGAAACGGTCTTGTGCGGCACGTCTGCGATGTCGAGCGCGTTGTGCACGGTGCCGACCCACGGCAGCCCCGGGTTCAGCCGGCGCTGGGTGTGTGAGATGGCCACCAGCCCGACTCCGTGGTCGGTGTTGCCGAGCACGGTGCCGTACTCGCCCACCGGGTTGCCGTGCACGGTGGCCACGGTGGGCACCGCCCGGCGGCCGGCGACCAGCGGCCCGATGGTGGTGTGGTCGTGCACGAGGTCGAACTGGTCCGGCCCGACGAGGCGGTCGACCTGGGCCAGGTGGGCCAGCTCCGGCAGCGACTCGCCGAGCCGGTCGTACTGGAGGTTCTCGCAGGTGGGGACGTATCCGGCGCGGGTCCCGTGGTCCGGGCCGGCCCCGAAGACGGTCACCGCGTGCCCCAGGTCGACCAGCGCCTCCACCAGCCCGGCGACCACCTGTTCCAACCCGCCGTAACCGGGCGGCGGCACGGACAGCCACGGCGGAACCACCATCGCGATCCTCAGCGGACGCTCCCCCGAGTGGTCGGACGGCAGGTCGGTCACGGCCACGAGTCCTCCCCGTTGGTCCCAATGCGCGTGATCGGCAGCGCTTTCCCGCCAGGGGTGATGGTCAAACGACCGCACGGCGGCCCCACGCGGCCGGCAACGGCCGGCCCATCAGCCGATCCCCCGCAGGCGCGCCCCTAACCGGCCACCACGAGCCGGTCGTCGACGGCCCGCACCCCCGGGGTCGACCAGGCGATCCGTTCCGCCTCGTCCCGTTCCCACCAGGAGCGGACCACGCCGCTGAGGACCACGGTGTCGCCGTGCACCCGGGCCCGTACCCGCTCGGTGCCGAGGATCCGGGACACGGCCCGCTGCACCTCGTGCCGGGCGCGTTCGTCGGCCGGGCGCCGCGCGGGGACCTCGACGAGGTTGGTCACCCCGCGCACGCCCCGCAGCCGGCGCAGCTCCCGTTCGGCGGTGCGCCGCTGCCAGCCGAACTCCACCTCGCCCCGCAGGACCAGCCACCCGTTGGCGGCGGTCACGTCCAGCCGTTCGGCCGGCACGAAGCTGTCCCACTCCAGGGCCCGGCCGGCCGCGAGGGCCAGTTCGGTGTCGGTCTGCCCGGGAACGTCCGGCGGGCGTACCTCGATGTCGTCGGCGACCGCGCGGACGCCGCGGATCCGCTGGGCGCACCGCACGGCCGCCCAGCGGTGGGCGTAGCTGTCCACCGAGCCGGTGAGGGTGACCACGCCGTGCAGTACGGCCACCCCGACCACGGTCGGCGGGACCTGGGGGTCCCAGTCCAGCTCCGCGAGGACGTCGTGGTGGATCTCCGGGTCGGTCCGGGTGCTCGTCGCCGTGTCCATGGTTCCCCCTCCCGCGCCACCGGGCGCGTGGTCACCGTGCCCGGTGTGGGGGTGAGACCGGCTCACCCGGATCGGGTGAGGGACGCGCGGCGACCCGCCGAGGATCCGGCAGGCGGCCCCGCCGCCCCGGGCCGGAACAGGGAGGAGGCGGCGGGTGGCGAAGCCAACCCCCTTGGCTCCGCCACCCACCGCCCCGGAGGAGGTAGGTCTGTTGGTGTTACGACGTCTCGGAGAGCGTGACGGTTGCCGTCGCCGCCGATCCATTTCGCTGGTACTGCACCTCGACCCGGTCGCCGACCTTGCCGGCCTGGACGGCGCCCACCAGGTCGTTGGAGTCGTTGACCACCGTGTCGCCGAACTTGGTGATCACGTCGCCCCGCTGGAGGCCGGCCTTCTCGGCCGCGCTGCCCGGGGTGACGGACGCGACCACCGCACCGCCGGCCTCGGCCGGGCTCACGCTCACCCCGAGCGAGGGGTGGCTGACCTTCTCGCCGCGCTGGAGCTTCCCGGCGACGTCCTTGGCCTTGTTGCTCGGGATGGCGAAGCCGACGCCGATGTTGCCGGTGCTCTGCCCGGAGGTGGCGATGGCGGTGTTGATGCCGATCACCTCACCCCGGGTGTTGACCAGCGCGCCGCCGGAGTTGCCCGGGTTGATCGGGGCGTCGGTCTGGAGCAGCCCGGAGATCGAGCTGGCCCCCTGACGTGGGTCCTGCTGCTGCTGGTTCTCGCCGGCCTGGATGGTGCGGTCCCGGGCGCTGATGATGCCCGAGGTGACCGAGCCCTGCAGGCCCAACGGGCTGCCCAGGGCCAGCACCTGGTCGCCGACCTGCATGCCGTCGCTGTCGCCGAACTTGGCGGCCTTGAGGCCGCTGACCCCGGTGGCCTGCACCACGGCCAGGTCGGTCTTCGGGTCGGTGCCGACGATCTTCGCCTCGGCGGACTTGCCGTTGGCGAAGACCACCCGCACGGTGTCGCCGCCGGCGGAGGCCACCACGTGGTTGTTGGTGAGCACGTAGCCGTCGGCGCTGAGGATGACGCCGGAGCCCTCGCCGCTGCCGGTGGTGATCGAGACCACGCTGTCCTGCACGGCGGCGGCGATCTTGGGCAGGTCGGCGCCGTTGATCACCGGCGCGGCGGAGTAGGTGCGGGTGATCCCGCCCGAGTCGCCGTCCACGGCGAGCGCGAGCGCGCCACCGGCGACACCGGAGCCGAGCATCAGCGCGAACACCGCGACGCCCGCGCCGGCCAGCTTGGCGATCCGGCTCGGCTTGGGGGCCGGGCCCTGCGCCCACTGCGGGACCTGCTGGCCGGGGTACTGCGGCGGCACCGGGCCGCCCGGGTACGCGGGACCCCCGGCGTGCGGGGCGTATCCGGGGGCCGCCGGTCCGTGCTGGCCCCCCGCGGCCCAGCCGGACTGCTGCCCGGGCTGCCAGGGGCTCGTCGGGTACTGCCCGGCCGGCTGCTGCTGCCCGGCGACCGGGGCCGACGGGGTGCCGGCCGGCGGGGCGTAACCGCCGTACGGGTGCTGGCCGGAGACCGGGGCGGCTGGGCCGGGCCCGGTGCCCGGAGCGTGGGCGGCCACGGGTGCGGTCGGCGCGTCAGCCGTGGGGGTTGTGGGGGCGGTCGGCGCGGCCGGCGCGGGCGGCTCGACGGCCGGGGAGTCGGACTGCCCGGGCGCGACGCGGGACAGCTCGGCGGTGGGGTGCGACGGCTCGGCGTCGGAGGGCGCCGGCCGCCGCTGCGGGTCGGTCTCGTACTCGGTCATGTGTCCACCCTCTCCCCTGCCACTGCGACCAGCCTGGAACCAGCCTGGAAGTTGCCTGAAAGTCACTCGCCCGGATCGTCGATGTCCGGCAGCAGCGGCAGCCGGACCCGGAAGGTCGCGCCCCCGCCGGGAGTCTCGGCGACCTCGACGGCGCCGTGGTGGGCGGCCACCAGCGCCGCCACGATGGCCAGGCCCAGCCCGGTCCCGGTGGCCCCGCCGGCCCGGCGGGTGCGGGCGGCGTCGGCCCGGTAGAAGCGCTCGAAGACCCGCTCGGCCTGCTCCGGGGAGAGCCCGGGGCCGGTATCGGCGACCTCGACCACCGCCAGGTTGCCCGGCTCGGTACGCAGCCGCAGGGTCACCGAGGCGTCCGGCGGGGTGTGGGTCAGCGCGTTGGTCATCAGGTTGCCGATCACCTGGCGCAGCCGGGCATCGTCGCCGAGCACCACCAGCGGCCCGGAGCCGGGTTCGATCTCCAGCTCGATCCGCCGGTCCGGGGCCACCACCCGGGCGGCCTGCACGGCGTCGCCGGCCAGCAGCGGCAGCTCCACCGGGGCGAGCGAGAGCGGGCGCTCCCGGTCCAACCGGGCGAGCAGCAGCAGGTCCTCCACCAGCAGCCCCATCCGGGACGCCTCGTCCTCGATCCGGCGCAACAGGCCGGCGGTCTCCTCGGGGGCCCGGGCGGCGCCCTGCCGGTACAGCTCGGCGAAGCCCCGGATGGTGGTCAGCGGCGTACGCAGCTCGTGCGAGGCATCGGCGACGAACTGCCGCATCCGCTCCTCCGAGCGCCGGGCCCGCGCCTCGGACGCCTGGGCGGCGGCGGCCGCGTCCCGCGCGCCGGCCTCGGCCGACCGGGCGGCGATCTCCGAGGCGGCGCGGGCGGTGAACGCGGCCTCGATCTGGGCCAGCATCGCGTTCAGCGCCCGGGACAGCCGCCCCAGCTCCGACGTGGGGAAGGGCTGCCCCTCCTCCGGGTCGGGCACCCGCCGGGTCAGGTCGCCACCGGCGATGGCCCCGGCGGTGCGTTCGATGTCCAGCAGCGGCTTGAGGCTGGTCCGCACGATCGCCGCCCCGATGGAGGCGAGCAGGATCAGCACCGCCCCGCCGACCAGAAGGTCTATCCAGACCAGCCGCTTCACCGCCCGGTCGACGTCGGTCAGGTGCTGCCCGACGGCGAGCACCCGACCGTCCGGCAACTCCCGATAGAGCATCCGCCAGCGGTCTCCCCCGTCCTGTGCGGGGACATTGAACGGTTTGCCCTCCTGAGCGCGGAAGCCGGCCAGGTCTGTCGGGATCGCCGGCAGGTCGCCCGTTTGCAGGCTGCGGTCGTACCCGATGATCTGGGCCCGGTTCTCGTCGGCGAGCGCGACGACGTAGTCGGTGGGCAGCTCCGCCCGCACCCGACGGGCCTCGAGGTCGGGAAGCACCCCGCCGACCTGGATACTGGCCGACTGCAACTCGCCGTCCACCTGACCGATCAGGTAGTTGCGCAGGAAGTACGTGGTCAGCGAGCTGATCACCACTAGCGCGGCGGCGACCAACGCCAGCACCGCCGCGACCAGCTTGATCCGCAGCGGCACACCACGCAGCTTGCCCTTTGCCTCCGCGATGGCGCTCACGCCGCCGGCTTGCGCAGTACGTACCCCACGCCGCGCAGGGTGTGGATCAGGCGGGGCTGGGTGTTGTCGACCTTGCGCCGCAGGTAGGAGATGTACGACTCGACGATGTTGTCGTCGCCCCGGAAGTCGTAGTTCCACACGTGGTCGAGGATCTGTGCCTTGGACAGCACCCGGTTGGCGTTCAACATCAGGTACCGCAGCAGCTTGAACTCGGTCGGCGAGAGTTGCACCCGCTGCCCGGACCGGTGCACCTCGTGGGTCTCCTCGTCCAGCTCCAGGTCGGCGAAGGTGAGCCGGGACGGGGCCTGCTCGCCGCTGGCCGTCCGGCGCAGCACGGCCCGGATCCGGGCGGTCAGCTCCTCCAGGCTGAACGGCTTGGTGACGTAGTCGTCGCCGCCCAGGGTCAGCCCGCGGATCTTGTCGTCGGTGGCGTCCCGGGCGGTCAGGAAGACCACCGGGGTACGCGTTCCGCCCTCGCGGAGCATCCGGATGACCTCGAAACCGTCGAGGTCGGGCAGCATCACGTCGAGGACCACCAGGTCGGGGCGGTGGTCCTTGGCGGCGCTCAGCGCGGCGCTCCCGCTGGTCGCGGTGGCCACGTCGAAGCCGGCGAAGCGGAGGCTCGCGGAGAGCAGTTCGAGGATGTTGGGGTCGTCCTCGACGACGAGCAGTCGCGCCTCGGTCTGGGTAGCGGCCATGCCGACCATCATCCGTGACGTCGCTGCGCCCGCGCTGGGCGGTTGCTGGAAAAACCCTGAGAGCGCCGCCCGGGCCGGTCAGCGCAGCAGGTGGCGCAGCCCGTCGAGGGCGCCGTCGAGCACCCGGATCGCCGTGCGGAGCTGGGCGTCGCTGAGCCGGCCGGCGCGGACCAGGCCGCCGACCTCGACGGTGAACGCGGCCAGCCGCTGGTCGAACTCGGCCAGCAGGGGCGTCTCCCCCGCCGGGGCGGCCGGCCGCGCCGGGCCCCGGGACGGCGGCTCCCACCTGGTACGCCGGGTCTGCCGGGTGGCCTCGCGCAGCTCCCGCTTGAGGTCCTGGACCGAGCCACGCACCTCGGAGCGGATCTCGCCGGCCAGGGCGGAGAGGTCCGCCACGGAGGCGCTGATGTCGGACTCCAGGGTGGCCAGTTCGCCGGCCCGCTGGCGCAGCTCGGCCCGGCCCGGCTCGGTGATCTCGTAGACCTTGCGCCCACCGGCTGCGGTGTGGGTCACCAGCCCTTCGACCTCCAGCCGCTGGAGCCGGGGGTAGATGGTGCCGGCGCTGGGCGCGTACAGGCCGAGGAAGCGGTCCTCCAGCAGGCGGATCAGCTCGTACCCGTGCTTGGGGCTGTCGTCGAGGAGCTTGAGCAGGTAGAGCCGCAGCCGCCCGTGGCTGAACACGGCGGTCACGGCAGCTCCTCCTCGTCGTCGACCGGGCGGGCGAGCAACGCGATGCTGCCGGAGGTCGCGGACGCCCAGAGCTTACCCGCGCCCGTGCCGATGACCCCCTCGCTGTCCCGCATGCCGCCCAGCCCGGACCGGTCACGCACCTCGGGGAACCCGCTGGTGATCCGGCCGGCGGTGGTGTGCAGGTGGACGGCGAGGTCGCTGTCCCGGCGGACCCGGACGGTGATGGCGCCGGAGATGGTGCTGAGCTGGATCTCGCCGTCGCGCGGGTTGTCCAGGTCGCAGGTGATCTCGCCGGAGACGGTGTGCGCGCGGACCGTGCCTGCGGCGCTGTCGGCGAGCACCACCTCGCCGGAGACGGTCTCCAGGCTCAGGTCGCCGGCGACCCCCAGCGCCTCCACGGGCCCGGAAACGATCTTCGCTGAGGTCCGGCCCCGGACACCCATCAGGATGATCTGCCCCGACGTGACGTCGGCCCGGGTCTGCCGGCACAGGCCCGAGGCGACCAGCGCCCCGTCGACCAGGGTCAGGTCGGCCGGCACGTCGGCGGGGACGGCGATCGAGACGTCGGCCCGGAAGCGCCGGCCGAACTGACCGAGCCACCAGAGCATCCCGGGCATCCTCGGGTGCCGTTCGTGCCGGACGGTCAGCACCCCGTCCCGGTGCTCGACGATCAGCGACCGACGGCCGATCCGGGTGACGTCCACCCGGGCCGGCCCGTCCGCGCCGACCACGTTGAGCCGCCCGGAGACCAGGTGGACCTCCAGCGAGGTGACCGGCCCGTCCAGGGTGAGCTGCTGCGGGCCGTCGACGGTCCAACTGGCCATGGCTACCTCCCCGCCCGGACGCGTCGGGGCGGCGCGTCCATGCGGAGAGAGTAACGCGATACATCGCGACTGAACAAGACTGTCGCGTGTCGGGGAGGCGTCAGGCGGCCAGGCCGACCTCCCGCGCCGCGTCGGCGGCCCGGCTGCCCCGCCCGGTCGGCAGCGGCTCGACCGGCGCGGGGACCCGGGCCGGCACCAGGTGCACGGCCGACTCGGCGACCCGGGCGAGCTGCCGCCGGTCCGCCGCCCGCCCGGGGTGCAGCGCGGCGGCGACCGTCACCGCCACCGTCAGGTCGCGGGCCGCCAGCACCCGCCAGACCGACCGGCCGAGGGTCTCCTCGCCGAGGAACGCGGCGACGGTCGTCGGCGACCCACCGCCGGGACCCGCCCCGCTCCCGGCCGTCACGCCGGTGCCGGCGCGGACCGAGGTGCCGGCGCGGACCGAGGTGCCGGCGCGGACCGAGGTGCCGGCGCTCAACCGGTAGCCGATCCGGACCGGGACGACCGGCGCACCGGCGTCGATCGCCGCCTGGAACACCGCCGGCCGGAACCCGCCGCCCGGGCGGCACCCGATCGCCGCGCCGCACCAGGTCGTGCCCTCCGGGAAGGCGGCGACCGGGTGGCCGGCCCGCAGCGCTGCGGCCACCCGGCGCACCGTGCCCGGCAGCGCCCGGGGCCGCGCCCGGTCCACGAACACCGTGCCCGCGGCGGCGGCCAGCGGCCCGACCAGCGGCCAGCCGCGCACCTCGCGCTTGGCCACCATCCGGGCCGGCGCCACGGCCAGCAGCGCGAGCACGTCCAGCCACGAGCCGTGGTTGGCCACCACCAGCGCCCGCCGCCGGGGCAACCGGCCCCGGACCACCAGCCGGACGCCGAACGCCCGGACCGTGCCCCGGGCCCAGCCGCGCAGCGCGGCCCGCCGCTCCCGGGCCGGGAGCACCGGCAGCAGCGCGGCCAGCCCGACGCCGGCCACCAGCATCGCGAGCACGGCGACCAGCCGGCCCAGCCGCCGGGCGACCGGCACGGCGGGGATCTCCCCGGGCCCGGGCAGGCAGTCCGGCCCGCAGTCGGAGGCCGGCCGCCAGAGGCCGTGGCGGGCGCTCACCGCTCGCCCCCGCCGAGGAAGTGCCGCAGGTAGCGGGGGTTCATCCGGTCCAGCGAGAACAGCACGTAGAAGTCGGCCACCCGGAAGTCCGGGTCGTACGCCGGCTCGCCGGCCACCCACGCGCCCAACCGCAGGTAGCCGCGCAGCAGCGGCGGGAGGGCGGTCCGGCCGGCCGCCGCGGCCCCGGCGGCCGGGGCGCCCGCGCCGACGTTGAGCGGAGCACCCGCGCCGACGGTGGGCGGGGCGGCGGCCGGCGGCTCGGCGAACCAGGGCCGCAGCGGCCTGACCCGCAGCGGCGGCGGGGCCAGGTGCCTGGCCCGGACCTGGTCCCAGACCCCGGCGGCGAGCAGCCCGCCGTCGTCCACCGGGACCGAGGCGCAGCCGCCCAGCCAGCTCGACCCGCGCAGGTGCAGGTAGCGGGTGATGCCGGCCCACATCAGGTTGATCACCGCGCCGGAGCGGTGGTCGGGGTGGACGCAGGACCGGCCGGCCTCCACCAGGACGTCCCGGAGCGGGTCGAGCGCGGTCAGGTCGAACTCGGTGTCCGCGTACCGGCGGGTGGTCCGCCCCGGCGGCAGCAGCCGGTACGTCCCGACCACCGCCCCGGTGCGTTCCTCGCGGACGATCAGGTGGTCGCAGTGGGCGTCGAACTCGTCGGTGTCGAGGCCGGCCGGGTCGGGGCGCAGGGCGGCCCCGAGCTCGGTGGCGAAGACCTCGTGGCGCAGGCGTTGCGCAGCCGCGACCTGGATCGGGTCGTCGGCGATCAGCACGGAGTATCCGCTGGTCGTCAGAGGTACGCCAGCGGCGGGCAGAACGGCCATGAGCACTGTGTAGGTGCCCCGGGTGCCACCAGCGGGGACGACCGGTGTCGATCCGGTGAACGCCGCCGGACGGTCGGCCCCGATCGGGATGAGAGGGTGGTCCACGACAGCGCGGACGTCAGGAGGACCCGTCCATGGCAGTGATCATCCCGGCCCGGTTCAACGGTCCGCCCGGCACCGGCAACGGGGGCTGGACCGCCGGCACCCTCGCCGCCGCCGACGGGCACGACGGGCCGGTCGAGGTGACGCTGCGGCAGCCACCGCCGCTGGAGACCCCGCTGACCGTGTCCGGCGGGCAGGTCCGCGACCCCGAGGGTCGGCTGGTCGCCGAGCTGCGGCCGGCCGGGGACGCGCCGGAGGCGGTGCCGCCGGTCGACCTCGGCACGGCGCGGGCCGCCGCGGCGGCGTACCCGGGGCTGGGAGAGCATCCCTTCCCCGGCTGCTACGTCTGCGGGCCGGACCGGGCCGACGGCCTGCGGATCTTCCCCGGCCGGCTGCCGGACGGGCGGACGGCCGCGCCGTTCACCGCGCCGGTGGAGGTCACCCCCGCGACGGTCTGGGCGGCGCTGGACTGCCCCGGCGGCTGGACGGTGCTCGGCCCCGGCCGCCCGTACGTGCTCGGCCGGATCGCCGCCGTGCTGGACGCGCTGCCGGACCCCGGCGACGAGTGCGTGGTCACCGGCGTGGCGGACGACACCGGCGGGCGCAAGGCGCTGGTCCGCACCGCCCTGTACGGCCCCGACGGCCGGCTGCTGGGCCGCGCCCGGGCCACCTGGATCGCGCTGGCCGGGGCGTGACCCGGCGGGGGCGGGACGGGCGATCTCGTCCCTGGGGAGGACCCTCTCCTGCCTGAGACGGAGACGGGTGTAGGTGTCGCGCCTGATTGACCTGGTTGCGCCGGCTTGCCACGCTGTGCGACGGCGCATTCGCAACGGCGCCGCACACGTCGGCGCGTTCACGCGCCACGCACGGGAGGAGAGCAATGTCTGACGGGCAGCGAAGCCCCACCACCGGCAGCGGTCAGATCGTGGTGTCCGGCCTGACGAAGCAGTACAAGAACGTCCGGGCGGTCGACAATCTGTCGTTCACGGTCGAACCGGGGCGGGTGACCGGCTTCCTCGGCCCGAACGGCGCCGGCAAGACCACGACGCTGCGCATGCTGCTGAACCTGGTCACCCAGAGTGGCGGCAGCGCGACCATCGGCGGCCGCCGGTACGCCGACCTGGCCGACCCGCTGCGCCACGTCGGCGCGGTGCTGGAGGCGTCCAGCGCGCACAAGGGCCGTACCGGGATCAACCACCTGCGGGTGATCTGCGCGGCGGCCGGGCTGCCGAAGCAGCGGGCCGACGAGGCGCTGGCCCTGGTCGGGCTGACCCCGGCGGCGAAGCGCAAGTTCAAGGGCTACTCGCTGGGCATGAAGCAGCGGCTGGGCATCGCCGCCGCGATGCTCGGCGACCCCCGGGTGCTGATCCTCGACGAGCCGGCGAACGGGCTCGACCCGGAGGGCATCCGGTGGATGCGCGGCTTCCTCAAGGGCCTGGCCCACGAGGGCCGTACCGTGCTGGTCTCCAGCCACCTGCTGTCGGAGATGCAGTTGCTCGCCGACGACGTGGTGATCATCGCGGCCGGCAAGCTGATTCGGCAGGGGCCGGTCGAGCAGGTGCTCGGCTCGATGGCGCAGGGCGGCCGGGTGCGGGTGCGCACCCCGCAGCCCGAGGAGTTGGTCGCGGTGCTGCGCGAGCAGTCCGCGACGGTGGAGACCGACGAGCACGGCGTGCTCCTGGTCGGCGGGGTGGACGCCCCGGCCATCGGCAAGGCCGCCCTGGCCGCGAAGGTGGAACTGCACGAACTGACCCCGGAGCGACCCGACCTGGAACGGGTCTTCCTGGAGCTGACGGCCGGAAAGGCGGGCATCCGATGAACCTCGTCCGATCCGAGCTGCTCAAGATCCGCACCACCAGCACCTGGTGGATCTTCGGGCTCATCTCGCTGCCGCTGTGGGCCCTCACCCTGCTGATCAACTGGTTGCAGACCGACGCGCTGGCCAGCGGCAACTTCGGCGACGTGCCGCCCGAGCAGGCCGAGCAGATCCAGGCCGTGCAGGCCGTGGACAACCTGGCCGCCAACGTCTACACCAACGGCCAGTTCTTCGGGCTGCTCATCGTGATGCTGCTCGGCATCATCGTGGTGACCAGCGAGTTCTTCCACCAGACGGTGACCACCACGTTCCTCACGGTGCCGCACCGCACGGCGGTGATGGTGGCCAAGCTGGTCGCCGCGGCCGTGCTCGCGATGCTGTTCTGGCTGGTCACCACCGTGCTCAACCTGGTGTTCGGCGCGCTGATCCTGAACAGCGTGGACGTCGGCGCCCAGCTCGGCAACGACGCGGTCTGGCGGGCGCTCGGGCTCAACGCGGTGGCGTACCTGCTCTGGTCGGTGCTGGGGGTCGGCATCGGGGTGCTGATCCGCAGCCAGATCGGCGCGACGGTGACCGGCATCCTGCTCTACCTGGGCGGCTCGATCGGGGCCGTCGCCGTGCTGAGCATCCTGGCCTCCCGGTACGGGGAGTGGATCAACAAGCTCCAGGTGGTGGTGCCCTCGCTGGCGTCGTCGCTGATGGTCAGCGGGACCGAGATCCCGGGCAACCCGCCCCGCTGGGCGGGCGCGGCGGTGCTGATCGGGTACGCCGTGGTGGCCGGCCTGATCGGCGCCCTCACCATGCGGCGGCGGGACATCTCCTGACGCCCACGGACGACGGAACCCGGCCCCGGGGCGTGATCGCGTGATCACGCCCCGGGGCCGGGCCCGTTTCCGGCCCACGGTCAACAGGACACGCCGGACTGACCGAACTTCTGGCATCTTCTGTGAAACGGACCACGCGCCGGAGGCGGAAATGCTTAGCGTATTCCTACGGCGTAGCCTGGGAGCCGTCTCCCGTCCACCCGCACAGCGGGGGGACGGCGGACACCGCGTGACACACAAACCCGCGTGAAAGAGGCGATTACCGGCCGTGTCGACCCAGCAGACTTCGCAGGAGAACCCACTGGCGGGTTTCGGCCCGAACGAGTGGATCGTCGAGGAGATGTACCAGCGCTACCTCGCCGACCCAAGCAGCGTCGATTCGGCCTGGCACGACTTCTTCGCCGACTACCGGCCGGCGCCCGGCGCCGCCGCGCCGCGTCCCGACGGCCAGGCCGCCCGGGCGGCTGCCGCCGCACCGGAGCCCGCCGGGCAGCAGGAGGCCGCCGCCACCGTCGCCCAGCCCGCCGCGAAGGCCGAGCCGGCCGCCCCGAGGGCCGCCGAGCCGAAGGCGACGCCGGCCGCGCAGCCCACCCCGGCGAAGGCCGCGCCCGCGAAGCCCGCCCCGGCCGCCAAGCCCGCCCCGGCGAAGCCGGCCGTCTCGGGCCCGCAGACCACCCCGCTGCGCGGCGTCGCCGCGAAGATCGTCCAGAACATGGACGCCTCGCTGAGCGTGCCGACCGCGACGAGCGTGCGGGCCGTCCCGGCCAAGCTGCTGGTGGACAACCGCATCGTGATCAACAACCACCTCACCCGGGGGCGCGGTGGCAAGGTCAGCTTCACCCACCTGATCGGGTACGCGATGGTCCGGGCGCTGGTCGAGCACCCGGAGATGAACAACTCCTTCGCCGAGGTCGACGGCAAGCCGGCGATGGTCCGCCCCGAGCACGTCAACCTGGGCATCGCGATCGACCTGGCCAAGCCCGACGGCACCCGCAACCTGGTGGTCCCGTCCATCAAGGGCTGCGAGCGGATGGACTTCCGGCAGTTCTGGCAGGCGTACGAGGACGTGGTCCGGCGCGCCCGCCGCAACGAGCTGACCATGGAGGACTACTCCGGCACCACGATCTCGCTGACCAACCCGGGCGGCATCGGCACGGTGCACTCGATCCCGCGCCTGATGACGGGGCAGAGCGCCATCATCGGCGTCGGCGCGATGGAGTACCCCGCGCCGTACCAGGGGATGAGCGAGGCCACCCTGGCCGAGCTGGCGGTCAGCAAGATCATCACGCTGACCAGCACGTACGACCACCGGATCATCCAGGGCGCGCAGTCCGGCGAGTTCCTCAAGGTCATGCACGAGCTGCTGCTCGGCGAGCACGGCTTCTACGACCAGGTCTTCACCTCGCTGCGCATCCCGTACGAGCCGGTGCGCTGGATGCGGGACGTCGCGGTCGACTCCGAGGGCCAGATCAACAAGACCGCGCGGGTGCACGAGCTGATCCACGCGTACCGGGTGCGCGGCCACCTGATGGCCGACACCGACCCGCTGGAATTCAAGATCCGCAAGCACCCGGACCTGGACGTGCTCCAGCACGGGCTGACCCTGTGGGACCTCGACCGGGTCTTCCCGGTCAACGGCTTCGCCGGCAAGCAGCGGATGAAGCTGCGGAGCATCCTCGGCGTGCTGCGCGACTCGTACTGCCGCCGGGTCGGCGTGGAGTACATGCACATCCAGGATCCGGAGGAGCGGCGCTGGCTCCAGGAGCGGGTCGAGCGCAAGTACGAGAAGCCCAGCACCGACGAGCAGAAGCACGTGCTCAACCGGCTCAACGCCGCCGAGGCGTTCGAGACCTTCCTACAGACGAAGTACGTCGGCCAGAAGCGCTTCTCGCTGGAGGGCGGCGAGTCGCTGATCCCGCTGCTCGGCGAGGTGCTGGAGTCCTCCGCCGAGGCGGGGCTCGACGAGGTCGTCATCGGCATGGCCCACCGCGGCCGGCTCAACGTGCTGGCCAACATCGTCGGCAAGCCGTACGAGAAGATCTTCTCGGAGTTCGAGGGGCACCTCGACCCGCGCTCCACCCAGGGCTCGGGCGACGTGAAGTACCACCTCGGCCAGAACGGCAAGTTCACCACCCCGGACGGCGAGCACGCCGTCAAGGTGTCGGTGGTGGCGAACCCGTCGCACCTGGAGGCCGTCGACCCGGTGCTGGAGGGCATCGTCCGGGCCAAGCAGGACCGGATCGACCTCAAGCTGGAGGGGTACACGGTGCTGCCGCTGGCGGTGCACGGTGACGCCGCCTTCGCCGGCCAGGGCGTGGTCGCCGAGACGCTCAACCTGTCGCAGCTACGGGGTTACCGCACCGGCGGCACGGTGCACGTGGTGGTCAACAACCAGGTCGGCTTCACCACCGCACCGGAACACTCCCGGTCCAGCCTCTACAGCACCGACGTGGCCCGGATGATCGAGGCGCCGATCCTGCACGTCAACGGCGACGACCCCGAGGCCGTGGTCCGGGTCGCCCGGCTGGCGTTCGAGTACCGGCAGGCGTTCAACAAGGACGTCGTGATCGACATGGTCTGCTACCGCCGGCGCGGGCACAACGAGGGCGACGACCCGTCGATGTCCAACCCGCAGATGTACAAGATCATCGACTCGAAGCGGTCGGTCCGGAAGCTGTACACCGAGGAGCTGATCGGCCGGGGCGACATCACCGTGGAGGACGCGGAGGAGCTGCTGCGCGACTACCAGTCGCAGCTGGAGCGGGTCTTCAAGGCCACCCGGGACGCCGCCTCGGCGCCGAAGCAGCCGGCCCGGCAGCGCCGCGAGGACGAGCCGGAGCCGCAGGTGGAGACCGCGACCAGCGTCGACGTGGTCAAGGCGGTCGGCGACGCCCACGTCAACCTGCCGGAGGGCTTCACCCCGCACAAGCGGATCCAGCAGCTCCTCGACCGGCGGGCCAAGATGTCCGTCGAGGGCAACATCGACTGGGGCTTCGGCGAGATCATCGCCTTCGGCGCGCTGCTGCACGACGGGGTCACCGTCCGGCTCGCCGGGCAGGACTCGCGCCGTGGCACGTTCGTGCAGCGGCACGCGTCGGTGGTGGACGCCAGGACCGGCGCCGACCACCTGCCGTTGCAGTCGCTCACCGCCGACGGCGAGCGGTCCCGGTTCTTCGTCCACGACTCGCTGCTCAGCGAGTACGCGGCGATGGGCTTCGAGTACGGCTACTCGGTGGAGAACGTCAACGCGCTGGTCTGCTGGGAGGCCCAGTTCGGCGACTTCGTCAACGGCGCCCAGTCGGTGATCGACGAGTTCATCTCCTCGGGCGAGGTGAAGTGGGGCCAGCGCTCCGCGGTCACCCTGCTGCTGCCGCACGGCCACGAGGGCCAGGGCCCGGACCACACCTCCGGCCGCCCGGAGCGGTTCCTCCAGCTCTGCGCCGAGGACAACATGCGGGTGGCCATCCCGACCACCCCGGCTAACTACTTCCACCTGCTGCGCCGCCAGGCCCTGTCGCCCAAGCGCAAGCCACTGGTGGTGTTCACGCCGAAGTCGCTGCTGCGGCACAAGCTCTGCGTGTCCCCGGTCGAGGACTTCACCACCGGCACCTTCGCCCCGGTGCTGCGCGACACCGCCGCCGGAGCGCCGGAGCAGGTGAAGCGGGTGCTGCTCTGCTCGGGCAAGGTCTACTACGACCTGTTCCAGGCCCGGGCGGACCGGGGCGTCACCGACACCGCGATCATCCGGATGGAGCAGCTCTACCCGCTGCCCGTCGAGGAGATCCGGGCCGCCCTGGCGCAGTACCCGAACGCCGAGGACTACGCCTGGGTGCAGGAGGAGCCGGCCAACCAGGGCGCGTGGAGCTTCGTCGCGCTCAACCTGCTGGAACACCTCAGCGAGGTCCGGCTGCGCCGCATCTCCCGCCCGGCCGCCGCCGCGCCGGCGGTCGGCTCGGCCAAGATGCACGAGGTCGAGCAGAACGCGCTGATCGAGGCGGCCCTGCCCCGCCCGTGACCTGACCGCACCGCCGCGCAGCGGGGCAGCGACCGTCGCCACGACGGGCCGCTGCCCCGCTCGCGTCGGCGGACCACCGACCGGCCGCCGGCCGGAGCCAGGAATGAGGACGTACGGATGTACTTCACCGACCGTGGGATCGAGGAACTGGTCGAGCGCCGGGGCGAGGAGTCGGTCAGCATCGAGTGGCTCGGCGAGCGGCTGCGCGACTTCGTGGACCTGAACCCCGAGTTCGAGACGCCGATCGAGCGGTTCGCCACCTGGCTGGCCCGCCTGGACGACGAGGACGAGGACTGAGCCGCCGCGCGGCCGGAGCGGCCGGGGCCGCCCTGGCGCTGCTGCTCGCCGGCTGCGGCGCCGACCCCGCGCACCAGGCCGCGCCGGGCGGCGACGGCGGGGCCGGGGACGCGGCGGACTACCAGCGCTGGATCCGGGACCTGGCGGCCGGGGTGGCCGGCCGACCGGTCACCGTGGTCCTCGAACCCGGCGCCGTCGCGGACGCCGTGGCCGGCTGCGTACCCGACGTCGCCGGCCGGCTCGCGCTGCTGCGGGACGCGGTGTCGGTGCTGGGCAGCACCGGCAGCGCCCGGGTGTACCTCGACGCCGGACACCCCGGCTGGATCGCCGACGTCGACCGGCTCGCCGCGGCGCTGCGCCGCGCCGGGATCGCCGACGCGGCCGGCTTCGCCCTGAACGTGGCGAACTTCGTCGGCACCGAGGAGAACGTCCGCTACGGTCACCGGCTCTCCGACGCGCTCGGCGGGGCGACCCGGTTCGTCGTCGACACCAGCCGCAACGGCAACGGCCCGCACCCGGCCCCCACGGTGGACGGCGCGCCGAGTTGGTGCAACCCGCCCGGGCGGACGCTGGGCGAGGAGCCGGCGGCCGACCCCGGCCCGGACCGGGTGGACGCCCTGCTCTGGGTCAAGTACCCGGGCGAGTCCGACGGCGCCTGCCGCCCCGGGGAGCCGGACAGCGGCGTCTGGTGGCCCGAGTACGCCCTCGACCTGGCCCGCCGCGCCCGCTGACCGTCAGCCGGTGCCGGCGCGGGCGGTCGGGCGCAGGCCGGTGCGGCGCAGCTTCTGCCAGCCCAGCCGGCCGCCGGTCAGCGCGGTGACCACCGACTGGATCATCACCAGGTACATCAACTGCCGGTAGACGAACTGCTGCAACGGCAGCACCCAGAGCACGCCCAGCCTCTCCCGGTCCAGCCGGAACGCCACCACCGCGGTGAGGAACTGCACCGCCAGCATGGCCAGCCAGGCCACCACCGTCGCGGTCCGGTCGAGGAAGAACAGGCCGTACAGGGCGAGCAGGTCGATCATCGGCGCCAGTAGCGGCAGCAGCACCCCGAACAGGCTCAGGAACAGCAGGCAGCGGCGGCTGAACCGGCCGGACGCGCCGTGGTCGAGCAGCGAGCGGCGGTGCTTCCACATCGCCTGCATGGTGCCGTAGCTCCACCGGTAGCGCTGCTTCCACAACTGTCCCATCGTCGCCGGCGCCTCGGTCCACGCCCGGGCCGTCTCCTCGTACACCACCTTCCAGCCGGCCCGGCCCAGGGCCATGGTGATGTCGGTGTCCTCGGCCAGGGTGTCGTCGGTCAGCCCGCCCGCGTACCCGAGGGCCTGCCGGCGGAAGCCGCCGATCGCGCCGGGCACGGTCGACATGCACCGCAGGGTCTCGTAGAGGCGGCGGTCGAGGTTGAACCCGATGACGTACTCGATGTGCTGCCACTTGGCGATCAGGCTGTCCCGGTTGCCCACCTTGACGTTGCCGGCGACCGCGCCCACCTGCGGGTCGGCGAACGGCTGGACCAGCCGGCGCACGGCGTCCGGCTCGAAGACGGTGTCGCCGTCGACCAGCACCAGCAGCTCGTGGCGGGCCAGCGCCACGCCGGTGTTGAGCGCGCTCGGCTTGCCGCCGTTCGGCTTGCGGACGACCCGGACGTTCGGCAGGCCGAGCCCCTCGGCGATGTCGGCGGTCCCGTCCGTCGAACCGTCGTCGACCACGACGACCTCGATCCCCCCGGGGTGGTCGCCGGTGGCCAGCGACCGGACCGCCGCGGCGATCCCCTCCTTCTCGTTGTACGCGGGGACGATCACCGACACCGGCTCGGTCACCGGCGGCCCCCAGGCCCAGTCCCGGGCCCGGCGGCGCCGGGCGTGCCGCCCGGCGAGCAGGAACAGCAGGACGGTGCGGCCGACGGTGAGCACGCCGACGAGCACGAAGAGCACGCCGAAGACGGTGAGCGTGCGGTCGGCACCCCGCACCGCCCAGACCAGCATCCGGCCCCGCCACCGGTCCGCCCCGGACGCGGCCGGGTTCCCGGTCACCTGGTGGTCGACCCCGGCCACGGCCAGCG
Source organism: Micromonospora sp. NBC_01655 (assembly GCF_026339755.1). Taxonomy (NCBI): domain Bacteria; kingdom Bacillati; phylum Actinomycetota; class Actinomycetes; order Micromonosporales; family Micromonosporaceae; genus Micromonospora; species Micromonospora sp. NBC_01655. The sequence continues at coordinate 1,655,026 of NZ_JAPEQF010000001.1, read as the reverse complement.
CCAGGTTCAGCCCCTCGGTCGCGGTGGTGAACCGGTAGCCGCGTTCCTTCATCAGCGGGATGAAGCGGTCCAGGGCGGCGACGGTCTGGGCCCGGTCCCCGCCGGCGTCGTGCCACAGGCTGATCGCGCCCGAGTAACCGGTCGGCGTGGCGTTGGCGACCGTGACGTCCACCCCGGGCAGCGCCCAGTCCCGGCTGTCGGTGTCGTTGAGCACGGTGAGGTAGCCCAGCTCGCCGGCCTCGGTGACCAGTGGCCAGTCCCGGTCGTCGATCGCGTCGGCGTGCGAGGAGTACGGGAACCGGATCAGCGAGGACCGGACCCCGGCCGCGCCGGCGAGCACGAGCTGGGTCTGGGCGTACTCCAGGCGGCGCCGCCAGCCGGGCAGCGTGGTCAGGTCGGGGTGGGTGAAGGTGTGCACGCCGACCTCGTGCCCTCCGGCGACCAGCTCCCGGACCAGCCCGGGGTGCCGGGCGGCCTGCGACCCGACCACGAAGAAGGTGCCCTTCACCTGGTGGGCGTCGAGGACCCGCAGCACCTCGCGGGTCCACGTCGGGTCGGGACCGTCGTCGAAGGTGAGCGCGACGGTGCGCGGGGGCAGCCGGTAGGAGCGGTGCTGGCCGCCGGCGGCGTTGATGACCGGGCCGCCGTTGACCACCTCGGCGGGCACCCGGTCCTGGCCGTCGTCGTGCTGCGCGCGGTCGGGGACGAAGGCGGCGTTCGCGTACGCCCCGACGAAGAGCACGCCGGCCAGGACGACGAGCACGACGCCCAGCAGGGCCCAGCTCGGCGGCGGCGCGGTCCGGCGAGCCCGCCGGCTGCGGCGGGCGGGCGGCGGGGGCCGACCGGTGAACGGATTGGCGGCTGTCCGCACGCTACTCGCCCGGTTCCGGGAGGGCCGGCGGGCCGACCGGGGGCGGGGCGGTCGTGGGCGGCGCGGTGCTGGGCCGCACGGTCGTCGGAGGCGCGGTGGCGCTTGGCGGCGACGCGGCGCTCCGGCTGGGACGCGGGCTGCCGGTGCCGGCCGCCGGGGGCGACGGCCGGGACGACGCCGTGGCGGGCGCGCGCCGGGTCGACGTGGCGCGGGTCGGTCCGGAAGCCGGTGTGCCGGGTTTCGCGGTCGTCGGGGCGAGGGCCGGGGCGTCCGGCGGCGCGGGCGCCTCCCAGGGTCGCTGCGTCGACTCGACGAAGGGCAGCACGTTCTCCGGGCGCACCGGCCCCCCGGCGAAGCTCAGCCCGACCAGCGCGGTGTACGCCAGCCCGGCCAGCCCGGCGGCGTACGCGATCCGCCGCAGCCGGGTCCCGCGCCGCCCGCTCGGGTCGACGAAGACCGGCGGCAGGTCGGGAACCGCGGCCAGGACGGTCGTCGGCACGTCGGTCACGGGCGGCAGGACGACCGTCGGACGGTCCGTCACGCAGAGTACGACCGTCGGACCGTCCGTCACGGAGAGTGCGACCGTCGGACCGTCGATCACGGGCCGCACCGCCGTCGGACCGTCCGGCACGGCCCACCCGACGGTCGGCTGCTCGGGCGGGGGCGGGACGGTGGTCCGGCGATCGGTCACGAGTGGCGAGTCTAGGAGGCACGGATCCTGAAGTCCCTGGTCAGCGGCCCGAGTGAGACGAGGATCCCCCAGGTCAGGATGGTGCCAGCGGCGCTGCGGGCGGCGATCTTGTAGCGTGGGTGCGTGGCCCGGAGCGTATATCTGACCAGTGTGGGTTCCGGCGGGGGAAAGTCGACCATCGCGCTCGGCCTCGCCGAGCTCCTCTCCCGACAGGTCGAGCGGATCGGCGCGTTCCGGCCGCTGGTCGCCGGCAAGGGCCCCGACCCGATCCTCGCCCTGCTCACCGACCGCTACCGGATCGACCTGCCGGTGGCCGACCTGCACGGCGCCACCTACCCGCAGGCCACGGAACTGGTCGCCGACGGCCGGCGCGAGGAGCTGATCTCCCGGCTCGTCGCGCGGTACCGGGACGTCGAGCGGCGCTGCCCGGCGATGGTGGTGGTGGGCAGCGACTTCGCCGACGGCGGGGACGGCGCGGGCCCCCGCGAGCTGGCCTTCAACGCCCGGCTGGCCACCGAGTTCGGCAGCGTGGTGGTGCCGGTGATCGACGGCTTCGGGCAGGAGCCGGAGGCGATCGCGGCGGCGGCGCGCGGGGCGTACCACGACCTGGCGGACCTGGGCGCGACGGTGCTGGCGGTGATCGCCAACCGGGTGCCGGGGGAGATGACGCTGCCCGAGCTGCCCGTCCCCGCGTACGCCATCCCGGAGGTGCCCACCGTGTCGGCGCCGACGGTGGCCGAGGTGGCGGCGGCGCTCGGCGCCACCCTGCTGGCCGGCGACGAGGCCGCGCTCGCCCGCGACGTGCTCGACTACGTGGTCGGCGCGGCGCACGTGCCGACGCTGCTGGACCACCTGACCGAGGGCGCGCTGGTGATCACCCCGGGCGACCGGGCGGACCTGCTGGTGGCGGCGAGCGCCGCGCACGTGGCCGGCCAGGTCTCCGTGGCCGGGCTGGTGCTCACCCTCGGCGAGCGGCCCGACCCCCGGGCGATGCGGCTGGTCGAGGGGCTGAACACCGGCCTGGCGGTGCTGTCGGTGCCCAGCGACAGCTACGACACGGTCGAGGCGTCCAGCCGGATCGAGGGCCGGCCCAGCGTCGCGAACCCGCGCAAGGTGGAGGCGGCGCTCGGCGCGTTCGAGGCCTGCGTGGACACCGACGACCTGGCCCGCCGGCTGCGGGTCAGCCGGTCCGAGCGGGTCACCCCGCTGATGTTCGAGTACGACCTGATCGACCGGGCCCGGGCCACCCGCCGCCGCCTGGTGCTGCCGGAGGGGGCGGAGGAGCGGATCCTGCGCGCGGCGGAGATCCTGCTGCGCCGGGGCGTGGCCGACCTGACCCTGCTCGGCCGCACCGACGACGTCGCCCGGCGCACCCGGGAGCTGGGCATCGACATCACCGGCGCGGCCGTGGTCGACCCGGCGACCAGCGAGTGGCGCGACGAGTTCGCCACGGCGTACGCGAAGCTGCGCGCCCACCGGGGCGTCACGCTCGACCTGGCGTACGACGTGGTCGCCCACCCGAACTACTTCGGCACGATGATGGTGCACACCGGGCACGCCGACGGGATGGTGTCCGGGGCCACCCACACCACCGCCGCCACCATCCGCCCCGCCTTCGAGATCATCCGCACGGTGCCCGGGGTCTCGGTGGCGTCCAGCGTCTTCTTCATGCTGCTCGCCGACCGGGTGCTGGTGTACGGCGACTGCGCGGTCAACCCCGACCCGGACGCCGCCCAGCTCGCCGACATCGCCATCTCCTCGGCCGACACCGCCGCCCGGTTCGGCATCGAACCCCGGGTGGCGATGCTGTCGTACTCGACCGGGGACTCCGGGGCGGGGGCGGACGTGGAGAAGGTCGCGGCGGCCACCCGGCTGGTCCGCGAGCGCCGCCCGGAACTGCTGGTGGAGGGCCCGATCCAGTACGACGCGGCGATCGACCCGAAGGTCGCGGCCACCAAGCTGCCCGACAGCGCGGTCGCCGGGCGGGCCACGGTGTTCATCTTCCCGGACCTGAACACGGGCAACAACACGTACAAGGCGGTGCAGCGCTCGGCCGGGGCGGTGGCCGTCGGGCCGGTGATGCAGGGCCTGCGCCGGCCGGTCAACGACCTGTCCCGGGGCGCCACCGTCCCGGACATCGTCAACACCGTCGCGATCACCGCCATCCAGGCCGCCGCCGCCGGGGAGTCGTCATGAGTCGGGTGCTCGTCCTCAACTGCGGTTCGTCGTCGGTCAAGTACCGGCTGTACGACGGCGACGAGGTCCGCGACTCCGGGACGGTGGAGCGGGTCGGCGAGCCGGGGGGCGGCCCGGCCGACCACGAGACGGCGGTCCGGGAGATCCTCGACCGGCTCGACCTGGCCGGGCTCACCGCCGTCGGGCACCGGGTGGTGCACGGCGGGCGGCGCTTCGCCGAGCCGGTGCTGGTCGACGACGCGGTGTTCGCGGCGATCGAGGACCTCGTCCCGCTCGCGCCGCTGCACAACCCGGCGAACCTGGCCGGCATCCGGGTCGCCCGCGAGGCGCTGCCGGGCGTGCCGCAGGTGGCCGTCTTCGACACCGCGTTCCACCACACCCTGCCCGAGGCCGCCGCGACCTACGCGATCGACCGGGACACCGCCGCGCGGTACGACATCCGCCGGTACGGCTTCCACGGCACCTCGCACGCGTACGTCTCGCGGCGCACCGCCGAGCTGCTGTGCCGGCCGTACGAGGAGCTGAACACGATCACCCTGCACCTGGGCAACGGGGCCAGCGCGTGCGCCGTGGCCGGCGGACGTAGCGTGGCCACCTCGATGGGGATGTCCCCGCTGGAGGGCCTGGTGATGGGCACCCGCAGCGGCGACCTCGACCCGACCATCATCTTCCACCTGCGCCGCGAGGGCGGCCTGGGCGTGGACGAGATCGACGACCTGCTCAACCACCGCAGCGGCCTGCTCGGCCTGGCCGGGGTCAACGACATGCGCGAGGTGCTGGCCCGCCGCGACGCCGGGGATCCGGCCGCCACCCTCGCCTTCGCCGTCTACACGCGTCGGATCACCGGGTACGTCGGGGCGTACTACGCCCTGCTCGGGCGTGTCGACGCGGTCACCTTCACCGCCGGGGTGGGCGAGCACGCCGCCGCGGTGCGGACCGCCGCGCTGGCCGGCCTGGAGCGGCTGGGCATCGCCGTCGACCCGGGGCGCAACGCCGGCAGGGGCGACCGGGTGATCTCCCCGGACGGCGCGGAGGTCACCGTCTGCGTGGTCGGCACCGACGAGGAGCGCGAGATCGCCCGGGAGACCCGCGCGGTGGCCGGGGCGACCCGCTGACCCCGCCTCCGGCCCGCTGAGCCCACCAGCACCTCCGCCGACCCCGGCCCACTACGGCCGGTTCGACACGGCCGGCCTGGTGCGGCTCGGCCGGTTCGGTGCGGCCGATCAGGCCAGGGCCAGCCAGGCGACCACGGCCACCAGCACCACCACGGCGACCGCAACGCCGGCGACCAGGGGCGTCCGGGACGCGTCCGGGGCGGTCGGCCCGCCGGCCTCCGGCGCGTGGGCGAACGCCCGGAACTGCTCTGTGTTGCCGCTCGGGTCCACATACTTGTCAGACATGGGCCAGACCATAGCCAAGGCGGCCCGGCCGAACCGTCCCACGCGGGCGAAACGCCGCAGGACCGCCCGTTGGGGGGAGCCGCCCCCAACGGGTGGCTTCGCCGACCGGTCCGGACGGCGGGGCCGCCCCGGGCCCCGGGCCGCCTAGCGTAGGGGCGTGGGGGTACGACGGCTGGTCGCCGTGCTGATGACGGCGCTGCTGGCCGGCTGCGGCCCGGCCACCGCCGCCGCCCCCGGCGGGGAGCCGCCCGCCCGGTCCGCGCCCGCCGGGGCGTACCCGGTCGGGGTGCGGACGTTCACGCTCGACCCGGCGGGCGCGCGCCCGCTGCCGGTGACCGTCTGGTATCCGGCCGGCCCCGGCGGGGTCGCCCGGGGCCGGTTCCCGGTCGTCGTGTTCAGCCACGGGCTGCACAGCCTCCCCGAACTGCACGCCCCGCTGACCACCCGGTGGGCCGCCGCCGGGTTCGTGGTGGCCGCCCCGGCGTACCCGCACACCCGGCGCGGGGCGGTCCGGTTCACCCGGGCGGACGTACGCAACCAGCCGGCCGACGGCTGGCGGCTGATCCGGCACCTGGTCCACCTCGACGCCCGTCGGGGCGACCCGCTCGCCGGACACCTGGACGTCGCCCGGTTCGCCGCGGCCGGGCACTCGGCGGGCGGGTTCACCACCGCCGGGATGCTCACCTCCGGGCACTCCTCCCGGCTGCGGGCCGGTGTCGTGATCGCCGGGGGTGGCCTGGCCGGCGCGTTCGCCGACCCCGCCGCGCCGGTGCTGTTCGTGCACGGCGGCGCCGACCCGGTGGTGCCGGTGACCGTCGGCCGGGCCGCGTACGCCCGCGCGCCCGGCCCGGCCGCCTTCCTCACCGTCACCGGCCAGGGCCACGGCGCGTACCTGATCCCCGGCCACCGGGGCTTCCCCCAGGTCCTGGCCGCCACCACGGACTTCCTCCGCTGGACCCTCTACGGCGACCCCGCCGCCCTCCACCGCCTCCCCACCGCCGCCCGCTCCCCCGGCACCACCACCTGGCTCTCCCGCCTCCCCACCCCCTAGTCGGTGGGGCCGAGCCCACTGCCCGGGTGATTGGCCGTTCGCCTGCCGTCGCGATGCTGGCCGGCGGCCCCGCGCCGCGAGGCACAATCGGATTCATGCCCCGTCGTCGCACCGCTGCCCTGCTGGCCGCCGCCCTGCTCACCGTCGGCGTGGCCGGCTGCTCGGGCGACCCGGGGCCCGCCTGGCGCGCCGCCGCCCCGACGGAGTCGCCGAAGGCGACCGCCCCGGCCCCGCGCGTACCGGCCGGCACCGCGCCGAGCGAGCCCTTCGCGGTCGGGGTACGTCGGCTGGAACTCAACCGGGACGGCGACCGGCCGCTGCCGGTGACGATCTGGTACCCGGCCCGGGGCACGGCCGGCGGCTCGGCGGAGCAGTCCGCGCCGGCGGCGACCGGCCGCTTCCCCGTGGTGATGTTCAGCCACGGCCTGAACGGCCGGCCGGACGACTACGCGACCCTGCTCACCCGCTGGGCGGCGGCCGGCCTGGTGGTGGCCGCGCCGACCTTCCCGCACACCGCGCGGGGCGCCGACGGCAACCCGCTGGACGTGCTCAACCAGCCCGCCGACGTGTCGTACGCGCTGACCCGGGTGCTCGCCCTGGACGCGAAGACGGGCGACCCGCTGCGCGGCCGGCTGGCCACCGACCGGGTGGCCGCGGCGGGGCACTCGGCCGGCGGGGTGACCACGATCGGCCTGTTCACCGCCGGGCGGGACGACCGGCTCGACGCCGGAGTGGTCTTCGCCGGCACCGCCCTGGGGGTGGGCACGGCGTTCGCCGGGGCCGCCGCGCCGCAACTCTTCGTGCACGGCGAGGCCGACGAGGTGGTCGGCTACGCCTCCGGCCGGGCGGCGTACGACCGGGTGCCCTGGCCCAAGGCGATGCTGAGCCTGCCGAAGGGCGACCACGGCCGGGCCCTGCTCACCGACGGCGCGGCCCTGCGGGTGGTCTCGGACACCACCGTCGAGTTCCTCCGTTGGACCCTGTACGGCGACGCGGCGGCCCGGGACCGGCTGCCGGCCGAGGCCACCCGTGGCGGCCTCGCCACCCTCGACGACCGGCTGTAGGCCGAGGCCGGCTCAGGCCGTGTGATCGATGACGATCTTGCCGAAGACGTCGCCCGAGTACAGCCGGGCGAAGGCGTCCGCGACCCGGCTGAACGGCAGCACGCTGTCCACCACCGGACGCACGTCGTGCTCGGCGCAGAACGCCAGCAGCTCGGTCAGCTCGCCCGGGGTGCCCATCGAGGTGCCGATGATCTCCAGTTGCATGGCGAAGACCCGGCGCAGGTTGATCTTCGGCTCGTGCCCGGCGGTCGCCCCGGAGACCACGATCCGGGCCATCGGCGCGGCCGACTTCAGCGAGTGGTCGAAGGTGGCCGCCCCGACCGTCTCGATCACCACGTCGACCCGCTCCGGGAGCCGGGCGCCGGGCGCCAGCGCGGTCGCCCCCAGCTCGGTGATCCGCTCCCGCTTGCCGGGGTCGCGGCTGGTCGCGTACACCCGCTTGCCGAGCGCGACGGCGAGCGCGACGGCCGCCGTCGCGACGCCCCCGCCCGCGCCCTGGACCAACACCGACTCGCCGTCGGAGACCCGGCCCCTGGTGGTGAGCATCCGCCACGCGGTGAGCCACGCGGTGGGCAGGCAGGCGGCGTCCGTCGCGGACACGCCGGCCGGCAGGGGCAGCAGGTTCATCCGGGGTACGGCCACCCGCTCGGCGAGGGTGCCGGGGAAGTGCTCGGAGAGGATGGAGGTCCCGCGCGGGTCGCCCGGGTCGGCGACCAGCGGGTAGACGACCACGTCGCGGCCGTCCGGGTCGGTGCCGACGGCGTCACAGCCGAGGATCATCGGCAGCCGGTCCGCGCCGAGCCCCACGCCGCGCAGCGACCACAGGTCGTGGTGGTTGAGCGAACTGGCCCGCACCTGCACCGTGACCCAGTCGTCCTCGGGGTGGGTCGGCTCGGGGCGCTCGCCGACGGTCAGCGCGGCGAGCGGGTTGTCGGCGTCGAAGCTCGACGCGAAGGCGGCACGCATGATCCGCACCGTAACAAGGACCAGGGGCGTTGCGAAGGGCCTCCTCCCATCCCGAGTGCGACGGGAAGGGGCCCTTCCACCACGCCTCAGGCGCGGGCGACGCCGTCGCGGCGGGCGGCCTCGGCGACGGCCGCGGCCACCGCGGGGGCGACCCGGGGGTCCAGCGGGGACGGCACGATCGCGTCGGCGGTCAGCGCGTCGGCGACCACGCCGGCGATCGCGTCGGCCGCGGCCACCTTCATCCCGTCGGTGATCCGGGTCGCCCGGGCGTCCAGCGCGCCCCGGAACACGCCGGGGAAGGCCAGCACGTTGTTGATCTGGTTGGGGTAGTCGCTGCGGCCGGTGGCGACCACCGCGACGTGCCGGGCGGCCACCTCGGGGTGCACCTCGGGGGTCGGGTTGGCCAGCGCGAAGACGATGCCGCCGGGGGCCATCCCGGCCACCGCCTCCTCCGGGATCTGCCCGCCGGAGACGCCGACCAGCACGTCCGCGCCGCGCAGCGCCTCGGTCACGTCGCCCCGGCGGCCCTCGGCGTTGGTGTCGGCCGCGAGGGCGGCCTTGGTGCCGGTGAGCCCGGTCCGGTGCCGGCCGATGATCCCCTTCGAGTCGCAGACCACCACCCGGGCCGGGTCCACTCCCCCGGCGATCAGCATCCGGGTCACCGCCACGCCGGCCGCGCCCGCGCCGCTGACGGCCACCCGCAGGTCGCCCAGCTTACGGTTGAGCAGGGCAGCCGCGTTGCGCAGCGCGGCGAGCACGACGATCGCGGTGCCGTGCTGGTCGTCGTGGAACACGGGGATGGGCAGCGCCTCGTCGAGCCGGCGCTCCACCTCGAAGCAGCGCGGGGCGCTGATGTCCTCCAGGTTGATCCCGCCGAACGAGGGGGCGAGGGCCTTCACCACCGCGACGATCTCGTCCACGTCCTGGGTGTCCAGGCAGACCGGCACCGCGTCCACGCCGCCGAACTGCTTGAACAGCACCGCCTTGCCCTCCATCACCGGCAGCGCCGCGCGCGGGCCGATGTTGCCCAGCCCGAGTACGGCCGAGCCGTCGGTGACGACCGCGACGGTGTGCCCCGCCCAGGTGTACTCGTCGGCCAGGGCCGGGTCGGCGGCGATCGCCTCGCACACCCGGGCCACCCCGGGGGTATACGCGAGGGAGAGGTCCTCCCGGCTGGTCAGCGGGACGGTGGAGGCGACGGCCATCTTGCCGCCGACGTGCAGTTGGAAGACGGGATCAGCGGGGTCCACAGTGGACGAAGACATGGTGACTCCAGGATCTGTCGAGCAGACGAAGCAGCCGGCGCGGGCGCAGGTGAGGCGACGAGCGGCGGTGGCGCGGTGCGGGGGGTCACCCGGGCACCTGCCGAGCATAGTGTCGCGGGCGTCACCCTGATGTGAGTAGGGTCATACTGGCGGGTAGCTCAGGGGTGACGCAGGCGGCCCGGGCGGGGCCAGTACCGGGCCACCACCCGGCCCTGCACGTCGGCCACGCCGTACACCCGGGAGTCGTCGGTGACCAGGTCGTTGTCGCCGCGTACCCACCAGCCGCCGTCCTGCGGCCGGACGGCGCGCTTGACCACCAGCAGCTCCGGGCGACTGCGGAAGACGGCGACCACGACGTCGCCGGGGTGGACGGGGCGGCCACCCCTGCGGACCAGCACGGCGTCGCCGTGGCGCAGGGTGGGCGCCATCGAGGGACCGGCCACCAGCACGGCGGCGAGCGGCCCACGCAGCCGGTCCACGGCCCGGGAGTGGTCAGGGCGCACCCGGGTTTCACCTCCGCCCCGCCGGGGAGCATGTCCAGGAGTAATGTCGTCTTGGATCATCGCAAACTTCCCATGGAGGATCCCGATGCGACTTCCGCGCATCCTCACGCCGCGCGTCACCGCCAGCGCCCACTGCGACCTGCCGTGCGGTATCTACGACCCGGCCCAGGCCCGGATCGAGGCCGAGTCGGTCAAGGCGATCGCCGAGAAGTACCAGGCGAACACCGACCCCGAGTTCCGCACCCGGGCGCTGATCATCAAGGAGCAGCGCGCCGAGCTGGTCAAGCACCACCTGTGGGTGCTGTGGACGGACTACTTCAAGCCGGCCCACTTCGAGAAGTACCCGAACCTGCACACCCTGTTCAACGAGGCCACCAAGCTGGCCGGCGCCGGCGGCGCCAAGGGCAGCGTGGACCCGGCCAAGGCCGACGAGCTGCTGTCCAAGATCGACGAGATCTCGAAGATCTTCTGGGAGACCAAGCAGGCGTGACCGCCGGCCTCACCCCGACCGTACGGCCGGCACGTTCCGAGGACGTGCCGGCCGTCGTCGCGATGGTGCACGAGCTGGCGGAGTACGAGCGGGCGCCCGACCAGTGCCACCTGAGCGCCGAGCAGCTCGACGCGGCCCTCTTCGGCCCGGCGCCGGCGCTGTTCGGTCACGTGGCGGTGGACGACGCCGACGCCCCGCTCGGCTTCGCGCTCTGGTTCCTCAACTTCTCCACCTGGGCCGGCGGGCACGGCATCTACCTGGAGGACCTGTACGTCCGCCCGGAGGCCCGGGGCAGCGGCGCGGGCCGGCGGCTGCTGGCCACCCTGGCCGCGATCTGCGTGGAGCGGGGCTACCGGCGGCTCGACTGGTCGATGATCGACTGGAACCCGGCCGCCCGGTTCTACGCCACGGTGGGCGCCGCGCCGCTGGCGCAATGGGTGCCGTATCGGCTGACCGGGCCCGCCCTGCACGCCCTCGCGGCGCAGGCGACCGGCGGCGCGGCCGCCCACCCGTCGGCCTGACGGGGTAGAGTCCCCGCCGGGGGGATGAGGCGTGACTCAACTGACCGGCCAGCCAGCGACCGACGACGATGTGGTGCACCTCACCGTGCCCGCCGACGGCGGTTACCTCGGCGTGCTCCGCACCGCCACGGCCGGCCTCGCCGCCCGTCTCCAGTTCGCCCTCGACGAGATCGAGGATCTGCGGATCGCCGTGGACGAGGCGTGCGCCATGCTGCTCGCGATCGCCACCCGGGACGCCGAGCTGGAGTGCCGGTTCACGGTGACCGACGACGCGCTCACCGTCGAGGTGACCGTGCCCACGGTGCGCGGCGCGACGCTGCCCTCCGAGTCGTCCTTCGCCTGGAAGGTGTTGACCGCGCTGACCACGGCCGCCTCGGCGAACGCGGCGAACGGCCGGGCCACCATCTCCCTGCTCACCCGACGCGCCTCCCGCTACTGACTCCCCGCGGTGCGGGGCGGCGGGCCGGCTAGAAGCCGAGGGCCCGGGTGGCCGGCGGGCTGACCAGCAGCGCGGCCACCCCGACGCCGAGCGCCATCAGCGGCAGGCCCAGCCACCCCAGGCCGCCCTGGATCATGTACCAGCCGACCGGCAGCAGCATGAGCTGGAGGACGATCGCCGGGGCGCGGGCCCCGGCCCGGCGCCGACCCAGGGCGCCGCCGAGCCCCCACAGCGCCGCCGCGCCGCCGAGGGCGAACGCGGTCACCAGCAACGCCGACGGCAGGTCGGTCGTGTCGGCGGTGAGGTCGGCCCAGATCAGCCAGCCGGCCACCAGGCCGAGCGCGACCGCCTCCGCCCGGAGCAGCCGGACCGCCCATCGCAGCGCGGTCGGATTCCGGTCCGAGTCGATGGTCACGCGCGACACGATACCCGCGCTGGATCGCGGTACAGTGCCGCCCATGCGGGCCGTCCTGGTCGTCAATCCGAAGGCCACCACCACCAGCGAGCGCAGCCGGGACGTCCTGGTCCGGGCGCTGCGCAGCCAAGTCGACCTGTCGGTGCGGTACACCCGCCGGCGGGGCCACGCCACGGACCTGGCCCGGGAGGCGGCCGAGGAGGGCGTCGACCTGGTGGTCACGCTCGGTGGTGACGGCACGGTGAACGAGGTGGTGAACGGCCTGATGACGGCCGAGCCACCGACGATCCGCACCGGCGGAACACCCGCCGAGCGCCTGCCGGCGCTGGCCACCGTCCCGGGCGGCTCGACGAACGTGTTCGCCCGGGCGCTGGGCCTGCCCCGGGAGTGGCCCGAGGGCACCAGCATGATCCTGGAGGGGCTGCGGCTGGGCCGGTCCCGGACGATCGGGCTGGGCCGGGCCGACGACCGCTACTTCACCTTCTGCGCCGGCTTCGGCATCGACGCGGCGGTCATCCACCGGGTGGAGCAGGCCCGCCGGCGCGGTCGGGTCTCCACCCCGGCGCTGTACCTGCGGTCGACGGTGAACCAGTACTTCCTCCGCTCGGACCGGCGCCACCCCACGATCACGCTGGAGCGGCCCGGGGAGGCCGCCGTGGGCGAGCTGGCCACCGTCATCATCCAGAACACCGCGCCGTGGACGTACCTGGGCGAGCGCGAGATCAACCCGAACCCCGAGGCGTCCTTCGATCTCGGGCTGGACGTGCTGGCGATGCGTCAGCTCCGCGTGGCGAGTACCGCACGCACGGTGACTCAGGCGTTCTCCCGGGACCCGGACCCCCGAGGCCGCCAGGTGTTGCGGCTGCACGACGTGAACGAGTTCACGCTGGTCACGAGCCGTCCGCAGGCCTTCCAGCTCGACGGGGACTATCTCGGCGAGCGGGAGAAAGTTAGATTCGCATCCATTCCCGCCGCACTGAGAGTAATCTGTTAGGTCTCGGGTACAGCCCTTGGTCGAGCGGTCCCCCACACCGCACGACGCGGTGGCCGCCACACCGAGGGCGAGGTGCCGGAAATGTCAGCAATGTCACGCGGACTGTACTATATTGATCCTCGACTGTGGTACACCGGGCAACTGGATCACTCCGGAACCCGGACAAAAGGGTCGTGAGCTTGCTCACCGCCCGGAGTTTTTCCGAGCGCCACCCTTGACATCGCGTGAGTTCGTGAAAGTATTCACAAGCGAACTTGAGTTACCGGGACATTGCCTGGATACGCTCATCATGTTGAGCTGTTCCAGCAGGTCCCAGGGTCACAAGAGCCTGCTCACGCAGCGCCGAATTGATGGACGCGAACCGTCACCATTCGGCGTGCGGACGCATATAGGAAAAGCACCAAAGCAAATCTGCCACCCATCCAGAATGAGGAGTGTTGCCGCCATGGACTGGCGTCACCATGCTGTCTGCCGCGACGAGGACCCGGAGCTGTTCTTCCCGATCGGGACGTCCGGTCCGGCTCTCCTGCAGGTCGAGCAGGCCAAGGCCGTCTGCCGGCGCTGCTCCGTGACCGACCAGTGCCTCCAGTGGGCGCTCGAGTCCGGTCAGGACGCCGGCGTCTGGGGCGGGATGAGCGAGGAGGAGCGGCGCGCTGTCAAGCGGCGCGGCGGCCTCCGGGTGCTGCGCGCTCACTCCGCCTGACCGACACCGCACCACAAGGCATCCACGCCCCGGCAGGGCAACCCCTGCCGGGGCGTTCTGCCGTCCGGGCGGTGGCGGGTGGTCAGGCCGGCCGCTCACCGCGTCGCGGCGTCCACCCGACGCAGCACCAGCGCGGCCAGTTCCGGGGCGTCGGTGAGCGGCCCGGACACCGTCACGGCGCCGGCCGACCGGGCCCCCGCCAGCACGGCGTCGTGGAAGAGGCCGGGGGCCAGGAAGTACGCCGACACGGCCACCCGGCGGTGGCCCGCCGCGCGCAGTCGGGCCACCGCCGCGCCCGTGCGCGGTGGGGCGGCCGAGGCGTACGACACCCGGCAGGGCACCCCGAGGTCGGCGCCGAGCGCCGCCGCGACCCGCCCCACCGAGCCGCGCGCCCGGTGGTCCCGGGTGCCCGCCGCCGCCAGTACCAGCGCGTCGAACCGGCCCGGCTCCGCCTCGGCCAGCCGGCGTCGCAGCCCGGCCAGCAGCGCGGCGTCGACCACGCCGTCGGCGGGACCGAGCACGTCGGAGACGCGTACGTCGATCGGCGGACCCGACTCCCGGGCCGCCGCGACCGCCGCCGGGACGTCGACCCGCCGGTGGTACGCGGCGGTGAGCAGCAGCGGCACCAGCACCGCCCGGGGGTGGCCGGCCGCCGCGAGCGACCGCAGCACCGCAGTCGGCCCGGGCTCGGTGTGGTCCAGCCAGCTCGCCGCCACGGTCATGCCGGGACGGGCTGCGGCGACCGCCCGGGCCAGCGCCAGGGTCGCCTCGGCAGCCCGGGGCTCCCGGCTGCCGTGCGCGACCAGGACCACCGGGTCCGGGGCCGCAGGCGACGCGCCCGCGACCCCGACGACAGTCAGACGTGCAGGCCGCACTCGGTCTTCTCGAACATCGCCCACCGCCCGGCCCGGGGGTCCTCCCCCGCCTTGGTCCGGCGGGTGCACGGCCAGCAGCCGATCGAGCCGTAGCCGCGCTTGAACAGCTCGTTGACCGGGATGTCGTGGCGGGCGATGTAGGCGTCCACGTCCGCCTGGCTCCAGGCGGCGATCGGGTTGACCTTCACCTTGCCGCGCCGGGCGTCGAAGGTCACCACCGGCGTGTTGGCCCGGGTCGGCGACTCGTCGCGGCGCAGGCCGGCGGCCCAGGCGTCGTAGCCGGTCAGCGCCCGCTCCAGCGGCTCGACCTTGCGGAGCTGGCAGCAGTCGTCCGGGGAGCGGTTGAACAGCCGGGGGCCGTACTCGCCGTCCTGCTGGCCCACGGTGAGCCGCGGACGGATCGAGCGGACGTTGACGGGCAGCCGCCGGGCCACCTCGTCGCGGACCCGCAGCGTCTCCGGGAAGTGCAGGCCGGTGTCGAGGAAGACCACGTCCACCCCGGGGGCGACCCGGGAGACCAGGTGGGCCAGGACGGCGTCGGCCATCGAGCTGGTCACGCAGAACCGGTCGCCGAAGGTCTCGGCCGCCCAGCGGGCGATCTCCGGTGCCGGCGCGCCCTCCAGCTCCCGCCCGGCCCGCTCGGCCAGCGCGCGCAGTTCCTCCGGGCCGCGCCGGGCCGGGTCGGCGGGCGCCGGGCCGCCGAGCCCGACCAGCCCGAGGCCCGCCGCGGAAACGACGTTCATCGGGTCACCGCCCGGCCGAGCAGTCCGGCCAACCGCACCGTGAAGACCCGGGCGCAGGCGTGGCACTCCCAGGCGCCGTGGCCGGCCTCGTTCGGCCGCAGGTTCTCCTCGCCGCAGTACGGGCAGTACAGCGGCACCGACCGGGTCTCACTCATCGCGACACCTCGCTTCGCTCGCTCATCTGAGTTCCTCCTCGTCGACCCTGATCACCCAGTTGGCGAACGTCTCGCCCGCGGCCCGGCCGGCCAGGTAGCGGCGGGCCAGCCGCTCCACGTACTCGGGAAGCTCGTCGGCGGTGGTCTTCAGGCCGCGCAGCTTGCGGCCGAAGCCGGCGGTCTGCCCCTGCGCCATGCCCAGGCCGCCGCCCAGGTGCACCTGGAAGCCCTCCACCTGGCGGCCGTCCGGGCCGACCACGAGCTGGCCCTTGAGGCCGATGTCGGCGACCTGGGTGCGGGCGCAGGCGTTCGGGCAGCCGTTGATGTGGATGGAGATGTCCGCGTCGAAGTCGCGCAGCCGCTCCTCCAGCCGGGCCACCAGTTCCTCGCCACGTGCCTTGGTCTCGACGATGGCGAGCTTGCAGTACTCGATCCCGGTGCACGCCATGGTGCCGCGCCGCCAGGCCGACGGCCGGGCCTCCAGGCCGATCCCGCGCAGCGCCGCCACCAGCGAGTCGGTCCGCTCCGCCGGCACGTCCAGCACCAGCAGCTTCTGGTACGGGGTGAGCCGCACCCGGTCGCTGCCGTGCGCCTCGACCACGTCGGCCAGCCGGGCGAGCTGGGGGCCGGAGACCCGGCCGACCACCGGGGCGGCCCCGACGTAGTGACGCCCGTCGCGCTGCGGGTGCACCCCGATGTGGTCGACCGGCCGCTCGGGCAGCTCGGGGGCGGGACCGTCGAGCAGCGTGCGACCCAGGTACTCCTTCTCCAGCACCTCGCGGAAGCGCTCCACGCCCCAGTCGGCGACCAGGAACTTCAGCCGGGCCCGGTTGCGCAGCCGGCGGTAGCCGTAGTCGCGGAAGATGCCCACCACGCCGGCCCAGACGTCCGGCACCTCGGCCAGCGGCACCCAGACGCCGAGCCGCTTGGCCAGCATCGGGTTCGTGGACAGGCCGCCGCCGACCCAGACGTCGAAGCCGGGGCCGTGCTCGGGGTGGTCGACGCCGAGCAACGCGATGTCGTTCGCCTCGTACGGGGTGTCCACCAGCCAGGACATCGACGTCTTGAACTTGCGCGGCAGGTTGGAGTACCGCTTGTCGCCGACGTACCGCCGGACGATCTCGTCGATCGCCGGGGTCGGGTCGAGCAGCTCGGCCTCGGCCACCCCGGCGACCGGGCTGCCGAGCACGATGCGTGGGCAGTCGCCGCACGCCTCGGTGGTCTGCAGGCCGACCGCCTCCAGCCGGCGCCAGATCTCCGGCATGTCCTCGACCCGGATCCAGTGGAACTGGACGTTCTGCCGGTCGGTGATATCGGCGGTGTCCCGGGCGAACTCCCGGGAGATGTCGGCGATGACCCGGAGCTGGGCCAGGTTGAGCTGCCCGCCGTCGATCCGGACCCGGAGCATGAAGAACTCGTCCTCCAGCTCGTGCGGCTCCAGCACGGCGGTGCGCCCGCCGTCGATGCCCGCCTTGCGCTGGGTGTACAGCCCCCACCAGCGGAACCGGCCGCGCAGGTCCTGGGGGTCGATCGAGGCGAAGCCCCGGTGGGCGTAGATGTTCTCGATCCGGGCCCGGACGTTCAGCGGGTCGTCGTCCTTCTTAATCCGCTCGTTGGGGTTGAGCGGCTCGCGGTGGCCGAGCGCCCACTGCCCCTCCCCGCGTGGGCGGCGGGGGGCCCGGGCGGCGGGTGCCGTGGGTGCGTCGGGCCGGGCGGGGGTGCTGCTGACCGCCATCGCGGCGTCCTCCGTTGTCTGCTGTGCCTCAGAGCGCGGGCGCGCGGCCGGCCCGTGGGACGGGCCATGGACGGCAGTGTCGGACGGCCGGCGCGGGAACGCGCCCGAGACGAGTGGGTCGGGCGTCGTCAGTGGGCCGGACAGATGGCGCTGCGCACGCGGCCGTAGTCGACGTGGCGACGGGCCACGAGGCGACGGACGACAGCGGCAAGCATGCGGCCATGCTCCCACACCCCGGGGGGGCCCGACCAATGACAGCGTGGGTGATCCCACATCACGGGCCGCCGATGCGAGCGAAGGGCAAGATCGCCCTCGATCAGGGAAACTGTCCCCTCCCCGTCGCGCCCGGGGCACTGTCCCCGGGTTCGAGCGCGATGTCCGCTGGGCCGCCCCGGGGCGGCCGGCGCTGTGGAAGGCTCGGCACCGTGGACGAATCGCCCCCGATGCGGCAATTGCCGGGGTGGCTCGGCCCGGTCTGGGCGTGGCCGGCGCTGGTGACCCTGGCGGTGACCGGCGCGGGGGTGGGCGCCGCCCAGCCGTGGCGGGACGAACTGGCCACCTGGAGCGCGGCCACCCGCCCGCTGGGCGACCTGGCCCGGATGGCCGGCGTCATCGACGCGGCGAGCTGGCCGTACTACCTGCTCCTGCACGGCTGGGTGGCGGCGTTCGGCGACTCCCCCACGGCGCTGCGGCTGCCGTCGGTGCTGGCCGCGGCCGGTACGGCCGGGCTGACCGCCGCCCTCGGGGGCCGGCTGTTCGGCCAGCGGGCGGGGCTGCTGGGCGGGCTGCTGTTCGCGGTCCTGCCCGGCAGCTCCCGGTACGCCCAGGAGGCCCGCCCGTACGCGTTCGTCGCCCTGTTCGCGGTGCTGGCCACGCTGCTGCTGGTCCGGGCGCTGGACCGGCCGGGATGGCGCTCATGGGCCGGGTACGCCGCCGCCGTCGCCGGGCTCGGCCTGGCCCACCTGGTCGCCATCACCCTGCTCGCCGCCCACGCGGCGACCGCGCCGTGCGCCCGCCGGGCCGCCGCCCCGCCCCCGGTCGGGGCGCCACGGGCCGTCCCGGGGCGCGCCCGGCCGCCGTGGGGCTGGCTGGCCGCGGTGCTGGCCGCGCTGGTGGTGCTGGCCCCGCTGGTGGTGCTGGCGGTCGGCCAGCGGGGCCGGCAGCTCGACTGGGTCGACCGCGCCCGCCCGGCCGACCTGGCCGCCCTGCCGGGCGCGCTGGCCCAGAGCGGCGCGGTGGGCGGGCTGCTGCTGGGGCTCGCCGCGCTCGGGGCCGCCCGGTGGGGCCGGCGCGCCCTGCTCCCCGCCGCGTGCGTGGCGCTGCCGGTGCTGCTGGTGTTCCTGGCCGGGCTGGCCGGGCCGCTCTGGGTGCCGCGCTACCTGTTCTTCACCGTCCCGTTCGCCTGCGTCCTGGCCGGCGCGGCGCTGGGCGCGGGGGCGGCTCGCCCTGCGGCGCCGGTGCCGGCGGGCGCCGGGGTGGCGCTGCCGGCGGCGCTGGCCGTGGTGCTCCTCGCCGGCCTGCTCGGCCTGCCCGACCAGGCCGCGCTGCGGCGCAGCCACGAGTGGCCGCGCGACGCGCTGGTCGACTACCGGGGAGCGGCCCGGGTCGTCGACGAGGGACGCCGGGCCGGGGACGTGATCGTCTTCGCCCCCCGGAACGGCTGGCTCTTCCTCGACCTCGGCGTCCGCTACCACCTCGGCGACCGGCAGCCCCGCGACGCCCTGGTCGTCCGGGACCGGAACGCGCGCGGGGACTACTGGGCCGACGAGTGCCCACGCCCGGCCGAGTGCCTGGCCGGGGTCGACCGGGTCTGGCTGGTGGTCGCCGGCCGGCGCGCGGACCCGGTCGGCGCGGTGCCCGGCGCGACCGGGGACGCGCTGCGCGACGGCTTCACCGTCGAGCGGATCCGCCCGCGCCCGGGCCTGACCGTGGCGCTGCTCACCCGCTGACGGCGGCCCGCCGGTCAGGGGCGGACCAGGGGGACCACCAGCACCGCCTCGGTGCCGCCCCCGGCGCCGTTGCGCAACTCGATGGTGCCGCGCAGCTCCCCGGTCACCAGCGCCCGGACGATCTGGAGGCCGAGCCGGCTGCCGCGCTCGGTGTCGAACTCGGCCGGCAGGCCGCGCCCGTTGTCGGCGACGGTGACGTGCAGCTGCTTGCGGAACCGGTGCGCCGAGACGACCACCAGCGGCGCGGCCACCGGGCGGGGCTCCGTGGCGACCGGCAGGACGGGGCCCGCCTCCGGTCGCGCGGCCCCGCCCGCCGCCGGGGAGGCAACCCCCGGCGCCACAACCGCCCCCGGCGCCCCAACCGCCGCCGGGGTCCCGGCCAGCGGGGCGGGCCCGGTCGCCGGGGCCTCCGCGGCCGGCGGGAAGCCGTGCTCGACCGCGTTGAGCAGCAGCTCGTTGAGGGCCATGACCAGCGAGGTGGCGATCTCGGCGGGCAGCACCCCGAAGCTGCCCCGGCGGCGCATCCCGACGGTCTGCTCGGTCGCGGCGACCTCGGTCGCCGCACTGGCCACCCGGTCGACGATGCCGTCGAACTCGACCGCCTCGTCGCTGGACATGGAGAGCGTCTCGTGCACCAGGGCGATGGAGGCGACCCGGCGTACCGACTCCTCCAGCGCGACCCGGGCCTCCGGCATGGCGACCCGGCGGGCCTGGAGACGCAGCAGCGCGGCGACGGTCTGGAGGTTGTTCTTCACCCGGTGGTGGATCTCCCGGATGGTGGCGTCCTTGGTGATCAGGGCACGGTCGCGGCGGCGTACCTCGGTGATGTCGCGGACCAGGACCAGCGCGCCGATCGGCACCCCGGCGGGCATCAGCGGCAGCGCCCGGGTGAGCATGGTCGCGCCCCGGGCGTCGATCTCCCGCCGGGGCGGCGCCTCGCCGCGCAGCGCCGCCAGGATGGCGTTGCCGGCGTCGGTGCCCTCCAGCGGGTCGCCGGCCAGCCGGCGGTGCAGCTTGGCCAGGTCCTCCCCCACGAGGTGCGAGGCGTAGCCGAGGCGCCGGTACGCGGACTGGGCGTTCGGGCTGGCGTAGGTGACCTTGCCGTTGGCGTCCAGCCGGACCAGGCCGTCGCCGACCCGGGGCGCGGAGGTGGTCTCCCCGGGATGCCGGGGCGGCGGAAACGTGCCGTCGGCGATCATCTGGGCCAGGTCGTCGGCGGTGGTGAGGTAGTTCAGTTCGAGCTGGCTGGGCGTGCGGGCGGTGGACAGGTTGGTGTCCCGGCCGACCACCGCGATCACCTCACCGGCCTCCCCGTCGGCGCTACGCAGCCGGACCGGGATCGCCTCGTGCCGGGCCGGCACGTCGCCGTACCAGACCGGGTCGCCCTCCCGCCAGATCCGGCCCTGCCCGTACGCGACGTCCAGGTGGGCCACCTCCGGCCCGCCGACGATCCGCCCCACCTGGTCGTCCTGGTAGGCGGTGGGGGCGGTCGTCGGGCGGACCTGGGCCACGCAGAGGAAGCTGCCCTCGCCGTCCACCGGCACCCAGAGCAGCAGGTCGGCGAAGGACAGGTCGGACAGCAGCTGCCAGTCTCCGGCGATCCGGTGCAGGTGGTCGATGTCGGCGGGGCGGAGCTGGGTGTGCTCCTCGGCGAGGTCGCGCAGCGTGGACACGCTGACCAGCGTGCCACGCCGGACCTCACATCGTCGCGGTGACCTTCTTGAGGCCGCGCGGGGCGTCCGGGTCCTCGCCCCGGGCCAGCGCCAGCGCCAACGCCAGCCGCTGCAACGGCAGGATGTCCAGCAGCGGGGCGTAGCGCTCGTCGACCTCGGGCACGGCCATCCGGGTGGCCCCCTCGACGTCGGCGGAGCCGACCACCACCACGTCGGCGCGGCGCTCGCCCAGCCGGGGCAGCACCTCCCCCATCGACCGGCCGCCGGGGCCGGAGCCGACCACGGCCAGCACCGGGACGTCCGGGTCGGTCATGGCGAGCGGGCCGTGCAGCAGGTCCGCGCCGGAGAAGGCCAGCGCCGGCAGGTACGACGTCTCCATCAGCTTCAGCGCCGCTTCCCGGGCGGTCGGGTACGCGTACCCCCGGCCGGTGGTGACGAGCTGGGCGGCGAACCGGTAGCGCGGGGCGAGCTGGGCCGGGGTGGCGTCGTCCAGGGTGCGGGCGGCCAGCTCGGGCAGGGCGGCCAGCGCCGCCCGCTCCTCGGCGGGCAGCGCGCCGTCGCCGGCCCGGATGCCCTCCACGAGCAGCAGCAGGGCGAGCAGCTCGGCGGTGTACGTCTTGGTGGCGGCCACCGCCCGCTCGTGCCCGGCGGCGATGTCGACGCTCAGCTCGGCGACCTCGACCAGCGGGGAGCCGGGGTTGTTGGTGACGGCGAGGGTCAGCGCGCCGGAGGCGCGGGCGGCGCGCAGCACCTCGGCCAGGTCGGGCGAGCCGCCGCTCTGGCTGACCCCGACCACGAGCGCGTCGGACAGGTCGGGCCGGGCGCCGAAGAGGGTGACCGCGCTGGGCGAGGCGAGCCCGGCGGGCAGGCCGAGCCGGATCTCGGTCAGGTACGCCGCGTAGAGGGCGGCGTGGTCGGAGGTGCCCCGGGCGGTGAAGACCACGTGTCGGGGGCGGCGCTGCGCGATGGCGGCGGCCACCCGGGCGATCGCCCCGGTGTGCTCGGCGGAGAGCAACCGCTCGTAGCCGGCCGGCTGCTCGCTGATGTCGGCGGCCATCCCGGCCCCTGCACGCGTCACAGATACCCCTTCCCTGCGCGATAGCCGCGCGTTTCCTGCTCAGTCTTGCACGTTTGATTCGACGCGAGCAATCCAGCGAGCACCATTGCGCAGCGGATCACCATGCCGTGCCAACATCACCTACGCTTGCCCGGCCCGGCGCCGCACCGACGAGCGGGGCCCGCCCGCCTCCGGCGAGCGCCCTGCGCGCGGGACGAACCCGCCGACGGCGAGCTACCTACGAGCGAGAGGCCCACGTGTCCGAGGGAAGGGACGATCCCCCGCTGTCGGCGGAGGAGGAGCTGGCCCTGGCCCGGCTCGCGCTGGACGAGGGCGACCTGTCGCACGCCGCCGGGCACGTGGCCGGTGCCCTGACCCGGGCGCCCACCCTGCCCGAGGTGCACGAGACGCTGGCCCGGCTCGCCACCGCCAGCGGCGGGGGCGTCGACCTGTTCCCGCTGCACCAGCGTGCCTTCGTCGGCGTCGTGGTGGCCCGCGCGCACCTGCTCGCCGCGACCGGGCGACCCGCCGACGGGCTGGAGCTGCTGGCCGCCGCCACCGGGCACGACCCCCGCGCCGACTGGGCCGGGGTGCCCTGGGTGACCGCCCCCGAGCTGCCCGAACGGCTCGATCCCGAGCGCGTCGCCCGGGTGCTGATGCAGGTCTGCGCCACCGTGGACGACCCGGTGCCGCGCGCCGACCGGGGCCCGCTGTCGCCGTACCTCACGCTGGCCCGCAACGCCGTCACCGTCCACCCCGACCACGGCCTGCTGCTCGGCGCGGCGTCCGCGCTGGCCCGGCGTCTCGGCGAGGTCACGCTGGCGATCCGCTGGGCCAGCCGGGGGGTACGCGTCCAGCCGTCGAAGCTCGGCGAGGTCTGGCTCGGGTACGCCTACCGCAGCGCCGGCCGGACCCGGGACGCCCTCGCGGCACTGCGCCGGGCCGTCGAGCACGACCCGGCCGACCTCGCCGTGTACGCCGACATCGCCGGCACGCTGGCCGACAACGGCCGGCTCGACGAGGCCCTGGACTGGATCGACCGGGCCCTGGCCCGGGACCCCACCTTCGACTGTGCCGTGCACACCGCGCACCGGCTGCGCTTCCAGCGCGACGGCGACGTGGCGCACCTGGTGGCGCTCGCCGACTTCGTCCGCGACCACCCCGACGACTCGCACGAGCACGGCGACCTCGCCGAGTGCTGCCGCAGCCGGCCCTGGCTCGGGCAGGTCACCCCGGCGGTCGGGGCGGCAGTGGCCGCGCTGCGTCACGCCCTGACCGAGGAGAACCGCGGCCACGGCGCGACCGTACGGCTGGCGACGCTGGAGCCGCCGAGCGCCATGCGTACCGTGGCGGCGGCCGTGCCCGGGCTGCGGGTCGAGGTGGCCGCGGTGGCCGACCCGGACCCGCGCGAGCCCCGTCGGGCCAGCGACCGGCCGCTGTGGCGCTGGGACGGCATGGTCGCCGCCCCGACGGTGCCGGCGCCCTCGGCCGGGGCCGCGGACCGGATCCGGCAGCTCGCCCACCCGGCCTGGCCGAACCCTCCGGCGGCGTACGACGCGGCGGTCGGCCTGGCCACCCTGGGTGTGACCGACCTGCTCGGGCTCCTGGTGCACCCGCCCGCGGCGCCCGCCACCGGGATGGGCCGGGTGCTGGCCGGCCAGGACCCGTCCCTGTGGGTGCGCTGCGTGCAGGTCTGGGCGTGCCTGGGCCTGCTGCACCACCGCACCGACGAGCCGTGGCCGGAGTCCACCCGCCGCCGGGTGCTGGTCGACCTGGTCTGGGGGGTGGAGGACTGGATCACCGAGGCGGCCCTGTTCGCCCTGGTCACCGCCGCCTGGGTCGACCCGTCCGTCCGGGCCGACGTGGCCGGGGTGGTGGCCGAGCGGCTCGCCGACGTGGCGACCGTGTCCCGGCAGCGGCCGGTGCCGATCGCGGTGTCGCTGGCGTACCTGGCGCTGGCCACCCCGGCCCTCGACGCGGGCACGGCCACGCTGGCCGGCGAGCTGATCTCCGGGCCGGGACCGCGCCGGGCGGGACCGGTGCGCCGCCTCTGGGCCCGGCTCACCCGCTCCCGACGCCGCCCCTGACCGACGGTGGTCAGGCCGAGGGGGCCCGGCCGAGGGCGACCTCGGCCTGCTCCTCGCCGGTGTCCGCCGGCGGGGTGTCGTTGGTCGAGCGCAGCGGGACCTCCCGGATGAACCAGGCGAGCACCGGCACCAGGACGGTGAACAGCACCGCCCACCAGAAGACGTGCGAGATGGCGTCGGAGAGGCCACCGAGCACCAACTCCCGGGCCTGCGCCGGCAGCTCCTTGAGCTTGTCCAGGTCGAGCTGGCTGCCCTCGCCGCCCCCGCCGCTGAACGCGGACCCGGCGGACGAGCCGGCGAGCCGGTTGGCGAAGATCGCGCCGAACAGCGAGATGCCGAACGAGCCGCCGATGGAACGGAAGAAGGTGGCCGCGCCGCTGGCCGCGCCGAGGTCCTTCTGCTCGACGCTGTTCTGCGCGATCAGCATCGACGTCTGCATGAGGAAGCCCATGCCGACGCCGAGGACGACCATGTAGAGCGAGGACTCCCACTTGCCGGTGCCGACGTCGAGCCGGGTCAGCAGCGCCAGGCCCGCGACCATCACCGCGCCGCCGACGATCGGGAACATCCGGTACCGGCCGGTCTTCGTGATCGCCCGGCCGACCACCAGCGAGACCACCAGCATGCCGAACATCAGCGGGAGTAGCAGCAGGCCGCTGTTGGTGGCCGAGGCCCCCTGCACCGTCTGCTGGTAGAGCGGCAGGAAGTTCATCGCGCCGAACATCGCGAAGCCGAGCAGGAAACCGATCACCGAGATCAGCGCGAAGTTGCGGTTGGCGAACAGCCCCAGGGGCAGGATCGGCTCCGGGGCCCGGCGCTCGACGAGGCCGAACACGACGAGGGCGACCAGGGCCAGCGCCACCAGGCCGAGGATCTGCGGGGAGACCCAGTCGTAGGAGTTGCCGCCCCAGGTGGTGATCAGCACGATCGCGGTGATGCCGACCGAGAGCAGCCCCGCGCCGAGCCAGTCGATCCGGTGCTCGGTGCGGTACTTCGGCAGGTGCATGGTGGTGGCGAGCAGCACCAGCGCGACGCCGCCGAGCGGCAGGTTGACGTAGAACGCCCAGCGCCAGGAGAGGTTGTCGGTGATGAACCCGCCGACCAGCGGGCCGGCGACCATGGCGATGGCCATGATGCCGGCGATCATGCCCTGGTAGCGGCCCCGCTCCCGGGGCGGGACCAGGTCGCCGATGATCGCCATCACGCCGACCATCAGGCCACCCGCGCCGAGGCCCTGGACCGCCCGGAAGGCGATCAGCTCGACCATGCCGCTGTCCGTCCCGCCGAACGCCCCCGAGCCGGCCATCCCGCACAGCGCCGAGCCGATCAGGAAGACGACCACCGAGGTGAGGAAGACGGACTTGCGGCCGTAGAGGTCGCCCAGCTTGCCCCAGATCGGGGTCGAGACGGTGGTGCCCAGCACGTACGCGGTGACCACCCAGGTGAAGTGGTCCACCCCGCCGAACTCGCCGACGATCCGCGGCAGCGCGGTGCTGACGATCATGTTGTCGAGCATCGCGAGCATCATCGCGATCATCAGGCCGAAGAGGACCACCCGGACGTTGGGTCGTCGCTCCACGGTCTGCTGCTCCGCCTGGGTCATCGGTAAACTCCCCCGAGATGTGACTGACTTACTTGCCGGCCGGCTAGCTACCTTACTAGCCGCACGGTAGGTTCGGTAGCAACATGACGTCAAACGAGTTGGGTGGTCCACGGTGAGAGAGAGCACAGGCGGCACGCGGGAGCGCATCAAGACCGTGGCCCTGGAGCTCTTCACCGAGCAGGGGTACGAGAAGACATCGCTACGCGAGATCGCCGAGCGGCTCAACGTGACCAAGGCCGCGCTCTACTACCACTTCAAGAGCAAGGACGAGATCGTCAGCAGCTTCGTCGACGACCGGCTGGACCGGATGGACGCGCTGATCGCCTGGGCCGAGGGACGGCCGGCCACGGTGGCGACCCGGCAGGAGCTGATCGCCCGGTACGCCGACACCATGTTCGCCGCCGAGGAGCCCTCGGTGATGCGCTTCTTCGAGCAGAACCAGACCGTGCTGAAGAGCCTCACCGCCGGGCAGCGGATGCGCGACCGGATGATGCGGCTGGCCCTGGCGCTGGCCCGGGGCGACGACTCACCGGGCGCCCAGCTACGCGCCTCGGTGGCGCTGTTCGCCGTGCACAGCAGCTGGTTCGCGATCCGCGGCCCGCACGTCACCGACGCCGAGCGGCGCAAGCTCGCCCTGGAGGTGGCCGACGAGCTGCTCGCCAGGATCGGCGAGGGCTGAGCGTCAGGGGGTCGGCGCGGGCTGAGCGTCAGGGGGTCGGCGCGGGCTGAGCGTCAGGGGGTCGGCGCGGGCTGAGCGTCAGGGGGTCGGCGCGGGCAGTTCCCGGCGCAGGCCGAGCAGCTCCACCCCGGGCAACGGCGACCAGTCCCGCTCCGGCGTGCGGACGAAGCCCAGCCGCTCGTAGAGCCTCCGGCCGGCCTCGGCGAAACCGGCCCGGACACAGATCACCACCGCCGAGCAGCCCAGCCCGGCGGCGCGGGACAGGCAGGCCCGCACCAGCGCCGCGCCGGCTCCCCGGCCCTGGGCGGCCGGGTCCACCGCGAGCATCCGGAACTCGGCCTCGCCAGGGCCGCAGAGTTCGGCGTACGGGGTGCCGGGCAGCACGAACGTGACCGACCCGAGCAGCTCGCCGGTGTCCTCGTCCACGGCGACCAGCACCTCGCCACCGGCCGCCCGGGTCGCCACGTCGGCGAGCGCGACGGCATAGCCGTTCTCCGCCTTGAGCTGCCCGTCGGCCTCGTACGCGGCGACGGTCAGCCGGGCCACCGCCGCGAAGTCGGCCTCGTCGGCCCGCCGGACCAGCAGGCCGGTCAACCGATCACAGCGATCAGGTCGCCGTCCTGCACCACGTCGCCCTCGCTGACCGCGAGCTGCTGGACGACACCGTCGGCCTCGGCGATGACCGGGATCTCCATCTTCATCGACTCCAGGATCACCAGGGTGTCCCCCTCGGCGACGGTGTCCCCGGCCGCCGCGACGACCTTCCACACATTGGCCACCATCTCGGCGCGGATCTCCTCGGCCATGTCGGACCTCCCTCTCCACCGGTGTGTCTGCGATCGGTATCCAATCATGCGCCGGCTCGTGGCGGGGGCGGAGTGGGTGACGGCGTACGACACGCGTCGCGCCCGGGACGGGACAGGGGTCGCGCGCGAGCACTGCCCCGGCGGACCACGCCGGACGCCGGCCGCACTAGCATCAGCGGGTCGGCCCGCGGGTGTCCGAGGGCCGGTATCCGACCACCGCCGCGTTCTCTCGCGGGCGGAAGTGACCAGCACCTGAGGAGGTCGACATGGCGAAGAAGTCCCGGAAGAAGAAGGCCCGGAAGAAGAGCAGCGCGAACCACGGCAAGCGCCCCAACTCCTGACCGGCGCGGCGGCCTGCCCGCCGGCCCCGGCCCACGGGGCCGGGACACGATGGTGGCCCGGGTCGACCGACCCGGGCCACCATCGTGTGGTCGTGGCGGGTACCCGTCAGTCGGCCAGCTCGCGCGACTCGGTCGGCTCGAAGACGATCAGCTCGGTGAGGCGGACCCGCAGCCGCTCGCGCAACTGCTCCGGCGCGGTCTCGTTGCCGCAGCACCGAGCCACCAGCGCCTTCACCTCCTGCTCAAGGCCGTACTCGCGCAGGCAGGGCCCGCACTCGTCGAGGTGGCGCCTGATCAGCAGGCGGCGCTCCTCGGCGCACTCCAGGTCCAGGTAGAGGTAGACCTCCGCGAGCACCTCGTGGCAGTCCGTCTCGTGCGGCTTCCCACAGCTCACGTCACACCTCCCGGCCGGCGGCGGCGGTCGAACCCTTGGCCGGCTGCGCGGCGGTGAAGCCGCGCTCGGCGGCGTACCGTTCGAGCAGCTTGCGCAGATTACGTCGGCCGCGGTGCAGCCGCGACATCACCGTGCCGATGGGGGTGCCCATTATGTCGGCCACCTCCTTGTAGGAGAAGCCCTCGACATCGGTGAGGTAGACGGCCAGCCGGAATTCCTCCGGCAACTGCTGGAGGGCCTGCTTGACGTCGCTGTCGGG
The DNA here is from genome assembly GCF_026339755.1 of Micromonospora sp. NBC_01655. Taxonomy (NCBI): domain Bacteria; kingdom Bacillati; phylum Actinomycetota; class Actinomycetes; order Micromonosporales; family Micromonosporaceae; genus Micromonospora; species Micromonospora sp. NBC_01655. Next base: position 1,627,101 of record NZ_JAPEQF010000001.1, on the reverse strand, counting down.
CAGTCGGTCCAGCGCCTCGGTCTCGGCCGAGCGGAGCCCGCTGGAGGTGTGCGACTCGGCCTCGGCGAGCTGCCAGTCGGTGATCTCCTCGGTGGGCGCCTGGATCGGCTGGCGCTGCCGTTTGCGGTAGGAGTTGATGTAGGTGTTGGTCAGGATCCGGTACAGCCAGGCCTTCAGGTTCGTGCCCTGTTCGAACTGGTGGAAGGCCGCGTACGCCTTCAGGTACGTCTCCTGGACCAGGTCCTCCGCGTCGGCCGGATTGCGCGTCATGCGCAGCCCGGCGGCGTAGAGCTGATCGACGAAGGGCATCGCATCCCGCTCGAAGCGGGCCCTGCGCTCGTCCGTCTTCTCGGTGGTCAACCGCACATCCCCTCGCGTCGGATGCTTTCCCGCCGAGGATACGCGCCAGGGCCCCGGCGCAGATTCACTTTCGGCCGGTGTGCTGGTCCTCACCGCCGCGGGCCCGTCCGGCCGCGCCGGGGCGGGCCACTCCGGCGCCTTGAGCAGCCGTCTGAGCTGCCGCGCCTCCCGCTCGTCCCGTTCCCGGCTCCGTGTCTCGGTCGGCACCGGTCACACCCCCCTGAAGCAGAAATCTCGTCCGTGGGAGGTAACGCGGGCCGCCAGGCCCGGCATTCCGGCCGATCGCCCCCGTTCCTGGTCCCGGCCCCGGCGAGCGCCGACGCTGGGACCAGGAAGGGCCTGGGAGGGACGGTGCCGGTCGCCCGGATCGGGCACCCGACACCACCGGAGACAACGACGCGTGCCGCTCCCGGTCACGGCCGCGCTCCGGTCCCGCCCGCCCGCGTCCGGGGGGTGGCGGGCGACCGGGGCCGCCGGTCAGGGCGACGCCCAGCCGCGCCCGCGCAGCCAGTCGATCACCACGGCGGCCGTGCCGGCCGGATCGTCGCGCAGGTCGTGTCGCTCGCCGGGGCGGACCACCACCCGGACCGGCGGGCCCGCCGCGGGCACGCCGAAGGGGTCCCGGTCGCCGTTGACCACCAGCGTCGGCAGGCCGGTGGCCAGTTCCGCCGCCCGGGAGCGCTCCGGCCGGCCCGGCGGGTGCAGCGGGAAGGCCAGCGCCAGCACCGCGTCCGCGCCGACGGCCACGGCGGTACGGCAGGCCACCCGGGCGCCGCTGGACCGGCCGCCCACCACCAGCGCGGGCCCGGCGGGGTGTCGCCGGCGCACCTCGGCCACGACCGCCGTCCACGCCTCGTCGAGGTGCCCGGCGGGGGCCGGGGCGCGCCGCCCGGCCACCCGGTACGGCTGGGTCACCCGGACCACGGCCACCCCGGCGGCGACCGCCGCGTCCCGGACCGCGACCAGGTCGGGCGCGCCGACATCGCCGCCCGCGCCGTGCCCGAGCACCAGCAGGGCGAACGGCGGACCGGCCGGCAGGTCGGTGTCGACCCGGGCCGGCCCGCGTGGTGTCCCGATCTCGTCGTCGTGCCGCACGGGCCCATTCTGCGGGTCGGCGGGGCGGCGCAGTGGGTCCGCCGCGGACCGCGCCCCGGCCCGTACGCCGGGCACGGCGGACCACCAGGCCCTCGCCGGCACCGGCGAAGATCGCCGCGCCCTTGACGGGTCAGCTCAGCGGGACCAGGGTGAGCAGCCGGTCCCGCACCGGCGGGCCGGCCTCGTCGGCCGCGTCCGGGTCCGGGTCCACCTCGCTGCGCCAGGCGACCAGCATCGCCCGGCGCTCGCGCGGCGTGGTGCCGCCCCAGACGCCGTGGCAGTCGCCGACATCCAACGCCCAGGCCAGGCAGGATCCCTGTACATCGCAACTGCGACAGAGGGCCACCGCCACATCGGCCGGTTCGTTGGGCGCCGGAAAGAACGTCTCCGGATCCACACTCTGGCAGGTCCCTCTGGTCCGCCAGGCTTCGTCCTGTCGCCGTTCACGCAACGCCCGCAGCAGTCGCGGATCTCGTCGTGCGGCGGCCACCTCATGCGGGCGGGGCATACGCGCCCGTGTCATCCACCCACCTCCCCCGTGGGACCGGAAAGATCGATGGGCGGCGTTCGCACCGTGCGAATCGTCGCCCACTACCGGCGCTGTGTTGTATCGCACTTCCGGACACGGGGACAAGGGTCTCGCGGGAAGAATGACTAAAAAGGCGGTCGATGATCCGGCGCAACCCTGGCGAATCAGTCCGCGACAATGTGCTTCGTCGCTTGTCAGAAAAGCGTGATGTCCCCGGTCAGCGCGGTCTGCGCCGGCACCCGGGCGGTCAACTGCGGCCCGTCGTTGCGGACGTTGCCGACCGCCGACCCGACCGGCCGGACCTCCAGGCCGGCCAGCCAGTCGGCGGCGGGCGGGGCGAGCAGCACGGCCGGGTCGTCCACGGGCCCCAACCAGGACGCCCAGCGCTCCCGGGGCAGCAGCAGCGGCATCCGCTCGTGCACCTCGGCCAGTTCGCCGACGGCGGCGGTGGTCAGCACGCTGAACGTCAGCACGGGCCCGGCCGGCCCCTCCCAGGTCGTCCAGATGCCCGCCAGGGCGAGCACGGAGGCGTCGGCCGGGGTCATGTAGTAGGCCTGCCGGCCGCCCTCCGGCCGGCGGACCCACTCGTACCAGCCGTCGGCGGGGACCAGACAGCGGCGGCGGGCGAACGCGGGCGCGTACGCCCGGCTGGTGGCCACCGTCTCGGCCCGCGCGTTGATCATCCGGGCCCCGTCGCCCGGCGAGCGCGACCACGGCGGCAGGAACCCCCAGCGGCCGGCGGACAGGACCCGGTGCCCCTCGGCGGAGAGCCGGACCAGCGGCACGGCGGAGGTAGGCGCCACGTTGTGGCTCGACCGGACGCGGCCGTCGGTCTCGTCGTACGACTCGAACAGCCCGCTCAGCTCACCCGCGCCCCGGGTCGTCGCGTACCTCCCGCACATGGGGCACACGCTAACGTCCCGCGCCGCGTTCGGCTGTCCCGCCAACCGGGAGCGGACCCGCCGGCCCGCCGAGCCGGGGCGGGACACGGCAGAATGTCACCGTGGGGATTCCGACCGCGACCCGGCCGTTACGGCCGTGGACCGCTCCGACCGCGTCCGATCCGGTGGTGGCCACGCTGCGGCTGCCCGGCTCCAAGTCGATGACCGCCCGCGCGCTGGTGCTCAGCGCGCTGGCCAGCGGTCCCTCCACGCTGGCCGGGCCACTGCGGGCCAGGGACACCGAGCTGATGGCCGGCGGGCTGCGGGCACTCGGCGCGCACATGTCGATCGCGGACGACGACCGGTGGCTGGTCCGGCCGCACCCGCTGGCCGGCCCGGCACACGTCGACGTCGGCCTGGCCGGCACCATCATGCGGTTCGTGCCGCCGGTCGCCGGCCTCGCCGACGGGCGGGTCACCTTCGACGGCGACCCGCAGGCCCGCACCCGGCCGCTCGGCCCGCTGATCGGGGCGCTGCGCACCCTCGGGGTGCGGGTCGAGACCCCGACCACCGGCAGCCTGCCGCTGACCGTGTTCGGCGCCGGCCGGGTGGCCGGCGGCGAGGTGGTGATCGACGCCTCCGCCTCCAGCCAGCTCGTCTCCGGCCTGCTGCTGGCCGCGCCCCGCTTCGACCGGGGCGTGGTGGTCCGGCACGTCGGCCCGCCGGTCCCGTCCGCGCCGCACCTGCGGATGACCGTGCAGATGCTGCGGGCCGCCGGGGCGGCCGTCGACGACAGCGTCCCGGACGTCTGGGTCGTCGAGCCGGGTCCGCTGAGCGGGCGGGGCTGGGAGATCGAGCCGGACCTCTCCGGCGCGGTGCCGTTCTTCGCCGCCGCGCTGGTCACCGGGGGCGAGGTGACGCTGCGGGGCTGGCCGCGCAGCAGCGCCCAGCCGGTCGAGCAGCTCCGCGCCCTGCTGTCCCGGATGGGCGGCGAGGTGACCCTCACCACCACCGGCCTGACCGTGCGCGGCACCGGCACGGTGCACGGGATCGACGCCGACCTCTCCGACGTCAGCGAGCTGACCCCGGCGCTGACCGCGCTCGCCATGCTCGCCGACTCGCCGTCGCGGTTCACCGGCGTCGCGCACATCCGGGGGCACGAGACCGACCGGATCGCCGCGCTCGCCCGCGAGTTCGCCGGACTCGGCGCGGACCTCACCGAGTCCGCCGACGGGCTGGAGATCCGCCCCCGACCGCTGCGCGGCGGGACGTTCCGCACGTACCACGACCACCGGATGGCGCACGCCGCCGCGGTGACCGGGCTCGCCGTCCCCGGCGTCGAACTTGACGACGTGTCGTGCACCTCGAAGACCATGCCGGAGTTTCCGGCACTATGGTCGGCGATGGTGACCGGAAAGAGCTGACACGGCGGGGGGACGTCCTGGCGACCAAACGGCGGGAGTACGACGAGGACGACGTGCGGGTCCGGCCCGGGAAGTCCTCGCGCCCACGCACCCGGACCCGACCCCGGCACGAGGACGCGGTCGACGGCCTCGTCATCGCCGTCGACCGGGGCCGCTACACCTGCGTCCTGCCCGACGCCGGCCCGGACGCCCCGCTGGTGACCGCCATGCGGGCCCGGGAGCTGGGCCGCAAGTCGGTGGTGGTGGGCGACCGGGTGGGCCTGGTCGGCGACACCTCCGGGGCGGCCGGGGCGCTGGCCCGGATCGTCCGGATCGCCGAGCGCAGCTCGGTGCTGAGGCGCACCGCCGACGACGACGAGAACACCGCCGAGGGGCGGCTGGAGCGGGTCGTGGTGGCCAACGCCGACCAGCTCGTGATCGTCAGCGCGCTGGCCGACCCGCCGCCGCGAACCGGGTTCATCGACCGCTGCCTGGTGGCCGCGTACGACGCGGACATCGAGCCGCTGCTCTGCCTGACCAAGGCCGACCTGGCCGGCCCCGAGCAGGTGCTCGGGTACTACGCCGAGCTGGAGCTGCCGTACGTGCTGGTCCGACCCGACTCCGACCTCGACGCGCTGCGCGACCTGCTCGCCGGGCGGGTGTCGGTGCTGGTGGGGCACTCCGGGGTGGGCAAGTCGACGCTGGTCAACCGCCTCGTCCCGGACGCCGACCGGGCGGTGGGCGTGGTCAGCGCGATCGGCCGGGGCCGGCACACCTCGACCAGCGCGGTGGCCCTGCGGCTGCCGCCCCGCCCGGGCGCACTCCAGTCCGGCGCGTCTGGCGCCGCCACGGGCTGGATCGTCGACACCCCGGGGGTGCGCAGCTTCGGGCTGGCGCACGTCTCGGCGGACAGCCTGCTGCACGGCTTCCCCGACCTGGTCGAGGGGACGGTCGACTGCCCGGTGAACTGCCCGCACACCGCCGACGAGGCCGGCTGCGCGCTGGACGCCTGGGTGGCCGCCGGCAAGGCCGACGCCCGCCGGCTGGCCTCGTACCGCCGGCTGCTGGCCTCCCGGTCCGGGGAGGGCGACGCGCGCGAGCCCGACCAGCGCAACCCCGGCGACCCGCTCGCCGGGTCGTGATCCGCCAGCCGGGCGCGACCCGCCCGACCGGGCCCGACCCGGCCGCCGCTACCGTCTCCGGCATGACCGGGTACGCCGACGACCTCGCCCTCGCCCACCTGCTCGCCGACCGGGCGGACGAAATCTCCACGGCCCGGTTCCGCGCCCTCGACCTGCGCGTCGAGGCGAAGCCGGACCTGACCCCGGTCTCCGACGCCGACACCGCCGTCGAGCGGAAGATCCGCGCGCTGCTGACCGAGCGGCGCCCCGGCGACGGCCTGCTCGGCGAGGAGTACGGCGAGCAGCCCGCCGCCGGGCCGGGCGGGCGGCGCTGGGTGGTCGACCCGATCGACGGCACCAAGAACTTCGTCCGGGGGGTACCGGTCTGGGCGACCCTGATCGCCCTGCTGGAGGGGGACCGCCCGGTGCTCGGGCTGGTCTCCGCGCCGGCGCTGGGCCGGCGCTGGTGGGCCGCCCTCGGCGAGGGCGCGTACGCGGGCCCGGACGCCGCCCACGGCGCCCCGATCCGGGTCTCCGGGGTGAGCCGGCTCGCCGACGCCAGCTTCTGCTACTCGTCCCTGTCCGGCTGGGAGGACGCCGGCCTGCTGGAGCCGGTGCTCCAGCTCATGCGGGACACCTGGCGCAGCCGGGCGTACGGCGACTTCTACGGCTACATGCTGCTGGCCGAGGGGGCGCTGGACGTGATGGTCGAGCCGGAGCTGTCCCTGTGGGACGTGGCCGCGCTGGTGCCGATCGTCACCGAGGCGGGTGGGACGCTCACCGACCTGGCCGGCCGGCCCGCCCCCGGCGGCGACGCGGCCGGGGAGCACAGCGCGGTGGCCAGCAACGGCCGGCTGCACGCCGACGTCCTGGGCAGGCTGGGTCGGCCGGCCGCGCGCTGAACGCCGCCAGCCTCTATCCTCGCCAGGTGGTGTCCTCCGGTTGGTGCTTCCTGGCGGCGATGATCGTCGCGTACGGCATCGCCAACCTCCTCCAGTCCGTCGCCGCGGCGCGGACCACCCTGCACCACACCTTCGACCCCGGGCTGCTGCTGCGGCTGGCCGGTCACCGCACGTACCTGGTCGGGCTGGGCTGCCAGGTCGCCGGCTTCGTGCTGGCCTTCCTGGCCCGCCGGGACCTGCCCCTGTTCCTGGTCCAGGCCAGCGTGGCGGCCGGGCTGGGGGTGACCGCCATCCTCGGCGTGCTGGTGCTCAAGTGGCGGCTGCCGAGGGCGGAGATCGGGCTGCTGGCGCTGCTCTTCGCCGGGATCACCGGCCTGGTGCTGTCCGCGCAGCCGGCACCGTCCCGGCAGCTCGGTACCGCCGGCCTGGTCGCGCTCGCCGTGGCGCTGGCGGTGATCGCCGTGGTCGGCGTCTTCGCGGTACGCCTGCACGGCGCGCCCGGCTCGGTGGCGCTCGGCTCGCTCGCCGGACTGGCCTTCTCCGCCGCCGCGGTGGCGGCCCGCCCACTCGCCTCCGCCACCACCGTGGAGGGGTTCGTCCGGGACCCGCTGCTCTACCTGCTGGTGGCCCACTCGGTGGTCGGCCAGCTCCTGCTCGGCCTGGCCATGCAGCGCGGCTCGACCACGGCGGCGGTCGCCGCGATGGACGCGGCCGGGGCGGTGCCCGCCGCGATCGTGGGGCTGCTGCTGCTCAACGACAAGATCTGGCCCGGCCGGGAGTGGCTGGCCGCGCTCGGTTTCCTGACCACGCTGGCCGCGGTGATCGGCCTGACCAGGTACGCCGAGCCGCAGCACCACCACGAGGTGGCCCGGGAACACGACCGGGGTTTGCTGCCCGCCCGAGCCCCGGCCCGGCGGGCGGCCGGCGACCGCTACGCCGCTTCGACCGGCCGGCGCCGGCCGACCACCCGCTCGTAGAGCCGCTCCAGCGCGCCGGCCGTCCGGTCCCAGGTGTAGCTGCACCGCACCCGGTCCACCGCGGCGTGCCCGTAGGCGAACCGGCCGGCGTTGTCGGCGAGCAGCCGGCGCAGGGTCACCCCCAGGGCCCGGACGTCGCCGGGGGGCACCAGCTTCCCGGTGACCTCGTCGACCACGGCGTCGGCGATGCCGCCCATGGCGTACCCGACGACCGGCACGCCGCAGGCCATCGCCTCCAGCGACACCCGGCCGGCCGAGGAGTAGTGCGGGGTGCAGGCCACCACGTCGGCCGAGCGGTACCAGGTGGCCATCTGGTCGTGCGGCACCGCGCCGACGAGCTTCACCTGGTCGGCCATGCCGGTGCGCTCGGCCAACTCGCGCAGGCGGCGGGCCTCGGCGTGGTGCGTGAGCTGGTCGACCGGCGGCCCACCGGCGATCACCAGTTCGGCGTCGCCGACCAGCCGCATCGCACGGACCAGGTCCTCCTGCCCGTGCCCGGGCGACAGTCCGCCGACGGAGAGGATCCGGGGGCGCTGGTCGCGCGGGGCCGCCTCCCCGTCGGGGTGGAACTGCTCGGTGTCCACCCCGGCGGGCACCATCGCCACGGACGTGCGTTGCAGCCCCATCCGGGTCAGCTCGTCGACCTCGTCGTTGCACTGGGCGACCGCGATGTCCACCGCCCGGGTCAGGGCCCGCTCCAGCGGGATCCGGGTGCCCGGCCCGTCGTAGCGGGGGCCGAGGTGGCGAAGCTGCTCCACGCCGAGGGAGTGGAAGGTCTGCACGACCGGGATGTCGGTCTCCCGTACGGCCTGCGCGGCGGCCAGCCCGCCGACCCAGTAGTGCCCGTGCACCACGTCCGGGGTCCACCCGCCGGACCACCGGTCGGCCAGCCAGCGGCCGAACTCGGCCACGTGCGGGACCAACTCGGCGGTGGGCGTCGGGGCGGCCGGGCCGACCGTGGCCCGCTCCACCCGGTAGCCGTCGCGCTCCAGCGTCGCCGGCAGCGCCGGATCGTCGCGGCGCTCGTACACATGCACGTCGTGGCCGCGACCGGCCAGTTCGGCGGCGACCCGCGCGATGTGGTCGCGCGTGCCGACCACCGGACCGTCGGCGGACCGCGACGGGCCGGAGTGCGCGCACACTAGGCCGACGCGCATGGGTCACCTCCACGCGTTTGCTGAGCTGGTGGTCCTCCCGGTCAGAGGGTCCCATTAACCGCGACTCCGGGCAGCGAAACCTGGCAAGTCGGAAACGTACGACCGGACGGCTATCCGACCTGGGCCGGCGGCATGAGCGGGCGCGTCGAGGGTACGGGCGAGGAATGCCTCTCTCCCGCAGCCTCGACGACGCGAGCATCGTGCTCACCGGCGCCTCCAGCGGCATCGGCACGGCGACCGCGTACGCGCTGGCCCGCCGCGGCGCGGCCGTGGTGCTGGCGGCCCGCAGCGAGCAGGCGCTGGAGCGGGTGGCGTCCCACTGCCGGGAGCTGGGCGGCCGGGCGCTGGCCGTACCCACGGACGTCACGGACCCGGTGGCCGTCGAACGCCTCGCGGCGCGCGCGGCGGAGGAGTTCGGCCACCTCGACGCCTGGGTCAACAACGCGGCGGTCAGCGCGGTGGGACTCTTCGACGAGATCCCCGTCGGGGAGTTCCGCCGGGTGCTGGAGGTGAACCTGCTCGGTGCCGCGTACGGAATGAAGGCGGCCCTGCCGTACCTCGACGCGGCCGGCGGCGGGGTACTGGTCAACAACGCCTCCGTGCTGGCCGAGGTGGCGATGCCCTACCAGTCGGCGTACAACGCCACCAAGAACGGGATCCGGGGGCTGGCCGACACGGTCCGGCAGGAGCTGCGGGTCACCGGTCGGGGGAACATCTCGGTCTGCACGGTGCTGCCGGCCTCCACCGACACCCCGTTCTTCCGGCACGCCGCCAACCACACCGGCCGGGAACTGGTGCCGCCGCCACCGGTGTACTCGCCGGAGGTGGTGGCCGAGACCATCGTGCGGATGCTGCGCCGGCCCCGCCGGGAGGCGTACGCCGGGGGCGCCGCCCGGCTGATCGGCGCGCAGTGGCGGCTCGCCCCGGCGCTGGCCGAGCGGGCCCTCGGCTGGTACGCCCACCGCACCCAGTTCGGGCCCGCCGGCCGGCTGGACAGCGCCGGCAGCGTCTTCGTCGCCGACGCGGCGGCCGAGCGGGACGGCGGGTGGCACGGCCGGCGGCGACAGCTCGTCCGGATGACCGCCGCGGTCGGGCTCGCCGCCGGCACCGCGGTCGGCACGATGGCGGCGATGCACCGCCGGACCCGGATGGACCGCTGATGAATCGCCCTGATCGGCCGGATGCGGGCGACACCACCGGCGTGCAGAATGGGACGGTCATGCCGACCGACCTGCGCTGCCTGGTGGAGACGGACGATTCGTCCGGCTTGTTCCGGTTGTCCGGCGTGCTCGATTCAGCCGCCTCCGACGCCGTACGCGACGCGCTGCTCCTGCGGCTCTGCGACCGGCCCGGCCCGGTGGTGGTCGACCTGTCCCGGCTGCGGATGATCGATCCCGCCGCCCGACGGGTCTTCGCCGAGGTGCGCCGCGAGGTCGCCGACTGGCCGGCGGCGGACGTGCTGGTCCTCGACCCCACCGGGGCGGCGGCCGGCGACGGGCTGGCGGTGTACCGGACCCTCGACGAGGCGACGGCGGCGCTGGCCCGGGCCCCGATGGCCGCGGCGACCACCATGGAGCTGGCCCCGGTCGTCGGCGCCGCGCGGCAGGTCCGGATGCTGGTCACCGACGGCTGCGCCCGGTGGGGGATCGGTGCGCTGGCCGAGGCGGGTTGCATCGCGGCGACCGAGATGGTCAACAACGTGGTCGCGCACGCCCACACCGGGATGACCGTCCGGCTGGCGCCCCGCGGCGGCACGCTGCACATCGGCGTACGCGACCACTCCCGGCGGCAGCCGGCGTACCGCGGATTCGCCCCGGTGGACACGGCGGGCGGCCGGGGCCTGCTGCTGATCGACACCGTGGCCCGGCGCTGGGGCAGCACCCTCCTACCCGACGGCAAGCTCGTCTGGGCCGTCCTGCCCCCCACCCCCCTCCCCCACTGACCCACCCACCCCGCCCCACCCCGTGCCACCCCGCCCCGCCCCGCCCCGTCGATCATGGACTTGTGGTGGCCGTTTCATGCCGCTTCACGGCTTTCGCCGGGCACCACGACTCCATGATCGACGAGGGCGGAGGTGGGTCGGGTGGGGAGACAGGTGGGAGACGAGTGCGGGGGTCGGTTACGGGCGGTGGGCAGCGGGTAGTGATCAGCCATGCGTGACGACGAGTACCCGACCCCCGTTTCCGATCCCGAGGCCGAGGGCCTGCCCGACACCGCCGACGACGACTCGACGGCCAACGACGACGTCGAGACCGGTCGTGAGGCGGACGGCCCGGAGCCGGCCCAGCTACCCGGGGACCGCACGCCGGTGGCGGTGGACCGGTACGGCACCACCGCCGAGGAGCAGCTCGACGGCGAGTCGCTGGACTACAAGCTCCATCGGGAGAGCTACGAGCGCCCCGCCGACGACCCGCTGGCCGGCCCGGTCGACCCGGACATCGCCGCCGAGGCCGACAGCGAGGAGCAGGCGGCCCAGGCGCAACTCGACGCCGACGTGATCGACCCGGGTCCGACCTCCGACCCGCACTCCCCGGTCTCCCTGTACGACCACGGCCAGCTCGGCAGCGTCGCCGACGCCGAAGTCGGGCGGCTGGTGGAACCGGACGAGGGGGCGCACAGCGACCTGGAGACCGACAACGTCGCGTACGACGCCGGGTCGGCCGGGGGCGGGGCGAGCGCCGAGGAGCTGGCGATCCACGAGACCCGCCCGCCCGAATCGCACTGAGCGGAGCAGCGCGTCCCGACCGTCAGTCGTCCAGCCCCCGCTCTATGGCGTACCGGGTCAGCTCGACCCGGTTGTGGAGTTGGAGCTTGCCCAGCGTGTTCTGCACGTGGTTCTGCACCGTCCGGTGGGAGAGCCCGAGCCGCTCGGCGATCTGCTTGTACGACATCCCCTTGGCGACCAGGCGCAGCACCTCGGTCTCCCGGTCGGTGAGCCGGGGCGCCGTGTCGTCCCGGGTCGCCGGGCCGGCCGCCAGCCGCCGGTACTCCCCCAGCACCAGCCCCGCCAGGCTCGGCGTGAAGACCGGTTCGCCGGCCGCCGTGCGGCGCACCGCGTCCAGGAACTCGGCCGGGGCGGCCGACTTGACCAGGTAGCCGGTGGCGCCGGCCTTCACCGCGTCCAGCACGCTCTGCGGCTCGCCGCTGGCCGACAGCATCAGCACCCGTACCTCGGGCAGCGCGGCGCGCAGGCCGCGGATCACCTCGACCCCGGAGACGTCCGGCAGTTGCAGGTCGAGCACGACCACGTCGGGGCGCGCCGCGGCGGCCACCCGGACGGCCTGCCGCCCCTCCCCGCTGGTCGCGACCACCAGGTGCCCGGCCTCGGTGAGGTCGCGGGCCACCCCCTCACGCCACATCGGGTGGTCGTCGACCACCATCACCCGGACGCCGGTGCTCATCGCCCACTCCTCGGCACGCTCAGCTCGATCTCGGTCCCCGCGCCGGTGGTGGAGACGATCCGCACCTCGCCGCCCAGGTCGGCGACCCGGCCCCGGATGGACTGCGCCACTCCCAGCCGCCCCTGCGCCGCGGCCTCGGCCAGCCGCCCCGCCGGGATCCCCGGCCCCTCGTCGCGTACCGAGACGGTCACCGTCTCCCCCTCGTCCTCGATCAGCACCCAGGCCCGACCGCCGGCGTGCCGGGTCACGTTGTCCAGGGCCGCGCCCACGGCGGCCGCCAGCTCGGCGGCCACCCACCCGGGCAGCGGAACCGGGGTGGCCGGCGCGGAGACCGCGACCGCCGCCGAGGCATACCGGTCGAGCATGGCCCGCAGGTCGCGGGGGTTTCCGTCCCCGGCCGGCGCGACGGCGCCCGCCCGCCCGATGAGGGCGCGCAGGGCGGCCTCCTGCTCCCCGGCCAGCCGGGCCAGCTCGCCGGCCTCCCCGTCGAGGTGCGCGCCGCGCCGCTGCACCAACGCCAGGACCTGGAGCACCGAGTCGTGGATGTCCCGGGCGAGCCGTTCCCGTTCCCGGGTCGCCGCCTCCAGCTCGACCGCCCGGTGCAGCCGTTGCTCGGCGGTCACCGCGAGCCGGGCGACGTGCCCGACCACCGCGCCGGCCAGCAGCAGCAGGATCGCCCCGGTGAGGGTGGACTGGCCGATCCGGTCCCGGGTCGCCAGGTCAACCCCGCCGACCAGCAGCGCGGCCACCGTGCCCCGACGCCGGCCGCCGGAGACCGCCCAGGCGAGCACCGGCCCGGCCAGCCAGACCACCGCGAGGCTGGGGGCGCCGGTGGAGAGCGCCGCCCGCCCCTCCACCCACGGACTGACCAGCAGGACCCCGAGCACGACCGCGAGGTCGGCCACCAGCAGCGGCCAGCCCCGCCAGGCCGGACGGGCGTAGCCGAACGCGGTGGTCACCGTCCAGCCGAGCATCGCGAGCAGGACCACCCCGGCCAGCACCGGGTGGGCGTACCGGTCGGCGTCGCGCAGGACCAGCAGGCCGACGTACGCCAGGGCGGCGAACCGGAACACCGCGACGGCCCGCCAGAGCGGGACCTCGAATCCACCGGGCGGCGACGGCACGTCCGTCACGATGCCACAGCCCGGTACGGGGCCGGCAGGGGTGCCGGATGCGCGACCCCCAATCCTGGCGTACGGTGGAAAAGCCGCAAATCCGGTCCACGACCCACCCCGGACGGGGCCATGACGAACGCAGAACTGCCCGCACCGCGTACGGTTGTGCCCATCGACACTTCCCTCCTGATCGCCGAGGCCTTCGACCAGGCACAGGTGACCGAGTTGCGCCACTCGGTCGCCTCCTGCGCGCACGCGTCGGGCCTGGACGGGCAGCGCCTCGACGACTTCGTGCTGGCGATCAACGAGCTGATCACCAACGCGGTCCGGCACGGCGGCGGGCGGGGCTGGCTGCGGCTGTGGCAGCAACCCGGGCGGCTGGTCTGCGAGGTCGCCGACAACGGCCGGGGGATCAGTGCCCGGCGGCTCGACGACCGCGACCGCCCCGCCCCCGACACCGCCGGCGGCTGGGGCCTCTGGCTGGCCCGCGAGCTGAGCGACGCCATGGAGGTGGAGACCGGCGCGGCCGGCACCACGGTCCGGATCACCGCCGCCATCGGCGTCCGCGAGCGCGCCGTGGAATGATCGCCGTCGCGGTCCCGGCCCGGCCGGGGGCGCCGCCGGCCGGGCTCAGCCGAACAGGGCGCTGACCGACTCCCCGTTGTGGATCCGGCGCATCGCCTCGGCCAGCGCCGGCGCGACGGAGAGCACCTCCAGCTTCGGCACCCGCTTCTCCGCCGGGATCGGCACCGTGTTGGTACAGACGATCTCCAACACCCCGTCCTGCTCGCAGAGCCGCTCCAGCGCCCCGCTGGAGAACAAGCCGTGGGTGCAGGCCAGCCGGATCGAGCGGACCTTCAGCTCGCGCAGGTGGGCCATCAGCTCGATCACCGTGCTGCCCTTGGCGATCTCGTCGTCGAGCACGATCACGTCCCGGTCGGCCACCTCACCGATCACCGTACTGATCTTGACCAGGTCATCGCTGAACCGCTGCTTCGCGCCGGCCGCGACCGGGGTGCCGAGCATCCGGGCGAAGGCGGCGGCCTCCTTGGCGTTGCCCAGGTCGGGCGAGACCACCACGGCGTTGCTCAGGTCGTACCGCCGGAAGTGGCCGGCCAGCTCCCGCAGCGCGTGCAGATGGTCCACCGGGACGCTGAAGAACCCGTGCACCTGCGGCGAGTGCAGGGTCAGCGCCAGCACCCGGTCCGCGCCGGCCGAGGTCAGCAGGTCGGCGACCAGCCGGCCGCCGATCGAGATGCGCGGCGCGTCCTTCTTGTCCGACCGGGCGTACGCGTAGTGCGGCAGCACCACCGTGATCCGGCCGGCCGACGCGCCCCGGGCCGCGTCGATCATGAGTAGCAGCTCGACCAGGTGCTCCTGGGTCGGCGGCACCAGCGGCTGGATCAGGAAGACGTCCCGCTCCCGGCAGTTCGCCTGCAACTGCACCTCCAGGCAGTCGTTGGCGAACCGGGACACCCGCACGGGGTGCAGCGGCACCCCGAGGTGGGCACAGATCTCGGCGGCGAGGTCGGGATGGGCGGTTCCACTGAAAACGGCGATGTCGCGCACGTTGACCGATCGTACGGCCGGCGGTGGCCGGCGGACGCGCGGCCGGCCGGGTACGGTGCTGCCGTGACCGGAGCGTACGTCGCCGCCATCGACCAGGGCACCACCTCGTCGCGGTGCATCGTGTTCGACCGGGCCGGGGAGATCGTCGCCGTGGCCCAGCGCGAGCACCGGCAGATCTTCCCCCGGCCCGGCTGGGTCGAGCACGACGCCGAGGAGATCTGGGACAACGTCCAGCTCGTGGTGCGGGAGGCGCTGGACGCCGCCGGCGCCGGCCCGGAGGGGCTGGCCGCGGTCGGCATCACCAACCAGCGGGAGACCACCGTGGTCTGGGACCGGGCCACCGGCCGCCCGGTCGCGAACGCCGTCGTCTGGCAGGACACCCGCACCGGTCCGCAGCTACGCGCGCTGGCCGAGGCGTACGGCGAGCAGCGGCTGCGCGCCCGCACGGGGCTCACCCTGGCCACCTACTTCGCCGGGCCGAAGCTGCGCTGGCTGCTCGACCACGTCGACGGGCTGCGCGAGCGCGCCGAGCGGGGCGAGGTGCTGTTCGGCACGATGGAGAGCTGGCTGATCTGGAAGCTGACCGGCCGGCACGTCACCGACGTGACCAACGCGAGCCGGACCATGCTGATGGACCTGGAGACCCTCGACTGGGACCCGGAGTTGCTCGACGCGCTCGGTGTGCCGGCCGCGATGCTGCCGGAGATCCGCTCGTCGGCCGAGGTGTACGGCACCGCCGACGGGCTGCTCGCCGGGGTGCCGGTGGCCAGCGCCCTCGGCGACCAGCAGGCCGCCCTGTTCGGGCAGACCTGCTTCCAGCCGGGCGAGGCGAAGTGCACGTACGGCACCGGCAGCTTCCTGCTGCTGAACACCGGCGCGAGCGCGGTCACCTCGACGCACGGCCTGCTGACCACGGTCGCCTACCGCATCCACGGCCAGCCGGCCGCGTACGCCCTGGAGGGGGCGATCGCGGTCACCGGCTCGCTGGTGCAGTGGCTGCGGGACAACCTCGGCCTGATCTCCACCGCCGCGGAGGTGGAGGATCTGGCCCGCACGGTCGACGACAACGGCGGCTGCTACGTGGTACCGGCGTTCTCCGGGCTGTTCGCCCCGCACTGGCGCAGCGACGCGCGCGGGGTGGTCGCCGGGCTGACCGGTTACGTCACCAAGGGGCACCTGGCCCGGGCCGCGCTGGAGGCGTCCGCCTGGCAGACCCGCGAGGTGGTCGACGCGATGAACGCCGACTCGGACGTGGCGCTGCGCCGGCTGCGGGTGGACGGCGGGATGACGGCCAACGGCCTGCTGATGCAGTTCCTCGCCGACGTGCTGGACGTGCCGGTGGTCCGCTCCCGGATCACCGAGACCACCTGCCTCGGCGCCGCGTACGCGGCCGGGCTCGCCGTCGGCTTCTGGCCGGACCTGGCCACCCTGCGCGCCCAGTGGAGCTCCGACGCCCAGTGGACCTCCACGATGGACGCCGAGCACCGCGAGCGGGAGCTGCGCCAGTGGCGCAAGGCCGTCCAGCGCACCCTCGACTGGGAAGACTGACCGCCCTCAAGATCGTCTGTCGCTGGGCGGCGCGTCACCCGGCGTGTCGTCTCGTTGATCGACAGACGATCAAGAAGAACCGGTGGGCTAGTCGGGAAGCTTTTGCTGCAGCACGTAGCCGGTGTGCAGCGGTCGCATGACGGTGGCCAGCAACCACATGGTCAACTGGACCCGGGTCGCGCCGTTGTCCAGCCCGAGCCCCGTGCACCCGTTCCAGTTGACCCGCACCCGGGTCTCCTCGCCCCCGTGGCGCACCAGCAGCAGGACGCTGTAGCCGGCCGGGTCCGGCCGCCGACAGGAAATGGCAGAGGCGTCCGGGTTGCCGCCGGGACGGACAGCGTTGAGCGCGGCGGCATCCGCGCCGGTGAGCCGGGCAGCGGGCGTACCGGCCGTCGGGCAGCCGCCCCTCGGCGCGGACGGCCCGCACCCCGCTGGCGGTGACCTCGCGCCCCGCCAGCCCGTCGCCGGGCTGATCGTCCGGCCGCTCGCCGATGACGGCGACCTCCTTGTCGACGGGCTCGATGGTCTTGCAACGGCGCTGCATGCGCAGCCCCCGGACCACGCTGGGCTCGCCGGTCATCGGGCAACCGAAGTTGTTCACCGTCCAGCCCGCCAGCACCCGGATCTCCACGCCGAGGGAACTCTCCCAGCGCCAGTCGGCGGTCCCGTCGACGACGGATGGCCGGTCGGTCAGCACCGACGTGGTCCCCCCGGCGGCGGCGAGCACTCCAGCGGCGTAAGAAGCCACTTGGCTCACGCGTGAGTGGAGTGCTGGAATCCGACAGATGTCGGGCTTCCTGTCAGAGTGACAGTAAGCATATGGTTGATCCATGTCCGACGATCGATGGGTGGCACCGACCGTTCTCCTTGCGGTTGACCTCGTCATCCTCACGCTGCGGGAATCCCGCCTTCATGTACTGCTGATCGAGCGCGGCATCGAGCCCTATCACGGCGCCTTGGCCTTGCCTGGCGGTTTCCTCAATCACGAGAAGGAAGACCTCTTGACGGCAGCCCATCGAGAGCTTGCCGAGGAGGCTGGCTTGGGACCGGATCAGTTGCACCTCGAGCAACTCGGCATCTACGGTGCGCCGGATCGTGACCCGAGGGGGCGGGTGGTCTCTGCGGCTTACTTGGCCATTGCCCCTCGGCTGCCTGAGCCGGTTGCCGGCACCGACGCGTCAAGGGCGTCTTGGACGCCCGTGGCGCAGGCGCTGTCCGGTGACGCGCATCTGGCTTTCGACCATGAACGAATCTTGACCGATGGCGTCGACCGGGCGCGGGAGAAGCTGGAACGGTCGGCGCTCGCCACCGCCTTCTGCGGCCCGACCTTCACCATCTCCGAGCTTCAGGACGTCTACGAAGCGGTGTGGGGTGTGCCGCTCGATGCACGGAACTTCTACCGGAAAGTGCAGAGCGTGGATGGCTTCATCGTTCCCGCCGGCCCGGCTCGCAAGACGGACGGTGGACGTCCCGCTCGACTGTTTCGATCCGGCCCCCGCACGACCCTGCACCCTCCGATGGCCCGACCTCACGGCCAGGCAGGTAAGGAGACAGCGTGAGCACGAACAGCGGCCTCGTCGTGATCCTTACGGCGCTGAACCTCGAGTACGAAGCGGTCCGCGATCAGTTGATCGACCTGCGGGTGCGCCGGCACCCGGCCGGCACCCGTTTCGAGGTCGGCAGGATCGACCAGAGCGACTGCCGGGTAGCGCTGGGGCTAGTCGGCAAGGGCAATCATCCGGCCGCAGTGCTCGCGGAGCGGGCGATGGCTGAGTTCTCCCCGGCTGCCGTGCTGTTCGTCGGAGTCGCTGGTGGTCTGTGGCCCAACATTCAGCTCGGCGACGTCGTCGTCGCCAGCAAGATCTACGCCTACCACGGCGGCACCAGCGAGGACGACGGTTTGAAGGCCCGGCCGAAGGCGTGGGAGATCCCGCATGAGGCCGACCAGATCGCCCACCACGTCGCGAGGTCCACCGCCTGGCGTCGTGGTCTACCTGCGGGCTCAACGCCTGTTGTCCATTTCGGGCCGATCGCCGCAGGGGAAGTCGTGCAGGACTCGGGGATCTCCGAACAGGCCCGCTGGATCCGCCAGCACTACAACGACGCCGTGGCGATCGAGATGGAGGCGGCTGGTGTGGCCCAGGCGGGACACCTCAACCGCGCCCTGCCCGTGGTGGTCATTCGTGGCATCAGCGACCACGCCGACGGCAGCAAGGCAGCCAGCGACGGACAGAACTGGCAACCGAAGGCGGCAAGTCACGCGGCTGCCTTCGCCACCGCACTGGTGCGAGAACTGATCATCGACGGTCCGACCGGCCAACCAGGCTCTGCAGACCGGGACGGGAGCCCAACGATGCACATGAGCAACCGCAACATCGCCTCCGGGAACGCCCACGTCGGGGTGCAGGCCGGGCAGATCTACGGCAACGTCACCGTCGGCGCTGGCACCGAGCGGCCGATCGACTTGGCAGCGAGCATCGCGGACCTGCGAACCCACCTCAAGCAGGCCCACCTCG
Organism: Micromonospora sp. NBC_01655; assembly: GCF_026339755.1. Taxonomy (NCBI): domain Bacteria; kingdom Bacillati; phylum Actinomycetota; class Actinomycetes; order Micromonosporales; family Micromonosporaceae; genus Micromonospora; species Micromonospora sp. NBC_01655. Next base: position 1,608,527 of record NZ_JAPEQF010000001.1, on the reverse strand, counting down.
ACGGACAGTTGGACGAAGAAACCTATGCCGCTGCCGAGTCGGAACTGGATGCGGCAACGGAATGCGCCTCGGCGGGCACGCCCGAGAAAAAGAGCGGCCTGATGGTCGCGCTCAAGCGGTTGCGGGGTCTGGTAGCCGACGTGGCGGAGCTGGCGGCGCGGCTTGCGGCGGTCATCGCCGTGGTGCGGGACATGTCATGACGACCCCGACCGCGGCCAACGTCGCCCAAGGAGATGCGCACGTTGACGTACAGGCAGGGGTAGTTCACGGTGACATCAACTTCTACCGGCTGCCACCGGACTCCAGTCCGGAGGAGGAGTTCGCCTTCGCGTTGAACTATCTCGACGGGCGGGTCCGTGATCAGGCGCGCAAGCTGATCGAGAAGGCGGTCGCCGGTGGGTATGTCACCACCGAGGTCCAGTTCTACCGGCTCATCGCCCTGTTGAGCGGACGCACCCTGCGCCAACTCGTCCCCGAGGAACTGGATCACCTCACCGCCATCTGCGCCAGCCTGCCCCACCTCGACGACCATGACGAGTGGGCGGCGGGGTTGAAGGTGATCATCCGCCTCCTGGCCCCCGTCAGCGCCGCCGAGACAGATCTCGTGGTCAAGGAGATCGACGCGCTGAACCAGCGTCAGCGCGACGGGATCTACGGCCACCTCGAGGCGCTGCTCGAGGGCGCGATGCAAGAAGAGATGTGGCGGCAGTCCGTCACTCTGGCGGATTCGCAGCGCACAGCGGAGGACCGATTCACCCGGGTCTGGAAGTTCTTTCACCCCACACCCGCTCCGCCTCGGACCCTGCCGGTGCAGCCCGCTGCCATTCCGCTCCGCGACTGGCTACGCGCCGGCGCCGGCGCAGCCGTGTTCGCCCTCGCCGTGGTGCAGTTGATCGTGCCGGTGGCGGCTCGCGGCACGCTCGACCCGTTCCTCGGTCTGCTCGCCGGCCTGGTCGGACTGGCCGCGTTTTGCGTCGGCGGGGCGGACCGGTACTACCGCGGGACACGGCTGCGCGCGAAGGAAGCACAGATCCGTCCACCCCGTCAGCGACGACGAGAAGCTCCGCCGGGAGGCTTCGCCCGCAAGGTGGACCGGCTCTTCGACCGCTACTTCGGCCGGTACATCCCCCAAGGAACCGACCGGAACTACTGGCTCGCCCAGACAGCAGGGATCCAACGGCACCTCCGCGACGAGGTGGTCGAGCTCTACCGGGAACAGCGGATTGAGGCCGACCGAGTCGCCTGGCTCGTCCGACACCTGGTGGGCCATGTCCGAGGGCAATGGGAGCGGGACACGCTGACGGCGTACCGCCAGCAACTGCGAATCCCTGCCAGAACGAAGGTCCTCCACGTCGGTGGACTGGCTCTCCTCACCGGTGGGAGCCTCTGGGTCGTCCCTGCCGTCATGGCCAGCGCCCCCTTGTCCGGCACAGGTTGGCTCCTACTCGCGGCAGCGTCCGCGGTGCCAGCAGTGCGCTCGTCGTTCCGGATCGTCGCCGAGCGACGCAGGGTCGTCGACGACCAGGCGGAAAAGGACGACAAGGACACGGCCCGCTGGGCGGCATACCACCGGTGGTGCCATAAGCTGTCCGACAAGCCGTCGGACACCGAGATGGCCGCCTGGCTGGAGAGCGACCGCAAAGTCCTGGTCGACCAAGCCATGCGACAGTACCGGCTTCGCCCCAGCCACGTGATCGCACACGCCTTCATCGAGGCACCAGCACCCTCATGCAAAAAGGCGCGATACCCGCAGGGTCCTTGGCGGTACTCCCGGTATCGCCTGCTGCTGTTCCTGCTCACCGACGACGGCGTCCGGCAGGTCAACATCGATCTCGACTTCGAGACCGCCGCGAGCCGCACCACCCAACGACTCAACTACCGCTTCGACGCGGTCGCCGCCGTCCGGATCGACGGCATCGCCACCCGACAGCAGACCTTCGAGCTGACGCTCTTCAACGGAGAACCCATCTCCACCCGGGTAAGCGAACCTGACAACGAGACGCTCCAACACGACGAGAACGCAACCAAGATCGCCGAACTGTCGCTGGACGCCTCCGGGCTCAGTCACACCCTGCACGTCCTCGAAGGTGTCGCCGCCGAAGGCAAGGAATGGGTGAAACACCGACGCCGTCATGCCGACGAAAGACTCGCCGACCTCGCGGGTGCCCTACGCGGGCTGCCCGACTAAGTCAGGGTGGCTGACGCCCGTGGCGGGATCGGGTGAGAGTCGACCCATCTGGATGGTGCAGCTTGGTGCCCGAGGTGCAGCCGAGGACCTCGGCGATCTGTGTGTCGGAGAGATCCTCGAAGTACCGCAGTGCCAGCACCGCCCGCTGGCGGCGGGGCAGCCGGCCCAGCGTTGCCCAGCGCCGTCCCGGCAGCGTGCGAACCGACAGCGTCCGGGCCCGCCGGGCCGTCGTCGGGCGCGGCGACCGGGACCTTGCGCGACGAGCGCCGCCGCCACCAGCGCAGGTTCTCGTCGACCAGCACCCGTTTCAGGTACGCCTCGGGCTGGCTCATCCCCGGCACGCAGCTCGCTGACCAGCTTCCCGGTCAGCTCCGGTCTCGCCTCGCAACAAGATCGTCTGTCGTTGAGCGACACATCGCCCGGCGTGTCGTCTCGTTGAACGACAAAGGATCAAGGAATCCGGATTACGCGGCCTTGACCAGCTCGACGAAGGAGCGCCAGGCGGCGAGACACGGTTACTACGGGTCGCGGTCAGGCCCAGGTGTTGCCGGTGAGCTTCTCGTAGACCTCGACGTAGCGGGCCCGGGTCGCCTCGATCACCTCGGCGGGCACCTCGGGGGCCGGCGGCTGCCTGTCCCAGCCGGCGGCGGTCGCCCAGTCCCGGACGTACTGCTTGTCGTAGGAGAACTGCGCCCGGCCCGGCTGGTACGACTCGGCCGGCCAGAACCGGGACGAGTCGGAGGTGAGCACCTCGTCGCCGAGGACCAGGGTGCCGTCCGCCGCCCAGCCCAGCTCGATCTTGGTGTCGGCGACCAGGATGCCCCGCTCGGCGGCGAGCTCCGCGCCACGGCGGTAGACGTCGATGGTGATCTGCCGCAGCCGCTCGGCGGTCTCCGCGCCGACCTTGTCCACCACCTGCTGGTAGGTGATCGGCTCGTCGTGCTCGCCCCTGGGCGCCTTCGTCGACGGGGTGAAGATCGGCTCCGGCAGGATCGACGCCTCGACCAGCCCGCGGGGCAGCTCGACGCCGGAGACCGCGCCGGTGCGCTCGTACTCGGCGAGGCCGCCGCCGGTGAGGTACCCCCGGGCGACGCACTCGACCGGGACCATCTCCAACCGCCGGCAGCGGATCGCCCGGCCGGCGAACTCCGCCGGCACGTCGGTGGCGGAGACGACGTGGTTCGGCACCAGATCGGCGAGCTGCTCGAACCACCACAGCGACAGCGCCGTCAGCAGCCGGCCCTTGTCGGGTACGGGGGTCGGCAGCACCACGTCGTAGATCGAGATCCGGTCCGAGGCGACCAGGATCAGGTCCTCGCCATCGGCGTAGACGTCCCGGACCTTGCCCGAGTGCAGAAGTTCCACGCGCCCTAGTACACCACGGCCCCCCGGGACGCCTGGGTGCCGGCCACCCGGGAGGGCCCACCGGCCCCCCTGCGGGCCGGCCCGGGTCGGGACGACGGGAGGGGCCGGGGACGGGAGGGGCCGGGCGACGGGAGGGGCCGGGGACGGGAGGGGCCAGGCGACGGGAGGGGCCAGGCGACGGCCGCCGGCGAGGCCGGCCGATCTCCCGGTCGCCTCGGCCCGATCCCCGGCCGGACGGCCGTTGACACCCGCCCGCGCCGGCTGTGTAAATGGTCCGACCGCCCACCGGACGACCAGGAGAGTCCCCGTGCCCACCGCCCGTCCCCCGCTCCCCCACTCCGGTGCCGACCCGGGCCGCCGGCGACTGCTGGGGGCACTGCTCGGGGCGCCGCTCGCGGTGCCCGGCCTGGCCGGGTGCGGCGGCGGCGAGGAGGAGACGCCCGTCGACGACGGGCTGATCGAGCTCTCCGTCTTCTGGTACGGCAGCACGAAGCGGGCCGAGCTGACCGAGAAGGCGCTGCGGCTCTACTCCGCGCGCAACCCCCGGGTCAGCTTCCGGGTCACCTGGCAGGGCCTGGACGGCTACTACGACCGGCTGGCCACCCAGGCGGCCGGCGGGAACGTGCCCGACCTGATCCAGGTCGACGACACCGTCCTCACCGAGTACGCCCGGCGGGGCATCCTGCTCGACCTCGGCGGGTACGCCGCCGACCACCGGCTCGACCTGCGCGGGCTCCCCCCGGGCCTGGTCCGCTACGCCGAGGTCGACGGCCGCACCATGGGCGTGGCGGCGGCCCAGACCAGCGCCGCCGTGGTCTACAACCGCGCCCTGCTACGCCGGCTGGGCGTCCCGGAGCCCCGCACCGGGATGTCCTGGCAGGAGTACGTCGACTGGGCGGCCCGGGTCACCCGGGCCGCCGACGGCCGGGTCGCCGGCACGATGGACCCGTCCGGGGACCACCGGGCGCTCTGGCTCTGGCTGCGGTCCCGGGGCGGCGAGCTGTACCAGGGCCGGCAGCTCGGCTTCGGCGCGAGCGACCTGGTCGACTGGTTCGAGCTGTGGCAGGCCGCCCGGACCCGCAAGGCCACCCCGAGCGCCGCACTGGTCGACCAGGCCGACAACGGCGAGACGAACCGGCAGTTGGTGGTCACCGGGCACACGGCCGCCTCGTTCGCGTGGGCCCACCAGTTCCCCGAGCTTCAGCGCTACACCAACGACGAGCTGGCGCTGGCCGCGTTCCCCGGCCCGCCGGGCGCGCAGTGGGCGCGGGCGTCGATGTACTGGGCGGCGTTCCGCGGCACCCGGCGACCCGACGTCGTGGCCGAGGTGATCAACTTCCTCACCACGAACATGGGGGCGGGCCTGGCACTGGGCCAGGAGCGGGGGGTCAATCCGAACCTCGCCATCCGCCGGTACGTCGAGGAGAGCGTGACCGACGCCGGGCAGCAGCGCGCCGCCGCCCTCGCCGCCGCCCTCGCCGACGGGCTCGGCCCCGCGCCCAGCCCGCCCCCGAAGGGGCACGCCCGGGTGCGGGCCCTGCTCGTCGCCACGGCCGAAGGGATCCTGTCCGGCCGGTCCGGCATCCGCCCGGCGACCTTCCGGTTCATCGCCCAGGCCAACGCCGCGCTGGCCGAGTGACCCGACCCGCCGCCCTCAGCGCGGCGGACGGTTTCGCCGGTTGCGCATCAGCAGTAGCACCAGCACGACGATCCCGCCGACGACGACCAGGCAGCAGAGCAGCCCCAGGAAGCCGACGCCGCCGCCCCGGGAACGCCGCTTGGCGGCCTCGACCACCAGGTCGCCGGGACCGGTGGACGCCCAGGCCGCGACCGGGACGAAGACCGACAACACGACCGCACCGAGGACCGCGCTCAGCCGGCCCCACCACTTGTTCCACGAAGACATGCCCCCATCCTCGCCGAGCGGCGCAACAGCGGCACCCGGGACGGGCGGGATTCACCGGCGCACTCCGGGCGGGCCGCCGCCGGGACGCGGGACGGGAGATGCAGAAGGGCCCGGAGTTTCCTCCGGGCCCTTCCGGCTCGTAGCGGGGACAGGATTTGAACCTGCGACCTCTGGGTTATGAGCCCAGCGAGCTACCGAGCTGCTCCACCCCGCGTCGGCTTTCAAAGCTTATCGCATCCCTGGGACGGAGATCAGCCGGCCCCCCGAGTCGGCCGAATCATCGACCCGGCGTGCGGCATGTCGCGGTCTCCGAGCACTGGCAGACCCCGAGATCCCGCACCCGGTGTCGATCATCGTGTCGAGAAGTCCGCGGATCGCGGATCGCGGGAAGCCAACGCCCCGGGGGCAGACAACGCCCCCGGGGCAGGCAACGCGAAAGGCCCCGGAGTTTCCTCCGGGGCCTTTCCAACGAGTAGCGGGGACAGGATTTGAACCTGCGACCTCTGGGTTATGAGCCCAGCGAGCTACCGAGCTGCTCCACCCCGCGTCGGCTCGTTAACCGTAGCGCACCGCCCGGGCCACGCGCAAAACGACCCCACCCCGGCGGCTCCCGCGCAGGTCAGCCACCCGTCGACGCCGAGGGCGACGGGGCGGGACTGCCGCTCGGCGAGGCGCCCGGCGTCGGCGCGGCCGGCGTGGCCGCCCGCTGCGCCTGCTGGAAGGCCGTCATCGCGTCGTCCAGGGCCTTGAGCGCCCGGCCGTACCGCTCGAAGTCGCCGGACGTCTGCGCGGCCTTGACCTCGGCGATGGCCGCCTGCACCTTGCCCGCCGCCTCGGCCAGCTCGCCGGTCAGCGGCGGCGGGTTGGTCCCGCCGGGCGGCGTCTCGCCGGACGGCGGTGGGGTGGTGCCCTGGGCGGCCTGCTTGCCCTGCTCGACGAGCTGCTTGATGCCGTCGGTGAGGTTGTTGGCCAGCACCACGTACGAACCGCCGTCGCCGTACGACAGCAGCACCTTCTGCAACAGCGGATACGCGTCCTGCTGGTTGCTCTTCACGTAGACCGGCTCGACGTAGAGCATCCCGTTGCCGAAGGGCAGCGACAGCAGGTTTCCGTACTGCACCTGCGCCTGGTTGGAGGAGAGCAGGTTGAGCTGCTGCCGGATGTTGGCGTTGTTGGTCATCTGCTGGTGCACCTGTACCGGGCCGGAGATCCGGGTCTGGTCCGGCAGCTCCAGCACCTCCAGCTTCGGCTTGCCGTCCACGTACGAGCCGGAGATCAGCGCCGCGAGGTTCTGCCGGCCGTTCGGGGTGACCGCCGAGGTGAGCTGGAAGCGCGGCGCCTCCTGGCCGGGGAACTGGGTCCACAGGTAGTACGGCGGCTGCTTCTGCCCGCCGTCCGGGTTGTCCGGCACGTTCGGCACCTGCCAGAAGTCCTGCGCCGAGTAGAAGTCGCCCGGGGCGGTGACGTGGAACTTGGTCAGCAGGTTGCGCTGCACCTTGAACAGGTCGGCCGGGTAGCGGAAGTGCTCCCGCAGCTCGGCCGGGATCTTGTCGTTGGGCAGCACCAGGTCGCCGCCGAACGCCTTGTTCCACGCCTTCAGCACCGGGTCGCTCTGGTCGAACTCGTACAGCCGGACCGTGCCGTCGTACGCGTCGACCGTGGCCTTGACCGAGTTGCGGATGTAGTTGACGTTCTCCCGGGCGAGCTGGAACGTGCCCCGGCCGGTCAGCTCGTCGGTCGTCTCGGCCTGGAGGTTGACCCGCTCGGCGTACGGGTAGGTCGCGGCCGTCGTGTAGCCGTCGACGATCCACTGCACCCGACCACCGACCACCGCCGGGTACGGGTCGCCGTCGAGGGTGAGGAACGGCGCGACCTTCTCCACCCGGTCCCGGGGGTTGCGCACGTAGAGCAGCTTCGAGTTCTCGTTGACCGCCTCGGAGAGCAGGAAGTTCGACTCCTGCTGCTTGATCGCGTACAGCAGCCGGCGGGTGAACGAGCCGATCTCGACGCCACCCTCACCGGTGTAGGTGTAGTACTGTTCGCCGCCGGTCTGGGTCGGCCGGTCGAACTCCGCGTTCCGCTCCGGGTTCGCCTGCCCGACGATCGCGTAGTCGTCCGGGCCCATCCGCTCGCCGTAGTAGATGCGCGGCTGGCTGGCCGGGATCTGCTCGGTCTGCGAGGAGCACGCCTCCTGGGTCTTCTCCCCGAGGAAGCCCGAGACGAAGTACGGCTGCCCGCCGCAGACCACCTGGTTGGCCGGCGCGGCGACCAGGCCGTAGCCGTGGGTGTAGACGGTGTGCCGGTTGATCCAGGTGTTCTGCTGGTCGGTCAGCTCGTTGTAGTTGACCTCCCGGACCCCGACCACGTAGTCGGAGGTGTTGCCGCCCACGGCGTACCGGTCGATGTCCAGCTTGGGGCCGAAGTCGTAGAAGCCCCGGACCTGCTGGAGCTGGGTGTACGTCTCGGAGACGAGCTGCGGGTCGAGCAGCCGCACGTTCGACACCACGGAGGTGTCGGTGCCCAGGCTCGCCGGCGGGACGAGGTTGTTCGCCGCGTACGGCGAGGTCTTCGTGTCGGCCAGCCCGAACGCCGCCCGGGTGGCCCCGATGCTGCGCTCGATGTACGGGGCCTCCTTGTCCTTGGCGCTCGGCTTGACCTCGAAGGTCTGCACCGCCCAGGGGTAGATGCCGCCGATGGCGACCGCGGAGACGCCGAGCAGGGCCAGCGAGATGCCCGGCCAGACCAGGTTCCGCATCACCGCGTTGGAGAACACGATGATCGCGATGGCCACCACGACCGAGATGTAGGCGAGGATCTCCTTGGCCGGCAGCAGCGCGTTGATGTCGGCGTACCCGGCGCCGTAGAGCTTCGCCCCCTCGTTGTACTCCAGCAGCATGGAGCGCCGGTCCAGCACGTACGCGACGGCCTTGAGCAGGACGAAGACCGCGACGAGCGTGCTCAGGTGGGCCCGCGCGGCGTTGGTCATCCGGTCCCCGACGCCCTGTAGCCGCACGCCGCCGAAGATGTAGTGCACGGCCAGCGCGCCGAGCAGGGCGAGCACGACGACGGTGAAGCCGAGGCCGAGCACGAAGCGCCAGAACGGCAACTGGAAGACGTAGAAGCCGATGTCGACACCGAACTCCGGGTCCTCGACGCCGAAGTCACCGCCGTTGCGGAACAGCAGCCACTGGCTCCACCGGCTCTGCGCCGAGAGCCCCGCGAAGAGCCCGACCACGACGGCGACCAGGCTGATCCACAGGCCGAGCCGGGGTCCGAGCACCATCCGGTACCGCTCCAGGGTGGCCTGCTCCAGCGAGTGCGGTCGCAGCCGGGGCCGCAGCCGGTGGGCCAGCCACAGGTTGCCGCCGACGATCACCGCCATGGCGAGGCCGACGATGAGGAAGAGCAGCACCCGGGTGGCGAGCACCCCGGTGAACACCTGGGTGTACCGGACCTCGTCGAACCAGAGCCAGTCGGTCCAGGCCTGCACACCCCAGCCCAGCAGGGTGAAGAGCACGAACACCCCGATCAGCACCCCGATCGTGACGCGTCCGCGCCGGCTCATCCTCGGCAGGGGGCTGCTACGCATGACCACTGTTGGCTCCGCACGCTCGATGTGATCGGCTCCGACCAGGCACCCAGAGTACGGGGTGTTCCTGAAAGCGTCGGCCCACGGTCACGCCGGGGGCCGCGCGCGATCAGCAGCGGGTCGGCTCCCGGCCCTCGCGCAGCGCCGCCAGGGCCGTCAGCGCGTCGTCCAGGGTGCCCACCCTGAGCAGCGGGAGGCCGGGTTGCGGGTTGCGGACCGCCTCGGCGCAGTTGGCCTCCGGCACCAGGAACACCTTGGCCCCGGCCTGCTTCGCGCCGACCAGCTTCTGGGCGATCCCGCCGATCGGGCCGACCCGGCCCTCGTCGTCGATCGTGCCGGTGCCGGCGATGATCTTCCCGCCGGTGAGGTCGGCCGGCTCCAGCTTGTCCACGATGCCGAGGGCGAACATCAGGCCGGCGCTCGGGCCGCCGATGTCGCCCAGGTCGATGGAGAGAGTGAACGGGTGCGGCTGCTGCTGGTCGATCTCGACCCCGATCCGCGGCCGGCCGTCCTGCTCCCGGCTGGTGACCTGCGCCGTGGCGACGGCACCGTCGCGGGTGTACCCGATGGTCAGCGCGGTGCCCGCCGGCTTGGCCCGGATCAGCTCGGTGAGCCGGCCGGCGCTGGTGACCGGCGTGCCGTCGACGGCGGTGACGACGTCGCCAACCTTCAGCGCCCCGGCCGACGGACCGTCCGCCGCAACGGTCTTGACCTGCACCTGGACCGGGAAACCCAGCTCCCGCAGGGCCGCCGTCTCGGCACTGGTCTGGGAGTTGCGGAAGTCCTCCTCGTTGCGCTGCTCCACCTCCTGCTGGCTCTCCCCCGGCGGGTAGACCAGCTCGCGCGGCACCACCGCCTCGTCGGAGGAGAACCAGCCGGCCAGCGCCGAGCGCAGCCGGACGGTGGGCTGCACCCCGACCGTGGTCAGCCGGAGCTGGCCGGCGGAGGTGGACGTCGCGCGCCCGGACACCTGGATGACCTCCTTGCCGTCCGAGGTGCCCAGCGTGTTCACCGTCGGCCCGGGGCCGAGCACCACGTACGGGATGGGCGCGTTGAGCACACCGAAGCTCAGCAGGGTGGTGAGCAGGGCACCCAGGAGGACGGTCACGCCGCGACGTCTCATGGCGCAGAGCGTACCGACAGGTCCGGCGGGGACCCGGACGGTGACGGGCGACTTCGCCCTCAGCGCAACGCCGGTGCCGGCGACCTGGGGCGCTGCCCGCGTACCGTAGACGTCGTGCCTGATATTCCGTTCGGTTTCGCGCTCCCGGGTGGGCAACCACCAGACCCCAACGATCCCGCGCAGATGCAGCAGTTCATGTCGCAGTTGCAGCACCTGCTCTCCGCGCCGGGCAGCGGGCCGGTCAACTGGGACCTGGCCAGGCAGGTGGCCGCCAGCCAGCTCGCCGCCGCGGGCGACCCGGCGGTGTCGCCGCACGAGCGGCACGCGGTGGAGGAGGCGCTGCGCCTCGCCGACCTCTGGCTGGAGCCGGTCACCGCCTGGCCGACGGGGATCCGCAGCTCGCTGGCGTGGAACCGCAACGAGTGGATCTACAAGACCCTGGACGTCTGGCGCAAGCTCTGCGACCCGGTGGCCAGCCGGATGGTCGGCGCGATGGGCGACCTGGTGCCGCCGGAGGCGCGGGCCCAGCTCGGCCCCATGCAGTCGATGATGGCCACCCTCGGCGGCGCGCTGTTCGGCGGGCAGCTCGGGCAGGCCCTCGGCTCGCTGGCCGCGGAGGTGCTCTCCGCCGGCGACATCGGGCTCCCGCTCGGCCCGGCCGGCACCGCCGCGCTGATCCCGGCCAACATCCGGGCGTACGGGCAGGGCCTGGAGCTGCCCGAGGACGAGGTGCGCCTCTACGTCGCCCTGCGCGAGGCGGCCCACCAGCGGCTCTTCGAGCACGTGCCGTGGCTGCGCGGGCACGTGCTCAACGCCGTCGAGACGTACGCCTCGGGCATCCGGGTCAACCGGGAGGCGATCGAGGAGGCCATGGGCCGGGTCGACCCGACCGACCCGGAGTCCATGCAGGCGATCGCCCTGGAGGGCATCTTCACCCCGGAGGACACCCCGGCGCAGAAGGCGTCCCTGGCCCGGCTGGAGACCGCGCTCGCCCTGGTGGAGGGCTGGGTCTGCCACGTGGTCGACGACGCCGCCGGCGAGCGGCTGCCCAACGTCGTCCGGCTCGGCGAGGCGTTCCGTCGGCGGCGGGCGGCCGGCGGGCCGGCCGAGCAGACGTTCGCGGCGCTGGTCGGGCTGGAGCTGCGCCCGCGCCGGCTGCGCGAGGCGGCGGCCCTGTGGGCGGCGCTGACCGAGCACCGGGGCATCTCCGGCCGGGACGCCGTCTGGGGACACCCCGACCTGCTCCCCTCCGACGACGACTTCGCCGACCCGGTGGCGTTCGCCACGGCCCGGCTCGACCTCGACGACGAGCTGGCCAACTTCGACTTCAGCGCGCCGGGCGGGCCGGCGGAGCAGGCCCCGGGCTCGCCCCGTCCGCGTCCCGAGGGCACCGGGGACGACGCCGAGGAGTCCTGACCGCCGCGAGCGCACCCGGGGGCCGTTGACGCAGCCGCGTCGGTGGCCCTCGGCCTGTTGCGCCAGCCGGGCGGGGGCTGGTCCGCGCCAGCCGCTGCGGACGGGCCGAACCCCGCCCGGTCGCGGGGCCGCGCGGGGCTGGTCGGCGACGGCAGCCACCCGGCGCGGGTCGGCGGCTGGCCGGTCACCCGGCGCACAAGCCTCGGCCAGCCGGAGCCGCCCCGCGCGGGTCGGCGGCTGGCGTCAGCGGTGCCCGGAGAGCAGGGCGCGGGTCGCCTCCCAGCCCTCGACGGCGGGGTCGAGGGTGGCCAGGTCGGCGGGGCCGCGCATCCGTCGCCAGGCGGCGGTGACGGCCACGTCACCGGGTTGCGGGGCGGCCCGCCGCACGTCCGCGGGGAGCGCGACGTCCAGGTCGACCTCCGGCAGCCATCCCGGCACGGGCAGCCGGGACGCGACGCCGAGCAGGCCGGGGCCCGGTCCCTCGGCGGGGGCCACCGCCACCGGCCGGGTGGTCAGTGGGCGGAGCAGCTTGCCGACGGTCAGGCCGGGCAGGTCCGGGGCGTCGGCGGCCACGACGGCCGCCTGGTCGTACCCGGTCAGCGCGGCCAGGACGGCGGTGCCGGTGGCCTCGGGCACCTCGTGCACGGCCATCCCTGGCCAGACGACGGCCTCGGCCAACGACCGGTCCTGTGGGGTGGCCGCGATCGCGGTCTCCACCTCCTGGAGCGTGGCGAGCAGGTCCACCACGTCCTCGGCCAGCGCGGCCCGCCAGGCCACCGGGTCGATCCCCGGCGGCGCCCACGCCACCGGTCCGAGCAACGCCACCACCACACGTCGGGCCACGCACCGACCCTAGGCCGTCGGCCGCACCACCGCGCGCCCGCACCGGGTGGGGCCGGCGCAACGTCACTGACATCGCACCCTCCGGGCACCCGATGGCCCCGATGTCGGTGACATCGAGTCGATCAAGGGGACTGTCCGGTTCCGAGCGCCCGGGCGACGCCGGTGCTCAGTCGGTCAACGGGCCGCCGGAGGCGGCGGCGACGCCCTCCAGGTACCCCCGGGCCCGCTCGGCCTTGGGATAGCGCCCGACCAGGGCCCAGAACCGGGCGTTGTGGCTGGGCACGATGAGGTGGGCCAGCTCGTGCAACAGGACGTAGTCGATCACCCAGTCGGGCATGTCCTGGATCCGGTGCGAGATGCGGATGGTCCGGTCGGCCGGGGTGCAGGAGCCCCAGCGACCGTTCTGGTTGGTCACCCAACGCACGCTCGACGGCACCGCCCGGTCGCCGTACTCGGCGAAGTAGAGGCTGCGCAACCGGGTGGCGCGGTTGAACAGCTCGTCGTCGGAGCGGGCGAGGCGCCCCTCCCGGGCCTCCAGCCGGGCCAGCATCCGGTCGACCCACTCGGTCTCCTCGGCCCGGGAGAACTGGTCGGGGATGAGCACCACGACGCGTTCACCGTCGCGGTAGGCGGACACCGTACGTCGCCGGCGCTGGCTGCGCCGTACCTCGACGACCGGCTTCCGCGCCCCCGCCATCAGTGGGCCGCGCAGCCTCGATTTGCTGTCACGAAGGAAAGCTAATGGGTACTGACCAGGGGTCCGCAAGAGTCAACACCACGACACGCGCCCGGAAAGTCATGGTTGGTGACCAGGAGTCCCGAAAAAAATCCTTGCGGACCGTCACGAAGACGCTCCGTGACGGGTCAAGGGCCCCGCGCCGGGCGACCCACCGGCTCGCCCCCACCGTAGGTGATCACCGCCCCGACCGCCTCCCGGGGGCCACCTCGCGGGGCATCTGGGTGGTTTCACCCGGCGTGTCCCCGCCAAACTGACTTATCCGACCTAATTCGGCATGCACACTCTCGACGTCGACTTGCTCACAGTGTCGAAGCACGGCTGACATGGAACCGCCCAGACCTGGGTAGGGTCCGCGGACCAGCGGTCACGAGGGTGGCCGCGGAGAAAAGACCCAGCGCCGGCGCCCCGCGTGGCCCGCCGCCGGGCAACCGCCGGAACCGGATTGACCGGCGGACGAGACGAGGAGGGCACCCGTGGCCGACCAGGCCCAGACCTACAACGGTTACTGCGTCAAGTGCAAGGAGAAGCGGGACTTCGAGGGGCACGTCGAGGTCTCGAAGACCGGGATGAACATGGCCAAGGGCAAGTGTCCGGTGTGCGGCACAACAGTGAACCGCATCCTGGGCAAAGCGAAGGTCTGACCCGTACGGGTCCGGTACGGGGGAGGGCGGCCGTGGCCGCCCTCCCCCGTCGCGTTTCCGCTGCCAGCCGTGGTGTCGGCTGACCGACATGGTTACCGGCCGGTTGTGGATAACCCGGCCAGTCCTGTGGACAGCCCTGGGCAGGGCGGTGCGCATCTGTGGACAACGATCGACGGACAGCAGGGACTCGGTCACGATTCGTCGTCATGAGCCGTCCCACGCTGCCCCGGCCCGTCCTGCTGCCCGGCCTTACCCGCCTGTGGCGGGACCGGCACACCCTCCAGCTCGGGCTGGGATCGGACCGCGCCGTCCTCGTCGAGGTGGCCAACCCCCGCGCCGTCCGGGTACTCGACCTGCTCGACGGCACCCGCAGCGAACGGCTCGTCCTCGCGCACGCCGCCGAGGTCGACGTGCCGCCGGACGAGGCGCGCGGGCTGCTCGACGCGCTGCGCGACGCCGGGCTGGTCGTACCCGCGCACACGCTGCTCCCCCGCGACCTCGCCGGCCCGGCCCGGCACCGCCTCGCCGCCGAGGCCGGGGCGCTGGCCCTGGCCGCGCCCGCCCTGCCCGGCACGCCGGCCCAGGTGCTGCGGCGGCGCCGGACGGCGCGGGTGCTGGTGACCGGTGGCGGCCGGCTGGGCGCTCCCGTCGCCGTCGCGCTCGCCCAGGCCGGGGTGGGACACGTGCATCCGGACCTGGCCGGGTCGGTACGCCCGGCCGACCTGGTCGGCACCGGGCTGGCCGCCGCCGACCTGGGGCACCCGCTGGCCCCGGCGGTACGCGCCGCGGTGGACCGGGCCGCCCCCGGCACCGCCACCCGCCCGCTGCACCGCAGCCGGCCCGACCTCGTGCTCCAGCTCGGCGTCGACCGGCCGGCCGCCCTGCTCGCGGCCGGGTTCGCCCAGCGTCGCCAGCCGCACCTGCTGCTCACCCTGCGCGAGGGGGTGCCGACGGTCGGCCCGCTCGTCCGCCCGCCCGCCGGGCCCTGCCTGCGCTGCGTCGACCTGTACCGCACCGAGCGGGACCCGGGGTGGCCGGCGCTGGCGGCCCAGCTCGCCGCCGACGCGCCGGACCAGTCCTGCGGCACGGCCACCCTGCTCACCGCGGTCGGGTACGCCGTCGCCGAGGCGCTGGCCCACCTCGACGGCGGCGCGCCGGAGACCCTGGGCTGCGCCGTGGAGGTGACCGGCCCCGGCCGGCTGCGCCGGCGTACCTGGCCGCCCCACCCGTCCTGCCGCTGCGCCGGGCGGGGTCGCTGACCAACCGCGACGGTTCCGGCGGAGCCGGCGGACAGGTCGGTACCGGCGGACAGGTCGGTGCCGGTGGACGGGTCGGTGCCGGCCGTGGCGGTCCGGCGGGGCCGGCCGGCGGGCGCGTGGCACCCCGATCCGGGAGGTGAGCGGCCCAGCCCGGCCACGGAGCAGCCGCGGGGCCGCCGAGTCGGTAACAATGGCCGAGTGACCGACATCCCGCGCCGGGCCGTGTCCCGGACCGCCAAACTCGCCGCTCTGCCGCTCGGCTTCGCCGGCCGGACCGTCCTCGGCATGGGTAAGCGCGTCACCGGGCTGGCCTCCGACGTGATCTCCGCCGAGATCCAGCAGCGCACGGCCGAGCAGCTGTTCAGCGTCCTCGGACAGCTCAAGGGCGGGGCGATGAAGTTCGGCCAGGCGCTGTCGGTGTTCGAGGCGGCCCTGCCCGAGGAGGTGGCGGCCCCCTACCGGCAGGCCCTCACCAAGCTCCAGGAGGCCGCGCCGCCGCTGCCCGCGGCCACCGTGCACAAGGTGCTCGCCGAGCAGCTCGGCCCGGCCTGGCGGGAGCACTTCGACGAGTTCGACGACACCCCGGCCGCCGCGGCCAGCATCGGGCAGGTGCACCGGGCCGTCTGGCGGGACCCGGCCGGCGGGGCGCCCCGCGACGCGGCCGTCAAGATCCAGTACCCGGGGGCCGGCGACGCGCTGCTCGCCGACCTCAAGCAGCTCTCCCGCCTCGGCGGGATGTTCCGGGCGATCCAGCCGGGGCTGGACGTGAAGCCGCTGCTTGTCGAGCTGCGCGAGCGGATCACCGAGGAACTGGACTACGAGCTGGAGGCCGAGTCGCAGCGCGCCTTCGCCTCCGCGTACGCGGACGACAGGGAGATCTTCATCCCGGCGGTGCTCGCGGCCACCCCCCGGGTCCTGGTCACCGAGTGGATCGAGGGCATCCCGCTGGCCGAGATCATCCGGGCGGGCACGGAGGAGCAGCGCGACGAGGCCGGCCGGCTGATGGCGATCCTGCACCTGTCCGCGCCGGCCCGGGCCGGTCTGCTGCACGCCGACCCGCACCCGGGCAACTTCCGGCTGCTGCCCGACGGCCGGCTCGGCGTGATCGACTTCGGCGCGGTGGCCCGGATGCCGGAGGGCACCCCCGAGCCGATCGGCCGGCTCGCCGGGCTGGTGCTGCGCGGCGAGGCGGACGCCGTGGTCAAGGGCCTGCGGGAGGAGGGCTTCGTCAGCCCGACCGAGCCGATCGACGCCCAGGCCGTGCTGGACTTCATCCGGCCCATGCTGGCCCCGGTCGCGGAGGAGGAGTTCCGGTTCACCCGGGCCTGGCTGCGGGCCGAGGCGACCCGGCTGGCCAGCCCCCGCTCCCCGGCGTACCAGCTCAGCCGGCAGCTCAACCTGCCCCCGTCGTACCTGCTGATCCACCGGGTGACGCTCGGCTCGATCGGGGTGCTCTGCCAGCTTGAGGCCAAGGCGCCGTACCGGTCGATCCTGGAGCGCTGGCTGCCGGGCTTCGCCCCGGTGGCCTGACCCGGCCGCTGATCCCCGGCGGCCGGGACCGGCGGCACGAACCGCGGGCCGGGACCGGTCGACGACGCGGGGGCGTGTCGGCCGACCGGCCGACACGCCCCCGCGTGTTTCGTGTTCGCTTACAGAACGCCCAGGTCGCGAGCCGACTGGCTGCGGCTGCTCATCACGACGGTACGGGCGGATCGGGTTGCCTCAGTGCTCGTGGTGGTACGACCGGCCTGAGGCCGGGGCATTCGGGCCCGGGACAACGCTTCGTGGAGTAGTTGCATCTCGATGGTTCCGTTCGGCAGGTGCAGCATGTGTCTCAGCTCTCTCGTGGCCGGTGTGGCACCGGCGGGGGATGGTGCGGATCGGGTGTGTCAGGCAGCAAGCCGGACGGTGTTACGCGACGAGGACAGCCCGGTGGCCGCCAGGCGCGCCTCGGCCTCGACCTTCAGCACGGCGTCACGGGCGACGTCCTCCTTGCGCGGGCGGCCCCGGGGCCGCTTGCGCGGAACGACCGCGCCACGCTCGAAGATCTCGCCACCCCAGACGCCCCAGGGCTCGGCCCGCTCCACCGCCCCGGCGAGGCACTCGACGCGCAGCGGGCAGTCCCCGCAGAGCGACTTGGCCAGCTCAAGCTCGGTGGGTGAGTCGGAGAACCACAGGTCGGGGTCGAACTTCCGGCAGGGCAGGTTCGCCTCCAGCTCGACGCTCACGTCGATGGGGGCCAACGCCAGACTCATCTCCCGGTCACCTCTCTCTCACTTCGATCTGGTGGATCAGACTTCCGACGTACTACGGGCGGGCAAAAAACTGAGGCCGCGGATCCCGGTAGCGGGTTCCGCGGCCTCGAGGAGAGCCGGTTGGTCTGGTGATCAGACCGGTCTACCTCGAGGTGGAACGCCGCGAACATCCGTGCGCTTCTTGGCGCCAGCGATGTCCATGCCCGTGAAGCCACTGGTCCCCTCGACTCCAGTCAGCGGCGCGACGGTCAGATTCAGCTCGGCCTGAACCCGGACCTGGTGCACCTGCGGAGACGACGGTCGCGCGGCGAGGGCCACCCGGACAGCCGACAGCGGAGCGACGACAGCGGGCATCGCCGCCGGGCGCTCATAGGTGAAGAAGATCTCCATTGGTGACACCTCCCTGACGTTTCCTCGAAGTCGACTGGTCTCCAGCCCCGTGAGCAGCCGGAATGGCGCTGCTCGCGAGGTGTGTCCTGAGGCTATTCCTCGCCCGGGGGCGAGGGCAAACGATTTTACGGCTCGATTTCGAAAGTTTTCTCAGGGCAGACGTCGTCCACCGCCGCGCCCCCCACCAGGGCCAGCACCGGCTCGCCGTACAGGCCGAGTTTGCGGGGGCCGATGCCGGCGATCGCGATCAACTCCTCGGGCCGGCCCGGTCGCCGCTCCGCCAGCGCGACGAGGGTGGCGTCGGTGAACACCACGTACGCCGGGACCTTCTGCGATCCGGCCATCCGGGCCCGCCAGTCGTGCAGCCGCTCGTACAGGTCCTGGTCGATGTCGGACGGGCAGGTCGGGCAGCGGCCGAGCTTGCGGTCCGGGCCGGCGAGCAGGGTCGCGCCGCAGATCCGGCAGGAGACCACCTGGGGGCGACGACGCTCCACCCGCTTGGTCGCCGCACCGGCCCCGGCCCGCTCGGTCCCGCCGCCGGAGCGGTCGAGCTGCGGCAGGAACCGCGACGGCCGCCGGGCCCGCCCACCGGGCGAGCGGGCCACCGCGTACGACAGCCAGAGCCACTCGCGGGCCCGGGTGATCCCGACGTAGAGCAGCCGGCGCTCCTCCTCGACCTGCTCTGCGGTGCGGGCGTACGTGGTGGGTAGGGTTCCCTCGGAGAGCCCGACCAGGAAGACGGCGTCCCACTCCAGGCCCTTGGCCGAGTGCAGGGACGCCAGGGTCACCCCCTCCACGGTCGGCACGTGCTGCTGGGCGGCCCGGCGGGCCAGCTCGTCGTTGAAGTCGGCCAGCGTCACCGGGCGCTCCACGGCGGCGGCCTCGCCGATCGGCAGCACCGGCGGGCTGGCCGCGTACTCCTCGGCGAGCTGGACCAGGGCGGCCAGCGCCTCCCACCGCTCCCGGGCCGCGCCGCCGGCCGGGGCGGCGTCCGGGGCCCAGCCGACCGCCGACAGGCCCTCCACCACGGCGGCCCGCAGCGGGGTCTCGCCGGGGATCGAGCGGGTGGCGGCCCGCAGCGCCACCATCGCCTGGCGCACCTCGGCCCGCTCGAAGAACCGCTCGGCGCCCTGCACCACGTACGGCACCTCGGCCTCGGTGAGCGCCTTCTCGTACGCCTCGGACTGGGCGTTGGTGCGGAACAGCACGGCGATCTCCCGGGCCGGGGTGCCGGCGTCGACCAGGGCCCGGCAGCGCGTCGCCACCGCGGCGGCCTCGGCCGGCTCGTCGGTGAAGATCCGCAGCTCCGGTTCGGGGCCGGTCGGGCGCTGCCCGCGCAGCTCCAGCCGCAGCCGGGCCTCGGTGCCCCGGGCCTGGGAGATGACGGCGTTGGCCAGCCCGACCACCTGCGGGGTGGAGCGGTAGTCCCGGACCAGCCGGACGACGGTGGCGCCCCGGTGCCGGCGCGGGAAGTCGACCAGGTACGCCGAGGTGGCCCCGGTGAACGAGTAGATCGTCTGACTGGCGTCGCCGACCACGGTCAGGTCGTCCCGGCCGCCCAGCCACGCCTCCAGCAGCCGCTGCTGCAACGGGTTGACGTCCTGGTACTCGTCGACCACGAAATGCCGGTACTGGGTGCGGACCTGCTCGGCGACGTCCGGGTGCTCCTCGATGCCCCAGACGGCGGCGCGCAGCATGTCCTCGAAGTCGATCACCCCGTTGGCCCGCTTGAGCCTCTCGTACGCGACGAACACCTCGGCCACCTTCGCCGGCTCGTGCGGCGTGTCGCGCAGCGCCTTGGCCGCCGCGACGACGTACTCCCCCGGCTCGACCAGGGACGACTTGGCCCACTCGATCTCGCCGGCCAGGTCCCGGGCGGCGGCCCGGTCGGCCCGCAGGCCGACCCGGGCGGCGGCGAGCGTGACCACCCGGGCCTTGCTGTCCAGCAGCTCGGGCATCGCCCGGCCCGCCAGCAGCCGGGGGGCGAAGTAGCGCACCTGGCGAAGCGCGGCGGCGTGGAAGGTACGCGCCTGCACGCCCTGCGCCCCGAGGGCGGTGAGCCGGGCCCGCATCTCGGCGGCGGCGCGGGCGGTGAAGGTGACCGCGAGCACGTGCCGGGGGGACACCTCGCCGGTCAGCGCCCGGTGGGCGATGCGCGAGGTGACCGCCCGGGTCTTGCCGGTGCCGGCCCCGGCCAGGATGCAGACCGGACCGGCGGGGGCGGTCACCGCGGCGCGCTGCTCCGGGTCCAGCCCGGCGAGCACCCGTTCCGACGCTGAGTGAACCCCCACAGCGAGGAATCATCTCAGCTCCCGCTGATGTTGCAGCGGTTAGCCTGGCCTGACCGGACGGGCGGAACGGACCTTGGAGGACCCCGATCATGTTGACGATGTACTCGACCCCGTGGTGCGGCTACTGTCACCGGCTCAGGTCGCAGCTCGACCGGGAGGGCATCGCGTACCAGGTGGTCGACATCGAGCAGGACACGAAGGCGGCCGAGTTCGTGATGCAGGTCAACGGCGGCAACCAGACCGTGCCGACGCTGCGCTTCGCCGACGGCAGCGCCCTCACCAACCCGTCCATCACCCAGGTCAAACAACACCTCGCCGCCCTGTCCGGCTGACCCTCACGCCGCGCCCTCCGGGCGCGTGCACTTTCACGGAAAGAGTGGCCACTCCACCTGGAATGGCCACTCTTTCCGTGTATTTGCGGGGGTGGGGTCAGGGGGTGGGGCGGGGGGCGGGGGTGGTCGGGGCGGGGGTGGTCGGGGCGGGCGGGCGGCGTTGGAGTGGGATGCGGACCATCGGGGTGGGGGTGGAGAGTTGGCGGCCCCGCCACAGGAAGATGCCGGCGGCCGTGGTGGTCAGGCCGACCAGGGCGAACAGCAGCCGGTAGTCGAACACGCCGACGAGCAGCGCGCCTGCGCCGATGGAGACCGCCTGGGGTCCGCTGACCAGGGCCTCCGACGCCGTCGTAACCCGGCCGAGCAGGCCCGCCGGGGTACGCCGCTGGATGAGCGTGTTCAGCCCCACCGTGATCAGCGGGAGCGCGGCCCCGGCCAGCAGCAGCGCCGCGCAGCCCAACGCCAGGTTCGGGTACGCCAGGGCGAACGCGGCCGGGCCGAACAGGGTGACCCCGGTGGCCAACGCTCCCACCTCGCCCGCGCGGCGCACCACGGCGGCGGAGAACAGGCCACCGACCAGCCCGCCGACGCCCTGCACGGTGACCAGCACGCCGACGAAGGCGGCGTCGCGGCGCAGCCCGTCGTCGACGTACGCGAAGATCAGTGACTCGGTGAAGCCCATCACCAGCGAGCCGAGGCCGTAGCCGAGCAGCGCCCGGCGCAGCGCCGGCTCGCCGGCCAGGTGGCGCAGCCCGGCCCCCAGCTCGGCCGACCACCGCAGGGTGCCGCCGGCCGACGGCGTCTCGGGCACCCGGAGCAGGGCGACCACGGCGGCGGCCACGACGAAGCCGGTCATCGCCAGCGCGGTCAGCAGCCAGCCGCCGACGGCGGCGTAGAGCGCGGCCCCGGCGAGCGGGCCGATCAGCCGCAGCCCCTGCCGCACGGTCTGCAGCACGCCGTTGGCGTCGGCCAGCAGCTCGACCGGGACCAGTTGCCGGATCAGCCCGCTGAGCAGCGCGCTCAACGTCAGGTACGACAGCCCGTACAGGGCCGCCACCACGTAGATGACCCGGACGTCCGCGCTGTCGGAGACGGTGAACAGCGGGGTGAGCAGGATGGCGGTGGCGAGGTTCGCGGCGATGAAGAAGGGCCGCCGGGGGTACCGGTCGACCGCCCAGCCGACCAACGGCGCGAGCACCATCGGCGCGATGATCGCGAAGATCGTCGCCCCGGCCAGCCCGTCGGAGCCGGTCAGGTCCTTCACCCAGATGGCGAGGGCGAGCAGCAGGATCGACTCGGCGGCCATGCTGGCCAGCAACGCGCCGAACAGCAGGCGGAACTCGGGGCGGCGCAGGACGGTGCGCATCGGGTTTCCTCTCCGGAGGGTGGCCGGGGCCACGGGGTCGGCGACGTCGGGATCGCCCGTGTCCTGTCCGCGGTCCTCTTTTCCGCGAGACACGCCCCCGTCGGGACGCCCGACGTCGGTCGCGCCGTCCATACTGACCGTGGGGGGCGAATTGCATACAGTTACCGTCGCATCCGCGGCGGTCGACGGAGAAGAGGACACCGTGCCTCCTGCCGGACCCAGCCCGATCATGCGTCGCCGCAGGTTGGGCAATGAGCTGCGCCGACTGCGCGAGACCGCCGGTCTCACCGGGGACCAGGTCATCGCGCGGATTGGCTGGGCCTCCGCGTCCAAACTGTCCCGGCTGGAGAACGGCCGCAGCCGTCCCGACCCCGACGACGTCCGCACCCTGCTGGACCTCTACGGCGCCGACGGCGAGTCGCGGGCGGAGCTGCTGGGCATCGCCCGGGAGGCCGGCGACATGCGGGGCTGGCTGAAGAAGTACCCGGTGATGACCCCGCAACAGCGCACCTTCGCCGAGCTGGAGGCCGGCTGCGCCGAGATCCGGGAGTACAACCCCGTGCTGGTCCCGGGGCTGTTGCAGACCCAGGGGTACGCCCGGCTGCGGATCGTCTCGGCCCAGCAGGTCGAGTCCGGCGCCGGGGACCCGGAGCCCGGCGAGGCGCCGGAGACCGAGGTGGCCGCCCGGCTGGCCCGCCAGTCGCTGCTGGACCGCACCGACACGCCGCGCTACACGGCGGTGCTGGAGGAGGCCGCGCTGGGCCGGCGGGCCGGCCCGCCGGACGTGCTGCGGGAGCAGCTCCGGCAGCTCTGCGAGCTGGCCATGCTGCCGCACGTCACCCTGCACGTGCTGCCGCGGGACACCCCGATCGGCGACTGGTACCTCCCGCCGACCGCGTTCTCGATCTACCTGTTCGCCGACCCGCTCGACCCGGAGACGCTGGCCATCGAAGGTGGCTTCACCAACGTCATGTCAACCGAGGCAAACGCCCTAAATCGCTATAAAGTGGTCTTCGAGTGGTTGCGCTCGGCGGCGCTCTCCGAATCGGACACCATCACCTGGCTCTTCGAGGCTTCGGGGCGGCTGGCCGACGGGGGAGGCCCGTCCGCGGCGGGCCACGGGTCGGCAACGGCGCCGACCCAACGCCGCCGACACTCCGGACGCCTGACGGAGCGGTGATCCACCGCGGGATCCGCCCCGTCCGGGCGTGCGGCGCCACTCGTCCCGTCGGAGCAGTTCCAGTCAGGAGCAGACCATGAACGACATCCGCAACATGCCGCTCGCACTCGTCCGGCAGCTGGCCGACGCCCCGTGGCGGACCAGCACCCGCAGCCAGACGTCCAACTGCGTCGAGGTGGCCCCGCTGCGCGTGGGCCCGGCCGCGGTGGCCCTGCGCGACAGCAAGGACCGGGGCGGCCCGGTGCTGCTGTTCGACCGCGCCGGCTGGCGGGGGTTCATCGCCGGGACGAAGGACGGGCAGTTCGATCTGACCTGATCCGGTGACCGGGCGGGGCCGTCGGCGGTGTGCCGGCGGCCCCGCCGCGTTCCCGGCGCGCCACCCCGCTGACCAGGGCTCATCCGATCAGGCGGCCCTGCGGACCGATCGGCGAGTTTCACTTGCTGGGACGCCGCCCGGGCGTAACATGTCGGAAGAGTGACGTGGAACTTCCACGGAGTACCGTCCGTCACGGTCGCATCCCGGAGTAAACCCATGCGGTTCCTGATCGTTCGCACCGACATCCGCTCCGCCGCCGACATCGACATCGCCGCGGCCTGGGCCGGCGGGGGCCGGGTCCGGGACGAGACGGCCAGCCCGGAGCCGCGCCGCCAGGTGGTGCACGCCGAGGACCGGGACGCCGCCCTGCTGCTGGCCCGGGCCCTGTCGACGGTGGGCGCGGTCCGCTCCGGCAAGCAACGGGTCAAGGTGCTCCCCCTCGACGACCCCGCTCCGCACCGCCGCCGCTTCGACTCCGGCGGCTGACCCACCCGGCGTCCGTCGTGGTCGGACCGGCTCCCCCGCCGTGTTCCTCGCCTCACCCGACCAGGGCGGCCCGTGTTCCCGGCCCGGGACCGTCGCGGCAACGGCGGCCACGGGCCGGGACCGTGTCCAGGGCCCGGAGCGGGCCGCCGTGCAGGCGGGCGAGCGCGCCGGCAGCCGGGCAGGTCAGCAGTGGCCGTCGAGCCAGCGGTGGATCAGGAAGAGCGCGATCGACGACGGCGGGGGCAGCACCAGCCGGTCCCCGTCGCCCACCGCCACCGGCCGCCCGGCCAGCGCCGCGCCGATTTCCCGCCGGGTGAACCAGCGGGCGTGCGTGATCTCGGCCGGGTCCAGGTGCACGGGGTGCTCCGGGTCGGCCAGGGCGAGGAAGCCGAGCATCAGCGAGCCGGGGAACGGCCAGGACTGGCTGCCCGCGTACACGATCTCCTCGACTGCGACGCCGACCTCCTCGCCAACCTCGCGCAGCACGGCGGCCTCGGCCGACTCGCCCGGCTCGACGTACCCGGCGAGGCAGGAGTACCGGCGCCCACCCGGGATCCCCGCCCAGGCGGCGTTGCTGCCGAGCAGGCAGCGCCCCTCGATCCCGTCCACCCCGTCGTGCACCAGCACGATCATCGCCGGGTCGGTGCGCGGCCAGACCCGGTCACCGTCCGGCTCGATCCGGGACCAGCCGGCCTCGTCCACCCGGGTGGGGTGGCCGGTGACCGAGGAGTAGCCGTGCCGGACGTGCCAGTTGGTCAGCGCCAGCGCGGTGGTGAAGATGCCGGCGTCCCGGTCGAGCAGCAGGTGGCCGATGTCGCGCAGGTGCGCCGCCCGGGTGCCCGGCAGCTCGGGCAGCGGGCTGTCCACGGCGAACACCGGCACGCCGTCCGGCTCGACGCCCAGGAACATCGGGACCGAGCGGGGCACCTCGGGCAGCGCACCGGAGCCGAGCAGCACCAGCTCGGGCGGGGAGGCGTCGGCCCGGACCAGGGTCCGCCCGTCGCTGCCCGAGTCGAGCACCAGCACCCGGGCCCGCTCCCATGCCTCGGCCAGCCATGCCGGGTCGGCGCGCCGATGCGCGGCCCGGTCCAGGGTGGACCGGGCCAGCGGCGGGGCGGTCTCCCCGCTCGGGTCGGCGCCCCGCACCGGCCCCCGCCCGGCGGTCACGGCCGGGCCGGCTCGGTGTGCACCGGGGCGAGCGCGGACAGGGCGGGGGCGATCCGTTCGGCGTCGCCGAGCACGACGGTGACCGCCCGCGCCGGGGCCAGGTAGCGCCGGGCCGCCTCGGCCACCTCGGCGACGGTGGCCTTCGCCAGCCGGGCGGCGTGCTCGGCGAGGAAGTCCAGGCGCAGCCCGTTGCCCGCGAACGCGCTGGTCAGCGACGCCAGCCCGGCCTGGGTGGACATGCCGAGCTGGAGGGTGCCGAGGGCGTACTGGCGGGCCTGCTCCAGCTCGTCCGGCTTCGGCGGCAGCGTGGCCAGCCGGCCCAGCTCGTACGTCGTCTCCAGCAGCGCGGGCGCGGTGACCTCGGTGGCCACCTCGGCGGCGGCGATCAGCACCGACCCAGCCACCGAGTGCTCGACCAGCGAGTGCGGGCCGTACGTGTAGCCCTTGTCCTCGCGGATGTTCTCCACCCAGCGGGAGGAGAAGTACCCGCCGAAGAGCAGGTTCGCCAGTTGCAGCGCGGCGTGGTCGGGGTGGGTGCGGGGCACCGCCGGCAGGGCGATGCGCAGCGAGGACTGCACCGAGCCGGGCCGGTCGACCAGCAGCAGCGCGCCGGGCTCCAGCGGCGGGGCGGGCGGTAGCTCGTCGTCGTGCCCGGCGCCGCTCCAGCCCGACAGGGCCTTCTCGGCGGCGTCCAGCGCCCGCTCCGGCTGCACGTCGCCGACCAGCACCAGCACCGCGTCGGCCGGGTGCACCCGCTCGGCGTGCAGCCGGCGCAGCGCCGCCGGCCGGACCGCGTGCACCTGCGCCGGGTCGGGGGTCTGCACGGCGTACGGGTGCTTGCCGTAGATCCGCCGGAGCAGGGCGGTGCGGGCCAGGTGGGCGGGCTGGCTCTGGGCCACCTGGATCCGGTCGACCAGCCGGTCCCGCTCGGTGCCGACCTCCTCGCCCGGGTACGTCGCGCCGGTCAGCACGTCGGCGAGGATCTCCAGCATCCGGTCCAGCCCGGTGACCAGGCCGGCGCCGGAGAGCATCAGCCGGTCCGGGTCGATGCCGGCGGAGAGCCCGCCGCCGACCGCCTGGAGTTCGGCGGCGATCTGCACGCTGGTCATCGACGCCGTGCCGGAGAGCATGGTCTGCGCGAGCATCGTGCCCCGGGCCAGGTGGGTCCGGCCGGTCGGCATCCACAGCCGCAGCTCGACCAGGGGGACAGCCGGCCGGCGCACCGCGATGACGGTGAGCCCGTTGCCGAGCCTGCGCTCGGCCTGCTTCGGCACCTTGAACCTGCGGTTCGGGCCGAGCGGCGGCAGAACCCGGGTGCCCGTCCCCACGGTTGCCGTCACCTGTCCCTCCTTCGTTCGCGACTGCGAGGCTCGCAAACCCGGCTCACTCCTCGCGCTCACCACGCCACCACCGTTCGCGACTGCGAGGCTCGCAAACCCGGCTCACTCCTCGCGCTCACCACGCCACCACCGTTCGCGACTGCGAGGCTCGCAAACCCGGCTCACTCCTCGCGCTCACCTGGCACCTCCCGCGATGACCTCGATGGACGCGCGGCGCTCCGGCCGCAGGGTGGCGGCGGCGGCGCGGACCTGCTCGTCGGTGACCTCGCCGACCAGTCTGGGCAGCTCGTTGAGCAGGCCCGGCTCGCCGCGCTGCTGCTCCAGCACCGCCATCCGCAGCGCCCGGCCGAGCACCGCGTCGGTGTCGCGCAGCAGGTGGGTGGCCATCCGGGCCTGGGTGCGGGCCAGCTCGCCGTCGGTGGGACCGTCGGTGGCCAGCCGGTCCAGTTCCTCGTCGACGGTACGCAGCACCTTGTCCACGTCGCCGCCGGGCGGCAGGTGCGCCTGGAGCAGCAGTGCCGTCGGGTCGCGTACGTCGAACGGGTCGCCCATGAAGCCGACGTACCCGCCGAGGCTGGTCACCGCGCGGTCCCGCTGGACCAACCGCTCGACCAACCGGGAGGCGTCGCCGTCGGTGAGCACCTCGGCGAGCACCACGTACGGCAGGTAGCCGGCGAAGTCGGTGATCGGGTCGGGCACCCGCCAGGCGGCGGCCACCGCGGGCAGCGGGGCCAGCGCGTCGGTGTACGACGAGCGGCGCTCGGCGGTCAGGTCCGGCTCGGCGAAGTCGGGACGCTGTGGGGCGGGGCGGGCCGGCACGTCGCCGAAGTGCCGCTCGACCAGCGCGGTGGCCTCGGCCACGTCGACGTCACCGCTGACCGCGAGCACGGCGTTGCCGCTGGCGTAGTAGCGGCGGAAGAAGTCCGCCGCGTCGGCGACGGTGGCCGACTCCAGGTCGTCGAAGGAGCCGTAGCCGTCGTGCGCGTTCGGGAAGGTGTCGAACATGACCGGCGGCAGGGTCAGCCAGGGGAAACCGCCGTACGGGCGGTTGAGCACGTTGACCCGGATCTCCTCCTTGACCACGTCGACCTGGTTGCGCAGGTTCTCCTCGGTCAGCCGGGGGCCGCGCATCCGGTCGGCCTCCAGGAACAGCGCCCGCTCCAGGGCGTTGCTCGGCAGGGTCTCGTAGTAGTCGGTGTAGTCGTGGTGGGTGGAGCCGTTGAAGGTGCCGCCCGCGCCCTGCACGTGCCGGAAGTGGGCCAGCTTCTCCAGGTTCTCCGAGCCCTGGAACATCAGGTGCTCGAAGAGGTGGGCGAAGCCGCTGCGCCCCTCGGGCTCGGACCGGATGCCGACGTCGTAGACCACCGCCACCCCGATCACCGGGGCGCTGCGGTCGGGGGTGAGCACCACCCGCAGGCCGTTGTCGAGGGTGAACCGCTCGACCGGGTACTTCGTCGCTGGAATTCTGGATCTCCGCGCCGCCACGGGATCGACCCTAGCGCGTCGGCGCTCCCGGCAACGGCGACCTCCCGCAGGCCGGCTCAGCCCACCGGGGCCGGGGCCACGGCGAGGGGCGCGGTCACCCGGGGCAGCACCTCCGCGCCGACCCGCTCGGCCTCCTCCCGGTGCGGCCAGCCGGACAGGACGAACTCGTCGACCCCGTGCCCGGCGTACTCGTCGATCCGGGCCGCGACCTCGGCGTAGCTGCCGACCAGCGCGGTGCCGGCGCCCTCGCGGACCAGGCCGACCCCGGCCCAGAGGTTCGGGGCGACGGTGAGCCCGTCGGTGGACCCGCCGTGCAGGGCGGCCATCCGGGCCTGGCCGACCGAGTCCATCCGGCGGTAGCGCGCCTGGGCGGCGGCGATCCGCTCCGGGCTCATCCCGGCCAGGAGCCGGTCCGCCTCCGCCCATGCCCGCGCCGCGGTCGGCCGGGCGATGACGTGCAGCCGGAGCCCGGTGCGCAGGGTGCGGCCCCGCTCGGCGGCCAGGGCGCGGACGCGGGCCGCCCGGGCGGCGATCGCGGCCGGCGGCTCGCCCCACATCAGGTAGGTGTCGGCCTGCCGGGCGGCCACCGCCTCGGCGGCCGGCGACGCGCCGCCGAAGTAGACCGGGGGCGGGGCGGCGAGCGGGGCGGCCAGCCCGCCGCCGGTGACCTGGTAGTGCTCGCCGGTGAAGTCGAACGGGCCCCCGCACCAGGCCCGGCGGAGCACCTCGACGAACTCGCCGGTCCGTGCGTAGCGGGCGTCGTGGTCCAGGAAGTCGCCGTACGCCCGCTGCTCGGCCGGGTCGCCGCCGGTGACGACGTTGAGCGCGAGCCGCCCGCCGGAGACCGACTGGAACGCCTCGGCCTGCTGCGCGATCAGGGTGGGCAGCGCGAACCCGGCCCGCACGGCGACCAGCATGCCGATCCGGTCGGTGTGCTGGGCGACGGCCGCGCAGACGATCCACGGGTCGGGGCAGCCCGAGCCGACCGGGGTGAGCAGTGCGGCGAAGCCGGCCGCCTCGGCGGCCCGGGCGACCTCGGTCAGATAGCCGACAGTGGCGGCCCGGTCGTGCCGCGCCGCGCCGGCCGCGACGGTGGCGGCGCCGACCTGGTGCCCGTCGCCGGAGGTGGGAAGGAACCAGTGGAAGGTCATGCCGGCCGCCTCTCCGCCGCCCTCCGCCGCCCGGCCGAGGGACGCCGGAGAACCTATCAAGAAGGTAGGAAAACAGGGAATATTCGAGGCCGCCGTTCCCGCGATGTGGACGGCTCTTGACGACGCTCGAACACTGCCCCAGTCTTCCTACCTATTAAGTAGGAATACTTCGGATTGGACAGACGATGAGACGGCTCCCCTTCCGTCGGTTGGTCTCCCTGGCAACGCTCGCCGTGGTGGGCACGGCGACCCTGGGCGTCACCGCCGCGTGTGGCGAGGACGACGGCGCGGCCACGGGCGACTCCGGCCCGGTGACGCTGCGGCTGGGCTACTTCCCCAACATCACCCACGCGCCCGCCGTGGTCGGGGTCGAGAAGGGCATCTTCGCCGGTAAGCTCGGCGGCGACGTCAAGCTGGACACCAAGACCTTCAACGCCGGCCCGGCGGCGATCGAGGCGGTCTTCTCCGGCGCGCTCGACGCGACGTACATCGGGCCGAACCCGACGGTGAACGCCTTCTCCAAGTCCAGGGGCGAGGCGGTCCGGGTCGTCTCGGGCGCCGCGTCCGGCGGCGTCGCGCTCGTGGTCAAGCCCGAGATCACCGCGGTCGAGCAGCTGCGCGGCAAGAAGATCGCCACCCCGCAGCTCGGCAACACCCAGGACGTGGCGCTGCGCTACTGGCTCAAGGAGAAGGGCCTGACGGCCACCAAGGAGGGCGGCGGCGACGTCAAGGTGGTCCCGCAGGAGAACGCCCAGACCGTGGAGACGTTCAACAGCGGGGCGATCGACGGCGCGTGGGTGCCCGAGCCGTTCGTCTCCCGGCTGGTCAACGCCGGCGGCAAGGTGCTGCTCGACGAGCGTGACCTGTGGCCGGACAAGAAGTTCGTGATCACCAACCTGATCGTCTCCACCAAGTTCCTCAAGGCCCACCCCGACGCGGTGAAGAAGCTGGTCGAGGGGCAGGTCGCGGCGAACGAGTTCGTCAACGCCAAGCCCGACGAGTCGCAACAGGCCATCTCCGACCACATCGGCAAGATCACCGGCAAGCCGCTGGACGTGAAGCTGATCAGGCAGGCGTGGCCGACGTTGGAGTTCACCAACGACCCGATCGCCTCGTCGCTGAGGACCGGCCTGGACCACGCGGTCGCCGTCGGGCTGACCCAGCCGGTCAACCTGGACGGCCTCTACGACCTGAAGTACCTCAACGAGGTGCTCAAGGCCCAGGGCAAGCCCGAGGTCACCCAACCATGACGTCGACCACG
Organism: Micromonospora sp. NBC_01655; assembly: GCF_026339755.1. Lineage (NCBI taxonomy): Bacteria > Bacillati > Actinomycetota > Actinomycetes > Micromonosporales > Micromonosporaceae > Micromonospora > Micromonospora sp. NBC_01655. Next base: position 1,578,438 of record NZ_JAPEQF010000001.1, on the reverse strand, counting down.
ACGACGCCACGCAGCGCGACCGGCTCGGTCGCGCTGCACGGCGTCACCAAGGTGTACGGGCAGGGCGAGGGCGCCGTCCTCGCCCTGGACGGGGTCTCCCTCGACGTCGCGCCCGGCGAGTTCGTCTGCCTCGTCGGCGCCTCCGGCTGCGGCAAGAGCACCCTGCTCAACCTGGTCGCCGGCCTGGACCGGATCAGCGGCGGGCGGATCGAGCTCGGCGACGGGGTCGACCCGGGGCTGATGTTCCAGGAGTCCGCCCTGTTCCCGTGGCTCACCGTCGAGGGCAACGTGGAGGTGCCGCTGAAGTTGCGCGGCATGCCCCGGGCGGCGCGCCGGGAGCGGGTCGCCGAGCTGCTGCGCACGGTGCACCTGGCCGACTTCGCCCGCAAGCGCCCGCACGAGCTGTCCGGCGGCATGCGGCAGCGGGTGGCGCTGGCCCGCACCCTCGCGCTGGACACGCCGGTGCTGCTGATGGACGAGCCGTTCGGCGCGCTCGACGCGATGACCCGGGACATCCTGCACGACGAGCTGGAGCGGATCTGGACCGAGCGGAAGCTCACCGTGCTCTTCGTGACCCACAACGTCCGGGAGGCCGCGCGGCTCGCCGACCGGATCATCCTGCTCTCCAGCCGGCCCGGCCGGATCATCTACTCCACCCGGGTCGACGTGCCCCGGCCGCGACGCATCGACTCCCCGGAGATCGCGTCCATCGCCGCCGAGGTCACCGACAAGCTCCGTACGGAGGTGGGCCGCCATGGCCAGTGACACGCTCGCCGACGCCCCGCGCGCCGACGCGGAGATCTCCGGACTCGACGCGCTGGAGATCGCCGGCCGGCAGAAGACGACGACCCGGGCCGCGACGATCTGGGCGTCCACCTGGCCGAAGCTGGCGGCGCTCGCCATCGCCATCGGCGCCTGGCAGGCCGTGGTGTGGGCCGAGATCTGGCCGCCGTACTCGCTGCCCGGGCCGGCCACCGTCGGCCAGGAGCTGCTCCGCCAGGCCAGCGGGCCACAGCTCTGGGAGGGGATGGCCACCACCCTGCGCCGCGCGGCCCTCGGCTACGTCTTCTCCGTCGGCGTCGGCCTGCTGCTGGGGCTCGCCGTGGCCCGGTCCCGGGTGCTGCGGGCGGCCATCGGCTCGATGATCACCGCGTTGCAGACCATGCCGTCGATCGCCTGGTTCCCGCTGGCGATCCTGCTGTTCGAGCTGAGCGAGAAGGCCATCTTCTTCGTCGTGGTGCTCGGTGCGGCGCCGTCCATCGCCAACGGGGTGATCAGCGGCGTGGACTACGTCTCGCCGCTGCTGCTGCGGGCCGGGCGCAACCTCGGCGCCCGGGGGCTGAACCTCTACCGGTACGTGATCGCCCCGGCCGCCCTGCCCGCCATCGTCGCCGGGCTGAAGCAGGGCTGGGCCTTCTCCTGGCGCAGCCTGATGGCTGGCGAGCTGATCGTGGTGGGCATCTCGCAGACCTCGCTGGGCGCGCAGCTCACCTACTCGCGGGAGCTGTCCGACGCACCCTGGCTGCTCTCCACGATGATCGTCATCCTGGTCGTCGGCCTGGTCGTCGACGCCGCGTTCGGGGCGGCGGACCGGGCGATCCGCCGCCGCTGGGGCGTGCTGGACCAGGCCGGGCAGTGACGTGTACGTCTCCGCGCGCAGCGACTACGCGCTCCGGGCCATGCTCGCCGTCGCCGCCGCCTCGACCGGCGGCGACCGGCGGGCCGACGACCCGGGCGTCTCCCCCGAGCCGGGCGGCGAGCTGGTCAAGGCGGCGGCCCTGGCCGAGAGCCAGGCCATCCCGCTGAGCTTCCTCCAGGGCATCCTGCTCGACCTGCGCCGGGCCGGGCTGCTGTACAGCCACCGGGGCACCGAGGGCGGCTACGCCCTGGCCCGCCCGGCCACCGAGATCAGCGTGGGGAACGTGCTCCGCGCGGTCGGCGGGTCGCTCACCTCGGTACGCGGCCTGCCGGCCGGGCACGCCGGCTACCACGGGGTGGCCACCGGGCTGCGCGACGTGTGGCTGGCGGTGGACGGGGCCATCGCCCTGGTGGTGGACCGGACCACCCTGGCCGACCTGCTCGCCTGGGAGGGCCGGGACGACAGGCCGAGCCGGGACAGGCCGGACGCCGTGGGGGCGCGGCCCGTCGGTGATCCGGTCGGCGGCCCCTGACCGGCCGGACCGACCCGGTCCGGCGGCTGGGCGGTGCGGGCTCAGCCGGCGGACTCGTCGGTCACCTGGCTGACGGAGGCGGTGAGGTCGCTGCCCGTTCCCCCCGGAATGTGCAGCCCCACCACCCCCGCCGGTGTCCGGCCGCCGCGGGTGGGATGCCACGGCGAGAACGCCGCGGCCGTGGCCAGCGCCAGCCCCGCCCCCGCGACCGCCAGCACCACCGTCAGCTCCCGCAGCGCCCCCGACTCGGCGTTGCACGCCATGGTCAATCCCTCCCCCAGTGGGCCGGCCCCCGCCGACCCGTTTTCCCCCACGGCAAGCATCGACCACATCGGGACCATGGAACAGTCACCGATCGGACCCCGCCCTGCCTGATTCCCGACTCAGTCGCAGGGTGCCGCCGGCGGACTGCCGGCGCCGGCGGGTGACCGCGGAGGAGCCGTTCAGGCGGTACGGGGACGACGCGGCCGGCGCGAGCGCCCCGAGGCGCGGTGTCCGGTGCGCCGCCCCTCGGCGCCCGCCCCGTCGCCCGCCCGCCCGTCCTCGGACGGGCGGCCGGCGCGCGGCGTACCCCCGGTCGCGGCGGCCCCGGCGACGTGCGACTGGCCGGCGGCGCGGGACGAGCGCGGGCCCCGGCCACCGCCCGAGGCGGACCGCTCCGGCGCCGGAGCCGCGATGGTCACCGGCACCCCGGACGGTTCCCGGGCCCCGGTGACCCGGGCCAGCGCCTCGTCGCCCAGCCGGACCTGGGTGGCCTGCGGCCGGATGCCGGCGGTGGCCATCAGCCGGGACACCTCGCGGCGCTGCTCGGGCAGGACCAGGGTGACCACGGTGCCCGACTCGCCGGCCCGCGCGGTACGCCCGCCCCGGTGCAGGTAGTCCTTCGCCTCGGTCGGCGGGTCGACGTTGACCACCATGTCGAGGCCGTCCACGTGAATGCCCCGGGCCGCCACGTCGGTGGCGACCAGCGCGGTCACCTGGCCGGTGCGGAACTGCTCCAGGATCCGGGTGCGCTGCGGCTGGGACTTGCCGCCGTGCAGCGCCGCCGCGCGCACCCCCTTGGCCAGCAGCTGGCGGGCCACCCGGTCGGCGCGGTGCTTGGTGCCCATGAACAGGATGGTGCGGCCCTCCCGGGCCGCGATCTGGGTCAGGGCGGCCGGCTTGTCCTCGGCGTCGACGTGCAGCACGTGGTGCGTCATCGCGGTCACCGTCGCGGTGCCGGGGTCGACGGAGTGCGAGACCGGGTTGGTCAGGAAGCGGCGGACCAGCTTGTCCACGCCGCCGTCGAGCGTGGCGGAGAAGAGCATCCGCTGGCCGTCGCCGGCCACCTGCTCCAGCAGCTTGGTGACCTGCGGCAGGAAGCCCATGTCGGCCATCTGGTCCGCCTCGTCCAGCACGGTGATGGCGACCTGGTCGAGCCGGGCGTCCCCGCGGTTGATCAGGTCGTGCAGCCGGCCGGGGGTGGCCACGACCACCTCGGCGCCGGCGCGCAGCGCGTCCGCCTGCCGCTGCAACGACAGGCCGCCCACCACGGTGGCGGTGCGCAGCCCGACCGCCCGGGCGTACGGGGCCAGCGCGGTGGTCACCTGCTGGGCCAGCTCCCGGGTCGGCACCAGCACCAGGGCCAGCGGACGCCCCGGGCGGGCCCGGCGGCCGGCGGTGCGGTGCACCAGCGGCAGCCCGAAGGCGAGGGTCTTGCCCGAGCCGGTGCGGCCCCGGCCGAGGAGGTCCCGGCCGGCCAGCGAGTCCGGCAGCGTCGCCGCCTGGATCGGGAACGGCTCGGTGATGCCCTGCGCGGTCAGCTCGGCGAGCAGCGCCGGCGCCAGGCCGGTGGTGGAGAACGAGGGGATGACGGTGGTCATGCAGAAGCCTTCCTCGACGCGGCACGTGTCGAGGAGGCGCCGGAGTGGCGCTGCACCGGCGGCGGGGCCGCGGTGGTCACAAGCACGAACCGAAGGTGGGGTGCGGCCGGCCCGCACGGGGCGGGCCGGCCGCGACACCGCGCCCGAGGCGCGATGGATGTTCCGAAGAACGGTGGTGCCTGTTCCGGAGAACAGTCGTGCCTGTTCCGAGGAACAGTGGTGCCGACGATCAGAGCGGACGGATGTTCTCCGCCTGCGGGCCCTTCTGGCCCTGGGTCACCTCGAACTCGACCCGCTGGTTCTCGTCCAGGCTCCGGTAGCCGGAGGACTGGATCGCCGAGAAGTGGGCGAAGACGTCGGCGCCGCCGCCGTCCGGGGTGATGAAGCCGAAGCCCTTGTCAGCGTTGAACCACTTGACGGTGCCAATTGCCATGTGTTCTGTCTCCTTGACGGAACGTTCGGACCCGCACTTGTTGCGAGCCGAAGAGGGAGGAGCGGACCGCGCCCGGTATGCGCGGACCACTTGTCGCTTCTGGTCGCCCCGCCCGGAGAGCACCGGACACAACAAAGAGCGCCTGGGGCCACAATCCGCCAGGCGCACACAGAGTCTCTGGTAACCAAAACTGCAACCCGGCTACGGTATCACGGATTCGGCCCGCGGGACCCTCACGGCCGGAATTTTTCATCGTCCCGGCCGGCTGGCGACGGGCGGCGCCTCCGGCACGCCCGCGATCAACGCGGTGAGCCCGTCGGCGTCGAGCAGGTCTGCCGGGCGGACCGTCGCCCCGTCCCGCACGTAGTGGAAGGCCGCGCCGACCCGGTCGACCGGCACCCCGGCCAGCTCGGCCCAGGCCAGCCGGTAGACGGCGAGCTGCACCGCCGCCGCCTCGGCCGCCGCGCCGACGGGCTGCCGGCCGGTCTTCCAGTCGACCACGTCGTACCCGCCGCCGGGCCGGGCGAAGACGGCGTCCATCCGGCCCCGCACCACCACCCCGGCGATCACCGTGGCGAACGGCACCTCCACCTCCGCCGGCACCCGGTCGGCCCACTCCCCGGCCAGGAAGCGCGCCTGGAGTTCGGCCAGCGCCTCGTCGGGCGCGGCGTCGGCGTCGGCCGCGCCCGGCAGCTCGTCGACGTCGAGCAGCCGGTCCGCGCCGAAGCGCCGCTCCAGCCAGGTGTGGAACGCGGTGCCCCGCCGGGCGTACGGGTTCGGCTCGGCGGGCATCGGGCGGCGCAGGGCGCGGGCGAGCTCCTCCGGATCGCGGCGCAGCGCCACGAGCTGGGTGACCGAGAGCTGGCCCGGCAGGGCCACCTCCACCGCCCCCGCCCCGGCGGCCAGCTCGGCCCGCTCGGCGAGCAGCAGGTCGGCCTCCCGCCGCCAGCGCGCCACCTCCGGATCCTCGACCTCGGCCGCCCCGGGGGCGGGAGTCGGGTGTTCCTCGGCGAGGAAGCGGCGAACCAGCGCGGCGGCCTCGGCCAGCGCCGGGCGGCGCCCGCCCAGCGGGTCCGCCGGCCACTCGGCGCGCAACACCACCTCCGTGGTGGGGTTGGTGGCGTCGCCGGCCGGCTCGGGGGCCCAGCGGTCGACCAGGTGCCCGGCACCGCCGTCCAGGCACGCGTCGTGCACCTCGCGCAGGAACACCGACGGCCCGCGGGGGCGCTTCGTCCCCTCGCCCCACCAGTAGCCGGAGCAGAGCAGCAGCCGCCGGGGGCGGGTCACCGCCACGTACGCCAGCCGGCGCTCCTCCCGCTCGTCGTGCGCCCGCCAGGCGTCGGTGAAGTCGGCCAGCGCCCGGGCCACCGCCCGCTGGTCGGCCGCCCCGGCCAGACCCAGCTCCGGCAGCCCGTCGGCGTCCCCGCGCAGCGGGAACGGCAGCACCCCCAGCCCACCGAGCCAGTGGTCGGAGTTGCGCACCGGCCCCGGCCAGCCGCCCCGGCTCAGGCCGGCGACCGCGACCACGTCCCACTCCAGGCCCTTCGCGGCGTGCGCGGTGAGGATCTGCACCGCGCCGGAGACCACCTCCACCTCGCCCGGGGCCAGGCCGCGCTCCTCGTCCTCGGCCGCGGTGAGGTAGGCCAGGAACCCCGACAGGGTGGCCGCCGGGGACTCCCCACTGAACCGGGCCGCCACGTCGCCGAGGGCGTCCAGGTGGCCCCGGGCGAGGCCGGCGTCGCCGGTGCCGTCCCGGCCGGCCCGGACCGCCACCTCCACGTCCAGGCCGATGGTCCGTTCGACGTCCGCGATCAGCTCCGGCAGCGTCTGGTCCAGCCGGTAGCGGAGCAGGGCCAGTTCCTCGCCGTACGCGCGCAGCCGGGTGTAGCCCTGGTCCGAGTACGCCTGGGCGGGCCCCAGGTCCGCCAGCGCCTCCACCAGCGTGGCCTCGTCGAGCAGGTCGACGGCGATCTCCGGCCCCTCGTCGGCGGCGAGCCGGCGGCGGCCGGCGGCGATCGCCCGGGCCCGACGGTGCAGGGCCACCAGGTCACGCGGCCCGATCCGCCAGCGCGCCCCGGTGAGCAGCCGCAGCAACGCCGCCCCGTCGGTCGGGTCGGCCAGCACCCGCAGGGTGCACACCACGTCCCGCACCTCGGGGGTGTCCAGCAGCCCGCCCAGCCCCACCACCTCCACCGGCAGCCCCCGGGCCCGCAGCGCGGTCGAGAGCGCCGGGATCTGGCTGCGCAGCCGGACCAGCACGGCGGTGGTGGGCCGGTGCGGTACCGGGATGTGCTCGGGCAGCGCTGCCGGCATCCGGGCCGCCCCGCGCCAGGCGGCCAGCACGCTGTCGGCGATCCAGTCCGCCTCGTCGGCGTACGTCGGCAGGAGCGCGCAGTGCACGGTGCCGGCGGCCAGGCCACCCGGCGTGCGGTGCGGGATCGGGTCGGCGACGCTCAGCGCGGCGCGCAGCTCCGGCACCCGGGCGCCGGCCGCCCGCAGCGGGGTGGCCAGGGCGTTCGCCACACCGAGGATCTCCGGCCGGTTGCGCCAGCTCGTGGTGAGACCGAGCACCGCCGCCGGCGTGCCGTCGGGGCGGGCGAACTCGGCGGGGAAGCGGTCCAGGGTGCCGGCGCTGGCCCCCCGCCAGCCGTAGATGGACTGGCAGGGGTCGCCGACGGCGGTCACCGGGTGTCCGCCGCCGAACAGGGCGTTGAGCAGCACCACCTGCGCGTGGCTGGTGTCCTGGTACTCGTCGAGCAGCACCACCCGGTAGCGGTCCCGCTCGATCGCGCCGACCGCCGGGTGGTCCCGGGCCACCCGGGCCGCCCGGGCGAGCTGGTCGGCGAAGTCCATCGCCTCGAAGTCCTCCTTGCGCCGGGCGTACGCGCGGACCAGCGGCAGCAGCTTCAGCCGGGTCTGCTGGAGGGCGAGGGACTTCCGCACGTCGGCGTAGACCCGGCCGGGGCGGGACTGCACGTCGGCGAAGAACCGGCCCGTCCAGGCGGCCAGGGCGTCCGGGTCGACCAGGTGCTCGTCCAGCTCGCCGGCCAGGGCCAGCACGGCGTCGGTGATGGTGCTGGGCATCCGGTCGACGCCGGTCATGTCGCCGTCGTAGTTGCGCACCAGCAGGTCGACGAGCTGCCAGCGGGACGCCTCGGTGAGCAGCCGGGTGGACGGCTCGTACCCGGCGCGCAGCCCGTGCTCGGTGACGATCCGCCCGGCGTACGAGTGGTAGGTGGACACGGTCGGCTCGCCCGCGAACGGGTCGTCGAGCGGGTCCCGGCCCCGCCGCCCGACCCGGCGCACCAACTGGTCGAGCCGGGTACGCACCCGGTGGCCCAGCTCACCGGCCGCCTTGCGGGTGAAGGTCAGCCCGAGGATCTGCTCCGGCCGGACGTAGGCGTTGGCGACCAGCCAGACCACCCGGGCGGCCATCGTCTCGGTCTTGCCGGAGCCGGCGCCCGCGACCACCAGCAGCGGCTCGACCGGCGCGGCGATGATCGCCGCCTGCTCCCGGGTGGGCGCGGGCAGCCGGAGCAGCTTCGCCAGCTCGACCGGCGTGTACCGGGGGCCGGAGTCGGCGGCCCGGGGCGCCGGGGTCGCGGCGCTGAACAGGGCGGGCTGGGTCACGGCACCTTCTCAGTTCCCGACTGCGGGGCTCGCAAGCTCACTCCTCGCGCTCACGGCACCTTCTCAGTTCCCGACTGCGGCTCGACGACCTGGCGCCCCTGCCCGGACACCGGGCAGCTCGTACGCACCGGGCAGACCCGGCACTTCGAGTTGGCGACCGCGGCGAAGGTGGCGGCGGCCATCGTATCGGCGGTGCGCCGCACCAGCGCCGTCGCCCAGCCGGCCTCCGGCCCCTGCCCCGCCGCCGGCTGGCTCTGTTCCCTGGCGTCCTTGGCGCCGGTGCCGAGCTGGACCAGGGCCGCGCCCCCGGACTCGTCGCCGAACTCCGGGAACGCCCCCGCCTCCACCGCCGCCTGGTACGCCCCGAGCTGCGGATGCTCGCCGATCTCGTGCTCGGTGACGGCAGTGGACTTGCCGGTCTTCAGGTCGACCACCACCAGCCGGCCGGCGTCGTCCACCTCCAGCCGGTCCACCCGGCCGGTCAGCTCGATTGGCCGGTGCGGGTCGTCGAGCCGGACCGCGAACTCGTGCTCGATGGCGAGCAGCCGGCGCGGGTTGCCGGCCAGCCAGCGCAGCAGCTTGTCCACCATGGCCTCGGCCCGCTCCCGCTCCGGGCCGACCATCCACCGGGCGGCCAGCTCGATCGCGTCGAACCGGGCGGCCACGTACTCCAGCAGCGCGGAACGGTCCGCGCTGGCGTCCTCGGCGAGCATCGCGGCGGCGTGCACCAGGTTGCCCACCCCCTGTGCGGCGCTGGCCGGGCCGCTGCCGCCGTGCCGCTCCAGCAACCAGCGCAGGCTGCACCGCAGGGCGCTCTCCATCGCCGACGGGCTGACCTTCACCGGCTGCCCCTCGTCGACCAGCGGCCGGTCGTCGGAGAGGCCGCGCAGCCCCCACCAGTCGTCCGGGTGCGCGCCGGGCACTCCGGCGGCGGCCAGCCGGGCCAGCTCGGCCGCCGCCGCGCGCCGCCGGTGGTGCGGCGCCGCCGGATCGGCCACGGCGGTACGCAGCTCCGCGACCAGCGCCGGCAGGGTCAGCGCCCGGGGCGCCCCGGCCACCGGCAGGGTGACGGGCCGGTGCTCTCCCCCGCCCCCCGGCCCACCGGCCTCCGAGCCACCGGGACCGCCCGCCTGGCCGTCAGTGGGGTCATCGGTCGGATCGGCGGGGCCCGGGCCGCCGTCGTCCGGGCCGGGTGACTCGGTCGGGTCCAGCTCGTACAGGAACCGGCTGGGCTGCTCCTCGTGGTCGTCGCCGCCGACCGCGGCCGAAGCGACCGCGCTGACCAGCAGCCGACGGCGGGCCCGGGTCACCGCCACGTGGAAGAGCCGGCGCTCCTCGTCCAGCAGGGCGGAGGTCTGCCCGATCAGGACCGCCCGCCCGCCGTCGCCCTGGTCGCGGCCGGCGAGCACGTCGACCAGCCGCTCGGAGCCGAGCAGGCTGCCGCGCAGCCGCAGGTCCGGCCAGACGCCCTCCTGCACCCCGGCGACCGCCACCAGGTCCCACTCCAGCCCCTTGGCGGCGTGCGCGGTGAGCAGCCGGACGGCCTCGCCCCGGTCGGCCGTCGCGGCCAGGGTGTCCGCCGGCAGGTCCTGGCCGAGCACGTGGTCGAGGAAGACCTCGGTACGGGCGCCGGGCAGCCGGTCGGCGAACCGGGCCACCGCGTCGAAGAGCACCAGCACGGCGTCCAGGTCCCGGTCGGCGGCCTCGGCCCGCCAGCGCCGCGCGGTCTCGTGCTCACCGGTCGCCGCCTGCCCCCGGGTGATCGCCCCGGCCCAGCGCTCGGCCAGGCCGCTGGCGTCCCAGGCCGCCCAGAGCACGTCCTCGGCGGTCGCCCCGGGCCGCTCGGCCGCTTCCCGGGCGATGGCGAGCAGACCGGCCACCGCCTGCGCCGGCTCCGCCCAGCGCCGATCGATGGCGGCCAGCTCCTCCGGGTCGCGCAGCGCGTCGACGATCAGCTCGCCGGATGGGCGGCGGTCCCCGCCGGCCAGGGCGAGGGCGCGCAGCCCCTGGCGCAGCCGCCGCTCGGCCAGCGGGTCGGCACCACCCAGCGGCGAGTGCAGCAGCGCCACCGCCGCCTCCTCGTCCAGCCGCTCCGGCTCCAGCGCGCAACGCAGCAGGAGCAGCAGCGGGGCCACCGCCGGTTGCAGGTGCAGCGGCAGATCCTCGCCGTGCACCACGGTCGGCACCCCGGCGGTGTGCAGCGCCCGGCGCAGCACCGGAAGCTGCCGGGCGGTCGAGCGGACCAGCACCGCCATCGCCGACCAGGGCACGCCGCCGAGCAGGTGCGCCGCGCGCAGGGCCTGAGCCAGCCAGGCGGCCTCACTGGTGGCCGAGCGGAAGGTACGCACCTCGACCGCGCCGGCCGGGGCGGCGGGCTGCGGGTGCAGCCGGCGATGGGCCGCCGGGCCGCGCAGCCGGCCGGTGAGCCGCCGGGTGGCGGCGAGCAGCCCCGCACCGGCCCGGTACGACGTGCTCAGCACGACCTGCGCGGCCGGCGCCCCGGAGACGGTGCGGAACCGGTGTGGGAAGGCGCTCACCCCGGCCGGGTCGGTGCCTCGGAAGGCGTACGTGGCGGAGTCCGGGTCGGCGAAGGCGACGAGGGACTTGCCCCCGCCGGCGACCACGGCGAGCAGGTCGAGTTGGGCCGGATCGGTGTCGGCCAGCTCGTCGACGTACACGTGGGCGAGGCGGCGGCGCTCGGCCTCCAGCAGCTCCGGGTCGTCGAGCAGCAGTCCGGTGGCGGCCCGGACCAGCTCCGCCGGGTCGTACGCGATCGAGCCACGGTTGCTGACGTCGCGCAGGGCGAGCACGGCGACGTACTCGCGGAGGAAGCGGGCGGCGGCCGGCCAGTCCGCGCGGCCCAGCCGCTCCCCCAGCCGGGCCAGCTCGACCGGGCCCACCCCGCGCTCCGCGGCCCGCATCAGCAGGTCGCGGAGCTGGGCCGCGAACGCCCGGGTACGCAGGGCGGGCCGCAGGTCCTCCGGCCAGCCGACCGGGTCGTCGTCGGGCTCCTCGCCGACCACGTCGAGCAGCTCCCGGATGATCAGATCCTGTTCGGGGCCGGTGAGCAGCCGCGGGGACGGCTCGCCCCGCTCGGCGGCGGCCCGGCGCAGCAGCCCATACGCGTACGCCGGGAAGGTACGCACCAGCGGCTCGCGCAGCACCCGGTGCCCGTCGCCGGCCACCCGGGCCTCGATCCGGCGGCGCAGGTCGGTGGCCTGCCGGCGGCCGAAGGTGAGCACCAGGACCCGCTCGGGGTCGACGCCCTCGGCCACCCGCGCGGAGACCGCCTCGACCAGCGTGCTGGTCTTCCCGGTACCCGGCCCGCCGACGACGAGCATCGGCCCGCCGGTGTGCGCCACGACCTCGGCCTGCACCGGGTCGTCCCGCCACCGCTGGCCCTGCCCGGCCCTTTCGGCCCGCCCAGCCTCCCCGGCCTGGTCCGGCTCCTCCGCCCGCCCAGACTCCTCGGCCGGCTCCGCTACTTCGGCGGGCTCCGCCCCCTCGCCCCGCCCCGCAGGCGGCTCCTCGGCGGGCGGCTGCTCGGCGTACGTCAGAGGGCCGGCAGGCTGATCGGCGTGCGTGCCATCGCCCCCGCTGCCCTCCCCAGCCTGCGCGTCATCGCCGCCCGGCCCTCCGGCCCGGCGTTCCCGCCCGGTCGCTCCCTCGGGCCGACCGTCCCCCCGCGCCGCCCCACCGGACCGGCGGTCCCCCCGGGCCGCCTCGACAGGCCGACGCACCAGCCGGTACGCCTGCATCCCCCCATCCCACCACGCCCCTACGACACCCCACTCCCCTCCCCACCCTCACCTCCGCCCTGCCCGGGTGGGGTGGGCTTAGGTGAGGTGGGGGGTCAGGGCGTCCAGGGCGGCGGGGATGCTGTCGACGACCGTGAGCAGGCCCAGGCCGGCCGGCTTGAGGAAGTTGCGGTCGGCGAGGTCGGCCAGCCAGTCGACCAGGGGACGGTAGAAGCCGTCCGCGTCGACCAGCACCATCGGCTTGGTGTGCAGGGCGAGGGTGGCCGTGGTCCAGACCTCGAACAGCTCGTCCAGGGTGCCCAGTCCACCGGGCAGGGTGAGGAACGCGTCCGACTTGTCGATCATGACGGTCTTGCGGTCGGCCATGCTGCCGGTGATCACCAGCTCGTCCGAGGAGAGGTCGGCCACCTCCAGGTCGACCAGGGACTGCGGGATCACCCCCAGGGTGGTCCCGCCGGCGGACCGGGCCCCGTCCGCCACCGCGCCCATCATCCCGACGCAACCGCCGCCGCTGACCAGCGTGTGGCCACGGCGGGCAATCTCCGCGCCCGCCTCGGCGGCCAGGTCCAGCCAGCGCCGGTCGAGGGTACGGGACGACGCGCAGAACACGCAGATCGCCGCCACCGGATCAGCCCTCCCGGCCCTGCTCGGCGGCGGCCTGCTGGTCCGCCGCGGTCCGAGCGACGGCCTCCTCGCGGACCGCCTCCTGCTCGGCGGAGAGCACGGCCTCGGCCTCCACGATGTGCCGGACCGCCGCGTCGACGTCGTCGGTGAGGCAGATCAGCTCCAGGTCGACCGGCCCGATCTTGCCCTCGACGGCCATCGTGTCGCGCAGCCAGTCGAGCAGACCGCGCCAGTAGGCCACCCCCATCAGCACCACCGGGAACCGGGTGACCTTGCCGGTCTGCACCAGGGTCAACGCCTCGAACAGCTCGTCCATCGTGCCGAAGCCGCCGGGCAGCACCACGAACGCCTGGGCGTACTTGACGAACATGGTCTTGCGGGCGAAGAAGTACCGGAAGTCGATGGCCAGGTCGACCCAGTCGTTGAGTCCCTGCTCGAACGGCAGCTCGATGCCGAGCCCGACGGAGAGCCCGCCGGCCTCGCTGGCGCCCCGGTTGGCCGCCTCCATCACGCCCGGTCCGCCGCCGGTGATCACCGCATACCCGGCCCCGGCCAGGGCGGCGCCCACCTCCTCGGCCAGCCGGCACTCCGGGCTGTCCGGCTTGCTCCGGGCCGAGCCGAAGACGCTGACCGCCGGCGGCAGGTCGGCCAGGGTGTCGAAGCCCTCGACGAACTCCGACAGGATGCGCAGGGCCCGCCAGGCGTCCTTGGTCTTCCAGTCGCCGCGGCCCCGGGAGTCCAGCAGCCGCTGGTCGGCGGTGCTCGTCGGGATGGCCTGGCGGCGCAGCGTGACGGCGCCCCGGTGCCGTTCCCGCCCCCGCTCGCGGCCCGGACCTCGTCCGTTGCTGTCGCTCATGGGAGCAACCGTAGTGGAGGGGCACCCGCAGGGTGCGGTGCCCGCACCAGGCGACGGACGACAACGGTGGGGCGGAGAAATTTTCCACCACCGGGGCAACTAATTCGGTCGCACGTACGTCTTACTATTCACATACCGGGTATGCCCCGGCACGCGCCTTCGGGGGAGGAGCCAGCGTGATCAGTAACAGCGAGATGATCCGGATCCGTCGGCAGATGCAGCGACGGATCCGGGACGTGGTGGCCGAGCGCCGCCGCGCCCGGCAGATGGAAGCCATCGCCACCGACCTCACCGCCGACCCGACCGACACCCGCCCCGAGTCGTCCCTGTCCCCGACCGCCTGACCGGCTGTACGGCTGCCGGCCGGGCGGCCCGCCCACCGGACCACGGTGCGGCAGGCCGCCCGGCCAGACCAGGCCCCCAGCCAGACCAGGCCCCCGGCCAGACCATGCCCCCGGCCAGACCATGCCCCCGGCCAGACCATGCCCCCGGCCAGACCCCGGCCAGACCAGGCCCCCAGCCAGGCCCCGGCCCAGGCTTCCAGGCCCAGACGGGGGCCGGGCCGGTCGGCGCGGGAACTGCGGGCTCAGGCGGGGGTGAGCCAGCGGTGCAGGGTGGCCGCCCCGTCGCGGATCTTGCTGATCTCGACGTGCTCGTCCGGGTGGTGGGCCAGGTTGGGATCCCCCGGGCCGAAGTTCAGCGCCGGGATGCCCATCGCGGCGAAGCGGGCCACGTCCGTCCAGCCCAGCTTGCCGATCGGCGCGGCGCCGACCGCTGCCAGGAACTCCTTCGCCGGGGGCGCGTCCAGCCCGGGCACCGCCCCGGCCGCCGCATCGGTCACCCGCAGCTCGAAGCCCGCGAAGACCTCAAGCAGGTGCGCCTCGGCCTCGGCCGGCGTCCGGTCCGGCGCGAACCGGTAGTTCACCTCGATCTCGCAGTGGTCCGGCACCACGTTGCCGGCGACCCCGCCGCTGATCCGGACCGCGTTCATACCCTCTCGGTAGTCACAGCCGTCGATGGTGACCCGCCGCGCCTCGTACCCGGACAGGCGGCGCAGCACCTCGCCGGCGGCGTGGATGGCGTTCACCCCGTGCCAGGAGCGCGCCGAGTGGGCCCGGACGCCGGTGGTGGTCACCACCGCCCGCATGGTGCCCTGGCAGCCGGCCTCCACGATCCCGTACGTCGGCTCCAGCAGCACCGCGAAGTCCGCCTGGAGCCACTCCGGGTACGCCTCGGCGACCAGGAAGAGGCCGTTGTACTTCGACTCGATCTCCTCGGCCTCGTAGAAGAAGTACGTCACGTCGTACTTCGGCTCGGGCAGGGTCACCGCCAGGTGCAGCGCGTACGCCACCCCGGACTTCATGTCCGAGGTGCCGCAGCCGTACATCAGGTCGCCGCGCATGGTCGACGGGAAGTTGTTGTTCAGCGGGACGGTGTCCAGGTGCCCCGCGAGCACCACGCGGGAGGCTCTCCCCAGGTCGGTACGCGCCATGACGGTGTTGCCGTGCCGGAACGTGGTCAGGTGCGGCACCCCGCGCAGCACCTGCTCGACGCAGTCGGCGATCGCCTTCTCGTTGAGAGAGACGGACTCTATGTCGACCAGGGCACGGGTCAACGCCACCGGATCGGCGAGGACCTCGGGGGTCAGCGGGTTCTCCATGGTTCGCACGGTACCTTCACAGGCGTGACGACTGCACAGCCTGCGTGGGGCATCGGCCTGGCCACCATCACCGCTGACGAGCAGGTGCTCGACACCTGGTACCCGACGGGCAAGCTGGGGCTCGGCGAGCTGCCGCTGGTCCCCGGCG
This sequence comes from Micromonospora sp. NBC_01655, assembly GCF_026339755.1. Classification (NCBI taxonomy): domain Bacteria; kingdom Bacillati; phylum Actinomycetota; class Actinomycetes; order Micromonosporales; family Micromonosporaceae; genus Micromonospora; species Micromonospora sp. NBC_01655. The sequence continues at coordinate 1,563,296 of NZ_JAPEQF010000001.1, read as the reverse complement.
AGGATGAGGCGGACGTGCTCGACCTGCCGCCGGGGGCGGTCGGCGAGCGGGCGCTGCCCGGCCTGCGTACCGCCCAGGTGGTCACGGTGCTCGGGTCGCTGGACGAGCCGATCAAGGATGCCGCCGACGCGTACCTGAGGTTGCACCTGCTCTCCCACCGCCTGGTGCGGCCCAACGAGCTGAACCTCGACGGCATCTTCGGCAAGCTGGCGAACGTGGCCTGGACGTCGGCCGGGCCGTGCCCGCCGGAGCGGGTCGACGAGCTGCGGGTGATCGAGCGGGCCGCCGGCCGCCACCTGAGCGTGTACGGGGTGGACAAGTTCCCCCGGATGACCGACTACGTGGTTCCCTCGGGGGTGCGGATCGCCGACGCGGACCGGGTCCGGCTCGGCGCCCACCTCGCCGCCGGCACCACCGTGATGCACGAGGGCTTCGTCAACTTCAACGCCGGCACGCTCGGCACCTCGATGGTCGAGGGGCGCATCGTGCAGGGCGTGCTGGTCGGCGACGGCTCCGACGTCGGCGGCGGCGCGTCGATCATGGGCACGCTGTCCGGCGGCGGCACCGAGAAGATCAGCATCGGCGAGCGCAGCCTGATCGGTGCGAACGCCGGAGTCGGCATCTCCCTCGGCGACGACTGTGTTGTCGAGGCCGGCTGCTACGTCACCGCCGCCTCGAAGATCGCCCTCCCGGACGGTCGGGTGGTCAAGGCCCGCGACCTGTCCGGCGTCGACGGCCTGCTGTTCTGGCGCAACTCGGTCACCGGCGCGCTGGAGGCCCGCCCCCGCACCGGCCGGGGCATCGAGCTGAACGCCGCCCTGCACGCCAACGACTGACGACCGTCGGCGGTGCCGCGCGGCCCGGCCTCCGGGTCACCGAGGCCAGGCGACGGCACCGCCGACGGAGGACAACACGGGTCCGGGCCCGGCGGGAGGTGCCGCCGGGCCCGGACACCGGTTCAGCGCAGCCGGTACGCCTGGATGATCCGCGTGGTCACCGTGTTTCCGGCGGTGTCCTTCGCGGCGGCTCGCAGCGAGACGTGACCGGCGCCGGCCGGGTGTCTGAGCGTGGCCGCCCAGCCGGAGCCCTGGCGGCGCAGCTCCGCCTCGTGCCAGGTCTTCCCGCCGTCGTAGGAGGCGTCGACGGTCAGCGCGGCGACCTTGGCCGCCGGGGCTCCGGCCTGCCGCTCCACCCGCACCGGAACGGTGAAGGACCGCCCGGCGGGGGCGCTGTTGTCGTCGCGCAGCGCCGGGTCGAAGCGCACCGCCATCGCCGGCAGCGCCGCGAAGTCGTCGCCGGGGACGTGCCGGGACCGGAACGTCCAGGCGCTGGTGACCTCGGTGCTCAGGTCGGTGAAGCCGCGCTTCGCCGAGGTCTCCAGCCGGTAGTTCGCCGCGCCCGCCGGCACCCTGAACTCCCCGTACCCCGGGTATTCGCTCTCCCCGACCAGCTTGCCCTCGCGGTACAGCCTGGTCCACTGGGGGTCGTTGAGCGACCCGCCGGCGTGCCCGTGGGCGTCGCTGTGCATGGGCAGGTCGACCACGACGACGTCACCCGTGCGGGTGATCCCGTCCGACGGCCAGCGCCGCGCCGGGAAGGACGGCGCGTAGGGGGCGACGCCCCAGGTCTCGTGGTGCGTCCGGCCGGCCCGGTACGCCGTCACCGGCGAGAGCAGCACCGCCTGCGTCTCCAGCCAGCCCTCGGGGTCGCGGGTGCCGAAGTCCAACTCGCTGCTCCACCGCACATGGTTGGTGCTGTAGTGCTCGACCCGGCGGCCGGGCGTCGCGGTGCGCAGGATCAGGGCGGAGCCGCCCGTGTTGTACTCCACCTCGCCCATGACCATCCGCTCGGCCTCCAGCCCCGGGTAGGCGTCCCGGAAGGTGTGCACGACGGTGGCCAGGTCCCGGCTGCGGTAGTGCTTGACGAAGCCGGTCGGCATCCGGCCGGGGAACGCCTCCAGCAGCGCGTACAGGTAGGGGCTGCTGGCCGCCTCCCGGTCGGCCCACTGGCTGCCGATCGTGGCGACGAACTTCTCCGGCGTGCTCGGCGCGCCGACCTGCCCGCTGGTCAGCCCTTCGAAGCCGAAGCTCCACAGGCCGAACGAGTACGCGCTCGTGTCCTCTGCGAAGAAGACCGCGCTGACGTCCACCAGCCGCGGGGTCGCGCCGCGCTGCGGCACCGTGTTCAGCACCGGCTTCGCGGTGCGGGCGTCGAGGGTGAGCCGGAGCGCCCGGTCGACGACCAGCTCGGGCCGGGCGAGCAGGGTGGCCCCGGTGGGCTCGCCGTTCGCGTCGGTGGCGAACAGGAAGCTGGCCAGCCCGTACCGCCCCTTCGGGACGCGCACGGTCGCCGTGCCGTCGGCGTCGTAGACGTCCGTGGGGAAGTCGAAGGCGTCCAGGGCGACCAGGGCGGTGCCGTACTCGGTGGTGGGCCTGCCGTCCCGGCCGACGTGGCTGACGGTGACGTCGTAGCTCTCCACCTCGCGGTGCACCGCGATCGGGGTGACCGCCACCGTCGCGCCGGACCGGGCGACGACCCGGCCGGTGTAGTAGCCGTCCGCGCCCTGCACCCGGGTGTCGGCGGTGACGGTGGCCTGCACCTGGCCGCCGGCCGGCACGGTGACCTGGGACGCGCCGAGCCGGAACACACCGGCCGGGGCCGGCTCGCCGTCCGGCCCGGTGGCCTCGACCGTGAGGTCGAGGGTGACCGGTGCGGACCCGGAGTTGCGCCAGGTCACCGTGCGGGCGATCGCGGTGTCGTCGCCGTGCGGCCACTCGGCCCGGCCGAAGGACACGCTCGCCGGCTCGCTGGTGACCTGCTGGCCGATCGCCCGGGCCACGTCGACCCGGCCCGCGCCCTGCTGGTAGGCGGTCTGCCCGGGATGCGGCTTGGCCGAGGCCATCAGGGTCGACTTGAGCGCGCCGGCCTGCCAGTCGGGGTGCCGCTGGGCGAGCAGTGCCGCCGAGCCGGCGACGTGCGGGGTGGCCATCGAGGTGCCGGAGAGCGTCATGTAGTTCTCGCCGACCGGCTCGCCGAGGTCGCTGCCGGCCGCCCGAGCCGCGACGATCTCCACGCCGGGGGCGGTGAGGTCCGGCTTGAGGGCGTCGTCGCCGACTCGGGGGCCCCGGCTGGAGAAGTTGGCCAGTTCGTCGGCGCGGTCGACCGCGCCGACCGCCAGGGCGGCGTCCGCGCTGGCCGGGGAGCCGACCGAGCCGTCGGAGCCGTCGTTGCCGGCGGCGATGACGAAGAGGGTGCCGGTCTGCGCGGTGAGGGTCTGCACCGCCTGCTCCAGCGGATCCACGTCGGGGGTGTCCATTCCACCGAGGCTCAGGTTGACCACGGTGGCGTGCTTCTCCGCCGCCGCCCACTGCATGCCGGCGAGAATCGCCGACTCGGTGCAGCCGAGGCTCTCGCAGACCTTGCCGGAGAGCAGCGTGGCGTCCGGGGCCACCCCCCGGTACTTCCCGCCGGAGGCGGCGCCGCTGCCCGCGATGATCGAGGCGACGTGGGTGCCGTGGCCGACCGTGTCGCCCGGCTCGGGCGCCTCGCTGAAGTTGCGCGACTCGGCGAGCCGGCCGGCGAAGTCGGGGTGGTCGGGGTCGACGCCGGTGTCCAGCACCGCGACGGTGACGCCCTTGCCGGTGAGGCCGGCCGCGTGGGCGGCGGGCGCACCGATCTGGGGCACGCTGTGGTCGAGGGTCACCTTGCGCCGGCCGTCCAGCCAGAGCCGGTCGACACCCCCCGCCGTGTCGACCCGGGCGGACGCCCGGCCGGCGGTCACCGCGCCCCACACCGCGCCGGCGCGAGCCTTCTCGGCCGTCACCGCCGCGCCGCCGATCGCCGGCAGGTCGCGGGTCACCCGGGTGCCGGCGATGCCGGCGACGGCCCGGCGGGCCTGACCCGACCGGTACGAGACCAACAGCGGCAGGCTGTCCCGGTGGGCGTCGTCGTAGCCGGCCTCGACCAGCCCGGTGACGTCGAAGAGCCGCCGGTCCACCTGGCCCGACCGGAGCAGTGGCAGCGCGTCCTGGGGCAGCACGGTGAGGTGGCCCCGGTTTCGCTGGACCAGGAAGCGCAGGTCGTCGCGGCCGGCTCCGGGCCGGACGGACACCGCGCCGGAGGCCGCGACGGTGACCCGGTCACCGGTGACCAGCGTGACCGTGGCCGGCCGGCCGGCGGCCCGGCCGGCCGGCGCGGCTCCGGTGGCGGGGGTGGCGGAGGCGGGGGACGTGGCCGGGGCGGCCCCGACCGGGGTGGTCAGCGGCACGGCGAGCACCAGGCCGAGGGCCAGGGCCAGCCCGGCCCGCTTTCTTCCTGTTCGATGCAACGGATCCTCCTCTGTGAGGCGTCATCACTGACGGGAGTCGCATTGACACAGGGAAGAATTGCATACTACGTATGCATAGAGAAGTCGAAAAAACGACGAACTTCGCACAAAGTGGAGGCCGCACCTTTGGAATGATCGGCGGATGACCTCCATGAAGGACCGCATGCTCGCCGGCGAGCTCTACCGCGCCGAAGACCCGGAGATCCTGTCCGACCTGGACCGGGCCGCCCGCCTCAACGAGGCGTTCAACCGCAGCTCGACGGCCGATCCAGAGGGCCGGCTGGCCGCGCTGCGCGCGCTGCTCGGCTCGGTCGGCGAGGACGCCTGGGTCCGCCCGCCGTTCCACTGCGACTACGGCTGGAACATCCACCTCGGGCCACGCGGATTCATCAACTTCAACGCCGTCTTCCTCGACGTGGCCCGGATCACCATCGGCGCGGACGTCCAACTGGGACCGAACGTGCAACTGCTGACGGCCACCCACCCGGTCGACCCGGAGCCCCGGCGGGAGAAGTGGGAGGCGGCGCAGCCGATCACGATCGGGGACAACGTCTGGCTCGGCGGTGGGGTGATCGTGCTGGCCGGGGTGAGCATCGGCGACAACACGGTGGTCGGCGCGGGCGCCGTGGTGACCCGCGACCTGCCGGCGAACGTCGTCGCGGTGGGCAACCCCGCCCGGGTCGTACGCGAGATCGCCTGACCCGCCGCCAGCCGGCCACCAGGGAGCCGACCTGCGAAAACACCTCGCTCCAGGGGTGGCCGACGCAAACCCAAAGGGTGCACTCTGGGTAGTGGAGCCATCACTAGGAGGCACCGATGGCCGGTCGGGTGCTCGAACTGCGCGTACACGGGGTGTCCAACACTCCCCCGGACCAGGTGCTCGGCCTGGCCCCCGGGCCGGGCGACGACGCCCCCCGGCCCTGGCTGGTCGCCGGCGACGAGGTGACCGGCTTCTACCGCTCGACCGCGGCCCGGCCGGACGACACGGTCACCGTGGAGGCGTACAGCTGGGGGCAGTTGACCTCCGGCGCGCGGACCGCGCGGGACGTGGAGCGGGCCCTCTGGACGCTGCTGCTGCCGTTCACCCTGGCGAACGTGGCGCTGCACGCCCGGCCCGGGATACCGCCCGACCCGGACCAGGAACGCTGGGCCAGCCGCTCCGGGCTCACCGCCTGGCTGATCCGGCTGTTCTGCCTCAGCCTCACCGGGACGCTGGTCCTCGCCGCCACCGGTATCGGCGTGGACCTGATCGCCTGGCAGTGCGTCGGCGACGACTGCCTGAGCCGCGTCCCCGGGCCGTGGGAGTTCCTCGCGCACGGCTGGTGGCGGGAGGGCAGCCACGCGCTGGCCGTCGGCCTGGCGGTCCCGCTGGGCCTGCTGGCGCTGCTCGGCCTGCTGGCCTGGCGCACCTACCAGTACGAGGCCGAAATGCCCGCCGCCCCAGCCGCCCGCGCGCCGGCCGGAGGCACCGCGCCGAAGCGGGACGCGGCGGCGGAGGAGGACGCGGCGGCTCGGCACGCGGCGGAGGAGGGTGCGGCGGCTCGGGACGCGGCGGAGGAGGACGCGGTGGCCGCCAACCCGTTGCAGGACCACACCTTCTGGTGCGGCGAGGGGCAGCTCCGCCGGGCCGCCGTGCTGCACCTCTGCGTCGGGTCGGTGGTCGCGGTGGCCGTCCCGCTCGGCGCGGTGCTCGCGATGGACCCGCCCCTGGGCGTACGGGCCGCCGTCGCCTGGCCGAGCGTGGCGCTGCTCGTCGCCGTCGTGGCGATCGCGGTGGTGGCGCTGGGCCGGCCCTGGCTGAGCCGGCGCGCCGGGGACACGCCGCTGGGCAGGTGGAGCGTCACGGTCATCGTGCTGACCTGCGCCGGGGTCACCGGCACCGTGCTGCTCCTGCTGCTGCCGGACGGCCCCGCCGGCACCCCGCTGGCCGAGCTGCGCCCGCCGGCCGGGTGCATCCGCGACCCGGCCGCCGCCGGCTGCCTCGTCGACCACTCGCTGCCCGGTTACGACTGGGTGATCGCCTGGTACGGCGCCGGCCAGGTGCTCCTGCTCGCTGCCATCGGCGCGGTGTCCCGCTCCGGCCGGCGCGCGCTGGCCGCCCCCGTGGCCGCCGCCGTGCTCCTCCCGCTCGGCGTCGCCTGGATCGCCGGCTGGCTGGCCGGGACGCCACCGGCCCCACGGTGGCTGGACGACTGGATGCTCACCGTGCCCGCGATCGCGCTGGCCGGTGTCGGGCTGCTGCTGCCCCGCACCGGCCCCGCCGCGCCGTCCGCGCCCCGGGAGCCGCACGCCGACCTCGGTTGGGGCGGCCGGGGGCCGGCGGTCATCGCCGGCTTCGGCTGGCTGCTCGGCATCGCGTACTGCGCCGGGGCGCTCTACTGGGTCACCGACCGGCTCACCGTCGGCGACCCCACGGGCCGGCGCACCGGTGTGGTCCCGCCGTTGCCGGTGATGTGGGCCGGGCTCGCCTTCGCCGTCGCGGTGCTGGCGCTGGCCGGCGTCGCCCTGCGCGCCGGCCTGCTCTTCCGCCGGCTCCGCCGCCAGGAGTACGCCGGGCTGGTGCCGGCCGACGACACCCGCTCCGCCCACGACCGGCGACGCTGCCGCGACGTGAGCGCCTTCCGGGCGCTGCACCGGCTGGTCGGCGAACACGCCATCCGGCTGATCGGCTGGTACGCGACGGTCGGCGCGCTGCTCGGCACCCTCGGCTCCGCCGCAGCCCTGTCCCACGTCCCGCCGGACGCGGCGACGGTGCCCGGGTGGCCGATGGTGGTGGAGACGGTGGCCGACATCGGCGACGCCCTGCTCGGCTGGTTGCCGGCGGCGATCGCCGCCGTGGGGTTGCTGGTCTACCGCAACGACACGGTGCGCCGGTCGGTGGGGGTGCTCTGGGACATCGGCACCTTCTGGCCCCGCGCCGCGCACCCGCTCGCCCCGCCCAGCTACGCCGAGCGGGCGGTGCCGGAGTTGCAGACCCGCACCGCCGGCCTGCTGGCGCTGGGCGAGCACGACCCACGCCGGATGGACGGGATCATCCTGTCCGGGCACAGCCAGGGCACGGTGATCTGCGCGGCGGTGATCCTCCAGCTCCCGGCCCGGTGGCGGCGGCGGATCTGGTTCTTCTCCTACGGCTGCCAGCTCACCCGGCTGTACGGGCGGATCTTCCCGGCGTACTTCGGGCCGGACCGGCTACCGACGCTGACCGGCGCGTTGCGGGGGCCGGCCGGGTGGCCCGGCTGGACCAACTTCTGGCGCGACACCGACCCCCTCGGCTGGCAGGTAGCGGCCGGGGAACGGGACCTGCCGGTCCGCGACCCGGACGCGCTGCACCCCACCGGCGGGGAGGTCACCGACCCGCCGATCCGCAGCCACAGCGGCTACCCGGACGCCGCCGAGTTCCGCCGCGAACGGGCCCGGGTGACCTGGCTGCTCCGGCGGCCGGTGCCGGCGCCCCGGCGTGGGCCCGGCTGACCGACCGGCTCGCCGGAACCGCCCGGCCGGGGCGGGCCGCCGGTCGCACCCGCCCGCCGGGCCGGGGGCGGGCCGCGGCCGTGGGAGCCGCCAGGCGGGCGGGCCGGCCGGTTCCGTCAGCCGGGCGGCGGGTCGGTCAGCCGGACCACCAGGTCGGCGTGGCCGGCCGTGCCGGCCACCAGGGCCGCGTTGGTCTCGTCGCTGCCCAGCGCCCAGGCCCGCGCCTGTTCCGGCGACCGCCCGTACGCCTCGTGCCGGGCGGTCAGCCGGCGGTGCCGCAGCTCGGCGGCCAGATCGAGGAACCACGCCTCGTGCAGCAGCGACCGCACCTCGTCCCACGGGTCCGTGGGCAGCAGCAGGTAGTTCCCCTCGGTCACCACCAGCCGCACCTCGGGCGGCACCTCGATCGCCCCGGCGACCGGCTCCTCCAGGTCCCGGCGGAACACCGGGGCCCACACCGAGGTCGGCTCCAGCCGGCGCAACCGGCGCAGCAACGCGACGTACCCGACGACGTCGAAGGTGTCCACCGCGCCCTTGCGCGCGTCCCGGCCGAGCCGGCGCAGCTCCGCCTGGGCCAGGTGGAACCCGTCCATCGGCACCAGTCGGGCGGTCGCACCCACCTCGGCGACGATCCGCTCGGCCAGCGTGGACTTGCCCGCCCCCGGCGCTCCGGCGATGCCGAGGAGCTGACGGGGGCCGGCCTCCGCCAGGGCCCGGGCGCGGGCCACCAGCTCGTCGAGGGGGAGGGCCCGGGCGTCGGGCATCAGCCGAGGACCGGCTCGGAGATCGTGAACCGGGCCTCGACGGCCGCGTGCACGGCCTGCGGCTGCGGGTCCAGCTCCAGCTCCGGCGGGGCGGCCGACGGCCCGCCGGACTTGAACGCGGCGCGGGCCATCATCGGCTGCGGGGCCAGCCCGGTGTCGGCCAGCTCCAGCAGCGCGGTCACCCGGGCGCCCAGCGCCTCGGCGTACTCCCGGGCGCGGGCCAGCGCGTCGGCGATCGCGGCGTGCCGCGCCTCTCGGTACGCCGGGCTGTCCGGGCGCAGCGACCAGGCGGGGCCGGCGACCTCGACCTGGTCCTGGTCGGCCAGGCGGAGCATCAGCTCGCCCAACGCGGTGAAGTCGGTGACGGTGACGCTGGTGGCCACGCTGCCGTGCCAGGCCACCACCCGCTCGCCGGAGCGCCGCGTCTCCGGCCAGACCCGCAGGTCACCGGTCTCCCGGCGGCTGACGGCCGGTTCGGCGGCGTCGAGCAGCACCCGCACGGCGGCGGCCCGCTCGGCGAGCCGGGCCAGGACGGCCTCCCGGTCCCGGTCCCGGGCCGTCGCGGTCACCGAGAACCGGGCCAGTTCGGGAGCGACTTCCCGGTACGCCTCGCCGCGTACCGCCACGACCGGTCCGTCCACCATGCCCTCACCCTAGAGGAAGTGCCCCCCTGCCGGCCTGTCTGGTGGAGCAGGCCCGCTGCCCGACACTCCTCGGCCGAGGGCGGCGGGCGGCCTGGCCGGGGCGGACCCGGTCAGCCCGTGGTGGCCGGCAGGTGACCGGCGTAGGTGACCCGCCCGTCCGCCACCACGCACCGGGTCAGGTACCCGCCGGCCGACCCGAGCGACAGCAGGTACGCCAGCTCGTCGCCCACGTCGCCGTCGAGCGGGAAGTCGCGCGGGGCGGCGCGCAGCTCCCGGTCGAGCAGGGCCAGCCGCAGTCCACGCGCCCGCTGGTACTGCCCCACCAGGGCTGCCGCGTCGTCGGCGCGCAGCGCGGCGGCGAGCTGGTCGAGGATCGCGGTGACCCGGCCGAGCTGGGCGAGGACCTGGTCGCGGTTGTTCAGCAGCATGTCCGCCGTCCGGATGGCCGGCGTCCCGGCGACCCGGGTGCCGTCCCGGAAGCTGCCGGCCGCCAGGCCCAGCACGGCGTCCCGCAGGTCGGCGGCGGCCACCGCGCCGGCCAGGCTGCCGGCCAGCAGGTGCGGGATGTGCGAGGCGAGCGCCGCCGCCGAGTCGTGCACGTCCGGTGCCAGCGGGACGATCCGCGCGTCGAAGACGTCGATGATCAGGGCGGCGAGCGTACGGAACCGTTCGATGCCCTCCGCCGCCGGGCAGAGCACCCAGGCCGCGCCGTCGAACAGCTCGGGGACGGCGGCGGTCAGCCCGGCCCGCTCGGCCCCGGCCATCGGGTGCCCCGGTACGAACCGGCCGGTCAAGCCCTGCGCCGCCGCGAACGCGGCGACCCCGCCCTTGGTGCTGCCGACGTCGGTGAGCACGCAGTCGGCCCCGGCGTGCCTGCCGACGACGCGCAGGGTCTCCGGCAGGCTGGACAGCGGCCCGCAGAGGAACACCACGTCCCGGTCTCGGACGGCGTCGGCCAGCTCGTCCGGAAAGGGGACGCCCCGGGCACGCCCCTGCGCCCGGGTGGCGGCGTCCGGGTCCCAGCCGGTGACATCGATCCCGCGCTCCCGCAGTCGGAGCAGGACCGAGCCGCCGATGAGCCCGGTGCCCACCACTGCGGCCCGTGGGTTACCACCGGGGCTGTCCACCATCACGCACCTCGGCGTTTCGGTCGGTACACGTCGAGGTCGCCCCGACTCGGTCCGGCACCGAGGATAACGCCCCACCCGGGGCCGCCCAGCGCGCGCCCGGTCTCTTGATCGTCTGTCGTTCAGCGAGACGACACGCCGGGTGACGCCGCGCGGAACGACAGACGATCTTCAAAGAGCCGAGCGCCGACCCGCCCCGGTCAGGGCTGGGCGAGCCGCCCGGCGACCGCCGCGACGTGCTCGTCGGACTCGGTCAGCGCCGCCCGGACGTGCCGCGCGCCGCCCGGGCCGTAGAAGACGCCGGCCGCGACCAGGATGCCCCGGCGGGCCAGCCAGTCCACCGTCGCCCAGCAGTCCTCGCCCCGGGTCATCCACAGGTAGAGCCCGGCCTCGGAGTGCTCGACCGTGAACCCGGCCCCGGTGAACGCGGCCAGCAGCCGCTCCCGCCGGGCCCGGTAGCGCTCCCGCTGGGCGTCGGCGTGCTCCTGGTCGCCGAGCGCCGCGATCATCGCCGCCTGCACCGGGGCGGGCACGATCATGCCGGCGTGCTTGCGCACCTTGAGCAACTCGGCGACCAGGGCGGGGTCGCCGGCGACGAGGCCCGCCCGGTAACCGGCCAGGTTGGAGCGCTTGGACAGCGAGTGCACCGCCAGCACCCCGTCGTACGACCCGCCGCAGACCTCGGGCGCGAGCACCGAGACCGGCTCGGCGGCGGCAGACCAGCCCAACGGCAGGTAGCACTCGTCGCTGGCCACCACGGCCCCCCGCTCGCGGGCCCAGTCGACCACCTTGCGCAGGTGGTTGGCGGGCAGCACCCGGCCGGTCGGGTTGCCCGGCGAGTTCACCCAGACCAGCCGGACCCGGGGGTCGGGGCCGACCGCGGTCAGCGCGTCGGTGCGCACGGTGGTGGCGCCGGCGAGCCGGGCCCCGTCCTCGTAGGTCGGGTAGCAGACCGACGGCACCACGACGACGTCACCGGGGCCGAGGCCGAGCAGGGTGGGCAGCCACGCCACCAGCTCCTTGGAGCCGACGGTGGGCAGCACGCCGAGGCCGTCGACGGCCGCACCGCAGGCCCGGGCCACCCACGCCGCGATGGCGGCCCGCAGGGCGGGCGTTCCGGCGGTCAGCGGGTAGCCGGGGGCGTCGGACGCGTCGGCCAGGGCCTGCCGGATCACCGGCGGCACCGGGTCGACCGGCGTGCCCATCGAGAGGTTGATCAGGCCGCCCGGGTGCGCCGCGGCCACTGTGGCCGCGGCGTCCAGGGCGTCCCAGGTGAAGTCGGGCAGCCGCGACGAGACCGGTGCGGACCGGTTCAGTGGCCTTCTCCGCGCGGCGGCTGGCCCGCGACGAACGTCGCGTCCTTCTCCACCTTGCCGATCTTCGAGGCGCCGCCGGGCGAGCCCAGGTCCTCGAAGAACTCGTAGTTCGCCCCGGTGTAGTCCTTCCACTGCTCCGGGACGTCGTCCTCGTAGAAGATCGCCTCGACCGGGCAGACCGGCTCACAGGCACCGCAGTCGACGCATTCGTCGGGGTGGATGTAGAGCATCCGGTTCCCCTCGTAGATGCAGTCGACCGGGCATTCCTCGATGCATGCCTTGTCGAGCACATCCACGCAGGGCTCGGCGATGATGTAGGTCACCGGTCTTCTCCTCCGCAAGACACGCCGCGATCACCCGCGACGGTTAGAGCCTAGTATCTCGCCGGGGAGGGGGTCGATCGTGCTCCGACAGCAGGATGTGGGACACCGGATCGTGGTACGCCGGATTGTGGGGATTCGCGAAGGCCGGCCGCTCTTCTCGGACGCCCTCGGGGAGCTGGTCGAGTTGACCGAGACCCATCTCACCCTGGCCACCGCGCAGGGTCAGCTCCAGGTCCCGGTGGACGAGGTGCACCGGGCCAAGCGGGTGCCGGCGGCCCGCCGGCCGACGGCCGCCGCGGTCGTGGCGCTGGAGCTGGCGGCCGACGAGGCGTGGCCGGCGCCGACCCGGGGCCGGCTCGGCGACTGGCTGCTGCGCAGTGCCGGGGGCTGGACCGGCCGGGCGAACTCGGCGCTGCCGGTCGGCGACCCGGACCGGCCGCTGCCGGCCGCGCTGGACGCCGTCGAGCGCTGGTACGCCGACCTCGGACAACCTGCCATGGTCAACACGCCGTTGCCGCTCGCCGTGCCGGTCGGCGCCGAGCTGGACGCGCGGGGCTGGGGCGCGCGGCCGGTGACGCTGGTACAGACCGTGCCGCTGGCCGCGCTGCGCCCGGACCGCACCGACCTGCCGCCGGTCGAGCTGACCGCCGCGCCGTCGGACGACTGGCTCGCGATCGCCGCGGGGCGCAAGGGTGGCCTCCCGGACTCCGCCCGGCACGTGCTCACCGCCGTGGACCGGGTCCGCTTCGCCCAGGTGTACGCCGACGGCGAGCTGCTCGCCATCGGCCGTGGCACGGTCACCGGCGAGGGCCGCTGGCTCGGCCTGGCCCTGGTCGAGGTGCTGCCGCGGGCCCGCCGGCAGGGACTGGCCACCCGCGTGATCCGGGCCCTGGCCGACTGGGGCGCGGCGCTCGGCGCCACCCACGCCTTCCTCCAGGTGGAGCAGCGCAACGGCCCCGCGGTGACCCTCTACCACGCCCTGGGCTTCACCACCCACCACACGTACCTCACCCGCGTCGCCCCCTGACCGGGCCGGCCGGGGCGGGCGAGGTGGTCAGCGGCGGACGGGGCGGTGCGGCTTCGCCGCCTTGGTCTCGGCGTACCGCTTCAGCATCCGGGAGCGGTGGTCGCGGCCCAGCGCGGTGAGGGTCAGGTAGCCGACGAGCACGCCGGCGGTGGTCGCCAACAGGTAGAGCCCGGCCTGGGCCAACAGGGTGTCCGCGCCGCCGGCGACCGGGTTCTGCCCGACCAGCAGCGGCCCGACCAGGACGGTCAGCAGCAGCGCGGTCCCCACGGCGGCGGCCACGTCGCCGGCCCAGTGGGCCACCGGACGGTCCTGCCCCCAGCGGAACGCCAGCACCGCGAGGATCGCCCCGATCACCAGGAACATCGCCAGCGAGACCCGGTCGGCGGCCGTGTCGGCGCCGTCGAAACCGAGCCTGATGACCACCCGGGCGACCACGTTGACCGCGAACAGCGCCGCCGCGAGCACCCCGAACGCCCGCCAACGATCCTTCATCGCACGTCTCCCGCCGCACCGGCCGCCCCGACGGCGAGCCTCCTGGCAGGAATATCTACCACTGGAGGCTGAGCGCCGTCATCACCCGTTCCGGCGGGCCGGCGGCAGGGCCAGGACCTGTCGGAAGCCCATCACCGCGAAGGTCATCGCGCCCACGACGATCATCGCGAGCCCGACCCAGTTGTCCCCGGCGAGCAGCAGGTCCCCCTCGCTGGTCCGGACGGCCGCCGCGCCCATCAGCACGAACCACGGCGTCGCCGGCAGGACCACCGCCCACCGGCGGCCGACCACCGCGTACGCGAACCAGCTCAGGGCGATGTTGGCGGCGACGGCCACCAGCACGGACACCCCGATGAGCTGCCCGCCGACCCGGACGGTCGACATGATCAGCTCCAGCAGCCCGGTCACCACCGCGCCGAGCACGGCCAGCACGCCGCCGACGACCCGCAGGGCGACGTCGAGCAGCCGCCGCCACCGGCCCGGCGGGGTCGGGGCGGGGGGCTGGGGCGGGACGACCGACATCGGCGCGGCGGGCAGGGTCACCGGACGCCGGCCGCCGTGACCGGGGCCCGGCCGGACCCGTCGTCGTCGAGGCCGAGCCCGGCGAAGAGGTCGTCCTCCCAGCCGTACGGGCCGCTGCCCGGCCCCTTCTCACCCACCGCCAGGGTGAAGTACTCCACCCCCATGAACTCGGCGCCGAAGTTGCCGGCGATCGAGTAGAGCCAGGAGGTGGCCGGGATCTGGGTCGCGTGCGCCCGCATCGCCGCCTCCTTGGCGGCGTGCTGCTCGGTGGCGTCGATCCGGGCGGCGATCTCCGGGTCGGGGGTGCCGAAGGGCAGCTCGTCGACGCTCTCGATGCCGCCGAAGGGGTTGTCCGACGACTCGGTGAAGTGGCTCAGTCCGGCCTCCAGCACGCCGCGCGGCATGGCCGTCCAGTAGACCTTGGCCGGGGCGATCCCCTCGGCGGCGGCCAGCTCGTGCGCCCGCATCGCCACCCGGTGCGCCTGGATGTGGTCGGGGTGGCCGTAGAAGCCGTTCGGGTCGTACGTGATCAGCACCTGCGGGCGTACCTCCCGAATGATCTCCAGCAGGTGCCCGGCGGCCTCGTCGAGGTCGGCCCGCCAGAACGCCCGGGGGTGCTCGTTGGTGGCCAGGCCCATCATCCCGGAGTCGCGGTAGCGGCCCGCGCCGCCGAGGAAGCGGTGGTCGGTGACGCCGAGCGCGGCGCAGGCGGCGGCCAGCTCGCCGATCCGGACCCCGCCGAGCTGGTCGGCCTCGGCGGCGGCGAGCTGGGCCAGCTCCGGCACGTGGATCTCACCCTCCTCGCCGAGTGTGCAGGTCACCAGCGTGACGTGCGCGCCGGCGGCGGCGTAGTGGGCCATCGTCGAGCCGGTGCCGATGGACTCGTCGTCGGGGTGCGCGTGGACCAGCAGGAGCCGGCGGTCGGGCAGCGTCGTCACGACCGTCACTCTAACCGGCGGTGGAATCCCCGCCGTTACGACGCGTCCACGCAGGTCGGCCACATCTCCCCCGGCCCCGCTCTACGATCCGACGTGTGGACTTTCCCGAGCTGGCCGCCCGTACCCGCCGGTTCTGTCACGGGGCGCCGCGCGCCGTCACCGTGGCCGACGACGGGACCCGGGTGATCTTCCTGCGCTCGGCCGGTCCGGAGGATCCCGCCGACGCGCTCTGGCTGCTCGACCCGACCAGCGGCGAGGAGCGGCTGGTCGCCGACCCGGCGGCCCTGCTCGGCGCCGACGCCGACCCGGCGGCCCTCTCCCCGGGGGAGCGGGCGCTGCGCGAGCGGCGGCGGCTCAGCGCCGCCGGCATCGGCTCGTACGCCCTGGACGCCGCCGGCCGGGTGGCGGTCTTCGCGCTGGCCGGCCGGCTGTTCCGGGCCGACCTGGTGCACGGGGACGTGGTCGAGGTGAGCGCCGCCGGCCCGGTCCTCGACCCGCGACCGGACCCGACCGGCGAGCGGCTGGCGTACGTCACCGACGCCGCCGACGGGGTGCGCCGGGGCGAGCTGCGGGTGGTGGCGGCCGACGGCACCGACACCCTGCTGGCCGGCGAGGACGCCGGGGTGACCTGGGGGCTGGCCGAGCACGTGGCGGCCGAGGAGTTCGGCCGGTTCCGGGGCTACTGGTGGGCGCCGGACGGGCGCGGCGTGCTGGCCGCCCGGGTCGACGAGTCCCGGCTGCCCCGCTGGTACCTGCACGACCCGGCGGAGCCGGCGAGCCCGCCGACCAGCGTCGCGTACCCGCAGGCCGGCGGGCCGAACGCCGAGGTCAGCCTGCACCTGCTCGACCTCGACGGCGGCTGGGTCGACGTGCACTGGGACCGGGAGACCTACCCGTACCTGACGTCGGTCGACTGGGCCGACGGCAACCCGCTGATCACCGTGCTGCGCCGCTCCCAGCAGCACGGCCTGGTGCTCGCGGTGGACCCGCGCACCGGGGAGACCCAGGTGCACGCGGAGCTGGCCGACCCGCGCTGGGTGGAGCCGATCCCCGGCACCCCGGCGCACCTGCCGGACGGCCGGGTGCTGGTCGGCGGCGAGCTGGCCCACGACGGGTACGACGCCCGCTGCCTCTTCGCCGACGGCACCCTGCTCACCCCGCCCTCGCTGTACGTGCGCCGGGTGGTGGGCCGGCTACCCGCCGGCAACGGCCCGGCCGACCTGCTGGTCGAGGCGAGCGAGGGCGAGCCGAGCCAGCAACACCTGTACCGGGTCCGGACGCTGATCGGCGGCGGGGTGGACGCCCGCCGGATGAGCGGCACCCCCGGCTGGCACACCGCCGCGGTGGGCGGGGACACGCTGGTGGTCGGCACCGCCTCGCTGGACCAGCCGGGGACCACCTGGTCGGTGTGGCGCGGCGACCGGGAGGTGGCCCAGCTCCGCTCGCTGGCCGCCACCCCGCCGTACGCGCCGCGGCCGACGATGGTGCGGGTGACCGACCGGCGGCTGCCGAGCGCGGTGCTCTACCCGACCGAACACGTCAAGGGCACCCGGCTGCCGGTGCTGCTGGACGTCTACGGCGGCCCGGGGCACCAGGAGGTGGTGGCGGCCCGGTCGGCCTGGCTGGAACGGCAGTGGTGGGCCGACTCCGGCTTCGCGGTGGTGACGGTCGACAACCGGGGCACCCCCGGGGTCGCCCCGTCGTTCGAGAAGGCGGTGCACCGGCGGGTGGCCGACGTGGTGCTGGCTGACCAGATCGACGCGCTGACCGCGCTCGCCGGCAAGCACCCCGACCTGGACCTGGGTCGGGTCGGCGTCCGGGGCTGGTCGTTCGGCGGCTGGCTGGCCGGGCTGGCGGTGCTGCGCCACCCGGAGCTGTTCCGGTGTGGGATCGTCGGCGCCCCGGTCACCGACTGGGCCCTGTACGACACCGCGTACACCGAGCGCTACCTCGGCCTGCCGGAGGACGGGGTGGACGTCTACGCGCACCACTCGCTGCTGGAGCTGGCCGCCGAGCGGCCGGTGTCCGGTGAGCCGGCCCGGCCGCTGCTGCTGGTGCACGGCCTGGTCGACGACAACGTGGTGGCCGCGCACACGCTGCGGCTGTCGGCGGCGCTGCTCGGCGCGGGCCGGCCGCACTCGGTGCTGCCGCTGACCGGGGCCACACACATGGCGGCGGGCGGCCTGTCGGAGCGCCTGCTCCGCCTGGAGCTCGACTTCCTCCGTACCCACCTGGCATGAAGGACGGCGCACCGGTGATCATCACGACCGGCGACTCGTTCGCTGGTGGGAGGCTGACCGAGGCCCGCGCGCTCACCGATGGCACCTGCCAGTTCCGGTTCTCCGGGCCGGGGTCCGCAGCCGGCTCGATGCCGTGGAACGGCACATACGGAGCTGAGCCGCACACGTCATCACCCCCCGGCCGGGCGGCGGGGTCCTGACAGACAGGGGGCGCGCGACCAGAAGGGGCCCCTCTCCACGCCGTTGTGGAGAGGGGCCCCTTCCTACCCGCGGGCTGGGGCCCGCGGAGGCGTCACTGCTTGACGTGCGCGTTCACGAAGGACGGGTAGCCGAAGACGCTGGAGATGAAGACCCCGCCGGCCTTCGAGCCGTGCACGGCGTAGGCCACGTCGACGTAGAGCGGCACCACCGGGGCCTGCTCCTTCATGATCCGCTCGTCGAGCTTGGCCCACTCCGGCCCCTGCTTCGCCGGCTCCAGGGTGAGGATCCGGTCGAACTCGGCGTTGATCGCCGGGTCGTTCAGGTACGACTGGTTGCTGTTGCCCTCGGCCTTGATGGTCCGGCCGTCGTAGAGCACCGGCAGGATGGACGCCCCGCTGGGCCAGTCCGCCGCCCAGTTACCGATGTACAGGTCCCAGGGGTTGTCCTTCTTCTTGACCTCGTCGAGCTTCGCGTCGTCCGGGATGTTCCGGACAGTGATCTTGAAGCCGGCCCGCTCCAGGTTGCTCTTGAGCTGGATCGCCATCGCCTGCTCGCTCGTGTTGTCGGCCACCCCGAGGACCAGCTCCGGGGTCTGGCCGCCGAGCAGCTCCTTGGCCTTGTCGACGTCGCCGTTCGCCCCCGCCGGGTATGCGTCGAACGCCTTGAAGCCGATGGTGGACGACGGCATCAGCGTGGTCATCGGCTGGGCCACGGTCTGCCCGCCGACCGCCTTGATCAGGCCCTCCCGGTCGATGGCGTAGTTCAGCGCCTGGCGGATCTTCAGGTCCTTGACCCGCTGGTTGTTGATCACGAGCTGGTTGGCGCTCGGCGTCGGGGAGAGGAGGGTCCGCGACTTCAGCGCCTGGTCCTGGGCCACCCTGGCGACCAGCGAGGACGGCACGTAGTTGAAGGCGATCGCGCTCTGGTCGGCGCCGTTGTCGGCGATCACCCGGTTGTTCGCGGCGTCGGCGGTCGGGCCGAAGCTCCACACGAACTGGTCCGGGTACTGGTGACGCACCGGGTCGGTGTTGGCGTCCCAGTTCGGGTTGCGGTCCAGGGTGAGCTGCACGCCGGCCTGGTTCTTGGCGACCTTGTACGGGCCGGAGGAGAACGGCCGCTGGTCCAGGTTGACGCCGGTGTCCTTGTCGGCCCTCAGCGGCGCGCTGGTCGGCAGCGACACCGCGAACGGCAGGTCGCAGCGGGGCTTGGCGAACTCGAAGCGCAGGGTCTTCTCGTCCGGCGTGGTCAGCCCCGGCGGCAGCGAGGTCTTGTTCTTCTTGAAGTCCCACTTGGTGTCGAACTGCGGGGTGTCGGCCAGCCACTCCTGGAGGTAGGTCGGGCCGCCGGCGAGGTCCGGGTCGAAGGACCGGGCGATGCCGTACGCGATCTCCTTGGAGGTGATCGGGCTGCCGTCCTCGAACTTCACCCCGTCCTTGATCTTGAACTCCCAGACCTTGCAGTCGGAGTTGACGTTGGTGCCCGGGGTCTCGGCCAGGTCGCCGACCAGGACCAGGCCGCCCTTGCCGTCGTCCTTCCAGGTGGTCAGGTAGCGGGCGAAGAGCGGGTTGGCCATCAGGCCCGCGAACGAGTACGTCCGCTGCGGGTCCAGGTGGGAGATCGGGGTCTCCCGGATGATGGTGAAGGTGCCGCCCTTCTGCGCCCCGGCCACTTCGGCCGCCGGGCCCCGCGAGTCCTTCGGGTCGGTGGCGATGACGCCGGTCTGCTGCCGGTTGGTGTCGACCGTGGTGCCCTCGCCCGTGTTCTCCGAGCAAGCCCCCAACGTCACGACCAGTGCGATGGCGCCGCCTGCGGCGGCTGCTGCGCGTGGTCTCATCTCCTACCTCCTCCACCCGGTGCCGCCGGGCGTGAGCGCCGACGTCCCGAGGATCGTAAAGAAGAAAACCTTCGGATTGTGTAACGGTTCTCGATAGATTCCGTCGCCGTTCGGGGAAGCCGACCCGGCGGCGGGTCAGCGCAGCCGCACCCGGGGGTCGATCGCGGCGTAGAGCAGGTCCACCAGGACGTTGGCCAGCACCACGAAGACCGCGGCGATGAGCACGGTGGCCATGATGGTGGGCAGGTCACCGGCGCGGACCGCGTCCACCGCGGTACGCCCCAGCCCCTGGATGCCGAACGTGGTCTCGGTGATGACGGTGCCGCCCAGCGCCCCGCCGACGTCCAGCCCCGCGATGGTCACCACCGGGGTGATCGCCGCGCGCAGCGCGTGCCGCCCGTACACCTTGGGTTTGGTCAGGCCCTTGGCCCGCGCGGTGCGGACGAAGTCCTCGGACAGCGTCTCCAGCATCTGCGCCCGGGACAGCCGGGCGTAGATGGCGGAGTAGAGGAAGGCCAGCGCGACCCAGGCGAGCACGAGCCCGCTGGCCCACTTCACCGGGTTGTCGAACAGCGACGTGTAGCTCGGCACCGGCAGCAGCCGCAGGTTGTAGACGAAGACCAGCAGCAGCACCGCGCCGACGAAGTAGAGCTGCAACGACGCGCCGGTCAGCGAGAAGCCGATGGCCAGCCGGTCCAGCCAGGTGCCCCGGCGCAGCGCCGAGACCATGCCGAGGCCGACACCGAGCAGCAGCCAGAGGATCGCCGCCGGGATCACGATGCTCAGCGTCACCGGCAGCACCCGGGCGATGGTGTCGCTGACCGCCTCGTTCGTGACGTACGACCAGCCCAGGCAGGGGGCGTCGCACCGGCCGCCCTGGGCGCTGCCCAGGTCCCGACCGGTGACGATGCCCTTCATGTAGCCCGCGTACTGGGTGATCAGCGGGTCGCGCAGGCCCAGTTCCTGCCGGACCCGCTCCAGTCGCTCCGGGTTGCAGTTCTTCGGGCACATGCCGGTGACCGGGTCCCGGGGCAGGGCGAAGAACATCAGGAAGCTGAACACGCTCACCGCGAACAGGGTGAGCACGGCGGAGAGCAGCCGCTTGACCAGGAACCGCACCATCAGAGCCATCCTTCATTCGCGACTGCGGGGCTCCGCTGCGCTGCGCTCCTCGCGCTCATCGCGAACCCCTACCGGGACGACTTCGGGTCGAGCGCGTCGCGCAGCGCGTCCCCGAAGAGGTTGAAGGCGAACACCAGCGCGAAGATCGTGATGCCGGGGAAGAAGACGTACGCCGGGTCGGTCTGGAGGTAGTCCAGGCTGCGGTAGATCATCCGGCCGAAGCTCGGCGTCTCGTCGGTGAGCCCGACGCCGATGAACGACAGCGCCGCCTCGCTGGTGATGTACGACGGCACCGCGAGGGAGAACGACACCAGGATCGGCGCCCAGATGTTCGGCAGGAGCTGACGGAACAGCATGTGCCCCAGCCCGGCGCCGCTGGCCCGGGCCGCCTCCACGAACTCCCGCTCGCGCAGCGCGATGACCTGCCCCCGGACCAGCCGGGCGGTGCTGGTCCAGCCGAAGAGGGCGAAGACGGCGATCAGCACGCCGATCTGGAACGCGGCCGGCACCGCCTCGCGCTGGCCGTAGAAGCGCAGCGCGACGGTCGGGGTCAGCGCCAGCGCGATGATCAGGAACGGCATGGCCAGGGTCAGGTCGGTGATCCAGTTGATCACCGCATCGAGCCAGCCGCCCAGGTAGCCGGCGAGGGTGCCCAGCACGATGCCGATCGCGGCGGTGATCACGGCGGCGGCGAACGCGATGAACAGCGACGTCCGCAGGCCGTGCACCATCCGGATGAAGATGTCCCGGCCCAGGCCCGGCTCCAGCCCGAACCAGTGCTCGCCGCTGATGCCCCCGGCATACCCCAGCGGCATGCCGAAGCCGTCGAGGCGGGTCTGGAACTGCTCGCGCGGGCCCACCCCGTACAGCGCCTGGATCAGCGGCACGGCGAGGGCGACCAGCACGAAGAAGGCCAGCATGCCGGCGCTGACCATGGCGGTTCGGTCCCGCCGCAGCCGGGCCCAGGCGAGCTGGCCGGGCGACCGGCCGACGAACCCCTTCGCCTTCGGCGCGGCACCGTCGCCGGTGGACTCGATCTCCGCCAGCGCCACGCCCTCGACCGGGGACAGGCTCACCTCGTCACCTCCGCACCGCTCACGCCGGCCCGCTCGGACTCCGGGAAGTGGCAGGCAGTCGACTGCGCGCCGCCGTCCCGGGGCACCAGGGCCGGCTCCTCGGTCGCGCAGACGTCCTGCGCCTTCCAGCAGCGGGTGCGGAACCGGCAGCCCGACGGCGGGTTCAGCGGGGTCGGCACGTCGCCGGTCAGCCGGATCCGGCCGCCCGGCCCGAGCGTCGTCACGTCCGGGATCGCCGACAGCAGGGCCCGGGTGTACGGGTGCTGCGGGCGCTCGTAGATGTCCGCCCGGTCGCCGATCTCCACGATCCGGCCCAGGTACATCACCGCGACCCGCTGGCAGAAGTGCCGCACCACGGCCAGGTCGTGGGCGATGAAGACGAACGCCAGCCCGAGGTCCCGTTGCAGGTCCCGGAGCAGGTTGACCACCTGGGCCTGGATCGACACGTCCAGGGCGGAGACCGGCTCGTCGGCGACGATCAGCTTCGGCCGCAGGGCCAGCGCCCGGGCGATGCCGATGCGCTGCCGCTGCCCGCCGGAGAACTCGTGCGGGTAGCGGTTGTAGTGCTCGGGGTTGAGCCCGACCAGCTCCAGCAGCTCCTGCACCCGCTTGCGCACCCCGCCCGGCGGGTCGATCCCGTTGACGTGCAACGGCATCGCCACGATCCGGCCGACGGTGTGCCGGGGGTTCAGCGAGGCGTACGGGTCCTGGAAGATGATCTGGAGGTCCTGGCGCAACGGGCGCAGCTCGCGCCGCCCGGCGTGGGTGATGTCCCGGCCGGCGAACTCGATCCGCCCGGCGGTCGGCTCCAGCAGCCGCACCAGCATCCGGCCGGCGGTGGTCTTGCCGCAGCCGGACTCCCCCACCAGGCCCAGCGTCTCCCCGGGGCGCACCTCGAAGTCCAGGCCGTCGACGGCCCGCACCAGCCCGGTGGCGCGGAACCCGCTGCGCACCGGGAAGTGCTTGGTCAGCCCGCTGACCCGCAGCAACGGCTCGGTACTCACAGGGGCCTGCCTTCGTTCGCGACTGCGGGACTCCGCTCCGCTACGTTCCTCGCGCTCACCGGAGCCCACCTTCGTTCGCGACTGCGGGACTCCGCTCCGCTACGTTCCTCGCGCTCACCAGGGCCTGCCTTCGTTCGCGACTGCGGGACTCCGCTCCGCTACGTTCCTCGCGCTCACCAGGGCCTGCCTTCGTTCACGGCTGCGGGACTCCGCTCCGCTACGTTCCTCGCGCTCACCGGGCCACCCCCACGTGTGCGACGTCCTCGCGGTACAGCAGGGTGCGCTCCCGGGCGGTCAGGTGGCAGGCGACCAGTTGACCGGCCTCGCCGGCCGGACCCAGCGGCGGGACCTCGGCGCGCGACCGGCCGCCGGTGCGGTCGGCGTACCGGCAGCGGGGGTGGAAGGCGCAGCCCGCCGGCAGGTTGATCAGGCTGGGCGGGTTGCCCGCGATCGGCACCAGGTCCGCGTCCGCGTCGCCGTGCAGCGCCGGCACGCTGGAGAGCAGGCCCCAGGTGTACGGGTGCTGCGGGCGCCGGAGCACCTGCTCCACGCTGCCCTGCTCGACGGCCCGGCCGCCGTACATCACCAGCACCTCGTCGGCGACCTGGCCGACCACGCCGAGGTCGTGGGTGATCAGGATGATCGCGGAGTGGAACTCGGCCTGGAGGTCGGCGAGCAGGTCTAGGATCTGCGCCTGCACGGTGACGTCCAGCGCGGTGGTCGGCTCGTCGGCGATCAGCAGGTCGGGGTCGTTGACCAGCGCCATGGCGATCATCGCCCGCTGCCGCATGCCACCGGAGAACTCGTGCGGGTACTGGTCGTACCGCTTCGCCGGCTGCGGAATGCCGACCCGGCCGAGCATGTCGACGGCCCGCCGCCGGGCCTCCCGCCGGCCGGCCCGGGGGTGGTGCACCCGGTACGCCTCGGCGATCTGCCTGCCCACCGTGTAGTACGGGTGCAGCGCCGACAGCGGGTCCTGGAAGATCATCGCCATGTCCCGGCCGCGCAGCCGGCGGATCTCCTCCTCGGGCAGGCCGACGAGCTGCCGGCCACCGACGGAGATCCCGCCGGTGATGGTGGCGCGCTTCGGATCGTGCAGGCCGAGCACGGCCAGCGAGGTGACGCTCTTGCCGGAGCCGGACTCGCCGACGATGCCGAGGGTGCGCCCGCGCTCCACGGCGAAGGAGACCCCGTCCACCGCGCGGACCGTGCCGTCCTCCGTGGCGAAGCGCACCCGCAGGTCGCTGACCCGCAGGTACGGCCCGTCGCCGCGCTGCTCCGGCACGCCGGGGCGGTCGCCCGGTTGCCCGGACGGCGCCGATGCTGGCTTGTCCACGACCGCCTCCCTCAGTGACGAAGAGAAACTACAACAGATCACTGGGGCTGAAAATAAGCTACAAAGCGGGGGCTGTCAGCGGGGCCCAGCGTAACGACTCGGCAACGCCGGCCGACAGCCTCACCTGGACGTCGGCGGCGACCTGTGCCGCCGTCGCACCTCGGGTGCGACCATGGGGGCGGCAACCGGGAGAGGATCCGCGCCGGATCGAGGAGGAGGTGGCCATGACCACGGCGGTGTTCGACCACGACGGACCGTGGACCGAGGAGGAGTACCTCGCCCTCGGCGAGACGTCCCAGCGGGTCGAACTCTTCGACGGGAGCCTCCACGTGACCCCGGCCCCCACCCCCCGGCACCAGCGGATCTCACGCAAGCTGGGCAACATCCTCGAACCGGCCGCCGAGGCCGTCGGGCTGGAACTGCTGGAGGCGGTGACCGTCCGGCTCAGGCCCGGACGGGTCCCCGTTGCCGATCTCGTCGTCACGAACCCGGTCGACCTCGACGATCCCAACGTGGAGGCGCACGAGGTTCGGCTGGTCTGCGAGATCATCTCGCCGAGCAACGCGGCCACCGACAAGGTGCTCAAGATGCACTACTACGCCGCCGCCGGCATCGACTGGTACCTGCTGATCGAGCAGGACACCGGCGCGCTGCGCCTGTACCACCGTCGACACGCCCACTATGTGGAGCACTCGGCGGTCAAACGGGGCGAGGTGCTGGAGCTGACCGAGCCCGTCCGGGCGACGATCCGGCCGGAGGATCTCGTCCCCTGACGGATGTCGGTCCCGTCACCTAGGGTCGGGCCATGACCGGATTCGATGCGGCGTCCGCGGCCGTGCAGGCCGCTCTGGACGCGGGGGCCCGGTACGCCGACGCCCGGGTGATGCACCGCCGGTACGAGTCGATGTCCGCCCGCAACGGCGACATCGAGGAGCTGACCCAGGACGAGAGCCTCGGGCTGGGCGTCCGGGCGCTGGTCGGGTCGAGCTGGGGCTTCCACGCCGTACCGGAGCTGTCCGACGCCGCGGCCCATGACGCCGGCCGGCGCGCCGCGCGGATCGCCGCCGCGAGCGCGCGCGTCCCCGGCCCGCCGATCGACCTGGTGCCGGCCGAGCCGACCGTCGCGAGCTGGGCCTCGGCGTGCGAGGTGGACCCGCTCGGGGTGGCGCTGTCCGACAAGGGCGACCTGCTGGTCGGCGCGACCGCCACGATGGCCGCGCACGGCGCGGACCTGGCCGAGGGGCTCTACCAGGTCTGGGACACCACGAAGTGGTTCGTCTCCAGCGAGGGGCACCGCATCGACCAGCACATCCGCGAGTGCGGTGGCGGCATCTCGGCCACCTCGATCGGCGACGGCGAGACCCAGCGCCGGTCGTACCCGAGCTACCGCGGCCAGTACGGCACCACCGGCTGGGAGCTGGTCACCTCGCTCGACCTGGCCGCCCACGCCGCCCGGATCGCCGAGGAGAGCCGGGCGCTGCTCACCGCCCCGCAGTGCCCGGCCGGCGAGACCGACCTGATCCTCGGCGGCGAGCAGCTCGCGTTGCAGATCCACGAGTCGGTCGGGCACGCCATCGAGCTGGACCGCATCCTCGGCTGGGAGGCCGCCTTCGCCGGCACGTCGTGGCTGGACCTGGCCCAGCTCGGCTCGCTGCGCTACGGCTCCGAGCTGATGAACGTCGTCATCGACCCGACCATCCCCGGCGCGCTCGGCAGCTTCGGCTTCGACGACGAGGGCTCCCCGGCGGCGCGGCGGGACGCGGTGCGCGAGGGCCGGTGGGTCGGGGTGCTCGCCGGCCGGGACTCGGCCGCCGTCGCCGGCCTGGACCACGGCGGCAGCGTACGGGCCGACGGCTGGGCCCGGCTGCCGATGGTGCGGATGACCAACGTCGGCCTGGAGCCCGGACCGCACACCCTCGACGAGATCGTCGCGGCCACCGACGACGGGGTGCTGATGGACCTCAACCGCTCCTGGTCCATCGACGACAAGCGGCTGAACTTCCAGTTCGGCTGCGAGGTCGGCTGGGAGATCAAGAACGGCCGGCGGAGGCGGATGCTGCGCAACCCCACCTACACCGGCATCGGCCCGCTGTTCTGGCGCTCGATGGACATGCTCTCCTCCGAGACCGTCGCGTGGGGCACGCCGAACTGCGGCAAGGGCCAGCCCGGCCAGACCGGCCACACCGGGCACCCGGCCGCGCCGGCCCGGTTCCGAAACGTCCGAGTGGGGGTCCGCGCATGAGCGAGCGAATCGTCAGGCGCAGTGCGGTGAATCCGCATGCGACCGCCGGGCGGGGCGAGGTGGTCGCATGAGCCACGACGCCGAGCGGCACCCGCTCGACCTCGCCGGCCGGGTGGTCGACCTGGTCCACCGGCTGGGCGGGCCGGGGGCCGAGGCCGAGGTGGTGGTCACCCGGTCCGAGCTGGCGCTGACCCGGTTCGCCAACTCCTTCGTCCACCAGAACGTGGCCGAGTCGGGCGTCGGGGTTCGGCTGCGGCTGCACGCCGACGGGCGGACGGCCGCCGGTGGCGGCAGCGTGGTCACCCCGGACGGGCTGGCCGCCCTGGTCGAGCGGACGCTGACCGCGGCCCGGCTCTGCCCGCCCGACCCGGCCTGGCCGGGGCTGGCCCCGCCGGTGTCGGTGCCGGCCGCCCCGGTGTGGGACGAGGCCACCGCGTTCGCCGAGCCCGCCGAGCGGGCCGAGCGGGTGCGCGCGTTCGTGGCCGCCGTCGGCGGGCTGGAGGCCGCCGGCTACTGCCGCACCGCGTACCGGTCGGCGGCGTTCGCCAACTCGGCCGGCCACTCGGCGCGGGGCAGCACGGCCGAGGCGGCGATGGACGGCATCGCCCGGGCCGGTGGGGCGGACGGGGTGGCCCGGCTCTGCGCGGACCGGCTCGCCGACCTCGACGGGGCGGCGCTGGGGCTCCGGGCCGCCGCGAAGGCCCGGGCCGCCGTGGACCCGGTCGAGCTGCCGCCGGGCCGCTACGAGGTGGTGCTGGAGCCGGCCGCCGTGGCCGACCTGCTGCACAACCTCGCCCTGTGGGGCTTCAACGGCAAGCGGTTCGCCGAGCGGCAGTCGTTCGCCGAGCTGGGCGTCGCCCAGTTCGACCCGGCGGTGACGCTCGTCGACGACCCGCTCGGCGGCTCCGGGCTGCCGTTCGACGCCGAGGGCACCGGCCGGCGGGCGCTGACCCTGGTGGACGCGGGCACCACGGTCGCCGTGACGCACGACCGGCGCAGCGGCGCGCAGGCCGGCGCGGGCTCCACCGGGCACGCGGCGCCGGGGGCGGCCACCTTCGGCCCGACGCCCGGCAACCTGCGGCTCACCGGCCCCGCCGGGGTGGCCGCCGCGGGCGACCCCGGTGCCACCCGGGCGGCCGGTGCCGGGCCGGTGGGCGGGCCGGAGCCGCCGGTCGGGCCGGTGCTCGACGCCGAGACCGCCGCCCTGGTCGCCGGGATGGACCGCGGCCTGCTGGTCAGCGATCTCTGGTACACCCGGGTACTGGACACCAAGAAACTGGTGATCACCGGGCTGACCCGCAACGGGGTCTGGCTGGTGGAGGGCGGCGTGCCGGTCCGGGCGGTACGCGACTTCCGCTTCACCGAGTCGTACCCCCGGGCGCTGGGGCCCGGCGCGGTGCTCGGGATCGGCCGCCGGCCCGTCCGGCAACCGGACCGGGTCGACGGCGTCTGGTGGGACGCACCGGCGCTGCGGCTGGCCGCCTGGAACTTCACCGGTGGCGCCTCCGGCTGAACCCCGCTGCTCCCGGCCGGTCCTGGGCCGGCCGGACAGTGAGGTTACTAACATCCGGAGCTCAAACGTGTTGCGAGGGCTTTCCGGGGGCCTGGACACACGGGACACTCCCTTGCGCGGACGGCCAGCGGAGATCGGCGTAACGTGTGTCACTTAGCTGCGCCGGCACGCCCGGTGTGGTCTTGGCTTGCGCGTGACGTGGCAGCGGGCACGGGGTTCGCCGGTCCGCATGCCGACCGGAACATGATGCCGCCCGTGAGGGCCCCGTCAGGGAGACGACTCGAATGACATCAACGGCAACGAGGCCGCGGGGAGCGCGAGCACGCGCCGCCATAGCGGCGAAGACGTTGCGGACCGACCGCTGGTGGCTCGCCCCACTGATCACCGTCGTCGGGCTCGGCGCCTGGGTCGCGTACGCGACGGTCCGGGTCTTCATGCACAAGTGGTACTGGGTGGACCAGTACCACTACCTGACCCCGTTCTACTCCCCCTGCGTCACCGACCGGTGCGTCGAGGCGTCCTCGCACTTCGGCAGCTTCCTGCCCGGCTGGTGGATCATCCCGGACGCGGCGCTGACCCTGCCGTTCCTGCTGCTGTTCCGGCTCACCTGCTACTACTACCGCAAGGCGTACTACCGGTCGTTCTGGCTGTCTCCGCCGGCCTGCGCGGTCCCGGACGGGCACAAGACCTACTCCGGCGAGACCCGGTTCCCGCTGCTCGGCCAGAACCTGCACCGCTACTTCTTCTACGCCGCCGCGATCATCTCGCTGATCAACACCTGGGACGCGGTCCTGGCCTTCCACTCGCCGAAGGGCTTCGGCTTCGGGCTGGGCAACATCGTCCTGCTGGTCAACGTGGCCATGCTGTGGGCGTACACGATCTCCTGCCACTCCTGCCGACACATCATCGGCGGACGGCTCAAGCACTTCTCGGCGCACCCGGTGCGTTACAAGGCATGGACCGGCGTGTCCTGGCTGAACGTCCGGCACATGCAGCTCGCCTGGATCACCCTCGGCACCCTGGCGCTGACCGACTTCTACGTCATGGCGATCGCCGCCGGCTGGTTCAACGACCTGCGGTTCATCAACTAGAGGGCCTGACATGACCACCACAAATCGCATCGAACGACACCACTACGACGTCGTCGTGATCGGGGCCGGCGGCGCCGGCCTGCGCGCGGCGATCGAGGCCCGGCTCGCCGGCAAGAAGACCGCGATCATCTCGAAGTCGCTGTTCGGCAAGGCGCACACCGTGATGGCCGAGGGCGGCGCCGCCGCCGCCATGGGCAACGTGAACAGCCGGGACAACTGGCAGGTGCACTTCCGCGACACCATGCGCGGCGGCAAGTTCCTCAACAACTTCCGGATGGCCGAGCTGCATGCGAAGGAGTCGCCGCAGCGGATCTGGGAGCTGGAGACGTACGGGGCGCTCTTCGACCGCACCAAGGACGGGAAGATCTCCCAGCGCAACTTCGGCGGCCACGAGTACCCGCGGCTGGCGCACGTCGGCGACCGGACCGGCCTGGAGCTGATCCGCACCCTCCAGCAGAAGATCGTCTCCCTCCAGCAGGAGGACAAGGCGGAGCTGGGCTCGTACGACGCCCGGATCAAGGTGTTCGCCGAGACCACCATCACCGAGCTGCTGCTCGACGGCGAGAAGGTCGCCGGGGCGTTCGGCTACTACCGGGAGTCCGGCGAGTTCATCCTGTTCGAGGCCCCGGCGGTGGTGCTGGCCACCGGCGGCGTCGGCCGGTCGTACAAGGTCACCTCGAACTCCTGGGAGTACACCGGCGACGGGCACGCGCTGGCGCTGCGCTCCGGGGCGACGCTGATCAACATGGAGTTCCTCCAGTTCCACCCGACCGGCATGGTCTGGCCGCCCTCGGTGAAGGGCATCCTGGTCACCGAGTCGGTGCGCGGCGACGGCGGCGTGCTGAAGAACTCCGACGGCAAGCGGTTCATGTTCGACTACGTCCCCGACGTCTTCCGCAAGCAGTACGCGGAGACCGAGGAGGAGGCGGACCGCTGGTACACCGACCCGGACAACAACCGGCGTCCGCCGGAGCTGCTGCCCCGCGACGAGGTCGCCCGGGCAATCAACAGCGAGGTCAAGGCCGGTCGGGGTACGCCCGCCGGCGGCGTCTACCTGGACATCGCCTCCCGGCGCTCGGCCGAGGAGATCCGCCGCCGCCTGCCGTCGATGTACCACCAGTTCAAGGAGCTGGCCGACGTCGACATCACCAAGGAGCCGATGGAGGTCGGCCCGACCTGCCACTACGTGATGGGCGGCGTCGAGGTGGACCCGGACTCCGGGGCCGCGTACGGCAGCGTGCGCGGGCTGTTCGCCGCGGGTGAGGTCTCCGGCGGCATGCACGGCTCCAACCGCCTCGGCGGCAACTCGCTGTCTGACCTGCTGGTCTTCGGCAAGCGGGCGGGCGGCCACGCCGCCTCGTACGCCGACCAGCTCACCGCGCGCCCGAAGGTGGCGATCGGCGCGGTGGAGGCCGCGGTGGAGACGGCGCTCGCGCCGTTGCAGCGCGACACCGGGGAGAGCCCGTACCAGCTCCAGCAGGACCTCCAGGCGGTGATGGGTGACCTGGTCGGCATCATCCGGCGGGAGGGCGAGCTGGCCGACGCGCTGGGCCGGCTGGCCGAGCTGCGCGAGCGGGTGGCGAAGGTCAGCGCGGTCGGCGGCCGGCGGTACAACCCGGGCTGGCACCTCGCGCTGGACCTGCGCAACATGCTGGTGGTCTCGGAGTGCACCGCGAAGGCGGCGCTGGAGCGGCAGGAGTCGCGCGGCGGGCACACCCGGGAGGACTTCCCGACGATGGACCCGAAGTGGCGGCGGGTGAACCTGGTCTGCTCGCTGGACGGCGACGCCGTGCGGCTGACCCACAAGCCGCTGCCGAAGATGCGGGCGGAGCTGATCGGCCTCTTCGACCGCGCGGAACTGGCCAAGTACCTGACCGACGAGGAGCTGGCCGACTTCGACGCCCTCGTCGCCGACGCCGACGCCGAGGAGGCGGGGAACTGATGGGCACCAAGCGTCACTTCAGGGTCTGGCGCGGCGACGACAGCGGCGGCGACCTTCAGGACTACCAGGTCGAGGTCAACGAGGGCGAGGTGGTCCTCGACATCATCCACCGGCTCCAGGCTACCGACGCGCCGGACCTGGCCTGCCGGTGGAACTGCAAGGCGGGCAAGTGCGGCTCCTGCTCGATGGAGATCAACGGGATGCCCAAGCTGGGCTGTATGACCCGGATGTCGACCTTCGAGGAGAACGAGACCGTCACGGTCACCCCGCTGCGCACCTTCCCGGTCATCCGGGACCTGGTCACCGACGTCTCGTTCAACTACGAGAAGGCGCGGGAGACCCCGGCGTTCGCGCCGCCGGCCGGGGTGGCCCCGGGCGACTACCGGATGCAGCAGGTGGACGTCGAGCGCTCGCAGGAGTTCCGCAAGTGCATCGAGTGCTTCCTGTGCCAGAACACCTGCCACGTGATCCGGGACCACGACGAGAACAAGCACGCCTTCGCCGGCCCCCGGTACTTCATCCGGGCCGCCGAACTGGACATGCACCCGCTCGACGCGCGGACCGACCGCCGGGAGTACGCGCAGGCGGAGCAGGGGCTCGGCTTCTGCAACATCACCAAGTGCTGCACCGAGGTCTGCCCGGAGCACATCAAGATCACGGACAACGGGATCATCCCGATGAAGGAGCGGGTCGTCGACCGCAGGTACGATCCCCTGGTGTGGCTCGGTAACAAGATCTTTCGGAGGGGTCAGGTGCCTCAGACCTTCGTGACCAGCGCGAAGCACGGCGACGCGGTGCACTCCAGCGCCGCGCAGGGCGGGTTGCACTCGCACGCGGGCGGCTCGCACGACCCGGCAGCCGAGGCCCAGGCCCAGGGCGGCGTCAACTGGCACCGCGAGGTGCCGAAGCCGACCGCCCCGGCGGTGGACGACAACGGCAAGCTCCCGCTGACGGAGCTCACCTTCGACCGGGCCGCCGCGCCGTCGCCGTTCGGCGACGACGTGACGTTCCCGCTGCCCCCGGAGCACCTGAACTTCGCCCACCCGGAGCAGGACAAGCACTGAGCACGACGACGCAGACGGGGGCCGCGGCACACGCCGGCGGCCCCCGTCCGCATTTCGCCCGTACGCCCGCTCGCTCCGTTCAGTCGGCGGCGAGCAGCGGGCGCAGGGCGGCGACGATCGGGGCGTCGGCGGGAAGCCAGGTGACCGTGTCGAGTTCGTGGGCGGACAGCCAGCGCAGGGCGGAGTGTTCCAGGGCCTGCGGCTGGTCGCCGTGCAGCAGGCGGGCGGCGTACACCTTGAGCACGGAACGGCCGTGGGCCATCCGCACGTTGCGGCCGACCCGGTCACCGACCTCCACGCGTACGGCCAGTTCCTCGGCGCACTCGCGGACCAGCGCGGCGGTCTCGCTCTCCCCCGGCTCCACCTT
Source organism: Micromonospora sp. NBC_01655 (assembly GCF_026339755.1). Classification (NCBI taxonomy): domain Bacteria; kingdom Bacillati; phylum Actinomycetota; class Actinomycetes; order Micromonosporales; family Micromonosporaceae; genus Micromonospora; species Micromonospora sp. NBC_01655. The sequence goes on along the minus strand of NZ_JAPEQF010000001.1, from coordinate 1,531,313 downwards.
GCCGCCCGGGAACTCCCACATCCCGGCGACCTCGGGCGGGGCGGACCGGGCGCAGGCGAGCACCCGTCCGTCCGCGATGATCGCCGCGCCGACGATCACCTTCGGTTCCTGTCGTTCGGTCTGTCCGCCCTCGCTGGCCCGTTCGGTCTGCACGGGCGTCCAGGGTGCCAGATCAATCGGCGGTTTGGGTACCGTGGCCGTCCGCTAGTCCAGTAGAAGTGGGAAGTGTGGGCGTGGACACACCCTCGTTCGGGCGACAAACTTGAGGCACCGGCATAGACACGGGACGGCGACGATTTGGCCACAAGCCGGCAACGACGCCTGGGAGGGTCAGTGATGCGCGTGCTGTTCAGGGGGCGGACGAAGCACGACTACCTGAGCGACGCACTGACCCTGCTGACCGGATGGACCAGGGAGGGCGAGCAGATCCGGCGCACGCTGGTGATGGACGACACCCAACACGCCGCGCTCACCGAACGGGTGAAGGTGGTCGCCGACGCCCTGCACCTGCGCCCCGAGATCAGCCGCCGGGACGACCGGACCCAGATCCGGGTCGGGCACGGCGACGGCGAGCCGCTCACCGAGGGCGAGGTCCTGCTGGCGGCCCGCATCGAGGACGCCTACCGGGCCGTCACCGGCGAATGACCGGCCGGGCTGGGGCCGGGCTGATCCACTCCGGGCCGGGCAGGGGCCGGGTTGATCCACTCCATATGCCGCACGTCGTGGGTTCCCCTCGCCCGGAAGCCACCTCATGCCGCACATCGTGTTGATCGTGCCGCCGCCCGGGGCCGACGGGGTCTGACCGGCGGCGCGTTGGCGCGGCCGACCTACCGTGGAGTCATGGCCAACGCGACATACGACCGCAAGGAGCAGTTCCAGCAGATCCAGAGCGGGCTGCTGGACGGGGAGCAGATCATCGCCGTCTACGACGCCGTGGGCACCGGCACCGGGTTCATCGGCCTGACCGACCGGCGCGTGATCATCCAGGACCGGTCCTTCGTCGGCAAGCGGTACGCGATCACCAGCATCCCGTACTCGAAGATCACCAGCGTGAGCGTGGTGAGCAACAAGTCATGGGGCGGGGAGTTCTTCTCCACCGGGGCGATCGCCATCCACGTGGGCACGCACACGTACGAGGTCGAGTTCCGGGGCGCGCAGAAGAGCCACCACGTGCACAACGTGATCCTGCACTACATCTCCTGACCCCGTCCGGGCGGGCGGCACCCGGGCGGACTCCGCTCGATGCGGCTCGGTGGCGACGCTCACCCGCGACCGGCTAGGCCTCGTCGTCGAGCCACCGTTCCCGGCATCTGCGACACCTGCCGCCCCACTCGTCCCGGTCCCAGTCGTGCTCGGTCCGCACCTGAGTGACCTCGTCACAGACCTCGCAGACCTGGGCGTAGTCGCAGGGGTCGGCAGAATGAAACCGTCGCTGAGGTGCGGGCAGGTCGGTCACCGGCACGGAACGAGTCCGGTTGTGCTGGCGCCACCTCGACTCGTGCCCGCACCGGACGCAGTCGGCAACCTGCTCGCAGGGCTCCGCCGCGCCGCGGGCTCGGCCGTACGTGTGCACCACCTCGGCGGAAAAGAACTGGCCGCAGTGCGGGCAGCGCCGCTCGTGGCGGCACGGGTCGTCGGGGCCGACGAATTCGGACGGCAGATGCAGCCCGAGTCGACAGAGGGCACGTCGAACCCTGCCCGCCTGCTGCGGAGCTGACATGGCGAGTCCCAACCTCGACTGCGGAAAGGTACCGATGACAGTACGCCCCGTCACCCCCCACCGCTACGCAGCGCGGCCTCGACAGGCTGGCACGGGCAGGCGGGGCTTGGCCGCTGTTCCACAATGGGTGGCAGGACGACAGTGATGACTTTCCTCGGGTGGCCGTGGCGCTGGCCGTGGCCGCGTTCGTCCTGGTCTCCTGGCGGGACCGGCGGCGGCAGTCCGCCCCGGAGGACTCGGCGGCGGCCGAGCGGCACGGCGTCCAGGGCGAGGTGTTGCGGCGCGGGCAGACCCCTAGGCCGCTACACCGCCCTCGCTTGAGGTGCCGGGGTCACACCTTTATCGTCTGCTGATTTGTGAGACGACACGCCGGGCGAGTTCTCCATAATCAGCAGACGATCATGGAGCACCCCCGGCGACGGTGAGATGAGAACGGAGGCGGGCGGCGAGGCCCTGTCGGCGGCACCGGCCGGCCTCCGTGACCAGTCACTCGCCGGTCTCGCCGTGGCCAGGTGGCCGGCAGCAGGCGAAGGCGCCAATGCGGTGCGCCGGCCGCTGGCGACCCGGCGCGGCTCGCGCCGCACGGCCCGGCGGGATGCCCAAACGCCGGGCAGGAAGGCGGCGCTGGGCGGAAACGCCGACGCCGACCTCGACACAGACCCTAGGGGCTGACCGGGCTCGGTCCGGCGCGACCGCCGGGGGTCAGCGGCTCGGCCGGCGGGTGCAGGGGCCGTCGTGGTCGGCCCGGAGCAGGCAGCGCCGGCCGCCCGGCAGGCGCACGTCGCAGAAGACCCGATGCCGTACGCCCTGCTCGTCCTCAGCCGACACGGTGGTCTCCCCCGGGTCCGCCGAGGAGAGCACGCCCGCCCACCGGGCCACCACCCGGGCGAGCCGCACCGCGCCGACCAGGTCGGGGGCGAGCACGGGCAGGTGGACGACGAACCGGCCCCGGGCCGCCATCAGTGCCGCCCCACGTTGTATCGGCGGGCCTGTTCGGCCCGTAGGCGACGCACCTCGCAGCCGAGCCGGGCCGTCTCCAGCCGGGCCGCCCGCAGCGCGTCGTAGTGGACGGCCAACTCGGTGGCCAGCCGGTCCAGGAACGCCTGCACCTCCCCCGGGTCCAGGCCGCGTCGGCCGAACCGGGGCGGCCGGAACCGCTGCGTCCGCACCTGCCAGGGCAGCAGCGACACGGATGTCGAGGAGCGCGGGCAGGGCGACGCCCCGCGCCTCCACGACGCCCGCCCGGGTCCACCGGACCACCTGAAGAAACCACGCACCATCGATCACCCCTCCCCGCACCGGACCAAACCTCATTCGGTCGAGCCAGTGCACCTCAACGTTTCCGCCCAGACACCGACCGCAACTGGAACTATAAGCATGGGGCCCTTAAGGCATCAAGGCCTTATGGCCATATAGCCACAAGCCACCCTGGCCACGAGGCCACCACGCTGATGCCATGACCATCGATCCGCGTTCCCACACGCCCGTCTACGTGCAGCTCGCCGACCTGCTGCGCGAGCGGATCGAATCCGGCGCCCTGCCGGCGGGTTCGGCCGTCGGCAGCGAAACCCGGCTGACGCAGGAGTACGGCATCGGACGGGACGCCGTCCGCATGGCGATCTCGGTCCTTCGCTCCGAGGGACTCGTCACCACCAACCGCAGCAAGGGCACCGTCGTCCGGGAGGCACCGGAGCGGCGGCGGGTGGAGTTGCCGCCGGGGGCTTCCGTCGTCGCGCGGATGCCGAGCGGGAACGAGCGCCGGACGATGCAGCTCGACGAGGGCGTGCCGGTCCTTGAGGTGCGCGGTCCGGAGGGCGACATGGAGGTCCTGCCCAGCGACGAGGTCGAGCTGACCCGCCCACCGTCCTGACGGTCAGGCCTTCACCACGCCGCGGTGCCGCTCCCCCACAACCGACTGCGCACGGAGGCGGCGGGCAAGATCAGTTGTTGGGCGGTCCTGGGATACTTGCCCCATGCGGGGTCGACTCTCCACTCTGATCCGTTGGCTGCGCCCGGCCGACGGCCGGCGTACGCGCTGGCTGCGCCGCGCCGTCGTCGCGGCCGTCGTCGGCGCGGCGCTCCTGACCGGGGGCACCGTGGCCAGCGTCGCGTGGGTACGCGGTGGCGCGGAGGGGCACATCTTCGCCGAGCAGGACGTCCCCGAGGCGCCGGTCGCCCTGGTGCTGGGCACCAAGGTCCACCCCGACGGGACCCCGTCGCCGTTCCTCACCGCCCGGCTGGAGATCGCACAGCGGCTGCTCACCGCCGGCAAGGTGCGTGCCATCCTGCTCTCCGGCGACAACATGAACCCGGACTACGACGAGCCGACCGCGATGCGGCGCTGGCTGCTCGACCAGGGGGTGCCGGCGGAGAAGGTGGTGCTGGACTACGCCGGCTTCGACACGTACGACTCGTGCGCCCGCGCGAAGCGGATCTTCGGGGTGGAGCGGGCGACGGTGGTGACCCAGTCCTTCCACCTGCCCCGCGCCGTGGCGGTGTGCCGACGACTCGGCGTCGACGCCAGCGGGGTCGGCGACGAGACCGCCCGCGAGTACGACCGGACGTGGCGGATCAGCTCCACCCGCGAGTACGGCGCCTGCGTGAAGGCCGCGGTGGACCTGCTGTCCGGCCGCGACCCGGTTCACCTCGGCCACCGGGAGACCGGCGTCGAGGACGCGCTGCGCAACGCGTGACCCCGGCCCCTAACCGGCGGGCAGCAGGGCGTCCAGCCAGCTCAGCATGGCGGCGGTGTACTGCGGGCTGATGCTGTCGAGGTCCTCGCCCTCGTCGAGGGTGGGATAGTGGTCGCAGCCGTCGAGCCGGCAGACGGCGGGCGGGGTGGGGGCTGCGGCGGTGGCCCGCCGCCAGGCGGTGACGCTGGCGTCGATCGGGACCCACGCGTCGGTCGTACCGTAGAACAGCAGCACCGGGCAGGCCACCCGGGCGAACACCGGGGCCGGGTCGAAGTCCATGTCGCGCCAGGTGCCCGGCTGGTCGGGCAGCTCGCGCGGCAGGTATACCAGCGGGAACCAGGGGCGCTCGGCAGCGCGGTCGACGGCGGCCTGCGCCGTGGCCCGGTCGAGGTCACCCCGCTGGTACGCCTCCACCGTGGCCCGCAGCCGGCCCAGCTCGGCCCGGTCGGCGTCGCCGTAGCCGTGCAGGCGGAGCTGCTCGGCGGTGCCGTAGCGCATCTGGGCGGCGGGGCTGACCCCGCTGGAGGAGACGAGCACGAGGAAGGCGACCAGGTCCGGGCGGAGCGCGGCGGTCAGCGGCGCGGTCCACGCGCCCTGACTCAGCCCCCACAGCCCGACCGGCACGTCGCCGGCGTGCCGGCGCAGCACGTCGATCGCGGCGACCGCGTCGGCGGCCTGGTCGGTCAGCGGAACGTCGTGGCCATCCACCCGGGGCCGGCGGTCGAAGCGCAGCACCGCGATCCCCGCGCCGGGCAGCACCCGGGCCAAATGCTCGTAACAGAAGTACGACCGGTGCCCGGCCCCGGCCCCGTGCAGCACCACCATCCCGCCCCGCACCGGGCCGACCGGCAGGTCCAGCGTGGCCGCCAACCGTACCCCGGCACCGTCGAGTTCAAGCTCCACGCCGACATCCCACCGTGTCCGCCGCTTTCCGGGCGTCAGGAGACGTCGCTGAAGCGGCGCAGGGTCCACCGGGCCGGCGGCCAGCCGGTCGGGTCGTCGTCGGTGCTCCACTCGGTGATCGAGGCCGGGGCCACCGCCATGTCGAACGCCCGGAAGACCGGTTGACCGGCGAGGGCGTGGAAGGAGCCCTCGACCGTCTCGGTGTGCCCGACCAGCACGGCGGTGCCGCCCCGGTGCCGGTGCGCGATGTCCATGATCGCGCGACCGACCCGGACGACCAGCTCCGCCCAGGTCTCGTTGCCCTCCTCGAACGGCCGGAACACCCCACCGCCCGCCGTCGCGTGGTCGGTCTGGAACCGGGTCGTCGACAGGCCGTCGGCGTACGGCGGGGTGTGCCAGGCGCACAGCCCGCAGTCCGCCACCGGGCTGACGCCCAACGCCCCGGCGATGGGCCACGCGGTCTCCACCGCCCGGCGCAGCACCGAGGAGTAGACGGCCACCGGGCCGGCGGCCGAGAGTTCCTCGCCGAGCCGGCCGGCCAGCCGGTGCGCCTGGTGATGGCCCGCGTCGGTCAGTCCCCGGCAGCCGTGCGGGCCACCCACGACACCGTCGACATGGTGCACCGACTCGCCGTGTCTGACGAAGAGCAGCCGAGTTCGCATCACGCCATCATGCAGCGCACCGGCCTGACTGTCGATCAACCGATGGCGTACCGGCCCGGATTCAGACGTTGAAGCGGAACTCCACGACGTCGCCGTCCTGCATGATGTATTCCTTGCCCTCGATGCGTACCTTGCCGGCCGCCTTCGCCGCCGCCATCGATCCGGCCGCGACCAGATCGCCGTAGGAGACCACCTCGGCCTTGATGAAGCCGCGCTGGAAGTCGGAGTGGATGACCCCGGCGGCCTCCGGCGCGGTCGCGCCCACCGGGACGGTCCAGGCCCGGGCCTCCTTGGGCCCCGCCGTCAGGTACGTCTGGAGCCCGAGCGTGCGGAACCCGACCCGGACGAGCTGGTTGAGGCCGGGCTCGTTCTGCCCGATCGACTCCAGCAGTTCGCGGGCCTCCTCCTCGGGCAGGTCCACCAGCTCGGACTCGATCTTGGCGTCCATGAAGACGGCCTCGGCCGGGGCGACCAGGGCACGCAGCTCGTCGAGGAACTCGGCGTTGGCCAGCTCGGCCTCGTCGACGTTGAAGACGTACAGGAAGGGCTTGGTGGTGAGCAGGTGCAGCTCGCGCAGGTGCTCCAGCTCGATCTTCGCGGCGGCGGCGCCCGCGTACAGCGTGCTGCCGCCGTCGAGGACCTCGACGGCCTGCTTCGCGGCGGCCACGGCGGCGGCCCGGTCCTTGCGGAGCTTGGCCTCCTTCTCCAGCCGGGGCAGCGCCTTGTCCAGGGTCTGGAGGTCGGCCAGGATCAGCTCGGTGTTGATCGTCTCGATGTCGTCGGCCGGGGAGACCTTGCCGTCGACGTGCACCACGTTCGGGTCGGAGAAGGCCCGCACCACCTGGCAGATCGCGGACGCGTCGCGGATGTTCGCCAGGAACGCGTTGCCCCGGCCCTGCCCCTTCGAGGCGCCCCGGACCAGGCCGGCGATGTCGACGAACGACACCGGGGCGGGCAGCACCTGCTGCGAGGAGAAGATCTCGGCCAGCTTGTCCAGCCGCTCGTCCGGCAGCCCGACGACGCCGACGTTGGGCTCGATCGTGGCGAACGGGTAGTTCGCCGCGAGCACGTCGTTCTTGGTCAGCGCGTTGAACAGGGTGCTCTTGCCGACGTTGGGCAGGCCGACGATCCCGATGGTGAGGCTCACGGGCGGCCAGTCTACGCGGCCGGCACCCGCCGTCTCCGGTCAGCTCAGCAGACGCGGCTCGATCCGGGTCTCCCGGACGCCGCCGTCCCCGGACCGGGCGACCTCGTACGCCGCGACGCCCGTGCGGTCGGCGACCGCCTCGACCAGCCGGGCGCCCCGGTAGACCAGCCCGACCCCGTCGTCGGTGCAGTGGCTGGTCGGCAGCGTGCCGTCGGCGACCAGCGCGTGCATCAGCGGTCGCCGCTGGTCCTCGCTGTCGTAGTGCACCCCGTTGCCGTACGGCAGCCAGCCCAGGCCGTCGGTGAAGCCGCGCAGCCGGGGGCCGAAGCTGTCGGTGGCGCCGCCGAGGTGCCAGCAGATCGAGCCGGCGGAGACCCCTGCCAGCACCACCCCGGCCTGCCAGCACTCGTGCAGGATCTCGTCGAGCCCGTGCACCCGCCACACCGCGCACAGGTTGGCCACACTGCCGCCGCCGACCCAGATCACGTCCTGGGCAAGCAGGTGGGCCCGGACGTCGTCGACGTTCGGCATCGGGAACAGCGCCAGGTGCGACGCCCGGAACCGGGTGCCGGCGAACGCCGCGTGGACGGCGGCGATCGAGGCGTCCCGGTCGCCGACCGCCTGGCCGAGGTAGCACAGCCGCGGCTCGGGACCGGCCTGGGCCAGCTCGGCGGCCAACTCGAAGACCGGCCCGGGGCGCAGGTCGTTCGGGCCTCGGCGGCGGCTGAAGAAGCCCATGCTGGTGGCGATGATGGTCGGCTCGCTGGCGGGCACGGCGGGTCCTCTCCTCGGGCTGTCGAGAGTCTCAGGGACGGGGTTCGGCGGCGGCGAGCAGGGCACGCAGCAGATCGGCGAGCCGGGCCTGGTCCGGCGCCGGGAGGCCGTCGAGCAGGCGGCGTTGCACGGCGAGGCCCGCGTCGGCGGCCTCCTCGACGGCGCGCCGGCCGGCGTCGGTCAGGGTGACCTGGAGGCCCCGGCGGTCGGCCGGGTCGGGGGCGCGGCGGACCAGCTCGGCCCGCTCCAGCCGGTCGAGCCGGCCGGTCATCCCGCCGGAGGTGAGCATCAGCCCGGCGGCCAGCGCCTTCGGCGCGAGCGTGTACGGGGGGCCGGCCCGGCGCAGGGCGGCCAGCACGTCGAACTCGCCCCGGCTCAGGCCCCAGCCGGCGTAGACCTTCTCCTGCTCGTCGCCGACCAGCCGGGCGAGGCGGTAGATCCGGCCGAACACGGCCATCGGCTCGGGGCGCATCCCGGGCCGTTCCCGGCGCCACTGCTCGACGATGGCGTCCACGTCGTCCCGCTCGGTCACCCCGGCATTGTGCCGCATCTCGCACTGGCGAGGTTCACTCGACGGTGATTAGCTTAGCCCTAAGCTACTTAGCATCTAACGATTGGCGCCGCCATGAGCCGACGTACCGCCGACCTGCTGGCGACCGCCGCCGCGCCCGTCGCCTGGGGCACCACCTACCTGGTCACCTCCGAGCTGCTGCCGCCCGACCGGCCGCTCTGGTCCGGGGTGCTCCGGGCGCTCCCGGCCGGGCTGCTGCTGCTCGCCCTGACCCGGCGCCGCCCGCACGGCGACTGGTGGTGGCGGGCCGCCCTGCTCGGCGCGCTGAACATCGGCGCGTTCTTCCCGCTGCTCTTCTACGCCGCCTACCGGCTGCCCGGCGGCACCGCCGCCGTGCTCGGCGCGGCGCAGCCGCTGCTGGTCGCCGGGCTGACCCTGCTCGCCCTCGGCGAACGGTCCCGGCCACCCGCGCTGCTCGCCGCGTTCGCCGCCCCGCTGGGCGTGGCCATGGTCGTGCTCCGCCCGGGCGCCGGGGTCGACCCGCTCGGCGTGGCCGCCGGGCTGACCGGCACCGCCGCGATGGCGGCCGGGCTGGTGCTGACCCGCCGGTGGGGCCGCCCGGCCGGCGTCGGCACCCTCGCCGCGACGAGCTGGCAACTCACCGCCGGGGGCCTGCTGATCACGCCACTGGCGGTCGCGGTCGAGGGACCGCCGCCGCCCGTCGACGGCCCGGCCCTGCTCGGGTACGCCTGGCTCGGGCTGGTCGGCACCGCCCTCGCGTACGCCCTCTGGTTCCGGGGCGCGGCCCGGCTGCCGCTGACGCAGGTCTCCGTGCTCGGCGCGCTCAGCCCGCTGACCGCCGCCGCGCTCGGGTGGCTCGCGCTGGGCCAGTCGCTGAGCCCGACGCAGCTCACCGGCTTCGCGGTGGCGGTCGCCGCGACGATCGTCGGCCAACTGCCGGCGCTGTCCCGGAGCGCGACACCCGGCACCGCCAGCCCGGCCGGGCTGGCCTGGACCGCGACGCCCAACGCGGCCCGCCGGGCCGGGACACCCCGAACCGCGCCCCCCGACGCCGCCCGCCGGGCCGGGACACCTGACGCCGCCTGCCCGGGCCGGGACACCCCGAACCGCGTCGGGTCAGCCGGCCAGCAGGCGCTGTTCCCCGGCGGCCGGCCCGCCGGCCCCCCGCCCGGCGCCGGCCCCCCGCCCGGCGGCAGCCTCCCGCCCGGTGCCGGCCTCCCGCCCGGTGCCGGCCGAGCCGCGCGCGGTCCCGGACCGCTCCCCGGTGGGCAGCTCGCGGCCGGTGGCCCCGGACAGCTCGTGGGTCGTGAACTCACCGCGGACCGCCGGCGGCAGCTCGTGGGCCGCCGCGGCCGGCAGTGTGAACCGGTAGGCGGCGGACGGGCCGGCCGCCGCGGACTCGCCGAGCATCCAGCGCACCTCGTCGACCGTCCAGCCCAGCCCGGAGCGGCCGGCGATCTCCCGGACCAGGCGCAGCCCCACCCGCGTGTCGTCGTCGTAGAAGCGCATGCACCAGTGGTGCGCCCACATGCCGAGGGCGCGCAGGCCGGCGGCGTCGAGTGACGCGGCGAGCCGGCCGCAGGCCGTGTCCCGGAACGCCCGCCCCGGGTCGCCGGTCCGGTCCCGCTCCATCGCGCCGTACGCCGCCGGGGCGACCGCCCGCATCCGGTCGTAGAAGTCCTGAACCACTGTGCGGTCGAGCCGCGCCCGCCCCGACCGCATCAGCGGACACCTCGCCCGGCCACGCTCGCCATCGCCGCACCCTTCTTGAGTTGGTGGCGGGGACCGTACCGGCCCCTACCGACACTTTCGGCCCGGATCTCCGTTCCCCGAGCAGGGACGGGCGGCTTGAGCTGGGACGCCCGCGGGGAGAGCCGCGCCCCTTCTTGGGCCGACCGCGATCGGGCGTGGGGCGTCAACCGGGGACCCATCCGCTACCGGGATGCGCCAGGAGGGGTTCTCTCCCCCCTTCACGGCCAGGTCCGATTCCCGCGAGCCGGAGGGCCGGGCGGCGGGGCAGTATCGGTGTCGTGGAGTTGGACTTCGAGCGGTGCTACCGGGCGGTCGACAGCCGTGACCAACGGTTCGACGGCTGGTTCTACACGGGCGTGACGTCGACCGGGATCTACTGCCGGCCGTCCTGCCCGGCGATGACGCCCAAGCGGCGCAACGTCCGGTTCTTCCCGTCGGCCGCCGCCGCGCAGGGGGCCGGGCTGCGGGCCTGCCGCCGCTGCCGCCCGGACGCCGCCCCGGGCTCGCCGCAGTGGGACGTCCGGGCGGACGTGGTGGGGCGGGCCATGCGGCTGATCGCCGACGGGGTGGTCGACCGGGACGGCGTGCCGGGGTTGGCCGCCCGGCTCGGCTACACCGAACGTCACCTGCACCGGATGCTGCGCGCCGAGCTGGGTGCCGGGCCACTGGCGCTGGCCCGGGCGCAGCGCGCGCAGACCGCCCGGATCCTGATCGAGACGACCGGGCTCGGGATGGCCGAGGTCGCGTTCGCGGCCGGGTTCGGCAGCGTACGGCAGTTCAACGACACGGTCCGCGAGGTCTACGCCGCCGCCCCGTCCGAGCTGCGGAACGCCGGGGGACGGGCACCCGTGGCCGGCGGGCCGGGCACGATCGCGCTGCGGCTGGCGTACCGGCCGCCGTTGCACTCGGCGGCGCTGCTGGACTTCCTCGCACTGCGGGCCCTGCCCGGGGTGGAGGAGGTGCGCGACGGGACGTACCACCGGAGGTTGCGGCTGCCGCACGGCGCGGCGGAGGTGGCGCTGACCCCGGTGGCCGGGCACGTGGCGGCCACGCTGCGGCTGGCCAACATGCGTGACCTGGCCCCGGCGGTGGCCCGCTGCCGCCGGCTGTTCGACCTCGACGCCGACCCGGCCGCCGTGGACGGCACCCTCGCCGCCGACCCCGCCCTCGCCCCGCTGGTGGCGGCGGAGCCCGGGATCCGCGTCCCGCGCGCCGTCGACGGCTTCGAGATGCTCGTCCGCGCCATCGTCGGCCAACAGGTCTCGGTCACCTCGGCCCGAACCACCCTCACCCACCTCCTCCTCCCCCCACCCCCCACCCCCGCTTCGGGTGATCAAGAGGTTTGCGTCGCCGAACCCGCTCCTCCGGGACGCAAACCTCTTGATCAACCCGGGGGGTGGGGGTTTCCGTCGGCGGAGGAGGTGTTGGGGATCGTTGATCGCGGGTTCCGGATGCCGGCGGGGCGGCGGGAGACGATCCGGGCGGCGGCGCGGGCCGTCGTCGACGGGGAGTTGGACCTCGACCCGGGCGGCGACCGGGAGGAGACGGCGCGGCGGCTGCTCGCCGTCCCCGGGATCGGCGCGTGGACGGCCGGCTACGTGGCCATGCGCGCCCTCGGCGACCCCGACGTCCCGCTCCCCACCGACCTGGCCGTGCGGCGCGGGGCCGCCGCGCTCGGTCTCCCCGACGACCCGAAGACCCTCGACGGATACGCGCGACGCTGGCGCCCCTGGCGCTCGTACGCGGTGATCAGACTCTGGAGAGCAGCATGAACGTCACCCTCGACGGCGCGGTCGTGGACACCCCCACCGGGCCGCTGAGCATCCTGACCGGCCCCGACGGCGCGGTTCGGGCCGCCGGCTTCACCCCCGAACCGGAGGCGCTGCTGCCGCTGATGCACTCCGGCCTGCGCGGGCCGGTGCGGCGACGGACCGGGCTCGGCCCGGTCACCGCGGCGGTCGGCGCGTACCTGGACGGGGAGTTGACCGCGATCGACGCGGTGCCGGTGGAGCAGCGCACCGGCGGCGCGTTCCTGGCGCACGCGTGGCAGGTACTGCGCGAGGTCGGGCCCGGCCGGCCGGTCACCTACACCGGGTACGCCGGGCTGGCCGGGCGGCCGGCGGCGGTCCGCGCCGCGGCGGCGGCCTGCGCGCGCAACGCCGCCGCCCTCTTCGTCCCGTGCCACCGGGTGCTGCGCACCGACGGCAGCCTCGGCGGCTACCGCTGGGGGCTGGACGTGAAGCGGTGGCTGCTCGCCCACGAGGCGTCCGCCGGCCGGCCAGCACACCCGGCGGGGCCGGAATCCGGCCGGTGAACGCACCGGGCGCGGCCGGCCCGGCGGGGCCGGAAGCCGGCCGGGACGGAGGGCCGGGCGGGGTTGGGACGTGCTGAAAGTTGACAGGGGCGACGATCCCGTTTGACGCTACCGTCGGGTAGTGCCTGCCGAGAGCGACGGCGACCCGGCCCACCCGGCCGATCGCGCTCGCCCGCTGCGCAACCTCTGGCGGTTCCGCCCCTACCTGCGCCCGTACGCCGCCCAGTTCTGCTGGCTGCTGGCGGCGGCGCTGGCCGGCACCGGCGCGAGCCTGGCCGTGCCGCTCGTGGTGCAGCGGGTGGTCGACGGCCCGATCGCCCGGCACGACCCGGCCGGCCTGGTCCGGCTCGGCGGCCTGGCCCTGCTGCTCGGCCTGGCCGAGGCGCTGCTGGTCTTCATCCGCCGGTGGACGCAGTCCTCGTCGTCGGTGGGCATGGAGGCGGCGATCCGCGCCGACGTCTACGCCCACCTGCAACGGCTGCCGCCCGGCTTCCACGACCGGTGGCAGACCGGGCAGTTGCTCTCCCGGGTCACCAGCGACCTGTCGGTGATCCGCCGGTTCCTCTCCTTCGGCCTGCTGTTCCTGGTGCTCAACCTGGTGACGTACGCCGCCGTGGTGGTGCTGCTGATCCGGCTGCACCCCGCGCTCGGGGCGCTGGTCGCGGCCAGCGCCGTCCCGCTGTTCCTGATCAGCCGCCGGTTCGGGCGGTACTACCACGGCGCGTCGCGCCGGATGCAGGACCAGCGGGGCGACGTGGCCACGCTGGTCGAGGAGACCGCACAGGGGTTGCGCACCATGAAGGCGTACGGCCGGGGGCCCGAGTTGGCCACCCGGTTCGGGGCCGGCGCCCGGGCGCTGCACGACACCGGGGTCGCCAAGGGGCGGCTGCTGGCCCGCACCTCCGCGCTGTTCGACCTGGTGCCGAACCTGACCCTCGGCGTGGTGCTGGTCGCCGGGGCGACGGCCGCCGCCCGGGGCGCGCTCACCATCGGCGAACTGGTCGCCTTCGTCAGCCTGCAACTGATGCTGACCTGGCCGGTGCAGTCGCTCGGCTGGATCATCGCCAACGGCCAGGAGGCGGCGACCGCCGCCGACCGCATCCAGGAGGTGCTGGACATCCGGCCCTCCATCGTGGACGCGCCGGACGCGGTCGCCCTGGCCCGGTCGGCGGTCCGCGGCCGGCTGGTCTTCGACCGGGTGTCGTTCCACTACCCGGGCGCCCCCACGCCGGTGCTACGGGAGATCGACCTGACCGTCGAGCCGGGCGAGACCCTGGCCCTGGTCGGCGCGACCGGCACCGGCAAGAGCACCCTGCTCTCCCTGGTCCCCCGGCTGCACGAGGTGACCGGCGGGCGGATCACCCTGGACGGCCACGACCTGCGCGAGCTGCGGCTGTCCTCGCTGCGCCGGCTGGTCGGGGTGGCCTTCGAGGAGCCGACGCTGTTCTCCATGTCGGTGTGGGAGAACCTCACCCTGGGCCGCCCGGACGCCGACGAGGACGACGTCCGGGCGGCGCTCGCGCTGGCCCAGGCCGACTTCGTGTACGAGCTGCCGTGGGGGTTGGCCACCCGGGTCGGCGAGCAGGGGCTCACCCTCTCCGGCGGGCAGCGGCAGCGGCTGGCGCTGGCCCGGGCGGTGCTCGGCCGGCCCGCGCTGCTGGTGCTCGACGACCCGCTGTCCGCCCTCGACGTGCACACCGAGGCTCTGGTGGAGACGGCGCTGCGGCGGGTGCTGCGGGACACCACCGCGCTGCTCGTGGTGCACCGGCCGTCGACCGTGGCGCTGGCCGACCGGGTCGCGTTGCTGGAGCGGGGCCGGATCACGGCGATCGGCACCCACTCGCGGCTGCTGGCCGACGTGCCGGCGTACCGGGCGGTCCTCTCCGCCGAGCCGGCCACCCCCTCCGGCACCCCGGCCGCGCCGGCGGCCGGCCCGACCACGCTGCACGCCGGCCCGGCCACGTCGGGGGCCGGCCCGGCCACGCCCTACGCGGGCCCGACCAGGCCCGCCGCCGGACCGGACGAGCGGGGGCTGGTGCTGTCGTGACCGCCGCCGACGCCACGGTCCGCAGTCCCGAGGACGAGCCCGCCGACGAGCCGGTGAGCCGGCCGGGTACAACCGGCCGGCGCGGCCGGGGCACGGCGGACCGACCGACGCGGACCGCACCGGACCTGGACCGGTGGCGGGGGCGGGCCACCGACCCGGAGGCGGACCGCAGCCGGGCGGAGGAGGCGACGCCCGAGGCGCTCGCCCGGCTCCGCGCCCGCAGCCGGGTGCTGCTGCGGGATCTGCTGCGCCCGCACCGGCACCGGCTCGGAGCGGCCGTCGGGCTGCTGCTGGCGCAGAACGCCGCCGCCATGTCCGGGCCGTACCTGGTGATGCTCGGCATCGACCGGGCGATCGGGCCGCTGCGGGCCGGGGACAGCGGGCCGCTCGTCGCGATCGCCGGGGCGTTCGCCGCCGCCGCGCTGACGGAGTACGCGGCCCGGCGCGGCTTCCTCGCCCTCTCCGCCCGGATCGGCCAGGCCATCCTGCTGGAGCTGCGGCAACGGGTGTACGGCCACTTCCTGCGGCTGTCCGTCGGCTTCCACGAGCGCTACACCTCGGGCCGGATGATCTCCCGGCTCACCAGCGACCTGGACTCCATCGCCGAACTGGTCGACGGCGGCGTGGACAGCCTCGTCCTCGCCGCCCTGTCCATCCTGTCCGTGGCCGGCATCCTGCTCTGGCTGGACCCGCCGCTGGCCGCGGTGACCCTGCTGGCGTTCCCGTTCCTGTTCTGGCTGTCCCGCTGGTTCGCCCGCGCGTCGGCCGGGGCATACCGGCGGACCAGAGAAGCGGTGGCGCTGCTGATCGTCCACTTCGTCGAGTCGCTGCGCGGCATCCGCGCGGTGCAGGCGTACCGGCGGGAGCCGCGCAACCAGCGGATCTTCGCCGCCGTCAACGACGACTACCGGCGGACCAGCCTGCACGCGTTCCGGCTGATCGCCACGTACTCGCCGGGGATCAAGGTGATCGGCAACGTGACCGTGGCGGTGGTGCTCGGCTACGGCGGGACCCGGGTGCTCGGCGGCGGGATGGAGGTGGGGGTGCTCGCCGCGTTCCTGCTGTACCTGCGCCGGTTCTTCGAGCCGATGCAGGAGCTGAGCCAGTTCTACAACTCGCTCCAGTCCGCCACGGCGGCACTGGAGAAGCTGGCCGGGGTGCTCGACGAGCGGCCGGCGGTGGCCGAGCCGGCCCGCCCGACGCCGCTGCCGGCGGGCCCGGGCCGGGGGGCGGTGGAGTTCCGGTCGGTCTCGTTCGGGTACCGGGCCGACGGGCCGGTCCTGACCGGCCTGGACCTGACCGTGCCGGCCGGGCAGACCGTCGCGCTGGTCGGCCCGACGGGCGCGGGCAAGTCGACCGTCGCCAAGCTGCTGGCCCGCTTCCACGACCCGGACGCCGGCACCGTCCACCTGGACGGGGTCGACCTGCGGGACCTGGCCGACGCCGAGCTGCGCCGCGCGGTCGTGCTGGTCACCCAGGAGAACCACCTGTTCAGCGGGTCGGTGGCGGAGAACATCCGGTTCGGCCGGCCGGGCGCGGACGACGCGGCGGTGCGGGCCGCGGCCCGGGCGATCGGCGCGCACGACTTCATCTCCGCCCTGCCCGACGGGTACGACACCCAGGTGCGCCGGCGCGGCGGCCGGCTCTCGGCCGGGCAACGGCAGCTCGTGGCGTTCGCCCGGGCGTTCCTCGCCGACCCCCGGGTGCTGGTCCTGGACGAGGCGACGTCGTCGCTGGACGTGCCCACGGAACGGCTGGTGCAGCGGGCGCTCGCCACCGTGCTGCGGGACCGGACGGCGCTGGTGATCGCGCACCGGCTGTCCACGGTGGAGACCGCCGACCGGGTGCTGGTCCTCGACGGCGGCCGGATCGTGGAGGACGGCCCGCCGGACCGGCTGGCCGGCGCCGACGGCCGGTACGCGGCGCTGCACCGGCAGTGGCGCGACTCCCTGCTCTGAGCGCGGAACGCCGCCGGCCCGCACAGGGCTGCCGGGGCTGGGCGGCGGTGCCTAGAATCACGAACCGATCGGGCACCACCGACCACACGGGGAGGACACGGGGTGCGTACACGACGCATGATCATTTTGGGGGTCGCCGCCGCCTGCGCGGTCGGGACGACCGCCTACGGGCTGGCGCCGGCCGACGGGGTCACGACGAGGCCGGTGGCCGCCGCCGCGCCGGACGAGCCGGTCACCGCGGCCCGGGGCCCGGCCGCTCCGACCACCGCGACCGGTCTCGGCGCCGCCCCGGGAGCACGCGCCACGTCCGCCGCCACCACCACGTCCGCCGCCGGGTCCGCCCGGGTGCCGGCCGGTCGGCCGGCCGCCGAGGTGGCCGCCGCCGCGCCCGCGTCCGTCGCCTACCTGCGCGACCGGTACGGGATCTCCGCGACCGACGCGGCCCGGCGGCTCGCCCTCCAGGAACTCTCCGCGTCGCTGGCCGCGACGCTCGCCGACCGCCTTCCCGGCGAGTACGGCGGCATGTGGCTCGACCAGTCGGCCGGCGGGGTGCTCACCGTCGCCGCCACCCGGCCCGAGTCGGTGCGGGCCGCCGTGGCCGCCGTGCCGGACGCGGCGCACGTGCGGGTGGTGCCGGTGCGGCACTCGCTGCGGCAGCTCACCGCCTCGGCGGCCCGGATCGCCGAGGCACTGGACGCGACCGTCGGCGCCGATGTGGTGGTGGACCAGGCGGCCAACGAGGTCGTGGTGCTCACCGGTGGCCGGGTCGCCTCGGACGACCGGCGGCTGCCGGCGGCGCTGGCCGACGCCGGGGTGTCCGCCCGGGCCCGGGTGGCGCGGGCCTCGGTGCCGAAGGCGTGCGACCCGCGTGACTGCACCCGGGCGCCGATGCGCGGCGGCATCCGGCTCGACATCCCGCGCGACGACGGCACCGTCGGCGGCTGCACCACGGGCTTCAACGTGCAGGACCGGTACGGGGCGGCGTACGTGCTGACCGCCGGGCACTGCGTGGTCGGCGGCAGGCACACCCGGCGCGACGACACCTGGCACCAGTTCCTCGGGCCGAAGATCCCGGTCACGATCGAGTCGGGCAACACCGCGCTGGCCGAGAACGCCTACCCGCACGACTACGCGGTCATGCCGTACCAGTCGGGGGCGTTGCAGCGGTGGGGGTACCCGACGACGGCGACCAGCCGGCCGAGCCTGGTCAACTACTGGTGCGTCGCGGACAACCCGCGCTGCACGACCAGCCGGGACGTGGCGATCACCGGGTACGTGCCGTGGAGCGGCATCCAGACCGGCTGGGTGGTCTGCGCGACGGGCTCGGCGTACACGCCGAAGGCCGGCGAGCCGTACGTCGACTCCGGCGCCGGCGCGGGCTACCTGCCCGGCACCCGGTGCGGTCAGGTCACCGGCAAGAGCGGGGGCGGCATCGACGTGCGGATCTGCGCCCGCCCAGGGGACAGCGGCGGTCCGCTGTTCACCGAGTCCGACGGGAAGGCGCTGGGCATCCTGTCCAGCGGCGACCCCGGGCAGGGGCCGTGCGCCAACCCCGACGAGCACAACTCGTACGCCCCGGTCTCGACCATCCTCGACCGGGTCAACGCCCGCGCCAATGGCCGCCTCGGGCTCCGGCTGGCCACCACCGGCCCGGTCTTCGGCCCGGTCAAGCGCTGAGCGGAGACGCACGCCGCGACACGAAGCCCGCCGCCCGATGCCGCGTGGCGGGTCGACCGCTGAGCGGCCCGGGCCGCGCGAGGGCGGCGTCGACGGGGTGCCCGGCAGGGGCGGCCGGGGGCTGTCACCCGTCCCCGCCCGGCCGCTGCCCCGTCGACGGCGGGTGAGCAGGGCGGCGGCCGGACAAAGCCGTGGTTCGGCGCACCGCCGCTGCCTAGGATCGACGGATGACTGACACGGCGAGGACGGCCCGCGCCGACGTCCCCGAGCGTCCCACGTTGGACGGGCTTGAGGAGACCTGGGCGCGCCGTTGGCAGGAGGAGGGCACGTACGCGTTCGACCGTTCCAGGGGGCGGGCGGACGTGTTCTCGATCGACACCCCGCCGCCGACCGTATCCGGCGAGCTGCACATGGGGCACGTCTTCTCGTACACGCACACCGACACGGTGGCCCGGTTCCAGCGGATGCGCGGCCGGACGGTGTTCTACCCGATGGGCTGGGACGACAACGGCCTGCCCACCGAGCGCCGGGTGCAGAACGTGTACGGGGTGCGCTGCGACCCGTCGCTGCCGTACGACCCGGACTGGCGGGCCCCGGCCACCCCGGTCGACGACGCGGCCCGGAAGGACCCGACGCCGATCTCCCGACGCAACTTCGTCGAGCTGTGCGAGACGCTGACCGCCGCCGACGAGAAGGTCTTCGAGGAGCTGTGGCGGCGGCTCGGGCTGTCGGTGGACTGGTCGCTGACGTACACCACGATCGGGCGGGCGGCCCGGGTGGCGTCGCAGCGGGCGTTCCTGCGCAACCTGGCCCGGGGCGAGGCGTACCAGGCGGAGGCGCCGACGCTGTGGGACGTCGGGTTCGCCACCGCCGTGGCGCAGGCGGAGCTGGAGGACCGGGAGCGGCCGGGGGCGTACCACCGGCTGCGGTTCGCCGGGCCGGGCGGGCGGCAGGTGCTGATCGACACCACCCGGCCGGAGCTGCTGCCGGCCTGCGTGGCGCTGGTCTGCCACCCCGACGACGAGCGGTACGCGGACCTGGTCGGCTCGGTCGTGCGTACCCCCGTCTTCGGGGTCGAGGTGCCGGTGCGGGCGCACCCGCTGGCGGACCCGGCCAAGGGCACGGGCGTCGCGATGGTCTGCACGTTCGGCGACCTGACCGACGTGACCTGGTGGCGGGAGCTGGCGCTCGACACCCGGGTGGTGATCGGCCGGGACGGGCGGCTGCTGCCGGAGCCGCCGGCCGGCGTGCCGGCGCAGCCGTACGCGGCGCTGGCCGGGCAGACCGTGAACGGGGCCCGGCGGACCGTGGTGGGGTTGCTGGCCGACGCGGGCGACCTGGTCGGCGAGCCGCGCCCGATCACCCACCCGGTGAAGTTCTACGAACGGGGCGACCGGCCGCTGGAGATCGTCTCCACCCGGCAGTGGTACCTGCGCAACGGCGGGCGGGACACCGGCCTGCGCGACGCGCTGCTGGCCCGGGGCGGGGAGCTGCGCTGGGTGCCGGAGCACATGAAGCACCGCTACGACCACTGGGTGGGCGGCCTGACCGGTGACTGGCTGGTCAGCCGGCAGCGCTTCTTCGGCGTGCCCGTGCCGGTGTGGTACCGGCTCGACGACACTGGCGAGCCGGACCGTTCCCACCCTCTCACACCCGACGAGTCGGCGCTCCCGATCGACCCGTCCGGCGAGCCGCCGCCCGGGTACGACGAGTCCCAGCGTGGCCGGCCGGGCGGTTTCGTCGGCGACCCGGACGTGCTGGACACCTGGGCCACCTCGTCGCTGACCCCGCAGATCGTGGGCGGCTGGGAGACCGACCCGGAGCTGTTCCGGCGGGTCTTCCCGATGGACCTGCGCCCGCAGGGACAGGAGATCATCCGCACCTGGCTGTTCGCCACGATCGTCCGGTCGCACCTGGAGCACGGCGTGCTGCCGTGGCGGGACACGGTGCTCTCCGGCTGGATCCTGGACCCGGACCGGAAGAAGATGGCCAAGTCCAAGGGGAACGTGGTCACCCCGATGGCGCTGCTGGAGCAGTACGGCTCCGACGCGGTCCGGTACTGGGCGGCCAGCGGCCGGCCGGGGATGGACCTGGCCTTCGACCCGGCGCAGATCAAGGTGGGCCGGCGGCTGGCCACCAAGCTGCTCAACGCGTCGAAGTTCGCCCTCGGGCTGGGCGCGGCCGACGCGCTGCGCGCCCCGTACGACAACTCCAGCTCGGCGCGTCTGACGCCGCGCCGCGACCTGGAGCTGTCGGCCACCGAGCCGCTGGACACCGCCATGCTCGCCGAGCTGTCCGGCGTGGTCGCCGCCGCGACGGCCGCCTTCGACGGGTACGACCACACGGCCGCCCTACAGGCGACGGAGGCGTTCTTCTGGCGGTTCTGCGACGACTACATCGAGCTGGTGAAGGAGCGCGCCTACGGCACCGGGCCGGGGGCCGACTCGGCCCGCGCGGCGCTGGCGACCGCGCTGTCGGTGCAGTTGCGGCTGTTCGCGCCGGTGCTGCCGTTCGCCACCGAGGAGATCTGGTCCTGGTGGCGGTACGGGTCGGCGCACCGCGCCACCTGGCCGACGACGTACGAGGTCGGGCGGGCGATCCAGGGCGACGGCGACCCGGAGTTGCTGCGGCTGGCCTCCGCCGCGCTGAGCCAGGTGCGCCGGGCCAAGTCCGAGCGGAAGCTGTCGATGCGGGCGGAGGTGCCGCTGGCCGAGGCGCTCGGCCCGGCCGCCCTGCTCGACCGGCTGGCGCTGGTCGCCGACGACCTGCGGGCGGCCGGCCGGATCGGCAAACTCGACCTGCTGCCGGACCGCGCCCCGGAGCTGGTCGTCGCCTGCGCCTTCTGAGCAGGGGTCCCGGCCGGCGGGCTCACCGCCCGGCCGGGCCCCTGGCCGACACCCGCCCCCGTCGGCCCGACGGGGTGGGGCCGCCCTCCGGCCACGACCGAAGGCGGCCCGCGACCGGAAGGCGGCGCGGCCTCACCAGCCGCGCAGCATGCGGACGCCGAGCAGGGCGGCGACCACGGCCGGCCCGACCAGCAGGGTGACCGCCTGGAGCCGGTACGGCATCCGGTGCCGGGCCAGCTCGACGGCGTTGCCGCAGACCACCACCCCGGCGAGCAGCACGAACCCGCCCCACCAGTGGATCTGACCCGGGTCCACCAGCCGGGCGCGGATGAGGAACAGGGTCACCCCGACCAGGGCACCGGCCAGGGCGAGCAGGGCGACCGTGCGGTGCAGCCCCCGGGCCAGCGGGTCGGCGGACCGCCACAGGTAGGTGCCGGCGACCGCCAGGCAGGGCAGCGTGACCAGGGCCGGCCAGCCCCGGCCCGTCGTGCCGGTCATCAGCAGCGCCCCGACCGTGAAGATCAACAGGCCGACGCAGCCCACCACGTACCCGACGAACGCCCGCCCGCCGCCACGGGCCAGCAGCACCCCGCCGCCCGCCGCCGTCAGCGCCCCGGGGACCAGGACGAACCCGGCCCACCAGTGGAAGTCACCGACCGACTGGGCGACCGTGGTGGTCGCCGCCGCGGCCGTGCCGGCGACAGCCAGGCTGGTCAGCCAGTGCCGGGTGCTCTTCGGGTACGACTGCCTGGGCGCCGCCCGGCCCGTGTCCGCCACCATGGTCCTGAGCTTGCCGGACCGACCCGGCCGGGTCCATCCGGCCAGCCCTACCATTCCGGCCCGGTCCCGGCCCGCCCGCCGGACTCAGCCGCGGGTGATCACCTCGTCGTCCTTGAGGCTCTCGGTCCGCTGCTGGACGAGGGTGCGCAGCCGGCCGCTGGAACAGTTCGCGGTACGCGTACTCGTAGCTTTCCCGGCAACTCCACCCCCGGTAGGGGGAATGGCGCTCTCGACCGATCGCCGGTCGACTGAGAAACTGTGTTCCGGCCAGTAGTGGGGGGTGCGATGAGCAACGGATGGGTGCTGCCCGAAGAGGTGCTGCGGGACGCTCCGGCGTACACGCCGCGGCCCGGGGAGCTGGCCGATCTGGAGTTGCTGCTGACCGGGGCGTACGCGCCGCTCGCCGGCTTCATGACCCGGGCGGACCTGGCGGGCGTCGGCCGGCGGGGTCGGCTCGCCGACGGCACGCCCTGGCAGGTGCCGGTGGCCCTCCAGGTGCCGGCGGCCCTCGCCGACGGCCTGGACCCGGCCGACCCGCTGCGCCGGACCCTGGTGCTGACCGACGGCGAGGGCGCCCCGGTCGCCGCGCTGGAGGTCACGGACGTCTGGCCGGCCCGGGACGGCGTCGCCGGGGTCGGTGGCCCGGTACGGCGGCTCGGCGACGGCGGCCACGGCCCGTTCCAGCGGCTGCGCCGCAGCCCGGAGGAGATCCGCGCGCTGCTGCCCCCGGGCCGGGTGCTCGGCGTCCTCGCCGACCGGCCCCTGCACCGCCCGCAGCTCGCCCAGATCGCCCACGCGGCCCGCACCCTGGGGGCGCACCTGCTGGTGATGATTCCGGTGGGCGAGGGGACGACCAACGGGCTGCCCTCCGAGGCGCTGATCCGGGCGGTCTTCGCCGCCCGGGACCGGATGCCCCCGGCGACCCTGGTCGCGGTGCCGCAGGCCCGCCGCCGCGACGAGATCAGCGACGCGCTGCTCCAGGCCCGGGTGGCCGCCGCGTACGGGGTGACCCACCTGCTCTCCACCGGCGAGATGCTCTCCGGCGCCGGCCTGCGGGTGCTGGTCCCCCGCGAGCTGGCCTACGACAGCCGGGACGGGCAGTGGCGCTGGCGGGAGGACATCCCGCCGCGCAACCGGCGGCTGGCGCTCAGCCAGGCGGAGATCGATGACCTGCTCGACCGGGGCTTCCCGCTGCCCGAGTGGCACACCCCGCCGGCGGTGGCCAAGGAACTGGCCCGGGCCCGCCCGGCCCGGCGGCACCGGGGTCTCGTGGTGTTCCTGACCGGCTTCTCCGGCTCCGGCAAGTCGACCATCGCCCGGGGCCTGACGGACGTGCTGCGCGAGGGCGGGGACCGGACGGTGACCCTGCTCGACGGCGACGTGGTGCGCCGGGAACTCTCCGCCGGGCTGACCTTCAGCAAGGCGGACCGGGACCTCAACGTCCGGCGGATCGGCTGGGTGGCCGCCGAGATCGCCCGGCACCGCGGCGTCGGCGTCTGCTGCCCGATCGCCCCGTACGCGGCGGCGCGGGCGACCGCCCGGGAGATGGCCCACGCCGCCGGGGCGGGCTTCGTGCTGGTGCACGTGGCGACCCCGATCGAGGTCTGCGAGCAGCGCGACCGCAAGGGCCTCTACGCCCGGGCCCGGGCCGGGCTGCTCACCGGGATGACCGGCATCGACGACCCGTACGAGGTGCCGACCGACGCCGACGTGGTGGTCGACACCACCGGCATGTCGATCGACGAGGCGGTGCACGCGGTGATGCACCACCTGACCGAGACCGGGTGGGTGGAGCCCCGCCTCCAGTCCACCTGAGCGCCGCTCGCCGGCCCGCGCAGCCCGGTCCCTCCCCCGGAGGGCCGGGCTGCGCGGCGTCTGGCCCGGCCACCTGACGGTGGTGGCCGCTTCCGCGCCTGCCGGCCTCCGGGCTAGTGTCCAGCTCTGTTGGAACACGTTCGACCGCGTGAGAATGGCGCGGGGAGCCGGAGGTGCGATGCTCGCGCAGCAGCGGCAGGCGGCCATCCTGGAACGCATCCGGGCCGCCGGCGGGATGCGGGTGACCGAGTTGGCCGCCGAGTTCGGCGTCTCGGACATGACGATCCGCCGCGACCTGGAGACGCTGCACGAGCGGGGCCTGCTGGCCAAGGTGCACGGCGGCGCGACGGTGACCGCCCCCGGCTCGACCGACGAGCCCGGCTTCCGTGCCAGGTCGGTGCGCCAGCTACCGGAGAAGGCCGCCATCGCCACCCGCGCGGCCGAGCTGGTCCGGCCCGGCGCGGCGATCGCCCTCTCCGCCGGGACCACCACCGCCGAACTGGCCCGCCGGCTGGTCGACGTGCCGGAGCTGACCGTGGTGACCAACTCCCTGCCGGTGGCCGAGATCCTGCACACCGGCGGCCGGGCGGACCAGACCGTGGTGCTCACCGGCGGGGTACGCACGCCGTCCGACGCGCTGGTCGGGCCCCTGGCGGTCGCGGCGATCCGGTCGCTGCACCTGGACCTGCTCTTCCTCGGCGTGCACGGGATCACCGAGCGGGCCGGCTTCACCACCCCCAACCTGACCGAGGCGGAGACCGACCGGGCCCTGGTGGCCGCCGCCGACCGGCTGGTCGTGCTGGCCGACCACACCAAGTGGGGCACGGTCGGCATCTCCTCGATCGTCGAGCTGGCCGCGGCCGACGTGCTGGTCACCGACGACCGGCTGGCCCCGGAGGCCCGCCGAATACTCGGCGAGCGGGTGGGCGAGCTGGTCCTGGTGGAGCCGGCGGAGAACGCGGCGCGTTCGGGGCCGGGCCGGACGCCGACCGCGCCGGCGGGGAAGGGAACGGCGGCGTGAGGCGTACGAGGATCGAGCTGGCCGACGGCCGGGAGCTGATCTACTTCGACGAGCGGGACGACGCGGTCCGCGACCAGCCGGACCGGCGGGAGCTGCCGCCGCCCCCGCCCGCGTCCCAGCTCCGCTACGATCCGCTGACCGACGAGTGGGTGGCCGTCGCCGTGCACCGGCAGACCCGTACCTTCCTGCCCCCGGCCGACCAGTGCCCGCTGTGCCCGTCGCGGGGCGACCGGCTCAGCGAGATCCCGGCACCCGGGTACGACGTCGCCGTGTTCGAGAACCGGTTCCCGTCGCTGAGCCAGCGGATCGCCGAGGAGCCGGCGGAGATCACCCCGTTCACCCCGGTCCGGCCCGGCCAGGGGCGGTGCGAGGTGGTCTGCTTCACCGACGACCACAACGCCTCGTTCGCCGGACTCCCGCCCCGCCGGGCGCGCACCGTGCTGGACGCCCTCGCCGACCGGACGGCGGCGCTGGCCGAGCTGCCCGGAGTGGAGCAGGTCTTCTGCTTCGAGAACCGGGGCGTGGAGATCGGGGTGACCCTGCACCACCCGCACGGGCAGATCTACGCGTACCCGTTCGTCACGCCGCGCACCCGGGCGATGCTCGGCGCGGCCCGCCGGCACGCCGAACGCACCGGCGGCGGCAACCTCTACGCCGACGTGCTCGCCGCCGAGCGCGCCGCCGGGACGCGCGTGGTCACGAGCAACGAACACTGGACGGCGTACGTGCCGGCGGCGGCCCGGTGGCCGTTCGAGGTGCACGTGGCCCCGCACCGGCCGGTGCTGGACATCCCCGCCCTGACCGACGAGGAGCGGGACGCCCTCGGCCCGCTCCACCTGGACGTGCTGCGCCGCCTCGACGGGCTGTTCGACCTGCCGATGCCCTACATCGCCGCCTGGCACCAGGCTCCGGTACGGGTCGACCGCGAGCTGGGGCACCTGCACCTTCAGCTGTTCAGCGTCCGGCGCGCCGGGGACAAGCTGAAGTACCTCGCCGGCTCCGAGTCCGGCATGGGGGTGTTCGTCAACGACATCGCCCCGGAACGCGCCGCCGAGCTGCTCCGCGCCGCCTGAGCGGGGATCCCGGGCCGGGAGACAGGGCGCGGGGGGCCCGGAACGGGCCCCCCGCGGGGAAGGGACGGCTGGCTGTGTGCGACAGCCGGGAAGGCTGGCTGATCGGCACTCGTGCCGCGAGGCGACCCGCGGTCAACCTTCCTGGACGCGACTGGCACCACGTCCACCCAGTTCAACGAGGCAGCTCACCCTCGGTAACGGCACGCGCACAGGAGCGCCCGGAGCCGACGGCCCGGACACGACGGAGCCCGCCGGCACGGGGCCGGCGGGCTCGGTCGGTGCCGCACCCCCGTCCGGAGGAACGGCCGGGAGATCAGGCGGCGAGCCGGCGCGCCAGGTTCTCGTCCAGCGCGTTCATGAACTCGTCGGTGGTCAGCCACGGGGCGTCCCGCGAGATGAGCAGCGAAAGGTCCTTGGTCATCTGGCCGCCCTCGACGGTGTCGACGATGACCTGCTCCAGGGTGTTGGCGAACTCGGTGACCGCCGGGGTGCCGTCCAGCTTGCCCCGGTGGGCCAGGCCCCGGGTCCAGGCGTAGATGGAGGCGATCGGGTTGGTCGAGGTCTTCTCGCCCTTCTGGTACTGCCGGTAGTGCCGGGTGACCGTGCCGTGCGCGGCCTCCGCCTCGACGGTGCGGCCGTCCGGGGAGAGCAGCACCGAGGTCATCAGGCCGAGCGAGCCGAAGCCCTGCGCGACGGTGTCGGACTGCACGTCACCGTCGTAGTTCTTGCAGGCCCAGACGTAGCCGCCCTCCCACTTCAGCGCGGCGGCCACCATGTCGTCGATCAGCCGGTGCTCGTAGGTGATGCCGGCGGCCTCGAACTCCGACTTGAACTCGTTCTCGAACACCTCGGCGAAGATGTCCTTGAAGCGGCCGTCGTACGCCTTGAGGATGGTGTTCTTGGTCGACAGGTAGACCGGGTAGTTGCGGTCCAGGCCGTACCGGAACGAGGCGCGGGCGAAGTCCCGGATCGACTCGTCGAAGTTGTACATGCCCATGGCGATGCCGCCGCCGGGGAACTTGGCGACCTCCATCTCCACGGGCGCGGAGCCGTCGGTCGGGGTGTAGGTGATGGTCACCGTGCCCGGGCCGGGGACGACGAAGTCGGTGGCCTTGTACTGGTCGCCGTGGGCGTGCCGGCCGATGATGATCGGCTTGGTCCAGCCCGGGACCAGCCGCGGCACGTTGGACATGATGATCGGCTCGCGGAAGACGACACCGCCGAGGATGTTGCGGATGGTCCCGTTCGGCGACCGCCACATCTTCTTCAGGCCGAACTCCTCGACCCGGGCCTCGTCCGGGGTGATGGTGGCGCACTTGACGCCGACGCCGTGCTCCTTGATGGCGTTGGCGGCGTCGATGGTGACCTGGTCGTCGGTCTCGTCGCGGTACTGGATCGAGAGGTCGTAGTAGTGCAGGTCGACGTCGAGGTAGGGCAGGATCAACTGCTCCCGGATCTGCTTCCAGATGATCCGGGTCATCTCGTCGCCGTCGAGCTCCACGACCGGGTTGTTTACCTTGATCTTCGCCATCGACCGGCGCTCCTCTCGGGGGACACATGCTCAAGCAGTACGAGCGTACTGGAAACTGGCCGGCAGTCCCCAGCCGGCCTCGGTGGGCCGGTGAAACGGGGGTGCACGGCACGAAGATCGTTGGCACCATCACCGGATGCCGTCGCGCCGCATCCTCGGGTCTATCACGGTCACCGCGCTGACCGACGGGGAGGGGCCGTTCTTCCAGCCCCGCGAGGAGGCGTTCCCGGACGCCACCGCCGAGCACTGGCGCGCGGCCGACGAACGGGACCCGGCCGCGGTCACCGGCGACGGGCGCTGGTGGCTGCCGTTCCGCTGCTTCGCCGTGCGGGCCGGGGCCGGCCCGGTCACCCTGGTCGACGCCGGGATCGGCCCGGCCGGCTCCCCCGCCGCGAGCTGGGCCCCGGTGCCCGGCCGGCTGCCGGCCGAGCTGGCCGCCGCCGGCATCGACCCGGCCGACGTCAACACGGTGGTACTGACCCACCTGCACACCGACCACGTGGGCTGGGCGGTCACCGGCCCGGCCGGCACACCCTGGTTCGGCAACGCCGACTACCTGCTCCAGCGGGCCGAGCTGGACGCGCTGCGGTCGGTCGACCCGGGGCTGGACGCCGGGCTGGTCGCGCCGTTGCGGGCCGCCGGCCAGCTCCGGGTCCTCGACGGCGACACCCCGCTGACCCCGGGAGTACGGGTGCTGAGCACGCCCGGGCACACCCCCGGCCACCAGTCGGTGCTGGTGGCCGGCGGGGACGAACGGCTGCTGGTAACCGGCGACCTGCTGGTGCACACGGTGCAGCTCGTCGACCCCGACCTGGCGTACGCCCACGAGGAACAGCCGGCCACGGCGCGCGCGACCCGGGCGGCGCTGCTGCGCGCCCTGACCGCCCACGGCCCGGCGACCCTGGCCACCCCGCAC
Organism: Micromonospora sp. NBC_01655; assembly: GCF_026339755.1. Lineage (NCBI taxonomy): Bacteria > Bacillati > Actinomycetota > Actinomycetes > Micromonosporales > Micromonosporaceae > Micromonospora > Micromonospora sp. NBC_01655. Next base: position 1,503,152 of record NZ_JAPEQF010000001.1, on the reverse strand, counting down.
CTGGGCGAGCCGTTCGTGGCGCTGCCCCGCCCGCAGGGTTGATCAAGGGCGGGGCAGGGGGCGGGGTTAGAGGTGGGTGATGTCGGACTGCTTGTTGCGGACGGCCTCGGCGGCTGCCTTCAGGCTGGCCAGTTCGTCGGCGTCCAGGTCGGTCTCGACGATCCGCCGGACGCCCCCGGCGCCGATCTCGGCCTCGACGCCGAGGTAGACACCCGAGATGTCGTACTCGCCGTCGACCCAGGCGCAGACCGGCATCACCTCCCCGGAGTCCTCCGCGACGGCCCTGGCCATCCGGGCGGCGGCGGCCGACGGGGCGTAGTAGGCCGACCCGGTCTTCAGCAGCGCGACCACCTCGGCGCCGCCGTTGCGGGTCTTGACGACCAGTTCCTCGATCTGCTTGGCCGGCATCGCCTCGCGCAGCGGCCTGCCGTCCACGGTGCTCCTCGACGGGACCGGCACCATCGTCTCGCCGTGCGAGCCCAGGGTCAGGGTCCGCACCGACCGCACCGGAACGGCCAGGGCCTCGGCGACGAAGTTGGTGAACCGGGCGGAGTCGAGCATGCCGGCCTGGCCGAGCACCCGGTTCTTCGGGAACCCGGTGGCGAGCTGGGCCAGCGCGGTCATCTCGTCCAGCGGGTTGGACACGACGATGACCACGGCGTCCGGGGCGTGCCGGGCCACGTTCTCAGCGACCTGGCGGACGATCTTGGCGTTGGTCTCCAGCAGGTCCATCCGGCTCATGCCCGGCTTGCGCGGCAGGCCCGCGGTGACCACCACGACGTCCGAGCCCGCGATGGCCTCGTACCCCTCGCCGGCCGGGCCGGTGGTGACGCCGACGACCGTGGTCTCGAAGCCCTCGACGGGGCGCGACTGGTTGAGGTCCAGGGCGAGGCCGGCCGGCTTGCCCTCGACGATGTCGGTGATCACCACGGTGTCGAAGACGTCGTACTCGGCCAGGCGTTGCGCGGTGGTGGAGCCGTAGAAGCCGGCCCCGACGACAGTGACCTTCTTACCCATGGTCGGCCCACTCCCTGATACCCGTCGGATTTCAGGACGGTATCAGTCATCCTGGCACCGATCGGGGCATAACCGACGACTTCGGCAGGACGGGGCGGCGCACCGCCGGCGGCCACGGACCGGCCAGTGGCTCAGTTGCCCTCGGCCCGCTCGACGACGTTGGTGAGCAGCATGGCCCGGGTCATCGGGCCGACGCCGCCGGGCATCGGGACCAGCTTCCCGGCCACCTCGGCGACCTCGGGATCGACGTCGCCGGTGTAGCGGCCCTTGCCGTCCGCGCCGATCACCCGGGTGATGCCGACGTCCACCACCGTCGCGCCCGGGGTGACCATGTCCGCGGTGAGCAGTCCCGGCACTCCGGCCGCGACGATGACGACGTCCGCCGTCCGGGTGTGCGCGGCCAGGTCGAGGGTGCCGGTGTGGCACAGGGTCACCGTGGCGTTCTCGCTGCGCCGGGTGAGCAGCAGGCCGAGCGGGCGACCCACGGTGTTGCCCCGGCCGACGACGGCGACGTTGGCGCCGCGCAGCGCCACCTCGTGCCGGCGGAGCAGCTCGACGATGCCGCGCGGGGTGCAGGGCAGCGGGCCGGGGTAGCCGAGGACCAGCCGGCCGAGGTTGACCGGGTGCAGCCCGTCGGCGTCCTTGTCCGGGTCGATCATCTCCAGCGCGCGCTGGGTGTCCAGGTGGCCCGGCAGCGGGAGCTGGACGATGTACCCGTGGCAGGCCGGGTCCTCGTTCAGCTCGGTCAGCACGTCGTCGACCTGCTGCTGGGTGGCCTCGGCGGGCAGCTCGCGACGGATCGAGGCGATGCCCACCTCGGCGCAGTCGCGGTGCTTGCCGTTGACGTATGCCTGGGAACCGGGGTCCGCCCCGACCAGGACGGTGCCCAGCCCCGGGGTGATGCCGCGTTCCGCCAGTGCCTTGACCCGCGTCCGCAGCTCGTCCTTGATCTCCGCCGCGGTCGCCTTGCCGTCCAGGATCGTCGCCGTCACGTCCAGATCGTCTCACGTCCCGGGCGCGCCGATCCCGGGACCCGCGCCCGCGGCGGCCGCCGGCCGACCCGCCCGGGCGGCCGGGCCCGCACCCGTCGGTGACGGTGAGTCACGTGGGCATCGTCACCGATAGTGAGATTTTGTGGATCATGTCACCGCCGAATCCGGACGGTCGGCCGGTCGGCGTGGCATCGCGGACGTCGGCGAGCAAACCGGATGCACGGCGCGCATGGGCACCATAGGGACCCGAACCGCTCCTCGGAACCGCTGTTCACCGCCCTACGTCCGGCAGGCCCTAGCAGAACGTCCGGCCGAAGGCAAGGCCGGCAACCCCGCTCCGTTACCGGTTCGCAACCGCTTCGTTGCCGATCACGCCCCCGGCGACCTACCGTTGCCGATTGTTGCGCAGCGTTACCCCAGCGGCGGGCCTGACCGCGCAGCGTGAGGAGACGAGGAGACCGAATGCGTGTTCGTAGGCTTGCCGCCTGGACCGCCCTCCCGCTCGCGGCGACCCTGGGCCTGGCGGCCTGCGGATCGGGCGGCGACGGCGGATCCGGCGAGAGCGACCCCAACGCGGCCGTGCGGATCGAGATCGCCGAGCCGCAGCACCTGGTGCCGACCAACACCAACGAGACCAGCGGCTCGCAGGTGCTCAGCGCCCTGTTCAGCCCGCTGGTCGACTACGACGAGGCGAACAGGCCGCACGAGGTGGCCGCCGAGTCCGTGACGTCGTCGGACAACACGGTCTGGACGGTCAAGCTCAAGGACGGCTACACCTTCCACAACGGCGAGAAGGTCACGGCCGAGAGCTACATCGACGCCTGGAACTACGGCGCGTACGCCCCCAACGGGCAGAACTCCAGCTACTTCTTCGAGAAGATCGCCGGCTACGACGACCTCCAGGGCGAGCAGCCGAAGGCGAAGACGCTGACCGGCCTGAAGAAGGTCGACGACCTGACCTTCACCGTGACGCTGTCCCAGCCGTACAGCGAGTTCCGGACCATGCTCGGCTACACGGCGTTCTACCCGCTGCCGAAGGCGGCGTTCTCCGCCCCCGGCGTGCTCGCCGAGGGATACGAGCAGGCCCCGATCGGCCAGGGCGCGTTCCGGATGAAGGGCTCGTGGCAGCACGACGCCAAGGTCGAGGTGGAGAAGTACGACGCCTTCCCCGGCCAGCAGCCGAAGGTGGCCGGCGTCGAGTTCCGGATCTACCAGCAGCCGACCGCCGCGTACGCGGACGTGCTGTCGGACAACCTCGACGTGATCAAGACCATCCCGACCGAGAACCTGTCGACCGCCGGCACCGACCTCGGCGACCGGTTCCAGCAGAGCTCCGCCTCCTCGCTCCAGGTGCTGGCCTTCCCGACGTTCCAGAAGGAGTTCAGCAACCCCGAGGTGCGCAAGGCGATCTCGATGGCGATCGACCGGGACGAGATCACCAGGTCGATCTTCAAGGACTCGCAGCAGCCGGCCCGCTCGTTCGTCTCGCCGGTCGTCGCTGGCTACCGGGAGGACACCATCGGCGCCGCCGGCGAGTTCGACCCGGCCAAGGCCAAGGCGATGTACGAGGCCGCGGGCGGCCCGAAGAAGATCGAGCTGTCGTACAACGGCGACGGTGGGCACAAGGACTGGATCGACGCGACCTGCAACCAGCTCAAGGCCAACCTGGGCGTGGAGTGCGTGGGCACCGCCGAGCCGAAGTTCGCGGACCTGCTGACGAAGGTGACGGCCAAGCAGCCGGTCGGGCTGTTCCGGATGGGCTGGGTCATGGACTACCCGTCGATGGAGAACTACCTGGGCCCGCTGTACAGCAGCAACGGCTCGTCGAACTACTACGGCTACAGCAACCCGGAGTTCGACAAGCTGCTCGCCGAGGGCGCCACGGCCCCGACCGAGGACGAGGCCGTCAAGAAGTACCAGGCGGCGGAGGACCTGCTGGCCGAGGACATGCCGGTGATCCCGCTCCGGTACGGCCAGAACAACTTCGGCCACTCGACCAAGGTCAAGAACGTGGAGATGGACCTCTTCGACCGGATCGACCTGCTGAAGATCGAAGCCGTCAAGTAGCTCCCCCGGAGGACGGGTCGGGTCGCCCCGCGAGGTGACCCGACCCGCCACCGATTTGCCCCTTTTCAGGAAGACTACTCAGTATGCTCCGCTTCATTCTGCGGCGACTGCTCCAGATGGTTCTCGCCTTCTTCGGGACCACGCTGATCGTCTACGCGCTGATGTTCGCCGGTCAGGGCGACCCGATCCAGGCGCTCGCGGGGGAACGTCCGGTCACCGCCGCCCAGCGGGCATACCTGACGGAGAAGTTCCACCTCGACGCCACCGGTGTCGGCGGCTTCTTCTACCGCTACTTCGACTACCTGAAGAACCTGCTCCAGGGCGACCTGGGGCAGTCGCTGACCGGCCGGCAGATCGGCGACATCCTCGCCGCCGCCTGGCCGGTCACCGTGAAGCTCGCGCTGATCGCCATGGCGGTGACGATCGTCTTCGGGGTCACCGCCGGCGTGATCGCCGGCATCCGGCGGGCCGGCATCTTCGACAACGCGACGCTGGTGCTCACCCTGCTGGTGCTCGGCATCCCGACGATCGTGCTGGCCCCGCTCGCCCAGTACCTCCTCGGCGTCAGGTGGCAGCTCTTCCCGCCCACCGCCGGCGCCGACCCCGACCTGTACGCGCTGCTGCTGCCCGGCATCGTGCTCGGTTCGCTGTCGCTGGCCACCGCACTGCGGCTGACCCGGACCTCGGTCGCGGAGAACCTACGCGCCGACTACGTCCGCACCGCCCGGTCGAAGGGCCTGGTCAAACGACGGATCGTCGGCGTGCACGTGCTGCGCAACTCGCTCATCCCGGTGGTCACCTTCCTCGGCGTCGAGCTGGGCAACCTGATGAGCGGCGCGATCATCACCGAGGGCGTGTTCAACATCCCCGGCGTCGGGTTCAACCTGTTCCGCGGCATCCGCACCGAGGACGGCCCCCTGGTGGTGGGCATCGTCAGCGTGCTCGTCGTGGTCTACCTCGTGTCCAACCTGGTGGTGGACGTCCTGTACGCCGTACTCGACCCGAGGATCCGCTATGAGTGAGCGCAGCGAACGAACGACCGGCACGGCGGGTGCGGGCACCCGGGCCGGCACCGGGCGCGGCGAGGTGGCGGCATGAGCGACTTCGAGACCGTGGCGGCCACCGAGAACCAGGCCGCGCGCCGGGGGCCGTCGGGCGAGCCCGGAGCACCCGACCAGGTCGGCGTGCCGCGGAAGCCGCGCGGCCTGGCCGGCGACGCATGGCGCGACCTGCGCCGCAAACCGATCTTCTGGATCAGCCTGTTCCTGGTCGTCCTGGTCGCCGCGATGGCGGCCGTCCCGGCGCTGTTCACCGCCAACGACCCGCGCGACTGCGTGCTCTCCCGCCAGCACGCCGGGCCGTCCGGCGGGGCCATCTTCGGGTACGACTTCCAGGGCTGCGACACGTACGCCCGGGCGGTGTACGGGGCCCGCGCGTCGCTGCTGGTCGGCGCGCTCTCGGCGCTGTTCACCGGGCTGATCGCGCTGACCGTCGGGATGCTCGCCGGGTACTTCGGCCGGTGGGTCGACGCGCTGCTCTCCCGGGTGATCGACATCGTGCTCGGCATCCCGCTGCTGCTCGCCGCGATCGTGCTGCTCAAGCGGGTGAGCACCAGCAGCGACAACGTCCGGCTGTTCGCGGTGATCTTCGTCCTGGCGGTGCTCGGCTGGACCACGGCGGCCCGGGTGGTCCGTTCCTCGGTGATCACCGCCAAGGGGCAGGACTACGTCGCCGCCGCCCGGATGCTCGGGGCCGGCAACGGCCGGATCATGTGGCGGCACATCCTGCCGAACGCGCTCGCCCCGGCGATCGTGGTGCTCACCATCGCGCTCGGCTCGTTCATCGCCGCCGAGGCGACGCTGAGCTTCCTCGGCATCGGCCTCAAGGCGCCGACCATCTCCTGGGGCATCGACATCGACGCCGGCCGGGTGCACATGCGGGAGGCCGCCACCCCGCTGGTGGTGCCCTCGGCCTTCCTGGCGCTGACCGTGCTGGCCTTCATCATGCTCGGCGACGCGATCCGTGACGCCTTCGACCCGAAGCTGCGGTGAGATTCTCATGAGCCAGCCCGCCGTCCAACCCGTGCCGGCCTCCCCGACGCCCGAGGGCGGCCACCTGCTGGAGGTCCGGGACCTGCACGTCGAGTTCCGCACCGGCGAGGGCGTGGCCCGGGTGATCAACGGTGTCTCGTACCACCTGGACGCCGGCGAGACCCTGGCCGTGCTCGGCGAGTCCGGGTCCGGCAAGTCCGTCACCGCGCAGGCGATCATGGGCATCCTGGACACTCCCCCGGCGCACGTGCGCGCCGGGCAGATCCGCTACCGGGGCCGGGACCTGCTCGGCCAGTCGGAGGAGCAGCGCCGCCAGGTACGCGGCAAGGAGATCGCGATGATCTTCCAGGACGCCCTGTCCGCGCTGAACCCGGTCTTCCCGGTCGGCTGGCAGGTCGGCGAGACGCTGCGCCAGCGGGAGGGGATGTCCCGGGCCGACGCCCGGGCCCGGACCGTCGAGCTGATGGACCTGGTGCGGATCCCGGCCGCGGCCAGCCGGCTCGGCGACTACCCGCACCAGTTCTCCGGCGGGATGCGGCAGCGCGTCATGATCGCGATGGCGCTGGCGCTGAACCCGAAGGTGCTGATCGCCGACGAGCCGACCACCGCGCTGGACGTCACCGTGCAGGCCCAGATCATGGACCTGCTCGCCGACCTGCGCCGGGACCTGGACATGGCGATGATCCTGATCACCCACGACCTCGGCGTGGTGGCCGGCGTCGCGGACCGGATCGCCGTCATGTACGCGGGCCGGATCGTCGAGCACGCCGACGTCCGCTCGCTGTACCGGGCACCGGCCCACCCGTACACGAAGGGGTTGCTGGAGTCGATCCCGCGCCTGGACGTGCGCGGCCAGGCCCTGTCGACGATCAAGGGGTTGCCGCCGAACCTGATGCGGATCCCCTCCGGCTGCCCCTTCCACCCCCGGTGCCCGTACGTGCAGCAGGTCTGCGTCGACGTGGTGCCGCACGACCTGGTCCTCGGCGACGGCCGGACCAGCGCGTGCCACTTCGCGCAGGAGGTCCACGATGACAGCGCCCGCTAGCCCGGCCAAGGTGCGGGGCGAGACGATCCTCGCCGTCGACAACCTGGTCAAGCACTTCCCGATCACCCAGGGGGTGCTGTTCCAGCGTCAGGTCGGCGCGGTGCGGGCCGTCGACGGGGTCAGCTTCGAGCTGCGCCGGGGCGAGACGCTCGGCGTCGTCGGCGAGTCCGGCTGTGGCAAGTCCACCCTGGCCCGGCTGCTGATGCGGCTGGAGACGCCCACCTCCGGCCGGGCCACGCTGGAGGGAAGGGACCTGTTCAGGGCGTCCGGGTCGGAGCTGCGCCGGCTGCGACGCAACATGCAGATGGTGATGCAGGACCCGTACACCTCGCTGAACCCGCGGATGACGGTCGGCGACATCATCGGCGAGCCGTTCGAGATCCACCCGGACGCCGCGCCGAAGGGCAGCAAGCGGCGGCGGGTGCAGGAGCTGCTGGACGTGGTCGGGTTGAACCCGGAGCACGTCAACCGCTACCCGCACCAGTTCTCCGGCGGCCAGCGCCAGCGCATCGGCATCGCCCGCGCGCTGGCCCTGCGCCCGGAGATCATCGTCTGCGACGAGCCGGTGTCGGCCCTGGACGTCTCCATCCAGGCCCAGGTGATCAACCTGCTCGAACAGCTCCAGGACGAGTTCGGCCTGTCGTACGTCTTCATCGCCCACGACCTGTCCGTGGTCCGGCACATCTCCGACCGGGTCGCCGTGATGTACCTCGGCAAGATCGTCGAGATCGGCACCGAGGACGAGATCTACGAGCGGGCCACCCACCCGTACACCCAGGCGCTGCTGTCGGCGGTGCCAGTGCCCGACCCGGACGCCCGCGAGAACCGCAACATGATCCGGCTCACCGGTGACGTCCCCAGCCCGGCCGACCCGCCGAGCGGCTGCCGCTTCCGCACCCGCTGCTGGAAGGCCCAGGAGGTCTGCGCCCGCGAGGAACCCCACGCGGTCCCCCGCGCGGCCGATCCCCACCCGTCGGCCTGCCACTTCGCCGAACTCCGCCCCACCCCCTAGCCCTCGCCGATCATGGAGTCGTGGTGGGCGGCATGCCGCCTTTCCACCCTTTCGCGGGGCACCACAACTCCATGATCGTGGCAGCGCCCGGGGCGGCCGGGCGCTGCGGCACGCAGCGGGGAAACGGTCAGTGGAAGAAGTGGCGGGTGCCCGTGAGGTACATGGTGACGCCGGCCTCCTTGCAGGCGGCGATCACCTCCTCGTCGCGGATCGAGCCGCCCGGCTGGACGATCGCCTTCACCCCGGCCTCGATGAGGATCTTCGGGCCGTCGGCGAAGGGGAAGAACGCGTCCGACGCGGCGACCGAGCCCGCGACCCGCTCGGCGCCCGCCCGGGTGACCGCGAGCTGCGCCGAGTCGACCCGGTTGACCTGGCCCATGCCGACCCCGACGGTCGCGCCGCCCTTGGCCAGCAGGATCGCGTTGCTCTTCACGGCGCGTACCGCCCGCCAGGCGAACGCCAGGTCGCGCAGGGTCGCCTCGTCGGCCGCCTCGCCGGTGGCCAGCCGCCAGTTGGCCGGGTCGTCGCCGTCGGCGTCGATCCGGTCGGCCAACTGGACCAGGATGCCGCCGGTGACCTGCCGCCACTCCGCCGGCAGCGGGGCGTACGCCGGGGCGCGCAGCAGCCGGATGTTCTTCTTGCCCTGGAGGATCTCCACCGCGCCGGGGTCGAACTCCGGCGCGACCAGCACCTCGGTGAAGATGTCGGCCACCTGCCGGGCCAGCTCCACGGAGACGGGCCGGTTGACCGCGATGACGCCGCCGTACGCCGACACCGGGTCGCAGGCGTGTGCCCGGCGGTGCGCCTCGGCGACGTCGCCGCCGACCGCGATCCCGCACGGGTTGGCGTGCTTGATGATCGCCACCGCCGGCTGGCCGGCGAAGTCGTTCGCCGCCCGCCACGCGGCGTCCGCGTCGACGTAGTTGTTGTACGACATCTCCTTGCCGTGCAACTGCTCGGCCTGGGCCAGCCCGGCGGGGCTGCCCGGGTCGGCGTAGAGCGCGGCGGCCTGGTGCGGGTTCTCGCCGTAGCGCAGCACCGGCCCGCGGCGCAGCGCCAGCCCGGCGAACTCCGGCCACCCCTGCGCGTCCGGAGCCAGGGCGACCGCGCACCACTCGGCCACGGCCACGTCGTACTCGGCGATGGCGGCGAACGCGCGGGCGGCCAGCGCCCGGCGCTGGGCCAGGGTGAACCCGCCCTCGCCGAGGGCCGCCAGCACGGCCGGGTACCCGGTCGGGTCGGTGACCACGGCCACCGAGGCGTGGTTCTTGGCGGCGGCGCGGACCATCGCCGGGCCCCCGATGTCGATCTGCTCCACGCACTCCTCGACGCCGGCGCCGGAGGCGACCGTGGCCTGGAACGGGTAGAGGTTGGACACCAGCAGGTCGATCCCCGCGATGCCGTGCTCGTCGAGCTGGGCGGCGTGCGAGTCCTTGCGCAGGTCGGCCAGGAGGCCGCCGTGGATCGCCGGGTGCAGGGTCTTCACCCGGCCGTCGAGGATCTCGGGGAAGCCGGTCACCGACTCGACCGGGGTCACCGGAACCCCGGCGTCGGCGATGGTCGACGCGGTGCTGCCGGTCGAGACGAGCTCCACGCCGGCCGCGTGCAGGGCCCGGGCCAGCTCGACCAGGCCGCTCTTGTCGTAGACGCTGACCAGCGCCCGCCGGATCGGGCGGCGCTCGGCCTCAGTGGCACTCACGGAAAGGTGACCTTTCTTCCGGTGATCGTCCAACCTTCGCGGACCAGGCGGCCGACCTGCTCGACGAGCTGGCGCCGCTCGGCGGACTTGATGCGCTCGGTGAGCGTCTCCTCGTCGTCGTCGTCGAGCACCGGCACGGCGACCTGGGCGACGATCGGGCCGGTGTCCATCCCGGCGTCGACGAAGAAGAGGGTGGCCCCGGTGATCTTCACCCCGTAGGCGAGGGCGTCCCGGGGACCGTGGATGCCGGGGAACGCCGGCAGCAGGGTGTTGTGGGTGTTGAGGTAGCGGTCGCCGAACGCCGCCAGGAAGTTCGGGCCGACCAGCTTGAGGAAGCCGGCCGAGACCACCAGGTCGGGCCGGTGCGCGGCGACCTGCGCGGTCAGCGCGGCGTCCCAGTCCGCCCGGGTGGGGTGGTCGGAGACCCGCTCGACGAATGTCGGCACCCCGGCGGCGGCGGCCCGGTCCAGCCCGGCGATGCCGTCCCGGTCCGCGCCGACGGCGACCACCCGGGCCCCGTACGCCGGGTCGCCGGCCGCGTCGAGCAACGCCTGGAGATTGCTGCCGGAGCCGGAGACGAGGACGACGATGCGGGCGACGGACGCGGGCTCGGTCACGCCGCCACCCTATCGGGCAGGTCAGGGCCGTCCGCGCGTGGGCGGGCAGGCCGGCGCGGGCGACCAGGATCCGGACAGTGGCAAATTGGTGACCTCCGCTGTCGCCGCCACCCTGTACGCTGCCGGTCGCTCGGTGCCCGGCGCAAGCCGGGCCCCGCACCCGTCAGTGACCCGGCACATGCGTTGTGTCGATGGATTAGAGGAGTAGGCCCCCATGCAGCCCGACTACAAGTCCCCCCAACCGCAACAGATCAATAACAACATGACGATGTCCATCGTGGCCATCTTCCTCTTCTGGCCGCTGGCCATCCCCGCCATCATCAACGCCTCGAAGGTCAACCCGCTCATCCAGCAAGGCGACTACGCGGGCGCGCAGGCGGCGGCGGCCGAGTCGAAGAAGTGGTCCAAGTGGGCCCTGATCGTCGGCATCGCCTGGTACGTCATCGCCATCGTGTGCTGCGCGCTGGGCGGCATTGGGGCGATCATGGGTGCGGAGACCAGCACCACCAGCTACTGACAGCAGCCTCAGTCAAGGAGCACCAGCGAATGCAGCCCGGTCAGGACCCGTACGGCCAGCAGCCCCACGACCCGAACCAGCCGCAGTACCACGACCCGTACGCCCAGCCTCCGCAGGCGCCGTACGGGCAGCAGCCCACATCGGGCCAGCCGTACGGGCAGGACCCGTACGGCCAGCAACCGCCGGCGCCGTACGGGCAGCAGCCGACCTCCGGTCAGCCGTACGGGCAGCAGCCGACGTCGGGGCAGCCGTACGGGCAGCCCATCTCGGGCCAGCCGTACGGGCAGGACCCGTACGCCCAGCAGCCCTACGGGGCCGCGCCGGGCTACCCGAACGCCGGCTATCCGCAGTCGCCGGGCCAGCAGAACACCCTCGGCCTGGTGTCGATGATCCTCGGCATCGCGTCGATCCCGCTGGTCTGCTGCCTGTACCTGGGCGTCCCGGTCGGCATCGCCGCAGTGGTCACCGGCTACCTCGGCCGGCAGAAGGCGGCCCAGGGCCTGGCCACCAACGACAGCCAGGCCAAGACCGGTCTGATCTGCGGTGCGGTGGCTGCCGGGCTCGGCATCGTGCTGTTCATCCTCAACATCGTGGCGAACGTCAGCCTGCCGACCACCTGAGTCGGCGGCACCACCGAGGGGCGCTCCGGGACCGTTCCGGGGCGCCCCTCGGCGCGTCCGGCGCCCCTCAGCCAGGCGTCCTCGGCCCGCCAGGCGTCCTCGGCCCGCCAGGCGTCCTCGGCCCGCCAGGCGTCCTCGGCCCGCCAGGCGCCCGCCGCCGGCGCGTCGCCGTCGCCGGCTGGTGCGCGACGGGCCGGTCCCGCCGAGGGCTGGTGGGCGGGGAACCCGGCTCCACCGGCGGCGTCAGGAGGGACTCTTCCCCTTCGACAGAGAGCGGGTGGCGGCGGCGCCGAGCAGGGCGCCGGCCGCGACCACCGCCGTGGCCGTCCCGGCCACCTGCCACGGGACCGGGCCGATCTCGGCCAGCCGCCCCCCGCCGAGCGGCCCGCCGGAGGCCCCCGCGAGCACCCCGAGCAGCAGCCCGGCGACCGGGCCGGCGAGGGCCGCCGGGACCAGCAGGGCCGGCCAGGCCACCTCCGCCCGGTCCTCGGCGGCCAGCCGCAGCAGCCGCCGGGCGAGCAGGCAGCCGGCGGCCATGCCGGCCAGGACCGGGATCGCGAGCAGGGCCGCCCCGAAGCCCTCCACCGGCCCGCTGGGCAGGCCGGCCAGCAGCGGCACGGCCGGCAGCGCGCCCAGCGAGACCTCGCTGGTGCGTACGGCGGTGTCGGCGCCGACGGCGAACCCGGGGCCGAGCAGGTAGCTGGCGGACCAGACCGTGGCGTTCGGCGCGTAGGCGAGGCTGACCAGGGTGATCCCGGCCTGCCCGGCCACCCCCGTGCGGTACGCCCCGATCATGTCCGCGGCGTCCCCGCCGCCGGTGGCGATCGCCAGCCCGGCTGCTCCGGCCCCCGCCCCGAGCAGCAGCAGCCCGGCGACCAGGCCGGTGCGCACCCCGTCCCGCACCGGCGCGGGCGCCCGCTCGACGAGCAGGCCGGCCACGCCGGTGGTGCGCGCCGTCCCGGCCAGGGCCGCGAGCGCGCCGAAGATCGCGAAGGTTCCGCCGGCACGGACCGGGGACACCGCCGGCCCGCCGACGCCGGCCAGCACCGCGGCGAGCGTGCCGAGCAACGCGTACCCGACGCCGACCGCGCCGGCCGCGGTGAGCGCCTGGCGCGGCGAGCGTCCGCCCCGGGCCCCGATCGCCCGGCTGGTGTGCACACCGGCCCGGACCAGCCGCCAGACCGCCAGCCCGGTGAGCGCCAACGGGGCCAGGCCGACCGGGCCGGCGTCGGTGGCCAGCGGAACCCCGTGACCGAGCAGCCAGCCGCCCAGGCCAGCGCGCAGCGCCCCGGCGACGGAGCCGGCGTCCTCGCTGAGTTGGGCGAGCCCGAGCACCAGCGCGACCGGCAGGTACGACGTGAGCGCGGCCCAGGCGGCGGCGACCCCGGCGGCGACCGCGAGCGGCGCCCGGCTGCGGCGGGCCTCCCCGGCCCGGGGCGCGGGCACCCGGGGACGCGGGGGGCGGCCGGCGGGCCGGTCGTCGGCGCCCACCCCGGTGGCCGGACGGCGGGGCTGGTCAGGGGTGACGGAGGACATCGGGTCTACTCTGGCATGCCGCGCCGCCGGGGGCAGTCCGATACCGCCCCCGACCGGCCGCAAGTTCCGTGATCCACCGACTTACCGCCCCCGATCCGGTCTAGCCTCGGCCCAGGACACGAACTTCCTGTCGTCGCCTGTCTCAGGTGCCGGCCGGCGTCGGCATGCTGGGACAGGCCGACGGAGACCGCTCGGAGGTAACCGTGAACGCTCCGTATCCGCCGCCGCCGCCGGCCGCCGGCCGGGACCGCACCACGCTGTGGGGCGTACTCGGCATCGTCCTGGGCCTGATCTGCTGCGGCATCCTCGGCATCGTCTTCGGATACCTGTCTGTCCGGGACGCCAAACGGTACGGCCAGTCGCCGGTGCTGGGCTACCTCGCCATCGCCTTCGGCGTGATCAACATCATCGGCAGCGCGATCCTGCGGGCGAGCGGCAACTACCCGTTCTGGAACAGGTGACCCGACAGGACGAGGGGGTCGACCGGCCTGGTCGACCCCCTCGGCGCGTCTCGCGGCGGCTCAGCCGGCGGACATGATCTCCCGCATCAGCTTGGCGGTCTCGGTCGGCGTCTTGCCGACCTTCACGCCGACGGCCTCCAGCGCCTCCTTCTTCGCCTCGGCGGTGCCCGCCGAGCCGGAGATGATCGCGCCGGCGTGGCCCATGGTCTTGCCGGGCGGGGCGGTGAAGCCGGCGATGTAGCCGACCACCGGCTTGGTGACGTTCGCCTTGATGAAGTCGGCGGCCCGCTCCTCGGCGTCGCCGCCGATCTCGCCGATCATCACGATCGCGTCGGTGTCCGGGTCGGCCTCGAACGCGGCCAGGGCGTCGATGTGGGTGGTCCCGATGATCGGGTCGCCGCCGATGCCGACACAGGTCGAGAAGCCGATGTCGCGCAGTTCGTACATCATCTGGTAGGTCAGCGTGCCGCTCTTGCTGACCAGGCCGATCCGGCCGGTGCCGGTGATGTCGGCCGGAATGATGCCGGCGTTGGAGGCACCCGGCGAGGCGATGCCCGGGCAGTTCGGCCCGATGATCCGGGTCCGCTCCCCCTTGGCCACGTTGTACGCCCAGAACGCGGCGGTGTCGTGCACCGGCACGCCCTCGGTGATCACCACGGCCAGCGGGATCTCCGCGTCGATCGCCTCGATCACGGCGGCCTTGGTGAACTGCGGCGGGACGAAGATCACCGTGACGTCGGCACCGGTCTGGGCCATGGCGTCGGCGACGGTCGCGAAGACCGGCAGCGCGGTGCCGTCGAAGTCCACGGTCTGGCCCGCCTTGCGCGGGTTGGTACCGCCGACGACGTTCGTGCCGGCGGCGAGCATCCGCCGGGTGTGCTTGGAACCCTCGGAACCGGTCATCCCCTGCACGATGACCTTCGAGTCCTTGGTCAGCCAGATAGCCATGATCAGACCCCCGCAGCCGCCAGCTCGGCGGCCCGCTCGGCCGCGCCGTCCATGGTGTCGACCCGCTGCACCAGCGGGTTGTTCGCGCCGTCGAGGATCGCCCGACCGGCTTCGGCGTTGTTGCCGTCGAGGCGGACCACGAGCGGCTTGGTGACCTTCTCGCCGCGCTGCTCCAGCAGGGCCAGCGCCTGCACGATGCCGTTGGCGACCTCGTCGCAGGCGGTGATGCCGCCGAAGACGTTGACGAACACGCTGCGCACCGACGGGTCGGACAGGACGATCTCCAGCCCGTTCGCCATCACCGCGGCGCTGGCGCCACCGCCGATGTCGAGGAAGTTGGCCGGCTTGACGCCGCCGTGCCGCTCGCCCGCGTAGGCGACCACGTCGAGGGTCGACATGACCAGGCCCGCGCCGTTGCCGATGATCCCGACCTCGCCGTCGAGCTTGACGTAGTTGAGGTCCTTCTCCTTGGCGGCCTGCTCCAGCGGGTCCACCGCGGCCTGGTCGACCAGGGCCTCGTGGTCGGGGTGCCGGAACCCGGCGTTCTCGTCCAGGGTCACCTTGGCGTCGAGCAGCAGCAGCTTGCCGTCGCCCGTCTTGGCCAGCGGGTTCACCTCGATCAGCGTGGCGTCCTCGGCGACGAACGCCTGCCACAGCGCGACGGCGACGTCGACGACCTGGTCGGCGACCTCGGCCGGGAAACCGGCGGCGGTGACGATCTCGCGCGCCTTGGCCTCGTCCACGCCCTTGACGGCGTCGATCGGGGCCTTGACGACCTTGTCCGGGGTTTCGGCGGCGACCTGTTCGATGTCCATGCCGCCGGCGACGCTGGCGATGCAGAGGAAGGTGCGGTTCGCCCGGTCCAGCAGGTACGAGAAGTAGTACTCCTCGGCCACGTCCGCGGTCACCGTGATCATGACCTTGTGGACCGTGTGACCCTTGATGTCCATGCCGAGGATGTCGGTGGCGCGGGCCACCGTCTCATCCGCGCCCTCGGCCAGCTTGACGCCGCCGGCCTTGCCTCGGCCGCCGACCTTCACCTGTGCCTTGACGACCACCCGACCGCCGAGGCGTTCGGCGATCGCGCGGGCCTCCTCCGGGGTGTTGGCGACGCCGCCGGCGAGCACGGGCAAGCCGTGCCGCTCGAACAGGTCCCGCCCCTGGTACTCGTACAGGTCCACGATTGCGCGTCCCGTCCCGTCTCCGCGGCGCGCCGTCGCGCCGCCACCAGCGTGTGAAAACAGTTTGACGCCTGTCATCAGTTGAAACAGGCCATTGGGCGCAGCCTAGCGAGGTCGGCACGGCCGGCAACCGAGCGGGTGCGCGGTGTGCCCTAATCCACAACGGGCCCATCGGCCCCGTGCGCACCCGACCCGGGCGGTCCCGCGCGGTCAACCGGTGGCCGGAGACGGTCCCGTGGGCGCAGGCGTCCCCGTTGGACCGGCCGGGCGGTGGAGCCGGCGGTGAGGGCCGGGCGGGCGGCGGGCGGGAGCCGTGGGATTCCTGCCGACGATGTTCGGCGGGCCGCGTAACCCCCCGGCCAGGGCCTCGTTGAGTCAGATGTCGGAGCGCTGCTGGTCAGCGCGACGGCGGGAGACGGCCGATGCCCTGTCGGTCGAGGGGTGGCGGCGGGGCATCGTGCATAGAGGGGCCGGACGTGTGAGGGGTGCGTCCGGCCCCTCCCCCGTGTCCGGGGGAGGGTGGCGACCGCCGGGTCAGCCGACCGGCTGGGCGACGTTGGCCCGGACCCACTCCACGATCGACTGGGTGGTCGCGCCCGGGGTGAAGACCTTCGCGACGCCGAGCCGCTCCAGCTCGGGGAGGTCGGCGTCCGGGATGATGCCGCCGCCGAAGACGACGATGTCGCGCGCGTCCCGCTCACCGAGCAGCTCGATGACCCGCCGGAACAGCGTCATGTGCGCCCCGGACAGCACGGAGAGCCCGACGGCGTCGGCGTCCTCCTGGATGGCGGTCTCCACGATCTGCTCCGGGGTCTGGTGCAGGCCGGTGTAGATGACCTCCATGCCGGCGTCCCGCAGGGCACGGGCGACCACCTTCGCCCCGCGGTCGTGGCCGTCGAGGCCCGGCTTCGCGACGACGACCCGGATACGAGAGCTCATCAGCGGACACCTTTCGGGCGCAACGACTGTCACCTGAACGAACGGTAACCCGACCGGCCGAGACCAGGGAATCCGGGCGTCCACACAGGGGGAGAGCGTAGGGGGTGCGGGCCGAGGTCGGACATCCGGTGGGCAACGTCACCCTGCGCGACGAACGGGCAGCGACAAGGGCATCGCCCACCGTGACGAGACGGGACAATAGCGTACGCAGGCGGACAGATCGACACGCCAATTCCCCCGTCTGGCTTGTGAGCGGCGAGGTGGTTGGCTAACGTGACCACGGTTGTCATCAGGTCCACGGACGGGTGACGACGCGGCCAGCCGACGTTCACCACCGCTTCACGGGGCGCCGGCCGACCGCTTCGGAACCCCGACAACGGAGGGTGTGCGTGCGCCAGCGCCTGTCGTCTGAGCCCGATCGATATCGCGGCCGCCGCCGCGTACCCACCCCCCCGCGTAGCCGCTACGCCGCCGTCGTCACCACCGCGTTCGTCGGTGCCGGCCTGGTCGCGCTCGGCGCGGGCGCCCTGCCGGACGCCAAGAGCGTGAGCCCGTCGGTCCTCGACGAGCTCAAGCAGGCCTCCATCACCAGCCAGGACGCCGCCGCCCGCGCGGACTCCGCCGACCGGGCCTCGCGTGACAGCCGGGCGGAGACGAAGGCCTCCACCGAGCGGGACGTCTGGCTCCTGCCCCTCCAGGGCTACGACTTCAACTCGCCCTACGGCATGCGCTGGGGCAAGCTGCACACCGGCGTCGACCTGGTCGCCCCGGAGGGCACCCCCTACGTCGCCATCCACGACGGCACCGTCACCAAGGCCGGCTGGTTCGGCGGCTACGGCTACGCGGTCATCGTCAAGCACGCCGACGGCAGCGAGGCCATCTACGGCCACTCCTCCGCGGTGACCGTCAAGGAGGGCCAGCAGGTCAAGGCCGGCAACCAGCTCGGCCTGGTCGGCAACACCGGACACTCCTACGGTTCGCACCTGCACCTGGAGATCCATGTCAACGGGGACCCGCTGGACCCGGTGCCGTGGCTCCAGGACCGCGGAGTGGACATCAAGATGCAAGTCGAGGCATTTTACGGGGACGTAGCCGCTTCCTGACGCTGCGTATCGCCCATTGACCGCCCGGATCAGTCGATCCGGGCGGTTTTTCGTCGCCCCCGCGGGCCGCATGTCTGCTACGCCACACCGGCAGATGTGACCGACGACACGTCGACCATGATCACTTATCCGGACGGAGCAGCCCGGGACGGGACGCAACGGGCGGGAGCCGGCTGCGGAAGGGCCGCTGGAACCCCGCCCCTACCCACCGGCCACCAGCGCAAACATCAGGATTTCGAGGTCCCTGCCCCTCGAAGACGTGAAGGTCCCCGCCGTGCAGGAAGAGAACAACCGCAACGAGAGCACCCCCGCCGCGCCGACCCGCCACCGACTGCGTTCCCGGCCCGGCGGACGGGCCCTGGTGATCGGCGCGACGGCCCTGGTCGGGCTCGGCCTCGCCGGCGTCGCCGTGGCCACCACGGGCGGCGGGGGCTCGCCGACCCCGGCCGCCGTGGCGCTCGACGCCCAGGCCCGCGCCGAGGCCGCCGCCCGGGCCGACCGCTCCGTCCGCGAATCGGCCGTCCCGGCCGCCCCGTCGGCCAGCCCCACCACGCCGTCGCCAAGCCCGTCGAACGCCAGCGCCAGCGCCAGCCCGACGAAGCAGGTCACCACGAAGCCCAAGGCCAAGCCGAAGCCCATGCCGAAGAAGACCAGCAGGCCCGCGCCGTCCTGGGTCATCCCGATGGCGGGCGCCCAGATCACCTCCTGCTACGGCCAGCGGTGGGGCACCCTGCACGCCGGCATCGACTTCGCCCTGCCCGCCGGCACCCCGATCCACGCCGCCGCCGCGGGCACCGTGGTCAAGGCCGGTGACGTCGGCGACGGGTACGGCATCTCCGTCTTCGTCGACCACGGCAACGGCTACCTGACCCACTACGCCCACCAGAGCCGCACCGCCGTCAGCGTCGGCGACAGGGTCAAGGCGGGACAGGTCATCGGCTACGAGGGCTCCACCGGCGACTCCACCGGCCCGCACCTGCACTTCGAGGTGCACCAGGGCCAGATGTGGAACCAGGTCGACCCCGCGCCGTTCCTGCGCGCCCGGGGCATCGACGTGGCCTGCTGACCGCCCGCAGCCCGGGGCGCCCGCACCCGGGCACCCGGCCCGTCCGGCGGCCCGGACCGGCAGCACGCCGGCCCGGCCGCCGGGCGGGTCAGAGCTTGTCGATCGGGGCGTGCCGCAGCACCAGCCACATCGTCTGGTCGCCGAAGTCGATCTGCGCCCGCGCCCCGGGGCCGTGCCCCTCCACGGCGAGCACCCGGCCCAGGCCGTACCGCTGGTGGTTGACCCGGTCCCCGGCGGCCACCTTGGGCCCCTGGGGCAGCTCGCTGGCCGTGGCCAGCCGGCTGCCGTCCACGCCGAGCCGCTTGGCCAGTTGGGCCGCCTTGGGCGTACCCCCGGCGAAGCCGCCGGCGCGCGGCGCGCGGTCCGCGCGACCGCCGACGCCGCCACCACCCCCGGCCCACGAGGTGTACGTCCCCTCGGTGCGCTCCCAGCGGACCAGCTCCGGCGGCAGCTCCTCCAGGAACCGCGACGGCGGGTTGTAGGCCGGCTGCCCCCACGCCGAGCGGGTCACCGAACGGGACAGGTAGAGCCGCTGCCGGGCCCGGGTGATGCCGACGTACGCCAGCCGGCGTTCCTCCTCCAGTTCCCGGGTGTCGCCCAGCGAGCGCAGGTGCGGGAAGACGCCGTCCTCCAGCCCGGTGAGGAACACCACCGGGAACTCCAGCCCCTTGGCGGTGTGCAGCGTCATCAGGGTGACCACGCCCTGGTGGTCGGGATCGTCCGCGGGCACCTGGTCGGCGTCGGCCACCAGCGCGACCTGCTCCAGGAAGCCGGCCACGGTGGCCCGTTCCCCCTCGGCGCCCAGCGCCTCGATCCGCTCGGTGTACTCCCGGGCGACGCTGACCAGCTCCTGGAGGTTGTCCACCCGGCCGGCGTCCTGCGGGTCGAGGCTCTCCTCCAGCTCGGTCAGGTAGCCCGAGCGGGTGAGCAGCGCCTCCAGCACCTCCTCCGGAGTGCCGGTCTCGGCCAGTTCCCGCGCCCCGTCCAGCAGCGCGACGAAGTCGCCGATGCCGTTGGCCGCCCGGCTGGAGATGCCCGGGGCGTCCTTGGCCCGGCGCAGCGCCGCGCCGAAGGAGATCCGGTCCCGGCTGGAGAGCGCCTCGACGCACGCCTCCGCCCGGTCGCCGATGCCCCGGCGGGGGGTGTTCAGGATGCGGCGCAGGCTGACCGTGTCGTCGTCGTTGACCACCGCGCGCAGGTAGGCCAGCGCGTCGCGGACCTCCTTGCGCTCGTAGAAGCGCACCCCGCCGACCACCTTGTAGGGCAGGCCGACCCGGATGAACACCTCCTCGAAGACCCGGGACTGGGCGTTGGTGCGGTAGAAGACCGCCACGTCGCCGGGGCGGGCGGCCCCGTCGTCGACCAGCCGGTCGACCTCCCGGCCCACCCAGTCCGCCTCGGCGTGCTCGGTGTCCGCGACGTACCCGACGATCTGCTCGCCCGCGCCCGCGTCGCTCCACAGCCGCTTGGGCTTGCGGGAGGTGTTCCGGTCGATCACCGCGTTGGCGGCGTTCAGGATGGTCTGGGTGGAGCGGTAGTTCTGCTCCAGCAGGATCGTCCGGGCGTCGGTGAAGTCCCGCTCGAACTCCAGGATGTTGCGGATCGTCGCGCCCCGGAACGCGTAGATCGACTGGTCGGCGTCGCCGACCACGCACAGCTCGGCCGGCTCGATCCCCTCGGTGCCGGAGACCAGCTCCTTGATCAGGGTGTACTGGGCGTGGTTGGTGTCCTGGTACTCGTCGACCAGGACGTGCCGGAACCGGCGGCGGTAGCTCTCCGCGACGTGCGGGTGCGACTGGAGCAGGTGCACCGTCGTCATGATCAAATCGTCGAAGTCCAGCGCGTGCGCCTCACGCAGTCGCCGCTGGTAGAGCGTGTACGCCTCGGCGAGCGCCCGCTCGTTGGGGCCCTTGGCCCGCCCGGCGAACTCCTCCGGGTCGACCAGCTCGTTCTTCAGGTTGGACACCTGGGCGGCCAGCCCGCGCGCCGGGTAGCGCTTCGGGTCGAGGTCCAGCTCGCGGGCGACGAGCTGCATCAGCCGGCGGGAGTCGTCGGCGTCGTAGATCGAGAAGGTCGACTTCAGGCCGGCGTGCTCGTGCTCGGCCCGCAGGATCCGCACGCAGGCCGAGTGGAACGTCGACACCCACATCAGCCGGGCGCGCGGGCCGACCAGGTGGGTCACCCGCTCCTTCATCTCGCCGGCGGCCTTGTTGGTGAAGGTGATCGCGATGATCTCGCCGGGGTGCACGTCCCGGGCGGCGAGCAGGTACGCGATCCGGTGGGTGAGCACCCGGGTCTTGCCGGAGCCGGCCCCGGCCACGATCAGCAACGGCGACCCGGCGTGGGTGACGGCGTCGCGCTGGGGCCCGTTCAGGCCCTCCACCAGGGCCTGCGGGTCGAGCCGGGCGGGCGGCCCGGGGCGGCGGGGCGGGGCCGACGCGGGCTCGGGCGCGGGCGGGGACGCGGGGATGTCGAAGAGAGGCTGCATCGCAGGGCGAGTCTATGCCGCCCGGCGGACACTTCCCGACTCACCGCCCCGCCCGCCGCCGCCCCGTGGCCCGGCGCGCAGCCCGAAGAGACCAACCCGTCACCCGACCGGCTCTGGCGCCGCCGTCCCCGATCCACGACGATGGCCGGGAAACCCCGGATCCTCCCCCGTACACGATTTGGGAGAAAAACCATGAGTCAACCGCGCTCGCGCGGTCGGGCGGCGCTGCGTCACCTCGCCGCGCCGGCCCTCGCACTGGCCGTCGTCGCCACACTGCCGGCCGCCACGCGGCCCGCGCCGGCCCCGGCCGCCGACCCCTGGGCGGCCCTCGCCCCGGTCTCGGTCTCCTACGCCAAGCCCCTCGGCGGCGAGGTCAAGGGCAACTTCCTGAGCTACAACGACTTCCACGGCGCCATCGACCCGCCCGGCGGCAGCGGCGCCACCGTCAACGGCACCCCGGCCGGCGGCGTGGAGTACCTCGCCACCTGGCTGAAGAAACTCCGCGCCGAGGCGAAGGCCGAGGGGCGGACCAGCACCACCGTCGGCGCCGGCGACCTGATCGGCGCCTCTCCGCTGGTCAGTGCCGCGTTCCACGACGAGCCGACGATCGAGCTGATGGACGAGATCGGGCTCCAGGTCAGCTCGGTCGGCAACCACGAGTTCGACGAGGGCGTCAACGAGCTGATCCGGCTCAACAAGGGCGGCTGCCACCCGGTCGACGGCTGCCAGGACGGCGACGGCTTCGCCGGCGCGAAGTTCACCTACCTCGCGGCCAACACGATCAGCAAGAAGACCGGCCTGCCGATCCTGCCCCCGGTCGACGTCAAGTTCGTCGGCGGCGTGCCGGTCGGCTTCGTCGGGGTCACCCTGGAGGGCACCCCGGGCATCGTCAACCCCGCCGGCATCACCTCCGTCACCTTCAAGGACGAGGTGGAGACCGCCAACAAGTGGGGCGGGCTGCTCAAGCTCTTCGGCGTCAAGGCGATGGTGCTGCTGGTGCACGAGGGCGGCGCGCAGTCCCCGCCGCCGAGCACCCCAGGCGTCTCCGACTGCGCCAACTTCTCCGGCCCGATCGTGAACATCGTGCGCGGCCTGCGGCCGGAGTTCGGCCTGGTCGTCTCCGGCCACACCCACCGCTTCTACTCCTGCTCGCTGCCGAACTCGGCGGGCCAGCAGAGCGTGGTCACCAGCGCCGGCACCAACGGCCAGCTCATCACCGACGTGGACTACTCGCTGGACCGTCGTTCCGGCCGGTTCACCGGGATCTCCGCCCGCAACGTGGTCGTCGAGAACGGCGTCCGCAACGCCGACGGCACCTGGCAGCAGAGCGCGCCCGGCGTGTTCGCCCGCAACCCCGCGCTGGTCGACGCGGGCGCGAAGGCACTGTCCGACAAGTACCGCACGGCGGTCGCCCCGATCGCCAACCGGGTGGTCGGGAAGATCAGCGCGGACATCGTCCGGGACGTCCGGCCCAACGGCGAGAGCCCGCTCGGCGACGTGATCGCCGACGCGCAGCTCGCGTACACGGCCGGCGACGGGGCGCAGATCGCCCTGATGAACCCGGGCGGCGTCCGGGCCTCCCTGTCGTACGGGGCGTCGGCCGGCGGCGAGGCGCCGGGCGACGTGACCTACGGCGAGGCGTTCAGCATCCAGCCGTTCAACAACCTGGTGGTCACCCAGACGTTCACCGGGGCCCAGCTCAGGAACGTGCTGGAGCAGCAGTTCCCCGGCTTCAACGGGCAGACGGCCCAGCGGATCCTCCAGGTCTCCGCCGGCCTGACCTACTCGTACGACAGCACCGCCCCGGCCGGCTCCCGGGTGAGCGCCCTGGCGCTGAACGGGACCCCGGTCGACCCCGCCGCCAGCTACCGGGTCACCACGAACGACTTCCTGGCCAACGGGGGCGACGGCTTCACCGAGCTGGCGGGCGGCACCGGCCGCACCACCGCCCCCGGCTTCGACGTCGACGCCCTGGTGTCGTACCTGGGCGCGGGCGCCCCGGTGGCACCGGGCACCGCCGACCGGATCACCCGCCTCGGCTGAGGTGTGCGCGAGGGCCCCTTCTCCCCGCCTGACGTGGGGGAGGAGGGGCCCTTCCCGCCGCGAATCCCGTGAACCCGGCGCGAATCCTTGCGGAGCGGGCCGGCGGGTGGGCATACTCGACGGCGTGTTCGGTCAGCGCTTCTACTTTTACTACGGCACCGGGAGTCCGGCAGCCGTGGGTCGCGCCTGATCAGATCAGACCTACGAAAAGCCCCGGGCTCGGAGAGCCCGGGGCTTTTCCGTCCCGGGATCCGGGCACCGGGCCCGACGTCCGAGGGGTACGGCGATGATGACAGACGTGGTGGAGCAGAGCGGCGGCGTGGCACAGTCCCGGCCGGGCGACGAGCAGGGGGCCGACGGGCCGGCCGTCGACGGCACGACGGAACCGGCCTCGACGGCCGGCGGGGCGACCGGGACCGACGACTCGGCGGCTGCGGCGCGGATCGTCGCCATCCGGGAGCGGATCGACGAGATCGACCGCACTTTGATCGAGCTGTGGCAGGAGCGGGCCGCCCTGTCCCAGGAGGTCGGGGCGACCCGGATGGCCTCCGGCGGCACCCGGCTGGTGCTCAGCCGGGAGCGGGAGATCCTGGAGCGGTTCCGCCAGTCCCTCGGCGCCGACGGCACCCAGCTCGCCCTGCTGCTGCTCCGCGCCGGGCGCGGCCCGCTGTAACCCCCACCCCACCGAACGCCCCCGCCCCCGCCGGGCCACCGCCAAGGCGGGGCGGAGACGACGAACCGCCTGCCGGCGTCGGGTGGACGCTGGCAGGCGGTCGGTGTCGGTCAGCCCGGGAGGCTCACGCCTCGTGGGTGGCGACGATCTCGCGCTTCTCCGCGAAGTGGCAGGCGCTCGGGTGGTCCGAGCCGGAGCGGATCTCCAGCAGCGGGACCTGCTCGGCGCAGACGTCCTGCGCCTTCCAGCACCGGGTGCGGAACCGGCAGCCCGAGGGCGGGCTGATCGGCGAGGGGACGTCACCGGTGAGCCGGATGATCGCCTTCTGGTCGCGCAGGGTCGGGTCCGGCACCGGCACCGCCGACAGCAGCGCCTGGGTGTACGGGTGGGTCGGCCGCTCGTAGATCTCGTCCTCGGTGCCGATCTCGACGATCTTGCCGAGGTACATCACGGCGACCCGGTCCGACAGGTGCCGGACCACCGACAGGTCGTGCGCGATGAAGACGTACGACAGGCCGAGTTCGTTCTGGAGCTTCTCCAGCAGGTTCATCACCTGGGCCTGGATGGAGACGTCCAGGGCCGACACCGGCTCGTCGCAGACGATGATCTCCGGACGCAGGGCCAGCGCGCGGGCGATGCCGATGCGCTGACGCTGGCCGCCGGAGAACTGGTGCGGGTACCGGTTGATGTGCTCCGGGTTCAACCCGACCAGGTCGAGCAGCTCCTTGACCTTGTCCCGCCGGCTGCCCTTCGGAGCCACCTCGGGGTGGATCTCGAACGGCTCGCCGATCAGGTCGCCGACCGTCATCCGCGGGTTCAGCGAGGTGTACGGGTCCTGCATGACCAGCTGGATCTGCCGGCGCAGCCGGCGCAGCGCGCCGCCGGACAGCCTGGAGATGTCCTGCCCCTTGTAGAGCACACTGCCGGCGGTCGGCCGCTCCAGGTTCATCAGGACCCGGGCCAGCGTCGACTTGCCGCAGCCGGACTCGCCCACCACGCCCAGCGTCTCGCCGGCCTTCAGCTCCAGCGAGACCCCGTCGACGGCCTTGACGTGACCGATGGTCTTCTTGAACACCACGCCGCGGGTGACGGGGTAGTGCTTGACCAGGTCACGGACCTCGAGGATGTTCTCAGTCACGGTTCACCAGCTCCTCGGCGAAGTGGCACGCGCTGGCCCGACCGCTGCCGATCTGCAGCAGCGGCGGGAGCTTCTCCCGGCAGACCGGCTGCGCCATGGGGCAGCGCGGGTTGAACGGGCAGCCCGGCGGGATGTTCATCAGGTTCGGCGGCAGGCCCTTGATGGTGCGGAGCTGCTGCCCCTTCTCGTCCATCCGCGGGATCGAGTCGAGCAGGCCGAGCGTGTACGGGTGCGCCGGCTTGCCGTACAGCTCGTACACATCGGCTTCCTCGACGATCCGGCCGGCGTACATGACCGCGATCCGGTCCGCGACGTCGGCGACCACGCCGAGGTCGTGGGTGATCAGGATCAGGCCCATCTGCCGCTCGCGCTGAAGCTCGGCGAGCAGGTCCATGATCTGGGCCTGCACGGTCACGTCGAGCGCGGTGGTCGGCTCGTCCGCGATCAGCACCTCCGGGTCGAGCGCCAGCGACATCGCGATCATCGCGCGCTGCCGCATGCCGCCGGAGAACTGGTGCGGGTAGTTGCTGAACCGGCCCTTGGCGTTCGGGATCTTGACCTGGTCGAGCATCTCGATGGCACGCTTCTTGGCCTCGGCGCGGCCGATGCCCCGCCGGATCCGGAACTGCTCGGCGATCTGGAACCCGACGGTGAAGACCGGGTTCAGCGCGGAGAGCGCGTCCTGGAAGATCATCGCGATGCCCTCACCGCGGATGCGGCGGCGCTCCTCGGTGGACATGGTGAGCATGTCCTTGCCGTGGAAGCGGACCTGGCCCCCGGTGACGAAGCCGGGCGGCGTGTCGAGGATGCCCATGACGGCCTGCGCGGTGACGCTCTTGCCAGAGCCGGACTCGCCGAGCACGGCGAGGGTCTCCCCCGCGTCGACGTGGTAGGTGACCCCGTTGATGACCTTGGCGACGCCGTCCCGGGTGCGGAACTCCACCCGCAGGTCGTCGACCTCCAGGAGGCGACCCGAGGGGCGGCCGGATCCGTCGGCGCCCGGCTGGGACTGCTCGGTCACGAGAATGTCGGACAACTCAATCTCCCCTAGCGCAGTTTCGGATCGAGGGCCTCGCGGACCGCCTCACCGAGCATCACGAAGCTGAGGACGGCGGTGACGAGGAACGCGGAGGGGAAGAAGAGCAGGAAGGGCGAGACCCGGATGTAGTTCTGCGCTTCGCTGATCATGATGCCCCACGACACCACCGGGGTCCTCAGTCCGATGCCCAGGAACGAGAGCGTTGCCTCCGCGCCGATGAACGAGCCGACCATGATCGTGCCGTAGACCAGCAGCGGGGCGAGACAGTTGGGCAGCAGGTGCTTGAGGATGATCCGGCCGGTGCCGGCCCCCAGCGCCCGGGCCGCCACGATGTAGTCGGCCTCCCTGGTGGCCAGCACCGAGGAGCGCATCAGCCGCATCACGACCGGCCAGCTCAGCACGACCAGGGACAAGATGACCAGCCCCATGATCTGCCACTCGTTGTTACTCGCCCCGGCGCCGTTGAAGGTGGTCAGGATGACGATCGCGCCGAGCACGAACGGCAGGCCGAAGAAGATGTCGGCGAAGCGGGAGAGCAGGGCGTCCACCCAGCCGCCGCGGTAGCCGGCGATGATGCCGATCGCACCGCCGATCAACAGCGTGCCGATGGTGGAGACCAGGGCCACGATGATCGAGGCGCGGGCGCCGTAGATGACCCGGGCGTAGACGTCCCGGCCCTGAATGTCGTAACCGAACCAGGCGTCGCCCGACGGCTTCACCTGGCTGCGGGACAGCGCGCCGTTGACCGCGTCGCCGGAGGTGAACAGCGACGGGAAGGCCGCCATCAGGACGAAGGTCACGATGAACGCCGCCGAGATCCAGAACAGCGGCTTGCGGCGCAGGTCACGCCAGGCGTCGCCGAGCAGGCCGCGCGGCTTCTCCTTGCGGGCGTTCTCCGGCAGGCCGGCGTTCACGGGGCTGCCGGACCCGGCCTCGGTGGGCATGGTCGCCGACGGGGTCGAGACGATGGACGCGGTACTGGGGTCACTCATGCCGCCACCTCGCTGCGCTGGGTGCCGGGACGGTGGTCACGGCACGCTGCGTTCAAAATTCGTTCGCCGCGCTGCTCACTCATAGCGGATCCTCGGGTCCAGGGCGGCGTAGAGCAGGTCCACCAGCAGGTTCATCAGGAGGTAGACGAGCACGAGGACCACCACGATGGAGACCACGGTAGCGCTCTCCTTGGTGACGATCGCCCGGAACACCGCGCGGCCGATGCCGTTGATGCCGAAGATGCCCTCGGTGACGATGGCACCGCCCATCAGCGCGCCGAGGTCGGTGCCGAGCAGGGTGACCACCGGGATCAGCGAGTTGCGCAGCAGGTGCACGCCGACGACGCGACGCATCGGCAGGCCCTTCGCGATGGCGGTGCGGACGTAGTCGGCGCGGCGGTTCTCCGCGATGCTCGTGCGGGCGACCCGGGCGACGTACGCCATGGACGCGCTACCCAGGACGAAGCCCGGTAGGAGCAACTCCGACAGCCGCATCTCGCTGGACACGGTCGGGTTGACGATGCCCCACTTCACGCCGAGCAGCCACTGGAGCACGAAGCCGATGACGAACACCGGCAGCGCGATCAGGAAGAGGGTGGAGACGAGGACCAGGTTGTCGAGGAAGCCGTTGCGCCGCAGGCCGGTCAGGACACCGGCGCCCAGGCCGATGATCGCCTCGATCGCCAGCGCCACCAGGGCGAGCTTCAGCGTGTTCGGGTATGCGGCGGCGATGAGGTCGCCGACGTCGCGGTTGTTGTACGTGAGGCCGAAGTCCCCCTGGAACAGGTTCTTCATGTAGGTGGCGTACTGCACCCAGATCGACTCGTCGAGCTGGTACTTCTCGGTCATGAAGTTGATGTACGTGTCCGGACACCGGCGGTCGCCGCACTTGCCGGCGAACGGATCGCCGGGCACCGACCAGACGAGCCAGTAGATCAGGAACGTCGTACCGATGAAGACCGGGACGAGTTGCAGTAGCCGTCTCAACAGATAACGGCCCATGGGGTGGTCCTCCTGACAGGGGGCGCGTCGGGCGGGGCGGCCGACACGGATGGCGTCAACGTGGCGAGGGATGTTGTACACCCCTCGCGGAACGGCCCCGGGTCGGACCCACCGGTAGGTGAGCCCGACCCGGGGTGTCAGACCGTTCGGATCAGAGCTCGACCGAGGTGACGTCGAGTTCGCCGACGTTGGTCAGTTCCATCTTCTTGATCTTGTCGGAGCGGCCGGACTGCTGGCCAGCGAAGTAGACCGGGATCGACGGGGCGTCCTGGTCGATCAGCTTGACGGCCTCGGCGAACTTGGCGTGCGAGGCGTCCAGGCTCGGCGCGGCGCTGGCCTCCTTGGCCAGGGCGTCGACCTGCTTGTTGCTGTACAGGCCGTCGTTGGACGAGCCGCCGGTCACGTAGAGCGGGTTGACCCAGTTCTCCACGTCCGGGTAGTCCTGCTGCCAGCCGGCGCGGTACGGGCCCTTCATCTTGTGGGCGTTGATGTTCTGCCGGAACACCGCGAAGGTCGGCACGCCCTCGGCGCGGGCGTTGATGCCGAGGTTGGTCTTGACCTGCTGCGCGACGGCCTCCATCCACTCCTTGTGGCTGGCGTCCGCGTTGTAGTAGAAGACCATCTCGCCGCTGAAGCCACCGGCCTCGGCGAGGAGCTTCTTGGCCTCGTCCACGTTGAACTGGCAGGCGGTGCAGTTACCCGGCGCCGCGCCCGGGGCCAGCGGGTTGGCCCAGCTGTCGGCCGGCTTGCGGTTGCCGAAGAAGATCTTGTCGGTGACCTCCTGCCGGTTGATCGACAGGGAGACGGCGCGACGCAGCTTCGGGTCGGCGAAGCGCTTGTCGTAGATCGGGAAGGCGATGATGCCGGAGACCGGGGTGACCGACGAGATGGCCCGCTCGCCGAGGTCGGTCTTCCACTTGTCACCCGCGAGAGCGGAGATCGGAACCTGCTGCTGGAAGTCGATGTTGCCGGAGACCAGTTCGCTGTAGACCGCGTTGTCGTCCTGAGAGATCTTGACGTTGACGTCCTTGATCTTCATCTTGTCGCGCAGCTGGTAGTCGTCGAAACGAGTCAGCTTGATGGAGACGTTGTTCTCCCACGACACGAACTTGACCGGGCCGTTGCCGATCGGCTTCTTGCCGAAGTCCTCCGCGCTGCCCGCGAAGAACGCGTCCGGCAGCGGCATGAAGGTGCTGTAGCCGAGCTTGGTCGGGAACACGGCGGTCGGCGCGCCGAGCGTGACCTCGAAGTTCCACTCGTCGACGACCTTCAGGCCGGACATCTCCTTGGCCTTCGGCTCCGGGGCCTTCTGCGGGCCATCCGGGCCGTCCGGGTCGGCGGTGTTGACGTCCTCGAAGCCCTGGATGTCCGCGAAGAAGCTGGAGTTCTGCGCGCCGTTCGGCGAGTAGGCGCCCCAGTTCCAGGCGTCCACGAAGTTCTTGGCCTTGACGACGGTGCCGTCGTGGAACTTCGTGTCCTGCTTGATCTTGATCTTGTAGACCTTGGAGTCGGTCGTCTCGATCGACTCGGCCAGGGCGTTCCGCGGGGCGCTGCCATCGTTGGGGTACTCGACCAGGCCGGTCCACATCCAGTCGATGATCTTGCCACCGTTGGTCTCGGTGGTGTTCGACGGGACCAGCGGGTTCTCCGGCTCGCCACCGTCGATCGTGATGGCGCCGTCCGCGCTGTTGCCGGCGTCGCCGCCGTCGTCGCTGCTGGAGCAGCCGGACGCGACGAGTGCGAAAGCCGCACCCAGCGCGATCGCGCCACTCGCCCGCTTCGAGACTCTCATTCCGAGGGGCCTCCTCTTTCTAACCTGGTTCCGTCGTGAGTTTCACGCACGCATGGGGGTGACACCGCCGACGATCGCAACCACTGACCGCCGGTCTACCGCAGAGAAATCGGGACACCCCTGATGTACCGATCCGCCGGGCCACCGCACCGCACCGGGCTCGGCTCCGCGCAGGGCTGGACGACCACGAACCGTGACTGCTCAGCGGCTTCCGTGGTCGCGGTCCCGTACGTGGGCGCCTCACGCCGGGGGTGAGGTGCTGCAACTGTGACACCTACCGGCCCGTTACGTGAAGGTGCCGTTATCAAGCCGTTAGTTGGTCGCAGTGTTGCCGATACTTGAGAAAAGATCATGATATGACCCGACAACATGGCCCTGACCAGGCATAACGCGGTCGGCTCTCCTCGCCCTGGTGGGCGCGTAGGCTCGGCTCTGTGAGCTTCCCCGCCTCGGCTCCGGCGCTCGCCGACATCCACCGTGCGCTGGCCGTATTTGCCCATCCGGACGATGTCGACTTCGGCTGTGCGGGCAGCATAGCCGGCTGGGTGGACGAGGGGGTGGACGTGGCGTACCTCATTGTCACCCCGGGTGATGCCGGCGGGTTCGACGACACGCCCCGTGCGGAGCTGCCCCGGCTGCGCGAGGAGGAGCAGCGCGCCGCCGCCGCGGCCGTCGGCGTGCACCGGGTCGAGTTCCTCGACGGGTACGTCGACGGCACCCTCACCCCGACGATCGCGCTTCGCCGGGACATCACCGCGGCGATCCGTCGGTTCCGGCCGGACCGGGTGCTGACCAGTTCCCCGCTGCGCCGCTGGGAGCACCTGGCCGGCCCGAGCCACCCCGACCACCTGGCCGTCGGCGAGGCCACCACCTGCGCGATCTACCCGGACGCGCGCAACCGGTTCGCGTACCCCGAGCTGCTCGCCGCCGGGCTGGAGCCGTGGGTGGTCCGCGAGGTCTGGTACGCCGGCGGTCCCGCCCCGGACCACGTGGTCGACGTCACCGACCGGTACGACCACAAGGTCGCCGCGATGCGCGCACACCGCTCGCAGACCGCCCACCTGGACGTGGAGACCTGGGTCCGGGACCGGCTCGGCACGGTCGCGGACAACGCCGGGCTGCCGCCGGGCCGGCTGGCGGAGGCGTTCACCGTCCTGCGGACGGAGTGACCGGGCCGGCCCCGGCCGGCGTCACACCAGGCGGCGGTCCGCCGCCCAGCGGGACAGCTCGTACCGGTTGGACATCTGGAGCTTGCGCAGCACGTTCGACACGTGCGTCTCGACCGTCTTGATCGAGATGTAGAGCTCCTTGGCGATCTCCTTGTACGCGTACCCCCGGGCGAGCAGCCGGAGCACCTCGCGCTCCCGGTTGGTGAGCTGGTCCAGCTCCGGGTCGGCCACCGGGGCGTCCGGCCGGGCGGCGAAGGCGTCCAGCACGAATCCGGCCAGCCGGGGGCTGAACACGGCGTCCCCGTCGGCCACCCGGCGCACCGCCGCGGCCAGCTCGTCCGGGGAGATGGTCTTGGTGACGTAGCCCCGGGCCCCGGCCCGGATCAGGCCGATCACGTCCTCCGCCGCGTCGGAGACGCTCAGCGCCAGGAACCGCACCTGCGGGTGGGTCCGGCGCATCGCCTCCAGCACCGCCCGGCCGCCGCCGTCGGGCATGTGCACGTCCAGCAGCACCACGTCGGGACCGGTGGCGGCGATCCGGGCGACCGCCTCGGCCACCGTGCTGGCCTCGCCCACCACCTCGACGTGGGCACCCAGTTCGGCGCGGACCCCCGCGCGGAACATGGCGTGGTCGTCGACGAGGAAGACGCGCAGCCGCTCGGGGCGCTCCTGCGCCCCCTCGACCGGCCCGTGCTCGGCCATGGTCATCTGTCCCTTTCCGCCGTGGACTGGTCGCGGGAGATCGGCAGGATCAACCGGACCTCGGTCCCCTCACCCGGCTCGGAGCGGATCTCCGCCCGGCCGCCGTGCCGCCTCATCCGTCCGACGATCGAGCCCCGGACCCCGTGCCGGTGGTCTCCCACGGTATCCGGGTCGAAGCCCTTGCCCCGGTCCCGGACGAAGACGCTCACCTGGTCCGGCTCCACCTCCGCGTACAGCGAGACGGTCCGCACCCCGGCGTGCCGGGCCGCGTTCACCAGCGCCTCCCGGGCCGCCGCGACCAGGGCACCGACCCGCTCGTCGGTGTCCCGGTCGCCCACCACCACCGCCTCCACGGTGATCGCGAAGGTGTCCTCGACCTCGGCCGCCGCCTGCTCCAGGGCCGCCGCGAACCGTTCGGTGGGCGAGGCGGTCGGCTTGTAGAGCCAGTTGCGCAGCGAGCGCTCCTGGCCGCGCGCCAGCCGCTGCACGGTCGTCACGTCGGCGGCGTTGCGCTGGATCAACGCGAGGGTGTGCAGCACCTGGTCGTGCACCATGGCGGCCAGTTCCGCCCGTTCCTGCTCGCGGATGCGCCCCTCGCGCTCCGAGCGGAGCTGGTTGTACGTCCGCCAGAGCACCGGGGCCGCCACCACCCCCACGCCGGCCAGCCCGACCAGCGCGAAGATGACGCCGTTGAGCACCGCGTCGAAGTTCTGCGCCGGCGAGTAGACCGCCACGACGCCGATGATGCCCACCGCGACCAGCACCCCGCCGCCGATGAACCGCAGCACGAAGGCCCGCCGGTCGCTCTCCTCCACCACCGCTCCCAGCCAGGGCACCGGCATCGACTCGCCCCACTGCCGGCGGCGCTCGGGCGCGGCCTGGTGCCAGATCACCCCGGCGCCCACCGCGATGATCGCGACCAGCCAGCCGGCGGTGCCCGCCGCACCGACGGAGTCGAAGACCATCACCTGCACCAGCAGCACCCCGAGCCCGATCGCCACGAACGGCAGCAACTGCCCGATGTCCCGCCGGGGCGGGACCGCGGTGTCGCCCGGCCGCAGCGGGACGACCGCCCAGAAGGCGGCGTAGAGCAGCAGCCCGAGCCCGCTGAGGCCGAGCAGCACCGTGAAGGCGATCCGCACCCGCACCACCGAGATGCCGAGATGGTCGGCGATGCCGGCGGCCACACCGGCGGCCATCCGGTGCTCGGGCGCCCGGTAGAGGCGGGGCGGCTGGGTCACGGCGCTGATCGGATACTCCCTGTTCAGGGGCGGCGGGCGGGCGCCGGAGCGGCGCGCCGGTCTCGATCGTCACACGCCGGGGCCCCAACGGGCCACGGGGACGCCCCCGACATCCGGGCCGGCCGGATCTCAGGGTGGGGTCAGGGTCGGGTCCTGAGGCAACCCGGCCGGTCGGGGCAGCAGGATCGGAGCATGACCGAGGAAGCTGCCCCGTCGCCCCGTCCCGGGGCGGCCCGACCGGACGGGCCGCCACCGGCGGATCCGGCCCCCACCACGCCCGCCAGTTGGACGGCGCCGACCGCCTTCGGGCCGGCGACGCCGGGTGCGACCGGCTCCCCCGCGACACCGGCCGCCGCCGCGTCCGGAGCCCCCGCGGGACCGGGCACGGCCAGCGCCGCCGGCCCGGAAGCGTCCGCGCCGGGCGGCTGGCCGCCGCCGACCGCCGGGCCCGACCCGGCCTGGTCTCCCCCACCCGGCGCCGCCGGGCCGCCGCCGGCCGGGGGGACCCCCGGGTCCGACGGCCCGAGCGCCCCGCCACCACCACCCCCCGGGGGGTACGCGGCCCCGCCGCCCCCGCCGCCCGAGGGGGCCGGCTTCACCTCCCGGTACGGGCTGGTCCGGCCCCGCGAGGGCCGCTACCTGGCCGGCGTCTGCGCGGCGATCGGCCGAGCCACCAACACCGACCCGGTGCTGTGGCGGGTGCTGCTGGCCGTGCTCGGCTTCTTCGGCGGCATCGGCATCCTGGTGTACGTCACGGCCTGGCTGATCATTCCGGGCGAGGGCGACACCGCCTCCCCGGTCGAGTCCATGCTGGGCCGGGGCCGGTCCAGCATGTCCCCCGTCACCGTGATCGTGCTGAGCATCCTGGTGGCGGTGAGCTTCGGGTACATCGTCACCGACGCGTTCCGGGCGGTGCTGCTCGGCGCGGCCATCCTGGTCGGCGGCGCGCTGCTGCTCAACCGCGAGCGCGGCACGTTCGGCCGGGGCGCCCCGGCCGACCGGGGTCCGGTGCCCGGCGTACCGAACCCCACCCCGCCGGGCCCGGTGCCGCCGGTCGCGTGGCCCGCGCCCGGCCTCTTCACCCCGCCCGCCGGCCCCGGTAGGCCGCCGGTCGGGCCCCCGGTCCCCGGCCAGCCGTCCGGGGCGCCGTTCGCGGGGCAGTGGTCCGGGGCACCCGCGCCCGGGCAGCCCGCCGCAGCCTGGGCGACCGCCCCGGCCGGGCCGGCCACCGGGCTTCCCGCCTGGCCACCGGCGGGCACGCCGACCGGCTCCCTCCCCCCGGTCGGCGTGCCCACGACCGGCTACCCGCCGGTCGCCGCGCCCCGGCCGCCGGCCGGCTACCGGCCGCCGTTCGCCCCGCACGGCCCGTACGCCAGGGGCCCGTACGCCGGTGGCCCGCAGCCGGCTCCCCCGCCGCCCCGACCGGTCAAGCCCCCGAAGCCACCCCGGGAACGCTCCCCGCTGGGCGCCGTGACCTTCTCGCTGGTCTTCCTGGCGCTCGGGGTGGTCGCCGTGCTCGACCTGCTGGACGTGATCCACGTGGGGGCGGCGGCGTACTTCGCGGCGGCCCTGGCAACGGTCGGGCTCGGTCTCCTCGTCGGCGCCTGGTTCGGCCGGGCGCGCTGGCTGATCGCGCTCGGGCTGGTCACCGTGGCGGCGCTCGGGATCGCCACCGTCACCGAGTCGTACGACCGGATCCGGGGCGTGGACGGGGACGTCACCTGGGCCCCCACCGACCGTCGTGACCTGGCCGACCGGTACGAGAACAACTTCGGCGACGCCGTGCTCGACCTGCGCGGCATCGACTTCGACAAGCACGACACCCAGGTCACCGTCGCGGTCAACTTCGGGCAGGCGACCGTGGTCGTGCCGCCGAACGTCGACGTCACCACGATCGCCGACGTCAACGCCGGGGACGCCACGATCTTCGGCAACCGCTCCGGGGGGCTGGACGGCCGCCTCCGGGAGAGCACCGACCTCGGCGCGGACGGTCCCGGGGGCGGGCGGCTCCGCCTCTACGTCCACGTCAACGCCGGCAACCTGGAGGTGACCCGGTGAAGGCACACCGTACGGACTTCGTCTCGCTCGTCTTCGGCCTCGTCTTCGTCGCCCTCGCCGCCTGGTGGCTGTTCGCCCAGCTACTCGGCCTGGACCTCCCGCCGGTCGGCTGGTTCCTGGCCGGCGGGCTGATCCTGGTCGGCACGCTGGGCCTGGTCGGCGCGCTGCGCTCCGGCCGGGGGGACCGGCACGACGCCGCCCGGCCGGCACCGGCAAACGCCGTGGACGCGGGCTCCGGCGACCGGCACGACGCCGCCCGGCCAACTCCGGCGGACGCCGTGGACGCCGGTTTCGGCGACCGGCCGGGCACCGGGGGACCGCTCACCGGGGCCGGGCCGGCCCCGGCCGACGAGTGGCCCACCGCGGCGGTCGCCGACGGGTGGCCTGAGGCGGTCGAGGACCGGCCGGTCAGCGACGGCGGGCCGGCCCGCTGGTCGCCGACGGACCCGCTGGACACCGACCCCGCCGGCGGGCCACCGCCCGGCCCGGCCGCCGAGCGGGTCACCGAGCCGCTGCCCCGGTTGACGGCCGACCCGACCGTCGTGGACCCGACGGACCCGACGCCGGACCCGACGGACCCGGCCGCGCCGGACGCGCCGCCTCGTGGGCCGCAGCGGGCGGACGGCTGACCACAGCGGTGCGGTCGCCCGCGCCGGGCGCATATGCTGGCCGGTGGAGAGCTCGCCTCCGCCGGCCGGCACGGGCCGCGGCCCCGGCCGCGACCGGGCCGGCCGGTCGCGGGCGTCACCCCTCACCGCGCCGACCGGTCGCGGGGCGCCACCCATGATCGAGCCGACCGGTCGGCGGGCGTCACCCCCCGACCGCGCCGACCGGTCACCGGGCGTCGACCCGCGGCCGGGCCGGCAGGTCGCCGGGCGTCACCCGGACCGTGCCACGAGGTCGTCGGGCGTCGATCCGCGACCGAGCCGGCAGGTCGCGGGCTGGTCCGCGGCCGACCCGACCGGGTCGCCGTGGCGGTCCCGCCGCGATTCCGTCTCTACCCCGTCAGGAGCCCGTCCGACATGACCCAGTCCCCCGCCGTGCGCACCTCCGGCCGGCCCGGCCCGGTCCGCATCGGCGAGCGTGCCGCCCGGACCCTCGTCACCGAGCTCGCCCGGCGCAACGACCCGAAGGCCGCCCTGCTGGTCGGCGCGACCCCGGACTCCGCGGCGCTGGCCGCGGCGATCGACGCCCTGCTGCCCGGCGACTCCCTCACCGTGGTGCCGGCCGCGACGGCCGCGCCCGCCGCGCTGCGCGAGCACGTGACGGCCCAGGGCCGCTGGGTCGCCGACCGGGTACGGGTGGCGGAGTCCCTCGCCGAGGCCGACTCCGCCGAGGTGGTGATCGCCGCCGAGCCGCTCACCGGCACCGCCGAGGAGGCCCGCACGACCATCGACGGCCTGGCCAAGTACCTCGCCGACGGCGCGGTGCTCAGCCTCGCCGCGCCAGCGGCCCCCGGGCGCACCGCCGGCGCCGCCGCCGAGTTGGAGCGGCAGAGCGCGCTGCACGGCGTCGGGACAGATCTGGTGCTGCGCAACTCCCCGCCGGTCCGGGTGCACCGGCTCCGCTTCACCCCGGCCAGCGCGGCCGTCGCGGCCCGGCTCGCCCCGGCCCACCGGCCGTCCAGCGTGCCGCTGACCCGGAGCATGCACATCGACTCCAACGGCGTGGCGGCGGCCGGGATCACCCTCGGGCTCGCCGCGCTGACCCGGGCCGTCCGGCCGAAGTCGAAGCTGTGGCTGCTGCCGGCGCTGGCCGCCGCCCCGGTGGCCGCGTTCTTCCGGGACCCGGAGCGGGACGTTCCCGAGGACCCGTCGGCCGTCGTGGCCGCCGCCGACGGGCAGGTGCTCTCGGTGCAGCGGCTGCACGACGAGCGCTTCGGCGACGGCGAGTGGCTGCGGGTCGCGGTCTTCCTCTCGGTGCTGGACGTGCACGTCAACCGGTCCCCGGTGGCCGGCAAGGTGGTCGACTACTTCGTCGCCGACGGCGGTTTCGTCAACGCGATGAAGCCGGACGCCGAGCACAACGTGGCGGCGTACACGGTGCTCGACACCGAGCACGGCACGGTCGTCGTCGCCCAGCGCACCGGGCTGATCGCCCGGCGGATCGTGCAGCGCGCCCCGATCGGGTCGTTGCTGGCCCGGGGCGAGCGCTTCGGCCTGATCCGGTTCGGCTCGCGGACCGACGTCTACCTGCGGGCCGACGCGGCCGATCCGCTGGTCGGGCCGGGCGACAAGGTGATCGGCGGGTCCACGGTCATCGCCCGCTGGCGCTGACCCGAACGCGACGAAAGGGGCGCCGCGGACAGCGGCGCCCCTTTCGGGGTGAATCGTCGGTCAGGCGGTGCGGCGCTGGTGCAGCCAGAGCAGCGGGCCGCTGACCAGATAGCCCACCACGACCAGTGCGAAGGTGAGCCGGATGTCGACGAGCGCGCCGACCACCGGGGCCAACCAGAGCCACGGCGGCAGCTTCACCAGCCGGGCCAGCTTCGCGTACGGGAAGCTGGAGACCATCGCGAAGGCCAGCAGCGCGACGCCGGCGATCTGCACCAGGCCGGGCAGCGGCAGCCCGATGGCGACGGTCAGGGCGAGCACGGCCGCGGCCATCGTGGTCGGCACGCCGCAGAAGAAGCGGCCGTCCTTCGGCGAGACGTTGAACCGGGCGAGCCGGATCGCCGCGCAGGCGGCGACGAGCGCCGCGGCCACCGCGGCGGCGGCGGGCGGGGCCGCGCCGGCCAGCGAGGCGTAGACCACCACCGGGGCGGCGAGGCCGAACGAGCACATGTCGGCCAGCGAGTCCATCTGGGCGCCGAACGGGCTGGCCACCCCGAGCTTGCGGGCGAGGGCGCCGTCGAGCCCGTCGAACGCGACGCAGGCGATCAGGAGGAGCGCGGCGAGCCGCACCTCGCCCTGCATGGCCACGAAGATGGCGTTGATCCCGAGCACCAGGCTGGCCAGGGTGCAGGCGTTGACCAGCGCGAACTTGGCCCGACGGGCCGCCGTCCGCTCGCCCGGCAGCAGCGGGATCGCCATCGACGCCGCGTCGTCGACCGGGATGCTCGGGGCGAGGGCCGGGCTCACCGGCACGACCGCCTGGACCTCGGTGCGCTCGTACCGGTCGAGGCCGTACCGGCGGCGTTGCCGGTCGAGGTAGCGGTGCTCGGGCGAGGCCAGGTCGGCGCCCGTGGCGGCGACGCCGTCGCGGCGTCCCACCCGGACGAGCAGCACCTGGCGGGCGAACGTGCTGCTACGGCGCAACCGGCCCGCCCAGCGACGCCCTGCGGGGCGCGGACTGTCAGTCGTACGACGCCGGCGCCAGGGGGCTCTCGGCACGTTTCCTCCATCACCGGATCGACTAGCCGCCACGGGGGCGGGCGTCCGGCTGTCTCGTGCCGGACCGCTTCTGGCCCGGCAGCCGTTCAAGCGGAGTACACCATTGCACAGGGGAGTGGGGCTTGGCGATAGCTGCCGGCGGTACTTATATCTCGACCAAACCGCGCGAACCGCCTCTTCATTCCCGTCTCGGGCTTCACCGCCCGTTCCTCCATCAACCCCGTCCCACAGACTACCGGAGCCGGTCGATGCCGGCCCGACGGGCGGGCGCTATGCGAGCCGATGTCCGGTTGCCAGGGCCGCGACCTCGGTCATGGACAGCCCTTCGACCCGGTCGGGCGGGAACCAGGCCGCCGCGGCCGTCGATCCCCCGGCCAGCTCGGTGACCCGCGCCTCGGTCGGCTCGTCGACCAGCACCCGGTAGACCACCCGCACCCCGTGCCAGTCCAGCGGCCGGCCCTCAGGTCCCAGCGCGGCGGGGTTGTGCAGGTTGTGCACCATCAGCAGGTCCACGACCCGGCCGAGCTGGCCGGCCTCCTCGACCAGCTCGCGGAGCAGCCCACCGGCCGGCTGCTCGCCGTGGTCGGTGCCGCCGCCGGGCAGGTGCCACCGCCCGGCGCCCGGGTAACCGTCCGCGATCATGGTGAGCAGCACCCGGCCGGCCGGGTCGGTGACCAGGCCGTACGCCGCGAAGCGCTGCCGCCGGTCGGCCGGCGGCGGCGGGTACGGCGCGGCGCCGCGCGCGACCCGGCGGGGCGGGGTGACCGGCAGGCCGAGCGCCTCGGCGGTGAACGGCAGCAGCGGCAGCCCCGCCACATCGTCGGGGCTCGACCAGCGGACCAGGTCGGTGGTGCCGTCGGCCTCGTCCCGGAGCGCGCCGCCGCCCGCCCGCACGGCGAAGACGATCCGGTCGGTGTGCAGCGTGACGCCCGCGTCGGGCAGCGGGGTGACGTCCGCGACAGCGGCGAGCAGGCCGGTCACCTCGGCGGCGAGCCCGGTCTCCTCGGCGAACTCCCGCACCACGCCGGCCTCGGGGTGCTCCCCGTGCTCCAGGCCGCCCCCGGGGAGCTGCCACATCCCCGGGAAGTCGGCCCGGTCTGACCCCCGCACGAGCAGCACCCGCCCGTCCCGGTCCCGGCAGACCCCGTACGCCCCGACCCGTCGCCGCTGTTCCATGCGCCCCTCCCCGCCCGCCCCGGATCGCGTATCCGGTCGATCATGAAGCTATCGCCTACCGTAACGGCGGGCCGGGGCGACAACCCGATGAGCGGCGGGGCCCACGCGGACGGGGCCGGGCGGGGCGGACGGTCAGGTGAGCCGGGCGGCCTGGACGGCCTCGGCCGTGACCTCGGTGAGCCGGTCGGTGGGCAGGGCGCCGAGTTCCTCGCGGGCGAACCAGCGGGCCTCGCAGGTGGAGCCGCCGACGTCCGTCACGGTGGGTGGGGCGGGCTGGTCGACCATCACCCGGTAGAAGGCCCGCACGCCGTGCCAGTCGATCGGGTAGCCCTCGGGGCCGAGCGAGGCGGCGTCGCGGTGGCTGGCCACGCCGAGCAGCTCGACGAGGCGGCCCCGCTGGCCGGTCTCCTCGACCAGTTCCCGGATCAGCGCCGCGCCCGGCTGCTCGCCGTAGTCGGTGCCGCCGCCGGGCAGGTGCCAGCAGCCGGCCCCCGGGTACCCGTCGGAGACCCGGGTCAGCAGCACCCGGCCCTCGGGGTCGGTGGCCACCGCGTACGCGGCGAAGCGCTGGGCCCGGTGCAGCCCGTCCGGGCCGGGGACCGCGTAGAAGGAGGGGAACTCCGGCGGCTCGTCGGGCACCACGTCGGCCGAGCAGGCGGGCAGGCCGAGGGCGCGCGCGGTGAACGCGCGCAGTGGCAGCTCGCGGGCCTCGGTCAGGGTGAACCAGCGGGCCAGGTCGGTGGGCCGGTCGACCCGGTCGGTCAGCGTGCCGCCCCGCACCGAGACCTGGTAGATGAGCCGGTCGGTGTGGATGGTGATGCCCCGCTCGGGCAGGGCCCGCATGTCCGCGAGCACGTCGTCCAGCCCGGCGACGGCGACCGAGAGCCCGGTCTCGGCGGCGGTCTCCCGGACGACGGTGTGGTTCGGGTCCTCGCCGTGGTCGACCGCCCCGCCGGGGAGGGACCACGTGCCGGGGGTGCCGGAGCGCTCCGATGCCCGGACCAGTAACACTCGGCCGACTGAATCAGCACAAACTGCGTATGCCGCGATCCTGCGGAGCGGCTCCAGCGTGGTGGTCACGGGTGGAAATTCTCCCCGGCCGGCGTGACCTGCATCGAAAAGAGTCAGATTCCTGACTGACGACTGGATCATCAGGGGCCGGTCAGGGTAATGATCCGGGCCGTCACCGAGGTCGGCACGCCCCCCGGCGCGGACCGTGGGGGCATGACCTCGACACCGCCGCACCAGGCCCCGTACAAGCAGCTCCGCCGCCCCGCCACCGACCGGATGGTGGCCGGGGTGGCCAGCGGCCTCGGCCGCTACTTCGCCGTCGACCCCACCCTCGTCCGGGTGGTGTTCGCCGCCGCGACCGTGCTCACCGGCGGGCTCGCCGCGCTGGCGTACCCGATCATGTGGTTCCTGATGCCGGAGGAGCCGACCGGCGCCCCGGCCTGGCCGCACCCGGCGGCCCCGGCGACCGCGCCCGAGGGGGCCCGGGCGCCGGACGGGCCGGTGCCGCCGGCTGCCGGCTGAGCCGGGGTCACTCCCACTCGATGGTGCCCGGCGGCTTGCTGGTGACGTCCAGGACCACCCGGTTCACCTCGGCCACCTCGTTGGTGATCCGGGTGGAGATCCTGGCGACCACCTCGTAGGGCAGCCGGGACCAGTCGGCGGTCATCGCGTCCTCGCTGGAGACCGGGCGCAGCACCACGGGATGCCCGTAGCTGCGCCCGTCGCCCTGCACCCCGACGCTGCGCACGTCGGCCAGCAGCACCACCGGGAACTGCCAGACGCCCCGGTCCAGGCCGGCGGCGGTCAGCTCCTCGCGGGCGATCAGGTCGGCCTGGCGCAGCAGGTCGAGCCGCTCCCGGTCGACCGCGCCGATGATCCGGATGGCCAGGCCGGGGCCCGGGAACGGGTGCCGCCAGACCATCGCCTCGGGCAGGCCCAGCTCCAGGCCGAGCGTCCGGACCTCGTCCTTGAACAGGGTTCGCAGCGGCTCGACCAGGGCGAACTTCAGGTCCTCCGGAAGGCCGCCGACGTTGTGGTGGCTCTTGATGTTGGCGGTGCCGGTGCCGCCGCCGGACTCCACCACGTCCGGGTAGAGGGTGCCCTGCACCAGGAACTCGACGTCGCCGCGCGAGGCGATCTCCCGGGCGGCGGCCTCGAAGACCCGGATGAACTCCCGGCCGATGATCTTCCGCTTCTGCTCCGGGTCGATCACCCCCGCGAGGGCCCCGAGGAACCGGTCCTGCGCGTCGACGACCTTGAGCTTGATGCCGGTGGCGGCGACGTAGTCCTTCTCCACCTGCTCGGCCTCGCCGGCCCGCAGCAGGCCGTGGTCGACGAAGACGCAGGTGAGCTGGTCTCCGACGGCCTTGTGCACCAGCGCGGCGGCGACGGCGGAGTCCACCCCGCCGGACAGGCCGCAGATGACCTCCTTGTCGCCCACCTGCTCCCGGATCCGGGCGACCTGCTCGTCGATGATGTTCGCGGGGGTCCAGGTGGGCTCGATGCCGGCGATGTCGTACAGGAACCGGGCGAGCATCTCCTGGCCGTGCGCGGTGTGCCCGACCTCCGGGTGGAACTGCACCCCGGCCCGGCGGCCGGCCAGGTCCTCGAACGCGGCGACCGGGGCGCCCGCCGACTCGGCGGTGACCGTGAAGCCGGCCGGGGCCTCGGTGACGCAGTCGCCGTGGCTCATCCAGACCGGCAGGTCGGCCGGCAGGTCGCGGAGCAGCACACCGGGTTCGAGGAGGCGGGGGCGCAGCGGGGTGCCGCCGTACTCGCGGTTGCCGGTGCGCGCCACGGTGCCGCCGAGCGCCTGGGCCATGGCCTGGAAGCCGTAGCAGATGCCGAACACCGGGACGCCGGCGTCGAACACCCCGGCGTCGATCTGCGGGGCGTCGGGGGCGTAGACGCTGGCCGGGCCGCCGGACAGGATGATCGCGGCCGGGTTCTTCGCCAGCATCTCGGCCACTGGCATCGAGTGCGGCACGATCTCCGAGTAGACCTTCGCCTCGCGCACCCGGCGCGCGATGAGCTGGGCGTACTGGGCTCCGAAGTCCACCACGAGGACGGGACGAGGCGTGCTCATGTGCAGGAAGCCTACCGACAGTCACGCCCGCCCCGGGCAGCGGCCGGCCCTTCCCGCGCGGATGTTCCGGGGGGA
The DNA here is from genome assembly GCF_026339755.1 of Micromonospora sp. NBC_01655. Taxonomy (NCBI): domain Bacteria; kingdom Bacillati; phylum Actinomycetota; class Actinomycetes; order Micromonosporales; family Micromonosporaceae; genus Micromonospora; species Micromonospora sp. NBC_01655. Next base: position 1,460,264 of record NZ_JAPEQF010000001.1, on the reverse strand, counting down.
GGGGAGCCATTCCCTGCCGGAGGCGTCGAGAAGGCGCCCTTCCGCTCACGCCCGCAGGGCACCGGGGGCGTCCGCCGGGACGGCCGGGTGGGCCGGCGGCACCGGGTCGAGGCGCCGGTACGGCTCCCCGAGCGGCGGGCGCGGGTCGGGTTCCCCCTTGTTGGGCCAGAGGGACATCGCCCGTTCCGCCTGGGCGGTGATGGTCAGCGAGGGGTTCACCCCGAGGTTCGCCGAGACGGCCGCGCCGTCCACCACGTGCAACCCGGCGTGCCCGTGCACCCGGTGGTACGGGTCGATCACCCCCTCGGCCGGGGTGACGCCGATCACCGCCCCGCCGAGGATGTGCGCGGTCATCGGGATGTCGAACGGCTCGGTGAGCGACCCGCCCGGCGTACCGCCGATCTCCTCGGCGAGCAACCGGGCGGCGGCGTGGCCGGCCGGGATCCAGGTCGGGCTGGGCTCGCCGTGGCCGGGGCCGGCGGCCAGCCGCCGGCCGAACAGGCCGCGCCGCCAGCGGATGGTCAGCGAGTTGTCGGCGGACTGCATGACCAGCGCGATGACCGTCCGTTCCGACCAGTTGCGGACGGTGAGCATCCGAGCGGCGGTCCCGGGCTGCCGCAGCAGGGTGGCCACCCAGCGCCGGACCCGGTGCGGGCCGCCGTCGACCAGCAGCGACTGGAGCAGCCCCATCGCGTTGGAGCCGCGCCCGTAGCGGACCGGCTCGATGTGGGTCTGCGGGTCGGGGTGGAACGAGCTGGTGATCGCCACTCCCTCGGTGAAGTCCAGCCCCTCGGCGCGGGCCCGGGCGGGGGGCACCGACGCGCCGAGGATCGCCTCGGAGTTCGTCCGGGTCAGCTCGCCGAGGCGGGGCGACAGGGCGGGCAGCGCCCCGGTGGCCTTCATCTCGTGCAGCAACCGCTGGGTGCCGAGCGCGCCGGCGGCGAGGACCACCTGGTCGGCGTGGAACACCTGGCGGCGCCGGCGCGGCCAGGCCCCGGTGCGGACGGTCTGCACCCGGTAGCCGCCGCCGTCGGCCGGGCGGACGGCGGTGACCGTGGTCAGCGGGTGCACCTGCGCGCCGAGCCGTTCGGCCAGCCACAGGTAGTTCTTGACCAGGGTGTTCTTCGCCCCGTGCCGGCAGCCGGTCATGCACGACCCGCAGTGCGTGCAGCCGGTGCGCTCCGGGCCGGCCCCGCCGAAGTACGGGTCGGCGACCCGCTCCCCCGGCCGGCCGATGTGCACCCCGACGGGGGTGGGGTGGTGGGTGTGGCCGACGCCCATCCGGTCGGCCACCGCCCGCATCGCCCGGTCCGCCCGGGTCTGCACCGGGTACGTGGTGACGCCGAGCATCCGCTTCGCCTGGTCGTAGTGGCGGGCCAGCTCGGCGCGCCAGTCGGTGATGTCCCGCCACTGCGGGTCGGTGTAGAACGCGTCGAGGGGCTCGTAGAGGGTGTTCGCGTAGACCAGCGAGCCGCCGCCCACCCCGGCCCCGGACAGCACCAGCACCCCGCCGCCGGCCCGGCGGTCGGCGGACCGGAGCAGGGTGATCCGTTGCAGGCCGTAGCAGCCGAGCCCCGGGGCCCAGAGGAACCGGCGCAGCCGCCACGAGGTCTCCGGGAACTCGTCGTCGGTGAAGCGCCGCCCGGCCTCCAGCACGCCGACCGAGTAGCCCTTCTCAGCCAGCCGGAGCGCGGTGACGCTGCCACCGAAGCCGGACCCGACGACGAGCACGTCGTACCGCATGGACGCATCATTACCGACGGGTAGCTATCGCGCCAGAGCCCGTTTTCGCGGCATCATGCACCCCGCCGCCGTCGATCCGTCGCTCAGCGGCCGCAACCCGGCGACTCGGTCGGAGCGTTGTACGAACGGGGGTGGGACATGGCCGGACAGGCGGGTACCGGACGTCGGCGGTGGCGGCTGGGACTGGCCGTCCTCGCGGCCCTGGTCCTGGTGGCGGCCGGCGCGACGGTGGCCGTCCGGCTGGTCGCCGACCGGCAGCCCGAGCGCGGGGCGGGGCGGGTCACCGCCGCGCCCACGCCGCCGGAGGCCACGCCGACCCCGACCCCGCCGCCGGGGGCCGACGTGACCGGGCCGCTGAACCTCCTGATGGTCGGCGTGGACACCCGGGTCAGCGTGCCCGGCTGGGAGCCGCACGGCGACGCGGTGCTGGTGGCGCACGTCACGAGGGAGCTGGACCGGGCGTACGTCTTCTCACTCCCCCGCGACCTGCTGGTCGACATCCCGGCCTTCCCGAAGGCGGGGTACGAGGGCGGGAAGACCAAGCTCACCCACGCGATGAGCTACGGCAGCCGGGTGCCCGGCAAGCCGAAGCAGCCGAGCGCCGCCCAGGGGTACGAGCTGCTGCGCAGCACCGTCAGCGGGTACACCGGGCTGCGCTTCGACGCCGGGGCGGTGGTCACCTTCCAGGGCTTCGAGAAGCTGGTGAACGCCGTCGGCGGCATCGACGTCTACATCGACCAGCGCACCGTCTCGCTGCACCGGCGGCCCGACGGCCGGCACCGCGAGCCGGCGCCGGGCGGCGGCGGCTACGTCGGCCCGCAGATGGTCTACGAGAAGGGCGACCGGCACCTGACCGGCTGGCAGGCGCTGGACTACGCCCGGCAGCGCTACGGACTGGACGGCGGGGACTACGCCCGGCAGCGCCACCAGCAGCAGCTCGTCCGGGCGCTGGTGACGAAGCTCCAGAACGAGGGCCTGCCCCGGCAGCCCGACCGGGTCGAGCAGGTCGTCGGCGCGCTCGGCGACACCCTGATCTACGCGGGCGGGCCGCGGATCGTCGACCTCGCGTACGCCCTCGGCGGGCTGCCCGCCGACCGGCTCGTCCTGGTCGGCTTGCCCGGCGAGGGGGTGGGCAAGGGCAGCTCCTACCGCGGTGAGCAGCTCAAGCCGGTCGGCCGGAAGTTCCTCACCGAGCTGAAGGCGGGCCGGGTCGAGCAGTACCTGGCCGCCCACCCCGAGCTGGTGGTGAAGAGGTGACCGGCGCCGGGGTGGCCAATCCACCGGGCCGCCACCCGGGCGGCCCGGGTCAGCGTGTCGTCCCCGGCCTCGCCGGCTGCTCGGTGCCGTACAGCCACGCGTCGAAGAGTGCGTCGAGCTGCCTGCCGGAGACCCGCTCGGCGAGGGCGACGAACTCCGCGGTGGTGGCGTTGCCGTCGCGCTTGTCCGCCGCCCAGGTCCGTAGCAGCGCGAAGAACGCCCGGTCGCCGACGGCGGCCCGCAGGGCGTGCACGGTCATCCCCCCGCGCTGGTACACCGACTCGCCGAACAGGTTCGCCGCCCCCGGCTTCCCCGGCGGGGTCCGCCAGACCTGACCGGACGCGCCGAGGTACGCCGCGTCGAACGACTGCTGCGCCGTCCGCCCGCCGCGGTGCTCCTCCCACAGCCACTCCGCGTACGTGGCCAGCCCCTCGTTGAGCCAGATGTCCTGCCACCGCGCCAGCGCCACGCTGTTGCCGAACCACTGGTGGGCCAGTTCGTGCGCGACCACCCCGGTGTTCTCGCCCCGGCGGAAGAAGTTGGCCGAGTAGACCGGCCGGCTCTGCGTCTCCAGCGCGTACCCGATGCCCGGCTCGGAGACGACCACCCCGCCGTACGAGCCGAACGGGTACGGCCCGAAGACGCCCTCCAGGTAGTCGGCCACCTCGACGGTGCGGGCGATCGACGCGTCCGCGGCGCCCTCCGGCAGCTTCGTGGTGACCGCGCTGAACACCGGCCGGCCCTTGTGCTCGGCGCGGGTCACCCGGAACTCGCCGATCGCCAGGGTGCTCAGGTAGCTGGCCATGGGCGAGCGCTCGGCCCACTTCCAGGTGGTCCAGCCGGCCCGGGTGGTCTTCCCCAGCGGCACCCCGTTGCTGACGGCGGTCAGCCCCTGCGGCACGGTGATCTCGAAGTCGTACGCGGCCTTGTCCGAGGGGTGGTCGTTGACCGGGTACCAGGTGCTCGCCGACTCGGGCTGGCCGAGGGCCACCGCGCCGTCGGAGGTGGCCCGGAACCCACCCTCGCCGAGGGCCTCGTTGCGCAGCGGCTTCGGCTCGCCGTCGTAGCCGATCTCGGCGGTGAAGCCGTTGCCGGAGGTCAGCCCGGCGGCGGGGGTGACCACCAGTTCGTCGCCGGTGCGGGCGTGCCGGGCGGGGGCGCCGTCCACGGTCACCTTCCGCACGGTCAGCCCGGCCAGGTCCAGGTTGAACGAGGACAGGTCCGCGGTGGCCGTGGCCTGCACGACCGTGGTGCCGGTCAGCCGGTCCTTCGCCGGGTCGTAGCGGACCTTCACGGTGTACCGGGTCACGTCGTACCCGGCGTTGCCGTACCGGGGGAAGTAGTCGTCGCCCACCCCGGCCGCGCCGGGCCTGAACTGCCGGGCCGGGCTCGGCGACGTGGCGGCCCCCGGCGCGGTCGGCTCGGTCGGCTTGGGCGGCTCGGTCGGCGCCGAGGAGCAGGCGGCCAACCCGAGCGCCACGGCCAGCAGCAACCCGGTGCCGGGGCGCGGGCCCCGCAGGCTCAGCGTCATCACGTCGTCCCTCCCGGCGGAGGCCCCGGCCCGCCCGACCCCGGCCGGTCGCTCCGTCCGCGGCAGCCTACCGAGCGCCGGCCACCGAGCGGTCACGCCGGGTGGGGGCGCCCCGGTGCAGGCGGCGAGGGCGGCCACGGCGAGGCAGCCGGCCAGCAGGCCCCGGCCCCGGCCACCCGGTGTGGACGACCCGTCCGGGCCCTCCCCGCACCAGCCGCCCTCCTGCTCGGGGCATCGCTCACCTCGCCTGCTCTGGAGGCAGCCTACGACCCACCCCGCCCCACCCCGCCCCAAATTCACGGAAAGAGTGGCTATTCCGGCCGGAACAGCCACTCTTTCCGTGAAAGTGCAGGGTGTAGGGGGAGGGGGTCAGCGGTCTAGGACCAGGCCTACCTTTTGGAACTCCTTGAGGTCGCGGTAGCCGCACTTGGCCATTGCCCGGCGCAGGCCGCCGAAGAGGTTGAGCTGGCCGTCCGGCTCGTCGGCCGGGCCGAACAGCAGTTGCTCCATCTCGCCGAGCGGTTCGCCGGCCACCTCGAACGCCCCGCGCGGCAGCGACGGGTGGCTGGCCGCCGAGTGCCACCACGCGCCGCCCGCCGGGGCCTCCTCGCACAGCGACAGCGGCTCGCCGAGCATCACCGCGTCCGCGCCGCAGCCCAGCGCCTTGGCGATGTCGCCGGAGGTCTGGATGTCCCCGTCGGCGATCAGGTGCACGTACCGGCCGCCGGTCTCGTCCAGGTAGTCGCGGCGGGCCGCGGCGGCGTCGGCGATCGCGGTGGCCATCGGCACCCGGATGCCGAGCACCGACTCGGTGGTCGACCACTCGTCGCCGCCGATGCCGACGATCACACCGGCCGCGCCGGTGCGCATCAGGTGCAGCGCGGTCTTGTAGTCGGTGCAGCCGCCGACGACGACCGGGAGGTCGAGGTCGGCGATGAACTCCTTGAGGTTCAGCGGCTCGTCCGTGGTGGAGACGTGCTCGGCCGACACGATGGTGCCCTGGATGACCAGGATGTCCACGCCGGCGTCGAGGATCACCGGGGCCAGCGCCAGGGTGTGCTGCGGGGAGACCCGGACCGCCACGGTGCCGCCGCCGGCCCGCAGCTCGCGGACCCGCTCGGCGATCAGGTCCGGGCGGATCGGCTCGGCGTACACCTCCTGGAGCCGCTTCGTGGCGCGGGCGTCCTCGCCCAGGGCGGCCAGCTCCTCCAGCACCTTGGTCGGGTTCTCGTACCGGGTCCACAGGCCCTCGACGTTGAGCACGCCGAGCCCGCCGAGCTGGCCGAGCCGCACGGCCGACTGCGGGCTCATCGTCGCGTCCGAGGGGTGCCCCACACACGGGATGCCGAACTGGTACGCGTCGAGCTGCCAGGCGGTGGAGACGTCGTCGACGTCCCGGGTGCGGCGGCTCGGCACGATGGCGATGTCGTCCAGGTGGTAACCGCGTTGCGCGGTCTTACCCAGGCCGATCTCGACCACGTCACGCATGGGGGGCTCCAGGTGTCTTGAGGGGGTGGCGGTCAGCGGGAGTGGTAGTTCGGCGCCTCGACGGTCATCTGGATGTCGTGCGGGTGGCTCTCCTTGAGCCCGGCCGCGGTGATCCGGATGAGCTGGCCGCGCCGGTGCAGCTCGGGGATGCTCTCCGCGCCGACGTACCCCATCGCGGCGCGCAGCCCGCCGGTGAGCTGGTGGGCGACGGCGGAGAGCGGCCCCCGGTAGGGCACCTGGCCCTCCACGCCCTCCGGGACCAGCTTGTCCTCGGCGAGCACGTCCTGCTGGAAGTAGCGGTCCTTGCTGTAGGACTTGGCCTGGCCCCGGGACTGCATCGCGCCCAGCGAGCCCATCCCCCGGTACGCCTTGTACTGCTTGCCGTTGATGAAGATCAGCTCGCCGGGGCTCTCCTCGCAGCCGGCCAGCAGGCTGCCGAGCATCACCGCGTCGGCGCCGGCCACGAGGGCCTTGGCGATGTCGCCGGAGTACTGGATGCCGCCGTCGCCGATCACCGGGACGCCGGCCGGGCGGGCGGCCCGCGCGGCCTCCATGATCGCGGTGATCTGCGGGACGCCGACCCCGGCGACGATCCGGGTGGTGCAGATCGCGCCCGGGCCGACCCCGACCTTCACGCCGTCGGCGCCGGCGTCGACCAGGGCCTTCGCCCCGGCGTACGTGGCCACGTTGCCGCCGACGATGTCGATCGTGACGTCCTTCTTGAGCTGGCGGACCATGTCCAGCACCGCCCGCTGGTGGCCGTGCGCGGTGTCCACGATCAGCACGTCCACGCCCGCGTCCACCAGGGCACGGGCCCGCTTGTACGCGTCCTCCCCCACGCCGACGGCGGCGGCCACCCGGAGCCGGCCGGCGTCGTCCTTGGTGGCGTTCGGGTACTGCTCGCTCTTGGTGAAGTCCTTGACGGTGATCAGCCCGCGCAGCCGGCCCGAGTCGTCGACGATCGGCAGCTTCTCCACCTTGTGCTGGCGCAGCAGCGCCAGCGCCTCGTCCTTGCGCACCCCGACGGGCGCGGTGACCAGCGGCGTCCGGGTCATGATCTCGTGGACCGGGGTGGCCGGCTCGGAGACGAAACGCATGTCCCGGTTGGTGACGATGCCGACGAGTTGGCCGTCGCGGTCGACCACCGGGACCCCGGAGATCCGGTACCGGCCGCACAGCGCGTCGACGTCGCGCAGGGTGTCCTCCGGGCTGGCGGTCACCGGGTTGGTGATCATGCCGGACTCGGAACGCTTCACCAGGTCGACCTGGAGCGCCTGGTCCTCCAGGGAGAGGTTGCGGTGCAGCACGCCGATGCCACCCTGGCGGGCCATGGCGATCGCCATCCGCGCCTCGGTGACCGTGTCCATCGCGCTGGACAGCAGCGGGATGGTCAGCTCGACGTTGCGGGTCAGCCGGGTGCGGGTGTTGACCCGGCTGGGCACCACGTCCGACTCGCCGGGCTGGAGCAGCACGTCGTCGAAGGTGAGGCCGAGCGGGACCACCCGGGCCGAGCCGGCGGGCAGCTCCGGCAGGTGGCCGCCCAGCTCGCCGTGGTCGGCGCCGGCCGGCAGATCGGTGCTGGGCGAATTGTCCACGATTGCTCTCCTGAGCTGGTCGGGCGGGCTTCAGCGAGGCGGCGCGCGCGGGCATCCGGCGCACGCCGGGTGATGGCGCGTCGGTGCCATCGTACCCATCGGGCCGGGCCGCCCCCGCCGGAGCCGGCCCGGTCGTCGACGCTGCGTGACGGCGGCCCCCGTCTGCCCCGACGCCGGGTGACCGGGCGGACTGGGGCGGGCGGCGCGCGGGCACGGGGTCTACGGTGAGGGGGTGCACGACGAGCCCATCGACCCGTTCAACGGCGACCCGGCCGATCCGGCGGCGGAGCTGCACGACCCGGACGGCGACGCCGCACTCGACCCACTGACCGAGGTCGAGCGGCAGGACGTGCTGGAGGACCTCGCGGACCTGGAGGTCTACCAGGCCCTGCTGGCGCCCGTCGGGGTGCGCGGGCTGGTGATCGAGTGCGAGGACTGCCGGGAGCCGCACTACTTCGACTGGGACCTGCTCCGGGGCAACCTGCGCCACCTGCTCAGCTCCGGCCGGCCCCGGGTGCACGAGCCGGCCTACGACCCGGACCCGGACCACTACGTCACCTGGGACTACGCGCGCGGCTACGCCGACGGTGTGCACGACACCCTGACCGAGGGCACCGAGGACGACACCGAACCGGGCACCTGAGCCGACCCGGGTCCCGCGCGTTCCCCGAGGTGCGAGTGCGGGCTCGCGGTACCCGTCCGACAGCGCGGCGTCGAGCGGGGCCGAGCCGGGTCGGGTCGGCCCCGACGGGCGAGTGCCACGGTTCGCGGGACCGGGCCCGGCCGGGCAACGGGCCTGCCGGCGCGCTCAGGCGACCAGGCCGGCGCGGAAGCCGGCGGCCACCGCGTGCGCGCGGTCGCGGGCGCCGAGCTTGCGGAACAGCCGACGGGCGTGCGTCTTGACGGTGTCCTCCGAGACGAACAGTTCCCGGCCGATCTCGGCGTTGCTCTTGCCCTCGGCCATCCCGAGCAGCACCTGGAGTTCCCGCTCGGTCAGGCCGACCGCTCCCCGGGCGCCCCGGGCGGGGGCGGCCCGCCGGCCGTTCGCCGGCTCCGCGGGCTCGCCGCCGGTCGGCTCCGGCTCGTCGTCGCCCCGCTGCACGGGCACCACCGCCGGCACGCCGCCCGGCCCCTCCGGGGCCGCCGGCCAGGCCGGGCCGGGGTTGTTCGGGGCGCGGCCGGCCGACGCGGGGCGCTTCTGGCCGCCGACGGCCGCGGCGTCCCGAGCCGGGTCGGCCACCCGGTGCCGGGTCGCCCGGCCCGGCGCGGAGAGCAGCAGCAGGGCCTTGGCCACCGCGCTGGTCAGGTCGTGGTCGGTGCCCTGGATCAGTCCCCGGGCCCCGGCGCCGATGGTGGCCGCAGCCGCCTCGGACTCCTCGGCCCCGAACAGCAGCACCGCGGCCTGCGGCGCGCGGGCCAGCACCCGACGCACGAATCCGGCGCTGTCCGGCCGGGTGAGCGCCGTGTCGGCGAGCACCACGTCCGCCGGGCCCTCCGCCAGCCGCAACATCACCTCGGGATCGGAGACGGCGGTCCGGACGGCGGCGGACAGCCCGAGCCGGGCCGCCGCGGAGTTCAGTTGCTGCGCGGCGAGCGGCGTCCGAACGCACACGAGAACAGTACGCACTGTGGTCTCCTCTCCGACCCGAAGCAGACCACGGCGGGGTGGGGTCGGGTGGGTGTTCCCGGCAATCCTCCGAACTTTTCCGACAGATAGGGCATATGCCGCACATTGTCCGAGGTTTTCGATCACAGAAGTGTGAGCCGGCGAGAGCCGGGGTACCGGGAGCCGAGCCGGAATCGGTGCGCCAGCGCGGCCCACCGCCCGGACACCGGTCAACTGAGAGTCTCCGCGGTGCCGCGCGGGAGGAGGGGTGCTGATGTCGAACGTACGCAGGCTGCCCGGACCCATCGTCGACCTCTGGGACTGGCAGCGGCTCGGCGCCTGCCGGGGTCGCGACAGCGCCCAGTTCTTCCACCCGGACGGCGAGCGCGGCTCCTCCCGCCTGCGCCGCGAGTCCGGCGCCAAGGCGGTCTGCCGGGCCTGCCCCGTACGCGCCGAGTGCGCCGCGCACGCGCTGTCCGTCCGTGAGCCGTACGGCGTCTGGGGCGGCTTCAGCGAGGCGGAGCGGCTACGGCTGCTCGCGGTCGGCTGGGAGGACCTGGCCGACCGCCGGCACAGCCGCGTCGACGTGGCCCGCCTGGAGGCCCGCCTCGGCCGCCCGCACAAGTCCACGATGCCGGCCCAGCGCAACGTCGCCTGACGACCGCGCCTGCCACACGCCGACGCCGCGCCCCGGCCGCCCGGGGCGCGGCGTCGGGTCACGTACCGGCCGGCGGCGGATGTCCCACTGTTCTGCCAGCATCATCGGATGCTGATCGACATCGCGGATCCGGACACGCTCTGGGCCCGGTGGGGCGCGCTCGCCTCGGCGCTCGCCACTCTCGGCCACGACGACGTCTACTGGTGCGACGCGGACGGTGCCCACCACGACGACCACGGGGGCAACTGGGCGCGGCTGGTGCGCGTCGAGGGCGGCCGGGCGGTGCTCTTCGGCTACGACCACGAGTACAGCGACACCGTGAGCGTCAGCCCGCCGCTCGACCTGCTCGCCGGGGCCCCCGCCTGGCTGCCCTGGCCCGAGCTGATCCGGCACGCCGAGGCCGACCAGCTCGGCTACGCCTACTGGTACGACGGCGGCTGGTCCCGGGTGCCGTACCCGGAGCCATTGCTGCCCGACGGGCTGCGGGACACCGCCGGGGCGGTGCTCGACGACGACCGGGCCCGGCGGGAGCTGGGCGAGGTGGTCTTCGAGTGGGGCGGCTACCAACCCGCGGACGAGGCGGCGGAGCGGGCCGAGGTGGCCGAGGCCGCCGGCCGGTTGCTCACCGCCGCGGCCGACCGCGCCCTCGACGCGGGCGCGCTGGACGGGCTGCTCGGCCGGCTCCGGCCCGGCCCGGTCGACGTGCCCGCCGGCCTGGCGATGGCGACCCGGGCCGGGCTGACCCCGGGCGGACGGCCACCGGCGGTGGCGGCGGCGGCCGGGCCCCCGCCCCGGCGGGTCCGGGTGCTCAGCGACGACCAGCACGACCGGCTGGTCTGGACGGCGATGCGGCGGGCCACGGAGGCGCCCCGCCCGGCCCCGGCGCCCACCCCCGAGCTGACCGAGCTCGTCGACTGGGCACGCGGCCGGGCCCCGGCCGGCGACGGCCGCTGCTCGCTGCTCATCCAGGTCACCGACACCGCGCTCAGCCAGCACCCGGGCGAGGCGGCCCCGGCCAGCCTCCCGGGCGAGGACGGGTGGGCGGCGTTCCGCCAGGCCGGCGACCTGGTCCGCCGGCTCCGGACGGCCGAGGCCGACCCGGCGCACGGGCAGTGGATCTTCCTACGGCTGGAGGCGACCGCCGGCGGCTTCACCCTCGAACGGCGCTACGACTCGTGGCCCGGGTGGCTGGCCGACGACGGGCGCGGGCCCTGGCGCAGCCACCTCCGGCCGGAGCTGGACCGCCGGGCACCGGCGTTCCGGCCCGCGTGGGCGGTGCTGCTGGCGCCGGAGGTCGCGTACCTCGGGCCGCCGCCGCCCTTCGACACGCTCACCATCGGGTGACCGCCCCGCGGACCCGCCCACCACGGGGTGACCGGCCGCCGGGCGCGCCGAATGACCGGGGCGGCGCTTGCGTGAGCATCGGCCGGCGCGGGAAAGGCGTCAGGGCACGCCGTCGGGTGACGGCGTGCCCTGAACGGTGTCCTACGGCGTGGGTCAGAAGCCCGGGCCGTGCTGGTGGCCGTGGCCGTGCGAGTGGCCGTGGCCCCCGGCGGCGGCCGGCTCGGCCTTCTCCGGCTTCTCCACCACCAGGCTCTCGGTGGTGAGCAGCAGGCCGGCGATCGAGGCGGCGTTGGAGACCGCGTTGCGGGTCACCTTCACCGGGTCGATGATGCCGGACTTCACCAGGTCGACGTACTCGCCGGTGGCGGCGTTGAGGCCGTTGCCCCACTCCTGGGCGGCGACCTTCTGCACCACGACGTAGCCGTCGTGGCCGGCGTTCTGGGCGATCCAGCGCAGCGGCTCGACCAGCGCCTTGCGCACGATCGAGACGCCGACCTTCTCCTCGCCGGTGAGGCCGAGGTCGTCGGCGAGCACCGGCAGGATCTGCGCCAGGGCGGCGCCACCGCCGGGCACCGTGCCCTCCTCGACGGCGGCCTTGGTCGCGGCGATGGCGTCCTCGATGCGGTGCTTGCGCTCCTTCATCTCGACCTCGGTCGCCGCGCCCACCTTGATGACCGCGATGCCGCCGGAGAGCTTCGCCAGCCGCTCGGCCAGCTTCTCCCGGTCCCACTCGGAGTCCGAGGCCTCGATCTCCTTGCGGATCTGGGCGACCCGGTCGGCGACCTCGCTGGCCTGCCCGCCACCGTCGACGACGGTGGTGTTCTCCTTGTCGACCACGACGCGCCGGGCGGTGCCGAGCACCTCCAGGCCGACCTGGTCCAGCTTGTAGCCCAGCTCCGGGGCGACCAGCTCGGCGCCGGTGAGGATCGCCATGTCCTGGAGCATCGCCTTGCGGCGGTCGCCGAAGCCGGGGGCCTTCACCGCGCAGACCTTGAGGGTCTTGCGGATCGAGTTGACCACCAGGGTGGACAGGGCCTGGCCCTCGACGTCCTCGGCGATGATCAGCAGCGGCTTGCTGTTCTGGAGGACCTTCTCCAGCAGCGGCAGCAGCTCCTCGATCGCCGAGATCTTCTGCGTGGTGATCAGGATGTACGGGTCCTCCAGGACCGCCTCCTGCCCCTCCACGTCGGTGACGAAGTTCGGCGAGATGAAGCCCTTGTCGAACTGGAGACCCTCGGTCACCTCCAGCTCGGTGGCGAGGGTGGAGCCCTCCTCGACGGTGATGACGCCGTCGCGGCCGACCCGCTCCATCGCCTCGGCGATCAGCTCACCGATCGTGGCGTCCTGCGCGGAGATCGTCGCCACGTGCGCGATCGACTCCTTGTCGGCGACCTCGACGGCCCGGTCGAGCAGCGCCTCGGAGACCTTGTTGGCCGCCGCGTCGATGCCGCGCTTGAGGCCGGCCGGGTTGGCCCCGGCGGTCACGTTGCGCAGGCCCTCGCGGACCATCGCCTGAGCCAGCACGGTCGCGGTGGTGGTCCCGTCGCCGGCGACGTCGTTGGTCTTGGTCGCCACCTCCTTGACCAGCTGCGCGCCCAGGTTCTCGTACGGGTTGGTGAGCTCGATCTCCTTGGCGATGGTCACGCCGTCGTTGGTGATCGTGGGCGCACCGAACTTCTTGTCCAGGACGACGTTGCGCCCGCGCGGGCCGAGAGTGACCTTGACCGTGTCCGCGAGGGCGTTGACACCGTGCTCCAGCAGGTGCCGGGCGTCGTCCGAGAAGCTAAGGATCTTCGCCATGAATGTCCCTTCGAGGCGTCACTGCCCCGGCCCGGCGAGCCGGACCGGGGCAGTGACACTGATCGGTTGGTTACTTCTCGATGACCGCGAGGACGTCGCGGGCGGAGAGCACCAGGTACTCCTCGCCGGCGTACTTGACCTCGGTGCCGCCGTACTTCGAGTACAGGACGGTGTCGCCGACCTTCACGTCGATCGGCACGCGGTTGCCCTTGTCGTCGATCCGGCCCGGGCCGACAGCGAGGACGGTGCCCTCCTGCGGCTTCTCCTTGGCGGTGTCGGGGATCACGATGCCCGACGCCGTGGTGGTCTCAGCCTCGTTCGCCTGGACCACGATGCGGTCCTCGAGCGGCTTGATCGCAACCTTGGTCGCGGTAGTCACGGGCATACCCTCCTGGGGTACTGGTTTCGTTGCTGGTCGACGGGGCCGACCAGCGTCAATCTGCCACATGCCACCGGGCGGGGCCGTCGTCGCGGGTGCCGGTCCGCCTGGCGTTCAGCGCCCGGGCACGGGGCCCGGAAGCTGGCACCCTCGATGGGAGAGTGCTAATCGCAGGTTATGCCGTGGCTAGCACTCCGTCAAGGAGAGTGCCAACGCGTCGCCCGTCGTGTCGCCCCGACCGGCCCGTCGACGCCGTACCGCCCAAGATTCGACTTTGGCTGCGGGACGTCGCGGCCGCCCGCCCGCCCGAGACCGCCAGGTGCCCCACCCGGAGCCGATGACGGTGGCCGGACGACGGGGACGACCGCCGACAGGCGTTCCCGGTGGACCCGGACAATGGAGCGGTGGATCTCGACCAGTTCGCCGCCCTGCGTACCCCCGAGGGGTCGGCCGCGCTCACCGCGGCGACCGGGCTGGCCGGCGGCGACCCGCTGGCCGCGGCGGCGGCGCTCCGCTCGGCCGGGGTGCCCGCCGGGCTGGCCGCCGCCGCGCTGACCCAGGCCGAGCTGCGCCGCCGGGCGGTCGGCAAGTTCGGGCCGGAGGCCGCCGGCATGTTCCTCACCCGCGCCGGGCTGGAGCAGGCCACCCGGGGGGTGGTCGCGGCCCGGCGGGCCGAGCGGCTGCACGCCGCCGGGGTACGCACCCTCGCCGACCTGGGCTGCGGCCTCGGCGCCGACGCGCTCGCCGCCGCCCGTGCCGGCATCCGGGTGTACGGGGTGGAGGCCGACCCGGTGACCGCCGCGATGGCCTCGGCGAACGCCGAGGCCGCCGGGCTGGCCGAGGCGTTCACCGTGGAGTGCGGCGACGCCACGGCGTTCGACGTGACCCGGGTCGACGCGGTCTTCTGCGACCCGGCCCGCCGCAGGGCCGGCACCGGGCGGCGGATCTTCGATCCGAACGCCTACTCGCCGCCGTGGGACTTCGTAGCCGGCCTGGCCGAGCGGGTGCCGCACACCGTGGTCAAGGTGGCCCCCGGCCTCGACCACGCGCTGATCCCGGTCGGCGCCGAGGCGGAGTGGGTGAGCGTGGCCGGCGACCTGGTCGAGGCCGCCCTGTGGTGCGGCCGGCTCGCCGAGGTCCCCCGCCGCGCCACCCTGCTGCGCGAGCCGGCCCCCACCTGCGCCGCGGGGGTCACCCGGCACCAGCTCACCGGCTCCGGCGCGGTCGAGGCGGCGGTCGGCCCGGTCCGCCGGTACGTCCACGACCCCGATCCGGCGGTGGTCCGCGCCCACCTGGTCGCCGAGCTGGCCGACGCCCTGGGCGGCACGCTCGCCGACCCGACCATCGCCTACCTGTACGCCGACGCGCCGGGCGGGACGCCGTTCGCCCGCTGCCTGGAGGTCACCGACGTGCTGCCGTTCTCGCTCAAGCGGCTGCGCGCCCTGCTGCGCGAGCGCCGGGTGGGCCGGGTCGAGATCCTCAAGCGCGGCTCCGCGCTGGAGCCGGAGAAGCTGCGGCGGGACCTGCGGCTGGCCGGCCCGGAGGCGGCGAGCCTGGTGCTGACCCGGGTCGCCGGCGCGCCCACCGTGCTGCTGTGCCGGCCGGTGGCGGACTGACGGCCGGCGGCGGGTAACCGGTGGCCCCGGGGGTCGGGGCCGGGTTAGCTTGTCGGGCATGGCGGGACAGGGCACTCCGGCGACGGCGCTGCTGACCAGGCGGAAGATCCGGCACAGCACCCACCCGTACGACGTCTCGCCGGACGCGCCGAACTACGGCGCGCTCGTCGCGGCGGCCCTGGGCGTGCCCCCGGAGCGGGTGTTCAAGTCGCTGGTCACCGAGGTCGACGGCGCGCTCGCGGTGGCGGTGGTGCCGGTCGCCGGTGAGCTGGATCTCAAGGCGCTGGCCGGCGCGCTCGGCGGCAAGCGGGCGACGATGGCGGACCGGGCGGTCGCCGAACGGGCCACCGGCTACGTCCGGGGCGGGATCAGCCCGCTCGGCCAACGCCGACGCCTGCCCACGGTGCTGGACGACTCCGCCCTGACCCACGACACCGTCTACGTCTCGGCCGGCCGGCGCGGCCTCCAACTCCAGCTCGCCCCGGCCGACCTGATCGTCCTCACCGACGCCGCCACGGCCCCGATCGCGGCCCGCTGACCCACCGCCCGCCAGGCCGCCGCCGGCCGACCGCCCGGCGCGGCGGGTCCGGTCGGCGGCGGGTCCGGGGCCACATCCGGGCAGCACAGGGCCGGGATGCCGCTCCCGGCGGCGGGGCGGCAGGGAGTCGTGGGCGTTGCCGAATCGTTACTGCCGCCGACGAGACTTCAGAACGCGACGGCCTTGTGTCGGGCCTGCGCGCGAAATACGTTGCCGGGCACAACAAACCGCCGTCCCGCCTTCACCCCGAAAGGACCCGCACATGCGCAAGGGCTTCCTCACCCTCGCCACCGTGGGCGTGCTGGCCACCGGCGGCACGGCCGCCTGCGGCCCCGGTAGCGCGGAGGCCGGCGGCGGTGACAGAAAGCCGAAGATCGGGGTGATCCTGCCGGACAGCAGGACCAGCGCCCGGTGGGAGGGCGCGGACCGCAGGTACCTGGAGGCGGCGTTCCGGGCCGCCGGGGTCGACTACACCATCCAGAACGCGCAGGGCGACAAGTCCAGCTTCTCCACCATCGCCGACGGGATGCTCACCGCCGGCGTCACCGCGCTGATGATCGTCAACCTGGACTCCGGCACCGGCAGGGCCGTGCTGGACCGGGCGCGGTCGCAGGGCGTCGCCACCATCGACTACGACCGGCTCACCCTGGGCGGCTCGGCCGAGTACTACGTCAGCTTCGACAACAAGGCCGTCGGCAGGCTCCAGGGCGAGGGCCTGAGCCGGTGCCTGGCCGACCAGGGCGCCGAGCACCCGGTGGTGGCGTTCCTCAACGGCTCGCCGACCGACAACAACGCCACCGAGCTGAAGGCCGGGTACAACTCGGTGCTCGGACCGAAGTTCACCTCCGGGACGTACGTCAGGGGCCCGGACCAGCCCGTGCCGGACTGGGACAACGCGCAGGCCGGGGTGCTCTTCGAGCAGATGCTCACCCGGACCGAGGGTCGGATCGACGGGGTGCTCGCCGCCAACGACGGCCTCGGCAACGCCGCCATCTCGGTGCTGAAGAAGAACAAGCTCAACGGCAAGGTCCCGGTGACCGGGCAGGACGCCGACGTGCAGGGCCTGCGCAACATCCTCGCCGGCGACCAGTGCATGACCGTGTACAAGGCGATCCGGAAGGAGGCGGACGCCGCCGCCGCGCTGGCCGTGTCGCTGGCCAACGGCGTCCACCGGGACACCGGCCAGACGGTGCGGGACCCGGAGAGCGGGCGGGACGTGCCGGCCGTGCTGCTGGAGCCGAAGGCGATCTACCAGGAGAACGTCAAGGACGTCGTGGCCGACGGCTACGTCTCCCGGGACAGGCTCTGCACCGACCCGTACGCCGAGCTGTGTGCCGCCGCCGGGATCAGCTGACCCGCCCGCCGACCCTCGTACGGAGGAGACCTGTGTCCGCAACCCCCCTGCTGGAACTGCGCGGGATCGACAAGAGCTTCGGCCCCGTCCAGGTCCTGCGTGACGTCGCCCTGTCCGTTCACGAGGGCGAGGTGACCGCGCTGGTCGGCGACAACGGCGCCGGCAAGTCGACCCTGGTCAAGTGCATCAGCGGCATCCACCCCACCGACTCCGGCGAGTTCCTCTTCGAGGGCCGCCCGGTGAGCGTCAACAGCCCCCGGGACGCCGCCGCCCTGGGCATCGACGTCGTCTACCAGGACCTCGCCCTCTGCGACAACCTCGACATCGTGCAGAACATGTTCCTCGGCCGGGAGCGGAGCAAGGGCCCGGTCCTGGACGAGTCGGCCATGGAGCAGATGGCCGCCGAGACCCTGGCCGGCCTGGGCGTCCGGACGGTGCGGTTCCTGCGCCAGCACGTCGCCAGCCTCTCCGGTGGGCAGCGGCAGACCGTCGCCATCGCCAAGGCGGTGCTCTGGAACAGCCGGCTGGTCATCCTCGACGAGCCGACCGCCGCGCTGGGCGTCGCGCAGACCGCCCAGGTGCTGGAGCTGGTCCGCCGGCTCGCCGACAACGGCCTGGCCGTGGTGCTCATCTCGCACAACATGAACGACGTCTTCGCCATCTCCGACCGGATCGCCGCGCTCTACCTCGGCCAACTGGTCGCCCAGGTGAGGACCACCGACATCACTCACGCCCAGGTGGTCGAGCTGATCACCTCCGGCCGCTCCGGCGCCCTCGGCACGGGATCCGACGCCACCACCTGGGGAGCCGTCCGATGACCGCCACCATCGTCAAGCAGGAAGGGCCGTCGGACATCGCCCCGAAGCCCTCCGTCGGCAGCCACGTCCGGGACTACCTCGCCCGGCTGCGCGGCGGCGACCTGCGCTCGCTGCCGGCCGTGACCGCCCTCGTCCTGCTCTGCCTGGCGTTCGCGACCGTCCGGCCGGTCTTCTTCTCGGCCGCCAACTTCGCCAACCTGTTCACCCAGGGGGCCGCGGTCACCGTGATCGCGATGGGCCTGGTCTTCGTCCTGCTGCTCGGCGAGATCGACCTCTCGGCCGGCGTGGCCAGCGGGGTCTGCGCCACCGTCCTGGCCAAGGTGGTCAGCGACCTGGGCCACCCCTGGTACGTCGCGGTGCTCGCCGCCGTCGCCACCGGAGTCCTCATCGGCCTGACCCTCGGCTTCCTGGTGGCGAAGGTCGGCATCCCGTCATTCGTGGTGACCCTGGCCGGGTTCCTCGCCTTCCAGGGCGTGGTGCTGCTGCTGATGCGGGAGGGCACCAACATCGCGATCAACGACGAGGTGATCATCGCGATCGAGAACCGGTGGGTGCCGCCCCCGATCGGCTGGTTGCTGGCGGGGGTCGCGGTCGCCGGGTACGCCGGCACGCAACTCCTGCGGCACCGCGACCGGACGGCCCGGGGGCTGGTCACCGAGCCGGTCGCCGTGGTCGCCGGCCGGGTCGCGGCGCTGGCCCTGGTCCTCGGTCCCGCCGTGTACGTGTTCAACCAGGAGCGCAGCATCAACCCGCTGATCAGCTCCAACAAGGGCATGCCGATCGTGGTGCCGCTCATCGCCGTCCTGCTGGTCTTCTGGACCTTCGTGCTCGACCGCACCGCGTACGGCCGGCACCTGCTGGCCGTGGGCGGCAACCGGGAGGCCGCCCGGCGCGCCGGCATCAACGTCGACCGGATCCGGATCTCCGCGTTCGTCGTCTGCTCCGCGATGGCGGCGGTCGGCGGCATCATCGCGGCCAGCCGGGACAGGTCGGTGGACCCGAACACCGGGGGCAGTAACGTGCTGCTCTACGCGGTCGGAGCGGCCGTGATCGGCGGCACCAGCCTTTTCGGCGGCAAGGGTCGCATGATCAACGCGGTGCTGGGTGGGGCGGTGGTAGCGGTGATCATCAACGGGATGGGTCTGCTCGATCTGAGCTCCGGCCTCAAGTACCTCTTCACCGGACTGGTGCTGATGCTGGCCGCCGGGGTGGACGCGCTGTCCCGCCGACGGTCCGCCGCCACCGGCGCCCGCTGACGACGTGCGACACGGAGTGCCGGTGGCGATGCGCGCAGGACCCAGCCAGGACGAGATCCGTCGGCAGAACCTCGGTGCCCTGCTGCGCTACGTGCACGTCCACGGCGCGACGACGCGCGCCGAGCTGACCACCGTGCTCGGGCTCAACCGCAGCACCATCGGCGCGCTGACCGCCGACCTGGCCGGCGCCGGCCTGGTCAGCGAGGGCACGCCGCGGGAGACCGGCCGGGCCGGCCGGCCGTCGCTGGTCGTCCGGCCGGAGGCGGAGCGGGTGTACGCGTACGCGTACAGCGTGGAGGTGGACCGGCTGCGGGCCGCGCGGGTCGGCCTGGGCGGCGCGGTGCTCGACCGCCGGGAGCTGGACCGCCCCCGCAACCTGCTGGCCGGGCAGGCCGCGCCGCTGCTGGCCGGGGCGCTCAAGGAGATGCACCCGGCGGTGCCGGCCGGCGCGGTCTGCGTCGGGGTCGGGGTGGCGGTCTGCGGCATGGTCCGCCGCGACGACGGCCTGGTCCGGCTGAGCCCGCCCACCGGCTGGGTGGACGAGCCGATCGGCGCGGCGCTGGCCGCCGAGCTGGGCATCGACGTGCCGATCACGGTCGGCAACGTGGCGGACGCGGCGGCCTTCGCGGAGCACGCCCGGGGCGTCGCCGCCGGCTGCGACAACATCATCTACCTGTACGGGGACGTCGGCGTCGGCGCCGGCATCATCGCCGGCGGCCGGCGGCTCACCGGGCACGGCGGGTACGGCGGCGAGGTCGGCCACATGGTGGTGGTCCGGGACGGGACCCGCTGCGAGTGCGGCTCCCGGGGCTGCTGGGAGACCGAGATCGGCGAGTACGCGCTGCTGCGGGCCGCCGGCCGGCACGACGCCCGGGGCCGGGAGGCGCTGCTGGCCGTCTTCGATGCCGCCGGCCGGGGCGACGCCCGGGCCCAGACGGCGGTCCGCCAGGCCGGCGACTGGCTCGGCTTCGGCGTGGCCAACCTGGTCAACATCTTCAACCCCGAGATGGTCATCTTCGGTGGCACCATGCGTGACCTGTACCTGGCCTCGGCGGCCCAGGTGCGCAGCCGGCTCAACTCGATCGGGCTGTCGGCCTGCCTGGAGCACGTCCGGCTGCGCACCCCGAAGCTGGGCGCCGACGCGGCCCTGGTCGGCGCGGCCGAGCTGGCCTTCGAGCGGCTGCTAGCCGACCCCCTCGACGCCGGCTGACCGGCCCCCTCCGCCCGGCGGCCTGACCCGGGCGGCGCGGCTGCGTACCCTGTCCGACGTGGACGTCGAGCTGCGCGCCTCCGACGACGACCGGCACCGGGTGATCGCCGAGCTGCAACGGCACACCTCGGCGGGCCGGCTCAACCTGGACGAGTTCTCCGAGCGGGTCGCGGTGGTCTGGTCCGCCCGCACCCTCGGCGACCTGGCCGCGGTGACCCGGGACCTGCCGGTCGAGCCGGCCCCCGCCGGACCATCCGCCGAACACGGCCGGCGGGACCTGCTGGTCGTCTTCGCGGTCGCCGTCGCCACCCTGCTCCTGCTCGGCCTGCTGATGGCCCTCAGCCGCTGACCCGTCGCCGCCCGCGTCCTGCGCCGCACCTGACCGGCCGCCGGTCCGCCGCCGCCCGTCGTCCCGGCGGGCCCCTGCCGGCCCGGTGCCTCAGCCGTGCCAGGAGCGCCAGAGGGCGGCGTAGGGGCCGCCCGCCGCGACCAGCTCGTCGTGCGATCCCAGCTCGGTGATCCGGCCGTCCTCCACCACCGCCACCCGGTCGGCGTCGTGCGCGGAGAAGAGCCGGTGGGCGATGGCGACGACCGTGCGGCCCTCCAGCACGGCGGCCAGGGAGCGCTCCAGGTGCCGGGCGGCCCGGGGGTCGATCAGCGAGGTCGCCTCGTCCAGGACCAGGGTGTGCGGGTCGGCCAGCACCAGCCGGGCCAGCGCGAGCTGCTGGGCCTGCGCCGGGGAGAGCGCGTGCCCGCCCGCGCCGACCACGGTGTCGAGGCCCTGCGGCAGCGCGTCCGCCCAATCCAGGGCGTCCACCGCGGCCAGCGCCGAGCGGACCCGGGCCGGGTCGGCGTCGGGGCGGACCATCGCCACGTTGTCGGCGAGCGTGCCGATGAAGACGTGGTGCTCCTGGGTGACCAGCGCGACGTGGGTGCGCAGTTCCGCCAGGGGCAGCCCGTCCAGCGGCCGGCCGTCCACGGTCACCGACCCGGCGCGCGGGGCGTGCACCCCGGCGAGCAGCCGGCCCAGGGTGGACTTGCCCGCCCCGGACGGCCCGACGATGGCCAGCTTCTCCCCCGGCTCGGGCACCAGGGTCACGCCGTGCAGCACGTCCCGGCCCTCGCGGTAGGCGTACCGGACGTCTCGGGCGGCGAGCCGGGGAGCCGCCGGGCCACCGTCCGCGGCCGGCCGTGGGGATTCGCCGGCGGGGGCCGGGCCCGGGTCGTCGGCGGCGGCCACCCCGAGCAGCCGGGCCATCGAGGCGCCACCCACCTGCAACTCGTCCAGCCAGGAGAGCAGCCGGTCGACCGGGTCCACGAGCTGCTGGGCGTAGAGGGTGGCCGCGGTGACCTGGCCGAGGCTGACCCAACCCTCCAGGTAGAACCAGCCGCCGACGACCAAAGTGGCGACCACCGGCACCACGTACCCGAGCTCGGCGACCGGGAAGAAGACGGTACGCAGCCCGAGGGTGTACCGCTCGGCGGCGTACGACCGGCGGATGTCGGCGGCGCTGCGGGCCTGGCGGCGGGCCTGCTGGCGCAGCGCCTCCGTGGTCCGCGACCCCTCGACGGTCTCGCTGATCCCGTCGGTGATGTCGGAGTACGCGGCGTTCTCCCGCAGGTAGCCGGCCGGGGCGCGGCGCAGGTACCACCGGGTGCCTGCCCACAGGATCGGCACCGCGAGCAGGCTCGGCAGCACGAGCAGCGGCCCGGTGAACAGCAGCGCGGCGACGACGAACACGACGGTGACCAGCGCGATCAGGGTCTCCGGCACCGCGAACCGGACCGTCCTGGACAGCGCGGAGACGTCCCGGGACGCCCGGGTGAGCAGGTCGCCGGTGCCGGCCCGCTCCACCGTGGACAGCGGCAGGGCGAGCAGCCGGTCGACGAACTCCTCGCGCAGCTCGGCGAGCACCCCCTCGCCGAGCCGGGCCGACGCCAGGTGGGCGAACCGCACCAGCACCGACTGGGCCACCACGAAACCGCCGATGGCCAGGGCGATCCGGTCCACCGTGACGGTCGAGGTGCCCCGGGAGATGCCCTCCACCAGGTCGCCGAGCAGTCGCGGCGCGACCAGCCCGGCCGCCGCGGCCAGCGCGTGCAGGGCGAGCGCGGTGGCCAGGGCGCGGGGGTGGCGGCGGACCAGGGCGCGGGCGTACCGGCGGACCTGGTCGGCGTCGGCGACCGGCAGCGCGGCGGTCATCAGCTCTCCCCCCGGCTCACCGTGGCCGCGTAGCGCGGCTCGGTGCGCAGCAGTTCCTCGTGCGGCCCCTCGGCCATCACCTTGCCGTCCGCCACGAAGACCACGTGCTCGGCGCGGCCCAGCACCAGCGGGCTGGTGGTGCAGACCAGGGTGGTCCGGCCCCGCCGGGCCGGGCCGAGCCGCGCGGCGATCCGCGCCTCGGTGTGCGCGTCCACCGCGCTCGTCGGCTCGACCAGCACCAGCGTCTCCGGGTCGGCGACCAGCGCCCGGGCCAGCCGCAGCCGCTGCTGCTGGCCGCCGGAGAACTCCCGGCCCCGCTCGGCGACCCGGCCGTCCAGCCCGTCGGGCAGTGCGTCGACGATGTCGGTCGCGCTCGCCGCGTCCAGCGCCGCGAGGATCGTCGCCGGGTCGGCCGCGTCGTGCGGGTCCAGCTCCGCCCGCAGCGGGCCGGTGAACAGGTGCGCGTCGTTGTCGGCCACCAGGATCCGCTCGCGCACCGCCGCCAGCGCCACCTCCCGCAGCGGTACGCCGTGCAGCGTCACGTCCGCGTCGACGTACCGGCCGAGCCGGTCGGCGATCGCGGCGGCGTCCTCGGGCGCGGCGGCGACCAGCGCGGTGAGCCGGCCGGCCGGCACGACCAGCCCCGACTCGGCGTCCACCAGCTCCCCGGGGCCGGCCGGCAGGGCCGCCGGGCGGGCCGGGTCGACCAGCTCGGGGGTGAGCCGCAGCAGCCGGACCACCCGGCGGGCCGCCACGTGCCCCCGGGTCAGCCGGTCCACCGCCTCGGTGAGGTTACGCAGCGGGCTGACCAGGAACGCGGTGTAGCCGTAGAAGGCGACGAGCTGGCCGGCGGTGATCTCGCCGCGCAGCGCGAACCGGGCGCCCAGCCAGGTGACCAGCACCAGGAACGCGCCGGGCAGCAGGATCTGGGTCGCCTCCAGCAGCGACTCCACCCGGGCCACCCGCAGCCCGTCGGCGCGCAACTCCTGGGACCGAGCCCGGTACCGGGCCGACAGCACCGGCTCGCCGCCGACGCCGCGCACCACCCGCAGCCCGGAGACGATGTCGCCGGCCCGGGCGGTCAGCTCCCCCTCCGAGTCCCGGTACGCCTGCTGCCGGTGGTGCAGCGGCCGGATGAGCAGCCCCACCACGGCCATCAGCAACGGCACCCCGAGCACGACGACGAGGCCGAGCGGCACCGACGCGGAGAGCAGGATCACCGCCACCGTGGCGATGGCGACCAGCGATCCGGTGCCCCGGGCGGTGATGTCGATCGCGTGGCCGATCTGGCCGATGTCGGCCGTACCGATGCTGACCACCTCGCCCCCCGCGACCCGGCGGGACAGCGCGGCCCCCAGCCGGTTCGCCGCGCCGACGGTGACCTGCACCGTCCGGTACGCGCCGCCCAGCCAGTTGTGCAGCGCGCACCGGTGCCGCAGCACGCCCGCGCCGGCCTGGAGCACGCCCAGCCCGAGCAGGGCCAGCCCCCAGGTGACCAGGGCGCCCTGGTCGCGGTGGGTGAGGCCGGCGTCCACGGCCCGGCCGACGGTGGCCGGCATCAGGGCCTGGGCGACCATCCAGACCACGCCGAGGCCGATGGCGGCGAAGAAGAGCAACGGTTGCCGACCGGCCAGCCACACCAGGTATCGGGCCGCCGAACGGTCGTCGGGTACGCCGGGATCGCCGGCCGGTTCGAAGCGCATGACCCGCCGACGTTAGGCGGTGATAAAGCTGTTGCGCCAACGCATTTCGCTGTTCAGAATCGCCCGGCCGAAGGGCCGGACTCGCGCCCACCGGGCAACCTCGGCGGGACGGCTACAACTCACCCCGCGCCTGACGTGCCGTCAACTCCAGCACGGCGATCACGGTGCCGGCTCCGACAATCTCCCCCTGCTCCACGAGCACCCGAGCCTCGACCAGCGGCATCCAGGCGACCCGTTCCGCTTCGTTCACATCCACCGGAGCTCCCGTGTGCTCCGCCCCTCGGGCGAGGAACAGCAGGTTCTTCGCATCCGCCGTGGCGACCCACGGCTGGAACGACAGCAGCGGCTCGACCTCATACGGCCGCCAGCCGGTCTCCTCCTCGACCTCGCGCACCGCGCACCGCGCCGGCTCCTCCTCGCCGTCGACATACCCGCCGGGAAGTTCCCACACCCACTGGTCGAACACGAACCGGTGCCGCCGCATCAACAACAGCCGCTGCTGGTCGTCCAGGACGGCGACCATCGCAGACAGGGGAGCCCGGATCACGTACTGCTCGAACCGGACACCGTCCGGCAGTTCCACGTCGGCGATACTCAGCCAAGCACGCCGGCTGTCATCCACAATCCGCTCGCCATGGATCGTCCACCGGGTCAGCCCGTCTGTCTCCTGGTCCGCCATCCCGCCAGTATCAGCCATCCCCACGCGGACTCAGGTGGGGCCTTGGTCCATGGACGCCGCCTGACGAGGTGGGGTCACAGGGTAGCCCCACGGTTGCTCGACGGTCAGCGGTCGACCTGGGTGAAGTCCCACGAGTGCGGCGGGCGGGCGACCAGCGTCGCGGGCGGGTCGGGCAGCGGCCGAGGGCTGCTGCGCCACTTCGAGATCACCACCACCCGGTGGTCGGTCGAGCTGAACACCTCGCTGGACAGGTGCAGCGGGTCGTGCTCGAACTCGGGCAGGGCGGTGTCGCAGACCCAGGTGATCAGGTCGGCGAAGCCGTACGCCTCCGCCCGCGCCTCCCACATCCGTACGATCATGTCGTCGCTCCCCTCGCCGCCGTCACACGCTGACCGTGGTCAGCGGCAGGGACGAGTCGGCCGGCAGGTCGAGCCGGCTCGGCGCCACCCCGGCGGCGACCAGGTGCGAGCCGAGCGCGGCCACCATCGCCCCGTTGTCGGTGCACAGCTTCGGCCGGGGCACCCGGACCCGGATGCCCAGCTTGGCCGCCCGGTCCTCGGCGAGCACCCGCAGCCGGGAGTTCGCCGCCACCCCTCCGCCGATCACCAGCGTGTCGACCCCGTGGGCCCGGCAGGCGGCCAGCGCCTTCGTGGTGAGCACGTCGCAGACCGCCTCCTGGAACGACGCGGCCACGTCGGCCACCGGCACCGGCTCGCCGGCCCGCTGCCGGGCCTCCACCCAGCGGGCCACCGCCGTCTTCAGCCCGGAGAACGAGAAGTCGTACCGGTGTGCGGCGAGGTCCTTGGCGGCGGTGAGCCCGCGCGGGAAGCCGATGGCGGCGGCGTCACCGGCCCGGGCCTCCCGGTCGATGTACGGCCCGCCGGGGAACGGCAGGCCGAGCAGCCGGGCCACCTTGTCGAACGCCTCACCGGCCGCGTCGTCGATGGTCGCGCCCAGCGGGGTGACCCCCCGGGCCAGGTCGTCGACGAGCAGCAGGGACGAGTGCCCGCCGGAGACCAGCAGCGCGATCGCCGGCTCGGGCAGCGGGCCGTGTTCGAGGGTGTCCACGGCGACGTGCGCGGCGAGATGGTTCACCCCGTACACCGGCTTCTCGGCGGCCAGCGCGTACCCCTTGGCGGCGGCCACGCCGACCAGCAGCGCGCCGGCCAGCCCCGGGCCGGAGGTCACCGCGATGGCGTCGATGTCGGCGATGGTCACCCCCGCCTCCTTCAGCGCCCGGTCCATGGTCGGCACGATCGCCTCCAGGTGGGCCCGGCTGGCCACCTCGGGCACCACGCCGCCGAACCGGGCGTGCTCCTCGACGCTGGAGGCCAGCGCGTCGGCGAGCAGGGTGTGCCCGCGTACGATGCCGACCCCGGTCTCGTCGCAGGAGGTCTCGATGCCGAGGATCAGCGGTTCGTCAGCCATGTCTCCTCAGTCCTGCTCGCGCCGCATGACCAGCGCGTCGGTGTTGCTCGGTTGGTAGTAGCCGCGACGCACCCCGATCGGCTCGAAGCCGTACGTCGCGTAGAGCCGCTGGGCCGGGGCGTTGTCGGCCGCGACCTCCAGCAGCGTGCTCCGCGCCCCCCGGCGGACGGCCTCGGCGAGCAGCGCCTCCAGCAGGGCCCGGCCCACGCCGCGCCGCTGGGCGTCCCGGCGGACCGCGATGTTCTGCACCCACGCCTCGTCCGGAGCGGCCACGGTCAGCCCGGCGTAGCCGAGCACCTTCCCGGCGCGGACGGGGGTCGTGGCATTGGCGGCGGTCATGGCGGTCGCGCCGCTGGCGGCGGTCGCAGCGCCGGTGGGGTCCGTGGCGCCGGTGGAGTCGGTGGAGTCGGTGGCGTCCCTGGTGTCGGTGGCGACCAGGTAGAAGTGGCCGTTGGCCAGCTCGTTCCAGAACATCGCCGGCGACCACTGCTCGGCGCCGAACAGGTCCGCCTCGATCGGCAGCACCTCGTCGATGTGCCACCAGCGGAACGGTTCCAGCCGCACCCCGGCGGGGTTCACGGCAGGACCGGTTTGCGGGCGGTGGCCGCCACGGCGTCCGGGCGGCGCAGGTACAGCGGGGTGAGCGGCTCGCCGGGCGCGCCGGCCCGGATCCGCTCGGCCGCCAGCTCGGCCAGCACGATCGGGTCCGGGTAGCGGGGCTCGGCCCGCAGCGGCAGGTCGAACACCTCGGCGTACCGGTGCGCGCCGTCGCCGGCCGTCACGGTGACCCCCAGGTCGCGGGCGCGCCGCGCGGCGACCGCCGGGGTGTCCACGTCCGGGCCGGCGATCCGCTGCCCCGCGCCGTCGTAGACCGCCCAGTAGACCTCCCGGCGGCGGGCGTCGCTGGCCGCCAGGACCGGCTCGCCGGCCGCCACCGGGTGGCCGATCCCGTCGAGCGAGCAGACGCCGTACGCGGGGACTCCCAGCACCTGGGCCATGGTGGCGGCGGTGACCAGCCCCACCCGCAGCCCGGTGAACGGGCCGGGGCCGAGCCCCGCCACGATGGCGGCCAGGTCGGTGGGGCGGGCGTCGACCTCGGCGAGGACCGCGTCGACCTGCGGCGCGAGCAGCTCGCCGTGCGCGCGGGCATCGACGGTGCGGCGCTGCGCCCGCGCTGTCACGCCATTGGCCGAGACCTCCACCAGCGCCGCGGTCACCGCGGGGGTCGAGGAGTCCAGCACCAGTACGAGCACGAACGCCACCCTAACCGCCCCGCCGCTCTCCCCGGCGACCCCCCGCCGACCCCCACCCTGCCCCGCCCCTCCCACCCCCGGCGGGGCGGGGCGGGGTGGGGGTGGGTCAGTTTGGGGCTCGGAGGACTCGGAGGAAGGGGAAGAGGAGCCAGGGGCGGGGGCCGCGGAGGGTGAGCTTGCCGGCGAGCACCGTACGGACCCGGCTGACCCGGCCGAACAGCATCAGGTTGAGCGCCGCCGGGTCGAACCGGACCCGGGCGTCCGGCGGGGTGCCCGGAGCGGCGACCGTTACCACCCCCCGGTGCAGGACGAGGGTGATGTCGGCGCAGTACGCGGATCGGAACTCGACGGTGATCGGGCGTTCCCGGGGCGGCTCGTCGTTGTCGAGCAGGTGTCCGTAGCCGGCGCGGAGCACGCCGACCAGGAAGACCTCGAAGAAGAGCACGGCCTCCGATCCGGGCATCTTCCACGGCCGGCCGGTCGCTCGGGCGATGTCCCAGCCGTGCACGAGCAGCTCGTTGACCAGGTGGCCAAAGAGACCGGCGAGGGGCGCGCGGGCGTCGCCGAACCAGCTGAGCAGCTCGTCCGGGCGGCGGTCGGCGGTGACCCGGAGGATCTTGTCCACGTCGGCCCGAAGCTGGTCCAGCAGCGGCCGGGGCGACCGGTCGGTCAGGTGCCGCAGTATCAGGTCGTTGACATCGGCGATGGTGTCCACGGTGACGGTCGGAAGCTGGGCGGCGAGGCCGGGAATCGGCAGCGGCGGATGGTCGGGGTCGAGTTTGGTCGCGTACCACCAGGCGACCGAGACCAGGTGGACGAGGGTGTCCGAGACCGACCAGTGCGCGGTCACCATGGTGTCCGGCCGGTCGACCGCCTCGACCAGCCGGACGAACCGGCCAGTGGCCCGCTCCAGCGCCTCCCGGGCCGTCTGCCACTGCCGGGGGGTGATGGTCGCCGTCGTCGCCATGGGACGCCTCCGATCGCGGAGCCACCGGGTCCCGCGAAGTCTATAGCGGACAGTCACCACCGCGTCACTTCACCCGTGCCCTGCTCCGGCCGGCCGGTCGACCGGCCGGCGGCCACCGCACGGCGGCTCGGGCTGCGGACCGGTTCGCGTACCGGCGGCCCAGGAGGCCGGGACGGTACGGCCCACGGCCAGGACGCCGGCCCCGCAGGCCAGGCCGCCAGGACGGCACAGCCCCGCCGCCAGGCCGGGGCCGGCACCGGGGCCGGTCGTCCGTTGCGACGGCGACCGAATCCGGTGCGGCGCGGATCGGTGCGGCGCGAGCCGGCTCAGCCGGCGGACCGCTCCCAGTCGATCGTGGGCAGGCCGGCGTCGGCGAGGGCCTTGTTGGTCGCGCTGAACGGGCGGCTGCCCAGGAAGCCGCGCGGATTCATCGGGCTGGGGTGGCCGGCCTCCAGCACCACGTGCTGCGGGTTGGTGACCAGGGCGGCCTTCTTGCGGGCGTACCCGCCCCAGAGCAGGAAGACGACCCGCTGGTCGAGGGCGTCGAGGGCGCGGATCGTGGCGTCGGTGAACTCCTCCCACCCCTTGTTGGCGTGCGAGCCGGGGGTCGCCTGCCGGACGGTCAGCACCGAGTTCAGCAACAGCACGCCCTGCGCCGCCCAGCCGTCGAGGTTGCCGCCGCGCGGCTTCGCCACACCCAGGTCCTCGCTCAGCTCCTTGAAGACGTTACGCAGCGACGGCGGGACCGACACCCCCTCGCGGACGCTGAAGCTCAGCCCGTGCGCCTGCCCGGCCTTGTGGTACGGGTCCTGACCGAGGATCAGCACCCGGCACTCCTGCGGCCCGCACAGCCGGTAGGCGGAGAACAGGTCCTCGACCGGCGGGAACACGGTCTGGGCGGCGTACTCCCCGGCGACGAACTCGGCCAACGTGGCGGTGCGGGCCGGGTCGAGGTGCGGGGTGAGTGCGGCGCGCCACTCGTCGGGCAGCAGCGCGAGCAGGTCGAGGGCGGGGGCGTCGTCGGGCATCGGCAACCTTTCGCAGTCAGTCGGTCGGTCCCCTTCCTACCAGCCCCGTCCGACACCCCGACACGGGAGGACGGGCTCCCGTCGGTGACCGTCAACGGGCACCGGGAGCAAGAACCCGGAGAGGGGTCAGGGCAGGGTGGCGACGCGGGCGGGCCAGTCGCCGCCGACCGGGTCCAGCTCGACCACCCGGGTGTCGTCGTCGCGCCGGTCGATCCGGACCCGCAGGTGGGCGTCGACGAGCTGCTCGACCAGCCCCTCCCCCCACTCGACCACGGTGACCGAGTCGTCCACGGAGGCGTCCAGGTCGAGGTCGTCGATCTCCGCGCGCGGATCTGCGGCGTCCCCGAGCCGGTACGCGTCCGCGTGTACCAGCGCCACCGCGCCACCGCGCGCCGGGTCCGGGCGGTGCACCCGGGCGATCACGAAGGTCGGTGAGGTGATGTCGCCCCGTACCCCGAGGCCCGCCCCGATGCCCTGGGTCAGCGCGGTCTTGCCGGCGCCGAGCGGACCGGTGAGCAGCAGCAGGTCGCCGGCGCGCAGCACGCCGGCCAGCCGCCGGCCGAACGCGTGGGTGTCCTCGATCGTCGGCAGCGTGACGACGACGCTCACCGCCCCACCCCCGGCGGCACGACGACACCCGGCGACCAGGGGCCGCTCCTACCGGCGCTCACAGCGCCGCCAGGAAGTGTTCCAGGGCGGCGTCGACCTCGTCGGCGTGCTCCAGCATCACCACGTGCCCACTGTCGTGGATCTTGAGAAACTCGGCGTGCGGCAGCCGCCGGACGATCTCCTCCGAGTGCGTCACGGGCGTGATCATGTCCTTGTCGCCGACCACCACCAGCACCGGGGTGCCGGCCAACGCCGCCAGCGCCGGGAACCGGGAGTGGGTGGCCAGGGTGCGCAGGTAGCGGGTGACCGTGTCGGCCGAGGTGCGCGAGTTCATCTCCTCGACGTACGACACCAGGGCCGGGCTCGGCTTCGGGGTGCCGAAGCCGTACTGGCGGGTGAGCAGCCAGGCGACGTTCGAGACCGACTTGCGGGCCCTGTCGATCGCCGTGCCGCCGTACCGGGTGGCGTTGCTCATCATGTAGAGCACCGGCGAGCCGACCCGCCCGAGCAGGGCCGGGGCCACCAGCCTCGTCTCGGCCAGCAGCCCGCCGGAGGTGGCCATCAGCACCGTGCCGACGACCCGGTCGCCGAACAGCTCCGGGTACAGCTCGGCGAACGCCATGATGGTCATCCCGCCCATCGAGTGGCCGACCAGCACCAGCGGCCCCTCCGGGGTGGTCCGGTCGATCACCCGGCGCAGCGTTCGACCGAGCGCGGCGAGGTCGTACTCACCGCTCTCCAGCCGCCCCGACCGGCCGTGGCCCGGCTGGTCGTACGCGACGATCCGGTAGTCGCCCCGCTCGGCGAGCATCTTGCGCTGGAAGTGGAAGGTGCCCATGTCCAGGCAGAAGCCGTGCACCAGCACCACCGTCGGATGCCCGGCGACGGGGCGGGTCGGCTCGACCACCTCGACGTGGATGTCGGTGCCGTCGGCCAGTTCCAGCCGGAACGCCTCGTCGTACCGCTGCGCGCCGAAGACCTCGTCGGCGTACGGGTCGGCGGGATCGGTCTTGAGCCGGCGGACCAGGACGCGTTCGCTCACCACGCCCGCCGCGAGGCCGGCGGCGGCCACGCCGACCGCGGCCCCGAGCACGCCGGCGACCCGGCCCGCGGCGGTGCGCGGCCGGGGGACGCGGAACCTGGTCACGCCGCCGCCGCGGTCACGGCCGCTCGCCGTCGTAGACGCGGGGCACCCGGACCCCGCCGAACCGGGTGACGATCTCGTAGTTGATGGTGCCGGCCGCGTCCGCCCAGTCGTCGGCGGTCGGCTCGCCGTCTGTGCCGGGGCCGAACAGGGTCACCACGTCACCGGCGGCCACCGGGTCGTCGCCGCAGTCGACCACGAACTGGTCCATGCAGACCCGGCCGGAGACGGACCGCCGCTTGCCGGCGAGCTGCACCGGGCCGCCGTTCGAGGCGTGCCGGGGCACCCCGTCGGCGTAGCCGAGCGGCACCACGGCCAGGTTGGCGTCGCTCTCGGTGAGGTAGGTGTGGCCGTACGAGACGCCGCTGCCCGCCGGGACCCGCTTGGTGAGCATGACCCGGGCCCGGGCGGTCATCGCCGGGCGCAGCCCGAACCGCTCGCCGGCCACCGGGGAGAGCCCGTAGACCGCGACCCCGGGCCGGACCAGGTCGAAGTGGGTGTCGGAGCGGGTCAGGGTGGCGGCGGAGTTGGCCAGGTGCCGGTAGCGCGGGCGCAACCCGGCCCGCTCGACCATGTCCAGCCCCTCGTGGAAGACGGCGAGCTGGCGGTCGATGGTGGGGTGGCCGGGCAGGTCCGCGTACACGAAGTGGCTCCACACGCCGACGACCTCGACCAGGCCGTCGGCCTGGGCCTTCGCGGCGGCCTCCAGCAGCGCCGGCCAGTCGGCCACGGTGGCCCCGCCGCGCGCCAGCCCGGTGTCGATCTTCAGGTGCAGCCGGGCCGGGCGGTCCGCCCGCCGGCTCGCCTCGACCATCTCGTCGAGCTGGGGCAGGCTCGCGGCGGCCAGGTCCACCCCGGCGGCGACGCCCTCGTGCAGCCGCAGTCCCGGGGCGAGCAGCCAGGCCAGCACGGGCGCGGTGAGTCCGGCCCGGCGCAGGGTCAGCGCCTCGTCCAGGGTGCAGACGCCGAGCCAGTCGGCCCCGGCGTCGAGCGCCGCGCGGGCCGAGGGGACCATGCCGTGGCCGTACCCGTCGGCCTTGACCACCGCCATCACCTCGGCGCTGGTCCCGGCCCGCAGCCGCGTCACGTTCTCCCGGATCGCGTCAAGATCAACCCGCACCTCGGACTGCCACATGCCCCCAGCCTACTGACCGCGGTGATCAACCCGGGGCGGAGCCGCCCGGAACGGCGCGGCGACGGCCCGAGGTCAGGGCAGCCGGGCGACGACCGGGCGGAGGGCGGCGGCCACGTCGGGCGCGGTCACCGGCCCGCCGCGGGCCGCCTCCCGGCCGGCCAGCCCGTGCAGGTACGCCGCCGCGACGGCCGCCCGCTCCGGGGCCAGCCCGGCGGCCAGCAGCGAGCCGAGCAGCCCGGCGAGCACGTCGCCCGTGCCCCCGGTGGCCAGCGCGGGGGTGCCGGTCGGGTTGACGTACGCCCGACCGTCGGGGGTGGCGACGATCGTGCGGTCCCCCTTGAGCAGGACCACCGCGTTCATCCAGGCGGCCAGCCGCAGTGCCGCCCCGGCCCGGTCGGCCCCGGGCTCCTCGCCGCAGAGCCGGCCGAACTCGCGGTCGTGCGGGGTGACCACGATCGGGGCGTCCCGCTTGCGCAGCCGGTCCGCCATCGACCCGTCGACCAGCAGGGTCAGCGCGTCGGCGTCGAGCACCACCGGCACCGGGGCGGCGAGCACCGCGCGCAGCTCGGCCGCCGCCTCCTCGCCGGAGCCGAGGCCGGAGCCGCAGACCCACGCCTGCACCCGGCCGGCGTCGGCGACCCGCCCGCTGGCGATCACCGAGGGGTGCTCGCGCAGCACGTCGGCGCGGGCGCTGCCGGCGTACCGGACCAGGCCGGTCGGCCCGGCGAGCGCGCCGCCGACGGAGAGCACCGCCGCCCCCGGGTACGCCGCCGAGCCGGTCGCCAGGCCGACCACGCCCCGGGTGTACTTCTCCGAGGCCGGGCCCAGCTCCGGCCACCACCGCCCGACGTCGGACCACTCGGTGACCCGCAGCGCGGGGGTGCCGCGCAGCCAGGGCCCCAGCCCGATGTCGACCAGCTCGACCTGGCCGGCCAGCGCCGCTGCCGGGCCGACCACCAGCGCCGGCTTCAACGCGCCGAACGTCACCGTCACGTCGGCGCGGACCGCGTTCGGCCGGCCGGACGCGGCCGGCGGCACGTGACCGGTGTCGACGGCGACCCCGCTCGGGGTGTCCACGGCGACCACGGCGGCCCGCACGCCGTCCCGGCCGCGCAGCCCGGGCAGCCCGGCGGCGAGCCGGTCGGCCGCCTCGCGCAGCCCGCCGGTGCCGCCGATCCCGACGATCCCGTCCAGCACCAGGTCCACCTGTGCGGGCGGGCGGTCCACCAGCCGGCCCCCGGCGGCGCGCAGCGCGGCCAGCCCCTCGGCGTGCGCCCGGCCGGGGGCGAGCAGCAGGGCCGAGACGGCGGCGCCCCGGCGGGCCAGCCGCTGTCCGGCGTACAGGGCGTCGCCGCCGTTGTCGCCGCTGCCGACCAGCAGCAGCACCCGGGCGCCGTACACCCCGCCCCGGTCGGCGAGCAGCAGCGCGCAGCGGCGGGCCAGCCCCGCGGCGGCCCGCTGCATCAGCGTTCCGGCGGGGAGGGTGGCCATCAGCCCGGCCTCCGCCGCCCGTACGTCCGCGACCCGCCACACCGGTTTCATGCCGTCCCGTCCGTCCTTGCCTGTCCCGTCGGTACCCTGTGCCGTCCCTGCCGGGCCCGTCCGCGCCCTGTGCCGTCGGTGCCGGCCCGTCCCTGCCCTGCGCCGTCCGGGGCCGTCCGTCCGGGGCGGTCCACCCTCGGCCCGGTCGATCGCCCCGCCGGGTGCGCCCGGCGGTCGGTCACCGTTCCGCGACCACCATCGCCGACGCGATCCCCCCGTCGTGCGACAACGACAGATGCCAGCGGTTGACCCCCCGTTCGGCCGCCGCCGCCGCGACGGTGCCGGACACGGTCAGCCGGGGCCGGCCGTCCGGGTCGGGCACGACCTCGCAGTCGTGCCAGCTCAAACCAACCGGCGCGCCGAGCGCCTTGGCCACTGCCTCCTTGGCGGCGAACCGGGCGGCCATCGACTCGGATGAGCGCGGATTGCCGGCGGCGGTGTGGCGCTCGGCCTCGGTGAACAGCCGGTCGGCGAGCAGCGGCGTCCGCGCCAGCGCCTTGGCGAACCGCTCGACCAAGACGACGTCGATGCCGACAGCGACGATCACCGCCTCACCCTACCGGCGCAAGCGGTCGCAGATTAGCCACCGGTTCGACTGTGGGCAACGCCTGTGGACAACCCGGGGGTACGCCCAACACCCGTTGTCCACAGGGCGTGCCGGCCGGCACCGGGGCCACCTAACGTCGGGGGCCGTCGCCCGTCGACGTCGGAACCGGGGGTGGTCGTCGTTGCGCCGTCGCCCGTCGACGGCACCGAGCCGGAGGAGTGCGCCGATGCGCGATGAGCCGTTCACCGTCCGCCCCGAGCTGCTGCGGGAGGTGGCCGGGACGCTCGACGCCGACGCGTACCGGCTGGGGCACGGGCTGGCCGGGGTGCCCGGCCTGGTGGTGCCGGCGCCCGGATGGCGGTCGGCGCCCGCCCTGGCCGCCCTGGAGTCGGCGGTGCACGCGTGGTGCGGCGGGCTCGGCGCACGGGTGGCCGCCGCCGCACAGGCGTTGTCCACCGCCGCCGAGGGCTACGAGGCGGCCGACGAGCGGGCGGCCCGCCGGCTGACGGTCCTGCCCCGGTGAGCGCGTCGGAGAGGCACGCCGGCACGCCGGGTGCCTCCGCCGGGATCGGCGGCTACGCCCGGCTGTGGGCGGCCGACCCGGCCGGCTGGGCGGCTGCCGGGACGGCCTGGCGGGGCCTGACCGGGCTGGTCGACCGGCGGTCGGCCGAGCTGGCCGGTGCGGCCGGGGCGCTGCGCGCCGGATGGACGGGAGCCGCCGCCGGTGCGGCCAGCGGG
Source organism: Micromonospora sp. NBC_01655 (assembly GCF_026339755.1). NCBI lineage: Bacteria > Bacillati > Actinomycetota > Actinomycetes > Micromonosporales > Micromonosporaceae > Micromonospora > Micromonospora sp. NBC_01655. Next base: position 1,425,095 of record NZ_JAPEQF010000001.1, on the reverse strand, counting down.
CGGATCGCCGCCTTCCGGGCCGACCTGGCCGCCCTCGCGCCGGCGGTGATCGAGGCCGACCAGGTGCTCACCGAGCTGGCCGGGCGGCTGAGCCGGGCCAGGGCCGGGCTGGCCGAGGCCGTCGCCCTGGCCGAGGCCGGCGGGGTGCGCATCGACCGGCGGGGGCGGGTGAGCGCGGACCCGGCGGGGGCCCGGCCTGGGGCGCCCGCCCCGCCGGTGGCGCGGGTGGCCGCCGCCGTGACCGCCGCCCTCGCGCTGGCCGACGGGGCCGACCGGGAGGCGGCTGGCCGGCTCGACGAACTGACCGCGGCGGCCCGGGCGGGCTGGGTGGCCCCGCCCCCGCCCTGGCGTCCGGCGCCCGGCGCCGACCCGTCGACCGTCCGGTCCTGGTGGGCCGGGCTCACCCCGGCCCAGCGCCGCTGGCTGGTGGCCCGTGAGCCGGACCTGGTCGGCCGGCTCGACGGGGTGCCGGCGGCGGCGCGGGACCAGGCGAACCGGCTGCTGGTCGACCGGCGGCGGGAGGTGCTGCTGGCCGAGCGGCGGCGGTTGCTGGGCCGGTGGCCGCTCGGGCCGGTGGAGACGGCCGGGCTGGCGCGGGTGGGGGCGACCCTGGCCGGCCTGGACGCGCTGACCGCCCGGCTGGCCGGCGGCGGGCAGCCCCGCGCGTACCTGCTGGGGCTCGACCCGGGCGGCGAGGGCCGGGCGATCGTGGCACTGGGCGACCCGGACCGGGCCGACCGGGTGCTGACGTACGTCCCGGGGATGACCGCCGGCCTCGCCGACGCCACCGGGGAACTGGGCCGGGCGGGCCGGGTGCAGGCCCGGTGCACGGCGCTGGACCCGACGGGGGCGACGGCGGCGGTGCTCTGGCTGGACTACGACGCGCCGGACTTCCTGCACGAGGCCGTCCTGCCCGACCAGGCGCGGGACGCCGGCCCGGCGCTGCACCGCTTCCAGGAGGGGCTGCGGGCCACCCACGACGGCCCGCCGGCCCGGCAGACGGTGCTCGGGCACAGCTACGGCTCGCTGGTCGTGGGCGGCGCCGCCCGGGACCACGGTCTCGCGGCCGACGCGCTGGTGTTCGTGGGCTCCCCCGGGGTGGGTGTGGACCGGGCCGACGGGCTGCGCCTGCCCTCGGGCGAGGTCTGGGCGAGCACCGCACCGGACGACGCGATCCGGCTGGCCCCTGCCCCGGACGAGCTGCCCCGCCGGGTGCTGCGCGGGCTCAGCCCGCTGGCGGCGGTGCTGACCGCCCGGGACGACCACGAGTTGTGGTTCGGGCACGACCCGGCCGACCCGGGCTTCGGCGGCCGGACCTTTCCCAGCGGCCGGTACGGCCACACCGGCTACTGGGAGCACGGCAATCCGGCGCTGGACGGCATGGCCCGCGTCGTCCTGGGCCGGTGACGGGTGACGCGGCGTGCCCCGGGAGACGCGGCGGCCCCCTGCCGGCGGCGGGCGGAGGGGGCCGGTGCCGGCGGGCGGCTACTCGACGGTGACGGACTTCGCCAGGTTGCGGGGCTGGTCGACGTCGTGGCCCCGGGCGGCGGCGATCTCCGCCGCGAGCACCTGCAACGGCACGGTGGTCATCAGCGGGGCGAGCAGCGTCGGCGTACGCGGCACGCGGATCAGGTGGTCCGCGTAGCGGACCACGGCCTCGTCGCCCTCCTCGGCGATCACGATCGTCCGGGCGCCCCGGGCGCGGACCTCCTGGATGTTGGAGACGACCTTGTCGTGCAGCATGCCCCGGCCGACTGGCGACGGCACGATGCAGATCACCGGGGTGCCCTGGTCGATCAGGGCGATCGGGCCGTGCTTCAGCTCGCCGGCGGCGAACCCCTCGGCGTGCATGTACGCCAACTCCTTGAGCTTGAGCGCGCCCTCCAGGGCCACCGGGTAGCCGACGTGCCGGCCGATGAAGAGCACCGTGGGCTCGCTCCGGATCTCCCGGGCCAGCTCGCGCACCGGCTCGATCCGGTCCAGCAGCTCGCGCAGCTTGGCGGGCATCTGGTGGAGTTGGTCCACCACGGCGGCCACCTCGTCGGCGAACTTGATCCCGCGCACCTGGGCCAGGTGCAGCCCGATCAGGTAACAGGCCACGAGCTGGGTGAGGAACGCCTTGGTGGAGGCGACGGCGATCTCCGGCCCGCCGTGGGTGTAGAGGACGGCGTCGGACTCGCGCGGGATGGTCGAGCCGTTGGTGTTGCAGATGGCCAGCACCCGGGCCTTCTGCTCCTTGGCGTGCCGCAGCGCCATCAGGGTGTCCATGGTCTCGCCGGACTGCGAGATCACCACGATCAGGGTGGACCGGTCGAGCACCGGGTCGCGGTAGCGGAACTCGCTGGCCAGCTCCACCTCGCAGGGGATCCGGGTCCAGTGCTCGATGGCGTACTTGGCGACCAGGCCGGAGTGGTAGGCGGTCCCGCAGGCGACGATGAAGATCTTGTCCACGTCGCGCAGGTCCTGGTCGCTGAGGCGGACCTCGTCGAGCATGATCTCGCCGCTCTCGGTGAGCCGGCCGAGCAGGGTGTCGGCGACAGCCTGCGGCTGCTCCTCGATCTCCTTGAGCATGAACCAGTCGTAGCCGCCCTTCTCGGCTGCCGAGGAGTCCCAGTCGACGTGGAAGTCCTTGCCGGTCGCCGGTCGGCCGGCGAAGTCGGTGATCTCGACGGCGTCGGGGGTGATCAGGACGATCTGGTCCTGGCCCAGCTCGATCGCGTCGCGGGTGTGCTCGATGAACGCGGCGACGTCGCTGGCGAGGTAGTTCTCCCCGTCGCCCCGACCCACCACCAGGGGGGAGTTGCGCCGGGCGCCGACCACCGCGCCGGGCACGGCGGCGTCGACGGCGAGCAGCGTGAACGCCCCTTCGAGGCGCTGGCAGACCGCGCGCATCGCGGCGGCGAGCAGCCCCGGCCCGTCCGGCTCCCCGGCGGCGCGCAGGTCGGCCAGCGCGGCGGAGAGCAGGTGGGCGGCGCACTCGGTGTCGGTGTCGCTGCTGAACTGGACGCCGGCGTCCTCCAACTCGGTGCGGAGCTTGGCGAAGTTCTCGATGATGCCGTTGTGGATCACGGCGACCCGGCCGTCGGGGGCGAGGTGCGGGTGGGCGTTGCGGTCGGTGGGGCCGCCGTGGGTGGCCCAGCGGGTGTGGCCGATGCCGGTGGTGCCGTCGCCGATGCCGATCGGGCTGGCGGCGCAGCCCTCGGGGTCGACGGCGGCGTGCTCGGCCAGCACCTTCTCCAGGTTGGCCAGCTTGCCCGCCTTCTTCTCGGTCAGCAGCTCGTCCTCGCACACGACGGCCACGCCGGCCGAGTCGTAGCCGCGGTACTCCAGGCGGCGCAAGCCGTCGAGCACGATGCCGAGCGCCGGGCGCGCGCCGGCGTAACCCACGATTCCACACATGACCCGCAGCCTAACCCAGTTTCGCTCATCTTGTGTGCGCGGAAGCCGGGTAAACAAGCACTGGATTTGAGCGAACGGGTGAGGCGTGGCGGTCTCGGGAACGAAACTGCCCCGCCTCTGGGCCCCCTGTTCCGGCCGGACGGCGCCCACCAGCAGGGGCCCACCGGGCGGACCGGACGCGTACATTGAGGGCCTCCTCGCGGGGAGCCGGTCTCGGTAACGGTCCCCGGCGTACCCGTTCCCTCCGCGGCCACGTCCGCGCCCCTCCCCCGGAGCCCTCCGATGTCCGAGGCGTCGTCGACCCCCGAGCCGAGCCAGTCCCCCGGCACCGACCCCGGCGGCCCTCCGACGCCCGCGCCGGACCAGCCACCCTCGTCCGTCCCGGGCCTCCCCCCGGCCCCGGCACCCTCGACACCGGGTGCCGCACCGTGGGCGCCCCTCAGCCCGCTCGCCCCACCGAAGCCGTGGGCGGCACCGGAGCCGTGGGACCCGTCGGCGGCGAGCGATGCGGGTCTCCCGCCCGCCGCCACCGCGGAGGCGTCGGCGGCGGGCGGATCTCTCCCCGGAGGGCAGCCCCGGTCGGGGTACGTCCCGGCGGGCTGGCCTCCCACCCAGCCCGGCCCCACCCAGCCCGGCCCCACCCAGCCCGGCTGGCCCGCCGGGGGAAACCCCACGCAGGCCGGTTGGCCCCCGGCCGGCTATCCGCCGCCGTTCGCATACCCGGGGCAGCCGCCCACCCGCTCGGGCGGCGACGCGAAGGTGATCGCGCTCGTGATCGGGCTGGTGGTCGTCCTGGTGCTCGGGCTGTGCTGCTGCGCCGGCCTGGGCGGGCTCGTCACCGCCGCAGCGGAGGACAGGACGACAGCAGGCGACCCCTGGTACGACAAGGACGAGACCGAGCCGGTCGACCCCTGGTACGACGAGGACGGAACCGAGCCGGTCGACCCGCCCACCTTCCCCGCCGACCCGTCGAAGAAGCCGGTGACCCGGCCGACCGCCGGCCCGGCTCCGGTGACGGTGGTCTACGAGGTCACCGGGGGTGGCCGGGCCGACGTCGCGTACTTCGACGCCGACAGCGACCTGATCCATGTCGACAGCGCGAAGCTGCCCTGGCGGACCACCATCAGGACCAACGGGCAGAGCCGGGTCATGGTGGAGGCCACCCGGCCCTACGGCGAGAACGAACCGCTCACCTGCCGGCTGTCGGTCACCGGGGCGGGCCCACCGGCGACCGACACGACCACGGCAGTCTGGCGCACCACCTGCTCGACCGGCTGAGGTGGGCGTGGCCGAACCCCGGCCCGTAGGCTGACCCGGGTGACGACGCCCCCCGATGTCGACCCGCTGGTTGCCCGGATGCGCCCCTTCGGGACGACGATCTTCGCCGAGATGTCCGCCCTGGCCGTGCGCACCGGCGCGGTCAACCTGGGCCAGGGTTTCCCGGACACCGACGGTCCACCGGAGATGCTCGCCGCCGCCGCCGAGGCACTGCGGGGCGGGCAGAACCAGTACCCGCCCGGTCCGGGCGTCCCCGCGCTGCGTGCCGCCGTCGCCGGTCACCAGCGCCGGTTCTGGGGCCTGGAGTACGACCCGGCCGGCGAGATCGTGGTCACGGCCGGGGCCACCGAGGCGATCGCCGCGAGCATCCTCGCCCTCTGCGAGCCGGGCGACGAGGTGATCTGCTTCGAGCCGTACTACGACTCGTACGCGGCCTCGATCGCCCTCGCCGGGGCGGTGCGGCGGCCGGTGACCCTGCGCCCGGGCCCGGACGGCCGGTACGCCTTCGACCCGGACGCCCTGCGCGCCGCGTTCGGGCCGCGGACCCGGCTGGTGCTGCTGAACTCGCCGCACAACCCGACCGGCAAGGTCTTCACCCCGGGCGAGCTGGCCCTGGTGGCCGAGCTGTGCCGCGAGCACGACGCGTACGCGGTGACCGACGAGGTGTACGAGCACCTGGTCTTCGCCGACGCCGCCGCGCCCCACGTGCCGCTGGCCACCCTGCCCGGGATGCGGGAGCGCACCCTGCGGGTCTCCTCGGCCGGCAAGACGTTCTCCTGCACCGGCTGGAAGGTCGGCTGGGTCAGCGGCCCCGCCCCGCTGGTGTCGGCGGTGCTGCGGGTCAAGCAGTTCCTCACCTTCGTCAACGCCGCGCCGTTGCAGCCGGCGGTGGCGGTGGCCCTCGCCCTGCCGGACGGGTACTTCGCCGACTTCGCGGCCGGCATGCGGGCCCGCCGGGACCAGCTCGTCGCCGGGCTGACCGACGCCGGCTTCGACGTGCTCACCCCGGAGGGAACGTACTTCGTCACCGCCGACGTCACCGGGCTCGGCGGGCGCGACGGGATCGAGTTCTGCCGGTCGCTGCCGGAGCGCTGCGGGGTGGTCGCCGTGCCGACCCAGGTGTTCTACGACGATGCCGAGGCGGGCCGGCGGCTGGTCCGGTTCGCCTTCTGCAAGCGCCCGGAGGTGCTCACCGAGGCCGTCGCCCGGCTGCGCCGGCTGGGAGCCGACAGGTGAACGACGGGCCCGCCGAGCGGGTCCGCCGGCTGGCCGCCCTGCGCGGCTGCGACCGGGTGCTCTCCGGCGTCCGGCCGGTCTCGATGGCCGAGCACCTCGACGCCGTCCGGGCCGCGCTCGCCCCGGACTCGCTCCCGGACGTCTACGGCGAGGGCGGCCCGGTCGAGGCGCTGGAACTACGGGTCGCCGAGCTGCTCGGCACGCAGGCCGCCGCCTTCTTCCCCACCGGCACGATGGCCCAGCAGGTCGCCCTCCGGTACGGCGCGGAGCTGACCGGCCGGACCACGGTCGGCCTGCACCCGCTGGGCCACCTGATGCTGCACGAGCGGGACGCGTACGCGCTGCTCGGCGGGTTGCGCGCGGTGCGCACCACGACCGCGCCGGGCAACCCGACCGCCGAGGAGGTGGCCGAACTGGCCGAGCCGGTCGGCACCCTGCTGCTGGAGCTGCCGCTGCGCGACGCGGGCTTCGTACTGCCCACCTGGGACGAGCTGGTCGCGGTGGTCGGCGCGGCCCGGGAGGCCGGCGCCCGGGTGCACCTCGACGGCGCCCGGCTGTGGGAGTCGACCCCGCACCTGGGGCAGCCGCTGGCCACGGTCGCCGGGCTCGCCGACAGCACGTACGTCTCGTTCTACAAGTCGCTCGGCGGCGTCTCCGGCGCGGCCCTCGCCGGGGACGCCCGGCTGGTCCGGTACGCCCGGGACTGGCGGCACCGCTACGGGGGCACGTTGTTCCAGCAGTGGCCGGCGGCGGCTGCCGCGCTGGTCGGGCTGGACCGGGAGCTCCCCCGCCTGCCCGGGTACGTGGCACACGCGGCAGCGGTGGCCACCGCCCTGGCCGGGTTGCCCGGCGCCCGGGTGTATCCGACGCCTCCGCACACCCATCAGTTCCGGCTCTGGCTGCCGCACCCGGCGGATCGGCTCAACGCGGCCAACCTCGCCCTCGCCGAGGAGGAGAAGGCCTGGTTCGTCGGCGGCTGGCGGGACACCGAGGTCCCGGGCCTGGCGATGGCCGAGGTCACCGTGGCGGCCCCGGCCCTCGACCTGGACGCCACCCAGGTCGCCGACCTGGGTGGCCGATTCCTGCGCCGGCTGGCGGCGACCTGACGCCCCACCGGCCGGGCGCGAAGTCTTGGCGGAAGGTGACCTCCGGAGGGGCCGTTCCCTAATCCGCCCTCGCCCGGGCGTTGATGGGCGTTGATCCGGCCCGGCGACGGACGGGTCGTCGAGGACGTGGACCTCACCGACGGCGAGGACCCGGCCGACACCTACGACCGGGTCGCCCGCCTGCGCCTGTGAGGTGCACCGGTCCCCCAGGGAGCCGGGCCGGGGTCAGGCGGTGGGGCTGGCGGAGCGGACCTGCCCGGCGATGCGCTCGGCGACCTCGCGGGCGGTCTGCTCGGTGGCCGCCTCGACCATGACCCGGACCAGGGGTTCCGTGCCCGACGGGCGCAGCAGCACCCGGCCGGTCTCGCCCAGCTCCGCCTCGGCCCGCTCGACCTCGGCCCGGACGGCCGGCGCGGCGGCGCCCACCGAGCGGTCCCCGACCGGCACGTTGATCAGCACCTGCGGCAGCTTGGTCACCACGGCGGCCAACTCGGCGAGGGACTTCCCCGTGGCGGCCATCCGAGCCATCAGGTGCAGCCCGGTCAGCACGCCGTCGCCGGTGGTGGCGTACGCCGGCATGACGATGTGCCCGCTCTGCTCGCCGCCGAGGGCGAGCCCGGAGGCGCGCAGCTCCTCCAGCACGTACCGGTCGCCGACCTTGGTCTCGACCAGCCGGATGCCCTGGGCGGACATGGCCAGCCGCAGGCCGAGGTTGCTCATCACGGTGGCGACCAGGGTGTCGTCGGTGAGCGTGCCGGCGTCCCGCATGGCCAGGGCGAGGATCGCCATCACCTGGTCACCGTCGACCTCGTCGCCGTCGGCGGTGACCGCGACGCACCGGTCGGCGTCGCCGTCGTGGGCGATCCCGAGGTGCGCGCCGAGCTTGACCACGGTCTCCCGCAGCCCGTCGATGTGGTTGGAGCCGCAGTCGTCGTTGATGTTGAGGCCGTCCGGCTCGGCGTGGATGGCGACGACCTCGGCCCCCGCCTCCCGGTACGCCACGGGCGCGACATCGGCCGCCGCGCCGTTGGCGCAGTCGACCACGACCTTGAGCCCGTCGAGCCGGTGCGGCAGGGTGCCGATCAGGTGCTGGACGTAGTGGTCGGCGCCGTCGAGCAGGTCGTGCACCCGCCCCACCCCGGCGCCGGTCGGCCGGTCCCAGGCGGTGGTGGCGTTCGCCTCGACGGCCGCCTCGATCTTCATCTCGATCTCGTCGGGGAGCTTGTGCCCGCCGGCGGCGAAGAGCTTGATGCCGTTGTCCGGCATCGGGTTGTGCGACGCGGAGAGCATCACGCCCAGGTCGGCCTTGGCCTCGGCGGTGAGGTAGGCCACGGCCGGGGTCGGCAGCACGCCGACCCGGACCACGTTCGCGCCGGCACTGGTGAGCCCGGCCACCACGGCGGCCTCCAGCATCTCCCCGCTGGCCCGGGTGTCCCGGCCGACCACGGCGAGCGGCGGATGGCTCCGGTCCGTCTCGGCCAGCGTGTGGGCGGCGGCAACCGCCACCGCGAGCGCCAGCTCGGGAGTGAGATCCGCGTTCGCCCGCCCGCGTACGCCGTCCGTGCCGAACAACCGGCCCATACCCGCCAACCTCCGAGGAAATGGTGCACAACAGGAAAGCGAAACGGCCGGGCCACCTCCCCGTCGAGGGGGAGGCGGACCCGGCCGTCCGTCAGAAGTACAACGTGCCGCTGGTGGTCAGCGCTTCGAGTACTGGGGAGCCTTACGGGCCTTCTTGAGGCCGTACTTCTTGCTCTCCTTGACCCGGGCGTCGCGGGTCAGGAAGCCGGCCTTCTTCAGGGCCGGGCGGTCGTCCGGCTCGCTGACGATCAGCGCCCGGGCGATGGCGAGCCGCAGCGCACCGGCCTGGCCGGTGGTGCCGCCGCCGCGCAGGTTGGCGATGACGTCGAACGCCTCGGGCTTCTCGGCGGTGACCAGCGGGTCCTTGATGAGCTGCTGGTGCACCTTGCTCGGGAAGTAGGCCTCAAGGTCGCGGCCGTTGCAGGTGATCTTGCCGCTGCCCGGGACGATGCGTACCCGGACGATGGCCTCCTTGCGGCGGCCGACGGTCTGGATCGGCCGGTCGCCACGGGGCGCGCGGGCGACGGGCGCCGGCGCCTCGGTGGCCTCGGGGGCGACCTCGGTCTCGGTGATGTCGGTCATGCTGCTTCCTTCGCCCGCGCTCACTGCGCGATCTGCTTGATCTCGAACGGCGCCGGCTGCTGCGCGCCGTGCGGGTGCTCGGCACCGGCGTAGACCTTCAGCTTCTTGATCAGCTGACGGCCGAGCTTGTTGTGCGGGAGCATCCCCTTCACGGCCAGCTCGATGGCCCGCTCGGGACGCTTGCTGAGCAGCTCCTCGTAGCCGACCTGCTTCAGGCCGCCCGGGTAACCCGAGTGGCGGTAGGCGACCTTGGTCTGGCGCTTGTTGCCGGTCAGCGCGACCTTGCCCGCGTTCACGACGACGACGAAGTCGCCCGTGTCGACGTGCGGCGCGAAAGTCGGCTTGTGCTTGCCGCGCAACAGCGTGGCGGCGTGGGTGGCCAGGCGGCCCAGCACGACATCAGAGGCGTCGATAACGTGCCACTGACGCTCGATCTCACCCGGCTTCGGGCTGTACGTACGCACAGGTCTACCTTGTCTCGTCGTCGGTCTGGGGTCGCGCGCCGAGGTGACCAGGCGCGCACGAACGACCAAGCGTACCTGATGCGGCACGCCTCTGGATGTCGTACAACAGCAGGCAACGATACCCGGGGGCAGGTCGGCAGGTCAAAACGGGGGGTCACCCCCGCCCTGCCCCGCGTCGCCATCATGATCTCGGTCACACTCCGGCGCGGGCCATCCTCCACCGGCCCGGCCGGCGTCGCAGGTCGACCTCGGCTGTCCGAGTCGCCCACGCAACGACGACCGCACGACCGGGCGGGCGCGCCGGTGAGATGTCGGCCGGGGCCGCGCGGGTCGGAGGTCGGCCGGGGCCGGGAACCGCGCGGCGTGGGAGTTCCGGTCAGAGTTCCTGGAGGATGCGCAGCGCGCGCCCGACCCGGAGCATCGTGTCGGTGTCGGCCACGTCCACGCACTCGGTGAACCACTTCTTCATCGGCGAGGAGAGCCGGTCGGGCATCACCACGTACCCGCCCATCGCGACGGCCAGCGGAGAGTCGCGCAGCAGCGCCGTCTCGACCACCTCGGCCACCATCACGATCGGCACGTCGGTGGAGTTGTAGACGTCGGAACTGATCACCAACCCGAGCCGTTCCCGGGCCCCCTCGATGCGCCAGACCTCGCCCCTACGCAGCACGCGGCCGCCCGCCGAACAGCGCCTCGTCGACCATCTCCACCTCGCGGGCGTCCGCCAGGGCGGCCGTCTCCAGGTCCAGCCCGGCGCGGCCGACGGCGGCGGCGTGCGCGGTGAAGACCTCGCGCAGCGCCTTCTCCCGGGCGGCCTGGTCCATCCAGGCGGAGAGCGACAGCCCCTCCCGCTTGGCGAACCGGCGCGCCTCCTCGATCGTCTCGTCGGAGAACGACAGTGTCACCTTGGCAGTCATGCCGCTCAGCCTACTTTCGGTACGACCACCGGTCATCCCACTTGCCGCCCACCGCCGAACCACCCAAAACCCCGCCGCATGGCAGAACCCTCGTGGACGAGCTGCCCCGGCGCACGGTCACCATCAAGCGGCCGGGCACCTGCTGACCCTGCGTGGGCACGCGGCCGTGATCGACGGGGAACTGCGCCCGCTGGCCCCCGCACCGATGGCGGTGCTGCGGGCGCTGGCCACGTCACCGGGGCGGGTGCTCTCCCGTACCGCCCTGCTGCGGACGCTGCCGCCCCGAAGACCCCACCAATTCCGTTTATTAGCACCCGGGGGCGGACAGCGCGGCGCGGCGGTGGTCCTGACGACTCGGGCCACCGCCGGCGCGCTTCAGTCGGTCAGCCGACCGGGGTCGGGTAGCCGCGGCCGTGCTCGGCCTGGAGGCGCAACATCGCGTGCTCGACGACCGTGACCAGCACCTGCTTCACCGAATCCCGGTGCCGGGCGTCGGTCATGATCAGCGGCACCTGGGGCGAGATGGCGAGGGCCTCGCGGACCTCCTCCAGCTCGTACTGGGGCGCGTTGTCGAACCGGTTCAACGCCACCACGTACGGCAGGCGACGGTTCTCGAAGTAGTCCAGCGGGGCGAACGCGTCGGTGATCCGGCGGGTGTCGACCAGCACCGCCGCGCCCACCGCGCCTTTGATGATCTCGTCCCACATGAACCAGAACCGGGTCTGGCCGGGCGTGCCGAAGAGATAGAGGATCAGGTCCTCGGCCATGGTGATGCGGCCGAAGTCCATGGCGACCGTGGTGGTCTGCTTTCCTGGCACCTTCGACGGGTCGTCGATCCCGACGCCGGCCGCGGTCATCACCGCCTCGGTGGTCAGCGGAGTGATCTCCGAGACCGCGCCGACCAGGGTCGTCTTGCCCACGCCGAAGCCGCCCGCAACCACGATCTTCGCGGAGGTGATCCCGCGGTTGCGGCGTGCCCCGGCGGGGTCATAGCCTGCGAAGTCCACTTAGCACCCTTCCAAGGATTTCCATCCGCTCCTCGTACCCTTCGGGCGGAGCGGCAGTGTGTAGCGTCAGCAGGCCCTCGGCCACCATGTCGGCGATGATCACCCGGGCGACGCCCAGCGGCATCCGGGTGTACGCGGCGACCTCGGCCAGCGACTGGGGTCGGCCCTCGCAGATCGTGGCGATCCGGTGCTTGTCGTGGCCGGCGAACCGGGACTCGGCGACCGCCGTGGGGCTGGCCGTCAGCACCGCCTCCAGCGCGATGTCCTGGCGCGGCTCGGTACGGCCACGGGTGACCGCGTACGGACGCACCAACGCGCCGCGCGGGTCCTCCCGTCGTTGGTCCATCCGCGATCACCTCCTCTGGAGGGTGCCGTCCCTCGGCACCCGATCAGTCCGTCCGTGCGCTAGGAGCGCACCGCGTCCCGGCGCAGCGGCACCAGCGCGGCGCCCACCCGCTCGACCAGCAGCGCCATCTCGTACCCGACCTGCCCGACGTCGCAGCTACGGGCGGCCAGCACCGCCATCGACGAGCCGTCGCTGATCGACATGAGGAACAGGTAGCCGCTGTCCATCTCGATGACTGTCTGGAGCACCCCGCCGGCGCTGAACATGCGGGCCGCGCCCTCGGTCAGGCTCACCACGCCGGAGGTGATCGCCGCGAGCTGGTCGGCCCGGTCCGCGGGGAGGTCCCGCGACGAGGCGAGCAGCAGCCCGTCCGCGGACACCGCCACCACGTGGGCGATGCCTGCCACGCTGTCGGCGAAGTTGGTGAGCAGCCAACCCATGTCCTGCATGGCCGCTGGCCTGTTCATCGGCTCGTCTCCTTGGTCGAGGTGCTGTTCTGGTCCACGCCGGCCGTCCGTCCGCGCTGCACGCCGCGGTGGTAGGCCGACAGCAGACCGCGTACTTCGTCGGGGGTGCGCCGGCTGCGGTCCCGACCGCTCTTCTGCTCGATCCCGCCGGGGACGAGCTGCGCCTGCGGGACCCGCTTCGGCAGGCCGGAGCGGGTGGTACCGGACGCGGTCGGTTCCGCCGCCCGGCTGGCCCGCGACCAGCCCTCGTCGGCGGCCGTCCGCCAGGCTTCGGGGTCGATCGCCGACGGCCCGGTGGCTGCCGCCGGCCCGGTCGGCCCGGTCGCGGCCGGCGTCGGCTCCGGGGGCGGGGCCACCGGCGGGGTGTACGCCGGCGGCGGGGTCGCCGCGGTCGTACCGTCCGCGGGGGTGGCCCCCGGGGTACGGGTGGGCAGCGGTGGCCGGGGGGCGGCGGGCACCTTGGCCGGGGCCGGCTCGTCGTCGAAATTGGGCCGCTGGAAGATCGCGGTCACGTCGTCACCGTGCGACCGGAACCAGACCGCCTCCATCTCCCGGAAGATCGGTGCCTCGGCCGGCTGGGCCGGACGGGCGACCACCGGGGCGGCCGGGGCGGCCGGCACGGCGGGAGCGTTCGGTGTCATTCCGGCGACCGGGCCGCCGGGCAGCACCGGCGCGGCGGGTGTCACCGAGGCGCTGGGGGCGGCCTCCCCGGCGGGTGTCCGCCGGGGCAGCGGGTCGATCGTCGGGAACGCCACGGTCGGGCTGCCCACCGAGAACCCGTCACCGGGCGTGAACGCCGGCTGGGCCGGGGCGGGCGGCTGGCCCAGGGGGGCCGGCGCGGCGGCTGGAATCGCCGGCTGGGCGACGGCCGGCGTGCCGAACGGCGTGGCCGGCGCGGCCTCCCGGGAGTCGCCGGGTACCTGCCAACGGGCCGGCGTCGGGGCGGAGGTACGCCACTGGTCGGTCAGCGTGGCGGTGCGGCCGGCACCGGCGAGCGGCGAGTCGAGGCCCATCGGGGTGAGCGGCGTCTGCTCCACCGCGGCGGGCTGGCGCGGCGGGGTCAACGGCGCCGGGGCCTGCTCGCGACCGCGCAGCGACGGCAGCACCACGGTCGAGCTGGGCAGCGTCACCTGGGCGACGGTGCCGCCCTCGACGTTGCGCCGCAACTCCACCCGGATGCCGTAGCGGGACGCGAGGCGGCTCACCACGGCCAGACCCATCAGCCGGAACGCGGCGACGTCCACGGTCGACGGGGCGGAGAGCCGGCGGTTGAGCGAGTCGAGCTGCTCGTCGGTGAGCCCGAGGCCCCGGTCCTCGACCTGGATCAGCACGTAGTCGCGGATCCGTCGGCCGTCGGCGACCACCACGGTGTTCGGCGGCGAGAAGCGGGTCGCGTTGTCGAGCAGCTCGGCGACCAGCCGGACGACGTCGTTGACGGCGTGCGCGGCCACCGAGATGTCGGTGTCGACGGTGCCGAACTCGATGCGGTTGTACTGCTCGACCTCGGACTGGGAGGCCCGCAGGACGTCGATCAGCAGGGCGTCGTCGCGGCGCGGCACCGCCGAGTCCGCACCGGCGAGCACCAGCAGGTTCTCGTCGTTGCGGCGCATCCGGGTGGCCAGGTGGTCGAGCTCGAAGAGCTGGGCGAGGCGCTTCGGGTCCTCCTCGCCGCGCTCGATCGCGTCCAGCTCGCCGATCATCCGGTCGACCAGGGTCTGACTGCGCCGGGCCAGGTTGAGGAACATCGCCGAGACGCTGGTCCGCAGCGCGGCCTGCTCGGCGGCGACCCGGACCGCCTCCCGGTGGACGACGTTGAACGCCAGCGCGACCTGGCCGACCTCGTCACGGTTGGTGAGCTTGATCGGGTCGCGGACCTGCCGGACGATCTCCTCCACGCCACCGTCGCCGACGCTGCCGATGTTCTGCAGCCGGCTCACCGCGTCCGGCAGGTCGCGGTTGGCCACCGACAGGGCGCCCTCACGCAGCCGGCGCAGCGAGTGGTTGAGCGACCGGGCCAGCACCACGGCCAGCGTGACGGCGACGATCAGGGTCAGCAGCACCAGCGCCGACTCGATGATCGCCTGCTGGATGACGTTGGACCGGGCCTCCTCGGTCTGGGCGAGCAGGCGGTCCTGGAGCCGGATCTCGGCCCACCGCATCAGGTCGTTGACCGCGCCGATGGAGGCGGTGGCGTCGGCGGCGGAGACCAGCGGGGCCTGCCCGACCGACCGGTTCAGGTCGGCGGCCACCCGGTCGGCGAGGGTCACCGCGTCGCCGGAGACCGTGCTGTCGACGAGGGCCCGCTGGACGGGGTCGGCGGCCAGCGAGAAGGAGACGAGCGCCTCCTGCTGGCTGGTCAGGGTGGCGACGAACGAGGAGAACTGTTCCTCGTCGAGCCGGCCGGCGGAGAGCGCGGTGAAGGCCACCGCCTCCTCCTCGGCGACCGCCGCCTTGGCGTGGGCGAACGCGGCCACCGCCCGGCGGGTGTCCGCCAGGCTCTCCTGGCCGGGAAGCTGAGCCAGCGTGTCACCGTAGGAGACCAGGTCGGTGAGGATGACCCCGTAGCGCAGCGCGGCCTCGGCCACCGCCATCTGCTGGCGGTCCAGGACCTCCTGCCGGGTGCTGTTCAGCGTCGCCAGGTGGTCCCCGATGACCTTGAGCCGGTCCCGCACGGCGGCCGGGACGTCGCCGACCCGCCCGCGCTCGGCGTTGTACTCCGCGATCCGGGCGTCCGTGCTGCGCACCCGCAGGTTGAAGGCGTCGGCCCGCTGCCCCGGCGAGGCCAGGTAGCTGGCCGCGGCCATCCGCTCCTTGTGCAGGTCCTGGGTGAGTGCGGAGACGTCGATCGACAACTCGGTCAGCGACCGGAGCCGGGTCGCCTCAAGCGCGCCCTCACCGGTCGAGATCAGCCGGACGGTGGCGAGCGCGATCACCGCCGCGACCGGCACCACCAGGATCAGCGCCAGCTTCGAACGGATCCGGGCGTCGCGTAGGCGCGGCAGCCGACGGCGCCGACTCCGCTCGTCCGACTCGCCGCTCTCGGGCAGGGTCGTAGGTCCGGTGCTCACGACATCGCCTCCGTCGTTTCTTCCACGCCTGAACCGCCGACCCGTGGCCGGTGCAGCGGACAGCGCCGCGCGCGGCACGGCCGCGATTGCATCAGAGATGATGGTGTTTGGGAAGCCGCGGTGAGGTAGGAAACGGTCGCACGGCACTCATCGCGTGATCCGGTCAACTAATACCTTCATTTTCTCAAGCCCCTGATCAGGGCATGTAACTCCAGGGTGGTCACGTGCTTATGCAAAGTAAGCGTTTGCAAAGATTGGGTTACCCCAGCATGTGGGACGGGCGTCCCGAAACGCTTCGGCGCATCCGCGCTTGACCACAGGGCCCGGCATTGGCAAGGTTTTGCAGGCTTCGCGCACACCGTACGGCAGACCAATCCCGTTTCTCCACTGAGGACGGAACAAGCGGCGGTGACCGGGCAGCCGCCCGCGCCGCACCTGGAGGACTGAGTTGATCCCCATCCGCTCCGTGACCATCACGGCGCTCGCCTCGGCCGTCCTGGCCACCACCCTCACCGGCTGCCAGTTCGGCGCGGCGGAGCAGGACACGAGCCCCATCGTGATCGCCGTGGACCTGGAGCTGTCCGGCTCGGCGGCTCCGGCCGGCAAGGCGTACCAGCGCGCTCTGGAACTGAAGAGAGACCAGCTGAACGCCTCGGGCGCCCTGGGCGCCCGGAAGATCGAACTCAAGGTGAAGGACAACCGCTCGGACGCGAGCGAGTCGCTGCGCAACGTGAACGACTTCAGCAACGACTCGCAGGTCAGCGCGCTCATCATGGGCGGCTGCAACGAATGCGCCGTCGGCGCCGTCCGCACGATCAACGAGAAGAAGCTCCCGACCGTCGCGCTCGCCCCGACCAGCGCCGTCGCCAGCCCGGTGGCCGACCGCCGGTACGTGTTCAAGCTGGCCCCGAACGCGGTGGACAGCGCCGCCGCCCTCACCGGTGAGCTGCGCCGCCGCGGCATCCGCAAGGTCGCGGTGCTCAACAGCGAGGACAGCTACGGCCGGGAGGGGCTCGCCGCCCTGCGCAGCGAGCTCGTCAAGGCCGACATCCGGCTGGTCAGCGACCAGGGGATCAAGGCCACCGAGACCGAGGTCGGCCAGCCGGTCCGCACGCTGGCCGAGCGCGATCCGCAGGCACTGATCGTGTGGACCCCGCCGGAGCAGGCGATGCTCGCCGCCAGCGCCGCCCAGCAGGCCAAGTTCAAGGGCTCGCTGTTCTTCGACGCGGCGGCGGCCGGAGACCTCTTCCTCGGCGCGTCGACCCGGTCGACCGAACGGGCCACCCTGATCTTCACCCAGACCATGGTGATCGACGACGTCATCGCCACCACCCCCGCCAAGGCGGCCCGCCTCCAGTGGTTCCAGGACTACACGGCACGGTTCGGCGGCTACAACGGCTTCTCGTCGTTCGCCGCGGACGCGGTGCAGCTCATCGCCGACGCCGAGCTGCGGGCCGGCGGCCAGCCCGGCGAGCCCGGCCGGGACGGCCTGCGCGACGTGCTTGAGACGTCCCAGTTGGACGGCCTGTCGGGCCCGATCCGGATGACCCCGGACAACCACTCCGGGCTGATGCCGCAGGCCCTCACCACCCTGGTCGCCCGGGGTGGCCGCTGGCGGCTCGCCGGCTGACGAGGGTCCGCCGTGACCGGCGCGGGACCGCGCCGGTCACGGCGGACATCCGGTCGGCCGACCGGGCGAACCGGCCGACCGACCGGGCTCACCTGGTCGAGGTGGTCTCCCGGACCCACGGCAGGGCCAGTCGCTCCAGGAAGACGAGCGCCGAGTAGAGCAGGATGCTGACCAGCGCCACCAGCATGATGGCCGCCCACGCGGTGGCGGTGTCGCCGATGCCGGCGTACTGGGTGACGACGTACCCGAGCCCACTCTCCCCGGCCTGGAACTCGCCGATCACCGCGCCGATCGCGGCCAGCGGCATGGCCACCTTCAGGCCGACGAAGATCTGCGGCAGCGCGGCCGGGAACCGCACCTTGCGGAACGCCTGCCACCAGGACGCGTTCCAGGAGCGGACCAGCTCGGCGAGGTCCGCCGGGGTGGTGGTCAGGCCGGTCGCGGTGGACAGCACGATCGGGAAGAAGCACAGCAGGAAGACCATGGTCAGGATCGGCTTCTGACCCCAGCCGAGCGCCACCACCAGCAGCGGCCCGAGGGTGATCTTCGGGACCGCGTTGACCGCGACGAGCAACGGGGTGAACATCCGCTCCACCGTCCGCGAGGCGGCCAGCGAGAGCCCCAGCAGGACCCCGGCCACGGCGGAGAGCGCGAAGCCGATCAGGATCTCCAGCAGGGTGCTGCCGGTGTGTTGGAGCATCTTGTCGGGCTTGTCGGTGAACGCCGACAGCACCGAGCCGGGGGTGGGCAGCGCGGCGGGGTGGACCAGCTCCAGCCGGGCGGTGACCCACCACACCGCGAACGCGATCAGCAGGCCCGAGGCGGGCAGCAGAGCGCCGTTGAGTCCGAACCGCACGCCGGCGTTGAGACCGGGTCGACCGGGTGCGGGTGTGGGGGCGGAAGCGACGGGCCGGGGCGCGACCGCCGGCTCCGGTGACCGGAGGTCGGTCATCTTCTCCTCCTCTTCCACCGGCGCGGTGGCCGGGGGATGGAACGGGGGTACGCCCCGCCGGAGGCCGGCGGGGCGTACCCCCGAGGACGGTCGGACTGGTCAGGCCTTCGGCGCGAGGTCGAAGTCGATGATCTGGTCGGGGGTGAGGTTCTGCTTGAGCGAGCCCGCGCCCTGGAGGATCGCGATGCTCTTGGCGACCCGCCCGCTGTCCAGCGTGCCGATCTGGGTGCCCGAGTTGCTGGACCGGACGTACCCGGCCATGAGCTGGAGCTCCGCGGCGGCGGCGGCCGGGTTGCTGGCGTCGACGTTCTTCTTCAGGATGTCGGCCGCCTCCTGCGGGTTGGTCAGCGCGTGCTCCAGGCCCTTCATCAGGGCGGCGGTGAACCGCTTGACCATCTCCGGCTTTTCCTTGGCGATCTTGGTGGAGGTGATCAGCACGTTGCCGTAGAGGTCCTGCATCACGTTGCTGTAGGGCAGCATGACGGCCTTCTTCTTGGTCACCGACTCGATGGTCGGCTGACCGACGACGAACTGGCCGATGCCGTCGACCTGGCCGTTGGCGAGCGTGCCCATCAGGGTCTGCGCCTCGCCGTTGACCCAGGTCACCTTGCTGGCGTCCACACCGGCCAGCCGGGCGTACGTCGGGAAGAGGTTGCGGACCACGGAGCCGGGGGTGTCGGCGAGCTTCTTGCCCTCCAGGTCCTTCGGAGAGGCGATGTTCTTGCCCTCGACGGTCGCGATGCCCGCCATCGTGCGCTGCTGGATGGCGGCCACGGCGATGAAGTCCTTGGCCTGGCCGTTGCCGAGCTGGAGCAGACCGCCGGTGAGGTCGATGGGGCCGAAGTCGGCCTGGCCGCCGACGATCGTCGTGATCACGTTGCCGGTACCCTGGCCGGGCTTGATCTCGACGTCGAAGCCGGCTTCCTTGAAGAAGCCCTTCTCCTTCGCCACCCAGGCGTAGGAGTCACGGCCGAAGTTGCCGAAAGAAGTGAGGTAGGTCACTTTCTCCAGCCCCTTGCCGTCGCCACCCTTGGCGCCGGACGAGTCCGAGCCGCCGCTACACGCGGACACCAGGGTGAGGGCAGTGGCCAGAGCGGCCGCGGCGACCGTGCGGGTCAGCCTGTTCATCTGTGCACCATGTCCTTTCCGACCAGGGACGATGCGCCTCTGGACGGGTCGTCGAGAGCGACGGCGTCGACAGAGGGGGGAGCCGACGCCACCGTCGTGAGGGGACTTCTCGCCGGCACAGACTACGCAAGGGACCTGCCGGTGTAGCCAGGAGTGTCGGTTGCGGAACGGAAACGAACTGTCGTCCACCCCGGCCCCCCCGAGACGCCCGGCGGCGGGCTACCCTGGCTGCGCTCCTGATCGCTTACTCAGGGAGGACACCGGCGATGATCCGACTGTCCGGGGTGTCTCGTACCTTCGACGGCCGCTCCGGCCGGGTCGAGGCGCTGCGGGGGATCGACCTCGACGTGGCCGAGGGCGAGTTCGTCGCCGTGCTCGGGCGCTCGGGCTGCGGCAAGTCCACTCTACTGCGCATGGTCGCCGGGCTGCTGCCGGTCACCGCCGGGCAGATCACCGTCGGCGGCACGCCGATCACCCGTCCCCGCCGGGACATCGCCATGCTGTTCCAGCGGCCCGCCCTGCTGCCCTGGCGCTCGGTGCTGGACAACGTCCTGCTGCCGGTGGAGATCTTCGGCTGGAAGCGGGCCAGGCACCGCGACCGCGCCCGGGAGCTGCTCGAACTCGCCGGGCTGGCCGGGTTCGAGAAGCGCCTGCCGCACGAGCTGTCCGGCGGCATGCAGCAGCGGGTGTCGCTGTGCCGGTCGCTCATCGGCGACCCCCGGGTGATGCTGATGGACGAGCCGTTCTCCGCCCTCGACGCGCTCACCCGCGAGGAGCTCTCCGGCGAGCTCCAGCGGGTGCACATGACCAGCGGCGCCACCATCGTCTTCGTCACCCACTCGATCGACGAGGCGGTGCTGCTCGCCGACCGGGTGGTCGTGCTGAGCCCCCGCCCCGGCCGGATCCGCTCGGTGGTCGAGGTGGACATCCCGCGCCCCCGTACCCTCGGCCGCAACGCCCACCTGGCCGACGTGGCCCGGGTCAGCGCCGAGCTGCACGAACTGCTGATGGAACGGGACGCCCCGACCGGGCCGGCCCCGGTGCCGCTCGATCACGGCACCCACCGGCAAACCCCGGCACAGGCCGGCGCGAAGGAACGCTGACCGTGCGGGTGTCCGTCTTCATCGAGCCGCACCGGGGCGCCAGCTACGACGACCAGCTCCGCTTCGCCCGGACGCTGGAGGCGGGCGGCTTCGAGGGCTTCCTGCGGGCCGACCACTACCAGGCGCTGGGTGCCGACCCCGGGCTGCCCGGCCCCACCGACGCCTGGCTCACCCTCGCCGCGCTGGCCCGGGAGACCTCCCGGATCCGGCTCGGCACCCTGGTCACCTCGGCCACCTTCCGGCTGCCCGGGCCGCTCGCGGTGATGGTCGCCCAGGTCGACCAGATGAGCGGCGGCCGGGTGGAGCTGGGCATCGGCGCCGGCTGGTACGAGCGGGAGCACACCTCGTACGGCATCCCGTTCCCCGCCGTCGGGGAGCGCTTCGACCGGCTCGACGAACAGCTCGAAGTGATCACCGGCCTGTGGCGCACCCCGGTCGGCGGGACGTACAGCTTCTTCGGCGACCACTACCGGCTGGTCGACGCGCCCGCCCTGCCCAAGCCGGTGCAGCAGCCCGGCCCCCCGGTGATCATCGGCGGGCGCGGCCCCAAGCGCACCCCGGAACTGGCCGCCCGGTACGCCGACGAGTTCAACATGCCGTTCAAGAGCGTCGCCGAGACGGCCGCCGCGTACGACCGGGTGGTCGAGGCGTGCGACCGCCACGGCCGTACCGGCTCGGGGCGGGCGCCGCTGGTGCTCTCCGCCGGGCTCGTGGTGGCCGTCGGGCGCACCGACGCCGAGGTGCGGCACCGGGCCGCACCGCTACACGCCAGGAGCGCCCTGCCGCCGGAGGACCCGGTGATCGGCTCCCCCGCCCAGCTCGTCGACCGGATCGGCGAGTTCGCCGCGATCGGGACCGCCCGGGTGCACCTGCGCCTGATCGACCTGGCCGACCTGGACCACCTGGAGCTCATCGCCGCCGAGGTGCTCCCGCAACTCGGGGCGGATCGACGACCGACGTGACCGGCGGGACCGGGCCGGGTGGCCGGCGGCCGACGCCGACGAGCCGGCCGGTGGGACGGTCCACCGCTCCCCCCCGGGGTCGTCCACCTGCCTGCCACTGTCGGAGACACGACGTACCTGGCCCGGCTGGCCGAGCTGAAGTAGCCGCAGGCCGGGCGCGTCGCCGCGCCGCGCTGCGCCAAGGTGGCGATCGGGGGCACCGGGCCGTAACGTGCGCGACATGGCCTTTCGGACGTGGGGCAAGCTGCTGCTCACCGCGCTCGGGGTGAGCGTGCTGGCCGGGGCCGGCCAGCTCGGCGTCGCGTACGGGTTCGGCATCGTCCGGCTCGCCGGCGAGTTCACCGACGCCACCGTCAACCGGTGGCCGGCCCAGTTGGTCTGGGTGAGCTGGTTCGCGGCGGTCGCCGCCGTCGTCGGGGCCGTGGCGACCGAGCGCCTCGCCCGCGCCGAACCCGTCGTGGCCACCACGACGGGTCAGCTCGGGGTGGCCGGCGCGGCGGCGCTGGGCGCGACCGTCGTCACCCCGCTGTGCATGCAGCCGGCCCGCGCCACCGAGCTGACCGGTGTCGACCCGGTCTGGGCCGTCGGCATCTGCGCCGTCCTCGGCGCGGTGGTCGGCGCGGGGGCGGCGCTCGCCGTGCTGCTCCGCCCGCCGCTGGGCTGGAACCTGGCGATGGTGGCCGGCGCGGTGTGGCTGGTCGCCCTGGTCTCGTCCCTGCCGGCCCTGGTCGGCACCGGCCCGATGCCGACCGTACGGCTGGGGGTGTTCGAGCCGGGCTGGCTCGGCTCCGCCGTGGCCCAGCGGCTGGCCATGCTGGTGCTGCCGCTGGTGGCCCTGCTCGGCGGCGCGGCCTCGGGCGCGCTGGCCCGCTGGCGGGGCCACCCACCGCTGATCGGCGGCGCGTCCGGCGCGGCGGGCCCGGTGCTGGTCGCCTTCGCCTACCTGGCCGCCGGCCCGGGGAGTTCCGTCGACCGGTACCAGCTCGCCCCCTACCACGGGGCCCTGATCGCGGTCGCCACCGGCGTGCTCGGCTCCGCCGCCGCCGCCCTGGCCCGCTGGCCGCTCGGCACCCCCGGCCGCGCCGCCGACCAGCCCGCGGCGCCGGACGAGGCCGCCGGCGACCCGGCGATCGAGCCCACGGACATCCTCCGGCCGCTGCCGACCGGCCCGGCCGTGCCCGCTGGCAGCGACGCGGGCGACGCCGACCCCGTCGACCCGCCCGCCTCGGACGCCGCAGCGGCCCGTCGGGTCCCCGTGACCGTCGGCGACCCGCTGCCGGAAGACCGCTCCGGCGGCACCCGGGACCGTGCCGCGACGGGCATGCCGGCCGGGAGCACCCCGGCGCACTGGGAGTGGCCGATGGCCGCCGGGGCCGCCCGCGCGACGCCTGCCACGCAGGCCGCCCCGCCCCGCCCCGCCGACCCGCACGCCACCGCCGACGCCGCCTTCCCCGCCGACGCCGCGCCCCCCATCGCCCACGACTCCCACCCCACCGGCGTCTCCCCCGTCGCCGACCCCCGCCCCGCCGATGTCCGCCCCGCCGATGTCCGCCCCGCTGACACCCGCGCCGCTGACGCGTCTCCCGCCACCGACACCGCCCGCACCGGCGACGAGGACGCGGGAGTTCCGGCCGCCCCGGCGCCCCGGCCGAAGCGGGTCCGCAGACCGAGGGTCGGCACCGGGCCGGGAGCGCCGGCCGCCGAGACGCCCCCGCCGGCCGACAATCTCGGCCCGACCGACACCCTCGGCCCGACCGACACCCTCGGCCCGACCGACACCCTCGGCCCGACCGACACCCTCGGCCCGACCGACATTCTCCGCCCGGCCGACACCGAACCGGCCGCCGTGACGGATCGGAGCGCCGCCGACGCTGCAGGCACGAGCCGCCCCGGCACGGGCGTCACCGCCGACGCGACGGGCGAAACCCGACCCGGGCGCCCGCTGGACACGGCAACCACCGCCGACCCGACGGGTCCGGCCGGCTCCGGGAGTGCTCCGGGGACGGATGAGGTCGCGGCCGGTGCCCCGGACCGCTCCGGAACCGCCGCTCCGGCGGCCACCCCGGTCCGGCGGCGAGCCGAGCCCGCGTTCTTCGAGGCGCCCTCGTTCGACGACGTGGTGCAGCCCGCCCCGCCGGAGCCGACCAGAACGAACGACGGCCCGCGCGACCCGTCGCCCCCGGCCGCGCCGGAGAGCCGGCCGGACCCCGTCGACCCCGACCCGCGCCCCCGGCCCCGGCGGCCCCTTCCCGACCTGGGGCAGGTGACGAGCTGGGACGCGTTCGGCAACGCCGTCCGGCGGGCGGGTCCCACGGCGACCGGCGGCCATGGCGGGGCCGGGCCGCAGCCCCCGGACCCCCGGCCGGCCGAGCCCGGACCGAGCGAGCTGGGCCGAGACGGCGGCGGTGGCCGGGACCGCAGCGGACAGACCGCCCACCCCGGACCAGTCGACAGCGGCCGGACCGGCCCCGGACCGGACGAGTCCGGGTCGGTCGACGCCGGGCCGGCCAGCAGCGGGCCGGGCAGTGGCGGGCCGGCCAGCAGCGGGCCGGCCAGCAGCGGGCCGGCCAGCGGCGGACCGGGCAGCGGCGGACCGGGGAGCGCGAGCACGGCGGCTGGTGACGCGCCCGAGGACCCGGCTACCACCCGGTCCCGCCTCCGGCGTGCCCTGTTCCGGCGCAACCGGGCCCGGACCGCCGGCGAAGCGGCGCCCACGACCGAGCGGGACGACCGCCGGGAAGCACAGCCGCTGCCGGCGCAGGACGAGGAATACGTCGACTGGGTCACCGGCCTGGCCCGCCCCGTGCCGGACCCGGCCGGCGGGCCGGAGGGCAGCCAGCGGTCGCTGCGTTCCTCCGGCCGCCACCACCGGGACTGACGGCGAGGGCCGACGACGGACGGCCGGCGTGCCGGGTCTCGCCACAGGTCCCGGCACGCCGCCGACCCGGGGCTCGCCCACCGGCCCCGGCACGCCGCCGGACCGCCCAGCCGCCTCGACCCGACGTCCTCCCGGGCGGGCGGGTCAGGCCAGCGGCAGGTAGACCCGGCCGCCGGAGGAGACGAACTGCTCGGACTTGTCCCTCATGCCGCGCGCCGCGTACTCCTTCAGCTCCTGGGTGATCTTCATTGAGCAGAACTTCGGGCCGCACATCGAGCAGAAGTGCGCGGTCTTCGCCGGCTCGGCCGGCAGCGTCGCGTCGTGGTACGACCGCGCGGTCTCCGGGTCCAGCGAGAGGTTGAACTGATCGGACCAGCGGAACTCGAACCGCGCCTTCGACAGCGCGTCGTCCCAGGCCTGCACCCCGGGATGACCCTTGGCCAGGTCCGCCGCGTGCGCCGCGATCTTGTACGCGATCACGCCCGCCTTCACGTCGTCCCGGTCCGGCAGCCCGAGGTGCTCCTTCGGGGTCACGTAGCAGAGCATGGCGGTGCCGTACATGCCGATCATCGCCGCGCCGATCGCCGAGGTGATGTGGTCGTACGCGGGCGCGATGTCCGTGGTCAGCGGGCCGAGGGTGTAGAACGGGGCCTCGTGGCACCACTCCTGCTGGAGGTCCACGTTCTCCTTGATCTTGTGCATCGGCACGTGCCCGGGGCCCTCGATCATCACCTGGACGTCGTGCTCCCAGGCCACCTTCGTCAGCTCGCCGAGGGTGCGCAGCTCGGCGAACTGGGCCTCGTCGTTGGCGTCCGCGATGGACCCCGGTCGCAGCCCGTCGCCGAGCGAGAACGTCACGTCGTACCTGGCGAGCAACGCGCACAGCTCGGCGAAGTTGGTGTACAGGAAGTTCTCCTCGTGGTGCGCCAGGCACCAGGCGGCCATGATCGAGCCGCCCCGGGAGACGATCCCGGTCACCCGGTCCACGGCCAGCGGCACGTACGGCAGCAGCACCCCGGCGTGCACGGTCATGTAGGCCACGCCCTGCTCGGCCTGCTCGACCACCGTCTCCCGGAAGACCTCCCAGCTCAGCTTGACCGGGTCCCCACCGACCTTCTCCAGGGCCTGGTAGATCGGCACCGTCCCGATCGGCACCGGCGAGTTGCGCACGATCGCCTCACGGGTCTCGTGGATCCGGCTGCCGGTGGACAGGTCCATCACGGTGTCCGCGCCCCAGCGGGTGGCCCAGGTCAGCTTCTCCACCTCCTCGGCGACCGAGGAGGTCACCGCCGAGGTGCCGATGTTGGCGTTCACCTTCACCAGGAACGCCCTGCCGATGATCGCCGGCTCGCACTCCGGGTGGTTGACGTTGAGCGGCAGCACCGCCCGGCCCGCCGCGATCTCGTCCCGCACCAGCTCCGGGGCCACGTTCTCCCGGATCGCCACGAACTCCATCTCCGGGGTGACGAGGCCGGCCCGGGCGTACGCGAGCTGCGTCGGCCGCTTGCCGTCCGCGCCCGCCAGCGGGGTCCCGGCGCCCCGGACCGGCGCGACGTCCCCCCGCTCGGCGATCCACGGCCCGCGCAGCGGCGGCAGCCCCACCTCCGGGTCCGAGCCGGGGCCCGAGGTGTCGTAGAGCCGGACCGGCGGGTTGTCCCCGGTCAGCTCGACCTCGGCGAACGGCACCCGGACGTCCGGCCGGTCCCCCTCGACGTAGACCTTGCGTCGTGCCTGCATGACAGCCTCCCTGGTGATCATCCGGACCAGCCGAAGTGGTCCAGCGGGCCGTGTCCCGCGCCCAGTTCCCAGTCCCGCGCGCCGGTCAGCGCGCGGGTGACGTACCTCTTGGCGGCCACGACGGCCACCGGCACCGGATCGCCCAGCGCCAGCCGGACGGCGATCGCCGCCGAGAACGTGCAGCCCGTGCCGTGGCTGTGCCGGGTCGGCACCCGGGGCGCGCGCAGCAGGACGGTCGCCCCGCCCCCGTGCAGCACGTCGACCGCTTCGCCACCGGTGACCGTGTCGCCGCCGGTGATCACCACGTGCGCCGGGCCGCCGGCGACGAGCGCCCGGGCGGCGGCGACCACCTCCTCGGCCGTGGTCACCGGGCGTCCGGTGAGGGCCGCGGCCTCCGCGCGGTTCGGCGTCGCCACCTCCGCGTACGGCAGCAGCCGCTCGACCGCCCCGATCACGCCGAGCCGGTGCCCGCTGGTGGCGGCCAGCACCGGGTCGACGACGAGGTGCGGCAGCCGGCCCGCCCGTGCCGCCCCGGCGACCGCGTCGGCGACGGCCGGGGTGCCGAGCATCCCGATCTTCACCGCCCGGACGCGGAAGTCGCCGAGCACGCTGTCGAGCTGCTCGGTGACCGTGCGCGGCGGCAACGGCAGGACGGCGTCCACGCCCCGGGTGTTCTGCGCGGTGACGGCGGTGAGCACGCTGGTGCCGTACGCGCCGAGGGCCGCGAAGACCTTGAGGTCGGCCTGGATGCCGGCACCCCCGCCGGAGTCGGAGCCGGCGATGGTCAGCACGGTCGTCGGCGTCACGCCGGTCACCTGCGCTTCCCGGCGCCAGCCGTCGGGGGCTGCGGCCGACCGCGCCCACTCGGGGCGGTCAGGCCCGATCCCTCCGTGGGCCCGGTCGGCCGCAGCCCCGTTCGGGAGACCTCTTCGCGGTCGTGCCGGGTTCGCGGCGGCTCGAAGGGGATGGTCAGCGCGGCGGCTGCCCCGCCGGGGTCGCCGGCCCGCATGATCGCGCCGAGGACCGCCACCCCGACGGCACCCGCCTCGACGCAGGCGCGGACCTGGCCCGGGGTCTCGATGCCGCCGAGGGCGAGGACCGGCACGGGGCTGAGCCGGATCAGCTCGCCCAGCCGGGCGGGGCGCAGCGGTGGGCCGTACCCCGGCTTCGACCTGCTCGGATACACGGGCGAGACGGTGACGTAGTCCTCCGTGGTCAGTCTCGCCAGCTCGGCCGCGTCGTGGCAGGAGCGGCCGACGAGGCCGAGGCGCGGCGGCGGGTACGGGCCGGCGGCCGGCAGGTGGGCGGCGTCCCCGCCGAGGGGGTCGGGGCCGGCGACGACCAGGGTGCCGCCCGCCTCGGCGAGGATCGGGCGCAGGTCGGCGGCGAGGGCGGCCCGCTCGGCGCGGGGCAGGTCCTTCTCCCGCAGCACCACCCACCGCGCTCCCCCGGCCACGGCAGCGCCCACGACGTCGACCAGTCCCCGCCGCGCCTGCCACCGATCGGTGAGCACGACAACGCCCGACGGAACCTGGACGATCCTGGTAGGAGGCGGTCCCGCCGGGGGCCGGTTGCCACCAGGATCGGCGGGAACGGTGCGGGTCACAGGTCCGGCCTTCCCTCGTCGGGGGTGGAGGCCAGGGCGTGGAAGCGGCGGGGGATGCGGCCCGCACCGGCGGCGAGGCGGCCGGCGCGGACCGCGTACCGCATGGCGGTCGCCATCGCCACCGGATCGGCGGCCCGGGTCACGGCGCTGGCCAGCAGCACCGCGTCGCAGCCCAGCTCCATGGCCAGCGCCGCGTCGGAGGCGGTGCCGATCCCGGCGTCGAGGATCACCGGCACGTCGACGCCCTGCCGGATCAGCCGGATGTGGTGCGGGTTGTTGACGCCCAGGCCGGAGCCGATCGGCGCGCCGGCCGGCATCACCGCGGCGCAGCCGACGTCGGCCAGCCGCCGGGCCAGGATCGGGTCGTCCGACGTGTACGGCAGCACGGTGAACCCGTCGGCGACCAGCGCCTCGGCGGCGCGCAGCAGCTCCACCCCGTCGGGCAGCAGGGTGCGCTCGTCGCCGATCACCTCCAGCTTCACCCAGTCGGTGCCGAACGCCTCGCGGGCCAGGTGGGCGACCCTGACCGCCTCGCCGGCCGTGTGGCAGCCGGCCGTGTTCGGCAGCAGCTTCACCCCGCACCGCGCCAGCAGGTCGAGCAGCCCGCCGGCGCTGCCGGGGGCGGTGTCGACGCGGCGCAGGGCGAGCGTGACCAGCTCGGTGCCGGAGGCCCGGATCGCCTGCTCCAGCGCGTGCAGGCTGGCCGCGCCGCCGGTGCCGAGGATCAGCCGCGACCCGAACGTCTCGCCGCCCAGCGCGAGGGGCGCCGGCTCGGGGGCGGCCCGGCCGGGGTACGCCGGTGCGACGGGCATCCCGCTCACCCGCCCTGGGCGGCGCTGAGCACCTCGACCCGGTCGCCGTCGCGCAGCGCGGTCGCCGGCCAGCCGGCGCGCGGCACCACCTCGCCGTTGACGGCGACGGCGAGGCCGCCGCGCTGCTCGGTGACCAGGCCGACCAGGTCCGCCACGGTCGCACCGGGGGGCAGCGTCCGCCCGGCGCCGTTCACCGTCAGTTCCATGTCGTGCTCCTCCTCGAAGGCGACCCGGCCGCGGTCGGTCGCGCGGGCCGTGGTCGGTGGGGCCGGGCATGGCCGGTCGCGCCAGGACGTGGCCGGACGCGCCGGGACGTGATCAGCCGTGCCGGCGGTGGCCGGCGAACCGCTCGGGGGTGAAGGGGGCGAGCAGCGGGTCCGCCTCCCCGGTGACGACCAGCTCGGCGACGAGGTCGGCGGTGACCGGGGTGAGCACGATGCCGTGCCGGTGGTGCCCGGTGGCGGCGAGCACCCCGGGCCGGCCGGGCAGCGGCCCGATGATCGGCGCGTTGTCCGGGGTGCCGGGCCGCAGCCCGGCGGACGCCTCCGCAAGGTCGTACTCGGCCAGCTCGGGAACCAGGTCGACGGCGGCGCGCAGCAGCCGCAGCACCGCCCCGGCGGTGACCCCGGTGTCGGCGCGCTCCTCGACGGTCGCGCCGACCACCACCTCACCGCCGTCCCGGGGCACCAGGTAGACGGATTCGCCGTCGGCGTACCCCCGGATCACGTGCCCGAAGCCCGGCGGGCCGCCGCCGGGCGCGCGGAGCCGCAGGATCTGCCCCTTAACCGGCCGGACCGGCAGCCCGGTGAGGGCGGCGGCGCCGCAGCCGGCGGCGACGACGGTCACCCGGGCGTCCAGGTCGGACAGCTCCCGCACCGGGCCGGCGACCAGGGTCGCGCCGGCCCGCTCGGCGGCGGCCCGCAACGCGGCGACCAGCCGCCGGGGGTCGACCTGGTGGTCGCCGGGGGCGACCGCGCCGCCGCGCACCCGCGGGGCGAGCGCCGGCTCGCGGTCGCGCAGCTCCGAGGGGCGCAGCGGGGTGATCGGCAGCCCCAACCCCCGCTGGTACGACCACAACCGCCGCGCCTCGGCCAGGTCGTCGCTGGTCAACCCGACGACAAGGGTGCCCTCGGTGCGGTACCCGAACCCGGTCCCGGCGGCCTCGGCCAGCTCGGCGGCGAACCCGGGCCAGCGGGCGGCGGAGGCGGCGAGCAGCCCGGTCAGCTCGTGCTCGCCGAAGTACGCCTCGGCGACCGGCGACAGCATCCCGGCCGCGACGTGCGACGCGCCCGACCCGGGTGCCGGGTCGTGCACCACGACCCGCAGCCCGCGCGCCGCACACCGCCAGGCGACCGCCAGCCCGACCGGCCCGGCACCCACCACCGCCACGTCGGCGGTCCCCTGGCCGGTGGCCGTCAGCACGTCAGCGCCCCGAGCAGCTCGGCGGTGGCCCGGCCCGGGTCGGCGGCGGCGGAGAGCGCCCCGACCACCGCCACCCCGTACGCCCCGGCGGCGCGCAGCGCCGGGACCGTCGCGGCGGTCACCCCGCCGATGGCGATCACCGGCACGGCCACGGCGGTGGCGACCGCACGCACCCCGGCGGGCCCGATCGGGTCCGGCAGGCCGGTCTTGGTGTCGGTGGCGTGGCACGGGCCGACGCCCAGGTAGCTGGCCCCGGCGGCCACCGCGTCGGCGGCGGTGCCCGGGGACCGGGCGGTCGCGCCGAGCGTCGCGGCCGGGCCGAGGAGCCGGCGGGCCGCCGCCACGGGCAGGTCGTCCGCGCCGACGTGTCCACCGGCCGCGCCGACCGCGAGCGCCACGTGCAGCCGGTCGTTGACCAGGCACGTCGCCCCGTACGGCGCGCACGCGGCGACCACCCGGCGGGCCAGGTCGTACGCCGCGCGGTCGGTGGTGTCGTCGGTGACGCGGACCTGGACGACCAGCTCGGCGCGGGCCACCGCGAGGGCGGCGCGCAGCACGGCGAGCGGGTCCCGGCCCGGCCGGGTGTCGGTGATCAGATGCAGTCGCCCGAGGGACGGCACGGCAACTCTCCTCCCTGCGCCGGCATTACCCGGATCAGGTTCGACGGTCGGGGGCTCTCAGCCCCCCTCTCAGCCCGGTGCACCGGGCTCCCGTGGGTTACTTGCGTGTCACCGTACGACGGATCGGCTGCTCCGCCAAGGGGGTGGACCAGTGGGCTGGACCACGAGCCGCCCGCAGCCCGCCCGGTTTCCCCCTTTCCTCCATCGTCGACGGAAAAGAGAACCGTCGATATCGAATCGTTACACGCCCACGCCTTGCCCGAAACCGATCCAGCGGCGCTAATTTGTTCAACCAATCGACATAATTTCGGCGGGGCCCGGCGTGGCCTCCGTCGACCCGGACGACGCGGGCCCCGGCGTGGCCTCCGTCGGTCCCGACACGGTGCGCGGCCCCGGCGTGGCCCGCACCGGTACGACAGGCAGCCGGCACCGTCGTGGCCGGCACCGATCCGACCGGGGACGGTCTGCGGCGAGCGTCCCCAGGCACACCGCTGTCCAGCACGGACAAAGGAGCATGGAGTGTCCCGATTCCGCCGCCGCCGCTTACCCCGCGGCCCTCTCACCGCCACCCTCCTCACGCTGTCCCTCGTCGCCGGCGGCCTGGTCGCCGGCACCGCCGCCCAGGCCGCCCCGGCGACCTCGGCCCGGCCGGCGCAGGCCGCCCCGGCACCGGCCGCGCAGGCGCGGGCCGCCGCGGCCGACCCGTTCGCGGTGCTGGTCTTCTCCAGGACCGCCGGCTTCCGGCACGACTCCATCCCGGCCGGCCTCGCGGCCATCCAGAAGCTCGGCGCCGACAACGGGTTCACCGTCGACGCCAGCGAGGACGGGGCCGCCTTCACCGACGAGAACCTGGCGAAGTACCGGGCGGTCATCTGGCTGTCGACCACCGGGGACGTCCTCGACGCCGACCAGCAGGCCGCGTTCGAGCGCTACATCCAGGGCGGGGGCGGGTACGTCGGCATCCACGCCGCCTCGGACACCGAGTACAGCTGGTCCTGGTACGGCGACCTGGTCGGCGCGTACTTCGCCAGCCACCCGGCCAACCAGCAGGCCACCGTCAAGGTGGAGGACCACGCGCACCCGTCCACCGCCGCGCTGCCGGGCCGCTGGTCCCGGTTCGACGAGTGGTACAACTTCCGGTCCAACCCGCGCGGCGACGTGCACGTGCTGGCCAGCCTGGACGAGACGAGCTACAGCCCCGGGGCCGGCGCGATGGGCGCCGACCACCCGACCGCCTGGTGCCAGGACTTCGACGGCGGCCGGGCCTGGTACACCGGCGGCGGGCACACCCAGGAGTCGTACGCCGACCCGGAGTTCCTGACCCACCTGCTCGGCGGCATCCGCACCGCGGCCGGCGTCGAACGGGCCGACTGTGGCGCGTCGAAGACGTCGAGCTTCGAGAAGGTCACGCTGGACAGCAACACCAGCAACCCGATGGAGCTGGACGTCGCGCCGGACGGCCGGGTGTTCTACGTCGAGCGCGACGGCCGGGTGCAGATCGTCAAACCGGACAGCGGAAACACGGTCACCGCGCTGCGGCTGGACGTCTTCACCGGCAACGAGGACGGCCTGATCGGGCTCCGCCTCGACCCGGACTTCGCCACCAACAACTGGGTGTACCTGTACTACGCCCCGAACGGCGGCGGCCCGCGCAACCACCTGTCCCGGTTCACCGTCACCGGGGACACCATCGACAAGGCCAGCGAGAAGGTCGTCCTCCAGGTCGCCACCCAGCGCAACACCTGCTGCCACGCCGGCGGCAGCATGACCTTCGACTCCGCCGGCAACCTGTACCTGGCCACCGGCGACAACACCAACCCGTTCGAGTCGGACGCGTTCACCCCGATCGACGAGCGGGCCGGCCGGCAGGACTACGACGCGCAGCGCAGCTCCGGCAACACCAACGACCTGCGCGGCAAGGTGATCCGGATCCACCCCGAGGACGACGGCACGTACACCGTGCCGGCGGGGAACCTGTTCGCGCCGGGCACCGCGAAGACCCGGCCGGAGATCTACGCGATGGGCTTCCGCAACCCGTTCCGGATCGGCGT
The DNA here is from genome assembly GCF_026339755.1 of Micromonospora sp. NBC_01655. Classification (NCBI taxonomy): domain Bacteria; kingdom Bacillati; phylum Actinomycetota; class Actinomycetes; order Micromonosporales; family Micromonosporaceae; genus Micromonospora; species Micromonospora sp. NBC_01655. The sequence continues at coordinate 1,392,743 of NZ_JAPEQF010000001.1, read as the reverse complement.
CGACCCGGCCACCGATACCCTCTACGTCGGCGACTACGGGCCGGACGCCGGCGCGGCGAACCCGAACCGGGGCCCCGAGGGCACGGTCGAGTGGAACATCGTCGACCGGCCGGGCAACTACGGCTGGCCGTACTGCACCGGGGCGAACTACGCGTACAACGACTACCAGTTCCCGTCGGGGCCGAGCGGGGCGAAGTTCGACTGCGCCGCGCCGGTGAACGACTCCCCCAACAACACCGGCCTGACCACCCTGCCCCCGGCCATCGCGGCCACGGTCGACTACGACTACTCCGGCAACCCGCGCTTCCCCGAGATCGGCGGCGGCGGCGCCCCGATGGCCGGCCCGGCCTACCGGTACGACGCCGACAACCCGTCGAAGACCAAGTGGCCGGCCTACTACGACGGCAAGGCGCTGTTCGGCGAGTGGAACCAGTCGAAGATGTACACGATGCAGGTCGGCGCGGACGGCAGGACGCTGGTCGACATCAACCAGTTGCTGACCGGGATGAGCCTGATCCGCCCGATGGACTTCGAGTTCGGGCCGGACGGCGCGCTGTACCTGATCGAGTGGGGCACCGGCTTCGGCGGCAACAACGACGACTCCGGGGTCTACCGGATCGACTACGTCGCCGGTGACCGGGCCCCGATCGTCGAGGCCAGCGCCGACCCGACCTCCGGGCCCGCGCCGCTGACCGTGCGGTTCTCCAGCGCCGGCTCCCGCGACCCGGACGGCGGCGCGCTCACCTACGCCTGGGCGTTCGGCGACGGGCAGACCTCCACCGAGGCCAACCCCACCCACACGTACGCCGAGGCCGGCGACTACACGGCGCAGCTCACCGTCACCAACCCCGCCGGCCGCACCGCCGTGGCGAACGTGCCGGTCACGGTCGGCAACACCGCCCCGACGGTGACCATCGAGTTCCCGCCCAACGGCGGCTTCTTCGACTGGGGCGACCAGGTCCGGTACACGATCAAGGTGACCGACCCGGAGGACGGCACCATCGACTGCGACCGGGTCCGGCTCCAGGTGCTGCTCGGCCACGACGAGCACGCCCACCCGCTGGAGCAGCACACCGGCTGCTCGGGCACCGTGCAGACGTCGCTGGCCTCCGGGCACGGCGCGGAGGCGAACGTCTTCGCGGTCTTCGAGGCGACGTACACCGACGACGGCGGGGTTGGCGGGGCCGGCCCGCTGACCGGCCGGGCCATCGAACAGTTGCAGCCCAAGCGGAAGCAGGCCGAGTACTTCACCGCCACCGGCCGGGCCCCCGGCGGCACCGGCGGCGGCGACCCGGGCGTGCAGAAGGAGGCCACCTCCGACCCGGCCGGCGGCGGCCAGAACATCGGCTTCATCGAGGACGGCGACTGGTGGTCGCTGGCCCCGGCCAGCCTGGCCGGCGTCGACTCGATCCGGTTCCGGGTGGCCTCGGCGACCCAGGGCGGGCGGATCGACGTGCACGCCAGCGCCGTCGACGGACCGCTGGTCGCGTCCGTCGCCGTGCCCGGCACCGGCGGCTGGCAGCAGTTCGTCGACGTGACCGCCCCGGTCACCGGCGCGGGTGCGGGCGCGCTCTACTTCGTCGCCAAGGACCCGGCCGGCGGGGCCGGCTCGGTGTTCAACGTCAACTGGATGGACTTCCTCGGCCGGGGCGTGACGGAGAACGCGCCGCCGCAGGTCACGGCCACGGCGACGCCGGCCACCGGCACCGCGCCGGTCACCGTCTCCTTCGACGGCACGGCCACCGACGCCGAGGGCGACACCCCGCTGACGTACGCCTGGGACTTCGGCGACGGCCAGACGGCGACCACCCTGGACGCCACCCACACGTACACCGTGCCGGGCACCTTCACCGCCACCCTGACGGTGACCGACGCCCGGGGCGCGAAGTCGTACGCGAACGTCCCGGTCCGGGTCGACGCGCCGAACACGTCCTGCTTCGGGGCGCGCTCGGACGACTTCCTCGGCACCAGCCTGGACAAGGCCCGCTGGACCGTGGTCCGGGAGAACCAGCTCTATTCCGTCTCCGGTGGGTCGCTGCGGCTGCCCACCTCCTCCGGCGACCTGTACGGCGCTCGCAACGACGCCACCAACCTGGTCCTCCAGCCCGCCCCGAGTGGCGCCTGGCAGGCCACCACGAAGATCACCCTGCCCACCACGGCCGACTACCAGCAGGCCGGCCTGCTGGTCTACGGCAACGACGACAACTACGCCAAGCTGGACCTGCTGCACGCCGGCACCCGCCGGGTGGAGTTCATCCGGGAGACCGCCGGCTCGCCCCGCAACGAGGCGGCCGACAGCGCCGCCGCCCCGGCCGGCGACAGCGTCTACCTGCGACTGAGCAGCGACGGGACGAACCTGACGGCGGCGTTCTCCGCCGACGGGGCGACCTTCACCCCGGTCGGCCGGGCCGCCGCGCTCGCCGGCATCGACAACCCGCGGGTCGGGTTGTTCGCGGTCAACGGCGGCACGAGCGCCCCGGTGGTGGACGCGGCGTTCGACTGGTTCCAGCTCTCGCCGGACGCCCCGGCCGGGCCGGTCGAGGCGTCCGACGAGTTCACCGGCAGCACCCTGGACAAGTGCCGGTGGAACGCGGTGCTGCGGGAGGATCCGGCCGCGTACCGGGTGACCGGCGGCGCGCTGCGCATCGACGTGCCGGCCGGCGACATCTACGGCGCCGCCAACACCGGGCCGACGAACTTCGTCCTCCAGACCGCGCCCTCGGGTGACTGGACCCTGGAGACGAAGGTCGACGGCAGCCTGCTGGCCGAGCAGTACCAGCAGGCCGGGCTGATCGTCCACGCCGACGACGACAACTACGTCAAGCTCGACTTCATCGTGGACAACCAGGCCGGTCAGCCGGTGACCCGGCGGATCGAGTTCCGCAGCGAGGTCGGCGCGGCCGTGCAGAACCCGCAGCCCCAGGTCAGCGACCTGACCTCGGCGGTGTGGCACCTGCGGCTGGCCCGCACCGGGAACACCTTCACCGCGTCGTACTCGGCCGACGGGCAGGACTGGCTGACGCTGGAGGCGTTGACCAACACCGCCGTCGGGTCCACCCCGAAGGTGGGCCTGTTCACCCTCGGCGCCAACGCGGCCACCCCGAAGACCGCGTCGTTCGAGTACTTCCGGCTCGGCACCGAGGCGGTCGACACGACCGCTCCGGTGACGACGGCCACGGTCTCCGGCACCCCGACCGAGGGCTGGCACACCGGGCCGGTCACGGTCACCCTGGCGGCGGCCGACGAGGCCGGCGGCAGCGGGGTGGCGGGCACCGAGTACCAGCTCGACGGGGCCACCACGTGGACCGCGTACGCCGGGCCGGTGCAGATCACCGGGGACGGCGCGCACGAGCTGCGGTTCCGCTCGACCGACGGGGCCGGCAACGTGGAGGAGACCAGGAAGGTCGCCGTGCGGATCGACGCCACCGCGCCGGTCAGCTCGGCGGCGTTCGCCCCGGCCAACGACGACGGCTGGCACGCCGGCACCGTCCCGGTGGTGCTCGCCTCCACCGACGCCGGTTCCGGGGTCGAGCGGCTGGAGTGGGCGCTCGACGGGGGCGCCTGGACGCCGTACACCGGGCCGGTCGAGGTGACCGGTGACGGCACGCACGAGCTGCTCTACCGGGCCACCGACACCGCCGGCAACGCCGAGACGCTGAAGTCGGCGGTGGTGAAGATCGACGGCAGCAAGCCGACGCTGCTGGTGTCCGGGATCGCCGACGGGCAGCTCTACGGCGACAGCCAGGACGTCCGGATCTCCTGGCAGGCGGTCGACCCGACCTCCGGCATCAAGGCGACGACCGGCGTGCTGGACGGCCGGGCGTACGCCGGCGGCACCCTCCAGGCCCTGTACGAGCTGCCGCTCGGGCTGCACGAGCTGACCGTGACCGCGACCGACAAGGCGGGCAACTCCACCACCTCGACGGTCCGGTTCTTCGTCACCACCTCGTTCCGGGACATGCAGAACCTGCTGGACCGGTTCAAGGCGACCGGGCGGCTCTCGACCAAGGCGCACCGGCAGTTGTCCAACAAGCTGGACGCGGTCCGGGCCTCCGAGGCGGCGGGCAACGACAAGCGGGCGGTGCAGCAGCTGACCGCCTTCCGGGCGTTGGCCGCCGACACCACCCTGGTGACCGAGGCCGACGTCCGGGACGTGCTGGTCCGCGACGCCGACGCCATGATCGTCCGGCTCGGCGGTGCGGCCAGCGGGGCCGGGCTGAAGGCCAACGACGGCAAGCCGGTCAAGGGCGCCGGCCGGCTCGGTGACGATCCCACCCGGATCGCCCCCGGCCGCTCACTCTGAACAACCGGGGTCCGGTCCCGCCGTCCCTGGTGACGGCGGGGCCGGGCCCCACCCGACGATCCGAGCGGAGCACGTACCGATGCGTACCTGGAAGTTCCTCGCCGCCGCGCTCGTCGCGGCGGCCCTGGTGGCGCTGCCGACCGCCCCGGCCGCGGCGCACAGCGGGAAGCTCAAGCTGACGGTGGCCGGGGACGGGGCCGGCGGGGTCACCGTGCAGGCCACGCACGCCGACGGCCACCGGCTGGACCAGCCCGTGCGGCTGACCCTGACCGCCACCGGGGACGGCGGCCGGACGGCCGGGCCGGTGCAACTCGAACCGGCCGGGGAGGGGCAGGGCTTCTACGCCAGCGGCCCGCTGCTCTCGCCCGGCCGCTGGCGGGTGACGGTCAGCGCGCCGGACCCGTACCGGGCCACCGCGAGCGCCACGGTGCAGGCCCGGGCCGCCCAGTCCCCGCCCCCGCCGCCCTCGGCCCGACCCGTCGCCGTGCAGGCCGGACCGGCCGGGCGGACGGAACAGCCGGGGGCCGGGTGGTGGCCGCTCGCGGCCGGCGGGCTCGGCGTCGTCGCGCTGCTGGCGGCGGTGCCGCTGGTACTCGTCCGACGCCGCCGGTCCGCCCCCTGACGAAATGACGCCGCCGGCCGCAGCAGCAGGGCGCGCCCGCCCCGGCGGGTGCGCCCTGCTGCCCGAGCGGGGCGGCCCGGGGGCGGGCCCCGTGCGGCCGGCTCAGAGGATGGCGTCGAGCGTGTCGAGGTCGTCGTCGGTCGGCTGCCAGGTGCCGGCCTCCGCGTTGGCCCGCACCTGCTCGGGCGTGGTGGCTCCGGCGATCACCGAGGTCACCGCCGGCCGGGCGGCCAGGCCGCCGATGGCCACCTGGAGCAGGGACAGCCCCCGCTCGGCGGCGTACGCCTCCAGCGCCTCGATGACGTCCCACCGCGCGCCGGCCAGGCGCTCGGCGTACCTCCCGCCGCCGGCGAGCCGGCTGCCGGCGGGTGCCGCCTCGCCGCGCTTGTACTTGCCGGTGAGCAGCCCGTTGGCCAGCGGGAAGAACGGCAGCATGCCCAGGCCGAACCGCTCGCAGGCTCCGATGACCTCGGCCTCGACGCCCCGCTCCAGCAGGGAGTAGTGGTTCTGCGCGCTGATGAACCGGGCCCGCCCGTTGGACGAGGCGACCCAGTCGGCGTCGGCGATCTGCCAGCCGGCGAAGTTGGAGTTGCCGAGGTAGCGCACCTTACCGGCGCGGACCAGGTCGTCCAGGGCGGCGAGGGTCTCGTCGATCGGGGTGCCCGGGTCCGGCTCGTGCATCTGGTACAGGTCGATGTGGTCGGTGCCGAGCCGGCGCAGCGACGCCTCCACCGCCCGGGCGATGTAGCGGCGGGCGCCCCGGGCGCCGTGGTCGGGGCCGTTGCGTCCCTGCATGTCCATGCCGAACTTGGTGGCCACCACCACGTCGTCCCGGCGGCCCTTGAGCACCTGGCCGAGCAGCTCCTCGGAGCCGCCCGGCTCGGCGCCGTAGATGTCGGCGGTGTCGAAGAGGTTGATGCCGGCGTCGAGGGCGGCGTCGACCACCGCCCGGGTGCCGTCGAGGTCCAGCTTGCGGCCGAAGTTGTTGCAGCCGACGCCGACCACGGACACCACGAGCCCGGAGTCGCCCAGCCGCCGGTAAGTCATCTCAGTCACGAGATCCACCCTATGCCCGCCCCGGCGCGGCCACCGGTCGGACGACCCACGGCGCCAGCGCCGCCCACCCGCGCCGGCAACGGTCGCTCAGCCGGGCGCCGCCGCGAGACGGCGCGCGGTCCGGACGACCGCCGCCGGCACCCGCCCCGGCGGATCAGCCGGACGACCTCGGGCACGACCCGCCCAGTGGCGGATCAGCCGAGCGCCTCCGCGACCAGCCGGCGCGCGTCGGCGACGGTGGCGGCCAGCTCGGCCGGGGTGCGGCCGACCACGCCGAGCAGCCCCTGCGCCCGGCGGGCGAAGTCCACCGGAGCGTCCGGCAGCCGACCGGCCGAGGCGATCATGCCCTTCTCGTTCACCAGCCACCGCCCGGCCCGGCCGTGCAGCGCCTGGACGACCACCCCGACCGCCCGGAACAGGCAGCCGACCACGTAGCCGGCGTCCCCCGCCGCCGCGCCCTTGCCGGCGGCGTCGAGCAGGAACCCGGCCTCCCAACCGCCGGCCAGCAGGGCGGCGGCCAGCGCCGGCGGGTAGCGCCCGGTCTCCGCCCGCAGCGCGGTCAGCTCCCCGGTCGGGTCGCCGAGCACCCGGCACAGCGCCACCTCGCCGGCGTAGGCGTGCGAGTAGAAGCCCAGCGGGTGCCCGGCCTGCACCCCGACGGTGTACCGACCGGCCCGGCAGTCGGCCCAGACCCGGCCCACCCGGTCGAGGTCGCGGTAGATCCAGTCCACCGCCACCCCGCCGACACGCAGCCAGCCGCCGCCGTCCACCCAGGGCCCCCAGCCGCCCGGCCCGGTCAGTTCCACCTCCTCGTCGGCCACCGAGGCGGCGACCGCGCGCAGCGCCGGCACGTCCAGGCCACCCCGGTAGTAGAGGCCCACGTCCCAGTCGGAGTCGGGCCGGTGGTCGCCCCGGGCCCGGCTGCCGCCGAGCGCCACCGCGACCACCCCGTCCACCGCGCAGAGCCGGTCGACCAGCTCGTCGCCGGTCACCTGACGTCCCAGACCGGCTCTGGCGTCTCCACCACCTCGCCGTCGCCCCGGAACAGCACGAACCGGTCGAAGGACCGGGTGAACCAGCGGTCGTGGGTCACCGCGACCACCGTCCCGGCGAACGCGGTCAGGCCCGTCTCCAGCGCCTCCGCGCTGGCCAGGTCCAGGTTGTCGGTGGGCTCGTCGAGCAGCAGCAGCGTCGCCCCGGACAGCTCCAGCAGCAGCACCAGGAAGCGGGCCTGCTGGCCGCCGGAGAGGGTGCCGAACCGCTGGTCGCCCTGCCCGGCCAGCTCGTACCGGCTCAGCGCCGCCATCGCCGCGTGCCGGTCCATCCCGGCCCGGTGCTCGTCGCCGCGCCAGAGGATGTCGACGAGCGTGCGGTCCACCAGCTCGGGGCGGTCGTGGGTCTGCGAGAAGTGGCCGGGGCGGACCCGGGCGCCGAGCCGGACCGTCCCGTCGTGCGCCACCGGGGCGAGCGCGGCGGCCCCGTCGACCGGGCCGTTGGCCGGGTCCGGGTCGGTGCCGCCCCGGGCCAGCAGCCGCAGGAAGTGCGACTTGCCGGTGCCGTTCGCGCCGAGCACCGCGACCCGGTCGCCGTACCAGACCTCCAGGTCGAAGGGGTAGGTCAGGCCGTCCAGCTCAAGCTGCTCGGCGACCACCGCGCGCTTGCCGGTCCGTCCGCCGGTCAGCTTCATCCGGATGTCCTGGTCCTTCGGGGGTACGGGCGGCGGCCCGGCCTCCTCGAACTTACGCAGCCGGGTCTGCGCCGACTGGTACCGGGACGCCATGTCCGAGTTGTACGCGGCCTTCTGCTTGTACATCAGCATCAGCTCGCGCAGCTTCTGGTGCTCCTCGTCCCACCGCTTACGCAGCTCGTCGAGGCGGGCGTGCCGGGCCACCCGGGCCTCGTGCCAGCTCGCGAAGCCGCCCGGGTGCACCCAGGCGCCGCCGCCCTCCACGGCGACCACCCGGTCCGCGGTGCGGGCCAGCAGCTCCCGGTCGTGCGAGACGTAGAGCACCGACTTCGGCGACTCGCGCAGCCGGTCCTCCAGCCACCGCTTGCCGGGCACGTCGAGGAAGTTGTCGGGCTCGTCGAGCAGCAGCACCTCGTCGGGGCCGCGCAGCAGCAGTTCGAGGGCGAAGCGCTTCTGCTGGCCGCCGGAGAGGGTCCGCACCGGACGGTCCCGGGCGGCGTCCCAGGGCAGGTCAAGCACGATGGTGGCGACGGTGTCGAAAAGGACCTCGGCGTCGTACCCGCCGGTCTCGCCCCAGGCGGCGAGCGCGTCCGCGTACGCGAGCTGGGCCTTGCCCGCGGTGGTGCTGAACCTGCCGCGGGTCTCGGCCGCCCGCATGGCCGCCTCGGTCTCGGCGACCCGGCGGCCGGCGTCGCGCAGCGCGGGCGGGGCGAGCGACAGGGCCAGGTCGGCGAGGGTGGAGTCGTCGCCGATCATGCCGATGAACTGGCGCATCACGCCCAGGCCCCCGGAGCGGGAGACGGCACCGGAGCGCACCGGCAGGTCGCCGGCGACCATCCGCAGCAGCGTCGTCTTACCGGCCCCGTTCGGCCCGACCAGGGCGACCTTGGCGCCCTCGCCGACCCGGAACGAGACGTCGGTGAAGAGTTCCCGGCCGTCGGGCAGGATGTGCCCGACCATTGCCACGTCCACGTATCCCACGTCGGCATCCTGCCCGAGCGGGCGGGCCGGGCGACACTCGATTACCGGGTGACCCGCAGCACCCGGAAGCCCCTCTGGCTGGCGTGCCGCTCGACCTGCCAGCCCTGCTCGACCAGCCAGCGGTGCAGGGAGTCGCCGCCGAGGTGGCGGGCGACCACCAGCCAGGCCACGCCGTCCGGAGCGAGCCGGGGCAGCCAACGCAGCAGCAGCTCGTGCAGGCCCTCCTTGCCGATCCGGATGGGCGGGTTGGACCAGAGCTGGGCGAAGGTCACCTCGGCCGGCACCTCGGCCGGGGCGACGACCCGGACCCGGTCGGCGGCGCCGACCCGCTCGGCGTTGGCGGCGGTCAGCGCGCGGGCCCGTTCGTTGACGTCGACCGCCCAGACGGTGGCCGCCGGGGCACTGCCCGCCAGCACGCAGGTGATCGGGCCGAAGCCGCAGCCGAGGTCGAGCAGGGGGCCGGCGACGTCCGGCCCCGGCAGGGCCGCCTTGCGCAGCAGCACCGCCGTGCCCGGGTCGAGGCGGGTGGCGGAGAAGACCCCGCCGGCCGAGGTCAGGGTGTAGTCGCGCCCGGCGACGGTGAACTCGACCTCCCGGGGACGGGCGTCGGTTCCGGGTTCAGCGCTGAAGTAGTGGTCGCCGGTCACGCCCGGCATTCTCGCACCGGCGGGTCGGCGGCCGGCGGCGCGGTCGGCGGCACCGACGACCCGGTACCGCGATATCCCGTTATTACCCCCTAAAGGGACAATAAGCCCCTAGTCTGGGCGGCATGGTGTATCGGTACGAATCCGATGAGGACGCCTTCGCGGAGCGTCCCCGGCCCGGCTCGGAACTGTCGACGATCGGCGACGCCGGTCCCGCCCGTACCGGGCCCTCTCCGTCGCGCTTCCCGACGCCGTCCCTGCCCCGGACCGCCCGCGTCGCGCCGCCCACCCCGCCGGGCCAGGTCCCGCCCCGCAGCGCGCCCCCGGCCCCCCCGCCGCCCGCCCGGACGGCCACCACCACCCCCCAGCCGCTGGACCCGCCCGAGTCCCGGCGGGCCCCGGAACCCGGCCGGGGTGGCGGCCGGCTCTGGCAGGTGCTGATCGGCGGCGCGGCGGTCCTGGTGCTGCTCGCCCTCTGCGGGCTGGCCGGCGCCGCCCTGCTGGCCGAGCGGACCTCGCAACCGCAGGTCACCCCGAGCCTGCCGGCCGCCGCCCCGTCGCCGTCGTCCACCGAACGGCAGGACATCGACTCCCGGGACACCGACCCGGCGCCGCTGACCGCCAAGGAGGTCTTCCCCGGCCGGACGCTGACGATCGGCGACGGCGAGGAGCCCTACCAGGTGCTCAAGACCCAGTCCAGCGCCAGCTGCCCGGCCGCCGCCACCGGCGAGGTGGCCGACCTGCTCGTCCGGCTCGGCTGCAGCCAGGTGGTCCGGGCCACCCTGCGCTCCCCCGGCGAGGAGTACCTGCTCACCGCGGGGCTGTTCAACCTGACCGACCTGGCCACCGCCCAGCGCGTCCGGGACCGCCTGCGGGAGCTGCTCGACGGGCGGGAGGGCCGGTTCCGCGGCATGCCGGCCGGCGACCGCACCGAGGCGCTCACCGACGCGCCGTCCCGGGTCGGCTGGCAGGTACGCGGCCACTACCTCGCGTACTGCCTGGTGGTCCGGGCCGACGGCGAGCCCGTCAAGGCCGGCGACCCGAAGGTCCGCGAGGTCCTGTACGACCTGATCGAACTGCACCTGGACAAGCAGGTGCTGGAGCGCCGCGCGACCGGCGGCTCGACCGGCCAGGCCAAGACCACCCCCGGCCCCGGCCGAACCGACTGACCCGACGGCCCTGCCCTGCCCGGCCCGCGCACCCCGGGCCGGCTGACCGGTGCGGGAAGCCCCGAGCCTTGGGAACCCCGGGCCCTCAGGCCTGCGTGGGGACGCGGAGCCGGCGGGTGAGGTCGGCGCGACGGGCGTACTCGGCCGGATCGTCGGGGTAGCCGACCGCGACCAGCGTCAGCCCGTGCGCCGGCGCCACCGTCACCTCGCTGGACCGGTCCCGCCGGGTCAACAGGCCGCCCGGCCAGTCCACCGGGCGCCGGCCGTCCCCGGCGACCAGCATCGCCCCGACCAGGCTGCGGACCATCGCCTGACAGAACGCGTCGGCCTGGACGGTGGCGACCAGGATGCCGTCCGGGTCGCGCCGCCAGTCCAGCCGGGTCACCTCCCGCAGCGTGGTGGCGTTCTCCTTGCGCCGGCAGTACGCGGCGAAGTCGTGCTCCCCCACCAGCCCCGCCGCGGCGGCGTTGAGCCGGCCCGGGTCGAGCGCCCTCGGCCAGGCCAGCACCTCGTGCCGGCGCAGCGGCTCGGCCCCGAACGGCGCGTCGGTCACCCGGTACTCGTAGCGGCGGAAGGTCGCCGAGAACCGGGCGTCGAAGTCGGCCGGCACCTCGGTCATCGCCCGCACCCGCACGTCGGTCGGGAGCAGCCGGGCCAGCCGGCGCAGCAGCGAGCCCTCCCACTCGCGCCACCCGGCGGCGGGCAGGTCGAGGTGGCAGACCTGGCCGGTGGCGTGCACCCCGGCGTCCGTCCGCCCGGCCACGGTCAGCCCGGTCGCCACGCCCGCCCCGAGGACCAGGTCCAGGGTCTGCACGAGCACGCCGGCCACCGTCCGCCGGGTCGGCTGGGCCGCCCAGCCGGAGAAGCCCGTGCCGTCGTACGAGACGTCCAGCCGCAGCCGGGTCCGCTCGTCCACCTCGCGTACCTCCAGTGACGGGTCGGGCCCGGCACCCCACAGGGGGTGCCGGGCCCGACGGTGCCGTTGCTCAGGCCTTGTTCTCGGTGGCCTCGTCGCTGTCCTCGCGGGCGGCCTCGGTGTCGCCGGACGCCGACACCGGCGCCTCGGCGTCCTGGTCGCCGGACTTCGCCTGCGGGGTCTCCTCCGCGGGGGCGAGCGCCTCGACCTTGTCCTGCTGCGCGGCCTTGCGAGCGGTGGTCTTCTTGTTCGCCTTCGGCTCGGTGACCTGCAACTCCTCGACCAGCTCGATGATCGCCATCGGAGCGGCGTCACCCTTGCGCGGGCCGGTCTTCACGATCCGGGTGTAGCCACCGTTGCGGTTGGCGTACCGGGGCGCGATCTGGTCGAACAGGGCGTAGACCACGTCCTTGTCCTTGACGACGCCCAGCACCCGCCGGCGGGACGCGAGATCGCCCCGCTTGGCCTTGGTGATGAGCTGCTCGGCCAGCGGACGCAGCCGCCGGGCCTTCGTCTCGGTGGTCTGGATCTTGCCGTGCTGGAACAGCGCGGTGGCCAGGTTGGCCAGCATCAGCCGCTCGTGCGCGGGGCTGCCGCCGAGGCGGGGGCCCTTGGTGGGCGTGGGCATGCTTGGTGCTCCTCAGGTATGGCGGCAGCGGGGACTAGAGCTGCTCGGTCTCGCGGTAGTCGTCGGTGTCGTAGTCGGCCTCACCGAAGGCGTCCACGACGTTCGCCGGGTCGAAGTTCGGGGCCGAGTCCTTCAGCCCCAGACCCATCCCGGCCAGCTTCATCTTGACCTCGTCGATCGACTTCTGGCCGAAGTTGCGGATGTCGAGGAGGTCGGCCTCGGTGCGCCCGATCAGCTCACCGACGGAGTTGATGCCCTCGCGCTTGAGGCAGTTGTAGGAGCGGACGGTGAGGTCCAGCTCCTCGATCGGCAGGGCCAGGTCCGCCGCCAGCTGCGCGTCCTGCGGGGACGGCCCGATGTCGATGCCCTCGGCGGTCTCGTCCAGCTCCCGGGCCAGCCCGAAGAGCTCCACCAGCGTCGAGCCGGCGGAGGCCAGCGCGGTGCGCGGGCCCATCGACGGCTTGGTCTCGACGTCGATGATCAACCGGTCGAAGTCGGTCCGCTGCTCGACCCGGGTCGCCTCGACGCGGTACGTCACCTTCAGCACCGGCGAGTAGATCGAGTCGACCGGGATCCGGCCGATCTCGGCGCCGGCCTGCTTGTTCTGCGCCGCGGTCACGTAGCCGCGACCCCGCTCGACGGTCAGCTCCATGTCGAGCCGGCCCTTGCCGTTGAGGGTCGCGAGCTTCAGGTCCGGGTTGTGCACCGAGACGCCGGCCGGGGGCTGGATGTCGCCCGCCGTCACGTCGCCCGGGCCCTGCTTGCGCAGGTACATGCTGACCGGCTCGTCGTGCTCGGAGCTGACGCACAGCTCCTTGATGTTCATGACGAGCTCGACCACGTCCTCCTTGACGCCGGGGATCGTGGTGAACTCGTGCAGCACGCCGTCGATCTTGATGGAGGTGACCGCCGCACCCGGGATGGACGACAGCAGCGTGCGCCGCAGCGAGTTGCCCAGGGTGTAGCCGAAGCCCGGCTCCAGCGGCTCGATGGTGAACCGGGACCGGGTCTCGTTGATCGACTCTTCGGACAGAGACGGTCGCTGGCTGATGAGCATGTCTTCTCTTCTCTTCCGGGACGCCCGCTATTTGACGTCCACGACACAAACTGTTCCGGTGGCCCGCCCCGCAGGACGGACCACCGCAACGAGCCCGACTACTTGGAGTAGAGCTCGACGATCAGCTGCTCCTGGACCTGGGTGTCGATCACCTGGCGGGCCGGGAGCGAGTGCACGAGAACCTTCATCTGGCTCGGGATGGCCTCCAGCCACGCCGGGACCGTCCTCGATCCAGCCTGAGCCTGCGCCACGACGAACGGGGTGAGCTCCTTGCTCTTGGCCCGAACCTCGATGATGTCGTGCTCCTTCACCCGGAACGACGGGATGTCGACCTTCTTGCCGTTCACCGTGAAGTGGCCGTGCTTGACCAGCTGGCGGGCCATGTCACGCGAGTGCGCGTAGCCGGCCCGGTAGACCACGTTGTCGAGCCGCGACTCGAGGATCTGCAGGAGGACCTCACCGGTCTTGGCCTGCTTGGCCACGGCCTCCTGGTAGTAACCGCGGAACTGCTTCTCCAGCACGCCGTACACGCGACGGGCCTTCTGCTTCTCACGGAGCTGGAGCAGGTACTCCGTCTCCTTCGTGCGGCCGCGGCCGTGCTGCCCGGGCGGGAACGGCCGGGACTCGAACGGGCACTTCGGGCCATCGCACTTGCTGCCCTTGAGGAACAGCTTCATCTTCTCCCGCCGGCAACGGCGGCAGTCAGCACCGGTGTAACGAGCCATCTCTCTCTAACCTCTCAGACCCGGCGACGCTTCGGCGGACGGCACCCGTTGTGCGGCTGCGGGGTCACGTCGGAGATCTGACCGACCTCCAGCCCGACGGCCTGCAGCGAACGGATGGCGGTCTCCCGGCCGGAGCCGGGACCCTTGACGAACACGTCGACCTTGCGCATGCCGTGCTCCATCGCCCGGCGCGCGGCGGCCTCGGCGGCCAGCTGCGCGGCGAACGGGGTCGACTTGCGGGAGCCCTTGAAGCCCACCTGGCCCGCGGAGGCCCAGGAGATGACCGCACCGGTCGGGTCCGTGATGGACACGATGGTGTTGTTGAAGGTGCTCTTGATGTGCGCCTGCCCGTGGGCGACGTTCTTGCGTTCCTTGCGCCGGACCTTCTTGACGGCGGCTCCGGCACGAGCCTTCGGTGGCATAAGTCTGTGCGCTCCTAGTTACTTCTTGCCGGGCTTCTTCTTGCCGGCGACGGTCCGCTTCGGGCCCTTGCGGGTCCGCGCGTTGGTCCGGGTCCGCTGGCCACGCACGGGCAGGCCCCGGCGGTGCCGGATACCCGCGTAGCAGCCGATCTCGACCTTGCGGCGGATGTCAGCGGCGACCTCGCGGCGCAGGTCGCCTTCAACCTTGTAGTTGCCCTCGATGTGGTTGCGGAGCTGGACCAGCTCCTCGTCCGTGAGGTCCCGAGCGCGCTTGTCCGGCGAGATGCCGGTGGCGGCGAGCGTCTCCAGGGCGCGGGTACGACCCACGCCGAAGATGTAGGTGAGCGCGATCTCCATCCGCTTTTCGCGGGGGAGATCCACGCCGGCTAGACGTGCCATGTGCGGGCGTACTCCTTGTGGTGTTCTGCGGAGGTCTGCACCCGCCCCACCCCGCTCCGGTCGGCCCGGCGCCGTGGCGCCGGGAGGATCGACCGCTGCCCGAACGGGCCCCGGCCTCCGACCGGGGGTCAACCACGCAGGGGTACGCGCTACGCGCACCGCTCGCGGCTGGGACGAGCTGATGATGTGTTGGCTGGACCTGCGGCCCGGACCGGTTCGACCGGCCGTGATCAGTAGGTCACGGACGATCGGACTGATTCAGCCCTGGCGCTGCTTGTGACGCGGGTCGCTGCAGATGACCATGACCCGGCCGTGCCGACGGATCACCCGGCACTTGTTGCAGATCCTCTTGACGCTCGGCTTGACCTTCACGGTTGCCTTACTTCCCATCTGGCCCGGAGACGCGACAACGCGCGACGCCGGACGTCGAAGACGGACACGGGGACTACCCGGCCGCCGTCAGGTCGCTTACTTGTAGCGGTAGACGATGCGCCCGCGGGTCAGGTCGTACGGCGAGAGTTCGACGACGACCCGGTCCTCCGGCAGGATGCGGATGTAGTGCTGCCGCATCTTGCCGCTGATGTGAGCCAGCACCTTGTGGCCGTTCGCGAGCTCCACCCGGAACATGGCGTTCGGCAGGGGCTCGATGACCCGACCCTCGATCTCGATGGCTCCGTCTTTTTTCGGCATGTCCTCCGCTGTCCTGACGTCGGTTGCTCCGGACGGCCCACAACGTCTTACACGGGCCCCCGAAACATCGATCGGGTGCCCGAGCCAGCCGCGGCTCCGACTCCCACCGAAGCGCAGGGTGGGCATGCCGGAGTGGACGCTGTGCGCCGATCTGAAAGTGTACGCCCGCCCCCACGTGCCCGCCAAACCGGCCACCCCCACCGTCACCCGACCGAAGGAACTCCGGCGCGACGGCCGACGGAAGGTGATCCCGGTCACGCGCGGTGGCCGGATCGACCCGGCTCCGGCCCGCCGGGTGGGGGCGGTTGTGACGCAACCGACATGCCGCACGACGCGTCGGAGCGCCGGCGGCCGGCCCCAGGACACCGTCACCGGGTCGGGAGGCAGAGCCAGGCGTGCGACGGCGAGGGTCAGGCGCTCGGCGAGGCGACCGGCTGGCGGGAGGTGACCAGGTCGCCGAGGCGCCCCCGGCCCCCGTCGAACGCGGTCAGCACCCACACCCCGTCGGGCAGCAGCGCCATCGAGTGCTCGACGTGCACCGCCATCGAGCCGTCCCGGGTGACCACCGTCCAGCCGTCGGCCAACTCGGCGGTACGCGGCGAGCCCATGGTGATCATCGGCTCGATGGCCAGCGCCAGGCCCGGCACCAGCCGGGGGCCCTTGCCGGGCCGGCCGTGGTTGAGCACGTGCGGGTCCTGGTGCATCTCCGTGCCGATGCCGTGCCCGCCGTACCCGTCGACGATGCCGTACCGGCCGCCCTTGCGCACCGCGGTCTCCACCGCGTGCGAGATGTCGGTCAGCCGGCCCCTGCCGCTGGCCGCCCCCCGTGCCGCCGCGGCGATCCCGGCCCACATCGAGTCCTCGGCCACCGCGGCCATCTTCAGCAGCGCCGGGTCGACCTCCCCCACGCCGACGGTGATCGCCGCGTCGCCGTGCCAGCCGTTCAGCACCGCGCCGCAGTCGATCGAGATCAGGTCGCCCTCCCGGAGCACCTGAGCGGGCGACGGGATGGCATGCACCACCTGCTCGTTGACCGACGAGCAGATCGAGGCGGGAAAGCCGTGGTAGCCCTTGAACGAGGGGACCGCTCCGGCCTCGCGGATCGTCGACTCGGCGATCGCGTCCAGGTCCGCGGTGCTGATCCCGGGGGCGACCGCCTCCCGCATCCGACGCAGCGCCTCGGCGACCACCAGCCCGGCGGCGCGCATCTTCTCAATCTGGTCGGGGGTCTTCAGCTGGATGTCCAGCTGGGGACGACGCATGGAGCCGCTACCTTTCGTCGCGCGGAACAGCGGGGCACGTCGCACGTACCCCGCTGTTCGCACTCTATCCGCCGGAGCCCCGGCAGTCGTCAGCCGCCGTACGAGCGGAGGGCGTCGATGGCCCGGACGGTGACGTCCTCCACCGGGCCGGTGGCGTCGATGCCCACCAGCTTGCCCTGGGCGCCGTAGTAGTCCACCAGCGGCGCGGTCTTCTCGGCGTACTCGCGCAGCCGGGCAGCGATGGTCTCCGGCTTGTCGTCGTCGCGCTGGAACAGCTCCGCGCCACAGCGGTCGCAGATGCCGTCCCGCGTCGTCGCGTCGAACTCGACGTGCCAGATCTTCCCGCAGCCCCGGCAGGTACGCCGGCCGGAGAGCCGCCGGATCACCTCGTCGTCGTCGACGACCAGCTCCAGCACCAGGTCCAGCGCGGTACCGAGGTCGGCGAGCAGCTTGTCCAGCGCGGCGGCCTGCGGCGTGGTCCGCGGAAAGCCGTCGAGCAGGAAGCCCTCACCGGCGTCCGGCTCGGCGAGCCGGTCCCGAACCATGTTGATGGTCACCTCGTCCGGGACCAGCTTGCCGGCATCCATGTACCGCTTGGCCTCGATGCCTAGGGGCGTGCCCTGGGAGACGTTCGCCCGGAAGATGTCACCGGTCGAGATCTTCGGCACCGAGAGGTGAGCGGCGATGAACTCCGCCTGTGTGCCCTTGCCCGCGCCCGGCGGGCCAACCAGAACGAGTCGCATCTACCGCAGGAACCCTTCGTAGTTCCGCTGCATGAGTTGGCTCTCGATCTGCTTCACGGTCTCCAGACCGACGCCGACCATGATGAGCACAGCGGTGCCGCCGAACGGGAAGTTCTGGAACTGCTGGTTGTTCAGCCAGATGAAGAAGAAGTTCGGCAGGACCGCGACGATGCCCAGGTAGAGCGCGCCCGGCAGGGTGATCCGGCTGAGGATGAAGTCGAGGTAGTCGGCGGTCGGCTTGCCGGGGCGGATGCCCGGCACGAAGCCGCCGTACTTCTTCATGTTGTCCGCGACCTCGGTCGGGTTGAACGTGATCGACACGTAGAAGTACGTGAAGAAGATGATCAGCAGGAAGTAGATCACGATGTGCGCCGGGCTCGACGGGTTGACCACGTTGTTCTGGATCCAGGCCTGGGTCTTGCCCGGGTTGTTCTGGTCGAAGAACTGGAGCGCGAGCTGCGGCAGGTAGAGCAGCGACGAGGCGAAGATGACCGGGATGACACCCGCCTGGTTGACCTTCAGCGGGATGTAGGTCGAGGTGCCGCCGTACATTCGCCGGCCGATCATCCGCTTGGCGTACTGCACCGGGATCCGGCGCTGCGCCTGCTCGATGAAGGTGACGGCGGTGATGACCACCAGGACCAGCGCGAGCACCAGGAAGAACTTGCCCCAGCCCTGCTGGGTCTTGATCTTCCAGCCCTCGCTGGGGAGGCGGGCCGCGATCGAGGTGAAGATCAGCACCGACATGCCGTTGCCGACGCCCCGGTCGGTGATCAGCTCGCCGAGCCACATCACCATGCCGGTGCCGGCGGTCATCGTCATGACCAGGATGGTCAGCGTCAGCCAGTCCGGGATGCCGGTGCCCTCGGGGACGATCGGGAACTGGTCGCAGCGGTTCTGGAAGAGCTGCCCGGAGCGGGCCAGCGCCACGAACGCCGACGACTGGAGGATGCCCAGGCCGAGGGTGAGGTAGCGGGTGTACTGGGTGATCTTCGCCTGGCCGGCCTGGCCCTCCTTGCGGAGCTGCTCCAACCGCGGGATGACCACGGTGAGCAGCTGCAGGATGATCGACGCGGTGATGTAGGGCATGATGCCCAGCGCGAAGACCGAGAGCTGGAGCAGCGCCCCGCCGGAGAAGAGGTCGAGCAGGTTCAGCACACCTGTCGAGCTGCCCTGGAGGGTGTCGAGGCACTTCTGGACGTTGCCGTACGAGACACCCGGGCTGGGCAGCGTCGCGCCGAGCCGGTAGACCGCGATGATGCCTACCGTGAACAGCAGCTTCTTGCGCAGGTCAGGCGTACGGAACGCACTGAGAAAGGCGGACAGCAACTTCTTCCTCCTGCGCGAGGCGGGCCGCCGGTGGTGGTCCCTGGCGGGTCGGGGTGGGTGCCGGGCGAGCGCCCGATATCCATAGCTGGGATGGGACTCTAACAGCCCGATCCCGGTCCGGGCAGGTGTGCCCGGCTACATAAACCGAATCCGATATTACCCGGTGCACACGTTCGGGGTAGACCGTGGCGCCCGCCCAGTCATGGACAACTGAGCGGGCGCCACGGGTTCTGCCCTACAGCTCGGTGACGGAGCCACCGGCGGCGGTGATCTTCTCCTTGGCCGACGCGCTGAACGCGTGCGCCGACACCTGGAGAGACACGCCGCTCAGGTCGCCGGTGCCGAGGACCTTGACCGGCTGGCCCTTGCGGACCGCGCCGGCCTCGACCAGCTCCAGCGGGCCGACCTGGCCGCCGTTCGGGAACAGCTCGGCGAGCCTGTCCAGGTTGACCACCTGGAAGACCACCTTGAACTTGTTCTTGAAGCCCTTCATCTTCGGCAGTCGCATGTGGATGGGCATCTGCCCACCCTCGAACGCCGCCGAGATGTTCTTGCGGGCCTTGGAGCCCTTCGTACCGCGACCGGCGGTCTTGCCCTTGGAGCCCTCACCGCGACCCACGCGGGTCTTCGCGGTCTTGGCACCGGGCGCCGGGCGCAGGTGGTGGACCTTGATCGTCATTACTCGACCTCCTCGACCTTCACGAGGTGGTTGACCGTGAAGATCATGCCACGGATCTCCGGCCGGTCCTCCTTGACCACCACGTCGTTGATCCGCTTGAGACCGAGCGAGCGCAGCGAGTCACGCTGGTTCTGCTTGGTCCCGATCCCGGACCGGACCTGGGTGACCTTCAGGCGAGCCATCAGGACGCCACCCCCGCCCGCGACGCCAGCATGGCGGCCGGCGCGACGTCCTCGACCGGCAGGCCACGACGGGTCGCGACGGCCTCCGGGGACTCCAGCCCCTTCAGCGCCGCCACCGTGGCGTGCACGATGTTGATCGGGTTCGACGACCCGAGGCTCTTGGAGAGCACGTCGTGGATGCCGGCGCACTCCAGCACGGCACGCACCGGGCCACCGGCGATGACGCCCGTACCGGCGGAGGCCGGCTTGAGCAGCACCACGCCGGCCGCGGCCTCACCCGTGATCGGGTGCGGGATCGACTGGCCGATCCGCGGCACCTTGAAGAAGTGCTTCTTGGCCTCCTCGACGCCCTTGGCGATCGCCGCGGGCACCTCCTTGGCCTTTCCGTAGCCCACGCCGACGGTGCCGTCGCCGTCGCCAACGATCACCAGGGCGGTGAAGCTGAAGCGACGACCACCCTTCACGACCTTGGCGACGCGGTTGATCGCGACGACCCGCTCGAGGTGCGGGGTCTTCTCGACGGGCGCGTTTCCGCGGCCGCCCTCACGGCGGTTGTCGCGGCGACCACCCTCGTTGCCACCGGACCCGCCGCCACGGCGCTGTTGACCTGGCATCAGCAGCCTTCCTTCTCTCTCGTGACGGGGTTTCTAGAACTCGAGCCCGGCTTCGCGGGCGGCGTCGGCAAGCGCGGCGACCCGCCCCGCGTACCGGTTGCCACCGCGGTCGAAGACGACCTTCGAGACGCCGGCGGTCTTGGCCCGCTCGGCGAGCAGGGTGCCGACCTTGCCGGCCAGGGCGCTCTTGTCGCCCTCGGTGCCGCGCAGCGAGGCGTCCAGGGTCGAGGCCGACGCCAGGGTGTGCCCCTTGGTGTCGTCCACGATCTGGGCCACGATGTGCCGCAGCGACCGGGTGACGACCAGACGGGGACGCTCGGCGGTGCCGCTGACGTTCTTGCGGACCCGGAAGTGTCGACGCGCACGGCCGACGGCGCGCTTGGCGGCAACGCCGCGGCGGCGCTTGAGCAGCGTGGCGCTCACTTCTTACCTGCCTTTCCAGCCTTGCGGCGGATGACCTCGCCCTGGTACTTCACACCCTTGCCCTTGTACGGCTCCGGCGGGCGGATCTTCCGGATGTTGGCGGCGACCTCACCGACCAGCTGCTTGTCGATGCCGGCCACGTGGAACAGGGTCGGCTTCTCGACCGTGAAGGTGATGCCGTCCGGCGCGGGGACCAGCACCGGGTGCGAGAACCCGAGCGCGAACTCCAGGTCCTTGCCCTTGGCCGTGACCCGGTAACCGGTGCCGGCGATCTCCAGGCTCTTGCGGTAGCCCTCGGTCACGCCGACGATCATGTTGGCGACCAGCGTACGGCTGAGGCCGTGCAGCTCCTTGGCCTTGCGCTCGTCGTTCGGCCGGTTGACGTTCAGCTGGCCGTCCTCGGCGCGCTCCGCCGTGATGGGCTCGGCGAGCGTGTGCGACAGCTCGCCCTTCGGGCCCTTGACCTTGACGGTCTGGCCGTCGATCGTGATGTCGACGCCGGCGGGCACCGGGATCGACTTACGTCCAATACGCGACATTTCTACCTGTCTCCCGTTACCAGACGAAGGCGAGGACTTCCCCGCCAACGCTCCGCTTGCGGGCCTGCCGGTCGGTGAGCAGCCCCTGGGACGTCGAAATGATCGCCACGCCCAGCCCGCCGAGCACCCGCGGGAGCCCGTCCGACTTGGCGTACACCCGGAGACCGGGCTTGGACACGCGCTTGATGCCGGCCAGGCTCCGCTCGCGGTTCTGGCCGTACTTCAGCTCGACGACCAGTCGCTTGCCGACGGCACCCTCCTCGGGCTCCTCGACCGACCAGGTGGCGATGTAACCCTCGGTCTTCAGGACCTCGGCGATGTTCGCCTTGATCTTGGAGTAGGGCATCGTCACCCGGTCGTGGTACGCCTGGTTGGCGTTACGCAGACGCGTGAGCATGTCTGCGATCGGGTCGGTCATCGTCATGGATTTCGTCAGCCTTTCTCGCCGGGGTTCCCGGGGCGATGAGCCCCGGGCCTACGGCGAAGAGCAATACATGATCGGTGCAAGGGGCCCCGGCCGGCAGCCGGGGCGCGGTCGCCCTTACCAGGAAGCCTTGGACACGCCCGGCAGCTCACCGCGGTGGGCCATCTCCCGGATGCAGACCCGGCAGAGACCGAACTTGCGGTAGACCGCCTTGGGACGCCCGCACCGCTGGCAGCGGGTGTACGCGCGAACCGAGAACTTCGGCTTCGCGGCCGCCTTGATGATCAGCGCCTTCTTGGCCATCTCAGTTCTCCTTGAACGGGAAGCCCAGAAGCTTGAGCAGCGCCCGGCCCTCGTCGTCGGTCGTGGCGGTCGTGACCACCGTGATGTCCATGCCCCGCTGGCGATCGATCTTGTCCTGGTCGATCTCGTGGAACACCGACTGCTCGGTCAGACCGAACGTGTAGTTGCCGTGCCCGTCGAGCTTGCGCCCGTCCAGACCGCGGAAGTCGCGGATACGCGGCAGCGCGATCGACAGCAGGCGGTCCAGGAACTCCCACATCCGGTCGCCGCGGAGGGTGACCTTCGCACCGATCGGCATGCCCTCGCGGAGCTTGAACTGCGCGATGGACTTGGTCGCCCGCCGCACCTGCGGCTTCTGGCCGGTGATGGTGGCCAGGTCCCGCACGGCGCCGTCGATCAGCTTGGCGTCCCGGGCGGCCTCGCCGACACCCATGTTGACGACGATCTTGACCAGCCGCGGCACCTGCATGGGGTTGCCGAAGCTGTGCTGCTCCTGCAGCTTGGCCACGATCTCGTTGCGGTACCGCTCCTTGAGGCGCGGCATGGTCTTGGTTTCGGTAGCCGTGGTCATCACAGGTCCTTACCGGTGCTACGCGCGATGCGGACCTTCTGGCCATTGTCGTCGAAGCGGTACCCGACGCGGGTCGGGTTTCCCTCGGAGTCCAGGACCTGCACGTTGGAGACGTGGATCGGGGCTTCCTGGGTGACGATGCCACCGGTCTTGGCGCCACGCTGGGTGGTGCTGATGCGGGTGTGCTTCTTGACCCGGTTCACGCCCTCGACCAGGACCTTGTCCTGCCGCGGGTAGGACGCGATGACCTTGCCCTTGGCACCCTTGTCCTTGCCGGCGATGACGACGACCGTGTCGCCCTTCTTGACCTTCACGGTCACAACACCTCCGGCGCGAGGGAAATGATCTTCATGAACCGCTTGTCCCGCAGCTCCCGGCC
Organism: Micromonospora sp. NBC_01655; assembly: GCF_026339755.1. Lineage (NCBI taxonomy): Bacteria > Bacillati > Actinomycetota > Actinomycetes > Micromonosporales > Micromonosporaceae > Micromonospora > Micromonospora sp. NBC_01655. Next base: position 1,369,996 of record NZ_JAPEQF010000001.1, on the reverse strand, counting down.
CACCGGGCCGAAGATACGGGTACCGCGCGGGTCCCCGCCGTCCTTGATGATGACGGCGGCGTTCTCGTCGAAGCGGATGTACGAGCCGTCCGGCCGCCGCCGCTCCTTGGCGGTGCGGACGACGACCGCCTTGACGACGTCGCCCTTCTTGACACCGGCACCCGGGATCGCGTCCTTGACGGTGGCCACGATGACGTCGCCGATGCTCGCGTAGCGCCGACCCGAGCCACCGAGAACCCGGATGCACAGGATCTCCCGGGCACCCGTGTTGTCGGCGACGCGCAGTCGCGACTCCTGCTGAATCACGTCTATCTCCTATGTCTGCCGGTTCTCCGGCCGCCTGCCGCGGCCGGAGCCTGGCGGAACCCGCGCCCGACTGAAGCCGGGCGAGATCGAGCCTTCGCTACTTGGCCTTTTCCAGGATCTCCACGATCCGCCAACGCTTGGTGGCGGACAGCGGCCGGGTCTCCATGATCAGGACCCGGTCGCCGATGCCGGCGGCGTTCTGCTCGTCGTGCACCTTCAGCTTGCTGGTCCGGCGCATGATCTTGCCGTACAGCGCGTGCTTGACCCGGTCCTCGACCTCGACGACGACGGTCTTGTCCATCTTGTCGCTGACCACGAGGCCCTCACGCACCTTCCGGCGGGCCCGCGCGTCGGCGGTGGTGGTGTTCTCGCTCATGATGCAGTCACCTCAGTCGGCGCGGCCGAGAGACCCAGCTCGCGCTCACGCATGATCGTGTAGATCCGGGCGATCTCCCGACGGATGACCTGCAACCGCCGGTTGTTGTCCAGCTGCCCGGTCGCGCCCTGCACGCGGAGGTTGAACAGCTCCGCCTTGGCCTCGCGCAGCTTCGTGACCAGCTCCTCCTCGGAGAGCTCACGCAGCTCGGAGGCCTTAACGCCCGCTGCCATCAGGATTCACCCACTTCGCGCGTAACAATGCGGCACTTCATCGGGAGCTTGTGGATCGCGCGACGCATCGCCTCTCGCGCGATCTGCTCGTTGGGGAAGGACATCTCGAAGAGGATCCGCCCCGGCTTGACGTTGGCGACCCACCACTCGGGCGAGCCCTTACCGGAACCCATCCGGGTTTCGGCCGGCTTCTTGGTCAGGGCCTGGTCCGGGAAGATCGAGATCCAGACCTTGCCGCCACGCTTGATGTGGCGGGTCATCGCGATACGCGCCGACTCGATCTGCCGGTTGGTCACGTACGCCGGCTCGAGAGCCTGGATCCCGAACTCGCCGAACACCACGCGGTTGCCACCCTTGGACGCGCCGTGGCGGTCCGGGTGGTGCGGCTTGCGGAAGCCCTTCGGGGGCTTGCGCGGCATCAGCATCTGTCAGCCCTCCTGCTGCGTTTCTGCCGGAGTCGAAGCGGCCGAGGCGACAGCAGCGCTGTCGACCGGCTCGCCGCTCGGCGTCTCAGCCTGCTGCGCGATGGTGGTCGCGGCAGCCCGCCCGGCCTCGGTGCCACCGGCGGTCGTACCGGACGAGCCGGACCGACCACGGCGCGGCCGCTCGGGGCGGTCGCCACGCTCACGGCGCGGGCGCGACGGCGCCTCGGACGGGGTCTCCCGACCCGGCACCGCGTCACCCTTGTAGATCCAGACCTTCACGCCGATGCGGCCGAAGGTGGTACGGGCCTCGAAGAAGCCGTACTCGATGTTGGCCCGCAGCGTGTGCAGCGGAACCCGACCCTCGCGGTAGAACTCGGTCCGGCTCATCTCGGCGCCGCCGAGACGACCCGAGACCTGGACCCGGATGCCCTTGCAGACCGGGTTCTTCATCGCCGACTGCATCGCCTTGCGCATCGCCCGACGGAAGCTGACCCGGCTGGAGAGCTGCTCGGCGACGCCCTGGGCGACCAGCTGCGCGTCCGACTCGGGGTTCTTCACCTCGATGATGTTCAGCTGCACCTGCTTGCCGGTGAGCTTCTCCAGCTCGCCGCGGATCCGGTCGGCCTCCGCACCCTTGCGGCCGATGACGATGCCCGGCCGGGCGGTGTGGATGTCGACGCGGACCCGGTCCCGGGTGCGCTCGATGTCGACCTTGGAGATGCCGGCGCGCTCAAGACCCTTGGACATCATCCGGCGGATCTTGACGTCCTCGCCGATGTAGTCCTTGTAGAGCTTGTCCGCGAACCAGCGGGACTTCCAGTCGGTCGAGATGCCGAGCCGGAACCCAGTGGGGTGAACCTTCTGACCCATTACTCGGCGCCCTCCGTCTTGCTCTCCGGCTCAGCGGCCCCGGCCTGCTTCGCCGGGGTGGCCTTCTTCGCCGCGGACTTCTTCGGCGCGGCCGGCGCGACCGCCTCGACCGCCACGGTGATGTGGCAGGTGCGCTTGCGGATCCGGTACGCCCGGCCCTGCGCCCGCGGCCGGAACCGCTTCATCGTCGGGCCCTCGTCGACGAACGCCTCGCTGACGAGCAGCGCATCGGGGTCCAGCCGCTCGTTGTTCTCCGCGTTCGCAATCGCGCTCGCGAGCACCTTGTACACCTGCTCGCTCGCAGCCTGCGGCGCGAACTGCAGCACCGTGAGCGCCTCCTTCGCGGGCAGGCCGCGGACGAGGTTGACCACCCGGCGCGCCTTCATCGGCGAGATGCGCACGTGCCGCGCAATCGCCCGCGCGCCCGGAAGCACCGGAGCGTCGCCCTTTCCTGGCATCGCTGTAACCCCTTGTTCCTCTATCCGTATGCCCGCGGCGTCAGCGCCGGCGGCTCTTCCGGTCGTCCTTCTCGTGACCCTTGAACGTGCGGGTCAGCGCGAACTCGCCGAGCTTGTGCCCGACCATCGCCTCGGTGACGAACACCGGGACGTGCTTGCGTCCGTCATGCACGGCGATCGTGTGGCCGAGCATCTCGGGGATGATCGTCGAGCGCCGCGACCAGGTCTTGATGACGTTCTTCGAGCCCTTGTCGTTCTGCGTCTCCACCTTCTTGAGCAGGTGGTCGTCGACGAACGGGCCCTTCTTCAGGCTGCGAGGCATGTCTTATCTCCCTCAGCCGCGCTTACGCGTGGCGTAGCGACGGCGGACGATCAGCCGGTCACTCGGCTGGCCCTTGCGACGGGTGCGGCCCTCGGGCTTACCCTGCGGGTTGACCGGGTGACGGCCACCGGAGGTCTTACCCTCACCACCACCGTGCGGGTGGTCGACCGGGTTCATGGCGACACCACGGACGGTCGGGCGCTTGCCCTTCCACCGCATCCGGCCGGCCTTGCCCCAGTTGATGTTCGACTGGTCGGCGTTGCCGATCTCGCCGATGCTGGCGCGGCAGCGCACGTCGACCCGCCGGATCTCACCGGACGGCATGCGGAGGGTGGCGTACACGCCCTCCCGGCCGAGCAGCTGGATGCCGACGCCGGCCGAGCGGGCCAGCTTGGCGCCGCCGCCCGGACGCAGCTCCACGTTGTGGATGGTGGTACCGACCGGGATGTTGCGCAGCGGCAGGTTGTTGCCCGGCTTGATGTCGGCGCCCGGGCCGGACTCGACCGCGTCGCCCTGCTTCAGGTCCTTCGGCGCGATGATGTACCGCTTCTCGCCGTCGGCGTAGTGCAGCAGCGCGATGCGCGCGGTGCGGTTCGGGTCGTACTCGATGTGCGCGACCTTCGCCGGAATGCCGTCCTTGTCGACCCGCTTGAAGTCGATCAGACGGTACTGGCGCTTGTGCCCGCCACCGTGGTGCCGGGTGGTGATCCGGCCGTGGGCGTTGCGCCCACCCTTCTTCGGCAGCGGCGCCAGCAGCGACTTCTCGGGCGTCGACCGGGTGATCTCGGCGAAGTCGGCGACGCTCGAGCCACGCCGGCCCGGCGTCGTCGGCTTGTACTTACGGATAGCCATTGTCTACACCCCTCAGCTGACCGGGCCGCCGAAGGCCTCGATACGGTCACCGTCAGCCAGCTTGACGATCGCCCGCTTGGTGGCCTTGCGCTGACCGAAGCCGGTCTTGGTGCGCTTGCGCTTGCCCTCGCGGTTGAGCGTGTTGACCGTCAGGACGCGGACGTTGAAGATCTGCTGGATAGCGATCTTGATCTCGGTCTTGTTGGCGTCCGGGTGCACCAGGAAGGTGTACCAGTTCCGGTTCAGCTCGCTGTAGCTCTTCTCCGAGACGACCGGCGCGAAGATTACGTCACGCGGATCGGCGATCGTGGTCACTTGTCACCCTCCTCGGTGGCCTCGGCCGGAACACCGAGGAACTCGTCCAGGGCGTCCTTCGTGAAGACCACGTCGTCGGCCACCAGCACGTCGTACGTGTTGAGCTGGCCGGCCTCGATCAGGTGCACCCGCGGCTCGTTGCGCAGCGACACCCAGTTCAGCTCGTCGGTGCTGCTCAGCACGACCAGGACCCGGCGGGCCTCGGTCAGCTTGGCCAGCGTGGCCAGGGCGGCCTTGGTCGACGGCTTCTCGCCCGAGACGAACGCCTCGACGACGTGCACCTGCCCGGCGCGGGCCCGGTCGGAGAGGGCGCCACGCAGGGCGGCGGCCTTCATCTTCTTCGGGGTCCGCTGGCTGTAGTCGCGCGGCACCGGGCCGTGGACCACGCCACCGCCGGCGAACTGCGGCGCGCGGATCGAACCCTGACGGGCCCGACCGGTGCCCTTCTGCTTGTACGGCTTCTTGCCGCCGCCGGCGACCTCGCCGCGGGTCTTGGCCTTGTGCGTGCCCTGACGGGCCGCCGCGAGCTGGGCCACCACGACCTGGTGCATCAGCGAGAGGTTGGCCTGGACGTCGAAGATGTCGCCCGGCAGCTCGACGGAGCCGCTCTTGGCGCCTTCGACGTTGAGGACGTCAACGGTGGTCACTTGGCCACACCGCCCTTCTTCGCCTTGGTCTTGGCCGCGCTGCGGACCAGGACCAGCGCGCCCTTGGGACCGGGGATGGCACCACGGACGAGCAGGAGGTTGTTCTCGGTGTCGACCGCCTGGACGGTCAGGTTCTGGACGGTGTAGCGAACGCCACCCATCCGGCCCGCCATCCGGGTGCCCTTGAAGACGCGACCCGGGGTGGCGCAGGCGCCGATCGAGCCCGGCGAGCGGTGCTTGCGCTCGACACCGTGGCTGGCGCGCAGGCCGTGGAAGCCGTGCCGCTTCATCGGGCCGGCGTAGCCCTTGCCCTTGGTCTTGCCGGTGACGTCGATGCTGACGCCGGCCGGGAACTGCTCGACCGTGACCTCCTGGCCCAGCGAGTAGTCCGCGGCGTCCGCGGTGCGCAGCTCGACGATGTGCCGGCGCGGCGCCACGTCCGCCTTCGCGTAGTGCCCGCTGACCGGCTTCTTCACCTTGCGCGGGTCGATCGTGCCGTAGGCGAGCTGGACCGCGGAGTAACCGTCCTTCTCGGCGCTACGAACCTGGCTGACGACGCACGGGCCGGCCTGAACCACGGTCACCGGGACAACACGGTTGTTGTCCCAGACCTGGGTCATGCCGAGCTTTGCGCCCAGGATCCCCTTGACTTGCCTGTCCATTTGTCCGGTCCCTACAGCTTGATCTCGATGTCGACGCCAGCCGGCAGGTCGAGGCGCATGAGCGAGTCGACCGTCTTCGGGGTCGGGTCGATGATGTCGATCAGCCGCTTGTGCGTACGCATCTCGAAGTGCTCGCGCGAGTCCTTGTACTTGTGCGGCGAGCGGATGACGCAGAAACGGTTGATCTCCGTGGGCAGCGGCACCGGGCCAGCGACCTGCGCCCCGGTACGCGTCACCGTCTCGACGATCTTCCGAGCCGACGAGTCGACGACCTCGTGGTCATAGGCCTTGAGCCGGATGCGGATCTTCTGTCCCGCCATGGTGGCTTCTGTTCCTTCTCTCGATGCCGCTGTGTCGCGGGCACCTGTGCCGGCTGGCACAGGCCCACTTCCGCCGACCCCCGCGGTCGGGCGTGTCGCGCCCTCGGACCAGGCTCCGCCCCGGGACTCCGGAGCTCTGCTGACCGCGCGGTGGGTCATGGCGCCGATCGCGTCACCGCGACCTGGACGCCGTGCGAGGGTGGTTGGCCGCCAGGGACAGGCCAACCACCCTACGCGCGACTGTTCAACGACCCGGAGGTCCAGCGGACGCCGGACGCGGGCGACGAACTGTCGTTACGCAACCTGACTAGTATGCCGCACGCCCGGCGGCAACGCTAATCGGGGTTACCCAGCTCACTTGATGATCTTGGTGACGCGACCAGCGCCGACCGTACGGCCACCCTCCCGGATCGCGAACTTGAGGTTGTCCTCCATCGCGATGGGCTGGATCAGCTTCACGGTCATCGTGGTGTTGTCGCCCGGCATGACCATCTCGGTGCCCTCGGGCAGCGTGACGACGCCGGTGACGTCCGTGGTCCGGAAGTAGAACTGCGGACGGTAGTTCTGGAAGAACGGGGTGTGCCGCCCGCCCTCTTCCTTCGAGAGGATGTAGACGGTCGCCTCGAACTCCGTGTGCGGGGTCGTGGTGCCCGGCTTGATGACGACCATGCCGCGCTCGACGTCCTCGCGCTTGGTGCCACGCAGCAGGAGACCGACGTTCTCACCCGCGCGGGCGTCGTCCAGGGTCTTCCGGAACATCTCGATCGCGGTGACCTTGGTCTTGAAGCCCTTCTCGCGGATGCCGACGACCTCGACGTCCTCGTTCGGGAGCAGCACGCCACGCTCGACACGACCGGTGACGACGGTGCCACGACCGGTGATCGTGAACACGTCCTCGACGGGCATGAGGAACGGCTTCTCGGTCTCGCGCTCCGGCTGCGGGATCGCGGTGTCGACCGCGTTCATCAGCTCGAGCAGCTTCTCGGTCCAGACCGGGTCGCCCTCGAGCGCCCGCAGCGCGGAGACCTGGACGACCGGCAGGTCGTCACCCGGGTACTCCTGCGAGGAGAGCAGCTCGCGGACCTCGAGCTCGACGAGCTCCAGGAGCTCCTCGTCGTCGACCATGTCGCTCTTGTTGAGCGCCACGACGATGTACGGCACACCGACCTGACGGGCCAGCAGCACGTGCTCCCGGGTCTGCGGCATCGGGCCGTCGGTCGCCGCGACCACCAGGATCGCGCCGTCCATCTGCGCGGCACCGGTGATCATGTTCTTGATGTAGTCGGCGTGCCCGGGGCAGTCGACGTGCGCGTAGTGCCGAGACTCGGTCTGGTACTCGACGTGCGCGATCGAGATCGTGATGCCGCGGGCCTTCTCCTCCGGCGCCTTGTCGATCTCGTCGAACGGCGTGTACGGGTTCAGGTCCGGGTACTGGTCGTGCAGGACCTTGGTGATGGCCGCCGTCAGCGTCGTCTTACCGTGGTCGATGTGACCAATGGTGCCGATGTTGACGTGCGGCTTAGTCCGCTCGAACTTCGCCTTCGCCACTGGTGTCCTCCTGTGGACTTCTTGGTTCGTTCGCCCCGGCGCGCCAGGTCGGCGCTTAGGACTCTGTCGACAGCCTTTCCGGCCTCGCGGCCGGAGAGCTTTGGTGGGTTCTGCGGCGATGAAGCCTACAGGCCCGGTCTCACGCAACCCGACCGAGGTGGCCGCGGGCGGGGATACCCTCCCGCGACCGGCCCCGGATCATCCGGTCAGCTCAGGGTGAGCGTCACTCACCCGTCGCCTTGGCGATGATCTCCTTCGCCACGCTCTGCGGCACCTCGGCGTAGGAGTCGAACTGCATGCTGTAGCTAGCCCGGCCCTGCGTCTTCGACCGCAGGTCGCCGACGTAGCCGAACATCTCCGACAACGGCACCAGAGCCTTCACGATGCGGGCGCCGCTGCGCTCCTCCATCTCCTGGATAATGCCGCGGCGGGAGTTGAGGTCGCCGATGACGTCACCCATGTTCTCCTCGGGAGTGGTGACCTCAACGGCCATCATCGGCTCGAGCAGCGCGGGGTCGGCCTTGCGGGCCGCCTCCTTCATCACCATCGAGCCGGCGACCTTGAACGCCATTTCCGACGAGTCCACCTCGTGGTACTGACCGTCCAGCAGCGTCAGCTTGACGCCCACCAGCGGGAAGCCGGCCAGAATGCCGTACTGCATGGCGTCCTGGGCGCCGGCGTCCACCGACGGGATGAACTCCCGGGGGATGCGGCCACCGGTGACGGCGTTGGCGAACTCGTAGGTCGGCGAGTCGTTGTCCAGCGGCAGCGGCTCCAGGCTGACGATCACCCGGGCGTACTGGCCGGAACCACCGGTCTGCTTCTTGTGGGTGTACTCGATCTTCTCCACCTTGCGGCGGATGGTCTCGCGGTACGCCACCTGCGGCTTGCCGATGTTCGCCTCGACGTTGAACTCGCGGCGCATCCGGTCGACCAGGATGTCCAGGTGCAGCTCGCCCATGCCGGAGATGACCGTCTGGCCGGTCTCCTCGTCCAGCTTGACGCGGAAGGTCGGGTCCTCCTCGGCCAGCCGCTGGATGGCGGTGCTGAGCTTCTCCTGGTCGGCCTTGGTCTTCGGCTCGATGGCGACCTCGATGACCGGCTCCGGGAAGGTCATCGACTCCAGGATGACCGGGTTCGCCGGGTCGCACAGCGTGTCGCCGGTGGTGGTCTGCTTCAGACCCTGCACCGCGATGATGTCGCCAGCCTGGGCCGAGCCGCGCTCTTCCCGCTTGTTGGCGTGCATCTGGTAGATCTTGCCGATCCGCTCCTTGCGGTCCTTGGTGGAGTTGACCACCTGGGTACCGGTCTCGACCACGCCGGAGTAGACCCGGACGTAGGTGAGCTTGCCGAGGTGCTTGTCGGTCTGGATCTTGAAGGCCAGGCCGGAGAACGGCTCCGACTTCGACGGCTTGCGCTGCAGCGGCGTCTCGCCGTCGGTGGCCGTGCCCTCGATCGCCGGGATGTCCAGCGGCGACGGCAGGAAGTCCACGACCGCGTCGAGCATGGGCTGGATGCCCTTGTTCTTGAAGGCGGTACCGGTGAGCACCGGGTTGGCCTTGCCGCCGATGGTGGCGCGCCGGATGGCGGCCTTGATCTCCTCGACGGAGATCTCCTCGCCCTCCAGGTACTTCTCCATCACCGCGTCGTCGACGTCGGCCAGGGTCTCCATCAGCTTCTCGCGCCACTCCGCGGCGGAGTCGGCGAGGTCGGCCGGGATCTCCTCGATCGCGTAGTCCTCACCCTTCTGGGTCTCCCCGCGCCAGGTGAGGGCGCGCATGCCGATCAGGTCGACGACGCCGATGAAGTCGGCCTCGGCACCGATCGGAATCTGGAGCACCAGCGGGGTGGCGTTGAGCCGGTCGATCATCATCTGCACGCAGCGGAAGAAGTCGGCGCCGGTCCGGTCGAGCTTGTTGACGAAGCACATCCGCGGGACGTCGTACTTGTCGGCCTGGCGCCAGACGTTCTCCGTCTGCGGCTCCACACCGGCCACACCGTCGTAGACCGCGACCGCACCGTCCAGCACCCGCAGCGACCGCTCGACCTCGACCGTGAAGTCGACGTGACCAGGCGTGTCGATGATCTGGATCGTGTGGCCCTTCCACTCACACTTGGTGGCAGCGGAGGTGATGGTGATACCACGCTCCTGCTCCTGCTCCATCCAGTCCATGACGGCAGCGCCCTCGTGGACCTCACCGATCTTGTACGTGATACCGGTGTAGAAGAGGATCCGCTCGGTGGTGGTGGTCTTACCGGCATCGATGTGCGCCATGATGCCGATGTTGCGTACGTTGGCGAGCGCGTCTGCGGCGGCCACTTCAATCCCTACTTATCGTCGTCTCGACACAACTGGTGGCGGTTCCGGCGCCTCGCGGCGCCGGAACCAGGGTGTTACCAGCGGTAGTGCGCGAAGGCCTTGTTCGACTCGGCCATCTTGTGCGTGTCCTCGCGCCGCTTCACGGCGGCACCCAGACCGTTGCTCGCGTCCAGCAGCTCGTTCATCAGCCGCTCGACCATGGTCTTCTCACGCCGGGCCTTGGAGTACGTCACCAGCCAGCGCAGTCCGAGGGTGGTCGCGCGAGCCGGACGAACCTCGACCGGCACCTGGTAGGTGGCGCCACCGACGCGGCGGCTGCGCACCTCGAGGGTCGGCTTGACGTTGTCCATCGCCCGCTTGAGGGTGACGACCGGGTCGGTGCCGGACTTCTCGCGGCAGCCCTCCAGGGCGGCGTACACGATGCGCTCGGCGAGCTGGCGCTTGCCGCGCAGCAGGATCTTGTTCACCAGCTGGGTGACCAACGGCGAGTTGTACACCGGGTCAGCGACCAGCGGCTTCCGCGGAGCGGGTCCCTTACGCGGCATCTCAGCTCTTCTCCCTCTTCGCGCCGTAACGGCTGCGCGCCTGCTTACGGTTGCGGACACCCTGGGTGTCCAGCGAACCGCGAACGATCTTGTAACGGACGCCGGGGAGGTCCTTCACCCGGCCGCCGCGAACAAGCACGATCGAGTGCTCCTGCAGGTTGTGACCCACGCCCGGGATGTAGGCGGTCACCTCGATCTGGCTGCTGAGCTTGACACGAGCGACCTTGCGGAGCGCCGAGTTCGGCTTCTTGGGGGTGGTGGTGTACACGCGGGTGCACACACCGCGCCGCTGAGGGGAACCCTTCAGCGCCGGGGTCTTGGTCTTGGTCGTCTTGGCCTGGCGGCCCTTTCGGACCAGCTGCTGAATCGTGGGCACCGGGTTTCTCCGCTCCCTTCGGCCGCCATCCGGCGGCCGCGCCGTCTACTCGTAACCAGCCCTGATGGGAAGGCTCTCCTACATTCCGGCCGAGGCCACCTTGCGATGGTCCCGACACCCGCGGTCGGGCGTGTCGCCCAGCTCACGGTCCCGGCACCGCCGCTCGCGCGCGCACCGGATTTCTGTCGCCGGCACGCGATGGCCGCGCGCCGGGTCCTTGGCTCTGTCGTGTCGCCGCGCGATCACCGGTCGTCCGGGTCCAGCGCACGCACGAGTTGCCCGGGCAGGCCCGGGCACAAGGGGGAAGAGTACCTATCACAGCCGCACAGGTCAAAACGGGGCGGTCCCGGAGATCGGCGTCACCGCCCCGCCGGCCGAACCGTCGTGCCTGCCCATCCGCGACGAGCACCTACAGAGACAAGTGTAACGGCTCCCGCCGGACCCGGCCCGTCGCCCCCGTACGACCGCCGCCAGGGCCGGGACCAGCGTCACCCGGCCCCGCCCCGGCGGCCCCGGCCCTCCGCCGACGCCGCCCGCTCAGCCGAGGCCGAGGAGCAGCGCCAGGCCCAGGCCCAGCAGGCTGAGTGCCAGACCCGTCGCGCCGCAGCTGATCCCGGCCACCGCCAGGCCCCGGCCGGCGAAGCGCACCGCGGGCGGCGACGCGGGCCGCCGGATCTGCCGCATGCCGAGCAGGCCGGCGACCACCGCCGCCGTGCCGGCCAGGACGCCGAGGACCGCGAACAGCCCGGCGGCCCAGGCCCCCTGGGTGCCGGCGGTCGCCCCCAGGCAGACCACCAGGAGCGAGATCAGGGCCGACGCGATCCCGGCCACCAGGGAACCGACGGCGAGCCCCGAGGTGACCGGGGGGACGTCGAGGTGCACCACACCGAACGGGGTGCCCGGCACCGGGTCGACCCGCTTCGGCGGCCGGGGAGCCTCCCGCGGTGGCGGGGGCACCCGCCCCCAGCCGGTGCCCGGCCCGCCCCAGGCGGCACCCGTCGGCTGGCCCGGACGTCCCACCGGCCCCGATCCGGGATACGCCGGCTGCGCGGACCAGGGCGCCTGCCCCGGGTACGGGCCGGGGTCGGCCGGCCGCTCACCGCCGGGTGACGCACCGGGCTGCGGCGCGGCGCCGAGCTGCGGACGGGGGCCGGGGTGCGGACCGGGGCTCGCCGGGACGGACCCGGCGCTCCCGACCGACGCGGGCGGCGGGGAGACCGGAGGCGGGGCGTATTCCACGGAGGCGACCTCCGGGGCGATCCGGGGCTCGGTGGCCGGCCTGGCCCACGGGCTCTCCCCCGGCGCCGCCGGGGACCCGGCCGGGTCCGGGAGCGCGGCGGGCGGCTCCGCCCGGTCGCCCGAGGGCCGCGCCGGTTCCGTCACGAGGTCCTCCTGTCGCCGGTCGGTGTCCACCGCCGCGCGACGGACACCGGCCAGGCTACCGCCGCCGCCCCACCCCCCGTGGGTGGGCGGGGAGGCATCCCCCGGGACGGTCAGTCCATGTTCGGCGCGTAGTCGTGCCCGAACGGCTCCCCGGCCAGCCGGACCACGCCGATCACCACCGCGACCACCACGGTCGCCGCGAACAGGACCAGGCCCGTCCAGGCCAGTCGCTCCCCCCGCCGCAGCCAGGCGGCGCCGGTGAGGTAGCCCCCCGAGGCGTACGCCTCCCGGCGGGCCTGCCGGGCGAGCACCAGAGCGAGTGTCGCCGGCACCACCCCGCCGACAAAGATCCCGGTTAGGGCGCCCATCAGGCCGAGGGCGAAGACCGCGCGGGCCTTGCTGGAACGGACCGGGTCCGGGTCGAGCGGATGGCGCGGCCCCGGCTGCGCGACGGGCGCCGGCCCGGGTGCGGTCGTCATGCCCCCATCATGCCCCGCCCGCCGGCCGCCCGGCTGCGTCCGTGGGAGCAGACCGGTCGTCGACCGCCCCACGCGGGGCAGCGAACCGGGTGGCGGGCCGGTCCGGCACCCGGCGTGACCTGCCGGGACTCGATCCCCGACCGCACCGCGGCCCCCGGTCCGACGGTCCCCGGGACGCGACGAGGCCCCCGGCGGCGCCGGGGGCCTCGTCGTCAGTGCGTGCTCTAGCGGTACGACCCGAAGTCGAAGTCGTCCAGCGGCACGGCCTGCCCGCTGGCCGGCCCGAAGCCGTAGTCGGTCTCCGGGTACCCGGTCATCGAGTAGACCTTGGCCTTGGCCTCCTCGGTCGGCTCGACCCGGACGTTGCGGTACTTGCTGATGCCCGTACCGGCCGGGATGAGCTTACCGATGATCACGTTCTCCTTGAGGCCGACCAGCGAGTCGCTGCGCGAGTTGATCGCCGCGTCGGTCAGCACCCGGGTGGTCTCCTGGAAGGAGGCCGCCGAGAGCCAGGAGTCCGTGGCCAGCGAGGCCTTGGTGATGCCCATCAGCACCGGACGACCGGCGGCGGGCTCGCCGCCCTCGGACACGAGTCGGCGGTTCTCCGACTCGAACAGCGCCCGGTCGACCAGCACGCCCGGCAGGAACTCGGTCGAGCCGGAGTCGATGACCGTCACCCGCTTGAGCATCTGGCGGATGATGATCTCGATGTGCTTGTCGTGGATGAGCACACCCTGCGAGCGGTAGACCTCCTGGACCTCCTGGGTCAGGTGGACCTGGACCGCGCGCGGGCCGAGGATGCGCAGCAGCTCGTGCGGGTCGATGGTGCCCTCGGTGAGCTTCTCGCCGACCTCGACGTGGTCGCCGTCGTGGGCGCGCAGCCGGACCCGCTTGGAGATCTTGTCGTAGACGATCTCCTCGCTGCCGTCGTCCGGCACCACGATGATCTTCCGCGACCGCTCGCCGTCCTCGATCCGGATCCGGCCCGGGGTGTCGGCGATCGGCGCCTTGCCCTTCGGGACGCGGGCCTCGAAGATCTCCTGGACACGGGGCAGACCCTGGGTGATGTCCTCACCCGCGACACCACCGGTGTGGAACGTACGCATCGTCAGCTGCGTACCGGGCTCACCAATCGACTGGGCGGCGATGATGCCCACCGCCTCGCCGACATCCACGGTCTTGCCGGTCGGCAGCGAGCGGCCGTAGCACGCGCCGCAGACGCCCAGCTTCGACTCGCAGGTGAGCACGCTGCGCACCCGCACCGTCTCCACCCCGGCGGCGACGATCCGGTCGACCCCGATGGAGTTGATGTCCTGGCCCCGCTCGGCGACGACGTTGCCGTCCGGCCCCTTGATGTCGTCGGCCAGGGTCCGGGCGTGCACGCTGGTCTCGGCGTGCTCGTGGACGTACAGCTTGCCGTCGCGCCGCTCGCCGATCTGCATCGGGATGGCCCGGTCGGTGCCGCAGTCCTCCTCGCGGATGATGACGTCCTGCGACACGTCCACCAGACGACGGGTCAGGTAACCCGAGTCGGCGGTCCGCAGCGCGGTGTCGGCGAGACCCTTACGGGCACCGTGCGTGGAGATGAAGTACTCCAGCACGGACAGACCCTCCCGGTAGCTGGCCTTGATCGGCCGGGGGATGATCTCGCCCTTCGGGTTGGCCACCAGACCACGGATCGCGGCGATCTGGCGGAGCTGGAGCAGGTTACCGCGGGCACCCGAGTTGATCATCTTCCAGAGCGGGTTCTCCTGCGGCAGCGCGGTGTCCATCTCCTTGGCGACCTCGTTGGTCGCCTTGGTCCAGATCTCGATGAGCTCGCCGCGACGCTCCTCGGCGGTCATCAGACCCCGCTGGTACTGCTTGTCGATCCGGTCGGCTTCCTTCTCGTACCGCTCCAGGATCTCCCGCTTGCGCGGCGGAGCGATGACGTCCTCCATGCCGATCGTCACGCCGGACCAGGTGGCCCAGTGGAAACCGGCCTCCTTGAGGCCGTCCAGAGTGGCGGCCAGCGCCACCTTCGGGAAGCGCTCGGCGAGGTCGTTGACGATCGCGGAGAGCTGACCCTTGCGGATCTCGTAGTTCACGAAGCGGTAGCCCTGCGGCAGCGTCTCGTTGAACAGCACCCGGCCCAGGGTGGTCTCGACGGTGAGCGGCTCACCCTCGACCCAGCCCTCCGGCGCGACCCACGGCTCGGCGCCGGCGCCGTTGTCGACCCCGACCAGCCCGCGCAGGCGGATCTTCACCGGCGCCTGCAGGTGCAGCTCGCCGGCGTCGAAGGCCATCCGCGCCTCGGCGTCCGAGCTGAACGGCCGGCCCTCGCCCTTCTCACCGGCGGTGAGGTGGGTGAGGTGGTACAGCCCGATGACCATGTCCTGGGTGGGCATGGTGACCGGCTTGCCGTCGGCCGGCTTGAGGATGTTGTTCGACGACAGCATCAGGATCCGCGCCTCGGCCTGGGCCTCGGCGGACAGCGGCACGTGCACCGCCATCTGGTCACCGTCGAAGTCGGCGTTGAACGCGGTGCAGACCAGCGGGTGGATCTGGATCGCCTTGCCCTCGACGAGCTGCGGCTCGAAGGCCTGGATGCCCAGTCGGTGCAGGGTCGGCGCGCGGTTCAGCAGCACCGGGTGCTCGCCGATGACCTCTTCCAGCACGTCCCACACGACCGGCCGCTGCCGCTCGACCATCCGCTTGGCGGACTTGATGTTCTGCGCGTGGTTGAGGTCCACCAGCCGCTTCATCACGAACGGCTTGAACAGCTCCAGCGCCATCTGCTTGGGCAGGCCGCACTGGTGCAGCTTCAGCTTCGGGCCGACCACGATGACCGAACGGCCGGAGTAGTCGACGCGCTTGCCGAGCAGGTTCTGCCGGAACCGGCCCTGCTTGCCCTTGAGCATGTCGGACAGCGACTTGAGCGGGCGGTTACCCGGGCCGGTGACCGGCCGGCCGCGGCGGCCGTTGTCGAACAGCGCGTCGACGGCCTCCTGGAGCATCCGCTTCTCGTTGTTGACGATGATCTCGGGCGCGCCGAGGTCGATCAGCCGCTTGAGGCGGTTGTTCCGGTTGATCACGCGGCGGTACAGGTCGTTCAGGTCGGAGGTCGCGAAGCGGCCACCGTCGAGCTGCACCATCGGGCGCAGGTCCGGCGGGATGACCGGGACGCAGTCCAGCACCATGCCGAGCGGCGAGTTGCGGGTGTTCAGGAAGGCCGCGACGACCTTGAGCCGCTTGAGCGCCCGGATCTTCCGCTGGCCCTTGCCGGAGCGGATGGTCTCGCGCAGGCTCTCGGCCTCGGCGTCGAGGTCCATGTTCTGGACCAGCGCCTTGATGGCCTCGGCGCCCATGCCGCCGGTGAAGTACTCGCCGAACCGGTCGCGCAGCTCCCGGTAGAGCAGTTCGTCGGTGACGAGCTGCTTCGAGTCCAGCTTGCGGAAGGTGTCGAGCACCTCGTCCAGGCGGTCGATCTCGCGCTGGGCCCGGTCGCGGATCTGGCGCATCTCGCGCTCTCCGCCCTCCTTGACCTTGCGCCGGACGTCCGCCTTCGCGCCCTCGGCCTCCAGCTCGGCCAGGTCGGCCTCGAGCTTGGCGGCCCGCTTCTCGATCTCCGAGTCGCGGCTGTTCTCGGCCTGCCGCTTCTCGGCCAGGATCTCGTTCTCGATGGTCGAGAGGTCACGGTGACGCGACTCGGCGTCCACGCTCGTCACGACGTACGAGGCGAAGTAGATGATCTTTTCGAGGTCCTTCGGGGCGAGGTCCAGCAGGTAGCCCAGCCGGCTCGGCACGCCCTTGAAGTACCAGATGTGGGTCACCGGAGCGGCCAGCTCGATGTGACCCATCCGCTCCCGGCGGACCTTGGAGCGGGTCACCTCGACGCCACAGCGCTCGCAGATGATGCCCTTGAACCGGACCCGCTTGTACTTACCGCAGTAGCACTCCCAGTCCCGCTGCGGGCCGAAGATCTTCTCGCAGAAGAGCCCGTCCTTTTCCGGCTTGAGGGTGCGGTAGTTGATCGTCTCAGGCTTCTTGACCTCGCCGTGGGACCACTGACGGATGTCGTCGGCGGTGGCGAGGCCGATGCGCAGCTCGTCGAAGAAGTTGACGTCGAGCACTATGTCCCCTATGTCGTCGTCTTTATAGCTAGATCATGGGCGGGGTTGGGGGGCCGGCCGACCCGCGTCGGGATCAGGCCTGACCGCCCAGAGCGGGTCGATCGGCCCCCCAACCCTCACCACCTACACCTCTTCGACCGAGCTCGGCTCGCGCCGGGACAGGTCGATGCCCAGCTCCTCCGCGGCCCGGAACACCTCGTCATCGGTCTCGCGCATCTCCAGGGCCACACCGTCGCTGGAGAGCACCTCCACGTTGAGGCACAGCGACTGCAGCTCCTTGAGCAACACCTTGAACGACTCCGGAATGCCCGGCTCCGGGATGTTCTCGCCCTTGACGATCGCCTCGTAGACCTTGACCCGGCCCAGGACGTCGTCGGACTTGATCGTCAGCAGCTCCTGCAGGGCGTACGCGGCGCCGTACGCCTGCATCGCCCAGCACTCCATCTCACCGAAGCGCTGGCCACCGAACTGCGCCTTACCACCCAGCGGCTGCTGCGTGATCATCGAGTACGGGCCGGTCGACCGGGCGTGGATCTTGTCATCGACCAGGTGGTTGAGCTTCAGGATGTAGATGTAGCCGACCGCGATCGGGTCCGGCAGCGGCTCGCCCGAGCGGCCGTCGAACAGCTGCGCCTTGCCGGAGGAGCCGATCAGCTGCTTGCCGTCCCGGTTGGGCAGGGTCGACGCGAGCAGACCGGAGATCTCCTCCTCGCGGGCGCCGTCGAAGACCGGCGTGGCCACGTTGGTGTCCGGCTCGGACTCGTGCGCCTCGATGGAGCGCAGCTGGCGCTTCCACTCGGAGTCGTCGCCCTCGACGTTCCACCCCGTCTTGGCCACCCAGCCGAGGTGCGTCTCCAGCACCTGGCCGATGTTCATCCGGGACGGCACACCCAGCGGGTTGAGCACGATGTCGACGGGGGTGCCGTCCTCCAGGAACGGCATGTCCTCGATCGGCAGGATCTTCGAGATGACACCCTTGTTGCCGTGCCGGCCGGCGAGCTTGTCGCCGTCCTGGATCTTCCGCTTCTGGGCGACGTAGACCCGGACCAGCTCGTTGACGCCCGGGGGCAGCTCGTCGCCGTCCTCCCGGGAGAAGGTACGCACGCCGATGACCGTGCCGGTCTCACCGTGCGGCACCTTCAGCGAGGTGTCCCGGACCTCGCGCGCCTTCTCGCCGAAGATCGCGCGGAGCAGCCGCTCCTCCGGGGTCAGCTCGGTCTCGCCCTTGGGCGTGACCTTGCCGACCAGGATGTCACCGGGGACGACCTCGGCGCCGATCCGGATGATGCCGCGCTCGTCGAGGTCGGCGAGCATCTCCTCGCTGACGTTCGGGATGTCGCGGGTGATCTCCTCCGGGCCGAGCTTGGTGTCCCGGGCGTCGACCTCGTGCTCCTCGATGTGGATCGAGGTGAGCACGTCCTGCTGCACGAGGCGCTGCGACAGGATGATCGCGTCCTCGTAGTTGTGGCCCTCCCAGCACATGAACGCCACCAGCAGGTTGCGCCCGAGCGCCATCTCGCCCTCGTCGGTGCACGGACCGTCGGCGATGACCTGGCCGGCCTCGACGCGGTCGCCCTCGAAGACCACCGGCTTCTGGTTGACGCAGGAGCCGGCGTTGGAGCGGCGGAACTTGTGCAGCAGGTACGTCCGGCGGTGGCCGTCGTCCTGGTGGATGGTGATGTAGTCGGCGCAGAGGTCCTCGATGACACCGCCGACCTCGGCCACGACCACGTCACCGGCGTCGACGGCGGCGCGGTACTCCATGCCGGTGCCGACGAGCGGCGACTCGGCCTTGACCAGCGGCACGGCCTGGCGCTGCATGTTCGCGCCCATCAGGGCCCGGTTGGCGTCGTCGTGCTCGAGGAACGGGATCATCGCGGTCGCGACCGAGGTCATCTGCCGCGGCGAGACGTCCATGTAGTCGACGGCGCCGGGAACCACGTCCTCGGTCTCGCCGCCCTTACGGCGGCACAGGACCCGGTCCTCGGCGAACGTGCCGTCGGCCTTCAGCGGCGCGTTGGCCTGGGCCTTGACGAACCGGTCCTCCTCGTCCGCGGTCAGGTAGTCGATCTGGTCGGTGACCCGACCGTCGACGACCTTCCGGTACGGCGTCTCGATGAAGCCGAACGGGTTGACCCGGGCGAAGGTGGAGAGCGCGCCGATCAGACCGATGTTCGGGCCTTCCGGCGTCTCGATCGGGCACATCCGGCCGTAGTGGGACGGGTGCACGTCGCGGACCTCGAAGCCGGCCCGCTCCCGGGACAGACCACCCGGACCGAGCGCGCTCAGCCGGCGCCGGTGGGTCAGGCCCGCCAGCGGGTTGGTCTGGTCCATGAACTGGGACAGCTGCGACGTGCCGAAGAACTCCTTGATCGCCGCCACCACGGGGCGGATGTTGATCAAGGTCTGCGGCGTGATCGCCTCGACGTCCTGGGTGGTCATCCGCTCGCGGACGACCCGCTCCATCCGGGACAGGCCGACCCGGACCTGGTTCTGGATCAGCTCACCCACGGTACGCAGGCGCCGGTTGCCGAAGTGGTCGATGTCGTCGGCCTCGTAGCCGTCCTCACCGGCGTGCAGCCGGCACAGGTACTCCACGGTGGCGACGATGTCGTCCTCGGTCAGGGTGCCGGTGGTGATCGGCACGCCCACTTCGAGCTTCTTGTTGAACTTGTAACGACCGACCTTGGCGACGTCGTACCGCTTCGGGTTGAAGAAGAGGTTGTCGAGCAGGGTCTGGGCGTTCTCGCGGGTCGGCGGCTCGCCAGGGCGGAGCTTGCGGTAGATGTCTAGCAGCGCCTCGTCCTGGCCGGCGATGTGGTCCTTCTCGAGCGTGGTCATCAGCAGCTCGGACCAGCCGAACTTCTCGCGGATCCGCTCGGCGGACCAACCGATGGCCTTGAGCAGGACCGTGACGGCCTGCCGGCGCTTGCGGTCGATGCGGACGCCGACCGTGTCGCGCTTGTCGATGTCGAACTCCAGCCAGGCACCCCGACTCGGGATGACCTTGACGCTGGAGAGGTCGCGGTCGGAGGTCTTGTCCGGCTGCTTGTCGAAGTACACGCCCGGGGACCGGACGAGCTGGCTGACCACGACGCGCTCGGTGCCGTTGATGATGAAGGTGCCCTTGGGCGTCATCATCGGGAAGTCACCCATGAACACCGTCTGGCTCTTGATCTCGCCGGTGGTGTTGTTGGTGAACTCCGCCGTCACGAACAGCGGGGCGCAGTAGGTCAGGTCCTTCTCCTTGCACTCCTCGATCGAGGCCTTGACCTCGTCGAAGCGCGGTGCCGAGAAGGAGAGCGACATGGTGCCGGAGAAGTCCTCAATGGGACTGATCTCGTCGAGGATTTCCGCGAGACCCGAGCGTGCGTGCGGGTCGTCCGCCGACCGGCCCTGCCAAGCCTCGTTGCCGACGAGCCAGTCGAAGGACTCGTTCTGGATGGCGAGGAGGTTGGGGACCTCGAGGTGTTCGGTGATCCTGCCGAAAGAGACTCGGCGGGGAGCGAAAGCGCTCGACGTACGACTGGTCTTCGCAGGGCGGGAAGCTGCCAAGATGCGTCCTTCCGAGGACCGGTGCTGCAGAACGGCTGGTACGCGTGCACTCCAATGACCCCACCAGAAATACCCGCAATCGGACATTTCTGCGCAGGGATAAAGTCAGAAGGCAGCGCAAACTAGCAGTGTAGCCGAGAGGCTAACCGCTGTCCAGCCCAGCCCGCAAGTCGTCGCGGAACGCGCCTCGGCTTCCCCCGAAAGGGGGACTGACCGGGCCGCTCGGAACGCGGCGGACCTACGGAACCGCTCGGGTGCGGCGGCCGGTGGTGCCGCCGTTGCCAATACCCAAGAGGTGGCCGTTGCAAGCGCGGAAGGTCTTGCTGGTGTCAGCGTGCCTGGCGGCCCGGGGCCGCGTCAAGGGCCGGTCTCGTCAGCGACACGTGTTTCCCACCGACGGACGACCGGCCGGCCCCGCCGCACCGCCGGGTACCGGGCGCCCACGCCCTGCTCAGACCGTTGCTGGCGGTCCCAGCACGAACACGGCGGGCGACGATCCCGAATTCGGATCGCCGCCCGCCGCGTCGGATTGTGCCCTGGCTCACGTGAGCCGGGCGCGCCCGGTACAGCCCCAATTACTTGAGGGTGACCTTGGCGCCCTCGCCCTCGAGCTTGGCCTTGGCCTTCTCGGCGGTCTCCTTGTTGACCTTCTCCAGGATGGCCTTCGGCGCGGCCTCGACCGCGTCCTTGGCCTCCTTCAGGCCCAGGCCGGTCAGCTCACGCACGACCTTGATGACCTGGATCTTCTTGCCACCGTCGGCCTCGAGGACGACGTCGAACTCGTCCTTCTCCTCCTCGACCGGGGCGGCCGGGCCGGCCGGGCCCGCCGGGCCGGCGACGGCGACCGGAGCCGCGGCGGTGACCTCGAAGGTCTCCTCGAACTGCTTCACGAACTCGGAGAGCTCGATCAGCGTCATCTCCTTGAACGCGTCGAGCAGCTCGTCGGTGCTGAGCTTCGCCATGTCTGGCGTCCTTTCCTAATGTTTGACTAAGAACGTGGGTGCGCCGGGGGCCCTCAGGCCGCCTCGGCGCCCTCCTTCTCGCGCTTGTCCTGCAGCGCTGCCGCCAGCCGGGCGGTCTTCGACAGCGGGGCCTGGAACAGGGCCGCGGCCTTGCTCAGGTTGCCCTTCATCGCGCCGGCCAGCTTGGCCAGCAGCACCTCGCGGGACTCCAGGTCGGCGAGCTTCGTGACCTCGGCCGCGGAAATGGCCTTGCCCTCGAAGACGCCGCCCTTGATGACGAGCTTCGGGTTGGCCTTCGCGAAGTCGCGAAGCCCCTTCGCCGCCTCGACGACGTCGCCCGAAACGAAAGTCAGCGCGGTAGGACCGGTGAACAGCTCGTCGAGCCCGGAGATACCCGCGTCGGTCGCGGCACGCTTCGCCAGCGTGTTCTTCGCGACCGTGTAGGTGGTCTCCTTGCCGAGCGAGCGCCGCAGCTGGGTGAGCTGGGAAACCGTCAGACCACGGTACTCGGTCAGCACCGTAGCGCCCGCGTTGCGGAAGTTCTCGGTCAGCTCGACGACGGCCGTGGCCTTGTCGGCCCGGATCGGCTTGTCCGCCATGTCCCTCCTCTCTCGTTGCTCCAGGCTGGTCCACCGGGAAGCCGGCAGGCTTCCGCGGTACCGGAGGGGCCACGACAACGAGAAAAGCCCCGGCGCAGGGCGCACGGGGCGAGGGCCGGCCGATCGCACCGCAGTCGGTGGACCACGGGAACAGAGCCGAGTTTCGCTTGCCGCCCTGCGCGGGTCGCCCGTCGAAGCGGGACCTTCGACCGTGCCGGAGCACGGTGACCAGCGGTCTCTGGGTGGTACTTCGCGCCAAGGTTACGCGACACGCCCCGCGACCGCCAAATCGCCCCCGGGTGCGCCCCGTCACTCCCCCGCCGGTGATCGACCCCGCTCGCCGCGCACCGGGGCCCGCAGCGGCCCAGCGGACGCGAGGTGCGGCACCCGGGCGGTCGCGATCAGGCGCGGGCCCGCCGGCGCCAGGCGTACCCGGCCAGGGCCGTGGCGCTCCAGGCGACCGCCCACCCGCTGAGCAGCGCCACGGTGGCGCCGGACGGGCCGGCGGCAATGGCCCGGGCGGCGGGCATCACCGGGGGCGCCAACCACGGCACCACCGAGTCGGACAGACCCAGGACCAGCGTGCCGACCACGCCGAGCGCCAGCACCGCGACGCCATACCCGGCGCTGCCCGTGACCGCCCGGCTGGCCAGCGCGCCGAGCGCCACGGCGGCCGGCAGGGCGAGCAGGTGCGCCCAGACGCCGAGGGCGACGCCGGCGGCCAGGGACCGGCCGCCCGGCGTCACCTGGCTGGTCACCCCGCCCACCAGCCACGGCAGGACCAACCCGACGGCGACCGTGCCGAGCCCGGCCACGACCGCCGCGAGCAGCCCGGCGGCCCGCTCCCGGGCCGCCCCGGCGAGCACCAGGGCCAGCCGGCGCTGCACGTCCGGCTCGACGTCGAGCAGGATCTTGGTCTGCCACGCCAGCACCGGGAACAGCACCACCGCCGAGACGCCGTACGCCTCGGCCGGCTGCGCCCGACCGCCGCCGTACAGGACGCCGAGGGCGAGCAGCCCGGCCAGCAGGGGCGCGACCGCCCGTCCGGTACGCAGGAAGCCGGCCAGCCGCAGCCGGACCAGCCCGCTCACCGGCCCACCCGCCCGGCCGGCCCGGTTGCCGGCACGCCCCCGCCCGCCCCGTCGGCAGGGGCCGGCGGACCGCCCGGTTCACCGGCGACCGGTGTGGCCGGCGCTCCGGGGGCGGGGGCGTCGGGCGGGGCCGCGGCGCGTACCCCGAGAACGTGGTGGCCGTCGGCGCGCAACCTGGCGACGGTGCCGGCCGCCCGCGCGGCCGGGACCGCGACCTCGACCACGACGAGCGCCTCGACCGGCGCGTCGGCCGACGCCCGCGCGGTGACGGTGCCGTCGGCGACGGTCCAGTGAGTGGCGCCCGGTAGCCGCGCCGTCTCGCCCCGGTGGTCGCTGACCAGCACCGACCCGCCGGCCGCCAGCACCTCGTCGATCAGCCCGGGGACCAACTCCCGGGCCGCGGTGTCGAGGCCCTCCCAGGGCTCGTCGAGAATGAGCAGGCCGGGCCGGCGCAGCATCGCCTGGGCCAGGCCGACCTTCTGGGCCGTGCCCTTGGACAGCTCGGGAAGGCGCACGCCCCGGAACCGGGTCAGGCCGAGCCGCTCGGTCCACCGGTCGACCGCCAGGTCGGCCTCGCTCCCGCCCAGCCCGGCCACCCGGGCCATCCCGGCCAGGTAACGCTGCACGGTGAACGGCTGGTCGGCGGGGAACCGTTCCGGTACCCAGCCGACGTGCCGCGGGCGGTCGACGACCCGGCCCCGGGTCGGCCTGAGCACCCCGGCCGCCAACTGGAGCAGCGTCGACTTGCCGGCGCCGTTGCGGCCGACCACCACCGCGGCCTCGCCCGGGCCGAGCCGCAGGTTCGCCTCCCGCAGCACCCACGGACCGCGCCGGCCGTATCGCAGCCAGACGTCCTCCCACCGCATGCCGCGAGCCTGCCACACCGGACAGACGGATGGGGCCCCGCCACAGCTCGTGGCGGGGCCCCATCGAGGCAGCGGTGCTCAGGCCTCGGTCGCGCCCTCCTGGAGGTTCTTCACCAGGTTCGGGTCGACCGGCACGCCCGGGCCCATCGTGGTGGTGAGGGTGATCTTCTTCAGGTACTTGCCCTTCGCCGCCGACGGCTTGGCCCGCAGCACCTCGTCGAGGACCGCGGCGTAGTTGTCGACCAGCTGGGTCTCGGAGAACGAGGCCTTGCCGATGATCAGGTGGAGGTTGGAGTGCTTGTCCACCCGGAAGGTGATCTTGCCGCCCTTGATGTCCGAGACGGCCTTGGTGACGTCCATGGTCACCGTGCCGGTCTTCGGGTTCGGCATCAGGCCGCGCGGGCCCAGGATCCGCGCGATCCGGCCGATCTTGGCCATCTGGTCCGGCGTGGCGATCGCCGCGTCGAAGTCGAGCCAGCCGCCCTGGATCCGGGCGACGAGCTCGTCGGTGCCCACCTCGTCCGCACCGGCGGCGGCGGCCTCCTCGGCCTTCGCGCCGGCGGCGAAGACGATCACGCGGGCGGTCTTGCCGGTGCCGTGCGGCAGGTTGACCACGCCGCGGACCATCTGGTCCGCCTTGCGGGGGTCGACGCCGAGGCGCATGGCGACCTCGACCGTGGCGTCGAACTTGGCGCTGGTGGTGTCCTTGGCGATCTTGACCGCCTCGGCCGGCGTGTAGAGCTTCGACCGGTCAATGACCTCGGCGGCCTTGCGGTAGGTCTTGCTGCGCTGCATTTCTGGTTACTCCTGTGGTCTATGGCGGGCCGCGGCGTCCGCGTGCCCTCCCACGAACTGATCGGGAAGCAGTGACCGAGGTCAGTCGGCGACGACGATGCCCATCGACCGGGCGGTGCCGGCGATGATCTTCTCAGCCTGCTCGACGTCGTTGGCGTTGAGGTCGGACATCTTCTTCTCGGCGATCTCCCGCAACTGGGCGCGGGTGACCGAGCCGATCTTCTCCTTGTGCGGGACGCCGGAGCCCTTCTGCACGCCGGCGGCCTTGATCAGCAGCCGGGTGGCGGGCGGGGTCTTCAGGATGAAGGTGAAGGAGCGGTCCTCGTACACGCTGATCTCGGCGGGGACGACGTCGCCCCGCTGGGACTCGGTCTGCGCGTTGTAGGACTTGCAGAACTCCATGATGTTCACGCCGTGCTGGCCGAGCGCGGGGCCGACCGGCGGCGCCGGAGTGGCCTGGCCAGCCGGCAGCTGAAGCGTGAACGTCTTGACGAGCTTCTTCTTCGGAGGCATGTCTCTTCCTGGGGCTTGGAACTGGGAAAGGTGCCGGCCGGGGGCGCGCACGGTCAGCGCGAGGCGACGGCCGACGTTCTAGGGTAGCGCAACGCTCCGCCGCCCCCTGCGCCGAGGTCCGGCGAGGGGGCGGAACGGGTACGCCGGCGACGGGCTGCTGCCCACCGCCGGCGACCGGAACGTCAGATCTTGGTTACCTGGTTGAAGTTCAGCTCGACCGGGGTCTCCCGGCCGAAGATCGACACCAGCACCTTGAGCTTCTGCTGGTCGGCGTT
The DNA here is from genome assembly GCF_026339755.1 of Micromonospora sp. NBC_01655. NCBI lineage: Bacteria > Bacillati > Actinomycetota > Actinomycetes > Micromonosporales > Micromonosporaceae > Micromonospora > Micromonospora sp. NBC_01655. Next base: position 1,344,791 of record NZ_JAPEQF010000001.1, on the reverse strand, counting down.
GATCTCGCTGATCGTCGCCGGCAGCGAGGCGAACGCGCCGTCGGTGACGGTGACCGAGTCGCCCACCTCGAAGTCCAGAACCTTGATCTCGGGCTTGGCCTTCTTCTGCTCGGTCTCGATCGACGGGGCGAGCCACTTGATCACCTCGTCGAGGCTCAGCGGCGCCGGTCGGTCGGCCCGGTCGGTCGCCCCCACGAAGCCGGTGACCCCGGGGGTGTTGCGCACGCAGGAGTAGGACTCCGCGGTCAGCTCCATCCGGACCAGGATGTAGCCGGGGAACACCTTGGCCTGGATCTGGGACCGCTTGCCGTTCTTGACCTCGACCTCTTCCCGGGTCGGCACCTCGACCTGGTAGATGTACTCCTCCATGTCGAGGGAGGTGATCCGGGTCTCGAGGTTGGTCTTGACCTTGTTCTCGTAGCCGGCGTACGAGTGCACCACGTACCAGTCACCCGGCGCGTAGCGCAGCTTCTGGCGCAGCTCCGCGACCGGGTCGTAGTCCACTTCCGGGGCGGGCTCGGTGGTCGGAAAGTCCGGCTCGCTGGCGGCCTCGACCGACTCATCGTTGGCCGCCGTCGCCACCGCGGACTGCTCGTCCGTGGTCTCGGCGGTCTCGTCGTACTCAGGCACGCTCGCTCACTTCCGTCACTATCGGCTTGAGTCAGCCGGTCAGCTGGGGTTGCCGAAGACCCACAGCACGCCCTTCGCGAAGGCGTAGTCCAGGCCGGCCACGATCGTCAGCATCACGGCGACAAAGGTGACGACCACGGCGGTGTAGGTCAGCAGCTCCTTGCGGGTAGGCCAGATGACCTTACGCAGCTCGGCCACGACCTCGCGGAAGAACCGCGCGATGCGGGCGAACAGCCCCACCCGCTCGGTGTCCTTGCGGGTCTTCCTCTCATCGGCCGACTCGGCCTTGGCCCGCGCCCGGGTGGCCGTGCCACCACGGGAGACCGGCTCGTCCGCGTCGGTGGCGTCGTCGGCGGCCACGTCGTCGACGACCTCGTCGTTCAGACGGTCGTCGTCGCCGGCGTCCTCGCTGCGCCGCTTGTTCTCGGCCACTTCGCCCTCCGTCGCGGAATCGGGTCGCACGCCGGTGCGGCATGCGCGGCGCTGGTCACGCCGGCCGGACCAACCGTCCCGCGACGGGCCGCGGCCGGCGGATCGACGGACGGGCCCGATGCCTCGGAACCACCACGCCGATGCCACCACCACGGGCCGGACGCCGCCGGTTGGCGGCGCGACCCACGGGAACGGTCAGGCCTGAGGCGCAGGGGTGACAGGACTTGAACCTGCAGCCTGCGGTTTTGGAGACCGCTGCTCTGCCAATTGAGCTACACCCCTGTGCGGCAACGCTCGCCCGACCCGGCCATGAAGCACCGGGCGGGGTCACTTGCCCCACGGCGGACCAGTGTACGGGTAGCGACGCCACTTTCCCAACCGGTCCACCCCCTCGCGTGGCGGAATCCCCTCAGCGGGGCGTCCGGATCACCGCCCGGGCCTGCGAGAGCACCTTCTCCCCCCGGCACGTCGCGATGATGTCCAGCCTGGTCAGGCCCTCTTCGGTGGTGTCCTTGACCTTGGCGGTCACCTCGACCTCGGTGCCGTCGTCGTCGTCCGGAACGACCACCGGACGGGTGAACCGGACCCCGTAGTCGACCACCGCGTCGGGCGCGCCGGCCCACTCGCTGACCGCCCGGCCGACCAGGGCCATGGTGAACATGCCGTGCGCGATCACCCCGGGCAGGCCGACGCCGGTGGCGAACCGGTCGCTCCAGTGGATCGGGTTGAAGTCGCCCGAGGCGCCCGCGTACTGGACCAGGTCGGCCCGGGTGACCCGGAAGGTCTTGGTGGGCAGTTCCATGTCAGGCCTCCCCGCGTACGACAAGCTTGGACCAGACGGCGACCACCGGCTCGCCGGCGACGGTGGTGACATCGGTGCGGGTGGTCAGGAAGTCGTGCCCGCCCCGGCTGCTGATGGCCTCGATCGTGTTCGCGCAGACCAGCTCGTCACCGGCCACCACCGGGCGGGTGTACGCGAACCGCTGGTCGCCGTGGACCACCCGGCTGTAGTCGACGCCGATCGCCGGGTCGTCGATGATCTGCCGGCTGGCGGCCATCGTCAGCACGATGGGGAAGGTCGGCGGTGCGACCACGTCCGGGTGACCGAGCGCCCGGGCGGCCTCCGGGTCGTGGTACGCGAGGTCGGCGGCGCCGATCGCGGTGGCGAACTCGCGGATCTTCTCTCGGCCCACCTGGTAGGGGGCGGTCGGCGGATAGGTCCGGCCGACGAAGGACTGGTCCAAGGGCATGCCCGAGAACCTACACGGAAAGCACGAAAGCCGACCCGGAGGCGGACGTGCGGCAGAAGCCGCGCATCCGTTCCGGATCGGCGATCGGGTGTCGAGTGGCCGGCCTGCGCCGGCGGTGGGTCAGCGGGTCTCGCGGTGGACCGTGTGCCGGCCGTCCCGGGGGCAGAACTTCTTCAGCTCGATGCGGTCCGGGTCGTTGCGGCGGTTCTTGCGCGTGATGTAGTTGCGCTCCTTGCACTCCACACACGCCAAAGTGATCTTCGGCCGGACATCGGTAGCCTTCGCCACGGCGGAGTGCCTTCCTCGCTAACGGTCAACAACTAAAGCGCCTCAGCTTACGTGCTGGGGACGCGGACATGCAAAGTGGGCGCCTGTGGCGCCCATCCCACCGACCACCGGGAACGAACCCGGAGGACGAGAGTAGCGGTGGCCGGAATTGAACCGGCGACACAGCGATTATGAGCCGCTTGCTCTGCCATCTGAGCTACACCGCCGCGGCGGGCCCCACCGGACCCTTTGAGCCCCCTTACGGAATCGAACCGTAGACCTTCTCCTTACCATGGAGACGCTCTGCCGACTGAGCTAAGGGGGCTTGCACGATCACTCGGTGGCCGCGCAGAGGTAAGAGTACACGGCCCCGCCCCGGAGGTGAAATCGGATCCCCCCGCCGTCGGGTGGGTAAACGTCCGCCCAGGTCAGCGCCCCTTTGGAGCCGGCGCGTCAGGGGACGACGCGCAGCCGGCGGACGTCCGGGCCGACGAGCGCCTCGGACTCCAACTGGGCCCCGAACCACGCCTCCAGCCGCTCGTACGGCAGCGGACGGCTGAACAGGAAGCCCTGGCCGATCTCGCAGCCGATGTCCTGGAGCAGCTCCAGGGTCAGCTCGCTCTCCACGCCCTCGGCCACCACCGCCAGGCCGAACTGCTGGGAGAGGGTCACCACCGCGTTGACGATGGCCAGGTCACTCGGGTCGGTCGCCATGCCCTGCACGAACGACCGGTCGACCTTCACCTCGTGCACCGGCAGCCGACGCAGGTAGGCCAGCGAGGACGAGCCGGTACCGAAGTCGTCCACCGACAGCCGGACGCCGAGGTCGCGCAGCCGGCGCAGGGTCGGGATCGGGCGGTCGGTGCCGTCCAGCACCCCGGCCTCCCGGATCTCGAAGGTGAGCCGCTGCGGTGGGACGTCGTACTCGGCCAGCAGATCACGCACCTGGTCGGGGAAGTGCCGGTCGATGAGCGTACGGGCGGAGAGGTTGACCGCGACGGCGAGCGGCTGCTCGGCGTGCGTCCAGTCCCGGCTGCGTCGTAGCCCCTCCCGCAGCACCGCCTCGGTCAGCCGGCCGAGCTGGCCGGTGTGCTCGGCCACCGCCACGAAGTCCTCCGGGGCCACCTCGCCGTGTGCCGGGTGCTCCCAGCGGGCCAGGCACTCCACCCCGACCAGGCGGCGGTCCCGCAGGGTCACCTTGGGCTGGAAGTAGACCTCCAACGCGCCGTCGTCGAGGGCCCGGCGCAGGTCACCGGCGAGGCCGAGCCGGCGCAGCGACCGGGACTCCAGAGCCGGGTTGAACAGCTGGATGCTGCCGGGCATCGACTTCGCCGCCGACGCCGCCAGGTCGACCCGTTGCAGCAGGGTCGCCGCGTCGCTGCCGTGGTCGGGGTGCACGGCCACGCCGACCGCGGTGTCCACGTCGAGGGTGAACGCGTCGAAGACCATCTCGGCGCGGATCTCCTCGCGCAGCCGCGTGGCCAGTTCCAGCGCCGCCTCGGCGTTCTCCAGCCGCAGCGTCACCAGGAACTCGTCGCCGCCGGCCCGGCCGACCAGCGACGAGGACGGCGCGGAGGCGCGCAGCCGGGCGGCGACCTCGGCGAGGACCTGGTCCCCGGCGGCGTGGCCGAGCGACTCGTTGACCTGGCGCAGCCCGTCGACGTCGAACAGCAGCACGGCCACCACCTCGCCCGGGGCACGGATCTTCACCGCCTCGTCGAGCGCGCCGGAGATCCGCCGCCGGTTGGGCAGCTTGGTCAGCGTGTCGTGGTACGCGTCGTGCCGCAGCCGGTCGACCAGCCGGGAGTTCTCCAGGGCCACCGCCGCGTGCGCGGCCACCGTCTCGATCACCGGCACGTCGGCCGGGGTGAAGTGGCCGAGGCTGCTGAGCCGGTTGACCACCTCGAGCGTTCCGATCACCGCCTCCCCCGAGCGCAGCGGCACGATGATCGCGTCCTTCGCGGGGGCGGTCCGCAGCATCGCCAGCTGCTCCCGGTCGCCGCCGAGCCGGGCACCGAGCGCGACGGTCTGCCGCTGCTGCACCACCCGCTCCCGGACCGCCGCGGGGATCTTGGAGAAGTCGAGCAGGCCGTGGCCGTCCACCCGGGCGGTCAGCAGCACCTCCGGATGCCGGCCCTGGGCGGGCAGCCACAGGGTGGCGTACTCGGCCTGCATGAGGGCGCGGACCCGGCCGAGCAGCGCGTCCGGCAGGGTGCCGTCCTGGCCGCTGCGGGCCATGGCCCGGGTCAGCTCGTAGATGTCGGCGAGGCTGCGGTGCTGGCGGAGGAACTGGGCGTACGCCCGGTAGACCACGGCCACCGTCACCGCGAGCGCCCCGAGCACCAGCAGCGACCAGTAGGTGGCGGTCACCGCGAGCAGGATGATCAGGCCGACGGTGGCGTTCACGCCGGCGACCAGCAGCGGCACGGTGGACGTGCGGACCACTTCGAGCCCGGCCTGCCAGCCCTGGAGCAGGGTGATCACGCCGACCACGGCGGCGAGGGTGACCAGGGTGATGGTGCTGACCGCCGCGAAGAGGATGCCCCAGGTGCCGGGCCCCACGCCCCGGATCGGGGGGAGCGCCAGCAGGACCAGGGCGGCGAGGGAGGTCGCCGCGGCGGAGCGGGCGACGTTGAAGGCGAACTTGGCCGGACCGAGTCGCCGCCGGAGTTGGGCGATCAGCGCGGCGAGGGTGGCGACCAGCACCAGGGTCAGCGGCGGCAGGTAGTACAGGGCGAGGACCAGCGGGATCTCGGTGATCGTGGCCGAGAACGTCTGCCGCCGGACGACGAAGCTCAGGACCGGCAGGTGGGCGGCGACCAGGGCGGTGAGCAGCAGCAGACCCAGGCCCCACTCGCCGAACGGCTCCCGCTCCACCAGCGCGATCAGCAGGCAGCAGATGACGGCGAGGAACGCCAGCGGCCCGGTTATCAACCAGGCGAGGTCAGTCCCGCGTCGTCGCACGGCTGTCGCACGGCTCGTCATCCTGCTCCCTTGTCGTCACCGAGAGTGAACTCCGCGCCGATGCCTGGTCGCTACCGCCGCCGCCCGGTCACCCGGGCGGCGGCAGGTGTCACACGAACCGGGAAGAACCTAGTTCCACTCGAACTCGAGGGTCGCCAGCCCGCCAGCGGGCGGAGCACCGGCGACGGAGGCTACCGAAGCGACGCCGGAGGCGAGCGCGAAGAGCATCAGGGTCATGCCGAGCAGCCGACCCAGCTTTTGAGTAGGCATCTGTGGGGCTCCTGTCACGAAACGGGCAGCACGGGGGGCGTGAAGATTCCATGATGGTGCCACACACACTGAGAGCAACAAAGCCCTCGGTGGCCTGGCTCCGCCTGGTCGGCAGCAAGTCCGACCGATCGGTAGGACGCCCTGCCTGGCGGGGCGATACCCCCGCGACCTCGCCTTCCACGCCTCGCTTCATTTGGCGAACACTCGGACCTAATTCGCCAATCACGGGGCAGTCCCCGGAAACTCATTGAGTGCCTCTAAAGCCTTGAGTGCCTCTAAAGCCGCATGGCGCTTCGCTCCGGAACAGCACACCACAGTAGAGCAGATATCGAAAGGGACCGTCGTTCTCCGGACCCCACCCGGCCGCGCTCCACCTCGTGGCGGCAGCCCGGGAGGGGGTCCGCCTTCTACGCCGACGGGCCACCGACGCCTCGGCCACCCGACCGGCCCACCGCCCGCTCGCCCTCGACCGAGTACCTGACCAGGCGTACCGCGCATCGAACCACCGAACGTGCCGAACGTGCCGATCCGGATGCCCCAGGGCCTCGAACGGGCGCACCGACCGGTCGTTCGTCCCCCCTGGCGCGCGGCCCGGAATTCCGCGTCAGGAGCCGGTTCGTGCTCGCCCTCGGCGCGGTCGCCGCTTCCATCACCGGCCCCAGCCTCCCCCGCCCACCCGGGCCGGGCGGGCCCCGAGGGGGGGACGGCTGATCGCGTTAGGGTGGGGAATGGCAAAGGTATTGATCTCAGCCGACATGGAGGGCGTCTCCGGCATCGTCCACTCCACGGAGACCAACCCCGACCGGTACGACTATGAGCGTGGCCGGGCGCTGATGACCGCCGACGTCAACGCCGTCGTCGCCGGGGTGCTGGACGCGGAGCCGTCGGCCGAGATCGTCGTGGTCGACGGGCACGGTCCCTTCCGCAACCTGCTGGTGGAGGATCTCGACCGGCGGGTGCGGCTGATCCGCGGCCGACCCCGCCCACGGGGCATGCTGGCGGGGCTCGACGACGACGTGGACGCCGTGTTGTTCGTCGGCTACCACGCCCGCGCCGGCACCGGCCCCGCCACGCTCGCCCACACCATGAGCGACGCCGTCCTCGGCGTACGGCTCAACGGGCGTGAGGTCGGCGAGATCGGCATCAACGCCGCCCTGGCCGGTCAGCACGGCGCCCCGGTCGTGCTGCTCAGCGGCGACGACGCAGCCTGCGCCGAACTGCTGGAACTGGTGCCCGAAGCCTCGACCGTCCCGGTCAAGCGGGCGCTGGGTCAGCTCGCCGCCGAGGTGCTGCACCCGGCGGTCGCGCGCGACCGGCTCCGGCAGGGTGCGGCCACCGCGATGGGACGACGGGCGCAGGTGCCGCCCCTGTCGATCAGCGGTCCGGTGGCGCTGGAGGTTGATCTGCACAATCCCGCCGCCGTCGACATGGCGACGCTGATCCCGGGCGTCGAGCGCGCCGCTGGCGCGCGGACGGTCACCTTCACCGGCCGAGACGTCGCCGAGGCGTACGACGTGGTCCAACTCCTCGTGCAACTCGCCGAGGTCAAGAACGCCTGACCGGTACGCCGGGGGCGCGTACCGCTGCGGGATCAGTTCTCGGGCGGGACCGCGCACAGGATGTCGGCGCAAAATCTGCCGGTCGGCGGCGGCCCCGATTCGATCCGATCGGGGAACGACCGAACGGGCCGGAGAACTGGGAGCGACACGACGACAGCGGCCCCGACCAGCATTCCTGCTGGTCGGGGCCGCTGGTGCACCTGGTGGCGGGTAGAGGATTCGAACCTCTGAAGCTTTCGCGACGGATTCACAGGGCGTCCGTGATCTTGGCTGGGACAACCCCGCTGAGCTGCTGCTTCTCCCTGCCAATCGGCCGTCTGGGGGGGGCGCGAGCTGCCTACCATCTGCCCACGTACGGAACTCTGCCCCGACCGCCGATCGCGCGCTACAGCGTCATCCGGACCGACTCGATGAGATGCCAACTCGCGGCGCTCACCGCCGTCGACACCGTGGCGGTCACCAGGAAGACCCACAGTGAGACCGGCGGCCGGCGGAGCCGTAACGCAAAGAACGCAACTGCTGCCGCAAGAAGGAGTTGCACTGCCGCCGCCCCAAGCCTGGCCCAGACGAAGGAATCCACGGGCCCGACCCAGATGAAGATGACGTGAAAGATGGCATAGGCGGCCTCACTGGTGAGCAGCCCGAACGCAACGCCGAGGGCAATGCTGGCGTTACGGGCTGTGCCGACCCGGACGACGTGCGCGAGGCAGCCCAGGACCAGTCCGCCGGACAACGCGCCGGCCAGCCAGAAGGCCGACGCACGAGTGACGGAGGAGAGTCCGTCGGGTGACGGTGTCGGCCCCGAACCGCTGAGCCACTGCCGACTCAGCGAGGCAACGAGGCCGTAGTAGGTCAGGGTCGCCAGGGCGAGTGTTCCGACCCCAGCGACGAGAGCTGATCTCAAGGTCGGGGCGTAGCAGCTCACGGCCAGGGCCACCACGCCCCAGGCGAATCCCGAGCTGAAGGCTGGCACGAGGAACCTACCCACAGCTTCCGGCACGAGGTCGACAGCGAAAGCCGCCATCCCCAGGGCGACTCCCGCAAGAACCGGCGGAAGCACCTCACCCCGCGCCCATCGTCCACCGAGGGCCTTCAACTCCGTCACCTGGCCACCGCCGGACAATCGAGGTTCATTGTTGCGCTCTCAGCCGCGCTGACTGCGGCATCTCGCCGTCGCCCGACGCTCTCGCGTCCCGGTGCCCACCATCTCCTTATGCCCCGGACGCTGCCCACGTGCGGTCGATCGCGTACAGCACCTGACGCGCATCGAACTCCTCGAACGCGTCGATCCGGACCATGCCGAGGGCTTCCAGGAGGCGAACCGATCGAAGGTTCGCCTCCTGGGCGACAGCAATCAGACGAACGTCGTCCGGGAACCGGTTGAAGGCCAGACCGATGGCCGCGGCACACGCTTCCCGGGCGTACCCGCGTCCCCACCACTCGGGCAGGAAGACGTACGACAGCTCAAGGTCCCCCGTCCGGTACCGGCCGAGGTGGCACCAGCCGACGGCCTCTCCGGAATTCACCGCCACCATCAGCCCGCCCGTGTGGTCACTCACTCGCCGTTGGGCCACCACCTCGTCAGACACGGGGCCACCGAGGTAACGCCGCATTACCGGGTCACGCCACATCCGTTCAAGAACAGCCATGTCGGACGAACGGATCTCCCGCAGCACGAGCCGCTCCGTTCTGACCAGTGGCGCATCTACTTCGGTCGTCATCGGCTCATCCTCAACCGGTCCCACGCTCATCCGAAGGCCTCGCCGAACTTGTCGTTCATGATGTCGTCTCCCCCATCGATACAGTTGGCATAGACGCGGAGCAGGACGGCGACGCCGCAGCCCAGGCGCCCGACGACCTCGGTCGGCGGGACGCTGGGCACATCCACCATCACGCCTCGCGACCTCACCTCTTGGGCGTACCGGTTCATCACCCGGGACGGCACTCCCCTGGCAGACGAGCTGATCGGCCTTCAGAGCATCTACGACATCATTGATTCCGGCTATGACGAGGACAGTCGTCAACGGCTGGACTCAGCCGGGCTCCGCTAGATCAATGACAACGGCCCCCGATCAGCATTTGTGCTGGTCGGGGGCCGTACTCGCACCTGGTGGCGGGTAGAGGATTCGAACCTCTGAAGCTTTCGCGACGGATTTACAGTCCGCTCCCATTGGCCGCTCGGGCAACCCGCCAGGGCATCACCACCACGCCGTGCGCGGCAGCGGAGCCAAGGATAGCGGTTGCTCCCGGGTCCGGCGCAACCGGGTACCGTCAGAGGGTCGTGCCGCTGGTCGGCGGGCGACGTACGTGCACTGACCGCCGGACAGCAGGAGCATGAGCATGGCAGCGAACCCGTCGTTCGACATCGTGAGCAAGGTCGACCGGCAGGAGGTCGACAACGCCCTCCGCCAGGCGGAGAAGGAGCTCGCGACGCGGTTCGACTTCCGGGGCACCGGCGCGGAGATCTCCTGGTCGGGTGAGGAGGCGATCAGCCTCCAGGCGGAGACCGAGGAGCGGGTCCGGGCGGCCCTGGACGTCTTCAAGGAGAAGCTGGTCAAGCGGAACATCTCGCTGAAGTCCCTCGACGCCGGCGACCCGCGTCCCTCCGGCAAGATCTTCAAGATCGATGCCAAGGTGATCCAGGGCATCGAATCGGACAAGGCCAAGGCGATCAGCAAGAAGATCCGGGACGAGGGTCCCAAGGGCGTCCAGGCGCAGATCCAGGGCGATCAGCTCCGGGTCACCGGCAAGAAGAAGGACGACCTCCAGGCCGTCATCACGCTGCTCAAGGGCGATGACTTCGGCGTCGCCCTGCAATTCACCAACTACCGCTGACGCGGTGCGGCCGGCCGCCACCCCTGGGGCCGGCCGCCACCGGCGAGCGGCTGCAACTCGACGGCTCACCGGGCACGAAGCTCACCCAGAGCAGCCGCCCTTGGCACACGCATGGGCGCAGCCAAGGCGACGTGGTGGCAGAAAGTGCATCTTTTCCACCTAGCGGGGGATTTCACCTTCCCCAGCGTGACGTGCGTCTCCTACTACTCGTTGCCCCCTTTGTCAATAGTCCACGACACGGGGGATCCACATGAGCAAGACCTCTTCGCCGAGCAGACGGGCCGGCATCCGGGTACGACTGGCCGCCTTCACGCTGCTGGCCGGCGCCCTGCTGCTCGCGGCCGGCTCGCCGGCCGTCGCCGCGTCGACGATCAACATCAACCCGGGGAACGTGCCGACGACGGCGGCCGAGTTCACCCAAGACTGCGACCCGAACCTCGGCGGTGGGCCCTTCCCCAACGAGGACGTGTGGGTGTTCAACCTGCCGGGAAACCCACACACCAGCGGCAACTTCGAGTCGATCACAGCGACGTTCAGCACGCCGAGCGGCACCGTCACGCGGACGATCCCCACCGACCCCAACAGCGCCATCGTCAACGGCATGGGGACCAGCAAGGCGTGGATCCGGCTCCCGGCTGGCTGGACGCTCACCGGCGCCACCGCCGTGATCTCCGGAAGCGCGGATTTCTTCGTGCTCACCCACACCTGCGCGGCATCGAACCCCCAGGTGAACCCGAAGCTTGGGCTCACCAAGACCGGCACCCCGGCCACCGGCGTGCAGGCCGGTGACAAGGTCACCTACACCTACACGGTGACGAACCAGAGCACGGGCACGGCCGACCCGATCACCGGCATCACCGTCACCGACGACACGGTCTCCGGCATCACCTGCCAGGCCACGTCGCTCGCGCCGGGGGCGAGCACCACCTGCACCGGCACGTACACCGTCACGAAGGCCGACGTGGACAACGGCAAGATCGTCAACACCGCGCAGGCGACCGGGACGTTCCACGAGCAGAAGGTGTCGTCCAACCAGGCGACGTTCACCGTGACCACCGAGCCGACCCCGCCGAAGCAGGCCAGCCTGTCGATCGACAAGAAGGCCCGGGTCGAGTCGGACTGTCACAAGAAGTGTGAGAACGACGGCTTCGCCGCCAAGGGCGACAAGATCTTCTACACCTACCGGGTGACCAACACCGGCACGGTCACCATCACCAACGTCGCCGTCGACGACCCGACCGCCGGCGCGGTGGTCTGCAACAGCACCACGCTGGCGCCGGGTACGAGCACCGACTGTCACGCCGTCAAGCCGCATGTGGTGACCTCGGCCGACGTCAAGGCCGGGAAGGTGGTCAACACGGCCCGAGCGACCGGCAAGTTCGACGGCAAGACCGTGACCTCCGACCCTGCCACCGTCACCGTCTGCATCCGGGACGGCAAGTTCGACCACCGGCACGACGGCAAGGACGACGAGCACGACGAGCACGGCAAGCACGACAAGGGCGACAAGGACGAGCCGAAGCTGCCGGTCACCGGTGACAGCTCCGCCGCTGCCCTCTCCCTGGGTGGCGGCCTCCTGGCCACCGGCGGTCTCCTGCTCGGGGCCAGCCGGATCCGCCGCAGGGCGCACGTTCAGGTCTGATCGGTTCGACAGGCACTCCGGGCACCGGAATTCCGGTGCCCGGAGTCCGTCCCGGCTCAGCCAGCATCCCGGCGCTTCCGCGTGCGCCGGTTGGCGCCGCCGAGCGGACCGGAACCGCCGAGCCGACCACTACCGGCGGGCACGCCCACCTCAGCCGCAGAGGATCAGCACCGGTACCACGGTCAGGATCCCCCAGGCCCCGGGTTCAGGCGGCGAGGGTCTGCTCGGCGCGTACCGCCGTGGCCTCGGCGCGGGCGATCGGGCCGGACGGGAGCGCGGCGACCGCAGCCCCGACGGCGACCGCCGACCCGGCGAAGAGGAAGGCCCAGGGCACGCCGCCGGTGTGGTCGACGATCAGCCCGGCCACCGCGCCGCCGGCTGCGCTGGCCGCCACCGACATGGTGACCACCCAGGTGTACGCCTCGTTCAGCATGCCGGCGGGGGCGATCCGCCCGACCAGGGTGTTCTCCAGGGTCAGCGCGGGGGCGATGGTGGCCCCGCCGACGATCAATGCGACGCCCAGCGGCAGCGGCCCGGGCATCACCGCGAACACAGCGAAGCTGCCGGCGACGGTGGCGAGCAGCCAGGCGAACTGGCGGGTCATGTTCGCCGCCGGCTTGCGGACGCCGAACCAGAACCCGCCGGCCGCGCTGCCGACCCCCCAGACCGCGAGCAGCAGCCCGGCGAGGCTCTCCGGGTCGTCGGTCGGCTGGCTCCCGGCGAAGGCCGGCACGATCACCCCGGCGGCGCCGAACGCGATGCCGAGGCTGGCGACGCAGAGCAGCAGCGCGGGGAAGCCGCCGACCCGCAGCGGGCCGAGCCCCCGGGCCTGGTGCTCGCGCGGGTGCGGGCGCCAGCCGCGCATCACCCGGCCGAGCGCCACGGCGGTGGTGCCGACCAGGGTGACCACCGCCGCCCCGACCAGGGCGGCCGTCGCGTCGGCGAACAGGACGAACCCGGCCACCAGCAGCGGGCCGAGCACGAAGACCACCTCGAAGAGTGAGGTCTCCGCGGCCAGGGCGGTGTTGCGCAGGTGGTACCGGCCGGAGGCGGAGCCGGTCAGGTCGTTCCAGGCGCCCCGGATCGCGGCGGTCAGCGGCGGGTACGTGGCGCCGGCGATCCCGGAGGCCACGTAGATCAGGGCCAGGTTGTTGGCGTCGGAACGGCTCGCCAGCAGCAGGCCGGACAGCGCGAGGGGGTGGGCGACGGCGGTGGCCAGCAGCACCGGCGTCGGGCCGACCCGGTCGGCGACCCGGCCGGCGATCGGGCTGAGCGCGGCGCCGGAGAGCGCGTAGATGCCGCCGGCGACCGCGGCGAGAGAGTACCTCCCGGTGACCTGCTCCACGACGAGCAGCAGCGCCAGCGGCGTCATGCCGATCCCGAGCCGGCCGATGATGCCGAGGACGAGCAGCATCGGCGCGCCGGGGATCCGCCAGACGCCCAGGTACTGGCGCAGTGCGGCCACGGGAAACCTCCAGGGATGTAATGAGCGGAAGACGTCCCGACCCTAACGCCGCGACTGTCGGGAGTGAACCGGTTATGGCCGGCGTCTCGTCGCGTACACGACGATCCGCCCGGGCCCGGTGGGACCGGGCACGGACGGATCGGGCGGTACGGGCGTCAGCGCTGGAACTGCACCGGGCCGGCGCTGGCGGCCATCCGCTCCAGCCGGGCGACCCGCTCCTCCATCCGGGGGTGGGTGGAGAAGAGCGCGGCGATACCGCCGCCCCGCTTGAACGGGTTGTCGATCATCAGGTGGGCGGTGCTGGTGAGCTGCCCCTGGGCCGGCAGCGGGCGGGCCTGGGTGCCCATGTGGATCTTCTTCAGGGCGCTGGCCAGGGCCAGCGGGTCCCGGGTGAGCTGGGCGCCGGACGCATCGGCCTGGAACTCCCGGCTGCGGCTGATCGCCAACTGGATCACGGTTGCCGCGATCGGGCCGAGGATCAGGGTGAGCAGCAGCACGGCCGGGTTCGGGGCGTCCTCGTCGTCGGAGGAGCCCAGCGGGATGAACCACGCCAGGTTGGCCAGCATGGTGATGATGCCGGCCAGGCCGGCCGCCACGCTGGAGATGAGGATGTCCCGGTTGTAGACGTGTGACAGCTCGTGCCCGATCACCCCGCGCAGCTCGCGGTAGTCGAGAATCTCCGTGATGCCCTGGGTGACGCAGACCGCCGCGTTGGCCGGGTTGCGCCCCGTGGCGAACGCGTTGGGCTGCGAGGTGGGGCTGACGTACAGGCGGGGCATCGGCTGCCGCGCCTCGGTGGCCAGCTCACGGACCATCCGGTACAGCTCGGGGAACTGCGCCTCGCTGACCGGTTGCGCCCGCATCGAGCGCAGCGCGAGCTTGTCGGAGTAGAAGTAGGTCACACCGTTCATCACCAACGAGATGACGACGGCGATGACGAGCCCGCCGCTCCCGCCGAACCAGTAGCCGACCGCGAGGATCAGCGAGGTCAACAGGCCGAGCAGCGCTGCGGTCTTCAGACGGTTGTGATGCACGATCGCTCCTTCGGTGCGCGGGTCACGCGGGACCCGCTGACCGGTCCAACAAACCGGTACCCGTCAACCATCCATCTAATGACTGTGAGTTACCTGTAAAAGCTGAGCGACGACTGAGCCCCAGGTCAGGAGCGATCCGGTCTGGCCGCGCCCCGGGGGGCGATATACACCGGGTCAGCGGGCGGCGAGGTCCAGCACGAGCTGCGGGGCGAAGCCGACGACCAGCGCGACGGCGGTGGCGGCGGCGAGCGCGACGGCGACGGTTCCGGCCGGGCGGGCCGGGACGGGCGCGGCGTCTGCCGCCGGGGCGTACAGCAGGGCGGCGACCCGGAGGTAGTAGGCGAGACCGATCACCGCGTTCACCGCCACGACCAGGGCCAGCCAGGCCGCGCCCCCGTCCAGCAGGGCCCGGACCACCGTCACCTTCGCGAAGAGACCGGCCAGCCCCGGCGGGAGACCGGCCAGCCCGATCAGGGCCAGCGCGAACGCGGCCCCCACCCAGGGCCGCCGCCGGGCCGCGCCGCGCAGCTCGACGAGGGTGCCGCCGTCGGCGTCGGCCGGCCGCAGCGCCACCAGCGCCGCGAACGCGGCCAGCTCCAGCACCACGAAGAAGACCGCGTACGCGACGGCGGCGGCGTACGCGGCGGCGCGGGCGTCGGCGGCGCGGCCGGCGGCCAGCGCGAGCGCGCCGAGCGGGGCGAGAATGTACCCGGCCTGGGCCACCGACGACCAGGCGAGCAGCCGGACCGCCCGGCGTTGACGCAGCGCCACCAGGTTGCCCACGGTCATGGTGAGCACGGCGAGTCCGGCGAGCACGGGGCCGGTCACCTCCGCCGGCAGGGCCCGCTGGACCACCGCGAGCAGGGCCACCACCCCGCCGAGCTTCGAGGCGGTCGACAGGTACGCCGCCACGGGCAGCGGCGCGCCGTCGTAGGTGGCCGGGGCCCAGGCGTGGAACGGCACGGCGGCCACCTTGAACGCCAGCCCGAGCAGCACCAGCGCCACGGCCGCCGTGGTCAGCGGCACGTCCAGCAGGTCGGGGCGCTCGGCGAACAGCGCGCCGACCCGGCCCAGGTGCAGTCCGCCGGTGACCGCGTAGAGCAGGGCCGCGCCGAGCAGGGTGAGGGTGGTGGCGACCACGCTCACCACGAAGAACGTCACCGCCGCCTCGGCGCTGGCCAGGCTCCCCCGGCGCAGCCCGACGAGCACGTACAGCGGCAGGGTCAACGTCTCCAGCGCCACGATCAGGGTGATCAGGTCGCCGGCCGCGCCGAGCACCACGCCGCCGGTCATCGAGCAGGCGAGCAGGAAGCAGTACTCCCCCACCGGGGACTTCCCGGCCCGCAGCAGCGGCCCGGACAGCGCCAGCACCCCGAGGGTGAGCAGGGCGAACAGGGCCCCGACCAGGGCGGCCCGGCCACCGAAGACGTACGAGCAGTCGGCGCCGACGCAGAAGGTGGAGCGCTCGCCGCCCGCCCCGACGACGGCGCAGCCGAGCGCGGTGGCGACCGACCCGGCGGCGGCCACCGCCACCGTCGCGGCGGCCCGCGCCACCAGCAGGTCGGTCAGCAGCACCAGGACGGCCGTGCCGGCCGCGAGGTATGCCGGGAGCAGCGCCACGCTGTCGACGCTCTGCACCACACTCATCTGAGCCCGCTCTCGTTCGCGACTTCCGCCATGGGGCTCATGGGAGCACCGCCACCAGGGCGGCCACCGGGTCGGCGGCGACGCCGAGGACCAGGGTGGGGGCCAGGCCGACGGCGAGGGCGAGCAGCACCAGCGGGGCCCACGCGGTCAGCTCGGCGGCGGCGAGGCCGGGGCCGACCCGGCCGACCGCCGGGCTGGGCCGGCCGTGGGTGACCCGGCGCAGCAGCCGCAGGAGGTACGCGGCCGTCAGTGCGCCGCCGACCGCCGCCAGCACGCCCAGGACGGTCCAGAACACCCCGCCCCGCTGGATCGCGGCGACCACGGCGAACGCCTCGCCCCAGAACCCGGCCAGGCCGGGCAGGCCCAGCGAGGCGACGGCGGCGAAGCCGAGCAGCCCGGCGAGCCGGGGCGCGGTCTCCCGCAGCCCGGACAGCTCCGCGAGGGCCCCGGTGCCCGACCTGTCCTTGACCGCCCCGGCCAGGAAGAAGAGCAGTCCGGTGATCACCCCGTGCGCGATGTTGCCGATCAGCGCGGCCTGGATGCCGGTGGCGGTCAGGGTGGCCACCCCGAGCAGCACGAACCCCATGTGCCCGACGCTGGAGTACGCGATCAGCCGCTTCAGCTCGCCCTGGGCGAGGCAGACCAGGGAGCCGATCAGGATCGCCGCGACGGCGAGCACCCCGAGCACCGGGGCGGCCCAGCGGGCCCCCTCCGGCGCCACCCCGACGGCGACCCGGACCAGCCCGTACGTGCCCATCTTGAGCAGCACCCCGGCGAGCACGACGCTGCCGACGGTGGGCGCCTGGGTGTGCGCGTCGGGCAGCCAGGAGTGCAGCGGCCAGAGCGGGCTCTTCACCGCGAACGCCAGCCCCAGCAGGGTGAACGCGGCGAGCTGGGTGCCCCGGGGAAGCCCGGCCCCGCCGGTCAGCGCGACGAGGTCGGCGGTGCCGGCGGCGGCCACCACGACGTACACGCCGACCAGCAGCAGCACCGAGCCGAGCAGCGTGTAGAGGGCGAACTTGCGGGCCGCCCGCCGCCGGTCCGGGCCGCCCCAGCCGGCGATGACCGCGTACATCGGAAGCAGGACGACCTCGAAGAAGCAGAAGAACAGCACCAGGTCGAGGGCGAGGAAGGTGCCGAGGATGCCGACCTCGACCACCAGCAGCAGCGCCACGAGGGCCCGGCCGCTGCCGCCGCCGGCGGGCACCTTCCACACCGTGTACGCGCAGCAGAGCAGGGTGAGCAGCGCGGTCAGCACCACCAGGGGGTACGAGATGCCGTCCACGCCCAGGTGGAAACGCAGGTCGAGGCCGGGCACCCAGGGCAGGTCGAGCTGGTGCCAGGGCCGCACGGCCGGTGCCGGCCCGTAGCCGGTCCACAGGTGGTCGCCGGCCACCAGCCACACCGTGGCGAGCAGGGTCAGCCCGGCCGCCGCCGTGCCGGCCAGGCGGGCCGCCCGGTCCCCGGGGACGGCGGCGACCACGGCCGCGCCGACCGCCGGCACGGCCAGCGCCGCGACGAGCAGGACCTGTCCAAACGTCATGCGGCCCCTCCGATCAGCACGGCGGCCAGCCCGATCAGCAGCGCGCCGGCCAGCACCCCCGCCGCCGCCCGGGGCAGCGCGGCGCGGTGCAGCCCGGCCAACGCCCCGCCGAGGTCGCGAGCGCCCCGGGCGGTGCCCTCCACCGCACCGTCGACCACCAGTTCGTCGCCCGCGCGGGCGGCCCGGGCCAGGGCGCCCACCGGGCGTACGACGAGGGCGTGCTGGACGTCGTCGAGCCGGAAGCCGGCGGCGGACAGCGGCCCCAGCGGGCCCAGCACGCGGGCCGGGTCGGCGGTCCGGTCCCGCCGCCAGCCGGCCCAGGCCAGCCCCGCGCCGACGGCCAGCAGGGCCAGCGGCAGCAGCAGGGCCGGGCCGAGGTGGGCCAGGTCCCCGTCGGGCACGGCGAGCCGGTCGGCGAACGGCGGCAGGAACGCGGCCAGCCCGAGCAGGGCGGCCGGGACGGCGAGCAGCAGCACCGGCCAGCGCATCAGCGCGGGCGGGTCGTGCGGGTGGACCAGCGGCATCCGGGTCTCGCCGAGGAACGTGCGCAGCAGCAGCCGGGTGGCGTACCAGGCGGTGACGGCGACGCCGGCCAGCCCGGCCAGCCAGACCAGCCAGCCCACCCAGGCGGGGGCCGGGCCGGCCCCGTCCAGCGCGGCGGCCTCGGCGGCGGCGAGCACGCCGTCCTTGCTCCAGAAGCCGGACAGCGGGGGGACGCCGGCCAGCGCGCCGAGGCCGACCACCGTGCACCAGAAGGTCACCGGCATGGTGGCCCGCAGCCCGCCCATCCGGGACATCAGCGTGGTGCCGACGGCGTGGATCACCGCGCCCGCGGCGAGGAACAGCAGCGCCTTGAACGCGGCGTGGCTGAGCAGGTGAAACAGTGCGGCGGTGGGCGAGCCGACGGCGAGCGCTCCCGTCATGTACCCGATCTGGGAGACCGTCGACCAGGCGAGCACCCGCTTGAGGTCGTCCTGGGCGGTGGCCGCGAGCGCGCCGAGCAGCAGGGTGACCGCAGCCATCACCCCGAGCACGGCGAGCGCCGCCGGGGCCCGCTCGAACAACGGGTAGAGCCGGGTGACCGCGTACACGCCGGCGGCGACCATGGTGGCGGCGTGGATCAGCGCGGAGACCGGGGTCGGGCCGGCCATCGCGTCGGGCAGCCAGGTGTGCAGCGGGAACTGGGCGCTCTTGCCGGCCACCCCGGCCAGCAGCAGCAGGCAGGCGGCGGTGAGCGTGCCGGTGGAGTGGTCGTGGGCGAGCACGTCGGCGATCCGGAAGCTGCCCGCCGAGACGCCGAGCAGGGCGATGCCGAGCAGGAACCCGACGTCGCCGACCCGGGTGACCAGGAACGCCTTCATCGCGGCGGCCGGCGCCTCGGGCAGCCGGCGGTCGTGGGCGATGAGCAGGTACGAGCAGAGGCCCATCACCTCCCAGCCGACCAGCAGCATGATCAGGTCACCGGCGACCACCACCAGCAGCATCGCGGCGGTGAAGAGGCTGATCTGCGCCGCGTACGGCGGATAGCGGTGGTCGACCTCGACGTCGTCGTGCGGGCCCCGCCTGAGGTAGCCGACCGAGTAGACCTGCACCGCGAGGGCCACCGCCGCGACGGCGACCGCGACCAGGGCGGCGGCACCGTCGAGCCGGACCCCGAGGGTGACCCGCAGCCCGCCCAGGTCGACCCAGGTGGTCGAGGTCTGCACCGGCGGGCCGACCCGGACCAGCAGGACGACCGCGATCAGCAGCGCCCCGGCCGCCCCGGCCACGCCCAGGCCGATCGCCGCCCGCCGGGCCGGGTCCTCCCCGGTGGCCGCGCCGCGCGGCGAGGGCGGCAGCAGCAGCCCGACCAGGCCCGCCACCAGCGGTACGGCCGGCAGCAGCGCGCCGAGCAGGCCGGTCACCGGGTCACCTCGCCGGCCGTCGTGCCCGCCGAGGTCGCCGTCGTGCCCGCCCCGGCCGGCGGCTCGGTCAGCGGTGGCTCGGTCAGCGGCACCTCGTCGACGGCGACGCTGGCCCGCAGCCGGTAGAGCTGGAGCACGATCGCCAGCCCCACGCCGATCTCGGCGGCGGCCAGGACGATCACGAAGAGGGCGAAGACCTGGCCGGCGTGCGGGAGCTGCGCCCGGACGGTGGTGTCGGCGGTGACCAGGACCAGGTTGACCGCGTTGAGCATCAGCTCCACCGCCATCAGCACCAACACGGCGTTGCGGCGGCGCAGCACGCCGTACCCACCCAGGCCGAACAGCAGGGCGGCGGTGACGTAGGGGATGACCGGTCTCACCGGCGGCTCCCCGGTGCGGGCGCCGGGCGGTCGGCCGCCGGGCGGCCGATGTCGGGGCGGGAGAGCACGATCGCGCCGACCAGGGCGGCCAGCAACAGCACGGAGAGCACCTCGAACGGCAGTACCCAGGAGCGGAACACCTGTTCGCCGAGGCGCTCGGCGGTGCCCGGCTCGGGCAGGTCGACCCGCGTCCAGCGGAACGCGTCGACCAGCAGGGCGGCCAGCCCGAGGCCGGCGCCGCCGCCGATCAGGGCGGCCGGCCAGCCGGGCCGGTCCAGGTCGTCGGACGCGCCGATCGGGGCGCGGGTCAGCATCACCGCGAACAGCAGCAGCACCACCACGGCGCCCACGTAGATCAGCACCTGCACCCAGGCCACCAGCTCGGCGGTGAGCACCAGGTAGACGCCGGCCAGGGCGCCCAGGCAGACCACCAGGTAGAGCCCGGCCCGGACGAGGTGCCGGGTGGTCACCACCAGCGCCCCCGCGCCGACCGCCACCGCGCCGAGGGCGAGCAGCAGCACGTCCACACCGGTCACGAGGCGGCCCCCGGCTCGGCGGCACCGGGTTTGGCGGCATCGGGTTTGGCGGCATCGGGTTTGGGGCGTACCCGCGTGGCGGCCGGCCGGGCGGCGGGGCCGGCCGGGGCGGCGGCCTTGCGCGCGGCGGTGGTCTCCTCCTTCGCCGGCTCACCGTTGCGGTCGTGCGCCGGCGGCGGCGGCACGGTGCCCATCCACTCGCCGAGGTGGTCCTTGTCGTGCAGTAGGTCCTTGATGTCGTACTCGGCGTACTCGAACTCGGGCGACCAGTAGAGCGCGTCGAACGGGCAGACCTCGACGCAGATGCCGCAGTACATGCAGAGCGAGAAGTCGATGTCGAACTTGTCGAGCACGTTGCGCTGGCGGGGACGGGCGGCGCCGGGCACCGCCACCTCCTCCTTGTGCGAGTCGATGTAGATGCACCAGTCGGGGCACTCGCGGGCGCAGAGCATGCAGACGGTGCAGTTCTCGGCCAGCAGGGCGATCACACCCCGGGACCGGGGCGGCAGCTCGGGGGCCACGTCCGGGTACTGCTGGGTGGTCGAGCGACGGGTCATCGTCTTCAGCGTGACGGCCAGCCCCTTCGCCAGCCCCTCGCCAGGCACGCTCCGCTCGCTCACGCCGCCACCCCGGTTCGCCCGCCGACGCCGTGCGGCACCCTCCCGCCGAGCTGGCCGACCCGCTCGCTCCGCTCGCTCATGCCGCCCATCCTGCCCTGTGCCCCCGGCGCGCGCGACCACGACCCGGCGCATTGCGTTGGTACGGTGGCGGCGGGGAGAACGACGCACCGGGAAGGACCTTTCCCATGACCGCCGCGCTGCAGAGCGACCAGCCGCCCGAGGGCGGGTGGACGACCGACGACCTCGACGCGCTGCCCGAGGACGGTCGCCGCCGCGAACTGCTCGATGGAGTGCTCCTCGTGTCCCCCTCCCCCACCCGCGTGCACCAGACCATCGCCATGCGGCTCGGCGTCGCGCTCGAAGAGGACTGCCCCGACGACTACGACGTCACCCAGGGCGTCGAGGTGCGCATCAACCGCACCCGTTCCTTCATCCCGGACGTGCTGGTCACCACGTCGGTCGCGGCGCGGCGCCAGCCGTCGCGGTACGAGGCACACGAGGTCGTGCTCGCGGTCGAGATCGTCTCCCCCAGCACCCGTTCCATCGACCGGGTGCTCAAGCCCGCCCTCTACGCGCAGGCCGGCATCCCGTACTTCTGGCGGATCGAGGTGGAGGACGACGGGCTGGCCGTCCACACGCACAGGATCGACCCGGTGGACGAGGTCTACACCGAGACCGGACGCTGGACGAAGTTCGTGGACACCGGCGAGCCGTTCCCGGTCAACCTGCCGGTCAGCCGGATCACGCCCCGGCACCTGTGACCGGCGGAAGCACCTCGACGCCGAGCTGCTGGAGGAGCTGGAACAGCTCGGTGCAGTGCCACACGTCGACGATCCGCCCCGCCGGGTCGAAGCGCAGGAACGTCGCCCCGGAGAAGCTGACCACCTGCCCGGTGGCCGGCACCGGCCCGAACGCCCCGGCCTGGGTGCCGGCGGCCCGCCAGTGCACGGCCACCCGGGCGTCGGACGCCACCACGTCCACGATCTTGTAGCGCAGGTCGGGGAAGGCCGCCCGCCGATCCCGGTGCCAGGCCAGGGCCGCCGCCGGCCCGGTCCCGCCCAGCCCCGGGCACCCGTCCGCGACCAGCTCGTACACCGACTCCTCGCGCCGGGCGTTCCACACGTCGGCGACGAACCGCCGGGCCGCCGTCTCCACGTCGTTCACCGGCGAAGCCTAGCCACCGCGCCGTCCACGGCCGGCCCACGCCGGCCGCCACCCCGTCCGGTGGCTGGCAGGAGTGGCCGGGCGTGGCGCTCGGCGCGGATGGGAACCACTGGGCCTGCCAACCGGCGGAAGATCGGCCAAGATGGGACGGAGACGGCAGGCGGACCCGAGGGGGCGACGTGGGCGGCGAAACAGGCACGACGACCGGCGGGAAGTACGTCGAGCCCGGCGGGGAGTTCACCCGCGACCAGCGGTACATCGCCACCCGGATCACCGCGGACGGGCGGGACGGCTGGCTGGTCGAGCCGGGCCGGTACCGGCTCGCGGTCAGCCGCGCCTGTCCCTGGGCCAACCGGTTGATCATCGTGCGCCGGCTGCTGGGCCTGGAGGACGCCATCTCGATGGCCGTCGCGGGGCCCACCCACGACGCCCGGAGCTGGACGTTCGACCTGGACCCGGGCGGACGGGACCCGGTGCTCGGCATCGAGCGGCTGGCCGAGGCGTACTTCGCCCGGTTCCCCGGGTACGAGCGGGGCATCACCGTGCCGGCGCTCGTGGACGTACCGAGCGGGCAGGTGGTCACCAACGACTACGCCCAGATGAGCCTGGACCTGTCGACCGAGTGGACTGCGTACCACCGCGAGGGCGCGCCGGAGCTGTACCCGGAGCGGCTGCGCGACGAGATCGACGAGGTCAACGCGGCGGTCTTCGCCGACGTCAACAACGGCGTGTACCGGTGCGGCTTCGCCGGCAGCCAGGGGGCTTACGAAAGGGCGTACCACCGGCTGTTCGACCGGCTGGACTGGCTGAGCGAGCGGCTGGCCGGGCAGCGGTACCTGGTCGGCGACGCGATCACCGAGGCGGACGTGCGGCTGTTCACCACGCTGGTCCGGTTCGACCCGGTCTACCACGGCCACTTCAAGTGCAACCGGCAGAAGCTCACCGAACTGCCGGTGCTGTGGGCGTACGCCCGGGACCTGTTCGCCACGCCCGGGTTCGGCGACACGATCGACTTCGACCACATCAAGCGGCACTACTACGAGGTGCACCGGGACATCAACCCGACCGGGATCGTTCCGCTCGGCCCCGACCTGTCCAACTGGCTCACTCCGCACGGCCGCGAGCAACTCGGCGGCCGGCCCTTCGGCGACGGCACCCCGCCCCCGCCCCCACCGCCCGCCGAGCGAGTCGCCCCACCCCACACCCCGCTGCGCTGACCAACCACCTCCGCTGTCCCCCGCGATCTTGCACTTCGGCCCCCGCGATGCACCTTTCGCACCTTGTGCCGGGGCCGCAACCGCAAGATCGCGGGGGCGGGGTGCGGGGGTGGGGTTAGAGGGTGACGCGGACGGTGGCTGTCAGGACGAGCTGGGCCAGCGCGGCGGGGACCAGGACCAGCCAGCACAGGCGCTGGAGCTGGTCCTCGCGCAGCCGGGGGTACGCCACCCGGAGCCAGATGATCACGAACGCGACGGCGAAGACCTTGAGCAGCGTCCACAGCCAGCCGAGCTGCTCGTCGGCGAACGGGCCCTGCCAGCCGCCGAGGAACAGCACAGTGGTCAGCGCCGCGATCACCACGATGCCGACGTACTCGGCGAGCAGGAAGAACGCGAAGCGCAGGCCCGTGTACTCCGTCATGTACCCGAAGACCAGCTCGGAGTCGGCGACCGGCATGTCGAACGGGGGCCGCCGGATCTCGGCCAGCCCGGCGACGAAGAAGATGATCATCGCGGGCGCCTGCCAGAGCAGCCACCAGGGCCGCCACGCCTCGACGATCCCGGGCAGGCTCAGCGTGCCGGCCGCCATGGCCACCGACGCGGCGGCCAGCACCAGCGGCAGCTCGTAGCCGAGTAGCTGGGCCGCCCCGCGCAGCCCGCCGAGCAGGCTGTACTTGTTGGCCGACGCCCACGCCGACATCAGCACCGCCAGCACGCCCACCCCGACCACGGCCAGCACGAAGAACAGGCCGATGTCCAGCGGCTGCCCGACCAGGTCGCCGGGGCCGAGCGG
The DNA here is from genome assembly GCF_026339755.1 of Micromonospora sp. NBC_01655. Lineage (NCBI taxonomy): Bacteria > Bacillati > Actinomycetota > Actinomycetes > Micromonosporales > Micromonosporaceae > Micromonospora > Micromonospora sp. NBC_01655. The sequence continues at coordinate 1,320,639 of NZ_JAPEQF010000001.1, read as the reverse complement.
GATCACCAGCAGGGCGAGCAGGTACGGCACCAGGGCCACCATCGGGGCCAGCCGGAACACCGCCCGGTCCGCCTCGCGCGGGGTGACGTCCTCCTTCTGCACGAACTTGACCCCGTCGGCGACGAGTTGGGCCCAGCCGTGGAAGCCACCCGCGTACATCGGGCCGAGCCGGCCCTGCATGTGCGCCATCACCTTGTGCTCGGCCTGCCCGACCACCAGCGGCAGGATGAGGAAGGCGGCCAGCACGCCGACCACCCGCAGGACGGCCTCCAACCAGTCGGGCATCAGGCCGTACCTCCGTTCCCGCCGGCGTCGTCGCCCGCCGCACCCGAACCCGAACCCGGGTGGCCCGGTGGCTCGGCCGTGGTGGGGCGCTCGGCGGGGGCGGGACGCGCCGGGCGTTCCCGGGCCGGCCGGGCGGGCGGGCCGCCGCGCGGGCCCTCGCCGGCCCCGGCCGCGCCGGCGGGCGTCGGCGTCGTCCCCCACTCCCCCGGGGCCGGTACGCCCGGCGGGCGGACCGGGCGCCGGCCGCCGCCGGCCTCGGACTCGCCGGGTTCCTTCGCGCCCGGCCAGGGCTTGGCCACCCGGGAGGCGAGGACGAACTCCTTACGCAGCGGGTGCCCCTCGAACTCCGGCGGCAGCAGCAGCGGCCTCAGCTCGCCGTGCCCGGGGAAGTCGACGCCGAACATCTCGTACGTCTCCCGCTCGTGCCAGGCCGCGCCCGGGTAGAGGTCGACGACCGAGGCCACCTGCGGCTCGTCCCACGGGACCCGGGTGCGCAGCAACAGGCCGTGCCGGTGGCCGGTCGACCAGAGGTGGGCCACCACCTCGCAGCCGTCGGCGAGCTGGTCGACGGCGGAGAGCCAGTCGAAGAAGTCGCAGGCCAGGTCCGCGTCGTCCCGGGCGGCGGCCAGCGCGTCCCGCCAGCTCGCCGGGGGTACGTCGACGGTGGCCCGGGCGTACGCCTGGCCGCCGGAGACCGACGCGATGGCCTCGACGGGGGCGAGCAGCGCCACCAGCCGCTGGCCGACCTCTTCCGGAGTCATGCCGCTGATCCTATGGCCGACGCCGGCCGCACGCGGTGGCCCGCCCCGGCTCCGGGTCCCCGGCGCAGGGCGGCCCGGCCGACCGGATGGCCGCTTTGGCCGACGGCGGCCGGCCCGGCAGGGAAGGATGAGGGTCGTGCGCGCCGTGACTGTCAACCCCGGGGTCCCGAACTCGCTGCGCCTGGCGCACGACCATCCCGAGCCGCCCGCCGAGGAGGGCGCGATCCTGGTCGAGGCGCTCGCGGTGGGGATCTGCGGCACCGACCACGAGATCGTCGCCGGGGACTACGGCGAGGCCCCGCCCGGCGCGTCGACCCTGGTGCTCGGCCACGAGTCGCTGGGCCGGGTGCTGGAGGACCCGACCGGCACGCTGCAACCCGGCGACCTGGTGGCCGGCGTCGTCCGGCACCCGGACCCGGTGCCCTGCGCCAACTGCGCGGTCGGCGAGTGGGACATGTGCCGCAACGGCGAGTACACCGAGCACGGGATCAAGGCGCTGCCCGGCTTCGCCCGGGACCGGTGGCGGGTGCAGCCGAAATTCGCGGTCGGCCTGGACCCGGCCCTCGCCCCGGTCGGCGTGCTGCTGGAGCCGGTCAGCGTGGTGGCCAAGGCGTGGGACCACATCGAACGGGTCGGCGCCCGCGCCGAGTGGCAGCCGCAGACGGTGCTGGTCACCGGGGCCGGGCCGATCGGCCTGCTGGCGGCGCTGCTGGCCACCCAGCGCGGGTTCTCCGTGCACGTGCTCGACCGGGCCACCACCGGGCCGAAGCCGGACCTGGTGCGGGCGCTCGGCGCGACGTACCACACGGAGCCGGTGGCGCAGCTCGACTTCGACCCGGACGTGATCGTCGAGTGCACCGGAGCGCCGGTGGTCGTGCTGGACGCGATGTGCAAGGCCGGACCGACCGGGATCGTCTGCCTGACCGGGGTGTCCAGCGGCGGCCGGCGCATCGACTTCGACGCCGGGGCGCTCAACCGGGAACTGGTGCTGGAGAACAACGTGGTGTTCGGCTCGGTGAACGCCAACCGCCGGCACTGGGACCTGGCCGCCGAGGCCCTCGCCCGGGCCGACCGGTCCTGGCTGGATTCGCTGATCACCCGCCGGGTGCCGGTGGAGGCGTACACCGAGGCGTACACCCCCACCCCCGACGACATCAAGGTGGTGCTGGACTTCACCGCCTGACCGGGCGACCGGCCGGGGCAGGCGAGGTGGCACGGCCGGTCAGACGCCGGGCAGGCGGCCGTTGCGGAACAGGTCGACGAAGAGCTGGTGGTCCTCGCGGGCCCGCAGCCCGTACGCGTGGGCGAACTCCACCAGCCCCGTGACGAACCCGTCGGAATCGGCGTCCACCGCGGCGACGATGGCCTCCTCGGTGGAGTAGTCGACCAGGTCGTGGCTGGACTCGTCGTCGGCCACCGAGTGCATCCGGGCCACCGCCCGGCCCAGGTCGGCCAGCACCCCGGCCAGTTCCTCCGGCTCGTTGACGTCCGCCCAGTCCAGGTCGGCCGCGTACGGGGAGACCTCGGCGACGAGCTGACCGGCCCCGTCCAGCTCGGTGTAGCCCACCCACGGGTCGGCGTGTGCCTGGAGCGCCCGCTGCGACTCCGCCGTCCGGTGCCCCTGGTGCCGGAAGTAGGAGCGCACCCGCTCGTCGTCGATGTGCCGGGCCACCGCCGGCACCTGGGCCTGCTTCATGTAGATGACCACGTCGTTCTCCAGCGCCTGGGTGTGCCCCTCCAGCAGCAGGTTGTACGACGGCAGCCCGGCCGAGCCGATGCCCACCCCCTTGCGCAGCACCACGTCCTTGATGTGTGCGGCGACCGGGCGCAGCCGGGCCGAGGACTCGGGCAGGGTGCCCAGGTAGTCCTGGAAGGCGGCGCAGACCCTGTCCCGGGTGTCGCCGTCGATCTCGAAGACCCCGTCGCCGAGGGAGAACCGGCGCTCGTAGTTGTCGATGGTGGTCTGCGCGGCGAGCAGGTCGACCCGGGTGTTGAGCCGGGCCTGCTGGAGCACCCGGCGCAGCACCCCGTCGGCGTTGTCCAGGGTGATCGAGCCGATCGCGTCGTCCCCACCGGCGGCGATCGCCCCCAGCTCGGTCAGGTACGACCGGGCGAAGCCGGTGACCAGGTCGCTGATCGCCCGGTCGGAGAGCGCCTTGGCGTACCCGAGCAGGGCCACGCTGGCGGCGAGACGCCTCAGGTCCCAGGAGAACGGCCCGACGTACGCCTCGTCGAAGTCGTTGACGTTGAACACGAGTTGCCCGGAGGCGTTCATGTAGGTGCCGAAGTTCTCCGCATGCAGGTCGCCGTGGATCCACACCCGGCTGGTGCGTTCGTCCAGGAAGGCGTCGTCGGCGAAGTCGCCGCGCTGGTCGGCGTAGAAGAGCGAGGCGCTGCCCCGGTAGAAGGCGAACGGTGAGGCGGCCATCTTGCGGAACTTGCGGCGGAACGCCGCCGGGTCGAGCGTGATCGACGCGCCGAACTCCTCGGTGAGCACGTCGACGATGAAGGCGGAACGCTGGTCCGCGGACTGGGTCATGGACCGCAGGCTAGCCCCCGGCCGCCACGAGGCGGCCTACCCGCGGGGGCGGGCCCAGCCGGTGAAGCGTTCGGCCAGCCTGACGGGCGGGACCCCCTCAGCCAGTTCCGCGGCGGCCTCCACCTGAAGGGTGACGAGGTAGATCAGCGCTGACGTGTCGTGGCGTGATCGTTTGCTGATTTGTGAGACGACACGCCGGGCGAGTTCTCCAAAATCAGCAGACGATCGTGAAGTCCCGCCCCGCAGCTACCGCACCACGACGGCGGATGTCGATACAGGCCCTAGCCGGCCGGCGGGCGGACCGGTGGCGCTGTCAGCGAGTCCACCGAGCGTGGCGGCTGCCCGCCGGCCGGTGGGGCGGCGGCGTCGGCCGGCGAGGCGAGCAAGTCGGGGCGGGGGACACCGCCGATGCCGGACTGCTCGGCGGCGATCTTCTCCTGGAGGCGCAGGATGCCGTGCAGCAGCGCCTCGGGGCGGGGCGGGCAGCCGGGCACGTAGACGTCGACCGGGATGAGCTGGTCGACGCCCTTGGTCACCGAGTACGAGTCCCAGTACGGGCCGCCGCAGTTGGAGCAGGCGCCGAACGAGATGACGTACTTCGGCTCGGGCATCTGGTCGTAGAGCCGCTTGATCGCCGGGGCCATCTTGTCGGTGACCGTGCCGGAGACCACCATCAGGTCGGCCTGGCGCGGGCCGTGGGCGAACGGGATCACCCCGAGCCGCATGAAGTCGTGCCGGCCCATGCTGGTGGCGATGAACTCGATCGCGCAGCAGGCGAGGCCGAAGTTGAACACCCAGAGCGAGTAGCGGCGGCCCCAGTTCAGCACGAACCGGATCGGCTCTCCCAGCACTGCCGGCAGTTGCACGACCGCCCCCTCTCTTCCTGCGCCAGTCAACCACAGCCGCCGCCCCGGCCGACCGGTCGCTCCGACGCCACGGCGCGCGAGCGAGCCGGCCGCTGGCCGTGGACCGCCGGGCCGGGGGCAGCCTGTCGCCGGCCCGACACCGGACAGCCCCGCCCCGGCGCCGACCACGACCGGTCCCAGCCCCGCCCGGACGGCCCCGGACGGCCGGATCAGCCGGGCCGAACTGCTCGCCACGCCGGTCACGCTGCCCGCCCGGCGGGCCGGGTCGGACTGCCCGTCGACCGGCGTGCGGCTGGTCGGCCTGCGCCGGGAAGCCGGACGCTTACAAACCCGCTCACCTGCCAGCTCGGCCGGATCGGCCCGCGCGGGCAGGTACTGCTGGAGCTCGGGGTACGGCTGCCCGAGGGCGTCACCCTGCCGGCCGGCACGGCCCGGTTGGACGTCCGCCCGCTCGGGCCGGGACTGCACCACCTGCTGGAGCCCGAGCCCGACAACAACGAGGTGACGATCAGGTTCCGGTGAGCGGGCCGGGGGTGCGGCCGACGGTCGCACCCCCGGTTCGGCTCAGTACGTCGGACGTTGCAGCAGCCCGACGAACTCGACCAGCAGGCGCTCCCGCAGGGCCGGCGGCGCGGCGTTCAGCAGCGCGTTGACCATGGCCGTCCGGTCCGGAACCGCCCCGCCCGCGCCCGCTCCACGGTCACCGCCGGGAACGCCAGGGCCGCCCGAAACCGGGCCGCCGAGGCCGAGCCCGGCGGCCAGGCCGGCGACCAGCTCCGGGGTCAGCGCGTCCGGGGTCAGGGTCGCGGCGAGCGCGGTCAGTTCGGCGGGCAGCTCGACCGGTCCGGCGGCCCGGGCCGCCGCTACCGCGTCGGCCAGGTCCGGGCCGAACTCCGCCACCCGGGGGGCCACCGAGGCGGTCACCGTGAGGTGCACGCTCGCCGGCAGTTCGCCGTACGCGAGCTGGGGCTGGGTGTGCCAGCCGCGCACGGTCAGCTCGTCCACCAGCACGAACAGGTCCAGCCCCGGGTCGGCCGAGGTGAAGCAGACCACCGTCGACTCGGGCTCGGCCATCAGCCGGAGCCCGTCGGTGCCCCGCACCGCGTCGGCGAGCCCGGCCACCGCGTCCCGGGTCGCGGCGGCCAGCCGCAGGTAGCCGTCCTCGCCGAGGTGGCGCAGGGTGGCGTACGCGGCGGCGATCGGGCCGCCGGAGCGGGTGGAGGCGATCACCGGGTTGACCATGGTGTACCCGGGCCAGTCGGCGTACGCGAAGTACTGCGGGGCGCGCAGCCCCGGGTCGCGGTGCAGCAGCACCGAGACGCCCTTTGGGGCGTAGGCGTACTTGTGCAGGTCGACCGAGATCGAGGTGACCCCGTCGACGGCGAAGTCGAACGGCGGCACCGGGGCGCCCAGCCGGCGCAGCCAGGGCAGGGTCCAGCCGCCGAAGCAGGCGTCCACGTGGCACCGCACCCCGGCCGTGGCGGCCACCCCGGCGATCTCGGCGACCGGGTCGACGACGCCGTGCGCGTACGAGGGGGCGGAGCAGGCCACCAGCACGGTGTCGGGGCGGATCGCGGCGGCGACGTCGGCGGCCGACGGGCGCAGCGTGGCCGGGTCGACGGGCACCGGGTCGAGGGCCACCCGCAGGTAGCGGGCCGCCTTGGCGAACGCCGCGTGCGCGGTCACCGGCACCGCGATCCGGGGCGCGGCGACGTCGGGCCGGGCGTCCCGGGCCGCCTTGACGGCGAGGATCAGCGACTCGGTGCCGCCGCTGGTGACGCTGCCGACGACGTCCGGGGCGGTCGTGCCGGGGCCGCCGCCGAGCAGCCGGGCCGCCGCCCCGACCAGCGCGTTCTCCATCGCCAGCAGGGACGGGAAGGCGGTCGGGTCGAGCCCGTTGACGTGCGCGCTGCCGGCGTGGGCGGCGGCGGCAAGCTCGTCCAGCCCGGGCACGGCGGGGTCGTACACGTACGCGAACAGCCGCCCCCCGTGCGTCGGCCGGTCCCCCTCGCGCAGCCCCCGCAGCTCCCGGAGCACCCGGTCGGCCGGCACCCCGCGCTCCGGCAGCGCCCGGCCGGTGTCCTGGTCGTCGATCATGGAGTAGTGGTGCCCTTCTCGTGGCGGTCAGCGGCTTTGCTCCCCCAGCACAACTCCATGATCGGCGGAGCGGTGGTGGGGGACGGCGGCGGTCAGGTCGGCCGGGGTGAGGGTGTAGTGGCGGAGCAGGAGCAGGGGCGGGGCCACCAGGAGGGCCGGCAGGATCGTGAAGCCGAGCAGGACGCCGAGGCGGGCGGTGTCGGACTGGGCCGCCGCCGCGCCGGTGTCGGACGAGACGTAGCCGCTGAGCTGGAGGACCAGGCCGTAGATGCCCGGTCCGAGGGCTAGGCCGAAAGTCTCGCCCGCCGTCCAGAGGCCGGTGAACACGCCGGCCTGCCGCCGGCCGGTACGCGCGGTGTCGTACGCGATGCAGTCGGGCAGCATGGCCAGCGCGAAGACCTGCTGGCCGGCGTACCCGACGCCGATCACGGCGACCACCAGGTAGACCGCGACGGCCGGCAGCGCCGGCGCGGCGACCAGGATGACCGCGCCGCCCGCCAGCAGCACCGACGCGGCGACCAGGGCGGCCCGCTTGCCGACCCGGGCGCCGACCCGGGTCCACACCGGCATCACCAGCAGCGCTGGCCCGACGAAGCAGGCGAACAGCACGGTCGGGCCGGTGTCCGGGTCGCGCAGCACCTGGTCGGCGAAGTAGCTGACCCCGGCCAGGATGGTGGCCACCCCGGCGGACTGGATCACGAAGCAGACCAGCAACGCCCGGAACGGCCGGTTGCGGCCGGCGACGGCGAGCTGGGCGCGCAGGGTCGGCTCGCTCTCGCCGGCCGTGCCGGTGGGCGCGCCCCGGGTGCCGAGGAACGCCCCGACCGCGCCGAGCACGATCAGCGCGGCGACGAACAGGCCCATCCAGCGGTGCCCGGGGACGCCGTCCCCGCCGGCGGCCACCACGGCCGGGGCCACCGCGCCGGAGACCAGGATGGCCACCGCCAGCACCGCGATCCGCCAGCTCATCAGCCGGGTACGTTCCGCGTAGTCGGCGGTCAGCTCGGCCGGCATCGCCACGTACGGGACCTGGAAGAAGGCGAACGCCGTCGCGGTGGCCAGGAAGGCGACGGCGACGTACCCGGCGGCGGCCGGGCCGGAGCCGAACGGGGCGGCGAAGATCGCGGCGAACAGCGCGGCGAGGGCGAGCCCGCCGAGCAGCAGGTACGGCCGGCGGGCCCCCCAGCGCGACCTGGTCCGGTCGGAGATCCGGCCGACGACCGGGTTGACCAGCACGTCCCACGCCTTCGGCAGGAGCACCAGCAGGGCGGCCACTCCGGCGGCGACGCCCAGGGTGTCGGTCAGGTACGGCAGCAGCAACAGCCCGGGCACCGTGCCGAAGGCCCCGGTGGCCAGCGAACCCAGGGCGTAGCCGAGGTGTACCCGACGGGGCAGCCCGCCGGGCGGCGTACCGGGTCCGACCGGCGGCAGCGTCATGACGCCGAATGTTACTCACGTTATGGCCGGGGTCACATCCCCTCTTCCGGCGACCAGCTCGCCGCCGCCACGTCGACGCCCGACGGGCGCAGCGGGGCACCCTCGGCGCGCAGCCGGGCCCGCGCCTCGACCTCGTGGCCGGGCGGCAGCCGGCCGGTCGAGTTGACCACCCGGTGCCACGGCACCCCGCCCCCGTGCCGGGCCATGATCGACCCGACCAGCCGCGCCGACGCCCGTCCCGAGCGCTCGGCGAGCGCGTCGGCGACCGCGCCGTACGACATCACCCGGCCCGGCGGGATGCGCTCGACCAGTTCCAGCACCGCCTCGACGTACTCCTCAGGTGTCACGTCCGCCACCCCCCAGCCTGTCCCGACCGGCCAGAGTATGGGAACCGCGGCCGGGGGCACGGGACCGACCACGCAGAATGGGCGGGTGCGCGAAGCAGTCACCTCGGCCCGGCGGGTCGTCGTCAAGATCGGCTCGTCCTCGCTGACCACGGCGTCCGGCGGCCTCGACGACGCCCGGGTCGACGCGCTGGTCGACACCCTCGCCGCGCTCACCGCCGCCGGCCGCGAGGTGGTGCTGGTCTCCTCCGGCGCGATCGCCGCCGGGCTCGCCCCGCTCGGGCTCACCCGGCGCCCGCGCGACCTGGCCACCCAGCAGGCCGCCGCCAGCGTCGGCCAGGGCCTGCTGATCGGCCGGTACGCGGCCGGTTTCGCCCGGCACGGCCTGACCGTCGGGCAGGTGCTGCTCACCGTCGACGACGTGACCCGGCGGGCGCACTACCGCAACGCGTACCGGACCCTGCGCAAGCTGCTCGACCTGCGGGCCGTGCCGATCGTCAACGAGAACGACACGGTGGCCACCGAGGAGATCCGGTTCGGCGACAACGACCGGCTGGCCGCCCTGGTCGCCGCGCTGGTCCACGCCGAGCTGCTGGTCCTCCTCTCCGACGTCGACGCGCTGTGGACCGGCGACCCGGCCCGGCCGGAGTCGACCCGGATCACCGAGGTCCGCGACGAGCGGGACCTGGCCGGCGTACAGGTCGGCGGGGTTGGCCGGGCCGGGGTCGGCACCGGCGGCATGGTCACCAAGGTCGAGGCGGCCCGGATCGCCACCGGCTTCGGCATCCCCGTGGTGCTCACCGCCGCGCCGCTGGCCACCGGGGCGCTGGCCGGCGAGGAGGTCGGCACCCTGTTCCACGCCGGGCGGCGGCGGCCCGCCGCCCGGCTGTTCTGGCTGGCCCACGCCACCAGCCCGCGCGGCCGGCTGCACCTGGACGAGGGCGCGGTCGCGGCCGTGGTGGGCCGGCGCAAGTCGCTGCTGCCGGCCGGGATCACGGCCGTCGACGGGGCGTTCACCGCGGGCGACCCGGTCGACCTGGTCGACACCGGGGGCGCCCCGGTCGCCCGGGGGCTGGTCAACTACGACGCCGTCGAGCTGCCCGGCCTGCTCGGCCGCTCCACCGGCGAGTTGGCCGCGGCGCTCGGCCCGGCGTACGAACGTGAGGTCGTCCACCGCGACGACCTGGTGCTGCTGTAGCCAGGGGACCCTTCCCAACACCGTGAGGAGTGCAGGATGAGCGTCGACGAGCAGGCCCGGCGGGCCCGGGACGCGGCGGAGGCGCTGGCCGTCGCCACCCGTACGGTCAAGGACGGCGCGCTGGCCGCGATGGCCGACGCGCTGGTGGCGCGTACCCCCGAGATCCTGACCGCGAACGCGGCGGACCTGGCGGCCGGGCGCGCGGCCGGGCTGAGCGCGGCGGTGCTGGACCGGCTCGCCCTCGACGCGGGCCGGGTGGCCGGCATCGCCGACGCGCTGCGCGAGATGGCCGCGCTGCCCGATCCGGTGGGCGAGGTGGTCCGCGGCTCGACCCTGCCCAACGGCCTGGAGCTGCGCCAGGTCCGGGTGCCGTTCGGGGTGGTGGGGATCATCTACGAGGCCCGCCCGAACGTGACCGTGGACGCCGCCGGGATCTGCCTGAAGTCCGGCAACGCGGCGCTGCTGCGTGGCTCCTCCTCGGCGGCGCGGTCGAACGCCGCCCTGGTCGCGGTGCTGCGCGACGCGGTCGCCGGGGCCGGCCTGCCGGCGGACGCGGTGCAACTGCTCGACGCCTCCAGCCGCGACTCGGTCAAGGAGCTGATGCGCGCCCGGGGCCTGGTCGACGTGCTGATCCCGCGCGGCGGCGCGTCGCTGATCCGCACCGTGGTCGAGGAGTCGACGGTGCCGGTGATCGAGACCGGGGTGGGCAACTGCCACGTGTACGTCGACGCCGCCGCCGACCTGGCCAAGGCCGTGGCGATCACCCTGAACGCCAAGACCCAGCGGCTGTCCACCTGCAACACCGCCGAGTCGCTGCTGGTGCACGCCGCCGTCGCGGACGCCTTCCTGCCGGCCGTGCTGGCCGCGTTCGCCGAGGCCGGGGTGACCGTGCACGGCTCCCCCGAGGTCGCCGCGCACTCCGCCGCGGTGGTGCCGGCCACCGAGGACGACTACGCCACCGAGTACCTGTCGGCCGACATCTCGGTCGCCGTCGTCGACTCGCTGGACGCGGCGGTCGCGCACATCCGCCGGTACGGCAGCGGCCACACGGAGGCGATCGTCACGGACTCCCAGTCGGCGGCCCGGGAGTTCGTGGCCCGGGTGGACTCGGCGGCGGTGATGGTGAACGCCTCGACCCGGTTCACCGACGGCGGCGAGTTCGGCTTCGGCGCGGAGATCGGCATCTCGACGCAGAAGCTGCACGCCCGGGGCCCAATGGGCCTGCCCGAGCTGACCAGCACCAAGTACGTCGTCACCGGCGACGGCCACCTGCGCGGGTAGGCGGGCAACGGCGGGTCAGCGGCAGGCGCGGATGGCGGCCAGCGTGGTGTGCACGTCGAACTGGTGGCCGTCGTCGCTCTCCCAGCCGCCGTCGCTGCGCTGGGTCTCGGCCAGCCGGCGGCGCGCCGCGACCAGGGTCCAGTGCTGCTCGTCGACGCCGACCCGGCGCAGGGCGGCGGCCAGCCACGCGGCGTTGGCCGGGGATATCCGCGGCATCCGGTCGGCCAGCACCACCTGGATCCGGGCCGACTCGTAGAACAGCTCCTGCCGGTGGAACACCGCCGCGCTCAGCCAACCGACGGCCAGGTACGACGGCCAGGTGCCGTCCGGCTTCAGCTCGACGACGAGCGCCTGGGCGGCGGCGTGCACCACCCCGGCGTACGCGCCGCCGACCCGGTGGTCGAGCGGGCCGGCGGCGCGGGCGTCCAGGCCGGCCACGGTCAGCCAGAAGGCGGCGTTGGCGGTCAGGTAGAGGCGGGCCTCGGGGTCGCCCGGCCGGGCCCACGCCGGGGCGGCGTCCGCCAACGCGGGGGCCTCCTCCCAGCAGCCGTCGGCCTGCTGGCGGGTGGCCAGCCAGTCCAGCGCCCGGCGGGCGGCGGGACGGCCGAGGGCGCCCAGGTCGTCCAGCTCCGCGAGGCGGAAGCAGGTGGCGTCGACCGAGGCGACGTCGCCGCCCCAGACCGCCGGCCAGCCGCCCTCCGGGGTCTGGCCGACCTCGGCGCTGTCGAGCAGCTCCGGCGCGGGCGCGGCGCCGGCGCGCAGCCAGGAGAGCCGGGCGCGGTCCACCGCGTCACCGTGCGCCACCACGAAGCCGATCGCGGCGTCCAAGTCGACCACGGCAGCCACGCTACCGGCGCAAACGCGATCACGCCTCGGATGGTCGGCCGAGCGACAGCTGGGCGAGCAGGTGCGAAGAAGGGCCCCTTCTCCACACCTCGGTGGAGAAGGGGCCCTTCCTTTCGGCTCAGTACGCGGGGAGGGACGGATCGATCTGCTTGATCCAGGACAGCACGCCGCCCTGGACGTGCACCGCGTCGCGGAAGCCGGCCGCCTTGAGCGCGGCGAGCGCCTCGGCGGACCGGACGCCGGACTTGCAGTGCAGCACGATCTGCCTGTCCTGGGGCAGCTTCGCCAGCGCCTCGCCGGAGATGATCTCGCCCTTGGGGATCAGGGTCGACCCGGGGATCCGGACGATCTCGTACTCGGCGGGCTCGCGGACGTCGACCAGGAAGACGTCCTTGCCGGTGTCCTGCCACTCCTTGAGCTCGGCGGCGGTGATGGTCGCGTCGACGACCGCCTCCTGGGCCTCCTCGGAGACCGCGCCGCAGAAGTCCTCGTAGTCCTCCAGCAGGTCGGTGACCGTCGGGTTCTCGCCGCAGAGCACGCAGTTCGGGTCCTTCCGAACCTTGATCTTGCGGTACTCCATCTCCAGGGCGTCGTAGACCATCAGCCGGCCGACCAGCGGCTCCCCGATGCCGGCGAGCAGCTTGATCGCCTCGTTGACCTGGATCGAGCCGATCGACGCGCAGAGCACGCCGAGCACGCCGCCCTCGGCGCAGGAGGGGACCATGCCGGGCGGCGGGGGCTCCGGGTAGAGGCAGCGGTAGCAGGGACCGTGCTCGGCCCAGAACACCGACGCCTGGCCGTCGAACCGGTAGATCGACCCCCAGACGTACGGCTTGCCGAGCAGCACCGCCGCGTCGTTGACCATGTACCGGGTGGCGAAGTTGTCGGTGCCGTCGACGATCAGGTCGTAGCCGGAGAAGATCTCGCGGACGTTGTCCCGGTCCAGCGCGGTGTTGTGGATCTCGATGTTGACCAGCGGGTTGATCTCGCGAACCGACGCGGCGGCGGACTCGGCCTTGGACCGGCCGACGTCGGAGACCCCGTGGATGATCTGCCGCTGGAGGTTCGACTCGTCGACGGTGTCGAAGTCGATGATGCCGAGCGTGCCGACGCCTGCGGCGGCCAGGTACAGCAGGGCCGGCGAGCCGAGGCCGCCGGCGCCCACGCAGAGCACCCGGGCGTTCTTCAGCCGCTTCTGCCCCTCGACCCCGACGTCTGGGATGATCAGATGGCGGGAGTAGCGACGGATCTCGTCAACGGTCAGCTCGGCGGCGGGCTCGACGAGCGGGGGCAACGACACGGTGGACTCCCCGGGATCGGCGGTGGGAACCGCGCCATTGTTGCTCGCCGCGGCGGGGTTCGGCCATGAGCAGGGCCACGTCGCCCGACATGCGGGAGCGGGAATATCTCAGACGCCCGGGATCAGCTCCCCGGCGTACCGGGCACCGTCGAGGTAGGGCCAGGGGTTGGCCAGGCAGCCGTCCAGGCCGTACGTCTGCTGCTGCATGACCGGCGCGGGCTCGCCGGGCCCCGGGCAGGCCTCGTGCAGCTCGCCGAACTCGTGCCCGACCTCGTGGTTGACCACGTACGTCCGGTACACGTCCAGCGGTGCCCCGTAGTCCGGGACCGCCGTCATCCAGCGGGCCAGGTTGATGATCACCTGGCCGGGGAGCCGGCAGGAGGTGTACCGCTCGGTGCTCAGCCCGCCGAGCGCGCACAGCCGCTCGGAGGTGACCGGGGTGGCCAGGTAGACGGTGAAGTCGGCGTCGGCCGCCGCGGCCACCCGCTGCACCCGCAGTTCCCCGGAGGCGATCCAGCTCCGCGGGTCGCCGAGCACCTCGTCGACGGTGGCCGCGAAGGCGTCCGCGTCCTGGTCGGTGCCCTGCTCGACGAGCACCCGGTAGTGGCGCACCGGGCCGTCCGCGCCCCGGACCGGGCTCTCGCCCGCCGCCGGGGTGAACCGGCCGGGGCCGCTGCTCGGCCAGCCGGTCGCCGCGGCCGGGCCGGTCGGCACGACCCGGCCGACCGGGCCCCCGCCGGGCACGACCCAGCTCCCGCCGGGGCCGGCCGTCGGCGGGCCGCCGAGCACCAGGGTTGCCGCCGCGACGAGCGCCACCAGCCCGGCGAGGCCACCGAGCAGGGTACGCGGGCGGGGTCGCCGCGCCCGCTGCCCGGCCCTGCCGGGACGCGGACCGGCGGGGCGGGACGGGACGGAAGGGGACGCCGAAGTCACGGCCCCAGCCTGCCAGACCAAACGGGCATTTCCGCGCCTTTGCCTCAGCTACCGCAAAAAGCCTTCGCATTGCCCATCCAGCCCGCCATCCGGAACCGGCCCCGCGCCGGTCCGGTCACCGTTCGCGGGTGGCCCGGACGCCGGCCCCTCGCCCGCCCGGCCACCGGACCGGGTCGCCGCCCGGGTCAGAGCGACGGGCCGGAGTACCGGCGGCCGTCCAGGTAGGGCCACGGGTTGGCCACGCACCCCCGCAGGAACAGGGTCTGCTGCATCATCACCGGCGCGGGCCGGCCCGGCTTCGGGCAGCGCTCGTGGTGGTGCCCGAGCTGGTGCCCGACCTCGTGGTTCACCACGTACGTCCGATAGACCGCCAGCGGCACGCCGGCCGACACGAAGTGCGGCACCGAACTCCGCCACCGGTCCAGGTTGATGATCACCTTCCCGGGAGCCCGGCAGGAGGTGTACGGCCGGCCGCCCACCCGGATGTCGACACCGCCGGCCGCGCACATCCGGCCCGCGGTGCGCGCCGTGGCCAGGTAGACCGTGAAGTCGTGCCCGGCCCCGCCCGGCACCCGCTGCAATCGCAGCCGGCCGCCGTCCACCCAGCTCCCCGGCCCGGCCAGCGCCTCCTGCACCGCCGTGCCGAACGCCCGCACGTCCTCGCCCGTCTCCGGCTCCACCGCCACCCGGTAGCGGCGCAGCCGACCGGACGTGCCGAACACCTCGCCGGCCCGGTCGTCGTACCGGAAGCCGCCCCGGCCGGTCGAGGGCACCGGGCCGGGCAGCCGCAGCACCGCCGACGCGGACCCGCCGGGGGCCGGCACGGCCGGGTGGGGGGACACCGACCCGGGAGCCGCGACGGCAGGGCCGGTCGGGCCGGCGGGATCGGCCAGGGCGGCCGGACCGGCCGGGGCGGACGCCAGGAGCGGCGCGGGCTGGTCCAGCGCCGCCTCCGCCACCCCGGCCGGCGACCGCCGCACCTCGCCGGCCGGGGGTCGGACGGCCAGCACGGCCACCGCGGCCAGCACGCACACGGCGAGCGTGACCAGCGGGAGAACGGTCCGCCACCGGCGGCGGGCGGGGCGCGCGAGGGGAGCCGCCGGGGGGCCCGTGCGAGGGGCCCGGCGGGAGGGGAATCGGGGCATCCCGGTCAGCCTGCCATGTCGTGGCGGGCCGCCGCGTCCTCCGTTTCGGCGAGGAGCCCGAGCACCGCCCGGGCCACCGTGCGGGGCACCTCCATCTGGGCCACGTGCCCCACCCCGTCGAGCATCAGCAGCCGGCTGTCCGGGATCACCCGGGCGGCCTGCGGCGCCACCCGCACGTCGACCAGCCGGTCATGGGTGCCGCCGATCACCAGCGTCGGCGCGGACACCGCGGCGGCCATCCGCCACAGCGACTCCGACCCGCGCAGGTACGAGCGCAGGAAGCTGGAGACCAGCCCCCGGAAGGTGCGCACGTACGCGGCGGCGTGGTGCTCGGCGTGGTAGCGCGTCCGGATCTCCTCCAGCGCCTCGCGCCGGCGCTGCTCGCTGATCCGGGTCAGGTCGGCCACACAGGACTCCATCACCTGCTGCGCCATCACCTCGGGGGCCACCCGGGCCAACTGCCAGCCGACGAGGCGTTCCCCCCGGGGGATGGCCAGCACCGGCAGCATCCGGCCCTGCAACGACCGGCGGAAGTCGAGGAACGGCAGCGCCGGGGAGATCAGCGTCAGGGTGCGCACCAGATCGGGGCGCAGCGCCGCGACCCGCACCGAGATCGTCCCGCCCAGCGAGTTGCCGAGCAGGTGCACCGGCCCCCGCCCGGCGTGCTCGATCAGCCGGACCACCCGGTCGGCGAAGCTGCGGACCGTGTACCGGTGCCCCGGCTCGCTGAGCCCGAACCCGGGCAGGTCGACGGCCTGGCCGTCGAGGCGGTCGGCGAGCAGCCCGGCCAGGTCCGTCCAGTTCTGCGACGAACCGCCGAGGCCGTGCACGTAGAGCGCCGGCTCCGCGCCGGGCGCGGTGGCCGGGGTGTCCCGGACGTAGGTGACCGAGCTGTCGAGGCGTACCTCCCGGCCGGGCCACGGCGGCGGAGCCTCGGGCCCGGGTAGCAGGTGGTCCGGCCCGAGGGTGGCTCGTCTCATGGCTCAAGTCTGCCCGGCTCGGCCCCCGCGCGGGGGTCCACCCCGCGGCCGGTGCCGGCCCGGCGAGTCGCCACCCAGATCGGCCGCCACCGCACCCGGTCGGGTCCGGCCGGCGGGCCGGCACGCGGCCGGTCAGGCCAGCAGCGCCTCGATCCGCCGGTTGACCGCCGCCAGGGTCGCCCGGACCACGGCCTGCCGCGGATCGCCGGCGACCAGCGCCGACCCGGCGAGCTGCTCGACCCAGCCGTCGCAGACCAGCAGCACCACGACCGTGGCCACCTCGCAGTTGCCGAACGGCACCACCGCCGCGTGCTCGACGAAGCACCGCCCCCGGTCGGCCTCCTGCTCCCCGCCGCGCAGCAGCCTGTCGATCGCCGCGGCGGCGGCGACCGCGCAGAGCCGCAGCACGTAGCCGTCCACGGCGGGCCCGGTGGCGTACCCCGCCGCGCTCTCCGCGCCGGCGAGGAGCCGGACCTCGACGGTGGCGTCGAGGCCGAACGTGCTGACCTGGACGTGGTCGATCACCACCCGGGGGCCCGGCAACCCGCCGGTGTCCAGCGGGCGCGACGGCGCGGTCTCCGTCGTGGTCATCTGCCCGCCCGAGTACGAGGCGCCGAGCGTCGCCGGGCTGCCGGTCGCGGCGCCGGGCGCGGCGGTCGTCACCTGGCCCGGCTCCTCCACGGCGGCCCGGCCGCGGTGCCCGGTCGGCTGGCGGCGTCGGCGCGGCGGCTCGCCCGCCGGCTCGGTGCGGCGCTCGCCCCGGTGCGGCGGGGCCTCGGCCGGCGCGCGACCCTCGGGCGTCCGCGGCCCGCCGCTGCGGGCCTCGGGGACCCGGGCGTCGGGCAGCGGGTCCACCGAGCGGCGTCGCACCGGTGGGGGAGGCGGGGTGTTGGGGAACCCGGGAACGTTCTGCGGCGCGGCGGCCAGCCCCATCCGCTCCTGGAGCAGGCGGGCGACGTGCCGGCTCACCTCGGCCGGGTCCGCGCCGTCGGCGAGGTCGAGGCGGAGGCTGTGCGCCCCGGCCGGGGTACGGCGCAACGCCGCGTCCCGCACCCCGGCGACCCCCCGGACGGCGTCGAGGATCGCGTTGACGTCGAACCCCTCGGGCCGCTCCTGCGGCGGCGCGGGCTCGTCGTCGCGGCGTAGGTGGGTGGCGATGCGGGCGAGTTCCGGGGTTTCGGCGGGGGGCTCCACGGCTGGCGGCTCCGGCACGACGGGCACGTCCGGCTCGGCGGGGACGCGCTGCGGCAGCACCGCCGAGGTGCGGTCCGGCCGCCGGTCGTCGTCGACCGGGGTGGCCGGGGATACCGGGTCGGGTGCGGATCGGCGGGCCGCGTACGGGGGTGCGCTCGTCGGGACGGGCGCGGACGGGGTCCGGATGAGCCGTCCGATCCCGCTCGTGGCGGGTACGGCGGCCGGCCCGGCGCTGGTGGGGGCCGGCGGTTGGCCGGGGGGCTCAACGGGCAGGGTGTCATCGGAGACGGGTCGCAGCCGGAACGGCCGGGCGGCCCGCGCCTCGGCGGGATCGACGGCCGCGTCCTCGGGACCGGACGCGGATGGCCCGGGCGGGGCGGACGCGGGACGCCCACCTGCCCAGCCGGGACGCTCGACCGGCTCCGGGGCCGGCCGGGCCGCCGGCTCGTACCCGGGACGCGACTCGGACCGGGGAAACTCGTACGGCCGGGCGGCCTCGGGGCGCAGCGGCTGGTAGGGCCGGGCGGGCTCGTACGGCCGGGCCGGCTCGGCGGCGTGGGGGCTAGCCGGCTCGGCGGCGTGGGGGTGGCCGGGCTCGGCGGCGTACGGGCGACCGGCCTCCGCCGCGTGGGTGCGGCCCGCCTCGGGCTGGTAGCCGCGGCTCGGGTCCGGGGCCCAGTCTACGGCCCGGTCCTCGCGGGACCGGCGGCCGGACGGTTCGCGCTCCCCGTGGGACCGGTGGCCGGCCGGCTCCTCGTCCTCGCGGGGCCGGCGACCGGCGGGTTCCTCCTCCTCGCGGGCCCGACGGCCGGGCCCCCCGCCCTGCTCCGGGGGCCACGGCGGGGCCCAGCCGCCGCCCCAGCTCGGCCGGTTCCAGTCGGGGCCGGCCCAGCCCGGCTCGGGGGCCGCCGCGCGCTCGGCGGCGCGCTCCCAGGCAGCCCGGCGGTCGTCGGCATCCGGACGGTCGGCGGCGGCCGGCGGCTGACCGGCCCGGTCGGCGGCCGGCGGCCGGGGGGGCTGGTCGGCGGCAGGCGACCGGGCGGGCTGGTCGGCGGCGGACGGGCCGGCGGCCTGCGCCGACCCCGGCTCGGCTGCCGGGCGACCGCCCTGTTCCGCCACCGGCGGGCGGGTCACCCGGTCAGCGCCGGGCGGGTCGGCCTGCGGATAGCCGCGCGGATCGACGTCGGGCGGGAACCGGTCGGCCCAGTCGGACGGCCGGTCGACCCAGTCGGACGCCCCGCCGGCGGACGCGGTCGGCTCGGGCACGGAGCGCTCGGGAGTGGGGGCGTGCAGCCCGGGTGGCACCTCGAAGCCGGAGGCGGCCGTGCCCGGCGGCGGCACCTGCACGGCGGGCGGCGCGGACGACGGAACGTTCCCGTCCGACCAGCGACCGGCGCGGGCCGCCGGGGCCTCCCCGGAGGCGTGCCGGGCGGCGGCGTCCGCCTCGCCGCCGTGCTGCGGGCCGGTCGACCGTTCCCGCCTCGGGGCGGGGCGCTGCGCGGGGACGGCCAGCCGCTCGCCGTCGCCGTCCCGGCCGGGCTCCCCGCCCAGCGGCGGCGCGCTGACCGGCGCCTGGCGGCCCACCGGTGCCTCCTCCCCGCCGTGGCTCACGCCGTTGACGCGCGGGTGGCCGTTGATCCGGGCCGGCGGCCCCGGCTCGGGGGGCAGGCCGGGCAGCGGCGCCGGAAGGTCCCCGTGGCGCGGTGACGAGGCACCCCAACCGGAGACGGGCTCGGACCGGCGCCAGGGGGGCTGCGGCTCCCGCGTCCCCTCGCCGCCGGTGGACCAGCCGACCGCCGAGGGCGCCCATCCGTTGACGGAACGGGCCAGGTCATCCTGCTGACCCGTCCCGTCGCCGTGCTCTCCCGGGGTGGCGGCACCGGGTTGCCCTGTTTCAGTCACCGCGCGCTCCTTGGTCGCCCCCGCTGAGGCTACCGTGTGGTGACAGTGGCGATAAGTTACAGCGGCGGGCCAATTCCGCGAGGGGCTCACGAGCCTCGACCGGTTCGGGCGATAAGTGCCGGCTCGTACGAACAGTTTCGGAGGTTCCCATGACGGCTGTCGGGAACGGCGCCCAGACCGCCGGCCGGCCCACGCGCCTGCCCCGCTCGGCGCGCCGCAAGCAGCTGCTCGCGGCGGCGCAGGAGGTGTTCGTCGCGCAGGGCTACCACGCCGCCGCGATGGACGACATCGCCGAACGGGCGGGGGTCTCCAAGCCGGTGCTCTACCAGCACTTCCCGGGCAAGATGGAGCTCTACCTGGCGCTGCTGGACACGCACTGCGACGCGATCGTGGCAAAGGTGCACGACGCCATGCGCGGCACCAACGACAACAAGGAGCGGGTCGGCGCGTCGGTGCGCGCCTACTTCGACTTCGTCGACCACGAGAGCGAGGCGTTCCGCCTCGTCTTCGAGTCCGACCTGCGCAACGACCCGGCCGTGCGGCAACGGGTGGAACGGGTGGAGCAGGGCTGCATCGCGGCGATTACCGACACGATCATCTCCGACACCGGGGTCAGCCGGGCGCACGCCGAGCTGCTCGCCTCCGGGCTGGTCGGCGCGGCGGAGACGGCGGCGCAGTTCTGGCTCGCCGATGGCCGGCAGGTGCCCAAGGCGGAGGCCGAGGCGCTCGTCGCCGCGCTGTCCTGGCGGGGCATCGCCAGCTTCCCGCTGCAAGGTGAGTCAGCCTGAACATCCGGTCGCGAGATCGGATAGCCTTCCCACGGCGGCTTTTTCGCCCCAGTTGAGGAGGCATCGTGGAGGTCAAGATCGGCGTGCAGTACGCGCCGCGCGAGCTGGTTCTGGAGAGCGCGCAGTCGCCGGCCGAGATCGAGCAGATCGTGACCGACGCCATCGCCAAGGGCGAGGGGACGCTCTCCCTGACCGACGAGAAGGGCCGGCGGGTCATCGTGCCGGTCAGCAAGGTCGCCTACGTCGAGATCGCCGAGGCGTCGCCGCGGGCAGTCGGCTTCACCGTCCGCTGATCCGGCCGGCGTCCGTGGCGGGGTGCGGCGCGCCGCCCACCGTCCGCCACGGGCGCCGTCGCGCGGTCCGGTGCCGGCAGCGCCCCTGCCCGGCGGGCCGTGGCGTCAGTCGTTGACACCGACCGCCGTCATCCGGTCGGAGTACCCGGCCGTCAGCCGGTGGGAACAGCGTCGACGCGTCCACCTGCTCCCCAGCGACCAGCGCGGTGAGCGCGCCCCGGTCCGCCGCCCTGGAAGACCGTCTCCCCGACGGGTCGCCGGGCCGCGTAGCCCACGTACGCCCTCGGGACCGCCTCCAGCCGGTCCTTCGGCCCGGTCGAGTCGTGGTACGCCTGCGACGGCTCGACGTACGGCGCCATCGCCTCCTCGGGCGGCGCCATCGCCTCCTCAGGCGGCCGAGGGCGGCGAGCCGGTCGGGCGGCGGGATGCCCGGTATCGCCCCGGGTGACCGGACGCCAGCGGCCGCCGGCCGTGACTCAGATCACACTTGGCACCCCCGGCTGTCGGGCCGCATCCCTGAACAGGGACGACACGGCGGCGGCTCAGGTAGTATGGAGCAGTTGCCGTGGGCACCGATCTGACCCAGGTTCGATCTGACCGAGGTCCGGTCTGACCCGAAGTCCTGCCCACGGCGCGCGTGCGGCCCGGTCCGGCTCGGCGACTCCGCCCCCGACCGTGTGGCCCGCGCCACCTACCGACCGCGCCCTGAGGACATGAGGGGCGCACCACGAGAGGGCACCCCCAAATCCATATGAGCGAGCAGATTTCCGATCTCACAGGCGGCCACGAGCTGGCCCCGACCGCCCCGGTCCGCCCGGAGGCCCCCACGTTCGCCGAGCTCGGCGCCCGGCCGGAGACCGTCGAGGCGCTGGCTGCGGCCGGCATCACCCGGGCCTTCGCCATCCAGGAGTACGCGCTCCCGATCGGGCTGCGCGGCACCGACCTGATCGGCCAGGCGCCCACCGGCACCGGCAAGACCCTCGGCTTCGGCGTACCGCTGCTGGAGCGGGTCTTCGCCCCGGCCGAGGGCGGCGACGGCGTGCCGCAGGCCCTGGTCGTCGTCCCCACCCGCGAGCTGGGCATCCAGGTCGCCAAGGACCTCGACGCGGCGGGCCGGACCCGCGGCGTGCGGGTGCTGCCGATCTACGGCGGCGTCGCGTACGAGCCGCAGATCGACACGCTGCGCAAGGGCGTCGAGATCCTGGTCGGCACGCCGGGCCGGCTGCTGGACCTGGCCAAGCAGAAGCACCTGCGGCTCGACCGGGTACACGCGCTGGTCCTCGACGAGGCCGACCGGATGCTGGACCTGGGCTTCCTCGACGACGTCGAGAAGATCCTCGCGATGCTGCCGGAGGACCGGCAGACGATGCTCTTCTCGGCCACCATGCCGGACCCGATCGTCGCGCTGTCCCGGCGCTTCCTGCGCCGCCCGGTGACGATCCACGCCGGGCACACCGCCGAGACCGGGCCGTCGCCGCAGACCCAGCAGTTGGTCTACCGCACCCACTCGATGAACAAGGTCGAGATCGTGGCGCGCATCCTCCAGGCGGAGGGGCGCGGGCTCACCATGATCTTCACCCGCACCAAGCGGGCCGCCGACCGGGTCGCCGAGGACCTCGACTTCCGCGGCTTCGCCGTGGCGGCCGTGCACGGCGACCTGGGCCAGGGCGCCCGGGAGCGGGCGCTGCGCGCGTTCCGGGCCGGGAAGATCGACATCCTGGTCGCGACCGACGTGGCCGCCCGGGGGCTGGACGTCACCGGCGTCACCCACGTCATCAACTACGACTGCCCCGAGGACCAGGACACCTACACCCACCGGATCGGTCGTACCGGCCGGGCCGGCGCCACCGGCGTCGCGGTGACCTTCGTCGACTGGGACGACATGCCCCGCTGGCGGATCATCGACAAGACGCTCGGGCTGGACATGCCGGAGCCGCCGGAGACGTACCACACCTCGGCGCACCTCTACACCGACCTGGACATCTCCCGCGACGTCACCGGCACCCTGCCGACGGCGGAACGGACCCGGGCCGGGCTGTCGGCCGAGGTCGAGGAGGACCTCGGCGGCCGGCCCCGGCGCGGTGAGGGCACCGGTGGCGGCCGGGGCTCCCGGCGCGGCGAGGGCCGCGGGCGCGACGAGGCACGCGGTCGCGACGAAGGGCACGGTCGTGGCGAGCGCCGCCGGGTCCGCTCCGGCCCGGCCGCCGGGCCGGACGCCGCCGAGGTCCCGGTCGACCAGGCCGCCGAGGAGGGCGCCCGGACCGCGCGCCGCCGCCGGCGCCGCCGGGCCGGCGAGGTGGTGGTCGGCGAGCCGACCGCGGTGATCTCCGCCGAGTCGGCCGCCGCCGAACCGGCCACGGCCGCCGCCGAGGGCGAGCCGGGCAAGCCGCGCCGGCGCCGGCGCCGGCGGGGCGGCTCCGGCGCGGGTATGCCCGCCGAGGCGACCGCCGACTGACCCACGTCCCAGACGTCGACATCCCCCGCGCCGGTCCGCCCGGCGCGGGGGATGTCGCGTTCCGGCCGAGCCGCCGTTCGGCGGGACCGGCCGCCCGACGGGACCGCTCGGGCGACGAGGAAGATGGAGAGATGCCCGAACCGCTGGACGCCGCCCTGACCGAGGTCCGGGCGCTGCTGCTCGACCCCGCGCTGACCCGGGCGGTCGCCGCCGGCCGCCGACGCGGGCACCGCCCCTCGGTGGTCCGCGCCGAACTGCGCCCGGTCGCCCTCAAGGCCGGGCCCCGGTTGCAGATCGCCACCTCCGACGGGGCCCGCCCGTACACCCGCAACGTCGCGCCCGGGGCGGAGGCCGGCGCGGCCGTGGACGCCCTGCTGGCCGAGCCGTTCGGCAACTGGCACGTGGAGACCGCCGACGTGACGCTCCAGCTCCGGGTGACCAAGTCCGGTGCGGCGCAGGTGCACCGGGTCGCCGCCGCGCGTCCCGCGCCGGAACCGGGCGGCCACGACCGGGCCAAGGAGTGGCTGCTCGACCCGGGCGACGAGATCTTCGCCGAGATCGGCGGCTCGGCGGCGAAGCGCCGGCAGGTGGACGCGTTCCTGCGGGCGCTCGCCGCCACCCTGCCGGACGACCTCACCGGCCGGCTGCGGGTGGTCGACCTGGGCTGCGGCAACGCGTACCTGACCTTCGCCGCGTACCGCTACCTCTCCCAGCGGGGCCTGGACGTGCGGCTGGTCGGCGTTGACGTGCGGGAGGACCAGCGGCGGCGCAACACCGAGTTGGCCGAGCGGCTGGGCTGGGCCGACCGGGTGAGCTTCGTGGCCGGCACGATCGCCGACGCGGCGGTCGAGCCCGCGCCCGACCTGGTGCTGGCACTGCACGCCTGCGACACCGCCACCGACGAGGCGCTGGCCCGCGCCGTGCGGTGGGACGCCCGATGGGTGCTCGCCGCGCCGTGTTGCCACCACGACCTCGCCGCCCAGCTACGCGCCCGGCCGGCCCCGGCCCCGTACGACCTGCTGACCCGGCAGGGGATCCTGCGCGAGCGCTTCGCGGACGTGCTGACCGACTCGCTGCGGGCCGCCCTGTTGCGGATGCACGGGTACCGGACCGAGGTGGTGGAGTTCGTCGACTCCCGGCACACCCCCCGCAACCTGCTGATCCGGGCCCGCCGGGTCGACGCCGCGCCCGGCCCCGAGCAACGGGCGGAGTACCGCGCCCTGCTCGACCAGTGGCAGGTGACCCCGCGCCTGGAGACACTGCTCGCCGCCCGAGAGGGTTGACCCCCGCCGATCCGGCCGGCCGGGCGCTCAGCGGCGGCGTTCGCCGTTGCCGCCCCGGTCCCGGCCCGGCGCCCGTTCGTTGGTGGAGCCGCGGTCGAACATCGACACCCGGTCCCCGGCTCCCCGGCCGGAGCGCTCGCCGTCGGACGACACCGTCGGGAAGGGCACCACCTTGCCCGGGGTCTCGGCGTTGCCGGCGGCGGCGAACGCGTTCCAGGAGATGTCGACCAGCAGCCGCTTGAGTTCCGCGTGCCGCACGGCCGCGTTGCGTTGCAGGGCCAGCCGGGCGCCGAGCACCACGCCGACGAGCGTCGTGGTGACCGCGCCGGCGGCGGCCAGGACGTGGGCCCCGTTGGCCTGGTCGGTGTCGAGCACGAGGACCAGGAGCCAGATCCAGAAGCCGGCGGCGAAGACGCCGGCCTTGGCCACGAAGAAGAGGCTGACCGCACCCGGACGGTACGGCGGGGGACGGCTCGGATCGGCCATGCTGCTCCTCATCGACGCGGCCGGTGGGGACGGGCGACCGCGGACGCCAGGTGGACGAGCATCAATCTTAGTTGACGTTCGACAAGCACCGACAGTCGCGATCCCGACCGTCGAGAACCAGCCCCGGCACGTCGGTCCAGGACGAGGGGAACGATCTTCGCAGGTCATCCGGGGCCGGCGGCACGGACGACGATCAAGGGGCGGGCGATGGCTTGCGTCCGCCGCCGGGGGCATTACGCTCGAAGGGCACCGTCCGGTGCTCCGGCCGGAAGGAAGACCCCGCAGGGATGGTCGCGTCAGAGGTTTCGCCACAGATGGCTTTCGCACGCTTCGTGCGCCGGGCCATCGACGACGCTCGGGAAGAGCGCGGCTGGACCGTCAGCGACCTCGCGGGGCACACCGGGGTCGGCCGCTCCACCGTCTTCCGCTGGCTGGCCGGCGACTGGCACGACTATCCCGAACTGGCGAAGGTGCGCGGCTTCTGCGCGGCCCTCGACCTTCCCGTGGCGGCGGCCTTCCGGGCTCTCGGCCTGCCCGACTCGGGCCCCGCCCCGCGCCGGCGCGGCGACGAGGGGCCGGTCGAGGCCGACGTCCGGGTCATCCTCCAGCGGCTGGCCGACCCGGCGGTGCCGGCCGAGGAGAAGCACCACATCCGCGACCTGCTGCGCTACCTGGCCCGCCGGCCCGTCCGCCGGGCCGGCTGAGCAGCACCGCCAGGATGGTCCGCCGGGGCGCCGTGGCGGCTGCCGGGGTGCCGCCGGCGGTCAGGGCGCCGTGAGGGTGAACTCGGCGGTCCGCACCTCGCCGGCCACCTGGAAGTCGAAGTACAGGCGGTAACGCCCCGGCCCCGGCACGGTCAGCTGGAAGGTGACCCCGTCCGGGGCCGGCCCCGGCTCCGGGTGCACGTGCAGGTAGCCCAGGTCCCCCTCGCGCAGGGCCACCAGGTGGCCGTACGCGCCCAGGTAGCGCTCCAGCGTCGGGGTGACGTCCCCGGCGCGGACCGCGAACCGGAGCGGCCGGGTCGCGCCGATCCGGGGCTCGCCGGACCAGCTCACCGTGAACCCGTCCACGGTGGCGGTGCGGGTCGGGGCCGGCAGCGGCCGGGGCGCGTAGTCGCCGGGGACGGAGAGGTCGACGCCGAGGGTGCGGACGCTCTGCCCGCCGTCGTCGGTGACGAGGGTGAAGTCCGCGTACGCCCGCCACGCCCCGGCCTGCGGCAGGGTCAGTGGGACCGACCAGGTGCCGTCGGCGGCCATGGTCGGGTGCAGGTGCTGGTAGCCGCTGAGATCCCGGCGCACCACGATCAGGTGCATCGGCTTGTCGTGCACGACCGCGAACCGGGTCACCGGTCGGCCCTGGACGTCCCGGACCTGGAACCGGAACTCGCCCGGCCGCCCGGCGGCGAAGGCGGTGGACAGCGGGGCCAGCGTCCAGCCCCCGGAGCCGACCGCGAGGCCGCCGACCTCGGTCGCGCCGCCGGTGTCGGTGCCGGTGCCGTGCTCGTGCGCCCCGGTGCCGGGCGCGTGGGGGTGGTCCGTGGCGGCCGTCGAGGTCCGCCCGGTCGCGTCGGCGGGTGGCGGGTTGAGCCGCCCGAGGCCGAAACCGAGCAGCACCGCGAGCACCAGCCCGCCCACCACCAGCGCGAGCCGCAGCGTGTCCCGGTCCACCAGCGCCCCCGCCGTCTCCGGCACGCCGCCCCCGGGCGGGGCGGACGGCGACGCGGACACCTCGGCCGGGCCGGCGCCCGGCGCGGGCGACGACGGCGGCGCCTCGGCCGGGCCGGGTCGCTGATCGCTCATGGGCCCACGGTACCGCCGGGTTCCCGACCGGCCGGCCAACGACCGCGTGGCGTGGCACCGGTCGCAATCCGCCCCGCCCGGGAACTTTCCGTCCCGGCTGCTTCCGGGTCGCCGCCCTGGCTGCCGCCCGACGTGGAACCCGGCGGCCTCCGGCGCACCCGCCCGAGGGCCGCCCGCGCGTCAGCCGGCGACGGCGAGGGCGAGGGGGAGCACGTCGGGCGCGCCGGCCCGGCGCAGCAGCCGGGTCACCATGGTCAGGGTCCAGCCCGTGTCCACCAGGTCGTCGACGAGCAGCACCGGGCCGTCCAGCCCGGCGAGCGCGCCGGCCAGTTCGTCCGGCACGGCGAAGGCGTCGTGCAGGGCGCGTACCCGCTGGGCGCTGTTGCCGCGCGGCCCGTCCGGGCCGGCGGACCCGGCGGGAACCACCTGGCCGAGCAGCGGCAGCCGGCCCACCGTGGCGATCCGCTCGGCGAGCGAGCCGACCAGCGCGGGCCGCCGCCGGGAGCCGACCGCGACCACGCCGACCGGGCGGCGGGGCCACGGGTCGTCGCCGTGCGCCCACGCCTTCAGCACCTCGACCACCGCGCCGGCCACGTCGTCGGGGACCGGCCGGTCGGCCGCGTCCGGCCCGACCAGCTCGCGCAGCCGACCGCCCCAGCCCAGGTCGGACAGCCGCCCCACGGCCCGCCCCGGCAGCGCCTGCTCCGCCGGGGGGATCCGGCCCTTCAGCGGTACGCCCACCGCGTCCAGCCCGGTCGGCCACAGCTTCTTCGGCGCGATCTCCACCCCGGGACGCCCGAGGTACGCCTGCGCGGCGCCCTGCGCCGGCCCGGACACCTCGGCTGTGAACAGCGGCCCGGCGCACCGGTCGCACCGGCCGCAGTCGCCCGCCCCGACGTCGTCCAGGCACTCGCGCAGGTACCGCATCCGGCAGCCGGGCGTGGTCGCGTACTCCCGCATGGCCTGCTGCTCGGCGGTGCGGGCCTGGCCGACGCGGCGCAACCGGGCCTCGTCGTAGACCCAGGGCTCGCCGGTGGCGAGCCAGCCGCCGCGCACCCGGCGGACCGCGCCGTCCACGTCGAGCACCTTGAGCATCAGCTCCAGCCGGGCCCGGCGCAGGTCGACGATCGGCTCCAGGGCCTGGGTGGACAGCGGCCGGTCGGTGTGCAGGGCGGCCAGCACGGCCCGGACCTGCTCCTCGGGCGGGAACGCGAGCGAGGCGAAGTACCGCCAGATGGCCGCGTCCTCGGCGCCGGGCAGCAGCAGCACCTCGGCGTGCTCGACGGCCCGGCCGGCGCGGCCGACCTGCTGGTAGTACGCGATCGGCGACGGCGGGGCGCCGAGGTGCGCCACGAAGCCGAGGTCGGGCTTGTCGAAGCCCATGCCCAGCGCGCTCGTGGCGACGAGCGCCTTGATCTTGTTGTCCAGCAGGTCCTGCTCGGCGGCCCGCCGGTCGGCGTCCTCGGTCTGCCCCGTGTACGAGGCCACCGGGTACCCCCGCGAGCGCAGGAACTCCGCCGTCTCGCCGGCCGCCGCCACGGTCAGCGTGTAGATGATCCCCGACCCGGGGAGCCGGTCCAGGTGGTCGGCGAGCCAGCCGAGCCGGTGCGCCGGGCTGGGCAGGTCCAGCACGCCCAGCCGCAGCGACTCCCGGTCCAGGGTCCCGCGCAGCACCAGCACGTCCGGGCGCTCGGCGGCCGGGGCGGCCAGTTCGGTGCCGAGCTGCTCGGCGACGTCGGCGGTGACCCGGGCGTTGGCGGTGGCCGTGGTGGCGAGCACGGGCGTGCGCTCGGGCAGGTTGCCGAGGAACGTACGCAGCCGCCGGTAGTCGGGCCGGAAGTCGTGCCCCCAGTCGGAGACGCAGTGCGCCTCGTCGACCACCAGCAGGCCGGTGGTGGCGGCCAGCCTCGGCAGCACGGTGTCCCGGAAGTCCGGGTTGTTGAGCCGTTCCGGGCTGATCAGCAGCACGTCGACCGTGCCGGCGTGGATCTCGGCGGTGATCTCGTCCCACTCGTCGAGGTTGGCCGAGTTGATGGTGCGGGCCCGGATGCCGGCCCGGGCCGCCGCCTCGACCTGGTTGCGCATGAGCGCCAGCAGCGGCGACACGATCACGGTCGGGCCGGCGGCGGCGGGGGGCTCCCGCAGCAGGGCGGTGGCCACGAAGTAGACCGCCGACTTGCCCCACCCGGTGCGCTGCACGCAGAGCACCCGCCGCCGGTCGACGACCAGCGCCTCGATGGCCCGCCACTGGTCCTCCCGCAGCCGGGCGTGCTCCCCGGCCAACCGCCGCAGCACCGCCTCGGCCCGCTCCCGTACCGCCGCCCGATCCTGGCTCATCCGGCATTTCTACCAGCGCCGCCCCACCCGGCCCCCTTCCGGCTCCGCCCGCCCCGCCCGCAGGAGGGGGGCCAGGCGGGATCTCAGGCTGGCCAGGCCGCCGGGGAAGAAGTAGACGGCCAGGATGAAGACCGTGCCCAGGACGAACAGGGGCTGGCTCAGGGGGCGGCTGAGGAACGCCGGGAGGGCCTCGACCGCGTCGCTGGTGCCGAAGGCGGTGAGGCGGTGGTCCAGGTACATGTAGAGGATGCCGCCCAGGACCGGGCCCCAGCGGGTGCCGGGGCCGCCCAGCACCACCATGACCAGCAGCGACAGGGTCAGCTCGCTGGAGGTGATGTGCGGGGACGCGCCGCCGACGATCAGGCAGTAGACCGCTCCCCCGCTGGCCGCGAGCCCGCCGGCCAGCGTGAACGCGACCAGCTTGAACCGGTACGGGTCGAGCCCGAGCACCCCGATCCGCCGCTCGTCGTCGCGCAGCCCGGCGAGCACCCGCCCGGTCGGCGAGCCGGAGACCCGGTGCACCACGAAGACCACCAGGGCCAGGTACGCCAGCGCCAGCCAGTACAGGTTGACCGTGTTCGCCACCCCGACCAGCCCGGCGGGCAGCCCCGACACGTCCAGCGGCAGCCCCTCCTCGCCGCCGGTCAGCCCGCCGAAGTCCCGGGCCACCAGGATCGCCCCGACCTGGGCGAAGGCGAGGGTGACCATGGCGAACGCGATCCCGGCGGTACGCAGCGCCACCGCGCCGAGCAGGCCGGCCAGGACCGTCCCGCCGGTCACGGTCAGCAGCGCGGCCTGCCACAGCGGCAGCCCGGCCCGGGTGATCAGGATGTCGGTGCCGTACACCCCGGCGGCGAAGTACAGGGCGTGCCCGAAGGAGAGCATCCCGGTGCGGCCGAACAGCAGGTCGTAGCCGGCGGCCAGGCCGCCGAAGACCAGGCAGACGGCGAGCAGTTGCAGGGTGCCGGGCGAGTTCAGCGGCCCCTCGAAGATCCCGGGCAACCGCACCGTCGAGTACGGCAGGACCGCCGCGACCGCCAGCGCCAGCAGCGGCAGGTACGGCCGCAGCCCGTGCCAGGCCCGCCGGTGCGGGGTCAACTCGTCCGGCACCCGCGCCGGGGGCGCCTCCACCACGGACTCGGTCATGCGTGAGCCACCTTTCCGGCGATGCCCTGGGGACGCAGCAGCAGCACCACGGCCAGCAGCGCGACGACGCACAGGTCGCCGACGCCGGACGCGCCGTAGTAGTTGACGAACTGTTGCAGCAGGCCGACGGCGACCGCCGCGTAGGCGGAGCCGACCACCGAGCCCATCCCGCCGATCACCACCACGATGAACGCGAAGATCAGCAGTGAACCGCCCTGGCCCGGCGAGACGGTGCCGAGGTAGACGCCGCCGAGCGCGCCGGCCAGCGCGGCGGCGGCCCCGCCGATCGCGAAGACCAGGGTGAACGCCTTGCGCACGTCGATGCCGAGCGCGGTGACCATCTCCCGGTTCTCCACCCCGGCCCGGATGATCAGGCCGTACCGGGTCCAGTGCAGGAACGCCAGCAGCCCGCCCAGCACCAGCACGGCCGCGCCGATCAGCAGCAGGCCGCCGTTGGGCACCTGCGCGCCGAGGATCCCGGTGACCCGCCGGGTCCACTCGGGGCGGGGGAACGGCCGGGCGTCGGCGCCCCAGGTGGCCTGGAGCAGCGCCACCCCGGCCAGCGACAGGCCGACGGTGACCAGCACCTGCTCGATGGTGCGCGAGTACAGCGGCCGGATCAGCACCAGCTCGACCAGCACCGCGACCAGCGTGCCGGCGGCCACCCCGAAGGCGACCGCGAGCACGAAGCCGAGCCCCTCCGCGCCGGCGCCGGGCAGGTTGCCCGCCGCCCACCAGGTCGCGTACGCGCCCACGCCGAGGAACAGCCCGTGCGCGAAGTTGAGCACGTCGGCGAGGCCGAACACCAGCGACAGCCCGGACGCGACGAGGAAGTACAGCGCCGCCAGGCCCAGCCCGGTCAGCGCCAGCAGCACGACGGTGTTCACGCGCGCACCTCCGGGCCGACGCCGAGCAGGGACTTCGTCAGGGCCGTCTCCAGCAGCAGCTCGTGGGCGTTCCCGTGCCACGCGACCCGGCCGGCGGAGAGCACCACCGCGTCCCGGGCCAACCGGCGGACCACGGCCAGGTTCTGCTCGACCAGCAGCACCGGGACCGACTCCGCGACCCGTTCCAGCACCTCGGCCACCTCGGTCACCACCTTCGGCGCCAACCCCTTGGTCGGCTCGTCGACCAGCAGCAGCCGGTTGTCGTTGAGCAGCACCCGGCCGATGGCGAGCATCTGCTGCTGCCCGCCGGAGAGCGAGCCGGCCCGTTGCCGTCCGCGCCGGTCCAGCTCGGGGAAGAGCGCGAAGACCCGGTCGTACGCCGGGGTGGTGCCCCGCCGCTCGGCGAGCCGCAGGTTCTCCGCGACGGTGAGCCCGGCGAACACGCAGCGGTCCTCCGGCACGTACCCGAGCCCGTCGCGGACCAGCCGGTGGGTGGGTCGGGCGAGCAGGGTCTGCGCGCCCATCCGGACCGTGCCGCGCACCTCGCCGTTGCGCGGGGTCAGACCGACGATCGCGCGCAGCGTGGTGGTCTTGCCGACGCCGTTGCGTCCGAGCAGCACCGTGACGCCGGTCGGCGCGACGGTGAACGACACCCCCTGGAGGATGTGCAACCCGGCGATCCGCACGGACAGGTCCGCCACGGTCAGGACCGGCTCACCCGTCGCGCTCACAGCGACTCCCCCAGGTACGCCTCCTGGACCGTGGTGTTGGCCATCACGGTCTCCGGGGTGTCGCAGGCCAGCAGCGCCCCGTGGTGCATCACGGCGATCCGGTCGGCCAGCTCCAGGATCACATCCATGTGGTGCTCCACCATGAGCACCGCCCGGCCGCTGTCGTCGGTCAACGACTTGATGACCGCGACCAGCTCGGGCACGTCCTCGGCGCTGACCCCGGCCATCGGCTCGTCGAGCAGCATCACCCGGGGCTCCCCGGCGAGCAGCAGGGCGATCTCCAGCTTGCGCTTCTCGCCGTGGGCGAGGGTGCCGGCGAGGGCCGTACCCCGGTGGTGCAGGCCGACCCGGTCGAGCGCCGCGTCGGCGGCGGCGGCCACCTCCCGGTCGGCCGCCGCCCGCCGCCACAGCTTCATCGAGCCACCCCGGTGCGCCTGTACGGCGAGCCGGACGTTCTCCCGCACGCTCAGCGAGCCGAAGACCGAGGACGACTGGAAGGTGCGCCCCAACCCGCGCCGGGCCCGCCGGTGCGGCGGGAGAGCGGTGACGTCCTCGCCGTCCAGCAGGACCTGACCCGCGGTCGGCGGGCGCAGGCCGGTGATCAGGTTGAACAGTGAGGTCTTGCCGGCGCCGTTCGGCCCGATGACCCCGAGGAACTCCCCGGGTGCCAGGTCGAGGTAGACGCTGTCGACGATGGCGACCTCACCGATCCGCCAGGTCAGACCACGGGTGGCGAGCACGGGTCAGCCCTTCATCTGGCCGACCGGCGGCGCGGTCTCGTCGCCGGTCAGGCTCTTCTGGGCGGTCGCCGTGTACGCGGTGCCGCTGCCGGCCAGCTTGGCCTGGAACATCGGCTGGAGCAGGGCGTGGTCCTCGGCGCGGATCTTCATCGTGCCCTTGACGCCCTCGAAGCTCCAGCCCTCCAGGCCCGTGACCATCTTGTCCACGTCGTCGCCGCCCTGCTCGACCGCGCGGACGACCATCTGCGCGGCGGCGAAGCCGTCCGGGTGGAACAGGTCGAGGGTGCCGCCGGGGACCTTGGCCTTGGCGGCCTTCGCGGCCTCGGTGTCGGCGGCCCCGTCGAACCAGTGCGACAGGAACGAGATCTTGCTGCCGGCCGCGCCGAAGGTCGGCCAGGACGCGCGGATGTCCAGGCCGGTGACCACCGTGGTGGAGGAGAGCACGCCCTGCTGGTCGAGGGTCTGCCACATGGCGGGGGCGGTGGTGCCGGCCCAGGCCACGAAGAGCAGATCGGGCTTGCCGGCCTTGATCTGGCTGGCGAACGGGGTGAACTCGGTGGCGCTGGCCGGCGCGCGGACGCTGGTCACGCTCGCCCCGGCGCCGCCGATCACGGCCTTCACGGCGGCCTCGTTGGCGTCGCCGAACGCGCCGTCCTGAGCGAAGACGACCACCTTCTTGCCGGCCGGGTCGCCGATGAACGACTTCGCGGTCACCACGTCCTGGTACGACTGCCGCCCGGACCGGAACGTGTACCTGTTCGCCCCGGTCACGGCGTCGGTGGCGGCCGGGCCGGAGATGAACAGCGCCTTGTTCTGGGCGGCGATCGGGGCCACCTGAAGGGCCACGCCGGACGAGGTCGAGCCGGCGATGATCTTCGTACCCTTGCCGATCAGGTCCTTGGCCGCGGAGACCGCCTTCGCCGGGTCGCCCGCGTCGTCGACCTCGGTGACCTCGATCGTCCGGTCGCCGACCTTGCCGGTGCCCCTGGTGGCGAAGTCGAGGCCCGCCCTGAACCCCTCGACGTACTGCTTGCCGTAGCTGGCCAGGGCTCCCGACTGGGAGTAGACCAGGCCGACCCTGACCGGGGCGGCGCCGTCACCGCCGCCGGAGGCGGTGTCCTGCGGGCTGCCACAGGCCGTGGCGGCGAGCGCCGCAGCCATCATCGTGGCGGCGGAGAGGAACACCCGCCGCGTCGTCCGGACCGTCATTGCGACTCCACGTGAGGACTCGGAGGAAGGAACGTCATGTGTCGGCTCACGCTAGAAGTGACGTCACCCACGGGCCATGTGGCGGAAACACATAAGTAACGCTGGTGGGGTGGCCGACCGGGACAACCACCCGCTGCGCGTGACATCGCCCCCCACGTGCGGCGGTCCGCCTACCCACCGCCCACCGCGCCCATGTGTCGCCACCCGCCACCCGCCGGTCGCCGGTCGCCGGTCGATCGCGCACCGGTACCGCCGGCCGGTTCACCAGTTAGTTAACTCGCCGCCTTTGGAGCTGATGTCCTCAACGACTCAGCCCCGCCGCGACACCCGTTCCGGGCACCGGGCACGGTGGCCGAGCCGAGGGCTCTGGCGGGCTGGTCGACTCCGTGTCGGTGAAGCCGGGCAGGTCCCGTCTCCCTCGCGCCGCAATGTCACTGACGACCTGGACCAGGGCCGGCGGGACCACCCGGTGTCACTGACACCGCGAAACACGACGCGCGGCGGCGCGAGGGGCAGCAGCGCTTGAGTCGTTCACGACATCAGCTCCATAGGCAACCGAATGGTGACTGCGAGCACCGGGCCGGCCCAGCCCGGACGGCATCGGCCCGCCGACCCCGGGCCTGGGGTGGCGGGCCGAACGACGGAACAAGGAGACGGGGACACGGGAGCGGGGAGACTGGGAGCGGCGAGACTGGGAGCGGCGAGACTGGGAGCGGGGTTCAGCGGCGGGGGTGGTGGGGGCCAGCAGCCCGCCGGCGGCGTCCCGGGGAACGATCAGGTTCTTGTGCGCGCCGACCCCGTTCGCGTATCCGGCGATCCACTTCAGGCCGGCGGCCGAGGCCAGGTCGGCGTAGGTGCGCGGGTCACCGTTGACGGTGAAGTCGTACGGGCGGCCGGCCGCGTCGAGGAGTTGGGCGAGCGGGACGTCGATCATCCCGTTCAGCTTGCGCAGGTTCGCCGTCTCGAAGGACTGGATGATCACCGGGTCGTCGCGGTGGGTCAGTCGGTTGGCCCTGAGCACCTTGACCAGCGGCTCCTCCAGGTCGATGACCTCCTGGAGGGTGGGCACCGGGAACCGGCCGTCGAACGCGGTGTTCGCCACCCGCACCAGGGGCAGCCGCTCCTTGGCCCGCAGCGTCCTCAGCTCGGCCAGGGTGAAGTCCTCGGTGAACCAGCCGGTCACCGCCACCCCGTCGATGGTCTTCGTCGCCTTGCGGACGGCGAACTCGGGGCGGGCCGCCACGTCGGTCGTACCGGATAACTCGTTCTCGTGCCGGGCGACGAGCTGGCCGTCCTTCGTCGAGACCAGGTCCGGCTCGATGTAGTCGGCGCCCATCCGGATCGCCAGCCGGTACGCCTCCAGGGTGTGCTCGGGCCGGTAGCCGCTGGCGCCCCGGTGGCCGACCACGATCGGCCGGCACCATCACGGCCGCCGCGAGCAGCGCGCCGGCCACGCCGAGGGCGGAAAGGGTACGTCGCAACGCCGTCTCCTGTCGTCGAGGGATGGCGCTCAGCCGACCGGGTCCGGTTGACGGGAAGTTGGTCGAGGACTGGCCGGAAGGTGAATCTCCGGGATGCGCGTTTCGGCACCGGCGACCGGCCGGAACAGGAAGATTGTCTGGTGCGCCGGTTACTCCGTCACCCCATCCGGCTGGTGCCGTTCGGGTTCCTGGCGGCGATCCTGCTCGGCACCGGCCTGCTGATGCTGCCCGCCGCGACCAGCGAAGAGAGGCACACCCCGCTGGCTACCGCCCTGTTCACCGCGACGTCGGCGGTCTCGGTGACCGGCCTGGCGGTCACCGACACCCCGCACTACTGGAACGGCTTCGGGCTGGTGATGATCACCGTACTCACCCAGGTCGGCGGCCTGGGCATCCTGACCGGGGCGGCCCTGGTCAGCCTGGCGGTATCCCGACGGCTGGGGCTGGCCAACCGCCTGCTGGTGCAGGCGGAGACCGCCGAGTACGGCATCGGCGACGTCGGTTGGCTGCTGGCCCGGATCGCAGGCACCGTGCTGGCCTGCGAGGCGTTGATGACAGCGATCGTCACCGGGCGGCTGTGGCTGACGTACGACTACCCACCCGGCCGGGCACTCTGGTACGGGGTCTTCCACGCCGTCCAGGCGTTCAACAACGGAGGCTTCACCCTCTACTCCGACGGGCTGCTCGCCTTCTCCCGCGACCCCTGGATGTCACTGCCGCTGGCGTTCGGGGCGATCGTCGGCGGGCTGGGCTTCCCCGCGCTGTTCGAGGCGGTACGCAAGTGGCGGCGGCCGGCCGGGTGGCAGATCGCCACCAAGCTGACGATCTGGGGCAGCGTGGTGCTGGTGGTGGGCGGCTTCGGCTGCCTGTTGCTCGCCGAATGGAACAACCCCCACACCATCGGCGGGTACGACCCGCCCGGCAAGGTGCTGGCCTCGTTCACCCAGATCGCGCTGAGCCGCACCGGCGGCTTCGACGTGATCAACGTCAGACAGCTGAGCGAGGAGAGCTACCCCCTGCTGATCGCGCTGATGTTCATCGGCGGCGGCGCGGCCAGCACGGCCGGCGGCATCAAGGTCTCCACCTTCTTCCTGCTCGCCTTCGTCATCTGGGCGGAGCTGCGCGGCGAGCCGGACGTCACGGTGGGCCGCCGGCGGGTGGCCGAGGCCAGCCAGCGCCAGGCGCTCACCGTGGCGCTGCTCAGCGTGGCGCTGGTCGCCGTCGGCACGCTGGGCGTGGTCCTGGTGACCACCGGAGTGCGCTACTACCAGTCGCTGTTCGAGGTGACGTCGGCGTTCAGCACCACCGGCCTCACGGTCGGGCTCACCACGCGACTGCCCGCTCCCGGCGTGTACCTGCTGACCGCCCTGATGTACATCGGACGGGTCGGCCCGCTCACCCTCGGGTCCGCAATCGCGTTGAACACCCGACGGCGCCTGTACCGCTACCCCGAGGAGCAACCCATTGTCGGCTAGGAACACGGACGACACCGGCGTCGTGGTGATCGGCCTGGGGCGGTTCGGCTGTCACCTGGCCACGTCGCTGACCCAACTCGGCCACGAAGTGCTCGCCATCGACCACAGCGCCGACCGGGTACAGAAGTGGTCCCGGTCGCTGGACCGGGTGGTGCAGGCGGACGCCACCGAGGAGGGCGCGCTGCGCCAGATCGGGGTGACCGAATTCCGGCGGGTGGTGGTGGCGATCGGCGCCTCGCTGGACGCCAGCGTGCTGACCGTCCTCGCGTTGGCCGAGCTGGGGATACCGCAGATCTGGGCCCGCGCGACCTCGGAGAAGCACGCGAAGATTCTCGGCTCCGTCGGCGCCCACCACGTGATCTTCCCGGAGGCGGAGACCGGGGAGCGGGTGGCGCACCTGATCGTCAGCAAGATGCTGGACTTCATCGAGTTCGGCGACGACTTCGCCATCGCCAGGGTCCGGGTGCCGGACGCGCTGGTCGGCCGGCCGCTGCGCGAGCTGGCCCCGGCCGACCGCTACGGGGTGATGGTGGTCGGGGCGAAGCGGCCCGGGGAGCGGTTCCGGTACGCGGACCCGGGCACCGTGCTCACCGCCGGAAGCATGCTGATCGTGGAGGGCAGCATCGCCCAGCTACAGCGCTTCGCCGCGCTGACCTGACCGGCCGCCCGACCGGTCACTTCCCCTTGCCTGGCTGCACGGGCTTCTTGGCCTTGCCGGGCTTCGCGGGCTTCTCGGCCTTCGCCTTCGATTTGCTGCCGGAGCCGCTCGCCGAGCCACCCCCGCCCGAGGAGCCGGAGCCGGCCCTGGCGACCGTCGCCTTCTTCGTGGTGGTCTTCACCGGGGCCTTGGGCGTCGGGGCGGCCTTCGGCACCGACCCGGCCACCCCGGAGACCTGCACCCGGCAGGTGGTGTCGCCGAGGCGGAACTCCACCGGCAGCGGGTTCGCCCCGGTGTACCGGCCGGTGAGGGCGACCTTGCGGGCCGCGCCAGGAGCCAGCGCGCCCTGCGTCGCGGCGGGCCGGACCTCGACGGTGCGGCCCTGCTGGTGGACGGACGGGTCGGCCTTCGTCACCGTCTGCTGGCCGGGGAACGTGAAGCTCATCGTCCAGTTCCGCAGCTCGCGGTCGCCGGTGTTGGTCAGGGTCAGCTCGGCCGAGAAGTCCTTGCCGGAGTCCTTGCGCAGCGAGTAGTCGACGGCGCAGGGGGGCGGACCGGTCAGCCCCATCCGGGCCTCGGTGGGTTGCTCCACGCCGCCGCTGGCCGGGCTGCGGGAGGTCACCCCCCACATCGTCGCGGTCACCGCGACCAGGCCCGCCGCCGCGACCCCCGCCTCGACCCTGCGCCGCCGGGCGACGGCCTTCCGGCCGCGGGTCCGGCCGGAGAACGGCAACGCGTCGGTGTCGGTCGACCAGGGCAGGATCGTGGTGCCGGCGTTGGCCAGCACGGCCGGGTCGAGCTGGGTCTCGTCGCCCGGGCCCGGGGCCGGCGACACCGGCACCGCGGCCAGCATCCCGGCGGCCTCCGCGAGCGTGCGGGCCACCTCGGCGGTGGCCGGGCGGTCGGCGGGGCGCTTGGCCAGGCAGCGGCGCACCAGCTCGGCGACCTCGTCGGGCAGCCCCGGCACCCCGGGCATCGGCTCCGGGTCGGCGTACATGTGGGCGCGGAGCATCTGGGTGGTGGTGCTCGCCTGCCAGGGCAGCCGGCCGGTGAGCATCCGGTACAGCAGCAGGCCGACGGCGTACACGTCGGTGGCCGGGGAGACCTGGCCGTTGTCCAGCCGCTCCGGCGCCAGGTACGCGGGGGTGCCGAGCAGGGTGCCGTCCGGCCCCTTCTCGCTCTCCCCGGCCAGCGCCGAGATGCCGAAGTCGACCACCTTCACCCCGGTCGAGGTGAGCATGACGTTGCCCGGGGTGACGTCCCGGTGCACCACGCCCCGGGCGTGCGCGGTGGCCAGCGCCGAGGTGACCTCCGCGCCGATCGTCACCGCCTCCCGCCAGGGCAGCGTCCCGCCCCGGCCGAGCCGGGCGCTCAGCGGGCCGCCGTCGACCAGCTCCATGACGACGTACGGCACGGTCAGCCCGACCTGCTCGGACTCGCCGTAGTCGTAGACGTTCGTGATGTTGGGGTGGCAGAGCCGGGCGGCGGCCTGCGCCTCGATCCGGATCCGGTGCCGGAACGCCCGGTCGCTGGCCAGCCGGGAGGCGAGCACCTTCACCGCCACCTGCCGGCCCAGCACCTCGTCGTACCCCCGCCAGACGACGGACATGCCGCCCGCGCCGAGCTGCTCGATCAGCCGGTACCGCTCACCGAGCAGCTGTGCGCCGTTACGGACCGCTCCACCCATGGTCGGAGTTGTTGCCCGGGCTGGGCGTTCCTAACCCTCGGCGGTCAGAATCGGTCAGCCAATCACCCGATCAGGCGGTCGCGAGCAGTTGGTCCACCGGGGCGTAGTCGTCGGTGAGCACCAGCGCGTCGCCGACGAACGCGTCCAGCACCTCGCCGGAGAGCACGCCCGCCGTCTCGGGCAACCCGGACACCCGCTGCCGCAGCGGGGCCAGCGGCAGCGGCGCGTCGGAGGCGACGATGAGGAAGTTGGACCCCACCAGGCCGGCGACCGCGTCGGGCGGGGCGACCAGGGCGACGTGCCGGAACGCGGCGGCGACGGTGGCCAGCTCGCTGCGGACGAACCGGCCGGGCGGGTAGTCGATGACGTTCTGCACGTAGATCCCGCCGGGGCGCAGCACCCGGTTGACCTCGTCGGCCATCTCCCGGGTGGCCAGGTGCCAGGGCACCACGAGGTGCCCGAAGGCGTCGCCGACCACCAGGTCCCGGCTGTCGGTGGCCGCCCGGCCGACCAGCATCCGGGCATCACCGATCTCCGTGCGCAGGTCCGGGCCGGCGCGTACGCCGAGCTTCGCCCGGTCCAGCTCGACCAGGCCGCCGTCGATCTCGAAGACCAGGTTGTCGGTGCCCGGCCGGGTGGCGGTCAGGTAGCGCGGCACCGTGAAGCCGCCGCCGCCCAGGTGCAGGGCGTCCAGCCGCTGCCCGGCCGGCGCGGCCACGTCGGCCGCCGCGCCGATCCACCGCGTGTACGCGTACTCAAGGTGGGTCGGGTCGTTCAGGTCGACGTACGAGTGCTGGGCGGAGTTCAGCAGCAGCGTCCGCCCGGACGGGCGATCGGGATCGGTCTGCACCGACGCGCAGTGGTACGCCGTCTCCACGTCGCACGGGTTCGGGGCGACCGTGGTCAGCCCGGCCCCGACCAGCCCCAGCACCGCCACGGCGACCTTCGCCCGGCCGGGACCGGGCAGCCCCGCGCGCGCCCGCCGGTGCAGGTACGCCCCCAGGCCCAGCCCGGTGCCCCCGAGCAGCACCGCCAGGGCGAGCACGATGGCGGTGCTGGGCAGCGCGGCCACCAGCACGAACCCGGTCAGCAGGGTGGCCGTGATGCCGCCGAGCGTGCCGATGCCGGAGAGCCGGCCGACCACCTGACCGGTGCGCCGCAGGTCGGCGAGCTGGAGCTTGACCACCAGCGGGGTGACCGCCGAGAGCAGCGCCGCCGGCACGAACACGGCGAGCGCGGTGAGCAGCAGGACGGCGCTGGCCGCCCCGCCGCGCAGCAGCTCGCCGGCGTACCGGACGACCGGCAGGGTGACCGCGGTGGCGATGCCGGCGAGCACCAGCGCCGGGGCGATCAGGGTGCGCGGGTCCCGCCGGTCGGCCAGCCAGCCGCCGGTCCACGCCCCGTACGCGATCGCGGCCAGCGCGATGCCGATGACCGAGCTGGTGACCTGGAGGGTGACCCCCACGTACGGGCCGACCAGGCGCAGGGAGACGGTCTCCAGCACCAGCACCGCGCCGCTGGATGCGAAGACCAGGAACGCGGCGAGCCCGTTGGGCAGGGCGCGGTCGGCGGGCGGCGCGGGCCGCGCCGACTCGGTCGCGACGTCGGACGATGAGCTGCTCACCGTCGCGATGGTACGCAGCGAAGCTGGCAGTCCGGGTCAGTACATCGAGAGATGAACATGGTTCGTGTGATCGGCGGCGGGGCTGCCGCTGCCGCTGTACGCCCGCCACCCGGTGTTCGGCATCCAGATCTGGCGGTACCAGATCACGTAGAGCACCCCGAGCCGGCTGGCGTTGTTCTTGTAGTAGTTGGCCAGGCTGTCGCCGTACGCCTTGTCGCCGCCAGTGGCCGTCTCGTCCTTGAAGCCGCTGGTGGCGGCGGAGAAGTCGCAGGCCCGTCCCTTGGGGTGCTCGCCGCTGCCGCCGCTGCGGAAGCAGGAGACGTACCGCTTGTAGCCGGCGGCCTTGGCCTGTTGCATGGCGTGCAGGGTGCGCGGGGTGATGCAGCCGGAGGTGGTCGGGTCGTTGACCGAACAGGACTCCGACGGCCAGGATCCGTCGGAGTTGCGCGGGGCCGGCTTGGCCGAGGAGGAGCCGCCGCTGAACCCGGCGCCGCTGCCGGAGCTGACGGCGGCCAGCGCCTTCTCGGCCTCCTGCTTCTTCTTCGCCAGCGCCACGAGCTGCTTCCGCTGCTCGCGGACCTCGGTGTCGACGGCGATCTTGGCGCGGGTCGCCTCGTCGCGGGCCTGGGCCAGGTCGCGCAGCCGGCGGCTGTCCCGCTGGGCCATCACGTCCAGCTCGGCGGCACGGCGCAGGAACGTCTCCGGCGACGCGCTCTGCAACAGCAGCGCCGGGGCGCTCACCCGCCCCAGCCGGTACGACTGCACGGCCACCTCGTTGACCTGCGCGGTCAGCTCCACCAGCCGGGTCTCGACGACCTTGAACTGGACGGTCAGCAACTGCTGCCGGCGCTTGGAGTTGTCCAGCTTCGCCTTGGCCTCGATGTGCCCCTTGGCGGCGGCCTCCAGCGAGTCGCGCAGCTGCTTGGTCCCGCCCTCGTTGGGCTCGCCCGAGGCGGGCACCGCCCCGACGCCGAGCAGCAGCGCCACGGCGACCAGCAGCACGGTCAGCGCCCCCCGGCCGGGCAGCGCGGTCAGCGGCCCGGTGCCGTGACGCCGGATGAGGCTGGTACTGGGCACGGGCAGCGTCCCTTCCCTTGACAGCCGGGGTCGTCCTCGGCGCGGCGGCGTCCCCCACCGGCGCCGGGCGGCGGCCTGTTGGGCGGAGACCGCCGGTCAGGATACCGGACCGACGGCCCGCCACCAGGCCCCGAGACCTCGCCGAACGTCGATGTCGACGCAGGGTCGCCGGCCGGTCGCGCAGCGGGTCGGTCAGGTCAGGTCCAGGGCGTCGCGGGCCGCGACCCAGACCTGCTCGTTGGCGGCGACCAGCAGGCCCCGGCCCTCGTCGGCCGGGTGGTACTCGGTGCCGTCGAACCGGCGGGCCACCCCGCCGGCCTCACGGACCAGCAGCACCCCCGGGGCGTGGTCCCAGGGCAGCGTGCGCCAGAAGAGGACGAACTGCTGGGAGCCGACGAGCAGGTCGAGGTACTCCCGGCCGGCGCAGTGCTGGCCGGGCAGCAGTTCGCCGATCCGTTCCGCGCCGGCCTCGGCGCGCCGCCGGGCCTCCGGTGGCAGGAACCGGGTCATCGCGGTGCCGCGCAGGCTGCCGAGCGGCGGCACCTCCTCGACGGTACGCACCGGGACGCCGTTCACCAGGGTCCCCTCGCCCGCCCGGGCGACGGCCAGCGTCTCCGCCAGCGGGTCGAGCACCCACGCGGCGACCGGCCCTCCGTCGGTCAGCAGCGCCACCATCAGCGCGAACGGCCGCTTCCCGGCGGCGAAGTTCGAGGTGCCGTCGACCGGGTCGACCAGCCAGACGTCCCCGTCGCCGCACAGGTGGTCGAGCAGGCCCGGGTCCTCGGCCGCGGCCTCCTCGCCGACCACCGTCGAGCCGGGACGCAGCCGGCACAGCCCGGCGCTGATCAGCTCCTCGGCCCGCTGGTCGGCGACGGTGACCAGCTCCCCGGGCGCCTTCTCGGCGACGTCGGCGTCGTCCAGCTCTCCGAACAGTGGCAGCACGACGTCCGCGGCGGCCCGGTGCAGCAGCTCCGCGACGTCGTCCAGCAGGGTGTCAGCCACGCGGCGGCAACCTCACCACGCTGACGAAGAACTCGTCGATCTGCCGGACCACCGAGATGAACCGCTCGAAGTCCACCGGCTTGGTGACGTACGCGTTCGCATGGAGCTGGTAGCTGCGCAGGATGTCCTCGTCGGCCTGGGACGTGGTCAACACCACCACCGGGATGCGGCAGAGCTGCTCGTCCTGCTTGATCTCCTCCAGCACCTCCCGGCCGTCGCGGCGGGGCAGGTTGAGGTCGAGCAGGATCAGGTCCGGCGCGACGGCGTCCGCGTACCGGCCCTCCCGGCGCAGGTAGGCCAGCGCCTCGGTGCCATCGGAGACGACGGTCAGCCGGTTGCGCAGCTTGTGCTCCTCGAACGCCTCCTGGGTCATCAGCACGTCACCCGGGTCGTCCTCGACCAGCAGGACCTCGATCGGGCTCCTGCCGTCCGCTGGCGCGGTCATGTCACCGTCTCCTTAACGCCACCCGTGCTGTCGCTGTGCGGGGCCGCGTCGGGCCCCTCCGCCGGCGACCCGCCCTGGCGAGGCGGCTCCGCCCCGGCCGGGTCCTCGGCGGGCGTGCCCTCGGCGGTCGCCGCCTCGTCAACCGGGCCGGTGGCCTGCTGCTCGGCCGCCCGCGCCACCGCCACGTCCTCGGGCAGGGCCGGCAGGGTGAACCGGATGGCGGTGCCCTCGGTGGTGTCCGTGTCCACCCAGACCCGGCCGCCGTGGTACTCCACGATCTTCTTGACGATCGCCAGGCCGATGCCGGTGCCGGGGTACGCGTCCTTGGAGTGCAGCCGCTGGAAGATCACGAAGATCTTGTCGGCGAACTCCGGCTCGATCCCGATGCCGTTGTCCCGGCAGCTGATCTCCCACTCGTCGTCGACCAGCCGCGCGGAGACGTGCACCCTCGGCGGCACGTCCGAGCGGCGGAACTTGATCGAGTTGCTGACCAGGTTGGCCAGCAGGTTGGTCAGCAGCGGCTCCTCGCCACGGATCGTCGGCAGCTCGTCCCAGGTCAGCTCGGCGTCGGCGTACTGGAGGGCGGACTCGGTCTGCCCGGCCACGTCGCCCATCACCCGGTTGAGGTCGACCTCGGTGAAGCCGGTGGTGAGCCGGCCGATCCGGGAGAACGCCAGCAGGTCGTTGA
Organism: Micromonospora sp. NBC_01655; assembly: GCF_026339755.1. Classification (NCBI taxonomy): domain Bacteria; kingdom Bacillati; phylum Actinomycetota; class Actinomycetes; order Micromonosporales; family Micromonosporaceae; genus Micromonospora; species Micromonospora sp. NBC_01655. The sequence goes on along the minus strand of NZ_JAPEQF010000001.1, from coordinate 1,277,240 downwards.
TCAGGCGCTGCATCCGCTGCGCGCCGTCCACGGCGAAAGCGATGTACTGGTCGGCCCGCTCGTCGAGCTGCCCCGCGTACCGGCGCTGGAGGAGCTGGCAGAAGCTGGCCACCTTGCGCAGCGGCTCCTGCAGGTCGTGCGAGGCGACGTACGCGAACTGCTCCAGGTCCCGGTTGGAGCGGACCAGTTCCTCGGCCTGCTTCTGGAGCTGGCTGTTGACCCACTCGATGCTCTCCCGGGCCTCGCGCACCTCGGCCAGGTCCTTGGCGATCTTCTGCCGCATCGCGTCCACGTCGTCGGCGAGCCGCTGGAACTCCGGGGGGCCCGACCCGGCGATGCGGTGCTGGTAGTCGCCCTCGGCCACCTCGCGGACCTGCTCGGCGAGGCCGGTCAGCGGCCGGACCACGATCCGGTCCAGCGAGATCAGCAGCACCGCGCCGGCCACGACCACCACCAGCGCCGCCGCGATCAGCAGCACCACCAGGATCGTGCTGGTGCGGTAGATGTCGTCCGCGTCCTTGTCCCGCTCGTCGAGGATGCCCTGCTGGAGGTCGGCGACCGAGGCACGGATCACGTCGAAGCGCTGCCGCGTCTGCTCGGTGATCAACGCCTGCCCGGCCGTCGTGCCGGACCGCTCGGTGGTGCTGATCACCGGCTCGGCGACCGCGCGGCGCCAGTCGGCGGCCTCGCCCTTGACCGATTCCAGCTGCCCGGCCAGGACCGGGTAGACATCGATCAGGGGTTCCATCGACTGGTAGAGCTGCTGCTCCCGTCTGACCCCCTCGGCGTACGGTTCGAGGTCCTGGCGGTCGCCGGTGACCGCGTAGCCGCGCACCGCGGTCTCCTGGTCGACCAGGACGTTCAGCAGCTCCTGGGACTGGGCGCGCAGCGGGCCGGTGCGGTCCAGCATCGAGTGGATGTGCTCCCGGTTCTTCGCCGCGACCGCGATCTCCACCGCGACGGAGGCACCGAGCAGCACGCCGACCACGGTGAGCAGCGTGACGACCCGGCGGCGCAGGGTCCAGCTCGGCTGCCGCGCCGTCACCGGCCACCGCCCCGGCTGACCAGGAGCATGGCGACGTCGTCCGCGAGCGGCCCCCCGTTGTTCTGCTCCGCCCGCCCCACCAGCCAGGCCGGCAGCTCGGCCAGCGGCACGGCGAGATTGTCCGGCTCGCCGAGCAGGGCGGTCAGGCCGGGGACGTCGAGCCGTTCGTCGCCGCCGCCCACCCGGCCCTCGATGAGGCCGTCGGTGTACATCAGCAGGGACCAGTCATCGGTGTCGAACTCCAGGTCGAAGGCGATGGGCCGGCGCGGTCGGACGCCCAGCAGCAGGCCGCCCGGTGCCGGCACCGGCGCGACCTTGCCCCCGGACAGCAGCAGCGGCGGCGGGTGTCCCGCGAGCCGCACGGTGACCGCGTTGCGGGTCAGGTCGAGCCTGGCGCTGGCCACGGTGGCGAAGATCTCCTGGAGCCGGCGCTCGCTCATCAGCACCTGTTCCAGGGCGGGCAGCACCTCGTCGTCGGGCACCCCGGCCAGCACCAGCGCCCGCCAGGCGACCCGGAGCTCCACCCCGAGCGCCGCCTCGTCCACGCCGTGCCCGCAGACGTCGCCGACGATGAAGTCGACCCGGTCCGGCCGGGTCTGCACCACGTCGTAGAAGTCGCCGCCGATCAGCGCCGCGTGCCGGCCGGGGCGGTAGAAGGTGTGCACCGCGACCTGGTCGGTCGACATCAGCGGCTGGGGCAACAGGCCCCGCTCCAGCCGGGCCGACTCGGCCTGGCGCAACTCCACCTCACGCAGCCGCCGGGCGTTCTCGTCGGCCCGCTTGCGCTCCACGGCGTAGCGCAGCGCCCGGGTCAGCAGCACCCCGTCGACCTGGCCCTTGACCAGGTAGTCCTGCGCGCCCTCGGCGACCGCCACGATGCCCAGGTGCTCGTCGGAGCGGCCGGTCAGCACACACACCGCGGCGCCGCTGGACATCTCCAGCACCTGGCGCAGCCCGTCCAGCCCCTGGGCGTCGGGCAGGCCGAGGTCGAGCAGGACGCAGTCCACGCCCATCACCCGCTGCCGGGCCTCGCTCAGGCTGCTGGCGACCAACAGGTCGATCATCGAGTTGGTCTCGGCGAGCAGCTCGCCGACCAGGAAGGCGTCGCCCTCGTCGTCCTCGACCAGCAGCACCCGCAGCCGCTCGCCGGGCGGCAGGTTGGGGTGCCGCCCGAGGCCGCCGTGCGGGTAGGCCACGGCGAGGGGACCGGCAGGGCCGGACCCCCGGTGCGGCCGGGTCACCGCCGCGAGGCGCGGAAGATCGCTGGTGATGTCGGGCTCCTTCCGAGTGCCCTGCTGATCCTGTATTACACAACGGTCGCACACAACACGACGGGCTCGGCACGGGCGGCATGCCCTCCGTCACGAACCGGCGGCAGAAGGAACAAGTGACCTGACGGGGAGTCCCACCGCCGGCTCCGGGGGTGCAGGATGGTGCCCCACCCTGGCCCCACCCCCGAGGAGACCCCCGTGGGCGTACCGCCCCCCACCCGCGCCGCCGACCGGGCGTTGACCCGCCCCCGCCGCCGGACGCTCGCCGCCCTGGCCGCGCTCGCCGCCCTGCTCGCGGTCGGCGGCACCGTCGCGTACGACCTGGACACCCCCGACCCGGCCCCCGCCGACGCCCCGGCCGACGAGTTCAGCGCCGGGCGGGCGTACCAGAACGTGCAGGCCATCGCGACCCGGCCGCACCCGGCCGGCAGCCCGGCCAACGACCAGGTCCGCGCGCACGTGGAGAGCGTGCTGCGCGGCCTCGGCCTGGAAACCACGGTGCAGGACACCGTCGCCGAGGAGGCCGGCCAGCTCAGCGGGGCCGCCGCCGGGGCGACCCTGGCCCGGGTCCGCAACGTGGTCGCCCGGCTGTCCGGCACCGACCCGACCGGGAAGGTGTTCCTGGTCGCCCACTACGACTCGGTGCAGTCCGGGCCGGGCGGCAACGACGACGCGGCCGGCACCTCCACCATCCTGGAGGTGGCCCGGGCGCTGACCGCCGGCCCCCGGCCCCGCAACGACGTGGTCTTCGTGCTCACCGACGCCGAGGAGGCGTGCCTGTGCGGGGCGTCCGCGTTCGCGGCGGACCACCCGCTCGCCGCCGACGGCGGAGTGGTGCTCAACCTGGAGGCGCGCGGCTCCACCGGCCCGGTGATCATGTTCGAGACGTCCCGGGACAACGCGAGGCTGGTGGACGTCTTCGGCCGGGCCGCCCCGCACCCGGTCGGCACCTCGTTCGCGGTGGAGATCTACCGCGCGCTGCCCAACGACACCGACTTCACCGCGTTCCTCGACCGGGCCGGTTTCGTCGGGCTCAACTCGGCCTACATCGACGGCGGGGCGATCTACCACACCCCGCTGGACACCCCGGCCGCGATGGACCGGGCCAGCCTCCAGCAGCACGGCGACAACGCGCTCGGCCTGGCCCGCGAGTTCGGCCGCGCCGACCTGAAGGACCTGGGCGCCGGGCACGACGCCACGTACTTCCCGGTCCCGGGCGGCCTGGCCCGCTACCCCGGCTGGCTGGTGCTGCCGCTGGCGCTGGCCGCCCTGGCCGCCGTGCTGGCCCTCGGCTGGCTGGCCCGCCGGCGGGGTCGGACCACCTACGGGCGGCTCGCCGCCGGGTTCGGGCTGGCGCTGGTGCCGGTCGTCGCCGCCCCGCTGGGCGCGCAGCTGCTCTGGGCGGGGATCACCGCCGTGCGGCCCGGCTACGCCGAGCTGCTCGACCCGTACCGGCCAACCTGGTACCGGCTCGCCGTGGTGGCGCTCGCCGCCGCGATCCTGGTCGCCTGGTACGCGCTGACCCGCCGCCGGGTCGGCCCGGCCGCCCTGGCGATCGGCGGGCTGGGCTGGCTGGCCGTGCTCGGGGTGGTGCTCGCGGTGCTGGTGCCCGGCGGGGCGTACCTGACGACCCTGCCGGCCCTGGCCGGCGCGGCGGCCGGGCTGGTCGCGCTGGCCAGCCGGATCGACGGCCCCTGGCCGGTGGTCGCGGTGACCCTGGCCGGCGCGGTCGCCGTGGTGATCCTGCTGCCACCCGTGGTGCTGCTCTTCCCGGCGCTCGGCATGGCGATGGGCGGCATCGCGGCCCTGGTCGCGGTGCTGCTCGGGCTGGCCGCGCTGCCGGTGCTGGACCTGCTGCACCCGGAGGCCGGCGGGCAGCGCGGCATGGTCGCGGCCCGGGCCCGCCGGGCGGGCGCACTGCCGGCCGTCGCCGCCGGGCTCGCGGCGGTGGTGTTCGCCGGGGTCGGGCTCGCCGTCGACCGGTTCGACGCCGCACACCCCGTGCCCACCCACCTGATGTACGCCCTGGACGCCGGCACCGGCCAGGCCCGCTGGCTCAGCCGCGAGACCGCCCCCCAGCCGTGGACGGCGGGGTACGTCGACGGGGTGACCGGGGTCGGAGACTTCCCCGGCCTCGGCGACACCGAGCTGCGGACCGGGCCGGCCCAGGCGGCGAACCTGCCCGCGCCGAGGCTGGAGATCCTCGCCGACACCCGCTCCGGCGAGCAGCGCATCCTGCGGGTGCGGCTCACCCCGCAGCGGCCGGTCCGGCTCGCCACCCTGCACGTCGACGGCGCGACCGTGGTGGAGTCGGCGACCGTGAACGGGCGGCGGGTGGCCGGCGGCCGACCCGCCGACGGCGCGGACTGGGGCTTCGGGGTGGTCTTCCACGCCCCGCCGCCCGAGGGCATCGAGATCACGCTGGTGCTCGCGGGGGTCTCCCGGCCGACCATGCTGCGGGCCATGGACGCCAGTGACGGCCTGGACGGTATCCCCGGATTCCGCCCCCGCCCCCCGACCGTCGGCGTGGTCGGCTCCCACAGCTCGGAAATGCTGGCGGTCGCCCGCACCTACCCCGTCTAACCTGGGCAGCCGCGCAAATTCACGGAAAGAGTGGCTATTCCGCGCGGGATGGCCACTCTTTCCGTGAATTCGGCGCGGGGCGCCTTCTACGGGTTCTCACCCGGGCCGGTTGGCCGTCATTTCCGAGACTCTTGGCCATGACGTGCTCCCGGCGCACGTTGTCGGGCATGAGGTCGCCCGGCTCGCCCGTGTCGCGGAAGCCGTTGCGCCGGTAGAGCGCCCAGGCGTTCTCGTTGCCCTCCGTCACGGCCAGCCGCAGCGTCCCCGCGCCCACCTGCCTGGCCCACCGCTCGACCGCCCGCACAAGGTGGTCGCCCACGCCCCGGCCCCGTCCGACCGGCGACACGTACATGGAGATCAACTCCACGACGCCGTCCCGATCGGTCGGCACCCCGCTGACCATCCCGACGGGCTGCCCGTCGCGCATCGCCAGGATGTTGTACGAGCCGGGGATGGCCAGCCGCCCGCGCCAGCGTTCCTCCCGGTCGCCGTCGCCCTGCCAGTCCGCCAGCCGGGAACCGAAGGCGTACGCTGCCTCCGCCAGCGCGGCGAGCCGCAGTTCCCGCCACAACTGCCAATCGCCCTCGGTGAGCACCCGCGTCCGGATCATCCCGAAAGGGTCGTGCACGGTTGGGCAGCGGGCAACCCGGTATCGCGCGGGAGGTCGGGAGGCTGAGGCTCCTACTTCCAGCGGAAGTGGATGAAGAGGCGGCCGAAGTTCTTCGAGTCCTTCTCCACGCGGTGGTAGAGCTGCTTGACGTCCTTCTGGTCGAGGAAGCGCAGCACCCGCTTCTTGAGCTGGCCGGAGCCCTTGCCGGGGATGATCTCGACGAGGGTGGCCTTCTTCGCCACCGCCTCGTCCATGATCCCGCGCAGCGCGCGGTCGATGTCCTGGCCCTTGTTGAAGATGTCGTGCAGGTCCAGCTTGAGCTTCATTCCGCCTCCACCACCTGTGCACGTCCCATGGCAGCCCATGGTAGGCCCGCAGTCGCCGGGAGAGGCCTCGGGCTTCGGGCCCCGGGCAAGGGGAAGAGTGAGTTCCCCTTCCCCTTGCCCGGCTCGGTCAGCGGTCGCTGTTGACCCGGCTCTCCACCCGGCGCAGCGCGGTCGCGTAGTCGGTGTTCGTCGAGTGCATCGCGGCGGCGATGCGCAGGTGCCGCAGCGCGTCCGCGGGGCGGTTCATCCGCTCCAGCGTCCGGCCGAGCACGTGGTGCGCGTAGTGATCGCTGGGGTCCCGGTTGACCAGCTCGCGCAGTTGCTCCTCGGCGCGGTTGAGCTGGGCGGTCTGGAAGTACGCCCGGGCCAGCAACTGCCGTACGGAGGAGTTGCCGGGTTCTGCCTCGACGATCGGCTCCAGCAGCCGGACCGCTCCGGAAGCGTCACCCATCTCGAAGAACATGGTCGCCCGTCGGTACTCCGCCAGAAGGTCCATCGACCCACCTCCTCGTCTCGCGCCGCCACTGATCCGACGCTGGCACAACACCGCGCGGACCGCGAGTGTTCCTGCGACGAAAACCCGCCGGACCGGGTCGACGAGGGCACGGTCAGGCCGAGGTTCTTCCCCTTTGCAGGTCCCAGGCGCGGACGCCGCCGACGATGCCGGCGGTGTTCGGCACCACCACCACGTCCTCGCCCATCCGGGCGAGCTGCTCGGGCCGGATCAGCCGGGAGTTGCCCCCGCCCAGGTAGAGCCGGTCCCAGCGGAACACCGGGCGCAGCCCGTCCACCACCTGCCGGATCCGGCGGGACCAGAACGCGTCGCCGAGGCGACGGCGCTCCGGCTCCCCCACGTACGTGTCGTAGGTGGTGCCCCAGCGCACCGGGGCGTGGGACAGCTCCAGGTGCGGGGCGAGCACGCCGCCGTCGAAGACGGCGCTGCCCAGCCCGGTGCCGAGGGTCAGCACCAGTTCCAGGCCGGTGCCGGCGACCACCCCGGCGCCGTGCACCTCGGCGTCGTTGAGCACCAGGGCGGGCACCCCGAAGGCGTCGGCGAGCGCCGTGCGCGCGTCGAAGCCGGACCACTCGGTCAGCAGGTCGGGATCGACCCGGCTGCGGGGGCCGGAGCGGGTCACGTAGTGCGGGGTGGCCACCACCACGCCGTGCCGGAGCATGCCGGGCATCCCGACGGTCACCCGCTCCGCCGTGGGCAGCCGGCCACCGAGGTCGAGCAGCGTCTTCACGAACAGCGTGGGCGGCAGGGGGTACGGGGTGGGCACCCGCAGCGGCCGGGCCCGCATCGTGCCGGCCCCGTCGAGCACCGACGCCTTGATCCCGCCGCCGCCGCAGTCGATCGCCAGAGTCGTCACCACGCCGGTGAGTCTGCCCCGCGTACTGCGGGCGCGCGTGCCGGGTGCCCGAACCGGCCCGCCGGACCGGCCACCGGATCCTGGTGACGCGACCGATAGGCTCACTTCCTCATGAGCGCGACGATGGTGGTCAAGGATCTCGCCGCCGGGCACGGGGAGCGGCTGCTCTTCGCCGGGCTGGACCTGGTGGTCGCCCCGGGCGACGTGGTCGGCCTGGTGGGGGTGAACGGGGCGGGCAAGTCGACGCTACTGCGTACCCTTGCCGGGTTGCTTCCGGTCGAGGCGGGCAGCGTCACGCTGAGCCCGCCCACCGCGGCGGTCGGGCACCTGCCGCAGGAGCCGGAGCGCCGGCCGGACGAGACGGTCCGGGACTTCCTGGCCCGGCGGACCGGGGTGACGGTCGCCCAGGCGGCGCTGGACGCCGCCGCCGAGGCGCTGACCGCCGGGGCGGCGGGGGCCGACGACGCGTACGCCGAGGCGCTGGAGCGCTGGCTCGGCCTCGGCGGGGCGGACCTGGAGGAGCGGGCCGAGCAGGTGGCCGCCGAGCTGGGCCTCGCCGTCGACCTGGACCACCCGATGACCGGCCTCTCCGGCGGGCAGGCGGCCCGCGCCGGGCTGGCCTCGCTGCTGCTCAGCCGGTACGACGTCTTCCTGCTCGACGAGCCCACCAACGACCTCGACCTGGCCGGGCTGGACCGGCTGGAGCGCTTCGTCACCGGGCTGCGCGCCGGCACGGTGCTGGTCAGCCACGACCGGGAGTTCCTCACCCACACGGTGACCCGGGTGCTGGAGCTGGACCTGCACCAGCAGCAGGTCCGGCACTACGGGGGCGGTTACGCGGCGTACCTGGAGGAGCGGGAGGTGGCCCGCCGGCACGCCCGCGACGAGTACGAGGAGTACGCCGACACCCGGGCCGGGCTGGAGGCCCGGGCCCGCACCCAGCGGGCCTGGATGGAGAAGGGCGTGAAGAACGCCCGGCGCAAGGCCACCGACAACGACAAGATCGGCCGCAAGTTCCGCTCCGAGGCGACCGAGAAGCAGGCGGCGAAGGCCAAGCAGACCGAGCGGCTGATCGAGCGGCTGGACGTGGTGGAGGAGCCACGCAGGGAGTGGGAGCTGCGGATGGAGATCGCCGCCGCGCCCCGCGCCGGCGCCGTCGTGGCCTCGCTCCGCGACGCCGTGGTACGCCGGGGAGCCTTCACCCTCGGCCCGGTGACCCTCCAGGTCGACTGGGCCGACCGGATGGCGATCACCGGGGCGAACGGGTCCGGCAAGACCACCCTGCTCGGCGCGTTGCTGGGCCGGCTGCCGCTGGACGCCGGGCACGCCGCGCTGGGCCCCGGCGTGGTGGTCGGCGAGGTCGACCAGGCCCGGGGGCTGTTCCTCGGCGGCCAGCCCCTGCTGGACGCGTTCCGGCTGGCCGTACCCGAGCTGGCGCCGGCGGACGCGCGGACGCTGCTGGCCAAGTTCGGCCTGCGGGCCGAGCACGTGCTGCGGCCGGCGGCGTCGCTGTCGCCCGGCGAGCGGACCCGGGCCGCGCTGGCGCTGCTCCAGGGGCGCGGGGTGAACCTGCTGGTGCTCGACGAGCCGACCAACCACCTCGACCTGGCGGCCATCGAGCAGCTGGAGTCGGCGCTGGCCACCTACCCGGGGACGCTGCTGCTGGTCACCCACGACCGTCGGATGCTCGACGCGGTGGCCGTCAACCGCCGGGTACGGGTGGACGCGGGACGGATCACCGAGGACTGACGGCGTGCCGACCGGCGGTTCCGGGGTGACAATGACTCCATGCTCAAGTGGGAGTACGCGCTGTTGGTCCGCCGCCGCCAGGCAGCCAGCACCGACACCGGTTGGGAGATCGTCTTCGTCTGGTACGGCCCGGACGGCTCGATGGTCGACGTCACCCCGTACGGCGACACCGCGCTGGCCCACCTGAACCGGGCCGGCGACCAGGGCTGGGAACTGGTGGCGATGAGCGAGGACCCGTCCATGCCGGGCAGCAGCGAACTGCACCGGTACCACCTCAAGCGGCCGAAGGCGGCCTCCCTGTCGCCCCGGCAGCGCATCCGGGGCCCCGGCCGGCCGGCCCGCCGCATCTCCGGCTGACCCGCCCGGATCGGTCCGCCTCGGCGGGCATACCGCCGGCGGATCCGGGTAACGCGCCCGGCGGAGGTGGCCCATGGTCGCGCTGGCCCTGACCCCGCCCTCGGCCGAGCGGCTGCGGGCGGTCGACGACTTCCTCGCCGAGGCATGGGCGGATCAGTCGTCCCACGACGACCGGCTGCGCGACCTCGCGGTGCGGGTGCGCTTCGACCGGGGGGTGGCCCACCTGACCGGCGAGGTCGACGACGCGGCGCGGCTACGGCTGGTCCGGGACCTGGTCGGCCGGCTCGCCGGGGTGTTCGGGGTCTGGTGCCGGGTCCGGGTGGCCGGCCGGGACCCGGTCGTGGTCGACCTGGGCTGCGGCGGCACCAAGCAGTACCCGGGCAACCTGGGGCTCGACCTCTTCCCCGCCCCGGGGGTGGACGCGTTGGCCGACCTCTCCGGTTCGCTGCCGCTGGCCGACAACTCGGTGGACGTGCTCTTCGCGGTGCACATCCTGGAGCACCTGATCGACTTCCTGCCCCTGGTGGACGAGTGTCACCGGGTGCTCCGGCCGGGCGGCGTGCTGCACGTGATGAGCCCCTGGTGGGGGCATGTGAACGCGGTGGCCGACCCGACCCACGTCCGGCTGCTCGACGTGCAGACGTTCAAGGGCATCTGCCTCCAGCGTCCACCGGGCACCCCGCGCTGGTACCCCCTGCACGCGGGCTGCGACGGCGCCAGCATCTTCGCCGACCTCACCCCCCTCCCCCCGAACACCACCCCACCGCCCACCCCCCACCTGGCCCGCTTCTTCACCTAACCTCCACCCCCACCCCCCTCCCCCACCCCCTCGCGGGCCGATGCTGATCAGCCGGCCGGGCGGCGAGCCACGACCATCGGTGTCGGTGCGGTCACGGTCCGGCGGGTGGGACGGGTCACGCCGGAACGATTCGCGCGGCCGGTCGGTGCGGATCTGGCCGGAGGTCTTGCGCCACCCCCACCCGGTGTGAAAATTTCCTACCAGCGACAGATAGCCCTCGGCGAATCTTGCCGAGAGCGCGTGCCACGCGGAGCGGCCGGGGTCGGCCGCGCGGCGTCCGTCGCCACCCGACCCCGCCACGCCGAGCCCAACGAAGGGACGCACCGGATGAAGGCAACTCGGCTCAGAGCCGCCGGGCTGGCCGTAGCCCTGCTCGGGGCGCTCGTCGCCGTCTCCCCCACGGCCGCCAGCGCGGCGGGGACCGACGCGACCGACGCCGCCACCACCTCCTGCACCACCGACCCGGCCACCCCGAAGCGGCAGTTCCGGGCCATGTGGATCTCGTCGGTGGTCAACATCGACTGGCCGAGCAAGGCGTCCCAGACCGCACCGGACCGGGTCGCCGCCCAGCAGGCGGAGTACCTGGGCTGGCTCGACCTGGCGCAGAAGCTGAACCACAACGCCGTGGTGGTGCAGGTCCGGCCCACCGCCGACGCGTTCTGGCCCTCGCCGTACGAGCCCTGGTCGGAGTACCTGACCGGGGTGCGCGGGCAGGATCCGGGCTGGGACCCGCTGGCCTTCCTCGTCGCCGAGTCGCACAAGCGGAACCTGGAGTTCCACGCCTGGTTCAACCCGTACCGGATCTCCATGCCGGCCCCGGGCGGCGCGGGCGCGGACATCGCGCAGCTCGCGCCGAACCACCCGGCCCGGCAGCACCCGGAGTGGACCTTCGCGTACCCGCCGGCCGGGGTCGCCGGCAGCCGGCTCTACTACAACCCCGGCATCCCGGCGGTCCGCGAGTTCGTCCAGACCGCGATGATGGACGCGGTCCAGCGGTACGACGTCGACGGCGTGCACTTCGACGACTACTTCTACCCGTACCCGAGCGGCACCCACCAGGTGCCGGACGACGCGACGTTCGCCGAGTTCAACCGGGGCTTCACCGACCGGGCCGACTGGCGGCGCGACAACATCAACCTGCTGGTCCAGGAGATGAACGCCAAGATCAAGGCGGCGAAGCCGTGGGTGAAGTTCGGGGTCAGCCCGTTCGGCATCTGGCGGAACAAGTCGGTGGACCCGCTCGGCTCGGACACCACCGGCAGCCAGTCCTACGACATCATCTCCGCCGACACCCGCAAGTGGGTGAAGGAGGAGTGGATCGACTACATCGTGCCGCAGCTCTACTGGTACATCGGCCAGTACCCGGCGGCCGACTACGCCCGGCTGGTGCCGTGGTGGGCCGAGACGGTGCGCGGCACCCGCGTGCAGCTCTACATCGGCCAGGCCGACTACAAGAGCGGTGACCCGGCGTACGGCTCGTACTGGATGAACCCGCGCGAGCTGACCGACCACCTGACGCTCAACCGGTCGTACCCGGAGGTGCTCGGCAACGTGCACTTCTCCGCCGTGCAGGTGAAGGCGAACCGGCTCGGCGCGACGGACACCTACGCGGCCGAGCACTACTCCCGCCCGGCCCTGGTGCCGGCGATGCGGCACCTGCCGGCGAAGCCGCTGCTGCCCCCGGTGCTCACCGGCGCCGCGCGGACCGACGACGGGGTCCGGCTGAGCTGGCGGCAGCCCGCCGACGGGAAGGGACCGCTCGGCACGGCGGCCTCGTACGCGATCTACCGGTTCGACGGGACCGGCCTGGTCGGGAAGTGCGGCTTCGCCGACGCGTCGCACCTGGTCGGCACCGTCCGCGCCACCCCCGACGCCGTGCAGTCCTGGGTGGACGCCACCGCCGAGGCCGGCCAGCGGTACACGTACCACGTGACCGCGCTGGACCGGTTGTCGAACGAGAGCCTCGTCAGCCCGCCGCGCTTCGTGCGCTGACAGCGTGAGCGAGTGCCCCGGGCCGTCCCAGCGGCCCGGGGCACTTGTCTGTTTCAACTGATGTCACCAGATGTTGGTCTATGACATGCTGTGGCGCCCGTCTCGTGATCGACACTTGTCGAACCGGCCCCCCACCGGTCACCCGCTCACACCGCCACCCCCGCGGAGGTCCACCGTGCCCAGACGCCTCGCCACCCTCCTCGCCGCCGGCACGTTCGCGCTGCTCACCGCGCTGGGGGCCGCCAACCCCGCCGCTGCCGCCGTCAGCACCAGCCAGAAGCTCAGCGTGCTGTCGAGCTGGACGCAGACCAGCGCCAGCAGCTACAACGCCTGGAACTCCGCCCGGTTGAACAAGGCCGCCTGGAGCGAGTACGCCTTCAACTGGTCGACCGACTACTGCTCGTCCAGCCCGGACAACCCGCTCGGCTTCAACTTCAGCCTGTCCTGCCACCGGCACGACTTCGGCTACCGGAACTACAAGGCCATGGGCCAGTTCCCGGCCAACAAGTCCCGGCTCGACAGCGCCTTCTACGAGGATCTCAAGCGGGTCTGCGCCACGTACAACTCGGTGGTCCGGCCGGCCTGCACCAGCCTGGCCTGGACCTACTACCAGGCGGTGAGCGTCTTCGGCTCCGTCGCCGCGGTCCAGCAGTCCGACCTCGACCGGGCCGCCCGGATCAAGGCCGACGCCGAGGCCCGCGCCGCCGCCCGCGGCTGAGCGCAGGGCCCCCGGTCGACGCCTCCGGCGTGCCGGGGGCCCTTCCCGAGCCGCCCCCGGCCGGCCGGGCACCCGCGGCTGCCACCGGTTGCACCGGAGACCCGCGGGGCGCGCGGCTCGGGTCAGGCACGTTCCGGGTGGCCCGCCGAGCGGCGGCCCGGCTCGGGGCCGAGCTGGCCCGGGGCGACCGCGCCGGTGCTCTGGAACCGGGTCGAGTCCGCGCCCAGGTCGGGATGCTCCACCGCCAGCGCCAGCGCCGCCGCCTCCTCCAGGGCCAGCTCGCCGCCCTCGCCGTACGCGTCGTCGAAGGGCGCGTCGCCCAGCGTCCGGCGCAGCCCGGCCTGCTGCTCCAGCCAGTACGGGCCGCAGATGCCCGGCGTCGACCGCATGCTCGCCCGGGTCGCCTGGGCCGCGCCGAAGAGCCGGGCGGCGGTCAGCGGATCGCCCCCGGAGGCGCACCGCACCGCGATCGCGTTCAGGGTGTCGCAGGCCCGACGGTGGAAGCCGTGGCTCATCCGGGACCGCAGCGCGACCAGCAGGTGCTCGTGCGCCGCGATCAGGTCCCCCCGGGCCAGCGCCACCATGCCGAGCAGCATGTCGACCGACCGGCGTCCCCGGTCGGCCGGGCGGGCCGCCTCGACCGGGCGGGCCGCGCCGAGCAGCTCCGCCGCCTCCGCCAGCGCGCCGCGCCGCCAGAGCAGCTCGGCGAGGCTGAACACGGCGGGCAACGCGTCGGGGACGACGTCCCCCTCGTACGCCCAGTCGATGGCCTCCCGGCAGACCCGCTCGGCCTCGGCGAACTGTCCCATGTCGACCAGCGGCCCCGCCCGCCCGGCCAGCACCCGGGCCAGCAGGCCGGCGTCGCCGGCCTGCCGGGCCGCCGCCTCGGCCCGCTGGGAGTAGCGCAGCTCCTCGGTGAACTCGCCGTCCGCGCCGGCGTGCAGCGAGTGCATGTGGTACGCCACCGCCAGCTCGTCCTCCGGGACCACCTCCCCGGTCTCGGCCATCCGGCCGTACAGCCGGAACAGCCAGAGCCGCCCCTCCCGGGCCAGCCCACGCTCCCGCCACCACTGGTCCAGCCCACCGGCCAGGCGCAGCCCCGCCCGGGCGCTGCCGCCGGTGGCGCACCAGCGCAGGGCGGCCCGCAGCTCGCCGGCGAGCGGGTCCAGGGCGTACAGGGAGAGGGTGACCGGGCGGCCGTCCGGTCCGAGGTACGCCCGCCGCAGCGCGTGCGCCGACCAGGCGAGGTGCCGGTCCCGGGCGGCCCGTTCCTCCCCGGCCTGCACCAGCCGCCGTGCCGCGTACGCCCGGATCGGGTCGAGCATCCGGTACGTGCTGCCCGCGGCGTGCGGCTCGGCCTGGATCATCGACTTGTCGACCAGCACCGACAACGGGTCGAGCGGGTCGTCGTCGAGCAGCCACTCCACGGTCGGCAGGTCCACCGGCCCGGCGAAGACCGCGAGCCAGCGCAGCAGCCGGGCGGCCCGGGGCCCGAGCGTCCGGTACGACCAGGTGACGGTGGCCTGCATGGTGCGGTGCCGTTCGCTGGCCGAGCGCTGCACCGCCCGGACGGCCGGGGTGGGCGGAGCCTTGCCCCGGGACGCCGCCACCAGGTCGACGGTGTCCTGCTGGTTGCCCGTCCAGCCGAGTTCGGGCCGCACCGGTCCGGCGTCGTCCCGGCCGGCGTCGAGGGTGCCCAGCACGTCGTCCAGGCGCTCGGCGAGCTGGCCGACGGAGAGCACCCGCAACCGGGCCGCGGCCAGCTCGATGGCGAGCGGAAGGCCGTCCAGCCGCTGCACCACCCGCCACAGGTCCGCCGACTCGGCCGGGACCGGCCGCCGTCCGCCCCGGGCCGCCGCCGTGCGGTCCAGCAGCAGCGCCACCGCGTCGCTCTCCGCGCCGTCGGACCGGGGCTCCACGGACAGCGGCGGGATCCGCCACACCACCTCGCCGGGCAGGCCGAACGACTCCCGGCTGGTGGCGAGCACCCGGGCCCCGCCCCCGCCGGCGAGCAGCCGGGAGATCAGCTCGGCCGAGGCGGACGGCTGGGCGTCACAGGTGTCGAGCAGGACCAGCATCCGGCGGGTGGCGGCGTACTCGACGAGGGTGTCCACCATCGGACGGCCGGGTTCCGGACGCAGCCCGAGCACGGCGGCGGCCGCGAACGCCACCAGCCCGGGGTCGGTCACCGCTGCGATGTCGACGAACCAGATCCCGTCCGGGTGGTCCTCCACCATCCCGGTGGCCAGCTCGACGGCGAGCCGGGTCTTGCCCGCCCCGCCCGCGCCGAGCACCGTGACCAGCCGGTGCCGCTCGACCAGGCGGCGCAGCTCGACCCGTTCGGGTTCCCGGCCGACGAACGAGGTCACCTGGGTCGGCAGGTTGTGCGCCACCGCGTCGGCGGTGCGCGGGCGGGGGAACTGCCGCTCCAGGCCGGGCGCGACGAGCTGGAACAGCCGTTCCCGGTCATCGAAGCCGCGCAGCCGGTGCAGCCCGAGGTCGATGAGGGACGCGCCCGTCGGCAGCGGGTCGGCGTGCCGGGCGGTGGACCCCGAGCAGAGCACCTGCCCGCCGTGCGCGGCGGCGGCGACCCGGGCGGCCCGGTGCACCTCGGGGCTGGCGTACTCGCCGTCGCGCGGCTCGGCCCAGCCCGTGTGCAGGCCAATCCGGACCCGGGGCGCGGCCTCGGGCGCCGGCCAGTCGTGGGTAGCCAGCGCGCGCTGCGCGGTGAGGCAGGCGGTGAGCGCCGCGCCGGCGTCGGGGAACGCGATGAAGAACGAGTCGCCCTCGGTCAGCAGCTCCGCGCCGTCGGTGCCGGCCAGGGTGTCGCGCAGCAGGCGGCGGTGCTCCCGCAGCACCGGGGGGTACCCCGGGCCGAGCAGTTGGGCCAGTCGCGTCGAACCCTCGATGTCGGTGAACACGAAGGTCACCCATCCGCTCGGGAGGTGGATCCCTGGCGACATACGTCGAACCTCCGCCCCCGTAACGACGGGTTCATGCTGCCCTATGTCCGCGCCGTCACGCATCGTGAGAACGGCCGGGCGGACTCAGACCCCCGGTGCCATCGAGGGCCGTAACCGGCAGGTCGGGACGGCACGCCCCGCACGAAGGGCACGACGAGCGTCGGCACCGTGCCGACGACGGCGGGGAACCGCCGGCCGGAGGGGACGGGATCAGCAGCCGCAGCCCCCGCCGCAGCAGCCCCCGCCGGAGGGGGCCGGCGCGGCCGGGCCGGCACCACCCCGACCGGTCACGGCCACGGTGGAGAGCAGCTTGACCGTGTCGGCGTGCCCCTGGGGGCAGGACGCCGGCTCACCGGCCCGCGCCATCGGACGGTTGACCTCGAAGGTGTCGCCGCAGGCGCGGCAGCGGAACTCGTACCGGGGCATGGCACAAGAGTACGACCGGTCCTGACGGGACGCGGGACATGGGTGATACTCGACGGGTGGACGGCGAGGACAGAGCGACGGTTCGACCCCTACGACCGGCCGCGCCGCCCGAGGACCCGGGCGGACGCCCGGCGGGCGGCAGGCTGCCGCGCCCCCGTCGGCCCTGGTTGCGGTCGACGGCGCCCGCCGAAGCCGCACCCCGGGCCGCCGACGCCGCGCCGCCCGCCGACTCCTCGGGGTCGTCGGCCGCCCGCCAGACCGACGCCGGAGCGGAGACCGGGCCGGAGCCCGGCCCGACGGCCGCGACCACGCCGGGGCGGACCGACGCCACCGCCCCGGCGGAGAGGCCGGAGCCCGGCCTGCTGGCGACGGATGCCACCACGGCGGCGAAGCCGGATCCCACCGACCCGACGGCGAAAACGGCCGACCCCCTGGCAAAGACCGACGGCACCGACGTGGCCGCCAGCACCGCGAAGGCGGACAACACCGCGAAGGCGGACAACGCCACGGGGGCGGACGCCGAGAAGGCCGCCGGCACCGCGAACGCGGACGCCGCGGAGAAGGTCGGCACCGCCGGAGAGGCCGGCACCGCCGAGAACGCCGGTACCGCCGAGAACGTCGACAAGGCCGACGGTGACGGGACGGCCGACGGGACGGCCACGGCCGCAGGCGGGCGGGCCAGGAGGTCGCGGCGGCGGGTGCCGTTCGCCCACGCCGTACGGCTGCCTCCGCCGCGGCAGGCGGCCCTCGCCGCCGCCCGGGCCACCCGGGCCTGGTCCCGGCGCCCGAGCGGCCGGCTCACCCTGCCCGGGCTGTTCCTGCTCGCCCTGGTCGGGGCGACCGCCGCAGCCGGCGCGCTGCTGGTGCCGGCGACCGCGCCGGAGCCCCGCCCGGTCGCGGTCGACGCGACCGCCAGCACGCCGGGGATCGGCACGGCGGTACCGGGAGGCGGGATGGTCCCCGGCGCCACCGGCACCCCGCTGCCGCCCGGCGCGACAGCGCTGCCCGGCGCGACCCCGGGTCCGGGCGGCCTGCCCGGCGGGCCGGTGGTGACCGGTCGGCCCGCCGACGCGCTCGCCGGGTGGGCGCAGCAGACCGGGGCGAAGGCCGGCATCTCCCCGGTGGCCATGCAGGCGTACGGCTACGCCGAGCTGGTCCTCGCGCAGAGCACCCCCGGCTGCCGGCTGAGCTGGACCACGCTCGCCGCCATCGGGTACGTCGAGTCGCGGCACGGCCAGGCCAACGGCGCCAGCCTCGGCCCGGACGGGCGGGCGCTCCCGGAGATCATCGGCGACCCGCTCGACGGCAAGGGCGGCCGGTCGAAGATCCTGGACACCGACCGGGGGCTCTACGACCGGGACACCGTCTACGACCGGGCGATCGGGCCGATGCAGTTCATCCCGACCAC
The DNA here is from genome assembly GCF_026339755.1 of Micromonospora sp. NBC_01655. NCBI lineage: Bacteria > Bacillati > Actinomycetota > Actinomycetes > Micromonosporales > Micromonosporaceae > Micromonospora > Micromonospora sp. NBC_01655. The sequence goes on along the minus strand of NZ_JAPEQF010000001.1, from coordinate 1,259,623 downwards.
CTGGCAGGAGATCGGCGCGGACGCGGACAACGACGGCCGCAAGGACCCGCACGACATCGACGACGCCGCCCTGGCCGCCGGCAACTACCTGTGCAAGGGCGGCCGGAACCTGACCGTCCCGGGCGACTGGTGGGGGGCCATCCTGTCGTACAACGACGTGCGCCGGTACGCCGAGGACGTCTTCGACAAGGCCAACGAGTACGGGTTGGCCAGCCGCACGTGAAGTGATCGTCCGCGTACATTGGAGAACTGGACACTTCCGTCACGCTGCGGTTAGCGGCAAGCTAGACGGGTGATGGTGCGCGAGTGGGATGCCCGGACCGCGTCGTCCGCCGAGATCGCGTCGCTGGTGGACACGCTGAACGCGGTGCTGGCGGCCGACCTTCCGCAGGATCCGCCCTGGCGGGAGAGTTCCCTACGGGAGTACCTCTCCGAGGTGATGCCCGGCGAGCGGCGGATCTCCTGGGTGTCCCAGGCCGAGCCGTCCGCCGCGGGCGGTCCCGGCGCGATGCTCGGCCACGTCCACGTGCTGCTGCTCGGCGACATCGGCGTGCTGGAGGTGCTGGTGCACCCGACGGCGCGCCGCGCCGGCCTGGGCCGGAACCTGGTCCGGCTGGCCGCCCGCCGGGTCTACCAGGAGGGCTTCCGGTCGATCGGGGTCGAGGTGGTCGGCGACACCCCGGCGGTGGCGTTCTACGAGGCGCTCGGCTTCTCCCGGGAGTACGTGGAGACCCGCAGCGTGCTGGACCTGTCCGCGGTGGACTGGACGGCGCTGGCCGAGATGGCCGCCGGCGTCGGCGCGGGGTACCGGGTGGAATTCTGCCCCGGCGGCCCGCCCGACGATCTGATCGACGCGTACGCGCGGGCCAAGGCCGAGGTCCGCGACGTGGACGACGGCGAGCTGCGCCCCAGCTCGTACGATCCGCAGCGGCTGCGGGACAGCCTGGACACGCTGCACCGGCGGGGGATGAAGCCCTACATCGTGCTCGCCATCCACGAGCGCACCGGCGAGGTGGCCGGGCTGACCGAGGTGGTGGTCCCGGCGCAGCACCCGACCCGGGCCGACCAGTACGACACGATCGTGGTGCAGGACCACCGGGGCTACGGCATCGACCGGGCGATCAAGGCGCGGATGCTGCTGGAGCTGCGCTCGGCCGAGCCGGAGCTGGCCGAGGTGCAGACCTGGAACGCGCAGGCCAACGAGGCGATGCTCAAGGTCAACGCCGAGCTGGGATTCCGCCCCGACCGGGAGTGGTGCGAGTACAGCGTGGACGTGGCCGAGCTGGTGCACCGGCTCGATCCCGCCCGCTGACCCGGCCCCGGCCCGCTGACCCGGCGGCCCCAGCGCGAGAGTGCCCCGGGTCGGGAATTCACCAATGCGCCCCTCGGGGGATGGACGGCGGACAGCGCCGCACCTTAACGTGCGTTGGTTCCCGTCCACCCATCGTGGAGGCCCCATGCGCCCGCGCCGCAGATTCGCCGCGCTCGCAACCGCCGCTGCCGTCGCCATCCCGGTCATCGGCATCGCACCCCCCGCGGCCAGCGCCGCGCCCACCGACCTGTTCATCTCCGAGTACATCGAGGGCTCGTCGAACAACAAGGCGATCGAGCTTTACAACGGCACCGGTGCCCCCGTCGACCTCACCGCCGGCGGCTACCAGCTCCAGCTCTACTTCAACGGCAACACCACGGCGACCACCCTGGCGCTGACCGGCACCGTGGCCGCGGGCGACACGTTCGTGTTCGCCGCCGCCTCCGCCGCCCCCGCGATCCTCGCCCAGGCCGACCAGACCACCACCGCCAGCCTGTTCAACGGCGACGACGCGATCGTGCTGCGCAGAGGCACCACGGTCCTCGACTCGATCGGCCAGGTCGGCGTCGACCCGGGCACCGAGTGGGGCAGCGGACTCACCAGCACCGCCGACAACACGCTGCGCCGGCTGCCGACGGTGACCTCCGGCGACCCCGACCCGTCGGACGCGTTCGACCCGGCCGCCCAGTGGGCCGGCTTCGCCACCGACACCTTCGACGGTCTCGGCACCCACAGCGTCGACGGTGGCGGCCCGGTCGACCAGCCCGCCACCGTCACCTGCGGCGGCGCGCTGACCACGGCGGCCGGCACGGTCGCCAGTCGCGAGGTCACCGCCACCGACCCCGACGACACGATCGTCGACCTGGCGGTCACCTCGGTCAGCCCGGCCCCGGCCATCGGCTCGATCACCCGGACCGGGTTCACCCCGGCCGACGCCGTGGGCGGCACCGCCCGCGCCACCGTCGCCACCAGCGCCGACCTGGCCGCCGGGTCGTACACGGTGACCCTGACCGCCACCGACGCCGACGGCGGCACCGCCGCGTGCACGCTGGCCGTGACGGTGACCCGGGAGCTGACGGTCGGCGAGGTGCAGGGCCCGACCACCGACGCCGAGTCCGGTCCGGCCGACCGGTCGCCGCTCGCGCCGGCCTCGGGCAACGGCACCAGCAGCGCCCTGTACGACGTCCGGGGCGTGATCACCCAGCTCACCCTGGCCCGTACCTCGGCCGGAGCCGAGCAGCGCGGCTTCTTCCTGCAGAGCCGCGCCGACGGCACCGACGGCGACCCGACGTCCTCGGATGGCATCTTCGTCTTCATGGGCGCGTTCACCTCGCTGATCGGCGGCTACGTGCCGACCGTCGGCGACGAGGTCGTGCTCCGGGCCCGGGTGTCCGAGTACTTCAACATGACCCAGCTCTCCGGCGCCTCCCTGGTCCGGAAGGTGGCCTCCGGGCTGGACGTGAACGCCGCCGTCGCGGTCGACGACGCGGTGCCCCCGGCCGACCTGGCCGCCGCCCAGCGGTTCTGGGAGCGGCACGAGGGTGCCCGGCTGCGGGTCCGCGCCGGCAGCGGCGCGGTGAGCGGGCGGGGCGTCTTCGCGTCCACGGCCGACGCCGAGACCTGGCTGGTCGACCGGGACGACCCGCTGCTGGCCCGCGCCGACCCGTACGCCCGCCGGGTGTTCCGGGACGCGCACCCGCTGGACAACGACCCGACCCGGCGCTTCGACGACGGCAACGGCCAGCGGATCATGCTCGGCAGCATGGGTGTCAAGGGCACCGCCGGGGACAGCACTGCGCTCCTGCCGCCGTCGAGGACCTTCGACACCCTGAGCGAGGACGCGTACGGCGCGATCTACTACTCGTTCGAGAAGTACGGCGTCCAGGTCGAGAAGGCCGTCTTCGCCCCCGGGGCCGACCCCTCGCGGAACAACCCGCCGAAGCCGGCCGACCGGTCGCAGGAGATCGCGGTCGCGACCTACAACGTGGAGAACCTCTACGACCACCGGGACGACCCGTTCGACGGCTGCGACTTCGCCGGCAACTCCGGCTGCACCGGGGTCAGCCCGCCGTTCGACTACGTGCCGGCCAGCGAGGCCGACTACCGGGAGCACCTGTCGGCGCTCGCCGACCAGATCCGCACCGACCTGCACTCGCCGGACCTGATCCTGGTGCAGGAGGCCGAGGACCAGGACATCTGCTCCGTCTCCGGCACCCAGCTGGTCTGCGGCGACACGAACGACGCCGACGGCGCGCCGGACACCCTCCAGGACCTGGCGCTGGCCATCGCCGCCGCCGGCGGCCCGGCGTACGCCGCCGCGTACGACCGGACCGGCGCGGACGCCCGGGGCATCACCGCCGGGTTCCTCTACCGCACCGACCGGCTGTCGCTGGCGGCGGCGATCGCCGCCGACCCGCTGCTCGGCTCCGCGCCGGTGGTGCCGTACCGGTCGGCGGGGCTGCCGTCCAACGCGGACGTGCAGAACCCGAAGGCGCTCAACGCGGTGTTGCCGGCCGACACCGACACCTCCACCGGCAAGGACGGCAACAACGTCTACACCCGGGCCCCGCAGCTCGGCAAGTTCCTGGTCAAGGCGACCCCCGGTGGTGCCGAGGGGTACTACCTGTGGGCGCTGAGCAACCACTTCTCGTCCGGGCCGGACAGCCGGGTCGGGCAGCGCACCGAGCAGGCCGCGTACGGGGCCGCGCTGGTCACCGCGATCCACAATTCGGACCGGAACGCCCGGGTGGTCTACGGCGGCGACCTGAACGTCTTCCCCCGCCCCGACGACCCGATCGCCACGGGAGCGGACCCGACCCCGTCGGACCAGCTCGCCCCGCTGTACGACGCGGGCCTGCACAGCCTCTGGGACGACCTGGTCGCCGACGTCCCGTCGTCCGCCTACTCGTACAGCTTCGAGGGGCAGGCGCAGACGCTGGACCACCTGTTCGTCAACGACGCGTTGCGCGACGACCTGGTCCAGGTGCGGGCGGCGCACATCAACGCCGACTGGCCGGCGGAGTTCACCGGGGACGGGTCGCGCGGCTCCAGCGACCACGACCCGCAGGTGGCCCGGTTCCGCTCCCGGGCGTCGCTGAGCGTCAGCGACGCGACGGTGGTCGAGGGCGACAAGGGCGACCGCCCGCTGACGTTCACCGTCACCGTGTCCCGGGCACTGTCCCAGCCCGTGCTGCTCTGCGCCGCCACGTTCGGCACCACGGCGCAGGCCGGGTCGGACTACGACCCGTACGTCGGCTGCAAGACCCTCGCCGCCGGGCAGACCTCGCTGACCTTCGCGGTCACCGTGCGGGGTGACCGGAAGCGGGAGGCCGACGAAAAGGTGAACCTGCTGGTGGCCGGGGTGCCGGGCCTGCGCCTGGCCGACCCGCTCGCCGTGGGCACCATCGTCAACGACGACTGACGTTCCGGCGTTTCCTGGCGGCCCGCCACCCGGTCGAGAACCCGGGTGGCGGGCCGTCAGCCGTACGGGGGGACGACGCGCGGCGGTGGCGGCACATGCCGGTACTTGGCGACCCGGACCTCCCACTGGCTGCGACGGCGCAGGGCGTCCCGGTAGGCACGGTTGCGGTAGAAGGTCTCGGGCGGGCGGGCCAGCCCGTAGACGTCGGCCCACCACTCCCCGGGCTCGGGGTCGAGGATGGTGTCCAGGTGGGACGGGTAACGGCGCTCAGCCCCGTCCCGGATGTCGTCCCGGTCGCGCATCGGCTTGAGCACCTGGCCGAACTCGTCCACCACGGCCAGCCGGAAGCCCGCCACCGCGATCAGCCGGCGCAGCATGGCGATGCTGGGGGTCAGAGCACCCGCCTCGATCCGCCCGATCGTGGACGGGTGCACCCCCGCGTACCTGGCCAGCTCCCGTTGACTGGCGTCGGCGCGACGACGGACGGCCCGGACTATGCCGGCCGCCGGCCACGGGATGTCGAAGGGCTCGGTCAACATTGTCGGCGGGTCGTCGCCCCTGGACTCGTCGTCCGGCTGGGCTGCGGCACGATCGGCTGCCATGGGCCCACGCTGCCCCCGTCCACGGGTGGGCCGCAACCCCGCCCCGCGTGGCTGTGGACAACCTGCGGTCCCTGTGGAAAACCCGTCGTCCCTGCATGCCTGCATGTCTGCATGGCCGGGCGCTCGATGCCGAGACTCAGGATCCACGCACCCGGGCAGGGGCGGAAACGGCTTCCACCCCAAGACCCCCGCCCCCTTTGCTCTGCACCCTTCGACGCAATCGTCACGGAGTGTCAGCGTTGCGCCAGTGGGTGCAAAGCAAAGGGGGCGCGGGTGGGATGTTGGAGGGGCGGGGCAGAGGGCCGGGAACAGAGCCACCCGACGTGGAGGACACAGCAGTTGGCCAGCGAGGAAGCGGCGCCGCCGGACGGCGGAGGCCGGGCGCACGGTGGCCCGGGGCCAGCCCGACGACCCCGTAACGCTCAGTAGCGCGCGCGGAGCAGATTGGCGGCCTCGACCGCCCAGTAGGTGAGGATGATCTGCGCGCCGGCCCGGCGGATCGAGGTGAGCGTCTCCAGCATCGCCTGCTCCCGGTCGATCCAGCCGTTCGCGGCGGCGGCCTCGACCATCGCGTACTCGCCGGAGACCTGGTAGGCGGCGACCGGCACGTCCACGGCGGCCCGGACCGCCGCCACCACGTCGAGGTAGGGCAGGGCCGGCTTGACCATCACCAGGTCCGCACCCTCGGCGACGTCCAGCGCGACCTCGCGCAGGGACTCCCGCAGGTTCGCCGGGTCCTGCTGGTAGGTGCGCCGGTCACCGTCGAGGGCCGACTCCACCGCGTCCCGAAACGGGCCGTAGAAGGCGGAGGCGTACTTCGCCGCGTACGCGAGAACCGCGACGTCGGTGTGCCCGGCGGCGTCCAGGGCCCGGCGGACCACGCCGACCTGGCCGTCCATCATTCCGGACGTCCCGACCATCCCGACCCCGGCATCGGCCTGGGCCACCGCCATCTCGGCATACGCGGCGAGGGTGGCGTCGTTGTCCACCGCGCCGTCTCCGGTGAGCAGCCCGCAGTGCCCGTGCGAGGTGAACTCGTCCAGGCACAGGTCGCTCATCACCACGGTCGCGTCGCCCACCTCGGCGACCACGTCGGAGATGGCGACGTTGAGGATGCCCGCCGGGTCGGCACCGCCCGAGCCGCGCCCGTCACGCGACACCGGCACGCCGAACAGCATGATCCCGCCCACGCCGGCCTGGACCGCCTCGGCGGCGGCCTTGCGCAGCGAGTCCCGGGAGTGCTGGAGCACCCCCGGCAGCGACGCGATCTGCCGCGGCTCGGTCAGCCCCTCCTTGACGAACATCGGCACGACCAGCTCGGCCGGGTCGACACGGGTCTCGGAGACCAGCCGCCGCACGGCCGCGCTGCGGCGCAGCCGGCGGGGCCGGATCTCGGGGTACGACATGCGGGCTCTCCCTTGCGGCTAGCGGAACCTCAGGGCGGTCGGCCCCTGCACCTTCGAGCCCCGGCGCTGCTTGGCCGGCATGGCTGCGAGCTTCTCGCGCAGCTCGACGGCGTAGGCGGCGAGCGCCTCCACCAGGTCGGGCACCGAGGCGTGCGGCGGCTGCACGTCGACCCGCAGGCCGAACTCCGTCGCGGTCTCCGCCGTCTTGGGCCCGATGACCGCAACAACGGTACGCGCGTGCGGCTTCCCGGCGATGCCGACCAGGTTCCGGACGGTGGAGGACGAGGTGAACAGCACCGCGTCGAACCCGCCCGACTTGATCGCGTCCCGGATCTCGGCGGGCGGCGGGGCGGCCCGGACCGTCCGGTACGCGGTCACGTCGTCGACCTCCCAGCCGCGCTCGGTGAGCCCGGCGGCGAGCGTCTCGGTGGCGATGTCGGCGCGCGGCAGCAGCACCCGGCCCACCGGGTCGAGGATCTGGTCGTGCGGCGAGAACTCGGCGAGCAGCCCTTCGGAGGACTGCTCCCCGGCGGGGATCAGCTCCGGCTGGATGCCGAACGCGCGGACCGCGTCCGCGGTGGCCTCGCCGATGCAGGCGATCTTGACGCCGCCGAAGTGCCGGGCGTCGAGGCCGTGCTCGGCGAACTTCTCCCAGACCGCCCGGACGGCGTTCACCGAGGTGAAGATCACCCAGGCGTACCGGCCGTCCACCAGGCCCTTGACCGCCCGCTCCATCTGGGCGGGGGTGCGCGGCGGCTCGACCGCGATCGTCGGCACCTCGCACGGGATCGCCCCGTACGCGCGCAGCCGGGCGCTCATCGCGCCGGCCTGCTCCTTGGTGCGGGGGACGAGCACCTTCCAGCCGTACAGCGGACGGTTCTCCCACCAGCTCAGCTTGTCCCGCTGGCCGACGCCCTCGCCGACGGTGAGCACCACCCGGCCGGTGAAGCCGAGCGCCGCCGCGACGAAGGAGTCGACGGTCGACGTGGTCGTGTACTGGGTCTCCCCGGTGCCGTCGCCGGTCACCCCGACGCCGGTGGTGCCGTCGATCCCGGCGGCGAGCAGGCCGTCGCGGATCGCGGCCAGGTCGCCGGCGTCCACGGCGAGCGCGAGCGAGCCCCGGCCGACGGCTGCGGCCAGCGCGTCGAAGTCCAGCGTGCTGACGTCCTCGACGTCGGCGGCGGTGCGGACGCCGGGCAGCGGCACGCCCGCGTACGTGGCGACGCCCTCGGCCTGGCCGACGCCCGGGACCACCTCGAAGTGCGCGGCGGTACGGGCGACCGCCTGCACCTCCTTGACCACCGAGTCGTGGCCGAACGGGTCACCGGCGACCAGGTGCACCGCGTTCTGGCCGGATCGGGCGGCCGAGATCAGCACCTTCGCCACATCCCCCGGCACGCCCTCCGCCGGGGTGAACTGCGCGTCGGACTTGGCCTGGGCACGGACGGCGTCGAGCAGCGACTCGGGGACTCCCCGGTCGTACACCACCTGGTCGGCGTCGACCAGGGCGTCGTGCGCCCGGCGGGTCAGCAGGCCCGGGTCGCCGGGACCGGCCCCGACGAACGCGATGCGGCCTACGGGCTTACGGGTGCGGGTCATTCTGTGCTCCCAAATTGCTGGGTCCCCGGGCCGGCGTGTCCGTCTTTGCCGAGGATCGAGTCGGCGCCGAGGTCGAGGAGTTCGGCGGCGAGTGCCTTGCCGATCTCCGCCGCGTCGGCGGGCGTTCCGGTGCGGGACAGCCTGAGGTCTCGGGAACCGTCCGGGCTGATCACCGCCCCGCGCAGGTAGATCTCCTCGCCGGCGTCACCTTCGGCGAGTTCCGCATAGGCGGCCACGGGTGCGCTGCACCCGGCCTCCAGGGTGGCCAGCAGCGCCCGTTCCGCGGTGACCGCGGCCCGGGACGGTGCGTGGTCGAGCACCGCGAGCAGCTCGACCAGGTCCGGTTCGTCGACCCGGCACTCCACGGCCAGCGCGCCCTGGGCGGGCGCGGGCAGCATGAGCATCGGGTCGAGCGTCTCGGTGATCACGTCGGCCCGGCCGAGCCGGGCCAGTCCCGCCCGGGCGAGGACGACCGCGTCGAGGTCGGCGTCCGGGCCGAGGACCCGCGCCAGGCGGGTGTCCACGTTGCCGCGGATCGGGGTGACCCCCAGCTGGAGCCCGAGCGCGTGCAGCTGGGCGATGCGGCGCAGCGCGCCGGTGCCGACCATCGCGCCGGGCGGCAGCTCGGCGAGGGTGCGCCCGCCCGTGGCGACCAGCGCGTCGCGCGGGTCCTGCCGGGCGGGCACCGCCGGGATGTGCAGCCCGGGGGCCGCCGCGGTGGGCAGGTCCTTGTAGGAGTGCACGGCGAGGTCGATGGTCCGGGCGGCCAGGGCGTCGCGCAGCGCGGAGACGAACACGCCGACGCCGAGCCGGTGCACGGGGGCGGCCGAGCGGTCGCCGGCGGTGACCACCTCGACCAGCTCCACCTTCCGGCCGGTCGCTTCGGTGAGCGCCGCCGCGACGTGGCCGGACTGGGCCATCGCCAGCGCGCTGCCCCGGGTGCCGAGGCGCAGGGGGCCGGTCATCTCTCGCCTCCGGGGTACGGGGTGGTGTCGGTGTCGACCACGTCGGGGACGGTGTCGACCGGGGAGGTGTGCGGGACCTGGAGGTCGAACAGCTCGCGCAGCAGCGCGGCGTACTGGTCGCCGCCGGGCTCGGCGGCGAGCTGACGGACCTTCACGGTGGGCTGGTGCAGCAGCCGCTGCACCACCCGGTGCACCGTTCGGGCCACCTCGGTGCGCTGGTCGTCGCTGAGGTCGGGGCGGCGCTGGGCCAGCCGGCGCAGCTCGGCGGTGACCACGTCCTCGGCCCGGCCGCGCAGCGCGGCCACGGTCGGGGCGACGTCGGCGCCGCGCAGCCAGGTGAGGAAGGACTCGACCTCGCCCGCCACGATCCGCTCGACTGCCGCGGCGTCGGCGGCGGCCGGCCCGTCGGCCAGGATCGCCGCCATCCGGTCGATGTCGATCACCTCGACGCCGGGCAGGACGGCCACGCCGGCCTCCACGTCCCTCGGGACGGCGAGGTCGAGCAGCACGAGCGGCCCCCGGTCGGGGTCGCGGTCGGCGAGCGCCCGGGTCATCACCTCGCGGGTGAGGACCGGTTCGGTCGCCGCCGTGGCGGCCACTACGATGTCCACTGTGGAGAGCACGTCGGTCAGCTCGGCCATGGGCGCCGCGCTGGCTCCGTACGACTCGGCCAGCCGCGCGGCCCGGTCGGCCCCCCGGTTGGTCACGGTGAGCGGGCCCGCGCCGAGCCGGGACAGGCTCGCCACGCCCAGCGCGCCCATCGCGCCGGCCCCGACCACCAGGGCCGGCCGCCCGGCCAGTTCGCCGTCGAGCTGCGTGGCGGCCAGGCCGAGCGCGGCGGTCACCACGCTCTGCCCGGCCCGGTCGATCCCGGTCTCGGTGTGCGCCCGCTTCCCCACCCGCAGCGCCTGCTGCATCAGCTCGTGCAGCAGGCGGCCGGCGGCGTCGGCGCCGGTCGCCCAGTGGTACGCGTCCCGGAGCTGGCCGAGGATCTGCGCCTCGCCGACCACCATCGAGTCCAGCCCGGTGACGACCCGGAAGACGTGGTCCACGGCGGCGGCGTCGTAGTGCACGTAGAGGTGGTTTGCCAGGCTGGTGGCCGGGGCGCCGGCCTGCTCGGCGAGGACGGCGCAGATGTCGCCGAGACCGCCGTGGAAACCGGACACGGCGGCGTAGACCTCCACCCGGTTGCAGGTGGAGACCAGCACCGCCTCGCTCACGTACGGCTGGGCGACCAGGCGGTCCAACGTGCGGGTGAGGTCGGCGGGGGCGACCGCCAACTGCTCCAGGGTGGCGACGGGAGCGGTGCGGTAGGACGCGCCGACGACGAGCAGTTTCACGTGCCGATCGCCTCCTGGGAGTCGGTGGCCGCGAGCCCGCCGGGCAGGGCGGTGAGGGCGGAGCCGCCGGTGGCGGGCAGCGCGGTCAGGGACGCCTTGCGGTGCTCGTGGAAGGACAGGATCTGGAGCTCGATGGCGAGGTCGACCTTGCGCACGTCGACCCCCTCCGGCACCGAGAGTACGCACGGCGCGAAGTTGAGGATGCTCGTCACGCCGACGGCCACGAGTTGGTCGGCGACCGCCTGGGCGGCGGCGGCCGGGGTGGCGATCACGCCGATCGCGATGGACTCCTCGGCGGCGATGGCGGGCAGCTCGTCGACGTGCCGTACGACCAGCCCGTTGATCTCCTCGCCGACCCGGGACGCGTCCGCGTCGAGCAGCGCGGCGATCCGGAAGCCGCGGCTGGCGAAGCCGGCGTAGCCGGCCAGGGCGTGACCGAGATTACCCACCCCGACCAGGGCGACGGCCCGCCGCTGGGTGAGCCCGAGCACGAACTCGATCTGGTCGACCAGCAGGGCGACGTCGTAGCCGACCCCCCGGGTGCCGTACGAGCCGAGGTGGGACAGGTCCTTGCGGAGCTTGGCGGAGTTGACCCCGACGGCGGTGGCCAGGCCGTCGCTGGAGACGGTCTCGTGGCCGGACTCGGCGAGGTTGTGCAGGGCGCGGAGGTACTCGGGGAGCCGCGCGACGGTCGCCTCGGGCAGGTCCGGAAGCGCCGGTACGGCACCGGCGCGACCGGACGCGCCAGGGTGACGGTGCTGCTGACTCATGAGACTCCGTGCGGTGCGATCCTCGGCCAGCTCAAGGGGCCGGCCGAATCGGGACTCCCACTGGCGACCGAGATTGCCGGCTGTGCTAGCAGGACGCGTCGGAACTACAGAGTAGGCGCTTGTGAACACACGCACAAATCGCGATCTTGAAGAGCCGCGACCCGTCCCCACCTGCCCCTCCGTTCCACAAGATCGATGCGGCGGCCTCGCGCCGTCGCGCCGATTATTGCTCAAACCCGACTTCCCTCACCAATCGCGCGCCGGGCGGGCGGCGCCTGGTAGGGCTGGCCCTACGCCGGACTGACCGGGCGGCGGGATGGGTCCGCACTGCCTCGCTGCCTAGCCTTGGACCATGACCGCCGTAACCGTCACCGACCCGCCCGCCACCTCGTCCAGCGTCCCCCGCCAACTCCTGCACGACTCCAGCTACGTGCTGCTGGGCCTGCCCCTGGCGCTGGCCAGCTTCGTGGTGTTGGTGGTGGGGCTGGCGCTCGGCCTGGGGCTGGTGGTGACCGTGATCGGCCTGCCGGTGCTCGCCGGCACCCTGTACACCGCCCGCGGGCTGGCCGACATCGAGCGGCTGCGGCTGCCCGCCGTGCTCGGCCAGGCCCGGGTCCGGCCCGACTACCGGCAGTCCGAGCCGGGCGCGGGTGCCTGGCGGCGGATCTTCGTGCCGATCCGGGACGCCCAGTCCTGGCTCGACCTGGCCCACGGCATCCTCAAGCTCATCGTGTCCGTCGTCACCTTCGTGGTGACCGTCACCTGGTGGGCCGGCACCCTGGTCGGCAGCCTCTACTGGACCTACGACTGGGCGCTGCCACGCAGCGACGAGAACCAGGACCTCAGCACCCTCCTCGGCCTGGGCGACTCGCCCGCCGCCCGGATCGGGCTGAACACCGCGATCGGGGTGTTCTTCCTGATCACCCTGCCGATGGTGGTCCGGGGGTGCGCGCGGCTCCAGGCCGGCTTCGCCCGCGCCCTGCTCACCGGGGTGGCCGAGATGCGCAACCGGATCACCGTGCTGGAGGAGCAGAAGCGGGCCGCCGTCTCCGCCGAGGCCGCCGCGCTGCGCCGGCTGGAGCGGGACATCCACGACGGCCCGCAGCAGCGCCTCGTCCGGCTGGCGATGGACCTGAGCCGGGCCCGCCAGCAGCTCGCCACCGACCCGGAGGCGGCCGGTCAGACCCTGGACGAGGCGGTCACCCAGACCCGCGACACCCTCGCCGAACTGCGCGCCCTGTCCCGGGGCATCGCGCCGCCGATCCTGGTCGACCGTGGGTTGCCCAGCGCCCTCGCGGCCCTGGCCGGGCGCGGGCTGGTCCCGGTCGAGCTGCGGATCGACCCCCGGCTGGAGGTCCCCGGCGAACGGCTCGACCCGGCCGTGGAGAGCACCGCCTACTTCGTGGTCGCCGAGGCGCTCACCAACGTCGCCAAGCACAGCGGGGCGACGGAGTGCGCGGTCGCGGTGACCCGACACGAGCGCCGGCTGGCCGTCGGCGTGAGCGACGACGGCCACGGCGGGGCGCACCTGGCCAAGGGGCACGGCCTCGCCGGGATCGCCGACCGGGTGCGCGCGGCGGGTGGCCGGCTGGACGTGGTCAGCCCGGCCGGCGGCCCGACGGAGGTCCGCGCGGAACTGCCGCTGTGAGCGCCGACGGCCCGGCCCACGACCCGGACGTGGTAGACATCAGCACCATGCGGGTGGTCATCGCGGACGACGCCGTGCTGCTCCGGGAGGGGCTGGTGCGGCTGCTCACCGAACAGGGGCACGAGGTGGTGGCCGCCGTCGGCGACGGCGACGCGCTGGTCGAGGCGGTGGTGACCCACCGGCCGGACGTGTCGATCGTCGACGTGCGGATGCCGCCGTCGCACACCGACGAGGGGCTGCGCGCCGCCGTGGAGGCCCGCCGGCTGGTCCCGCGTACGCCGGTCCTGGTGCTCTCCCAGTACGTCGAGGTGTCGTACGCCGACGACCTGCTGGCCACCACCGGCGGGGCCGGCGGCGGCGGGGTGGGCTACCTGCTCAAGGACCGGGTGGCCGACATCGACGAGTTCCTGGACGCGCTGGCCCGGGTGGCCGCCGGCGGCACCGTGCTCGACCCGGAGGTGGTCGGCCAGTTACTGGTCCGCCGCCGGCGCGACGACCCGCTGCGCGAGCTGACCCCCCGCGAGCGCGAGGTGCTGTCCCTGATGGCCGAGGGGCACTCCAACACCGCCATCGCCCGCGCCCTGGTGGTCACCGACGGGGCGGTGGAGAAGCACGTCCGCAACATCTTCACCAAGCTGGACCTGCCCCCCGACACCACCCAGCACCGCCGCGTGCTGGCCGTGCTGACCTACCTGCGCACCTGACCGGCCCCGGTCATCGGAGGGCGGCGGCGAGGGTGACCGCCCCGGTGAGGGTGTCGGCCACCGGATGCCCGGACGCGTGCAGCCGGGCCCGGTCGGTGAACCCGCCCGTGTAGAGCACGGCCCGCCCACCGACCGACTCGGCGGCGTCGGCGTCGTCGATCGAGTCCCCGATCAGCACCACGTCCCGGCCGTCCACCCCCAGCTCGGCCAGGTGCTTGACCAGCGACTCCGCCTTGCGGTCCCCGCCGACCGTGGCGCGCAGCCCGTCCACCCGGGCGAACCTGTCGGTCAGCCCGTGGGTGTGCACCGCGGGCACCAGCTCGTCGTGGAACCACATCGACAGCAGCGACTGGCCGCCCGGCCAGGCCGCCATCGCCACCGCCGCGTCGTCGGCCAGCGCGCAGGTGGTCAGCCCGCTGCGGTACGCGTCGTGGAAGATCCGGTCCAGCTCGCCGAACGCCTCGTCGTCGACGGCCCGGCCGAGCACCTCGGCGTAATAGTCGGCGATCGGGCGACGGAACCGGACCCGGTGCTCGTCCGCGCTGACCGTCGGCCCGCCCACGCTGGTGAAGGCGGCGTTGGTGGCGGCCACCACCAGGTCGAGGTCGTTGAGCAGGGTGCCGTTCCAGTCCCATACCAGATGGGCGCGCGCAGGGGTCATCCCCGCACGATAAGCCCCACCCCCGACGTGCCGGGGGCGGGGCGGGACGGAGGTCGGGCGGCGCGCTCAGAGCTGCGGCGTCGTCAGGTCCCGCAGCAGCCGCTCCTCCTCGACCCGCCAGTAGCCGTGCTCCTTGCCGTCGAGCAGCACCACCGGCAGCCGGTCGCCGTACTCGCGCTCCAGCTCCACGTCGCCGGTCACGTCCCGTTCGATCCACCGGTCCCCGGTGACCGCCACCACCCGGTCGAGCGCCGCCTTGGCGTCCTCGCAGAGGTGGCAGCCGGGGCGGGTGATCAGGGCGAGCCGGGCGTCACTGGACATCGGGAACCTCCGTGCGGGTGTCGGTCGGCGCCGCCGGGGACGGTGCCGGCCTGAGCTGGGTCTTGCGCACCTTGCCGATCGCCGAGTACGGCAGCGCGTCGACGAACTCGACGGCGGTCGGGCACTTGAACCGGGCCAGGTTACGGGCGCAGTGGGCGAGCGGTTCCTCCCGGTCACCGGACGACCCGGCGCCGGCACCACGTACGCCCGGACAGTCTTCCCGGTCCGCGGGTGCGGCACACCCCGTACCGCCGACTCGGCCACCCCCGCAGGCACGGCGAGCGCGGAGGGCGGCGGGTCGTCGGCCGACACGGAGGGTGACCGGGGCGCGGGCGCGGCCGGGCGGCGGCGGCCAGGGCCCGCGCGACCGCGGTCACCGAGGCGTCCAGTGGGGACCAGGTCAGGGTGGTGTCCCCGCCGGTGCAACGCGGGGCGGTCGCCGTGGTCGGCCGCCGGTCCGGCGGAGCCGGTCGACGAGGTTCGGCGTGGGGCCGTCGGTCGCGTCCCGCACGGTGGCAGAGTCTGGCACAGCGGCGGCTCGCCCGGCCACGCCCGAGGCCGCGCCCGGTCCCCCGCCGGCACCGCCCCACCGGCCCCGGCGGGCGCGGTCGGCGGGGCCGTCCGGCGGGCCGCCGGCCGGGCCCACATCCGCAGGTTGACCTGGGGTTCCAATGCGGACCAGCTCCCCGGGCGAAAGTCAACCACACGCGACGGACAACCGGTCCGCCATCGGTGCGACGGGTCGGGAAATACTTCCGCTCTGTGTAACGGACTTGCCACGCGCGGGTGACGTTGGCCCTATCATCACTCGGGTCGGCTCACCCCATTTGCCGTGAGTCGACACCCCTCAGCCCGAGGAGGCCCCCGTGCCTGTGAGCGCATTGGACCAGCACCTCAAGGGGATCTGCCGCCTGTCGGCACGTCCCGGAAGGACTTTGCCCGGCCACCGTGACCCTGCCCGCACGGCGGCGTCCCGGCGGCCGGCGTGGGACCGGACCGGGGAGGCACGGTGACCAGCTTCGGCTACGCGGAGCGACCGGGTGGGCTGGCCGCGGCGGCCCGCGCCGCCCTCAACGAACGGCTGGGCGCGGCCCGCGGCTCCGACGACCTGTGGAGCGTCCCCGCGCGCGCCGACGGGGCGTCCAGACGCCTGCCCAACCGCTCGCACCACAACGAGGCGCCGCCCCGCCCGGCCGCGCCCGGGGGCAACGGCGGCCGGGTCGCCTCGCCGGCCAGGCCGACCATGCCGGCCCAGGGCCGGCGCAGCGCCGACACGCCGCCGACTACCGACCCGGCGACGACCGAGACCGCGGTGCTACCGGCGGTGTCCGCCAGCCCGCCGGCCGAGCCCGGCGGCACGTCGACCGGCTACCCGAGCCGGCCCGACCCGTCCGACCCGGCCACCGAGGTCTGGACGCTGGTCGAGCGCGCCCAGGCCGGCGAGGCCGAGGCGTTCGGGCTGATCTACGACCGGTACGTGGACACGGTCTTCCGCTTCGTCTACTTCCGGGTGGGCAACCGGCAGCTCGCCGAGGACCTCACCTCCGACACGTTCCTGCGCGCCCTCAAGCGGATCGGCAGCTTCACCTGGCAGGGCCGGGACCTCGGCGCCTGGCTGGTCACCATCGCCCGGAACCTGGTCGCCGACCACTTCAAGTCCGGGCGGTACCGGCTGGAGGTCACCACCGGCGACGTGCTGGACGCCGACCGGGAGGACCGCGGGCCGGAGGGCAGCCCGGAGGCGGCCGTCGTCGAGCACATCACCAACGTCGCCCTGCTCACCGCCGTGAAGCAGCTCAACCCGGAGCAGCAGGAGTGCATCGTGCTGCGGTTCCTCCAGGGGTTCTCGGTCGCGGAGACCGCCCGGGCGATGGGCAAGAACGAGGGCGCGATCAAGGCGTTGCAGTACCGGGCGGTCCGGGCCCTGGCCCGGCTGCTGCCGGACGGCTTCCAGCCCTGATCCGACGGTGGATCCACGCTCACCACAGCGTGATGGCCATCACTCTTCGTGGTTTCGCTCCCGCCGGCCCCGTAACCCGTGCCCGGCGCGGAGCGTTTCTCCGGGTGCGACCGGTGGTTGCCCCGGCATCCCCGGGCCCCACGGTCCGGACAGCGCGGCCGGCCACGGCCTTTCGTTCGTCGGCGCGCGCTGCCGCCGGTCGCTGGTGAGGACAGCGGCCGACCGGCCGTGACCAGCGAGAGGAGGTGCCTGCGGTGGACAGCGACCTCTTCTCCCGCCGGCGCGCCGAGCGCTTCGCGCAGCTTCTCGACGAAGCCAACGGCGGCCGACGTCACCACGTCAGGTCCCGGGCCGACGACCAGCTCGCCGCGCTCGTCGCGGTCAGCCGGCAGTTCAACGCCGATCCCCCCACCGTCGAGATCGACACCGGCTTCCGAACCGGGCTGCGGGCGATGCTCGTCGCCACGGCCGAACGGGAGGGTGTCGGCGCCACGGCGACCGGGGCGACCGATGCGGCACCGGCCGGCCACCGGGGCGCGGTCGGCGCCGGGCAGCGCGGCTCGTTCCTGCCCGCGGCGACCGCCCGCCGGGCCCGCGCCCGGGGCGCCATCCTGGTCGGGGTGGCCGCCGGCGCCATCGCCGTCTCCGGCATCTCCGCCGCCAGCGAGAACGCGGTGCCCGGCGACGCCCTCTACGGCATGAAGCGCTCCACCGAACGTGCCCAGCTCGCGCTGGCCAGCTCGGACCTCAGCCGAGGTCAGCTCTTCCTCGACTTCGCCCGCACCCGGCTCGGCGAGGCCGCCGCGCTGCGGGGGGACCAGCTCGGGTTCGAGGCCGTCCTCGACGACATGGACTCGGACACCCGCCAGGGCGTACGACTGCTGACCACCACCGCCGCGCAGCGCACCGACCCGGCCGGCCTGGACGCGGTGAACACCTTCGTCGCCGGACAGCGCCGGGCCGTCGGCGACCTGCTCGACGGGGCCGGCCGGGCGGAGCGGGACCGGGTCCGCCGCTCGCTCACCCTGCTCGACGCCATCCGGAAACGCTCGGACGCCCTGCGCGCGGCCATCGACTGCGAGTTGTCCGCCCCGGCCGGCAGCGACGCGCTCGGCCCGACCCCCGCCGCCTGTCCCGGCGACCGCTGAGCCACCCGACGGCCCCGACGGACCCCGCCGGGGCGCGCCCGACCCAGCGGGCTGCCGCCCGCCCCGGGGGGCCACCCGGGCCGCTGACCAGCGGACACGCAGCGCATGCCACAGTTCCCGCGCAGCGGGCCGGGCGGCCAGCCCGGCCGGCTACTCTCGCTGGAGGCACTCGTCGGGTCGTCGAGCGAGGGAGGTCGGGTGGCCCGTACCCGCAAGGTGACGGTCAGCACCGACCGCCACGGTCACACGGCTGGCTGGGCGGAGACCGAAGCCCCGCCGGCCACCCCGGTCGTCGCCGACCCGGGCGCCGCCGCGTTCTTCGACGTGGACAACACGATGATGCAGGGCGCGTCGATCTACTGGTTCGCCCGCGGGCTCGCCGCCCGGAAGTACTTCACGACCGGCGACCTGGCCCGGTTCGCCTGGCAGCAGCTCCGGTTCCGGGTGCTCGCCACCGAGCACGCCGGGGACATGTCGCAGGCCAAGGAGGCCGCGCTGGCTTTCGTCGAGGGCTGGCGGGTGGACGACGTGGAACGGCTCGCCGAGGAGATCTTCGACGAGCTGATGGCTCCCCGGATCTGGACCGGCACCCGCCGCCTCGCGCAGCAGCACCTCGACATCGGCGAGCGGGTCTGGCTGGTCAGCGCCGCGCCGGTCGAGATCGGCCGGGTGATCGCGGCCCGGCTGGGCCTGACGGGGGCGATCGGCACGGTGGCCGAGGTGGTCGACGGCGCGTACACCGGCCGGCTGGTCGGCGACCTGATGCACGGCCCGGCCAAGGCCGAGGCGGTGGCCCAGCTCGCCGAGGTCGAGGGGCTGGACCTGTCCCGCTGCGCCGCCTACAGCGACTCCGTCAACGACCTGCCGATGCTCTCCACCGTCGGCCGGGCGGTGGCGATCAACCCGGACGCAGCGCTGCTGCGGCAGGCCCGGCAGCAGGGCTGGGCGGTGCGGGACTTCCGCACCGGCCGACGGGTGGCCAGGATCGCCGTGCCGTCGACGGCGGCGGCCGGGCTGCTGGCCGGCGCAGTGAGCGCCGGGCTGGCGCTGCACCGACGCCGCCACCCCCACTGACCGCCACCGGGCCGGCTTGACCGCCACGGGGCCGGCAGCGCACCGCCGGCGCGGGATCAGGGGCCGAACGGGTCGGGGCGGCGTTCCAGGAGGGTGTGCAGGGTCTGTTGGATGGTCTCCCGCACCTGGTCGGCGAGGTTGAACACGACCAGGGGGTCGTCGGCCGAGTCGGTGAGGTGGGCGGTCGGGATCGGCGGGCAGAACTCGATCAGCCACTTGCTCGGCAGCGGCACCATCCCGAGTGGGCCGAGCCACGGGAACGTCGGCGTGACCGGGAAGTACGGCAGCTTGAGCAGCCGCGCGAGGGGCTTGATGTCGGCGAGCATCGGGTAGATCTCCTCGCCGCCCACGATCGCCACCGGAACGATCGGGGTGCCGGTACGCAGCGCCGCCGAGACGAACCCGCCCCGGCCGAAGCGTTGCAGCTTGTATCGGTCGGAGTAGAGCTTGCCGATGCCCTTGAACCCCTCGGGAAAGACGCCCACCAGCTCGCCGGAGCCGAGCAGCCGCTCGGCGTCCGGGTTGCAGGCGACCGTCCCGCCGGTCTTGCGGGCGATCTCGGAGACCACCGGCATCCGGAACACCAGGTCCGCGCCGAGCAGCCGCAGGTAGCGGTGGGCCGGATGCTGGTCGTGCAGGGCGGCGGAGAGGATCAGCGCGTCCAGCGCCACCGTGCCGGAGTGGTTGCCGACGACCAGTCCGGACCCGTCCGACGGCACGTGCTCCAGGCCGGTGACCTCGGTGCGGAACCAGTCCCGGTAGAGCAGCCGCAGCAGCGGGTGGAAGACGGACCCGGTCAGCTCCGGGTCGAAGCCGAACTCGTCCACCTGGTAGTCGCCGGAGAACCTGCGCCGCAGGAACGCCAGCCCGGACGCGACCCGCCGGTCCCACACGTCGCCTGGTCCGTCCGGTACCGCCGGGTCCCGTGGCCCGGGCTCCGCCGCCCCACCCGGCGGGTCGGCCGCCGGGGCGGTCCCGGCGGCCGGAACCGGGGCGGCCTCCGGGGCCGGGTGCCGGCCGTTGCGCCGCGCCGGCTCCGCGTCCGAGCCGGCCACCTCCAGCGGTACGTCGTACCGGCCGTTGGCCCCGGCGCGGCGGCGCTCCTCGTCCGGCTGGCTCACGGCTGCTCCCGGACGGCCGCGCGCACCTGGCGGATGCCGTCGAGGACGGCCCGTTCGGCGGCGGCGAGCTGCCTGCGGGTGACCACCACACCGCCCTGGTGGGCGCGGATGAAGTCGTCGAACGCGGCGACGGTGGACCGGGGCGTGAAACCGTACTCGCGCTCCAGCGCGGAGGTGTCCACCACCCGGCCGTGCACGAAGAGGTCGACCTGGTCCAGGCCGTACCGGCCGAAGCCGAGGTTGCGGGCCAGCGCGGCGGCCCCGGACAGGCCCGGTTCGAGCACCGGCACGCCCACCCGGCCGGCCCGCCGGATCGCCTGGGACAGGGCGAGCACGCCGGGCCCGGCCACGTTGAACGTCCCCGGGTGGTCCTCGGCGACCGAGCGGTGCAGCACCTCCAGCGCGTCGTCGAAGTGCACGAACTGCAACCGGGGGTCGCGCCCGAACACCGTGGGCACGAACGGCTGGGAGAAGTACCGGGTCAGCGTGGTGTCGGCGGTGGAGCCGATGAACGGCGCGAACCGCAGCACGGTGGCGGTGACGTCGGGACGGCGGCGGCGGAAGCCGCGGACGTACCCCTCGATGTCGAGGATGTCGCGACCGAAGCCGCCGCGCGGCACCTCGCGCGGCTCGGTCTCCTCGGTGAAGACCGCCGGGTCGCGGAACGACGCCCCGTACGCGGCGGTCGACGACCGGACGACGAGCTTGCGCAGCCTGGGCGCCCGCTGGCAGGCGGCGAGGAGCTGCATGGTGCCGATGACGTTCTGCTCCTTCATCGCCGACCGGCCGCCCTGCTGCGGGTCGGGGGCGGTGACGAGGGCGAGGTGCACGACGGCGTCGACGTCGAGGTCGGCGAGGAGGCCGCCGAGGGAGCCGAGGTCGATCCGGATCCGCTCGACGCCGTCGAGCAGGCCGGCCAGCTCCGGGTTCGGAGCGGCCGGGTCGACGCCGATCACCCGGTCGATCCGCGGGTCGGCGGCGAGCCGGGCCGCGACGTGGGCGCCGAGGTAGCGACCGGTCCCGGTGACGACGACCACCCCCGGGGCACCTGGGGTGCCACCGGGGGTCATGTCGTGCACCTACCTCGGCAGGCAGGATCGAGCCGGGACAACCGCGGCCTGATCACCTGAGCCCTCCGAGGGTCGACAGTTGGCAAGCGACGCCGGTGCCGGGCCTGGGCCCGGCCCGGGTCACTTGCCGAGACGGCGACGCTGGACGCGGGTCTTGCGCAGCAGCTTGCGGTGCTTCTTCTTAGCCATGCGCTTGCGGCGCTTCTTGACCACCGAGCCCATACGAAAGCCTTTCGATGCAACGTGCGGGGCGGACCGGGTGACACCACGCAGTGGCGTCGACGACCGCTTGCGGACAATGGACCGGACCACTTGGCGGACGGCGGGGCGCACCGGTGTCGGGTCACGGTCCGGTCCAGGGTAGCCGGAGAGCGTCAGCAGGACCAACGCGCCCCCGTCGATGCCCGTTACGTCGCACTCGGCGGGGTGGCCGGGGACGGATCAGGCGGTCTCCTGAAAGGCGCCCCGCAGGTACTCGTGCACCGCGTGCTCGGGCACCCGGAACGACCGGCCGACCCGCACGGCGGTCAGCTCACCGCTGTGCACGAGGCGGTAGACCGTCATCTTCGACACC
Source organism: Micromonospora sp. NBC_01655 (assembly GCF_026339755.1). Lineage (NCBI taxonomy): Bacteria > Bacillati > Actinomycetota > Actinomycetes > Micromonosporales > Micromonosporaceae > Micromonospora > Micromonospora sp. NBC_01655. The sequence goes on along the minus strand of NZ_JAPEQF010000001.1, from coordinate 1,237,927 downwards.
CGCATCACCGACGCCACCTCGGCGACGGTGAGGAACTTGACCTCCGACAGCCGACCGTCGGACTGCGACCCGGCCATGGCTCACCGACCCATCCCATGCCCGGCGCGTGCCGCCGGACGGGATGCTCCCGCCAGGACGGGCTACGCGCGTGTTACCAGTACGGTAGCGGGACGGCTGTGACCGGCGCGATCCCTTCCCGTAACTGATCATGGACGGATGGCGTTCCCGGCCGGTCATCCGGCGTTTTCCGCCCGTACGCGACCGCCGTCCCGCCCCGCCGACCACCCCGTTCCCGGTGACGGTGCGCGGAGGCGCCCGGTGGCTCCGGCGGCGCCACCGGAGCCACCGGACGGGTGCCCCGATCCGCTTCCGGACGCGGACCGGGGCTCCGCGCTGGGAGCGGGGAACAGTGTCTCAGGTCCCCCGTCGGGACCGGACAGCGGTCGATCATGAGCCGGGCCGCCGTCGCCGACCGCCCCGGGACCCGTCGTCGGCTCAGCCCGCCGCCGCCCGGGCGGAGCCGACGCACTCGTCGTGCAGCGCCGACCAGGGCTCGCCGAACGCCTGCTCGGACGCCTCGTCCGGCGACCGCCGGTCGTGCACCACCGACCTGAAGAACGCGAGGAGCCGCTGCTCGCCGAACCGGTCGACGAGGTGGCGCACGGCCAGGTACCCGACGCCGTAGCTGCCGCCGACCCGCCGGGCGGGGGCGTCGTCGGCCGGCGTCAGGGCGTCCAGCCGGCCGTTCCAGCCACCGCCCGGGGCGAGCAGCTCACGCACCTCGGCCAGCCCCTCGTACCGGCCGACCGGCTGGCCGCTGGCGCCCGCGTACTCGGCGATCCCCTCGACCAGCCACCAGGTGGACGTGCCCGGGTACCCGCGCTCGGGCAGGGACGCGGCGTGGGTCAGCTCGTGCCGGAGCAGGTCGTCGGCGCCGGCGGCGGAGAGACCGTCGGCGTTGAGCACCACCTCGTGGTGGCCGCCCCCGACGGTGACGGCGTACCCGCCGGTCCACTTCGGCCGGCCGCCGCCGTACCAGCTCAGCCACTCGGCGCGGCTGGCGTAGAAGACCCGGTACCGGTCGGGCGGCGCGCCGGCGACCGCGTACCCGTCGGCGACCCGGGCCGCCGCCTCGGCCTGGCGGAGCAGGCCGGGCAGCTTCCCGCGCAGCGCCGGGGTGGTGGCCACGACGGTACGCGGACCGACCGCGACCACCAGCTCGCTGATTTCCCACGGCCGGGTGCCGGTCTCGGCGGACCGGGACTCCTCCATGGCGACCAGCCGGACCTCGCCGCCGGAGTCCCGCCACCGGGTGCCGATCAGCACCGGGCTCGGCCGGCAGCCGGGAACCACGAGGCAGTACTGGAAGCGGACGACGATCCGCCACTCGTCGGGCCGGCTGGGGACGGTGGCCGGCAGGCCGGTCGGCTCGGGCCGCCAGACGGTGACCCGCAGCGCCCGCAGGGCGGCGTACCGGCGGGTGAGGGCGGGGTGGGCGGCCGGCTCGGCGACGGCGAGGAACCCGGCCCGGTCGCCGCCGAGCAGGGCGGCGGCCTGGCGGTCGAGCTGCCCCGCGATCCGCTCGCCGAGCTGGCGCGCCGCCCGGGTGGCGGGGTCGGCCGCGTCGGCGGGCCCGAGCCGGCCGACCGTGGGCCGGCCGGCGACCTCGTGCAGGACGCCGATCAGCAGCACGGTCGGGAGGCCGCAGGTGAGCATCGTCAGGACCACGCCGAGGACGACCCGAAGCGGCCAGAGCCGGTGTCGCCGCGGTTCGTTCCACCCGTCCAACCCGTCGGTCACCCGGCGAAGGTTACGACCTGCGGACCGTTCGGGCGAGCGCCGCCACGGCCGGCCGGCCCCGCCGCCGGGTCCCCGTGCCCATCAGCACGAGCACCGGGCCGGCTACTTCTTCGAGACGAGGGCCCGGCCGAAGAAGGCCAGGTTGGCGGGGCGCTCGGCGAGCCGGCGCATCAGGTAGCCGTACCAGTCGGTGCCGTACGGCAGGTAGGTGCGGACCCGGTAGCCCTCGCCGACCAGCCGGGCCTGCTCGTCCGGCCGGATGCCGTAGAGCATCTGGAACTCGAAGCGGTCAGGCCCCCGGTCGAACCAGCGGGCCCGGTCCTCGCCGATGGCGATCAGACGCGGGTCGTGGGTGGCCAGCATCGGGTACCCGTCGCCGGACATCAGGATGTTCAGGCACCGCACGTACGACTTGTCCACCTCGCGGGCGGACTGGTACGCCACCGACTCCGGCTCCTTGTACGCCCCCTTGCACAGCCGCACCCGGGACCCGGTCGAGGCCAGCTCCCGGCAGTCCGACTCGGTCCGCCGCAGGTACGCCTGGAGCACCGCCCCGGTCGACGGGAAGTCCTTGCGCAGCTTGCCGAGCACGTCCAGCGTCGAGTCGGTGGTGGTGTGGTCCTCCATGTCCAGGGTGACCGTGGTGCCCGCCTCGTGGGCCACCGCGCAGATCGCCCGGACGTTGTCGTACGCGAGCTGCTCGTCGAACATCTGGCCGAGCGCCGAGAGCTTCACGCTGACCTCGGCCGCCGGGGTGAGCCCGGCCTCGGAGAGCAGCCTGAGCAGCCTCAGGTACTCGTCCCGGGTGGCGGTGGCCTGGTCGGGGGTGACGGTGTCCTCGCCGAGGTTGTCGAGGGTGACCGCGAGGCCGTCCGCGACGAGTTCGCGGGTCGCGCGCAACGCGTCGTCGGTGCCGGCGCCGGCGACGAACCGGCGGACGACGTCCCGGGTGAACGGGGCCGTCGCGACGAGCCGCTCGACCTGGGATGACCGGGAGGCGGCAAGAATGACGGAACGGAGCATGTGCCGAGGGTAACGCCCGGGGTCACCCCCGCGCCGGGGGGCGGGCATCGTACGTCGCCCCCGCCCCGGGGCTGCCGACGTGGCGCGGATCAGCTACAACGATCCACGTGGAAGAACGCCCCCGACGCCGGCTCCGGTCGGCCACCGTGCAGCTCGGCGCGCTGACAGCCCTCGCGCTCACCCTCTCCGGCTGCAACATGTCCTCCGACGACGATGACGACGACTGCGCGCTCGGGCCGGCCGGCGGCGGGACGACCGTGGCGCTGGCGATGCACGTGCCCACCACCGCCGCCGACGCCACCCGCGCCGAGCCGCGGCCGGTCGCCGCCGCCGTGCCCGAACGCGGCGGCTTCGGCACCCACCTCGCCTCCTGCGGGGGCTGACGTGCGGCGCGAGGCGGTCACCCCCCGCCCGGACTGGGACGCCACCGTCCGCTCGCAGGGCCTGGTGTACATCGACACCGAGCTGCCCGACGGCGGGATCATGTCGTACTGGGACGAGACCGCGGCGTACGCCTTCGGCCTGGAGGAGGTGCTCCGGCTGGAGGAGGCGACCGCGGAGCTGCACCGGATGTCCGTCGCCGCCGCCGAGCACATCGTGGCCGGCAACCGGTACGCCGAGCTGGGCATCCCCGCCTGGGCGGCCGAGGCGGTGGCCCGGTCGCTGCGCGAGGCGCCGCCCAGCCTCTACGGCCGCTTCGACCTCTGGTACGACGGCACCTGGCCGCCGAAGCTGCTGGAGTACAACGCCGACACCCCCACCTCGCTGGTCGAGGCGAGCATCGTCCAGTGGTACTGGCTGGAGCAGACCCGCCCCGAGGCGGACCAGTGGAACAGCCTGCACGAGCGGCTCGTCGCCGCCTGGGCGAGGTTCGGCGCCGACCTGCACGACAAGCAGGTGCACGTGGCCTGGTCGAACGAGGAGGAATCCGGCGAGGACCAGATCACCGCCGGGTACCTGGCCGAGACGGCCCGGCAGGCCGGGCTCACGGCGGAGCTGCTGCCGATCCAGGACGTCGGCTGGGACGGCCGGCGCTTCGTCGACGCCGCCGACCGGCCGGTCACCACCTGCTTCAAGCTCTACCCCTGGGAGTGGATGCTCGCCGAGCCGTACGGCCCGCTGGCGCTGGACCCGGGCACCCCGACCACCTGGATCGAGCCGGCGTGGAAGCTGCTGCTGTCCAACAAGGCGCTGCTCGCCGTGCTGTGGGAGCTGTACCCCGGCCACGAGTACCTGCTGCCGGCGTACCTGGACTCGCCGCGCGGGATGACCGAGTACGTCGCCAAGCCGCTGCTCGGCCGCGAGGGCGGCTCGGTGCGGATCGTCACCGGTGGCGAGGAGATCACCAATCCGGGCATCTACGGCGACGAGGGCTTCTGCTACCAGGAGTTCCGGGCCCTGCCGGATTTCGACGGCAACCACGTGGTGCTGGGCAGCTGGATCGTCGACGGGCAGCCGGCCGGCGCGGGGGTGCGGGAGAGCCGGAGTCTGATCACCGACGGCTACGCCCGGTTCCTGCCGCACTACATCGACACACCGCGACTCCCCTGAGTCGTCTACGGTTGAAGGCGTGAACTTCGACGCGTACGCCCGGACCGGGGTTGACCTCGTCAACGCCCGGCTGGACGACCTCGACGACCTGCGGGCCATCTTCCCCGACGACAACGCGTGGATGCGCGACGAGGTCGCGGAGCGGGACCTCGCGATCTTCCGGCGGGCGCAGAAGCGCCTGCGCGACGTCTTCGAGTACGGCACCTCCGGGCGGGACGCCCAGGCGGTGGCCGAGCTGAACACGCTGCTTGAGGCGTACCCGGTGCAGCCGCGCATCTCCGGCCACGACTCCAGCGACTGGCACATGCACGTGACCAGCCGGGGCGCGTCGGTGAGCGCGGAGTACCTGGCCGGCGCCGTGTGGGGGCTGTCGGTCTGGCTCTGCGAGTACGGCAGCGCCCGGTTCGGGGTCTGCGCCGACGAGCGCTGCGGCAACGTCTACCTGGACACCTCGTCGAACTGCTGCCGGCGGTTCTGCTCGGAGCGCTGCGCGACCCGTTCGCACGTGGCCGCGCACCGGGCCCGCAAGCGGGCGGCGATCGGCGAGCAGGTCACCGCGCCGGCCGGTGAGTCCCTCACCCCGGTGAGCTGACCGGCCCGCCGGACCGTCGGCGACTCCGGGCGGGAGCCGACCGCGCCGGGGCGGGTCAGGCGTCGACCGGGGACGGGGCGGTGAGGTGGGCACGGGCGAACTCCAGGGCCTCCCGCAGGTCCGCCTCGCGGACCGCTCGGCTCCTCGCGCCCCGGGTGGTGACCTCCACGGCGACCGAGCCGGTGAAGCCCCGCCCCGCCAGGGAGCGGAGCAGCTCGGCGCAGGGCTGGGTGCCGCGCCCCGGGACCAGGTGCTCGTCGCGCCCCTCGCCGGTGCCGTCGCCGAGGTGTACGTGGGCCAGGGCGGCGCCCATCCGGTCGGCCATCTCCAGCGAGTCGGTGTGCGATGCGGCGCAGTGCGACAGGTCGAGCGTGTACGACGGGTAGCCGGTCTCGGTCGGGTCCCAGCCCGGCACGTACGGGACGAACTGCCGGCCGGCCATCCGCACCGGGTACATGTTCTCCACCGCCAGGCGCAGGCCGTCGAACTGGTCGGCGACCGTCGCCAGCCCGTCGGCGAAGTTCCGGGCGTAGTCCCGCTGCCAGGTGAAGGGCGGGTGCACCACGACGGTCGGTGCCTCCAGCGTCTCGGCCAGCTCGGCGGCCCGGCGCAGCCGCTCCCACGGGTCGGGGCTCCACACCCGCTGGGTGACCAGCAGGCACGGCGCGTGGACGGAGAGCACCGGCACCCCGTAGTGCTCGGCCAGGCCGCGCAGCGCCCCGGCGTCCTGGCTCACGGCGTCGGTCCAGACCATCACCTCGACGCCGTCGTAGCCGAGCGCCGCAGCCAGTTGGAACGCCGCCGCGGTCCGCTCAGGGAAGACCGAGGAAGTGGACAGGAGCACCGGCACGCGGGTAGTCACACCAGCCAGGGTAGCCCTGCCCCGCTGCGGCATCGTGACGAGCGGTCGCAAATCGCCCCGTAACGTCAGGGTTGCTCACATCGGCGTGAGCTGATCCAGCCGGCGCAGGATGACCCCCTCGCGCAGCGCCCACGGGCAGATGTCCAGCGACCGCACGTCGAGCCGGCGCATCACCGCCTCGGCCACCACCGCCCCGGCCAGTAGCTGGTGCGCCCGCCCGACGCTCACCCCCTCCAGCTCGGACAGGTGCCGCGGCGGGATGTGCCGGACGAAGCCGAGCACCTGCCGCAGGCCGTCCCTGGTCAGGCTGCGCCGGGCCCACAGCCCGGCCCCGGACGGGGCCGCCCCGGCCAGCCGGGCCAGCGTGCGGAACGTCTTCGAGGTGCCCACCGGACGTTCCCAGCCCACCTCGGTCATCTTCTCCGCCACCGGGTCGAGCAGGCTGTCGACGTACTCCCGGAGCTCCTCCACCGCCTCGGCGGACGGCGGGGCCGCGCTGTCGGGGCCGATCCGGAGCCGGTCGCGGGTCAACCGGCCCGCGCCGAGCGGGAGGGACACCGCGACGTCCGGGTCCTCGTCGATGCCGGCGGCGACCTCCAGCGAACCGCCGCCGATGTCCAGCGCCAGCAGCCGCCCGGCCGACCAGCCGAACCACCGCCGCACCGCGAGGAACGTCATCCGCGCCTCGTCCGCGCCGGAGAGCACCTCCAGCCGTACGCCGGTCTCGTCGCGCACCCGGGCCAGCACCTCCTGCGCGTTGGTGGCCTCGCGCACGGCCGAGGTGGCGAACGCGATCAGGTCGGCGGCCTCCAGCCCGGCGGCGGCGGCCCGGGCCATGCCCACCGCCTTGACCAGGTCGTCCGCCCCCGCCTCGGTGAGCGCGCCGTCGGGGCCGATCTGCTCGGCGAGTCGGAGCACCACCTTCTCGGAGTGTGCGGGCCAGGGGTGGGCGCCGTGGTGGGCGTCGACCACCAGCAGGTGCACGGTGTTGGACCCGACGTCGAGGACTCCCAGTCGCATGGTGAAGACACTAGGGCCTGGTCGGATCGGCGGCCCGCCGGTGGGACGGGGCGACCGGGCGTACGCTGGGCCGAGTGACGAGCCAGATCGAGATCCAGGTCCTGGTCGGCGACCCCGGCGACCCGCGCAGCCGGGAGGTCGGGCTGGACTTCCCCCGGGAGTGGATCGAGTTCGTCGACCCGGCCGACGCCACGCACGTGGTCCGCGCCGACCTGACCTGGCTGCTGTCCCGCTGGACGTGCGTGTTCGGCAGGGGCTGCCACGGCATCGTCGCCGGCCGGGCCGCCGACGGCTGCTGCTCGCACGGCGCGTTCTTCACCGACTCCGACGACGAGAAGCGGGTCCGCGCGGCGGTCAAGCGGCTCACCCCGGAGACCTGGCAGCACTTCCGGCGGGGGTTCAAGAACTGGACCTCCGACGACACCATCGACGGCAAGAACCCGGCCCGACGCACCGCCACCCGCGACGTCGACGCCCCGTGCGTGTTCCTCAACGACGCCGACTTCCCGGCCGGCGGCGGCTGTGCGCTGCACGCCCAGGCGCTGCGCGACGGGGTGCATCCGCTGGAGTACAAGCCGGACGTCTGCTGGCAGCTCCCGATCCGCCGGGACCAGGAGTGGCACAAGCGCCCGGACAACACCAAGGTGCTGATCTCCACCCTGACCGAGTTCGACCGGCGGGGCTGGGGCGCGGGCGGGCACGACCTGGACTGGTGGTGCACCTCGTCGACGGACGCGCACGTCGGCACCGAGCCGATGTACGTCTCGTACGGGCCGGAGCTGACCGCGCTGATCGGCATGCCCGCGTACGCGAAGCTCGCCGAGCTGTGCACGGCCCGGCTCCGCCAGGGCCAGGTCGCCCCGCACCCGGCCAGCGCCTGAGCGGCCTGCCCCGACCGGGCAGGCCGCGTCCCGTCACCCGACCTGCCCGGCGGGGGGCCTACTCCCGCCCGCTCACCGGCAGCACCACGACGCCGTCGTCGTCGCTGTGCACCTCGTCGCCCGGCGCGAACGTGCAGTTGCCGAACGAGACCGGCACGTCCCGCTCGCCGGCCCCCGTCTTGGTGCTCTTGCGGGGGTTGGTGCCGAGCGCCTTGATCCCGATCGGCAGGGCCGCCAGGGCGGCCACGTCGCGGACCGCTCCGTTGATGACCCCCCCCGCCCAGCCGTTGCCCGCCGCCGTCCCGGCGATGAGGTCGCCCATCAGGGCGGTGTGCAGGCTCCCGCCGCCGTCCACCACCAGCACCCGGCCGTCCCCCGGCTCGGCGAGCACCGACTTGATCAGGGCGTTGTCCTGGAAGCAGCGCACGGTGACCGCCGGCCCGTGGAAGGCGGGCAGCGCGCCGTACTGGCGGAGCTGGGTGTCGCAGGAGCCGAGCGCGTCGCCGTGCCGGTCGTAGAGGTCGGCGGTGGCAGGGGTCGACATGGTTCTTCCTTCTCTCGTACGGGAATCGGACGGTGCGCTCACCCGCCGACCGGATCGGTGGGGGGTGGACGGTGCAGGCCGGTGGCGGCGACCGCCGCGCCGGCCAGGCCGGCCGCGGTGCAGGCGAGCACGCCGGCCGCCCCGGCCCCGGCCGCCAGCGCACCGGCGACGCTGGGAATCAGCACCTGGCCGAGCCGGTTGCCGGTCAGCCGCAGCGACATCGCCCGGCCGCGCAGGCCGGGCGGCGCGGACTCGGCGAGGAAGGACATGGTCAGCGGCTGTCCGGCACCCAACCCCAGCCCGGAGACGGTGACCACCACCGCCAGCGCCCAGAACGGCAGCGGCGGCAGCAGCAGCGCCAGGCCACCCGCGGCGAGGGCGACGGTGCCGATCAGCAACCGGCGCCGGCCGACGGCGGCCACCAGCCGGCCGAGCAGCAGCCGGGAGGCCATCGAGGCGACCGCCCGCAGCCCGAGCAGCACGCCGATCGAGCCGGCCGCGATGCCCCGCTCGGCGCCGAGGGCGGGCAGGTAGACCAGCGTGATGTCGACCGCCGCCAGGACGACGCAGCTCACCGTCAGGGCGCGGACCAGGCCCGGCTGGCGGAGCAGGTCGGGCATCCCGCCGGCGCCCGGCCCGGCCGCGCGACGGTGGTGCCCCGACGGGCGGAGGAACCCGGCGGTGACCAGCAGCGGCCCGGCCAGCGCGGTCGCGCCGAGGAAGATGGCCCCGGTGTCGGGGATGGGCCGTCCCCCGCCGAAGACCACGATCAGGCCGGGCCCGACCGCCTGACCGAGCGAGGCGGCGAAGGTGTAGTAGCCGAACGCGGCGTCGTACCGGTCCGCCGGGGTGCGGTTGGCGACCAGGGCCTGCTGCCCCACCACGGCGCAGAGGTGCCCGGTGCCGAGAACCATGCTGGCCAGCACCAGCCCGGCGACCGTGTCGGCGAGCAGCACGAAGCCGAGGCCGGCGGTGGTGAGCAGGCCCGAGCCGACCAGCACGATCCGCCGTTCCCCGAACCGGTCGACGGCGTGGCCGGCGGGCACCGCCAGCACCAGCGGCACGACGGCGAAGCTGGCCCCGAGCACGCCCAGCCAGGCCGGCGGCACGTCGAGTTCCAGCGCCCGGTACGCGGACGCCGGCCGGAGCATGAACGTCACCGCCTGCACGACGACGGTGTGCGCGAGCAGCAGGCCCGCCTGGGTGCGCACGGGATCCCCTCAGCGGGGGAGTCCCCGGCGACGCGGCCGTCCCACTCAGCCGGCCTTCACCGCGAGCACGGGGCAGGGCACCCGGAGCAGGATCTCCTGCGCCGTGGATCCCATGATCAGCTTACCGACCGGGGTGCGGTGCCGGATGCCGATCACCACCAGCGACACGTCCTCCGCCTCGATGATGTCCACGATCTCCTCGGCGGCGTCCCGGCCGCGCACCAGCTGCCGGACCGCGTGCGGCACCCCGGCGGCGGTCAGCTCGCGGACCACCCGGTCCAGGTCGGGCTCGTGGGCGAACCGCGGGTCCACGTAGGCGTCGCCGCGCGAGGTGTTCACCACCAGCACCGGCTCGTCGCGGAACCGGGCCTGCTCCACGGCGGCCCGCAGGGCCGCCTCGCCCAGCGGCGAGGGCACGTACCCCACCAGCACGGTCATCCGGTCACCAACCTTTCACGCAGGGGCCGTACGACGTACCGGCCGAGCAGCGGCCAGAGCAGCGCCACGGCGATCGCGGCGTAGATCAGCCCGGACACCCAGCCGCCGAGCAGCCCGGACAGCTCGCCGCCGGAGAGTTGCAGCGCCCGCCGGCCCTGAAGCTCCGCGCGGGGGCCGAGGATCACCCCGACGATCAGCGGCAGGATCGGCAGCCCGAACCGCCGCATGCCGAACCCGAGCAGGCCGAGGGTCAGCAGCAGGAACAGGTCGAACGGCGAGGCGTTGACCGCGTACGCGCCCATCGAGGCGAAGAAGAGGATGCCGGCGTAGAGGTACGGGCGCGGCACCCGCAGCAGCCGCGCCCAGGCGGGGGCGAGCGGCAGGTTCAGCACGAGCAGCAGCAGGTTGCCGACGAAGAGGCTGGCGATCAGCGTCCAGACCAGGCCGGACTCCCGCTCGAACAGCAGCGGGCCGGGCTGGATGCCGTACTGCTGGAAGGCGGCCAGCATCACCGCGGCGGTGGCGTTGGTGGGCAGGCCGATGGCCAGCATCGGCACCAGCGTGCCGGCGGCGGAGGCGTTGTTGGCCGCCTCGGGGCCGGCGACGCCCTCGATCGCGCCCCGGCCGAACTCCTCCGGGTGCCTGGTGAGCTTCTTCTCCGTCGCGTACGACAGGAAGGTCGGGATCTCCGCCCCGCCCGCCGGCAGCGCGCCGAACGGGAACCCGTACGCGGTGCCGCGCAGCCACGGCTTCCAGGACCGCTTCCAGTCCTGCCTGCCCATCCACGGCCGGCCCACCGGGATCACCTCGGCGGCCCGGCGGCGCAGGTGCGCGGCGATCCAGAGCGCCTCGCCGACGGCGAAGATGCCGACCGCCACCACGACCACGTCGATGCCGTCGGCGAGCTGCGGGATGCCCAGGGTGAGCCGCTGCTGGCCGCTCACCGCGTCGATGCCCACCGTGCCGATGACCAGGCCGAGCAGCAGGGAGGCGAAGCCGCGCACCCGGGACGCGCCGAGCACCGCGGTCACCGCCACGAACGACAACAGCATCAGCGCGAGGTAGTCCGGCGCGCCGAGGCTGATCGCGAACGACACCACCGGCGGGGTGACCACCACCAGCAGCAGGGTGGCGATGGTGCCGGCGACGAACGAGCCGATCGCGGCAGTCGCCAGGGCCTGCGCGGCCCGGCCCGCCTTGGCCATCTTGTTGCCCTCGATCGCGGTCACCACCGACGACGACTCGCCGGGGGTGTTGAGCAGGATCGAGGTCGTGGAACCGCCGTACATGCCGCCGTAGAAGATGCCGGCGAACATGATGAAGGCCTGGGTGGGCTCCATCCCGTAGGTGACCGGGAGCAGCAGCGCCACCGTCATCGCCGGGCCGATGCCCGGCAGCACGCCGACGGCGGTGCCGATGGTCACGCCGAGCAGCGCGATCAGCAGGTTCGTCGGGGTCAGCACGTTGGCGAACCCGTCTAGCAGATTGCCCAGGTTGTCCATCACAGGATCCCTTGCAGCACGCCGGCGGGCAGGCTGACGCCGAGCCCGATGGCGAAGGTGTAGAAGGTGACCAGCGACAACGCGACGGCGATCAGCAGGTTGCGCACGTGGTGCCGGTTGCCCAGCGCGAACGCCGAACCCCAGAACAGCAGCGTCCCGCTGATCACCCAGCCGAGCCGGTCGATCAGCACCGCGTTGACCAGGAAGGCGCCGATCAGCAACAGCACGGTCCGCCAGTCGACCGGGGTGGTCAGGTCGACGTCCTCGCCGGCCTCCGGCTCGCCACGACCGCCCCGGGCGACGTCCACCGCGTAGATCGCGGCGACGACCAGTAGCAGCGCGCCGAGCAGGAGCGGCACCGGCTTCGGGCCGATCGGGTCGGCGGTGCTGATCGCGTGCCCGGTGCGCAGTGCGTCCGCGATGACCAGGCCGCCGACCACCGCGAGGAACGCGCAGACCCCGTACTGGGCCCGGTCGCCGCGGCGCGCCGCCGGGGTCGCCGCGGCGCCGGCGTGGTCCGGGCCGGCGTCCGAGCCCGCCGGGGCGTCCGAGCCCGCCGCCGGGCCGGCCGGCGTGCCCTCCGCCGCCGGGGCCGCCGGCTGCTCCGGCACCGACCGTACGGCGGCCGAGCGGGGCGGCGGGTCGCCGCCCCGGTCCGGTCGGGTCGTCATGCCGGTCACGCCAGCCCGAGCTGCTTGAGCAGGTCGGCCACCGACTTGTCCTGCTCGGTGAGGAAGGTGGCGAACGCGTCGCCGGTGACGAAGGCGTCGGTCCAGCCGCGCTTGGCCAGCTCGGCCTTCCACTGCTCGGACTCGTGCATCTTCGTCAGCGCGTCGATCCACACCTGCTTGTCGGCGTCGCTGATCCCCGGCGGCGCGACGATGCCCCGCCAGTTGGTGAACACCAGGTCGATCCCGGACGACTTCAGCGTCGGGGTGTCCCTGAGCGCCTCGATCGGCGCCTCGCTGGTGACCGCGAGGACCCGGAGCTGGCCGGCCTCGACCTGGTCGAGGAACTCCCCGAAGCCGCTGGCGCCGAAGGCCACCTTGCCGCCGAGCAGGGCCGGCAGCAGTTCGCCGCCGCCGTCGTACGAGACGAAGTTGACCTGGCGGGGGTCGATGCCGACGGTCTTCGCGAGCTGCATGGGCAGCAGGTGGTCCGGGCCGCCGGGCGACGAGCCGCCACCGACGGCGAGGCCCTTCGGGTTGGCCTTCCAGGCCGCGACCAGGTCGCCGATCGTCCGGTACGGGGAGCCCTTCGGCACCACGATCGCGCCGGCCTCCTCGATCAGCTTGGCCAGCGGGGTGGTCTGGGTGAGCGTCGCCGACGACTTCGAGGTGTACGAGGCACCGACCACGCCCAGCCCCATCTGCATGGCGAGCTTGCCGTTGCCCTTCTCGTTCACCGTCCGCTGGAGGCCGACGGTGCCGCCCGCGCCGGGCAGGTTGAAGACCTGCACCCCGGTGGCGATCTTCGCGTCCTCCAGCACCTTGGCGGCGGTGCGGGCGGTGGTGTCGTACCCGCCGCCCGGGGTGTTCGGCACCATGATCCGCAGGCCGGCGACCGGCCCGTCGCCGCCGGAGCCGCCCTCGTCCTTCCCCGCGGTGGCTCCGCAGGCGCCCAGCGCCAGCGCCGTGGCGGCGGCGACGCCCATGACCAGCATGTTTCTCCGAGTTGCCATCATGTTTCTCTTCCGTTTCGAAGGAGTCCGGCGGCAAGATGATGGCCTCCGGGCCGGCTCGCCGTCTCGCTTCTGTCACCAGCGGAGATTGAGGTCTTTGTGGTCGTGGTCACTCCCCGCCGTACCCTGGCCGGGCAGTTGCTGGTCCTCCAGCTCGCGATCATCGTCGTCGTGCTGGTGGCCGTGGCCGCCGTGTCGCTGGCCCAGTCGGCGGCCACCTTCAACCGGGTCGAGGGCCGCCGGGTGGCCGCCCTCGGCGAACAGCTCGCCGGCAACCCGCTGCTGCGCGACCGGCTCGACCGCCCGGCCCCGGCGGAGCTGGTCGCCCCGCTGGTGCAGAACGCGCGGACCCAGTCCGGGGTGACCTCGGTGACCGTGGCGGACGCCCGGGGCCGGGTGGTCAGCTCCACCGACCCCACCCTGGTGGGCACCCCGATCGTGCTCGGCGACCCCCGGGTGGCGCAGGGCCGGAGCTGGTCGGGCGAGCTGGCGGTCGGCGGGTCCCGCGAGCTGGTGGCCCAGGTGCCGGTGCTCGGCGCCGGGGAGGAGAACCTCGGCCGCCACCTCGGGGTGGTGGTGATCGGGGAGGCGTCGCCGACCTGGTCGCAGCGGCTGGTCGGCGCGTCGTCGTACCTGTTCACCTACCTCGGCATCGCCAGCCTGCTCGGGGTGGCCGGGTCGTGGCTGCTGGCCCGGCGGATCAAGCGGCAGACCCTGGGCCTGGAGCCCCGGGAGATCGCCGGGCTGGCCGAGCACCGGGAGGCGCTGCTGCACGGCATCGCCGAGGGGGTGATCGCGCTGGACCTGCACCAGCGGGTCACGCTGGTGAACGAGGTCGGCCGCCGGCTGCTGGACCTGCCCGAGCAGTGCCTCGGCCGCAGCCTGGCCGACCTGCGGATCTCCGGCCGGCTGCGGGACGTGCTGGCCGGCACGGGCGGCCCGGAGGCCCGCGACGAGGTGGTGGTCCGGGCCGGCCGGGTGCTGGTGATGAACCGGATGACGGTGGACAAGGACGGCCGGCGGCTCGGCTCGGTCACCACCCTGCGGGACCGTACCGAGCTGGCCCGGCTGGAGCGGGAGATCGGGTCGTTCCGGAGCAGTACCGAGCTGCTCCGCGCGCAGACCCACGAGTTCGCCAACCAGCTGCACACCATCTCCGGCCTGATCCAGATCGGCGAGCACGACGAGGTGGTCCGGTACGTCGACGCGCTGAGCCGGCACCGGGCGTCGCTGGACCTGACGGTCACCAGCCGGATCCACGACACCGCGGTGGCCGCGCTGCTGATGGCGAAGTCGGCGGTGGCCGCCGAGCGCCGGGTGGAGCTGCGGATCTCCGAACGGACCGGCCTGGACCGGTTGGAGCCGGAGCTGGCCGTGGACGTCGCCACCGTGCTCGGCAACCTGGTCGACAACGCGGTGGAGGCGGTGGCGGGCGGCGCGGCCGGGGCGGGCGGCGCGGACGGGCCGGCCTGGGTGGAGGTCGAGCTGCGCCGGGACGCGTCGTCGGTCGAGATCGTCGTCCGGGACTGCGGTCCGGGGGTCGCGCCGGAACTCGCCCAGGAGGTCTTCACCCACGGCTTCACCACCAAGGCGGCGCGGGGCGGGGAACGCGGGATCGGGCTGGCGCTCACCCGGCTGGTGTGCAAGCGTCGCGGCGGCGAGGTCGCGGTGACGAACACCGAGGAGGGCGCCATGTTCACCGCCCGGATGTCGGTGACCGGTGTCGCGGAGGGGGTCCGATGATCGGCGTGCTGGTCGTGGACGACGACTTCATGGTGGCCCGGATCCACCGCGGGTTCGTCGAGCGCGTCGAGGGCTTCCGGGTCGTCGGCACCGCGAGCACCGGCGAGCAGGCCGTGGCCGCGGTCGACGAGTTGCGCCCCGACCTGGTGCTGCTCGACCTGTACCTGCCGGACATGTTCGGCCTGGACGTGGTGACCCGGCTGCGCGCCGCCGGGCACGACTGCGACGTACTGGTGATCAGCGCCGCCCGGGAGGCCGAGGCGGTCCGCCGCGCCGTCCGGTACGGCGCGGTCAACTACCTGCTCAAGCCGTTCCGGTTCGACGAGCTGCGGACCCGGCTGGAGCAGTACGCCGCCCGGCGCAACTCGCTGCGGGCCGCCGTGGTCAGCGACCAGGCCGACGTCGACCGGGTGCTGTCCCGCACCGGCGCGCACATCCCCACCTCGGCGCTGCCCCGGGGCCTCAGCCCCGAGACCGCCGAACTGGTCGGGCGCGCGCTGCGGGAGCACTCCGGCACGCTGTCGGCCGCCGAGTGCGCCGACCGGATCGGGATCTCCCGGGTCAGCGCCCGCCGCTACCTGGAGCACTTCACGGAGACCGGCCGGGCCGAGGTGAGCCTGCGCTACGGGGTCGCCGGCCGGCCGGAGCGGCGCTACTGCTGGAACGGCTGACCGGTCTCCGCCGGCGGCGGGGCCCCGGGCGCGGCCCCCGGGCTGGTCACGGCTCGAACTTGTAGCCCAGGCCGCGGACGGTGACGATGAACCGCGGCGCGGACGGCTCCGGCTCGATCTTCGAGCGCAGCCGCTTCACGTGCACGTCCAGGGTCTTGGTGTCGCCGACGTAGTCGGCCCCCCAGACCCGGTCGATGAGCTGCCCGCGGGTCAACACCCGGCCGGCGTTGCGCAGCAGCAGCTCCAGCAGCTCGAACTCCTTGAGCGGAAGCTGGACGGCGCTCCCGGCCACGGTCACCACGTGCCGCTCGATGTCCATCCGCACCGGGCCGGCGGCCAGGGTCGGCGCGCCCGACTCGGCCACCTCCGGGCTCTGCCGGCGCAGCACCGCCCGGATCCGGGCGACCAGTTCTCGGGGCGAGTACGGCTTGGTGACGTAGTCGTCGGCCCCGATCTCCAGGCCGACCACCTTGTCGATCTCGCTGTCCCGGGCCGTGACCATGATGATCGGCACGTGCGAGCGCTGGCGGAGCTGCCGGCACACCTCGGTCCCGGACATCTCGGGCAGCATCAGGTCGAGCAGCACGATGTCGGCACCGGTCCGGTCGAACTCGGTGAGGGCGGCCGGGCCGGTGTCCGCGACCGAGACCTCGAAGCCCTCCTTGCGGAGCATGTACGACAGGGCGTCGGAGAACGACTCCTCGTCCTCGACCACCAGAACGCGGCTCAACGGGGTTCCTTTCATTACGGTCGGACCTGCCGGAGATCGGCCGGGCCGGCCTCGATCCCACCGGACGGCGGTGTCGGCAGGAGGTCGTCCGGCGGACGGGCGGGCAGCCGGAGGGTGAACGTCGACCCACCACCAAGAGTGCTCGACACCTCGACCCGGCCGCCATGGTTGCTGACGATGTGTTTGACGATGGCCAGGCCCAGCCCGGTGCCGCCGGTGGCCCGGGACCGGGCCTGGTCGGCGCGGTAGAAGCGCTCGAAGATCCGCTCGACGTCGGTCGGCGCGATCCCGATCCCCTGGTCGGCCACGGAGATCGCGACGTGTTCGCCGTCGCCCCGGGTGGTGACCCGGACCTCGGTGTCCTCGCCCGAGTAGTTGATGGCGTTCTCCACCAGGTTGGCCACGGCGGTGGCGATCTGGGAGTCGCTGCCGTACACGGTCAGCCCGCGCTCGCCCTCGGTGGCCACCTCGACCCGGCGGGCGGCGGCGCTGGTGCGGGTGCGATCGATTACCTCGGCGACCACCCAGTCCACCGCGACCGGCTCGGGCGCGGGCTGCGGCTCGGCCCCCTGGAGCCGGGTCAGCTCCAGCAGCTCCTGCACCAGCCGGCCCAGCCGGGTCGACTCGTGCTGGATGCGCTCGGCGAACCGGCGCGCGGCGACCAGGTCCTCGGAGAGGTCGAGGGCCGCCGCGCCGGCCGGCTCGGTGGCGTCCAGCAGCGCCTCGGCGAGCAGTTGCAGGGCCCCGATCGGGGTCTTCAGCTCGTGGCTGACGTTGGCCACGAAGTCCCGGCGGACGCGGGCCAGCCGGTGCGACTCGGTGACGTCGGCGGCCTCGACGGCCACGTGCCCGCCGCCGATCGCCATCGCCCGCAGGTGCACGCCGAGCGGGCCCGGGCCGGCGTTGTCGCGGCCACGCGGCAGGTCCAGCTCGATCTCGCGCCGCA
The DNA here is from genome assembly GCF_026339755.1 of Micromonospora sp. NBC_01655. Classification (NCBI taxonomy): domain Bacteria; kingdom Bacillati; phylum Actinomycetota; class Actinomycetes; order Micromonosporales; family Micromonosporaceae; genus Micromonospora; species Micromonospora sp. NBC_01655. The sequence continues at coordinate 1,220,732 of NZ_JAPEQF010000001.1, read as the reverse complement.
CGCCCGTGCGGCGCACCTGCCCGGCCAGGGTACGGATCAGCGGGTGGGCGGCGATCGTGCCGGGGGTGGCGCCGGTGCGCAGCAGCCCCATCGCCCGGGCCGCCGGGTTGACCAGGACCGGCACGTCGTCGGGGTCGAGCACCACGACGCCGGCGCGCAGCGAGTCCACCGTCCGGCGGCCGAGGCTGGAGAGGCCGGTCTGCTGAACGTCGACCATCACGGGCCTCCCCCTGGTCCCAAGCAGGCGGCCGAACCCGCTGCTCCCGACGGCCGGGCCGCGGCGACGCCACGCCTCCACGAACCGGGGCAGCAGCGCCCCGATGGCCAGCCCGGCCACCAGTGCCACGACCACCGCCGCCGTCACCGCCCATTCCACCCGGCGATCGTAGGGTCATTGTTCACCTGAAGAACGCTACAAACGGGATGAAACGCTCTCGCTTCCGGCAATGTTCACTCCTCGGTCCCGCGTCGTTCACCGGCGTTCACCTCCGGGCATCTCCCCCGGCCTACGGTGGGCGCGCACCTGCCCGCCCCTGCGCCGACGCCCCGACCGACCGGGCCGGCGACCACCGACCACAGGACGTGATGATGCGCGACGAGTTCCGGGCCGACCTCCAGATCGTCAGCCAGCTGCTGGTGGACATGGCGGAGGCCATCCGCGCCGCCATGCGCCAGGCCACCCGCGCCCTGCTCACCGCCGACCGCCAGGCGGCCGAGACCGTGATCGAGCGGGACGCCGAGATCGACGAGCTCTACCGCCAGGTCGAGGAGCGGGTCTGCGACCTGCTCGCCCGCCAGGCGCCCGTCGCCTCCGACCTGCGGGCCATGATCACCGCCCTGCACGTCGCCGCCGACCTGGAGCGGATGGGCGACCTGGCCGACCACGTGGCGAAGACCGCCCTGCGCCGGCACCCGTCCCCGGCGGTCCCGGCGGAGCTGCGGCCGGTCTTCACCGACATGGCGTCGATCGCCGACCGGATGGCCGAAAAGATCGGCATGGTGCTGGCCAAGCCCGACGCCGACGTCGCCGCCGAGCTGGACCGCGACGACGACGCGATGGACGACCTGCACAAGAGCCTGTTCGCGGTGCTGCTCGGCGACGACTGGCCGTACGGGGTGGAGACGGCGATCGACGCCACCCTGCTGGGCCGCTTCTACGAGCGGTTCGCCGACCACGTGGTCAACGCCGGCGAGCACGTCGTCTACCTGATCACCGGGGAGTCCGCCGCGTCGGCCGAGTGAGCCGGGTCGGGAGGGGCCCCCGCCGCGCACGAGGCGTCGGCGGGGGCCCTCCGCACGCCGTCAGCGGCCCTGGTTGGCGACTGCGGCGGCGGCGGCCTTGGCGGCGGCCGGGTCGAGGTACGTCCCGCCCAGGGTGAGCGGGCGAAGCTGCGGGTCCAAGTCGTAGCGCAGCGGGATGCCGGTCGGGATGTTCAGCTTGGCGATCGCGGAGTCACCGATCTGGTCGAGGTGCTTGACCAGGGCGCGCAGCGAGTTGCCGTGCGCGGCCACCAGCACCGTCCGGCCGGCCAGGATGTCCGGCACGATCGAGTCGTACCAGTACGGCAGCATGCGCTCGACGACGTCCTTGAGGCACTCGGTGCGCGGCATCAGCTCGGTCGGCAGCAGCGCGTACCGGGGGTCGCCGACCTGCGACCACTCGTCATCGTCGGCGATCGGCGGCGGCGGGGTGTCGTACGACCGGCGCCAGAGCATGAACTGCTCCTCGCCGTACTCGTCCAGGGTCTGCTTCTTGTTCTTTCCCTGCAACGCGCCGTAGTGGCGCTCGTTGAGCCGCCATGACCGGCGCACCGCGATCCAGTGCCGGTCGGCGGCGTTCAGCGCCAGCTCGGCGGTGCGGGTCGCCCGGCGCATCACGCTGGTGTGCACCACGTCCGGCAGCAGGCTGTGCTCGCGCAGCAGCTCGCCGCCGCGCCGCGCCTCGGCCTCGCCCTTGGCGGTCAGGTCGACGTCGACCCAGCCGGTGAAGAGGTTCTTCGCGTTCCAGTCGCTCTCGCCGTGCCGCAGCAGGACCAGCGTCCCGATGGTGGGCCCTTCGCTCGCAGTCATGCCGATCATCCTGCCGCACGCCCCGGGCGGACACGCGGGGACCGGTGGTGACGACCACCACGTGGAAAAGCTGATGACCCGCGATCACGGCCAGGACTAGATTGTAAGGCGCTTTAATTAGATCGGTCATTACCGAGGCGGGGGCGCGAGGGTGCGGACGATGCGGGGTTGGTTCCGGGACACCACCGGCGGGCTGCCGAGGACCTTCTGGTACCTGTGGACCGGCACCCTGATCAACCGGCTCGGCTCGTTCGTCCTGGTCTTCCTGGCCATCTACCTCACCCAGGAGCGCGGCTTCGACGAGCTCGCGGCCGGCCTGGTGCTCAGCCTCTGGGGCGTCGGCGGCGCGGTCGGCACCACGCTGGGCGGGACGCTCGCCGACCGGTGGGGCCGGCGGCCGACGCTGCTCACCGCCCACCTCGGCGCGGCGAGCATGATGCTCACCCTCGGCTTCGCCCGGGAACTCTGGGCGGTCGCCGTCGGCGCGCTGCTGCTCGGCCTGTTCGCCGAGGCGGCCCGGCCGGCGTTCGGCGCCATGATGATCGACGTGGTCCCGGAGCGGGACCGGCTGCGCGCATTCTCGCTCAACTACTGGGCGATCAACCTCGGCTTCGCCAGCGCCGCGATCCTCGCCGGGCTCGCCGCCGAGGCCAGCTACCTGCTGCTGTTCGTGATCGACGCGGCCACCACCCTGGCCACCGCCGTGGTCATCTTCGTCAAGGTGCGGGAGACCCGGGTCCCGGCCGGCGCGGTCGGACCCGCCCCGGGGGCGGCCCGCCCCCGGGGCGCGCTGCGCACCATCCTCACCGACCGGGTGTACCTGGGCTTCGTCGCGCTCAACCTGCTCGGCGCGCTGGTCTTCCTCCAGCACATCTCGATGCTGCCGATCGCCATGGGCGACGACGGTCTGAGCCCGTCGACCTACGGCACGGTGATCGCGCTCAACGGGGTGCTGATCGTGGCCGGGCAACTCTTCGTCCCCCGGCTGATCCGGGGGCGCAGCCGCTCGCACGTGCTCGCCCTCGCCGCCCTGGTGATGGGGGCCGGCTTCGGGCTAACCGCGTTCGCGGACGTCGCCTGGTTCTACGCGCTGACCGTGCTGGTCTGGACCGTCGGCGAGATGCTCAACTCGCCGTCCAACTCCACCCTGATCGCCGAACTCTCCCCCGCCGACCTGCGCGGCCGGTACCAGGGGGTGTTCTCGCTGTCCTGGCAGCTCGCCGGGGCCACCGCCCCGCTGCTCGGCGGCCTGGTCCGGCAGCAGGCCGGCAACGGCGCGCTCTGGCTGGGCTGCGCGGCGATCGGCGCGGTGATGGCGGTCGCCCACCTGGTCTCCGGCCCGGCCCGGGAGCGGCGGGCCGCCGCGCTGCGCCCGCCGGCCGCGCCGGTCGAGCCGGCCACCGTCGTCCGGCCCCCGGCGCCGCAGGCGGCCGAGGCCGCGGCCACCGCGCCCGCCGAGCCGGTCGGGCCCGCCACCGACGGGTACGCCCCGCAGCCCGACCGGGACCGCCGGGCCGCACCGGCCCGGTGACCAGGGACACGCTGGCGCGCCGGGCCCCGGCTTCCTACCGTCTACGCCGGAAGAGTTAACAAACCTTACCGGGAGGTCGGGTGCAACCCCTGCGGCGCTGGTGGCACGACACCGCGGGCGGCCTCCCCGCCACGTTCTGGTACCTCTGGGCGGGCCTGCTGATCAACCGGGCCGGCGCGTTCGCCATGCTCTTCCTGCCGCTCTACCTGACGGAGGCGCGCGGGGCCAGCGCCGCCCTGGCCGGCACGGTGGTCGGGGCGTACGGGGCCGGCGGGGCGGGCGGCGTGCTGCTCGGCGGGGTGCTGGCCGACCGGTGGGGACGGCGGGCCACCCTGCTCGCCGCTCACCTGGCCACCGCCGGGCTGATGGTCGGGCTGGCCTTCAGCCGGCACCTGGCCGCCATCGCCGCGCTGGCCGCCCTGGTCGGGGTGGCGCACTCCATGCCCAGCCCGGCCTTCGTCGCCGCGATCGTCGACGTGGTGCCGGAGCACCGCCGCTCCCGCGCGTTCAACCTCCAGTTCTGGGCGTTCAACCTGGGTATGGCCGTGGCCTCGCTGCTGGCCGGGCTGCTCGCCGAGGCGAGCTTCCTGGCGCTGTTCCTGGTCGACGCGGCAGCCACCCTGACCGCCGCCGTGGTGATCGGCTGGAAGGTCCCGGAGACCCTCACCCGCGCCCGGTCCACACCGCTCGCGAGCGAACAGCGGACCGCCCGGACGGGAGGCGCCCGGGGGCCGCGCCGGCCCGGGCTGCACACCGCGCTCACCGACCGGACGTTCCTGGTCTTCGTCGGGCTCACCTTCGTGCTGGCCGTGCTCACCACGCAGACCTCGACGATCATGCCGCTGGCGATGCGCGCGGACGGGCTGGCGCCGTCGGCGTACGGGGCGGTGGTGGCGCTCGGCGGAGCCCTGATCGTGCTCGGGCAGCTCTTCGTGCCCCGGCTCATCGACCGGCACCGCAAGGACGTCGTCCTCGCCATGTCGACCGCGCTGCTCGCCCTCGGCTTCGGCGCCCTGGCCTTCGCCGGGACGCTGCCGGCGTATCTGGCCGCCGCGGTGGTCTGGACGGTCGGCTCGATGCTCGCCGCCCCGCCGAACGCGCAGATCAACGCCGACCTCGCCCCGCCCGAGCTGCGCGCCCGCTACCAGTCGGTGTTCTACCTGACCTTCCCTGCGGCGTCGTTCGTCGCGCCGGCCCTGGGCGGACTCAGCCTCCAGTACCTCGGCGACCGGCACTGGCTGATCGTCGGCGCGCTGGGTCTGCTGGCCGCCGTGGGCCACCTCCTGGCCGGCCCGCCCCGGGAACGCCGCGTCGCCGACCTGCGGCACGGGCAAGGACAGCACCTGGCCAGGACCACGGCTGGGGCCGGGGCCGGGGCCGGCGGCCCGGGTTGACCCGGCGGTGGGCGGTGCTCCGACTGTGGCCGGGGCCGGAAACGCGCAAAGCGCCCACCTCGACCCTGGGTCGTGGTGGGCGCTCGCATCGTGCCCGGCGGCGGCGGGCGACACTCACCCCCGTAAGCGTCGCCCGCTCGCGCCGCCGGTTCCCACGGATGGCACCGTCCCCCAACGGTGTGACCCATCCGTTCCCCTGCGCCTCGCCCGTGCACGGATCTGATCGATCCGCCGCTCCCCCGAACGTTTCCGAGCGTGGCGCGGTGCAATAAAGTTAGTTCGCCCAGATTGCGGATTCAACCCGGATCGGCTGTCTCGCCGGTCACAGCACCATCGTCCGGAACCGGGACCCGCACTCTCGGCCTCGCCTTGAGCCAACAGGGTCTACCCGCCGGGCATTCCCGCAAACCCTCAGGCGTCCTCCCGATCGGGCGACTCGGTGCGGAAGAAGTTGCTCTGCCGGCCGTCGCGCAACTGCTCCTGGTAGATGAGGTTCAGCCGGCGCACATCGAACGTGTGGAACCACTCGTCCCAGGTGATCTCGCGCACCCGGCTGCTCTCCCGGTAGCCCGGCAGGTTGAACGTCAGCACCCCCGCCCGGCCCTCCCGCTCGGTCCCGGCGATCGTGGCCGGCCGCGCGCCGCGCTCCCGCGCCCAGCGCTGGATCACGTCGTGGTCGGTGGTGACCAGGCTGCGCCCGGGGCGCTCCGGCCGGTCCTGGAGAGACGTGATGAGCTGCGAGGACCGCGCCGACCGGGACGTCGAACGCCCGGTCCGGGCGGCCTGCGGCGGCCGGTTCGCGGTGCCCCGGCCGGCCGGGGCCGGCGCCTGCCGCTGGTTGGTTCCCGTCCGGCGGGCCGCCGCCGGGGCGGCCGGCCGCTGGTTCGCGCCGGCCGTCCGGGCACCGGCGGGGGCCGCCCGCCGGGCGCCGGACGCCGCCGTCCCGCGCGTCGGGGCCGCCTTCCGGGCCGGGGCGGGAGCCGCTCTGGCCCGCGCCGGAGCCGCCTTCGCCCTGGCTCCCGTGGCCTTAGCCCGCGCCGGAGCCGCCTTCGCCCTGGTCCCCGTGGCCTTAGCCCGCGCCGGAGCCGCCTTCGCCCTGGTCCCCGTGGCCTTAGCCCGCGCCGGAGCCGCCTTCGCCCTGGCTCCCGTGGCCTTCGCCCGCGCCGGAGCCGCCTTCGCCCTGGCCGGGGCCGCCTTGCGCGTACCCCCGGTCGCCTTGCGCGCGCCGGCCACGGCCTTCGTGCCGCGGGCGCGGCCCGCCGGCCCGGCGCTGCCCCGCGCCGCGCCGCCGCGGCCCTCGGCGCGCAGCGTCCGGGCCAGGGCCTTCACCAGTTCCGGCTTGCGCAGGGCGGAGATCCCGGAGACGCCGCGGCGACGCAACTGGCCACGGATGTCGTCGGCCCTCATCCGGGAGATCTCCGACTCGGAGATCCCCGGGGTGCCCGGGGTCTGGTTGCCTGCCTGCCGTTTCGTCATGGTCGCAGTCCCGCCGCGACCTGAGCTGTTCCGCTGAGCCATCCGACGCTCACGCTCCTCGACAGTCCGTCCTCGGCGCACGGTCGGTCCCAGTGCCGCACCGCGCGGTGCGGCATACCCGTCAGGACGGCTCCGAACCTCCCGCCGGCACCTGCGCCGTCGACGACGGCTCGAAGAGGTGCGCGAACGCCGCCAGGTTGGCGGTCGACTCGCCACGCTTGACCCGCCACTCCCACTCCCGCCGGATGGCGGCGCCGAAGCCGATCTCCAGCATCGTGTCGAAGGACTCGTCGGCGTAGGTCAGCACCGCGCCGAGCAGCCGGTCCAGCTCGGCCTCGTCGAGCCCTCCGAGGTTGACCCGGCCGGTCAGGTAGACGTCGCCGGCCGCGTCGATGGAGAAGGACACCCCGTACATCCGGGCGTTGCGCTGCAACAGCCACGCCCACAGCTCCTCGCGCCGCTCGTCCGGCTGGCGCATCACGAACGCCTCGATCCGCAGCGCGTGCTCGCCGACGACGAGGTTGCAGACCGTCTTGAGCTTGTGGGTGCCGGGCAGGGTGACCGCGTACGACGCCTCGCCGGTGGACTCGGCGGCCAGCTCCCGCTCGGCGCACACCGACTCGATCAGGGCGGCGACCTCGCTCTTCGCACTGCTCATCCGCCCCACTCTACGGCCGCCCCGCCCGGCCCACGGCCGGCCGCCGCCTGCGGGAGGGGCGCCGGGGACCATGGCCGGGGCGCCCTGCCCCCGGCCTCACCAGGAGCAGGTGAGGGCGGGGTCGCCGGCGAGCTGGGCGGCCAGCCGGCCGCGGTGCTCGGCGATCGTCTCGCCGTACACCTTGAGCAGGTGGGCGACCGTACGGTCCCAGGAGAAGTCGCGGGCGTGCCGCTCGGCGCCCCGGCCCAGGGTGGCCCGGCGCACCCGGTCGGGCAGCAGGCGGGCCAGCGCACGGGCCCAGTCGACCGGGTCGTGGCCGTCGATCAGCACCCCGCTGGCCTGGTCCCGGACGGCGGTGACCAGGCCGCCCACGGCGGCGGCCAGCACCGGCGTGCCACACGCCTGGGCCTCCAGGGCGACCAGCCCGAACGACTCGTTGTACGACGGCACCGCGACCAGGTCGGCGGCCCGGTACACGGCCGGCAGGTCGTCACCCGTGCAGGGCGGCAGGAAGCGCACCCGGTCGGCGATCCCGAGCGAGCCGGCCAGTTCGATCAGCGCGGTCGGCCGGTCCAGCCCGCTGCCGCTGGGGCCGCCGACGATCACGACGGTCAGCTCGTCGGCGAGCAGCGGGTCGCGCTCACGCAGCGCGGCGGCGGCACGGATCAGCACGTCGGGGGCCTTCAACGGCTGGATCCGACCGACGAAGGCCACCACGTACCCCTCGGCGGGCAGCCCCAGCCGACGGCGGGCGGCGAGCGTCGCGGCGCGCCGGTCCCCGGCGGCGGGGCGGAACCGGTCCAGGTCGACGCCGGGCTCGACCACGGCGACCCGGGCCGGGTCGGCGGCGTACCGGTGAAGCAGGTCGCGGGCCTCGACCTCGGTGTTGGCGACCAGCCGGTCCGCCTCGGCGACCACCTGCTCCTCGCCGATCACCCGGGCCTTCGGCTCCGGCCGGTCCCCCACCGCGAGCTGGGCGTTCTTCACCTTGGCCAGGGTGTGCGCGGTGTGCACCAGCGGCACCCCCCAGCGCTCCTTGGCCAGCCAGCCGACCTGCCCGGAGAGCCAGTAGTGGGAGTGGATGAGGTCGTAGTGGCCCGGCGGGCGGGCCGCCTCGGCCCGCAGCACCCCGGCCGTGAACGCGCAGAGCTGGCCGGGCAGCTCCTCCTTGGTCAGCCCTTCGAGGGGGCCGGCGGTGACGTGCCGGACGTGCACGCCGGGGGCCATCTCCACCACCGGCGGCAGGTCGCCGGAGGTGGCCCGGGTGAAGATCTCCACCTCGACGCCGGCCTCGGCCAGCCGCCGGGCGACCTCCAGGATGTACACGTTCATCCCGCCGGCGTCGCCCGTACCGGGCTGGTGCAGGGGTGAGGTGTGCACCGACACGGTGGCGATCCGCCGGGGCCGGGACCACGGCCGGGTACCTCGCTGACGACCGACACCGGTGTGCAACTCCGCCACGTCCGCTCCCTCTGTCACGGTTGATGCCGTCCGCACGACCGGCGCTTCTCGGTCAACCTGCGCGCCGCGTGTCATCTTCCCCATCGGGCATCGGAAATGCGTCCCGGCGGCCCCCCGGCGTGACGGACCTCATCGGCGCCGCGCGCCCGCCCGCCGACACGGGGTCCGCCCGCCCGAGCGAGAATGGCCCGATGACCTCCGTCGCGATCGTCACCGGGGCGTCCAGCGGGATCGGCGCGGCCACCGCCCGCCGGCTGGCCACCGAGGGGTTCCACGTGCTCGCCGCCGCCCGGCGCACCGACCGGCTGGCCGAGCTGGTCGCCGGGATCGAGGCGGCCGGCGGGGCGGCCACCGCCGTGGCGTGCGACGTCACCTCGGCGGAGTCGGTCGCCGGGCTGGCCGAGGCCGCCGCCGCGGCCCCCGGCCCGGTCACCCTGCTGGTCAACAACGCCGGGGGCGCGCGCGGGCTGGACCCGGTGGAGTCCGGCTCGGTGGGTGACTGGCAGTGGATGTACGACGTGAACGTGCTCGGCACCCTGCGGGTCACCCAGGCGCTGCTGCCGGCGCTGGAGGCGTCCGGCGCCGGCACCATCGTGGTCGTCTCCTCCACCGCCGGCTTCGTCGTGTACGAGGGCGGCGGCGGCTACGCCGCCGCGAAGCACGCGCAGACGGCGATCGCCGGCACGCTGCGGCTGGAGCTGTGCGGCCGGCCGGTCCGGGTCGTCGAGATCGATCCGGGGATGGTGCGGACCGACGAGTTCGGGCTGGTCCGCTTCGGCGGCGACGCCGAGCAGGCGGCGGCGGTCTACGCGGGGGTGGCCGAGCCGCTGGTCGCCGAGGACGTCGCCGACTGCATCGCCTGGTGCGCGACCCGCCCGCCGCACGTGAACGTCGACCGGCTGGTGGTCCGCCCGCTGGCCCAGGCCGCCCAGCACAAGGTGCACCGGGCGAACCCGTGAGCCACCCGGAGTGATCCGGTCCCGCGGACGGAGGCGGCGCTGATGCGACCCCAGGGCGTGGTCACCCGGGGCACGACGAACCCCAACCGGCTGCGCCGGGTGGACAACTGGATCGTCGAGACCTGCGGCGACCGTCTCCGGGCGGCGCCGGACCCGCTGGTGGTCGACCTCGGCTACGGCGCCACCCCGGTCACCGCCGTGGAGCTGCGCGCCCGGCTCGCCGCCGGGATCCGCGCCGACGTGCGGGTGGTCGGGTTGGAGATCGATCCGGTACGCGTCGCCGCCGCCCAACCCGCCGCCGACCCGCCGGGGCTCACCTTCGCCCGGGGCGGGTTCGAGCTGGCCGGGCTGCGGCCCGCCCTGGTCCGGGCGTTCAACGTGCTGCGGCAGTACGACGAGGGGGAAATCGCCGACGCCTGGCGGACGGTCACCGACCGGCTGGCCCCGGGCGGGGCGCTGGTCGAGGGCACCTGCGACGAGCTGGGCCGGCTCGGCGGCTGGGTGCTGGTCGACGCCGCCGGCCCCCGCACGCTCACCCTGGCCGCCAGGCTCAGCACGCTGGGCAGCCCCGCCGAGCTGGCCGAGCGGCTGCCGAAGGCGCTGATCCACCGCAACGTGCCGGGCGAACGCATCCACGCCCTGCTGCGCGACCTGGACGACGCCTGGCGGGCCGCCGCCCCGTACGCCCCCTTCGGCCCCCGCCAGCGCTGGCTGCACACGATCGCGGCGACCCGCGCCTCGGGCTGGCCGATCGAGTACCGCCCGCGCCGCTGGCGCCTCGGCGAACTGACCGTCCCCTGGCCCACCGTCACCCCCACCTGACACCCCACCCCACGCCCCCACGCCCCACCCCACCCGTCGATCATGGACTTGAGGTGGGCGAAAGGGGTGCTTTGCGAACTTCGCGCACCCCCACGACTCCATGATCGCGGGTGGGTGGGTGGGTGGGTGGGGTTAGAGGGTGCAGTTGATGAGGACCGGTTCGGGGTGGAGGGTCACCGTGAAGCGGGCGTGGACGCCGTCGCGGATGTCGCGGGCCAGGGCGATCAGGGCCGCCGTGCTGGCGGTGCCGGCGCGGTTGGTCAGGGCGAGGGTGTGCTTGCCGGAGATGGCCACCCCCTCCGGGCCGGGGTGGCCCTTGGCGAAGCCGGCGCGGTCGATCAGCCAGGCCGCGCTGACCTTGACGGTGCCGCCGGCCCCCGGCCAGTGCGGCGGCTCACCGAGGTCGGCGGCGCGCTCGCGGAGCAGCTCGTAGCCCTCCCGGTCCAGCACCGGGTTGGTGAAGAACGAGCCCACCGACCACGTGTCCGGGTCAGCGGCGTCGAGCACCATGCCCTTGCCGGCCCGCAGTCGCAGCACGGTCGCCCGCGCGTCGGCCAGCGCCACCCGGTCGCCGACCTCGACGCCGAGCGTCCGGGCCAGTTCGGCGTAGCGGACCGGGCCGGACAGCGGGGACCGGGCGAGCCGGAAGTCGACCGAGAGCACCACCCAGCGCTCGCTGTACTTGAAGATGCTCGACCGGTACGCGAAGCCGCAGTCGGCCGCCTCGACCCGGCCCACGGTGTCGTCGGTGCGGTCGTACACCTGGACGCCGGTGATCGTCTCGGCCACCTCCTGGCCGTACGCGCCGACGTTCTGGATCGGGGTGGCCCCGGCGGACCCCGGGATGCCGGACAGGCACTCCAGCCCGGACCAGCCGTTGGCCACGGTCGCGGCGACCAGGTCGTCCCACGGTTCGCCGGCCTCCACTCGTACCGTGACGGTGTCGGCGTCCTCGGCGACGACCCGCAGCCCCCGGGAGCGCACCAGCACGACCGTGCCGGGGAATCCGGCGTCGCCGATCACCACGTTGCTGCCCCCGGCGAGGATCAGCACCTGATCGTCCCGCAGGCGCGCCTGCTGCACCTTTTGTACGATCTCCTCAGCGCTGGCAGCGGTCTCGACCCGCCCCGCCGCGCCACCGAGTCGCAGGGTGGTGTAACTCGCCAACGACGACGGGTCGGCGGCGTGGGTCTCGGTGGCCGGCTGGGCACTAACGTCTGACACGCCTTTCACCCTAGGCTGAGGGGAAGCCGCGGCACCCACTGGTGGCCCGGTCGCCCGGGAGGATCCTGATGAGCAGACTGCACGGCACGAAGGACTTCTGGATCGGCGCGCTCCGGGCGGAGGGGCCCGCGTTCGCCGCCGCCGTCGCGGAAGCGCCTCCCGAGACACCCGTGCTCTCCTGCCCGGGCTGGACGATCAACGAGCTGACCCTGCACCTCGGCGACGTCTACCGCTGGGTGCACATCGTCGTCACCTCCGGCGGCACCGCCCGCCCGGAGCGCCCCGAGCCGGGCGAACTGCCCGCCGGGATGACGCCGTTCCAGTTCTGGCAGCACGGGTACGACCGGCTGATGACGGCCTTCGACGGGCTGGACCCGGAGGCGCCCGCGTGGAACTGGGCACCGCAGCCGAAGAAGGCGGGATTCTGGCCCCGCCGGATGGCCCACGAGACCGCGGTGCACCGGTGGGACGCCCAGCTCGCCATCGCCGCCGGCGAGCCGATCGAGGCCAAGCTCGCGGCCGATGGGGTGAGCGAGGTGCTGGACACCTGGCTGCCCGCCGGCAAGCGGACGGCGACCGGCCAGTGGCACGGGGTCGTGCACCTCTCCGCGTCCGACGCCGGCCAGGACTGGTACCTGCGGCTGCGTGGCGGGGGCGTCGCGCTGCTGGACACCGCCACCATCCTCGACCACGACGAGCACCACGCCCGGGCCGAGGTCACCGGGACGGCCAGCGACCTGCTGCTGGCCCTGATGGGCCGGGTCAGCTTCGACACCCTCGGCGTGGCCGGGGACCGGGCACTCCTCGACGGCCTCCGCACCGGCTGACGCGCGGGCACCCCCCCCTTTACTGGCGCGCACTTTCACGGAAAGAGTGGCCTTCCCGCCCCGGGAGGCCACTCTTTCCGTGTTTGAGGCGGGTGGGCGGGGCGGGGTGGGCGCGGGCGGGGTGGGGCCGGGGGTGCGCTGAGAGCGCTCTCTTGACATCCGGTGCGACAGAGACCACCCTCTTGTGAGAGCGCTCTCTCATATCCGGTCGAGGCCGCCCCGTTCCCTGGTTCGCGGCTCGCCTGCCGGCAGGTCCACCCGTCCCACCACCCGCACGACCTGAGAGGGGTCCGAGAACAGATGGGTGTCTTCCCCCGCCGCCGCCTCGCGGCCATGGCCCTCGTCGCGGCCACCGCACTGCTCACCACCGCCGGCTGCGGCGGGAACGAGCCCGCCGAGGGCGGGCCGGTCACGCTGACCGTCGACGTCTTCGGCCAGATGGGCTACGAGGAGCTCTACCAGGAATACATGGCCGCCCACCCCGACGTGAAGATCGTCGAGCGCGGCACCGGCGGCAACCTCGACGAGTACTCGCCGAAGCTCACCCAGTGGCTCGCCGCCGGCAAGGGCGCCGGCGACGTGGTCGCCATCGAGGAGGGCCTGCTGGTCGAGTACAAGGCGAACCCACAGAACTTCGTCAACCTGCTGGACCACGGCGCGGCCGATCTCAAGGGCAACTTCCTGGACTGGAAGTGGAACCAGGGGCTGACCGCCGACGGCAAGCAGCTCATCGGTCTCGGCACCGACGTCGGCGGCATGGCGATGTGCTACCGCAAGGACCTCTTCGCCAAGGCCGGCCTGCCCACCGGGCGGGACGAGGTGTCCAAGCTCTGGCCCACCTGGCAGGACTACGTCGCCACCGGCGAGAAGTTCAAGGCCGCCAACACCGGGGCGTCGTTCCTCGACGCGGCGACCAACATCTTCAACACGATCGTGCTCCAGACCGCCGGCAACGCGCAGGGCTACCACTACTACGACACCGGCAACAACCTCGTGGTGGACAGCAACCCGGCCGTCAAGCAGGCCTGGGACACCACGATGGACATCATCGACTCGGGCCTGTCCGGCAAGTACGGCTCCTGGTCGGAGGAGTGGGTGTCGGCGTTCAAGCAGGCCAAGTTCGCCACCATCGCCTGCCCGGCCTGGATGACCGGCGTCATCGAGGGCAACGCCGGGCCGGCCGCCAAGGGCAAGTGGGACATCGCCCAGGTCCCCGGCAACGGCGGCAACTGGGGCGGGTCGTTCCTCGCCGTGCCGAAGCAGAGCAAGCACCAGGCCGAGGCGATCGAGCTGGCCAAGTTCCTGACCAGCGCCAAGGGCCAGATCGGGGCGTTCAAGGCCAAGGGCCCGCTGCCCTCGAACCCGCAGGCGCTGGACGACCCGGCGGTGGCCGACTCGAAGAGCGCGTACTTCTCCGACGCCCCGGTCGGCAAGATCTTCGCGGCCGGCGCCAAGAGCCTCAAGCCGGTCTACATGGGCCCGAAGAACCAGGCCGTGCGCACCGAGGTGGAGAACGCCGTCCGCACGGTCGAGCTCGGCCAGCGCAACCCGGGACAGGGCTGGACCGACGCGGTGGACAACGCCAAGAAGGCCGCCGCCAAGTAGGCCCTACCCAGGCGTGCGGGCGGGGCTCCGGGGCCCCGCCCGCGCCGTGGAAAGGAGTGACCGGGCCATGAGCGTCCAGCTCGACGCCCGGCCGCCGGCGACACCGGCGGCCCGGCGCACCGCCCGCCCAGGGAGGGCGTTCCGGCTCAGCCGGCTCGACGAGAAGTACTCCCCCTACCTCTACATCGCCCCGTTCTTCCTGCTGTTCGGCGTGTTCGGGGCGTACCCGCTGGCGTACACCTTCTGGGTCTCGCTGCACGACTGGGACCTGCTCGGCGCCGAGCACCCGTTCGTCGGGGCGGAGAACTACTCCCGGCTGCTGGCCGACGCCGACTTCTGGCACTCGGTGGTCAACACCCTCGGCATCTTCGTCATCTCCACCGTGCCGCAGCTGCTCGCCGCGCTCTGGCTGGCCAGCCTGCTCAACCGGCGGCTCCGGGCCCGGACCACCTGGCGGATGGCGGTGCTGGTCCCGAACGTCACCTCGACCGCCGCCGTGGCGATCGTCTTCGGGGTGCTGTTCGGCCGGCAGTTCGGCATGATCAACTGGCTGCTCGACCTGGTCGGCGTCGGCGCGATCGACTGGAAGGCGAACCGGTTCGCCTCCTGGGTGGCCATCTCCGCGATGGTCGACTGGCGGTGGACCGGCTACAACGCGCTGATCTTCCTGGCCGCCATGCAGGCCATCCCCCGGGACCTGTACGAGTCGTCGGCGATCGACGGGGCCAGCCGGACCCGGCAGTTCTGGTCGATCACCGTGCCGCTGCTCAAGCCCACGATCATCTTCGCGGTGATCGTCTCCACCATCGGCGGCCTCCAGCTCTTCACCGAGCCCCGGCTGTTCCACTCCGGCACCAATCCGATCCGGGGCGGACCCCTGCGCGAGTCGCAGACGATGACCATGTACATGTTCGAGAACGCCTTCGCGCCGCACTACAACTTCGGCTACGGCTCGGCGGTCGCCTGGCTGCTGTTCGCCCTGATCGCGATCGTCGCCGCGATCAACGTGGTGGTCCTGCGCCGGCTCGGCGGGACCGACCGGCCGGCGAGGGCCCGCCGGGTCCGGAAGGAGCGTTCCCGATGAACCGCCTCTGGTCCGCGAGCCGGCTCACCTACGCCGCGCTGGCCGCCTCCGCCCTTCTGTCGATCTTCCCGATCTACTGGATGTTCGTGGTGGCGAGCCGGTCCAGCGACGCGATGGGCCAGGTGCCGCCGCCGGTCACCCCCGGCGGCAACCTCGGTGCCAACATCGCCCGGCTCTTCTCGAACACCGACGCGTACTTCCTCACCGGCCTGATCAACTCGGCGATCGTGGCCGTCACGGTCACCGTCTCGGTGGTCTTCTTCTCCACCCTGGCCGGGTTCGCCTTCGCCAAGCTGCGGTTCCGGGGCCGCAACGCGCTGCTAATGGTGATCATCGCGACGATGATGGTCCCCACCCAGCTCGGGGTGATCCCGCTGTACCTGCTGATGACGAAGCTGAACTGGAACGACCGGCTGCCGGCGGTGATCGTCCCGGCGCTGGTAACCGGGTTCGGGGTGTTCATGATGCGCCAGTACGCCGGGCAGGCCGTCAGCACCGAGCTGATCGAGGCCGCCCGGATGGACGGCTGCGGCACCGCGCGGGTCTACTGGAACGTGGTGCTGCCCGCGCTGCGTCCGGCCGCCGCCGTCCTCGGCCTGCTGACGTTCATGACCACCTGGAACGACTTCCTCTGGCCCTACGCTGTCCTCAACGACCCGGAGAACCCGACCGTGCAGCTCTCGCTGCGGGCGCTGTCCGACGGGTACTACCAGGACATGTCGCAGGTCTTCACCGGCACGGCCATCGCGACCCTGCCCCTGTTGCTGGTCTTCGTCCTGTTCGGCCGCCAGATCATCGGCGGGATCATGGAAGGTGCGGTCAAGGCGTGAGGGCGAGGAGTGAGCCGATCCTGCGAGCCCCGCAGTCGCGAACGAAAGAGGTCGAAGCGTGAGCGCGAGGAGTGAGCCGATCCTGCGAGCCCCGCAGTCGCGAACGAAAGAGGTCGAAGCGTGAGCGCGAGGAGTGAGCCGATCCTGCGAGCCCCGCAGTCGCGAACGAAAGAGGTCGAAGCGTGAGCGAGCTCCGATTCCCCGAGAACTTCATCTGGGGCGCGGCCACCGCGGCGTACCAGATCGAGGGTGCGGCCCGCGACGACGGTCGCGGCGCGTCCATCTGGGACACCTTCAGCCGTACGCCGGGCAGGGTCTTCGCCGGGCACACCGGCGACGTCGCCTGCGACCACTACCACCGGTACGCCGACGACGTGGCCCTGATGGCGGAGCTGGGGCTGGGGGCGTACCGGTTCTCGGTCGCCTGGCCACGCGTCCAGCCCGACGGCACCGGCCCGGTGAACCCGCGCGGCCTGGACTTCTACGACCGGCTGACCGACGCGCTGCTCGACCAGGGCATCGACCCGATCGTCACGCTCTACCACTGGGATCTGCCGCAGGCCCTTGAGGACCGGGGCGGCTGGACCAGCCGGGAGACGGCCGAACACTTCGCCACGTACGCGGCGGCGGTGTACGGCCGGCTCGGCGACCGGATCCGCACCTGGACCACGCTCAACGAGCCGTGGTGCTCGGCCTACCTCGGTTACGGCAACGGGGTGCACGCCCCCGGCGTCCGGGACCCGGGGGCGGCCTTCGCCGCCGTACACCACCTGCTGCTCGCGCACGGCCTCGCGGACCGGGCGCTGCGGGCGGCCGGCGCGGAGGTCGTCGGAATCACCCTGAACCCGGTCGACGTGCAGCCGGCCGACCCGGACAGCGCGGCGGACGCCGCCGCGGTCCGACTGGTCGACGGGTTGCAGAACCGGATCTTCCTGGACCCGCTGACCGGCGCCGGGTACCCGGCCGACGTGCTGGAGCACGTCTCCCGGATGGTCGAGCCGACGTTCATCCGGGACGGGGACGAGAAGCTGATCGCCGTCCCGACCGACCTGCTCGGGATCAACTACTACGCGCCGACCTACGTGGCGGGCCGGCCGGACGGCAGCGGAGGCGGGGCGTACCCGGGCACCGAGGGGGCGGTGGAGTTCCTGCCGCCGACCGGGCCGCTGAGCGACATGGGCTGGGCGATCGAGCCGGCCGGGCTGACCCGGCTGCTGGAGCGGCTCGCCGCCGACTACCCGGGCCTGCCGCTGATGATCACCGAGAACGGCGGGGCGTTCCCGGACCGGACCACCGAGGAGACGCCGGGCGCGGCTGGGCCGGCCGGGGCCGCCCGGGTGGCCGACGCCGACCGGATCGCCTACCTCGACGGGCACCTGCGGGCCGCGCACGAGGCCATCGGCCGGGGAGTGGACCTGCGCGGCTATCTCGTATGGTCGTTGTTGGACAACTTCGAGTGGGCCGAGGGGTACCGCAAGCGGTTCGGGATCGTCCACGTCGACTACCTGACCCAGCGGCGCACACCGAAGGCCAGCGCCCGGTGGTACCAGGAGGTGATCTCCCGGAACGGGCTGTGACGAGGCGGTGAGTACGGGGATGACGACGGCCCAGCGGCCGACCCTGGAGGCGGTGGCCCGGCGGGCCGGCGTGTCCCGGGCGACTGTCTCGCGGGTGGTGAACGGTTCCACGACCGTCGCCGAGCCGATCCAGGAGGCGGTCCGCCGCGCCGTGGCCGAGCTGGGGTACGTGCCGAATCTGGCCGCCCGCAGCCTGGTCACCCAGCGGACCGACTCGGTCGCCCTGGTCCTGCCCGAGGAGGCGACCAGGGTGTTCTCCGACGACCAGGTGTTCCCGAGCATCATCCGGGGGGTCGCGCAGGAGCTGGAGGCGGCCGACAAACAGCTCGTGCTGATGCTGGCGGGCTCGCCGGCCGGGCACGCCCGGGTGGAGCGGTACACCACCGGACGGCACGTCGACGGAGTGGTCTTCGCCTCGCTGCACGGCGCCGACCCGCTGCCGGCGAAGCTGGCCCAGCTCGGCATCCCGGTGGTGTGCAGCGGCCGGCTGCTCGGCGACGTCGGGGTGCCGTACGTCGACGTCGACCACGTCGGCGGGGTGACCCGGGCGGTGCGGCACCTGCTCGACTCGGGGCGGCGGCGGATCGCCACCATCGCCGGGCCGCAGGACATGTTCGCCGGGGTGGAGCGGCTCACCGGGTACCGGAAGGCGGTCGCCGCAGCCGGCCTGCCCGAACTGGTGGCGTTCGGCGACTTCACCCGCGAGTCGGGGGCGGCGGCGATGCGCCAGCTCCTGGACGCCCACCCCGACCTGGACGCGGTCTTCGCCGCGTCGGACCTGATGGCGCACGCCGCCATGCGGACGCTCCGCGAGGCGGGGCGGCGGGTGCCCGCCGACGTCGCGATGATCGGGTTCGACGACATCGAGACCGCCGCGTACACCGACCCGCCGCTGACCACGGTGCGGCAGCCGATACTGGAGCTGGGCCGGGAGGCGACCCGCCAGCTGCTGCGGATCACGGCCGGCGAGGACGTCGAGCCGGCCCTCGTCCTCCCCACCGAGCTGGTCGTCCGCGCCTCCGGCTGAGGGACGGAGCAGGGGCGCCGCGCCCAGGCAGTGGCGCGGCTGCCCGCTCGCCCCTCGGCCGCGCCGGCGGGACGCGGTCGGGCGGTAATGGCCTGGCGGCCCGGCGGGCGGGGCACTAGCGTCGCGCGGATGAGCGATCACGTGGCGCTGGTGCGCGTACCCGAACTGTCGGACGTCGCCGAGTACGCGTACGCGGCTACCGTCGACCCGCCGGCCCGGCTGGTCTTCACCGCCGGGGCCTGCCCCCTGGACGCCGAGGGGCGCACGGTCGCGCCCGGCGACCCGGCGGCGCAGGCCCGGCAGGTGATGGCCAACCTGGAGGCCGCGCTCGCCGCCGCCGGGGCCCGGCTCGCCGACGTCGTCAAGACCACGGTGTACGTCGCGTCGCCCCGGCAGGCCGACCTGGTGGCCGCGTGGGAGGTGGTCCGGGACGCGTTCGGCGATCACGACCCGCCGAGCACCCTGCTCGGGGTGGCCGTGCTCGGCTATTCCGACCAGCTCGTCGAGGTGGAGGCGGTCGCCGCCGTCCGGGACCGGACCCGGTGACGGTCCTCGGCGCCCGGCCCGGCGCGGGGCCGGCCTACGCGAGCTGCCCTGACGACCCGCGCGCCGCGCAGACCCCGGCGAGCAGGTAGCGGTCGGCGTCCCCGGCGATCGTCGCCGTCCCGCCGACCAGCGTCCAGCCGGCCGGGAGGCGGAGCCAGGCCACGCTGACCCCGTGGTCGGCGCCGATCGCGCCGCCCTCGGCGGGTACGGCCGGGGCGACCCGTCCCTGGCCCGGTGCGGCGAACCGGGGCGTCACCGCGACGAACCGGGCGAGGGCGGCGCTGGTCGGCAGGCTGAACACCCAGACGTCCTCGTCGGGGTACGGCCCGCCGCCCAGCTCGGCCACGCAGGCGGAGTCGCGGCCGGCGGGGCCGCGCCCGGCCGCGTCGGACGGCGCGTCGCCGGAGTTCAGCAGGACCGTGGTGCGGGGGCCGGTCAGGGGCGACGCGGGCGGCCCGCCCGACGGGGGCCGGGCGGTGCCCGCCTCGCGCCTGGCCGCGCCCGGGGCCAGGCCCGCGACCCCGAGCACCGTCATGCAGGCCGTGGTCACCACGACCGCGAGCCGGAGCCGGTCAGCTTCCACGCGACGCACCCCTGACGCTTTCGTCCCTTTTGCGGCTTTACCGGTCAGGGTACGTTCTCCGGGCCCTCCCTGCCCGGAGACGCGGCGACTAGATCTCCATGTCAGCGCTCCCCTACGGGCCGGGGCGGCGCGCCGGCGGGCTGGTCGAACGGGTCGGACAGCCCGCCGGGCCGGCGCGGCTCCGCCACGCTCTGGCCGAGGGAGCGGCGGGCGAGCAGGGTGGCGCCCGCCACCGCAGCCGGCATGATCAGCACCGCGCCGAGCGGGATCAGGAAGCAGACGAAGACGGCCACCCCGAAGCCGAGTGCGGTGGGCCGGTCGGCCTTCAGCAGGGCCCGGCGGTCCGGCAGCCGCATGCCGCGCCGGTAGAACGGCGCCCCGGTCAGCTCCAGGGCGAGGAACCAGCCGCCGACCGCCGCCCCGATCACCGGCACGACGGTCTGGCCGACCACCGGGATGAACCCGGCCGCGAAGAGCGGGATGCCGACCAGCACGGAGATCGCGACCAGTCGCAGCGAGTCCACGACGCTGCGACGCAGCGATCCCCAGAACGGCACCTCCACCGCGCCGGGCGTCCCCCCGTACCGCTCCTCCACCCGCTCGGAGATCTTCTCGTAGAACGGGTCGCCGATGACCAGGGTGACCGCGGTGAAGGTGAGCACCCCGAGCAGCCCGCCGAGCCCGAGGAAGGCCAGGCCGGCGATCACCCGGACCAGGTTGCGGGCGGTGGTCGACCAGTCGTCGGCGAACGGCGTGACCAGCGCCGCCAGGTCGTCCACGAAGTAGACCAGGGTGGCGAACGCTCCCACGAACAGCGCCCCGGAGAGCAGCGCCGGGACGATGCCGAGCAGCATCAGGCCGGGGCTGCGGACGTAGAGGCCGATACCGCGCAGGAGCAGTCCGACCCCGGAGAAGAACCGACCGACGGCGCCGGTCACCGGCGCGGTGATGCTGCTGGGTACGTTCACGACCGCTGAGCCTAACGGCGACCGGCCCGCTCGGCCCGCCGTCCCGTCCCGACACAATGGGTGGGTGCGGGCCTCGCGGTTGATCTCGTTGGTGCTGTTGCTCCAGTCCCGGGGGACGATGACGGCCGCCGAGCTGGCCCGGGAGCTGGAGGTCTCCGAGCGGACCGTGTACCGGGACGTGCTGGCGCTCTCCGCCGCCGGGGTGCCGGTCTACGCCAACCGGGGGCGGGCCGGCGGCTACCGGCTGCTCGGCGGGTACCGGACCCGGTTGACCGGGCTGACCCGGGACGAGGCGGAGGCGCTCTTCCTGGCCGGGCTGCCCGGGCCGGCCGGGGACCTGGGGCTGGCCGACGCGGTCGCGTCCGCCGAGCTGAAGGTGCTGGCCGCGCTGCCGCCCGCGCTGCGCGACGCGCCGGCCCGCATCGGGCAGCGGTTCCACCTCGACGTGCCCGGCTGGTTCCGGGACGCGACGCCGCCGCCGTGGCTGGCCGAGCTGGCCCGGGCCGTCTGGCGGGACCGGGTCGTCGAGCTGCGCTACCGGCGCGGCGAGCGGGAGGTCGTCCGACGGGTGGAGCCGTACGGGCTGGTGCTCAAGAGCGGGGTCTGGTACCTGGTCGCCCGGGTCGGCGACGCCACCCGGACGTACCGGGTGGACCGGGTGGTCGACGTGCTGGCGGGCGAGGAGCCGTTCGACCGGGACCAGGGCTTCGACCTGGGTGGCCACTGGCAGGACCAGGCCGAGGCGTTCCTGCGGAGCATGCAGCGGGCCGAGGTCGGCGTCCGGCTCAGCCCCGCCGGCCTGCGCGCACTCCGCCGGGCCCCGGAGGCCCCCTTCGGGTACGCCGAGGCGACCCGCGCCGCCGGCGAGCCCGACGGGCGGGGCTGGGTGGTCACCCGGCTGCCCGTCGAGTCCGTCGAGGTGGCGTACGAGCTGCTGCTGCGGCTCGGGCCGGAGGTGGAGGTGCTCGACCCGCCCGAGCTGCGGGAGCGGGTGGCCGGGGCCGCCGCCCGGCTCGCCGCGCTGTACGGCGGGCCGGGCGGCGGGGCGCAGTGACCGGGGCGACCGGCGGGAGGGTCGGGACGGTCAGCGGTAGTCGGCGACGTCGCCCGGCTTGCCGCCGTCCACCACCTCGCTGATGTAGCGGAAGCCGTCCGGTTGGCTGCCGTCGAGGTCGGTGAAGCCGTACACCCGGGCCAGCTCGCCGCTGGACACGGACTTCCCGTTCCAGCGGGCCCGCCCGGAGTCGGCGGCCAGCGCGGCCACCGCCCGCCCGACGTACGCCGGGGTCTCCGAGATGAGGAAGTGCGGGTCCTTCGCCGCGCCGTCGCGCCAGTTCTCCTCGGTCACTCCGAAGTGCTCCAGCATGAACTCGGACCGGATCCAACCGGGGGTGAGCGCGACCGCCGTGCAGTCGTGCGGCCCCAGCTCGTGCGCCTGGGTGAAGGCGAGCCGGTTGACGCAGGTCTTGGCCAGGTCGTAGAAGACCGACAGCCGGTAGTGGGCGTCGTTGTACTCCCGGGTCCCGTCGCCGATCTCCACCACCAGTCCGCCGGGGCGGCGGATCAGCAGCGGTAGGGCGAAGTGACTGGTGACGATGTGGGTGTCGACCGCCAGCCGCAGGGTGCGGAAGCCGGGCTCCAGCGGCTGCTCCCAGACCGGCTTCTCCCAGGTGACCAGGTGGTCGGCGCCCCAGATGTCGTTGACCAGCACGTCGAGCCGGCCCTGCTCGGCGTCGATCCGGGCCACCAGGTCGCGGACCTGGTCCGGGACGAGATGGTCGACCCGGACGGCGATGCCGGTGCCGCCGGCCGCGGTGACCAGCTCCGCGGTCTCCTCGATGGTCTCCGGCCGGTCCAGCTCCGAGCGCCCAGCGCGGCTGCTGCGGCCGGTGGCGTACACCGTGGCCCCGGCGGCGCCGAGCTGCACCGCGATCTGCCGGCCGGCGCCCCGCGTCGCCCCGGCGACGAGCGCGATCTTCCCTGACAGGGGTTTCGTCGTCATGCGCTCGACCCTGACAGCGATACCTGACAGCCGAAGTCCGGTTTCGCGAACGGGTGTCCTGCGGCATGCTCGGCGGCATGCACCTGCTGCTCTCCGGCATCGTCGGCTCGGTCGCGTACGGGCTGGCCGGGCCCGGATCCGACGTCGACCGGATCGGGGTGTACGCCGCGCCGACGGTCGCCTTCCACGGGCTGCGCCCACCCCGCGAGTCGATGGTCACCACCGACCCGGACGTCACCCTGCACGAGGCCGGCAAGTACGCCCGGCTGGCGCTGACCGGCAACCCGACCGCCACCGAGCTGATGTGGCTGCCGGACGACTACTACGAGACGCGCACGGAGCTGGGCGACCGGCTGGTCGCCATCCGCTCGGCGTTCCTGAGCGCGCCCCGGGTCCGCGACGCCTACCTGGGGTACGCCACCCAGCAGTTCCGCAAGCTGGCCTCACGGAGCGACGGGACGTTCTCGGCCGACACCCGGCGGCGGACGGCCAAGCACGCCCGGCACCTGGCCCGGCTGCTGCACCAGGGCCGGCTGCTGCACGCCACCGGCGTCCTGGAGATCCGGCTGGCCGACCCGGAGTGGTTCCGGGCGTTCGGCGAGCGGGTTGCCGGCGGCGAGCTGGACGAGGCGCGGGCCCTGCTGGCCGCGACGGAGCGGGACTTCGACACCACCCGCACCCCGCTGCCCGACCGGCCGGACGAGGCCGTGGTCGAGCGCTGGCTGCTCGACGTGCGGGCCGCCCACCTGCCGCCGGAGCTGTCCGGCCGCTGACCGCCGCCCCCGGCCGCCCCGACGGGCCCGGCGGGCCGGATCGGTCGCCACGGTCGATGACGAGTCACCAGCCCAGCGCCATGATCGTCCGCACCCGCGGCTGCTCGTTCCGGTCGCGCTCAGTCCGCCAGCCGGACCCGTACTACCCGTTGAGGAAGGTCGAGATCCGCTCCCGCAGGTCGGCGCGTTCCGACCAGAGCACGCCGGGGCGGTCGTACACGTGCAGAGTGGCCCGGGGCAGGGCGGCGGCGAGCTGCTCGGCGACCTCGACCGGGTGCAGGTCGTCGCCCGCGCAGGCGAGCACCAGGGCGGGGGCGTCCACCGCCGCCAGCTCCGCCCGGTCGTCGAGCGGAACCTGGTCGGGCAGCGCGGCCAGACCCGCCGCGAGGCCGTCGCGCAGGAGCTGGTCCAACCGCTGTCGCAGGTACGCCCACCCGGCCGGGGTGTTGCGCACGGCCGGCGGCAGCTCCACCACGACCGCGTCGGCGACTGCCGAGGCGTCGCCGCTCTCCACCGCGTCGAGCAGGTCGGTGATCCGGTCCTGGGCCACCGGACCCCGGGGCCGGTCGAGCGCCGCCGGGAGGAAGAAGACCAGCCGCTCGAAGCGCTCCGGGCTCTCGGCGACCAGCCGGCAGAGCGCGCCCGCGCCGAGGCTGGCCCCGAACGCCCGGGTGGCCCCGCCGAGGTCGGCGACGGCCCGCAGGTCGCGGGCGAGGTCCAGGTAGCTCCACGGGCCGGGCGGCGCGTCGGAGCGGCCGTGCCCGCGGAACTGGAAGAAGACCTTCCGACCGGTGACGCCGCTGCCGAACGGGCGGGTGGTGGCGATGCCGTTGCCCAGCCCGTGCGCGAACACGGTGACCGGGTCGCCGACGCCGGTGACCAACTGTTCGAGCCGGACCCCGTGCGGGGTGGTGACCAGGTCGGTCTCCGGCTCGGGCAGGGCGGGCCGGCCGGTGCGCGGGGCGCCGGGGCCCGGGCCCCAGGTCCGTGGCCCGCCGTCCGGCGGCGGTGGCCAGCGGAACCCTCTCACCAGGACGATCCCCGGCCGTCGTGCAGGTCGCGCAGCCCGGCCCGGACGTCGAGCAGGTAGATCAGGGCGGCGGCGACGCCGATCAGGCCGAAGATGTTGAGCACGTTGTTGGTCAGCAGGGTGAGCACCAGGCAGACCGCGAGGATGGCGATCCACCCGCCCTTGGGCAGGGTGCCGATCGCGGCGAAGCCCTCGCCGCGCTGGGTGATCGCGTGCACCAGTGCCACCCCCTCGATGACGAGGGCGAACACCAGCAGCAGCATGGTGATCCAGTACTGGACCTGGAAGGCGAAGATCGGCGCGGCGTTGGCCATGCCGGCAAGCTTATGCCGACGACCCCGGATCCGTCCGTCAGGACGCATCCGGGGTCGTGCCGCACGGTGCGGGCGGGGTGGGCTACTCGGCGGCCGGGCGGGGGCGCCGGGTGGCCTTCGGCAGCTTGGCCGACGGGGTGTCGGTGCTGGTCTGCTGGGCCGTCTTGCCGGTCGCCTTGGCCGCGGTCGCCCTGGTGGCCCGGGTCCGCGGGGTCTTCGCGGCGGCCGACTTGGCCTGCACGACCTCGGCCACGTCGGCCGGGGTCGGGACCTCGGTCCGCGCCTCCGCCGGGGTCGGGGCCTCGGTCCGCGCCTCCGCCGGGGCCTCGGTCCGCGCCTCCGCCGGGGCCTCGGTGCCCGCCGGGGCGGGCGTCGGGGTGGCCGCCGGGGTCGCGGTCAGCTCCGCCTCGGTCGCCTCGATGTCGGCGTCGACCGTGTCGGCGGCCTCCAGCACCCCGGCGCCGACCACCCGCTCGCCCCGGGCGACCAGTTCGGCGTACGCGGCCAGGGCCCGCACCTGGGCGGCCTGCGCACCGGCGACGACGACGGCGGCGTTGCGGGTGGCCAGCTCGCGGATCCGGTCGAGATCGGCGGCCTCACGCAGCCGGTTCAGGTCGGCGGCCTCGCGCAGCCGGTTGACGTCGGCGGCCTCACGCAGCCGGTTCAGCTCGGCCTGGACGCCCTTGTCCCGCAGGTCGGCGGCGGTCTGGTTGGCGCTGCGCAGCGTCTCGGTGGCCTTCTGGCGCAGCTCGAAGCCGGTCACGACGGCCTTGCCGCCGAGGTCGGCGACGACCTTGCCGCCCAGTTCGGTGACGACGGCCGGCAGCTTGCGCAGTTGTTCGAGCGCCAGGTCGCCGGCGCCGGCGGCGGCGTAGAGCGGGGCCGGGATGCGGTTGGTCTTCGGCTGGGTCATGACTTCTCCTCCTCGACCGCGGCGGCGGTCCTGTCCTCGTCGACCGCTGCGGCGGTCTTCTCGGCCGCCTGCTGGGCGGCCTTCCTCGTGGGGCTGCTGCTGGGCGGGGCGGGCGCCGGGCCCGCCTCGGTGACGGCGACCGACTCCAGGACCGCCTCGGTCGGAGTGCCGCCCGGCGTGGTGGGCCCGGTCGCGGCCGGGGTCACCGTGGCGGGGGCCTGCGGCGCGCCGGCCGGTGCCGACGCGGCCGGCACCGTCATCCCGGCCGGGGAGCCGGTGGGTTCGCCGCCCGGGGCGCCGGCAGCGCCGGAGGCGGGGGCCGTGGGCTCGGCGGCGGCGCCCGACGCTGCGGCGTCGGCGGCGGCCGTCGCCTCGGCGAGCCGGGCGTTCTCCCGGCGGAACGTCTCGTAGATCTGGGTGAGGGACTGCTTCTGCGCCATGGTCAGGTCGGGATCGACCGCGATGGCGGCGAGCACACCCTGCCCCTCCCTGTCGTCGAGCAGGCCGGCCCGCAGGTACATCGCGGGGGTGGAGACCCGCAACGCGCTGGCGAGCTGCTGGAGCACCTCCGCGCTGGGCCTGCGCAGGCCCCGCTCGATCTGGCTGAGGTACGGGTTGCTCACGCCCGCCTGCTCGGCGAGCTGCCGCAACGAGATCTTGGCGTTGCGGCGCAGGTCACGGATGAACCCGCCGACGTCGGGTAGGTCCTTGGGGCTGGCCATGGCCCCACGCTAACCGGCTCCGCTAGCTCCTGCAAGCAAAATGCTAACCAGAGTTAGCGAGGTCTCAGAACCGGTTGCGTGCCGCCTGTCCGGTCCGTACCTTTTCCCGTCGTGACGAAGATCGAGATCAACGGCGCGAACCTCGCATACGACGACACCGGCAGCGGAACCCCCGTCGTGCTGCTGCACGCCGGAATCGCCGACCGGCGGATGTGGCGGGAACAGGTGCCCGCCCTGGCCACCCGGCACCGGGTGATCACCGTGGACCTGCGCGGCTACGGCGACTCCGAACTTCCCCCCGGCCCGTTCGCCCACCACGACGACGTCGTCGGGCTGCTGGACGCGCTGGACCTGCCCCAGGCCGCGCTGGTGGGCTGTTCGTTCGGCGGAGCGGTGGCGACCGACACCGCCCTGGCGCACCCGGGACGGGTCCGCGCGCTCGCCCTACTCGGCACGGCGATCGGCGGCAACGAGTGGTCCGAGGAGGCCAACGACCTCTGGGACGGCCTCGTCGGCGAGACCGACCCCGAGGACTTCGCGGCCGGCGCGGCCGGTGAGGTGCGGTTCTGGGTGGTCGGCCCGGGCCGCCGTCCGGAGGACGTCGACCCGGCACTGGTCCGGTTCGCGGAGGAGATGGACCGCCGGGCGCTCGCCGCCGAGCTGGCGCTGAGCGCCGTGGACGTGGCCGAACTCGACCCGCCCGCGATCGAGCGGCTCGGCGAGCTGCGCGTACCGGTGCTGGTGGCCGCCGGAGCGGCCGACGTGCCGGACATCCGCCGGCTCGCCGACCGGATCGCCGCCGAGGTGCCCGGCGCGGTCCGGCTGCCGGACGTCCCGGACGCCGGCCACCTGCTCCCGCTGGAGCGCCCGGACGCCGTCAACCCCGCCCTGCTCGACTTCCTGAGGTGAGCCTCGACCTCCTGGAGTGAGCTGGACCTATTCGGGTGAGGAAGGGGTCCCGCGCCGACGCCGGCGAGGGTCCCCTTCCCGCCCGGTCACCAGAGCGGGCGGACCGCTCCGACCGGGAGGCCGCCGCCGAGCAGCGGCAGCTCGGCGTACTCGTCGAGGACCGGCGCCCGGGCGCCCAGCCGGCGCAGCGCGGAGACCAGGACCGGCATCCGGGCCCGCGTCGCCCCGTCGTCGATCTTCACGGCGACCGCGCCGACGCCCGGCAGCGCGGCGGCGATCACCCCCTCCGCTCCGATCTTGGCGAGCGTGCCGGGCAGGCCGCGCATCAGCCGGCTGTCCTCGGCCCAGGTGCCGCCCACGACCTCCGGGTACGCCCGCATGGCGTCCGCGACCGTCCGCTCCGCCGAGCCGGGCTCGCCGGTTACCAGCCGCAGGAACGCCCGGGCCAGCCCGGTCAGCGAGACGGCGAGCACCGGGGCCCCGCAGCCGTCCACCCCGACGGCCGCCACCCGCTCACCGGTGAACTCCTCGACGGCCGCCCGCAGCCGCTGCTGCAACGGGTGTTCCGGCCGCCAGTAGCCCTCCCGGGACCAGCCGGCGGCCAGGCAGGTGAGCACCATGCCGGTGTGCTTGCCGGAGCAGTTCATCCGGGCCCGGGTGGGCCCGTCGCCGGCCCGCAGCACGGCCTCCCGGGCCAGCTCGCCGAGCGGCAGGTCGGGCGGGCAGTCGAGGGCGGACTCGTCCAGCCCGGCGGCGGCCAGCAGCGCGCCCACCCGGGCCACGTGGAAGTCCTCCCCCGCGTGGCTGGCCGACACCAGCGCCACGTCGGCCGGGTCGCTCAGCGCCAGCCCGGCGCGGAGCATCCCGATCGCCTGCATCGGCTTGCTCGCCGAGCGGGGGAAGATCGGGGAGGTGACGTCCCCGGCACCGGCCACCGGCGCGCCGGCCGCGTCGAGCACCGCCACCGAGCCGTGGTGCAGCCCCTCCACGAAGCCCGAGCGGACCACCTCGGCGAGCGGCACGCCGCCCTCGTACGTCGTTCTCACGACGTGGACGGTACCGACGGGCCGGCGGCGGCCGGAACGCGGGTGAGCAGGCCGGCTGCCCGGCCGACGACAGGGGCGCGGGCCGAAGCGGGACTTACCGGCGGGAGCCGGCGCCGGCCGCACCCCGCCTCGCCACGGCCGGCGCGGGCCGAACAGGTCGCGGAGGACGTGGTCAGGCCAGGCCGAGCAGCTCGCGGGCCGCCGCCGTGGTCAGCGGCGGGCGCTGGGCGAGCTGGGCGAAGCCGACCGCCCGCGCGACGAGCTGCATGTTCGACTCGACCGGCTGCCCCTTGGCGTACGTGACGGTGTCCTCCATCCCGACCCGCAGGTGCCCGCCGGCCGACAGCGAGGCCAGCATCACCGGGATGCTGCTGCGGCCGATGCCGGTGGCCGAGAACGTGGTTCCCGCCGGCAGGTCGCGCAGCGCCTGGTGGGCGGCGACCAGCGCCGACGTGGTGCCCGGCATGCCGCCCGGCACCCCCATCACGAAGTCGACGTGCACGTGCCCGCCGTGCGGCAGGCCGTACCTGCCGAGCAGGCGCTGAAGGGCGGTCAGGTGACCGAGGTCGAAGATCTCGTACTCCGGCACGATGCCGCGCTCCTGCATCCGGGTGTGCAGGTCGACGATGAACTCCCAGCGGTTGAGGAAGACGTCGTCGCCGAAGTTGAGCGTGCCCATGGTGCAGGAGGCCATGTCCGGCCCGGCGTCCAGCACGGCCAGCCGGTCGGCCTCGGGGTCGGTCACCGCCCCGCCGGAGGAGAGCTGCACGACCAGGTCGGTGTTCTCCCGCAGCGCGGCCACCGTCTCCCGCAGCCGCCCCTGGTCGAGGGTGGGCCGCGCGTCGCCGTCACGGATGTGGACGTGGATCACGGCGGCCCCGAGCGCCTCGCACTCCTTGGCGGTCAGCAGCAGCTCGTCGAGGGTCACCGGCAGCGCCGGGACCTCCGCCTTCGCCGACTCCGCGCCGGTGGGGGCAACCGTGATCAACGTCCCTGTCGTCATGCCGGCGATCCTAGACGGCCCACCCGGTCGGGTCGAGCGTCGAACTGAACGCCGATTCAGGCCGGGTCGATCGCGGCGGCGGTCCCGCCGACCAGGAGGCGGGCGTCGTCTGCGACGTTGCGCTTGACCACCGCCAGGGCGACCTGGCCCAGCTCGTGGTGGTGCACGGCGGTGCCGACGAAACCGACCGCCCGGCCGTCCAGGGTCACCGGGGTACCGGCGGCCGGCGGCTGGTCGGTGGTCACCCCGTCCAGGTGCAGCAGTACGAGGCGACGCGGCGGCCGGCCCAGGTTGTGCACCCGGGCGACGGTCTCCTGACCCCGGTAGCAGCCCTTGTCCAGGTGCACGGCCGGTGCGATCAGGTCCACCTCGGCCGGAATGGTCCGGTGGTCGGTGTCCACCCCGACCCGGGCCCGCCGGGCGGCCACCCGGATCGCCTCGTACGCCCACAGCCCGACCACCGGCACCCCGGCCCCGCGCAGCTCGGCGACCACCTGGTCCATGGCCGGCCGGGGCACCAGCAGGTCCACGCCGAGCGGGCCCCGGCGGGCCCACCCGCCGATCGGCAGCGACGCGACGGCGTACCGGACGGTCGGCCGGGGCGGCAGCTCGCCGGAGCGGAACTTCGGGCCCGGCACCCCGACGGTGTCGGGCCCGGCCAGCCCGGTCACGCCCAGCGTGCCGAGCGCGCCGGTCGCCTCCGGGCCGACCAGGGAGAGCAGGGCGTGCTCTCCGGTGGCGTCGCGCGGTTCGACCCGGCTGAAGAACCGCATCTTCTCCAGGTAGGTGAGCAGCCCCTCGGTGGCTCCCGGCTCGGTGTCCAGCCAGGTGGTCTCGCCGTCCTCGGCGACCATGGCGTGCTGCTCGACGTGGCCGTGCGGGGAGAGCACCAGCAACTCCGTGCCCTCGCCGGCGGTCAGCGTCGCCAGGTGCTGGGTGGTGAGGGTGTGCAGCCAGCCGATCCGCTCCTCACCGGGCACGGCGACGATCCCCCGGTGCGACCGGTCGACCAGGCCCACGGCGGTGTCGAGGACGCGCTGCTCCCGCATCGGGTCCCCGTAGTGGGCGGCGACCCCGCGCACCCCGGCCGCCCGGTGCGCCGGCTCCGGCTGGTCCCGCGTCTGCTCGTCGATGGCCTCGGCCGCGATCGCGCCCGCGATGTCGATCATTTCCGCTCCCCGTCCTCGCAACGACCGCAGACGCCGAAGAGCGCCACGTGCCCGATGTCCACCCGGAACCCCCGCTCACCGACCAGCCGGTCGGCGAGCGGCCGGAGCAGCTCCCGGTCGATCTCGTCGATCGCGCCGCACTCCCGGCAGACCAGGTGGACGTGCTGGTGTTCCCCGGCCGCGTGGTAGGTGGGCGAGCCGTGCGAAAGGTGGGTGTGGGTCACCAGGCCGAGACGTTCCAGCAGCTCCAGCGTCCGGTAGATGGTGGTGATGTTGACTCCGGCGGCGACCTCGCGGACCGCACCGTGCACCTGCTCCGGTGTGGCGTGCCCGAGGTCCAGCACCGCCTGGAGGATCAGCTGCCGCTGCGCCGTCAGCCGCAGCCCACGGGCGCGGAGCACTTCCGCGAGGGAGGATTCGGACACCCTCCGATCATAGTTCGCCCCCGCGCCCCACCCCCGGACCACGCCCCACCCCCGTTCCCCCAGCCATCCACCCGTTCCCGTTGATCAAGAGGTTCGCGTCCCCGGGAACGCTCCAACGTGACACGAACCTCTTGATCAACCCGGTGTGCCCGGGAGGGGGTGGGTTGGGTTGGGTTAGCCGGCTGTGCGGAGGAGGCGGGCGGAGAGGTGGGGGGTCAGGGGGTGGCCGACGGCGGCCATGTCCTGGGCGTACAGCAGGGCGCCCTCGACAATGCCGAAGAGCCGGTGCCCGGCGGTGACCTCCTTGGCGGTGGAGGTGCGGACCACGGCGTCGGTGACGAACTCGAGCTGGGTGCCCTTGCGCTTGCCGATGTGCAGCTCCATCACGCCGGTCGGCACGGACATCAGGGCCTCCAGCTCGTCGGTGGCCCGGCCGTCGCCGTCGAGCACCGGACGCCACCAGCCCACCTCCCGGCCGCCGGGGCGCACCGGCCGGCTCTCCTCGTCGAGGACCCAGGCCCGCGACTCGTAGAACAGGAACGGCCGGCCGTCGTGGCTGATCCGGATCTCCTGGGCGTAGTCGAAGTCCTCGATGGTCGGGTAGCCACCCCGGCCCCGGCCCCGCCACACCCCCACGTAGGGCAGCAGTCCGTCCAGTGCGGGGTGCAGCTTCGGGCCCACCCGCAGGTCGTGGCTCTCCTCGTACGGGTACGGGTCGACCGGGGGCGCGTTCAACCACGGCGGCTGTAGGGGATTCTCGTCGCTCACCGAACTACCACCGTTCGCGACTGCGGGGCTCGCAAACCCGGCTCACTCCTCGCGCTCACCGAACTGCCTCCGTTCGCGACTGCGGGGCTCGCAAACCCGGCTCACTCCTCGCGCTCACCGAACTGCCTCCGTTCGCGACTGCGGGGCTCGCAGACCCGGCTCACTCCTCGCGCTCACCAACATCCTCTCGACATGCGTACGGCAAGGTAGACCAGGCCGCCGGCGAGCGCGCCGAGGCCGGCGACCAGCAGGCTGACGAACCCGATCTCGGTAACCATCCGGGCCATCCTATGCTGGCGCCATGGCCCGTACTCTCGTCGTCAAGGTCACCGCCGGCGCGGACGCGCCGGAGCGGTGCGCACAGGCCTTCACCGTCGCCGCCACCGCGGCGGCTGCCGGGGTGGACGTCTCGCTCTGGCTCACCGGGGAGTCGACCTGGTTCGCGCTGCCCGGCCGGGCGCAGGAGTTCCAGCTACCGCACTCCGCGCCGCTGGCCGAGCTGCTGCACGTGATCATGAGCACCGGCCAGGTGACGGCCTGCACCCAGTGCGCGGCCCGCCGGGACATCGGCCCGGGCGACGTGCTGCCGGGGGTGCGCATCGCCGGGGCGGCGGTCTTCGTCGAGGAGGCCATGACCGAGGGGGCACAGGCGCTGGTCTACTGACAGACCTCCCGACCGGCCCGCCCGGCAGGGCCGACGCGTGCGGGCGGGTCAGGGGGCGCAGGAGGTGGTGGCGGTGAGTTCGTCGCCGAGCAGGGCGACCGTGACCGCGTCCTGGCGGTAGGCGTACGCCTCGGGGGTGTCGACCAGGACGGCGTCGCGGGCGAGCGCGGCGAGCGCGCGGGACGGGGCCTCCGGGGCGGGATCGAGGGTGGCGCGGGCGGTGCGCGCCTGACGATCGCCGCCGCCGGGGCAGGGCGCGGCCAGCAGTTGCGGCTCGGGGGCAGCGGCCGGCCGCTGCGGCGGGACAGTCGGGCCGCCGAGCGCCCGCAGCGCGGCGGCGAGGGCCTCGGCCTCCGGGCCGCCCTGGGCGGCGGGCGGACGGTACCCGGCACCGACCGGGCGGCACCCGGTGCGGACGGTCAGCCGGACCAGCCCGTCGCCGGCCGGCCGCCCCGCCACGAGCACGAACTCCCCCGCGTCGGCCCGCAGCCGGGGTCCGTCGCCGGTCACCCGGACGCCGGCCCGCCAGCCCGCCGGAAGCCGGTCGGCGATCTGGGTGAGCACCGCGCGCGGGTCCGCGCCGGGGTCGGCGACCTCCACGGCGCGCTCCAGCGTCGCGCCGTCCAGCAGCGGGGTCACCCGGCAGCCCGTCTCGATCCGGTCCGGCGCGAGCGCGACGACCCGGTCGCCGGCCGCCGCGACCAGCTCACCCACCGCCCGGTCGACCACCGGACCGGCCTGGGCCAGGGTGCGCTGCTCTCGGACGGTCGGCCCGTCGTCGCGGACCGACACCCAGGTGAGCGCGCCGAGCAGCACCGCCCAGGCCACGGTCACCACGAGGAGCCACCGGGACCGCCCTCGGGTGGGCGTCGGCTCGTCGGGACCGGTCTGCGGGGCGTATCCCGCCTGGACAGCACCACTCACCCGCTTATCGTGTCACGCGGGGTCTCCGCCCCCGTCGGCACGCCGGCTCGCCGGGCGGCGAGGGGGCGATCGACCCAACGGCCAGCACCTGAGACGCCCGTTCCCTCGGCTGCGACGGCGCGGAGGCAGCCTGCCACCACGGCGCAGCGAGGGAGGCCACGGTCTGCTGGACCAAGCGCGAGCTTGCGGGCGACACCCGGGCAGGGCGTCACCGCATCCGGCGGGTGGGCCACCCCGCGGCCGCATCTCGTGAGCTCGCCCGGACCGGGTACGGCTCGGGCCGGTCACCCCCGTGGGGGCGACCGGCCCGAGCCGACGCGCAACGGTCCGGTGTCAGGAAGGAAGCCTTCCGCGCACCTCAGGCGACCGTGACAGCTACCTCGTTGATCCCGCGCGCGGCGGCGACGCTGGTGTCGCCGTTGCCGTGCCGGGAGAGCGCCCGCAGCGTCCAGTTGCCGGGCGCGGCGAAGAAGCGGAACTGGCCGGCCGGCGAGGTGACCACCTCGGCGGTGAACTCACCGGTGGAGTCGAGCAGCCGGACGTACGCGCCCGGGACGACCTCGCCGGCCTCGGACCGGACGACGCCGGTGATGACGGTCTCCTTCTCCAGGTCCAGGCTGGCCGGCAACGGGGCGGCCTGGTCGGGTGCGGCGCACCCGGCAGCGGTGGGAGCGGTCATGACTCAGGCCTCCCCGGGCTCGTCGCCGAGCGCGACCGGCACGCCGACCAGCGAGCCGTACTCGGTCCAGGAACCGTCGTAGTTCTTCACGTTGGGGTGGCCGAGCAGCTCCTGGAGCACGAACCAGCTGTGCGAGGAGCGCTCGCCGATCCGGCAGTACGCGATGGTCTCCTTGCCGTCGTCCAGCCCGGCGGCGGCGTAGATCCTGCGCAGCTCGTCGTCGGACTTGAAGGTGCCGTCCTCGTTGGCCGCCTTGGACCACGGCACGCTGATCGCGGTGGGAATGTGGCCGGCGCGCTGCGCCTGCTCCTGCGGCAGGTGGGCGGGGGCGAGCAGCCGGCCGGCGAACTCGTCGGGGCTGCGCACGTCGACCAGGTTCTTGGTGCCGATCGCGTCGACGACCTCGTCGCGGAAGGCGCGGATCGTGTTGTCCGGCTCCTGCGCGACGTACTCGGTCCTCGGCCGGGTCACCGCGCCGGTGACCAGCGGGCGGGCGTCCAGCTCCCACTTCTTGCGACCGCCGTCGAGCAGCTTGACGTCGCGGTGGCCGTAGAGCTTGAAGTACCAGTACGCGTACGCGGCGAACCAGTTGTTGTTGCCGCCGTACAGCACGACGACGTCGTCGTTGCCGACGCCGCGCTCGGAGAGCAGCGCCTCGAACTGGCTCTTGTTGACGAAGTCCCGGCGGACCTGGTCCTGGAGGTCGGTCCTCCAGTCCAGCTTGATCGCGCCAGCGATGTGGCCGGTGTCGTAGGCCGAGGTGTCCTCGTCGACCTCGACGAAGACGACGCCCGGGGCGTCGATGTTCTTCTCGGCCCATTCGGCCGAGACGAGCGCGGTGTCGCGACTCATCAGATCACTCCCTGGTGAGGATGGATGGTGAGCCTGCGCGAGGGGATCGAAGTATGTGACTATCGCACCACGCGCGAGACCCAAAGGGAAGGACGGGATCACGGGTTCGTGCGACGGCGCCGCTGCCGGGCGAAGAGGGGGAAACACCGGAGGGTACGCAGACCCTGTGGCCGGTTGCCGCCGTCAGGCGGCCGAGGACAGCCCCGCCGTCAGATGACGGGGCGACACAGGCAGGTGGCCACGCGGCACAGGTCGACCGCGCGCCGTTTGGTGAGGAGCGTCCCCATGAGCAGGGAGCCTACCAGCCGTCCCGGGGAGCGCCACCGGCCCGACCAGCATCCGGGACGGCCATCCCGGCTGGTCGAGGCCGGTCCGGTCCGGACCCGGGCGGCTCAGCCGGCCGAGTTGATCGGGACGTCCTTCGCGGCGGCGGTCACCGCGAGCCCCTCGGGCAACGGCCTGACCTCGCGCACGACGAGCTGGAACGGCAGTTCGGGCAGGGGAACGTCGATCGAGAGGCCCTTGGCGTAGTTGTTGAGCAGGGTCCGGGCCAGCGGGATGTTCGGCAGCCCCTCGGCGTCGAGGTCGTTGAAGCCCAGCGACACCTGCCCCTCTTTGCCGACCGTCACCTCGGCGGTGCCGGTGACGGTGAGCTTCTGCCCGAGGATGTCGACCGGCGCGGTGACGGCGAGCTTGCCGTCCCGCTCGCCGAGGGTCAGTCCGGGCCGGTCGAGGAGCTTGGCCAGGCTGTCGTAGGTGATGGTGCCGGTGCCGTCGACGGTCTCGGCGACCACGTCGCCCCGCTGGGTGCGCAGGGTGTCCAGGGAGGCCCGCACGTTGCGGGCGTCGACGTCCAGCGCCGGCAGGCTGACGGCGTCGCCCCGCACCGAGCCCCGCACGTCGCGCAGCTTGATGGAGATCCGCTCGTACCTGCCGTCGAGCACCTGGGTGAGGAAGGGGAAGCCGCCCACCTCCACCTCGGGCGCCGAGGACTGCGCCTCCTGCTTGGCGACCTCCTGGCGGACCTGGTCGGCGATGGCCCGCTCGGCGACCCCGGCGGCGATCCGGTCGGCGGCCACCAGCAGCCCGGCCAGGAGCACCAGCAGGACCAGGAGCGTGATGAGCACCTTGCGCCCACGTCGCCGGGGGCGCTCCTCGTGCGCCGGGTAGGCCTCCGTCACGCCCGCCTCCTTCTGTCCTGGCCGGCCCCCGGTGGGACGCCGACGCTCCGGTGCTGCTGCCCTGCGGCGCACCGCACAGTACCCGGACGGGGAAGCCCTCAACCGCCGGCCGGGTCCGGCCGGCGGGCGGGCCGCCGGGTGGACGGGCCCGCCGGCCGGTCGCTCACAGGAACAGCACGCACATCGCGTACGCCGCCGGGGCGGCCAGGGCGAAGCCGCCGAGCGGGCCCTGCATGTGCCGGGCGACCCACATCGTCGGCGGCTCGCCGGCCATCAGCCGGCCCGCCTCGGCGTACCCGACGGCGAGATCGGCCAGCACGGCGGTGGCGGCGGTGACCAGCCCGATCACCGCACCGCTGGTCGGAGTGAAGCTGACCAGGTAGCTGCCCAGGACGGCGCTGGCCAGGGTGCCGGCCATCGCGCCGGCCACCACGCCCGCCGCGCCTCGGGGCACCTGCGGCGCGAGCCGGGGCCAGGGCAGCACCGCGTCGGTGAGCCGGGCGACGGTCAGCGCGACGCCGGTGGCGGTGAGGCAGACGGTGATCGCCTGGGTGCCGGCCGGAATCCGGCTGAGCACGATGAGCGTGGCGAAGGCAACCACGCCGACCACGATCAGCAGGGTGGTGCCGAGCGAGTCGGTGACCCGGACCCGGTCGACCCGGCGGACGAGCTGCCCGAGCACGCCGAGCAGGAAGCCGCCGGCGGCCAGGTACCCGAGTGGGGCGAGGCCGGCGATGTCGGACTGCACGGCGGCGGTGTCGGCGGCGGCGGCCACCACCGTGCTGACCAGGCCGACCAGCAGCAGCGCGGGCGGGCGCATGGCCATCGTCCAGGCCAGGACGAAGATCAGCTGCACGCCGAAGATGATGAACGCGAACGGCAGCCGGTGGCCGGGCCCGGCGGTCTGCGCGCCGAGCACCAGGCCGACGCCGAGCAGCGCGGCGAACCCGGCGACGGTGAGCGAGAGCGGCCGGCGTACCTCGACCGGCTCGAACTCCTCCTCGTCGACGTCGTCGAGGGCCTCGTCGTCGGGCCGCCGGCCCGGGTCGCCGCTGCGGCGCAGCCGGCGGGGGTGCCCCCGCCGGGCCGGGGGACCGTCGTCGTCGACGTCCGGGCCGGTGCGCGGGGCCGGTGGGTGCGCACGACCGGCCGGCCCTGGTGGGACGTCGTCGTCGACCCACGGGTCCCGGCCGGCCTCGGAGGAGGTCGGGGGATACACGTCCCGATCGTGCCAGACCCGGGTGTCGCCGCGGTGGCCACGGTTTCGGCAACGTTAAAACCTGCGGCGCGATCGCGGGCAAGGCAGACAAAACGGAAACGGCCCGGAAGCGCAGGCGGGGTGTTCGGTTACGCTCAAGCCGATACCCGCCCGTCAGCGACGCCGGGACCCACGCAAGTTCTCAGCGCCACCCCCCAGTCGGGAGTGCCGCTGGTCGCGCGCGGCCGAGGGCCGCCGGGACGGAGGTGATCGTGTGGAGATCCTGCTGCTGGTGACCGCACGCGCGGGCGAACCGTCGGTGGTGCTGCCGGCGCTCGACCTGCTGCCGCACTCGGTGCGTACCGCGCCGCGCGACGTCCGCACCCTGGTGGCCGGGCCCAGCCCGGACGCCGTGCTGGTGGACGCCCGGTCGGAGCTGAGCGAGTCCCGGGCCACCTGCCGGATGCTGCACGCCACCGGGCTCGGCGTGCCGCTGGTCGCGGTGGTCACCGAGGCCGGACTGATCGCGCTGAACGCCGACTGGGGCGTCGACGACGTCATCCTGGCCAGCGCCGGTCCGGCCGAGGTCGAGGCCCGGCTGCGGCTGGCGGTCGGCCGACTGAGCAACGCCACCGCCGGGGCCGGCGGCTCGATCCGGGCCGGCGAGCTGACCATCGACCCGGACACCTACGCCGCCAAGCTCAAGGGCCGGCCGCTCGACCTGACGTACAAGGAGTTCGAGCTGCTGAAGTTCCTGGCCCAGCACCCGGGCCGGGTGTTCACCCGGGACCAGTTGCTGCGCGAGGTCTGGGGCTACGACTACTTCGGCGGCACCCGGACGGTGGACGTGCACGTGCGGCGACTGCGGGCCAAGCTCGGCTCGGAGTACGAGTCGATGATCGGCACGGTCCGCCAGGTCGGCTACAAGTTCGTCGTGCCGCCGTCGCGGTCGCTGCCCGAGTCCGAGCACGCCCCGATCCCGGTCTGAGCCACGATCCACCGAGGCCGGCCCCTCGACGGTCCGGGCAGGTGAACCCCGCCGGTCGAACTGTTTCCAATTTGCCCGTTTTGCGCTACTCGTTAGCCTTATTCTTATTGCCGGGTTGACGGCGAAAGGGGCGACGGTGCGTGCGATGACCACGGGGGCGAAGCGGGGCCGGTCCCGCCACCCGGGCGGCGGTGTCGGCTGATGGGCCCCAAAACGGGCGGACGCTTCGTCGGGCTCGCCGCGGTCGTGGTGGCCGCGCTGCTCGGCTCCGCGTACGCGCTCGGGCAGAGCATGGTGCCCGGGCCGCACCCGCGCTCCACCGGCGTGTCGGCGAACGCGGACGACCCGCACTCCACCGACCAGCCGCCGGAGGCCAGCCCCGGGCGGGACCGGGCGCCGACCCCCAGCCCCGCCGTCCCCACCGCCCGGCCCACCGAGGGCAGCCAGGACGGCGCCACCAGGAAGCCGTCGAAGACAGCGGACGACGGCCTGTTCGGCGCCCGGGTCGACACGGGCTCGGCAGAGGTGGCGCTCACCTTCGACGACGGGCCCGACCCGCAGTACACCCCGCAGGTCCTGGCGCTGCTGCGGGCGTACGGCGTCAAGGCCACGTTCTGCGTGGTCGGTGAGAACGCCCAGAACCACCCCGACCTGATCCAGGCGATCGTGGCCGACGGGCACACCCTCTGCAACCACTCCTGGCAGCACGACGTGCTGCTCGGCAAGCGGTCGCCGAGCGTGATCCGAGCCGACCTGCTGCGCACCAACGCGGCGATCCGGGACGCCGTGCCCGACGCCCCGATCGGCTACTTCCGGCAGCCCGGCGGCGCGTGGACGTACCCGGTGGTGTCGGCGGCCGAGGAGCTCGGCATGACCCCGATGCACTGGACCGTCGACCCGTCGGACTGGAGGGCGCCGGGGGCCGCGAAGATCGCCTCCGCCGTCCTGGCCGGCGTGCAGCCGGGCGCGGTCGTGCTGCTGCACGACGCGGGCGGCGACCGGCAGGGCACCGTGGACGCGCTGCACGACATCCTGCCGGACCTGACCGGCCGGTTCCGGCTGGAGGCCCTGCGCACCGGCACCACCTGAGCGCCCTCCCCGGCGGCGGGCCGGGCGCCGGGACCGGCCCAGAGCCGGCAGCCCGGCCCCGGCTGCCGCTCCCGGTGGCACGGCGGTGGTCGCCGCCGTCGGCGCTCCCGGCGGCCCGGACGGGCACCCGTTACGGTTACGGGATGAGCAGCGCCGAGCCGACGACCGACCGGGTGACCCGCAACGAGGCGCTGACGCCGGCCGAGGCGGCCGACGTGCTGGCCCTGGCCCGGGCGGCCGGGGACGCCGACGGGGCCGACCCGTTCGACGAGCACACGCTGCTGCGGCTACGCGACCCGAAGGCCCCGGCCGTCCACCTTGCCGCCCGCGCGGCGGACGGGACGCTGACCGGGTACGCCCACCTGGACACCACCGACCCGGCGGCCGGCGTCGGCGTGGAGTTGGCCGTCCACCCCACCCGTCGGCGGCGGGGCACCGGCCGGGCGCTGGCCCGGGCAGTGCTCGACGCGGCCGACGGGCCGGTGCGGGCCTGGGCGCACGGCGACCACCCGTCCGCCGCCGCCCTGGCCGTCGACCTCGGCCTCACCCGGGCCCGGGTGCTCTGGCAGCTACGTCGCCCGCTGGCCGACCTGTCGGCCGAGCCGCGCCTGCCCGACGGGGTGGTCCTGCGCGCGTTCGTCCCCGGGGCGGACGACGACGCCTGGCTCGCGCTCAACGCCCGGTCCTTCGCCAGCCACCCCGAGCAGGGCCGATGGACGGCGGCCGACCTGCGGGTACGCCTCGCCGAGCCGTGGTTCGACCCGGCCGGCTTCCTGCTCGCCGTCGAGTCCGCCACGGGGCGGCTGCTCGGCTTCCACTGGACCAAGGTGCACGAGCGGCCCGGGTCGGCCCGGATCGGCGAGGTCTACGTGCTCGGGGTCGACCCGGCGGCGCACGGCGGCGGCCTGGGCCGGGCGCTGACCACGGCGGGACTGGCGTACCTGCGGGACCGGCGGGGGCTGGACCGGGTCATGCTCTACGTCGACGAGTCGAACACCGCGGCGGTCGCGCTGTACGAGCGGACGGGCTTCGCCCGCTGGTGCGCCCACGTCAACTACCACCTCGACTGAGCCGCCGAACCCGCGTCACCCGCGTCACGGCAACGTCACGCGAAGGCCTCGACGCGATAACGACTGTCATGAAATATCGTATTAATAGCGATACTCGGCCGCGCGTTCACTAGTTGGACAACCCGTCCTCAGCCCACGGCCACTTTTCCGGCCGCACCTGTTCACTCCTCGTTCACTTCCGACGGGCGATCCGGCTACCTGGCACTCCTAGCTTTCAGGTCAGCCGGTCACGCCGGCCCTCCCCGGGCCCCCATCCGGAGCGGCCCGTCCGAACGTGAAGGGAAACCCCTCAGGTGAAGCTCCAGCGGCACGGCACTATCGCCTGCCTCGCTCTTACTGCGGTGCTCGGTCTCAGTGCATGCGGCTCGGACAACAACGAGCCCGCCAGCGGCGCCTCCGCCTCCGGCTCGGCCGCCGCGGCCGACTGCGCCACCGGCACCCTGAACGCACAGGGCTCCTCGGCCCAGAAGAACGCCATGGCCGAGTGGATCAAGGCGTACCAGCAGAAGTGCGCCGGCAGCACGATCAACTACGAGCCGTCCGGCTCGGGCGCCGGCATCCAGGCGTTCATCGCCGGCACCGCCGACTTCGCCGGCTCCGACTCGGCCCTCAAGCCGGAGGAGCAGCCGCAGGCCGACGCCAAGTGCTCCGGGGCCACGGCCATCCACCTGCCGATGGTGATCGGCCCGGTGGCCGTCGCCTACAACGTCAGCGGCGTGGACAGCCTCCAGCTCAAGCCGGCCACCCTGGCGAAGATCTTCGCCGGCAAGGTGACCAAGTGGGACGACCCGGCCATCAAGGCCGACAACCCGGACGCGAAGCTGCCGTCGACCACCATCCAGACGGTGCACCGCTCGGACGAGTCCGGCACCACCGACAACTTCACCAAGTTCCTGGCCAAGACCGCGGGCACCGACTGGACCTTCGAGAACGCCAAGGCGTGGAAGGCCCCGGGCGGCACCGGCGCCAAGGGCTCGGACGGCGTGGCCAGCTCGGTCAAGGGCGCCGACGGCTCGATCGGCTACATGGAGTGGTCGTTCGCCGAGAACGCCGGCCTGAAGATGGCCAAGATCGGTAACGGCGCGGGCGAGTTCGCCGAGCTGACCGCCGAGAACGCGGGCAAGACCATCGCCGGGGCCAAGATCGAGGGCCAGGGCGACGACCTGAAGATGTCAGTCGACTACAACACCAAGGAGGCCGGGGCGTACCCGATCGTCCTGGTGACCTACGAGATCGTGTGTGGCAAGGGCCTCGCCGCCGACAAGCTGCCGCTGGTCAAGGGCCTGCTGGGCCACGCGGCCAGCAGCCAGGGCCAGGCCGAGCTGACCGAGCTGGGCTACGCCCCGCTGCCGGAATCGGTCCGGACCAAGGTCGAGGCCGCGGTCAAGAACCTCTCCTGATCCGACCCCGACACCACCACCTCCCTCAACTCGAAGCGAGCGAGCAGATGGGTGAAACCCCTCACCGCTCGGCCGACGCCGGCACCGGCGGGATCCGCGTGGCCTCATCAGGCCAGCAGCGGCCCGCCGGTGCCTCGGCGCGTGTGGCCGAGTCACCAGTCAGCACCCGTACCCCGGGCGGGGACGGCCTCGGCGGCGGCGGTGGCCTGCCCCGGGCGCGGGCCTTCGGCGCGGAGCGCGCCTTCCGCGGCCTGACCCTGGCCGCCGGCACCGCCGTCCTGGTGATCATCGCCGCCATCGCGGTCTTCCTGATCGCCAAGGCGGTACCGGCCCTGGGCGCCAACACCGAGAACTTCTGGACGTACGAGGGCTGGTCGCCCAACGACACCGCACCGAAGTTCGGCATCGGCACGCTCGCCTTCGGCACGGTGCTCAGCTCCGCGCTGGCCCTGCTCATCGCGGTGCCGGTGGCGCTGGGCATCGCCCTCTACCTGTCCCACTACGCGCCCCGCCGGCTCGGCACCGCCCTCGGCTTCCTGATCGACCTGCTCGCCGCCGTTCCGAGCGTGGTCTTCGGGCTCTGGGGGCGGGACATCTTCGTCAACCCGGTCCGGGACTTCTCCGCCTGGCTGAACCAGTACTTCGGCTGGATCCCGATCTTCGGCGGCGACGGCCCGTTCGGTAAGTCGATCATGCTCGGCTCGCTGGTCCTGGCGATCATGGTGCTGCCGATCATCACCTCGCTCTCCCGCGAGGTGTTCCTCCAGACCCCGACCGCCAACGAGGAGGCGGCGCTCGCGCTCGGCGCGACCCGGTGGGAGATGATCCGCACCGCGGTGCTGCCGTACGGCCGCCCCGGCATCATCGCCGCGGTCATGCTCGGCCTGGGCCGGGCGCTCGGCGAGACCATCGCGCTGGCGATGACGCTCGGCATCACCTTCGGCATCTCGTTCAACCTGATCGAGAACGGCGGCAACACCATCGCCGCCAACATCGCCAACGCGTTCGGCGAGGCGAACGACACCGGGCGGGGCGCGCTGATCGCCTCCGGCCTGGTGCTGTTCACCATCACGTTGATCGTCAACATCACCGCGCGGGCGATCATCTACCGCCGCCGGGAGTTCACGGAGTCGGCCGCATGACCACCACCATCGCCAACCACCGCACCCGGCCGCCGGCCCAGCCGGCCACGCTCCGGGCCAGACGCCTCCCCCGGTACGCCCCGCCCGCGATCGCCCTGGCGGCCCTCCTGGTCGCCGCCGCCGTCGTGTACGGCACCGGCCTCGGTGGCCCGGTCCTCGTCGTGGTGGTCGCCGCGCTGCTCTACCTGGCCGGCCTCTTCGCGGCCAGCAACGCCGTCGAGGGCCGCCGCTCGGCCCGCAACCGCACCTGGAGCGCGCTGATCCACTCCGCGTTCGTGCTGGCCGTCCTGCCCCTGGCCTCGGTGGTCTGGACGCTGGTCAGCAAGGGCGTCGAGCGGCTCGACGGCGACTTCTTCAACACCTCGATGAACAACATCGGGGCCCGGGACCCGAACGGCGGGGCATACCACGCGATCGTCGGGACGCTGGAGCAGGTCGGCATCGCCGCGCTGATCACCGTCCCGCTCGGCATCCTCTGCGCCATCTACGTGGTCGAGTACGGCCGCGGCCGGTTCGCCTTCGCGATCCGGTTCTTCGTCGACGTGATGACCGGCATCCCGTCCATCGTCTCCGGCCTGTTCGTGCTGGCGTTCTGGGTGCTGGTCGTCTCGCCGGTGTTCAACGACGGGCGGCCGGGCTTCTCCGGCTTCGCCGCCGCGCTCGCGCTGAGCGTGCTGATGCTGCCCACCGTGGTCCGCTCCACCGAGGAGATGCTGCGCCTCGTCCCCGCGCCGCTGCGCGAGGGGGCGTACGCCCTCGGCGTGCCGAAGTGGAAGACCATCCTGCGGGTCGTGCTGCCGACCGCGCTGCCCGGCATCGTCACCGGCGTCATGCTCGCCGTCGCGCGGGCGGCCGGCGAGACCGCGCCGGTGCTGCTCGTCGCCGGCGGCGGCGCGGCGATCAACTTCAACCCGTTCGAGAACAACCAGTCGTCGCTGGCCCTCTTCGTCTACCAGCAGGCCGGCGACGCGTCGAAGTACGCCCCGGCACGGGCCTGGACGGCGGCGCTGACCCTGGTCGCCCTCGTGCTGATCCTGACGGTCGCGGCGAAGCTGCTGGCTCGCCGGAACCGGCTCGGCCGATGAACCCCGGAGGTACCACCACCATGGCCAAGCGCATCGACGCCTCGAACGTCACCGCCTACTACGGCGCTTTCAAGGCGATCGAGGACATCAACCTGACCGTCGAGCCGAAGACGGTGACCGCCCTGATCGGGCCGTCCGGCTGCGGCAAGTCGACCTTCCTGCGGTCGATCAACCGGATGCACGAGGTGCTGCCGGGCGCCCGGGTCGAGGGCGACCTGACCATCGACGGGCAGAACATCTACGACCGCGACGTCGACGTCACCGCCGTACGCCGGATGATCGGCATGGTCTTCCAGCGGCCGAACCCGTTCCCGACCATGAGCATCTTCGAGAACGTGGTGGCCGGGCTGCGGCTCAACGGGCTACGCAAGAAGTCCATCCTGGACGAGGCAGCCGAACGGGCGCTGCGCTCGGCGAACCTGTGGGACGAGGTGAAGGACCGCCTCGGCAAGCCGGGCGCGGGCCTGTCCGGCGGTCAGCAGCAGCGGCTCTGCATCG
Source organism: Micromonospora sp. NBC_01655 (assembly GCF_026339755.1). Lineage (NCBI taxonomy): Bacteria > Bacillati > Actinomycetota > Actinomycetes > Micromonosporales > Micromonosporaceae > Micromonospora > Micromonospora sp. NBC_01655. The sequence continues at coordinate 1,176,246 of NZ_JAPEQF010000001.1, read as the reverse complement.
CCCGGACGATCGCGGTCGAGCCGCAGGTGGTGCTGATGGACGAGCCGTGCTCCGCGCTGGACCCGATCTCCACGCTGGCGATCGAGGACCTGATGTTCCAGCTCAAGGAGAGGTTCACCATCATCATCGTCACGCACAACATGCAGCAGGCCGCCCGGGTCTCGGACCGTACGGCCTTCTTCTCGATCGAGAAGACCGGCGACCCGGGCCGCCTGATCGAGTACGACAACACCCAGAAGATCTTCAGCAACCCGAGCCAGAAGAAGACCGAGGACTACATCACCGGCCGCTTCGGCTGAACCACCGCTCCGCGCCCCTCCCCTCCGCGCCCGCCCGCCCGCCGATCTTGCAGTTACGGCCCCCGATTCGGGAGCTGTGCCCGTCTTGTCCGGGCGGCAAGTGCAAGATCGGCGCAGCGTGGGGGCGGGGTGGGGTTAGTGGAGGACGAAGCGGGGTTCGCCGGTCTCCGGGAGGTCGAGGCGGGGGGTGATCGGGGTGGCGGCGTCGCGGGTGGCGGACGCGCGGGCCACCCCGGCGAGGTCACCGGCGGCGGCCACCTGGGCCAGGGTGACCAGGGTCGGCGGGAGCATGGTCAGCTCGCCGGCCTCCGCCCGGCCCAGGGCGTCCTCCGGGCGGACCCACATCGTGTGGTCGGCCTCCCCGGAGACGTCCCGGGTCCGCTGCCCCGCCGGCAGCAGGGCGACGAAGAAGTACGTGTCGAAGCGGCGCGGCTCGAACTCCGGGGTGATCCACCGGCTCCACGGCAACAGCAGTTCCGACCGGAGGGTGAGCGCCCGCTCGGCGAGCAGGCCGGCGAAGCCCCGGCGGCGGGCCACCAGGTCCTGCCGCGTGGCCTCCCAGTCGTCGCCGCTGACGTCGCCCACCACGGTCGCGGCGTCCGGGCCGGCCAGCAGCACCCCGGACTCCTCGAAGACCTCCCGGGCGGCGGCGCACACCACGGCCTGGGCGGCGTCCGGCGCGACGCCCAGCCGCCCGGCCCAGGCCGCCGGCTCGGGACCGGCCCAGTCGAGGTGGGCCTGGGAGTCCGACGGGTCCACCCCGCCGCCGGGGAAGGCGTACACGCCGCCGAAGGTCATCGCGGCGACGCGGCGGATGACGTACACCTCGAAGTCGGCGCCGGCCGGACGGAGCAGCAGCACGGTGGCCGCGACCCGGGGCCGCGCCGGCGGGCCGCCCTCGGCGCGGAACCGGCGGGCGTGCTCGACCAGGGCCGGCGGGGCGGCGAAGCCGTCGCTGTCGATCGTCATGCGCCGAGCCTAGTCCCGCTGGGTGGCTGGGCCCCTCCGGCGGACGTGGGGCCGGACCGCCCCCCGACTAGCGTGAACGCATGACACGTTGGGGGATTCTGGCCACCGGCCACATCGCCGGCCGCTTCGCCGAGGACCTCCGGCTGGTGCCGGGGGCCGAGTTGGTGGCGGTCGGCTCGCGGACGCCGGAGGGCGCCCGGCGGTTCGCCGACAAGCACGGCGCGGAACGGGCGTACGGCTCCTGGGCGGAGCTGGCCGCCGACGACGAGGTGGACGCGATCTACGTGGCCACCCCGCACGCGGCGCACCACGAGGCCACCATGACCTGCCTGGCCGCCGGTCGGGCGGTGCTGGTGGAGAAGCCGTTCACCCTCGACCTGGCGGACAGCACCGAGCTTGTCGAGGCGGCCCGCGCCCGTGGGGTCTTCCTGATGGAGGCCATGTGGATGCGGACGAACCCGCTGATCCTGCGGGTGGTGGAGCTGATCGCCGACGGGGCGATCGGGCAGGTCACCAGCGTGCGGGCGGACTTCGGGGCGGCCGGGCCGTTCGCGCCGGAGAGCCGGATGCGGGCCCGGGCGCTCGGCGGCGGCGCCCTGCTCGACCTGGGCGTCTACCCGGTCAGCCTGGCCCACCTGCTGCTCGGCGTCCCGCAGCACGTCCGGGCGTGGGCGAAGCTCGGCCCGGAGGGGGTGGACGAGAACACCGGCATTGTCCTCGGCTACGACTCCGGGGCGGTGGCGACGCTGAGCTGCGGCATGATCGGGGCCACCCCCCTGGTCGCCTCGATCACCGGCACCACCGGCCGGATCGACCTGCCCGACCCGTTCTTCCGGCCGCCGTCGGCGACCCTGCACCGGGCCGGGGCCGACCCGGAGACGATTCCCGCCGACCTGACCGGCGGCGGCTACCAGTACGAGGCCGCCGAGGTGCAGCGCTGCCTCGCCGAGGGGCTGACCGAGAGCCCGCTGGTCCCGCACGCCACCACCCTTGAGGTGATGGCCCTGCTGGACGCCGTCCGGGAGCAGATCGGCGTGCACTACAAGTGAGGAGGGAGGGGCCCCCGCCGAAGCAGGGGCCCTCCGGACGCCCGTCAGCCGAAGAGCGGGCGGACCAGCAGGTACGTGATGCAGGCGATCAGCGCCGCGGCCGGGAACGTGATGATCCAGGCAAGCACGATGTTGCCGGCGACGTTCCAGCGCACGGCGGAGAGCCGCTTGGTGGCGCCCACGCCCATGATCGCCGAGGTGATCGTGTGGGTGGTGGAGATCGGGGCCTTGAGCACCAGGGCGTTGAAGTAGAGCACCGCGCTGGCCACCGTCTCGGCGGCGAAGCCCTCCGGCGGGCCCAGGTCGATGATCTTGCGACCCAGGGTCCGGATGATCCGCCAGCCACCGGCGTACGTGCCGGCCGCCAGCATGGCCGCCGAGGTCCAGAACACCCAGCCCGGGATGTGGGTCTTGTCGCTCTGGAAGCCACCGGTGTAGAGGGCGAGGACCACGATGCCCATGGTCTTCGCGGCGTCCTGCATGCCGTGGCCGACCGACATGGCCGCCGCGGACGCGGTCTGCGCCCAGCGGAAGCCCCGGTTGAGCTTGCCCGGCTGCCCGTTGCGGAAGATCCACAGGATCGCCAGCATCAACAGGTAGCCCAGGGTCAGGCCGACGATCGGCGAGAGCACCATCGGCAGGAGGACCTTCTCGCCGATCGTGGCCCACTGCACCACGCCGTCGGCGGCCAGCAGGGTCGCCCCGACCAGGCCGCCGAACAGCGCGTGCGAGGACGACGACGGCAGGCCGAAGTACCAGGTGATCAGGTTCCAGGCGATCGCGCCGAGCACCCCGGCGAAGACCACTCCCAGGCTGGCGACCCCGGTGGGCAGGGTGACCAGGCCGTCACCCACGGTCTTGGCGACGCCGGCGCCGAAGTGGGCGCCGACGAAGTTGCCGACCGCAGCGAGGGCGAGCGCGACCCGGGGGGTCAGGGCGCGGGTCGAGACGCTGGTGGCGATCGCGTTGGCGGCGTCGTGGAAGCCGTTGGTGTAGTCGAACGCCAGGGCCACCGCGATCACCGCCAGCACGGCGATGAGTTCGGGACTCACAGGATCAGGACTCCTTGACCGCGATGGTCTCGACGGTGTTGGCCACGTGCTCGAAGGCGTCGCAGGCGGCCTCCAACTCGTCGGCGACCTCCTTCATCTTGAGCACGGTCAGGGCGTCGTACTCGCCGGAGAAGAGGCGGACCAGCAGCATCCGGTACATCTGGTCGCCGTCGTTCTCAAGCCGGTTGCACTCGATCCAGTAGTCCTCAAGGTCCTTCATCGACTTCAGCCGGGGCATCGCCTCGGCGGTCAGCTTGGCCTGCTGGTCCAGCACGTTGACCAGCTCGTGCAGCTCGCGGGGCAGCGCCGGCAGCTTGGTCAGGCCGTACAGGTAGAGGAGGTTGCCCACCGCCTCCAGGTGGTCCATCACGTCGTCGAGCAGCGAACCCAGCCGGTAGATGTCCTCGCGATCGAACGGGGTGATGAAGGTAGAGTTGATCTTCTTGTACAGGTCGTGGGTGATCTGGTCGCTGTCGTGCTCGACCTCGGTGAGCCGCTCGCTGACCGACTGGACGTCCACGCCGGGCAGCGCCAGCTCGTTCAGCAGCTCGGTACCCCGCACCAGGTTCTGCGCGGCCCTGGTGAAGAGCTCGTAGAAGGCGCCCTCGGTGGGGCGGAAGGAAAACTTCACAGCCTGGACCTCGTCGTGTCGGTGGAAGGGTGGCGGACGCCCCGGGGGTGCCTGCAGTGGGAATGCTAGGAAACGGCAGAACCGCCAATTCGCCGGCCCACCCCCGGCCAGCCGCCATTCATTGGTCGTTCACCTGCTGTTCACCTTGATCCGGTCAATCGCCGCACAACCGCCTGCGCTCCGCCGCCACGTCGAAGTCCGCCGCCGGGTACCCCAGATCCAAGTCGTCGAACGTCTCCCGGAGCAGGTGGGCCACCGCCCAGTCCCGGTACCACTTACGGTCGGCCGGCACCACGTACCAGGGCGCGGCGTCCGTGTCGCACCGGGCCAGGGCCTCGGCGTACGCGGCCTGGTAGTCGTCCCAGCGGGCCCGGGAGTCCAGGTCGCTCGGGCGGTACTTCCAGTGCTTGGCCGGGTCGGTCAGCCGCTCCAGCAGCCGCTGCCCCTGCTCGGCGTACGAGATGTGCAGCAGCACCTTGACCAGCCCCACCCCGGCGTCGGTCAACTCCCGCTCGAAGGCGTTGATCTCGTCGTACCGGGCCCGCCAGGTGGCCTCCGGCACCAGCGACTCCACCCGGGCGATCAGCACGTCCTCGTAGTGCGAGCGGTTGAAGATCCCGACGTACCCGGGCGGCGGCAGCGCGCGCCGGATCCGCCACAGGAAGCCGTGCCGCCGCTCCTGTGCGGTCGGCGGGCCGAACGAGCGGATGTGCAGCCCGAGCGGATTCATCGCGCCGGCCACCCGCTTGATCGTGCCGTCCTTGCCGCCGCAGTCCATGGCCTGGAGCACCAGCAGCACCCGCCCGGGGCGACCCCGTTCCAGGCCCGTGTCAGCGGTCGTCGGGGCGCTGGTGGGCGCGTCCGGGCCGGCCGCGCCCGTCGCGGCGGCGTACAGCATCTCCTGCTGCCGCCCCAGCCCCACGCCGAGCAGTCCCACCTGCCGCCGCGCCCACGCCTTGCGGTCACCGCCGTGGCCCGCCGCGCCGGGCAGCCCCGGCGTCGACCGGGGATCGACGGTCCCCAGGTCCGCGAAGCCGTCCCCCACCCGCAGCAGCCCCCTCATCGTGCCGCCCTCCGGCGCCACGACCTCCGTCCCACCGAACAGTTCCATCACCGGATCATCACCCACGTCACCCCAACCCGCTCGCCAACTCCCCGCCCCCTCCCCCGCCCCCTCCCCGCCCTCCCTCCGCCGATCATGGAGCGGTGGTGCCCGACGTGCCCCTTCACGCGAACTTTGCGGGGCACCACAAGTCCATGATCGAGGGTGGGGTGGGTGGGGGTGGGTGGGGAGGGAGGGGAGGATGGGGGACGGAGGGGGTGGGTGGGGTGGGGGAGTTGGTTGACGAGTTCGAGGCGGAGCGGGGGCGGCTGACCGCCGCGGCTTACCGGATGCTGGGTAGCCGGAGCGAGGCCGAGGACGCGGTCCAGGAGACCTGGCTGCGCTGTGCCGGGGCGCTCGGCGACCCGGCCGAACGGGCGAAGGTCCGCAACCTCGCCGCCTGGCTGGCCACCACCTGCGGGCGGATCTGCCTCGACGTGCTCCGCTCGGCCCGGGTACGCCGGGAGTCGTACCCGGGGCAGTGGCTGCCCGAGCCGCTCGTCGGCCCGTACCACCCCGGGCCGGCCCCGGACGGGTTCGCCCCCGACCCCGCCGAGCGGGCGGTCCGCGCCGACCGGCTCGGCACCGCCCTGCTGGTGGTGCTGGAACGGCTCAGCCCCGAGCAGCGGGTCGCCCTGGTGCTGCACGACGTGTTCGCGGTGCCGTTCGACGAGATCGCCGGGATGCTCGGCGTCACGGTGGTGGCCGCCCGGCAGTTCGCCTCCCGGGCCCGCCGGGCGATCACCGCCCCGGATGCTCCCCGGCACACCGCCGACCTGGCCGAGCAGCGGCGGGTGGTCGCCGCGTTCGTCGCGGCGACCCAGTCGGGCGAGCTGGCCGAACTGGTCCGGGTACTCGCCCCCGACGTGGTGCTGATCGGCGACGGCGGCGGGCACTTCCCGGCCGCCCGCCGGCCGGTCACCGGCGCCGACGCGGTGGGCCGGTTCACCCTGGGCCTGTTCGGCCAGGCCGGCCGCTACGGCGGGCGGGTGCGGGCCCGGCCGGTGCTGGTGGCCGGGTCGCTCGGGTTGCAGTTCGAGATCGCGCACCCCGACGGCCGGCGGCAGCGCCTGGTCACCGCGTTCGCCGTGCACGACGGGCGGATCACCGGCATCTTCAACCAGCTCAACCCGGACAAGCTCACCCGGCTGCCCGACCTCGGGGCCGGGGCCGACTGGCCGCCGCGCTGGTGACCCGCCGCCGGCGGCGCGGGACTCAGACCACCAGCGCCAGCCACTTGCGGTACGACGTGGCGAACGGCTCGCTGCCGTCGCCGAGCGCGACCAGCAGCCGGCGGGACGCGGCCTCGGCCTCGGCGACCAGGTCGGCCGGGTAGCCGAAGCGCTCCCGGTGCTCGGCGAACTCGTCCTCGTCGCGCAGCTCGACCAGCCCGGTGCCCCGGCGGCGCACCACGTCCAGGTCGAGGTCGAACAGGTGGACCGTGTCCCCGCCCTCCCACCGGGCCGGGGTGGTGATGTCGCAGTAGACCTCGCTGGTCCGCGGCGGCGGGTTGAACATCCCCGTCCACCAGGCGTGCCGCGGCACCAGCAGCACGAAGGGGATCTGCTCCACCGAGGGCCGGCCGTGGTAGACCGACTCCGTCCCGGCCGGCACGCCGAGCCAGACGCCGAGGTCGTCCTCGGCCAGGCGGCGGGCCGGGTAGTCGCGGTGGGCGCTGCCGTCGTACTTGCGGTAGATCACGCGGACCACGTCGCTCGGCATGAGTCGCACCCTAGTCGATACCGCCCATCGGTCGCGCGGGAGAAGTAACCGGATGCGGCCCGTGGGATTCCGTAGGGTGAGGCCGCCACGCGGGGCGGGGCGTGCCCGGCGTCGGCGGCGGCGGGTACCGTCGCACGGTGACTCCGCCGCGCACCGCTCCCGGTTCCGCCCTCCCCCGCAGCGCGTCCCGGCGGCGCGGGAAGCGGGCGAGCGCCGGGGAGCTGCTCGCGGCGGCGGTCGGCGCGGTCCCCGGCGGGGCGGCCCGCCCCGGCCAGCAGGAGATGGCCACCGCCATCGAGGAGTGCGTGACCTCCCGCGAGCACCTGCTGGTGCAGGCCGGCACCGGCACCGGCAAGTCGCTGGCGTACCTGGCCCCGGCGCTGACAGTGGACGGTCCGGTGGTGGTCTCCACCGCGACCCTGGCGTTGCAGTCCCAGCTCGTCGAGCACGATCTGCCCCGGCTCGCCGACGCGGTGGAGCCGCTGCTCGGCCGCCGGCCGACCTTCGCGGTGCTCAAGGGGCGGCACCACTACCTCTGCCTGGCCCGGCTGGACAACTCGACCGAGGACGAGCCGACGGACACGCTGTTCGACGCGGTGGAGCCGCGGGCCGGGGGCGGGGGCGGAAGATGGCTCGGCGAGGCCGGCCGGATCGGCAAGCAGGTCCAGCGGCTGCGGGACTGGGCGCTGGAGACCGACACCGGCGACCGGGACGAGCTGGACCCGGGCGTCGACGACCAGACGTGGCGGCTGGTCTCCATGCCGGCCCGGGAGTGCGTCGGGGCGTCCCGCTGCCCGTTCGGGGCCGAGTGCTTCGCCGAGGCGTCCCGGGCCCGGGCCCGCGAGGCCGACGTCGTGGTCACCAACCACAGCCTGCTCGCCGTCGACATGCTCGCCGGGCGGCACATCGTCCCGCCGCACAAGCTGCTCATCGTGGACGAGGCGCACGAGCTGGCCGACCGGGTCTCCTCCGCCGCCCAGGCCGAGCTGGTGCCGGAGCTGATCGACCGGTCCACCCGGCGGGCCCGCCCGCTGCTCCGGCCGGAGGTCGCCGAGCGGCTCACCGAGGCCGGCGACGCCCTCGCCGTCGGCCTGGCCGAGGTGCCGGCGGGCCGGCTCACCGCCGGGCTGCCGGGGCCGCTGCGCGAGGCGTGCACGCTGCTCGACGCGGCCACCCGGGCCGCCCTGGACGCGATCGGCGACGTCAAGTCCGACGACCCGGACCCGGTCCGCAAGCAGCAGGCCAAGGCGGTGCTGGACGAGCTGTCCGGCACCGCCCAGCGGCTGCTGGAGGAGGCCGAGCACGACGTGGCCTGGGTGGAGAAGCCGGACAACGGCAGCCGCCGGGCGCTGGTGGTGGCCCCGCTCTCGGTCGCCGGCACCCTCGCCACCCACCTGTACGACGAGCGCACCGTCGTCGCCACCTCGGCGACCCTGGCGCTGGGCGGCCGGTTCGACACGGTGGCCCGGGCGCTGGGGCTGGACGCGCCACCGCCCGCCCCGCCGTCCCCGGCCGCCGCCGCGCTGGCCGTCGCCACGGCCCGCGGTGACGCCCCGCCCGGCACCGTCCCGGTCGCCGCCGCGCCGGGCAGCCGGCCCACCACCGGGACCGTCCCGGCGACCGAGGGGCCGGGCTGGCGCTCGCTCGACGTCGGCTCGCCCTTCGACTACGCCCGGCAGGGCATCCTGTACGTCGCCGCGCACCTGCCCCGCCCCAGCGTCTCCGGGCTGCCCGAGGCGGCCGGCGAGGAGCTGCTGGCGCTGGTCGGCGCGCTCGGTGGGCGTACCCTCGGGCTCTTCTCCTCGCGGCGGGCCGCGCAGCAGGCGGCGGAGCTGCTGCGGGCGCGGACCGACCTGCCGGTGCTGCTCCAGGGCGAGGAGGCCCTGCCGCTGCTGGTCCGGAGGTTCCGCGAGGAGCGGTCGAGCTGCCTGTTCGGGGTGATGTCGCTGTGGCAGGGGGTGGACGTGCCGGGCGACTCCTGCCAGCTCGTGGTGATCGACCGGCTGCCCTTTCCCCGTCCGGACGAGCCGCTCGCGGCGGCCCGCGCCGCCGCCGTGGACGCGGGCGGCGGGTCCGGCTTCGCGGCGGTGAGCGTGCCGATCGCCGCCGTCCGGTTGGCCCAGGGGGTCGGCCGGCTGATCCGGGCCACCGGGGACCGGGGGGTGGTCGCGGTGCTCGACTCGCGGCTGGAGACGGCGCGGGGCTACGGCCCGTTCCTGCGCCGCTCGCTGCCCCCGTTCTGGTACACCACCCGCCCGGAGATCGCCCGGGGCGCCCTGGAACGCCTCGGCAAATCCTGACGCCCGCGTTCGAGGAGAGACGGGCCCGCCCCCGCGCAGCGGCGGGGACGGGCCCGGTGGCTCGACGGGACGGTCAGGGCGCCTTCGCGGCGACCACCACGGCGTCCGGCGGGGTGTCCGGCACGGTACGCGCGGCGAGCCGGCGGACCGCGGTGTTGAGCACCGCGATCAGCGGCACCGAGACCAGCGCCCCGGTGATCCCGGCGAGCACCACGCCCGCCGCGATGCCGATGATCACCGCGAGCGGGTGGATGGCCACCGCCCGGCCCATGATCAACGGCTGGAGGATGTGCCCCTCGACCTGCTGCACGCCGATCACCACGCCGAGGATGATCAGCGCGGTGACCGGGCCGCTGTCGACCAGCGCGACCAGCACCGCGACCCCGCCGGAGAGCGCCGCCCCGACGATCGGGATGAACGCTCCGAGGAAGACCAGCGCGGCCAGCGGGAACGCGAACGGGATGTCGAAGATGACCAGGAAGATGCCGATGCCGACGGCGTCGATGAACGCGACCAGCACGGTGGCCCGGACGTAGGCGCCCAGGGTCTCCCAGGATGCCCGGCCGGCGTCGTCGACCTTCCACCGGGCGGCCACCGGCAGCAGCCGGACCAGGAAGCGCCAGATCCGGCTGCCGTCGCGCAGGAAGAAGAAGGTGGCGAAGAGCACCAGCACGATGCCGGTCAGCACCTCGGCCAGGGTCGCCGCGGTGGAGACGGCCCCGCTGGTGAACTTCTCGGTGTTGTTGTTGATCCAGGCCTGCGCCTCGTCGATGTACCGGGTGAGCTGGCTGTCGGACAGGTGCAGCGGGCCGGTCTTCAGCCAGTCCTGGATCTGCCGGACGCCTTCGGACGACTTCTTGCTCAGCTCCGGCACGCCCTTGATGAACTCGTTCACCACGAGCGTCAGCGTGCCGATGACGGCGGCCAGGCCGCCGACCAGCACCACCGCGGTCGCCAGCGAGCGGGGGAAACGCGCCCGGAGCAGCCAGCCGACGGCCGGCGCCAGCAGCGCCGAGAGCAGCAGCGCGATGGCCAGCGGAATGATCACGATGCTGATGGTGGCGACGATCTTCAGCAGCGCCCAGAACACGACGCCGACGACGATCAGCCGCCACGACCAGGCGGCGGCGATCCGCAGGGCGTGCGGCACGTCCGCGTCGTCGCGGCTGGCGGTGGAGTGGTGCGTCGCGGCGGGCGGCCCGACGCCGACCACCGTCGCCGACGACGGGGCCACCGAGCCCGGCGCGGTGGGGGACGCCACCCCGGGTTCCCCCGGGGCGTCGGCGCCGTCCGTCGCCGCAGTGTGGCCCGTCGGGCCGGCCTGGCCGGTCGGGTCGGCGCGGGCCTGCCGCACCGACTGCCGGCCCGCCTCGTACGCGCGGCGGAGCCGTCCGCGTACCCGCTCGAAGCGGCTCAAGCGCACCTCCCGCATCAGAATCAACCCGCCCGGAGGACAGGGGGGACAGGATACGTCCGTCTGCCCCAGCCTAGGCCGGTTCCGCCACACATTGCCCCGGCCGCCATCGGCGTAACCACCGGCGGGCGGCCCGGCCGGACACGGTACCGTTCCGGTCGTGACCGCCGACCAGAACCTCGACTCCGGCCTGCCGATCCGTCTGCTGCACGACCGCGTGCTCGTGAAGGTGGACGGCAGCGAGGGTGAGCGCCGCTCCACCGCCGGCATCGTGATCCCCGCGACCGCCGCCGTGGGCAAGCGACTGGCCTGGGCGACCGCCGTGGGCGTGGGGCCGCACGTCCGCTCGATCGTCTCCGGCGACCGGGTGCTCTTCGACCCCGACGACCGCTCCGAGGTAGAGCTGCACGGCCGGGGGTACGTCCTGCTGCGCGAGCGGGACGTGCACGCCGTCGCCGCCGAGCGGGTCGAGGCGGAGGCGACCGGCTCGACCGGCCTGTACCTGTAACGCCCCCGGCCGGCCCTTCCCGCTCCCCTCCCCCCGGTTCGTCCCGGCTCCCCCGTCGTCCACCCCGACGGCGCGTCGTTTGCGGCTGCCGGCGACGGGAAGCCAGGCACGTCCAGCGCCCTGGGGAGGGATCGTGCCGGTGTTCGTGAAGAAGGTGTTCCTCTGGGGAAGCGTCGCGTTCCTGATCTACTTCGTGGCGTTCCGGCCGGACAGCGCGGCGCAGATGTGCAAGTCGATCGGGGCGGGCCTGATGGCGATGGCCACGGGCATCGGTGACTTCCTCACCGGCGTGATGACCTGACCGGCCGACCCGCCCCCGTCAGGCGGCGCCCGGCGGCCAGGGGACGGCCGGGCCGGGACCGTACCAGCCCGGCGGGCCGTAGGGCCCGGGGTGGGCCGGGGGCGGCGGGGCGAGCACCACCGGGATCGGCACCACCGGCTCGTCCGGGGCGTCGACCGGCCGGTGCGAGCCGTCGGGGAACCGCAGGTGGTAGCGGTGGCCGTCCCAGCTCCCGACCGGCGCCTGCGGGTCCCGGCCGACGAAGAACGACCGGTACGCGGTGATCGCGTCCAGCAGCTCCCGTTCCTCCCGCACGGTCCGTTCCCGGTCGGCCGGCCTGCGGTCCAGCCCCCGGCGCATCCCGTCGCGCAGCAGCGCCAGCCGGGTGGCGGAGAACTGGTACCCGCGCATCGCCTTGAGCCCCGCGTCGCCGGCCACCCGCCGGGCCCAGCTCCGGGCGGCGTGCCGCCGGCCCAGGCTGCCCAGCGCCGCCACCTCCGGCGGGGTCAGCCACCCGGCCCGCACGTAGTCGGGCAGGGTGCGCTCGGTCAGCCGCCCCTCCCAGCCACGCAGCCAGACCGCCAACCCGACCATGCCGAAGAAGATCGGCACCATCACCCCGAGGTAGCCGTACAGGGCGATCATCGCCTGCCCGGTGGCCTGGGCCAGCGACGGCAGCAGGTTCCAGGTGCCGTGCAGCATCATCGCCAGCAGCAGGCCCGCGACCGGGGCGAGGAAGCGCACCCGACGGTCGGCGGTCCGGGCGGCGATGCCGAGGCCCACGCCGGTCATCGAGGTGAACAGCGGGTGGGCGAAGCCGAACAGCAGGATCCGGACGATGAAGATCGCGATGACCTGCTGGGCCCCGGTCGCCGGGCCGTACTCGTCGACGCCGGAGGCGTAGCCGTAGCCGCCCAGGTAGAGGATGTTCTCCACCATGGCGAAGCCGACCGCCGACAGCCCGCAGTAGACCAGGCCGTCGGTGATGCCGGACCATTCCCGGCGGCGGAAGACCAGCAGCAGGATCGGGCCGAGCGCCTTGGTCAGCTCCTCGATGAACGGGGCGACCAGCACCCCGGTCAGCGCGTTGGGCAGCTCCCAGTCGGCGAACCGGGCGGCGAAGAACTCGTTGACGGTCAGCGAGGCGGCCGTGGAGACGAAGGCGCCCCACGCGAAGCAGAAGATCAGGTACTTCAACGGCTCGGGCTCGTACCGGTCCAGCCACAGGAAGCAGGAGACCAGCACCGGCACCGGCAGGATCGCGGCGACCACGCCGATCAGCAGCGCCTGCGGCCCCAGGTTCGAGCCGAGCACGAAGAGCATGTAGACCGCGCACGCCGCGATCAGCAGCACCACCAGGGCCAGCACCAGGAACCGCCGCCAGCCCAGCCGGCGCAGCGGCATCCGGGGGGCGGCTCCACCGGGCGGCGGAGGGACGTCGGGCGCGGTCCACGACGACGCGGCGCCGCCGGGCGGGGTGTCGGCCATCCCGTCAGCGTAGTCACCCCCCGCCGGCCGTTCCGGCCGCATCGGTCGACCGTTATCCTGTCATCAGGTCACGAGCGCCAGCGTCAAGCCCCGGCTTGCTGGCCGGCAACCCTCGTCGAGTTCGCGGTGGGGTGCCCCGGGTGATGACCGGGCCCAGCCCCGTCCGGCGCTGGGCAAGCGCGGACCCCGTCCCGGTGGGTGTCACCCGGGGTCCCGAACCCCGGAGGTCGGGCCATGACCGTCACCCTCGTACCCCCGCTCGCGTCGACCGCACCGGCGACGCCGCGACCGCTCGACGTGCTCGGCGTGCCGGGCCAGCTCAATCTGGACTACGCCGCCACCGCGCCGTGCGCGCGGGCCGCGGCCGACGCGGTGACCGAGCTGCTGCCCTGGTACGCCAGCGTGCACCGCGGCGCCGGCGCGCTGTCGCGACGCTGCACGCTGGCGTACGAGCGGGCCCGGCAGACGATCGGCGACTTCTTCGGCGCCCGCGCCGACGACCACGTGGTGTTCACCCGCAACACCACCGACGCGCTGAACCTGCTGGCCCGGGCCCTGCCCGCCGGGACCACGGTGGTGACGTTCGCCGGGGAGCACCACGCCAACCTGCTACCCTGGCCGCGCGGCTCGGTGCGGCTGCCGATGCCGGCCGACCCCGCCGAGGCGGTCCGGGCGCTGGACGCGGCGCTGACCGAGCTGCGTCGCGGGGCCACCGCCGGCCCGCCGGTGCTGGTGGCGGTGACCGGGGCGAGCAACGTGACCGGGGAGCGCTGGCCGGTGGCCGAGCTGGCCCGGGTGGCCCGCCGGCACGCCGCCCGGATCGCGGTGGACGCCGCCCAGCTCGCCCCGCACGCCCCGGTGGACGTGGCCGCGCTGGACGTGGACTACCTGGCCGTCTCCGGGCACAAGCTGTACGCGCCCTTCGGCGCGGGGGTGCTGCTCGGGCGGGGCGACTGGCTGGACGCGGCCCCGCCGTACCTGGCCGGTGGCGGCGCCACCAGTCACGTCGGGGCCGCCACCCACGACGTACGGTGGGCCACCGGCCCGGCCCGGCACGAGGCCGGCACGCCCAACCTGCTCGGCGCGGTCGCGCTCGCGGCGGTCTGCGCGGCGCTGGCCGACGCGGACCGGGCGGCGCTGCACGCCCGCGAGCAGGCGCTGCTGGCGCGGCTGCGGGACGGCCTGACCGCCCTGCCACACGTGGTGGAGTTGCGCGCCTTCGGCCCGGACGCGCCCCGGGTGGGCATCGTCTCGTTCGTGCTGGCCGGCCGGGACTCGGCCGAGGTCGCGGCCGAGCTGGCCACCCGGTACGGCATCGGGGTGCGCGACGGGCTGTTCTGCGCCCACCCGCTGGCCCGCCGGCTGCTCGCCGAGGCCGCCGCGCGCAGTGGTCACCGGGACCTGCCGCCGACCGCCCTGCGGGCCAGCATCGGCCTGGGTAGCCCACCGGAGCACGTCGATCGCCTGCTCACCGCCCTCGCCGAGCTGGGCTGAGCGCCCCTCAACCCAGCGGCGGGGCCATCGGCGGCTTCGGGGCGGCGCCGCTCTCGGCCGGGCCGGCGTTCGGTTTCTCCTGCTCGCCGAAGGACTCCCGGATCAGCCGGTTGGCCTCCGCCTGGTCGATGCCGGAGGCGACCAGCAGGTCGCTGGCGGTGGTACGCACCTGCGCGATCACCACGCTGCCGGAGAACCCGACCCCCTGCGCGTACGCCCGGCCGGCCTCGCTGACCGCGCGCAGCGACCGCTCCCGGGCCTTCTCCGTCTCCACCCCGGCGGCGAACTCGTGGCGGAGCAGGCGGACCGACTCGGCGAGGTGGCCGACCGCATCCGGCATCGGCTCCGGCACCGGCTCCTCGTCCTCGATCATCGTCACGGAGCGCCGGATCAGGGTGCCGCTGTTGCGCATCGCCCGGTCGATCGGCTCGGCCGCCTCGGCGTAGTGGGTCAGCTCGCTGCGCCGGTGCCAGCGCGCCGGCGAGAGGGTGCTGGTCTCCTTCGCGCCCTCGATCGCCTCGGTGAAGGTGCTCAGCTCCTCCTTGTTCTCCCGGAGCCGTTCCAGCGCCCGCTGGGCGCTGTCCCGGTCGCGCCTGCGCAGCGCCTCGGCGGCGACGTCGAGCTGGTCGGCGAGCAGGTCCAGCGCGGGCCGGGCGGCCCGGTTGATCACCCGCAGCGGGTTCAGCGGCAACAGCACCGCCGTCACCACCAGCGCGATCCCGCCGCCGATGAAGGCGTCGATGAAGCGCGGTATCTCCAGGTCCTTGGTGGACGGGCTGAGCGTGACGATCAGCACGGCGGTGGCGGCGGCCTGGATGACGACCGCCACGCTCGCGCCGAAGAAGATGGTCAGCAGGATGGCCGCCGTCACCACCAGCCCGAGCTGCCAGCCCCCGGTGCCGACGAAGTAGATCAGCACGTCGCCGAGGAACACCCCGACCGCCACCCCGACGATCAGCTCGACGGTCCGGCGCAGCCGCTGGCCGACCGACGCGGCCAGGGTGCCGACCGCCGAGATCGGCGCGAAGACCGGCTGCGGGTTGCCCAGCAGGTGGTGGGAGACGATCCAGGCCAGCGCGGCGGCCAGCCCGGCCTGCACGGCCAGGCCCGTCGCCATCCGGACCCGGTGCAGCCGGTCGTGCAGGGTGGCCCTGCCGCGGTGGCGAAGCTGCTCCATCGCCGCCGCGATGCGCGCCGAGTCGATGTCGGCCGCGCCACGGCGCAGGCTGGCACGCCGCAGCAGCGACGGTCGGCGGTCCCGGGCCACGGCCATGGCGGGGACTACCCGCCGCGGGGGCGGTGAATCCTCGCCCGTTCCGGCAGACTCGATCGGGTGACGGACTCGGACGGCCGCCGGGGAGCGGCGGAGCTGATCGACAGGTGGCGGGCGGCGGCCCGGGGTGCCGGGGCCGGGGACTCACCGGCGCTGGCCGACGCCGGGACGGGGCTGCTGGCCCGCTGGCGGGAACCGCACCGGCACTACCACACCGTCCGGCACCTGGCCGCCGTCCTCGACGTCGTCGACGCGCACGCCGAACTGGCCAGCAGCCCCGACCTGGTCCGGCTCGCCGCCTGGTGCCACGACGCGGTCTACGATCCGCGCGTCGGCGGGGACGGCAACGAGCGGGCCAGCGCCGACCTCGCCGACGCGCTGCTGACCGGGTCCGGGGTGCCGGCCGGGGCGGTGGCGGAGGTGCGGCGGCTGGTGCTGCTCACCGCCGGGCACGCGGTGGCGGCCGGGGACCGCGACGGCGCGCTGCTCTGCGACGCCGACCTGGCCGTGCTGGCCGGCCCGCCCGACGAGTACGACCGGTACGCCGCCGCCGTCCGCCGGGAGTACGCACACGTGCCGGAGCCGGACTTCCGGGCCGGACGGGCCCGGGTGCTCGACGGCCTGCTGGCCCTGCCCACCCTCTACCGGCTGCCCGCCCTGGCGGCCCGCTGGGAACACCCGGCCCGGGCCAACCTCCGCCGCGAACTCGCCACCCTCCGCTGACCCCCGCAATCGCCCGCGATCATGGAGTTGCGGTGCCTAACAAAAGGCGCGAAGGGTCCTGCAACGGGCACCCGAAGTCCAAGATCGACGGGGGTGGTGGGCGGGGGTCAGGGGCGGGAGAGGTGTTTGGGGCGACGGAGGTTGGCGGCGCGGAGGAGGCGGACCAGTTCACGGCTGGGGACGACCCGGGCCCCGAGGTACACCGCCATGGCGTACCGCTCGGCGGGGATGTCGTAGTGGTCGCGGTCGAACGCGCGGCGGGGCACGCCGAGCGCCTCGGCGAAGGTGTGCAGCTCGGCGGGCGAGACGTCGCTGATCAGATGGGACCAGAGCCGCCCGCGCGCCGGCCAGGCAGGCCGGTCCAGGTACAGCATGGTCACCAAAACTAGCCGGGAGTTAGCCTCTGCTGCATGGCTGCCTCCCCCCTCCTCGCCGACCTGCGCACCGTGCTCGGCGACGACGCCGTCCTGACCGACCCGGACCTGCTCCGGATGCACGAGCGGGACGAGGCCGACCTGTGCGCCGCCGGGACGCCGCTGGTGGTGGTCCGCCCGCGCGGCACGGACGAGGTGGTCGGCGTGGTCCGGGCGGCGGCCCGGCACGGCGTACCGGTGGTGCCGCAGGGGGCGCGCACCGGGCTGGCCGGCGCGGCGAACGCCGTGGACGGCGCGATCGTGCTGAGCACCGTGGCGATGGACCGGATCCTGGAGATCGACCCGGTGAGCCGGATCGCCGTGGTCCAGCCCGGCGTGGTGAACGCGACGCTGGCCGGCGCGGTACGCCGGGAGGGGCTGTACTACCCGCCGGACCCGGGCTCCTGGGAGTCGTCCACCATCGGCGGCAACGTCTCCACCAACGCGGGCGGCATGTGCTGCGTCAAGTACGGCGTGACCACCGAGTACGTGCTCGGCCTGGAGGTGGTGCTCGCCTCCGGCGAGGTGCTGCGCACCGGCCGGCGCACCGCCAAGGGCGTCGCCGGGTACGACCTGACCCGGCTCTTCGTCGGTTCGGAGGGCACCCTCGGCGTGGTCACCGAGGTGACCGTCGCGCTGCGGCCAGCCCCGGAGGAGTCGCTCACCCTCGTCGCCGTCTTCGACTCGACGGCGGAGGCCGGCGCGGCGGTGGCGGAGATCGCCGCGAAGGGGCTCACCCCGAGCCTGCTGGAGCTGCTCGACCGGACCCACCTGGGGGCGATCGAGGCGTACCAGCCGATGGGGCTGCGCACCGACGCGCAGGCGCTGCTGCTCGCCGCCGTGGACACCGGGTCGCGGGCCGCCGACGACCTGGCCCGGATCGCCGAGGTGTGCGGGGCCGCCGGGGCCGACGAGGTGTACGCGGCCACCGACGCGGTGGAGGCGGCGGCGCTGTTGCAGGCCCGCCGGCTGGCCCACCCGGCGATGGAGAGGTTCGCCGCCGACGCGTACCCGGGCGGGAACGGCGGGCTGATCATCGACGACGTGGCCGTCCCCCGGGGCTCGCTCGCCGCGCTGCTGGACGGGGTGGCCCGGATCGCCGGGGAGTGCGACGTCCCGATCGGCGTGGTGGGGCACGCCGGCGACGGCAACCTGCACCCGAACATCGTGGTCGACCGCGCCGACCCGGCCAGCCTGGACCGGGGCCGGCGGGCCTTCGACGAGATCATGCGGCTCGGCCTGGAGCTGGGCGGCACCTGCACCGGCGAGCACGGGGTGGGGCTGCTCAAGCGGGACTGGCTGGCCCGGGAGATCGGCCCGGTGGGCGTCCGGGTGCACCAGGCGATCAAGGCGGCGCTGGACCCGGACGGGATGTTCAACCCCGGCAAGGTGCTCTGAGCCCCGGTCCACGACGGCCGACCCGGCCGCTGCCGGCCGGGGTGGCGCCGGTCCGGGTGGCCCGGCCACCGTCAGGGGCAGGCTACCGGGGGGACGACGGAAGGGGGCCGGCTACCGGGGGGACGACGGAAGCTCGACGGGATCGCCGTCGGCGCCCCGGTCCGCCGCGAAGCCCCGCACGTCCGGAGCGCCGAGCCGGGCCGCGTCGGCGGTCGCGTCGTCCGGCATCAGCTGGGACTGCCGCTCCGCCTCCACCCGGGCCCGGTAGTGCGTGACCTCGCGCTCCCGGGTCACGGCGTCCCAGCCCAGCACCGCGCCCATCAGCTCCGCGGCGTGCTCGGCGGACTCCAGGCCGCGGTGGGTGGTCTCGAAGGAGATCCGGGTACGCCGGGTCAGCACGTCCTCCAGGTGCAGCGCCCCCTCGGCGCGGGCCGCGTACGTCACCTCGGCCGCCAGGTACTCCGGGGCCCCGGCCAGCGGGGACGCCAGCAGCGGATCGGCGTCGACCAGGGCGAGCAGGTCGAGGGCGAGGGTGCCGTAACGCTCCAGCAGGTGCTCGACCACCCCGACCGGCACCCCGTGCCGGCGGGCCAGGTCGGCCCGGTCCCGCCACATCGCGGCGTACCCGTCCGCGCCGAGCAGCGGCAGGTCGGCGGTGCGCGACGGGCGCACCCCGCCGAGCCGGCGGGCCGCGCGGTCCACCACGTCGGAGGCCATCACCCGGTACGTCGTGTACTTGCCCCCGGCGACCAGCAACAGCCCGAGCATCGGTTCGACCACCGCGTGCTCGCGGGACAGCTTCGAGGTGGAGTCCGCCTCGCCGGACAGCAACGGCCGCAGCCCGGCGTAGACGCCCTCGATGTCGGCGGTGCTGAGCGGCCGGTCCAGCACCGTGTTGACCTGGTCCAGCAGGTACGCGATGTCGCGGGCCGAGGCGGCCGGGTGGGACCGGTCCAGCCGCCAGTCGGTGTCGGTGGTGCCGATGATCCAGTGCCCGCCCCAGGGGATCACGAACAGGACGCTGGTGGCGGTGCGCAGGATCAGCCCCGTCTCGCCGGTGATCGCCGAGCGGGGCACCACGAGGTGCACCCCCTTGGACGCCCGGACCCGGAACCCGGGGCGCAGCCCGACGTCGTTGAGCATCCGGGACATGTCGTCGCTCCACACGCCGGTGGCGGCGATGACCGTGCGGGCGCGCACCTCGAACTCGGCGTCGGGCGAGCCGGGCGGGGCCTCCAGGTCCCGGACCCGGACGCCGGTCACCTCGCGGGCCTGCCGGATCAGGCCGACCGCGCGGGTGCTGTTGACCACGGTCGCGCCGAGGCTGGCCGCGGTGCGGGCCAGGGTGACCACCAGCCGGGCGTCGTCGACCTGCCCGTCGTAGTAGCGGATCGCCCCGGCCAGGGCGTCGGCGCGCAGGCTGGGGAAGATCCGCCGCGCCCCCTCCCGGGTGAGGTGCCGGTGCAGCGGCATCCCCCGGCCGCCCCCGAAGATCCCGGCGAACGCGTCGTACGCGGCCACCCCGAGGCCGTAGTAGGACCGGCGGAAGGTGCGGGCCGGCATGTCCCGTACGCCCCGGCCGGCGGGGAGCGGGACCAGGATCGGCACCGGCCGGACCAGGTGCGGGGCGAGCCGGGTGGCGAGCAGCCCCCGCTCGGTGAGCGCCTCATGGACCAGGTGGAACTCCAACTGCTCCAGGTAGCGCAGGCCGCCGTGGATCAGCTTGCTGGACCGGCTGGAGGTGCCGGCCGCGTAGTCGCGCGCCTCCACCAGGGCCACCTTCAGCCCCCGGGAGGCGGCGTCCAGCGCCGCCCCGGCACCGGTGACGCCGCCGCCGATGACCAGGACGTCGAACCGCTCGGCACGCAGCCGGCGCAGGTCGGTCGCGCGGCGGGCCGGGGAGAGCTGACCGGCGAGGGTTCGGGAGACGTTGGGGTCACGCACCCGTCCACGGTAACCGTCCCGGCGGTCCGGCGGCATGTCGTGATCACGCCGTACTGTCTGGGGATGGAGGTCGGCCCCCCACCGTTCGCAGGTCAGCCCTTCCCCCCGGCCGTGCCGGGCCCGCCGCCGCCCCGCCCCGGCCCGTGGCCCGTGGTGGCCGCGGTGCTGGTCGGCTGCTGGACGGTCGCGGTCACCGTCCCCGCCGAACTGGTCGGCTGGCTGACCGACCAGGTTCTGCTGGCCAGCGGGCTGGACCGGGCGGTCTGGCTCTGGCCGGTGGTCGCCGGCGGCACCGTCCTGCTGGCCGGCCTGCCGGTGCTGCTGCTCGCCCTGCTGCCGCGCGCCGGGGCGGTCCGGGCCACCGGCCGGGCCTGGCTCGCCGGGCTGCTGGCCTTCGGCGCGCTCGCCCTGCTGCGCACCCTGCCGCCGGTGCACCACGAGGCGTACCTCGCCGCCCTGGCCGTGGCGGCCGGCCTGCTCGCCGCCGTGCTCGGCCGGCTCGCCCGGGGCCGTGTCCCGGCGCCGCCGGGCACCGGTGGGGACGGGACGGCGACGCTGCTGGCGGTGGCCGCCGGGGTGGCTACGGTGCTGCCCTGGGCGTGGCTCGGGGCGCTCGGAGGACTGCTGGAGACCGTCCTCGCGGCGGTCGCCGCGGTGGCGGTCGGCGTCCTCGCCGGGGCGCTGCTCGACGCCCGGTTCTGGGCGCGTTTCGCGGTCGGCCGCCCGCCCCGGCCGGCCCGGCTGGTGCTGGTCGGCGGCCTGGTCGCCGGGGTGGCGCTGCTGCTCGTCGCCGCCGGGACCGGGCAGTCCGGGGCGCAACTGCCCGCCCTGCTGACCCTGCCGCCGCTGGGCTTCGTGCTGGCCGCCCTCCAGGTCCCCGCCGCCCGCGCGGGCGGGCCCGCCGGGCCCGGCCCGGCGCGCTGGCTCGTCGGGCTCGGCGTGTTCGGGCCGCTGGCCTTCGCCGACCCGGAGGAGATCACCCTCATCCTGGCGGCCACCCGCGACGTGCCGTACTGGGTGGCGGTCACCGCCGCCGCCGGGCTCGCGGTGGCCGCGGTGCTGTCCGTCGCGTACGGCGTGCTGCTGGCCCGCCCGGGCGGCCGGACGCCCAGCCGGCCGGTGGCGGCGGCGACCGCCGCGGTCCTGCTGGCCGGGGCGGCGGCGGTGTACCTCGGGCCCGGCCAGCCCGGCCTGCACGGCGAGCGGCTGCTGGTGGTCCTGCGCGAGCAGGCCGACCTGAGCGGGATCGCGGCCGGCGCGCCCGGGCGGGACGGCCGGGACGCCCGGGCCCGGGAGGTCTACCGCCGGCTCGTCGCCACAGCCGAGCGCAGCCAGCCCGGCCTGCGCCGCGACCTGGCCCGGCTGCGGCTCGACCCGACGCCTTACTACCTGGTCAACGCGATCGAGGTGGACGGCGGCCCGGCCGTGCGGACCTGGCTGTCCGGCCGGCCCGAGGTGGCGCGGGTGCTGGTCAGCCAGCGGTTGCGCCCGCTGCCGGCCGCCGCGCCGACCAGCCGGGGCGACGCGCCGGCGCCGGCCGGGCCGGCCTGGAACGTGTCCCTGATCGGCGCGGACCGGGTGTGGTCCGGGCTGGGGGTGACCGGCACCGGCGTGGTGGTGGGCAGCTCGGACTCCGGGGTGGACGGCCGGCACCCCGCGCTGGCCGCCGGCTTCCGGGGCGGCGACGACTCCTGGTACGACCCGTGGGACCACACGACCGCACCGACCGACCAGGGCGGGCACGGCACCCACACGGCGGGCAGCGCGGTGGGGCGCGGCGGCATCGGGGTGGCCCCGGGGGCGAGCTGGGTCGGCTGCGTGAACCTGGACCGCAACCTCGGCAACCCGGCCCGCTACCTCGACTGCCTCCAGTTCATGCTGGCCCCGTTCCCGACCGGCGGCGACCCGTTCACCGACGGGCGGCCCGAGCGGGCCCCGCAGGTGCTGACGAACTCGTGGGGCTGCCCGCCCATCGAGGGCTGCGACCCGGCGGCGCTGCGGCCGGCGACGGCGGCCCTGGACGCGGCCGGCATCTTCGTCGTCGCGGCGGCCGGCAACACCGGGCCGTACTGCGGGTCGATCGAGGATCCGCCGGCGACGTATCCGGACGTGTTCACCGTCGGGGCGGTGGACCGGGACCGGGAGGTCGCCGCCTTCTCCAGCCGAGGCCCGGTGCCCGGCACGACCAAGCCCGACCTGGTCGCCCCGGGCGTGGGGGTGCTCTCCGCGATGCCGGGCGGCACGTACGCCACCCTGGACGGCACCTCGATGGCCACGCCGCAGGTGGCCGGGGTGGTGGCGTTGATGTGGTCGGCGAACCCGGCCCTGGTGGGCGACCTGGACCGGACCCGGCGGATCCTGCGGGACACCGCCACCCCGGCCGGCGCGACGTACCGCTCCCGCAACCCGGCCGACGCCTGCGGCGGCGACGCGAACATCACCGGCGCCGGCCTCGTCGACGCGTACGCGGCTGTCAGCGCCGCCCGCGGCGGGTGACCGCGGGGGCCGCTCGCCGGCGCACGGGGTGCGGGAGGCGTCCTCGCCACCGCCGCCGCTCCGCCGGGGCGGCAGGCCGCCGGCAGGTGCGCCGGGGCCGTCGGTGATCTAGGGTCGGCGACCATGGACGCGGAGACCACCCTGGCCGAGCTGACCCCGGACGCGCTGCCCGTCGTGGTGGACCTGTGCCGGCGCGCGCTGGACCTGCCGGAGGACGCCGCCGAGGCGGCGGCCGTGGTGGACGCCCTGCACACCCGCGCCAGGGCGGACCGGACGGTGCTGGGGCTGGGCGCGTACCACGGGACGGAGCTGGTCGGCGTGCTGATCGCCTCGCTCTCCGGCGGGCAGCCCCGGGTCGGGCACGTCGACCTGGTTGCGGTGGCCCCCGAGCGGCGCCGCCGGGGCGTCGGGCGGGCCCTGATGACCCGGGCCGAGCGCGACCTCGCCGGGCGGGGCGCGACCGAGGTGCTGCTGGCCGGCAACCCGCCGTACTACGCCTGGCCGGGGATCGACGTGCGGTACACCCCGGCGGTCTGCGCCGCGCTGGCGCTGGGCTACGCCCAGGACCGTACGGCCTGGAACATGACGGCCGACCTGTCGTACGACGGGTCGCCCGCGCTGCGGACGACGGAGCCGGCGGAGCGGCGGCTGGCCGGGCGGGGCGTCACGGTGCGGCGCGCGGACCCGGCTGACCTGCCGGCGCTGGCCGCGTTCGCCCGGTCCACCTTCGGCGGCGCGTGGGACGGCGAGCTGGCCGGTTCGCTGGGGCGGCCCGGCGCCGGAGCGCACCTGGCGGAACGGGACGGCAGGGTCCTCGGCTTCGCAGCCTGGGGCTCGTCCCGGCCGAGCTGGTTCGGCCCGATGGGCACCGCCCCGGAGGCGGAGGGCACGGGGATCGGCGGGGTGCTGCTGCGCCGGTGCCTGCGCGACCAGCGGGCCGAGGGGGTGCAGTCCGCCCAGATCGGCTGGGTGGGCCCGGTGCCCTTCTATTCGGGCAGCGCGGGGGCCCGGATCGAGCGGGTCTTCTTCCTGTACCGGAAGTCGCTGCCGGCCGCCGGCTGAGCGGGACGCCCCGGGCCCGCGAATCGGGCATGGGCCTGTATAGCGCCGTTCGGCCGCGTGGGCCCATCGACGGCCCCTACCGTCTGGGTAGAGGAGGCGGTCATGAGCACGGACGACGAGCAGACCGACGACGCGCAGCCGGTCACCTGGGTGCCGGTCGAGGAGATCCCGGGACAACTGCCGTTCGACCGGCTGGACTACGGCGACGCCGAGCAGCTCGCGGAGATGACGGAGGCCGAGGAGCCCCCGGCCGAGGAGCCGGTGGTCCTGGTGGACGAGCCGATCCGCATCCACCCGCCGTACGACCGGCCCCGGAAGCGACGCAACCAGCGGCCCCTGCCGACGTGACCGGCGGGCCGGCAGACGACGGAAGGGGCGGGCCGTGTCGGCGGCCCGCCCCTTCGGCGTTCGGTGGAGCTGGACTCAGAAGTCCATGTCCCCGCCGCCCGGGCCAGCCGGGGCAGCCGGGGTCTTCTCCGGCTTGTCCGCGACGACGGCCTCGGTGGTGAGGAAGAGCGCCGCGATCGACGAGGCGTTCTGCAGCGCCGACCGGGTCACCTTGGCCGGGTCGATGATGCCCGCGGCCAGCAGGTCGACGTACTCGCCGGTCGCGGCGTTCAGGCCGTGACCCGCGTCGAGGTTGCGGACGCGCTCGACGACCACGCCGCCCTCAAGGCCGGCGTTGACGGCGATCTGCCGCAGCGGGGCGTCCAGCGCGATCTTGACGATCTGCGCGCCGGTCGCCTCGTCGCCGGTCAGGTCCAGCTTGTCGAAGGCGCTCTTGCCGGCCTGCACCAGCGCGACGCCACCACCCGGGACGATGCCCTCCTCGACGGCGGCCTTCGCGTTGCGGACGGCGTCCTCGATGCGGTGCTTGCGCTCCTTGAGCTCGACCTCGGTGGCCGCGCCGACCTTGATCACCGCAACACCGCCGGCCAGCTTGGCCAGGCGCTCCTGCAGCTTCTCGCGGTCGTAGTCGGAGTCGCTCTTGTCGATCTCGGCCCGGATCTGGTTGACCCGGCCCTGGATCTGCTCGGCGTCGCCGGCACCGTCGACGATGGTGGTCTCGTCCTTGGTCACCACGACCTTGCGGGCGCGGCCCAGCATGTCGAGGCCGACGGCGTCCAGCTTGAGGCCGACCTCCTCGCTGATGACCTGGCCACCGGTGAGGATGGCGATGTCGGCCAGCATGGCCTTGCGGCGGTCACCGAAGCCCGGCGCCTTGACGGCGACCGACTTGAAGGTGCCACGGACCTTGTTGACCACGAGGGTGGCGAGCGCCTCGCCCTCGATGTCCTCGGCGATGATCAGCAGCGACTTGCCCGACTGCATGACCTTCTCCAGGATCGGGAGCAGGTCCTTCACCGAGGAGATCTTGCTGTTGACGATCAGGAGGTACGGGTCGTCGAAGACGGCCTCCATACGCTCCGGGTCGGTCATGAAGTACGCGGAGATGTAGCCCTTGTCGAAGCGCATACCCTCGGTGAGCTCAAGCTCCAGGCCGAAGGTGTTGCTCTCCTCGACGGTGATGACGCCTTCCTTGCCGACCTTGTCCATCGCCTCGGCGATGATCTCGCCGACGGTGCTGTCACCGGCGGAGATGGAGGCGGTGGAGGCGATCTGCTCCTTGGTCTCGACGTCCTTGGCGAGCTTGGACAGCTCCTCCGAGACGCTGGCCACGGCGGCCTCGATGCCCCGCTTCAGGGCCATCGGGTTGGCGCCGGCAGCCACGTTGCGCAGGCCCTCGCGAACCAGGGCCTGGGCCAGGACGGTCGCCGTCGTCGTGCCGTCACCGGCGACGTCGTCGGTCTTCTTCGCGACCTCCTTGACCAGCTCGGCGCCGATCTTCTCGTACGGGTCCTCGAGTTCGATCTCCTTGGCGATGCTCACACCATCGTTGGTGATGGTGGGGGCACCCCACTTCTTCTCGAGCACCACGTTGCGGCCCTTGGGGCCGAGGGTCACCTTCACGGCGTCGGCGAGCTGGTTCATGCCCCGCTCGAGGCCGCGGCGAGCCTCTTCGTCGAACGCGATCATCTTGGCCATACGGCGTTGTCCTCCTGGACACTCACGGGCCACCCGAGTGTGTGTCCCGGATGGGCCGCCTGGTGTACGCACCTTGAGACGTCGCCACCTGGCGACGACGACGTCTCCTCGGCCGGGCCGGATAGCCCGCGACGACCGGCCATGTGCCACCCGACGGTTGCCCGCCGGGAGGCCGTGGCCCCACCGCCCCGACCGCTGGCACTCACGGTATGCGAGTGCCAATGACTTGTTTAGCACTCTGCCTTGCCGAGTGCAAGCACGATGCCGTGTCCGGGCCCGACCCACGCGTCCTGACCAGCACGGCCCGCCGGCCGGTTCAGCCGAGTTCACCCGCCAGCAGGACGACGGTCACCGGGCCCGTACGCCCGCCGCCCCGGAGCACGTCACGCCCGGCTCACTCAGACGAGCCGGGCGGGTGGGCCCGACCAGGTGGGCCGGGGCCGCCGAGGGCCGGGGCTGCGGCGCACACGACGTTCCGGGCGTCTGGCGGGGCCGCATGGGCCGACAGCCCGGGCGCGCGGAGCGAGCCAACGGCCGGGCGGGACGAGCCAACAGCCGGGCCGGACGAGCCAACGGCCGGGCGGGCGGACCCAGGATGGCGGGGCAGGCCCGGAGCCGGTCGCACCGGACGGTACGCGTTCGAAGGGCGACATCGGGCCGAGCCGGCTCCGCGCGAGCGCGACGGAACGGCCGGCAGGCCGGGGGAAGGCCGGGGCGGCCGTCGAGCCGTGGGCCGGCGGCACGCCGGGCGGCGTGGGCACCGGCGGCGCGACCGGGGTGGGCGGCAGCCGAGGTGCGGCGGCGGGCCGCCAGCACCAGCGTCAGCAGGGCGCGAGAGAGCGCCGGGACCCCTGGGAGCGCCCGCCGGCTGCGGCGCAGCACGCCGACGCACCGGGCGAGCCGACTCCCCGCGTCAAGAACCAGCCCCGCGTCGCCGCCCCGTCGCGGTCGATCGCATCCGGCCGGCGCGGCCGTTCGCTGGGGCACGGGACATTCGCTGGGGCACGTGCCGGTCGGCCCGGGTCCGCCCGCCCGCGGACCCCGGAACCGCTCGGCGGGTCAGACGACGACGCGGACCCGCTCGGCCTGCGGGCCCTTCTGCCCCTGGGCGATCTCGAACTCCACCCGCTGTCCGTCGTCCAGCGCCTTGTAGCCGTCCATCTCGATCGCGGAGAAGTGGACGAAGACGTCCTGCCCCCCGTCGACGGCGATGAAGCCGTAACCCTTTTCGGCGTTGAACCACTTCACGGTGCCCTGTGCCACGGTGCACTTCCTCACGTCGCGCGGCCTGCCAAACCGGCGGGACGCCGGCGGGAACCGGCGGCCCCGGACCACCTGCTCCGGGGTCGACGACGACCCCGAATACAGTGACCGAAATCGCACGGTACACGAGCCGTCACGGCAGCGCACGACCGCAAAAGGGGCTATATCGGACCGACCTCCACCCGGAGCTACATAGGCGTACGTCACTGCGGTAAGCATGCGGGATGACAGCAGGTCCCCGCCCCTTGGTTGCCGGGCCTCCCGGGTCGGGCGGGACGGCCGCCCCGGCCAGGCGGGCGGCCGTCGTCCGCCGGGTGACCCCGTGGGACGCGGCCCGGATGCGCGCGCTGCGGCTGGAGATGCTCGCCGACGCCCCGCTGGCCTTCCTGGAGACCTTGGCGGACGCCGCCGCCCGCCCGCACGCCGACTACGCCGCCCGGATCGCCTCGGTCGCCGTCGGCCGGCACACCGCGCAGTTCGTCGCCGACCCGGGCACCGACCGCCCCGGCGGTCCCGCCGGCCGGTTCCTGGGGCACGCCGGCGGCACGGTCGCCCCGGACGAGCCGGGCCTGACCGTGGTGTACGCCGTCTACGTCACGCCGCGGCGACGGGGCACCGGCCTGCTCGCGGAACTGGTCGACGCGGTGGCCGCCTGGTCCCGCGAGTGCGGCCGGCCGGAACTGATGCTGGAGGTGGTGGTCGGCAACGACCGCGCCTACCGGGCGTACCAGCGGCTGGGTTTCGTCGACACGGGCGTCCGGGTCCCCCACCCGAGGATTCCCGCCCTGCGCGAACTCCAGATGCGCCGGCCGGCCTGAGCGCCCCGGCCCGCAGCGGGCGGTGCGGAGGGGGCGGTACGGAGGGGCCCAGCCCGACGTCCCGCGCCGGGCAGGGCCCCTGCCCACCCGTCAGGCGGGGCGGCGG
Organism: Micromonospora sp. NBC_01655; assembly: GCF_026339755.1. Classification (NCBI taxonomy): domain Bacteria; kingdom Bacillati; phylum Actinomycetota; class Actinomycetes; order Micromonosporales; family Micromonosporaceae; genus Micromonospora; species Micromonospora sp. NBC_01655. The sequence goes on along the minus strand of NZ_JAPEQF010000001.1, from coordinate 1,148,396 downwards.
CTCTGCACGACGCGGAACCGGTTCGCCACGTACGCGCCGTCGGTCAGGGCCGCGTTGGCGGCCGGGTTCGCGCCGCTGCCGTGGAAGTCGGAGAACGCCGCCGACTGGTTGACGAACACGCCCCCGGTCAGGTTGCACGACAGGTGCACCCCGGCGTCGATCGCCGCCGCCTCGGCCGCGTCCAGCACCGCCTCGTCCGTCGAGTAGACGGCCGCGGTCAGCGCGCCCTTCTCCCCCACCGTCGACCGCAGGATCTCCAGGCTGTGCGCGGTGGAGTCGGTGGCGATCACGAACGAGATCGGCCCGAACCACTCCCGCGAGTACGTCCCGGTGTCGCCGGCCGCCAGCTTCACGATCGTCGGGGTGCGGACCACCGCGCCGGGGTAGGACGGGTGCTCGACGGCGCGCGACTTGAGCACGGCCTCACCGACTGCGGTGACCTCGTCGAGGCGCTCCAGCACCCCGTCGTTGACGATCGCGCCGGTCAGCTCGACGCCCCGGGCCGGGTCGGCGGTGATCTTGGTGACGGATGCGGCGATCCCGGCGGCCACCTCGTCGAAGCTCTTGTGCCCCTGGTCGGTGGCGATCCCACCCGCCGGGATCAGCAGGTTCTGCGAGGTGGTGCACATCTGGCCGCTGTACAGGGTCAGCGTGAAGCCCAGGTTGCGGCACATCCCGGCGAAGTCGTTGGTGGAGTCGACCACCACCGTGTTCAGGCCGGCCTTCTCGGTGTAGACCGTCGCCTGCCGGGCGTTGGCCTCCAGCCAGTCGCCGTACTCGGTGGAGCCGGTGAAGTCGACGATCTTCACGGCCGGGTGCAGGGCGAGCGTCGAGGCGAGCTTCTCGCCGGGGGCCTCGGGGGCGAGCAGCACCAGGTCGGGGTCGAAGCCGGCCTCGGCGAGCACCTCCCGGGCGTACCGCACGGTGATGGCCAGCGGCAGCACCGCGCGCGGGTGCGGCTTGACGACCACCGGGTTGCCGGTGACCAGCGAGGCGAACAGCCCGGGGTACGAGTTCCAGGTCGGGAAGGTGTTGCAGCCGATGACCAGAGCCACCCCGCGCGGCACCACGTGGAACGTCTTGGTCATCCGCAGCGGGTCGCCCTTGCCGGCGGCCTTCTCCCAGCCGGCCGTCCCCGGGTGCCGGGTCATCTCCGCGTACGCGTAGGCGATCGCCTCCAGCGCCCGGTCCAGCGCGTGCGTCCCGCCGGCCTGGAAGGCCATCACGAACGCCTGGCCGCTGGTGAACTGCACCGCGTTGGCCAGCTCGAAGACGTGCTTGTGCAGCCGGTCGAGGATCTCCAGGCAGACCCCCGCCCGGGCCTGCGGGCCGGCGTCGCGCCAGGCCGGCAGCGCGGCGGAGGCGGCGGCGACCAGCTCGTCGACGCCGGCGTGCGGGTAGCGGACGTTCAATTCCAGCCCGAACGGGCTCGCCTCGGTGGCGACCCGGTCGCCGTCGCCCGGCTGGTCGAGCGGGAAGTCACCGCCCAGGTACGCCTCGAAGGCCGCCTTGCCGTCGGCGGCGGCGGTCTCGCCGTACACCCGGGGGCTGGGTGATTCCGGATAGGCGGACCAGTACCCGCGCTCCGCGATCGCGGTCAGCGCACGGCTGAGGGTGTCGGCGTGCCTGTCGTACAGGGGATGCGGGGTCTCCGTCATGCCCGCCATCATGCCCCAGCCGCGAACCGGACAGTAGGGGCCGGCACCAGGGCTGGTGACCCCGGCCCGGCCGCCGCATGCTGGAGTGATGCGGCAACGCGCCTGCACCCGGGCCACCTGGCTGAATGGCACCACCCCGGCCGGGCTGGCGCTGGCCGTCCTGGCCCGCACGGCCCGGGTACGCACCCCGGACGGGTTGGTGGTGGCCGGCGGGTACCGGCTGCCGGTGCCGAGGCAGGAGTGCTTCACGGTCGGCTCGGTGATCCTGACCCGGCGCCCCGCCGAGTGGCTGCTGCACCCCGACCGGGCCGACCTGCTGGGCCACGAGACCCGGCACGCCCGCCAGTACGCGCTGCTCGGGCCGTTGTTCTGGCCCGCGTACTGGCTGGCCTGCGCCTGGTCGTACGCGCTGACCGGCAGCTACGGCCGGGGCAACGTCTTCGAGCGCCGGGCCGGCCTGGCCGCCGGCGGCTACCCCGAGCCGGTGCTGCGCCCCTGGGCGGCCCGGCTGGTGGCCCGGCGCGCGGGCCGCGACCACCGTCGGCGTGGCGGGCCGCCACCGGGGCCGGCGCGGCGCTGAACCGCCGGGCGTCGCACCGGCGGCCCGGTCAGAGGGTGAGCTGCCAGTCGGTCCAGGCGTCGACGGGGCGGAAGCCGAGCCGCTCGTTGATCGCGATCATGTGCCCGTTGGCCGCCGCGTTGAAGGTGTCCACGGCGCGCAGCGCCGGCTCGTGGCCGAGGGCGTACCGCAGGTTCTCCACCTTCGTCAGCAGCCCGAGCCGGTGTCCCCGGTGCGCCGGGTCGACGATGGTGATCTGCTGGAACGCGTGCCACGACAGGTCGGGGCCGACGTCGAGCACCGTCCAGGCGACCAGCCGGCCGGACGCCACGTGCACCGCCCCGTGGTGGTAGCGGCGGCGCCCCCGGGCGTCGAGCGCCCGCTCGATGCCGCGCACCCGCTTCACGTCGATCCGCTCGGGCTCCCACTCCAGGTCCCCGATCGGGGCGTCGGCCATCAGCCGGCCGTCGAGGTGGGCCACCTCGGCGACGTACTCCTCGGGGGCGTGCCCCTGCCAGCCGACGGTGCGGTAGCCGGCGGCGTGCGGCCGGGCGTCGGCGAGCAGGGTGTCGAGCGCGGCCGGGTCGACCCGGGCGGCGTCGAGCCGGCGGCGGACCTCGGCGAGCGCCGGTCGCGCGCCCACCGCGGCGGCGAACGCGCCGCCGGCCCCGTCGCGTCCCGGCCCGTCGGGCAGGGCCGAGACGGCCATCCCGACCACCCGCTTGCGCCCCTGCCCGCGCAGCACCCGCAGGCAGTGCTCGTGCAGCGCCCGGCCGACGCCGTGCCGGCGGTGCGCGGGGTCCACGAACAGTTCCACGGTGGCGTTGTCGGTGTTGTCGAGCTGCGGCAGCTCCAGGCCGAGGTAGCCGGCCGGCACGCCGTCGCGGTGGGCGAGCGCCCAGACCGGCACGCAGCCCGGCATCGGGTGGCGGAGCGCGGCCTCGAGCCGCCGCCGGCACGGCGGGGGGAAGTCGGGGACGTCCGCCGCGTCGGCCGCCGCCCTGATCCGGTACGCCGCGTCGACCGCGCCCTGGTCTGCCGGGTCGACCGGCGTGATCGTGATGCCCATGGAGCCGAGGGTGACCCGGAAAAGACGATCGGGCCAGCGAATTAATCGCCGGCCCGATCGGACGTGGTCGGGAGGGACGATCGCACAACGCCTCCGGCGTTGGGTCGCAAGAACTGAAAGTCTTCGGCGAAACGCCCTCCCGCACGGAGCATCTTGCGCCGTCCGGTTCCTGCCGTCAAGTCCTCGGCGGCGGGTTTCTCTCACCGAGGGCAAAAAGTCGGTTACCGGGCGGATCCGCCCCATCCCCCGTCCGGCTGATCCGCCTGTCCACCGACCGGATGGCCAGGCAATCTTCTCCGGGTGCGGCATGTCGCGTCCCCTGAGGCACGGGAGGATGCGACATGCCACACACCGTCTCGATCGGGGCCGGGTCAGCCGAGCAGGCCGGCGTCCCGGGCGGCGCGCAGCGAGGGCCTGATCCGGTGGGTCGGGCCGACCTGACCGGCGACGGCGTCGATGGTCTTCAGCCCCTCGCCGGTGTTGAACACCACGGTCTCCGCCGCCGGGTCGAGCCGGCCGGACTCGACGAGTTTGCGCAGCACGGCCACGGTCACCCCGCCGGCCGTCTCGGCGAAGACCCCGGTGGTCCGGGCCAGCAGCCGGATGCCGGCGCGGATCTCGTCGTCGTCGACGTACTCCATCCAGCCGCCGGTGCGCCGTACCGCCTCCAGGGCGTACAGGCCAGCGGCCGGATCGCCGATGTTGAGCGACTTGGCGATGCCGGTCGGCCGGACCGGGGTGATGATGTCGCTGTCGGCGTGCAGGGCGGTGGCGATCGGGTTGCAGCCGGCCGACTGGGCCCCGAAGACCTTCCAGCCGCCGACGGGGGCCTCGACCAGGCCGATCTCGACCAGCTCGCTGAACGCCTTGTCGATCTTGGTGAGCAGCTCGCCGCTGGCCATCGGGATGACCACCTGGGCCGGGATGCGCCAGCCGAGTTGCTCCGCCACCTCGTACCCGAGGGTCTTGGAGCCCTCGGCGTAGTACGGACGGACGTTGACGTTGACGAACGCCGTGTCCTCGAACTCGTCGGTCTCCACCAGTTCGCCGCACAGCCGGTTCACGTCGTCGTACGAGCCGTCGATGGCGACCAGCTCGCCCCCGTAGACGGCGGTGGTGACCACCTTGCCCGCCTCCAGGTCGCCGGGGATGAACACGATCGAGGGGACCCCGGCACGGGCCGCGTGCGCGGCGACCGAGTTGGCCAGGTTGCCGGTCGAGGCGCAGGCGAACCGGGTGAAGCCGAGCGCCCGGGCGGCGGTGAGCGCCACCGAGACCACCCGGTCCTTGAACGAGTGGGTGGGGTTGGCGCTGTCGTCCTTGACCCAGAGCGGGGCGGTGATGCCCAGCTCGGCGGCGAGGTTGGGCGCGGCGACCAGCGGGGTCAGCCCCGGGTCGACGGTCACCCGGGTGGCGGGGTCCTGGCCGGCCGGGAGGAGGGCGGCGTACCGCCAGAGGTTCTGCGGGCCGGCCTCGATCTGCTCGCGGGTCACCCGGGCCAGGGCCGCGGTGTCGTAGTCGACCTCCAACGGGCCGAAACACTCGTAGCAGGCGTGCTGCGCGGCGAGCGGGTAGCGCGCGGAGCAGGCCCGGCAGACCAGGGCACGGGCGGGGCTGGCGGTGGTGTCGATGCCGGGCGCGGCGAGGGTCGACGTCATGTCGAGGAGGTCCTCTCATCTTTCCCCACACCGCACCCTGCGGCGGGGACGGAATTGGCACCTGTCCGCACCGCTCGTCGTCGAGCGCGCGGGTGGTTGCCGGGGCTTCGTCGGGCCGTGTCCCTCTGCCCCTCTGGATGAGGTATTCAGTTGTGCGCCTGAGTCTACGGCGGATTCCCGGCGCCGCCACCCGAGGTTCCCAGCGGGTGGCCGTTCCGGGGGCGTCGAATAGATCACACCGTCACCGAGGGCATCGATGTCGCCACCATCGGCGAGATCGGTGCCGGTGGTGCACGCAAGGGGGGTGGCCTGGGGTTTCTACGCTCACGGCGTGACGTACCCCCCGCCGCCCGGCATGCCCGGGCCACCCCCGAAGTCCCGCGGGCTCAGCCGGACGACCCGCATTGTGATCATCGTGGTCGCCGTGGTGGCGCTGCTCTGCTGCGCCGGCGCGGTCGGCGGCGGCTTCTGGTTGTTCCGCAGCGTGCAGGGCGCCACCGCCCCGGCCCGGGACGCCGCCACCGCGTACCTGGACGACACGAAGGCGGGCAACTACCCGGCCGCGTACGCCCGGCTCTGCGAGCGCCTGCGCGGCCAGGTGACCGAGGCGCAGTTCGCCCGAGCCTGGCGGGCCGAGCCGCCGCTGGGCGGGTACCGGGTCACCAACACCCAGGTCAGCACCACCAACGGCGACACCAGCGCCGAGGTGACCATCACGACCGCGGACCGGGAGAAGGTCATCACCCTGGTCAAGGAGGGCGACCAGTGGCGGGTGTGCGGAGGACCGACCGGCTGAGCTGAGTGGCGCGGGGCCGTTACGGTGCGGGCAACCACCCCCGAGAGAGGAACTGGCCGATGCGCCGGACCCTGCCCAGCTTCGCGATCCTCGCCCTGGCCTGCCTGTTGACCGCGGGTTGCGACGCCGAGGGGTCGACCTCCTCGGCGGGTACGACCACCGCTCCGGCCGCCGACGACCCGGCCGCCCCGGTGGAGGACGACCCGGAGCCCACCCCGGCGACGACGGGTCCCACCGCCCCGCCGGAGCCGACCGTCGCCGGCACCACCACCGCGCCGCCGAAGCCCGCGCCGAAGAAGGTGCCCGCGCTGACCTGCGAGCAGCTCGCCGGCGCCCACGTCGGCAGCACCAAGGTCCCCTACCAGGGGTACGCCGACTACCTCCCGCTGGCCGGGGGCGTCTGGTCGGGCGAGGACGGAGACACGGTCACCCTCCAGAAGCCCTGCGGGATCGGCGACCTCGACGGTGACGGCGCGGCGGACGCGGTCGGCGCGGTCGCCCTCAACGGCGGGGGCAGCGGCACCTTCTACACGCTGGTCGTGTGGCACAACGCCGACGGTGAGCCGGTCTACCGCAGCCTGGCCGAACTGGACGACCGGACCCCGGTCGTCTCGATCGCCGTGTCCGGCGGCCGGGCGAAGGTCGTCTGGCTGACCCGCTCCGCCGACCGCAGCATGGCCGAGCTGGACATCCGGCGCACCTCGTACTACCAGCTCTCCGGCAGCACGTTCACCGAGGTCAGCCACACCGACGCGGCGTACAAGCCGTAACGGATCGCGCTGCCGGCAGGGCGGTGTACCTCCACTCCGGACACCTCCCTACGCCTAGCTGTTTCATAAGCCCGGTCGGTCAGCTCTCATACCGGGCTGAGGCGGCCCGCGTCTGAGCTGCCATCCGCGCCCGGAGTGTGGCTGGTGCCAACACCTGTACCGCTGGCCCGAGCCCGAGCAGCGCCGTGCACGCCCAGTTCTCACCTTCGAAGGGGATGGTCAGTTCCACGTCGTCGCCGGTGGCGGTGAGGTCGATCCGGTCCTGCCCCGTCACGGCAACCAGACGACGCAGCCGGGGCAGGGCTGCTGTCGTGATCCGTACGGTGACCTCGATGAGGGCGTGCTCGGTCTCCATTGCCTGGCGGGACTGGGTCCAGGTGTCCGCGAGGACGAAGCCGGCGGGGCGGTGCACGGATTCGTCGAGGAGTTCCACCGTGCGGATCCTGGATGCCCGGTAAGTGCGCCGTTGCCCGTCGCGCAGGGCTACCAGGTACCAGTCGCCAGCAGCAAGTGTGAGCCCAAGGGGTTCGACGGTCCGTTCTGTGAGCGTGCCACTGCGCACGTAGCCGATGCGGATCCAACGGTCACGCCAGACCGCGGCGGCCAGATCCGCGAGGCGAGGCGTCGGTTCCCGCCGGCCGTACCAGCGGACCGGGTCGAGGTGGAACCGTTCCGCGCTGCGCTGAGCTCGCTGCCGGGCCTCTCCGGTCAGTGACGCCAACACTTTGGTGCGCACCGTATCGAGCATCGCGGTGAGTCCGAGGTCATCGGCGACTCCATGCAGGCCGAGGAAGGCCAGCGCCGTCGCCTCGTCAGCGCCCAGGCCGGTGAGCCGGGTGTGGTAGCCGCCCTCCAGCCGGTATCCGCCAGCAGGGCCGCGGACCGACCGCACCGGCACGCCGGCTGCCACAAGGGCCTCCACGTCGCGTTGGACCGTACGTTCGTTGACCTCTAGACGCTGCGCGAGCTCACGAGCGGTGAGCTGACCGCGTACCTGTAGCTGCATCAGCAGGGCCAGCATCCTGGAAGCGCGCACTACGGCAGTTTGCCATCCGTACTGGACAAGGGTTGTCGGGTATCGGTGGCACTGTGATGGCGAAGCGAACGAACGAAGGGAGCTCGAATGGCTGCCGCAGCGAAGCTGATCATGTTCAACATCGACTGTTCTGATCCTCGTCAGTTGGCCGTGTTCTACGGGCAGGTACTAAATTGGCCGGTCACGCACAGTGAGGAGGAATATGCGATGATCACCGATACCACGACGGCGATCGGGTTCGGCCGCGTACCGGACTACAAGCCGCCGGCCTGGCCCGAGGGCACCGACGCCAAGCGGTATCACCTTGACCTTGCGGTTGATGACCTGGGCGAGGCTGAGGCGAACTGTCTTGCACTGGGCGCCACCGTGCCGGACTTTCAGCCCGGCGGGCAACGATGGCGGGTCTTACTCGACCCCGAAGGCCACCCATTCTGCCTTTGCCTGAGCGGCCAGAGCTAGGCTACGTTTCATTTCTGGTCGGATCCATTCGTTGATCGTGGCGATATGCATGGCGCTACTTCGGATCGTCCGGAACGGTCCGGCGGCCTCGGCCAAGGTCTCCGCCCCGGTCAAACCCAGCACCGCCGCGCGGATGCGGGGCTCCGCGCGACGGCAAGGCGGGCTGCGCTCAGGCCGTCAACCTGCGTGACCGTGACCAAGCCACCGAACACGGCAAAAAGCTCGGAGGGCCGTGGCGGTGGTGTGCCCGATGTCGGGCCAATGGGCGGCGGCGTCGATCGCGGTAACCGGCGTCTAGTTCCGGCAACGCCGGACGGTGGGGGTGGAAGTCCCGCTCGGCTTCCACCCCCACCGTCTTCCTACGTGCTGAGCCTCAACTTCCGGCTCGTCGCCGTCGCAGCCACGACACCACGCCCGAACCCAGTAGCAGGATCCCTACCACGATCAGGACGCTGCCAACAGCCCGGATGAGTGGAGACGCATCTGGCCAGATGAAGGCGGCAGCTGCCACTGTTAGGAAAACTGCGAGCAGTGCCAGTGCCCCGATGACCTGCCGACGCCGCAAGGCCGATCTTTCTGTCATTCGTTGTAAGTCTCTATGAGTTCATTGTCCTTCTGAATTCCATACCTGAACGCCACGAGCCACCCGCCAAATCGGACAATGGTTTCAGGACATGTAGCGAACGCCGACCACGACGGCCCGTGCGGGCCGGACCCGGCAAGTCCTGCTTGAGCGCAACGTGCCTGGCAGTCAGCACCCTCCTTGATCGTTTGCTGAAATTGGAGAAGACACCCGGCGTGTCGTCTCATTAATCATCAAACGATCAAGGTGCTGCGCCGACTTGTGGCCGGCAATCGGCCGGGTTCGGCGGTCAGCTCGTGATGTCCTTGCGGGTGAAGCGCCAGAAGGCCAGGGACCAGAACAGGGTGGCGTAGCCGATCGCCGAGATGCAGCCGCGCACCACGTCGTCGGTCTGCACCGGCGTGGACAGCAGGCCCAGCCAGGCGCTGCTGTAGTGGGTCGGCAGGAACGCCCGGATCCCGCCGAGCGCGGTGATCTGGTCCAGGATGCTGGACAGGATCCAGAGCAGCACCGCCCCGCCGACCGCGCCGAGCGCCGCGTCCGTGACGACCGAGAGCAGGAACGCCAGCCCGGCCACCGCCAGCAGCACGACCGCCAGGTAGCCGAGCACGGCCAGCAGCCGCAGCAGCCCCTCCCCCGGTTCGAGCTGGGCCGCGACCTGGCTGCGCAGCGGCTCCCAGCCGTACCGGAGGGTGCCGGCGAGCAGGGCGGTGCCGGCGAGCAGCAGCAGCGCCAGCGCCGAGTACGCGAGCGCGACCAGCAGCTTCACCGCGAGCAGCCGGGCCCGGGGCACCGGGACGGCCAGCAGGTAGCGCAGGCTGCCCCAGCTCGCCTCGCTGGCGACCGTGTCGCCGCAGAACAGCGCCACCACCACGACCAGCAGGAACGACGCCGAGACCAGCAGCGCGAAGAGGGTGAAGTTCAGCCCGCCCGAGGTGGCCAGGTCGGACAGGCTGGCGAACTCGCCCCCGCCGTTGCGGTCGTCCTCGCCGGAGTCGAACTGGAACGCGATCAGGATGATCAACGGCAGCAGCACCATGAACCCGAGCGCGAGCTGGGTACGCCGCCGGGACGCCTGCCGGCGGAACTCCGCCGCGAACGGCAGGGTGGCCGAGGGGCGGTAGCCCGCCGCCGCGCCCACCGTGGAGGACGACTGCGCCATCACCGGTCCCCGCTTCCCCGAGAGTTCTCGCCCACCAGGGCGAGGAACGCATCCTCCAGGCGGCGGCGCGGCACCACCCGGTCCACCCCGATCCCGGCCCGGACCAGCTCGGCCACCACCTCGCTGCGCGCGGTGCCGTTGGTGTCCACCACCAGGTTCCCGTCGGAGTCCGGCAGCACCGTGACCCCGTCCAGCCGGCCCAGCACGTCGCGCGCGGCGGCCGGGTCGGTGACGTCGAACAGCACGCTCGGCGACTCGCCGACGATCTGCTCGACCGGGCCGGACGCCACGATCCGCCCCTTGTTGACCACCACCGCGTGCGTGCAGGTCTGCTCTACCTCGGCGAGCAGGTGGCTGGAGACCAGCACGGCCCGCCCGTCGGTGGCGTAGCGCTGGAGCACCCGGCGCATCTCGGCGATCTGCGGCGGGTCCAGGCCGTCCGTCGGCTCGTCGAGCACCAGCAGCTCGGGCAGGCCGAGCATGGCCTGGGCGATGGCCAGCCGCTGCCGCATGCCGTGGCTGTACTTACGGGTCCTGCGGTGCACCGAGTCGCCGAGCCCGGCGATCTCCAGCGCCTCGTCGAAGTGCGCCTCCGCCCACGGCCGCCCGGTGGCCCGCCAGTACGCCTTGAGGTTGTCCAGGCCGGACAGGTGGGGCAGGAAGCCGGGCCCCTCGACCAGCGCCCCGATCCGGGACAGCACCGGCGAGCCGGGCACCAGCCGCCGGCCGAAGACGTAGATCTCCCCGGCGGTCGGCTGGGTCAGCCCCATCAGCACCCGCAGCGTGGTGGTCTTGCCCGCGCCGTTGGGCCCGAGCAGGCCGACCACCTGGCCGGGATGCACCTCGAAGTCGACGTTCGACACGGCGACGAAGCCGTCGGCGTACTCCTTGCGGAGCTGCCGGACGGCCAGCGGGACCCCCGCGTACTGCGGGTGGACCGAGCTGTCCTGGCGGCGGTGCCGGCGGCGGGCCAGCAGGACGACCGTGACGAGCCCGACGGCGATCGCGGCCAGCAGCCCGGCGAGCACCCAGCGCCAGACGGTGGCCGTGGTGGGGATCGGCTCGCCGGCCACCGTGGGCAGCACGACCGGGCCGTCGCCGGCCGCCACGGTGTGGACGGTCGGCTCGGCCGGCGTGGTGTACGCCTGGTCGGTGGTGGCCACCACGATCCGCAGCCGGTGCCCGGCCTCGATCCGGCGGACGATCGCCGGCAGCGTCACGGTGACCGGCGGCGCGGCCCCGATCTCCGTCGGCAGCCCGGTCAGCCGGACCGGGGCGACCAGCCCGTTCGGCAGGGTCGCCGCGCCCCCGGGGTCGACGTCGTAGAGCTTGACGAACAGCACCGCCTCCCCGGTGGGCGACGCCGCCCGGATCGAGAGGGTCGGCGAGCCGGCCACGTCCACCGCCTCGGCCAGCGGCTGCGACTCGAACCGGGCGTGCTGGCCGGGGACGTCGCCGGCCACCCCGTCCAGCAGCGAGCCGAGCGCGCCGGCGAACGGCACCGAGGAGATGGCCGCCGGGTTGCCGTTCGGCGGGTTCGCGACGGGCTGGGCCGGCCCGGTCACCGCGACCTCGCGGCGTCCGTCGCCGGCCAGGCCCGGGTAGTCGGCGGTGCGGAAGCCGGTGGCGACCAGGCCGCGGTCGAGGGCGTCGAAGCCGGCGATCCGGGAGTACGTGAAGTCGTCGCCGGGTGCCCCTCCGGAGCCCCGCACGTAGTGGTCCAGCCACTGGAGGGTCAGGTACTTCACCCGGTCGGAGTCGTTGCGCGGCCCCGCGCCGCCGTCGTGGCCGCCGGTGTACCAGGCGACCCGGACCGGGGTGCCTGCAGCGGCGATGCCACGGGCGTTGGCGTCCGCCTCGGCGAGCGGGAAGAGGCTGTCCGCCTCGCCCTGCACCAGGAGGGTCGGCGCCTTGATCTTCTCCAGCACGCCGGCCGGGCTGGACCGGCGCAGCAGGTCCACGTCGGCCGGTTCGGCCCGCCCGGTGGTGGCGATCCGCAGGTACGCGGCGCAGACGTCGGCGGCGAACCGGCCGCAGGCCGGGTCCGCCGCACCCGCCGGGGCGCGCCCGGAGCCGGTGCCCGGCCCCGAGCCCGGCGCCGGGCCGGGCGGCCCGGCCGAGGCGGGGGCGCCCTCCGGCTCGGCGGCCGAGGTGCCGGAGAGCCCGGCGGGGCCGGAGCCGGCGTTGCCGCCGCCGCCGAAGAAGATCCCGGCCCAGCCCTTCTTGAACACGCCGGAGGTGGCGGCCTTGCCGGTGCTCTCCGGCAGGAACGCGCGGGACAGGTCGTTCCAGGTGATCATGGGAACGATCGCGTCGACCCGCCGGTCCTGGGCGGCCAGCAGCAGGGCCAGGCCGCCGCCGTACGAGCCGCCCACCACGCCGACCCGGGGGTCACCGGCGGCGTCGGTGCGCACCTCCGGGCGGGCGGCCAGCCAGTCCAGCAGCCGCTCGGCGTCCCGCACCTCGTAGTCCGGGCTGTCCAGGTGGATCTGGCCGCCGCTGCGGCCGAAGCCCCGGGCGGTCCAGGCGAGCACCGCGTACCCCTGGGCGGCCAGGTCCTCGGCATCCGCTCGGACCGACTCCTTGGTGCCGCCGAAGCCGTGCGCGAGCAGCACCGCCGGCACCTTGCGGCCGGCCGACGCGTCGTCCGGCAGGTAGAACGTGGTGTCCAGGTCCACCGGCTCGTCGCCGGCCGGCCCGGACCGGACGGTGACCAGCGCGGACTCGGTGCGGAAGCCGGCCTCGTCGGACCGGGTCGCCCACACCACGGCGGCGGCCACCAGCACGGCCGCCACCGATCCGGCGACGATCCGGCGGCGGCGGGTGCCCAGGGCCCGTCGGACCGGCGCGGCCGACAACGGCGATCTCATGCGGCAACGGTACGGGGCCGTCCCTGAGCGTTGACTGAGATCCTCCGTACGTCCGTCCGGTGAGTCCGTTCGGCGGCCGGATCGGATCGACCGCGCAGGGTCCGGCGCGGCCCAGTGAGATGAATTCGGATCACGTGAATTCCGATGTTCCTTCTGAAACCGCACCCGATCCATCCATGTCAACGGAACTATCGCCACCGAGGGTGCCTTCGCGATGCACGCGACGTGACATCGCTCGAAGTGACGCAGAACTGACTGGCCGGCGGCTCTGCCGGCCCTGCGCGGTCGGTTAGTTTTCCGGTCCGGTGAGTGGGACTGCATCGGCGACCCCCGACACCCGCACCGTCCCCCGTCGTCACCGGAGGAGACACCCATGACCGTCCCCGCGGAGCGGGTCCGTCAACGGCCCGCCCTCCCGGGTCGCGTGCTGCCGCTGCTGCTCGTCGTGACGCTGCTCGCGCCGGTGGCGTTCCTCTTCGTCCAGCAGCGGCGGCTCACCGACGACGACCGGGGGCTGGCGGTCCGCGAGCGGATGGGCGTGGAGTACCTGCGGGCCCTCGGCCCCGTCACCCTGGCCCTGATCGACGCCCAGTCCGCCGCCGTCGCCGGGCGGACCGCGTCCGGCGAGGCGCTGAACCTGGCGGTGGAGGACGCCGCCTCGGTGGACACCCGCGTCGGCGACCAGCTACGCGCCCATGACCGGTGGACCGGGCTGCGGGCCAAGCTGGAGGCGCTGCCCGACCGGACGCTGACCGACCCGGAGGCCGCCTTCGTCGCGTACGGCGAGGTCACCGACCTGCTGCTGGCCCTGCACCGCAAGGTGCGGGAGGGGTCCGGGTTGATGCGGGACCCGAAGTCGGACTCGTTCTTCCTTCAGGACGCCGTCAGCGACGAGCTGCCCGAGGCGCTCGTGGCCGCCGGCCGCCTCGCCGACCTGGCCACCCTGGCCGCCCGCCGCCCGGCCGCCGAGCGGATCCGCACCGTGTCCGAGCTGGCCGCCCTGCGGGTGGCCGCCCTCGGCCCAGCCACCGAGCTGGTCACCAACCTGCGCGCGGCGGTCGACAGCACGGAGAGCACCAAGCTCGGCGCCAACGTGCTCACCCCGCTCGACAACTACCAGCGGGCCGTCGAACGGCTCGCCGCGCTCTCCGCCCCGACCGGCCGGGCCGGCACCGAGGGTGCCCCGGGGGCGGGCGGACCGGCCGACCTCACCACTGCCCGGGACAACGCGCAGAGCGCCGCCCGGCAGCTCCAACCGGTCATCCTCGACGAGCTGGACGTGCTGCTGCGGGAACGGATCGACCGGCTCGACCGGGAGCGGTGGCTGGCCGGGGCGGCGGCCGGGGCGGCCGTCCTGCTGGTCGCCGCGCTCGGGGCGGCGCTGCTCGCCGCGTACCGGCGGGCCGGCTGGCGGGCCGTCGGGGAGCACCGGGCCGACGCGGACGCTGGCGCGTCGCCGGGCGGCACCGGCTGGCAGCCGCCGGGCGAGCCCCGGGGACCCGCCCCGCTCGGCACGCTCGCCCCCGCCGAGCCCCGGACGCTCCAGCCGGCCGGGCAGGGCCGCGCCACCGACGCCGAACGGTGGGAGCCCTTCGATGCTGCTCGGTAGGCTCCGCATCCGGGGCAAGCTCGCCCTGCTGGTGATCATTCCGCTGCTCAGCATGGTCGGGCTCGCCGTGCCGGTGGTGCTCGACCGGATCGCCACCGCCCAGCGGGCCGCAGCCACCGCCGAGAACGTCCGGGTGGCCAGCCGGGTCGGCACCCTGGTGCAGGGCATCCAGCAGGAGCGCCTGCTCTCGGTCGGCCTGCTGCTCGGCCGGGTCACCCGCACCGAGCTGATCCAGGCGTCGGCCACCGTGGACGACCGGGTCGCCGACCTGCGCGCCGAACTGGGCGACCAGCTTCCCGCCCGGGTCGCCACCGCGCTGGACGGGGTACGGCGGCTGGCCGATCTGCGTACCGCCGTGCTGGCCGGCCGGGCCGCCCCGGCCCAGATCATGGAGACCTTCGGCCCGGTCTCCATGGCGCTGATCGAGTCGCTGCGGCTGCCCTGGCAGGTCGACACCACCACCACGATCGGCCAGCAGGTGCTGGCCCTGGACGCGCTGCTGCGCGCCGACGAGGCGATCGGGGCGTGCGCCACCCTGATCGTCCTGGTCCGGGCCACCGGCGACCCGAAGGTCTCCGCCAGCTACATCACCTGCATGGCCACGCTCAACGTGGACAACAACCGGTTCCGCAGCCTGGTCACCCCGGAGCAGCGCCAGCTCGCCCTGCTCGACGACGCGGCGGTGGCCGCCCGGACCAGCCCGACGTTCCTCGCCCACAGCGTGCAGGACCCCGTCGCCGCGATCTCCATGATCCCGCTGGACACGCTCTTCCCGTCGGTCCGCTCGATGATCACCCTCGGCCAGTTCGTCGAGAAGAAGATCATCGCGGATGTCACCACGCAGGTGCGGGCCGAACAGCGGCGGGCGCTCGTCGCCGCCTGGCTGGTCGGCGCCGCGGCGCTCGCCATCCTGCTGGTCGTGGTGCTGCTCAGCGTGGCGGTGGCCCGGACGGTGGCCCGCCCGCTGACCCGGCTCACCCACAGCGCCGACCGGGTCGCCCGGGCCGCCGAGGCCGAGCTGGTCCGGGTCGCCGACGACGAGAGCGAGAGCGTCCCGCCGATCCGCCTCGACCCGGTCGACGCCCGGGGGCGGGACGAGGTCGGCGACCTGGCCCGCGCGTTCGAGCGGGTGCAGGCTACGGCGGCGCGGCTGGTGGAGCGGCAGGTCGCCGGGCGGCGCAACGTGGCGCAGATGTTCGGGCACGTGGGACGGCGTACGCAGAACCTGGTGGGCCGGCAGATCGCGCTCATCGACCGGCTGGAGCGGCAGGAGACCGACCCGACCAGGCTGGAGCACCTGTACCGCCTGGACCACGTCTCCAGCCGGCTGCGCCGCAACGCCGGCAGCCTCGTCGTGCTCTCCGGCTCTACCGGCGCCGACGGGCACGTCGCCCCGGTGCCGCTGGCCGACGCGGTGCGCCTCGCGCTCGGCGAGATCGAGGACTACACCCGGGTCGACGTGCAGGTCCCGCCCGGCGTGTCCGCGGCACCGGCGATCGTCGGCGACCTGGTGCTGGCGGCGGCGGAGCTGATGGAGAACGCCACCGTCTTCTCGCCGCCGCACACCCGGGTGGCGGTCACCGCCGCGCCGACCGAGGGCGGGGTGCGGCTGTCGGTGGTGGACCGGGGCATCGGGATGACCGAGGATCGGCTGGCCGAGGAGAACGCCCGGCTCACCCGCCGGGAGCGGCTCGACCTCGTCCCGACCGAGGTCCTCGGCCTGTTCGTGGTGGGCCGGCTGGCCCGCCGGCACGGCTGGACCGTGGACCTCGTCCCGACCGCCGGCGGCGGGGTCACCGCCCGGCTGGAGATCCCGTCGGCGCTGCTGGTCGTCCCGCCGGCCGACCGGGCGGGGGCCACGGTGGCCCGGGCGGCGGTGCCGGGCCGGGAGCGGCGGACCACCCTCGCCCGCCCGGGGCCGGTCGGCCCCGGGCGGGCCCTGGCCGCCGTCGCCGCGTCACCCCGTCCGACGGTCGTGGCCGACCCGCTCGACCCGACGGCGTCGCCCGGGCTCGACCACGAGCTACTCGGCCGGGCCACCCGGTCCATGGCGTCCGGCGAGCCCTGGAACGCCTTCGGGGCCGGCGCGCCGGCCCCGACCGCCGGGGCCGCCGGGCCGGGCCCGACCGGAGCCCTCGCCGCCGGCCCGCCGCCCGTGATCACCCCGCCGACCGCCCGCGTCACGCCGGTCGTGTCCGGTGCCGCCGCTCCCCCGGCGGCCCCCGGCGCGGCCGGGCCGCACCGTGACGGCGCGGCGGTCGGCGGGGCCGGCACCGCCGCGCCGCCGCTGCCCGTGCGGACCCGGGGCACCTCCTTCCCCGCCGGGCCGCTGTTCGGCGGGCCCGCCGACCGGCCCGCCCCAGCGACCGGGCCGGCGCCCCCGGCGGCGGGCGCGCCGCCCGCCAGGCCGGCCCCGCCGGTCGCCGGGTCGGTCGGATCGGTGGCCGGCGCGCTGCGCGGCGGATCGGGCATCCGGCAGCGCGTCCCCGGGGCGAGCCTGCCCCGCACCGGGCCGGTGGCCGGCCCGGTGGACGCGTCCACCGCCGACCCGGCCGCCGCCCGCGCCCTCGTCGAGGAGTTCGAGGCCGGGGTACGCCGGGCGGGGCTGCGGAGCCCCGGCGACCCGGCCGAGGCGGCCGAGGCGCCCCTGCTGAGCCGGCGGGTCCCCGGCGCCAGCCTGACCGTCCCGCCGCCCCGGCCCCGGCCGGTCGCCGATCCGGGTGACCCGGCCGAGGTGCGGGACCTGATCAACCAGTTCGAGGCGGGCGTCGCCCGTGCTCTGCGCGAAATCCGTCCAGCCCGCCGCTACGAAGAGGGATCAAAACGGTGACCAGCCCGTTCCTGCACGACAACGTCGAGCACCAGAACCACCCCGGCGCCGGGGACCTCAGCCCGGAGGCCCGGACGTTCAACTGGCTGCTGGACTCGTTCACCTCCAGCACCGCCGGGGTGCTGGAGGCGATCGCGGTCTCCTCCGACGGGTTGCTGATGGCCATGTCGGCGATCAAGGACCGGTCGAACGCCGAACGCCTCGCCGCCGTGGTCTCCGGCATGACGAGCCTCGCCGGCGGCGCGGCGAGCTGGTACGCCCTCGGCGGGTTGAACCGGGTGATCGTCGACATGACCGAGGGCTACCTGTTGATCAGTGCGATCAGCAGCGGATCGGTGCTCGGAGTGGTCGCCGACCGGTCGGCGAACCTCGGCACCGTGGCGTACGAGATGACCCTCTTCGCCGGGCGGGCCGGGGGCGCCCTCACCCCGCGACTGATCGCCGAGCTGAAGAACGCCGTCCAGCAGTGAGTTCGGACGTCGCCGGCACCGGGCCGGATCCGGAACCCGTGGTCCGGATCCGGCCCTACCTGCGGGCGTCGTCCCCGGGCGACGGCGGGCCCGGCGTCCCCGGCGGGCCCGCCGACCCCGACCCCGGGCCCGACCCCGAGCCGGCGCGGCCGGCCGGTCCGCGCCCGTTCGTGCTGACCGCCGGCCGGGTGGCCGGGGCGGACCCGGCGATCGGGCTGGAAACCCAGGTGACCGCCCGGGCCGAGGCCGGCGGGTGGACCGCCGCACCCGCGTCCCGGCTCGCCCCGGAGCTCCAGGCGATCATCGCGCTCTGCGGCGAGCCGATCTCGGTCGCCGAGATCTCGGCCCGGGCCCGCATGCACTTCGGCGTCACCCGGGTCCTGGTCGGCGACCTGCGGGCCGCCGGTCACCTCGACGTGCACGTGGGCACGGCCGAGGACGCCCTTGACCCCGACATCATCCTGCGAGTGATTGATGGACTCCGTGCGATCTCCTGAATGGCCGGTGGCCCCGCTCGGCGGGCTCGCCGCCAACAGCGCCGCCACCCGCTACGGCACTCCGGCGGGCGCCGCGCCGGCCACCGGGCGCGCCACCCCGACGGTCCCGCCGCCGCCCTACCCGCCGCCGGCCGGGCCGCAGCACGCCGCGCCGGACACCGGTACGGGCCGGGCCGCGCCGCCGATCCCCGTCAAGATCCTCATCGCCGGCGGGTTCGGGGTCGGCAAGACCACCACGGTCGGGGCCATCTCCGAGATCGCTCCGCTGACCACCGAGGCGGAGATGACCAGCGCCGGGATCGGCATCGACGACCCGGGCGGGCGGTCCGGCAAGACCACCACCACGGTGGCGATGGACTTCGGCTGCGTGACCATCGACCGCAGCCTCAAGCTCTACCTCTTCGGCACCCCCGGCCAGGCCCGGTTCGGGTTCATGTGGGACGACCTGGCCCGGGGAGCGCTCGGCGCGCTGGTCGTGGTGGACAGCGCCCGGCTGGACGACTGCTATCCGGCGATCGACTTCTTCGAGCGGGCCGGGCTGCCGTTCGTCGTCGGGGTGAACGCCTTCGACGGCCGGCTGGCCCTGGACCTCACCTCGATCCGGTGGGCCCTGGCCATCGGCGACCAGGTGCCCCTGGTGCGGTTCGACGCCCGGGACCGGCTCTCGGTGCGGGACGCCCTGCTGGTCGTCCTCGACCGGGCGCTGGACCGGGCCAGCCAGGAACGGCGGGACTGAACCGGGCCCCGCCTCGGGGTCCGATTCACTGGAAGGGTGGCGGGTGCCGTCGTCCCGAGCGCGGCGACGACCGGCGTCCCGCCAGGTGGGGACGCGGACCGGCCGGCCGGTCCGCCGGGCGACGACCCGGGGTGACGTGGGGGTCCCGTCCCGGCCGGCGGCGCTGTGCGGGGTCCTTCCTTTCCCCGGCGGCTACCCTCGGGCGATGGCCGCACCCGACCTGACCCTCACCGCCAGCCTGCGACCCGCCGCGCTGGACGCCCGGCGCGGCGTCGTCCGGCTGCACCCGGAGGTGCTGACCGCGCTGGCGCTGCGCCCCGGCGACCCGGTCCGGCTGGCCGGGCGGCGGGTCACCGCCGGCATCGTCGCCCCGGCCGGACCGGCCGCGAGCACCGCCCTGCTCTACGCCGACGACCTGCTGCTGGGCAACCTCGGCATCCGCGACGGCGGGCAGGTGACGGTGAGCCTGGCACCGGTGACCCCCGCCCGCCGGGTGACCCTGACCGGGCCGGTCCAGGTGGTCGCCGCGGTCTCCCCGGAGATGCTGCGGCTCGCCCTGCTCGGCAAGGTGGTGACCGCCGGGGACGACGTCTCCCTGCTGCCCCAGGACGTGCTGCCGGACGCCTCGGTGCGCACCCTCGTCGAGGCCGCCCGGCGCAGCCTCTCCAGCACCGTCGGGTACGCCTGGACCAGCACCCTGCTCACCGTGACCGCCGCCGAACCGGACGTCGGGGCGCTGGTCACCATGGACACGGTGGTCGGCTGGGAGCACGGCCAGACCACCCGGACCGGCGGCCGGCCCGCCGGGCGACCCGACGCGGCCCGGTCCGCCACTGCGGCGCCCGGACCCGGCACCAGGCCGGACGAGGCGGCGGCCGACCGGGCCACCGGGCCCGACGCGGCGGCCGGCGGGACCGCCGGGCCGGCGGACGACGCGGGCGGGCCCGAGGACGCGCCCGGCGTCGACGAGCTGCCCGGGCTACGGGCCCAGGCCGAGGAGCTGACCGAACTGCTCGACCTCGGGTTCCACCACCGGGAGGTGCTGGGCCGGCTGGGCACCGCCGTGTCGCTCGGGGTGCTGGTCGCCGGGCCCGCCGGATCGGGCAAGTCCGCGCTGGTCCGGGCCGTCGCCGCCCGGGTGGGGGCGACCGTCCGCCCGCTCTGGGCCCCCGAGCTGGCGGCGCTCACCAACGACGCGGCGGCGCGACGGCTGCGCGCCACCGCAGACGAGGTACGCGGAAACGCCCCGGCCGTGCTGCTGGTCACCGACGTGGAGGCGCTCGCCCCGGCCGAGAACCCCGGACCGCTGTCCACCGTGTTCCGGCAGGTGCTCGGCGAGACCGTCCGGGCCGGGACGGCGGTGGTCTGCACGACCAGCCGCCCCGAGGCGGTCGACCCCGCGCTGCGCGCGCCGGACCTGCTGTCTCTGCGGATCACCGTGCCCCTGCCCGACCAGGCGCTGCGCCGGGAGCAGCTCGCCGTGCTGACCCGGCAGGTGCCGCTGGCCGGGGACGTCCGGCTCGACGAGGTCGCCGGGCGTACCCCGGGGTTCGTCGCCGCCGACCTGGCCGCGCTGGTCCGGGAGGCGGGGGTACGGGCGGCGCTGCGGCAGAAGTCGGCCGAGACACCGACGGTGGCGATGGCCGATTTCGCCGCCGCCCTGGAGGTGGTCCGGCCGACCACGATGGCCGGGTCCACCCTGGAGCTGGCCGACGTCACCCTCGACGACGTCGGGGACATGGTCGAGGTCAAGGAGACGCTCACCGAGTCGGTGCTCTGGCCGTTGACCTACCCGGACACCTTCGCCCGGCTCGGGGTCCGGCCGCCGCGCGGGGTGCTGCTCTACGGGCCGCCCGGCTGCGGCAAGACGTACCTGGTCACGGCGCTGGCCGGGTCGGGCCGGGCGAACGTGCTCTCGGTGAAGGGCGCGGAGCTGCTGTCGAAGTGGGTCGGCGAGAGCGAGCGGGCGGTCCGGGAGCTGTTCCGCCGGGCCCGGGAGGCCGCCCCGACACTGGTGTTCCTCGACGAGGTGGACGCGCTCGCCCCGGTGCGCGGGCAGGCCAGCGACGGGGGCACCACCGACCGGGTGGTCGCCGCCCTGCTCACCGAGCTGGACGGGGTGGAGTCGCTGCGCAACGTGGTGGTGGTCGGCGCGACCAACCGCCCCGACCTGGTGGACCCGGCCCTGCTGCGGCCCGGCCGGCTGGAGCGGCTGGTGTACGTGCCCCCGCCGGACGGGGCGGCCCGGGCGGAGATCCTGCGCGCCGCCGCCCGGAACGTCCCGCTGGCCGAGGACGTCGACCTCGCCGCGCTCGCCGACGGGCTGGACGACTTCTCGGCGGCCGACTGCGCGGCGCTGGTCCGGGAGGCGGCGCTCGCCGCGATGCGGGAGTCGCTGACCGCGTCGACGGTCACCGCCGGGCACGTCGAGGCCGCGCGGGGACGGGTCCGGCCGTCCCTGGACCCCGGCCAGGTCGCCTGGCTGGCGGCGTACGCGCAGGCCCGGGCGGCGCGCTGAGGACGGGCCGGCGCGGGGGCGGTCGGCCGGTCGCGGCGGGGTCGGTCCGCCGCGTGGTCGGGCCGGTCGGGGGCAGCGCCTGGCGTTCCGTGAGCTGCCGCAGCAGCTCGATCACGGTGAGCACGAGGCTGGCCAGCCCCCGCTCGACGGAGTCCCGGTCCACGGCGAACCGCCGGTCCAGCTGCGTCACCCGGGGCGCCCGCCACTGCGGCTCGTCGAGGGCGGCGGCCAGTTCCCCCGCCTCCTCCTACCGGGCGATCCCGCCCGGCCCGGCCGTGCCGTCCGGCCGGGCTCCGGCACCCCGGTCGGGGTCGGTCCCGGTCATTGCGCCGCCCCGTCGGCCAGGCCGGGCGGGGACGCCCCCGCTGTCGCCGGCGGGCGGCCCTCGGCGAAGGAGTACGCCGGCCAGGGGCCGGTGAGCTCCAGGCGCACCTCGGGATGCCGGCCGGCCAGCGCGGCGACCAGGCCGGTGAACCCGCCGAGGGTGGGGACGTCCACCAGGTATGCCCCGTTGAGCACCATCGCGGTGGGCGCACCGGAGAGCCGGCGGTCCTGTGGGGCGTGCCGGCGGGCGGCCACGGCGTACCCGGCGAGGGCGTCGTGCACGGCCTCGGCGGCGGCCCGCTGCCCCTCGTCCCGGGCCGTCAGCTCGGCCCGGCGCCGCCGCAGGTACGCGGCCCCGGCCCCCTCGGGCGCGGCCCCGCCGCCGCCGGCGGCGGCGCGGGCGGTCGCGCCCGGCACGGCGTACCCCTTGACGCCCCACTCGGCGCGGCCGGTGAGCCGGTCGAGGGTGGCCGCCAGCTCGGCCCGGCGTTCGGCGAGCAGCCGGGCGACGCCCCGCTCGTCGCGGTAGACGGTGGCGAGCCGGGTGGGCACCACCGCGCCGGCCCGGGACAGCGCGGCCACCACCTCGTGGTGCATGCGCGCGGCCCGCTCCAGCCAGGTCAGGTCCTCCAGGTTGCGGCGCAGCGCCTCCTCGCCGTACTCGGCCAGCGGCGCGGTGCTCACCACGGCGACCAGGCCGGCGGCCGGCACGGCCCGCAGCGGCCCGCCGTCCATCCCGGTGACGGCGGCCAGCGTGGCCGGGGTGGCCTCGCGGACCACCCCGTGCAGCCAGCACCCGGCGGCGTCCCCGGCGGGCTCCGGGTCGCCCGGAACCGGCTCAGCCGTCCAGCTCATCGCGGTCCTCCCTCAACACGGCGGCCCGCCGGGCCACCCGGGGCCGCCGTTCGGCCTCGACCTCCTCGGGGTCCCGGGGACCCGGCTCCACCGGCGGGCGGGCCCGCGAGCTGAGCCACCGACGGGGTGCGCGGACTGGTCATCTCAGCCCACCTCGCCCTTCCCGCGCTGGTAGCGGCGCACCCGCCGGTACCCGAGCAGTTCCCCGTCGACGTCAATGTCGATCTCGTACAGGCCGAGCAGGGCTGGGGGACGACTGGAGCAGTTCCCGGCCCTGCCGCAACAGCCCACCGGGACTGCGGCTGGCCCGACCGGCCGCCACGGCGGCGGCCAGGACGAGGGCGTACGCAGCTTCCGCCCACAACCGAGAAGATAGCCGAAACCCACCGCGAGCCCGATTCGCGTTCCGCTTTCCATCAGTTCTCCTTAGCTCCCCCGGAAGGCGGAAACGTCCATTTCGAGAAGGGCCGGAAACAGCTACGGGGGATCAGCGCAGCAGCGGCCTCTGCCTGGACGTCCCGCTTCAGCGGACGGGCGGGCAGTACCCGTCGGCGTTTCCGCGAAACGTCAGGTCGCACTCGCTGGAACGACCGGCCGGCGGATCAGGAGGGCGGTCGGATACCTCACGGGAGAGGGGTGAAGACGACAGACGGAACGATCCCCTGCCACGGGAACAATCGTTTTCGGGGTTGGCTCAGAAAGCGGGCGGGGTGGCGTCGAGACTGATTTCCGCCCGCACCGCGCCGCCGTCCTCGACCAGTTTCGCGCCGCATTTGCGGAGCACGGAAATGGCCCCGGCGTTGTCCGGCGTGGTTTCCGCCACGACGGTGTGCATTCCGGCCGCCGCCGCGAGATTGAGCAGTTCGCGCAGGGCCGCCGCGCCGACGCCCTGCCCCCGGGCGGACCGGCCGAGCCAGACGCCCGCCTCCACCGTCCCCGGCTCGGCGCGGCGGGTCATCCGGATCATCCCCAGCACCTCGCCGCTGACCAGCACGGCGTACATCGCGGTGCGGGACGGGCCGGCGAGGCCCGCGAAGCCCGTACGGTAGTAGTCGCGGAACGCCTGCCGGCGGGCGTGCGACCAGCCGGCCGGCGCGTCGACCGGGGGCATCACGTCGTCCGGCTCGGCCTCGGCGACCGCCGCCGAGAGCAGCGGTTCGAGGTTCCGCTCGTCCACCGGCTCCAGCCGCACCGCACCCGTCACGTGCCGCAGTCTGCCGGTCCGCACCCGCCCGAGTCCACCCTTTGCCGTCCCGCTCCCCGGTCCGGCGCCGGGGACGACCTGGTCGGGCCCGGTCTGCGCCCGGCCCACAGCGGGGCGGCGGGCCCGGCCTAGGCGGGGCAGGGCGGGCATCGGCCGCCGCCCGGCGAACCGTCACGCCGGGTCGAACTCGCAGAGGACGGCCGAGGCGTCATCGGTGGGCTTGTGCCGGCGCAGCCGGTCGGGCCGGTCGCGCTCCGCGGCGCGGACCCGGTCGACAAGCGCGCCCGGCCCCTCGGCGGTGACCAGGTCCAGCAACCCCGCCCAGTCGAAGAGCCCGAACTGCTCCACCGCGCAGGAGGCCCCGTCGGTGAGCAGGGCGGCGCGGCGCAGCCCACCCGGCCCGCGCAGCGGCACCGTGCCGGTGAGCGCGTGGTACGCGGCGTCGGGATCGGCGGCGGAGACCCAGTAGCCGTGCGTGCGGTTCATCCGCTCCCGTTGCAGCCCCACAGCCCGCCGGAACCGGTCGGTCCGGTCGCCGTCGTCAGCCGGTTCCGGCAGGGCGGCCACCATCCGACGCAGGTCGGCCATCGCGGTCTCCAGCCGGTTGTCGGCGACCACGTCGACCCGGCCGCCGACGTCGAGCACCAGCGGGCTGTCGCAGAGCACCAGCCAGTCGACCTCATTCCCGCCGGCGCGCAGCAGGCAGACCGTCGACGAGGGCGTGCCGGGGTGGTCGAGGTCGCAGTCGCCGCCATGGTCCGCCCGAACCGCCAGGATCGCCGCCGCGAGGCTGCTCATCAGGGTGGCCGCCGGGCGGGCGGCGATGGCCAGCCCGAGCCGGGCGGCGAGGTGCCGGACGTACCAGGCCGGCCCGTGCCGGCAGCCCGTGTCGAAGCCCTCCGGTACGGTCGCCCCGTCCAGGACCCCGACCAGGGGACCGAACCGGAAGACCAGGTCCTCGTTGACCGCTCGGCCGGGGGCCGGCGCCGACGCCGACCGTACCCGCATCATCGGTCCCGCCGACCCGGCACGGGTCCCCGGCCCGGCCGCCGCCTCCGCCGTCGTGGTGTCCGCCCGCCCAGCCGTGGTCGTCCGCCCGGCGCGGTCCCTGCCGGCCGGTACATCCCGGTGCCCTGCCGTCATCCTCCACTCCTTCCGCCACCGCGCCGGCTACCCGGCCCTGCCGGGGACATTCCCGGCCGGGGCGAGCCACGAGGCCGGCCGGGCCGGGTCAGCGCCGCCGGTTGCGGGCCCGCGAGGAGCGCAGCCGACGCAGCCGGCCGATCAGCACCGGCTCGGCGGCCAGCGCGGCCGGATTGTCCAGCAACGCGTTCAGCAGCTGGTAGTAGCGCGTCGCGGACAGGCCGAAGCCGTCCCGGATCGCCTGCTCCTTCGCGCCGGCGTGCCGCCACCACTGCTGCTCGAAGGCGAGGATGTGCCGCTCGCGCTCGGTGAGGCCGGCGGCACCCGGAGTCGGTGCGGGTGGCGCGGACGCCGGCGCGACGGACTCGGGCACGACGGACTCGGGCACGACGGACTCGGGCGCGGACCGGGGCAGCGGGACGACCTGCTCCCGGCCGCCCGCGCCCTCCGGAGCCGCCGCGCCCGGAGCCGCCGCGCCCGGAGCCGCCCGGTCGCCGTCGCCGGGGCGCGCCGGCTCGGGCCGGTCGGTGGCGGCCGGGGAGGCGTCGGCAGGCGGCATGGCGCTCCTCACGCAGGCGTGCGAAGGGCCGGCGGAGGCGCGCCGACCAGGGGATCACCAGCCTAACCAGGGGCGACCCGGACCGCATCAGACGCGCGGCCCGGGTCGCCCCGGCAACGCCCGGTCAGGCGATGTCGCGGCGGCGCATGGTGACCAGGGCCGCGCCGAGGGCCCCCACCAGCCCGACGGCGAGCAGGATCGAGGCGTGCTGCCAGGTCAGGTCGAGGGTGTCCGGCTTGCACTCCCCGTAGTAGGTGACGCTGTTGCAGGACTGCCAGTCCTCCAGGGTCACCTTCTTCTGCATCCAGGCCAACGCGTACGTCGGCAGCAGCCACGCCTCGATGAACCGGGCTCCGGCCATCGCCAGCAGGATGCCGACGCCGAACTGGCCGACCACGGCAAGCCCGATCGCCCCACCGAGGGCCATCGCGGTGTGCCGGCCGAGCGAGGCGAGCGCGAACCCGAGGGTCGCCGCGACCACGATCAGCACCAGCCCGCGCAGCCCGGTCAGCCCGAACGACTGCCACGCCCCGGAGGTCATCTTCGCGGTGCTGCCGCGCAGCGTGCCGACGAGCCAGAACCCGGCGGTCCAGACCGCCGCGGCGGCCACGGTCACGGCTACCAGCCCGGTCAGCAGCGCCGCCAGCTTGGTCAGCAGCACGGTGAGCCGACGGGGACGCCAGAGCAGCAGGTTCATCATCCCGCCGGAGCTCCACTCGGCGCCGACGAAGGAGGCGCCGACCACGAACCCGATCACCGCCATGATCGCGGTGAACGTGGTGATCATCTCCCCGAACAACGTGCGGAAGTCGAACGTCGACGGCAGGAACCACTGCGGGTCGATGCTGCCCGGCGGCGGCGGCTCGATCATGTTGCAGTCCGCCGGGAACCGGCCCTCCGGCTGCGCCTGCCCGGACGCCTTGGCCTGCTCGCAGACCGTCCGCTCCTGCTCGGCCCAGCGCACCTGCTCCTGGTACTGCTGCTCGGCCTGGCGCTGCGCGGCGGCCTGCTGGTCGGGACCGATCTTCTGGTTGGTGAAGAAGACCCCGACGAGCACCGCTCCGAGGACCAGCAGGCCGAGCAGCGCCGCCCAGCGGGTGAAGCGCCGCTTGCCCAGCCGGCGCAGTTCCGTGCGATAGAGGCTCATGCGCCCCAACCTCCTCCGGCGGCGCCGGGCTGGCCCGCGCCACCGACCTTCGTGGACTGGTCGACCTGGCGGTGCTGCCCGGGCACGGGGGCGGTCGCGGTCAGCTCCAGGAAGACGCTCTCCAGGTCGACCGTGACCGGGGCCAGCTCGCTGACGTAGAGGCCGTGTTCGGCGAGCAGGCGGCTCACCATGGCCGGCTTGTCGACCCCGGCGAGCATCAGGTGGTCGGGCTGGACGGTCACCGCCAGGCCCGCCCTGGCCAGCGCGTCGGCCGCCCTCGGCAGGTCGGTGGCCGCCTCCAGGCGGACCCGCACCGCGCTGCCGGAGTGCTCGGCGAGCACCTGGTCGACCGGGCCGAACGCGACTCGCCGGCCGAGCGAGATGATGGTGACCGAGTCGCAGATGAGCTGGATCTCGCCGAGGATGTGGCTGGAGAGCAGCACGGTCATCCCGGAGGCGGCGAGGTCGCGGGTCAGGCTGCGCATCTCCCGGATGCCGCCCGGGTCGAGGCCGTTGGCCGGCTCGTCCAGGATGAGCAGCTTCGGGTTCTTGAGCAGGGCCGAGGCGACCGCGAGCCGCTGCTTCATGCCCAGCGAGTACGTCTTGACCCGCTCGCCGGCCCGGTCCCGCAGGCCGACCAGCTCCAGCACCTCGTCGACCCGGGTCTGCGGCACCCCGCCGGCCCCGGCGAGCAGCGACAGCGTGTCGCGGGCGGAGAAGTTCGGGAAGAACTGCGGGCTCTCCACGATCGCGCCGACCTGGCCGACCACGGCGGGCAGCGCCGCCGGCACCTCCTGGCCGAGCATCGCCATCCGGCCGCCGTTCGGCCGGATCAGGCCGAGCAGGGTGCGCAGGGTGGTGGTCTTCCCCGAACCGTTGGGGCCGAGGAAGCCGTGCACCTGGCCCTGCTCGACAACCATGTCGAAGCCGTCCAGGGCGTGTCGCACGCCCCGGCGTCGGCTCTTGTACGTCTTACGCAGACCTTCGATTTCCAGGACAGCCGGCAAAGCTGCGCCTCCCCCGATGAGTGCAGGTGACGACGCACACCATACGCGGTATGCACCGGGCGGCAATACCCGGTATGCAGGCCGGCGTGTCGGCCGGTCAGGCGCAGATCACGTGCACGCCCGCCGCGCGGAACGCGTCGACCACCTCGGGATTGGCCCCGGAGTCGGTCACCAGCGTCTCCACCCGGTCCACCGGGCAGATCCGGGCGAACGCGTGCCCGCCCAGCTTGGACGAGTCCGCGATGATCACCACCCGCTTCGCCCGGGCCACCATCAGGTTGTTCATCGCCGCCTCGCCCTCGTGGTGGGCGGCCGCCCCGAGCTGCGGGTCGATCGCGTCCACGCCGAGCAGGGCCACGTCCAGGGTGACCTCGCGCAGCAGCGCCCCGCCCAGCGGGCCGACCAGCTCGAACGACTTGGGCCGGACCACCCCGCCGGCCACCACCACCTTCATCCGGGACCGGACCAGCAGCTCGTTGGCGATGTTGAGCGCGTTGGTGACCACGGTGAGCTGGGCACCCTCGGCGTTGGTGTTCAGGTCCGGCCGGACGGCCAACGCCCGGGCCACCTCCGTGCTGGTGGTGCCGCCGTTGAGGCCGACCACGGTGCCCGGGGTGACCAGCGCGGCGGCGGCGGCGCCGATCCGCTGCTTCTCGGCCGAGTGCTTGGCGGTCTTGTAGCGCAGCGGCAGGTCGTACGAGACGCCGTTGGCCACCGCACCGCCCCGGGTCCGGGTGATCATCTGCTGCTGGGCGAGTTGGTCGAAGTCGCGCCGGATGGTGGCCTGGGAGACGTCCAGCCGCCCCGCGGCCTCCTCGACGCTCACCCGGCCGTTGTCGGTGAGCATCTCCAGCAGCGCGTTCCATCGGGCGTACCGGTCCACCGAGGGGCCTCCACTGACTCTGCACGAAGGGTGATTGATTGCGTGCACAGTAGTGCGCGAAACTACGATGGCGCAAAACTCAACCCTGCGCGATCGGGCAGCCGGTTGCCAGGGCCGCAGTGTTTCACGCAGAATAACGCGCGAAAGACGGCCATAATGCGCCGTATTGCGCACGGCCTCCCCGGCGAGGAGTTCTCATGGCGTTCGTCCACGCGGAGATCACGAGTCAACCCGACTGTTGGCGGGAGGCGGCGCTGCTGGCCCCCACGGTCGCCGAGCACCTGCCGCGCCCCGGGGAGCGGGTGGCCGTCGTCGGCTGCGGCACGTCGTGGTTCATGGCGGCGGCGTACGCCGGGCTGCGCGAGGCCGCCGGCCACGGCGAGACCGACGCCTTCCAGGCGTCCGAGTTCCCGACCGGCCGCCGCTACGACCGGCTGATCGCCATCACCCGGTCCGGCACCACCACGGAGGTGCTGGAGCTGCTCGCCGCGCTGCGCGACCAACTCCCCACCACCGCCATCGTCGGCGACCCCGGCTCCCCGGCCGTCGCGCTCGCCTCCGCCGCCGTCACCATGCCGTTCGCCGACGAGCGCTCGGTCGTGCAGACCCGGTTCGCGACCACCGCGCTGGCCCTGCTCCGGGCCCACCTCGGCGACAACCTCGCCGCGCTCTCCGCCGACGCCGAGGTCGCCGTCCGGGCCCCGCTGCCGATCGACCCGGCCCGCGTCGAGCAGGTCACCTTCCTGGGCCGGGGCTGGACGGTCGGCCTGGCCCAGGAGGCCGCACTCAAGTGCCGCGAGGCAGCCACCTTCTGGGCCGAGGCGTACCCGGCCATGGACTACCGGCACGGTCCGATCTCGATCGCCGCCCCCGGCCGGCTGGTCTGGGCGTTCGGCGAAATCCCCGAGGGGCTGGCGGAGGACGTCGCCGCCACCGGGGCCGCCTTCGTGCACAGCCGCACCCACGGCTGCCACACGGTGCTCACGAGCTGGGCGGCCGGGCGGACCCCGGTCGACCCGATGGCCGACCTGATCCTCGCCCAGCGCTTCGCCGTCGCCCTGGCCACCAGCCGCGGCCTCGACCCGGACGCGCCCCGGCACCTGAGCCGCTCCGTGGTGCTCGCGTGAGCCCAGCCGATGTCGTCGTCGCACTGGACGTGGGCGGCACCGGGATGAAGTGCGCCCTGGTCCGCCCGGACGGCGGCACCGTGTGCGCCGAGCGCCACCCCACCGACGCGGGCCGGGGCCCGGACGCGGTGGTCGACGCCATCCTGGACGTCGCCGAGGGGCTCGCCGGCAAGGCCCGGGCCGACGGGTTCGAGCCGCTCGCGCTCGGCGTCGCCGTCCCCGGCGTCATCGACGAGTCCGCCGGGGTGGCGGTGTGGTCGGCGAACGTCGGCTTCCGTGACGTACCGCTGCGGGACCTGGCGGTGGCGCGGCTCGGGCTGCCCACGGCGCTCGGCCACGACGTGCGCGCCGGCGGCCTGGCCGAGGCCCGGCTCGGCGCGGGCCGGGGCACCGGGCACGTGCTGTTCGTCGCGATCGGCACCGGCATCGCCGCGGCCCACGTGGTCGACGGGTCGGCCGCCACCGGCGCGCACGGCGCCGCCGGGGAGATCGGCCACATCCTGGTCCGCCCCGGCGGCCCGCGCTGCGGCTGCGGCCGGCGCGGCTGCCTGGAGGCGGTCGCCTCGGCCTCGGCGATCGCCCGCCGGTACGCCGAGCTGACCGGCGGGCCCGCGACCGCCGCCGAGGTGGCCGACCGGGCCGCCGACGGCGATGCGGCGGCCGCCCGGGTCTGGGCGGAGGCCGTCGAGGCGCTGGCCGACGGGCTGGCCACCGGCCAGTCCCTGTTCGACGTGGAGGCCGTCGTGGTCGGCGGCGGCCTGGCCCAGGCCGGACCCCGGCTGTTCGACCCACTGCGCGCCGCGCTGCACGAACGGATGACCTTCCACCGGGAGCCGCGCCTGGTCGCGGCGGCCCTCGGCGACGAGGCCGGCTGCCTCGGCGCCGCCCTGCTCGCCCTCGACAGTCTGGAGAAGTGATGGCCCTGCGGGTGAACGGCAAGGTGGTGACCCCGACCGGCGTGGTCCGGCAGGGCTGCGTCGAGCTGGACGGCGACCGGATCAGCGCCGTCGCCGAGTACCCGTCCGTGCGCGACGGGCACTGGATCGTGCCGGGCTTCGTGGACATGCACACCCACGGCGGGGGTGGGCACACGTTCACCACCGGTGACGCCGACTCCGCCCGGCAGGCTGCGGCCTTCCACCTGGGACACGGCACCACCACGCTGCTGGCCAGCCTGGTCAGCTCGTCGTACGAGCTGATGCGGGACGCCACCGCCGCGTTCCGGCCGCTCGTCGAGGAGGGCGTGCTGGCCGGCGTCCACTTCGAGGGGCCGTACCTCTCCTCGGCCCGGTGCGGCGCGCAGAACCCGGAGTTCCTGCGTGACCCGTCCACCGAGGAGCTGGCCGCGCTGGTCGAGCTGGGCGGCGGTGCGGTCCGGATGGTCACCCTGGCCCCGGAGCGGGACGGCGCGCTGGAGGCGATCAAGCTGCTCACCGCCCACCGGGTGGTCGCCGCGATCGGCCACACCGACGCCACGTACGACCAGACCCGGGCCGCGGTGGCGGCCGGCGCGAGCGTCGGCACCCACCTGTTCAACGGCATGCGCCCGGTGCACCACCGGGAGCCCGGCCCGGTGGTGGCCCTGCTGGACGCCCCGAACGTGGTCTGCGAGCTGGTCGCGGACGGGGTGCACCTGCACGACGGGATGCTCAACTTCGTCACCTCGACCGCCGGGCCGGACCGGGCCGCGCTGATCACCGACGCGATGGCCGCCGCCGGCATGTCCGACGGCGAGTACGAGCTGGGCGGCCAGGCCGTCACCGTGGCCGACGGGGTGGCCCGGCTGGCCCGGGACGGCGCGATCGCCGGCAGCACCCTCACCATGGACGCCGCCCTGCGGCACGCCGTGCACGCCGGAATTCCGATGGCGGACGCCTGCCGGATGATGGCCACCACCCCGGCCCGGGCCATCGGCCTCGGCGACCGGGTCGGCGCGCTCCAGGTCGGCCTCCGCGCCGACCTGGTCGTCCTCGACGACGACCTGAACGTGGTCCGGGTGATGCGCGGCGGCTCCTGGGTGGAGTGACCCGCAGGGCCGGGCGGCGCGCCAACCAGCTGTCGAGCAGGGTCACCACACGCGCTTTGGAGCTGACTCGGTCACGACATCAGGGCGCGGGCAGCGGGCCCCACGCCCTCGGCGGGCCGGCTGATCCATCAGCGACATCAGCTTCAAAGGGGCCGGCCGGAGACAGCGCCCGCCCGCCGTGGCATCCTGCGGCGGCGGCCCGGCCGGTCAGCCGAGGGCGTTGACCTCGACGCCGAGGACGGCCTGCTCGTCGGGACGGTGCACCAGCACGTCGGACAGGAACGACTGCACCGCGGGGCCCATGCCGACGTCCCGGCCGGCCCGCTCGGAGAGCAGCCACTTGTGCTCGATGATCTGCGCGAACAGCTCCTGCGGCTCCAGCTTGTGGCGCAGGTGCGCCGGCACCGCCCGGACCACCGGCTCGAAGACCTCGGTCAGCCAGCGGTGGGCGGCCTGCTGCTCGTCGGTCAGGTCGCTCTCCGCCCGGTACGCGTCCAGGTCGTTGAGGAGCCTGCGGGCCTGGTTCTCCTCGGCGTCCAGGCCGGTCAGCCGCAACAGCCGGCGGGTGTGGTAGCCCGCGTCGACCACCTTCGGCCGGACCAGGTACCGCCCGTCGGCGATGGTGGACATGGCCACCTCGGCCACGTCGAAGCCCAGCTCGTTGAGGCGGCGGATCCGGCCCTCGATGTCGTGCCGGGCCTCCCGCTCGATCTGCTGCTCGTAGGTGATCTCGTGCCAGAGCCGCTCGTAGCGTTGCACGACCTCCTCGCAGACCACCTCGGGTTCGATGGACTCGTGCAGCAGCCCGGCGGCCTGGAGGTCGAGCGCCTCGCCGAAGATGTTGACCCGGGCGATCTCCAGGTCCTCGCCGCGCTGGCCGTTGGACAGGGAGTTGCGCAGCGCCCCGGTCTCGGCGTCCACAAGGTAGGCGGCGAACGCGCCGGCGTCCCGGCGGAACAGGGTGTTCGACAGCGAGCAGTCGCCCCAGAAGAAGCCCGTCAGGTGCATCCGGACGATCAGGGCGGCCAGCGCGTCGAGGAGCCGGCCCATCGTCTCCGGGCGCAGGGTGTGCGAGAACAACGCCCGGTACGGCAGCGAGAACTGGAGGTGCCGGGTGATCAGCACCGGGTCCAGCGACTCCCCGGCGTCGGTCTGCCGGTCGGCGACGATGGCCACCGCCTCGACCGACGGGAAGTCGATCCGTTCCAGCGCCCGGAGCAGGTCGTACTCCCGCTCGGCGACCCGCTCGCCGGTCTCCTTGACGGCGTAGACGTACCCGCCGAGCCGGACGAACCGGACGACGTGCCGGGAGATGCCCTGCGGCAGCGCCACCAGATGCTCCGCAGGCCACTGGACCAGCGGGGTCGACCAGGGGAGGTCGAGCAACGCCGGGTCCACGAGGGCAGAGGTGATCCGCACGCCGACAAGCATGCCGGTTCACCCCGGCCGAGCGCTTCCCTTCGTGGCTCGCCCCACAACCGCCGCGCGGCGGGCCGGTAGCGTGGTCGCGTGCGGGAAACCCAGACGGTACGGCGGAAAGTGCAGCTCAGGCCGGTACGGCCGGCCGGCTGGCGGTGGGACGCGCTGCTGCTGGTCGCCCTGGTCGGCCTGACGGCGGCGCTCGCCGCCGACCGGCTGTTCGGCGTCGACCGCGCGGTGGCCGACTGGGCCGCGGCGCACCGGCCCACGGCGGCGTACTGGGTCGCGGTGGTGTTCAACTACCTGGGCCAGGGCACCCCGCTGACCCTGATCGCACTGGGCATGGGGGTGCTGCTGGCCGTTCGGGTGCGGTCGGTGCGACCGGTGCTGCCGCCGGTGCTCGCCTTCGTCCTCACCTCCCTCACCATCGGTCCCCTGAAGGTGTGGACCGCCCGGCCCGCGCCGAGCGCCAGCGTCAAGAAGCCGTTCCTGCCCGCCGAGGCGACCCTGCCGCTGTTCCAGCACGACCTGCCGGTGCGGTTCGCCCAGTCGTACCCGTCGGGACACGTCGCGAACGCGATCGTCTGGTACGGCGTCATCGCGCTGCTGCTGGTGCCACTGCTGGCCACCTTCGGCCGGACCGTCCCGCCGGTGCTGGTCACCGTGGTCCGGTCGGTGCCACCGGTGGTCGTGCTCTGCACCACCACGTACCTGGGCTGGCACTGGCTGACCGACTCGGTCGCCGGGCTGCTGCTCGGGCTGGTCCTCGACCGGCTGCTGCGCCGGGTGCCGTGGGACGACGTGCCGCTGCCCGGACGGCTGGGCCCCTGGAACCGACCCGCGCTGTTCACCTCGGCCCCTTAGGCTCCGGGCGTGGAGCGGCTTGCGCGGCGGCTGGGCGTACGCGATGCGGTGGTCATCGGGCTGGGGTCGATGCTCGGCGCGGGCGTCTTCGTGGTCTTCGCCCCGGCCGCGGCGACCGCCGGCGGCGCCGGCCTGCTGGTGGCGCTGGCCATCGCCGGGTTCGTGGCGTTCTGCAACGCGACCAGCTCGGCCCGGCTGGCGGCCCGCTACCCCGAGTCCGGCGGCACGTACGTCTACGGGCGGGAGCGGCTCGGCCCGTTCGCCGGCTTCCTGGCCGGCTGGGGATTCGTGGTCGGCAAGACCGCGAGCTGCGCGGCGATGGCGCTGACCATCGGGGCGTACCTCTGGCCGGGGCAGGCCCGGCTCGTCGCCGCCGTCGCCGTGGTCGCGGTGACCGCGGTGAACCTGCGCGGCATCGGGAAGACCGCGACGGCCACGAAGATCCTGGTCGGCGTCGTGCTGGCCGTGCTGGCCCTGGTCGCGGCGACCGGCCTGCTCGGCGGCGGCTTCGTCCCGGACCGGATCAGCGGCCCCGGCGGCTTCGGCGTGCACGGCGTGCTGGCCGCCGCCGGCCTGTTGTTCTTCGCCTTCGCCGGGTACGCCCGGATCGCCACCCTCGGCGAGGAGGTGCGCGACCCGGGGCGGACCATCCCCCGGGCGGTGCCGCTGGCGCTCGGCGTGGTGCTGGCGATCTACCTGGTGCTGGCGGTGGTGGCGCTCGGCGTGCTCGGCCCCGACCGGCTGGCCGCCTCCGTCGCGCCCCTGGTCGACGTGGTGACCGCCGCCGGGCTGCCCGGCCTGGCCTGGGTGGTCCGGGCCGGGGCGACCATCGCCGTGACCGGCGTGCTGCTCTCCCTGCTCGCCGGGGTGGGCCGGACGCTGCTGGCGATGGCCCGCCGCCGGGACGTCCCACCCGGGCTGGCCGCCGTGCACCCCGTGCACCGGGTGCCGCACCGGGCGGAGCTGGCGGTGGCCGCCGTGGTGATCCTGGTCGTCTCCGTGGGCGACGTGCGCGGGGCGATCGGCTTCTCCAGCGTCACGGTGCTGGTGTACTACGCGATCGCCAACGCCTCGGCGCTGACGCTGGGCCGGGACCGGGCCCGGCGGCTGCCCGTGCAACTGCTCGCCGCGCTGGGGCTGGTCGGCTGCGTGGTGCTCGCGGTCAGCCTGCCCCTGACCAGCGTCCTCGCCGGGTTCGGCGTGCTCGCCCTCGGCGCCGCATGGTACGCCCTGCGCCACTGACGGCCGGGACGGGCCCGCCGGGCTCGCCGGTGGGGGGGCAGGACGCGGCTCGGGTCAGTCCCCGCCGGACCGGGGCGACGGCGGGCCCACGGGATCGTCGGGTAGGTGGTCCGGCGGGGGCGGGGTGGTCTCGCGGAGCAGGGCGGTCAGCCCGGCCCGGCGGGCCACCACGGTCAGCCGGTCGCCGGCGGTGATCACCAGGCGGGGATCGGCCGACCAGTCCGCCTTCTGCCCGGCGCGGGTGTACGCGAGCAGGCGTACCTCGCCGGGGTGGGCCACGGCGGAGAGCGGGCGGCCGTCCAGCGGCGACCCGGCGGCCACCGGCACCTCGGTGACCAGCAGCGCGTGCCGGCCCACCGGGATGGTGGCGATCACCGCCCGGTCCAGCAGGGCGGCGGCGAACGAGGGCGCGGCCAGGTACGACACGCTGCGCGAGATGCCGATGTCGAACGCCTTCTGGATGCGCTCGGCGAAGTCGCCGTCGAACAGCCGCAGCACCACCCGCAGGTCCGGGTTGAGCCCCCGGCCGTTCAGCGCGGCCCGCAGGTTGACCCCGTCGTCGGTGGAGACCACGACGAGGGCCTGGCAGGTCTCCACGGAGGCGGACCGCAGCGTCTCCTCCAGCGCCGCGTCGCCGACCACCACCGGCACCCCGAGCCGGTGGGCCAGCGAGGCGCCCCGCGCGTCCGGGGTCCGGTCGATGGCCACCACCTCGACGCCGAAGTCGTTGAGCTGGGCCATCACCCGGGTACCGATGTTGCCCAGCCCGACGACCACGACGTGCCCGGACCGGTGGGGCTGGATCCGGCCGGCGTGCAGGGCCAGCCGCGCGTTGACGATCCCGTCGACCACCACGGCGGTGATCAGCGGGATCAGCGCCAGCCCGGCCAGGTTGAGCACCACCTGCATGACCTGCGCGGCGACGGGCTTGGTGACGTCCGGATCCTCGCCGGTGAGCGTGGTGACCAGGGTGAGGTAGAGCGCATCGGCCCAGTCCACCTGGGCCGCGCCAGCGTTGAGCCAGCCCAGCAGCGCGATGAGCGCGAGCAGCACCAGCACCGCGATGCCGATCTTGCGGGTGGCGAAGCTGCGGGCCGCCCGGAGCAGCACCGCGACCGGCCGGCGGCGGCGCCGGGCGCGGACCAGCCGGCGGGCGGCCAGCTCGGTGCCGGGCGGCTGGCCGGTCGCCTCGGCGAGCACCACGTCGGCGGTCGTCTCGTCGGCGGGCAGCACCCGGGCCCGGGCGGGGTCGCCGGTGTCGGCCACCCCGCACACCACGTCCTGCGGACGGACGTCAACGCGGCGGGCCACGTAGAGGGTGCGCCCGCCGTGCCGGAAGTGGGTCGGGGCGACCTCGCCGAGCGCGGCGGCCACGAACGCGGGGGCGGCCATCGACGCGTCGGAGAGCACCGCCGAGTCGGGGAAGAGCTGCCGCAGCCCGTTGGCCAGGCTGGTGTTGAACATCCGCACCACCAGCCGCAGCCGGGGTTCCACCTCCTGGGCGCAGAGCGCGGCGTGCATGTTGCCCACATCGTCCTGGTGCAGCAGGGCCAGCCCGTCCGCGCCGGCCAGCCCGGCCCGGCGGAACGTCGCCTCGTCGAGCCGGTCCGCCCGGACCACCTGGATGCCGTCGACGTCCCGGCCGTCCGGGCCCTCGGAGCGGCGCCGCTCGGGCACCACGAGGGTGATCCGGACCCGGCCGGTGTCCAGCTCGGTGGCGAGCAGCGCCCGCACCACCCAGTACGCCAGCGGGTCCGCCCCGCAGACGACGTAGTGCGGGCGGCTCTCCCCGTTCATCCGCAACCGCCAGCCGGTCGCGCGACGCGCACGGTCACGCAGGGGCTCCGTCATGCGCCGAATCGTAGTCAGCCGTCGGGAGACCGCGCAGCCCCGCGATCATGAACGAATGTCGCGGCCCCGGACGGGTAGAGCAGCGCCATGCAGACGTTCCTGCCGTACCCGGGCTTCCTGGCCAGCGCCCGAGCGCTGGACCAGAAGCGGCTGGGCAAGCAGCGGGTGGAGGCCATCCAGGTGCTGCGCGGGCTGACCCGGCCGGGATACGGCTGGCGCAACCACCCGGCGGTCAAGATGTGGGCCGGGTACGAGGAGGCGCTGGTCCGCTACGGCCTGGACGTCTGCGCGGTGTGGTGCGAGCCGGGCCGGGCCGACACCTGCGCGGCGACGTTGGGCACCGACCTCGCCGCCGCCTGCGGCGTCAGCACCGTACGAACCCAGGGGGTGCTGGCGCAGGCCGGGGAGCTGCCGCCCTGGCTGGGCCGCGACGACCTGCACCGCAGCCACCGCTCCTCGCTGCTGCGCAAGGACCCGGCGCACTACCGCCCGCTCTTCGGCGACGTCGGGCCCGACCTGGAGTACGTCTGGCCCGCCTCCGACCGCGAGCCGCGCTGCCGCCCGTCGTGAGCGAAGGCCCGCGCCGACCGGCCCGCGCCGGAAGGTGCCCCGAGCCTGCGCCTCGGCCAGACTGAGGCCCATGGCGCTGTCGCGGGTGGTGGGCCGGCTCATCGGCGTACGGGAGCACGTGGTGGAGCCGGGCGGCGGTGGCGCCCCGCGCGTGCCGCGCCCGGTCGAGGCCGTGGTGGTCGGCGGCGGGATCGCCGGCATGTCGGCGGCGGTGGTGCTCGCCGAACGCGGGGTGCGGGTGACCGTGCTGGAGGCCGCGCCGGCCCTCGGCGGCCGGTTGGGCGCGTGGCCGGAGCCGTTGGCCGACGGCGTCCAGGTCAACGAGCACGGCTTCCACGCGTTCTTCCGGCAGTACTACAACTGGCGGTCGATCCTGCGCCGGATCGACCCGAAGCTGGCGTTCCTCAGGCCGGTCCCCGGGTACCCGGTCCTGAGCGCCGAGTGGCCGACGGAGGAGTTCGGGCGGCTGCCGCCGGCCCCGCCGGCGAACCTGCTCGCCCTGCTGCTGCGCAGCCCGAGCCTGCGCCTGGCCGACCTGCGCGGGATGGACCGGGACGCCGCGCTGCCGCTGCTCAGCTACGACCCGGTGCGCACGTACGCCGACTTCGACGGCGCCACCGCCGACGGACTGCTCACCTCGCTGCGGCTGCCGGACCGGGCCCGGGCGATGTTGTTCGAGGTCTTCTCCCACTCGTTCTTCAACCACGAGGCGGAGATGTCAGCCGCCGAGATGATCGCCCAGTTCCACTTCTATCTGCTCGGCAACCCGGAGGGGTTGGCCTTCGACTGCCCGGACGAGGACTACGCCACCGCGATCTGGCAGCCGCTGACCCGGCACGTGGAGCAGCACGGCGGGCGGGTGGTCACGGGGGCCGCCGCGACCCGGTTGGACCGGGGCCCGGACGGGTGGCGGGTGACCGCCGCCGACGGCAGGGCGTACCCGGCCGGGCACGTGGTCCTGGCCGTCGACCCG
The DNA here is from genome assembly GCF_026339755.1 of Micromonospora sp. NBC_01655. NCBI lineage: Bacteria > Bacillati > Actinomycetota > Actinomycetes > Micromonosporales > Micromonosporaceae > Micromonospora > Micromonospora sp. NBC_01655. The sequence goes on along the minus strand of NZ_JAPEQF010000001.1, from coordinate 1,109,922 downwards.
CCGGCGCTGGCCGCGCTGGTCGGCGCCTCGCCGGTGCTCGCCGGGGCCGCCCCGGAGCTGGTGGCGGCCATGCCCGCGTTCGGCGCCCCGGGCCCGCCGTACGCGGTCGCGCGGTACTGGTGCGTCGGGGACGTCGACCCTGGGCGGGCGGTGTTCAGCGGGGTGTCCCGGCAGCCCACGCTCGACTCGGTGACCCTGTACCACCGGCTGGAGAACGAGTCGCGCCGCTGGGCGGAGCGCGCCGGCGGCTCGGTGGTGGAGCTGCACGCGTACGCCTGCGATGAAGGGGTGCCGGCCGAGGAACTGGCCGAGCGGATGCGGGTCGAGCTGGCCGCGCTCTGGCCGGAGGCGGCCCGGCTGCGGGTGCGCGAGCTGCGCGCCCGGGTGGAGGCGCGGGCCCCGGCGTTCGCCCCGGGCGGTCACGCGGGGCGGCCGGGGGTGCGCACCGACGCCGACGGGCTCTACCTGGCCGGCGACGGCGTCCGGACCGACTTCCCGAGCGCGCTGATGGAGCGGTCGGCGGCGACCGGGGTCATCGCGGCGAACCACGTCCTGCGGGCCGAGGGGGCGGCGGCCGAGCCGGTCCGCTCGATCCGCCCGCGCGGCCTGCTCGCCGGGCGAATGCCACAAAAGCCGTGATTCGCCGCAAGACGCCGTGAATCTGATCTACCCTCGACTGACATCCACCGGCATCGCCGGCACGGGAGGTCGAGAGGGTGTCCACGGTGCACCGGCGCGACGCGGCCGGCGGGCCGCCCGGCGACGAGGCGGGCGGCGGCCGGTACGACGACGCGTACGGGCTGCTGCGTGACGAGCGGGCCTGCATCGTGACGGCGCTGCGGTTGGGCTGGTGGCTGGCGGACGCGTACCACCACGCGCGCACGGCCGACCTGTCGACGGACGAGCGGCCGGCGCAGCCTCCGGCGAAGCTGACCAACTTCACCGAGATGTCCGGCCGGCGGCGGCTGCGGATGTACCTGGACGGGGTCGACGTGGCGCTCGCCCAGATCGCCGGGCTGACCCGCGGCGGCCCGGCCGCCCCGCCCGCGGTCGCCCCGTCCACCGGGGACACCCGGGCCGCCCTGTCGGCCGGGGCGGGGACGTTGCTGCTGGCCCTCGACGACCTCAACGTGGACGTGCTGCGCTGGGCGATGGCGGCCAACCACCGGGTCGGGCTGGCCTACCGGCTCGGCCGGTCGCTGGCCGACACCGTCCGGCACGGCGACGCCGACCAGGTGCCGTGGCGCTTCGCCGGCCGCCAGATCGAGATCAGCCGCTGGCTCGACGAACTGGCCAGCGTGCTGCCGCCGTACTCGGCCACGGTGGTGCGCCGGTCGCTGCGGGCGTGGGCCGACGCGGTCACCCGGGCCGGGGTCGGCGACCCGGCCGAGGCCGGCCTCGGCGAGCTGGCCCGGGAGCTGCGCAACCAGGGCGACCTGTGGCGCAGCGTGCTGACCGGCGGGCTGCACCCCCGGGACCTGCTCGACGAGGACGACTACGCGGTCGTCGCGCGGAACGTGATCATCCGGGACCGGAAGCTGGTGGCGCAGGCGGCCCGGGGCATCTTCTGGCCGGTGCTGGCCCCGCTGGTGGTGGTGCTCCTCGCGGTGGTCGGGGTGAGCGCCGCCGCGGCGGCCGGCTCCCCCGCCACCCGGGCCGCCGTCGCCCTGGTCGGCCTGGGCGCCGGGCTGACCGCAATCTGGCGGACGGTCTCCGGGCCGGCCCTCGCGGTGGCCGGGGAGGTGAACCGGCCGCTACTGGAGGGTGAGCTGGCCGTCCGGATGGCCGCCCGGGTCACCCGACCGCTGGCCACCGCCCGCGCCACCGCCCGGTCCCGCCGGCACGGGCCCGGCGAGGTCGCCGGGGGATCGAAATACGTTGCCGGCCTCGCCTCCGCCGACCTACCGTGATCGGGCAAGGTCAACCAGCCCGCCGGGAGCAAGCCATGTCGTTGTCGCACGTCAGCACCGTGCCGACAATGCTGCCCGTCGACGGTTGCCGCTGTGAGGCCCCCCGGGACGGGTGGCCCGACTGACGCGTGCCCGCACGCGTCGAGCCGCCCCGTCCCACCGCCGGACCGGGCGGCTCCTCGCCGTCCGGCCCACCCACCGTCGATCTTGGAGGGAGTGCCCGGTGGACGCCGTTCTCGTCATCAACGCCGACCTCGGCCCGCTGCACCGGGTCACCGTGCAGCACGCGATCCGGATGCTCTGCCGGCGGGTCGCCGAGATCCACGAGGCCGAGCCGGACCGGTTGATCGGGGTCTTCCCGGTCCCCCGGGTGGTCCGGCTCGTCCGGTACGTGGTGACCCGCTGGCGGTTCAGCGCCGGCCCGGCCTGGTCCCGGGCGGGCGTGCTGCGCCGCGACGGCCACTGCTGCGCCTACTGCGGCGGGCCCGCCGGCACCGTCGACCACGTGCTGCCCCGCTCGCGCGGCGGCCGGAACACCTGGCGGAACACCACCGCCGCCTGCTACGGCTGCAACCAGCGCAAGGGAGACCGGACTCCGGCCGAGGCGGGCATGCCGCTGCGGCACGAGCCGGTCGTGCCGAGCTGGGCGGCGCTCGCCGGGCGGTGACGGACCGGCCGGCGGGAACGGGGGGCCGCGTCCGGGGTACGCCCCGGCGCGGCGCCCGCCGGCCCCGGCGCCCGCCGGGTGGGTGCGGCGACCATACGAGGCGGGCCCGACGACCACCCGAGTGGGGTGGCCGCCGGGCCCGCCGGGGGTACGGCTACGTCAGGCGACGTTGACCGCGGTGTCGTCGACGACGAAGGAGGTCTGGAGCGAGACGTCCTCCGTGCCGGTGAACTTCAGGGTGACGGTCTGGCCGGCGTACGAGGCCAGCGAGAACGACTTCTGGCTGTACCCGGTGGCCTTGTTCAGGTTCGAGTAGGTGGCCAGGGTCGCCAGCACGGTCCCGGACGAGTTGAGCACCTGCACCGTGAGCTTGTCGTACGCGGTGCCGCTGGTGGTCTCGGCCGAGTCGATGTGCAGCCAGAAGCTGAAGTTGTACGAGGTGCAGCCGGCCGGCAGGCTCACCGACTGGGCGAGCGTGTCGGTGTGGGTGCTGCCGTAGCCGTTCATCCAGGAGCTCCAGGTGCCGGTGCGGGCCGGCTGGCTGGTGCCGTGCTGGGCGATGACGCCGGAGCTGGCCGTCCACACCGTGTTTCCGGACTCGAAGCCGGCGTTGCCCAGCTTCTGGCCCGCGCCGGTGCAGCCGCCGCCGGTGCCGTTGACGGTCAGCGAGTAGGTGGCGCTGTGCGGCACCGAGCCGGTGCCGGTGACCGTGACGGTGTAGTTGCCCGCCGGGGTCCCGGTCGTGGTGGCGATGGTGAGGGTGGACGAGGCGCCCGAGGTCACCGAGGCCGGGCTGAACGACGCGGTCGCGCCGGTCGGCAGGCCGGACGCGGAGAACGTCACGGTCTGCGCGGTGCCGCTGGTGGTCGCGGTGGCCACGGTGGTGGCGACGGAGCCACCGGCGGTCACCGAGCCGGCGGTCGGCGAGAGCGTGACGGAGAAGTCGTTGCCGGTCGACGAGCAGGGCGCGTCGTTGCCGGCCACGTTCACCGCGGTCCACGAGGCCTGGACGGCCTTGTACTCGGTGGAGCAGTTGCCGTACAGGTCGGTCGCCGCCTTAAGGCTGTACGCGCGGGCGGTGTTCGACGGGGTGGTGGTGTTGACGTACGACGTGTTGGAGGTGAAGTACACGTCGAGCGCCCGGAACCAGATCTTCTCCGCCTTGGCCCGGCCGATGCCGGTGACCGCCGGGGCGGTGCCGCAGACCGGCGAGGTGCCGTACGCGGTGGCGCCGGTGCCCTCGGCCAGGTTGAAGAAGAAGTGGTTGCCCACGCCGGAGGAGTAGTGCACGTCCTTGTTCTTCGTGCTGGTCGACCAGCACGAGTCGGAGGAGCCGTCCAGCGTCGGGTTGTACATGTACCGCAGCGGGGTGTTGTTGCCGTTGATGTTGATCTTCTCGCCGACCTGGTAGTCACCCGGGTCGCTCGGCGCGTTGGCGTAGAACTCGACCATGTTGCCGAAGATGTCGCTGGTGGACTCGTTGAGGCCACCGGACTCGCCGGAGTACACCAGGCCGGCGACCGCCTCGGTGACGCCGTGGCTCATCTCGTGGCCGGCCACGTCGAGGGAGACCAGCGGGCGGGAGTTGCCCGCGCCGTCGCCGTAGGTCATCTGCGCGCCGTCCCAGAAGGCGTTGACGTAGGCGTTGCCGTAGTGCACCCGCGACGGCACGCCGGCGCCGTTGCCGAAGATGCCGTTACGGCCGTGCACGTTCTTGAAGTAGTCGAACGTCATCGCGGCGCCGAAGTGGGCGTCGACGGCGGCGGACTGCCGGTTGGTGTTCGCGCCGGTACCCCAGACGTTGTCGGCGTCGGTGAACGTGGTGCAGGTCGACGTGCCGTTGTTCATGTCACAGGTACGGCCGTTGCCGCGCACCGGGTCGATCATCTGGTACGTGCTGCCGGAGAGCGTGGTGTCGACGCTGACCGCGCCGGTGTAGATGCCCGTGCCGCTGCCGGTGACCGACTCGATCTCGTCGTACGAGCCGATCACCTTGCCGGTGACGGCGTCGGTGATGACGTGCAGCTTCGAGGGGGTCTGCTTGTCGGCCTTCCAGCCGGAGGCGACGGTCTCCCAGGCGAGCCGGCCCGTGCCGGAGCTGGCGTCGACGAAGAGCTCCGGGGCGCCCACGGCGGTGAGCGAGCCGGAGAACTCCTTGCGGGCGGCCTCCTTGGCCTTGGCCGAGGTGACCTTGGGGCTGGTGGTGAGGGTCAGCGGGGCCGCCAGGCCCACCGAGGCCCCGGCGTACTCGCCGTTCGCCTTGGCGTGGATGACGAAGTCGCCACCGTAGACGCGCAGGCCCTGGTACGTCCGGGTGTAGCGGGTGTGCGAGGCGCCGTTCGCGTCCACCTTCGTCCGGACGGCCTGGTATGCCTCTCCGCTGGCACCCTGGACGGTGCCGGGGTTGCTGGAGAGGACCGACTCGGCGCGGTCCGGGGCGGGGGCGGGGGGAGCTGCCGCTTGCGCCGTGGTGGCGGCGCCGGTGAGCAGGCCGCCGGTGAGCAGCGCTGCGCTGGCAGCGGCGAGGGTTCTTTTCACGTGCCCTCCTGGCAAGGAATGTGTGACGGGGGTAGTCACGCATGTAGATATAGTGATACATCGAAGTAGAGGGAAGGGGGGAAGCGCTCTCAGATCAAACACTGGCCGAACGGGTGAGGAGCACAAGGTGACGGAACCGGGCGGAGTCGGGACACGTCCGACCGACATGAGACCGACCCACCTGCGCGCCGCCTTGATCGTCGCGCTCCTCGCGGCGGTCGGCGGCTGCGCGGCCGGCGCCCCCGGCCCGCCCACGCCGGCGGGCCCCCCGTCGTCCGCCGGGACCGCCACCACCGGGCCGAACACCGGGGCGGACCCGACCGCCGCCACCGCCCCGGTCGAGGCGTCCCCCGGCACCCGGGTGGTGCTGCACCGCTCGGGCGGCATCGCCGGGCGCGACGACACGGTCACGGTCGAACCGGACGGACGGTGGACGGCGGTCGACCGCGCCGGCGCCCGGCGCACCGGCCGGCTCACCGGGGCGAACCTCGACCGGCTGCGCCGGCTCACCGCCGAACCCCGGCTCACCGAGGGCGGCAGCACCGACTCCGAAGGCCACTGCTCCGACACCTACGAGTACCGGCTCACCGTCGGCACCGGCACGGTCGACTGGACCGACTGCCCGGTCGCGGGCGAACCGCCGCAGGCCGCGTCGGCACTGGCCGAGATCGTGTTCACCGCCATCAGCTGATCCGCCGCCGGCCGCCCCCGCCACCGACGCCGGTCGCCACGAGGCCCGGCCGGTCGGCGGTCAGCTCCTCGGCGGCAGCGGCGACACCGGTTGAACGCGAAGCTGCCGCCCAGGGGCCGGCGCCTGCCTTCGCCCCTGGGCGGCAGCCAACCCGCCCCTACCTACCGCCGCGCGCGCTCAGGCGCGGGAGAACATCTGGCCGATGCGGATCTTGTTGCCGAACGGGTCCCGGATGCCGAAGTCGATGCCGTACGGGCGGTCGGTCGGCTCGTCGGTGATCTCCACCCCCTTCGCCACCAGCTCCTTGTACGTCTTGTGCGCGTCGTCCGTGGTCATGAAGAGGTAGCCGCCCAGCGCTCCCTTGGTGAGCAGCTCGCGGACCTGCTCGGCCGTGGCCGGGTCCAGGGCCGGCGAGCCGGGCGTCTCCAGCAGGATCTCCCGCTCCGGGTCGCCGGGCAGGTTGACCGTCAGCCAGCGCATGAAGCCGAGGTCCTGGTCGGTGTTGACCTCCATGCCGAGCTTGCCCACGTAGAAGTCGAGGGCCTCGTCCTGGTCGAGCACGTAGATCTGGGAGCGGCTGATCGCGTTCATCGTCATGCCGAAGACGCTATGCGACCCGCTGAGCTGCTGCTTATCCAAAACTGCTAGGTCGCATCCAGGCCTTGGCGAAGCATGCGGGCACGTCCGCCGGGCCCTTGCGCCGGCGGTACTCCGTCGGCGGCTCGCCGACGATCTGCCGGAACGTGCGGCTGAACGTGCCGAGGCTGCCGAACCCGACCGCGTAACAGATCTCGGTGACGTCCAGGTCGGTCTGGGTGAGCAGGTACATGGCCCGCTCGACCCGGCGCCGTTGCAGGTAACGGTGCGGCGTCTCGCCGAAGGTGGCACGGAAGGTACGGATGAAGTGCGCTTCGGAGACGTGCGCGATCCGGGCCAGGGCGGGGATGTCCAGCGGCTCCGCGTACGCCCGGTCCATGGCGTCCCGGGCCCGGAGCATGGCCCGGTTGGACTCCTCCACCGCGCGGCTCATCCCACCTCCGTCCGGCGCGGCTGGAGGCCTGCGGACTTCCGGCGCGGAGGCCGGAATCCCGCCCTCCGGGACACCGCGAAACTGTGGAGCCCCCGGCCGGGATCGAACCGGCGACATCTCGCTTACAAGGCGAGTGCTCTGGCCAGCTGAGCTACAGGGGCAGGTCGTGCGTGGCCAGCATAAGCGACAGACCTCGGGACTTGTCCCTCGGCAGGCCCTCCCAGCACGGAAAACGCCGATTTGCCGACCCTGCCGGTGATCATTCGACGGCGGGCGGGCGAAATAGGGCGGAGATTGATGCCTGGCTGTGCTCGACTGACCGGAATGTGAAAGCCGTCCGTCCCATCCGATGCTTCCAGTCTTGGCAGGTTGCGAAAACCCGTTTACCGTGCAGTGACACGGATGACACCTCCGGCGGCCCCCGCTGCCCGGAAGCGTCGTCCGGAAGGCCGACGCCGCACGGCGCCGGTTGCTCCTTCACTCGGATCGTCCGGCACGTTCCTGCCGGTGAAAGGAAGCGCTCCAGCATGGCCACGGTCACCTACGCGAAGGCGTCCCGCATCTACGCGGGCACCGAGCGTCCCGCAGTGAACCAGCTCGACCTCGAGATCGGCGACGGCGAGTTCCTCGTCCTGGTCGGCCCCTCCGGTTGCGGCAAGTCCACCAGCCTGCGCATGCTCGCCGGCCTGGAGGACGTCGACGACGGCGCGATCTACATCGACCAGCGCGACGTCACCCACCTCCCGCCGAAGGCCCGCGACATCGCGATGGTCTTCCAGAACTACGCACTCTACCCGCACATGTCGGTGTACGAGAACATGGCGTTCGCCCTGAAGCTGCGCAAGACCCCCAAGGACGAGATCGACCGGCGGGTCAAGGAGGCGGCCGGGCTGCTCCAGCTTGAGGAGTTCCTCAGCCGCAAGCCGAAGGCCCTCTCCGGCGGTCAGCGCCAGCGGGTCGCGATGGGCCGGGCGATCGTCCGCGAGCCGCAGGTCTTCCTCATGGACGAGCCGCTGTCGAACCTCGACGCCAAGCTCCGGGTGCAGACCCGTACCCAGATCGCGTCGTTGCAGGCGAAGCTCGGCATCACCACGGTCTACGTCACCCACGACCAGGTCGAGGCCATGACCATGGGCCACCGGGTGGCGGTCATGCTCGACGGCGTCCTCCAGCAGGTGGACACCCCGCGGGCGCTCTACGACACCCCGGCCAACGTGTTCGTCGCCGGTTTCATGGGTTCCCCGGCGATGAACATCAAGACCGTCCCGCTGACCGAGCAGGGCGCCGCGTTCGCCGAGCTGAACCTGCCGCTGACCCGCGAGCAGGCCGAGGCGGCCCGCGCCGAGGGCAGCAACGGCAAGGTGACCGTGGGCTTCCGCCCGGAGGACTGCGACCTGGTGAGCCCGAACGAGGGCGGCATGCCGGTCGTGGTCGAGCTGGTCGAGGACCTCGGCTCGGACGCGAACGTCTACGGCCACGCCGCGCTGGAGGGCCACAACGAGCGCTTCGTGGTCCGCACCGACCGGCGCACCATGCCGAACATGGGCGACACCGTGTTCGTCAAGCCGCGGGCCGGCCGTATCCACGCCTTCAACGCCGCCACCGGCAAGCGGATCTGACGTAGCAGCGGGAAGGGGTGGTCCGCCAGCCGGCGGGCCGCCCCTTCGTCGTACCCGGGTGTCGGGCGCGGCCGGGTGGATGCTCCGGGGCCGGTCGTACCGTCTCGGCAGTACGCGCGGCGGGCCGCCCCCGGATGGGGACGGCCCGCCGCGTCACTCGTGTTCCGGGCTCACGCCTCCGCGCGGCGGCGGCGGGCCACCTCGGCGAGGGCCACCGCGGCGGCGACGCTGGCGTTGAGCGACTCCACCTCGGAGACCATCGGGATGCTCACGGTCAGGTCGCAGGTCTCGCCGACCAGCCGGGACAGCCCCCGGCCCTCCGAGCCGACCACCACGACCAGCGGCCCGACGGCCGCCTCCAGGTCGAACAGGTCGGTCTCGCCGTCGGCGTCCAGGCCGACGACCATGAAGCCGGCGTCCCGGCAGGCCTTGAGCGACCGGGTCAGGTTGGTGACCTGGGCGACGGGCACCCGCGCCGCCGCGCCGGCGCTGGTCCGCCAGGCGGTCGCGGTGATCCCGGCCGCCCGCCGCTCCGGTACGAAGACCCCCTGCGCGCCGAACGCGGCGGCGGACCGGATCACCGCGCCGAGGTTGCGCGGATCGGTGACGCCGTCCAGCGCCACCAGCAGCGGGGCGGTCTGCTCCAGCGACGCAGCGACCAGGTCCTCGAAGGGCTGGTACGCGAACGGCGGCACCTGGAGGCCGACGCCCTGGTGCAGCACGCCGCCGGTCATCCGGTCCAGCTCGGCGCGGCTGATCTCCAGAATGGCGATGCCCCGGTCGGCGGCGGTGCGGACGATCTCGTTGACCCGGTCGTCGGTCTCGATGCCCTGGGCGATGTAGAGCGCGGTGGCCGGCACCTGGGTACGCAGCGACTCCAGCACCGGGTTCCGCCCGACCAGCAGCTCCGGGCTGTCCTTCGCCGGGTTGGACTTGCGCCCCGGCGCGACCCGGGGGCCGGTGCGGCCGGTCGGCCCGCCGCCCCGGCCGCCGGCGCCGCCCCGGGCGGTGGGCACGCCCCGGCCGCCGCCCCGGCCCCAGGTGGTGTCCTTGGAGCCCGGCTTGCCGATCTTGGGGGCCCGCCCCTCCTCGGCCGCCGCCCGGCGCTCCTTGTCCTGCTTCCAGGCGGTGCGCTGGGGCAGCTTCTCGGTGCCCGAGTACGCCTTGTGCCAGGGACGCTCGTCGGCGGGCAGGGTCTTGCCCCGGCCCGCGAGGGCGTCCTTGTTCTTGCCTCCGGAGCCCTTCGGGGCACCCGCCTTCGGCGTCAGTCGCCGGCCACGGCGCTGCGAGTTGCCGGCCATCAGTCCTGCTCTCCAATAGTCCAACGGGGGCCCTGCGGGGTGTCCTCGACCAGCACACCGGCCTGCTTGAGCTGGTCGCGGACGGCGTCCGCGGCGGCCCAGTCCTTCCGACCGCGGGCCTGCGCCCGCTGGTCCAGGGCCAACGCGACCAGCGAGTCCACCACGCCGCGCAGGTCGTCCACGCGACCACCGCCGGTCCACGCGTCGTCGAGGGGGTCGATCCCGAGGATATCCAGCATGGCCCGCGCGGAGCCGAGCGCCGTGCGGACGGTCACATCGTCGGCGGCGGCCAGCGCGGTGTTGCCGTCCCGGATCACCTCCTGGAGCACCGCGAACGCGGCCGAGGTGTTCAGGTCGTCGTCCATCGCGGCGACGAAGGCGTCCGGCAGTTCACCGAGCCTCCCGGCACCGACCCGCTCGGCGGCCCGCTGGACGAACCCCTCGATCCGCCGGAAGCCCGTCGCCCATTCGCGCAGCGCGTCCTCGGTGTAGTCGATCAGCGACCGGTAGTGCGCGACCGCGTAGTAGTAGCGCAGCTCGATCGGGCGTACCCCGAGCGCCGCCACGTACGCCAGGTCGAGGGCGTTGCCGGTCGACTTGCCCATCTTCGCCCCGCCGATGCCGAGCAACCCGTGGTGCACCCAGTAGCGGGCGAACGGCAGGCCGGCGGCCTGCGACTGGGCGACCTCGTTCTCGTGGTGCGGGAAGGTCAGGTCGAGCCCGCCGCCGTGGATGTCGAACTCGGCGCCCAGATAGCGCCAGCACATCGCCGAGCACTCGATGTGCCACCCGGGCCGCCCCCGTCCCCACGGCGAGGGCCAGTACGCGTCGGCCGGCTCGTCGGGCTTCGCGCCCTTCCACAGGGCGAAGTCGCGCGGGTCGCGCTTGCCCCGTTCCGGGGCGTCGTCGGCGGCCTGCATGGCGTCCGGCGACTGGCCGGAGAGCGCGCCGTACGCCGGCCAGGAGGCCACGTCGAAGTAGACGTCGCCGGAGCCGTCGGTGGCCGGGTAGGCGTGCCCGGTGTCGATCAGCTTCGCGATCAGCTCGTGCATCTCCGGGACGTGCCCGGTGGCCCGCGGCTCGTACGTCGGCGGCAGCACGTTCAGCGCCCGGTACGCCCCGGCCAGCGCCAGCTCGTTGGCGTACGCGATCGACCAGAACGGCCGGCCCTGCTCGACGGCCTTGACCAGGATCTTGTCGTCGATGTCGGTCAGGTTGCGGATGAACCGGACCTCGAAACCCTTCGCCAGCAGCCAGCGGCGCAGCACGTCGTAGTTGACGCCGGAGCGAAGGTGGCCGATGTGCGGGGGTGCCTGGAGGGTGAGACCACACAGGTAGACCCCCACCTTGCCGGCTTCCCGCGGGACGAAGTCCCGCACCGATCGGGTGGCGGTGTCATACAGGCGTAGCGTCACCGTATCAGGGTAGCCGCCCACGCGTTCCCGGGTCGTCCGGTGCCGGGTCGTACGCTGCCCCTCGTGGATGAGGCGGCACGGCAGGACGGCACGACGGCCCGGCCCGGCGACAGGGGGCGCGGGGGCGAGACGGCCCAGACGCTGGACCGGGGGCTGCGGCTGCTGCACCTGGTCGCCGACGCCCCTGGCGGGCTGACCGTCACCGAGGCGGCGAACCGGCTGGGCATCGGCCGGGCGGCCGTCTACCGGCTGGTCGGCGCGCTGAGCGGACACGGCATGGTGCGGCGGGACGGTGACGGCCGGCTGCGCCTCGGCGCCGGGGTGCTGCACCTGGCCCGGCGGGCCCAGCCGCTGCTCGCCGAGGGCGCGCTGCCGGCCCTGCGCCGGCTCGCCGAACAGGCCGGCGCGACCGCCCACCTCACCGTGGTCGAGGGCGGCGAGGGCATCGCCCTGGCGGTGGTGGAGCCGAGCTGGACGTCGTTGCACGTGGCGTACCGGACTGGGACGCGGCACCCGCTGGAGCGGGGGGCGGCCGGCCGGGCCATCCTCGCCGGCCGGTCGGGCTCCGCCGGCCCGGTGGGCACCAGCGGCGAGCTGCAACCCGGCGCGTACGGGGTGGCCGCCCCGGTGCTCGGCGTGCCGGGCCTGGAGGCGAGCGTGGGGGTGGTGGCCCTGGCCCCGCTGGACCCGGAGGTGGTCGGCGAGCAGGTGCTCGCGGCGGCCACCGCCATCGCCACCGCCCTCGCCCCCTGACCCGCCTGCGGGCTCGGTCGACGCACGCCTTGACCAACTTCGGGTACGGCACAACGCGGCCTCTCGTGCGCCACATGCCCCGACTTGCCGCACATCGCGTCGCACCCACCCCGGCCTGCTGGTGGCTCGTCGAGCGGGTCAGCCCATTACCACAGGTGAAGGCCCTCCGATGGACTGTCCACAGGCGACAGGAGGACGGGGCGGAGCGGTTTTCCACAGGGGTGTCGGGTGGCCGGCGGCAGCCGGCAGCCTGGGCACATGCCCCGACACGCTGATCGCCCGTCCGCCCTCGCCTGGCAGGTCTTCCGCGCCTCCGACGCGATCCGGCTGGGCCTCGTCACCGCGCACCGGCTGCGCAGCTCGGCCTGGGTCAACCTGCGCCGCGACATCTACGCCGATTCACGCCTCGACCACGACCACGCCCTCTCCTGTCGCGCGGTGTCCCTGCAACTGCCCCCGGGTGCGGCGTTCGCCGGGCCGTCGGCGGCCCTGCTGCACGGTGTCGAGCACGCCGCCGAGTTCTCCGCCGACGTGCACGTGGCCAGCCCCCGCACGGCCGGGCTGCGCAGCCAGCGAGGGCTGCGGGTGCACCTGACCGACCTGCCCGTCACCAGCCCGCCCACCACCCCCGCGCCGATGCTCGCCAACGCGGCCGCCCTCGTCCTCGCCCCCGGGGCCGTCCTCGCCCCTGAACCCGCCATCGCCGCCGGGCCCGTCCTGGCCCCTGAACCCGCCATCGCCGCCGGGCCCGTCCTGGCCACCGGCGTCCCGCCTGCCACCAACCCGGCCGTCATGCGCCCGGCCGTGGCCCGCCCGGCCGTGATCAGCCGGGACACCGGTGGCACGGCACCGCCGCCGGGCAGGGGTGGGGTGGGCATCGCCGAGCGGCGGCCCGGCCGCCCCCTCGATCAGGGTTCGTCGCTGATGGTGGCGGAGGCGGCGTGGGCCCTGCCCCGCACCGACCCGGCGATGGCAGCCTGGGAGACCGCCGTCTGGCTGGAGCCCTTCCGGGCCGTCGGGATCGTCGACAGCCTGCTCCGCAAGGGCCTGACCACCCGGGCCGCCCTCGCCGGGATCGGCGCCCGCAACGCGGAGCGCCCCGGTGGCCGCCGGGCGAGATGGGTCTTCGACCTGGCCGATCCCGGTGCACAGTCCCCGCCGGAGTCCGAGTTGCGGGTCCGGCTGGTGCTCGCCGGGCTGCCCCGCCCGGTCGCACAGCACCCGGTCCGACTGGCGTCGGGGCTCGTCCTGCATCCGGATCTGGCCTGGCCGCAGTTCCGCGTCGCGGTCGAGTACGACGGCACCTGGCACGCCGACGCCGAGCAGTTGCACCGCGACCGCCAGCGGCTCAACCAGCTCGTCGGCGCGGGTTGGCTCGTGCTGCACGTGACCGGCCGCCGGCTGCGGCACGACTTCCCCGCGTTGGCCCGGGAGGTCCATGCCACCCTGGCGTCCCGGGGCTGGCGTCGCTGACCCCGCCCGCCCCGGCGCACGCCGGTGACCAGCTCGGCATGCGGCACGTCGCGCCTTCCCCCACCTGGACGACTGCCATGTGCCGGACCCGAGAAGTGGGTCAGTCGACCCGGCCCGGCGACCCGTCGTCCCCGGCGGACGACGAGGGGCCCGGGACGGCGAGGGGCCCGGGCAACCGTGGTCGCCCGGGCCCCTCCCGCTGGCACCGGTCGTCACATCCGGGTCGTCACCGCCGCGTACGCGTCGATGATGCCGTGGCCGTAGAAGCCGTTGAACTTGGCGTCACCGGCGCAGTAGGCGTTGAACTCGGCGTCCCGGCCCTCGTTGGTGTACGTCTGCAGGCGCGGCTCCGGGCAGGCGCGCTCCGTGGCGGTGCGGTAGAGCTGCCGCTCGACCTTGACCGGGTCCAGACCCAGGCCGTCCCTGGTCTTCTTGCCGTACTTGCTGACGATCAGCGCGGCGACGCCACTGACGTGCGGCGACGCCATCGAGGTGCCCTGGAGGTAGGTGTAGTAGCCGCAGGCACCGTTGGCCTTGCACTGCTTGAACACCGACTCCTCGAAGCCCTCGACGATGTTGCCGTTCTCGTCGACCGACCCCTCCTCCTGGAGCACGTGCTTCGGGTACGTGGAAAGGATCATGTTGGCGTCGAGGCGGTAGGTGTCGGTGCCGAACCCGTCGCGGAACCAGCCGCCCGGTGCGGCGACCGAGATCTGCTCGGTGCCGTAGTTCGAGTAGTCGGCCTTCTTGCCGGACGGGCCGATCGCCGACACGCCGATCACGTGCGGGCCCTCCACCGGCAGGTCCCAGCAGGTGGCGTTGTCGATCGGCCGGTCGTACGGGTCGGCGCCGTAGTCCGGGCTGGAGGTGTCGGTACGGGGCGCGCCCAGGTCCTCGTGGTTGTTGCCGAGCGAGCCGACCAGGGTGACTCCCTTGCGGTGCGCGAAGTCGAGCGCCCGCTTCATGGCCTCGATGGTCGCCCGCTGCTCGGCCTGCGCCTGCGGCGAGTCGGCCGGGTTGGCGGTGCAGTTGTAGAGCCACGGGTCGACGTAGAAGGACATGTTCACCACGTCGAGGCCGACGTTGCCCGCGTGCACCAGGGCGTTGACCACCGGGTCGAGGAAGAAGTAGCCGGAGTCCTGGCCGCCCTTCAGCTCGACCAGAGTGACGTTCGGGGCGACGCCCGAGAGGCCAAAGCCGTTCGCGGCGGCGCCGATGGTGCCGGCGACGTGGGTGCCGTGGCCGTTGTCGTCGGTGCCGACCGGGTCGAGGCAGCTCGCCACCTCGCACTCCCCGTCGACCTCGGGGATGTCCGGGGCGAAGTTGCGCGACAGGGACCAGCTGAAGTTCGGCGCGAGGTCGGGGTTGCCGGCGTCGACGCCGGTGTCCAGGATGCCGACGGTGACCCGACGGTCGCCCGGCTCCACCCTGCGGGCGTCGTCGGCCCGGATCATGTCCAGGCCCCAGAGCTTCTCGTCCAGCGGGTCCATCTTCTTGCCCCGCTTGGCGGCAGCGGCGCCATTGGCCTTGGCCTTGGCCTTGGCGAGGAGATTCTCCTGCTCGACCCGGTCGAGCTTGGGCTTGCGGCCGATCGCCTTCCTCTCGGCCGCGCCGAGCAGGGCGGCGTTCGCGGTCGCCCGGGTGGCGAAGTCGGCACGGTCGCTGGTGACCTGGAACAGTCCGACCTCGTCGGTACGGGAGACCACGGAGCCGCCTGCGGCGGTGATGGCGGCGATCGCCGCGTCGGCGGAGACGCCGGCCTCCGCGACGACGGTGAACTCCCGGGTCGCGGTCGGCTCGGCGTTCGCCGTGCCCACCACGCCGGTCACCGTGAGTGCCAACGCCGTTGCGGTTGCGACGGCGCCGGCGGTGAAGCGCTTGCTCACCACATCAGATCCTCTCGTTGAGGGACGTGGCAGCCATCCCATATCACCGACGGGCGTTCCGCTAGATGGGAGTCCGTATTACACGGCAATCGAACTTTCGTCCGCCTGCTGTCATCGGGACGGCGACGGGGACTCGGCGGGCGGGTTACGCCTCACTCATCTCCCGCTCGGCGGAGAGCCGGCCGATCGCGTCCGGCACGTCGGCCAGGGTGGAGACCTCGGCGTCGGCCGGCACACCGGGCGGGCGGGGCAGGCCGAGGCGGTTGAGCCAGACCGCCCGCAGCCCGGCGCGCCGGGCCGCGAGCACGTCGTGGCTGGGCGAGTCGCCGACGTACAGGATCCGCTCCGCCGGCACCCCGGCCGCCTCGACCACCGCGGAAGAACTCGGGGGCGGGCTTCTTCGGCAGGCCGTTCTCGTGCGCGTACAGCTCGAAGGCGAACTCACCGGCGAGTCCGCAGCGCTCGGCGCGGCTGTTGCCGTTGGTGGCGTAGCCCAGGGTGTACCGGCCGCGCAGGGCGGTGAGCGCCGGCAGCACGTCGGGAAAGGGACGGGTCAGCGCGAAGCGCCGGGCGAAGAAGAGTGCCGCGACGTCGTCCAGGTGCGCGTCGAGGCCGGCCCGGGCGAGCGACCGGGCCAGCGCGGCCCGCCGGATCTCCATGACGGGGACGGCACTCATGGCGGCGAACACCGCGTGCCAGTCGGACTCCAGCTCCGCGAGGCTGACCCCGGCCGCCGCCGGGGTCAGCCGCCGCATCTCCTCCAGTACGGCCACCAGCCCGCCGGTGACCGCCGGGCGCAGGTCGATCAGGGTCTCGTCGGCGTCGAACACGACATGGGTCAGCATCCGGCCAGCCTCCCACCCGTCGGCGCGATCGTGGGACCGTCAGCAGTCGACGGCGAGCGCGGGTTCGACGGGAGGGCCGGCCGGCCGGTCGTCGACGCGCGACTCGCGTAGCTCGTCGAGGCGGACCAGGGCGACCCCTGCGATGATCAGGGCGCCGCCGAAAAGCTGGACGACGGTCGGCAACTCGCCCAGTACCAGCCAGGCGATGAGCACCGCGAACATCACCTCGGTCAGCCCGACGAACGAGGAGAGCCGGGCCCCGAGGATCCGGGTTCCGGCGATCCCGGACAGGTACGCGACCACGGCGGCGACCAGCGACAGGCCGGCGATGGGGACCAGCCAACTGGTGCGCTGCCCCGCGAAGGTCAACTCGCCGAAGGTCGCCCGCAGCGGCAGCACCCCGGCCAGGCCGAGCAGAAGCAGGACCGCCGCGCCGACGGCCATGCCGGCGCTGGCCATCGTCACGGACGGCAGGCTGTCGTCGAGGCGGCCGGCGATCACGAAGTACCCGGCCAGCCCGACCGCCGCGCCGAGTCCCCAGAGCACGCCGACCGGGTCGAGGCGGCCGGCGCCGGTCAGGTCGAGGACGCCGACGAGGCCGGCCAGCGCCGCGACCGCCCCGGCCACGGTCAGCCGGCGCGGACGCTGCCCGTGGACCAGCCACATCCAGCCGACCACGAGGATGATGCCCAGATACTCCAGCAGCAGCGCCACGCCGACCGGGAGATAGCGGACGGCGTTGAAGAAACACGCCTGGGCGAGCGCGACGCCGAGCAGCCCGAAGACACCGACCGGGGCGAGGTTGCGCCGAAGCACGCCCCACCGGCCGCGCAGGGCCAGCACCCCGGGCACCGCGAGGACGGCGGCGGCGATGCCGACCCGGGCGACCACGGCGGCCTCCGCGGACCACCCGGCCTCGATCAGCGACCGGGCGAAGGTGCCCGAGGTGGCGAACGTGACGGCCGACAACAGCACCAGGCCGAGACCGGTGCCGGCGGCAGGTCGTGGACGCATCGAATTTCCCCAGTACGTCATGAGTGAAGTAGCCTTAGACCGATGACGCTAGACGGGTCACCTGACAGGAGTCAAGTTGCTTTTCGCCCATGACACCGAGTGCGGGCTGATCGCCGCCGCTGCCCTGGTCAACACCGCCGGCGGCCGCGGGGAGGCGCTGCCCGACGTGGCGGCCCTGGACGCGTTCTTCGGCGCGCACGGCTGGACCGGCCGGCACGAGCACACCGAGGCGGAGCTACGGTCGGTCCGGGACCTGCGGCCCCGACTGCGCCGGATCTGGCACGCCGACACCGACGGGATCGTCGCCATCGTCAACGGGCTGCTGCGTGAGGCCGGGGCACTGCCGCAGCTCATCCGGCACGACGACGAGCCGTACCACCTGCACGCCGTGCCCACGGACGCGCCGCTGGCCACCCGGATGGCGGTCGAGGCCGCGATGGCCCTGGCCGACCTGGTACGCAGCGGCGAACTGTCCCGGCTGCGCGTGTGCGACCACCCGGACTGCGACAACGTACTGGTCGACCTGTCGAAGAACCGTTCCCGGCGGTACTGCGACGCGGGCTGCGGAAACCGCGCCGCGGTCACCGCCTACCGGGCCCGCAGGGCCGCCGCCCGCCCCTGACCCGCGTCCCACTCGTCGCGGAGCAGCTCGTACTCGACCTCGCCGTGCTCGGTGCCCTCGATCGGGTCGTCCCAGTCCAGGTGGAACGTCCGCACGTACCGCAGGCCCGCCTTCTCCAGCACCCGACGCGAGGCGACGTTGACCGCCATCGTCTCCGCCCAGATCCGGCGTAGGCCGAGAGTGGTGAACCCGTACCGGACCAGGGCCCGGGACCCCTCGGTGGCCAGCCCGCGCCCCCACCCCGCCCGCCGCAGCCGGTACCCCAGCTCCGCCTGCCCCGCAGTTCCGCCCCGGGAGGCGTCACCCGCCTCCGCGTCGAGGGCGAACCAGCCGAGGAAGCTCCCGGTCGCCCGGTCGGTCGCGGCCCACCGGCCCATCCCGGGGTGACGGTCGTACCCGGTCAGCAGCCGAGGCAGCACCTCGGCCCGGACCACCTCGGCCAGCGTGGGCCGGCCCCCGGTCAGGTAACGCATGACCGCCGGATCGGAGTCCAGCTCCACCAGGGCGTCGGCGTCGGCCTCCGTGAACCTCCGCAGCCGCAGCCGCGCGGTCTCCAGCAGCACCTCGCCGATCCCAATCCCACCGCCACCGCCACCGGTCACGTCACCACCACCAACCCTGCCGTCGCCAGCCACGCCGCCATCAGCCCTGCCACCACACCGGCCACGCCACAAGCGGCCCGGCCACCGCCAGCCCTGCCAGCACTGGCTACGCCATCGCCGGCCACGCCACCGGCGGCCCTGCCACCACCGGCCCTGCCAGCACCGGCCACGCAATCGCCGGCCCTGCCAGCACCGGCTACGCCATCGCCGGGCTCGACGCCGGGCGCCCCTGCGGCGGCTGGATCGTGCCCACCCGCGCCCATGTCCACCATGGCCCGGATGATGCCGCCGCCGGGCCCGGCCGTCGACCGGATATCGCCGCGCGCCGTGATCCACTCCATGTCACTGACATGGTGCCTCAACAGCACCCGGATTCCGCTAGGTCACTGACACGGAGTCGATCAACCGGCGCGCGGCCCCGGCCGGAAAGTCCAGGCCGGCGTGAGGTGCGGCGACTCGTCCGGCCGAAAGGCCGCCGGTGTGGTCCCACTGCCGGGGTGATGACGCAGACGGCTCAGCTCCACAGGGAGACCAACTCATGCCCCGCCCCCCGGCGCGACCAGCGGTTCGCACCCCAGCCACACCTCGCCGCACATGGCGCTGCGGCCGCTCTGGCTCTACCGGGCCTGCGCCCACGCCCGGCCGGCTGCCGGGACCCGGTCAGGGGTGGGTCATCCGGAGCAGGTCGAGGGCCTCGTCGAGCTGGTCGGCGGTGAGCTTGCCGTTGACCACGTGGCCCCGGGCGATCACCACGTCCCGGATGGCCATCTCCTTGGCCAGCGCCTCCTTGGCGATCGAGGCGGCCTCGTCGTACCCGAGGTGACGGTTGAGCGGGGTGACGATCGAGGGCGAGCCCTCGGCGTACGCCAGGCAGACGTCGGCGTTCGCGATCAGGCCGGCTACGCAGCGGTCGGCGAGCAGGCGGCTCGACGCGGCGATCAGCCGGATCGATTCCAGCAGGTTTCGGGCCATCACCGGCAGCATGACGTTCAGCTCGAAGTCGCCCTGCGAGCCGGCGAAGCCGACCGCCGCGTCGTTGCCGATCACCTGGGCGCAGACCTGCCGGACGGCCTCGGCGACCACCGGGTTCACCTTGCCGGGCATGATCGACGAGCCGGGCTGGAGGTCCGGAATGCGCAGCTCGCGCAGCCCGGCCCGGGGGCCCGAGCCCATCCACCGGATGTCGTTGGCGATCTTGTAGAGGCCGACCGCGATGGTGCGGAGCTGCCCGGAGGTCTCCACCAGCGCGTCCCGGGCACCCTGTGCCTCGAAGTGGTTACGGGCCTCGGTCAGCGGCAGGCCGGTGGACTCGCGCAGCTTGGCGATCACCGCGGCGGCGAAGCCGAGCGGGGTGTTGATCCCGGTGCCCACGGCGGTGCCGCCGAGCGGCAGCTCGGCCAGCCGGGGCAGCGCCCCCTCCAGCCGTTCGACGCCGTAGCGGACCTGGGCGGCGTACCCGCCGAACTCCTGGCCCAGGGTGACCGGCGTGGCGTCCATCAGGTGGGTACGGCCGGCCTTCACCACGGTCTCGAACTCGGCCGACTTGGCCTCCAGCGCCTCGGCGAGGTGGGTCAGCGCCGGCACCAGGTCCTCCACGACGAACTGGGTGGCGGCCAGGTGGATCGAGGACGGGAAGACGTCGTTGCTGGACTGGGACGCGTTCACGTCGTCGTTCGGGTGCACGTCCCGGCCCAGCTCCCGGCCGGCCAGGGTGGCGATCACCTCGTTGGTGTTCATGTTGGACGAGGTGCCCGAGCCGGTCTGGAACACGTCGATCGGGAACTGGTCGTCGTACCCGCCGTCGGCCACGTGCGCGGCGGCGGCGGCGATCGCGGCGGCCACGTCGGCGTCGATGACGCCCAGCTCGCCGTTGACCTGAGCAGCCGCGCCCTTGATCTGGGCCAGGGCCTTGATCTGGGCCGGCTCGATCCCCCGCCCGGAGATCGGGAAGTTCTGCACCGCACGCTGGGTCTGCGCCCGCCACAGCGCCTCGGCGGGCACCTCCACCTCGCCCATCGAGTCGCGTTCGATCCGGTAGCCCGCTGCCTCTGGAGTCGTCACGCCCACCATCCTGCCCCGACCGCCGCCGGGCCGCAGATGATCGCTCAGTCCAGCCCGGCGAGCAGCCGCTCGACCTCGTGCCGGTCCGGCGAGCCGACCTGCCGGAACAGCTCCAGGGCCCGGTGCCAGTGGGACCGGGCGGAGGCCGGGTCGACGGGCCGCAGGCAGCGGGCGATGCCGTCCAGCGCCCGGCCCTGCTCGTAGCGGACGTCGAGCCGCAGCGCGTCGCCGAGCACCCGGCGGTGCAGGTCCAGCGCGCTGG
Source organism: Micromonospora sp. NBC_01655 (assembly GCF_026339755.1). Lineage (NCBI taxonomy): Bacteria > Bacillati > Actinomycetota > Actinomycetes > Micromonosporales > Micromonosporaceae > Micromonospora > Micromonospora sp. NBC_01655. Next base: position 1,089,233 of record NZ_JAPEQF010000001.1, on the reverse strand, counting down.
CCCGGTCCCCCTGGTCGAGCAGCGCCCGGGCCAGCAGGTTTCGGGACGCGCACTGCCCGGCCCGGTCGCCCACCTCGGTCATCGCGACCAGCGCCTCCCGGTGCCGGGCCGCCGCGGCCTCGGGACGACCCGCCGAGCGCTCGATCACGCCCATCTCGTTGAGCAGCTCGCCGACGCCGTACCGGTTGCCGAGCCGGCGCTTGAGCCGCAGCGCGACGTGCAGGCGACGCACGGCCACCTCGCCGTGCCCCAGGCGGGCCCGGGCCATGCCGACGTGGCCCATCGCGTTCGCCACGTCGTAGAGGGTGCCGACGGCCCGGGCCAGGGCGAGCTGCCGGCGGGAGACCGCCAGGGACCCCTCCGGCCGGCCGGCCATCAGCAGGATCGACGCCTGGTTGGTGAAGGTGGCGACGATCCCGCCGTCGTGCCTCTCGACCCGCAGCAACGCCAGCGCCTTGTCCAGATGCGCCAGCGCCGTGGGGAGGTCGCCGGTGACCGAGTGGACCGCAGCCATGTTCTTGTGGGTGCCGGCCTGACCGATCCGGTCGCCCAGGCGTTCCCGCAGCCGCAGGGCGACCCGCATCGACGCCAGCGCCTCCCGGTAGCGGCCGAGGCGGTGGTGGCCGGAGGCGAGGTAGTTGTGCATGGTGGCGATGGCGACGTCGTCGCCCAGCCGCTCGGCGGCGCGCAGCCCGGCCTCGTGCGCCTCGATCAGCTCGTCGAGGTGCCCCTCGGCGAACCAGTAGCTCCAGCAGGCCCGGGCCAACTGCCAGCAGTACCGGTCGCCGCCCTCCTGCTCGGCCAGCCGCACCAGCGCCACCAGCATCGCCCGGTTCTCGTCCAGCCAGTCCTGGCCCTCGGTCAGGCAGGAGCGGACCAGGTCGGGACGTCCCACCGGCGGCAGCGCGAAGGGGGCGTTGCTGGCCGACCGGTTGACCAGGCGGGCGAGTTCCGCGCCGGTGTGCAGGTGGAAGTTGAGCAGCCGCTCCAGCGCCGCCTGTCGCGCGTCGACCGCCCCCGGCTCGGCCAGCCGGTGCCGGGCGTAGTCGCGGACCAGGTCGTGGAAGCGAAACCGACCCGGCTCCGGCTCCTCGACGAGGTGGGCGTCGACCAGGTCGTCGAGCAGGTCCTGCGCGTCGGACAGGGCCAGGTCGGCGACCGCCGCCGCCACCCGGTTGTCGAAGAACGCCCCCGGGATCACCCCGAGCAGCCGGAACATCCGCTGCGCCGCCGGGCTCACCTGCGCGTACGACAGGGCGAAGGCCTGGCCGACGGAGCGTTCGCCCGCGACCAGCTCGGTGAGGACGTCGCGGCCAGCGGCCAGCCGGCCGGCGAGGTCGGCGACCCGCCAGCTCGGCCGGTGGGCGAGCCGGGCGCCCGCGAGCCGGATCGCCAGCGGGAGGTGGCCGCAGCGCCGGACCACCTCGGCGGCGGCGACCGGCTCGGCGGACACCCGGTCGACGCCCACCACCCGGGCGAGCAGCTCAACCGCCTCGTCCGGGTCCAGCACGGACAGCGAGGAGGGCTTCCCACCGTCCAGACCGGTCAGCCGCCACCGGCTGGTGATCAGGGTGAGGCAACCCCGGCCGCTGGGCAGCAGCGGCGCCACCTGGGCGGCGCTGGCCGCGTTGTCGAGCACCACCACGGCCCGCCGGCCGGCGAGCTCGCTGCGCCAGAGCGCGGCCCGCTCGTCGGCGTCGTTGGGGATACGCTCGCCGGACACCCCGAGCTGGCGCAGCAGCCCGGCCAGCGCGGCGGCCGGCGACAGCGGCTCCCGCTCGCTGTGCCCGTGCAGGTCGACGAAGAGGTGCGCGTCCGGATAGCGGTCGCCGAGGGCGGTCGCCAGGTGCACCGCGAGGGTCGTCTTGCCGCTGCCGGCCATCCCGTCGATGAGCTGGACCCGGGCGTCGTCCTCCTCGATGTCCTTGACCAGCCGGGCGACCGTCTGCTGCCGCCCGGTGAAGTCGCTGATCGCCCGGGGCAGGCCCCGCACCGGGGCGGTCGGCCCTCGCCCGGGACCGGCCAGCGCCAGGTCGCCGGCGAGGACCCGCTGGTGCAGCTCCTGCAACGCCGCGCCGGGCTCGATGCCCAGCTCCTCGGCGTAGAGTCGCCGGCCCTCCCGGTAGACGGCCAGGGCGTCGGCCTGCCGGCCGACCGCGGAGAGGACGAGCATCGCCTGGCCGCGCAGCCGCTCCCGCAGCGGGTTGCGGTCCACCGCCTCGGTCAGCTCGTCGACGAGGTCGGCGGCGCGGCCGAGCCGCAGCTCGACGTCGACGCACTCCTCCAGCGCGGCGATCCGCTGTTCGTCGAGGACCTGGGCGCGGCGTCGGACGGTACGGCTGGTGACGCCGCTCAGGGCGGCCCCGCGCCACAGGCCGAGCGCGGCCCGGAACTGGCGCTGCGCCTCCGGAAGCCGACCTGCCGCCACGGCGGCCCGGGCGGCGTCGACCCGCTCGGCGAACAGTTCCGCGTCCAGGTCGACCGGGGCGACCCGGATGCCGTAACCGGCCGGGTCGGTGAGGATCAGGTCGGCGGGCATGCCCAGCTCGGTGAGGCGCCGCCGGAGCCGGGACACGCAGGTCTGGAGCTGCGCCCGGGCGGTGGCCGGGGGACGTTCCTCCCACACGGCGTCGATCAGCTCCTCGGCCGACACCACCCGGCCGTAGCGCAGCAGGAGCACGGCGAGCACGGTGCGGTCCCGGGCCGCGGTGACGGTGGCCTCGCCGCCGCCCACCCGCAGTGGTCCCAGGATTCCGAACCGCATGACCGTTGCCCCCCCGCTGGCCCGTGGAACATCCAGCAGCGTAACCCGATGATGACGGGCCGCCACTTGCAGGCCGATAGCGAGATGAGAGTGGATCGGCAGCGCCGGACCGCAAAATCGGTCGCGGTTGTCGGCGACGGCATCCGACGGGGGCGGTGCGCCCGTCCATCCTGGTGGATGGGCGCACCGATGTCGACGTCAGCGGCGGCCGACGGTGAGCACCGGCTTGGTGACCTCGGCGAAGAAGTCGTTGCCCTTGTCGTCGACGACGACGAAGGCCGGGAAGTCCTCCACCTCGATCTTCCAGACCGCCTCCATGCCCAGCTCGGCGTATTCGAGCACCTCGACGTGGCGGATGCAGTCCTGGGCGAGCCGGGCCGCCGGGCCGCCGATCGAGCCGAGGTAGAAGCCGCCGTGCTGCTGGCAGGAGCGGGTGACCTGGGCGGACCGGTTGCCCTTGGCCAGCATCACCTGGGAGCCCCCGGCGGCCTGGAACCTCTCCACGTACGCGTCCATCCGGCCGGCCGTGGTCGGGCCGAACGAGCCGGAGGCGTACCCCTCCGGGGTCTTGGCCGGGCCGGCGTAGTAGACGGCGTGGTCGCGCAGGTACTGCGGCATCTCCTCGCCCGCGTCCAGCCGCTCGGCGATCTTCGCGTGCGCGATGTCCCGGGCGACGACCAGCGGGCCGGTCAGCGACAGCCGGGTCTTCACCGGATACTTGGTCAGCTCGGCGCGGATCTCGTCCATCGGCCGGTTCAGGTCCACCCGGACCACCTCGGACGCGTCGAGCGTCTCGTCGGTGACGTCGGGCAGATAGCGCGCCGGGTCGGTTTCGAGGCGCTCCAGCCACACGCCCGACGGGGTGATCTTGGCAACGGCCTGCCGGTCCGCGGAGCAGGACACGGCGATCGCCACCGGGCAGGACGCGCCGTGCCGGGGCAGCCGGACCACCCGCACGTCGTGGCAGAAGTACCGGCCGCCGAACTGTGCGCCGATGCCGAAGTTACGGGTCAGCTCCAGCACCTCGGCCTCCAGCTCCAGGTCCCGGAAGCCGTGTGCGGTCATCGAGCCGGAGGTGGGCAGCGCGTCGAGATACTTCGCCGAGGCGTACTTGGCGGTCTTCAGGGCGTACTCGGCGCTGGTGCCGCCGATGACGACGGCCAGGTGGTACGGCGGGCAGGCCGCGGTGCCGATCAGCCGCAGCTTCTCCTCCAGGAACTGCATCATCCGCGTCGGATTCAACAGCGCCTTGGTCTCCTGGTAGAGGTAGGACTTGTTGGCCGAGCCGCCGCCCTTGGCCATGAACAGGAACTTGTACGCGTCCGGGTGGCCGTCCGGGTCCTCGGCGTAGATCTCCACCTGCGCCGGCAGGTTGCTGCCCGTGTTGCGCTCCTCCCACATGGTCAGCGGGGCGAGCTGCGAGTAGCGCAGGTTCAACTTCGTGTACGCCTGGTAGACGCCCCGGGAGATCGCCTCCACGTCGCCGCCGTCGGTCAGCACGTGCCGGCCGCGCTTGCCCATCACGATGGCCGTGCCGGTGTCCTGGCACATCGGCAGCACCCCGCCGGCGGCGATGTTCGCGTTGCGTAGCAGGTCCAGCGCGACGAACCGGTCGTTCGGCGAGGCCGCCGGGTCGTCGATGATCGCCCGGAGCTGGGCCAGGTGCGCGGGGCGCAGGAAGTGGGCGATGTCGTGCATCGCCTCGGCGGTCAGCGCGGTCAGCGCGGCCCCCTCCACGGTGAGGAACCGGCGCCCGCCCGGACCGTGGACGACGTCGACGCCCTCGTCGGTGACCAGGCGGTATTCGGTCTGGTCGGGCCCGGTCGGCAGCAAGGGAGCGTGGGAGAACGCGGCGGCACTGCTCATGAGCGGAAAGCCTAGGGCAGTCCGCTGGATCGGTGGCACCCGACGGGTCGGTCCTGGGACGCCGCTCTCACCCGTCGCGCTCAGCCGTCCTTGTCGTCCCGCCCGGGGCAGAGCTCCCGCTTCGGCCCGCAACTGCTGTCGGCGCCGGGCCCCCCGTCGGCGCCCCCGTCAGGACCCCCACCGGGGTCGCCCGGGCCGGGGACGCCACCGTCGCCGGGGGGCCGGGCGGGCGCCGCCCCGCCCGCGCCGAAGCGGACGTACCCGATCTCCCGGCCCTCGCCGATGACCATGCCGGCCGGGCCGACGGCCAGGGCGTTCGCCGAGGTCCGCAGCACGACCAGTTCCCTACCGGTACGCGGGTCCAGCGCGATCAGCCGGCTCGGCTTCTCCTCGGCGAGCACCGCCGCGTACGGGGTGAGCGTTCCGCCGCTCCTGCCGCCGGCCGCCCGGGTCCACCGGTTCCGGTCCGCGCCCAGTTCCCGGGCGACGATCGACCGCTTGTCGGCGGTGCGGACCAGGGCGTACCGGTCGTCGACCGCGATCAGCTTCGCCCCCTCGCCGTTGACCTGGAGCAGCCGGCCGTCGTACCCGTCGATGACGGCCTCCCGGCCGTCCGGGGCCACGCCGATCAGCACGTTCCGCGCGCCCTGCGGATCCTCCCGCTGGGCGCAGCCGGCGCTGTCGGCGGTGCGCAGGTTGATCCCGGTGCGCCGCCACACCTCCCGGCCGGTGGCCGGGTCCTGGGCGGTCAGGGTGAACGCGCACGCCCCGTCCTGCGAGACCGCCCGGATCCGCAGCATCCGGCCGCCGACCACCGCGAGCCGCTCGTCCCGGCCGGGCTCGACGTCCTGGAGCACCCGCCCGGTGGCGGTGTCCACGACGTGCACCCGGCCGTCGACCGGGAAGCCGAGCAGCGGGGGCACCGCCTCCGGGCCGGCCACCCCGTCGTCGACCCGGGTGGTGCTCAGCCGGCGGGTGCCGAGCAGGTCCGGGTTGTCGGCGAAGAGGCCGGTGCTGACGCCGGGCAGGAACGCCGTCCACAGCGGCGCGGTGCCGCGCGGGTCCCAGGCACTCAGCGTGCAGTCGGTCGCCTCGGTGCACCGGGCGTCGAGCAGCAGGTTCCGGTACGTCCACACGGCCACCGCGTCGTCGTCGCGGCGGCGGGTCGCCCCGGTGATCGGGTCGAGCAGCTCGTACCCCTTGACCAGGAGCTTGCCCACGGCGACGACCGGGTCGCGGTCACCGCCGGCCACCGCGGACCAGTCGGCCTTGCGCTCCCAGAGCTGGACGCCGGTGGCGAGGCTGCGGGCCTCGACCCGGGTGCGCTGCTCGACGACGACGGCGCCGCCGGCGATCGTGACGCTCTTCGGGGTCCCGCCGATCCGCTGCTGCCAGACCACGTCGGGTTCGGAGATCGGCTCGCTGCGGTCGACCCAGTCCCACACCCCGGGCCACGGGTTCCACACCCCGGCGGCGGCGAGGACGACCACCGTGACGAGGGCGAGCAGCAGCCAGCCACGCAACCTGAGGCCGCCCACCTTCGCCACACCGGACACGGTAACGACGATCACCGCCGGGTCCGCCGCCCGCGCGCCGTGTCGCGGCGCTTTTCTCGGCGACCGGCGTGCTAATGGGGGTCCGGCCGCGCCCGGGAGACGTCAGGACGACGCCCTCGCCTCCCTGACCGCCGAGCGGACGAGGGGGAGCACCCGGTACGGGAGCTGCTGGGCGAGCGCGATGATCGTCGACGCCCGGCGGATGCCCTCGTACGAGACGATCTGGTCGATCACCCGCTGGAGGTCGGCGTTGGACCGGGCGACGATCCGGCAGAGCAGGTCGCTGGAGCCGGTGATGGTGTGCGCCTCCAGCACCTCGGGGATCGCCGCGAGGTGCGCGGTGACCGGGTCGTGTCCGAACCGCTGGCTGATCTCCAGGGTGACGAAGCTGGTCACCCCGAAGCCGATCGCGGCCGGGGAGACGTCCGGCCCGAAGCCGCCGATCACGCCCCGGTCGACGAGCTTGTCGAGCCGGGCCTGGGCGGTGCCCCGGGCCACCCCGAGCCGCCGGGAGCACTCCAGCACCCCGATCCGGGGCTCCTCGGCGAGCAGCACGATGAGGCGCGCGTCCAGTTCGTCGAGCTGGACATCCTGTGCAGCAGTCACGGGTGTAGACCATACCGAATGCGCAACCTGACCAGGATTTCGGCCAACTGTTGCCCAACCGCAGGCGATCCGGCGATCCTCGCCACATAACCCACCGACGGCGGCCCACGAGGCCGGCCGGTACGCAAGGGAGGTCAGCATGACCCAGGCGATCAACCGACCCCAGTCGGCCGAGGAACTCGACGTCGACGTGCTGATCGGTGCCGTCGACCACGACATCAGCCGCGACCCGTTCCCGGTCCAGGGGCTCGACCACCTGCACTTCCTGGTCGGCAACGCCAAGCAGGCGGCGCACTACTACTCGACCGCGTTCGGCATGACGTGCGTGGCGTACCGGGGGCCGGAGCAGGGCTACCGGGACCACGCCGAGTATGTGCTGACCAGCGGATCGGCCCGGTTCGTGCTGACCGGCGCGGTACGCCCGGACGCGGCCGGCGCGGACCACGTCACGAAGCACAGCGACGGCGTCAGCGACATCGCGCTGGAGGTGCCCGACGTCGACGCCGCGTACGCGCACGCCACCGCGCAGGGCGCGACCGGCCTGGTCGAGCCGCACGACGTCGCCGACGAGCACGGCACCGTGCGGCTGGCTGCCATCGCCGCGTACGGCGACACCCGGCACACCCTGCTCGACCGGTCCCGGTACACCGGCCCGTTCCTGCCCGGCTTCGTGGCCCGGGGCCCGATCGTGGACCGGCAGCCGATGATCGACGCCGGCCTCCAGCCGAAGCGCTTCTTCCAGGCCGTCGACCACGTCGTCGGCAACGTGGAGCTGGGCCGGATGGACGAGTGGGTGGAGTTCTACAAGCGGGTGATGGGCTTCTCCAACATGGCGGAGTTCGTCGGCGACGACATCGCCACCGACTACTCGGCCCTGATGAGCAAGGTCGTCGCGAACGGCACCCGGAAGGTGAAGTTCCCGCTCAACGAGCCGGCCGTGGCCCGCAAGAAGTCGCAGATCGACGAGTACCTGGAGTTCTACCAGGGGCCCGGCGCCCAGCACATCGCCGTGGCCACCAACGACATCCTGGCCAGCGTGGACGCGATGCGCGCGGCCGGCGTCGAGTTCCTGGAGACCCCGGACTCGTACTACGACGACCCGGAGCTGCGCGGCCGGATCGGCCAGGTGCGGGTGCCGATCGAGGAGCTGAAGGCCCGCAAGATCCTGGTCGACCGGGACGAGGACGGCTACCTGCTCCAGATCTTCACCAAGCCGGTGCAGGACCGCCCGACCGTCTTCTTCGAGCTGATCGAGCGGCACGGCTCGCTGGGCTTCGGCAAGGGCAATTTCAAGGCCCTGTTCGAGGCCATCGAGCGGGAGCAGGAGAAGCGGGGCAACCTGTAGCCCACCTGCGACACTGTCGAGCGTGACCCAGCCTCCGACGTACCCGACGCCGCCGGCCGGCGGGCAGCCGCCCGCCGCCGGTGGCGTCGCGCCGCCCCCCGCCCCGGTCCCGCAGGGGTACGCCGTCCCGGCGCAGCCCGGCCCCACCGGCTACGCCCCGCCGGGCGCTTCCGCCGGCCCGCCGCCGTCGCCCGGGTGGGCCGGCCCGCCCGGATACGCCCCACCGCCCGGCTGGGCCCCACTGCCCGGGTACGCCCCACCGCGCCCCGGGTTCGCGCCGGTGCCGGTCAGCCCCGGCGGGCAGCCGCTGGCCAGCTTCGGCGACCGCCTGCTGGCCTTCCTGATCGACAGCGCCGTCTCCGGCCTGGTCGTCATGGCGCTGTTCCTGCCGGTCATGGTGTTCATCTGGTTCAGGATGTTCGGCGAGTTCACCCGGACCAACCCGGACGGCACGTTCGTCGAGCCCGACCCGAGCACGTTCCTGACCGACATCATGCTGCCGCTGCTCCTGGCCGAGCTGGGGCTGTTCGTCCTGATGCTCGGGCTCTACTGGCTCTACCACGTCGAGTACCTGCGCCGGACCGGGCAGACGCTGGGCAAGAAGGTGATGCGGATCCGGGTCGTCCCGCTCGACCCGACCCGGACGCTGGACCGTGGCATGGCCGGCCGGCGGTACCTGGTGCAGTTCGTCGGCTGTTCGCTGGTGCCCGGGCTCAGCTACGTCGACGGGCTCTGGCAGCTCTGGGACAAGCCCTGGCAGCAGTGCCTCCACGACAAGTTCGCCCGGACGGTCGTCGTTAAGGTTGCTCCGTGAGCGTGCAACCAGGCTGGTACGTCGACCCCGCCGAGCCCGAGACCAGGAGGTACTGGGACGGTGAGGGCTGGATCGGTGCGCCGATCCCGGTCGACGCCACCCCGCCGGAGGGGCCGCCCCCGGTCGAGCCCCCGCCCCCGGTCAGCCCCGCCGCCCCGCCCGGGCCGCCCGGCCAGCCGTCCGGGCCGCCGGCCGGCCCGGTCCCGGCCGCCGGCCCGCGCCAGCCCGCCGGCCCGCAACCGGGCCACGGACCACAGCCGGGCCACGGGCCACAACCGGGACCCGGGCCACAGCCGGGCCACGGGCCACAGCCGGGCCACGGGCCACAGCCGGGTGCGGGCTACGGGCCGCCCCCGGGGTACGGGCACCCGCAGGGGCCGCCGCCCGGCTGGCCGTACCCGACCTGGCCGGGACGCCCGCCCGCGCCCCGCCCGCACGGGCTGCCGCTGGCCTCCTTCGGCGCCCGGTTGTCCGCCCGGCTGATCGACTTCGGTGCCGTGTTCCTGCTCAACACGGTCGTCAACGGCTGGTTCGTCTACCGGTACGTCGAGGAGATCACCCCGTACTTCCGGGAGGTGTTCCGCCGGGCCATGGCCGGCGACTCCTCCACCGAAGGGCTGCCCCAGCCGGGCGAGCATGCCGGCGGGCTCCAGGTCGCCATCCTGCTGATCGCCACCGCGCTCTGGTTCGCGTACGAGGTGCCGGCGATGGCCGGCAACAGGCAGACCCTCGGCAAGCGGCTGATGGGCGTACGGGCCGTGCCGGTGGAGGCCGACCAGCCGCTCGGCTTCGGCCGGGCGCTGCGCCGGTGGAGCACCCTGGGCCTGCCCACCCTGCTCTGGTACTGCTGCGGCTTCGGCCTGCTGCTCCAGTTCGTCGACGCGGTGTCGCCGCTGTTCGACCACCCGCTGCGTCAGGCGCTGCACGACAAGCGCGCGCAGACCGTGGTGGTCCAGCTCCCCCGCGTACCCGGTGCCAGCCGTGACACCGAGACCCCGCCCGACCCCGCCAACCCTCCGGGAGACACCCCATGACCGACACCGGCCGACACCACCCGCCACTGCGGCTGACCCGCGCCGACCTCGACGCGCTGCCCAACTACGTGCCCGGGCGCAGCCCCGCCGACCTGGCCCGCGAGCTGGGCCTGACCGAGGCGATCAAGCTGGCCAGCAACGAGGTGCCGTACGGCCCGCTGCCCGGCGTGGTGGAGGCGGTCGCCGAGGCGGTCGCCGGCTCACACCGGTACCCGGACATGGGGGTGGTCGCGCTCCGCGCGGTACTCGCCGAGCGGTACGGGGTGGACCCCGACCGGATCGCCACCGGCTGCGGGTCGGTGGCGCTGGCCGAGCACCTGGTCCGGGCCACCTGCCTGCCCGGCGACGAGCTGCTGTACCCGTGGCGCTCGTTCGAGGCGTACCCGATCATCGCGGCGACCAGCGGAGCGACCAGCGTACGGGTGCCCAACGACGCCGGGCACGGGCACGACCTGGCGGCGATGGCCGCAGCGGTGACCGACCGGACCCGGATGGTGCTGGTCTGCAACCCGAACAACCCGACCGGCACGGCGGTCCGCAAGCCGGAGCTGGACCGGTTCCTCGACTCCGTCGGCGAGGACGTGCTGGTGGTCATCGACGAGGCGTACCGGGAGTTCGTCACCGATCCCGAGGTGCCGGACGGCCTGACCTACTCCGACCGGCCGAACGTGGTGGTGCTGCGCACCCTGTCGAAGGCGTGGGGGCTGGCCGGCCTGCGGATCGGCTTCCTCGTCGCCGCGCCCGAGGTGGCCGCCGCCGTGCGCAAGGTGGTCACCCCGTTCTCCACGAGCATGGCCGCCCAGGCCGGCGCGCTCGCCGCGTTGGCCCAGACCGACGAGGTCCGGCGGCGCTGCGCGCTGGTGGTGGCCGAGCGGGACCGGGTCACCGCGGCGCTGCGCAAGTTCGTCCCGGACGTGCCGTCGAGCCAGGCCAACTTCGTCTGGCTGCCGCTGGGCGACGGGGCGATGGAGTTCGGCCGGGCGTGCGAGGCGCGCGGCGTGATCGTCCGGCCGTTCCCCGGCGACGGCGTCCGGGTCACCATCGGCACCCCGGCCGAGAACGACGCCTTCCTGGCGGCGGCCGAGTCGGCGCTGGCCTGAGCGGTCCCGGCCGCGTGCGGCCCTGGGCACCGACCGCCTCAGCTTGCCGCGAGCACCACCGGCTCGGACATCAGGAAGTAGCGCTGGTCGTCGGCGTCGGGGTCGACCGGCTCACGGAGCCGCTCCATCGCCAGGTAGCCGCCCCCCGCGTACACCAGCCCGGGGGCCCAGCCGATGCCGTCCCGGCCCACGTTCAGCGGGAAGCGGGAGCGCTCCGCGCCGGTGCTCGGGTCCAGGGTGACCAGGTCGTTGGCCTCGGTGAGCAGGTGCACCCGGCCGGGCTGGACGGCGACGATCCGGGCCGGCCCGAGGTCGGCCCGACGCCACAGTTCCCCGCCGGTCCGGGCGGACCGGCCGGTCACCACCCCGTCGGCCACCCCGACGGCCCGCTCGCCGTCCAACTCGGACCCGGCCGGATCCAGGGCCGGGGCGGCGACCGGCTGGCCGGCACCGGCCAGCCAGCCGCGGCCCGCCCCGTCGGCCGGGCCGGTGGTCCGCAGGCCCCGGCACCGGGAGCGGTGGCTCACGCAGCCGACCGGGGTGACGGCCAGTTCGGCGGTCGCCCCGGGCGGCTGCCAGCGGGTGGTCGGCGTCCCGGTGGCCACGTCGCGGAACTCGACCGTTGCCGGCCCAGCGCACCGGTCGACGGCGACGAACTGCCCGGCCGCGGTGGTGCCCACGTCGGTGCGGCACCCGCCGTCCACGTCGACGGACCAGAGCCGCCGGCCGTCGGCGAGCGCGAAGCCACCCGCCCCGGTCGGCCCGGAGACCACCAGCCCGGGCCGGCCGTCGGCGGCCCGGGCGAGGAAGAGTCCCGGCGGCTCCCAGACCGCGCCGGCCCCGGTGCGGCGGGCGCTCCAGCCCTCGGCGGGGGCGGGACCGTCGGCCTGCCAGGCCACCCGTCCGGTACGCGCGTCCAGCGCCACCAGCTTCCCGTCCGACCAGCGGCTGACCACCGTGGTCCCGTCCGCCACCACCCCGCTGACCTCCGCCGGCCAGCGCCGGTACGACCAGTACGGGGTGACCCGGTACCGGCTGTCGGCCGGCTGGTCGGCGTACACCTGGCGGGTGGCGGCGTAGACGCGGAGCCGGCCGTCCACGATCAGCGGGGCCACCGGCAGCCGGCCCACCACCCCGATCGCCGGGGTGACCGCCGCCGGGTAGCCGGCCCGGGCGGGCGTGTCGACCTCGGCGGGCGCGAGCACCCGGTGCACGACCACCGCGACCGCCCCGGCGCCGAGCAGCGCCCCGACCGCCATCGCGACCCGCCGCCGCCCCCTCGCGAACCCCATGCCGCACCTCCGCCCGGCACCCTACCCAGGAGGGCCGCCGTCGACCCGGTCAGGCCGCCTCGGCGGCAGCCTCCGGGTCGACGGCGCGGGCGAGGTCGGCGAGGTCCAGGCGGAAGGCGCCCTCGACCGCGCGGGCGGCCAGGCCGCCGAAGAGCAGGGCGAGGACGCGACCGTACGGGGCGGTGGACACCGCCTCATGGTGCACGGTGACGGCGGTGCACGCCCGGCGGCGCCGCTGCACGGTACGCAGCGTCCAGGTGGTCCGGTAGCTCACGCCGATGCCGGGCGAGGTGAGCACCAGCCGGCGGGGCGGCACGGCCTCCAGCACGACGAACTCCTCCGCCTGCGCGCCGCCGTCCGGCCGGGTGCGGGTCTCCCGCCAGGCCGTGCCGGGGGCGAGCCGGCCCGGGGTGAGCAGCTCGACCCGGCCGACCGTGCGGAGCCAGTCCGCGCGGACCGGCAGGTCGACCAGGAGCCGCCACAGGTCGACGGCGGGTGCCTGGATGAACTGGGTGACCGTGACCGTCGACATGACACCTCCCGTGTCCTCCACGGTACGGGGGGTGAACGCGCGGCGGGGCACCAGCGGCGGGATTTCCGCCGCTGGTGGCCGTCCCGGGGTGAGGCGGTACCGGGCCCCTCCCCGGGGAATCGGTGCTCAGGCCCGGATCCGCCCGACCCGGATCGCGCCGACGAAGGCGGTCCAGCCCGGCGGGCTCACGGCCAGCGCTGGACCGGCCGGGTCCTTCGAGTCGCGTACCGCGACCACGCCGACGGTGTCGACCAGGTTGTCCGCCACCTCCACGCACAGTCCCTGGTCGTTGGAGCGGCTGCTGGTACGCCAGACGGCGCCCGCGAGATCGGTCATGCTCGTTACCTCCTGTCCGCTGGGACGTCCACGACGGCCGGTGCCGCCACACGGCGCCGCCGGCTGGGGCGCGCCGCGACGGGCGAGCCCGGCACGCTCAACGCGGATACACCGAACCCCGGTCGCACAGCGGGTGCGACCGGGGTTCGGTGGTGCGCCGGGGGCGGCGTTGCGGTGCTGCGGCGCAGCGGGTTCGGTCCCGGTCAGCGGGCCGGGCGGACGGTCCCGGTGACCTCGCCGAGGGCGACGGTGGTGCCGTCCGGACCGGGTGCGGTGGCGGTGAGGGTGACGGTGTCGCCGTCCTCCAGGAAGGTCCGGGTCTCGCCGCCGACCTTGACCGGCTCGGCGCCACCCCAGGTCAGCTCCAGGAACGAGCCGACCTGCCCCCGCTCGGGACCGGACACGGTGCCGGAGGCGTACAGGTCGCCGGTGCGCAGGCTGGCGCCGTTGACGGTGAGGTGGGCGAGCTGCTGGGCGGGGGTCCAGTACATGGTGGCGAAGGGCGGCTCGCTGACCTTCTCGCCGTTCCACTCCACGGCCAGCCGCAGGTCCAGCCCGAGGTGCGGCACGTCGCGCAGGTACTCCGCCACCGGCGGGTCCTGCGCGGGCGCGGGCACGAACGCGTCGGCCAGCGCGTCCAGCGGGGTCACCCAGGCCGACACGGAGGTGGCGAAGGACTTGCCGAGGAACGGGCCGAGCGGCTGGTACTCCCAAGCCTGGATGTCCCGGGCGGACCAGTCGTTGACCAGCACCACCCCGAAGACGTGGTCGGCGAAGTCGGCCGCGGCGACCCGGTCGCCGAGCGCGCTCGGCACGCCGACGACGAAGCCGACCTCGGCCTCGATGTCGAGGCGCACGGACGGGCCGCAGACCGGCCCCTGCGGGGTGGCCCGCTGCCCGGTGGGGCGGACGATCGGCGTGCCGGAGACCACCACCGTGCCGGCCCGGCCGTGGTAGCCGATCGGCAGGTGCTTCCAGTTGGGCAGCAGCGGCGGCTGGCCGGGGCGGAAGATCTGCCCGACGTTCCCGGCGTGCTGCTCGGAGGAGTAGAAGTCGACGTAGTCGGCGACCTCGAACGGCAACAGCAGCTCGGCCTCGGCGAGCGGGACGAGCAGCGGCTCCACCGCCGACCGGTGGGCCTCGTCGGTGAGCAGCTCGGTCACCCGCTGCCGCACGGCCGTCCACTGCGGACGGCCCAGCGCCAGGAACGCGTTGAGGGTGGTCCGGCCCAGCGCCCCGGCGGCCAGCACCAGCCCGGCCGCCTCGGCGCCGGCCAGGTCGAGCACGAAGTCCCCGATGCGTACGCCGATCCGGGGGTCGTCCCCGCCCCACCGGAACACCCCATACGGCAGGTTGCGCACCCCGTACGCCGAGCCGTCGGCCCCCGTCACCCAGGTCATGCCTCGTACCCCCCGTTCACCAGCCCCAGCCGGATCAGATCGGTCAGTGGTTCCTCGATGCTGCACGAGCCGAAGCCCACCCACAGCGGCCGGTCGCCGGCCCGCCCGGCGCGGGCCCGCTCGACCAGCGGCACCGGATCGGTCGCGGCGAGCAGGGCGGCCACCCCGTCCACCTCGACGCCGTCGGCGGCGGCGAGCGTCGCGGCGAGCACGTTGCCGAAGCCGTGGTGGGTGAAACCGGTCTCCGGATCCCGGTGCCGCACGGCGTGGTGCAGCCCGGCGGTCAGCTTGAACGGCAGCTCCCGGTCCCGGCAGGCGCAGATGACGGCGGCCAGCTCGACCGGGGTCGGGAACAGCTCGGCGGCCAGCCCACCGGTGCGGAACTTGGCCGCGACGGGCAGCCCGTCGGCGCGGGCGGCGGCGACCGTGTCCAGCGCCCCCATCAGCCCGAAGGTCAGCGGGATCTCGGCGTAGACGTCGACGCCGTCCCGCCGCCCGGTCAGCTTCAGCAGCTCGGCCAGGCCGGGCTGCGGATCCTCGCCGCGCCTGGCGACGGCCACCTCGATCTGGCGGGCGGTGACGCCGGCCGGGGCCAGGGCCGACAGTGCGGCGGGCAGTCCCTCCACACCGGTGTCACCGATCAGCCCGACCACGAGGCCCTCGGCGGGGTCGACCAGCGGGTCCAGCTCGCCGGCCACGACGGCCGAGGCCGGGACGAGCAGCGGGCCGACCAGGCCGGCGTACCAGGCGGCGCGGTGCCGGCGGTGGGCGGCGACCGCGTCGGGCAGCGACGCGTTGCCGGGCGGGAAGACGGCGGCGTCGTCGACGAGGCCGGCGAGGAGGCGGGGCACCTGCGTTGACACGAGACAAGAACATACGGGACGCTACAAGGAACGGACAACAGTGTCCGATTATCGGACGCCAATGGCCGGTGAACGGGACGAATCGGGAGGCGACATGCCGTACTACCGCAGCATCGGCGAGGTGCCCCGGAAGCGGCACACCCAGTTCCGCCAGCCCGACGGCACCCTCTACGCGGAGGAGCTGGTCGGCCAGGAGGGCTTCTCCTCCGACTCGTCCCTGCTCTACCACCGGTACGCCCCGACCGCGATCGTCGCCGCCGAGGAGTACGCCCCGCCCGCCGTCACCCGGGCGCCCAACCTGCCGCTCAAGCCCCGCCACCTGCGCACCCACAAGCTCGACGGCACCAGGGCCGACCCGGTGCTCGGCCGGCGATACCTGCTCGCCAACGACGACGTCCGGATCGCGTACGTGCTCGCCGACCGGCCGTCCCCGCTGTTCCGCGACGCCACCGGCGACCACTGCCTCTACCTGGAGTCCGGCGCGCTACGGGTCGAGTCGCCGTTCGGCGTGCTGGACGCCGTGGCCGGCGACTACGTGGTCATCCCCACCTCGACCATCCACCGCCTCGTGCCGACCGGCGACCGACCCGTCCGGCTGCTGGCCGTCGAGGCCGCCGGGCACATCGGCCCGCCCAAGCGCTACCTCTCGGTCCGGGGCCAGTTCCTGGAGCACTCGCCGTACTGCGAGCGGGACGTCCGGGGACCGGACGCGCCGTTGCAGGTGGACGGCGAGGACGTGGAGGTGCTGGTCCGGCACCGGTCCCGGGCGGGACGCGACGGCACCGCCTGGACCCGGCACGTCTATGCCCGCCACCCGTTCGACGTGGTCGGCTGGGACGGCCACCTCTACCCGTGGGCGTTCTCCATCCACGACTTCGAGCCGATCACCGGCCGGGTCCACCAGCCGCCGCCCGTGCACCAGACGTTCGAGGGCCCGAACTTCGTGATCTGCTCGTTCGTGCCACGCAAGGTGGACTACCACCCGGCCGCCATCCCGGTGCCGTACAACCACCACAACGTCGACTCCGACGAGATGCTCTTCTACACCGGCGGCAACTACGAGGCCCGGCGCGGCTCCGGCATCGAGCAGGGCTCCATCTCGCTGCACCCGTCCGGCTTCACCCACGGCCCCCAGCCGGGCGCGGCCGAGCGGTCGATCGGCGCCGACTTCTTCGACGAGCTGGCCGTCATGGTCGACACGTTCCGCCCCCTCGACCTCTGCAACGCGGCGTCGGAATGCGAGGACCCGGGCTACGCCTGGACCTGGTCCCGCCGCGGCTAGGGCCTGACGACCACGGTCTCGTCCACTCGGCGGTCGGGGTGCCCCGGTCAACGGCCGGCGTAAGTCGGTGGACCGGCCCGGCCGGCATCGGCCATCGTGGCCGGATGAGCGGTGACGGAATGTCGGACGCCGAGCGGCGGGTGTGGGCGGCGCTGCCCGCCGACGTACGCGAGAGGCTGGACGCCCTGCCGGCCTCGGGCCTGACCACGCTCCTGCTCTCCCTGGCCCGGACGCGGGCCGCGCGGGTACGGCCGGCCGAGGTGCTGCGCCGCTGGCGGGAGGACCGTTTCGTACGCCCGGCCGACTGCGACCCGCGCGCGACGGCCGCCGTGCAGACGCTGCTGTGGGACCTGCTGCCCACGGAGGTGGCGGGCGTCGAGCTGTCCCCCGTCGTACCGCTGGGCACTTGTGCGGCGGTCACGCCGGGCAGCCAGAACCGGATCGTCACGGCGACGCGCCCGATCGAGGTCGTCAGCGACCCCACCAACGCGCTGGCGGTCGAGGCCGGTTCCCCGTCCTCGACTCCCCTGTGGTGCGGGAACGCGTCGCCGACACGGTCCGGCCCGCCCTAGCGGCCGGCGGAGTGCCGCTCGTGGAGGAGCCCGACCGCACTCGCGGACGGGGCTACTACGTCAACGCCGCCCTGCGGATCACCGCGGCGCACGACGGCGAGGCCATCGACCTCGGCGACGGCGGGTTCACCACGTGGACGGCCCAGCTCACCAGCGACGCCAAGGAACGCTGCCTGCCCTCCTGCGTGTCGGTCGACCGCCTCGCCGCCCTCGCCGCCACTAACCGCCCTGCGGGCTGACCGCCGAGCCGAGGCGACAGGCACGCCCCACCTCGCGCTCACCGGTCGCGAGGGGCCGCCGCCGCCTCGCCGCCGCGACCCGAGTCCCGGCGCGTCCAGGCCAGGAAGCGGTCGAAGAGGTCGGTGGGCGACGGCTCCGGGTTCGGGCTGAGCCGAACCAGGTCGCCGGTCGCCTCGAACAGCAGCGCCGCCATGTAGACCGACAGGCCGACCCGGTCCCGCCGGTACTCCAGCAACAACAGCAGCCGGGCCGGCTGACAGGGCCACGGCGCGGCGCACACCCGACACAGCCAGAGGGGCCGCAGGGGGAGATGCGGCCGAACGGCCTTCCGCTGACGGTCATGAACAGGCGAAACGTTGGGTGTCGACATACCCCTTACAGTGACCGGGTCCTTGACCCGAGTCAAGGAGCTCAGTCAACTCTTTACCGTCCGTTTCATGGAGCTGGTGGGCGCGCATGAGATCAGGATCATGCTTGGCGGCATCAGCAAGCAGCGGGTCTACGTGATCACCAGCCACCGGAACTTCCCGAACCCGGTAGCTGATTTGATGCAGGGCAAGGTGTGGTTGAAGTCCGACGTGGAGGCGTGGATCAAGCAACACCGCCCCGACCTCCCCACGCCCTAGAGTCCGGCGAGGAATCTGGGAACGAAATGGCTCCCAGAGGGGCTGGTTGCGTCCAAGATCTGCGAGGGCTACCACCCGCGCGGACGGCGACCACGTCAGGGGTTCGCCGGGGCCCGCCCGCGGAGGGATCAAGCCTGACCGCCCGGAGCGGGCGGGCCCCGGCGAACCCCCACCCGGAAGCAGGCCAGGCGTACCCCACCCGGTACCAAAGAGCTCAGCGGACGGTGCGGACGGTACGGGAGAACACCGCCAACTCCGCCACCGCAGCCACCACGATCCCGAGCACCAGCGGCCACGGCGTCCCCACCGCCGCGTAGACCAGCAACAACAGCGGCGCGGCGGCCACCGCGTACACCGCCAGGGCCAGCGCCCGGTCTGAGCGCAGCAGGTCCGGCAGCACGGTACGGGTCAGCCCCGGCACCCGCGCCGCGAGGAGCCAGCCCAGCACCGCACCGCTCAGCGCCACCAGCACCGCGAGGAACCGGGACGGGCCGGCCCCGCCCGATGCCGCCGCGACCGCCACCAGGACGGTGCCGACCAGGGACCATCCCGCGCCGTACAACACCAGGCGGCGCAGCTCGTCGGTGGTACTCCGGCGCGGGTCAAAGCCGGCGCCTCGGCGCGGGTCAAAGTCGGCCCCCCGGCGCGGGTCGGGCGGCGCCGGGCCGAGCGGGACGCTCTCGGCCAGCTCCGCCAGCGCCTCGGCGTACCGGCGCCGCTCCAGCCGGATCACCCCGGGCTCGGCGGCGGCCCCGTCCAGTTCCGGGTCGAGCCGCAGCGCCTCCCGGTACGCCCGCTCGGCCAGGTCGTAGAGCCGCAGCCGGGCGGCCACCAGGCCGAGCACCAGGTGCGCCTGGGCCTCCTCCGGGGCCAGCTCCACCCCGCGCCAGGCCGCGTTGAGCGCCGGCTGCCCGTTACGCGCGCCGGACAGGAGCGCGGCGGCGCTGCGCTGGGCGTACGCGTCGGCGGGACCCACGGCGAGGAGCCGCTCGGCGGTCCGCGCCGACTCGGCGTACTCGCCCAGGTCGGCCAGCGCCAGCCCGCGCACCACCAGCGGGTCGACCGCGTCTGGGGCGACCGCCAGGGCGGCGTCGGCGGCGGCGCGCGCCTCGGCGGGCCGCCCGCCGGCGAGGTGCACCCGGCCGAGGGTGGTCAGCGCGACGGCGTTCGCCGGTTCCAGGGCCAGCGCGAAGCCGACCTCGCCGGCCGCCTCGTCGTAGCGGCCGAGGTCGGCGAGGAGTTGGGCGCGCTGGAGGTAACCCTCGGCGGTGGCGTCGCTGGACATCCGGCGGGCCTAGGCGGCCGGAGCCTGGTGGACCAGGGCGACCGCGATCCCGGTGAGCCCCTCGCCGCGCCCGGTGAAGCCCAGGCCGTCGGTGGTGGCGGCGGAGACGGTGACGGGGGCGCCGACCGCCTCGGACAGCACCGCCTCGGCCTCGGCCCGACGGGGCCCGATCTTCGGCCGGTTGCCGATCACCTGCACCGACACGTTGCCGATCTGGAAGCCGGCCGCCCGGACCCGGCGGGCGCTCTCGGTCAGCAGCGCCACCCCCGACGCGCCCGCCCACTGCGGTTCGGCCACCCCGAAGTTCGACCCGAGGTCGCCCAGCCCGGCGGCGGAGAGCAGCGCGTTGCACGCCGCGTGCGCGGCCACGTCGGCGTCGGAGTGACCGGCCAGGCCGTCCTGGTCGGGCCAGTGCAGGCCGGCCACCCAGCAGGGCCGGCCAGCCTCGAAGGCGTGCACGTCGGTGCCGATGGCCACCCGAGGAACGATCATGCGCCGAGGGTACGCGTCACGCGCCTGCGGCCAGCAGGTGCTCGGCGAGCGCCAGGTCGAACGGGCGGGTGACCTTGAGGGCGTACTCGGAGCCGGGGACGCACACCACCGGGACGCCCTGCTTCTCCACGAGGCCGGCGTCGTCGGTGAGCGGGTCGCCGGCCGCCGCGTGGGCGGCGGCCAGCACCGACCGGCGGAACCCCTGCGGCGTCTGCACGGCCCGCAGGGCGGACCGGTCCACGGTGCCGAGGACCACCTCGCCGGTGCCGACCTCCTTGATCGTGTCGACCACCGGGAGGACGGGGATCACCGCCTCGTGTCCGGAGCGGACCGCCTCGGCCACCGACTCGACCAGCTCGGGCGGGGTCAGGGCGCGGGCCGCGTCGTGCACCAGGACGATCTCCGGACCGGCGGGGACGGCCGCGAGCGCGGCGGCCACCGACGCCTGCCGTTCCGCCCCGCCGGGGACGACCAGCACCGGGGCGACCGGGGCGAGGAGTTGGCGGACCGCCCCGACCTCGCCGGCCGGGGCGGCCACCACGATGGTGTGCACGGAGCCGGCGGCGGCGATCCGGCGGACCGCGTGCACGAGCAACGGCTCGCCGGCGAGCAGGCGCAGGGCCTTGGGGGCGCCCGGGCCGAGCCGTACGCCGGCACCGGCCGCAGGCACGAGGACCGCGACGTCACCGCGCGGATTGAGCTGCGCGGTCACGTCGCGGTCCTCGGGTTTCTTTGCT
The DNA here is from genome assembly GCF_026339755.1 of Micromonospora sp. NBC_01655. NCBI lineage: Bacteria > Bacillati > Actinomycetota > Actinomycetes > Micromonosporales > Micromonosporaceae > Micromonospora > Micromonospora sp. NBC_01655. The sequence continues at coordinate 1,068,491 of NZ_JAPEQF010000001.1, read as the reverse complement.
ACGGGGTGGGTACGACGATGCTGTGCGAACTAGGCCTCGGTCAGCACCTTGTCGAGCAACGTCTCCGCCTCGTCCTTGGTGCTCTTCTCGGCCAGCGCGACCTCGCCGACGAGGATGTCGCGGGCCTTGGCGAGCATGCGCTTCTCGCCTGCGGACAGGCCCCGCTCCCGCTCCCGACGCCACAGGTCGCGGACGACCTCGGCCACCTTCAGCGGGTTGCCGGAGGCCAGCTTCTCCAGATTCGCCTTGTAACGCCGCGACCAGTTGGTCGGCTCCTCGGTGTGCGGAGCCCGGAGAACGTCGAAGACCTTGCCGAGGCCCTCTTCGCCGACCACCTCACGCACGCCCACGATCTCGGCGTTCTCAGCGGGCACCCGGACGGTCAGGTCACCCTGCGCGACCCGCAGGACGAGGTACTCCCTGGGCTCGCCCTTGATGACCCGAGTCTCGATTGCCTCGATGAGTGCGGCCCCGTGGTGGGGGTAAACAACGGTCTCGCCGACACTGAAAACCATAGGTTCGAAACCCCTTTCGCTGTGTCTAGAGTAACACGCTCAGGCACCGATGTCCCACCGCTGTCCTGACCGTTGGCGCAGCTCAGGGGCCCTGTGAGAGGTATTTCTTCAGCTTGACAGGCGGCCAAACCGATGGTCCGAACACGCTCCGTGACTGATCTATGACACCCCGGTGGGGGGTGGTCGAAGCGTGGATTTCTCGGGCGATGCGCTCCTTCCATGGTAGCCCGGCCGCACCAGCCCCGCCCAGGTGTAGCGGGAGGAGGGGCCGGTGCGGGACCCTTGAGGCGAACCGCCGTCCGCACACCGAACCGGTTCGAGGGGGTCCGATGGGCATGCCCGACGCAGATGGTCACGGCCCCACCGACGGGCTGCCCGGCCTGCCCCCGGAGTGGGGCCGGGTGGTGGTGCCGGACGACGCGTCCGCGCTGGCCGAGGAGGCCGCGCAGGTCCGGCGCGAGCTACGCCGGCAGGCCGGCCGGAGCCGGTGGCGGCGGCTGCCCGGCCTGGCCGTCCGGCGGGCCGGACGGCCACCGCTCGGCCTGCCGCTGCTGGTGCTGATGGTGGCGTTGCTCACCACGGTCGCCGGGCTGTTCGCCGTCACCTGGCCCCGCACCCCCCGTTCCGGCGACCGCCCCACCGTCGTGCCGTACCCGACGGCGACCGATCTGACCGGCCGGGCGCTGCCGGCCCTGGAACTGGTCGACGCCGAGGAGTCGACCGTGTCGCTGCGCGCGCTGCTCCCCGCGGTGATCATCCTGGTGGACGGCTGTCCCTGCCCCGACCGGGTGGCCGAGGCCGCCGCGCTCGCGCCGCCGGGGGTCACCGTGGTCACCGTCCACGGCACCCGCGCGCCGCGCCCCACCCCGGTGCCGTCCGGCGCGGTCGTACGCCCGCTCGCCGATCCGGGCGGCGGGCTGCGCGCGTTCCTGCGCCTGTCGTCCCGCCCCGACACCGCCACCGCGCTGCTGGTCGGCCGCACCGGCACCCTGGTCCGGGTGGTGCCGGACCTGCGCTCCGCCGACGACTACCGCGCCGACCTGGCCCGCCTCGGCACCTGACCCGGTCAGGGTGGTCAGAACGTCAGGGCCGCCACCCGGGCGTCGACCACGATCGGGACGGCTCCCGGCGCGCCCGCGGCCAGCTCGATCCGGATCGGACCGTCCCCCCGGTTCAGCCACATCGTGGCGAGCGAGCCGTCGCAGGTCGCCCGGCGGCTGTCCCGGTGGCCGGCGCGGACGGTCACCAGCAGGAGCTGCCCCGGACCGACGCACCAGTACTGGACCAGGTGCGGTCGCGTGGTGGCTTCGACGACCCGTCGCTGCGAGGGCTGGCCGGGGCGCAGCGTCAGCCGGGCCTGCCAGACGGTCCCGGTCGACAACCCGCCGAGCCCGCCGTCGGGGTTTTCGTCGTAGGCGGTGCCCGCGTCGTACCGCACGGTCACCCGTCCGGGCTCCGTGACGACGACGGCGCGCCGGCGAGGGCCGGCGGAGGTCACCCGGCCGGTGGCCGGGTCGACCATGAAGACCAGGGGCTCGCCCGGGGACACCCGGACGAGATCGCCGGACGTGGACCCGGTGCGCGGGGTCCCGGCGCCGTCCCCGGGACCGCGAGCCGGCCCGTCGACGCCGGACGTCGCGGTGGGACCGCCCACCGGGCCGACCGCCGGGGCCTCGGCCCGCCACCATCCGACACCGGCGGCCACGACGAGGACGGCCAGCGCGGCGAGTCCTCCGCCCCGGAGCCGGTCAACCACGTCGCCGCCCACGCGGTCGAGCCTAGCCACCCGGCACCGGTCCCGCCGGCCGCCCCACGCCGGCCGGCGCTCGGCGCGGGGCGGGGCGGTCAGGCGGCGCGGTCGAGGAGGGCCGCGTAGAGGGTCAGGCCCGGCCCGAAGGCGAGGACCAGCACCCGGTCGGGCGGCTGCGCCGCCCGCAGCAGCCGGTCGAGGATCAGCAGCACCGTCGGCGAGGAGCAGTTGCCGTGTTCCTCCAGCGTGGCCCGGGACGCGGACAGCGCCCGCGGTGGCAGGGCCAGCTCGCGCTCCACCACGTCGAGGATGCGCGGGCCGCCCGGGTGCACCGCCCAGCCGTCCACCTCGGCGAGCTGGGCGCCGTGCCGGGCCAGCAGGGCGTCGACCAGCCCCCGGACGTGGGTCGAGAGCACCTGCGGCACCTGCGGCGACAGCCCCATCCGGAAACCGGTGTCGGTGACCTCCCAGGTCATGTGGTCGGCCGTCGAGGTGTCGGTGACCGAGGTGACCTCACGCAGCGCGTACCCCCGGCCGCCGGGGAGGACCACGGCGGCGACGGCGGCGTCCGAGAAGAGCGCGTGGGAGACGATCTGCTGGGTGTCCAGCCGGGCCGTGGCCGGCTGGATGTGCAGGCTGGTCAGTTCGGCGCAGAGCAGCAGCGCGGGGCGCTGACGGGCGGTGACGAAGTCGCCGGCCGCGCCGAGCCCCGGCAGGGCCGCGTAGCAGCCCATGTGCCCCACGAACATGCGCTGGGTGTCCGGCGCCATGCCCAGGTCCCGGGCGAGCAGGATGTCCAGCCCGGGGGTGGCGTACCCGGTGCACGAGCACACGACGAACAGGCCGACGTCGCGGGCGTCCAGGCCGGCGGCGGTGAGCGCCCGGCCGACCGCCTCCTTGCCCAGCGGCAGCGCCTCGACCTGGTAGCGGCGCAGCCGGCGCTCGGTCGACCAGTCCGAGACGTCCTCCAGCAACGGGTTGACCGCCGCCTGCCGCCGGTTCACCCCGGAGTTGGCGAAGATCCGTTCTGCCAGCGTCTGGGTCCGGCCCGAGAAGTGCTTCGAGAAGAAGCCCTGCCAGAGCTCGTCCTGCGTGGCACCTGGCGGCTGCGCCGTCCCCATGCCCGCGATCACCGGTACGGCCACGTTCCCCACCTCTCGTCCGCGAACCCCCATGTCGTCCCCGCGTCGCCTCCGTCCGACGACCACGGGACCGCCTTCCTCACGTTCACCAACGAGGGCCGCGTCGGCGCGGTCCGGGCACCGCCCGCGCCACGGGCGGGGCACCGGCGGCCCGCATCCTCGTCGGCCCCTCCCGGCGCCCCTGGTACCCCGGGCCGACCCGGCTACCCGCGCCGGACCCCCCACCCCTGGTACAGCACCGCGGTCGACCAGGTCGGCCTGATCCGCGGGGCCCGCCCGGACGGCGTCGGCTGTGGACGACCACCGGACCGGATCCGGCGCAGCAGCCAGGCCAGGGTCCCGCGCAGCCCCGGGCGGACGCCCCGGACCCGCAGGTCGACGCCGTGCCGGGCGCACTCGGCGATCAGCTCCCGGTGGTCCACGAACAACCGTGGATCGTGGATGCCCCGGGGCACCGCCGGCAGCCGCTCGCCGATCTGGACCGCGACCAACCGGCTCAGCGCGGTGTCGTTGAGGGTGTCCAGGACCAGCAGCCCGCCCGGACGGAGCAGCCGGCACGCCTCGGCCACCGCGCGCCGCCAGTCGGGCACGTGCTCCAGCAGTTCGCCGGCGGCCACCACGTCGGCGCAGCCGTCGGCCAGCGGCACGGCGGTGGCGTCGCCGTTGACCGGCCGCACCCCGTGCGCGGCGGCCTGGGCCAGGGCCGAGCGGGTGAGGTCGACCCCGACGTGCCGGTAGCCCTTGCCGGCCAGGTGCGGGGCGAGCAGGCCGGCGCCGCAGCCCAGGTCGACCAGCAGGGCGTCGGGCCGGGCGGCCGGCGGTACCAGGGCCGCCCGGGCCCGGGCCAGCCAGTGCAACATGGCGAACGCTCCGTCGGGGCGCCACCACTCGTCGGCCAGGTCGTCGTACTGCCGGGGATCGTTCGCGGGCAGCAGGCGGGGGCGGTCGGACACCGGGGACGAACCGTCACGCATGGCACCGAGCGTGGCACGACTGGACGGTAACGACCAGACTTCCCTTATGTCGACGACGGTGTTAGGGCTGGTCAGGGCGAGTCATCCCGAGCCCGCCGTGGCGGTGACCGTGGTCGCCGGGCTGCTCGCCCGGGGCGTGGGGCACGGCCCGTCCGGGATCGCCGCGGTGGCGCTCACGGTGCTCGCCAGCCAGCTCGCGGTCGGCTGGTCCAACGACCACCTGGACGCCGACCGGGACGCCGTGGTGGGGCGTACCGACAAGCCGGTCGCGACCGGCGCGGTCAGCGTGCGGGCGGTCGGCCTGGCGGCGCTGGCTGCGGCCCTGGCCACGGTCCTGCTGGCGGCGGCGACCAACCGGACGGCGACGGTCTGGGCGGCCGTGGCCCTGGTCTCCGCGTTGTCCTACAACTGGCCGCTGAAGTCGACCCCGGTCTCGGTGCTGCCGTACGCGGTCTCCTTCGGCGCGCTGCCCGCCTTCGTGGTGCTGGCCCTGCCCGGCGCGCCCGCCCCGCCGGCCTGGCTGGTGGCCGCCGCCGCCCTGCTGGGGGCCGGGGCGCACTTCGCCAACGTGCTGCCCGACCTGGCCGACGACGCCCGGACCGGGGTGCGCGGGCTGCCGCACCGGCTCGGCGCGGCGGGCAGCCGGGTGGCCGCCGCCGGGCTGCTGCTCGCGGCGACCGTCACCCTGGTCGTCGGGCCGCCCGGGCCGCCGTCGTGGGCCGGGCTGTCGGCCGTCGCGACCGCCGCCCTGGTGCCGCCCCTGACCTGGTACGCCGGCCGCGGCGCCCGCCGGGGGGTGGCCGCGTTCCGGGCGGTGATGCTGGTGGCGCTGATCGACGTGGTGCTGCTGGTGGCGAACGGCCGGGTGGTCTGAGGGGTCCCCGGGAAGGTGGTGGTGCCGGGTCGCCGTGCGGGTCCCGATCAGCCCCAACTACCCTGAAGCCGGTCTGCGCGGGTATGGCCACCGTGCCCGGTGACGGCCGGGTGGGGATCGTGACGAGGAGGACCGACGTGACGCGCTCGATCAGGGGTTCCCGGCGGGCGGCCCTGCTGCTGTCCGGCGTGGCGGCGGCGACCGGCCTGCTGGCGACCGGTTGCGGCGCCGGCCAGGTAGCCGAGACCGCCAAGAAGGCCCCGTCGGTCCAGGGCGTCAACGTCCAGACTCCGGACAACGCCTACAAGGTCCGCGGCCTGTACGTCGAGTACCCGGGCAGCGGTAGCTACCAGTCCGGCGCGAACGCCGCCGTCAACGCGGTGATCTACAACGACACGCAGAACCCCGTGACGGTGACCGTCACCACGGACAGCGCGCGGGAGATCGTGATCTCCGGCGGCGCGTCCGGGTCGGCCAGCCCGTCCGCGTCGGGCAGCGCGTCGCCGTCGGAGAGCGCGTCGCCGTCGGAGAGCGCGTCGCCGTCCGGGTCCGCCAGCCCGTCGGAGGGCGGCACGCCGTCCCCGTCCGAGGGCGCCTCGGAGAGCCCGTCCGCCTCGGCCAGCCCCTCGGCCCCCGCCGGGGAGCCGGCCCGGATCGAGATCCCGGCCCTCAGCTACGTCCAGCTCAACGTGCAGGGCGGCCGGTCCCTCCAACTCGTCGGCCTGAACGAGGCTCTGCTCGTCGGGCAGCAGGTCAACCTGACCTTCGACTTCGGCAACGGCCGGACCGTCAGCACCCCGGCCCCGATCGGCGTCCCGCTGACCCCGCTCCCGCAGCCCTCCCAGATCGTCGAGCGTGAGGGCGCGCACGGCGAGCCGGGCGGCACCGAGGCCGGTGCCGGCCACGGCGGCTGACGCCCCGCACCACCCGACCGTCGACAACACCGCCGGCGTGGCACCCGCCACGCCGGCGGTGTTTCGTCGTACGGGGGGACTAGCGTTCCGGTGTGACGACGCCCTCCCGATCGACGCCCTCCCGAGCGACCTCGCGCGCGGGCCGGGGCGCCCGTGAGCCCCGTCCGGCCTACGAGTGCGACGCCTGCGGGCACCAGCCCCCGAAGTGGGTGGGGCGTTGCCCGGAGTGCGGCGAGTGGGGCTCGGTGGTCGAATGCACCGTGACCGGTCCGACCGTCTCGGGCCGGGTGGTCAGCTCCCGGATGCCGGCCGAGCCCGCCCGCCCCATCGCCACCATCAGCGCCGCCCCGGCCAAGGCCCGGCCGACCGGGGTCAGCGAGCTGGACCGGGTGCTCGGCGGTGGCCTGGTGCCCGGCGCGGTGGTGCTGCTCGCCGGCGAGCCGGGCGTGGGCAAGTCCACGTTGCTGCTCGACGTGGCCCAGCAGTGGGCGGCCACCGCCGGCAGCCCGTCCCTGGTGGTCAGCGGCGAGGAGTCGGTCAGCCAGGTGCGGCTGCGCGCGGAGCGGATGGGCGCCCTGCACGACCAGCTCTGGCTGGCCGCCGAGAGCGACCTGGGCGCGGTCCTCGGCCACCTCGACGCGGTGAAGCCGGGGCTGCTGGTGCTCGACTCGGTGCAGACGATCTCCACCCCCGGCACGGAGGGGGTGCCCGGCGGGGTGACCCAGGTGCGGGCGGTCACCGCCGCCCTCGTCGCGGTGGCCAAGGAACGCGGCGTCGCCACCGTGCTGGTCGGTCACGTCACGAAGGACGGCCAGGTGGCCGGCCCCCGGGTGCTGGAGCACCTGGTCGACGTGGTGCTGCACTTCGAGGGCGACAAGCACTCCTCGCTGCGGATGGTGCGCGGCGTGAAGAACCGGTTCGGCGCCGCCGACGAGGTCGGCTGCTTCGAGATGCACGAGGGCGGGATCAGCAGCCTCGCCGACCCGTCCGGGCTGTTCCTGACCCGCTACTCGGAGCCGGTGCCGGGCACCTGCGTCACGGTGGCGATGGAGGGGCGGCGGGCGCTGGTCACCGAGGTTCAGGCGCTGATCGGCGCGACGGTCGCGGGCTCGCCCCGGCGCACGGTGTCCGGGCTGGACGGGGCCCGGCTGGCGATGGTGCTGGCGGTGCTCCAGCGCCGCGCCGAGCGGCTGACCCTGCACGACCGGGAGGTCTTCGCGGCCACGGTCGGCGGCATCCGGGTGGTGGAGCCGGCGGCCGACCTCGCGGTCGCCCTGGCGGTCGCCTCCGGCGGGCTCAACCTGGCCATCAATCCGCACCTGGTGGCGATCGGCGAGGTCGGGCTGACCGGCGAGGTGCGCCGGGTCGGCGCGGTGCCGCGTCGGCTGGCCGAGGCGGCCCGGCTCGGGTTCCGAGTGGCGCTCGTCCCGTCCGGGTGCGGTCCGGAGAGCGCCGGAGCGGGCCCGGAGAACATGCGGGTGATGGAGGTCACCGACGTGCGCTCGGCGCTCCAGTGTGCCGCCCGCGCATCCGCGGAGTGACCGACGGTGGCCGCCGGGCGGGACCGCCTGTGCGATACCGGACAAGCGCGGCAGGGCGCGCGGCGTGGCCGACGGGGGGCATCGTGACACATCACAGTAACCACGACAGCACCCACCGCACGCCAGTCCGTAGACTGTGCGCGTGCCGATCGACCGCGATGCCAGCAGAACCGCCGGCGCGACAACCCACGCCCGCACCGGTGCCGTGGGCTCGCCCGCCCGTCCGATCAGCGTCAGCGTGACCGGGAGTGTCGGCGGCGCGGGCGGCGACCCGCTGCGGGCCAACCTGGCGCTCATGGCGCCCGGCACCGCGCTGCGTGACGGCCTGGAGCGGATCCTGCGCGGCCGGACGGGCGCGCTGATCGTGCTCGGCTACGACAAGGTGGTCGAGGGGCTGTGCACCGGCGGCTTCCCGCTGGATGTCGAGTTCTCCGCCACCCGGGTCCGCGAGCTGTGCAAGATGGATGGCGCGGTGGTGCTGTCCAGCGACGGCAGCCGGATCGTCCGGGCGGCCGTGCACCTGATGCCGGACCCGTCGATCCCGACCGAGGAGTCCGGCACCCGGCACCGCACCGCCGAGCGGGTGGCCCGGCAGACCGGCTACCCGGTCATCTCGGTCAGCCAGTCGATGCGGATCATCAGCCTCTACGTCAACGGCCAGCGGCACGTGCTGGACGACTCGGCGGCCATCCTGTCCCGGGCCAACCAGGCCCTGGCCACGCTGGAGCGCTACAAGCTGCGCCTCGACGAGGTATCCGGCACCCTGTCCGCCCTGGAGATCGAGGACCTGGTCACCGTCCGGGACGCGGTGGCGGTGGTGCAGCGGCTGGAGATGGTCCGCCGGATCGCCGACGAGATCGCCGGATACGTGGTGGAGCTGGGCACCGACGGCCGGCTGCTCGCCCTCCAGCTCGACGAGCTGATGGCCGGCGTGGACGCCGACCGCACCCTGGTCATCCGGGACTACCTGCCCGCCGGGCGCAAGCCCCGCACGCTGGACGAGGCGCTGGTCGAGCTGGACCTGCTGGGCGCCACCGAGCTGATCGACCTGGTCGCGGTGGCGAAGGCGATCGGCTACCCGGCCGCCTCCGACGCGCTGGACGCGGCGGTCAGCCCGCGCGGCTTCCGGCTGCTGGCGAAGGTCCCCCGGCTGCCGGTGGCGATCGTCGACCGGCTGGTGCTGCACTTCGGCAGCCTCCAGCGGCTGCTCGGGGCCACCGTGGAGGACCTTCAGGCGGTCGAGGGCGTCGGTGACGCCCGGGCCCGGGGCGTCCGGGAGGGGCTGTCCCGGCTCGCCGAGGCCTCCATCCTGGAGCGCTACGTCTGACCGGCCCCGCCCGGGCCGGCCGACCCGGCCGACGGACCGGCCCCGCACGGCGGGCCGCCCGGCTCAGCCGGAGATGGTGAACTTCACCGGCTCGCTCAGCTTGGTGTCCAGCCGCCCGAAGAGCTGGTAGCTCCCGGCCGGCGGGAGGGGGCCGTTGGCCAGCCCGTCCTTGCAGCGGCTGGTGTCCCTGCCGTTCCAGTCCACCTGGTATGACCGCTCGAAACCCGGGGTGAACGACTGCACGTCCGAGCCCTTGACGTTGCCGCAGGTGTCGGAGGACCAGACCTTCTCCGCGCCGGACTTCACGTACAACTCCTGGAAGTCCGCGCCGACGTCCCGGCTACAGGTGCGGTTCGACCTGTTCTTGATCTTGAGCTGGAGGCTGACCACGGTGCCCCGCTGCGCCGACGACGGCACCGCCACCGGCGTCACCGAGATCTCCGCGTCGGTGCACGTCCCGGCGTCGGCGCCCGGGGCGGCCGGAACGTCGTTCCCGACCGGCCCGGCCGAGGAGCCGGGGTTGGCCGGGGCGCCGGACGAGCCGGCGTCGTCCGAGCCGCCGGGCGGGGCGCCGGTCTGCGGGGACAGCACCGAGCCGCTCGGGTCCGGGGCCACGGACGGGTCGCCGGCACCCTGGGCCGCAGTCGGAGTCGGGGTCGACTTCGACTGCGGGGTGGTGCCGGTGTTGCCCGCCTTGTTGCAGGAGTAGAGCAGGACAATCAGGAAGAGAAGCCCCGCTCCCACCACGACAACGCGACGCCGCCAGTACACGGCGGGTGGCAGGGGGCCGACCGTCAGACGCATGATGCCCCCACCGTAACGGCGCGACCCACCCTCGTCCGGCGCGACGCGCCGGGCCACCCTCCGCTCACCGGCACGACCCTCCACTCACGACGGCCGCCCACCCCGGCCCGCCCGCGACGCCGGGCGGCAGAGCCATCGGCCGGGGCTCCGCCGGCTCACAGGTACACCTTGCGCTGGTAGATCGCGTGCGCACCGGCCACCCGGTCGAGGAAGAGCAGGCCGGCGCAGTGATCGATCTCGTGCTGCAACGCCCGCGCCTCGAACCCGTCGGTGACCAGCCGCACCGGCGCGCCGGTGCCCGGAAGCACCCCCTCGACGACCAGCCGGCTGGCCCGCTTGACGTCGCCCGTCAGGTCGGGCACCGACATGCAGCCCTCCCGGCCGGCCTTCCACCGGCTCGCCTCCACCACCCGGGCGTTGCACAGCACGAAGGTCCCGTGCACGGTCACCGCCTTCGGGTGCCCGGTGATGTCCACCGCGAACACCTGGGCGCTCACGCCGACCTGGGGCGCGGCGAGGCCCACGCAGCCGGGCGAGACGCGCATCGTGGCGACCAGGTCGGCGGCGAGGCGGATCACCTCGTCGGACGTCGGGTCCACCTCCGGGCCGGGCCGGCTGAGCACCGGGTCCGGGGCGGAGACCACCGGACGCACCTCGCCGGGCACGGCCAGCGCTTCGGGCGTCCAGCCGCCGAGGCCGACGTACTCCGCGGTCACAGCAGGTCCGAGTCCGCCGGGCGGAGGCTGACCCCGACGCCGAGTTCCGCGGCGGTACGGGCCAGCCGGCCGGCCACCTCGTCCGAGGTTCCCGGCGGCAGCTCGACCTCGGCCACCACCACGTAGAGGGTGCCGGTCAGCCGCGTGCTCAGGTCGGTGACGTTGCCGCCCGCGTCGGTCAGCACCCGGGTCATCGCCGCGACGATGCCCATCCGGTCCGCGCCGTGCACCGCCAGCACGTACGGCTCACCGGCCGGCGGCGTCACGCCGTCGGGGGTGACCTCCCGCACGGTGGCCAGGAGCTGGCCGTCGGCGGCGAGCGGGGCCAGCTCGGCCTCGACGTCGGCGGCGGCCGGACCGACGCAGATCAGGGTCATCGCGAAGTGACCCCGCAGCCGGGTCATGGTGGAGTCGGTGAGGTTCGCGCCGAGCCGGGCGAGCACCTCGGCGACGTCGGCCACGATGCCGGGCCGGTCCCGGCCGATGACGGTGATCGCGAGCTCGTTCATCCGGGCATTCTGCCCGATCCGGGTCCGCCCCCCGCGCCGCCCCGCCCGGCCCGCCCAACCAGCGGGAAGGACGCCCATGACATGATCGGCGGCGCGATGTCCGAACCCACCTTCGCCACCCTGGTCAGCCGGTGGTACGAGCAGAACGCCCGCGACCTGCCGTGGCGGGTGCCCGGCGTGGGCGCATGGGCGATCCTGGTCAGCGAGGTCATGCTCCAGCAGACTCCGGTGGTGCGGGTGCTGCCGGCCTTCCAGGCGTGGCTGGCCCGCTGGCCGACGCCCGCCGCGCTGGCCGCCGACACGCCCGCCGAGGCGATCCGGATGTGGGGGCGGCTCGGCTACCCCCGCCGGGCGGTGCGGCTGCACGAGTGTGCGGCGGCGATCGTCCAGCGGCACGGTGGCGCCGTGCCGGACCGGCTGGACCAACTGCTGGCGCTGCCCGGAGTGGGCACCTACACGGCCCGCGCGGTGGCCGCCTTCGCGTACGGCCAGCGGCACCCGGTGGTGGACACCAACGTGCGCCGGGTGGTCTGCCGGGCGATCGCCGGGGAGCCGGACGCCGGCCCGGCCACCCGACCCGCCGACCTGGTGGCCACCGAGGAGTTGCTGCCGGCGGAGCCGGCCGCCGCCGCGCTGGCCAGCGCCGCGTTCATGGAGCTGGGGGCGATGCTCTGCACCGCCCGCTCGCCGCGCTGCCCGGCGTGCCCGGTGCAGTCCGTCTGCGCCTGGCGGGCGTCCGGCCAGGCGGCCCCGGCCGGCCCGACCCGTCGGCCCCAGCGGTACGCGGGCACCGACCGGCAGGTACGCGGGCTGCTGTTGGCGGTGCTGCGGGAGGCCACCGGCCCCGTGCCGCACCAGCGGCTGGACCAGGTCTGGACCGACGACGTGCAGCGCGCCAGGGCGCTGGCCGGGCTGGTCACCGACGGCCTGGTGGAGCCGGTCGGCGAGGCGGAGTTCCGCCTGGTCGGCGACGGCCCCACCGCCCCCGCGCTGCCCACCGCCGGCTGACCCACCCCCGGCGGCCGGCACCCGGCCCTCCGCCGCCCACCGGACCCGTCGGGGTGGGCCGGGCACGACGAAGGGCGACGGCCCCGGTGGCTCTCGCCGACCGGGGCCGTCGCCCTTCTGCGCTGTCGTCTACCCGTCCGCCGTCGACTACTCGTCCGCGCCGGCGGCGGCGGTGCCGCCGAGGTCCGCCGGGACGGCGTCCGGCACGGCGTCCGGCCGGTCCGCGCCCCGGAAGACGAGCTTGGACTTGTCGATGTCGTTCGGGTCGCCCTCGCAGTCCACCACCACGATCTGACCCGGGGTCAGCTCGTTGAACAGGATCCGCTCGGACAGGTTGTCCTCGATGTCGCGCTGGATCGTCCGACGCAGCGGACGCGCCCCGAGCACCGGGTCGAAGCCCTTGAGCGCCAGGTACTTCTTGGCGTTGTCGGTCAGCTCCAGGCCCATGTCCTTGTTGCGCAGCTGGGTCTCGATGCGGGCGATCATGATGTCGACGATCGACAGGATCTCCTGCTGACGCAGCTGGTGGAAGACGATGGTGTCGTCGATCCGGTTCAGGAACTCGGGCCGGAAGTGCTGCTTGAGCTCGTCGTTGACCTTCTGCTTCATCCGGTCGTAGGTGGACTCGGAGTCCTCCGACGCCTGGAAGCCCAGCGACACCGCCTTGGCCACGTCACGGGTGCCCAGGTTGGTGGTCAGGATGATGACCGTGTTCTTGAAGTCCACGATCCGGCCCTGGCCGTCCGTCAGACGCCCGTCCTCCAGGATCTGGAGCAGGGTGTTGAACACGTCCGGGTGGGCCTTCTCGATCTCGTCGAACAGGACCACCGAGAACGGCCGGCGGCGCACCTTCTCGGTGAGCTGCCCGCCCTCGTCGTAGCCGACGTAGCCGGGAGGGGCACCGACGAGCCGGGACACCGTGTACCGGTCGTGGAACTCGGACATGTCCAGCTGGATCAGGGCGTCCTCGCTGCCGAACAGGAACTCGGCCAGCGCCTTGGACAGCTCGGTCTTACCGACACCGGAGGGGCCGGCGAAGATGAACGAGCCGGACGGCCGCTTCGGGTCCTTCAGGCCGGCCCGGGTCCGCCGGATCGCCTTCGAGACCGCCTTGACCGCGTCCTCCTGGCCGATGACGCGCTTGTGCAGCTCGTCCTCCATGCGCAGCAGGCGGGAGGTCTCCTCCTCGGTCAGCTTGTAGACCGGGATGCCGGTCCAGTTGCCGAGGACCTCGGCGATCTGCTCGTCGTCGACCTCGCTGACGACGTCCAGGTCGCCGGCCTTCCACTCCTTCTCCCGCTGCGCCTTCTGGCCGAGGAGCTGCTTCTCCTTGTCGCGGAGCTGGGCGGCCCGCTCGAAGTCCTGCGCGTCGATCGCGGACTCCTTGTCGCGGCGGACCTGGGCGATCCGCTCGTCGAAGTCCCGCAGGTCTGGCGGCGCGGTCATCCGGCGGATCCGCATCCGGGCACCGGCCTCGTCGATCAGGTCGATCGCCTTGTCCGGCAGGAAGCGGTCGGAGATGTAGCGGTCGGCCAGGGTCGCGGCGGCCACCAGGGCGGCGTCGGTGATCGACACGCGGTGGTGCGCCTCGTAGCGGTCACGCAGGCCCTTGAGGATCTCGATCGTGTGGGCCAGCGACGGCTCACCCACCTGGATCGGCTGGAAGCGCCGCTCCAGGGCGGCGTCCTTCTCCAGGTGCTTGCGGTACTCGTCCAGCGTGGTCGCGCCGATGGTCTGCAGCTCGCCCCGGGCCAGCATCGGCTTCAGGATGCTCGCCGCGTCGATCGCGCCCTCGGCCGCGCCCGCCCCGACGAGGGTGTGGATCTCGTCGATGAACAGGATGATGTCGCCGCGGGTGCGGATCTCCTTGAGGACCTTCTTCAGCCGCTCCTCGAAGTCACCGCGGTAGCGGGAGCCGGCGACCAGCGCACCGAGGTCGAGGGTGTAGAGCTGCTTGTCCTTCAGCGTCTCGGGCACCTCGCCCTTGATGATCTTCTGGGACAGGCCCTCCACCACGGCGGTCTTGCCGACGCCGGGCTCACCGATCAGGACCGGGTTGTTCTTGGTGCGGCGGGACAGCACCTGCATGACCCGCTCGATCTCCTTCTCGCGCCCGATGACCGGGTCGAGCTTGCCCTCGCGGGCGGCCTGGGTCAGGTTCCGGCCGAACTGGTCCAGCACCAGGCTGGTCGACGGCGCGGCCTCGCCCGGGGCGGCCCCGGCGGCGGCCGGCTCCTTGCCCTGGTAGCCGGAGAGCAGCTGGATGACCTGCTGGCGGACCCGGTTCAGGTCGGCGCCGAGCTTCACGAGGACCTGGGCGGCGACGCCCTCACCCTCGCGGATCAGGCCGAGCAGGATGTGCTCGGTGCCGATGTAGTTGTGGCCGAGCTGTAGCGCCTCGCGCAGCGACAGCTCCAGCACCTTCTTCGCCCGCGGCGTGAACGGGATGTGCCCGCTCGGCGCCTGCTGGCCCTGGCCGATGATCTCCTCGACCTGCTGGCGGACGCCCTCCAGGGAGATGCCGAGGCTCTCCAGGGCCTTTGCCGCGACACCCTCACCCTCGTGGATCAGGCCCAGCAGGATGTGTTCCGTACCGATGTAGTTGTGGTTGAGCATCCGGGCCTCTTCTTGGGCCAGGACGACAACCCGTCGCGCTCGGTCGGTGAACCGCTCGAACATGCCCTCGTGCTCCTCACGTGCCGTGCGCCTTGATGGTCAGATCTCGGCGGGGCCGGTGCGCGGACGTCCGGGATGGGCGTCCGTGCCTCCTTACTCTATCGCCGCGGACCGACTCCGCTGAGGTCGTGTGTCCTCGGCGGGAGCCCGGTAAGCGTCATTTCTGACAACCGTCCGCGCTCAGGCGCTGTTCCGGTACCCCCGGCTGTACGCGCAGAGCGAAATTCGGACCGCCGGTCAGACCGGCTTCCGCGGCCTCCGCAGGCCCTCGGGGGCCCTGCGGGCGCTCCGGTCACCCCGGCGAACGGTCGTCCACAGGCTGTGGACAGATTCTCCACCGGCTGTGGACAACGCCCGGACCGGCCCGGTTCTTCCCGCCCGTCATCCCGCGATCCCGGAACGCGGAAACGGCGACGCCGGGCCGGAGACGTGCTCCGGTCCGGCGTCGGTGTCGCCCGCGTCCCCCGTGTCGGGTCCGCCCCATGAGATCCCTCGGCGCGCCCTCCGGCACCCGGGCGGTGGCCCCGCGACGTTCTCGGTCAGCGCGTGGCGTGGAACTCGTCGACGATCTCCTGGGGGATGCGCCCCCGGTCGGAGATGTCCTTGCCCTTCCCCTTGGCCCACTGCCGGATCGCCTTGTTCTGCTCCCGGTCGGCGGTGGCGCCGCCCCGACCCCGAGCGGCCCGTCCGCCGACCACCACGCCGCCCCGGCCCACCTTGGTGCCCGCGGCGACGTACGGCGCGAAAACGTCACGCAATTTCTCGGCGTTCGCCTTCGAGAGGTCGATCTCGTACTGAACGCCGTCGAGCGCGAACTTGACGGTCTCGTCAGCGTCCCCGCCGTCCAGGTCATCGACCAGCTTGTGAATGATCTGCTTGGCCACGTCCCACATTCCTTTCGAGCAGGGTGTTCCTGCAAACTGACAGCACAATAACCCGCCCGACGCTTGTCGCGTCAATAGGATGCGGTATCCGAACCCGGCAGGGGGTCGGGAACCCCTACTCGGGCCGGACCAACGGGAAGAGGATGGTTTCCCGAATTCCCAGGCCGGTGAGCGCCATCAGCAGCCGGTCGATTCCCATTCCCATACCCCCGGCCGGCGGCATTCCGTACTCCATGGCCCGGAGAAAGTCCTCGTCCAGCCGCATCGCCTCGTCGTCGCCCCGGGCGGCGAGCTGCGCCTGGGCCACCAGGCGTTCCCGCTGCACCACCGGGTCGACCAGCTCCGAGTACGCCGTGCCCAGCTCGAACCCGAGGACGTACAGGTCCCACTTCTCGGCCAGTCCCGGCTCGCCGCGGTGCGCCCGGGTCAACGGGCTCGTCTCCTCCGGATAGTCCCGGACGAAGGTCGGCGCCCGCAGCCCCGGCACGACCAGTTCCTCGAAGAGTTCCTCGGCCAGCTTCCCCGGCCCCCACTTCGGGTCGACGGCCAGGCCGACCTTGTCGGCGTACTCGACCAGGCGGGCCCGCTCGGTGCGGACCGTGACCTCTTCGCCGAGCGCCTCGGAAAGCACCCCGAACAGCGTCACCGAGCGCCACTGGCCGCCCAGATCGAACTCCTGGCCATCCGCGTGCGTCACCACGGTCGACCCGGCGACCGCGATCGCCGCCTGCTGCACCAGATTGCGGGTCAGCGTGGCCATGGTGTCGTAGTCGCCGTACGCCTGGTACACCTCGAGCATCGCGAACTCCGGCGAGTGCGAAGAGTCGACACCCTCATTACGGAAGTTGCGGTTGATCTCGAAGACCCGGTCGACGCCGCCCACGACGGCCCGCTTGAGAAACAGTTCCGGCGCGATTCGGAGATACAGATCGGTACTCAACGCATTGCTGTGGGTCACGAATGGCCGGGCGGCGGCCCCGCCGTGCAGCAACTGGAGCATCGGGGTCTCCACCTCGATGAAGTCCTGCCGGTGCAGCGAGTCACGCAGGCTGCGCACGGTGGCGGCCCGGGTCCGCACCATCTGCCGCGCCTGGGGCCGGACGACCAGGTCGACGTACCGCTGGCGGACCCGGGCCTCCTCGCTGAGCGGCTTGTGCGCCACCGGCAGCGGGCGCAGCGCCTTGGCAGTGACCGCCCACTGCTCGACCAGCACCGACAGTTCGCCCCGGCGGCTGGTGATCACCTCGCCGGTCACCCCGACGTGGTCGCCCAGGTCGACCAGGCGCTTCCAGTCCTCCAGCCGCTGCGCGCCCACCCGGTCCAGGGAGAGCATCGCCTGGAGCTCGGTGCCGTCGCCGTCGCGCAGGGTGGCGAAGCACAGCTTGCCGGTGTTCCGGACGAAGATCACCCGGCCGGTGACCGACGCCCGGTCGCCGGTGGCGGTGTCGGTGGGCAGGTCGGCGTACTTCTCGCGGATCTCCGCCAGCGTGCTGGTCCGGGGGTATCCGACCGGGTACGGCTCGACGCCCTCGGCGAGCATCCGGTCCCGCTTCTCCCGGCGGACCTTCATCTGCTCGGGAAGGTCGTCGGCGGGGTCGACTGGCACGGCGTTCTGCTCGGTCACGGCACGCTTCCTCAGGAGGAGATTTCGGCGGGGTCAGGCCCGAGCGTACTCAAACGCCCCAGCGGTCGTTACGGGATAACCCGCCCGCCATGACCGACCCCACTGCCGCCCTGTCGTTCGGCGCCGGCGCGTACGACCGGTTCCGCCCGCTGTCGCCGGCGCGCCCTCCCGGCGTGAACGGGAAACCCCGCGCCACCCGTCCCCGGGTCAGACGTTGCGCTCGTAGACCATCCGCAGCCCGATCAGAGTGATCATCGGCTCGTGATGGGTGATGGTCCGGCACTCGCCGATCACCACCGACGCCAGCCCGCCGGTGGCGATCACCGCCTTCACCTCGCCCAGTTCCTCGACCATCCGCTCGACGATCCGGTCGACCTGGCCGGCGAAGCCGAAGTAGAGGCCGGACTGGAGGCACTCGACGGTGTTCTTGCCGATCACCGACCGGGGCCTGGTCGCCTCCACCTTGCGCAGTTGGGCGGCGCGGGCCGCGAGCGCGTCGAAGGAGATCTCGATGCCCGGGGCGAACGCGCC
Organism: Micromonospora sp. NBC_01655; assembly: GCF_026339755.1. NCBI lineage: Bacteria > Bacillati > Actinomycetota > Actinomycetes > Micromonosporales > Micromonosporaceae > Micromonospora > Micromonospora sp. NBC_01655. The sequence continues at coordinate 1,050,702 of NZ_JAPEQF010000001.1, read as the reverse complement.
GCCGAGGAACTCCCCCCGCCCGCTGATCACGTCGAAGTTGGTGGTGGTGCCGAAGTCCACCACGATCGACGGCCCGCCGTAGAGGGTGTACGCGGCGAGCGTGTTCACCACCCGGTCCGAGCCGACCTCCTTGGGGTTGTCGATCGCCAGTTGCACGCCGGTGCGCACCCCCGGCTCGACGATCACGCTCGGCAGGTCGGCGTAGTACCGGGCCAGCATGTTGCGCAGCGAGCGCAGCGCGGCCGGCACCGTCGAGCAGGCGGCCACCCCGGTGATCTCCACGGCGTCACCGGCCAGCAGCCCCCGGAACATCAGCCCGAGTTCGTCCGCCGTCGAGCGGGCGTCGGTCTTGACCCGCCAGGAGTGCACCAGCTTGTCGCCGTCGAAGGTCGCCAGCACGGTGTTGGTGTTTCCGATGTCGATGCAGAGCAGCACGCACGCAGCCTAGACGCCGGGCGGTCCGGACCGTCGCCCACCGGGCGCGCGGTACGCCGGCGGCAGGGCCCTGCCCCGGCTCACTCCGTACGCAGGTCCAGCGCGACGTCCAGGATCGGCGAGGAGTGGGTCAGCGCGCCCACCGACAGGTAGTCCACCCCGGTCGCCGCGTACCGCGCCGCCACGTCGAGGGTCAGCCCGCCGGTGGCCTCCAGCTCGGCCCGGTCCCCCACCGCGGCCACCACCTCGGTCAGCGTCTCCGGGGTCATGTTGTCCAGCAGCAGGAAGTCCGCGCCGGCCTCGACCGCCTCCAACGCCTCGGCGAGGGTGTCCACCTCCACCTGCACCGGCACGTCCGGGAACTCCGCCCGGACCCGGCGGTAGGCCGCCGCGACACCGCCGGCCGCGAACTTGTGGTTGTCCTTGATCATCGCGACGTCGTACAGGCCCATCCGCTTGTTCGTGCCGCCGCCGGCCCGCACCGCGTACTTCTCCAGCGCCCGCAGGCCCGGCGTGGTCTTGCGGGTGTCCAGCACCATCGCCTTGCTGCCGGTCAGCGCGTCCGCCCAGGCCCGGGTGTGGGTGGCCACCCCGGACAGCCGACAGAGCAGATTGAGCGCCGTCCGCTCGGCGGTGAGCAGCAGCCGGGTGGGCCCGGTCACGGTGGCCAGCACGTCACCGCGGGCCACCCGCTGGCCGTCGTGGGCCACCTGCGACACCTCGACGGCACGGGCGCCCCCGTCGGACCCGGTCACCTCGCCGACCACCTCGAACACGGCCGCCGCGACGGCCAGCCCGGCCACCACCCCGTCGGCGCGGGCGACCAGGTCGGCGGTGTCCGTCTGGGTGGCCGGGATGGTGGCGACGCTGGTGACGTCCAGGAAGTCCGGGCCGAGGTCCTCGGTGAACGCGGCGACGATCACCCGCCGCACCTCGGCCGGATCGAGCCCGCCGGCCCGCAGCGCCTGCTCCGTCGTCTCCCTCACTGAATCTCCTCGGTTCGCGACTGCGGGGCTCGCAAGAACAGCTCACTCCTCGCGCTCACTGAACCTCCTCGGTTCGCGACTGCGGGGCTCGCAAGAACAGCTCACTCCTCGCGCTCATGCCGGCCCCTGCCACTGGGACGTCAACCGGCCCTGTGACCCGATCGCGCCGACCAGGTGGCCCAGCCACCGTTCGTCAGCCGTCGGGAAGTCCTCCCGCCAGTGGCAGCCCCGGGTCTCCTGGCGGGCGTACGCGGCGGCGACCAGGGCCGACGCCACGGTGATCAGGTTCGTCGCCTCCCAGTCGGCGGTGCGCGGCACGCCCCGGCCGGTGCCAAGCTCGCCGAGGGCCCCGGCCGTGCCCGCGAGCGTCCGCGCCGAGCGGAGCACCCCGGCGCCCCGGGTCATCGCCCGTTGCAGGGCCGGCGTCCCGTCGGCGGGCAGCACCCAACCGCCCCCGCCGACCCACGCGCCGGTGGCCGCCGGCTGGGCCTGGTCGGGCAGGCCGGCGGCGATGTCCTCGGCGATCCGGCGGGAGAAGACCAGCCCCTCCAGCAGCGAGTTGCTGGCCAGCCGGTTCGCGCCGTGCACGCCGGTGCAGGCCACCTCGCCGCAGGCGTACAGGCCGGGGATGGAGGTACGGCCGCGCAGGTCGGTGCGGACGCCGCCGGACGCGTAGTGGGCGGCCGGGGCGACCGGGATCAGGTCGGTGGCCGGGTCCACCCCGATGGCCAGGCAGGACGCGACGATGGTGGGGAAGCGCCCGGCAAGGAAGTCCCCGCCGAGGTGCCGGGCGTCGAGGTACACGTGGTCGGCGCCGCTGGCCAGCAGCACCCGGTGGATGCCCTTGGCCACCACGTCCCGGGGGGCCAACTCGGCAAGCTCGTGCTGGCCGACCATGAACCGCTTGCCGTCGCCGTCAACCAGGTGCGCGCCCTCGCCGCGCAGCGCCTCGGAGACCAGCGGCTGCTGCGCCCGGCCGGCCCCGGGCACCCCGGCCCCGGCCGGGGTGATCAGCGCGGTCGGGTGGAACTGGACGAACTCCACGTCGGTGACCGCCGCGCCGGCCCGCAGGGCGAGGGCCACCCCGTCGCCGGTGGAGACGGCCGGGTTGGTGGTGGCCGAGAAGATCTGTCCCATCCCGCCGGTGGCCAGCACCACGGCCCGGGCCAGGATCGCCCCGACGCCGTCCTCGCTGCCCTCGCCGAGCACGTGCAGGGTGATCCCGCAGGCCGGGCCGAGGCCGCCGGGCCCGTCGCCCGGGGCGCGCAGCAGGTCCAGCACCAGGGCGTGCTCGAACAGCCGGATCCACGGGTCGCGGCGGACCGCCGCGTGCAGGGCCCGCTGCACCTCCGCGCCGGTGGCGTCCCCGCCGGCGTGCACGATCCGGTCCGCCCGGTGCCCGCCCTCGCGGGTGAGCATGAGCGAGCCGTCCGGATGGCGGTCGAACTCCGCGCCGATGCGCATCAACTCCCGCAGCCGGGTCGGCCCCTCCTCCACCAGCACCCGCACGGCCGCCGGGTCGCACAGCCCGACGCCGGCCAGCTCGGTGTCCGTGGCGTGCGCCGCCGGGGTGTCCGCCGGGTCGAGGACGGCGGCGATGCCGCCCTGCGCCCAGCGGGTCGAGCCGTCGTCGATGTTGACCTTGGTGACCACGGTGACGTGCAGGCCGGCCTCGCGCAGGTGCAGCGCGGCGGTCAGCCCCGCCACCCCGGAACCGACCACGACCACGTCGGTGGTCTCCACCCAGCCGGGCGACGGCGCGGCCAGCAGCGACGGCAGGTCGGGCAGGTCGACGGTCGGTACGTCCATGAGCACAGTCAACCCGAAGGTTCCTCGCCCCGGGCGGCGGGGGCACGACGAGTGGTTTCGGCTACGGCGTCCGGCGCCGTTACCTCGTCCGCACCGGGAGCCCCGCCGGGCCGGCCCCCTTGAGCGAGGCGGTCACCGAGCGGTCGCTGAGCCACAGGTAGCAGCGGACCCCCCGGTCGCCGACCCGCCACCGGCCCGCGCCGGGCGGGCGGACCATCACGCCGCTGCGGTAACTCAGGTCACCGTCGTCCGGCACGCCGACGTAGCGGGCGAGCGCCGAGCGGCAGCCGACGTAGAAGGGAGCCCAGTCGGCGTCCCGGGTCGGGTACGGCCGGTCCGGTGCCTTCCACACTCCGACGAACTCGGCGTCGTGCCGGGTGGCGCACCCGACCGGTGTCAGCACCTGCGCCCCCCGCGTCCCGGCGGACGCGGTGCGCTGGCAGCCCAGCCGCAGCGGCGACGCCACCTTCAGCGCGTCGCGCAGGCTGCCGGTGCGGGTGACCGGCACGGCCCCCGCCTCGGCGGTGCTCACCTCGGTCAGGTCGCAGCGGTACCAGCGGGCGCCCGACGCCCAGCCGGGCTTCGACGGCAGCGCCACGGCCAGCCGGAGCCGGCCGGCCCGCCAGTCGTCGCCCACGTACCCGGTGGCCTTCGCGTCACAGTCGGCGAACGCGCCGCGCAGCTCCGTCGACCCACCGGCCGGCGGGGCGGCCCGCTCCGCCGGGAACGCGCCCACGTGCACGGTCTCCACCCGGTGCGCGGCGGCGCAGTCCACCGGCGCGTACGCCGACAGGGTGACCGTCTCGGTGAAGTCGGCGACCTGGCACACGCCCACGGCCGGGGTGAACGGCCCGGCCGGGGCGAGGGCCGCCCAGTCGTCGGTGAGGTCGCCGTCGAGCCCCGTGGAGGCGCCACACCCGACCAGCACGACCGCCGCGGCCAGGGCCGCACACAGGGTCGTCATCGCACGGCGCATCGGGCCTCCCCAGCCACCAGCTCACGACGGCGACCCAAGAGTAACCACAGATGACCATCGGTGACAGACCGCGCACGAGCCGATGTTCGCCGACGGTCGGCCCGACCGGTCGGTCGGTCAGCCGACGACGGCGAGCGGGCTCGGTACCGGGTCGCCGGCCGTGCCCGGCGCCGCCACGGCCGGGTCGCCGCCCAGCTCGACCACGCGGTTGTCGGCGTCGACGTGCACCACCCGGGGCCGGTACGCCCGCGCCTCGGCGTCGTCCAGCTGGCCGTACGAGATCAGGATGACCAGGTCGCCCGGGTGCACCAGATGCGCGGCGGCGCCGTTGATGCCGAGCACGCCGCTGCCCCGCTCACCGGGGATCACGTACGTCTCCAGTCGGGCCCCGTTGGTGACGTCCACGATCGCCACCTGCTCGCCCGGGAGCAGGTCGGCCGCGTCGAGCAGGTCCTGGTCCACCGTCACCGAGCCCACGTAGTGCAGGTCGGCCTGGGTCACCGTAGCCCGGTGGATCTTCGACTTGAGCATGGTGCGGAACATCGGGGTGCCTTTCGCGCGCAGAGAGGTCAGCAGGAGCGGGAAGCGAGCCGGATCGCCGCGTTGTCGATCAGCCGGGTGGCGCCGACCCAGGCCGCGACCAGCAGCCGGGCCGGCCCGGCGACCGGGCCGGGTTCCAGATCCGGGTCGGTCAGCACCAGGTAGTCGAGCCGGGCGCCGGGCACGCCGGCACCGAACGTCCGGTGGGCCTCGGCCAGCACCGCGCCGGCGTCCAGTCCCCGGTCGGCGGCGGCCACGCCGGCCCGCAGCGCGGCCGACAGGCTCAGCGCCGCCTCCCGCTCCTGCGCCGACAGGTAGCGGTTGCGGCTCGACAGGGCCAGCCCGTCCGGCTCCCGGACGGTCGGCACGCCGACGACCTCGACCGGCACGTCGAAGTCCCGGGCCATCCGCCGGACCAGGGTGAGCTGCTGGTAGTCCTTCTCGCCGAAGAACGCCAGGTCGGGCCGGGTGAGCTGGAACAGCTTGAGCACCACGGTGAGCACCCCGTGGAAGAAGCCCGGCCGGCTCAGCCCCTCCAGGTCCTCGCCGAGCAGGCCCGGGTTCACCCGGACCCTGGGTTCGCCGTCCGGGTACATCTCCTCCCGGTCCGGCGCGAAGACCAGATCCGCCCCGGCCCGCCGGCAGATCTCCAGGTCCGCCGCCAGGGTGCGCGGGTACCGGTCGAAGTCCTCGTTCGGGCCGAACTGGAGCGGATTCACGAAGATCGTCACCAGTACGTGGTCGGCCCGTTCCCGGGCGGCCCGCAGCAGCGTCTCGTGCCCGGCGTGCAGCGCGCCCATGGTCATCACCACGCCGACCGTGCCGGTCAGCGCGGCGCGCGCCTTCGCCAGCTCCTCGCGGTTCTGCACCAGCTCCGTCACTGTGCTGCCACCTCCCGATGGGTCCCACTGAGCACGTCGAGCAGCGACTCGGCGTCCGCCGGCCGCAGCCGGCCCGCCGCGATGGCCCGGTCCGCCGTCCGTCGGGCCAGGATCAGGTACGGGGCCACCGACTCGGGCGCGGTCGCGGCCAGCCGCTCCAGGTGCCGGCGTACGGTGCCGGCGTCGCCCCGGGACACCGGGCCGGTCAGCGCGTCGTCGCCGAGCCGCAGGGCGTTCTCCAGCGCCGCCCGCAGCAGCGGGGCGAGCACCTTCTCCGGCTGGCCCACCCCGGCGTCGCGCAGCCGGTCGGCCGCCTCGTTGACGAGGGTGACCAGATGGTTCGCGCCGTGCGCCAGCGCCGCGTGGTACAGCGGCCGGTCGGCCTCGGCCACCCACTCCGGCACCCCGCCGAGGTCGGCGGCCAGCCGGGCGGCGAGCGGACGCAGCTCGGCCGGGGCGGTCACCCCGTACGAGATGCCGGCGAGCCGGCCGAGGTCGTCGGGCGTACCGGTGAAGGTCATCGCCGGGTGCAGGGCCAGCGGGCGGGCCCCGACGGCGGCGGCCGGGGCGAGCACGCCCAGGCCGTGCGCGCCGGAGGTGTGCGCGACCACCTGGCCGGGGCGCAGCGCGCCGGTCTCGGCCAGCCCGGCCACCACCCCGGCGAGCGCGTCGTCGGGGACGGCGATCAGCAGCAGGTCGGTGGCGGCCCGGGCCACGGAGGTGGCGGAGCGGTTACGGGCGTCGGGCAACAGCAGGGCGATCCGGGCCTTGGCCGCCCCGGAGACGCCGGAGGCGGCGACCACCCGGTGGCCGGCGGCGACGAGCGCGGCGCCCAGCACGGCACCGACCCGGCCGGCGCCGATGACGCCGACGGTGAGCACGCGGGGGAAGACGGGCGGGGCGCCGGCAGGGGCGCCGCCCGCTGGTACGGCGGCCCGGGAGAGGGCGGCCGGACGCGGGCGCAGCGGTGCGCTCATGGCAACGATCCAGTCCTCGAAAGGGGGTACCGGTCGATCGCAAGTATGCGCCGCGGTCACGGAGTCGAAACAAGGAGGTGTGAAAACCTTCACCAATGGGGCGACCGGGCCGCCACGGTGCCGGCCGACGGCGGCGAGCAGCAGTGCTACGACCGCCGCCGCGGGGATCGCGATTCGGCCCACAGCCGCGGACCGTAGGGTCGGCACGGTGACGGATCCTGAACGCGGAACGAACTGATGCCGGTCCGCTGGCGGGACGCGATGAACCGGGCGCTGTACGGGCCCGGGGGGTTCTTCGTCTCCGGGCCCGGCCCGGCGGGCCACTTCCGGACCAGCGTGCACGCGTCCCCGGCGTTCGCGTCGGCGATCTTCCGGCTCGTCTCGCGGCTCGACCGCCACCTCGGGTTCCCCACCCCGTTCGACGTGGTGGACGTGGGCGCCGGACATGGCGAGTTGCTGCTCGCCCTGGCGGGGCTCGCCGGGTCCGAGGCGTCGGAGGCCGGTGACGAGGCCGCCGGGTGCGCGGTGGTGGGCTCCGGGGAGCCCGCCCCGGCCGCCGCCCGCCCGTCGCCCGCCCGGCGACCACCGGTCCCGCTGGCCCGTCGGGTACGCCTCACCGCCGTCGAGCGGGCGCCCCGCCCCGACGGCCTTCCGGCGGAGATCGACTGGGTGGACGAGATCCCGGACCGGATCACCGGCCTGCTGGTGGCCACCGAGTGGCTCGACAACGTTCCGCTGGACCTGGCCGTGCCCACCGACACCGGCTGGCGCTACCTCCTGGTGGACCCCACCACGGGCGGGGAAACACCCGGTGCCCCCCTGACCCCCGAGGACGCGGCCTGGGTAACGCACTGGTGGCCCACCCCGCCCCCGAATTCGTCGATCAAGGGGTTCACGTCCGAACCCGGGCCCTTCTCGGACGCAAACCTCTTGATCGACAGGATCGAGGGGCGGGTGGAGATCGGCCGGTCCCGCGATGAGGCGTGGGCCGGGGCCGTGCGCCGCGTCGACCGAGGGCTGGCGCTGGCCGTGGACTACGGGCACCTGCGCGGGTCCCGGCCGGTGGGCGGGACGCTGACCGGGTACCGGGGCGGCCGGCAGGTGCCGCCCGTGCCCGACGGGTCCTGCGACGTCACGGCGCACGTGGCGATGGACTCGGCCGGCACGGCCGGGGCGGCGGCGGGCGGCGGGGCGTACACGCTGGTGAGTCAGCGGGAGGCGCTGCGGGCGCTCGGGGCCGACGGCGGGCGACCGCCGCTGAGCCTGGCCGCCAGCGACCCGGCCGGGTACGTACGGGCGCTCGCCGCCGCCTCGGCGGTTACCGAGCTGACCGACCCGGCCGGGCTCGGCGGGCACCGGTGGCTGCTCCAGCCGGTCGGCGTCACCGTCGATCCACTCATGGCACGATGACGGGCATGACCACGGACACCGGTGACCTGCGCGAGCTGACCGTCGGCACCGGGGCCGGCGGGGAACAGCTCGGCACCGACATGGTGCTCAACATCGGCCCGCAGCACCCGTCCACGCACGGGGTGCTGCGGCTGAAGCTAGTCCTCGACGGGGAACGGGTGGTCGCCGCCGAACCGATCGTCGGATACATGCACCGGGGCGCCGAGAAGCTGTTCGAGGTGCGCGACTACCGGCAGATCATCGTGCTGGCCAACCGGCACGACTGGCTGTCGGCGTTCTCCAACGAGCTGGGCGTGGTGCTGGCCGTCGAGCGGCTGATGGGCATGGAGGTGCCCGAGCGGGCCACCTGGCTGCGGATGGCGCTGGCCGAGCTGAACCGGGTGCTCAACCACCTGATGTTCCTCGGCTCGTACCCACTGGAGATCGGCGCGATCACCCCGGTCTTCTACGCGTTCCGGGAACGGGAGACCATCCAGGCGGTGATGGAGGAGGTCTCCGGCGGCCGGATCCACTACATGTTCAACCGGGTCGGCGGGCTGAAGGAGGAGGTCCCCGCCGGCTGGACCGGCCGGGCCCGGGCGGCGATCGGCGAGGTGTGCCGCCGGATGCCGGACCTGGACAACCTGATCCGGCGCAACGAGATCTTCCTGGCCCGAACGGTCGGGGTGGGCGTGCTGTCGGCCGCCGACGCCGCCGGGTTCGGCGCGTCCGGGCCGGTCGCCCGGGCCTCCGGGCTGGACCTGGACCTGCGCCGCGACGAGCCGTACCTGGCGTACGACCAGCTCGACGTGCCGGTGGTCACCAAGACCGCCGGGGACTGCCACGCCCGGTTCGAGGTGCTGCTCGACCAGGTGTACGCCTCACTCGACCTCGCCGAGCAGTGCCTGGACCGGGTGGACCGGCTCACCGGGCCGGTGAACACCCGGCTGCCGAAGGTGGTGAAGGCCCCGGAGGGGCACACCTACGCGTGGACGGAGAACCCGCTCGGCATCAACGGCTACTACCTGGTGTCGAGGGGCGAGAAGACGCCCTGGCGGCTCAAGCTGCGCACCGCGTCGTACGCGAACGTGCAGGCGCTGGCCACGCTGCTGCCCGGCTGCCTGGTGCCGGACCTGATCGCCATCCTCGGCTCGATGTTCTTCGTGGTGGGCGACATCGACAAGTAGCCGGGGCCGGTCCCGCGCCGGTCGGTCGGTGGTCAGGGCCAGCGGTCCGCCGGGCGGGCGCCGCCGTCCCGGGGCGGGTCGTCCCGGGGCGGGTAGCCGTATCGCCCGTCGGCACGCTGGTGCCCGCTGGGCCGGTCCGGTTCCGGCCGTGGCCCGCCCGGGTCCTCGTCCCACCACCGCTCGCCCTGGTCCGTCCCGGGGCGGGGCTCGCTCCGCCGGACCGACGCCCAGCGGTCCTCGACCCGGTACCCGGTGCCGGCGGCGTCCGCGTGCGCCGTGGCCCGGCGCTCACCGAGCCGGACCTCCCGGCCGCGCTCGTCGTCGCGTACCTCCGCCCAGCGGTCCCCGGCCCGCAGCTCCGACCACTGGTCCGGTCCGGTGGGTGCCGGCCCGGACGGGTGCGGCCGGGCTCGCCCGGCGTCGGCGGACGGAACCGGCCGCGCCGGCGCGTCCCACGACCCCCGGTCGGCGTGCCGGGACCCGCCCGGCCCGTCGCGGCCGGGCCCGTCGCGGTGACCGGACCGACCGGCGTCGTCGTGCTGACCCGGACGGCCGGCGTCGGCGGGGCGGCCGGTCCCCCACGCGGCCTCGTCGCGCGGGGCCTCGTCGTGCCGGACGCCCCGGCCCGGCTCGTCCCGGGGCGCGGACCGGGCCGGTTCCTCCTCGGGACCGGGCCAGGCGGGCGCCGCACGGGCGGCGGAGCGGCCGGGCGCGTGCCGGCCGGCCGGCTGCGGCGGCCAGAAGCGGTCGTCGGGCGGTTCGGGGCGGGCGTGGGCGGACGGGTCGACGTACCCGGCCCGGCGGCCCTCCGGTTCGGGGCCGGCAGCGCCGGCCCACGGCCGCTCCTGCGGCGTGGGCGACCACCGGCCGGCGGGACCGTCGCCGTACGGGCCCATGCCCGGGTCCGGACCGTCGACGACGGTGTGCCGGGTGGTGACGTGCACGGTCTCGGTGTGCCGGACCATGCCGAGCTGGCGGGGGACGGGCTCGGCGGCGGCCGACCGGGCGTCGGGCTCGACCGGCCGGGGCGCCGGCCCGGGACCGCCGGGCTGGGCGGGCCGCTCGGCCCCGTGCCGCGGGTCCGGCCGGGGCCGGCGGACGGACGGATCGTCGTCGTGGGCCGTCCCGGGCCCCCGGACCCGCCCGGCGGGTGCGTCGTCGGTGTTCCGGGGGCGGTGCGCGTCGTCGTACGCCCCGGCGAGCGGGACCCGGGCGCGGCCCGCGCCGACCGGCTCCCCGGCGGCCGGCTCGGGGTCGGCGGCGATGCCGGCCGCTGCGGCGTCGAGCCGGCGGCGCAGCGCCGCGACCTGGTCCTGGACCCGCTGGGACGCGTCGAGCGCCTGGTTGCCGCGCTGCGCGGCGGCGACGACCTCGCCGCGCAGTTCGCGGCGCAGCTCCTCGATCTCGTCGTGGAGGTCCTCGATCTCGGCCCGGCTGCCGCCCTCCGCGCGCAGGGCGATCGAGAGGCCGATCAGCACCACGGCCGCGATGGCGAGCACGGCCGCGAACCGCAGCGGTCCGTTGCCGTCGGCGACGAGCAGGATCAGCGCCGCGACCGGGGCCAACGCCACGCCGGTCCAGAAGAGCACGGGCAGCAGGCGGGATTCACGCCTGACGGTGACGGCAACCGGGGCGGGCATGGGTGTGCAGCCTACCGAGAGTTGCGGCGGCTGGGAACGGGGCGACGCCCTGATCAGCACCGGTCGCCGGCGGCGTGGGCCGCCGGCGACCGGTCGGGTCAGCTGGCCGCGAGGGCCCCGTCGGAGGAGAAGACCAGGCCGACGCTGGCGCTTCCCGTCTTCAGCGCGTTCTTGGTCTGCGGGCCGCCCGCGTCCAGCGAGCTGAACGCCCCGGCCTTGAAGTCGTAGACCTCGACCAGCCCGGCCTGGCACTTCGGGCGCTGCGGGCACTCCGGCGGGCCGGCCAGCACCGTGGCACTGCCGGAGCACTTGGCGGCCAGCTCCGAGAGGGTGCTCACCCCGTACTTGTCGGCGAATGCCTTGGTGACGGCGAACGCGTTCTGGTCCTGCGCGGCGGACGGCGCGCCGAAGGTGATGCCGGCCTTGTCGCCGCTGGCCTTCAAAGCGGCCACCGTCTTCTCCAGCTCCGGCGAGGAGACCGGCTGGGCGTCCTTGCCGTTGGCCTTGGTGTTCAGGAACTCGGCCATGGTCGCCGCGTACTCCGGGACCACCTGGATCTCGCCCTTCTCCAGGGCCGGCTCGTAGAGCTCCCGGTTGCCGATCTGCTGCACCTTCACCTGGTAGCCGGCGGCGGTGAGGGTGATCCGGTACAGCTCGGCGAGGGTCCGGCTCTCGCTGAAGTTGCCGGCGCCGACCACGATCGTGCCGCCCGGGCCCTTCTCCACGCCCTGGGTGAGGGTGTTGGCGGTGGCGAACTCCTCGGCGGCGTTCTTCGGGGTCTTGCGGTCGACGTCGACCGCCTTGTTGAGCCCGATCAGCTTCGGGGTGTCCAGCGCCGCGGAGACCTTGTCCAGCGCCGCGATCAGCGGTGGCGTGGCCACCTTGGCGTTGACGGCCGGCAGGATGTTGTCGGTGTTCTGGAGCTTCTTGTCGTCGGCCAGGACGACCAGTTGGTCACCGGCCACCGGGGCGCAACCGGCCCCGGACGCGCCCTGTTGGGGAGCGTCGGTGCCGGAGGACCCGGCGTCCCCGCAGCCGGTGAGGAACCCGGCCGCGGTCAGGGCGCCGACTGCGCCGATGGCCAGGCGTGTACGTGCGCGCATCAAGCCCGCCTTCCGTGTCCCGGCGCGGCCCCTCCGGGCCGGCCGCGTGTCCGACGGACGAACCCTCTTGTGATCGCCCGCGATCTCTCACCCAACATGCTGCCGGCCGACACCGACAACCTGAGGCGAGCTTTGTCACCGGATCGTCACCCGAGGCGTACGACAGGAACGGCCGGCTTCCGGCGGTCCCGTCAGGTGCCGGCGACGGCGTCCGCGGCGCGGCGGTTGGCCCGGCGCCGGGCCGGGCGCAGCGGGCGCGGGGTCACCACCCGCTCGACCAGGGCCAACGCCAGTTCGACCAGCACCGCCAGCCCGGCCACCAACAGCCCGCCGGCGATGATCTGCCCGCCCCCGGCGGCGATGTCCAGGCCGAAACCGGCCCGGATGATCTGGCCGAGCCCGCCGCCGTTGACGAACGACGCCAGCGCGGCCGTCGCCACCACCTGCACCGTCGCGGTCCGGAAGCCGGCCGCCAGGTACGGCACCGCCAGCGGCAGTTCCACCCGGCGCAGCACCTGCCCGCCGGACAGTCCCATCCCGCGCGCCGCGTCCCGCGCCTCCGGGTCGGCCTGGCGCACCCCGGTGTACGCGTTGGCCAGCAGCGGCGGCACCGCGAAGACGGCCAGCGCGACCACCACCGACGACCGGCCGAACCCGAGGAAGGTCAGCGGCAGGATCGTCAGCAGGGCCAGGGTGGGGATCGCCAGGGTGACGTTGGAGACCAGCAGGACCAGTCCGCCGCCCCGGCCGGAGTGCCCGAGCCAGAGCCCGACGGGCCAGGCCACCAGGCAGCCCAGCAGCACGGCCGCCGCCGACATGCTCAGGTGCTCGCCGAGCCGGTCCAGGACACCGCCCGGGTTCGTCCAGTTCAGCGGGTCGTTGAGCCAGAGCACCGCCTGGCCGACCGGATTGCTCACCGGGTTCCCCTCCCGCGGTCGCTCGTCGGCCCCGCGCCGGAGCCGGTCGCCGGGCCCGTCCCGGGGGCGTTCACCGGGCCCCGCCGCGCAGCCACGGGGTGATCGCCCGGCCGACCCCTGCCAGGATCAGGTCCAGCACCAGGGCCAACAGGACGCAGAGCAGCGTGCCGGTCATGATCTCGGCCTTGTAGAAGTTGTTCTGAAAGCCGGCGAAGATGAGCTGCCCGAGGCCGCCCCGGCCGACCACCACCCCGACGGTCACCAGCGCCACGGTCGACACGGTGGCCAGCCGCAGCCCGGTGAGGATGCCGGGCAGGGCCAGCGGCAGCTCGATCCGCAGCAGCCGCCCCCACCGGCCGTAGCCCATCCCCTCGGCGGCCTCGCGGACCTCGGGTGGCACCTGGCCCAGCCCGGCGACCGCGTTGCGGACGATGACCAGCAACGCGTAGAGCACCACCACGCTGAGCACGGTGATCGCCCCGATCCCCAGGTACGGCGCGAGGAACGCGAACAGCGCCAGGGACGGGATCGTGTAGAGCACGCCGGTGAATGCGAGAATCGGCCCGGCGAGCGAGCGGAACCAGTGGGCCGCCACGGCGAGCGGAAGGGCCACCAGCGCGGCGATCAGCACCGCCCGCGCGGTCAGCGAGGCGTGGTCGCGCAGCGCGGCGAGGATCGTGTCAGAGTTGTCCCGCACGTACTGCCAGGAGAACCACGGGTTACCCGGGTCGGCCCGGTAGCTCAGGCGGAAGGACATGCGTGGACGTTACCCCGGGAACCACCGGTGACGCCGGCCAGAGTGCCGCGTCGATCGCCCTGGAGGGCATCCGTAAGCGCTACCCGGACGGCACGGAGGCGGTTCGCGAGCTGAGCCTGGAGGTCAGGACCGGCGAGCTGGTGGTGCTGATCGGCCCGTCCGGCTGCGGCAAGTCGACGGTGCTGCGAATGGTCAACCGGCTGATCGAACCGACCGGCGGCCGGATCCTGCTCGGCGACGAGGACGTGACCCGGGTCGACCCGGTCGAGCTGCGCCGCCGGATCGGGTACGTGATCCAGAACGTCGGCCTGTTCCCGCACCAGACGGTCCTGGCGAACGTCGGCACCGTTCCCCGGCTGCTCGGCTGGGCCCGGGACCGGGTGCGCCGCCGCTCGGAGGAACTGCTGGAGCTGGTCGGGCTGGACCCGGGGCGGTTCGGCCGGCGCTACCCGCACGAGCTGTCGGGCGGCCAGCGGCAGCGGGTCGGGGTGGCCCGGGCGCTGGCCGCCGACCCGGTGGTGCTGCTGATGGACGAGCCGTTCTCGGCCGTCGACCCGATCGTGCGGACCCGGTTGCAGGAGGAGTTCCTCCGGCTCCAGGCCGAGGTGCGCAAGACCATCGTGCTGGTCACCCACGACCTGGACGAGGCGGTCCGGCTCGGCGACCGGATCGCGGTGCTCTCCGAGGGCGGCCGGCTGGAGCAGTACGACACCCCGGCGGCCCTGCTCGGGGCGCCCGCCTCCCCCTTCGTCCGGGATTTCGTCGGCGCGGACCGGGGCATCCGGGCGCTCGCCGTCACCCCGGTCACCCGGGACGCGCTGGACCCGCCCCCCGCCGACCCGGCCGGGCTACCCGAGGTGGCGCTGGGTTCGTCGGCGTACGACGCGCTGGCCGCGATGCTGACCGCCGGGGCGGACCGGGTGCTGGTGACCGCCGACGGCCGGCCGGCCGGGGTGCTCACCCGGCACCGCGCACTGGGCGCGGGGCGTTGACCCGCGCTCTGGTCAGGCCCGGCCGCCCAGGCTGGCGGCGCCGATGATCCAGCCGGAGAGGAAGCCGTAGGTGGCGCCGGTACCGGCCGCTTGGAGCGCGGCGAGCAGCGACGGGTCCGGCCCGAGCAGCGTGCCGAACAGCGCGGCCAGGCCGGCGGCCAGCACGTACGCGCCCCAACCGGAGAAGAACTGGCTCACCGAGCCCTGTACCCGGGCCACCTGCGAGGCGGGCAGCAGATAGAGCAGGGCCGCCGCCAGGACCACCAGCAGGATGGCCCGCAGGTCGGTGGCGAGCACCCCCTGCCCCGGCTCGTCGGAGCCGAACCGCCAGGCCGGCCAGGCCAGCAGCCGCAGGTACCACCCGCCGGCCGAGTTGGGGTCGGTGTTGTCCTCCGCCCACCCGACGTACAACGGGCTGCCGCAGACCGCGACGAGCACCAGTGCCGCGAGGGTGCCGGTGCCGGCCGCGGTCCCGTACCTGCTGACCGCGCCGGAACGCTGGGTGGAAGCCATGGCGCGACCAGTTCCCGGCGCGCCCCGACGGGCAAACCTACGGACCATCACGGTCGCCCCGGCTAGGGCTTCATCAGGTAGTCGATGAACTTGGCCCGCAGCAGCGGCGCTGACTCCTCGTAGCCGTGCCCGGTCAGCTCCCGCCACAGCGCGGACGCCTCGTCGATGGTCGGGCCGACCGAGTTCGGCGCACCGTCCAGCGCGGCGGCCTCGTCGGCGTTGGGCAGGTGGCGCAGCACCGACCAGAAGAACGCGACGTCGCGACGCTCCCGGGCCAGCGCGAACGCCCGCTCCCGCAACTCCTCGGTGGAGAGCGCGTCCAACTCCTCGAACGTGTGCCTGCCGGTACCGGTGGAAGGTGTCTCGGTCATGCCGCCGAGCCTAACCGCCGAGATCACCGGCGGCGCGGCGGACGCGGCGCTGGCCAGGCGTCGGCAGTCACCGGGCGGGGCGCCCACCGCGCCGGGCGGGCGGGGCGTCAGCGGTCGCCGCCGTCCCAGTGCCGGGGACGGGTGTCCCAGCGGGACGCGTCCCAGGGGTCGGTGGGCGTGTCGTCGGACCGGGTGGGCAGGGCGGGCGGCCAGTCCTCGACCGGCGCCGGCCGGGGCACCGACCAGCCGGAGCTGATGGTGCCGTCGCCGCTCGGACGGGTCTCCGCGTCCGCACCCGCCGACCGGGGCCGCCCGTACGCCTCGACGAGCCGGGTGACCACCAGGCCGACGCCGAGCGCGGCCGCGCCCACCGCCCACCGGCTGACCTGCCAGCCCCGGGCCTCGGACCAGGCGAGCAGGACGGTGATCAGGCTGACCGCGAACAGGGTCCCGAAGATCCCGCCCCGCCGGCCGTACGCGCTGGTGCCGGCGAGCAGCGCGGTGCCCACGGCGAGCACCGTCCAGCCCAGTCCCTCGGTCGGGACGACCGGCCCGGTGCCGTTGCTGGCGATCAGGACGCCGGCCAGCATGGCGAGGACGGTAGACAGCACGAACGCGACCACGACGACGGCACCGGCCGCCCCGCCCCGGCGGCGGGCCGGGTCGGCCACCGCCCGGAACCGCCCGACCAGCCGGCGCACCGGGTGGATCGCCCCGAACAGGCCGCCGAGCACCGCCACTGCGGCGAAGCCGGCGAAGAGGTAGAACGCGCTGTCACGGGGGTCGTAACCGCCCTGCACGAGGACCGGCGCGGCCCGCCGTTCGATGTAGACCACCACGCCGGCCGCGCCGGCCAGGCTCGCCGCCCAGCCCGGCACGTGCAGCACGACCACGGCCAGCCCCACCAGCAGCCCGCCGACGGCGGCCACCGCCGCGGCCTGGCCCACCGCGACCTCGACCCCCTGGTCGCCCTGCTCGGCGAAGTGCAGCGCGGCGGCGACCGCGACCGGGCCGACCGCCAGGTTCACCGCCGCCGTCCGCAGGCTCAGCCCGGCGGCCAGGACGAGCAGCCCCACCGCCACCACATCGACCAGCAGGACCCGCAGGCCGTCGTCGCGCAGCGCGGCCGGGTCGTCCCGCCACAGCAGCCAGGTCAGCACGGCCAGGCCGGCGGCCAGCACCAACTCCCAGGCGACGTGCACGGCCACCCGGTCCCGCCCCGGCTCGCCGTGCGCCGGGTCGTCGAAGACGTTTTCCAACACCGTTGCGGGCACGCCCGACGAGGGCTGCACCGGGGCGTCGCGGCCCGGATCGTCGTACCCCATGACGCGTGCCCTCCCCAGGTCACGGCCGCAGGGTCCGACCCGGGCGGACCGGGGCGGCCGTTGCTCACCGGTCGCCAGGCACGGTACCTGCGCGCCGCGCCGGGCGTAACCCCCGCGCTCAGCGCTGGCCCGGGCGGCGCTCCCGGTGGTCGGCGTCGCGCTCGTCCTCCGGCCGCTCCGGCACCCGGCAGGCCCGCTCCAGCCAGAGCGCGGCGGCCACCAGCGCGAGCGAGGCGAGCAGCCCGGCCCCGGCGGCCGGGCGGTCCTCGGTGGCGGCCCGGGTGCGCTCCACGAAGAGCCACCCGGTCAGCCCGGCGTAGAAGCCGGTGAAGATCGCGCCGGCCAGGGCGGACGCCTTGGCCAGCACCACGAACCGGGCCACCAGCAGCGGGTTGACCGGCTCGCGGCCCGGCTTGCGCTCGAGCCGGCCCCGGGTGTTGACCGTCGCGTACGCCTCCAGCACCGCCAGCCCGGCCAGCGTGACCACCGGCAGCCAGGGCAGCCGGGGAATGCCGCTGTAGTAGAGGCTGCTGATCAGCAGCCAGGCCACCGCCGCGGCGGCCAGGCCGGCGACGACCAGGGTGGAGATGCGGGTGGGGCCCATCCTGGACCGGTCGGGGTCCGTCCCGCGCGGGGGCGGGGATTGCGCCTGGGTCATGCCGGCCGGCTCCACTGGCTCATGTCGACGACTCTAACGCCAGATCCGGCCGGGGGCTCAGTTCCAGGGCGTCACCGGCCACCGGTTCGGCGTTCAGCAGATCGGTCAGCCAACCGTGCCCGGGCAGCCGCCCGTACGGCTGGATGTCGATCCACGGCCGCAGCACGAACGCCCGCAGGTGGGCCCGGGGGTGCGGCAGGGTCACCTCGGGGTCGTCGCTGAGCACCGGTTCGCCCGCGTCGTCCCACACCGCGACCACGTCGACGTCCAGCGTGCGCGGCCCGAACCGGCGCTGCGGGTCGCGCTCGCGGCCGGCCCGCCGCTCGGCGGCCCGGGCCCGCGCCAGCCAGTCCTGCGGGGCTGCCGCCGGGTCCTCGACCAGCGCCACCGCGTTGAGGTACGCCGGCTGGTCCGCGTCGCCCCACGGCGGGGTCTCGTAGACGCCGGAGACCAGCAGCACCGCCTCGCCTAGGGTGTCCACGGCCGAGCGCAGGTGGGCCAGCCGGTCGCCGAGGTTGCTGCCGAGGGAGAGCAGGGCGCGGGTCACGCCGCACCCCCGTTCCCGACGGTCGGGGATCCCGGTTGCGGTCGTGGTGGTTGCCGCGTCGGCGCCGGACCGCCGCCGGGCGTGCGGGGCGGTGCTCCGGGACGGGTCCGGGTCATGGTCACCGCGACGTCGGTGAAGGCGTGCGGGACCGGGGCCTCGGGCTTGTGCACGGTCACCGTCGCCCGGAGCACCCGGGGGTCGGTCAGGCAGATCGCGAGGAGCCGGTCGGCGAGCGTCTCGATCAGGTTGACCGGCTCCCCGGTGAGCACCGCCACCAGCCGGTCGGCCAACTCGCCGTAGTGCACCGTGTCGGTCACGTCGTCGGAGCGGGCGGCCGGCGCGAGGTCCAGTTCGAGGACGGCGTCGACGACGAAGTCCTGCCCCCGCTCCCGCTCGAAGTCGTAGACGCCGTGCCGCCCGTGCGCCCGCAGGCCGGTCAGCGTGATCCGGTCGTGCTCCGTGCTCCGGTCGCTCACCGGTCCCCCTCCGGTTGGATTCCGTCGGCCCGCTCCCCGCCGGCCCGGTCGGCCACGAGGCGGGGGCGACCGGCCGCCCGCCAGACGGCCAGCGCGTCGACGGTGCCGAGCACGTCGTGCACGCGTACCCCCCAGGCGCCCGCCGCCACCGCGAGCAGGCTGGTGGCCGCGGTGGCCGCCTCCCGCCCGGCGGTCGGCCGGGGGACGCCGTCGGCGTCGGCGAGCAGCCGGCCCAGGTACGACTTGCGGCTGGCCCCGAACAGCAGCGGGAAGCCGAGCGCCAGCAGCTCGGGCAGGCGGGCGGTGAGCTGCCAGTTGTGCTCGGCGGTCTTGGCGAAACCGAGGCCCGGGTCGACGACGATCCGGTCGGCCGCCACCCCGGCGGCCAGCGCCGCGTCGACCCGCTGGGCCAGCTCGGTCCGGACGTCGGTCACCACGTCGGTGTAGTGGGCCAGGTCGCGCATCCCCCGGGAGTGCCCCCGCCAGTGCATCAGCACCCAGGGACAGCCGGCGTCGCGGACCACCCGCGCCATGTCGGGGTCGGCCAGGCCGCCGGAGACGTCGTTGACCACCAGGGCCCCCGCCGAGAGCGCCGCCTCGGCGACCCGGGCCCGGCTGGTGTCGATGCTGACCGGGACGCCGGCGACGGCGAGCTGTCGGATCACCGGCACCACCCGGGCCGCCTCGGTCCCGGCGTCCACCCGATCGGCACCGGGGCGGGTCGACTCGCCCCCGACGTCCACCAGGTGCGCACCGTCCGCCGCGAGTCGCACACCGTGTGCGACGGCGGCGTCGAGATCGGCGTATCGGCCGCCGTCGGAGAAGGAGTCGGGCGTGACGTTGAGGACGCCCATCACCACCGGGACCTGCGCCCGCACCAGATCGGTCACGACTGCACGGTACCGGTCGCTCCGGCGGCCCCCGGCGGCCCGGTCGACCGCGCCGGCACCGCCCCTGACGAGCGGATTGGAACAGGTGTACGATCGGGCGTCCGGGTCGTTCCGGGTCGACTCTTCGCGGCTTGTCGCAAAGGGGGGCGGCCCGTACCCTTTGGAATTGCCCAGCAGCGAGACGGCGAAGCCTGGAGGGAGGGCCAAAGCGGGAAAAATCCCCCCAAAGCTCACCACCCTCCGTGGTGGGCAAAGGACGCAGGGTCGCCGACGCTGCGCCGAGTGAGCACCATCCCGCCAGGCTTGCCTACTGCACCGCCGCGGCTCCGCCGGCCGCGACATGGGGAGGTTCCAGTGATCGCCACCGAGCTCATGGAGACGACGTCGTCCGCCGTCAGCCACGTGCTCCACACCCTGGCGTCGACTCCACTCGCCGAGCCGGCGCCCAAGGGCATCGACACCAACAACATCGTCACCTTCTTCGCCAGCAAGATCGCTCCGATCCTGCTGGCCGTGCTCGGCGTCATCTTCATCGGCCGGGCCAGCCGCGGCGAGATCTCCAAGGTGCTGACCAGTTCCGCCATCGCGATCGTCGGGCTGGCCTTCATCGCCGGGGCGGCAACACTCTTCTTCGTCGGTGACTACCTGATCGACCTGATCTTCGAATAGGCGCGGGCAGATGCGGCTGCGCACCGACGACGACATCTACCGGGCCCGCCTGGTCTACCTCGGGCCGCCCGGCTACACCCTGCCCGTCCACCTGCCGTACGCCCAGTACGGCCTGTTCATGCTGCTCGTACCCCTCTACATGTTCATCCACTGGCTGTTCACGCTGCGGGTCGAACTCTTCCCGGCCTGGGAGATCGCCCTCGCCATCGTGAGCACCTCGTTCATCTTCCGGTACGTCGACCCCGACCGGCCCGCGCGCATGGTGATCCGCACCGCGCTGACCGACTGGCGACGTACCCGGGAACCGGCCGTCGAGCAGCGCGACCCGCGCATGGTGGCGAGCCGGATCAGGATCCGGGAGGAACTGGCATGACCGGGCGTACGCCGATCGGGCGGTCGCAGCACGCGGGTGAGGCGGTGGCATGAGCCACCCTTCCACGCCGGGTTCCCCGGCAGGACGTCACACCGCTCCACACGGTAACCGTGCGCGCTCGTTCAACTACCCGTTGGACGAGGAGCTGGACGAGGTCGCCCTCGACCCGGCGCTCGCCACCACGCCCGGTCACGGCCGGGTCGGGGTCTTCCAGGCGCCGCGTCCCGCCCCGGGGCGCCCGGTCGCGCCGGAGCCGCCCGCGCCGATGGTCGCCGACAACGCCGACATCGACTCGCCGTTCCTCGACCTGTTCGGCGGCGCACTCTCGGGATCGGCCCGGCCCGCGCTGCCCGCGCCGGCCCGACCGACCGGCCGGGACCTCCCCGCGATCCCCCACCAACAGCCGGTCGCCGGGCCGCCGCCCGCCCGCCCGGAGGTGCAGCCGGCCCCCGTCGAGCGGTCTCCCTCGCCCGTCGAGCGCGCCCCCGCACCGGCCCCGGCCCCGCAGAACCGGGCCCGGGTCCCCCAGCAGCCGGTGGACCGGCTCCCGGCGGTCCGTCCCGCCGCAGAGCCCGACCTGCCGCCGCCCCCGGCCGCCCGGGTCGCCGACCCCGACGACGAGACGTACGGCTGGCGCGACGTCGCGCCGCCCGCCCCCCGGGAGCCCGAGCGGCCCCCGCACCGGGTCCCCGAACCACACCGGGCCGAGCCGCACCGGGAACCGGAGCGGGCGACCCGCCGCGGGCCCGAGCCGGCACCGGCCGACCGGGAGGCCGTGCCGCCCCGCCAGCGCGCGGTCGACCGGCGCGGCAAGCCGGCCCGGCCCGAGAAGGCCGGGAAGGCCGCGAAACCGGCCAAGCAGGCCAAGCCGGTCCGGCCACCGAAGATCAAGTTCGGGGACCGGGACCCGTCGGTCGAGCTGGCCATCACCGAGATCGCCGGCCACCTGACCTTCACCCCCAACACCGTCACCGCCTGGTACTGGCTGCCCGAGGTGCGGTGGGCGTTCCGGCCGGACGCCGAGCGGGAGGCGCTGCTCGCCGCGATCTCCGAGCAGTACGCCGGGCTCGCCGGCTTCCGGCTGCACCTGCGCCGCACCACCCGGCCCTTCCCGGCCGACGAGTGGGCCCGCACCATCGACGCGCACACCTCGGCCCCGCTGCCCGACGTGCCGGGCACCGCCGGCTGGGGCGACCACCTGGTGGCGGCCCAGCGGCACCTGCTCTCGGTCAACCACGCCGAGGGGCAGACGTACCTCGGCGTCACCTTCGCCCGGCGCTCGCTCGGCGACTCGCTCACCGAGCGGCTGCTGCGCACGTTCGGCCGGGGCGTCGCCGAGGGCGAGCGCCGCAAGCTCGGCCGCACCGTCGAACAGTTCGACGAGGTGCTGGGCGCGTTCGGCATGCGCGGGCGGCGGGTGACCGCGCAGGAGCTGGAGTGGCTGCTCTACCGCTCGGTCGCGCTGTGCATGGCCCCGCCCGGCACCCTCTCCCCGATCACCAACGGCCGGTGGGAGCGCGGAGACCTGCTCGCCCTCACCGAGCAGGTCGAGCGGTACCGCACGCCGTACGGGTCGACGGTGAAGCTGGTCAACCGGATGACCGGCGAGGAGCGGCACGTGGCCGTGCTGGCGGTCGGCCGGATGGAGCCGCTGGAGATCCCCGAGCGGCACGAGCCCTGGCTGCACTTCCACGAGCGGCTGCCCTGGCCGATGGAGATCTCCACCCGGGTCGACATCCTCGGCTCCGGTGACTCGTTCCGCAACCTCGAGCACCGGCTGCGGATGATCCGCTCCCAGCAACTCGACTACGCCGAGCACGGCATCGACGCCCCGCCCGAGCTGGAGCGGCTGGCCAAGCGGGCGCTGGTGATCGGCGACGAGATGACCACCGGACTGCCGGTCGACTCGGCCCGGGCGCACGGCTGGCACCGGATCGCCGTCGGCGGGCGGACCCGGGAGGAGTGCCTGGAGCGGGCCCGCCGGCTGATCCAGCTCTACTCCCGGGAGCTGCGCGTCTCCCTGCAACACCCGAAGAACCAGGACTGGCTGGCCCGGGAGTTCATCCCCGGCGAGCCCATTGCCAACACCGGCTACGTCCGCCGGATGCCGGTCAACCTGCTGGCCGCCGCGCTGCCACAGGCCGCCTCGACGGTGGGCGACCGGCGGGGCGACCTGATCGGGCGGACCGCCGGCACCTGCCGCCGGCCGGTCTTCCTCGACCTGCACTTCCCGATGGAGGTGCGGGAACGCTCCGGGCTCGCGGTCTTCGTCGCCGAGCCGGGGGGTGGCAAGTCGACCCTGCTCGGTGCGCTGGGCTACCTCGCCGCCCGGCGCGGGGTGCAGGTGACCCTGCTCGACCCGTCCGGGCCGCTGGCCCGACTGTGCAACATGCCGGAGCTGCGGCCGTACTCGCGGGTGCTCAACCTCACCGGTTCCGAGCAGGGGACGCTGGCACCGTACGCGCTCATCCCGACGCCGCTGCGCAGCGAGTTCACCGCCGGCGCGACCGGCGACCGGGAGTTCGAGATCGCGATCTCCAACGCCCGCGCCGAGCGGCGCATGCTGGTGCAGGACATCTGCATGATGCTGGTGCCGCCGCAGGTGGCCCGGGAGGCCTCCACCGCCACCCTGTTCCGGCACGCCGTGCGCCAGGTGCCGGCCGAGGAGACGTCCACCCTGGACGACGTGGTCGCCTGCCTGGGTCAGCTCGACGACGACGCCGGCAAGGAACTGGCCAACCTGCTGCTGGACACGGCCGAGATGCCGCTGGCCATGCTCTTCTTCGGCCGCCCGCCGGAGGGGCTGCTCGGCGCCGACGCGGCCCTCACCGTGATCACCATGGCCGGGCTGCGGCTCCCCGACCTCAAGATCGAACGGGAGTACTGGTCTGCCGAGGAGGCCCTCGCGCTGCCCATGCTGCACACCGCCCACCGACTGGCGGTGCGCCGCTGCTACGGCGGTTCGATGTCGTCCCGGAAGCTGGTCGGCCTAGACGAGGCGCACTTCATGGAGGGTTGGCGCTCCGGCCGGTCCTTCCTGGTCCGACTCGCCCGCGACTCCCGCAAGTGGAACCTCTCCGCCCTGGTCGCCTCGCAGAACCCTCGGGACATCCTCGGCCTCGACGTGCAGAACCTGGTCTCCACCGTCTTCGTCGGCCGGATCGCCGAGGACACCGAGATCGCCTCCGAGGCGCTGCGGCTGCTCCGCGTCCCGGTCAACGACGGGTACGAGGCGACACTGGCCTCGCTGTCGACCGCGGACGCCACCTCGGCCGCCCGGCTCGGCTTCCGCGAGTTCGTCATGCGCGACGTCGACGGGCGGGTGCAGAAGGTCCGGGTGGACGTGTCGTACGTCGACGGGCTGCTGGACCACCTGGACACCACCCCCGCCGCGGTCGCCGCGGCAGCCGGGCAGCTGCCGACCAATCTCCCGGACCTGGAGGCGTGACATGGCGAGGGTGCGGGCCCGGATAGCGGCGTTCCTGCTCGCGCTCGGCGTACTCGCCGGGGCCACCGTCGCCTGGCCGGTGGTGGGTGGCGGCCCGGCGTACGCCGCCCCGCCGACGGCCCAGGCCCGGGCGGATCTGTGCACCACCCAGGAGTGGCAGGCCAACTTCCGCGCCTGCGTCGGCAAGCTGACCGAGGTCAGCAAGGACCAGGTCAAGTGCCGCAACGCCCCGGTCCCCGCAGCGCCCGACTCCGGGCTCGCCGGCTGGTTCGCCGCCCGTCCGGACTCCGCCAAGCTGCCCGGCCCCAAGGGCCTCTACAGCGACTACGGGTACGCGGGGTACAGCTACCCGACGTACGACATCCCGGGCGGCTGCGCGTCCTCGGTCATCCACCCGGACTACAAGTTCACCACCACGGTGGCGAACGGCGAGTTCATGATCGCCACCGCCATCATCGGGGGCTCGAACGCGCTGCGGGAGCGGGCCTGGGACCCACGGTCGATGTGGGGTTGGGCCGACCCGCTGGTCGAGCAGGCCACCAAGGCCGTCTACCAGAAGGTGTTCAGCGTCTTCGGCATCGTCACGCTGTGCGTGGTGGGCCTCTACCTGCTCTGGCGTTCCCGCCAGTCGGACATGAGCAACGCCATGACCACCGCGGGCTGGGCCCTGCTGGTGATGGTGGCGGTGACGGCTCTGGCCGCCTGGCCGGTCAAGTCGGCGAACATCGCCGACGGCACACTCGTCACCACCCTCGGCGTCGTCCACGACGCGGTCGGACCTGCGACCAGAGACATTCCTGCGGACAAATGCGCTCTGCCGAATCCTGATGCCTGCATCGACAAGCGCCCCCCTGCGGTCCGGGCCAGCGACACCGCCACCGAATCGATGCTCTACCGGAACTGGCTGCGCGGTGTGCTCGGCTCGGCTGACAGCGAGACGGCCAAGAAGTACGGCCCGGCGCTCTACGACGCGAAGTCGATCTCCTGGGAGGAGGCGGAGAAGCTCCGGGCAAACCCGAAGACGCGTGAGGCGACCATCGACGCCAAGCAGCAGCAGTGGGCGCGGGTCGCGCAGCAGATCAGGGACGAGGACCCGGAGGCGTACGAGTACCTCCAAGGCGTCCGGGACATGGACCGGGTCGGTTCCGGCTTCATCGCCGTGCTCGCCGCGCTGCTCTTCGCGATGTTCGACCTCACCGCCTCGCTGCTGGTCCTGCTGGGCTTCCTCATCTTCCGATGGGCGGTGATCGCAGCCCCGATCCTGGGCACCGTCGGCCTGATGCGTCCGGCCAGCGCCGGGCTGCGGCGGCTGGCCAACGCCGTCGTCGCCGCGGTGTTCAACATCGCCATCTTCGGCACCGGGGCCGCCATCTACCTCTTCGCCGTGGACCTGATCATGAGCACCGCCACCCTGCCCGGCTGGCTTCAGGTGGTACTGGTCTGGCTCTGCGGGGTGGTCGGCTGGCTGTTGCTGCGCCCGTACCGGCGGATCACCCAGCTCGGTGGCAAGGACAGCAGCGAGGCGGTCAGCTCGGCCGGCTCCTGGCACCGGCGGTTCTTCCGGGACATGCGTACCGCTGCTCGACTGGACGTGGCGGAGCCGGGTGGCACTACCGAGCCGGCCCTGGCGCGCCGCCGAGGCGTGGGGCTGCAGCCAAGCACCCTCCGGCCGGAGGCCCGGCACGAGGACCCGAGCCAGGCCACGGTCGCCACTGGCACCAGCATCGGCATCGGCAAGGCCACCGAGCCGCAGCGACCGGACGGCCGCGATCACCCTGACGAGGCCACCTCGCCCGAGCAGCGGGGCACCGCGCGTCCCGCCGCGCCCCGGCCTCGGAGGAGCCAGCCGGCGACCTGGACCGAGCCGGACGTCCCCGAGGAGAACCCGTCCTTCGTCATCTACCGTCCCGGTGCCACCGAGCCGGCGACACCGCGGCCCACCGCGCCGCGGATCCGCACCGAGGCGCGGTGAGGGTGGTGCGACGGGCGATCGAGTTTCTGTTCACGAGGGCGCTGCGGTCCCGGCTGGGCATCGCGTTGGCCATCGGCGTCCTCGTGGTCGGCGTGCTCGGAGCCGCCCAGCTGTTCTCCGGTTCAGCCGGCCCGACGACGGGGCTGAGCAACCGACCGAGTGAGCCCATCACCACCGTCGACCCGACCGCCGGTGACGACGGCGTGGTCGGGAGCACCACGCACCCGTCACCGGTGACCCGTCCCGGAACACCAACGCCTGAGCAGATCGCGGACAGGTTCACCGCCGCCTGGCTCGGTGGTCGCGGCGGCGGCGCCGACGATTGGCATGCCGCCCTGCGCCCGCTCTCCACGCCGGAACTGACCGAGGAACTCGCCGGGGCCGACCCGGCGGGGGTCCCGGCGGAACGAACGACCGGGGAGTCGAGCCTCCGGCCCCGGACGGAGAGCTTCGTCGAAGTGCTGGTGCCACTCGACACGGGGCGGCTGCGGCTGGAACTCGTGGCCCCGGACGGGCAGTGGCTGGTCGACGCCGTGGACTGGGAGCGGACATGAGCGATCACATCGAAGGCGGAACCCCGCGCCGCCGGCAGCTGCGCGTCGGCGCCCTGGCCGCCGCGCTGACCGCAGCCCTCACGCTGCTCTGCTGCACCGGCGGCTCGGCGGCGTTCTTCCTTACCGAGCTGAGCGGGAGTGGGGACGATTCCTCGCCCGAGACCCGGTCCGGGTGCGGACGGACGCACCAGGTCAACGTATCCGGGAAGATGCCGCGGTTCGCCCAGTACGGCGACAGCCAGATCCGCAATGCCGCGGTCATCATCAAGGTCGGCTCCGACATGAAGGTCTCGCCCCGCGGTTGGGTCGTGGCGGTCGCCACCGCCATGCAGGAGTCCGGTCTGCGCAACCTTCCGCACCTCGGCAGCCGCAACGACCACGATTCGGTGGGCCTCTTCCAGCAACGCCCCAGCCAGGGCTGGGGCTCCCCCCAGCAGTTGCAGGACCCGGCCTACTCGTCGCGGAAGTTCTACGAGAAGCTGGTCAAGGTCCCGGGCTGGGAGCAGATGGCGCTCACCCGGGCCGCCCAGCGGGTACAGGTCAGCGCCTTCCCCGACGCCTACGCCAAGCACGAGGAACTGGCCAGCAAGATCGTGGACGCGCTCGCCGGAGGCGCGGCCCGCACGGTGCGGGTGGCAGAGAAGAGCATCTGCAACGCGGCCACGCGGGGCCAGATCGCCGCCTCGGGCTGGACCGCGCCGATCCCCGGTGGAGTCGGGTCCGGGTTCCGGACCGCGAGTCGCCCCAGTCACAACGGTGTGGACATCGCCGCGCCGAAGCACACCCTGATCCGTGTCGCCGCCACGGGTCGGGTCCTGATAGCCCACTGCGACCCCGACCACGGCGGCCGGCGGAGCTGCGACGTGGACGGTTGGCCAGGCAAGGGTGGATGCGGCTGGTTCGTCGACGTGCTGCACGCCGGCGGCTACATCACCCGGTACTGCCACATGATCGTCAAGCCCCGGGTCGTGCCCGGTCAACTCGTGAAGGCCGGCGAGGTGATCGGAGAGGTCGGCACCAGCGGCAACTCCTCCGGGCCACACCTGCACTTCGAGGTGCACCTCGACGGGGACCGTTCCAGCCGTGGTGCCGTCAACCCGGTGCCGTTCATGCGGGACCGGGGCGCGCCGTTGAACGGCAAGGCGTGAGGCCCCGGGACACATGACCGGGCCTTTCCCCGACCCCTTCGCCGACCAGCCCGACTGGGCTCCGCTGCCCCCCCGTCCGATCGAGATCGTGCCCGCGACCACCCGGGTCGACCTGCGCGGCCGGCGGGTCCTGATCGGACTACCGGGCCTCGGTTGGCGCGGCGACCTGCGCGCCGACGAGCGGGTGGTACAGAACAGCCGCACATACGTACCGGTCATTTCGGAGCAGGAGTGGTACCGCGCCGAGTCCGAGCAGGTCGAGGTGTTCGCCCCACTCGTGCCGGTCGAGCGGGTCTGGGTGGAGACCGTCGGGACCCGGCAGGGCGGCGGAGCGTCTCAGGGATCCGACGCCCACCTGGTGTCCCTGGACGCGCCGACCCACCGTGCCCCGACCCCTGTGTTCGAGGCTGGCGCCGTCGCCGGACGCCGGATCGTGCACGCCACGGACACCGGCGAGCAACGGGACCTACGTGCGGTGACCGAGACCTACTCGGGCACGGACGGGGACATCTGCGTTCGGGTCACTCCCGAGTTGGAATGGTACCGCTGGGCCTGGCGGGGGCAGGCCCCGACAACCCTGGAGGTCCCAGTCCACCTGCTCTGGGTCGAGTAATGAACTCAGCCAGAGAAAGCCCCGTCACACACCTTCCAGCCTTCATCGTCACGCCTGACACCGAACTGCCACGGCTGGCGATCGCTTTGTGAGATTCCGTCCACGTGGGCAGACATGATCAGATCAACGCTCACCTGAGCCGTATCGCCTTGGTTCTGGACGTCCAGTCTGCCCCAGCTCACCGAGATCGTCGTGGCGAAGCGCTTTTCTCGCGCGGCAAGGTCATCGCGTAGTGCGCGTAGCCCGTTCAGTTGGGGAGGGTTGGCGGAACATGTGAACTGTTCGGCCCTGACGTCGTTACGGTCCACCAGGAATGCGCGTAGGTAGTTGTCGACCACGACGTCGGGTGCGCTGCGGTCCGGGGTGGTGGCACGTTGGTACAGGACGAAGGCGGTCGCCACGCCACCGAGCAGGAGCAGGCCGACCACTCCGGCGACCACGGTGAGGATGGTGCGCAACCGACGCGGCGGGCGGGCCGGCGCCGGCATCCCGGACGGGGGTGCCAGTTGCTCCGGCGGGGTCCGCTGCGCCGGTACGCGGGAGACCTGGGAACCGGCGGAGGGCTGCACTGATTCCACCCCTTGAGGCTATCGGCTGGACGCCTCGTACCCAATGCCCCGGATGCCACCGATCGTGACCGGGACACGACCGACCCGGTCCGCTGCGCCCGATTGCCGGGGCACGGGGGCGTGGCCGCGCCCGGGATGAGGGACCGGTCAGCCCTCGGGCGAGGAACCGTCCCGCATCACCGGGAAGTGCCGTGCCGGTAATCACCTGGCACGTGGACGCACCGCCGGGGCGCATCCCGGAGGAGGGCGCGGACCTGGGATACGGTCACTGCGCGGGGAGGGGTTGCCAGCCTCGGGAAGAGGGGTGGACGCGGTGGTCGGTCCGAGGACACGCACCAACCGCGCCGCTGCCCTGTACCGGAGGGCGGAGGCGACGGCCGCTGCGGCGGCCGGCGTCCTGGACGAGACCCGGCCCGCGCCGGCCGACCAGCGCCGGCAGTACGAGCTGGCGGACCGACTCCGCAGCGCGGCGGCCCTGCTGGCGCCCGGCTGGGCGGGGGCACCACTGGAGGCGGTCGCCGCGGAGACGCCCTCGGGCGAGGCGCCACCGGCGTTCGTCCGGGTCGGTGCCGCCGCCCCGCTGGAGGACGCACGCTTCCCCGCGCTGGTGCCGCTGCTCGGCACCGGACACCTGGCGATCGACACCGACGCCCGTGACCCGCGGGTGGCCGGGCTGCTCCGGGCGGTCCTGCTGCGGCTGCTCGCCGCGACGCCGGCCGGCTGCCTGCTGGTCCGCGCGGTCGACGCGGTCCCCACCGCCGATGCGCCCCGTGCCGGCGACGCGCTCCGTGCCGCCGACACCCGCACCGGCGATGCGCTCCGTACCGTCGACACCCGCACCAGCGACGCGCTGCGCACCGGCGCGGACGGCGGCGCCGGACCGGCCGCAGCGCCCCCGGGCACGTTCGCGCCGTTCGCGGCGCTCGCGGACGCCGGGCTACTGCCTCCGCCGGCGGTGGACGTCGCCGGGCTGCGGGCGGTGCTCACCGAGGCGGAACAGTGGGTGGCTCCGGGCACCGGCCGACCCCGCCACCACGACCGCACGCTGCTGCTGGTCGTCGCCGCGCTACCCGAGCTGACCGGGCCGACGGACCTCGGCCGAATCGAGGCGCTGGCCGAGCAGGGCCCTGCCGCCGGGCTGCACCTCGTGGTGGCGGGCTGGCCCCCGGCCGGCCCGTACGCGACCCGCGCCCCCCTGCCGCAGGCCACCCCGCTGTCCGTGCGCAACGCGTACGCGCTGTTGGGCGACCCGCCCAGCACCTCGTTCGCCGGGCCGGGCGCGGAGCCGCCCGGGGGGCTCAACTCGCCCGTCTTCGTCGACGACGATCCGCCCCCGGAACTGGTCGATGACGTCTGCCGGCGGCTCGCCGAGGAGGTGGAGGCCGGCTCCCGGCTCAGCCTGGCCGACCTGCTGCCCGACCCGGACGAGCCACTGTGGGCGGCCAGCTCGGCGGACGGGATCGCCACCACGGTCGGGGACGCCGGCGGCCGGCCGGTCACTGTCGGCTTCACCGAGCTGACGCCCCACTGGCTGGTCAGCGGTCGATCCGCCGCAGGCCGGGCCGCCTTCCTCACCAACGTGCTGCTCGGTCTCTCCGCCCGGTACGGCCCGGACGAGCTGGTCCTGCACCTGGCGGACCTCGGCGACGGTGAGTCGTTCGCGGAGTTCCTCCAGACCGAGCGGGACCGGTCCTGGGTGCCCCAGGTCCGTACGGCGGGGATGGCCGCCGACCGGGAGTACGTCCTGGATCTCCTCGGCGAGCTGGCCGCCGAGGCCCGACGCCGGGAGGAGGCCGGGCAGCGTGCCGGCGGGCAGCGGTTCACCGCCCTGCGGGAGCACCAGTCCCTGCCCCGGGTGGTGTGCGTGATCGACAATCTCCCGCTGCTCCTCGCCGACCGGGACCGGCTGGCCGCCGAGGCGGCGGCCCGGTTGGACACCCTGGCACGAACGGGCCGGGCGTACGGCGTCCACCTGGTCCTGGCCGGGGAGGGCGACCTCGGGATCGCCGGTGGGCCGACGACCCGCGACTCGATGCTCGGGCAGTTCCCGGTGCGGGTGGCGCTGGCCGGCGGCGGCCCGGTGCTGGAGCCGAGCAACGACGCGGCCGCCGGCCTGCCGGTGGGCAGCGCGGTGGTGAACACGGCGGGCGGGCTCGGCGGGCCCCGGGGCGCGACCCGGGGGCACGAGCGGATGGTCCGGTTCCCCGATCCGCACGGGGTTCCGGAGAGCATCGCGGAGCTGCGGCACCGGCTCTGGGAGGGCCGGGCGGAGCGGTCCGCGCCCCCGGTCGTCTTCGCCGGCTGGGCGCGTCCGCTGCTGCGCAACGACCCCCGCTACCGGGCCGCCTTCGCGGGCCGGGCCCGCGGCCCGGCCGCCCTGCTCGGCCGTGCGGTGGATCTGTCCCGGTCGACGGTGGCGGTACCGATCGGCCCGGCCGCCGGCCGCAACATCGCCGTCCTGGGCCCGGGGGCGGAGGCCGCCGCGCTGCTCGCGACCGCGGCCCGCAGCGTCGCCGCGCACCACCAGCCCGGCACGGGACGGTTCATCGTGGCCACGCTCGGCGCCGATCCGGCCCGGGTGGCCGATGCGCTCGCCACCGACCTCGCCGGCCAGCACCGGGTGGACCGGGTCGGACTGCCGGGCCTGCTCGCCGCGCTGGACGTCGACGAGCCTGGCTACCTGGTGGTCTTCGGTCTCGACGGACCCGCCCCGGAGGAGTTGCCGCCGGACCGGCTGCGGACCCTGCTGCGGGAGGGCCCACCGCTCGGCCGACATCTGCTCGGCTGGTGGCGCACGGTGCCGCCGTTCACGGCGGTCGTCCAGGCCGAGGACGAGCTCGACAAGCTCGCTGCCGTCGTGGCGGTGGGTGTGCCGGGGACCCAGCTCGCGGCGGTGTTCGGCCGTCCGGTGCAGTGGCGTCCCCGCAGGGACCGGGCCGTGCTCTGGGACGGCCCGGAGGAGCGGGGCATCCTCCTGGTGCCGTTCGCCGAGCCCTCGGCGGAGGCCGCTCCCGGAACCGGGACCGGCCCTGGGGCGAACAGGACCGACTCCGAAAACGGGGCCAACGCCGCGGCCAAGGCCGGAAGCGGGGCCGACGCCGCGGCCAAGGCCGGAGGCGGGACCGACACCGCGAACGAAGCCGGAAGCGGGGCCGGGGCCGGCAACAGGGCCGACGTCGCGGCGGGGACCGGGGAGGGCGCATGAGCCTGGAGCCGACCAGCATCGCCGGTGCGGCAATTGCCGCACCGGTCAGGCAGCGGTCCGGTGCCGATCCCGCGCCGCCCCGGCCCGCCGACGCCACGACCGCCTGGACGGAGTACGTCGCCGCGGCCCGGCAGCTCGACGGGGTGCGCCGGGACGCGGCGACCGCCGCGACGGAGCAGGCCCGCGCGGTCCGGGCCGCCCGGGAGGAACTGACCACGGTACGCGAGCGGCTCGCACCGCAGCGATCCCGGCTACGGGAACTGGGCGTACCCCCGATGGTGCTGATGCCGTCGCCGCCCGAGCTGACGGAGGCGGCCCGGGGCATGGCGGGTGGGCCGTCGGCGGTGCTGACGGCGCTGCGGGCGGCCCGGGGCTGGGCGGACGCGGCGGACGGCGTGCTGGCCGCGCGCGGCCCGCTCCGCCCGGCGGCCTGGCCGCCGCGGGTCCGCAACCTGCTGGTGTACGGGCCGTTGGCGCTGGTCGTACCGCTGTTCCAGGTGGTGCTCTTCCTGGCCGCCGGCACCGGCCCGGCGAGCCTGGTCGCGCTGGTCTGCGGGGTGCCGATGCCGGCGGCGGCCTTCGTCGCCGGCTGGCTCGCTGTCGGCCGGCTGTTCGGCGGGGCGGCACCGGATCCGGCGACCGGTGGCCGGTTGGACCGGACCCCCCGGTGGGGCGCCCTGGTCTGCCTCGTCCCGGCGGTGTCGACCACGGCGGGGCTCGTGCTGGCGATGCTGGCCGGCTGATCCGTCCGGCGCCCCGGCACTCCGGCGGATCGACGGATCGGCACTCCCGGAAGCCTCGGCGGAGACGGCGACGCCGGGTCGGGTGCGGCCCGACCCGGCGTCGTCCGCCTGGGGAATCCCGCGGTCAGCGGGGGATGATCAGCGCCATCGCCTCGGCCCGGGACTTCGCGTCGTGCTGGAGCGTGCCACGCACCGCCGAGGTGATCGTCTTCGCCCCGGACTTCTGGATGCCGCGCATCGCCATGCACATGTGCTCGCATTCGAGCACCACCACGACGCCGCGCGGGGCCAGCCTGCTCATCAGCAGGTCGGCGATCTGCGAGGTGAGCCGCTCCTGCACCTGGGGCCGGCGGGCGAAGACCTCGACCAGCCGGGCCAGCTTGGACAGCCCGGTGATCCGGCCGTCCGGCCCGGGGATGTAGCCGATGTGGGCGCTGCCGCGGAACGGGAGCAGGTGATGCTCGCACAGGCTCATCATGTCGATGTCCCGGACGAGCACCAACTCCTCGTGGTTTGCCTCGAAGGTGGTGCTGAGCACCTGCGCCGGGTCGACCCGCAGGCCGGCGAAGAGCTCGGCGTACGCGCGGGCGACCCGGGCCGGGGTCTTGACCAGACCGTCGCGGTCGGGGTCCTCCCCTACCGCGATCAGGATCTCGCGGACCGCCTTCTCGATCCGGGCCAGGTCGACGGCCTCCTCGACCGGGCGCCCGGTCAACTTGCCGTTGACCAGGCGCGCGGCGAGGTAGTCCAGCCCGTCGGTGTCGGGCTCGGTCGACGAGGCTCCCTGGGTGGGGACCTCGGGACCGATCTTCGGGTCGGTGCTCAGTGCGTACCGTCCGAGTTGTTCGAGCTGGGCGTGCCGCCGCTGACAGCCGCGCCGTCGGCCTGGGCCTGCGCCTTGAGCGCGTCCTTCTCGGTCGGGGTGAGCACCGGGGGCTCGGTGGAGGGCTGGCGCTTGCCGAAGCCGTTGTACGGGGCCATCGGCGGACGCTTCACCACCCGGCCAGCGATCCGGGCCATGTCGGCCGTGGAGAGGGTCTCCTTCTCGATCAGTTCGAGCACGATGCTGTCCAGGACGTCCCGGTACTCCACCAGGATCTCCCAGGCCTCGTCGTGGGCCAACTCGATCAGCGCCCGCATCTCGCTGTCGATCTCGGCGGCCACCGTGTCGGAGTAGTCCCGCTCGTGGCCCATGTTGCGGCCGAGGAACGGCTCATCCCCGCTGGTGCCGTACTTGATCGCACCGAGCTTGGAGCTCATGCCGTACTGGGTGATCATCGCGCGGGCCAGCCCGGTGGCCTTCTCGATGTCGTTGCCGGCGCCGGTGGTCGGCTCGTGGAACACCAGTTCCTCGGCGGCCCGGCCGCCCAGCGCGTACGCCAGGGTGTCGACCATCTCGGCGCGGGTCTGGGTGTACTTGTCCTCGGTGGGCAGCACCAGGGTGTGGCCCAGCGAGCGGCCACGGGACAGGATCGTCACCTTGTGCACCGGCGCGGCGTGCGGCAGCGCCCAGGCGACCAGCGCGTGCCCGGCCTCGTGGTACGCGGTGATCTTCTTCTCCTGGTCGCCCATCACCCGGGTCCGACGCTGCGGACCGGCGATCACCCGGTCGATCGACTCCTCCAGGGAGTCGTTGCTGATCGCCCGCTGGTCCTTGCGGGC
This sequence comes from Micromonospora sp. NBC_01655, assembly GCF_026339755.1. Classification (NCBI taxonomy): domain Bacteria; kingdom Bacillati; phylum Actinomycetota; class Actinomycetes; order Micromonosporales; family Micromonosporaceae; genus Micromonospora; species Micromonospora sp. NBC_01655. Next base: position 1,016,377 of record NZ_JAPEQF010000001.1, on the reverse strand, counting down.
GGTGAGCAGCGCGGACTCGTTGATCACGTTGGCCAGGTCGGCGCCGCTGAAGCCGGGGGTCCGCCGGGCCACCGCGTCGAGGTCGACGTCGGGGGCGAACGGCTTGCCCTTGGCGTGCACCCGGAGGATGGCCTTGCGGCCCTCCATGTCGGGGGCGTCCACCGGGATCTGCCGGTCGAACCGGCCCGGGCGCAGCAGCGCCGGGTCGAGGATGTCCGGCCGGTTGGTGGCGGCGATCAGGATGACCCCGCCCTTGGTGTCGAAGCCGTCCATCTCGACGAGGAGCTGGTTGAGGGTCTGCTCGCGCTCGTCGTGGCCGCCGCCCATGCCGGCGCCACGGTGCCGGCCGACGGCGTCGATCTCGTCGACGAAGACGATCGCCGGGGCGTTGGACTTGGCCTGCTCGAACAGGTCACGGACCCGGCTGGCGCCGACGCCGACGAACATCTCGACGAAGTCGGAGCCGGAGATCGAGTAGAACGGCACCCCGGCCTCGCCGGCGACGGCGCGGGCGAGCAGCGTCTTACCGGTACCGGGCGGGCCGAAGAGCAGCACGCCCTTCGGGATCTTGGCACCCAGGGCCTGGTACTTCGCCGGGTTCTGCAGGAAGTCCTTGATCTCGTGCAGTTCCTCGACGGCCTCCTCGGCGCCCGCGACGTCCGCGAAGGTCGTCTTCGGGGTGTCCTTGGTGATCATCTTCGCCTTGGACTTGCCGAAGTTGAGCACCCGGGAGCCGCCGCCCTGCATCTGCGACATGAAGAACAGCAGCAGGAGCACGAGCAGCGCGATGGGAAGCAGGTTGACCAGCAGGCTCACCCAGACGCTGTCGGACGACACCTTGGTGTCGGCCGGGCCGGTGATCCGGTTGGCCGCCTTGGCGTCGAGGACCTCGTTCCAGACCTGGCCGCCCACCTCGTACGGGAACTGGGCCTCGATCCGGTCGGTGCTGGTGTCACCGAACTTGGTCTTGTTCTCCAGGTCGAGTTGGAGCGTCTGCTCCTTGTCCTGGAATACCGCCTTCTTGATCTTGGCGGTGTGCAGCTGGTCGAGCGCAACGGAAGTGTCCACGCGGTGGTAGCTGGGACCAGCGGTGAACAGCTGACTGAGCACAACGGCGCCGAGGATGACCAGGATGATCCAGACCACCGGTCGGCGGAAGAAACGCGTACGTTCCATGCTGTCGTCGAGCGCCGAGGCGCCCGCATCCTCCTGATCGACGTCCTGACCGTCTGATGGCTTGTCGCCGCCGAGGCGGCGGCCGGAGCCGCCGTGCGGGCCGGCCTCGACCCCGGGGCGCGCAACTGCCGCGCCACGGTCACTCGACGGTACACCGTGCGCGCGACATGTGAGCTTGCGAGCCCAGCAGTTACGCGTAAGGCGAACCGGGTTTCAGCCGGCGTGGCGGGAGTTCCGCACCCGGTCATCCGACCGCCCGGTCACGCGGGTCGAAGGGCCGGGCGTGGAGGAGCCTCCACACCACCGACCCCTACCGTAGACCGATCAGCTGAGAGCGCGCTGAACGTCCGCTTGACAGGTGCCGATGCGAGCGGGCCTCGCCCGGGCTCACGCCCGGGCGTAGACCTCGGGCTTGAGCACGCCGACGTAGGGCAGCTCGCGGTACCGCTCGCCGAAGTCCAGGCCGTAGCCGACGACGAACTCGGTCGGGATGTCGAACCCGACGTACTTCACCGGCACCGGGACCTTGACCGCGTCCGGCTTGCGGAACAGGGCGACGACCTCGACGCTGGCCGCCGAGCGCGACTCCAGGTAGCGCAGCAGCCAGGAGAGGGTCAGCCCGGAGTCGACGATGTCCTCGACGACCACGACGTGCCGTCCGGCGATGTCGCGGTCCAGGTCCTTGAGGATGCGCACCACGCCGGAGGAGGTGGTGCCCTGGCCGTACGACGAGATGGCCATGAAGTCCAGTTCGGCGGGCGGACCCTGCCGGCCCAGCGCGCGGGCGAAGTCGGCCATGAACATGACCGCGCCCTTGAGCACGCAGACGAGTAGGAGCCCATCGACGCCGGCGTAGTCAGCCGAGACCTGCTTGGCCAGCTCCGCCGTCTTCTCGCGGATCTGCGCCTCGGAAATGATCACGTGGTCGATGTCGGCGTCGTACCAGGAGCCGTCAGCCATGACTCCTAGCCTGCCGTACGCCGGATGCCCTCCGTCGGCGGGGCCGCCCCTTTCGACGCGGTCCCGCCCGGGATTTTCTCCGCATCCGGCGCGAACCGGGTCAGTAGATACTGGATCGCCACCGGCGGCCCTCGTCGGTGGGCTTCCAGTCGGCCGAGTCCCGACTGTCGGCGGCGAGGCCGGAGACCGAGGCGGCGACGAGGAGGAGCAGGAAGAGCAGAAGCAGCAGGAATCCCATGGCGGCGCTCGCTTTCGCGGGGTTTCGGATATTTTCGCCGCCGGTGCGCACCGGACTGGAACCAGTCTGCGCGGTCTTCCCCGGGCCGGACAGTGGCAGGAATGCCACTGAGCCTCGATTTTCTGCCACCCGTGCGGTTACCCTCGTCACATGCTCCGCTCCGTCGCCGTCGTCGCCCTGGACCAGGTTGCCGCGTTCGAGCTGGGGGTGCTCGCCGAGGTGTTCGGCACCGACCGGACCGCCGACGGTTTCCCCGGCTACCGGTTCACCGTCAGTTCGGCGGACGGCGCGCCGGTGCGTACCGCCTCCGGCTTCCACCTGATCCCGCACGCCGACCTCGCCCCCGTCGAGGAGGCCGATCTGGTCGCGGTGCCCGCGCACAGCGGTGGCGCGGACGTGCCGCCGGCGGTGCTGGCGGCACTGCGCCGGGCCGACGCCCGCGGCGCGTACGTGCTGAGCGTCTGCTCCGGGGCGTTCCTGCTCGGTGCGGCCGGGCTGCTCGACGACCGGGAGTGCACCACCCACTGGCGGTACGTCGACGAGTTGCAGCGCCGCAACCCCCGGGCCCGGATCCGGTGCAACTCGCTCTACGTGGCCGACGGCAACCTGCTGACCAGCGCCGGCACGGCCGCCGGCATCGACGCCTGCCTCCACCTGGTACGCCAGGAGCACGGCTCGGCCATCGCCACCCGGCTGGCCCGTCGGATGGTCGTCCCGCCGCACCGCGACGGCGGCCAGTCCCAGTACATCGAGGCCCCCATCCCGAAGGCCCCCGAGGCACCCACCCTGGAACCGGTGCTGGCGTGGCTGATGGGTCACCTGGACCGCCCCGTCACCATCGACGGCCTGGCCGCCCGGGCCGGGATGACGCCGCGCACCTTCGCCCGCCGGTTCCGCGCCGAGACCGGCACCACGCCGCACGACTGGCTGACCAACCAGCGGGTGTTGCTGGCCCGGCGGCTGCTGGAGGAGACCGGCCTGAGCGTGGAGGGCGTGGCCGGCCGGGCCGGCTTCGGCGACGCGGCGGCCCTGCGCCACCACTTCACCCGCCGGCTGGGCACCACCCCGCACGCCTACCGGGCCACCTTCCGCGACCGCGCCACGACCGGCTGATCCCCGTCGCCGGCGGCCCGGAGGACGCGGTGGCCAAGAGGTGCCGGATCTCGCCGTCGGCCAGCACCAGCACCAGCACGATCCACTCGATGTCGGTGACCTGGCCCGTCCCGCCGTTGCCGAGACCGCCTTGTCACTGACCTGGAGTCGATCATGCGCGCCGGCGACGGGCCGATGCCGACGGTGCCCGGCCCCTGACGGGAGAGCCCGGCGAGCCCGCCAGGCGAGCCGGTCAGCCGGTCGGGGCGGCGGTGAGCCGGCCGGCGCGGCGGACCACCCGGATGCCGCCGGGCAGGTGGGTCGCGCACTGTCCCCGCCAGTCGGTGACCAGCGCGTCCAGCGCGGCGACGTGCCGGTGGGACAGCGCGGCGGGTGCCGCGCCAAGCTCCCGCGCCCAGGCGTGCAGCACCCGGGTCCGGACCGCCGGGGCGAGCCCCGCCAGCGCCGGCACCGCCAGCCCGCCGGCGGGGTCCCGCACCCCCGCCGCGCCGGTCAGGGCGGCGGCGGCCAGCTCGTCGAGGGCGGCGGTGTCGGCGGCCACCAGGCGGGCCGTCCGGGCGAGGTTGTCCAGCACGGCGGGGCCGAGCGCCCGGACCAGCGCGGGCAGCACGTCGGCCCGGACCCGGGCCCGGGCGTACGAGGGGTCGGTGTTGTGCGGGTCCTCCCACGGGGTCAGTCCGAGCGCGGCGCACGCCTTGCGGGTCTGCTCCCGGGTCACGTCGAGCAGGGGGCGCAGCAGCGGCACCCCGGACAGGTCCCGCCGGGGCGGCATCCCGGCCAGCCCACGGGGGCCGGCGCCCCGGGCCAGCGCGAGCAGCACCGTCTCCGCCTGGTCGTCGCGGGTGTGCCCGGTGAGCAGCGCCGCCGCCCCGTGCCGCCGGGCCGCCTCGGCCAGCGCCTCGTAGCGCGCCTGGCGGGCGGCGGCCTCCGGCCCGCCGGGGCGGCCGGCGACGTCGATGCGTACCGCCTCGGCCGGCGCGAGCCCGGCCCCGCCGGCCCAGGCCGCCACGGCGGCGGCCCGCCGGTCGGAGCCGGCCTGGAGGGCGTGGTCGACGGTGACGAGCCCGGCCCGCCGGCCGAGCCGGGGCGCGACGAACGCCGTGGCGGCGGCCAGGGCGAGCGAGTCGGCCCCGCCCGAGCAGGCGACCAGCACCGGCCCGTCCCCGGCCAGCCCGGTCAGCGCGCGGCGGACCGCGAGCCGGATCGCGGCGACCGGCGGGGCGAGCGCGGCCATCGGCGTGCGGTCAGCCGACGGTCGGGGTGGCGCCGGTCGGCCCGTGCACCCGGGCGACCCAGGCGTCCGGGTCGCCCAGTTCCTCCAGCCGGGGCAGGGTCAACGGGGAGCCGAAGATCTTGTTGAAGCCCTCCATGCCGACCCGCTCGACGACGCCGTGGACGAACTTGCGGCCCTCGGCGTACTGGCGCATCTTGACGTCGACGCCCAGCAGCCGGCGGATCGCCTTCTCCAGCGGGTTGCCCGTCTCCCGGCGCCGGTTGAACCCGGCCCGGATCCGCTCGACGCTGGGGATGACCTGCGGGCCGACGCCGTCCATCACGAACTCGGCGTGCCCCTCCAGCAGGGTCATCAGCGCGGTGAGCCGGTCGAGCACGGCCCGCTGGGCGGGAGTCTGCACGATGTCCAGCACGCTGGCCCGGCTCTCCGGGTCCCTGACCGCGTCGGAGAGGGTGGCCACCCCCCGGCGCAGCCGCTCGACGAGGTGCTCGCCGCCCTGCGAGGCGTCCACGAAGGCCTGCACCTCGCCGAGGAAGTAGGCCCGCATCCAGGGCACCGACGTGAACTGGGTGCGGTGGGTCACCTCGTGCAGGCACACCCAGAGCCGGAAGTCACGCGGGTCGGCCTCCAGCTTCCGCTCCACCTCGACGATGTTCGGCGCGACCAGCAGCAACTGGCCGGGCTCGGCGGAGAAGACCTCGTACTGGCCCAGGACCCGGCCCGACAGGTACGCCAGCACGGTGCCGGCCTGGACCCCGGTGACCCGGGAGCCGATCGCCTCGGTGAGCGGGCCGGGTTGCTTGTCGCCGGCGAGCCGGCCGACCAGCGGGGTGATCACCTCGCGGAGGCCGGCGATGTTGGTCGCCGCCCAGTCCCGCCGGTCCACCACCCGTACCGGCGGGTGCGCCACCTGCGAACGGAGCCCGGTGTAGTCGGCCACGTGCCCGGCCGCCTCGTCGGTCAGCCGCCGCAGGTCGGAGACCACCTCGGTGGCCTCGGCGTACGACACCCGGGGCCCCGACTTGCTCAACGCCCCCGCGGTCGCGGCGGCCAGATCCCAGTCCACGAACTGCGCCATGCACCCACCGTACCCGCGCCGGAACACCCCCACCTTTCGCCGAGGACAGGACATGACCCCGCAAAAGGGGTCCCGGTCGGCTCAGCGGCAGCCGCAGCGGGCCAGCGCGGAGGTGATCCGGTCGAGGGCCCGCCGGGTGTCGTCGAGCGAGTCGGGCGGCACCTGGTCGGTGAGCACGGCGAACGTGAGCAGCCGGCCGTCGGCGGTGGTGACCAGCCCGGCGATGGCGTGCACCCGGGTCAGCGTGCCGGTCTTGGCCCGGACCACGCCGGCCCCGGCCTCCGTGGCCGGCACCTGGTACCGCCCGCCGAGGGTGCCCGACCAGGCGGCGACCGGCAGGCCGCCGAAGATGGCGGCCAACTCCGGGTGGGTGCCGTTGCCGGCGAGCGCGATGAGGTCGGTCAGCAGCGACGGGCTGATCCGGTTGCTCCGGGACAGCCCGCTGCCGTCGGAGAGGGTGATCTCGTCGGCCGACAGGCCCAACTCGCCGATCACGATGTCCATCGCCGCCGCCCCGCCCACGAAGGACGCCGGCTGGTCGCGGGCCAGCGCGACCTGCCGGGCCATGGCCTCGGCGATCACGTTGTCGCTGTCGGTGATCATCAGGTCGACCAGCCGGATCATCGGTAGCGACTCGACCTTGCCCAGTTCGGCGCCGGGCGCGGGAGCCGCGGCGGACGGGGCCGCGCCGGCGGCCGGGGCGGTACCCCGCTTCACCTCGGCGGCGGCCCCGGTGAGCCCGAGCAGCCCGGCGAAGGCGCGGCCGGCCGCCAGGTCCGGCTGTGCGGCCCGCTCCGCCCAGCCGTGGCTGGCGTCGAAGTTCTTCTTCGCGGTCCGCGGGTCCCGGCGCGCGCCGTCGGTCATCAGCGCGCTGATCGCCGCGCCGAACCCACCGGTGGGGATGTCCGGGTCCCAGCCGGGGCCGTACACCGGGCCCGGGAACAGCGAGGAGTCGACGGTGACCCGGGTCGGCGCGGTGCCGCCGAGCGCCTGCTTGACCTGCCTGGCCAGGTCGTCGAGGCGGGCCGCGTCGGGATAGAACCCGTCGCCGTCGACCGCGAGGGTCGGGTCGCCGCCGCCGACGAGGACCACCTCGCCCGGGTTCGCGCCGGCCACCGCCCGGGTGGGGATGCGGTGGTCGGGCCCGCGGGCCTCCAGCACGGTGACGGCGGTGGCCAGCTTGGTCACCGAGGCGGGGACGGTGCCGTCGTCGCCGCCCCGCGCATAGAGCGACCGGCCCGTCGTCACGTCGGCCACCGACACGTTGACCCGGCTGCCCAGTTCGGGGGCCCGCAGCAGCGGTTCGAGGGCGGCGCGTACCCCGTCCGGGGTCGGCTCGGGGGCGTTGGCGTCCGGGCCGGCGAGCACCGGGACCGGCTCCGGCTCGGCGGCCTCGGCGGTCGTCCGCGGGTTGGGCCGGTCCGCACCGAGCCAGCCGGCGACCGGACCGGGCCGGACCACCGCCAGCCCGGCCCCGACCAGGGCGAGCAGCAGCACCACGGCCAGCACGGCCACTGGAAGGCGTCGGCGGCGGGCCGGCGACCGGTCGTACCCCGGGGGCGGCCCGGCCGGCGGCTCACCGGCCGGTTCCGGCGTGGCGGCCGGCGCCGGGGCGTCCGGGCCGGCGGCCGGGGAGGCCGGGTCCGGGTCCGGGTCCGGGAACCGGCCGGCCGCGGACGGCCGGGCCGGGGGTCGCCACACGGGCGGCGGGGGCCGCTCCCCGGTCCCGGTGAGCCGGGCCGTGGCGTCGGCGTCCACCTCGTCGGCAGGGGGCGGCGCGGGGGTACGGGGGACGTGCGCCTCGGGCACCGGGACCCGGCCGGTCGCGCCCCCGGAGCGCGGATGTCCGCCCTTCCGCCCGTCGACCCCCTCCGGGCGGTAGTGTGAATCTTCCCTCCCCACGACCCCCTCCTCCCCGCGTGGAAAACAGCTTGGGTGACACTACTTCGGTCCGAAGACTATGCGGCGGCCGGAGCGGGCGGGTGGGTATTCACTCTGCCCGGAGAGCGGCGCCACTGGTTTCCGTTAGCCAGCGTGGGCAGACGAGGAGCGTGGGAGATGGATTTCGACGTCACGGTTGAGATCCCCAAGGGTCACCGCAACAAGTACGAGGTGGACCACGCGACCGGCCGGATCAGGCTGGACCGTACCCTCTTCACGTCCACGCAGTATCCGGCGGACTACGGGTTCATCGAGGGCACCCTGGGCGAGGACGGCGACCCGCTGGACGCGCTCGTGCTGGTCCCCGAGCCGACCTTTCCCGGCTGCCTGATCCGCTGCCGCACCATCGGCATGTTCCGGATGACCGACGAGAAGGGCGGGGACGACAAGGTCCTCTGCGTGCCCTACGAGGACCCGCGCCAGGAGCACCTGCGCGACATCCACCACCTGGGCGAGTTCGACCGGCTGGAGATCCAGCACTTCTTCGAGGTGTACAAGGACCTGGAGCCCGGCAAGTCGGTCGAGGGCGCGACCTGGGTCGGCCGGGTCGAGGCCGAGGCCGAGATCCACGCGTCGTACCGGCGCGCCCGGGAGGCCGAGGAGCGCGGCGAGCCCGCGCACTGACCCACCCGACGTCGACGGGCCCGGTGGCCGCTCAGCCGAGCAGCCCCCGGGCCCGTTCGTACAGGTCGAGCACGGCGCAGGCCACCGGCACCACGGATACCACCAGCGCGGTGTCGGTCAGGTCGGCCAGCCGACCGACGTACGGCGACACGGGCCGCCGGGCGTACGTGGTGCCGGCGGCCACGGCGACCAGGGCCACGACCAGCCCGCCGACGGCCAGTGACAGCCCCCCGGCCGGACCGGCGCCCACGGCGAGCACCCCGCCGAGCAGGGTGGCCCCGGCCAGCCCGGCGGCCACCGGGGGCACCCGGTGGCGCAGCGCCACGAAGAGCCGGGAGCGCAGCAGCAGCACGGCGGAGGCGACCGCCGCCAGCAGCCGGCCGGCGACCCCGCCCGTCGCGGCGAGCACCGCCGCCGCCCCGGCCGCCAGCACGGCGTGCCCGAGCAGCATCCCGGTGAGGATCTCCTCGGTCCGGGCCACGGCGGCGTGCACCCGGGCCCGGTCGGGCAGGTCCCGGGCGGCCTCGGCGCCGGGGCCACCGTCGCCGGGCAGGGTGATCGGCGGAAGCGGCAGCTTGCCCAGCCGGATGGCCAGCAGCGGCAGCCCGCCCAACGCGAAGACCAGGACGCAGACCAGCACCGCCGCGGCGCCCTCGGCCGGCAGCGCCAGCCCGCCGAGCGCGGCGAGCGCGCCGGCCGCCCCGACGGTCGCGCCGGCCACGAAGACGCGGACCCGGCTGGCCACCCCGAGCAGGCCGAGCACCGCCACCAGCAGCAGCGCCACCGCGCCGGCCAGCAGTTCGGGGGCGCCCAGCCAACGCAGCGGCGGGACCGGGCCGACCGGGTCGCCCGAGCTGACCGCGAGGGCGCCGGCCGCGGCGGCGTACGGCAGGGCGTAGCCGCCCAGCGTGGCGCCGGTGACGCCGTCGCCGTACGCCCGGGAGGCGACCGTGCCGGCGAGGGTGAGCAGCAGCGCCACCGCGACCGTGACGGGCCAGCCGGTCCGGTGCCCGGGCCCGGCGGCGAGCACGGCGAGCAGCCCGACGGCGAGCGGGACGGCCGCCCCGGCCAGGGCTGCGGCCCGGGTGGCGGCCGGCGACCAGGCGGCACCCCGGCGGCGGGCCCCGTCGACGATCGCTTCGACCACGTCGTCGTACTCCAGCTCGGGCCACTCGGCGCGGGCCGGCACCAGGTGCAGCACCTCGCCGTCGCGGACCCCCTGGGGTAGCAGCGCCTGGGCCGTGAGCAGCACCGCGCCGTCGGTGCGGCGCAGCACCCAGCCGCCGTGCCGCTCCCCGTCGTCGGCCAGCCCGTCGCCGGCGTGCCGGAGCACCTCGGGCAGTAGCTCGCCGAGGGGGACCTGTTCCGGCAGGGCGACGTCGACCCGGCGCCGGGGGGCGCTGATCGTGACACGGGCCAGCCCGGATGTCATCGGCGCATCTCCATATCGAAGGGGGACGGTGGCTGCGCGGACGGAAGGACTTTACCTACCATGAGCCAGGCTCGGGTTACCGAGCGCTGTGGGGGAGGCCGAGTGTCCACTGTCGTCATCAAGCGACCGCCCCGGCGACCGGCGCCGGAGATCCCGCTCGGCGAGCTGCCCGTCGAGGCGCCACCGGAGATCCCCGCCGGCACCGGCAGCCGCTGGCAGCAGGCGCTGATGGTGCTGCCGATGCTGGGCGGGACGGTCGCGATGGCGATGATGTTCGGCCGGGGCGGTGGGGCGTACTCCTACGTGGTCGGCGGGATGTTCGGGCTCTCCTCGGTGGCGATGCTGGTGACCTCGTGGGGCAGCGCCGCCGGCACCCCGAAGAAGTCGGAGCTGATGGCCGCCCGGCGGGAGTACCTGCGGCACCTCACCACGCTGCGCCGCCGGGTCCGGCAGACCGCCGGGCAGCAGCGGGCCGGCCTGCACTATCGGCACCCCGACCCGGCCCGGCTCTGGTCGACCGTCGACAGCCACCGGGTGTGGGAGCGCCGGCCGGCCGACCCGGACTTCGCCGTGGTCCGGGTGGGCCTCGGCCCGCAGACCCTGGCCACCCCGCTGGTCCCTCCGGTCACCCGGCCGCTGGAGGAGCTGGAGCCGATGACCGCCGGCGCGCTGCGTCGCTTCCTGGACGCGTACTCGGTGGTGCCGGACCTGCCGGTGGCGCTGTCGCTGCGCAGCTTCGCCCGGGTCCACGTCCGGGGCGAGCCGGCCCGCCAGGGCACCGACGGGGCGGTCCGGCCCGGCACCGGGTCGCCCGACGCCCAGGCGCTGGCCCGGGCCCTGCTCACCCAGCTCGCGGTCTTCCACGCCCCGGACGAGCTGCTGGTCGCGGTCTGCGCCGGGCCGGAGCGGCGGGCGCTCTGGGAGTGGGTCAAGTGGCTGCCGCACGCCCACCACCCCACCCGCGTCGACGCCGTCGGGCCGGTCCGCCTGGTCACCAGCTCCGCCCCCGAGCTGGAGCGGCTCCTCGACGACGTGCTGGCCAGCCGGTCCCGGTTCAGCCCGGCCGGCCCGGCGACCGACGGACCGCACGTCGTGGTGGTGCTCGACGGCGGCGACCTGACCGGCGCCACCGACCTGGTCGGCGACGGCGGCATCGACGCGGTCACGGTCGTCGACCTGGACACCCCGCCGCCCCGCCTGCTCGACCGGTACGCCCTCCTGCTCGACCTGCGCGGCGGCCGGCTGCACTCGCACTCCGCCGAGGGGCACGCCGAGGTGGGCGCCGCCGACGGGCTGGCGCCCGCCGACGCGGAGGCGGTCGCCCGCCGGCTGGCCCCGCTGCGGCTGGCCACCGCCGTACGCGGGCCGGACGCCCCGGTCAACGCCGAGCTGGGCCTGCCCGAGCTGCTCGGCATCGGCGACCCGGAGGGCTTCACCGCCGAGCAGGGCTGGACGCCCAGGTCGGCCCGGGACCGGCTGCGGGTGCCGATCGGGGTGGGCACCGACGGTGGGGCGATCGAGCTGGACCTCAAGGAGTCCGCCCAGGACGGGATGGGCCCGCACGGGCTGCTGATCGGGGCCACCGGCTCCGGCAAGTCCGAGCTGCTGCGCACCCTGGTCCTCGGGCTGGCCGCCACGCACAGCTCCGAGCAGCTCAACTTCGTGCTGGTCGACTTCAAGGGCGGAGCCACCTTCGCCTCGTTCGACCGGCTGCCGCACACCGCCGCGGTGATCACCAACCTGGCCGACGCGCTGCCGCTGGTCGACCGGATGGTCGACGCGATCAACGGGGAGCTGGTCCGCCGCCAGGAGCTGCTGCGCCGGGCCGGGAACTTCGCCAGCCTGCGCGACTACGAGCGGGCCCGGGCGGCCGGCAACCCGCTGGCCCCGCTGCCGTCGCTGCTGCTGATCTGCGACGAGTTCTCCGAGCTGCTCTCGGCCAAGCCGGACTTCATCGACCTGTTCGTGCAGATCGGCCGCCTGGGCCGGTCGCTGGGGGTGCACCTGCTGCTGGCCAGCCAGCGGCTGGAGGAGGGGCGGCTGCGCGGCCTGGACACCCACCTGTCGTACCGGATCGGGTTGCGCACCTTCTCGGCGCTGGAGTCGCGCACGGTCCTCGGGGTGCCCGACGCGCACGAGCTGCCCCGCTCACCGGGGCACGGCTACCTGCGCTTCGGCACCGAGCCCTTGGTGCGCTTCAAGGCCGCGTACGTCTCCGGCGTGCTGCGCCGCCCCGACGGCGCGGCGGGACCCGGCGCGGCCGGCGTGCCCCGCCTGCTCGCCTTCTCCACCCACGCGGTGCCGGTGCCGGAGCCGGCCGTCCCCGCCCCGACGGCCGCCGCCGAGGCGGACCCCGGCGCCGCGAGCCTGCTCGACGTGCTGGTGGGGCGGCTGGCCGGGCAGGGACCGCCGGCGCACCAGGTGTGGCTGCCGCCGCTGGACGTCGCACCCACCCTCGACGAGCTGCTCGGGCCGGTCGGCGCCGACCCGGCGCGCGGGCTGGGCTCCGCCAACCCGGAGCTGCACGGCGCGCTCCAGGTGCCGGTGGCCGTCGTCGACAAGCCGTTCGAGCAGCGCCGGGACCTGCTCTGGCTGACCCTCGGCGGATCGGCCGGACACGTCGGCGTGGTCGGCGGTCCGCAGAGCGGCAAGTCGGGCCTGCTACGCACCCTGGTCTGCGCGCTGGCGCTGACCCACACGCCGGTCGAGGCGCAGGTGTACTGCCTGGACTTCGGCGGCGGGGGCCTGGCCGCGCTGCGCGACCTGCCGCACGTCGGCGGGGTGTCCGGCCGGACCGACCCGACCGCCGTGCGGCGCACCGTCGGGGAGATGGCCACCCTGCTGGCCGACCGGGAGCGCCGCTTCGCCGAGCTGGGGGTGGAGTCGATGGCGGCGTACCGGCAGCGGCGGGCCGCCCTCGCCGCCGCCGGCCAGCCGGCCGCCGACCCGTTCGGCGACGTGTTCCTCGTGGTGGACGGCTGGGGCACCCTGCGCACCGAGTACGACGACCTGGAGCCCCTGGTCACCGAGCTGGCCACCCGGGGGCTGTCGTACGGGCTGCACGTGGTGGCCAGCGCGCTGCGCTGGACGGACTTCCGCCCCGCCGTCCGGGACCTGTTCGGCTCCCGCCTGGAGCTGCGCCTGGGCGACCCGTCGGACTCGCTGCTGGTCCGGCGGGCGTCGGCGGCGGGGGTGCCGGACAAGGCGCCCGGCCGGGGCATGACCGGCGAGGGCCTGCACTTCCTCACCGCGCTGCCCCGGCTGGCCGGGCCGGACGGGGAGACCGCCACGCTGGTGAAGGCGGTCGCCGGGGCCTGGACCGGGCCGGTCGCGCCCCGGGTCCGGCTGCTCCCGCCGGTGCTGCCGTACGCGGAGCTGGACCTGGCCGCCACGACCGGGCTGGCGGTGCCGGTCGGGATCGCCGAGGCGGACCTGCGCCCGGTGGTGCTCGACTTCGCCACCGAGCCGCACCTGCTGGTCTTCGGGGACGCCGAGTGCGGCAAGTCGTCGTTCCTGCGGGCGCTGGCCGCCACCGTCGTGGGCCGGTTCACCCCCGCCCAGGCCCGGGTGATCCTGGTGGACTACCGGCGCAGCCTGCTCGGCGCAGTCGAGACGGAGCACCGGATCGGCTACGGCACCGCCGCCGCCCGCACCGCCGAGCTGATCGAGTCGGCCGCCGGGTACATGCAGCGCCGGCTGCCCGGCCCGGACATCACCCCGGCCCAGCTACGCGAGCGGTCGTGGTGGTCGGGGCCGGAGTTGTTCGTGCTGGTCGACGACTACGACCTGGTGGCCAGCGGGCCGGTCAACCCGCTGCGGGCGCTGGAGGAGTACCTGCCGCAGGCCCGGGACATCGGCCTGCACCTGGTGCTGGCCCGCCGGGCCGGCGGCGCCACCCGCGGCTACGACCAGTTCCTCCAGCGGCTGCGCGAGCTGTCCACCCCGGGCCTGGTGATGGCCGGCAGCCCGGACGAGGGGCCGCTGGTCGGCCAGGTCCGGCCCGGCCCGCTCCCGCCCGGACGGGCCCGGCTGGTGACCCGGCGGGAGGGCGTACGCCTGGTCCAGCTCGCCCATCTCCCTCCGCAGTGAACGCCCGCACCGCCCCCGCGTCTGCGGCGCTCCCGGTGACCTGTTGCCGGATCGGCGCGTGACGGAGGAAAGAACCGGTAATCTCCGAGCTGCATGTGTTCGCCGCGATGAATGGCTGGGAATGTGACTGGGGATCGGCAGGGCCGTCCGACGACGGCGCGACGGCTCACCCGCCACGCGCTGCTCGGCGCGACGGCGCTCGCGGTGTCGCTCATCGGTCCGGTTCCGCCCCCGGCCCTCGCCGCGCCGGCCCGCCCCGCCGCGCTCGCCGCGCCGCCGGCCGGGTCGGCGCCCTGGCGGGCGTCGCCGGTGGACACCCCGGCCCGGGCCGACCAGGTCCGCGACGAGCAGTGGCAGCTCGACGAGCTGCGGGCGTCGACCGCCTGGCGCACCTCGACCGGGCGCGGCGTGACCGTGGCGGTGATCGACTCCGGGGTGGACGGTTCGCACCCGGACCTGACCGGTCAGGTGCTGCCCGGCATCGACCTGGTCGACGACGGCGACACCGACGAGGGCCCGGACCCGGTCGGGCACGGCACGACGGTGGCCGGCCTGATCGCCGGGCGCGACGACGACAGGCGCGGCGCGGTCGGGCTGGCCCCCGACGCGAAGATCCTCCCGGTGCGGGTCCTCGACGACGAGAACCGGTACGACGACGCGATGATCGTCGCGAAGGGAGTCCGGTGGGCCGTCGACAACGGCGCCCGGGTGATCAACCTGTCCCTCGGCGGCAGCGGCGACAGCCCCGCCCTGGCGGCGGCGCTGGACTACGCGTTCGTCCGGGACGTGGTGGTGGTCGCCTGCACCGGCAACCTGGCCGTGTCCGCCGACACCAAGGTCTGGTACCCGGCCCGGGAGCCGGGCGTGATCGCCGTCGCCGGCCTGGAACGCGCCAGCGACAACCTCTGGTCCGGTTCGATCACCGGCGACGCCACGGTCCTCACCGCGCCGGCCGCCGGCCTGGTCGGGGCCCGGCCGGGCGGATACTGGCGGGTGCAGGGCACCAGCTTCGCGGCCCCGCTCGTCGCCGCCACCGCCGCCCTGGTCCGGGCCCACTGGCCGCAGATGTCCGCCGGCGAGGTGGTGAACCGCCTGATCAGCACCGCACGGGACATCGGGCCCGCCGGCCGCGACGACCGCTTCGGGTACGGCGTGGTCGACCCGGTCGCCGCGCTCACCGCCGCCGTGCCGCCGGTGCAGCGCAACCCGCTCGACGACCAGACCTCCCCCGGTGTGGTGGGCTTCGGCCCGGCGCCCGGCACCGCCGAGGAGCCGGTCGCCGGCGCCGGCGCGGACCCGCTCGGCTTCACCGCGCCCCGCCAGCAGACCCGCTGGACGGCCCGGCCGGCCGGCGGCTCGGACGGCTCCGACCCGGGACAGCTCTGGACGAGCGTCGCCGCCTTCGCCGCCCTGGCCACCGGGGCCGTGCTGGTGGCCCGCCGCCTCCGCCGGTCGGTCCGCTGACCGGTCGCCACCGTCGGGTTCCGTCGGCGCCGGCCGGCCTGCTCCGGCGCCCGGCTGGGTAGGCATCCGGCATGAGCACGCCCGGTCAGCACACCCCCGCGTCGGCGTCCCCGTCGTGGCGGGCCCGCCGCCTCGACCAGGACCGGTCGCTGGGGCTACGGCTCACCCTCGCCGCCACTGCGGCCTTCCTGGTCCTGGTGCCGTTCGCCCTGCTCGCCATGCTGGTGCTGGGCGCCTGGGCGCCGCTGCACCGGCTGGACGCCGCGGTGACGGACGCCCTGCACGGGTACGCCCTCGGCCATCCCGGCTGGGTGTGGTTCATGACCGGCTGGACCAACGTCTTCGGCCCCGGGCCGCTGCGGGTCGCCGTGCTCGCCGTGGTGGTCTGGCTGTACTACCGGCGCGCCCTGCGGCTGGCCTGGTGGGCGGTCACCACGATGGCCGTGGGCGGCCTGCTGGGCGCGCTGCTCAAGCTGCTGGTCGGCCGGGACCGGCCGGACCTGCTCGACCCGGTGGCCCGGGCCGCCGGCTACTCGTTCCCCTCCGGGCACGCGCTGAACGCCACCCTGGCCGCCGGGGTGCTGCTGCTGATCTTCCTCCCGTACGCCCGGAAGCGTCCCGCCGCCCGGTGGGCGCTGTGGGCCGCCGCCGTCGTGGTCGCCGGCCTGACCGGGGTGAGCCGGGTGGCGCTGGGCGTGCACTGGACCAGCGACGTGATCGGCGGCTGGCTGCTGGGCGCTGCGACGGTGGCCGCCACGACGGCCGCCTTCCGCACCTGGCGGGCCCGCACGGGCCGCCGCCCGTCGCACCCCGCGACCGAGGGCGTCGAGCCCGAGCTGGCCGACGAGGCGGGCCGGCCGGGGCCGGAGGGCGGGCCGGCGTAGCGACCGGGCCACGGGCCGTGTCAGGTGCACTCGCCGGTGCCGACCGGGCGGGTGCGCTCGGCGCCGGCCAGCGCCACCGGGCGGGCCTCGGCCGCGGTCACCGCGAAGCCGGTGTTCGGGTCGTCCGCCGCCGCCGCGAAGATCACCCCGAGCACCAGGCCGTTCGAGGAGAGCAGCGGACCGCCCGAGTTGCCGCTGCGGACCAGCGCCCGGATCGTGTAGATCTCCCGGGTGACGTCGCCCGAGGAGTAGATGTCCGGACCGGTGATCCGGTCGACGTCGCGCACCCGGGCCGACTGGGCGTTGTACGGCCCGTCCAGCGGGAAGCCCAGCACGATCGCGTCCGCCCCGCTGCCCGCGTTGCCGGCGGCGAAGCGCAGGGACGGGCCGGGCAGGCCCGGCACCCGCAGCACGGCCAGGTCACGGTTGGGGTCGTAGACGACGACCTCACCGTCGTACCGGTCGCCGCCCAGCTCCACGGCCACCGAGCGGGTGCCGGCCACCACGTGCGCGTTGGTCATCACCCGGTCGTCGGCGTACACGAAGCCGGAGCCCTCGATGCGGCGGGCGCAGCTCGGCGCGGAGCCCAGCACCTTGACCACCGAGCGCCGGCCGTTGGCGACCACCTCGGAGCCGGCGAGCGCCGGGTCGGGCGGGTCGACCTGCCGGGCCCGGGTGGGCGCGAGGTCGCCGAAGACGTCCGGGAAGCCATTCGTGTCCACCGTGTCCCGCAGCGCGTTGGACAGCTCCTGCGCCTTGTCCGGCAGCACCCGGTCGACCACGGTGAGCAGCGCGCTGTTGCGCACCGAGGAGGCGAGCCAGGGCAGCGACGACGAGCCCAGCGGCACGGCCACCAGCCAGGCCACCAGCATGACGGCGACGAGTGAGACGACCGCCCCGCCGATGTCGTCGGCCCGCCTGCCGACGTCGCTGGTGATCGTCTGGCGCAGGTGTGAGCCGAGCCAGCCGGCCAGCGCCTGACCCACCACGGCCAGCCCGAAGACCGCGACGAGGGAGATCAGCACCCGGGCGCCGCTGTCCACGAACTGCCGGGCCAGCAGCGGGCCGACCTGGAGACCGACGAGCGCGCCCACGAAGAAGCCGGAGAACGACAGCACCCCGATGACGAAGCCCTGACGGTATCCGCTGATCGCGAACACGAGCATGAGCAGGAGCAGGACGAGATCCACGGCGGACACGCCCCAAGGGTACGGGCACCCGGCTCGCCGGCGGCCCGCCGCTCGCGAACGCGATGGTCAGGTGCGCGGGCCGGTCATCTCGTCGGCCTCGTCGGTGCCGGCCGACGGCGCCGGGGCGGCCCCGGTGGGCGGCAGGTCGACGACCCGGTCGCGCGGCCAGGGGCGGGCCCAGCCGCCCATCTCCAGCAGGGTGGCGAGCACCCCGGCGGTGAAGCCCCAGACCAGCATGCCGCGCACCGAGAAGGCCGGGCCGATCCAGCCGCTCGGGTGGCGTACCCGGATGCGGTTGGCCGGATCGACGAGTTCGGCGACCGGCAGCCGGGCGACGTGCGCGACCTCGGCCGGTTCCCGGGGGTGCACCGGGTGCGGCCGGTGCCACCAGCCGAGCACCGGGGTCACCACGAAGTCGCTGACCGGGATCCACAGCTTCGGCAGCTCGGCCAGCACGGTGACGCTGGCCGGGTCGAGGTCTACCTCCTCGTTCGCCTCGCGCAGGGCGGTGGCGGCGGAGTCGGCGTCGGTCGGGTCGGCCGCCCCGCCGGGAAAGGCCGGCTGCCCGGCGTGGTTGCGCAGGGTCGCGGCGCGCTGGAGGACCAGCACGTCCGGGCCGGCCCCCGGCTCCTCGGCCAGCAGCACCAGCACGGCGCTCTCCCGCCCGCCGCTGCTCGGGGTGGCGATCCGGGTGAAGTCCTCGACCCGCGCGGTGCCGAGCCGGGCCAGCAGCGGGTCGATCCAGGGCGGGGGCTGCCGGGTCACCCGGACACCTCCAGCCCGAGGTGCCGGCGGACCAACTCGGCCAGCCGGGCGTCGTCCAGCGCCCCGGAGACGTCGACGTGCCGGACCCGGCCGTCGGCGTCGACGAACACGGTCAGCGGGATGGCGTTGCGGTTGAGCCCCCGGCTCAGGCTGTCGCCCTGGTCGAACAGGACCGGGAAGCGGATGCCGAAGTCCTCGCCGATCGACTGGGCGGCGTCCCGGTCGTCCCGGGCGTTCACCCCGACCACCTGGAGCCGGCCGGCCGCGCGCTCGCTGAGCCGCTGGAAGGCGGGCAGTTCCTTGCGGCAGGGCGGGCACCAGGACGCCCACAGGTTGATCACGGCCGGTCCCCGGACGTCCCGCAGCGCGACCGGGTCGCCGCCGGTGAAGCAGGGCAGCGCCAGCTCGGGCAGCACCGACCCGCCGGGCGCCCCGGTCCTGGTCGGCCCGGCCCCGGTCGGCCCGGCCCCTGACCCGGTCGGCGTCGGGCCGGCCTGGGCCGGCGGCGTGGTCAGGGCCGCACAGGCGGCGAACGGCGAGGGCCGGGTGTTCCTCCGGGGCTCGGGCGGCGCCGGCTCCCCGGCGGGAGCCGTGCAGCCGGCGGCGAGCAGCGCCACCGGCAGGAGCAGGGCGGCGAGGCGGCGCTTCACGGCACCTCCGCAGCCACCGCCTGCTGCGGCACCAGCTCGGGGTCGACGCCTGCGGCGGCGGCCAGGTCCCGCGCCCGGGGGCCCTTGAGCAGCTTCGCGGCGGCGGCCGGCCCGGTCGGCCCGGTCCCGTACGACGGGCAGAGCTTCACCAGGGTGCAGGCGCCGCAGGCCGGCTTACGGGCGTGGCAGACCCGCCGGCCATGGAAGATGATCCGGTGCGACAGCATCGTCCAGTCGCGCTTCGGGTACATCGCGCCGATCGCGTGCTCGATCTTGACGGGGTCGGTCTCGTCGGTCAGCCGCCAGCGGTGCACCAGCCGCTGGAAATGGGTGTCGACGGTGATGCCGGGAACGGCGAAGGCGTTGCCGAGGATGACGTTGGCGGTCTTGCGGCCGATCCCGGGCAGCGTGACCAGGTCGACGAGCTTCCCCGGCACCCGGCCGTCGTACCGCTCGACGAGGCCCCGGCCCAGCTTGATCAGCGAGTCGGTCTTGTTCCGGTAGAAGCCGGTGGGCCGGATCAGCTCCTCCAGCTCCGCCCGTTCGGCGCCGGCGTAGTCGGCTGCCGTCGGGTACCGACCGAACAGCTTCGGGGTGACCTCGTTGACCTTCTTGTCCGTGCACTGCGCGGACAGGATCGTGGCGACGGCCAGCTCCAGCGGGTTGGTGTGGTCCAGCTCGCAGTGCGCGTCGGGGTGGGTCTCGGACAGCACCCGACCGATCTTCCGGGCACGGCGCGTGCGACCGAGGTCGGTCTCGGTGGCTGCGGGGGAACTGGTGGTCACGACGGAAAGCCTACGTCGGCCCGGTGCCGGCTCGTCGGGCGCACGCTGGCGGCGCGTCACCGCAGCGGCGGGTGCGGTCCGCCCGCCCCCGGCGGGCGCGGCCCGGTCACCCCTCGGTGATCCGGCCCTGGTCGTCGAACCGGGCACCGGTCTTCGGGAAGTCCGTCCGGGTGAGCTGCCGGACCAGGCCGAGGCCCCGGTCGTCCGGGTCCATGGTCGGCTTGCCGATCGAGTTCATGTACGTCGAGGTGAACGACCCACCGGCGAAGCTCCCGTCCGGCTTGAGCGACACCTTGAGCACACCACCCCAGCCCAGCCGGCCGTTGTTGCTCAGCGAGTTGCCGCCGCCCGCGAAGTTGCCGAGGCTGTAGGCGATCAGCCGGCCCTGGTAGAACTCCATGCCGCGCAGCACGTGCGGGCCGTGGCCGACGATCAGGTCCGCCCCGGCGTCGATCATGGCGTGCGAGAACTTCACCGGATCGCCCCGGTTCTCGCCGAGGAACATCTCGGTGCCCGGTCGGACCCGGGTCTTGTCGGCGCCCTCGCCGCCCATGTGCACCTGCACCACGACCAGGTCGGCCATGGTGGCGGCCTTCTTGACCACCGCGCTGGCGGCGTCGATGTCGACCAGACTGTTGGACCAGACGTACGACGAGAAGCCGGCCACGGCGACCTTGACGCCCTCGACCTCGACCACGGTGATCTGGTCGGGCGCGCCGGTGTGCGCCAGGTCGTACTTCTCCAGCGCCCGCTGGGTGTTCTGGTAGCCCTTGGGGCCGTAGTCGTACCCGTGGTTGTTGGCCTGGTTGAGCAGCTCGAACCCGGCGTCACGCAGGTGGGCCGCGTACTCCGGCGGGGCGCGGAACTGGAAGCACCGGGTCGAGTTGGCCCCGCACTTGCCGGTCCCGGTGTCCACCGTCAGCGGCTCCTCCAGGTTGCCCATCACCAGGTCGGCGGCGAGGGCGTCCTTGACCGAGTCGAAGAACCCCTTCCCGCCGCCCGGCGGAAGCCGGTTCGGCGCGTTGCCCATGATGATGTCGCCGGTGGCGGAGAGCGAGACGCTCTTCGCCTCGCCCTCCGGCGTGGCGGCCGGGGTCCGGGTCGGCGTCGGAGCGCCGGGCGCGCTGGTGCTGCCGCCCGCGGCACCCGGCTGCCAGACCGGATCGTCGCCGGGTTGCGCGCAGCCGGCGGCGAGCAGCGCGGTGAGCAGCACGCCGAGGGCGAGCGCGGCGCGGCGCGGGCGGATTCCGAAAGGAGCGGCAGCATACATCGCCCGCGACCCTACCGGCCGGGCAACGCGCTGACGATGGCCGATCGGTCGGACTTCAGGCCGTACATCGTTGCGACCACGGCACCACGGAGCCGGCCCCGCCGGCGAGCACGGCGGCGTGCACGGCCCGGGCCAGCGGCGCTCCCCAGGTGGAGCGCGGACCCCCGTACGCGGCCGGCGCCCCGTCGACCGGGCAGAGCACGGTGACCGCGTCCGTGGGGGTGCCGGTGGCCACCAGCCCCAGCTCCCGGATCGCCTGCACCTTCGCCTCGGTCGCGGTGGCCACCGCGTTGACCAGCGCGGCGTCGCCGAGCCGGGCGGGTACCTGGATCACGATGTTGACGGTGCCGACCCGCGCCCCGGACTCGGCTGGGGCGGGCTCGGGCACGGTGGATCCGGCCGGGGCGGGCTCGGCGGCCTGGAGCGGGGTGCCCAGCCCGACCGTGGCCCAGACCCGCACGCCGGTGTCGGTCCGGGCGACCACCTCGGCGACGTCGACCCCGGTCAGCAGCCCGACGCCGGGCCCGTCCAGGCCGAGCTGGCCGGCCAGCCCGGCCAGGTGCTCGGCCGGGTCGTCCCGGTGGTACGACATCGGCACGGTCGCGTTGACCACCCAGTTCCGGACACCGATCCCGCCGCCCAGCGGCGCGGAGCTGACCGCGAGCAGCGGCCGGTCGGCGCGCCAGACGAGCAACGGTACGTCCCACCCGTCCTCGTGGCGGCTGGTCAGGGTCGGCTCGGTCAGCACGCCGCAGACCCTACGTCCCGGGCGCGTCGCGGGCGGGCCGGGGCCCACCGAACCGGCGATCATAGTGGTTGATCAGGTCGGGCGGGGTTACGCCCAACGATCAAGATTCCAGGGGTGCACCTCTGATTACTGCTCACGTGCGCCTAGACTGGCCTCGCGCGAGGGATCAGCGGACGGCGGACCCGGCCGACGGACGGCACGCGCAGGCGGAGGTGCGCGATGGACGAGGTACTGGCCCGCAGCGGGATCTTTCAGGGGGTCGACCCGGAGGCTGCCGAGGCGCTCGCGAAGGAGATGGAGACGATCGAGGTCCGCAAGGGCGAGGTCGTGTTCAACGAGGGCGAGCCCGGCGACAGTCTCTACATCCTCCTGTCCGGCAAGATCAAGGTCGGTCGCCGGGCGGCCGACGGCCGGCAGAACCTGATCGCCGTGATGGGCCCGTCGGACATGGTCGGCGAGCTGTCGCTCTTCGACCCGGGCCCCCGGACGGCCACGGCCACCGCGGTGACCGACACCCGGCTGGTACGGCTGCGCAAGCAGGCCCTGCGGCCGTGGCTGAACAACCGGCCCGAGATCGCCGAGCAGCTGCTCCGGGTGCTGGCCCGCCGGCTGCGCCGGACGAACGACTCGCTGGCCGACCTGATCTTCACCGACGTGCCGGGGCGGGTCGCGAAGAACCTGCTCCAGATGGCCGGCCGGTTCGGCACCCGCGACGGCGGCGTGCTGCGGGTGACCCACGACCTGACCCAGGAGGAGATCGCCCAGCTCGTCGGCGCCTCCCGGGAGACCGTGAACAAGGCGCTCGCCGACTTCGCCTCGCGCGGCTGGCTGCGGCTGGACGGCAAGAGCATCATCATCCTGGACCCGGAGCGCCTGGCCCGCCGCGCCCGCGTCTGACCGCCCGGCCGTCCCGTCTGCCCCGGGCAGAATCGCTGGACGGCCCGGCCGGCGGGCGGGACGGTGGGACCATGCTGGAACGTGTCGCCGTCCTGTCCGACGTCCACGGCGCACTGCCCCCGCTGGAGGCGGTGCTGGCCGAGCCGGACGTCGCCGCCGCCGACCTGATCGTGCTCACCGGGGACGTCGTCGCCGGCCCGCAGCCCGTCGAGGTGCTGGACCTGCTGGCCAGCCTCGGCGACCGGGTCCACTGGGTGGGCGGCAACGCCGACCGGGAGCTGGTCGAGGCGCGGGCCGGGAAGCCGTCGGACATCGACGTGTCGAACTGGGCCGCGGAACAGCTCCGCGACGACCAGGTCGAATGGCTGGCCGGGCTTCCGCTGACGGTCACCCTGCCGGTAGCCGGGCTGGGCGAGGTGCTCTTCTGCCACGCCACGCCCCGCGACGACGAGGAGATCGTCCTCGTCGACTCCCGGATGGCCCGGTGGGCGGAGGTCCTCTCCGGCGTCCCGGCCGCGGTCGGCACGGTGGTCTGCGGGCACACCCACATGCCGTTCACCCGACTGGTCGACCGCCGGCTGGTGGTCAACGCGGGCAGCATCGGCATGCCCTACGGCGGGCCCGGGGCGGACTGGGCACTGCTCGGGCCGGGGGCGCAGCTACGACGTACGGCGTTCGACGTCGACGCCGCCTGCGCCCGGGTGGCGACGGAGTCGGGCTTCCCGGACGCCGCGGCCTGGGCCGACGAGTACCTGCGATCCCGGCACAGCGACGCCGACGCGCTGGCGGTGTTCGGCCCCCTGACCCGGCAGGACTGACCCGACAGGGCTGACCCGGCAGGGCTGACCCGACAGGGCTGGCCGGTCCCGAGACGGTCGACCGGTCGACCGTCGACCCGACCTGAGGCTGCTGCTTTGGCCGCCCGGGATCCACGCTGCCGGGCCGACCGACCCGAGGAAAAGCAGGGTTGCTCCACGGGCGGGCCGCGGTCTCGCGGCAGCCCCTGCCTGCCTACCCGCCGCCTATGGAGCTGAGTCGTCTGCGTCATCAGAACCGGATGGCGACCCGTCCACGACATCAGCTCCAAAGCACGGGATGGCGATCCGTTCAGGACATCAGCTCCAAAGCACGGGACGGCGATCCGTTCAGGACATCAGCTCCAAAGCACGTCGGCGATGCCACCTGGCCCGCGACATGCCGGCCCGTCACCTGGTCTTTCACAACATGCCGACTCGACTCCTTGAACCCGTGAACCGTGAACCCCGACCCTTCGCCCCGGCCCTTTGTGCCCAACCAGGACAAGCCAGCCCCGCCGCCACCACCGCCGGCACCACCGACACCGGCACCGGCACCGGCACCGGTGAACCGTTTGGGCCGGGGCCGAAAAAGTCAGGCTTGACTGTTTGTTTTGGCGGCGGCACGCTGTCCCCGTGTCCGCATCGACCCGCGTCCCTCAGCAGGAGCGCAGCCGTGCCACCCAGGCCCGGCTGCTGGAGGCGACCGTCGAGTGCCTGGTCGAGCACGGTTGGTCCGGTACGACCACCACCGTGGTGGCGGCCCGGGCCGGCGTCTCCCGGGGCGCCCAGCTGCACCACTACCCCACCAAGGCCGCCCTGGTCACCGCTGCGATCGCGCACCTCGCCGAGCGCCGCGCCGAGGAGCTGCGCACGGAGACCGAGGCGCTGCCCGCCGGGCCGCAGCGGCTCGATCGGGTGATCGACTTGCTCGGTGCCGCGTTCACCGGGCCACTCTTCGTCGCCGCCCTCGAACTGTGGGTCGCCGCCCGCACCGACGCCGAGTTGCGGCGCGCCCTGGTGCCGCTGGAGGCCCAGGTGGGGCGGGAGATGCACCGGCTGACCGTCGCGCTGCTCGGGGTCGACGAGCGCCGTCCCGGCGTCCGGGAGGCCGTACAGGCCACCCTCGACCTGCTGCGCGGGCTCGGGGTGGCCAACCTGCTCAACGACGACTCGGCCCGCCGTGCCGCCCTGCTCAGCACCTGGAAGCGCCAGCTCGCCGCCCTGCTCACCCCCTGACCAGCCGCAGAGGCCCACCCGGCCTCACCCGCCCTGGAGGTCCCATGGTCGACCGCACGGACCTGCTCACCGACCTGCTCACCGACCTGGCCGACGAGTCCGGCGAGCTGGACGCCCTGGTCGCCCCCCTCCCGTGGGGCGACTGGGCGCGGGCCACCCCGGCACCCGGCTGGACGATCGCCCACCAGATCGCCCACCTGGCCTGGACCGACCACGTCGCCCTGCTCGCCGCCACCGACCCCGGGGCGTTCTTCGCCTCGGTGACCTCGGCCCCCGACCTGGGCCGGCTGGTGGACGACGGCGCCGAACAGTTCCTCGCCCCGGCGGCCAAGCTGTTGGCCCGCTGGCGGGCGGGCCGCACCGCGCTGGCCGACGCGCTCGCCGCCGTCCCGGCCGGGGAGAAGCTGCCCTGGTACGGCACCCGGATGTCGGCCACCTCGATGGCCACCGCCCGGATCATGGAGACCTGGGCGCACGGCGAGGACGTGGCCGACGCGCTCGGCGTCACCCGCGCCCCGACCGCCCGGCTTCGGCACGTCGCGCACCTCGGCTTCCGTACCCTCGGGCACGGCTTCACGGCCCACGGCCGGGCGGTGCCGACGGCGCCGGTGCGGCTGGAACTCGCCGCGCCGGGCGGCGGCACCTGGGCGCACGGCCCGGCGGACGCCCCCGACCGGGTGAGCGGCCCGGCGCGCGACTTCTGCCTGCTGGTCACCCAGCGCCGGCACCGCGCCGATCTGGCCCTGGTCGCCGCCGGGCTGGTCGCCGACGAGTGGCTCGACGTGGCACAGGCGTTCGCCGGCCCGCCGGGTGCCGGCCGCGAGCCGCTGGAGGGGCGGGCCCCGGCCGCCGGGACGACGGCATGACCGCGCCGCTGCGGGTCGGCAACGCGTCCGGCTTCTACGGCGACCGGTCCATCGCCTGGCGGGAGATGCTCGACGGCGGCGATTTGGATGTGCTGACCGGCGACTACCTGGCCGAGCTGACCATGCTGATCCTCGGCCGGGACCGGCTGCGCGACCCCGGCCTGGGCTACGCGAAGACGTTCCTGCGCCAGTTGGAGGGCTGCCTCGGCACCGCGCTGGAGCGCGGGGTGCGGATCGTGACCAACGCCGGCGGGTTGAACCCCGCCGGGTTGGCCGCCGCGATCGGCACGCTCGCCGGCCGGCTCGGCCTCACCGCCCGGATCGGGTACGTCGAGGGCGACGCCCTCGCCCGCCCGGACGCGCTCACCGCGAACGCGTACCTGGGCGCGTTCGGGATCGCCGCCTGCCTCGACGCCGGGGCGGACGTGGTGGTCACCGGCCGGGTCACCGACGCGTCCCTGGCGGTGGGGCCGGCGATCGCCCGGTTCGGCTGGGGGCGGGGCGACCTCGACGCGCTGGCCGGGGCGACCGTGGCCGGGCACCTCATCGAGTGCGGTGCGCAGGTCACCGGCGGCAACTTCAGTTTCTTCACGGAGCTGCCCGACGGCGGCCACCGCCCCGGCTTCCCGATCGCGGAGATCCACCCGGACGGCTCGTCGGTGATCACCAAGCATCCCGGCACCGGCGGCGCGGTCACCGTGGAGACGGTCACGGCCCAGCTCCTGTACGAGGTGGGCGGCCCGGCCTACCTGGGCCCGGACGTGGTGACCCGGCTGGACACCATCGCGCTGGGCGTGGACGGGCCGGACCGGGTGCGGGTCACCGGGGTCCGGGGCAGCCCACCGCCCGACACCCTCAAGGTCGGGGTGAACAACCTCGGCGGGTTCCGCAACTCGATGACGTTCGTCCTGTGCGGGCTGGACATCCCGGCCAAGGCCGCCCTGGTTCGGGGTCAGATCGAGGCGGCCGTCGGCACGGACGGGCTGGAGTGCGTCCTGGCCCGTACCGACCACCCGGACGCGGGTGACACCGAGGCGGCGAGCGCGCTGCTGCACGTACACCTGCGCGACGGCGACAAGGGGCGGGCCGGGCGGGCGTTCTCGGCCGCCGCGGTGGAGCTGGCGCTGGCCTCCTACCCGGGGTGCACGCTGACCACGCTGCCCGGCGACGCCGCCCCGTACGGGGTCTTCACCGCCGACGCGGTCCCGCAGGACGCGGTCGCGCACGTCGCCGTCCTCCCCTCCGGCGAGCGGGTCCGGATCGCCGCCCCGGCCGTGGCGGCTGTGCAGAGGCCCCCGGTACAGCGGCATCCGTCGACCGGGGGCTCGCCGCCGCAGCCCACCCGGCGGGGGGCACTGGGCGAGCTGGTGGGGGCGCGGTCCGGCGACAAGGGCGGCGACGCGAACCTCGGCGTCTGGGCCCGCACCGACGCGACCTGGGCCTGGCTGCGCGGCTGGCTGACCGTCGAGCGGCTGGCCGGGCTGCTGCCGGAGACCGCCCCGCTGACCGTGGAGCGGTACGAGCTGCCGAACCTGCGCGCGGTGAACTTCGTGCTCCGGGGTCTGCTGGGGCAGGGGGTGGCCGCGTCCACCCGGTTCGACCCGCAGGCGAAGGCGCTCGGCGAACTGCTCCGCTCCCGCGTCGTCGACCTGCCGACGGGGCTCGCCACCGGGCCGGCCAGGGAGGTGGTTCCGTGACCATCGTGGACACCCCCGAGCGGCGACAGCTCCGCGAGCTGACCCGGGCGTTCGTCACGAAGGAGGTGCTGCCGCACCTGGACGGCTGGGAGCGGGCCGGCGAGGTGCCCCGGGAGCTGCACGCCACGGCCGCGAAGCTGGGCCTGCTCGGCATCGGTTTCCCCGAGCGGGTGGGCGGCAGCGGCGGCGACCTGCTCGACTCGGTCATCGTCACCGAGGAGATCATCCGCTCCGGCGGCTCCTCGGGCCTGATCGCGGCGCTGTTCACGCACGGCATCGCGCTGCCGCACATCGTCGCCTCCGGGGACGGGGACCTGGTCGACCGGTACGTGCGGCCGACCCTGGCCGGGACCATGATCGGCGCGCTGGCGATCACCGAGCCCGACGGCGGCTCGGACGTGGCCTCGATCCGTACCCACGCCCGCCGCGACGGCGACCACTACGTGGTGAACGGGTCGAAGACGTACATCACCAGCGGGGTGCGCGCGGACTTCGTGACCACGGCGGTCTGTACCGACTTCCCGGGCAGCGGCTCCCTCTCCCTGCTGGTGATCGACAAGGGGACGCCCGGGTTCACCGTCGGCCGGCGGCTGGAGAAGCTCGGCTGGCACTGCTCGGACACCGCCGAGCTGTCCTTCGCCGACGTGCGGGTGCCGGCCAGCAACCGGATCGGCGACGAGGACACCGGATTCCTCACCCTCATGCAGCACTTCGCCGCCGAGCGGCTGTCGCTGGCCACGCAGGCGTACGCGACGGCGCAACGCTGCGTCGACCTGGCCGTGCGCTGGTGCCGGGACCGGTCCACGTTCGGCCGGCCGCTGGCCGGCCGCCAGCTCGTCCGGCACCGGCTGGCCGAGATGCACACCCGCGCCGAGGCGGCCCGCGCGTACGTGCACGAGGTGGCGGCCCGGGTCGCCGCTGGCGAGCCGGTGGTGACCGAGGTGGCGATGGCGAAGAACGTCGCGGTGGCCGCCTGCGACTTCGTCGTCGACGCCGCCCTGCAACTGCACGGCGGGTACGGCTACCTGCGTGACGCCGAGGTGGAGCGGCACTACCGGGACGCCCGCATCCTCGGCATCGGCGGCGGCACCACCGAGATCATGAACGAGATCGTCGCGAAGGGCATGGGGCTGTGACCACACTGGACAGCGCGATCGACCCGTCCTCGCCGGCCCACCGCGCCAACCGGGAGGCGCTGCTGGAACGCCTCGCCGAGCTGGACGCGGCCCTCGACCGGGCCCGCGCGGGCGGCGGCGAGAAGTACGTGACCCGGCACCACGGGCGGGGCAAGCTGCTCCCCCGGGAGCGGATCGAGCTGCTGCTCGACCCGGACAGCCCGTTCCTGGAGCTGTCGCCGGTCGCCGCGTACGGGACGGACTTCCCGGTCGGGGCCAGCGTGGTCACCGGGATCGGGGCGGTGGAGGGCGTGGAGTGCCTGATCGTCGCCAACGACCCGACGGTACGCGGCGGCGCGGTGAACCCGTGGTCGCTGGCGAAGACCCGGCGGGCCGGCGAGATCGCCCTCGCCAACCGGCTCCCCATGGTGAACCTGGTCGAGTCGGCCGGTGCGGACCTGCCCACCCAGGCGGAGATCTTCATCCCGGGCGGCCGGGTGTTCCGCGACCTGACCCGGCTCTCGGCCAACCGGATCCCCACGGTCAGCGTGGTCTTCGGCAACGCCACGGCCGGCGGCGCGTACGTGCCGGGAATGTCCGACCACGTGATCATGATCCGGGACCGGTCGCAGGTCTACCTGGCCGGGCCGCCGCTGGTGCGGATGGCCACCGGTGAGATAACCGACGACGAGTCCCTCGGCGGCGCGGCCATGCACGCGGCGACGTCGGGGCTCGCGGACTTCCTCGCGTCCGACGAGCGGGACGGCATCCGGCTGGCCCGGCAGTGCGTCCGCCGGCTCAACTGGCGCAAGCAGGGCCCGCCGCCGCGCAACCCGGTCCCGCAGCCCCCGAAGTACGACCCGGAGGAACTGCTCGGCATCACCAGCGCCGACCTGAAGGTGCCGTTCGACCCGCGCGAGGTGCTGGCCCGGGTGCTCGACGGCAGCGACTTCGACGAGTTCAAGCCGGCGTACGGGACGGCCCTGGTGACCGGGTGGGGCGAGCTGCACGGGTACCCGGTCGGCGTGCTGGCCAACGCCCGGGGGGTGCTGTTCAGCGAGGAGGCGCAGAAGGCGGCCCAGTTCATCCAGCTCGCCAACGCGTCCGACACCCCGCTGGTCTTCCTCCAGAACACCACCGGCTACATGGTCGGCACCGCCTACGAGCAGCGCGGCATCATCAAGCACGGCGCCCTGATGATCAACGCGGTGTCGAACTCGAAGGTCCCGCACCTGACCGTCAACCTGGGCGCGTCCTACGGCGCCGGCAACTACGGCATGTGCGGGCGGGCGTACGAGCCACGGTTCCTGTTCACCTGGCCGAACGCCAGGTCGGCGGTGATGGGGCCGGCGCAGCTCGCCGGGGTGCTGTCGATCGTGGCCCGGCAGGCCGCCGCCGCCCGGGGGCACGAGTACGACGAGGACTCCGACGCCGCCATGCGGATGATGGTCGAGCAGCAGATCGAGTCGCAGTCCGGGGCGCTCTTCCTCTCCGGCCGGCTCTACGACGACGGGGTGATCGACCCCCGGGACACCCGTACCGTCCTCGGGCTGTGCCTGTCGGCGATCCACAACGGACCGGTGAAGGGCGCCGACGGCTTCGGCGTCTTCCGGATGTAGGGGCTGCCACTCATGATCACCCGACTTCTGGTGGCCAACCGGGGCGAGATCGCCCGCCGGGTCCTCGCCACCTGCCGGATGCTGGGCGTCGAGACGGTGGCCGTGCACTCCGACGCCGACGCGAACGCGCCGTTCGTCGCCGAGGCCGACCAGGCCGTACGCCTGCCGGGGAGCACGCCCGCCGAGACGTACCTGCGGATCGAGGCGATCCTCGACGCGGCCCGGAAGTCCGGCGCGGACGCCGTGCACCCGGGCTACGGCTTCCTCGCCGAGAACGCCGAGTTCGCGGCGGCGGTGACCGACGCGGGGCTGACCTGGGTCGGTCCGCCGGCCAAGGCGATCGCCGCGATGGGCGACAAGATGGCGGCCAAGGCGCTGCTGGCCGACGCGGGCGTGCCGATGCTGCCCACTTGGACCGACGCCGACGAGATCACCGACTTCCCGGTGCTGGTGAAGGCGTCCGCCGGGGGCGGCGGCCGGGGCATGCGGGTCGTCTCCGACGCCGCCGGCCTGGCCGAGGCCGTGGCCTCCGCCCGGCGGGAGGCGGCCGGCGCGTTCGGCGACGGTACGGTCTTCGTCGAGCGGTACGTCGAGCGGGGCCGGCACGTCGAGGTGCAGGTCTTCGGCGATGTCCACGGCACGGTGCTGGCGTTCGGGGAGCGGGACTGCTCGATCCAGCGCCGGCACCAGAAGATCGTCGAGGAGGCCCCGGCGGTCCTGCCCGACGGGGTGCGCGAACGGCTGCACGCCGCGGCGGTCGCCGCCGCCCGGGCGGTCGGCTACGTCGGCGCGGGGACGGTCGAGTTCCTGCTCGCGCCCGACGGGGAGTTCTACTTCCTGGAGATGAACACCCGCCTCCAGGTGGAGCACCCGGTCACCGAGGCGGTCACCGGGCTGGACCTGGTCCGGCTGCAACTGCTGGTCGCCGAGGGCGAGCCGCTGCCGCTGGCGGCCACTCCGCCCGTCACCGGCCACGCGATCGAGGTGCGGCTGTGCGCCGAGGACCCGGCGGAGGGCTTCCGGCCGGCCACCGGCACCCTGCACCGGTTCGCGGTCCCCGGCGTGGCGGGCACGTTCGCCCCGACCCGCGGGCTGCGCCTCGACTCGGGTGTGGCGGACGGTTCGACGGTCGGCGTGCACTACGACTCGATGCTGGCCAAGCTGGTCGCCTGGGCCCCGACCCGTGCGGAGGCGGCCCGGCTGCTGGCCGGCGCGCTGGCCCGGGCCGAACTGCACGGGGTGACCACCAACCGGGACCTGCTGGTCCGGGTGCTACGCAGTCCCGAGTTCGCCGCCGCCGAGGTGGACACCGGCTTCCTGGACCGGCACGACGAGGTGTTCGCCCCGCTGTTGCCGCCCGACGGGGTGCCGCTGGCCGCCCTGGCCGCCGCGCTCGCCTCGGCGGCGGCCCGCCGGTCGGCGGCCACGGTGCTCGCCGGCCTCCCCTCGGGCTGGCGCAACGTGCCAGCCTTCCCGCAGGTCGCCCGTTACGCCGGGCCGGGCGGCGAGATCGAGGTCCGGTACCGGCTGGACCGCACCGGCGCGCTCGCCGACTGGGCCACCGACCCGGCGACGCGGCGAACCGTGGCGCTGGTCGGGGCGGCCCCGGACCGGGTGTTGCTTGACGTCGACGGGGTGCGACGGGCGTTCCGCGTACACCGGGTGGGGTCGGCGGTCTTCGTGGACGGCCCGGACGGGGCGGCGAGCCTGGCCGAGCTGCCCCGCTTCCCGCTGCCCGGCGCGGACCTGGCCGCCGGGTCGCTGCTCGCGCCGCTGCCCGGCGCGGTGGCCCGGGTGCACGTCGAGGTCGGTCAGCGGGTCGCCGCCGGCGACCTGCTGCTGACCCTGGAGGCGATGAAGCTGGAACATCCCGTGCTCGCCCCGACCGACGGCGTGGTCGCCGAGCTGCCGGTGCCGGCCGGCGGCCAGGTGGACACCGGCACCGTGCTGGCCGTGGTCAGCCCCGAGGAGGACCCCCGATGAACTTCGACCTCACCGAAGAGCAGGACCAGCTCCGCGACGCCGTCCGGGCGCTGGGCCGCAGGTACGGCCACGGCTACTTCGTCGAGAAGGCGAAGGCCGGCGAGCACACCACCGAGCTGTGGGACGAGGCCGGCCGGCTCGGCTACCTCGGCGTCAACATCCCCACCGAGTACGGCGGCGGGGGCGGCGGCATCACCGAGCTGGCCATCGTCTGCGAGGAGCTGGCCGCCGCCGGCTGTCCCCTGCTGCTGCTCGTGGTCTCCCCCGCCATCGCCGCCACCGTGATCAACAAGCACGGCACCGAGGACCAGCGCAAGCGTTTCCTGCCCGGCTTCGCCGACGGCTCGCTCAAGGTGGTCTTCGCGATCACCGAGCCGGAGGCCGGGTCGAACTTCCACCGGCTCGGCACGGTGGCCCGCCGCGACGGCGACGACTGGCTGCTGTCGGGCCGCAAGTGCTACATCTCGGGCGTGGACGAGGCGCAGTACGTGCTGGTCGTGGCCCGGACCGAGGACGCGTCCACCGGCAAGCTCAAGCCGGCGCTGTTCGTGGTGCCGACCGCCGCGCCGGGGCTGACCCGGTCCAGGCTGGACATGGAGATCGTCTCCCCGGAGAACCAGTTCCTGCTCTACCTCGACGACGTGCGGCTGCCCGCCGACGCGCTGGTCGGCGAGTCGTTGGACGCCGGCCTGCCCGCCCTGTTCGCCGGGCTGAACCCGGAGCGGATCACGGTCGCCGCGATGGGTGCCGGCACCGGCCGGTACGCCATCGAGCGGGCCAGCGAGTACACCGCCACCCGCAAGGTCTGGGGCGGCCGGAGCATCGGCTCGCACCAGGGCGTCGCCCACCCGCTCGCGCACGCGGCGGTGCAGGTGGAGCTGGCCCGTCTCATGATCCACAAGGCGGCCACCCTCTACGACGCCGGCCGGGACCTGGAGGCCGGCGTCTCCGGCAACATGGCGAAGTACGCGGCCGGGGAGGCCGCCGCGCTCGCCGTGGACACGGCGGTGCAGGCGTTGGGCGGGGCGGGGATGACGACGGAGTACGGGGTGGCGACGCTGCTGGGCGCGGTGCGGGCCGGACGGATCGCCCCGGTCAGCCGGGAGATGATCCTCAACTTCGTGGCCCAGCATGTGCTCGGGCAGGACAAGTCGTATTGAGTGCGGGGTCAGGGCCAGCGAGGTTTTGAGCCACTGCAACGAACGTTAATCCGAGTAGTTGGTTTCGCTTCCTTCTTGGCGGGTGGGCCGGTGTTCGTCCTGGCCGCGTGGGCGTCGTAGCGGCTCTGTCCAGCGGCCCCGCTGCGGGTATGCCGCGGTCTCAGATGAGCCCGTGGGCGAGCATCGCCTCGGCGACGTGCCGGAAGCCGTCGATGTTGGCTCCGGCGACGTAGTTGCCCGGCATGCCGTACTCGTCGGCGGTGGCGTAGCAGCGGGCGTGGATGGTCCGCATGATCTCCCGCAGCCGCTGCTCGGAATGGGTGAAGGTCCACGAGTCGCGGCTGGCGTTCTGCTGCATTTCCAGCGCGCTGGCCGCGACTCCACCGGCGTTGGCCGCCTTACCGGGCGCGAACCGCACCCCGGCCTCGGCGAAACCCCGCACCGCCTCCGGCGTGGTGGGCATGTTGGCCCCCTCCACCACGATGGTGCAGCCGCCCGCGATCAGGGTGAGCGCGTCGGCGGCGGTGAGCTCGTTCTGCGTCGCGCAGGGAATCGCCACCTGGCAGGGCACCTCCCAGACCGGGCGACCCGCGACGAACGTGGCGTGCGGGCGGGCCTCGACGTACTCGGCGATCCGTGCCCGGCGGACCTCCTTGACCTGCTTGAGCACGTCGACGTTGATGCCCTTTTCGTCGTGTATGTAGCCGGAGGAGTCCGAGCATGCCACCACGGTGCCACCGAGCTGATGCACCTTCTCAATCGCGTAGACTGCCACGTTGCCCGAGCCGGAAACCACCACCCGCTTTCCGTCGAGGCTGTCGCCGCCGTCGGCGCGTAGCATCTCCTCGGCGAAGAACACCGCACCGTAGCCGGTAGCCTCCCGGCGCACCTGGGCACCGCCGTAACTGAGGCCCTTGCCGGTCAGCACCCCGGACTCGTACCGGTTGGTGATCCGCTTGTACTGCCCGAACAGGTAGCCGATCTCCCTGCCACCGACTCCGATGTCGCCGGCCGGCACGTCCGTGTACTCGCCGATATGCCGGTACAACTCGGTCATGAACGACTGACAGAACCGCATCACCTCCCGATCGGAGCGGCCCTTCGGATCGAAGTCCGACCCACCCTTGCCGCCGCCGATCGGCATACCAGTCAACGCGTTCTTGAACAGCTGTTCAAAACCGAGGAACTTCACGATCCCCAGATAGACCGACGGGTGGAAGCGAAGACCACCCTTGTACGGGCCCAGAGCACTGTTGAACTCCACCCGGAAACCACGGTTGATGTGGACCTCACCACGATCGTCCTCCCACGGCACCCGGAAGATGATCTGCCGCTCCGGCTCACAGATCCGCTCAATGATCTTCGCCTCGGCGTACTCGGGATGCCTCTCCAAGGCCGGCACGACACTGTCGAGCACCTCCCGCACCGACTGATGGAACTCGTCCTCGCCAGGATTGCGCCGCACCACCGAAGTGAAGATCGACTCTAGCTTGTCCTGTGCCGACACATGAACTCCTCGGTGTGCAAACATGGCCGGTCGCCCCGCACGCGTCGGGCGACCCGCAGGTCACCCACACCGCCACGACCACGCCAAGATCACAATGTCACTGCCGGGTAGCAACCGTCGTGGTACGGCAACGTCGGCGTACCGAGCGAGAAGCTCCAGCAGGACGAGAGCTTCTCACGGACCTTGCCCCTGACAGCCTTCGTCGTGGTTCAGTGTGACATTCCCACCGCCGGTCCCACTCCCAACAGTGCCGTCTGGCGAGGTGACGGCACCACGGAAACGCGCCACGGCCTGCTGCGGAGTCACCGGTCGGGGTATCGGACGGCCGGTCGTCGCGGGGCCGGAACCATCCGGCTGGTCGTCCTGGCGCTACGGCGCAAGCCTGCCTCGATCACGCCGACCCTCAACTGGGTCAGCCCTTGATCTCGACGATGATGGCGCCGCTGGCGACGGTGTCGCCGATGGAGGCGGCAATGCCGGTGATCGTGCCGGCCTTGTGGGCGATGATGGGCTGTTCCATCTTCATGGCCTCCAGGACCGCGAGCAGCTCGCCGGCCTCGACGACCTGACCTTCCTCGACTGCGATCTTGACGATGGTGCCCTGCATGGGCGCGGTGAGAGCGTCGCCGGACACAGCTGCACCCCGCTTGCTGCCGCCGGAGCGCTTGGGCGTCTTCTTCCTCGCGGTGCCGCCGCCGAGGGCCAGGCCGCCTGGCAGCACAACCTCGAGCCGCTTGCCGCCGACCTCGACGACGACGGTCTGCCGCTGGCCGTCGTCCTCCTGCGGCTCGGCGGTCGTGCCGGGGTACGGCTCGACGGTGTTGCCCCACTCGGTCTCGATCCACCGGGTGTGGACGGAGAACGCCTGGTTCGGATCGGCCGGGACGAACGCCTCGTCGTCCACCACCGCGCGGTGGAACGGGATCACCGTGGGCATGCCGTCAACGACGAACTCGGCCAGCGCCCGACGCGAGCGGGCCAGGGCCTCGGTGCGGTTCCGGCCGGTGACGATCAGCTTGGCCAGCATCGAGTCGAAGGCGCCGCTGATGACGTCGCCGGACTCGACACCGGAGTCGAGTCGCACACCGGGGCCTGTCGGAGCACGGAACTGCGCGATCGTGCCCGGAGCGGGCAGGAAGCCCCGGCCGGCGTCCTCGCCGTTGATCCGGAACTCGATGGAGTGCCGCATCGGGGTGGGATCGTCGTAGCCGAGCGGCTCGCCGTTGGCGATGCGGAACTGCTCGCGCACGAGGTCGATGCCGGTGACCTCCTCGGTGACCGGGTGCTCGACTTGAAGGCGGGTGTTGACCTCGAGGAAGGAGATCGTGCCATCCTGTCCGACGAGGAACTCACACGTCCCGGCGCCGTGGTAGCCCGCTTCCTTCAGGATGGCCTTGGACGCGCGGACCAGCTCGGCGTTCTGTTCGTCGGTCAGGAACGGGGCCGGTGCCTCCTCGACCAACTTCTGGTGGCGGCGCTGCAGTGAGCAGTCGCGGGTGGAGACGACTACGACGTTTCCGTGGGTGTCGGCAAGGCACTGGGTCTCGACATGGCGGGGCCTGTCCAGGTAGCGCTCGACAAAGCACTCACCGCGTCCGAACGCCGCCACCGCCTCGCGGGTGGCGGACTCGAACAGCTCGGGAATCTCCTCCAGGGTCCGCGCGACCTTCAGTCCGCGTCCACCCCCGCCGTAGGCGGCCTTGATGGCGATGGGCAGGCCGTGTTGCTTGCCAAAGGCAACGACCCCAGCGGCGTCGGCGACCGGGGCTGGCGTACCGGGCACGAGCGGAGCCTTGGCGCGGGCCGCGATGTGCCGCGCCTTGATCTTGTCGCCCAGCGCGTCGATAGCCTCCGGGGACGGGCCGATCCAGGTGAGACCGGCGTCGATGACCGTCTGGGCGAACGAGGCGTTCTCAGCGAGGAACCCATAGCCCGGGTGAACCGCGTCCGCGCCGGATTTGCGGGCGACGTCGAGCATTTTCTGCTGGACGAGATAAGACTCGGCGGGAGTCGCTCCGCCAATGGCGTAGGCCTCGTCCGCGACCTTGACGTGCAATGCGTCACGATCAGAGTCTGCATAGACAGCAACCGACCCGATACCGCTGTCCTTGCACGCACGCGCGATACGAACGGCGATTTCGCCACGGTTCGCGATCAACACTTTCTTCAGCATGGTGGGCTCCATGGCGTCGTCAGGGGTCGAGAGAGTGAGTGTGGTTACACCACAGGAGATCGGGCATATGCGTCTCCGTTTGCCAGAGTCAGCGGGGCAGGGCCGAGTTGCGCCAGGCACCGGGCCCGCGAAACAACGGCGGGCGCACCAGGCGAGCGCGTTCGACCCATACTGAGCTACGGCGCGGAGCCGGGTCGTTCGCCGTCGCGGAGCCTGTAGCACGCGCGAGCACGACCATCAGAGCGGCGAGCTGCTCGGGGGTGGCGTCGCCGCGCACGAGGACGATCGGTCGCGGGGGCGCGCCGTCCCGCTGCTCATCAGTGCCGGTCACAGCGGGATGTTGCCGTGCTTCTTCGGTGGGAGGGTCTCGCGTTTGGTGCGTAGCACCCGTAGCGCGCGGACGATCTGGGTGCGCGTCTCGTGCGGTGGGATGACCGAGTCGACGTAGCCGCGTTCGGCGGCGATGTACGGGTTGGCCAGGGTGTCCTCGTACTCGGCGATCTTCTCGGCCCGTACGGCGGCGGGGTCGTCGGCCTTCGCCAACTCCGAGCGGTACAGGATGTTCACCGCGCCCTGCGCGCCCATCACCGCGATTTGCGCGGTCGGCCAGGCGAAGTTCAGGTCCGCGCCGAGGTGCTTGGAGCCCATCACGTCGTACGCCCCGCCGTACGCCTTGCGGGTGATCACGGTGACCTTCGGGACGGTGGCCTCGGCGTACGCGTAGATCAGCTTGGCGCCCCGGCGGATGATGCCGTCCCACTCCTGACCGGTGCCGGGCAGGAACCCCGGGACGTCCACGAAGGTCAGCACCGGAACGTTGAACGCGTCGCAGGTACGCACGAACCGGGCGGCCTTCTCCGACGCGGCGATGTCCAGGGTCCCGGCGAAGTGCATCGGCTGGTTGGCCACCACACCGACCGGCCGGCCCTCGACCCGACCGAACCCGACCACCAGGTTCTGCGCGTAGAGCGGCTGGACCTCCAGGAACTCGCCGTCATCCAGAACGTGCCCGATCACCCGGTGCATGTCGTACGGCTGGTTGGCCGAGTCCGGGATCAGCGTGTCCAACTCCCGGTCGGAGTCGGTGACCGCCAGATCTGCCGGGGCCTCGAACACCGGCGGCTCGTCCAGATTGTTCGACGGCAGATACGACAGCAACGCCTTGACGTACTCGATCGCATCCCGCTCGTCCACACCGAGGTAGTGCGCGTTACCGCTGCGCGCGTTGTGCGTCCGCGCGCCACCCAACTCCTCCATCGCCACGTCCTCGCCCGTCACCGTCTTGATCACATCCGGGCCGGTGATGAACATGTGCGAGGTCCGGTCGACCATCACGGTGAAGTCGGTGACCGCCGGGGAGTACACCGCCCCACCCGCGCACGGCCCCATGATCAGGGACACCTGCGGGATGACGCCACTGGCCCGCACGTTACGGAAGAAAATCTCGCCGTACAGACCGAGCGAAGCGACACCCTCCTGGATCCGGGCCCCACCGGAGTCGTTGATACCGACCACCGGGCAACCGATCTTCATAGCCAGATCCATCACCTTGACGATCTTCTCGCCGAAAACCTCACCGAGCGAACCACCGAAGACCGTGAAGTCCTGGGCGAAAACACAGACCTGCCGACCATCGACCGTGCCATAGCCGGTGACCACCCCGTCACCGTACGGGCGGGACCGCTCCAGCCCGAAATTGGTCGACCGATGCCGCGCGAACCCGTCCAACTCGACGAACGAGCCCTCATCGAGCAGCATCCCGATCCGCTCCCGGGCGGTCTTCTTCCCCCGCGCGTGCTGCTTCTCGACCGCACGCGCCGACCCGGCGTGCACCGCCTCGTCGATCCGTCGCTCCAGGTCCGCCTGCTTACCGGCAGTACTGTGAATGTCGATCCCGGTCTCCGTAACGGAGGCTGCTTGGGCGCTCATTGGGCACGGCCGATGGAGTCGAGACGGGTGACCAGCTTCCATGTTGCCGGAAGCAGACTCGCGGCGAGCACCACCTTGAGGGCGTCACCGACGAGGAAGGGCACTATGCCAACGGCGACCGCTTTGGCCAGGCCCATACCGGTCACGATGGCCAGCCAGGTCACACCGCAGGCGTAGATCGCCGCCGAACCCAGCGCCAAGACTGCCAGCTCGCGAAGCACCGTCCGGTCGGTTCCACGACGCGAGCCGGCGCCCACGATGAGCGCGGCGAGCAGAAACCCGACGAGGTAGCCGCCGGTGGCGCCAACCACGACATGCACTCCGTGCGCGCCCTGGGTGAAGACGGGCAGCCCGGCGGCGCCGAGCGCCAGGTAGAGCAGCTGGCTGGCCAGTCCCCGGGCCGGACCAAGGCAGGCAGCGGCCAACAAGACCGCAAACGTCTGCCCAGTGACCGGCACAGGCGAGCCGGGGATCGGCAAGACAACTTGAGCGGCGAGAGCGGTCAAGGCCGCACCCAATACGACTGTGACACCGATACGTGTCAGCGCCTTTGGGAGGGCGGATTCGGCCAGCACAGGCAGTCTGGTGGGAAGGCTAAGTGCTGTAGTCATCGCTGTGTCCTTCTACTCTTAGCTCCTCGATGAGCATGTTGCCGGTGAGCGCTGCGGGTACCACCCCACACCTCGTGCAGGGTGTGGCTGGCCTCGCCGCCCGTTGCTCCCTGACGGGCGCGGGACACTAGCGCAGGTGCGAAGCACCGTTGAGGTCGAGGACCGCACCTGACGCCCACTCGGCCTCTGGCGACGCGAGATACAGCACTGCGGCGGCGACCTCGTCTGGGGTCGCAATGCGCCCGAACGGGCTGCCGGCGGTGATCCCGGCAGGGATCTCGCTGCCGAACCGCTCCACAACGCGTTCGGTGGCGGTGAAGCCGGGGGCAATGCTTGTTACCGCGATCCCGTGCGGGGCCAACGCGATCGCGAGGGACTGACCGAGAGCGTGCATCGCCGCCTTGGTCACCGCGTACGCGGGATGCTCCAGCTCGCCTCGGAAGGCGCCCCGCGAGCCGATGTTGACGATCCGACCCCGGGCATTCGAGGCGAGCATGGACTGGGCCGCAGCCCACGACACGTGGGCCGCCCCGAGAAGGTTGATGTCTGTGAACAGCCTCCACAAGTCGGTCCAGGTCGCGAAGTCCGTTCCGACGACGGGATGCCGGAGGGCGGGAGACGTCGCGACCGCGGCGTTGTTGACGACGATTTCGAGGCCGCCGAGTGCCCGCTCGGCTTCCTCGACAACCCTTCGACACTCCTCCGGAGAGGACAGATCTCCCTGGATCAACGCGTGTCCCTCGCCGGGCAGGAGCTGCAACGTGCGCTGCGCATCTGCCGCCCGCGTCAGATAGTGGACGGCGACCCGGTCACCCGCCTCCGCGAACCTCACCGCCACCGCGCGGCCGATGCCGCGGGAGGCACCCGTCACAAGGACGTGCCGCATGCTGCGGGGCTGGACCGTGCGCGTCACGCCGGTCACAGCGGGGTCCCCGGCGGGACGAGCCGCCTTCCGGCGACGACCACCTCGAGGACCTTGGACGCGCGCGTCGCGAAGTCAACTCCGTCCATGACCACAAGGTCAGCGGGGTGACCGGGCCGGATCATCCCGGTGAGTCCGGGCACGCCGAGCGCGTCCGCGTTACCGGCTGTCGCCAGGTGCAGGAGCCTCTCGGCAGGCACCCCAGCTCCGGCGAGCAACTGGAGCTCGCGCGAATAGGCTCCGAAAGGCGTGTGCTTCCACCCGGCATCGGTCCCGACCGCTATCCGCCCACCGGCACCGAGCAGCCGGTCTGCATTCCTGCGGTAGTACTCGGTTCGGACGGACTGCTCCTCATGCTCGGCGGCGCCCTGCGAGTCTGACAGGTGTAGGTATGCCTCGTTACAGCCGAGCGTGCTACCGAAGACGATCCCAGCCGTGACGGCAGCATCGAGCGCTTCCTGTTGAACTCGGCTGAGCCCGTCCGCCGTGAGGAATCCCAGGTGCTCGATGCCGTCCGCCCCCGCCGCGGCCGCCGCAAGGATCGCGCCGTTGGTCAGGGCGTGGA
This sequence comes from Micromonospora sp. NBC_01655, assembly GCF_026339755.1. NCBI lineage: Bacteria > Bacillati > Actinomycetota > Actinomycetes > Micromonosporales > Micromonosporaceae > Micromonospora > Micromonospora sp. NBC_01655. The sequence goes on along the minus strand of NZ_JAPEQF010000001.1, from coordinate 975,659 downwards.
CGGTGACCCGCTTGCCGCGGGCATGAGCGAGCCGGACCGCCTCGGCGACCTGATCGCTCCCGAGGGTCGTCTCGTGCGGGACGGTCCCGACCGTTCCGCCGCCGCTGGCGACGAGCTTGAGCCCATCTGCCCCGGCCTCCAGGTTGGCTCGTGCGACGTCGGCGACGGTGCGTGCCGCGTTGAGGGCCCCGCCGAAGAGGTGCATGTGCCCGCGCTCGGCGGTGATCGGCATTCCGTAGCGAAGGACCCGCGGCATGAGGCCCGGTCCCGGGGACCATGCCAGGTAGTCCAGATGGGAGCCCAGGTCACGGACGGTGGTCACGCCACCGGCCAGGTGCGCCCGCAGGTTCGCCGTCGCGATGGCAATCCTCGTCTCGAAGGGGGCCGGAGCCACCTCCTCGATAGGACGCCCGTCCCCCGGCATCGTCGAGTGGACATGGGTGTCGATCCATCCCGGCGTCAGCACGGCGCCGGAGTGGTTGACGAACGGGAGCGCGGAATACTTGCCGAGCAGCCGGGCCCTGGGGCCGAGATCGACGATCGCGCCCTCGGCGACGACGACGATGAGGTCTTCATCCGGTAGGAAGCCCAGGCCGTCGTGGACCCGGCCGACCGCCAACACGAACGGGTCCGCGCTGCTGGCCGGTGACATCGAGCCGCTCATGCGTCCCACCTCAACGGGGTCGTCGTGAGCAACTCGACCCCGTGTGCATTCACGATGACGTTGTCCTCGATGAGGCAGCTGCCGACGCCGTCCTTGGCGAGAAACGCCTCGACCCCGAGGACCATCCCCTCCTCGAAGACGTCGTCCGGCGCGGACAGGGCGCTCCCGATCCGAGGGGTCTCGAAGAACAGTCCGACGCCGTGCCCGTAGAAGGGGAAGAACTTCGAGGTCGGTGAGTCGTCTCCCCCGTAGCGCGCCGTCAACTCGTCGCCGCGCCGAGCGGCGTCGAGGAGGCGGACGCCCGGTCGGATCATGCCGCAGAGCTCCTCGACGATCTCGACCGTGGCCTCGATCAGACCGCGCTGCGCCCCCGACGGCGCGCCCCCGCACACCCACTCGCGGGCCGGATCCAGGTAGTAGCCCTGGTACATGGGGCCGTGGATCATACCCGCCACGAGGTCACCCGGCTGCGGAGCCAACTGGCTGTATCCGGTCAGCGGCTCGGTGCACTGGTAGCCGATGTGCTCCCCGTGGGTAGTACCTACCAGCTGGATCCGGCCTCCTCGCTCGACGACGATCTGGGAGGCCGCGCCAGCGGCAGCGGCCTCCCTCTCACCACCGATGAGCCCGGACATCAGCCGGGTCAGGGCCAGCGATGCCGTCTCTCCGGCCTGCCGGTAACAGTCAAGCTCCGCTGAACTCTTGATCTTCCGGACGGTCTTGACGAGGTCGTCCTCGGGGCGCCAATCGATCTGCGGGCACAGTTCGGACAGCTGCTGGTAGTACTTGACCGGGAAGAAGTTCGTCCCGACGAAACCCACCTGCCCGGAGATGCCCAGCTCTCGGAGCCGCTCGCCGACGGCCCGGACGGGGTCCGAGCTCCACCGAACGTCCCGCACGGCGAGGCGGTCCATCCGTGGATCCGGCTCGTCGATGTGCAGCTCCGGCTCGTGGCCGGGGCGCACGATGAGCGCCGCGAAGGATCGTGCGTTCCAGATCGCGGAGTCCGCCCCCGCGCTGATCGCGAAGTGGTTGGACAGGTAGAGAATGTCGCCGCAGTGCTCGAACTGGCCACCAGCTCGACCCCAGATCACGACGGTGTCGAGCTGCCGCCGCACGACCTCGGCCATAACGGCTGCCCAACGCCGCTCATACTCGGCATCGCTGAAGAAGCAGGACACTTCAGACCGCCATGGGGAAGGACTCGAGCACCGCCCGCATCCGCACCAGGGCCGCTGCCCAGACCTGCTCGTCCTGGGCGAAGCAAATCCGGAAGTGCTGGGCCCCTCGGGCGCCGAACTGGTAGCCGGGGTTCACCACGATTCCCGCCTCGCGCTTGAGCGCCAGGGCCACTTCCTGGTCGCTCGCACGCAGGCCCGAGAACGAGGGGAACAGGTATGCCGACCCGCCGGAACGCCGCACGTCGACTCCGGGAATCTCGAGGAGAGCCGTCATGCTCTGGTCGCGCAGCGCCTGGTACTCGCCGATCCGCTGCTGTACGTAGTCCTCGTCATCCTTGATCCATCTGGCCAGGACGTGCTGGGCGTAAGCGGGAGCCCGGAGTGAGGCGATGCCCATGACATCTTCCATCCGCCTGATGAGGTCGGCTGGACCGACCGCGACACCGATCCGGTACCCGCTGAGCGACTCCGTCTTGCTCGGGCCGAGAGTCGTCAGAGTCCGCTCCCGCATCCCGGGCACGGCCGCTAGATGGGCAAACGGCGCCTGGTCGTAGACAAGCCGGCAGTAGAGCTGGTCGATGATGACGAACGCGTCGGAGTCCAGGATCACCTGTGCGATCTCGTTGACGTGTTCCGGCGAGAACACCGCACCCGTGGGGTTGTTGGGGTGGGAGAACATGACGAGCTTCGGCTGCTTGGCCAACTGGGCCCGAAGCACGTCGAGGTCGAGTCTCGGCGCCTGCCCCGCCTCCCAGACGATTGGGACGGAAAGCACCTCCGCGCCGAAGTATCGGACGGATCGGTCGCTCGTGATGTAGTCCGGGTCGGGGACGACGACCTTGTCGCCGGGGTTGATCATCGCGGCGAGCGCGGAATACAGCCCTGCCTGGGTCCCCGGGGTCAGGATGACCTCGTGATCCGGATCGACTTCGAGCCCCAGCAAGCCGCTGACGTTGCCTGCCACCGCGGATCGCACACCGGCGTCGCCTCGGTAGGGCGTGTACGTCATTCCTGAGCCGCTTGCTGCCTTCGAGAACTCCTCGAGCGCCCAGTCGACGGGTGGAAATCGGTGTGTGTCCGCGTAGGTGATGTCGAGGAAGTCGGGTCCAGCGGCCTGGCGCTCGAGTTCGCGCTCGAGCTCCCGGAGGCCCTTGCCATGCGTGGCCTGAAGGTGGGCGCCCTCAAGACGGAGAATCCGATCGGCCGGATTGAAGGTCACGGTATGGGCCTCAGCTCTCTGTGAGTTCGAGATTGATGGTGACGGTGGTGGTGAATTCGAGCCCGTACGTCTCCCGGGCGAGCGTGGGGATGTCGACGGGATGGTGACCGGTGACCGCGAACTCGTGCCCCCGTGACTCCCGGAACGCGGTCGGCGCCTCATCGGTCGATCTCGATCGAACGATGTCGCACACGGCCCGCACCGCCCCATCGAGGGGGTCCAGGAGCGCAATCCCGGGCAGCGCATCGGCCATGGCCGGCAGGATGCAGGTGTAGTCGGTGCAGGCCAGGACCGCATGCGTCGCCCCGCTCTGGTCGACCTCGTCCCGCAGCCGCCGGAGAAGGTCGAGCACCGCGGGTGAACGCGCATCACCTTCCTCGGCGTGCCGAAGCAGCGCCTCCGTGGGCATGGGGACCCAGTCGTGATCGGGGTAGGCGCGCGGGATCGCTCCGCTCACGATCGTGCCCAAGGTGCCGAGCAGGGCCACCCGCCCAGCCGCCACCGGCGGCAGGACGCGACCGACCGCCTCGACCATGTCGACACATGGCACCAGGCGCTCGTTGGTTGCGGGGGCCACGACGCTGGCCGTGTTGCACGCGATGACCCACACGTCGACACCCTTGCCGGCGAAGAACCGCTCAGCCTGACGGACGTATCTCGCCACCGTCGCTCCCGGCTGGGGTCCGTACGGACGGCGGCCGGAGTCGGCCAGGTAGCTGATCGCCACACCGGGCAGGCGGCGGGTGAGGGCGCGCGCGATGGGGAGCCCGCCGATCCCTGCATCGAACACGCCGACCACTCTTCCCGCGAACCGGCGCTCAGTCAGTGTAGGATCTCCGGTCATGCCACAAGATCCTGCACTAATACCTGAGATGATGCAAGAGTACGGTTCAGGTGCAGGCCACCCTGCCCTAGAGACGGAATCGGGACGGTGTCATGCCGCGCGATGACGAGACCCTGCCCGAGCGGGTGCGCCGCAAGGAAGACCTGCTCAGCGCGAGTCAGCGCAAGATCGCCCGGTACTGCATCACCCAGCCACGCGAGGCCTCGCAGCTCACCGCGCTACGGATCGCGGACAAGCTCGGCGTCAGCGAGTCGACCGTTGTCCGCTTCGCCATCCGGATGGGTTACGAGGGCTTCCCGGACATGCAGGCGGCCATCCGCCGAGCCGCCGAGCAACGCGCCGCCACCCAGGTCGCCGGCATCATCTCGCCGCGTGATGAGCGGGTCCACAGCTCGCTTCGCGGCGATCTGGACGCCTTGACCCAGAGCGTCGAATCCTTCGACTACCAGACGCTTCACGAGTGCGCGGAGGCGCTCCACGGCGCCAGGCTGCTCCATGTCGTCGGCTTTCGATCATCATTCGGTCTCGCGTACACCGTGGAGTTCCACCTCCGGCACTTCATGGAAACCAGGCTCATCGGGGCGGTCGGAGGGACCGTTCTCGACGACGTCGACCTCATCGGGCCCGACGATGCGGTGCTCGCATTCACCTTTCCCGTCTACGACGACCGTTCACTCCAGGCCGTCGAGCGGGCCACCGCGGTCGGCGCCAACTCGGTCGTCGTCACCGACAGCGCCCTTGCACCGATCCCGATCGATCCGCTCGTGCGGACACTGATGACCCGGTACGAGACCCAGACCTTCTTCAACTCCGCAGTGGCTCCCTCCGCCACTGCGAATGCCCTGGTCCTGCGCCTACTCGAGCTCTCCGCGAAGCAGGACCGGGGGCTGGAGCGCAGACTGTACGACCGATTCCAACGACAGAGGACCCCCTGACATGAGTATGCACAGCGACCGCCGCATCATCACGACCGCCGACGCGCCGCCCCCGGCCGGCACGTACTCCCAAGCCGTCTGCGCCGGCGGGCTGGTCCACGTCGCCGGGCAGACGCCACGCCTGCCGGACGGCACCCGGCTCAACAACGCCCCGTTTGAGTCCCAGGCCCGCCAAACCCTCGCAAACGTCGAAGCCATCGCCCGTGCGGCAGGCTCCGCACTCGCCGAGGCGGCCTTCTGCACGGTGTATCTCACCGACATCGAACAGCGGGGGGTCTTCGACTCGATCTGGGGCGAGTTCGTCGGCGCGGTCCCCCCGTCACGAGCGATCGTGCAGTCGAACCTGCCCGGGTTCTCCGTAGAGGTCACCGCCGTCCTTCCGTGTCGGTGTGCATGACCAGCCCGTAGACGCGGCTGGCCCGGAGTGCATCTCCGGGCCGCGCGTCAGGCGGGCCGCCCCGGCGCTCTCCTTACCAAGCGCACCACGGTCCCCGGCAGACTCTGCGCGAGCATCGGCAGGTCCGACTCGTCGACAACCGCGATGACGGGATAGCCACCCGTGGGTGGGTGATTGGCCAGGTGGACGATGGGCTGTCCCGAGGGGGGCACCTGGATCGAGCCGATCTGCAGCCCCTCCGTCGGGAGCTGGCGTGGCTCGACGAGGGTCAGCTCCGGCCCGGTCAACCGGGCCGCGATTCGGTTCGTGTCGGCGCTCAACGTCCACGCCGTGGTCACAAGTAGCTCCTGCGCCTGGCGGGTGAACCATTCGTGTCTCGGCCCGGGCGAGACACGCATCTCGATGTCCCGGCGATCGCTCAGCCCGATCAGCGAATCCGTCGCAGCCGGAGGGCCAGCGACGAGGTCACCGATCGGCACCACCTGGCCCGGCGCCAGCGGTGGCGGCCCGATTCCCGACAGGGTGTCCGCCGAGCGGCTCCCGAGCTGGGGCTCGAGGTCGAAGCCCCCCCGAGCGGCAAGGTAGCTCCACAGCCCGAAGCGTGGCACCGTCAGCGACAGGACTGTCCCGGCCGGTGCCCAAACGGTGGCACCGAAGGCCACGGGAACGCCGTCGAGGCAGGCGCCGACGGGAGCACCCGTAATGGCAAGGAGTGCGGGTTCGAGAAACTCGACCGTGAGACCTCCGCGTAGGACCTCGACGGTCGCGGCATGGATGGCGTTCCCGACGAGCCGATTGGCCAGATGGTGGCTGGGGGGATCCGCCGGGCCGCTTCGGGGCACCCCCAGGTGTCCCCAGCCCCAGCGGCCCAGATCCTGAGTTGTGGCAAGCGGCCCGCTGGCAAGAACACGGATCATGTGACGTCCCGGAACCGGATCCGATCCCCGATGCGCAGTCGGCTGGGCGGATCGGCATGCGGGTCCCACAGCGGTGGTCCGGCCCGATGCCCGATGAGATGCCAGCCGCCTGGCGATTGCTCGGGGTAGATGATGGTGAATTCGTTCGCGATGGCCAAGGCCCCCGATGGCACTCTCGTGCGCGGAACGCTCCTTCTCGGCAGTCGTAAGTCGTTCGGGAGCTCCCCGAAGAAGGCCTGGCCGGGCGCGAACCCGAAGAACGCCACCTCGTATTCCATCGTTGAGTGGCGGTGCACGAAGCTGCCGACAGCCATGCGGAGTCTCTCGGCGACGTAGTCGAGATCCTGCCCGTCATAGCGGACAGGAATCTCGATGAGTCGATGCTCCTCCTGCGCCACCGCCTCGACAGGGGCGTCACGCAATCGGGACAGGATCTCCTCAAGGTGCTCTGGGGCGGCCTGCAGATACACCGTCCGTGCCGCCGGGATGACTTCCCGTAGCCTCCCGTCGACATCGACCCGACGGGCCTGTATGGCAACGATCTTCGCGTGCTCGAGCCGCTCCAGATCGATAAGGGCGCCGGTCCGCGCGAGCCGGTGCACCCGGAGGATGATGTCTGCGCACCGCTTGGGCGAATCAGGCAAGGATACCTCGCAGCGCCACTCCCTCACCCTCGAGTGCCGCCCGCACCGCCTGCGCGATCTCGAGCGCACCAGGAGAGTCCGAGTGGATGCAGACCGAGTCCACCTCGAGCGGGAGAACCGATCCGTCGATCGCCGTCACCGTCCCGGTGGTCGCGATCTGGACGGCCCGCAGGGCCGCAGCATCGGGATCCGTGATCATCGCGCCTTCCTGCCCACGCGGAACCAGCAGACCGTCCGGTTGGTACGCCCGGTCGAGGTAGCCCTCCCGAAGGAGTCTGCAACCAGCGCTGGCGAGAGTCACCGCGAAGGGGGTGCCCGGCTGGCACATGACGGGGACGTCGCGCCCGAACATGCTGAGCCCGTCCGCGATGGCCCGCGCCATGTCCGGGCGCTGGACACATGCGTGATACAGCGCCCCGTGGACCTTGAGGTAGGTGACCGACAGGCCACATGCCCGAGCGATCGCGTCCAGGGCGCCAACCTGGTAGAGCACGTCAGCAGCGAGGCTCGCGGGCGGGACGTCAATGAACCGGCGACCGAAGCCGCGCAGGTCGAAGTACCCGACCTGCGCGCCCACCGTCACACCGAGTTCGGCCGCATCGCGGCAGGTCTTCAGGAGGATGTCCGGGTCGCCGGCGTGGAAGCCGCACGCGACGTTGGCGTCCGTGACCAGCTCAAGCAGGGCACGGTCGTCAGCCACGGACCACACGCCGAACCCCTCCCCGATGTCGCTGTTGAGGGAGATCCGCGGAACACCTGACTTCGCCTTCATGGCAACTCCTTGTCCGGTTGACGGCAGCCTGAGCGGGATCCAGACACTCAGTCTTGCATCAAGCCCCAGGGATGACGCAAGCCCGCAAGGAAGCTACTTCCTGCTCGAAGCATGAGTATGCAGGGATCTCTTGCGCCATCAAGGGTTAGGGTGCAGGATCTCCTGTACCCCGATGAGGGAGCACGACCACGAGCACCCGCGAGAGCAGGAGCTATACGATGCGCAGTCGCAAGACACCCCTGGGCCTCACCCTCATCGCCGCGATCTCACTCGCGGCGTGCGGAGGCACCTCAGGACCGGGTTCGACCTCAGCAACGAAGGACCTTCTCGCCGAGATCAAGGAGAGCAAGGTCGTCACCATCGGTACCTCCAATGACGAGCCTTGGTCCACAGTGACGAACGGCAGGCCCGAGGGCATCGTCCCGGACCTCATCAGGGAGTACCTCAAGCGCAAGGGCATCGAGGCCGAGGTCCGGTCGACCCCGATGCCCTTCGACAGCCTGATCCCGGCCCTCACCAGCGGCCGGATCCAGGTCATGGGCGATGCCATGTATCGCACTCCTGAGCGCGAGAAGCACGTCGCCTTCACCGACGTCCTCTTCTACAACACCGAAGGCCTGGCGGTGGCCAAGGGGAATCCGTTGGGTATCCAAGACCTCGCGGGCCTGTGCGGCCACACGGGTGCCACCTACAAGGGCACCGTCTGGGCCGAGAGCCTGAAGAAGGCGAGCGCGGCATGTCCCGACGGCAAGCAGATCAAGGTGAAGGTGTACGGCACGATCTACGAAGCGTTCCAGGACATCCAGACCGGCCGGGTCCAAGGTGTTCTCGCGGACGCCTCGATCGCGGCCCTGGCGATCAAGCAGAACCCCAACCTCAACATGGAACTCTCGGCGGGCTACGCCCCAGTCGACAAGCAGGACAGCGACAACGCTCTCGCGGTGGCCCCGAAGAACAGGGCGTTCGTCGACGACTTCAGCGCAGTCTTCAAGGAGATGAAGGCCGACGGAACGGTCACGAGAATCTTCGAGAAGGCGGGCCTGAGCCCGGCCGACACCTGGCTGGACCTGTGACATGGTGAGGCCGGACGGAAACCCCAGTTCGACCACGCGGCTGGACCTGGCGTTCACGGGGATCGCGACCTTCCTTCGTGGGCCGGTGTGTGCGGACCCTGCCTCCCTCGACGCAGACTTCGCCTTCATCGGTTTCCCGTGCGACGAGGGTTCCGGCTGGCTCCCGGGCGCCCGTCTCGGCCCCCGCCGGGTACGGGAGCTGTCGTTGCGCTTCCGGTCCTGCAACACCGGCGGTCGCGAAGGCTTCTGGGACATCAACTCGGGGGAGCGGTTCCTCGAGGACGAGATGGCTGAGAACCGCATCGTCGACTGCGGCGACGTGGACGTCATCTACACCAACATCGACGCGACGTGGCAGAACGCCACAGATCTTGTGTCGACGGTTCTCGACCGGGGCGCGACCCCGATCGTGGTGGGGGGCGATCATGCCGCCACCTATCCGGTCCTGCGCGCCTACGGGCAGGACGTGCAGTTCCTCCACTTCGACGCGCACCTGGACTACCAGCCGTTCGTCCACGGAGTCACCCAGAGCCACGGGAACCCTGTCCGCCTAGCCCACGGACTACCCACCGTGCGGCACATCGTGCAGGTCGGGATGCGCAGCTTCCGCACCCCGGAGCACCACTATCGCGACACCATCGCGGACGGCAACCGGGTCCTCACGACGAGGGACTACCTCCGTGACGGGCCGGAGCGGGTCCTCGCTGAGCTAGACCCGAACCTACCCGTCTACATCAGCGTCGACCTGGACGTGCTCGATGCCGCCATCGTGCCGGGGGTCGCCACCCCTGAGCCAGGTGGCCTCGACTATGAGCACCTGCGGGATGTTCTCGCAGCCGTTTCCCGGAACCTCGACGTTTGTGGCCTCGACATCGTCGAACTGAACCCCATGGTTGACACACCGAACCAGATCACCTCCTTCCTGTGCGCCCAACTCCTCGTCGAAACGATGGGATCCATCTCGTCTCGGGGACGTAGGAGCTTCGCGCCGCTCAACCCACCGAACCCGCTCAAGGGATGACATGACCCTGGACCTGACCAAGGAATGGCTGCCGCGGCTGCTCGAGGGGATGAAGTACACCGTCGCCATCACCATCGGCGCGTTCGTCCTCGCCCTGCTGCTCGGACTCGTCATCGCGATGATGAGGCTCAACCGGCGACGGTGGTACCTCTACGTGCCGGCGACGATCTACGTCGAGGTCCTGCGCGGCACCCCCCTGATCCTTCAACTGTTCTTCGCGTACTTCGCCCTGCCCGCCATGGGGATCCAGTTCTCCCCGCTCACCGCAGCTATCCTCGGCCTGGGCGCCAACACGAGTGCGTATCTGAGCGAGATCTTCCGCGGAGCGATCCGTGCGGTCGAGCAGGGCCAGTGGGAGGCGAGCGCGGCCCTGGCCATGGACTGGCCAACGATGATGCGCTCAGTGATCCTGCCCCAGGCGATGCGAATCGCCCTGCCGCCAACGGGCAACTACGCCGTCTCCCTGTTCAAGGACAGTGCCCTCGCGTCGACCGTATCCGTGGCAGAGCTTCTGTTCACCGGACAGGTGATCGGTTCGGAGACGTTCCGCTACATGGAGATCTACGCAGTGATCGGTCTCCTCTACCTCGCGGTCAGCTACCCGACAAGCCTGCTGCTTCGTCGCCTCGAAACCCATCTCGAGCTCGTCAGGCCGCGCCCCCGCAAGAAGCCCTCGGTGCCTGCACCCGTCGAGGCGGAGAAGGAGCCCGTCACGTGACCACCACCGAACAGCTCGCCAAAGCCACCAGGCAGCCCCTCATCCGTGTCGAGGGCATCCACCGGACCTTCGGCGAAATTCCCGTGCTCCGCGGCGTCGACCTGGATGTCGCCGAAGGTGAGGTCGCCGTCGTCATCGGGCCCAGCGGGTCAGGCAAGACCACGCTGATCCGGATGATCAACGCGCTGGAAACCATCGACTCCGGGCGTATCACCGTCGACGGGACCATCATCCAGGACGCGACGAACGGCCGGCATCGGATGAACGCCAAGGCCGTTCGGTTGGCCCGACTCGAGCTCGGGATGGTGTTCCAGAGATTCAACCTGTTCCCCCACCTCACCGCCCTCGAGAACGTGATGATGCCGCCGGTTCGCGTTCGGAAGATACCCAAGAACGAGGCACGCGAGCGCGCCCTACAACTCCTCACTCGCATGGGCCTCGCGGATCGGGTGGACAACCGCCCCCACGAGCTTTCCGGCGGCCAACAACAGCGCGTCGCCATCGCCCGTGCCCTGGCGATGGAGCCCAAGGCGATGCTCTTCGACGAGGCGACCTCCGCCCTGGACCCCGAGCTCGTGGGCGAAGTCCTCAAGGTGATGCGCGACCTTGCCGAGTCAGGCATGACGATGATCATCGTCACCCACGAGATGCGCTTCGCCGCCCAGGTCGCCGACCGCGTCATCGTCATGGACCAGGGGAGAATCCTCGAGCAAGGCGCCCCGGAGGTGATCTTCAACGAGCCCTCCCAGGCACGCACCGAGGAGTTCCTCCGCGCCGTCATCAGGCCTGCAGAGGGCTGATCCTCCGCACCCGGGACGCCTCCGTCAGCCGACCGGGGAGTCGAGCAGGCCCTTCGCATCGGTGTCGTGCCGCTGGAGCAACGCCCGGTAGGGGTTGCGCAGAGCCCGCTTCCGCCGGCTGGTCCAGATGGTCAGGACCACGATCGCGATGGCCACCGCCGAGAGCGAGAACGCGGTGGAGAAGGCTCCGATCCACCCGGCGAGGGTGGGGACGCCGATGAACGCGCTCGCCGCGAGCAGCACGGCCGCACCGAGGAGGACGGCGAAAATGGCCGGCAAGGGAGGTTCGCCAGCCTTGCCGGACACGAACATGGCGACGAAACCGACCAGGGAGAGTGCCAGGGACAGCACGACCACCACGGCGAGCCAGCGTGGTCCCCACACCCACGATCCGGTCAGCGTGGCCACCGAGCGGACCACCCCGATGCCGACGAGTGCGACGCCGAGCAGCACTCCGATGGTGACGGCGATGCTGCGGCACACCGCGAGCACGGTCGGAGCCTCGGGCCGCTCGTGCAACGTCCGCCAGTCGCGGGTTTCGGCATCGAGGCTCGTCGAGAGCCAGAGTCGGGCGGCGAGGCCGACCAGCACGGGCCCCGGAAGCTGCCTCAGCAGCGCGTTGCGCGAGTCGCTCGCGCGCAGGTCGAGCACCGTCAGGGCGAGCCGACGAGCCAGCTCCGGTTCCGATCTGTGGATCAGATCGAGCAGTTGCTCCACGTCGACGGTGGTGAGGTCCGCAGCGGCGACGCGCCGTCGGTGCCCGAGCCGGCGGGCGGCGGCGACCAGAGCCTCGCTCACCTCCGCAGGCACCTTTCCGGTCTTGAACGGGCTCGGCTTGGCGCCGATGCCCAGTGCCAGCCGGACGTCCACTCCCTCCAGGTCCGGGGGCACGTCCTCCCCCGTCGACCGGTCGATCAGCCAGCCCACCCGTCCCATCGTCCGGGCCATCGGATCCGCGGCGCTGGCGGTGAAGGGCACCCACAGCCAGTCGTACCATTCCGGATCCCCGTCCCGCGCGAACGGGCCGGGGTTGAAGTGGCACAGTTCGTTCTCGACGTCCGGGGCACCGATCAGCGCTGCCAACCGCCACGCGGCCCGTACGGCGACCGGCCCGGCGCCCCACAGTTGCTCTGCGATCGCCACGGCGGCGGCCGGAGTCCCGATCGCTGCGAGGTCGTCCACGGCGACCAGCGAGCCGGCCTGCGCCCGGTCCAACAGGACCGGGATGGCGAGTTCGCCGGTGGACCGAAGGGCCGCCCGGGCCGTGGGTGAGTCCTCCGCGAGTTCGCTGAGTGCCTCGATCGCCTCCCGGCGGCGGGACTCGGCCAGGGCAACCGCCGCGTCCTCGCCGATCGGCCCGCCCGCCGCCGCGGCCACCCGGAGTTGGTCGAACAGGCGTTGACCGAGGGGCCCGGCGTTGCCCGCCGCCGCGCCCAGGGCGGCCAGCACGAGATGTTTGTCCGTGCCGGACTCGCCTAGGTGCAGCAGGAACCGGTCCACGATGTCGCCGGCCAGACGCTCATCGATCTGCCGGGCCTCGGCCACGCACTCCAGGGCGAGGAGCTGATCCCGCTCGTTCCCGCCGAGAATCCGCCGCACCAGGCCGGAGGCGTCCCGGTTGGCGCCGGCGCACCACAGCTTGACGGTCTCCCGCCAGCGCTTCGGGTTCTCCGAATAGAGGGTGAGCAGCCGCTCGGGGTCGTCGGCCAGTTCCACCGCCGCCAGGTACTCCTGAAGGGTGAGGTGGGCGAACTCGTAGAGCAGATTGTTGTCGTCGGTGCGCAGCAGCAGTCCGCTGCGCTCGATGATCTCGTCGATCAGGTGCGGCAGATTGTCGCCGTCCAGCCGGAACCGGGGCAGGACGCGGCTGAGCGCCGCGTAGATCTCCTCCTCGGAGATCACCCGCTGATCGGCCTGCCCGGAGGTCGCCCCCTGGGCGGCGAGCGCGACGGCGCGCAGCGCCATCAGCTTGTGGCCGGCCTTGTAGCGGGCGAGGCTGCCGTGGCGGCCGAGGTCGCGGTCGCGCCGGAGCAGGTGGTCGACCGCCTGCTCGTAGAACTCGGCCCGGGAGTTGGGCATCATCGGGCCCGCGCCGGGATCGGCCTCGTACAGGGTGGCGATCATGGTCAGCATCAGCGGGCTGCGGGCGAGCCGCATGACGGTGGGGCTGCCGCGCAGGTCCGCCAGTAGCTGCTCCACCGCTTGCCGGGGGTCGGTCGGCTCCTCGTCGCCGGAGAGCCGGCGGTGCCGGGTGAACCACAGTCGAAGGAAGTGCCGGATGCCCGCGTCGTCGAACCCTGCCACCCGGATCTCCCGGTCGAACGTCGGCCGCAGGTCGCCGTCGTACACGGCATCTCGGCAGGTGACGACGATCTGGCAGGTCGGGTAGCGCTCGGCGAACTCCTTGATGTCCTGGACGACGTCGGCCCGCCGGTCGGTGACCACCTCGTCGAGCCCGTCGAGGAAGACGCAGAGCTGACCGTGGGCGAGGGCGAGCGGGGTGACCTGTTCGGCGTCGGCCACCAGCGGCGGGGTGGGCTTGCGACGCTGGCGGCCCCGGCCGGGATGCTCGTCGTCCGGGCGGTTGAGCGCGTCCACGACGAGCTGCTGGATGGACCGGTCCTGTCGGTTGTACCGCGTCAGCTCGACCAGCACCGGGACCCGGTCGGACTCCTCGGGACCTGCGGCCCAGCGGAGCATCGAGTGGCGCAGCAGCATCGACTTTCCCGCACCGGCCGCGCCGAGGACGACGGTACGGAGTCCGGTGCGCAGGTCTCGCTGGACGTCGATCCGCCGGCCGTCCTGCTCGTACTGCAGCGGCACGTAGACCTCGCCCAGGTCGACCGACACGTTCTGCAGGAAGCCCAGCTCCACGCTGCTGTACGTGCGGAGGGCCCAGGCCCGATAGCGACGCCAGTCGTCCTCCCGGACACCACGGCGCCGACCCGAGATCCGCCGCCACACCCGGGCCAACGCCCGCTGGGCCCAGTCTGAGAAGAACTGCTGCGCCACGCCGGCGACCACGGTGAGCAGGAAGAGCCCGACCGCGGCGTACTGCAGGCCGAAGGGCAGCTCGGGCAGCTCTGGCACGCGATCGTCTCCTCACCATCCGACGCCGGACAAGAGCCCACCGTAGTCGCCGGTCAGAACGACGCCACTCCACTGAGGAGATCGGCCCACCATACCGTTCGGACGGCCGGCTATGTCCCTGCCGGTGCTCGGGGAAGGCGGGCTGCCGGACGCCGCCCCGGACCGCTGACCGTTCCCGCGCCGATGGCGCCGAACGTCAGCCCGTCGAGCGGCAGGCGGCGTCGATCCGGTTCGCCGGGCGGACCCGTCGCCCCAGCCCTTCCAGCAGCGAGTCCTCCACGTGGAAGTCGTGCACCCGCAGCCGGTGCCGGGGCAGCTCCTCCTCGCTCGGGCAGAGCACCTGCGCCTTCACCTGGTCGATCGGCACGTACCGGACGCCGCCGCGCTCCTGGAGCAGCACCATGTTCACGTCGTCGACGACGACCACGTGGCCGCGCACGTCCTCGGTCGTGCCCGGCGTGGCCTCCACCGTGGTCACGGTCAGCGGCAGTACGGGCGTGCTGATCACCGGCAGCGACGCCCAGACCAGCATGGCCAGCACGGCGGCCTCGGTGACCGAGGCCAGCGGCCGGATCACCGCCCCGGGCAGCGGCCCGGCGATGGTGAGCGCGAGCACCGGCGGGACGACGAACAGGGCCAGGACCAGCAGTTCCCGCTGTTGCCAGGCGTCCAGCAGGGTCGGCGCCAGGAAGAACAGGTACCCGCCGAACAGGGCCGCGACGATCAGCACCCGGGCCGCCGCCACGTCGTGCAGCCGATCCGGGCGGAGCTGGAACGCGGCGGCGAGAGCGGGCAGCAGCAGCGGCAGGTAGAGCAGCGGCCAGGTGACCAGGGCGATCAGGAAGCTGGCCAGCACGAACCACGCCGGGGTGATGTCCGCCCAACGGGCGAAGAGCGGGCGGCGGTACCCGGGCAGCCGGTCCACGCTGACCCCGAGCACCGCGCCGAGGGCGAACACCGCGACCAGGCCGGTGGAGAGCAGCCGGGCCGCCGTGGTGAGGAACCCGGCGAGCAGGTTGACCGGCCCTACGTTGGCGACCAGCAGCAGGGTGGTCTGTAGCTCCCCGCCGGCCTCCACGCCGAGTCGGAGCACCGAGAAGATGGCGGGCACGGCCACCACGACCGTCCAGAACGACTGGCTGGCCCTGGCCCGACGCTCGTCCGGGTCCCGCCCCCGGGCGGGCCGGGGCGTCGGCGGGTCGGCGCCGACGTCGCTGCCGCCGGCGACGGTCGGCGCGGTCACTTCCGGGGCGCCTTGTCGTCGAAGTCCACCAACTTCGGCACGTTCAGCGGCGGGGGCTGGACCTTGGGCGCTCGCAGCCACGGCCCGAGGGTCTGGTGATACGCGGTGAGCCAGGGGCTGCTCAGCCCCTTCCGCCCCTGCTGGTAGCTCTTGTCGAGGAAGAACGCGACGAGGTCCCGCAGCGCCGGGTCGCTGATCGGCACCCCGACGCCGATCTGCTCGCTGGTGCCGAAGGGCATGTCGATGATCGTGAAGTCCTTCGGGTGCTTGGAGAGGAAGCCGGCGAGGATGGTCTCGTCCGAGCTGACCGCGTCGTAGCGCCCCTCAAGGATGCCGTTGACGCAGTCGCCGACCTCCTTGACCACGAACACCCTGATCTGGTGCTTGCCCAGCTCGGCCTCGGTGGTGGAGCCGCCGCTGGTGCACACCTTGTAGCGCGGGTCGCGCAGATCCTCGATGGTGCGGATGCTGTCCTTGAGCCGGGTCGGGACCATCGCCTCCTGGGTGGTCACCAGGTAGGGCCCGGCGAAGCTGACCAGCTTCTCTCGCTCCTCGGTCATCGAGAAGGTGGAGACCACCAGGTCGACCGCCCCGCCCTGGATTGCGGGGATGCGGTCCTCCGTGGCCACCGGCACCCACTCGATGCGCTTGTCGCCCTCGTACCCGAGCTGGGCGGCGATGTACCGGGCGATCTCGACGTCGAACCCGGTGTAGGTGCCGCCGTGCAGCTCGCCCATCAGCGGGCCGGTCGTGGAGACGCCGATCTTCAGCGTCGGCTGGCCGTAGATGTGCGTTTCACGAAGCTTCTCGTTGACGGAAGGGAGCGGCGACTCCTGCCGGCTGTCGCAGCCCGCGGCAGCCGCGAGGGTAAGGGTCAGCGCGACCGCCACGGTGGTGGCGACCGAGCGGACCCGGGACCGGGTGAGGAACATTTTCATCGGCGACCTCGCTGACCGGCGCACCTGCGGGGACACCGAGGGTAGCCGCTAACGTCCATTCGTGTGGTCATCCGCGCGGTCGGACCCGGGGGTACGGCGACGCCCGATCGTCACCGTACCCCCGGGTGTCCTCAGCGGACGGTCAACGAGCCGATCCCGGGCAGCGGGGCCACCACGGGCGGCAGCCGCTTCGGCTCGCCCCGGGCCGGTGCCCCCTGGCGGGCCAGGTCGCTCTTGGACGCCGGGGCCCGCTCGGCCGCCGCCTCCGCGCGCTGCTCCACGAAGGGCTGGACGTCACCGACGCAGACCTTGCCCTTGGCCGGCAGCGTCCCCCTGATCAGGTAGGCGTCGACCGCGCCGGTCGCGCACGCCGAGGTGCCGTACGCGGTGTGCCCCCAACTGTCGCTGCTGAGCAGGCGGCTGTTCGGCAGCAGGGCCGCCGAGCCGACCGCGCCCTGGTAGTTGGTCGCCGGGTCCCAGTAGTTGCCGACCACCAGCACCGGGGCGCTGGTCCGTTTGGTGAACGGGCCGGTGTAGGCGTCGGTGTCGCGCACCGTCCAGGTGTCGCGGGCGCACGGCGCGGTGCCCCAGGCCCAGAGCCGGCCGAAGTACGGTGCCCGCTTGTCCTCCTTGGCGGCCAGGGCGGGCCAGGCACCGGCGTCCTTCGGGTGGTACGCGTCGGTGCAGTCCACCCCGAGGAAGGTCTCCAGGCCGTTGTCGTACGGGAAGTCGTACCCACGGCGCACCTGCTGGCGGGCGGTGGCGGCGCGCCGGGCGATCGCCGTCCGGGCCTCGGCGCGGCGGGCCGCCGTGGCGGAGGTCGGGTCGGTGAGGACCAGCAGGTCGGCGGTCATCCCGACGACGTCGTCGTAGCCGTACGGGGCGTAGAGCGCGTTCAGCGCGGCACCGACGAAGTCGGCGTAGCTCACGGTGTACGTCTCCCCGGTGTCCGGGTCGTCGATCACCACGGGCTTCTTGCGCAGCCGCTTCGCCACCAGCTCGAACGAGGCGACCGGGTCGCCGGCCGCGAGCGGGCAGGCCGCCGGCCCGGCCTTGTCGCAGCGCACCAGGATCTCGTGCAGCGCCGCGTACGCGCCGTCGGCGCTGCGCAGCCGGGTCTCCTGGAGCTGGTTGCGTGCCTTGCCCTGGCCCACCCAGGCGTTCGGGTTGAGCACGCCGTCGACGACCAGCGCGCGGACCCGGTCGGGGAACATGTTGGCGTAGTACTGGCCGAGCGCGGTGCCGTAGCTGAAGCCGAGGTAGCTCAGCTTCGGGTCGCCGACGGCCCGCCGCAGCACCTCCATGTCCCGGGCGACCTCGGCGGTGGACATCGCCCCGGTCAGCGGCCTGCCGGTGGTCGAGCACCCCTTGCCGACCGCCTTCGAGGCCGCCACGTACGCCTGCTCCTCGGCCTTCGTCCACGGGAAGGCCACGTTCAGCCCGGCGTACGCCTTGGTCTGCTCCTTGACCGACGGGAAGCACCTGACGTTCTGGCTGGCCGCGACGCCGCGCGGGTCGACGCCGACGATGTCGAACCGGTCCAGCAGGTCGTCGCCGAGGAAGTACGGCGCGGCGAGCGCGAGGTCGGTGCCCGAGCCGCCCGGGCCGCCCGGGTTGACGAAGAGGCTGCCGATCCGGCGCTGCTGGTCGCGGGCCTTGACCCGCAGCACCGCCACCTGCGTGGTGGCGCCGGACGGGGCGTCGTAGTCGCGCGGAAGGTCGACGGTGGCGCACTCGGCGTAGCCGTAGCAGGCGTACCAGTCGAGCTTCGGGGTGGGCACGCGGTCGACCCGCCGGGCCTCGACCGGGTCGGTCCGGTCCGACGTGGCCGGACGGCCCCAGCCGGTGGTCGTCGGCGCCGCCGAGGCGGGCGCGAGCGCCGTGCCGGCGAGGACGACGCCGGCGATTCCTGCTGCGGCCAGGGAACGGGTTCTCCGTGGCATGCGGTTGCCTTCCGGTGGGGGACGGGACGTGCCGAGGAAACCTCGACCTGCGTCACTCTAGGGACCCGCGTCGAGGATCGCCGCCCGCGAAAGGCCCAGGAAAGGGTCAATTCTCCGACTGACGTAACGAATTCCTCGTGATCGACGCTTCCCTGTCCCCGTCGACTGGCCGGCGGGTCAGCCGACGGCCCGGAACCAGGCCGGGGCCGGCGGTTCGGCGGCCTCGCCACCGGCGACACCCGGCACGTACGAGTCGACCACCCGCCAGCCGCCCGCGTCCCGCCGCATCAGCAGGAACGCGTCGACCTCGCTGTACGGCGCGCCGATGCCGTACACCTCACCCTCGTCCACGGTGGCCCGTCGGGCGGCGCAGAGCGCGCCCGGGTCCGGCTTCGCGTCGGCGCACAGGCCGACGAAGCGCGGGGTGCGGCCGGACTTCCCCTTCAGGAACCGGACCACCGCCTGGTCGAAGGTGACCTGGGCGGTC
Source organism: Micromonospora sp. NBC_01655 (assembly GCF_026339755.1). Taxonomy (NCBI): domain Bacteria; kingdom Bacillati; phylum Actinomycetota; class Actinomycetes; order Micromonosporales; family Micromonosporaceae; genus Micromonospora; species Micromonospora sp. NBC_01655. The sequence continues at coordinate 956,773 of NZ_JAPEQF010000001.1, read as the reverse complement.
GGGCTCGCCGGGGGCGGGCCCGCCGACCCGTCGGACGCGCCGGCCGGGGTCGCGCCGGCAGGCCCGCCCGTCGGCGTCGCGGCCGGCACCGGCCGTGGCGGCTCCGCCGATCCGCAGGCCGCCAGCCCGCCCGCCGCCAGCAGCGCGACCACGATCCGGGCTGTCCGCTCCACCGATGCTCCCTGCGTGCCGCACGATCCGTACCCGCCATTGAAGCCGATCTGGCCGGGCCGGGTGGGGGCCGGGTGCGGTTGACACGCACGCCGGCTCCGCCATCCTTGACGGGTGACCCGATTCCCTCGGCCCGACGCGCGCGCCGGGGCGGTCGCCGCGTCGCTGGCGGCGCTCGCCCTGCTGGTGACGCTGGCCTGGTGGCGTCCGCGCAGCATCCTGGCGGTGGTGCTCGCCCTGCTCTGCGTCCTGCTGGTGATGGTCGCCGGGGTGTCGCTGACCGAGCTGCGGCAGCGCCGCACGGAGGCCCGGGAGCGCACGGGTGACGGGCCGGCGGAGTGGCCGACGCCGGGGGTCACCGGCCTGAGCGGCGTCGACGCCGACACGCTGGAAGCCCTGGACAGCCGGGACGCGCTGCGGGCGGTCCAGGAACGCCGGCGGAACGCGGGCGGGGTCAGCGACCGCTGAGGGTCGGCTCGTCGAGCCCGTCGGCGCCGCGCCCGGCCAGGCAGCGGTACGTCCGGTCGGTGCCCGTCCCGTCCGGCGGCAGCACCTCCAGGTGCCAGCCGCTGGTGTACGCGATGCCGCTGGTCAACCGGAACGTCACCGGGTTGCAGACCCGCCGCACGGCGGGGTCGGCGCTGACCTGGTCGTGCCCCGCGCCGGCCAGGGCGGGGGGCAACTCGCCGGCGGCGTAGGTCTCCCAGGTGTGCCGGCCGTCGCAGGGCAGCCGGGCGGCCTCCGCCCGGTCGCCGCGCACCCGCACCGGACCGAAGCACTCCAGCTCGGCGACGCACCGCGCGCCCGTCGGCAGCTTGACGGCTCCCGGCGAACCCGACACGCAGCCCGGCAGCGTGCCCCACGGTCCGGTCGCCGACGTGGCGATCGCGCTGGCGACCGGCGTGGGTGTCGGGTCGGCCGGCGCGCCGCCTGCCACCCAGGCGCCGGCGCTGGCCGACGCGGCCAGCGCGAGCACCCCGGCCCCGCCGAGGAACCAGCGCCGCCACCGGCGGCCGGACGTCGTCGGCATGGTGGGGTGGTCGTCCTCGACCGGGGGACGCGGGGCGGGCCGGCCCGACTGGCCGGTGCCGTACAGGCCGCCGGAGGTGGACGGGCTGCCGGTGGTGCTGCCGATGGTCGGGCCGCCCGAGGACGGGCCGCCGGACACGGGCGCGCCGCTGACCGGTGCGCTGACCGGGTCCAGCGGCAGGGCGGCGAGCAGGCCGCGCAGCTCGACGGCGGACGGCCGGGCGCCCGGGTCGTTCACCATGCCCGCCCGGAGCACGTCGAGCAGGTCCTCCGGCACCCCGGGCAGCCCGGGGATCGGCTGGTGGAACATCTCCAGCACGGTGACCAGGCTGGGGTTGCGCTCGGACTGCCAGCGGGGCGGGCGACCGTGCATCACGGCGTAGAGGGTGGCGCAGAGGGCGTACACGTCGACCGCGGGCGACGGCGGGCTGTGGTTGAACATCTCCGGCGGCGCGTACGCGGGGGTGAGCACCTCCAGGGTCACCGACGCGTCGCGCACCTCGGCCAGTACGGCGAGCCCGAAGTCGGCCAGCACCGCCGGGTTGAAGTGGGAGTGCAGGATGTTCGCCGGCTTGACGTCGCGGTGCAGCACCCCGTTGGCGTGCGAGTGGGCCAGCGCGTCGGCGATCTTCACGCCGAGGTCGCGGGTCTCCGCCGGGCCCAGCGGGGAGCTGCGCATCCGCTCGGCGTACGACCCGTCGCACAGCTCCATGATCAGATATGGGTGCCGGTCGACGGTGACCCCGACGTCGAACAGGTCCACCACGTGCGGGTGCGAGGACATCTTTCCCGCCGCCCGCGCCTCGCGCAGGAATCGGGCCTGGTCCCGCTCGTTGTCCAGGGTGCGGTTCTCCACCTTGACCGCGACCTCGCGCCCCACGGAGATCTGGGTGGCCCGGTACACGGTGGCGTAGCCACCCCGGGCAAAGACCTCCAGATCGGTCAGACCGGGCACGATGGGCACTCGCATGGCGCCGGGCGGGGTGTCGGTCACGGCTTCGAAACTACCCAATCGGCCCGGTGGCTCAGCGGTCCGCGTCAGCAGCCGGGACCGCGCCGCGCACCGCGCCCGGACCGTCACGCTCCGCGCCCGTCGGGGTCGACACCGCCCGGCGGGCGTCCCAGCGCAGGGCCACGGCGGTGGCTACCGCGCCCAGGCCCTCCCAGAGCGCCACCGTGAAGAACCGGCCCGGCGCGACGCCGGCCAGCACCACGATGGTGAACACGGTGAAGGTGACCAGCCGGAAGAAGACGGTGAACCGGTAGAAGGCCCGCCACTCGGTGGCGGTGGCCAGCAGGTAGTAGACCCCCATGTTGAACGACGCCATGGAGGAAGCGGTCAGGAAGGTGCCCGTGTAGTCGCCGGGGGCCCGGTCCTGCGACACCTCGAAGCCGAGCATCCGTAGCTGGGCCTCCGGCCAGAGCAGCCCGAGCGCGCCCATCAGCAGCGCCAGGACGCCGAAGACCGCGATCGTCCAGCCGGCGCTGGAGCGTGGCAGCCTCATCACGTCCCTCCCGGGGCCCGGCACGGTCGCCACAGTGGACCGCCACTCGGAACTGACACCGTAACCGGTGCCGCCCGCCGTCGCATCGGCGGAACCGGCAGACTAACCGACTCGCGCGCCGACCGCCTGTCGGGACGGCACGCCGCACGCACCCGGCCGCGCCCCGCTCACCCCCGCAGGCGGACCCGCAGCGCGTCCGCCGCCAGCCGCTCGCTGCGCTGCTCCGTCGCGTACGCCAGGCGGACGGCCTCCTCGGCGCTGGCCAGCGCCTCGGCGGGCCGGCCAGCGGCGGCCAGCGCCTCGGCCAGCACGCTCGCCGCGACCACCTGGCTGCGCACGTCCTCGGCCGGGGCGGCGATCGCCCGCTGGGCCCAGTCCAGGGCCTGCTCGTGCTGGCCGTGGGCGAGCAGCGCGGAGGCGTACCGGGCCATGGTCTGGCGGCGGGAGAACAGCAGCGACGGCGCGTTCGTGGCGGCGGTGGCCACCGGGGCGAGCAGCCCCGCGGCGGTGGCGGAGTCGCCGGCGGCCAGCCGGGCGGTGGCCAGCAGCACCCGGGGGCCCACCTGGGCGGGCGCCTGCGGGTTGTGCGGCTCGACGGCGGTCAGCACCGCCCGCGCCGAGCGCTCGGCGGTGTCGCAGTCGCCCATGTCCAGCGCCACGAAGCCGCGCAGCGTCCCGGCCATCCCGGTGAGCAGCGGGTGCGAGGTCCGCTCGGCGTACGACATCGCGTCGGTGAGCAGGTCGGCGGCGTGCGCCGGCTCGCCCAGCCCCCGGGCGACCACCCCGCGCGCCACCAGGGCGAAGCCCCGCCCCCAGTCGTCGGAGACCTCGGCGAAGTCCCGGTACGCCTGGCGGGCCGCCCGGTCGGCCTCGGCGATCTCACCCAGCTCCGCGCCGGCGAACGCCTCGACCGCGCGCAGCGTGCCGACGGCCCACGCCTCGCCGACCCGCTCGCCGAACGGGAGGAAGACCCGCGCCAGCCGGCACGCCTCCCGCAGCCGGCCGGCGAGCAGCCGGGCGAACGCCGTGGTGCCGCGCAGCCAGGCCCGCCCGTACGGGTCCTTCAGCTCGGCGAAGAGCCGGGCGGCCCGGCCGAGCACCGCGTCGGTGCCGGCGAAGTCGCCCCGGGTGGTGGTCACCCAGGCCAGGTTCTGCAACGACCACGCCTGCCCCCGCCGGTCCTGCGCGGTCAGGCTGACCTGGTACGACGCCGCGAGCCGGCTGCTCGCCTGGCCCAGCCGGCCGGCCACGAAGTCGGCCATGCCGAGCCGGCGCATCGCCGAGGCGCGCAGCGTCGGCAGCTCCCCGGCGGTGGCCACCTGCAACGCCTCCTGCCAGCAGGCCACCGCCCGGGCCTGGTCGCCGAGGGTCTGGTGGGCCTGCCCGGCGAGCAGCAGCGCGCTGGTCCGGGTGCCGGCCTCGTCCCCGGCGTTGGCGGCGATCTTCTCGGCGTAGGCGAGCGCGTCGGCCGCCCGACCGATCTGGAGCAGCGCCCGGGCGTGCGCCACCCGGTCGGCCGCCGGCAGCCCGCCCCGGGCCAGCTCGGCGGCGCGCTCGGCGTACTCGACGGCGGCGGACGGCTCCCCGGCCTGCAACGAGCGGCGGGCGGCCCGGCCCAGCGCGGTCACCCCCAGCGGGGCGACGGTCCGCGCCGGCGCGTCCGGACGCAGCTTGACCGCGTCGGCGAGCGCGGCGGCCCGCTCGACGTGCTCGGCGACGAACGCGTCCCGGGCGGTGTCGGTGAACCCGCCCGGGGCGGCCGGCTCGCCGGGCCCACCGGGCGCGGCCCAGCAGGCCAACGCGGCGTGCCGCTCGGCCAGCTCGGCCTTGCTCACCCCGGAGTAGGCGGCCTCCCGCATCAGCGGGGTGGCGAAGGCGAACCCGGTCCGGGTCCGGTGCAGCATCCGGCGTTGCAGCAGTTCCTCGACGGCCCGGTCCAGCTCGACGGCCACCACGGCGGCCGGCCGGCCGTCCCGCCCGGCGCGCTGCTCGCGCAGCGCCTCCAGGGCACCGGCCGGGACGGTGTCGCCGACCACGGCGGCGTCCCGCAGCACCGACCGGGCGTCCGACGGCAGCGCGTCGATCCGGGCCGCGAGCACGGCGGCCAGGTCCCGGGAGAGCAGCCGGCTGCCGAGCGAGCCGGGCGCCAGCCGCCAGCCGGCGTTGGCCGGGGCGGACCGGTCGGCCACGGCGGTCAGCGCGCCCCGCTCCATCAGCAGGGTGACCAGCTCGGCGAGGTAGAACGGGTTGCCCTGGGCGGTGGCCAGCAGCCGGTCGGCGTCGGGCTGCGGCAGCTTCCCGCCGCTGAGGTAGCTGGTGAGCAGCCGGGCCGCGTCGGCGCCGCGCAACGGGGGCAGCGCGTGCACCTCGGCGTCCGCCACCCTGGTCAGCGCCCCCGCGGTACGCACCAGCTCGGGGCGGCCGAGCAGCACCACCAGCACCGGGCCGGTGAGCCGGGACAGGGTGGCCCCGAGCGCCCGGATGGTCTCGGCGGTGGCGTCGTGCAGGTCGTCGACGATCACCGCCAGCGGGGCCTCGGCGGCCATGGCGCTGAGCAGGTCGGCCACCGCGTTGGGCACCGCGTCGGCGTCGGCGGGCGGCTGGGCGGCGCCCCACTCGCCCTGGTCGGCCGGGCTCCCGGCGGGCAGGTCGGCGTACCCGAGCAGGGCCAGTAGCTGGTCGGCGGCGACCGGCGCGACGTCGTCGCCGAGCCGGCCGAGGCGCTGGCTGAGCCGGCGCAGCCGCTCCTCGACGGCCGGCCGGGTCAGCGCGGTCGCCGCGTCGTTGGGCAGGCCGACGGCGGCCCGGACCAGGTCGGCCAGGGGCGCGAGCCGGCGGCGCTCGCCGAACGCGGCGCAGCGCACCGAGAGCACCCGGGCCCCGGTGTGCGCGGCGTACCGCCCGGCGCCGACGTCGTAGCCGGCGGCGAGGCGCTCCACCTCGGCGGCGAACCGGGACTTGCCGATCCCGGCCTCGGCGGTCATCAGCAGCACCCGGGGCTCACCCCGGTCGATCACCTCGGCGAGCCGGCCGGCGACCCGGCCGATCTCGGTCTCCCGGCCCACGAACGGCGCCTCGTCACCGAGGCCCGACCGGGTGCCCGGGGCGTCCAGCAGGCCGAGCAGCTCGTACGCCTCGACCGGCTCGCGCTTGCCCTTGAGCCGCAGCGGACGCAGCGCCCGCCAGGACGCCACGTGCCGGGTCGCGGCGGACGTGCGGGCACCGGCGTAGACCGCGCCCACGGCGGCGGCGTCGGCGAGCCGGGCGGCGGTGTTCACGGTGTCGCCGATGACGGTGTACTCGATCGCCGCCTGGATGCCGGCGATCACGTCGCCGGTGTTCAGGCCGACCCGCAGGCCCAGCGGCGCGCCGCCGCCCTGTTCGTCGTCGAGCACCCGGCGCACCGCCCGCTGCATGGACAGCGCGGCGCGGACCGCCCGCTCGGCGTCGTCCTCGTGGGCGACCGGGGCGCCGAAGACCGCCATGATCCCGTCGCCGGTCAGCTTGTCGACGTGCCCGCCGAAGGTCTTGACCGCCCCGGCCAGGGCGGCGAGCACCCGGTCGGTGACCGCGCCGACCCGCTCCGGGTCGAGGTCCTCCGACCAGGAGGTGAAGTCGGACAGGTCGCCGAAGAGCACGGTGACCACCCGCCGCTCGGCGGCGGGCAGCGTGGCGGCGGCCGGCAGGGCGGCGCCGCAGTTGTGGCAGAACCGGGCACCTGGCACGGCGACCGTCCCGCACACCGGGCAGGTCACGGCCGCTCCGCCCCGTCCGGGGTGACCCCCAGGTACTCCAGCTGGGCGCGGACCGACCACTCGGCCGCCCACCACAGCGAGCGGTCCACGTCGGCGTACACCCGCGCCACCACCTCGGGCGCGGTGGTGACGCCCTCGGCGACCGCCCGCCGTACCTGGTCGAGCCGGGCGCGGCGGTGGGCGAGGTAGAACTCGGCGGCGACCGCGCAGTCGGCCAGCGCCGGGCCGTGCCCCGGCAGCGCCGGCACCCCCCGGTACGTCGAGAGCAGCTCCAGGCTGGCCAGGTAGTCCCCGAGGTGCCCGTCCGGGTGGGCGACGACGGTGGTGCCCCGGCCCAGGATCGTGTCGCCGGTGAGCACCACCCGCTCGCCGTCGTGCTCCACGAGGAAGCAGACCGAGTCGGCGGTGTGGCCCGGTGCGGGCAGCGGCCGGATGACCAGGCCGGCCTGGTCGAGGTCGCCGCCCGGGTCGAGCGGCGGCCCGCCGTGGCTGTGCGCCGGGTCGACGGCCCGCACGGGCGCGCCGTCGAGCAGCTCGCGCAGCCGGGGCGAGCCCTCGGTGTGGTCCGGGTGCCCGTGGGTGATCAGCACGGTGGCGACGGGGCCGTGCGCCGCGATCGCGGCCAGGTGCCCGTCGTCGGCCGGGCCGGGATCGACCACCACCGCCGGCTCGCCGGGGCCGGACCGCAGCACCCAGGTGTTGGTGCCGTCGAGGGTCATCGGCCCCGGGTTCGGCGCGCGCAGCAGCGTCACCCACCCCGGCAGCTCGCCTGCCAGCGCCCCCACGGCCGCCGTGATGTGCCCGGTCATGCCAGCGATCGTACGACCCCGCCCGCCCCTCCCCGCGATCTTGCACCTACGGCCCGGGATTTGTGCCCGTTCACGGCTTTGACCCGGGCCCCGAGTGCATGATCGTGGGGAGCGGCGGAGGATCAGGCGACCTCGACGATCAGTTCGACCTCGACGGGGGCGTCGAGGGGAAGCTCGGCGACGCCCACGGCGGAGCGGGCGTGCCGGCCGGCCTCACCGAAGACCGCGCCGAACAGGTCCGACGCGCCGTTGACCACGCCCGGCTGGCCGGTGAAGCCCGGGGCGCTCGCGACGAAGCCGGCCACCTTGACGATCTTGACGACGTTCTCCAGGCCGACCAGCGCGTCGACGGCCGCGAGGGCGTTCAGGGCGCACCGCTGCGCCAGGTCCTTGGCCTGTTCGGCGGAGACGCCGGCGCCCACCTTCCCGGTGGCCAGCAGCTTGCCCTGTGCCATGGGAAGCTGCCCCGAGACGTAGACGTGCTGCCCGGACTGGACGGCCGGCACGTAGCTGGCCACCGGGGGCACCACCTCGGGCAGCTCCAGCCCGAGCTCGGCGAGCTTCGCGTGCGGTCCGTTGCTCACGTCGCTCACGCCTTCGGTCGCTTGAGGTACGCGACGAGCTGCTCCGGGTTGGGGCCCGGGACCACGGACACGAGTTCCCAACCGTCCTCACCCCAGTTGTCGAGGATCTGCTTGGTCGCGTGGACCAGCAGCGGCACGGTCGCGTATTCCCACTTCTGCATCTGTGCAGGGCTCCCTAGGAGGCGGTGACGTTTCCGCCCACAGCCTACGATCCGGCGCCGTCGGGCGGCGCGGGACGCTGCTCCGGGGCGGTCGGCGGCTCGCCGCAGGGCCCCTCGTGGTCGTACCGCTGGGGGCAGCGGGACCGGTCGGGCAGCAGGAGGTCGCAGAAGACCCGGTGCCGGTTGTTCTGGTCGTCGGCGGTGGAGACGGTGGTCTCGCCGGCGTCCAGCTCGGGCAGGAAGCCCAGCGAGATCGCCACCTTGCCGGCCAGCGCCGCCGCCGCCGCCAGGTCGGCCACCCGGATCGGCAGGTGGATGACGTATCCGGTCTCCTCCTCGTCCCGGGAGCGTTCGGCCGGGCGGCTCAGGGTCCGCAGCATCTCCCCCGGGTCGGTGAGCCGCCGGTAGGACCGCTCGTTGAACGGCAGGCCGGTGACCGGCCCCTCCTCGCCCGCAGGGCCGGGCCCGACCCGCCGGGCACTTCCGCTGGGCGGGAACTGGGCTCGGGAGATGTTGTCGGTGTCGCGCATGCACTGCCTCCGGGCCTCGCACCTGATCAAGTCGTCACCATGTGGCTCGGACCATCCGCCGATCCGTCCCCCGCGCCGGCACGAACGTAGGACCGATTCCCGACAGGGACAACGGGGCACGCATGCCCGATCACCTCAAGTCACATATGCGACAGATCGCGGGTCCGGTACCGGATGGCGGCGATCGACGCTCCATGATCGCCGCATCGCGGCGTCCGGCCCGGGGACCCACCCGGAGGGCCGTTCACCGCTACCCTTCCGTCGGACGGACGCGCATGGACCGTCCACCTTCGTTCGACCAGCCCTCGCGTCCGCGCGACGACGACGGGCCGCACCCCGGGGGATCGACATGACCCAACCGCCCGACGGCAGCGCCACCGGTACGCCCAGCGGTCCGCCCTCCGGCGACCGTATCCCCGACCCGGCCGGCGGCCCGGCCTCCCCGGCCCCGGCCGGCGGCCCGGTCTATCCGCCCCCGGCCGGCGGCCCAGCCGCACCGACCCCGCCCGGCGTCGACCCCGGCCCGCCCAGCACCGCCGCCCCGCCCGGCGCGCCGGCACCCGGCCCGTTCGGGCCGCCGGCCGGTCCGGGCCCGTTCGGCGGCCCGGCCCAGCCCGCCGCGCCCGGCGGCCCGGTGAACCCCGTGGCGGGCGCGTTCCCGCCTCCGCCGGGCTACCCGCCGTACCCCGCCCCGGTCGCCCCGAAGAAACGGCGCGGCGTGCTGATCGCCTCGATCGTGGCCGCCCTGGCGCTGCTGCTGTGCGGCGGCGGTGGGGCAGCCGCGTTCCTCACCCTGCGCAACGTCGAGAGCGGCGAGGGTGCGAAGGAGCCGGCCGAGGCGGTCGCCGCCTTCCTCACCGCGGTCTACCAGGAACAGGACGCGAAGAAGGCAGCCGGCCACGTCTGCGCCGCGTCGCGGGACGACAAGAAGATCGCCGCGAAGGTGACGGAGGTGCGCGGGTACGCCGAGCAGTACAAGAGCCCCCGGTTCTCCTGGCCCAGCCCGAAGGTGGACAACCAGACCGGCGACCGGGCCACGGTCAGCGCCAAGGTGACCATGACCACGTCCGACGAGAAGGTCGCCGACCAGGACCTCCGCTTCACGGTCGTGCGGAAGACCGGCTGGTGGGTCTGCGAGATCGCCTGACCGTCCGACGGCGGCCGACCAGGGACCACCCGGGCCGGCCGCCGTCGCGTCCGCGGCCGGGTGGATAGGCTCGACGGGTGCGAGCAGCTGAGCGGCCGGCCGACCCGGCCGGTACCGAGTGGCCGGCCCGCCTCCACGTGGTGACCGGCAAGGGCGGCACCGGCAAGACCAGCGTGGCGGCGGCGCTGGCCCTGGCGCTGGCCACCGGCGGCCGGCGCACCCTGCTGGTGGAGGTCGAGGGGCGGCAGGGCATCGCCCAGCTCTTCGACACCGACCCGCTGCCGTACTCCGAGCGGCACCTGACCGACGCCCCCGGCGGCGGCGAGGTGCGGGCCCTGGCGGTGGACGCCGAGGAGGCCCTGCTGGAGTACCTCGACATGTTCTACAAGCTCGGCGCCGCCGGCCGGGCGCTGCGCAGGTTCGGCGCCATCGACTTCGCCACCACCATCGCCCCCGGGCTGCGGGACGTGCTGCTGACCGGCAAGGTCAAGGAGGCCACCACCCGCACCGTCGGGCAGCGCCGGGCGTACGACGCGGTGGTGCTGGACGCGCCGCCGACCGGGCGGATCGGCCGGTTCCTCAACGTGACGGCGGAGACGGCCCGGCTGGCCAAGGTGGGCCCGATCAAGACCCAGAGCGAGGGGGTCGCCGCGCTGCTGCGCTCCCCGATGACCGCGGTGCACGTGGTGACGCTGCTGGAGGAGATGCCGGTCCAGGAGACCGTCGACGCGATCGCCGAGCTGACCCAGCTCGGCTTCCCGGTGGGCCGGGTGGTCGTCAACGCGGCCCGGCCGCCGCTGCCCGCCGGCCGGGCGGTGAGCGCGGCGGAGCTGAGGCGTGGACTGGTCGCCGCCGGGCTGCCGGCCGACCGGGACACCGTCGCCGGGCTCGCCGGCGAGGCGCGCGACCAGCTGATCCACCGGGAGCTGGAGGACTCGCTCCGGGCCGACCTGGTCGAGCTGGGGCTCCCCCTGACCGAGCTGCCGCTGCTGCCCGACGGGGTGGACCGGGCGGGCCTGGAGACGCTGGCCCGGGCGCTCGTCCGGGCGGATTGACTCACACTGGAGCCGGCACGGCGCGGAGATTCCCCGAAGCCCGATACGCTCGATTGGTGCCTTCCGAAGACGCGGCGCCGCAGCTGGACGTCGACCAGATCCTCGCCGACCCGGGCGTGCGGATCGTGGTGTGCTGCGGGGCGGGCGGGGTGGGCAAGACGACCACCGCCGCCGCGCTCGCGCTGCGGGCCGCCGAGCAGCACGGCCGGCGTACGGTGGTGCTCACCATCGACCCGGCCCGCCGGCTGGCCCAGTCGCTCGGCCTGACCGAACTGGACAACACCCCCCGCCAGGTCAAGGGCATCGACGTCGAGGCCAGCGGGGGCGAGCTGCACGCCATGATGCTCGACATGAAGCGGACCTTCGACGACGTGGTGCTCCAGCACACCGACCCGGCGAAGGCGGCGGAGATCTTCGCCAATCCCTTCTACCAGGCCATGAGCTCCACCTTCGCCGGCACCCAGGAGTACATGGCGATGGAGAAGCTCGGCCAGCTGCACGCCCGGGGCGAGTGGGACCTGATCGTGGTGGACACCCCGCCGTCCCGCTCGGCGCTGGACTTCCTGGACGCGCCGGCCCGGCTGTCCCGCTTCCTCGACGGCCGGATGCTGCGGCTGCTGCTGGCGCCGGCGCGCAGCGGGGGCCGGAGCATGTTCAGCCTCGTCACCGCGAGTTTCGGGATGTTCTCGAAGGTGGTGCAGAAGGTGCTCGGCGCCCAACTGCTCACCGACCTGTCCGGCTTCGTGGCCGCGCTGGACTCGATGTTCGGCGGCTTCCGGCAGCGGGCCGAGCAGACGTACCGGATCCTGCAGGCGCGGGAGACGGCGTTCCTGCTGGTCGCGGCCCCGGAGCCGGACGCGGTCCGGGAGGCGGCGTACTTCGCCGGGCGGCTGGGCGAGGAGCGGATGCCGCTGGCCGGCCTGGTGCTCAACCGGGTGCACCGGCCAGCGGTCGATTCCCTGGACGCGGCGACCAGCCTGGCCGCCGCCGACCGGCTGGCCGAGGCCGGCGGGCACGATGGCACGGTCGACGTGCTGCGGGCCCACGCCGCGCTGGCCCAGCAGGCGCACCGCGAGCAGCAGGTGGCGGCCCGGTTCACCGAGGCGTTCCCGCAGGTGCCGGCGGTGTCGGTGACGGCGCAGCCCGCCGACGTGCACGACGTCGACGGGCTGCGGACGATCGGCGCGGCGATCAGCCGGCCGTGACCGGCGTCAACCGGCCGTGACCAGGACCTTGTCCTTGCCGGACTTCTCCTTGGCGTTCTTCTTCATGGCCGCCTCGAACATCTTCCGCCAGCTCGCGACCTGGGGGTGCCGGCGCAGCAGAGCCCGGCGTTCCCGCTCGGTCATGCCACCCCACACCCCGAACTCGATCCGGTTGTCGAGCGCGTCGGCCAGGCACTCGTACCGAACTGGGCAGCTCCGGCAGATCCGCTTCGCCACGTTCTGTTCAGCGCCCTGTACGAACAGCGCGTCCGGGTCCCCGTTCTGACACGCCGCCAGTGACGGCCAGTCAGTGATCATGCCCATGTGTACACGTCCCCCCTTGCAGTACCTACCGACGTCGCGCGACCAGCCGTCGAATCCCCCTGTCGTCCGCCCGGCCTCCCCAGGGCGGCACGGACGACGTGTGGCTCGGTCACCGCCACCATCATGCTCTGTAGTCGACTGATTACGCAACGTTGTCGGCAAAATCCATCATTACGGACACTCCCGGCTTCCCGGGCCTTCGGCCCCCGTCTACCCGGCCGGAGTAGGTGAAAACGCCGCGCCGCTCCTCCGATCGGTGGAGACTCGTCGCCGGATCCACGCAACCTCGCACCAGGGTTCGTGCGTTTAGCACAACGAGGTCGGCGCGCGCAGGAAATGGGAGAAAGACGCCCCAGCGCCCCTCATTCCCTACTCGCGTACCCTGTCGAGGTGACCTGGATGCGGAAACGTGACCACAATGTGCTGACCAACGCCGCATCGCTACTCATCTGTGGCCTACTGGCCGGCGTGGTGGTCGCGGCGGCGGCCTTCCCCGCGGTGGCGATGTCCGGGCTGGCCGCCAAGGCCGGCGCGGAGACCTTCGGAGCCCTGCCCAACGAGCTGACGGCGCCCCGAGCGCCGCAGATCAGCTACCTGCTCGCCTCCGACGCCAAGACACCGCTGGCGACCATGTACGACGAGAACCGGCGCGACGCGAAGCTCGCCGACATCTCGCCGTACATGCAGAAGGCGATCATCGCCGCCGAGGACCACGACTTCTACAAGCACAACGGCGTGGACCTCAACGGCATCGCCCGCGCGTTCGTCAACAACCAGTCCGGCGCCAACTCGCAGCAGGGCGCCTCGACGCTGACCATGCAGTACGTCCGGCTGGCCGTCGCGTACTCGGCCACCCACCCGGCCGACGTGGTCGCCGCGACCGAGGACACCAGCGCCCGCAAGCTGCGCGAGATGCGGATGGCCCTCTCGGTCGAAAAGGAGTTCTCCAAGGACGAGATCCTCACCCGCTACCTGAACCTCGCCTCCTTCGGCAACGGCGCGTACGGCATCTACGCCGCCAGCCAGGTCTACTTCGGCAAGCCGCCGAGCAAGCTCAGGATCGACGAGGCGGCCATGCTGGCCGGCATGGTGAAGGCTCCGACCACCAACGACCCGACCACCAAGGCCGGGTACCCGCTGGCCCTCGCCCGGCGCGACTACGTCATCGGGAACATGGTCGACATCGGCGCCATCACCAAGGAGGAGGCCGAGGCGGCCAAGGCCACCAAGATGGTGGTCAAGGACAAGAAGACCCCGAACGGCTGCGTCGCCACCAACAAGAAGGAGTGGGGCTTCTTCTGCGACTACTTCTACCGCTGGTGGATGCAGCAGGAGACGTTCGGCTCGACCTCGTACGACCGGGAGCGGCGGCTCAAGAGCGGCGGCTACACCATCGTCACCAGCCTCGACGCGCAGGCGCAGAACGGCGCCGACAAGGCGGTCCGCAAGGGCCTCGGGGTCAACAGCAAGGCGGCCCGGATGGTCGCGGTGGTCGAGCCGGGGACCGGGCGGGTCCGGGCGCTCTCGGTGAACCGGAACTTCAAGATCGACGACCCGAACAAGCCGCAGAACAAGATCAACAGTGACCCGAGGAAGGCCAAGAAGAAGATCCGGGGCAACTACCCCAACACGGTGAACCCGCTGCTCACCGGCGGCGGCGACATCAAGGGGTACCAGGCCGGCTCGACGTTCAAGATCTTCACGATCGTTGCCGCGCTGGAGAAGGGCATCCCGCTCAGCTACACGATCAACTCGCCGAAGCAGTTCAAGTCGGAGTACATCATCAGCAGCAGCAGCAACGCGGCCTGCCCGGGCACGCACTTCTACTGCCCCACCAACTCCGTGGAGTCGATGGCCGGCGTGCACAACATGTGGAGCGCGTTCGGCCGGTCGGTGAACACCTTCTTCGTCCCGCTCCAGCAGCAGGTCGGCTCGGAGAACGTGATCAAGGCGGCGCAGAAGCTGGGCATCCAGTTCCGCTCGGCCGAGGACGCCAGGTTCGCCACCAACAAGGAGGCGGCGCACCAGTGGGGCGCGTTCACCCTGGGCGTCTCGGCCACCACGCCGCTGGACCTGGCCAACGCGTACGCGACCCTGGCCGCCGACGGCAATTACTGCGAGCCGATCCCGGTGCAGGAGATCAAGGGCCCGGACGGCAAGAAGCTGGACATCGCCAACCCGCGCTGCGAGCAGCGGATCAGCACCGAGGTCGCCCGGGCGGCCGTGGACGCGGCCCGCTGCCCGGTCGGCGACCGCTCGTCGACCTCCAAGTGCGCCGGCGCGACCGCCCCGAACGTGCGCGGCATCGTCGGCAAGCCGGTGGCCGGCAAGTCCGGCACCACCGACTCGGAGAAGACCTCCTCCCTGGTCGCGATGACCAAGCAGTACGCGGTCGCCGGCATCCAGGCCGACCCGGACTGGCCGCAGACCAACCAGAGGATGGGCCACGACGTCCCGACCGGCATCAACCCCCCAGTGTACGAGACGCTGCGCGACGCCATGAAGGGCAAGAAGGGCATCGAGTTCACCCCGCCCAGCGGCAAGATCATGGAGGGTGACCAGCGCTCGATCCCCGACGTGAAGTGCGTGGACATCGAGACCGCGAAGGACCGGCTCAAGGGCGCGGGCTTCGACGTGGTGGTCTCCTCCAGCCGGGTGCCGTCGAGCTGCGCGGCCGGCAAGGCCGCCGGCACCAGCCCCAACGGCCGCACCATCAGGGGCGGCGTGGTGACGATCGAGGTCAGCGGCGGCAGCGGCAACCCGCCGGCCAACGGCGGCCCCGGCGGGCCGCCCGGCAACGGCACCGGCAACGGCCGCCCGGGGCGCCCCGGCTGACCGACCGGACCCGGCTCGGCGTGACGACGCGACGGGCGGGCACCCCCACTCCGGGGTGCCCGCCCGTTTCGCGTGTGCGGGGGCGCTCAGGCCAGTCGGCGTACCCCCGGCTGGCCCGGGAGGCTCAGACGCCGAGCTGTCGGCGCACCTCGGCGGCCACCCGGCCGCCCTCCGCCCGGCCCGCCACCGCGGTCTGGGCCGCCTTCATGGCCGGGCCCATCTGCGCCTTCCCGCTGAACCCGCCGGCGGCGAGCGCCCCCGCGACCAGCTCGGCCAGCTCGTCGTCGGCGAGCTGACTGGGCAGGTAGCGGTCCAGCACCTCGCCCTCGGCGGTCTCCTTCGCGGCCTGCTCGGCGCGACCGGCGTCGGCGAAGGCGGTGGCGGCCTCGCGCCGCTTCTTCGCCTCCTTGGTCAGCACCGCGAGCACCTCGTCGTCGGTGAGCTCGCGCTTGGCCTTGCCGGCGACCTCCGCGGTGCCGACGGCGGCCAGCGCCATCCGCAGGGTGGAGGTGGTCAGCTCGTCGCGGGCCTTGAGGGCTGCGCGCATGTCGGCGGTCAGGCGGTCCTTCAGCGTGCTCATGAACGGTGAAACTACCCTGATTGGCATGCGAAAGCGCACACTATTCCGGCTCGCCCTCGGGACCGCCGCCGCCGGAGCGGCCACCCTGGCGTACGCGTCCCTCGTCGAGCGCAACATGTTCACCCTGCGCCGGTTCGACGTGCCGGTGCTGCCCGCCGACACCGAGCCGCTGCGCGTGCTACACCTGTCGGACCTGCACATGATGCCGGACCAGCGGCGCAAGCAGGAGTGGGTGGCGTCGCTCGCGGCGCTGGACCCGGACCTGGTCGTGGTCACCGGGGACAACATGGCCGACCCGGGCGCGGTCCCCGGCGTGCTGCGTGCCCTGCACCCGCTGCTGGACCTGCCCGGCGCGTTCGTCTTCGGCTCGAACGACTACACCGGGCCGGTGCTGAAGAATCCGTTCAGCTACCTCCTGCCCGACCGGGAGTACACCGAGGGCGCAGAGCTGCCGTACGAGGAGCTGCGCGACGTCCTCACCGGGGCCGGCTGGGCGGACCTGAACAACGCCCGGACGACGCTCAAGGCGGGCGGCCGGCTGATCGAGCTGGTCGGGGTCGACGACCCGCACGTCGCGCGCGACGACTACCCCGCCGTCGCCGGCCCGGTCTCCGCCTCGGCGGACCTGTCGATCGCCCTGGCCCACTCCCCCGAGCCGGCCGTGCTCGACCGGATGGCCGAGGACGGCTTCGGCCTGCTGCTCGCCGGCCACACCCACGGCGGCCAGGTCTGCGTGCCCGGCTACGGGGCGCTGGTGACCAACTGCGGGTTGCCCCGGTCGATGGCGAAGGGCCTGCACCGCTGGCCCGGCTCCGACTCCTGGCTGCACGTCTCCGCCGGTTTGGGCACCCACCCGACCGCACCGGTCCGGTTCGCCTGCCGCCCGGAGGCGAGCATCCTCACCCTGATCCCGCGCTGACCTGTCCCCGCCCCCGCCCCCGCCCCGTCCCCTTCCCCGCCTCGGGCCGGGGCGCAGGGCGGGTGTGATGTGTGCCGCCTTTGGAGCTGCCCCGTCTGCGCCACCGCCTGCCGGGCGGGGCCGACCCGGGTTGGCGCGGGGCGGGTCGGCGGCCGGGTCCTACTGGCTTGTGTGGGGCGGCGGGGCAGGTCATCGGCCCTGTGGAGCTGAGTCTTTCGCGACATCGGCGGAGGACCGCCCCGGGCCGGCCCCGGCGGGACGAGGGGGCGGGGGTACCGAGTTTGACCATCGGACCGGGTGGGCTACTATTTGTCGGCACGCCTCGGGGTGTGGCGCAGCTTGGTAGCGCGCTTCGTTCGGGACGAAGAGGTCGTCGGTTCGAATCCGGCCACCCCGACAGAGGTCAGAGGGCACATCCGATCGATGGATGTGCCCTCTAGTGCGTCCTGAGTGACTAACTGAGTGACTACCGGTCCGAGGTGAGTGCGAAGATTCGGTCCATCGCGATCGCGCCGCTGAGAAGTACCGGCCTGAGTTGGTGGCGGTAGACCTTCTCGGTGACCGTGGTTCCCGAGTGTCCGCACAGGTCGGCAATGTCTTCCAGGCTCACGCCGCTGCTGGACAGGACCGACACGAAGCTGTGCCGTAGCTCCCGGGGCGTCCAGTCGGCGGCGTTGAGTCCGGCCTTGGTGGCGACCCGCCGGAACGCTCGCCGGACGTTGGCGGCGTCCAGGGCGCCACCGACCGAACTCGTGAAAACGAGGTCCCCCGGCTGCCAGTCCTTCCCGGCCTTCTTCCGGTCCCGATCTTGCAGCGCCCGGTGTTGCCGGAGCGCGGCCACGCACCGGAGAGGCAGGGCGAGGGTACGACGGGGCTCCCAGGTGAGCGCGCGTAGTTCCTCGGTCCGTGCACCGGTCAGCAGCGACAAGACGACGTACGCGTAGAGCCGGGTGTCTTCGGCAGCGCCGAGAATTGCCCTGGCCTGGTCGAGCGTGAGCGATTTCGACGGCCGACCCTGCTGTCCATTGGGAAGCGAGCAGAGCGCCACGACGTTCCGTTTCACCTTGTCACGCGCCATCGCCCGATTGACGGCCCGGTTCAGGCAGGCGTACAGCTCGCGCAGCGTGCGGGTACTCAACGATTCCGCCTTGTCGGCTACCTACGAACGGCTATCCGGACTGGCGCGTTCCCTGAGCCTCAAAGCGGAGTACGAGGTAGTTCCCCCGCCAGGGATGATCAGGCTAAACCGCACCAATCTGATTGTCTGCGGTAGCCCCCGAATTCTGCCCTTCGTTGGTCAGGTGTTGGAGTCGGACCCGAACCTTGGATTCCGCAACGATGACGGCGGCTGGTATTTGGTCAACCATGTGACCGGGGAGGAATACCGTTCACCTGCCAATGAGGTGATCTCAGCAAGAATCCGGTAGGTATCGGTGTTCGAAGTGGGTGAGGTGGAGCGCGGCTCGGACCACGTCGCCAAGGTTTCGAGGGCTGGTGGTGCTGTGTCGCAACGTGCGCCATCGGCCGGTCAGAATGGCGAAGCCGCGTTCTCCGTGGCATCGCATGGATCGAAGTGCGGTGTTGTAGGTGCGGTTGTCGACGGCGAGGCGGCGGCCGTCGGCGGGTTGCTTGTACGGGGTGTGGATGCCCTGGCCAGCGCCTTCGTAGCCGGAGTCGGCCAGGGACGGTAGCCGCAACACGGAGGCTGCCCAGTAGAGGGCGCCGGTGACATCCAGACGTTGGGCGCAGGTCAGGTCGTGCAGATGTCCGGGCAGCGCATCAGAGGTCCAGATCGGTAGCCCGTCTGGGCGCATGACCGCTTGGACGTTCGCGCCGAAGCTACGGTGTTTCCCGGAGTACCAGGCGTCGATGGTGTCGCCTTTCACGCTCACGGTGGTCTCAGCGAGGCGGTCGGTGTCGAACAGCTTCCCGTCGAGGATCACGTGCGACCAGCCGTCGGCGGCTACCCGCGCCAAGGCGTCGTGCAGGGTGGGCGCCTGTGCTGCCAGGACCCGCACGGCCTCGGCGACGTACCGGTAGGCGGTCGCCCTCGACACGCCGAACCCCGCCCCGAGGGTCGTCTTGTCCTCACCCTTGCGGAACCACACCAGGACCAGGATCGCCTGGTAAAAGCACGTCAACGCACGGGTTCCCGGTCGGGTGCCCAGCACTCGTCGCTCGGCATGAAGCAGCCGCGCCACGTGCCGCACGAGTTCCCTGGGCACGTCGAGCCTGGCAGAATAGGCGATCACGTGGAGCCCTCTCGAAGGCTGGATTCTGTCGCAAGAATCTGTCTATCGATGGCTCCACGTCCGCTTCCAGCACCGTCAGGTATGGGCGTTATCTCCGTGTCATCCCATCCGACCGTCGAACCTTGCTGAGATCACCTCAATAAAGGCGAACCTTTCGACTACGCCTACGTCGGCAGGCTTCCTCGTCCGGACGGTCGGGGATCGTTCCTGTATCTGGCCGGCATTCATGCGCTGGGCACGAAGGGTGCTGGCCGGTATTTGGAAGACAACCTTGACACTCTGTACCGGGAAGTAAAGACGCGTCGCTTCTCGGTGCTTATCGCATGCAAGTACGATCCGAACACGCATGAAATTCTCTCCACTGAAGCGATGACCCCGGTGTTTCGGAATGAGGGTGTGGGCTAATGCGAGTGTCAAGTGCTTCCGATCCTGGTGATACCAATAAGGCCAATGAAGACTGGTTCAGCGCTTCACCTCGCCTGATTGTCGTCCTCGACGGCGCGACGGCCCGGACGGACACCGGATGCCGGCACGGCGTTTCCTGGTACGCCGCAAAGCTGGGGTCGGTTACTGGCACGCTGGCTGCCGACCTGGAAACGCCTCTTAAGGAAGCCCTGAAAACTGCCATCGAGCAGGTTGCTGAGATGCACAAGGAATGCGACCTGAACCACCCGGGTACGCCATCGGCAGCGGTTTCGATCCTCCGGGTCAACGGCAGCGCATGGGAGTACCTCGTGCTCGGTGACATCAGCGTCGTCATCGACCAGCAAGCCGCGGGGGCGGTTGTCGTCACCGATACCCGGGTTGACAGCACCGCGCGTCCCGAACGGGACGAGGTAGACCGGCACCTTATCGGATCCCCGGAGAAGCAGGCGGCGTTGCTGCGGATGAAGCATGCCGAGCTGGCCGCGCGCAACCAGCCCGGTGGGTTCTGGGTTGCCACCGCCATTCCATCCGCTGCTGACCACGCCATCGTGGGCAGCGTCCCGCTCGACAAGGTGCAGCGCCTGGCCGTGCTCACCGATGGTGCGGCACGGATCGTGGATCTCTTCGGCGCTCTCGACTGGCCGGCGGTGCTCGACAACCTCAGCACACACGGACCCGCAGAACTGATCCGCCAGGTACGGACGTTGGAGGGCGCCGACCCGCAGGGCGCGCGTTGGCCGCGCAACAAGCGAAGCGATGATGCGACGATTGTCTACGCGGCATAGAGCGCCTGGGGGTGGCTCAGCATGGGCGGCGGCAGCGGCCCTGAGCAAATAGAGCCTGTAGCAGCACCTTCGACGGCCGGCCGTTCCCCGAACGGGAACGGCCGGCCTTTCGGCACGAAACGGGCTACCAGTCGATAGTCTTCTCCGCTTGAGTTGCCCGGGCCCGTACACCAGCCCAGTCGGCAGCCATCTGCGTCAGCTCGGTGGCGTGGTCGGCCTCGAACGCAGCCAGCTTCGGCTCCAACAGCGTGAGAGTCAGCTCGTACGCGGGGCGTCGGCAGTCTGCGTCTGCTTGAGCGGCCGTCTGCTCGCCGGCCTTCGCCGTAACGAACTGCGGGCTGGTCGTGGCGACGGCCAGCCGGCCGGAATCGGTGTCGAGGAGCGGGGCGTAGCTGTTGCGGACCACGCCGGCCAGTTCCTCTCTGTTCGCCGCGTTGATGCCGCGTTTGGCCATGCACGTGGCGTAGCCTGCGGACTGCGCCTTGACCTCGGAGGTGCTCACGACGGATCCGACCAGGGTGTCGAGGTCTGCAAACAGCTTGGCGGACAGCGCCGGAGTGCCCGCGTTCTGGTACTCCTTCGCTGGCGGCTGGCACTTGGTGACTTGTGCGGCGTACGCGGCCTTGCCCGCCTTGTTCAAACGGTCGTGGCCGGGGTTGTCGCTGTCGGGTGTCGGCGTTCGGGTCAGGTCGGCGGCGACGTACAGGCCGTTGGCGGTGACGTGGGCGGTGTCCACCGGCACGATCTCGTCATACATGCTCAGCGGACGCACCGCCTGCCAGTGCTCGTACGGGTTGACGAACCGTGGTGGCGTGTAGTCGAGTTTCGCGTCAGCCATGCAGTCACGGATGGGCCGCTGATAGGCCACGTACGTCAGGAGCTGGCCTGCGCGGCGATCGTCGAGGTCACCGTCGATCTGCCGGGCGAGCCGGTCGAGTGACTGCTGTACGCCACCCAACTGAGGCCCGGCCGTGCCGGCGTCGGTGGTCCTGGCCGCGCACCCACCCGCCAGCGCGGCCATGGCCGCGAGCAGGCCCACGCCTACCGGGGTCCACGCTGGCAGGTCAGCGATACGTCGCATTGCAGTTCTCCTCTGTGTCACCTTGTTCAACGCCATCAGGAATCGGCCAGACGTGAGTTGCCACCGTCGTGGTACTCGGTGGTGCCGTTACAAGACCGGCACCTTCGCCGTGAAGCTGGACGGTGACCCGAACGCGCAGAACGACTCCGCGAAGATCATCATCAACCCGACCGGCCACGGGGGCGGAGACGGCGGTCAGGGCGGCGGTGACGACCGCCCGACGCTCCCGATCACCGGTGACTCGATCGGCCTGATCACCGCCGTCGGCGGGCTGCTACTCGTCGCCGGCACCGCCGGCTACCTGGTCGCCCGCCGCCGCAAGACCCGCTTCGTCGCCTGATCCACTCCCGGTGCCCCCGCCGTGGGTACGCCGTCGCCGGGTTCATCACCGACGGCGATTCGTTTCGGGTGCCCGCTCCAGGCAGCGCCACGGCGGCCCCCGCCGGTCGGGCGGGGGCCAGCGCGCGGTCAGTACGCGTAGGTGACCGAGATGGTGACGTTGGAGCAGGAGCTGGCCAGGCTGGTCAGGGCGCTCTTCTCGGCCGTGTCGACGGTGAGCCGCCAGCGGATCTTGGTGGCCACCCACTCGTTGACGTAACGGCACCGGGCGGAGCTGTACGACGGCATCCAGGTGGCCGGGTCCTGGTCGCCCTTGGACTGGTTGACGTTGTCGGTCACGGCGATCAGCGGGCGGGAGTCACCCAGGTCGTTGGCGTACGCCTGGCGGCGGCTGGTGGACCAGTTGCGGGCGCCGGAGTCCCATGCCTCGGCGAGCGGGACCATGTGGTCGATGTCCACGTCGCCGGTCGCCGTCCAGTAGGCGTTGTCGTAGTAGGAGTACCAGCGCCCGCCGGAGAGGGTGCAGGTGCCGGTGATCGTCGGCGCGGAGACGGCCTCGGCGAGCAGGATCTCGTTGCGGGTGTTGCACCCGTCGCCGTCGGCGTCGATCCAGTGCGGGAAGAGGTCCCGGCTGTAGCCGGTGCGGATCTCGGTGGCCACGGGCAGGGCCGCGACCGCGGTCCGCAGTGGGGCGGAGTAGCTGGCGGCCCAGGCGGGGTTGGCCAGGCCGACGGTGGCGGCGAGGGTGGCGGCGAGGGTGGTCGCGGCCACGCGCAGCGTACGGTTCATGATGCTCCGTCCGGATCGGAGGACTATCGTCTGTCATGTATATAGACAGATGCAACATTCCCACAACCAGGACTCCCAGGTGAACGCTCCGCGAACCCGCCGTGCGGCATCGCCCGACCGGGACCGTTGTCCCGCACCGTCCACTGTCGGCCGACCACGGCGGCCTGGCCACCACCTGAACGGTTGATGCCTCGTGGCGAGTCTCGGCGGTTAGATGCCGGTGACTGCCCCGGGCGGACGCGCCGGGCACAGCACACGGGGAAGGAAATCTACTGTGACCGGACTCTGGCCACGTCGTGGCCTCGCCGGCCTGGTCGCGTTGACGCTCGGCGTCACCGGCCTCGCCGTCATCACCACCGGCGGCGCCGCCGCAGCGGCACCGCACACCGAAACGCCCCCGTCGGTGCAGGTCGGCTGGACCGACTCAGCGACGCCGGCCAAGGCGTACGACTTGGCCGAGCAGGTCAACCTGCCACTCGGCACCCGGCTCGACGAGGACGGCGTGAGCCACACCTCCAGGGTCTACGCCACCTTCGACCTCTCGCAGTTCGAGGGCAGGAAGATCTACGACGGGAAGGTCTTCGTCACGGAGTACAGCGCGGCGGACTGCACCAAGCGGGCCGTTGAGATCTGGCGTACCAAGCCGGTGGGCACCACGCCCACCTGGAACCGCCGGCCCGCGCCGCTGACCAAGCTCGACGAGGTGCTCACCCCGAACTTCTGCCCGAAGGGATCCCTGACCTTCGACGTGGGGGCCGCCGTGCAGGACGCGATGGCACACAAGCAGCGCCGGGTGACCTTCGAGATCCGGGTGCCGGAGCAGTTCGAGAACGACCCGGCCTACGGCCGGACGCTCAGCTGGTCTTACGGCGTGCGCTCGTCGGTGGATTACAACTCGCTGCCGACGATCGACAGCGGCAACCTCTACAACGGCGGTGTCCCCTGCACCCAGCTGAAGCCGTATCCCCGGCTGGGCGGATTCGCCAACGTGCTCCAGGCCCTGGGCGCCGACCCGGACGAGTGGGACCAACCGAGCCTGGTGACGGAGTACGCCGTCTGGCCCAAGAACGACGCGACCGCGCGGACCGTGTTCACCGCGGATTCCAGCATGCCCGGCCGGGTCAGCACGGTCAACCTGCCGGCGGGAACCCTGGTCGACGGGAAGTCGTACGGCTGGCAGGCCCGCGCCGGTGACGGCACCGACCTCTCGGCCTGGTCGAAGAAGTGCTTCTTCACCTACGACGGCACCGCGCCCACGACCCCGACGGTCAGCTCGGCGAACTATCCGCCGTTCAGCTCGGGTGAATCGGCCCCGGTGGGCGTGCCGGCGACGTTCACGTTCTCCGGCAACGGGAACAAGGACGTGGCGGGCTTCGAGTACGGCTGGAACGGCCTCGGCGTCCCTGCATGTGCGGGGAGCGGCGACGTCGGGCAGCTCGAGTGCCCGGCCCCGTTCAGCCGGCCGAACTCCGTCAGGGCGGACGCCCCAGGTGGCTCGGCCACGGTGACCCTCAGCCCGGTCGGATCCGGGCCGCAGCGGCTCACCGTCCGGTCGATCGACCTGGCCGGCAACCGTTCCGAAGGCATCGAGTACATGACCCTCGTGCCCTCGATCGAGCCGGAGGTGCGAGTCGAGGGCGGGCAGCCGGAGTGGGGGCAGGATGTCCTGCTCAAACTCGTCCCGGCCAACGGCATGACGGGCGTCATCGAGTACGAGATCACCCTGGACGGGGGCGTGCCGGACACCCGGCAGGCCGAGGAGGACGGCACGGCGTACTTCCGGTTCACCGCCAACAACCCCGACGGGCACCGCGTCTCCGTGCGCAGCCACAGCGCCAACGGCTTCGTGTCGCCGACGGTAGACTGGTCGACCTACTTCCTGCCCTGGCCGGGGGTGAAGTCGGACGTCTACTACTCCCCCGAGGACGGGCACGCCGTCGGCGGCGTGGGGGTGCCGGGCACGTTCACGTTCTCCCCGCCGCCCGGTTGGACGGACGTGGCCGGGTACCGGTACTCGTTCAACGGCGGCGAGGTCGCCGAGGCCCCCGCCGGTGGGGACGGCCGGGCCACGATCAGCTGGACGCCGACCGAGGCGGGTTACGTGACGCTGATCGTCCACGCCGTCAAGGCCGATGGCACCTGGAGTGACTACCCGAACTGGTACTCGTTCGAGGTGGCGGCCACCACCCCCTGACCGCCCGCGACGCGGAGGGGCCCGGCGATCGCGCCGGGCCCCTCCGCGGCTCAGTCGTGCAGCTCGGTACGCCGGATCTCGGCGAACGCGGCGGTCAGCCACCCGTCGAGCGGCCGGCCGGTCCCGGCCAGCAGGTCGGCGAGCAGCAGCGGGGCGTGCCGGGCCAGCGCGGCCGGGTCGGGCGGGGTGGCGTCGTCGTCCGGGTCGTACACGCCGAGGGCGCCGGCCAGCAGCACCAGCACCACGTGCGGGTCGATGTCCGACTGCCAGCTCGCCGCGCCCCGCACGCAGGTCTCCAGCACCTGTCGGACGTCGTCGCCGTCGAGCCCGTCGGGGTGGGTCTCCTCCAGCAGCAGCCGGACCACCGCGCCGAGCACCAGACCGGACCGGTCCGCCCCCGCGAGCCGGTCGACCGCCTCGTCGTACGCCTCCCGGTCGCGCGCCCGGGCCGCGGCCACGGCCTCGGTGGCCGCCACGGCGATCTCGCGGGCCGGTGCGGGCAGGTGTCGCCAGGTCGTCGTCATCCCGACCAGGATCGCAGACCGACCCGCCGGCGTCGCCGACGCGGTACGGGGGGCGCCCCGGCCGCCGCACGGGGACGGCGGGCGTGGGCGGCGTCACCACGGGACTCCGCCGAGCGCGTACGCGCCGGAAAACGGCTCGCGGCCGGTCGTACCCTCCGCCCAGAATCGCCGGCATGCTGCGTCGCGCCCTGCCCCGTCGCCCGGAAGCCCGGCGGATCCTCGTCGGCACCCTGCTCTCGGCGATCGGTCGCGGCCTCACCCTGCCGTTCCTGTTCATCTACCTGACCGACGTGCGCGGCCTCTCCGACCCGCGCGCCGGCCTGGTCATCGGCTGGTACGGCGTGGTCACCCTGGCGCTGTCCCCGCTGGGCGGAACGTTGATCGACCGGTTCGGCGCGCGCCGGGTGGTGCTGCCGTGCCTGCTGGTCGAGGCGGCGGGCACGGGCTCGCTGGCCCTGGTCTCCGGGACCGCGTCGGCGTTCGCGGTGATCACGCTGGTCGCGATCGGCAGCTCCGCGATCTGGTCGGGGCAGAACACCATCCTCGCCTCGCTCACCGCCCCCGACGAGCGGCAACGGGTGTACGGCCTGAACTTCGCCCTGCTCAACCTCGGCATCGGGGTCGGCGGGCTGATCTCCGGGGCGGTCGTGGACGTCGCCCGCCCGGTGACCTTCCAGTTGGTCTACCTGCTCGACTCGGTGAGCTACCTGGTGCCGGCGCTGATCCTGATCAGCCTGCCGGGAGTCGGCCACCGGATCGCCGGCACCGGGCCGGGCGGGGGCGCGGCGTCGGCCGGGGGCTACCTGACCGTGCTGCGGGACCGCCCGTTCCGCCGGCTGGTGGTCTTCGGGCTCGTCCTCACCACCTGTGGGTACGCCCAGATCGAGGTGGGCTTCACCGCGTACGCCGTCCGGGTGGCCGAGGTGACCCCGCGGGTGGTGGCCTGGGCCCTGGCCGGCAACACCGTCATGATCGTGCTGTCCCAACTGGTGGTGATCCGCCGGATGGAGGGGCGCAGCCGGACGGGCGCGCTGGCCCTGGTCGGGGCGGTCTTCGCGGGCGCCTGGCTGGTTCTCGGCGCGGCGGGCCTGATCGGGCCCGGCAACGCGTTGGTCGCCGCGCTCGGCGTGGCGGCCTGCGCGACGATCTTCGGTTTCGGCGAGACGATGCTGTCGCCGGTGATGCCCGCCCTCACCAACGCCCTGGCCACCGACGAGCTGCGCGGCCGGTACAACGCGATGAGCTCGATGATCTTCGGAATCAGCGGGGTGATCGGCCCGGTGACCGCCGGCCCGCTCATCGGCGCGGCGGACGGACGGATCTGGGTGGCCGTCGTGGTCGGCGGCTGCCTGGCGGCGTCGCTGCTCGCGCTGTCCCTGCGCGGGCTGCTCACCTCCGCCCAGGACGGCCGGCCACCGGCCGCCGCGCCACCCCGAACCCCCCTCCCGACCACCTGACCCCGCCCACACCCCCCATCCCCGCCGGGATCCTGCGGCTTTACGGCGCCGCACGGAGCCCGTCACGACCGCGGGGGTACGGCGGGCGGGACAGGGGGTGAGGGATATCCGGCGGGGCGTGGCGGTTTCGTCGGTGGCACCGGCCAGGATGGGAGGCGACGGGTGGCGGAAGGAGTTCGCGGATGACTGGGACGTCCCTGACGGAGGGCCGGGTGCGGTCGGCCGACGGCACGATCATCGCGTACGAGCGGTCCGGCGAGGGGCCGCCGATCGTGCTGGTGGGCGGCGCGTTCAACGACCGGTCGACCACCCGCGCGCTCGCCGCCGCGTTGGCGCCGAACTTCACCGTGTTCGGCTACGACCGGCGGGGGCGCGGCGACAGCGGCGACACCGCGCCGTACGCGGTGCAGCGGGAGATCGAGGACATCGCCGCCCTGGTCGGGGCTGCCGGCGGGGCGGCCCACCTCTACGGGCTCTCCTCCGGGGCGATCCTCGCCGCCCTGGCGACGGCCGCCGGGCTGCCGGTGACCGGGCTGGCCCTGTTCGAGCCGCCGTTCACCGTCGGGCCGCACGCCGGGTCCCGCAGGCCGATCGCGGGGCGGCTGGCCGAGCTGCTCGCCGCCGACCGGCGCGCGGACGCGGTCGAGTGCTTCATGGTGGAGGCGGTGGGCCTGCCGGCCGAGCAGGCGCGCGGGATGCGGCAGCAGCCGATGTGGCCCGGGCTGGAGGCGTTGGCCCCGACGCTGGTCCACGACACCACCATCACCGGGGACGGTGACCTGCCGGCCGACCGGCTCGCCGCGATCGACGTGCCGACGGTCGTGGTCGACAGCACGGCCAGCCCGCAGTGGCTGCGTGACGCGACGCGGGCGACCGCCGAGGCGGTGCCGGGGGCGCGGTACGTGAGCCTGGAGGGCGGCTTCCACGAGGTGCCCCCGGAGCGGCTCGCCGCCGAGCTGCGCCGCGGCCTGATCGGCTGAGACGACGGTACGGCGGTCGGCTCCCCCCTCACGAGAGCCGACCGCCGCACCGGCCGGACAGGTCCGGCCCCCGCGGTCAGCAGTTGGTGTAGCTGCCGCTGCTCCCCCACGAGCAGGAGTCGATCAAGGTGCCGGCCGAGTTGCGCACGTACGCGGCGTCGCCGGTGTTGTTCCAGATGTACGCGCCCGACCCCCAGTAGCGGTGGGTCGAGGTGTTTGTGCCCTTGCCGGTGTGGACGTAAACGCTGGCGCCGGAAGCGAGCCGGAAGTCGCTGGTGAACTTGTAGACGTGGCTCGACTTGTCGCGCAAGGTCCAGGACTTCAGGTTGACGGTCGAGGACCGGCGGTTGGTCAGCTTCACGTACTCGGCGTTCAGGCTGCTGTTCGACCGGTTGTCGGTACCCGGCGAGTTGTAGTACACCTTCGTGATCTGGATGGCCGGGGTGGCGGCCTGCGCGGGTCCGGTCATGGTGAGCGAACCGCCGACGGCGAGGGCGAGGGCCATGGCGATACCGGTCAGCCTCTTGTTCAACACGATCCCCCACCTGTTGACGGCCGGCCCCTGGCGGCGCCGGCGTGGAACGTGCACCGAGGCTATCCACTCGGCCGGCCACTGTGGACGATACGACCCCCGCGCCGTCAACTACCGGCCGCGGGTCGACCGATCGCGGCCGAACGGCGTCCCCGGCCGGTGCCAACGGCACCCCGGTCCGCCGCGAACGGCACCCCGGTCCGACGCGAACGGCGGCGCACGTCAGCCGCCGAGCGCCCCCGAGACCAACGACTCGACGGCGGGACGCTCCCACCGGCCGGCCACCCCGGGCCGGTCCGCCAGGTAGCCGGCGATCCGTGGCGCGTCCCAGCCGTGCGCCTCGCGCAGGCCCCCGGCGAGCATCGCGAGGTACACCGGCGCGGGCGCGTTCCACTCGACGTCCCCCGCCCGACCCGGCGCGGTGAAGGTCAGCATCGGCACGCCGTCGCGGACGCCGGTGCGGACCAGCGTCTCGTACCGGCCGGGGCCGAGGGTGGCCCGACCCCGCGCGACGGCGACCTCGATCAGGTCGAGGTCGGCGCCGGGTGCCCGGTACATCTCCTGCGCGGCGAGGTCGGCGAACTGCTCCGTGGTGAGCAACCACGCCCGGGCCGCGGCCACCCCGGGCAGCTCGGGGTCGTAGAAGGCCATCCCGCCGGTCCAGGCCCGCGACTCCCCGGCGAAGTAGATCCCACCGGGCACCAGCACCGCCGCCGACCGGCGCGGCGGCCGGCAGTCCCGGCAGCCGGGGTACGTCCGCAGCCCGCCCGGGGGACGGCCCCCGCCCAGGTACCAGTTGAGCCGGGCGGCGTGCATGTTGGACCCGTACGCGACGTACCAGAGCAGGCCGGTCATGCCCCGACTCAGTACGCCCCGGTCAGGCCGACCCGCGCGGCCTGCGTGACGCGGCCGCCGCTGACGGCGGCCGGGTGGGTGTGACTGAGCTGGGCGATGAGCATCGCGTCCTCCAGGTCGGCCGGTGGATCCAGGCTAACGCCGGCCGCCCGAATCCACAGGCCCCGTCCACACCCTGTGGATAGCACATGTGTACGACAGTATTTGATCATGAAAAACCGGTGCTGAGCTGCGGTGAGTACGCTGTATCTGACGATCGCCCCTCCCCTGTCTGGAACCACGTGCGCGTAGCTCACCACCGGGTCGTCCGGGACGTCACGGTCCGCCTGCCGATGGCGTCGACCGCCGTCGAGGCGTG
Source organism: Micromonospora sp. NBC_01655 (assembly GCF_026339755.1). NCBI lineage: Bacteria > Bacillati > Actinomycetota > Actinomycetes > Micromonosporales > Micromonosporaceae > Micromonospora > Micromonospora sp. NBC_01655. The sequence goes on along the minus strand of NZ_JAPEQF010000001.1, from coordinate 927,592 downwards.
CCAGTGGACTGTCGCCGCGCTCGCCCGGTACGCGCCGGCCACCATCTCCGTCCTGCTCCACGTGCCGGACCGGCTCCGCTGCGTCGCGGCCACCGGCGCCTGGCAGGTCTTCTCGACCGTCCCGCCGAAGGCCGGCATCGTCGGCCGGGTGTACGCCTCCGGCACCGGCGCCACCGTCCCCGACGTCACCGCCGACCCCGACTACCTCCCGGTACGCCCCGACGTGACCGCCGAGGTCTGCGTGCCGGTGCTCGACCCGGCGGGCCGCCCGATCGGGGTGCTCGACCTCCAGTGGAGCGGGCCGGTCGAGCTGGCCCTGTGGCGGGAGACCGCCGAGCGTGTCGCCGGCCGGCTCGGTGCCCGGATAACGGCGCTGGGCGGCCCGCCGGCGGAGAGCCGCAGCGAGAAGTTGCTGCGGCACGCCGCCGCGCTGACCGTCGCCCCCACCGAGTGGGACCTGATGACCACGGCGATCTGCGCGGCCCGGGAGGTCTCCACCCTCTCCGCGGCGGTGCTGCTGCTGGCCGACGGGGCCGGCCCCCGGCTGGGCGCCCCGACCGGAACGCCCGGCGAGTTGGAGTCCCGCGTCCGGGCCGAGCTGACCGAGGCCGGCGCCCCGGCGCTGCACCGGATGATCGCCCGGGCCCACCGGCACGGCCCCGGCTACACCCTCGGGGAGGCGGGGCACCCGCCCACCGCGGAGTACCTCCCGCTCGCCGACGCCGGGGTGCGCACCCTGGTGGCGGTACCGGTCGGCCCGCCCGACCGGGGCGGGGTGCTGCTGGTCGCCGACGAGCGGCTGCTGCGGCCCGACCCGACCACCGTCAACCTGGTGGAGTTGCTCGCCGGGCAGGCGTGGACCTGCCTGGACCGGCTGCGCACGCTGGCCCGGCTGCGCGAGCAGGCCAGCTCCGACCCGCTCACCGGGCTGGGGCACACCGGGCCGTTCGGGCAGCGGATCGCCCGCGCCACGCCGGGGCGTACGGCCCTGCTGGCGATCGACGTGGACGGTTTCAAGGCGGTCAACGACACGTACGGCCACCAGGCCGGCGACCGGTTGCTGGTCGGGCTGGCCCGGGCGCTGGAAGCGGCGCTGCGCCAGGGCGACGAGCTGTACCGGATCGGCGGGGACGAGTTCGTCGCGGTGATCGAGGTGAGCCGCCCCGAGGAGGCGGTCCGGATCGCCGAGCGGCTGGCCGAGGCGGCCCGGAGCACCGGCCGCACCATCAGCGTCGGCGTCGCCCTGCCCCAGGCCGGCGAGCCGTCCGAGCAGACCCTGCGCCGCGCCGACCAGGCCCTCTACGCGGTCAAGCGCCAGGGCCGCGACGGCGTCCGCCTAGCCACCACGTGACCCCCACTCCTCACCCTCATCCCTTCGCACTTTCAGTGAAAGCGTGGCCATCCGCCGCCGCAAAGGCACTCTTTCTCGGAAAGTGCGGGAGAAGAGGCGGGCGGGGTGGGCGGGGCGGGAGGAGTTAGGGGCGGGGGGTTAGTTCCTTGGCCAGGAGTTCGGCGATCTGGGCCGTGTTCAGGGCGGCGCCCTTGCGGAGGTTGTCGCCCGTCACGAACAGGTCGAGGGCGCGGGGGTCGTCGACGGCGCGGCGGATGCGGCCGACCCAGGACGGGTCGGTGCCGACGGCGTCGATCGGCATCGGGAACTCCCCGGTGGCCGGGTCGTCGACCAGGATCACGCCGGGGGCGTTGCGCAGCGCCTCGCGGGCGCCCTCGGCGTCCACCTCCGTGCCGAAGACCGCGTGCACGGCCACCGAGTGACCGGTCACCACCGGCACCCGGACGCAGGTCGCGGAGACCTTCAGGTCGGGCAGCCCGAGGATCTTGCGCGACTCGTTGCGCATCTTCAGCTCCTCGGACGACCAGCCGCCGTCGGCGAGCGAGCCGGCCCAGGGCACCACGTTGAGCGCCAGCGGAGCCGGGAACGGCCCCAACTCGTCGCCGACGGCCTGCCGCACGTCGCCCGGCCGGGAGCCGAGCACCCGGTCCCCGGCGATCTTGCCGAGCTGGAGGTGCAGGGTGTCCACGCCGGTCTGCCCCGCCCCCGAGACCGCCTGGTACGAGGCGAGCACCAGCTCGCGCAGGCCGTACTCGCGGTGCAGCGGGGCGATCGCCACGATCATGGCGAGGGTGGTGCAGTTGGCGTTGGCGATGATCCCCTTCGGCCGGTTACCCACCTGCTCGGGGTTGATCTCGGGGACCACCAGCGGGACGTCCCGGTCCATCCGGAACGCCCCGGAGTTGTCCACCGCCACCGCGCCCCGGCTGACCGCGACCGGCGCCCACTGCGCGGAGACGTCGTCCGGCACGTCGAACATCGCCACGTCGACGCCGTCGAACGCCTCCGGGGTGAGCGCCCCGACGGTCAACTCCTCGCCCCGGCAGCGCACCTGTCGCCCCACCGACCGCTCGGAGGCGAGCAGCCGGATCTCGCCCCAGACGTTGCGCCGGGACGACAGCAGCTCGCACATCACGGTGCCGACGGCACCGGTCGCCCCGACCACGGCAAGGGTGGGCAGCGACGGCATCGCCGCTACCGCCCGGTCCCCGCGTACACGACGGCCTCGGAGTCGCCGCCCAGCTCGAAGGCGTCGTGGATGGCCCGGACGGCCTTGTCGAGGTCGGTGTCCCGGCAGACCACGGAGACCCGGATCTCGGAGGTGGAGATCATCTCGATGTTCACCCCGGCGGCGCCGAGGGCGGCGAAGAAGCCGGCCGCCACGCCCGGGTGCGACCGCATCCCCGCGCCGATCAGCGAGACCTTGCCGACGTGGTCGTCGTAGAGCAGGCCCTTGAACTTGACCGGCTCCTGGATCTTGCTGAGCGCGGCCATGGCGGTCGGGCCGTCGGTCTTCGGCAGGGTGAACGAGATGTCCGTGCGGCCGGTGCCCTCGGTGGAGACGTTCTGCACGATCATGTCGATGTTGATCTCGGCGCCGGCGACGGTGTCGAAGATCCGCGCGGCGGCGCCCGGCTCGTCCGGCACCCCGACGATGGTGATCTTCGCCTCGCTGCGGTCGTGGGCGACCCCGGTGATCAGTGCCTGTTCCACGGGAAGGTCCTCCATCGATCCGGTGACCATGGTGCCGGTGTTGGTCGAGTATGACGAACGGACGTGGATCGGCAACCCCGCGCGCCGGGCGTACTCGACGCTGCGCAGGTGCAGCACCTTGGCGCCGCAGGCGGCCAGCTCCAGCATCTCCTCGTAGGTGATGTCCCGGATGTGCCGCGCGTTGGGCACGATCCGCGGGTCGGCGGTGAACACGCCGTCGACGTCGGTGTAGATCTCGCACACGTCGGCGTGCAGCGCGGCGGCCAGTGCCACCGCCGTGGTGTCCGAGCCGCCCCGGCCCAGCGTGGTGACGTCCTTGGTGTCCTGCGAGACGCCCTGGAAGCCGGCCACGATGACCACCGCGCCCTCGTCGAGCGCGCCCTTGAGCCGACCCGGGGTGACGTCGATGATCCGCGCCCTGCCGTGCACCGAGGTGGTGATCACGCCGGCCTGCGAGCCGGTGAACGAGCGGGCCTCGTACCCCAGGTTGTGGATGGCCATGGCGAGCAGCGCCATGGAGATCCGTTCTCCGGCGGTGAGCAGCATGTCCAGCTCGCGGCCCGGCGGCAGCGGGCTGACCTGGTTGGCCAGGTCGAGCAGTTCGTCGGTGGTGTCACCCATCGCGGAGACCACCACGACCACGTCGTCGCCGGCCTTGCGGGTGGCGACGATCCGCTCGGCCACCCGCTTGATCCGCTCGGCGTTGGCGACGGAGGACCCGCCGTACTTCTGCACCACGAGTGCCACGACGGTGCACTCCCTCCCAGCGTCCCTGAGCGTGCCGACGCCGCCGGGGAACCGGCCGGCGGCGGGTATCAGACCACATCAGGGTATCCGGCAGCCCGAACGGCCGGGTCAGGTGATCCCACCATCCGGCCCGCGTGGGCCGGGCCGGCCGCCGTCCCACCAGTTCGGCAGCGGGTACGCGACACGCCGGCCGGGCCGGTGTCGCACGGGTCCCCGGGCGGGGACGGCGCACCGCAGAATGACCCGGTGCATGCCCACCGCCGCGTGGCCCGGCGCCTGACCGGCGTCCTCACGCTCACCCTGCCGGCCCTGCTCGCCGCCTGCGCCGGCGACCCGCCCGCCGCGACGACCTCGCCGCCGCCGAGCGACCCCGCTCCCGCCGCCGTCGACTCCGCCCGCGACGAGCTGGCCGCCCTGGCCGCGGCGGCCCAGGACCGGCAATTCACCGCCCGGTACACCCTCACCGGCGACGGCCCCGACCGCACGATCACGGTGACCAGCGCGAACGACGGCACCTGGCGGGTCGACGTCCCGGGTGGGGCGCTGGGCGGCACGGCGGACGTCTCGTTCGCCGGCACCGCCGACGGGCTCTTCCAGTGCGGCCTGCCGTCGGCCGGCCGCCCCGAGCCGGCGAGCTGCGTACGCCTCGGTGACCGGGACGACGCCGTCCCGGGTCGGCTGGACCCCCGGGTGCAGCACCCCTTCACCGACTGGCTGAAGGTGCTCACCGACCGGCGGGCACCGCTGGCGGTCTCTCCGGCCCGGCCGCCGGCGGGGGCGACCGGGGCCTGCTACTCGGTCGACTCGACCTCGGCCTCGCTGAACGCCCCGCTGGACGCCGGGATCTACTGCTACGCCCCGGACGGCACGCCGACCGCCGTGCGGACCGTGACCGGCACCCTCGTCCTGGCCGGTCCGGCCGCGCCGGCCCCGGCGACCGTGCAGCTCGCCGGCCCGGTGACGGACGGCGAGCCGCTCGGCGTCGCGGCGCCGAGCGGCGACGAGCCGACGCCCGGGGCCACCGAAACGCCCTGACACCGCGTCCCGTTACGGGTGGTTCTGGACACATTCTTCGACCCCGAACTTCGCGCAAAATGCCCGATACGGGACGCTTGTCCCATGGCCGACCTCACCCCGCTGCTCGCCTTCCGCTGGAGTCCTCGGGCCTTCGACCCGACCGCCACGCTGCCTCCGGCCGACGCGGCCTCGCTGCTGGAGGCGGCCCGCTGGGCACCCTCCGCCGGCAACCGGCAGCCGTGGCGGTTCGCCCTCGGGCACCGCGACGACGAGACGTACAAGCGGATCCTGGTCAACCTGCCGGCGGCCGAGCAGCGGTGGGCCCGGCATGCCGCCGCCCTGTTGCTCGGCGCCCACTTGACCGCCGAGCCGGCCGGTGACGCCGACGGCGGGGCCTGGGCCGGCACGCAGGGTCACGCCGCCGGGCCGGCCGACTCGGCCGGGGTCGGCGGCGATCACGGGCCGGCGGTGGCCGGTCCCGCCGGCCGGGCCGCGTACGACCTGGGGCAGGCGGTGGCGCACCTGACCGTGCAGGCCACCGCGCTCGGGCTGTACGTGCGTCAACTGGCCGCCTTCGACGCCGCCGGGCTCGCCGCCGACCTGGAGCTGCCGGCCGGGATCCGCCCCCTGGTGGTGGCGGCGGTCGGCCGGCTCGGCGACCCGTTCAGCCTGCCCGAGGAGTTGCTCCGGCAGGAGACCGGCCTGCGCCGCCGCCGCCCGCTGGCCGAGCTGCTGCTGCGCTGAACGGCCTGCCCTGACCCGGCCGGCCGGCTGCGACGTCGATCTCAAACTCCGGACCGACCTTTGCACCCCCCACCTCATCACGTAGGGTCACTCTGTCATGTGGCAGGCGCAGCTTCTCCTTGGTCGCCGCGACGAGGCCTGACCGGCCGGCACCTCGTCGCGGAGTCGAACCGCGCCGTCCAGCACATCCGAGTTTTCCATCGGCGCCTCGCGCCGACCCGGCATCGTCGCCGACCTTCCGATTGCTGACGCCACATGTTCAGGGGAGCACTCCGTCATGGCTCAACCCACCGACGCTGACACCGATCCCATCGCCCGCCAGCGCCCCAGCCGGATGCCGTACCAGCGGTACCAGCCGTACCACCAGCAGTTCCGGATCGACCTGCCGGACCGCGCCTGGCCGACCCGGCACGTCGAGGCCGCGCCCCGCTGGTGCGCCGTCGACCTGCGCGACGGCAACCAGGCGCTGATCGACCCGATGTCCCCGGAGCGCAAGCGCCGGATGTTCCAGCTCCTGGTGCAGATGGGCTACAAGGAGATCGAGGTCGGCTTCCCGTCGGCCAGCCAGACCGACTACGAGTTCGTCCGGCAGCTCATCGAGCAGGACCTGATCCCCGACGACGTGACCATCCAGGTGCTCACCCAGTGCCGGGAACACCTGATCGAGCGGACCTTCGAGTCGCTGCGCGGCGCGAAGCGGGCGATCGTGCACTTCTACAACTCGACCTCCACCCTCCAGCGCCGGGTGGTCTTCGGGCTGGACCGGGACGGCATCACCGACATCGCCACCACCGGCGCCCGGCTCTGCCAGAAGTACGCGGAGATCCACGCCCCGGACACGGACATCTACTACGAGTACTCTCCGGAGTCGTACACGGGCACCGAGCTGGAGTACGCGCTCCAGGTCTGCTCGGCGGTGATCGACGTGATCGACCCGACGCCGGACCGGAAGCTGATCATCAATCTGCCGGCCACCGTCGAGATGGCCACCCCGAACGCGTACGCCGACTCGATCGAGTGGATGCACCGGCGCCTGCCCCGGCGGGACAGCCTGGTGCTGAGCCTGCACCCGCACAACGACCGGGGCACCGGTGTGGCCGCCGCCGAGCTGGGGCTGCTGGCCGGCGCGGACCGGATCGAGGGCTGCCTGTTCGGCAACGGCGAGCGCACCGGCAACGTCGACCTGGTGACGCTGGGGCTCAACCTGTTCTCCCAGGGCATCGACCCGATGATCGACTTCTCGAACATCGACGAGGTCAAGCGGGCCGTCGAGTACTGCAACCAGCTCCCGGTGCACGAGCGCCACCCGTACGCGGGCGACCTGGTCTACACCGCGTTCTCCGGCTCCCACCAAGACGCGATCAAGAAGGGCTTCGACGCCCTGCACGCCGACGCGGCGGCGGCCGGGGTGCCGGTCGACCAGCACGCCTGGGCGGTGCCGTACCTGCCGATCGACCCGAAGGACCTGGGCCGCACCTACGAGGCGGTCATCCGGGTCAACTCGCAGTCCGGCAAGGGCGGCGTGGCGTACATCATGAAGTCCGAGCACCAGCTCGACCTGCCGCGCCGGCTCCAGATCGAGTTCTCCGGCGTGGTCCAGCAGGTCACCGACCACGACGGCGGCGAGGTCGACCCGGGCACCATGTGGGAGATCTTCGCGAGTCACTACCTGCTCGACCACCAGCCCGACCCGGCCGTCACCCTGGCCGGCTACGCCATCGGCACCGCCGACGGCAAGGTCGAGATCGAGGCCCAGGTGGGCCTCGGCGGGCAGGTCCGGTCGCTGGCCGCCGTCGGCAACGGTCCGATCGACGCGTACGTCAACGCGCTCGGCTCGATGGACGTGCCGGTGCGGGTGCTCGACTACCACGAGCACGCGCTCTCCTCCGGCGGGGACGCGCAGGCCGCCGCGTACGTCGAGTGCGAGGTCGACGGCCGCACCGTGTGGGGCGTCGGTGTGGACGCGAACATCGTCACCGCCTCCGTGAAGGCGGTCACCAGCGCCGTCAACCGCGCCCGCGCCTGAGTCGCCCGGCGGCGCCCGGCACCCGCCGGGCGCCGCCTACCGCTTGTCGGGTGGGGTCGAGGCGGGCAGCGACGGGCAGGGCTGCGCACCCGGGGCCTCGCGGGGCGGGCGGTGGATCAGCAGCCCGGCCAGCACCGCCCCGGCCAGCAGCCCGCCGGCGCACCAGAGCAGCGCGCCCCGGAACGCGTGGGTCAGCGCCGCCTTCTGCTCGTACCCGGTCCCGCTGAAGCCGACCAGCAGTGGCAGCGCGGCGACCGCCAGCAGCCCGCCGGCCCGGGACGCCGCGTTGTTGAACCCGCTGGCCACCCCCGCGAACCGGTCCGCCACAGCGGCCAGCACCGAGGCGGTCAGCGGTGCCACCACCAGGGTCAGGCCCAGGCCGAACAGGGTCACCCCGGGAAGCACGTCCGTCCAGTACGACGCGCCCGGCCCCACCCCGCGCAGCAGCAGCAGGCCGATCGCGGCCACCACCGGGCCCACGGTCAGCGGCAGCCGCGGGCCGATCCGGGCCGACAGCGCCCCGGCGCGGGACGAGCCGACCAGCAGCAGGACCGTCATCGGGACGGTGGCCAGGCCGGTGAGCAGCGCCGACCAGCCCACCACGTTCTGTAGGTAGACGGCGAGGAAGAAGGTGAACCCGCCGAGTGCCGCGTACACCACCACCGTGAAGACGTTCAGCACCGAGAAGAGCCGGCTGCCGAACAGCTTGGTGGGCAGCATGGCGGTGTCGCCCCGGCGGCGTTCCACCAGCACGAACGTGCCGGCGGCGAGCACTCCGACCAGCGCCGACGCCAGCACCGGCAGCGAGCCGCCCCGGGCCGGCGCGTCGATCAGGGCGTACGTGACGCCGCCCAGGCCGAGCGCGCCGAGCAGCGCGCCGGCCACGTCGAAGCGCCGCCGCCCGACCCCGGTACGCGAGGCGTCCTCATCGCGGCTCTCCGGCACCCAGCGCAGCGCGGCCAGCACCACCGGCACGGCCAGCGGCAGGTTGATGAAGAAGATCCACCGCCAGGAGAGTGCGTCGATCAGCCATCCCCCGACGAACGGGCCGAGCGCGGTGGAGACCCCGGCCAGGCCGGCCCAGGTGCCGATCGCCCGGCCCCGGTCGTCGGGGTGGAAACTGGACTGGATGACCGACAACGAGCCGGGGGTGAGCAGCGCGCCCCCGGCGCCCTGGAGGAACCGGGCCGCGACCAGCCAGCCGGTACCCTGGGCCAGACCGCACAGCGCCGAGGCGACGGCGAACCAGACCACCCCGATCAGGAACACCCGCCGCCGGCCGAACCGGTCGCCGAGCGCCCCGCCGAACAGCACGAACGCCGCCAGCATGAGCAGGTACCCGTTGATGGTCCACTGGAGACCGGCCACCGTGGCGCCGAGTTCCGCGCCGAGGCGGGGCAGGGCCACGTTGACCACGGTGCTGTCCAGGAAGACCATGCCGGAGGCGAGGATCGCGGCGAGCAGCGTCCCCCGGGCGGCGGTCGTGCCCATCCTGAGCGTGGATGCGGGTTCGGTCACGGGTACCCATCCTCCTCCGGTCGATTTGCCGGACGCCACGAATCACGGAAACGGTGCCGGGGTACTGTGCGCAATCGCCAGAAGCCCGCAAGCTGGAGAGGTGTCGTCTGTGCGTACCAGATCAGGACGTCGTGCGGCCGGGGTGGTCGCGCTCGCCGCGGCGCTCGCCCTCGTGGCCGCCGGCTGCTCGCCGGTCGACGAGCCCGAGGCCCCGCCCAGCGGCGGCGGCAACGTCAGCGAGCAGTTGGGCCAACTGACCGTCGCCAGCGCCGGCTCGATGAAGGGATACAGCCGCAACCGCTTCCCGCACTGGCGGAACACCGGGAAGAACTGCGACGTGCGGGACAGCGTCCTCAAGCGCGACGGTGACGACATCAGGTTCTCCGGCTGCAACGTGGTCGCCGGCCGCTGGGAGAGCGTGTACGACGGCCGGGTCTTCACCGACCCCTCCGACGTGGACATCGACCACACCGTGCCGCTGGCCAACGCGTGGCGCTCGGGGGCGGACGAGTGGGACGACGCCAAACGGGGCGACTTCGCGAACGATCTCACGAGACCCCAGCTCCTCGCGGTTTCCGCCTCCTCCAACCGGTCAAAGGGTGACCAGGACCCGGCCCAGTGGAAGCCGGCGAACCGGTCATACTGGTGCCAGTACGCCGAGGACTGGGTGACGGTCAAGCACCACTGGCGGCTGACGGTGACCAGTGCCGAGAAGGCCGCCCTGACCGACATGTTGGAGGGCTGCACATGGGCGAGCAAGCCGTGACCGGGGCAGGGGCGACACCCGCCATGGACGAGACGCCGGACGCGGGCGGGAACGACGCGGCGACCGGCAGCGGCGACGCGGCGACGGGTGCGACGACAGCCGGCGGGCCGACCACGGCCGGGATGACCGCGGACGGCGCCCCGGCGGCTCCGGCCGACGTCTCCGGCGCCGGCATGTCCGCCGACGCCGGGGCCACCAGCGCCGCGGCGGCCCCGCCCACGGGCCCGCCGGCCGGCGGCGGGGCGCAGAGCCGCACGGCCGACTTCGTGCCCGGCCCGGGCGGCGTGATGACCGACGAGGTGGGCGTGGTGACCGGCGAGCTGACCCTGCGCACCGAGTACGCCGACGGCCAGGTCACCCTGCGCGTGCAGTACCGGGAGGCCGACGAGTGGTACGCCGTCACCGGTGGCCGGGCCCCGCTGGCCGACCCGGCCGGGCTGGACGCGGTGCACGCGATCGCGGTGGGCCTGCTGAACCGCCCCGAGGGCTGACCCGCCCCACCGGCCGCCAGCCGCCAGCCGCCGGCCGTGGCCGGCCCCTTGTCCCGCCGAGGGCGTCGACAAGGGGCCCTTGCTCACACGTACGAGCCGGGTTCGGTGGGGGCGGAGACGACGGCCGGGGTCGCGCCCTCGCCCTCGGGCCGGACGATCCGCGCGCTCACCTTGTGCGGGCGCAGCTCGCCGCTGGCGATCCGCTCGGCGAAGTGGCAGGCGACCCGGCTGCCGCCGATGTCCCGCAGCGCCGGCCGCTCGTCGGCGCACCGGGTGGGCTGGGCCCACGGGCAGCGGGTGTGGAACCGGCAGCCCGACGGCGGGTTGGCCGGCGACGGCAGGTCCCCGGCGAGCAGGATGCGCTCCCGCCGGTCCTCCACGTCCGGGTCCGGCACCGGCACGGCCGACATCAGCGCCCGGGTGTACGGGTGCAGCGGCTCGCTGTACAGCCGGTCGCTCGGCGCCTCCTCGACCAGCGCGCCCAGGTACATCACGCCGACCACGTCGGAGATGTGCTTGACCACGGCGAGGTCGTGGGCGATCACCAGGTAGGTCAGGCCGAGATTGTCCTGGAGCTCGTCGAGCAGGTTCACCACCTGGGCCTGGATGGAGACGTCCAGGGCCGAGACGGGCTCGTCGGCGACGATCAGCTCGGGGCCGAGCACCAGGGCCCGGGCGATGCCGATGCGCTGCCGCTGGCCGCCGGAGAACTCGTGCGGGTACCGGGACAGCGCCCAGCGGGGCAGCCCCACCGCGTCGAGGGTCTCGCCGATGATCCGCCGCCGGTCGTCCCGGTCGGTCCCGATGCCGTGGGTCTGCAACCCCTCGGTCAGGATCGACTCGACGTTCTGCCGGGGATCCAGGCTCGACATCGGGTCCTGGAAGATCATCTGCATCCGGCGGCGCATGGTGCGCAGCTTTCCGGCCGGCAGCCGGGTCAGCTCGACGCCGTCGAAGCGGACCTCGCCGCCGGTGGGCGGGGTGAGCTGGAGCAGGGCCCGGCCGAGCGTGGACTTGCCGCAGCCGGACTCGCCGACCAGCCCGTACGTCTTTCCGCGCGGGATGCTCAGGTCGACCCCGTCGACCGCCTTGACGTGGCCGACCACCCGGTCGAGGAGGAGTCCCCGCTTGATCGGGAAGTGCACCTTCAGGTCGTGGACCTCGACGAGGACGTCGCTCTCGGTCACGGCTTCTCCTCCTCGCGCGGGGCGGGCACCGGACCCGCGGTCGCGTCGTCGGCCGGTGCCGGGCTGGCGCCACCGGCCGCCGGGGCGGTGCCCGGGGCCGGGGCGGTCGCGGTCCGGCCGCCGGTGGCGGCCGGGGGCACGGTGCCGCCGACCGGAGCCGGGTTGACGCACCGGTAGCTGCGGCCGTCGTGGGCGAGCACCAGCTCCGGCGGCTCCCCCACGCACTCGTCGATGCGGCGGGCACAGCGCGGGGCGAAGGCGCAGCCGTCCGGCCAGGCCAGCAGGTCGCGGACCGAGCCGGGGATCGGGTTCAGCCGCTCGCCGCGCCCGGCGTCGAGGCGCGGCACCGAGCCGAGCAACCCCACCGTGTACGGGTGCCGCGGCTCGCGGAACAGCGGGCGGCGGCGGGCCGTCTCCACCACCCGGCCGGCGTACAGCACGTTGATCGTGTCGCACATGCCGGCGACCACGCCCAGGTCATGAGTGATCATCACGAGCGCGGTGCCGGAGTCCCGGACCAGGTCCTTGAGCAGCTCCAGGATCTGCGCCTGGATGGTGACGTCCAGCGCGGTGGTCGGCTCGTCGGCGATCAGCAGCCGGGGCTGGCAGGCCACCGCCATGGCGATCAGGGCGCGCTGCCGCATGCCGCCGGAGAGCTGGTGCGGGTACTCCCTGAGCCGGCGGCGCGGGTCGGGGATGCCGACCCGGTCGAGCAGGTCGGCGGCCTCCTTCTGGGCCGCCTCCCCCCTCATCCCCCGGTGCCGGGTCAGCACCTCGGTCACCTGTAGCCCGATCGGGATCACCGGGTTCAGCGAGGAGAGCGGGTCCTGGAAGATCATCGCGACGTCCCGGCCCCGGATGTCCCGGCGGGACCGGTCGTCGAGCTGGAGCAGGTCCGTGCCGTCGAACACCGCCTTGCCGCCGACCCGCAGGCCGGGCTGTTTGGGCAGCAGGCCCATGATGGCCAGCGAGGTGACGCTCTTGCCGCAGCCGGACTCGCCGACCAGGCCGACCACCTCGCCGGCGTCGACGGAGAAGGACACCCCGTCGACGGCGTGCACGGTGCGCTGACCGCGCCGGGCGAAGGTGACGGAGAGATCGTCCACTTCGAGCAGTGCCATGACGACCTACTTCCGCAGCTTCGGGTCGAGGGCCTCGCGCATCGCCTCGCCGAGCAGGGTGAAGCCGAGCGCGGTGACGATGATGGCGAGTGCGGGCAGGATGGCCAGCCGGGGCGCGGCGTCGAGGTAGCGCTGCGCGTCGGCGAGCATCACGCCCCACTCCGGGATGGAGGCGTCGTTGTTGCCGAGGCCGAGGAAGGAGAGCGCGGCGGCCTCGATGATCGCGGTGGCCAGGGTCAGCGTGGCCTGGACGATCACCGGGGCGAGCGAGTTCGGCACCACGTGGGTCAGCGCGATCTTCGGCTTCTTCACGCCCAGCGACGTCGCGGCCAGCACGTAGTCGCTGTTCGCCTGGGAGATCATCGAGCCGCGCAGCAGCCGGGCGAAGACCGGCACGGAGACCACGCCGACCGCGATCATGACGGTGGTCAGGCCGGAGCCGAGCAGCGCGGCGATGCTGATCGCGAGCAGCAGGCTCGGCATGGCCAGCAGCATGTCGACGAAGCGCATCAGGATGTTGTCGACGGCCCGGCCCCACCGGCCGCCGAGGCCGGCGGCGGCGCCGGCGACGCCGCCGATCAGCGACCCGACGGCCAGGCCGATCAGCGTGGAGATGATGCCGACCAGCAGGGTCTGCCGGGCACCGACGATCATCCGGCTGAACTCGTCGCGGCCGATGTGGTCGACGCCGAACCAGTTCTCGGCCCGGGGCCCCGGGAAGTAGCCGATGTTGTCCCGGATCTCGCCCTTCCAGAGCTGGGCGTCCGCCGGGTGCGGGACCAGGAACGGTCCGACGATCGCGACCAGCAGGAACAGTCCCAGGATCACCGCGCCGACGATGGCGGCCGGGTTGCGCCGCAGCCGGCGGAACGCCTCCTGCCAGAGGCTGACGCCGCGCTCGTCGTCCCGGGCGGCCAGCTCGGCGAGCCGGTCGATCTTCTCGCGCTTCTTGCCGGTGATCGCCGTCATCGCACCCTCACCCTCGGGTCGATCACGCTGTAGGAGAGGTCCACCAGGAGGTTCACCAGCACGTACACCACCGCGATGATCAGGATGAAGCCCATCAGCACGGGGTAGTCGCGCTGGCCGATCGCCTCGGCGACGAACGCCCCGATGCCGCTGAAGGCGAAGACGGTCTCGGTAAGCACCGCGCCGGAGAGCAGGCCGCCGGTGAGCAGGCCGATCGAGGTGACCACGGGCAGCATGGCGTTGCGCAGCACGTGCCGGCCCCGGACGGTCCGCTCGGTCAGGCCCTTGGCCTCGGCGGTGCGGACGAAGTCCTCGTTGAGCACCTCCAGCACGCTGGCCCGGGTGATCCGGACGATGATCGCCAGGGGGATGCTGGCCAGCGCGAGGCCCGGCAGCACCAGGTGCCAGAGCGCGTCGGCGGCGGCGTCCCACTCCCGGGTCATCAGCCCGTCGAAGACGAAGAAGTTGGTGATCCGGGTCGCCCCGAGGGTCGGATCCTGCCGGCCGCTGGACGGGAACCAGCCGAGGTTCTCCGAGAAGATCGCCTTCAGCACGTACGCCAGGAAGAAGACCGGGATGCAGATGCCGATCAGCGACCCGCCGACCGAGAGGTGGTCGAGCATCCGGCCCCGGCGGCGGGCGGCCAGGTAGCCCAGCGGGATGCCGATCCCGATCGCGATCACCATGGCCATCACGGTCAGCTCGACGGTGCCGGGGAACCGCTCGATGAACTCGGTGACGACCGGGCGCTTGGTGGAGGTCGAGGTGCCCAGGTCCAGCTTGATCAGCCGCCGGACGAACCGGCCGTACTGGATCAGGATCGGCTCGTCGAGGCCGAGGTTGCGGCGGATGGCGGCGCGCATCTCCGGCGTGCCGCGCTCACCGAGGATGGCGGTCTCGGGGCCGCCCGGCAGCCGGCGCAGCCAGATGAACAGCAGGAGGGAGAGCCCGATCAGCGTCGGTATCAGCTGGAGCAGGCGTCTGACGATGAACCGGAACACGGCGGCCTCGGTAGGGGGTGCGGAGGGGTGCGGGCGGGCGCCGTGGTGACAGCGCCCGCCCGCGTTCGTTGCGTCAGATCAGGACTTGAACTCGGCGGTGGCGAACCGCTCGTCGGTGAGCGGGCTCGCCTTGATCCCGGTCACGTCCTTGCCGAACACGATCGCCGGCGGCGAGTGCGAGATCGGCACACCCGGCAGGCGATCCATGATGGCCTTGTTCAGGGCCTTGTACTTCTCCACCCGGGCCGCCGGGTCGGCGGTGGTGTCGGCGTCCTTGAACTGGTCGAAGAGGGCCTTGTCGTTGAAGCCCCACTCGTCCTTCGGCCGGTCGAAGAAGGTGCCGATGAAGTTGTAGGCGTCGCCGTAGTCACCGGTCCAGCCGAGGAAGTGGATGTCGTGCTTGGCGCCGGAGGTGGTGGCGTTCAGGTAGTCCGGGCTCCACTTCAGCGGGATGGCCTGGACGTTGATGCCGACCGCCTTGAGGTCCGCCGAGAGCAGCTCGAAGATGTCCTTCGGGTTCGGCATGTACGGCCGGGTGACCTCGGTCGGGTAGTGGAACCGCAGGGCCAGGTTCGACGCGCCGGCCTCGGCCAGCAGCTGCTTGGCCTTCTCCGGGTTGTAGTCGTACTTGGTCACGTCGCCGTTGAAGCCCTCGACGGTGTCCGGCATGAAGTTCACGCCGACCTTGGCGCCCGGGGGCAGCTTCGAGTCGACCAGCGCCTGGCGGTTGAGCGCGTACGCGATCGCCTGGCGGACCCGGATGTCGGCGAGCTTCGGGTTCCCCTTCTGGTTGATCGCCAGGTAGAGGACGTTGAACGCCGGCCGGGTGAGCATGTTGAAGCCCTCGGTCTTCAGCGGCTCCACGTCGGCCGGGCCGACCAGGTCGTAGCCCTGGATGTCGCCGGAGCGCAGCGCCTGCTTGCGCGCGTTCTCGTCCGAGATGGTCTTGTAGATGATGGTCTTCAGCTTGGCTTTGGTGCCGGCGTAGTCGTCGTTGCGCTCGATGGTGAGCGTCTTGTTGGCGACGTCCCAGGACTTGAACTTGAACGGGCCGGTGCCGGTCGGGTGCTCCATCGCGTACGACGGGTACTTGATGTCCTCGGCGGTGCCGCCCACGTTGCTGGCGTCGTACTGCTCCAGCGCCTTCGGGCTGTGCATGGAGAACGAGGGCAGCATCAGCGCGGCCGGGATCTTGCTGGAGACCCGGGTGAACGCCAGGTCCACGGTGGTGGCGTCCTTGGCGGTGCACGACTTGAACAGGCTCGGCGGCAGGTCGGCGTTCTCGTTCTTGGCGAACCCGCCCATGACGTCCTGCCAGTACGCGGTCACGTCCGGGCTCTGCATGAGGCCCTTGCCGTTGTACCAGCGGTTGAAGTTGACGCACACGGCCTCGGCGTTGAAGTCGGTGCCGTCGTGGAACTTCACGCCCGAGCGGAGCTTGAACGTCCAGGTGGTGCCGGCGGCGTCCGGGGTCCACGACTCGGCCAGCCCCGGGGTGACCTTGGTGCCCCCCTCCTCCGGCCGGACCAGGGTCTCGAAGACCTGACGCGCCACGCGCAGCGACTCGCCGTCGCTGGCAAAGCTGGGGTCGAGGACCTTCGGGTCGCCGGCCACGCCGAAGACCAGAGTGTCCTTCTTGCTACCACCGGAACTGTCGTCGCGGTCGCTCTCGGCGCAGCCTGCTACCGCGAGGGCCGCGACCGCGACGGCCGCGACAGCGACCTTCGGCCTGGGTGCACGCATGGGTGCTTCACCTCGTCCTTGGGGGTACGGACAACGTGGTGACAGGGGTCACCGATGGCCGTGACCTTAGTCGCCGTTCGGACCGCCGGGAAACTGCCGAGGAAGCGGTTGGTACCGGATCGTGTCTTTACCGGTGCGCCTCGCATGCGACGGCCCAGCGGACCGCCACCAAAGGGTACGATTTGCACTGTTTCATAGATGCGAATTTGTTACATCGCCCGTCGCCCCCGCCCGATCACATGTCAGATCCCCACAGTGGATCGGGACGCCGAAAGGACCGACGGCCGGCACCGGGAAACCGGTGCCGGCCGTCGGGTCGTCGGGTACGGTCAGACGGCGCGGCGCCCCTCGAAGGCGCGGCCGAGGGTGATCTCGTCGGCGTACTCCAGGTCGCCGCCGACCGGCAGGCCGCTGGCCAGCCGGGTCACCGTGATGCCCATCGGCTTGACCATCAGCGCCAGGTACGTCGCCGTCGCCTCGCCCTCGGTGTTCGGGTCGGTGGCGAGGATCAGCTCACGCACCACGCCCCCGCTGAGCCGGGTCATCAGCTCCCGGATGCGCAGGTTGTCCGGCCCGATCCCCTCCAGCGGGTTGATCGCCCCGCCGAGCACGTGGTAGCGGCCCCGGAACTCACCGGTCCGCTCGATCGCCACCACGTCCTTCGGCTCCTCGACCACGCAGAGCACCTCGTCGGTGCGGCGCGGGTCCCGGCAGATCCGGCACTGCTCGGACTCGGCGACGTTGTAGCAGGTGGTGCAGAACCGCACCAGATCCTTGACCTTGCGCAGCGCGCCGGCCAGCCGGTTGACGTCGGCCGGGTCCGCCGACAGGACGTGGAAGGCGATCCGCTGGGCGCTCTTCGGGCCGACGCCCGGCAGCCGCCCCAGCTCGTCGATCAGGTCCTGGATGGCACCTTCGTACATCTAGCGGCCGACTCAGAAGCCGGGCAGGCCGAGGCCGCCCATGCCACCCGTGACCGGACCCATCTTCTGCTCGGTCAGCGCCCGGGCCGCCTCGGCGGCGTTGTGCAGCGCGGCGACCACCAGGTCCTCCAGCGTCTCCACGTCCTCCGGGTCGACCGCCTTCGGGTCGATCTTGATGCCCTTGATGTCGCCGGAGCCGGAAACGGTCGCCGTGACCAGGCCACCACCGGCGGTGCCGGTCAGCTCGGCCTCGGCCAGCTCGGCCTGCGCCTTGGCGATCTGCTGCTGCATCTTCTGCGCCTGCTTCAGCATCTGCTGCATGTTCGGCTGTCCACCTGGGCGCACGGATGGCTCCTTCTCGCACTCGTCTGCTCGGCCGCGCCCAGCCTAGCCGGGGCGCGGCCGGTTCTCCGGCACGGGCGACACCCGCCTCAGCGGGCGTCCACCTCGTCGATCTTCTCGGCGCCGAACGCCTCCCGGAGCAGCTGCACCGCCTGCTCCTCGCTGGACTGCCGGGCCGTCCGCTCGTCGATCACCTCGTCGAGGGGTTCGTCGCCCGGGTCGAAGCCCTCGTAGGCCGGGGTGGCCGCTGCCGCGGGGCCCGGTCGGCCACCGCCGCGCACCGGCCCGTCATAGTCGGGATCGTAGGGCGGCTCGCCGGCCCAGTCGGCGTCCGCCGTCCGCCGGGCCCCGTTCTGGGTACGCGGGCCGCGGCCGGCCGCCGCCGCCCGCGCGGCGGCGATGGCGCTGCTGACCGGCGCGCCGCCCGCACCGCCACCGTTGCCGGCGGCGCCGTTGGCCGGCGGGGCGGCCGGTGCCGGGCCCGCGCCTCGTGCCCCGGCGGGCTCGCGCGTCGGGGCGCCGGGGGCGGGGGTGCGGGGCGGGGTGTCCGCCCCGGGGCCGGCGGCGGGCGGCGCGACCGGCCCGGTCCCGCCCGGGCGGGCCGCCTCCGGCCAGTCGTCGCCCTGCGTCGCGTTCGCGGCCGGCGCGGCCCCGCCGGGGCGGGCCGGCTCGGGCCACTCCTCGTCCCCACCGGCCGACGTGGCCGGCCCGGCCGGAACCGCGCCGCCCCGGCCGTCCGGCGCGCCGGACGTCGGGCGGGCGGTGGGGGCGGTCGGTGCCTGCGGGGCCGGGCGGGGCGCCGCGGGAGCCGCCGCCCGAGGGCCGCCGCCGCCCCGCTCGCCGGAGATCTCGCACCGGATCTGCCAGCGCCCGCCCAGCTCCTCGTAGAGGGCGTCGGTGAGTACCTGGGCGTGGTCGGACATCATCTTGGCCAGCACCGTCGACTTCACGGTCAGCAGCAGCACGTCGCCGTCCAGCTCCCGGACGACCGCGTCCCGCATCAGCGCCGCGATCCGCTTGTTGGTCCGGTTGACCTTGCCGACCACCTCGGGCCACGCCCGGCGCACCGCCACCGCGTCCAGCGCGCCCGGGGCCGCCGCGCCGGGACGGGGCGGGGCCGGGGTGCCCGGGTCGGGCAGGACCGCCTCCGGCGGGACCTCCCGCCGAGGCGCGACCGGGGCGACCGGAGCCGCCGACACGGGAGCCGCGGGCGGGGGCGGGTCGCCCGCCGGGGCGGCGGACGCTGGCGCGGGCGGCGTGGCAGCCGTGGGCGGGGCGGCCGGCTCGGGGCGTACCGGAGGGGCGGGGGCGACCGGCGCGGGGCCGGCGGCGGCCGGCGGCGGCTCGGCGCCGCCGAGGGTGATCCGGCGCTCCATCCGCTCCAGGCGCTGGAGCAGCGCACCGGTCGAGTCGTCCGCGCCCGGCAGCAGCATCCGGGCGCAGATCAGCTCCAGCAGCAGCCGGGGCGCGGTGGTGCCGCGCATCTCCACCAGGCCGTTGTGCACGATGTCGGCGCACCGGGACAGGGTGGCCGGGCCGAGCCGCTGGGCCTGGGCGGTCATCCGCTCGATCTGGTCGGCCGGCCCGTCGATCAGGCCCTTGGTGGCGGCGTCGGGCACCTGCTGGAGCACGATCAGGTCGCGCAGCCGCTCCAGCAGGTCGGAGGCGAACCGGCGCGGGTCGTGCCCGGCCTCGGCGACCCGGTCCACGGTCGCGTACGCCGCCGCGCCGTCCCCGGCGGCCAGCGCGTCGCACATCTCGTCGATCAGCGCCGAGTCGGTGACGCCGAGCAGCGCGGCGGCCCGGGCGTAGCTGACCCCCTCCGGACCCGCGCCGGCGATGAGCTGGTCGAGCACGGAGAGGCTGTCCCGGGCGCTGCCGCCGCCGGCGCGCACGACCAGGGGGAAGACCGCTGGGTCGACGGTGGCCCCCTCGGCCTCGCAGAGCTGCTCCAGGTACGGCCGGAGCACCTTCGGCGGGATCAGCCGGAACGGGTAGTGGTGGGTCCGCGACTTGATCGTGCCGAGGACCTTCTCCGGCTCGGTGGTGGCGAAGATGAACTTGACGTACTCCGGGGGCTCCTCGACCAGCTTGAGCAGGGCGTTGAAGCCGGCCGACGAGACCATGTGCGCCTCGTCGATGACGTAGATCTTGAACCGGCTGCGGGCCGGCGCGAAGAACGCCTTCTCCCGCAGCTCCCGGGCGTCGTCGACGCCGCCGTGGCTGGCCGCGTCGATCTCCAGCACGTCGATGGACCCGCCGTCGGTGGCCAGCGAGCGGCAGGACTCGCACTGCCCGCACGGCTCCGGGGTGGGACCCTGCTCACAGTTCAGCGAGCGGGCCAGGATCCGGGCGCTGGAGGTCTTGCCGCAGCCGCGCGGGCCGGAGAAGAGGTACGCGTGGTTGAGCCGCCCGCTGCGCAGCGCCTGCGACAGCGGCTCGGTGACGTGCTCCTGCCCGATGACCTCGGCGAAGGTGCGCGGCCGGTACTTGCGGTAGAGCGCCAGTGCCACCCGTCCCGCCTCCTCTCGACCGAGCCATTCTGCGCCGGTCGGGCGCGGGTGACCACCCACCACCCCGTGAACCGACCTGACCCTGATCCGCGGGTACGGTACCGGCGCCCGGAGACAAAAAGGCCTCCCGTGCACCCGGCAGAGCTCGCTTATCCTTGCTGCCTTCCGGCCCTGGGGAGGTTCACGAGATACCGCCGCACGGGAGGTGACACCCACCCTACCCGACCGCCGGTCGATCTTCGGGGGGTGGTGGGGTGGCCGGGCCGCGACGGACCTGTATTCTGTCCCACGGAGGATTCGCCTAGAGGCCTAGGGCGCACGCTTGGAAAGCGTGTTGGGTTTACACCCTCACGAGTTCGAATCTCGTATCCTCCGCTCACCTGAGCAGGGAAAACGACAGGGCCGGCCCCCACGGGGACCGGCCCTGAGTCGTCTCTACGGTCGCTGCCGTCTCAGTAGTCGTCTCACTTGCCTTGTTTCGGGCGCTCGGGCGGCGGCTCGTCGCTGCTCTCCCCCGGCCGGCGGGCAGGATCGCCCCAGAGCAGTCCGCCGAGCTGCTGACCGCCGACCTCGGCCGGCTGCTCGGTGAGGTCGGTGCAGTGCTGCTCGACTTCGACGGTCCGGTGTGCAGCATCTTCGCCGGCTACCCGGCGCCACTGGTTGCCGCCGAGCTGGTCGACGTACTGCGGCAGCGCGGCGTCGACGTACCGCCGGACCTGGCTAGCGAACCAGACCCGCTTGAGGTACTGCGCCGTACCGGCGCAGCCGGCGACCGGGACGTCACACGGGCCGTGGAGAATGCTCTCTGCGCGGCCGAGCACCGGGCCGTCGAGACTGCCGAACCGACGCCGTACGGGCGCGAGGTCATCGTGGCTGCTAGGCAGGCCGGGCTTTCGGTAGCGGTGGTCAGCAACAACTCCGCCGGGTCGGTCAGCGCCTACCTAGCAGCGCACCGGCTCGCCGGCCACGTATCGCCGGTGGTCGGCCGGGCATACGCCGAGCCGACCTGGATGAAGCCCAACCCCAAACCGATCCTGCAAGCCGTCCGAACTCTCAGAGAAACGCCGAGCCGATGCGTTCTCGTCGGCGACTCACTGTCCGACATCGAGGGTGCGCGGGCCGCAGGGGTGCGGGTGGTCGGCTACGCGAATCGGCCCTCGAAGGCTGAGGCGTTCCGAGTAGCGGGGGCAGACCTGGAGATTACCAGCATGGGGCGGATCGCTGGGGTGTTGCTCGACCTTGCAGCGTAGCCGATGGCCAGACAGCCTTAGAGATCTAAAATGCTAACCGAAGAAGAGGAGTGAAGGCTCGTGCTACTTGCGCTTACGCCTCTTCTTCTTGGCAGTCGGTTTGGCCCGTCGAGTGTTGACCATGTTAACCTTCTTCAGCCATATCGCAGCTAGATCCGGCCTCCCGGCGAGCATATAGGCCCGCGAGATGTTTCGCGCGTTGTGGTGATGCCCGTTTCGATACGACAGCTCCCAAAACTCAATCGCTTCGCTAAAGCGATCGGCCGTCGCAAGGTATGCTCCGAGAACACAGGCGGCATGAGAGTGCTTCATAGAGACCGCATGCTTGAGCAGCTCCTCTCCTTGCGCGGCATCCCCTTGCTGCCACATGAGTCGACCCAGCTCGCAAGTCGCGAATTGATCGCCCGCTTCGGAAGCGCGGCGGAATAGATCCTGGGCGCGTACTCGATCTCCTCGCTCCTTGAGAGCCCTGCCAAATCGCAGCGCCGCAACGGTATCGCCCCGCACTAGGACCACGTCCCAATATGGTGCCGCCTCCGTAGCACGGCCTTTCTTCTCCAGAAGCTCGGCCAAATCGCCTGCTGCTTGCCAATACCGCGCTCCGACGGCCTGACGAAGCAGCCTCTCACCTTCCTCCAGCCTACCCTTCTCAACATGGCGCTGCCCTAGCCGAAACATGGCATAGGGATCGTTCGCCTCAACTCCGAGGGCGAGAATCTTCTCTCCCTCCGCGCCCTTGCCACGGTTTATCAGCACGGCGCCTAGAGCGCCATGCGCGCGGTTCCCATCGGACGCCACCGCCTGTCGCGCCCATCGTTCCGCCTCCTCCCAGCACTTCTTCCTTGAGTAAAGAACCGCGAGGTTGCTCATTGCCTCGGCACTACCTTCTTGCGCAGCCTTCAGCCAAACAGACTCCGCCTCCTCGTCACGTTTCCCCTCGGAGAGAACAATGCCGAGCGTGTTAAGTACGTTGGCGTCGCCACGATCCGCGGCTTCACGAAGAAGGGCTTCGGCTTCGTCAAGCTTGCCGGTCTGCGCCAAAACGTAGCCCAGCCCACCGACGGCATTCTTAACCTTAAGTTCATTTGCGATGCCATACCACTCGATCGCCTCTTCAAACCTGCCGTCGTCCTCAAGCAGATTCGCGAGTAAGGCGACTCCCCTAGAATGTCGCTTTTCTGCGGCGGCCCGAAGCCATTTCTCCGCATCGGTGAGGTTTCCTGCGGCCAACAGCAATTGCCCGAGGCGGACAGCCGCTGCCATGTTCCCCCCGGTAGCTGCATGCTCTGTCCAAGTGGCCGCCTCCTGTTCGCGTCCGAGCTTGTACAGAAGTATCGCCAACCGGTCTGCGGCCCGGGGATTTCCTTCCGTCGCCAATTCCGTCCATATTTCCTCCGCGATCGCATACTTTCCTTGCGCTGCGGCGGCCACGGCCACACGATATGCAAGACCTTGCTGCCCCTTCGAGTAATTTCTTACGAGATTCCAGGTCGCATCAGGGACAGTCGAATTACCTGTCGCACGCGCCAATGCGTCAGGTAGGTAGTCGAACACGCGATAAACATTCGGCTCATTAGTAGGTATGAGCATGCTTGTGATCCCATACCGCCGCCTGGTGGCCCAACCCAGCGCGGTTTCGAATGGTTCGGGACGCAGCATGGCTCCGCCCATACTCCGGAGGTAGTGCTCATGTGTCTGTTCGAGCAGAGCGGTAGGGATAGTCTGGTCTAGGCCAGCCCGGCTGCAATCAATCGCGGCTGAGACAAGAGCGGCACCCCTCGGATTGCCTCCGCCCTCAGCAGCCAACCTGTATTCGCGGAAGAGCCTTGGCCCTGCCGCAAGGTACTCTGCAAGCCCATACGTATCGCCATAAGGAACTGCGTCAAGGATGCGGCGATCTGAGGCTTCCTTAGCTCGTTCGAGCTCTGCAGGGCTCCAAACGCGAGGCAGAATGATGGGCTCGAGTGAAGCCATTATCGTTTCACTCACTCTAGATGGCCCAGCGGACGTCCGTGCCGATCCCAGTTGCTCCGAGTCAGACAGCTGCCGATAATATGCTGTGCGCAGGGTGCATATTACAAGGACGCCGGCGTTC
The DNA here is from genome assembly GCF_026339755.1 of Micromonospora sp. NBC_01655. Lineage (NCBI taxonomy): Bacteria > Bacillati > Actinomycetota > Actinomycetes > Micromonosporales > Micromonosporaceae > Micromonospora > Micromonospora sp. NBC_01655. The sequence goes on along the minus strand of NZ_JAPEQF010000001.1, from coordinate 904,075 downwards.
CGAAGCTGGGATACAAGGCCTGCTGTTAGCCCCTCCGGACCAAGGTAGCTTTCTAGGTTATCCAGCCAAAGCACGTGTGGCCCTGATGCCGTTAGGATCGAGAGAAGCGCCGAACGCAGCGACGACGGATCATTCGGTAGATGTAGCAGGTGATCCGGCGCTACTGCCATTAAAGCCTCATATGCGGCGCGCGACTTTCCGGCCGTTGAATCCCCCACGAGGAGGACCATTCCACCTTCTCTTGCAGCCTGTTGAACCCGAGCACGCAGCTCGCCATCCACGTCCCTCTCAATATAGGGAGGGACGGCGTTTCCGTGCGCCACCGTGGCTCGGTGAATACCGAGGTGAATGGGATCCCACTCTCGAACGAGGGCGGTTATCGCCGCATCCGGCAGCAACGGCAGCAGGGCGTCCATTGACCCAATGAACGCATTTTCGAAGTTAAACTGTTGCCCATGTCTCAGCTGATAGACATGGCCATGGTCTTCAGCGTGACCGAATACCAGTTCACCGGCTGCCATATCTAGTCCCCTAGAGGTTGAACTGGTTTCCTTGCCCGACCTGATAGACCCGTCCGCTATCTCGCGCTACGGCGTCGAGCCTTACGTCACGAGCGGCCGCATCGGCGGATCCAGCCCTGTCGCCGAATTCGGACACGAGTTTACGGGCCTGCTCGCGCGTTTGAGGGCTCGTAAGCAACTGCATCTGAAGCTGAGAGGCGAACTGCTGCGTCAGGCGCTCTCGAAGCGCGTCGTTGTGTGGTTGCGTAGTGAGTAGCGCCTCTCGGGCCTCTTCGAGTTCGTGGACCACTGCCGCTTCGACTGCCGCATCCTGCTTCGCGAATATTCTGGCGAACGAGGCGCGGACCTGGCTCCACGCTTCGCTCGCCATGGCGTTGATCACCGTGGTTGCTCCGGCGGTGGCGAGTGCGACAAGCTCCGGCTCCATAGACACAGCGTAGTTGTGCCTGGCACGAACGCAAACGGCAACCGATCGCCAGTCCATGGCCGGAGGACGTCATGCTTTGGACGGTCGACCGATGTTGTGCCCTGGGTTCATGAGCCCGGGTTGCTCGCTGAGGTTCCAAAGCTTGTGAGGGTTTGCGCCCTCCACCAGCGTGTTCTGGGAGGCGATCATGGGAGAGGCAGAGTCACCCCCCGAGTCATGCCACCGGATGCCAACACGCTGACCTGCATGGATAGCCGGACTTGAGGGTGCGAGAGGTAGCCAGACGTAAGTCGGGGCGAAAAGGTCGTCGGTCCAGTCCGGCCACCTCGAACAGAGGTAACAGCAGGTCAAGGCCCCTCCCACAGAGGGTCTTGGTTCATTTTTGGAGCCTGGAGCCTGGGAGGACATCAGTCGTCTCAGTTGTCGTCTCGTTCGGCCAGGTTCAAGGTGATCCGGCCATGGTCCGCTCCATGCCAGCGCTGCTGCCCGGTACGGCTACAGCACTCGGCGGACGCAGGACGACAGACTTGGAAAGCGTGTTGGGTTTACACCCTCACGAGTTCGAATCTCGTATCCTCCGCTCACCTGAGCAGCACGAACGCTGGGCCGATCCCCTCACCGGATCGGCCCAGCGTTGTCTGTGTCGGGAAGCCCTCGATCCTGGCCCGGGTTGCTCGACCTGGGCACGCACCGTCCGTCACCGCGTCCAGGCCGGCCTGCCGGTCGGGCAGCTCGCTGCCGTCGCGGGCCTCGCGGTACGGATGATCACCTCAGGATCGCCGCGGTAGCCGCCGTCGGACAATCAGGTCGAGGTTGAGTGCATTCTTCTGGTAGACGACGTCGTGCCCGTGCTCGCCGGCGAGAATGGGTACGGGGATGGCCGCAGGCGACTGCGGCCATCCCCCGTCAGCTACGGGTTCAGCAGGTGGTGTTGCGGGCCGGGACCCAGCCGTCCAGTGACGGATCCTCGGCGCCGTGGCCGTAGACCCAGGAGTCGGCGTCGATGGCCCAGACCTGACCGTGCCAGCGGAATCCGCGCCCGGCCGTCAGGGTACGCAGCACGAAGCCGCTCTGAGGCGCGGCGCGGAGCCAGGTGTTCTCCCTGAGGTTGCAGACAATGCCCCACGCGTCGCTGGCCGAGGCTGGCGTGGCTACCACGCCCGTACCGGCAATGATGACAGTCATGGCCGTCAGTGCATGCAGAAGTCGGCGTTTCACTCGTGTCCTTCCGTGTGAGCAGTGACGATTTCTATCACGATCCAGTACGCGATGTCGCTGGCCGACTGACGGACGCGCGTACCTCGCCGAGGGCAGCGTCCGGCAGGCCCGCAAACGGGTGGACGCATCCGCAACGGCCTGGGGTGACGGTCCGGCCGTTCGGCCGACGGTGCCGCCCGGCCGTCGCGCGAGGTGACCGTTCATCTGATTACGGTCATCGATCCGACCTTCTAGGGTGTCGGGGCGTCCACAGCGAGCGGGGGGTTCTGGTGCGTCGGAGAGTTGCGAGCGTCTCGGTTCTGGCCGTGTTGGCCGGGCTGACAGTCGGTGCTCCCGCAGAGGCGGCGGACGAATTCCGGACCGTCACCCGGGAGGGCGTCGTCCTCCAACACCACCGGGTGGCGAAGATGGGCGGCCCGGTGAAGAAGATCGGCATCCGGGTGAAGGCGACCGGTCTCACCCGTTCCGACTTCGACGGCGACGGCGTCGACGACGTCGCGGCCACCGGCGACCCCTTCGAAACCAACCTCCCCCACTACCCGACCGGCGTGGTGACCGTGCGCTACTCGTCCGCGCCGCAGGTCGACTATCTCCTGGGTGTCCTGTCGTCGGACGGCGGCTGCGGCTGCTTCGGTATCGCGCTCGTGGCGGGCGACTTCAACGGCGACGGCTACGACGACCTGGCTGTCGGCGACTCGGACGAGGTGGATCCGGGCACCAAGGTCCACGCCGGCGGAGTCTGGGTCATCCCGGGCAGCCGGACGGGCCTGGTCGTTGACGCGGCGACCCACTTCAACCAGAGCTCGCCGGGTGTCCCGGGAGACCCGGCGAACTACGACCGGTTCGGGTCGGCGCTCGCGGCCGGCGACATCAACGGGGACGGCCGCGACGACCTCGCGATCGGCGCGTCCGGCAAGTCGATCGGAGGCGCGGCGGAGGCCGGCACGGTCACCGTCCTGCTCGGCGGATCGGGGGGCCTCACGGCCACCGGCGCCCGGCAGCTCCACCAGGACCAGGCCGCGGTGCCGGGCTCGGCCGAGCGCAACGACCACTTCGGCTTCACGCTCGCGATCGGCAAGGTCAACAGCGACCGGTACGCCGACCTGGTCAACGGTGCCCCGCACGAGAACGACGGCGTCTCCTGGGACGGCACCGGCATGGTCACCCTGATGTGGGGTTCGGCGGCCGGGGTCTCGCTCACCGGGGCCACATCGGTGACCGGAGCGGCGGTGTACGGGGCGACGGGCCGCAGCGACACCATCGCGTGGTACCTGGGTGAGGCTCTCGCGATCGGCGACGTGGACGGCGACGGGCTGGGCGAGGTGGTCGCCGGTGCGCCCGGCGCCCAGACCCCGCACCTCAACGGTGGCCTCGTCGCGGTCTTCACGGGCCGCTCCGCCGGCCTGTCCGGCAGCGCCGTACGGATCATCACGCAGCGCACCGTCGGCGTACCGGGTGAGCCCGAGGACGATGACCGCTTCGGTGCGACCCTCGCAACCGGCGACGTCGACGGCGACGGCAGGGCGGACGTGCTGGTCGGCACGCCCGGCGAGGCCGTCGGCTCGACGGCCGAGGCCGGCGTCGTCACCCTGCTCAAGGGCTCCGCCGGCGGGCTGACCGGGAGCGGTGCCCAGCAGTTCGACCAGAACCACGCGGCCGTCCCTGACTCGTCCGAGCGCGGGGACAAGTTCGGTGCCTCCGTCGCCCTGCTGAGCCTCGACGGCGTCGGCGGGCTGGACGCGGTCGTGGCGTCGTACGGGGAAGAGGTGGCCGGCGACCACCCCGGATACCCGTCCGGGTCGATCAGCTCGTTCCGCGGCTCCACCGGCGGGCTCGTCCCGCAGTCGACCTCGTGGAGCGGTTTGTCCGTACGCACCGAACGCGTCTGGCCCATGCGGTACGGCCTGCGCATCGCCGGGCCGCAGAGCGGCGGCGCGGTGTACTGAGCAGGGCGGGCCGGGTCGACACCGGCACGAGTTCAACTCTCGTAGTCTCCGCTCGGAAGAGCGGCACGAAGGGTCGGCCCCGGCGGGGCCGGCCCTTCGTCGTCTCCCGGCGCGGGAGTGATCGGGGGCGGCGGTCGGGCAAGAGCACCGTTGTGGCCTGATGCGCGACGTGCACACCACGCAGCGCCCCGGTACCTTCCGGGCAGCACCGGCGCTCCGCTCCCGGTCGTACACATGTTCCATCCACAGCCTGTGGATGCCGGAGGGGTCCGATGAGTTACCAGCTCAGCGCGGTGGTCGCCGACGTCGAACTGCTCCGCGAGCAGACCGCCGACCTGGACCACGCCGTGCTCGCCGCGCTGCGCCAGGATTTCGCCCTGCTGCCGGTCACCCCGCAGCTCGTCGAGGAGCTGACCGGATCGCTGCCGGACTTCGTCGGGGCCGAGCCCGGCCCCGACCGACCGTTCGAGCTGGTGCTCTCGCCGGCCCTGGCCGCGCTGTTCGCCGGGTGGTCGGGGCTCGGGCCGGTGGCGTACCTGGAGGCGGAGTTCTCCGGCGGCGTCGGCCGCCAGGCGGCGGTGGTCTGGCTGGCCGGCGCGGTGAGCTGGGGGCCGCACTTCGACGACGTGCTGGACTCCCCGCGCGAGCAGTGGCCGCTGAACGCGGCGCTGGTCCGCCTCGGCGCGGAGCCGGGCCGGTGGATCGACCCGTTCGCCGAGCTGGGCCTGCACCTGGAGCGGAACACCGACGGCTGGCTGACCCACGGCCGGCGCGGGCTCACCGCCGACTACTGGGACGAGCTGGCCGAGGAATGGGAAATCAGGGAATCCGTCGCTCGGCAGCAACCTGAACGCCCCGGCCCCGTTGGGGACTGGGGGATTCCATGAAATTGCGGCAATTCGTTTTCATTGCGACACTACTGGCGGCTGCCTCGATCGCCGGCAGCGGCGTGCGTCCACAGGGGCCGGTCGACGCCGGCAGCGGCCTTCGCCCGCCCGACCCGCCCGGTGCCGGCCGCCCGGCCCGCCCCGCGGAGGTCGTCGACCTGCGTGGGCTGCGCAACGTCGAGTTCGGCGACACCGAGGCGGACCTGACCCGGCGCGGCATACTCCGCGCCGAGGTCGACGCGTGCGGGCCGACGCTCGCCGGCCACGAGGAGGCCAGCCCGATCTTCGTCGACGACCGGCTGGTGCTGCTCTGGCTCGACGATCCGATCCGCACCCCGGAGGGCGTCACCGTCGGCACCCCGGTCGACCAGGTCGGGGCCCGCTACGCGCGGGTCAGCCGGCTGGACGCCCCACACGGGACGTACCGGTTCGACGGCCTGTTGGCCCGCCGCGGCGACCGCGCGTACCTCTTCCTGCACGACGGCCGCACGGTCCGAAAGATCATCGCGGGGTACGCCGACTGGGCCCGCCGCCTCTTCGCCGAGGGCTACGGCCCCTGTTGACGAAGCGTGGCGGCGGACAGAAAGCCGATTGCCGGAGATCGACCACCGTGGAACTATCTCCTTGCCGTGCATGGGGCACGGGAGCACGGGTGCGGCTCACCGTGCGGCCGGAAGCACGGCGGGCACTGCCCCGACCGCCGCCAGGTCCGCGCCGACACCGCCGAAACCAAGTCGCGGGCCGGGCGCCGCAGCATCGGACTCCCCGACGAACTGGTGGCGCTGCTGCACAAGCACCGCGACGAGCAGGACCAGGAGCGCGCGGCCGCCGCCCAACTCTGGGAGGGTGGCGACTGGCCGTTCGCCACGCCGACCGGCGGCCCGGTCAACCCACGCACCGACTACGACGAATGGAAGCGCCTGCTCCGGCTCGCCGGGCTACGGGATGGTCGGTTGCACGACACCCGGCACACCGCCGCCACGGTGCTGCTGATTCTCGGCGTCGCCGAACGGGCCGTGATGGTCATCATGGGGTGGTCCAACTCGGCGATGGCGACCCGCTATCAGCACATGACCACCAAAGTACGGCGAGACATCGCCCGGCAGGTCGGCGGCCTTCTTAAGAGCGGCACCACAGACGCCCTGCGGGTTGCACGGCGCCCAGACTGAGCCTGCTGGTGACGTGCCGGTACGACGCATCCGGTGTACATCGCACCGGATGCGTCGTACGCCGCGAATCACGCAGGATCCTCTAAGGCAAGTGTCGATATCACGACAAGCGTTCATCTTTCCAACTCTCCGCACTCGCCATAGCGTGACGGTCATGCAGCCCGGGGAATCGAGTGAGCAAAAATGGGCCGATGTAGTCAATAACGAGTCCAAAGACTGGCATCCGGACTACATACGCAGCTTGATCATAGACGCGGAGGAGAAGCTGCATCTTCAAGAGATCTGGCGCAAGGCAGGTCTAGCCTGGATTTTTCTTGGAAACCTGGCGCTCATTGCACTCGCCGCAATCGCAACGCTGAAGATACTCGTACAGATCTCCCGGTTCGCTGTTCCAATCTACGTTGCAGCCGGCATGTCTCTTCTTGCATCGCCAGCGCTTGCCTACTGGCAGTACAAACGGACTCGCTCTACGCGCATCATCATCAAGAAGCTCCACGTTGTCCGTCGAAGGACGCAGGCAGAGGCAGACACAGGGAGTGACGGCGAGCATGACTCCGCCCTACCTGCGCAGAAGCGATATAGGGATGATGTCCCTGACCTGATTTCTCAGTTCAGGGAGGACGCGGGCCGCACCCGGGAGGTGCACAACCGTTTCCAAAGCATCATCATTGTCGGCTCGGTAATCACCTCTGCCATCGCCACGGCGTCAGTCTCGTTCGTTCAAGCGAGGTGGCTAACCGTAGGAGCTAGCGCGGCGGTAGGTCTCGCCGCAGGCTTCACGGGCTACTTCAAATACCACGAGCGCAGTTTCAACTCCCAGCAGACGGCTGACGCCATCGAGAGAGAATACGAAGCTGTTGAGCTTCGCGTGGGGAAGTACGCCAAGCTGAGCGAGGCAGAAGCATACGCCCTCTTCGCAGACACAGTCGAGCGCCTGCGCGACGAGCAGAACAAGCGGCAGCAGCAGCTCGACCAGCCAGTCGAGGTGACACGAGAGGAGTGAGCCAGCACCAGTCGGCGATGACGGCTGCGCTACGCCGCGCGGGGGCAACCGAGACCACAAGCGGAACGCCCGGCCGGTCCTGACGGACGGGCCGGGCGTTCTCGCTGTTGCGAGCGGTGGCGGCGGGATTTGAACCCGCGGAGGGCGTAAACCCTCACACGCTTTCGAGGCGTGCTCCTTAGGCCACTCGGACACGCCACCGCCGAGAAGGGTACAGGACGCCGGGTCCGGATGCCGAACCGGTATCGCCCCGGCCGGCCTGGCAGGATTCCTGCCATGAGTACGCACATCGGCGCGAAGCCGGGAGAGATCGCCGAGCGGGTCCTGATGCCGGGCGACCCGCTACGGGCCAAGTGGATCGCGGAGACCTACCTCGAGGGCGCAACGTGCTACTCGACGGTCCGGGGCATGCTGGGCTTCACCGGCCGCTGGAACGGCGTCGAGGTCTCCGTCCAGGGTTCCGGCATGGGCATGCCGTCGGCCTCGATCTACGGCCACGAACTGGTCAACGAGTACGGCGTGAAGTCCCTGATCCGGGTCGGCTCCTGCGGGGCGCTCGCCGAGGACCTCCAACTGCGGGACGTGGTGGCGGCGATCGGATCCTCCACCGACTCGAACATGAACCGGATGCGCTTCGACGGGCTGATCGACTACGCCCCGGTCGCCGACTTCGGGCTGCTGCGTACCTCGGTGGAGGTGGCCGAGCGGCGCGGCGTCACCATGCGGGTGGGCCCGGTCCTGGCGGCGGACGCCTTCTACACCGACCGCCCCGACCTGTACGACACGCTCGCCGACTACGGCGTGCTGGCCGTGGAGATGGAGTCCGCGGCGCTCTACACGATCGCCGCCCGGTTCAAGGCCCGGGCGCTGACCCTCCTCACGGTCAGCGACCACATCAAGACCGGCGAGAAGACCACCTCGGAGGAGCGCGAGCAGACCTTCTCCCAGATGGTCGAGATCGGCCTGGACACCATCATCGCCTGACCACTCCGCCCCTGCGGGATCGCGCTCGATCCAGGAAACGGTGGCGTCCGGCTGCCCGGACGCCACCAGATCCGGGATCGAGCGCGATCCTGCCCCCGGCGCGCCCCGCCACGGCGGATCTCGCCTCAGCGGAAGAAGGCCCGCAGGACGGCGGAGTTCTCCGCCTCCAGCACCCCCCCGTAGACCTCGGGGCGGTGGTTGAGGCGACGGTCGCGCAGCACGTCCCAGAGCGAGCCGGCCGCCCCGGTCTTGGGCTCCCACGCCCCGAAGACCACGGTCGGGATCCGGGCCAGCACGATCGCCCCGGCGCACATCGTGCAGGGTTCGAGGGTCACCACCAGGGTGCAGTCGTCGAGCCGCCAGCGGCCCAGGCGCTCGGCGGCCCGGCGCAGCGCCAGCACCTCCGCGTGCGCGGTCGGGTCCCCGGTCAGCTCCCGCTCGTTGCGCCCGACGGCCAGCTCGACCCCGCCCGGACCGTAGACCACGGCACCCACCGGCACGTCGTCCGCCGTCGGGCCGGGGCCGGCCGGTTCCGGGCCGGTGACGGCGACCTGGAGCGCCCGGCGCATCCACAGCTCGTGCCGCTGCCGGCGGCCGGTCCCGTCCAGTTCCGCCAGTCCCTCGGCCGCGCCCGGCCCGACCCGCCCGACCGCGCCGGGGGTCGGCTGGCCCGGTCGCACGGGCCCCAGCGCCGGGTCGGTCGCATCGGCCGGCTCGGCGGCACCCGCCGCCGCCGACCCACCACCGGTCAGCCCGGCCCCGCCGGTGGAGGGTGCCGGGTCAGACGCCACGCAACTCCTCGACCTCTTCGGCGCAGCCGAGGATCTGGCACACCTCGGTGGTGACGTCGGCCGGCAGCATCCCCTCGTGCGTGCAGAGGGCCAGCAGCCGCTGCGTGGAGATGCCCAGGTCCGCCAGGAGGTCCGCGTCGCCGACCGGGTCGGCCTCCGGGTCGACGGCCGGCTGCTCGTTGTCGTCGTCGCTCCCGGCCGCGCTCGACCGGGGCTCGTCGGTCTCGTCGAAGCCGGTGACCGACGCCTTGAGGTCCCCGACCAGCAGGGCACCGAGCCGGGACTCCTCGGCGTACGCGGAGTCGGAGCCGAAGACCCGCAGGTCCTCCCCCTCGTCGAGGCGCAGGATGACCAGGTAGGCGTCGTCGGCCTCGACGAAGAGCAGCGACAGGTCGGCGTCCGGCTCGACGTCGCGCAGCCGGTCGGCGACCTCGTCGACGTCGGTGGCGCCGCGCAGGTTCACCTCGGCGGCTGCCCAGCCGCCCTCGTCGCGCACCACCGCGGCAGCGAAGTACGACACGGTCCCCCCAATAGCCTCGGCACAACTCGCCGACTCGTTACGCGTGCACGTTAACCGGTCGGGTCGGCAGGCGACCGGTCAACGCCCCGAAGGGCCGGTCAATCCGGTTGGAAAGTGCGGCGGCCAGCCGGTGCCGGCTCAACCCGCGACGCGACGCCGGGTGGCGATCAGCTGCCGCAACCGCTCGGTGCGTGCCCGCTGCGGCCGGTCCTGCTTGCGTACCGCTCGGGCCCCCGCCAGCTCGGCGAGGATCTGTAGGCGGCGGCGGCTCCGCTCGGGGTCGAGGCGGGAGGTGGTCCAGGCCATACCGCCGAGGGTGCGCCGTCGGAGCGGGTACGTCAAGACGGGATTCTGTGCGCAGCCGGGCCGCGACCGACGGTGCTCGGCCGACCCGGGCGGGCCCCGCGCCGGGCACCTGCCGTCGGCGTGGTGGGCGGTGCCGAGCCGCACGGCGGCAACTCCGGTCACCGGCCTCGCGCCGCGCCGGCTGCGGTCTCACCACAGGGGCCAGTCGCCGACGGTCGCCCAGCGCACAGCGACCACCGCGGCGGCGACGCTCCAGCCGCCGGCGGTGACGATGGCGACCCCGGTGGCCACCCCCCGGTCCCCGAACCGGACGAGCGCCAGGGCGGCCAGCCAGGCCAGCCCGCCGGCGAGGACGGTCCACCAGGCGTACCCGGGGACGTCGTGGCCGAGCAGGCCGAAGAGCACCAACCAGGCGGCGGCGAGCGCGCCGCCGGAGGCGACGCCCGCCCCGGTGACGGGGTGCGGTTCCCGCCAGGTCGGCCGCGACGGCGGCCCGGAGGGGAAGAGCCCCGAGGGGGTACGCGAACCGGGACGCCCCGGTTCCGGATCGGCGGGGAGGGTGGGCTGCCAGGTCGTCACCGTCACTCCTTCCGAGCCGGCGCTCCCGCACCGGGCGGTCCTGCCTACCCGGGCGGTCCTGCCTACCCGGGCGGTCCTGCCTACCCGGGCGGTCCTGCCTACCCGGGCGGTCCTGCCTACCCGGGCGGTCCGGCCAGCCGGGCGGGACTGGTGCCGGCGGCGCCCCGGACCGTACTGCCCCAACCGTAACCGTTCTGTCAGGATGGCCGGATGTCCTCGCGCTTCCCGCGCCGGCGCCGCGCGCGTACGGCGTACCCGGTCCTGCTGCTGCTCGCGCCGGTGCTGGCCGCCGGCTGCTCGGCGCCGCCGCCGTCCGCCGCGCCGAGCAGCAGCGGGTGGGTCGGGCCGACCGGCCCGGCCACCGCCGACCGGCCGGCCACGCCGACGGCACCGCCGGCGCCGACGCCGGCCCGGCCGTCGGCCTCGACCGCGCCGACCCGGGCCGGCCTGCGGCACGTCTTCCCGGTACGCGCCGGCAACGTCGACTACCACCCGACCCACTCGGCGTACCCGGGAACGGACATCTTCGCCGACTGCGGCGAGCCGGTGGTGGCGGTGACCGACGGGACGATTCTTGAGGTGAGCCGGGTGGACCGGTTCGACCGGCGGGGGCCGCGGGGGCCGAACAACGGGGGCCTGTCGGTGTCGCTGCTGGGCGACGACGGGGTGCGCTACTACGGCTCGCACCTGAGCGCGATCGCCACCGGGGTCGACGCGGGTACCCGGGTGCGGGCCGGCCAGCAGCTCGGCAGGGTGGGCCAGACGGGCAACGCGAACAACGTCTGCCACCTGCACTTCGGCATCTCGCCGCCCTGCACCGCCCGGGGCGACTGGTGGATCCGGCGGGGGGTGGTCTGGCCGGCCCGCTACCTCGACTCGTGGCGGCGGGACGGCAACCGCGAGCCGGCCGTCGAGGTGGGCGCGTGGCGGCGCGAGCACGGCTGCCCGAAGGCCCCGGCGGCCGGCGGCGGGGGCGGCTGACCGCGCCGGGTGGTCAGCCGCCGGGAGCGGGCCCACCGCTCGGCCAATCGCGACATCACGGCTTAACCGGTCGGACACATTGACGCATGTCTCGGGAAGCGGTTAACGTCGCCTCCTGAGAGAGCGCTCTCACAGGTAACGAACCTCCCGATTCCGACCAAGCGCCGCCGCCGGCCGGTCCGGCAGCCCCGCGCGATGGAGGCACCCGTGACACCTCCCGCACCACACCGCCACCGCCTCTGGGCCCTCGCCTCGACCACCGTCCTCGCCCTCGTCGCCGGCGGCCTCGCCGTCGCCGCCAACACCGCCCCCGCCGAGGCCGCCCCGGTCGGCGCGGGCAGCTACACCACCACCCCGGTCGGCCCGTTGCCCTCCGGGTGCGGGCAGCTCTCCACCAACCCCCGGCAGTTCGTCACCGCCGACGCCCCCGCCGGTGCCGTGCCCACCAACGACTGGTGGTCGTCGCTGCTGTTCAAGCGCACCGACTGCGCCTACAGCGAGCCGCTGCACGCCCACCCGCTCTCCTACGACACGTTCACCGACGGGCTGGGCTTCTCCGCCAACTCCACCCCGGCGATCAGCGGCACCGCCACCGGCGTCGGCGAGTTCCACTACCCGTACGTGCAGGACATCCGCGTCGGGGTGGCCGGGCTGGCCGCGCCGACCGTGAAGGTGGCCGACTGGACCGACTGGACCGTCACCCCGTACTGGAGCGACGGGGCCCGGACGATGCGGGCCACCATCGGTCACGGGCTGCCGTTCGCGTACTTCCAGACCACCGGCGGCGACGCGGTGGTCAGCGCCAACAGCACCCCGACCGTCTGGTCGAACAGCGGCGCCACGATCGGCTTCACCGTCGCCGGCCACGACTACGTCGGGTACGCCCCGACCGGGGCGAGCTGGACGGTCAGCGGCGGCCGGATCTCCTCCACGCTGGCCGGCAGGGGCTACTTCTCCCTCGCCCTGCTGCCCACCACCGCGAGCAGCACCGCGCAGGAGCGCGCCGACCTGGCCGCCTCCTACGGCCGGTACGCGCACGCCCACGTCACCGGCACCCGGGTCTCGTACGCCTACGACCAGGCCAGCAGCCGGATGACCACCACGTACGCGTTCACCACCACGGCCCGGGAGGGCACCGCCACCCAGACCGTGGTCAGCCTCTACCCGCACCAGTGGAAGGCGCTGACCGGTTCCACCCCGATCGCCCAGAGCTACCCGTCGGCCCGCGGCCGGATGAAGGTGCTCACCGGCGTCAGCCAGTTCCGCACCGCGATGACCTTCCAGGGGGTGCTGCCCGAACTGCCGGCCGTCGGCGACGGCTCCGGCGCCGACCTGACCACGCTGCGCGACCAGCTCGCCGCCGTCCGGGGCAACCCGATGGACCAGCGCGGCGGGGACACGTACTGGACCGGCAAGGGCCTCGGCCGGGCCGCCCGGATCGCCGAGGTGGCCGACCTGGTCGGCGACACCGCCACCCGGGACAGCGCGCTGAACGCCGTCCGGGCCACCCTCACCGACTGGTTCACCGCCTCGCCCGGCAAGGCCGCGAAGGTCTTCTACTACGACCAGAACTGGGGCACGCTGATCGGCTACCCGGCGTCGTACGGGTCCGACCAGGAGCTCAACGACCACCACTTCCACTACGGCTACTTCATCGCCGCGGCGGCCACGCTGGCCAAGTTCGACCCGCAGTGGGCCACCGACGCCCGCTACGGCGGCATGGTGGACCTGCTCATCCGGGACGCCGACAACTACGACCGCAACGACACCCGGTTCCCGTACCTGCGGGACTTCGACATCTACGCCGGCCACGACTGGGCCTCCGGTCACGGCTCGTTCGGCGCCGGCAACAACCAGGAGTCCTCGTCGGAGGGGATGAACTTCGCCAACGCCCTGATCCAGTGGGGCCAGGCCACCGGCGACACCGCCGTCCGCGACGCCGGCATCTTCCTCTACACCACCCAGGCGGCGGCGATCCAGGAGTACTGGTTCGACCACTCCGACCAGAACTTCCCGCCCGGCTTCGGGCACTCCACGGTCGGCATGGTGTGGGGCGACGGCGGGGCGTACTCGACCTGGTTCAGCGCCGAGCCGGAGATGATCCAGGGCATCAACCTGCTGCCGGTCACCGGCGGCCACCTCTACCTCGGCTACGACCCGGCGTACGTCCGGACCAACTGGGCGGAGCTGGTCCGCAACAACGGCGGGCAGCCGACGGTGTGGCAGGACGTCCTCTGGCAGTTCCAGGCGCTCGGCGACGCCAACGCGGCGCTGTCGAGCCTGCGGGCGAACCCCGGCTACACGCCGGAGGAGGGGGAGAGCCGGGCGCACACCTTCCACTGGATCCGCAACCTCGCCGCGCTCGGCACCGTCGACACCACGGTCAGCGCGAACCACCCGCTGAGCGCCGTGTTCACCCGCGACGGGGCGAGGACGTACGTGGCGTCGAACATCACCGCCGGGCCGATCACCGTCCGGTTCTCCGACGGCACCACGCTCACCGTGGCGGCCGGGAAGACGGCCACCACCGGGGCGTACACCTGGAGCGGCGGCAACGCGAGCGGCGGCGTCGGCCCGGGCCCGACGGGGACGCCCACCCCGACCCCCACCAGCCCGTCGCCAACCCCGACCAGCCCGAGCCCGACCCCCACCACCCCGCCGCCGTCCGGCTCGCCCACCCGGTACCTGCTCAGCGGGGGCGGCCTCGGGGCGGCCGGCGGCGCGGCCAGCACGACGGTGGCGGCGGCCAACGGCAACCACGACGGCACCCCGACCAACGCGCGGGTGTTCACCGCGACCGGCCTCAACCTCGGGTACGCCGGTGGGCAGACCGCGTTCGACCTGTTCCTCGACGCCGGCACCGCGGTCGGCAACGGGGTGCAGGTGCGGGTCTCCTACGACCTGACGGGCAACGGAAGCTGGGACCGGGTGGAGACGTACCGCTACTTCGCCACCGACCCGGTCACCGGGTACGAGCACTACACCCAGGCCGCCGGACTGGCCGCCAGCAGCGGAACGCTCGGCAACCTGACCGGCGGCACCGTCCGGGTGGAGGTCTGGTCGGCGATCGGCAACAACCCCACCACCCTCGGCCTCGGCAACCAGTCGGTCGTCAGGCTGCCGTACTCCTGATCCGACGCACCACCACCCCCGCGCCGCCGGTCGCCCCCCGACCGGCGGCGCGGGCGCGTAGGTTGCAGGGCATGACCGCCCGGGACCCCGTCGCCGACCTTCGCCGGATCGCCTTCCTGCTGGAGCGGGCCAACGAGGCGACGTACCGGGTCCGGGCGTTCCGGTCGGCGGCGAAGGCCCTGGCCGCACTGCCGGCGCAGGAGGTCACCGAGCGGGCCCGCGCCGGCAGCCTCACCGACCTGGCCGGGGTCGGCGACGTCACCGCGCGCTGCGTCGCCGAGTCGCTGACCGGCGAGGAACCGGTCTACCTGCGCCGGCTGGTCGCCACCGAGGGCACGGACCTGGACGCCGCGGCCACCGCGCTGCGTACGGCGCTGCGCGGCGACTGCCACACCCACTCCGACTGGTCCGACGGCGGTTCGCCGATCGAGGAGATGGCGCTCGCGGCGGTCGAGCTGGGCCACGAGTACGTCGTGCTGACCGACCACTCTCCCCGGCTGAAGGTGGCCCGGGGGCTGACCGCGGACCGGCTGCGCAAGCAGCTCGACCACGTGGCGGCGGTCAACGCGGCGCTGCCCGAGGGGTTCCGCATCCTCACCGGGATCGAGGTGGACATCCTCACCGACGGCTCGCTGGACCAGGACGAGGAGCTGCTGGCCCGCCTCGACGTCGTGGTCGGCTCGGTGCACAGCGCGCTGGGCGACGAGCGGGGCAGGATGACCCGGCGGATGCTGGCCGCGATCGCCAACCCGCACCTGGACATCCTGGGCCACTGCACCGGCCGGATGGTCTCCTCCCGCCCGGCCGGGGTGAAGGGGCCGGGCGACCGGGCGCACCGGCCGCGTACCCGGCCCGAGAGCGACTTCGACGCGGACGCCGTCTTCGCCGCCTGCGCCGAGCACGACGTCGCCGTCGAGATCAACTCCCGCCCCGAGCGGCAGGACCCGCCGAAGCGGCTGATCCGCCGGGCCCTGGAGGCCGGCTGCCGGTTCGCCATCAACACCGACGCCCACGCCCCGGGGCAGCTCGACTGGCAGCGGTTCGGCTGCGAGCGGGCGGCGTTGTGCGGCGTCCCCGCCGACCGGGTGGTCAACACCTGGCCGGCGGACCGCCTGGTGGAGTGGGCCCGGCGCTGATCAGCGGGCGGCGGGCCCGGTCGCCGGCAGGCGATGGACGCTCCCGTCGACCGCCGACGCGGCCGGCCCCTCGATCGGGGTGCTCCCCTCCTCGGCCACCGCCGGGCCGGGAGCTACCGCCGCCGGCCTGCGCCGGCCGAGCAGTCCTTGCGTCACCGCGACGCCGACCAACACGACCAGCGCGCCGACCGGCTGGTGCCAGTTCAGCCGCTCGTCGAGCGCCAGCGCCCCGATCAGCACCGCGAAGACCGGGACCAGGTAGGTCACCGTGGCGGCGGTGCTCGCCCCGGCGACCCGGATGTTGCGCAGGTTGATCACGAAGGCCAGCCCGGTGCCGAGCACGCCCAGCGCGAGCACGCTGGCGAGCACCCCGACCGAGAGGCCGGTGGGCGCCGGCGGCGCCCCGGCCACCAGTGGCCCCACCACGGCGAGCTGGGCGGTCGCCAGCACGAGCTGGGCCGCCGACAACGACACCCCGGAGTGGGAACTGCCCGCGATGAACCGCTTCTGGTACGGGATGGCGACGCCGTAGCAGGCCGCCGCGCCGAGGCACATGAGCTGGCCGGTGAAGTGGGCCCCGCCGACGCCCTCCCAGACGCCGAGCACCACGAGCACCCCGACGAAGCCCAGCCCCAGCCCGACCGCGCTGCGCGACGTCAGCCGCTCGGTGCGGAACACCAGCACCGCCATCGGCAGCACGATCAGCGGCGTGGTGGCGTTCCAGATCCCGGCGAGCATCGACTCGACCCGCTGCTCGCCGTACCCGAAGAGGGTGAACGGCACGGCCACGCCGAGGGCCGCGGCCACGAAGAGATGGGCCCACACCCGGGGCTCCCGGGGCAGCCGGTCGCGCAGCAGCGGGAGCACGGCGAGCAGGGTCAGCGCCCCGGCGGCGACCCGGTAGAGGGTGAGGTGCAGCGGATGCAGTTCCCCGATGCCGACCTTGATGAACAGAAAGCTGGAGCCCCAGATCGCGGCCAGCGCGAGGAAGCCCGGCAGCCAGCTACGCAGCGCCGACCTGTCAGGGGTGATGTCCGCTCTCACCCCTGACACTCTGCCGGAGCCGTACGATGAAGTCCCGCGCTTTTCGGCCATCGTGTCGCCCACCACAGCAACCGCATATCCACAGGCGGCGGTCGAGCTGTTCACCCTCGGCGAGTTCGACGGCTACGACACCGCCGCCGGGGCGGTCGGCGGGCACGGCTGCGGGTCGGCGCGCCGTTCCCGAGCGACTTCGACCCGGCCGAGCTGCTGCCCTGAACACGGCAAACGGGTCGACAACGAGGCGGCATGGTCGCGTAGGGTCGCAGCCGTGGGACGAATCGATGACCTCGCCGACCGGTACGTCGCCGACTGGGCGCCACTGAGCCCGATCGGCGCGACCTACGTCGGCATCGCCGGACACGACGACAAGCTGGACGACCTGTCGCCCGAGGGCTACACGGCCCGGGCCGAGCTGACCCGGCGCACCCTCGCCGACCTCGACGTCACCGAGCCCGAGTCGGAGTCGGAACGGACTGCCAAGGAGGCCATGCAGGAGCGCCTCGGCCTGGACCTCGCCCGGTACGAGGCGGGCGAGACGACCAGCGAGGTCAACGTCATCGCCAGCGGCCTGCACGACCTCCGCATGGTGTTCGACCTGATGCCGACCGGGGGCGCCGACGCGCAGGCCGACATCGCCGCCCGGCTCAACCGGTTCGCCGGCGCCCTGGAGGGCTACAAGACGACGCTGCGCGAGGCGGCGGCCGGCGGCCGGGTCAGTTCGAGGACGCAGCTCGTCGAGGTCGCCAAGCAGTGCGACGTCTGGACGGATCCGGACGGCGACAACTTCTTCCACGGCCTGGTCGAACGGCTCGGCGCGGACGGCACGCTCGACGCCGAGCTGCGCCGGGGCGCCGCGGCGGCCACCGCGGCAACCGCCGAGTTCGGCCAGTTCCTCCGCGACGAGCTGGCCCCGGTCGGGCGGGACAAGCAGGCCGCCGGGCGGGAGCGGTACGAGCTGGCCTCGCAGTACTTCCTCGGCGCGAAGGTCGACCTCGACGAGACGTACGCCTGGGGGTTCGCCGAGCTGGCCCGGCTGGAGGCCGAGATGCGGACGGTGTCCGCGCGGATCGCCGGATCCGGCGCGAGCATCGACGAGGCGGTCGCCGCGCTGGACGCCGACCCGGCCCGCACGATCCAGGGCAAGGAGGCGTTCCGGGACTGGATGCAGGCCCTGGCCGACAAGGCGATCGGCGAGCTGCACGGCACCCACTTCGACATCCCGGAGCAGGTCCGCCGCATCGAGTGCTGCCTCGCCCCGACCAGCGACGGGGCGATCTACTACACCGGCCCGAGCGAGGACTTCTCCCGTCCCGGGCGGATGTGGTGGGCGGTGCCGCAGGGCGTGACCGACTTCTCCACCTGGCGCGAGGTGACCACCGTCTACCACGAGGGCGTCCCCGGCCACCATCTTCAGGTCGCGCAGACCGCCGTGCGGGCCGACCTGCTCAACCGTTGGCAGCGGCTGCTCTGCTGGGTCTCCGGGCACGGCGAGGGCTGGGCGCTCTACTCGGAGCGGCTGATGGACGAGCTGGGCTACCTGGAGGACCCGGGCGACAAGCTCGGCATGCTCGACGGGCAGGCGTTCCGGGCCGCCCGGGTGATCGTCGACATCGGCATGCACCTGGAGCTGGAGATCCCGAAGGACAACCCGTTCGGCTTCCACCCCGGCGAGCGGTGGACCCCGGAGCTGGGCTGGGAGTTCATGCGGGCGCACTGCCGGGTGCCGGACGAGAACCTGCGCTTCGAGCTGAACCGCTACCTCGGCTGGCCGGGACAGGCCCCCTCGTACAAGGTGGGCGAGCGGATCTGGCTCCAGGCCCGGGAGGACGCGAAGGCGCGCAAGGGTGCCGACTTCGACCTCCGGGAGTTCCACCGGCAGGCGCTGGACCTCGGGGCACTGGGGCTCGACCCGCTGCGCCGGGCGCTGGCCCGGATCTGAGGCGACGGCGACGGCCGGGAGCCCGGGGCGGACCCCCGGGCTCCCGGCCGTCGCATGTTCACCGGCCGTACCGGCCGCTGCTTCTCGGCCGGCACGGCCGCGTCAGGCCAGGCTCAGCTTGAGTTCCGGCTCCCCGGTCAGGACGTCGCTGTCGACGTACGCCAGGTCGATGACCGGGTCGGTGAAGGTGATCGGAATCGGCGAGGTGACCGGGATGCCGTCCGGGAACGGCAGGTCAGGGGTGAGGGTGATCTTGATGCCGAGCAGCCGCCCGACGAACCGGGTGGCGTAGAAGACCACGTCGCCCTGGACGGTCAGCCGGTCGGTGACGTACCGCATGGTCTTCCCGCCCGGGCCGTCGGCCTGGAGCAGGAAGTCGTCGGTGACGGACTTGGCCATGCTGAACTTCAGCGTCCTGAGCTTGCCCGCGCCGGTGTCCAGCTCGACGATCCCCTCGAACCGCAGCCCGGTCATGGTGACCTTGGAGCCGGTGAGCTTCGACGGTTCCGCCGCGACCCGGGGCTGACCGGGTTCGGCGGCGATCCGGGGCAGCGGCTTACCGGCCTCGACCTCGCCCGGCTCGGTGGGCCCGGGGGTGGCGCAACCGGGGCCGTCCGGACCCGGCTTGCCGGTGCCGGCCGAGGCGTCCGGGGTCGGCCTGGCCGACGAGGTCGGCCCGCGGGTCGGGGTGACGGTCGCTGTGGGACTGGCCCCCGCCGGCGCCCCGGGGCCCCCCGTCGCCCCGTCCGTCCCGCCGGTCGCCGGCCCGTCGTCGCCGCCGGTGAGCAGGTCGCCGATGCCGTCGATGATGTCGGTGATCGGGTTGCCGCCCGGCGTCTTCCCCGGGCCAGGGCTCGGGGTGGGGCTGGAACTGGGGCTCTCGCCGGCCGGGCGGGACGCCGACGGCCTCGGCGCGGCCGGGCTCGTGCTCGAATGCGACGGGGTGAGGCAGGGGACGGCCGGGGCGGCCCGCACGGGGCTCTGGTCGCGCAGTGCAAGGACCCCTGCGGCCGAGACACTGAGCAGCACCAGGGTGACCGCGAGCAGCTTCGGGTCCCGGTACGGGCCGCCCTGCGGCCGGCCGTCCGGCCCGACCGTCGGCAGCACCCGGGTGCTGTCGTGGTCCTGGTCGGCGGGCAACGGCTCGCGCAGCGGGTTGCGGGGCCGGGGCAGGGTGTCGGTGAGCGGACCGGTGACGTCCTCGCCGGGCTCCGACCGGGGCATCAGCTCGTCGACGAGCGCCGGCTCGTCGTCGCGCTCGCCCGCGTCGTCGGGCCGGGCGACCGGCTCCGGCTCGGCCGGGGCGGGGGCCGGCTCGGTGGCCGGCCGGCGGGACGGCACCCAGGCGAAGCCGAGGGCGCTGCCGACCATGCCGAGCAGCAGGCCGATGAAGAAGCCGCCGAGGTTGACCCCGATGAGCGAGAAGACGGCGGTGACGGCACCGACGATCGCGTAGAACATCCGCTGCTGGGGGGTGAACCACATCAGCATCCCGCAGGCCACCAGGATGACCGGGATCAGCCAGGACAGGAAGCCGGTCGGCCCCATCTGGAAGGTGAGGCCGCTGAGGCTCATCTGGGTGGTGGAGAAGATCTCCACCCCGGCCAGCGCGGTGAACAGCCCACCCCAGAAGGGCCGGCTCCGTCGCCAGCGGCGGAAGCCGCGCCACGCCTGACTGAGCCTGCCCGGCTGGGCGTGCTGCGGGTTGGCCGTCGTCACGTACTCCTCCTGGCGGTGCTCACTGGTCACGAGGCAGGGCCGAGGCCCGTGGAGGACGCCCTCCACGGGCCTCGGGGGTGGCTCAGAAGCACTCCTTGGCACCGGCGCCCATATTGATCTTGAGCTTCAGCCCGTTCAGGGTGAAGATCGCGGCGCTGGTGGAGCGGGCCACCTGCTCGAGACCCGTGATCGTGACGTGGTCGGCGCTCTGCCCGAAGGACTTGGCGGTGGCGTTGGCGTTCAGGTCGGTGGCGTCCCGGCCGATCTTGATGTTCTTGAACTCCGCGTCGCCGCCGAGGGATTCCATGTCGATCAGCAGGCCCTCGGCGGTGGCCGGCTTGCCGCCGCCACCGGCGTTGATGGTGAGCACGATCGGCAGGTCGGGCACCTTCACCGACTGGCAGAGGTCGTAGAGCTTGGCGCTGGTGATCTCGGAGACGGCCACCGGGTGGGCCGTGCCGTCCTTCTCCTTGACGAACCCGCCGTACTGCTTGAAGCCGTCGCCCTCCAGCTTCGAGGCCCCGACCTTGAAGGTCTGGCCGGAGACGGCGAACGACGCCGCGATCGCGCCGTTGGCCATGCCGAACACGATGGCGCCGGCAACGGCGGTCGCCGGCACCATCATCGCGGCGAACCGCCGCCAACGGGTACCGCCCTGCGACAGACGGTCTTCCGATTCCTTCACGGGTCCTCCTAGGACGGGGATCACCGAGCCCGGGGCGGCTCGGGACAGGAAAGCTGCGGTGTGGTGTTGCCGCGGGCCGCCGTGCTCGGCGGACGGCGCGGGCTGCGGATTGGATGCTCTCGCGGAAGCGACCTGGCTCACAAGACCCGCGCTACTGACCGGTAACCATCCAGCGCCACCAAGATCGCGACTGGTCACCAACGGTCAGCGCCCGCCAGGTCCGACCGCCGGACAAAACGGGCAGAGCACACAAGCCATCGATCGATGTCTCACGTGGGGTAGTTGTGATACCCGTCGGTAACTTTTTGGTAACGGGGCCCTGAAAAGACGCTGAGGATGATCCATCGATCCCCCGTACGGCCGACCGGGTCACGCCCGGGCCCCGATCGGTCCGCGCGGCGCACACCCGGTGCGTCGGGCGTCGACACCCTGCGCGGACGTGGCCGGGGCGCAGACTGCCGGACCGCCCGGGCGTTGGCTACCGTAGGTGTCCTCCGGGTGGGGACACCCAAGTGGTACGTACCGATCGAGGTTGCTGTGACTGTGTACGGCGAAACACTGCCGCCCGCCGACGACCGGCCGACCGTCAAGGTGACCGCGGTGAGCTGGCCGCACGACGAGCCGGAGCCCACTGCGGCAACCGCCCCCGGCGGCGGCCCGGGCCCCCGGTCCCGGCGGCTGCGGATCCTGCTCGCCGCAGGCGTCACCACGGCGGTCCTGGGCACCGTGGCCGGCGTCGGCGCGTACGCCTACGCCGGCGACGTCCCGCGCGGCACGAGCGTCCTCGGCACCGAACTCGGCGGGCGCAGCCGCACCGACGCGGTCCGGGACCTGCGCACGGAGCTGGACCGGGCCGGCACGCTGAGCACCCCGCTGCGGATGACCATCGGCGAGCGAACCGTCGAGCTGAAGCCCGCCGACGTGGGCCTCACGGTGGACGTCGCGGCCACCGTCGACGCCGCCGCCCGGGCGCAGGCCCACCCGGTGAGCCGCCTCGTCGGGTCCCGCACCGTCGCGCCGGTGGTGACCGTCGACGCCGCCCGGCTCGACGCCGCCCTGCGCAAGGCCGCCGGCGACCAGACCCGCGAGTGGACCGTTCCGGCGATCATCTTCACCGGCACGACCCCGAAGCCGGTCCGTCCGAAGCCCGGCCTCGCGCTCGACCCGCAGCGCTCGGCCCAGGCCGTCCGGGACGGCTGGCTCTCCGGCCAGCCGGTGGCCGTCCCGCTGGTGGAGACCCTGCCGGCGACGACCGACGACGAGGTCAGCCGGCTCGTCACCGAGCTGGCCCGCCCCGCCGTCGCCGCCCCGGTGACGCTTCGCACGCCCAAGGGCACGGTCACCATCCCGCCCACCGCCATCGCCCGGAGCCTGCGCTTCACCGCCGACGACCGCGGGAAGCTCACCCCCCGAATCGACGTGAAGCGGCTGCGCTCCGCCCTCGGCGACAAGCTGGCCGCCATCGAGGTGGAACCCCGCGACGCCCGGATGACCGTGACCGGCGGCCGGCCGACGCCGGTCGACGGTCGGCCCGGCCAGCAGCTCGACCCGACCGCGCTCGGCCACGACCTGCTCGCCGTGCTGCCCCGCGCCGACGACCGAACGGTCACCGGCCAGCTCAAGGAGACCCAGCCGGAGGTGACCACGGCGAAGTTGGCCGGCCTCGGCATCAAGGAGCGGGTGTCCCGCTTCACCACCCGGTTCACCGGCGGACTCTCCTCGCCCCGAAGTCAGAACATCGTGCAGGTGGCGAAGGAGGTCGACGGCACGGTCGTGCTGCCCGGCGAGACGTTCTCGCTCAACGGCCACACCGGCGAGCGCGGCTACGACCAGGGCTACCAGGACGCCCCGGTGATCCTCGACGGCAAGCTCGTCCCCGGCGTGGGCGGCGGCGTCTCCCAGTTCACCACCACGCTGTTCAACGCCACCTACTACGCCGGGCTGGAGGACGTCGAGCACAAGCCGCACTCATACTGGTTCAGCCGGTACCCGGCGGTCATCGAGTCGACGATCTTCTGGCCGACCCTCGACTTCAAGTTCCGCAACAACACCCCGTACGGCGTCCTCATCGACACCTCGTACACCGCCGGCTCGGTGACCGTGTCGATCTGGAGCACGAAGATCTACGACAGCGTCAAGACCGAGTACGGGCCCCGCCGGGACATCACCAGCCCGAAGACCATCCACCTGGAAGCCGGCCCGTCGTGCATCTCCAGCAACGGCATCGACGGCTTCACCCAGGACGCCTTCCGGATCATCAAGAAGGACGGCAAGGTGCTCAAGCGGGAGAAGTTCACCTGGCGGTACCTGGCCGAGCCCCGCTACGTCTGCGGTCCCGCCGGCGGCTGAGCGCCCGTCGGGCCCGAGCACGGAACTGCCCCGCCGGCAACGCCGGTGGGGCAGTTCCATCGGGTACGCGGAACACCGCCCCGGCGGTCGCTCAGGGCCGCGCCCCGGCCAACCCCTGGCGTACGCCGTCCGCGTCGCGGTCCGTGCCGTAGACGGGGGTGTCCGGCTGCTGCCGCCAGCTCTCGTCGAGGGTGCCGGCGTCCACCGGGTCGAAGCCGAGGGCGTCGACCAGCTCCATCACGATCCGCTTGGCCTCGGCGTCGTCGCCGGCCACCGGGAGGGCGATCCGATCGGCCGAGCCGGCCGGTCGCCCGTTCTCCAGCAGGTGCTGTGCCAGGATGTTGTTGAACGTCTTGACCACCCGGGCGCCCTTGAGGTGCTCGGCGGTCCAGCGGCTGGAGCTGAGGCTGCGGTCCAGCAGTTCGGCGATGTCCCCGTCCCGCTGGGAGTAGTAGTTGTCGGCGTCGACGACGACCTTGCCCTCGAAGAGTTCCGCCGGAAGCGCCGGCACCGCCAGCAGCGGGATCGCGAGCACCACCAGCTCGGCCTGGTCGACAGCCTGTTCCACGGTGCCCGCGGTCGCGCCGGTCTCCTGGGTCAGCTCGGTGAGGGATGCCGGCCCGCGCGAATTGGCCACGGTCACGTCGTGACCGAGGGCCCGCAGCCGCCGGGTGAGGGTGCCACCGATGTGCCCCGATCCGATGATTCCGATCTTCATGACCACTCCTGCCTCCGCCTGTC
This sequence comes from Micromonospora sp. NBC_01655, assembly GCF_026339755.1. Lineage (NCBI taxonomy): Bacteria > Bacillati > Actinomycetota > Actinomycetes > Micromonosporales > Micromonosporaceae > Micromonospora > Micromonospora sp. NBC_01655. The sequence continues at coordinate 879,998 of NZ_JAPEQF010000001.1, read as the reverse complement.
GGCGGTCAGATCCGGTCGAACTGTGGGCAGGTACCCCGACCCGCGCGTCCCAAGAGTGCTGGAGGCATACGCCACGTACGGTTTTTCCGGCCACGATCGTGGGGAACCCCGCGGCGGCGGGTCCCACAGCGACGCTACCGAGCCCCGTGGCACCGGTGGGAGGCGTTTCGCGGAAATGGTCCGGAAACGCGTCAGGGCCACCCCCGAAGGGGTGGCCCTGACCGAAAGAATGTCCGGCGGTGTCCTACTCTCCCACACCCTCCCGAGTGCAGTACCATCGGCGCTGGAGGGCTTAGCTTCCGGGTTCGGAATGTAACCGGGCGTTTCCCCTCCGCCATGACCGCCGTAACTCTATCGACATATCAAACAACACCAAAACAACTGGTCTGTTGTTCATTTGCCGAGAGTTGCACAGTGGACGCGTAGCAGCTTAGTAATCAAGTCCTCGGCCTATTAGTACCGGTCAACTCAACCCGTTACCGAGCTTACATCTCCGGCCTATCAACCCAGTCGTCTAGCTGGGGGCCTTACCCCCTCAAAGAGGGGTGGGATACCTCATCTTGAAGCAGGCTTCCCGCTTAGATGCTTTCAGCGGTTATCCCTTCCGAACGTAGCCAACCAGCCGTGCCCCTGGCGGGACAACTGGCACACCAGAGGTTCGTCCGTCCCGGTCCTCTCGTACTAGGGACAGCCCTTCTCAAGTATCCTACGCGCACGGCGGATAGGGACCGAACTGTCTCACGACGTTCTAAACCCAGCTCGCGTACCGCTTTAATGGGCGAACAGCCCAACCCTTGGGACCTGCTACAGCCCCAGGATGCGACGAGCCGACATCGAGGTGCCAAACCATCCCGTCGATATGGACTCTTGGGGAAGATCAGCCTGTTATCCCCGGGGTACCTTTTATCCGTTGAGCGACACCGCTTCCACTCGCAAGTGCCGGATCACTAGTCCCGACTTTCGTCCCTGCTCGACCTGTCAGTCTCACAGTCAAGCTCCCTTGTGTACTTGCACTCAACACCTGATTGCCAACCAGGCTGAGGGAACCTTTGGGCGCCTCCGTTACCCTTTAGGAGGCAACCGCCCCAGTTAAACTACCCACCAGACACTGTCCCTGAACCGGATAACGGCCCGAAGTTAGATACCCAAATCAACCAGAGTGGTATTTCAAGATTGCCTCCACCCATACTGGCGTATGGACTTCACCGGCTCCCACCTATCCTACACAAGCTAATTCGGATACCAATGTCAAGCTATAGTAAAGGTCCCGGGGTCTTTCCGTCCTGCCGCGCGTAACGAGCATCTTTACTCGTAATGCAATTTCGCCGGGCCTGTGGTTGAGACAGTGGGGAAGTCGTTACGCCATTCGTGCAGGTCGGAACTTACCCGACAAGGAATTTCGCTACCTTAGGATGGTTATAGTTACCACCGCCGTTTACTGGCGCTTAAGTTCTCCGCTTCGCCCCGAAGAGCTAACAGGTCCCCTTAACGTTCCAGCACCGGGCAGGCGTCAGTCCATATACATCGAATTACTTCTTCGCATGGACCTGTGTTTTTAGTAAACAGTCGCTTCCCCCTGCTCTCTGCGGCCATACAACGCTCCACCCGCAAGGGGCTTCACGTCTCCGGCCCCCCTTCTCCCTAAGTTACGGGGGCAATTTGCCGAGTTCCTTAACCACAGTTCGCCCGATCGCCTCGGTATTCTCTACCTGACCACCTGTGTCGGTTTGGGGTACGGGCCGCTAAGAACTCGCTAGAGGCTTTTCTCGGCAGCATAGGATCACTGACTTCACCTGAATCGGCTCGGCATCACGTCTCAGCCACATGTGTTGCGGATTTGCCTACAACACGGCCTACACGCTTACCCCGGCACAACCACCGGCCGGGATCAGCTACCTTCCTGCGTCACCCCATCGCTTGACTACTACCCGCCAGGTTCCCACGCTCCCCCAGATCAGTCCGAAGACCTCACCAAGATCGGATGGTTAGCACAACGAAGTTCATCAGGGACGCTCTTTCGCGGGTACGGGAATATCAACCCGTTGTCCATCGACTACGCCTCTCGGCCTCGCCTTAGGTCCCGACTCACCCAGGGCGGATTAGCCTGGCCCTGGAACCCTTGGTCATCCGGCGGAAGGGTTTCTCACCCTTCTTTCGCTACTCATGCCTGCATTCTCACTCGTGCCGCGTCCACAACTGGGTCACCCCGCTGCTTCACCCCCGGCACGACGCTCCCCTACCCATCCACACACCTGCACGCACCATCAAGGGCACGCGAGATTAAAATGTGAATGCCACAGCTTCGGCGGTGTGCTTGAGCCCCGCTACATTGTCGGCGCGGAACCACTTGACCAGTGAGCTATTACGCACTCTTTAAAGGGTGGCTGCTTCTAAGCCAACCTCCTGGTTGTCTATGCGACCCCACATCCTTTTCCACTTAGCACACGCTTAGGGGCCTTAGCTGGTGATCTGGGCTGTTTCCCTCTCGACTACGAAGC
>NZ_JAPEQF010000001.1:0-872500 GCF_026339755.1 Micromonospora sp. NBC_01655 | reverse complement strand
AGCGGGACTTCCAGGGGGAGAGCCGCTACCAGCCACTGCTCGCCGGGGTGGTCGAGGAGCTGGGTCGACTCGGGCTGCTGCGGGACAGCGACGGCGCGGCGTGCGTGTTCCCGCCCAGCTCGGTGGGCCGGGACGGGGAGCCGCTGCCGCTGATCGTGCGCAAGCGGGACGGCGGCTACGGCTACCCCGCCACCGACCTGGCCGCGCTGCGGCACCGGACCGGCGAGCTGGGCGCCACCCGGCTGCTCTACGTCGTCGGGCTGCCGCAGCGGCGGCACTTCGAGATGGTCTTCGCGGTCGCCGGGGCGGCCGGCTGGCTGCCCGGGGCGGCCCGCCCCGAGCACGTCGGATTCGGCTCGGTGCTGGGCGCCGACGGACGGATGCTGCGCAGCCGGGCGGGTGCCCCGGTCAAGCTGGCCGACCTGCTCGACGAGGCGGTGTCCCGGGCCACCGAACTGGCCCGGGACAAGAACCCCGAGCTGGCCCCCGAGGAGGTCGCCGAGGTGGGCCGGGCGGTCGGCATCGGCGCGGTGAAGTACGCCGACCTGTCCACCGACCGGAACCGGGACTACGTCTTCGACTGGGACCGGATGCTGTCCTTGGACGGCAACACCGCTCCCTACCTCCAGTACGCGTACGCCCGGATCCGGTCGCTGTTCCGGCGGGCCGGGGTGGCCGGGGTGGCCGGGGCGGACGGGGTGGCCGCCGGTCCGGCGGCGGTTCCGCTCGCGGACCCGGCGGAGCGGGCGTTGGTTCTCGCGCTGCTCGGTTTCGCCCCGGTGGTGACCGAGGTGGAGCGGACCCTGGAGTTCCACCAGCTCGCCGGACACCTGCACCGGGTCGCGACGGCGTTCAGCGCGTTCTACGAGCGCTGCCCGGTGCTGCGGGCGGAGGGGCCGGTCCGGGACGGCCGGTTGCTGCTGTGCGGGCTGACCGCGCGGGTGCTGCGGCAGGGCCTGGACGTGCTGGGCATCCGTACCCCGGAACGGATGTGAGGCGGCACCGGTGGGGCCGCCCCGCCCGCCCGTGACCGCGAAACGTATTGACCTCAATCGCAGTCGAGGTTGCAGACTCGTCAGGTAACGTCGATTTCTCTTCTCGTTGGAGACACTGATGACCGATCAGCGCCAGGAGCCGATCACCCACGATGAGCCGGGTCCCCCGCCGCAACGCGGCAAGCGGATCCGCAACCGCGCCCTCGTCGTCCTGGCGGGCGTGGTGGCGGCGACCCTGGTCTGGGTCGTCGCCGTGCCGATCCTCGGCGCCGACGTGTCCGTGCCCAAGCAGTACGGGTCGGACGAGAAGATCGACCTGGCCCTCGGGGCGGTGATCTTCGCGTCGCTCTTCGCCGGTCTCGCCGGCTGGGCCTCGCTCGCGGTGCTGGAGAAGATCACCAAGCGTCGGGGGGCCCTCATCTGGACCGTCGTCGCGAGCATCGTCTTCCTGGTGACCCTGCCCTGGCAGCTGCCCGGCTTCAGCACCGCCAACCAGCTCACGCTGGCCCTGCTGCACATCGCGGTCGCGGCCGTGCTGATTCCGGCGTTGCCCCGGGCGGCCCGGATCGGCTAACCGGATTGACCTTTACCGCTGTTGAGGTTGGAGACTGAGCACATGACTATCGGGGATGCCAAGGTCCAGGTGGACATGGTGTTGGACCTCATCTGCGTGCACTCGTACATCGGGTACACCCGGTTGGCCCGGGCCGCCGAGCGGTTTCGGTCCGAAGGGGGCGAGGTGGAGATCCGCTTCGCCCCCTTCGAGCTGGCGCCCGGCGCGCCCACCGAGGGGATGCCACTGATCGAGGCGCTCACCCAGACCTTCGGCGAGAAGACGGTGCAGCAGCTTGGTTACCTCGTCACCGAGGCGGCTAAGGACGGTCTGGAGCTCCACTACGACCGGGCCATCGCCACCGGGACGTTCGGGGCGCACCGGCTCGTCGCCCAGGCCGCCCACCAGGGCCGGGGGGAGGCGATGGTGGAGCGGCTGTTCCGCGCGCACTTCACCGACGGGCTGAACATCGGTGACGCCGGGACGCTGACCCGGCTGGCCGCCGAGGTCGGCGTCACCGCCGACGACTCCGGCACCGAGGAGGTCCGCGCCGCGCTCCGCTTCGTCCGGGAGGCCGGGGTCACCAGTGTGCCGCTCTTCCGGATCGAGGGTGCCCCGATGCTCGGCGAGCAGCCGGAGGAGGTGCTCTTCGCGGCGATGACGGCCGCGAGCCGGGCCGGATCGGTGGTCCCGTCGAACGAGCCGGACGCGGACGGGGTACGCAACAGCCCCCTGCCTGACGTGCAGAACCACGTGCAGCGGTACCTGGCCACCGACGGGGCGGACGGTCACGACTACTACGGCTTCCCGACGCTGCTGCTGACCACGCGGGGGCGGCGCACGGGACGGCAGATCCGCACGCCGCTGATCTATGGCCGGGACGGCGACCGGATCGTCCTGATCGCCTCCAACGGCGCATCGCCGAAGAACCCGAACTGGTACCAGAACCTCGTGGCGGACCCGGAGGTCAGGGTCCAGGTGCGAGCGGACAGGTTCGTCGCGACGGGCCGGATCGCCACCGCCGAGGAGCGACCGCGCCTGTGGGAGCTGATGGCGAAGATCTTCCCCAAGTACGACGAGTACGCCACCGAGACGACCCGGGACATCCCGGTGGTCGTCCTGGAGCCCCACCGGGGCTGACCTCGGCCCGGAGGTCGGCCCGGGGCGGGCCCGTGTCCAGCCGGACAGGGGCCCGCCCCCGTTCAGCTCCGCCGCGTGGGCAGCGCGACGGACAGGCCGTGCCGGAGGACGTTGCGCGGGTCCCAGCGGGCCTTGACCGCCTGGAGGCGCGGGTAGCCGCCCCGGTAGTACAGCTCGGCGGCCGAGACGCCGGAGGTGTTCCACGCCGGGTCGGCCAGGTCCAGGTCCGGATAGTTGATGTAGCAGCCGTCGGTGCGGGCGTCGGGCACCGGAACACCACCGGTCGCGGCGTGCACGTCGCGGTAGACCGCGCGGATCTGGCTGACGTTCAACGCGTCCAGGTTCGGGTCGGCCCAGAACACCGAGTACCAGGCCTTCATGATCGAGTCACGCTGCGGCGAGGCGGTCGCCGCCGACGGCACCGTGTTGATCTTCACGCCGTATGAGTAGAGCAGGATCGACAGCAGGCCGCCCACCAGCGGGCCGGTGAGGTGCTGGTAGACGGTGGCGATCTGCGCGTCCGTCCAGGGCGCGCGCAGGTAGGCGCTCTTGTTCTTGATCCGGCCGTACTCCCCGGTGTCGGTCTCGTAGCTGAAGACGAACTTGAGGAAGGGCTGCACCGTGCGGGTGATCGTGGGTGGGGTCGTCACCCCCGCCCCCACCGCCGCGATGTAGCCGTCGAGAATCCCCTCGGCGTTGGGCAGGTTCGCGTCGATCTGCACGTCCAGTTCGATGGACGTGGTGAAGCCGGGCTGCACCGCCCTCTGGTTGAGGTGCAAGCCGCTGTGCAGCGAGGGCGCGGTCGAGCCGGCGTTGCCGGCGTTCCACGCGCCGTGGTTGCGTACCAGCCGGGTGAAGTCGGCCTCGGTGAGCTGCGCCCACGACCAGGTGACGGTCTTCGACAACATCGCGGCCGGCGCGGCGGGCAGTAGCTGCTGCGGCGGCCGGCCGGCCGCACCCGGGCTGCGGAACCAGTACCGGGTGACGACGCCGAAGCTGCCCCCACCGCCGCCGGTGTGCGCCCACCACAGCTCCCGGTTCGGATCGCCGGGGTCGGAGGTCGCCACCACCGTGCGGGCCTGGCCGGTGGCGTCGACGGTCACCACCTCCACCGCGTACAGGTGGTCGACGACGAGGCCGTACCGGCGCGACAGCGGGCCGTAGCCGCCGCCGGCGACGTGCCCGCCCACCCCGACCTCCGGGCAGATCCCGCCCGGGATGGTGACCCCCCAGTTCAGGAACATCGTCCGGTACACCTGACCGAGCGTGGCGCCCGACTGCACGGCGATGGCCTGCCGCACCGCGTCGTAGTACACCGCCCTCATCTCGGAGACATCGATGATGATCTGCACCGCGGGGTCGTCGACCAGGCTTTCGAAGCAGTGCCCGCCGCTGCGCACGACGACCCGCTTGCCGGTGGCGACCGCCTCGTTGAGCACTGCGGCGATCTGGGCCGCGGTGTGCACGATCCGCACGGACTCGGGCTGGCCGACGAACCGCCGGTTGTACCCACGGTTCACCAGATCCGCGTACCGGGGGTCGGCCGGACCGACGCTCACGGCGTCCGCCACGGGGCAGTTCGCGTCCAGCGGGCGCGGTGCGGCGCCGGCCGGAGCCGCACCCAGGAGACCGGCGACCGCAGCGGCACCGCCGGCACCGGCGGCCCCCAGAAGCCCTCGACGGGTCAGCTTGTCCAACGTGTCACGCAACCTTTCCTGGTTCCTCTGCTGCTTGGGAATCGGCTGGCCGCCGGACGGCGCGCCAGCTGTGGGCGGCGGTGAACCCGGGGGTACGGGCCCAGACCGCCGTGGGCATCACCACCCGCATCGCCGTGCCGGCGAGGCAGACCGGCACGGAGCCGGAGGTCATGCACCCGAACAGGACGGTGACGAGCGCCGCGATCTCGTCAGGAGGGAGGCGGCGCGCTCGCGCACGTCGTGGAGCAGCCGCGCCAGCCGGAGACTGTCCCCGACGCCCGCGGGATCGCCGCTGCCCGCCCCGGCCCGGACCGCCGAGGCGAAAGCCGCCACCGTGTTGCGGACCTGGTCGTCCGGTTCGAGCCGGATCTCCCGCACTCCGTCGAAGCGCTCGACGCGCACCACCGGGTGGTGGTCGGCGGGCGGCGTGAAGGCCCGGTCGAGGACGATGCGTCCCGTCGCGCCGATCAGCTCGTACCGCGAGCGGTAGGCGTGCTCCAGGCCGAAGAGCAGGCTGGCGGTGACCCCGTCGGGGGTCCGCAGCAGCGCCGCACCGGAGGTGTCGACCAGCCGCTCCGCGCCGGTGGTCAGCACCGCGCCGACGACCGCGAGTTCCGGCCCGAGCACGTGCAGGGCCGCCCGGACGGGGTAGACGCCGACGTCGGACAGGGCGCCACCGCCGAGCTCGGGGCGGTACCGGATGTCGTCGTCCGGCAGGGCCGGGATGGTGAACGTCGCCTCGAAGGCGCGCAGCTCGCCGATCACCCCCTCCCGCAGCAGCCGGGCCACGACCGCGTGCTGGGCGTGGTGGACGAACATCACGTTCTCCATCAGGATCAGCTCGCGGGAGCGGGCCAGCTCGACCAGGGCGGCGGTCCGGTCCGGGTCCGTGGTCACCGGCTTCTCGGCGAGGACGTGCTTGCCGGCCCGCAGCGCGGCCTCGACCCACTCGGCGTGCAGGGCGGCGGGCAAGGGCACGTAGACCGCGTCGACGTCGGGCCGGGCCAGCAGCTCCGGGTACCCGGTCACCGGCCGGCAGTCGAACTCCCGCGCGGTCCGGGCGGCCCGCTCCGGGTCCCGGCTGGCCACCGCGACGACCTCCGTGTCGGGCACCCGCGCGATCGCGGGCAGCATCCGGCGCCGCGCGATGTCAGCGCAGCCCAGCACGCCGATGCGCAGCGGTTCCATCAGTCGTCCCCGATCGCGTTGAGGCAGGCGAGCAGGGTGCGCGCCTGCACGTTCACGTAGTGGTTGTGCCGCACCAGCGAGGTGAGCTGGCCGGGGGTGACCCAGAGGTACCCGGCCGGTGGGTCCAGCGGGACCTGTGACTCGGCCACGTCGACGACGAGGTAGCGGCTCTCCGCGTTGAGGAACCGGCCGCCCTCCTCCGAGTGCCGGGCCTCGTACCGGATGCTGGCCGGGTCGGCCCCCAGCACCAGGTCCAGGAACGGCGGCCGGGCCGCGTCGCCGAGGTGGGCGTAGTTGCCCGGCGTGCACTGCACGGTGGGACCCAGCTCGACGGTGTCGAGGAAACCGCCCTCCACCCGGGCGTGCGCGAGGACGTGCCGGACGCCGCCGATCCGCCGGGACAGGAACGCGGTGACGCCGGTGCCGCAGGGTTCGAAGAGGGGCTGCGTCCACCGGGTCACCTCGCGGTTGCCGGCCACCACCGACACGGCGACCACCTTGAAGTACCGCTCCTGCTCGTGGGCGATGGTGTACTCGTCGCGCACCCAGCCGGGCAGGCCGGCCAACGGCACCGGGGTGGCGCGCACGTCGTGGCCGGCGCGCTGCGCGGTGAACCAGGAGAGCAGCTCGGTGTCGGAGTGCAGCGCCGCCTCCGCGCGGTCGGTGAACGGCAGGCAGGCCAGCACGGTGCGGGAGTCCATGTTGACCACGTTGTCGAGCCGCAGCAGGGTGGCGATCTGCCCCAGGGTGAGCCAGCAGAAGCCGTCGTGCAGCGGCACGTCCTCGGTGACCTCGACGACCATGTTCCGGTTGCTCTTGTGGTAGAACCACGAGCCGTGCTCCGACTGGAGCGCGTCGGCGAGCACCCGCCGGCGGTCCAGCCCCCGGGTGAAGTACTCGATGTACCGGACGTCCGCGCCCTTGTGCACCTTGCTGTAGTTGCTGCGGGTGGCCTGCACGGTCGGCGACAGCTGCAACAGGTTGGGGTTGCCCGGCTCCATCTTCGCCTGCATCAGGAAGTGCAGGACGCCGTCGAACTCCTTGGCCAGGATGCCGAGGATGCCCACCTCGGGCTGGCGGATGATGGGCTGGTGCCATTCGCCGGGCGGGCCGTCGACGGTGGCGTGCAGTCCCTCCACCGTGAAGAACCGCCCGCTGCGGTGACCCAGGTTGCCCGTCCGCCCGTCGAACGACCAGTCCTGGAGTTCGGCGAACGGGATGCGGTCCACCCTGAACTGGTTGGCCCGGCCGCGGCCGGCCAGCCAGTCGGCGAAGTCCTCCGTCGACAGCAGGGCGCCCTGCGGCGTCGCCGCCGAGGTGGCGATCCGGTCCGGCAGCGCCGCGTCCGAGCGGGGCCGTACGGGCGACGGCCCGGCGGACGGCGCGACAAGTTCAGGAATCACGATCTCACTCCCTCATGCGTCGGTGACGGCGATCTCGGACGCGACGTACGCGTCGAGCACCCGCCGGAAGTAGTTGCGGTCGAAGCCGAGCTGCTCGACCTCCGGGACGAGCCGACGGAGCTTGTCGATGGAGATGACGTGGTGGACGCCCACGTCCCGGTACTCGCGCTCGGCCACCAGGCCGAGCCGCTGCTCCAGGTGGTCGACGATCCGGGCGACCGGCACCGCCTCGCCCGAGGCGACGTTGACGGTCTGCGCGTGCAGGTCGAGACCGAGCAGCCGGTCGAGGATCGTCACGACGTCCTGCACGTCGATCAGGTCCCGGGCCGCGCCCCGGTGCAGCCTGACCCGGCCCTGCCGCATCTGCCGCACGAGCGTGGGCACGAGCTGGTGCGGTGGCTGCCGGGGGCCGACCAGGTGTCCCAGGCGCAGGACCAGATGGTCCGCGCCGCTGGCCCGTAGCTGTTCCTCCAGGGCGAGCTTGTGCGCGCCGTACGGGGTGCACGGCAGCACGGTGTGGTCCTCCCGGCCCGGTCCCCGCACGGCGCCGTACATCCCGGAGGCGGCGGTGGAGAAGAAGAGCAGCCGACGACCGTCCGCGCGGCACCGGCGCGCCGCCTCGTGGAGCAGCGCGGACTCCCGGGCGAAGTCCGCGGCCGAGGTGCCGGCCGCCCAGGACACCCCGGCCGCGAGCACCACCGTGTCCGGGTGCCGGTCGGCGACCTGACGCAGATTCTGGGCGAGAAAGCCCCGTCCAATGATGTCCATCCGGACTCCTGACTTCGTCGAGCGCGGCGGATGCGGCGGCCGCGAGGGCGCCGGATGGTCAGCGGCCCAACGACACGCCGTCGGCGGCCAACGCCTCCAGCTCGGTGACCACCGCCGGCGGGCTCGGCCGTTCGGCCATCTCCTGGCGCAGCCGGTCGGCGGCGGACCGGTAGCCGGGGCCGCCGAGGAGGTCCGCCGCGGCGGCGTGGATCCAGCCCGGGTCGGCCACCGCGTTGTGCCGCACCCTGGCGACGCCGGCGGCCTCGGCCCGGGCGCCGATCATTTCCTGGTCGCCGCCGGGCGGGAGCACGAGCTGCGGTACGCCGGCGGCGAGCGCCGTCATGGTCGAGCCGCCGCCTCCGTGGTGCACGACGAGGTCGCAGGTGGGCAGCAGCAGGTGCAGTGGCACGTTCTGCATCGCCCGCATCCGGGCCGGCAGCGGCCCGATCCGGTCGTGGTCCGGGCCGGTGACGGTGAACACCACCTCCACGTCGAGCCCGGCCAGCGCCTCGACCAGCCGCGGCACCGGAAAGGAGCCCGGGCCGAAGACGCTGCTCACGGAGGTGCCCCAGACGACGCAGACCCGGGGTCGCTCCGGCGGCTCCCGCAGCCAGGACGGCCAGGCGCCGGGGCCGTTGTACGGGAGCTGCCGGATCGGCAGCCGCCGGGCGCGCAGCGGCAGCCGCAGACCCGGCGGGCAGGGGTCGATGACGTGCTCGATCCCGTCGGGGCCCCACTGCCCCACGTCGTACCGCTGGAAGGCCCGGCTGGTGTCGACGGCCAGGAACCGCAGGCCCGGCACCCCCGGCACCTCGTCGTCGGGCCCGACCGGACCCCACAGGGTGAGCGTGGCCGGTACGCCGAGCACCCGGGCGACCAGCGGACCCTCGATGCTCATCAGGTCGTGGATCACCAGGTGCGGCTGCCACCAGCGGGCGAACTCCACGGCCGCGTCGGTGCTCCGGACGGCGGCGTCGATCATCCTGGCCTTGTTCTCCTCGATCCAGGCGAACGGGTCGAAGTCGTCCAGCGAGGCGACGGGCTCGCCGGTGACCAGGTCCGGCGGCAGGTCGGAGTAGGGCCAGTGCCCGGCCCGGGCGTTGACGTGGTTGTGCATCCGCGCCTTCGTCACCAGCTCGCCGGGCTGGAGGATCTCCACCGGGACGAGCCCGGCCCGGGTCGCCGGCAGCGTCTGGAACGGCGGGCAGACCACCCGCACCTCGTGCCCGGCGGCCTGCAACGCCCAGCCCAGCGGCACCATGTTCAGCCAGTGGGTGGTCCAGTCGGACACCGCGAGCATGACCCGCATCAGCTACGGGCCTTCACGAACTCGCGGATCGACGAGCCGACGTAGTCGATCATCTCCTCGGTCAGCCCGGGGTAGACGCCCACCCAGAAGGTCTGCTCGGTGATCACGTCGCTGTTCGTCAGGTCCCCCACCACCCGGTGGGGCTGGTCGACGTACGCGGGGTGGCGGGTGAGGTTGCCGGCGAAGAGGCGGCGGGTGCCGATCCTGCGGGACTCCAGGAACTCGACCAGTTCCGCCCGGCCGAACGGCGCGTCCGGCGCGACGGTGAGCACGAAGCCGAACCAGCTCGGGTCGCTGCGCGGCGTCGCCTCCGGCAGGACCAGCCAGGGCGTGCCGTCGAGGTCGGCCCGCAGCCGCCGCCAGTTGCGCCGCCGCGCCGCGCAGAACTCGTCGAGCTTGGCGAGCTGGGTCAGTCCCAGCGCGGCCTGGATGTCGGTCGCCTTCAGGTTGTACCCGACGTGCGAGAAGATGTACTTGTGGTCGTACCCGGCCGGCAGCGTGCCCAGCTGGTACTTGAAGCGCTTGAGGCACTTGTCGCTCTCGCCCGGCTCGCACCAGCAGTCCCGGCCCCAGTCGCGCAGCGACTCCACGATCCGGGCCAGTTCGAGGCTGGGGGTGAGCACGCAGCCGCCCTCACCCATGGTCAGGTGGTGCGCCGGATAGAAGCTGACCGTGGTGAAGTCGCCGAACGTGCCGGTCAGCTTCCCGTCGTAGGTGGAGCCGACGGCGTCGCAGTTGTCCTCGATGAGGAACAGCTCGTGGTCGGTGGCGAGTTGGGCGACCTCGGCGACCTCGAACGGGTTGCCCAGCGCGTGCGCGATGATGATCGCCCGGGTCCGGGGTCCGATGGCCTGCGCCACCCGCTCGGCGGTGGTGTTGTAGGTGCCCAGCTCGACGTCGACGAAGACCGGCACCAGCCCGTTCTGCAGGATCGGGTTCACGGTGGTGGGGAAGCCCGCCGCCACGGTGATCACCTCGTCGCCGGGGCGCAGCCGTGCGTCACCGAGCACGTGCGAGGTCAGCGCCGACACCGCCAGCAGGTTCGCCGACGAGCCGGAGTTGGTCAGGTGCGCCTTGCGGCGGTTCATCTTGCGGGCGAACTGGGACTCGAACCTGCGGGAGCTGACGCCCGCCGCGATCCGCATGTCCAGCGCGGCCTCGACCAGCGCGGCGCGGTCGGTCTCGTCCAGCACCGCCCCGGACGGCCAGATCTCGGTCACGCCCGGCTGGAAGGGCCGCTCGGGCTGCGCCTCGTGGTGGTACTTCCGGACGTCGTCCAGAAGCTGCTTCTTCTTGTCGCTGAGCTGCACGTCAGTCCCCTTCGCTGTCGACCCGCGTCACCGGTGCGGCACCCGCCGTCACCAGCTGATCCCGCAACGACTCGTCAAGCCCGCGGCGGGGGCGCCAGCCCAACAGCCGCGCCGCACGGTCGATGTCCAACTGCTGCCACTCCACGTCGACCCGCGCCGGGGAGCCCGGGGTCGGCGCCGGTGGCGGGGCCTCGACGACGTCGACGGCGAGCCCGCTGAGCGCGACCATCCGGTCGACGATCCCGCGCACCGGGCGGGCCCGGCCCGAGCCGATGTTGACGACCTGACCGGCCACCCGCCCGGCCGGCGCCGCCGCCGCGGCCAGCACCGCGTCGACGACGTCGCGGACGTCCACGAAGTCGCGCTGCGCCCGCAGCGGCGGCAGCCGCAACGCCGCCTCGGCCCCGGAGCGCTCGCCCCGGGCCACCTCGGCCAGGTGCGCGGTCACCGCGCCGAGGAGGCTGCCGGGCCGGGTGCCCGGTCCGCACACGTTGGCCAGCCGGAGCACCACCCCGTCGAGCCCCTCGGTCCGGGCCGCCCGCAGGACCGCCTCCGACCCGCCCAGCTTCGAGCGGCCGTACGGGGTGACCGGCTCGGTGGGCCAGTCCTCGGGGGTGCCGGAGCCGGTGCCGCCGGGGGCGTACTCGTGGATGCTGCCAAGCTGGATGAACCGGCAGCCGGGCCGCCGGGCCAGCAGCGCCCGGACGGTCCAGGTGACGAGGTCGGCGTTGGCCTCCGTCATCTGCGCCTCGGTCATCTGCCAGACCCGGCCCGCCGCGTTGACCACGACGTCGGCGCCCGCCTCTGCCAGCAGGGCGCCGAGCCGGTCCTCGGCCCGGGGGGTGAGGTTCAGCTCGACCTCCCCCGCCGGGCCGGCGGGGCTGCTGGAGATCCGCAGCACCCGCCAGCCCGCCGCCTCGAACGCCGCGCCGAGGTGGCCGCCGAGGAAGCCCGAGGAGCCCAGCACCACGACCGACCCACCGGGCCGTCGGCCGGTCACGGGCTGCGCTCGCCGGTCCGCGCGGGTGGACGTCCCGGTCGTCATTTCGCGGGCCCGCCGCGGCGGACGCCCTTCCACCAGCCCGGGTTGTCGCGGTACCAGGCCACGGTGTCGGCCAGGCCCCGGTCGAACGCGATGCGCGGCTCGTAGCCGAGCGCCCGGCGGATCTTGCCCTCGTCGATGGAGTAGCGCAGGTCGTGACCCTTGCGGTCGGCGACCGGCCGGATCATCGAGTCGTCCGCCCCGCAGAGCTCCAGGAGCAGCTTGGTGATCTCCAGGTTGGTGTACTCGTTGCCTCCGCCGATGTTGTACACCTCGCCGGCCCGGCCCTGGGCCAGCACGAGCTGGATGCCGCGGCAGTGGTCGTCCACGTGCAGCCACTCGCGCACGTTGCTGCCGTCGCCGTAGAGCGGGACCGGGCGGCCCTCCAGCAGGTTGGTCACGAACAGCGGGATCAGCTTCTCCGGGTGCTGGTAGGGCCCGTAGTTGTTGGAGCACCGGGTGATGGAGAGGTTGAGCCCGTGGGTGCGGGTGTACGCCCGGGCGACGAGGTCCGAGCTGGCCTTCGACGCCGCGTACGGCGAGTTGGGCTGTAGCGGCCACTCCTCCGTCCACGATCCGGTCGCGATGCTGCCGTACACCTCGTCGGTGGAGACGTGCACGATCCGGTCGATGCCGGAGCGCAGGCACGCCTCCAGGACGGTCTGGGTGCCGCCGACGTTGGTCCGGATGAAGTCGGCAGCCGCCTCGATCGACCGGTCCACGTGGGACTCGGCCGCCATGTGCACCACCGCGTCGTGGCCGGGAAGCAGCTCGCAGAGCAGCGGCAGGTCGCAGATGTCGCCCTCGACGAACTCCAGCCGCGGGTGGCTGGCCGGCAGGTTGTCCCGGTTGCCGGCGTAGGTGAGCTTGTCGAGCACGGTCACCCGGGCGTCCTCGTAACCTGGGTAGCCGCCGGCGAGCATCGTGCGGACGTAGTGCGAACCGATGAAGCCGGCGGCGCCGGTGACCAGGATCCTCATGCCGCCACCACGATCCGGGTGTGGTCGCCGATCACCAGGCGGTGCGCGGCGGTGCCGCTGGCGCCGCCGACGGTGGCCGCCCGGCCGATCAGGGAGCCGTGCAACTCCTTCACCTCCGCGATGTGTGCGCCGTCCAGCGCGATCGAGTGGTCGATGTGGGTGGCGCGCAGCACGCAGTCGCGGCCGATCGAGGTGGCGGGGCCGACGTAGCTGTCCTCGACCAGGGTGCCGGCGCCGATGATGGCCGGGCCGACGATGCGGGAGCGGACCACCCGCGCACCGGCCTCCACCACGACCGGGCCGATCAGCTCCGCGTCGTCGAGCTCGCCGTCGACCGCCGGGATGAGGCCGTCGAGCAGCTCTCGGTTGCAGTCCAGGACGTCGTCCACGTTGCCGGTGTCCTTCCAGTAGCCGCCGTACTCGCTCGCCCGGACCGGGTCGCCGCGGGCGACCAGCCACTGGATCGCGTCCGTGATCTCCAGCTCGCCTCGGGCGCTGGGCGCGATGGCCGCGACCGCCTCGTGGATCGCCGGGGTGAGGAAGTAGACGCCGATCAGGGCCAGGTCGCTGACGAACTCCGGCGGCTTCTCCACGAGCCGGCGCACCGCGCCGCCGGGCTCCAGTTCCGCGACGCCGAACGCCCGGGGGTCGGCCACCTTGTAGACGACGACCTGCGCCGCCGGACGGTTCGCCTGGAAGTCGTGGGCGATGTCCGTGATCCCCTGCGGGAGCATGTTGTCGCCGAGGTACATGACGAAGTCGTCGTCGCCGAGGAAGTCACGGGCCAGCGAGACGCAGTGGGCGAGGCCCAGCGGCTGGTCCTGGCGGATGTAGGTGATCTCGCAACCGAGGCGGGAGCCGTCGCCGAGCACCGCGGCGATCTGCGGCCCCCACTCGCCGACGATGATGCCGATCTCGCGGACCCCGAGGTCGCGGATGTTGGCCACGACGTGTTCCAGGACCGGCTTGTTCGCGATCGGGATCAGCTGCTTGGGCATCGAGTAGCTGAACGGCCGGAGGCGGGTGCCCGCACCGCCGGACAGGACAAGAGCCTTCATGGAGGTTTCTCTCCTCACGCTGGCGACTGGACGAGCTTTTCGAGGGCGCCGACGACGTCGGCGGGGAGCGGCATGGCCGCGATCTCGCGGGACAGCGTTTCGGCCGCTGCCCGGTAGGACGGTTCGGTCAACAACTGCTGGCAGGCGGTGATGATCGCCTCGGTGGTCTCCTCCTCGGGGGTGAGCGCGATCGCGGCGCCCCGTCGGGCGATGCGCCGCGCCGGCTCGACCAGCACGGCGCCCTTGGGCATGAGCAGTTGCGGCAGGGCGGCGTTGAGGGCGGTCAGGCTCGACACGCCGCCCGCGTGGTGCACCAGCACGTCGCAGGTGGGCGCCACCACGTCGAGCGGGATCCAGCCGGCGCGCAGCCCGCCGTGCTCGGCGCGCAGCCCGTCGGCCACCTCCTCGGGTGCCGCGACCAGCAGCTCGACGTCGAGTTCGGTGAGCTTGCCGACCATGTCGAGCAGGAACTGGTAGTTCCGGTCGTAGGTGCGGCCCCGGGTGACCCGGCTGCCCGAGGTGACGCACACCCGGGGCCGCTCGCCCCGGCGGTACATCCACGGCGCGAGGGAGCGCTGCGCGTTGGCCGGGACGAACCGCATCTGCTGGGCCGGCCCGGCGTCCGCGGGGCGCAGGCTCGGCGGGCAGATGTCGACGAACAGGTCAGGCTCGGGCAGCCGGTCGAGGCCGAGTTCACGCAGCTCGGGTTGGAGTTCCTCGTCGGCTCCCGGGTGGACGCCGGTCGCCTCGACGGCGTCCCAGGCCTGACGTACGAAGGGGACGCCCAACCGCGCGGCGAGCAGCGGGGCGGCGTACGACATCGTTCCGCCGACGACGACGTCCGGCCGCCAGCCGGCCGCCAGTTCGTGCAGCGGCGGCATGCTGGCGACGGCCATCCGGGCGAACCAGCGGCCGGTGAACCGGGCCTCCTCGGCCGGGTCGGCCGGAATGGTGAGCGGACGGCCGGCGCGGTCGGTGGTGATGAAGTGCCGGATCGGCAGCGGGGTGACCGGGACGCCCGGCAGGCCCGCGCCGGCGACCACCGGCATCATGTCGTCGGTGGCCGCCATGAACGCCTGGTGGCCGGCATTGCGCACCGCCGTGGCGAGCGGCGCGAGGGCGAACACTGTCGCCGGGCTTCCGCCCGCGACGAACAGAACCTTCAAGGTGGGACTCCCGCCGATCTGTGCCCGAACTGGAACCGCGGTCGCGCCGGTTTGGCGAGCGACCGCGGGGGGCAGTGGTGAGGAGGACGACCAGGGCCGGCGCCAGGAGATACGCGCACAGGCCCGATACTGAGAGCTAATCTCTTCAATCCCCGGGGCATCGTCAAGCGCCCGGGACGGACGCAGTTGCACACCGCGCCGCAGGCGACGGGCCCGGTGCCGGACTGCGCCGGTCACCGGGCCCGCACTGTGGATCGTCGGGTCCGTTGCTGTTCAACCGCCGACGGGGGGGCCGGCGCGCCGCCGGCGGCCGGTCAGGGGACGTCGGTCGGCGTGGGCGCCAGCGCGCGCTGCCGGACGAACCAGGAGCCGAGCAGCGCCGCCACGCTCAGCACCGCCGCCGCCACGAACACGAGCTGCGCGCCGTCGGCGACGGCGTGCTCGTAGGCCACCCGCACCGCCTCGGGCAGCCGGGCCATGCCCACGGCCGTCAGTTGGCCAGCTTCGCCGCCCACCGCCGAGGCCACCTCCGGCCCCTTCGCGGCCAGGGACTGCTGGACCTGGTGGGCGAAGAGCGCGCCCGAGGCGGCCACGCCGATCGTGCCGCCGACGGTGCGGGACAGCGTGGCCGTGGAGGAGGCGACCCCGAGGTCCCGCATCCCCACGCTGTCGAGCGAGAGCAGCAGCGTGCCCTGGATGAGGCAGCCCATCCCGGCGCCCAGCACCACCATGTACAGCGCGGCGACCAGGCGCGAGGTGCCCGTGCCCATGGTGGCCATCAGGAACAGGCTGGCGGTCATCAGCGCGCTGCCGACGAGCAGCACCGTCCTGAGCCTGAGGCCCTTGGTGATCCACTGCCCGACGATCACGTTGACGACGACCATCGACAGCAGCACCGGCAGCAGGAGCAGGCCGGAGTTCGTGGCCGACGCACCCTGCACGGCCTGCTGGTACAACGTCAGGAAGGTCATCGTGCTGAACAGCACGAAGCCCACCAGCAGCCCGATCACGGTGGCCAGCGAGAAGTTGGCGACCCGGAAGATGGTCAGCGGCAGCACGGGCTCGCGGGCCTGCCGCTCGACCAGCAGGAAGCCGGCCACCGCCAGGACGGCCGCCAGCCCGAGACCGACGATCATGGCCGATCCCCAGGCGTACCGGGTGCCGCCCCACGCACTGACCAGCACCACGACGGAGATGATGAACGCCAGCAGCGTCGCGCCGAGGTAGTCGACCCGACCCTGCGCGCGGCGCACCGGCAGCCGCATGCCGGTGGCGACGAGGACCAGCCCGACCAGCCCGATCGGCAGGTTGATCAGGAAACACCACCGCCAGCCGAAGTGGTCGGTGATCAGGCCGCCGACCAGCGGTCCGCCGATCATGGTCGCCCCCATCGCCGCGGACATCACGCCCTGGTACTTCGCGCGGTCCCGGGGCGGGATCAACTCGCCCATGATCGCGAAGGCGCTCACCATCAGCCCGCCGCCGCCCAGCCCCTGCAGGGCCCGGAACCCGATGAGCTGGCCGAGGTCCTGGGCCAGCCCGGAGAGCGCGGAGCCGACCAGGAAGATCACGATCGAGGCCAGGAAGACGCCCTTGCGGCCGTACATGTCGCCGAGCTTGCCCCAGATCGGGGTGGAGGCCGCGGTCGCCAGCGTGTACGAGGTGATCACCCAGGACAGATCGTCGAGCCCGCCCAGTTCACCGACGATCGTCGGGATCGCCGTACCGATGATCATGTTGTCCAGCGTGGCCAGCATCATCGCGAGGATCAGCGCGATGATCGCAGCGGCGATGCCGCCTCCCGCCGGTGTCGCCGCCACCGGCGGTGGTGCCGTCGTGCTGGGAACCTGCTGCGACATGGTCCACCCACCCCCGCTTATTTACTTGCCGCCCGGCTAATTAGTAGAGTAGTCACGGTAGAACGGTGGGCAACGGGGAGTCAAGGAAGCCGGCACCAGTGGCCGAAACGGACGAAACGAGCGCAAAGCTCGATGGGAAGGGTGCGAATGAACAGGCCGACCCCGCGCCGCAAGGACACCCGCGAACGCATCCAGGCCGTCGCCCTGCAGGCGTTCAGCGAGCGGGGGTACGACAAGACCTCGCTGCGCGGCATCACCGACCAGCTCGGCATCACCAAGGCGGCGCTCTACTACTACTTCCAGGCCAAGGAGGACATCCTCGCCAGCCTGTTCGACGATCTCTACCGGCGACTGGACGAGCTGATCGACTGGGGCCGGCGACAGCCCCGCACCAACGAGGCGAAGCAGGAGCTGCTGCGGCGCTACAGCCGGACGCTCGTGCACGCCGCGCCGATCCTGAGCCTGGCCCAGGAGAACCAGGCCACGCTCCGGGAGACGACCGTCGGCCAGCGGCTCCAGGACCGGGTCTCCGCCCTGGCCCAACTCGTCGTCGAGCCGGACGCGCCCCTCATCGAGAACGTCCGCGGCATCACCGCGCTGCTCACCGTCTACTTCGGTCCCATCGCGACGCAGGACCTGCCCGGCGACCCCGAGGAGAAGCAGCGGGCGGTCCTCGACGTCGCCGCCGGACTGCTCGCCCAGGGGCCGGGCGGCGGCCCGCCGCCCGGCCCCGACGCCGCACCCGACGGCAGGAGGCACCACGATGACTGACCACCGCCTCGACCATTCCGAACTCACCGTCGGACAGCTCGCCTCCCGCAGCGGGGTGAGCGTCTCGGCCCTGCACTTCTATGAGCGCCAGGGCCTGATCGACAGCCGGCGCACCACCGGGAACCAGCGGCGCTACCCCCGCGACGCGCTGCGCCGGGTGGCGCTGATCCGCATCGCCCAGCGCGTCGGCGTGCCGCTGGCGAAGGTCGCGGAGGTGCTGGCGCTGCTGCCCGAGGGCCGCACCCCCACCCGGCAGGACTGGAAGCGGATGACCGAGTGCTGGCAGTCGGACCTCGACGCCCGGCTGCGCCAGCTACAACAACTGCGCGACGACTTCGCGGACTGCGTCGGCTGCGGGTGCATGTCGCTGGACCGCTGCCCGATGATCAATCCGATGGACCAGCTCGGGGCGGACGGCCCGGGCCCGCGACGCCTGATCGAGCCGGTCGGCACCGGGCTGGACGAGGTCACCGCCGACTGACCGGCTCCCGCGGCCGGACGTCGTCCCAGCGCGCCAGGACGTCGCCGGCGAGGGCGTCCGCCAGGCTCATCGCCGACAGGTCGGCGTCGGACATCAGCGGCGGCTCCTCGAACCCCCACGGGATCGCCAGTTCGGGGTCGAGCGGGTCGACGTTGATCTGGGTGCCCGGGACGAAGGTGGTGGAGAGCACGTAGCAGATGCTGGAGTCGTCCTGCAGGGCCAGGAAGCCGTGCCCCACCCCCTCGGGCAGGTAGACGCACCGCCCCGAGCCGGCTTCGAGCAGGTTGCTCTCGTACTGCCCGAAGGTGGGTGAGCCCACCCGGAGATCCACCGCGAAGTCGCGCAGCGCACCCCGCACACAGCTCACGAACTTCGCCTGCCCCGGGGGCAGGGCGACGCTGTGGATGCCGCGCAGGGTGTTGCGCCGGTTCACCGAGTAGTTGATCTGCCGGGGCACGAACGGCACCCCGGTCGCCTCCTCGAACGCGTCGACCCGGAACGACTCGAAGAACGAGCCCCGAACGTCACGAAACTGGTTCACCTCCATCCGGAACACCCCGGGCAACGTCGACTCCGTGAAACGCATACTCAGTCCACCTCTCCTCGGTGTCGCCGCTCCAGGTCGGCGACGATCGTGTCCGGTGCGGGGGTCCGCGCCATCTCCGCCTGCAACTCCACGGCGGCCTTGCGATAGCCCGGCTCGAACAGCAGCGCCGCCAGCGACTCCCGCAGCAGTGCCGGGTCGTCCTGCTCGGCCGCCGTGTCGAAGGCGATGCCGGCGCCGACGGCGGCGATCCGGTCGCCGTGCCCGAAGTGGTACGCGAGCTGCGGCAGCACCAGCTGCGGCAGGCCGAACGTGGTGGTCGTCATGGTGGTGCCCGCCCCGCCCTGGTGCACCACCGCGTCGCAGGAGCCCAGAAACAGGTCCAACGGCGTGTTGTCGATCAGCCGGACGTTCTTCGGCGGCTCACCCAGCTCCGCCCGGTACCGCTCGTCCACCGTGGCGAGCACCGACACCCCCGGCATCCCCGCGAACGCCGAGAGCACCTGGCGGACGAACGGGACGCCGTTGACCGCCAGGGTCCCGCCCATGCTGACCGCGACCCGGCGGGTGCCGGCAGGCTCCGTCGACCTCCGCTCGACCTCCTCGTGACGCCACGGGGGCAGCACGGTCCGTCCGTTGTACGGCACGTACCGCATCGGGACCGCCGGCTCGGCACCGGGCACCTGCAGGGACGGCGGGCACGGGTCCAGCAGCACGGTCGGATCGGGCAGGCCCTCGATGCCCAGCCGGTCGCAGACACCGGCCAGGGCCGGGCGGACCGCCGACCGGGCCGGGGTGGATATCTCGTCGACCCCCCACCGGTGGTGCGCCACCGGGACGCCCAGCACCGCGCCGACGAGCAACGAGCTGTACTCCAACGGGTCGGCCACGATCAGGTCCGGCCGGATCGCCCGGGCCAGCGACAGGTACTCCGGCAGCAGGTACCGGGCGTGGGTCATCCACAGCCGGCCGTAGTGCCCGAGCATGCCGGGCGCGGGCCGGGGCCGGACCGTGAGCGGGCGGGTGCCCGCCGGCAGCGACTCGTACAGCAGGTCGTCGCAGTGGAACGGCGTGCCGACGGAGACCGCGCTCAGCCCGGCCGACTGCACCAGCGGCAGCACGTCCGGCTGCGCCGCGACCAGCACCTCGTGGCCCGCCGCCCGCAACGCCCAGGCCAGCGGCACCAGCGGCTGGAAGTGCGTGGGCACGGGAGTGGTCATCATCAGGACGCGCATCAGGCGGCCTCCCTCGTCTCGGCGGCGCCGGGGCGGGCCAGCCGGGCCAGCTCCCGCGCGACGGCGCCGGGCGTCGGCATGCCCTGCATCTCCGCCCGCAACTCCGTGGCGGCCTTGCGGTGGCCGGGCTCGGACAGCAGCGCGGCCATCGAGTCGCGCAGCAGGTCGGGATCGTCCTGCTCGGCGACGGTGTCGAAGGCGATCGCCGCGCCCACCGCCGCGAGCCGGTCGCCGTGGCCGAACTGGTCGGCCATCTGCGGCAGCACGAGCTGGGGCAGGCCGAACGCGGTGGCCGTCATCGCGGTGCCCGCGCCGCCGTGGTGCACCACGGCGGCGCACGATTCCAGGATCAGGTCGAGCGGCGTCGGATCGATCAGCCGGGTGTTCGCCGGCAGCTCGCCGAGCTCCGCCCGGTACCGCTCCTCGACGGTTGCCAGCACCTCGACCTCCGGCAGGCCGTCGAACGCCCGGAGGATCCGCCGCAGGAACGGCACGCCGTTGAGCAGCAGGGTCCGGCCGCCCATGCTGACCACCACCCGGCGGGTTCCGGGCATGGCGCCGGGGCCGATCCGCCCGACCTCGTCGTGCCGCCAGGGCGGCAGCACCGCGCCGCCGTTGAACGGGACGCACCGCATCGGCAGCCCCCGCTCGACGCCGGGAACCTGCAACGACGGCGGGCACGGGTCCACCAGCACGGTGGGGTCGGGCAGGCCGTCGAGGCCGTGCTCGGCGCAGAGTTCGCGCAGCGGCTCCCGGACCGCGGCCCGGGCGGTCTCGGTGAGCGCGTCGACGCCCCAGCGGTGGTGCACCACCGGGACGTCCAGCACCCCGCCGACCATCAGCGCGCTGTACTCGAACGGATCCGAGACGATCAGGTCCGGCCGGTACCCCCGGGCGAACCGGAGGTACATCGGCAGTACGTAACGCGTCTGGCCGACCCAGACCAGGCCGAAGTCGCCGTACTCGTCCGGCTTCGGCCTGGGCACCGACTCCAGCGAGCGTTTCCCCTCCGCCAGTCGGTTCAGCATGTGCTTCTCGACCCCGAACCGGTCGGCGATGCTGACCGCGCTCAACCCCGCCGAGTGCGCCATCGGCAGGATGTCCGGCTGCCCGGCCACCAGCACCTCGTGGCCCGCCGCCCGGAACGCCCACGCCAACGGGACCAGCGGGGCGAAGTGCGTGGACACCGGGGTGGCCATCATGAGTACGCGCATGTGCTCTCCTGTCCGTGAAGTGATCGGACACCCGCCGGCCGGGGCCGGCGGTGTCGCGCAGTGAGCCGCTCCAGCACCGGCACCACCTCCACGGGGGACGGCGCGGCCAGCATGTCCCGGTGGAGCGACTCGGCGCCGGCGCGGAACCGCGGTTCGTGGAGGAGCCGCAGCAGCCCGTCGCGGACGTCCGCCACCGTGAACGGCTCGTCCACCCGCAGCCCGGCGCCCCGCTCGACGACGTGGCGGGCGGTCACCTCCTCGTCCCACTTGGGCACCGGGATGACGAGCTGGGGCAACCGGTGGGCGACCGCCGCCGCGTACGTGCCGCCCCCGCCGTGGTGGATCACCGCCGCGCAGGTCGGCAGCAGCAGGTTCAGCGGCAGGTACTCGACGATCCGCACGTTCGGCGGAAGCTCGTCGACGCCGGCGAGCTGCGCGCTGTTGAGCGTGGCCACCAGCTCCACGTCGAGCTCGGCCACCAGCGCGAACAGCTCCGCGACGGAGAACCCCTGGTGCTCGGTGAAGAGCTTGCGGGTGCTGACCCCCAGGGTGAGGCACACCCGCGGGCGGCGCGGCCGGGCCGCCAGCCAGCCGGGCACCACGCCCGCGCCGTTGTACGGCACCCGCCGCACCGCCTGGTAGCGACGGTCGAGCGGCAGCCGCATCCGCTCCGGAACCAGGTCGAGGGTGCACTGACCGGTCAGCACCTCCTCGTCGAAGGTGTCGCCGTACCGGTCCAGCAACGGTCGCAGCCACTCGACCAGCGGGTCCCGGTCGGCGCCTTCGGGCCGCCGCAGCGCCATCTCCCGCATCCAGGCCAGGTTGTCCAGGCCCCAGAGCACCCGGGCGTGTGCGGCCCCGCAGGCCCGGGCGGCGATCGGGGCCGGCGGGCAGAGCGGGTCCCACAGGACCAGGTCGGGGCCCCAGGAGCGGGCGAAGGCCACCAGCTCGTCGGCCATCGCCCACCGCTCACCGCTGTCCGCGGCCACCGGCGGGTAGTACAGCGACAACAGGCCGATCACGTACGACCTGGTGCGCTCCCAGTCGCCGCCGGCGGCGGGATCGAGCGCCAGGGTCGGCCGGTTCGTCTGGTCGGCGGCGGCGTTGACCCTGGCCAACGCGGCCAGCTCGGTCCCGGGCCCGAGCGGGACGGGGGTCAGCCCGGTGGCGGCGATCGTCGCCGTCATGTCAGGCTCGACCACGCCACTGTGGCTGGCCACCCGCACCTCGTGGCCGGCGGCCTGGAGGGCCCAGGCCAGCGGCACGATCGGGAAGAGGTGCGCGGTGGCGGGAAAGGTCACGAACAAGACCCGCAACGGGATCCTCCTCCTCGGATCAGGCCCGCCGGCCACCCGGGGGCAGGCCGGCCAGCGCGACGAGGAAGCCGATCGCGCCGACTGCGGCGATGACGAGCAGAGCGGGCTGGTAGCCGCCGGCGGTGA
Organism: Micromonospora sp. NBC_01655; assembly: GCF_026339755.1. NCBI lineage: Bacteria > Bacillati > Actinomycetota > Actinomycetes > Micromonosporales > Micromonosporaceae > Micromonospora > Micromonospora sp. NBC_01655. The sequence goes on along the minus strand of NZ_JAPEQF010000001.1, from coordinate 850,345 downwards.
GGGCCGGCGACGGTGTCGGTGCGCCGCCTGCGGCGACCAGCAGTCCCGCCACCAGGGCGACCGTCAGCGCGCCGGTGAGCTGCACTGCGGTCTGGTACGTGGCGGTGGCCCGCTCCCGCAGGGCGACGGGCACCCCCTCGGTGGCCCGCACGTGCAGGGCCGCGAAGCTGAGGACGAACCCGAGCGACACCAGCAGCAGTGTCGGCAGGACGGCCGTCAGGTAGCCGGACGCCGGATCCAGCCGGAGGGCGAGCAGGTAACCGAGCAGCGGCAGCGCCGCGCCCAGCGCCACCAGCCGGGCGGCTCCGATCCGGCGCACGACCCGGCCCGCCCAGGGGGCGGACAACGCGAGCGGCACGCTCGCCGGCAGCAGCGCCACCGCCGTGCCCAGCGGCGTGCCGCCCCGGACGGCCTGTAGGTGCAGGGTGAGCACCAGCAGCAGCCCCCAGTAGGAGCCGTTGAGGGCGCCCGCGCCGATCGCGGCCTGCGCCAGCGAGCGGTGGGCGCGCAGCAGGGGCGCGACGGTGGCTCCCCCGACGTACCGGAACAGGATCAGCAGGGCCCCGCCCAGCAGCAACGCGCCCGCCGCCCACGGGTCGGTCCAGCCCCGCACCGGCCCGCTCACCAGCCCGTACGCGAGCAGCACCGCTCCGGCGAGGAACACGGGCGCGCTCGCGGCCAGGTGTGCCCCGCCTCCCGTCGGCCGGGGCGGGTCGCGGGGCACGTGCCGGCGGGCGGCCAGCAGGAGCCCGAGCGCGACGGGCGCCGGGAAGAGCAGGGTCCACCGCCAGCTCACCGAGGTGAGCAGTCCCGACAGCACCAGGCCCACGGAGAAGCCGCTCGCCCCGAGCAGGGTGTACACCGACAGCGCCCGGTCCCGGGCCCGCCCGGCCGGGAAGGCCGTGCTGATCATCGCCAGCCCCGTGGTGGCGGTCAGCGCGGCACAGAAGCCCTTGACCAGCCGGGCGGCGACCAGGGCGACGACCGCCGAGGCCAGCCCCGCCACCGCCGAGGCGAGGGCGAAGCCGGCCATCGCGAGCAGGTACGCCCGTCGCCGGCCGAGCAGGTCGACGATCCGCCGGCCGAACAGCAGCGAGCCGCCGAAGCCGAGGGCGAAGCCGCTGACCAGCCACTGGGCCTGCACCAGCGGGAGAGCCAGGTCCGCGGCGATCGTCGGCAGCGCCACGATCAGGACGGCGACCTCCAGGGCGTCCAGCAGCATGTTCCCGGAGAGCACCAGGAGCAGCCCCCAGGGATGCCGTGCCTGGTCGGTGTCGGTGGCCGAGGCGGGTGCCGCGGTCACCGTGCCGCGGCAGCGCGGGCCTGCTGCGCCTGCGCCGTCAGCCGCTCCAGCACCGGCACGGTCTCGACCGGGCTGGGCGTGGCGAGCATGTCCTCGTACAGGGCGTCGGCGCCGCGCTGGAAGGACGGCTCGTCCAGCAGACGCAGCAGGTTCCGGCGGAACTCGGCGACGGAGAAGTCCTGCCCGTCCATCGCCAGCCCGGCGCCCCGGGAGACCACGTGTCGGGCGGTGTTCTCCTCGTCCCACTTCGGGACGGGGATGATGAGGTGGGGCACCCGCTGCTCCACGGCGGCGGCGGTGGTGCCGCCACCGCCGTGGTGCACGATCGCCGAGCAGGTCGGCAGGAGCAGCCGCAGCGGCACGTAGTCGACGGTCCGCACGTTGTCCGGCACCTTGCGGACCTCGGCGAGCTGGGACCGGTTGAGCGTCGCCACCAGTTCGATGTCGAGGTCCGCGATATGGTCGAAGAGCTCCGCGATCGGGAAGCCCCGGTACTTGTTGTAGACCGTCCGCGAGCTGACCCCCAGGGTCAGGCAGACCCGGGGCCTGCCGGGCGGCTCGCGCAGCCAGTCGGGCACCGTGCTGGCTCCCGAGTACGCCACCCGGCGGACCGGGACGTACCGCAGGTCCAGGGGGAGCCGCATCCGGGACGGCACCAGGTCGAGGGTCCACTGGCCGGTGATCGCCTCCTCGTCGAACGCGCACCCGTACTTGTTCAGCAACGGCTCCAGCCAGCACACCAGCGGGTCATCGTAGAGCTGGCCGCCCGGCTGCTCGCGGAACTTCCGGCTGAGCCAGGCCACGTTGTCCAGCCCCCAGAGCAGTCGGGCGTGCGCCGCCCCGGAGGCCTTCGCCGCCACCATCCCGACCGGGTTCAACGTGTCCCAGACGACCAGGTCGGGCTGCCAGCCACGGGCGAAGGCGACCAGGTCGTCGGCCATGGACGCGTGGTCGGCCCCGGGCTCGGGATCGGGGAAGGTGCGGATGAACAGGCCGGTGAGGTAACGGGCGACGGTCCGCCAGGCCGTCTCGTGCGAGTGGTCGAGCACCAGCACGTCCGTCGGGCGCTCCAGCCGTTCCTCCTCCTCGCTGGCCAGTTGGACCGGCCCCCCGGCCGGCACCGCGGTCAGGCCGGCGGCCTCGATGGTGCCGGCGATGTTCGGCGAGGTCGCGACCCTGACCTCGTGCCCCGCGGCCTGCAACGCCCAGGCCAACGGGGTGATCGGGTAGAGGTGGGCGGCAGCCGGAAAGATCGCGAACAGAATTCTCATCAGGTTTCCGTTTCTGGGATCAGGTCCGGCGCCCGCCCGCCGGATCACGAAACGTACGGTCGACGCTCACGCCCCTCGCGCAGCGTCGTGGCCCACCAGCCGAGCTGGTCGAGCATGTACTTGGCGGCCGTGTTGCAGCCCTCGGGATCGATCGGCTCACCGTCCGGGCCGAACTGCTCCCACGCGCCGTGGAAGCTGACCGTCGCCCGGACGGTGGCCGCGTGCAGCTCGGCGAAGACCAGGCGGAGCGCCTCGACGGCCCGCAGGCCCCCGGAGAGCCCGCCGTACGAGACGAAGCCCACAGGCTTGGCGTGCCACTGGGTGGAGTGCCAGTCGATGGCGTTCTTCAGCGACGCCGGGAAGCTGTGGTTGTACTCGGGCGTGACGATCACGAAGGCGTCCGCGGCCTCGATGCGGGGCATGACCTCGCCCAGGGCCTTCCCTCCCTCGGGGGTCGGCTGGGTGGTGATCACGGTGGGCAGGTCGTGCTCGGCGAGGTCGACGACGTCGACCTCGAAGTCGTCCCGCTGCTTCGCCTGGTTGAGGAACCATCGGGCGACAGTCGGGCCGAATCGCCCCTCCCGGGTGCTGCCGATGATCAGGGCGAGGCGGATCGGTTCGGTCGACATGATTGTCCTCTCAGCGTCGATGCAGGCCAGCCGCGGTGTGGAGTACCGGCGGCAACACCGACGCTATGACCTCAACCTATGTTGTGGTCAAGGCATCGTCGCCCTTACATGAGGAGGGTTCCGCCGCTGACGTCCAGCACGCAGCCGGTGAGCCAGCGGCCGTCCGCGGAGGCCAGGAAGGCCACCGCGTCGGCGATGTCCGCCGGCTCGCCCATTCGGCCGAACGCGTTCGTCTTCGCCATCGCCTCGCGCACCTCGGGGACCTGGAGCATCTCGCTGCCGTTGTCCGTGATGCCGGGCGCGACGGTGTTGACGGTGATGCCGCGGGGCGCCAGGTGGCGACCCAGGTGCAGGCCGAGCATCTCCAGCGCGGCCTTGGACATCGCGTACGCCAGCTCCTGTGGCAGCGCCATCCGGGTCAGCGCCGACGAGACGTTGATGACCCGGCCCCCCTCCGGCAGGAGCGGCAGCGCCCGCTGGACGATGAACAGCGGCGCCGTGGCGTTCACCGCCAGCAGGCGGTTGACCTGCTCGGGGGTGATCTCCTCGGGCGCGGTCCCGCCCATGATGCCGGCGTTGTTCACCACGATGTCCAGCGTGCTGCCGCCCGTGTGCTCCTTGAGCCCCGCCTGTAGGCCCTCGAAAAGGGTGTCCACGTCGCCGGGCACGCCCAGCTCGGCGCGGACCGGGAAGGCCCGGCCGCCCGTCGCCCCGATGGCCGCCACCACCTGCTCCGCCGCGTCCTGGTTGCTCTGGTAGTGCACGGCCACCAGAGCGCCGTCCCGCCCGAGGCGCTCGGCGATGCCGCGACCGATCCCCCGGCTCGCGCCGGTCACCAGAGCCGTCTTGCCGGCCAGCTTCTGCACTGTCTTCCTCCAGTTGGTCGATCTCGAATGGGTCTTGGCGTCAGTCCACCGGCAGCGGCCCGGTCCCGGGCGCGCCGAACCAGCGGTGCAGGGCGACCAGGAGCCGGCCACCGCCGGCCGCGCTCCAGGCCACGTGCCCGTCCGGGCGGAGCAGGACCGCCCGCTCCTCGTGCAGCGTGCTGCTGCGGTCGGTCCGGGCGGTCAGCACCCGTACCCGGCCGGCCCAGCCCGCCGCCGCGTCCCGGAGCCGGTCGGCCTGCCGCCGGCCGGCCGCGACGCAGACGAGCACGCCGCGCGCCGGCTGGAGCAGCGCCGTCGTGCTCGACCAGCCACCGGCGGTGAGCAGCACACAGTGCGAGATCCGGTGGCCGACCAGCGGGTGGGGCTGCCGGCCGATCGGGTACCGCACGTCGAGGCCGCTGATCGCGGCGGCCAGGTGCCGCCGCGCGTCGGGGGTGCCCAGCAGCTCGGTCAGCACCCCGCGCATCGCGTCCACCTCGGGACCGCCGAAGAGCAGCAGCGACTGGGCCCGGACGTCCCTGAGCGTGCGGGCGCCGACCGGGTGCCGCTCGTCGTGGTAGCTGTCCAGCAGCCCCGGGGAGGCCCACCCCCGCACCTGGGCGGCGAGCTTCCAGCCGAGGTTGGCGGCGTCCTGGAGCCCCAGGTTGATGGCCTGGCCGCCGACCGGCATCTGCACGTGCGCGGCGTCGCCCGCGAGCAGCACCCGGCCCCGGCGGTACCGGGTGACCTGGCGACTCGCGTCGTCGAACGAGTCGAGCCACACCGGCCGGCCCCCGGCGACGTCCTCGCCGGTGACCCGGCGCCAGACCGCCGCCACCTCGTCGAAGGAGGGGCGTCGCCCGACACGTGCCGGCGGGCGGCCGAACTCGTGCACCATGATCCGGGTGGTGCCGTCGTCCCGGCGCGCCGCGGTGGCCAGCCCCTGCGGGTAGCGGCGCAGCCGCCGCTCGCCGAGGTCGACGCCCGCCAGGTCCGCCCGGTAGAGCAGCCGGTCGGCGGCCGAACCGGCCAGCTCGAAGCCGGCCAGCCGGCGGACCGTGCTCTCCTCGCCGTCGCAGCCGACCAGATAGTCCGCCCGCAGCCGGAGCGGCCCGGACGGGCCGTCCACCTCGGCCAGCACGGCGGACCGGGTGACGGTCATGTCGCGCAGCTCGTGCCCGCGCCGGACCTCGGCGCCGAGTTCCCTGGCCCACTCCTCCAGCACCGACTCGACGAGTGGCTGCCGGACCCGCCAGAGCCCGGCATGCCGGCTGGGCAGGTGGCCGAGGTCCACCGGGACGCCTCCGAAGTGGCTCGTCCGGTCGCACTCGACCGGGCCCAGCCGGCCGAGCAGCCCGCGCTGGTCCAGCACCTCCATGGTCCGGGCGTTCAGGTGCGTCGCCCGCGACTCGCCGGTGGGCGCCCCGAGCCGTTCCAGGACGACCACCCGCGCCCCGCCGAGCCGCAGCTCCCCGGCGAGCAGCAGGCCCACCGGCCCGGCGCCGACCACGATCACGTCGGCGTCCCGCCGGTCCCGGTCCGGGGCGCGCCCGCCCCAGGGGCCACCGCCCGCCGCCGGCTCAGCCATCGCGCTCGGCGTGCTCCTTGGCGTGCCGCAGGGTGGCCAGGCTGTTCGTGCTCAACGCGTTGCGCACGAAGCTCCGGGCCTCCGCGACCCCCGCCTCCGGGCCGAGCACCCGGGCGATGTTCGCCTCGTTGATCACGACGGTGTGCCGGGAGGTGACGGCCACGCCGCCCGGCACGCTCTCGAACAGCCAGTGCCCGGTGTGCAGGGTCATCAGGGCGGGCACCTGGATCTGCTTGTAGACGATCCGCTCGTGCGGGAAGCACACCCGCACCGAGGTGGTGGTGTGGGTGGACCCGTCCTTCGTCAGGGTCTCCATCTCCAGCAGTTGGAGACCGGGGGTGTCCTCACGCAACGACACCCGGGCGACGTGCGGCAGCCGGTCCGACCAGCGGTCGGCCTCGTTGACGAAGTCGTAGACCGCCTTGGCCGGCGCGTCGATCCGGACGGTGTCGTCGAAGACGAGCAGCCGTCCGGTGCCGTCCTCGACCAGCTCCGCGTTCGCCTTCAGCGCGGCGAGCTCGGCCGTGCTGTTCCGGTCGACCGCCCGGTCGATCCAGGCCAGCTTCTCGGGGTCGTCGTCGACGGCCCGGTAGTCGTGCAGCAGCCGGACCCGGCACCGGTCCCCGCCGACCGGCTCGATCAGCCAGGCGCCGCCCATCGCGCCCACCGGCGGCGTCGACACCTCCTGGCGGAAGTCGACCCGCAGGTTGTCGGGGTCCAACCGACGGCGCGAGGTCCAACTCTTCGGCTCGCCGTTCGCCGTGGCCCAGATCCGGATCCGTTCCTCCCGGTCGGACCGCTCGACGTGGTCGACGTGCACGGTCGGCGGGAAGAGCCGGGGCCAGTTCTCCACGTCGACGATCAGCCGGTACGCCACGGCGGCGGGGACCGCAATCTCGATCTCGTGCTCGACCGTCCTCTGGTGCTGTTCAGGCATGCTCGTTCTCCTCGGTCGCGGCGGTGCGGGACGGCGCCCGGCCCGTCAGAAGTTGCCCAGGCCACCGCAGACGTTGATGGCCTGGGCGGTGATCGAAGCGGCGGTCTCCGAGGCCAGGTAGCCGACCATGCCGGCGACCTCCTCGGGGGTCGAGTAGCGGCCCAGCGGGATCTTGGCCTGGAACCGCTTCATGACGTCGTCCTCGGAGACGTTCCAGGCGCCCGCGTAGCCCTGCCGGACCCGCTGGGCCATCGGCGTCTCGACGTAGCCGGGACAGACCGCGTTGACGGTGATGCCGGTGGGTGCCAACTCGTTGCCGAGCGCCTTGGTGAACCCGACGACGCCGTGCTTGGACGCCGAGTACGGGGCACCCAGCACGACGCCCTGCTTCCCGGCGGTCGAGGCGATGTTGATGATGCGGCCCCACCCGCCGTCCCGCATGCGGCCGGTGTTGAGCACCGCGCGGGACATGAGGAAGACGCTGTTCAGGTTCGTGTTGATCACGTCCATCCAGAGGTCGTCGGCGATGTCGGCGGTCACCCCGCCGCCGCTGCGGCCGGCGTTGTTCACCAGGATCCCGACCGTCCCGTAGCGGCTGACGGCGGTGCCGACGAAGTCCTCGATCTCGGCGCCGGACCGGACGTCGCAGGCCGTCCCGTCGACGTCGAAGCCCCGCTGGCGCAGTTCCTTGGCGGTGGACGCGACCTTGTCCGCGTTCCGGGCGCAGATGAACACCTGGTGCCCGGCGGCGGCCAACTGCTCGGTGACCGCGAGGCCGATGCCGCTGGTCGCGCCGGTCACCAGCGCCACCCGTCCGCGGCGCTGCGCCGACTCCTCCTCCCGGGCGGTCACTTGACCAGCCGCTTCTCGATCGACAGCCGGGCGTTGACGGCGGCGAGCAGGACCCGCGGGGTACGTGCCTCGATGACGGTGCTGTCGTCGAGCGAGATGCCGTACTCCCGCTCGATCCGGCTGCCGGTCTCGAGCAGGGCGAGCGAGTCGTACCCCAGCTCGTCGAACGCGGCGTCGTGGATGTCGGTGGTTAGGTGGGTGCCCTCGTCGGCACCGGCCGCGGCGCGCAGGATGCGCCGCAGGTCTTCGATCGTGAACTCGTCGGCCATCGGGTCGTCCTCTCTGAACGGGTGCTACTGCGGATGCGGACTGCGAACGACCACCGCGGAGTTGAAGCCGCCGTAGCCGCGGGCCAGCACCAGTGCGGCCCGGACCGGCAGCCGCCGGGGGCGTTCGGTCACCAGGTCGAGGCCGTGCTCCGCGGCGGGCGTGACGTGCACGGTGGGTGGGACCACGCTGTCCCGGACGGCGAGCAACGCGGTCACGACGTCCAGCGCGCCCGCCCCGGAGCAGAGCCGGCCGGTCATCGTCTTGGGGGCCGTCACCGGCACCCCGAGCGGCCCGAACACCGCCGCGATCGCGGCGGCCTCGATCCGGTCCTGCTCCGGCACGCCGGCCGCGTCGGCGAACACGACGTCGACGTCGTCGGGAGCCAGCCCGGCGTCGGCCAGCGCCAGCTCGATCGCCCGCCGCATCCCCGGCTCCCGGCCGCTGTCCGGGTGCGGGTCGAAGGTGGTGCCGTACCCGGCGATCTCGCCGTAGACGGTGGCCGCCCCCCGGTCGCGGGCCGAGTCGGCGTCCTCCACGACGAGCAGCGCACCGCCCTCGGCCGGCACGTGCCCGCAGGCCCCGGCGTCGAACGGCAGGTACGCGCGGTCCGGCTGCTCGCTCGTGCTCAGTCGCCGGCTGGCGAGCTGGGCCACCCAGCCCCACGGACAGATCGAGGCGTCGACCCCGCCGGTGATCATCAACCGGGTGCCCTGTCGGACGTGCCGGCGCGCCTGAGCCACCGCGTCCAACCCGCCCGCCTGGTCGCTGACCAGCGCGCCGCACGGCCCACGCATCCCGTTGCGGATGGAGATCTGGCCCGTGTTCACCGCGTAGAACCACGCGAACGACTGGTACGCGCTGACATACTGGCTGCCCTGGCTCCACAGGTTGCGCAGCTCGCCCTGCCCGAACTCGAAGCCGCCCGACGAGCTGGCGGTCACCACGCCCATGTCGTACTCGGGCAGGTCGCCCGCGCGAACCCCGGCGTCGGCCAGCGCCCAGTCGGTGGCGACCAGCGCCAGCTGGGTCATCCGGTCGGTCTGCGGCAGCAGCCGGCCGGGCAGGTGTTCCGCGGCGGAGAACCCGCGGATCTCCCCCGCCAGCCGGGCCGGGTACCGGTCGGGGGTGAAGCGGGAGACCGGGCGGATGGCGCTCTCGCCGCGCAGGGTGGCCGCCCAGTACGCGGCGGTCCCGAGCCCGTTCGGCGCGGTGACGCCGATCCCGGTCACCACCGCCCGGGCGGTCACCTCCGGCTCCGGCCGGGCCGGGTCAGCACCATCGCGCTCTGGAACCCGCCGAAGCCGCTGCCGACGGTCAGCACGGTGTCGGTGCGCTGCGACCGGGCGACGCGGGGCACGTAGTCGAGGTCGCACTCGGGGTCGGGTTCGTGCAGGTTGGCGGTGGGCGGGACGACCCCGGTCTCGATCGCCAGCGCGGAGGCCGCGATCTCGATCGAGCCGACGGCGCCCAGCGAGTGGCCGATCATCGACTTGATCGAACTCACCGGGGTCCGGTACGCGTGGTGGCCCAGGCTCAGCTTGAACGCGGCCGTCTCGTGCCGGTCGTTCTGCTTGGTGCCGGAGCCGTGCGCGTTGACGTAGTCGATGTCGCCGGGGTTGACCCGGGCCTCGGCCAGCGCAGCCCGGATCGCCTCGGCCATCTCCCGCCCGTCGGGGCGCAGGCCGGTCATGTGGAACGCGTTGCACCGGGACGCGAAGCCGGCGATCTCCGCGTAGATGTGCGCCCTGCGCCGGCGGGCGTGCTGGTACTCCTCCAGCACGAAGATGGCCGAGCCCTCGCCGAGCACGAAGCCGTTGCGGGTGGCGTCGAAGGGGCGCGACGCGTGCTCGGCGTCGTCGTTGCGCGGGCTGGTCGCCTTGATCGCGTCGAAGCAGGCGAGGGTGATGGGGGAGATCGGGGCGTCCGTGGCACCGGCGATCATCACGTCGGCGGCGCCCTCCCGGATCAGCTCGCAGGCGTGACCGACGGAGTCGAGCCCGGAGGTGCAGCCGGTGGAGACCACGGTGGTCGGCCCCTCCGCGCCCACCGCCCACGCCACCTCGGCCGCGAACGAGCTGGGCACGAAGTGGTTGTAGAGGTGCGGCGGGGCGTACTCGTGGTCGACCAGGTCCAGCCGACCGCCGTCGCTCACCACCCGGTACTCCTGGTCGAGCCCCATCGTGGCACCGACCGCGCTGCCGACGGTCACCCCCACCCGGTGCGGGTTCAGCTCCGCCACGCCGAGCCCGCTGTCCGCGACCGCCTCGCGGGCGGCGACCAGCGCGAGCTGCGCCGCCCGGTCCATCCGCCGCACCTCCTGAGGCGTCAGCCCGCTCAGGTACGGGTCGAAGTCGATCTCCGCAGCGATCTGGGAGCGGAACTGCGCGGGGTCGAAGAGCGAGATCCGCCGGGTTGCCGTCCGGCCGTCGCCCAGGAGGGCCCAGAATTCCTTGACGCCGATCCCACCCGGTGCAAGAACCCCGATACCGGTGATCACTACCCGAGGTCTCACGTGTTTTCCCTCCAGTGGTAGAAGCGAGTCGCCATGGCGTCCTTCGGCGAGCGCCAGGTCGCCGGGTCATAGGCTCCGATGAACGGCTTGAGATCCTCACTGATCGCGACGAACAACGGGTCCGACTTCGCCTGCTCCACGGCTTCGCCGCCGGTTTCCGAATCGAAGTCCTGGAGATGGAAATACAGTCCCCGGTACGCGAAGAGTTCGCGCCGCCGGGTGCCCATGCGGTGCGGCAGGTCGGTCTTGTCGAACTCCTCGAAGAGCCGGCCGACCGCAGACGCCGACTCCGGCGCCATGCGGGCCACGATCAGGGTGCTGTACATGCCTCTTCCTTCCTGCGGTGGCGGCTGGTCAGGCGGGGCCGAACCATCGGTCCAGCGCCGCGGGCAGCTCTCCCGGGCCGGAGTGTTCGCCCGCCGTCCAGGCGACGTGCCCGTCCGGCCGGATCAGGACGGCCGCGGTGCCGCTCAGGGGGCTGCGGGCGTCGGCGTCGTGCGGCACGGCGGTCACGATCTGCACCCGGTCCGCCCAGCCGGCCGCGGCGGCCCGCAGCTCCGCGTCGTCGGCGAGGTCGAGCAGCACGCCCCGGGCCGGGTGCAGCAGCTCCGTGGTGCTGGTCTTGCCGGCCTCGCCGACCAGCTCCTGGTGGGGCATCCGCCGGCCGAGCAGGGGATGGTCGCCCTCGCCGAACGCGTACTGGATGGCGAGGCCGCTCACCATGCCCGCCAGGTGCCGGCTCACGCTGTCGTACGCGATCAGCTCGGTCAGCACGTCGCGCAGCGGCTGCATCTCCTCCCCGCGCAGGAAGAGCAGCCCCTGGGCCCGGGTGTTCATCAGCAGCCGCGCACCGACCGGGTGGCGCTCGGCGTGGTAGGTGTCGAGCAGCTCCGGCGGGGCGGAGCCGCGGACCACGGCGGCCAGCTTCCACCCGAGGTTCACCGAGTCCTGGACGCTGACGTTGAGCCCCTGCCCGCCGGCGGGCAGGTGGATGTGGGCGGCGTCGCCGGCGATCAGCACCCGGCCCCGGCGGTACTGCGTGACCTGCCGGGTGGCGTCACCAAAGGCGCTGACCCACAGGCCGGTGCCGTGGTGGATGCTCTCCCCGGTCAGCCGCTGCCAGGCGTCGGCGACCTCGGCGAAGCTCGGCGGCGTCGTCCGCCGGGCCGGCGGGGTGCCCCGCTCGCAGACGATGATGCGGTCCACGCCGTCGCCCAGCGGGCCGGCCATCACCATGCCGCCCGGGAAGGACTCCCCGATCGGGCGCGGTCGCAGGTCGCAGCCCTGCACGTCGGCGAGGAACATCTCCATGGTCGCCGCGGTGCCGGGGAAGTCGAACCGGGCCGCCTTCCGGACGGTGCTCCGGCCGCCGTCGCAGCCCACCAGGTACTGCGCGCGCAGGGCCGTCGGTCCGGCCGGGGTCCGCACCTGCACCTCGACGCCCCCGTCGTGCTCGGTGAACCCGACGAACTCCCAGCCGCGCCGGATGTCGGCACCCAGCTCGACGGCCCACTCGGTGAGCACGGCCTCGGTGCGCGCCTGTGGCACTCCCTTGGCGCCGAAGTGCGCGCCGTCGAGCACGCTGAAGTCCACCGGCAGCCCGCCGAAGTGGCCCACCGGGCTCGTCTCGATCGGCCCGAACCGGGGCAGCAGGCCGCGCTGGTCGAACACCTCCATCGTCCGGGCGGTGAAGCCCAGGCCCCGGGACTCACCGGTCGGTCGGTCCAGCCGGTCGAGGACGACCACCGGCACGCCGCCGAGTCGCAGCTCCCCGGCGAGCATCAGGCCGGCCGGGCCGGCCCCCACCACAATGACCGCAGCATCCATCGATTCTCCTTCATCGACAGTCAGATCCTCGGACAGGAATTGCCGGGCCCCATTTGGCCGGCGCGGTTGAGGATCAGATATCCGGAAACCGGATTTCGCATCGCCGTGATTCGTCGAATTCGGCCACGCCGCCCGGGGTGCGGGTAATTGGCGGATCCTCGACTCTCCGTCGGGTCAACGGCCAATGCGGCGGATGCTGGGATACAGCTTCTTCGGTTCACCGTCGGACGTCAAGAGACGTCCAATCAATCAATGCACACCGGCGTTACCGTGCCGTCCGGTCCGCACTTCGCCGGGCACGCCGGTCGAACGTCCTGGTCACGTCGGCCGCTAGGTACGTGGTCCGGCCCGCCCGGCTGCGGCGGCCCCACCGCTCCTCGCTGGCGAGCCGGTAGACCGTGCCGGACGGGACCCGCCAGAGCCGGGCGATGTCCGCGGCCGTGAACCAGCGCGCCCCCGGGACGGCGGTGGCCGCCGCGCCGGGGGCGGCGTCTCCCGCGACGGGCCGGCGCATCCGCCGGTGGAGCTCCAGCCACTGGTGGTCGGCCCACCGGTGCCGGGGGTCCTCCCGACACCGGATCTCCGCCGGTGACGGCTCGTGCGGGCGCAGGTGGGCCACGAGCTGGCCGGTGCAGCCGACCTCCACGCAGGACCCGAGCCGCACCTGACGTAGCTGTGCCGGGTACGCCGCTCGGCGCGCCGAGCGGACGAGCTGCGCCACCTCCTCGCTGAACTCGGCCGCCGCCGGGTGCGCCGCCACCCAGCGGAGGTGTCGCAGGAGGAACCGGGCCAGCGGGGTGGCCGACCGGGACGGTGGGTCGACCCGGCGCTCGGTGACGACCAGTCCGGCCCACGATCCGAGCACCCCGACGATGGTCGCCCGGGCCTCGGCGACGACCGGGTTGAACGGCATCGACGGCACCGTCCCGCCGCCGGAGGTGCGCTCGTGCTGCACGCCGGATCCGCCGCCCAGCGCCTGCCCGCAGTCGTCGTACAGGGCGGGGAGCAGGCGCAGGTCCCGCTCGGCGTTCGCCAGGCACGACGGGCACAGCCGGGAGCCCGCCTCGGCCAGCCCCGCCGGCCGGCCGGCGCCCTCGCGCGACCGGCAACCCGCCCCGACGCACACCGCGTCCAGGATCCCGGGTATCTCGCACTCTCGATTCATCTCGGCATCTCTCCTGAATTCCCCGCCCTCGTGGGGCGGATGGTCGACGGGCGTGCTTCTCCGCCGTCGGGACGCCGACGCGCCGACGCGCCGGCTGACCGGGCGGGTCGGGGCGGCCGGCATCCGGCCGGCTGTCACCGGACCGGGGCGAGCCGCCGGTCCGGCCGAAGGACCACGACCGGGGCTACGGGAGCCGGGTGGCCGACGACGAGACCTGCGTCGTGGTCGCCCGCGCCGCCGGCCCGGTGGTACGGATCCTGCGCTCGATGTGTTCCGCGAACTCCCGCCACGTCTCCGCGCAGGCGTCGGCCGCTCCGTGGACGAGAAGCATGGAGTGCGGAGGGATCGTGTCGATCAGCTCGTTCCACTGCTCTCCGCTGATGTTCAGCGCCGCGAGCATCCGGAGCAGGAGCCGGCCCTTCTCGTTGAAGCGGAGGGACGGGTCGTTGCGGAGGCTCGCCGAGATCGCGTTGCGGTCGCGTCGGCTCCGGACCGTGGTCGCGGTGACGTCCCGCGCCTCCGTGCCGTCCGCCGGTTGCCGCTTCGGGCTCCGCCGCGGGGGCGGCACCGGATCGTCGCCGCGGCTCATCCTGCGGCGTACGTCGCGGACGGTGGTCGGGGAGATGCCCGCCGCCCGGGCGATGGTACGCAGCGACGCGTCCGGCTGCTTCGCGATCAGCTCGCTCGCCCGCCGCCGGCCCTCGGCGCTGTCCAGGGGCCGGACCCGGCCGTCCCGGCCGAGGCGCGTGTGCAACTGCGTGCTTTCCCCGGTTGCACGACGCCGGATGGACCCCACCGTCTTCGCCGCGAGCCCGGTGGTGGCGGCGATGACCCGGTCCGACCACTGCGGGTGGGAGGCGATGATGCGGTAGGCGGCGGCCGTCCGGTCGGCCAGCGAGAGCGGCAGCCCGTGCGCGATGTTGAGTTCCACCGCGAGGACGAAGGCCTCCTTCGCGTCGCCCTCGAAGAACTGGACGTCGATGTGCGTGTCGCCCCGTGACACCGCCGCGCGCACCCGGTGCATCCCGTCGACGACCCGCAGGGTCGGCCGGTGTACCAGGATCGGCGGGAACCTCGTCTCCGACTCCACGAGTACGCGCACGTAGTCCGGATTCTCGCCCTCCACCCGTGGGGAGTCCGAGGCGACCAGCAGGTCCAGCGCGACCCGCTCGACCGACTGCGAGACGGGCAGCCGGTCCAGGACCGGCGAGACCCACTCGACCAACTCCGAACCCCGGTTCGGCGATAAGGCAGACTTGTCCGTCACACTGGCCCCCGTAACTGCATTAACTGGATATCGAGATATCAGAACCGGAGCGGCGCGCCTGACGCCATTGCCAGAAAATTACTTAATCGACAGGCAGGCGCCACCGGTTTTGCGGGAATCGCCCTCGATCCCCACCGTCACTGAAGCTCGCACCGTCACTCACCGTCAACCGAAAGGCGACGCGGACAACTGTAAGTAGACCACCGGTAGCTGTAAAGGAGGACGAGGGTGCACACCGGACGCCACCGCAGTGTCGTGATATTGACGCAACATTAGCGGCAACCAATACCTAACGCGCTCTTAACGCGGGCTTGAGCAGCGCATCGACCAGACCTTCCGGTGGGCCCGGCACCGCTCCGACAGGCCGGCGCAGCCGGCCCCGCGCCTGCGGGCCTCCGCCCCACTCCCCTCGCCCGGGCACCTTTCGGCCGCCGTGCCGACGCCCTGGACCGCGCGTTCAGCAGGGACAACGCGGCACGTCGAGCGACCGGGCCAAACGTCTTGGGATTCCCATTCGGCACAAATCGAGAGGAGCGGGAATACGAAAGGCGTCCTAAACCTGCACCGTGACGCTTATCACAGCACCCGGGTGGGGTTGCCGTGACGCTTCCACCCGGATACGAAGGCTCGCAGCCACGCCACGGTGGTGACGGATGCGGCGGCGGATGCCCACTCCGGGAGCCCCCGGTGGACAGCGGGGGCGGCGGCTGATCGGTACCGTCAACGTTCGACCTCTTCGCCGCCCCCGATCGAGAGAAGCCCGCCCGTGTCGCACGTCGAGAAGATCACCGGTGAGCTGCGGGCGCTGACCACCGGCGTCGAACGCGCACAGGGGCTGGCCGCCGCCGCCCACAAGCAGGCGCAGGAGGTGGCCCTGCGCGCCGCCGGTGCCGGCTTCGCCGCCGTCGCGGCCGGCATGACCCGGGTGCAGGCCGCGGTCTCGGAGATCCAGGGCACCCTGAACGGGCTGGCCACGTCCCTGGGCGAAGCGACGAAGACCACGGCGGCGGTCCCCCACCAGGCCACCCCGCAGGAGACCATCGCCGGGCTCACCCCCGTTCGGAGCAGCGTCGACGGTGTCCGCGACACCACGACCAGGACCATCGGTCAGCTCGGCGAGACCCGGCAGCTCGCCACCCTGGTGCTCCAGGGCGGGCAACCTGGCCCGATGCTGTCGACGCTGGAGAGCATCAGGCAGGTCCTGACGCTGGTCGTCCAGCGCACCGCTGTCGCCCGCCAGTCCGTCGAGGCGGCCATCGCCGAGGCACGACAGCTCGGTTCCTCGGAAAACTGACCGGATCTGGCCGCCGGGCCGCTCAACCCCCCAGCAGGCGGTAGCCGAAGTGCACGATCCGGACATCGGGATCCGGGAAGTCCGCCGGCCGCTGCTGCCGCACCGCCACCAGGCGAAGCCAGTGCGCCTGCGGCGTGCCGCGCAGGTTCCTGGGGCCGTCGAGCCGCAGGGTCGTGATGAGCCCGTACGGCTCACCGGGGGCCTGCTGCCACATGTCCTCGTACTTCGACTCGGCGAACATCTCCAGCGGACCGGTCCCGTCCAGGTCGAGAATCGCCACGGACGACCCGAGGTAGTCGTTGGGTTCCGGGCGATCGTTCATCACGCCGGCACCGGCCCTGCGGATCGATCCCACGGCGTTCTGGGTGTAGACGAACGAGCCGGCCCCGGTCGGTCCCGCCGGCGTGCCGGGAATCAGCGTCACCGAACCGGCGTCCTGCACCGTTCCCACGGTCATCGTCATCGCGCCGACCAGCAGGTCCGGTATGCCGTCGCCGGTGGCGTCGCCGGTCGCGAGCGAGTAGCCGAAGAGGCCGCCGGTCGGGTCGTCGTCCACTTCACCGGGAACCCCCGGGGTTTCCTGGTCGATCACCCGGTGCCCAGCCCAGGTGAGCCCGGAGCTTGCCCCACGGAGATAGATGACCAGGCCACCCGATGTCCGGGGAACCCCGAGGACGAGGTCCGCACGCCCGTCCTGGTCCAGGTCCGACAGCACCATCACGTCGACCTGAAGGGTGTGACCGGGGGTGTCCCGCTGGCCCTCGATCTTCGTGACACCGGCGACGCTCGGCCCGCCCACCGATCCGGGAAAGAGCGTCACGATGCCGTGCCGGTCGGATTCGGTCGTCCCGCGCCGGAACCCGCTCACAACGAGGTCGTCGTAGCCGTCGCCGGTGAAGTCACCGATCACCAACTGGGTGCCGAACTCCTCCTCCACCAGGCCCTGCCAGCGGGGCACCACCTGACGAAGCTCCACCGCACCGTTCCTGGTGAGACCGTCCTCGGTGCCCGACAGCACCGTCACCGAACCCCGGAACGGGCCGTCGCGGTCCGGCGTCGCGCCACCGTCACTGACGGCGAGGTCGTCCCGACCGGATCTTCACGCAGTTCCCTCGTCAGGGGTGGTCGGGGGAGATGAGGCTAGTGGATCCCCGAACCGCTGTCACCACGCTGCCGGGCGCAGGCGCAGCCGCGGGCACCGCCTCGATGTGATGCTGTCCCATCGTCCTCCGGAAGGGACCCGCCGGGTTGACGGTCCTGGCATCATGTTCCCGGCTGGGCGACCACGGGGAGAAGATCATGGGCATTCGGGTGCGCTGGTGCACGGTTTCCGCCTGCGTCGCGGCGCTCGTGGGCCTGCTGTCCACGGCGGCCGCCGGAGCGCCGCCGAAGCCCCGCCCGGCCAAGGTCACCCGGGACAGCGCCGGAATCGTCGTCCAGCGCGTCGGCACCTCGGGCAAGGTCGCCACGAAACTCGCGGTCACCGCCGCGGCCTCGTCTCTCGACCTCGACCGCGACGGCAAGGACGAGATGGTCGTGGGGGGCTACCTGTACCGGGGCGGTTACGGGGTCGTCGTCACCTACTCCGGCCTGCCGCAGCGTGACTACATCTCCGCACCGGTCACGTCCCCCACCCGGCCCAACTTCGGCGACACGTTGACGTCCGGCGACTTCAACGGCGACGGTTACGCCGACCTCGTGGTCGGCAACCGCGGTGAGGTGGCTCCCTCCGGCGTCGCCTTCGGCGGTGGTGTCTGGATCTTCTACGGGGGTGCCACGGGCCTCCGCCTCGACCAGCCGCAGCACCTCACCCAGGACACCGACGGCGTACCGGGCGACATGGCCGGGTACGACAGGTTCGGGGCCGCGCTCGCCACCGGGGACGTCAACGGCGACGGCCGGGACGACCTCGCCGTCGGCTCCCCGGGTGAGACGGTCAACGGGGCGGCGTCAGCGGGCTCGGTCACCGTTCTGTACGGCAGCCCGACGGGGCTCACGACCGTCGGCGCCCAACTGCTCACCCAGGACACCCCCGACGTTCCGAGTGAGGCCGAGTCGACTGACATGTTCGGCTCCGCGGTCGCCATCGGCGACATGACCGGCGACGGGTACGACGACCTCGCCGTCAGCGCGCCGGAGGAGGGCGAGTCCGGCGGCCCGATCGAGGGCGGTCTCGTCATGCTGCTGCCGGGCGGTCCCGGCGGGGTCACGACCACCGCGGTGACCTCCTTCACCGGTGCCGGCCTGGGCATCGGCGCCCTGGGCGACGAACTGTCCATCGCCGACATCGACGGGGACGGGGACGGCGATCTGGTCGCGGGTGCCCCCCGTAGCTGGGTGGGCTACATCGTCTACGTTCCGGGCAGCCCCGCCGGGCTGGACCTCGCGCGGTCGAGGACGGTCAGCATGCAGACCCCGGGAGTCCCCGGCGATCCGCTGGTCCACGTCGAGGGCGACTCGCCGCACTCGCACTTCGGCGGCGGCCTGTCGACCGGGGACGTGACCGGCGACGGGCGCGCCGACGTGCTCACCGGGGCGATGCAGTACGACGTGGGCGCAGTGGTGGACGCGGGGGCGGTACTGCTCCTCCCCGGCACCGCCCAGGGGCTGACGGGCGCCGGCTCGGTCATGCTGACGCAGGCTCCGTCGTGGCGGCTCATGCGGGTGACCAGTCTCGGCCCGGTGGCGGCGTACGACTATTTCGGCGAGTCGACCGCGATCCTCAATCTCGACGGCACCGGCCCGCTCGACATGCTCACCGGAACCAGCCGCGACGGCGACAGCGGGCTGGTGGTCGAACTGGACCTCCACTACGGCGCACGCCGGCCCGCCGCCGGATCGGCGGCCACCGCTCTGCGGCCGGTCGGTCGGTGGACCGGCACGGACCTCGGGGCGTACACCGTCGGCCACACGCTTCTGCACCGCTGACGGGAGTTGGCGGACCGGCGGGACCGGCCGCTGCGCCCGGGATCACCGGACCGTTCTGCCATGATTTCAGCCATTCCCCGGCGGCGACGGGACGGCGGCCGGTGCCGTGAGCGGGTCGGGCCGCCGGCGACGACCGTGCCGACCGTTTCGAGAATCCCGGCCGAGATCTGAAACCACACCTCCGGTCCAGGCGTCCCGAGAGTGAATCGCTCGCCGGTCACGGCTACCGCGACGGATGAGCGAGGCGGCCATCCCGGCCGGCCGGACAATCGACCGAAGGAGTGGGACATGTCGATCAACCAGTGGCTAGCCCGTGCTGGGCTGGTGGTACTGACCGGTGCTCTGGGGGCGTGCGGGGCGGGCACTTCGCCCGTTGCGGTGAGCGGGTCGGCGGCCACGTCGGAGCCGGGCGCGGCGACCCCGGCGTCCAGCGCTTCGGTGGCCGACTTCGGGTCGCAGCCGGCGGCGGCGAAGAGTTCCACCCCGCCGGTGCTGACGGGCAAGCGTCAGGTCACGATGGTACGGGTCGGCTCGTTCGAGTCGGGGTTGTCGCTGACCGACGCCGGCCGGCTGGCCGAGGTCGACGACGACAGCGGCCGGCAGCTCTTCGTGCCGACCCCGCTGGGCGGGCAGAAGTTCCTGATCAAGGCGTACGCCAGGACCAGCACCGGGCCACTCTGCTGGCGGGCGCACAACCCGGGCAACCAGCAGCCGCTGATCGTCCGGGCCGCCGCCTGCAAGGCGGAGGACGCCCGCCAGCAGTTCGAGATCCTCGCCACGAACACCGGTGGCACGCAGTCCTACCTGATCAGCATTGGCGGGGCGTACCTGCGGCATTCGTCGCGGTCCGGCCTGATCCTGGAGGAGTTGGGCGACGCGCCGCCGACGAGCAGCTTCCGGTTCATCGACAACGGGCCCGCGCCTGCCGCCCGGTGACCGTACGGCCCGGTCGGGGCCCGACGGGCAGCGCCGACCCGATCCGACCGGGCCGGCGGCGGCTGCCCGGCAGGTGAGGCGGGAACGGATGCGACCGGGCGGGTGGAGAGCTTGATCAATGCGTGACGCCGAGGAGTTCGACGCCTTCTACACCTCGTCGGCCCAGCGGGTGCTGGGGCAGGTGTACGCGATGATCGGCAATCGCACCGAGGCCGAGGACGCGGTGGCCGAGGCCTACGCCAGGGCCTGGGACCGGTGGAGCGCCGTGCGGGAGTACGACAGCCCGGAGGCCTGGGTACGCAAGGTCGCCTACCGGGTCGCGGTGAGCGCGTGGCGCAAGGCGATCAACCGCCTGCGGGCCCACCGCCGTGAGGCGGTCGAGCAACACGTCGACGCGATCTCTGTCGATCACGTCGCGCTCATCGACGCGCTACGGCGCATCCCCGCCGAGCAGCGCCGGGTCGTCGTGCTGCACCATCTGGTCGGCCTCAGCGTGGCCGAGATCGCCACGGAGGCCCGCGCGAACCCGAACACCGTCAAGACATGGCTTGCCCGCGGACGCCGGGCCCTGGCCGCCCACCTGACCGGAGCCGGGCATCAGACAACGGGCGGGAGGAGCTATGAGGCCTGACCACCACACTCTCGAGGAGGCTCTGCGGGAGTTGGCCCAGCATGCCCGGCAGGTCAGTCGGCTCGCCGCCGTCTCCGAGGTCCGTCGGCGCGGCGACACGCTTCGGCGGCGCCGGCAGATCGCGACTGCCGCGCTCGGTGTCAGCCTGCTGGGCATGCTGGGGGTGGGTGCCGCCGCGGCCCACCTCACCAGGGCACCACACGCCACTCTGCCCGTCGGGCCGCCCGGTCCGACCGGGAGCGCCCCCGCGCACTCCCCGGACGTCAGGCCGACAGGCCCGACCCCGAGTCCGCCCACGCACTCCCCGGACATGCAGCCGGCGGGCACGGACCCGAGTTCGCCCGCCGACCCGCCAGAGGCCGCGCCGACGGACATCACCCCGAGCGCGCCGGTGACTTCCGCGAGCGCCGATCCGCTGCGGCTCGGACAGCGCCAGTTCGCCGTCGTACGGTCGTCGGCATGGGAGTCAGCGGTGTCCCTGCTCGACGACGGTCGTCTCGCCGAGGTCGACGGCGACGACGGCCGCAGCCTGTTCGTGTTCGTGCCGCAGGCATCCGGCACCCACCTGGTCCGCACCGCCGAGCCGGACGCCGACGGAACCAGGCACTGCTGGCAGGTCCAGGCGGCGGGCAGTGGCCCCCTCGCCATCGTGGCGGCGCCGTGCTCGCCGGCAGATCCGAGACAGCAGTTCTCGATCGAGCCCCGTGGACAGGACGGTGACAAACCGACCTACGCCATCAGCAACCGGTCCGCCTATCTCCAGCACTCCAGCCAACGGGGCCTGATCCTCGAAGAACTCGGCGACGCGCCCCTGACCACGGTGTTCCGGTTCGTCGACAACGGCCCCGCGCCACACTGATCGGTGACTTCGACGGCGACGGCCACGGCGGCCTGCTCGGCATCGACAGCACCGGGGCCATGTACCTCAGCAACGGCAACAAGGGCTGGAGCGGCCGGGTCAAGCTCGGCTCCGGCTGGAACATGTACAAGGTCATCGTCTGAACCGACCCGCCGAACGCCCCCGGCCGCCGTGACGGCGCCGGGGGCGTTCGGCATTCCGGAGCACGGCGGCATCGCGGGGCTCAGTCGTGTGCGGCGAGGGCCCCGATGTGGGTCAGCAGGGTGCGCACGGCGCCGGCGGGCGGTGTACGGCCGCCCGTCCAGACGGCCCGCAGTTCCCGGTGCAGGTCGAGCCCCGCCAGCGCGACTTGCCGCAGCCGGCCCGACCGCAGGTCGTCGCCGACGGCGAGGCGGCTGATCACCGCCGGGCCGGCCCCGGCCAGAACCGCCGCGCGCACCGCGGCTGTGGTCGACAACTCCAGCGCAGGCGGCGCCTGTCGCCTGGTTCCGCCGAGCACCTGCCGTAGCGCGGTGGCCAGGGACTCCCGCGTGCCGGAACCGACCTCCCGCGTGACGAGCGGGGTCTCACACAGCTCGTCAGCCTCGATCCTGGACGCCCGCCGGGCCCAGCGATGATCCGGCGGCACCACCAGCACCAACTCGTCATGCGCGACGATCCGGCTACCCAACCCCCTGGGCACGCCCGGCCCCTCGACGAAACCCAGATCGGCGCAACCGGAACGGACCTGCTCGATGACGTGGTCGCTGTTGGTGGCCTCAAGCACCACCTGCACCGGCGTCTGGCCGCGACGATGAGTGTCGGCCCGCAGGCTGACCAGCCAACTCGGCAGCAACTGCTCGGCCACCGTCAGGCTGGCGCTGACCCGGATCCGGCTGCGGGTGTCCTCGCGTAACGACGCGAGACCGGCATCGACCTCCTGGGCGACCCTGACCAGGCGGTCGGCCCACTGCGCGACGACGACCCCGGCCGGGGTCAGATCGGCACCGCGGGTCGTGCGGACGGCCAGCCGCACCCCGGTCTGCGCCTCCAACGCGGCCATCCGAGCGGACACCGCCTGCTGGGTCAACCCGATCTCCCGGCCGGCCGCGCTCAAACTCCCGGTGCGGGCCACCGCGAGCAGCACCTCCAACGCCATCAGGTCCGGCATCCGCGCACTCAACACCACAGACCCAGATTGTACCCGCCCACAAGCTTTGCTTGTGGGTTCACAACATCAACCCCGCTACCGGCCGGGCCTGGCCAGCACGATCGTGGTGACATGACCACTTCGACGTTGCCCAGACCGGCCGAGGCCGACAACGCCCCGCGGCGTCCACGACCGCACCCGTTCGCCCGCTTCGGACTGCTGCGCAGCCTGGACCATCCCCGCGACGTGCTGGCGAACCTCACACCGAACTGGTACGCGTCGATCATGGGTACCGGCATCGTGGCCACGGCCGCGGCGTCACTGCCCCTGCGGCTCCCCGGCCTACGGCTGTTCGCCACCGTCGTCTGGGCGCTCGCCGCGCTGCTGCTGCTCGGGTTGACCGTCGCCACGGTGGCGCACTGGCTGCGCCACCCTCGGGCTGCTCGCGGTCACCACGCCGACCCGGTCATGGCCCACTTCTACGGCGCCCCGCCGATGGCGATGCTCACCGTCGGCGCCGGCACCCTGCTGCTGGGCCGCGACGTCATCGGCCTGAACGCCGCGGTCGGCATCGGCTGGGTGCTGTGGTTCGCCGGCACCATCACCGGGCTGGTCACCGCCGCGGCGGTGCCCTACCTACAGTTCACCCGCCACGAAGGCGTCGACCAGCGCAGCGCGTTCGGCGGATGGCTGATGCCCGTGGTGCCACCGATGGTGTCGGCCTCGGTCGGCGCTCTGCTCGTGCCCTACGCCCCCGCCGGGCAAGCTCGGATGACCCTGGTGCTGGCCTGCTACGCCATGTTCGGGCTCAGTCTGATCGCCTCGCTCATCGTGATCACGCTGATCTGGAACCGGCTCATCCTGCACAAGATCGGACCGGCGCGGATGGTGCCGACCCTGTGGATCGTGCTCGGGCCGCTCGGCCAGTCGATCACCGCGGCGAACCTGCTCGGCGGCGTCGCCGCTCAGGCCCTGCCCGGACCGTACGCCCACGCCCTGCAGGCGTTCGGCGTCGTCTACGGCATACCCGTCTGGGGTTTCGCCCTGCTCTGGGCCGGCCTGGCCGCCGCCATCACCATCAAGACCGCCCGCGATCACCTGCCGTTCTCGCTGACCTGGTGGTCGTTCACCTTCCCCGTCGGCACCTGCGTCACCGGCACCTCGGGCCTCGCCCTGCACACCGGCTCGACGATGTTCCGCACCGCCGCCGTCATCTTCTACGCCGGTCTGCTCACCGCCTGGGCCGCCGTCGCCGTCCGCACCGCCACAGGCAGCCTCCGCGGGACCCTGTTCGCCCGCGTTCCAGATGCTCGTACGGTGTGACGACGGCACCTACCGGACCGGGCCGTGGTTGCGGCCGGTTCTTCGCCATTGATGTGTATGGCAGCGGCGCAACTGCGGCTAGCATCCCTACTGTCGATGATGGTCGATTGCCTGCCTCGGCAGGCCAGTCGGAGGTGAGTTCCCTGCGCCGCATAACGCAGACCCTGGTCGCCGCCATGGTTACCTGTCTGGCCATAGCCCTGTCCGCTGTACCGGCACATGCCGCCGCCCAGGTCAGGGTGCATGTGCCCAGCGGGCTCCCGCTCAATATCCGTAACGCCCCGGCGTTGAGCGGGGCGGTGATCGGCAGTGTGCCCAACGGCAGCGTCGTCACCATCACCTGTCACGTTCGAGGGGACGCCGTCCAGGGCTTTGCCGGTGTCACCAACATCTGGAACCGGCTCTCGAGCGGCGGGTGGCTCACCGACGGGTTCCTGGAGACCGGCTCGAACGGTCCCGTCGTCCCACTCTGCGGGAGCAGCTCCGCCCAGTTCAAGCTGCCGTTCCCCGCCGGACGTGCCTACACGATCACCCAGGCGGCGGGCAGCAGCTTCTCCCACAACGATGCCTACAACCGGCACGCCATCGACTTCGGCATGCCGGTCGGCGTACCGATCCTCGCGTCCGCTGCGGGCACCATCCGCTTCGAGGGCTGGGCGACCGGCGGCGGGATCATGGCACTCGTCGACCACGGCAACAACCGATGCTCACAGTACGCACACCTGAGCGCCACGATCATCAATACCGGTGACCGGGTAGCGCAGGGGCAGCGGATCGGAACTTCCGGAGCGACCGGCAACGTGACCGGCCCTCACCTGCACTGGAACATCGTCAACTGCGACTCACACACCAGCCGCGAGATCCCCAACAGCGTCGAGGTTGGCACCAACTACGTGGTGGGCCGCGCTCCGGTCAGCCAGAACGGCTGACCGGCCCCGACCGGTCAGCGGGCGGGGATTCGATGATGTGATGGACGAGGGTGGGTGGACCCCGGTGCGGGCTCGGACTCCAGATAGGACGGTGTCCCAGCCCGCGCCGGGTAGCAGGTCGTGGTGGTCCCAGGGCGTGGGTGACGTCGGCGGCGGCGTCCGGCCGCCTCTCGTCGTCGTCGCGTCGGGTGTCAAGACTGTGGTTGCGCCGTCGGCAATCTGGCCCCCCGGCCAAGCGACGCCCAATAGTCTCCTGTCGGGTCATGAGCTGTCAGCCATCGTTCCAGCGAATCGATCGACGACCGGTGGGACTCCGAACTGACCTCGTGCCACCTGAGCAACAGCAACTCGTGTATCCGGACAGCCCGGCGGGCGAAACCGAGCACCCACGCGTCCACAGCCCGAGCGGCGGCGATCTCTTCGGCATGTCCGCGCAGCAGTGCGGTGCAGTCGATATCCGTAGCGATCTGGAATCCGTTACCGACCGCGAGGATGGCGAACTCGACGGTTCGATCACCCGAGTCGACGTCGACCGTCTGTGCGAAACCTATGACTTCGTCCGTTATGGGCCGAGGCATTCCGTTGCCGGCCGCGCCGGAAGGAACAACGTAGTGCACCCAGAACGTCATGGCCCGGATGCTATCCACCGCCGGGCCCTACGGGTTGACGTCCCGCCGCCGCGAGGTGGGCCACTGGCGTAGCCGCGCGGTGTACAGGGGTGACGAGATCGAGGTCGAGGGCCTGCTCAAGGGGCTCGCCGGTCCCGCCGTCGTCTCCCCGGGGGGCCGCCGTGCAGTACGGTCGCGCCCTCGACACGACGCTGGACGTCCGGACGCACCGCTTCGTCCCGGACCGGGGCGACGTGCGGATCTCCGGGACGTTGCGGATCGGCCGACGGGCCGTGGCGGACAGCCAGACCATCCGGCCTGGCCGAGACGTTATGCTCCGTACTTCGGACCACCTGATCGAACTACTGGGAAGAGACGGACAAGCGGTGCTTGACCTCGCGCAGTTGCTGACAGACACGGAAGCGGTAGCCGACCGGCTGGCGACCAAGGGGGTCGAGAAGTCCCTCGTACTGTCTGCCCGGGATGCGGTGGAACGCCGCCGCGCCGTACGGCTGGAACTCGACGGCCTGCGCGAGGAGATGAACCGTCGTTCCAAGGAGTCCGGCAGGATCATAGCCCGGGGTGGCGACGAGGCGGAGAAGATCCGCCAAGAGCTGATCACCCTGAAGCGGGACGTCGCGGACGCCGAGGTCCGGTTCCGTGAGGCGGAGCAGCATGAGCGGCAACTGCTGCTGGTGCTGCCCAACCTGCCCGCTCCGGAGGCCCCGGTCGGCAACGACGAGAGCCACAATGTCGTCCTTCGGTACGGCGGACCGGAAGCCAAGCCCGTCCCGGGTGCCCGGGCCCACTGGGACGTGGCCAG
This sequence comes from Micromonospora sp. NBC_01655, assembly GCF_026339755.1. Lineage (NCBI taxonomy): Bacteria > Bacillati > Actinomycetota > Actinomycetes > Micromonosporales > Micromonosporaceae > Micromonospora > Micromonospora sp. NBC_01655. The sequence goes on along the minus strand of NZ_JAPEQF010000001.1, from coordinate 824,398 downwards.
CGACCTGGGCATCTTCGAGCCGGAGCGGGCGGCCAAGCTGAGCGGCTCCGGCTTCTCGGTGCTGCGCGGTGACGGGGCACGCCTGCTCCGGGCCCTGGTACAGCTCGGTCTCGACCTCAACCGGGACACCTACGAGGAAACCGTCGTACCGCACTTCGTCCGCACCGCCACGATGGTGGGCACCGGTCACCTGCCGAAGTTCCAGGACGACGCGTACTCGACGGTCGATGACCTGTGGGCGGTGCCGACGGGCGAGGTGCCGCTGACCGGGCTGCACCGCGACGAACTGCTCGACGAGGCCCAGCTCCCGCTGCGGTACATGACGCACACCGCCTGCTTCCGGCGGGAGGCCGGCAGCGCGGGCAAGGACACCCGGGGGATGCAGCGCCTGCACGAGTTCCACAAGGTGGAACTCGTCCGGATCTGCCGCCCGGAGGAGGTGGCCGACGAGTTCGCCGCCCTCCTCGCGGACGCCGAGAAGACCCTGCTCGCCCTGGAGCTGCCCTACCGGGTGGTGGATCTGTGCACCGGCGATCTGACGTTCTCGTCGGCCCGGATCTTCGACCTGGAGGTCTACTCGCCGGGCGTCGACAAGTGGCTCGAGGTCTCCTCGGTCGGCGACTTCACCGACTTCCAGGCGCGGCGCAGCAACATCCGGTACCGGGCCGACAACAGCCGGCCACGATTCGCCTGCACCCTGAACGGCTCGGCGTTGGCGACCCCCCGGGTCTGGGCGGCTCTGATCGAGCACGGTCAGACCCCCGACGGGCAGGTCCGGCTGCCCGAGGCGCTCTGGCCGTACATGGGTGGCGAGTTCCTGAGGCCGTCGCCGCGACGGTGAGTCCCGGGCGAGCCGGGATGGTGCCCCGCCGGACGCTCTGCCGCCCGGCGGGGTTCCCCCTCGGTGCCGGCCGTCTCAGCTGGCCAGGTGGGTCATGAAGTGGCCGGGCGGCACCGTGCCGGTACCACTACACGTGTCACCGGGGACGTTCGCGGGCGTGGGTGGCGAGCATCGCGCGCAGTTGCGCCGGGTCGGCCTCGACCAGCCCGCGTTTCGGCAGCACCACTGACACTGCGCCGATGCCCTTCGACGCCAGCAGGACGAACGACCGGTTGGTCTCGATGTAGTAGGGATAGTGCGACCAGGCGGTCGTGGCGTCCCCGGTGCTGGTGCGGAGATGTACGCCGGTGTCGGTCGCCGTGGCGCGGACGGGCTGGGACAGCCAGGGGTTCCCGCGTACGAGGAGTCGAGCCTGCCAGCGATAGATCGCTGCGGTGAGAAGGCGGATCAGCAGGAGGGCGATCCCTGCGATGACGGCCGCCACCAGCAGCCCGATGGCCACCGCAATCGCGGCGGCACCCGCTGACAGTTCCCAGACCTCGGCGGAGACGAATCCCGATATGGCGGCGCCCAGTGCGGCGACCCCGAGCAGGGGAACCAGCCAACGACCCCACAGGCGGCGCTGCTGAGCGGCGACACTGTCGCGCAGATCGTCACGCGTCAGGGTGTAGGCAAGCTCAATCGGGCGGGTCTTGGCGACCTCGGACAACATGGATCAGAACCTTAGCGTGACGGGTCGTGTCGTGGCTCGCGCTGCCCGGAGCGAGTCCGCGCCCGACAGAGACGGCCGGACGGCCGCCCGACCCCGTGGTCCGGGCGGGCGTCCGGCGCTGTGGCGGTGTCACTCGCAGAACACCTGGACCTTGGTCCCGGGCTGGTCGACGTCGACGGTGACGTCGTCGAGTTGCTCGATGAGCTCCTCGATGTGCTGCGGCTTGAGCTGGGTGAGGTCGATCGGCACCCCTGATTTGTTCAGCTCCGCGTTGACCTGGGTGAGCGCCTGCGGAGGGATAAGGCTCGTGAGCCGGACCCCGGCACGCAGCAGCTGTAGCGGGACCCGGATGTTGACCCGGCCTGGCCCCTCGCCGCCGAGGTTGTCCTCCGAGTTCACCAGCACGCGCAGGTACTTGGGTCGGGGTTTCGGGCGGGGCGTGGCTCCCGGCGGCGACTCGGGCTGTTCTCGTTCGAGGGCGTCGATCAGCCGCTCGGCCTCGTCCGCGGTGATCTTCCCCTCGGCAAGCATCTGCAGGATCTGGCGGCGCTGCTCGTTCATTGCTGCTCCCCTCACTGACTCATCTGACGCTTACCAGCACGGCCGTTCGGCCCTGCTCAACCTCGATCCGGGTGCCGGGCAGCGCCCACAGCAGTTGCCCGGTGCCGCGCAGCGCGCCCACCGGGCTCACCCGGGTGGCGAGGCATGCGACCAGTCCGACCAGCACGACGAGCAGCAGCAGCGGTGACAGCACCAGCAGTACCGGCAGGACCGGGACGTACAGCCGCAGCCAGCGGCCGTCGGGACGGCGATGGCCCACCGTCACCAGATGCGGGATCATCGGGACCTCTCCAGCTCGGCCAGGGCCTCCTGGACGCTGATCTCCCCCCGCCGCAGGCGGTCGACGACGTCGGCGCCGGTGGGCGCCGGGTCGGTGTCGACGAAGTCGAGGTGCTCGGCGATCCGGTTCAGCCGGGACTTGATCGTCGGGTAGCTCACCCCGAAGATCCGCTCCATCTCCTTGATCGAACCGTGGGACCGTACGAACGCGGCAACGAACACCTGGTCGTCGATGCTGAGCTGAGCCAGCTGCGGCGGCTCGAACTGACCCTCGACCACGACGCCGCTGCCGGCGAGGCGGACCCGCTCGACCACGAACGGCTGTCCGTGCGTCAGGTCCGTCAGTTCCTGCCAGTCCACCCTCGGCTCCCTTGCGCTCGGCGACGCACCTACCATTCATTTGTATCTTGATTTTCTTAAGGCGTCAACGCGTAAATCTTGATTTTTCTAATTTGATCTTCAATTCTCGGCCGCCGACTCCTGCGTGCGGGCCGACGATCCCCTGGAATCGATCTTCTAGGCCGCTGCCGTCCCGTCCCCCGACTGGACCCGACGCCACCACTGCCTCTTGTCCGTGTCGCGTACGACGACACCGAGCTTGGCGAGTTCCTCGCGCAACTCCGCAACGTTCTTCTTGTCGTCCTTCTCCAGCGCCCGCTCCCGCGCTTTGAAGAGGGCGTTACTGCCGACGGGCTGGCCCGGCATGTCCTCGACCCATCGCTTGTAGTCGCCCTCGTAGGGGTCGCCGCCAGGGAGCCACGGATACCCGTGCGCCCGGAACGCATCCGCGAGCAACCGGTTCCCGGGCAGGTCGGCACCCTCGCTCTTGTTCTGTACGGCCAGTTCCTCGCCTCGCGCGCCAAGCACCACCAGCCGCTTGGCGTCGGCGAACACCCCGTGCACGGCGGTCCTCGGCACCCGCTGCGTGGAGTTGCCGCGGGCGACCGTCACCCGATCGTGCTCGATGGTGACGGTCACGTAGTCGTGTTCGGCCAGGAAGACGATCACGATCCCGGCCGTCAGTCCCACCAGCAGGCTGACGACCGTCACCCACGGCTCGGGGGCGTTGTTGATCAGGTCGACTGGCCCCTCCCACGGAACCCAGGGCCACGAGGCAGCCCAGTTGGCCAGCAGCTTCACCAGCCATCCGGCCAGCGCGCCCAGCAGGGGGAAACCTACTGCCACCAGCAGCCGGTCGGACCTCTTGTGCCGTACGACGGTCACGTCGCCCACCTCACGCACCTCTCTTCCTGCCGCGTCTCATCCACCTCAATAAACTATCACTTTCAAACCTATCGTACCTGATACGATAGGAGCGATGATCTAAGGTTTCGGCGGAGCGAGGGCGGGTCAATGGGCAAGTCGGGAGGCCCGATGCCGGGTGGTGCACGCGTGGAGCTGCGGCGCGGGGTTCCGTCGGGTAGCGAGGCGCGGGTGGCGGAGCTGTACTGGGAGGCGTTCGGGCGCAAGCTCGGTGCCGCACTCGGGCCGCCGGACAGGGCGCGGGCCTTCCTCGCGGCCCACGTTCATGCCGACCGGGGCCTCGTCGCCCTCGTGGGCGGAGAGGTCGCCGGAGTGGCGGGCTACCGGCTCGGCGGACACGCTCTGATCGGTGGTGGCGCACGGGACGTGCTGTCCGCGTACGGAACCGTCCGCGGGCTGCCACGGGTCGCCCTGCTCGCACTCATGGAACGTCGCGGCGCCCCCGGCGAACTCCTGATGGACGGCATCGCCGTCGATGCCGGGCAGCGCGGGGCGGGGATCGGCGGCCTGCTGCTGCGGGAGGTCGCGGCGGTAGCGGCCGACGCCGCCTGCCACCACGTCCGGCTCGACGTCATCGACGTCAACCCGCGCGCCCGCGCCCTGTACGAACGGCACGGCTACACCGCCGTACGTACCCAACGAACTCCATGGCTGCGCCGCCTCATGGGCTTCGGCGCCGTCACCACCATGCACCGGCCCGTCACCCCGGCCGACTCCGCCCGACGTGTGCAGGAGGCACCATGAACAGCCCCGCCCCGGCTGCGGACGCGGCCCAACCGCCCGTTCCCACCCGGATGTTGGTGCACGCCCTGATCCGTGCGGACGGCACCGTCGACGCCGGCCAGCTCTACACGGTCGCCGGGGTGCTCGGGATGTCCGACCAGCAGGTCCGGCTCTGCCTCAAACGCCTCGTCGCCGAGGGCCTGTTCACCCACGAGGGCCGTGGCCGCAAGGCCCTGCTCCACGCAGCCCCGGACGCCACCGGCATGGTCGTCCCGGAAGTCGGGTACGTCCGCCACGCCTACCGGCAGGACCTCGGACTCGCCCCCTGGGACGGCACCTGGCGGCTGTTCGCCTTCGCCGTGCCGGAGGCCAGCAGGACTGCACGCGACGCCTTGCGCGACAGCCTCCTGCGGCTCGGCGCGGCACCGATCCAGGGCGGCCTCTACGTCAGCGCGAACCCCATCGGCGACCTCGTCGAGCCCCAGGCCCGCCACCTGGGGGTCGCCGCGTCGGTGACCTACTTCACCAGCAACGACCTCCGCATGGGCGACCTGAGCGACCCGCCCTCCCTGGCCGCCGCGCTATGGCCGCTAGCCGACATCGCAGCCAGGTACCAGCAACTCGCCCACCTGGCACGCCACCTCCTGGATGCGCTGACCCGGCTCGACTCCGCTGTCCCGGACCGCGTCGACGGCCCTGGCGGTCATGCCGGTTCTGAGAGGCTCGCCATGACCGTCCGCCTCGCTGCGGCGTTCACCCACGCGATGGAGCCCGACCCCCTCCTGCCCCCCGAACTGCTGCCCCAGCCCTGGCCGGGCACGACCGCCCGCCGGCTCGCCGCGGACTGCTGGTCCGCACTCGCCGAGTCCGACCGCCGGAACACCGAGAGCGGCCCGCCCCCACGCCTCTTCACCCTGTACGAGGACCTGGTGCCCCGTTAGGCGGTGGGCCTCACCTCCCAGGGCAGCCAGCATTCGGTGCCGCCTGTTACCGGCCAGGCCAGTCGACTCCCTCTCTCGGGTTACCGAGCCACGCCGCTCATCCCCCCACTCGGTGATTGCGGCGCGGGCGGCCCGCTGGTCGGCCAGAGTCGGAGTGAGCACTGACCGGGTGCTGGGCGGGAGCGGATCGGGCGATCATGGCGAGGCCGGCCGAGAGCAGCCACGACGGGCGCCTGCGCGGCGGGCCGGGGCGGGTGGTCGCGCGAGCGACGGCTCGACTGCTCGGCGGGCCGGGCCGCGCCCGCGTCGTGTTGCTGCTGGGTGCGGCGCTGGCGCTGAACAGTGCGGACACCGGCACGCTCGGAGCGGCCGCGAACCAGTTGGAAGCGGACCTCGATATCAACCACGCCCAGCTCGGCCTGTTGGCCTCCGCGTCCTCCGGGGTCGGGGCCATCGCCTCCGTGCCGCTGGGCGTGCTCGCCGACCGGACCAACCGGGTGCGCCTGCTGGTGATCACCACCGCGCTCTGGGCAGCCGCCATGGTCCTCGGCGGTCTCGCGCCCAGCTACGAGTGGCTGCTATTGTCCAGGCTGCTGCTCGGCGCTGCCCTGGCCGCGGCCGGGCCCGTGGTGGTCTCGCTGATCGGCGACTTCGTCCCACCAGCCGAGCGCGCCGGGGTGCTCGGCTGGATCCTCACCGGCGAGCTCGTCGGCGCTGGCACCGGTCTGCTGGTCGGCGGCGAGATCGCGGCGGCGTACTCCTGGCGGTACGCGTTCTTCCTACTCGCGGTGGCGAGTGCGGGCCTGTCGGTGGCGCTGTGGCGGCGGCTGCCCGAACCCGCCCGGGTTGGCGCCGGCTGGCTGCCCGCCAACCGGAGCGCGTCCGAGCCCGGACCGCGACCGGATTCCGGGCAGCAGCCGACCGACCGGGCACGGGCGGCGGTGTCCGCCCGTGGGGTCGTGCCGGCGAGCGATCGGGTGCTGACCGGTGATCCGAGCGGACAGTCCCTGGCCCGCGCGGCCGGGTACCTGCTCTCGATCCCCACGAACCGACTGCTGATCGTGGCCTCGGCGATGGGCTACTTCTTCTTCGCGGGTATGCGCACGTTCATCGTCGTCTTCGCCGTTCGTCACTTCGGTATCTCGCAGACGGCGCTCGGCGCCCTCGTGCCGGTCATCGGGGTGGTGGCCGTGACCGGCACGGTGCTCGCCGGCCGGCTCACCGACCGTGCGCTGGCCCGCGGACACACCAACGTCCGCGTCGTTGTGCCGGCCGCCGGCTTCGTCGCCGCCGCACTCCTGTTCGTGCCCGGAGTGTGGTTCACCTCGGTGGCGGTGGCGCTTCCGCTGATCGCGCTCGGAGCTGGCGCGCTCGCGGTGTCCAACCCGCCGCTGGACGCTGCCCGGCTGGACATCGTCCCCGGCCGGTTGTGGGGGCGGGCGGAGAGCCTCCGGACAGTCCTGCGGCTCGCCGCCGAGGCGACCGCCCCGGCCACCTTCGGCTGGCTGGCCGACCAGCTCGGCGGCGCGGCGGGACGATCCAGCGGCGTCGGCCTGCGCAACGCCTTCCTGATCATGCTGGTCCCGTTGGCGGCCAACGGCCTGATCATGATCGCCGCACGGCGCAGCTATCCGGTTGACGTGGCCACGGCGGCGGAGTTGGACCGGGTACCGAACGGCTGATCGGAGGCCACCAGCCAGCCGACACCGCCGCCCGGTCGGGGTGAGGCATAAATGCGATTTCAAGCGGTAGAGGGTGATTAGCCTGGTTATGCTCGTTTTGCAGATGTTCCAGGTAGCTCCATCGTCCACGGCGCCGCCCGCACCACCCTCGGTCGGATCCACCGCATCGCGGCAGACAGTGCAACGTTCCGCTGTCAGGGGTGCCGCACGGCGACCGGGCCGATCTGTCCGCCGAGTACGGCCTGGACGCCCACGGCAGTTGCGCGGACGCGCTGCGCCGGTTGTCGTGGCCCGGCACCGGCAGCCGGGTTGCGGCGCGGCGGGTACGGGCGAGCGTCTGGGGCGGGCTGACCCAGCTCGCCGGTCGAGCTTCCGCTGTTCACGCCCAGAGGAACGAAGGAGAGAACCACGGATGGGTCCACCAGCCATCGCCCCTGACATACGTCGGGTGGAGCAGGCCCGGGCGCGGGAGAACTTTCCGGTCGCCATGCGGGTGCTGCCGGCACGGTACCGTCGTCACCTCGTCGCACTGTACGGCTACGCCCGCCACGTCGACGACCTCGGCGACGAACCGCTGGACGGCGGGCACGACCGGCTCGCCGCCCTGGACCATGTCGAGGCCGAGCTTCGCAGCCTCTACGCGGGCGCCGACGTGCACCACCCGGTGCTGCGCGCCCTCGCACCCACCGTGGCCGAGTGCCGGTTGCCGCTGGACACACTCGTCCGGCTGATCGAGGCGAACCGGGTCGACCAGCACGTCACCCGCTACGCCACCTTCGAGCAGCTCGTCGGCTACTGCACCTTGTCGGCCAATCCGGTCGGCGAGCTGGTCCTGCACGTCTTCGGGCAGGGCACCCCGGCGGCCGTCGCGTTGTCCGATCGGATCTGCACCGCCCTGCAGCTCATCGAGCACCTGCAGGACGTGGCCGAGGACCACCGCCGTGGCCGGGTCTACCTGCCGGCGGCCGACCTGGAGCGGTTCGAGGTTACCGAGGCGGACCTCGCCCGCCCCAGCGCCGGACGCCAACTGCGGGAGCTGATCGGATTCGAGGCGGAACGGGCTCGCGCCTGGCTCGACGCCGGGGCTCCGCTGGTGTCGGCGCTGCACGGCTGGGGCCGGCGCGCGGTCGGCGGCTACCTGGCCGGCGGCCGGGCCACGCTCGACGCGCTGGCCGCCGCCGACCACGACCCGTTGGCGGTCACGGTCCGGCCCCGCCGCCGGCGCATCCTCGGCAACTGGCTGGCCGCCACCGTCCGGGGTGCCGGATGACCACGACGACCACCCGGACCGAGGCCGCGTACCGGCACTGTGAGCTGATCACCCGAGCCCAGGCGGCCAACTTCGCGTACGGCATCCGGCTGCTGCCTGCGCCGAAACGGCGGGCGCTGTCGGCAATCTATGCCGCCGCCCGCCGCGTCGACGATATCGGGGACGGCACACTGCCTCCCGACGAGAAGCTGGACGCGTTGGCCCGGACCCGGGCCGCCCTGCACCGGCTTCCCGAGGACAGCGGTGGCGACCCGGTGCTCGCCGCGCTCGGCGACGCCGCGACGCGGATGCCAATCCCGCTGACGGCCTTCGACGAGCTCATCGACGGTTGCGTCGCAGACGTGACGGGCCACCGCTACGACACCTTCGACGACCTGCTCTGGTACTGCCGCTGCGTGGCCGGATCGATCGGCCGGCTCTCCCTCGGCGTGTTCGGGACCGGCCAGCCGGACCGGGCTGCTCTGCTGGCCGACGCGCTGGGCGTGGCCCTGCAGCTGACCAACATCCTGCGCGACCTGGTCGAGGACCGGGTCGGCGCTCGCGTCTACCTGCCGGCCGAAGACCTGGACCGGTTCGGCTGCACCCTCCGCCTGGACGGGGCCGGCTTCGCCGATCCACCGGAGCGGCTGGTGGAGCTGGTGCGCTTCCAGGCCGCCCGGGCCGAGCGCTGGTACGACGTCGGGCTGCAACTGCTGCCCATGCTGGACCGGCGCAGCGCAGCCTGCACCGCCGCGATGGCCGGCATCTACCGTCGTCTGCTCACCCGGATCGCGGCCGATCCGCTGGCGGTCACCCGCAGTCGCGTCTCGTTGCCCGGCTGGGAGAAGGCATGGGTGGCGGCGCGCGCCCTCGTCGGCCGGGACGCATGACCGGGCCGGCCGCGCAGCCGGGGGGCGGTTCCGGCACGGTGTGCGTGATCGGCGGCGGGCTGGCCGGGATCGCGGCGGCGATCCGGCTCGCCGATCTCGGCCTGTCCGTGACGCTGCTGGAGGCCCGGCCGGAGCTGGGCGGCGCGACCTACTCCTTCCGCCGCGACGGCCTCAGCGTGGACACCGGCCAGCACGTCTTTCTGCGCTGCTACCACGCCTACCGACGGCTGTTGGACCGGCTCGGCACGGCCGGCGACACCAACCTGCAGCCGCGGTTCACGGTGCCGGTGCTGCTGCCGGGACGCCGGCCGCAGGTGCTGGTCCGGGGCCGGCTGCCGGCCCCGGCGCACCTGCTGCCGGCCCTGGCCGGGTACCGGCTGCTCAGCCCGGCGGAACGGCTCGCCGCCGTTCGGGCCAGCGCCGCGCTGCGGCACGTCGACCCGGACCTGCCCGCCACCGACGGGCGCAGCTTCGGCGACTGGCTCGCCTCGCACGGGCAGAGCCGCCGGGCGGTCCAGCGGCTGTGGGATCTGATCACCGTGGCGGCCCTGAACCTGCCCAGCACTCACGCGTCGCTGGCGCTGGCGGCTCGGGTGTTTCGAACCGGGCTGCTGGAGGCCGCGGACGCCGGTGACATCGGCCGGCCGCTCGTCCCGCTGACCGACCTGCACGGCGTTCCCGCCCGTCGGCTGCTCGGCCGGCTCGGCGTCCGGGTCCACACCAGGGCGCGGGTGCGGTGGATCCGCCCGGAGGCGACCGGCTTCCGGATCGGTGCGGACGACACCGAACTGGACGCGGACAGCGTGGTGCTGTCCGTGCCGCACCAGGCCGCCGCGGCGCTGGTGCCGCCTGTCGCCGCGCCCACCGCCGAGCAGTGGCGCCGGCTGGGCGCGGCGCCCATCGTCAACGTGCACCTGCGCTACGCCGCCAAGGTCACCGACCTCGGCATGGCCGCCGCCGTGGAGTCCCCGGCACAGTGGATCTTCGACCGGTCGGTGCCGGGCGGGAACGGCGAGCAGCATCTGGTGGTGTCGCTGTCGGCCGCCGACGCGGAGATCAACCGGCCGACGGCGGAGCTGGTGTCGGCGCAGCGCCAGGCGCTCGCCGACCTGTTCCCGGCCGCGCGACACACCCAGGTACGCGACGCGTTCGTGACCCGGGAGCCCAGAGCCACCTTCCGGCAGGCACCCGGCACCCGGGCGTACCGGCCGGGTGCGGCCACCCGCCTGCCGCGGCTGGTACTGGCCGGCGCATGGACCGACACCGGCTGGCCGGACACGATGGAGGGCGCGGTACGCAGCGGCGAGGACGCCGCCGACGTCGTCGCCCGTCAGCTCCTGTCCCGGCCCCGACACCATTCGGAGGCCGCATCATGACCGTCGCACGCAGCCGCGACATGGAGCAGATCCAGACCTTGGTCAAGCCGGCGATCTGTGCCCTACTGGACCGGCTGGATCCGGGCAACCGCCTGGTCGGGGGCTACCAGCTCGGCTACTGGGACGCGGACGGGTCACCCGCCGCCAGCCACGGCAAGGGACTACGTCCGGCGCTGGCGCTGCTGTCGGCCCGGGCCACCGGCGCCGAGCCGACCGCCGGGGTGCCTGCCGCCGCCGCCGTGGAACTGGCGCACAACTTCTCCCTGCTGCACGACGACCTGATGGACGGCGACACCGAGCGCCGCCACCGGCCGACCGCGTGGACCGTGTTCGGGGTCGGCCCGGCCATCCTGGCCGGCGACGCCCTGATCGGGTTGGCCTACGAGGCGCTCGTCGAGACCCCCGGGGGTTGCCCGGCCGCCCGACGGCTCGCGCTGGACATCCGGGCCCTGGTCGCCGGTCAGGCGGCCGACCTGGACTTCGAGCGGCGCGACGACGTCACTCTCGACGAGTGCCTGCGGATGGCGGAGCAGAAGACGGCCGCGTTGCTGGCCGGCGCGTGTGCCCTGGGCGCGATTCTCTGCGGCGGTCCACCGAACCTGATCGACGGACTGTCCCGCTTCGGACGCCACCTCGGACTGGCCTTCCAGCTCGTCGACGACCTGCTGGGCGTCTGGGGGGACCCGCGACGGACCGGCAAGCCGGTCGGCTCGGACCTGCGGGCACGCAAGCGGAGCATCCCGGTCGTACGGGCGGTGACCAGCGGTCAGGCCGCCGGCCGGGCCCTGGCCGAGCGGTACCGGTCGCCGCAGCCACTGACCGACGAGGACGTGGCCCGCGTGAGCGCGCTGATCGAGGCGACCGGTGCCCGGGACTGGACCGCGCAGCGGGCAGCGCAGGAGACGGAGCGGGCACGGGCGGAACTCGACGCGCTCGACCTTCCCGACGACGTACGCGACGAGTTCGCCTGTATCGCCACCTTCACCACCGGACGGGACCATTGATGACCGAGCTGCTGTCGTCGAAGCCGAAGCCCACCACCACGACCCAGGCGGGCGGGACGACGTCCGACCCGGCCTGGGCGGCCCTGCGCCGGGCCCGGGAGCACCTGCTCGGGCTGCAGGACGACGCCGGCTGGTGGAAGGGGAACCTGGCCACGAACGTCACCATGGACGCCGAGGACCTGCTGCTGCGGCAGTTCCTGGGCATCCGGACCGCCGAGCAGACCGCCGAGTCGGCCCGGTGGATCCGCTCCCAGCAGCGCCCGGACGGCTCGTGGGCCACCTTCCATGGCGGGCCGGGAGACCTCTCCACCACCATCGAGGCGTACCTGGCCCTGCGGTTGGCCGGAGACACCCCCGACGCGCCGCATCTCGCGGCCGCGGCCCGGTTCGTCCGCGCCGGGGGCGGGCTGGCGGCGAGCCGGGTGTTCACCCGGTTCTGGCTGGCCCTGTTCGGCCACTGGCCCTGGTCGCAGCTACCGGCCGTCCCGCCCGAGCTGGTGCTGCTGCCGCACTGGATGCCGTTCAACGTCTACGACTTCGCGTGCTGGGCCCGGCAGACCATCGTCCCACTGTCCATCGTCCGTGCGCTGCGCCCGGTGCGGGGCCTCGGCTTCACCATCGACGAACTGCGCACCCCCGCAGCAGCACCGCGACCGCCGCGGCTGCGGTCCCGGGCCGGGGTGCTGCATCGGCTGGACCGGCTCGCCAACGGCTACGAGCGGATCGCCCGGGGACCGGTACGGCGACACGCGCTGCGCCGGGCCGCCGAGTGGATCGTGGCCCGCCAGGAGGCCGACGGCTCCTGGGGCGGAATCCAGCCGCCATGGGTCTACTCGCTGATGGCGCTGCGCCTGCTCGGCTATCCGCTGGACCACCCCGTGCTCCGCGCCGGGCTGGAGGGGCTGGAGCGGTTCACGGTGCGCGAGCAGACCGAGGACGGCCCGGTTCGCTGGCTGGAGGCGTGCCAGTCACCGGTGTGGGACACCGCGCTCGCGGTCACCGCGCTGTCGGACGCCGGACTGCCGGCCGGGCATCCCGCCCTGGTCAGGGCCGGCACGTGGCTCCTCGACGAGGAGATCCGGGTGCGCGGTGACTGGTCCGTCCGCCGGCCGGCGACCCCCGTGGGCGGCTGGGCCTTCGAGTTCCACAACGACGGGTACGCCGACACCGACGACACCGCCGAGGTGATCATGGCGTTGCGGCGCACCGGCGTATCGGCGGAGGCCGCCGTGCTGCGGGGCACCCGCTGGCTGCTCGGCATGCAGTGCCGCGATGGCGGCTGGGGCGCCTTCGACGCCGACAACACCCGGGCAATCGTCGGCGATCTGCCGTTCTGCGACTTCGGCGAGGTCATCGACCCGCCCAGCGCGGACGTGACCGCGCACATCGTCGAGGCGCTCGCGGCGGAGAACTTCGCCGGCACGCCACCGGTACGCCGCGGCGTGCAGTGGCTGCTGCGGGCCCAGGAGCCGGACGGTTCCTGGTTCGGCCGCTGGGGCGCCAACCACGTCTACGGCACCGGGGCGGTGGTGCCCGCCCTGGTGGCTGCCGGGGTCAAGCCCGGCCACCCGGCGATCCGGGCGGCGGTCGACTGGCTGCTGGCGCACCAGAACCCGGACGGCGGATGGGGCGAGGACCTGCGCTCATACCGGGACCCGTCCTGGATCGGGCGGGGCGAGTCCACCGCGTCGCAGACCGCCTGGGCGCTGCTCGCGCTGCACGCCGCCGGGCACGGCTCCGGCGAGCCGGCCCAGTGCGGGGTGCGCTGGCTGGTCGACACCCAGCGCGCGGACGGCGGCTGGGACGAGCCGCACTACACCGGGACCGGCTTCCCCGGCGACTTCTACATCAACTACGGCATGTACCGGCTGGTCTTTCCGATCAGCGCGCTTGGCCGGATCCTGAACGCGCGGAGCGGCCTGACCGCCGAGGTGGTGCCGTGACCGAGCCAGCAACGTCCGCCGGTCTGGCCTGGACCCTGTACGCGCCGATGCGGCTGGAGGCGACGGCGCTGCGGCGAGGGCTGACCGGCCTCGACCCGGGACGGTGGCCGGCGCTGCGGCTTACTGGCACCGGAGCGCGCCGCGCCCGGTCGGCCGCCGCCACCCGGCCGACCGGGACGACCCCGGTCGCGGTCGCCGGTATCGGCGGTGGGCTGGTGCCCGGGCTGGCCCCAGGCGACGTCGTGGTGGCCACCGAGGTCCGCACCGACCCTCGCGCCGGACGCCCAGGACCGCAGGTGCTGCCGATGCCGGCCGCCGCCCTGCTCGCCGCCGCGCTGCGCCGCCGCGGGCTGCGGGTGCACCTCGGTCCGGTGCTGACCACGACCCGACTGGTCGATGGCGCGGCCAGGGCCCGGCTGGCCGGGACCGGCGCGCTGGTCGCCGACCTGGAGTCGGCGTGGCTGCTGGGCGGATGCGGCGACCGGCCGACCGCCTGCGTCCGGGTGGTCGCCGACACCGCAACCGGACCGCTGTACCGACCGGCCACGCTGCGCCGGATCCGCACCGCCCTGCGGGTGCTGTCCGCGGTGGCAGCGGCACTGGCCGAGTGGGCGGCGGCGGCAGGCAGCGTCGACCAGGTCCTGCTGGCCTCGCCCCGCTCGTTCTGCGCCGGGGTGGAACGGGCGATCGCGGTGGTGGACCAGGCGTTGCGACGGCACGGGCCGCCGATCTACGTCCGTAAGCAGATCGTGCACAACGCCCGGGTCGTGGCCGACCTGCAGGCCCGTGGCGCGGTCTTCGTGGACGAACTCGACGAGGTCCCCGACGGTTCGCTCACCATCTTCTCCGCGCACGGAGTGGCTCCCGCGGTGCGCCGGGAGGCCGCCGACCGGCACCTGCCGGTGATCGACGCCACCTGCCCCCTGGTGACCAAGGTGCACGCCGAGGCCCGCCGGTTCGCCGGCCGGGGCGACACGGTGCTGCTGATCGGGCACGCTGGCCACGAGGAGACCGAGGGCACTCTCGGCGAGGCGCCCGAGCGGATCCGGCTGGTGCCGGACGCGGCCGCCGCCGAGACGGTGCAGGTGACCGACCCGTCCCGGGTGTCCTACCTGGTGCAGACCACGCTGGCGGTGGACGAGGCGGCGGGGATCGTCGACACGCTGCGCCAGCGCTTCCCGGCGCTGACCGGGCCCGGCTCCGACGACATCTGCTACGCCACCACGAACCGGCAGGGGGCGATCACCGCGGTCGCCGAGCGGGCCGACGTCGTGCTGGTGGTCGGATCGACCAACTCCTCCAACTCCCGTCGGCTGGTCGAGGTCGCCGAGCGGGCCGACGCGCGTTCCCACCTGGTCGACGACGTGGGCGGCGTGGACCTGCGCTGGCTGGCCGGCGCGACAACGGTCGGGGTGACCGCCGGCGCATCGGCACCGCCCGGCCTGGTCGACGAGCTCGTCGCGGCACTCACCGCGCTCGGTGCGCGGGAGGTGAGCGAGCACACCACAACCGTCGAAGACGTCAGCTTCACCCTTCCCAAGGAGGTACGCCAGCCGTGAGCATGCCCGTGCGCCAGAGCCTGCGGATCGCCAGTTACCTGATCGAACAGAAGCTGCGCGGCCGGAAACGGTTTCCGCTGCTACTGGAGCTGGAGCCGTTGTTCGCCTGCAACCTCAAGTGCGCCGGCTGCGGCAAGATCCAACAGCCGGCGAGCCTGCTGAAGCGCCGGATGCCGGTGGAACAGGCACTGGCCGCCGTGGAGGAGTGCGGAGCGCCCATGATCTCCATCGCGGGCGGTGAGCCCCTCATGCATCCCGAGATCGACACCCTGGTTGCCGAACTGGTGCACCGGAAGAAGTACGTCTTCCTCTGCACCAACGCGGTCCTGCTGCCCAAGAAGATCGACAAGTTCCGGCCGTCGCCGTACTTCGCCTTCACCGTGCACATCGACGGCCTGCGCGAGCGGCACGACGCGGCGGTGTGCAAGGACGGCGTCTTCGACGCCGCGGTGGCGGCCGTACGGGAGGCCCAGCGGCGTGGCTTCCGGGTTACCACCAACACCACCTTCTTCAACACCGACACCCCGCAGACCGTCATCGAGGTGCTCGACTACCTCAACGACGACCTGCGGGTGGACGAAATGATGATCTCCCCGGCGTACGCCTACGAGAAGGCGCCGAACCAGGACCACTTCCTGGGCGTCACGGAGACCAGGGAGCTGTTCCGCAAGGCCTTCGCGGGTGGCCGGCGGGCCCGCTGGCGGCTCAACCACTCGCCGCTGTTCCTGGACTTCCTGGAAGGCCGGATGGACTTTTCCTGCACCGCATGGGCCATCCCGTCGTACTCGCTGCTGGGCTGGCAGCGACCCTGTTACCTGATGGCCGACGGGTACACCACCACCTACCGGGAGTTGCTGGACTCCACCGACTGGAACAGCTACGGCCGGGGTCGCGACGCCCGCTGCGCGAACTGCATGGCGCACTGCGGGCACGAGCCGACTGCGGTGCTGGCGACGATGTCCTCGCTGCGGCAGTCGCTGCGGGCGGTACGCGGCGGCTGAGGCCCGCGCTACCGCCGAGCGCCCGGTTCACCCGAACCGGGCGGCCAGGCGACGGTACAGTGCGGGCAGTAGCCCGTGTACCGCCACCGGTAGGCGCAGCCAGTTCGGGACGTACACCTCGGTGTGGTTCCGGACGATCGCGTCGGTCAGCGCGGCGGCCACCCGCTCCGGTGGCAGCGGTCGGGGTCGGCGGCGCCGGTAGGGCTGGCCCCGGCGGACGAAGAACGGGGTGTCCACCACCGCGGGCACGAGCGTGCTGACGGTCACCCCACGGCCGGACAGTTCCAGCCGGAGACTCTCGGCGAAGGCGTCCAGCCCGGCCTTGGTGGCCGCGTAGACCGCTTCCCCGGCCACCCCGAGTCGCCCGGCGATCGACCCGACGAAGACCAGGTGGCCGCCGTGGTGGCACATCCCGGGCAGCAACGCCCGGGTCAGCTCGATCGGCGCGCGCAGGTTCACCGCGAGCAGCTCGTCGGCAAGCGGGTCGGCCATCCCGGCGAACGGGCCGGCCCAGCCGACTCCGGCGTTGTTGACCAGTACGTCCACCCGGGCGTACCGGGCCAGTGCCCGCTCGGCCAGCTCCCGGCCGGCGCCGGGCCGGGTCAGGTCGGTCAGCAGCACGGTGACGCCGGTCTCGGCGGCGAGTCGGGCCAGCCGCTCGGGATCCCGGCCGGCGGCCAAGACCTGACTTCCCGCGTCGGCCAGCCGCCGGACGAGGGCGGCGCCGATACCCGACGACGCTCCGGTGACCAGGACTACGGCGCCGGTCAGCCGCACCGCGGGGGCCCCGGTGGCGTTGGCCCGCGCCGGGACGGGCCAGAATCGCCCACCGCCGAAACGTCGACCGGCCGCTCGTCGGTGACCGGCGCGCTGTCGGCCTCGGCGAGCAGTTGGGCCAGCTCGGCGTGCAGGGCGGCGACGAATGCGGGGCCGGTGTCGGCCAGCGCCCCGTCCAGCAGCACGCCGACGTTGAGGGTGTCGCCGAGGCGCAGCACACCGACTCCGATAGGAACCCCCTCAGCGAGCGCCACCACCGGGGTGGCCGCCGTGAGCGGCGCGCCGGCCAGCACCTGCGGGCGCATCAGGGCCGGGACGTAGGAGACGATCACGTTGAGGTGCCGGCTGTTGTAGAACCGTCGGGCCAGGGCGGCGTGCAGCGGCGCGGGCAGCGCGCCCATCGCCCGCATGACCAGGCCGGCCGCCTCGGGTTCCCCGCTTCGCAGCGCGGTGCGCAACGACTGCCGGACCATGGCGACCCGGATTCGGGGCGGGATACGTCGCACTGGGAGGTCGAGCGTGACGGCACCGGTCCAGTTTCCCTGCGTGGGTGCCCGCCGCCGGGGGGTGTGGGAGACCGCGAACATCGCCCGCAACCGGGGCGGCGCCGACTCCGGGTGGACCCGACCCAGCGCCCCGGCGGTCAGCGCCAGCATGACTTCGCTGGCGTGCGCCTGGCAGGTGCGTGCCGCGCGGGACACCTCGGCGGCGGGCAG
Organism: Micromonospora sp. NBC_01655; assembly: GCF_026339755.1. Lineage (NCBI taxonomy): Bacteria > Bacillati > Actinomycetota > Actinomycetes > Micromonosporales > Micromonosporaceae > Micromonospora > Micromonospora sp. NBC_01655. The sequence goes on along the minus strand of NZ_JAPEQF010000001.1, from coordinate 806,881 downwards.
GGTAGCGGTGACCATGAGCCGGCGCGGTGAGCCGAGCGGGCGGTTGAGCACGGTGGCCGGGGCCCGGCCCTGCCCGACCAGGCGGGCCAGCCCGCGTGTGGTGCGAGCGACCCAGCGTGCCGTGTGCCGGACCCGGTCACCCGGCACCGCCCGGTCCCGGCCCGGCGCATGCCCGCCCGGTTTCACGGGGCGGGTGGTGGCCGGGTCGAGCAGCCGTTGCAGAACCCCGATCACCGACATCCCGTCGCCGAGGCAGTGGTGCAGTTTGACCGCTATCCGGGTACGGCCGTCGGGGAGTCCGCCGACCAGCATGATCTGCCAGGGCGGCCGGTCCAGGGCCAGCGGTTCGGACCAGAACCGGTCCACGGCGGCGCTGCCGTCGTCGCCGGGCACGACCCGCACCTCGGTCAGGTGGGCGGCGGGATCGACGTGCCGGTCGACCACCCAGCCGGGCCGGCGCCCCCGCCCCCGGCTCACCAGTCGGCGGCGCAGGGTGGTGATGGCGGGTAGCCGCCGCGCCAGCAGCGCGGCCAGTTCCGCGCAGGTGAGTGCCGTCCCGTCGGGCCGGGGCCCGAATTCCAGCACCACACCGATCTGTTGCGCCACCGTGGCCGACTGCACGTACCGGAAGAACGCGTCCTGCGGGCGTAGCGGCCAGCTTGCCGTGTCGGTCGGGCGCTCCCCGTCGGCTTGCGGTGCCTCGACCGACGACCGCGCGCCGGCGACGGCCGCCAGCCCGAGGTCCGGCAGGTATGGGTGGGACGGCGCAAGCAGCGGATGGGGCGGGTGCCGGCCGACCAACCGGGAACGGACGACGGCGACCAGCGCGGCCGGGTCGCGGGCCACCTCGGCCAGCCCGACGGCGGTCATCAACGCCGCGTTGGCCACGCCGTGCGCGGCGATCGGCCGGTACATCACCATCGGCGTGCCGGTGGCCCACGCCTCCAGAGCGGTCGCTCCGCCCGCGTTGGTGACCAACAGGTGCGCGGCCCGCAGCAGCGTGGGCATGTCGTCGACCCAGGTCCGCACCAGCAGCCGCCCGGGCGGGGCGTCCAGGCGTGCCAACCGGTCGGCCAGTTGTTCGTTGCGTCCGCAGACCGCGACCACCTGCACCGCGTCGCCAATGTCGACCAGCGGGGCGATTGCCTCTTCGACCGAGCCCAGGCTGTAGGAGCCGCAGGCGACCACCACCGCCTTGCGGTCCGGGTCGAGACCACAGCGCCGGGCGGCGTCGGCCCGGTCGCCCGGCCGGAACCGCGCGAGCACCGGCGGCGCGCAGACCCCGAGCGCCGCGCCAGGGGCGGCGACCGCCGCCACCGGCAGCGCCGCCGGGTGCACCACCACCCCCAGATCCAGCTGGGAATACACCCAGAACGGGTGCGGGGCGAAGTCGGACACCCAGGCTCCGACCGGTACGCCGAGACCACGGTGGCGGCGTAACCAGGCCAGCCCGGCACTGCCCAGCGGATAGGTGGAGAGGATCAGGTCCGGGTCGAACGCCTCGATGACCGGGGCGAGCCGGCGGCCGGCCCAGGATCCGGTGAACCACTTCGAGGCGTCGGAGAACCACCGGTGCCGCCACAGCGAGGACCAGAAGAACTCGTACAACCAGGGCGTCGCCGCGACGTTGGTCAGGTAGGTGTGACGAAAGGTCGGACCGACCCCCGGGCCCATCGCGTCGAGGGTGTCCACCCAGCCTACCCGGCTGCCCGGCCAGAGCCCGTGGACGCGTTCCTCGAGCGCCCGGCCGGTGGCGTCGTGCCCGCCCCCGATGTCAGCCGAGACGATCAGCACCCGTCGCGCGATCGACTCAGTGGGATCCGACGGTCGGACCGGGCCGCCCGACCCGTGCTCCGGCGCGGTCATCACAGGCGCGCCGGATTCCGGTGGCACCGGGCGCGAAACCCCGGCGCAGGTGGGTATGCCAGGGGAGCTTCGACCCGACCTGGTGCCGACGATCCCGGGACTTCCTCATGGCCTTCGGTTTCCTGCTGGCGATCCTCGCCGCACTGTGCAGCGCCACGGCGGCGATCGTGCAGTCGATCGGCACGCGCCGGGTGGCGGCCACGGCACACCTCGACCCGAGGCTGTTGTGGCGGCTGGCGCGGACCGGACCGTACGCGGCCGGACTGGCTCTGGACGGTGCCTCCTCCGGGCTCACCTTCACCGCGCTGCGTAGCGTGCCGCTGTTCGCGGTGCAGGCGTTGGGCGCGGCAAACCTGAGCCTGGTGGCGCTGATCGCCATGCTGGTGCTGCGGCTCCGGCTGACCGCCCGGGACTGGGTCGCGATCGGTGGGGTGGTCTCCGGCCTGGTGCTGCTCGTGATCTCGGCCAGCAGCAGCCCGCCGGCGGAGGCGACGGCGAGCGTCGGCTGGGCGCTTCTCGGCACGGTGCTCGTGCTGGCCGTGGGCGCGTATCTGGGCAGCCCGCAGATGCGGGGGCCTGCCCTGCCCGGGCTGCTGGCCGGGCTCTCCTTCGGTGCCGCAGCGGTCGGCGCCCGGCTGCTCGGTCGGGTCACCAGTCCGAGTGCCCTGCTGGTCAGCCCCGTCAGCTACACGATGGTGCTCGCCGGACTGACCGGCCTGCTGCTCTACGCCACCGCTTTGCAGCGTGGCTCCGTCACAGTCGCCTCCGCCTCGACCATCCTCGGGCAGACCATGGCCCCGGCGGTGGCCGGCTGGCTGCTGCTCGGTGATCGGGTGCGGCCCGGCACCGAGCCGGTGGCGGTGCTGGGTTTCGTCCTCGCCGTTGCCGGCGCGGTCACGCTCGCCCGGCACGCCCAGCCGCACCATTCGCGGACCGACTGACCGTCGGACCGTTGGCGCCTGGCACGGGGGCGCGGTCGTTGACATGTCGTATGCCTCCAGCGACGAAAGACCGGAGCGCCACCAGCCACTGCTCCTCGGGATAAATGAGATCTTACCGACGGGTTTCTCCCTATCTAGGGTATTTTCAGACAACTGCTGGCTGGCTGACTGCCAGTTCGACGGGACGAGGGAGGAGGCGGATGGCTGCGGGAAGAGCCGCCCGGAAGGACCGTCCCCCTACCCCGCTGGCTCGACCGGCCGCCCCACGGCGACCGTCAGGTCCACCCAGCCGGGCGCCAGATCGGGCCGCCGGGCGCGCACCTCTGTTGGGCAGCGGGTGGGTCCGGATGATGGGGGTGGACCGCCCATGCTGAGTGGCGAGGTGCTGGCCGGAACACCCCTTGCCCTCGGCGCGGCCGCGGCGTTCGGGGCGTCCTCGGTGTTACAGTTCCGCGCCTCCCACCGGACACCCAGCCAGCCGGCCGGGCGGCCCGCCCTGCTGCTGCACCTGGTACGCCAACGGGAATGGCGCTGGTCGGTGGTGCTCGCCGCCGGGGCCTTCGGCCTACAGGTCGCCGCGCTCAGCCTGATACCGCTGATCCTGGTGCAACCGCTGCTGATCACCGGCCTGCTCTGGTACGTCCTGCTGTATTCCTTGGCCGAGCGGACGCGCCCGGACCTCAGGACCATGCTGGAAGCGGTCCTCTGCCTGGTCGCGCTCTCGGCCTTCCTGTTGATCGCCCGACCGGCCGTCGGGCGGGGGCAGGGGCTCAACTCGTTCTCGTCGGCCTTGCTGCTGGGCGTCGCGGTGGCCGGGGCGGTGTCGCTGTGTCTGGTGGCCGCCGTCGGGCTGGGCCCGAAGTGGCGGCCGCTGCCGCTGGCCCTGGCCGCTGGCGTCTGCTACGGCGCCACCGCCGGCCTGGTCAGCAGCCTTGCCTTCCACTACAACGGCAGCCCGCTGAGCGTGTTCGGGCAGTGGCAGACGTACGCTCTCGTCGTCCTGGGCCCGTTCGGCGTGCTGCTGAGCCAGAACGCCTACCAGGCGGGCCCGCTGGGAGCGCCGGCCCTGGCCACGATCATCGTCGCGGACCCACTGGTGTCGCTCGGCGTCGGCTTGCTCTGGCTGGACGAGCGGGTCAAGACGGGACCGTGGGAGATAGCCGGCCAGATCCTGGCCCTGGCTACGCTGGCCGGCGCCGTCTTCCTGCTCGCCCAGCGGGCACCCCACCTCGACCACGGAACCGCCGACTGAAGCTCTCTTGCACACGTTCCGCCCGCACCGCTACTGCCAGCGCAACACCATCGAACGGCTGATGAATCGGCGCAAGCGGTTCCGCGCCGTTGCCACCAGGTACGACAACTCGCTTGCCGCTACCCGCCGCCCTACAAATCGCCGACATCCTCATCTGGCTATGCGCCAACCCGGACCACTCCAAGCCATGATCCAGGAGACACGGCCTGGGACTCAGCAATGCTGATGCCGGCCACCGCCTTGTCACAGCCGGACCAGCGCGACGTCCCATTGACCGTGCGGCGCACTCAGCCACGAGCGCCAATCGTACGGCGACGGCATCACGGGTTGCCGGTTCGTCCGGCGCCATGCTCCCACCGCATCGCGCGGCCACTTTCAGGCAGGCCGCCCGCACCCTCCTGGTGCGGCATCGCCTCGATCCGCACCCAAGCCGATGATCACGCCACCATCCACTACGTCGCAGTGTCATCGCCGGCAACAACGATCCGATTCGCGCGTACTCAACCTCGGTCAGCTCGAACCACCACTCACGACAGACGTCGACAACCGAACCACACTGCCGCCCGATGGTGCGCGGTTACTCGTCGATCGGAGGCGCTTGAGTTCAGGCGCGCTCGAAGGTGAGGTCGAAATCCTTCCGCCAGGACTTGCCCCCGTCCTCGGACGCCTCCCAACGGCCGAGGATGCGGTCCTTCTCGACCTCGGCGATGAAGCGCTGGTGGAAGTCCGGGTCCTCACGGGTCATCGTCCAGCGTCCGCCGTCGAAGGTCATCGAATACTCGCGGCAGACGCCGCGGTCGTCCTGGTAGAGCGCGACGAACCGGTCGTTGGCGTCGCTGCGGCCGAGGACGAGACTCATCTCGGAATGCGCGTGCTGGCCCCCGCCGAACTCCGACCGCACCACCAGTAGCGACTCCCCGAGCCACTCGATACTGGTGGCGCCCGGCACCTCGGTGCCTGGCGGTTCGAGGAAGAAGGCGTCGGAAATCGTCGTCGTCCATTCGCCAACGAGGCCGCTGAGCTTCCCCATCTCGGTGTTGCGCATCGTTTCCTCCGATCGGTCCGACGTGACTCGACGCGTCGGCGAGCAGGGCCAGCGTATGGCTCGCGGGAACGACGGGCCATCGCGCCAGGCCGGTCGGGACCGATGACCGGGTCGGTGTGCTCGCGCCGGCGTGGCTCCGCGACGAAGGTGCCGTTGCCGCAGCCGACGTCCACGATCGTCTCGGTCCGGGTCAGCGGCGCCAGATCGAGGACCATCGAGTGCAGGGCAGGGGCAGTGCGCGGGCGCCCACACACAGCAGGGACGGCCAGACCTCGGACGCGCGGCCGAGCGTCATCAGTCCCTCGTGCTGACGGATGGTCGCCGGCCATCGGCCATCGAGATGGTCGAGCAGCTTCGCCTCACTGCGAGCCAGCCGCTCACGCTCGGGTGTCGGTGGTGATCGGCTGCCTGAGAATGGTGCGCCGCCTGTCGGGTGCGACCTTGCGGAAGTCGCTGAGGTAGATCTCATGGTGAGTGCCGGCCATGCGAAGCCCGTGGCCAGGGATGAACTCATGATGCAGTTGCGCGAGCACGTCGGCCTCGTCGTCGAAGGAACCGACGTGCAGCGTCTGCACGCACCGCCCCTCGGTCAGCGTCTGGAGGCGGACGTCGTCGAGACGAGTTGGTTTGTGCTTCGCCCCGGTCTGCTCGACGGCGGTCGTGAACATGGTCTGGTCGATCCAGTCCGGGACCATGAGCATCAGCGTCCAGTCCCACCGTGACTTGTCTCGTACCTTGGTGAAGGAGTCCATGTCCTCGGCCCACCAGAGGCCTTCCAGGGGCGGGACGACGTAGTCGCGCCCGAGGGCTCGCTTGCTGGCAAACTTCAACCTGTACGCCACTGGATAGAGCGCCTCGACCGCCTCGGTGAAGGCGGGCGAGGTGTTGGGGTCGCCGTGACCGTCGGTCATGAGGTACTGCATGGCGGGTACGTCGACTATCCGGAACCGGCCCCGTTGCGCTTGATAGGCGTCAAGGGTCTTCTTGAAGTCGGTCTTGTCGTCAGTCTTGCTCGTCACCGGGCACCTGGGCTCGGCTGGCGAGCCACTGCCTTTCTGCCTCCATGAGGCTCAGGGAGTAGGAGAAGACCTCACGCGCCGCGAGCGGGAGGGTGGCTTCTGCCTGCTGCACCCCCTGGACGGCCTGGACCGCGGCGATCCGGGCTTCGATCTGCGCCAGCCGGGTGCGCAGCGCCTGCACGTACTGCTGCGCCGAGAGCAGGGACAGGTTGGCGACACCGACCAGCAGTGGGTGTGGGGTCGGCCGCGCCTCGGCGACGAAGGCCAGGGCGTTACGCGCCGCAACCCTGCGGCCCTCGGCGGTGGCGTGGAAGACGCGGCGGGACTTCGCGGCGGCCGGAGCCTCCGGGACATGGAGCAGACCGCGCTGCTCCAGCTTGGTGAGCAGGTAGTAGATCGACGAGAACCCGATGTCGGTCCACTGCCGTATGCCGCGCTGCTCGATCACCTGCTCCAGGTCATAACCGTGCTGCGGCCGTTCGATGACCAAGCCCAGCACGGTCAGCTCGGCGGGGGTCAACTCCATGAATGCACTCTAGCACTAGAATAGTGACTTCCGGTTGAACGGGGCGGTGATCTGTTCGGCCCAGGTCCAGGTGACGGGGATGCGCAGCCAGCGGCGGCGTTGGCCGCGCACGAGGCGGGCGGTGGTGTGCAGGATCCGGTAGCGCAGCCGTTTCGGTTCAGCCTTCGCCAGGTCGCCGTCGAGGCCGATGGGCTGGAGCCACGCGATCAGGTCGACCGCGATCACCGCGGCGGTGCACCAGACCTCGTTGATGGCGAACCCGCGACGGCCGGCTGAATCATCGGCAGGTCAGGATGCCCGAGCGTCGAGAGGCGCCGACCACCCGCAGCGAGGGGCGACGCGCGGCTGATGCGCCCGCTCAGCGGCGTCCGCACCGAGAGCACTGCCGTGCGGAGGTGTCAGCCGTGTTCCCGGCCGGGGAGAGGATCGCCGCGAAGGAACGCCTCGTACGCCGGGCGGACGTCGTCGTCGATCTGGGGCCGGATGCCGCTGTAGCGCGTGTCAGCGCGGTCGCGGTGTGGTCCGGAGAGCCAGTACTCCTCGCCGGTATCGACGTCGTAGAAGTTGGCGTCAGAAAGGCCGCGATCGCGTCGGAGCCTCTTGCCCTGCCAGTAAGCCGTCTGCCAGCTCTTACTGAACCGCACGCGGCTGATCCACGCCGGCCCTTTGTCGGTGCCGTGGCCCGTCTTCAGCTGAACGAACATCACCCGGTCCGCCATAGCGACCATGTTGCCAGCGACGGCCTGACGATGCAGCTCCAATTCGGAGACCGTCGGAGCACACATCGTCAGGGCCGGATACGCGGGCCTCGCCGCACGGGCCCGTCGTCGCGCCATCGGCGGCGCGAAGCACCGGTTCGGATTTACCGGCCCATCGGGCAGGTGGATGTGAACGGCTCACAGCGTGCCCGTCCAGATCTACCTGGCCTTTTCTGCGATGCCCGGCGCCCCGGGGAGCTGGTCGGAGACCTGCCCGACCACGACCCGGCCGGGCAAGTTTCCGAGCTGTACGTCGAACTCCACGTGCCGTTCGCTGTGGGCATTGGCCTCGTGGCCAGGTTGGTTCGCTTTAGCGGAAGTCGGGGGCCATGCTGTCGCTGGCGTGCCGGCCGCCTTTACCAGCGCAGTAGGCATACGACCAACCTCCGGTCGCGGCGTTCTTCCACTGCCCGGTGGCGAGAGTTTCGTTGGCACACCGAGCCAGCGCGCGCACCTCCGTGCCGCTGGTGTATCCGCTGCAGGTGACCCCGTAGGTGTTGGCGTCCCACCATTCTGTGCAGCTAGGTGCTGCTGAGGCCGGTGCGGCACCGGTTGCCAGGAGGGTGCCGGTCGCCAGGGCGATTGAGGCCAGAGCTGTTGCTGCACGTCTGCGAACCATGATGCTCCTCAATGAAAGAGATGCCGCTACGTAGATCTGCTTGAAGATCGCAATCCAGGGGCGCCAACGGAAGTAGATCGTGCCATTCCGGCCTCTGATGCGCTATAGCGTCGGGGGGTCAGCGCTGACGCCGGTGGTCAGGACTGCGGACTGGCCAACTTGTCCGAACCAGACACGGACCTGTCCGGTCCGAGCCGAGGTGGCCAGCGTTGGTGCCGATGACCTGGTGCTGGCCAAGTCAACCTGGCCCCTCCGGAGCCTCAACGTCCGGATCAACTTGCCTGGCTCTGTGGCGCACCCTTCTCGACAGTCGTCAGCGGGGCGACGTCCGGGGGCCGGAGGCGTCGGGACGTCGCGTTAAAGATCACGCAACTGCGGCTGGAGTAACGCCACTAGGCCGTGTTTGGTAAGGGTCATAGCCATTGGTTGATCGCGGCGATGGTGATGGTGGCTTCGTAACGGACGGCGAGTTTGTCGTACCTGGTGGCCATGGCGCGGTGTTGTTTGAGCTGGTTGATGCCGCACTCGACGGCGTGACGCTGCCGGTAGACGACCGGATCGAACGCGGGCGGTCGGCCGCCTTTGGATCCCTTGGCCTTACGGTGGGCGTCCTGGTCGGCTTTGCTCGGGATGCACGCCTTGATCCCGCGAGCGCGGAGGTGACCACGGTTGCCTTTGCTGGTGTACGCCTTGTCAGCGAGGACCTGGTCCGGGCGAGTCCGCGGCCGGCCACCGCCGACCCGCTTCACGCGGATCTTGCGCAGGACCGGGATGAACTGCGGGCTGTCACCGCGCTGCCCGCCGGTGATCACCATTGCCAGGGGTTTGCGGCCCTGCTCGCACGCCAGATGCGTCTTGGTGGTCAGCCCGCCCCGGGACCGGCCCAGCCCATGATCGGCGGGTTCGGTCCGCAGCCCGCCCGGCGGTTCCTTCTGCAGGTGGCCGTCGCGGCGGGCGCCGGCCGCGTGCTGGTGCGCTCGGCTGACCGTCGAGTCGACGCTCACTGTCCAGTCGATTCTCCCGGCGGCGTCGGCGTCAGTTTGCAACTCGGCCAGGATCTTCGCCCAGGTGCCGTCGCGCTGCCAGCGCCGGAACCAGTCGTACAGGGTCTGCCAGGGTGGGTACGCTCCGGGCACGTCGCGCCACGGGGTTCCCGTGCGCACTCGCCACCGGATCCCGTCGATGATCTGCCGTTTGGTCCACTTGGGCGGTCGTCCCTTGCCCGAGCTGGCAGGCAGAGCGGGCTCCAGCACCGCCCACTGCGCGTCGGTGAGATCGTGCCGCCTCGTCGCCGCTACGCTGGGCACGAGGTCTCCGGTCGGTCTTCGGTTTGCTTGGTCGCTAACCGATCTACCGGAGACCTCAACCTTTATCGATCACCGCCACGCCGAAACCTCACGCCGACCCCTTACCAAACACGGCCTAGACCTACCCGAACCGACCCGGGCGGCCACCAGTCAGCGACGATATCCATCGGTTGAATTGGTGATCATCGGCCCTGACACCGACTGGACCGGGCCGGACGCCAGCGGAACCCAGGACTGGGCGGGACGCAGGGGGTGCTCGTCGGACGAGCAGCCACCGAGCAGCCACGAGCCGCCAGCCACGCCCGGCACGGCCGAGTTCACCGCATCACTCGATAGCGCGCTGCGGTAACTTTGTCTCGCAAGTGGCTCGGGGTGTTCATGTCCGACTCGAGTCGGGCTCTGTCTGTCAGGGTGAGTTGAGGCCAGCGGCTCGTAGCAAGTCCGTCAGACAGGGCCTCAGAATCCCGAAACGCCGAAACTCATCCTACGGTCGATATCGGTTCAGAAGTGGCGTAGCCGCACAGGGGCAAGCCAGGCCACAGCGGGCATGATTCGGGCGTTGTCTCTGCTCAGGCTACTCGCTGACAGGATATCGGGTATGGCGGACACATCGAGCGACGACACTGCCCGGCGGGTGGTGGTGGTCGGGTACGAAGGCTCCGAGCTGCTCGACATCGCCTGTGTCACCTCCACGCTCGACCTGACTGTCCGCCTCGCGGGGCGGACGCTGTACCGGACTGAGCTGATCTCGCCGAACGGGCAGGCGATCCGCTGCGACTCCGGCCTGGAGCTGCACAGCAGCGGATCGCTGCAGCGCGCCACCGGGCCGATCGACACGCTGGTCGTGTCCGGGGGTCGGGGACACGAGGCCGCCGCCGCCGACGCGACAGTCGTCGCGCACGTGCGGCGGCTTGCCACGCTGGCCCGCCGCGTCGCGTCGGTGTGCACCGGCGCCACCGTGCTCGCGGCGGCAGGGTTGCTCGACGGGCGGCGGGCGACGACGCACTGGCACTACGCCGACGTGCTGGCGCGGCGGTACCCTGCCGTCCACGTCGATCCGCGGCCGATCTTCATCCGCGACGGGCGGGTCGCCACGTCCGCCGGTGTCACGAGCGCGCTGGACCTGACGCTGGCGCTGGTGACCGAGGACTGCGGGCCCGACCTGGCCCGGGTGGTGGCGCAGGCGCTGGTCACCTATCTGCAGCGGCCGGGCAACCAGGCGCAGATGAGTGTGTTCACCGCGCCGAATCCGGACCACGTCCTGGTCCGCCGGGCGGTCGCGCACGTGACCACGCACCTGGCGTCGACGCTGGACACGGCGACGCTCGCCGCGCAGTGCGGGGTGAGCGCGCGGCAGCTGCACCGGTTGTTCGTCGAGCACCTGGGCATGCCGCCCGGGCAGTTCGTGCGCCGCACCCGGCTGGACACGGCCGCGCGGATGCTGGCGACCACCGGCCACCCGATCGGCATGATCGCACGGTGGTGCGGCTTCACGTCGCTGGAGACGCTGCGGCAGGCGTTCGTCGCGCAGTACGGGGTGCCGCCGTCGCAGTACCGGACCGTGTCGTCGACGACCGTGGGCGCCGGTTCGGACCCGTGACGCAGGTTCCGTGCCGGAAGTGCCAGGATTTCTGACGCGCTGCCGGGTTCGGCTCGGCACCGGCGTCCGGCGCGGCCAGAGTGAGGGGCATGAACCCCGCATCCTCGTGGCTGTCGCGCCGCTGGCCGACTGCGGCCGGTCTCGCCGCGGCCATCGCCGTGCTGGTCACCGTCGCCGACCGGGAGACGGCCGTCACCTGCGTGTGGGTGGCCGCGCTCTGCTACCTCGCCGCGGCCGCGCTAGACCGGCCGTGGATGGCGTGGGTGGCCGTACCAGCCGGCAGCGTCGTCATCGCCGTCGGGGAGATCACCGGCGTGGGTCGATGGGTGCTGCTCGGCGCCGCCGCGGCGATGCTCGTCGTCGTGGCCGTGGTCGTCGGTGCCCCGCGCCGCCAGGTGTCCGCGCAATTCGTCGGCGGCACCGTGTACGCCGGTCTCGCGCTCGCCGCGTTGGCGCTGGCCCCGGACGCCGGCCTGGTCGTGGCCGGGCTGGTGCTGGCCTCCCACGCGGTGTGGGACGCGGTGCACTACCGCCGCCGGGCGGTCGTGTCCCGTTCGCTGGCCGAGGCCTGCATGGCGCTGGACCTGCCGCTCGGGCTCGGCCTGGTCGGGCTCGGCCTGGCCACGTGACGCCCTGGACAAGAAGCCTCTCGCCGGAAGGAGCACCGATGGGCAGGGTGATCTGCGACCTCGCGATCTCGGTCGACGGCTACGCGGCCGGGCTCAACCAGAGCGAGGAACGCCCGTTCGGCGACGACGGCGGCGGCTGGGGTGACAGGCTGCACGCCTGGTACGCCGACCCCGACGCGAACCGCGCCGAGATCGAGCGGATAACCGCCGCCGAGGCGTTCATCATGGGGCGCAACATGTTCGGCCCCGTACGAGGCGGGTGGGATCGGCAATGGAACGGCTGGTGGGGCGACGACCCGCCCTATCACGCCCCGGTGTTCGTGCTCACCCATCATGCCCGTGCGACGCAGCCGATGACCGGCGGCACCACGTTCCACTTCGTTACCGACGGGATCGAGTCGGCGCCGGCGCAGGCGCGCACGGCGGCCGGCGCCGGCGATGTCGCGGTCGTGGGCGGCGCGGCCACCATCAACCAGTACCTCGCCGCCGGCCTCATCGACGAGCTGCGGCTGCACATCGCGCCGCTCACCCTGGGCGCCGGCACGCGACTGTTCGACGGCGTACCGCCGCTGGACCTGCAGCAGGTCAGCGCACGCGCCACGACGGCGGTCACGCACGTGAGCTACCGCGTCCAGTCCTGGGCGCCCTCACCCGAACGCTCGACGGCCACCTTCACGAAGGAGTCATCATGCTCAATGCGCAAGCGACACCGCACCGCCGGGGAAGGCGCGTGCTCAACCTCGCCGTGTCCCTCGTAACGGCCACGTCCGTGCTGCTCGCCAGCTCGGCGTCGCCGGTCGCGGCAGCACCACCGGACACCCTCACCGAGGACCGGATCCGATCGATCCTCGCCGGTGACCCGCACGCGACCAGGCTGTCGGCCAACCAGGTCGCCTGGCCCGACGACGGCGTGGTCCTCACCCTCACCGACGGGGACGCGGATGCCGCCGGCAGCTGGTGCGGCACCGGACGGGCCTGCGTCCACGCCGACGCCAACCGCGGCGGTTACGGTTACGCGTTCTACTACTGCCAGGTCTACCGGCTGCCGTCTTACGGGTTCCCCACCGGCGAGCGCGCCGGCGCCTCGTCCTGGTACAACAACCAGACCGGCGGCGCCAAGATCAAATTCGAGGACGAGTGGTTCACCCTGACACCGGTCGTGGCCGGGTACGGGTTCGGCAACATGCCCAGCTACATGAATGACCGCGCCTACTGGCTGACGCTGCTGTGCTGACCACACAGCGGCGAACCGAAAGGGGTCAGCGCCGGCGGGGCACCCAGAACTCGACCCTGCGGGTGCCGAAAACCTCGTCCGTCCTGGTCAAGACTTCGACGTTGAGCGGTGCGCGAGGATGACCTGTTGTGCTGCTGCGACTGGCCTACCTCGGTGTGACCAGCGCTCTCGCGCTGCTACGGCTGCTGCCGATGAGCGACCGAGACAAGGACGCCGAGATCCTGGCACTGCGCCACCAGCCACCTGGGCAACGTTCCTGCGCTCGCAGGCGCAGGCCATCATCGCCGCCGACTTCTTCGAAACCACCACGCTGACCGGCGCCCGGCTCTAACGGTGGGCTGGCGACATCGAGGAGGAGGCACTAGAAGTCATCGAGAAGCTTCGGCTCAACCTCGCGTCGCGGACAATCGGGAGGCAACCCGGGCTTCTCGCAGACTGATCATGGACGGCGCCGTCGCGCGCCGGTCATGGGGGGGCGGGCAGGCTGTCGCACTTGTGTTGATCGATGGCATCGTGGGCTGGCGGGCGGGTCTGGATGATTTGCTGGCGCGGTTCGCGCACCGATTCGGGCGTGCGGAGCCGCGCCGGCAGGCGCTGAGCTACCTGGTCGGGTTGTTGCGAGCAAGAACGGCTGGACCTTGGCCGAGGCCGCTGGCGACGCGACGCCGAACCGGATACAGCGGCTGCTCAACCGGTCGGCGTGGGACCCGGACGCTGTTCGCGACGACCTGTTCACCTATGTGGCGGATCTGGTGGTGGCAGTCGGCGCAGACGATGAGCGTCTTGCATCGCCGCTTGGCCATGATCTTCGTCCAGGTGTTCTTGCGTGACTGCCCGGCCTGGTCGAGGTCGGCGAGTTTGCGGACGGGTGAACTTGGATGTCCACCGTGCCGCCGCAGACCTCGCACCTGCCTGCGAGGAGCCGTTTGATCAACTCCTTGCGGGCGACGGCTGTCCTCGCCGCCGCCGCACCAGCCTTCGCGTGGAAGCGCCGCAGCTGCGGCGACGGCGCCGAAGGGCCGCAACCTCTACGACTGGGCGGTAGCCTCCCTGCCCGGCACCGACGACGGCTACGTGCACTGGCTGCTGGTCCGTCGCAGCATCACCGACCCCACGGACCTGGCCTACTACCTGTGCTTCGGCCCCACAGGCGGCCGCCCAGCAGAGGACGGGCTGTTGCAGAGAATCGGCCAGAAGATCCTCCCACAGGCACCCGAGTCGCACTTCGCCGCGCGAGTCGGCGGTGATTCCTTCGCCCTGGTCGTGCGGGACAGGCCAACCGACGAGATGCTGGGCTACACCCAACGCGTCCTCAACCGCGTACGACACGTGACAGACGTGGCCGGCATTCTTGTCGCCGTCCGGGCAAGCGCAGGGCTCTCACCCGCAACGTGTCCTCCTCGCCAGCAGGGGACGCTGCTTCGGCCAAGGCCCCCTGATGGGACGCCACCACACCCTCACGGAACTGCTCGTAGCGCTCAGGGGCACCACCGGGACGGCCGCGGGGCAGATCCTTCCCGAACTGTCCGACCACGACCTCGTAACGCCCCTCTCCACCCGACGGGTCGCGTGACCGGCAGCCGCAACAACGGCACCCGCTGGCAAGGCCAGCAGCAGCGGGCGAACCTCCTGCATGAGGCCCCGATTCCTCGCTACGCGGACCTATTCACCGACTGCCACGCGCGGAAGATCCATAATCCCGCCACCTAACCCTGGCCACGCCCCTGACATCCGACCCGGCAGCGCCGTAGCGCGACGCCGACCGGGCCAGCAGAAGGTGCAGGGGACGGCGGTTGGTCAGCGTTTGAGGGCGGCGCCAGCGAGGGCACCGGAGCGGACCGGGTCCGAGACAAACCACTGTGGGTCGTCGGGGGAGGGCCGCCACTGCGGCAGCCACACCAACCCCGGGTCGATCATCTCGAAGTCGCCGAAGAACCTCAGGACCTCGTCGTAGTTCCTGGTGACCGGCTTCGGTGCCTCGGAGGCGGCGAAGGCGGCCTGCACCTGCTGTGCCTGGCTTGGCGCGTACGACTCGCTGGCGCCGTGCGTCAGCACCAGCACGCTCCCGGGCGCCAGTCTGTCCCGCAGTTGCGCCATGACCTCGTAGGGGTGGTCCTCATCCGTGAGGTAGTGCAGCAGCGCCACGGCCAGGAGCACGACCGGCCGGTCGAGATCGATTGTCTTGTTGAGTTCCTCATCGCCCAGCACCGCCTCGGGGTTGCGGGCATCTCCGAGGATGGAGACGGCATCCGGGTTGTCCCGGAGGATTTGTTGCCCGGTCATCACCGCGACGGCGTGGTTGTCGACATACACCACTCGGGCGCCAGGACGATTGATCTGAGCGATCTCATGCACATTGCCAGTCGCGGGGATGCCGGAGCCCAGGTCGAGGAACTGGTCATATCCCTCCTGCGCGAAATGGTGCACCGCCCGCCGGAGGAACGCCCGCGAGGTTATCGCGCCATGCTTAATCGTGGGAATGACTTTCAGCGCCTTCTCGGCCAGCTCGCGATCCGCGGGGAGGTTCCACTCGCCGCCGATGAGCGCGTCATAGAAGCCAGCGGGCGTCGCTCGGCCTTTCTCCGCTCCTGGGCGCCAGGGTGAGGATTTCATCCGCCTAGTCTCCTCGTCAGTGCTGAGCTGATCTCGCCGTCAGACTCCCACTAAACCCGATACGAGCCGCCGTGTCTGCCCCGAGAGTACCGACCGGCGAGGTTGACACCAACTAGACAGGTCCAATGGCTATTGGCCCCTTTGGTGATGAAATATCAAACGACTGTTCGCGCCTTTTGATGCGGGTTGCGGCTTGGGACGCACCAGCTCCGTGAGGGCCAGCAGCCTGGTAGCGACCGTCGCCGCGACCTTCAATGGCCCGACCAGCAGTCTTGGGGAGAGGCACCGACGTCGACGGCAAGACCAACGAGATCACCCGCTTCGCACCCCTGCTCGACCAGCTCAGCGACCTGCGCGACACGGTGGTAACCGCCGACGCGCTGCACTGCCAGCGCGAGCACGTCGCCTACCTCGCCGAACGCGGCGCCCACTGGATTCTCACCGTGAAGGGCAACCAGCCCAGCCTGCACGCCCAACTGGCCCGCTTGCCCTGGCGGGCCGTTCCCGACGCCGCCCGTGACAGCGACCGTGGCCACGGGCGCCGGGAGATCCGCACGTGCAAGATCCTGTCAATCTCCGCCGGGATCGACTTCCCCCACGCCGCCCAAGCACTGCAGATCCGACGCCGCCGACGCCGGCTCGACCAGCCGAAACGCTTCACCACCGAAACCGTCTACGCGATCACCGACCTCCACGTTCACCAAGCCAGGCCAGAGCACCTCGCAGGGTGGATCCGCGGTCACTGGTCGATCGAGAACAAGGTCCACCGGGTACGCGACGTCACCTACGACGAAGACCGATCCCAGATCCGCACCGGTACCGGACCACAGGTCATGGCATCCCTGCGCAACGCCGCCATCGGCGCCCTACGCCTGACCGGCGTCACCAACATCGCCGCCGCCAACCGCCACCACGCCCGCGACAGTAACCGATCGCTGGCCCTACTCGACATCACCTGAGGACTTTGCCGGCGCCCTGGTTGCGGCCCACATTCATAATGAGCGGATGCCCGTCGCCGCAGGTGGTACCACGACAGCTGTACGCCCGCGTGGCCGTGTCGTCGCCGGTTGGGTGGTCGGGGTCGTGGCGGCATGGGGAGTCGTCGCCGGGCTGCATCTCTTTGGCCTTCGGCTGGCCAACCTGTGGTTGCTCAGCCTGATCATCACCGGGCTGGGCTGGCTGCTGGCGATGGCCGTCACCGGAATCGCCCTGGTGGCCCTGTGGCGCAGGGTCGGGCCGGTCAAGGCGCTGACGCTGGTGCTGGTTCCTGGGTTGCTGGCCCCGGTGGCGATCGTGGCCGTCGACTGGACGTCCGTTTTCGTCCACAACTTCTACCGCCTCCACCGGGACGACTTCCGCACCGCGGCCGGGCTCGCCGACAAGGTCACAGCCGAGTACGGCGACCGGTACGGCCAGGTTCTGCCGAAGGATCTGCGGCACCTGTCGTCCATGGGGCGGGCGGTGCGGATCGGCACCGAGGGCAGCGGGCCGACGGGCATCCTCCTGCCGGTCTGGGTCGGCACGCCAGACGGCGCGGCCGGCTACGCGCACCTCACCGGGACGCCGGGTGACACAAGCTTCGACTGCTTCGCGGACCCCTGCCGGATGCGCTGGTCGCTCGGCGACGGCTGGTACTGGCTGGACTGACACCGGGGCGGGACACGGGTGCCGCCGGTGGCGGATCCCGTAGGCGGCCGGGGCTTCAAGTTCGCCGACGTGCGGTCGGCCTTCGTCGGCCACCGTCGACCGGGCTCTCGGAACCGCGGCCCACCTCTCTGCTGGGCGTTCGCGTACCACCGTCGGCCGTTCCGCGCCGATCTTGTCGCGGCGACAACGCTCTCAGCGAGGTTGCGAATGGGGCCTACGCGAGACTGGCCCAGCCGCAAGTCGTTCGCGCGGGCCCAGTCAACCGCAGCCACTGCGAGGACGGCGAGAACATCACGATCCAGGCCGACGACGCTACGCCCGTCATCGAAGGCAACTGCGGGACCGTGACCATCGAGGCAAACAACGCCTCCGGCAACATCGCAGCCGCGACCACGGTAACCATTCGCGGCACGGACAGCATGCTGCTCGGCGAGAAATGGGGCACCGCCACCATCACCGGTCGCGGATCGGGCGTCAACGTCGATGAGATCGCCACGCTCACGGTCACCGCCGACGACGCGAAGGTCACGAACCGGCGCACGCAGACGGCGACCATCGACGGCAGCAGGGCCACTGTCAACACCGACAGCAACAACTACTCCGCCAAGCTGGCCCCACAAACGCCGCGTCTCCCGCCACGACATCAACCGGGGACAAGAGTGGCTTGTCGTGACCCTGCGCCGCCTCGACGATCATCCGACGATCCAGGACCGCTCCCCAGCGGGCATGACGGGCCGCCTCGGTCTCCTCCTCCTGATGCCGAACATCAAGGGATCGGTACTCGTCGTAACCGTTGATCAACTCGCCGCGGCTGGCGATCCGGGCGGGAAACCCGAACCAGGCCCGGTAGAGCAGCTGGTGCCCATCGACGAGGAACAACCTGGTCACCGGCCCTCCCTGCCTGCGGGAGGACCGGTAATGACGCGGACATGGGCCACCGATGCGCCGGCTGGTGCCGGGCAACCCGTTGCTGGAAAGTCTGTTCGCTGACTCGGGTGGGGTTGCGCCGCCACACGCCGTCGAGGAGATCATCAAGGCCGTGCGGCGCGCAGACCGCGATGTGGTTGTCGGGGTCGAGGTGGATCGCGACGGCGGTGACGTACTCAGGCCATGTCGCGACCGCCTCGGCGATGCTGCGAAACGGTGGAACCGGCGGTCCGCCGAATCGTTGCGGGTACCAGGTGTGCACGGCGGCCTGGTTCTTCGCCTCCCACGGCAGGCCCGGCTCGATGGCGGCCAGCCGGGCGGTGGCCCGCTGGTCGTTGTCCCGGCTCAGGTCGGCGGGGTCGAAGAACGGCACGTCCACATCCCGTACCGCGCGCAGGTCGAACCCGTCGCCGTAGCGGTGCCCCCAGACCAGGTCGCGCAGGACACCTGCGCCGATCCACGCGTCGGGCAGTCCCGAGTCCCGCACCACGGTCAGCGCCCGCATCAGCGATGCGTTGGCCCTGACCAGCTCCCGCAACTCGTCACCGCGCCCGACGTCTGCCGGGTCCGCCCAACCAGCGGAGAGCGCCGTCATGGCCGTTCCGCCATGTCAGGGTGGTCGTGGCGCAGTCGCTGGGCGAGGTAGTCGCTCAACGATGTCGCATACGGCACGTCCGGGTCGCTGGTGGTGCCGGCCGGAACGTAGCGGGTGCGCCGGAACGCGTCGACGAACGTGGCAGGGGGTGCTCCGGCGTGTAGTGCGGTGGTGATCGCGGTGGACAGGGCCTCGGTGAGCCCGGCCAGGGTGGAGCCGTGCTTTCCGGCCCGCAGGTCGACGTGACGAAGCTCGCCGCTGGGCGTGGCGGCCGTGGATAGCCGTCCCGGAATACCATCGATCACGAACGTGCTGGTCACCTCGGTTGTCCGTCGAGGCGTCGGCGGCGTGTCTCTCATCGATGCGGTCCTTCTTCCTTGGAGGCGTACGCATTGAGCGCCTTGTGGCTGACACAGGCGGGCCTGAGCTGCGACGTTCCGGTCCAGAGGCGGTGTCAAGGCGCCTCCGTCGCGGAGGTCGTCTGGTCGGCTTTGCGGGCGCAGTGCGGGCATCGTCGTGGGCAGGGCGTCTGCGGCACGACCGTGGCGAGGCCGCTGGCGTCCAGGATCGTGGTGACCGTCTGCGCGAAGGTGCTGGTTTCGGGGATGACGGTTTCTCCGGGGGTGTCGAGCAGGTCGCGGTGGGTGTACCAGTGGCGCATCTCGTCGGGGGTGACGGGGATCGGCTCGGCCCGGCCGAGGTGGCGGCGGACGGTCTCGTCGAAGGACACGTCCAGGTAGAAGACGGCGACCGGTCCAGGGTGGTTGTTGATGAGCTGGTGCAGCAAGGTGGCGTAGCGTTCGGTGTGCAGGATGCCTTCGAGGATGACGTGGTAGCCCAGGTCGAGTGCGGTGCGGGCGGTCGCGGTGATGAACGCGGGGGCTACCGGGTCGATGCGGGCACTGTCGTGCTCCCGGAGCACGGTTCGGCGCAGGTAGTCCTGCTCCAGCAGGGCGGCGCCACGTCCGAAGCGGCACCGGGCCTCGTGGGCGGCCGTGGTCTTTCCGCTGCCGGAGTTTCCCCGAATGATCACCAACGTTGGGGGCACGGGCTTCGTGGGGTTCGACGTCGTCATGGCGTGCTCTTTCAGGCGGTCGCGGTCTGTCGGGGCACCGTCGCGCCGGGTGCGGTGGTGTCGTAGCCGGCGGCTTGGAGGGTGAACAGCTCGGCGTACCGTCCGTGGGCGGTCATGAGCTGGTCGTGGGTGCCGGCTTCGACGAGGCGGCCGTGGTGCAGGACGTAGATGCGGTCGGCGTGGCGGACGTTGGCCAGCCGGTGGGTGATCAGGATGGTGATGCTCCGCCCTTGCCGGTCGCGGATGGCCTGGAAGAGGGCGTCCTCGGCGCGGGGGTCGAGGGCGGATGACGGTTCGTCCATGATGAGCACGTCGGCGTCGCGCAGGAACCCGCGGGCGGCGGTGATGCGTTGCCACTGCCCGCCGGAGAGGTCCTGGCCGCCGGCGAAGGTGCGGTCGAGCAGCGTCTCATACCCGTGGGGCAGCTCGGTGATCATGTCGTGGGCGACGGCGCGGGCGGCGGCGGCCTCGATCTGGTCCTGCTCGGCGGTGGTGGCGATGTCGCCGACGGCGATGTTCGTGGCGGCGGTGAAGGGCCACTTGTGGTACTCCTGTGTCACGACCCCGATCCGGGCCCGTAGCGCGTCGATGCCCCACTCGTCGATTGGTCGGCCGTTGTATTGGATGGTTCCGCCGGTGGGGGTGCGGAGAGTGGCGATCATGGTGGCGAGGGTGGACTTGCCGGAGCCGTTCTCCCCGACGAACGCCACCGTCTGCCCGGCCTCGATGGTCAGGGTGACCTGGTCGACGGCTGCACTGTCACGGTCGGGGTAGCGGAGGCTCGCCGCGTCGACGGTGATCTCGCGCAGCCGGTCTGTTGCCGGCATCCGGGGGGCCGGGCTGGTGTGCGGTGGCAGGAAGTCGGCGGCGCGGGTCATGAAGCCGGTGTAGTCGCGGAAGTGCTGCCCCTCGGTATAGACGCGGTCGACCTGGAAGGTGACCACGGTCAGGGAGCGTTGCGCGGACTGGACGGCGATGACGCAGGTCGCGGCGGCGGCGAGGGGAATCTGCCCGTCGATGAGCAGCAGGCCGAGTAGGACGTAGACCACGGCGGTCGCCACGCCGCCGATCATCGCGCCGACGGTGGTGGTCGTGGTGACCCGCCGCGCCAGGGCGAGTTGGATGCTGGTCTCGACGCTCATGACCCGGTCGTACTGGTCGAGCAGGAATTCGCGTAGCCCGTAGGAGCGCAGTTCGGGGGCGGAGTCGCGTTCGGCCATCAGCCGGTGCAGCAGCCACAACCGTCGACGGCGTACCGATCCGGCGGCGTAGGTCTGGTAGCGCAGGTGCCCGGCGCGCAGCGACGCCCACCCGTTCGGCACGGTCGCCACGAGCAGGGCGAGCAGCAGCAGCGGGTGGACCACCACCACGGCGACCGCGACGGCGAGGACCCCGGCGAGGCCGGCGAGCAGGTTCATCGACGCCTGCACCAGACCGGTGGTGGAGTTCGCGCCGCGGGAGGCGCGTTCCATGTCGTCGGCGAACGCGTCGGCGTCGAACGCCTCCAACCGCACCGCCGTGGTCACCTCGAACAGGCCCCGTTCGACCTCCCGGTCCACCTTCGGGGTGAGGCCGTTCTGCGCGTACCCCATGGCGGTGGCCATGCCGGCGCGCAGCGCGGTCACCGCCGCGAGCGCTGCCAGGGCGGGCAGCGCGGCGGTCACCTTGTCGGCGGTCGGGCCGCCGGCGAACAACTCCACCAGCACCCGCTGCGCAGCGAGGAGCCCGAACGCCGCCAGCACCCCCGCACCCACCGTCGTCGCCGCCACCACCGACGTCCGTACCCGGTCGGCGCGCCAGCTCACCACGAGCGCGGACCAGACCAGCCGGGGCAGCTCGGAGAAGACGGCGAACAGGCCGGCCTCCGCCCGCGCCCGCACCCCGCTCTCCCACCACACCTCCCGCAGCTCCGGCAACACCGAATCCCGCTGCGGCGGTTCGGGACGGGCAGGCGTGGGGTCAGGGTGGTCGGTTTTGGGCATGGCGGTACCTCCCGAGAGGGTGGGCAGGGTGAACTTCGGTGGGTGGTGGCGTCTCGATGGCGAACGGCAGGACCCGCAGATGCCCCGTCGGTGCTCGGCTGGTGCCGCCGAAGCTCCGCCTCCATCAGGAAGAGCCCCGGGTGGCCTGCGGTCAGGTGACCCTGACGCCGTCTTCGAGGTAGTGGCAGCACCCGTCAGCGCGGGCGTGCAGCGCCTCGGCGATCCGGCGGGCCAGCAGCGGCCGTAACCGCTGGCCGGCCTGTAGCGGGTCGGACCACGCCCAACCCTTCAACTCGCCCGGCGGCACCACAATCCGCTTCGTCGCAGTGGGGTCGAGGGTGCCGCCGTCGTAGATGACCATGACGCCTTCGGTGCGCCCGTCCTGGGCCGGTACCCAGTCCACGACGAGTAGCCGGCCCGGCGACAGGCCCAGACCGAGTTCCTCACGGCACTCCCGGATCACGGCCTGCAGCGGCGACTCGTCAGCCTCGACGCACCCGCCGGGGATTTCCCACTCCGCCTTGTAGACCGGTTCGACCAGCAGAATCCGCTCGTCCGCGTCGGTGATCAGCAGCCCAGCGGCCATCCGTTTACGGGGCAGATCAGCAGTGAAATCGCGGCGTCCGGAAGGCATGCAGGGACGGTAGGACGCGGCAGGGGCGACACGCCCACAGCGCCGTGCGCCGACATTGTCGGCAGATTCCGACACCAACTCCGACACCACACCGACTTCGACAGCACCGCCGCCCCGACCTGCCGGCACCTGCGGCGTGCCCTGGGCGGGCACAGTCGGCGGCCGGGCGGGGCTGTCTCCGACGGCGCGGAAAGCGTCACCGGGGCGGCTATGGTGTTCGCTCACCGTGACCACAGCGACCGGGGGTGGCAGCGATGGGCGACCACGACGAGATCACCACCGCCCGCCACGCGCTCGGCCGCCACCTCGCCCACCTGCGCAAAGACGCCGGCCACACCCAGCACAGCCTCGCCCGGCTCGTGCAGTACGGACGCAGCTCGATAGCGAACACCGAAACCGGCCGGCAGCACCCCGAGCGGCCGTTCTGGACCCGCTGCGACCAGATGCTGCGCACCGGTGGCGTGCTGACCGCCGAGTACGACCGGATCGCCGACCTGAACCACCGTCGCCACCGCTCGCCGGCTCGGCCCAGAAGCGCCAGCCTCACCAGCGATAACGCAGCGGTGTGGTGGGAGCCTGAGGACACCATCGCCGCCCGCCGGTCGGCGCTGACCACTTCCATCGACGACGACGCGCGGCTGGCGCACCTGGAAGACGAAGTCCGGCAGGCGATCGCCGACAACGAACGCTGCCCACCTGCGACCCTCGTGGCCCGGCTGCGTCCACTGCGGGCCTGCGTCGATCAGCTGATGGCCGGCCGGCAGCACCCGCCACAACGCGCCCGGCTGTATACCGCCGCCGCGCACCTGTCCGGGCTCCTCGCCGCCCTCGCCCTGGACCTACGCGCCTTCCGCGTCGCACACGCCTACGCCGCCGAAGCCTTCGACCTCGCCCACGCCGCCCAACAACCCGATACCCAGGCCTGGGCCCGCGCCACCCAGAGCCTGGTCGCCTTCTACACCGGCAACCACCGCGACGCGCTCGCCTACGCCGAAGACGGCCTACGCCATGCCGGCACCGGCCCACACCGGATCCGACTCACGATCAACGGCCAGGCACGGGCACTCGCCCACCTCGGCGACCGGCACGGCGTCGACCGCGCCGTCGACCGCGCCTTCCGCCTTCTCACCGAGCACCCGCCGGACGGGCAGGTCAGCACCAGCCTCACCCTCGGCCCCTACTGCCCCCTCCGCACCGCGGCCAACGCCGCAACCGCCTACCTGACCCTCGGCCACACCACCGACGTCGCCAGCCACCTCACCACCGCCATCGCCGCCTTCGACACCGCCCAGCTACGCGGCCCACAAGCGCTCAGCCGCCTCGACCTGGCCACCGCCCACCTACACGCCGACGACCCCGACCAGGCAGCCGAGTTGGCGCTGCAAGCACTCACCCTCACCGCCGACCAGCGCTTCGAATCCGTCCACCAACGCACCCACCAGTTCCTCACCGCCGCGCACCCCCTGCGCCACCACCGACGGATACAGGACGTCGCGGACCTGCTCGCCGACCGCACACAGCCCCGCGCGGCGCCACCGGCGGGCCTACGATCGCCGACATGAGCAGCCGGGAGGTGACCAGCCTGCGGCAACGGTGGACCAGCTACCAGGACCTGCCCACCCTCACCGAGCACTGGTACTGGCGTCCCGGCTGGCACGCCGGCCGCCACTTCTACGCCTGGCACCTCACCTTCCAACAGCAGCCCGCACTCCACCACCACGGCACCGTCCTACAACAGCAACTCACACTGCCTGGACTGGACCCGGTGCCGCTCGACGGCCCGCACCTACCGATGGTCGACCGTGGCAACCGCGCCCCTAAACGGGGGCCTGTGGATGTGAGACAGATCCGAAATCTACGTAGTCCCGACGGACGGTGTTTCGTTTCTGCTGGTCTAGGCGTTGCGCTCAACGGGCCACCATGGTCGGCGGGCGGCGAAACGGCTGCGATGCTGGAACAGTCGCGCTCGTGTTGATCGGGTGCCGAACATCCGAGCACCATCGGAGCACCACACGATCAGCTCACCGTCACCGCAGCAGGCCGACCAACGATCGGCGTGATACCTCTTAACGCCCGCTACGTGGCAGCCGTTCCGGTACCCCTCGTCATCGCCTTCAGCGGCCTCGCGTGCACTGGGCACCCAGGTCGACCGGAGCCGGAGGTGGATCGGCGTGCAGCCAGCGTTCGCGGCACTCGGATCGCAATCGCAGGTGATTGACCACCGCAAGAAAGAGCCGTAGCCGGTCGCTGGACTCCTGAGGAAACACACTGACGACGGCGGCCTACGGGCGCCGGACCGCTTCCATGGCCTTCACCCTGAATTCGGGGGCTCGGCACTCCCTCTGCCCCACCCCAACGGGCGAGACCTCTAACGACGCGCAGGCTTCGCGTCATGCTACGGACCGCTCAGTCGCTCCCCTGAAACGACGCTGGGCTTCGACCCGACCCGTTTCCAGACCGAGCCGCCAGCCTGCTACCGGGCCTCCTGGCCACTACCCGGACCGGACTTCCACCGGCAGGCGACGACGAGCTACGACTACGGCTGAGCTACGCACTCGCCTCCAGGTCCGCTGGGCGCACGAATCATCGAGGCTAGAGATCGCGCGACCTATTGAGCGGGCTGGTCGGGCAGGGCAGCCAATGACGGGCCTCGTGGTTCGGCGGGCGCGGACGACAGGGAACTGACCTGCCGGAGGATCTGCTCGACGTTCTTGACGTTCGTCGCGTCCACCACGATCCGAGTGTCATCCTGGGACACCGAGATCTCGATCTTAATGTTGGGGCGACGGGGTTGCTGGAACCACACCGCCAATGATCCAGCCAGAACGGACAGTGTGCCGCCACTCGCCAGCGCGACGCTCAACACGTCCCACGCCGCGCCCATCTCGTCCGGCCCGGCCGGCACAGGCACGAAGGTCAACCGACCCCGCAGGCCGTCCTCAAGGCGCAGCCAGTCGAAGAGAGAGCTGAGGTCCGCTTCGTCGCCGCCGACGACAGAAATTTGCGCGTACACCCGTCCAGTATGCGCCTGGCCGCCACGATAATGGTGACCGTTAGAGCTCTTAAGAGGGTGGTTCGGGAGCCCATGTCCGATGTGGGCTTGGTGGTTCGCTAGAGGCCCTGTTGGTAGGGGTTAGGCGGACGGTGTCGGCGGGGCGAGAGTGAACAGGCCGGCCTCGGGTTCGGTGAGGATCTGGCGGGCGACGAGGCGTTTGAGCTTGGCTCGGAGCCCTTCGGTGTTCTTCGCGGTGGTGCCGGTGCCGAGGGCGCGGCAGATGTCCTTGGCGCGCATCGGTGCGGTGGCGCCGTGGAACACGGCGAGGATCTGCTGGTAGGCGGGGCTGGCGACGGTCGGGTCAGCAGGTGCAGCCACGTCGAGATGGCCGCCCAGGCTCAGTAGCGTCTTGCGGGTGATGGCGAGTTCGGCCACGTCGGTTTCGGCCGCGGTGAGCTGGTCGGTGAGGGAGGCGATCTGCTCGCGGAGCCGATCGACGGTGATGCCGGCGGCGGTTTCGCGTTCGGTGAGCAGGTTCAGCAGCGACGGCTGGGTCACCGTTGGTGGCCCGGGTCGCGCCAGGACGTGGTGGTGGTGCCGGTCAGGCGGCGGATGAGGTTCGCCGTCGAGGCCCACCAGGTGCGTGACACCGCTGAGGCGGTTCGGCTCTCGTACTCGCGGACCAGCCGGCGGTGCAGCATCAACGTGCCGTTGGTCTGCTCCACCACCCACCGGCGGGCGATCGGCACGAACCCGGCCGTGGTGTCAGAGCGTTTGACCTGCTCGACGTCGATACCGTTGACCGCGCCGTGGATCTGCACGTCGTCTTTGAACCCGGCGTCGACCCACGCCTTGGTCACCGTCGGGGTGTGCGCCATGACGTTGTCCAGCAGTCGCACGCCGATCGCGTTGTCGGTGACCGACGCGGCGGTGACCACGACCGCGATGATCAGCCCCAGGGCGTCGACCGCGAGGCCCCGTTTACGGCCCGGGACCTTCTTCGCGGCGTCCTTGCCGGTCGTCGCGGTCGGGACGTGGTTGGCGGCCCGGATCGACTGGGTGTCCAACACCACCGCGGTCGGGTCCTCCGCCCGGCCGGCCTTCTCCCGCGCCTGACAGCGCAGCAGATCATGAATCACCTGGTCGGTGCCGTCATCGCGCCACAGGGCGAAGTAGTAGTAGGTCGCGGACTTCGGCGGCAGGTCGTGCGGCAGGTACGCCCACTGACAACCGGTCCGGTTCTGGTAGAAGATCGCGTTCACGATCTCCCGTAGCTCGTAGCGGCCCTGATGTCCCGACACTGACGGATGCCGGTCTTTCCACGCCTGCAGGAACGGTCCGACCACCGCCCACTGCTCATCGGTCAGGTCACTCGGATACGCCGCACGCTCACCCATGATCAGGCCAACGCGGCCGGAACCCCACCGGTTACGACCATGGCTCACATTCACACGCGGGCCCAAACCCACAATGGACGAAAGCTACCGAACCACCCTCTAAGACCGCGGCGGACCCCAGAGCCAGGCGAAGGAACCCCATGACCCGTCTTCCCGACCCGGCCCGTTCCCGAGTGGTCCTCGTCGGCACCGCCGCCTACCACGCCAAAGACCTTTCCGACCTGCCGTCTGTGACCAACAACGTCAATGCCCTGGCCGAGGCACTCACCGACCCTGCCAACGGTGGGTTCAAGCCAGAGCACTGTGTCCGGTTACGGGACCCCGCTGACCCCAGAGACGTCTCCCGGGCGCTGCGGAACGCGGCCGCGCAGGCCGAGGACACACTGGTGGTCTACTTCGCTGGTCACGGCATGACCGGTCCACGCCGGCACGACCTGTTCCTTTGCACGTCCGACAGCGACCCCGCCGAGTTGGCGCTCAGCGCGCTGCCGTACGAACACCTTCGTGACGTGGTCCTGGACAGTCCCGCGAACAACCGCATCGTCATCCTCGACTGCTGCTACAGCGGTCGAGCGGCTCAGGATCTGATGGGCGACGCGCCCGGCGTACTCGATCAACTCGAAATCGCGGGTACCTGGATCCTTGCCGCAACTCCGGCCAACGCGCCCGCCCTGGCGCCGCAGGGCGCACGGTACACGGTCTTCACCGGCCATCTACTCAGCCTGTTGACAGGTGGGCTGCACGGCGGTGGTGAGCTGATCGCGCTGCCCGACATATATCGCCAGATCCGCCGGGAGATGACGGCCAGCGGGATGCGCCCACCGCATCAACGTGGCACCGACACGGTCGACCTCCTGGCTCTGACCCGCAACCCGGCATACGACCCGGGATCGGACGTACGCGACCCTGCCGAATGGATCCGTAGCCAACTGCACGCAGTGCCAACAGATGCGGAGACAGCGCCACCGTCCGGACCTCGGGTCGGTCCGGCGACCCGGTTCGAGTCGGGCCTGCGCGGACTCGTGCGGCGAGCCTTCCGGCGTACGCCTACCAATCCGCTGTATCCAATAGAGCTCCTCCATGGGATCCAGGACGAGGTGGTGGAGCGCCGAATTGTTCTGGACGGCTTCATTTTGGTACCGAACCGGTACGTACTCGGGCTGTCACCATTCGACTGGAGTCGGCTGAGCCCCTACCATGAGGCACTCACCAAAGAACTCGTCGCATGGCTCGCCGAATACGTCGCCGAACAGCAGTGGCGCGTGTGGGGTGAGCTGTCGATCGTCATCGAAGTGGACCCGCGGCTGACGACCGGCCGTATCCGGGTCGTGTCCCGCATCGAACCCGGCTCCTGAGGCGGCAGCGAGGGCCGTTCGGGAGGGACTGCGTAGGCGTTGGCGAGACAGGCCCCTGAACGGATGAAGCACCCCGGTCAGGACGTGATGCCGGTGAGACGAGCGACGGCGTTGTTCGCCGCGAGACAGCCCGACACGTTGCCGCCGTCGTAGTAGTCGCCGGTGACGGGCGAGACGAGGACGTCGTGGTCGGCGGCGTAGGCGTGGACCACGTCTGTCGTCTGCAACTCGCCTGTCTCCTGGTCAGGCCGCAGGGCACGGAAGTAGGGGGCGATGGCACCGGGAAGCAGGTACCGGCTGATGAACTACCAGCTCACCGGCCTCGTGCGTGACCACCACGGACGCGCGATCCACCCCACAGCGTCCGTCATGGACAGCCAGAGCGTGAAGACCTCTACCAACGTCCCACCACCCACACAGGGCACCGACGCCGGAAAGAGGTCGTCGGCCGCAAAGACCTTGAAACTAGGTCTCCTGGCGGTCTTGACTTGTCCTCCGTCGGCTGATGTGCGACACACGTCCGCCAGGTGATCTGCGACAGTGGTCGATCTCGGCACTCTGGGCTCGACGTCTCCGCGGGGCGTCGGGACTCAGGGAGGCTGGGATGGGCGCTGGTTGTCTTGTCGGTTGTTGAGCAACGGTTGGACGCGGTCCGTGCGGTGCTGGCTGGTTCGGTTGTGACGGAGGTGGCCGCCAACTGTGGGGTGCATCGGTCGACGGTGCATCGGTGGGTGGGCCGGTATCTGACCGAGCAGTTGGCCGGGTTGGCAGACCGGTCGCACCGGCCGCACTCGTCTCCGGGTCGGGTGGTGGAGGCGGTCGAGGTCGCGGTGGCGGAGATGCGTCGGGAGCATCCCCGGTGGGGATCGCGGCGGATCCGGTTGGAGATGCTGCGCCGGCCCGGCCCCTGGGTGGCCCAGACCTTGGTGGTGCCGTCGGAGCGGCACCCCGCCCTCGATGTTGGGCAACTCATCGTCGCGGCCGACTCGACGGCCGGCGGCCGGCACCGAGGATCATCCGCCGTCGAGCTCGGCAGCAGGCAACAGCACCGGGTCTGCGGGTTCCGGCAGCAGTCGCGTAGTTGCCAGGGGCCTTCGATGTCTGTCGCTATCCTTCGTGTATGAGTAGCAGCCTTCCCCCGCTACCCAACGAAGATCACCATCCCTATCTTTGGCCCCCACCGCCGCCGCGCAGCGAGGGGCCCTATCCGTATCCGCCCCCACCGCCGCCGCCCAGCGAGGGGCCGCCTTCGCGTGCGTATCCCGCAGGCATCGACGACGCGGCAGTGCTGACCGCAGCGGTGGTTTGGGTGGGTGGCGCGGTAGGCGCCGGGGTGCTGGGCAACGCAGCCTATGACCTGTTCAAAGCCGCTGTCTCGCGTCTACTGCGCCGCAGTAGTCCCAAGATTCTCAGTCAGCCTCAAGCGGTCCAGATTGCGCGGAAGGCTCTACGAGAACGGTTGATGCAGGCCGAGATAGACGATTTCCCGGAAGACGAGGAACTGCAAGTCGACCAGTGGTCTCTCTCGGAGCGCGGGTGGTGGATCGTCCTGCAGGGGCTTGACGTCCGCGCCTACGTGACGATCCCGGTAGCCAGTGAACGCAAGGACGCCATCGAGGCGGAGGTCAAGGTCAGCCTTAGCAACCGCGCGCGGCCACCGGCAGACCTGGGCTAACCGCCCCGGCTGCCCAAGGGCCGGGCCGAGGATGGGCTTGCCGCTGGGCCGGCACACCGCGCGCCGTGGGCGCGCCTTGAATGCCGACCCGACACCCACCCACCCCGGACCTCGGCGAAACCACCACCGGCACCCGCACTCGGGGGCCAGTAGGAATCCCACAGGAAGCCGGTAGCCTCGGTCCGGCGCTCAGGCTGGGAGCGTGGATCGCCGACCGGATAGCCCGCACATGCGTTCCCGCCGGAGTTCCGCCGGGAAGTCGTCGCGGTCGCCCACAAGGAAGGGTGCGGGTCAGCGTCAGCCCGTCTCTGCTCGGATCGCCGACAGCATGACGTCACGGGCCGGTACGGGTGAGTCCTCGGTGATGCGGGTGAGCCCGGCGAGCCCGACCCCAAGCATGAGGATCCGCCAGGCGGCCGTTCGCGCATGCGCGGCGTCGGAGTCCCCGGCCAAGACCGAGGCGAGGACGTCGGTCAGCCGTGTGAGCGTCTCGACGTAGCTCCTCGCGACGAGGGGACGCTGCTGCGCGTGTGCGTTCGCCTCGGCCCACCGCGCAAGCGCGTGCCCGTCCCCGTCGGTGCTGACGAGGTCGACGAAGAAGAGCACGAGCGCGTCGTACGCATCGAGGCCGTCGACCTCGTGCTCATACTCATCGATCTGCTGCGCGGCGTAGTGCCGCCAGGCCTCCCCGGCGAGTTCGTCGGTCGACGCGAAGTGGTGGTGGATCTGACCCTGCGACCCGCCAAGCTCGTCCGCCACGATTCTGGCCGTCACCGCACTCAGGCCGTCGCGCTCGACCACGGCGGCCGCCGCCTCCACGATCGAGCGGCGCCGCTCGGCACGCGCCAGATACGCCATCATCCCCTCCCTCGTACGCTTCGCGGAGTGCTCGACACCGAGCGTAGGAACGAGACGGTACGCACCCGCAGCCCCTCCCTGCGCGCCTGAATGATCTCGTCGACCGGTGGGTCGAGCGGCCCGAGGACGGGCGCGCTGTGCACCTTCGTAACGCAGTCGAGGTCGGTGCACACGAGGATGCCGAGCGTGCTCAGCCGCTGGCGCTTGTCCGCAGAGGGGCGCGGCGCGGTGAAGAGGGCGACCTCGTTGAAGCGGCGCATGAAGTGGCACAGCGAGCACATGACCGCTCGCCCGCCGAGCTCAGCCCGGCTCGGACTCTGGCGGAGCAATGCGCCCGACGCCGTGCCGTCGATGTCGGTGACCAGGTAGGCGCGCAATGGCGCTCGGGGATCTCGCCACCCGAGGTAGTCGAGCTTGTCCCACGCGACCTCGTCGAACCAGGCCGGCAGACGCACCTTGCTCCCGACCGCGTCCAGGTTCGCGATCGCACCCCGCACCTCGTCCCGGCTCATGGCCCGCACGACGTCACCTCCTGGCAAATCCTGTACACGGTTACAAATTGTAAGTCGGTACAAGTTCCTCGTCTAACGACTTCCGATGCGACCCACCGTCCGAACTTCCCTTCACCGCCGGGTAGAAGCCAAGCTCATCGCCCCCTGCGCCCCGCCCGCACCCTCAACCCGGCGCACGGCCCGACCGCCGATCGATGCACGCGGACTCACCGAACGGGTCGATACCGCCTCGCCCCGATCCCCGCCTCATCGATCGTTGGCAGACAACACCGGGCTCTGTTGCGTTGGGCGGAAGCATGATCGACTCCAGCTTGCCCGATGTGGTCTGCTTGACCGGTGAGGTCGCTGTCTCGTCTCGGGTCCTGGTCAGCGCCCGCATCGGCGTTCGTCGGGTTCCGGTTCCCGACCCGAGGTGATCGTCCTGGCGGTCCGCTGATACCCGCGGTTCAACCTCTCCTACCGAGACGTGGAGGAGCTGCTGGTCGAACACGGTGAGGAGGTGGATCACATCACCGTCTACCGGTGGGTGCAGCAGTTCACCCCGCTGCTGGCCGACGCCGCCCGCTTCGCGCGCCACGCACCGGGTGACCGCTGACACGTTGACGAAACCTATGTCAAGGTCAACGGGGTCTGGCGGTACGTCTACCGGACAGTGGGCCAGCACGGGCAGGTCATCGACGTGCTCGTCTCGGCACGTCGGGACGCCGCCGCGGCCCGGCGGTTCTTCCATCGAGCGCTGAACTCGCTGAAGGTCACGCCCAGCGAGGTTGTCACCGACGCGAACCCGGTCTACCCGAGGGTGCTCGACGAGCAGGTTCCGTCGGCGTGGCACCACGTCGAGCGGCATGCCAACAATCCGATCGAGACTGATCACAGCCAGCTCACGCACCGGCTCAGACCGATGCGCGGGCTACACACCGACCGCACCGCCCAGACGATCATCACCGGCCACGCGCCTTCGTGCAGAACCTCCGACGCGGACACTACGAACTCGGACTCGACGTCCCGCCCGCGCTACGAGTGGCCGCCGCCTTCACCGAACTGGCGCGAGCGATCCGGCCAATGCCCGCTGACGCGGCTCGGCGTGCCCACCGATCCGCCAATGCAACAGAGCCGGTCGCCGCTGCGGAAGAAGTTGCCAACGATCAGGAGATGAGGTGACATCCGGTCTCTGCACTGCCGGCCCTCTATGCTCTGCCTGCCTCGCGACCGCGAGGCCCCTTCCGCTCCTGTGAGGTGACTCGGCTATGCAGACACGACGTTTTGCCGCCACCATGCTCACCGTGGCCACCAGCGTGGGCCTCGGTGTCACCGGCTGCGGGCCGGCCACCTCGAAGAACGACAGTAGCGGCCCGCTGCCCACCTGCAGCCCCACCAATGCAAACGCGGCGGGACGGCAGGCCGAGGGAAAAGCGGAACTGACCTCCGCCGCCGGGTGGGTCACCGAGCAGACTGTTCGCGTCGCCACCGAGGATATGGAGACTACTGGCGGGGCAGTGACCCATGCACAGGAGCGCAGTGGGTCGGTGCACTTCAAATTCCGCAAGACTGACCGGACGATCCTCATCACGGTGTTCGGGGACGACGTCTACTTCAACATGCACAACGTCCCGGGGATCAGCTTCGGAACGAGCTACACGCTGTCCAGGTCCCAGGTGCCGGTGGGCAGCCGCCTTGACTTCGCGCCGGAAGATCCTGGCTACGTCAGCCGGCTCGTCAATGCGGTAGTGGATGTACGCCGTGACGGCGCAGGCAAGGCCGGAGGGAAGAGTGGCTTCGCCGGTGAGCTCGACCTGATGGCCACCCCACACGCCGATGAGGCCCTCTGCCGGAAGTACGGCCGCAAGGTCCATGCCGTTCCGTTCACTGCGGCCACGGACGACCAGGACCGATTGGTCGAGTTCGCCATCCAGATGAACGCCCTCGGACCCGACCTGGGCACCGCGCGCACGACCTGGCACAAGGTCGACGGACAAACCAGCCCACTAAAGCCGAGAAACATCGAACCGGCTGGCGACGTACTCGCCCTACTCAAGGCGCTAGAAAGCTAGGTCGTCGAGCAGGACCGCCAAGGCGGCCAGCCACCCAAGGAAAGCGACGTCCATTACCGGCTCGTGACACATCGCGGATCACCTGCGGATATGCGGGTGACAGCGTCAGCCGCGTGATCCGAGAGCCCGCATCCGTCGCAGGACCCCCAGACCGGGGGATGACGCTCGTTCGGTTGCGCGACCGGGCATACGGCGTGCTGTCCGGATCTGGCCGTGGCCGGCCGCATCGGGCGGAGTGGGCCGACGCGGTGAAAGGCGTGTGCATCGTCCTCATCGTCTCGTGGCACGTCACCGTCAAGCCCGGGCTGTGGGGAGCATCGGGTGAGCAGCTCCTGCCGCTGCGGATGCCGCTGTTCTTCATCATCTCCGGCGTCTTCGCGGCGAGCGCCGTGCAGCGACCCTGGCGGGACGTTGGCCGGAGCCGGATCGCCCGCTTCCTCTGCCTGTACGCCATCTCGCTGCTCATCCACACCGCGATCCTCGCCGCGGCGTTCGGCTTCCCGACCGACCGCGTGGCGTCCGCCCGCGGGTTGCTGGAGCGGCTCACCGTCACAACCTCGAACCTCTGGTACCTGTACGCCTTGGCGTTGTACGTTGCGTTCGCCAAGGCCGTACGCCGGGCGCCCCGCGCGTTGGTCCTCGTACCGGCCGCGGCCCTGTACGTGGTCACCACCGCCGGCCTGCTCGACACCCCCGGTAACCGCGGCGGTCTCTACCAGAACCTGGCCGTCTACGTCATCCACATGACGGTCGTGGCCCTGCTGCACCGTCTGCTCGTCGCGCCGATCTCCGGGCTCGGCGGGGTCGGCCAGGCACTGGTCATGCTCGGCTACCCGATCCTGCTGACCGGGCTGGTGATCGGCGTAAGCCTGGCCGTCAACCGCAGACTGACGGCGCTGGGCGCACGTTGGCTGTTCGGCCTCCGCGGACGCCGCCGATCGGAGCCGGCGCGGTGAGCGCGCTGGCCGAGGCCGTGGTCGACCTCGCGGCGGTCGCCGGCAACGTGCGGACGATCGCGGACGTCACGCGTACCCCACTGATGGCCGTGGTGAAGGCGGACGCGTTCGGTCACGGCGCGGCGATGGTGGCCCGGGCGGCGCTGGGCGCCGGTGTCGGCTGGCTGGGGGTGACCTCGGCGTCGGAGGCCCTGGCCCTGCGCGCGGCGGGCGTCGCCGCACCCACGCTCAGCTGGTTGCACCGTCCCGACGACGACTTCGCCGCGTTGATCGGCGCCGACGTCGACATCGGCGTGTCGACGCCGACCCACCTGCACGTGGTCGCCGACGCGGCGCGGCGGCTCGGCGCACCCGCGACCGTGCAGCTCAAGGCGGACACCGGTCTGTCCCGCAACGGCGCTGGCGAGGACGACTGGCCCGAGCTGGTCGCCTGGGCCCGGAAGTACGAGCTGGAGGGCGGCGTCCGGGTACGCGGGGTGTGGTCCCACCTGACCGACTCGGACGTGCCGGGAAGTCCGGTTCTGGAGCGGCAGGTGGCGAGGTTCGAGGTGGCGCTCCGGATCGCTCGTGGAGCCGGCTTGGACCCCGACCTGGTGCACCTCGCGAACTCGGCGGCCGCGCTGTCCGCCCCGAAGACCCGCTTCGACCTCTGCCGGATCGGGCTGGCCCTGTACGGCGTGGACCCGTTCGGCGGGACCGGACCCGGCGAGTTCGGGCTGCGCGCCGCGATGACGCTCCGCACGTGCGTGGTCAACGTGAAGCGGGTGCCGGCCGGCACCGGTGTCTCCTACGGACCCGATCACGTGACCGCGGGGGACACCACTCTGGCCCTGGTGCCGCTCGGCTACGCCGACGGCCTGCCTCGGGCCGCCGAGGGCCGCGCCGCGGTGTGGCTCGCCGGCCGGCGCTGTCCGATCGTCGGCCGCGTCGCCATGGATCAGTGCGTGGTCGACGCCGGCGATCTTCCCGTGTCGATCGGCGACCCGGTCGTGGTCTTCGGCCCCGAGCGGGGCGACCGCGATCAGCCGACGGTCGCCGAGTGGGCGCGGTGGGCGGGCACCAACCCGAACGAGATCTTGACCGGCATCGGGGCCCGGGTGGCCCGCGAATACCTGCACGGAAAGGCGATGACCTCATGAGAACGCGACTGGCGGTCCTCTACGGCGGGCGGAGTGGCGAGCACGACGTGTCCTGCCACTCGGCGGCGAGCATCCTCGCCGCGCTGGACCGCGACCGGTACCAGGTCACCGACGTGCTCATCGGCCGGGACGGCGGGTGGCGGGTCGACGGCCGGGCCGCGCCGCTCACCACGGCCCTGCGCGTGCTGGGCGCCCAGGACGTGGTGTTCCCCGCCCTGCACGGCCCGTACGGCGAGGACGGCACCGTCGCGTCGCTGCTTGACTGGCTCGGCGTCCCGTACGTCGGCAACGGGGTCTTCGCCGGCGCGGCCGGCATGGACAAGGCCGCCACCAAGAAGCTGCTCGTCGCCGAGGGCCTGCGGGTCAGCCCCGGTGTGACCCTGCGTCCCGGCGAGGATCTCTCGCCGGCCGACCGGCGATGGCTGGGCCTGCCGGTCTTCGTGAAGCCCGCCCGCGCCGGGTCCAGCCTGGGCGTCACCAGGGTGGACGACTGGGCGCGACTTCCCGACGCGCTGGCCCGGGCCCGGGCAGCCGATCCCAAGATCCTCATCGAGCAGGCGGCCCATGGACGCGAGATCGACGTGGCCGTGCTGCAGCATCCCGACGGCCGGGTGGAGGCCGGGCCGCCCCTGGAGATCCGAGTGACCGACGCCGAGTTCTTCGACTACGACGCCAAGTACGACGGCGGGGCGGTCTTCCACATCCCCGCCCCGCTCGATCCCGCCACCACCGAACTGCTCCAGGACCGGGCGGTACGCGCCTTCCACGCCCTCGACTGCCGTGGGCTGCTCCGGGTCGACCTCTTCCTGCCCGCGAGTGGGTCCACCGAGCCCATCGTCAACGAGGTCAACACCTTCCCCGGGTTCACCAGCGCGTCGCAGTACCCCCGGATCTGGCAGAAGGCCGGAATCGAGTTCCCGGCCCTGCTCGACATCCTGATCTCCGGCGCGCTGACCGACCATGGCGGGTCGTCGCCGGTCGGATCGACCAGGCGTGGGCCTTCCGGACCCGCGCCGGCGCCCCGGCCCGCCACCCAGTCGGTCGGAGTCGTTTCGTGATCCTGCTCTCCGACCCCCGAATCTCGGCCATTCCGTTGGGCGACACCGCGGAGGCCCTGGTCGACCTGCGCGAGATCCCGGAATTCCGAGTGGACGACCGCCTGGCCGACGCGGCCGGGGCGTACGCGCACCTGCGGGAAGGGACCGTGGAGCGCCTGCTGGCCGCCCAGCGGTCCCTGCCGGAGGGGCTGCGGCTGCTGGTCGTGGAGGGATACCGGCCGCTGCGGCTCCAGACGGAGTACTTCGAGGGCTACCGGGACGAGTTGCGCCTGCGGTATCCGGACTGGGACGCCGCGCGTCTGCGCGTCGAGACGAGCAAGTTCGTCTCGCCGTCCGAGGTCGCCCCACACAGCACCGGCGGCACGGTCGACCTCACGCTGTGCACGTACGACGGGCGCGAACTGGACCTGGGCACAGCCGTCAACGCCACCCCGGTGGCGAGCGGTGACGCCTGCTTCACGTGGTCCCCGGACATCTCCCCGGCGGCCCGCCGCAATCGCATCATCCTGGGCGCGGCTCTGCTGGCGGCCGGGCTGGTGAACTACCCGACGGAGTGGTGGCACTGGTCGTACGGCGACCGCTACTGGGCGCTGAGCACGGGGGCCGATCGGACCCGCTACGGCCCGGTGGAGCTGGGATGAACGGCGGTCGCCCGGTCAGTAGAGGGGACAGAACTGGGGCTTCAGGTCACCGTCGGGACCAGAGAGGGTGACCGCGGCAAACCTCTGTCCCCTGCCGGCCGCCGCCGCAGCGCTGTCCAGCGTGCAGACGATCTGGTCGACGGCGGCCGCCGACAACGTGGTCACCGCGCCCGACAACGTCACCGAGAGGCGGGAACGGTCGGCGCTCACCGCGACCTCGGACGCCGGGAGGGCGTCGGCGGGCACCTCGCTCGTGAACCCCTCTCCCTGTTCGTGCACGTCCGGGCCGGCCGCCAACAACCGGAGCGCTTCGACGGGCGGGACGCCCTCCGTGGCCGAACGCACCACCAGCGTGAGAGTTCCGTTCCTGATCAGGTAGAGGCCGACGCCCTCGGACGGTCCGCCTCGGGCGGGACTCCCGGTGATCACCCCGCTGGGCTGGACTCCGCAGCCCGCGGCGAGCGCGGCGACCAGCACCAGAACGCCCGCGAGCAGCGCCCGTGCCGCGTTTCGGCCGGTCACCGTACACCTCCATCGCCCGCCGACTCCGCCACGCGCGGCAGGCGGAGCCTGAACACGGCGCCGCCGGCCGGCGTGTTGCCGGCGACGAGACTTCCCGGCTGCCCGGCGTGCCGGTGCAGGCGGGCGTTCTCCCACGCGATGGCCAGCCCGAGGCCGCTGCCCTCGGACCGGGTCCGTGCGGTGTCCGCCTTGTAGAACCGCTCGAACACGTGCGGCAGCACCTCCGGGTCCAAGCCTGGTCCCTGGTCGGCGACCTCGATGGTGAACCAGTTCGGTTCGGCGTGCAGCCGCAGCGACACCGGTGCGGCGCCGTGGCGGAAGGCGTTACCGACCAGGTTGGCGACGATGACGTCCAGCCGGCGCGGATCCAGGCGGGCCATGACACCCGGGGGCAGCTCCGCCCGCACCTGGTCGGCCCAGCCCCGCACCCGCAGCGTCGCGGTCACGGCCGCGGCCACGTCGACGTCGTCGAGGGCGAGTTGCGCCGTGCCCGAGTCGAACCTGCTCACCTCGATGAGGTCGTCGACCAGCCGGACGAGGTTCTGCGTCTCCTGACTGACGATTCGGGCGGCCCGGCCGGCGTCGCCGGGCAACCCGCCCGCCTCCTCGTCCAGGACGTCGGTGACAGCCGTCATCGCGGCCAGCGGTGTACGGAGCTCGTGCGACACGTCGGCCACGAAGCGCCGGGCGTCGGACTCCATCCGGCGCAGCTCACCGACCTGCCGCTCCAGCGTCTGGGCGGTGTTGTTGAAGGTCCTCGCCACGTCGGCCAGCTCGTCGGTGCCCCGGACGACCAGCCGGGTCGTCAGATCGCCCTGACCGAGCCGGTGGGCGGCCCGGCCCAGTTCGCGTACGGGCCGCAGCACCCCAGCGGCCGCGAGCAGGGCCAGCAGGACCGCGAGGACCAGCGACAGTCCGCCGGTCACCCACGCCAGGTTGGCGAGCCGGTCGATGCTCTGCTTCTCGGGGATCAGGCTGCGTACGGCGTAGACCTCCAGCCCGGACGGCCTGGACGTGCCGTCCGGCTGGTCGATCATCAGCTGGGTCCCGATGAGAAGGACGGGTTGGCCCTTGAGCGAGACGCGTTGCCAGGCGACCTTGCCGTCCCGGACCGCCTCCCGCAGTTCGGGGGTGAACGGTTCGGGCAGCTGGCTGCCCCGCGTGCGCATCCCGTGGTAGTACACCACCACAGACGAGTCCCGGTCGGACAGGATTCCGGCCATCGAGTCGAGCTCGTCCTGGGTGGGCGGCAGCCTGCGGAGCGGGTAGACCGTGATGAGCTGATCGGTCAGCGACACCACTGCGGCGTCCTGCGCCTGTTGGAG
This sequence comes from Micromonospora sp. NBC_01655, assembly GCF_026339755.1. Lineage (NCBI taxonomy): Bacteria > Bacillati > Actinomycetota > Actinomycetes > Micromonosporales > Micromonosporaceae > Micromonospora > Micromonospora sp. NBC_01655. The sequence continues at coordinate 768,128 of NZ_JAPEQF010000001.1, read as the reverse complement.
GATGACTCTCCGCGCCTGGAAGTAGCTTCCGCTGGCGACCACCGCCGTGGTGGTCAGGCCGAGCAGCGTGAAGGCCAGCAACAGCCGGACCCGGAGGCCCGAGGCACGGCCGACCGCCCAGCGCCACCGCGTCACAGCGGCCCGAACCGGTAGCCGAACCCGCGTACCGTCTGCACGAAGACCGGCGCCGACGAGTCGTCCTCGATCTTCGCCCGCAGTCGCTGTACGCAGGCGTCCACGAGCCGCGAGTCGCCGAGGTAGCCGTGCTCCCACACGGCCTCGAGCAGTTGCTGGCGGCTCAGCACCTGGCCCGGCGTACGGGAGAGCTCGAGCAGCAGGCGCAGCTCGGTCGGAGCGAGGCCGACCGGCATGCCGCCCCTGCTGACCACCAGCGCGGCCCGGTCGATGGTCAGGGCGCCGTGCTGCTCCACGCCCGCCGGCGCACCGCCGGCCCGCCGCGTCTCGCCGCCGGTGCGCCGGAGCACCGCGCGGATACGCGCCTCCAGCACCCGGGCCTGCACCGGCTTCACCACGTAGTCGTCGGCGCCCGCCTCCAGGCCCGCCACCACGTCCATGTCGTCGTTCCGGGCGGTGAGCATGATGATCGGCAGGTCGCCGAGGGCCCGGATCCGCCGGCAGACCTCGAACCCGTCAATCCCCGGCAGCATGAGATCGAGGACCACGACGTCGGAGGCGCCCTCGTGCACACGAACCAGCCCCTGCTCGCCGGTCGCCACCGCGTCCACCGTGTGGCCCTGCCGGGTCAACGCCAGCTGCAGCCCATCGCGTACCGTCTGGTGGTCTTCGATCAGCAGGACGCGGGACATGTCGCCAAGTATCGCAGCATGAGCCGACTTCGCTTTTTCACCATGTGGGACGCCTGGCATCGACCCTCGGGTCTCTTGCCGTCCTGACCGTCCCGTGCCGGGCCCCGTCGGTGTGGTTTCGGCGGGTTACCGGGACGGCGAAATCGGCCGAACGCACCAGGAACACCACCGATCCCACGGCCAGCACCGCTAGCGCAGTCGCCGTCACGATGGCGACGAGCGGCCCGCGCTCCACCGAAGCGCTCAGCCAGGGAGCGACCAACAGAAGCGCACAGACCAGCACAACCAGCATGAGGGCTGCCTCGACTAGGCCGCGCAGTGCGGTCCATTTGTCCGACCGGCCGTGCAGATCGCCGTCAGCCGGCGGGACGGCGCGGACGGTGCCCCGCCTGTTGGCGTGGAACACCTCGGACCGGTCGACTCGGACGGCGCCGTACGGGTCGGGCCAGAGGGCCGTACCCGGATCGACGTCGAGCGCGGGGTGGGCTTCGCCGCCCAGGTGAGCCAGCTCCGCGGCGGCCAGGCAGAACAGCGACACGGCCAGCAGGACGCCGCCGAGGGTGTCGCTGAACCGGTGCCAGCCCGCGATCATCGTGGCCGAGGCGACCACCGATACGCCCAGCGCGCCCGGGACGGCGAGCCACCGCCGAGCCCACCCGGGCAGGACCAGCATGAAAGCCAGCAGCAGGGCGGTCGCCGCTGTGACGTGACCGCTGGGGAAGCTGTTGTGGGTGGTCGAACTCTCGATCTGGAACTCCGGGCGAGGAAGCACCGTCTTCGCCACACCAGCCACCGCCACCGCGCCGAGGACCATCCCGATGCCCACCACGCCCGCCACCAGCCGCCGTCGAGCCAGGCCCACCAGCAGCACCGAGCCGAGCAGAACGGCCAGGACCACCGGGCTACCGAAGAGGGCCAGCACGGTCTTGGCCGGGCCCACGAGGTCACCCTGCTGCTCGTATCCGCCGCCCCGCTCCGCGCGGGGCAGGAGCAGCCCGTCGAGCCACTGACCGGCCGGCGTCCAGAGGAACACCACGCAGCTCAGCGCGAGGGCGAGCAGGGAACCGAGCGCCGCCTCGACCAGTAGGCCGGGGTGCACCGAGTGTGGCCGACGCGACGGGGCCGGCACCAGGGGACGTTCGATCCAGGAGTACGGCCATTCAGGAGACACATCGGCCATGGTCGCCACGCCACGTCCCGGCACCGTCCGCGGAATGTCTTCGTTGTGTCACAGGTCCGGGGCCCGCTTGGGACCCGCCTTGGGCCGGTACGCTCACCAATGCGACAACAACCAGCCAGACCCGGCCCCGATCGCCACATAACATCAGCGGATCGGGTCTGTCAAGTTAACGGCTGATCTTGGTTGTTGAGGTGGTCAGTCGCTGGCCGGGGTGAGCCGGCCCTCGAAGGCGATTTGGAAGGCGTTCAGGGGTGCCTTCCAGCGCATGGTCCACCGGCGGCGCCCAGCGCCGGTGGGGTCGAGGCTCATCAACGCCATGTAGACGCACTTGAGGGCGGCTTGCTCGGTCGGGAAGTGTCCGCGGGCGCGGACGGCCTTGCGGATGCGGGCGTTGACGCTCTCGATCGCGTTCGTGGAGCAGATGACCTTGCGGATCTCGACGTCGAAGGCGAGGAACGGGACGAACTCGGCCCAAACCTTCTCCCACAGCTTCACGATCGCCGGGTACTTCTTCCCCCAGGTCTCGGCGAACTCGAGGAACCGTTCGGTCGCGGCGTCCTCGGTCGCCGCGGTGTAGACCGGCTTGAGCGCTTTGGCGATCTTGTCCCAGTCCTGGCGGGCCGCATAACGGAACGAGTTGCGCAGCAGGTGAACCACACACGTTTGGACGATCGTGCGCGACCTGCCCATCCCTGACCTTCACATCGATAGCATCGATAAACGCGACTGGATATACGCGGTCGAGAGGCCGGTTCTGCCACTCAGCCATGCCATCCATGACCTTGTCAGTGATGGTGGAGATGGTCTGCTTGGACACCTCGGCGCCGTACACCTCGGCCAGATGCGCGGCGATCTCCCCGTGCGTCAACCCCTTGGCCGACAGCGACAGCACCATGTCGTCGACCCCGGTCAGGCGCCGCTGCCGCTTACGCACGCTCTGCGGCTCGAACGTCCCCGCCGCGTCGCGGGGCACCCGAACCTCGACCGGCCCGACGTCGGTGAGCACCGTCTTGGTCCAGCTGCCGTTACGCGTGCTCCCACTGCCTCGACCCGCCGGGGTCGTGTTTGTCGTAGCCGAGGACGCGTTCGAGTGCGGGGTGGATCTGGGTGAGCAGGCTGCGGATGCGGTTGGAGACTCGGGTGGATTCGCCGGCGAGGTCGTCGTCGTAGCCGACGAGCATCTCCAACTCGGCCAGGGTGTCGTCGCCGGTGTCGACTCGGCGCAGGGTGTGGGGCAGGGTGCGGCCGCATCGGCGATCACAAACGCGTCGCGGACGTCGGTCTTCGCGTTGCCGGGATGCAGGTCCGCGATGCGCCGCATGGCCAGGCGGGCAGATAGGCCACCTGATGCCCACACGCGCGGGCGACCGCCACCGGCAGCACGCCGATCGACGCGGGCTGGTCCACCACTACCAGGACCCGGCCGTGGCGGCCGAGTTTGTCGAACAACGCCCGCAGCCGAGCCTCGGTGTTGGGCAGCGGCGCGTCGTGCAGCCGCTTACCATCCACGGCCAACCCGACCGCGTGATGATCACCCTTACCGACGTCCAAGCCCAGGAAGACCTGGTACTCGCCGTGCACCTGCACCGCCTCCGCATCACTGTCGCGCACCTCGGCCGCTGGTCAGGGCGTCGGACTGCCGGCATCCACGTTACGAAGAGGCCTACCCCGAAAAGGGGGCGGCGGCCTGGTCCCTATCAGCAGTCCGCCGACGCCACCCGACCCGGCGACAACACCCCCCGGATCATGCATACGACAGGGGCAGTAAGTCATACCGGGCCGGGCGACCGAGGAGTCCCCAACTGGGGACGATCAAAAACGTACGGGGATCGGTTCGGGTTCCTGACCTTTACTGGCGGCGACCCTGACCCGCGGAGACCGTAAGGACTTCGGTTACGACCCGGGCGGCGGCGTCTGGTCGGCCGTGCACAGTGGCGGCCTGGGACATCGCGGTTCGGCGGTGGGAGTCGGCCAGCAGGTTTGTGATGGCGGCGCGGAGGTGGTCGGGGGTGGCCTGGTCGCCGTCGAGCATGACGGCAGCGCCCTCTTTTGCGAGGTGGCGGGCGGTGATGCGTTGCTCGTCGCCTGCGGAGACCGGATACGGGATGAGGATGGACGCCTTGCCGAGGGCCGTGAGCTCGGCGACGGTGCCGGCGCCGCTGCGGGCCACGACGATGGCCGCCGCGGCGAGCAGGTCGGGTAGCTCGTCGTGGATGAAGTCGACGACGCGGTAGCGGTGCGCGACCTGCGTGGGAAGCCCGTGGGCGATCTGCTGCATCTCGGTGTAGCTGAGGCTGCCGCACTGGTGGACGACCTGGCAGTGCTGTAGCAGGTCGGGCAGCGTACCGGCCAGCATCCGGTTGATCTGCTGGGCACCGGATGCGCCGCCGGTGACCAGCACGAGCGGGACAGACGGCTCGAGGCTGTACGCGGCCAGGCCCTTCGCGGGGTTGCCGTTGAGCACCGCTGGCCGTACCGGGTTTCCGGTGACGACCGCCCGGCGGCGGACCCGTGGCGGTAGGTGGTCGAGGGAGGCCTCGTGGCTGAGCAGGATCCGGGTGGCAAGGCGGGCGAGGATGCGGTTGGCCAGGCCGAGGCTGAGGGTCTGTTCGTGCATCAGATATGGCACGCGGAACAGGGCCGCGGCGAGGCCGATCGGGACGGAGACGAATCCGCCGGTGCTGAGAACGACCGCCGGCCGGGTCCGGGCGACGGTGAGGGCGGCCTGCGCGATGCCCAGGGGGATGCGAAAGGCGTCGACGACGTTGCGGGCCAGTTCGCGGGGGTTGGGTGAGCGGCGAAGCTTGCCGGTGGTGACCGCCCGAAAGGGAATGTTGTTGCGGTTGGCGATCTTGGCTTCGAGGCCGTCGGCGACGCCGACCCAGAGCAGTTCGGGTGCGGTGCCGGTTTCGGCAAGCCGGACCTGCAGGGCGTTGATCGCGGTCAGGGCCGGGTAGGTGTGCCCGCCGGTGCCGCCACCGGTGACGATCATGCGGAGCGTGTGCAGGCGCTGAGTGCTGTAGAGGGACATGCCGAGCCACTCCGAGGATCGCGGTACCGGACGGGTCGAGGCAGTCTAGCGACGCGCGATGTCGCTTTCGCCCGATCTTGGTGGGCTATGTGATGTGCTGGTCGACCAAGGCCGCGAGTTGCCTGAGGATATGTTTGGCGGGGTCACCGTGAGGGGTCGGCGAGGACACTCTTCGAGGCTACATGAGCCCTGTCTCCTCGTCTTGGGCGTGAAGATCGCGCCCCTGTCGGTTCCGAACGAATCGCGAGCATGCTCGCTCCCGGCCGGCACCACCAGCGCTACTCGGCGACAGCGGGTAGGCGAGGCGGCTCGCCGCTGGTATCGAGGAAGGCGGTCGCGATCTGGATGGCCGTCTCGGGCCGGATCCGTAGATGCTCGACGGGATACTCGGTGGGCACTCCGCCGAGGTCGAAGCTGAGTCCGGCGGCCGGGGTCACGACTGTCGGGTCGTTGAGGTATCCGCCGTCGTCGGCGATGTGCACGACGAAGCTGTAGGTGGGGTGGCCCAGGCCGATCTGCAGGCCGGGGGGCAGTTCCTCCGGGTCGTCGGTCGCCTGGCTGAAGATGGTGACCGCGACGGGCTCCCCGGCCTGGTGAATCTCGTGCAGTACAGCGCTCAGGGCGGCGGGGTCACTCAGAGCGACCTCGTGGTTGTCGCGGTGGTCGCCCCGGTCGTATGCCCACGCCACCTTCATGCGATGGCCTTTCCGTTGCCGGTGTAGGTACGCCACAGACGTACCTGCCCGTCATCGTCGCGTACGTACACGGTCAACTGCGCACCGGACGGCAGCAGCCGCGAGAGGATCCTCTCGCAGCCGTAGGGCTCGTAGTCACACGGCGCGTTGTTGGTCAACACGACCGCGTACGTTGCCTGTTCGCGGCGCATCCGGGCGGCGAGCTTGGCCTCCAGATGGTCGGTAGTGGTGGCGATGAGCTTGTAGGCCGGCTTGAGATCAGCGGCGGCTGCCGGGTCGCGACCCGATCTCATGGGCACTCGTTCGCCGTTGATCAACGCCACACCGGACGTGGGGTCTTTCGCTCGCCGTCCGGGCAGGTCGCGGGCGGCCTCCGTCAACCAGCCGGGCAACCGATCCGTCTCGGCCGGCACCTGGGGTGGGCCCGCGGATGTGTCGCTCGTGCCGGGCGGTCGGCTGACACCGCCGCCTATGGCCATTTTCCCAGGTCACCGACCTGCCGGGCCTGCGCGAGTACCGTTCGACATGGTGGCGGGCCTCGCCTTCCTCGGGCCCTGACCGCCGCAAGTCCCTGTCCGACCTGCTGCAGGCGGGCCAGTGTCGGTCCGGGTTGCCCACCCTGCAGCGCCGCGGTGACGAGTCGCTGTGCTTCCTCGATGCCCGCTGCCGCCGCAGGCCCACCGTCCACACGACAAGCTGTTCGATGCGCTCGGCGGTGCGCTGCCGAGCAGCCTCGGCCGCCCCGACGACAGCTCCGAAGATCTGCGCCTCAATGCTGTCCTCGTACAGGTCGCTGAGCTTCGCGCCTACCGCCGCGACCCGCTCCGCGTCGGGCGCGGCGAGCTCGCCGTGCCCGGCCCAGAACGCGTCGACGCTGTCCCGATAGAACGCGGCCGCCACGGATTCTCGGCCGCGAGGCGCCTGATCCAGAGCGAACTGCAACCGTCTGGCTGCGCCGCTTGTACGTGCTGGTCGTGATGGAGGTCGCTACCCGCCGAGTCCACCTCCTCGGCATCACCGCGCACCCGGACCGCGCCTGGGTCGCCCAGCAGGCCCGCAACCATGTGATGGACCTCGGCGATCCCGATCAGTGCTCCCGTGCGACGGCGACGACGCCTCGGCGGACTGATGAACGAATACCACCGAGCGGCCTGAAACGATCACCAAAGCGCCAGGTCACGGCAATGACACGAGTTTCGGCACGGTACACACTTCGTCGGAGGGAAGGCGGCGACGTACGTCATCGCGCATCCCGTTTCAGTCAGCTGACAGACGCGACCAGGGCAGGCCCGGTCTAGCTTCGACCCGTCCGCACATCGTGAGAAAGGAAGATGGACATGAGCAATCCCCCCGACACCCCGACGGTGGTCCTCGTGCACGGCGGCTTCGCCGATGCCTCGTTCTGGGGCCCGGTCATCCAGGACCTGCAGGCCCGCGGTCTCCCGGTGCTGGCACCGCCGAACCCGCTGCGTGGGTTGGCGCACGACGCCGAGTACATCGCCAGCTACGTCAACCAGATCGACGGATCGGTACTGCTGGTTGGACACTCCTACGGCGGCGCCGTGATCTCGGTCGCCGGGGCCTCCACTCCCAACGCCGTCGGTCTGGTCTACGTCGCGGCGTTCGTCCTCGACGAGGGCGAGTCATTCGGCGAAATCTTCGCTCGGTTTGGAGACACGCCGCTTGTCGGGGCCGTGCGGCCGAGCCAGTACCCGCTGCCGAATGGCGAGACGGCGGTCGAGCTGACGATCGCGCCCGAGCTGTATCGGGAGGCGTTCGCTGCCGATCTGCCCACGGAGATCACCGAGGTCGCCGCCGTCAGCCAGCGTCCATTCGCCGCGATCTTCGAGGATCGGGCCGAGGCCGCGGCCTGGAAGACGCTGCCGTCATGGGCTGTCGTGGCGACGGCGGACAAGGCGATCCCGCCGGACGCGGAGCGTCACATGGCACGCCGGGCCGGTGCCGAGACGATCGAGGTTGACGCCTCGCACTCGATCGCGCTGTCGCAGCCGAAGGCGGTCGCCGACCTGATCCAGACCGCAGTGAACGCCATCGCCGCTGTCGGCGTCGCCGGCCGACCCTGAGCTGGCCTCGTACCGCCCGACCCGTGTGCCTCGCGTTCGCGATCCGAGCGCGGGGCACACCACATTCGCAGGAGACGACACGGCCCGGGGTCGCGCGTGCGTGGGAGGATCTCATTCATGCTCGTCGTGGCGCGTGATGACGCTAGCCCGCTCCTGGGTCGTGGGGCCGAGGTCACGCTGCTGGCGTCGCTGCTCGACGGGATTCAAAGCAGCGGCGGCGCGCTGGTGCTGCGCGGCGAGCCGGGCATCGGCAAGTCGCGCCTGCTGGCGGAGGCGGCGGCGCTCGCACGCGACCGCGGCGTGGTGGTGCTGAGCGCGAGCGGGGTTCAGTCGGAGGCGCGCCTGGCCTTCGCGGGCCTGCATCAGCTGCTGCGGCCGGTGAGGGACCGCGCGGCCGACCTGATTCCGGTTCACCGGGCGGCGCTCGACGCGGCGTTCGGGCTCACGGACGGCCCCCCGCCGGAGCACTTCCGCATCGCCATGGCCGCGCTCGAGCTGCTCTCGGAGGTCGCCGGCGACGCGCCGCTACTGCTGATAGCCGAGGACGCCCATTGGCTCGATCATCCGACAACGGACGTGCTCGCGTTCGTCGCGCGGCGCCTCGAGTCGGACCCGATCGTGCTGCTGGCCGCTAGCCGCGACGGCTACCGCTCGGCGCTCGCCGACGCTGGGCTGCCCGAGTACCGGCTCGGCGCCCTCGACCCGACATCGGCGGCGGAGTTGCTCGACGCGTCGGCGCAGCAGCTCACCCTGGCCGAGCGCAAGCGGATCCTGCACGAGGCGGCCGGCAACCCGCTCGCGCTGATTGAGTTCCCGCTCGCCGCCACGCGTCTGGCGCAGGGCGCGTCCGAGCCCGGCCCGCTGCCGCTCACCGAGCGCCTCGAGCGGGCGTTCGCCGCCCGGGTCTCCGATCTACCTGAGGAGACCCGGCTGCTGCTGCTGGTTGCGGCACTGAACGACGGGGACCACATCAGCGAGGTCCTGCGGGCAGGCAGCGTCGTCGCCGGGACCGCCTTGGATCTCGCTCTTCTCGTGCCGGCTGCCGATGCGGCCGTCGTCGAACTGGATCTGCAGACCGTCCGCTTCCGCCATCCGCTCATCCGTTCGGCCGTGCGTCAGAGCGCGAGTGTGCTGCAGCGCAGGCGCGTGCACGAGGCGCTCGCGCGGACGCTGGAGGCCGAGCCCGACCGCCGGGTCTGGCACCGTGCGGCACTGATCACCGGAGCGCACGAAGACGTCGCCCTGGAGCTTGAGGGGGCGGGGCGGCGCGCGCACCGCCGCGGGGCCCTGCATGTGGCGATCACCGCGCTGCGCCGAGCGGCCGAGCTCAGCGATCCTGAGCACCGAGGACGCCGCCTCCTCGCGGCGGGCGAACTCGCAGTCGAGCTCGGTCAGCCGGAGCTCGCCGCGCCGCTGCTGCGTCAGGTCGATGAGCGCAGCGGCCCCGTCGAGCGCGCACTCGCGACCTTGATCGAGGAGATGATCAACCCGCCCGACCTCGGCGACGCCGACCGCGTCGCCCGGGTCGTCGATGCGGCCGAGCGCGCGGGAGACGCCGGCGATCGCGATCTGCACGTCAGGCTCCTGTGGCTGGCGGTCTCCCGAGCGTGGTGGACGGACCCCGGACCGGCCGCGCGTCGTATCCTCGTCAACGCCGCTCGCCGGCTCGGCGGCAACGGCCACCGAGACCCACGCGTGCTCGCCATCTACACGTGTGCCGATCCGGTTGGCCACGCGCCCGATGCCCTGCCCCGGCTGCAGGCCGTGGCAGCCACGCGGACCCTGGATACGGAGTCCAAGCGGCACCTGGGGCCAGCGGCACTCGTCCTCGGCGCCTTCGACGTCGCTGCCGTCCTCCTCGCGTCCGCCGCCGACGGCGCGCGCACGGAGGGGCGACTGGGCCACCTGCCCCGAATGCTCGTTCTGCACGGCATCGTCGCCTCGTTCCTCGGCTCCTGGGACATCGCCGTTTCCGCCGGCGAGGAGGCGCGGCGGCTCGCGACCGAGTTTGGCGCACCGCTCTGGATCGCGGGTGGCGAGACCGTCCTCTCGATGGTCGCCGGTATGCGAGGCGACGCCGACGCCGCCGAGCACGGCGCCGTCCGCGCCGAGCAGTTGGGTCTCGCCGCCGGCGGCAAGGTCACCGTCGCCCTCGCCCAATTCGGCCGCGTGCTCAGCGCGTTGGGAGAAAGCCGGCACGACGACGCATACGCGTCGGCCCGGCGGCTGTTCGACCCAGCCGATCCGGCCTACCACCCGGTCGTGGCTCGCTGGCTCATCGCCGACCTCGCGGAAGCCGCCCTCCACACCGACCACATCGCCGAGGCGAGACAGCTACTCACGCAAGTGGAGGCCACGGCCGGCTCGCGACCGGCCGTGTGGATCGAGCTGAACCTGCGCCACGCACGCGCGCTCCTGGCAGCCGACGCGGCAGCAGCGCAGCGGTGCTTCGATGACGCGCTCGCCGCGGACCTCGGGCTCTGGCCCTTCCAACGCGCGCGCCTCCTGCTCGCGTATGGCGAGTGGCTGCGCCGTCAGCGACGGATCGCCGATTCCCGCGCGCCGCTGCGCACCGCCCGCGACATCTTCGACACGCTCGGCTGCATGTCATGGAACAAGCGTGCTCGACGCGAGCTCCGCGCGTCAGGGGAATCGAGCCGGCGCCGCGACCCGGCAGCCCGAGATCAGCTAACCGCGCAAGAACTCCAAATCGCCCACCTTGCAGCACACGGCCTCACGAACCGGGAGATAGGCCAACAGCTCTACCTATCCCACCGCACGATCAGCACCCACCTCTACCGCATCTTCCCGAAACTCGGGATAACGACACGCAGCGAACTCCAGGCCATACTCTCCACACCGGCACCCGGCCCGTCCCCCACCGCAGGCATACGCCCCCACACCTCGCCGTGAGGCTTGCCCGCATTCCGGCCGCGCCAGGGCGCACCGCACGCCATGGCATCGCCGGTACGGCAGAGAAGCTCGCCACGTCAAGGAACCACGCGTCGTGCCTCTCGGGCCTACTCAAGCACGTCGAACCAGACCTGCAGGGCGCCTTGGGCCGACCTTACGGCTGCCACCCGCCGCGGTCCAGGTTGGCCCTTTCCCGCTCGCCGGTCGATGACCTTGCCAGGCCGGCGGCACGACGGACACCGGTCACGCTGGTGCCGGCGGTCAGGGTGCGTACTGGGTGCGCAGTTTGCTCGTATCCCAGCCGGCGCGGTAGGCGCCGGCCTGGTAGGCGCTCTCCAGGAAGGCGAGGACCGTCGCGCGCGGGTCGGCGGCGGCGCGGGCGTCGTCGTACGTCAGCAGCGCGAGGTGTGCACCCCGGCTTTCGACCCAGTGCGCCTGCGCGGGTCGCAGCGGTTCCTCGGTGAGGCCGTCGGGCTCGGGCGAAGTGTAGGAGTAGAAGGCCGGCTCGGGAATGTTCTTGTCGCCGAACCAGAAGCCGGCGCTGATCACCTCGTGCGAGTACGCCTCCCGGGTCACCGGGTCGACGGTGTCCGGCTGCGGCACCTGCCGGCCCGAGAACCGGCTGACCGCGATGTCGAAGGTGTGCCAAAAGTGGTGTACCGGGCTGGTCTTGGCGTTGCACCGGGCGGCGTACTCCTCCAGCACCAGCCCCACCTGGCTGAGTACCTGCCAGTACCGGTTGACCCAGTACGGGTCGTACGCGTCGTGCGTGGTGTCCTCGGCGAACGGGATGCTGTCGCTCAGATCGTAGGGCTTGGCCACGATGTCGACACGGATGCCGAGGTACGAGAGCGCGGTGAACAGTCGCTCGTGGAACGCCGCGACGGACAGGCCGGGCAGCGGGAAGGAGACCGCCTGGCCGGCCAGGGTGTTGATGACCAGCCGGTGGTCGACGAAGTCGAAATCGATGGCGAACATCACGTCCCGGCCCATGGGCCGGGACGTGATGCCGCGGCCGGTCAGATGGAACGGCACCTGCCACCAGTGGTTACGCGGCGGCGCCTGGTCCAGCCGGATCTTGCCGACGATCTGAGCAAAACGGTGGACGGTTTCCTTCGAGTCCGCCCAAGCGGACAGCGGGATCGGCGGGAACAACTCGGTCATCCGGACTCCTCCGACAGCGTGCCGTACACCATTCGGGCCCATGTCGGCATCCTTCCCGATCCGATGGCCGAACGGGCGCTAAGCTCGCGCCTTCGTGAAGCCCGCCGTTGGGGGCGGGTCGTGAACGTGAAAGCGCCCTCCGGGCTGGCAAGGATGGGACTTGCTGAGGGTCGCAACCATTCGCCGCGGAGGGAACTTTCTAGATTCAGGTTACCGGGTCGCGCCCGAAGATCGTTGCCACTGCTGACGGGCCAGGTGTCGTCGGGCATACCGGGCTCGGCTGCTGGCCAACCTCGCCGATGCCACGGGGCTGGCCGGGGCGTTCACCGACGCTCTCGTGCTGTTGCGGGTCCGGTGGGCAGATCACGATCCTGGCCGGGTAGCGGTGGACGTGGCGGGCATGCTCGCCGATGGTGGGGAAAGCGATCGCTGACCTGGCGGTGGCGCGCGACCAGGGGGCCTTGTTCGGGCAGGTGGCGTCGGACCCGACCGCATGGCGGCTGTACGTGTTGGACGAGGCGGTTCTGGCCCGGTTGCAGGCCGCCGCGCCCGGGCCAGGGAACTGGCGTGGGCCCAGAGGATCGAGACCCGCAGGTCGCTGCCCGGCTCGACCGCCGCAGGACTAGCCGTCCCTGGCCTGGTGCTCGACGTGGACGCCTCGGTCGTGATCTGCCACTCGAGACGGCGTCGGCGCCCCGGACGTGAAAGAAGGAGTTCGACTACCACCCGTTGTTCTGCTTTCCCAATGGCTCCCGTTAGGCGTTGTCAGGGCTGCCGCAGGGAGAGCCGGGCCAGCGTCGGGCCACTTCTTCGGCACTGTCAGCCCTGGGCAAACCCGGTTGTTGCCGGTCGTCATTGTCGGGGTTGATGGCCTGGCGACGGCCTAGAGAGGCCGGAAAATCCCGCTGTTCCAATTTCCGCGATATCCCGCGAGGCAGACTCCTCGTCTTCAAGGATGTAAGGGGGCGGCCAGCCACGAGTCCCGGGCCGCCCCGTCCGTCATCAAGGCCTGGCCTTTGTCGTCCTTCGCCATGGCCGGCCCTGAACAGCAGAGGCTCGGTCAGCGTGGGTTGACCCAGCCAAGAGCCTTCTCCTCCCTAATGTGAGGGGCGGCCAGCACCGGAGGGGACCGTGGAATGGACCAGGACGCGCGCGAGCAGGGGCTGCTCACCGCCCTGACCACCGAGCACTTCGTGCTCCAAACTTCGCGCAGCGCCACGATCACCGAGTCCGTCGGGCGGGCGACTGTGTTTCTGTCACTGCTGTCCGCCGCGCTGATCGGGCTGGGCTTCGTCTCCAGCAGCGGATATCTGATCAAGCCGTACCTCGGCGCGGTGCTGCCGACCCTGGTGATCACCGGGCTGCTCACCTTCGCCCGGCTGGTGGAGAACATGGTGGAGAACTCGTTGAATCTCAAGCGCATCCAGGGCATCCGTGCCTACTACCACCGCCAGTTCGCCAGCGAGCACGACTTTTTCGCCGATGCGGTGACCGGCGGGGACAACACGCGGACGATCGCGGCGGCGGTTGGTAGCGCTGCATCTCGCTGGCAACTGCTACTGACCACGGCGGCCATGGTGGGTGCCGTCAATGCACTGCTGATCGGCCTGGGCGCGACCCTGCTGACCGGAGTGGCCAGCGGATCCGCCACGTTCGCGATCGCGATCGGTGTAGCAGTCGCACTGGTCGCCTTCGCCGCACAGCTCGCGTACATCAAGCGGGCCTCGATCTGGCTGAGCGGCTGATGGTTGCTGGGCCTAAGGGCTCGCAGAGAATCAACCTGTTGCTTCTGGTGACTCGGCTCGTTGGTGTGGTATGTGCGTCTCCGGTTCGGTCTGTCGCCAACTCGCGGTGAAGTTTGAGGTGTTGTTCGCGCATTTGGACGAGCGGCAGCGGCGGCTGCTGATGGGGGCCGAGGCCCGGGTCCTGGGACATGGCGGGATCCGGGCGGTCGCGCGTGCGGCTGGGGTCAGTGAGACAACGGTGCGTAAGGGTGTGGACGAGTTGGAGGCCGGCGAGGAACCGCTGGGGCGGGTGCGCCGGCCCGGCGGCGGTCGGAAGAAGGCTGCGGACGTGGACCCAGGTCTGCGACCCGCGCTGCTGGCACTTGTCGAGCCGGATGTGCGCGGGGATCCGATGTCGCCGCTGCGCTGGACGACGAAGTCGACCCGGAATCTCGCAACCGAGCTCACCCGTCAGGGACACAAGGTGAGCGCTGACACGGCCGGGGACCTGCTGCGTGAGGAAGGCTTCAGCCTGCAGGCCAATGCCAAGACCGTCGAAGGCACGCAACACCCCGACCGCGGCGCCCAGTTCCGCTACATCAATGACCAGGCCAAGGACCACATGGGTGCCGGGGACCCGGTGATCAGCGTGGACACCAAGAAGAAAGAGCTGGTCGGAGACTACAAGAACGGCGGGCGCCAGTGGCGGCCTCAAGGTGAGCCGGTGCTGGTCAAGACGCACGACTTCCTGGACCGGCAGGGGCTGGGCAAGGCAATCCCGTACGGGATCTACGACATCGCCGCCAACACCGGCTGGGTCAGCGTTGGCACCGACCACGACACCGCCGCGTTCGCGGTGGCCTCGATCCGCCGCTGGTGGCAGGCAGTCGGTCGCCACGAATACCCGCGTGCCGCCCGGCTGCTGATCACCGCCGACGCGGGCGGCTCCAACGGCTACCGCACCCGCGCCTGGAAGATCGAACTCGCGGCCCTGGCCGCCGAGACCGACCTGGACATCACCGTCTGTCACCTTCCGCCCGGCACATCGAAGTGGAACAAGGTGGAACACCGGCTGTTCTCCCACATCAGCATGAACTGGCGCGGCAGGCCGCTGACCAGCCACGAAGTGATCGTGAACAGCATCGCGGCGACCACCACCCGCACCGGGCTGAGAGTCCACGCCGAACTCGATCCGGGCACCTACGACACCGGGGTCAAGGTCACCGACGACGAGATCGATGCGCTTCCGATGACCCGCCACCGTTTCCACGGCGACTGGAACTACACGCTCCAGCCCGTCGGGTCCCAGCTGGCCGACGACCGAGAGGCAGGACCGCAAGCCGCCGCCACGAACAGCGCCGAGCAGCCCGGATGCCCGGACGGACTCAGCACCTCCCTGCTCCGCGACCCGGAACTGACGGGCATGACCATCGAGCAACTGGACGCTCTGGTCTGCTCGTTGATCCCGGCACTGGCACACCAACGTGAGCGGCTTCGCCACGAACGCCGGGGCAGTGAGCGACTCCGCGCGCGAGGCGCGGGCGCCAAGGACAAGCTCTCCGATACGGACCGGATCCTGGCCGCCGTCCTCTGCCTGCGCAAGATCGGCACCCACGACCTGCTCGCCCGGATCTTCGGCGTCGCCGGAAGCACGCTCACGCGGGCCGTCCAAGAGGTACGGCCCCTTCTGGCCGAACACGCGATCCCGCCCTCAACCGCCAGATTCCGCACCCCGGCCGACGTGGCCGCCCACCTCGACATGTACGGCAACCAGCCCCCGAGGAAGACGAAACGAACAGGTTGATTCTCTGCGAGCCCTTAGTGTCCTGAGTGGTGGACGCGACTGTCCGACCGCGAACGGTGTGGCGGGCCGGCCAAGCGCCGCCCGAAGCGCACGCCCCCCGCGCTCACGGATCTGGCTCAGAAGGCGTACAGGTCCAGGGCGATCCCGTCCGGTCCCCCGGAGTGGCTGACCGCGACCCAGTCGTCCCCGGCCCCGGCGAGCCAACCGGGGTACCGGCCGAGTTGGCGACCGGTCGACACGTCGTAAACGAGCACGACCAGTCGTTCCTCTACCGCGCCGCTGACCGCCACGAGGCGTCCGGTCACGCTCGACCGCCAGCTCGCCGAGGTGCCGGACAGTCCCGGGTCCGGCGCGGTCCACCGCATCGCGCCCGTGGCCATGTCGAGCAGGGCCAGTCCGCCCTCGTCGGCGGTGCGCCGCACCAGCACCGACCGGTCGTCCCCGTCGATCGGCACGCCGGAGGTGACGCCCTCCCACTGCTTCCTGCCGGTCCGCAGGTCGACCGCCTGGGGCCGGCCGGCGGCGGTGACCGCGACGAGCCGGGTGCCGGCCCCGATCAGAGTCAGCCCGCTGCGGTCGTGCGCCAGGACCTTGGCACACTCTCCGTCCTCGCGACGCCCGCTGAAGACCTCGCCGGACCAGCCTCCGGCGCCGGTGGCCGCGGCGACGGTGGCGATGCTGACCGTGCACCGCCGGTCGCCCCGGGGCGGATCGTTGTCGGTGGTCACCAGCAGGCCGTCGGCGACGAAGCCGTACCAGGCCCGGCTCGGCAAGCGTCCGGCGCCGACCTTGCCGGTGGTGGGTGCGACGGTCGTGTAGGTACGCCCGTTCAGCCGCGCCGCCACGTACCGCTGGGTCGGCGCGGCATACGGCGGGCGGACGCCGAGCGCCTCGTCGCTCACCCGGGCGAACCGGTCGGCGGGCAGTTTCCACAATTGGCGACCGTCGCGGACGTCCCGGGCGATGACGACACACTTCGCGGACTGTCCGGTGCCGACGCACTCCCGGTCGTACACGACCTGTTGCTGGACGACGACGTCCTGGGTGTCCTCGGCCCGCCAGCGGGTGGTGCCGGTGGCCGCGTCGAGCACCTCCAGCGGCCCTCCGTTGCTGGCGCTGAGGACGATCAGATCGCCGGCGACCGTGTACTGGTAGCTCACCGGGAACGGGTGACGCCAGCGGTCCTGCCCCGTGGCGCGGTCCACTGCCCGCAGTTCCCGTCCGTCGGGCACGACGATGACCTGGCCGAGCTGCGTCAACGGCTGGTCGAGCCGGTCGGCCGTCACCGACCAGATCGGCTCCGGGCCCTCCCGCTCCGCTCCGGTCTCGCTGCCGCGCAGGCTCTCCTGGGTCACCTCGACCCGCGGCGCCGGCCGCTCCGGTGGCTCCGCCCGTGGCCCGGTGCAGGCGGCGAGCCCGACGAGCAGGCTCAGGGCTGCCCCTGCGACGCTCAGACGGGGCGGGCGGTGCGACGGCGACAACGGTCTCTCCCTCGATCGGCGGCGTTGCCCACCATAGGGCCGGTGTCGACGTCGCTCACAACCACTCGTTGATGGCGGCGAGCTGGATGGTGGCTTCGTAGCGGACCGCGAGTTTGTCGAAGCGGGTGCCCACGGCACGGTTGCGCTTGAGGCGGTTGATGCCCCACTCCACGGCGTGACGTTGCTGATATATGTGCGGGCCGAAGGCTGGTGGCCGGCCTGTACCGTGCCATAACTCGTCGCACATGCTGTGAGCTGGGAGTTCTCGGCTCGGGCTGATGATCTCTGGTATGGCTGTGCGGTTGCTGTACCTGGGGATGATCCGACTGTTCAGTGGACTGGAGTTGTTGATCCGCAGTGACAGGGCGTTGCTGGTCGAGGTTCTCGTGCTGCGGCATGAGGTAGCGGTGCTGCGTCGGCAGGTTCCCGGCCGGCCGCGGTTGTCCTGGCCGGACCGGGCGATCCTGTCCGCCCTGGCCCGCCTGCTGCCGCGCCGCATGCGGGAACATCGGGTCGTCACCCCAGCCACATTGCTGAACTGGCACCGCCGCCTGGTACGACGCCACTGGACCTACCCGAACCGACCCGGGCGGCCACTAGTCAGCGACGAGATCCGGGAGGTGGTGCTGCGGCTGGCCCGGGAGAACTCGCGATGGGGACACCGCCGAATCCAAGGCGAGCTACAGCGACTCGGCCATCGGGTCGGGGCGGGCACGATCCGGCGAATCCTGGCCCACCATCGTGTCGGCCCGCCGCCCCGTCAGCAGGACACGGACTAGCGGATCTTCCTGCGCAACCAGGCGGCTGGCCTGTTGGCCATCGACTTCTTCCATCTCGACACGATCCTTTTGCGACGCCTGTACGCGCTGGTGGTCATGGAGGTGTCCACCCGACGGGTTCACCTCCTCGGCATCACCGCGCACCCCACCGGGCAGTGGGTGACCCAGCAGGCCCGCAACCTCACCATGGTGCTGGGCGAGCGCGCCAACCAGTTCCGGTTCCTGCTCCGCGACCGCGACGGCAAGTACACCGCCGCCTTCGATCACGTCTTCGCCGCCGAAGGCATCACCGTGGTGAAGACCCCACCCCGCACCCCACAGGCCAACTGCTTCATCGAACGCTGGGGACGCAGCCTCCGCGACGAGTGCACCGACCACATGTTGATCTACAACAGGCGGCACGCGTTGGCGGTAGTTGGCGAGTACGTGGACCATTTCAACGACCACCGGCCGCACCAAGGGCGGCAACAGCGGCCACCCAACCATAATCCGGCCGTCATCATCCCTATGGACAAGCCCGTACGCCGCCGAAGACGACTCAGTGGGGTGATCAACGAGTACCACCGGGCAGCCTGACGGAATCTGCAAAACACCAGGTCAAAGCCACCGAACGAGTTTTGGCACAGTACAGGGCCAACAGGCCGTCCGCGGTGGCGCGGGCCTTTCTGGCGGACATGCCGGTCAGGCGCAACGGCAGCTCCACGTTCTCAACCAGTGTCAGCTCCGGTATCAGGTCACCGAACTGCATCACGAAGCCGCACTGGCGCAGCCGCAGACCGGCTCGAGCGCGGTCACTGACCGCGCCGAGGTCGACGCCGTTGAGACGCACCGCCCCCCTGTCAGGGCGCAACACTCCCGCGAGCAGGAACAGCAGAGTGGACTTGCCCGACCCGGACGGGCCCGTGATCGCGACGACCTCGCCCCCGGCCACGCGCACGCTGGCCTCGCGCACGGCAACCGTCTGGCCGACCGTGTAAGTCAGACCGTCGCTCGAGACGACCTCAGCGCCCACACCGACATCCCATCCTGAAGATCACCCCAGAGTTGGCCCACGACGCTGAGGATGCCAGCCATGCGATCCATAGCACCCGCAGAGCAGCCAAAGGTGCCGCAACCATGTTCCGCCCGCTGACGCTTCACGCGACGCCCCCATCCGGCCCGCGTCATCGGGGCATCGGGGCGTAGTCGGCGACCAGGTACGACCGGTAGGAGATCACCGCGGGAATCGTCACGTTCAACTTTCCCGCCGTTGTGGTCAGCACCTCCTCGTACCCCAACAGCGTGCCCGAGCGCGGATCGACGATCACCGTGTACTGGGCGGGCAGACCGTGCGCGCTCGACGTGACCGGGAACGCCTCCCCGGCGCGTCCGGCCCGGTCCGTGACGGTTCCGGTCACCGTGATGCCCGGCAGGTCGGCCAGCAGCCTGAGCACCGCCGCCCGCTGGGCCGGGTTCAGCAGCCGCACCCCAGCGAGCTCGGCGACATCCTCCAGATACTGCACCGGCGCCTCGTGCACGGACCCACCGGCGGTCAGCCACCCGCGCAGCGTGGCCCCGTCCGTGGGCACCGCACCTGTGTAGCGGCTGGAGAATCCGCCAGCCGCGAAGTCCCGCGTCTCCTGCGACGAGTCGACCCGGCCGCCCCGCCGCTGCCACTCCCGCCGGTCGGCGTCCGACCGGAACGTCGGAGGCACTTCCTTCTTGACCATACGGCCGGCGTCGTCATCGCCCCGCCAGGAGCGCCACTGCTGCGCAACGACAGCCGACGTCGTCCGACCGCCCGAGATCGACGAGTTCAGGAACCAGTTCGCCGACTCCAGGTGCTCCACCGTGCCCGCCGGCCGATCGAGCGCCGGCTGCGCCGCCGCCACCGCGGCCAGACGCCGCAGCCGTCGACGTCGACGCTGCCCAGGACCACGCCTGTGCTCTGGTCGCAGGCAGTCATCACGTGCCGGGCGGCGGTGTCGGTGGTGCGGGAGCCGCGCAGGGTCTTTCCGTCTACGGCGATGGCCCTGCCGGCCGTCGAGGTTGCGGCGGTGGCCCGGCCGGCGAGCCAGACGCCGATCGCCGCGGACAGTAGCTGCGGGTCCATGGCCTGCAACAGCCGATGCGGGATTCAGGCCCGAAAGGGTTACTCCTCGTCGAGGTCGTCGTCCTCATCGTCGGTCAGTGGGCCGACCCGCGCGATGTTCACGATGTATCGCTCGTATCCGTCGAGTAGGCGCAGTTGCTCCACTTGCTCATTGTTGTCCTCTATTGACCATGCGGAAACGATGCGTTCGTTTATGTCATTCCGCCCGCCAATGGAGACGTGGAGCAAAAAAAGACCCGGGCCCCCGGATAGTGGGATTCTCTCCAACGCGCCCGGTTCAAAGCCAACGGGGCCAGCCGATACGTTGTCGACGATAAGTTGCCCCTCCGAGCATTCAATGCTAACTGTGCGATAGACCCAAGTGTTGTCGTCGGTGTTCCTGGGAGGCCAACTCTTGCCCGGATTTTCTTCCCAGACGCGCAAGACGATTCGTACTTCTCTAATTGACTGGGCGGTATGAAGATAGGCGTGGTACCTAGTAGCCGCGATGGCGTTGGCGCGAGCGGCTGCACGAGCTGCCGCTGTATCGTCTTCCTCGGCGTCGCAGTACGGGTCGCCTATCACAAGGCTTCCGTACATGGTCAATACGTCAGCTGAGCATTCAGCCGCAACTCTCATTTTTTCTCGCTTGTACTGGAAGTGCCTGCTGGTCTGGCCCGTCGCCCGCGATGGATCAGACCAACAGGTGCTAGGGCGTGACTCTTACGAAGAAAGCTTCTCCGTTAATGATTCTCATGGAGCCGTACATGGCACCGAGGCGGATGCCTGCCTCCCCATTGTCGTCTTTGTGTATTGGCCGGGCAGAGTAGCGGCGTGTCGGCTCGCCGGTCGGCCATGTGCTCGCCGCTCCCTCGTAGGTGGTAGCGAAAGGCCGTTTCACATCGATCCGACCAGCGCCAAGCGCGTCGTACAACGCGCCGTGGCCTCGACGGTGCTCCGCCACCAGGGACAACGCCGGCAGCGACCGTACCGGCCCATCCGCACACAACACCGCATCAGCCAACTCGAACAGCGCATCAGCCCTGGCAATTAGACAACGATGCAGTTCCGTACGGAACGCCGCGAGGTCCCCCGCCGCGCCTACGCGCTTGGCGTCATGCACACTGATCATCCCGCAGCCCTTGGCTCTGATCTTCTTCCCTAGACAAGAATAATGATCAACCAAGGGCTGCGGCCATGATCAGCCAGGGTCGATACCAACCGACCACAGGTTAAAGATCAATCTTAGAGGCGGTCGACGATCCTGCCGGTGCCGCGCTCGATGAGCAGACTGCTACCGGCGACGGCGACCGGATGCCGGCACTCGCCGACGTGGCGGGCGAGGTCGGCAGAGACCGCCACGCGGAGCAGGCCGCCCAGATCCGTTGGTACAGGGTGGGGTGACATCATCGGGGGTGGTTCCTTCTCACTGCTGGGACAGGGGCTGGACCCGGGCAGCGCGGCGGAGTGTTCTTGGCGGAATGTGCCGCCGCTCTGCCCGGAGAACGCGTCATCGGGGTGCGGCATCGGCCACCGCCTCCCCCGTGGTCAACAGGTGCAGCGGGTCGCGGACCAGGTGCGCGGTCGCGGTGGCGATCGCATCGGCGGTCACGTCCGGCACGTACGGCGTGCGGACCAGGGTGAACCCGGGCCGCCCCTGCGCAACCATCGACGCCACCCCGACATAGGCCGGGTCTTGCAGGCGGCGCGGGTGCTCATTCGGCGCGGCCGTGATGTCCGAGCCGAGCACGGCCGTGGCAGCCTCCGAGGTGCGCTGCGCGAAGCTGATCGCGACCTGGCAGTTGTCGCGGATCTTCGTCGGGATCGCATCCCCGGTCGCCTTCTGCGTCGCCAGAACGACCTGGATGCCGACGTTGCGGCCCTTACGGATCAACTCCTCCACCAGGCGGGCGGTCTCCCGGGCCAGGGCGTCGAGGCGCTTGGACTGCGCGTCGGTGCCCTTGGTCTCGTTCAGGAACGTGTGTGCCTCATCGATCACCACCACGACCAGAGGCCAGGAGGCGGACGGGCCGACGTGCCACACGTTCTTCACGCCGCGCACCGCCCGGATCGCGTGCTGCCGCGCGACCATCAACTCCCGTACCCGGGCCAGATGGTCACGGACTTGCTCCGGGTCGTCTTTCGCCGACAGCCACGCGCGGGTGAACAGGTCGTCGTAGTCAGGGCCGCCCTCGCCGTCGATCAGCACGAACTGCACCGCCAGGCACGGGGCGAGCTGGCAGAACCGGGCGTTCAGGAACGACGTCTTGCCGTAACCCGCCAGCCCGGCCACCACCACGCCGGACATACCAGCGGACCGAATGGTGACCGGCTGGCCGTCGGCGTCCACGCCAGCGACCCACACCGCCGGATCCGACCCGACCTCTGTCGATTCGGTCCAGTCGCGGGTTCGGTGAGGGGGTCGTGCAGCAGCGCCCGTATCCGGACCAGGCCGGGACGGACCTGCGCCACCCTCACCAGGGGCACCCGCCACACGTCGGCCAGATGCCCGGCTGCTTGGCTGAACTCCTCAACGCCGAGCCGACCGACGGTGGAGGCGTCGACGCCGCCCCACCGCTCAGCCGCCACGGTCACGGCTGGGATCAACTCCCGGGGCACGATCGTGCCCGGCGGACGGTTGGACCACCACGGCGGGCGGATCCGCTCGGTCTGCACGAGGCCGACGCGGCGGGCGGTTCGCCCCCACGTGTGCTTGATCCGCCACGCGACCCGCAGTACCGGGCGGAGTTCCTTGCCTGCTACTAGGTACCGCACGACGTGCGCGCCGAGCCACACCAGCGCTGCCAGGGTGGCGACCGCCAGCACGACCGCCGGTACCGCCATGACCAGGCGGGTATCAGGTGGATTGATCATCCGGGCTTCACCGCCGTCAACGCCGACGCCCGGAATATCTGCCAGGCCCGACCGTTCTTCTCCCCTGTCACGAACGTCAACCCGGACGCCTTGACCAACTGCCCCACGGCCAGGTCCTTCGGCACCGACGGCTGCGGCACCGACACCCGCAACACCTGCGGCTGCCCGCCCTCGACCGTCAAGGCGAGGGGCACCTCCACCAACGGCGCACCCGTGACCCGATCGGTCGCGGCCACACCGTTGGCCTTGTCCTTGAACTGCGGCCGCCGACACCAACAACGCCCTCATCGACGAAGTGATCAAATACCAGGCCGACCGAGGCAACTTCGCCCAGCAACCCGAACACCTCCGACGCCCCAGCGACGACGAGCAGGCCCCGCCACCCGCCAAGCGCCCACGCAGCAACCGCAACCGCGCACCGAAGCAGTAAGCCAGCCGGACCCAGGCCCTCGACCAAGATCCGACTGGCTCAAAACTGCTCTACAGGATCAAGAACGGCCCGGCCTGTCGGCCGGGCTGCGCGCACGCGCTACGGCCTACGGCCCCGCGCGCACGCCCAACCAACACAGAACCAGCAACCAGAAGCGGAGGCCGATCCACCAGGCCGAGGCCGCAACGATCGCCGAACCAGGCAGCCAACGAGGCACCTCCGGCGATCGACGCCGCACCGCTACGCGGCGCGCCACCGGAAGTCCCGCCGGCAGCGATCCAGTCGTCCGCAAGCATCATCGATACATGCACATGTTGCGCAAGCTCGTGACGGCAACCGTGAAGGCAACCCGAGCACACGGCGGCATCCCGCGACAGCCGTTCGCTACCATACGTAATCGCTCTGGCTTGCGCCTGATGAGTCCGAAACGACGACTCACAATAAATCACCTACAAGTTAGGTTGGCCTATTCAGTTCGGCACGAATATTCGCCGCGTCATTGCGCGCTGCTATCGATTCAGCAACGGCTTTACGACGATCTTCGTCATACAACAGAACAGTGGACAGCGATTCCAGGGCATCCGCAATCCGGTCTCGCCAGACGGCATAGGATTCTGGATCGCAATCACCAACCGGCCTTTCGGACCGGATCTTGCGCAAGTTCTGTAGCGCTGCTCGCAGCTCTGGCGGAAGAGACATTGCCTACCCCCTTCCACCTATGAGGGGCAAGAACCGCTGGCAGGCTGGACACGGGCCAATCAGGCTGCCGTGATCCTCAAGCGGGTAGGCGTTACCCCTGCCGCCTCCACCAATCCTGACCGACTGAAATGTCGATCCCTCAAGAGGAATGCCCGCTTCCTCGAACTGAATAGCGCATCCAACTTCTCCACACCCGCCGTGATGACCTGAGTTTGCCACAGCCCGCGCGGTTTGCGGAGGCATAGCTCCTGTCCGCGTATCCGTTGCATAGGCGAATCCGACTTGCGTCCCGTCTGCAGAGGTAATCTTAGTCGCAACGTTCGGGCGCACTTCTGGAGACATGCTCAGAGCCTCATCCGCAAAGTCAAGCAAATCATCAGCCGCCTCGCCGCAGTTGTGGACGAGGATGGGTGTGTTGCCGGCTACCACATAGTACGTGTGAACGTTGGCCACCGTAAGGTCGCGCATCAGTTCGTCGCCGGAGAAGTTGTGCACCTTGGCGACCGTGACGAGAGCGCCGTTGGGCGTCTTCAGCCGCTCGGTGGGCTGGAGGTTCGCCGCGTTCACCCACCTGTCGCGGCTCTCGCTCCAGAACGGGTGATGTTGCGTCGTCTTCACCGTGACGAACGAGCCATCCTCGTTCCGAACAGAGAGGTCGGTGAGAGCTTCATCCTGGTTGACGTGCAGTGTGTCCACGGCCTGGGAGCTCGTGGTGCCGGTTTCCGGGTCGTGCGCCAGGACTTTGTCGCCGATGGCGACGTCGGCGATGGGGCGGCTGGTGCCGTCGGCCATGACTACTGGGGTGGCTGGGTCGAAGCTGTGCTTGGCGCAGCCGGACTTCGCTGCGGGTGCGCCGCCGCCGCCGTTGTTGGAGGGTTTGCCCTTGGTCGTTGACCCGGGTTGCTTGGTGGGCGGTTTGGGAGGCTTCGGGGTGGGTGCTGCCTTGGCGGGGGTTCGGGCGTCTGCTTTGATCGCCGCCATGTCGCGGGCGTCGGCGGCGTGGTTGATCTTGGGTGCAGGACCGGTCGGCACTTTTCCGACGATGGCCCTGGCCTTGCCGACGATCCAGCCGGCGCCGGCCTTGCACCAGGCTTTGATTTTGCAGGCCCAGTCCAGAACAGGGACGGTGGAGACAGCTGCCACTATGGCGTCGGTGTAGTTGCCCTCTGTGATGTAGATGACTGCGTTGATACCGTCGCAAATCGAGCCGCCGGGGAGGAACAGGCCGCACGCCTCGAGGCTCTCGTGGGTTTTCTGGCTGCCGGTCTTTGGCTTGGGTCCTAGTCCGCGTCCGCCGCCGGGTCCGCCTTCTTCGATGTACCTCTGGCAGGCGTAGCCATCAATGGCGTGCGGACACAGGTCTTTTGGCCTGTCGACTCCTGCGTATTCGGGGATGATCTCGCCGCTGGGGTCGCTGTAGGTAATGGGGTTGTTGGCGGCGTAGGTGTAGGCGGGGAGTTGGCGGGGGTTGCCGGGGTCGTTGATGGGGTCGACGGATATGAATCGGCCGATGGTGGGGTCGTACTCGCGTGCGCCTAGGTGTGTGAGTCCTGTTGGGTCCTTGTAGCCGCCGAGGAATCCCTGTTTGTTGGGCCAGGAGACTTGTGATCCGCGGGGTGTGCCGTAGGGGGTCTGTCGGCGTTGGGTGATGGTCTGGTTGGTGTCGGTGGCGACGCTGACTTGGGCGGTTCCCTGGTAGTCGCTGGCGAGCCAGGTGATGCCGGTGACGGTGCGTTGGGCGATGGTTTCGCCGTTGAAGGTGTAGTAGCGGGTGGCGTCGACCTGTCCGGTGCTGCTGTTTCGCCGGACCTCTTGGCCGTCGAGGAACAGGGTGCTGCCGGTGGGGTCGGTGGCGATGAGCCGGTTGCCGGCGGCGTCGTAGATGTAGGAGTTGGCGCCGGTGCTGTCGGTCAGTGTGGCGAGGTGGCCTTCGGCGTCCCAGGTCATGGTTTGCTGACCGGCGGGGCCGGGGCGGCTGGTCATGTTGCCGGCGTTGTCGTAGGTGTACGAGCCGGTGGTGGTGCCGGTGTTGTCGGTTCGGCTCCATCCCAGGAGGGCGTGGGGTTGGGCGGCTTGTGGGTTCGGGTAGTTGTAGGTGGTGGTGATCGTTCCGGTGGGTGTGGCCCGCTCGGTCTGGGTCAGCCGGTTGCCGATGCGCCCCTTCGGGTCGGCGGGCGCGCCGAATGACCACTGCTGCCAGTAGGGGGCTGGCCCTCCCAGTTCCTGGTCGTTCTGTGGTGGCGTGGCGCAGTCGTGGGACTCGGGTGTCCACGCTTCGGTGAGCCGGCGTTGGTGGTCGTAGGTGAAGCACTGGGTGTCGCGGGTGCCGCTGCCGGGGTTGTCGTCGATCTTCTTGAGGTTGCCGCTCGGGTCGTAGGAGTACTCGACGTTGGCGATCAGCCCTGGGGAGGTGGAGCGTGAGATCAAGCTGTTCTTCGCCCGGCCGGTGGCTTCGTCGTAGTAGGTGGCGGACTGGACGAATTTGGCGCCTACCAGGGCGGTGGCCCGGGTGATGGTGTTGAGTTCGAACAGGCTGGTGTAGCCGGACTGGATGGCGTAGTAGCCGGCGTCGCCGTAGTCGGTGGCCAACTGGTCGGGCATGCCGTACGTCGTGTCGTACTTGTAGGTCAGGAGTTCCTGACTGAGCCCGCCGGCTGCGGGGAGCGTGAGGTTGTTGAGGGCGCCGCTGGCCTTGAACGTGGCCTTGTTGATGAAGCTGCAGGTTGTGGCGCCGATGCCGCAGAAGCCTGCCTGCGAGGCGGGGAGGGTGAGTTTGGTTTGCGTGGGCCGGTACAGCTTGTCGACGGTGACGGTCTCGTCGCGGTACTCGTCGCTGCCGATGAACCGGGAAGCGGACTTGACGATGCCCTTGACCGGCAGGTCGTAGGCGTACCCGATGCGCTTCTGGCCGGTGAGGCTGCCCTCGCGGACAGTTTCCAGCCGCCCCATCTGGTCGTAGGTGTAGTACAGGTCCGGTGTGTCGGTCCGTGAGTCGGTTGTCTTTTCCAGGTCACCGAGAGTGTTGTAGGTCATGGTGGAGGTGCCCTGGTCGGGGTCGTTCACCGAAACGGGTCGGCCCTGGATGTCGTAGGTGTAGGACCAGGTGTTTCCGGAGGCGTCCTCGACGGTGCTCAGCCGGCCGGTGGGGTGGTAGGTGTAGCTCGTCTCGTCGTAGGTGCCGGTCGCCGTGTGGCCGTGGTACTGCCAGAGCTTCTCGACGCGGCCCTGGACGTCGGTCCAGCTGGTGGTGGCGGCCTCACCCACCGCGGGTTCGGTGGTGGTGTGGTCGCCGTGGTAGGTGATGGAGGTACGGGACTTCTCGACCTGGATGCCGTTCTGACCGGCGAGCAGGAGAGAGTGGGTCGGCCGTCCCGCAGGGTCGAAGAGAGTCTGGGTCTGGCTGGGAACGTCGTAGTCGTAGCCGGTGTAGATCAGGCTGGTATCGACTGGACCGGAGTTGTAGTAGGCCGAGTTCGCCTTGTAAGTCCGGCCGGCGGCGTCGTAGAAGGTGTCGGTCAGGATCCGGCCGGCGCCGCGTGCCGGTTCCTGGGTCTGCCTGCCGCGGCCGAGGCCGTCGAGCAGGGCGTACGAGGTGTCGTATCCGCCGTTGGCGTTGAGCGACTCGGTGGTGATCGTGGATGGCTGTGTTTTGGACAGGAGGTAGCTGTAGCGGGTCGATGGGGCGGAGGGGTTGGCGGTCTTGTCCCGGTCGGGCAGCCAGACGGCGATGTTTCGGCCCATCGCGTCGTAGGTGTACTCGGTGATGCGCAGGTTGGGGTCGGTCGCTTTGAGGGGCAGCCCGAGGACCGGGTCCAAATCGACGGTGTTGCTCCACAGCAGCGGGTTTTTCGTCTCGACCTTGGTGACCGGGCCGTCTTCCAGCGGCGTGTAGGTGGTGGTGGTCGTCTGTCCCGCGATGTCGGTGGACTCTTTCACGCGTCCGCGGGCGTCGTACTTGGCCGTCGACACCTGCTGGTAGGTGCGGGTGCCGAAGTTGTAGCCGGTGATGACCTCGGTCTTGGTCAACAGGCCCTTCGTCGGCGTGACACCGTAGGCGAGGGAGTCGAAGCTGAACCTCGTGTCGGCGGTGATCCGGCTTGCGGTGATCAGTGCCCCGGTGCAGGTGCCGCTCCAGCCATGGATGCGCTTGACCGTGCTCAACAGCCAGTTTTCGCCGGTGGTGTTGCGCGCGTACTCGGTTTCTACGCACGCCTCGTCGCCGGTCTTGTCGTCGTCGCCGTTGTCCTGGACGGTTGTCGGCATGCCGTAGTCGCCGTAGGTCGTCGTCGTGCTGGCCCGGCGGATGCCGGTGTCGGTGGTGGCGCGACTACGGGTCGTGGCGACTCGGCTGTAGCGGGCCTCGGCGATCGGGGTGCCCGCGCGCGTCGCGGTGGCGGCCGATCGCCACATGTCGTTGACACTGGCGGCCACTAACGTCGTGCCGAGCCAGCTGATCTGCTCGCGTGGCGTGCCGGCGTAGTGGTCGTAGTCGTTGACCGCTCCGCCTTCGAGGCCTTCGACGGTGGTGGTGCGGGTGCCGCCGCCGGCGAGTTTGTCGCCGTGCATGCCGCGGTAGTACAGCGTCTCGGTTTTGACCCGGTCGGTGCCCTCGCCAACGTAGGTGGTGATCTTCGGGTAGCCGCGCCACTGTGACCAGCTCTTGCGGTTGTCCGGGGCCAGGCCGGTGTCCTCGTCGTAGTGCCACAGTGGCTGGTTGCCCGGGTTGTCGTACTCGTAGCTGGTCCGCAGCGGTCGTGCCCCACCGACGGGGTCGATCTGCTGGACCTCGCGCACCACGTACTTGTGGAAGTAGTCGGTGATCGGGTCGGTATAGGCCGGCGGGGTCCACCGGACCGGATAGCAGAGCAGCGTGTTGCTGTCCAGAGCGGTGGCGGTCGGCATGGTGCCGCCCTTGGCGCACTGACGGTCGCTGTAGGTGACGAAGATCTGGCCGCCGGTCTCGAGCTTGATCAGGTTGACCCGCCGCCAGTTCATCGCCAGCGCCCAGTCCGCGCCGGTCGCGTCGACCCGGTTCTGCATCTGGATGCCCTCGAAGGTCACCTCGGGGGCGACGACGGCCTTGGTGTCGTCGTTCGGCGTGGTGATGAGCGCGGGGTCGTTGAGGCCCCGGTGGGTGATGCCGTCCAGCCACAGCCCGGCGCGGGTTCCGTCACCGGGGTCGGGGAACGTCTGACGCAGGGTCCAGGAATCCGCCGGCTGGTACTTCGACAGGGCGGCTTTCCATACGGACGTGGTGATCACCGTCGTCCGCTTGGCCGTCCAGAAGGTGGGCGAGCCGTTCTGGCAGGGGTTCGTGCTGGCCGTGCATTCCTGGTCCCACGGGGTGTCCGGCCACGTGGTGTCGTCCTTGGTGGCGCAGTTGGTCAGGCACCGGTCGACGTTGGTGAAGGCCACCCGCATCGGCGCGTTCTGGACGTACGGGGACGCCGCGGCGTACTCGGTGTTGTCGCGGTTGTCAGTGCCGTAGTCGATGCGGGTCAGGTGACCGGCCCGGTCGTACACGGCGGGCGCCGAGGATGCCTTGTTCTTGGCGTAGTAGTTGGTCTCCTTGCTCCACCACAGGGACATGGTGTTGCCGTGGACGTCCTGGACGTAGTCCAGGTTCCAACGCCACGCCTGCCGCTTGCCGCCGCACTCGGAGGCGGCAAAGGTGCTCTGGTGGCACGGTTCGCCGGGGTTGTTGCCGTACACCGGGACGGTCAGCACCGAGTTGGTCGTCGGGCGGGAGGCGCTCCAGCCCGGCAGTTGGTGACGGCCGAACCAGTACTGGGTGCCGTCGGCCGTGGTGACCTTCCAGTAC
The DNA here is from genome assembly GCF_026339755.1 of Micromonospora sp. NBC_01655. Taxonomy (NCBI): domain Bacteria; kingdom Bacillati; phylum Actinomycetota; class Actinomycetes; order Micromonosporales; family Micromonosporaceae; genus Micromonospora; species Micromonospora sp. NBC_01655. The sequence continues at coordinate 738,551 of NZ_JAPEQF010000001.1, read as the reverse complement.
TCGTTGTCGTCGTCGCCGTTGTTGTAGACCGGGGAGGTCAGCAGCTCGATCTTGGAGCCGTCCTCCTTGCGGGGGTGCCACTTGCCGTCGCTGCCCTTGAGCAGTTCGACCGACGAGCCGCCGAGGGACATGACGGCGTTGTCGGGCCCCCAGCACAGGTCCCCGGTCTTGACGGTGTTGTTCGCCCCGGCGCTGTCCATGTCGTCGGCGCAGGCCTTGTACTGCCGCTCGATGAAGCCCGGCGAGTAGTCGAAGCCCTCACCGATCATCCCCGGCTGGTTGTTCGTCGCCGCCTGCCTACCGTCGACCGACTGCGAGGAGTACGACAGGGCGAGGCTCGGGGCGGGTCCCCCCGGGCCGGGTGGGGTCCTCATCGGGTACGACCAGTTGAAACCACCGGTGGAGCCGCCGTGGCTCCACGACGAGGACGGTGCGAGGCTCGACGCGGCGAAGCTACCGGCGCCGCCTGACGGGCCACCGGCCAAGGCGATCAGCGTCCCGCCCGACGCGGTGGAGGGGGCCATCCCGTACCGCTTCGCATCCGATCTCGACAGCGCGGGGCGGATCGGGCTCGCCGGCACTGAGGCGGACACTGTCCGGTCACGCACCGTGTTTCGGGACTCCAGCGGCACCACGAGGCAGTCCTTGACCGCCGCCGAGGTCAATGCGCACTCAGGCACCTGCACGAGGCGCAACCGCGACGACCAGTCAGCGCCGTAAGCGCTGCCGAACGTCGAGTAGTCGACCGTCACCTCGACCTGGCCGGCCGTTCGTCCGCCGTCGGTTCGCCCCACCCGGATGAGCAGGCCGCCACGCAGGCCGACCCTCTCGGCGGTGGCCTGCGGCAGCAACTGGACCCGCACCCTCTCCGGGATCGCCGCCGCTGGTACGCGTGCCGAGTGGGAGCTTGCGGGCGCGATCCTCACCGGTAGGGATCCGGCCTGGACCGGCTCCGAGGCAGCGGACCGTGCCCCCGGTGAGGGCAGGGTCACCTCGGCGGTTCCCGCCGCCGGCCATACCGGTGAGGGGCGTTTGATCCTGTTGGCGGCTGCCTCGGCGTCCGGCGTCGGCTTCGTGGCCTTGATCGGGTGGACCGGCACCGACTCGTAGCGCTGCGGCTTCAGCAGTTCGGCGCTGACTTCTGGTCGCGCCTGTGCCGGGACCTGCCCGCCGAGGGTGGTGGCGAGGATGGCGAGCACACTCAACGCGGCGGTCAGCGGGCGACGGGGCAGCAGTGGAGGGATGTGTGGTCGGTGCCGGGCCGCGCGCTTGGGCCGGCTAGGTTTGACGGTGCCCATCGTGTCCTCTCGCCTAACGGGATCTGAACGCCGAGCTGGTGTGCACGGCATGTGGGAATGGGATGCCACGAGCAGAAACCACCTGTCTGCTCGTACGGCGCAAGGGCCACCTGCAGTAGTCGATGGTTGCCGGCGGCTTTCGCCCAAGGGCGGGACTGATCTGGAGGCGGTTGCTCTGGATAAAGGCAGGCTGTCGAGGCCGCCGGTGCGGACTGCGGTGTTAGCAGAGGGGTCACCCCGCCCGACCGCCGTCGTGCTCATGGCACCGTTGCAGTCGGGCGGTTCGTGGTGATCTGTCGAGGCTGGGCGGGTCAGCCCTCGCTCATGTCGGTCAAAATGTCGCCTTCTGAGAGCAGCCCTTGCCAGGCACGCACTCGGTCGACAGTTCCACCCGTGACGAAGAAGGAACTCTTCGCCCTACCGACGTGGAAGACCGACGCGCTGTTCCAGGTGACGGTGTCGGCCCGCGTGCCCTGCAGGACGCCGTTGACGTACAACTTCAGTTCCCGCGCCGAGGCGTCGTACCTGGCCGCCAGGTGCGTCCACGTATCCAGTTGCGCTGGGTTGACGGACATAACGTACTGCCAGGTGGCGGTACCGGTGTCGACCGACGGGACGGTGATGCACCACTTGTCGGTGGGTTCGTCGTACATCAGGTAGAACCCGGACCGGGTGGTGCCGTCCTGTGACAGGACCGTCTGGTGATCGGCCGTGGTTACCTTGACCCACGCGGCCACGGTGAACGACTGGTCGGTGCGCAGGACAGATCCGGCGGTGTCCGCGGAGCCGGGGCTGCCGTTGACCAACAGGCCCGTCGAGCCGTTGTAGCCGCCCTCGTAAGCCCAGTCAGCGGCAGGGGCGTCAGCGAGGGTGAGCGGTCGCTGGTATCCCGACGCGTCGCCCTCCTGGCGGGGCGCCTCGGTGTCGATGTCCTCCATGTCCCACGCCCCGACCTTGACAGGAGCGACCACAGGCACCAAGTCGAGGTCCGGGTCGATGACACGGTCCCATACCGAGACCTCGCTGATCGCGCCGTTCCAGTGCGCCACGTCGGTGCCGTTCCAGCGTTCCCGGCCAATGGTGATCGTGCCGCCAGCGTTGAAGGTCCGGGGAACAGTTCCGCTACTGACCTTCGTGCCGTTGACGTAGAGCAGTAGTTGGCCGCCAGCCGCGTCGTACACGCCCGCCACGTGGGTCCACACCCCCGTGACCGCCACCGGCCCGAAGATGTTCGTGAAGGCGGTGGCCCCGAGGTTTTCCTCCATGACGCCGAACGTCCAACGGTTGTCGCCCCACTTGCGGAGCATGAACGAGTCCGTCGCGCTCGCGGGGGAACCCGCGATCTCCATCAGCCCGTCAGCATCGGGTCTCACCCACGCCGCGATGGAGTAACTCCTGGACGTGTCCAGTCCGACGTTGGCGCTGGCATAGTCGTTCACACCGTCGAACTTGACCGCCCAGTCCTTGCCGCCGGTCTTGTGGGTGCCGGAGATCCGGGAGTCGGTCCAAGTGGGGCCGTTGTTCAGAGTTGCGGCGACGCCGCCGCCGACCGGTGCCGAGACCAGCGAGGTTCCTGTGCCCTCGTCCATCATCCACTGGGCCTTCGGGTAGGACGCGATGTTGACGAGAAAGTTGTAGTCGAGCGCACCACTCGGGTTACCGGCCTGGTCACGACTCATCACGGTCAACACGTTGTTACCGACGAACTCCGGAGTGATCCAGACCGTCGCCGAACCACCCAGGACAGGGGCCCTCACCGTGGACTCGGCCCCACCGTTGAGCCGGTATACGTAGTCGTAGACGCCGGTGGACCCGTTCGGCGAGAACGTGAAGCGCCCCGAGTATCCGATTCCCCCCTGAGCATCCACGTTCGTTCCCAAGGGCGGGGAAGCCGGATACAGGCCATCGGCGGTCGTCACGGCCGGGACTGTCTCCGGTGACGAGGTGTCGATGTCGAACTCACACCAGGGCGACGGACCCGACGCCCCACCAAGCGTGTCCTTGGTCTGCACCTGCCACCGGTAGCGATCCCCGTCCGCCGTGCTGACGGTGAACTGCACCTCCGCCTTACCCCCGGGCGCGACACCTGAATCGGTCTTCGGCCAACCCGTCGCCGCCGCCCACGTACTGGTCGCGGCGTTCCACTTCTGTACGGTGAAGACCCCCGAGAGACTCTTGCCGTTGCTGCCATCCGGATCGGTCACCGTGGCCTTCAGCCAGGGAGACGCAGCGTTGATCACAGGACGGGAGGTTCCCGTGACGCACGCCCGCGCCGGAGCGGTGTACCCGGCGTGAGTGCTCATCTGCGCGGCTGTCGGCGTGTTCGGATTGGTGTTGTACTCCACCGTCAACTTCGTCATCGCCGGGTCGAACTTCTTCCACCAGTTACTGGTGCTCTCCGAGGTGCCGTCGGACTGGCGGGTGGACAACGCCAGGGTGTAGTTGTCCTGGCCGCTGGCCGCGGCGACGTCGTCCTTCAGGTTGCTGCTGGCGAACTCCATGGGCAGGTCCGGCTGCGGATCGTTGGGGCAGCTCGGCGCAGCCGGGGGTTTGTGGGCGTGTCCCGACCGCTGCTCCAACCACAGCGCCAGGTTCGGCCCGTCCCACGTCTGCTTGCCCGAGGTCGACAGGTCAGCCGACCGCCACAGGTTGACCGGCGTGTTGGCGCAATCCCATGAATGGGTCATCTCGGTCAGAAACTTCGCCGAGCGGATCACCTTGCCGTACAGACTCGTCAGGTTGAACCGGAAGAAGGAGCGGAAGGTCCCCGCACCGGTTGGCTCCTTGCCCACCCTGGCGACACCATCGTCCCGGGTCAGGTTCTCCGACCCCGTGTAGCCCCACTTCGCTTTGTTGATCGTCGTCCACGGATCGATGACGACCGGGTAGACGGTCTCCGGCCCGCGCAGGAGGTCCAGATCCGGCCGGATCACCAGATCCGTGCCTTCGATGCCGGTGGGCAACTCCGCCTGCTCCGCCAGGTCCGGCGCAACGCGAACCACGTTGCGTTGCTGCTGCGCCGCCGCAGCCTTCGCGGCCCGCGTCGTCGACCCGCCATTCGTGGACGAGTCCCACATAAGAGCATTGCCACCCGACAGGACCGGCAGCCCAGCGCCGTCGACCACCTCGAACCCGCCGCCGGTCCGATCGCGCGCAGTCAAACCCGGCGTGCTCAACGGCATACGAAGCTCCTGGAGCTGCGGATTGGCCGCCGCCATCGCCGACTTGACCACTACAGCCCACGTGAATCCGTCCGCCAGCGCCCTCACACGAAGGTCGACCTCCGGCCACACCGACTCGTACACGGCGGTGTCCCCCTCCAACCGGGGAGCGGGCAGCTGGCCCGGCCAGCCGAGATTCACCTCGCTGCCACCGACGAAGGGCAGTCGTACCGCCGGGACGCTGCCCCCAGTCGAGAAGGCGACGTTCGCCAGCGTCGCCACGGGGGCCACGCCCCGGTCGGCCGTCATCCGGAGAGTCGTGTCGATCTGCCGCCACGCGCCGTCGCTCCCGCGAGTCCAGCGCGGAGTCGCGTGAGACTCCAACAGCAGTGAACCCTCCGGCGTCGCCAACACCCGCGACAGCTCCGACCTCGAGTCCGCCACCTCCACAGGCGAGCCCGAACGTTTTGCCGCCGCCAGCGCCACCGTCTCCGCGGAGGCGATCGCCGTAGCCGCATCCGGTGCCACCGCCAAGGCCGACGCCGGGACCTGAACACCCACCGCTGCGCTGCCGGTGACAGCGACGGCTGTCAACCCCCACACCGCTCTGCGGACACGCGTCATCGACCAACGACGTCGCACGTCGCCCTCCCCCGTGGTTGAAGTTGACTGAAGTTAAGGCCCCGCACGCTGAGCGTCAATACCCCTACAGGGCGTGACGCCGCGTAGCGCGAGCGAGATTCATGAGTGCGTAGAAGCCTAAACAGAATTACTCACAGTGATGGCCGATCAGGCACCCCCTGCCCGACGGATCGAGACCCCAGCAACTGGTCGCCGTCCGCCAGACCTCCCCCGCAAGAGCCCCCACAGGTGTCAACGCCGCTTCAAACCCAGGCTCTGGCACACATTCTGTGGATGATCTTGGTGGTGGTGTCATGGCGTGGCGAGGACTCGTTTTCGTAGGTCGAGGTTCGCGCGGCCGTACATCTGTCGCTTGATTGTCTTGATGCGGGGTGTCCGGCGTGTCTGGCGCGGTCGATCCAGGTGTCGAGGTGTTGTCCGGCGCCCTGGTGGCGGACCAGTGCGGTGAACCCGCGGGCGAGGTCGGTGAGGGTGTCGAGGTCCGGGCAGCGGCTGCGGGCGTCGGCGAGGTTGGCGCGGTCGTCGGCGGTGAGTTTGTGCCCGGGACGCATGATCCAGGCGGTGATCCGTCGGGGCCGATGGCACTCGGGTTGCTACGGGGGTTGGTCGGGTGCGGGCGGTGGTGAGCCAGTCCCGCAGGACCCGCAGGCTGCCCTGGTAGCCGCAGGTCAGGATCTCGGCGTGCAGGTCGGCGGTCCGGTAGACGCCGGCGGTGAGGCGTTGCCGCAGGTGGGGGTGGAACGGGGGCGAGGACGCTGGGTAGGCTCCTGGCGTTCGGTCCGATCAGTTCCTCGGCGGTGCGGCTCGGGCGTACTTGCGGGCTGTTCTGACGTTCATGTCGAGCCGGCGGGCGGTCGCTGCGATCGACAGTCCCTGGGCGCGCAGGGGCGTGGACAGCCGCGTGGCGTTGGCGGGTGTTCGCCGCGCTTCGTCCTGTTGTTGCCGGCTCGGTCGTGACCGCCGGCGACAGGGCCGACGGCGGATCGGTGTGGTCTCGCAGACAACAGCGGTGCCGGCCCACGACCTTCTCGATGGCGTCGCTGAGGTTCTTCAGCAGGTGCCACCGGTCGGCGACCTGAATCGCGTGGGGCGTGCCTCGGCGGGTGCTGTCGGCGTAGCTGCCGCCACAGTCCCCGCACACGATCCGGACGCCGGGATGCCGGCGCAACCAGGCGGCGAGGGTGTCGGCGGTGCGGTCGGGCAGGATGTCGATCGGCCGGCGGGCGTGCATGTCGAGCAGCACGGTGGCGTATCGGTGCCCGCGGCGTCGGGCGAAGTCGTCCACGCCCAGCACCGCCGGCCTCGCCCGGGGCGGGTCGGGTATCCGGCGGATCATCCGGATCAACGTCATCCGGGACGGCGCAACCGCCAACCGATGTGCCAGCCGTGAGCCCGGTCGACCGCCCAACGCCAGCGCGACCGCTTCCAGGTCCCTGGCCGCCAGGACCGTGTGACGGCCGTATCGCCGGGTCAGACCCGGTATCTGCTCGACGAAGGTCTGCCGGGCGCGACCGGTGTTGGCGCAGGCAAAGCGGCGAACCAGTCGACTAACCTGGGTGCGGGACACCGTGGGCCAGCGGCTCGGGATAGTCTGCGCCGACAACCGCAAGGAAAGTGACGCGCATGACGAGGAGAACGCCGATCGACGGCGCAGGCCACGCTACGAGACTCGGCACACTCGTCCTGGCGGCCCTGTTGGCAGCCGGATGCTCGCACCCTACGGACACCGTCGAATCGCGGGCCACCACCCAGCCTTCGCCCAGCCTCAGTACCGTGGCGATGCGACTCGACAAGCCAGAGAAGCTGCTCGGGAGTTGGAACGAATCGGTCGACCGGCGACTGACCGGGCTGGCCGAGACGAACATGGGTTACTTCAAGGGTTTCGTCCAAGGGGAGCCGACCAGCGCGGTAGGCACCGCCTATGTGGCGGTGAAGGAGCAGTACTCGCCCGAACACGGGGTCTACCGCGACGACGATCGCTTCATCCTCCTCAGCGGGGTGTCCGGCACCGTCACCGCCCCGGACGCGGTGTTGGACGCGGTGTTCGCCGGACTGACGGCTGTCAGCGATGTGAAGCCGGTCCCGTCAGGACCGCTCGGCGGGACAGCCCGCTGCGGCACCGGGCAAGGCAAGGGCCTGCGCGTCGGCGTCTGCGCCTGGGCCTCCCCGCACACTCTCGGCATGATCCACCTCGGTGGCCTCACTGAAGCTGACGACCCAGGTCAGATGTTCAGGCAGATCCGCTCACAGACCGAACACCCGGCAAGATAGAGCCCGCCGGTCAGGCGGCGGTCCGGCCGGCTGACAGTTCTTGTGCATCAAGGACACGGCTCTGCCGGGTAGGCGGGTCCTCGCGGTTCCGGAGCCGCCGATGAGTAGCTGGCCTATGGTGCCGTCGGGTGGGTCACCGCCGCGAGCTATCTTAGCTGGTGGATCGGCCAGTCGTCGAACTGCCTCTGGAGAGCGGCCAGGTCACCGCGCCATTCCCGCAGGTTCAGCACCACACGCTGGGTCTGCTGGCTGGCCACCTTTCCCGACACCTCCGTCCAGATGCCGCGCACGGCCTTGGCCGGAGTCGGTGAGTAGCAGTCGAAGACGTGGCCTTCAATCAGATAGTCGGGGTCCTTGTCCGGTCTTCCGACGTCGCCGGTGATCAGCCGCGCTTCGGCGATCTGCCGCTTCGTCGGGTTCTGGTGGACCCGGTAGCCCTTGACGGCGACCGTGTCGGCGCACGCGTTGTCCAACTCCAGTGAACGCTGCACCCTGTCGTCCTCCAGCAGTGGGATTCTCGTTCGCGGTTCGGTCGGTGATCCATCGAGGACGCCGGTGGGTTGCCTCGTCCACGGGGGTGAGGCAGCGCTCATCGGAGGCGCCACCACCGAGGACGGGAGCATGGGAGGTCGGGGCACCGGTGGCGGACGGGATCGGGCTGGTCGGTACCTGACCGCCAGCCCCGGTCAGTTTCCCGAGGACCCGAGCTGTCGCGCCTCGGCGATCGCCGCGTCGACGTGCTGCCGGGCTGTGCCGGTGCGCTGGACCACCAGTAACCTACTTGATGCTCTCCAGGGCCTGCAGCAGCGGGCCGGGCCGCCCACCCTGCCGGATCATGGCGACGAGTTGCTGCGCCTCACCGACCTGCGTGATGGTGCCGGCCGTTGCGTCGCGGGCGCTGTCCACTGCGGCCTGAACGGGCGTCAGCCCGGAAATCGTCTCCTGCGGGGTGGCTTCGTGAGGGACGGCCGCGGTGGCCTTCGCCGCCTCACCGATCGAACCGAAAAGGATGCCCAGGCCGCCCTGGATTCCCTTGATCGCGCTGCCCACCCGGGTCATTCCCGCTGCCACAGCGGCGAAGCCGGCCCCCGCAGCACGCAGCGCCACCTCGTCCGCCTGGCCGCTGGCAGCAACCAGCAGGCCCTGTACGCGCTCGACGCCCGTCATCAGCGCACGCAGTTCACCGGTGATCTTCTCGATGTGCGACACGTAGCCGGCTTTTCGATCGAAGACAGTGTGTTCGACCGCTGAAAATACCGGGGCATCCTTGCGGCCACCAGCCGTCATCGATGACAGGGCGCAAGCCCCCGCAGGCTAATCTGAGCCGTGACTTCGAGAGCCAACTCGGACCAGGCCAAGACCTCGCCGTAGCGAACGGCAGGCGACATGCTGGCACGGCAGAACTCCCGACTGGCGGACTGGCGGGTGCTCCACGGGTGCTCGCATGTTCCCAGCGTGGACGGATTCACGGCGCGGATCCTGGATTTTCGACCTCGACCATCCGCTCGGTCACCACGGCTTGCTACTTAGGCACGGCGCGGAACAGCGCAAACGCGGCGGACAGCACGGCAGGAAGCTGGACTACAGGACTCGACTCGACTACTTGGCGAGGCCGGAGGAGTTTCGTCCACTTCTGGTAACTTTTAATCCGCCGGATTGCAGCAATCCCACCCACGGACACCCAATCTAGCTGGGAAGACTCTCGCCTCTACGTCCACTTTGGACCCAAGCAGCTCGGTGAGTGCTCGCCCGTTCGTGAGCAAAATCTTTCGGGGGCATCTTGGCCCGGGACCTTCTGATCCGCAGGAAGCTGGCATTGTCTCCCCGACAAATAGCACTTTGCAGCAAGCAGAGTCGGTCCGCAACCTCCCTAGTCCAACCCCGTCCAGCTACGTCCTTGCTGGTCCAGGCGCTGCAGGCGAGGGCCATCGCTAGCCGTCGATTAGTGCGAGGGCTCGCGGTAGCTGATGAAATCCGGCTGCGTCCCGGTAAATCCACGCCCGTCCCCCGTCGCCCGAGCAGCCACCGAGCAGCCACGGATCAACCGCTGCCCCGGCCGACGTCAGCCAGCCGGCGCTGGGTGTCCGATCGATCGGCGCGTAGATCGACCGCCTCGGCCAGAAGTCGCCTTACACCGCGCGACGGGTCTAGACACGCAGTGTGGTGGTCCGGTTGGCTCTACACGTGACTCAGGTGATGGTCCGGCACGCCAGCCTCTGGCAAGACGCGGTTCGACTGCTGTTGTTGATCGACGCAGCCGCGAAACCCGTGGGCGAGGACAGCGAGGCACCACCGAGTGCCGTAGGCATCGTTCGGACACAGGTGCGGTTGCAGAAGCTGGACTTCTGGGTCCGTTACCCGGACTACCTCGCGAACGAGCTTCTGAACGAGTACGAGTCCCACCCGGACTCACCAGGACTTGTCGACGAGGCGGAGCGCATCCTGTCGTCGCAAGAGCCCGACCTTCGCCGTTTTCCCATGTTGCGGCACCGCTTCGGCGCCTTCGAGCAGCTGGACAATGCCCTGTCGGTCCTCGTCGAGGGGTCTGGCTCGTAAGCACGACCGGCTCGGCGAACGCAGAGTCCTTCAGCACAACTATTACCTGCTCGAAAAGGGGCAGACGACCGCGGTTGACCTTCTGAGGGAAGCACCCGCGCTCGGCTGGTACGGCGATCGGACCCGAACCGTGGTGGCCCTCGTGGACAGCTTGGGTGGCAGCCACATCAAGGCTCGCCAGTACCTGCAGCGCGAATACGCCGACACCCCCATCGGCTCCTACATCCCGGCGATCACGGAACAGGCCCGCCGCCGGTTGGCCGAAGTCCGGGTGACCGTCCCGGCTCCCTCTGCCGCAGAGGAGCTGGTTCGGTGACGGCCACTGTGAGCCCGGCGGCGGTGCAGACCTGGACGCCACCCAGCCCCGGCGAGCTGCTAGCGACCGCTGCGACGAAATCATCGGCGACGGTGGCCGATATAGAGACCGTGCTGCGGGAAGTCGGTATCACCCTGCCCAGCCCGATCCCGCCGCATCGGCGCGTTAAGGTGCTGCGGCTGCGCGTCGATGGCGTGAAGAAGACCGGCGAGCAAATCAACATCGATCAGCGCTTGGATGCCGGCGTCTGGGCGATCATGCACCCGAGCAACTCCGCCGGGAAGACAAGCCTGCTTGAGTTCTTGGTATGGGCGCTGCGGGGTCGACCACGCGATCTGCCTAACCACGTCAAGGCCTGGGTCCGGCGCATCGCCGTCGACGTCACCGTTAGCGGCCAGCACGTCCGTGTGGTGATCAACCAGGATGTGTCGAGCGGGCGTCCGCATGTGACCGCTGTGCTGTTGTCGGCCGGTACCGAGGGCCAGCTGCTCAGCGCGGCCGACGGTGAGCTGCGGATGCTGGTCAGCGCCGACGGCGAGGAGCCGGTGGAGCAGCTCATCGGGGCCTTCATGCGGGAGTCGCTTGGCTTGGATTCCACGGAGCTCTGGAACAGGAGCGGGGGGCTAGACGGCGAGGGTGCCGCTCAGGTGCACGGTTGGCCGGCGTACTTTGGCGCCTTCTACCTGAACCCGGGCGGGGACAAGCTCCTGCTCGGGGACGTGCCAGGACCGCTGCCGGCGAAGTTGCTGGAGCTGTTCATCGACCTTACGAAACGCCGGGCCTCCGGTATAGGGCGACACGGCCACGCGAGACCAACCCGCGCCACACTGCCGAGCGCGCCCACGCTGCCGATCTCGTCACCACTCCGACCAGCCAGCGCCATCCCCAGCAGGTCAGCCTGCGAAGGCCCCGAAGAAGACTCCCAACCCATCCGTCCGACTCCGGCCGGGCCGCTGCGGCGCATCCGCGTAAGCCAAGCAGTGGGTCGTTGCGATCGGTCAGCTGTCCCTCCTCATACGCGGCGCTACTGCCCCCCCGATTCGCACCAGGCGTGTTGCGGCGGCAACCCCTCGGCGATTGCGTGGGGTAACGGGACCTTGTGAGCGAGTCCAGCGGCGAGGGTACAGAGGAGGGCGTCACCCGCCCCATTGGTGTTGATGGCGGTGACGTGCTGTGCGGGTACGAGTGCAGTGTGGTCGGTATCGCTAGAGGCGGCACCGCGAGCGCCAGCGGTCACCACCGCTGCCCTTGGGCCTAGCTTCCGGAGTTCCTGGGCAGCGACCAACGGATCGGTGTGGTGGCGGGCCCAGTATCGCCGCCGCCTCGGGCTCATTCGAGACAAGCAGGTCGAGCGCGGCGAGCGGAGTCGACCCGAGCGTGGGATGTGGCACGAGGTTACCGATGAGCGTCTCGGCGCGGTGGTGCCGAAAGACGGCGTCAAGGGCTTCCGGCTGGAGATCGAGCTGGGTCACCACGATCGGGGTCCGCGCCTGCTGAAGCCCGCTGCACACCTGCTCTCCGGTGAGCTCGGTCTCCGAAGTGCGCGCGAGGACGATGTAATTCTCGCCGTCAGGGGTGACTTCGATGATCGCGATTCCTGTCGCGGGAGACGGCATGAGCCGAAAGAAGGGCACATCGACGGCCGCGTCGGTGAGGGCTCGGCTGAGGAAGGTGCCCCACTCGTCGGCGCCCGCGTTGCTGATCAGGCTGGTGCGGGCACCCGTTTGGCGGGCGGCCAAGGCCTGGTTGAGGCTCTTGCCACCGGGCGTGGTCGTCGCGGGCGACGAGGCGAACGTCGTCCGGCCAAGGACGGGCCGCTGGGGGATCCGAACAGTAAGGTCGATGTTGGCGCGCCCGACGAAGGCGACATGCGGCGGCTGCAGCGGACGGGACTGATCGAGCGGCTGGTGGTTCATCCGGTCGTGGCCAGCTGATCGAGGAGATGCCGCACTTCCGGCTAGCCGCAGAAGGGTTCGAGTTGCCGGGCCAGGGCAGTGAGGTCGCGGCGGACCCGCGCCCCCCGCGTCCCCCGCAACCATCATGGTCAGCGACGCTACCGCCACCAGGTCACCTGGCATCTGTCACCGGAAGAGCTGGCCCTCAAGCCGGTAGAAGATCTTGTCGCCGCGCTGCGCGACACCGAGCTTCTCGTAGAAACGCTGCGCCTGCACGTTGTCCCGATCGGTGGTCCACTCGATCCGGCTGCAGAAGTTCGTGGCCGCCACCTCGACGAGGCGGTCCATGAGGAGCTTCCCGACGCCGCGCCCCCTAGCCGTCTCCGCCACGTACAGCTCCTTCAAGTAGAGCGAGCGGGTCAGGCCGACGGCCGGCCACAGGAAGGAATACGTCGCGAGCCCGACGAGTGCCTGCGCGTCCCAGGCGAGCACGGCATGGGCCAGGGGCGGGTCACCGAAGAGCGCCTCGTTGATCTGACGGATCCGCACGTCACGGGGCTCAACCTGGGTCTCACCGTAGAACGTGTCCAACTCTTCAAGAAGCGCGGCGATCACGTCGACATGGACGGGTTCGGCGGCTACGACTGGAGTCACGACGTGCGTCCTTCCTGTCGGTCTCGACCTTGAGCGATCGGGACGCTTCGTGTGTTGCTACTCCTGTACGCCGCTGCGCACGAGGGTTGTCGCGGCGGCAACGCCGTCGGCGACTGCGTGGAAGAGCGGGAGGTTGTGAGCGAGCTGCGCGGTGAGAGTGCCGAGGAAGGCGTCGCCCGCTCCGCTGGTGTTGATCACGTTGACGTGTTGTGCGGGCACGAGCGCGGTGTCGTCGGCGTCGCTGTAGGCGGCACCGCGCGGGCCAGCGGTCACCACGGCTGTTCTGGGGCCCAGCTCGCGCAGTTCCCGTGCGGCGACCGTCGGGTCGTCGTGGTGGCGGCCGAGTATCGCCGCTGCTTCGGCTTCGTTCGAGACGAACAGGTCCAGTGGGGCCAGCGCGGCCGATCCAAGCGTGGAATGCGGTACCAGGTTGCCGATGAGCGTCTCGGCGCGATGGTGCCGGAAGACGGCGTCGACAGCGTCGGGTTGGAGATCAAGTTGGGCCACCACGACCGAGGCGCGTAGCCCTGCAAGCCTGGTGCGTACCTGTTCGCCGGTGAGTTCGGTTTCCAGGGCATGCGCGAGGATGATGCGGTTCTCCCCGTCAGGGTCGACTTCGATGACCGCGATTCCGGTCGACGCCGACGGCACGAGGTGGAAGCAGGACACGTCAACAGCCGCGTCGGTGAGGGCCCGGTACAGGAAGGCGCCCCAGTGGTCGTCGCCGGCGTTGCCGATCAGGCTGGTGTGCACGCCCGCCCGGCTGGCGGCCAGGGCCTGGTTGAGACTCTTGCCGCCGGCAGTGGTCGTCGCCGGCGACGAGGCGAACGTCGTGCGGCCGGGAACCGGCGGTCCGGGAATCCGCACAGTGATGTCGATGTTGGCGCGGCCCACGACGGCGACACGAGGTGGCCCCGGCATCTGCGCCGGACCGGGCGAGTGGTTCATCCGGCCGTGGCCAGTTGGTCAAGCAGATGCCGCACATCCCGCTGGCCACGGAAAGGTTCGAGTTGCCGGGTCAGGGCGGCAACGTCTCGGCAAACCCGCGCCGAGTCGGTGGTGGTCCCCACCGTCAACGCTTCAGCGGCTACGGCGGCGGCATCGCCGGGCTCCGAGGCCGAGGTACGCGTGCGCCGTGCGGGAGAGGTACACGCCCCGCTCGCGCCGGCAGCGCTCCGAACACTCGTTGACGGCCGCCGTGAAACTGCCGATGGCCTTGTCGGGCTGCTGGAGGCGGTCACCGCAGTTGGGCGGGCATGGGAGGTTCGGGGAGTCGTGATCCGGCGGGCTGCTCGTCGCCCCCGAGCGTGCCCGTGGCCAGTACATCCCACGCGTAGCTGCGGGGTTCTCGGCGTAACTCGACAAGCTCGACGCTGTGAATGGCTGTCGTCACGGATGCGGCGGAGCGGAGGCTGGCCACCGCGTCGATGACCGGTGCCGCGTCGGTCGGCGTGTTGTTGTAGGCGATGCTGACGTGGGGGACGAACTCGGTGGCACGCGCGGGAACCGCACGCTCGCCCCTGACCTCCGCGAGCACCTGCCGCAAGGCCTGGCGAACGCTCCGCACTGGAGGATGGGGGCCCGCACTGAATCGAACAGCTCCCGCTGATCCGGCCAGGGGCCCCACCCGCAGTGAGATCGGGGGGATGACCGCGAGCCGCCGCTGCGCGGCTGCCACGATCTGGTCGAGCTGCGCGGCAGGCACTTCATCTGTGAAGCCAACCTTCTGAACGGTAAGATGCAGCCCTTTCAGGGGGACCATGTCCAGGGTAGGGATATGGCCAAGTGCGGCCTGGCATCCCGTTGCGATCCTGCGTAATGCTTCGCTTTCGCCGAGACACATCATCCAATGGTAGGAACGTCTGCCCGGCGTCCAACCTGTCCGTTCCCAATGATTGACCAGATAATCGAGCGCGCGGTAGCGCGCCCAGTCCTCGTCGACGTAGTCGTACCGTCCATGCCCTTCCCAGGATTCGCTAGAAGGGGTTGTCATTGTCCGACTTCCGCTCACACAACCACTGACGCACCTCATCGGCGAAGGCAGCTACGGGCGCATAGTCCGAGTATCCCTGGAGCCCTGCGACGAAGGATCGCAGTCGCTGCTCGATCGACTCGATGCGGTTGCCTTCCCCAGCGGCCATTGCCGCGCGTGCCAGCGCTAGGGCCTGGTCCAGGTCTTTTGTCGGCGTGTCGATCAGGGCGGATGCCATGTCCAGGCGGCTGCTGCTGCCTCGGACGCGCACGGCCCATCAGCATCGGCTGAACACGCCGCCGCTCTTGGACCAAGATCGGCGCGAGGACCCGCGGCCCTCGCAGCTCATACGAATCGACCGCCTCCGCGACGAACGCCTCCATGGCACCGAGGAACGACTCGTCGAGCACGTACGTATGCTGGTCGCGGACCCGCGCCTGCGCCTCCGCGACAGGCTCGACCACCTCTTCGCGGTGCCCCACCACCACAGGCCCCGAGGCCGGGCCAAGCGATGCCAATGCTCCCCAGCGGGCGTGCCGAGCCGCTTCCGCCTTCTCCTTCTGATGCCGGGCCTCAAGGGACCGGTACTCGTCGTAACCGGTGAGCAGTTCGCCGCCGGTCTGAAGAAGCGACTCGCACTGCGCCCAGAAGACTCGGTCCACCACCTGCTGGCCACTCTCGACGTTGGCCACCGTGCTCCGCGTACTGTGCACCAGCCGCGCGTCATCGTCCTGAGTCAGTCCACGCTTCCTGCGCCAGATCCCGAGCCTCCGCCCGAGTGCCCGCTTCACGTCACTGAGTCCCTGCGGATCCATGAGGACGTCCCCCCACGTCATCGGAGGGGCTGATCACCATTCGCTACTGACCCCTCACGGCACGCTGACAGTAGACGATTGCGGCACCAAGGGGCCATCCCCACCCGAGGGCGCCACCGCACACGGCCCACAAAGTCGGGCGACAACCAGAACCCGCCAGGTTCGACGTCGAACTCAAAGGGATTCTGCGTGCCGGAATGTGGGACACCAGCAGCGGTAGACCCAACCATGATCAAAACCCACTCGGACAGACCAGCCGCCCGCCGGACAGGGCCGGACGTGAGGGATGCTCGTCGCACGAGCACCCACCGAGCACCCAACCGACCACAAGGGACAGAAAAGCAAAGGGGCCTGACTGCCATTCAGGCAGGTCAGACCCCTTTTGATCTTGTGCGCCCGAAGGGACTCGAACCCCTAACCTTCTGATCCGTAGCCCGAAGGGAACGCGCCCACTTCTTCACTGTTGACTTCGTTCAAGAGCTATCCGACGGCAATCACTTCAGTCCGGCCGCATCCCGCCGCGTCCATGCAGGTCCGGGGCCTGCGAGCGATACGCTTTGAAACTGGACCGATAGTTTGACCACCCCGGGAGCAGCCCGAAATCCGGCCGCGTCCCGGAGCGTTCGCGTCAGTTCCTCGACGTCCGAGCACCCACGGAGCACCCTGTCAAGCCCCGGGTTTGACACCCGGTGCTCCTGTGGCGGGGCCACCCTCCCCCGCTCGCTATCCCTGCCGTCAGGACCGCCGGCTGAGGTGGCGCCGTCGCCTCGCGAGACTGCGCGGCGTCTCGGGCTTCGGCGCCTTGGGAGCGATAGGCGGCTTGCTCGCTCCGCGTCGCTTGCGCGGCGGATAGGTACGCCCCGGCCCGCCACCCGACATCGGGCGGACAGGATCGCCGGACCGAACGGCACCGCACACAGACTTTTCCAAGATTCACTCCTCCGACATGAGCAACTGCGCCAAGGATCCCCTCAGACGGGGTTCCCTGCTTGTGGTGATCTTTGCCGACAAAAGTCTGCCACAGCGACCGCCCCGGACGAATCGGAGCGTGAGCGCAGCGTGAGCAGTAGGCCAGAGGGGATGAGAAGCTTCCCTGGCGCAGTGACGTGAGTGCCTGCTCGCAATGAACCGGTGGGAGGGAAACATGCAGTTCGAGCTCTTGGGCGACTTTCACGCCTTCGAGGGCGACCGACGCATTCAGATCAGGTCCATGCAGGTCCGTGCCCTCCTGGCAACCCTTCTGCTCGCGCCCGGGCAACGCGCATCGCACGAGTACATCGCGGACCGCCTCTGGCCAAAGGGCGACTACAACCCGACCAGGGTGCGGTCGTGCTGCCGAAAGCTGCGCAGTTACTTCCCGGACGTCATGCCTGACAGCAATGAGCGGCGCTATTGCAGCATCCGTGTCGACCGGACTGTTGTTGACTACTTCCGATTCGAGGACAAGCTCGAGCTGGCCCGACTTCGGCAAGGCGCGGACCGGATCGGCACCTTGCGCGACGCCCTCGCCGAATGGCGAGGCGAGCCCCTGGGCGAGATCACTGGCGCGGACCTGAGCGACGAGAGGCAGCGCCTCGATCAGAGCCGCCTGCGAGCCACCTTCCTCCTCCTTGATGAGCTGTTGAAGGTCGATCCGTCGGGCTTCAGCCGTGAGCTGCGGCCAGCACTGCGTCGGTGGCCGGCGGATCAACCGCTTCTCAGTCTCGAACTGCGGTTCCTTGCCAGCACAGACGGCCCGTCGCGGGTCCGCCAGCGATACCAGGAGTGGACGAGACTGCACGGTGCCCCGGACGCCAAGCTGGAGAGGTACGTCGACCAGCTGACCCGCCGTTCCGTCACCAAGCCGGCGCAACCTGGCGTACCGCGTCAGCTTCCGGCCCACCGGGCACCCCTTGCGGGACGGCAGGCGGAACTCAGCGCCTTGTCGGAGGCGTTGCTGGCGGACGCTCCGGCAAACACCCGACTGGCTGTGGTCACCGGGATGGCCGGCGTTGGGAAGACGCAGCTCGCGCAACACTGGGCGGCTTCGGTGGAAGCCGACTTCCCAGACGGCACGCTCTACGTGGATCTCAACGGCTACACGGCCAACGGGTCTCCGGAGCAGCCGGCCCAGATCCTGGCCCGGATCCTCAACGACCTCGACGTCGGGCCCCGCACGCCGACCATCGACGGGATGAGCACGGCATACCGCACGGAACTCGCGCGCCGCAGGACCATCGTGCTGCTCGACAACGCCCGTGACGTCCATCAGGTGCGGCCGCTGCTGCCCGGCACCGGCTCGTCCGTAGCCATCGTGACGAGCCGGGACCGTCTCATGCAGATGATCGTCCGCGAGCATGCCCATGAGGTCAGGCTCCGCCCGCTCGGCCACGAGGACGCGGTCGCCCTGCTGACCGGCATCCTCGGTGCGGCGCGGATGCGGGCCGGTGCCGAACACGTCAGCGAGATCGTCGAGCTGTGCAGCGGGCTACCGCTCGCGCTCTCGGTCGTCGCGGCCAAGGCCCGCTCGAGACCGCCGGAGGCCCTCGGGGAGATCACCACAGCCCTGCGGGAAGAGCGGACGCGCCTGGACTCGCTCGGCCACCGTTCCGCCGAGCTGAACGTGCGGGCGGCCCTGAGCAGCTCCTACGGCACGCTCAGCTCACCGGCGGCCCAGCTCTTCGCACGGCTCGCGATCCACCCCGGTCCCACCATCAGCCGTCGGGCGGTCGACTGCCTCGCCGAAGACACGCCGGCCGGTGCGGTCGACGAGTTGATCGAGGCCAGCCTGCTCGATGAACCGGCGGTCGACCGGTTTGCCTTCCATGATCTCGTACGGATCTTCGCCGCCGACCGAGCCGCCGCCATGCGACCAGAGGACCAGGACCGCGTCAACCGCCGAGTCTCGGATTTCCTCCTACGCAACACCTGGGCCTGCGACGGGGTGCTCGCCCCGGATCGCGGGCTGCCCATCGCCGGTCCGGACGACATCGACGTCGTCGCGCCGGCCTCCCCACAGGAGGCGATGGCTTGGCTGCACGCGGAGTACGCCACCGTCACGGCAGCGATCAGGCGGGCCCACGCCCGGCAGGATGACCGGTACACGTGGCTGCTGAGCATGTCCCTGGTGACCTACCAGTGGCGCACCCACCGGTACGCCGATGCTGAGCGCTACCTGTCGTACGCGGCGGTCGCCGCCGGCCGCGTCGCCGGCCCTGCCGACCAGGCCATGGTGTACCGGATGCTGGCCGGCTCCCGCCGTGGGCTCGGCGACCTGGAACACGCGAAGGCTGACCTGCGGCGAGCGATCTCGCTGAGTGAGGCAGCGGGCCACCCGCTCAGCGTCGCTCACAGCCGGCACTCGCTCGGACTGCTGCATCGGGAGAGCGGCGAACCGCAGACGGCCACCGAGTTGTTCGAGTCGGCGCTGTCCGCGTATCGCCGGCTCGGCGACGTCCTCGGCGAAGCCGGCGCCCTCCGGGGACTCGGCACGGTGCGGTTCGACCTCGGCGACCACGAGGGCGCGCTGCGGCGCGGCCAAGAGGCGCTCCGGCTCTTCCTGGCGACCGCCGACATCAACAGCCAGGCGAGCACCTTCATGGATCTCGGACGCGCGCACACCGCCCGCCGGGACGGGCACAGCGCGCTGGAAAGCTTTGCGTCGGCCGCCGGCCGGTACGCCCAGTTGACGTATCCCCGCCGGGAAGCAACGGCGCTTCTGGAGATGTCCGAGGTGCTGAACACGTTGAACCGTGTCCCGGAGGCCCGCAGCGCCCTTCGGGAAGCGGCCGACCTCCTTCGAGATCTGGATCCGGCGGCCGCCGACGAGGCGGAGTCCCGGCTCACCGCGCTCTCGGAGTCGCCGCGGTGACGCGGGGACGGCGCTCAGCGCGTATCCGGCGGCACGCGGTACCAGGCGGCGGGGTCGGGCCGGGGCGCTTTCGGGTGCAGCGGGGTGCCGGAGGTGGGAAGCAACGGCCGCAGCGTGGCCAGGATGTCGGACACCGACTTGGGACGGTCTGCCGGATCGAAGGCGACCATGGCCGTGCCCAGCGTCCGAAGCACGGCCGGCATCCCGGTCAACGAGCCCGGCGGGAACTGTTCGGTCTGCTTCTCCGGCCGCCCGCTGTGCTCCTGATAGGGCAACCGCAACGCGCTCATTTCGAACAGCATCGCGCCGAGGCTGTAGACGTCGACCTGGGGCTGGTGGTGCTGCCGGTGATACTGCTCCGGCGCGGTGTAGCCCAGCGTACCGCAACCGGTGTACTCGTCGTCCTCACAGGTCGAGACGATGCCGAAGTCGAACAGCCAGATCCGCCCGTCGCGGGCGACCATGATGTTGTCGGGCTTTATGTCGTGGTGCACGATCCCCCGGCCGTGAACCTCGGAAAGGATCTCGCAGAGCTGCGCGAGCACCGAGACCGCGGTTTCCGTGTAGAGCGGTCGACTCCGCTCGATCAGCTCGCGCAGCAGGATTCCGTCGACGAAATCCATCGCCAGGTATGCCCTGCCCTCATGCGACCCGCGTCGGATGTGGGCCGGCACCCCTGGAATGCCACGCAACGTATCGCCGAGGCTGCCCTCGTCGACGATCCGCTCGCCATCCAGCGCGAAGGTGGCGGTTGACTCGAACCTGCGGGGCGGCTGGAGCTTAATTGCCACCTCTCGCTCGCGTTCCATGTCCCAAGCCCGGTAGACCTCGGCCGAACCACCCTCGCCCGCCAGACGGACGACGCGGAATCGATTGTCGATGACAACGCCACCCCGAAGCACTGACACCCCTGTGAGGAATGAGAACGACATGAGTCACGTGCAGATGTCGGGAATTCCGACCGCCGCGACCGCCGGCATCAAGGTATCGCTGGGCATGTTGGCCTCCAGTGCCCACCGATGTCCCGCCCATGATGCCATGGCGGCACGCCGAGGCCGGTCAGCCGCCGGATCGGCGAGGCGCAAGGTCGAGGCGCTGGAGAGCTTCACCCAGGGACCGTTCATGGCGATCCTCGACCTGGTCGAGGGCGAGGGAGTCGACGTCGACGAGGCGTTCCGGGAGCTGGACCGGCGAATTGCCGCAGGGCGGACCCGCCCCGTCCACGAGGGCGTCCGCGCGTGGACGACCCACGCGGTCTGCGCCTACCTGCGGGCCTTCGGCCGAACGGACGACGCCACCGTCCCGGTGCTGCAGAAGTGGGAGTACCGACGGCACCTGTCACGGCCCGACGATCGCGGTGCCACCGACTACGCGATCACGGCATGGGGGCGCTGCTACACCTCAGCCGATGGGCGGACGCGGGAGCTGCGCCTCATCAAGAATCGCCTGGGGGCCGGAAAGCGGACGATTGCCGAGATATCCGTGGCGGCGCTGGTCGTCGCCGCCGGTGCACCCGGCCCACCTCCGGAGCGCGTCCGCATTCTGCAGATCGCACTTGTCGACGGCACGGTGGAGACGCTTTTCGACGACAACGTCGAGTCGGCTCTCAGCCTCTACCGGGCCCATGGAAAGGCCACGTTGGGTGAGCTGGTAGACAACGTCGAGTACCGACCCGGAGGCACCTGTGCCGGCTGCGCGCTCGCGCCCCGCTGCCCGGCACTGCCCCGGGCGCCGGGCCTGCTGGGGATCACGGATCGAAGCCGGCCGCGCCGCACGTGGTCGGCCACCAACGCCCGCCAGTACCGGGACTGCCCGGCCCGGGAGTACCTGCGGCGGCAGTGGCTGCCGATCAACACCGACATCGAGTACGGCCCGGCGGCCGAACGCGGCCGCGCGGTGCACGCGTACCTCGAACGCCGGCACGCCGCTCTGCCCACCGTGCCTTGCACCGCCGACGTCCCGCCCGCCTGGGAGAACGACGGCCGTCGGCTGCCGGAAGAGGATCTGGTACTGGGCCGCAAGCTCATCCGGCACCACGCGGAAGTCTGCCCACTTCAGCATGTGCACGACTCCTCAGACGTACGCGTCGAACCCGACCTGGTGTTCGACGACGCCGACGCCGACCTCGTCGTCCTCGTGAAGCCCGACCTGCTCTACAGGGAGCACGGCGCCTGGGTGTGGCGTGAGACGAAGACCGTCGGCAGCGACCGCCGACGGATCCGCGACCCGCTGGTGGAATACCCGCAGCTGGCCCTGGCCGTAACGCTCATCGGCGCCGGACGGCTGGGTGGTGGCCATGGCCGGGTCGAGTTGGAGACGCTGCGTCCCGGCGGACCGGACCTGGTCATCATCGACCCGTTCACCGCCGAGGTCCGCGCGGCCGCGGGCCGCGCCCTCACGGATCACGTCCGCGCCTGGCACGCCGACGACCGGTTCCTGCCCTCGCCCGGCCCACAGTGCGCGCGATGCGAGGTCGGCCGCTGGTGCCCGTCCGGCCCAGGCACGCCAGCCGGGGCGAGGCCGATCACGCCGGGAGGGGCCCGGTGATCCCTTCGGACCTGCACGGGCGCGCTGATCTCACGAGTCTGCCGCAGCTCGCGCGCGGCCTCATCGACCTGGGCGACGCCGCCCGGCAGGGCTCGCTGAACCTTCCCTATCCACCGTCGATACAGCGCGTGCTGGACCGGAACGTGCTCGCCTGCCTGCGTGAGGGGCGCATGCCACCGTCCAGCGTCCCCGAACTCGTCGCCTGGTGCACTGCTCCCCTGAGTGCCCGCTGGCCGTCGTCCGCCCTGCCGGGGTTCCTCAGTGCCGAGGTGACCCTGCTCGATCCGCGGCGACGCCTTCCGACCCGCTCGTGCGCCGAACTCGCCGCGTACGGGTCGGACGACTCCGCCGAGCAGAGTGTCGTGCTCAAGCTGGAGGAACTCGCGCAGGCCGCCTCCATGCCGGCGCTGTTCGCGCAGTGCCGGGACTTCCTGATCGACCGGGTCGCCGTCACCAATGACGACGCGCGGGGCGCGTCCTGGAAGCCCCGGATCTGGAAGCTCGTGCAGCATCTCTACCGACCTCCGGCACCAGCCCACGCCCATAACGGCCTGACCACCTGCCCGGCGTGCGGTCTTCTCGCCACGGTGGAGCACGGACGCATCGCCTGGTGCGAGGGTGAGGTCTGCGAACGGGGGCCGGCACCGGGCCCGGGCTACAGGGCGGGCAAGGTGCGGGTGCTCGATTCCTCGCTGCGCCTGTTCCTGTCGCTGCCGGGACGGACGGAGCGGGTGGTCATGCGGCGGCTCGCGGAGCGCGGCGTGACCGGAACGCTCCTTTCCGGCGGGCTCGGCGCGTACCAGCTCAGCAAGCCAGTCCTCGGCCGGAGCACCGTGCAGGTGTTCGACAGGGTGGAGCCACTGCTGCTGGCCGCCCGGCTGAGCGGAAGCTCCGATCTGCTGGCTGTCATCCCCGATCACCTGGCGCGGGCGCGCCCCGCGCTCCTGAAGTCGGTGCGTCACGCGCTGCCCCCGGAGCTCGACGTCGTGGTGACCACACAAACTGCCGCAACGGAAGGAGCACCGCAGCATGCGTAGCACGGCGCAAGGCTTCGCCCCGGTCATCCAGGCACTGCGCCAGGCAGGCGAGCTGCGGTCGAGAGAGTTGCTCAGGCTCTGCGAGGTGGAGCTGGGGCTTCGTCTTCAGCGGCACCTGGCCCCGGAATCCCCCGCCACGGACGCCTGGGTGCTGTTCAGCGGATACCCCTTCGCCCACGCCCGGGGCCTGGTCGCGGATCAACAAGGTGAGCAGATGCTCCGCGTTGCCCGCTACAGCCTCTGGACACTTCGCCGCAAGACCGCCTGGGAGGAGGCACTGCGCTCGTACCACCGAACCGATCCCTCCCTACGCGGCTACGACGTGCCGGACATGTCGCGCCCGGCGACCGAGCGACTGCCCGCCTTCGCGCCGGACCGCTGGGACACCTACGACCTCCTGCTGAGGTGTGCGCCACCGTTCACCCGCACGGAGGTGCCTGTGGCGGGGGACGGCCCGCACCAGTTCCCCGTCGGCCGCCACATGGTGACCGTCCAGCTGTCCGGAGCGGGGGACATGCCGGCGCCGACAGCGCACGACCTCGGCCTCCTTCCGGCAGGTGGTGGTGCGCCGGTCCGCCTGCGCTGGCGGGACCTGCTGGAGACCGCAGCGGAGATGGACGGAGTCCTGTTTCAGAACTGGGTGGACAGGCTGTCGCGTACGCACCTGTTCACGAGTTCCGGTGGAGCGTTCGCGCCGGACGAGGAGTTCTCCGTCGCCGGGGTCCAGCACCTGCTCGGCATCGTCGGTGCCGGAAAGAGCACGCTGCGCGATGTGATCACCGTGTACCTCGTGAACCGGCACGGCTTCTGCGTCACGGTGCTGGTGGGTGACGTGGCCGAGTCACTCAAGCTGGTGAGCCTCTACAACACCTATCTGACGGCGGGTCGCACCGCCGCCCCGATCATCGGCGCGTCTGGTCGGGAGCGGCACGCGCAGCGGCTGCACCGCCGGCTGGCCAGCCGGGGAGAGCACAGCATCCTGAGTCACACCGACCCGAGCTTCAACTATCTGAGCACGTCCTGTGCGATCAACGCACTGCTCCCCGAGGATGACGACGTGCTCCCCTACGGTGCCGCGCCGTGCGCCAGGCTCCAGGGGCGGTCCCGACGGGGGCGACGCGAAGAGGAGAGCGGCCGGTCCGGAAAGAGGCATGCCTGCCCGTACTGGTCGGGCTGCCCCCGCCACCATGGCGCCCGGGAACTCGTGGACGCCCACGTCTGGGTCGCCACGCCGCCGAGCCTGATCGACGCTGCGGTGCCCCGCGTGCAGAACGCCGAGCACCTGCACTACCTCGAGTTAGCCTGCCGACGCAGTGACCTCGTCATCGTGGACGAGGCGGACCGGGTCCAGATGCAGCTGGACCGGATGTTCGCGCCGGCCACGAAACTGGTCGCCGGACTCGGTAACCGTTCCCTGCTCGACGAGCTCAACGCTCACAAGATCCGTGAGCTGGCCGACGGGGAGCGTCTGCAACTTTCGAACCGCGACGTCGAGGTCTGGAACGCCGCCGTCAACACGATCACGGCAGCGACGGATCGCCTGTACGCGATGCTGGTTGGTGACCACGCACTGCGCACCTGGGTACGGATCGGATACTTCAACGCCTGGACACTCCAGCTCCAACTCCTCGACGAACGCTATCCGGACGCTGACGAGCCGGACCGCATGGAGCTTGAGCAGCAGCTCGACGAGTTTCGGGACAACCCGCTCGGGGACCGGCGCCCGGAGTTGCGCAGAGGCTTGGTCGACCTGGTCACCGAGCTGCTGCACACGAGCTACCAGGAACACACCCGCCTGCGGCTCGTCGCGTTCGTGGTCGACCTGTTCAACCTGCCGCCATTCCTCGCCGACAAGCAGTGCGTCCTTGAGAAGGCGTCTGAAGCGCCGCGCCGGAAGGGGGCGAAGCCGCCGCAGAGCCCGGACGACTGGTTGTCCGAATGGGCACGCCGCTTCGAATTCACGCTGCTGCTCGCCGCGCTGGAATCGAAGCTGTCACTGATGAACGCCATGTGGCCTCGCGTCGAGGCGACCCTGAAGCTCGGCTTCAACGAGATGTATCGCAGCCCCTTGTCCTACGGGCCGGTCATCCCGGAAGCGCCCATGGGCAACGTCCTCGGCTTCCAGTTCCTGGTCCACGGCCCAGACTCGGGCGGTGTCCGCAGCGGCGAGCTCCGGTACTTCCGGTGCAACGGCATTGGCCGGGAACTGCTGCACGCGATGCCCGACATCCCAGTGGCCGACGGCAGGCCGCCGACGAACGTACTGCTCATGTCCGGCAGTAGCTGGGCCGGGAAGTCCAGTCGTTACCACCTCCGGTTTCCGGTCGGCGTGCTCCTCAAGCCGGACCCCGACGAGTTCGAGGCCGTGGTGGCCGGCACGGAGATGCGGCTTGAGCTGCTCGGGGAGGACGCTCCGCAGCTCCGCGTGTCCGGCGCGAGGCCGGAGGCGCGAACACAGATCCTCACTCAGATGGCGCTCCGGCTCGGTGAGACGCAAGACGGGGAAGCCAGCCTGCTGCAGAAGGAGTTGCTGAGGCTACCGGAGGCTCGCCGTCACCTGCTGCTCCTGGTGGGCAGTTACGACGAGGCCGGGGCCGTCGCCGACACGCTGCACACGCTCGGAAACCGGTGGCGCGGCCGGGTGCTGCGCTTGGTGGCCGACGACTTCGATGAAGAGTTCGCCACGGACCCCTCCGGCGACGACGACCAACACGCCGGGATTCTGCGCCGTGGCGACGTGGACACCCTCAGAAACACGTCCGCGGAGGTCCTCGTCGCACCGTTGCTCGCCGTCGAGCGGGGACACAACATCCTGAACAGCGACGGCCAGGCCGCGATCGGCACCGTCTACTTCCTCGCGCGGCCGAATCCGCGTCCGGACGACATCGGCCTCGCGGTCCACGCCGTCAACGACTGGATGATCAGGTCGATCGAATCCGGCGAGTTCGACGACTGGGTACGCAGCGCCGCCACGCTTAGCGCCGGGGCGCGGGAGGTACGCCGGCAGGCAAGGCAGACGTGGTACCAGGTGCTACGTCGTTCCCTGGCGTGGAGCCGGCTCAAGGAGGACCGGCCGGCGGTCACCTGGGACATGCTCGTACTGATCTGGCAGGTCATCGGCCGCCTCGTCCGCGGCGGTGTGCACGCCCGAGTGGTCTTCGTCGACGCCGCGTTCATGCCGAACCTGGGGGATGGGACAAAGCTGCCGGACACCGCCGAAACCAGCCTCTTGTACAGCATCGCCGAGGTGTTGGCGCCGTACTTCCTCCCGGACAGCGAGGTGTCGCCGCGCGACCGGGACATCGTCCAGTCGCTGTACCGGCCTCTCTGGGACGCCCTTGACCGGTTCCTCCCGCCAACTCAGGAGAAGGACGAAACGTGTACACGCTGATTCGCCCCACCGCCTACGAGCCCGATCCCGCTGCCGGCCCCTGGATGGAGCAGTACCACGTCATCCGGTTCGACGAGCGCTGGCGCACCGGCCTCGAAGAGGTGTACCGCCTCGGCTGGAAGAGCAGGCAGAACCCTGTCGGACTGCCGTTGCGCCAGCTCAACGGGCTGTTCCGCGCGGTGGCCCCGGGCGTGACGGCGACCGGGCGGGGTGCTGGAAGCGACGCCACGGTACCGTGGATCTACGCGCGCGAGCCGGTGCCCGCCGACGTGATCCGGCCCGTGATCTCCTCCTGGGTCACAGGCTTTCCGATCCCCGATGAGCACCAGCAGCACCTGGCCTGCGTCGTGGAGACGGCCCACGAGAGCACCCCCGATTGGGGCGTGGCGCAGGTCGACCTGACCACCGTCCAGCCCTCACCGGAAGGCACGGCGGAGCCCTCACGTCAGTTGTACGCCCTGGTGCCGGAGATCCTGGCCGCCCGGCTCGCGGCACGCCCGCTGCGCCTGCCCGGCGTCGGGTGTGACCTGTGGTTCCGGGTGGTCGACCGGGAGCAGGGGGCCGAGTTGGTGTCGTGGCCACCGCAGGAATTCGTTACGAACCGTCGCACCTGGTTCTACTCGGCGGTCCTGACCATCACGGTGCAGACCGTGCCGTTCGTGCCGACGTACCGGGTGCACGTGTCGTCCGGGATTCGCCGTTGGACGACCTCCGGCACGGATCTGTCGCGCAACCAGACGGCTCGCGTCCTCCTCGATGTTCCGCTTCCCTGGTCCGACCTCACCGAGGAACGGACGTCTCGGCTGATCGCCAACCGCGTGGGGTGGAGCCGGGACCGGCGGCGCATCGACTGGCGGGACCACAGCGTGGCAGGTCTTCTGCCCGACCTTGACATCGTCCGGACCTATCCGAGGGCGGACGAGGTCATCGCGCACGCCCCGACCTGGATAAAGGGCTGCGGCGGGATCTCGGCGGGGATCGTGCACCAGAACCGGTACGGGACCCACGGGGTTGAGACCGGGCTACTCTCCGGCGAGCGGTCACTCATCGACGGGTGGGTCGAGGAAGGGCTTCGGCCGCTGTTCCGCCGGGCACCCGAACTGCACAGGGTCCGCGAGGCCAACAAGCCGGCCCTGATCTCCAAGCCTGCCGCGAAGACCAATCCGGCCGGTCACGCCGAGGCGGTGCGGAAAGCCGTCGCTGCCCGCCGCGAGGCGCTGAAGACAAGCCTCGCCGGTGAGCCCCTAGGTGTGGATCTCCTCTGGCAGTTCCCGGAGACCCGGGACGCGCTCCTGTCCGCACTCGCCGAGCTGCTCGGATTTCCGACCGACGTTGCCGGCACCGAGCCGGACCAGGAGTGGCGGTATGAGGGCCTACGGGTGCGCGTGCGTACCGCTGAGCTGGGGGCGCTCGGGGCGCCGCTCGACGTCTCCCGGCGGGCGGGTGTGACGCGGTCCGGTGCCTTGGACGAGGCGCTTCGCGCGCGCCGGGTCGCTGTCGCGGCGCGGCTGCGCCAACGGTCCGGGCCACCGGGGCTCGCCGTCGTCGAGATCGGTGGGGAGCAGCGGTTCACCGCTCAGGACAACGACCCCAAGTTCGCGGTCCGCCTGGGCCTTGCCGACACCGGCCGACTCAGCCAGTTCATCACCGTGCCGACCGACGCCACGGCTGACGTCAGCATGCGGGCGCGTGCCGCATGGCTGGACGGCCTGCGGCAGCTCGGCGCGACGACCATCCCCAGCCCTCGGGTCAGCGACGGGGTGCCGCAGGACCTCCAGTACCTGGCGCTGTGGGTGGTGCGCCGACGCGCCAACGGGCCGACCAGGCGGGCGGGGCAGAAGCTGGTAGCGCTGCTAATCCGGCCGCACGACGACCACCACCGTGTCTGCGGGTGGGACGACGTAAGCCGGGAATGGGTACCCTACCCCGTGCTGCTGCTACGACTCGCTCAGCGGGTGGAGTCAGTCGAAGTTCGGGACACGGAGAGCGACGAACGCGCCAAGCCGCAGGCACCCTCCCCGGACGAGCAACGCGAGGACATCGAGCGGCAGATCCGTTCAGTCCTCTACCAGGCTCGCCACCGACCGACGCTACTGCTGGCGAACGCGGGCAACCTCCGCAGCGCCTGGCGGTGGCTCCGCAACCCCTCGCTCACCGTCGACAGGATCGGCTTCGCCGCCGACGGACCACAACGGCTGGCCGCCTATGGTCCCGATCTCCGCTTCGTCCTTACCCGCGACGGCGCGGGACGGGAGGAGACGCCCCAGTGGTACGCGCCGGCGGCGGACGACGCGGTGGCCGGCCTGGCCAGCGGACTCTGGGCTGCGGAGGACGCGGCGGCCGGGAACCGGGTCTTCGTCAGCATCACCGACAAGCCGGCGAGCGCGGGGAAGGTTCATAAGGGACTGATGAAGCTCGGCCCGCACCCGTCATGGCCAAAGGGTCCATCTGTGGTCGGGCGGAACCCTCAGTACCTCGAACTCGTCGTCCTCGGCTGCCTCTCAGAGAAGGTGCTGGCCGACGCCGGCGTCGTGGACGGCAAGCCGGACTCGCCCGCGACCTGGGCGGCCCTCACCCACCAGCTCCGCTTCCACGACGACTACCCGCCGCTGGCGCGGCCCCTTCCACTGCACCTGGCGAAGCTTGCCGAGGAGTACGTCCTACCGGTCATGCCCGAGGCGCCAAAGGACTGAGACTCACCGATCGCGGCGCGCCGCGGCACCTCACTGTGCGGGGAGGTGCCGCGCCGCACCGCGTCCGAAGCGGCGGCGTACCTCGCGGGCGGTCGTGGTCTTCCCGCTGCCGGAGTTTCCCCGAATGATCACCAACGTTGGGGGCACGAGCTTCGTGGGGTTCGACGTCGTCATGGCGTGCTCTTTCAGGCGGTCGCGGTCTGTCGGGGCACCGTCGCGCCGGGTGCGGTGGTGTCGTAGCCGGCGGCTTGGAGGGTGAACAGCTCGGCGTACCGTCCGTGGGCGGTCATGAGCTGGTCGTGGGTGCCGGCTTCGACGAGGCGGCCGTGGTGCAGGACGTAGATGCGGTCGGCGTGGCGGACGTTGGCCAGCCGGTGGGTGATCAGGATGGTGATGCTCCGCCCTTGCCGGTCGCGGATGGCCTGGAAGAGGGCGTCCTCGGCGCGGGGGTCGAGGGCGGATGACGGTTCGTCCATGATGAGCACGTCGGCGTCGCGCAGGAACCCGCGGGCGGCGGTGATGCGTTGCCACTGCCCGCCGGAGAGGTCCTGGCCGCCGGCGAAGGTGCGGTCGAGCAGCGTCTCATACCCGTGGGGCAGCTCGGTGATCATGTCGTAGGCGACGGCCCGGGCGGTAGCGGCGGCCTCGGTGCGGGTTTGCTCGGCGTCGGTGGTGATGTCGCCGATGGCGATGTTCGTGGCGGCGGTGAACGGCCACCTGTGGTACTCCTGGGTCACCACCCCGATCCGGGCTCGTAGCGCATCGGTGCCCCAGTCGTCGGCCGTGCGGCCGTTGTAGCGGATGGTGCCGCCGGTGGGGGCGCGCAGGCTGGCGATCATGGTGGAGAGGGTGGACTTGCCGGAGCCGTTCTCCCCGACGAACGCCACCGTCTGCCCCGCCTCGATGGTCAGGGTGACCTGGTCGACGGCCGCCGTGTCACGGTCGGGGTAGCGCAGGCTCACCGCGTCGACTGTGATCTCCTCCAGCCGGTCCGGTGCCGGCGTGCCGACGGCGGGGCCGGTCCGGGTCGGCAGGTAGTCGGCCGCGCGGGTCATGAAGCCGGTGTAGTCGCGGAAGTGCTGCCCCTCGGTGTAGACCCGGTCGACCTGTAAGGTGACCACCGCAAGGGACCGTTGCGCGGGCTGCACGGCAATGACGCAGGTCGCGGCGGCGGCGAGGGGGATCTGCCCATCGACGAGCAGCAGACCGAGCAGGACGTAGACCGCAGCGGTCGCCACGCCGCCGATCATCGCACCGACGGTGGTGGTCGTGGTGACCCGCCGCGCCAGGGCGAGTTGGATGCCGGTCTCGACGGCCATGACCCGGTCGTACTGGTCGAGCAGGAAATTCCGTAGGCCATGACCGGTTCAGATGATCATCAGGGTGTCGAAGCCTTGATCGTCCGAAGTGAGTCATGCCCGCCCTGCCATCATCGCTGATCTCGTCCTTGTCCTGCGCACCGGCTGCCACGGTGCCCGAAACCGCTGCTGGGCGGGCCGCAGCGCTGGCCGACCTGCCGGATCCCCGCGCACGCCGCGGCGTGCGGCACCGGTTGGTGGTCGTGGTGACTGCGGCGGTGTGCGCCGTGGTGGCCGGTTACCGCTCCTACACCGCGATCGCCGAGTGGGTCGCCGACGTTCCGGCCGCGACCGCGCTGGCGTTGGGTATCGCCCCGGACCGCGTCCGTCGGAGACGATGATCCGCCGGCTGTTGCAGGCCATGTGCCACCCACTGCCGCGTACAGGCGCCTATAGCTGGGTCGCACCGGGTCGCCGTCCGTCCTTACGAGATGCCCTCGCGACCAGAAGAGCGCTCGCGCGCTCCTGCCTCGACCGCGTTTGAGTCCCCGGACCCGATCTCCGCCGAGGCAGAACTGTGTCCAATATCAAAACTATCGGCACGGATCCTCAATGTTAGCGGCAATCAGATGCTCACGGGGGTGCTCATTCGTCAGTAGGTGTGACACACGATCGAAGGGATGAATGTCATGAAGAGCCACGGTGTGACTGTGAAGCGGTGCGGTTGCCTTCACCCAGAGACCAACCGCCCTCTGGGCAAGGCGTGCCTGAAACTGTCGCAGCCCGGTCACGGGAGCTGGTACTTTCACTGCTCCACGCGCAACCTACTGGGCCAGGTCGAACGCGTCCGACGGGGTGGTTACGCGTCCGAGGAGGCGGCCCGCCGGGCACGCGACGAACTGCTGGCCTTGTCGCGAGAGGAACAGGCCGGCCAGTCGTGGACCGTCACCCGGTGGCTGCGGTACTGGCTCTCGACCCGCAAGCGAATCCGCCCCACGACGAAGATGCACTACACGCGCGACATCGAGAACTTCCTGATCCCCCACATCGGACATCTGATCCTCGGTGAGCTGAACCCGCGGCAACTCAACGCCGCGTTCGCGCAAATCGCCCTCACCCATAACCGGGCCGGACAGCCGCAGACAGCCAGCACGTTGCAGCACATCCACGCCACGCTGCGCGCGGCCCTGACCGGCGCCTACCGCGAGGGCCTCATCAAGGACAACCCGGCCGAGAGGATGGAGCTACCCCCGCGGGAACGCCCCCAGCCCGAGGTGTGGACCGAAGCCCGCATCGCCGAGTGGAAGGCCACCGGCGAGCGACCGACGGTCGCCGTGTGGACGGCAGCGCAGCTCGCCAGCTTCCTCGACTACGTCCGCGACGACACCCTGTACCCGCTGTGGTGGCTGATCGCGCTACTCGGACTACGACGCGGTGAGGCCGCCGGACTCCGATGGGCCGACGTCGACCTGCACGAGGGACAACTGTCCGTGGTCCGGCAACGCACGACCGCCGGCTACGACGTACACGAGGGCCCACCCAAGTCCGCGGCAAGCCGCCGCACACTCGCCCTCGACAAACACACCGTGCGCGTGCTGAGGCAACAACGCGAACGGCAGCAGCAACGTCGGACCAGACGCGTCGGCGCGGGCATGGTGTGCCACGACAGCGGCTACGTGTTCACCAGCCCCGACGGACTACCACTACACCCCGGCTACCTCACCCAACGCCTGCGCCTCCTGGTCAACCGCGCCGGACTCCCACCGATCCGGCTGCACGACCTGCGGCACGGCGCCGCCTCCCTCGCGCACTCCGCCGGCGTCGACATCAAAACCATCCAACACCAACTCGGTCACGCCAGCATCCGCCTCACCGCCGACACCTACACCACCATCCTTCCGCCAACCGCCCACGAGGCAGCCGAAGCCACCGCCTCCTACCTCATCGCTGCCGCCAAACCCGGCGCGGAAATCAAGCGGCAGATCGAACGCACCCGCGACACCCACCACGGGGAGGCGAAGACCCCGCCACGCCACGAATCGGACAGCGACAGGATGAAGGCCTGCCGACAGCGGAAGATCAAGCAACGGCGCAAAGCATCGCGGAGCCGCACCTACCGCAAGGCGAAGCCCAACTAATACCCGCGTGAACGCAACACCGATGACGAGACGCGGGCGAGTTCGGCACCTGCCCAACGCCCGGCGAGCGGCGGCAACCGGATCCAACAGCCGGTCAAGGTTGCAGCCGTTCGCCGGGCGTTGGCTTGGCCGTGCTCGTACCGGCGGTAGCCAACGACCTGTCGCGACCTGAGGAAGATTGATCACTCCTGCGCCGGGCGGCGGTGCGCCCACCGCCGGGGCATCGACGGAGGCTGCTCGGTGGCCCGCCTGGTCCTCGTCTCCAGCGCACAGCTTGCCCACGATCTCGATGGCGTCCTTGCGCCGTTCCGATCCGCTCAGCACGCCGAAGATGGTCGCGATGGAAAGAGGCAAGTTGAGAAGGTGCCGAACCGTTCGATACACAAGGTAGGCCACCCCCAGAGTCACAAGGGCGGCCGGGGGCAATTGACTGAGCAGATCCATAAGCCAGGCTGGCACGTATGGCCCCAAACGAGACATGGGAGCAGGGATCTACACGGCCGCTAGCTCCCGAAAGATGACGACCTTTACTGCTGGCCACGCCACAGGTCGCCGCCCGTGCGGGGCCAACCCGGGACGGCCCCGTCGAGGACCGATCCATCGATCAGGCGGATCTCGGCGGGCAGGTCGCCGTCGCCCTTGACCAATGGGAAGTCACGCAGCGTGTCCTGGATGACTGCGGTGACCGGCGGGATCCAGTAGTCGAGGTTGTGTGCGAGCAGCCGGATTGGCTCGTCTCGGCGGAACGCCGCGAGGCCGGAGCCCGAGTCGAGATGCCGCCAGACGGTGCTTGCCCACGCCTGTGACAGTCGCCGCTCGAAGTCATCTGACAGGTACTTGCCGATGTCAACGAATTCCATGCCGAAGGGCCACTGGCCGCGGCCGAGCAGCGGCAGGCCAAATCGCTCGCAGGTGCGGCGGTCCAGCAAGTGGTATAGGGGCGCGTACTCGTAGTACCGGGATGTCGTCCGGGGCACGAAGATGATGTTGACGTCGCCGCGATCGGCGATTCTGGCGAGGTCGGGCGTGAGATCCTCCTCTTCGTCGAAGAATCGGCGCCGAAACTGAGCGGCTTCCCACAGCTGGTTCCACTCATGAACAGCCAGGCTGCGCCTGAGCAACTGGTCATCGCGCACCTGCGGCCGGGGCAGGGTGATCGTCACATACTCCGGTGGCTGTGGCACGGTAGGGCGCACGATAGCCCGCTTGGTGAAGCCGGCCGACATGTTCCACAGCCGAGGGAACTCCTCGGCTGTGGCTTCGTCGCCGGAGACGAAGACCGTCTCGCGCTCCCACGACTCGATCTCCGCCGGCGTGGGCTCGCGATCGCCGTCGTCAGCAGCGTCGGTCGCGGGGATGTCAGGGTTGGGCAGCGTTTCCATCACACCTACCCCACGTCAGTTGGCCGTCGATCCGTTCCGTTCACGTGCAGCGCCTTCGGGCACAGAGCTCACGAGCCCAGACACCGGTATGGCCGTCTGGCGCTAGCGGTTCCGCGTAAGCCCGACCAAGTCAACCTTCACCGCCGCCCGCAGCTCCCAGCTTGACATCCAGTGCCCATCCGATAACGCTGTGCCGTGCGTGGACAGCCTCGCACTCCGATGCGTCCGCATGCCAACACACCCCC
Organism: Micromonospora sp. NBC_01655; assembly: GCF_026339755.1. Taxonomy (NCBI): domain Bacteria; kingdom Bacillati; phylum Actinomycetota; class Actinomycetes; order Micromonosporales; family Micromonosporaceae; genus Micromonospora; species Micromonospora sp. NBC_01655. The sequence goes on along the minus strand of NZ_JAPEQF010000001.1, from coordinate 704,390 downwards.
GTCCGCCGGGGTTACATGGATCGCGCCTCAAACTCGCGGAAATCATGTTGTCGCACCTGCCTTGGCCCCACAGCTGCTTTGGGGTTTCAGGGATACTGTTCGGATGAGTTCGGATCAGGTCACCGTCTCGGAAGCCGATGCGGAGGCCCCGCAGGACGAGGTTCTTGCACGGTTCTACCCCCAACTGTCGGCCGTTCCAGGTGCTGATGCTGAGGCAGTTGCACTTGGCGAACGCTACTGGGCCCTTAGCGGCTTCGATAAGACCTTTGATCCGCCCTCGGCTCTGTGGGCAGAGAAGACGACGGCGCTGTGTGCCGAGTACGGTGTTCCCAACAGTCGGATGTACGTGCATGCCGCAGCCGGGGTGCGAGCGGTCCTGCCCGCGATTCGTTGCCCATCATGCGATCAGCCGCTCTCGCTGAGATCTCGGCAGAACCTGGTAAAGCTGCTTGCCGGCGACGCTCCTGAACGATGCGTCGACTGCGACCAAGAACTGATCAAGGCTGTCGGGCGAGAGACCACGCCTGCGGCGACGCAGAAGCGCCAGTCTGCGCGCCAGGCCACCCGACGGCACGGGCAAGCGATACAGGTACAACGGCAGTGGACGGCCGCGCAGGCCGCCTACCTTGCCCAACGGTGTGCCGTCGACGTGGCTTCGGCACCCGACTGGCATGCAGTGCCGAACACCTCCCTACGTACCGAAGCGGCTGCGCTGGCGGCGCTTCGGCATGCGCCGAGCGTTACCCCGATTCCACCGATGGCCGCCTGGCCGGTACCGCTGGCCCCCCTCGATGATCTGACACCCGAGCTGCTCCGTGACTGCGATAATGCTGGATTCTTCGCGATCCACCCAGACTCTCCGTTGGCAGCGTTCGTGTGGACTCCGACCTTCGAAGAGGCCGTCGCCGAAGCTGACGGTGATCTGTCGAACCTCTCGCAGCCGACCTGGAGCCGTTACTACCTGTCTCTGATCTGCCGGTACGTGCCAGGCGGCCCGTCAGTCGGCACCACCGCAAAGAACCTCGACAAGCATCTACTCGGCCAGCTCAACCCGGCACGGCTGACCCTCGACCGGCGCACCGAACTGCTGGAACTCGTCCAAGACCTGATCGCCTGGGAAACCCGCCGCTACTTCGACTTCCAGCTCGAAGAACACAACCTGCCGCCCATCCCAGAAAACCACGAAGCACGCTTCGATGAAGTCGCCCGACGCCTTGCCGCAGTGCGGTCGCTGGCCGAGTGCTATCACATCGCCTGGACGATGGCCCGCGCCGCCGCCGCAACCGCCCAAGCTAAGCAGTTCGCGCCCAAAGCGAACATGACCACGCACGCCGTGAACCTGTTCGAGGACAAGGCAAGCCAGGCGATCGCGAACCCGGCTCTGTACTTCAAGCCCTACCGCGAAGACACGCGCGTCCCCTTGTCGGCACTGACCAGGACCGTGCTTATCAGCCTGCTGCATGCCGAGCCCATGTCGACAACCCTGGCCGACACGAACTCGATCATCTCCACGATGACTGCCGAGGCCGACCTGACTGACGATGACGACGGACCGTACACGGAATACGCCCGCACCATCTCGCGGCTCGATCCCGAGTACGACCTACACGCCATCTACGCCGTTCTCTGCCGCGAAAGCAGCAACGACGATCCCATCATCGCTGCTGCGGCCACCACCCTCGTCCTGGTTGTAGAAGACATGCGCATCGTCGCCAGAGACCTACGCCTATCACTCGCGGCGGCTGTCAGCTCCTGCAGGCTGCTGACCACTCGCACGCTCGTACCGGATCCTCAGGGCGAAAGCGACGTCACCACCAGCCAGCCTGTGGGGCTATACCTGGCACGCCTTATGCACCAGGCTGCCGTGGCCTTCGGGCGCGAATAGCCGAGCCCCCGGCACCCGGCCGAGGGCTTCGTGCTGGTTCGTGCCATCAGCCGGCCGGAACGTGTCAAGGGATTGAGGCCAACGGGAGTTAGGCAGCTTGTGGCACGGCTTTCGTTTGCTGGTCGGGATTGTTGATCCAGACCTGTTCGGGCAGGTCGAGGATCTTGGGTAGGGGCTGGGTGGTGCCGAACCGTTGCGGGTGCGCCCTCCGGGCTGCGGCGAGGGTGGTTTGGCGGTTGGCGCGGACGGTGTGGTGACGGTCGTGGTGGACGTCGGCGGGGGTGTGTAGGCCGATTCCGGTGTGTCGGTGGGCGTGGTTGTACCAGGTCACGAAGTCGTTCATGAACGCTCGGGCGTGAGCGAGGGACGCGAACCGGTCCGGGAAGACCGGCGCGTACTTCAACGTCTTGAACCAGGCCTCGCTGTACGGGTTGTCGTTGGACACCTTCGGCCGGGAGTGCGAGCGGGTGACGTCGAGGTCTTCGAGTAGGTCTGCGACCGATTTCGACGTCATCGACGTGCCGCGGTCGGCGTGCACGACGTGCGGGACGCCGTGGACGTCGAACACCTCGCGCATCATCGACTCGGCAAGGGGGCCGGACTCGCGGGCGTGCACACGGGCACCGACGATGTACCGGGAGTAGATGTCGATCATCACGTAGGCGTCGAAGTAGACGCCCTTGACCGGTCCGGCCAGTTTCGTGATGTCCCAGGTGTAGACCCGCTGCGGGCCGTCGGCGACCAGTTCGGGACGAGCGCGGGCTGGGTGCCGGGCCAGCCGGCGACGCTCGCGAACCTGCGCGTGCTCGCGCAGGACCCGATACATGGTGGCGATCGAGGCGACGTACACGCCCTGGTCCAGCAGCGCCGCGTAGATCTGGGCCGGGGCCGCGTCGACGAACTCCGGACTGTTTACCAGCCGCAGGACCTGCTCGCGTTCGGCCGGGGTGAGCGCGTTCGCCGGCGCTCGCCGCACCGGCGGCGCCGGTGTCGGCCGCCGCCGGTCGCGCTCAGCGCTGGAGCGGGCGATCCCGGTCAGCCGCTTCGCGTCCCGCGTCGTGACCTTCGCGCTGGTCAGCTCGTGGTAGGCGGCCATCAGCGTCTGCCGAGCCCGAACACGTCCGGATCGTCCGGCTCGCTCCTGGAGATGTCCTCCAAGAGCTCGCGCGCTTTTCCCATGATCGTCAACGCCGTCTCGGTCCGCGCCAGCTTCGCCTGCGCCAACTCCAGCTCACGGCGCAACCGGGCGATCTCGGCCTGCTCGGCGCTGGGCCGCCCGACCGTCTCCCCAGCCGGCTTGCCCTGCAACAGACCCGCGTCCCGAGCCCGGCGCCACTCCGACATCAACGACGAGTACAAACCCTCACGCCGCAGGAAAGCACCGCCCTCACCAGCCGCGACGGCCTGCTCATACCCGGCCAGTAACTCCAGCTTCTGCCCCGGCGTGAACGACCGGCGTGCCCGCGGCCCGCCCGAACGCGGACCCTTCTTCCGACTCATGACCCCATCCTGGGCCACCACGAAATCAACAGCAGTACTCAACGCATCTCGATCCTGAACTCGCCCTGTCCGGCGGACATGCTATGAACCGCTGGCCTCAACTCACCCTGACAGACAGGGGCCGGTAACCTGTTGAGTACCACCCTCACCTAGCACCGACACCTCCTTCTTGATCCGCCATGGGCACGTGTATGTCCCGCTCGCACTCGACTCGGTGGAGGTCGCGACGTAGACGTCGGCGTCCCAACGACCTGCTCCGCCCACCACCTCCCCTCGTCGGCCGGGTCACCGGCACCGCCGAAACGCTGGGTGTTCCGGTGCGCACGAGGTGTTCGGCCGCTGGATCCGCCAACCCGTCGTCACGTCCTGGGCGCGGTCATCAAGAACCTTTACGAGAACGAGGGTGGCTCACGACGGCCGCCCGGCCGACAGGTCGGACGGCGCGCAACCAGCACCGCCAACGTTCGTGGTAAGGCAGGAGATGCCCCGCCGTGTCGTCTCGGTCAGACCTGTCTTTGGGTGTGAAGCATCTGACGGGTAATCAGACGGATTTGGCCGCAGGGCTTCCTCCGGTGCACACCAAGCCAAGGCCGCTACCTGCGGAAACACGCCCACCTCCTTCTGGGCTTCCCATTTTCGCATCCAAGAATCCCATCCAGTGGGATCGTGATGCTCCGTGGCTGGTCGGCTGTCGAGAAGCCACCCGAGGTGCGCGACAGCGAGGAAAGGCCCCACCTGACCTGCGCAAACGTGGGTCAGATGGGGCTGCGGCTGCATCCCACACGTGACCCAAACGAAAGCAGGGAATATAGCCGACTGGCTATATTCCCTGCTTAAGTGGTGCGCCCGAAGGGACTCGAACCCCTAACCTTCTGATCCGTAGTCAGATGCTCTATCCATTGAGCTACGGGCGCTCACCGCTCGGCCAGTCTACACACCCGGCTTTCGCGCGGAGACTCCGGGATTCGAACCCGGGAGGGGCTTTAAGACCCCAACCGCATTAGCAGTGCGGCGCCATAGACCAGACTAGGCGAAGTCTCCCTGGTGGCCCGCAGACCACCGGGCCCGAGAATACAGGCCCGCACCCGCCTGGAGCAAAGCGACTATCGGAACGGGGGCCGCCGCACCTGGAAGGACCGCCCGGACCTCGTGGCCGGTCGCTTCCCACCCGGGAACTTTCCTGGTGTGCGGCACCCGAATCAGGGCTACGCTCCATCGGCATGGAGGAGCAGCCGCCGAGCGACCCGCCCCGCCGCGAGCCAGGTGAGGGAGCGCACCGACGCCGTCCTCCGCGCGCGACCTTCACGCCGCCCGTCTCTCCCGGTCCCGCCGCGGCCCCCGCCGACGCCCCACCTCCGGGCACGACTAGGTCACAGCCGCGCCGGGCCCGGGCGGCGGCCCCCACCGTACTCTTCCAACCGCCCGATCCCGACCGGCCGGCACCGCCGCTGCCGGCCCCCAGGTCCACCGCAGGCCGGCCGGCACCGGCCGCCGCCGGAGCTGCAGGGCTGCCTCAGCCGCTGGCGGGTACGGCCAGCCGAGGTGATCAGGCGCACAGCGGCGCCGACGACCCGCCGCCCTCGGATTCGGCCGGACCGGTCGCTCCGCGCAACGCCCCTGCCGGGGCTCCTGAGACGGACGTCACCGCCACCGGCTCGGCCGCCGGGGCGCGGGCAGCCCGGAAGGCCCCCGCGCGGAAGGCAACCGCGGCCAAGGAGGCCGCCGGGGCGACCCCGGCCGAGGGGAACACCGACCCGACCCCGGCCGGAAGGACCGCCGCGTCGAAGAGTGCCACCGCGTCGAGGCGGACGACCGCCGAGCCCGGGAAGATCGCTGAGCAGGGAGAGACCACCGAGCCCGAGGAAGCCACCGAGCCCGGACAGACCTCCGCCCCGAGGAAGGCCGCTGCCCCGAGAAAGGCAACCGCCCCGAGGAAGGCAGCCGCCCCGAAGGCGACCACCGGGGTCGCCCAGCCGAAGAAGGCCGCCACCACCCGGAGGAAGGCCACCCCGGTGGAGCCAGCCGCCCCGGAGGCGGCCACCCCCGCGCCGGCCGCCCCGGAGGCAGCTATCCCCGAGAGGACCAGCGCCAAAAGGACCACCGCCGAGAGGATCACTACCGAGACGGTCGCGCCCGCCGAGGCAGTCGCGCCTGCGGGTGCTCGACCACCCGGGCTTCGCCCCGGAGCTGCTGGCCCTGGCGGCGGTGCGGGCGCTGGGGCCGGCGGCGCACGACTGGGCCGTGTCGCTCCGGGACACCTACCCCGACGCGACGCCGGACGGGCTGGCCCGGCTCGCGACCCGGCGGTTCGTCCGGCTGGCCACGGCGGGCGGGGCGACGGCGGCGCTCGCGGGCCTGTTCGCGCCGGTCGCGGAGCTGGCGGCGGTGCTCTGGACGCAGGCCGGCCTGGTGCTGCACCTGGCGGCGGCGTACGGCCGGGATCCGGCCGACCCGGAACGGGCGGTGGAGCTGCTGGTGCTGACCCGGGTGCATCCGGACGCGGAGAGCGCCCGGGTCGCGTTGGCGGCGGCGGAGGAGGCGGTGACCGGCCCGGTCGAGCAGCCGTGGCCCCGGGTGGCGGAGGCGGCCTGGCGGTTGGCCGCCCCACTGGCCGCACAGGCCGGGGGGTGGCTGGGGCTACGGCTGGCGTCCAGGCTGGTGCCGGGCGCCGCGGTGCTGGCCGCTGCGGTGGGCGACTCGTCCGCCGCCGAGCGGTTGGCCGCCCGGGCGGTCACCGCCTACCGGCCACCGCACGCCCGCTGACGGCAGCCCCTACGGGATGGGCGGAGCGGAGCGGGGTTGATCGACCCGGGGTGCGGCATGTCGCGGTCTTCCGAGGACGGGAAGCGCCAGTGTGCCGCACATCGCGCCGCCCCACCCCCGGCCCGACCCGCCACGCGGGGGCCGGGTTGCGGGGCGGGCTCGTCAGAGCCAGTCGAACCAGGACCTCGGCAGGAGGGCGTAGCCGACGAAGGCGACCACGTCGAGCAGGGTGTGCGCGACGATCAGCGGCATCACCCGCTTGGTACGCAGGTAGAAGTAGGAGAACAGGACGCCCATCACGGCGTTGCCGACGAACGCGCCGAAGCCCTGGTAGAGGTGGTAGGAGCCGCGCAGGACGGCACTCGCGGCGAGCACCGCGCCGAGCCGCCACCGGAGCTGGCGCAGCCGGGTGACCAGGTAGCCGACCACGATCACCTCCTCCAGCACGGCGTTCTGCACGGCGGCGAGGATCAGCACCGGGACCGCCCACCAGACCTCCGGCAGGCCGGCCGGGACCAGGGTGGCGTTGACGCCGAGCTGCGCGGCGGCCCAGAACAGCGCCAGGCCGGGCAGGCCGACGAGCGCCGCCAGGCCGGCGCCCCGGGCCAGGTCGGAGCCGGGTCGGCGCAGGTCCACCCCGAGGGTACGGACGGGGTCGCCGGGGTCCCGCGCCAGCAGGTGTACGGCGAGCAGCACCGGCAGCAGCGCGAAGACGATGCCGAGCAACTGGTACGTCAGGTCGAGCCAGGAGCGGGCCGAGTGGGAGGTGTTCAGCGCGGCGGTCTGCTTCGACAGCGGCCCGGCGGCGGTCAGCTTCGCGATGATCGACACGAACGCGTAGACCGCCGACTGCCCGAGCGAGAGCCCGAGCACCAGCAACGTCTCCGTGCCGAGGACCCGGCGGGACGCCGGGCGGTTGAGCTCAACGGTCACCGCACCACTGTGCCCGACCGGAGGGCCCGCCGGACACGGGCCGAAGGGTCGGCATGAGGCGATCGCACATTCTGTGCGACCGGTGCGCACGCTCCGTGGACATTCTATGGGGGCCCGATCCGCCGTCAGGAGGAGGAGCGCCTTGGACAACGTCGCGCGGCTGCTGAAGGAGAGCTGGACCCTGGTCGAGGGGGACCGGGACCGGTTGAGCGGTCATTTCTACGCCCGGCTCTTCCTCCTCGACCCCGCGCTGCGCCCGCTCTTCCCGGCGGAGATGACCGGCCAGGGCGATCGCATCCTGGACGCGATCGTCACAGCGACCCAGGTGGTGGACGACCCGGAGAGCTTCGACGAGTACCTGCGCTCGTTGGGTCGGGACCACCGGAAGTACCACGTCGAGTCGGCGCACTACGAGACCATGGGCGTCGCCCTGCTGGACGCGCTGCGCAGCACCGCCGGGGACGGCTGGAACCTGGAGTACGACCAGGCGTGGCGGGACGCGTACGCGGCGATCGTCGAGAAGATGCTGGCCGGGGCGGCGGCGGACGAGAACCCGCCGTACTGGCACGCCGAGGTGCTGACCCACGAGCGGCACGGCCCGGACACGGCCGTGCTGACCGTCCGCGCCCTCCAGCATCCGCTGCCCTGGCGGGCCGGCCAGTACGTCAGCGTCGAGGTCCCCCGGCACCTGCCCAGGGTGTGGCGGACGTACTCGGTGGCGAACGCCCCGAACGACGACAACGTCCTGGAGTTCCACGTCCGGACACCGCCGGGGGCGGGCTGGGTGTCCGGGGCGCTGGTGCGCCGCACGAGGCCGGGGGACCTGCTCCGCGTCGCCGCGCCGATGGGGTCGATGATCCTGGACCGCTCCTCGGAGCGGGACATCCTGTGCGTCGCCGGCGGGGTCGGGTTGGCCCCGGTCAAGGCGCTGGTCGAGGAGCTGACCGGCTGGAACCGGACCCGCTGGGTGCACGTCTTCTACGGTGCCCGGCACGCCGGCGACCTGTACGCGCTGGACGGGCTGCGGGAGCTGGTGACCGTCCACCCCTGGCTCTCGGTCACCCCGGCGTGCAGCGCCGAGCCGGACTTCGACGGGGAGCGGGGCGACATCTCCGAGGTGGTGGCCCGGTACGGCCCGTGGACCGCCCACGACTGCTACGTCTCCGGCTCGGCCCGGATGGTCCGGGCGACCCTGCGGGCGCTCGCCGGGGACGACGTGCCGCCGCCGAACATCCGGTACGACACCTTCGGCGAGCTGTAGCGCAGCGGCCGTGCGGCGTCCGGCGAGCGCGCCGGGGCGCCCGGACGAGGACTTTCCTCCCCCCGAAAAGAGGACCGGGTCGCGTGCCCCCGCCCCCTGGGGCACGCGACCCGGTCCGCCCCCTCGCTCGTCGCTCAGTACCGCCAGGGGTTGCCGGTCTCGCGGTACTCCTCCACCGGCACCAGCGGCACGCCGGGGGGCATCCGGTCGACGTACAGCCGGCCCTCCAGGTGGTCGATCTCGTGCGCCACGAGCCGGGCCATGGCGAACTCGAACGAGGTGATGGTCCGGCTGCCGTCGCACTGCGCGTGCTCCACGTCGATCCGCAGCGGCCGGGGCACCAGCCCTCGGTGGTCGAAGAAGGAGAGGCAGCCCTCGTACTGCTCGTCGGTGTCCGGGGACGAGTCGACCACCCGGGGATTGAGCAGGATCACCGGTTCGGCGGACCGGGCGGGCGGGCGGACCACGGCGGCGGCCCAGGCGAGGCCGAGCTGGGGGCGGCGATGCCGACGCCCTTGCTGAACGGATGCAGCTCGTCGAGGCGGACCAGCGCCGAGCTGAGCCGGTCGACCACGTCGCGGGCGGTCGCCTCGTCGGCCGGCAGGCCGAACTGGCGGCTGGGCTGACGCAGCAGGTCCGCGCCGCGCTGCACGATGCCGAGCCCGCGCATCCGGTCGCTGGCCCGGACCCGGCCGCCGCCGACCGGCCCGCCCGGGTCGGACTCGGGTGGGCGGCTGCGGAACCGCCACTGCAACCGGTACCGGGCGTTGAGCGGTGGGTCCTCGGTGGCCCAGTCGAAGATCGCCCGGCCGCCGCGCTCGTGCCGGCTGATCGGGCGGCGCAGTGGACCCTCCTCGGCCGATAGCGAGGTCTCCACCCCCCAGACCTGGGGGTCCAGGTCCGTGGGCAGGTCCAGCCGGACCGCCAGGCGCCGGGTCGGCAGGCGTACGGCTCGTTGGAACCAGGGGCCCCACTTCTCCCGGCCGACGCGGTACGCGTACTCGATGGTCACCCGGTCGCCGGGGTAGAGCGGGAACCGGCCCTCGTCGTTCTCGAAGAGCAGCCAGATCTCCTTGAACGCGTCCCGGTCGTGCTTGGCCCGCCAGTGCATCGGCTCGGGCTCCCCGCCGTCGTACCGGTACGACAGCAGTTGCAGCTCGGCGAAGGTGAGCGGGTGTTCCCGGTGGTGCCGGTTCGACCGGCCGGGGTCGTTGGGGTACCGGTCGACGGCGACCCGGACCAGGTAGCGGGTCACCGGTTCGGTGCCGGCGTTGTACAGCTCCCGGCGGATGACGCACCGGTAGCCCTCGTCGGTGTGGGTGAGGGTGGCCAGCTCACGCTCCACGATCAGCCCGGTGCCGGGAGGCATCCACTGGCCGGGGGCGGGGTGGTCCCGGTGCGACGGGGTGGGGCGGCCGTGCCGCAGTTCGTCGTACTCCCGGAAGCGCTGCCAGATCGCGCCGCTGGCCTCCAGGACGGCCTCGGCCCGGCGGGCGAAGTCCTCGGTCGGCCGGTGCCGGCGCCCCTCGACGTGACTGATGTAGGACGGGTCGAAGCCCATCAGCGTGGCCAGTTGCTTCTTGGACAGCCCCCGCTCGGTCCGCTGCCGGGCGAGTTCGGCCGCGAACGAGTCGGCGGCCCGCTCGATGGGAGAGGTCGTCATCAGCTTCCTCAACGCCGGGGAGTATCAGTTTCACTTTCCGTACGTGAACGTGCACAGAAGTGGCACCTTGCCGACATTCGGCTTGACAAGTCACGCATGGGCGTCAATGCTCTCGCGGCCGGACCGGGCTCCGCCCGGCCGACGTTTCCGCTGCTCCCCGCCGGGTAGTACGCCGACACAGCCCTGCGAGCCGGGAGCCCGACGGAGTGACGGGCGCCTCCCGACCGCCGCCGGTCGAGACCTTCCCCACCCCCCGTTGCAATGGTTAGGCTAGCCTTAGTCCACGGCACGGAGCGTCGATCGGGGGGAGATGCGGTGACAGCGGTGATGCCCACGCGGGAGACCGCCACGCCGCTCGCCCCGGTGACCGCGACCCTGCACGCCATGTTCGGCACCGACGACCTGCCCGGGCTCGCGCCGGGCCTGCTGGTGACCGACGACCGGTGCGGCTGGGCACCGGCCACCACCCTGGTCGACGGGACCCGGCTGCCCGAGCTGCTGCACGCCGCCACCCTGCGCTGGGGCGGCACCCCGCACGCCTGCGCCGCGCTGGCCTGGAAGTCGTACAGCTACTGGGCGGCCCTGCCGGCCGTGCTCGGCTGGGCGGCGGCCCGCCGGGTGCCGCTGCTCGACCCGGCCGACGTGCTGATCCACTTCGAGGACCACCGCCCGCTGGTCACCCTCGGGCTGCGCCGGTCCACCGCCGTCGCGGTGCTCCCCGGCGACCCGCTGGCCCTGGCGGGGCTCCCGGAGGTCCGGGTGGTCGCCGACGAGGCCGCGCTACTGGCCGAACTGCGCGCCTCGCTGCTCGACGCCCACCTCGCCCCGCTGATCGCCGCCATCCAGGCGGAGGTCCGCATCGGCGCCCGTACGCTGCTCGGCTCCGTCGCCTCCGGCATCGCGCACGGCGTGCTGCGGGCCGCCGACGTGCTGCCCGGCCCGGCGACCCGACACGTCGAGACGCTGCTGCGCGCCCTCGACCTGGCGGACCTGGTCGAACTGGTACCCGGCCCGACCGGCGAGCCGACGGTCCAGCGCCGCACCTGCTGCCTGGCCTTCACCCTGCCCCGGCCGAAGGTCTGCCAGGGCTGCTGCCTCCGCTCCGCCTGAGCGCGCCGGGCCTGCCTGGTTGCCCCTGGGCAGCACGGCTAGTCCGTCAGCGGGCGGACGTCCCAGACCCAGACCCCGCCGGTGTACGTGGGGTGGATACCGGTCAGCTCGGTCATCCCCCGCCGCAGCGCGTCGGCGTGCTCGTGCGGGCCGAGCAGCACCACCCCGGCCCGCCAGTACCGCAGGTCCTCCAGCGCGGACGCCCGGGTCGGCGCGGTGACGGACGGGACCTGGCCGGTGCGCCGGATGGTGCTGAAGAAGCTGCTGGTGGGGCGGGGCGGGGCGGTGAACAGCGCGATCCGCCCCTGCGGCGCCCGGGGCCGGGTGTCCGGCCCGAGGAAGTAGCCCCGGGCCAGCGGCAGGTCCAGGCGGGTCTCCGCCGACCAGCGCAGCGGGTCGGGATAGTCGGTGTCCGGCAGCGGCAGGGTCACCACGCTGCGCCCGCCGGCCACGTACGGGCGCCAGGCGCCGGAGGTGACGAACTCGGGCACCGGGTCGAGCCGTACCGAGGGCAGCGGGGTCGGAAACGCGGGCAGCAGCGCCATGGTCAGCACGGTGGCGGTGGCGAACCGGATCTGCGGGCGGGCGGCCGGGTGCTCCCGGGCGAGCCGGCGGGCCCGTTCCGCGCCGAGCGCGAGCAGCACCCCGACGACCGGGACGGTCGCCAGCGCCCACCGGGTGGGCACCACCGAGTGCAGGATCGGCAGGTTCTCCAGGGCGGCCCAGGGCCCGGGAATCCCGGTCGCCCGGCCCTCGAACTGGACCTCCCGGCCGAGGGAGAGCACCGCGAAGAGCAGGCCGACCGCGGCGAGGCCGAGCACCACGGGGCTGCGCCGCAGCCACCACACCAGGGCACCGACCAGGACGACCAGCGGCCAGCCGAAGAAGCCGTTCTCCTCGGTGGGGTTCTTGACCAGCCGGAGGTTGGTCCGGGGGTCGCCGGCGATCGACTCCCGGCCGAACGCGGTGAACGAGGCGAGGTCGGTGCGGTAGCCGCGGATCAGCTCGGACAGCCCCTCGTACGCGCCGGGGCCGAAGAACTGCACGTACAGCGGGTACGCCAGCAGCACCGCGGCGAGGGCGGCGGCGACCGCCAGCCCGGCGAGGAACGGCCGGGCCCGCCGGCGCAGGTCCGCCCGGCCCAGGGCCAGCGCGACGACCACCACGCCGAGCCCGATGGCGGTCATCAGCAGGATCTCCAGGTTGATGAAGGCCTGCCAGACGATCACCAGCCCGAGCAGCACGCCGTTGCGCAGCCACCGGCCGCCGTCGGGCAGCCGCAGCGTGCGCCAGACGATCAGTGGCACCACGAACTGGCTGACGATGTTGGGGTGGGCGTTGGCGTGCGAGACCATCGCCGGGGCGAACGCGCAGAACCCGGCCCCGAGCCAGGCCGGCCCCCGGGAGCCGACCAGCACCCGGGAGAGGACGAAGTACCAGGCGGTCGCGGTAGCGATCATGCCGCCCGTGAGGAACACCAGGAAAGCGGTACGCGGCCCGAGCAGGACGGTGACCGGCGTCATTGGCAGGGAAATGGATAATACGGACGTGTTGGCCATGAGATTGACGCCGTCCGGCACATTCATCCGATCCGAGCCGAACGGATATGCAAAATCGGTCAGTACGCGCGCGCCATGCGCCATCATCCACTCGAAGAGCGCCTGGTCGGACCGGTTGTCCCGGACACCGTGCGCCGGGTTCAGCCAGAACCGGCCGGTCACCCAGAGGGCGATCAGCGCGAAGCCGAGCACGGCGAGGACGTCCGTCCAGCGTCCCCGCCAGGACGCCGCACCCGCGCCCAGCCCCTCGTCGGGCGTGTCCGTCGCCGGGGGCTGCGCCGCTCGACCCCCAGGCTCACCATCGGGGCGGCCCGTTTCAGGAGTAGTCATAACAATTCGTAGAGTAGTCAGGGTATGGCACTGACGTGACATGTTTCTGGGGACTGGCGTACTATGTGCCGGGTTCGCCGACCGCCGATCTCGTGCCCACCCCCGACCGCAATTCGGCCACCACGGTGCCCCGATTTCCCCACCGTCCGCTTCGGATGGTTCACTCTGTCGGTCCCGGGGCAGGTCGAGTCACACCGTGAGGAATCGACGCATGGCAGAAATCACTGGGGATCAGCGTGTCCAGTCCGAGGTGCTCGAAGGCCTCGCGACAGCGGTCAACCACCGCAGGTGGTTCGTCGAACTGGCCGTCCCGCACCTCGGTGACAACCCGATCGAGATCGGCAGCGGGCTGGGTGACTACGCCCTGGCGTGGGCGGACCACTTCCCCCGGTTCACCGCCACCGAGGCCGACCCGGACCGGCTGGTCGCCCTGAAGGAACGTCTCGCTGCGCAGCCGAACATCGAGGTCCGGCAGATGCTGCTGCCGCACTCCGAGCGCGGCGACTACAGCGCCGCCGTGTCGTACAACGTGCTGGAGCACATCGAGGACCACGTGGGCGCGCTGGCCAGCATGCGCGACCTGGTCCGGCCGGGCGGCGCCGTGGTGATCATCGTGCCGGCGTTCCAGTTCGCGATGAGCCCGGCCGACATCGCCACCGGCCACGTCCGCCGGTACACGAAGAAGACCCTGGCCGCCGCGATGACCGAGGCCGGCCTGACCGTGGAGAAGATCCACTACGCGAACGCCCTCGGCCTGATCGGGTACTTCATGGCAACCAAGGTCTTCCGGCTGATGCCGAAGGAGGGCCCGATGGTGAAGGTCTACGACACCCTCGTCCTCCCCGCCACCAAGGCCGCGGAGCAGAAGCTCCGCCCCCCGTTCGGCCAGTCCGTCTTCGCCGTCGCCCGCGTCCCCGCCTGACCCCAGCCGTCCCCCGCGATCTTGCACCTTCGGCCCGGGCAATCCGGGCATGAGCCGCGCGACGCAGGCCGCAGGTGCAAGATCGCGGGGCGGATGTTCAGTCCTTGACCTGGTACGTGGGGCGGATGACCGCGCGGGCCAGGGTGTGGAAGGCCAGGTTGAAGCCGACGTAGGCGGGGGTGGCGTCCCGGCCGACGCCGAGGCGCTCGACGTCGACGGCGTGCACGGCGAAGACGTACCGGTGCGGGCGGTCGCCGGCCGGCGGGGCCGCGCCGCCGAAACCGGTCGCGCCGTAGTCGCTGCGGACGCTGAACGCGCCGCCCAGGCCGCCCTCCTCGGCACCCCGGGGCAGTTCGGTCACGGCGGCGGGGACGTCGACCAGCACCCAGTGCCAGAAACCGCTGCCGGTCGGCGCGTCCGGGTCGAAGCAGGTCACCACGAAGCTCTTCGTCTCGGCGGGGAAGCCGGACCAGGCGAGCTGCGGCGAGACGTTCCCCCCGCCGACGCTGCCGTGGGCGTGCCGGGCGTCCATCGGCTCGCCGTTGTGCACGTCGTCGCTGGTCAGCGTGAACGACGCAACGGTCGGCAGCAGCTCGTACGGGTCCGGGGCGATCGGTCGTTCCAGGGTCATCGGGACGGGTCCTTCCGGTGGGCGCGGTTTCCTGCCGCCCTTCTTACCCCGCCACGACCCGTCAATCGACCACCGGCACGTCGGATCAGCGCGAAGGACCTCCGGATAGGGGCCGGCCGCCCGGGGAACCGGCGATACTGGGGAAGGTCGGGACGCTCGCCTGCTTCGACCGGCGTCGTCGTGGCCGGTGCCGCCTCACGGGCGATGTACAACCAGTAGTCGGACCCGGTGGAACGACCGCAGGCCCCCATCTGCTCTGCGACGGACACGTGGTCGTCCGTCAAGTCCTGAGGTGCTCCGGCCGGTCATCGGCCGAAGTAGCGGTGTCGTCCGACATTAATCAGCCACCTTCGAGGTGTGACGTCGAGAACTGGCTCGTGCAGCCCGCTAGTGCTCTGACCGGGAAGGTTCGCCGGGTTGGTGGTCGCGACGGTTGGATGTGCGGTGACGTCCGATCCGATCGCTGGAGGCGCGGTGGCTGAGCCTGTCCGTACGCAGACTGACCGACCAGGAGGGGCAGAAGCTGCAGCAGATCGTGCGCCGGGGTAGCACGAGTTCGGTGCGCTACCGGCGCGCGATGTGATCCACCGCTTCAACGAGATCGGCCTGACCTGCCTGGACCCTCAGTGGGCAGGAGGCCGTCCCCGCCTACTCAGTCGTGACGACGAGGACTTCGTCATCCGGACGGCCACCACTCGCCCCAGCAAGCTCGGCCAGCCTTCACCCGCTAAGGGCATCCGCTGGGGCGGACGCCCCCTCAACACCGCAGCCTGACCAACCGCGAACCGCAGCTCCCGAACGCCGAAGGGGCAAGTTCAGGAGAAGGACAGCGACAGAAGGATGACTCAGGAGACGAACGGCTTGATCTCCCCCGCGAACACGATGACCTGGTCGATGAGGCTCCGTCGCAGATGGACGACGTCCGTTCCCGCCAGGCGGGGGCCTCCATCAGGCGTGGTGAAGAGCCACTGGTACCGGGCCCATTCGTCAGGCATGTCCACCGCTGAGCAGCGCACCATCGTGCCGGTTCCCGCCGGGTGGCGCCGGATGTCCAGCACGAACCGCTCGACCGCCGCGATTCCTTCGCTGCGACCCAACGGTCCCCAGAAGACCACGTCTGAGGTCAGGGCCTGGGAGAGCAGGGCAGTCACAGAGCTGTCGTCCGAGGCGTTGAACGCGGAGATGAACGTGTCGATCGCGGACCGTGCGGTCTCTTCCTGCATGCCCTAGTAATACCAGCCGTTTCGCGTGCGCTCGTCCCACGAGCCGCCTTCCGATCACGGTGAACCATCCCGGTCACAGCACTAGGCGTGCGCCTTCGAGGCTACCGGCTCTCCGGGGCAGTCCGGGCTAGGGCCTCTTCTCGGCAACGAACGTCCCCCGTCCGGTGAAGGTCACGACGAGACCCCGATCCCGGAGCAGCCGCACCGCCGAGCGGACGGTGCCGCGAGCCACGCCGTACTCCTGCTGCAAGGTGGCCTCGCTTGGCAGCGGCTGGCGCGGCTTCAGCTTGCCTTCCTCGATCTGCTTGGCGAGAAGGTCTGCGAGCTGGACGTAGAACGGGATCGGAGACATCTCGTCAACCATGGTTGGACCCTATGGATGCGCAGCCTGGGCAGGAGGTCAGGTACAGGCAGCCGGCCCTAGGCAGGTCGGGCAGGCTGCACAGGCTATACAGGCAGAACGGGTTGGACTACCCTCGGTAGGTGTCTGTAAACCCGCAGTCCGGGGAGTAGCGCTGTGCCTAGGTTCAAGTGGTTCCAACGTCCTGAGCAGCCCGTTGACAACGTGAACGGGGAGCCGACCCCGCAGCAGAGCGAGCCTCAGCCGCCACCTGAGCCGCAGAGATACACCGCGCGTTCCCGCCAGGCCCCCAAGGACCACAACCAGGTGAAGGCCTGTCATGCACGTTGAGCGCCGGTCGGAGCCACCCTTCTCCGTCATCATGGCCGGCTACGTGATCGACTTTCATCACCGCAACGTGTGCACCAAGTGCGGCGACGACGGATGTCCACGGATCGTGGAGGCTCGCAAGACGCTTGAGGCCTGGCGGGACCGGAAGCCGCGACGTGAAGGCAGGTGATGTCCTACACATCACCCGGGCGGCCAGTGTCCAGTTCGTCACCCCGATCTTCTTCCGCCTCATCCGCGTCATGAACCTGCCGACGTACCACGGGTGGGCCTGGATCGAGGGCTACCAGTTAGACGAGCGGGGCGAGGCGATCGCCCAGCGTGAACTCTTCGTGCAGCCGGCCGGGCTTCGGAAGCTCTCCGCTCCCTCCCCGGGAGGCTCGATTGCCCTCTCGTGGGCGTAGGGAGCCTGCCGCCCTGCGGGGGTACTCCCAGGACCAGGAGGTGTAAGGGATCCGTGTCACCGCCCGGGTCCTGACCGGCTCCTGGCAGGACCGCGACGGCGCCAAGGCACCTGCTCGCCGCATACGAGGCCACTCCCATCCGGCACGTCTTCGCCGACTCCCCCGCCCGCAGCACTGAATCGATGGAGCGTTGGGCGCCCCGGAACCGGACCCCGGAGGCTGACCCGCCGCCGCTTCTTTGCCGCCGATTTGCCGCAACGAGTGAGACCGGACGGACCGGGTGAGAACCAGCGGGACTCTGCCAATGGTTACAGCCACGCCCCTGACTGGCGTTTTCGCTGGTCAGGAGCGTGGCACTGCCCAGGGAAGCGGAGGGTGTGGGATTCGAACCCACGAAGACATCGCTGCCTTACCGGTTTTCAAGACCAGCGCCATCGGCCACTAGGCGAACCCTCCCGGAACGCGCCTGGCAGGACGCGACCGCTGCCTAGTCTGCCAGAAGCCGGCCGGCGGATAAGCCGCTGTCCCACCGTGGCTGAACCGGCGACCGGATGCGGGACACTCCCGCCCTCGTGCTGACCAGCAAATCTTGGCCGCTATCAGCTCCACAGTGGCCGAACTGCCGGCCCACCGGCCCCCCGGCAGGGGACGGTGGACAATATCCGGTCCGCGCGTGGACGGAGATCCGGGTCGGGTAAGACTGGACCATGCACGCGATCACGATCCCGGAGCCCGGCGGACCCGACGGACTCGTCTGGACGGAGGTGCCCGATCCCGAGCCCGGCCCCGGCGAGGTGGTCGTGCACGTGCGGGCCAGCGCGGTGAACCGGGCCGACCTGCTGCAACGGCAGGGGCACTATCCGCCGCCGCCGGGCGCGCCCGCGTACCCCGGGTTGGAGTGCTCGGGGGTGGTCGGCGCGGTCGGCGCCGGCGTGACCGGCTGGGAGATCGGCCAGGAGGTCTGCGCGCTGCTGGCCGGCGGCGGGTACGCCGAACGGGTGGCCGTGCCCGCCGGGCAGTTGCTGCCGGTGCCGGCGGGCGTCGACCTCGTCGACGCGGCGGCGCTGCCGGAGGTGGCCTGCACGGTCTGGTCGAACGTGGTCCAGCTCGCCGGGCTGACCACGGGCGAGACGCTGCTGGTGCACGGCGGGGGCAGCGGGATCGGCACGTTCGCCGTCCAGCTCGGCGTGGCGCTCGGCGCGACGGTCGTGGTGACCGCTCGGCCGGCCAAGCACGAGCGGCTGCGCGAGCTGGGCGCCGCGCACGCGATCGACTACCGGGAGCAGGACTTCGTCGAGGAGGTCCGGCGGGTCACCGACGGCCGGGGCGCGGACGTCGTCCTCGACATCATGGGCGCTTCCTACCTGGCCCGGAACGTGGCCGCGCTGGCCACCGGCGGCCGGCTCGTGGTGATCGGCATGCAGGGCGGCCGGAAGGCGGAGCTGGACCTCGGCGCGCTGCTGGCGAAGCGGGCCTCGGTGGCGGCCACCGCGCTGCGGTCCCGGCCGCTGGCGGAGAAGGCGGCGATCGTCGCGGGCGTGCGGGAGCAGGTCTGGCCGCTGGTGGCCGCCGGGGCGGTCCGCCCGGTCGTCGACCGGCGGCTGCCGATGCCCGAGGCCGCCGAGGCGCACCGGCTGGTCGAGTCCAACGACCACGTCGGCAAGGTGCTGCTCATCCTCGGGTGACCCCGGCTCCGCACCCGGCGGGCGGGGACTGCTCGGCGGGAGGCAGCATGAGCCGGGCACCGGGACCCTCGCCCGACAGCCTGTCCCCGGGGTTGTAGAGGGTGCAGCGCTGCAACGACAGGCAGCCGCAGCCGATGCAGCCGTCCAGGTCGTCGCGGAGCCTGGCCATCAGCCGGATCTTCTCGCTCAGCCGGGCCCGCCACGCGGTCGACAGCTCCGCCCAGTCGTCGGCCGTCGGGGTGCGGGAGGCGGGCAGCGAGTCCAGCGCGTCGCGGATCTCCTCCAGCGAGATGCCGACCTGCTGGGAGATCCGGACGAACGCCACCCGGCGCAGTTCGGTGCGGGCGTACCGGCGCTGGTTGCCGCCGGTGCGGTCGGCCCGGATCAGGCCGAGGCGCTCGTAGTAGCGAAGCGCCGAGGGCGCGACGCCGCTGCGCGCGGCGAGCTGGCCGATGGTCAGGGAATCCCGCATCACGTCGCCTTGAGTTGAAGTGGACTTCAACTTGCAGGCTAGCGGCATGACCATCATGACCGCCACCACGCGGGCCGCCGAAGCCGGCCCGCCCGCCCCGCTCGGGCCCCTGCTGGAGCGGGTCCGCGCAGGTCGGGAGTTCGGCCCGAACGTGTACTCGACCCTCGACGTCCTCCGGGTGCTCTACGACCGGGTGCTGCGGATCACCCCGGCGACCGTCGACGACCCGGACCGGGACCGGTTCCTGCTCTCCAAGGGGCATGCCGTCGCCGGCTACTACGCCGTGCTGGCCGCGAAGGGCTTCGTGCCCGCCGACTGGCTCGACGACCAGGGCGGCCCGGACAGCCGGCTCGGCGACCACCCGGACCGGCTGCTGGTCCCCGGGGTGGAGATCGGCTCCGGCTCGCTCGGCCACGGCCTCGGCCTGGGCGCGGGCACCGCGCTCGGGCTGCGGGCCCAGGGCCTGACGACCCCCCGGGTGTACGTCCTGCTCGGCGACGCCGAGCTGGACGAGGGGTCCAACCACGAGGCGATCGCGTACGCGGGCGCGGTCCGGCTGGCGAACCTGACCGCCGTGGTGATCGACAACGACTCGGCCAGCCACGGCTGGTGCGGTGGGATCGCTACCCGGTTCACCGTCAACGGGTGGACCGCCGCGACCGTGGACGGGCGCGACCACGACGCCCTGTACGCCGCCCTCACCGGGCAGGACGGGAACCGACCGCACGTGGTCGTCGCGGTTGTCCGGGAGGGGGAATGACCATGACGACGATGCGGGAGGCGTTCGTCGACGCCACCACGGCGCTGCTGGGCGAGCAGCCGCGCACCGCGCTGGTGCTCGCCGACATCTCGGCCGCGGCGTTCGCCCCGGCCGCCGGACGGCACCCCGACCGGGTGCTCAACGTGGGCATCCGGGAGCAGTTGATGATGGGGGTGGCCGGCGGGCTCGCGCTGACCGGGCTGCGACCGATCGTGCACAGCTACGCCCCGTTCCTCGTCGAGCGGGCGTACGAGCAGATCAAGCTGGACCTGGACCACCAGGGCGTGAGCGCGGTGCTGGTCGGCATCGGCGCCTCGTACGACCGGGCCGCCGCCGGGCGGACCCACCTGTCCCCGGCCGACGTCGCGTTGATCGACACCCTGGCCGGCTGGACCGTGCACGTGCCCGGACACGCCGGCGAGGTGCCCGCCCTGCTGCGCGCGACGGTGGCCGGGGACGGTCCGGCGTACCTGCGGCTGTCGACGCTGGGCAACGACCGGCCGCGCGGCACGGACGGTTCGCTGGCCGTGCTGCGGGACGCGGGGCCGGGTGCGCCGCTGCTGGTGGCGGTCGGGCCGGTGCTGGACGCGGCGGTGGCGGCGGTGGCCGGCCTGGGGGTGACGGTCGCGTACACCCACCGGCCTCGACCGTTCGACGCGGCCGGGCTGCGGGCCCTCGCGGGGACCGAGGTGATCCTGGTGGAGCCCTACCTGGCCGGGACGTCCGCCCGGCTGGTCGGCGACGCGCTGGCGGACCGGCCGCACCGGCTGCTCGCGCTCGGCGTGGGCCGGGAGGAACTGCGGCGGTACGGCTCCGCGGCCGACCACACCCGCTGGCACGGGCTGGACGCGGCGGGCCTGCGCCGGTCGGTCAGCGACTTCCTCGCTGCGGGGCGCTGAGCGGGGTCAGCGCTGCCCGGTGTCGACGGGACGGCGGCGGGTGCGCTCCCGGCCGAGGATCCAGATCGCCTCGACGCCGTCCTTCCAGGTGATCTTCTTGCCCTCCTCGCGGCCCCGCGCCCGGTAGCTGATCGGCACCTCGTACGGGCGGATGCGCCGGCGCAGCAGCTTGCCGGTCACCTCGGCCTCCATGCCGAAGCCCCGGGAGCGGACGTCGAGGGAGCGGTAGAGGGCGACCGGCATCAGCTTGAAGCAGGTCTCCAGGTCGCCGATGTACGAGTTGAACAGCACGTTGGCCGCCATGGTGACGCCCTTGTTGCCCATCACGTACCAGAAGCTGTACGCGCTGTGGCTGCCGAAGGTGCGGTTGCCGTAGACCACTGCGGCGCGGCCGTCGAGCACCGGGTCGAGCAGCTTGGGAATGTCCTGCGGGTCGTACTCCAGGTCGGCGTCGAGGATGACCATGTACTCGCCGTCGGCGTTGTCGACCGCCGTCCTGATGGCCGCGCCCTTGCCCGCGTTACGCTGGTGGGTGATCACCCGCAGCCGCGCGTCGTCGGCGCGGCCGAGGATCTCGCCGGTGCCGTCGCGGCTGCCGTCGTCGACCACGACCAGCTCGATCTCGCACGGGTAGTCGACCGCCAGCGCCTGCTTGAGGGCATCCGCGATGCGTTCTTCCTCGTTGTAGACCGGCATGAGGATCGAGAGCTTCACGGGAATCTCCACGGTGGCGGCGACACGTCGGCCCTAGCCTAGCCTGGCAGGTCAGCGCGGCGGTGTTCACCACCGCCGGGCGTCGGGGTCCGCGGATCCAGCCTGATGGTGTTTACTCGCGCCATGTCGGCAGCCGGCTTCCTGCTCGTGGCGGCCCCACTCGCCGCCGTCCTGTCACTCACCGTGGCGCTGCGTCCGCGCGGGACCGACGTGGTCGCCCCGTTGCGCCTGGCGGTGGTCCGGGCCGCCGTGGTCACCGGCGCGTTCGCGGTGCTGGCGGTGGAGCTGCTCGGCGCGCTGCGCCTGCTGACCCTGCCCGCCTTCGCGGTCGCCTGGCTGCTCTTCCTCGCCGTCGCCGCCGGGGCCGCCGGCTGGCGACGCCGCCGCGACGGCGCGCGGGGGGACCTGGCCGCCGCCGCCCGCGCCGGCCTCGCCGGGCTGGCCCGCCGGTGGCGTACGGCGGGGCGCGCCGAGCGGCTGCTGGCCGGCACGGTCGGCGGACTGGTCCTGGTGGAGCTGCTGATCGCGCTGCTGGCCGAGCCCAACAACTTCGACTCGCAGACCTACCACCTGCCGAAGGTGGAGCACTGGGTGGCCCAGCGCGGCCTGGAGTTCTGGCCCACCGCGATCCACCGGCAGGTGACCATCCCGCCCGGCGCGGAGTACCTGCTGCTGCACCTGCGGCTGTTCACCGGCGGTGACGCGCTGCACAACCTGGTCCAGTGGGCCGCCGGGGTGGGCTGCCTGCTGGTCGCCGCCCAGATCGCCGCCCAGCTCGGCGGGGGGCGGCGAGCCCAACTGCTCACCGCGTTCGTGCTGGCCACCACCCCCATGGTGGCGCTCCAGGCCACCAGCACCCAGACCGACCTGGTCTGCGCCGCCTGGGTGGCCTGCGTGGCGACCCTGGCGCTGGACGGGCTGCGCCGGCGGGCCGGGGCCGGCTCGCTGCTGCTGCTCGGCGCGGCGACCGGGCTGACCGCGGTGACGAAGACCAGCGGGCTGGTCGGGGTCGGCCCGCTGCTGCTGCTCTGGGGCATCGGCCAGCTCCGGCTGGCGTACGGCCCGGGGCGGGCAGCCGGCGGCGCCCCGGGCCGGCCGGTGCTGATCGGCGTCGGGGCGGCCGGCGGTGCGGGGACGGGCGAGGGTGGGGGCCACCCGGCGGCCACGACCGGGGCGTCCGGGCCGGCGTCGCGCGGTGGCGTCGCGGGCCGCCCGGCGCAACCGTCCCGGGCGGCCGGGGTGGCCCGGACCGTGGCCGGATCACTGCTGGTGCTGCTGGTCGCCCTGGTCGTGGTCGGGCCGTTCCTGGCCCGGGTGCAGGCCGAGTTCGGTCACCCGCTGGGGCCGCCCCGGCTGCGCGAGTCGATCCCGATGGAGCGACACGACCCGGCGTCGGTCCTGGTGAACGCGCTGCGCATCGGGCACACCGCGCTGGACACGCCGCTCGCTCCGGTCCGCGCCGGCACGGCCGAGGCGATCATGGCGGGGGCCCGCGCGATCGGGGTGGACCCGCAGGACCGGGCCATCACCTTCGGCCGGGAGGTCTTCCCGGTGCCGGCGTGGTACCCGGACGAGGACCGGGTGGCGTTCCCGCTGGCCGGCGCGCTCGCGCTGGTCGGGGCGGTGCTGGCGCTGGCCCGGCCGGCCCGGGTCGCCCCGGCCACGGCCGGCGCGCTGCGGGCGTACGCCGTCGTGGTGGTGGCCGCCGTTCTGCTGCACACGGCGATGATCAAGTGGCAGCCGTGGGGGAACCGGCTGCTGCTGTACGCCCTGGTCCTGGCGGCCCCGCTGGCCGGCCTGTGGCTGGACGCGCTGTTCCGCCGACGGCTCGCGCCGGCCCGCCGGCGGTCGGTGGCCGCCGGCCTGGCGGTCACGGTGCTGGCCGCCTCCGCGCTGGCCGGGGTCCTCGCCCTGTCGTACGGCTTCCCGCGCCGGCTGGTCGGCGCCGGGTCGGTGTTCACCACCTCGGAGTGGGACACCCGCTTCCTGCGCCGGCCGCAGTGGGCGGACGAGTTCCGCGGGGCCGCCGACGCGGTACGGGCCTCCGGGGCCCGGCGGATCGGGCTGGTGCAGCAGAACGACAACTGGGAGTACCCGTGGTGGCTGCTGCTGCGCGACGCCGACGGCCACCCGCCCGAGCTGGTGGCGCTGGAGTCGGTGCTGCCGGACCGCCCGCCGGCCGACCCGGCGTCGACGGACGCGATCGTCTGCACCGGCAGCCGAACGGTGTGCGGGAAGCGCGTGCCGCCCGGCTGGAAGCTGACCTGGTTGGGCTACGTCGGCTACGCCCTCCCGCCCGGCCGCTGAGCCCCTTCGTGACGCTGAGCCCCTGATGCTGTCCGTCTATCTGATGCTGCTGAGCCTTCTCACCTGATCAGGACGAGGCGGGCGGTGGCGGTGTCGCCGGCCCGGGCGCCGGCCACGCCGACCGTGACGCCAGGCCGGACCGCCTCGGGCTGGATCGTCGTCCGCCGCTCGACCACCCGCAGGTCGTCGCCGAAGGTCCAGGTCATCGTGAAGCCGTCGGTGGACCGCACGGTCATCTTCGCGCCGTCGACCGCGGTCACCTCGCCGCGCTGCACCGCGACCGTCCGCGTGCCGCCGTCCTTCGTCCGGACCACGACCTCGCCGTGCAGGGTGTTCTTCCGCAGCAGCACCCGGGCCTGCCGGCGCTTGCGCCACTCCTCGGCCCGCTCGCCGCGCCGGCCCTTCTCTCCGGCCTCGGGGGAGGAGGACGCGGCCGACGGCGACGGGGCGGCGACGGGTGCGAGGTCCAGGTCCCCGGGGTCGACGCCCAGCGCGGCGAGGGCCTGGCCCTCCGCGCCCATCGCCGCGGCCACGTCGACGGTGACCTCCCTGGCCGCGTCCTGCGTCACCTGGGCCGGTCCGCAGCCCGCGACGCCCAACGCCACGGCCGCGAGCAGCGCGGTGGTGGCGGCGAATCCCTGACGTGCCATTGTTCCGGTCTCCCTCTCGTCGGTGTGGGCATCAGCCTCCCCCGCCCCGGATCAGGCCGGGTCAGCGTGCTGTTCGGATCAGGTAAGGGTCGGCCGGCAGCCACACGGCGAACGCCGCCCCGCCCTCGGCGGCGTGCCCGACGGCGATCTCCCCGCCCAGCCGGCGGACCAGTCCGGCGGCGAGCGCCAGCCCGAGGCCGCTGCCGACCTTGCGCACCCCCCGGTAGCGCTCGTGCAGCGCGCCGCGTTCGAAGGCCACGGCGAGGTCGTCGTCGGTGAAGCCCGGCCCGCCGTCGCGCACCTCCAGCACCCCGCCGGCCGCCGGGTCCGGCCCGGCCGGCCGCGCCGCGAGCACCACCGGTGCCCCCGGCGGTACGACCCGCAGCGCGTTCTCCAGCAGCCCGTCGACCACCTGCCGGATCCGCCCCGGATCGGTGTACGCCGGCACCGCCCCGTCGGGGATCTCCACGCGGAACGCCACCCCGACCGCCGCGCAGCGGTCGGCCCAGGTGCGTTCCGCGTCGGCGGCCAGCCGGGTCAGGTCCACCGGCACCGGTTCGAGGGGGAAGTCGGCGGCCTCCAGCCGGGCCAGGGCGAGCAGGTCGCGGACCAGCCGGTCCAGGTGCTCGGCCTCGGCCAGCATGGTCCGCCCGGTCTCCGGCGCGTCGTCCGCGCCGACCACCCCGTCGGCCAGCGCCTCGGCGTACCCGCGGATGGCCGTCAGCGGGGTGCGCAGCTCGTGCGAGACGGACAACAGGAACTCCCGCTGCCGGCCCTCGCTGGTGGCCAGCGCGGCGGCCAGCGCGTTGAGGGCCCGCGCCAGCTCGGCGACCTCCTCGGGTGACTCCACCGGCACCCGGACCGCCCGGTCCCCGGCGCTGAGCCGGGCGGCGGCGGTGGCGGCGGTGCGGATCGGCCGGGCCAGCCGGCGGGCCAGCAGCATCCCGGCGCCCAGCCCGGCGGCGAGGCCGGCGAGCAGCGGCAGCCACAGGGTCAGCAGCACCCGCCCCCACAGCCCCGGGGTGGCCGGCCTGGTCAGCACCACGCCGTCCCCGCCGGGCAGCGGCCGGCCCTCGACCAGGGCCCGCTTTCCCGCCACCAGCCGCCGGCCGGAGACGTTGCGGCCCTCGGCGACCCGGTTCACCAACTGGCGGGGCAGGCCGGCCCGGTCGACCGTGCCGGCGCGGATGACGTACACGTCGATGTCCTGCTCGCGGAGCTGGCGGATCAGCCGGTCGCCCGCCATGTCCCGCTGCCGGGGCAGCCGGACGCGCAGCACGTCGGCGGCGAGCCGGGCCTGCGCGGCGAGGGCGTCCTGGTCGCGCCGTTCCACCCCGCGCACCGCGAGCGGCACCGCGACCAGAGCGGTGACCAGCACCGAGACCAGGGCCACCGCACAGGTGACCAGCACCGCGCGGGCGGTGAGGGTACGGCCCGGGCGGCGGCGCGGCGGCGGCACGGGCCGGGGGCCGATCACCGGCAGCGCGACGGTCGGCTGGGCCGAGGCGGACACCGGCGGCGGGGCGGGGAGGCCGCCGGACGGCGAAGCGGAGAGTCCGCCGGGCGGCGGCCGGCGCGGGCCGACCTCGGGCGGCGGGGCCGGCGAGGGGCGGTCGCCGGCCGGCGGGAGGTCAACCATCGGCTGCGTACCCGACGCCCCGGTGGGTGCGGATCACCCCGGCCGCCCCGCCCAGCTTGGCCCGGACCTGCGCCACGTGCACGTCGACCGTGCGGGTGCCGGCGTGCACGGCGTACCCCCAGACGCTGGCCAGCAACTCCTCCCGGGTGAAGACCCGGCCGGGCCGGGCCATCAGGTAGGCGAGCAGGTCGAACTCGGTGGAGGTGAGCTGCACCGGGGCACCGGCCACGGTCACCGTGCGGCGGGCCGGGTCGAGGGTCACCGGGCCGACCGTGCGGGCCCGCTCGTCGACCCCGGGGGCACCGGCCGCGCGGCGCAGCACCGCACGGACCCGGGCGACCAGCTCGCGCGGGCTGAACGGCTTGGTCACGTAGTCGTCCGCGCCGAGTTCCAGGCCGACGATCCGGTCCACCTCGTCGTCGCGCGCGGTGAGGAAGATGACCGGCGTCCAGTCGCCGGCCTCGCGCAGCCGCCGGCAGATCTCGGTTCCGGCCAGGCCGGGCAGGGCGATGTCGAGGACGCAGACCACCGGGCGCAGCCGGCGCGCGGCGGCCAGCCCGGCGGTGCCGTCCCGTTCCAGGTGTACGCCGAAGCCGTCCCGGGTCAAGTAGAGCCGGACCAGGTCGGCGATGGCCGGCTCGTCCTCGACCACGAGGACGAGCCCGCGTTGCGGTGCGTCGACGGTCACCGGCCCATGATTGCCGAACCTCGCGGCCGGGGTGCGCCGGGCCGTGTTCGAATCGGGTAAGGAACCGCTCAGCGGACCACCACGGGCCGCAACGTGGTGGGGCGGGCTGCGGCCGGGGCGTCGCTGATGGTGGCCACGACCCGTTCCCGGGCCGTCCGCAGCCGGGTGCGGAACGCGTGGTGCAGCAGGGCGTCGAGCTGCCACACCTGCCTCGGGTGCTGGGGCCGGATGACGAACCTCTCCCGCACGCCGTCGATGGCGGTGGCGGCCAGCTCGACGGCGGGCAGCCGGGGGTCCGGGCTCCAGGTGACGTCACTCAGCTCGCGCAGTTCGGCGTTGAGGTGCAGGCACAGGCGGTGCAGCACCCGGGTCTGCCGGATGACGACGAGGCGTCGGTGGGTGAGCAGCAAAAGGTACTCGCCGATCGGACGCTGCGGCCGGCTGCACCGGGTC
Organism: Micromonospora sp. NBC_01655; assembly: GCF_026339755.1. NCBI lineage: Bacteria > Bacillati > Actinomycetota > Actinomycetes > Micromonosporales > Micromonosporaceae > Micromonospora > Micromonospora sp. NBC_01655. The sequence continues at coordinate 677,251 of NZ_JAPEQF010000001.1, read as the reverse complement.
ACCAGGATGGTGGCGTCGCCGCCGCCGACGCAGCGGCGGAAGATCGGCATGTGCCGGCTTACGGTCTGCGCCGCCAGCCCGGTGTCGGCGGCGGCGGGCAGGAACGTTCGGGAGAAGACGTCCATGCCCTGCCCAACGACGGCGGGCGGCGGCGTGATATGGGTCACGCCGAACTTGCGGAACTTCCACGTCCCGGTGTCGCACCCGGTGTGCGGCGGCGGACGGGGCCGAGCACCGCGGCTGCCGTGGCGGCCAGGGCCCGCCGGACGCCGCGCCCGAACCCGGGCACAGAGAAGCTGTTCGTCACGTGTCCCCGATCTTCCCCGTGCAGAAGAGAGCCGGCGGGCGGCCGACGGTCCTCGCGCAGCACCGGAGCCCCGATTGCTCCGGGCCGTCGGTGGCCTTGTCGAGATCGGACGGCGACTCAGCCGGTGAGCCCGTGCAGGGACTGGCCGTGCGGACCGGCCCAGGCGACCGGACGGCCATCGAGGGAGAGCAGGAAGCGGGTGGCCTCGCCGGGCGGGGGCGCGGGGGAGTCGGCGGGCGCCGGCAGCACCCCCGCCGCCTCGTTGGCGATCCAGTGCCCAGGCAGCCCGGCGACGGTTCGGGCGAACCCGGTGCGGGCCACGGGCGGCACGTAGGCCAGGACGGCACTGTGGAAAACCACGAGGGTGGCCTCCGGTGGCGCGGCGGCGGCCAGCGCCGGCAGGTCGGTGAGCAGGTCCCCCCGGCGCAGCAGGGGCGGGTCGGCGCGGGCGACCCGGGCGGCGGCGGTCAGCCGGTCCCGCCGCCCGTGCTGCTCGGGCCAGACCAGGGCGGTGAGCCAGCCCAGGTCGTCCGGGTCGGTGACGTCCAGCGGGTTGAGGTCGAGCCCGGCCCGCCACACCACCTCCGGCACCCGGCCGGGCAGCCGGACGTCGCCCGCCACCGCACAGGTGAGCCGCACCGCGCTCCCGGCCGGGCCGACCAGGTGGTCGTCCGCCCCTGGGCGGACGTAGCGGTACCGGTAGGCGTCGGGGTACAGGCAGAGTCCGGCGGACGCGCCCACCTCCAGCAGGGCCAGGGGCTGCGGCAGCCGGGCCAGCAGCGGCAGCAGCACCGCGCACCGGGCGGCCTCGTTGGTCTGGGTCCGTCGCGCCCGCACGGTCGCCGCCACCTCGGCCCAGTGGTCGGCCGTCCAACGCCGGAACGCCGCCGGGTCGTCGACCGGGCCGCCGAGGTGGCGTACGGCGCCGAAGATCAGGTTGGGCTGCCGCTTCGGCTCGGGCAGGCCGTCGAGGAGGGCGAGCAGCCCGGGGTCACCGGCGACGGCGAGGGCCAGCCGCTCGTACGTGGGGGTCTCGCCCCGGGCCTCGCGCTCGCCGAACGCCCGGTACCACCGCGCCGTGTCCATGCCGGCAGCCTCGCCCGAGACGCACCGGCACCGCCATGACCGGCACCACGTTTCCCGGCCCCGGCCTGTCCGGCCCGGTCCCGCCTACAGCCTGTCCGGCTCGAACAGCTCGGCGAGCCAGCCGGGGACCGCCTCGGCGTAGCCGGCGCGGGCCGGGTCCGGGGTGGACAGGGCCCGCCGCCAGGACAGCGACCGGCTGACCTTGGCCACGGTGACCGCGAGGCCGGCCGCCTCCCGCAGGTCGGCCAGGTCGTGCCGGTCGGTCCAGGCGTCGAGGTACGCGTCCCGCAGCCGGGCCAGCATCGGGTCACCGGCCGGCAGCTCGAAGGTGCCCGCCACCGAGTTCAGCGTCACCAGGAGGGTGCCGAAGGGATGGGCCACCGAGGCGTCGCCCCAGTCGAAGACGCGGTGGTCGGCCGCGAAGACGTTGCCGTCGTGCAGGTCGTCGTGCTGCACGCCGGCCGGGACGCCGAACGAGGCGAGCCGGCGGCAGCGCGCCGCGAACTCCGGCAGGAACGCCCGCAGCCGCTCGTACGTCTGCGGGGTCAGACCGTCCGGGGCGCCGACGCGCATCGCCTCGCGGTCGTCGAGCAGCTCGGCGAGCAGGCCCGGCATCGCCTCCGGGCGGTGGTCCGGCACGCCGAGGGCCAGCAGCTCGCCGGCCCGGGGCACGGTCGCGCGCTGGAGCGCGGCGTACCCGGTCAGGACCCGTTCCCAGGCGGCCGGGTCGCGCTCCCGGGCCAGGCTGTCCCGCAGGGACTCCCCACCGTCGGGCAGCAGCGTCCAGCCCCGCTCGGCGTCCACCGCCACCGGCTCGGGCACGCGCCCCGGGGCGATCCGGGCCAGCGCGCCGAGCAGCCCCGCCTCGAAGCGGGTGCCGGCGTTGACTGCCTTGAACCAGTACGGGCCGGCGTCGGTGGGCAGCCGCCAGACCAGCGACCAGGGCCGCAGCCGGCTCTGCACCGGGCCGGTGATCCGGCGGCCGGCCCTGCCGAGGTGGTCGGCGGCCCAGTCGTGGGCCAGATCCTGCCACCGCTGGTCGGACCAGTCGGCGAGCGGCGTCGAGGAGGCGGTCACAGTGGGCAGACTATGAGCCGCGTCGGGGCGGGGCGAGGGGGTTTCCGCCGCCCGACCGGGTCGGAGGCCGCCCGCCCGGTGCCGGCCGGGGTGGGGCGGGACGCCTCCGGCCGGCGGGGACGGTCAGAGCAGCTCGACGATGGTGGCGTTGGCCATGCCGCCGCCCTCGCACATGGTCTGGAGGCCGTAGCGGATGCCGTTGTCCCGCATGTGCTGGAGCATCGTGGTCATGATCCGGGCTCCGGAGGCGCCGAGCGGGTGCCCCAGGGCGATCGCGCCGCCGCGCGGGTTCAGCCGCTCCGGGTCGGCCTCCGTCTCGGCCAGCCAGGCCAGCGGGACCGGGGCGAACGCCTCGTTCACCTCGTACACGCCGATCTCCTCGATGCCCAGCCCCGCGCGGCGCAGCGCCTTCGCGGTGGCCGGGATGGGGGCGGTGAGCATGGCGACCGGGTCGTCGGCGGCGACCACGGCGGTGTGCACCCGGGCCAACGGACGCAGGCCGTGCCGGCCGGCCCACTCGGCAGTGGTGACGGCGAGCGCGGCGGCGCCGTCGGAGATCTGGGACGCCGAGCCGGCGGTGACCACGCCGTCGGACCGGAACGGGGTCTTCAGCTCGCCGAGCTTCGCCAATGTGGTGTCCCGGCGGATGCCCTCGTCGGCGGCGAACTTGCCGCCGTCGGGCAGGACCACCGGGGCCAACTCGGGATCGAACGCCCCGGCGTCCTGCGCGGCGGCGGCCTTCTCGTGGCTGGCCAGGGCGAACTCGTCGAGCTGGGCGCGGGAGAAGCGCCAGCGGGCGGCGATCAGCTCGGCGCCGGCGCCCTGGTTGAACGGCAGCGGGGAGTCGTCGGCGAAGCCCTCGACCCCCCGGTAGCGGTCGCGGATCTGGTCGCTGAACGGTGAGCCGTCGCCGACGCTGGAGCCCATCGGCACCCGGGTCATCGACTCGACGCCGCCGGCCACCACCAGTTCGGCCTGGCCGGACGCGACGGCGGCGGCGGCGAAGTGCAGGGCCTGCTGGCTGGACCCGCACTGCCGGTCCAGCGTGGTGCCGGGAACCGACTCCGGCCAGCCGGCGGCGAGCACGCCGTTGCGGGCGACGTTCCACGACTGCTCGCCGACCTGGGACACGCAGCCCCAGACGACGTCGTCGACCTGCTCGGGGTCGATCCCGGTGCGCTCGGCCAGCGCGCGCAGCACGTGGGCCGAGAGGTCGACCGGGTGCACGGTGGCCAGGCTGCCCTTGCGCCGCCCGACCGGGGTCCGTACCGCACCGACGATGACCGCGTCACTCATATTTACTCCCCGGTAACCTGGCAGGCCTCGATACTACGTCCTGTCCCGGCCGGCCGTCCCCCACGTCGGCCGGTGGCGGCAGGCCGGAGCGGTCCCGGCAGGGCATGCTGTACGCATGCGGCCAGAGCGGAGCCCGGAGTCGTCGGCGGCGGTGCGGCAGTGGCGGGTGCCCACCGGGGTGCCGGTGGTCAAGCTGGTCGGCGCGGCGGCGCTGGTCGGGCTCGGGCTGGTCTTCGTCGACGGCGACCGGGTGCGGCTGGTGCTGGCCGTGGCGACCGCCGTCGGGCTGGCCGGGTGGGCGGCGCGCGACCTGCTGGTGCCGGTGCGGCTCGCCGTCGACCCGGCGGGGATCACGGTGGTCCGGGGCCTCGCCGGCCGGCGCCGGCTCCCCTGGGACGCCGTCGAGGCGATCACGGTCGACCGCCGGCCCCGGCTCGGGCTGGCCACCGAGATCCTGGAGATCGACGCGGGCGACTCGCTGCACCTGTTCGGCCGGTACGACCTGGACGCCCCGCCCGCCGAGGTGGCCGAGACGCTGCGCGCCGCCCGGACCGAGCCGTCCTGACTGACTGCACGCCACGGGCACCGAGCCACCGTCGGGGCGGCACGGTGTACGACACGACGCGGCTTCCCGCCGTCGTGAGGCCACCTTGTACCGCACCCAAAGCCGATCATGGGCGGGCCCCGACCGGCCCGGCGGGGGTCAGCCCGCGAGCGTCGCCGTGCGGACGACCGCGAGCCCGATCAGCGCCACCAGCACCAGCACGGTGCCGGCGGCCTGGAACAGCCCGCGCCGGGACCGGGGCGCGTACGCCAGCAGCAGGGCCATCGCCCCGCCGGTCACCAGCCCGCCGAGGTGGCCCGGGATGGAGATGCCCGGCACGGTCAGGGTGAAGACCAGGTTGATCACCAGGACCGGGAGCACCGAGGAGATGTCCCGCCCCATCCGGCGTTCGATCACGATCAACGCGGCGAACAGGCCGAAGATCGCGGTGGACGCGCCGGCGGTGGTGGCGTTCTCGGCGCTGAACAGGTAGGCGGCCACGTTCCCGCCGAGCCCGGCGACCAGGTAGAGGGAGAGGAAGCGCAGCGGCCCGAGGTTGGCCTCCAGCGACCGGCCGAGCACCCACAGCGCCCACATGTTCAGCAGCAGGTGCAGCACGCCGTAGTGCAGGAACATCGCGGTGACCAGCCGGTACCACTCGCCCTGGGCGATGCCGTGCACGCTGCCGTCGGCGAACAGGGCCTGGCCGAGCACCGAGCCCCAGTCGGTCAGTGGCGTGCTGCCGCCCATCAGGCCGCCGAAGCCGGAACCGCCCGCCACCGCGTCCCCGCCCCGGTCGGAGGCGATGGACAGGACCATGAGCAGCACGTTCAGCGCGAGGATGGCCTTGGTGACGTAGCCGTGGCGGCCGACGGTACCGCCGCCGAAGGCGGTACGCGCCGGCCGCACGCTACGGCGTCCCTCGTTCACGCACTCGGGGCACTGGTGCCCGACCGAGGCCGCCCGCATGCAGTCCGGGCAGATCGGCCGGTCGCAACGGGTGCACCGGACGTACGTCTCCCGGCCGGGGTGCCGGTAGCAGATCGGGGTGGTCGGCGGGGACTCACTCACGGCTGCTGCCTCCCGGTGCCGGCGGGGCGCTCAGTCATGCGAGCAAAGGTACCTCGCGCCCGGGTCAGGCCGGGGTGCGCTCGATCTCGACCCGCTCGATGACCACGTCGGAGAGCGGGCGGTCGCTCGGGCCGGTCGGGGTGTTGGCGATCGAGTCGACGACCTTCGCCGACGCCTCGTCGGCCACCTGGCCGAAGATGGTGTGCCGGTTGTTCAGGTGCGGGGTCGGCCCGACGGTGATGAAGAACTGCGAGCCGTTGGTGCCCGGCCCGGCGTTGGCCATGGCGAGCAGGTAGGGCCGGTCGAAGCGCAGCTCGGGGTGAAACTCGTCACCGAACTTGTAGCCCGGGCCGCCGCGCCCGGTGCCGGTCGGGTCGCCCATCTGGACCATGAAGCCGCTGATCACCCGGTGCGAGATCGTGCCGTCGTAGTACGGCCCGCTGCCCGGCTGACCCGTACGCGGGTCGGTGTATTCCTTGTTGCCCTCGGCCAGGTCCACGAAGTTGCGGACCGTCTTCGGAGCGTGGTTGGGGAAGAGCTCCAGCCGGATCGGGCCAGCGTTGGTGTGCAAGGTGGCGTAGACAGCCTCGGCCACGGGTACTCCTCACTCGTTGGTCAGTTCCATGCGGATCCTCCCATGTGCCCGATCTGGCAGTGCGGAGGCATCCGAAGGTGGAGGATGACGAAGGAACAACTCCCAGGAGGTGGGACCGTGTTTGGAATCGGGCGGCGTAGGACCCAGGGACAGTTGGCCAAGGTCGAGCTGAACCAGGGCATCGGTCACCTGAAGCAGGCCGCCACGCACGCGGCGAGGGGCGCCGGCGCCACGGTGGGCCCGCGGGTCCAGGCGGCCCGGGGCGCCGTCGCACCGACCGCCCTCGTGGTGCGGGACCGGGCGGCGAGCGGTCTCGCGTCGACGGCCGCAGCCCTGGCGCCGCTGGCCCTGGCCGTGCGCAACGTGCAGGCCGAGGCGGCCGGCAAGGCCATCGCCGGCAGCAAGGCCGCCGCCGGGCGGAAGGCCGCGCTGAGCAAGAAGGCCAGGGCGAAGAACCTGAAGGCCGCGCGGCGGAAGCAGAAGAAGACGTCGGGCGGGATGATGGTCGGCCTGCTGGCCGCCGGCACCGTCGCCGGCCTGGCCGGCGCGATGGCCCTGCGCCGCCGCCGGGAGCAGCAGGAGTGGACCGAGTACGAGCCGGCCCAGACCGTGGAGCCGGCGCGCGACGAGGTGGACACCCTGATCGTGGAGACCCCTTCGGCGAACGGCGCGAAGCCGACCGACTCGTCCACCCGGCCCGGCGGGCCGACCGGGGCCGACGGCAACAGCGCCGCCACCAGCGCCCCGGGCACCCAGCCGGTGATCCAGCCGAACGACAAGGTGCCCTCGGTCGCCGAGGGCGCCCGGGACGTCTCGGGCCGGCCCGCCGACGACCTCACCACGGCCCTCGGCAAGGAGAAGACCGCGCGGTCCGGCAGCCGTCGCTGACCCCGCCTGCCCTCGCCCGCGGCGCGGCGACGACCCCCGTCGTCCCGCGCCTCGGGCGTTCCGGCGCCGTCCGGTCCGCCGACCCCGCAGCCGCGACGAGCGGCGTCGGCGAACGACGGGGCGGCGGGGCGGCGCCGGCGGGCGACGGGGCTCAGAGCCAGCCGTTGCGGCGGAACCAGCGGTACAGGGCCAGCGAGACGACCAGCATCAGGGCGAGCACGACCGGGTAGCCGTACGTCATTTTCAGCTCGGGCATGATCTCGAAGTTCATGCCGTAGATGCCGGCGATCGCGGTCCAGACCGCGGCGATGCCGGCCCATGCGGCGATCTTGCGCATGTCGTTGTTCTGGTCGACCGTGACCTGGGCCAGCCGCGCCTGGAGGATCGAGTTGAGCAGGTCGTCGTACGAGTTGACCTGCTCGACGGTGCGGCTGAGGTGGTCCTGCACGTCCCGGAAGTAGCGCCGCACCTCCTGCGGCACCTCCCGGTTGACCTGGGCGGTGAGGGTCATCAGCGGCCGTTGCAGCGGCGCCACCGCCCGCTTGAACTCGACCAGTTCCCGCTTCATCTGGTAGATCCGCTGGATCCGGCCGCTGCCCTGGCGGTCGAAGACGTCGGCCTCCAGCACGTCCAGGTCGTCCTCCAGCCGGTCGGCCACCTCCAGGTAGACGTCCACCACCCGGTCGGTGATCGCGTACGCGACAGCCCAGGGGCCATGCGCCAGCAGTTCGTGCCTGGCCTCCAAGTCGGCGCGGACCGGGGCGAGCCGGCAGGCGTCCCCGTGCCGGACGCTGATCACGAAGTTCGGGCCGATGAACAGCATCACCTGCCCGGTCTCGACGACCTCCGAGTTCTCGGTCAGCTCGTCGTGCTCGCAGTACCGGGCGGTGCGCAGCACCAGGAACGCGACCTCGCCGAAGCGTTCGAGCTTGGGCCGCTGCTGGGCCTTCACCGCGTCCTCGACGGCCAGTTCGTGCAGGCCGAAGGTGTCGGCGATGGCGGACATCTCGGCCAGCTCGGGCTCGTGCAGGCCGACCCAGACGAACCCGCGCTCGCGGCGGGCCGCGGCCAGCGCCTCCGCGTAGTGCCACTCACCGGGCTGCCGCCTGCCGTCGACGTAGAGCCCGCAGTCCATCACCGCGCTGCGCCCCGGCCCGGCCGGCTCGGGGACGCGCTGGCTGCCGTCGGTGTTGAGGATCCGGGTCATCGCCCGCACCGGGGCCCAGGCCCGCGGCTTGATCGCCCGCCCGCCGTCCGGCGACGTGGCCCGGCTCCGCTCCGCCCGGTCCGACATGGCGACCCCCTCCCCACGCTGTCGCGGCAGCCGCATGCCGTCGCGGGTTGCAGGGTACGCCGGCCCGGCGCGGGCCGGCCGGTGTCGGCCGCCGCCCCGGCGGGTGGCCGGTGGGCGTCCCGGGCGCGGGATGGGGGCGGCGCCGGGTGGGCCGGGCCGCGTCAGGGGGGTGAGGGGGCGACACGGCCCACCCGGCGCCCTTGGGGGCGGGGGTTGTGCTGCGTGCGCCACCGGTCGGGCGTCGAGGCCCGCATCGGGGCAGGTCGACCGGTCGACGTGAATGGCGCTCGCAGCATTGTGGGCCGTGGACCGGCCGGGCGGGAGTCCCGACCCGGCCGGCATCGCGCTTCTGTCAGAAATCTGACAGAAGATCAGCCTCGGACGGCCGCCACCGCCTCCGCGAGGCGACGAACACCCTCGTCGATGCGGTCCGCGGTGACCGCCGAGAACGCCAGCCGCAGCGCGTGCTGCCCACCGTCGAGCACGAAGTCGCTGCCCTTGACCACCGCCACGCCCCGCTCCGCCGCCGCCGGGGCGAGCCGGTCCACCAGCACGTCCTCCGGCAGCTCCACCCAGAGGAAGTAACCGCCGTCCGGCTCCACGAACCGCGCCTCGGGGAGGTGCCGGCGCAGCGACTCGGCGAGCACCCGGGCCCGCTCGCCCAGCGCGGTGCTGACCGTCCCGATCGAGCGGGTGATGTCGCCGGAGACGCAGAACTGGTGCACGATCGCCTCGGACACCATGCCGGGCGAGATGTAGAGGCTGGTCGCCTTCTTCGCGATGTCGGCGATCAGGTCCGCCGCCCCGATCAGGTAGCCGACCCGCACCCCCGGGCAGACCGTCTTGGTGAAGCTGGAGGCGTGCACCACCACGCCCCGGGTGTCCAGCGAGAGCATCGACGGCAGCGGCTCGCCCCGGAACCGGATGTCGGCGTACGGGTCGTCCTCGAAGATGATGAAGCCGTACTCGGCCGCCAGGTCGAGCAGCTCCCGCCGCTTCTCCAGCGACAGGGTGACCCCGGCCGGGTTCTGGTAGTTCGGGATGACGTGCGCGAGCTTCGGGCGGACCCCGGCCTCCAGCAGCTTGCGCAGCTCGGCGGTGTCCAGGCCGTCCGGCTGGATCGTCACGCCGTGGATCTCGCCACCCATCCGCTGGAGGTTGAGCAGCGTCCGGTCGTACGTCGGGCGCTCGACCACGACCGCGTCGCCGGGGCGGACCAGGTGGTCGAACAGGAACGCGTCGGCCTGGAGCGAGCCGTTGGTGACCAGCACCTGGTCGGCCTCGACGCCGTGCTTCTCGGCGATCCACCTGCGCAGGGGCGGGTAGCCGACGGAGGTGCCGTAGGCGGTGACCCCGGCGGGATCGGCGTCGAAGGCACGGACGGCGGCGGCCTTGAGCCCCTCGACATCAACGATGTCCAGCGAGGGAGCCCCACGGGCGAAGGAGATCAGCTGCTCGGCGGTCATGCGGACGAGCCTAGGGCCTGGCCCGGGCGGTCCGACCGGCATACACGCCAAGTTCAACATGCGGGCAGCGGACCGGCGGCGGAACGGCCGACGCGGAAGCGGCCGGTGGTGCGCGAGACTCAGGTGTCGATTATCGGACCGGTCCCTGGCCGCATCCCCGCGACCGCCGAAGGATGGGCCTCCGCGCGGCGCCGACGGGCGGCACCGGCACCCGAGGAGTGGTGAGGTTCACGTGACCGAGGACGGTACGGGTCGGCTCGACGACCAGGCCTTCGCGGAGTGGCTGGCCGACGCGGCCGGTGCGGCGCTGACCGCCCTGCGCGCGGAGCAGGGCTTCGCCGATCCGGCAGCGCTCAAGGACGCCGGCGACAAGGTCTCCCACGACCTGATGTCGACCGCCCTGGCCCGGTGGCGGCCCGCCGACGCGGTGCTCTCCGAGGAGCAGGCCGACAGCCGGCGCGCCTGGGCCGGCGACCCGACCGCCGGGGCCCGTCCCGCGCGGCTGGAGGCGGACCGGGTGTGGATCATCGACCCGCTCGACGGCACCCGCGAGTTCTCCGAGTCCGGGCGCGACGACTGGGCGGTGCACGTGGCGCTCTGGCAGCGCTCCGCCGGCCCGGACGGCGCGCTGGTGGCCGGCGCGGTCGGCATGCCGGCCCGTACCGCACCGGACGGCAGGCCGCTGGTCCTCGGCACCGCCGTTCCCGCCGCGCCCGCCGTGGCCGGGCCGCTGCGGATCGCGGTGAGCCGCAGCCGGCCGCCCGCGTTCGTGGGCGAGCTGGTCGAGGGCATCGGCGCCCGGGCGGTGCCGATGGGCTCAGCCGGCGTGAAGGTCTGCGCGGTGGTGACCGGCGAGGTCGACGCGTACGTGCACGCCGGGGGCCAGTACGAGTGGGACTCGGCGGCCCCGGTCGCGGTCGCCCTCGGCGCCGGCATGCACGCGTCCCGGATCGACGGCTCGCCGCTGCGCTACAACCGGGACGACCCGCGCCTGCCCGACCTGCTGGTCTGCCGGCCGGAGCACGCGGAGCCCCTGCTGGCCGCCATCGACCGTCACCGTTGACCGGCGGCCCTGCCGCCGCCCGACGGGCGCGGTCGTGGTGCTCCCGCCCGGCCCCACCGACACCGCCGCCCCGAGGAGGGTCATGAGCCCCGGCCCCACCACCGCACCCGCCCCGCCCCCCACCCCGACGGAGCCCGACAGCCCGCGCCGCCGGCTCGGCCGCTGGCTGCTGCTCCCGCTGGCCGCCGGCGCGGTCGCGCTGGGCACCACGGTCGCCCTGGCCACCAACGGGGACCTGCCCGGGGGGCCGGCCCCGACGGTCACCGACGCCGGGTCCGAGGGCGCGGGCCTCGGCCCGGCCGCCCCCGGCGCCCGGCCGACGCCGGGCGGCGACGAGGGCTTCGGCAGCAGCCCGAGGTCCGTCTCGCCGAGCCCGGGCGCCAGCGACGGGACAACGGCCGGCGCGTTCCCGGGCGGCCGGAACACCCTCCCGGGGGCGAGCATCCACCTCCAGGGCGGGGAGAGCTTCGCCGCCGGGCTGGCCCGGTCCGACCGCAGCTACGGTCCGCTGCGCATGGTCCGGGTCTTCTACCCCGGCCTGCCGCCGGCCTGGTCCGGCAGCCGCGCCGACGTCGCCGACCGGACCGTGGTGGTCTCCTTCAAGGCGCCGCCCGGCGAGGTGGCCGCCGGCCGGCACGACTCCCGGCTCGCCGCCTGGTTCCGCTCCGTCCCCGGCAACCTGGACGTCTACTGGTCGTACTTCCACGAGCCGGAGGACGACATCGCCCGGGGCTCGTACACCGCCGCCCAGTACCGGGCCGCGTGGCAGCGGCTCGCCGGCCTCGCCGACCGGGCCGGCAACGCCCGGCTGCGGGCCACGCTGATCCTGATGTGCTGGACGCTCAACCCGAGCTCGCACCGCACCTTCGAGGACTACTGGCCTGGCGGCGACGCGATCGACGTGCTCGGCTGGGACTGCTACAACAGCGGCGGCAAGTTCAACCGGTACACGGACCCGGCGCAGGTCTTCTCCCCGATGATCGCCAAGTCGAAGGCGCTGGGCAAGCCGTGGGGGCTCGCCGAGACCGGCAGCGTCCGGATCGCCGGCGACAGCGGCGCCGGGCGGGCCGCCTGGATCCGGGCCATGAGCCGGTACCTCGACGGTCAGCGCCCGCTGTGGGTGGCGTACTACGACTACCAGGTCGCCGGGGGCGACTTCCGGCTCACCGACGCGCCGAGCCGGGAGGCGTGGCGGGCCTGGTGCGCCGCCTGACGCTCAGATCCCCCGGCCGCGTCTGTGCAGCGTACGCAGGACGCGGTCGGGGTCGACGGCCCGGCTGGCCACGGCGAGGGCCAGGTACGCGCGCGGCTCCCGGGGGTTGCGGGACAGCGTGCGTCGGGCCCAGCGGACCGCCTCGCCCCGGTTGCCCAGCGCCGCCTGGGCGAAGGCGATCTGCCCGCTGACCCGGGCCTCGCCGGCCGGCACGGTGGCGAACTCCGGGTACCGGCCGAGCAGCCACTGCAACGCCGTGGCGATGGTCTCCCAGCGCTGGGCGAAGTACGACCGCTTGTGCCAGCGCACCGTCACGTACGGCTCGACGACGTTCACCAGCGGGGCGTGCCGGGCGGCCCGGAGCAGGAACTCGTAGTCCTCCGCGTAGCTGCCCGGGATCTCCTCGTCGACCAGCCCGATCCCGTCGAGCAGCGCGCCCCGGCGGATCAGGAACGTCGACGGGTGCAGCTCGGTGTGCCGGTCCCGCAGCAGGGCCGCCAGCGGCACCCGGTCCACCGGGAGCACCCGGTCGACCGGGGGGCGGCCGTCGTAGTCGACCCGGATGCCGCAACTCACGAACGCCCCGTCGGGGGCGGCGCGCAGGGCGGCCACCTGGGCGGCGAGCTTGCCGGGCAGCCACTCGTCGTCGTCGTCGCAGAACGCCACCAGGTCGCCGGTGGCGGCCAGGATGCCGGTGTTGCGGGCACCGGCCAGGCCCGGGGTGCGCTCGTTGACCAGCACCGTCACCCGGGGATCGTCGGCCAGCGAGCGGTCCGGCTCGGACTGGTCGTAGACGACCACCACGTCGACCGGGCCCGGGTGGTCCTGGCCGAGAATCGCGTCGAGGGCCTTGCGCAGCAGTTCGGGGCGGTCCCGGGTGGGGACCACCGCGGTCACCGACGGGTGCTCGTTCAGCGACTGGGTCATGGTGCCTCCGTGGGGCCCGGGCGGCCGAGGCCGACGTATCCGTACCGCAGCCGCAGCGGCAGCGTCGCGGCGCTCACCACCGCCCGGCTGCGCGAGGGCAGGGCCGTGCGCCAGGCGTCGTCCTGCCGGACCCGCAGCGGCCCCGCGTTGAACCGCAGCGGGTTGCCGGCGATGCTGTGCGCCCTGACCAGCGGCGTGGGCGACGGGTCGAGCACCCGCAGCGCCTCCGGGGTGTCCGCCAGGCCGGCGAAGCGGCGGACCCGGGCGACGGTGCCGCGCGGGTCGGCGGTGAAGTCCTCGTAGCGCAGCCGGACCACCGGCGCCCGCGTGGCGAGCAGGTGGAACGCGGCGTTCTGCGCCGTCCACAGCTTGCTCACCGTGAACGGCGAGAAGGTCGGCATGTACGCCTCGGCGTCCACCACCTCGGGCCGGCGCACCTGCTTCGCCCACGAGTACGCCACCGCCCGGCTGTCCCGGACCAGGTGCAGCACCCGCAGGTCGAGGTCGTCGGCCCAGCGCAGCGCGAACGCCGTCGAGGCGTGCTTGCTGGAGTCCACCACGAGCTGTGCCCCGGTCACCGCCATCGCGGCGGCGTAGATCCGGGTGTAGAGGTCGGCGTAGCGGCGCACCTGCGCCAGCTCGGCGGCGGGCAGGTCGCCCCTGGCCAGCCGGGGGATGTGCCGGGTCCGGTCGACGGTGGCCTTGAGCGCGAGCACGTCGGCACGGTCGACGGCCGACCAGCCGCCGAACGCGTGCTCGCCGACCCGCTGCCAGAAGTCGCAGGCGGTGAACCGCTCCCCGCAGCCGCACCGCTCGTCGCCGCCGAGGGCCCGCTCCCACAGGTGGACGACCTCGCCGACGGCGCAGACGTCGGGGTGCTGGGCGAGGATCAGCTCCAGCAGCGTGGAGCCGCTGCGGCCGAGGCCGCCGACGAACAGCACCCGGGCGCTCACCGCCACCACCTGCGCCGACCCGGCTCCCGGCTGGTCCGGACCAGGTCCTCGACGATCCGGCCCACCGCCGTGGCGGCGGCGACCCGGGAGTCGGGCCGGCCCGGGTCGGCCGACAGCGCGTACACCCGCGGGTCGGCCACCCCCCGGTCCAGGGCCGCGACCAGGTCGGCCTCGGACTCGACCAGCCGGACCATCCCGGCCGCGCCGAGCCGGCGGGCGAAGAGCTGCTGGTGGTCGTCGACGTGCTCGTCCCGGGTCGGGTCCCGGGGCACCACGATCGGCAGGTGCCCGTGCCGGCGCGCCTCGGTGATGGTGGCCGGCCCGCCGTGGCAGACCACCAGGTCGGCCTCGGTCATCGCCCGCTGGAGCTCGTCGTGGGCCAGGAACGGGGCCGCGTCGGGCAGCCGGGGCGCGCGGCTGCGCCCGTGCTGGACGACGAGACGGACCTCGGGGGCGAGGCCGTCGCGGCCGGCGTGCCAGCGCTCCAGCCACTCGACCAGCCGGTCGAACCGGTGCACGTCGGTGCCGACCATGGCCAGCACGGTACGCCGGAATGGTGAGTTGGTGCGCTGGCGGGGGACCGGCAGGCTCACAGCAGGTTTCCCACCACGGTCGCCTTCGGGTAGAGCCGGCGCTGTTCCTCCCACTGCACGAGCATCGCGGAGAGGAACGGCCGGCACAGCCGGGCCGACAGCGTCGGGGTGTCGATCCGGTCGTACACCTCGATGTAGACGGTGGGGATGCGGCGCAGCCGGGCCACCACCACGAACGGCACGGCGACGCCGGCTCCGGTGGTGACCACCGCCGCGACGTCCCGACCGCGGAACACCCGGACGGCGAGCCACATGTTGCGGGCCAGGTTCCGCACGTTGCGGGTGGTCGGGTGGTGCGCCCAGACCACGTCCTCGCCGTCGAGCAGCGACCGGGCGTCCGGGGTGTCGAACGTGACCCAGGAACGGGACCGGTCGCGGTACCACGGTTGCAGCGCCACCAACTGCGCGAGGTGCCCGCCGCTGGATCCGACGAGCATGACTTCACCAGACTCCACGCCACCCGCCTCCCACGGCCCGGCCGCGCCCCGGGACGCGCCCGACGAGGGCGGTCGACCGGACGGCGCGGCGCCGCCACAATGTATCGGCCACCCCACAGAGAACATAAGTGGCTTCCACCACCATCGGACCTGTCGGATGGTTGGCTGCGGCCCTTCCGCCAATGCCTCACTCCGCCGTCCCGTGCCTAGACTGCCGCTGACATCCACCGGGGCGAGAGGATCGCGGATGACCGACACGGCCGAGGCGGCGCAGGGCAGCGGCACCCGGGCGGTCCCCGACCCGGTCACCGTCCTCTACGTCTGCGGGATGCCGCGCAGCGGCTCGACCCTGCTCGACCTGATGCTCGGCCAGTTCGTCGGGCACTGCGACGTCGGCGAGCTGTTCTACCTGTGGCAGTCCGGCGTCGAGCGGAACTTCCGCTGCGCCTGCGGGGAGCACTTCGACGCCTGCCCGTTCTGGGGCGAGGTCGGCCAGCGGGCGTACGGCGGGTGGTCCCGGGTCGACGTAGCCGAGGTGCTGGCGCTGCAACGCCGGGTCGACGCGACCGGCCGGCTGCCGCTGATCGTGGGCCCCCGGATGTCCCCGGCGTTCCGGCGCGACCTCGACCGCTACACGGAGTTGCTCGCGAAGCTCTACCGGGCGGTGGCCGAGGTGTCCGGGGCGAAGGTGGTGGTGGACTCGACCAAGCGCCCCTCGCTGGCGTACATCCTGGCCCGGGCCCCGCAGATCGACCTGCGGCTGGTGCACGTGCTGCGCGACCCGCGCGGGGTGGCGTACTCCTGGAGCCAGGTCGTCGAGCTGCCCGAGGGCACCTCCACCAAGGGTCGGATGAACCAGCGCTCGGCCCGGCTGACCGCCCGGCGCTGGGTCACCGTCAACGCGATGGTGGCCGCGCTGGCCCGCCGCGGCGTCCCCCGGGTCACGGTCCGGTACGAGGACCTGGTCCGCGACCCGCGCGCCGAGCTGGGCCGGATCGCCGCGCTCACCGCCGACGTGACCGGCGTCGTGGACCCGCTGGAGTTCCTACGGGACAACGAGTTCGAGCAGGCCGGATCACACGCGGTCGCCGGCGGCCGGATCCGGATGCGCAGCGGCTCGATCACCCTGGCGCTGGACGAGAGGTGGCGCCGGGAGTACGCCCCGGGTCACCGCCGGCTGGTCGGCGCACTGACCTGGCCGCTGCGCCGCCGCTACGGCTACCGCTGACCGGTCCGCCGCGCCGCTCAGGAGCGGGCGGCGGCGGCCAGGTGGGCGTCCAGGGTTTCCAGCAGCTCCGGGGCGCGCTCGTAGTCGAACTTGCGGGCGAAGTGCGCCCCGCTGGCCAGCGCCCTGGGCAGGTCCTCGGCGGTCAGCGACTTCGGGTGGTTGAAGGTGCTGCCCCGGAAGTCGAAGTACCGCTTGCAGTCCGGCACCAGGTCGAACCGCCCGGAGCTGCACACGATGGTCTGGAAGACGGCCTCCACCGGGGAGAGGCAGCGTCGGAAGTACGACACCACGTCCGGCCGCCGGTCGAAGTACTCCCGCAGGTACGCCACCACAGGCCAGCTCAGCGAGGTGAACGCCGACCCGCCGTGCAGGCGCAGGTCGGGCCCGAACGGGGTACGGGCCCGGCGGCCCACCGCCAGCCCGTACGACACGTGCACCCGGACCAGCGGCTGCACCCGGTTGACCGCCTGGAGCGGGCGGAGCAGCTTCTTGCCCCGGGGGGTGAGCGGGAGCAGCCGGCGGTGCTGGAAGTGGTAGCGGGACCGGACCCGGCGGCTCGGCCAGTGGCTGTCCGGGCCGAACGCGTCCCAGTACTCCATGAACCCGTCCGCGCCCGAGCCGACCAGCTCCGCCTCGCACTCGCCGAGCGGCCGCAGGGGGTAGTCCTGGCCGGTGATGTTCGCCAGCCAGTCGACCCGCACCCCCTCGTCGTTCAGCCAGTCCACCGCGGCCATGTAGCGGTCGACATGACTGAAGTCACCGTAGCCGCCCTCGTGCGTCTGCACGACGACGTCGGGCAGCGAGCGCAGCTCGGCGAGGTCCAGCGGGGGGCCGTTGACGTCGTGGCTGATGTGCACCACGCTGTCTGGGCTGTACCGCTTCACGGCGTGGACCAGCCGGTTCATCTGCTCGGGCGACCGGTGGCTCTGGATGTGGTAGCAAAACCGCACCCACCCATCCTGCCCCCGCGCCCCGCCGGGTGAGAAGCGCACCTTCGTCGGCTTCCCCTCGTCGCCCGGATCAGGGAGACTCAGGGTTCCGCCGTGGTGCCGCCCGCCACGGCCGACTGGCCGGTCCCGGTCCAAAGGAAGCGACACAGCCCGATGCCCTCGCCTCACCACACCGATCTGCGCGACTCAGACGGCCCCACGCTGATGACCTACCTTGAGTGGCTGCGCCGCCGGTGGTGGATCCTCGTGGTGGCCGCGCTGCTGGGCGCGGGCGCCGGCATGCTGGTCAGCCAGGTGCAGACCCGCACGTACGTGTCGACCACGTCGCTGCTGGTCCGCCAGGTCGGCCCGGACGCCAACCAGGGCGCCAAGGTCAACCTGGACACCGAGGCCCAGGTGGTCCGCTCCCTGGTGGTGGCCGAGCGGGCCCGGGCCCTGCTGAAGACGACCATCCCGCCGGAGGACCTGGTCCGCTCGCTGTCGGTCACCGTGCCGCCGAACAGCCAGGTGCTCCAGATCGTGTACGAGGCGCAGAGCCCCGCGGCGGCGCAGGCCGGTTCGCACTCCTTCGCCCAGGCGTACCTGGACCTGCGGCTGGCCACCGCCACCCGGTCGCTGGAGAACGAGACGACCGCGCTCAAGCAGCAGATCGCCGAGACCAACAAGCAGCTCGCCGCAGTCGCCGGAAAGATCGCCGGGACCCCGTCCAACTCGGTCGAGCGGGCCCGCGCCGAGGCCGACCGGAACGTGCTGACCAACCAGCTCGCCAGCCTCAACAGCCGGCTGAGCCCGCTGCTGAGCACCGCGCTCGACCCCGGCGAGATCATCTCCGACGCGGCGCTGCCCCGGAAGCCCAGCTCCCCGAACACCACCCTCAACCTGGCCAGCGGTCTCGGCGCCGGGCTGCTCTTCGGCATCGTGGTCGCCCTGGTGCTGGACCGGCTGGACACCCGGGTCCGGCGCGGCCGGGACGTGGCCGACCGGCTCGGCCTGCCGATGCTGCTGGAGCTGCCCGCCCGGTCGACCGGGCTGACCGTCCTGCCGGCGGCGCACGAGGTCTCCCGGGAACTCGGCCGGCTGCGCAACGTGCTGTTGTCCACCATGCCCGAGCCGCAGCCCGGGCGGGGCCGTCTGCTGCTGCTCACCGACACCTCCCCCGGCCCGGCCGCCGGCTTCGTCGTCGGCAACCTCGCCGCGGCGTACGCCCGCACCGGGGCCCAGGTCGCGGTGGTCACCACCAAGCCGGACTCCCCGCTGGGCGGGATGCTCGGCGGGGTCCGGCCCCGGCACACCCTCGCCGACGTGCTGCGCCACGACGTCTCGGCGCTCACCGCGCTGACCCCGGCCCCCGGCCTGAACCAGCTCCGGGTGCTGCTCCCGGGCAACCTCGACACCGAGGTGGAGCTGCCGGTCGCCACCATGCTGGAGATCCTCGCCGAGTTGGCCGCCCGCTTCGACCACGTGCTGATCGAGACGGCCCAGCCGACGGCTGCGGTGGAGGCGCAGGCACTGGCCCGGCACGTGGACGGCGTGATCCTGGTGGTCGAGGGCGGGCAGACCCGCAGCAGCGAGATCACCGCCGCGATGCGGCAGTTCGAGCAGGTCGACGCGCCGGTCCTCGGCGCGGTGCTGGCCCCCCGGCTGGCCGACCGGGGCCCGGCGGTCCAGCCCACCCCGCCCATCCCGCCGGCCCGCCGGCTGGGCCCGCCGTCGCCCCGCCCGCGGCCGACGCCCGCCGGGCGGCCCCAGCCGGGCATGCCCAACATCGAGACCACGATGATCCTGCCCCGCGCCGGCGCCGGCGCCCGGGACACCGCCGCCAAGCCGGCCCCCGCCCGGACCGGGGTGGCCAAGCCGCCGCCGGTGCAGCCCCCGCCGCCCCCGCCGCCCGGGTCGCCCGGGTCGCCGAAGCCGGCAGCCCAGCAGAAGCCGGCCGGCAAGTCCACCGTCTACCGCTCCGCCCGGGACGCCGACGGCCCAGACCCCGACCGGTACACCATGGCCTTCAACCCGCTTGAGGACCGGGAGTGAACCGCCGGCGGGCGCTGGGCACGACGCTCGCGGCCGTGCTCGTCGCCGCGCTCGGCGCCGGCTGCGCCGAGGAGCAGGCGCCCGGCGCGGCGAACGTGGTGGACCCGGGCTCCCCTGCGCCCCGGCCCAGCCCCACCCCGAGCCTGCCGGCCGCGCCGCTGTCCGGGAAGCCGGTCGCGGCGGCGACGGCCGCCCGGCAGGCCGTGGTGGTGCCGCTGCGGGTGACCGCCGGCACCAGCCCGGCCGGACTGGCCGAGGCCGACCTGGTCTACCAGGAGTTCGCCGAGTCGGAGAGCCTGCACCTGACTGCGGTCTACCAGTCCCGCGACGCCGCCCGGGTGGGCCCGGTCGCCGAGATCCGGCCGGTGGACATCCGTACGGTCGGCGTGCTGCACCCGTTCGTCGGCTACGCCGGCGGGCCCACCGGGTTCCTCCGCCAGTTCGAGGCGGCGGAACTGCCGGGGGTGACCCCGGCGCAACGCTCGGCCGCGTTCCCGTCCGGCCAGGCGTCCGTCGCCGCGCTGCGGCAGGCGGCCCCGAAGGGCGGCGCCGCGCCGACCCAGGTCTTCGACCACGCCACCCCGGGGGCCCCGCTGGCCAGCCAGGGCGTGACCCCCGCCGGCAAGCTGACCGTCACCGCGCCCGGCCATCCCGCCCAGACCTGGGCGTACGACGCGGCCAGCTCGTTGTGGCGCGGCCGGGTCGGCAAGGCCACGGTGAGCGTCGCCGCGGTGGTCGTGCTGACGATGGAGTACCGCACCATCGACGTCCGCAAGCCCAGTCCCCGCTCACTGCCGGGAGCGAACGTGTACGGGTCCGGGGCCGCGGTGGTGGTGTCCGGGCCGTCCAGCGCGAGGGCGCAGTGGAGCAAGCCCGGCCAGAAGCTGGTCTGCAACGTCACCGACGCGGCCGGCTACCAGGTCCGCCCGCAGCCCGGCCCGGCCTGGGTGATCTACGCCCCGAAGACCGCCAAGGTCAGCGTGACATGACCACGGCCGCCCCGCTGCGGTCCGTTCCCGGGCCGGAGCCGGCACCGGCGGGCCGCCATCCGGCCGACCCGCCGCAGAGCCCGCCGCCCGGCGCGACCCGCCGCTGGTCGCTGCGGCTGCCCGTCGCCTGGCCGGTGACCGCCCTCTTCGTGCTGTACCCGCTGTGGTGGGCGCTCGGCCTACCCTCGTTCATCTTCGCCATCCTGGCCGTCCCGATGGCCTTCCAGCTCTACCGGCGCGGCACCGTGAAGGTGCCGCCGGGCTTCGGGATCTGGCTGATCCTGCTGGCCTGGGTGGTGCTGTCCGGGCTGATGCTCGACATCACCGCGCCCAACACGCTCACCCCGAACGGGTTCGGCCGGTACATCGGCTGGGGCATCCGGGTGATGAACTACACCGCGCTGACCGTGACGATGCTGTACGTGCTCAACCTCAGCGAGCGCGAGCTGCCGCGTAAGCGGCTGGTGAAGCTGTTCGGCTTCATGGCCGTGATCACCGTCGTCGGCGGGTATGTCGGCGCGCTGTTTCCCCAGCTCAAGTTCGTCGCGCCGCTGAACTACATCCTCCCCGCCGCCATCGCCAAGGAACCGTTCGTCAACCGGCTGATGCACGTCGAGGTCGCCCAGGTGCAGGAGGTGCTCGCCGGGGAAGCCAGTTCGCCCCGCCCGGCCGCCCCCTTCGAGTACACCAACACCTGGGGCGAGAACATGGCCATCCTGCTGATCTGGTTCATCGTCGGCTGGGTGGTCCTCGGCCGGGGGCCGCGCAAGCTCACCGGGTACCTGGTGGTGGCCGCCGCCATCTTCCCGATCGTCTACTCGCTCAACCGGGGGCTGTGGATCGGCCTGGTGGTCGGCGCGGTGTACGTCGCGGTGCGGATGGCGCTGCGCGGCCGGATCGTCGTCCTGGTCGGGCTGGCGCTGGCCACCGGCCTGGTCGGGGTGGCGGTGCTCGCCTCGCCGCTGGGCACCCTGCTCAACGAGCGGATGGCGAACGGGCACAGCGACGACATCCGGGCCACCCTGTCCAACGGGGCGGTGGAGGCGGCGAACCACTCGCCGGTGCTCGGCTACGGCGGCAACCGGGCGCTGATCGGCAGCAACCGGTCCATCGCGATCGGCAAGTCGGCCGACTGCAAGCAGTGCGGCAACCGGGAGCTGGGCAGCAACGGCCAGGTGTGGAACCTGCTGGTCGGCCAGGGGTGGGTGGGCGCGTTCTGCTACAGCGCGTTCTTCCTCTGGTGCCTGTGGCGGTTCCGGCACGACCACACCCCGATCGGCATCGCCGGCAGCCTGGTGCTGATCCTGATGCTGTTCTTCCAGTTCCTCTACGGCTCGCTGAACACCACCCTGGCGTACGGGCTGATCAGCGTGGCGCTGCTCGCCCGCAACGACCTGCACCTGCGCGAACTGCGCCGCGAGGCCCGGTTCGCCGCACCGGAGACGACGGCCCCGCGCGCGGGGCCGGAACGGTGGTCCCGCTGATGCTCATCCCACCCCCGGGCGCGGACGCGCGCGGCACGTACCTGCCCGAGCTGGCCGGCGTGGTCTGGCCGGAACCGGCCCAGCCGGCGCTGCGGCGCGGCGGCCGGGCCGGGTTCGCGGTGGTGCCGTCGGCCGCGCGACCCCGGCTGCTGGTCCCGGCCGGCTCCCGACGGGCGGCGGCGGGCGCGGTCCGGCACTCCACCGAGGCGCAGGGGGCGAAGGCCCGGCTGCGCCGCGCCGTGCTGGCGACGGCGTTCCGCACCGGGCTGGGCCGGCTCGCGTTCCGGGACCGACTGGTGGTCGACGCCGCCGCCGACGGGCTCGACGCGCACCTCGCCGCCGTGCTGGGCCGCCCGGCGCTGCTGAGCATCCACATCGGCCCGGCCCGGGCCAACCGCAAGCCGGTCGTTCAGCTCCTCGACGCCGCCGGCACCCCGATCGGGTACGCCAAGCTCGGCGTCGACCCGCTCACCCGGGCGCTGGTAGCGGCCGAGGCGGCGGCGCTGGGCCGGCTGGCGACGCTCGACCTGCCCGGGATCGGAGTGGCCGAGGTGCTGCACCACGGCGCCTGGGGCGGGCACGCCCTGCTGGTGCAGAGCGCCCTGCCGGTGGGGCTGCCCCGGGCCGCCCCCGCGCGGGCCGCCGAGGCCGAGCGGGCCGCCATGGTCGCGGTGAGCCGCTGCGCCGGCATCGACCGCCGGTCGTACGCCGACAGCCCCCACGCCCGGCGGCTCGCCGACGAACTGGCGGCGCTCGGCGACCGGCCGGAGGCGGCCCGGCTGCGCGCCGTGCTGGCCGAGGTCCGGCGGGCCGACCCGGTGCTCGACCTCGGTGCCTGGCACGGCGACTGGAACGGCGGCAACAGCGCGGCCCTGGCCGACGGCCGGGTGCTGGTCTGGGACTGGGAGCGGTTCGCCGACGACGTGCCGGTCGGCTTCGACGCCCTGCACCGTCGGGTGCAGACGGCGATCACCCGGGCCGGCGTGGAGCCGCGCGCGGCGGCCGGGCGGCTCATCGTCGACGCGGCCGGGACGCTGACGGAGTTCGGGCAGCCGGCCCGGGCGGCCGACCTGGTGGCGGTGCTCTACCTGGTCGAGCTGGCGGCGCGGTACCTGCGCGACCGGCAGGCCGAGGCGGGCGCCCGGCTGGGACACGTGGCCGACTGGCTGTTGCCGGCGGTGGAGGATCACCTGGCCGGTCGGCCTGGTGCGGGAGGAGTGGCGAAGTGACGCTGGTCAAGGCACAGGCGCGGCGCGCGGTGCGGTCGGTGAGCCGGACGTACGGCCGGTGGACCGCCGGGTCGCGGCTCGCCCCCGACTTCCTCATCGTGGGCGCCCAGCGGTGCGGCACGACGTCGCTGTTCAAGACCCTCTCGCAGCACCCGGCGGTGCTGCCGGCGGTCTACCACAAGGGCGTGCACTACTTCGACACCGGCTACGACCGGGGGATGGACTGGTACCTGGGGCACTTCCCGACGGTGCGCCGGGCCGAGGCGGTCCGGGAGCGGGCCGGGGTGCGCGGGGTGACCGGCGAGTCGAGCCCGTACTACATGTTCCACCCGCTGGCCGGCGAGCGGATCGCGCGGGACCTGCCGGATGTGCGGCTGCTGGTGCTGCTGCGCGACCCGGTGGAGCGGGCGTACTCGGCGCACTCGCACGAGGCGGCCCGGGGCTTCGAGCCGGAGGGCTTCGAGCGGGCCCTGGAGCTGGAGGAGGAGCGGATCGCCGGGGAGCGGGAGCGGCTGCTCGCCGACCCGACCGCGCACAGCCACCACTACCAGCACAACGCCTACCTGACCCGGGGTCGCTACGTCGAGCAGCTCGAACGACTGGAGTCGATCTTCGGCCGGGACCGGCTGCACGTGGTCGACGCGGACGACTTCTTCGCCGACCCCCGGCCGGCGTTCGACGCGGTCTGCGACTTCCTCGGCCTGCCGCGCTGGGCGGAGATCTCGTTCGGCAAGCACAACGCCCGGTCCCGCTCGCCCATGGACCCGGCGCTGCGGGCCCGGCTGGAGGAGCACTTCGCCCCGTACGACGAGCGGTTGAGCACCTGGTGGGGACGCGTGCCGTCGTGGCGACGGTAACGCCGGCCCGGTCCCCGGCCGGCGAGCTGGGCGGGGCAGCCCGGCACGGGGTCGCGAACCTGCTCGGGGTGGCGGTCGCGGCGGTCGCCGGATTCGGCCTGAACATCGTCGTCACCCGGGCCTGGTCCATGGCGGACGCGGGCCTCTTCTTCGCCGCCACCAGCGCCTTCATGATCGCGTACGCGGCGGCCCGGCTGGGCACCGGCGTCGGCTCGGTCTACTTCCTCAGCCGCTACCGCACCCTCGGCCAGCCGGAGCGCATCCGCGCGTCGGTGCTGGTCGGGCTGCTGCCGGTGGTGCTGTTCGGCACGCTGATCGCGCTGGCCGGCTGGTGGGCCGCCCCGCGGATCGTGGCGCTGACCTTCGACGAGCCGGCGCCCGGGGCGGTGCGGGCCCTGCGGGTGCTGCTGGTCTTCGTGCCGGTGGCCGCGCTCTGCGACTTCGCGTTGGCCGCCTGCCGGGGGTTCGGCAAGATGCGCCCGCTGCTACTGGTCGAGCGGCTCGGCCGGACCGGGCTGCAACTGCTCGGGGTGGGCCTGGCCGCCCTGTTCGGGCTCTCCGCCACCACCGCCCTGCCGCTGGCCTGGGCGCTGCCCTACCTGCCCGCCGCGCTGCTCGGCACCGTATGGCTGGCCCGGCTGGTCCGGCGGGCCGAGCGGGGCGCGCAGGCCCCGCCGGTGTCGCTGCGCGACGAGTTCTGGCCGTACTGGCGCTACAGCGGCCCCCGGGCGCTGAGCGGGCTGGCCCAGATGGCGGTGCAGCGGCTCGACATCGTGCTGCTCGGCGCGCTGCGCGGGCTGTCGGAGGCGGCGCTCTACACGGCGGCCACCCGGTTCCTGGCCCTCGGGCAGCTCTCCGGGCAGGCGCTGTCCACCGCCGTGCAGCACCGGCTGGCCGAGCACCTGGTCCGCGACGACCGGGCCGCCGCCGGCCGGCTCTACCAGGCCGCCACCGGGTGGCTGGTGCTGCTGGCCTGGCCGGCGTACCTGCTCTTCGCGATCTTCGCCGAGCCGATGCTGCACCTGTTCGGCGACGGGTACGCCGCCGGCCGGCGGGTGACCGTGTTCCTGGCGCTGACCATGCTGGTGGCCACCGGCTGCGGCATGGTCGACACGGTGCTCAACATGGCCGGCCGGACGTCCTGGACGTTCTACAACGCGCTGGCCGGCACGGTGGTCAACGTGGTGCTCAACGTGCTGCTCATCCCGCGCTTCGGCATCATGGGTGCGGCGGTCGCCTGGTCGGCGTCCATCCTGATCACCAACCTGGTGCCGCTGCTCCAGTTGCACCACGCGTACCGGCTGCACCCGTTCGGCCGGGGCACGCTCGCCGCCGCCGGGCTGGCGGTGGCCTGCTTCGGCGTGCCGGCGCTGCTGGCCCGCACCGTGGCCGACGCCGGGCCGGTCACGCTGGCGGTGTTGGCCGTGCTCGGCGCCGCCGGGTACGCCGCCGGGATGTGGCGGCTGCGCCGGGTGCTCCAGCTCGACGCGCTGCGGGCGCTGCGCCGGGGCCGGCGGCGCTGAGGTCCCTGCCACGGGCCCGTCCACGAAACGTCCACCACCGGCGCGCCGGTGGCCTCAGCACGAGGAAGGTGCGGCAACGATGAAGCGGTTCCAGACGGCGGTGGTGCTCCTGCTCGGGTCGGCGCTGGCCGTGTCGGCGTGCTCCGAGGCGGCTCCGGACTTCGTGCCGCCACCGGCCGCGCCGACCGCCACCGCGCAGGCCACGAGCCCTGGCGCGGCGGACGGCCTGCGCACCACCGGTCGGGGCCCGGAACTGCCCGAGAAGGGTGTCTGGCTGGGCGCCTGGGTGAAGCCGGATTGGCAGACCCCGGAGGGCCGGGTCGAGGCGCTGACCGCGTTCGCGGACCAGACCCGGGGCGAGGTCGTCCTGGCGCACATGTTCCACGACTGGGAGGACGACTTCCCCGGCCCCACCGAGCACGCGTTCCAGGCGGCCGGGAAGCTCCAGATGATCTCCTGGTCCGGCGCCGACACCCGGTCCATCCGGGACGGGGTGTACGACCAGCTGATCCGGCAGCGGGCCGAGAAGATCAAGCAGTTCGGGGTGCCGCTGCTGCTGCGCTGGCGGTGGGAGATGGACCGCCCGAACCTGACCCAGAGCGTGCACTCCCCGGAGGACTACGTCGCCGCCTGGAAGCGGATCCGGGGCATCTTCACCGAGGTGGGGGCCACCAACGCCGGCTTCGTCTGGTGCCCGCACGTGCAGGGTTTCGTCGACGAGAAGCGCAACGCCGCCGCGTACTACCCGGGCGACGACCAGGTCGACTGGCTCTGCACCGACGTGTACCCGGGCAAGGAGTTCGACGGCTTCGCCGAGCAGATGGACACCTTCATGCCGTTCGCCGCCCAGCACCCCCGGCCGGTGATGATCGGCGAGTTCGGGGTGACGTACCCGGGCGGGCCCGGCCAGCGCGCCGCCTGGCTGAGCGAGGCCCACGACTACGTCAAGCGGCACCCGCAGATCAAGGCGGTGGTCTACTTCGCCGCGAAGCAGACCACGAAGCCCGTGTACGACAGCACGTTCGACGAGGACCCGGCGGGGCTGGCCGCGTTCCGGGAGCTGACCGCCGACCCGTGGTTCGCCGCGCCGCCCCCGCCGGTTCCGGCGCACGGTCCACGTACCCGGTGACCTCGTCTCCGCGTACGACCGGCCCGGCCGGCGGGGGGCGGATAGACCGAATGGACGGACAGAACGGGCACCCCGGGGTAGACGCCGCGCGCCGCATGCGCCATCGTGGTGCAGAGACTTGTGTCCCGGTCGTCGCCTCCCGGCCGGGGATCACCAGGATCACCGACCGGCCGGGCCGGTCGGGTGGAGGCGCCCGCATCGTTCTCTCCGCCGTTCATCCGGAGTTGCCCGTGGCCCGTAATCCGGCACTCAGTCGCCGACCACTCGCGGTCCTGACCGCCGCCGCACTCACCGTCACCGGTGCCCTCGTCGCCAGCCCGGCGCCCGCCGCCGCCCCAGGCCACGCCACCGTGGTGGGCGCGGTGCCGTCCACCCTCACACCGGACATCGTGGACGGCACCGTCTTCGCCATCCACGACGCCGGGAGCAAGGTCGTCGTCGGCGGCTCGTTCACCGGGGTGGAGAACCGCGGCTCGGACGTGAAGATCCCGCGCAATTTCGTGCTGGCCTTCGACAAGGCCACCGGCCAGGTGGACACCGCGTTCGCCCCGGTGGTCGACAACGAGGTGCTGGACATTCTCGCCGGCCCCACCGCCGGCACCGTCTACCTCGCCGGCAAGTTCAACACCGTCAACGGGACGAACCGCCGCAAGCTCGCCCTGGTCAACCTGTCCAACGGCAGTCTGGTCGCGAGCTTCCCGAACCTGGCGTTCAACGGCCTGGTCAACGACATCGCCAAGGTCGGCAACCGGCTGCTGGTGGGCGGCATCTTCACCACCGCCGCCACCAAGCCGCGCGGCGGCCTCGTCTCGCTCGACGCCACCACCGGCGCGGTGGACGAGTACCTGACCGCCACGCTGACCGAGCACCACAACTACGACGGGGTGAGCGGCGCTAGCGCGGGCGTCGGGGCCGAGAAGCTGGCCGTCTCGCCCGACGGCACCCAGCTCGTGGTGATCGGCAACTTCAAGAAGGCCAACGGGGTGCTGCACGACCAGGTGGTCCGGCTCACCCTCGGCACGAGCGCGGCGACCGTCTCGGGCTGGAACACCAACCGCTACGAGCCGCGCTGCAACTACAAGGCGTTCGACTCCTACGTGCGGGACGTCAGCTTCTCGCCGGACGGCCGGTACTTCGTCGTCGCCACCACCGGCAGCCCGTACAACGGGACGCTCTGCGACGCGGTCGCCCGCTGGGACACCTCCTCCACCGGCACGGCCGTCCAGCCGACCTGGGTCAACTACAGCGGCGGCGACACGTTCCTCTCCGTCGGCATCACCGAGCAGGCGGTCTACGTCGGCGGCCACTTCCGCTGGGTGAACAACACCTCCGCCACCAACTCGGCGTACCCGGGCGCCGTCGCCCGGCCCAGCATCGCCGCGCTCGACCCGCTCAGCGGCCTGCCGCTGGCCTGGAACCCGGGCCGGCACCCGCGCGGCTACGGCGTGGCCGAGCTGCTGGTCACCGCGCAGGGCCTGTGGCTGGGCTCCGACCAGGAGTGGATCGGCAACTTCCAGCACCGCCGGGAGCGGATCGCGTTCTTCCCGCTCACCGGCGGCGCGGCCCCGCACTCCACCGCCACCACCACCCTGCCGGGCAACGTCTACTTCGCCGGGCCCGGCGCGACGAACACGATGCGCACCCGGGCGTACGACGGCATCCTCGGGGTGAGCAGCTCCGCGCCGGTCGCCAGCCCCGACGGCACCGCGTGGTCGGCCGTCCGGGGTGCCTTCTGGGTGGGCGGCACCCTCTTCTACGGGGTGCAGGGCGCGCTGTGGCGGCGCACCTTCGACGGTGCCGCCTTCGGCACCCCGAAGCTGGTCGACCCGTACCACGACCCGCTGTGGGACAAGGTGGTGACCGACTCCGGGCCGGAGGGTCAGACGTACGCCGGCAACACGGTGAACTTCTACCCGGAGCTTCCGAACGTGACCGGAGCGTTCTACACCAACGGCCGGCTCTACTACACGCTGACCGGCCAGAGCGGCCTGTTCTGGCGCTGGTTCAGCCCGGACAGCGGCACCGTGGGCGCGGACAGGTTCACCGTGGCCGGCGCCACCGGCTTCGCCGACGCCGGTGGGATGTTCGTCTCCGGATCCGGCATCTACCTGGTCAGCCGCAGCACCGGCAACCTCTCGTCGGCCGGCTGGGTCGGCGGGGCGCCGACGGGCGGCTGGACGACGCGCAGCGGCCCCCAGGTCGACACGATCGACTGGCGGGCCGCGGCGGTCTTCACCGGCCCCGACAGCCCGACCCCGCTGCCGACCAAGCGGATTCCGGTCAAGCGGACGCTCAGGCAGAGCCGCTGACCCCGAGCCCACGGCCCGGTCCCCGCCCGGGGGCCGGGCCGTGGGCGTTCCCGCCGGCAGCGTCCCTGGTCACCGGGCATCGCCCTACGGGGCCTCGGCTCGCTACTGTCGACGGGTGTCCACCGAGCCTCTCCGCTGCGCCGGCGCCCTGATCGTCGACGACGACGGCCGCATCTTCATCCAGCGACGGTCCCCGCAGCGGGTCCTGTTCCCCGACACCTGGGACATCGTCGGCGGCCACCTGGAACCGGGCGAGGAGATCGAGGACGCGCTGCGCCGGGAGGTCACCGAGGAGACCGGCTGGACCGTGTCGCACATCCTCGGCCCGGTCGGCGAGTACCGCTGGACCGGCGCCGACGGGCTGGACCGGATCGAGAGCGACTTCCTGGTCCGGGTCGACGGCGACCTGGGCCGCCCCCGGCTGGAGGTGGGCAAGCACACGGAGTACCGCTGGCTGGCCGAGCAGGACGTCGCCCTGCTGGACGAGCACCGCGACGTCAACGACGGGCTGATCCGGCGGATCGCCGAGGACGCCTTCGCGGCCCTGCACTCGATCGGTCTGTGAGCGAAGAGGTCGAGCTCGCGCCGCACCGGTTCGCCGGGCTGGTCGCCCCGGCGGTCGACCGGGTCTTCGTCGCCGGCATCCTCGCCGGCCACGACGGGGGCGGCGAGGAGCTGAGCCAGCGGTACGGCGGGCCGGCGGCCACCAGCTCCCTGGTCGAGTTCCGCACCCGGCTGGCCGCGCCGGGCGGGACCGTCGACCCGGCAGGCTTCGCCGCAGTGACCCGGTACCGGGACCCGGGGTCCTGCCAGCGGGCGCTGGACAAGCAGGTCGCCTACGGCATGCTGCACCGCCGCACCGACGGCTGCTTCTCCGCCACGGAACGCGGGCACACCTTCCTCGCCGAGATCTACCAGGTGCACGCCGAGGTGACCGAGGAACTGTGGGCCGGGCACCACGACCGGGTGCTCCGGCTGGTCGAGGCGCTCGGCCGGCTGCTCGCGTTCGCGCTGGTCGCGGCCGAGGAGGAACCGGGCTCGGCCGGCGAGGCGTTCGCCGTGATGGCGCCCCCGCACGAGCCCGACGGCGCCCCGCCGGGGCTGCTGCTGCTCAACCGGCTGGGCACGCTGCGCTACCACCGGGCCGACGCGCACGAGGCGGCGTGGGCGGCGGCCGGGCACACCGCGCTCAGCATCACCGAGCTGCCGGCCGGCCCGGAGCGGCTGGCCATCGAGCAGGAGACGGACCGACGGGCGGCGGGCCCGTACGCGGTGCTGACCGCCGAGGAGCGGCTGGCCATGCTCGCGGACCTGGCCGCGCTGCCGGGGTGAACCCCTGGTTGACGGCGGGCGTGATCCGTCCCGGCGCTATCCTCCACCGGTGACCCGGAGTCGTACGAGGGAGGCGGTCGCATGATCGGGATGGTGCTCGCGGCCGGTGCGGGGCGCCGACTGCGCCCGTACACCGACACCCTGCCCAAGGCGCTGGTGCCGGTGGACGGTGAGACCACCATCCTGGACATCGCGCTGCGCAACCTCGCCGAGGTCGGGCTGACCGAGGTGGTGGTCGTCGTCGGGTACGCCGCGGACGCGGTCGTCTCCCGCCAGGCGGAGCTGGAGAAGCGCCACGGCGTGCGGCTCAGCCTCGTGCACAACGACAAGGCCGAGGAGTGGAACAACGCGTACTCGCTCTGGCTGGCCCGGGAGCACTTCGCCCGGGGGGTCCTGCTGGTCAACGGCGACACCGTGCACCCGGTGAGCGTGGAGAAGACCCTGCTGGCCGAGCGCGGCCCGGGCATCCTGCTCGCGGTGGACACCATCAAGCCGCTGGCCGAGGAGGAGATGAAGACCACCTTCGACGCCGCCGGTCAGCTCACCCGGATCACCAAGCTGATGGACCCGGGCGAGGCGTACGGGGAGTACATCGGCGCGACGCTGATCGAGCCGCAGGTGGCCGACGCGCTCGCCGACGCCCTCGAGACGACCTGGCGACGGGACCCGAACCTCTACTACGAGGACGGCTACCAGGAGTTCGCCGACCGGGGCGGGGAGGTGCGGGCGGCGCCGATCGGCGACGTCTCCTGGGTCGAGGTCGACAACCACGACGACCTGGCCCGGGCGTGGGAGATCGCGTGCCGCTACTAGCCCGGACGGTGCTCACCCCGCTGCACATCGACGTGCGGCGGGGGGCCGTGGCCGACCTCGCCGCGATCCTCGCCGACGGCCGGATCTCCTCCGGCGGCGACGTGGCGGTGGTGGTCGGCCCGGGCCAGGGTGCGCAGATCGCCGAGCTGATCCGGCCGTCGCTGCGCTCCGCGGACGTGTTCACCGTGGCCGGTGGCACCCTGGAGGCCGCCGACGACCTGGGCGGCAAGCTCCGCGCCCGCTCGTACGACGCCGTGGTCGGCATCGGCGGCGGCAAGACGATAGACGTCGCCAAGTACGCGTCCACCCGGCGCGGGCTGCCGATGGTGACGGTGGCGACCAGCCTGGCCAACGACGGCATCGCCTCACCGGTGGCCAGCCTCGTCAGCGAGGGGATCAAGGGCTCCTACGGGGTGCACATCCCGATCGCGGTCATCGTCGACCTGGACTTCGTGGAGGCCGGCCCGGAGCGGCACAACCGGGCGGGCATCGGCGACGTGGTGAGCAACATCAGCGCGCTGGCCGACTGGGAGCTGGCCCGTCAGGTCCGGGGGGAGCCCGTCGACGGGCTGGCCGCCTCGCTGGCCCGGATGGGCGCCGAGGCCGTCCTCGCCCATCCCGGCGACATGACCGACGACGCGTTCGTCACGGTGCTCGCCGAGGCGCTGATCTCCAGCGGGCTGGCGATGGCGGTCTGCGGCACCAGCCGGCCGGCCAGCGGCGGCTGTCACGAGATCATGCACGCCGTCGACGCCCTCTTCCCCGGCACCGCCTCGCACGGTGAGCTGGCCGGGCTCGGGGCGCTGTTCTGCACCTGGCTGCGCGGGGACCGGCGGCGCTTCGGGGAGATGTCGGCCTGCCTGGCCCGGCACGGCCTGCCCCGGCTGCCGGCCGACGTGGCGCTCGACGACGACCAGTTCGTCGAGGCGGTGCAGTTCGCCCCGGCGACCCGGCCGGACCGGTACACCATCCTGGAGCACCTGGCGATGTCGCCTTCCGAGACGCGGGAGCGGCTGGCAGACTACGCCGGTGCACTCCGCGACCTTGGCTGAGCCGTCCCGCCCCTCCGTAGCCGACTTCCACCGGGTCAACCGGGGCGGCGGCCTGTTCAGTGAGTCGATCAGCCAGTGGCTGGGCGCGGTCTTCGCGCTGGTCGCCCAGCGGCTCGGGCTGCGCCCCACGGCGCTGTCCATCGCCAACCTGGTGCTCGGCCTGGCCGCCTCGGTGACCGTGGTGGCCCTCGCCGGCCCGGTCGCCGCCGGGGACGTGCCGGCCTGGGTGGTCGGCCTGGCCGCGCTGGTCGGCTGGCAGGTCGCGTACTCGCTGGACTGCGCCGACGGGCAACTCGCCCGGGTGACGGGGCAGGGCAGCGCGGCCGGCGCCCGGGTGGACGTGCTCTGCGACGTGGCCGCCCAGATCGCCCTGGTGGCCGCCCTGTCCGCCACGGCCGTGGCGCAGCGCCCGGAGACGCCGGCCTGGCTGGTCGCCGTCTTCGCGGGCACCTGGATGGTGAACCTGGTGACCTCGGTGATGCAGGCCGGCCCGAACGCGGCCAGCATGGTCACCTCGACCTCGCTGCCGGTCCGGCTGGCGAAGCTGGTCCGCGACTACGGCGCGGTGATCTTCGTGGCCGGGCTGGTGCTGGCGTTCGCCCCGGCCCTGGTGTTCTGGGTGATCGTGGCGTTCACGATCGTCAACGGCGGCTTCCTCCTGGCCAGCATCGCCTTCTCGGCCCGCGCCTCGCTCCGCTGAGCCGCCGGGACCTGTCTCGTCACATCCGGCTGCCAAGCTTCGACTGATCGCTCAAAGAGGAAACGTGCCCCGGCTCCGAAGATGGGAGCCGGGGCACTTCACTGCCTCATCGCTCGTGTCCGGTGCCCGGCGCCCGTCCCTATGGGCCGGGTCATCGGTCCGTCAGGGGCACTCACCGCCCGCACGCCCGCCGCTTCGGGGCGCAGACCCCTTCAGCCTTGTCTCAGGGCATCACCGTGTGCCAGTTCTTCTCGCAGTGGATGATCTTTCCGGCCGAGTTCGCGTGGCAGGCTCGGGAGTTCAGGTTCCCGATCGGATACGAGCTGTAGAAGTACGCCTTGGCCGTGCCGGCACCGTTGGTGGAGCAGTCCAGCACAGGGACGGTGCGGAAGTGCCAGTGGTCACTCTGCCATCCGCCGTGCGTGTAGGCGATCTCGATCGTCGCGCAGTAGCCGTCGGTGGCGGTGTCCTCCACGTACGCCTGGATCGCGGAATATTCGACGGAGGTGGTCCATTCGTCCACCTCTTGATATACGCCGCCAGCAGTGCTGCGCGCGTCCCCGGAGTATTTGTACCCGTAGCCGCCGGGGGAGTTGGTGTCGTAGAACCAGTCGTCGGTGCTGTGTGCGCTTGCCGCGCTGGGGACGGCGATCACCAGGCCCAACACTGCAACGAGCACGAGCGACATGCGTTTCACGGCTCTCTTCTCGTGTCTGGCCAGTCCGGCTGTGGACAGCAGTCTGGTGAGTCTCCGTACCATGGCGGGTTCCCTTCTCTGGAGCGAGAATCGGTCGTCGTTGCTGAAACCACCATCAGACCGTCGGGTATCGGCTGTCACCTTGCTTCGGTCTGAGCCGAAAGGCCACCATCGATGGGCGTTTGAGGAGAGTTGGCGCTGGTTCTGGATGGGAAGGGTCGCGGGTGGTCTACCGGATTCACTTCACGGCAGAGGACCTGGGACGCACCCGGCTGATGGGGTCGCCGTCGCCGCTGGTGGAGACCATGCGGGTGGTCCGTGGGTTGTGGAAGCCCTCGTTGATGCGGCATGTCCCCTGGACGGAGCCGGCGGTTCCACGTCTGCCGGCCGAAAGCCGCTTGGTCCTCGATCTGGCGCCGGCTCGTGGCTACTCGCCGAACTTCCTGTCCCTGGCACGGCTCGGCGGCGCGCAGGAGTGCCTGGAGCAGGTCCGGTCCACACCCCGGTCGCTGATCCGCCGGGAGATGACGCGCTTCGCCGAGGAACGGCCAGTGCCGGGCTGGGCACGCCGACTCGACGACGACCCGCAGGCCCTCCAACGCCTCGCTGATGCCCTCGGTCAGCTACACACCACGCTGATCGCCCCATACTGGGACCAGGTGACCGCCTGGGTCGCCGCCGACCGGGCCGCCCGGGCCCGGGACCTGGTCGACCACGGGATCGACCACCTGTTACGCCATCTGTGTCCGCCCCAGATCCGCTGGAACCCGCCCGTCCTGGAGATCCATACCGGGCTCACCGGCGAGCTGCATCTCAGCGGCCGCGGGCTGCTGCTGATTCCCTCGGTGTTCGGCTTCGGCAGGCCCAGCGTCGACTGCGACGCCGAACCCCAACCCTGGCTGAGCTTTCCCATCCCCCACAACGGGCAGCGCTTTCCCGGCACGCCGACGCCAGCGGAGTCGGAAGCGGCACCTCGGCAGATGGTCGCGCTGCTGGGCCGTACCCGCGCGACCGTCCTGCACGTCATCGCCCAGCAGCCCGGTTGCACCACCGGTGAACTTGCCGCCACCGCCCGCATCAGCGCCAGCAGCGCCAGCGAACACGCCACCGTGCTCCGGGCCGCCGGACTCATCACCACCACCCGCCGCAGGCAAAGCGTCCTCCACGTCCTCACCCCAACCGGCCGGTCTCTCCTCGACACGGGCCAGACCCGCGTTACTTCGGCTGGCCGGCGGTGAACCACACCGCAGCGAGGACGAGCAGGAACTGGCCGAGAGGCTAGCCCGCCCCGCCTCGGTGATCATGAAGTTATCGCCATCCGCTCCGGCGTTTTCTGCCGCTAACTTCATGATCACCGGCGGTCCCGGTCCGCCCTGCTCTCCTAGTCGCTCAACTCTCCGGCGGCGGTGGTTCGTCCGCTCTCCGGGCCTTCCACGGCTGATGTTCGGTGATCCAGGCTTCCACGTCCTCCACCAGCCAGACCGCCCCACCAGCCAACCGGTCGAAGGGCTCCGGGAAATCGGGTCGGCTGGTGAGCTGAACGACCCGGACGCGCGACACGCCCAGGCGCTCCTGAAGCTCCGCGCTCCTCAACTCCGTCCGGGACACCGCCGCCCCTGCGAGCGAGGTGGCTTAGCGGGGCGGGGCGGTAGCCGAGACGCCCGCGTACACGTCGATCAACTGGCGGGTGACCACGTCGGGGTGAAGGTGCGCTCGTAGCGGGCCCGGGCGGCCGGGGCGAGCCGCGCCGTGCCCGCGCGGGCCACCGGCAGGGCGGCGGCCATGGCGGCCGGCTCCGGGGGGCCACCACCCAGCCCGCCTCGCCGGCCTGCACCCCGACCGGCAGGGCGACGTGGCCCGCCCCGGGGTGGCCGTGGCGACGGCGGCCGGGCCGGTGCCGGCGGGCTCGCGCGGGGCGTCCGCGCCGAGGAGGTACGGGATACCATCGAGGGCGGTGCCGAGCACCGGACGGCCGCTGGCCAGCGCCTCGATGATCACCGTGGGCAGCAGCCAGACCGCCCGCCAACCGGTCGAAAGGCTCCCGGAAATCGGGTCGGCTGGTGAGCTGGACGACTCGGACGCGCGACATGCCCAAGCGCTCCTGAAGCTCCGCACTCCCGTACAGCGCAGCGGAAGAGCAGGCAGCGAACGACGAACTGTCGTAGCCGAACGGACCGGGCCCGCGGTTTCCCGCCGGGCCCGGTCGATGGTGGTACGTGTCGTCGAGGATCAGCTGTAGACGCCCCAGTACTGGCCCGAGTTGGGGCCCAACTGCCCAACGTGGCCGCCGTTCACCGGGGTGGCGTCCAGGCGGCTCAGCCGCAGGCCGCTCTTGTGGTTCTTACGCAGGTAGCCCTCCTGGGACCAGCCTTGCTCCAACGCACCGTAGACACAGGTCACCTGGACGGCGTGGGCGCCCGCCGCGATGCTGCCGCCCTCGATCGAGAGGCATTTGCCGCTCTTGGCGTTGACGAGCTGAGCGGATCCGTCCCAGTCCCAGCGCTGCTCGGCGCCACCATTGCAGGTCGCGACGATGACGTGGGCGCCATTGGCCACACTGGCGCCGGCGACCGCCAGGCACAGGTCGTAACCAGTTGGACGAAGCGTGAAGCCGCTGAGGACGGCGGCCTGCGCCGGTGCGGCCGTGGACAGCAGAACAAGGGCGGCGGCGAGGCCGGTCGCCACCCTACGGCTCTTCTTGAACACAGTTGCCTTTCGATGAACGGGCCGCGCCGGGACAGCCGACACGGGTCGCGCCTCGAGACTTTTGGCCAGCACGGAGGCATTCATGCCACCCCTCGGACTGGCTGGTTGGCAGCGGCCTTTTCGGACCGAACCATGATCAATATAGCGCCGGGGGGGGAAAAGCCGGGCAACGTTGTTTCCAGCTCGACAGACACCGTCTGCACCACCAGCCCGCCGTGTGTGTGCGGTCCGCAACACCCAGGGCGAGCGCAGCGGGTACGGGTTGTGCAGGTGCAGCACGTCCGGCCGGTGCTCGGTGATCAGCCAGCTCAACGCCGAGGCCAAGTGACGTTGGAGCACTGAGGGCGGCACCTGGCTGGGTGGGTCTGGCGGCACCCCTGATGTTGCGCAGGGTGGACCTATTTCCTACCGCCGAAGACCTTTGAGCGTGCCAGCCTGCGGTCCGGTAGTTACGCCCGGAGCAGCTCCACCAGGACGACAACGGCCCCGGCTACCTCGTGCGCGTCGACGACCTCGCCGAGCGGATCCCACCGCCGAGTGGCAGCAGCACAGCTGCTGGCGGCTGCCCAGCAGCCCGACGCCGACCCGGAGATCATCACGTTGACCGTCGCCGAGATCCGCCGACTCCTCAACGCCTTCGTCCTCGCCACACCCCTACCACCAGAGCACACCCTGCACTGGTCGATCTGGCGACGAACATTCCAAGCCCGAGCCCGACAATCCCACTACCAGCGCAGACTCGCTCACGACGTGTGGCCTCGTTTCGGGTAGGGCAGGGCGATTGCGAAGTCGGGCGGGAGCGCTTCGATCAGGAGGTCTCGGGGGTCCTGGCGTGGGCGCCGCTCCACGGCAGGTATGCGTCCCGGCCCCTGTGGAGCTGAGTCGGATACGACATCAGCCACGCCCGCCGCGATCGGCGATCGCAAGCGACGACCCGACGGGGCGGTGGGTAACGCGACGGCGGTGGCCCGACCGGCGATGATGACGTAAACGACTCAGCTCCATAGGCGCAGCCCACGGCATCGACCGCCTCGCCCACAGCTCCGCCCCGGCCACGGCCCCCCGGGCCAACCAGGGACGTGCTTGCCTGCCGCCGGAGACGTGGCCGTGCGTCTCCCGCCTCGACACACGCCCTGGCTAGGCGTCCTCGGCCTCGCTGAGGTCCTCCACCCGCACCGGCCGGTCCCGGTCGAACGTGACGATGATCCCGTACGGGTCGCAGATCGGCATGCTGTCCTCCGCGAACCGCAGATCCCACTCGTCGCCGGTGCGGAACGTCAGTTCCGGCTCCGACAGCGGCAGACCGTGCGGCTCCAACCCCTCGTACGCCGTTACGTGGTCCACGCTCAGCCCGAAGAGCCCCGGGTCCGCCAGCAGCGAGGCCCGCAGGTAGGCGAGCGCAGCGTGCACGTACCCGTCGAGGTTCTGCACGACGCCGCGGATCAGGCCGAGATCGATGCCCTCCGGGAAGTCCGGACCGCCGCGCTCACGCACCACGTAGACGCGCACGCCCCGCCCGCCGGCCCAGCGCACCGCCGGCTCCGCTGAGCGGTCAACCGAGAGAGGCGTACACGTCGATGAGCTGCCGCGTGACCACGTCGGGGTGGAAGGTGCGCTCGTAGCGGGCCCGGGCCGCCGGGGCGAGCCGCGCCGCGCCCGCCCGCGCCACCGGCAGCGCGGCGGCCATCGCGGCCGGCTCCGGGGCCACCACCCAGCCCGCCTCGCCCGCCTGCACCCCGGCGGGCAGCGCGACGCGGCCCTCCCCCGGCACGGCGGTGGCGACGGCGGCCGGGCCGGTGCCGGCGGGTTCGCGCGGGCCGTCCGCGCCGAGCAGGTACGGGATGCCGCCGAGGGCGGTGCCGAGCACCGGACGTCCGCTCGCCAGCGCCTCGATGATCACCGTGGGCAACACGTCGTGCCAGGTGGACGCAGCGATGATCACCGCGCTGGCCTCGATCGCCGCGCGCACCCCGGCACGGTCCAGCGGGCCGAGGTAGGTGACATCGGCGCGCTCGGCGGCGGCGGCCTCGGCCAGCGGGCGCAGCTCGCCGTCACCGGCGATGCGCAGCGGGCCGAGCGAGCCGTCCGGGTGTCGCCGCCAGGCGTCCAGCAGCAGGCCCAGCCCCTTCTCCGGGGAGAGCCGGGCCATGTACAGGAAGCCGTCGCCGAGCGGCGCGGGTGCCCCCGGGTCGGGGATGCCGTTCGGCTTCACCACGATCCGGTCCGCCGGGACACCGTAGTCGCGCAGGTGGTCGGCAACCGCCGAGGTGAGCGCGACGAACCGGTCCACCGACTTCCAGGTGCCCCGGTGCACCGCCAGCGTGGTGGCCATCAGCGCGCTCTGGGCCCGCGAACCCCGGTAGCAGCGGTGCACGATCGCCGGCACGCCGAGCGCCCGGCCCCGGCAGTCCTGGCAGATCATGCCGTCCCGGAAGTACAGCCCGGAGGAGCAGACCTGCCGGTAGTTGTGCACCGTCTGCACCACCGGCACGCCGTGCTTGTGCGCGGTCCGCACCACCCAGGGCGAGAGCAGCGGGTACGGGTTGTGCAGGTGCAGCACGTCCGGCCGGTGCTCGGTGATCAGCCGGCTCAGCTCCTGCTGGGCCCGGGGTGCGTAGATCGGGGAGACCGGCAGCAGCGCCTTGGCCGACTTCGGCATGGTCGGGATCTCGTCGGAGCTGCGCAGGAACGGCAGCACCTCGACCCCGGCCGCCGTGAGCTGGGCGATCTCCGCGTCGACGATCGTGTTCTCGCCGGAGGGTTGGGCTTCCCGGTACCGGTTGTGCGCCACCACGATTCTCACGGGAAAGAAGGCTACCGTTGGCTGATGCCTGAACTTCCCGAGGTGGAAGCGCTCGCCGGCTACCTGCGGGAGCGCGCAGTGGGGCGGCGCGTCGACCGGGTCGAGGTCGCCGCGATCAGCGCCCTGAAGACGTACGAGCCGGCGCCGGCCGCCGTGTCGGGCCGTACGGTGACCGACGCCCGGCGACACGGCAAGTTCCTGGACGTGGTGTTCGGCGACGACCTGCACCTGGTGGTGCACCTGGCCCGGGCGGGCTGGCTGCACTACCGGGAGTCGTTCCCCTCCGGTGGGCCGTTGCGCCCCGGCAAGGGGCCGATCGCCCTGCGGGTCCGGCTCGACGACGGCTCCGGCTTCGACCTGACCGAGGCGGGCACCCAGAAGAAGTTGGCCGCTTACCTGGTCACCGACCCGGCGGCGGTGCCCGGGGTGGCGAAGCTCGGCCCGGACGCGCTCGCCGCCGACCTGGCCACCTTCGCCGAGCGGATCCGTAGC
The DNA here is from genome assembly GCF_026339755.1 of Micromonospora sp. NBC_01655. Taxonomy (NCBI): domain Bacteria; kingdom Bacillati; phylum Actinomycetota; class Actinomycetes; order Micromonosporales; family Micromonosporaceae; genus Micromonospora; species Micromonospora sp. NBC_01655. The sequence continues at coordinate 638,117 of NZ_JAPEQF010000001.1, read as the reverse complement.
CGCCGCGGCCAGGTCAAGGGGGTGCTGACCGACCAGACGGTGCTGGCCGGGGTGGGCAACGCGTACTCGGACGAGATCCTGCACGCGGCGCGGCTGTCCCCGTTCGCGCTGTCCGACCGGCTGACCGACGAGCAGGTCGCCGCCCTGCACGAGGCGACCCGCCGGGTGCTGGGCGACGCGGTATCCCGCTCACTGGGACAGAAGGCGGCGGAGTTGAAGGGCGAGAAGCGTTCCGGGCTGACCGTGCACGCCCGGGCCGGCCTACCGTGTCCGATCTGCGGTGACACGGTCCGGGAGGTCTCGTTCGCCGATTCCAGCCTCCAGTACTGCCCCACCTGCCAGACCGGCGGCAAGCCGCTCGCTGACCGTCGGTTGTCCAGACTCGTACGGTGAGTGACGACACAGGGTGGTTACGGAGTGGAATCGCCGGCCGAGCGCCGATCCTCCCGGTCCGCACCTCTACCGGGGCCGCCATCCATCGGTATAGTGGCTCGGTCCCCGGCTTTCGCACCTGAGGTGGAGCCGGCCGGATCCCACGCGGCACACCGGGCGAGAAGTCCCTCGGGTCTACATCCGGTGCGGGCCCCGCGTGGGAAACTGAACGGTGGGCGACCCGTGCCCTCACTGCGAGTGAGCGGCGCGCGTCATGCGGGAGGACATGGGTGAGGTGACGACAAGCCTCCAGCGCCCGGTAACCAGCGAAGGCCGGAGCGAACTCGTGCGGCACGTCGACAGCTTCGAGATCCAGCCGCCGACGCCGCCGTCACACAACGGCGTGCCCCGGTCGGCCTGGGCCCGGGCACGTCGGCGGGTGTCGCGCTGGCACCGGCCCTACACCACCGCCCTGCTCCTGCTCGACTTCGGGGCGGCGGCGCTGGCGAGCTTTCTCGCCATCCAGATCTTCGACCAGGCGGCCTCCGGCTTCTACGGCGTGGAGGAGGATCCCACCTGGTTCTACACGGTCGCCTTCGGTCTGCTGCCGCTCGGCTGGGTGGTGATCCTGTGGGGCAACCGGGCGTACGACCGCCGCTATCTGGGCCTGGGCCCGGACGAGTTCAAGCGGGTGATCCGGGGCGGCGTCGCGGTCGCCGCGACGGTCTCCTTCCTCGCCTTCGCCACCGTGACGCAGCTCTCCCGGTGGACGGTCGGCTTCGCGCTGCTCGGGGCGTTGCTGCTGATCCTGTTCGGCCGCATCCTGGCCCGGTCCACGCTGCACGCGCTCCGCCGCCGGGTCGGCCAGGCCGGGCACCGGATGGTGCTGGTGGGCACGCTCCCGGAGTGCCTGGAGGTCTACACCGCGGTCACCCGCAACCCGAGCGCCGGGCTGGTGCCGGTGGCCATCCACATCACCGACGGGTACGCCGCCGCCCGGGGCATGCAGACCCCGGTCCCGGTGTACGCCGGCCGGGACGTCCTCGCCCTGGTCCGGGAGGTCGGCGGCGACACGATCGCGGTCTGCGGCTCGGCCAGCGCCGAGCCGGGCGAGCTGCGCCGGCTGGCCTGGCAGTTGGAGGGCTCCGGCGTCGACCTGGTGGTGGCCCCGCAGCTCACCGACATCGCCGGCCCCCGGGTACACATCCGCCCGATCGAGGGGCTGCCGCTGCTGCACGTCGAGGAGCCGACCCTGTCGGGCCCGGCGCTGCTGGTCAAGAACCTGATGGACCGGGTCGCCGCCGGCGTCGGCCTGCTGCTGCTCGTCCCGGCCTTCCTGGCCATCGGCGTGGCGATCCGGCTCTCCGATCCCGGCCCGGTCTTCTTCCGCCAGCCCCGGGTCGGCCACGAGGGCCGCACGTTCCGGGTGTGGAAGTTCCGCACCATGTACGTCGACGCCGAGGACCGGCTGGCCGGCCTGGTCGACCAGAACGAGACCGACGGCATGCTGTTCAAGATTAAGGAGGACCCCCGGGTCTTCCCGGTGGGCCGCTTCCTGCGGGCCTCCTCGCTCGACGAGCTGCCCCAGTTGATCAATGTGCTCTGGGGCGAGATGTCGCTGGTGGGGCCGCGTCCGCTGCCCGCCGACGACGGCGACTTCCTCGGCGACGTGCGCCGCCGGCTGCTGGTCCGGCCGGGCATGACCGGGCTGTGGCAGGTCTCCGGCCGCTCCGACCTGTCCTGGGACGAGGCGGTCCGGCTGGACCTCTACTACGTCGACAACTGGTCCCTGGCGTACGACCTGAGCATCCTGTGGCGCACGGTGGGCGTGGTGTTGGCGAGCAAGGGCGCGTACTGACGGTCTTGGCGTAGCGGCCGGGACACGCCAGGATCGCTGCGTGGGTGGCAACGTCTCCGCCGTGGTCGGCGTGGTCTCGCTGGTGACCGCGCTGGCCGCGGCGCTGTACGCGGTGGTCCGGCTGCGCGCCCGACGGGGCATCGCCACCGCCACCCAGCGGGCCACCTACGAGGTGCTGCACACCGCCGGGCTGGCCGCCGAGTCGCTGCGGGCCGGCCTGAGCACGGCGGGCGCGGCGAAGGCCGTACGCCACCTGCGGGCCCTGGTCGGGGCGGCCGGGCTGGCCCTGACCGACCGGGACACCCTGCTCGCCCTCGACGGGCGCGGGACGCACCACACCGGCCAGCTCGTCGCGGCGGCCCGGCGGGCGGTCTCCGGCGGGCGGTCGACCGTGCTGGGGGAGCCGGAGCTGCACTGCGACCGGGTCGACTGCCCGGTCCGGGGCGCGGTGGTCGCCCCGTTGCGCGCCGACGGCCGGGTGGTCGGGGCGCTGGTCGCGGTCGCCGACGGCCCGCCCGCGCCGGGGCTGGTGCAGGCCACCCTGGAGACCGCGCACTGGGCCGGCAACCAGCTCGCCCTGGCCGAGCTGGACGCCTCCCGGGAGCGGCTGGCCAGGGCCGAGGTGCGCGCGCTGCGCGCCCAGATCAGCCCGCACTTCATCTACAACGCGCTGACCGCGATCGGGTCGTTCGTCCGGACCGATCCGGAGCGGGCCCGGGAGCTGATCCTGGAGTTCGCCGAGTTCACCCGGTACTCGTTCCGCGCGCACGGCGAGTTCACCACCCTGGCCGAGGAGCTGCGCTCGATCGACCGGTACCTGACCATCGAGCGGGCCCGGTTCGGCGACCGGCTCCAGGTGCGGTTGCAGATCGCCCCGGAGGTGCTGCCGGTGACGCTGCCGTTCCTCTGCCTCCAGCCGTTGGTGGAGAACGCCGTCCGCCACGGGTTGTCCCGCAAGCCCGGCACCGGCATGGTGAGCATCGAGGCCCGGGACGCGGGTGCCGAGTGCCACATCACGGTGGAGGACGACGGAGTGGGCATGGACCCGACGACGCTGACCGCCGGGATCGCCGAGCTGGCCGGGGCCGGCAGCGACCCGACCGACGACCCGGGCCAGCACGTCGGCCTCTCCAACGTCGACGAGCGGCTCCGCTCGGCCTTCGGGGACCGGTTCGGCCTGGTCGTCGAGACCGGCCTCGGCTCGGGTACGAAGGTGAGCATGCGGGTGCCGAAGTTCCACCCCGGCGTGCGGGCGGGCTCGTGACCGAGCGGTCCGGCCCCGCCGGGCTGGCCACCGGCGCCTTCCTGCGGGTGCTGGCGGTCGACGACGAGCCGCCGGCGCTGGACGAGCTGGCGTACCACCTGCGGGCCGACCCCCGGGTGGCCCGGCTGCACACGGCGGGGGACGCCACCGAGGCGCTGCGGGTGCTCCGCGACGGCGACGTGGACGTGGTCTTCCTGGACATCCGGATGCCCGGGCTGGACGGCATGGAGCTGGCCCGGGTGCTGCGCCGGTTCGCCCGGCCCCCGGCGATCGTCTTCGTCACCGCGTACGACGACGGCGCGGTGGACGCCTTCGACCTGGGCGCGACGGACTACGTGCGCAAGCCGGTACGGGCCGAGCGGCTGGCCGAGTCGCTGCGCCGGGTCGTCGGCGCCCGGGTGGTGCCGACGCACCCGGCGGCGCTGGCCCGGGCGGAGGAGGACCCGACGATCCCGGTCGAGCTGGCCGGCACCACCCGGATGCTGCCCCGCTCGGCGGTGCGCTGGGTGGAGGCGCAGGGCGACTACGCCCGGCTGCACACCGCCGACGGTTCGCACCTGGTCCGGGTCTCGCTGGCCACCCTCGCCGAGCGCTGGGCGGACGCGGGATTCGTGCGCATCCACCGGTCGTACCTGGTGCAGTTGAAGCTGATCGCCGAGCTGCGCCTGGTCAACTCCGGCTACGTCGTGGTGCTCGACGGCACGGAGCTGCCGGTCAGCCGGCGGCACACCAGGGAGCTGAAGGACAAGCTGGTCCGCGCCGCCAAGCAGGACTGGAACCGCTGAGCCGGGAACAGCCGAAACGCCGCCGTACGTTGTACGGTAGACGTCCGACTCCCGGGAGGCCACCGTGACCGTCATGGACCGCACCACCGACCCAGACCGCACCACCGACCTGGACCGCACCGTCGTCGTCGAAACCGGCGTCATCGAAACCGGCGTCATCGAAACCGGCGGCTTCGAAACCGGCGTCGAGTTCGACCGGCAGGTCGCCAACCTCGTCCGCCTCGGCTACCCGGCCCTCGCCGGCTGGACCGTCGACCGGTTCACCGAACTGGTCGCGCCGCTGCGGGCCGCCGCCGTGGCCGGCGCGGCCGAACTGCCGCCGCCCACCGAGGCGCGGGTGCCGTTCCTGCTGGTGGTCACCCGCGACCTGGTGCCCGTGCCGGACCGCCTCGCCCTGACCACCCTCGCCGGCAAGCGCAAGCCCGGCTTCCTCGACAGGAACTTCCCCCTCGACGACCTGCCGAAGTTCGAGCCGATCAGGGAGTTGGAGCTGCCGGCCGGGCCGGCCTACCTGCTGTTCGACGTCAACCGGGGGGAGGAGTTCCGCAACCTGACGCCCGCCGCCGCCGTCGAGGCGATGACGCCCGTCGGCCGGCTGCCGATCAGCATCGACGAAGGGATCGCCTTCGTCACCCACTTCCCGGCCGCGCTGGCCCCGAACAAGTGCTTCTCGCTGGTCGGGTCGCGGTGCGGGGACCGCCGGGTGCCGGCACTGTGGATCAGCCAGGGCGCGCCGAAGCTCGGCTGGTGCTGGCACGGCAACCCGCACACCTGGCTCGGCTCCGCCTCCGCCCGCCCCGAACGGATCGGCCTGGACTGAACCTACGGGGACCTTCGTCCCGTTCGTCCACGGCGACCTTGCCCGAAGGCTGGCTCACCCGCGTTGTCCACCGGGTTATCCACAGGTGTGGAGAGTTCTCCACAGGTTGTTCACAACGTGCCCCACCGATCTCCACGGCCCCTGCCTACAGTCACCTCCCATGAGGGAACGCAGGGTGCTGGTGGTCGAGGACGAGGGGACGATCGCCGAGTCGGTCGCCACCCGGCTACGGGCCGAGGGCTTCACGGTGGAGATCGCCGGGGACGGGCCCAGCGCCGTGGACCGGTTCCGGACCTGGCAGCCCGATCTCGTCGTCCTCGACGTCATGCTGCCGGGCTTCGACGGCCTGGAGGTGTGCCGGCGGATCCAGGGCGACCGGCCGGTGCCCGTCCTCATGCTGACCGCCCGCGACGACGAGACCGACCTGCTCGTGGGGCTGGCCGTCGGGGCGGACGACTACCTCACCAAGCCGTTCTCGATGCGGGAGCTGGCCGCCCGGGTGCACGTGCTGCTACGCCGGGTCGAGCGGGCGGCGGCCGGCGGACCCGCGACGCTCACCGTCGGCGACGTCGAGATCAACCAGGCCGAGCGCCGGGTGCTGCGGGACGGCGTCGAGGTGCACCTGACCCCCACCGAGTTCGACCTGCTGGTGCACCTCGCCGGCCGGCCGCGTGCGGTGCTGCCCCGGGAGCGGCTGCTCGCCGACGTGTGGGGCTGGGCGGAAGGCGCCGGCACCCGGACGGTGGACAGCCACGTGAAGGCCCTGCGCCGCAAGCTCGGCGCGGACCTGATCCGCACCGTGCACGGCGTGGGCTACGCGCTGGAGGCTCAGCCGTGACCACCGACCGGCTGGTGACCTGGCTGAACCGGGTGCTGCCCCGGCCGCTCGACCCGGTTCGCTCGATCAAGGTGAAGCTGGGCGTCCTGCTGGTCACCTCGGGCGCCGCCGGCCTGGCCTACTTCTGGCACGCCATCGGCTGGCTGCCCCCGATGACCTCGGCGACGGCGATCGGCCTGGCCCTGCTCACCTCGCAGGTGCTCGCGCACGGGATGACCTCCCCGCTGCGGGAGATGACCGCGGCGGCCGGGGCGATGGCCCGGGGCGACTACTCCCGGCGGGTCCGCGCCACCTCCCGCGACGAGGTCGGCGAGCTGGCCCACGCGTTCAACAAGATGGCCGCCGACCTCGCCGCGGCCGACCAGCGCCGGCGGGAGCTGATCGCGAACGTCTCGCACGAACTGCGTACGCCGATCACCGCGCTGCGGGGGGTGCTGGAGAACCTGGTCGACGGCGTCGCCCCGACCGAACCGGCCGCGCTGCGCACCGCACTGGCCCAGACCGAGCGGCTCAGCCACCTCGTCGCCGACCTGCTCGACCTGTCCCGGCTGGACGCCGGGGTGGTGCCGCTGCGCCGCACACAGATCGACGTCGCCGACTTCCTTGACGAGGCCGTGGAGCACGCGGCGGCGACCGCCGCCGGGGTCGGGCGGGACGTCCGCTTCCGGCTCGACCCGCTGCCGGCCCCGCTGACCGTGTACGCGGACCCGTCGCGGCTGCACCAGGTCTTCGCCAATCTGCTGGACAACGCCGCCCGGCACAGCCCGGCGGGCGGAACGGTGCTGGTCGGCGCGGAGGAGCGGGACGACCACCTGCACTTCGAGGTCACCGACGAGGGCGAGGGCATCCCGGTCGCCGAGCGCTCCCGGGTCTTCGAGCGGTTCACCCGGGGCGACCGGTCGGGGGGCGGCGGGACCGGACTGGGCCTGGCGATCGCGCGCTGGGTGGTGGAGCTGCACGGCGGCGCCATCGCCGTCCTGGACCCCCACCCACCCCACCCAGGCGCCCACCCCGGCTGCCGCATCCGCGTGTCCCTCCCCCACCCCACCCACCCCTAACCTCCCTCTCCGCCCTCCCCTCCCTCCCTCCCCCCTCCCCTCCCTCCCTCCCCCTTCCCCTCGGCGTCGATCAAGGAGTTGTGGTGCCCGACAAGAGCGACAAATCAGCAGACGTACCCCAGCACGAGTCCATGATCGAGGGGGGAGTGGCGGTCGCGAGCGGGCAGCAGGTGGTGGCGGGCGGTGGGGGGCAGGTGGCCTCCGGGGTGCCCCGGCCGGGGGTGCCGCCGCGGCCACCGTCCTTCTTCGAGCGGCGGTGGCCTGGGCCGAACGGGCCGGCCCGGCCCGTGGTACTCGGCGCGGTGGCCGTGGCCGCCGTGGTGGCGGCGTTCTCCGTCCCCTTCGACCGACCCGGGCTCGGCTGGCTGGTGGCGGTGCTCGCCGCGACCGCCGCGCTCGTCCCGGCCGGCACGGGACGCCGGGACCCCGCACCGGGCGGCTCGACGCACGGCCCGGTGCCCGATCCACCGCCCGGCCCGATCAGCTCCCCTGAGACGACGGTCCGAACCGCCGCCCGTCCCGACGCCACGGGGGCGCCGGGGCGGGCGGCGGGCCGAGCACCGGAACGGTTGGTCTGGGCCACCGCCACCATCGCCCTCGTCTCGGTCGGGTACGTCCGGGCGGCCGGCTGGCTCTTCGTGCTCTGCCTGCTCGCCGCCGTGGTCACCGGCGTCCTCGCCGTGGCGGGTGGCCGGACACCGCTGGGCATGCTCACGGCCGCTTCGATCACCCCGGCGGCCCCGTTCCGGGCGCTCTCCTGGGCGGGACGCGGGCTGCCCCGGTCCGGCCCCGGCGGATCGACGGTCGGGCGCGGCCTCGCCACCGTCGCCGCGTCGGTGGCGCTGCTGCTCGTCTTCGGCCTGCTCTTCTCCTCGGCCGACGCGGTCTTCGCCGACCTGGTGACGGACCTGCTGCCCGAGGTGTCGGTGGGCGCGACGGTCGGCTGGCTGTTCCGCTGCGCGCTGATCGGCGCCGGCCTGCTCGGCGCGGCGTACCTGCTGGCGGCGCCGGCCGACCTGGACGGGCTGCGGGCCGCCCCGGCCCGGCCCGTGCGCCGGCTGGAGTGGGTGGTGCCGCTGGCCCTGCTCGACGCGCTGTTCGCCGCGTTCGTGCTGGTGCAGCTCACCGTGTTGTTCGGCGGCTCCGCCCACGTGCTGCGCACCGCCGGCCTCAGCTACGCCCAGTACGCCCGGGGCGGCTTCTGGCAACTGCTGGCGGTCTCCGCCCTCACCCTGCTGGTGATCGCCGGGACCGCCCGGTGGGCGCCCCGGACCACCCGAGCCGACCGGCTCCTGTTCCGACTCCTGCTCGGCACGCTCACCGCGCTCAGCCTCGTCGTGGTCGCCTCCGCGCTGTACCGGATGCAGGTGTACGCCGACGCGTACGGAGCGACCCGGCTACGGCTGGTGGTGGCCGCCGTCGAGCTGTGGCTCGGGGCACTGTTCGTCCTGGTCGGCGTGGCCGTCGTGCGACTGCGGGCCGGCTGGCTGCCGCCGCTGGTGGTGGGTACGGCGGTGCTCGCCCTGCTCGGGCTGGCGGCCGTCAACCCGGACCGGCTGATCGCCGAGCGCAACGTCGACCGGTACCGGCTGACCGGAATGATCGACGTGGAGTACGTCTCCCGGCTCTCCGCCGACGCGGTGCCGGCGCTGGACCGGCTGCCCGAGCCGCTGCGCTCCTGTGCGCTGCGGGACATCGCCTTCGAGCTGCCGATCGACCACGTCCGGACGGCGAACCTGGGCCGGGCGGCGGCCCGCGAACTGCTGGGATCGGCGCCGACAGGGGCGACGGCCCTGACCTGCCCCACCCCCCGCTACCGGTGAGGCCCGGCACGCGGACGGCCGGCACGGACCCGGCACCGCGCGGTGGACGGCCACCGCACGGGCGCCCTTGACAATCCCGCCGATCGGGCGAGACTGCCGGGGTGGCCGCACCCGACGATCCCGTACCGCCACCCCGGGCCCCAGGCCCGGCCGGGTCACCGGACGCCCCGAGCCGGACGCCGGCGGCCCGAAGCGAAACACCGGGCCGGACGCCAGCGGCCCGAAGCGAAACACCGGGCCGGACGCCAGCGGCCCGAAGCGAAACACCGGGCCGGACGCCAGCGGCCCGAAGCGAAACACCGGGCCGGACGCCAGCGGCCCGAAGCGAAACACCGGGCCGGACGCCAGCGGCCCGAGGCGAAACGCCGGGCCGGACGCCGGTGCCCCCCGGCGGGACGGCCGGCCGGGCCCCATCGACCTGCAGCGGGACGCCCGGCCGGCCGCCGGTGACCGTGACCGGGCCGTCGGGTCGGGTGCCGGTCGTGCCGGGCCGGACCCGGATCGTGCTGGCCGAGGTGTCCCGCCGGGAGCCCGGCGCGGACCGGGCCCGGGCCGAGCTGGCCCAGCAGACCCGGGTGGGCGAGGCGCTGGTCCGGGGGCTGGTCCGGGCCCAGCTCGCGTTGGCGCTGCGGCTGAGCCTGGTGGTGCTGATCGGGCTGGGCGGCCTGCCCTGGCTGTTCGCCATCGCACCGGCGGTGGGCCGGGTCACCGTGTTCGGGGTGAACCTGCCCTGGCTGCTGTTGGGGGTGGTCTCCTTCCCGTTCCTGATCGCGGTCGGCTGGGCGTACGTGCGGCTGGCGGAGCGCAACGAGCAGGACTTCACCGACCTGGTCCAGCGGCCGGAGCGCTGAGATGGCCAACGGGTACGTCGTTCCGGCGATCGTCGCGGTCACCCTGGTCACCGTCGGGATCGGCTTCTACGGGCTGCGGCTGGCCCGCACCACCTCCGACTTCCTGGTCGCCTCCCGCTCGGTCAGCCCGACCTGGAACGCCGCCGCGATCGGTGGCGAGTACCTGTCGGCGGCGAGCTTCCTCGGCGTGGCCGGGCTGATCCTCAAGTACGGCGTGGACGTGCTCTGGTACCCGGTCGGCTTCGCCGCCGGCTACCTGGCGCTGCTGCTGTTCGTGGCCGCACCGCTGCGCCGCTCCGGCGCGTTCACCCTGCCGGACTTCTGCGAGCTGCGGCTCGGCTCGCGCCGGCTGCGCACCCTGGCCACCGTGTTCGTGATCTTCATCGGCTGGCTGTACCTGGTGCCGCAGCTCCAGGGGGCGGGGCTGACCCTGGCCACGCTGACCGGGGCTGCCTACCCGGTCGGAGCGGTGCTGGTGGCGGTGGTGGTCACCGCGAACGTCGCGCTGGGCGGGATGCGGGCGATCACCTTCGTCCAGGCGTTCCAGTACTGGCTGAAGCTCACCGCGCTCGCCGTACCCGCGATCTTCCTGGTGTTGCAGTGGCAGGCCGACGCCCGCCCGGCGGTGACCCCGCCCGACGGGCCGGCGTTCCGGACCGCGACCACCGTCGTGGTCGAGCACCGCGCGACCCTCACCTTCCCCGACGGCGACGCCCGGGAGGTACGCCCCGGCGACCGTCTCGACTTCGCGGCCGGCGACCCGGTGCCGCAGGTCTCCGGCACGGCCATCGACGCCGCCGACTGGCTGCTGCCGGACACCGCCGGGGACGACGACCGGGGGCTGTTCGCCACCTACTCGCTGATCCTGGCCACGTTTCTGGGCACCATGGGGCTGCCGCACGTGCTCGTCCGGTTCTACACCAACCCGGACGGCGCGGCGGCCCGGCGCACCACCCTGGTGGTGCTGGCTCTGGTGGGCGCGTTCTACCTGCTGCCCACCCTGTACGGGGTGCTGGGCCGGATCTACACTCCGCAACTGCTTGTCACCGGGCAGACCGACGCGGTGGTGGTGCTGCTGCCCGGGGCGGCGCTCGGGGACGGCACGACCGGCCGGCTGCTCGCCGCGCTGGTCGCCGCCGGGGCGTTCGCCGCGTTCCTGTCCACCTCGTCCGGGCTGCTCACCAGCGTGGCCGGGGTGATCTCCACGGACGTGCTGGGGCGCGGCTCGGTACGCGGCTTCCGGCTGGCCACGGTGATCGCGGGCGGGGTGCCGGCGCTGCTCGCGCTGAACGTCTCGGGGCTGGACGTCTCCCAGGTGGTCGGCCTGGCCTTCGCGGTCGCCGCGTCCAGTTTCTGCCCGCTGCTGGTGCTGGGCATCTGGTGGCGCGGCCTGACCGACGTGGGCGCCGCCGCCGGGGTGCTGGTCGGCGGCGGCGCGGCCGTCGGGGCGGTGCTGGTGACGGTGCTCGGGCCGCCACTGTCCGGCTGGCCGGCCACGCTCACCACGCAGCCGGCCGCCTGGACGGTCCCGCTCGCCTTCACGGTCATGGTCGCGGTGTCGGCGGCGACCCGCCGCCGGCTCCCCGCCGACATCGCCGGCACCATGCTCCGCCTGCACTCCCCCGAGGCGCTGCGCGCCGAGGGAAGGGCCCCTTCCTGACGCCCGCCGTAGCGGGAGGAGGGCGTGCTGCCCCTGGACGGCCTGGTCAGCCGCGCGCCGGACCCAGCCTCCTGCCAGAGGAGGAGGCCGGGCTCGTCCCGTGGCGGGAGCGGTCGCTCGTCCCGGCCGGATACCGTCGGAGCATGACTGATCAGCACCCCGCGCTCGCGCTGCGTGGCCTCGCCAAGCGGTTCGACGGCAAGGTGGCGGTGGCCGGCGTTGACCTCGACGTCCCGGCCGGCTCGTTCTACGGGCTGCTCGGCCCGAACGGCGCCGGCAAGACCACCACCCTGTCCATGGCGGTCGGGCTGCTCCGCCCGGACGCGGGCGGGGCGTGGGTGCTCGGGCACGACGTGTGGACCGACCCGGTCCGGGCGAAGCAACTCTTCGGCGTGATGCCGGACGGCGTGCGCCTGTTCGACCGGCTCAGCGGGGCGGAGCTGCTGGCGTACCACGGCCTGCTGCGCGGCATGGACCCGGCGGTGGTCGACCAGCGGGCGGCGGAGCTGCTCGACGTGCTCGCCCTCGGCGACGCCGGCCGGACCCTGGTGGTGGACTACTCCGCCGGCATGAAGAAGAAGATCGGCCTGGCCTGCGCGCTGCTGCACGGGCCCCGGCTGCTGGTGCTCGACGAGCCGTTCGAGGCGGTCGACCCGGTGTCGGCGGCGCTGATCCGCGACATCCTGCACCGGTACGTCGTCGGCGGCGGGACGGTGGTCTTCTCCAGCCACGTGATGGAGGTCGTGGAGCGGCTCTGCTCGCACGTCGCGATCCTCGCCGAGGGGACGATCAAGCAGGTCGGCACCCTCGACCAGGTGCGCGGCGACCGCTCGTTGGAGGACGTGTTCGTCGAGGTGGTCGGCGGGCGCACCGCGACGGGCGAGGAGCTGGCATGGCTGTCCCGGTGACCGCGCCCGCCGAACGGTCCCGACCGGTCTCGGCCCGGCACTTCGTCCGGCTCAAGCTGCGGGTGATGGGCAACAACTTCCGCGGCCAGGGCTGGCGGATCGCGATGTTCGTGGGCGGCGTGATCGCCGGGCTCTGGTTCGCCGCCACCGGGTTCTTCCTGTTGGCGGCCCCCGGGCTGGCCGGCGAGCCGAGGTACGCGCTGATGGTCGCCGCGTTCGGCGGGGGCCTGCTGGTGCTCGGCTGGCTGCTGCTGCCGCTGGTCTTCTTCGGCGTGGACGAGACGCTCGACCCGGCCCGGTTCGCCCTGCTGCCGCTGACCCGACGCACCCTGGTCACCGGGCTGCTCGCCGCCGCGCTGGTCAGCGTCCCGACGGTGGCGGTGCTGATCGCGACCCTCGGTCTGGTGCTCACCGCCGGCATGCTGGGCGGGTGGGCGGCGGCGCTGGTCGCGGCCGTCGGGGTGGCCGCCGGGCTGGTCCTCTGCGTCGCCGCGAGCCGGGCGGTGACCAGCGCGTTCGCCACCATGTTGCGGTCCCGCCGGGTACGTGACCTGGCAGCCGTGCTGCTCGCGGTGCTCGCCGCGCTGCTGGGCCCGTTGCAGCTCGTGGGGCTGGCCGCCCTGCGGCAGGCCGACTGGGACCGGCTGGCCGGGGTGGCCCGCGTCGTCGGCTGGACCCCGTTCGGCGCCCCGTGGACGGTCGGCATCGACGTGGCCGAGGGGCGGGCGTGGGCGGCCCCGCTGAAGCTGCTGATCACGGCGGCGGGCATCGGGGCGCTGCTGTGGTGGTGGTCCCGGTCGCTGGAGTCGGCGATGGTGGGGGCGGCCAGCGGGGGCACGGCGAAGGCCCGCGGCGGCCCGGTCGGCGGCGCGGTGACGCAGCTCTTCCCCCGGGCTCTCGGCTGGGCCCGGCGGGACCGGTTCGGCGCGCTGGTCGCGCGGGAGTGCCGCTACTGGTGGCGGGACGCCCGGCGGCGGGCCAACCTGATCACGCTCGCGGTGATCGGGATCTTCGTGCCGGTGATGGTCAACTTCGGCGGGACGAGCTTCTCGACGGAGAGCGGGATGGAGTTCGCCGCCCCGAGCTCCTCCCCGGTGCTGGCCAGCCTCTCGGTCCTCTTCGTCGGGGTGCTCGCCTCGGTCACCCTGGCCAACCAGTTCGGCTTCGACGGCAGCGCGTACGCGGCGAACGTCGTCGCCGGGGTGCCGGGCCGGCTGGAGCTGCGCGCCCGGGCGACGGCGTTCTCGGTGTACGTGCTGCCGATCCTGGCCGTCGTCGCGGTCGTCCTGGTGGTGGTGCTGGGCCGGCCGGCGTGGCTGGGCCTGCTGGCCGGCACCCTGCTCGCCTCGTACGGGGTGGGGCTGGCGATCAACTCGCTCGTCTCGGTGCTCGGGGCGTACTCGCTGCCGGAGACGAGCAACCCGTTCGCGATGAACAGCGGGGCCGGGCTGGCGAAGGGCCTCCTCACCGTGCTGTCGATGATCGGCTCGGCAGCCGCCGCGGTGCCGATGGTGGTCGCGGCGGCGCTGCTCGGCGACGCCTGGCTCTGGCTGGCCCTGCCGCTGGGCCTCGCGTACGGGCTGGGCGCGGCGCTGCTCGGGACGTACCTCGCCGGGGACGTGCTCGACCGGCGGGCCTCGGAGCTGCTGACGGCCGTGACCCCGCGCCGCTGACGCCCCCCGCCGACGGCGGCGTGCGGGCCACGGGTCAGCGGCGGCGTAGGAACGCGTAGAAGAGCGGGTTCCCGTCGGTGACGTTGACCAACTCCCACCCGAACTGGCACAGGTACTCGACGCCCTCCATCAGCTGGGTGACGCCGCTGTGCGTCAGGGCGGGGCGGGCGACCAGGACGAGGTGCCGGTGCGGGTAGGTCCGCAGGTCCACCTCGTTGCGGGCCAGGGTGTTGACGTCGAGGATGCGGGTCTGGGCGAGCTTCTGCGGCGTCATTGGGGTCATGCCCGGCACGATAAGGCCCCCGCGCACCCGCCGCCGGCCGTCCTCCTGCACGGGTTGGCGGGCGGCGGCACAATGGGCCGATGCCCGTCGTCGAGTCGCTGGTCACCGTCCCGGTGCCGCCCGAGCTGGCCTTCGCGGTGTCGCAGACCGTCGCCCCGGTCCGCTACCGCTGGGACCCGTTCGTCCGCGAGCAGCACTTCACCGACGGGGCGACCCGCCCCGGCAAGGGCGTGCGCACGTTTACCCGGTCCCGGCACGGCCTGGTCATGGTCAGCGAGTACGTCTCCTTCGCGCCGCCGAGCCACGTCGGGATGAAGATGGTCCGGGGGCCGTGGTTCTTCGAGATGTTCGCGGGCGGCTGGCGGTTCGCGCCGGGCCCGGAGCCGGGCACGTCGGTCGCCACCTGGCGGTACAGCTTCCGCTGCCGGCCGGCGTTCCTGCGCCCGGTCGCCGACCGGGTCGGGGTGTGGCTGCTGGGCCGGGACATCCGCCGCCGGATCGCCGGGTACGCCGCCGGCTGCGCCGACCCGGAGGTGCTGGCCGCCGCCCGCCGCTCCCTCACCACCGACGAGTGACGTTTCCTCGATCGTCTGTCGAAAAACGACAAGAACACGGCGTGTCGTTCTCCATTACGTGCAAACGATCATTGGTGCTAGGACTTCGCCCGGTGGATGAAGCTGCGCCAGGCGTCGGGTGGAGCACCGAGGAAACCGGACGGCGCTGCTGGTTTACCTGGGACACCTGATGGCGGAGGCGGGCGACCAGCTCGCGCAGCTCGGGGGCCACGAGCGCCGGGCCGGCCTGCACGAGCGGTTCCTGGGCTGGGCGCGCGCCCGGGGCGGCACAATGTTTCACGTGAATCATCAGCCGGGTGCCGAGATCCACCACACCGACCCGTTCGCCGTGCCCGCCGGGCAGAAGTCCCCGGCCCGTCGGCTGCGGGGCCGCCTCGCGGCTCCGGTGACGCTCTGGACCGCGCCCGGGCCGGCCGGCCTGACCGTGTCGTCCACGCTGGTCGCCGAGGGCGAGCCGGACCGGCTGCTCGGCCTGGTCGACCCGGAGTCGGACCTGTGGGCGGCGGTCGAGGAGGCGGGACGGTTCGCGGTCACGCCGCTGGGCCCGGCGCACCGGCAGCTGGCCGACCGGTTCGCCGGCCTGTTCCCGTCGCCGGGCGGCCTCTTCGCCACCGGCGGGTGGACCGACACGGAGTACGGCCCGGTCCCCGCCGACGCCGGCGGCTGGACCGGCTGCCGGCTCGACACCGCCCGCGAGTACGGCTGGGCGCTGCTGGTCGAGGCCACCATCGAGGCCGTCACCCTGGCCGAGGAGACCACCCCCCTCCTGCACTACCGGGGCCGGTACCACGAGCTGACCTGAGCGGTTGGACCAGGTCGGCGACGCGGGCGGGGGAGGCCGCCACCTCGCCGACGTGGGGACTCTCACCGGCCGCCGGTCACCGGAGTGACGTGGGTCACTCGGCGCAGACAGGCGACCGTTCGGCGCAGTGGTCGACCGCGGTCGATCCACGCCTTCCCGGCTGAGGGGCGCGGTTCCTACCGTGCGCGAAACTCCCCACGCCTGTGAAGGTGGTGATCCACAGATGTCCACGGACACACCCGCGCCGGAGACGGCGTCCGCTGCTCACCGGTACCTCGCCGTGCAGCGGTCGGACGAGTTCGCCGGCCTGCGTCGCGCGCTGCGCGGCTTCGTCTTCCCGATGACCGTCGCGTTCTTCCTCTGGTACGCGCTCTACGTGATCCTCTCCGCGTACGCGCGGGACTTCATGGGCACGCGGCTGTTCGGCAGCCACATCAACGTCGCCCTGGTCTTCGGCCTGCTCCAGTTCGTCTCCACGTTCCTCATCGCCTGGCTCTACTCCCGGTTCGCCGACCGGAAGATCGATCCGGTCGCCGACCGGATCCGCGCCGAGATCGGGGAGGTGCACCGTGAACACGGTCCTCGCGGCTGAGGCGGGCGGCGGCACCGCCCGCAACCTGACCATCACCCTGTTCCTGGTCTTCGTGGCGATCACCCTGGCCATCACCGTGTGGGCCAGCCGGCAGACCAAGACCGCCACCGACTTCTACGCGGGCGGCCGGTCCTTCTCCGGCTTCCAGAACGGCATGGCGATCGGCGGCGACTACATGTCGGCGGCGTCCTTCCTCGGCATCGCCGGCATCATCGCCCTCTACGGCTACGACGGCTTCCTCTACTCCATCGGCTTCCTGGTCGCCTGGCTGGTGGCGCTGCTGCTCGTCGCCGAACTGCTGCGCAACTCCGGCCGGTACACGATGGCGGACGTGCTGGCGTTCCGGATGCGCCAGCGCCCGGTCCGGACGGCGGCGGCGGTCTCCACCATCACCGTGTCGATCTTCTACCTGCTGGCCCAGATGGTCGGCGCGGGCGCGCTGGTGGCGCTGCTGCTCGGCATCCGGCCGGGCACGACGTTCCTCGGCATGGACGCCGACACCGCCAAGGTCGCCACGATCATCATGGTCGGCGCGCTGATGATCATCTACGTCACCGTGGGCGGCATGAAGGGCACCACGTACGTCCAGATCGTCAAGGCGTTCCTGCTGATGACCGGCGCGCTGGTGATGACGCTGCTGGTGCTGGCGAAGTACAAGTTCAACCTGTCGTCGCTGCTCGGCGACGCCGCCGCCTCCTCCGGCAAGGGCAGCGCCTTCCTGGAACCGGGCCTGCGGTACGGCGTCGAGGTGGCCGGCGACGCGACGCAGACGTTCTACAACAAGGTCGACCTGCTCTCGCTCGGCATCGCGCTGGTGCTCGGCACGGCCGGCCTGCCGCACATCCTGATCCGCTTCTACACCGTGCCGACGGCCAAGGCGGCCCGCAAGAGCGTGCTCTGGGCGATCGGCATCATCGGCGCGTTCTACCTGCTCACCCTGGCCCTGGGCTTCGGCGCGGCGGCGCTGGTCGGCGGCAAGGACATCGTCGCCCAGGACAAGGCCGGCAACACGGCCGCGCCACAGCTAGCCGAGGCCCTCGGCAGGGACTTCTTCGGCGGCGACCTCGGCGGCGCGACCCTGCTGGCGATCATCGCGGCGGTCGCCTTCGCCACCATCCTGGCGGTGGTCGCCGGACTGACCCTGGCCTCCTCGTCCAGCCTGGCGCACGACTTCTACGCCAACGTGATCAAGAAGGGGCAGGCGTCGGAACGCCAGGAGGTCCGGGTCGCCCGGCTCTCGGCCCTGGTCATCGGCGCGGTGTCGATCGCGCTGTCGATCTACGCGCAGAGCCTGAACGTGGCCTTCCTGGTGGCGCTCGCGTTCGCGGTGGCCGCCTCGGGCAACCTGCCGGCGATTCTCTACAGCCTGTTCTGGAGGCGGTTCAACACCTCCGGCGCGGTCTGGTCGATCTACGGCGGCCTGCTCGCCGCGGTGGTCCTGGTGTTCTTCTCGCCGGTGGTCTCCGGGGCACCGAACTCGATGTTCCCGGACCACGACTGGCAGTGGTTCCCGCTGTCCAACCCGGGCATCCTCTCCATCCCGTTCGGCTTCCTGTGCGGGTGGATCGGCACCATGATCTCGAATGAGCACGACGAGAAGAAGTACGCGGAACTGGAGGTGCGCGCGCTCACCGGCGCCGGCGCGCACTGAGTCGGACCCGCTCGGCACCGCACCGGCCGAGCTGTCGAGGGGCCCCCTGCCACGCCGAGGCGTTGGCAGGGGGCCCCTCCTCACCTCTGTAGGCTGGCCGCATGAAGGTCGCTCCGCGCTTCGGCTCCGGTCACCGTGTCCTCGTCACCGGCGGTGCCGGCTTCGTGCCGTCGCACCTGGTGGACTCCCTCGTCGCCCGCGGCTGCACGGTGGTGGTGCTGGACAACTTCGTCACCGGCTCCAAGGACAACGTCGCCCACCTGCTGGAGAAGCCGACCTTCACGCTGGTCGAGGCGGACATCTCCGACGGGCTGCCGACCCACCACCCGGCGCTGGCCGAGCGGTTCGACGCGATCCTGCACATGGCCTCGCCGGCCAGCCCCACGGACTTCGCCACCCTGCCGGTGGAGATCCTCCGGGTCGGCTCGGTGGGCACCCTGCACCTGCTGGACCGCGCGGTCGCCGACGGGGCCCGGTTCCTGATGGCCTCCACCTCCGAGGCGTACGGGGACCCGAAGGAGCACCCGCAGCGCGAGACGTACTGGGGCAACGTCAACCCGATCGGCGTGCGCAGCGTCTACGACGAGGCGAAGCGGTTCTCCGAGGCGGCCACGATGGCGTACCACCGGTACCGGGGGCTGGACGCCGCGATCGTGCGGATCTTCAACACGTACGGCCCGCGGATGCGGCCGGACGACGGCCGGGCCATCCCGACGTTCATCTCGCAGGCGCTGCGCGGCGAGCCGATCACGGTGCACGGCACGGGCAACCAGACCCGGTCGATCTGCTACGTCGAGGACCTGGTGCGCGGCATCCTGCTGCTGCTCGACTCGACCGAGACCGGCCCGGTCAACTGCGGCACCGAGCACGAGCTGACCATGCGGCAACTTGCCGAGTTGGTCGTGTCACTCTCCGGAAGCACCTCACAGGTGACGTACGTCACCCGGGCCGCCGACGACCCGGAGATGCGCCGACCGGACCTCACCCTCGCCCGTGAACTGCTCGGCTACGAGCCGTCGGTGGCGCCCGAAGACGGCCTCCGGCGCACCATCGAGTACTTCCGCGAGCGGCTAGGGTAGCCGCCCGGCGAAGGTCGCCCCGCCGGGCGACCTGCACTTCGCGGCGGCGCTCGACGGAGCTACGTACCCTCGGGTACATGTCAGCGACCACTCCCGCCGGCGTCCCGCTCCCGCACCTGCTTCGCAGCGCCGGACGCGCCTCGGTCCCCGGCCCCGGCCAGGGCTCCCCGGGACGCGCCCGCGTGCCCGACGCCCAGCGGTACCCCTCGCCCGGCGACCGGTCGCCGGGCGGTGGCTTCGGCGGGCCGGGCGGCCCCGGCGGCCCCACCGGTCCCCGCGGGCCGGGGCGGCCGGGCGGGCGCGGGCCGCGCCCGCAGTGGCGCCGGATCGGCCTGGTGGCCGGCGTGGCGGTGCTGGTGCTCGCGCTGCTCGGCGGGGCGGGCGCCTGGCTCTACACCCGCAACCTGAACAACGACCTGGCCCGCACCGACCCGTTCTCGGAGTTGACGGGCGGTCGCCCGGCCAAGGCGGTGGACGGCGCGCTGAACATCCTGCTGGTCGGCAGCGACTCGCGGGACCCGGACGCCCCGGTGGACCAGCAGAGCCAGTGGCGGGCGGACACGATCATCGTCATGCACATCCCGGCCGACCACAAGTCCGCCTACCTGGTCTCCATCCCCCGCGACCTGTACGTGCCGATCCCCGAGAACGCCCAGTCGGAGTGCGCCTCGGGCCAGCGGGCGAAGATCAATGCGGCGTTCGCGTTCGGTGGCCTGCCGCTGGCCGTGAAGACGGTGGAGTGCTTCACCGACGTGCGGATCGACCACGTGCTGGCGATCGACTTCGCCGGGTTCAAGCAGGTCACCGACGCCCTCGGCGGGGTCGACCTGAAGGTGGAGCGGTCGGTCACGTCGATCCACAAGCCGTTCCGGAAGTTCACCAAGGGCACCATGCACATGAACGGCGCCGAGGCGCTGGACTGGATCCGGCAGCGCAAGCAGTTCCCCGACGGCGACTTCGCGCGGATGCGCCACCAGCAGGAATTCCTGAAGGCGCTGATGGACAAGGCGGCCAGCACGGGGACGCTGACCAAACCGAAGAAGCTGAACGCCTTCCTCCAGTCGGTGACCGACGCGGTCACGGTGGACCAGGGATTCTCGCTGGTCGACATGGCATTGCAGTTCCGCAGCCTGCGCGGGGAGAACCTGATCTTCGTCACCAGCCCGAACTCGGGCAGCGAGACGATCAATGGGGAGTCGGTGGTGGTCTCCGACCGGGAGAAGGCCCTGACCATGTACCAGGCCATGTCGGCGGACACGATGGCCGACTGGGTGAAGGCCAACCAGCCGGCCGACGGCACGGGTAACGGGAACTGACACAGACACCCGTTACTTCGACGGACGTCATCGCCGGTCGGCGGTCGAACCCCCTTCACCGGGGGCCAAACCGCCGACCGGTTGCATCGACCTGGACGTTCGGGCAATTCCCACAAGAGACGGCCGGGAGAACGACAAATAACCGCGTGACGAACTCGCCATGACGGGAAGCGGTACGTACAGTGGTCCCGCCCCCGCCCCCCGAAAACGCGAGCTGGAGCACGCATGCCGGTTCAAGCCAGCCGTCGCCCCCCGTCGCTGGAGCCCGTCGGCGCAGCCGCACGGATCCCGTCGGTCGTCCCCTCGCAGCCCCGCCGCGGCGGCAAGCGCCCCGGTGGCGGCCCCGCGAAGAAGCGGACCCGCCGCAAGGATCCCCTGTGGGCGCGCCTCACCGTGGCCTTCGGCGCGGTGCTGATGATGACCAGCGGCATCGCCATCGTGGGCAGCAAGGCGCTCATCGGCCAGGCCACCGGCAACATCGCCCAGCGCAACCTGCTCGGCGACGCCGGCAAGTCCGACGCCGAGGGCGGCGCGAACCTGGAGGGCCCGATCGACATGCTGCTGCTCGGCGTGGACGCCCGGGAGCGCTGGGCCGCCGACGACGTCCGGGCGGACACCATCATCGTGCTGCACATCCCCGCCTCGCACGACCAGGCGTACCTGATCTCGATCCCACGCGACACCGAGGCGGAGATCCCGGGGCACGGCCTGGACAAGATCAACTCTGCGTTCCAGTTCGGCGCCCAGAACGGGGGCGGCTGGGAGGGTGGCGCGCAGCTCATGGCGAAGACGATCAAGAAGATGACCGGCATCAGCTTCGACGGTGCGTCGATCATCAACTTCGGCGGATTCAAGGGCGTCATCGACGCCCTGGGCACCGTACGGATCTGCGTGAGCCACGAGGTCAAGTCGCACCACATGTCGTACGTCGACGGCAAGCCGATGTGGAACGCCGACGCCAAGAAGACCGGCAGGACGATGACCCCGGTGGTGCACAAGAAGGGCTGCCGGGAGATGAAGGGCTGGGCCGCCCTCGACTACGCCCGGCAGCGCTACGGCCTGCCGAACAGCGACTACGATCGGCAGCAGAACCAGCAGCAGCTCATCAAGGCGATGGCGAAGAAGGCGACCGAGAACGGCACCCTGACCAACCCGGTGAAGCTCAACGGGCTGATCAAGGCGGCCGGCAAGGCGTTCGTCCTGGACACCGGCGGGGTACCCGTCATCGACCTCATCTACACGATGCGCGGTGTCACCGGCAACGACCTGACCATGCTGCGGACCAACGGCGGCACCTTCCACGCCAACGCTTCGGGCACCAAGGAGTCGCTGAGCCCGCAGACCATGGAGATGTTCCAGGCGATCAAGGAAGACAAGCTCGCCGAGTTCGTGTACGCCAACCCGGGCGTGCTGTCGACCCGCAAGTAGCCGTCCGACCTGAGCGAAAGTCACCCGCCGGCCAAGCCGCCCCCCGTAGCCTGATGTGAGCAAGTTTCACGTACGGCGACGGGGGGCGTCACGGTCAGGTCAGGGCGAACCGGACAGGGGCGGCGCGGGCCGACCCGCCGGGGCGTACCCCGGTGGAGCCGGGCCCTGCTCGGGGCCGGCCTGGCCCTGGCCCTGCTGGCCGCCGCCGCGGTGGCCGGGATCAAGATCCTGAGCCACCGGTACGAGCGCACGGTGACCCGGGAGCAGCTGCTCGACCCGACTGCCCGGCGGGACCGGACCCACCTCGACGACGCGCTGAACTACCTGCTGGTCGGCTCGGACCAGCGGCCCGGCGCCACCGGGGACGACCAGCGGTCGGACACCGTCCTCGTGGTGCACGTGCCGGCCGGCACGAAACGGGCGTACCTGATCTCCATTCCGCGCGACCTGCTGGTGGCCATCCCGCCCGCGCCGAACGGCTGGGCCGGCGGCAGCGACAAGATCAATTCCGCATACGAGCACGGGGGCGGCGGCGAGGCCGGGGTCCGGCTGCTCTCGGCCACCCTCGCCCGGCTCACCGGCCTGCGCTTCGACGGGGCCGCCCTGATCGACTTCGCCGGGCTGCGGCAGGTCGTCGACCTGCTCGGCGGGATCCGGATGTGCGTCGACACCGAGGTCCGCTCGATCCACACCAGGACCCTGTTCCCCGTCGGCTGCCAGCAGATGGACGGCGCCCGGGCGCTGGACTACGTCCGCCAGCGGTACGACCTGCCCGGCGGCGACTACGACCGGCAGCGCCACCAGCAGCAACTCCTGCGGGCGATGCTGGACCGGGCCGGCGAGACGAACCTGCGACGCGACCCGGTGCGGCTGGACCGGCTGATCCGGGCGGTCGGCGCGTCGCTGACCATCGACACCAACGGGGTGCCCCTGGAGGAGTTGGCGCTCGCCCTGCGCGACCTGCCCCCGGACGCGCTGACCGGCGTCCAGGTCCCCTCCCACCCGGAGACCATCGACGAGGTCTCCTACGTGGTGCTCGACGGCGGGGGGAACGACCTGTTCGACGCCGCCCGGCGGGAGCGGATGCCCGACTGGGCCCAGGCCAACCCCCGGTGGATCACCCGGCTCTGACCGCGCCACGGGCCGGGTCGCACGGCGCGCCGACCTCTTCCGCACGTCGCCCGCCGCTCCGGTCCGGTGAGGATCTAGGCTTGGTGACCGTGTTCGGACCCCAGGTTCCCACCGTGCCCGTGACCGAGATCACCGACGACACCTACCTGCTCGACGTCCGGGAGGACGACGAGTGGACCGCCGGGCACGCGCCCGGCGCCCACCACCTGCCGATGATGGAGCTGCCGGCCCGGCTGGCCGAGGTCCCGACCGATCGCGAGGTGGCGGTGATCTGCCGCTCCGGCGGCCGTTCGGCGCAGGTGGTGGCCTACCTGATGAACAACGGCTGGGACCAGGTGCGCAACGCCGACGGCGGAATGCGCCAGTGGGCCGCCGTCGGGCGACCTGTGGTCGATACGGGCGGGCGGCCGGGCCAGGTCATCTGAGAGCGACGGGCATGGGTCCCCTCGTCTTCGCCCACCGCGGCTCCTCGGCCGACCTGCCGGAGCACACCCTCGCCGCGTACCTGCGGGCCCTCGACGAGGGCGCCGACGGGCTGGAGTGCGATGTCCGGCTGACCCGGGACGGTCACCTGGTCTGCGTGCACGACCGGCGGCTGGACCGGACCAGCAACGGCACCGGCCTGGTCAGCGCCCGCACGCTCGCCGAGCTGGAGGCGCTGGACTTCGGCTCCTGGCACCCGGGCTGCGCCCCTCCGGACGGCGACGAGCCGCCCGACGAGTCGCACACCCGGCTGCTCACCCTGGAACGGCTGCTGGACGCCGTGCTGGCCGCCGGCCGGCCGGTCCGGCTGCTGGTCGAGACGAAGCACCCCTCCCGGTACGGCCGGGACGTCGAGCGCCGCCTGGTGGCCCTGCTGCGCCGGTACGGCCTGGCGGAGCCGGGGGCGGGCAGCCCGGTCGGGGTCACCGTGATGTCCTTCTCCCCGCTCGCCGTGCGCCGCGTCCACGACCTGGCGCCCGGCCTGCCCACGGTGCTGCTGCTGGACGTGCTGCCGCGCTGGCTGCCACCCGGGCGGCTGCCGCCCGGCACCCGGATCGCCGGGCCGGGGATCGGGCTGGTGCGGGCCCGACCGCGGCTGGTGCCCGCGCTACGCGCCGCCGGCAACCAGGTGTACGTCTGGACCGTCAACGAACCCGCCGACCTGGAGCTGGTGCTCGACGCCGGGGTCGACGGGATCATCACCGACCGGCCGGCCCACGCGCTGGCCCGGCTGGGCCGATGAGTCCCCGGGGCGGAATGACCCGCTGGCTCGGCGGCCCGGCCCGGGTGACCGAGCAGCCAGGGGTGTCGATGTACGGGTCAGCACGGCACACTCGGGACATGCCGGAGCGCACCGACCTCGCCGCTCTCATCGCCGGCCATGGCAGGGTGATCGAGATGATCAACTCTGGCGAGGCCGGGCTGCCGGTCCTGAACCGGCTGCTCCAGGTGGTGCAGCCGACCGTCGGGGCGGTCAGCACGGCGTTCGTGGAGTTCGCGCCCGCGGGCGGCCGGGTGATCGCCGCGACCGGGGGCGCCGAGTGGGCCGTCGGCCGCCCGGTGTCGCCCACCGACCCCGCCACCGTCTGCCTGCTCTCCGGTGCCCGCGTCCGCGACATCCGAGTGGACCGGATCCCCGGCCCGATCGGCGAGGAGCTGACCGACCGGGGGCTGCGTCGGATGGTGGTCGCGCGGGCCGAGATCGGCGGGCTCACCGTCGGCAGCCTGCACGCCTTCTACCTCGACCACGACGACTCGACGGCCGACCGGCAGCACGAGGTGATGGCGTACATCGCCGCCTGCATCGCGCACATGTACGGCGACCAGAGCGGCCTGCCAGTGCACGGCGACGGTCCGGTGGTGGCGGCGCTGGCCGACGGGCTGGCCGTGGTCGACCGGGGCGGCCACGTCCGGCTGTGGAACCCGGCCGCCGCCGAGGTGACCGGCCTCTCGGTCGCCGAGGCGCTGAACCGTCCGCTGCCGTTCCCGCTCCCCCCGTCCGGTCAGGTCCTCGATCACCGGCTGCCGGACGGCCGCTGGCTGAAGATCACCTCGGGTGAGCTGCCCGGCCCCGGCGCGCTGCGGGTGGTCACCTTCCGGGACATCACCGACCAGCAGCTACGCGACCAGGACCGGGACCTCTTCGTCGCGGTCACCAGCCACGAGCTGCGCACGCCGGTAACCGTCATCAAGGGGTACGCGGACACCCTCACCGACCACTGGGACTCGCTGACCGATGTCGACCGGCGGCAGGCCGCCCAGGTCATCGGGCAGCGGGCCAACGAGCTGGCCCGGCTGGTCGACCGGCTGCTCGCCTCCGCCACCGAGGGACGCCCCGGTGAGCCGCCGGCCCAGTTCGACCTCGGCGACGCGCTCCGGTCGGCGGTGGCGGACCTGCCCGCCGACCTGCGCCGCCGGATCGTGCTGAACGTGCCGGCCGGCCTGCCGAAGGCGGTCGGCGACCGGCAGAGCCTGACCACGGTGCTGACCGAGCTGGGCACCAACGCCGACAAGTACTCCCCGCCCGACTCCCCGATCGAGATCGCCGCCACCGGCAACGACCAGACCGTGTCGTTCCGGGTCAGCGACCGGGGCATCGGCATCCGGCCGGAGCACGTGGAGCGGGCCTTCGACCGGTTCTGGCAGGGCGAGTCCGGCGACCGCCGGGGCTACCCGGGTGCCGGGCTCGGCCTGTACCTGGTCCGCCGGATCGTCGAGCAGCAGAATGGATGGGTATCCCTCCGGCCGAGGGCAGGTGGCGGTACGGTCGCGGAGGTGCGGCTGCCGCGCGCGTGAGCGCGGCCGGGCCGCCACCCGGAAGGCGTGAAGGAGCGCGGTGACTTCAGGGCCGGTCGAGCGGTCGTGGTGCGTGGTGGTGCCGCACCACCCCACCGGCGCGCGCCTGGCCCGGCACCGGCTCGCCGACGAGCTGACCGGTCTCGTCCCCACGGTGCTCCTGGCCGACCTGGTAGCCGTCCTGGCCGAGCTGGTCGGCAACGCGATCCGGCACGCCGACCCGCTCCCCGGCAGGGTGGTGCGGGTGGCCTGGCGGCTGAGCCCGGTCCCCGGCGACGGGCACCTCGTCCAGCTCCGGGTCACCGACGGCGGGGCGGGCACCGGGCCCCGGATGCGGGCCGCCAGCCCGGACGCCGTCGACGGCCGGGGCCTGCACATCGTCTCCGGCCTGGCCACCCGGTGGGGCGTCGACCGGGACGGCCTCGGGCAGAGCGTCTGGGCCGAGTTCGACCCCGCCGGCACCCCCCGCCCGGACCTCGTCGCCGCCGGCTGACCCGGTCCCGCCCCGAGCGGGTCGGGGCGTTCCGCGAGGTGGGCCGGGTCCGCCGCCTCCGGCGGGGCCTCTAGGCTGGTTCGCCGTGAGCAAGCGTCGAAAGAGCCAGCGGCCCGCCGAAGCCACCCCCAAGCGGGAGAAGGTGCGGGACATCTTCGTCCCCCGACCGTTCGAGGGGCTGACCGACGAGCCGGAGTGGATCGCGCTGCGCGAGCTGGTCCCGGCCGCGTCCGCGCCGCTGCGGCTCGCCCCCGAGCTGGTCGAGGAGCACGGCGACCGGCCGGTCACCCTGGCCACCGTGCTGCCCATGGCGGCCCCGGCGATCGCTAAGTCCGACGGCCGGGTCCTCGTCGGTCTCCAGCGTCACCAGCAGTCCGGTGACGTCTCCCGGGACCTGGCCGAGGCGCTGCTCTGCGCGCTGCGCGCCGAGCCCGGCAAGCCGGTCGCGGTGCCGCCGCTGCCGGGACCCGGACCCCGGCTCCAGGACATCCTGGTCGACGGGCCGCTGGACGTCACCATGCACGAGGGCTTCGAGTTCTGGCTCGACCCGGGGGCGGCCGACGACCCCACCGTCCAGGCCTCGCTGGAGCGGGCCAACGCCGCGATCTACCCGACCGTGCGGCTCGCCGCGGCCCGGGCCGCGTACTGGTGCCAGGTGCCGGAGAAGGCGCACGTGCGCTGGGTGCTCCCCGACGACGAGGACGCCGCCCTGGACGCGCTGGCCCGGCTGAGCGCGGCGGGCACGCTGCCCCTCGGCGGGAACACGAAGTTCGCCGGCATGTTCCGCGCGCACGGCCGCCTCGTGCCCGTCTGGGACCTGCCCGAGGACGTCCCGGTCGCCGAGTGGGAGGAGCCGGTGACCGAGTTCGCCAAGCGCTACGCCGAGGCGCTGGAGACCGGGGAGCCGCTGGACGCGGCGGGCCGCCGGGCCCGGCACGGCCTGCTCGGCCGTCAGCTCACCCTCCGCTGAGCCGCCCGTCCCGGGCCGGCGGGCCCCTGCCGACGCCTGGCGTCGGCAGGGGCTTCCTCCCCCCTACCGGTTCAGGGGCTCGCGGACCAGGGGGCAGGACATGCACCTCGGGCCGCCCCGGCCGGAGCCCAGCTCGGAGCCGGCGATCGGGATGACCTCGATGCCGGCCCGTTCGAGCTGGGCGTTGGTGCCGGTGTTGCGTTCGTAGCCGACGCACAGCCGGGGGGCCAGGGCGAGGGTGTTGTTGCCGTCGTCCCACTGTTCCCGCTCGGCGGTGACCGGGTCGAGGCCGGTGTCGATGACCCGGAGCTGGTCGAGGTCCATCGCGTCGGCGGCGGCGCGCAGGAACGGCGCGGGCCCGTCCACCCGCAGCTCGCCGTCCGGCCCGGCCACCACCGTGTACGCGGCCAGGGTGCTCGCCACGTTCGCGTACATCAGCACGGCGTCGGCGTCGACCATCGTGCAGATCGTGTCCAGGTGCATGGTGGCCCGTTCCTGGGCGATCGGGACGACCAGGATGGTGTGCGCCAGCCCGGCGGCGAAGACCTGCCGGCCGAGCCGCTCCGCCCCGGCGGGCGTGGTCCGCTCGCCCACCCCGACCGCCAGCACCCCGGGGGCCAGCAGCAGCACGTCGCCGCCCTCCAGGTGCTCCAGCCCGGGGTGGTAGACGAACTCCGTGCCGACGAAGCGCGGGTGGTGCCGGTAGATCGCGTCGGTGATGGTGGTCTCCCGGCGCCGGGCCGGCATGGCCAGGCTGGTCACGCCGACCCGGTCCCCGATCCACAGTGAGGAGTCCCGGGTGAACAGCAGGTTGGGCAGCGGGTCGATGACGAAGTCGTGCCGGTCCATCAGGGCGTAGACCAGCCCGCCCGGCCGCTCCTGGCTGATCCGCAGCTCCTCGTGGGCGAGCCCGGCGATGAGCACGTCGGCGAGGGCGGCCGGGTCGAGGTATGCGAGGTGGTCGGCGACCCGGCGGCGCAGGGTGTCGCCGAGCCGGGGCGAGCTGAGCACCTGCTCGGTCAGCTCGGCGCGGGCCTCGCCGACGGCCAGCGTCTCGGCCAGTAGGCTGGCGAGGTGGAGCACCTCCACCCCGCGCTCGCGCAGCGCGGCGGCGAACCCGTCGTGCTCCTCCTGCGCCCTTCCCACCCATGGGATAGCGTCGAAGAGGAGCGAGTCGTTGTTGCGCGGGGTGAGTCGGGCCAGTTCCGGGCCGGGTCGGTGCAGCAGCACCGTGCCGAGGCGGCCGACTTCGCTGTCCACGTAGTGGGTCACTCGGCCTAGGGTAGGGCAGGGTTTGGCGGCATCCGGTAAAACGTCTGTGGATGAATATGGCATTCATCCACACTCACTCCGGCGCTCCGACTTGCCGGGTACCCGGTACGACGACGTAGGGTAGTGAGGACATAACTTCGAGGGACCTTTTGCCGGAGGTCGCGATGACTGTCTTTCCCGCACGTCGAGCCGCACCCACCTCGCGGGCACTGCCGCCCGTCTCGGTGCCGCACCCCCGCGCCGAGGCGTCGGGGGCGCTCGAGCCGGTCCGTCCGAGCCCCCTGGAGTGGGCTCGCCGCCGGCGCGCCGAGCGCGGCGCCCGCCGGTTGGAGGCGGCCGGGGCACGCGCCCTCGGCCGGCTCGACCACCTCGGGCCGGCCTGGCACGTCATCGAGTGGCCCCGCACGGACACATCGGACCTCCTCCTCGACCAGGGGCAGGACGACCGGGCCGGCTTCCTCGCGATCGGCCCGAGCGGCCTGTTCGCGGTGACCATCGCCGACCACGGCCGGGCCCGGGTGCTGGTGGCGGGGGATGTCGTCCAGATCAACGGCAAGCGTCCGCCCTACGTGGCCGAGACCCGTCGGGACGCCAAGCGGGCGAGCAAGGCGCTCTCCGAGGCGGTGGGGCTGCCGATCCCGGTGACGCCGGTGCTGACCTTCGTCGGTTCCGGCGTCATCAGCGTGTACGGCCTGCCGAAGGACTGCCTGATGGCCACCCACCGCGAGCTGGACCGCCTGCTCGTGGCCGGGGGCAACCGGATCAGCCCCGCCACCGCCGACAAGCTGGCCCGGGTCGCGCAGCACCCCGGCACCTGGATGAACGGCACGTACCGTCCCGCCGCCGACTACCGGTGGTATGACGACGGCCGAACGGCGGCTGACAAGCCGGCCAACCGCCGGTAACGTCTCCGGCGACGCCACGCGGTCCGGTCACCACCCGGAGCACCGGCCGCGCCGTCGTCGGCCGCCCGAGTCGGAACAACTGATCACCAGCGGCCCGGTGGCTAAAGCGCGGTCGGCGGTCCCGCGACGACCGGTTAGCGTGGACAGACCGTCGGTGTACATAGGAGGCGCGGTGGCCCACGTCGAACTCTCGCTCTCGGAAGCGTTTGTGCCCGTCGCCGGGACGCCGCTGGAGCAGGAGTCCGACAATTTCGGCCAGTGGTCCGCCACCGTGTCCCACGCCTCCGAGCCCTGCCTGCTGATCGATGCCGACACCCGCGTCGTCGCGGTCTCCACGGCCGGCTGCGAGTTGCTCTGCCTGGGCCGCCCCGAGGATGTGATCGGCCTCCCGCTGCTCGACGGGTGCCTGCGCCTGCTCGACTTCACCGCCAACCGGGGCGAGCTGACCGAGCAGGAGACCGACAAGATCCCACCGCTGCTCGCCGTGCACTCCGGGCGCCTCGCCCGGGGGCTGCTCCGGGTCCAGGCCTCGGCGGCGGGCCGGTCGGACGCCACGGTGGACGCCATCTCCACGCCGGTGCTGACCCACGGCAAGGTGGCCGGCTCTCTCACGTTCTTCTCCGAGATCTGATCCGCCCATCTCCGGCCTGAACTGCGCGAATGTGGCGCTCGCCGCACCCTTTGGCGCTGGGTCGGGCCCGCCTCCAGGCCGTAGGGTGCCCTCATGCTCGATGTCGTTCTGCTGCCGGGGGAGTACGCAGTGTGCCGGCTGGCCGCCGGTTCCGCCCTGCGGCCCGCCCTCTGGAGCGACCTGGGCGACGGCGAGGTGGTCAGCGTGAGCTGGTCCGCCGACGGGGTCTCGGTCATCTGCCCCGCGTCCCGCGCCCCGGCCGAGGTCGAGACCGACTGGCGGTGTCTGCGGATCGTCGGTCCCCTCGGCCAGCCGGTGACCGGCACCCTGACCGCGCTGGTCGCCCCGCTGGCCGAGGCGCGGGTCAACGTGGTGGCGTTCTCCACCTATGACACGGACCACGTGCTGGTCCCGGCCGTTCGGCTGGACGAGGCGACCGCCACGTTGCGCCGGGCCGGCCACCGCATCCTCGACTGAGGATCCGTTTGCCGGCCTTCACCGGGGCGTCGGTGGCTCCTACGATGGGCTCGGCCACCCGGCCGTCACGACGTCCTCCGATGCAAGGATCGGCTCGTGCCGCCCACCGCACCGCACCGCGCCGCAGCCCGCCGGCCGCCCCGCCCGGCCGTGC
The DNA here is from genome assembly GCF_026339755.1 of Micromonospora sp. NBC_01655. Classification (NCBI taxonomy): domain Bacteria; kingdom Bacillati; phylum Actinomycetota; class Actinomycetes; order Micromonosporales; family Micromonosporaceae; genus Micromonospora; species Micromonospora sp. NBC_01655. Next base: position 607,670 of record NZ_JAPEQF010000001.1, on the reverse strand, counting down.
TGCTCGCCGTCGCGTCCCTCGCCCTCGCGTCCGCCGGCTGCGGCACGCCGCCGGAGCTGCGCCGACCGGTCCCGGTGCCGACCACCTCCGCCGGCCCGACCGCGACCGCCACCCCGACCGTCCCACCGGCCCCGGTCTCCCCGCCGCCGGCTGTCCCGTCGCCCACCGCCGGCTCCGACCTGGTCGCCACCACCTGCCGCGAGGGCCCGTCCGGGGACCGGGTGATCACGCTGCTGCGGGGCTCGGCCGACGTGCTGCCCCGGTCGGTCGGGGTGCGGGTGCGCACCGGCCCGCTCTGCGCCGGGGAGTGGCAGTACACCGTGCTCCGGGTGACCGGGCACGAGGAGCTCCAGGTGGTCACCCGGAACCGGTCGGGCGCGCTGGAGCTGGTCACCGCCGGCACCGACGTCTGCACCATCGAGGTACGGGTGGCCGGGCCGACCGGCATCCGGACACTCGCCTGCGACGCCGTCCCGGGGGGCGTACCGGGTGCGTAGGCTGGGCGACATGCCCGGAACACCGCCCACCCGCTTCGTCTACCTCGGCCCCGAGGGCACCTTCGCCGAGCAGGCGCTGCGCACCGTGCCCGCCGCCGAACGCGGCACCCGCACGCCCGCCCGCAGCGTCGGTGAGGCGCTGGAGAGCGTCCGGGCGGGGGACGCCGACGCGGCCCTGGTGCCGCTGGAGAACTCGATCGGCGGCGCGGTCGGGGTGACCCTGGACGAGCTGGCCGAGGGCGAGCCCCTGGTGATCACGCGGGAGGTGATCCTGCCGGTCGAGTTCGTGCTCGGCGCCCGCCAGGGGACGTCCCTGGCCTCGGTGCGGTCGGTGGCCGCCCACCCACAGGCGTCCACCCAGTGCCGGGGGTGGCTGCGCACGTACCTGCCGGACGCCGTCGTGGTCGACGTGCTCTCCAACGGGGCCGCCGCGGCCGGCGCTGCGGGTGGCGAGTACGACGCGGCGATCTGCGCCCCGATCGGGGCCGTCCGGCACCGGCTCGCCGTGCTGGCCGACAAGATCGCCGACCACGCCGACGCGGTGACCCGGTTCGCCCTGCTGTCCCGCCCCGGCCCGCCGCCGCCCCCCACCGGGGACGACGTGACGTCGTTGGCCGTCTACATCGCCCACGACCGGGTGGGCGCCCTGCTGTCGGTGCTGATGGAACTGGCGGTGCGCGGGGTCAACCTGACCCGGATCGAGTCCCGCCCGACCGGCGAGGCGCTGGGCCGGTACGTCTTCTTCCTCGACTGCACCGGTCACGTGGCCGACGTCCGGCTCGGGGAGGCGTTGCGGGGGCTGCGCCGGGTCTGCGCGGACGTCCGCTTCCTCGGGTCGTACCCCCGGCACCGCTGGGTCGACGGGGCGGGCGAGCGGCCGGTCCCCGCGCCGGCCGGCCTCTCGGACGCCGACTACGCCGACGCGGCGGCCTGGCTGGCCCGGCTGCGCGCCGGCGAACTGAGCTGAGACCGGGGCAGCCGGTTGCCCGGACACCCCGCCCCGGACCTCCCGCCCCCGGTCAGCTCAGCAGGCCGCCGAGCAGGCCGCCCTGCTGCTCCTGGGCGCCGCTGCCGGCGACCGGCGGCTCCTCGGAGGGCTGCACCACCACGAAGCCCTGCCCGGCGAAGCTCATCGTGAACGCCTCGCCGGTGGTGCGACCCAGCAGCGAGCCCAGGCCGAACTGCTCGGCCCGGTGGTAGCCGGTCTGGAGGTTGGCCGACCAGCAGACGGCGGCCTGCGGGTCGACGTACGTCGGGGCGTCGACGTTGAGCACCACCGGGGTGCCCTTCGTGGTGATCGCGATCCGGCCGTGGCCGGTGAAGACACAGTTGAACAGGCCGGACGAGGAGGCCATCCCGGCACCGCCCACCATCCGGATGTCGTACTGGAGGGTGGAGTCGAAGGCCAGCACGCTGGAGCCGTTGATGGACAGGGAGTCGCCCGGCTCCAGGTCGATGATGTGCACGTCCTTGGCCAGCTCGGCGAGGAAGACGTCACCCCGGCCGCTGAGCTTCATCAGCGGGACGCCCTCGCCGGTGAGCTTCTGCTTGAGGAACTTGCCCAGGCCGCCGGAGCCGAGCGCCTGGAACTGCACCTGCCCCTGGTAGGCGACCATCGACCCGACCCGGGCCATCGCCTCGCCGTTGAGCTCGATCTTCAACATCTTGGAGTTCTGCAGCCGCATGCCGGGCTGGGCGGACTCCTTCTCCAGGTTCTCTGCAGAGAACAGCGCGCTGCGCATGGAAGTGCCTCCTGATTCGGGGTGCCTGCCCGGAGGGTAGGTGGCCGGCGCAACGGGCGGCGGCCGGGCGGGACCGCCAGGCGATGGGCCAGCCGGGTGACGTTCGACCCGGTGCAGGCGCGTCTCAGCCCCAGCCGAGGTCGTGCAGCCGGTCGTCGTCGATGCCGAAGTGGTGGGCGATCTCGTGCACCACGGTCACCGCCACCTCGTCGACGACGTCCTCCTCGCTGTCGCAGATCCGCAGGATGGGCCGGCGGTAGATGAGGATCCGGTCCGGCAGGACGCCGGAGTAGTCCCAGCCCCGGTCGGTGAGCGCGTGCCCCTCGTAGAGGCCGAGCAGGTCACCGTCGCCCGGGGGCGAGTCGTCCTCGACCAGGATCACCACGTTGCTCATCAGCCCGAGCAGTTCCTCGGGCACCTCGTCGAGGGCGTCGCCAACCAGCTCCTCGAAGCGCTCCCGACTCATCTCCACCGCCACGCCCCCATTCTTCCCGAGCCGCCCCGCCCGCCGAACCCAAGATCCGGCCCGGGCGCGGAGGCCCCATCGGGTCGGACCTTCGCGTCCGGGCGGGCGCGGTGCGCCGGGGTCAGGAGGCGAGGCGGGCGGTGAGGCTGATCTGGGCCCCCGGGGAGAGCAGTCGCGAGATGGGGCAGTTCTCCTTGGCGGTCTCGGCCAGCTTGGTGAACTGGGCCTCGTCGAGGCCCGGCGCCTGGCCGACCGTCTCCAGGTCGATCCGGGTGACGGTCATCCCCGCGTCGGTCTTGTCGAAGTGCACCTTGGCGGTGGTCTCCACCGAGGTGCCGGTGACGCCGGCGTCGGCGAGCTGCTTGGAGAGGGCCATCGAGAAGCAGGAGGCGTGGGCGGCGCCGATCAGCTCCTCGGGGTTGGTCCCCTCGCCCTCCTCGAAGCGCGACTTGAAGGAGTAGTTCCCCTGGAGACCGCCCTTGCCGGTGCGGACCGTGCCGGAACCCTCGGTGAGATCGCCCTGCCAACGTGCGGATGCGGTACGGATAGGCATGCACCGACGCTAACCGAAAGCCGGGCGGCGGGCGAGCGACTGCGTCCGATCGGACCCGGTCCCGGGCGACCCCGCGCCCTGGCGGGCCTCGGCGTGGCACCGACCGCCGGTCGTCCCGCCACGGGACCGGGCGGATCCGGTTCCCGGGCGCGCGGTGTCGGCTGTGTCATGATTCGGCTCTGGCCCGCGAACGGCGGAGAGGTGGCCGATGTCCCAGGATCTCCCCATCCCCCGGCAGGACACCCGGTCCGACGGCGTCGCCGTCGTGGAGTGGGGTGGGCCCGAACCCACGCCTCCCGGGCGGGCCGGCCGGTCGCTGGCGGGGCTGGGGCGGGACCGGCGGCTGCCGCTGCTGCCGGCCGGCCTCGGCGTGGCGGCGGCCTTCGCCTCCCTGGTCGGTGAGTGGCTGGTGATGACCGTGCCCAACGGCGGCCCCGAGGGCAACGCCACGCTGCGGGTGCCGGGCGGGGTGTCCGACGTCGGCGGGTTCGGGGTGGGTTACCTGGTGGGACTCTTCGCGCTGGCCGCGGCGGTGGCCCTGGCCCTGCGGGGCACACCCGCCGTACGGCACAACGCGCGGGTGGCCGGCCTCGCCCTGGCGGCGGCCCTGCTCGGCGTCCTGGTCGCCACGGCGTTCTCGCTCGACGACTCCGGTCAGCGCACCTTCTTCTACTCCCCCGAGGACGGCTTCCGGATCGAGTACGGCCGGGGCCTGGTGATGGCCTTCGTGGCCTGCGCGCTGCTGGCGGCGGCGCTGCACCTCGCCGGCCGGGTGCCGGTCCCGGGCCCGACCGGCCGGGAGAGCGCCCCGGTCGACGGGGCCGGGCCGGCGGACCCGGGGGCCGAGCCGGAGCCGGGCCACTGGGGCTGGCGGGGCGGCCCGCCCCGGTCGGGCCGCGACGCCGACCTGCCGGCCGCGCCGGCGGACCTCACCGTCCAACCCACGGTGCCGTTCGCCCGCCCCGAACCACCCGCCTGACGGCCGTCCCAGCGCCCCCGCCAGCCCCGCCCGGCACGGCTGCACCACGCCGCTCACGGCCGGCTGGTCGGACACCGGGTGGCCGCCCGTCGTTGCCGGCCGGTTCGTCGGGAAGCAATGGCTGCGACCTGCTCGGCGAGGTACGGTTGCTGCCCGCCGTCACTCCCGGTCGAGGCACCGACGACCCAACGAACGGGCCGGCGCGACGGCGGCGGGCGAAGGAGGAACGATGACCCGCCCGGGACTGCCCAAGCTGGTCGCCACCGACCTCGACGGAACCCTGGTCCGCAGCGACGAGACGGTCTCCGCGTACACGCACGAGGTGCTCGACCGGGTGCGGGCCGCCGGCATCCCCGTGGTCGGCGCGACCGGCCGCGGGCCACGACTGACCGAGCTGACCCGCAACGACATCCGCGCCGCCGACTTCCTGGTGATGGCCGGCGGGGGCCGGGTGGTCGACCAGAGCGACCCGGCCGGCCCGCTGGTGCTGCGCGACGAGCGGCTTCCCGGCGAGGTGCTGGCCCGACTGGTCGCCGACCTGGAGACCGCGGTCGGCCCGCTCACGGTGATGGTCGAGGCGTCCGACGAGCACGACGCCCCGCTCTGGGGCGACTACCACCCGAGCTGGCCGTACCCGGACCGGTTCGAGGCCCGGACCCGGGACGAGTGCCTCTCCGGCGACGTGATCAAGGCGTTCGCCCGGACCGCCGACCACCACGTGGACACGCTGCTGGAGGCCGCCCGCCGGATCGTCCCGGCGGAGGTCGCCTCGCTGACCCAGGCCGGGCTCGGCTTCATCGAGATCTGCCCGCCCGGGGTGGACAAGGCGTCCGGGCTGACCGTGGTGGCGCAGCGGCTCGGGGTGGACCCGGCCGAGGTGCTGGTCTTCGGCGACATGCCCAACGACCTGCCGATGTTCGCGTGGGCCGGGTGGGCCCGGGTGGCCGTCTCCAACGCCCACCCGACGGTCCGCACCGCGGCCGACGAGGTGACCCTGCGCAACGACGACGACGGAGTCGCGGTCTACCTGGACCGACTACTCTCCCGGTGATGGGAGAGACACCTCGGCTGGTCGCCACCGACATCGACGGCACGCTGCTCGGCGACGACCGCGCGATCAGCCCGCGTACCCGGGACGTGCTGGCCCGGATGTCCGCGCGGGGCACGCCGGTCGTGCTGGTCACCGGCCGTCCGATCCGCTGGCTCTCCCTGGTGTACGAGCAGCTCGCCGAGCCGCTGCCGGCGATCTGCGCCAACGGCGCCGTGGTGTACGACCCGGTGACCGACGAGGTGCTCCGGGCCGACCCGCTCGCCCCGGACTTGCTCGCCGAGGTGGCCCGCCGGCTGCGCGCCGAGGTGCCCGGGGTGAGCTTCGCCGTGGAGATCGTCGACAGCCGCGAGATGCGGCACGAGGCGGGTTACCCGCTGCGCTGGGACGCCGACGCCGAGGCGATCCGGGCGGTCACCTCGCCCGAGGAGCTGCACTCGGTGCCGGCGGTGAAGCTGCTGGCCCGGGCCGGTGAGCAGGACCCGGACGTGTTCGTCCAGGTGGTCGCCGGGGCGCTGCGCGGGCTGGCCGAGGCGACCCACTCGTCGTACACCGGGCTGGTGGAGGTCTCGGCGGCCGGGGTGACCAAGGCCGCCGGCCTGGCCTGGTACTGCGCCCGCTCGGGCATCGACCAGCGGGACGTGCTGGCCTTCGGCGACATGCCCAACGACGTGCCGATGCTGACCTGGGCGGGCCGGGGGGTGGCGGTCGCCAACGCGCACCCCGCCGTCCTGGAGATCGCCGACGAGGTCACCTCGGCGAACTCGGAGGACGGCGTGGCCGCGTACCTGGAGAAGGTGTTCGGGGTGGGGTGAGCCGCGCCGGGCCGCGGACGGCCCGGCGCGCGGCGGTCAGAGGTACTGGCCGGTGCTGTGCCCCTCGCCGCCCTGCGGCTGGCCCATGCCCGGCATGCCCGGCACCAGCCCGGCCGGGCCGCTGGGCAGCGCCTGCCGGCCGGAGCGCATCTGCTCCAACTGCACCCGGGCGGCCATCTGCTGGGCCACCAGGGCCGCCTGGATGCCGTGGAAGAGCCCTTCCAGCCAGCCGACGAGCTGGGCATGGGCGATCCGCAGCTCGCCCTCGCTGGGCGCCTTGTCCTCGGCGAAGGGCAGCGAGATCCGCTCCAGCTCCTCGCGCAGCTCGGGGGCCAGGCCCTCCTTCAACTCGACGATCGAGCGCTCGTGGATCTCCCGCATCCGGTGCCGGCTCGCGTCGTCGAGGGGGGCGGCCTTGACCTCCTCCAACAGCTGCTTGATCATGCTGCCGATCCGCATCACCTTGGCCGGCTGCTCCACCAGTCGCGTCGGGTCCTCCCCGGCGGCCTCGTCGGTCTGCACGGTGCCGACCGGCCGGCCGTCCGGGCCGACCACCACCACCGTGCCGGCGCCCCCGGCGCCCTCGTGATCCGGCTCGTCGTTCTGTTCAGTGGAGTGCGCTTCGGTCATGCGTCCCATCTTCACCCAGCCGACGGGGGGCACGCTCGCCGGGACCGATCCCGGCCGGCGGTTTCCGCGCTACCGTCGCCGGCATGCCCGCCGACCCCCGTGCCGTGCTCGACCGCCCCGCCCCCGCCCCGGACGCCACCGTCGCCTACGGCGGACATCCGGACCAGGTCGCCGACCTGCGCCGCCCGGCGGGGAACGGCCCGCCCCGGCCGCTGGTCGTCGTGGTGCACGGCGGCTTCTGGCGGGCGGAGTACGACCGGGCCCACACCGGTCCGCTGGCGGCGGCCCTGGCCGGGCTCGGTCACCCCGTGGCCCAGCTGGAGTACCGGCGGACCGGGCAGCCGGGGGGCGGCTGGCCGGGCACCCTGACCGACGTGCTGGCCGGGGTGGCGGCGCTGCCGGGGCTGGCCGGGCCGGTGCTGGGCGAGCGGCTGAGCCCCGGTCCGCCGCTGCTGGTCGGCCACTCGGCCGGCGGCCACCTCGCGCTGCACGCCGCCGCGTCCGCCCCGCACACGGTGGCCGGGGTGCTGGCGCTGGCGCCGGTGGCCGACCTCGCCGAGGCGTACCGGCTGGACCTGGACTCGGGCGCGGTGGCGGCGCTGCTCGGCGGCGGCCCGGCGGAGCGCCCCGAGCGGTACGCGGACGCCGACCCGGCGGTTCGGGTACCACCACCGACACCGACCGTAGTCGTGCACGGCGCGCTGGATCAGCAGGTGCCGGTGGCGATGAGCCGGTCCTACGTCGCCGCCGCGCGGGCGGCGGGAGGCCGGGTCCGACTGATCGAGCTTTCCGAATGCGAGCATTTCGGGCTCATCGATCCGGAGTCGCCCGCCTGGCCGGAAGTGGCCCGTGCGCTGCGTTCCTTGCAGGTTGATTACTGATCATTGACGCAGCGTCGCGGAGGGGGTAGAACGCCGAGGGGGCGGTATCGGCCCTGCTCAGCTCCCGGAAGGAACTCGGTGTCCCAGATGAACCGTAGGCGGGCGCTCCAACTGTTGGCCGCTCTCGGTACCACCGGCCTCACCGCCGCCTGCGCCACGGAGGACGAGGACTCCTCGGCCCCCACCGGCGCCCCCGTCAAGATCGGCCTCATCGCGCCACAGTCCGGCGGCCTCAAGGCCATCGGCGACGAGGTCGTCAACGGCTTCCAGCTCTACCTCACCCTGCACGACCAGCTACTCGGCGGCCATCCGGTGACCCTGCTGACCGCCGACGAGGGCGACAGCGCCAAGACCGGAAATGCGGCCGTTGACAACCTGCTCAAGCAGGGTGCGCTGGCGCTGACCGGGGTGGTCAACTCGACGGTCATGGCCGGCATCCGGGACACCGTGGAGAAGGCCCGGGTCCCGCTGATCGGTTCCAACGCCTCCCCGAAGAGCCTGCAGAGCGTCGTCTACATCTGGCGCACCTCGTACGTGCTGGACGAGCCGGGCCGGGCGCTCGGTCCGTACATGGCGCAGCGGCTGCCCGCCGGCAGCCGGGTCGCCCTGATCGCACCGGACAACCTGGGCTCCCGGGACGTGATCCAGGGCCTCCAGGCCCAGTTCAGCACGGCCGGGTCGGCGGACCCGCGGATCTCCGACCCGGTGATCTGGACCGACCCCACCAGCACCCCGGGGAGCACCACGTACGCCGCCGACATCCGCCGGGCGCTGGGCCGCGACCCGGACGCGGTCTTCTGCCACTTCGCCGGACCGTCTGCCGTGCAGTTCATCAAGCAGCTCCACCGGGAGGGGTACACCGGCCCGATCTACGCCCCCGGCTTCCTCACCGAGGGCACGGTGCTCAGCGAGGTGCAGGAGGTGGAGTCGCGCAACATCGTGACCGCGCTGAACTACTCCGCCGACCTCAACAACACCGCGAACCGCACCTTCGCCTCGGCGTACCGCAAGACGCACGGCGCGTCGCCCACCACCTACGCGATGGCCTCGTACGACGCGGCGCAGGTGCTGGACAAGGCGATCCGGCAGGCCGGGCCGAACCCGACCTCGCAGCAGGTCAACCTGGCGCTGGGCAAGATCGGCCAGATCGACAGCCCGCGTGGGGCGTGGCAGTTCAACCAGCCGCGTACCCCGCAGCAGAAGTGGTACCTGCGCAAGGTCCAACGGGACGGCCGGCTGCTGTCCAACGTGCTGATCAACGAGCTGGCCACGCTCGGCTGAGCGGGCCGCGCCGCCGCCGACAGGTGGCGAGCGGCGCGGCGCACGCGTGACGGGCCGGTCTCCCCCAGGTGAGACCGGCCCGGGTCGTCGGTAACGCCCGTGCGGTGCTGCGGCCGTCGGGCGCCGCCGCGGTCAGTGGCGCAGCTCGGCGACGCAGCACTTCACGCTGCCGCCACCCTTCTTCAGCTCGGACAGCTCGACCGGAACCGGCGTGTAGCCGGCGGCCTTGAGCCGGCCGGCGAGCCGGGTCGCGTCCCCGTTGAGCACGACGTTCGCGCCGTCGCTGACCAGGTTCAGCCCGAAGGCCAGGGTGTCGGCGTCGTCGGCGAGCACCGCGTCCGGGAAGAGCTGGGCGAGGACCTTCTGGCTGGCTGCCGAGAAGGCGCCCGGGTAGTAGGCGATGTTGCCGTCGTCGATCGAGGCCAGCGCCACGTCCAGGTGGTAGAAGCGCGGGTCGACCAGGTGCAGCGACACCACCGGACGGCCGAGTGCCTCCTGCGCCTCGGCGTGCGCGGGCAGCTCGGTGCGGAAGCCGTGGCCGGCGAGGATCAGCCCGCCGTACGCGTCCGGCAGGTACGCGAAGTCGCCCTCACCCTCGTTGGTCTCGCCGGGGGCGATGAACCGCCAGCCCTGGGACTCGTAGAAGGCCCGGTGCAGGGCGGCCTCGGCGGCCCGCTGCTCGTGCTTGAACCGGGCGCCGTACACCGTCCCGTCGACCACGAACGCGCCGTTGGCGGCGAACACCATGTCGGGCAGGCCGGGCTCGGGAGTGAGCAGGTGCACCTCGTGGCCGAGGGCGACCAGGGTCTCCCGCAGGCGGCCCCACTGCTTGACCGCCAGTTCCACGTCGACGGGGGTGGTGACGTCCATCCACGGGTTGATCGCGTACTCGACGGCGAAGCGCTCGGGCGAGCACAAGAGGTATGTCCGCTTTCGCGGGACTCGCTGCTGGTTCACGGTGACCAAGAGTAGGTACCGTACAACTTTGGTAACAGCCACAACCATTGCTTCCCGAAGGCGGAACGTTGCAGATAGACGCCGTGGACCAGCGAATCATTGCGTTACTGGTGGCAGACGCCCGCGCGTCGTACGCCGACATCGGCACCCGGGTGTCACTATCCGCCCCCGCCGTCAAGCGCCGGGTCGACCGGATGCGGGCCGCCGGGGTGATCAGGGGGTTCACGGCCGTCGTCGACCCGGCCGCCGTCGGCTGGACGACGGAGGCGTTCGTCGAGCTGTTCTGCGCCGGGCGGACCACCCCCGCCCAGATCGGCGTGGCCGTCCGCCGACACCCCGAGGTGGTCGGCGCGTACACCGTCTCCGGGGAGGCGGACGCGCTGGTGCACCTGCGCGCCGCGGACATCGGCCACCTGGAGGAGGCCCTGGAGCGGCTGCGCGCCGAGTCCTTCGTCACCTCGACCCGGAGCACCATCGTGCTGTCCCGCCTGGTCGAGTCCCCCGGCGTCGGGCCCTCCGCGTAGCGGCCCGGGGCCTTCAGGGTGGCTAACCCACGACGGGGCCGGGAACCGGAGCCGGACATGCGGCGTCGAAGCGGGCATGACTCGGGGACACCTCACCGCCGCGGCCGGCACGCTGGTCGCGCTGGCCCTGCTGGCCGGGAGCGCCGCCGCCCTCCCACACCGCGAACCGGAACCGTCGCCGGGCCCGCTCCGGCTGGTCTCCTTCGACACCTGCGCCGAGGCGCTGACCCGCCTGCGCGCCGCGGCCTCCGCCTCGGTCGGGCCGTGGGGCTTCCAGCCCGGCTGGCGCAGCGGCATGGCGCCGGGCGGGCTCGCCGAGCCGGCGATGGTGCCCAAGACGGCGGACGGCGCGCGGGCGGCCGGCGCGGCGGCGGAACACTCCGGCACCAACAACCACGAGCCGGGCGCCGACGAGCCGGACCTGGTGAAGACCGACGGCCGGCGGATCGTCACGGTCACCGGGGGCGTGCTGCGGGTGGTGGACCCGGCGACCCGGCGGGCCACCGGGCAACTCGACCTGACCGGCGGCGGCCGGTTCGGCTGGTCGCCGGACAGCCTGCTGCTGCACGGGGACCGGGCGCTGGTCCTCGCGCGGTCGGCGGCGGTCCGCCCGACCCCCGGCCTGCCGGGTGTCCGGCGCCCGGCCACCGCGCCTCCGGCCGACATGCCGGCCGGGCCCCGGCTGCTCCTGGTGGACCTGGCCGGGCGGCCCACGCTGACCGGGACGTACCGGGTCGACGGGAGCCTGCTCGACGCTCGGCTCACCGGCCCGACGGCCCGGGTGGTGGTCCGCTCGCAGCCCCGGCTGGACTTCCCCGTCCTCGGCGAGGACGCCACCGACGCGCAGCGGCTGGCGGCGAACCGGGCGGTCATCGCCCGCGCCGGCCTGGACGCCTGGCTACCGACGTACGACTGGACCGAGGGTGGCCGAAGCGGCGACGGCCAGGTCGGCTGCGACCGGCTGAGCGCGACGGCCGACAGCACCGGCACCGTCGTGCTCACCGTGCTGAGCTTCGACCTGGCCGCGGGCCGGCTCGGGGACGGGGACCCGGTGAGCGTGGCCGGCGACGCGGACACCGTCTACGGCACCGCCGGCAGCCTCTACCTCGCCGGACAGCGGCAGCGGCCGGGCCAACTCCGGCCGCGGGGCTGGCTCGGGTCCGGCGACCCGACCACCGTGATCCACCATTTCGACACCGGCGCCCCGGGCCGGCCCCGCTACCTGGCCAGCGGCGCGGTGCCGGGCACGCTGATCAACCAGTACGCCCTGTCGGAGTGGCAGGGCCACCTGCGGGTGGCCACCACCAGCGGCGACGAGCGCGGGGCGCGGCCGGCGACCGAGTCCGCCGTGTACGTGCTGACCCGCCGGGACGGCACCCTGACCCGCATCGGGGCGGTCAGCGGGCTCGGCCGGGGCGAGCGGATCCACTCGGTGCGCTACCTCGGCCCCACCGGGTACGTGGTGACCTTCCGACGCACCGACCCGCTCTACTCGCTCGACCTGACCGACCCGGCGGCCCCCCGGGTCACCGGCGAGCTGAAGATCACCGGGTACTCGGCGTACCTGCACCCGGCCGGCGAGGGGCGGCTGATCGGAGTGGGGCAGGAGGCCGACACCAACGGACGGGTGCAGGGCCTCCAGGTCTCCCTGTTCGACGTGGCCGACCCGGCCCGGCCCACCCGGCTGGCCCAGTACCACCTGCCGAGGGCCGGCGCGGCGGCGGAGTTCGACCCGCACGCCTTCCTCTACGACCCCCGGACCGGCCTGGTGGCGCTCCCCGTCCACGACGGCTCCGTACTGCTGCTGCGGGTCACCGACGGGACCGTCACGCGGGCCGGCGCGATCGCCCACCCGGGCCGCGCCCCGGTCGCCCGGTCGGTGCTGGTCGGCAGCACCCTCTGGACCGTCTCCCACGCCGGCCTGCGGGCCAGCGAACCGTCCGGCGGCACCACACTGGCCTGGCTGCCGGCGACCTGAGCCGCCTCCCCGCACCGACGGGTGGGGCCCGGCACCTGGGCCGCCCGGGTCCCACCCGCCCCTGACCTCATCCTCGGTTGCGGCGGCCCGCCCGCCGTCAGAGGTACATGCCGGTGCGGTGCTCGTCCTGCTCCCGCCGGCCGGGCTTGTCGCCCTCGCCGAAGAAGCGCTTCCCGCCGAACTCGCCGTGCAGCCGGTCGTCCAGTTCGTCGGCGAGACCGGTCATCACCTGCACGGCGAGCATCAGGTGGGTGGCCTGGAAGTTGCGGCCGAAGACCGGGATGGACGCCCACACCGTGTCGTCGGCGCAGTAGAGCCGCCCGATCGGCATCCGGTTGGTCAGCTCGGAGAGCTTCACGTAGAGCCGCTCGGTCGGCTCGACCTCGGTGAGCACCGGCGAGAAGACGTCGACCAGGGGCGGGTTGTCGCGGACCCGGACGAAGACCATCGCCGAACCGGCCCGGATGTTGATGTCCCCGTCCGAGTCGACCTGCAACTGGTCGGAGTTGGACTTGAGCATGGTGGAGACGACGGTGCGGACCCGCTCCGCCAGGTCCAGCACGTCACCCTCGGCCGCCTGAGCGCTGGCGGCGGCCAACGCCTCGTCCAGGTCGGCCTCGACGTCCTGGTCCGGGCCGAACTCGCTACGCGCGGTGCCCAGCGGGTCCACCGGCACGGGCTCGCCCCCGGCGTCGTGCACCAGGTAGACCAGGAACGCCGGGTGCGGCGCGCCGTAGACGTCCCGCAGGGTACGGGAGAGCAGCGCGGCAAGCCGGGTCGCCTCCGCGGTGTCGCCCTCCAGGCCGAAGTGCTCGCCGGAGCCCGGGACCACCCCGGGTGGGGACCAGCCGAGCGCGACCATGTCGGCGACGGCGGACCGGTCCAGCCGGTAGCCCTGTGGGAGGGTCGCGTTGCCGACGGCCCGCGCCGAGAGCCGGCCCTCGGCGGTGAGGTCCGCGCTGATCGAGTAGACGGCGTCCCCGGTGCCGGAGGCGGTGGGGTCGAGGGTCAGCTCGACGTGCGTCCCGACGGGCAGCTCGCGCAGCCGTTCGGCCAGGGCCCGGGCGAACTCACGCCATGCCTCGGTCACCTTCGCCCGCAGGTCAGCCGTGGTCGGCTCGTCGAGCAGGATCGACTCGTGCTGCTCGGGCGTGCCGCCGGGCGGTTCTCCGGCCGAGGGGTGGCCTACCGTCATGATCGCCTCCGTCCGTCACGGTCACCCTACCCAGGACGGGCCGGGGGCGAATCAGGCCGACCAGGATCGGACACCGGCCGTGGCCGACGCCGGACAGCGGCCACGCCCGATGGTGGGCGGGGAGCGGGCCGGGAAGGCTCAGGCGGGAGGCTGGTCGCCCAGCTCCACCGGCCAGGTGCCGGCGAGCGCGCTCAGCCGGCCGGCCGTCGCGGCCGGGTCGGCCCCGCGCCCCACGGCCAGGCCGAGCAGGTACGCGCTGACCGGCGCGCCCGGGCGCAGCACCTGGTGGGCGACGTCCTTCGCCAGGTCGAGCACGACCGGCACGGGCACCTGGTCCGGATCGAGGCCCAGCTCCGCGCAGGCCGCCGTGACCCAGTCGTCCAGCACCGTCATCGCGTCCACTCCTCCGCCCGGCGTACGTCCTCGTCAGTGTCGCAGTCGAACCAGGGCGGCGGGCCCGTCCCCGACCAGGGCAGGTCGCGCACGACCAGGCCGGCGAGCAGCGCCCGCACGGCCGCGCCGTCGAGCGTCCCGCCCCGGGCGGCGGCGAGCCGGTCGAGGGCGGCCCGCAGCGGCGCGACCCGCCACACCCCGCACAGCGGCTGCCGCCGGCCGTCGGGGTCGGCGAGGCACGCGCCGTCCACCGTCGGGTCGGCGAGCTGGTCGCGCAGCACCCGCACCGCCGCCCGGGTGAGCAGCGGCAGATCGGCGGCGAGCAGGGCGACGGTCGGCGTACCGGCGGGCAGCAGGGACAGGCCCGCGGCCGTGGCGGCGACCGGACCACCGCCCGGCGGGCTCTCCCGGGTCAGCCGGACCCCCGGCGGCACCGGGCCGGCCGGGCCGACCAGGACCCGGACGTCGGCGTCGGCCACGGCGGCCAGCACCCGGTCGCGCATCGGCCGGCCGCCGACCAGCCGGGCTGGCTTGTCCACGCCACCCATCCGGCGCGCCGATCCACCCGCCAACACGACCGCCGCCCAGCCCGCCACGCGGTCACCGTACCGCCCGCCCGCGCCCGGAGGCGCATGTCGCGGAGTCGACAGCCAGGGCGGGTGCGGACTCCTCCGGACGGGTCTGTAAATCTTGTTAATTCCTTCATAGGGTGACGACTCAGGAACGCTCCGTCCGAAGCCTCGTGGCGCCCGTGGCCGAGCCGGTCCGCAGCGCTTCGGGGCCGGGGCGCCACGCTCTTCGACGTTGGACGGAGGGACAGGTGCACATGCCAGCAGGAGAGCGTCCGGAACTGCCCACCCTGGTCGGCCGGGACCGGGAACGCGTCCTCCTGCACGAGGCGCTGGCCCAGGCCCGGCGGGGCTGCGGCGGCACGATCTTCCTGGTCGGCGGCGACGGCATGGGCAAGTCCCGGTTGACGTTGGAGGCGACCCACCAGGGCCGGCGGTCCGGGATGGGCGTGCTGCTCGGCCGGGCGGGCTCGACCTTCCGGGCGGTGGCCCTGCGCCCCCTGACCGAGGCGCTGGCCCTGCTGTTCCGCACCGAACCGATCCTGGAGCACGCCAGCCTGCGGCCCTACCGGTCCGCCCTCGGCGATCTCATCCCGGAGTACCGGTCGGCGGAGACCGCGGCGACCGCGCCGCCCCCCGTGCTGCTCGCCGAGGCGGTGCTGCGGCTGCTCTCGGTAACCGGCACCGGCCGGGGCTGCCTGCTCGCGCTGGAGGACCTGCACGACACCGACCCGGCGACGCTGGCGGTGGTCGAGTACCTGGCCGACAACATCGCCGACCAGGGCACCCTGCTGCTGGCCACCCTCCGGCCCGAGCCCGGGCCGGCGTGGGACCTGGCGCAGGCGCTAGGCCGGCGGTGCAGCGGCACCATCCTGCGGCTGGAGCCACTGGGCCGCCGGGCCGTGCACCTGCTGGCGGCGTCCCGGCTGGGCCTGGAACCGGAGCGGATACCGGAGCCGGTCCTGGACCGGCTCTGCCGCGACAGCGCCGGCAACCCCTTCCTGGCCACGGAGCTGCTGCGCGCCATGCGCGACAGCGGCACGCTGGTGGTGGAGTCCGGCGGGTGCCGCCTGGTCGACGAGGTGCACACCGAGATTCCGCCGACCGTGCGGCACAGCGTCACCGACCAGGCCGACCGGCTCGGTCCCGCCGGCCGGCACCTGCTCACCGCCGCGGCCGTGATCGGCGAGCGGTTCCCGATCTCCGTGCTCGGCCGGGCGCTGCGGATGGAACAGGACGACCTGCTCGGGCACCTGCGCGCCGCCGTCGCCGCCGGCCTGCTCGCCGCCGAGGGGCACGACCACGACTGGTACGCCTTCCGCACCATGACGACAGCCGTCGCGCTGCTCGGCCAGCTCACCCCCACCGACCAGGCCGCGCTCGCCTACCAGTCGGTCGACGCGGTGAACGAGCTGCACCCGGGCCTGCCCGGGGAGTGGTGCCGGTTCACCGCCCGGCTCACCCAGCTCGCCGGTGACGTGCGGGGCGCCGTACGGCTGCTCGCCCTGGCCGGGCGCCGGGACCTCAACGCCGGGCGGCTCCGGGCGGCGACCGAGACCCTCGACCGGGCGTGGCGGCTGGCGCAGGCGTCGGCCGACAGCCCGCTCCGCGCCGATGTGCTGCACGAGCTGCTCTGCGCACTGGTGGAGAGCGGCGAGGCCCGGCGCGGGTTACGGCTGCTCGACAACCTCGACGACCTCTGCCATCCGGCCGTCCCGCCCGAGCGGCTGGCGGCGGTGCACGTCCTGTTCGCCCGGCTCGCTCTCCTCGCCGGCCGCCGCGCCGACGCCGCCACGCAGCTCGACGCCGCCCGTACGGTGCTCGGCCCCGGCGCCCACGAGCGGCAGACCGCGGCCGTCGACGCCGTCGCCGCCGCCCACCTCTGCCCGGACGCGCCGGAGCGGGCCGCCCGGCTCGCCGCGCACGCCGTGCAGAAGGCCGAGCGCGCCGGGCTGCCGGGCGTCGCCTGCCTCGGCTGGCAGGTGCGCGGGGTGCTGGCCCGCAGGCAGGGCGCGGACGAGGCCCAGTCCTGCTTCGCCCGGATGAACCGGCTCGCCGAGCGGCACCACCTGCCGCTGTGGCGCAACCGGGCCGCGGTGCTGCTCGCCGAGCAGCGGTGGCTGCTCACCGGGGACACCGACGCGCTGCTGCGCGCCACCGAGCGGGCCCGACGGACGGGCGCCTCGGCCGTGCGGCACGCGGTCGACGTCCGGCTCGCCTGGGACCACGCGCTGCGGGCCGAGTACACCGAGGCCGAGCGGCTCGTCCAGGAGAGCGCGGCCGAGGCGCACCGGCTCGGGCTGGGCGACAGCGCGCCGCTGCTGGCGCTGGTCCGCGCGGTGTGCGCCGGACACCGGGGGCGGCGGCACGAGCTGGACGCGGTACTGGCCGGCCTCGCGGACGACGGAGAGGGCCAGCCGTTCGCCGCCCTCGCCCACGGCATGGCCGCCGCGGTGTGCGCCCTGCTGGAGGAGGACCCGGGGCGGGCCCGCCGGGAGCTGGACCGGGCGGCGGCGTACGACGCCGAGCGACCGGCGCCCTACCCGCTCACCGGCCACCAGGGACTCGGCCTGCTGCTCGGGGTGCTGGACGGCGACGCCGACTGGCGCCGGTGCTGCGAGGTCGGGGCGGCGCCGGCCGGGCGGCTGCACTGGAACCGGCAGTTCGTGCTGCTGGCGAAGGCGGTGCTGCTCGGTCGGCAGGGCGAGCGGGAGGCGGCCGGGGCGACGGTGACGGCGGTGCGGCGGGCCCAGGCCCACCCGGTGGCGGTCCACCTCGGCCTGCGACTCGTCGCGCCGGCGGCCCACGCGGACCGGTGGGGGGACCCGGTCGACTGGCTGCGCGGCGCCGAGGAGTACTTCTGCCGGGCGGGGCTGCCGGCCCCGGCCCGCGCCTGCCGGGCCCACCTGCGCCGCCTCGGCGTGGTGGTGCCGTACCGCCGCACCACGAGCCGGGTGCCGCAGCCGCTGCGGTTGATCGGGGTCACCGAGCGGGAGTACGAGGTGCTCCAACTCATGGCGGACTGGTCCGACAACCGCAGCATCGCCAGCGAGCTGTTCATCTCGCCGCGTACCGTCGAGAAGCACGTGGCGAGCCTGATCGCCAAGACCGAGCAGGCGAACCGGGCGGCGCTCAGCCGTTACGCCGCCCGGGTCCGGGACGAGGTCACGCCGGACTGACCGTCCAGTAGCGGCCACCGAGGAAGAGGGCCGGGTCCGCGTCGTCCCCGGCCTCGCACCAGTACGGGGAGCCGAGCACCAGCATGTGGTCGGCGGCGCCGATGAACTGGGTCACCGCGCACACCGCCACCGCCATGGCCCCGTCGAGCAGGGGCAGCCCGTCGACCGTGCGGTGCGCCACCCCGGCGAAGCGGTCCCCGGTGGCGGTCGCGAACCGGTCGGCCAGGTC
Source organism: Micromonospora sp. NBC_01655 (assembly GCF_026339755.1). NCBI lineage: Bacteria > Bacillati > Actinomycetota > Actinomycetes > Micromonosporales > Micromonosporaceae > Micromonospora > Micromonospora sp. NBC_01655. The sequence continues at coordinate 589,754 of NZ_JAPEQF010000001.1, read as the reverse complement.
CCGCTGCCGGCGGTCCAGCAGGTTCACCGCGAAGCCTCCCTCGGCGGTGATCGCGGTCAACGTCCGGCTCGTACGGGCCAGCGAGACGAGCAGCAGCGGCGGGCGCAGCGAGACCGAGGTGAACGCGTTCACCGTGCAGCCGACCGGCCGCCCGGCCAGCCGGCTGGTGACCACCGCCACGCCGGTGGCCCAGTTGCGCATGAACTCCCGCAGCTCGGGGCCACTGACCGGGGCCGCCCGCGCCGGCTCGGGGCGGCCGGCCGGGGCGGAGCGGGTCGGCCCTGAGCCGCCGGAGGGGGCGCTCCGGGCCGGCTCGGCCCCGGGGGACGGCGGCGCGGCCGGGGCGGGGTCCCCCGGTGGGACCCGGACGGCCCCCGCCCCGGCGCGCCGGGAGGCCGTGGTGGTCATCGCGCGCCGGCCAGGTTCGGCTGCCCAGCACCGGCCGCCCGGTCGGCCAGGTTCGGCTGCCCGGCGCCGGCCGCCCGGTCGGCCTGGGAGGCCTCGGCGTCGCCGAGTTCGGCGTGGCAGCGGGCGCGCCGGCTGAACAGTTCCTCCCGGTCCGCGCCGGGCACCTCCAACGCCCGGCTGTAGTCCGCGACCGCCTCGGCCCACCGGCCCGCCGCCTCGTGGACGAACCCGCGGTTGTACAGCAGGTCCGGGTTGTCCGCGTCCACGGCGAGGGCGGCCGTCAGGTCGGCCACGGCCCGCTCGTGGTCCCCGCCGTCGAAGGCCAGGGCGGCCCGGCTGGCCAGCGCGGCGACCAGTTCCGGGTCGGCCGCCAACGCCTCGTCGAGGTACCGCCGGGCGTCCGCCTCCGCGCCGTCCGTCACCGCCAGCACGCCGCGCAGGTGCAGCAGCCGGGCGTCGCCGGGGTGGCGGAGCAGTCCCTCCTCGACGTGCGGCCGGGCGGCGTCGACCGATCCCTCGTCGAGCAGCAGGCTGATCAGGTTCACCCGGGCGTCGAGCTGGTCGGGTTCCAGCTCGACCACGTAGCCGAAGTCGGCGATCGCCCCGGCCAGGTCGCCCAGCTCGGCCTTGAGGTCGGCCCGGTTGTAGTACAGCTCGAAGAAGGGCGGCGACAGGCTGATCGCCGTGTCGCAGTCGGCGACCGCGCCGGTCAGGTCGCCCAGCCGCCGCCGTACGTCGGCCCGGTCGAAGTAGTAGTCGGCGTAGTTCGGGTCCAGCTCGATGACGTTGGTCAGGTCCGTCAGCGCCTCGTCCAGCCGGCCCAGGGCGAGGTACGCCTTGCCCCGGTTGTGCACCAGCACCGAGCGGTGCAGCCGGTGCTTGTCGCCGGGCAGTTCCCGGTCGAGCCGGTTGAGCCCGTCGTCGACCAGGCGCAGCGCCGCCGGCAGCCGGCCCAGCCGCATCTCGATCAGCGCCAGGCCGTTGTTCTGGAACACGGAGTGGAAGGCGCGTTTCTGCGGGTCGGGCAGCAGCGAGGCGATCGCGATGGAGTTGTTGATGTAGCCCCGGGCCAGGTGGTGGTCCCTCAGCTCCGCCGGGTGGAAGCGGGTGTAGAGCATGGCCAGCGCGTAGCCGGTGGACATCTGCAGCTCCGGCTCCGCGTACCGGCTGCGCAGGTCGAGGTAGGTCGGCTCCGCCTCGACGGTGCGGCCGAGCACCACCATCGCCGAACTCGCCCGCGTGCTGAGCAGCCAGAACCGCTCCATCTGCGTGTCGGGATCGACGATGGCCCGGCCACGGGTCCCGTAGTCGATCACCGCGTGGTAGTACCCCAGCGCACCGCAGTGCCGCGCCGCCTCGTACAGCGCCTCCGCGCCGGCCCCGGCGGGATCGCTGCCGCGTTCCAGGTGCCAGGGGATCGCGCCGAGCTCCAGGCTCCACTCGCCCCGCCCGCGCAACAGCGCGGCGCGGGCGTCGTGCAGCGCCACCCGCGCCTGCGGGTCGGCCTGCCGGTACGCGGCCAGCTCGGCCGGGTCCGTGGAGGTGCCGTCCGCGTCGACGTACGCCCGGAGCAGTTCCGCCGGGCCGCGTCCGGGCCGGCCGGCGACCCGGGTCAGCTCCGGCAGCCGCCCCGCGTACCGGTCGAGGGCCGCGGTCAGCTCGGGCTCCAGCGCACCGCCGTCGGTGCCGATCAGCACCCGCACCACGTCCGGCCGCACCCGGCGCAGGAAGATGGCGAGGAACTCCTGGTCGGTGGGGTCCGCCTGGTCCACCCGGTCGAACGCGAGCCGCAGCGGGAGGCGGCCGGCGCGGGCGGCGTACCCGGCGAGGAACTCCGTCGCGCCGTGCGCCAGGCGGCGGGTGCGGTTGGCGGGGTAGATCCGGGTCCGCTCCTCGGGCACCGCCAGGGAGGTGAGCGTCTCGGGCGCCGCGTCGATCGCCCCGCGCAGCTCCGGGGCGGCGGACAGGATCTCGGTCAGGTGCCGCTGGACGAGGTCCGGCCAGCGTCCGTTTGCCTCGGGTACGACCAGCCGCAGCAGGCTGCCCAGACCGGTGTAGGGACCGCGCAGCCCCCGGTGACAGTCGACCGCGATATCGACCTGCTCGCCGTCGACCGGCGCCGGCCCGATCCGCCATTGGTGTGCAGTCATGCCTTGCTCCTCCGTTGGGATGGACCTTGCGTCGCGGTGGGTGTCGGGGGTGGCCGGGCGGGGCGCCGTCAGCCCGCCGGCGCCGGGTCCGGTGCGGGGGCGGCCCGCCGCCGGGAGCGGCCGGCGAGCAGCGGCAGCAGCACGATCTCGAAGGCGACCAGCAGCAGCGACCCGATCGAGTCCCAGAAGCCGGGGCCGGTGGGGGAGCCGTTCACCAGGGCGGAGACGACCCGGGAGGCGAACTCCAGCACCAGCGGAGCGGTCCACAGCGTGACGGTCACCAGCAGCGCCACGACCCCGCCGCAGGTGATCAGCGCGAACCAGGGCGCGAGCTGCCGGTCGCGCGGGGACCAGTCGTCCGGGGGCTCGTCGGACGGGCGCACCCAGGGCAGCCAGGCGAACCGGTCGCGCAGCCAGGCCCGGCTCACCTCGTGCAGGTTGGTGCAGCCCAGTGCCGTGGTCGCCACGTAGTACAGGTCGGTGCGCAGGAAGACGTAGAACTGCCAGGACATCCGCAGCAGGACGGTGTACGCCACCGCCAGCGCCAGCCGTCCCGGCCAGGACAGGCCGTCGGACAGGCCGGCCCAGGCGACGAGCACCAGCGCGCCGAAGAGCACCGCGTCGGCCAGCAGCCCGGCCAGCATCGGCAGGTAGCGCTGCCGGGCGGGAACGGTGAGCAGGGCGTCCAGCTCGGTCTCCACCACCGCGTAGTAGAGCCGGCGGCCGACCCGCATCCGGGTGGGCAGGCCGAGCCTGCGGGCGGCGAGCAGGTGGTACCACTCGTGCCACAGGATGCCCGGCGACTGGCACAGGGCCAGCCCGAGCTGCACGGCGAGCAGTGACGGGACGAAGAAGACGTTCCGGGCGTGCGGACGCAGCTCCGGCCGGCTCACCATGGCCACGGCGGCGGCGGTCACGATCAGCGCGTACGCCGCCCAGGCCAGCGGGGAGAAGGCCGCGCGGCCGAGCCGCCGGAAGCGGACCTCGGGCGGCCGGGCTGGTGGTTCCCCGTCGGCCCGGATGAAGCCGAGTTCGCGCAGCGTGTCGACGAAGTCGGCCATGTCGACGGGCTCCCCGAAGGTGCGCCGGTACCACTGCTCCGCCTCGCCGACCGGCATCCCGTCGGCGAGGCGGCGCAGCAGCGCGACCCCGTCCTCGGGCAGCACGGCGAAGGACGCGGCGTCGATCCGGCCGACCGTGACCCCGTCCCGCTCCGTCACGTAGGTGAGCGGATGGAACTCCAGGCGGGTGGTTGACATGGTTCCTCCAGGGCGTGGGCCCGGCGACGGCCGTCCCGGCACGCAGACGCGCCGGGACGGCCGGACCGGTCAGCAGCAGTCCGTGCAGTACAGCGGCGCCGACGTGGTGAGCTTGATGGAGCCCGTCTTGCGGATCGTGATCTTCTTCATGCCGTTCACCTCCTCGGCCGGCGGGTCGTGGGGGCGGCCGGCTGAGGACGAACCTGCCAGCCGGACGCCCCGGGCGGCATGGGGAACAGCCCCCAAACTCCCGCCCCGGAGGCGCGGCGAAGATGGGGTCGTTCCCCCATGTCCGCGGCGTCCCGCCGCCGGAACGCTGTCCGCATGCGAGACGACGCGCTTTCGGTCATCATCTGCGGCTCCAGCGCCGCGATGGCGGCCTCCGGGTACCTGTCCTGGCTGCGCCAGGAGATCGATCTGCCGCTACGGGTGCTGCTCACCGCCAGCGCCGAGCGGTTCGTGCAGCCCCAGGTGGCCGCGTGGTACGCGGACGAGGTGTTCGCCAGCGGCGATCCCGCGCTGAACCCCACCGAGTTCGCCAAGCGCTCGCTCGGCATCGTCGTGCTGCCGGCGACCGCCGGCACGATCGCCGCGGCGGCGCTCGGCCTGGCCGGCACCCCCGCGCAGACCGTCCTGCTGGCCAGCGAGCGGCCGGCGATCTTCTTCCCGAGCATGAACAAGTCGATGTGGACGAAGCGGATCACCCAACGCCACGTGGAGACGCTGCGCGACGAGGGCCACACCGTCGTCGAGCCGCAGGAGCGGGTGATCTTCGAACTGTGGCAGCGCGAGAACGCCGTCGGCATCGCCATGCCCCCGCCCGACGCGGTCACGGAACTCGTGGTGAGCTGGCTGGAGAGCAGCCTGTCCGGCGAGGCCGAGGAGCCCGCCGGCCCGGCCGCCACCTCCTGACCCGCCTGACCCGCCTGACCGGCCGACGCCTGCCGACCCGTCCGGCCGACGCCACGGGTGGACACGTGGTCCCGTCCGGGCCGTTGCGGCAGGATGGCGGGATGGGACGGGCCACTGACCGGCGCAGCGTGCTGCGGATCGACCTCGAAGCGGCCGACCCGGCCCGGGGTGCGGTACGCCGGCCGGACAGCCTCTCCGTGGAGGAGCCGCTGGAGATCCGGGTCGGGCCGGGCGGCCCCGGCCGGCGGCGACCGCTGGCGGTGACCATGCGCACCCCTGGCGACGACCTGGACCTGGCGATCGGGTTCCTGCTGACCGAGGGACTGATCCGGTCCGCCGCCGACGTGCACACCGCCCAGCTCTGCGCGGGCGCGGACACGCCGAACACGTACAACGTGGTGGACGTGGTGCTCGCCCCCGGCGTGCCGGAACCGGCCGCCGACCAGACCCGCAACTTCTACACCACCAGCTCCTGCGGGGTGTGCGGGAAGGCCAGCATCGACGCCGTGCGGACCCGCTCCCGGTTCGCTGTCGCGGACGACCCGCTGAGCGTCCCGGCCGGGCTGTTGGCCGAGCTGCCGGACCGGCTGCGGGCGGCGCAGCGCAACTTCGACCGCACCGGTGGCCTGCACGCGGCCGGGCTGTTCACCGGCGCCGGGGAGCTGGTGGTGCTGCGCGAGGACGTCGGCCGGCACAACGCCGTCGACAAGGTGGTCGGCTGGGCGGTGCGGGAGCGCCGCCTGCCCCTGGCCGGGCACCTGCTGCTGGTCTCCGGCCGGGCCAGCTTCGAACTGACGCAGAAGGCGTGGATGGCCGGGCTGCCGCTGCTCGCGGCGGTCTCCGCCCCCAGCACCCTGGCCGCCGACCTGGCCGAGGAGGCGGGGATGACCCTGGTCGGCTTCCTGCGCGGCCGGACCATGAACGTCTACACGGGGCCACACCGGATCGACCACTGACAACGTCGGTCGCCGCAGGTCTTGCCGCTCGACGACGGACGGTCACGGCGTGAGGTGGTCCGGGCGGATCGGGTTCCGGGCCGCCCCGGTGACATCCTCGACGAGCACCAGCCGGCCGTCAGGCTCTCGTTCGATGACGGCGAACGCCTGCGGCCCGCTGCGGATGTGACCGAGACACACGATCTCCGTGGGCCCGATGGCCCCCCGGTGCCGGTCGTGCATGTGCCCGCAGAAGTGCCACCGCGGCCGGAGGCGTTCGCACAACGTACGCAGCTCGGCCCGGCCGACCGGGCCGTTCCGGCGCGGCCCGGTGAGCCCGGCCGGCCAGTCGTGGGTGAGCAGGACGTCGACCGCGCCCGCACGACGGGCCGCCCGACTCACCTGGTGCACCTCCTCGGCCGTGTAGTAGGTGCGCTCCCTGGCGGTGTCCCGCCGCGCCCTGGGGACGTCGGTGATGCGGGGCGAGTGGATGCCGGACAGGAACGCCACCCGCAGGCCGGCGACCTCGGTTACCCCCGCGCGGCCCAGGAAGTGGACGCCCTCGCTCCACCGGCCGGGGCCGGCCGCGTCCAACGCGGGCCAGGGCTCGTGGTTGCCGCCGATGAAGTGCAGCGGGGCACCCAGGTCGAGCAGCCCCTCCACGAGCAGCGGGAAGTCGCCGACCCTGCGGTACTTCGCCGGCCCGTGCACCCCTGCCGCGTCGGTCTCGTCGCGGTTGGGCTCGACGTCGCCGACGGCGAGAATGGCGTCGAGCGGGCCGAGCGCCTCACCGACAGCCGCCGACCACCCGGCAAGCAGCTCGAACTCGCCGTGGACATCGCCGACCACGAGGACCCGGGCTCGCCCCGCGTCCGCCGGACGTCCGCGTGCCACGATCCACCTCCTTCCTGTCCTGCCGCTCCGGACGACGTCATACCACCCAGACGACGCGTCCACCTCCGCCGTTGTCGACCACCCGGCCAGCCGTCAGTTCGAAGTCGGTGGCCTCGACGGGATCACGCATGCGCCCCGTTCGCTGACGGGTCGGGCAACGGCAGGTCGACGCGTCGTCCCAGGCCCATCTCTTCGGCATCGTCTCTGGTGACCATGGCGAAGGCGCCGGTAGGCACACCGTCGAGCGCAGCCACCCGGGAGGCCGCCGCGAGCAGTACGTCCTCGTCCGCTCCGGCAATGAAGAAGACGTAGTTGTCGTCGTACTGCTCGCCGTCGTCCGGCACCTCGACCTGTCCCTCCTCATCAAGGCCAACCAGGAAGTCCTCGATCCGCTCGATCCAGGGGAATGGATAGGCGTCCACCGGCAGACCCGGGGTCGGCACCAGCGGTACGTGGATCTCGACGACATCTGCCACGCCGACATGATCTATCAGCTGCACACTGCACACGGGTGAATATCGGGAGCGGCCGACGCCGAGGGCATTGCATCCATCCTCAGCCCCACACACACGCTCGCTGCGCATGATCGTTTGTCGATAACGGACACTCCGCACGGCGTGTCGTCTCCCTCAAGTGCAGACGATCAATGAGGTTGTGCGGCTCGCCCCAGAGTTGCCGCCAGTTGCAGCGGATGCGGCCCCGGTCAAGAGGCGCTGTCCGCGAGCACGTGCCCAGTAAATGAAGCGATCGGTCAGGTCGGTCGGTGGCGTGCCGGGCGTCAACTGCGCGAGCTGTGTCGCCGCCTCCTCCTTCAGCGTGGCCAGGTAGATCAGCAGGGCGGTCCGGTTGCCCTGGTACTCGACCAGCAGCGACAGCCGTGCCTCGCCGCACGGCCACGGGTGGCCGCAGACGCGGCACAGCCAGATCGGGCGGACCGGCAGGTGCGGGCGGGCGGCGCGGGACATCAGCGCACCCGCGGCGCGATCGCCCGCGCCTCGTCGTCGGTCAGCGGCACGAACCACAGGAAGCGCCGGACGATCTCCGGGGCGTCGGGCTGTCCGGTCGGCCGCGAAGGTCGCGGACGGCCTGCTGCACCATCCGCAGGAACCCCTGCAACAGCAGCGCGGTCCGGAGCCGGTTGTCCAGCGGGAACCCGGTCCAGGTCGGGCAGGGGTACGGCCGCCCGCAACGCCTGCAGGTCCACGCCGGCCCGAGGGGGAAGTGGTCCGCCAGGGCCGGTGAGCCGGCACGCCCCGGGCGGGGTGCTCGTGGGTTCCGATGCCTCACCGCCGGCCCTCGTTCTCCCGCCTGAGCTGCGCCGGGGTACGCAGCTCGCCGGCCAGGCCCCGGGTGACCCGCGTCGACACGTCGTTGCGTGGTCCCCGGTACGGCGGGATCATCCGGCCGACCAGCGGCGGGTCGTACGGAACCGGATCCCGGGGCGGCGGGGCCGGCCTCGGCGCTGGCCTCGGATCGGCCGGCGCGGGATCGGGCTTCGGCTTCGCCGCGCGGTACGCCCGGCAGACCTGACAGGCACAGTGCCAGCCCCGCCGGGACCGGTGCCGCCCACCTCGGTGCGACATGGCTTCCCCTCTCCGTCGAGATTGGAGAGGGGGCCGCCCGCTCGTCACGCGCAGGGAAGGACCGGGGCGGCCCCCTCGACGAACGCGACCGCCGGATACCCCTCCACCCGGCCACGCCGTCCCACACGGAACGCTCTCAACAACTCACGGACGGTTGAACCGCCGACGTGCGACCATCAGGGGACGTCTAGGAAAGGTCCCTGGTGATGCCAAGGAACGAAGCCCTGCGCGAGGCGCTCATCGTGGCAGGTCTGACCGTTGGCGATCTCGCCGCCAAGTGCGATGTGGACGCGAAGACCGTGGAACGGTGGATCAGCCGAGGCCGCATTCCTCATCCACGTTCCCGGGTGCGTGTCGCCCAGGTGCTGGGTAAAGATGTTGGCGTGCTGTGGCCTGAAGTTGTGCGTCGCGCGGTCAAGGTTGGATCCGACCGTGAGCTAGTCGGCGTCTACGCCCGCCGGTCCGACCTACCGCGCACCCTCTTCCGCGAGTTGATCGAACATGCAGAATCACGATTGTGGTTCGGGGGCTACACGAGCTACTTCGTGTGGCTTGAGGTGCCCAAAGCCGCCGCCATGCTGGGCACAAAGGCCCGCGATGGCGCGGACGTACGGTTCCTGCTCGGCGATCCAGCAAGTCCTGTCACCACCGGGCGCGAGCGTGTCGAGGCGACGCCGCTGACCCTCGCGACGCGAATCGCGATGTCGCAGGCGGAGATCGCGAAGTCGCCGACCGTTCTGCCAGTGCGAATGTCTGACCGGCACATCGCCATGTCGGTCTGGGTGTTCGACGACGAAGCCATCGTCGCGACCCATATTGGTGCAGGGCTGGGCCAGGATTCGGTGACGCTGCACCTTCGCCGCCGCGAAGCTGGCGGCCCGTTCGACCGTTACGTAGAGCACTTTGAGGCGCTTTGGGCAGACGCCCAACCAGCACAACCTGAGCAAGCCTGACCTACCGCATGTGAACGCGGGGAGCAGCCATTCTGACCTGCGGTACTAGAAATCGACTTTCGATTTTCCTTCACTTTACAGTGCAAGATCGGCTCCGGAGTGACGGCTGCTGGGCGGTTCGCAGGTCTGGCAGAACGTAAGGCGGAGGCGGAGCCGAAGGGGAGATCCGGAAGCGCCACGCCCGCCCTCCCCCGGCCAACCGGCTCGTCAGTCGCGGCGTCGGCGGGGGCGGAGCACGCCGGGCGCGCCGGTCGTCGGCCAGCCGTCGAGCTGGGACGGGGGAACCCCGCGGCGCAGCAGGTCGTCGAGGAGCAGGGCGAGCGAGTAGTCCGGGTGCGCCTCCAGCACCCGTTCCAGTGCCACCGCCGCGAGCGCCCCCTGCCCGGCCCGCCAGGCGGCGAAGGCCAGCAGGGAACCCGGCGCGGCGATCAGGTCCCGCTCGGCGCGGCGCAGGACGTCGGTCCAGAGGGCGAGGTCCCGCTCCCGCCCGTCGGTGCGTTCCCAGGCGTGGTCGCGGACCGGCAGGTGGGTGAGGAGCAGGGTCAGCCAGGCCACCTCGTCGTCGGTGAGTCGCTCGCCCCGCCGGCGCCGGCGCAGGGCGGCGCGGACGGCGTCCACGCCGGCCCGGCGCAGTGCCCGACCGCCGAGCAGGTCGGCCTCGGACGCCCCGACCAGCAGAGCCGCCAGCCGGCGTTCGGCACGGTCGACCGCCCGGCGCATCGCCACCCGGGCCGGGCCACCGAACGGGGCCACCTGCGCGGTCAGGGCCGCCCGGTCGGGCAGGGCCACCTGACCGGCGAAGACCGCCGCCGCGCTGACCTCGCTGGCCCCGGTGTCGTACGGGGTGCCCTCGGGCGGGCAGCAGGTCGGCTCGTCGCACAGGTAGGACCAGTAGCGGTCGTCGGTGACCCGCAGGGCGTCCAGCACGGTCAGCCCGGCGGCGGCCAGCGACCCGCGTACCGCGTCGACGGCCGGGGTGACCCGGGAGGCGTCCCCGTAGCCGAGCACGGTGGCGGACTCCGCGCCCTGCCGGGCGATGACGCCGGCCAGGTGGGCGGCCGGGTCGAGCGGGTCGTCACCCGGGCCCGGCAGGTCCGCCCGGGCGGCGAAGACGATCCGCCGGCCCCGCATCGCGACCACCACCACGCTGTCGGCGGGATGGAACCCGAGCAGGTACGGCACGGCCGCGATGAGGTCGGCGGGCGAGCGGACGGTGAGCCGGGGGCGGTCGGTGCGGGTCATGGAGGGAGCCTCGGCCGCGTCCGGGCGCCTCGGCGGGTCCTGTGGACGACACGCGGGTTGTCCACAGCCACGGAGAGTATCGGCGCAGCTCAGCCCCGGTCCCCCTGCTGGGGCCGCTGACCGTGCGTCGACCGGACGCCCGGGCATCGAACCGCTTCTCCACCCGGCCGGTGGGGGACCGGCGCCGGAACGGGCCGGCGCGTCCCGCTGACGCCGGACCACGCCGGAGACCCCCACGGGAAGCGCCCCGAGCGGCTACCTTGCGCTCATGGACCTGGCGTACCTCCGGGCGCATCCGGAACACCTGCCGACCTTCCTCACCCACCAGCGGATCCGGGAGACGCCGGTCGCCGGCGGGGACGTCTGCGCGGCGTCCCGACTGACCCTGGACGACGGGCACTCCGTCTTCGCCAAGACCTGGCCGGAGGAGCGGGCCGGGCGGCCGGCGCCGGAGGGCTTCTTCGCCGCCGAGGCGGCCGGGCTGCGCTGGCTGCGGGAGGCCGGCGGGGCCCTCGTACCGGAGGTGGTGGTGGCGCTGCCCGGGTTGCTGGCGCTCGACTGGGTCGACTCCGGCGAGCCGACGCCCGAGGCCGCCGAGCGGTTCGGCCGCGACCTGGCCGCGACGCACCGGGCCGGGGCCGCCGCCTTCGGCGCGGACTGGCACGGCTTCATCGCCGCGCTCCCCCAGGACAACACGCCGGACCCGGGCCCGTGGCCGGACTGGTTCGCGCGCCGGCGGCTCGCCCCGTACCTGCGGACGTCGGTCGACGGCGGCGCGCTCACCAGCGTCGAGGCCGCGCTGGTGGAGGCGGTCCTCGACCGGATCGGCGAGTTCGGCGGGGACGAGCCGCCGGCCCGGGTGCACGGCGACCTGTGGCCGGGCAACGTGCTCTGGGGGACCGACGGGCGGGCCTGGCTGATCGACCCGGCGGCGCACGGCGGGCACCGGGAGACCGACCTGGCCCAGTTGGCGCTGTTCGGCGGGCCGCCGCACCACGACCGGATCATGGGCGCCTACCGGGAGGCGTGGCCGCTGACCGACGGGTGGCCCGAGCGGATACCGCTGCACCAGCTCCACCTGCTGCTGGTGCACGCCGCCCTGTTCGGCGGGGCGTACCGCGAGGCGGTCGGCGAGGCCGCCCGCGCCGCGTTGCGCGGGGCCGGGCGCGCTACGGTCGAGGGGTGACCGCCGCCCCACCGACCGACGGCGTCCTCGTCGACCGGTACGGCCGCGTCGCCCGGGACCTGCGCGTCTCGCTGACCGACAAGTGCAACCTGCGCTGCACGTACTGCATGCCGGCCGAGGGACTGCCCTGGCTGGCCGGTCCGCAGTTGCTGACCGACGACGAGATCGTCCGGCTGGTCCGGCTGGCCGTGCGGCACCTCGGGGTGACCGAGGTGCGGTTCACCGGCGGGGAGCCGCTGATCCGCCCCGGCCTGGTCGGCATCGTCGCGGCGGTGGCCGCGCTGGAGCCCCGGCCCCGGATCTCGCTGACCACGAACGGCCTCGGGCTGGACCGGCTGGCCCCCGCCCTGCGGGCCGCCGGGCTGGACCGGGTGAACGTGTCGCTGGACACCCTCGACGCCGCCCGGTTCGCTCGGCTGACCCGGCGGGACCGGCTCGCGGACGTCCTCGCCGGGCTGGCCGGGGCGGTCGCCGCCGGGCTCAGCCCGGTCAAGATCAATACCGTGCTGATGCGCGGGGTCAACGACGACGAGGCCCCCGCGCTGCTCCGCTTCGCCCTGGCCCACGGCTACGAGCTGCGGTTCATCGAGCAGATGCCGCTGGACGCCCAGCACGGCTGGGACCGGTCGACCATGGTCACCGCCGCCGAGATCCTCGCCGCGCTGCGTACCGGCTTTGACCTGTCCCCGGACCCGGCCCGGCGGGGCGCCGCCCCGGCCGAGACCTGGCTGGTCGACGGCGGCCCGGCCCTGGTCGGGGTGATCGGAAGCGTGACCCGGCCGTTCTGCGGCGACTGCGACCGCACCCGGCTCACCGCGGACGGCCAGGTCCGCGCCTGCCTGTTCGCCACCGAGGAGTCCGACCTGCGCGGGGCGCTGCGCGCCGGGGCGGACGACGAGGAGTTGGCCCGGCGCTGGCGCACCGCGATGTGGGGCAAGCGGGCCGGGCACGGCATCGACGACCCGGCCTTCCTCCAGCCGGCCCGGCCGATGTCCGCGATCGGCGGGTGACCGGTGCGTCCGGACACGCCCGACCGCCCGACCGGGCGGCTGACCGTCCGCTACTTCGCCGGGGCGCGGGCCGCCGCCGGCACCGCCGAGGAGACCGCGTCCGCCGGGCGGTCCCTGGACGAACTCGCCGGCGAGCTGGCCGAGCGGCACGGCGAGCGGCTGGCCGCCGTGCTGACCGTGGCGAGTTTTCTGGTCGACGGGGTGACCTGTCATGATCGTCGGGCACCGCTGCCGGCCGGGGTGACGATCGACGTGCTGCCCCCGTTCGCGGGCGGCTGAGGAGGCTCCGTGTTGGCGACCCTGACGTTCGTGGGCTTCGCGGCGCTCGTCGTCGGCCTGCTCCACTTCTACCTGTGGAAGCGGCTCGTCAAGGACACCACCGGACCGGGGCGGTGGCGGCGGACCGGGGCCGTCGCCGCGCTGGTGCTGGCGCTGCTCGTCCCGGCCACGATGATCGGCACCCGGGCCGGCCTGTTCTGGCTGGCCTGGCCGGGCTATCTGTGGCTCGCGGTGATGTTCTACCTGCTGGTGGCGCTGCTCGTGCTGGAGGTGCCGATGCTGGTCGCCCGGCTGGTGCTGCGCCGCCGGGTGGTCGCCGCCGAACCGACCGCCGCCGCTCCCGAGCCGGTGCTGGTGGGCGCGTCCGGCGGTGCGGACCCGCCGGCCGCCGCAGCCGTCGACCAGCCCGACCACGACCCGGCCCGCCGGCTGCTGCTGGCCCGGGGCGCGGCGATCTTCGCGGGCCTCACGGCCACCGGGGTCACCGGCTACGGGGTACGCAACGCGATGGGTCCACCGCGCCTGGACCGGGTGCGGATCCCGCTGGCCAAGCTGCCGCGCGGCATGGACGGGCTGCGCATCGCCACCGTCTCGGACATCCACCTCGGGCCGCTGCGCGGCCGGGCGCACACCGAGCGGATCGTGGCGATGATCAACCGGCTGGACGCCGACCTGGTCGCGGTCGTCGGCGACCTGGTCGACGGCTCGGTCGCCGAGCTGGGCGAGGCGGCGGCGCCGCTGCGCGGCCTGCGCTCCCGGTACGGCAGCTTCTTCGTCACCGGCAACCACGAGTACTACTCCGGAGTGGAGGAGTGGGTGCCGGAGGTGGACCGGCTCGGCCTGCGGGTGCTCCAGAACACCCGGCAGGAGATCCGGACCCCGGGCGGGGTGCTGGACCTGGCCGGGGTGAACGACGTCAGCGCCGCCGGGACCGGGCTGGCCGCGCCCGCCGACTACGCCGCCGCGCTCGGCGACCGGGACCCGGGCCGCCCGGTGGTGCTGCTCGCCCACCAGCCGGTGGCGGCCGTCGAGGCGGCGAAGTTCGGCGTCGACCTGCAACTGTCCGGGCACACCCACGGCGGCCAGATCGTGCCGTTCAACCTGCTGGTGAACCTCGAACAGCCGGTGGTCTCCGGCCTGGGCGAGGTCGACGGCACGAAGGTGTACGTCACCAACGGCGCGGGCTTCTGGGGCCCGCCGGTCCGCGTCGGCGCGGACCCCCAGATCACCCTGGTGGAACTCCGCACCCCCTGATCCGAGGTGGACGCGGACGCCTAGCGCGCGGCGGGCGGGGTGTCCAGGGAAGGATGCTCAGGTCACGCGTACGCGTGGCGGGGAGCGGCCGTCGGGGCGGGCGTGACAGGATGCGGCGTGCCTCCGTTCAGCGCCGCACCCTCCGGTGGCCCCTCGCCGTTCGTCGCGGACCTGCACATCCACTCGAAGTACTCGCGGGCGTGCAGCCAAAACCTGACCCTGCCGAACCTCGGCTGGTGGGCCCGACGCAAGGGCATCAGCGTGCTCGGCACCGGCGACTTCACCCACCCCGCCTGGTCCGACCATCTGCGCGAGACGCTGCACCCGGCCGAGCCCGGGCTGTACCGGCTCAGCCCCGAGGCGGAGCGGGACATCGCCCGCCGGCTGCCGCCCCGGCTGGCCAGCGAGGCGGAGGCGGACCCGGTCCGGTTCATGCTCAGTGTGGAGATCTCCACGATCTACAAGCGGGACGACCGGACCCGCAAGGTGCACCACCTGATCTACCTGCCCGACCTGGACGCCGTGCAGCGGTTCAACACCACTCTCGGCCGGATCGGCAACATCGCCTCGGACGGCCGGCCGATCCTCGGCCTGGACTCCCGGGACCTGCTGGAGATCACCCTGGAGGCCAGTCCGGACGGCTACCTCGTCCCGGCGCACATCTGGACGCCGTGGTTCTCGGCGCTGGGCTCGAAGTCCGGCTTCGATGCGATCGCCGACTGCTACGCCGACCTGGCCGGGCACGTCTTCGCCGTGGAGACCGGGCTGTCGTCCGACCCGGAGATGAACTGGCGGGTCGGCAGCCTGGACCGCTACCGGCTGGTGTCCAACTCGGACGCCCACTCCCTGCCCGCCCTGGGCCGGGAGGCCACGGTGTTCGCCTCCGGCCGGGACTACTTCGCCATCCGGGAGGCGCTGCGCACCGGCGACGGCCTCGCCGGCACCATCGAGTTCTTCCCCGAGGAGGGCAAGTACCACGCCGACGGGCACCGGGTGTGCGGGGTCACCTGGTCCCCGGAGCGGACCCGGGCCGCCGGCGGGCTCTGCCCGGAGTGCGGCAGGCCGCTCACCATCGGGGTGCTCAGCCGCATCGAGGAGCTGGCCGATCGCCCCGAGGGGCACCGTCCCGACCACGCCCGGGACGTCACCCACCTGGTGCCGCTGGCCGAGATCCTCGGCGAGCTGAACGGCGTGGGCCCGAAGTCCAAGAAGGTCGAGGGGAAGCTCAACAAGCTGGTCGCCGCGCTCGGCCCGGAGCTGGAGATCCTGACCCGCGCCCCGCTCGACGAGATCGGCCGGGTCGGCGGGGAGCTGCTCGCCGAGGGGATCGGCCGGCTGCGCCGGGGCGACGTGCACCGGGTGCCCGGCTACGACGGCGACTACGGGGTGATCACCCTGTTCGACCCGGCTGAGCTGGGCGGGAAGGCGACGGGGGCGCAGGCGGAGACGCTGTTCGACGTACCGGTGCCCGCGCAGCGGATGCCCGCGGAACCGGCGGCGAAGGCGAGGGCGAAGAAGCCGGCGACGGCGAAGGCCGAGCCGAAGCGGAGGCCGGCCACGCCGCCCCCGCCCCCGCCGATTCCGCCGCAGCCCTCCCCGCACGAGCCGTTCGAGCCGATGCTCGCCGGCATGGAGGAGGTCGGCACCGGCCTGCTGGACCGGCTGGACGCGATGCAGCGGGTGGCCGCCTCCGCGCCGGGCGGGCCGCTGCTGATCGTGGCCGGCCCCGGCACGGGCAAGACCCGGACGCTGACCCACCGGATCGCGTACCTCTGTGCCGAGCTGAACGTGTTCCCGGAGCGCTGCCTCGCGATCACCTTCACCCGGCGGGCCGCCGAGGAGCTGCGGCACCGCCTGGACGGGCTGCTCGGGCCGGTGGCCGAGGACGTCACCGTCGGCACGTTCCACTCGCTGGGGCTGTCCATCCTGCGGGAGAACGCCGGTGCCGCCGGGCTCCCGGGCGACTTCCGGATCGCCGACGACGCCGACCGGACGGCGGCGAGGGCGGAGGCCGGCGAGGACCTGGCGGCGTACACCGCGCTGCTGCGCAAGCGGGACCTGGTCGACCTGGACGAGCTGCTCACCCTGCCGGTGGAGCTGCTTCGTGCCGAGAAGAAGCTGGTGCAGCGGTACCGGGACCGCTGGCAGTGGATCTTCGTGGACGAGTACCAGGACGTCGACGCGGTGCAGTACGAGCTGCTGCGGCTGCTCAGCCCGGCCGACGGCAACCTGTGCGCGATCGGCGACCCGGACCAGGCGATCTACTCGTTCCGGGGCGCGGACGTCGGCTACTTCCTGCGCTTCTCGCAGGACTTCACCGACGCCCGGCTGGTCCGGCTGAACCGCAACTACCGCTCGTCGGCGCCGATCCTGGCCGCCGCCGTGCAGGCCATCGCGCCGTCGTCGCTGGTCCGGGGCCGCCGGCTCGACCCGGCCCGGCTCGACCCGGAGGCCCCGCTGGTCGGCCGGTACGCCGCCGCGTCCGTCGCCGACGAGGCCGACTTCGTGGTACGCACCGTCGACGACCTGGTCGGCGGCCTGTCCCACCGGTCGCTGGACTCGGGCCGGATCGACGGCCGGTCGACGAACCTGTCGTTCTCCGACATCGCCGTGCTGTACCGGACCGACGCGCAGGCCGCGCCGATCGTGGACGCCCTGGTCCGGGCGAACGTCCCGGTGCAGAAGCGCTCGCACGACCGGCTACGGGACCGTCCCGGGGTGAACGCGATCGCCCGGGAGCTGCGGCACGCCGACGGCCTGGCCGGCGGCCTGCCGGCCCGGGTCCGGCTCGCCGGGCAGATGGTCGCCGACCGCTTCGCCGCCCCCACCCTCGACGGGTCCGGCGCGGCCCGCCCCGAGGAGGTCCGCGCGGCGGTGGACCTGCTCACCCCACTGGCCCGGCGATGCGGCGACGATCTGGACCTGTTCCTGTCCCAGCTCGCCGGCGGCGTCGAGGTGGACGCCCTCGACCCGCGCGCCGAGGCGGTCACGCTGCTCACCCTGCACGCCGCGAAGGGCCTGGAGTTCCCCGTGGTCTTCCTGGTCGGCTGCGAGGACGGCCTGCTCCCGCTGCGCTGGCCCGGCTCCACCCCGGACGAGGACGCGGTCGCCGAGGAGCGGCGGCTGTTCTTCGTCGGCCTGACCCGGGCCCAGGACCGCCTCTACGTCAGCCACGCCGCCCGGCGCGCCCGGCACGGATCGGAGCGGGACTGCCGCCCGTCGCCGTTCCTCGACGTGATCGACCCGGGCCTGTTCGAGCGCCTCGGCGAGGCCGAGCCCCGCCGCCCCAAGGACCGCCAGCTCCGCCTGCTGTGAGGGTAGGTGTCCTGCTCGTGGCAGGGCTCCTGCGCACCGGCGCTGGCGTGGCGCCGGGTTCAGGTGAACAGAACGGCGAGCCACGCGCCGGCGAGCAGGGCCGGCCCGAGCGGCAGCAGGGTGTCCCGGCGGACCCGGCGGGCGGCCAGCAGGCCGAGCACGGCCAGCCCGTGCAGCACGTGCGGCAGGACCAGCCCGGCCAGCAGCGTCGGCCAGCCCAGCCAGCCGAGCGGCAGCCCCAGCACGGCGGCGAGCTTGACGTCGCCGAAGCCGAGCCGGGAGCCGGGCAGCAGGGCCAGCAGCGCGTACCCGGTGAACGCCAGCGCGGCACCGGCCAGCGGGCCGAGCAGCCGGCCCGGCCGGCCCTCGACCGCCGCCGCCGCGACCAGCCCGGCGACCGCGCCGAACGCCGCCGCGCCGACCAGCGGGTCGGGCAGCCGCAGGCAGGCCAGGTCGACCACGGCGAGCAGCAGCCCCACCGTGGCCACCGCGAGGAACGCCGGCAGCGCCGGCCCGACGCCCGGGGCGACGCCGAGCCCGCCGAAGACGACCGCCCCGACCATCGCGCCGGTCGTCGCCCGCCACCGGGCGGACTGGAGCAGGCGGGGCGACCCCACGCCCGACCCGGCCGCACCCCCGACACCCGGTCCGGCGGCTACGGGGCTGCCCGCCGGGCGCGCGGTGGTGAAGCGGCCGGCCAGCCAGGGTACGGCGGCGCCGGTCGCCGCGCCGAGGGCCGCGAGGACGGTCGGCGGGGCGGCGGACACCGGCCGGACGTTACCGCCGGGTCGCCCGGTCCGCCGCCCCGGTCCGCCGTCCGGGGCGTTCCGTGCTCACCACCAACGCCACCCCGGCGACGATCACCGCGCCGCCGAGCAGCACCGGGGCGGTGACCGGCTCGGCGGCCAGCAGCGCGCCGAGCGCGACCGCGACGACGGGGTTCACGTACGCGTACGTGGACACCAGCGAGATCGGCGCGTGGTGCAGCAGCCAGACGTACGCGGTGAAGGCGACCAGCGAGCCGGCGACCATCAGGTACGCCAGGGCGAGCCAGGACCTGCCGGTGACCCGCCCGGGGTCGAAGTCGCGCAGTTCGCCCCGGGCGGCGGCGAGCACGGCCAGCGCCACGGCACCGGCGAGCATCTCGTACACCGTGGCGACGAACGGGTCGGCCGGCATCGTCAAGCGGCCCGACAGGAACGAGCCGACCGACCAGCAGGTGGCCGCCGCGACCACGGTCAGCGCCCCGGCCAGCGGCACCGCCGCCGACTCGCCGGTCGGCAGCACCAGCAGGACCAGGCCGAGGAAGCCGAGGCTCACCCCGACGAAGGTCCAGAACCGGGGCCGGTCCCCGGTCGTCGTCCGGAGCAGGACGACCAGCAGCGGGACGGTGGCGACCAGCAGGGCGGCCACCCCGGAGGGCACGGCCGCCCCGGGCGGGCCGGATTCGGCGAGCACCACCAGGCCGTTGCCGGCGGCCAGCAGCAGCACCCCGACCAGCGCGGCCGAGCCGAGCTGACGCCGGTTGACGCGCAGGGCGCCGGCTCCCCGGCGTACCCGCAGGACGAGCGCGAGCACGGCGGCGGCTGCGGCGAACCGGAGGCCGGCCGAGGTGAGCGCCGGCAGCGACTCCACCGCGACCCGGATCCCGAGGTAGGTGGAGCCCCACAGGACGTAGACGACGAGCAGCGCCGTCCAGATCAGGGCCGGTCGGGCCGGCGGCGCGGCGGAACCGCCGGGCGGGGCGGGCCCGGTCGGGCCGGCGGGCACGGGTGATCCGGTCGGAGCTGCGGCACGTGGAGGAGGTGTTGTCATCGGTTGGCCACGCTACGGTGACCAACGACGTCGGTGCCCTGGTGGGTGGCCGGCCTCACCGCTCGGGTAGGAGGGTGCGCATGTCGAACTACGGACCACCGGGTGAGGACCCCAGCGGGCCGTGGCCCGGACGACGACCGGGCGACGGGTACGGCACGCCGGACGAGCGGTGGGCGGGCGACGGGTACGGCACGCCGGACGAGCCGTGGGCGGGCGGCGGGCGGCGGGAGCCGGACCGGCCGTGGCCACCCCGCCAGCCGGGGCACCCGGAGCCGGTCCACCGCCCCGACCAGGCGCCCTGGCCCGGCGAGCCGGCCCGGTACGCGCCCCCGTCCCGCGAGCCGCAGCCCGGCCCGTGGGGCCCGCCCGACCCCTGGGCGCCCGACCCCGGCCACCCGGAGGTGTACCGGCCGGGCGGGGCGGGGCCGGCGTACCCGGCGGCTCGGCAGCCCGCCGACCCGTACGCCGCCGGGCCGTACCCGGGTCCCGGGCCGGGCCAGCCCACGTACACCCGGCAGCCGGCACCGGCACCGGGCCGGGGGCGCGGCCGGGGCCCGCTGATCGCCGTGCTGGCCACCCTCGTGGTGCTGCTGCTCGGCGGCGGCTCGCTGGTGTGGTACCTGCTCGACCGGGACGAGCCGCCGCCCGCCGCCGACCCGACCCGGTCGACCGCCGAGCCGGCCCCGGAGGAACCGGCTTCCCCCACGCCGCCCGCCCCGACCGCACCCGCCCCCGAGTCGTCGGCCGACCCCCGCTTCGTCAAGGCCGGGCAGTGCGTCCGCAACGTGGGGCCGGCAGGCGGCAAGCCCAAGCTGCTGATCGCCCCGTGCGGCCCGAAGACGTACGAGGTGCTGCGCCGCTTCGACGGGCAGACCAGCGGCGAGAAGGACGCCGAGACGAAGTGCGCCAAGGTGGCCGACTACACCAACTGGTACTTCTTCGACAGTCAGCTGGACACCCTCGACTTCGTGCTCTGCCTGAAGGCCCGCTGACCCGGCTCCCCCGACCAGTCCATCCTTCGCTCCCGACCAGCCCCGCCGCCAGCGCGTCGACCAGCGGCTGACGGCGTCGCCCGACGATCCGCCCGGTCGGCGGTCCGCCCCTTGCGGACGCGCTGCCGACCGCCACACCCCTGGGGAAGAGATGTCATCCTTCGGACCACCCGGCTCCGGTTCACCCGACGACCCGTACGCCCGGCCGCCCGGCGACCCGACCCCGCCCCAGTGGGGACCACCGCCCGGCGGCGACGCGGAGTCGCCGACCACCCCGCTGTGGAACCAGCCGCCGGGCGGCGGGTACCCACCGCCCCCCGCTCCCGGCGGCGGCCAGGCCGGCGGGTACCCGCCGCCCGGGCCCGGGGCCGGCCAGCCCGGCGGGTACCCGCCGCCGGGGCCCTACCCCCCGCCGCCCGGTCACCCACCTGCGGCCGGCCAGCCCCCGACGGTCCCGTCGCCCGGCGGGTACCCGCCCCCGGGTCAGCCGGCCGGCTCGTTCCCGCCCGCCGGGCAGCCCGGGCCGTGGGGCCAGCCGGCCCCGGAGTACGGGCCCGGGCCCGTCGGTCCGCCGCCCAAGCGCGGCGGCCGGACGGTCGGCCTGATCATCGCCCTGGTGGTCGTGCTGCTGCTCTGTCCCTGCCTCGGCCTGGCCGGCTGGGGGATCTGGAAGACGGCCGACGAGGGCGGCGACGTGACGCCTACGGTGACCACCTCCGCAGCGCCGACCGACGGGCCCAGCGAGGAGCCGACCGCGGCCCCGACGACCGCCGAGCCGAGCCCCTCCGACGACGAGCCGGAATTCACCAAGGGCGACTGCGTGGTCAACGACGGCACCAACGCCAACGCCGACCTGCGGGAGGTGCCCTGCGGGCCGAACACGTACGAGATCCTGCTGCGCATCCCGGGCACCTCGGACGGCGGCCGGTGCAAGACCCTGGCCCCGAGGTCGACCGCGAACTACGTCAACGACAACCCGCTGGACTCCCTCGACTACGTGCTCTGCCTGAGGAAGCGCACGAGCTGAGGCCGGTAGCCGAAACTAGGGCTGTCTAGCGTGGACGCTAGACAGCCCTAGTTTTGTCTCGACGGCCGGCGACACGCCGGTAGCCTCCTCTACGGATGTCTAGGCTCCCAGCTAGACGGCCCGATACTGTGCGATTCGTGGATCCGGTCCGCAACCCGTACGCCCCGGGCGCCGGCCAGCGCCCGCCCGAGTTGGCCGGGCGGGGGCGGGAGCTGGACGTCTTCGACGTGGTGCTGGAGCGCATCGCGCGGGGCCGCCCCGAGCGCAGCCTGATGCTCACCGGCCTGCGCGGCGTCGGCAAGACCGTGCTGCTCAACACCCTCCGCTCGCAGGCCATCAACCACCTCTGGGGCAGCGGCAAGATCGAGGCCCGGCCGGACCAGTCGCTGCGCCGCCCGGTCGCCGCCGCCCTGCACATGGCGGTCCGGGAGCTCGCGCCCCGGCACCGCGCCCCGGACCGGATCGACGCGTTCCTCGGGGTGCTCAAGGCGTTCGCCCAGCGCTCCGCGCCCGCCGCCGGCCGGGGCGGCGCGGCACCGAGGCTGCGCGACCGCTGGCAGCCCGGCATCGACGTGCCCGCGGCCACCGGACGGGCCGACTCCGGAGACATCGAGATCGACCTGGTCGAGCTGCTCAGCGACGCCGCCGCGGTGGCCGCCGACGTCGGCACCGGCATCGCGATCTTCATCGACGAGATGCAGGACGTCGGCGCCGATGACGTCTCCGCGCTCTGCGCCGCCTGCCACGAGCTGTCCCAGCTCGGCGCACCGCTGATCGTGGTCGGTGCCGGGCTGCCGCACCTGCCGGCCGTGCTCAGCGCAGCCAAGTCGTACTCGGAGCGGCTGTTCCGCTACCAGCGCATCGACCGGCTCGACCGGATCGCCGCCGACCAGGCGCTCTGCGCGCCGGCCGAGCGCGAGGACGTCGAGTACGAGCCGAAGGCCCTCGACCTGCTCTACGAGAAGTCCGGCGGCTACCCGTACTTCGTCCAGGCGTACGGCAAGGCCACCTGGGACCATGCGCCGCGCTCGCCGATCACGGCGGCGGACGTCCGGGTGGCCGCGCCCGAGGCGGAGGCCGAGCTGGCCGTCGGCTTCTTCGGCTCCCGGTTCGAGCGGGCCACCCCGGCCGAGCGCGAGTACATGCGGGCGATGGCGACGCTGTCCCTGGTCGAGAGCGACGCCGGCGGCCGGGACGACATGGACGCGGCGGTGCCGACCGCCGAGATCGCCCGCGCGCTGGGACGCAAGCCGGCCAGCCTCTCCCCGGCCCGGGACGCGCTGATCAAGAAGGGGCTGATCTACTCCGGGGAGCGCGGCACGGTGGCGTTCACCGTGCCGCACTTCGGCCGCTACCTGCGCACCCAGCCCGCCTGACCGCCGGCGGGGCGACGGCGAGGCGGGGCGGGGGCGGCGGTCAGACCCTGGACCAGGGCGGCGGGAAGAACACCTCGCCACGGGGCACCGGGCCGTCCCCGCTGGTGCTGGGCGGCAGGACCAGCGCCTGCCAGGGGTCGCCCAGGCCGGACCACGGGCTGGTCAGCCCCATCCGGTCGGCCCTGGTGAAGCCGAACCGCCGGTAGAAGGCCGGGTCGCCGAGCACCAGCACGAGCCGCTCGCCCAGCTCGGTGGCGGCGTCCAGGGCGGCCTGCACCACGGCCGAGCCGTGACCGACCCGCTGCCGGTGCGGCGCGACGGCGACCGGGCCGAGGGCCAGCGCCGGGGCGGTGCCGCCGTCCGCGCGGACCCGGACCCGGGTCAGCAGGGCGTACCCGACCACCTCGCCGCCGTACTCGGCGACCATGGCCAGCTCGGGCACCCAGGCGTCGGTGCCACGCAACTCGTCGACCAGCCCCACCTCGGGCGGGGTCGACACGTCGGGGCGGGCGAAGGCCGCGGCCAGCACCCGGCGGATCGGGCCGGTGTCGGCCGGGCCCTCGGGTCGGAGCCGCAGCGTGGTCACCCGGGCGAGGTTACCGGCCGGAGCCCGTCCACCAGCGACGGTCGCCCCGATCGGCGTGGCGGTCCGGATCATGGGTACGCACGGTGTCCACGCCGACCGATCGGATCGGGCCGTTGCAGGGGTAGCCGCCGCCGCGACGGGGTATGACTGATCCATGAAACCCGTGCGCTCCCTCGCCCGCGTCATGTTGAGCGGCATCTTCGTGGTCAGCGGCGCCCGCAGCTTCCAGAACCCGGGACGGCTGGTGCCGACGGCGAAGCCGGTGACCGACCAGGTCGCCCCGCTGATCCAGCAGGTCTCCCCCCGCATCCCCACCGACCCCGAGGCGCTGGTCCGGGTCAACGGGGCCACCCAGCTCATCGGCGGCCTGATGCTGGCCACCGGGAGGTTCACCCGCCCGGCCGCGCTGGTGCTCGCCGGCACGCTGGTCCCGACCACCATCGCCGGTCATCCCTTCTGGAAGGGCGACCCGGCCGAGCGGGCGCAGAACCAGATCCACTTCATGAAGAATCTCGGCCTCCTCGGCGGGCTGTTGCTCGCCGCCGCCGACACCGAGGGGAAGCCGGGTCTACGGTGGCGGGCGGGGCACCGGATCGGCCACTCGCGACGGTCGGTGCGGCGGGCCGTCCGGACCGCCCGCCGGGAGGCCCGGATCGCCGTACGATCGGCCGCCACCGCGCGCCGACTGCCCGGCTGACCTGCGGCGCGACGCCCCTCCCGCAGCCCGCACCCGGTCAACGCCGCGAATTACCTGAACCACCCGGTACGCGTTAACGCGGTGGAAATGTAAAAAACCAGTGTGGGATCGGACACGGTCGCATAACGCGGGAGGCATCAACGTGAGGCGCCGTTCTAGGCTCCGTGCTGGACCTGGACGGGTAGGACGACCTTGGTATGGGGGTGGCCACGCCATGCCGGCGACCGTCGGACGACGGATGGACCGCCTCGCCCCGGTTCGCCGCGTGACCCGGGCGACCCGTGGGGTCGACCGCAGGACCGTGGTGCGGGCCGGCGTCGTGGCCGCCGTCGCGTACGCCGCCTGGTTCGCCATCGGCGCCTTCGGGCGGCCGTACAACTTCTTCGACATGAAGATCTACCACGGCGCGGTGGTGTGGTGGGCGAACGGCAACGAGCTGTACGACTTCATCGCCCCCTCCACGACGCTCGGCTTCACGTACCCGCCCTTCGGCGGGCTGGTCATGCTCCCGATGGCGTTGCTGCCGGTGGAGGTCGCCGGCTGGCTGAACGCGCTGGCCAGCATCGCCGCCCTCGCCCTCGTCCTGGCCGGCCTGCTGCGGCCGGTCGTGGACCGGCTCGGCTGGCCGCTCTGGTTCACCGTGGGCATCGCGACGCCGATGGCGGTGGCCATCGAGCCGGGCCGGGAGACCCTCGGCTTCGGCCAGGTCAACCTGCTGCTCTTCGCGCTGATCATGGCCGACCTGATCGGGCTGCGCTGGCGGGCGAAGCGGGGCACCCGGTTCGACCCCGCCGACGGGCCGCTGCGGCGCTTCGTGTTCAGCGGGGCCTGGGCCGGGGTCGGCATCGGCCTGGCCACCGCCGTCAAGCTGACCCCCGCGCTGTTCATCGTCTACCTCATGATCACCCGCCAGTGGCGGGCGGCGGCCACGGCGGTCGGCACCGCGATCGGGGTGACCCTCGCCGGCTTCGCGCTCGTCGGCACCGAGTCCCGGGCGTACTTCGGCGGCGTGCTGTGGCAGACCGAGCGGGTGGGCGCGGCCGACATGACGCCCAACCAGTCCCTCGCCGGCCTGCTGGCCCGGCTCTACGACTCGATCGAGACGCCCGGCCTGCTCTGGCTGTCGTTCTCGGTGCTGGTCCTGGCCCTCGGGCTGTCCCGGGCCGTCAGCGCCCGCGGCGACGGCGACGAGCTGACGGCGTTCACCCTGGTCGGGCTCACCGCCAACGTGATCAGCCCGATCTCCTGGTCGCACCACCTGGTCTGGGTCATTCCGGCGATCATCGTCCTGGCCGACGCGGCGGTGCGCCGCCGGGAGGCGAGCCGGGGGTTGGTGCAGCGCCCGGGCCAGGCGTCGTCGTACAGCGGGCTGCCCGGGGTGAACGGGCTGCGCCCGCCGATCTGGTATCCGACGCTCACCGGCCTGCGGCACGGCGTGGCGGCGGTCGGCCTCTACCTGCTGTTCCTGATCTCGCCGATCTGGCCGTACGAGCACCAGCTCCCCGAGGTGTCGCACTACCAGGACGGCCTGTTCGGGGCACTGATGGAGAACTCCCTCGCCGTGGCCCTGATCGTGCTGGTCGCCGCGCTGCCGTGGCGGCCCGGCGCCGAGCCGGCCTTCTACGCCGACCGGTTCGGCCGCGCCGCCCTGGTCAACGGCCGCCGCTGACGCTCCGCCGCCGTCACCGGTCCGGGTGTGCCCGGCGGCGTCAGGGGCAGTTGACCCATTCCTCGGTGCCGTCGGCGAACACCTGCCGCTTCCAGATCGGCAGCCGCGCCTTCACCTCGTCCACCAGCCGGGCGCAGGCGGCGAACGCGGCGGCCCGGTGGGCCGTGCTGACCGCCGCGACCAGGGCCACGTCGCCGATGTCGAGCGGGCCGACCCGGTGCGACACCGCGACCGCGTACACGTCCGGGTCGGCGGCCACCTCGGCGGCGACCTGCCGGAGCACCACGGCGGCGCTCGGATGGCCCTCGTACTCCAGGCTGGTCACCCCGCGGCCGTGGTCGTGGTCACGGACCACGCCCTGGAACGACACCACCGCCCCGGCCCGCCGGTCGGCGACCGCCGCCTCGTGCGCGGCCAGGTCCAGCGGGTCGGTGGTCACCGTACCGAAGACCGCGGACTGCTCGATCATCACCAGGACCGCTCCCCGGGGAGCAGGGGCAGCGGCACGACCGGCACCCGCGCGCCCGGCTCGCCGCTGGTGCCCGGCCGGATGACCGCGAACCCGTCCGCGCCGGCCAGGCCGCGCAGCATCGCCGAGCCGACGTGCCGGACCGGGTGGGCGGTGCCCGCCGCCCGGTCCAGCCGGACCAGGGCCAGATGGGTGAAGCCGCCGCGCCCCGGCACCGGCTCGGCCAGCGTGGCGTGCGGCAGCGCCGGCATCGGCCGCCCCTGCAACCCGGCCAGCAGCGGCGCGACCAGCGAGACGAGCGCGATGATCGCGGACTGCGGGTTGCCGGGCAGGCCGGCGACGAACCGGACCCGGCCGTCCGGGTCGGCCAGCCGGGCCAGCAGCATCGGGAAGCCGGGGCGGACCGCGACCGTGTTGACCACGTAGTCCGCGCCGAGCACCGCCAGGGCGGGGTGCAGGTGGTCGACGGGGCCGTGCATCGTCCCGCCGGTCGTGCAGACCAGGTCCGCGGTGGCCAGCGCCACGCGCAGGGCCGCCACGTGCGCCGGCAGGGTGTCGGCCACCGGGCCCACCACGTCGGCCGGGCGTACCTGGCAGCCGTACCGGCGCAGCCAGGCCGGCACGGCCGGGCCGAGGGCGTCGCGGACCCGGCCGGCGCCCGGCGGGCCCGCGGTCAGCAACTCGTCGCCGAAGACCAGCAGCGCGGCACGCGGCGGCCGGCGCACCAGCAGGGTGTCGTGCCCGCAGGAGGCGGCCAGGCCGATCAGCGCCGGGTCGACCGGGGTACCGGCCGGGAGCAGTTCCTCACCCGAGTACGCCTCCTCACCCGGCCGGCGCCACTCCGGGTCCCGCCGTGGGGTGCCGGCGACCCGGCCGTCGGCCGTCCGGGTGGACTCCTCGACCCGGACGATCGCGGTGACGCCCTCGGGCACCATCGCGCCGGTGGCGATCTCGACGGTGGTGCCGTCCTCGGCCAGCGGGGGCGGGTCGCCGCCGGCCAACACCCGGCCGACGATCCGCCACGGCCCGTCCCCGCGCACCGCCCAGCCATCCACGCTGGAGGTGGGGAAGGCCGGCAGGTCGGTGCGGGTGGCCAGCGGCTCGGCGAGGGTGTGCCCGTCGGCGTCGGCGAGCGGCCGACGCACGGCGGGCAGCGCGGCGGCCAGGCCGGCGGCGTACACCCGGGAGCGGGCCTCCGCCCAGCCGGCCGGCGGCGGTACGGCGACCTGCTCCGCGGCGGACGCGGTTTCCGTGCTCACCGGCCGAGCCTATCCTCGGGCGGTCCGGCCCACCCCGCCAGTGCCCACGCACGCCGGTCGGGCGACCGGCGCACGCCGGCCCCAGGGCCGCGACCGCCCCGCCCGCCGGAGCCGGCGGTGCTCGGACCCTGGCCGGACCGTCAGTGGTCGCCGCCGCGCAACTGGTCGACGGCGTGGGCCAGGATCGGGCCGAGCACGGCGAGGCCGTCGCGGGCGCCGCCGGTGGAGCCGGGCAGGTTGACCACCAGCATCCGGCCGACCACCCCGGCGACGCCCCGGGAGAGCGCCGCCGCAGGCACCTTGTCCCGGCTGTGCGCGCGGATCGCCTCGGCGATACCGGGGATCTCGTGGTCGAGCAACGCGCGAGTCACGTCCGGCGTCCGGTCGGTGGGGGTGATCCCGGTGCCGCCGCTGGTCAGCACGACGTCGACACCGTCGGCGAGCGCGGCCCGCAGCGCCTCGCCGACCGGCTCGCCGTCGGGCACCACCACCGGCTCGTCGACCTGGCAGCCCAGCTCGCGCAGCCCGGCGGCGAGCAGCGGGCCGCTGGTGTCGGCGTAGACGCCGGCCGAGGCGCGGTTGGAGGCGACCACCACCCGGGCGCGGATCACGGCCGGTCCTCCGGCCGCAGCCAGCGGCCGGTCTTGCCGCCCTCCTTGCACAGCACCCGCACCGCGTCCACCGACGCCGCCGGGTCGACCGCCTTGACCATGTCGACCAGGGCCAGTCCGGCGACCGCGACCGCGGTCAGCGCCTCCATCTCCACCCCGGTGCGGTCGGCGGTCCGCGCCGTGGCGGTGATCTCGACGGTGTCGTCGGCCAGGGTGAGGTCGACCGTCACCCCGTGCAGCGCGATCGGGTGGCAGAGCGGGATCAGGTCGGGGGTCCGCTTCGCGCCCATGATGCCGGCGAGCCGGCCCACGGCGAGCGCGTCGCCCTTGGGTAGCCCGTCGCGGCGCAGCAGGTCGACCACCTCGGGCGTGGTCCGCAGCCGACCGGCGGCCACCGCGAGCCGGCCGGTCACCGCCTTGGCGGAGACGTCGACCATGCGGGCCGCGCCCGCCGCGTCGACGTGGGTGAGCTGGGCGGGATCGGTCACGGTGGGGAGCCTATCTTCCGGTACGCCCCGGGCCCCGGCCCGGCCGGAGGTCGTCCGCGCCGGAGTTCGGGCCACGCCGGAGTCCCGCCGGAGGTCTGGTCCGCCGGGAGAGCCGGATCCGCGAAACAAACCGGGCCGGTCGTACGCGCGGTAATGGGAGCCGCCGCGGGACGGGACGAATGGCGAGCGCCCGAGAATTGATTGCCGCAGGTCCGGCCACGCATATGTATACAAACTTAAACAAAGCATTGCAAAAAGTGCGACAGACTCCGTACACCGAACGGACACCGTACTGTCACCACAATTCACCGCACCGCCGATCGACCGCACCACGGGGTACCGACACCAGCACAAACGGCTATTGGACGGACCGGGGAGAGACGAGACGGAAGCCCGCTCCGATAATTATGGCGAGTACCCACAAAAGTTGCGCTGTGGGTTTTCACGCCGGGACGGTGAGTGACAGGAACGGCACTCATTAGCGCATTCTGCGCATATGGACATGTAATGCCGCGAACTCCCATCAAACGTCATAAGATTCAGCGTGTCAGCCAAGCCCGGGCAGGCATCGGTCGACGAAGTTCTTAGGACGAAAGGCGGGACCATGAAGGCTCACGACTGGCTCTGATCGAACTCTTCACCCGAGACCTGACCGGCCGTAAAGTCCGAGATACGCACTGCCAGGAATCATCCGCGGCAGAGGGACTGGACGTGACTGGGAGCGCAAGACGCGACAGTGAGACCGATCGGCGGCTTCTGCTGCTTGTCGGTCTCGTCGTGCTGTGCGCCGCCGCCGCGGTCGCGGTGAGCCTGCGCGACATCGGGTTCGACAGCCCGCCGAGCGCCCGCGAACTCACCAGCGCGGCGACCGTGGCCTTCCTCGTGGCGGTGGGCGCCACCGTGAACGTGCGGATCCGCATCCGGGCGACGACCCACGGTGTCTCCTGGACCGAGGTCGCGGTGCTCGTCGGGCTCGCGGTGGCACCCGTGCCCTGGGTGATCCTCGCGACCGGGCTGGGCGTCGGGTTCGTCCGGGGCATCGTCCGGGTGGCACCCCTCAAGCTGGCGTTCGGCGTCGCGAAGGACATGGTCACCGCGGCTGTCGGCGGGCTGGTGCTGCTGACCGTCGGCTGGAGCTGGCCCATCGGTGGGTCCGTCGGCCGGTCGATCTGGGCGCTCGTCGCCGCGTACCTCGTGGTCGTCGTCCTCGACGAGGTGCTGACCTTCCCGGTCATCGCCCTCGCCACCCGGACCCGGGTCCGCGACCTGTTCCGCGAGCACTTCGACCTGCGCATCGCGAGCGCCGCCGCCCGGTTCGCCGTCATCGTCTCCACCCTGCTGATCCTCAACAGCAACCCCAGCTTCCTAATCGTCGTGCCGCCACTGGTGCTGAGCCTGCACCTCGCCTACTCCAGTCGGGTCCGCAACCGGGCCGAACGCGACGCCTGGCAGCGGCTCGCCCGGACCACCGACGCGCTCAACGTCGTCGACCTCGACAAGGTGCTCACCACCGCCGTCACCCAGGCCGCCGAGCTGTTCTCCGCGGACGAGGTGGAGATCGCCCTGCGCGAGGGCACCCGGACCGTCCGGGGTGCCGCCGGCGCCCTCACCTACGACGGGCCCGCCGACCAGGCCGGCGCGGTGGACGGGTCGGTCATCGAGGTGCCCCTCGAAGGACCCGACCGGGCCGCCGACGTCGGCACGCTGCGGCTGCGGTTCCGCGGCCCGGTCCGGCTCTCCGAACGCGAGCAGTACACCCTGCGCACCTTCGCCTCCGCGCTGTGCACCGCCGTGCGCAACGCCCAGGCGTACGCCGAGCTGGCCCGCGTCGCCGACGAGCACGCGTACGCGGCGACCCACGACGCGCTGACCGGGCTGGCCAACCGGCGGGAGCTGCTGGAGCAGGGCACCGAGCAGCTCGACGCCCGGCACGCCGACGGGGTGACCGCGCTGGTGCTGATCGACCTCAACCACTTCAAGGAGGTCAACGACACCCTCGGCCACGCCGCCGGCGACCGGGTGCTCATGCAGGTCGCCGGCCGGCTGCGCGGTGCCGCCCAGGGCGACGACCTGGTGGCCCGCCTCGGCGGCGACGAGTTCGCCGTGCTCCTGCGCGGCCTGCCCGCGCCGGCGGTGGCCGCCCACCGGGCGGAGGCGCTGCTCGCCGCGCTGCACGAGCCGCTCAACCTGGACGGCATGCGGATCAGCGTCGAGGCCAGCGGCGGCATCGCCGTCGCACCGGCCAGCGGCGGGGTGGCGGAGCTGCT
Organism: Micromonospora sp. NBC_01655; assembly: GCF_026339755.1. Lineage (NCBI taxonomy): Bacteria > Bacillati > Actinomycetota > Actinomycetes > Micromonosporales > Micromonosporaceae > Micromonospora > Micromonospora sp. NBC_01655. The sequence goes on along the minus strand of NZ_JAPEQF010000001.1, from coordinate 559,118 downwards.
GCGCCGTGCCGACGTGGCGATGTACCAGGCGAAGCGGGCCGGCCAGCGGATCTCCACGTACGCCCCGGCCCGGGACACCGCCGACCTCGGCCGGCTCACTCTCGGCGGGGAGTTGCCCCGGGCGGTCGCCGACCACGAGTTCACCGTCAACTTCCAGCCGATCGTCGACCTCGGCACCGGCGAGGTGACCAGCGCGGAGGCCCTGGCCCGCTGGCACCACCCGGTGCACGGCATGATCGACCCGCTGCGCTTCCTGGAGGCCGTGGAACGCTCCGGCCTGCTCCCGGCGTTCGCCGAGGCGATCCTCGACCAGGCGCTGATCGCCGCCGACAGCTGGCGGGTGGCCGGCTTCGACCTGCCGGTGGCGGTCAACGTGTCGCCGCGCAGCCTGCTCGACGCCCGCTTCCCCGGCTCTGTGCTGGCCCGGCTGCGCGCCCACGACCTGCCGCCGGACCGGCTGGTCCTGGAGCTGACCGAGACGCTGACCCTCAGCCAGCTCGACGTGGTCGACCGGGTGCTCAACCGGCTGCGCGACGAGGGCGTCCGGCTGGCCCTGGACGACTTCGGCACCGGCTACTCCTCGCTCTCCCTGCTCTCCCGGATCCCGGTCCACGAGCTGAAGATCGACCGCAGCTTCGTGTCGGTCATGGAGGGTTCGGCCGAGGCCGCCGCCGTGATCCGATCGACCCTCGACCTCGGCCGCAGCCTCGGGCTCACCGTGGTCGCCGAGGGGGTGGAGAGCGAGCCGCAGCGCCGCGCCCTCTGGGAGGCCGGCTGCACCGCCGGGCAGGGCCACCTGTTCGGCCGGCCGGTGCCGGCCAGGACGCTGCTCTCCACGCTGCACCGGGGTTTCGGCGGTCGCCCCGGCATCCTCGCCCCACCGCTACACGACGCGGGCGCCGTGCTCCGGCTCCCCGCCGGCCGCCGGCAGGGCGGCCGGGCCCGGGGGGAGCATCTGCCACACTTGCCCGCGTGACCGCCGCCGCCGACCGGACCGTCCGCACCCCCTCGCGCTGGCGGAGGGCCGACCGGGCCGCTGGCGGGCTCGCCCTCGACCTCGGCCTGTACGCCGCCTCCGCCGCGTTCGCGGCGGTCACCGCCGCCACCTCCACCCTGCCGCCGCACCGCGCCTGGGGAACCGTCGCCGCGTACGGCTACCTGCTCGCCGCCGTCGCCGTCGCCGTCGCGTTGGCCGCCCGTCGGAGGGACGCCAGCTCCGCCCTGGCCGGCCTGCCGGCCCGCTGGGCGGTCGCCGGGCTCGCCTGGGTCACCGCCACCATGCTGCCGCTGGTCCAGCAGGGCGTGCAGCGGGTGGCCGGCCGGACCGACCGGGCACAGGAGGAGGTGGTGGTCGTCGAGCACGCCGGCAATCGTCTCGTCGAGACCGGCACCCCGTACCTCGGGCACGACGCGATCGCCGCGCTCCCCGCCGACGAGCGGCTGCTCGGCTACACCCCGTACCAGCCGGGGATGGCCCTGTTCGGGCTGCCCCGGGCCGTCGCGGACGGCTGGTGGACCGACGCCCGGGTGTGGTTCGCGGTCGCCACCGCGCTGGTCCTCGCGCTGGCGGTCCGCGCCCTGCGCACGGACGCCCCGACCGACCCGACCGGCCGGGCCGACCGGGGCGCGCTGGTGCTGCGGGGCGTCCAGGCGGCCACCGTGCTGCCGATCTGCGCCCTCACCCTGGCCACCGGCGGCGACGACCTGCCCGTGCTCGCCCTCTGCCTGCTGGCCCTCGCCCTCGCCGCCGTCGACCGGCCGGGCCGCGCGGGCCTGGCCGTCGGGCTGGCCGGCGCGCTGAAGCTCTTCGCCTGGCCGGTCGCCCTCGTCCTGATCGCCTGGGCGGCGACCCGGCGCTCCACCGGGCGACTCGCCGCCGGCGCGCTCGGCGTGCCGGCACTCGCCCTGCTCCCGGCCCTGCTGGTCGACCGGGACGCGCTGGTCGAGAACGTGCTGCGCTTCCCGCTCGGCCACGGCCTGGTCACCAGCCCCGCGCAGTCCCCGTTCCCCGGGCAGCTGATCGCGACCGCCCTGCCCGCCGGCCGGGTGGTCGCCGCCGCGCTGCTGGTCGCGGTCGGCGTCGGGATCGCCGTCCGGCTGCTGCGCCGCCCGCCGCGCACGGCCGCCGCCACCGCCCTCGTCTGCGGGTACGGGCTGCTCGCCGCGATCCTGCTGATGCCGTCCACCCGCTTCGGGTACCTGCTCTACCCGGTCGCCCTGCTGGTCTGGGCGCCCGCGCTCACCCGCCCCGAACCGGCCACCTACGCCCCCCCTGACCGGGGGTCTTCGCCGGAGTGCCGGCGCGGGACGCCAGGCACGGCGTACACCTGAGGTATGACGACGACCTACCGCGACCGGCAGGAGGCCGGCCGGATCCTCGCCGACCGGCTCGCCGGGCTGGCCGACCGGCCCGACGTCACCGTGCTCGGGCTGGTCCGGGGCGGGGTGCCGGTGGCCCGGGTGATCGCCGACCAGCTCCACGCCCCCCTCGACGTGCTGGTGGTGCGCAAGCTCGGCCTCCCGATGGCACCCGAGGTCGCCTTCGGCGCGCTCGGGCCCAACGGGGTGCGGGTGCTCAACGAACCGGTGGCCGTCCGGGTCGACCCGGGGGAGGTCGCCGAGGTACAACGCCACGAGCAGGCGGAACTGGAACGCCGGGAACGCCGCTACCGGATCGGACGGCCCCCGCTCGACCTGACCGGGCGGACCGCCGTCGTCGTCGACGACGGCCTGGCCACCGGGGCCACCGCCCGCGCCGCGGTCCAGGTGGCCCGGCGGCTCGGTGCCCGCCGGGTGGTCGTCGCGGTCCCGGTCGGCGCCGAGGAGGCGTACGAGATGTTGGCCGCCGAGGCCGACGAGGTGGTCTGCGACCAGCGGCCCGCCGGCTTCGGCGCGGTCAGCAGCTACTACCAGGACTTCCACGAGGTCTCCGACGACGAGGTGACCGAGGCGCTCGGCACGATCCGGTGACAGCACCAGGTACCTTCGGATAATGCAGCTCACCTGTCCCAAGTGTCACGGAGACATGCGCCAGTACGAACGCAGCGGAGTCGTCATCGACCAGTGCGGCGAATGTCGAGGAATCTTCCTCGACCGCGGCGAACTGGAGAAGCTGTTCGAGGCCGAGGCGAACTGGAACCGCCAGCAGTCGGCGGGCGCCCCGAACCCGGCACAGCGTCCCCAGGCGCCCGGCGGCTACCCGCCGCCCCCTCCGCCCGCGCACCAGCCACAGCAGCCGGGATACGGCGCGGTTCCCCCGCCGCCGCCTCCGCCGCCCGCGCACGGCTACCCGCCCGCCGCTCCGGCGTACGGCGGGCACGGCCAGCACTACGGTTACCACGGCCACTACCGCCGCAAGAAGCACCACGGCTTCCTCGGCGAACTCTTCGACTAGGGCGGACTGCCCTTTCATCATGGGCCGGGCCGGTTCCGTCACCGGTCCGGCCCACGGTGCGCCCGAGGCCGGGTGGTCTCCCTTGGGCGACCGGGACTGGCCGCTCGGCCGTCCCGCTCGCCGGCGGGGCTTCAGACGATCGCCATGTCCACGAAGCGGGAGAGGTGAAGCTGGGCGGCCACCGTGATGCTGTCGGTCGGCCCATTCCGATGTTTGGCGACAATAAAATCCGCCTCGCCCGCTCGCGGGGACTCCTTGTCGTAGTAGTCGTCCCGGTGCAAAAGGATTACTACATCAGCATCCTGCTCAATTGAGCCAGATTCACGCAAATCAGACAGCTGGGGCCGCTTGTCCGTCCGTTGTTCCGGGCCACGGTTGAGCTGACTCACCGCGATCACCGGGCACTCGACCTCCTTGGCGAGCAGCTTGAGGCCACGGGAAAGGTCCGCGACCTCCTGCTGCCGGCTCTCGGTGCGCTTCGGCGAGGTCATCAGCTGGAGGTAGTCGACCACGATCAGCTTAAGGTCGTGCTTCTGCTTGAGTCGGCGCGCCTTCGCCCGGATCTCCATCAGGTTCATGCTCGGCGTGTCGTCGACGAAGAGCGGGGCCTCGCTGATCTCGCCCATGCACCGGGCCAGCTTGGTCCAGTCGTCGTCGGAGAGCTGGCCGCTGCGCAGCACGTGCAGCGGGACCCGGGCCTCGGCCGAGAGCAGTCGCATGACGATCTCGACCTTGCTCATCTCCAGCGAGAAGATCGCCGCGGCCTGGTTGGCCCGGATAGCCGCATTACGGGCAAAGTCCATGCTCGCGGTGCTGTTGTGCGTCGGGATCATGGACCGGCCGGCCAGGTAGAGGTGGTCCGGGTTGTCCACCGTCACGCAGCGGACCGGGACGCTCGGCACCGGCCGCACATCGACGATGAACCGGCTGTCAGTCCGAGCGGTACTCTCGCTGCGCCTGCGTAGGCGATGAGCCTCCTGCTTCCGAGGCAGGTGGAACACCTCGTCAGTGGTCGTGAAGTTGAGGTTGTACGCGATCGAGGTTTCCGGCCTGCGACCCTTCACCACCTTGCGGCTGATTGAACAGCGATATCCGAGACTGACGACCAGTTCGTAGGCACCCTCGGCAAGCCTCGCCGAGGTTGTAGTGAGCTGAACAGTGCCGGCGTTGGTGATGGTGCCGTCGGTGTCGAGCAGGCCCGCGAGCAGCGCCCGGCGCTGCGTCTGCGATGCCCGCAGGTACGACTGCGGCACGTGCTTGTTACCGAGCACGCCGATTGCCCGCAGCGACTGCGTCAGCGACGACGGCGAACTGGCGCAGAGAACGCAGCCCTTGCGGCCACGGCCACACATTGGGCATTCCGGAGGCCGGATTGAGTGCAGCGTCGGCTCTGTCGTTGACTTTTTCGTCTCGAAGCCGTCCGCCTCGATCCGCCGCAGGATATCCGGGTCAACGGTGGTGAGCCGGCTACCGGCGCTGTGTCCGTCACCAAGCCAGGCGCCCAGCGTGTACGGGGGCACCGGCAGGTCCGCCTCCGGCAGTTGCAGTGCTTCGGCGTTTCGTACCGCGTGGTTCAACCTGCGGTCGGCGGTGGTGGTTCGCAGCGTTGCTCGGATCTCTTCGGTCGTAACGACATCGGAGTACCGGGCGGCGGCAACCGTATTCTGCCAGGCGCTTACGCGATCCAGAAGGCGCCCGTAGATGGCGCGGGCCGGGTAGACACGGGCACGCGGGCCCCCGCGCCGCTCCTGCGCCAGCGGAGCGAATTGGTACGGGAGGTCTCGCACGACGCGGCGGGCGGTGTGGACGAACTCGTCGCCGATCACCGACGCCAGTTCAGCAACGCTGACATCCTCGGATGCCTCAGACGTCACTCGTCGCAGCCGCTCCACCGCAGAGGGGGACCAAGCGACCTCCCGGCGAACCGCGCCGGCACGCCGGGAAGCGCGTGTAGTCGTCTTCCACAGGTGCTCGGCATCCGCAACGATCACACTGCCGTCGGAGAACTCGACTTCGTAGCAGGGTCGACCCTCCATTACGTCAAATGCGTGGGTGACCGTCGTCGGGCACCCGTCAGCACCGATAAGTTGGTCGCCGGCCTTAACTTCGCCCATCGTCGTCCAGCCGTTGGGCGTGGGCAGCGGGGTGTCGAGGGCGAGTGCCTTGCCGAGGCCGGGCCGCCCCGCCACGATGATGAGCTGCCCGGCGTGCAGGCCGTTGAGCAACCGGTCGAGGTCGGTGAAGCCGGTCGGCACCCCGGTCATCACGCCGCCCTGCGCGCCGACCGCCTCGATCTCGTCCAGGGTGGGCTGGAGCATATCGGCCAGGACGGCGAAGTCCTCGCTGACCCGGCGCTCGGTGATCTCGTAGACGGCCTGCTGGGCGAGGTCGACGATGTCGTCCACGTCCCGGCTGCCGTTGTTGCCGGTGCCGTACCCGAGCTGCACGATCTTCGTGCCGGCCTCGACCAGCCGGCGGAGCACCGCCCGCTCTCCGACGATCCGCGCGTAGTAGGCGGCGTTCGCGGCGGTCGGCACGCTCGCGATCAGCGTGTGCAGGTACGGGGCCCCGCCGATGCGGGCCAGGTCGCCGGAGTCGGCCAGGGCGGCGGCCACGGTGATCGGGTCGGCGGGCTCGCCCCGGCCGTAGATGTCGAGGATGGCGTCGAAGACGGTGGCGTGCACCGGCCGGTAGAAGTCGTTGGACTTCAGGATCTCGACGACGTCGGCGATGGCGTCCTTGGACAGCAGCATGCCGCCGAGGACGCACTGCTCGGCGGCCACGTCCTGCGGCGGGGTCTTCTCGAACTGGCCCTCTCGCTGGGCGGGGGCTGGTGGCTGTCCGCCGCCCCGTGGCTCCGTCCGCATGTCGTCGGTGACCGACACGGGTCCCCCCTCCGCTGCGTCGGTTCGAACTACCGGTCCGCCGCCGGGCACGACGACTGCCGATCGGACCGGTCGGGTCGATCGGGGGTCATCGCACCGTCGGTCGAGAGGCAACCATACGGAACCCGAGGTCAGCGACTCAACCACGCCGGTGGATGAGCCTTGGGACAACCTGTGGACGCCGGGGACAATCATGTGCGCAGGGTGTGCACAGGCTGTGGACAACCGCTGGGGAATTCTCCCACGGAATGCGCTGAGCTGCTCAAACGCCGCCCACACCCTGTGGAGAAGAAAATTTCCGGTGAGCTTCGCCGCCCCATCGGCCCCTACCATCTCCTGCGAACGGCCCACCACAGCACGCACAGAGCCCGCCCCGGCGTACCGGTGCGGGCTCTGTGCGTGGTGCTTCGGGTGTCAGCCCTGGACGACGTTCAGGGCGAACTTGGCGGTCACCTCGGGGTGCAGCTTGATGCTGACCGGGTACGCGCCCAGCGACTTGATGTGGCCGGGCAGTTCCAGCCGCCGCCGGTCGAGGGTCGGGCCGCCGGCCGCCTTGACGGCGTCGACGATCTCGGCCGGGGTGACCGAGCCGAAGAGCCGCCCACCGTCGCCGGCACGGGCCTTCAGGTTGACCTTCAGGCCGTCGAGCTGGGTCTTGACCTCGTTGGCGTGGCCGAGGTCGCGGATCTCCCGGGCCGAGCGGGCCCGCTTGATGACCGTGACCTGCTTCTCCGCACCCTTGGTCCAGGCGATCGCGAAGCCCTGCGGCAGCAGGTAGTTACGGCCGTAGCCGTTCTTCACCTCGACGATGTCGCCCGGGGCACCGAGGCCGGACACCTCCTGAGTCAGGATGATCTTCATGTCGGTGCCTCCTCTCAGCGGGCCGTGGCCGTGTACGGCAGGAGCGCCATCTCGCGGGCGTTCTTGACCGCACGGGCGATCTGCCGCTGCTGCTGCGAGGTCACGCCGGTCACCCGCCGAGCGCGGATCTTGCCGCGGTCGGAGATGAACTTGCGCAGCAGCGCGGTGTCCTTGTAATCGATGTAGGTGATCCCGTCCTTGTCTAGCGGGTTCACCTTCTTCTTTGGCTTGCGAAGGGCCGCAGCCTTAGCCATTGCTCGTGCTCCTGGTTTGCGATCGCGGGCGCTCGGCGCCATTAGAACGGAGGCTCCTCGTCAAAGTTTCCGCCACCCGAACCACCGCGCGAGGGTGCCGGTGCGGCCGAAGCCCAGGGGTCGTCGAAGTTGCCTCCGCCGCCGCCCTGGCCGCCACCACCACCGCCGCCGAAGCCGCCGCCGCCCCCGCCGGAGCGGGACATCTTCTGCACCTTCGCCGTGGCGTAGCGCAGGGACGGGCCGATCTCGTCGACCTCGAGCTCAATGACGGTGCGCTTCTCGCCCTCGCGGGTCTCGTAGGACCGCTGACGCAGCCGGCCCGACACGATCACCCGGGCGCCACGCTGGAGCGACTCGGCGACGTGCTCGGCGGCCTGCCGCCAGACCGTGCACGCGAGGAACAACGGCTCGCCGTCCTTCCACTCGCCGGACGCCTTGTCCATGAACCGGGGCGTCGAGGCGACCCGGAACTTGGCGACCGCGGCCCCCGAGGGGGTGAATCGCAACTCGGGGTCATCGGTCAGATTGCCGATGACCGTGATGGTGGTGTCTCCTGCCATGACCATCTCCTCGCGCACTCATCGTTCGCCGTACAGGCTCTCAGAGCCCTACGACAGCGTCGATGAGGCTGATCCGGGTGAACCGGGTGAACCGGGTTGAATGCTTGTTAGCGCATCTCCGGCCGGATGACCTTGGTGCGCAGCACGGACTCGTTGAGCCGCAGCTGACGGTCCAGCTCGGCCACCGCCGCAGGCGTCGCCTGCAGGTCGATGACGGCGTAGATGCCCTCGGCCTTCTTGTTGATCTCGTACGCGAGGCGCCGGCGGCCCCACACGTCGGTCTTCTCGACCGAGCCACCCGCGGTCCGGATCACGTTCAGGTACGTGTCGAGCGACGGGGCGACGGTGCGCTCCTCGAGGCTGGAGTCGAGGATCACCATGACTTCGTAATGACGCAAGACGTGCTCACCTCCTGTGGGCTAAGCGGCCACGGTCCTTCCGTGGCAGGAGGTCGTGCGTCGTGGCCCGCTCCGGAGCCGGGGGAACCCGGCCGGACGCGGACAACCGGACCAGGATACCTGGTCCGAACGATCATGCCCGGGCAGGCTGGCCGCTCCCGGCGGGCCGGCGGGAGCGGCCGGCCGGGCGACGGACCCGGTGCACCGGCGGCCGAACAGGATCGGGGCCCGGGCCGACGCTGACGTCGGACCCGGGCCCCGGTCACGAGGCCGCGGGGCGTCCCGTCCGCATTCCTTGGGTGGGACCTGGGGAGGAACGACCACACCGATGAGGTTGGATCGCGACGCCCCGCGGAGCTTCATCGTGTTGTTATCTGACGGTACAACGACTCTCGTCCCCTGTGGGGCGGATTGGAACTTTCACCCGAGTTTATGCTGATGCTCCGGGTTCCGGACCGCCCGTCGGCCGGGGTGACGGAGATTCCGCTCCGGTTGGCCGGAGCCCGGTCCCGCCGTGGCCTACGGCCCGGAGAGCCGACCGTCGATCCCACCCGGACCAACGACCGCCCGCACCCCGGGTGACGCCCCGCCCACCGGCGCCCGTCCCTGGATGCCGTACCGGGCCCCACCCCGCCGCACCGTCACCCCGCACGGCGGCGCCGCGACGTAGGCTCGCCTCCATGCGTATCGGAGCCCACGTCGATTCCGCCGACCCGCTGTCGGAGGCGGCCGCCCGGGCCGCCGAGGCCGTGCAGTTCTTCCTCTCCGACCCACAGGGCTGGAAGGCCCCGCAACCACGGGAGGACGCCGACCGGTTGCGAGCCGCCGAGGTCGACCGCTACGTCCACGCGCCGTACGTCATCAACGTGGCGACGTTGAACAACCGGATCCGCATCCCGAGCCGGAAGCTGCTGCTCGCTCACGCCACGGCGGCGGCGGAGATCGGCGCGAAGGGCCTGATCGTGCACGGTGGGCACGTCAACGCGGGCGACGACCTGGCGGTCGGCTTCGACAACTGGCGCAAGACCTTCGCGTTCGCGGCGGACTCCGGCGGCTTCGCCCTGCCGGTGCTGATCGAGAACACGGCCGGCGGCGACAACGCCTGCGCCCGTCGCCTCGACGCGCTGGCCCGGCTCTGGGACGCCGTCGGCGAGTACGAGGTGGGCTTCTGCCTGGACACCTGCCACGCCCACGCCGGGGGTGAGGACCTGTTGGACCTGGTCGACCGGGTCAAGGCGATCACCGGCCGGATCGACCTGGTGCACGCCAACAACTCCAAGGACGCGTTCGGCTCGGGCCGGGACCGGCACGACAACCTCGGCGGCGGCAGCATCGACCCGGAGCTGGTGGTGGCCGTGATCCGGGCGGCGGACGCGCCGGTGATCGTGGAGACCCCGGGCGGGGTCGAGGGGCAGGGCGCCGACATCGCGTTCCTGCGCGACCGGCTCGGTGCGGGAAGCCCGGCGGCATGACGACCGAGCGGTCGGACACCACCGACGAGGACACCGCTGGCGAGAAGCCGCCGACGACGGGCACCCCCGGCGAGCAGCCGCCGACGACGGGCACCGCCGACAACAGCGCCGACGCCGTGCAGGACGACGCCTCCGTCGGGAAGGCTGCCGCCGCCAAGGACGGTGTCATCGGGGACGGTGCCGCCGCGACGGGCACCGAGGCCACCGACACCGCCGGCACCACGAGGAACGCCAAGACCGAGCGGACCGACACCGCCAAGGACGACGGCGACAGCACGAAGGATGGCAAGGGCGGTAAGCCGGATCGGTGGGAGGCGTTCGCCCCCGCCCCGGAGCCGGTGCCCGGACGGGTGCGGCGCGTCCTGCGGGCGGTCGGCCGGTTCCTGGTCCACGAGTGGACCCTGGCCGTGCTCGTCTCGCTGGCCCTGGCCGCCGCGCTCACCTGGCCGACGCTGCGCTACCCGCTCTACACGCTGCCCCAGGACTACTGGGACCCGAGCCTCCAGGCCTGGCAGTTGGCCTGGTCGGGGCACATCCTGCTGACGGATCCGGCGCAGCTCTGGCAGTCCAACACGTTCTTCCCGGAGCCGTGGAGCTTCGCCTTCTCCGACACCCTGCTCGGCTACGCGCCGGCCGGCATGATCGGCACCGGTCCCGAGGCCGCCCTGCTGCGGTACAACATCATGTTCGTGCTGGCCCACGCGTTGGCCACGCTCGGGGCGTACGCGCTGGCCCGGCAGCTCGGCGCGGGTCGGGCCGGCGCGGCGGTGGCCGGGGTCAGCTACACCTACGCCCCCTGGCTGCTCGCCCAGGCGGGTCACCTGCACATCGTGTCCAACGGCGGCATCCCGCTGGCGCTGGCCATGCTGGCCCGGGGGCACGGCTGGTCGCTGCGCCACGGCTACCGCCCCGAGCGACGGCACGCCGGCTGGGCGTACGCCGGCTGGCTGGTGGCCGCCTGGCAGCTCAGCCTGGGCTTCGGCATCGGGCTGCCGTTCGCGTACGTGCTGGCGGGGGCGACGCTGGTCGCCGCCGTGACGTGGTTCGTCCGGCGGCGGTCGAACCCCCGGCCGTTCGGGATCCGGCTGCTCGTCGCCGACGCGGTCGGCGCGCTGCTCTTCGCCGGGGTGGGCGGGCTGTTGGCCGTCCCCTACTTCAAGGTCACCGAGCTGCACCCGAACGCCGCGCGGACGCTCGGCGACATCGGCGTCTACTCGCCGCCGTTCGCGGGCTTCTTCACCGCCCCGGCGGAGTCCCGGGTGTGGGGCGGCCTGCACGAGGGCGCGCGGTCGGTCCTGCCCTGGCACCCGGAGATGACCCTGCTGCCGGGCTTCGTGCTGTACGCGCTCGCCGCGGGCGGGCTGTTCTTCTCGGTGTGGCGGCTGCGGCACCGGCTGCTGCTGCTCGCCGGGGTGGTGGTGACGATGGTGCTGGCGATGGGCACCCGGTTCTTCGGTGGCACCTTCACCTACGGGTTGCTCTTCGAGTACTTGCCCGGCTGGAACGGGCTGCGCACGCCCGGGCGGATGATGCTGTGGACGACGCTGCTGCTCGGGCTGCTCGCCGCGGGCGCGGTCAGCGCCTTCGCCGTGCGGGTTCGGGAGTGGGCCGCCGAGCGGGTCCCGCCGTGGCCGGGTCCGTGGCTGCGGCTGGCCACGGTGCTGCCGCTGCTCCTGGTGGCCGCCGAGGGGCTGAACAGCACGCCGCATCCGGTGGTGCCGGCCCAGCCCGCCGCGATGCGGTCGGTGGACGGCCCGATGCTGGTGCTGCCGAGCAGCCAGAACCTCGACCAGCCGGTGATGCTGTGGTCGACCAGCAGGTTCCAGGACATGGTCAACGGCGGCAGCGGCTTCACCCCCGTCCGGCAGGCCGAGATCCGGCAGGCCACGGAGAGCTTCCCGAACCAGGCGAGCGTGACCTACCTGCGTGACCTGGGCGTGCGCAACGTGGTGGTGCTGCGCGACCGGATCGCGGGCACGCCGTGGGAGACGACGATCGACACTCCGGTCGATGCCCTCGGCATCACCCGTGAGGAGGTCGACGGCGCGGTGGTCTACCGGCTCTAGCGGAATCCGACCGGGCCGGGTGGCGTCAGGGGCTCGCCGGGGCCGGTTCGGCGGTGGCATCCGGGGCGGTCGGCCGTCGCCAGCGGCTCAGCCAGGGTGCGTCCGGTGCGCCGTCGAGCACTCCGCCGTCCGGATCGTCGGCGTAGGTGGCCCGCACGGCGTCCCGCCCCGGGTCCAGGATCTCCTTGACGACCAGCACGCAGAGCAGCACGACGGTGCCCAGCCGCAGCGCCGAGGCCAGCACGAAGACTCCCTCGGGGAACACCGGGCGGCTGGTCGCGGTGCCGAGCAGCTCGCCGTAGAAGGCGGCGAAGTAGCCGATCTCGGCGACCTGCCAGGCGATGAACGCGCCCCACTTCGGGCGGGCGAGGACGGCCAGCGGCAGCAGCCAGAGCACGAACTGCTGCGACCAGACCTTGCTGAAGATCAGGAACGCGGCGACGACCAGGAAGGCGAGTTGGGCCAGCCGGGGCCGGCGCGGCGCCCGCAGCGCCAGCCCGGCCACCCCGAGGCAGGCCAGCCCGAACAGGGCGTACGAGAGCCAGTTCAGGGTGGGGATGTTGGCGTTCAGCCACTCGAACGGGCCCATCGAACCAGGGCCGCCGGTGTTGACCTTGCCGTCGAGGTAGCGCCCGATGTACCACAGGGTGCCCCAGTCGATGGGCCGGGTGGTGTTCAGCTCGAAGAAGCGGTCCCAGTTGTCGCGGTAGGGCACTGCGGCGGGGAGGTTGACCGCGACCAGCGCCACGAGCGCCGTGCCGAGGGCGGTGAGGCCGGCGCGGAGCCGGTTCGCGCGCAGGGCGAGCACCAGGATCGGCCCGAGGACGAACAGCGGCCACATCTTGGCCGCCCCGGCCAGGCCGAGCAGCAACCCGGCCATCGCCGGGCGGCGGCGGGCCCAGGCGAACAGCCCGAACGCGGCCAGCCCGACGGCCAGCAGGTCCCAGTTGACGGTGGCGGTAAGGAACAGGGCGGGGGCGAGCGCGAAGAGGGCGGCGTCCCACGGTCGTCGGCGGCGCAGGTTGAGGATGACCGCGACGGTGGCCACCGCGAGCGCGCCGAGCACCAGGACGTTGAGGTTGTAGAACCACTGCCCCTGGTTGATCTCCGGGTTGTCGACGCCGAGCGCGTGCACCGGCAGCCCGAGCGCGCCCATGAAGTACCCGGTCAACACCGGGTACTCGACGGGGTGGTCCCGGTATGGCACCTTGCCCTCGTTGAGCCCTTCGGCGTAGTAGAGCGCCAGCACGTCGGTGTAGCACATGCGGGTGTACTGCGCGTTGTTCTGCCAGGCCCCGTCCTGGCAGGGGGACTTCTGCACCCAGTGCAGGGCCAGCGTCAGGCAGGCCAGGGCCAGCACGATCCGGGCTGCCGTCCAGAACCGGCTCTCCCGGTCGGCCTGCCGGTCCAGCGCGACCGCGTGGTCGCCCAGCGGGCCGCCGATCAACTCCGAGGCGCCGCGGACGAAGCCGTCCGACCGGGACGGGTGGTCAGCGGGCCCGGCGTCGTCGATGTCTGTCGTCGACTGGGTGCTCATGGACAGGAATCATCCCGTACCGGTGGCCTCCGCGTCCCGCCCAGGCGCGAACATTCCGGTAGGCGAAACGCCGCCGGCGGCCGGACCATGGGGTCCGGCCGCCGGCGGCGTGATGATCAGCCCAGCCCGCTCACTCGCGGGTGCGGGGCGCGATGGTGGGCAACAGCCCCCCGCCGTTTCCGCCGTCGTCGTTTCCGCCCGGCCGGGGGCCGGTCGGGTTCCCGGGGGTGCCCGGGGTGCCGGGGGTGCCCGGCGGGGTTCCGGGACCGCCGGGGGTTCCGGGGCCGCCGGGGGTCTGCGGGCAGAAGATGTTCAGCGGGTCGCAGTTCGGCTGCTCGGGCTGGGTCGGGGGGGCCGGCTCGGTGCCGTTGCCGGCCTCCTGGTCGCCCATCCCGGTGACCGAGGGCAGGCCCTCCTTGTCCTCGCCGTCCAGCGCGGCGTTCATGTACCGCTGCCAGATGGCGCCGGGCAGCTTGGAGCCGCCGATGTCCGCGCCGTCCTTGTCGATGATCTGCGGTTTCTTCGGATCCTTGCTGCCCACCCAGACCGCGGTGGCGATCTGCGGGGTGTAGCCGACCATCCAGGCGTGCGCGTTGTGCTTGCTGTCGTACTCCCAGGTGCCGGTCTTGCCCGCCGCCTCCCGGCCGTTCGCCAGCGACCGGCTGTTGGGGCCGGGGATCTGCTTGAGGACGCCGGTGACCTCCTTGGCGACCTCCGCGCGGATCCGCTGCTGGGGCTTGAGCTGCTCCCCCTTGACCAGCTCCCACTGGCCGGTGTCGACGTTCTGCTTCTGGACCTTCAGCACGAAGTGGGCCTTGTTGTACTTGCCACCGTTCGCGAGGGTGGCCAGGCCGTTGGCGTGGTCGAGGACCGTCACGGGGTACTGGCCGTAGCCGATGACGTGGTAGAAGGGCGCGGGCGCGACGTCCTCGCCCTTCTTCTTGGTCAGGTCGATCGGCTTCGGCGGGTTGTCGGACGTGGTCCACATGGTGGTGACGCCGGCCGCGCGGGCCATGTCGACCACCTTTCCCGGGCCGATCTTCTCGGTGACGTGGAAGAACGGCACGTTGTACGACCGGACCGTCGACTCCTCCAGGGTGCACCACTGCTTACAGACGCCGGCGCCGCGGCCCGCGTTCTGCACCTCGTTCTTGAAGCCCTCCGGCTTGAACGGCGTGGCGTCCCAGTGCGACTTCACCGAGATGCCCTCGTTGATCGCCGCGGCCAGCGTGTAAATCTTGAACGACGAACCCGGGGAGTGGCCGCCGGTGAGATTGCCGGCGGAGTCGGTGTTCTTGCCGGCGTAGTCGAAGTCCGCGCCGCTGTCCCCGCCGTAGTAGGCGAGCACCCGCCCGGTCGCCGGGTCGATCGAGACCACCGCCGCCATCAGGTTCTTCGGCTGGTCGTTGAGCTCGGAGTTCTTCTTGGCCCGCATCGCGGTGTTCTCCGCGGCGGTCTGGAGCTTCGGGTCGATCGTGGTCTGGATCCGGTAGCCGCCGTCACGCAGCGCATCGACACAACTGACCTTGCCGGCGGCCTCGGAGTTGGTGCAGATCCCCCACTGCTCCATCTCCTCGCGGACGTAGTTGATCACGTTGCCACGAGGGCTCTTCACGCCGAACGCGGCCGAGCCGGCGTTCTTCGGGCTGAGCGTCTTCGGATACTCCGCGTCGGTCGGCCGCTGCGGCCGGTTCGGGGCGTTGATCCAGCCCTCGGCGGTCATGCCGTCGAGCACGTACGTCCACCGGGACTTCGCGTCGACCGGGTTGACCGCCGGGTCGTAGCCCCTGTGGGTGTCGCTGGCGACCGGCTGCTTGATCAGCGCGGCGAGCACCGCGGCCTGGGCCACGGTGAGCTTCTTGGTCGGCACCCCGAAGTAGGTCTGCGCCGCCGCCTCGATGCCGTACGCGCCGCGCCCGAAGTAGATCACGTTGAGGTAGTGCTCCATGATCTCGGACTTGGTGTACTCGTCGCTCAGCTTGGAGGCGAGGATCGCCTCCTTGACCTTCCGGGCGTACGTGTCGTCCTTCAGGCTCTCGTAGGCGTTGCGGGCGTACTGCTGGGTGATCGTCGACGCGCCCTGCTTGTCGCCGCCGGAGAGGTTGTTCCACGCGGCCCGGGCGATGCCCTTGTAGTCCACGCCCGAGTGCCGGTAGAAGTTCCGGTCCTCGGCGGCGGCCACCGCGTCCTGCACGTGCTTCGGAATGTCGGCGATCTTGACGAGCTGCCGGTTCTGTTCGCCGAGCTTGGCCAGGACCGTCTTGTTGTCCTTGGCGTACACGGTGGTGGACAGCGGCAGCGGCAACTGCTCGGGCAGCACCACGGTGGTGGAGTAGTAGGTGAAGCCGACGACGCCGATTCCGGCCAGCATGATGAAGACCGCGAAGCCGGCGATCAGCATGTTGATCCGGCGACGCTTCTTCGCCCGCGCGACCGCGTTCGGGTCGCCGCCGCGCCCGCCGCGCCCGCCCCGGCCCGGCCCGGTGGGCCCGCCCGGGCCGCCCGGCCCGCCCGCGCCGCCGGAGACCGGAGCCACCCCGGCCCGCCCGACGGTGGCCCGGCCGGCGAGCCCGCCCACCGCCGCGGAGCCGACGCTCGCCCGCCCGGCGGAGCCGACCCCGACCGAGGCCCGCCCGGCCGGGGCGCCGCCGGGTGCCGGGGAGACGGGCACCGAGGCGCGGCCCGCGCCGGCCCGGCCGGCCGCCGGGGCACCGGGTGCCGGGGAGACGGGCACCGAGGCGCGGCCGGCGCCCGCGCGCCCGACCGAGGCGGACCCGGAGGCCGCCCCACCGCGCGGTGGCACCGCCGCCGAGCCACCCACCGAGGCGCGTCCGCCGGCGCCCCGGGGCGCGACCGAGGCCCGCCCACCCTGTGCCGTACCCTCTGGTGACCAGCCGTTGCCGCGGGCGTCGCCGCCTCGGCCGTACGCGTCGGCCGTGCCCGGGTCGCCGTTGGCGCCCGGGATCTGGGCCCGCCCGCGCGAGGAGCTGGGATCGCCGTACGAGTTCATTCCTCACACCCTGCCGGTCGCGGTGGGACGCGATCGCGCCGCCACCGGGTTGCCGTGAGCTGAAACACGCGACGTCCCCGCCCGAGCGCGTCGGGCCGGGGGCGTTGCTTCCGGATCAATCGGGCCAATCAGGCCAAAGGGCTGTCGGTCGTCCCGTCTCCTCCACACCGGGCCAACCGAATCAGCTGGATTCACCGTTGCGCCTCTCGCCTCCGCCGAGCGGCCGGGCCGGGAACCGCGGCCGAGGCGGCCGTGCCACCCACCGCGCCCTGCTCCGCCCCGTCCTCCGTGTCACCGGCCAGCCCGTCCCGGCCGAGCAGGTACTGCTCGACGAGGTGGTTCCAGTCGCAGCCGAGGCACACCTCCACCACGAAGACCTGGAACTCACGCAGAGTCATCGCCAGGACGGGCAACTCGGTCAGAGTACGCGCCTGCCCGGCGGACTGCTTGAGCTCGTCCCCGTAAATGTAATGGACGTGGGTCAGGTTCTCGCTGCGGCAGATCGGGCAACGCTCCTCGGTCGGTTCCCCGTGGAACCGGGCGGCGTTCTTCAGGTACGGGGAGGCGTCGCAGACGTCGTACGTGCCGACCCGGCCAGCGAGGAGTTCGCGCAGCACCGCCCGCTTCCGGAGCGAGTAGTCGACGACCTGGCGCTGCGTACGCATGCGGAGAAGGGTACGCGGTCCGGCTCGACGAGGCGACCACCGTCACAATCCGTCACCCCAGGAACTCGCCTCGAAGGTTTGCCCTGATCCTGGGTGAGCCGCTAACGTGCGATGTATCGGTCCGATACATCGCGGTGGTTACGCCCACGCGTCGGGGGTAAGAAGGGGTGGCCCGTGCTCGAGCTCGCCATCCTCGGCCTCCTCCAGGAGTCCCCGATGCACGGCTACGAACTCCGCAAGGAGCTCGCGGCCAAGTTGGGGGCGATCCGGGCGGCGATCAGCTACGGCTCGCTCTACCCCACCCTGCGCAGGTTGCAGGCGGCGGAATGGATCACCGAAGCCGCCGAGACACCCGCGACCGCCGAGGAGGTTCCCGCGCTGACCAGCCGACGAGGTCGGGTGGTCTACAAAATCACCGCAGAGGGCAAGGAACGCTTCGCCCAGCTCATCGCGCAGGCCGGCCCCGAGACGTACGACGACACGGGCTTCGGCGTGCACTTCGCGTTCTTCGCCCGCACGGACCAGGCGACCCGGCTCCGCATCCTGGAGGGGCGCCGCCGAAAGATCGAGGAGCGTCGCGAGGGGCTTCGCGACGTGCTGGGCCGCGCGGCCGAGCGCCTCGATGCGTACACCCTGGAACTGCAACGCCACGGTCTCGACGCCTGTGAGCGCGAGGTCCGCTGGCTGGAGGAGCTCATCGCCAACGAGCGCTCCGGCCGTGCCCCGACGGTCCCGCGAGCCGGGACGGTTGGCGGCCGACGAGATACCGACAGCCCGCCTCCGCCTGGAGAGTCCAGGAAAGAGCGGCCGTGATGAAGAAGAAGGAGGCAGACGCTATGGGCTCCGTCCGCGTCGCCATCGTCGGTGTGGGGAACTGCGCCTCGTCCCTCGTGCAGGGCGTGGAGTACTACCGCAACGCCGACCCGAACGACCGCGTCCCGGGTCTCATGCACGTCACCTTCGGCGACTACCACGTTTCGGACGTGGAGTTCGTCGCGGCGTTCGACGTGGACGCCAAGAAGGTGGGCATGGACCTCGCGGAGGCGATCGTCGCCAGCGAGAACAACACCATCAAGCTCTGCGACGTGCCGCCGACCGGCGTCAGCGTGCAGCGCGGCCCGACCTTCGACGGCCTGGGCCAGTACTACCGCGAGATCGTCGAGGAGTCGGACGCCGCGCCGGTCGACGTCACGCAGGCGCTGCGCGACGCGCAGGTCGACGTCGTCGTCTCCTACCTGCCGGTCGGCTCCGAGCAGGCCGACAAGTTCTACGCCCAGGCCGCGATCGACGCCGGCTGCGCGTTCGTGAACGCCCTGCCGGTCTTCATCGCCTCCGACCCGGAGTGGGCGCAGAAGTTCACCGACGCGGGCCTGCCGATCGTCGGCGACGACATCAAGAGCCAGGTCGGCGCCACCATCGTGCACCGCGCCCTGGCGAAGCTCTTCGAGGACCGCGGCGTCGAGCTGCTGCGCACGTACCAGCTCAACTTCGGCGGCAACATGGACTTCATGAACATGCTGGAGCGCAACCGGCTGGTCTCGAAGAAGATCTCGAAGACCCAGTCGGTCACGTCGCAGATCCCGCACGAGATGCAGAAGAGCGACGTGCACATCGGCCCGTCGGACCACGTGCCGTGGCTCGACGACCGCAAGTGGGCGTACATCCGCCTGGAGGGCCGCTCGTTCGGCGACACCCCCCTCAACGCCGAGCTGAAGCTTGAGGTGTGGGACTCGCCGAACTCGGCCGGCGTCATCATCGACGCCGTCCGGGCCGCGAAGATCGCCCTGGACCGGAAGATCGGCGGCCCGATCCTGTCGGCCTCGTCGTACTTCATGAAGTCCCCGCCCGTGCAGTACGCCGACCACGACGCGCACGCCGCCGTCGAGTCCTTCATCAAGGGCGAGGTCGAGCGCTGACGCGCTGACCACCAGCACCGCCGCGAGGGCCGGGTCCGTCGGGACCCGGCCCTCGCCGTCGCTCAGGCCGACATCTCCAGGTACGGCGACAGCCGCAATGCCAACTCGTCGACCGAGTCCACCTCACCACTGGTCAACGCGTCGGTCAGCCCCATCCGCTCCTTGGCCGGCATGGTGAAGGTCAGCCCGCCGCGCTGCAGAAACACCCGCATCGCTGCCCAGGCCAGCCCGGCGTTCCACATGTCCAGGGGCCGCCACATCATCAGCCCGTGCAGCAGCGCCGCCGCTTTGTCCAAGACGGTCGGGTAGGCCGGGCGATTCATCATTCGAGCGTGCGGACGGGCCGCTGCGGCGACCAGGATGCCCGCGTCCCGCACCCCACTCTGCGGACCGGTGTACTCAGCCAGAAGGGTCAGCAGATCCTCCGGCTCCGGCCAGGGCTGCCTCACCGGTCCCCCAACATCTCGAAGAACTCGGCGTCCTCCTCGAAGACCCGCCGGGCTGCCTGGCGGGTCCACTCGTTGCGTTCTTGACGTTCGAGGTACTCCTGGATCGCCACCTCGACGGTCTTGTGCATCGAGCGGTGCTCGGCTTCGGCCAGCTCACGGAGCCGCTGTTCGACTTCGGGCTTGAGCGTCAGGGTGAAGGCCATACCACTTTTGTATAACTCTTCAGGGGCCACGTCAATCATGCTTGGCACTCTCTCTGCCTCCTCGCAAATTAGGTGGAGCGGGTCCTGTTGACCTGCTCGGATGTTGCTCCCGAGCGCCGCCCGCAGGCCGCGTACCGGCCAACGGCTGGACAGGAAAGTCGGGTGCGGCAGCATGAGAATCGAAATGTGTAACAGCCGTCACTTATTCATCCGCCGCGTGTCCGCCGGAGCGTCGGTACGGCGTGCCCTCGGTACCCGCCCGGGGCCGCTCTCGGTGCGACGCGGAGCCCGGCCGGCTGCACGTAGATGGTCCGGCGCTCGACCGCGTCGCCCTCCGCATCGAGTTGGTAGACATCGAGCCAGCGCCAGCCGTGGTAGGTGATTAAGTCGTCGCGCACCCGGATCACCCGGGCGATGATCGGCCGACTGATGAACTGGACGCTCGCAGCCCGGGTCACCTGGACCACGTCCCCGGCCCTGATCTCGACGCTCACGACCCGTACCGCCGCCACGCCCTGATCCGGGCCCGCGCCACCTCGACGGCAGGACAACAACTCCCGACGCAGCACGCCCGACAACGGTGGTGCCGGTGGTACTCCAACACCTGCCAGGCAATTCGCACCAGTGCCGGCAGCCGCCGCCCGGTCACGACTCAAGCCAGTTCTCGCGGCCGGTAGGGATAGGGGGACGCGCCCAGCACAGGCGATGCGGTGCCCGCCAGCGTCGCAGGGCCGCCAGGCGGGATTCCGGCACCGCCGCTGGGCACACCGGCAACCCCAACTCGACCAGTTGGTTCGCCGCCGCGTTGGCCGGCCGGCACGGTCCCGGGACCTGGCAGACCCGGCAGAGCCCCGCCGGATCGAGTACGTGCGCGGCGATGATCTCGTACGCGGCGCGGCTCTCCGGCCGTACCCGGCTCTCGTGCAACCCCATCGGTGCGTACCCCTCGCCTGAAGGGGGCGGGCGCGCGGTCCGTCACCGCCGCGAGGGGGATTCGCGGCGGGGTCCACGCGCCCGCCCGGCTTGGCGCCGAGGAATGCGCTGTCGGGTCAGCGCACCCCTCGGCTGGAAACCGAAGGGGTACGCACAACGCAGGCGCGCCGGTGTCCGCTCACAGCGGGTACGGCGTGGTAGACAGTCGGGGAGTCGTTCCCCGGGACGCCATCCATCGCGATGTGTCTCCCGTTCGGCTCGTTCCCGGGCCGGGGTGGGCATGCCGCCAAGCCAACCCACCCCGGTCCTTCCATCAGCCGCCAATTACCTTCAGTAACAGCAGCCACACGCAGCATGCATCAGATCTAGCACTGGTGCAAGCTTGCAACAAGGGAATCTGTTCGCCATGCTGATGCAGACGAATGGAGACGTGATGCCGAACGAACTTGCCTCCACACTTCGCGCCCAGTGGCTTGGTCAGCAGCTCCGCGAGATGCGGGAAGCTGCCCGGCTGACGCTGCGGGACGTGGGTGAATGCCTCAATCGCAACGCCAGCACCGTCAGCCGGATCGAGTCCGGCATGCTGCCGGCCCGGGTACCCGAGGTGCTGGCCTACCTCGATGTCTGCGGGATCGACGACCCCAAACGACGCGACGACCTCAAGACGATGGCGCAGGATGTCTGGCAAAAGGGCTGGTGGGACGGCTTTAGCGCCAACGTCGCCGCCTCATTGATCGACTGGATCTGGCTGGAGAGCCGCGCCACCGCAATCGACTCATTTCAGGACTCGGTGATCCCCGGCCTGCTCCAGACCCGGGAGTACGCCGAGGCCGTCATCCGGGCCGCCGACCAGCACCTTCCCGACGATCAACTCCAACGCTTCGTCGAGCTGCGCATGAACCGCCAGCAGCGCTTGAGCCATCCCGAGCCGATCCGGCTCTCCGCGATCATCGACGAGGGCGCGTTGCGCCGGACGATCGGCGGATCCGAGGTGATGCGCGCCCAGCTTGCCCACCTTCGTTCGCTGGCCGGCTGGCCGAACGTCGAGATCATGATCCTGCCGCTCGCCGCAGGCGCCCACGCCAGCCCAAATGGTGCCTTTGATGTCTTCCGGATGCGGCGGCCGTATCCACCCGCCGGCTGCATCTCCACGGTCGTCGGGACAGTCGTGGTCGAAGGGGAGAAGGCCGATTCGCTGCACCAGCGCTACGATCGGCTACGCCGGGCGGCGCTGCGTAACGGCGCCGTGCAGCGGATCCTCTTCGACCTGGAAGCACGTCTGGAGTGAGCACATGGCGACCGTCGGCCGATCGACCAGCACCGCACTGCCGGTGGCCTGGCACGTCAGCACCCGCAGCGGCAACGGCGACGGCAACTGCGTCGAGGCCGGGCCGGTGCGCGACGGCAGCGGGCGGTTCGCCGTCCGCGACAGCAAGGACCGCGGCGGACCCGTCCTGGTCTACGCCGCCGCCGACTGGGGCACCTTCCTCACCGGCCTGCGCGCCGGACGTCTCGCCTGACTCGCTGACCCGCCCCTCCCGCCGTACACCCCGGCAGCGGTCAGGACCAGGCGCGCCGCAGGGCGACGCCGGCCTCCAGCTCCAGCAGCTTCACCTTGCGCGGCAGGCCGCCGCCGAAGCCGACCAGCTTCGCCCCCGCGCCCACAATCCGGTGGCAGGGCACGATGACGGGGACCGGGTTGCGGTTGCAGGCCACCCCGACCGCCCGCGCCGCACCGGGGTCGCCGACCACCCGGGCCACCTCGCCGTAGGTCGACGTCTCCCCGTACGGGATGCGGGTCATCTCCCGCCACACCGCCCGCTCGAAGTCGGAGCCCCGGCGCACCGCCACCGGCACCGTGAACTCGGTCAGCTCACCGGCGAAGTACGCTCGCAGCTCCGCCACGGCCCGCCCGGACAGCTCGTCGCCGGGCACCTCGGCCGCCGCCGCCACCCGCCCGAAGTGCGCGCCGCACACCCCGGCGTCGTCGGTGGCCACGGAGAACTCGCCGATCGGCGAGTCGAGAACGGTCCAGCGCACACCCCCATTCTTCCCTCCCGGTCCGACCACGCCGCGACCCGGCCTCCCGGGCAGGCAGGACCTTCGGTGCTCGCCTTTCCGACCGGGCGGGAAACTGGCCCAGCAACCCGTGCCCTGGAGGTGGCCTTGGGTGACCTTGCGCGGCAGGGCTACCGTGCAGGTCATGGCCTCGGGGACACTCATCTTCCTGATCATCGGCGGGGTGGGCGTCGCCGTGCTGGCGCTGGCCCTGCTCGGCGCGGAGCTGTTCCAGTTCGGCCATCCCGACGTCGACGGGCCGGTGTCCGTCGAGGCGGTCGCCGGGTTCACCGGCGCCTTCGGCTTCGGTGCCGCGATCGTCAACGAGCTGGTCGGCGGGCGTACCCCCGGTATGATCGCGGCGGCGGCGGCCGGTGGCGCGCTGGCGGCGGTGCCCACGGCCTGGCTCGCGGTCCGGCTCAGTCGGGCGGCCCGCGCCATGCGGACCGACCCCACCCCCAGCCGCAACGACCTGGTCGGCGCGCTCGGCCTGGTGGTGACTCCGGTGCCGACGGACGGGTACGGCGAGGTCCGGATCCGCGTCGCCGGCCAGCCGGTGAAGCTCAACGCCCGCGCCGACGGCCCGATCCCGGTCGGTGCCCAGGTCTTCGTGGTGGAGGCCCTGAGCGAGACCAGCGTGCACGTCGAGACCTACTGAATCCCTGCGCAGAGAACCACCGAACCCCCTTTCACACCCTCAGAGCGGAAGTCGTATGCCCCTCCTCATCGCCATCGGCGGCGCGGTTCTCCTCGTCGTCGTCCTCGTCCTGTTCGTGCTCTCCCGGATCAAGGTCGCCGGGCCCAACGAGGCATTCATCGTCACCGGCCGCAAGGGCCGGACCACGCAAACCGCCGACGGCGGCCGGTCCACCGACAACTCCGGGCAGAAGGTCGTCCTCGGCGCGTCGGTCTTCGTCCTGCCGGTGGTGCAGAAGATCCAGTCGCTGGACCTGTCCAGCCGCCGCATCGACGTCGGCATCAAGGGCGCGGTGAGCAAGCAGGGCATCCGGGCCGACCTGCACGGCGTCGCCATCGTCAAGGTCGGCGGCACCGAGGGCGCGATCCGCGCCGCCGCCCAGCGCTTCCTGCACCAGCAGGGCGAGATCGACAACTTCACCCGCGAGGTGCTGGCCGGCGCGCTGCGCTCGATCGTCGGCCGGCTCACCGTCGAGGAGGTCATCCGGGACCGCGCGGCGTTCGCCAACGCGGTGGCGGAGGAGGCCGAGCACTCGATGACCAACCAGGGCCTGGTGCTGGACACCTTCCAGCTCCAGGACATCGTGGCCGAGGGGTCGTACCTTCAGGACCTCGGGCGGCCGGAGGCGGCCCGGGTGCTCAAGGACGCCTCGATCGCCGAGGCCCGGGCCCGGCAGCAGGCCGAGCAGGAGCGGCTGCTGGCCGAGGAGGCCATCGCCGAGGCGAACCGGAACCTGTCGCTGAAGCAGGCCGCCATCCAGGCCGAGATCGACGCCGCGAAGGCGAAGTCGGCGGCGGCCGGGCCGCTCGCCCAGGCCGAGCGGGACCAGGCGATCCTCTCCGAGCAGCAGAAGGTGGCCGAGCGCAACGCCGAGCTGAAGCAGCGCCAGCTCGACACCGAGGTACGCAAGCCGGCCGACGCCGCCCGGTACAAGGTGGAGCAGGAGGCCGAGGCGGCCCGCAACGCGGCCGTGCTGAACGCCGACGCCCAGCGGCAGGCCACCATCGCCGCCGCCCAGGCCGTCGCCGAGCAGGCCCGGCTCACCGGTGAGGGCGAGCGGGCCCGCCGGGCCGCCCTGGCCGAGGCGAACGCGATCGAAGGCGCCAAGGAGGGCGAGGCCGAGCAGCGCCGGCGCTCCGCGATCGCCGAGGCGGTCGAGCGGGAGGGCCAGGCGGAGGCGACGGCCATCCTGGCCAAGGGGCAGGCCGAGGCCGACGCGATGGCCCGCAAGGCCGAGGCGTTCGCCGCGTACGGCGAGGCGGCGGTGCTGGACCTGCTGGTCCGGGTGCTGCCGCAGGTGGTCGAGGCGGCCAGCGCGCCGATCGGCGCGATCGACAAGATGACGGTGATCTCCACCGACGGGGCGTCCTCGCTGACGAAGTCGGTGGCGAGCAACGTGGCGCAGGGGCTCCAGCTCGGCACCGACCTGACCGGCATCGACCTGGCCGGCCTGCTCGGCAAGCTCGGCGCGGCCCAGTCCGTCGGCGGCGGCAAGCCCGCGGTCGACGCCTGATCTGACGAAGGGGCCCCGGCCGACGGAATACGTCGGCCGGGGCCCCTTCCACGCTCAGGCCGGCGTGACGCCCTGCTCGCGGGCCCAGCGCAGCAGCTCCGCCTCGGCCTCGTCGCGGTCCAGCGGGCCGCGCTCCAGGCGCAGCTCCTTCAGGTGCTTCCAGGCCTGGCCGACGACCGGCCCCGGTGGCACGCCGAGCAGCTCCATGATCGCGTTGCCGTCCAGGTCGGGGCGGACCCGGGCCAGATCCTCCTCGGCCGCGATCCGGGCGATCCGCTCCTCCAGCGCGTCGTAGTCCGCCGCCAGGGCGGCGGCCTTGCGCCGGTTGCGGGTGGTGCAGTCCGAGCGGGTCAGCTTGTGCAGCCGGGACAGCAGGTCCTCGGCGTCGGTGACGTAGCGGCGCACCGCCGAGTCCGTCCACTCGCCCCGGCCGTACCCGTAGAAGCGCAGGTGCAGACCGACCAGCTTGACCACCTGCGCGGTGACGTCCTTCGGGTACTTCATGGCCTTCATCCGGGCCTTGGTCAGCCGGGCGCCGACCACCTCGTGGTGGTGGAAGCTGACCCGGCCGTCCGGCCCGACCGCCTTGGTGGCCGGCTTGCCGATGTCGTGCATCAGGGCGGCCATCCGCAGGACGAAGTCGCAGCCGTCGGTCTCGTACGACACGGCGTTGCTCACCACGGTGAGCGTGTGCTCGTAGACGTCCTTGTGCTGGGCGTGCTCGTCGATCTCCAGCTTCAGCCCGGTCAGCTCGGGCAGGAAGCGGTCGGCCAGCCCGGTGTCGACCAGCAGCCGCAGCCCGGTGATCGGGTCCGCGCCGCAGAGCAGCTTGGTGAACTCGTCGCGGACCCGCTCGGCGGTGATCCGGTCGAGGTCGGCGGCCATCCGGGTCATCGCCGCCCGCACGTCCGGGTGGACGGTGAAGCGGAGCTGGGCGGCGAACCGGGCCGCCCGCAGCATCCGCAGCGGGTCGTCGCCGAACGACTCGGCGGGGGTGCCGGGGGTGCGGATCACCTTGGCGGCGAGGTCGTCGAGGCCGCCGTGTGGGTCGGTGAACCGGTGCCCGGGCAGGCTGACCGCCATCGCGTTGACGGTGAAGTCGCGGCGCCTCAGGTCGTCGGTGAGGTTGGTGCCGTACTCGACGACCGGGTTCCGGCTGACCTGGTCGTACGCCTCGGCGCGGTAGGTGGTGATCTCCAGCCGCAGCCCGTCGCGCTGGCAGCCGATGGTGCCGAACTCGCGGCCGGTCTCCCAGATCGACTCGGCCCAGCCCTTGATGACCCGCAGGGTCTGGTCGGGGTGGGCGTCGGTGCAGAAGTCCAGGTCGTCGCCAAGGCGGCCGAGCAGGGCGTCGCGTACCGAACCACCCACCAGGTGCAGCTCGTGGCCCGCCTCGGCGAACCGGCGACCCAGCTCGTCGGCGACGGGGGAGACGCGGAGCAGTTCGGCGACGGCGTTGCGCTGCGCGGCGGTGAGCTCGCGGCGGTCGGCGGCGTGGGGAGCGGAGGCTTCGAACATGGGATCGCCAGCCTATCGGGCCGGTGGGGGAACTGATCCGCCGGGCGCGGGTAAGCGGTGGAGGTTGACTATGGTCATGGGGTGCGGGCCGGTGCCCGGCTCCGACGTACCCCTTGGAGGCTGGAAGATGAGCGGCGGTCTCTACCGCAGCGCGAACGCCGCGCAGGGCGGCGGCCGGCCCCCGGGTGACGACGCCACCTTCATCTCCGCGGAGCCGCTGAACCAGCCCGCGATGGAGTCGACCGCGCCGCCGCCGGAGGTCGTCGCGGAGACGAGCGCCGCGACGAACAGCGCGGTGATGGCGATCGGCAGCCTGGTCAGCCGGGGCACCGGCTTCCTGCGCACGCTCGTGCTCACCGCCGCGCTGGGCGGGGCCCTGGTCGGCGACGCCTACACCACGGCGCAGATCTTCCCGGGCATGGTGTACGAGTTCCTGCTCGGCGGCATCCTGACCAGCGTGCTGGTCCCGGTGCTGGTGCGCCGGCGCAAGACCGACGACGACCGGGGCCAGGCGTACGCCCAGCGGCTGCTCACCCTGGCGGTGATCGCGCTGGCCGTGGCGGCGGTGCTCGCGGTGGTGATGGCCCCGGTGCTGACCTGGCTGTACGCCAGCGACCAGCAGACCGGCGACTACCGCGGCCTGGTCAACGCGCTGTCCCGGCTGATGCTGCCGATGATCTTCTTCACCGGCCTGAGCGCGCTGATCAGCGCGGTGCTGAACACCCGGGGGCACTTCGCGGCCCCGATGTGGGCCCCCATCCTCAACAACGTCGTGGTGATCGCGACCGGCGGGCTCTACATCGCGATCTTCGGGGCGAAGATCGTCGATCCGGGCGAGATGACGTTGGGGCGCGTCCTGTTGATCGGCGGGGGCACCCTGCTCGGCGTGGCGATCCAGGCCGCCGGCCTGCTGCCGGCGCTGCGCAAGGTCGGCTTCCGCTGGCGGTTCCGCTTCGACTTCGGCAAGCTCGGCCTCGCCGAGCTGGGCCGGCTCGGTGCCTGGATGTTCTGCTACGTCGCGGTCAGCCAGCTCGGCCTGGTCGTGGTGTTCAACCTGCTGAGCCGGGCCAGCGGCGAGAAGGCCGCCGGCCCACTGATCTACAACAACGTCTTCCTGCTGCTGATGATGGCGCACGGCATCATCGCCGTGTCGATCATCACCGCGCTGATGCCCCGGATGAGCGCCGCCGCCGCCGACGGCCGGTACGCCGACCTCGCCGCCGACCTGTCCCGGGGCACCCGGACGGTCACCGCGGTGCTAGCCCCGATCGGGGTCTGCTACGCCGTGCTCGCCGCCCCGATCGCCTTCGCCCTGTTCCAGCACGGCGCGTTCACCGAGCAGAACGCCCGGGACACCGTCCCGGTGCTGGTCGTGGCGGGCATCGCGCTGGTGCCGTTCGCGATCAGCCAGCTGTTCACCTTCGCCTTCTACGCGCTGCCGGACACCCGGACCCCGGCCCTGGTCAACATCCCGGTGGTGGGGCTGCGGGTGGCCGTGCAGATCGGCCTCTTCTCGCTCTTCGCGGCGAGCTTCGCCGCCGCCGGGATGATGCTCGGCAACGCCGTCTCGTACGTGGCGGCGGCCGTCATCTCGGCGTGGCTGCTGCGCGGCCGGGTGGGCCGGATCGGGATGGGGCAGATCGCCGGCACGTTCGTGCGGGTGGCCGTCGCCGCCGCCGGGGCCACCGTCCTCGGGTTGCTGGTGGTGAAGCTGCTGCCGGGCGACGACGCGCCCACGCTGGTCCAGTCGGCGGTGCAGATCGTGGTCGGCGGCGCGGTCATCGGCGGGACGTACCTGGGGCTGGCCATGGTGCTGCGGATCAGGGAGATCACCGAGGTGATCGGGATGGTCCGCAGCCGCCTCGGGCGCTGACCCGGCACCGCGCCGGGGCCCTCCGGCCGTCCAACACGCAGGGTGACCGGGGATCACCAGGCTGGGGATGCGCCTGTGGATAACTCAGCGATTCGCGGGTCAGCAGCCATAAGTGCCTGTGGGCAACCAGCCGGAAGGCTGAGCATAACGGGCCGTTCGGTGGGGTATCCGGGCGGCGACACCAGCCCCGTCGCACCGGCCCGGCCCCTGCGACGACTACTTGCGGTCAACCTCTAGATTGGCTAGTACATGTGCCAGCAACGCGGCTGACAACGGCCGTAACCGGGCGAGTCCGGCATGTCCCGGCACCTCCGCCGGGTTCGGCGGGAAGATGACATGTCGGGGAGGCGGGCAACCCGGGTAAGGTCGCTTCCGACGGGTACGGCTGACCCAGGCGTTCCACGTCGACACCGTCGGCCGGTTCCTCAACAGGCAGAGCGGGAAGCCACATGCCCAGCAGCGCGGGTCCATCGATCGACACGATCACCGAGGGAGGACGGGTGACCCAGGTCGGCGAGGGTCAGGAGGCGGAGGAGAGCGCTCCGCCGGTCATGACCTTCGGTGCTCCCACGGCGGGTGAAATCCTCGCCGAGCGGTACGAGCTGGTCGAGCACATCAACAATGACAGCGCGGGCCGGCTGGTCTGGCGCGGAGTCGACGTCGTGCTGCGCCGTCCCGTCGCGGTCGTGCTGCGCTACCCGGGCGGCGACTCCGCCACCGAGATGCTCCAGGCGGCCGTCGCGGCCAGCCGGGTGATCCACCCGAACCTGGTCGGCGTCTACGACGCCATCGACGAGGCCGATCGGGCGTACGTGGTCCGCGAGTGGGTGGACGGGCAGTCCCTGCGGGAGCTGGTCGCCGACGGCCCCCTCGACCCGGGCCGGACGACCGCGATCGGCAACGCGGCGGCCAGCGCGCTGGCCGCCGTGCACGCCACCGGCATGGTGCACGGCAACGTGCACCCCGGCACCGTGATGATCAGCGACGAGGGCCGGGTGGTGCTGGCCGACGCCCGCACCGACAGCGCCGACAGCCAGGAGAACGACGTCCGGGCGATCGGCGGCGTCCTCTACTTCGCCCTGACCGGGCACTGGCCGCACGCCGAGGCCCCGCTGCACGGCGCCACCGCCGGGCACGGCCGGGCCGCCATCCCGGACGCCGTCCGGGACGCCAGCGGGGCGATCGCCGCGCCGCGGCAGGTCCGCGCCGGCGTGCCGGCCTACCTCGACGACCTGACGATGGACCTGCTCGACGCCGGAATCGCCCCGCCCCCGTCGGACGTGCTCGCGGCCGAGCTGGGCCGGCTCGACATCCCGATCGAGGAGGAGCCGTACCTGGAGCCGGCCGGTCCGCTGCGGTTCGCCGCGGAGACCGGCGACGAGCCGTCCCCACTGGCGTCGGTGGGCGGCCGGAAGGTCGCCATCGGTATCGCCGGCCTGCTGGCGGTCGCCCTGGTCGGCCTGCTCATCGGGATCAGCGCGCTGGGCGGGGACGACGAGCCCCCGCAGGCCGAGCCGGTGGCCCGGCCGTCCAACAGCGCCCCGGCCACCGAGGCGGCGCCCGCCGCCACGCGCAAGCTGTCGGTGAGCGACGTGCGCATCATCGACCCGGACAGCAAGCTCCGCGACGAGCTGGGCGGCGCCGAGAAGGTGATCGACGGCAACCAGGACGAGAGCTGGGACACCGACACCTACACCCAGGCGAACTTCGGCAACCGCAAGAGCGGCATGGGGGTCTGGCTCGACCTCGGCGAGGAGCGCACGGTCAAGTCGGTGCAGGTGAGCCTCTCCGCCACCGGGGCGTCCGCCCAGCTCTTCGCCGGCAAGACCGACCCGCCCTCCACCTCGGCCGGCGACAAGTCGCTGCTCACGAGCTACCAGAAGAGCCCGATCGGGCAGCCGTTCGAGGAGCACGACGGCACCACCATGACCTTCAACGGCTTCGACGCCGACACCAAGTACCGCTACCTGCTGTTCTGGATCACCGAGCTGCCCTCGAACGACCGGGGCTACCAGGTCGGGGTCCAGGAGATCACGGTCCAGGGTTCGTGAACCGGCGACCGCCGACGGGTCGCCACCCCGGGCGGGCGTGGTGATGGACGGTCACGGCGAGCGGACGACAGACGTACCGGTGGACGGCCAGCGCCGTCCACCGGTCGCCGTTCCGACCGGCTCCGTCCCGGGCACCGGGCCGAGCGACGTCGAACTGCTCCGCGCCCACGTCGCCGGCGACCGGTACGCCTTCACCGAACTCTTCCACCGGCACCGGGACCGGCTCTGGGCGGTGGCCCTCCGGACGGTCGGCGACCGCGAGGAGGCCGCCGACGGGCTCCAGGACGCGCTGCTCTCCGCCCACCGCGCGGCGGCCCGGTTCCGGGGTGACTCCGCCGTCACCACCTGGCTGCACCGAATCGTGGTGAACGCCTGCCTGGACCGGATCCGACGCCGGCAGGCGCACCCGACCGTTCCGCTGCCGGACGGGACGCACGGCCCCGACGACGGCCCGTCGACCGGCGGGGTGGAACCGGCCGCCCCCGTCCAAGACCACGACACCGCCCTGGTGGTCCGCCAGGCCCTCGCCGAGCTTCCGGTCGAGCAGCGGTCGGCGCTGGTGCTGGTGGACGTACAGGGCTACCCCGTCGCCGAGGTGGCCCGGATCCTCGGCGTCGCCGAGGGGACGGTCAAGAGCCGCTGCGCCCGGGGCCGCGCCCGCCTCGCTGTGGCGCTCGGTCACCTGCGCACGGGTGTCGTCCCCGAGGGAACGACCGGCGCGGACGCCGACGAGGGCCCGAACCTGCGGTCCGGCCGGCCCGGGCGGGTCGCCCCGCCACAGGACGGGCGGTCCGGGGCGCGAGTCCAGAACGCCGCCCCACCCGACGCCGGGGCCGGCCCGGACGTGCCCGTCGTCACCCGGGGGAACCCTGGGCCGGCGGGGGGCGTCCGATCTGGGTCGGGGCGCTCCCGGCGCGACGCCAACCAGGAGGAATCGTGACGGCCGGGGGGTTCAGGGAGGTCGACCACGACCTGCTCGCCGACTACCTCGGCGGCGCGCTCGACGGCACGCCGGACGAGGCGGTCGTGGCCCGGCTGGTCGAGGAGGACCCGGCCTGGGCCGAGGCCCACGACGCGCTGGCGCCGGCCCTGGCCCGGGTCGGCGAGGACCTTGCGGCCTGGGCCGGACCGGCCCCCGAGATGCCGCTGGCGGTCGCCGACCGGATCGCCGCCGCGCTGGCCGGCGCCGGCCCGGGCACGCCCACCGGTCCCTCCGTTGCGCCGGACGCCACGGACCGGACCGATCCCGAGCGCGCGACCGGAGTGCCGCCCGCGCTGGTGCCGGCCCAGCCGTCGGGCGGGTCGCGCCGGCCGGCCGGAGGGTCCGGGCCGACGACCGGTCGTACCGGCACCGCCGGTCCTGGCCGGCGCGGGCGACGCTGGGTCCGGATCGCCGGGCCGGTAGCGCTGGCCACCGCGGCGGTGTTCGCCGTCGGGCTGGGGCTCAACCGGTTCGTCACCGAGAGCACGCAGTCCGACAGCGCGGCGACCACCACGATGAGGGAACCCGCCGGAGCGGCGATGGGTGCGAACGGCTCCTTCCGCGCGACCGGAAACCCGCAGCACAGCGGCATCGACTGGACGCCGGAGGCGCTGGCCTCCGGCGCGCCGCGCACCGGGCCGTCCAAGTCGGTCGGGCAGGGATCGGCGGCGCCGGAGGTCGGCGGAGGCGAGCGCCTCCCGGCGGTCGGCGACCTCGACCGGCTCACCGCGGCGGGTGCCCTGACCTCCTGCCTGACGGCGGTCAGCACCGAGTACGGGGCCGGTCCGCTCACCGTCGACCTGGTCGACTACGCCCGGTTCCGGGGCGACCCGGCGCTGATCGTGCGCTTCGTCGACCCGTCCGGGGTGCGCTGGGCGTGGGTCAGCGGCCCGGAGTGCGGCGTACCCGGATCCGGGGCCGACACCCGCTACCGGGCGCGGGTAGGGTGAGATCACGGTTCGCCGGCGGGCGTAGCGGGGCGGGGTGACCCGCTGGCCCGGGCGAGACGGAATCGGCGACGCCGTCCTTCCACGTGACGTGACCCACCGGATGACCGGCTCGGGAATCCCCACTTCGTACGATGACGTTTCGCAAGTCAGGAGTCGTGGCGGCGTCCGCGTGGCGGCGGCACTCAGACCGGCATCGGTGCGCGCGCCGATGGCGACCACACACATCGGGAGACGGCAGTGGACGAGGTCCGCAACCTGATCATCATCGGCTCCGGGCCGGCCGGTTACACGGCGGCGGTCTATGCCGCGCGCGCCAACCTCAAGCCCCTGGTCATCGAGGGCGTGCAGTCCGGTGGCGCGCTGATGACGACGACCGAGGTGGAGAACTTCCCCGGCTTCGCCGACGGCATCCTGGGTCCCGAGCTGATGGACAACATGCGCAAGCAGGCCGAGCGGTTCGGTGCCGAGTTCCTCACCGACGACGTGACCCGGGTCGAGCTGAAGGACACCGGCAGTGTCGGCTCCGACGCGGTGAGCACCGTGTGGGTCGGCGAGACCGCGTACCGGGCGAAGGCCGTCATCCTGTCCACCGGTTCGGCCTGGCGTCCCCTGGGCGTGCCGGGTGAGCAGGAGTACCTCGGCCACGGCGTCTCGTCCTGTGCCACCTGTGACGGCTTCTTCTTCCGCAACCAGCACATCGTGGTCGTCGGTGGCGGCGACTCGGCGATGGAGGAGGCCAGCTTCCTCACCCGGTTCGCCGAGTCGGTCACCATCATCCACCGGCGCGACTCGTTCCGGGCCAGCAAGATCATGGCCGAACGGGCGCTCGGCAACGACAAGATCAAGGTCGAGTGGAACACGGTGGTCGAGGAGGTTCTCGGCGCCGACGGCAAGGTCTCCGGCGTACGGGTCCGCAACGTGCACAGCGGGGAGAGCAAGGTTCTCGACGTCACCGGCGTCTTCGTGGCGATCGGTCACGACCCGCGCAGCGAACTGTTCCGCGGCCAGGTCGAGCTGGACGACGAGGGCTACGTGAAGGTGCAGGCGCCGAGCACCCGGACCAGCATCCCGGGCGTGTTCGCGGCCGGCGACGTGGTCGACCACACCTACCGGCAGGCGATCACTGCCGCCGGCACGGGCTGCGCGTCCGCCCTGGACGCCGAGCGCTTCATCGCCACGATCCAGAGCTGAGCCGCAGCACCACCAGCAGCGACGCCGCCCCGGCGTGGCACCGAAACGACGAACGATCTGAACGAAGTCCCGGAGGAGGGTCATAGTGGGAGCGACAAAGGCGGTCACCGACGCGAGCTTCGCCGCCGACGTGCTGAAGTCCGACAAGCCGGTGCTCGTCGACTTCTGGGCCGAGTGGTGCGCGCCGTGCCGCAAGGTCTCCCCGCTGCTGGAGGAGATCGCCGGCGAGATGGGCGACCAGGTCAGCATCGTGAAGCTCAACATCGACGAGAACCCGGAGACGGCCCGCGCCTACCGGGTGATGTCCGTGCCGACCCTGACCGTCTTCAAGGACGGCGAGCCGGTCCAGTCCATCGCCGGCGCCAAGCCGAAGGGCGAACTGGTCAAGCTGATCCAGTCCGCGCTCTGACCGACGCACCCCGAAACCCCGTACCCCTCGCGGGTGCGGGGTTTCGGGTTTCCGGCCCTGACCTGGGCGGACACCGCACCTCGGCCGGCCGGACCGCATAGCCTCAACCCGGGGGCGGCCGGTCGGCCACGCCGCGCCCCGTCGCCCAGCGGGGTCGCCGACCCCGCCTGCGGCGTCGCGGGACGACCGGCCACAACCGTGCGAAGGGGGTCGAGCGTGCGTCCGATCCGACCCGGCGACCGGGGACCGGCGGTGACCGAGATCCGTGGCGTGCTGACCGGCCTCGACCTGCTCCCCTCGTCGCCCACGGGCGACGACGACGAGTACGACGCCGCGACCGAACGCGCGGTCCGGGCGTTCCAGCAGTCCCGTGGGCTCAGCGTGGACGGGCGGGTCGGCGCGGAGACGTGGCGCGCCCTGGACGCCGCCCGCTGGCGGCTCGGCGCGCGGACCCTCTACCACGCGGTGCCGGAGCCACTGATCGGCGAGGACGTCCGGTCGTTGCAGGAACGCCTGCTGGAGATGGGGTACGACGTGGGCCGCGCCGACGCCATCTACGGCGTGCGCACCTCGCGGGCGGTGGCCCAGTTCCAGCGGGAGATGGGGCTCAAGCCCGACGGCTCCTGCGGCCCGCACACCATGGGGACGCTGCGCCGCCTGGGGCGCAAGGTGGTGGGCGGCCGGCCGCAGTGGCTGCGCGAGTCCGACGCGATCCGGCAGGCCGGCCCAGCCCTGGTCGGCCGGACCGTGGTCATCGACCCCGGGCACGGCGGCACCGATCCGGGGGTGGTGGTGCCGGACGGGCCGCTGCGCTGGACCGAGGCCGACCTGGTGCACGACCTGGCCAGCCGGCTGGAGGGGCGGCTCGCCGCCTCCGGGGTGCGGGTGCAGCTCACCCGGGGGCCGGCGCCGGGAAGCTGCCTGCCGGACGTGGAACGGGCGCAACTGGCCAACTCCCTGGGCGCGGACGTGTTCATCTCGCTGCACACCGACGGACACGCCAATCCGGAGGCCGAGGGCGTGGCGACCTACCACTACGGCACCGACAACGGGGTCACCTCGGCCACCGGTGAGCGGCTGGCCGGGCTGGTACAGCGGGAGATCGTGGCCCGGACGGGGCTGCGGAACTGCCGGACCCACGCCAAGACGTGGGACCTGCTCCGGCTGACCCGGATGCCGGCGGTACGGGTGGAGGTGGGCTACCTGACCTCTCCGGCGGACCGGGGACGGCTGGTCGACCCGCGGTTCCGGGACCGGATCGTCGAGGCGATCGTGGCCGCCGTCCAGCGGATGTACTTCCCGGTCGAGCGGGACGTGCCCACCGGCTCGATCGACGTCAGCGAGCTGCGGGCGGCGGTCGCGGCCGGCCGGGTGGCCACCGCCTGAGCCCGCCCGGTCCGTTGCCTGGGCGGGGCCGGGCGAGGGCCGCCGCACGACTCCGACCAGCCGGGCCCGCTCCGCTCCCGCACGGCGCACGGCGGGGGCGGCGGCGTGCGGGTCAGCCGCTGGTGGAACGGGTGGCCGGGGCGGGCCGGACCGGCCGGAGCAGGGTCTCCGGGCTCATCGAGCCGAGCAGCTTCTCCAGGGCGTACTCGACGTCGGACTTCCAGCTCAGCGCAGTGCGCAGCTCCAGCCGTAGCCGGGGGTAGCGCGGGTGCGGGCGGACCGTCTTGAAGCCCACCGAGAGGAAGTAGTCGGCGGGGGCGACGCAGCCGCCGGGCGGGTCGCCGTCGTCGCCGAACTTCGCGTCGCCGAACGCCTCGATCGCCTTGATCCCCCGCTTGGTGAGGTCCCGGGCCACGCCCTGCACGAGCATCCGGCCGAGCCCGCCACCGGCGAAGGGGGCGACCACGTGCGCGGTCATCAGCAGCGCCGCGTCGGCGGAGACGGGCGAGGTGGGGAACGCCATCGCGCGGGGCACGTAGGCCGGCGGGGCGTACATGACGAAGCCGGCGGGCATGCCGTCGACGTACGCGAGCTTGCCGCAGGAGCCCCACTCCAGCAGCGTCTGGGAGACCCAGGCCTCCTTCTCCAGCCCCGGGTCGCCCGCCGCGCAGGCCCGGTCGGCGGACACCGGATCAAGCTCCCAGTAGACGCACTGCCGGCACGGGCGGGGCAGGTCTTCCAGGGTGTCGAGGGTCAGGCTGACCAGACGTCGAGACATTGGCGCATCCCCACAATAGGCTCGGAGACGAGACCGGCGCGCAACGCCACCGCCGCCTCGGCCCCCCGACGAGCGATCGTACGCCGACTGGTGACGCTACGGGAGGGGACGCGCGAATGCACCCGGAGCGCCCCCGGGACGCCCCGTGCCAGCCGGCCCGCGGGTCCGGGATGTGGACTCGGGTCACGTCGTAGGGCCGTTCGTCGCCGACCCGACTACCATCGGGGATCTGCGTCCCGTGCCGCCATGGTCTGCGGCGTCCCGGGTATCCCGGGAGGGCGGCAGCCGCCCGACACGCGATCGAGGTGATGTCATGACCGGCACGACGCTCGACGACTACACCGACCGGTACGCCCGGCGCGTCCGAGGCATGACCGCCTCGGAGATCCGCGCGCTGTTCGCGGTGGCCAGCCGGCCGGAGGTGGTCTCGCTCGCCGGAGGCGCACCGTACATCGCCGCCCTGCCGCTGGACGCGGTGGGCGAGATGCTCGGCCGGCTCGGCTCCGAGCACGGGGCCACCACCCTCCAGTACGGCATCGGCCAGGGCACCCTGGAGCTGCGCGAGCGGATCTGTGAGGTGATGGCCCTCTCCGGCGTCGACGCGTCCTGCGGTGCCTCCCCGGAGGACGTCGTGGTGACCGTCGGCGGCCAGCAGGCGCTCGACCTGGTGGCCCGGCTCTTCCTCGACCCGGGTGACGTGGTGCTCGCCGAGGGGCCGACCTACGTCGGCGCACTCGGGGTGTTCCAGGCCGCCCAGGCCCAGGTGGTACACGTGCCGATGGACGACGAGGGGCTGATCCCGGAGGCCCTGGAGGCGGCCGTGGCGGAGCTGGCCCGATCCGGCCGGCGGGTGAAGTTCCTGTACACCATCCCGACGTACCAGAACCCGACGGGCGTGACGCTCAGCGAGGAACGGCGCGAACGGGTGCTCGACATCTGCGAACGCGCCGGCCTGCTGGTGGTCGAGGACGACCCGTACGGTCAGCTCGGTTTCGAGGGTGACGCCCCGCGCCCGCTGCGGGCCCGCCGCCGCGACGGGGTGTTCTACCTGAGCACCTTCTCCAAGACCTTCGCCCCCGGGTTGCGGGTGGGCTGGATCCTGGCCCCGCACGCGGTGCGCGACAAGCTGGTGATCGCCAGCGAGGCGCAGATCCTCTGCCCCAGCGGGTACGCCCAGGCCGCCGTCTCGACCTACCTGGGCACCATGCCGTGGCGGGAGCAGCTCAAGGTGTACCGGGAGGTCTACCGGGAGCGCCGGGACGCGATGCTGGCCGCCCTAGACGACCTGATGCCCGCCGGCACCACCTGGACCAACCCCGCCGGCGGCCTGTTCGTCTGGGCGACGCTGCCCGACGGCCTGGATTCGAAGGCGATGATGCCGCGGGCCATCGCGGCGCGGGTGGCGTACGTGCCCGGCACCGGCTTCTACGCCGACGGCACCGGCACCGGCAACATGCGGCTCAACTTCTCCTTCCCGTCACCGGAGCGGATCCGTGAGGGCGTGCGCCGACTGGCCAGCGTGATGGAGCAGGACATCGCCATGCGCCGGGTGTTCGGCGCGGTCGGCCGTCCCGAGGTGCGGCGCGGGCAGGCCGGCGCGGACACGCCGGGACCCGACTTGGCATGATTCCGGCATGGCTTCGACCCCTGCCGAGCGAATCACCGTGACCGACCCCGCCGTCACCGACGAGCTGCACGTGCTGGTGCTCGCCGGTGGGCTCTCCTACGAGCGGGATGTCTCGCTCCGGTCCGGCCGGCGGGTGCTCGACGCGCTCCGGGCCGTCGGGGTGGAGGCGGAGCTGCGGGACGCCGACGTCGCCCTGCTGCCGGCGTTGGTCGCCGACCCGCCCGACGCCGTGGTGATCGCCCTGCACGGCGCCACCGGCGAGGACGGCTCGCTGCGCGGCGTTCTCGACCTCTGCGACGTCCCCTACGTCGGTTGTGACGCCCGCGCGTCCCGGCTGGCCTGGGACAAGCCGTCGGCCAAGGCGGTGCTTCGGGAGGCCGGCATCCCCACCCCCGACTGGGTGGCGCTGCCGCACGACCGCTTCTCCGAGCTGGGCGCGGTGGCCGTGCTGGACCGGATCGTCGACCGGCTGGGCCTGCCGCTGATGGTGAAGCCGGCGCAGGGCGGTTCCGGGCTGGGTGCCGCCGTGGTCCGGGAGGCGGCGTCGCTGCCGGCCGCGATGGTCGGCTGTTTCGCGTACGACCCGACGGCGCTCGTCGAGCGGTACGTGCCCGGCATGGACGTGGCCGTCTCGGTGGTCGACCTCGGGGAGGGGCCGCAGGCGCTGCCCGCCGTGGAGATCGTGCCTCGCAACGGCGTGTACGACTACGCGGCCCGGTACACCGCCGGCCGGACCACCTGGCACGCGCCGGCCCGGCTGGACCCGGAGGTGGCGGCCGGGGTGGCCGAGGTGGCGGTGGCCGCGCACGCCGCCCTCGGGCTGCGCGACCTGTCCCGGGTCGACCTGATCGTCGACGCCGACGGCCGGCCGCACGTGCTGGAGGTCAACGTCTCCCCGGGGATGACGGAGACGTCGCTGCTGCCGCTCGCGGTGCAGGCCGCCGGCCTGGACTTCGGCCGTCTTCTCGGGTCGCTGGTGACCCGGGCCGCCGCCCGTCCCGTCTGACCTTCCTCTTCGCCCCGCTTCCCGCCCGTCCGGTACGGGGCGGTGTCAGCGGCGTCCCGGCTCATCCACCGGCTCATCGGTCGACGGGGCGGCGGCGTCCTCCCCGCCGTCCGGTTCCGGGATCTCCTCGGCCGCTTCGATCACCCCGATGGCGTCGTCCTCGTCCGGGGCAGGGGCGGGGGCGGACGACTGGGCGGCGATGCTCGACGGCGCCTGCCACTGGATGCGGGGCGGCTCGGCCAGCGGACGGCCGCCGAACTCCGCCAGCCAGGCGGCCACCAGGGCCAGGTTCTCCCGCCACTGCTCCTCGGAGATGGGCGGGAGGATCGAGTCCCACAGCGACAGGAACGTGCCCCGGAGCTGGAGTCGCCCGTACGGCCGGGCCAGGAACCACAGATGCAGGTGGGCGGACCCGTCGCCCCAACGGTTGACGTGGACCCGCGCGACGCCGTCGAGGGAGCGGATCGCCCGTTCCAGCCGGACCGTCATCACGCCCAGTTCGGCGGCGAGGAGGTTGGGCAGGTCGCCGAGGTCGAGGTGGGAGCGGGACTCCAGGATCAGCACCATCGGCAGCCCGGTCGGCCGGTCCATGGCGCGGACCCGCCACCGCTCGCCGACCCAGATGTACGCATCGTCCGGCGCGCCGCACGCCGTGCATTCCCGAGCTCCCTCGCCCCGGCGCGGGGGCTCCACCGCGACCGGGTCGTCGAGGTGCTTGACCTGGAGATCGCCTTCGAATGGGAAAGAGGGCCAGGAGGTGAAATCGGGGACTGAGGGAGGGGTGTCGTGCACGACGCTGACCCTAACCGAGCGGGCGACCCCTGTCCCTACCTGATTCGTCCACCCTCAGGTACGCCGGACCGGCCGTAGCCGCCTGTCCCGATCCGGGTCAGCCCGCTCCGACTCGCCCCCGCATCGGTTGTCCACACGTTATCCACAGGCCCCTGTGGTCGTCACCACCCCACGTCATCCACAGGCCGAAACCGCGTTTCACGCGGGGTTTCACGTGGAACGGAGGGTGCCTGTGGAAAACCGCTGTGGATAACTTTGCGGATCGGCGACGAAGTTGTGCACAGCCCACCGACTCCCTCGTACCTAACGACCCGCAGAGCGATGGGTCGCTGTCTCGGCGACCTGA
Source organism: Micromonospora sp. NBC_01655 (assembly GCF_026339755.1). Taxonomy (NCBI): domain Bacteria; kingdom Bacillati; phylum Actinomycetota; class Actinomycetes; order Micromonosporales; family Micromonosporaceae; genus Micromonospora; species Micromonospora sp. NBC_01655. The sequence goes on along the minus strand of NZ_JAPEQF010000001.1, from coordinate 519,338 downwards.
AATGTGAGCGCTTCAGGCCCAGGCGAGGTGGCTTCGGTCCCCAGGGAGATGGTCGCGGGAGGAGCCGATAGGCGAAGTTCGGGGGCGGGCCTTCGCGGTTACCCCGGCCGGGCCGGGGCGGCTGGCGCGGCGCCGGCCCCCGACAGCCGCCCCGCTGCCGATCGAGGCCTGGCTCCCCTCGACCATGGGTGCCTCTCCCGTGATCCGCTTCCGGCTCGCTCGCCGGAGGAGTCCCGCGATCGGACCCCCGAGGATGTGGCTATCGGGGGGCATGCGTCCCGTCCCCACCTCGCGCCCGTCCCCTCATGCGCTGGGACCGAACCGGCCGGTGCCGGCCCCGGTGCGTGCCGCGGTTGGGCGCCTCGATATCGCCCGCTCGCCCGTACTCAGTTTGTCGGCCGTTCGGCTCGGTTCCACGTGAAACCGTTGCTCGCGATCCGAGCCGCCTGGCCCGAACGGCGGCGGTGCCGGCGTGTGGTGGGCGCAGTGTTCAACCTGCTGCCGCTGCGCCGTTCGCCAAGGCGTTGGCCCTCCGCGCCGGCTGTCTTGCCGGCTCCCGGCCGGACCACGAGACCGGCCGTTGGCGGTCTGGCGCGGCTGCCTTCGGGCAGGTGGGTGTCCTCGGCTCTGTCTCCTGGTATCGGCCGGTTCTCCGATACCGGGCTCGCGGAGGGCGGTTCGGTGGCGGGTCGGCCGGCGGGGCGTCGTCCCCGAGAACACCGGCGGTCCGGACGTCCGTTCACAGGCATCCCGTCTCGTCCGTCCGCCGGCCCGGTTTCCGGTTTTGGCCCTGGCCCGATCCGGAAACCCCTGACGCCTGCTTGGCCTCGCCCTCGACCCCCACCGGCCCGCGTTCGGCTCTGGTTGCCGCTCTCCGGTCCACCGCCGGCCCCTTGTCCTGCCGCCTTAACTCGGCACCGGCCCCTCGACTGAGCCCGCGCTGCTGTCAGTCCTGCTCATCGGCGAGTGCCCGAACCCGGTTCTCGGCCCGGCCTACCCAGTCCGCCCCAGGGCGACGGCAGGGCCGCTCCCGTCCGGCCGCCTCCGCCGCGCGATCCCCGCAATTCGGTGCCACCGGCCGTCCTCAACCGATCCGACTCGCCGGTCAACGGCCCGGCCACCGTCAGCAAGGCTGGGCAGACCGTTTCACGTGGAACAGCGACCTACCTCGCCGACGTCGGTCCGTCCGGTGAACCTGCACCCGGCGGTCGCGGGGGGCGGTCGCGGGGGGCGGTCGCGGGGGGCGGTCGCGGGGGGCGGTCGCGGGGGGCGGTCGCGGGGGGCGGTCGCGGGGGGCGGTCGCGGGGGGCGGTCGCGGGGGGCGGTCGCGGGGGCGGTCGCGGGGGCGGTCGCGGGGGCGGTCGCGGGGGGCGGTCGCGGGGGGCGGTCGCGGGGGGCGGTCGCGGGGGGCGGTCGCGGGGGGCGGTCGCGGGGGGCGGTCGCGGGGGGCGGTCGCGGGGGGCGGTCGCGGGGGGCGGTCGCGGGGGGCGGTCGCGGGGGGCGGTCGCGGGGGGCGGTCGCGGGGGGCGGTCGCGGGGGGCGGTCGCGGGGGGCGGTCGCGGGGGCGGCTCTCCGACCCGGGTCGGAGAGCCGCCCTGCCGTGGACGGGTCGGTGTGGGGCGAGGGGATGGTGCGGGTCGGCCACAGCCACGCCCGTTCGGTGCTCTCCGGCCCGCGAACCGGTTGCGCCGGGGCCTCGACCGTGGGCGCATGGGCGGGGGATGCGGGGTCGCGTCGGGGAGGGATGCCGCCGTGCGGCCGGTCGCAGGGCCCGCCAAGTCGACCTTGCCGGACCCGCCAGGTCGGCCTTACCGGGCCCGGTGCTCGGCAGCAGTCGCCCGACTCGGTCGACGTTTCACGTGGAACACTTCCCCCGCTTCTTCCGGGCACGGCACGGACTGGGTTCCGAGGCGAGGCGTCACCGCCTCGGCCCTTCGGGGACGGCTCCTGACGGCCCTGGGGCGTCGTGATCAGTCCCCGCTACCCGGTAGCCGCAGCACGTCGATCGGTGCTCGCAGACACCCGCACAGCGGGCTGCTCTGCCAGCCGCGTTCGAACGGCCCCAGCGCCGCTTCCGTTCGTCAGCCAAAGAGGGTCCGCTGGCGGGGCGCCGCGGCGCAGCACGGGTGCCGGCTGCTCGTCACGCTCCTACGCGCTCAGCCCGGTCCGAGCCGAACACCGGTCGGGGCAGACCCGTAGGAGGACAGGAGACGACTCAAAGCCGCCGCAGGGCGGCGTGTCGGCGGCCTGTCTTTTCCCAGGGGCGGGCGCGGGGCGACCTTGCGTCGCCGCCGGCAGCTCCCGCACGACCAGGGGGCCGAGAGACGAATCGGCCGCGTCGTCCTGCACGGACGGCGCGGCCGGGATCCGACCGGGTCAGTCAGTCCTCGGCTTCCTCCTGGCCGACCCCGATGATGCCGACGATCCGTTCGAGGTCGTCGACCGTGGCGAACTCGATCGTGATCTTGCCCTTGCTCCGTCCGATGTCCACCTTCACATGGGTGTCGAACCGGTCGGAGAGCCGGTCCGCGAGATCGGTCAGGGCGGGGGCGTGTGGCTTGGTCCGTCGCTTCGCGGCGGGACCCTTGGCCGGTCCGTCGGCCAGCGCGAGCGCGACGATCTCCTCGGTGGCCCGGACGGACAGCCCTTCGGCGACGATGCGGAGCGCCAACTGCTCCTGGGCCTCCGCTTCGTCGAGGCTCAGCAGCGCGCGGGCATGACCGGCGGAGAGCACCCCGGCGGCAACCCGCCGCTGCACCGGGGCGGGCAGGTTCAGCAGCCGGATCGTGTTGGAGATCTGCGGTCGGCTGCGGCCGATCCGGCGGGCCAGTTCCTCGTGGGTCGCGCCGAACTCCTCCAGCAGTTGCTGGTAGGCGGCGGCCTCCTCCAGGGGGTTGAGGTTGGCCCGATGGATGTTCTCCAGCAGCGCGTCGCGGAGCATGGCGTCGTCGCGGGTGTCCCGAACGATCGCCGGGATGTTCTCCCGACCGACCGCCTGCGCGGCCCGCCACCGGCGCTCGCCCATGACGAGTTCGTACTTCTCGCCGTCCAGCGCACGCACCACGATCGGCTGGAGGAAACCGACCTCCTGGATGGAGGTCTTGAGTTCCTCCAAAGCCTCCTCGTCGAAGACCTGGCGGGGCTGCTTCGGGTTGGGCACGATCGCGTCGACCGGGATCTCGGCGAACCGGGCGCCGGGTACCGGGCTGAGCTGAAGCTCGGGCTCCGTCGGCTCGGGCTCCGTCGGCTCGGGCTCGGTCACCACCGGCTCCGTCGCTACCGGCTCGGTCACCACCGGCGGGGCGATCGCCGGCGGAACCTGGGCGGGGCGTTCACCTGCCTCGGGCGTCGCCGTCATCGTTCCGGCGGGCTGGACCGGACCGGTGGGGATGAGTGCCCCTAGCCCCCGGCCCAGACCGCCCCGAGGACGGTTCTTCATACGACGCCTCCCAGCAACTCGTCCGCACTACGCATTCCGGCTCACCGGCTCCTTGACCCCACGCTCGGCAATTTCCTGGGCGGCCTCGAAGTAACTCGTCGCCCCCCGCGAACCGGGATCGTAGGTCATCACCGACTGGCCGTAGCTCGGCGCCTCCGAGACGCGGACGTTGCGGGGAATGACCGCCTGGAGCACCTTGTCGCCGAAGTGGTTCCGGACGTCCTGCTCCACCGCGTCGGCCAGCCGGGTACGCCGGTCGTACATGGTGAGCAGGATGGTGGAGACATCCAACCTCGGGTTGAGGTGCTGACGGACCAGGTTGATGTTGTTGATCAGTTGGTTGAGCCCCTCCAGCGCGTAGTACTCGCACTGGATCGGGATCAGCACCTCCTGGGCGGCCACCAACGCGTTGACGGTGAGCAGGCCGAGCGAGGGCGGGCAGTCGATGAAGACGTAGTCGAAGTGCCCGGGGTACGCGGCGATCGCCCGGGCCAGGCGAGACTCCCGGGCCACCACCGACACCAGCTCGATCTCGGCACCAGCCAGGTCGATCGTGGCCGGTACGCACCACAGATTGGGGATGCCCTCGACGCCCTGGGCCACCTCCTCCAGCGGCACGCTGTTGATCAGGCAGTCGTAGACGTCCGGAACCCCGGTGTGGTGCGGGACGTTCAGCCCGGTAGACGCATTGCCCTGCGGGTCGAGGTCGACCACGAGGACCCGGTTTCCGTGCAGGGCAAGCGCCACCGCCAGGTTCACCGTGGTCGTGGTCTTACCCACGCCGCCCTTCTGGTTGGCGACGCACATCACCCGGGTCCGGTCGGGGCGGGGCATGCTCACCTCGCCACTTGGATTAAGGATCTGCACGGCGCGCATAGCCTCCATAGCCAACGGTGGGTCATCCTCTTCGCGCGTCGGGGTTTCACGTGAAACGTACGCGGCATCCGCCGGATCGGTCCCGTAGGCCCCGGCTGGTGGTGCCGGCGTGTCGCCAGGAACGGCGACTCCGGGGGTCGTATCGGGCACCGCACGAGGTGCGGGTTGCTGGGGAACGGCCGCTGCGGCGGGCGACGGCTCGAACCGGACGGGCGCGGTGGCGTCGCGCTGGTCGGCGACGGCACGCTCGGCGGGGGCCGGCCCGTCGGGCCGGCCAACACCGTAGACCGTCCCGGACCTTCCCACGGGCTGCCGGGCGCCACCCGGGCCGGCCGGTGCGGCGCGGCGCGGCACCGGTTCGCAGTCGACTGGAGGCGGGACCGCACCCGGGGTGCCGGCGTCCCAGCCCTGCTGGTCGGTTTCACGTGAAACGGGGTCGGTCGCGGAGCGTCCTCCGCGACCGGTCGTCACCCGTGGATCGTCGTACCTGCCGTCGTCATGCACCTGTCATCCCTGCCCGCTCCGGATGGTCGGTCCGCACCCCGTCGTCTTGGCCACGCTCGTCGCACCGCGGAGCGTACGGCCCGGCGGGAGCGGCCGGGGCTCCCTGGGGCGCAGATGCCGCCCGCTCCCGGCCAGCCTACGGCGGACAGGCGCGGCCGGTCCACGTCGGGTTCTCAGGCCGCCGCGCACCCGCATCCCTATCAACGACGCGACCTGCGGTGGGAAGCCGGCGGGGCGGCGAGGAAGTCGGATCAGCGACCCCGGCGCCGACCACCGCGCGTCCGTTTCGAGGCGGACTTGACCCGCGGCGGGTTCACGACCCGCTCCCGGACGATCTCCACCACCGTTGCGGGTGGCTCGATCACCCCGACTCCGCAGTGGTGCACCGTGGGCTCGCCCCCGCCCAGCTTGGCAACCGCCTCGGCGTGCTCGGCGATCTCGTCGGCGGCGGACGATCCCTTCATGGCCAGCAGGCGCCCGCCGCGCACCGCCAGCGGCAGGCACCAGGCGGAGAGCCGGTCGAGCGGGGCCACCGCCCGCGCGGTGACGATCTCCGCGCTGAACGGACCGACGCCGGTGGACCCGGTCGCCGCCTCCTCGGCCCGGCCCCGGAACACCCGGACCGTCTTCGCCAGGCCCAGCCGCTCGACGACCTCGATGAGGAACGAGGTGCGCCGGGCCAGCGGCTCGACCAGCGTCACGGTCAGGTCGGGGCGCGCGACCGCGAGTACCAGGCCGGGCAGGCCGGCGCCGGAACCGACGTCCAGCACCGACACGCCCTCCGGGATGCGCTCCGCCACCGCGGCGCAGTTCAGCAGGTGCCGCTCCCAGATCCGTGGTGCCTCGCGCGGCCCGATCAGGCCCCGGACCACGCCGTCGGTGGCGAGCACCTCCGCGTACGCCGCAGCGAGGTCGAGCCGCTCGCCGAAGAGGGTACGAGCCGCCTCGGCCAGCTCCGGCGGCAGCGCCGCGACGGCAGGGTCCGGCCCGCTGGTGAGGTCCGGCTCGCCCCCCGCCGACGGCTCGACGGCCGGGTCCGACCGTTCGGTGAGGTCCGGCCCGACGGCCGCCGACGGCTCGACGGCGGAGTCCGGCCCGCCGCTCGGGTCCGGCCCGTCGACGGATTGCCGGGACCGGACAGGCGACGGCCCGGGCGGCGTGCCACCCGGGCCGGTCACGGCGTCAGCCGTGGTGTCGTCGTGTGGCACCCGGTCAGTCCGCCGGCCGGACGATGATGCGCCGGTTCGGCTCGACGCCCTCGGACTCGCTCTCCACCCCGCTCATCGCGTTGACGACGTCGTGGACGCACTTGCGCTCGAACGCGGACATCGGCTCCAGCCGCACCGGCTCGCCGTACTCCTTGACCTTCTCCACCGCGTTCTTGGCGACGGCGGCGAGTTCCTTACGGCGGGTGGCCCGGTAGCCCCCGACGTCGAGCAGCAGCCGGCTCGGGGTGCCGGTCTGCCGGAACACCGCCAACCGGGCCAGCTCCTGGAGCGCCTCCAGGGTGGAGCCGCGCTGACCGACCAGGTTCTGCAGCCCGCCGCCGACCACCTCGACGACCGGCCGACCACCGGACACCAACTCGTCGATGTCGCCGTCGTAGTCGAGGATGTCGAGCAGCCCCTCGACGTAGTCGGCCGCGATCTCGCTCTGCCGGAACAGCTCGCTCTCGGCTGGCGCCTTCTTCTCCCGCGTGCCCGCCCCGGCCTCGGCCTCCTCCGCCTCGGTGTCGTCGGTGGCCTCGATCGGCGCGATCTTCTCGTCCAGGGACTGGTCAGCGCTGGGGATGCTGGTCTCGGTCACGGTCTCATCTCCGTACTCGCTCGGCCGGACCGTCGGGTCCGCTGGTCTCCCGGGCCCGGCGGACGATCGCCGGTGCCCTGGGCACGTCTGTACGGGCCAGTCTCGCCCGTGTCCGCGCTGGGCGCGGCGGTTCCGGCCCGGCGCCTGCCCTGTGGGGCGGCTGCCAGGGACCGGGCCCGTCCGCCACCGGCCGGGCCGGTGGCGGACGGCTGGAGGATCAGCCCTGGCGCTTGGCCGGGCCGCCCTTCTTCGGGTTGACCGGCTTGGCGCCCGGCTTGGGACCGGCGACCTTCGGGGCGGACGGGGCCTGCTTGACCGGGGTCGGGGCGGCCTTGCGGCCGAGCAGCCCGCCGATCTTCTTCGCCGGCTGGACCGGCCCGCGGGACGCGGGGGTGCCGGTGCGGCCCGGGGTGGGCGGCGGCGGGTACTTGCGCAGCACCCACTGCTGCTGGCCGAGGGTGAACATGTTGTTGGTGACCCAGTAGATGATCACACCGATCGGGAAGATCGCGCCGGAGACGAGCAGCGACAGCGGGATGCCGTAGAGCATCAGGCGCTGGATCATCTTCTGCTGCGGGTCCTCCGCCCAGCCGGTCTTGAGGATCATCTGGCGGCTGGTGAGGTAGGTGGTGCCCATCATGATCAGGACCAGAATGCCGGCGATCACCTTCACGGTGGTGCCGTTGGCGCCGAGGCGGGCCAGTTCCTCGGCGGTCGAGCCGAACTTGCCGGCGATCGGGGCGGTGAAGATCTTGGCGCTGGAGGCGCTGTTGAACTGGTCGACGGTCCAGCCGTAGAGGGTCTTGTTGTCCTTGGCCGGGTCGAGGCGGCGCAGCACGTGGAAGAGGCCGAGGAAGACCGGGATCTGGAGGAACATCGGAAGGCAGCCCATGAGCGGGTTGGCCTTTTCCTTCCGATAGAGCTCCATCATCTCCTTCTGGAGCGTCTCCCGGTCACCCTTGTGCTTCTCCTGGAGCTCCTTCACCTTGGGCTGGAGCGCCTGCATGGCCCGCTGGGACTTGATCTGCTTGACGAAGACGGGGAACAGGATCACCCGGACGGTGACCACCAGGAAGACGATGGCCAGGATCCAGGCCCAGTTCGTACCGATCACCGCGCCGACCGGCACGCCGATGGCATCCCAAGCCGAGTGCCAGGTCAGCAGGATCCACGAGATCGCGTAGTAGATCCAGTCGAGACTCAATTCTCAGACTCCAGTCACATCGGCACGGCGGCGACCGCCCGGCTCGGGCACCGGGTCGTATCCACCTGGGTGAAAGGGGTGGCAGCGCGACAGCCGCCGGACCGTCAGACCGGCTCCCCTCAGCGCGCCGTGTCGGGCCACCGCCTCAAGGGCGTATGCACTGCACGACGGGTGGAACCGACAGCGGGCCGGCAGCGCCGGGCTTATCCAACGACGGTACGCGACGATGGGCCCGCTCAGCAGTCGGGCACCCAGGCTCGTCGGCCGCGGAGCGGCGGAACCGCTGCTCACCGTGATCGCCGGCCCCGGGAGGTGCGGGCCGCGTCGAGCGCCGCGTCGAGGTCTGCCCCGAGCCGGGGGTACGACGCCTCGGCGGCGGCCGGCAGCGCGCGTACCACCAGGGTGCTGCCGGCCGGCAGGGCCGCCAGCCGCTCGCGGACCAGGTGCCGCAGCCGGCGCCGGACCGTGTTACGGACGACGGCGGGGCCGACGGCCTTGGACACGACGAAGCCGGCGCGGGTCGGTGTGGAGGTCTCCTCCGCACCGGGGGTCCGCGCCGGCTTCGGCGAGGTGTCGGCCGTGGGGCCGGGTGTGACGGGCAGGGTCAGATGGACGACGACGGCGCCTCGGCCGGCTCGACGGCCAGCCCGGACCGCTGCGGCGAAGTCGCTGCTGCGCCGCAGTCGTTGCGCGGCCGCCAGCACGACTGCCCACGTCCCCCGGACCGGACCTGTCGGCCTCAGGCCGACAGGCGGGTGCGGCCCTTGGAGCGACGGGTCGAGATGATGGCGCGGCCGGCCCGGGTGCGCATGCGCAGCCGGAAGCCGTGGGTCTTCGCGCGCCGGCGGTTGTTCGGCTGGTAGGTGCGCTTGCTCACGTCAGGCTCTCCGTTTTCGTACGCCCCGGAGGCAGGACCGCCGGGGTCGTGTGGTGGTCCAGGCCACCTCGGCGGTGGCCCCCGATCGGTGCTGCCCGGCGGCGCGGGACCTCGACTATGCGGGGAAGGCGACTGCGGACAGCAAGCACACACCACCCTAGCAGAGGGCGGCAGAGCAGCCGCTCCAGCCTACGCAGGGGGGCAATGACCGTCAAACACCTCGTACGGCGGCCCCGCCAGGCCGCGAGCGCGACCGAAGCGGCGGTTTTCACTGATGCCGACAAGGGTGCCACGCGTCGGCGGTTGATGGCCCCCGCCCCCCGCTGTTAGCGTGCGCGTTTGCGGTCGGCATCGGCAGCCGGTTGGCGTCGGCAGGCAAGACCGGACAAGGTAGTGAATCGTTCGGCACGGTGAAACCCGCTTCAGCGCCCGCCCAGACAGGGGGCAGGTCCGACCCGCCTCCGGCGGGAGGCCACAATCGGTCGGTACACACAGGCTGTGGATAACTTGTGGATGACGACGACCGGTCAGCCGTTCGGGCTGGACCAGCGGCGGTCGGGAGCAGAGGCGAGGGGGTGGCACGACGGTGGCCGGTACGACCGACCTTGCCGCGGTGTGGACGGCGACCACGGACGAACTCGCCGATGAGATCATCTCCGCGCAGCAACGCGCGTACCTGAGGCTCACCCGCCTCCGCGCGATCGTGGAGGACACCGCGCTGCTCTCGGTCCCGGACGCGTTCACCCGCGACGTGATCGAGTCCCGGCTGCGGCCTGCCATCACCGAGGCGCTGACCCGGCGGCTCGGCCGGCCGATCCAGGTGGCCGTCACCGTACGGGTGGCCGAGGAAACGGCCGGACGCCCGGCCGGCACGGTCTACCGCGGCGCCCCGGACGCCGGTGGCCCGCCCGGCTTCGACGGGCCCTCCGGCTTCGACGCCCACAGCTACGACGGGCCGGGAACGAACCGACACGAGCCGGAGCCCGGCCGCCCTACCCCGGGGTACCCGGACCGGGGCGAGCAGGCCCACGCCGGCCACGGCCGACCGGCCGGTCCCGGGCGCGAGGACGCCGGCTACCCGGAGCGCGGCGCGACGGAGCACCCGTCGGCGGACGACGCCCCCGCGCACTCCCCGGCGGGTGCCGACGGTCACCGGGCGGGGCTGGTGCCGGCCAGCCGGGACGCCCAGGAGCCGCTGTTCAGCACCGCCTTCGCCGAGCCGCTGGCTCCGGACCGGCGCGGCTACGAGGGGCGACCCGCGCTCGACCCGGGTGCCGACAGCCGGCCCTACGAGCCCCGGTACCGCGACGCGGGGCCGGCGCCCGGCCCACGGCTGCCCCGCGACGGCGGGACGGACAGCGGCCCCGGGCGCGGCGGCGCGGATCACCGGCCCGGCGGCCGGGACGACCGGCGGATGCCCGGGGGCGCGGATGCCGGCGGGAACCGGCTCAACCCGAAGTACATGTTCGAGACGTTCGTCATCGGCTCGTCCAACCGCTTCGCGCACGCCGCCTCGGTCGCGGTGGCCGAGTCGCCCGCGAAGGCGTACAACCCGCTGTTCATCTACGGCAGCTCCGGGCTGGGCAAGACCCACCTGCTGCACGCCATCGGCCACTACGCCACGACGCTGGGCAACGCCCGCTCGGTCCGGTACGTCTCGACCGAGGAGTTCACCAACGACTTCATCAACTCGCTGCGGGACGACAAGACCAGCGCGTTCCAACGCCGCTACCGCGACGTCGACATCCTGCTGATCGACGACATCCAGTTCCTGGAGAACCGCGAGCGAACCCAGGAGGAGTTCTTCCACACCTTCAACACCCTGCACAACGCCAACAAGCAGATCGTGATCACCTCCGACCGGTCGCCGAAGCAGCTCGCCACGCTGGAGGACCGGCTGCGGACCCGGTTCGAGTGGGGGCTGCTGGCGGACATCCAGCCGCCCGACCTGGAGACCCGGATCGCGATCCTGCAGAAGAAGGCGGCCCAGGAGCGGCTGTACGCCCCGCCGGACGTGCTGGAGTTCATCGCCTCGCGGGTGTCGAACTCGATCCGGGAGCTGGAGGGGGCGCTGATCCGGGTCACCGCGTTCGCCAGCCTCACCCGGTCGACGGTGGAGCTGTCGCTGGCCGAGGAGGTGCTGCGGGACTTCATCCCCGACGGCGCCGGCCCCGAGATCACCGCGGACCAGATCATGGTGTCCACCGCCGACTACTTCGGGGTCAGCCTGGAGGACCTGCGCGGGCACTCCCGGTCCCGGGTGCTGGTCAACGCCCGGCAGGTGGCCATGTACCTGTGCCGCGAGCTGACCGACCTGTCACTGCCCCGGATCGGACAGGCGTTCGGCGGCCGGGACCACACCACCGTGATGCACGCCGACCGGAAGATCCGCCAGCAGATGGCGGAGCGCCGCTCGCTCTACAACCAGATCGCCGAGCTGACCAACCGGATCAAGCAGACCACCTGAGCCGTACGCCCGCCGCCGCGCCACGCGGCGCGAGAACCCCGACGCCCTGCCGGACCCCGGCAGGGCGTCCGCGCGTTCGGGTCGGGTGACCCCGGACACATCCCGCCCGACGGTCCACTGTCCACAGGGGGTTCCGGGCCGTCGGTGTTGACCCTCCACCGGGTCGAGGCCGCAGGATCGGGCCGTGTCCGTCCACAGCCGCCGCTCGTTGTCCACAGCCGGTTTTCCACCGACGGTGGAAAACTACGTTCCGTCCTACGCCAGTTACCCACAGGCTGTGGACAAACCCTGGGGACGAGGCTGTGGACGGCTGGGGACAGAGCCGCCGTTGTCCACGGATCCGAGGGGTCCTGTGGGTTTCCTGTTGAAGGTTCTGGGGACAACGGCGATCCGGGCGGCCCGGCCCGTCCACAGGACTGGGGAGAAAGTCGGTGGATAACCGGTGGATAACCGGTGGACGACGGTGGACAACCCGGTGGATCGGGCGGCCTGTGGATCGCGGGGCCAGTTGTACCCCCGGTTCTCCACAGCCAAACCACCGGTGGATAACCTGTCTGACCTGCGCAGACGTCGGTTTTCCACAGTTTGCACAGGTGCGATGAAGACGATGAGTTTGTTCTTCTAAGAGAACAAAAACCAATCATCACCGTTGGACTTCCTGTGGATCGGGTCGGAACGGCCGGGGACAGCCCGTCCGGCACCGACGCGATCCACGGGGTCGGGCGCACAGCCGTTGCCCGCGCGCCCTAAGGTGCGATGGGTACCCGCACGGTCGGGCGGGACGGTAGGCAGCGGTCGGCATGAGAGAGTTGTCGCTGACGTCGACGCGGAGGCATTGATGAAGTTCCGAGTGGAGCGCGACGCGCTCGCCGAGGCCGTGGCGTGGACCGCTAAGAGCCTGCCCAGCCGGCCGTCCGTGCCGGTGCTGGCCGGCGTGATGCTCCGGGTGACCGACGGCAATCTGCAGGTCTCCGGCTTCGACTACGAGGTCTCCAGCCAGGTGACCGTCGAGGTGCAGGGCGACGCCGACGGCGCCGCGCTGGTCTCCGGGCGGCTGCTCGCCGAGATCACCAAGGCGCTTCCGGCCAAGCCGGTCGACATCGCCGCGGTCGGCGCGCACCTGGAGCTGGTCTGCGGCAGCGCCCGGTTCACCCTGCCCACCATGCCGGTGGAGGACTATCCCTCGCTGCCGGAGATGCCGGAGAGCGCCGGCACCGTGGACGCCGCCGCGTTCGCCGCGGCCGTCGCCCAGGTGGCCGTGGCAGCCGGCCGGGACGAGACCCTGCCGATGATGACCGGCGTCCGGGTCGAGCTTTCCGGTGGCAACCTGGCGATGCTCGCCACCGACCGGTACCGCCTCGCCCTGCGCGAGATGGAGTGGAACCCGGACGACCCCGAGGTGAGCATCAACGCCCTCGTGCCGGCCCGGACCCTGCACGACACCGCCAAGGCCCTCGGCCCGCTCGGCGGCCAGGTCACCATGGCGCTCTCCCAGGGCGCGGCCGGCGAGGGCATGATCGGTTTCTCCGGCGGCACCCGGCGCACCACCAGCCGGCTGCTCGACGGCGCGAACTACCCGCCGGTGCGCTCGCTCTTCCCGAGCAGCCACAACGCCGAGGCCCGGGTGGCGGTGAGCACCCTGATCGAGGTCGTGAAGCGGGTCGCCCTGGTCGCCGAGCGCACCACGCCGGTGCTGCTCAGCTTCAGCTCCGACGGGCTCGTCGTCGAGGCCGGCGGCACCGAGGAAGCCCGGGCCAGCGAGGCCATGGACGCCACCTTCACCGGTGAGGCGCTGACGATCGGCTTCAACCCGCAGTACCTGATCGACGGCCTGAACAACCTGGGCACCCAGTTCGCGCTGCTCGCGTTCGTCGACGCGTTCAAGCCGGCGGTGATTTCCCCCGCCGGCGAGGATGGTGAGGTCATCCCGGGGTACCGGTACCTCATCATGCCGATCCGCGTCTCCCGCTGATCGCACACCCCTTGACCAGACCCAGCGGAGGTAGGAAACAGATGCAGCTCGGCCTGGTAGGGCTCGGCCGGATGGGCGGCAACATGCGCGAGCGGTTGCGCGCCGCCGGGCACGAGGTGGTCGGCTACGACCGCAACGCGGAACTGAGCGACGCCGCGAGCCTGGCCGAGCTGGTCGACAAGCTTGACGCGCCCCGCGCCGTCTGGGTGATGGTCCCGGCCGGCGTCACCGACACGACCATCGACGACCTCGCCGGCGTGCTCGGTGCGGGCGACATCATCATCGACGGCGGCAACTCCCGGTTCAGCGACGACGGGCCCCGCGCCGAGCGGCTCGCCGAGCAGGGCATCGGCTACCTCGACGTCGGCGTCTCCGGCGGGGTCTGGGGCAGGGAGAACGGGTACGGCCTGATGGTCGGCGGCGCGCAGGAGCACGTCGACCGGCTGCTGCCGATCTTCGAGGCGCTCAAGCCGGCCGGCGAGTTCGGCTTCGTGCACGCCGGCCCGGTCGGTGCCGGCCACTACGCCAAGATGGTGCACAACGGCATCGAGTACGGCCTGATGCACGCCTACGCCGAGGGTTACGAGCTGCTCGCCAAGTCGGAGATCGTGACCAACGTGCCGGGCGTGTTCAAGTCCTGGCGCGAGGGCACCGTCGTCCGCTCCTGGCTGCTCGACCTGCTCGACCGAGCCCTCGACGAGGATCCGGAGCTGGCCGAGCTGAGCGGCTACACCGAGGACACCGGCGAGGGCCGGTGGACGGTCGACGAGGCCGTCCGGCTGGCCGTGCCGCTGAACGTCATCACCGCGTCGCTGTTCGCCCGGTTCGCCTCCCGGCAGGACGACTCGCCCGCGATGAAGGCCGTCGCCGCGCTGCGCCAGCAGTTCGGCGGGCACGCCGTCCACAAGCGCTGAGCGGTATCCACAGCCTGTGTACGTCCGCCGGCTCGAACTGGTCGACTTCCGCTCGTACGAGCGGGTCGGCGTCGATCTGGAGCCGGGTCCGAACGTCCTGACCGGCGCCAACGGCGTCGGCAAGACCAACCTGGTCGAGGCGCTGGGTTACGTGGCGACGCTGGACTCGCACCGGGTCGCCACGGACGCCCCGCTGGTCCGGATGGGGGCGTCCGCCGCGGTGATCCGGTGCGCCGTGGTGCACGACGGGCGCGAGCTGCTGATCGAGTTGGAGATCGTCCCGGGCAAGGCCAACCGGGCCCGGCTGGGGCGCTCGCCGGCCCGGCGGGCTCGTGACGTCCTCGGCGCGCTGCGGCTGGTGCTGTTCGCTCCGGAGGATCTGGAACTCGTCCGCGGTGACCCGGCCGAGCGCCGCCGCTACCTCGACGACCTGCTGGTCAACCGTCAGCCCCGGTACGCCGGGGTGCGCGCCGACTACGAGCGGGTGGTCAAGCAGCGCAACGCCCTGCTGCGCACCGCGTACCTGGCCCGCAAGACCGGCGGGTCGCGGGGCGGGGACCTGTCCACCCTCGCGGTCTGGGACACCCACCTGGCCCGGCACGGTGCCGAGCTGCTCGCCGGCCGGCTGGAACTGGTCGCCGCGCTCGGCCCGCACGTCACCAAGGCGTACGACGCGGTGGCGGCGGGGCGCGGCGCGGCCGGTGTCGCGTACCGGCCGTCGGTGGAGTTGACCGGCCCGACGCCGGACCGGGCGGCGTTGGTCGAGGCGTTGACGGCGGCGTTGGCCGAGTCCCGGTCGGCCGAGGTCGAGCGGGGCACCACCCTGGTCGGTCCGCACCGCGACGACCTGGTGCTCACCCTCGGTCCGCTGCCCGCGAAGGGGTACGCCAGCCACGGCGAGTCCTGGTCGTTCGCGCTGGCGCTGCGGCTGGCCGGGTACGATCTGCTCCGCTCCGACGGCATCGAGCCGGTGCTGGTGCTCGACGACGTCTTCGCCGAGCTGGACGCGGGCCGCCGGGAGCGGCTGGCGGAGCTGGTCGGCGGGGCCAGCCAGGTGCTGGTGACCTGCGCCGTGGACGACGACGTGCCGACCGGCCTGCGCGGCGTCCGGTACCAGGTCGGCGAGGGGGCGGTGCGTCGTGTCGGATGATCGGGAGCTTCCACCGGCCCGCCTCGGGCCGCCGCGCCCGGGGCGTACCCCGCCCGGCGCGACGGCCGGCCGGAACGCGGCCGGGGGCGAGGTAGCGCCGCGCCCGGCCGGGCGGCGCGACGGCGGCCCGTCGGCACAGCCGGCCGGCGGTGCCGGGCGGCCCGACGGTCCGGCGGCCGACGGTGCCGGTGGCGACGCAGCCGCCGGGGGTGCGGCGGGGCCGGAACTGGCCCGGGCGGTACTGGACGCCGCGAAGGCCCGCCGTGACGCGGCGGCCCGGACCCGCCGGCGCAGCGTGGTTTCCGGCGACGGCGAGGGCGGCCGGCGGCTGCGCGGCTACTCGGGCCCGGGGCCGGACCCGCGCGACCCGCAGCCGCTGGGTGCCGTGCTCAACCGGCTGGTCAAGGCGCGTGGCTGGGAGCAGCCGGCCGCCGAGGCGACGGTCTTCGGCGCGTGGGAACGGGTGGTCGGCCCCGAGGTGGCCCAGAACAGCCGCCCGGTGAAGCTGGAGAACGGCGAGCTGACCGTGGAGGCCCGGTCCACGGCGTGGGCGACCCAACTGCGGCTGCTCGCCGCTTCCCTGCTGAGGCAGATCGCCAGCGAGGTGGGCCACAACGTGGTGCGCAAGCTGCACATCCACGGCCCGGCCGCGCCGTCCTGGTCGCGCGGGCCGCGCAGGGTCCGGGGGCGGGGCCCACGCGACACCTACGGCTGACGGTCACTGCCCGGCGCGCTGGGCCTCTCGCTCGGCGCGCTTGCGTTCCCGCTGCTCACGGCTCCACTGCTTCCGCCTCTCCAGATCCTGCTTCCAGGCCTCCCGGGCATGGCGCGAGCCGCCCTGCACCGCTCCCTGCACCTCGGAAGGGCCGGCGAGGTTGCGGAACACCCAGCCCATGAGGCGGCCACCCTTGCCCGAGGAGTCGCCCACCTGCTTGTCGTCGCTCATCCGCCTGGCCTCTCCCGCCCCGCGCCCGGAAATAATTTCGTGCACCAATAATTGGTACACCAATCGTTGTTAGGATCGCAACGGCGACGACGAGGAGGCCGAGGTGTCCGACCAGCTAGAGGGCAACCCCCTGGCCCTGGAGGAACAGGTGTGCTTCGCGCTCTCCGTGGCGGCGCGGGGCGTGGTCGCCGTCTATCGCCCGCTGCTGGAGCCGATGGGGCTGACCCATCCGCAGTACCTGGTCATGCTGGCGCTCTGGCAGTACGCGCCGCTGTCCGTACGGGAGCTCAGCCGCCTGTTGCAGCTCGACCCCGGGACGCTATCACCGCTGCTCAAGCGCCTGGAGGCCAACGGGTACGTCCGGCGGGAGCGCGACCCCGCCGACGAGCGCAGCCTGGCCGTGACGCTCACCGGCAGCGGCGAGGCGCTGCGTGCCCGCGCCGAGGAGATCCCGCCGGCAGTGGTGCGGCGGCTCGGGATGCCGATCGAGGAGTTGCGGGACCTGCATGCCGTCCTGACCCGGGTGATCGCGGCGACCAACCGGGCCGGCGAGGGCGGTGCGAACCCCGCTCAGACGTCGGCGTAGACCGCGAAGCCGCGGTCGGCGCAGCGCCGGTAGAAGGCCGCCAGCACGCCCAGTTCCGCGCAGGTGAAGTCCCACTGCGGCGGGTCGCCGTTCTCGTCGCGCAGCGCGTCCAGCCGGCTGCCCAGCCAGCGTAGTTGCTGTTCGGCGAGGCGACCGTCGGCGAGCAGGCTGCGCAGCACGGTGCTGACCGAGTCGAAGTCGACCGTCTCCCCGTGCGGGCGGTGCCCGGCCACGAAGCGCTCGATCCCGCCGGCGATCCAGGCGCAGCCGTCCGGGTCGATCACCGGGTCCTCGTCCTCGGCGGCGGCGTCCGTGGCGTAGAGCACATTTTCCAACCCGAGCAGGAGGTCGACCAGCTCGGTGTAGGCGGTCGCCCGGACGGTCCCGGTCTTGGCGACGTGTTCCGCGAGGGCCGCTGTCGGCGCGGAGATCCGCGGCAGGTCGACGATCTCGCCGAAATCGACGAACTCGGCCGGTGCGACCGGGTCGTAGAAGCGGCCGGTCCGCGGCCAGTGCACCGCGACGTTGTCCAGCCCCATCTGGCGTCACCCCTTGAGAGCACGTGTCGGATCGTTCGGGTCGATCGTCCGGTTCCGACCGGAAAAGATCAAGACCAGCCACGCTGGGCGCCGCAAAGGTACGCCCACTTCGGTTCCGCCGCGACCCCACCCCCCGGCAACGCCCGGCCCGACGGTCGGCGGCGCCGCCCCCCGATCCGGGCGTTGCGTGTAGGGGGAGTCGCGGGTGGCGCGGTTCGGCCGGCTACGGAGGTCTCAGCCGCCGCGAAGGGGTGCCGAGTGGTGGTTCTGTCGCCTGCGCACAGTAAGATTGAGGGCGAGACGAAGACCCGACACGGAGCGACGGAAACGGCCCACCACGGGGCCGAGATCATTGTCCCACGTCGGGTCTAGCCGATCGCGATCCGCGGGCAACCGCGGCGACCGGCGCTCCGGCCCGTGCCCCGGTTTCCCTTCGGTGTCGGTCCGCGCGCCGACGTCGCGTCCTGTCCGCCGAACCCGCGCCCGACGCGCCGCTTGCGGCACCAGGGCGCGAGAAAGTGGCCGAGGGTGGCAGCGCAGGACAAGCAGGAGTACGGCGCCGAGTCGATCACCGTCCTGGAAGGGCTGGAGGCGGTCCGCAAGCGGCCGGGCATGTACATCGGGTCGACCGGCGAGCGCGGTCTGCACCACCTGGTGTGGGAGGTCGTCGACAACGCGGTCGACGAGGCGATGGCCGGCTACTGCGACACGATCGACGTGGTGCTGCTCGCCGACGGCGGCGTCCAGGTCACCGACAACGGGCGCGGCTTCCCGGTCGACCTGCACCCCAAGTTGAAGAAGCCGGGCGTCGAGGTGGCGCTGACCGTGCTGCACGCCGGGGGCAAGTTCGACGGCAAGGCGTACGCCGTCTCCGGCGGCCTGCACGGCGTCGGCGTCTCCGTCGTCAACGCCCTCTCCACCCGGATGGCGGTGGAGATCCACAAGTCCGGCTTCGTCTGGCGCCAGCAGTACGCCAACTCCAAGCCCTCGCCGCTGGAGAAGGGCGAGACGACCGACCGCACCGGCTCGGCAGTCTCCTTCTGGCCCGATCCGGACGTCTTCGAGACCGTCGACTTCGACTTCCAGACCATCTACCGGCGCCTGCAGGAGATGGCCTTCCTCAACCGCGGCATCACCATCCACCTGCTCGACGCGCGGGTCCCGGAGGGCGAGGAGGGCAAGACCCGCGAGGTCACCTTCTGCTACCAGGGCGGCATCGCCGACTTCGTCCGGCACCTCAACGCCTCCAAGAACCCGATGCACAAGACGGTGGTCGAGTTCGACGCGGAGGAGGAGGGCATGTCGGTCGAGATCGCCATGCAGTGGAACGAGTCGTACGGCGAGTCGGTCTACACCTTCGCCAACAACATCAACACGCACGAGGGCGGTACCCACGAGGAGGGCTTCCGGTCGGCGCTGACCAGCGTCGTCAACCGCTACGGCGCGGACAAGAAGCTGCTCAAGGGCGACGAGAAGCTCTCCGGTGAGGACATCCGCGAGGGCCTCGCCGCGATCATCTCGGTCAAGCTGACCAACCCGCAGTTCGAGGGCCAGACCAAGACCAAGCTCGGCAACACCCCGGTGAAGAGCTTCGTGCAGCGGGTCTGCAACGACCGGCTGGTCGACTGGTTCGACCGCAACCCGGCCGAGGCGAAGACGATCATCCAGAAGGCGTCCCAGGCCGCCCGCGCCCGGATCGCCGCCCAGCAGGCGCGCAAGCTGGCCCGCCGCAAGTCGCTGCTGGAGTCCGGCTCGATGCCGGGCAAGCTGGCCGACTGCCAGTCCACCGACCCGCGCGAGTCCGAGGTCTTCATCGTCGAGGGCGACTCGGCCGGCGGCTCGGCCAAGCAGGGCCGGGACCCGCGTACCCAGGCGATCCTGCCGATCCGCGGCAAGATCCTCAACGTGGAGAAGGCCCGGATCGACCGGGTGCTGAAGAACAACGAGGTCCAGGCGCTGATCACCGCGCTGGGCACCGGCATCCACGACGACTTCGACATGGAGAAGCTGCGGTACCACAAGGTCGTGCTGATGGCCGACGCCGACGTGGACGGCCAGCACATCCAGACGCTGCTGCTCACCCTGCTGTTCCGTTTCATGCGACCGCTGGTCGAGCTGGGCCACGTCTACCTGGCCGCCCCGCCGCTCTACAAGATCAAGTGGAACAAGAAGGGCGACGACGCGCAGTACGCGTACTCGGACCGGGAACGGGACGGGCTGATCGCGCTGCGCCAGCAGAAGAAGCCGAACGCCAGGCCGGACGACATCCAGCGGTTCAAGGGCCTCGGTGAGATGAACTATCCCGAGCTCTGGGAGACCACGATGAACCCGGCGACCCGTACCCTGCGCCAGGTCACGCTCGACGACGCGGCGACCGCGGACGAGCTGTTCAGCGTGCTGATGGGCGAGGACGTCGAGGCGCGCCGCTCGTTCATCCAACGCAACGCCAAGGACGTCCGCTTCCTGGACATCTGACGGACCGGGCGGGCCGCCCCGGTCGTCCACCGGGCGGCCCGCCGATCCACAGGGTTATCCACAGCATGGCCGGTTTCCACAGCGGTTATCCACAGCACGAAACCGACTCTGATTCTGATAAGGGTTAACAGTGACCGATACCCCCGAGTCCACCCCGAGCGAGCCCGAGGTCCCCGAGACCGCCGCCGCCGCAGTCGTGGCGCACGACCGCATCGAGCCGGTCGGGCTCGAGGTGGAGATGCAGCGCTCCTACCTCGACTACGCGATGAGCGTCATCGTCGGGCGGGCGCTGCCGGACGTCCGGGACGGGCTCAAGCCGGTCCACCGCAAGATCCTCTACGCCATGTTCGACTCCGGCTACCGGCCGGACCGCGGCTACGTGAAGTGCTCCCGGGTCGTCGGCGACGTGATGGGTCAGTTCCACCCGCACGGCGACTCGGCCATCTACGACGCGCTGGTCCGGATGGCGCAGCCCTGGTCGCTGCGGTACCCGCTGGTCGACGGCAACGGCAACTTCGGCTCGCCCGGTAACGACCCTGCTGCGGCGATGAGGTACTGCGTAACGGGAAATGTCCGTATTCGTACTGCCGGCGGCAGTCTACGGATTGGTAACCTCGTCACGGACGCGGCGCCGGGCAGCGAGACGGACATCGAGCTGAAGGTCCGCGACCGCAACGGCGACCTGGTCCGCGCCTCCAAGTTCTTCCACTCCGGCGAGCACCCCACGCTGCGGCTGCGCACCCGTGAGGGGTACGAGCTGACCGGCACCCACAACCACCCGGCGCTCTGCCTGGTGGACGTGGCCGGCGTGCCGACCCTGCTCTGGAAGCTGCTCGCCGAGATCAACCCCGGTGACCGGGTGGTCATCCAGCGGACGGTGCCGGACGAGATCGGCTACCCGATGCTGGAGCACGTCGAGGCAGCCGTCCTCGCCGGCGCCTTCGTCAGCGAGGGCTGGGTGTCCGAGGAACGCGCCGGCTTCAACAACGTCGACCGGGAGTTCTTCATCCGGGTCCTCGCGGCCTACGACCTCGCCGTCGGCGGCCCGCGCTACGTCAGCCAGCGCACCATCGCCTCCGGCAGCCTGCTGCACGAGATCGACATCCAGGACCTCTCCGCACTGCGGGCGAGCATCCTCGGTGAGCTGGTCGGGGCGCGGAGCGCCGCGAAGTTCGTGCCGGAGTTCGTCTGGCAGGGCCCGGCGGCGATCAAGCGGGCCTTCCTCCAGGCGCTCTTCGAGGGCGACGGCTCCTCCTCGCTGCTGCCCCGCAACACCATTCAGATCTCGTACTCGACCCGCAGCGAGCGGTTGGCCCAGGAGGTCCAGCAACTGCTGCTGGAGTTCGGCGTGATCAGCAAGCAGGTCCGGTACGACTCCGGTGAGATCAAGGTCGTGGTGAACAACCGCCGCGACGCCCGGATCTTCGCCCAGCAGGTCGGTTTCTTCGGTCGCAAGCAGACCAAGCTGGAGTCGGAGCTGGCGGCCGTGCCGGTCATCAGCACGGCTCTCTCCAGCGACCACGTGCCGCTGGTCGGCGACTTCATCCGCGAGCACGGTGCGACCCGGTGGACCGAGCGGGACTGGCTGCGCCGGCACAACGTCGACCGGATCGAGCGCTGGGAGCGGGACCGCGACGAGATCGCCGCCCGGATCACCGAGCGCGACGTGCTCGACGTGGTCGAGCCGCTGGTCGACGGCAGGTTCTACTACGCCGAGGTGGCCAGCGTCACAGACGCCGGGGTGCAGCCGGTCTACAGCATCCGGGTGGACACGGACGACCACTCGTTCGTCTCCGACGGCTTCGTCAGTCACAACACCGAGTGCAAGCTCGACCCGCTGGCGATGGAGATGCTGCGGGACATCGACGAGGACACCGTCGACCTCCAGGACAACTACGACGGCCGGGCCAAGGAGCCCACCATCCTGCCGTCCCGGATCCCGAACCTGCTGATCAACGGCTCCGAGGGCATCGCGGTCGGCATGGCCACCAAGATCCCGCCGCACAACCTGCGCGAGATCGGCGCGGCCGTGCAGTGGTGCCTGGAGAACCCGGAGGTCGACGAGGCCAACACCCTCGACGCGCTCATGGAGATCGTCAAGGGCCCGGACTTCCCCACCCACGGCCTGATCGTCGGCACCCAGGCCATCCAGGACGCGTACCGGACGGGTCGGGGCTCGATCCGGATGCGGGCCGTGGTGGAGGTCGAGGAGGACAAGCGGGGCCGCCCCTGCCTGGTGGTCAGCGAGCTGCCCTACCAGGTCAACCCGGACAACCTCGCCGAGCGGATCGCCGAGCTGATCAAGGAGGGCAAGCTCGGCGGCATCGCCGACATCCGGGACGAGTCCTCCGGGCGTACCGGCATGCGGATCGTGCTCGTGCTCAAGCGCGACGCGGTCGCCAAGGTGGTGCTCAACAATCTCTACAAGCACACCCAGCTTCAGGAGACCTTCGGCGCCAACATGCTGGCGCTGGTCGACGGCGTGCCGCGCACGCTGAACCTGGCCCAGTTCATCCGGTACTACGTCGAACACCAGATCGAGGTGATCCGGCGGCGGACCGCGTTCCGGCTGCGCAAGGCCGAGGAGCGGGCGCACATCCTGCGCGGCCTGTCGAAGGCGCTAGACGCCCTCGACGAGGTGATCGCCCTGATCCGGCGCTCGCCGACCGTCGAGGACGCCCGGCAGGGCCTGATCCGGCTGCTGGAGATCGACGAGATCCAGGCCACCGCGATCCTGGACATGCAGCTGCGCCGGCTCGCCGCACTGGAGCGGCAGCGGATCCTCGACGACCTGGCCAAGCTGGAGATCGAGATCGCCGACCTCAAGGACATCCTGGCCAAGCCGGAGCGGCAGCGGCGGATCGTCTCGGAGGAGCTGGGCGAGATCGTCGCCAAGTGGGGCGACGAGCGGCGGACGAAGATCGTGCCGTTCGACGGCGAGGTCTCGATGGAGGACCTGATCGCCCGCGAGGACGTGGTGGTCACCATCACCCGCACCGGGTACGCGAAGCGGACCAAGGTCGATCTGTATCGCTCCCAGCGGCGCGGCGGCAAGGGCGTCAGCGGGGCCACGCTGCGGCAGGACGACATCGTCAGCCACTTCTTCGTCTGCTCGACCCACGACTGGATCCTGTTCTTCACGAACAAGGGTCGTGTGTACCGGGCCAAGGCGTACGAGCTTCCGGAAGCCAGTAGGGTAGCTAAGGGCCAGCACGTGGCCAATCTGCTCGCGTTCCTACCGGACGAGCAGATCGCGCAGATCATCGAAATTCCGAACTACCAGGTGGCCCCCTACCTGGTACTGGCCACGAAGAACGGCCTGGTGAAGAAGACGCGGCTCGAGGAGTTCGACTCCAACCGTTCCGGCGGAATCATCGCGATCAACCTGCGCGATGAGGACGAGTTGGTCGGTGCTGCCCTCGTCGCCCCGTCCGACGATCTGCTGCTGGTCTCGAAGAACGCCCAGGCGATCCGCTTCAACGCCACCGACGAGGCGCTGCGGCCGATGGGCCGGGCCACGTCGGGCGTGATCGGCATGCGGTTCAGCGACGACGACGTCCTGCTCGCGATGGAGGTCGTCCGCGAGGGGCTGGATGTTCTGGTGGCCACGAACGGGGGATACGCGAAACGTACCCCGATCGAGGAATACCCGGTCCAGGGCCGGGGAGGTAAGGGCGTGCTGACTGCGAAGATCACCGAACGGCGCGGTGGTCTGGTCGGCGCGGTGGTGATCGACCCGGACGACGAACTGTTCGCGATCACCAGCAACGGTGGTGTCATCCGGACTCCGGTGAAGCCTGTACGCCGTACGCGTGACCGGAACACAATGGGGGTCAAGCTGATGGACCTCCCGGACGGCGTGACTATCGTGGCGATTGCTCGCAATGCCGACGAGCCTGACGAACAGGACTAGTTGATGACGGAGACACAGGCGAAGTCGGGGAACAAGGGGACCTCGGCCAACCCGGTCGACGAGGAGGCCGCCGCTAAGGGCGGCGCACCAGCGACCGGCCGCGCGGCCGTGGGCCGGGCGACGGTCCCCGCCGACGCGCCTGCCCCGAAGTTCACCCGGGCCCCCGGTATGACACCGCCGCCGGAGAAGCCCGGCGACGACCAGGGGGCCAGTGACAAGACCGAGACATCCGGCATCGACGCCCCCACCTCCGCGGCGGCTCCGGCCGCGGCGGCGGGCGGCACCCCCCGCCCGGGGCCGACAGCGTCGACCCGGACAGGCAGCGGCCCGTCTGCCGGCAGTGCCGCCACCGGCACGCTGCCGCGCATCGGTGGCGGCACGACCAATCCCCAGCCGGACGGTGCCCGTCCGGGTGCCGGTGGCCGCCCCGCCAATGGCGGCGGGCTGCCGCCGGGGGTCGCCGGGGCGTCCGCCGTCGGGGCCGCCCGGGTCGGTGACGCGGTACGCGCCGCGCGTACCTCGGTCAGCTCGGCCGCGTCCCGCGGGCCGCGTCGGGCCCGGCTGAACCTGAAGCGGATCGACCCCTGGTCCGTGATGAAGTTCGCCTTCGCCGTCTCCGTGGTGCTCTTCATCGTGGTGGTCGTCGCCACCTCGGTGCTCTACCTGGCGCTGGACGCGATGGGCGTGTTCCAGAGCGTCAACGAGAGCCTGAGTGACCTGGTCAACGCCGGCGGGCAGAGTGCCGGCGGCTTCCAGATCACCGCCAAGGGCGTGATCCTCAGCTCCGCCCTGATCGGGCTGGTCAACGTCGTCCTGTTCACCGCGCTCGCCACCCTCGGCGCGTTCGTCTACAACGTCTGCGCCGACCTGGTCGGCGGGATCGAGCTGACGCTCGCCGAGCGGGACTGATCGCACCCGACGCCGGGGCGCGCCGCGTAAAAGCGGTCGCCCCGGCGTCGGGCGTCCGGGTAGTTTCAGGGGGCACGGCGAGCAGCGGACGGCCACCGACCCCGATTTGGGGCGCGGCGGGCGGATGCGTTAACCTTGGCCGTCGCCACGCGGGGCTATAGCTCAGTCGGTTAGAGCGCAGAGCTGATAACTCTGAGGTCGCTGGTTCGATTCCAGCTAGCCCCACCGCACATCGTTCCGACGGCTGTCGAGCGCGAGGGGTCGCCCCATGTTCAAGAAGCTTCTGATTCTGGCCGGCGTCGTCGGCGTGGCCGCCGTGGTCGCTAGGAAGATCATGGCTTCGAACGACGAGCGCGCACTGTGGCACGAGGCGACCACCGCCCCCGACCTGCGCTGATCGTTCCTCCGATTGCCAGCTCCCGGCGGCTCCGCCCGCCTTCGGGGCCCTAGCTCAACTGGCAGAGCACTGCCTTTGCAAGGCAGGGGTTAGGGGTTCAAGTCCCCTGGGCTCCACCAGCACGGATACTCGAACGGAGGGGTGCGCGAGCCGCACAGCCGCAGTTCGGGTCCGAGATCCTGGGCAGTACCAGGGCGCCAGGGTGGAGCAGTCGGGTCTGGACGTACCGCAGCCGGCTCGTTTGTGGACCATCGCCCCGCTGCGCCGGGAGTGCTCGGCATGCAGCTCCTGACGGCCGCCCCCGTACTGTGGTCGCCATGACAGCTGCCCTGGTCGGAGCCGGTTCTGCGGCACTCATCAAGATCCTTCTGGCCGAGGACCAGGGGATGATGCGCGGGGCGCTCGCTCTACTGCTGGGCCTCGAAGAGGACATGGAGGTCGTGGCCCAGGTGGCCGAGGGCGACGAGATCGTGCCGGTCGCACTGAAGATCCGGCCCGACGTCGCGGTGCTGGATATCGAGCTGCCCCGTCGTAGTGGGCTGGACGCCGCCGCCGAGCTGCGTACCCAACTGCCCGACTGCAAGGTGCTCATCGTCACCACGTTCAGCCGTCCGGGCTATCTGCGCCGGGCGATGGAGGTCGGGGCGATGGGTTTCCTGTCCAAGGACGGCCCGGTCGACCAGTTGGCCGCGTCGATCCGGCGGGTGCTCAACGGCGAGTCGGTGATCGACCCCTCGCTGGCGGCTGCCGCGCTCAGTGCGGGGCCGAGCCCCCTGACGGCCCGGGAGCGGGAGGTGCTGGCGGCAGGGCTGGGCGGCGCGACGGTGGCGGACATCGCGGCGAAGCTGTGGCTGTCGGAGAGCACCGTCCGCAACTACCTGTCGTCGGCCATCGGCAAGACCGGCGCCCGCAACCGTACGGAAGCCGCTCGGATCGCCGACGAACGGGGCTGGCTCTGACCGGCTGACGGCGGGCCGTCGGCAGTGACATTTGTCCTGCCGGAGTCCGGATATCTTCTTCTACAAGGGGTCCGACCTGCATTCGTAGTGTTCTCGGCATGACGAAGACACACGAGGCGGCCCCGGTGGTGGCCTTTGCCGGCGCGGTCCGGACATTCGGGGAAGTGCGAGCTGTCGCCGGTCTCGACCTCACGATCGGGCGGGGCGAGCGGGTCGCGCTGCTCGGCCGCAACGGCGCGGGCAAGTCGACCTCGATCAGCCTGCTACTGGGCCTGGACGAGCCGACTGCCGGCGAGGTACGGCTGTTCGGGGAGACCCCGCAGCACGCGGTACGTGCCGGTCGGGTTGGTGCGATGCTCCAGGGCACCAAGCCGGTACCCCGCGTCACGGTGCGGGAGCTGGTGAACTTCGTGGCCAGCAGCTACCCGAATCCCATGCCGGTCGACGAGGCCCTGGAACTGGCCGGGCTCGGTGAACTCGCCGGCCGGCGGGCGGACCGCCTCTCCGGCGGCCAGGCGCAGCGGGTCAACTTCGCCGTCGCCCTCGTCGGTGACCCGGGCCTGCTGGTCCTCGACGAGCCGACCGCCGCGCTCGACGTGGCGGCCCGTCGCTCGTTCTGGCAGTCGATGCACGCGTTCACCCAGCGGGGCAAGACCGTGCTCTTCTCCACGCACTACCTGGAGGAGGCGGACCAGAACGCCGACCGGGTCGTCGTCATCGACCGGGGAAGGGTCATCGCCGACGGCAGCAACACCGATATCAAGCAGGCGGTCGGAGCCAGCCTCGTCTCCTTCGACCCCCAGGGCCGTTCGGCGCCCGCCGGCCTGGCGTCGCTGCCCGGCGTGCTCTCCGTGGCAACGCGCGACGGCCGGGTGCAGCTACGGACCGCCGACTCCGACGCGACCGTCTACGCCCTCGCCCAGCTCGGTCCGGTACGGGGACTCGAAGTGACCTCCGCCGGACTGGAGGACGCCTTCCTGGCCCTCACCTCGCCCGCCACCACCTCCGCTTCCGTCTTCTCCGCGCCGACCCAGAAGGCAGGTTCGTGATGTTCGGCCAGATCGCCCCGGTCAACCAGTACGTCAAGCTGGAGCTTCGTCGGACATTCCGGGACACCGGGTTCGTCATCTTCGGCATTGGCACCCCCGTGCTCATGTATCTGATGTTCACCAACGTCGGTGGGAAGGCCGACGGCTCCTCCGGCTGGGCGGTCACCGCGATGGTGGGACTGGCCGCGTACGGTGCGCTGAGCGCCGGCCTGACCGTCGGGACGGCGGTCGCCGAGGACAAGTCCGCGGGCTGGCTCCGGCAGTTGCGGATCACCCCGCTGACCCCGGCCCAGGCGGTCGTCGGGCGGGCCGTGACCGGTTCGCTGATGGTCCTACCGGCGATCATGGTGGTGCTGCTCACCGGCGCGATCGTCAACGGCGTACGGCTCGGGCTCGGGCAGTGGGTCGCGCTGATCCTCCTGCTGTGGATCGGCTCCCTGCCCTTCACCATGCTTGGTCTCGCCAACGGCTACGCCCTCTCCGCCCAGACCACCAACGTGACCAACGTGGTGACCAACCTGTTCCTCGCGTTCCTCGGCGGTCTGTGGTTCCCGGTGTCGGAGTTCCCCGGCTGGCTGGCCGCCGTTGCCCGGTGGACTCCGGCGCACCGCCTCGGGCAGCTGGGCTGGGACACCGTGCAGGGTGCCGCGCCGGGTCTGGACACGGTCCTGGTGCTGGTCAGCTGGCTGGTGGTGTTCGGGGCGTACGCCAGCTACGCGTACCGTCGGGCCGGCCGCCGTGCCTAGCGGTGACCAGGGCTGGTGACCACTTCTGCCGCCGGGGTGGGGCATGCAAACCTGAGTCAGGAGAGACAGGCATGAAGAGGCGCTGGTGGTCGACCTCGAACGTAGACGTCGGCAAACTGCCGGAACTGACCAGCGGGACCGCCTTCCTTCCAGGGCTGATGCTGACCGCCGGTGCCGTCGCCGACCTTGTCCGGGGTGAGATGTCCCTTCCCTGGCTGGGCGGTGCCGGCCTGCTGGCCTTCGTCGCCCTCTACGTCACGGTGGCGTATCGGGCGTTCGATCCCAGTCGCCGCGCGAACCGGATCAAGCTGGGGCTGCTCGCCGCCCAGGCTGCTGTCACCTACCCGCTCGCCCTGGGGTACGGCGGAAACTGGATCCAGTTGTTCATACCGTTGGCGCTGGTCTGCGGTGCGGTACTCCGTGGTCAGCACCTCGTCGTGGCGCTGACCGTCCTGGGCGGGTCGGCCGGCTTGATCTCCGGGGAGCGGGACCACGACCCGTTGGCCGCGATGATCAACGGCTATGGCACCTTCATCTCCGGCCTGGTGACGGCCGCCATCCTCGGTCTGGCCGCGACGGCGGCGGAACTCCGCCGGACCCGGGAGGAGCTGGCCCGGTCTGCGGTGGATCGGGAACGTCTGCGCTTCGCCCGCGACCTGCATGACCTGCTCGGACACAGCATGTCGGTCATTGTGGTGAAGGCCGAGGCGGTGCGACGGCTGATGGAGCGTAACCCGGCGCAGGCAGCCGTCCAGGCGTCCGACATCGAGACCGTCGGCCGACAGGCCCTGACCGAGATCCGGGAAGCCGTCTCGGGCTATCGAGAGAGCAACCTGGCCACCGAACTGGACCGGGCCCGGTCGGCCTTGAGCACGGCGGGGGTAACGCAGGACGTCCAGCTCTCCGGTCCACCACTCGATCCGGAGACCGAGGCGGTGCTCGGTTGGGTGCTACGGGAAGCGGCGACGAACATCATTCGGCACAGCAACGCCACCCAGGTCGAGATCGTCATGGTGCACAGCCAGCAACAGGTCCGACTGGAGATCACGGACAACGGCACCAACCGGCCCTCGTCCCGTCCGGCGGGCACGCCCGATGCGACGCCCGGCAACGGGTTGAAAGGCTTGGCGGAACGCCTCGCCGAGGCGGGCGGATCGTTGGTGGCCCAGGTCGGACCACAGGTCGGCTTCCAGGTGATCGCCGAGCTGCCGAAACCGATGTGACCGGTGCTGGTCACGCCGGCCGCGACCGGGCCGGGACTTCCGCGACTTGGTCAACGCCGACGCGGTCGGGACGGCCAGGTTTTTGCCCAGACAAGATCATCGGGCACAGGTTCGGCACGGATCATTCTTGATCTTTGAGCCGATGACGCCGCTGGGCCGATCGGCTACCCCGGCGCTAGCGCCGTTCGAGCGTGAGTAGCGGCTCGGACAGCGCGGGCG
This sequence comes from Micromonospora sp. NBC_01655, assembly GCF_026339755.1. NCBI lineage: Bacteria > Bacillati > Actinomycetota > Actinomycetes > Micromonosporales > Micromonosporaceae > Micromonospora > Micromonospora sp. NBC_01655. The sequence continues at coordinate 490,168 of NZ_JAPEQF010000001.1, read as the reverse complement.
ATGGCGCGCCGGGATCGCCGGATACGGCCTCCTCGATGCTGCGGAGGCCGGCCTCCACCTCGTCGGGGCTGAGCCGGGCGAAGAACGAGAGAGTGCGCAAGCGCAGCCGTTCGAGCATGTCGGCGCGAGTGCCGTCGGACGGAGGGGTGACCATGCCGAATCCGGCAACGCGCCAACCGGCCGCCGTGAACATCGCGATGACCTCGTGCAGCGGCTGGAACAGCGCGGTGTCCACCTCAAGGCCGCGAGGGAAGTGGTCCAGCCACCACGGCTCGGGATGATGGTCGCTGAAGTTTCCGCGCAGTAGCAGCCGCCCGGCCGGCCTGAGTACCCTGGCCAGCTCCCGGACCGCTCGAGGCTTGTCCTCGACGTGGTGCCAGGACAAGAACATGAGCGCGTAGTCGGCGCTGCCGGACGGCACTGGCATGTCCTCGGCGGAGCCTGCCAGGTACCGCACGCCGGGACGCTGGGACTGCGCCTGCGCCACCTCGCGCATGCGGACCGACGGCTCGACCCCGGTCACCGGCCCGAACGCTCGCGCCAGCGCAGGGGTGAACCTGCCGGTCCCTGACCCGACGTCCAGCCCCACCAGCGGGCGCCGCTCGGGTAGCGCGGCTGCGAAGGCGGTTATCCATGCCCCCAACTGCTGCTCGGTGAGCGCGCGGCCGCGCGGGTAGTTCTGGTGCTGCCCCGTGTCGTAATCGACCCGCCTCATCGCCGCTCCCTCGTCAGTCGGGTCTAACTATGCGATATATCGAACCGATACGTCGGGACGATACGCGGCGTCGCGCTGGAAGCTAAGGCGGCGAGTGCCCGTGACACGCTTGCCCAGTAACTTGGCGTCAACTGTGGCGAACCGCTCGCGGGCATGCGGCGCTGCGAGAACGGACCGCCGCCGGAGCCTGGCTCCGAGAAATGACGCGCAGGGGAGAGCCGGCAAGCCCGTCACCTGGCGCCGTCGCCCCGGTGCTGGTTGTCTGGCCGGGTCGGGGACGGCCACGAGTCGCAGCGCCGGGCGTACCGGTTCCTCGACGACAACGAGTCGCGGCTGGTGGGGGCTCTCGGGGGCGGGGCATGCCCCCACCGGCCGCGTCCTCGGAAGGGGCAGGTTAGCGTCGGGGCGTGAGCACCGGAACCCCGCGACTCCTGTCCGCCGACGGTGGCATCGCCGAAGCCGCCTCCGTCCTGCGCGCCGGGGGGCTGGTGGCGTTCCCCACCGAGACCGTCTACGGGCTGGGTGCCAACGCCCTCGACGCCCGGGCAGCGGCCCGGATCTTCGAGGCGAAGCAGCGGCCGAGCTTCGACCCGCTGATCACCCACCTGGCCGACGCGGCCGACCTGACCGGGCTGGTGGGGCGGGTGCCGGCGGCGGTGGCGGCGCTGGCTGAGCGGTTCTGGCCGGGTCCGCTGACGTTGATCGTGGACCGGCCCGCCGCGATCCCGCCGATCGTCACGTCGGGGCTGGAGACGATGGCCGTCCGGGTGCCGGACGAGCCGTCCGCCCGGGCGTTGATCGCCGCGGCCGGGGTGCCGGTGGCCGCGCCCAGCGCCAACCGGTTCGGCCAGCTCAGTCCCACCCGGGCCGAGCACGTGGTGGCCGGGCTGGGCGCGGCGGTGGACGTGGTGCTCGACGGCGGGCCGACCCGGTGCGGCATCGAGTCCACCATCGTGGACGCCCGGGGCGAACGCCCGGTGGTGCTCCGGCTCGGCGCGCTGCCGGTGGAGGCCCTGGTCGAGGCGGTCGGTCCGGTGACCGTACGGCCGGGCAGTTCCGGTCAGCCGGTGGCGCCCGGTACGTTGGCCGCGCACTACGCCCCGCGTACCCCGTTGCGGGTGGTCGGGGCGGCGGAGTCGGCGGCCGGCGACGGCGGCCGGCGAGGGCTGCTCGCCTTCCGGGAGTTCCCAGCGGGCGGCGACTGGGCGGCGGTAGAGGTGCTGTCCCCGGCGGGGGACCTGACGGTGGCGGCGGCCCGGCTCTTCGACGCGTTGCACCGGCTCGACGCGACCGGGGTGACCGAGATCGTCGCCGAGCGGGTCCCGGACACCGGCGTGGGTCGGGCGATCAACGACCGGCTGGGTCGGGCGGCTGCGACCTGGCGCCAGGGCGGCTGACGCGCGCAGCATCCTCCCCGGTGTCGTCCGGGGCATGCTCCCCGGGGCTGGCCGGGGCGTCGTTCCCGGCCTCGGCCGGGGTGTCCGCCCCGGGGTTGGCCGGGGTGTCCGCCCCGGCGTTGAGCAGGCGGGTGAGGGCGCCGTTGGCGAGGGTGGCACCGAGCGCCGAGCCGGTGGCGATGCCCCAGCCGACCGGCCCGAGCGGGGTACAGCCGAAGAACTGGCTGACCCCGGGGGTCTGTACCACGAGGACCAGCACCCCGATCGACGCGGCGGTCGAGGCGAGCACCGCCGGGCTGGTCCCACCGGCGAGCACGGTCTGCCCGAGCTGGGTGCCGATCAGCGAGGCCAGCGCGACCGTGCCGGCCCGGCGCCGCCGGCCGGTGTACCGGGCGAGCGTCCAGCCCACCGTCGCGCCCAGCGTCGTGGACGCCGCGCGTAGCGCGATCTCCCGGTTGAGGGTCTCGCCGAGCGAGCTGTCCGGGCCCTCCCGCAGCAGGTGGTCGGCGTGGTCGGAGGCGGGCGGCCGAACCGCGATGGCCATCGCGGGCGCGAGGTCGGTGAGCAGGTTGACCAGGAGCAGTTGCCGCCCGGTGAGCGCCGAACGGCCGGTGCTGGCCGCGCTCAGCACGCTGAACGCGATCTCGCCGAGGTTGCCGCCGACCAGGATGCTCAGCGCGTGCCGGACCGACGACCACATGGCCCGCCCCTCGACCAGGGTGGCGATGATCGTCTCCAGCCGGTCGTCGGTCACCACCAGGTCGGCGGCGGCCCGGGCGGCGGGGGTGCCGCGCTGGCCGAGGGCGATGCCGACGTCGGCCAGCCGGATCGCCGGGGCGTCGTTGGCCCCGTCCCCGGTCATCGCCACGGTCCGGCCGCACTTCTGCAACGCCTGGATGATCCGGACCTTGTGGGCGGGAGTGCAGCGGGCCACCACGTCGGTGCGGGTGAGCCGCTCGGCGAGCGCGTCGTCGTCGAGCCGGTCCAGCTCCGTGCCGGTGGCCACCCGCTGCTCGCCGTGGTCGGGGCTGATGGTCGACGCGATCGCCGAGGCCGTCGCCGGATGGTCCCCGGTGATCATGATGGTGTGCACCCCGGCCTGCCGGATCCGGCGGACGGCGGGCGCGGCCGACTTGCGTACCCCGTCGGCGAGCGCCAGGAAGCCGACGAAGACCAGGTCGTCGACCTCCTCGTCGGTGATCGACTCCCCGGCTACCCGCCGCTCGGCGACGGCCAGGATGCGGTGCCCGGCGCCGGCCCGGTCGGCGAGCATCCGGTGCAGCTCGTCCCGGCCGGCGTCGTCCAGCGGTCGGTCGCCACCGTCGGCGGTGCGCCGGTCGGCGCACCGCGGCACCACGGTCTCCGGCGCGCCCTTGACGCTGAGCAGCAGGCCGTCACCGGTTCTGCCGACCGTGGCGTGGTAGCCGCGGGACGGCTCGAACGGCAGGCCCCCGGCCGCCTGCCAGCCGTCCGCGCCGGCGCGCTCGTCGACCCCTGCCGCCCCGGCCCCCCGGCGGACCGCCCGGTCGGTCTGCTGCGGCAGCTCGTCCGGATCGCCGGCCGGGGTGGCCCGCAGCGCGGCGGCCAGGGTCAGCCGCAGCGGATCGTCCAGCCGCTCCGGCGGGGCGTACCGGGTGCCGCTGCCGTCGCCCACCCCGGCGAGCAGCAACTGGCCCTCGGTGAGGGTGCCGGTCTTGTCGAAGCAGAGCACGTCGACGCGGCCCAGCGCCTCGATCGTGCGCGGATTGCGGACCAGCGCGCCGTGCTCGGCCAGCCGTCTGGCCGCGGCGAGCTGGGCAGCGCTGACCAGGAACGGCAGTCCCTCCGGCACCGACGCCACGGCCAGGTTCGCGGCGGTCGCCGCCGTCTCCGCCAGGGGTACGCCGCGCAGCAGTCCCGCCCCGGCCACCGCCACCGCCGATCCGGCGGCCAGCGGGATCGCCGTGCTCGTCAGCCGGCCGAGGCGGGCCTCCACCCCGCTGGCCGGGGGCGACTGCTGGGCCAGCGCCAGGCTCCGCCCGGCCTCGGTGCCCACGCCGGTGGCCACCACCACGGCGGTGCCGTGCCCGGTGGCGATCGTGGTGCCCTCGTACAGCATGGAGCGCCGGTCGGCGACGGCGGCGGCGACCACCGGGTCGGCGGTCTTACCCACCGGCAGCGACTCGCCGGTCAGCGACGACTCGTCGGCTTCCAGGCCGTCCGTCGCCAGCACCCGGCAGTCCGCCGGTACGGCGTCGCCGGGCCCGAGCACGATCACGTCGCCCGGGACCAGTACGTCGGCGGGCACCAGCCGTTCCTCGCCGTCCCGGCGGACCCGGGCGGTGACCGCCGAGCGGGACAGCAGCTCCGCCAGCGACCGTTCGGTGTTGCGTTGGTGCACCGCCCCGACCAGGGCCGATCCGCCCACCACCCCACCGACCAGGGCCGCGTCGACCAGTGAGCCGAAGCTCGCGGAGAGGACCGCGCCGGCGGCCAGCACCGGCGTGAGCGGGTTGGCCAGCTCGTCGACGAAGGTGCGGAGCAGCCCGGACGGGCCGGGCCCCTCTCCGGTCTCGCCGCCGGAGCGGCGCTCCGCCTCGGCGGAGTCCAGGCCGTCGCCGTCGGTGTCGAGCTGGCGGAGCACGGCGTCGGCCGGCATCAGGTGCCAGGCGGTCACGGCCGGGACCGGGGAATCGGCGCGGTCGGACAGCCGGCCCGCCCGCCACACCCCGTGCAGGAAGGCCAGGGCGGCGGCCCCGTTGACGGCATCCAGCGACCGTCTCGGCAGCCGTCGGGGGTCGGCTGTGAACGCCCCCAGCGCGCCCAGGCCGGTGCCGGCCAGCGACAGCCGGATGTTCTGTTCGGTCATCCGGCGGGCCACCCCGGCAGCCTCGATGATCAGCGCGGCGATCCGCAGGTCGGCGCCGACCAGCAGGTGCGCCCCCCAGGGCGGCAGGTCATCCGGGCCGGCCAGCCCCAGCCCGCAGTCGGACGCGCCCAGCGCCGCCCGGTCGGCGGAGAGCAGCATCACCACCGCGCCGTCGCGCTGCAACCGGCGGACGGTCTCGGCGATCCGGGCACCGCCGGGCAGCACGGCGTCGGCGAAGGTGTACCGGCCGTCGTCGTCGCCGGCCACCACCAGGCGCAGGCCGGCGAGCCGGGCGGCGGTCGGCAACGCGTCCACGGCCGGGGCGGGTTCGGGCTCCACCTGGAGCAGGGCGGCCAGGCGATCCCCCTCCGCGAGGCCGAGCAGGGTGCCTCCGTCCGCCCGCATCCGCCGGCTGTCGTCGGTGTCGCCCGGGTCGGTGGCGTCGAGCTCGTCCAGCGGGCCGAGCCGCCACCCGTCCGCCTCCCGCACCCGGTCGGGCGCGGCCGGGTCGAAGAGGGCGAAGGCGCGGGCCGCCACCTGCCCGGTGTCCGCCCCGGACAGCGGGGCCAGGTCGGCCAGCACCCCCCGGTCCGAGCCGAGCACCGCCGCGTCCAGCACCACCGTGTCGATCCGGTCCAGCTCGCGCAGCACACTGCCGTCCATGGCGATCACTCCGCGCCGGGCGAGCATCCGGCCGAGCTGGGCCGCGTACCCCTCGCGCCCGCTGCCCGGGGCCTTGGGCAGGCTGGACAGCGCCACCGCGGCGGCTCGCTTGCGGCCGACCACCGGCACCGCCGCCGCGCCGGCCGCCGCGCCCGCAGCCAGCATCCGGTTGATGAACCGCTCGACGGGGCCGTCCGGCTTCGGGTTCGGCCGCCCGGCCGTGGGCACCCGGGCGACGGCCCGGTCCGGGTCGCCGGTGAGCCGGGGTTCGGCCTTCGTCCAGGCCGCGAGCTGGGCATGCGCCTCGCCCCACTGCACGATCCGCTGGGCGCCGTCCAGCACGATCCCGGCCCAGCCGCCGGTCAGTCCCTGCACGACCGCCTCGGCGAGCGGGAAGAGCACGTCGGCGCGGGGGTCGGCGCGTAGCCCCCGACCGGCCAGGGCGTGCAGCTTCGGGTGCAGGTCGACGGCGGTGAGCACCCCGGCCACCTCGCCGGGGACCGGGGCGAACGGCAGGATCCGGGTGGCCGCCGAAAGGGTCAGGCCGAGCGCGTCCGAGGCGAGCGCGCCGAGGGTGCGTGGGGTGCGTGGTCCCTCCTCCGGCGGGTGCGGTGGGGGGATCTCCGGGTCCGGCTCGTGCTCGCAGGTGCGTTCGCACCGGGCGACCGTGGCGATCAGGTCGCGTAGTCTCGGCTCCGGCTCCCGGACCGCAACCACCACCCGGCCGGAGGGGGCGTTGACCCTGGCCCAGCACACGCCGGGTTGCCGCTCCAACTCCCGCTCCACCTGGCGGGCGAGCCGGTCGCCGCCGTCCTGGCAGACGCCGTGCACCTCGATGTGGTGCCGCCCGGGCCGGGACCAGACCCGGCGCCGGGTCAGGCCCGTCAGCCGGGCCAGTCGGGCCGCGGCGGTGCTGGCGGTACGCGACGCGTCGCCGACCAGGTGCGGGACGGCCCGGGACGCGCCGCCGAGGAGGTGGGGCACGGCCACCGACGGCAGGAGGCGGCCGGCGACCCGGCCCAGCGACATCATCGAGCGGTACGGCCGGGTAGTGGCCGGCCCGGTCTTCCGGTGCCGCCGTTGTCCCCGCCGTGCCCCATTTCGCCTCCCACGCTCGGTCCCGGCGCGCTGCCTTCCCGCCCGCACGCCGGTCATACCCTGGCCGGCGGGGAAGTTTCCGCCGTCGCGGGCATGGACCGGAGCGCGGGTGGAACCCGGTCGAGGTCGCCGCCGGCGCGGCCGAGACAGCGCGGCCGAGAAACCGGGTCGACCCGCCAAGGCCGTCACCTCTGCCTTGACCTCAATCCGGGTTCAAGTCGGAGGCTGGGCGCATGTCGTGGGAACTGTTCAGGTCGGCGGCGGGCCGTAACCGGCCGGCCGGTGGCCGTCGCCGCACTCGGGACGCCTCGGCGCGGGGCCCGGTCCGGGTGCCCGGACCGGCCGGTCGCCGATGACCGCCGCGGTCGCGAGCCCGGTCGCGCCGGACCGCCTGTTCGCCCCGCGCCTGCGGGCCATGACGGTGGGGGTGGTGGCCCTGGTCTCGCTGATCGCGTTCGAGGCGCTCGCCGTCGGCACCGCGATGCCCACGGTGGCCCGCAGCCTCGACGGGCTGTCCTGGTACGGGCTGGCGTTCGGCGGTCCCTTCGCCTCCGGCGTGGTGGCCATGGTGGTCTCCGGCATCTGGTGCGACGCGCGGGGTCCCCGGGCGCCGGTGTGGCACGGGGTGGCGTGGTTCGTCGTCGGGCTCCTGCTCGCCGGCACCGCGTCGGCGATGGGCGTGCTGGTGGTGGGCCGGTTGGTGCAGGGTTTCGGCTCCGGCCTGCTCTCGGTGGCGCTGTACGTGGTGGTCGGGCGGGCGTACCCGGAGGTGCTGCACCGGCGGATCTTCGCCGCGTTCGCGGCGGCCTGGGTCGTACCGTCGTTGGTCGGGCCGGCGCTGGCCGGTCTGGTGGTCGAGCACCTCGGCTGGCGCTGGGTCTTCCTGGCGGTGCCGGCGGTGGCGGTGCCGGCGGTGGCGGTGCCGGCGGTGCTGCTGGTCCAGCCGGGCCTGCGGACCGTCGTCTCGCCCGCCGTCCGGCTGGCCTCCGGCGCGGCGGCCCGGGTCGGCTGGGCCTGCGGGGCGGGGGTGAGCGCCGCGTTGCTGCACTACGGGGGTCAGCAGCGCGGCGCCGTGGCGGTCGGACTGGTGGCAGCGGCGCTCGCCGGACTGCTGTGTTGCGCTCCGCGCCTGCTGCCGGCCGGTTTCCTGCGCGCCGGCCGGGGCCTGCCGACGGTGATCGGGCTGCGCGGGCTGGCCTCCGCCGCGTTCGCCAGCGCGGAGGTGGTGATCCCGCTGATGCTCTCCCGGGAGCGCGGGCTGTCGCCGACCGAGGCGGGCCTGATGCTCACCGTCGGGGCGCTCTCCTGGTCGGCCGGGTCCTGGTTGCAGGGCCGGCTGCCCGCGCCGGGCAGCGCCCCGGTGAGCGGGGGCCGGGTGCGGCTGCCCGTGCCCCGTTCGCCGGCCACCCTCGTGCGCGCCGGACTGGTCTGCATCGCCGTCGGGACGGCCACGGTGGCACTCGCGGTGTGGCCGGCGGTGCCGCTGCCGGTCGGCGTGCTCGGCTGGGCCGTCGCCGGGCTCGGGATGGGGCTGCTGTACCCGTCGCTGTCGGTGCTCACCCTGGAGCTGTCGGCCCCCGGCGAGCAGGGGCGCAACAGCTCCTCCCTGCAACTTGGCGACTCGCTGTTCGCGGCGGCGGTGCTGGCGCTGACCGGCGCGGTGCTCGCGGTCGGGTCGGTGCCGGGCCCGGGCAGCTACACCGCCGTCCTCGTGGTCGCCGCCGCCCTGGCCGCGGTGGGCGTCCTGCTCGCCGGCCGGGTGGTTCCGGCCCCAGCCCGGCCGGCCGGCTGACGGAACCGCTCCCGCCGCCGACCACCCGCGCGGTCCTCGGGCCGCCGGCGCGGACCGACATCGTCACGATTCGGCCGGCCGGCTCGTCGGGAGGGGTGGACGCCCCGCGAGGGCTCCGCGAGGGAGGTGCCATGAAGGTGCTGGTGACCGGGGCGTCGGGTGCGCTCGGGCGGGCGGTGCTACCGCGGCTGCGAGGAGACGGTTTCGTCGTGCGGGCGATGAGCCGTCGGCCGCACGGTGGCCAGGCCGCGGAGTGGGTGACGGGGGACCTGGCCACCGGCGAGGGGCTGCCCGACGCGGTGGCCGGGGTGGCAGCCGTCCTGCACCTGGCCTCCACGCCGGGCGGCGGGCGGCGCACCCACCAGGTCGACGTGCTCGGCACCCGTCGGCTGGCTGTCGCGGCCGGCCGGGCCGGGGTCGGCCACCTGCTCTACGTCTCGATCGTCGGGGTGGACCGGGTGCCGTTCCCGTACTACCGGCACAAGCTGGCCGCCGAGCGGGTGGTCGCCGCCGGGCCGGTGCCCTGGTCGGTGCTGCGGGCCACCCAGTTCCACCCCTTCCTCGACGACCTGCTGGCCCTGGCGGGCCGGCTCGGCCCGGTGATCGGCGACCGGGCGGTGCTCGCCCAGCCGGTCGACGCGGGCGAGGTGGCCGCCCGGCTCTCCGGGCGGCTCGCCGCCGGTCCGCTGGAGGGCATCGAGGAGTACGGCGGCCCGCAGGTGCTGCGCTTCGACGCGGCGGTGGAGGCGTGGCGTGCCGCTCGGGGATCGCGCCGCCCGCTGTTGCCCGTGCGCGTTCCGGGGCGGCTCGGGCGGGCCCTGCGCTCCGGTGCGCTCACCACCCGGGCGGCCCCGACGGGCATCCGGAGCTGGTCCGACCACCTGGCCGACACGTACGGGGGAACCGGCCGGAGGTGAGCGGTCCACTCGTTCGCCGGCTGCCTACGGTGACCTCATGCTGGTTCTCGTCACCACCGTGATTCTCTACGTCTGCGGATTCGTGTTCCTCTACGGGGTGATCCGGATCGCCGTCCGGCACGCCTTCGAGGATCTGGAGGCCCGGCGGCCCGGCCTGCTCCGTGCCGAGGAGGTTGCCGCCGCCGGGGACCGGACGTTCGTCCGAGACAACCCGTTCGTCGCCAACGGCTGACGGGTCGCCTGTTCCGATCGGGGCGGAGCGGGTCCCGTGGGTCGGCCCGGGCACGGGGCCGGGCCGACCCACGACGGGCCGCCGCGAGCGCGTGGGATGGCGGGGTGCGAGGATCCACCCGTGATGGGGACGCTGAAGACCGAGCCCGCCCGTACCCGCTTGGACCTGCTGGCGCCTCCGGTGGCAGCCGCGATCGGGCGGTGGTCCGCTGACGCGCCGGTGGACGTCGACGACGTGCTGGTCGCGCCGATCGACGCCGACCTCGCCGACACCGCCGCGTTCTGCGCCGCGTACGAGGTGGGGCTGGACGTGTCGGCGAACTGCGTGGTGGTCGCGGGCCGGCGCGAGGGCGAGGTGCGGTACGCCGCCTGCGTCGTGCTCGCCACGACGCGTGTCGACGTGAACGGGGTGGCCCGCCGGACGCTCGACGTGCGTAAGGCGAGCTTCGCCCCGATGGCCGACGCGGTCGCGGCGACCGGGATGCAGTACGGCGGGATCACCCCGATCGGGCTGCCCGAGGACTGGCCGATCCTGGTGGACGCGCGGGTGATCGCCGCCCCGCACGTCATCATCGGCTCGGGCGTGCGGCACAGCAAGATCGCCCTGCCGGGGCCGGCCCTCGGCGCGCTGCCCGGCGCGCGGGTGGTGGAGGGCCTGGCCAGACCGGCGTGAGCTTCAACTATGTCGATGTTGTTGCACGTGAAACATCGTGATCTTCGATGGTCAGCGGGCGCTCGCCTCGCGCTGCTCCACCTCGGCCAGGGCGGCCAGCAGGGTCTGCGGCTCCTGCGCCCCGGTGACCGCGTACTTCCCGGCCAGCACGAACGTCGGGACACTGGTGACGCCCAACTCCCGGGCGGCGGCCAGCTCGGCGGCGACCTCCGCCGACCCCTCCCCGGAGTCGAGGTGGGCCCGCACCTCGGCCTCGTCGAGCCCGACTCCGGCGGCGAGCCGGGCCAGCTCCGCCCGCGACCCGACGTCCACGCCGTCGGTGAAGTGGGCCCGGTACAGGGCGTCCACGGTCTCGGCGGCGAGGCCCTGTCCGGTGGCGTACCGGACGAGCCGGTGGGCGTCGAACGTGTTGGCGGTGACCGCCTGGTCGAAGTCCAGCCGCAGCCCCGCGTCCGCCGCGACGCCGGTCACGTGGCTGAACATCTGCTCGACCCGTTCCCGGCTGCCGAACTTCGCGGCCAGCCCCGTCACGAGCGGCTGCGGGGCCGGCACCGGCGACGGGTCGAGCTGGAACGGCCGGTACCGGATCGTCACCGCACCGTCGTACGACTCCAGGGCCTGCTCCAGCCGGCGCTTGCCGATGTAGCACCAGGGGCAGGCCACGTCGGCGTAGATCTCGATCTCCATGACCGGGGACAACCCGCCGACCGGCGCGGCTGTTCCCGGATGTGACGGGAAACGGGCCGGCCGGGTCGCCCCGGCGCCACCACCGACGGGGCCGACCAGGCCCGTCGACGACCCGAGCCGGGTCGGTCGAGCCCGCTCCGGGCTCGGGGTCGGGTTTCGCGGCGTCAGGCGGCGACCTGCTCCCGGACCTGGCGCTTGAGCCGGGCCAGGATCGCCGTGCCGCCCCGGACCCGCAGTGGGCTGATCGCCTGGGCCAGCCCCATCCGCTGGTAGAGGTCGTCCGGCACGGCGAGCACCTCCTCGGCGCTCGCCCCGGCCAACCCCTCGCCGAGGATGCCCGCGAAGGCGCGGGTGGTCGGCGCCTCCGGCGGGCAGTCGAACCAGGTGGTCACCGTGCCGTCCGGTGCGACCTCGGCGCGCAGGAAGAACGCCGTCTGGCACTCGGGGACCTGTTCCATGCCCTCCCGGCCGGCCAGCTCCTCGGGCAGCGGCGGGATGACGTCGGCGTACTCCAGCAGCATCTCCAGCACCACGTCGCGGGGCGCGGCGGCGAACTCGTCGACGATCTCGGCCAGCTTGGTCGGCATCTCGGGCATCCCGTCAGGTTACCGGCGTGGTCAGGTGGCCCCTCCGCTCGCGGAGGCGTCGGGAGGGGCGCGCCCGTCAACTGGCCGGGGCCTGCTCGCTGATGTCGCTGAGGGCGGAGCTGGGGTCGAGCTGCCTGGCGAGGTCGCCGAGGGAGACGATGCCGACGAGCTTGCGCTCGTTGTCGCAGACGAGGATGCGGCGGACGCCGCGCTCGCGCATCAGCGAGGCCGCCTCCCCGGCGGTCGAGTGCTGCTCGATCATCACCACCTCCCGGGTGATGATCGAGCCGATGGTGGTGCTGGCCGGGTCGCTGCGCTCGGCCACCGCCCGGACCACGATGTCGCGGTCGGTCAGCATGCCGGCGAGGCTGGCGCCGTCGGTGACCACCACGTCGCCGATGTCCGACTCCTTCATCACCCTGGCCGCCTCGTCCAGGGTGGTCTCCGCGGACAGGTAGACCACCTGCTTGGTCATCACGTCGCTGACCCGGTAACCGGTCATGAAAGCCTCCGAATGCGCACCTGTGCCGATTCGGAAACCGGTACCCAGTTCGGCCGTCGTCACACCTTGTCGCCCCGAATGCGTGGCACCTCGTCCCGCAGCCGGTCGACGAGTCCGTCCACCGGCAGCTCGGTCCGCGCGCCGGTGGCCCGGTCGCGCAGCTCGACGTACCCGTCGGCGAGGCGGCGGCCGACCACGACGGCGCGCGGGATGCCGATCAGCTCGGCGTCGGTGAACTTCACCCCGGCCGAGACGTGGGTGCGGTCGTCGACCAGCACCCGCAGGCCCGCGGCGGCCAGCCGCTCGCCGAGGTCGAGCGCCGCGTCGAGCTGCGGCCCCTTCCCCGCCGCCACCAGGTGTACGTCGCACGGTGCGACCGCCGCCGGCCAGACCAGCCCCCGCGCGTCGTGGTGCTGTTCGGCGATCGCGGCGACCGCCCGGGACACCCCGATCCCGTAGCAGCCCATGGTGGGGCGGACCGGCTTGCCGGCCGGGCCGAGCACGTCGACGGCGAACGCGTCGGTGTACCGCCGGCCGAGCTGGAAGATGTGCCCGACCTCGATCCCGCGCCGCATCGTCAGGGTGCCGGCGTCGCAGGCCGGGCACGGGTCGCCCGGGAGCACCTCGGCCGCCTCGATCGTGCCGTCCGGGATGAAGTCCCGCCCGCACACCACGTCGGTGGCGTGCCGGTTCGGCTCGTTCGCACCGGTCAGCCAGGCGGTGCCGGCGACCACCCGGGGGTCGACCAGGTACCGGATCCCCAGCTTGCCGAGCAGTTGCGGGCCGATGTACCCGCGCACCAGCTCCGGGTGGTCGGCCCAGCCGTCGAAGACCGCCACGGTGGCCGGGGCGAGCGCCGCCCCGACCCGCCTCAGGTCCACCTCGCGGTCGCCGGGCAGCCCGACCACCAGCAGCTCGGCCTCGTCCGCGCCCGGCCGGCGGACGGTCAGCACGACGTTCTTCAGGGTGTCTGCGGCCGTCCAGTCGGTGCGACCGGCGAGGCGGCGGGCGTTGGCCAGCTCGACCAGCGCGGCGATCGTCGGGGTCTCCGGGGTGTCGTGCACGGCCGCCGCCGGCTGCGCGTCGGGGTCGCCGCCGGCCGGGGCCCGGGTGACGACCGCCTCGGTGTTGGCGGCGTGGTCGCAGGCTGTGCAGCCGACGAAGGTGTCCTCGCCCACCGGCGTGGCGGCCAGGAACTCCTCCGACGCCGACCCGCCCATCGCCCCCGACGTCGCGTGCACCACCGTGTGGTCGAGCCCCAGCCGGTCGAAGATCCGCCGGTACGCCGCGCGGTGCCGCTCGTACGCCGCCCGGAGGCCCACGTCGTCCAGGTCGAACGAGTACGCGTCCTTCATCAGGAACTCGCGCCCGCGCAACAGCCCGGCCCGGGGGCGCGCCTCGTCGCGGAACTTCGTCTGAATCTGGAACAGCGTCACCGGGAAGTCCCGGTACGAGGTGAACAGGTCCTTCACCAGCAGCGCGGCCAGTTCCTCGTGGGTCGGGGCGAGCAGGTGCTCGGCGCCCCTCCGGTCGGCCAGGGTGAAGATGTCGTCGCCGTACTCCGTCCACCGTCCGCTGGTGCGGTAGGGCTCGGCCGGCAGCAGCGCCGGGAAGTGCACCTCCTGGTCGCCGATCGCGGTCATCTCCCGCCGGACCACCTCGGTCACCCGGTCGAGCACCAGCTTGCCCAGCGGCAGCCAGGTGTAGCCGCCCGGGGCGGCGCGGCGGACGTAGCCGGCGCGCAGCAGGAGCCGGTGGCTCGGCACCTCCGCGTCCGCCGGATCCTCGCGCAGGGTCCGGAGCAGCAGGGTCGACGTGCGCAGCAGCATCAACGCAGCGTACGACCGGCGCGGGAGAGAAGGCGATCCAATTCAGGCGGTGGGCGATTCATCAGTCACGCCGGCCACGCTCGCTCGGAAGAGACACGCGACCGTCAACCGGGTGGTGCCTGTTCCGGTTGAACCCGCACGACGGCCCGACGCCACGGGAGCTGTTCGAGCGCTTCGTCGCTTGGGGGCCGTACCGGAGAGGGGCGGTCGACCCTCCGACGGGCCATCGGTGATCCAGCCCTGGGAGATGGGACACGTCGGCCCCGGGTCCGGTGTGTCGGGCCCCGCCGGCGGTGCCAGACTGATCGGCGCAGGGCGATCCGAGGACACACGTGGGAGGGTGCGGTGCGCTGGCGCAGCTTCGTGGCGGTGGGGGACAGCTTCACCGAGGGCATGGACGACGCGTACCCGGACGGCACCTACCGCGGCTGGGCGGATCTGGTGGCCACCCGGCTCGCCGCCGGGGCCGGCCCCGACTTCCGGTATGCGAACCTGGCCATCCGGGGTCGGCTCTTCCCCAACGTCGTGGCCGAGCAGGTGCCCGCCGCGCTGGCGATGAAGCCCGACCTGATCAGCTTCGCCGCCGGCGGCAACGACGTGTTGCGCCGTACCTTCGACCCGAACGCCCTGGTGGAGCGCTTCGACGACGTGGTGGGGCGGCTGCGCTCCGGCGGCGCGGACGTGGTGCTGTTCCGGTTCGCCGACGTGATGGCCCGGCTGCCCGGGCAGCGGCTGGTCGCCCCCCGGGTCGAGCTGCTCAACCGTGCCGTCGGCGAGACCGCGCAGCGGCACGGCGCGATCCTGGTCGACCTGTACGCCGACGACACCTTCCTCAATCCGATGCTGTGGAGCACCGACCGGCTGCACCTGTCCCCGGCCGGGCACCGGCGGGTCGCCGGGCAGGTGCTCACCGCGCTCGGTGTCGGCTGCGACGAGGACTGGCTGCTGGTCCCGCCGCACCCGGCGCCGACGCCCTGGCTGGCCGCCCGCGCCGCCGACCTGCGCTGGGCCGGGCAGCACCTGGCCCCGTGGATCAAGCGTCGGCTGACCGGCCGGTCGTCCGGCGACACGGTCACCGCGAAGCGCCCCCAACTCGGGCCCGTCACCGACTGACATGTCCACCCTGCACGCCGCGCCGCTGCTGCGCCGTACCCTCGACGACCGACCGGTGCCCGGCCACGCCGTGCTGGTGACCGGGCACCGGATCGGGGCGGTCGCACCGCTGGCCGAGCTGCTGGCGGCGTACCCGGGGGTGCGGGTGCGGCGGTGGGCCGGGACCCTCGGGCCGGCGCTGGTGCACGACGCGCCGCTGCCGGCCGCCCCCACCCCGCGCGAGCGGGTGCACGCCCTGTTCCGGGCCGGGGCGGCGGCGGTGCCGGCCGCACACCTCACGGACCCGGAGCTGCGGACGGCGGCGATCCGTGGCGACGTCGCGGTCCTCGACCGGGTACGGACGCTGGCGCTGGACGTCGGCGAACGCGCCGACCTGGCCGTCTTCGCAGACGACGGGAGCTGCCTCGCCACGGTGGTGGCCGGCCGGCTGGTGTACCGCCGCGCCGATGCCGGGCGGACGGACGGGAACCCGGCGTAACTTGGGGCTCATGCCTGTGTCGAGTGATCCGAACCCCCGCCTCCAGTCGTACGCCGACCCGCAGCGGCTGGTCACCACCGAGTGGTTGGCCGAGCACCTGGGCGACGAGGGGCTGGTGGTGGTCGAGTCCGACGAGGACGTGCTGCTCTACGACACCGGGCACATCCCGGGTGCCGTGAAGGTCGACTGGCACACCGAGCTGAACGACCAGGTGACCCGGGACTACCTGGACGCCAGGAGCTTCGCCGAGCTGTGTGCCGCCAAGGGCATCGGCCGCGACGACACCGTCGTCTTCTACGGCGACAACTTCAACTGGTGGGCCGCGTACGCGCTCTGGGTCTTCTCCCTCTTCGGGCACGCCGACGTGCGGCTGCTCGACGGCGGCCGGCAGAAGTGGGCCGCCGAGGGGCGCGAGCTGACCCGGGACAGGGTGACCCGGCCCCGCGCCGAGTATCCGGTGCCGCTGCGCGACGACGCGCCGATCCGGGCGTACCGGGAGCAGGTGATGGCGCATGTGGCCGCCGGCCGGCCGCTGGTCGACGTCCGCTCGCCGGGCGAGTACACCGGCGAGATGCTGCACATGCCGGACTACCCGCAGGAGGGCGCGCTGCGCGGCGGGCACATCCCGGGCGCGGTGAACAAGCCCTGGAAGTCCGCCGCGAACGACGACGGGACCTTCCGGTCCGCCGACGAACTGCGCGCCATCTATCGCGACCAGCTCGGGTTGAGCCCGGCCGACGACGTGGTGGCGTACTGCCGGATCGGGGAACGGTCCAGCCACACCTGGTTCGTGCTGCGCCACCTGCTCGGGTACCCGCAGGTGCGCAACTACGACGGCTCGTGGACCGAGTGGGGCAACCTGGTCCGGGCCCCCGTCGTGAGGGGCGACCAGCCGGGCGGCCTCGCCGGCTGACCTCCCGTCGCCGTCCCGCGCGCCGCTGCCGTGGCGCGCGGGACGGGCGGTTCTCAGCCGGCCAGCGAGACGACCCCGGCCAACTCCCGGACCACCCCGGTCACCTCGCCGGTGCGGGGCCGCCAGCGGACCAGCCCGCCGGGCTGCACCCGGAGCACCACGTCCCCGTCCGGTTCCCAGCCCTGCACCTCACAGCAGCCCTTCCACCGGTCCCGGCCCAGGCTGAGCAGGTGGGTCACCATGCCCGTCCGGCTGTCCAGCACGGCCACCCCCTCGGCTCCCTCCTCGCGACCGTCGGTGATCCATCCGGACCGGGCCACCAGTTCGCCCTGCTGCCAGCCACGGCCGTAGAACTCGATGACCTGGTACGGGCGCACGGCCTCCGCGCTGCGGACCGGGTGCTGCGTTCGTACCGTGCCGTCCGGCATCGACCTGCTGCGCAGGGAAAGCTGGTCCCGGACGCCGCCGACCTCGATGAGCGTCCCCGTCGCGACGGCGGGATCCGGGGTCACCAGGTCCCAGGGCGAGACGGCGATCCTGTCGGCCTTGCCGGAACCGGGATCGACCAGGTAGGTGTTCCTCTCGTCGCCGACCAGCAGCCGGCCGTCCGACCAGGCCACGTGCTCCAGGTAGCCGGCGAGCGGCAGTTGCCGGACGGCGGCGGTGGTCAGGTCGACCACCAGCACCGCGCCGGTCTGCGCGAACGCCGCGAACCGGCCGTCCGGGGAGAGGCTCCCGGTCTTGAGCGGCACCGCCTCGTTGCCAGCGGCGTCCCGGGTCCGGGCCGGGGTGACCACGTCGAGGGTGCGTACCAGGCCGTCGTCGCCGAGCACCCGGATCCGCCCCTCGGCGCCGGTGTCCGCGTTGACCGGCTGGTAGAGCGCCAGCGCCCGGCGTACCGGGCTGCTGGAGAGCGACAGGGTGGCCGGGTCACCGATCCGGCCGAGCGGGTCGCCCGGGTAGGTCAGGTCGGCCGGCATCCGTCGGACCGGTGCGGTGTCCGGACCGGGGGACACGGAAGCCGCCGGTGCCGGCTGGACGGAGGGCCGCAGGGCCAGCAGCGTCCCGCTGGTGACCAGGACGACGGCCAGGGCGACGGCGCCGACGGCGCGCCGGGTGCGCCGGGTCCGGCCGGCCCGTTGCCATGCGTGCACCGCCGGGCGGGTCGGCCGCACGTCCTCGGCGGCGACGGTCAACAGGCGGCGCAACTCCTGTTCGTTCACGGGTTCACCGCCAATCCGTTGTCCAGGTCGTCGTCCCGGCCGAGTTCCGGAGCCACCTCGCGTAACCGGCGCAGGCCCGCATGGCACTGGCTCTTGACGGTGCCGACGGTGACGCCGAGCACCTCGGCGGTGCTCGTCTCGGTCAGGTCCTCGAAGTAGCGCAGCACGAGGACGGCCCGCTGGCGTGGCGGCAATCGTCCCAGCGCGTCGTGCAGCGCGAGCCGCAGCGCCCCGTCGCGGTCGCGGGTCAGCTGCTCGGGCGGGTACTCGCTGAGCCGTTCCCGGCGGCGGCGCCGCCACCACGACACGGCGTCGCGGTAGAGGATGGCCCGGACGTACGCGGCCGGATCGCCCTCCCGCACCGATGGCCAGCGCAGGGCGAGCTTGAGCAGCGCATCCTGGAGGAGGTCCTCGGCCTGGTGCTGATTCCCGCAGATCAGGTACGCCGAGCGGAGCAGCCGGAGCTGGTGGGACTCGACGAAGGCCACGTAGCTGGCCCGGTTGTCATCAGCCGTCGTCGGTCCCATGCGTCCCTCCTCCCCGGCCGGGGCGCCCGCGCCCGTCACCAGGCAGACGCTCGGCGACCCGGAAATGGTTGGGCAGTCCGGTGCCGGATCCGGCCGGCACGGGTGTCGTGCCGACATCCGGTGTCGTGCTGACGCCTCGGCTGCGACGGCCGGGTCGTGGCCGCGTCCGGCCCTGTGGGCGGCCAATGTGCCGGATGCCCCGACATCGGGCCCGCATCCGGTGGAGTCTGCGAGGGGAGAGCAGACGGGCGGCGGCGAGGAGGCGGAGTGCTGACCCTGGACCGGAGGTCCGTCGGGCTGCTGGTGATGGCCGCCCTGCCCCCGACGATCGAGGCCATCGTCCTCGTCTCGATGAACTTCGTGGCCGCCGAAGGGCTCGCGCCCCAGAACACCTCCGTCTGGCCGTACGACACGTACCACGACCTGAGGTGGCTGTTCGTCTACCACGACTCCTGGCCCGCGTTCCTGTTCTGGCTGTGCCTCGTGGTGCTGAGCCGGGGGGTGTACACCACCGGGCTGGTGGTGCTGGCCTGGCCGGTTGGGGTGCGGCGCCCGCCGGTGCGCTGGTTGCTGCGGCGCAACGTCGGTCTCGCCATGGTGATCACGGTCCTCGTCGCGCCGTGGGCGGTGGTCTCGGTGGCCGCGTCCGTGGTGGCGCTGTCCTGGGTGCTGCTCGCGTCCCTGCTGCCGATGTTCCTGCTCGCGCCGTTCCTGCAACGGACCGCCGTGGTCGGTCCGTGGTGGCGAGGGCTGCCCTCGACCGCCCTGGTGGGCTGGTCGCTGCTGAACTTCGTGGTGCTCACGGTGGCCGGCGCGCTGGCGTGGAGCGTGCCGCGTTGGTGGACGGTGCCGGTGGCGACCGCGGCGGGCGTGGCGAACGGGCTGCTGTGGAACCGGACGGTGCGGGCGGCTCTCCTCGCGCCCCGGGTGCGGTGGGCCCGGGTGCCGGTGACGCCGCTCGTGGCCCTGCTGGCGCTCGCCGTGCCGCTGCTGATCCCGTGGTTGGTGGAGGTGGTGCCCGGCGGCCAGCAGCGGATCGAGAGCGTGGTGCTCGGCCGGCCTCTGCCGCCCGAGGTGCCCCAGGCAGTGATCATCCTTGCCGGCTACGCCTCCGACTACGGGGGCGAGCAGCCGTCCGACCCGAGGGTGGAGATGTTCTCCTACCGGGGGCTGGGCCCCGACGGGAAGCCCCTGCCGTACGGCGCACAGGACACGACCATCTCGGTGACGGAGAGCGTCGGGCTGCTCGAGGAGCAGGTGGACCGCCTGCACCGCCGTACCGGCCGGCGGATCGCGCTGATCGGCGAGAGCGAGGGCGCGCTCGTGGCCCGCACCTACCTCGCCCGGCGGCCCCATCCGGTGGTCGACACGCTGGTGATGTTCAGCCCGCTGATCAACGCCGGCCGGGCGTACTACCCGCCTGCCGGCGAGCGCCACGGGTACGGCGTTGTCACCGGATTCCAGCTTCGAGCCATCTTCGGGCTGGTCAGCCTCGCCACCGGGCCGGGCGACGGCCCAGATCAGCCCTTCATCCGGTCGCTGCTCGACGACGCGCCATTCTACCGCAACCACCTCATGTGCCCGGTGCCCGGCGTCCGGATCGTCGCGTTCCTGCCCACCACCACGGCCGCCGAGGCCCCGCCCGGGGAGTACACCCGGATTCCGGTGTTCCAGCTACCCGGCGTGCACGGGGGTCTGCTGAACCGGTCGCTGGTCCAGGACCGCCTGGTCAACTTCCTCGTCGGGGAGCCGATCCACCGAACCCGGCGCGAGTACCCGCTGGTCCAGCAGCTCGGTGCCGGCTGGCAGGCGCCGCCGCTGGCGATCTCGGCCAACCCCGCCTGGTGGGGGAACCGGGAGCCGGACCCGGCCTTCACCGGCAAGGTCTGCCTGCCGGGCCGGTGATCCGCCGGTTGCGGCCGAGGGCCAAATGGTCAGCTTGCGGACCGGCGCGGGTGCCGCAGCACCAGCCGGGCCGCGGCCAGGGCCAGCCCGATCACGATCACCGTCTGGATCGGGTGGTATGTCAGGACCAGCAGGTGCGATGCGACGAGGGCGGCGACGGCGACCAGGGCGAGGCGGGCGGACCAGCGCCGGTCCAGCGGGACGAGCACGCCGGCCCCCGCCGCCAGTGCCCCGGCCGCGAGGTGCAGCCACGCCCAGCCGGTGATGTCGTAGTGGTACATCCCGCCGCCCTCGATCGAGACGTACGGGTCGCCGGTCAGCTCGCCGACGCCGCCCAGCACGTCGAAGATGCCGGCCCCGCCGAGCAGGACCGCTGCCAGCAGCAGCGGACGCCCACCCGCTCCGTCGTCGACCACGTGGCCCTCCGTCCGCCAGCCTGCCGGCCCCGCTCCCCGGCCGCCTCCGGGCCTGCCTCTCGCCCCCGGCCTCCAGGCTAGGGGTCGTCCGGTCGGCTGTCCGGGGTTCGGCGCTGGGTGGGGTGGGTGGTAGGTCATCCGGCCGGCTCTGCGGGCTCCACCTGGTCGAGGGCCGAGCCACGGCGGACGGGGGCAGCCGGCCGTTGGTGGTCACCGGTACGGTGAGCGCCGGCACCGGACCGGGGAGCAGCAGGCGTGGACCGCACCTTCCAGGTCGACCTCCGAGGCGTGGTCGACCTGCTCAGTCATCATCTCTACGGCAGCCCACGGGTCTACGTCCGTGAGCTTCTGCAGAACGCGGTGGACGCGATCACCGCGCGCCGGGCCACGGAGCCCGACGCCCCGGCGCTGGTCCGGATCGAGCCGCCCGAGCTGACCGGCGACGGCACGCTGCGGGTGCACGACACCGGCATCGGGCTCACCGAGGCGCAGGTGCACGAGCTGCTGGCCACCATCGGCCGCAGCTCGAAGCGGGACGAGCTGGGCTTCTCCCGGCACGAGTTCCTCGGCCAGTTCGGCATCGGGCTGCTCTCCTGCTTCCTGGTCGCCGACGAGATCCGGGTGGTCACCCGGCACGCCGACCAGCCGACCGTGCTCTGGACCGGGTACGCCGACGGCCGGTACGCCGTGGCGACCGCCCCGGCCGGGCAGCGGCGGGCCGAGCCGGGGACGACCGTGACCCTGGTGCCGCGCCGCGACGCCGACCAGTGGTTCGGCACCGCGACGGTCACCGACCTGGCCCGGCTCTACGGCTCGCTGCTGCCGGTCACCGTCCGGGTCGGCAACGTGGTCACCACCGCCGGGGACCCGCCCTGGCCGACCGCACCCGGCGCGCCCGTCGACCGCCCGGCCCTGCTCCGGTACGCCCGGCAGCTCCTCGGCGTCGACCCGTTCGACGTGGTGCCGCTGTCGGTGCCGGAGGCCGGGCTGACCGGCGTCGCGTTCGTCCTGCCCACCCCGGTGAACCCGGCCGCCCGCGCCGGCCACCGGGTGTACCTGAAGCGGATGCTGCTCACCGAGCACGCCGACGGGCTGCTGCCCGACTGGGCGTTCTTCGCCCACTGCGTGGTGGACGCCAGCGAGCTGCGCCCCACCGCCAGCCGCGAGGCCCTCTACGAGGACACCCTGCTGACCGCGACCCGGGAGGCGCTCGGCGAGCAGGTGCGCGGCTGGCTGGTCCGGCTGGCCCGGCACGATCCGCGCCGGCTCGCCGAGTTCCTCCAGGTGCACCACCTCGGGGTCAAGGCGCTCGCCCTGCACGACGACGAGATGCTCCGCCTGGTCGACCAGTGGTGGCCGATGGACACCAACGTCGGCACGCTCACCCTGGCGGAGTTCCGCCAGCGGCACGGCCTGATCCGGTACGCCGCCAGCCTGGACGAGTTCCGCCAGCTCGCCGCGGTCGCCGCCGCGCAGGACCTGGCCGTGGTCAACGCCGGCTACACGTACGACACCGAGCTGATCGAGCGGCTGCCGGCGGTGGACCGGTCGGTGCTCATCGAGCGGCTGGAGCCCAGCGACCTGACCACCCGCTTCGACGCCCTCGACCCGCAGGTGGAGCTGGCCCTGCGGCCGTTCCTCGCCGGGGCGCAGCGGGCCCTGGAGCGGCTCGGCTGCGAGGTGGTGGTGCGGGCGTACGACCCGGTGTCGCTGCCGGCGCTCTACCTGGTCAGCCGGTCGGCGGCGTTCAACGACCAGCTCGCCGCGACCCGGGACCGGGCCGACGAGCTGTGGGGCGGGGTGCTCGACGCGCTCGCCGCGTCCGCCCCGCCGGACCGCCCGCAGCTCGTGCTCAACCACCGCAACCCGCTGGTCCGCCGGGTCACCACCCTCGACGACCCGGAGCTGGTCGGGCTCGCCGTCGAGGCGCTGTACGGACAGGCCCTGCTGCTCGGGCACCATCCCATCCGCGCGGCCGACGCCGCGTTGCTGAACAGTTCCTTCCTCGGCCTGCTCGGCCGGGCCGTACCGGGACGGGAGTGAGGCCGCGATGAGCGAGGACGACCTGTGGCGGATGCTGCACGAGACCACCGGTATGCCGTACGGGGCCGGGCGGACGGCCGCCCTGGAACAGTTGCTGCGCCGGGCCGACACCGGCGACGACCGGCACCTGGCGTTCGCCGCCCGGATGCAGGCCACCACCGGGTACGTCTACGGCGGTGAACCGGCCAAGTCCTTCGTCACCTTCTCCTGGTGCCTGGCCGAGTTCGACCGGGACCCGCAGCCGTACCACCAGGGCTACGCCCACCAGCTCCTCTGGCACTTCAAGTACATGGTCAACGCCATGCTGAAGTTCCCCGAGCTGCCGCTGGACCGCACGTACGCGGTGCTCGACGACATGGAGCGCCGGTACCGGGACGCCGGGCACAGCCTCCAGGCCGTGCACAAGCACCGCTACCTGGTCGCCGACCACGTGGGCGACGCCGGGGCCGCCGAGCGGTGGTACCGGGAGTGGCTGACCGCCCCGCGCGACGAGCTGTCCGACTGCGCCGGCTGCGACCCCACCACCCAGGTCGCCCACCTCGCCCACGTCGGCCGGCACGACGAGGCGGTGGCGCTGGCCGAGCCGGTCCTCGCCGGTCGGCTGACCTGTACGGAGCAGCCGCAGGCGATCCTCACCGCGCTGCTCGTGCCGTACCTGCGCACGGGGCGGGGCGACGCGGCCCGGAACGCGCACCGGGAGGCGTACCGGCGGCTGCGGGGCAACCTGTCGGACCTGTGGGACATCGGGGACCACGTCGAGTTCTGCACGCTGACCGGCAACGAGGCCCGGGCCGTCGAGATCGTCGAGCGGCACCTGGACTGGCTGGACCGGGCGCCCACCCCGGCCGCCGCGATGCACTTCGCGGCCACCGCCGCCGCCGCGCTGCGTCGGGCCGCCGGGGCCGGGGACGTCACGCTGCACCGGCGGGCGGCCGGGGACCGGCCGGCGGGCGAGGTGTCGGCCGCCGCTCTGGCCGTCGAGCTGACCGACACGGCGACGGCGCTGGCCGCCCGGTTCGATGCCCGCAACGGCACCTCGTACCAGTCGGAGTGGATCGCCCGCCGACTGGCCACCGGGCCCGCCGGGGAGCACCTGCCGCTCTCGGCCAGCCTGCGCCGCAGCCCGGCCGACCCGGCCCGCCCCCCGCAGCCGGCGGCACCCCCGGCCGAGGAGCCGACCGTCCCGGCCGACGCCACCGCCGACGAGCTGCTCGACCTGGCCGACGAGTGCCTGCGCACCCACCGTCGGTCGGGGCTCACCGCCGTCCTGGCGGCGTACGACGAGCGATGCGGCGCGGCTGAGGCGTCGCCCCGGAGATCGGCGCGCCGGCTGGAGCTGCGGGCGGGCGAGCTGACCCACACCGCCGGCCCGGAGGCGGCGCGGGACGCGAACCGGGCGGCGCTGGCCGCGTACCGGGAGCTGGGCGACCCGGTCCGGGTGCAGGTGGTGGCCGGCCGGCTCGGGGTGCTGCTCTGCATGACCGGGGAGGCCGAGGAGGGACTGGCGCTGGTCCGGGAGGCCGCCGCCTTCCTCGCCGCGCACGGCGACGCCCGGGAGCGGGCCGCCGCGCACGACCGGCTCGCCCTGGCGCTGGCGCACCTCGGACGCTGGGCGGAGGCGCTGGCCGCCGCCGACCGGGCCGCCGCCGAGGAGTACGACGATCCGTGGCTGGCCGCCCGGGCTGCGCTGCACCGCGCGCACGTGCTGGAGGAGCTGGACCGGCCGGAGGAGTTCCGGGCGGCGGCCGGGCAGGCCCGCCGGCTCGCCCGGGAGGTGGGCGTCGACGAGCTGGTCACGGCCGCCGCGCTCGCGTACGCCCGGGCGGCGGACGACCCCGCCGAGACGGTGGCGGCCTGCGACGAGGCGCTGCGTACCGCACCGCCCGGCGCCCGGCTCCCGGTCCGGGTGTTCCGGGCCCGGGCGCTGCTGGCGGCGGAGCGGGCGGCCGAGGCGGTGGAGGACTTCGCCGAGGCGGTCACCCTCTGCGTGGAGCAGGGCGCCGACGGGGACGCCTTCCTGCGCTGGGAGCTGGCGAACGCGTACCGGGTCGCCGGGCGGCCCGCGGAGGCGGCCGAGGTGGCCGAGGAGGCGGTGCTCGGGCTGGACCGGCTCGGGGCGCAGGCCGAGGCGGACCGCTGCCGACACCTGCTGGTCGGGATCTACGTCGACCTGGGCGAGCTGGAACCGGCGCTGGCCCTGCTGGACCTGCTGGCCCGCAACCTCGACGGGCCGGACAACCTGCCGCGCCGGGCGCAGGTGCTGGAGGAGGCCGGTGGCCTGCTCTACGACGCCGACCGGGACGCGCTGGCCGGGCAGCGGTTCGCCGAGGCGGCGACGGCGTACCGGCTGGGCGGCGCGCCGGTCGACGAGCTACGCGCCCGCCGTCGGGAGGCGGACGCGCTCTCCTGGGCGGGCGACGTGCCGGCGGCCGTCAGCGCGGTGGAGGTCTGCGACGGGCTCGCGAGCGCACTGTCCGGTCAGCCGGAGCCGCCGCCGGTGGTGACGTACGAGGTGGCGCTGGCCGCCGAGGTGGCGGCCCGGGTGCTGGCCGGCGCGGGCCGACCGGACGAGGCGCTGGACCGGCTGGCCGGGATCCCGGCCCGGTTGCGGTCGATCGAGGCATTCGGCGAGGCGGCCCGGGTGGAGCTGCTCACCGGCGAGACGCTGATGCGCGCCGGCCGCCCCGGCGAGGCCGAGCCGCTGCTGCGCGAGGTGCTGGGTGGGCTGCCCCCGGGCTCCCGGCCGGCCATCCGGGCTGCCTGGTTGCTGGCCGGGTCGCTCGACGAGCTGGGCCGCCCGGACGACGCGGCGGCGGTCCGCGCGGAGCACGGGCTGACCGCCGACGAGGAGGACTGACCGGGCCGGGAGCCGCCCGGCCGGCTCCCGGCTGATGTGACCGACGGATAACCGAGACCCACTTCGTCCTGGGGCGGGTCTAGGCTTGCCCGGTGAGTGTGGAGCAGCGGGCACGGGGGGCGGCGGGCGGCGTGACGGGTACGGGTCGGCGGCGGTCCCGGCGGGACGAGATCCTGGAGATCGCGGTCGGGCTCTTCGCCTCGCGGGGTTACCACGGCGTGTCGATGGACGACATCGGCGCCGCCGCCGGCGTCACCGGCCCCGCCCTCTACCACCACTTCGCCGGCAAGGAGGCGATGCTGGTCGCCGCGCTGGTCCCGGTCAGCGAGGGGCTGCTCGACGGCGGGCGGGAGCGGGCCGCCGGCCACCCGGACGACCCGCGCGGAACGCTGGAGTCGCTGATCGACTTCCACGTCGAGTTCGCGCTGGCCAATCCGGCCGTGATCGCGCTGCACCTGCACGAGCTGGACCGGCTGCCGGACGAGCCGCGTCGCCGCATCCGCCGGCTCCAGCGGATGTACGTCGAGGAGTGGGTGACCGTGCTGACCGCGCTGCACCCGGGGTTGCCGGCCAGCGAGGCGCGGGTCCTGGCGCACGCCGCGTTCGGCCTGATGAACTCGACGCCGTTCCTCGGCGGTGAGGTGGACCGGCGGCGCCGGGCCGCCCTGCTGCGCGCCGCCACCCTGGCCGCCCTGCTGGCCGAGACGGCCGCCTGAGCCCGCCCGGGTCACGCCGCCACCTGTCGTCGCCGGTCCGTCCTGGGCCGGCCTGCTCCGGACCCGGACCTGCGGCGCTTGACTCGTGCGTACCGGCCCACCCATGGTTCCCTTGCACCGTCCCACCCTTTGGACGCTGGAGGAGAACATGATCGAGTCGCTGCTGGTCGCCAACCGGGGCGAGATCGCCCGCCGGATCATCCGTACCGCGAAGCGGCTCGGGATCCGCGCGATCGCGGTGTACTCGGAGGCGGACGCCGGCCTGCCGTTCGTCACCGAGGCCGACGAGGCGGTCTGTGTCGGCCCGGCCAATCCGGCCCAGAGCTACCGCAACGTCGAGGCGATCCTCGCCGCCGCCAAGTCGACCGGCGCGCAGGCGATCCACCCCGGCTACGGCTTCCTGTCCGAGAACGCCGAGTTCGCCCGTACCGTCGAGGCCAGCGGGCTGGTCTGGGTCGGGCCCGGCGCGGACGCGATCACCGCGATGGGCGACAAGATCAACGCCCGGAACCTGATGGCGGCGGCCGGGGTCCCGGTCGCGCCGGGCACCACCGACCCGGCGGCCGACCTGGACGCGGCGGTCGCCGCCGCCACCGAGATCGGTTACCCGGTGATGGTCAAGGCGGCGGCCGGCGGCGGCGGCATGGGCATGGGCGTGGCCACCGACGAGGCCGCGCTGCGCATCGAGTACGACAAGGTGCGCGCGTTCGCCGAGCGGATGTTCGGCGACGGCTCGGTGCTGATCGAGCGGTACTTCCCCCGGGTGCGCCACGTCGAGGTGCAGATCCTCGGCCTGGCCGACGGCCGGGTGGTGGCGCTCGGCGAGCGGGAGTGCTCGGTGCAGCGGCGCAACCAGAAGCTGGTCGAGGAGTCCCCGTCCCCGGCGGTCTCGCCGGAGCTGCGCGAGCGCTTCCTCGCCGCCGCGGTGCGCGCGGGCGAGGCGGTCGGCTACCGCAACGCGGGCACCGTCGAGTGCCTGCTGGTCCCCCGTCAGCGGAACCTGGCGGACGACGGCTCCGGCTCCGGCTCGGAAGAATTCTTCTTCCTGGAGATGAACACCCGGCTCCAGGTGGAGCACCCGGTCACCGAGTACGTCTACGGCGTCGACCTGGTCGAGGAGCAGCTCCGGGTGGCATCCGGCCTGGCTCCGACGTTCGACCCGGACGCGCTCGCCCCGCGCGGGCACGCCATCGAGCTGCGGATCAACGCCGAGGACCCGAAGCGGTTCCTGCCCGGCCCGGGCGCGATCAAGACCTGGAACGAGCCGACGGGCGAGGGTGTCCGGGTCGATTCCGGCTACGTCGCCGGCAACACGGTGACCCCGTTCTACGACAGCCTGATGGCCAAGCTCATCGTCAGCGGCAGCGACCGGGCAGAGGCTGTAGAGCGGGCCCGGGCGGCGGTGGCGGCCTTCGAGATCGCCGGCCCGAAATGCAACCTCCCGTTCCACGCGGAGCTACTGGAGAACGAGGAATTCCTCTCCGGCGACTACGACACCGGCATCGTCCCCCGCATGCGCTAACCCGCCCCACCCAACCCGCCCGCCCACCCGCGTTGATCAAGAGGTTTGCGTCGGGGTTTCGTCCTGCGCCGACGCAAACCTCTTGATCACCTCTGTCCGGACGTCCCCGACGGCGTTACGGGAGCGGGGTTGGGGCGGGGCCGACGGTGAGCCAGACCGGGTCGACCCGGGGTGACCGGTGCCGCCCGGCGGGCGCCTCGTTGGTCGGGGCCGGCCCGGCGGGGAAGCGCCCGGGGTTCCAGCCTCCGCGCGGCGTCCCGCCCGGGGCCGAGGACTCCCGCTGTCGCGGCACGTCCTCCGGGCGGGGCTCGCCGCCGAGCGGCCGGTGTCGCGAGTGTCCCCGCACCGCCGGCCGGGCCGGCGCGCGAAGGGCCGCGCGCAGCAGGTCGTTCTCGGCCTGGCTGGCGGCCAGCCTCCGGCGCAGCGAGGCGTTCTCCCGCCGCAGCCCGTCCTCGCCGCCGCCGCCACCGTTGCCGCCACTGCCGTCGCCGTCGTTCGGGTGGGCGCCGGCGTGGGGGTGGACCGGTCCGGCCGGCTCGCGGCCCCGCGACGGCGGCCTCTCCTCCCGGGCCGCCTCGTAGAGCCGCCCGAGGCGGTCCAGCGTCGCGTCGCGGTCGGCCCTCGGCACCGTGTACTCCACGACCAGGACCACCGTCGGCCACGGCGGGCCCTTGGTCTCCGTGGTGAAGTGCCGGGAGAGCCGCTTGCGCAGGGCGTCCCGGTTCCGTCCGGGCCGGTCCCGGCAGATCCGTTCGGACAGTTTGCTCCACGTGTCGATCGGTCCGATCTCCGGGCAGCCCTCGACGACGTCGCGGACCGCCAGCCCGTACGCGGAGACCGCCGCCGAGCCGTACCGGGACTCGTAGCCTGCGGCCAGTCGTGCGCGGGCGACGAGTCGGTGCCGCTGATGCTGCCCTCCCGCCGGGGACGGCGTGGTGTTGTGCGGGGTCATGTCGGTCCTTCCAAGAGCTACATGACTCGGAACCGTATTTGTACCCCCTCTGATCAACGGCGGGCCCGCTTTTCCTGCGCCCACGGTCAGTTTTTGGCCGGGTGCCTGTCCGGGTAGGACGGTCTGATTCCACGCGGCCGACCGCTTTCCGATTCCGTACGGCTACTGGGCTGCGGTCATTCGGCGCCGATCATCTACTTTGGCCGCCCTGGCCCGCGGCTACCCGGCCAGAACCGCGCGTACCCCGTCCGGACCGCGTCGTTGTTCCCGTCGCGTGACCGGTGCGGCGGCGATCCGCCGGTTCGGCAGTTATCGGAACGTGCGTATTCGACCGGTGGAAATTCCATCGGTGCATCTTGCGTCTCTGGATGGATGAAATGACAAGAGGAAGACCGATTGGCGGCGCCGGGTGGCCCGTCGACCGTCGGCGGGTGGTCCGGTGGCTGCGATCCATGTCGCTGGGCGCGGAGGGCGGGGTCGCCATGGCCGTGCTTCTGGGCCGAGAGGACGCCGTCGCGTGCGCCGGCGCCCTCTCGGCCATGCTCCGGGGTGCTGCGGAGCTCTTGGAAGGACCGTCGCAGCCCTGATCCCGGAGGGGGTGGCGAGGGGCGGGCCGACGGCCGGCCGCCTCGCCGCCCCAACCCACCGTCGCGAGTCGGGGCGTGCCCAACGTAACGATCCGGGGCGCGGCCGATCGATGCGCCGGGGGGATTCTGGCCGTCCGGTCCCCCGTTCCGGCGAACGTGGCCCCCGGGGTCGGCCGGACGGGCCACCCGGGCGGGGCGGGCGCCGCACAGCGCGTCCGGCCATCGACTGGGAATGCTGCTAGGCGGCTCGGCTCGCCCCGGCGCGCGTCTCCCGTCCGGCGCGGTTCGCCGCGCTTCCGCGTTTACCCGGCCGGGGGCCGGTCTGGCGTCCGCTCCCGACGTTCTGGTTCCCTGGAGGGACCACCGGTCGTCCGGCGTCGCCCGTCTGCCGCCCCTACGAGGGGCGTCCGGGCGACGGCGTCCGGGCGACCCGACGTCACAGCGAGGTGACCATGAGTCAGATGCCCGCAGCCGTGTCGATCCGCGAGGTCGGGCCGCGCGACGGGCTCCAGAACGAGGAGCCGGTCCCGACCGGGGCCAAGGTGCGGCTGATCGACGCGCTCTCCCGTACCGGCGTCCGCCGGATCGAGGCGGTGTCGTTCGTGCACCCGAAGGCCATCCCGCAGATGGCCGACGCGGACGAGGTGTGGCAGCGGGCCGCGAGGGTCGACGGGGTGCGCTACTCGGCGCTGGTGCCGAACACCCGGGGCGCGCAGCGCGCCCTCGCGGCCGGGTTCACCGAGATCGAGGTGGTGGTCTCGGCCAGCGACACGCACAACCGGCGCAACGTCAACCGGTCCACCGACGAGTCGCTCGACGACATCGCGGAGCTGATCGACCTGCTGCACGGGGCCGGGGCGACCGCCGAAGTGATCGTGGCGACCAGCTTCGGCTGCCCGTACGAGGGGGACGTGGCCCCCCGACGGGTCGCCGGCATCGTCGACCGGGTGGTCCGCGACGGCGCGGACCGGGTCGCGTTCGGCGACACCACGGGCATGGGCACGCCGCGCCGGGTCCGCGAGCTGCTGACCGCGGTACGCGACCGCAACGCCCACGTCCCGGTGCTGCTGCACTTCCACAACACCCGGGGCACGGCACTGGCGAACCTGCTGACCGCGCTGGAGCTCGGGATCACCGAGTTCGACGCCAGCGTCGGCGGCCTCGGCGGCTGCCCGTACGCCCCGGGGGCCAGCGGCAACCTGGCCACCGAGGAGGCGGTGCACATGCTGCACGACATGGGCATCGACACGGGCATCGACCTGGACGCCCTGATCGAGGCCGCCGAACTTGCCGAACACCTGCTCGGCAAGAAGCTCCCCTCCGGCGTCCTCCGCGCCGGCCCCCGCACCCGCCTAACTCCCCTCCCCACCTAACCCCACCCACCCCGAATGGACCTCGTTGATCAAGAGGTTTGCGTCAGGACTTTCGCTCAGCCCGACGTAACCCTCTTGATCAACACCTCGATAGGGCGGGGGTGGGGCGGGGTGTTGGAGGGGGGAGGGGGGATGCGTTAGCCTAACGATCGTTCAGGTCACTTGCTGCGCATTCTCACGGGTCGCGCGGCCGGTCAGGCGGCGAGGGAGTCGGCGTGACGCTCGACGGTGAGGCACTGGAGCAACTGCGCAAGCGCGCCCGGGCCGGCGGTGCGGACAAGTACCACGCGGCGAACGTCGCCAAGGGAAAGCTCTTCGCCCGCGAGCGGGTGGCGCTCCTGGTCGACGAGGGCTCCTTCGTCGAGGACGGGCTGTATGCCAACGCGCTGGCCGAGGGCCTGCCCGCCGACGGCGTGGTCACCGGCACCGCCACCATCGACGGCCGGCAGGTCTGCCTGATGGCCAACGACTCCACGGTCAAGGCCGGGAGCTGGGGCGCGCGTACCGTCGAGAAGATCATCCGGATCATCGAGCGGGCGTACTCGACCGGGGTGCCGATGGTCTACCTGGTCGACTCGGCCGGTGCCCGGATCACCGACCAGGTGGACCTGTTCCCGGGCCGGCGCGGCGCCGGGAAGATCTTCTGGAACCAGGTCCGCGCCTCCGGCTCGATTCCGCAGGTGTGCGCCCTGTTCGGGCCGAGCGCGGCCGGCGGGGCGTACATCCCGGCGTTCTGCGACGTGGTGGCGATGGTGGACGGCAACGCCAGCATGTACCTCGGCTCCGACCGGATGGTCGAGATGGTCACCGGGGAGAAGACCACCCTGGAGGCGATGGGCGGCGCCAAGGTGCACTGCGCCGAGTCGGGCGTCGGGCACTTCCTCTGCAAGACGGAGGCGGACGCGCTCGACGTGGTCCGGCGCTACCTGTCGTACCTGCCGGCGAACTGGACGCAGCAGCCGCCGGCCGCCGAGGCGGTGCCCGCGCCGGAGCGGGCCGACCTGGCCGCGCTCGTCCCGGCCAGCGAGCGGCAGGCGTTCGACATGCGCCGGTACGTCCGGGGGCTGCTCGACGACGGTTCCTTCTTCGAGATCCAGGCGCTCTGGGCCAAGGAGCTGACCATCGGCTTCGGCCGGCTGGACGGCCAGGTCGTCGGCGTGGTCGGTAACAACTCGATGTTCAAGGGCGGGGTGCTCTTCGTCGACTCGGCCGACAAGGCGACCCGGTTCGTGCAGCTCTGCGACGCGTTCAACGTGCCGCTGCTGTTCCTGTCCGACGTGCCCGGGTTCATGGTCGGCAGCGCGGTGGAGAAGCAGGGCATCATCCGGCACGGGGCGAAGATGATCACCGCGATCTCCGAGGCGACCGTACCCAAGATCTGCGTGGTGGTGCGCAAGGCGTACGGCGCGGGCCTGTACGCGATGGCCGGCCCCGGCTTCGAGCCGGACGCCACGATCGCCCTGCCCACCGCGAAGATCGCGGTGATGGGCGCGGAGGCCGCCGTCAACGCCGTCTACGCCAACAAGATCGCGGCCATCGCCGACGAGGCCGAGCGGGCCGCCTTCGTCGCCGCGAAGCGCGAGGAGTACGAGCGGGACATCGACGTCGTCCGGCTCGCCAGCGAGCTGGTGGTCGACGCGATCGTCGAGCCGCACGAGCTGCGTGCCGAGCTGGTCCGGCGGTTCGTCGCCGCCCGCACCAAGGACCGGCACTTCTCCCGCCGCCGGCACGGCGTCACCCCGGTCTGACCGCCCCGCACCCCAGGGGCCCGCACCGCCACCGTCACCCGGAACCACCCCCACCCGTCGGCGTCACGAGCGCCCGGCGGAGGAACCCATACAGGAGGAACCGATGGACTTCCGGCTCACCGAGGAGCAAGAGGCGCTGCGGGAGAGCGTCCGGGACTTCGCCCGGGAGGTGGTCGCGCCGGTGATCGCCGAGCACTACGAGAAGCACACCTTCCCGTACGAGGTGGTCCGGCAGATGGGCAAGATGGGCCTGTTCGGCCTGCCCTTCCCCGAGGAGCACGGCGGCATGGGCGGCGACTACTTCGCCCTCTGCCTCGTCCTGGAGGAACTGGCCCGGGTCGACTCCAGCGTGGCGATCACCCTGGAGGCGGCGGTCTCCCTCGGCGCGATGCCGATCTTCCGCTTCGGCACCGCCGAGCAGAAGGCACGGTGGCTGCCGAAGCTGGTCAGCGGCGAGGCCCTCGCGGGCTTCGGCCTCACCGAGCCCGGCACCGGCTCGGACGCCGGTGGCACCCAGACGAGGGCGGTGCTGGACGGCGACGAGTGGGTGATCAACGGCTCGAAGGCGTTCATCACCAACTCGGGCACCGACATCACCGCCCTGGTGACGGTCACCGCCGTCACCGGCACCCGGCCGGACGGCAGCAAGGAGCTGTCCACCATCATCGTGCCGTCCGGCACCCCCGGCTTCACGGTCGCCCCGGGCTACTCCAAGGTCGGCTGGAACGCCTCGGACACCCATGAGCTGACCTTCGACGACTGCCGGGTCCCGGCCGCCAACCTGCTCGGCGAGCGAGGGCGGGGCTTCGCCCAGTTCCTGCGCATCCTCGACGAGGGCCGGATCGCCATCGCCGCCCTCGCCGTCGGTCTCGCCCAGGGCTGCGTCGACGAGTCGCTGAAGTACGCGAAGGAGCGCCAGGCGTTCGGCCAACCGATCGGCAACTACCAGGCCATCCAGTTCAAGATCGCCGACATGGAGCTGAAGGCGCACACCGCCCGTCTGGCGTACTACGACGCCGCCGCCCGGATGCTGGCCGGCGAGCCGTTCAAGCGGCAGGCGGCGATCGCCAAGCTGCACGCCAGCACGATCGCCGTGGACAACGCCCGCGAGGCCACCCAGGTCCACGGCGGCTACGGCTTCATGAACGAGTACCCGGTGGCCCGGTTCTGGCGCGACTCGAAGATTCTGGAGATCGGCGAGGGCACCAGCGAGGTCCAGCGCATGATCATCGCCCGCGACCTCGGCCTGTGAACGGCGGGGGCCCGCGCTGACGCCTGCGGCCCGGCGACGGCCCCGCCGACCGCAACCACTGCGGCACTGTCGGATATCCGTGTCCGGAGGCGTCGGCAGGGCGACGGTTGCCTGCCGGCCGTCACACCCGATCCGTACCCTTCCTGCCCATGGCTCCCGATCATGATCGTTCGCCGGGTGCGGACGGTCGTACCGGCCTGTCGGACCTGTTGCGCGCGTACCGGCGCGCGGCCGGTCTCACTCAGGCCGAGCTGGCGTCCCGGGCGGGCATCGGCGTGCGCACGGTCCGCGACCTGGAGCGCGGTCGGTCCGCGCGACCGCAACGGACCACCGTCGAGCTGCTCGCCGGCGCGCTGGCCCTGGCCGGTCCGGCGCTCGCGGAGTTCACCGCCGCCGCCCGGGGCGCGGTCCCGGCCCGGTCCGCCCCCGCCGCCAGGCCGTCGTGGCGACCGCCCCCGGCCGTCGGCGCCGGGCCGCCGCCGGGCACCCAGTCCGCCGGTACGTCGATCGCGCTTCCGCCACCGGTCGAGCTGATCGGTCGGGAGCAGGACGTGGCCGAGCTCGTCGAGCTGCTGACCGCCGGCCACGGTCCACCGGTGGTCAGCCTCGTCGGACTGGCCGGGGTGGGCAAGACGGCGCTGGCCCTGGCGGTGGCCCACGCCGTCGCCGGCCGGGCGCCGGGGGGCGCGGCCGGGGTGCTCGTCGGGGAGGGCTCGGACACCGCCGACGTGCTCTCGGCGGTGGCGGCCGTGTTCGGCGGCGCCCGCCCCCCGGACCTCGCCGTCCGGCTCGCCGGCCGCCCGGCGCTGCTGCTGATCGACGCGGTGGAACGTGCGCCGGACCCGGTGGCCGAGGCGTTGCACCGGCTCGCCCGGGCGGTGCCCATGCTCCGGATCCTGGTGACCGGCCGGCATCCGGTCGGTGTGCCGGGCGAACGGGTCTGGCCGGTGCCGCCGCTGGACGTTCCCCCGCCCGAGCTCGACCCGGCGGAACCCGACGTCCTCGCCGGCTACCCGGCGGTGGCGCTGTTCACCGCGCGCCTGGCCCGGGTACGGCGGGAGCCACCGGACCCGGCCGAGCTGCCGGCCCTCGCCGCGCTCGCCCGCCGGCTGGGCGGGCTGCCGCTGGCCATCGAGCTGATGGCCGCCCGGGGACGCATCCTCGATCTCAACGAACTGCTCGACCGGTACGGCGATCGCGTCCTCGACCTCGCCACCTCCCCGGTGCCGGCGCCCGGGCCGGGGTGGGCGGCGTCCGAGCCCGGCGGGGCGCACGCCCCTCGGCCGCCGGACCCGGCGGCCATCCGGCGGCCCGCCGGTTCGGCCGGGCCCGGCGGCCCTGCGATGGACGGCGGCCCTGCGATGGACGGCGGCCCTGCGATGGACGGCGGCCCTGCGATGGACGGCGGCCCTGCGATGGACGGCGGCCCTGCGGTGGGCGGCAGGCCGGCGGAACCGGGCGGTGCGGTACCCGGGCCGGCGGCGTCGGGCGGGGCGGGGGGCGGCGCGCCGGTCACCCTGCGGGACGCGGTGGCAGCCAGCTACCGCCTGCTCGCGCCCGAGGAGCGGGCGGCGCTGCGCCGGCTCTCCGCGTTCCGCAACCGCTGGTCCGTGGAGCTGGCGGAGGAGATGCTCGCCGACGACGCCGACCCGGAGGGCACCGTGTCGGTCGACCCGGTGCCGCTGCTGGACCGGCTGCTCCAGCTCGGCCTGCTCAGCGTGCGCGGTGCCGGGCCGTTCCGGTTCCGGCTGCTCGACGCGGTGCGGGAGTTCGCCGCCGAGCAGGCCATCGGCGCCGGCGAGCTGAGCGTCGTCCGGCGGCGGCATGCCGAGGTCTTCTCACGGCTGGTGGGCCGTACCGTTGCCGACCTGGCAGGTTCCCAGCTCACCTCGGCGGTACGCCGGCTCGACGAGGCGACCGGCGACATCACCGCCGCTCTGGCCCACGCGGCGGTCGACGACCCGGTCACCGCGCTGCGGCTGGCCGCCGGACTGGCCCGCTGGTGGCGGTTCCGGGGGCGCAACGTCCTCGGGCGGCAGTGGCTGTGCCGGCTGTTGGCCGACCCGCGTACCGCTGACGCCGACCCGATGCTGCGCGCGTGGGCCGCGCTCGGGGCGGCCCGGCTGGCCGCCGAGCACGGGGCCGCAGAGCAGGAACTGCCGGCGGCGCGGGGGGCCTGGGCGGTGTTCCACCGGGTCGGCGACGTGACCGGCGAACTGGAGGCGCGTACGGTGCTCGGCGCGCTGCTGGTCGCCACCGACGCGCACGACGAGGCGCGGGAACAGGCGCTCGCCGTTCTCGCCCTGGCCACCCGGCACGGCCGGGTACGCGACATGGCCGTGGCGCAGAACAATCTGGCCTGGCACGAGACCCGGCTGGGCGACCTGGCCGGGGCCCGCCGCCGGTTGGCCGCGGTGGACCGACTGGCCGCGCAGTGCGGCGAGCGGCGACTGAGGGTGTTGGCCCGGGCGAGTCTGGCGGAGGTGACCCGCTTGGAGGGCCGGTACGCCGATGCCGTGGCGCAGGGCCGACGGGTGCTGGCCGGGGTGGCGGAGCTCGGTGATCCGGGACACCGCCGCCGGGCCGTCGGCACCGTCGGACTGGCGCTGGCCCAGGACGGGCGCCCGGACGAGGCGACCGAGGTGCTGTCCGGCCTCCGCTCGTGCGCGGCGGGCGACGCGGCCCTCGGGGCGGCTCTGGCCGGTGGCCGGCCGGCCTTCGGGTGGGACGCCCGTGGCCGGGTCGCGGACGCCCGGTTCGAGGACGCGGTCTGCGCGTTGATCGAGGCGAACATCGCCCTGCACCGGGGGGACCGGGACCTGGCGGCGGAGTGGTTCGCCGCCGCGGTCGAGGCGGGCGCCGCCGGACGGGACCGCCGGGACGTGGTGGAGGCGCTGGTCGGGCTGGCGGCGAGCACCGTCGACGCGGACGTGCTCGACCGGCTGGACCGGCTCTGCCGGGAGACCGGCATCACCCTGCTGCCCCGGGAGGTCGCCCAGCTCGCGCCGCTGCGGGCCGCCGGACACGATCTCGGACACGTCGGCGTGGTGAATGGGTGACCCGGCGGCGCGGCGGAGCGACTTCACGCCGGGCGCAGTGGTGACGCGCAGTGGTGGCGCGGAGGGGTGGCGCGAGCGAAGGAGCCCCCTGGTGTTACCCCTCGCTCATCGCTCGCGCCAGCACCCCCCGGTGCGCCCCCGCTGAGAGCACAGTAGCCACCGCGGGCAATGGGCTTCGTCCGTTTCGCCCGGATAGCTACCGCTGGCTGAGCCGATTCTGCCGGTCTTTCTGCCGGTATCACCACCCGGAGCCCGCCCGGGCTCCGTACCCGTGTCCAGCGGGGGCCGTCGGGGAGTCAGCCGCCGGGCGGGGCGGTCGGCTCCGCCGGATTCGGTTCGGTGCTGCCCGCCGTGGCCCCTGGGTGCACGGCGTCGCGCACCTGCCGGAGGCCGTCGAGGAGGACGCGCAGCGTGTCGGGCGCCAACTGGCCGGTGAACCACTGCTCGATGATGCGCAGGTGCCCCGGGAGGGTCTGGTCCAACCGCTCCAGGCCGGCGGCGGTGACCACGGCGTACGAGCTACGCCGGTCGGACGGGCAGGCCCGACGGCGGAGGAGCCCGTCGCGCTCCATCCGGTCCACCACCCGGGTCACCCCGCTGGTGGAGAGCGAGGTCTGCGCGGCCAGGTCCGTCATCCGGAGCTGGTTGCCGGGCGAGCGGGCGAGGCGGGTCAGCATCTCGAACTCGACCGGGGAGAGCCCGTGCTCCTCGAACTGGGCGGCGAACCGGGCCGACAGCCCGGCGTGCGCCTCGACGAGCAGGCCGACGGCGGTGATCCGGGGGTCGTCGAACACGTTCTGGTCCACCCGCCCATCGTAGCAGTACTTGACACGAGGAATATTGTTGCGGCTATAGTTGCTCAGTCAGCCGTTGGGCTACTAAACAATCTCCCCTGGAGGACAGCACCATGACCAGCAGCACCGAATCGGTTACCCGCGAGTGGGACGGCCTCACCATCCCGGCCGCCGGCACCTATCTGCTGGACGCGGCTCACAAGCGGGTCGGCTTCGTCGCCCGGCACATGATGGTCAGCAAGGTCCGTGGTGAGTTCGCCGACGCGACCGCCACGATCACGATCGCCGAGGACCCGTTGCAGTCCACGGTCTCCGCGACCATCCAGGCCGCGAGCATCAGCACCGCCCAGGCCGACCGGGACGCCCACCTGCGCAGCCCCGAGTTCCTGGACACCGAGACCTTCCCGACCCTGGAGTACCGCAGCACCGGCGTGAAGTCCCGGGACGGCAACGAGCTCGTGCTCTCCGGCGAGCTGACCATCAAGGGCGTCACCCGCCCGGTGGAGCTGGAGGTCGAGTTCGAGGGCGTCGGGCGCAGCCCGTTCGGCCAGGACATCTTCGGGTTCTCCGCGAGCACCGAGATCGACCGCGAGGACTTCGGCCTGACCTGGAACGTCGCCCTGGAGACCGGCGGTGTGCTGGTCGGCAAGAAGATCAAGATCGAGATCGAGGGCGAGGCCGTCCGCCAGGCCTGATCCCCGCAACTTCGAGGACTGCACACCCTGAGTCCTGAGCACCGGAAGACCCCGTGGGCCCGCGCCGCACCAGTCGGCGCGGGCCCACGGTCCGTGTCGGGCCCGCGAGCCCCGGGGCGGCGTGGAGCTGGCGTCCCCGACGGGACGGTGCGAATTGTCACGAACCGTCGGTCACCGTGCCCGATGGCGGGCACGCCCACCTGGGTAGAGATCCGTCGGGAGCGACCCTCGGCCCGGTCGTGGCCGTCGTCGCGGTGATCGCCCGGCGTCGGCCGCTGGCCCGGGGCGTTGGGCACATTTACCGTAGATGGTTCACAATGCGCTGCGGAACGGCACGTTCCGCAGCGCCTCGCGCCGGGAGGACACATGGGCAGGGACGTCGAGCAGGGCGCCTTCTCCCGGGAGGACAGAGTCCGCTACCGGCAGAAGGTCCGGCGGTGTCTGGACGTCTTCGCGTTGATGCTGGACGACTTCGGTTTCGACGCCGACCGGCCGATGACCGGGCTGGAGATCGAACTCAACCTGATGGACCCGGCGGCCGAGCCGGCGATGCGCAACGAGCAGATCCTCGCGGACATCGCCGACCCGCTCTTCCAGACCGAGCTGGGGCAGTTCAACCTGGAGCTGAACGCCAAGCCCCGGCTGATCGAGGGCGGCGGCTTCGCCGACTACGAGCACGACCTGCGCGGCAGCCTGACCCGGGCCGACGAGCGGGCGGCGAAGTCCGACGCCCGGATCGTGCTGGTCGGCATCCTGCCCACCCTCACCGAGCGCCACCTGGTCGCCGACAACCTCTCCACCGCCGCCCGGTACCGGGTGCTCAACGACCAGATCGTGGGCGCCCGCGGCGAGGACATCGAGCTGGACATCCGCGGCGTCGAGCGGTTGCAGACGCACACCGACTCCATTGCGCCGGAGGCCGCCTGCACCAGCCTTCAGTTCCACCTCCAGGTCGCCCCGGACAGCTTCGCCGACTACTGGAACGCCTCCCAGGCCATCGCGGGCGTCCAGGTGGCGGTGGGGGCGAACTCGCCGTTCCTGTACGGCCGACAGCTCTGGGCGGAGACCCGGATCGCACTGTTCCAGCAGGCCACCGACACCCGCCCCGACGAGCTGAAGGCCCAGGGCGTACGCCCCCGGGTCTGGTTCGGGGAGCGCTGGATCACCTCGATCTTCGACCTGTTCGAGGAGAACGTCCGCTACTTCCCGCCGCTGCTGCCGATCTGCGAGGACGAGGACCCGGTCGAGGTGCTGCACGCCGGCGGCGTCCCCGAACTGGCGGAGCTGCGGCTGCACAACGGCACGGTCTACCGCTGGAACCGGCCGGTCTACGACATCATGAACGGCCGCCCGCACCTGCGGGTGGAGAACCGGGTGCTGCCGGCCGGTCCCACGGTGGTCGACATGCTGGCGAACGCCGCCTTCTACTTCGGACTGGCCCGGGGCCTGGCCGAGGCGGACCGGCCGATCTGGAGCCAGTTGACGTTCAGCTCGGCGGAGGAGAACTTCCACACCGCCGCCCGGCGCGGCATGGACGCTGTCCTGCACTGGCCCCGCCTCGGGGACGTGCCGGTGACCAAGCTGGTGCTCGACACCCTGTTGCCGACGGCGGCCGTCGGGCTGGACCGCTTCGGCGTCGCGCCGGCCGAGCGGGACCACCTGCTCGGCGTCATCGAGCAGCGGTGCCGCACCGGCCGCAACGGCGCGGTGTGGCAGACCGAGGCGGTCTGGGCCGCCGAGCGGCGCCGGGGGATGGACCGCGACGCGGCCCTGCACGACATGGTGCAGCGTTATGCGGCGCTTCAGTGCGGCAACGAGCCGGTGCACACCTGGCCGGTCGACTGACCAGGCGTCAGCGGGTGCGCCGCCCGCCGCGGGGCTTCGGCGCCGTCGGCGGCCGGCGCTCCGCGGCCACCTCCACACCCCCGGCGGGTACGCCGTCTCCGGCGCCCGGCTCCACCGCGCGCCCGGCCCCCGTCCCGGCTGCCGGGGCGGTCCCGGCGGTCCCGGTCTCCCCGGCGGTGCTGGCTTCTCCGGCGGTCCCGGTTTCCTCGGCGGTGCTGGCTTCCCCGGCCCCGGACCCGGTGGCCGTCCCGGCGTCGGGAGTGACCGGGCCGGCCTGGCCGGCGGCGGGCGGTCCCGGCTCGGCGTTGGTGCCGCCGGAGCGCTGCCGGGGCACCGGAACCGCAGCGCCGGACGCGGGCAGGGCTGCCAGCGGCACCGGTACGCCGGCGCGGCGGGCCGCCGTCCGCTGGGCCAGCGCGGCGGTCAACATCGACCCGGCGAGGCCGGCCAGCACCGCGTACGGCGCGACGAGGTGGGCCGACACCTGTTCCCGGCCGATCGTGGCGAGGCCGGGCACGGCCAGCAGGTAGGCCAGCGCGACGAGCAGCGGACCTGCCGCGCCCGAGGCCGCCGCCCCGAGTCGGCGCTCCGGCGACCGGGCGGTACGCCGCGCGGCCAGCGCGCCGATCAGCAGTGCCGAGCCGAGCGCCAGAAGCGCGCCGGGCCAGTAGAACCAGTCCCGGATCCAGAAGGCTGGCCGGTCCGCGCTGAGCTGCCAGATGCCGAGTTGGGCGGTGGTCAGCCCCCGCCCGGAGAACACCCCGTCCGCCACGGCGACCACCGCGAGCAGCCAGAGCCAGCCGACGGTGGCGACCACGTCGGCAGCCGCAGCCGGTGAGCGCAGCGCCCACCTGGCCACCAGCATCCCGATCAGCACCCCGGCCCCGGCGTACGCGGCGGCCACGGCCTGTGGTGCGGAGACGTCCGGGACGCTCACCACCCGGGCCGGTACGGCCACCAGCAGCACGGTGACCAGCGCCCCGATCCCCCCGGCGAGCGCCAGGGCCGTCGATCCGAGCCCGCCGGCCCCGCCCTGCCCGGAACCGCCCCGGCCCGGGGTGGGAGCGGCCACGCCGGAGGAGCCGCCCGGGCCCACCCCGGGCGTGCCGACCGGCTCGGGCGGGGACGGCGTGCCGACCGGGTCCACCCAGGCGGGCGTGCCGACCCGGTCCACCCAGGCGGGCGTGCCCACCGGGTGCACCCGGGCGGGCGTGCCGACCGGGTCCGGCCCGTCCGGGGAGCCGCCACCCGCCGGGGCGTCGGGGGTGGCGATCGCCTCCAGGCGCTGCTCGGCGGTGGCGGGAGCATGCGGGGCGGGGACGCCCGGTGCCGGGGCGCGCTGCCGCAGCCGCTGGGCGCAGACCGCGCCGGCGATCGTCGAGGTGCTCGCGATCCAGGTCGACCAGGCCAGGCTGGCCACCCAGGACGCCCCGCCGCCGACGTCCGCCCCCGCCCAGCTGATGATGCCCAGCCCGTAGCCGAAGCCCAGTTGGGCGGCGCCCGCGCCGGCAGCGACGCCGACCGCCGTGGCGATCGATCCTCCCCAGCCCCGTCTGGCCATGCCGGGGAGCGTAACGTCCCGAGGTCGGCCCGGCGAGCCGTGGCGGAGAACCGGACTCCCGGGTGCTTGGCGCGGCCCGGTACGGTCGCCGGTGATGAGGTGGTGGGCGCGATGACGGACGGGAACACCGCTCGGGAGACGTACCCCGGCGAGCCGGGCGGGTCCGGGTCGGGCCGGATGGCCAGGGTGCTCGGCGGTGGGCTCGCCGTCGCGCTCCTCGCGGCCGTCGGCGCGGCCGGCGGCTGGCTGCTGGCCGACGAGGACGCCGCCCCGTCCGGCCCGAGTGCGGACGCCGGCGCGACGGCCCCGGCCACCGAGAGCCCGTCGCCGACCGTCCGGACGACCTCGCCCGCGCCCCGGACCAGCGCACCCGCCCCGTCCGGCGGGCTGACCGTCCCGCCGGTGGTGGGCACGGACTTCGAGGACGCCCGGGACGAACTGCGGGACCGCAGGCTCGGCTGGCGGCTGGTCTTCGGCACC
Source organism: Micromonospora sp. NBC_01655 (assembly GCF_026339755.1). Lineage (NCBI taxonomy): Bacteria > Bacillati > Actinomycetota > Actinomycetes > Micromonosporales > Micromonosporaceae > Micromonospora > Micromonospora sp. NBC_01655. The sequence goes on along the minus strand of NZ_JAPEQF010000001.1, from coordinate 448,170 downwards.
GGGTCGGGGCGCAACGTGCGCGACGCCGACCCCCCGGTCGGCTCGGCCGTGCGCCGGGGCACCACCGTCGTGCTGCACGTCGCGGGGCCGGCGCCCGAGGTCAGCGTCCCGGACCTGCTCGACGACGACTGCTCCGACGCGGCCGACGACCTGGTCGAGGAGGGCCTCTACCCGCGCTACCGCACCGGCCGGACGGGCACCGTCACCGCACAGGACCCGGAGCCTGACAGCACGGCGTCCTGGAACGACGTGGTGGCCCTGACCTGTGGCAAGGAGCCGGCGGAGCCGAGCGGGGAGCCGGCACCGACCCCGTGACCGCGGCTCGCCGCGCTGATCCGAGCCGGCGTGCGCGGCAGCGGTTAGCGTGGATGCCGAGGGCCAGGCCGCCCGGTGGGGAGAGGACGTGCGATGAGCGACGACCGCCAGGGCCCGCCGCCGCCGGCCGACGACGCCGACGACCGCACCCGCCCGCTGCCCCGCTCCGGGGACGGAACCCGGCCGCCGCCGGGTTCCCCGCGCGGGCTGCCAGCCGAGGAACCCGCCGACGAGACCCGGCCGCTGCCCCGGTCCGGGGACACCGGTCGGCAGCCGCCGGCCGGCCCCGCGGTCTGGTCCGGGCGGGCCGGGGTCCCGCCACCGCGCCCGGCGGACTACCGCGACCCGGCCGGCGAGGACTGGTACGCCGAGGACCAGCCCGGTCGGCGCTGGTGGACGCCGATCCTGCTCGGCGTGCTGGCGCTGCTGCTGGCAGGCCTGCTCGGGGCCGGCCTCTGGCTGCTCGCGTCCACCGACGACTCCCCCGGTCCCGGGGACACTTCCTCGGCGCGGCCGACCACCGCCCCGGCGACGACCGGTGCGCCGACGACCGAGGCGACGACCGCCGGGCCGTCCACCACCCCGCCGTCCACCACCCCGCCGTCGACCACCCGACCCGCGGTGCCGATGCCGCCGCTGGTCGGGCTGTCCCGGGCGACGGCCGAGCTGGTCCTGGACCAGCTCGGCATCGAGCACCGGGTCGAGGCCCGGGAGTCCGACCAGCCGGCCGGCACGGTGCTTGAGACCGATCCCGGTGCCGGCGAGCTGGTACCCGCCGGGGAGGAGGTCACGCTGGTGGTCGCGGCGGCCCCGACACCCGCCAGCAGCGCGGCCGAGCCGTCGGCGACCAGGGCTGCCAGCCCGACGCCCTGACGCCGCCGGGCCGGCCCTCGGCGGCACCGGGTCCCCGCCGTGCCGGGTGCTCACCACATCCGGTGCTCACCACATCCGGCGTCTGGTCCCGACCAGTCCAAGCCCGGCCAGCGCGATGGCCAGGCCGAGGACCCCGGACCAGAACAGTGAGCGGCTCACGTCGTTCCGGCGCTCCGCCGCCCCGTCCGGGGCCCGGCGGGCCTCGACGATCGAGTCCGTTCCGGCGCCGGCTCCCACGCCGGCGGGGCCCGGTACGCCGACCGCCCCCGCCGGAGCGGCTTGCGCCCCCGCCGGCTGATCCGCCCGGTCGGCCCAGCCCGGCTCGGGACCGGGCTCGTCCACCACGGTGATCTCGGGGGCCGGGACCGGAGCGCTCAGCTCGGTGGCGGACAGGGCCGGGTAGCGGACCACCATCACGAGGATGGTGACGGCGCCGAGCAGCGCCAGCAGGCCGAAGGCGTAGAGGGCACGGGAGCGGTGGTGTCGCCGCGCGGCGGGCAGAATGACCATGACCATCCCAGGTTCAGGGTCCGGGATGCGCGAGGTGGAGACTTCGCCGGGGTGGCGTACCGATCCTATGCCGGCGGCACGCATCCCGACCTGCGATTCCGGCGGGTCAGCCCACCCGGACCGCCGTACGGGCCACCGGGCGGCGCGGCCGGACGGTGTGCTGCCGGGGCGGCTGCGGCGCGGTCCGGAGCTGGCGCAGCCCGGCCGCCTGCACGAAGATCGACCGCCGGTTGACCGCTTCCCCCGTCGCGTTCAACTCGTAGCCGTCGAGCCACACCCAACCCTGGTACGTGGGCCAGTCGTGCACCCGGATCACGCGGAACATGATCGGTCTGAGGAACTGGACACTCGCCGCGCGAGTCACGTGCACTACGTCACCTGAGCGGGGAAGCACAGAGGGCTCCTGGAGAGGATCGGCCGGCGTGCGCCGGCGGTGGTTCGGGGGATGTCGCGGGTCCGGTGACGGGGTCGTGCCTCGTGAACCGGTCAGCGGGGCGGTGGTGGTCGGGTCGTGCCCGCTGGTGGCGTGCCGTCACCCGACCACCACCCGACTGCACCCGGTCGTCGCGCCCGCCGTCGCAGCCAGTGGCGTGCGGCGACGGGGCCTGGAACCGGGGGCAGGTCCGTCGTGTGGTGCCTGGGCCCGGCCCTCGACCGAGCGCTCCGTCGCGGCGGAGCACCCCCCTCTCCGGTGGCCGACCGGAACGGTGAGTGACCTTGGCCCTACGGACAGACTGCATCAGTGACGTGCTTCATGCAAGTTGCATGTCGACTTTTGCCGATACGTGAGCGGCGCGCGTAAATAGACGCTTGATGCCGCCGTCCCCGGGGCGGCACACTGAACGTCGGTTTCGCCCGCCGCGGCCGGCCGACGACCGGCACCACGCCTCCGCCGCGAAACGCTCGCCGCCCGACGGTCGCGCCCCGGCGGGCGTCGACCCCCGGCGCGATCGACCGGAGGTAACCGGGTGAGCGCGAGCAGCGATCGGTCCGGCCAGGCGGCCCACGGGGGGACGCCGTGAGCGAGCGACGCAGCCCCACCATCCGCCGTCGCAGGCTCGGCGCCGAGTTGCGTCGCCACCGCGACGCGGCCGGCATCACGATCGAGGTGGTCGCCGAGCAACTGGAGTGCTCCGCGTCGAAGATCTCCCGGATCGAGACCGGCCACACCACCGCCACCCCCCGCGACGTCCGGGACATGTTGCTGATCTACGGGGTGTCCGGCGCCGAGAGCGACGAACTGGTGCAGATTGCCCGGGAGGCCCGGCAGAAGGGCTGGTGGCACCCGTACAGCACGGTGCTGGTCGGGGCGTACGTCGGCCTGGAGTCGGCAGCGAGCTCCATCCGGGCTTACGAGCAGCAGGTGGTGCCGGGCCTGCTGGAGACCGAGGAGTATGCCTCGGCGATGATCCGGGCCGCCCGTCCCGACTTCACCGTGGATCAGGTCCGGCAGAGAGTGCGTGTCCGACTCGACCGTCAGTCGTTGTTGACCCAGGACGATCCGGTCGATCTGTGGGTGGTGCTCGATGAGGCGGTGCTGAGCCGGCCGGTGGGCGGCGACGTGGTGATGCGTGGTCAGCTCAAGCGGCTGGTGGAGGTGGCGGAGCTGCCGAACGTGACGCTCCAGATCCTGCCGTTCTCGGTAGGGGCGCACGCCGGCATGGACGGCACCTTCACCATCCTCAGCTTCCCCGAAGCGGGTGATCCCGATGTCGTGTACGCGGAGAACGCCACGGGTGGGCTCTTCCTCGAGAAGAGCGACGAACTGCAGAAGTACAGCTTCATCTTCGATCACATTCGAGCAGCGGCCACACGCCCGGAGGAATCCATCGCACAAATCGCAAAACTGGCAGAGGAGCCGTTGTGGAAGTGGCGACCAAGAGGTTCCGTGGGGACCTGACGCGGGCGACGTGGTTCAAGAGCTCGAAGAGCGGGCCGAACTGTGACAACTGCGTCGAGGTGGCGTACGTGACCGGAGCAATCGGGGTACGGGACTCGAAGGACAAGAGTGGGCCCAACCTGATCTTCGCTCCGGGTGACTGGCACGCCTTCGTCGCCGGTACCAGGGAAGGCACCTTCGCCCGGGACTGATGGACCGGACCCCGACACGACGGGCGCGGCCCGTTCGGCAGCGTAGCCGGACGGTCCGCGCCCGTCGCGCGTCCGAAGGGAAGCCGGTGACTCTGCGGTACGGATCGGCGGCCGGCGGTACGGATCCGCCCCGACCCGTCGCCAGCCCCGCCCCGGGTCGTTGTACCCCTCGGTACGGCGCTGGTCGACAAACCCGCCGCACGGATCGGCAACCAAGCGAGGCAGGCGAGACGATGACGACGATCGGGTCAGAGAACCTCACCAACGGTCCGGGCAAGCCGGAGCGGTTCGGCGGCAAGTACCGCGGGGCCCGCCGGGACACCGTGCTGACCGAGGTGGTCTCCACCGACACCGAGTTCGCTGGTCGGGACGGCGGGTCGGCCACCCCCGAGCAGGCCGGGCCGCCGCTGTCGCTGCCCTCGCTGGACCCGAACCCGCTCACCGAGCCGTCGTTCCCGCCGGCCGGTTGGCCGACCGGGTCGGCCGAGCCCCTGGCCGACCACCCGCTGCTGCGCGGCCTGCTGCTGGAGTTGCCGCCGAAGGGGAGCGTGCCTCCGCCCGGCTGGATGGACCGCTGGTTCGAGGCGACCCGGGCGATCCTGGAGCTGCTATACGTGCAGGGGGCTGGCCGCCCGCGGTGACGCCGGCTGCCGCTGGGGCAATGCCCGCTCGGCCAGCCGGCTGTGGCGCAGCGCGTGTCGTACCCCGATGGCGACGACACCCAGCGCGCCGATGGTGACCCCGGCCCCGGTCGTGCCGGGCCCCGCGAAGACGTCCAGGCCGCTGGCCGAGAGCACACCCGGGATGGTGGCCAGGCCGGTGACCTGGAGCGGCAGGCCGACGAGCGGGTGGGCGGCGGCGGCCCGCAGGCCGTGCGGGGCCGGGGCGTGCGGGGCCGTGGCGAGGGCACCGGCCCCGGTCCACAACCGGCGGACCCGCCGGGCGGTGCTGGCCCCGACCAGCAGCGCGGGCGTGGCCGCCAGTGCGAGCCCGGCGGCGGCCCGGTCCACCGTGCCGGTGCCGGCGCTCTGCAATCCGGCGGCGAGCACCCCCGCCGTCAGGCCGAGGCCGGTCAGGGTCAGGGCGAGCAACCATCCGGTACGCCGACGCAGCGCGCGGGCGCGGTCCAGCCGGGGCAGCCGGTCGGCGAGGATCCCCGCGGCCAGCCACACGCCGGCAACCGGCAACAGAACGATGAGATGCCCATCCATGGCATCAGCCTTGCCCAGCCCGCCGCCCACCGAATCCGGGCCGACCCCGGGTTCGCCCCGGACCAGCCACCAGTAGGGGGCGGGACGCGTCGGCGCTATGCTCCCGTCGTGCCCATGTTCGTCCTTTTTGGGGCTGATCCGTCTGCATGAGTGGAGCCGCTAGCATGTGGCCGGTGCGGCAGCCAGCGGATCGCGAACCGGTGACCCTCCAGGTCGCCACCGAGCAGCTCCAGCCGGTCGTCGAGCGGCTGGGTCAGCTCTACCGGCACGACCTGTCCGAGTTCCGCGGCATGGTTCCGCGCGCCGACGGGCTCTTCGCGTTCGACCAACTGCCCTTGTTCCTCGGGGCGGCCGACCGGGTGGCCCACCTGATCCGGTGGGGCCCCACCGTGGCCGGGTTTGCGCTGACCAGGCACCCGTCCGACGGTCCGTCCTCCGTCGCCGCCTTCTTCGTCGTACGCGCGCTGCGTCGGCGGTCGGTCGGTCACGACGCCGCGTTGGAGTTGCTGCTCGACCGCCCGGGTAGCTGGGAGATCGCGTTCCAGGAGGAGAACCCGGGGGCGGCTCGGTTCTGGCGGGAGGTCGCCGCCTCCGTCGGTACGGGGTGGCGGGAGGAGCGCCGGCCGGTGCCGGGTAAGCCCCAACTCCCGCCGGACACCTGGCTGCTGCTCGACGTTCCCACCCGGCGCTGAACCGCCAGCGGCCCGGAAGCGAAGTCGGTCAGACGGCGAAGGGGGCGGGGCGCTCGGTGGCCGGGGCGGGTGGCTTCGCCTTCCACAGACCGGTCTTCTGCGCCGCCAGCCGACCCAGGTACGCCGGGTTGAGGATGACGTACCGGCGCCAGAGCCGCTTCGGCTCCAGGCCGAGCCGCCAGAACCACTCCAGGCCGGCCCGCTGCATCCACGGCGGCGGGTTGCGCAACAGCCCCGCGTGGTAGTCGAAGGCGGCCCCGACGGCCATCAGCGGCATGTCCAGCAGGGGCCGCATCGCGTACGTGAAGACCTCTTGGCGCGGGCAGCCGAGCCCGACCAGGACGAGCCGGGCACCGCTGGCCCTGATCCGGTCGGCGATCTCGACGTCCTCGCCCGGCTGCACGGCGCGGAACTTCGACGGCTCCACCCCGGCGATCTTCAGCGCCGGGAACATCCGCTCCAGCGCCGGGATCAGCCGGGCCAGGGTCTCCTCGGTCGAGCCGTACAGGTAGACCGGCAGGCCCTCCTCGGCGAACCGGCGCAGCACGTGCAGGGTCAGCAACGGGCCGTAGACCCGGTCGGTGAGGCCGGCGTGGTGCAGCAGGTTCAGTGCCCAGCGCACCGGCTGCCCGTCGGGGGTCACCACGTCGAACGAGTTGAGCCGGGCGTTGTGCGCCGGGTCGAGCACCCCGGTCATCACGCCGTGCACGGCGAGCGCGGTGAGCGCCAGCGGCCGGCGCTCGTGCGCCGCGGCCACCACCCGCTCGGTCGCGGTGGCGTAGTCGGTGGCGTCGACCAGCACGCCGAGAACGTTGCGCTTGCCGTCGACAGTCATGCGCCCGGAACCCACTTGTCCACGTTGGCCTCGTAGATCTCCCGCATGATCATCGGTACGTCGTACACCTGCTTCCACTCCGGGTAGTCGGCCTGGAACGCCTCGTTCGAGCCGATCCACCACTTGTGGTCGCCGATCCGGTTCGCCTCGACGTACTCGGTGACCATCTCCTGGCCGGTGATCTGCTCGGCCAGGGCGAACGCCTCGCGGTTGGAGGTGTTGGAGTGCCGTCCGCCGCCGAGGTTGTAGACGGCCGCCGAGCGCGGGTCGCGGAAGAAGACCTCGAACGCCGACACCACGTCGGAGCTGTGGATCGCGTCCCGGACCTGCTTGCCCTGGTAACCGAAGATCTTGTACGTCCGGCGCTCCATGTTGGCGCGCATCACGTACCCGAGGAAGCCGTGCAGCTCGGTGGCGGAGTGCGCCGGGCCGGTCAGCGTGCCGCCCCGGAAGCAGGCGGTCCGCATCCCGAAGTAGCGGCCGTATTCCTGCACCATCACGTCGGCGGCCACCTTCGACGCGCCGAAGACCGAGTGCAGGCAGGCGTCGATCGACATGTCCTCGCGGATGCCCTGCTCGTACGGGTGCCCCGGCTCGATCTCCCACCGGGTCTCCAGCTCGACCAGGGGCAGGCTGTTGGGGCGGTCACCGTACACCTTGTTGGTGGAGCAGTGGATCACCGGCACCTCGACGCAGTGCTCGCGGACGTTCTGCAACACGTTCAGCGTGCCGCCGGCGTTGACGTCGAAGTCGGTGAACGGGTCCCGCACCGCCCAGTCGTGCGACGGCTGCGCGGCCGTGTGGATCACCACGGCGATGTCGCGGCCGTACCGGCCGAAGAGCTTCGCCAGCGAGTCGCGGTCCCGGATGTCGATGCTGTGGTGCGAGTACGCCCCGCCCAACTCCTCGGCCAGCCGCCGGACGTTCCACGCGGTCGACGCCTCGGCGCCGAAGAACTCCTGCCGCATGTCGTTGTCGATGCCGACGACGTCGAGACCGAGGCCGGCGAAGTGCCGGACCGCCTCGGAACCGATCAGGCCGCCCGACCCGGTCACCAACGCGACACTCACACGCCACTCCTGGTCCATAGGAATCAGGGAACGATCGGAGCATAGCGTGACGTCCGGCACCGACCGGACGCGACGCAGGGCACCCCGAAACGACTCAAGGGCCCCGCATCGCTGCGAAGCCCTCGATCTGGTGGGGAAGGGGGGAGTTGAACCCCCACGCCCTTTCGGGCACACGGACCTGAACCGTGCGCGTCTGCCATTCCGCCACTTCCCCGTGGCTGACCGGGAACACTGTAGCCCGCCCCGGTTCCGCTGTCGCCAGCGGCCCGGCACATCCTACGGTCTTTCCGACCCTCGCCGCGACCGGTTACCGTTCGTGGCGGACGAAACTGTAGCACGAGGGCACCGGCCCTTCCGAACGGGCCGGCAGAAGCCGGCCGAGCGGCGTGTGAGCTGCGCGCGCGCCGGCCGGATACCATCATGTCCTCGGGACCGAGGAGGAGCCGGTGAGCGTGCTGCAACGCTTCGAGAAGCGTCTGGAAGGCCTGGTCGAAGGAGCCTTCGCCAAGGTCTTCAAAGGGGTGGTTCACCCCGTGGAGATCCTCAACGCCATGCAGCGGGAGGCCGAGGCGCACAAGGCGATCCTGGCCGGTGGGCGCACGTTGGTGCCCAACCGCTACGTGATCGATCTCTCGCCCTACGACCACAGCCGGCTGGCGCCGTACGCCGCCGCCCTGGCTCAGGAACTGGCCCAGTCGCAGGCGGAGTTCATCGGCGAGCAGGCATGGACGGTCTACGGCGACGTGATCGTCGAGATCGAGCGCGGCGAGGGTCTCGACACCGGGATGTTCCGGGTCACCGCCGAGGTCTACACCGGCGGCGACGTCGCCCCGGTCTCCGCGCCCGGCTACGACCAGGGCGGCTACGACGCGGGCCCGCCCGCGTACCCGGCGTACGACCAGGGCGGCGGCTACGGCCCGCCGCCGGGGCACGGCGGCGGGCGCAACGTCCGGTTGGTCTCCGGCGACGGCCGCACCTACCCTCTCCAGATGGGCTCGACCGTGATCGGCCGCGGCGACCAGGCCAACCTGCGCCTGCCGGACGTCGGCATCTCCCGGCGACACGCCCGGCTGGACTTCGACGGTGGCCAGGTCGTGCTGACCGATCTCGGCTCGACCAACGGCACCATGGTCAACGGCCAGCGGGTCTCCGCCGTCGCCCTCAACCCCGGCGACATGATCCAGCTCGGCACCACCACCCTGACCTTCCGCGTGGACGGCTGATCCGCCTTGCCGGAACTCGTCATCACCGTCGCCCGGTTCGGGTTCCTGATTCTGCTGTGGATCTTCGTGTTCACGGTGGTCGGCGTCATCCGCCGGGACCTGTTCGCGGGTGCCCGTTCGGGTCGGCTGGTGGCCGCGCCACGGGCGGTGGGGGCCTCGACCGGGCAGCCGCAGGCCAAGCCGGCGAAGGTGAAGCGGGGGCGGGCCGCGCACCAACTGGTGGTGACCGCCGGCCAGCTCGCCGGCACCCGGATCACCCTGGGCGAAGCGCAGATCACCATCGGTCGGGCCGAGGATTCGACCCTGGTCATCACCGACGACTACGCCTCCGCGCGACACGCCCGACTCGTGCCGCGTGACGGGCAGTGGTTCGTCGAGGACCTCGGATCGACTAACGGCACCTACCTGGATCGCGCTAAGGTCACCGGACCAACCCCCGTCCCCCTCGGCGTGCCGATCCGTATCGGCCGCACCTCTCTCGAATTACGGCCATGACTCTGACCCTGCGCTATGCGGCCCACAGCGACCGCGGTCTGATCCGAGACGGTAACCAGGATTCCGTCTACGCCGGGCCGCGGCTTCTCGCCGTCGCCGACGGCATGGGCGGCATGGCCGCCGGTGACGTCGCCAGCAACATCGTCATCGGTGCCATGGAGCCGCTCGACCAGGACGTCCCCGGTGACGCCCTGGTCGACGCGTTGCGCTCGGCCGTGGGCACCGCCAACCAGCAGCTCCGCGACACCGTGGACGCCAACCCGCAGCTGGAGGGGATGGGCACCACGCTGACCGCGACCCTCTTCTCCGGCACCAAGCTGGGGATGGTCCACATCGGTGACTCGCGGGCCTATCTCCTGCGCAACGGCGAGTTCGCGCAGATCACCAAGGACGACACGTACGTCCAGATGCTCGTCGACGAGGGCCGGATCAGCGCCGAGGAGGCGAGCAGCCACCCCCAGCGTTCGCTGCTCACCCGGGCGCTCGACGGCCGCGACATCGACCCGGAGTACAGCGTCCGGCAGGTGCTGCCCGGCGACCGCTACCTGATCTGTAGCGACGGCCTCTCCGGCGTCGTCAGCGCGGAGACCATCGCCGACACCCTGCGCGAGTACGCCGACCCGCAGCAGTGCGTCGAGCGGCTGGTGCAGCTCGCGCTGCGCGGCGGCGGCCCGGACAACATCACGGTGATCATCGCCGACGCCACCGACCAGGACATCGTCGAGGCGAGCCCGATCGTCGGCGGCGCCGCCGCCCGTGACCGGGGCATGGCCACCTCCGCCGACGTCTCCACCCCCGCCGCGCGCGCCTCGGCGCTGTCCGCGCCCCGGCCGCCCGCCCCCGAGGAACCGGCCGAGGACGACGACGACCGCCCGAAGCGCCGCCCGCTGCGGACCACCGCGATGCTGCTCGGCCTCGTGGTCATCCTCGGCGGCGTGTTCTTCGCCGGCTGGAGCTACACCCAGCGGCAGTACTACGTCGGCGCCACCGAGCAGGGCCAGGTGGCCGTGTTCCGGGGCGTCCAGGGGCAGATCGCCGGCCTGGACCTCTCGGCCGTGCACTCCACCAGCCCCGCCCGCCTGGACGATCTCACCCTGGCGGCGCAGGAGCAGGTCAAGCAGGGCATCCCGGCCAAGAGCGAGCCGGACGCCGAGCGCCGGCTGGCCGAGCTGACCAGCGACGACCCGGCCAACCCGAACCTGAAGCCGATCTGCCCGGCCGGGCCGACGGCGACGCCCGACCCGGCCACCCCGGATCCGGCGACCCCGACGCCCACCACCCCCGCGGCCACCCCCGGGACGAGCCGTACCGCGGTCGCCAGCGGCGAACCCGCCGCCACGTCGACCCCCGCGCCCACCACCACACCCGACGCGCCGCCCTCCGACACGGTCCCGCCGGCCGACCCCGCCGGCTGCCGGTCGCCCGAGTGAGCGTCGGCTGAGAAAGCCCGAGGACCATCCGTGACCGCAGCGGCCGCACCGGCAGCCTCGCCCGCCACGACGGGCGAGCAGCCCGGCGTACGCCTGGCCAGGTCGCGGCGCAACGCCGAACTGTCCCTGCTGCTGCTGGCCCTGGTGATCGTGGCCGCGTACGGCGCGACGGTGGAGGCGACCGTGCTCGACACGGTCACCCCGGACTTCTGGGTCCCGACCGCCGTGCTGGCGGCCGTCTTCCTCGCCCTGCACGTGGTCATCCGGTTCCTCGCGCCGTTCGCGGACCCGGCCCTCCTACCGGCGGTCGCCCTGCTCAACGGGATCGGCGTGGGCTTCCTGCGCCGGCTCGACCTGGCCCGGGCCGCTCCGGAGGAGCGGGAGACCCTGGCGATCTTCGCCGGCAACGGAGGGCGGCAGTTCGCCTGGACGCTCGCCTCGGTGGTCCTCGCCGCCGCGCTGCTGGCGCTGATGCGCGACCACCGCTCGGTCTCCCGGTACGCGTACACCCTGGGCCTCGCCGGCATCGTGCTGGTGATGATCCCGGCGGTGCTGCCGGCGAAGTACTCCGAGATCTACGGCGCGAAGCTGTGGATCCGCATCGGCGGCTTCAGCATCCAGCCGGGTGAGTTCGCGAAGCTGGCGCTGCTCGTCTTCTTCGCCTACTACCTGGTGCGCAAGCGCGAGGTCCTGTCGCTGGCCAGCCACCGGGTGCTCGGGATCGACTTCCCGCGCGGGCGGGACCTGGGCCCGGTGCTCGCGGTGTGGGTGCTGAGCGTGCTGGTCCTCGTGTTCGAGAAGGACCTGGGCACCTCGCTGCTCTACTTCGGCATGTTCGTGGTGACCCTCTACATCGCCACCGAACGGGTGAGCTGGCTGCTCATCGGCCTGATCCTGTTCTTCGGCGGGGCGTACCTGGCGTACGTGCTGGGCGGCGTGATCGGCGGGCCGTTCGCGAACTTCCACCTGCGCGCCGAGATCTGGCTGGACCCGTTCGCCGATCCGTACGAGGACGGCTACCAGTTGGTGCAGGGCCTGCTGGCGCTCGGCAGCGGCGGCCTGTTCGGCGCCGGGCCGGGCGGTGGGCAGCCGCTGGAGATTCCAGAAGTGCAGAACGACTTCATCTTCGCCGGCATCGGCGAGGAGATCGGCCTGTTCGGGCTCTCCGCGCTGCTGGTGGTCTACCTGCTGATCGTGGAGCGGGGGCTGCGGGCCGCGCTGGCCGTGCGGGACTCGTTCGGCAAGCTGCTCGCCGGTGGCCTCGCCTTCACCCTCGGCCTCCAGGTGTTCGTGATCGTGGGCGGGATCAGCAAGCTGATCCCGCTGACGGGTCAGACCACCCCGTTCCTGTCTGCCGGTGGCTCGTCGCTGATGGCGAACTGGCTGCTCATCGCGGTGCTGCTGCGGGTCTCCGACGGCGCGCGCCGTCCGGTGACCGGGGCCGGCGGCTCCGCGGCCCGACCCGGGGGCGGCCCGCCCGAGCAGCTGCACGGTGCCCCCACGGAGGTGATCCGGCCGTGAACGCACCCCTGCGCCGTGTCGGCGTCGTCGCGATGGTCCTGTTCGGTCTGCTCTTCGCGAACCTGAACTGGATCCAGGCATACAAGGCCGACGAGTACCGCAACAGCGACTACAACGGCCGGGTCCAGGTGGCCGAGTACGAGCGCAAGCGCGGCAACATCGAGGCCGGCGGCACCGCCCTGGCCACCAGCAAGCAGACCAGCGGCAAGCTGCGCTTCCTGCGCACCTACCCCGGTGGGGAGAAGTACGCGCACGTCCTCGGCTACAAGCCGGTCAACCTCGGCGACACCGGCATCGAGCGGGTGGAGAACGACTTCCTCGCCGGCACCAGCGACGCGCTGATCGCCAACCGGATCAAGGACATGTTCACCGGCGACGAGACCGGTGGCGGCAACGTGCTGCTCACCCTCTCCAAGCGGGCCCAGGACGCGGCGTACAACGGGCTGGCCAAAAACGACGTCGGGGCGAAGAAGGGCGCGGCGATCGCGTTCGACCCGCGTACCGGTGCGGTGCAGGCGCTGGTCTCCATGCCCAGCTTCAATCCGAACCCGTTGGCCAGCCACGACAGCAACGAGGCGACGGCGGCGTACAACAAGCTGGACAAGGCCCCGGACGGCCCGCTGAAGAACCGGGCGCTGTCGGAGGTGCTGCCTCCCGGGTCCACCTTCAAGATCGTGGTGGCCGCCGCAGCCCTGGAGAACGGCGTCGGCAAGAACACCCCGATCCCGGCCGGCTCCAGCTGGACCCCGCCGACCTCGGGCACCCCGATCCGCAACGCCGTGCCGTCGATCTGTCCCGAGGACCAGGTCACCCTCCTCGACGCGGTCACCGAGTCCTGCAACACCGGATTCGCCCAGCTCGGCGTCAGGCTCGGCGCCGACAAGGTGAAGGAGAAGGCCCGCCAGTTCGGCTTCGAGCAGGAGGGCCTCACGGTCGGCCAGCTCGGCGAGGACGGGCTGCCGACGGCGGCCAGCCGCACCGGGGCGATGCAGGGCCCCGACGGCGCCACGGACCCGGCCGCCCTGGCCCAGTCCTCCATCGGCCAGCGCGACGTCAAGATGACCCCGCTGGAGGGGGCGATGATCGCCGGGGCGGTGGCCAACGGCGGCAGCCAGATGCGCCCGTACCTGGTCCGGCAGTTGCTCGCCCCGGACCGCACCACCAGTTACTACACCGCCAAGCCACGGGAGCTGCGCAAGCCGGTCAGCGGCCAGGTCGCGTCGGACCTGCGCGACATGATGGTCAGCGTGGTGGAGAACGGCACCGGCCGCAACGCGAAGATCAACGGCTACACGGTCGGCGGCAAGACCGGCACCGCCCAGTCCGGCCCGCAGACCCCCGACCACGGCTGGTTCATCGGCTTCGCCCTCGACAAGAACGGCACGCCGGTCTCCGCGGTCTGCGTGGTGCTGGAGGAGGCGGGCAGCGGCGGCAGCGCCGAGGCGGCCCGGATCGCCGGCAAGGTCATGCAGGCGGCGATCGCCGACTCCGGGGGCCGCTGACATGCTCGGCCCCGGCGTCCAGCTCGGCAACCGCTACCGCCTCGACGAGCGGATCGCCAGCGGCGGCATGGGCGACGTGTGGCGCGGCACGGACCAGGTGCTGGGCCGGACGGTCGCGGTGAAGAGCCTGCTCCCGGCGCTGCTGGACGAGCCGGGCTTCGCCGAGCGGTTCCGCGGCGAGGCGCGCACCATGGCCACCATCAACCATCCCGGCGTGGTCGACGTCTACGACTTCGGCAGCGACCAGCACATCGCCTTCCTGGTGATGGAGTACATCGAGGGCGACGCGCTATCCGCCACGCTCAGCCGGGTCGGCCGGCTCACCCCGGCCCGCACCATGGCGCTGCTCGCCCAGGCCGCCGACGCGCTGCACGCGGCGCACTGCAAGGGCATCGTGCACCGCGACGTGAAGCCGGGCAACCTGCTCGTCCGGCCGAACGGGACGCTGGTGCTGACCGACTTCGGCATCGCCCGCTCCGAGCTGGTCGGCCAGCTCACCGCGGCCGGCTCGGTGCTCGGCACCGCCTCGTACATCTCTCCCGAGCAGGCCACCGGCGCGGTGGCCACGCCCGCCTCCGACGTGTACGCCCTCGGCGTGGTCGCGTACCAGTGCCTCGCCGGACGGCGGCCGTTCGAGGGGGACAACCCGCTTGAGATCGCCATGAGGCACGTCCGGGACGCCCCCCGGCCGCTGCCCGGCGACATCCCGCCGCCGGTCCGGGCGATCGTCGAACGGGCGATGGCCAAGGACCCGACAGCCCGCTGGCCCAGCGCCGCGGCCCTGGCCGGGGTGGCCCGGCAGGCGAAGCTCGCGCTCGGCCAGCAGCCCCGCACCGCCGGGCAGCTCGGCCAGATCTCCGCCGCGCCGGCGTCCCCGGCGGCCCCGCAGGCCCGCGCCCAGGTGCCCCCCGGCCCGCGCCAGCCGCCCCGCCCGCCCGTGGTGGCGCAGCGGCCGGTCCCGATGTCCGCGCCGCCGCAGTCCCGGCCGCCGGTCGCCGCACCCCGGCCGCCGGTCGTCCACCAGCCGCGCCCGCCGGTCGTGCACCAGCAGGCGCAGCCCCCGGCGGTCGTCTCCCGCCCGCCGGTCGCCAGCCCGCCGGCCTACCCGCGCGGCGCCGCGACCGTGCCACCGGCCCCGGTCCGGCAGGCCGGCCCGATCGGGTACGTCCAGCAGGCCGGCCCGCCGCCGGCTCCGCCACAACAGTCCAGGTCAGGGGCGATCCTGCTGGTCGTCGTGCTGGCCGTGCTGGTCCTGCTCTGCTCCGGCGTGATTTCCTACAACTTCCGGAAGAACGCGGCGGCCGGTGATCCCGGCGTCCTCGGCACTCGGGCCGTGACCTCCGGCGCGCTGGCGGTCGGCGAGGGCGACGAATCCTCCCGGACGCCGTACCGTCGGGTGCAACGGCTCCTGCCGAGTGGCGGCGGGCCGACGACGAGCGAAGGACGACAGACGCGATGACAGCGCAGGCCCGCCTGCTCGGTGGCAGGTACCAGGTCGGCGAGCTGCTCGGCTACGGCGGCATGGCCGAGGTGCACCGCGGCCGTGACCTCCGGCTCGGTCGGGATGTCGCGATCAAGATGCTCCGGGCCGACCTGGCCCGGGATGCCACGTTCCAGATGCGGTTCCGTCGGGAGGCGCAGAATGCCGCCTCGCTCAACCACCCCGCGATCGTCGCCGTGTACGACACCGGCGAGGAGACCGGGCCGACCGGCGAGACGCTGCCGTTCATCGTGATGGAGTTCGTCAACGGGCGGACCCTCAAGGAGGTGCTGGGCGTCGAGGGGCGCCTCCAGCCGCGCCGGGCGCTGGAGATCTGCGCCGACATGTGCGCCGCGCTGGAGTTCAGCCACCGGCACGGCATCATCCACCGGGACATCAAGCCCGGCAACGTGATGCTCACCCAGACCGGCCAGGTCAAGGTGATGGACTTCGGCATCGCCCGGGCCCTGGCCTCCGGCGTCACGACGATGACCCAGACCAGCGCGGTCATCGGCACGGCGCAGTACCTCTCCCCCGAGCAGGCGCGCGGCGAGGCCGTCGACGCCCGATCCGACGTGTACGCGGCCGGCTGCGTGCTCTTCGAGCTGGTCTGCGGCCACCCGCCGTTCGTCGGGGACAGCCCGGTCAGCGTGGCGTACCAGCACGTCCGGGAGGCCCCGCCGACCCCCAGCGACATCAACCCGGACGTCAACCCCGCTGTCGACGCGATCGTGCTGAAAGCGCTGTCGAAGAACCCGCTCAACCGGTACCAGAGCGCCGGCGAGATGCGGGCCGACCTGCTCCGGGCGGCGGCCGGCCGGCCGGTGCTGGCCACCCCCGTGATGCAGGAGGCCGAGACCACCCCGATGGCGGCAGCCGGGTCGGGATACCCGACCCAGGTCGTCGGCGGCGCGGCCACCCGGCAGCAGCCGCCGGCCCGGGTCGGCGACCCTCGGCGGCGCAAGGCGTCCTCCTGGGTGATCGCCACCTTCGCGGCGCTCGGCGTGCTCGCCGTGATCGCCCTGGTCGCCGCCATCCTGCTGAACCAGGGCGGCCCCGACAAGGTCGGCACCCCCGACGTGGCGGGGCAGACCAGGGACGCCGCGGTGGCCGCGATCGAGGGAGCCGGCCTGGTTCCCGCCGACGGCGACCCGGTCTTCGACAGCACCTGCAAGAAGGACACGGTCGTCAAGCAGGAGCCGCCGGCGCGCACCGAGCTGGAGAAGGGCCAGGGGGTCACCATCCAGCTCTGCGGCGGCAAGCCGGAGGTGCCGATCCCGCCTGCCCTGGTCGGCTCCCCGTTCAAGAACGTCGAAAAGCAGCTTGACGGGCTGAAACTCGTGGTGATCAAGAAGGAGATCGACAACGCCGCGCCCGAGGGGGAGGTGACGAAGGTCGACCCGCCGTCCGGAACCATGGTCGCCGAGGGGACCAATGTGACGGTGACGGTCTCCAAGGGCAACATCCGCCAGGTGCCGAACGTCGTCGGCTCCTCCGTGGAGGACGCGAAGCGGGAGCTGGAGCGGGCTGGCTACAGGTGGAAGGTCGTCGACGGCAACGAGGTGCCAGCCGACCAGGCCGGCAAGGTGTCCGGCCAGAACCCCGCACCAGGCAGGCAGTTGGAGAAGGGTAGGACGGTGACGATCGAGGTCGACATCGTCGAGCCCAGCCCGGATCCCACGGAGCCGACCGGGACGCCGTCGCCCAGCAACAGTCCGACCCCGCCGGGGGGCGGCGGCGGTGGGCTGCCGTTCCCGACCCCACCGGCCCGCCTCCCCGAGCGGTGAGCTTCGGACCCGGCCCTGATCAGGGGCCGGGTTCGCCGCCGTGGGCCTGGTCGACTCGACGTCGGTGACACGGGGGTTTCCGGTATCGAGGATGGCCCGAGGTCATTGACCTGGAGTTGATTGTTGACGTCGGGCGGTGTGACGTCAGGCCAGCGGGTGGGGTCAGGCGGCGGCAAAGGCCGAGCGGCGGCGGGCGTCGACCTCGGCGGCCAGCTCCGGCGCGCGCTCCAGCGCCTCCGGGTGCCCGCAGCCCGCCAGCCAGTTGGCCAGCATGAGGTGGCCGCCCTCGGTGAGCACCGACTCCGGGTGGAACTGGACGCCCTCGATCGGCAGCGTCCGGTGCCGCATCGCCATCACCACGCCGGATCCCGTCCAGCCCGTGACCTCCAGCTCGTCGGGCAGCGTCTCGGGCAGCACGGCGAGCGAGTGGTACCGGGTGGCGGTGAACGGGTCCGGCAGCCCGGCCAGCACCCCCACCGAGCGGTGCCGCACCTCGGACGTCTTGCCGTGCAGCAGCTCGGGGGCGCGGGCCACGGTCGCCCCGAACGCCTCGCCGATCGCCTGGTGGCCCAGGCAGACGCCGAAGATCGGCAGCTCGCCCGCGTACCGGCGGATGACGTCGAGGCAGATGCCGGCCCGGTCCGGGCTGCCCGGCCCCGGCGAGAGCAGGACGCCGGCCGCGCCGACCCGGCCCACCTCCTCGACGTCGATCTCGTCGTTGCGTCGCACGTCGCAGTCCACGCCGAGCTGGCCGAGGTACTGCACCAGGTTGAAGACGAACGAGTCGTAGTTGTCGATCACCAGGACGCGCATCGACTCACCTGTTCGGGGTGGGGGGCGGGGTGTTGTTCTGGTCGGTGTCGTACGGCAGGTCGTGGTCGTCGCCGGCTGGGGCGTTGCCGTCCCCGCCCGGGTCGCCGCCCGGCACGCCCGAGTCCTGGGTGACCTGCACGTCGTCGAAGGGGAGCAGCGGCTCCGCCCACGGGAAGACCACGTACCAGAGCAGGGCGACCGTGGCGGTGGCGAGCAGCAGCGAGCCGACCAGCTTGCCGGGCAGCCCCAGCGGCAGCCTGCGCCAGATCCAGCCGTACATCGTCAGGCCCCCAGCTCCGCCGGCCGGCCCGCCGACTTGGCCTCGGTGTGGTCCAGCTCGGCGTGGATGATCAGGCGCTGGTAGTTGTCGAACTTCGGGTTGCAGGTGGTGAGGGTGAGCAGCTTCTTCGTCGGCTTCGCGTCGGGCTCCATCGGCACCGGGGCGACGACCTCGACCTGGTTCGGCCTGACGATCCGGGTCTTGTAGACCTTGTAGACGTACCAGTCGGTCTTGCCCTCGACCACGATGGCGTCGCCGCTGTTCAGCTCGTCCAGCCGCCAGAAGGTGGCCCGGTTGCGGTGGCCGGCGACGGAGAAGTTGCCCAGCTCACCCGGCATCGCGCTGTCCGGGTAGTGGCCGGGGGCGTACCGGATGTCCTCCTGGGTGACGCCCTGGACCACCACCCAGTTCTTGTCCAGCTTCGGAATGTAGAGCCCGGCGAGGGGCTTGCCGTGCACCGGCGGCTTCTGTTTCGCGGTGGCGGTGGGGGCCACGGTGGGGTCGCCGCTGGGACCCCAGGCCTGGGCGAGCTGGCGGTTGAGATCGTTCTGGTGGGCGTCGACGATGGCCGACTTGCCCCACACCTCGTACCCGGCGAAGAGGAGCACCACCAGGCCGAAGGTGATCAGCACCTCGCCGGACACCCGTAGCCCGGTGCGCAGCCGGGTCCAGACGGACGGCCGGGTCAGCTCGGAGTAGACGCTCCTGTAGCCCTCCCTGGTCTGCTCGGCCCGGAGCTGGACCACCCGCTCGCCGCGGCGGGGCCGGGGCGGCTCGGCCGGCTCGGCGTCGGCCGGGTCGGCGCCCTCCGGCATGCGGGGCACGGCGCCCATCAGCGCGGTCGAGTCGGGGGCCGGCGGCCGGCCGGGCACCGCCGGGATGAGCGCGGTGGCGGCCGGGTCGGCGAGGTGGTCCCCGCCATCCGGCGGGACCGCCCGCTGGTCGGAACCGAACAACGCGGACCCGGAGCGGAGGCCGGGACCGGACGGGTGCGGCCCGGTGCGGTCGGCTGGGCCGGACGCCGCCGGCCCGGAGCGGGGGCCGGGACCGGAGGACGACGGCCCGGAGCCGTCGGCGGCCTCCGGGGGCCGGGGACCCGGGCGGTCGCCGGTGTCTGGCTGCATCGGCCCGGGGTAGCCGCCTCGGGGCGCTGCCGCCCCGGCGCCGCCGGCCGAGCGTCCGTCGATCAATGGGAGGAAGGCGGTGGGGGACTCGGCGGACCCCGGGCGGCTCGCGGAACCGAACTCGGAACGCTCCCCGGCCGGCCACCCGTACGGCTCCGGCGCGGCCTGGTCGGCGGGCCTTCCAGGTGGCGGGGGACCGGACCGGTCGGCGGGCCACCCGTACGGCTCGGGATCGGGCCGGGCGGCGGGCGGGCGGCTGGGGCCCCCGGCGGCCGGCTCGGTGGCCGGGCGCAGCGGGGGGCGGGTACCGGCCCGCGGGGCGGGCTCCCGTGGTGGCGTGGTGGCTCGCGGGCCGGTCTCGCGTCCCGGCGCGACGACTCGCGGATCGGGCTCGCGTCCCGGCCCGGCGGTGGACCGGTCCGGCGGGAGGCCCGGTCCGTCGGCGGCCCGGGAACCGGGTCCGCGCCCGAGGCCGGCCGCGGACGGGCCGGGCTGTCGCACCGGGCCGGCGGCGGGTGGGGCGTGCGGGTCGCGGGTCGGCCCGGGGAACGGGCCGGCACCGGGCGTCGGCCGGGGGCCCGGCCCGTTCGCCGCGGGTGGCCGGGCGGGACCGGGTCGCTCAGGCGTGCCGGTCGCGGGCCTGCCGGGGAACTCGGGGGCGTGGGCCGGGGGGCGGTTCGCGGCGGGGCCGGGCCAGGCGGGCGGCGCGGCCGGTGGCTTCGGCCGGGTGCCGGGCGTCGCCGGGTCGCCGGCCCGGGGGGCCGTCGAGCGGGGCGGCAGCACCGGGTCGGGCCAGGGGCCGGACTGGCCCCGGCGCTCCGCCGGGTTCGGGCCGGAGCGGTCGACCGGGGGGAGGACGTCGGTCGGGTCCTCGTCCCGGCCGCGGTGCTGGCCGTCCCAGCGGTCGTCGGGCGTCCGGTTCATCTGGGCACCTTGGCCGCGCGCAGGGCGGTCGAGTCCTCGAAAGCGGGCACGGTGACCGTCGAGACCCGCTCCCGGTACCCGAGGTGGAAGTCGTTCACCACGCCCTTGAACACCCGGACTCCCTCGGAGGCGGCGAGGGCCTGCTGGAGGGCAGCGGGATCGCCGATTGCTACGATCTTGAAAGGTGGGGAGTACACCCGGCCGTGCAGCAGCAGGGTGTTACCAACGCAGCGTACCGCGCTGGTGGCGAGCACGCGGACGTTCATGATTGACATGGCCTCCGCGC
Source organism: Micromonospora sp. NBC_01655 (assembly GCF_026339755.1). Classification (NCBI taxonomy): domain Bacteria; kingdom Bacillati; phylum Actinomycetota; class Actinomycetes; order Micromonosporales; family Micromonosporaceae; genus Micromonospora; species Micromonospora sp. NBC_01655. Next base: position 427,708 of record NZ_JAPEQF010000001.1, on the reverse strand, counting down.
CGCCGGCCCACAGCGCGTTCACCACCGCCTGGACGTCCTGCTGGTGGACGACCAGGTCGTCGTTGCTGGCACCTTCGGGCAGCCCCTGCTCCGGCCGTCGCGGCGCGTCGTCCAGCTCGACGACGACGCCGGTCCCGCGCAGCGCGGTGAACCCGGCGGCCTGGCGGCTGGCGGCGGCGCGGTCCCGCTGCTCCCTGATCGGGCTGTCGGAGCCGGCGAGGGCGGCGGTGTCGCCCTCGACCTCGTCGCGCAGCCGGGCGGCGCGCCGCTCGCTCGCCGCGACCTGCTCCCTGCGGTCCTCGATGAGCTGGGTGAGCTGGGGGCGGCGGTCCTCGCGCAGGGCGGTGCCCCCGGCGGTCGTCGCGGTGGTGGTGAAGAGCAGCCCGGCCGCGGCGGCGATCAGCGGCACCCCGATCGACCAGCCCGGTCGGCGCTGGCGTGGGCGCCCGGGCAGGAGAGCGACGACCGCTCGCCGGAGGACCTTCCGCCAGGAGGCGGCGCCGGATGTGTACTCCACCGAGCGTTCCTTCCGCGTCGTCTGGTGTCAGCCCGCGACGACGCGGACCGGTGTGGAGACCCGAACAGTCCCGCCCTTTTCGGTCACTCCGCGCATCGGCCTGACCCCATTCGTGGCCTGGACGGGCCTTCGGGACTACGCTAGCTGTCGAAACATTATTGGCCATGGACCGTCGCCCCCGCGCCCGGTTGTCAGGCCGGACGAGGTCGTCACCCCCTCTGGAGAGCGTCGTGCCCAAGTCTCAGGTCCGCAAGAAGAAGGTGTACACCCCGCCGACGGACGTGCGTCCGACGGCGACGGCGGCGACGCGCAAGCCTAGCCCGGTCTGGCTGCCGATCACGGCGGTTGCGCTGATCGTCGCCGGAATCGGCTGGCTGGTGGTCTACTACCTGTCCGAGCAGGCGTACCCGGTCATGTCGTGGGGTTACTGGAACCTCGCGGTGGGCTTCGGCGCGATGGTCGGCTCCCTGGTCCTGCTCTCCCGCTGGCGCTGATCCGGCCGGGCCACCGGCGCGGCGTGTCGTCCCCGGTGGCGGACCCGATCCACGTCACCGCGCGAGCCCCTGCCCGGCGCCTCGGCGCCGGGCCCCTTATGGTGTCCGCAGGGCGACGCGGCCCCGGGTGCGAGAAGTCTCACGTTACTGCTGGGTAACCTTGCGCGTAGGCTGCACTGCATGACTGAGTGAGCGAGGTCATCGACCGGTCCGGTCGGGGCGCGGGGGCGGCGGAACGCCGGTCATGCCCCTGACCGTCCCCGGTCGCCCAGCCGCTCGACAGGCAGCAGACCGGGAGGCCAACTCGATGGGCAGCGTCCAGATCGTCACCACGATCCTCGCGGCCGCCATCACCGCCGTGGCGGTGTGGCTTGCGGTGCGCGCGGTCATGAAGATGGTGGCAGTGATCAGGTTGGGTCAGCCCGACCCGGAGCGGTTCACCGACCGGGGCGCCCGCACGAAGACGATGCTGGCGGAGACCGCCGGCCACACGCGGATGCTCAGGTGGAGCGTGGTGGGCGCCGCGCACTGGTTCGTGATGGTCGGCTTCATCGTGCTGTCGCTGCTGGTGCTGGAGGCGTACTTCGAGGTCGTCTCCCCGACCGGGGGCCTGCCGCTGATCGGTGGCCTGGCGGTCTACGGCCTGGTCACCGAGCTGATCGCGGTGCTCGGCGTGGTCGGCATCCTGGTGCTGATCACGATCCGGGTCCGCAACCGGCCGACCCGGCCGGGCGGGCGGTCCCGGTTCACCGGCTCGACCATGTGGCAGGGCTACTTCGTCGAGGCCGTGGTCCTCGCGGTGCTGATCATGGGCTTCGTCGTCCAGGGCTTCAAGGTCGCCACTGACCACTTCGAGTACCCGGTCTGGGCCACCCCGGTCAGCCACGCCGTCGGCTCGTTGCTGCCCGACTGGGAGGCCGGCGTCAGCATCGCCGCCCTCATCAAGATCGCCATCTCGATGACCTGGCTGATCGTCATCGCGCTCAACGTGACCATGGGCGTCGCCTGGCACCGCTTCCTGGCGTTCTTCAACATCTTCTTCAAGCGCAACCCGGGTACGGCCGGCTCCGGTCTCGGCGCGCTGCGGCCGATGATGAGCGAGGGCAAGCCGCTCGACTTCGAGGAGGCCGACCCCGAGTCCGACCAGTTCGGCGTCGCCCAGGTCGAGCAGTTCACCTGGAAGGGCCTGCTCGACTTCAGCACCTGCACCGAGTGCGGCCGGTGCCAGTCGCAGTGCCCGGCCTGGAACACCGGCAAGCCGCTGTCGCCGAAGCTGCTCGTGCTGAGCCTGCGCGACCACGCGTACGCCAAGGCGCCGTACCTGCTGGCCGGCGGCGGCAAGGACCTGACCGGCGAGGAGAAGGCCACCGCCGCCCAGCTCGCCCACATGGACGTGCTGGCGCTCGCCGAGGCCGAGAAGCCGCTGATCGGCGGGGCCGAGGAGGGCGGGGTCATCGACCCGGACGTCCTCTGGTCCTGCACCACCTGCGGGGCGTGCGTCGAGCAGTGCCCGGTCGACATCGAGCACGTCGACCACATCGTCGACATGCGCCGCTACCAGGTGCTGATCGAGTCGAGCTTCCCGTCCGAGGCCGGCGTGATGCTGCGCAACCTGGAGAACAAGGGCAACCCGTGGGGCGCGCCGCAGAACACCCGGGAGGACTGGACCAAGGGCCTCGACTTCGAGGTGCCCCGGGTCGGCGAGGTCGAGGACTTCGAGTACCTGTTCTGGGTCGGCTGCGCCGGCGCGTTCGAGGACCGGGCCAAGAAGACCACCCGGGCGGTCGCCACGCTGCTCAACGAGGCCGGCGTGAAGTTCGCCATCCTCGGCGAGGGCGAGACCTGCACCGGTGACCCGGCCCGCCGGATCGGCAACGAGTTCGTCTTCCAGATGCTCGCGCAGCAGAACGTGGAGACCCTCAACGAGGCGTTCGAGGGCCGGGAGCAGGGCAAGCGCAAGATCGTCGCCACCTGCCCGCACTGCTTCAACACCCTGGGCAACGAGTACGGGCAGCTCGGCGGCGAGTTCGAGGTGGTGCACCACACCCAACTCCTGGCCCACCTGGTCAGCAGCGGCAGGCTCACCCCGGTCCAGCCCGTCGACGGCGGCGTCACCTACCACGACCCCTGCTACCTGGGCCGGCACAACCGGGTCTTCACCCCGCCGCGCGAGGTCCTCGACAGCTCCGTCGCCGGCGAACTCACCGAGATGCCGCGCAACAGCGAGCGCTCCTTCTGCTGCGGGGCCGGCGGCGCCCGGATGTGGATGGAGGAGAAGATCGGCAAGCGGATCAACGTGGACCGGGTCGAGGAGGCCATGTCCACCGGGGCGAAGACCATCGCGGTCGGCTGCCCGTTCTGCTCGACGATGCTGAACGACGGGGTGAACGGCAAGGGCGCCGGCGAGCAGGTCGAGGTGGTCGACGTCGCCAGCGTGTTGCTCCGCTCGGTCAGGCCGGCGGACGCCGCCGGCGCGAAGGAGACCGCGGCGGCCGGTAGCTGACGGCCATCCAGCCACCCGGGCGCGCGGCACCCGGACGGGTGCCGCCGCGTCGCTTTCGGGGTGGTCGGCGACCCGGTCCCGCACCACGTCCATGGCGGGCGGCGACGCCGGCGGCCCCTCGGGCCGCGTCGCGTCGCGGTTCCCGGCTGGAGAACCGCGGCCGGCCCGGGTCAGGTGACGGTGGCGGTCGCCACGACGGGCGCGGCGGTGGCGACGATCAGGGGGCCGGCGACGGGCCGGCGGCGACTGCGCGTGGTCGTGTGCGACGCGGCCGGTCGTGGAACAATCGCGCCGAGGTGAACCGATCATCGACAGTCCTCTTGTTACCATGGTGTTGCCCCTGGTCGGCTTCGTGCTGCTGACGGCGGGTAACGCGTTCTTCGTCGCGGCCGAGTTCGCCCTGGTCACCGTGGACCGGCCGGAGATCGACCGGCGCGCCGCGGCCGGGGACGGCGGGGCGGCCACGGTCCGCCACGCGCTGCACGAACTCTCCTTCCAGCTCTCCGGGGCGCAGCTCGGCATCACCATCACCGCCCTGCTCACCGGGTACCTGGCCGAGCCGGCGCTGGCCCGCCTGTTCACCCCGCTGCTGCACCCGCTGGGGGCGTCCGCCGACCGGTTCACCCCGTTCCTGGCCCTCGCCCTGGCGACCCTGCTCTCCATGCTCTTCGGCGAGCTGGTGCCGAAGAACCTGGCGCTGGCCCGGCCGATGCCCGCCGCGCTGGCCACCGCCCCGGGGATGCGCGGCTTCTCCCGCACGTTCGGGTGGCTGATCAGAGGGCTGAACAACTCGGCGAACACGCTGGTCCGACGCCTCGGGGTGGAGCCGCAGGAGGAACTGGCCAGTGCCCGGTCCCCGGAGGAGCTGGGCCTGCTCGCGGTGATCTCGGCCCAGGCCGGCGCGCTCCCCCCGGACACCGCGATGCTGCTACGGCGCACCATCCGCTTCGGCGACAAGCGGGCCGCCGAGGCGATGACCCCCCGGGTGGACGTGATCGCGCTACGCGCCACGGCCAGCGTGGCCGAGCTGCTCACCCTCGCCCAGCAGACCGGCCGGACCCGGTTCCCGGTCTTCGAGGAGACCCTCGACCTGGTCACCGGCGTCGCGGCGGTGCCGGACGCGCTGGGCGTCCCGCTCGCCCGCCGGGCCGGCGCCAGCGTCGCGTCGGTCGCCCGGGAGCCGGTGTACGTGCCGGAGAGCCTCGACCTCGACGGCGTCCTCTCGGCGCTCAAGGCGGCCGGCTCGGACCTGGCGATCGTGGTGGACGAGTACGGCGGGACCGACGGCGTGGTGACCATGGAGGACCTGGTGGAGGAGCTGGTCGGAGAGATCGCCGACGAGTTCGACCCGGCTGCGGTCGACGACGTCGGGCCGGTCGAGCTGACCGTGCCGGGCGGCGAGCGGACCGCCCTGGTCGACGGGGTGCTGCGCGAGGACGAACTGGCCGAGCAGACCGGCTTCCGGCTGCCCGAGGGCCCGTACGAGACCCTCGCCGGCTTCCTGATGGCCCGGCTCGGGCACATCCCGGTGGCCGGGGAGACGGTCGAGGAGAGCGGGTACGAGTTCACCGTGGTCGAGGTGGAGCGGCACCGCATCGAGCAGGTGCGGGTGGTCCGCCCGGAGGAGCCCGGCGACGATGCTTGAGCTGTCGGTGACCGTGCTGCTGCTGCTCGGCAACGCCTTCTTCGTCGGCAGCGAGTTCGCGCTCATCGCGTCCCGGCGGACCGTGATCGAGCCGCTCGCGGCGACGTCGAAGCGGGCCCGGTGGGCGCTGTCGGCGATGAACCAGATCCCGCTGATGATCGCCGGGGCGCAGCTCGGCATCACGGTCTGCTCGCTGGGCCTCGGCGCGATCGCCGAACCGGCGCTGGCACACCTGCTGGAGACGCCATTCCACGCGCTGGCGCTGCCGGCCGGGGCGGTGCACCCGGTGGCCTTCCTGATCGCCCTCGGCGTGGTGGTCTTCCTGCACACCGTCGTCGGCGAGATGGTGCCGAAGAACATCACCCTCGCCGGGCCGGAGCCGGCGGCGCTCTGGCTGGGCCCGGCGATGCTCGCGTTCTGCACGGCGACCAAACCGCTGCTGCTGGCGATGAAGTGGGCGGCGCGGCAGGTGCTGGGGCTGTGGCGGGTCGAGGCGACGGACGCGGTCAAGACGGTCTTCACCGCCGAGGAACTGGCCGGGCTGGTGGCCCAGGCCCGCACGGAGGGGCTGCTCGACGCGGAGGAGCACGCCCGGATCACCGGCGCGCTCGCGCTGCACAGCCGCACCGCCGCGGACGCCCTGCAACCGTGGTCGACGGTGACCACGGTGGCCGAGGACGTCTCGCCGGCCTCGCTGGAGGTGCTGGCCACCCGCACCGGCCGGTCCCGGTTCCCGGTGGTGCAGCGGGCCACCCGCCGGGTGCTCGGCTTCGTGCACGTCAAGGACGTCCTCGGGTACGCCGGGGCGGACCGCCGTGCGCCGGTGCCCGCCGAGGTGTACCACCCGCTGGCCGTGGTCCCGCCGGACCGTACGCTGGCCGACCTGCTGCTGGCGATGCGCCGCGAGCGGCGGCACATGGTCCTGGTCAGCGACGGGCGCCTGCCGCTGGGCGTGGTGACCCTCGACGACGTGTTGACGGCCATCGTCGGCTGAGCGCCCCGGCCGGCCGGCCGGCTCGGCACGGCCCGGGCCCGCCGTCGCGCCGCGACCCACACCCGTTGTGTGCGAACGGTTGTCGGGGCGTGACGGTGGGCCGCCCCGCCTTGATTCCCCGCGCGGGCCTCCCTTAATGTGGGGCGCTGACCGCTGTGGGTCGTCTGCCTCGATCTTCCCTCTCGCGAGGCGCCCGGCGGTCGGTTGCGAAGGAGTCGGTGCCGGTGGCAACCATGCCCCCCCATCGTCATGTCCTGGGCCGGTCACCTGCTCGTCCGGGTGGCGCCCGCCGATTCGTACGCCGTTTACTCACCCTGGTCGCGGCGGTCGCCGTGGGGGTCGGAACGCTGACCGCGCCCGCGTACGCCGAGCCCTCGGTCGACGAGATCGAGGCGCAGATCGACAAGCAGTGGGAGCAGCTCGAACCCACCATCGAGCAGTACAACAAGGTGCGCTCCCAGCTCAAGGTGAACAAGCAGAAGTCGGCGGAGCTGGAGAAGAAGATCGAGCCGCTCGCGCTCGAGACCGAGCTGGCGATGAACCGGGTCGGTGACCTCGCCGCCCGCTACTACATCTCCGGCCCGTCGCAGGACCTCGGCGCGCTGCTGGTCAGCACCAAGCCGGGGACGCTCGCCGAGCAGCTCACCATGCTGGACCGGCTGGCCTCGGAGGAGCGCCGTCAGTTGCAGGGCGTGCTCGCCATCCGGGCCAAGTACGACGGGCAGAAGCTGAAGCTGGACACGCTGATCGTCGCCCAGGAGAAGCAGACCAAGGAACTGGCGGCCAAGAAGACGCAGATCAACACCGAGATCAAGCGGTTGCAGTCGTCGATGCCGAAGACCGTGGTGCCCGCCGCCAACGGCTGCCCGACGATCAAGGGCGTGGTCAGCTCGGCCGCCCGTACCGCGATCAAGACCGCCTGCGCCCAGGTCGGCGACCCGTACGTCTGGGGGGCGACCGGCCCGAACTCGTTCGACTGCTCCGGCCTGACCCAGTACGCGTACCGGGCGGCCGGGATCTCGCTGACCCACTTCACCGGCGCGCAGTGGAACGAGGGCCGAGCCATCCCGCGCTCGGAGGCCCGCCCCGGTGACCTGGTGTTCTTCTTCAGCGACCTGCACCACGTCGGCCTGTACCTGGGCAACGACCTGATGGTGCACGCGCCCCGGGCCGGCAAGCCGGTCAACGTGAGCAGCATCAACACCATGCCGGTCGCCGGCTTCCGCCGACCCGGCTGACGCCGCGCGCGGCCCCGGTCCGGGCCGCGCAGCCGGTATCCCGGCGCGGTCCCCGCGAAGGCCGCCCGGACCCGGTGCCGCGCGAGCCGCGGTACCTGAGCACCGTCCACGCGAAGGCCCCCGGTCACCCGACCGGGGGCCTTCGTCGTGCCGTGGGGACCGTCAGCGGGGCGCGCCCAGCGGGGACGGCACCAGGTCCACGTCGGCGCGGTCGACGTACATGATCCGGTGGCCGAACTGGATCTGCACGTACTGCTTCTCACCCCGGATCACCGTCCAGTCACCGGGGGCCGAGCCGTCGAACGTGGCGGCCCGGTAGTACTCGCCGGGCAGCACGTTGCCGACGGCGTACCGCTGGCCGGCGGAGAGGGTGTACTGCAACGGCGAGATCGGCTGGTACGGCACGCCTGCCGGGTACGCCGCCTCCTCCGGGTACGCCCGGCCGTACACCGGGATCGTCGCCTTCCCGGCCTTCGGGGTGGCCACCAGGCCGACGGTCCACGCTGCGGTGGGCGCGGACGCCGGGTTGTGGAACCACGCCTTCTGCCCGAGGTACCAGATCGCCGTCCAGTCGCCCTCACGGCCGGCCAGGGCGTACGTCTGCCCGGACGAGGCGCGGGCGCCGTGGTCGGAGACGGCCATCGTGGCCGGCGAGCCGTCCGGACGCAGGGCGATGTCGTTGACCAGCGGCGCGTCGGCGCGCGGCGCGGCACGCAGCACCACCGCCGAGGAGCCGCGCGAGGGGCACGGCACGCCCGCCGTCACACAGCCGGTGAACGCCGGCCGGTTGGTGGCGAAGTCCGGGTCGATCCGCACCATGCCGGTCAGCGGGGTGCCGGTGTTGAGCTCCGGCGCGCGCAGCAGGTCGAAGTAGTGCGACCAGTCCCAGTACGGGCCCGGGTCCCAGTGCATGCCCCGCACGTTCGCCGCGACGGTGCCGGGGACGTTGTCGTGGCCGATGATGTGCTGCCGGTCCAGCGGGACGCCGTACCGCAGCGCGAGGTACCGGACCAGCTTCGACGAGGTGCGGTACATCGCCTCGGTGTACCAGGTGCCCTGGGCGGCGAAGCCCTCGTGCTCCAGCCCGATCGACTTGGCGTTGACGTACCAGTTGCCGGCGTGCCAGGCCACGTCCTTGGTCTTCACGTGCTGGGCGATGTGCCCGTCCACCGAGCGCAGCGTGTAGTGCCAGCTCACGTAGGTCGGGTCCTGGACCATGTTGACCGTGCCCGCGTAGCTGCCCTCGGTGTCGTGGATGAGGATGTACTCGACCTTCTGCCGCTTCGGCCGGTCGGACAGGTCGTGGTTGCCGTAGTCGCCGGGGTCGGCACCGAGCGACTGGTACGGCGCGGGGATCCACTCGCAGGAGATGGTCGACGGGCACTCCAGGCCGTCGGGGCGCTCCGGCAGGCGCAGGCCGAGCCGGTCCAGCCAGGACTTCTCCGGGGTCACCGCGCGGGCGGCGAGGGTCACCCGCTGCCCGTCGTCGGTCACCCGGCTCTCGCCCTCGGCGATGGTGCCGAAGACCTCGTCGGCGAAGGCCGCCGCCGCGTCGGCGCCGTCCGCGCCGGCGTACCGGGCCACCGCGCCGTACCAGGCCGCCGGGTCGGTGCCGGCCCCGACCGGGGCGCCGATCTGCCGCTGGTACGACGCGAGCAGCGCCGCCCCGCCCCGGATGTTCGTCGACGCGTCGGTGCGCAGGGTCGCCTCGTCGGCCCCGGTGAGGGTGGCGGCGGCGTCCAGGGTCTGCAACGACGCCGCGGTCGGGGCCTCGTCGGCCGGGGGCTGGGCGGCGGCCGGGGCCGGGCGGGAGTCGTCCCCGCGCGGGTCCTCGTCGCCGGAGTCGTGATGGGTGCCGGCGGGCAGGCCGGTCACGTACTCGGCGTCGGTGAGGTGCATCGGCCCGTAGCCCCCGCTGGTGCTGGGGGTGCCGGCGTTGGTGTCCCACCGGGACTGTAGGTAGGAGACGCCGAGCAGGACGCTCTCCGGCACGCCGTACTCGGCGGCGGCGTCGGCGTACTGCTGCTGGCGGTCGGGGGTCTGGCCGGCCGCGGCCGGGGCGGCCGCGGTACCGAGGGGCACGAGGGCCGTGGCGGCGGCCACGGCGGCACCGAGCAGGATCCGTCTGCTCGACGACACGACGGAACGGGGCATCGAACCTCCTGAGTGGATGTTGATGAGGTCACCCTCCCGCCGTCGTCTCCCCGCGTCAATAGCTTTCCATGAAGCGCCTTGATGTGAAGGAAACTTCCGTATCGTGGCACGGTACGTCGTGTCACGGCCCGGCGGGTTGCGGATCGATAACGGCGATCTCTACTCTGGTCAATCGTCGACCGGAAGCTGCACCGCCCAGCCGGGGCGGTGACGGTCCGACACCGCCGAGTCGCCTCCGGGCGAGCCGGGGACCCAGGTACGCCGGGGTGAATCCGCAGCGCCGCTGCGGTAGGGCGCTCTCCCTTCCCGCCCGAACCCGTCAGCTAACCCGGTAGGCGGTCAGGGAAGAAGGAGAACGGAGCCCGGTGGCACACCATGCCCCGCGGCACCCGTCACGCCGGTCGGCACAGGCCGACCGCATGCCGGCTGCGCCGCGCCCACGCTGGTCACGCTTCACCACCGCCCTCGCCGCTCTGGCCGGCATCGCCGTCGTCCTGACCGGCACCGCGACCGCGGCCCACGCCGATCCCTCGGTCGCCGAGATCGAGCGGCAGATCGACCAGGACTGGAACAAGCTCGAACCGCTCATCGAGCGGCACAACGCCACCCGCCAGGACCTCGCCCGCAAGCGCCGGCAGGCCGACGCGCTCGCCAAGCAGATCGGGCCGCTGCAACGCCGGGTCGACGAGGCGATGGACAAGGTCAGCGGCCTCGCCGTCGAGGCGTACAAGAGTGAGAACCTCTCGGCGGTGAACGCGCTGCTCGGCAGCCGCTCGCCCGGTCAGATGATGGGGCAGTTGGAGCTGCTCGACCAGTTCGCCGAGCGCCAGCAGCGCGACGTCCGGGCGGTGATCGACCTCCGCGACGAACTGGACGCGAAGAAGAAGCCGCTGGACGAGATGGTCGCCCAGCTCACCCGCGCCGAGGCGCAGCTCGCCGCCAAGCGCAAGCAGATCAACACCGAGATCGACCGGCTGCAGAAGCTGCGGCTCAAGGTGTACGGCAACGGTGGCGGCGGCCCGCTGCGGCCCGCCCCCTGCCCGGCTGCCTACCCGGGCGGCGGCGCGGGGGTCGCGGTGAAGTTCGCCTGCGCCCAGATCGGCAAGCCCTACGTCTGGGGCGCCGAGGGCCCCAACTCGTACGACTGCTCGGGCCTGATGCTCGCGGCCTGGGCGAAGGCCGGCGTGTCGCTGCCGCACAACGCGGCCCAGCAGCGGTCGGTGACCGCCCGGGTGAGCCGCGCCGACCTGCGCCCCGGCGACCTCGTCTTCTACTACGCCGACCTGCACCACGTCGGCATGTACGTCGGCGGCGGGTGGGTGGTGCACGCCTCCCAGGCCGGCCAGCCGGTCAAGATGAAGCGGGTCGACGACGGTCAGATCAACAGCTACGGACGCCCCGGCTGAGCGGAAGGGGCCCGTTCCGACGACGGGACGGGCCCCGTCCGCCGCACCTGCGGCGTCAGCGGGTGGGCCAGGTGCGCCAGTTCCGCCAGGAGCGACTCGGGGTCGGGCCGCGCTGGCCCTGGTACCGCGAGCCGTACACCGCCGACCCGTACGGGTGCTCGGCCGGCGAGGAGAGCCGGAAGATGCAGAGCTGACCGATCTTCATGCCCGGCCAGAGCGTGATCGGCAGATTCGCCACGTTGGACAGCTCCAGCGTGACGTGGCCGGAGAAGCCCGGGTCGATGAACCCGGCCGTGGAGTGGGTGAGCAGCCCGAGCCGGCCCAGGCTCGACTTGCCCTCCAGTCGGCCCGCGAGCTGGTCGCCGAGCGAGATCACCTCCAGCGTCGAGGCGAGCACGAACTCGCCCGGGTGCAGCACGAACGGCTCGCCGTCGGGCACCTCGATCATGGAGGTCAGGTCGTCCTGCTGCACCGACGGGTCGATGTGCGTGTAGAGATGGTTGTTGAAGACCCGGAAGAGCTTGTCCAGGCGTACGTCGATGCTCGACGGCTGCACCAGGGTGGGCTCGAACGGCTCCAGCGCGAGCGTGCCAGCCTTCAGCTCGCTGACGAGATCGCGGTCGGAGAGCAGCATCGCCACACCATAGCGACCCTGCTCGGCGGGCCTGTCATCGCCTGCGGCGTCCGGCGTGCCGCGCTCGCCTGTCGTACACGTGTTCGATAGAATGTCCACATGGCTTCCTGGTCCGAATTCGCCGCTGACGAGCCACGACTCGCCGGCGGGATCCGCCTCCTCATGCAGCAGTACGGGCCGGGCTTCGGCTACCTGGCCACCGTCCGCGCCGACGGTGGGCCCCGGGTGCACCCGGTCTCCCCGGTGATCACCGACGACGGCCTCTTCTGCTTCATCGTCGACTCGCCGAAGCGGCGCGACCTCGAACGCGACGGCCGCTACGCGCTGCACTCCTTCCCGCCGGAGGACAGCGACGACGAGGCGTACGTGGCGGGGCATGCGTGGCCGGTGACCGACCAGGCCCGGGTGGCCCGGCTCGCCGAGTTGGGGCGGGCCGCCCCGCAGGTGGACTGGCGGCTGTTCGAGTTCACCGTCGACGTGGCGATGCTCGCCCGGCACGGCCAGGGCGGCGCCGTCTTCCCTGGCGAGGGCCCGGGGCGGCCGGCCGTGCAGGTGTGGCTCGACCCCCGGGCCGGCGGCGCGGGTGGCGCCCCGGTGGGCGTACCGGATCAGGGGCCGACCCGGCATGCCCGCGGCGCCCACCGCGCGGCGGCCTGACCCCCCGACGACGCCGGTGCCGGCCCCGTCGGAGGACGGAGCCGGCACCGGAGGGTCAGGAACAGGGGTACGTCAGGCCGCGCGGTACGCGTTCCACGCGGTCAGCATCCGGCTCGCCTGCCCGGTGGTGAACTGGTGCATGCACGAGTCGTAGGTGTAGTCCATGAAGTTGGTGATCGGGTCCAGGCCGGTCGCGGTGCAGGTGTCCCGCCCGGTCGGGCACTGGTACGCCGGCGAGGCCTCCGCCGGGGTGTCGCTCACGCCGTCGCCCGAGCCGGAGCAGCCACCCTGGAAGGTGTGGTAAAGGTTCAGCCAGTGGCCGATCTCGTGGGTGCCGGTGTCGCCCTGGTTGTAGTTGGTGGCGGTGCCGCCCGGCAGCGACTCGCTCAGCACGACGACGCCGTCCATCTTGTCCAGCGCCTTCTTCGGGAAGGTCGCCCAGCCGAGCAGGCCGTCGCTCAGCTCGCCGAGGTACATGTTCAGGGTGTTCTTGCCGCCCTCACGCAGCGAGGTCTTCATCGAGCGCTCGGCCGACGAGCCCGACACGATCGGGTACCACGCCGGGTTGGTGACCCGGTTGATCTTCTGGAGCTGGAAGCTGAAGGCGGTCGCCGCGCCGCCGGTGGCACCGCTGTAGGCCTGGTTCAGCACGGTGATCTGCGAGGTGATCAGCGAGTCCGGGATGTTGCCGCCGGCCCGGGTGCTGTTCTCCTGGATGACGTGCACGACGACCGGGATGGTGACGGTGGCGAGCGTGCCGGCGCCGGCGCCGGCCCGGTAGTTGGCCCGCTCGCGCAGGGCGCTCGACAGGTCGGCCTCGCGCTCGCGGACCTGCGCGACGGTCAGCTCGTTGGGTTCGTGCTTGGCGTGCGCGCCGGCCTTGACCCGGGCGTCGGAGTGCACGTCGGCCGGCTCGGCGCAGCTCTCCGCAGGGGCGGCGGAGAAGGCCGATGCGGCCGGAACGACGCCCACGGCGGCGGTGCTGAGCAGGAGCGCGAGGGTCGTCGACGCGACGCCGGCGGTACGCCGGGTCAGCAGGTTGGGACGGAGTCCCATGGGCCCACCTCTTTCTGGCGGCACGACAGGGGGTGTGTCGCGCCATGGCTGGAACGTGCGCCAGACGTTACAACTGATCGAGGGATTTGAGAATGGCTATATATTGCCTACGTGGAACTTCTACGGCTCATCGATGGGCCGGGGATCGCGGGGCGACGGTGAGGGCGGCCACGGACCGGATGGCGGTGCGGGCGGCGGCGCCGGCCCGGCGCGGCTGCCGGTCGGTGGCGCGCGATGGGGGTACCTGGATGCACCCGGTGACGCCGTCGGGTACAGTGGTGCCGCCTGCGGGTGTAGTTCAATGGCAGAACATCAGCTTCCCAAGCTGACAGTGCGGGTTCGATTCCCGTCACCCGCTCCAGCACGAAGGCCCTGCTCAGGACGCGAGTCCCGAGCCAGGGCCTTCGAGGTTTCAAGATCAATGATCATGCGGCGTGCCATTGGCGTGCCATTAGCTCACCGAGCGGCTCACTGCTACGCCGTGAGCAGGTTGACCAGTGCTGCCATGTGAGGGACGCGCTCACGGTGCTGCCGGGCCTGAAGCACGAGGTTCGCCACGACGAGTGCCGGGTCTGATTCCGGTGCATCGATCTTGAGGTTGCGCCTGATCCAGGGGGCAACCTCGCTCCAACGGTAGAAGGATGTGCCGTCACGAGCTGGGTTGACGGGTGGTGGAAAGGTGCCGGGACCGCGTTCCCCCGTGGTGTATCGCCGCACCGATTCCCGGCTCTGACCGATGCGGTCCGCTATGTCGGCCAGGGTCAGCAGATCTTGGTCTGCGATGCGGAGCGCCACCAGGCCGACGCCATCAAGTTCGCGTACCGCGGATGCGATCGCGTCTGCCATGGTTTCCGCCTCCCGATCGAACTCGCCAATCGGGAGGCCGTTTTCTGAGCCGAACGCGGCATCATCACAGCCAGCGGCGAACAGAGCATCCAGTTCATCATCGGCTGGCTCCCGATCCAGCACCACCGTGAACACGTGTGTTGTCATCGCCTACCTCCCTCCGGCCTCAGATTGCTGCAGTTGGTCACGCTGAAGGCAAGGGGTGGGTGTGGTTCCGAGTGAAACGCTCGATCTGCTTTGCATGGGTGCCCGCGTCCTGTGGCGTGGTCCAGACGCCGCGGCTGGTGGAACAGTGCTGGCAAACTACCTTCCCCCACCGGTGGCCCCGATGAATCTCGTCCACGATGAGGCCGACATCCTCAGCTCGGCAAAGCGCATCGGAGATCTCCTTCTTCGGGTGTCGTCCCCGACTTACCATTCTTCGCTCCTTGACGCATGTGACGTTGCTCTTCGTGCATTCGGGTGCCTCCGCATATAGAAATTTATTCACGATCAACTCGGCGCCATGTAGTTGGTTGTATATGCGCCAAGCCGGTAGCTACGGGGGTACCTCCCGTGGCTCGGCGCCTTCTGCCAAAGGGCTACCCGCCGAGGTGGTGCAATAGTACACCGGCCGGTGCGGTAGTGCACCGGCCCGGGTGCTCAGTCGCCTGCCGTGCTCTTGGCCCTTCCTTCCTTTTTCTTGGATTTCTTCTTAGAAGACCCCCTCTTCTTAGGTCTTGCCTGGCTTGTGCTCATTGCCTCGTTCAATGCCAGGGCGATGGCCCGGCCAGCTTCCGCCGTCGCGTGCTGGTAGATCAGCGCGGCCTGCGGTGAGTCGTGACCCATCCGGGCCATCAGGTCGCGAGTGCTCGCCCCGGTCCGGGCGGCGAGGGTGTTCCCGGTGTGCCGCAGGTCGTGGAAGTGCAGGTTCGGCTGTCCGATTCGGGACACGCTCGCCTTCCAGGCGATGAGCTTGTTCAGGTTGCCCCGCCAGATCGGGCGCCCACTCTCGGTGGTGAAGACGAACGCGTCAGGGTTGTCGTCGACCTCGGCCGCCAGGTGGTCACGGACGACCTCGACGACCGCCGGGGGCAGGGTGACCGTGCGTCGGCCGGCCCGGGACTTCGGCGGCCCGAGCACCAGGCCGACCCCACGCTGTTCGGTGTACGCCTGCCTGATCCGGATCGTGCCGGCCGCTGGGTCGACGTCCTGCCGTTGCAGTGCGGACACCTCGCCCCAGCGCAGGCACCCGAAGGCGGTCACCAGGACCAGGGCGCGGTACCGGGGCGGCACGATGTCGGCCAGCTTGAAGACCTGGGCCAGCGTGAGCACCGGCCGTTCCGCGGCCTTCTCCTGGTCGGCACCGGGTATCTGGCACGGGTTCCGGGTCAGGATCTGGTCTTCCTTGACCGCCGTCATCAGCACCGCGCGCAGCAGCCGGTACGCCTTGGCCGCCATGCTCACCGAGACGCCGTTGCCGAGCAGTTTCGCCCGCCAGTCGCGAACCATCGGCGTGTCCAGCCGGCCCAACTCGGTCCCGCCGAGGTGCGGGACGATGTGCTTTTCCAGGAGCCAGCCGTACAGGTGGACGGTCCGGGGTCGCAGGTTCGGCCGCTGTTCGATCCACCGCCGTGCGTAGTCGTCGAGCTTCACCTTGGCCAAGTCCGGGTCGACCCACTCCCGCCGCACCATCTGTGCCTCGACGAGCGTCAGGTACCGGTCGGCGTCCGACTTCCGGCTGAACGTCTCCGGCGCGTTCCGCATCCGACCGTCCGGCCCCGGGTACCGCGCCTGGTACCGCCCGGACGGCAGCTTGCGCACGTTGCCGAACCGCCGGTGCCCTTCCTTGTTCGCCAGCAGGCCACCCGCTGAAGGTCACGCCACACCCCGGAGGAGGTCAGCGGTTCCACCCGCCCGGATTCGACGTGCGCAGCGAGGTCAGCGGCCTTGATTCGGACGCTGCGCCCGAGCTTGTGGAACGGGATACGCCGTTCGGCGACCAGGCGGCGCACGTAGCGCTCACTCATGTTGATCCGGGCCGCTGCCTGCTCGATCGTAAGGACCTCGTCCAACTTGATCTTCCTCCCCGTCGTGCTGTGGTGCGATGTGCTGAGTTGCCGAAAGGTCAGCCGGTCCCTGCTCGGCCCGGTCCTTCGCGGCGAGTAGTTCGGTGCGCCAGCGGGCGCGTTCGCTGGTCGAGCGCATGAGCCGGTAGGACAGCGGGCCGACGTCGGCGTCGTCGGGTCGGGCGAGTTCCCAGGCGTGCCGGGCCCGTTCGGCGGTGGCGCCCTGGTCGTCGACGAGCTGCCCGGGGTCGCCGGCCGCACCGCTGGCGGTGGCGCTGTCGGTGGTGACGCCGAGCAGTGCGCGTACCCAGGCGCGTACGTCGTGTTTGTGGTCGGCGAGGGTCTTGCCGGACCAGTCGCGGGAGATGAGGATGCGTCGGCCGCCGATGCCGAGGGTGTCGCGTTGGTGGACCTTGCCCTTGCAGCGGCCCGGCTTGAGCTTGGCGTTGGCCTTGCGGGGTTGGATGCCGTAGAGCAGCCAGTTGGCGCACCGGTCGGTGCAGGGGGTAACTCGCAGTGCGCGCCAGAGCCGGTCGAGGTGGGCGCGTTGCCGGTCGGTGGTCGCCTTGTGGCAGTCGCCGGTGTGCTTGGTGATGTACTTCGTGACGTACCGGATGGTTCGTTCGGCGTCTTCGGTGCCGGGCATGACGCCGCGGGCGTCGACCTGGGTGCCGAAGCGGACGACGTGTACGGGTTCGGCGTCGGGGTTGTCGTCGATGGCGTCGAGGGCTTCGTTCCAGGTGGTCAGCGGGTGACGGGTGTCCGGGTCGACCCACGCCGCCGCCTGTTCGTCCCAGACCGGGGGCCGGTCGGCGGTGTACCGCTGGACGTCGACGGACGGCCACCACACTTGGTGGTAGGTGGCGGCGGCGACGGTGCGCAGGGTGTCGCGGGGGATGGTGCCCCGGATGGCGAAGTGTGCGTGTGGGGCGAGTCTGCGTTGGGGTTCGACGCAGCCGGCGTACTGGACGTTCCATCCCTCGCAGCGGCGTAGGTTCTGCCAGAACCGGTCGAGCAGGCGGGGGAAGTGGACGGCGTCCCAGGCGGCGCGGCGGTAGTCGTAGCGGTCGGGGTTGACGGGGGTGCCGTCGGGGCGGACCGGCCCGTACGAGTCGAGGGTGAGGGTGAGCCACATCGACGGCCGGTAGGTGGAGCCGTCGGGGGCGGTGTAGGTGCGGCCGACGGTGCGCGCTTCGACCTTGCGCCGGGGCAGGTCGGGTGCGTCCTGCCGCCGCTTCGTGGAGCGCTTGCGGCGGCGGCTGGTGTCGTCGTCGCTCTGGTCGTCGTCGGTGCTCGTGTGGGGTGGGCCGACGCGCCCGCGCAGGCCCTCGGCGGCGATGGCTTCCTCTACCTCGCGGATGGCCTCGTCGAGGTCGGCGACCTGGTCCCACTGGCAGGCGCGGGATGCCTCGTCGCGGGAGAACTGCAGGTGTGCGCGGAACAGGATCAGGGACTTCTGCGCTTCGGTGGCGGGTTGCGGGCCGGGTATGGGTTCGTCGTCGCGGTGCCAGCCCTCGCGGATCTGGGCCTGTCGCAGCCGGCGGTTCTTCTTCGCGCACGGTGGGCACTTGTCCTCGCGGGTCGCGCCGCAGGGCAGGTCGATGACCTCGGTCAGGCCGGTGTCGAGGTCGGTGCGGCGCATGGCGAGGGGGCGGACGCAGACGCCGTACTCGATGGCGATCTGCTTGAGCACGTCAACGGAGCGGGGCAGCGCCATGCGGGCCGCCCGCGACCCCGGCCGGGGAGTGGCAGCCGGGGTCGGGGCAGGCGGGCAGGGTCGCAGCCGTCATCGGATGATCCCGACGACGTGCGGCCGGTTCGACTGGACGACGCCACGCGGAGGCGGCATCACCGCCGGGGCGGAGATGGCGGCCGGGGCCGGGACGGCCGGCGGCACGGGGTCGGCTGGACGCTTCGGTTCGGGGTCGGGGGTGGTCTGCTCGGGTACGTCGTCCCAGTCGATCGGGGGTTGGTCGGGTTCGGGTGCGGGCGGCAGGGCGGGGGTGTTGGACAGGACGACCTTGACCAGGGCGAGGAACGCCAGGGACGGCACGGCGGCCACGGTCCAGCCCCACACGGACGGTTCGGCTTCGGCGACCTGGGCGGCGAGGGACAGCAGCGCGAACGCGACGAGCAGTGAGGCGACCAGGCCGACCGGGCGGCGGGCGCGGCGGCGGGCGCGTAGTTCGAGGCCGAGGTAGATGGCCATGAGTTCGACGGCTACGGCGTTGGCCCAGCCGATCCAGTCGGGTTGGCCGTGGGTGACGGACAGGTCGTGGACGTGGGTGAAGGCGGCGGCGCCGGCCATGGTGCCGATGGCGAGCAGGATGACCAGGCGTACGGCGGTTTCGGTGCGTTCGGTCATCGCCACTCCTGCAAGGGCTTCTCGCGGATGGTGAGGTCGATGCGGATGCGCCGGTCGGCCATGTCGGGGCGGCGGCTGACCATGTGCGCCAGGCCGTGCAGGGCGGCGGCGGTCTGGTCGGCGGGGCCGACGAGGCGGATGCGCAGCGGACGCCGGAGCCGGTTGACGATGCGGACGAGGGTGTACACGGCGGTTACCTCCGGGCAGGTCGGATGTCAGTGCGGATGTAGTCGGGAGGGGTGCCGAGGGTGGCGACGGCTTCGGAGAGGCAGCGCCACAGCGCCCACGCCTCGTCCGGGGTGAGGGACATCCGTCGCCGGCCCGCGCCAACGGCCAGGTGGACCGGGTACGGGTCGGGCCATTGCGGGTCGACGCGGACGGAGACGGCGGTGACCGGGTCGGGGGTGCGCAGCCGGTAGAACCGGCGGCCGTTCGGCGTGGCGGTCATCGCGGTTCACTCCCGCCGTCGGGGTCGAGGAGGTTGCGCAGGGCGTCGGGCAGCAGCGGCCCGGACGGCTTGCGGGGCAGCGGCGGGCGCACCGGTTCCGGGGTCGACTCGCGGTCGACCTGGGCGAGGATGTCCGCCGCATCAGCCGGGGCCGGATACCGCCGGGCAAGGTCGCGAATGTCGTCGTCGCTGACGTAGGAGAAGCGGACCCGCAGGGGTTCGGGGGTGCCGTCGAGGATCACGTACCCGACGCCCTTGGCCCATCGCGGCATCTGATCGGCCAGGGCGCCCCGGTTGCGGGCACCGTCGCCGAGGACCATGTCCACCTGTGCCGCTTCGGTGAGGCCGAGCGCGATGCGGGTCGGGAACAGGTCCCGGAACGGCAGCACCTCTTTGCGCGGGTCCTGCAACGCGGCCACCACCAGGACGCCGACGCCGGCACCCTGCGACAGCAGCAGCCCCAGCGACGACGCGATCCGCCTACGCAGGTCGACATCTTGCAGGTACGCCGTCAGCGCGGCCATTTCGTCGATGACGACCACGACCAGGGGGTCGGCTTCGGTCGGGGTGTGGACCCGGACGGTTCCGGCGAGCCGGGTCTGACGTTCCCGCATCACGGTCACGGCCTCGTCGAGGAGGTCGGCCATGGCCTCGAACGAGGTGCCGGCGAACCGGGCGAACAGGGGCCGGCCCATGGCGAACTCCATCCCGCCCTTGGGGTCGATCACCCACAGCCGGACCAAGCCCGAGGTGATGCCCCCGGCCAGCGCCCGCACCAGCGACCACAGCACCGAACCCTTGCCGGAGCGGGTGGCCCCGCCAATGAGCACGTGCGTGGCCAGCAGGCACAGCGACCAGGTCTGTAGGTCCTCCCGCCGAGCCAGCGGCAGCGCGGTGAAGTCGGGCACCGGCGGGGCGTCGAACGGCGGCACGACCGGCCGCAGCGCGTCAGTACGGACGAGCACCAGGTACACCAGCGTCGGGCGGTCCCGGAACCGCACCCGGTCCACCCAGCCCAGCAGCAACGCCCAGTAGCCGGTACGGGTCGGCGGGGCGTCGGGCCGCTCGGAGTAGACCCGGGCGTGCCGCCGGCCGAAGGCGTACGCGAGGTTCGCCGTCACCTTCTGGAAGTCGGCCGGGGTCTGCCCCCGCACCATGCGCACGGTCAGCACGTCGAGCGCCTGATCCGACCGCACCCGCAGCAACTCCGGCAGGACCGGCCGATGGTCGTACGTCTCGGCGAGGCCGCAGAGGGTCATGGCCTCGTGCCACGCCCGCCGATACACGAACACGTGCCGGAATCGGCCGAGCAGCGGCCCCGCGCACCACCGCCACCAGGACGCCTCATCGCGCCACCGCCACAGCGCCGACACCGCCGAGGACAGCACCAGCGGCACGACCACGCCCGCCCAACCGTGCTCGGCGTAGAGGACGACGGCGGCCACGGCCAGGCCCACGGTGACCGGGTGACGCAGGCACCACCAGCAGAACCGGGCCAGCCAGCGCAGCACCAGGCCGAGCACGACCAACCACATCGGCAGGACGAACCGCTTCGGCCGGATCACCAGCAGATCCCCGGCCGACGTCATGATCACCTCACCGCGCGGCTGGCGCATCATCGCCCACCTCGCAGGGACACGAACCGGCCCGACGCATCCCGCACCGGAGGGAACGGAAGAACGAGCTGCCCGACGCAACCGGCACACCGACCGTCGGCACCCGCGGCCGAGTCGAACCGGGACTGACACACACCACACCGCGCCTGAACGGGGGCAGCCGAACGCCTACGCTTGGACACGTCACTACCTCTCTCGACAGAGCAGGGGAAAGAGACACAGGGGGCGGGGCTGCCGTCCGCCAAGACCTGACAGCCCCGCCCCCACCCGATACGGCTACGCCGCCTTCTGCTTGCCGGCCACGCCCGCCGGGGCGCGCATCCCGGTCGCCCGCAGCGAGTACGCCATCCGACCGGTGTTCGACACGTACGGCGTCACCGTCATGCCCTCGAACTCCACCGCCTCGAACGGCGCACCCGTCGGCGGCACCGGCTGGTGGTCCGCCGAGATCTTGACCGTCGTCTCCCGCGAGCGCTTGCCAAGCTCCGGGTCCAGGTCCATCACGCGGACCTGCCACACCCGCTGGCCGGTCAGCTTGTCCTTCGCCGGGCTACGCCGGCCGGTCTTCTCGTCGTAGTCCTCGACCTCACCCAGGGACTCGGGGACCAGGGCGCACCCCGCCGGGAACACGTCCTCACAACGCACGGCGAACCTCGTACCGCCACGCAGAGCCATCGCTCAACCTCCAGGTCGTTGGCATGTCTGCCAAGTTGAGACTCCAAGGTAGACGGCACTTGGCAGACAAGTCAACAACCTGGAGGTTAGGCGTCGACCCAAGTCCCACGGGCGCTTCCGCCTCATGGCTCCACCGGAGCTTCAGCCCGCAGTAGCGGCCTCCCCGGTGGTAACAGAGTGACGAACTACCTAAGAGGGCGAAGTCTTAAGCACCTTGACAAACCTGGGCATATAGGAAGACGTCACCCTGACGTCAGGAGGAAGCCAAGGGCGAAGCTCGGGCGTTAGCTCAAGGAGCCTTCTCTCAACGTGCCTCCAAGAGCCCTTCCCGAGGACCTCCGTCGCACAGAGGCAACCATTTGCATGTGCAGGGTCGGAATCGAGGCGAGCGCGTATGCAGCAGAAGGCATCATTGCTTACGTCCGCTCGTACCAAGTACCATCGACCACCGCGCTCGTCTGCCGGAAGTCCGAATGCCACAGCGGGCTCCTGCGGGAGAAAAAGTCGTTCTCCATCATGACGAATCATGAAGAGTCGATCAACCAGCTCGACAACGTCTGGATTTGGTCGGTTTGCCGCAAGCCAGGACATGGCTTCCAACTTGCTTCCGGGACCCCAGACATATTCGGAAGGAAGTCGCGTTGCAGCGTATCGGGCATCGAAGTGGAGTAGGTCTGGATCGTGGAAAGATCCTTTTAATAGGACCCACAGCCAGTCCGGGTCGTCAAATTCTGAGAAGTTCGCGTAACCCGCGCTCGTTCGCACACCCGGACGGTCCCACCCTATTGCTAGGACATCGCGACGGATGGGGGCCGGATAGATCCGACCTCCAGGGGTAGGAATGCCCCATAGCTGATTAACGAACTCAGCAATGTCTCGAATGCCTAGCGTGGCATCAACTGGCGAAAGGATGTGATAGGAAGAGGCGTGTGAAAGACGATTTCTCATTCGAGCGACCAACCTTTCTTTTCCCCTCGCGCGCTGCCCACGAAGGAGCCCCTCAGCACGCGCCCATCGCATCAGGCCATCAAGAGTCCCGTTGAATGCTATCGGGCCATTCGCCGTCTCTACTTTTACGAAGCCCTCACTCCTTATTTGCTGATGCACGGCATCGTAACTCTTTACTGCGATCGTTGATGTAGTCCCGTCGCGTCGGACTAGTCGCGCTCGCCGAGAGTTGAAGAACTCCACGAATCTTGCCCGCAAAACCGGCTCGTACATCATCAACGCAGAGTCAGCAACGTCGGTGAACTGCTCGTAATCGACAACGCCGAACAGGTATTTCTGCCTTAGTCGCTCAAATCTCTTTCGCAGATCGTTCGGCACTGCGGCCCTAATCTCAGCTGATTCAATCGACGACCTGTGGATTTCGAGCGCAGCGTCAGGATCGAGCTTGCCGCTCGTGTAAAGCCCATAGGGAGTGACTCGCAAAGAGCGTTCGTCTGCTTGCGAGAAGTCGAAGAACTGACCCACTGTGGCTCCTCATTACGCGGAGATCAGCAACAGGCCATCTTAAGGGAGGCACGCTGAGGGCGTCTTCCTGGTTTGTCGACTCCAGGTGAACGGCGTGACAAATAGGGTACTTCAGGAGGCATGTCGGATCCTGAGCAGTCAACAGCAGTAGATAAGGCGCATGCGAGACCCCTTGCCATAGGCGCAACGACCGTCGAGGCGCTGGGCGAGTTGAGCAAGGCGCTGGAGACGATCCACCGGGTGCGGGGTCACCTGTACTCGGCGCACCAGCTCGTGGGCGGCGCGGACCTCACCCTTGACCGGGTGGTGAGGCTGCTCCGCGAGGCTGGGCATGACGAGGTGGCCGACCGGGTTGAGCACGAGTTGTTGGGGCGCAACGTGCTGCCCGGTCGGTGGACGTTCCAGATCGTGGAGGAGTTCGACGACGGCTACTACGCGGCGTTCCAGGAGATCGAGCGGGACGCGCGGGAGAGGTTGGCCGGTGGTCGGCGGCACATCTACGAGGCGGAGATGAAGGAGCGTCGGCGTACTCCCGGTATGCCGGGGCACGAGGCTACGCCGTAGCGCTGCCGCCGAAGTCGAAGCCGTTCGGGGCCATCGAGGCCAGGGCGTGGGCTCTGGCCTCGATGATCCTCATGCGTGCCTGATACTCGGCGGGTTCCCGGTGCGCGGCCTGGCTGGTGACCTGGCCGGGCCACTTGCGGTAGAGCAAGCCGTACTCCCGGGTGAAGTAGCCCTCGCTGACCGCGTTGGCCGCCAGGAGAAGCCCGGTGTCCTCGGATGCGGGCAGGGCCATCCAGCCGCCGAGAGCGAAGACGAGATCCCGGCGCAGGCACAGCGTCGCCGGATGCACCGAGGCCCGGTAGTTGTTGGCCTGCCAGAAGGCCAGGACCGCACCGCGGTCGATAACGCCGCCGGCCGGGTCTTTGTCCCATCCGGCGGTCGACCCGTCGGGGAGCAGGTCGAGTACCCGCGAGGTGGTCCACCCGATCTGCGGGTGCGCGTCGAACGCCGCGATGTCCCGGGCGAGCGCCCCGGGGGTCAACTGGTCGTCGGCGTCCAAGACCTTGATGAGCTGCCCGGAAACCCGGGAAAGCGCGAGGGTACGGGCGACGCCAGGACCACCGGGACGCCCGGTGCCATGGCTGATCCGGGGGTCATCGGGCAGCGCGTCGACGAGGGCGCCGGTCTGTCCGTCTTCCTGGACGAGCCATTGCCAGTCCCACCCCGGGGGCACGTCCTGCTTGGCCAGCGACTCGTACGCGCCCGGCAGGTACTCGATGCTGGGCGCGTGGACCGGGGTGATGACCGAGACGAGCTGCGTCACGTTTTCCACCGCTGGAGTTTGTGGGAGTAGACAAGCTCGGTCCGGTCGCCCGGCATCACCACGTCGGCCACTTCGACGACGCGGCCGGTGGTGTCGACGGAGGTCTTGCGCACGGTGAGCACGGAGACGCCCGGGTCGATGTCCAGCAACTCGGCCTCGTCCGGCGACGGCGGACGGGCGCGGATTTCGTCGTCGATGCGGTCCAACTCGATGCCGAGGGTGTAGAGCTGGTGTTGCGTTCCGCCCGGCCACGGTTCCTTGCTCTCGTCGAGCAGGTCGGGGTTTCCGGCTACCAGGTCGTACGGAAGATAGGAGTACGACACGGTCAGCGGCGCGTTCTCGTGCCGCGACGACGTCCAGTAGACCCGACGCAGCAGCGGCGTGCTCGGCTCGACCTGGAGGGCCGCCGCCATGTCAGCGTCGGCGTCGACGCGGGTGTACTCGGCGTGGAACTTGAGGTCGTCGACGGTCAGGCCGGTGTCGTGCTCGGTCGCGCCGGTCTTCAACCGCTCGGCCTCATCGAGCAGGACCCGATCCTTCTCCCACTGGTACCGCTCGGTGTTGCGACGGCGTACCCGTTGGCGGGGTGCCCGCACGTAGGTGCCGCGCCCCTGCTCGGCCCGCACAAGGCCCCATTCCCGCAACTGGCGGATGGCGTTGCGCACGCTCGTGCGGGACAGCCCGGAGGTGTCGGCCAACTCGGTCTCGCTGGGCATCAGCGTGCCGGGGGCCAGTTCACCGCTCACGATCTTCGCCCGCAACTCTTCGGCGAGTTGCAGGTAGCGAGGGCGCCAGTCCCGACCATGCACACCGGTCACCGTACCCCCTAGACGTTCCAACGTCTGCCAGGTGGTCCCCCCAGCCGGCCGCTCAGGAACCGGAGGCACCGCCACCGCCGTACGCGACGACAGCGTCCGACGCGGACCCGGAGTCCGAGGAACAGGTACGCCCCGACGGCTGCTGGCGTTCACCGCGTCTCCTCTGCCTGCCCGTGCGGGTCGGCCGCCGCCTGCATCGCCTGCCGAGCGTGGGTCAGTTCCTCGATGAGCCGGTCCACCTGGGCGGCGGACAGCAGCACGGCTTGAGTCGCGCCGTAGCGGGTCGCGTCGAGCTTGACGGCCAGGTCCCGACGCGCGAACCGGTCAACGAGCAGTTGCACGCTCACCCAGCCGGTCCGCTCCCGCCCGATGGTCGCGAGAAGCCCCCGATGCATCGGGTCGTTCGGCCCGCAGCCCCGACACCACACCGGACACACCACAAGCGCAGCCGACGACGGCCGGGCATCCGTCACGGGTACGCCTTCACTCATCATCGGCCCCCTGGCCGGCGGCGGCCTGCTCCAGCAACCCGCGCAGGTGCTCGACCAGTTCGGCCGCCTGTGGCAACGTCAACTCGGCCCAGGTGTTGCCCGCCCGGCACGTCGCGTGAACCCCCACCATCGGACCGAGGCCATCGGCACCGATGAGGTAGGTGGCGACGAACCCGGACGCGCGGGAGTCGCCGACGCGGTGCATCGGGCCGCGATGCCGGCGGGCCATGTGCGCCATCACCGGCGGCACCAGATAGCCGCAGCGGTCAGGAGCACACCACTCCGGGTGTCCCGTAACCCCGACGGGCCTGATCGTGTGCCTCATCGCGGACACCGCCCGCCATTGCCCCGCGCCGCCTGCGCAAGAGTCATCAGCGGCGCGTACGGAAGTACGGGCACCTCCCGCGTCGGAGCCACCGACCACCACGGCGACGGCGGAACCGAGGCCGGGCGCGGGCGGGACGGGGCGTTGCTGCTGGCGGGCCGGATCGGCGTACGCGTTCGTGACCACCAGGACGAGAACCAGCCGCGCCGACGGTGAGAGCCGGACATCGCACCTCCAGAGGTAGGAGGGGCCGGTGGCCAGCCATGGAAGGAGATGGCCAGCCACCGGCCCGGATGAAGGCACGGCGCACCGTCCGACACAGACGGGTCGGGTATCGCCGAGCCAACTGGTACGCGCGGCTACCGCAACCGGTCCGACAGGACGCCGCGCTTCAAGTGCGACCAGGGCCGGCCCGAGACCACCCCTGACACGAGCCGTCACCCTGGCCGCACAGAAGGAAACGTACCTACAACTAGACGAGTTGTCTACAAGTCGAAACGGGTCTCTTGGTTGACACTTGGTAAGACAAGTGCCAGGTACGGTGAACAGGTGCCCACCCCGCACTACGGACAGCCCCGCTACCGCGCCATCGCCGGCGAACTGAGACGGCGCATCGAGAGCGGCATCATCCCGCCGGGCTCCCTACTGCCGGCCGAGAGTGCGCTCACCGCCGAGTTCGCGGCAAGTCGCGGCACGATCCGACAAGCTATAGCAGTCCTACGAGATGACGGTTTGGCTACCACTGAGCATGGCCGGGGCACTTATGCGATCGCCCGTCCTTACGCCTCCGCTCTGATTGAGAACAGCAACCTAAACGCAAGGCGCCGCGAGGTGGCTGCCGATGCCGATTTGGCGAAGCTGTTCGACATCGCACCCGGTTCCATCTTGGTAATGCGTGAGACCGTTACGTGCGCACAAGACAAAGTCGAGTCGGTCGTCAGGGTGTATCAGCTACTCAACGGAGATCGATAGGCCAACGCCAGTGCCCGAGATCACACGCCACACCTGCGTGGGCTGAAAGGTTGAGGACCGTCACCTGGCTTGCGCCTTGGAAAGGGGCAAGGAGGCACCTAGACCGGCAAAGATTGGCACGTTTTGCAGCTTATGCCCGTTTGTTGGGGCTAGTTGTGCCCCCCGATCGATCTCTAAGCTAAGTACCATGCAGCCGATCGAGTCGACCGCGGAACTGAAGCGGCTTTACCGCTTGGACGCAAAACCACGAGGTAGCGGCGGTTTCGCAGACGTAACTCGAGCGGTCCACAAGATAGAGGGCACCGAAGTTGCGATCAAGCGGGCCAAACATTTTCCTGAGGCAGGAGACCGGATCAAGCGCGAGATTCTCGCCCAGAGCAAGTTGGCTCATCCGCACATTATGCCCATCTGGGATCACGATCCGGCATTCTTCTGGTATGCGATGCCGTTAGCGGATGGCAACCTGTTTGAGGCTCGTAATCAACTCGGCGAGGAAGACTTAGCTTCGATTCTTCTAGACTTAGCCGACGCACTCGCTTTGGCGCACAAGCATGATTTGATCCATCGTGATGTATCTCCGAGCAACATCCTGGGATTACCAGGCGCTACCGCGGGGCGCCTCAGATGGGTAGTGGCTGATTGGGGAATGGTACGGGTTTCGCCGGAGTCGGTATCGCGGGTCCTAACCCGGACTGGCCAGCGTATGGGGACACCCGGATATGATGCTCCGGAGCTGGACGATGATCCGAGCCGAGCGACCGCTGCTGTCGACGTTTACAGCCTGGGGCGCGTCGCGGCTTGGTTTCTGACTCGACGCGACCCCCGGGCTGGAGTTGAGTTATTGCCGGACGGGGAATGGCTTCATTGGCGACCCTTTGTGCGAGCATGCACTGAACAAAACGTGCATATGCGAATTCCTGACATGGATGGCCTGCGCGAGCTTCTTCAGGGAGTCTTCGAGCACCGTGACGATCCGCCATCTGAGCGAGCAGCCCGCCTGCTTGAAGCTCTTCTCAGTGGAGACGAAGAGAGCCTGACAGAACTCATCTCACTCGCTGAGAGCTACAGAGAAGACACGGTTGTTTTCCTGGACTATCTGGCCCAAGTGCCCAGCGGCAAGACAAAGGCCTGGACGGGTAGAAACCCGGACCGAGCTGCCTCGATAGCGAGATCGATGGCCGCGCACCTACTCCGCAGCTCGTGGGGTGACCGTGATGTCCAGTACGCTGCGACACCTCTCACGTTTGTTCTTACTATCTTGCGTGGGCTTGTGGAGATGCACAGCTTCGGCCTAGCCCAGGATGTGGCAGGGGTCTACTTTGAGGCAGACGTGAAGTGGGACCAAGTATCGCAGAGGACCCGCACGCTTGAGTGGTTAGCCGACTTGAGTGACACTGCCGTCGGCGCGGTACACCCAGAGTTGGCACGGCGCCCAGCAGTCGTCGAGTACTACAGAGAGCTAGGTTGGCATCCGCGGAGCGTTGCTCTACGTAACCTGCTCGCTTCCTGATCTAGAAAATCCAGCCCCGGCGTAGCCCAGTGCCCAACACCGTGGTGGAATGGGCCCGTGTCTATCAAGCATGCCCTGGCCCCCGTGACCGAGGCCGTCCCAAGTGAGCGGTCCCCTCGAGCCGCCGGCGAACCGTTGCCGGTGGTACCCGCCTCCGGCCAGGGGCGAAGCCACGGTACGAGTAGCAGCGAAGCCTTTGACCGCTGGTTCAGGTATCCGGCTGGATTCGCCTCCGATTACGTCTCTTTGCTGCTTAGTCGTCTCGAAATCCCGGCCAGAAGCGTGATCGTTGACCCCTTTGCTGGATCAGGAGTTACAGGCACATCGGCGCGTAGGATGAACTACTCCTTCTTCGGGATTGAGGCTCATCCAGCTATTGCCGAACTGGCTGTCTTGAAGCTTCAACCTGCACCCCGCGATGCTAGCGAGTTGACAAAAGTGGGGATGCGCTTGACGGAACACGCACAGCGTGTCGCTGATGAAGTCAGTCGGGTTGCGAAGCCTGAGACAGACCTGATCCGACGATGCTTCACGCCGGATGTCCTCGCGCAGTTGGTGTCGGTGCGGGAGCTAATTAAGGGGGGAGAAGCCGGCGATTGGTACTTGCACGCCAAGTGGGCCCTACTCAGCACGTTACGTGATGTTGCAGCAGTGCGCGTAGGATGGCCCTACCAGAATCCTACTAAAGTGCGGAAACCCAGATTCACGGACCCGCTCTCGCGGTTTCGACAGCGCCTCGAGTGGATGAGAGACGATCTCGTGACGGCGGAATCGCAGCCATCCGACGACCTCGAGCTCCAAGTCGTACACGGGGATTCTACGGACCAACGATCATGGGATTCATTGGATCCTGGTTCCGCGCACGGCTGCGTTTCATCGCCACCCTATTTGAACAACTTCGATTATGCTGATGCAACTCGCTTAGAAATGTACTTCTGGGGGGACATCAGCAACTGGGCAGAGATGTGCACAACGATCCGATCTAAGATGATAACCGCGACGACGCAGCAAAGTAGTGTCGGAGCTGCGTTGGCAGCCAACGAGTCGCTTGAGGACTACGGAGACGTTTCCAAGCGGATATCTGACGTCACGGATGACTTGAAGAACGAGCGCCTCGCGCGGAAGCGCGGAAAGGAATACGACCGCGTTGTACCTGATTACTTCTCCGCCATCGGGAAGGTGCTAACCAACCTATTTGCTGCCCTAGAGCCGGGAGCGCCTGTTGTGTGGCTAGTCGGTGACAGTGCGCCGTATGGGGTGTACGTGGACACACCTTCAATCATTGCCGAGCTTGCCGAGCACGTCGGGTTTATCGCCGAGGACGACCGGCCGCTACGCCGACGAGGCCAGCGTTGGGCGCAGAACACTACCAGGCACCAGGTCGAGCTGTCTGAACGCTTACTTACGCTACGTCGATAGCTACTTCGCCTTCAGTAGTCATGGTCTCCACGTCTTCGGGCCTATGCCGGATAAAGGATGAGAGCAGGCTGGCGCGGAGATCTCTGGTGTCGGCAGGGCGTTCGAAAACCATAGACTGATGCGCGAGATTCCCAGAATTTGCCCGAAATGCGACAGTCAGCTGATCGAACGCAAGTGCGAGCTTGTCTCTGGTGAGCGCGGGTCGCCGGGCAAGGTCCCGTCCGAGGAATTCCACAACCTCCTGTCGGTAGGCGGCTGGGATATAAAGGAGTACCTCGCCGTTTCTTTTTGCGGCTGCCAATTTGGGGGCCAGTCGCCGCCGCGCTTCACTTAGTCCGTAACCCTTTTTTAGGTGCTGCTCGCCCGACGAGCGACGGTCGCTGCCCGTGACCACGTGTGCGAACCGTTCAGCAGCTGCGAAGACAGCGGAATCAATCAAGCTGCCCTCCAGTGACTTTGGGTCCGGCTGGACTACCGCCTTCTCCGGAGAGTCTGAACGGTTAACAAGCAAAGCAAGAACGACGCCAACTGCAATAGCCTGCATCACCTCCTTCCCGCGGCCGCTCCGCAGGTCGACTACCTGGGTTATCTTCGTGAGCACCCATGATCGATAAATTCTCAGCGCCTCATGTTCAGCCGCAGCAATTCGGCCAGGTGAAATTACGACTAGGTCCTCGGCGCCCTCTAATTGCTCCTCGAGAAGATCGATCAAGAGGCGGCCTTCGACTCCGATGAGGAGCGCGTCATCCCCCCCATCAATGATCACTGGCAAACCTAGTGGATTCAGGGCACGTCGTAGCGTTGGCGGCGTCTTAGGGAGGTGGGAGAGCCTTTCACGTAGCGACTGACCTCGCGCAAGTGGGTCGAAGAATCTCTTACACTCAACCAGATCCTCGTGGAGCTTGGACACGCCCTTGCCGTAGGTTAGGCGCCATAGCTGGCAGAGGTCTACTAAAAGCTTCCTTGCCTCTGATTCGGCAAGAACTGCAGGCGCTCCGAAGGCTTGCCGAACCGTGTGGCGTTCACTGTAGGTCATAGCGCGAACGCTTCGGTCAGATAGCCACGCTGTGTTAGCTCATTGATTCGGGCTTGCTGTTCCTTGCCCCCGCCTTCCATGGAAGGAATCTTGTCGAGCGGGGAGATAACTACCACCTGATCATGCGGCTGTCGCAGCCGACGCTCCTCGAGGTAAGCGGCCAGGTCCCGCATTCTCTCAGCATCCAGAAAAGCGTTGAACTCGTCTAGTGCGATCAACCTATTCGCTGCTCGAGACTCCTCTCGCTCCAACTGCGCGAGCTGTGCGTGAGTGTATGCAAAGGCCTGCTGTCCGCTAGAGAATCCGGAGAGAGGCCTGCTCATCTCCTCGCCCCTTGCCGTCCATTGGACCCTCATATCGCGCCAATCCAGCCGCAAATCTTTGGCGCCTTCGAAGAGGAACTCGCGGAGCAGAGGGTCACTGAACCAGCTCTCGACCTCGCTGGCTAGCCACACGCGTGCCGTTCTGTCCCAGTAGGTAGGGGCCGTCAATGTTCCGGACGAATTCCCTAGTTCACCGTAAAGGCGGCCCAGCGCGGATCCGATTCCCCGAATAGCGGCATATTGTTGCTGAAGCTTGTCGCGCGCCTGCTCCAGCCGGGCAGAAATGTCATTTAATAGAGTTGCCTGCTGAGTGGGCGATGCCCGACGTAGTTCCGCAATCCCGGGCAGGGCTTCACGCAGCCACGCATAGGCGTCGCTCTGCGTCAACAGTTCGACGACTTGGGCGATTCGCGACTTCCGGTCCTCTAGGGCCCGCTGTGTCCTTTCCGCAGCCTGAATCGCTTGCACGTGGCTCCTGGTCAACTGATCAATTTCTGAGCGTGCCTGCTCTCGTCGTCCGCGAAGGCGGGCAACATTCACCTCGGCTTGCTTGCATAGTCGGAGAAGCTCAGCGGCCAAGGCATCTTCTGTCATGCCGCCTCCCAAAAGCTCGCGGGCGTGCTCAAGGCGGGCGTGATCTGCTTGAACTAAGCGGCTTCTCTGGTCAAGCTCATTTCGCATTCTGATGAGGTCGTCAATGGTCTTTGCAGTCTGAGCGGGAAGTGACTCGGATGCCTCTCGTAGTCGCTTCTCGGCTCTCGAGAAGTTTACCTGGGCCTGCTCGACTTCGGATAGCTTCGCTGAAGTTTGTACGACAGCGTCAATGCGAGAACGGACCGAATCAATCTCAGCAGCGAGTTGTTGTGCATCTCCGGAGGGCGTCCGCTCGCGCAGCTTTGCGGCCTGTCTGAGGAAAGCGCCGCGCAGGTAAGAGACGGTCCGTCCGGGAACACCCTCGTCCTCTTCCAGGAGAACAGTTTGCCCAAGTTCGTGTCGTTCAGCGTCAGAGAGCCGGTCGGCTAAGTCCTCGAGGATGGACACGAGCATTGGCGCGGCATGGACTTGAGGCTGCCGCTCCAAGAGTTCGTGGAGATTACGAGCCAACTCTCGTTGAGTAGCTAGGAGTCGGTCGTTGTCTGGTTCTACTCCCGCTGCTATCGTGAGCCGTTCTAGCTCGCTAGTAGCTTGTCGTAGCGCCTTGTCATTGCGGACAAGGAACTTTCTCGCGTTCGCGAACTCGCGTTCGGCTTGCTCGTCGAGGTGTTGACGGCTACTCGCCTGGGTTATCTGCTCATCGAGCTTCTCGGTCTTTTTCTCAAGCTCGTCGAGTTCCTCCTTCAGTCGGTCAAGCTTCTCCTGCATTTCTGGACCTTGGCCTCGAACTTGGTCAAGTCGGTCCATCACGCCCGCAGCGCGATCCAATATTTCCATGCGATGGCGCTGTGTGCTCAGTTCGGCGGTCAACAGCCCGCTGATCTTCGCGTTATCCTCCGCGGCCTTCATCTCCGTTTGCAGCTGAGATGGCCCGCTTTGCAGGATAAGCTTCTGCACCTCATCTATAGCGAAGTCAACTTCGTGTTGCCTTCCCTCTCCCGGGTCCTCCAGCCAGTCGGAAATGCGCCTGCGGAATGCTTCGACGCGATTTGATAGCACCTTCAGTGGCGTCTCGGCAGCAATGATGTGGTGGACACTTAACAGCGGAAGGACCGCCCTGTGGCCAACACGCTTTCCATCTATCGAGATCCGCCCTAAGCGCTCCTCCAATGGCCTGGGCTCCAGCGGCCATTCAGACGGGTCCAGTATCCATTCGATAGATCGAGCTTCCCGTAGCCCCGTTACGGTTACGCGCGCTCTTACTAGTTGATCCCGGAAGCTTCGCCAGTCCTGAGCGTGCTCCGCGAACGGCTGATCTCCAGCGCACAAGCGGAGTAACTTGATGGCGGCGGTCTTTCCAATTCCGTTGTATCCCTCGATCCTGCAAAGCGGGATATCTGGGATCTCTTCGATGACGCGGAGCCCTCGACGAGATTCGGCTTCGATCTTAATCTGCACTCTGCATCAGCCTTCCCGTCACCATCCGAAGGTCCAGCGAATCCTCTGTTAATGCCTGCAGGAGGTTGAGGTCGAGGAGATCCGTCGCCGGACTGACACCATCGTCTACGTCGCTCGCGCCCTGGGAAGCGCCCGTAATGTCGGTTATGGCTTGCAGGACCTGCTTCCCCGGGCTAACCACAAGCACACTCCTCCGCGACGATGGCCGAACCCGTCATTCTTATCCCCTGTTGCGCTAGCGATCAAGATGCCACCCGCTCGACTGCACCATCACGAAGTCTGCCGTTGGTGCTGCCGAAATGGCCTTTACATGATCAAGGCACCGCGCTGCGCGCGGTGCGGGCGCGGTGGCCCCGTCCGGCGGCAAGCCGCCCCGGTCGTCTGCGACGCCGGGGCGGGAAGCCGCCGACAGCCGACGGGCTGCCGCGCCCGCAGCATCCTGAACCCGGATGACGACCCCGACCAGGCCGTGACGATCGCCAGCGTGGCTGGTCGCCGTCGAGCTTCTGGCGATCGGCTGCCGCGCCGGCTTCGCCGGCTTGCCCTCGGCCCTCCCAGGTCGCCCCGCATCGCGCCGGAACCGACCACACCGGGTCCGCCTACGCTGTCGCGGTGGACGCGGGCAGGGTGTGGCGGCTGTACCACCGAGGCGAGCTGGTCGGCGAGATCGACGAGCAGAGTCACGACTTCCCGTGGACGTACGGCCGGTTCCGCCCGCTGCCGGGGTTCGAGCCGCTACGCCCGCTCTTCGTTGCCCGGAGCGCCGCCCTCGACGCGGACGACGACGAGGCC
Source organism: Micromonospora sp. NBC_01655 (assembly GCF_026339755.1). NCBI lineage: Bacteria > Bacillati > Actinomycetota > Actinomycetes > Micromonosporales > Micromonosporaceae > Micromonospora > Micromonospora sp. NBC_01655. Next base: position 393,874 of record NZ_JAPEQF010000001.1, on the reverse strand, counting down.
ATGATGCGGATCGACGACGAGATCCGGGCCGCCCTCACCATGACCCAACCGGACGGCCGCCCGGTGGCCGAGTTCCTGCTGAGCATCGAGGACGACGAGGCCGGCTTCCGCTGGCATGACGAGCCGTTCGAGGACGGGTAGCCCGTGCCATTGGCGTGCCATTAGGGCAGGACAGCCGGGGTCAACCCAGGCCACCAGGGACCGTCCTGACCAGGCTGCCGGCCCCACGACCTGCCGCTCATCGTCGATTCCCAAGCTGACAGTGCGGGTTCGATTCCCGTCACCCGCTCCACCACGAGGGCCCTGGCCAGGACGCGAGTCCTAGCCGGGGCCTTCGGTGTTTCCGGGTGCGCGCGGCGAAGTGTTCCCACTGCCGCAGGTCGTGGAAGTGCAACCCCCGGGACGCCGAGCTTCTTGACCGCCGCCGGCCAGCCGATGACCTTTGCCCTGGCCCCGCGCGCCCTCCCGAGCCAGGGCCTTCAGCTTTCGCTGACCAGGAACCGCCCCGTGCCTCCCGTGTGCAGTCAGCGGGGGTGGTGGGCGAGCAGGCGACAGGGCCCAGCGATGGCCCGTCGGGTCAGCGGCATCCACTCGTGGAGGACGTCGAGATCGGCGCCCGCAGGCGGGCCAGTTCGCCGACGAACGGCTTTGCCTCGACCTGGTAGTTGCCGGAGCGGACCAGCCGGACGGAGTTCTTGGCCAGCGGGATGCGCTGCGAGTGCAGGGCGGTCACCGAGGGGACGATGGTCTCCGTTCGTAGGCAGGATCTGCATCCCCGAGGACGCTCGCCTACGCTGCGCGGCATGGATCAGAGCCTGCCGCCGAAGCTCACCCGGGATGAGGCCATCGTCCTCGTTGAGCGGATCATGAGTCTCGGCTACGCGGACGACGACGAGCTCAACGGCCTGCTGGATCAGCTCGAACGTGACCTCGTCTGCCCGGACGTCGCTGAAATGATCTTCTCGGTCCCCGAACTGACGGCTGCTGAGGTCGTTGACCGGGCCATCGCCTACGAGCCGATCGAGATGAGGTCCGGGCCGTGGACGGAGCTGTCGTAGGTGACGTCGCCGCCAGCTGAGCCGGTAGTTCCGTCGAGAGCCAGCCGAACCTGGGTGGCTCCTGCTTCCGGCGGGAACTGGTTGTCGACCAGCGTCAGCAGGGCCGCGTGGGTCTGACGATCCGCCGCCACGACGAGCCCGCCGACGCCGGTGTGCAACGGTTGCCCCTCGATGCCGGTCACCACACATCCTGCGGCCTGGCACAGGGCGATCCCGCTGGCGAAGTGCACGCTGTCCCGCAGGTCACCGTCGGTGACATAGGCGGCCCGCCGGCCGGCGGCGACCCAGGCGACCGCCAGGGTGGTGGAGACCACGCGCGGACGGAAGCGCTCGACGAACCCGGGGTCGGCGAGCAGCCGCGCCGCCTGGAACCGGGGAGCGTTCGGAAACGGCGGATCGAGGTTGACATCCACCAACCGTGACTCGGCGGAGGGCTTGAGCGGCTCGTCCACACCGTCGCGGCGTACGTAGGCGTGAGTGCCGTGGGTCCAGAACACCTCGTCCGTGAACGGGTCGGCCGAGGCCGCCACGGTGACCTTCGCATCGGTCCGCAGCGCGACGTTCACCGCGACCAGCATGTTGCGTACGGCGTAGTTGAGCGTGCCGCACAGGGGGTCGACCAGCCACTCGCGCGCGGCGCTGTCGGCACCTGTGCGTCCACTCTCCTCACCCCTCACGGCATCCCCCGGGCGCGCGGAGCGGAGGACATCGAGGATGGCGTTCTCCGCCTCGATGTCGGCCGAGGTGGCGAAGTCACCCCCGGACTTCTCCAGGCGGGTCAGGGCTGCTCCGTACCTGGCCCGGACGACAACGGCTCCCGCCTGCGTGGCCGCGATCGCCACGTCCTCGTCTCTGCCCAGCATTAGCGCAGGGTACCGGCCCGCGACGGGTCGAGTCCCGCCCGACCAGATGGGGGCGGGGACTCCCTCTGCCAACTGCGTCACGCAGAGCGGAAATCAATGCCGAAACAATTCTTCCGCATTCGTACGTGCAGATCTGAGAGTGAACATGAACGATGTGTTCGCGTTTGCCTGATCGCCACTTCCTGGATAAAGATGAGTGGACCTCAGGCGCCCCCCCGTACCGGCCGGCGCGCGGCGGCCGTTCGACGCACGCTGATGGTTTCGGCATCGAGGAGAGGGGAATTCCGTGACGATCTTGGTGACCGGTGCAACCGGGAACGTGGGGCGGCTCGTGGTGGAGCGACTGGTCGAGGCGGGAGAGCGGGTGCGGGCACTGACCCGTGCCCCGCAGTCGGCCAGCTTTCCCGCCGGTGTGGAGGTGCTGGCCGGCGACCTCAACGATCCGTCGACCTTGGACGCCGCCTTCAGCGGCGTCGACCGCACGTACCTCTTCCCGGTTGCCCGAACCGCGCGCGAGGTGGTCGCTCGCGCGGCCCGAGCGGGGGTGCGGCGCATCGTGGTGCTCTCCGCCGGTGCGGTCACCAGCGGTGCCGACACCGACTTCCATCTCCCCGTGGAACGGGCGGTCGAGGAGTCGGGCCTGGAATGGACGCACGTGCGCCCGGGCGAGTTCATGCTGAACAAGGTCTGGCTGTGGGGGCCGTCCATCCGTGCCGAGAGCGTGGTCCGGGAACCCTTTCCCGACGCGGTGTGGTGCCCGGTGCACGAGCGCGACATCGCCGAGGTCGCGGCCGAGGCGCTGGTCAGGGACGGGCACCAGGGCCGGGCGTACGACCTGAACGGGCCGGAGCCGATCACCCGGCGAAACCAGGTGCGGGCCATCGCCTCCGCGATCGGTCGTGACATCCGGATGGATGTGGTGACCCCCGAGCAGGCGCGGGTGGCCTACCGGGAGCAGGGCGGCTTCGCCGCCGACAATGCCGACTTCCTGCTCGGCTTCGAGGACTACTCGGGCAACGAATCGGACCCGGAGCTACTCAAGAGGCTGGACCTCGGCGCGTTGGGACCGCTGCCCACCTCGGAGGCGGTCACCGGCCGCCCGGCGCGGACGTTCGACCAGTGGGCACGCGACCACGCGGCGGACTTCCGTTGATACCGCCCCCGTCGTGCGGTTGGGAAGTGTGGGTGGACGTCAACTCCATGTCAGTGACATGGCGGTGTTGAGTGGCAGGTATACCGCTTTGTCACAGACCTGGAGTTGACCAGGCTGGCTGGCGGACCCCGGTCAGCGGACGAACGTGAACAGCACCCCGGAGGCGTCGAGCGGGCGGGGCGTGCCGGCGAACCGGTGCACGCCGACAGCGAAGAGCACCCCGTCCGGGGCGTGGAACGCCCGCTCCACGAAGCCGGCGGCCCGTAACCAGCCGCGTAGCGCCGGGGTCAGGTCGGGGGATTTCCGGGTGCGCGTCCAGATGACCGTGGCGCCCGTCGCGCAGAGCTGTGGCAGGGCGGCCACGGTCCGGCGTACGTCATCCTCGGTGACGTTGCCGAAAACGCCGGCCATCAGTACCAGGTCGGCCGGCACCGCCCCCGCGTACGACGAGAGCCGCCCCGCGTCCGCCGGCTCGACCAGGATGTTCGCGAGGCCAGCCTGTGCGGCGGCGGTGCGGGCGGCGGTCACGTTGCCCGCGTCGTACTCCAGCAGCGTCGCGCGGACCCGGTGCGCGTCGGCCCGCCCGGCGAGCACGCCGACGAGGTCGTGCCCCTGTCCCGCGCAGGCGCTGACCACCGTCAGCCGCTCGTCGGGGCGCTCGTCCAGCCACGTGGCGATCTCCCGTCGCACGAGGCGCAACCGGCGCGACAGGGGTGATCCTTCGTCAGCATAGGGCTCATGCCACGCCTGCCAGTCGGTCCGGGACATCATCTCGTTACGTCGTTCGGAGCCCAGCGGAGGGTCATGTCGGGCAGGTGCTCCATGTTCTGGCTGCCGTCGCTGGTGTCCAGGACCGTGAAGCCGTGACGTTCGTAGAAGGCGCGGGCGTCGGTGTTCTGCTGGAAGACGTGCAGCAACACTCCGTCGGGGCTGTGCCGTCTGACTTCGTCGAGCAGTAGCGTGCCGACGCCCTGACGGCGGGCGTCCGGCCGCAGGTAGAGGTGTTCGAGCACGTTGCCCCCGAGAGCGGCGTAGCCGAGGACCACCGCGTCGCGCACCGCCACCCAGATGTGGCACTCCTTGAGCAGAACATCCTCGACCCAACGGGTCACCTGCGCGGGGCTGCGTTTCTGCGGGGGGAGATACGGCATGGTCGCCGCCCGGGAGGCCAGATGGATACGCGCGATCACCGTCGCGTCCGCCGCGTAGGCGAGCCGGATCTCCGCCCTGGTGTCGTCACCCACCCGGTGAACCTAGGGGCCGGCGAGCTTCCGATCCACCGGATAACCGTCGCCCGGCTCGCGGTCCGTGGCCGGTCGCTGGTCCCGGTGTGGAGGAACCGAGGCATGGGCGGGCGGGTCAGTCGGTCACCGAACCGGACACCCTGGACGACGGGACGGTCCCGCGATTGGCGACCAGACGCCGGACGGAGCCCGGTAGCCCGTACGCTGGCGATCATGCGGATTGGCGTCGTGATTCTTCCCGACCAGCGCTGGTCGGACTCGCAGCGCCGGTGGCGGCAGGCGGAGGAGTGGGGCTTCGACCACGCCTGGACGTACGACCACCTGGGCTGGCGGGACCTGGTCGACGGGCCGTGGTTCGACTCGATGACGACGTTGACCGCCGCCGCGACCGTGACCTCCCGGATCCGGCTCGGCACCCTGGTCGCCTCGCCCAACTTCCGGCACCCGGCGGCGTTCGCCCGGCAGATCACCGCCCTCGACGACGTCTCCGCCGGCCGGTTCCTGCTCGGCCTCGGCGTGGGCGGCATCGGATTCGACTCGGCCGTGCTGGGCGGCGAGACGCTGCCGCCGCGCCAGCGCGTCGACCGGCTCGCCGAGTTCGCCGAGCTGCTCGATTTGATCCTGCGGGAGGACGGGACGACGTGGCGCGGCGAGTGGTTCGCCGCCGTGGACGCCCGGAACAACCCCGGTTGCGTGCAGCGCCCCCGGGTGCCGTTCGTGATGGCCGCCAACGGCCCCCGCTCGATGCGGCTGGTGGCCCGGTTCGGGGAGGGCTGGGTGACCACCGGCGCGGGCGGTGACGACCTGGACGCCTGGTGGGGGACCGTGGCCGACCTCGCCGCCCGGATGGACCGGACGCTGGCCGAGGCCGGCCGCGACCCGGCCACCCTGGACCGCTATCTCTCCCTCGACTCCGCCCCGGTCTTCTCGCTGAGCAGCGCGGACTTCCTCGCCCAGCAGGTCGGGCGGGCCGCCGCCCTGGGCTTCACCGACGTGGTCACGCACTGGCCGAGGGCCAGTAGCTGGTACGTGGGCGACGAGGCCGTCCTGGCGGACGCGGCCACCCGCCTGCTGCCCGAGCTGCGCCGCCTCGCCCCCGCCTGACCGCCCCACCGCTCCCGCCTGACCGCCCCACCGCTCCCGCCTGGCCGCTGCGCCGCCCTGACGGTGCGGCTCCGGCGGTGGTGCGCAGGAGACCTCCCGAGCGTCAGCAGGGGCCTTCGTGTGCCTCAGGTGGCGGTGCCGCCCTCAGTCGAGACGAGCCGGAACCGGATGCAGACGACCTGGGTGTCGTCGGTGACGGGGGTGCCGACCCGGGCCCAGTAGGCGGCATGTCCGGCCCGCCACTCCTCGACGGACCGGTCGCCCTCGCCCTCCGAGCGGGCGAAGTCCCAGGAGACGTCGGCGAAGCGAACCACCTCGACGCCGGTCACCTCGACGACCCCGACCAGCGCGTCGTGGTCGTCCACGAGAGCCAGCCGTTCGCCGGCCCGCTCCAGCTCCTCGCCCTCCTCGGCGTACTCGTCGGTCAGGCCGGCGGTCGCCGTCTTGACCCCGGCGAGCACCAGGGCGTTGAGTCGCGCCCGCAGCTCGCCGGGAGTGCCGAGGGCGAGGGAGCGCAGTCCACCGATGCGAGGCCACATCCTGCCGAGGATACGCAGGCCCGCCGCCCGCCGCCCGCCCGCCGCCGCCCGGTTCCGCCGCCGTCGGACCTCGGCGGTCAGAGGAGTTGCCCGGCGTACCCGGCCGAGGTCAGCACCCGTTCGTCGCCGGTCGCCGCGTGCGCGTCGAGCACCGCGTCGGCGAGTTTCACCACGTGCTCGTCGCCGTGCCGGGCCGCCCGGGCGAAGACCTCCGCCGGGGTGGCGGGGGCCACGGCCGGGGGCACCACGCCGGCCGTGGAGGCGTACCCGGCGGTCACCGCCGCCGTCGCGGACCAGGCCGCGGCGAGACTCGGCGTCCAGAGCCCGGGGTCCAGCGCCGGCAGGGTACGCAGCACCGCCGTCGGCGCGGTCACCGCGTGCACCAGCATGACGGGCTCCGCGTGCCCGTACCGGAGGTAGTCCAGGCACGCCCGGCGCACCAGTTCGGCGAGCGCTCGCTCGGCCTCGGCCGGGGTCCGCGCGGGGCGCAGCGCCGCGAGCGAGGCCTCCCAGCCCGGTACGTCGGGCAACCGCCCCAACCGTTCCCGGATGCCGCCGGTGCGGTCGGCGATCCGGGGCAGCCCGGCCAGTGCGGCGGCCACCCCGATCCGCCCGGCCCCCGGGTCGGACGGATCGCCTGCGCTCGCGGGCGTCCAGGCGCGTCCGGCAGATGTGCCGGCCGGGTCGGCCCGGCCGGTGCCCGCCTCGACCGTCCCTGCCGGGTCGGCCCGCCCGGTGCCTGCCTCGACCGGGGTGGCCGACAGTGGGGTCGCGCCCGGCACCGGCTGCCAGCGGGCCGCCCAGTAGCCGAGCGCCTGGCCGAGTTCGGTGAGCCGGTCCGGGCTGGTCTCGTCGGCGCGTAGCGCCCGCACGGCGTGCCCCACCCGGATGACGCCATGGGTGGCGCCGGCCGCGATGCCGGGCAGCAGCCGGGGCCACCAGGTGCCGAGCACCTCCCGCCAGGGGCGTTCACGCAGCTCCCGGTCGAAGTGCGCCAGCCAGTCCCCGGCCCGCTTCGGGTCGCCGAGCGCCTCCCGCCAGTCGTCGACCGGCCGCAGGCCGCGCGGCAGCTCGTCCAGCCGGCGCAGGTAGCCGTCCAGCCAGCGGTGCACCCGGTCCCCGTGCCCGTGCCGGGCCAGCGCCTCCGCCGCCATCGGCCCGTGGTTGGACAGCCAGCCCTCGTACTCGGGGCCGGTCCGGTGCAGCCGTCGGTACGCCTCGTCCAGGATCCCGTCGTCCATGCACGGATCGTCCGACTTCAACCTCGCTTCAGGTCAACAGTCGCCGCTCAGCCCAGCCGGGCGGCGTCGAGCAGGCCGCGTACCCGCAGCTCGGCGGCGAGGACGGGCGGGCAGTCGACGACCACGGCGGACGTGCCGAGGACCTCCGCTCCCCGGGTCGCGCAGATCGCGTACAGGGCGTGGAGTTGGGCGCCGGTGGCCACCCAGTCGTCGACCACCAGCACCCGGTCCCCGGGGCCCAGGTGCCGGTCCCGGACGCCCAGCTCGACCCGGCGGCCCCGGAAGTCGGGCGGGCTGTGCGCCCAGGTGGTCGCCCCGGCGGGCAGTCGCCCGTCGGTCGCCTTGTGCGCCGGCACGAAGCCCACCCCGAGCGCGGTGGCGGCGAGCGGGCCGAGCAGCAGACCGGTGACGGCCGGGGCGAGCACCACGGTCGGCCGGGCGGCCCGGAACGGCGCGACCAGGGCCGGCCCCAGCTCCGCCAGGACGGCCGGGTCCCGCCACCAGCCGGAGACGTCGCTGACCAGGTGGCTGCTCTCCGGACCGGGATCGATCCACCGGAACAGCTCGACGAGACGTTCGCTCAGCTCAGCGGGCATGCCGCCCATCCTGCGGCATCCGCGACCCGCGCGGTGTCGGCCGGGTCCGGGGCCGAGCGGGCCACCTCGCCTCGGATGATCGGCTACACGTATGCGAGCAAATGCCAACATAGCACCATGATCACGTTGACTTCGGAAGTGCTTCTCTCGCTACGGTCCGGGCCGGTTTGTTCAGCGACGACGAAAGGACGGGCCGGTGGCTGGTAGGCACTCCCGTACCCGCATGTTCTCCTCGCCGGCCGGCATCGCGGCCACCGCGGCCGTCGGCGTCGCGCTCGCCGTCGGTGGGACCGTCGGCGCCGTCCAGCTCGCCTCCGGTGAGCCGGCGGACTCCTCGCCGGTCCTCGTCGACGCCCCGGCGACCAGCCTCGCCGACATCCCCACCGTGTCGGCCTCGCCGTTGGTGTCGCCGAGCGCGAGCCTGTCGCCGAGCGCCAGCCCCTCGCCCACGGTCACCGCCAGCCCGAAGGCGACCCGGAGCCAGGCCGCGTCGCGGAGCAAGGCCCGCACCGTCGCGCCGAAGCCGGCCGCCACGACGAAGAAGCCCGCCCCGACCAGCACCGTCGTCGACAGCGGCTCCTGTGGCGCGTCCTTCTACGACGAAGGCCAGCTCACGGCCAACGGGGAGACCTTCGATCCCGAGGCGCTGACCGCCGCGCACAAGACCCTGCCGTTCGACACCAGGGTCCGGGTGACCAATCCGGCGAACGGCAAGTCGGTCACCGTGCGGATCAACGACCGTGGCCCGTTCATCGCGGGCCGCTGCATCGACCTGTCCCGGGCCGCGTTCGCCACCATCGCCTCCGTCGACGTCGGCGCGCTCACGGTGAAGTACGAGGTCCTGGGCTGACGCGACGGCCCCGGCGGTGGGCGAGGCGGCCATTACCCGTCGGTCCGGCGCCACGGACCGGCCGGCCAGAACATCCTCGGACGACGGGCCAGGTTCATTCACCGGTCCACGTCGATCAGGCATGCTGTCCCTCGTACGCACGCATGCCTTCCAGTCGGGCCGCGGCCCGCTGAGCCCCGGATCCCGCGCCGGCCTCGGCGCGGCCCTTGCCCTGCTCGCGATCATCTCCGGGGTGGAGCTGGCGGACGGGCGCCCGGCCCACTACGTCGCCCTGATGGTCGCCGCGCCCTTCCTCGCCGCCGTGTTCGCCTCCTGGCGGGTGGTGCTCGGGGTGGGCGCCGCCGCCACCGCGATCGGGTCCACCTTCGCCCTGATGGAGCCGACGACGTCGCTGGTGACCGCGGTCAACGTGGCCGGCATCGCGCTGGCCACCACAATCGCAGGGGCGGTGGCAGCCGTCCGGGAGCGGCAGGCCGAGCAGATCGCCGAGCTGTCCAAACTGGCGGCGGTGGCCCAGCAGGCGGTGCTGCGTCCACTCGGCCCGCAGGTGGGCACCCTGGCGGTGGCCGGGCGCTACATCTCCTCCACGGCGACCGCCGAGATCGGCGGCGACCTGTACGAGGCGATCGACACCCCGTACGGCGTCCGCATGATCATCGGTGACGTCCGGGGCAAGGGGCTGGACGCCGTCCGGTTGGCCAGCATCGTGCTCGGCTCGTACCGGCACGTGGCGTACGAGCGGGCCGACCTGCGGGCCGTGGTGACCGACCTGGACCGGGCGGTGGCCCGCAACGTCGGCGACGAGGACTTCGTCACCGCCGCGCTGGTCGAGGAGCGGGGCGGGACGCTCACCATCGTCAACTGCGGCCACCCGGCACCGTTGCTGCTGCGCCGGGGCGCGGTGATCCCCCTCGAACCGCCGGCCCCCGCTCCGCCGCTGGGCTTCATGCCGGTCGTCCGCCCCCGGGTCGAGCGCCTGGAGCCGGGCGACCGCCTGCTGCTGTTCACCGACGGTCTCGGCGAGGCCCGCCGGGACGGCGAGTTCTTCCCGACCGCCGACCGGGCCTGGCGGCTGCTCGGCCACGGCACGGTCGGCGACGGCCTGGCCTCGTTGGAGACCGCACTGGTCGAGTGGGTGCACGGCCGGCTCGACGACGACATCGCCCTGGTCCTGATGGAGTACGCGGGCCCGAGCAGCGTGGCGACCGCCCCGGTGCCGAGCTGGGAGGTCGGCGCCGCCGACGGCTGACGGCGACGGCCCCGCCCCGCCCCGCCACCCACGCGCCCCGTGCCAGGAAAGGGCACGATTTCGTCACTCGGCACCCGGCTGCGGTGCCCCGACGGCCGCTGACCTGCCGCTTCGTTGGCCCGGCGACCGTCGAAACGCGGGTGTGTAATGGCTGTCACTTCCGCGATCGGCTTGTCGCTTCCTACCGGCGGGTAATACAGTCTCAGTTACTGATCGGTAACACCTGTCCGGAAGCGGGGCCAGCGAGCATGACCCACTACAAGAGCAACCTTCGGGACCTCGAGTTCAACCTGTTCGAGGTCTTCGGGGCGGACCGGGCGTTCGGCCAGGAGCCGTACTCGGATCTCGACATCGACACCGCGCGTAGCTTCCTCGCCGAGGTGGACCGCCTGGCCCGCGATGACCTGGCCGCCAGCTACACGGACAGTGACCGGAACCCGCCGGTCTTCGACCCGGCCACGCACACCGCCCCGCTGCCGGAGTCGTTCAAGAAGTCGTACCAGGCCTTCATGGACTCGGAGTTCTGGCGGCTGGACCTCCCGCCGGCGCTGGGCGGCACCAACGCCCCGCGCGCCCTCTGGTGGTCGCTCGCCGAGCTGGTGCTCGGCGCGAACGCCCCGGTCTGGATGTACGCCTCCGGCCCGTCGTTCGCGCACGTGCTGCACGTCGAGGGCACCGAGCGGCAGCAGGGGTGGGCCAAGCTCTTCATCGAGAAGCAGTGGGGCTCCACGATGGTGCTCACCGAGCCGGACGCGGGCTCGGACGTGGGCGCCGGCCGCACCCGCGCCGTCCCGCAGCCGGACGGCTCGTGGCACATCGAGGGCGTGAAGCGCTTCATCACCTCCGGCGAGCACGACCTGAGCGACAACATCGTGCACTACGTGCTGGCCCGCCCGGTCGGCGTCGAGGGCGTCGGCGGCCCGGGCACCAAGGGGCTGTCGCTGTTCGTCGTGCCGAAGTACCACTTCGACGAGCACACCGGCGAGCTGGGCGAGCGTAACGGCGTCTACGCCACCAACGTCGAGCACAAGATGGGCATTCAGGTCTCCAACACCTGCGAGATGACCTTCGGCGAGCACGGTGTGCCGGCGAAGGGCTGGCTGTTGGGCGACCGGCACGACGGCATCCGGCAGATGTTCATGATCATCGAGTACGCCCGGATGATGGTCGGCACCAAGGCGATCGCCACCCTCTCCACCGGCTACCTCAACGCCCTCGAATACGCGAAGAACCGCGTGCAGGGCGCCGACCTGATCCAGCAGGCCGACAAGACCGCGCCCCGGGTCACCATCACCCACCACCCGGACGTGCGCCGCTCGCTGATGCTGCAGAAGTCGTACGCCGAGGGCCTGCGCGCCCTGGTCTGCTACACCGCCACCTGGCAGGACCAGGTCGCCATCGCCGAGGCGGCCGGCGACGAGAAGGCGACGAAGATCGCCAAGCGGGTCAACGACCTGCTGCTGCCGCTGGTCAAGGGCGTCGGCTCGGAGCGGGCGTACGAGATGCTCGGCCACGAGGCGCTCCAGACGTTCGGCGGGTCTGGCTTCCTCCGGGACTACCCGCTGGAGCAGTACGTCCGGGATGCCAAGATCGACACCCTGTACGAGGGCACCACGGCGATCCAGAGCCTCGACCTGATCTTCCGGAAGATCGTCCGGGACAACGGCAAGGCCCTGACGACTGTGGCCGCCGAGATCCAGGAGTTCATCACCTCCGAGGGCGGCAACGGCCAGCTCAAGCAGGAGCGGCAGGCGCTCGGCAAGGCGCTCGCCGAGATCCAGACCATCCTCGGCGTGCTCACCGGCTGGCTGGGCGAGGCGCAGGCCGGCGACCCCCGGGCGCTCTACAAGGTCGGCCTGAGCAGCCGACGGTTCCTGCTGGCGATCGGCGACCTGGTCGTCGGCTGGCTGCTCCAGCGGCAGGCCGACGTGGCCCTGCGTGCCCTGAACGGCGAGCTGTCCGCCAAGGACAAGGCGTTCTACACCGGCAAGGTGGCCGCCGCGAAGTTCTTCGCCCGCGAGGTGCTGCCCCGCCTCGGCGCGGACCGGCGGATCATCGAGAACACCGACCTGGACGTGATGGACCTCCCGGAGGAGGCCTTCTGAGCCAGGGCGGTACCCAGGCACCGACCGGCGGCCGGCGAGCGGACAGCTCACCGGCCGCCGCCGTGTCGCCGCCGTGCCGGTCCGGGCGACCCGTACCGCTATCGCCGGCCCTGTCCCGGGTAGTTGCCGGCACGGGCGGGTAACCCTGGCCCGGACGTAGTCAGTGAACGCCCAGAGCCACCGCACGTGGGGGTGCAGCGCACATGGGCATTGGTAGCGGAATCTTCCTGATCGCCATCGGCGCGATCCTGACCTTCGCCATCCGGGCGAACGTCTGGTGGGTGGACCTGCGCGCGGTCGGCTGGGTGTTCATCCTGGCCGGGTTGGCCGTGCTGCTCACCACGCTCTGGTTCTGGCAGGACCGGCGCAAGCGGGCGCGCACCCTGATCGTGGAGGAGAACCGGCTGTCGCATCCGACCGCGATGATGCCGCCTCCGCCCGATCCGCCGCCGCCCACGGCTCCGCCGTCCTGAGCGAGCCCGTGAGCAGGGGCCCCGGTCGCACCGGGGCCCCTGCCACGCGTCCCGCCCCGTTGCCACCGCCCGCCGCGCGTGTTCAGCCCCGCCCGCCGCGCGTTCAGCCCCGCGCGGTGTGGCGGGCGGTGATGGCGGCGTGGCGCAGGTCGGCCCAGGGCAGCCGGGTGCGGTGCACCACGACGTCGGTGGTGCGCAGGCCCTGCTGGTCCGCCCGCTCCGGGTCGAGGAGCGCCGAGAGCAGCGAGACGCCCGGGTTGTGGGCGACCAGCAGCACCGTCGTCGCCTCCGCCGGCACCGAGCGGACCAGGGCCAGCAGCTCCGCCGGTTGCGCCTCGTACGCGCCCGGCTCGTAGCGCACCGCCGGGGCGGAGCCGGCCGGCCCGGCCTCGTCCGACGAGCCGGACAGGCCCTGCACCACCCCGTGCCAGGTCTGCCGGTTGCGCCTGGCGGTCGAACAGAGCACCACGTCGGGCAGCAGTCCGTGCCGGGCCAGCCAGGCGCCGGCGGCGGCAGCGTCGGCGTGCCCCCGCGCGGTCAACCGCCGGTCGGAGTCCGCGCCGTCGCCCGGCGGTTCCGCCTTGGCGTGCCGTAGCAGCACCAGCGTCCGTTCCGTACCCGCGGCGTCCGTCATGGACCCAGCTTGCCCGATTGGCGGGTGGAGTGCCGGGGTATGTCGATGGATGCCGCAACCTCATCCATGGCCGCGGCGGGTAGCAGCGCCAGCTGATAGCCAAGGAGGCGACGAAATGGGCATTGGTGCCAGCATCTTCCTCATCGCACTGGGTGCGATCTTCGCGTTCGCCGTGCAGGCCGACCTGGGGTGGCTCAACCTCGGGGTAGTCGGCTGGGTGCTGATGCTCGCCGGGGTCGTCGGCCTGCTCACCACCCTCTACTTCTGGAACCGCGGCCGGCGGACCGTGGTGGCCACCCCGGTCCGGGAGAACCGGATCGTGGCCGACCGGGGCGTGCCGGTGCAGGGCGAGCCGGTGGTGCAGGAGTACCGCGAGGTGCGCCGCCCGGGCCGGACGGTCTGACGTACGACCCGGCCGCCCCCGGCCCGTCCCCGGCCGGCGACCCGCCTGCGGACCGGCGGTGGGCGCCGGTCGTGCGGGCCTCGGTCGGGCGGGCGGCGCGGCGGCTCAGGCGAACAGGGCGAAGTAGATCGCGATGTGGTGGCAGATCGCGGCCACCAGCGTGCAGGCGTGGAAGAACTCGTGGTGGCCGAAGACAGTGGGCCACGGGTTGGGGCGGCGCAGCGCGTAGAAGACCGCGCCGACGCTGTAGATCGCCCCGCCGACGGCGAGCAGCACCAGCGCCGTCACCCCGCCGGAGCGCAGGATCTGCGGCAGCATCGCCACCGCGACCCAACCGAGCGCCAGGTAGAGCGGGGCGGAGACCCAGCGCGGCGCGTGCGGCCAGATCAGTTTCACCGCCACCCCGCCCAGCGCGCCGCCCCAGACCAGGGCGAGCATGGTGGTCGCGTGCCGGACGTCCAGCAGCAGGACGCAGAACGGCGTGTACGTGCCGGCGATGAACACGAAGATCATCGAATGGTCCATCCGGCGCATGATCTGGTACCCGCGCTCCGACCACACCCGGCGGTGGTAGAGCGCGCTGGTGCCGAACAGCCCGCAGACGGTCAGGCTGTAGACCAGGCAGCTCACCAGCGGGGCCCAGCCGGGCCGGCTGGCCGCGATGGAGCAGAGCACGATGCCGCAGACGAGCGCGACGAAGAACGCGTAGGTGTGCAGCCAGCCCCGCATCCGGGGCTTTCCGATGTCGACCGGCTTGAGTCGAAGCGGGGCGGAGGTCGTCACACACCTAGGTTACGGCACCGTAGGTTACCTGCAAGTAGTGCCGCCGGTCACGGAATCGGCGGGTCCGATGCCCCTGGCCCTCCGCCGGATCGGGAATCATGACGGGATGCGGATCCGACCCGTCGGCGCGAACGCCCTGCTGCTCGACTGCGACGACCCCGACCAGGTCGAGTCGTGGCGCGCCGAGTTGTGGCGTCGCCGGGCAGCCGGCGAGCTGACCGCCGTCGAGATCGTCCCGGCGGCCCGTACCGTGCTGCTCGACGGGGTGCCCGACCCGGCCCGGGCCGCCGCGCTCGTCGCCGGCTGGACGCCCCGGCCCGCCGACGCCGCCGCGCCCAGCGACGAGGTCGATGTCCCCGTCGGGTACGACGGCGCGGACCTGCCCGCCGTCGCCGGCCACTGGGGGGTGGACGTGACCGAAGTGGTCGCCCGGCTCACCGGCACCGAGTTCCGGGTCGCCTTCTGCGGGTTCGCGCCCGGGTTCGCGTACCTGACCGGGCTGCCGGCGCAGTGGGCCGTACCCCGGCTGTCGACCCCCCGGCCCCGGGTGCCGGCCGGCTCGGTCGCCCTGGCCGGCCCGTACGCCGGGATCTACCCCGGCGCGTCGCCCGGCGGCTGGCTGCTGGTCGGTCGGACCGACCTGACCCTGTTCGACGTGCGCGCCGACCCGCCGGCCCGGCTCAGCCCGGGCACCCGGGTCCGCCTGGTGGCCAGGTGAGCGCCCGACCCGCCGGTCCGGCGGGCCGGATCGAGGTGCTCCGGGCCGGCGCGCTCACCACCGTGCAGGACCAGGGGCGGCCCGGCTGGGCGCACCTCGGCGTGCCCCGGTCCGGGGCGCTCGACCCGATGGCGCTGCGGCTGGCCAACCGCCTGGTCGGCAACCCGGAGGCCGCCGCCGGCCTGGAGATCACCCTGACCGGCTGCGCGCTGCGGCTGACCCGGGCCGGCACGGTCGCGATCACCGGCGCGGACGTCGACGTCCGGGTCGGCGACCGGCCCGGCGACGTGGGCCGGCCCCTCGCGGTCCCGGCCGGGACGGTCGTGCGGGTCGGCCCGGCCCGCGCCGGGCTGCGGAGCTGGCTCGCGGTGGCCGGCGGGATCGCCGTCGCACCTGTGCTCGGCAGCCGGTCCACCGACACGCTCTCCGGCCTCGGGCCGCCCGCGCTGCGCGACGGCGACACCCTGCCGCTCGGCGCCCCGGCCGGCGACCCCGCGCCGGTGGACGGCACCGTCGGCCGCCCGGCCCCGGTCGAGCTGCTTCTCGGGCTGCGCCCCGGCCCCCGGGACGACTGGTTCACCCCGGCCGCGCTCGACCTGCTGCTCGGCACGGCGTACACGGTGAGCGCGGTGAGCAACCGGGTCGGCGCGCGACTGGTCGGCGCGCCGCTGCCCCGCGCGGTGGCCGGGGAACTGCCCAGCGAGGGCATCGTGCTGGGCGCGGTGCAGGTGCCCGCCGACGGCCAGCCGCTGATCTTCCTCGCCGACCATCCGACCACCGGCGGCTATCCGGTCGTCGGGGTGGTGGACGACGTGACCGGACTCGCGCAGGCCCGCCCAGGTACTACGGTGAGGTTCCATGGACCTCAACGCTGACCTCGGCGAGGGTTTCGGCATCTGGCGGCTCGGCGACGACGAGGCGCTGCTGGACCTGATCACCTCGGCCAACGTCGCCTGCGGCTTCCACGGCGGCGACCCGTCCACCATGCGCCGGGTCTGCGCCGCCGCCGCCGAGCGCGGGGTCACCGTCGGCGCCCAGGTCGGCTACCGCGACCTCGCCGGCTTCGGCCGGCGGCACATCGCGTACGCCTTCGCCGACCTGCGCGACGAGGTGATCTACCAGCTCGGCGCGCTCGACGCGTTCTGCCGGGCGTTCCGCATCCAGGTCCGGTACCTCAAGCCGCACGGCGCGCTCTACCACGCGGCGGCGGTCGACGAGTCGCAGGCCGCCGCGCTGGTCGCCGCGATCAACGACTACGACCACGAGCTGCCGGTGCTCTGCGCGCCCGGCTCGGTGCTCGCCCAGCTCGCCACCGGGGCGGGCATCCGGGTGGTCGCCGAGGGATTCGCCGACCGGGGTTACCTGCCCAACGGCACGCTGGTGCCCCGCACGGCCCTCGGCGCGCTGGTCACCGACCCCGAGCGGGTGGCCGAGCGGGCCGTCCGGATGGCCACCGAGCGGACCGTGATCGCGGTCGACGGCAGCGTCGTTCCCTGCCCGGTCGAGTCGATCTGCCTGCACGGGGACACCCCGGGCGCGGTGGCGTCCGCCGCCCTGGTGCGGGCCGCGCTCATCGACGCGGGAGTCACCCCCACCCCGTTCAGGTGAACGGGCCGGGCCCGCCGGACCCCGGTCCGGCGCGGGACGAGCCGGTGCAACCGCGCCGGTGCAGCGGGGCCGGTGGGTGGGCGGCGGTCAGGTGTCCAGGCCGCGCAGGACCAGCGGGAGCCGGGCCGTGGCACCCTGGACCACCCGGACGGGCACGCCCCAGTCCTGCCGGGTCAGGTGGCAGGCCGCGTGTTCCACGTCGGCGTCGCAGGTTGCCGCCTGGGCGGTCACCTGGAGCACTCCGCCGGCCACGGCGTCGTTGACCACCAGCCGGCGGGACAGCTCGTTGCCGGTGCCCGCCCCGTCCAGCAGCAGCTCCGGCGGGGACGCCGAGACCACCAGCCGGGTCGACGGACCGTACGTCTCGTCCAGTTTCTGCCCCGGAGCCGGGGTGAAGACGATGTCGAGGGTGACCTCGCCGGGCGCCACGTCCGTCGGCCTCCGTTCGGTGCGGTGCCGGGGGCCGTCGACCGTGCTCGCCCCGGCCGCCGACAGCGCGCCCGGTGCCAGCCGGGTCAGCCGGTGCGCCGCCGACTCGACCACCAGCACCCCGCCGTCGGCGGTCAGCACCACGTCGCTCGGCTCGGCCAGCCCGTCGGCGACCGTGGACACCTGGCCGGACCCCGGGTCGAACCGCCGGACCGCACCGTTGTAGGTGTCGGCGACCAGCACCGAGCCGTCCGGCAGCGCGCAGACGCCCAGCGGGTGCTGGAGCAGCGCCCGGTCGGCCGGCCCGTCCACGTGGCCGAAGTCGAACAGCCCCTGCCCGACGGCGGTGCCCAGGACGCCGTTCTCGACGTACCGGACCGCGCTGGTCTCGCTGTCGGCGATCCACAGCCGCGCGCCGTCGGTCGACACCGACAGGCCGGACGGCTGGGCCAGCCACGCCTCGGCCAGCGGGCCGTCGCGCAGCGCCTCGACCGTCGTGCCGGCATACATCCCCGCCGTGCGCCGGATCGGGTCGAACCACCAGAGCTGGTGGATGCCGGCCATCGCGACGATCATCTTGTCGTCGTACCAGGCCAGGTCCCAGGGGGAGGAGAGGTCGACCGAGAGCGCGTCGTGGGCGTGGTCGTCCACCGTGGAGCGCCACTGCCGGCCGGTGCCGGCGACGGTGAGCACCTCGCCGGTGCCCAGCTTCACGCCGCGCAGCAGGTGATTGACGGTGTCCGCGACGACCAGGTCGTACCCGGCCACCTCGGCCACGTGCTCCGGCAGCCGGCACAGCCCCTGCGGCTCCGAGAACGCGGCGGCGCCGGCCGGGCCGTCGGCCCGCCCCCGGTCGCCCGAGCCGATCCGGCGGACCAGCGTCTCGCCGTCGGGGGCCAGCTCGACCAGGGAGTGCCGGGCCGAGTCGGAGACCAGCAGGTTCCCGCCGTCGAGCGGGACGGCCTTGCCGGGGAAGCGCAGGGTGGTCTCCGGCTCGACGGGCGGCACGTACGGGCCGTCGCCCCGGTGCAGGGTGCCCTTCGCCTCGTGGGTGGCGACCAGCTCGTCCACCAGTCGGGCCAGCCCTTCGGCGTGGCCCTCGCCGGCCATGGTGGCCACCACGTAACCCTCGGGGTCGATTACCGCGAGGGTCGGCCAGGCCCGGGCCGCGTACTGCTGCCACATGTCCAGCTCGGGATCGTCGAGGACGGGATGGTGCACGCCGTACCGCTCGACGGCGGCGGCGAGGGCGGCCGGGTCCTTCTCGTGCTCGAACTTCGGCGAGTGGACGCCGACGACCACCAGCACGTCGGCGTACTTCTCCTCCAGCGGGCGCAGCTCGTCGAGCACGTGCAGGCAGTTGATGCAGCAGAAGGTCCAGAAGTCCAACAAGACGCAGCGCCCTCGAAAGTCCTGCAACGTCAGGTTCTGTCCACCCGTGTTGAGCCATTGCCGGCCCCGCAGCTCGGGGGCACGTACGCGCGGTGTCGTTCCCATAGCTGTCAGCCTGCCATGTCACGTTGAAGCTGGCCGGACGCCGTCCGCTTCGACCACACCGCCTTCGTCGACCCCGAGGCGTAGCGGTTGGCCGAGACCGCGGCCGAGGAAGCGTCGCAGATGTGTAATGCAACAAGGCCCCTCACCCGGCGCGGGATCGGGCCGGCGGCCAGCCGGTACTATCGGCGCTTCGCGGTAGGCATGGTCTCCTCGGGGGCCTTCGGACAGCCGGCGGTACCGGTACGGTGCGCGGCATGGGTGCAATCAAGCCGTGGCACATCGCCACGCTGTGCTGTCTTGTCACGTCCGTCGCGCTCGTGGGCGGCCTGGTCTGGTTCCTGGTTACGCGGGCAAACCGCCGCTAGCCGGGGCTTCAGGTCCAGCCCACCGCAACCCCGTCCGCTCCGGGGCCCGTACTCGTGCGCTCATCCCCAGCCTGTCCGACGGGACCGCCGCTCGGCCAACACCCCGCGCGTCACACCCGGCGGCGTACGACGGGGGCGGGGCCACGGTGGTCCGTGGCCCCGCCCCCGGGAATCCGCTACTTGGTGGACGGCTTCAGGCAGAGCACCTTGTTCGGCACGTCGCCCTGGAGCATGACGTACGGCTGGGCCGGGTCGGCGCACTTCTCCTTGGCGTCGACCTTCGACACCACCGTGAAGACGCCGGCGTCGCCGCAGGTCGCCGATGTCGCGTTGCCGCCAACCTGCTTCACGCAGGAGCCGACCGCCGGGTCGAAGGCCGGCGTCTTGCCACCGCCGACCTTGCCGAGCAGCATGAGCAGGCCGAGCGGGACCGCGAGGATCAGCACGGCGGCCACCAGTACGACGGCCAGCACCCGGCCGTTGCGCACCTTCGGCACCGGCGCCTCGGTCTTCTGCTCGGCTGCGTCCGGCTTGAACGCGTCGAACCGGCCCTGCTCGGACTCCGCGTCCCAGGACGAGCCGGACTGCTGGCCCTGCGGCGGGAAGCCGCCCTGGGCCGGCTCGCCGAACGGGGCGGGGCCGTGCCCCTGCACGGCGGTGCCGCCGCTGACCTGGGTGGCCGGGCCGCCGAACTGGTCACCCGGCCGGTCGCCGTCGTGCGGCCGGACGCCGTTCACGGGCCGGTTACTGGCCGGCGGGTCCACGAAGGACGGCACGCCGGGCGGGAACGTGGGCGGAACTGCCGCCGCCGCGGCGGCCGGCCTGTCGCCGTACCCGTGCTGCCCGTCGGGCTCGTCGAAGCGCTGCGGCCCCCGATCGTCGAACCGCTGCGGCGGGCCCGGCTCGTCGAACCGGCTTTGCGGGCCGGGCTCGTCGAAGCGTCCCTGCTGCCCCGGCTCGTCGAACCGTCCCTGCGGGCCTGGCTCTTCGAAGCGGTGCGGCGGGTTGGGGTCGGGGTGGAAACCGTGCTGCTCTGCCTGCTCCGGCTCCTCGGCCGGCTCGGGGCGGGTGGGCCGGCCGTACACCCGGGGCTGCGGCGCGGGCGCTCCGCCGGGCAGCAGGGCCTGGTCGGGCGGGGGCATGACTCGGCTGGCCAGCGGCACGGACGCGCTCGCCGAGATGCTGCCCGCCGCCGGCTCCCCCGTCTCGGGCAGGGATACGGCCGCCCGGGCGGACGCTTGGCCCTCCGGCGACAGCCGGGGAGCGGGCACGACCGGGCCGGCCGGAGACTGCGGCTCCTCGACGCGGCCCCAGCCGTTGTCGGCTCCCGCCGGCTCCGGCTCGTAGGCCGGCGGCCCGCCCTCGCGGCCGGCCGGCTCGACGGCCGGCTGGACCTGGGGAGGGAACTGGGCCGGCGGGGCGGCGGCCAGGCTGGCACCGGGCACCCGCTGCTCCTGCGGCGGTAGCGGGACGGCGTTGGCCGGCGAGATCCCCGGAGCCGGGGCCGGCTGGTACAGCGGCCGGTCCTCCGACCGCTCGGACTCCCAGCCGTTGCCGGCCGGCTGCGGCGCGGCGGGCTCCGCCTCGGCGGAGCGTCCCCACGCCTCGCCCGGTGCCCACGGCTCGACGTCCGGCACGGCGGGCCGCTCGGTCCGGTCCGGTGCGGGCCACTGCTGCTGGTTCTCCGCCGGCGTGCCCCACGAGGGCGGTCCGTCCACGCCGACGGTGGCGGTGGCCCGGGCCGGCGGGACCGACGTCGGCTCGGCCGCTGCCCAGTCCGGGACGGCCGGCCGGTCCTCCTCCTGCTGCTGCGGCACGGACGCCGCGCCCCACGCGCCGGGCTGGGCCGGCCCGTCCGCACCGGCCCAGGCGGGCGGCTGGGACTGGTCGTCGGGCTTACCCTCCGTCGCGGCCCAGCCGTCGGAGCGGGCCGGGTCGTCCTGCCGCCCGCCGACGTTCCAGCCGCCGGAGCGAGCGGGGTCGTCCTGCTGGGCGGAGGGGGAGCCGGTGTTCCAGCCGCCGGAGCGGGCCGGGTCGTCCGGCTGTCCGCCGGCGATCCAGCCGCCCGGTTGGGCGGGCTGGTCGTCCTGTTGGCCCGTGGGGTTCCAGCCGTTGGCGTCGTCCTGGGCGGGCCAGGCGTCCGGGGGTGGGGTGGCCTGGCCGGGGACGCGGGCGGCGCCTCGGGCGGCCGACTCGGCCTGGCCCCACGCGGCGGGCGGCTGCTCGGCCTTGCCGGCGTATGCGACCTGCTCGGCCGGGGGCCAGCCGTCCGGGTGGGCGGGCTCGTCGTCCTGCTGCCGGGTGTTCCAGCCGCCGGAGCGGGCGGGGTCGTCCTGCTGGGCGGAGGGGGAGCCGGTGTTCCAGCCGCCGGAGCGGGCCGGGTCGTCCGGCTGTCCGCCGGCGTTCCAGCCGGAGCGGCCAGCTTCGTCGTCCTGTTGGCCGGTGGGGTTCCAGCCGTTGGCGTCGTCCTGGGCGGGCCAGGCGTCCGGGGGTGGGGTGGCCTGGCCGGGGACGCGGGCGGCGCCTCGGGCGGCCGACTCGGTCTGGCCCCACGCGGCGGGCGGCTGCTCGGCCTGGTCGGCCCAGGCCGGCGCCGGCTGTTCGGGCTGGGTTCCCCAGGCCGGCTGGGGCGGACCACCGGCGGAGCCGGGCGGAGTGGGCGGCGCGGTGGCGGCCCAGGCGGGGCCGGGCTGCTCCTCCTGCCTCCAGCCCGGCGTCGGCTGGTCGGCCTGGCCCCAGGCGGGCTGCGGCGTGGCGGCCGGCGGGCCCCACGCGTCCGGCCGGGCCGGCTCCGGCTGCTGGGCCGGCACCTGGGCGGCGCCCCACGCGGCGGTGGGTGGCTGGTCGTTCTGCGGTGCGGCGCCCCAGGCCGCCGTCGGCGGCTGGTCACCCTGCGGGGCCGCACCCCACGCGGCGGTCGGCGGCTGGGCGTTCGGCGGGGCGGCGGCGCCCCAGGCCGCCGTGGCCGGCTGGTCGTTCTGCGCCGTCCAGCCGGGAGCTGGCGGACTCGGACGGGCCGTGGGGGGCGGGGGCGCCCAGCCCAGGTCCGGGTTGGCGACGCCGTACGGCGCCGGTGCGCCGGTGCCCGGCGACACCTCGTCCGGCTCCTGGCCGGGGTGGTGCGGGCCCTCGGACGTCATCGGTGCGCCTCCTCCATCACATGTCGGCCGCCGATGCCGACGGTGCGTCGGCGTGGGTGCCGGCGCCGCCGGCGGTACCGGCCGTGGGGACTCCCCGCACCGTATCCGGTGACCGCCCGTGGCATCCGGGGAGCACCGGCCGTCACTCCGCGTTGCTGGACCGTGTCGAGCAGCTTCTATCGGCGCGACGGGTTCCGGACGTGCGGATGACGACCGAGCCCCACCGTACCGGGCGGTGCCGCGAGGCGGAATCCCGGTGTCAATCGGTCCGAAACGCCGACGACCCGCCCGGGTTGACCGGGCGGGTCGTCGAACTGGAGGAGGTGAGAAACGTGCGGGGCGTCAGCTCATGTGACGCTGGGCGATGGCGAGAAGCTCGTCGCGGACCGCGGGCGAGTTGGCGGAACGCAGCGCGTGCTCGATGGCGCGGGCACGGCGGTTGGCGTCGCGGCGGTTGCGGATTCGCTCGATCATGCTCATCTGGATCTCTCCTCCTGGCTATTCGGTTGTCAGCCCCTGATGCATCCATTGAAGCGCAACGCGGGCGGATAATCCATCGATTCTTAGGTGAGCTGAGACACGGGCTTAAGGATCGAAGGTCAACGGAGCCGTGGACGGGGGTTTTCTTCTACCAACGGCAACGGCCGGTGTGCCGGGCGTTCACCCGTGGCACACCGGCCGTGGCTGGTGTCGGCTAACCGTCAGGTCCAGGCGAGCAGCGCCGCCTCCGGGTCGGCCAGGAAGTCCCCGATGTCGCGGAGGAACTTCGACCCGAGCTCACCGTCGATGATCCGATGGTCGAAGGACAGGCCCAGCGTGGTCACCTGACGCGGCCGGACCTTGCCCTTGTGCACCCAGGGCAGCTCACGGACCGCGCCGAAGGCCAGGATCGCCGACTCGCCCGGGGGCAGGATCGGCGTGCCGGTGTCCACCCCGAACACCCCGACGTTGGTGATCGTCAGGGTGCCGCCGGACATGGCGGCGGGCGAGGTCCGGCCGGCCTTGGCCGTCTGCACCAGGTCGGTCATCGCGTCCGCCAGCTCACGCAGCGACAGCCGGCCGGCGTCCTTGATGTTCGGCACGATCAGCCCACGCTCGGTGGCCGCGGCGATGCCCAGGTTGACGTAGTCCTTGACGACGATCTCGTCGCCGGCCCACGTCGAGTTGACCATGGGATGCCGCCGCACCGCGAGCAGCACCGCCTTGGCCACCAGCAGCAGCGGCGAGACCCGGACGTCGCGCCACTCCCGCCGGCCGCGCAGCCGGTCCAGGGCCTTCATCGCCCGGGTGACGTCGACGGTCAGGAACTCCGTCACGTGCGGGGCCGTGAACGCCGAGCGGGACATGTTCTCGGCGGTGAGCTTGCGTACCCCCTTGACGGGGATGCGCTGCTCGCGGTCCGCGCCGAAGCTCGCGGCCACCGTGGTCGGTGCTGCCACCGTCAGCGGCTCGGCCCCGCTCGCCGCCCGCTGTACGTCCTCCCGGGTGATCGAGCCCAGCGGCCCCGACCCGGTCACCACGCCGAGGTCGACGCCGAGGTCCCGGGCGAGCTTGCGCACCGGCGGCTTGGCCAGCACCAGCCCGGCCCCGTTGCGTCGATCATGGACCTGGGGTGCCGGGATTGTTGCGATCGAGGCGGGCTTGTCGCCCACCGCAACTCCATGATCGGCGGAGCTGGCGGGGGGCGTGGGGGACGGGACGCCGACCTTGCGAGGGCGGCGCTTGGCGGCCGTGGTGCGGGGGCCGTAGCCCACCAGGACCGCCGTGCGGCCACCCGGGGCGGGGCCGCCGATCAGGCCCGGCTCGATCGCGCCCTCGCTCGGGGCCACCTCGACCGCCGCCAGCGAGGCCGCCGACGGGGCGTCGGTGGTCGACTCCTCGATCGGGCCGGCGCCCGGGTCGGTGTCGATCGCGATGATCGGCGTGCCGACCTCGACCGTGCTGCCCTCCGGGTGGAAGATCGACCGCACCTGGCCGGCCCACTTCGCCGGGATCTCGACGGCCGCCTTGGCCGTCTCCACCTCGACGATCGGCTGGTTCAGCTCGATGACGTCGCCCACCTTGACCAGCCAGGCGAGGATCTCGCCCTCGGTCAGGCCCTCGCCCAGGTCGGGCAGGTTGAACTCCTTGATCCGCGACATGACGCTCACCAGCCGAAGGTGCGGTCGACGGCGTCGAGCACCCGGTCGAGGTCGGGCAGGTACTCCTCCTCCACCCGGGAGGCCGGGTAGGGGGTATCGAAGCCGGTCACCCGCAGCACCGGGGACTCCAGGGAGTAGAAGCACTCCTCGGTGATCCGGGTGGCGATCTCCGATCCCAGGCCCAGGTTGCCCGGGGCCTCGTGCACGACCACGCACCGGCCGGTGCGCCGCACCGACTCGTACGCGCCGGTCAGGTCCAGCGGGGAGAGCGTGCGCAGGTCGATGACCTCCAGCTCCCGGCCGTCCTCCGCCGCGGCGGTCGCCGCGTCCAGGCAGGTGCGGACCATCGGGCCGTACGCCAGCACGGTCGCGTCCGTGCCGGGCCGCGCCACCCGGGCCGAGTGCAGCGGGTACGCCTGCGACAGCGGCGCGTCCACGTCGACCGGGCCCTTCTCCCAGTAGCGCCGCTTCGGTTCCAGGAAGACGATCGGGTCGTCCGAGGCGATCGCCTGCTGGATCATCGAGTACGCGTCCTGCGGGTTGGCGCAGGTGACGACCTTCAGGCCGGCGGTGTGCGCGAAGTACGCCTCCGGCGACTCCGAGTGGTGCTCGACCGCGCCGATGCCGCCCCCGAACGGGATCCGGATGACCATCGGGATGCGGACCTTGCCCTGCGAGCGGTAGTGCATCTTCGCCACCTGCGACACGATCTGGTCGTACGCCGGGTAGACGAAGCCGTCGAACTGGATCTCGCAGACCGGGCGGAAGCCGCGGATGGCCAGGCCGACCGCGGTGCCGATGATCCCGGACTCGGCCAGCGGGGTGTCGATCACCCGCTGGTCGCCGAAGTCCTTCTGGAGCCCGTCGGTGATCCGGAAGACGCCGCCGAGCTTGCCGACGTCCTCGCCCATGATGACGACCTTCGGGTCGTCCTCCAGGGCCCGGCGCAGGCCGGTGTTGAGCGCCTTGCCGAGGGTGAGTGTCTCAGTGGCCATCAGTGGGCACTCCCCTCGAACGACTCCAGGTAGCGGCTGAACTGCGCCCGTTGCTCGTCGAGCTCGGGGGAACCGTTGGGGTAGACGTGGTCGAACATCGTCGCCGGCTCGGGGTCGGGCATGGCGAGCACCCGCTCGCGCAGGTGCACCGACTCGGTGCGGGCCTGCTCGTCGACGGCGGCGAAGAAGTCCGCGTCGGCGATCTGCTGCCTGGTCAGGAACGCCTTCATTCGGGCGATCGGGTCCTTGGCCTGCCAGGCCTCGACCTCGCTGGCGATCCGGTACCGGGTCGGGTCGTCGGAGGTGGTGTGCGCCCCCATCCGGTAGGTGTACGCCTCGATCAGGCTCGGGCCCTGGCCGTGCCGCGCGTTGTCCAGCGCGTGCCGGGTCACCGCGTACGAGGCGAGCACGTCGTTGCCGTCCACCCGGACGCCGGGGAAGCCGAAGCCGCCGGCCCGCCGGTAGAGCGGAACCCGGGTCTGCCGCTCCAGGGGCTCGGAGATGGCGTACTGGTTGTTCTGGCAGAAGAACACCAGCGGGGCGTTGAAGACGCTGGCCCAGACGAAGGACTCGTTCACGTCGCCCTGGCTGGTGGCGCCGTCGCCGAAGTAGGCGATCACCGCCTCGCCGTCGTCGCCGCCGGTCTTGCCGTCCACGGCGACGCCCATCGCGTACCCGGTCGCGTGCAGGGTCTGCGCCCCGATCACGATCGTGTACATGTTGAACTTGAACTCGTTCGGGTCCCAGCCGCCCTGGTCGACGCCCCGGAACAGGCCGAGCGGCATGATCGGGTCGATGCCCCGGCAGTAGAGCACGCCGTGCTCCCGGTACGTCGGGAAGGCCATGTCCTGGCTGCGCAGCGCCCGGCCGGAGCCGACCTGCGCGGCCTCCTGGCCCAGCAGGCTCGCCCACAGGCCCAACTCGCCCTGCCGCTGCAACGCGGTGGCCTCGGCGTCGAGCTTGCGCACCAGCACGAGGTCGCGGTAGAGCCCGCGGTACTCCTCGTCGGTGAAGTCGACGCGGTACTCCGTCCCGTCCGGGCCCACCGAGGTCTCGACGCGCTCGCCCTCGGGCGTCAGCAGCTGTACGAGTTCCGGGTCGCCGGCAGCCGCCGCGGCTCGCTTGGAACGGGGTGCCGCCCGCCGGCCGCGGGTGGTGACCCCGGGGTCGCCCTTTGCCATCCGTCTCTCCCTGTCGTGTCTGCGTCGGCGCCGGGGGGTGACCCGTCCGCGCAAATCGTGCGCCGGCCCGGCCGGTGCCGGGCTGGTCCTGGCGGCCGCGCCTAGCCCCGGTGAGGGTTGCCGCGCGGCGTGAGCCGGATCCGTGGGACGAACCCGGTTCGGGAGCGCCGGCGCCCAACCGCGCCTGCCGCGGGGTGCGCGGAGGTCGCGGCTGCGTTGCCGTCGTGGTCCATATTCGCAGAGGAGGTGAGGGGCCCCACAGTACGCCCGCCCCAGGTTTCCGGCCGCTGTCGGCTTTGTGGCTCATCAAGGGATTTGTCGTAGGCGGATTCGCGGCCCGGGTAGCGCGGCGGACAAATTGTGTGTCGACACGCTGTGGTGCCTGGTGAACTGGCCGTCACTGGGCCAAGCTGATGATGCCGGGGCGCGCCTTTCGTGGGCTTATGTCCGTTTGTCTCGACGCCCTGCCGCCCGTGACCATGCCCGACGACGAGGAGTGTCCGTGTCCCAGCCAGGTGAGGGTCCGGCCGTTCCGCTGCTCGGTCGGCACCGCGCGGTGGGCGGCTACCGCCGGGTGGTCGGCGCGCACCGCGCCCCCGGCTCCGGCGGCCCCGGTCGGGGCTACCTCTTCACCGTCGCCCTACTCGCCGGCACCGCCTCGATGCCGATCCTCGCCGCCGTCAGCGCGGGCTCGGCCACGATGGGCAGCACGGCGCTGCCGGCCAGCGGCACCCCGTTCATCCCCACCCCGTCCGTCGGCCCGGTGGTCGTCCCGCTGCCCGTGACCGGCCGGCCCACGGCGATCCCGTCCGCCCGGCCGAGTGTGGTCGTGGTGCCGTCGACCGGGCCGGCCGGCCCGGGCCTCGCGCCGCCGGCCCCGGCGGCCGACCCCGACCGGTCCGACCCGGATCCGGTACGCCATCCGCCGCCCCCGGCGCCCACTCCCCCGCCCGCCCCCCGGCCGCCCCCGGCACCCCCCTCGCCGACCCCGACCCCGACCCCGGCGCCACGCCCGACGCCGGTGCCGTCGCCGACCGACCCGCCGACGCCGGAGCCAACGCCCACGGCCGAGCCCACGGTGACGCTCTCCGGCTCGACGCACCCCTCCCCGCCGGGCGACAGCGAGCCCTCGACCAGCTCGGAGCCGACCACGAGCAGCCCCGGCGCGACCGCCGACCCGGCCGTCCGGCCGGCCCGGCCGGGTGGCACGCTCCCGGGTCGTGGAGCGTGAACCGGATCGGCGGGCAGGCGCGCGGCACCGGCCGGAGCGGGGACCGGCCCGCGCGACCGGGGACGGGGCGCTGAGCGGGCCGGGCCAACCCGCCGAGTCGCCGGTCCCGGCCGCGCCGGCCGGTCCCGGCCGGCGGATCGCCCGGCTGGTCACCGAGCTGACCGCGCCCGCCGTCCTGGTGACTTTGCTGACCGTGGTGGTCGCCTGGCACGGCGCCCGGGGCGGGGCGCACGGGTTGGCGTGGGGGCTGCTCGCCACCGTCTTCGCCAGCGGCATCCCGTTCGCGTACATCCTCGGTGGGGTGCGGCGCGGGCGGCTCACCGACCACCACGTCGGCGTACGCGAACAGCGCCGGCTGCCGCTGCTGTTCGGGCTGGCCTCGGTGGCGGTCGGGTGGGCCCTGCTCGCGGCGTTCGGTGCGCCCCGCCCGCTGCTGGCCCTGGTGGCCGCCGGCGTGGTGGGGCTGGTCGTGGCGGTGACGGTGAGCCACTGGTGGAAGATGTCGATCCACACGGCGGTGGCCGCCGGGGCGGTGGTCGTCCTGGTACTCACCTTCGGCGCCCCGCTGCTGGCCGCCGCGCCGCTGCCCGTCCTGGCGGGCTGGTCCAGGGTGCGGCTGCGCGCCCACACGCGGTCGCAGGTGGTGGTCGGCGGCGCCGTCGGCGGACTGGTCGCCGGGGTCGTGTACGCCGCGCTCGGCTAGCCGCCCGCCCCCGGGGTGGTCCCGGCCCCGCCGCTCGCCCCGGCCGTCGGGCCGGGGCGGTCCCGGCCCCGCCGCCCGTCGGGCCCCTCGACCGGGCCGTCGGCCGGCCGGCCACCCATCGGGCGGGTGCTCAGTGCGGGCGGAGCATCGGCGGGTGCAGGAGGGTGGCCGGGCCGCGCCGGAAGAGCTGTGCGGGCCGTCCCCGCTCGCCCTCCGTGGAGCGGCCGACCGGCTCGACGAAGCCGGGGGTGCCGGTCACCTTCCGGTGGAAGTTGCGCGGGTCGAGGTGGGTGCCCCAGACCGTCTCGTAGACCCCGCGCAACTGCGCCACCGTGAACTCGGGCGGGCAGAAGGCACTGGCCAGCGGGGTGTACTCCAGCTTGGCCCGGGCGCGTTCCAGCCCGTCGGCCAGGATCCGGTCGTGGTCGAAGGCGAGCTGGCCGGGAGGCAACCGGGCGACCGGCACCCAGTCGGCCGACGCCGCGTCCGAGCCGGCGACCGGGGCGGGCAGGTCGGGCAGGAGCGCCAGCCAGGCCACGGTGACCACCCGGCCGCGCGGGTCGCGCTCCGGCCGGCCGTACGAGCCGAGCTGCTCCAGGTGCCCGGCCGGCTCGGGCAGGCCGGTCTCCTCGGCCAACTCCCGGACGGCCGCGTCGGGCAGGTCCTCGTCGATGCCGACGAAGCCGCCCGGCAGCGCCCACCGTCCCTCGTACGGGGGGATGCCCCGGCGGATCAGCAGCACGGCCAACTCGCCGGCGCGGACGGTCAACACCACCAGGTCGGCCGTCACGGCGAAGGGGGGGTACTCGCCCATCTCTTTATCACCACCTTGACGATAAGGTACCAGGATGTTTATCGTCTGGTAGACGAAAAAAAGGGGAGGGTGTACACCATGGCCGATGTGACGAGGCGACTCTTCCTGCGCCACCTGCGCGGCGCTCCGACCAGTTGGGTGCGGCTGCACGTCGGTGGCCGGGTCCGCCGCGAGGGGGTGGGCCAGTCCTTCTGGTACCGGCCGCTCAACGCGGTGCTCAGCGAGGTGCCGGTCGACGACCGTGAGCTGCCGCTGCTGTTCCACGCCCGGACCGGTGACTTCGCGGACATCACCGTGCAGGCCACCGTGACCTACCGGGTGGCCGACCCGGCACTGGCCGCCGCCCGGCTCGACTTCTCGGTCGATCCGCGCACCGGCAGGCCCCGGGCCCGCCCGCTCGACCAGGTGGCCACCCTGCTCGCCGAGCTGGCCCAGCAACCCGCCCTCGATCTGCTGGCCCGGGTGCCGCTGGCCGAGGCGCTCACCACCATCGCCGGCGTCCGCGAGACGGTCTCCGCCGCGCTGCGCGAGGAGTCCCGGCTGGTCGACGTCGGCGTCGCCGTGGTCAGCGCCCGGGTGGTCGCGATCCGGCCCGAGCCGGAGCTGGAGCGGGCGTTGCAGACGCCGACCCGGGAGGCGGTCCAGGTCGAGGCCGACCGGGCCACCTACGCCCGGCGGGCGCAGGCCGTCGAACAGGAACGCTCGATCGCCGAGAACGAGTTGCAGAACAAGATCGAGCTGGCCCGGCGGGAGCAGCAGCTCGTGGAGCAGCACGGGTCGAACTCCCGGCGCAAGGCCGAGCTGGACGCCGCCGCCGACCTCGCCGCCGCCCAGGGCAAGGCCGAGCGCGAGAAGGTCGCGAACGCCGCCGCCGCCGAGCGGGCCCGGGTGCTCTCCGCCGCCGAGGCCGACAAGGAACGCGTCCTCGCCGCCGCCAAGGCCGACACCGTGCGCGCGGTGGGCCACGCCGAGGCCGAGACGGAGGCGGCCAAGCTCTCCGCGTACGCGGAACTCCCGCCCGGGGTGCTGCGGGCCCTGACCGTCCGTGACCTGGCCGGGCAGCTTCCCCGGATCGGGCAGCTCACCGTCACCCCCGACCTGCTCACCGACCTGCTCGGGCGGCTGACCGGGCCGGCGGCGACGGCAGCGGTCACGACGCCGGCGGCCGACCGGTGAGCGGCACGCTGACCCCCCGGGTGGTCGTGGTCAGCCGGCGCAGCGAGCTGGACGAGCTGCTGGCCCTGCACGGCACCCGGGCGGCGGCGCAGTGGTACCTGCGGGCGCGTGGGCGGGACCTTGCCGAGGTGGTCGACCGGCACGAGGCCCTCCAGGCGGCGCTGACCGCGGTCGCCGCCGCCGTACCGGCCGACTGGCGGCGCGGGTCGGTCGACCGGAACGACCTCCCCCGGTTCCTCTTCGGCCCCGAGGACGTGCTGGTCGCCGTCGGGCCGGACGGGCTGGTCGCCAACGTCGCGAAGTACCTCGACCGGCAGCCGGTGATCGGGGTCGACCCGGAGCCCGGACGCAACGCCGGTGTGCTGGTCCGGCACCGCGCCGGGCAGGTCGCCGACCTGCTGCCGGCGGTGGCGGCCGGCGCGGCGCGGACCCGGCACCGGGCCATGGTCCGGGCCACCCTCGACGACGGCCAGGAGCTGGTGGGCCTCAATGAGGTGTACGTCGGCCACTCCTCCCACCAGTCCGCCCGCTACCTGCTCACCGTCGCCGACGGCGAGCGGGCCCGGCACGA
This sequence comes from Micromonospora sp. NBC_01655, assembly GCF_026339755.1. NCBI lineage: Bacteria > Bacillati > Actinomycetota > Actinomycetes > Micromonosporales > Micromonosporaceae > Micromonospora > Micromonospora sp. NBC_01655. Next base: position 363,010 of record NZ_JAPEQF010000001.1, on the reverse strand, counting down.
GCGGCAGTCCTCCTCCGGGCTGGTGGTCGGCACCGGGACGGGGGCGACCGGCTGGTGCGCCTCGATCGCCCGCGCCCGGGCGGGCGCGCCCCGCCCGCCCGTTCCCGAGGAGGCGGCGCTGTGCTGGTTCGTCCGGGAGGCGTGGGCGTCCCCGGTCACCGGCGTCGACCTGACCGCCGGCCGGTTGACCGGGGACGATCGGCTGGAGTTGGTCGCCGAGTCCGACGGCCTGGTGGTGTTCGCGGACGGCCTGGAGAACGACCGGCTCGCCCTGCGCTGGGGTCAGCGGCTGCGGGTCGACGTCGCGCCCCGCCGCCTGGCGCTGGTCGAGCCGTGACCCCGCCGGACCACCCGGCAGCGACCACCCGGCAGCGACCGCCCGGCAGCGACCGCCCGGCAGCGACCGCCCGGCAGCGACCGCCCGGCAGCGACCGCCCGGCAGCGACCGCCCGGCAGCGACCGCCCGGCAGCGACCGCCCGGCAGCGACCACTCGGCAGCGACCGCCCGCCGGGCTCCGCTCAGGCCCCGTCGTCGGCGAGCCGGTGCCGGTTCGCCTCGATCCAGGCGTCCAGGGCGACCGGGTCGTCCGGGTCCACCCCGTCGGCCATGAGCTGGGCCACGGCTGCGGTGGCCGGGCTGCGCCGCTCCCCCGTCGAGTAGAGCCGGGCGAACTCCGGAACCATTTCCTCGATCGCCGTGTCGGTCCGGGTCGCCGCCGCCCCGGGCAGCCCCTTCCGCCGGGCCGCGTACGCCGCCCAGCCGCGCAGTACCCGGGGGAGCATCGCGGCGTCGTCCATGTCGAGCACGGCCCGCCGGTGCACCCAGTCGAGCAGGAACAACTCGGCCACCGTGGGACTCCACCGCAGCGAATCCGCGTCCGGGAAGCTCGCGGCGTGGTCGAGCAGCAGGCTGAGGCAGAAGTGCAGCGAGGCCAGCCCCGCGTCGTCGGACGGGTCCAGGTCGAACCGGACCGCCTCGGGCGAGGCGAGGAACGCCCGGACCAGGTCGGTCCGCTCGTCGCCGGAGAGCGGCTCGGCGCCCCGGGCGGGACGCGCCGGCGGGGGCAGCAGCGCCAGCCGCGCGCCGGCCAGCGCGCGGTCGGTGGCGAGCGACCCCTCGGCGGGCAGTTCGCCAAGCTCGTCGGTGACCGCCAGGTGCCGGCCGACCTCGCCGTGCATCCGGGCCGGGTCCTCCTCCCGGAACCAGGTCAGCTCGTCGCCGTCGACCATCTCCCGGACCTGGTCGACGATCCGGCCGGCGGGACCGCCGACGAAGATGTCCTTGGTGATCCCGATGTTGTGGTCGACCAGGGCCACCAGCGCGTGCTCCGGGCCACCGGCGGCATCGTCGTAGGCGAAGGTGGCCAGGTAGGAGGTCTGGTCGCCGTACACGTCGCCGTAGCACCAGGTGCCGGTGAGGTGCACCCGGCCGAGCTGCTCGGACCAGGCGGGGGCCTGGGTGCCAGGGTTGACCTTCGCGGTGCCCTCCGCGTCGGGCACCAGGGCGGCGAAGACGGCGCGGATGGTCCTGGCGGCGGCCGTGCGGCGGCGTGCGGTGGCGGCGAGGAATCCGGAGACGAACTCCCGGACGGCCCTCTCCCGGTCGGTCTCCGCGACCGCGTAGACGCTGCCCAGCAGCGCCGCGCCGAGCATCTCCGCATCGAGGGCGGTGTCGAGCCTGGTCACGTCGCGTGCGGCGTGCAGCACCGCGTCGTAGGGGGTCTGAGGCGTGGCCATGCGTCGACCCTACGCCGGGAGGGGAGCCCCGGACAGTGAAGGCTGACCGGGGTCAGCGGCGCCCGGCGTCCCGCAACGCCTGCCTTGCCTGCCCGTACCGGTCGAGCACCGCCCGGACCGGCGTCACCACGTACTCGATGCCGACCGCATCGACGGCGGCGGTGAGTCGCTTCTCGGCCCGGCGGCGGGCCCGGCGGGCCGACCAGCGCACCACCGGGCGGGTCAGCGCGGCCAGCAACAGCCCGGCGAGCAGGCCGCCGAGCAGCAGCACGGTGGGCAGCGGGGCCTCGCCGACCCGCGGGTAGTCCAGTGCCGGCAGGCCGAGGGCGCGCAGCGCGTAGCCGAGGGCCAGCCAGCCGAGGCCGGCCACGGCCGCGACCGTGACCAACCACTGCGCCGCGCCGACGAACCGCCACCACACCGGCCGGCGGTCGATCCCCAGGTCGGCGCCGGCCACCGCGCGGTCCAGCGCGTCCGGCAGGTCGCCCAGCCGGGACCGGGCGGCGGTGGTCACCGCGGTCGCCCAGGGGGCCGGCAGGCCCGCGCCGGACCGGTCGGCCACCGCGCGCACGGCCAGCCCCAGCGCCGAGCGCTGGGCGGCGGTCGGATCCGGTACGGAGGTCGCGGCGACCAGGCTCTCCGCCGGGTCCCCGGTGTCCGCGCCGGCGACCGGGCCGGGCAGGTGCAGCCGGCGCAGCGGGTCGGGGCGCAGCCGCCGCCAACCCCGCACCAGTGGCCAGCCGGTGCTCGCCACGGCCCGGTGCCGGTACGCCCCCTCGACCGCCTCCGCCACCGCCGGCACGCCGGCCGCCCCGGCCAGCGCCCGGCTCAACGGGCCGCCGGCCCCCTCGTCCGGCCCGGCGGCCGGTGCCTCGGCGGCGACCAGCTCGTCCAGCCCGGCGACGACCGCGTCGACGTCCCCGGCGAGGCGCCGCAGCGCGGCCTGCCGCCCGGCGACCGTGCGCTCCAGCGTCCCGCGAAGCTCGACGATCCCGACCGGGTCGACGGCGGTCGTGGCCAGCAGCGGCACCCCGCCCAGCCCGTCGGCGTCGAGCAGCCGGCGCAGGTCGTCCAGCACCCGGGGCAGCTCCGCCGGGGGCAGCCGGTCGGCCTGGTTGAGCACCACCAGCGTCACGTCCCGGTGCCGGTGGAACTCGCGCAGGTAGCTGGTGTGGATCACCCGGTCGGCGTACTTCTGCGGGTCGACGACCCAGATCACCAGGTCGACCAGGCCGAGCAGCCGGTCCACCTCCAGCCGGTGCGACCGCTGCACCGAGTCGAAGTCCGGCAGGTCGAGCAGCACCAGCCCGTGCAGGGCGGACTCGTCGTCGGCGTCCAGCGCGCTCTCCCGGACGAACCGGTGGCGGGGCAGCACGCCGATCCAGTCGAGCAGCCGGTTCGCCCCGTCCAGCGGGCCCCAGACGCAGGCGTGCGCCACGCCGGTGGTGGGGCGGCGCACCCCGACCGGGGACAGCCCCAGCCGGGCGAGCGCGTTGAACAGGCTCGACTTGCCGCTGCCGGTGGCCCCGGCGAGCGCGACGACGGTGTGGTCGCGGGAGAGCGCCAGCCGGGTGCCGGCCCGCTCGACCAGGGTGTGCGCGGGCACGAGCTGGGCGTCGGGGAGCTGGCCGTCCACCGCGTCGAGGAACCGGCGGACCGCGTCCAGTCGGGCGATCAGTGCGTCCGGATCGACCCGCTGATCACCCCGGAGCGCCTCGCGCAGCCGGCCGGCGATGTTGGTCATCGGGCCCCCTTTTCGTTCGCGACTGCGGGGCTCGCAAGCTCACTCCTCGCGCTCACGGGTGCCCCTTTTCGTTCGCGACTGCGGGGCTCGCAAGCTCACTCCTCGCGCTCACCGGGTTTCGTCCTGCGGGGGCGGCACCACGGGCAGGTCCGACGCGTCGGCCGTCGCCAGGCCGCTGCGGCGCCGGGCGTCCTCCACCTGGTCGCCCGCGGCGCGCAGCGGGTCGCCGGCGTCCGCCGCCGGGCGGGCCGCCGCAGTGCGGGACAGGAACCGGTCGGCCTCGGCGTCGAGCAGTTCCCCGACCCGCGCCAGCAGGTCGGCCCGGGCCCGGTCGGCCAGCGTACGCACGGCCTGGTCGCCGAAGATCGCCTGGAGCACGGCCTGCGCGGCGACGGTCGTGCCGGCCCCGGTGGCCACCTCCAGCCCGGTCGGGATGAACGCGGTCGAGGCGAACACGGCGATCATCACGGCCAGCCCGGTGGCGTTGACCGCGTACGCGGCCGTGCGGGCCACGAACCGCTTGTCGCCGCCCTCGGCCCGGACCAGCTCCAGCACCCCGCGCTGCCAGTCGCGGACCAGGCGCTCGGCGCGGGCGGCGAAGTCCTCGGCCGGGTGCGCCAGCGGCGGGTCGAGCAGCGCGGCCCCGGCCGGGTGCGCCCGCCACCCGGTGTACGTGTTCTCGGCCGCCTCGGCGGCCACCCCGCGCAGCAGCGTGACGAGCTGGGACTCGATGGCGTTGCGCAGTTCCGCGGCGGGCGCCGGCCGGCCGGTCACCGCGGCCACCAGGCGGTCCCGCAGCCGGCCGATCCGGGCCTCCAGGGTGCGGAAGAACTCGCCGGTGCCGACGAACTCCTGCCAGCGGGCGAGCACCTCGCCGCGGAGCAGCCGGCCGTCCTTCAGCCCCTGCTCCACGGTCCGCTCGGCCCCCCGGTACGCGGCCCGCACCCGCTCGTCGAGGGCGTCGGCGGCGGCCACCTGCTCGTCGGCGGCGTCGGCCAGCCCCGCCACCGCGGGGTACAGGGCGGCCAGCGCCCCGTCCAGGGTCTGCCGGACGACGGCGGCCCGCGCCCCGGCGTCGGCGGCCAGCCGGGCGAACCAGGTGCTCAGCGGGGCGGTGACCTGGTCCGGCAGCAGGCCCTGGCCGTCCACCCCCGTCTCGGGCAGGACGAACAGCGGCGCCGCGCCGAGACCCTGGTCGGTGAGCATCTCGGCCAGGTGGGCGGCCACCTCGTCGGTCGCCTCCACCGGCACCCGGTCGAGCACCATCGCGATCACCACGCCCCGGGCCCGCGCGGTGTGCAGCAGCTCCCAGGGAACCGCGTCGGCGTACCGGGCGGCGGTGGTGACGAAGAGCCAGAGGTCGGCGGCGGCGAGGAGCTGCCCGGCCAGCGCCCGGTTGGCGTCGACCACCGAGTCGATGTCGGGGGCGTCGAGGAAGGCCAGTCCGGCGGGCAGCGCCGGGGCGGTGACCAGGTGCAGGGTGCCCGGGTCCTCGCTCGGCTCGTTGGTGCGGGTGAGGCCCGGCAGCAGTTGGCCCTGGCGGAACCAGCCGGAGTCGGCCGGGTTGCACACCAGCACCGGTGAGCGGGTGGTCGGCCGGAGCACCCCGGCGGCGCTGACCCGGGCCTGGACCAGGCTGTTGACCAGGGTCGACTTGCCAGCCCCGGTGGAGCCGCCGACGACCACCAGCAGCGGCGCGTCGAGCCGGGCCAGCCGGGGCAGGAGATAGTCGTCGAGCTGGGCGGTGAGGCTCGTGCCGATCTGGCGGGCGGCCTCGGCCGAGGGCAGGGCGAGCGGGAACCGGACCGCGCCGATCGCGGCCCGCAGGTGGGTGAGCGCGGCGGGCAGGCCGTCTCCGGAAGGGCCGGACGGGTCCTCCCCGGCGTCCTCGTTGCCGGTACGGGCGGCGACGGCGGGCGAACCGGTGCGGGTGGCGGGATCGCCGTGCGTCGTCACCGCTAAAGCGTGCCCGACCGGTGCAAGTGAAGACAACCGGGCTCCCGGTAACGTGAGGTTGCGCCGGGTCGACTCAACCCGACTTGACGATCGCCGTGGGCGTGGCACTATTGAGTCAAGTTCACTCAACTTGTGGCCAGTGTGCGGCGGGCGGAGCCCGTCACCTGCTCCAACGTAAGAAGCGAGGAAGCGAAGATGGCACGTGCGGTCGGTATCGACCTCGGCACGACGAACTCCTGCGTCAGCGTTCTCGAGGGCGGTGAGCCCACCGTCATCGCCAACGCTGAGGGCTCGCGGACGACCCCGTCGATCGTCGCGTTCGCCCGCAACGGGGAGGTGCTCGTCGGTGAGGTCGCCAAGCGCCAGGCGGTGACCAACCCGGACCGGACGATCCGGTCGGTCAAGCGGGAGGTCGGCACCAACTGGACCGTCGACATCGACGGCAAGAAGTACACCCCGCAGGAGATCTCGGCCCGGACGCTGATGAAGCTCAAGCGGGACGCCGAGGCGTACCTGGGCGAGCAGATCAGCGACGCGGTGATCACCGTTCCGGCCTACTTCAACGACAGCCAGCGGCAGGCCACCAAGGAAGCCGGCGAGATCGCCGGCTTCAACGTGCTGCGGATCGTGAACGAGCCGACCGCCGCCGCCCTGGCGTACGGGCTGGACAAGGGCTCCAAGGAGCAGACCGTCCTGGTCTTCGACCTCGGCGGCGGCACCTTCGACGTCTCGCTGCTGGAGCTGGCCGAGGGCGTCGTCGAGGTCAAGTCCACCAGCGGTGACAACCAGCTCGGTGGCGACGACTGGGACCAGCGGATCATCGACCACCTGGTGAAGACCTTCCGCGGCGAGCACGGCATCGACCTGGGTCAGGACAAGATGGCCCTCCAGCGGCTCCGCGAGGCGGCCGAGAAGGCCAAGATCGAGCTGTCGGCGGCCACCACCACCAACATCAACCTGCCGTACATCACGGCCGGCGCGGCGGGCCCGCTGCACCTGGACGTGACGCTCAGCCGGGCCGAGTTCCAGCGGATGACGCAGGACCTGCTGGACCGCTGCAAGGGCCCGTTCGAGCAGGCCGTGAAGGACGCCGGCATCAAGGTCTCCGGCGTCGAGCACGTCATCCTGGTCGGCGGCTCGACCCGGATGCCGGCCGTGACCGACCTGGTCAAGCAGCTCACCGGCCGCGAACCGAACAAGGGCGTCAACCCGGACGAGGTCGTCGCCGTCGGCGCCGCACTCCAGGCCGGTGTGCTCAAGGGCGAGGTCAAGGACGTCCTGCTGCTCGACGTGACCCCGCTGAGCCTGGGCATCGAGACCAAGGGCGGCATCTTCACCAAGCTGATCGAGCGCAACACCACCATCCCGGCCAACCGTTCCGAGGTCTTCACCACCGCCGACGACAACCAGCCGTCGGTGCTGATCCAGGTGTTCCAGGGCGAGCGGGAGATCGCGGCCTACAACAAGAAGCTCGGCACCTTCGAGCTGACCGGCCTCCCGCCGGCGCCGCGTGGCGTGCCGCAGATCGAGGTCACGTTCGACATCGACGCCAACGGCATCGTGAACGTGCACGCCAAGGACCTGGGCACCGGCAAGGAGCAGAAGATGACGATCACCGGCGGCTCCTCGCTGCCGAAGGACGACATCGAGCGGATGCGCCGGGACGCCGAGGAGCACGCCGACGACGACAAGCGCCGCCGCGAGGAGGCGGAGACCCGCAACGTCGCCGAGGCGCTCCAGTGGCAGACCGAGAAGTTCCTCGCCGAGAGCGGCGACAAACTGCCGGGCGAGAACCGGGAGCAGCTCAACGAGGCCCTCGGTGAGCTGCGCGGCGCGCTCGGCGGTCAGGACATCGAGAAGATCAAGGCGGCCCACGAGCGGCTCGCGCAGGTCTCCCAGCAGGCCGGCTCGCTGCTCTACGCGTCTCAGCAGGCCGACCAGGCCGAGCCGGGCCAGCAGCCGGGTGCGGCGGGCGCGGGCACCGGGGCGACCGGTGGCGCGCAGGCCGGCGGCGCCGGCGGCGCCGACGACGTGGTCGACGCGGAGATCGTGGACGAGGACAAGAAGTGACGATCCGCCTCGGACACGTACCCACAGGGATGAGGTAACCGCATGACGGAGAAGCCACGAGCCGTCGACCCGGACACCACCGGGTCGACGCCGGGTGGCTCCGCGACCGCCGGGCAGTCGGCCGGCGAGCAGCCGCGGGTCGTCATCCGTGACAACCGCAAGATCAGTACGCCGGAGGCGCCCGCCGCCACCGACGCCGGGGCGGACGTCCCGGCGGAGGGGCTGGTCGCCGACGCCGAGGTCGTGGTCGACGAGATCGAGGTCGAGGCCGCCTCCGTCGACGGGCCGCCCGTGGTCGACGCCCCGGCGCAGCCGGTGGAGAGCGAGGCCCCGGCCACCGAGGCCGCCGCCACCGGCGGGCCGCTCGGCGCGGAGCTGGAGGCGCTGCGGGCCGAGCTGGACGAGCGGACCCGGGATCTCCAGCGGGTGACGGCGGAGTACGCCAACTACCGCAAGCGGGTGGACCGGGACCGCGGCCTGGTCCAGGAGCAGGCGACCGGCTCGGTGCTCGCCGCGCTGCTGCCGATCCTGGACGACCTGGACCGGGCCCGCGAGCACGGCGACCTGGTGGGCCCGTTCGGCACGGTGGCCGAGCAGCTCACCACCGCGCTGGGCAAGTTCGGCCTGAGCGCGTTCGGCGAGCAGGGCGACCCGTTCGACCCGACCCGGCACGAGGCGGTGGCCCACCAGACCTCCGCCGACGTGACCGAACCGGCCTGCGTGCAGGTCATGCGCCGGGGCTACCAGCTCGGCGAGCGGCTGCTGCGGCCGGCCATGGTCGCGGTCGCCGACCCGGAGTAGTGCCGACCCGTGCCGTCCCGCCCGCCCGCACCGGGCGGGCGGGACGTCCGGGATACGTCCCGTGGAAGGGGGTGGACCGGTGAGTTCCAAGGACTGGATCGAGAAGGACTACTACGCCACGCTGGGCGTGCAGAAGTCCGCCTCCTCGGACGAGATCAAGAAGTCGTTCCGGAAGCTGGCCCGGGAGTCGCACCCGGACCACAACCCCGGCGACCCGTTGGCCGAGGAGCGGTTCAAGGCCGTCTCCGAGGCGTACGCGGTGCTTGGCGACGAGGCCAAGCGCCGCGAGTACGACGAGATGCGCTCGCTGTTCGGCTCGGGTGCCTTCCGGCGTAACGCCCGGGGCGCGGGTGGGCCCGGCGGGCAGCCGTTCGACGCCTCCGACCTGTTCGGCGGCGCGGCCGGCGGCGGTGACCGTCGCTTCGGCGGCGCCGGCTTCCAGGACCTGTTCAGCTCGATCTTCTCGGGCGGGGGGGCCGGTGGCCCGGCCCGTCCGCGCGGCCCGGCCAAGGGCCGGGACATCGAGACCGAGGTGGCGCTCGACTTCGGCGACGCGGTCCGCGGGGTGACCCTCCCGCTGACCCTGCGCGCGCCCGGGGCCTGCGACACCTGCCACGGCAGCGGCGCGAAGCCCGGCACCCAGCCGGCGCCCTGCCCGGTCTGCCACGGCGCCGGGGTGACCACCCGGAACCAGGGGTCGTTCAGCTTCTCCGAGCCGTGCCGCAACTGTCAGGGCGTGGGCACGGTCGTCGAGGAGAAGTGCCCGGAGTGCCACGGCACCGGCGGGGTCACCAAGACCCGCACGCTGAACGTCCGCTTCCCCACCGGGGTGGCCGACGGGCAGCGGATCCGGCTGGCCGGGCGCGGCGAGCCGGGCGAGCGCGGCGGCCCGGCCGGCGATCTGTTCGTGCACGTGAAGGTCCGCCCGGACGAGCTGTTCGGGCGTACCGGAGACGACCTGACGCTGACCGTGCCGATCACCTTCCCGGAGGCCGTGCTCGGCACGGACCTGCGGGTGCCCACGCTCGACGGCACGGTGACCCTGCGGGTGCCGCCGGGCACGCCGGGCGGCCGGGTGCTGCGGGCCCGCGGCAAGGGCGTGGTGCGCAGGGAAGGCCAGGCCGGCGACCTGCTGGTCACGCTCGACGTGGTGGTGCCGGCACGGGTGTCCGACGAGGCGCGGGCGGCGCTGGAGACGTTCGCCGAGCAGACCCCGCCGGCCGCCCGGGAACATCTCGACGCCCGGGTGCGTCGGTTCAGTTGAGCCTGCTGGAGTGCGTACGGAGGTGAGCGGCGATGGCGGGAGAGTTCACCGGCTCAAATGACCCTGCCTACGAGGCCAAGGTCCTGATGATCTCGGTGGCGGCGCGGATGGCGGGGATGCATCCGCAGACGCTGCGCCAGTACGACCGGCTCGGCCTGGTGCAGGCTGGCCGGGCTGCCGGCGGCGGGCGTCGCTACAGCGTCCGGGACGTGGTGCTGCTGCGCGAGGTGCAGCGGCTCAGCCAGGACGAGGGGGTCAACCTGGCCGGGGTCAAGCGGATCATCGGCTTGGAACGCCTGCTGGAACAGGCGCAGCAGCGGATCGCCCGGCTGGAGGCGGAGCTCGACGCCGCGTACCGCCGGGTGGCCGAGCTGGAGTCGCTGGCCCGGTTCCCCGGCCGCGACCTGGTGCCCACCAACCGCACGTCCACCGCCCTGGTGGTCTGGCGCCCCCGCCGCGACCGCTGACCGTCGGCTGCCCGGCCGCACCGCTGCGCAGTTCCCCTGCTCCGGACCGCTTCACCGGCCCGGTCCGCTTCCCGGTATCCCGGCGCGGACCGGGCCGTTCCGTTAACCTGTGAATCAGGCCCTATCCGCTCAATACGGGCCAGAAGCACCGCTGGATCCACCGCGCTGGCGAGGGGGAACCATGTCGGAACCGGTCAAGAAGGCGGCGCAGCAGGCGGAGGAGCGGCTCGACCGGGTCGCGACGTCCGTCCGGGAGCAGTTCAACAAGATCATCGAGAGCCGGTTCGCCGACCGGATCAAGGAGGGCCGGTTCGCCGACCAGGTCGACCACGGCGTCGACCAGGGGCGGGCCGACACGCGGCGCGACCAGCAGGGAGCGCGGCGCGGGGGGCGCGGCCGATCGCCCGCCTGACGGTCGGTGCGCTGACGTGCGGGCCGGGTTCCACGGGGGAACCCGGCCCGTTCGCCGTCCCGGGGCGGGTGCCGGTCAGCCGATGCGGCGGTTCTCCCGGACCAGGCCGCCCTCGCACCAGTCGCGGTAGGCGAAGAGGCCCGGACGGGCCAGCAGCACCCGGCTGTTGTGCGCCCAGTTGCGCATCAGCTCGTCGCCGGCCCGCTCCGCCTGCTCGACCAGCTTGCGGAACCGCCGCTTGGGGTGGGCGCGGAAGTTCGTCCGGATGCCGTCGGCGGCGTAGATGTAGAGGCAGTGCAGCGCGAACCGGCGGGCCGGGCAGGCCGGGTCCATCGCCAGCTCGAAGAGCGTCTGCACGAGGTGGTCCCCGGCGACCAGCAGGTCCCAGTCCTGGGGCATCGAGGTCAGCGGCACCGAGTCCGGTTGGTAGGCCCACGCCCGCAGCTCCGCCGGGGACGGGTCGACGGGGTTGGCGAAGCCGCGGAACGTCGACTCCTGCACGCTCACCGGCCAACCTTTCCCGCTCGCGTCCGCGGGGGACCGGCCACCCGTGGACCCTGGCTGTTGGGGCGAACGGTAGCCCGGGGCTTCCGACCAGCGGAAGGGCTCTGCGGCACGAATTCGCAACCGTTGGACCGGGCCGGGTCGACCGTACGGCCGACCCGGCCCGGTCCCGTGCCGGTGTCGTGATCAGTCGGTGCTGACCAGCGGCTCCGCGCGCTGGCGGACGGCCCGCTGCCGCAGCCACACCTTGAACCAGGCGAAGTCCGGCAGCCGGGCCAGCATCGGCCCGGTCACCACGGTGATCAGCACATACGCCGTGGCCAGCGCGGCCAGCTTCGGTTCGACGCTGCCGGCGGCGACGGCGAGCCCGGCGATGACGATGGAGAACTCACCGCGGGGCACCAGGGCCAGTCCTGCCCGCCACCGGCCGGGCTCGGCGATCCCGACCCGCCGGGCGGCCAGGTATCCGGTGAGCGTCTTGGTGCCCATCGTCACCACGGCCAGCGCGAGCGCCGGCAGCAGCACCGGCGGGATGTCCCGCGGATCGGTGACCAGCCCGAAGAACACGAAGAAGACCGCGGCGAAGAGGTCCCGCAGCGGGGAGAGCATCTCGGTGGCGTGGTGGGCCACCGGCCCGGACAGCGCGATGCCGACGAGGAACGCGCCGACCGCCGCCGACACCTGGAGCTTCGCGGCGACGCCGGCGACCAGCAGGGTCAGGCCGAGCACGCCGAGCAGCAGCGCCTCCGGATCCTTCGCCGACAGGGCTGCGGAGATCAGGTGGCCGTACCGGATCGCCACCACCAGCACCAGCACCACGGTGCCGACCGCGACGCCCAGCGCGATGCCGCCGCCGAGCAGGCCGCTGCCGGCCAGCACGGCGGTGAGCAGCGGCAGGTACAGCGCCATCGCCAGGTCCTCGATGACCAGCACCGAGAGGATCACCGGCGTCTCCCGGTTACCGAGCCGGCCCAGGTCGGCCAGCACCTTGGCGATCACTCCGGACGAGGAGACCCAGGTGATGCCGCCGAGCACGACGGCGGCCACCCAGTCCCAGCCGAGCAGGAAGGCGAAGGCCGCGCCGGGCAGCGCGTTGAGCACGCCGTCGATCAGCCCGGCCGGGGCCGCCGAGCGCAGGTTGCCGACCAGTTCGCCGGCCGAGTACTCCAGACCGAGCATCACCAGCAGCAGGATCACGCCGATCTCCGCGCCGACCGCGAAGAACTCCTCGCTGGCGTTCAGCGGCAGCACACCACCGTGCCCGAAGACGAGGCCGGCGAGCAGGTAGAGGGGGATGGGTGAGAGGCCGATCCGTCGGCCGAGCCGCCCCAGCAGCCCGAGTAGGAAGAGCAGTGCACCGACCTCGATGAGCAGCGTTGTGGTCTCGTGCATCCGCGCCTCAGCCGTCCGGGTCGTTGTCGGCGAGGATGGCTGTCACGCCGTCGAGCCCCTTGCGGGTCCCGACCACGACGACCACGTCGCCGGCCTCGAAGCGGAAGGTCGGGTCCGGCGAGACGATCACCTCGCCGTGGCGCAGCACCGCCACGATCGAGGCGCTCGTCCGGGTGCGGGCCTTGGTGTCGCCGAGCCGCTTGTTGACGTACTTCGAGCCGGCCGGGATGGCGATCTGCTCGGTGAGCAGCCCGGCGGCCTGCTCGCGTAGCCCGGAGAGCTGACCGAGCATCAGCGACGCGCCGAGGATGTCCGCCAGCGCCTCCGCCTCGTCGTCGGTAAGGGGTATGTCGGCCTGGCATGAATCGGGATCATCCGGGTCGTACAGGACGAGGTCACGGCGGCCATTGCGGTGGGAGACCACGCCGAGCCGGCGGCCGGATTCCGTCACCAGATCGTGACGCATTCCGATCCCGGGTAGGGCAGTCTGTTCGACACGTACTCGCACGTGCGCAAGGCTACCGGCTGGGAAGGTCGTCGATGACTGGTCAGGGGCTGCGCAGGGGGGTCGCGCTCCTGCTCGTACCGCTCCTGCTCGTACCGCTCCTGCTCGTGCCGCTGCTGGCGGTACCTCGTTCGCGGCCCGCGCGGTCGGTAGCCGCTCCTGCCGCCCTCGGCGCGCCGCCCCGTCGGCGTTACCGCGGCCCTCCAGGTCGGCTCCCGCGGTGCCTTTGGAGCTGAGTCGTTCACGACATCACTGGCCGACTCGGCGGCGAGGGTCAGCTCGTCCACCGTGGGTGGGACGGGTGGCCTCGCCCCTTGCTGTCGGTTGGCCCGGCCAGTGCCGGCCACCCCTCCGGGCGGGGGCTGCCCCGCCCGGAGGGGTGGACGGGCCGGACGCCGGCCGGGCCGATGGGTCGGACGCCGGCCGGGGCCGATGGGTCGGACGGAACCGGCGCGATGACGTGAACGACTCAGCTCCAAAGGCGCCGCGACGCATGCCGCCGCCGCCGGGGGCCGGCGGAAGCGACCGGGGAAGCGGCGAGCCGGTGAAAGTGACTCGGGTCACACGGTCAAGGTTGAGCGGAATAGGCTCAACTCTGGTTGTGTCCTTCCTAGTGGACACGCCGATCCGGGGGAGCCCATGAACACGGAACGCCTTACCACCAAGAGCCGCGAAACCATCACCGGTGCCGTCGCGCTGGCGAACCAGCGCGGCCACGCCACCGTGGAGCCCTGGCACCTGCTGCTGTCGTTGCTGGACACCGAGGGTTCGACCGCCGCCGGCCTGCTGCGCGCCGCCGGGGCCGACCCCGCCGAGTTGCGCCGGGCCGCCCAGCGCGCGGTCGACACCCTGCCAGCCGCCCGGGGCTCCAGCCTCGCCGAGCCCACCCTGGCCCGCGAGTTCGTCAACGCCATCGGCGCCGCCGAGCAGATCGCCCGGCCGCTGGGTGACGAGTACACCTCGACCGAGCACCTCCTCGCCGGGCTGGCCCGGGTCGGTGGCGCGGTCGCCGGCGCGTTGAGGAACGCCGGCGCGACCGAGGAGAACCTGGTCGCGGCCTTCCCGACCGTTCGGGGCGGCGACCGGCGGGTCACCACCGCCGACCCGGAGCAGACCTACCAGGCCCTGACCAAGTACGGCGTCGATCTGACCGCCAGCGCGCGGGACGGCAAGATCGACCCGGTGATCGGCCGGGACTCCGAGATCCGTCGGGTGATCCAGGTGCTGTCCCGACGTACCAAGAACAACCCGGTGCTGATCGGCGAGCCCGGCGTCGGCAAGACGGCGATCGTCGAGGGGCTGGCCCAGCGGATCGTGGCCGGCGATGTGCCCGAGTCGCTGCGCGGCAAGAAGCTGGTCTCGCTCGACCTCGGCGCGATGGTGGCCGGCGCGCAGTACCGGGGGCAGTTCGAGGAGCGGCTGAAGTCCGTGCTGGAGGAGATCAAGAACTCCAACGGGCAGGTCATCACCTTCCTCGACGAGCTGCACACCGTCGTCGGCGCCGGCAAGGGCGAGGGCTCGATGGACGCCGGCAACATGCTCAAGCCGATGCTGGCGCGCGGTGAGCTGCGGATGGTCGGCGCGACCACCCTCGACGAGTACCGCGAGCACATCGAGAAGGACCCGGCCCTGGAGCGCCGCTTCCAGCCGGTGCTGGTCGGCGAGCCGACCATCGAGGACACCATCGGCATCCTGCGCGGCCTCAAGGAGCGCTACGAGGTGCACCACGGCGTACGGATCACCGACGCAGCCCTGGTCGCCGCCGCGTCCCTGTCCGACCGCTACATCACCGACCGGTTCCTGCCCGACAAGGCCATCGACCTGGTCGACGAGTCCGCGTCCCGGCTGCGTATGGAGATCGACTCCCGGCCGGTCGAGGTGGACGAGATCGAGCGGGCGGTCCGCCGGCTGGAGATCGAGGAGATGGCGCTGGCCAAGGAGCCGGACGCCGCCTCCGCCGAGCGGCTGGAGCGGCTGCGCAAGGAGTTGGCCGACAAGCGCGAGCAGCTCACCGCGCTGTCCGAGCGCTGGCAGCTCGAGAAGGACCACATCACCAGGCTCTCCACGGCCAAGGAGGAGCTGGAGCGGCTCGGCGGCGAGGCCGAGCGGGCCGAGCGTGACGGCGAGCTGGAGCGGGCCGCCGAGCTGCGGTACGGCCGGATCCCCGCGCTCAAGGCCGACCTGGCGAAGGCCGAGGAGGAGCTGGCCCGGCTTCAGGCCGAGGGCGCGATGCTCAAGGAGGAGGTCGGCGCGGACGACATCGCCGCCGTGGTCGCCTCCTGGACCGGCATTCCCGCCGGCCGGCTGCTGGAGGGCGAGACCACCAAGCTGCTCCGGATGGAGCAGTCGCTGGGCTCGCGGGTGGTCGGCCAGGCCGAGGCCGTCGCCGCGGTCTCCGACGCGGTCCGCCGGGCCCGGGCCGGCGTCGCCGACCCGGATCGCCCGACCGGGAGCTTCCTCTTCCTCGGGCCGACCGGCGTCGGCAAGACCGAGCTGGCCAAGGCGCTCGCGGAGTTCCTGTTCGACGACGAGCGGGCCATGGTCCGCATCGACATGAGTGAGTACGGCGAGAAGCACTCCGTCGCCCGCCTCGTCGGCGCCCCGCCCGGGTACGTCGGCTACGAGGAGGGTGGCCAGCTCACCGAGGCGGTGCGCCGCCGGCCGTACTCGGTGATCCTGCTGGACGAGGTGGAGAAGGCCCACCCGGACGTGTTCGACGTGCTGCTCCAGGTGCTCGACGACGGCCGGCTCACCGACGGCCAGGGCCGTACGGTGGACTTCCGCAACGCGATCCTGATCCTCACCTCGAACCTCGGCTCGTCGGTGATCAGCGACCTGACGCTGGCCGAGGAGCAGCGCCGGGAGGGCGTCCTCGCGATGGTCCGGTCGCACTTCAAGCCGGAGTTCCTCAACCGGCTCGACGACATCGTGGTCTTCGCCGCGCTGCACGGGGACGACCTGCGGGCCATCGTGGACATCCAGCTTGAGCGGATGCGCCGGCGACTGGCCGACCGCCGGCTCGGCCTGGAGATCACCGAGGCGGCCCGCGGCTGGCTCGCCGAGCACGGGTACGACCCGATCTACGGTGCCCGCCCGCTGCGCCGGCTGGTGCAGTCCGCCATCGGCGACCAACTCGCCAGGGCACTGCTCTCCGGCACGGTGCGGGACGGCGACACGGTGAAGGTCGACCTGGCCGACGGCCGGGACGGCCTGTCGGTCACCGCCGCCTGACAACCCTCGACCGAATGTCGAAAGGGGCCCCCTGTGCAACGTTTCGGCGTTGACAGGGGGCCCTTCGCTCAATCGGGGTATGGAGGTGGGCATGTTCGGACGCGGGAACAAAGAGCTCGACGCGGCGGTGAGCGAGCTGGCGAAGGCCGACACCGTCGCGTTCGGCGGAGTGGGGTTCGCCGGTACGATGCTGCCGGTGACCGAGGCATACCGGGAGGTCGAGCGGCAGCTCGACGCGCACCCGGAGCAGGCCCGGCGGAAGGTCGACTGGCTGCTGGAACACGGCTCGCCGGCCGGCCGGGCGTACGCGGCGACGCTGCTCGGCCGGGTCGATCCGGCGGGCGCGCGGGCGGTGTGGGAGGCACTGCGCGGCGAGCCGGCCGAGTTCACCACCTTCGGCGGCTGCGTCATGGGCCGGAGCAGGCTGGGCGAGTACGCCGCCGCCCGGCTCGCCGAGGGTTGAATCAACCAGCCGGGTCGACGCTGACCGATCGGGGCTGCCGCCCGCCGGCCGCCAGCCGTACGGTCCTGCCATGACCGTACCCGTGGCCGCCCCGGTCCGTCCGCCCCGACCGACCTCGGTCGCTGTCGCCTGCTGGCTCCAGGTCGCCACCGTGCTGATCCTGCTCGGACTGGTCGCCCTGGTCGGGTACGAGGCGGTGCGCTTCGACGGCGAGATCAGCCGGGCTGCCCGGCTGGTGCCGGACGCCGGCCCCGCCGAGGTGCGCGGCGAGCGGGACGGCAACGTCTTCGGCTCCCTCCTCCTGGGCATGCCCGTACTGCTGCTCGCCGGCTGGCTCGCCGGTACGGCCCTGCCGCTGCTGCGAGGGCGGAACGTCGCGCGCATCCTGGTCTTCGTCTCCGGCGGTGGGCAACTGCTGCTCTGTCTCGGTCAGGCGTGCTCGGGCGCGCTGATGCTCCCGCTCGTCCTCGCGCTCGGGTTCTCCGAGGGGGTGGACCCCATGGGGGAGCCATTCCCCGAGGAGGACCTCTGGCAGGAGTCGAGGTTCCTGGAGACCCTGTACGGCCGGCAGGAGTCCCACGACGCGATGATCTTCCCGATCGTCGGGATCAGCGTGCTGACCGTGCTGCTGCTCACTGCGGTCGTGGTGCTGCTGCTCTCCCTGCCGCCCGCGAACCGGTACTTCCGCCCCCGGGCGCAGCCGCCGGCCGGCCCGGTGCCGTACGGCGGCTGGCCGACCGCCCCGGTCCCCCCGGTCCCGCCGGTCGGCGCCTGGGCGCCGACCGGGTACCCGGTCCCGCCGGGGTACCTGATCTGCCCCGACCCGGCCCTGCACCTCGCCCATCCTCCGACGTCGCCCGGTCCGGCCGGTCCGGCGTCCGTGCCGCCCGGTTTGGCCCCCGCGCCGGCCGTGCCGCCGGCCACCAATCCGCCCGCAGCGCCAGGTAGCTGAGCCTTTACTCAGCGGTCACGCGGTTTCCCCACGTGCGCCGGGTTGTTACCGTCTCCGCCGACGCAAATGGGGAGGCGATCGGATTGAACGGATCGGTGGCGTATCTGGTGACGGCGGCGGGCTGCCTCATCGCGGTGGCCGGGATCGTCGTCGCCGTGGTGGCGTTGCGGCGGACCCGGAACAAGCAACCCCGGCACCCCGGCCCGACCGACCCGTTCCGCGACCGGGACGCCGACGCGCTGCGGGGTGACCCGCGCAGGCTGCGCCCCGGCGACATCGTCGAGATCCGCCGGGTGCCGTACACGCTGCGCGGCTCGGTGGAGCTGAGGGAGGGCAGCTGGACCTGGTGGGAGCACTTCCTCGACGACGCCAGTGGCGGACAGCTCTGGCTCTCCGTCGAGGAGGACCCGGACCTGGAGCTGGTGCTCTGGAGGACCGACCCGGACGCGGCCCTGACCCCGGGCGCCCCGACCGTCGACTTCGACGGGCGCCGGTTCACCAAGGAGGAGTCCGGCCACGCGCGGTTCACCGGCACCGGCACCACCGGCCTCGACCCGACCGGCGCCATGCGGTACTTCGACTACCGGTCCCCGGACGGGGCTCGGCTGTCGTTCGAGGCGTTCGGGGACGCCGCCTGGGAGGTGTCCCGGGGCGACGTGTTGCACCGCTCCGACGTGATGATCTACCCGCAGGCCGACCCGGGGAAGGTGGGCTGACCCGTGCTGGTCACGCTCGTCACCCCGTACGTCGACACCAGCGCGGCCGACCTCAGCCTCGCCCTCGGCGACGCCGAGCGGCCCGCGCTGCACGTGCTCGACCTCGACCTACCCAGCGGCGTCCGGCTGCGGCTGCGGCTGCTCGGCGCCTCCCACCAGATGGTGCTCCGCGCGGTGGGCACCGAGCTGATCGAGACCGTGGCCTGCCTGCCGGGCCGCCCGCCCGAGCTGCCCGCCACGAGGCTGGACGAGGCGAACGGCTACCGGTTCACCGCCACCGTCCTGCGGCCGGCGGGGGCGGAGCTGAGCGACCGGGTGGCCGCGCTCCGCGCCGAGCTGGCCGACGACCCGTACGCGCTGGTCGGGGTCTTCCCCGGCGACGCGGACGCGGTGACCGCCCTCGCGGTCCGGCCGGATCCCCCGGCCGGGACGGTGGCCTGGCGCACCTGGCACGCGTACCCCCAGACCAACGAGCTGGTCCTGACCGAGACGGTGGTGGCACTTGTGAACGCGAGGAGTGAGCCGGTCCTGCGAGCCCCGCAGTCGCGAACGGTGGTGGCACTTGTGAACGCGAGGAGTGAGCCGGTCCTGCGAGCCCCGCAGTCGCGAACGGAGGTGGCCCTGTGACGTACCGACGCTGGTTCGTGGTGGGAGCGGCGGTCGCCGTGGTCGGCGCCCTGCTCGCCGCCTTCGCGATTCTCTACGGCAACTTCTCCCCGCGCGGCTACGTGGAGGACCGGTACACCCGGGCGACCAGCCGCGACATCGGCCGCGCGGCCGTGGCGTACACCTCGTCCAAGTCGCCCAGCCAGGTCGCCGACGAGGTGACCAGCGCCTGGAAGCCGGCCGACCAGTACGTCGACGGCAGCGGTGTCTACCTGCGCTACGACGACGACTCGCTGGTGATCCTGCCGATCGCCGCCGGTTCGGTGATCCTGCTCGAACGCATGACCACCGCCTACCCCCGCTACCACTCGACCGTCGGGTCGCACTGGGGCTGGGGACGCGGCAGCACCGTCCGGGGCGGCGGCCCCGGCGCCGGCAAGTAGCCCGACGACCGACCCCCCTCACCCTGGAGCCCCCCTGTGCAGAATCTCGTCATCGATCTGCTGGTCACCCTCGCCTACGGCGTGGTCGGCGTCGTCCTGATGGGCGTCGGCTACGGGTTGGTCGACGTGGCCACCCCCGGCAAGCTCCACGAGCTGATCTGGACCGAGCGCAACCGCAACGCCGCCCTGCTGCTCTCCTCCAACCTGCTCGGGGTCGGCACCATCGTGGTCGCCGCGATCGTGGCCAGCGAGGACGACTTCGTCATCGGCCTGGTCGGCGCGGCGGCGTACGGGATCGTCGGGCTGGTCATCATGGCCGCCGCGTTCCTGCTGCTCGACGCGGTGACCCCGGGCCGGCTCGGCGAGCTGCTCGTCGACCCGGAGCCGCACCCCGCAGTGTGGGTGTCGGCCGTGGTGCACCTCGCCACCGGCGCGATCATCGCCGCCGCGATCAGCTGATGGCCGCGGATCACCCGGGCCACGGCCGGCCGGGCAAGCCGACGGTGAAGGGGTCCTCCTCGGCCGCCGCCGGCTGGATCGTCGGCCTGGTCACCGTCGTCGTGGTCGGCGGCTGCATCGGCATCGGCGTCCTGAACGGCGACTCCGGTGACACCACCGTCCCCGCGCCCGCAGCCGACGAGCGTGCGGACACCGTGCCGATCCTCGCCCAGGCCGCCACCAGCCAGGGCATCTGCTACGGCTGGCGGCTGGAGAGCTACTACGGCTCCGTGGTCAGCGTCGGCTCGAACCTCGGCGACGGGGTGGCCGTGGCCGACAACCCGGCCTGCCCGCGCTGGGTCGAGGTGGCCGCCGAGGTCAGGTACACCTCGGAGAGCAGCGAGAGCAGTGACTCGGCGACTGTCGACGTGACGGGCTCGACCGACATCGACCGGGCCGACCTGTACGCCGTGGAGAACGGACTGCAACGGTTCGGCCTGGACGACGACGCCTTCGTCGACGACCCCGGCTGGGCGGTCTGCCGGGCCGCCGTGGCGCTGCCGCTGCTGGTCGCCGAGGCCGGCCTGGCCGAGCCCGCCGCCGCCCCCACCGCCGCGCCGGGCGCGCCGGCGGCCCCGCTGCCCGACGCCGGCAGCGACTTCTGGCGGGACCGCTGGGGCTGGCTGCTGGCCGCCGCCGGGTTGCTGCTGGTCACCGCGCTGCTGTTCACCGTCGGGTTCGTGCAGCGCAGCCGGCAGCGCACCCGGACGCCCGCCGGGCGTACCCGGGGGAAGGCGTGACCACCGAGGCGCCGGCGGTGGCCGACGGCGGTCCCGCCGCCCGGCCGCGCTGGCGGCTGTCCCGCGCGGCGGTGCTGGTCGCGGTCTTCGTCTGCGCCGCCTGCGGCCTGGTCTACGAGCTGGCTCTGGTCGCGCTGGGCAGCTACCTGATCGGCGACACCGTCGGGCAGGCGTCGATCGTGCTCGGCGTGATGGTCTTCGCGATGGGCGTCGGCGCGCTCGCCGCGAAGCCGTTGCAGTCCCGGGCCGCCGCCGCGTTCGCCGTGGTGGAGCTGGCCCTGGCCCTGCTCGGCGGCCTGTCGGTGCTCGGCCTCTACGCCGCCTTCGCCTGGCTCGACCTGTACGGCCCGGCGCTGGTCGGCACCGCGTTCGTGCTCGGACTGCTGATCGGCGCGGAGATCCCGTTGCTGATGGTCATGCTGCAACGCATCCGGGAGCAGTCCGCCGGCAGCGCGGTGGCCGACCTGTTCGCCGCCGACTACGTCGGCGCGCTGCTCGGCGGGCTCGCCTTCCCGTTCCTGTTGATGCCCGTCTTCGGCCAGCTCAAGGGCGCCCTGGTGGTCGGCGCGGTGAACGCGGTGGCCGGCGTCGCGCTGGTCTGCACGGTGTTCCGCGCCGAGCTGAGCCGCCGGGCGCGGATCGCGGTCGGCGCCGGCTCCGTCGTGGTCGCCCTCTGCCTCTCCTACGCCTGGATCACCGCCCACGACTTCGAGGTGACCGCCCGGCAGCAGCTCTACCGGGACCCGGTGGTGCACGCCGAGCGCAGCCGGTACCAGGAGATCGTGCTCACCCGCTCGGTACGGGAGGCCGGCCACGCCGACACCGACCTGCGGCTGTTCCTCAACGGTGACCTCCAGTTCAGCTCGATCGACGAGTATCGCTACCACGAGGCGCTGGTGCACCCCGCGCTGAACGGCCCGCGTGGCGAGGTGCTGGTGCTCGGCGCCGGGGACGGGCTCGCGGTCCGGGAGATCCTGCGCTACCCCGACGTGCGCCGGGTGACCGTGGTCGACCTCGACCCGGCGGTGGTGGCGCTGGCCCGCAGCGAGCCGCAGCTACGCCGGCTCAACGGCGACGCGTTCGCCGACCCCCGGGTGCGGGTGGTCAACGTCGACGCGTTCGGCTGGCTGCGCGCCGCCACCGAGCGGTTCGACGTGGTGGTCGCCGACCTGCCCGACCCGGACGAGACGGCCACCGCCAAGCTCTACACCGTCGAGTTCTACGAGCTGGTCCGGTCGGTGCTCGCCGAGGGCGGGCGGCTGGTCGTGCAGTCCGGCTCGCCGTACTTCGCGCCCCGGTCGTACTGGTCGATCGAGGCGTCGGTGCGGGAGGCCGGCTTCGCCACTGTCCCGTACCACGTCGACGTGCCGAGCTTCGGCGACTGGGGGTTCGTGCTCGCCGCGCCGGGGGGCACCCCGCCGGGGCTGGCGCTGCCGGCCGACGCGCCGGGGCTGCGCTTCCTCACCGCCGGGACGCTGGCGTCGGCCGCGAACTTCCCCGCCGACCGGGGGCGCGTCGACGTCCCCGCCTCGACCCTGTTGCGGCCCAGGGTGCTGGAGTACGCCCGCGCCGAGTGGCGTGGCTACTAACGTCGGGGCAATGGTGCGCGGACCTTCGCGGCGCCGCTGGATGCCGCCCCGGGCGGAGGCTGCGGCGGCGTACCTCCAGGCGTTCGTCCTCTCCGGGGTGGCCACCGTGCTGCTCACCCGGGCGTACCTGCGGGCCACCGGCTACCCGCAGCTCGGCGGCGGCAGCCTGCACATCGCCCACGTGCTCTGGGGCGGCCTGCTGATGACCGCCGGCCTCGGCGTGGCACTGGTCTTCCTCGGCGGTGTGGCCCGGATGGCCGGGGCGATCCTCGGCGGCGTCGGGTTCGGCCTGTTCATCGACGAGGTGGGCAAGTTCGTGACCACCGGGACGGACTACTTCTACGCCCCGGCCGCCGGCATCATCTACGGCGTCTTCGCCCTGCTCGTGGTCATCACCCAGGCGGTGCGCGGCCGGACCCGGCTGCTCCCCGCCGAGCGCACGGCGAACGCCCTGGACGCCGTGCTCGGCGGGCTGATCGACGGGCTCACCGACCGGCGGCGGGCCGAGGTGCTCCGGCTCGCCCGGGGCTCCGGGGCGCTGACCGAGGCCGCCGTGGCCGGGCTGCTCGACGCGGTGCCCCGCCGGGAGCCGCCGCCACCCCGGTTCTGGCAGCCCTGGCTGGCCCGGCTCCGCCGGATCGTCGTCGGGCTGACCGTCCAGCGCTGGGTGGTCAGCCTGGTGGTCATCTACCTGGTGGTGGAGCCGGCGGTGACCGTGCTCGGGGTGCTGGTGGACGGGGTGACCGGCGCGCTGGACGAGCAGCGGGAGTGGGGGGCGCTGCTCGGCTCCTCGGCGTCCGCCCTGATCACCGCCGTGCTCAGCGTCACGGCAGCGTTCCGGCTGCGCCGGGACCGGGTCGACGCGTTCCGGCTGTTCAAGCTGGCCCTCCTGGTCGACCTGCTGTTCGGGCAGATCTTCAACTTCACGGTCAACCAGTTCGGCGCGGTCACCGCGGTCGGCGCCGACCTGTTCCTGCTCGCCGTGGTGACCGCCGAGCACCGGCGGCTGCGCCGCGAAGTCGACCGGCCCGCGTCCGCCTCCGGCGCGCCCCACTCCGTCTGACGTGCCGGCCTGGCCTGTACTGGATACGGTGTGGGCCCGACTCCAGGGAAGGAGCACCGTGGTCGACCCCCACAGTCCACCGCCGGCCCGGACACGTCCGGCCGTCGTCACCATCTCCAGCTACCTGCTGATCCTCGTCGCCGCGATCCAGGTGATCCAGCTGATCCTGACGCTGGTCACCATCGGCACCACCCGAGACGTGCTGCACGACGCGTACTCGGGCACCGACGCCAACGGCGCCGACGCGTTGGCGGACTTCACCGTCGCGGTCGGCGTCGGTGGGGCCATCCTGGTCCTGCTCATCGGGATCGGGCTGGTGGTGCTGGCCATGCTCAACAACCGGGGCCGCAACGGCGCCCGGATCACCACCTGGGTGGTCGGCGGCATCCTGGTCTGCTGCACCGGCGGCAACCTGATCAGCGGGCTCGCCGGCGGCTTCGCCGGCAGCGGCCAGACCTCCGGCAACGCCCCGAGCCCGGAGGAGATCCAGCGCCGCCTGGAGCAGGAACTGCCCTCGTGGCTGACCCCGGTCAGCACCCTGCTCGCCGTCGTCGCCCTGCTGGCCCTGCTGGCGGCGCTGATCCTGCTGGCCCTGCCTGCGGCGAACGCGTTCTTCCGCAAGCCGCAGCAGGGCTGGGAGCCCCCGGTCCCGGGCGCCGCCTACCCGGCCTACCCGCAGAATCCGGGCTACCCGCAGGCCCAGGCGTATCCGCAGACCCCCGGCTACCCGGCGGCACCCGGCTACCCGCACGGTCCGGGCCAGCCCGGCCAGCCGAGCTACCCGCACGCGACCCCTGGTCCGTCCTCCCCGGACCAGCCGAGTCCGTACCCGGACCAGCCGACCCCGGGGCCGTCCTCGTCCGACCGGCCGGACCCGTCCGGGCCGGGCCAGTGGGGCGACTCGGGGCCGTCCACGAGCGGTGGTGACTCCGGGCCGTCCACGGGCGGCGGCGGGGACTCCGGATCGTCCTCCGGCGGCGGCTCGTCGTCGTCGGACTGAGCACCGGCCACCACCCCGCCCGCCGGCCGGCGCAGCCCGGGCGGCGGGCGGGGTGCGCCGGATAACGGCGACACAGACGATCCCTCCGAGTAGGTTCCACACGGACGCCTACCGGAGGGATCTGTCGTGTCGTACCCCGATCAGGCGCCGTCCCGTCGCCCGGCGGCGGTGGGGCTGGCGGCGGCGGTGCTGGTGCTGATGGCCGTCGGCGCGCTGGCCTACGCGGTCGCCGGCCTGGTCGCCCTCGGTGGCACTGTCGACCGGTTCCGGGCGGCGGCGGCCGGCACCACCGCCGGTTCCGGGGAGGCCGACGGCCTGGTCACCCTGCTGCGGCTGGCGGTGGTGCTCTCGGCGGTGCTGACCGTTCTGGTCGGCGTGGTGCTCGTCGGGCTGGCGTCCGGCCTGTTCGCCGGCCGGCCCGGGGCCCGGATGGCGACCTGGGTGGTCTGCGGGCTGGGCCTGGCCGTCGGCTGCTGCGGGCTCGCGGTGCTGGTCGGCCAGCGGGCCGTCCCGCTGCGGCTGTCCGGGAGCGACCAGGCCACCACCGCCGAGCTGCTCGGCCTGCTCGACAACGCCTATCCGTCCTGGTGGATTCCGGTCAACGCGGCCCTTTCCGTCGGCCAGGTGCTCGGCTACCTTGTGGTAACCGCGTTGCTGGCCCTGCCGGCCGCCAACGCGTGGTTCCGCCGAGGCCGCCCCGCGCCAATCCCGACCGGCCCCCCGCCGGCCGTGCCCCCGTACCCGATCCGCTGAGGACACCCGTGACGGCAGAGCAGGTTCCCGCCGAGCGCCGCGCGCTGGTCACCGGCGCGACCGCCGGCATCGGCGCGGAGTTCGCGCGCCGGCTGGCCGCTGACGGCTGGGCCCTCGTGCTGGTGGCGCGCGACGCCGCCCGGCTGGCGGCGGTCGCCGCCGAGCTGACCGGCCGGTACGGCCATCCGGTCGAGGTGATCGCGGCCGACCTGTCCACCGACGACGGTTGCGCCGACGTGGAACGCCGGCTGGCCGAGGGCAGCCCGGTCGAGCTGTTGGTCAACAACGCCGGGATCAGCCTCAACCAGCCCTTCCTGCGTTCCTCGGTCGCCGACGAGTCCCGCCTGCTGCGGCTGAACGTGCACGCCGTGCTGCGGCTGACCCTCGCCGCGGTCGGCCCGATGACCCGCCGGGGCCACGGGGCAGTGATAAATGTCTCTTCGGTCGCGGGCTTCGGGCCGGTGATGCCCGGCTCGACGTACCCGGCCAGCAAGGCGTGGGTCACCGCGTTCAGCGAGTCCGTCGACCTGGCCACCGCCGCCTCCGGGGTGCGCGTGATGGCCCTGTGTCCTGGTTACACCCGCACCGGCGCGCACGAGCGGCTCGGCATCGACCTGTCCGGCACTCCCGGGTTCATGTGGCTCCAGGCTGACCAGGTGGTCGACGAAGCCCTTCGTGACCTGCGGAAAGGCCGCTCGGTAAGCGTTCCGTCGCGGCGCTACAAGCTGGCCGTCGCCGGGGTCCGGCACGCGCCCCGCAGCCTGCTGCGGTTGTTCGTCCGGGACACCCGCGGTCGCGACGACCGCCGCGCCGGCTGACCTGCGGCGCAGCGCCGGCCGGCGGCCCCGACGGGACGCGTCCGGCCCGGCTCGGCGGCGGCAGTCGCACAGAGTAGCCGAACATCGCCAACCATCGGTCGCCCGCAGGACTGACCGGGGTGGACCCCACACACGGCTCCCAGAGTTGCGCAGTACCCTCTATCGCCATGGGGGACCACGACGACCTGCGTAAATTCATCACCGACCTGGCCGTGGTCCACGGGCGGGTGGTGCTCTCCTCCGGCCAGGAGGCGGACTGGTACGTCGATCTGCGGCGTGTCACGCTCCATCACCAGGCCGCACCGTTGGTCGGTCGGGTGCTGCTCGACCTGACCTCCGACTGGGAGTACGACGCCGTCGGCGGCCTGACCCTGGGTGCCGACCCCGTCGCCCTCGCAATGCTGCACGCCGCGTCGACGACCGACCGGTCGCTCGATGCTTTCGTCGTCCGTAAAGCGGGTAAGGCTCATGGTCTACAACGCCGCATCGAGGGACCGGACGTGGCCGGACGGCGGGTGTTGGCGGTCGAGGACACGTCGACCACAGGTGGCAGCGTGCTGACCGCAGTGGAGGCACTGCGCGAGGCCGGGGCCGAAGTGGTGGGTGTGGCGGTTATTGTTGATCGCGGCGCCGGCGACGCGGTGCGAGCCGCCGGACTGCCGTATCGGGCGGCCTATACGTTGGCTGACCTCGGCCTTGTGGCCTAAAAGTTTGCCGATTCGGATCTGCTGATATGCAGGCGGATCGATGCTGCTGGTGGAAGGATGGAATACGTGGGAACTGCGTTGGCTGAAATGACCATGCCTCAGATCTCGCCGCTTGCCGGCGAGCCGATCGAACGTGCCGACGCCGAGCGGCTCGCGGGGGTCCTCAAGGCCCTCGCGGACCCCGCCCGGCTGCGGCTGCTCAGCCTGATCCAGTCGGCGCCCGAGGGCGAGGCGTGCGTGTGCGACCTGACCGCACCGCTCGGCCTCTCCCAGCCGACGGTCAGTCACCACCTGCGTATCCTCACCGAGGCCGGCTTGCTGGAGCGGGAGAAGCGCGGTGTCTGGGCGTACTACCGGCTGGTGCCGTCCGCGATCGCCACGATCGCGGATCTGCTGACCCCGCCGCGCAAGCGGGCCACCAAGAAGGCCCGCTGACGAGGTTGCTGTTCCGGCCGTCCCACCTCGGGTCGGCATCGGGTGGCGTGCCAGGGGTGGCGCCACCACCGGACGGTGACGCCTGCCCGCGTCACCAGCAGCTACTTCGCTGATCCGTCCGCCGTCGATTCGACACGACTGACCGATGGCCGGTCCCCGCGCTGCGGGGACCGGCCATCGGCGCGTGTCGGCTCGCGCCGTCAGCGGCCCTCGCCCTGCTCCGGCCACCGCCCACCACCGTGCGGCGGCTGCTGCCCGTACGGCTGCTGCTGACCACCGTGCTGCTGCGGCCGGTCGGGGTGCTGGTGGTGCTGCTCGACGGTGTCCCGGACGGCCTCCACTGCGCCGGCGGCGCTGGCCGCCGCCACCACGGTCATCACCTCGCCGCGCTTGCGGGCGCGCCGGTCGCGGAGGAACTCGAAGAAGATCGGCAGCACCGAGATCACGATGATCAGCGCGACCACCGGCAGGATGTACCGGTCGATCTTGTCGCCGATCGCGTTGTAGATCTGTTCGGCGAGCAGGTAGCCGATCAGCAGGATGCCATCCACCCAGAGGATCGCGCCGACGACGTTCCAGAGCAGGAACTGCCTGGCCGGCATGCCGAGCGCCCCGGCCACCGGGTTGAGGAACGTGCGGACGATCGGGATGAACCGGGCCAGTACCACCGCCTTGGCCGGGCCGAACTTCTGGAAGTAGTACTCCGCCTTCTCCACGTACTCCCGCTTGAAGAGGCGGGAGTTGGGGCGCTCGAACATCCGCCGGCCGTACCGCGCGCCGAGCCAGTGCCCGAGCTGGGCACCGACGATCGCGCAGATCGGCCCGCCGATCAGCAGCCCGACCAGGGACAGCCGGGTGCCGTCGCCGAAGATCGCGTCCGCCACGGGCGACGCGGCGACGCCGGCCAGGAACAGCAGCGAGTCGCCCGGGAAGAAGAAGCCGACGAGCAGGCCCGTCTCGGCGAACAGGATCACCCAGACGCCGAGCAGCCCGAAGGTCTGGAGCAGGTCCTTCGGGTCGAGCGGGTTCAGGGCGACGGTCTCGACGACCGCTCGTGCCTTCTCTGCTGTGTCCACGGCCACACAGGCTACCGAACCCCGGTCCCACCCCCGGCCCGCACCGCCCCGGTCCACCCGGGCCGGTGCGTCACAGGCGGGGGTCGACCGGCTCGGACTCGCAGGCCAGGACGGCGAAGACCAGCTCGTGGCGGCGCCACAGCGGGGCGCCCGCCGCCAGCGCGTCCAGGGCGGCCAGCCCGAGGGCGTGCTCCCGCAGGGCCAGCCCCCGCTTGCGGCCCAGTGACCGCCGGCGTAGCGCGGTGAGCTGCTCGGGCCCGGTGTACCCGGGGCCGTAGATGATCCGCAGATACTCCCGGCCCCGGCACTTGATCCCCGGCTGGAGCAGCGACCCCCGCGACGACCGGGCGGCCGGCCCGGCGTACGGCTTGACCACCATGCCCTCCCCGCCGCCGGCGGTCAGCGCCAGCCACCAGTCGGTGGCGTCGGCCTCGGCCGAGGCGTCGGCCAGGTCGACGACCCGCCGCCGGGTGGGGGTGAAGAACCCCGGGTCGGCGGCGCACAGCCGGTCGGCCAGGTCGAGGTGCCAGCCGTGGTCCCGGTCGGCGTGGCTGGCACCGGCGGAGGCGAGCACCACGAACGGGGCGAGGGTCACCCCGCGCAGCCCGTCGGTCGGCGCCACGTACGCCCGGTAGGCCGCCGAGTACGCCTCGACCTCCGCGGAGCGGGCGGCCATCCGTTCCCGCAGCTCCCCGACCGGCAGGCCCCGGCCGGCCGCCGCGTCCAGGGTGGCCAGCACCGCCGGCAGGGCGGCCCGGCCGGCCGCGCCCACGCTCGCGTACTGCTCGCGGATCAGCCCGCCGGCCTTCGCCGACCAGGGCAGCAGCTCGCAGTCCAGCAACAGCCAGTCGGTGTCCAACTCCGCCCACAGTCCCGCCGCGGTCACCGCCGCCCGGACCCGGTCGAGCAGCTCGCCGTCCAGCGGCGGGCCGAAGAACGGCCGGCCGGTGCGGGTGTGCACCACGCCGCCGCCCGGCCCGAACGGGCCGCCGTCGGGGTCGCGGCAGACCAGCACCACGGCCCGCGAGCCCATGTGCTTCTCCTCGCAGACCACCCGGTCGACGCCGGCCGACCGGTAGTCGGCGAACGCCTGCGCCGGGTGCTCCAGGAACCCGTCGACGGTCGACGTCGAGCACGGCGCCATCGTCGGCGGCAGCCAGGTCAGCCAGCGCGGGTCGACCGCGAACCGGCTCATCACCTCCAGCGCGGCGGCGGCGTTCTCCGCCGGCACGGTCAGCGTCCCGTACGGGTGCTCGACGTGCCGGCGACCGGCGACGTCGCGCAGGTCCAGCACCGCGTCCGGGCGGGCCGGGGCCGGCGTGACCAGCGGCCGGACCGGGGCGTACCACTCCTGCACCGCGCCGACGGAGACCAGTTCCCGCTCCGGGTACCGCAGCGCGGTCAGCTTCCCGCCGAAGACGCAGCCGGTGTCGACGCAGATGGTGTTGTTCACCCACTCCGGCTCCAGGGCGGGCGTGTGCCCGTACACGACCATGGCCGAGCCCCGGTAGTCGCGCGCCCACGGGTAGCGCACCGGCATGCCGTACTCGTCGGTCTCGCCGGTGGTCTCCCCGTACAGCGCGAACGACCGGACCCGGCCCGACGCCCGACCCTGGTACTCCTCCTTGAGCCCGGCGTGCGCCACCACCAGCCGTCCGCCGTCGAGCACGAAGTGGCTGACCAGGCCGTCGACGAACGCCGCGACCTCCGCGACGAACTCCGCCGGTTCCGCCTCCAGTTGGGCCATCGTCTCGGCCAGGCCGTGGGTGAGCCGCACGTCCCGGCCGCGCAGCTTGCGCAGCAGCTTCTGCTCGTGGTTGCCGGGCACGCAGATCGCGTGCCCGGCCGCCACCATGCCCATCACCAGGCGGAGCACCCCGGGGGAGTCCGGGCCGCGGTCCACCAGGTCACCCACGAAGACCGCGGTACGACCAGCCGGGGGCACCGCGTCCACCGGGCGGCCCGCGTCGTCGCGGCGCAGGCCGTAGCCCAGCCGGAGCAGCAGCGCCTCCAGTTCCTCGCGGCAGCCGTGGATGTCGCCGACGATGTCGAACGGCCCGGTCAGCTCCCGCCGGTCGTTGAACAGCTTCTCGTACCGGATCTCCGCCGCGTCGATCTCCTCGACGCCGCGCAGCACGTGCACCTTGCGGAACCCCTCCCGGGCGAGCTGCCCGTACGACCGGCGCAGGTCCCGCTGCATCTGGGCCAGCACCGGCCGGCCGAAGGTGCGGTCGGCGCGGGCCTCCGTGCGCTCCCAGGCCAGCGCCTCCGGCACGTCCAGCACGATCGCCACCGGCAGCACGTCGTGCTCCCGGGCCACCCGGACCAGCCCGGCGCGGGCGTGTGGCTGGAGGTTGGTGGCGTCCACGACGGTGAGTCGGCCGCGCCGCAGCCGGATCCCGGCGACGTGGTGCAGCGCGTCGAACGCGTCCGCCGACGCCGACTGGTCGTTCTCGTCGTCGGCGACCAGTGCCCGGAACGTGTCGGAGGAGAGCACCTGACTCGGGGCGAAGTGCCGTCGGGCGAAGGTGGACTTGCCGGAACCGGAGACGCCGACCAGCGCCACCAGGGCCAGTTCGGGGATGTCGATCATCGGCCCGCCTCCTTCGGTGCGGTCGTCTGCGTCGTGGCATTCGTCGGCGTCGTGGTGAACACGGCGAGCTGGGTGGGGGCGCCGACCTCGGGGTCGTCGTCGCCGATCCCGCCGATCGTCGCGGCGTACCCGTGCGTGGCGGTGACCCGGTCGACCCAGCCGGCGAACTCCGCCCGGGTCCACTCGAAGCGGTGGTCCGGGTGCCGGAACCGGCCCGCCTCCAGCCCCTCGTAACGGACGTTGTGCTCGGCGTTCGGCGTGGTCACCACGACGGTGGCGGGCCGGGCGTGGCCGAACACCGCGTCCTCCAGCGCCGGCAGGCGCGACGGGTCGACGTGCTCGACGACCTCCATGAGCACCGCCGCGTCGTACCCGCGTAGCCGGTCGTCCCGGTAGGTCAGGGCGGACTGCCACAGCCGGATCCGGTCCCGCTGCCGCTCCGGCAGCCGGTCCAGCCCCAGCCGGCGGGCGGCCAGCGCGAGCGCCCGGGCGGACACGTCGGTGCCGACGATCTCGGTGTACCGGCGGTCGCCGACCAGCGCGGCGAGCAGCGCGCCGCCACCGCAGCCGAGGTCCAGCACCCGGCTCGCCTCGCTGGCCGCGAGGGCGGCGAGCACCGCCTCCCGGCGGCGCGCCGCCAGCGACGGCCGGTGCGGAGCCTCCCCGCCGTCGGCCTCGGCCACGCTGTCGGCCGGCGGCTCCTCGGCCAGCCGCTGCTCGGCGAGGCGGGCCATGGCCTCCCCGGCCAGGGCCCGGCGGTGGGCCAGGTAACGGCGGGTGATGGTGGACCGCTCCGGGTGACCGGCCAGCCAGCCGGCGCCCGCCCGGAGCAGCTTGTCGATCTCGTCCGGCGCCACCCAGTAGTGCTTCGCGTCGTCGAGCACCGGCAGCAGCACGTACAGGTGGTTCAGCGCGTCGGCGAGCCGCAGCGTGCCGGTCAGCGTCAGGTCGACGTACCGGCTGTCGCCCCAGTCCGGGTACGTCTCGTCGAGCGGGATCGGGTCGGCCGCCACC
The DNA here is from genome assembly GCF_026339755.1 of Micromonospora sp. NBC_01655. Taxonomy (NCBI): domain Bacteria; kingdom Bacillati; phylum Actinomycetota; class Actinomycetes; order Micromonosporales; family Micromonosporaceae; genus Micromonospora; species Micromonospora sp. NBC_01655. Next base: position 331,461 of record NZ_JAPEQF010000001.1, on the reverse strand, counting down.
GCCCAGCCCAGCGGGGCGAACACCCGGGCGGCCAGGTCGGCACCGCCCCGGCAGCGCAGCACGGGCACCCGGACCTCCAGCGGGATCGCGGCGGCGGCCAGCTCCGGCCGGTCCCGCGACTCGCCGCGCAGGGCGGACCGGAACACCCTGGCCAGCGCCGAGGCGAGCAAGCTCGACGCGGCGTACGGCCGGTCGTTGACGTACTGGCCGAGGGTGAAGCTGTCCGGGGCGCTCGGCTGGCTCCGGCCGCGACCCCGGCCGCCGGCCAGCCGCAGCGGGTCCACGTCGACCAGCAGGGCGACGGTGCAGCGCCGCTCGTCCGCCTCGGGGTAGACCACGTGCGCGACGCCGACGGGCAGCTCGAAGGAGTGCACCCGGTCCGGGTGCTTGACCAGCAGGTACCCGAGGTCGGTCGCCGGCCGGTGGGTGGTGGTCAGGGTGAGCAGCACGCGCCCATGGTGTCAGGGACTTCGATCTTGCGCCGACCCGTTTTCGTCTGCCACGGTCGGGAAACGACGGTGCCCCGCCGACCCGGGTGGGTCGGCGGGGCACCGGTGATACCGGTGGGTCAGGCGACGAAGCGGGTCCGGCGGCGCTTGGCCACCAGGTAGCCGCCGACACCGGCCACGAGCAGCAGGCCGCCGATGCCAGCGAGCAGGCCGGTCGAGGTGCCGGTGATCGGCAGCGACCCGCCGCCGCCCTGGCCGCCGTCACCGGAGTTCAACAGGATCTTGGCGGTGTCGTTGCCCGGGTTCAGGTCCTTGGCGCGGCGCTCGTCCGGGCCACCGTGCCACAGCTCGATCTTGCCGACCGAGGTGCCTGCCTTCTCGATACGCACCGAGAACCGGAACTCCGCCTTCTTACCCTTGTTGACCACCTGCGGCACGAAGCAGGCGTACGCGGTGCCCCCGGGCTTGCCGGAGTCCTCACCGAACTCACCCTCGGCGTCCGCGCAGTACTCGGGGGCCTCGACGACTCTGGCACCCCTGGGCAGCGTCACCAGCGCCATCGTGGCCATGCCCTGCTCGCCGCCCGCGTTGATCGCCGCCGGCCCGTTGTTGGTGAAGCCCACCGTGAGCGGAACGGTTTTATCGACCTTGCCGTGCAGCGTGGCGCCGTTCGCGGCCACGTCCGCCTTCTGGTTGCCCTTGACCGTGAGCTGGAGCATCGTCTCGTTGTTGTACGGGTCCACGTCGGTCTGCGCGGCGCGGGACAGCACCTGTGGGGTGCTGACCGATTCCAGCCCGAGGAGTCCGTCGGTGCCCTTCTCTCCCAGCTCGCCGGCGGTCGGCACCTCGGCCCGGACCGCCTTCCAGTCGGCGGGCGTGAACCAGATTGCGAAGCCGTAGTCCCTGTTCGGCGCCCACGCGTCGCCGGGGACGGCGAAGCCGAACGAGTCGTCCAGCTTCAGGCCGGCACCCGGCTCCAGGCTGCTGTCGAGGGTGCAGGCGAAGGCGTTCACGTCGAAGTCGTCCTTGACGTACTCGCAGTTCGAGTACCGCTTGGAGGGCGTGAGGCTGTATGAGCCGAAGAAGAACAGCACCATGCCCTTGGCGGTCTTGTCGCCCTGGTTGCCGACCGTCAGTGGCGACTTCACAGTGGCGCCGGGCTTGCCGTCCAGGTAGACGAACGGCTCCGACACCAGGTCGACCCCTTCGCCGACCGAGACGGTGGAACGGAAGCTGGTCGATCCGGAGCCTGGGGTCGTGACGGTGAACGCGAGCTCACCCTCCTGCCCCGCCTTGGCCTTCTTCCTGGGCAGTACCACAAGGGAGAGCAGGTCGAGATCCGGTTCCTGGTCGTCCTTGACGGTGCAGGTCAGGACGGCGCCTGTCTCTGTGCAGGAGCCGTAGCCGACTGGCTTCTGGACCTCGGCGAAGCCGTCGACGCCGCTCCGGTCCACCTTGACGGTGTACTCGGTGAGTGGCTGGCTGATCAGAGAATAGAGCGAGACCAACTTCTCCGGGCCGCCTGGAGCGACGATGACGTCGTTCGCGTAGAGGTCGAAGCCTTTAGCCGCCTGCGCGTCGGCGGGGGTCGGGGCGGCGACGGCGGGGGTGGCGGAGGCGGCGACGAACACGCCTGCGACGCCGAGCCCGGCCAGCCAGCGCCGAGTCGAGTGCTTGAACATTGGGGGGTTCCTCCCGTGGGGGAATCAGGTGGAGTCCGTGGATCTTAAGGTTTACTTAAGTTCCCAGGTCACCCCGAACCCCCACGCGATTCCCGAACGATCCGAACGGCCGATCACTGCTGCCGCAACGTGCAGCCGGCCCTGCCCTACCGGTGCGACTTGATCCCGGAGTGTGGAACGGGCTCAGCGGTAGTCGTCCTCGTCGGGGGCGACCACCCGGGCCTGCTCCATGGCGTCCCAGTCGTCGACCTCCAGGCCCCGGCTCGGCTCCTGCTCACCGTCGGCCGGGTCGGTCGAGGCGGCCTGCTCCACGGCGTCGGCCGGGGACGCCTCCGGGTCCCGCTCCTCCGGAGCGAGGTGGTCGCTCGGAGTGAAGTCCTCGTCTGGCTGACCCATCGTCCCTCCCTGATTCCGGTGGAAAGCTACCCACACCGTACGGGCTGGCCCGGGTGTGCGCTCGGAGCCGGAAGAAGCCGAGTCGGCGGAATCGCCCCTCCGGGCCCGGCCGGCGGTGCCAGGATGGGGTGGTGGGTTTCCTGATCCGGCTGGCGATCACGGCGATCGCGTTGTGGATCACCACCCTGGTCGTGCCCGGCGTCGAGGTGGGCGGCCGATACGGCGGCCACACGGCGCTCACGCTGGTGGTGGTGGCGCTGATCTTCGGCGTGGTCAACGCCGTGCTGAAGCCGGTGATCAAGGTGGTGGGCTGCGTCTTCTACCTGCTGACCCTGGGGCTGTTCGCGCTGGTGGTCAACGCGCTGCTGTTCCTGCTGACCGACTGGATCGCCCGGCAGTTGGACCTGCCGTTCCGGGTGGACGGCTTCTGGGCCGCCTTCTGGGGGGCCATCGTGATGGCCGTGGTGAGCTGGCTGATCAGCGTCGCCGTGCCGGACCGGTGGGGGGCCCGGTGAGTCGGCGTGCGGGCGGCCCGACGCTCCGGTCACCGGCCCACGCCTCGGGCGGGCCAAGGGTCGGTTGTGCCTGTGGCCGCCTCCTACGGGATACTTCCGACGGAGGACAGCGCGGTCCGGCGCACCCACGGTAGACAGCGGCCAGTACGGCCGACAGCGGTAAGTAAGGAGCGTTCGACATGCCCATCGCTTCCCCCGAGGCCTACGCGGAGATGCTGGACCGCGCCAAGGCGGGCCGGTACGCGTACCCCGCGATCAACGTGACCTCCTCCCAGACGCTGAACGCGGCACTGAAGGGCTTCGCCGACGCGGAGAGCGACGGCATCATCCAGGTCTCCACCGGTGGCGCGGAGTACCTGTCCGGTCCGTCCGTGAAGGACATGGTCACCGGCGCCGTGGCGTTCGCCGCGTACGCCCACGAGGTGGCCAAGAAGTACCCGGTCAACATCGCCCTGCACACCGACCACTGCCCGAAGGACAAGCTGGACAAGTTCGTCCGGCCCCTGATGCAGATCTCCAAGGAGCGGGTCGCCGCCGGCCAGGAGCCGCTGTTCCAGTCGCACATGTGGGACGGCTCGGCCGTGCCGGTGGCGGAGAACCTGGAGATCGCCGCAGAGCTGCTCGACCAGGCCGCCCAGGCCAAGATCGTCCTGGAGATCGAGGTCGGCGTCGTCGGCGGCGAGGAGGACGGCGTCGAGAACGCCATCAACGACAAGCTCTACACCACCGTCGAGGACGGCCTGGCCATGGTCGAGGCCCTCGGACTGGGCGAGAAGGGCCGCTACATGGCGGCGCTGACCTTCGGCAACGTGCACGGCGTCTACAAGCCGGGCAACGTCAAGCTCCGCCCGGAGATCCTCAACCAGATCCAGGAGGCGGTCGGCGCCAAGTACGGCAAGGACAAGCCGCTCAGCCTGGTCTTCCACGGCGGCTCCGGCTCGCTGCTGTCCGAGATCCGCGAGGCGCTGGACTACGGCGTGGTGAAGATGAACATCGACACCGACACCCAGTACGCCTTCACCCGGCCGGTCGCCGAGCACATGTTCCGCAACTTCGACGGCGTGCTCAAGGTCGACGGCGAGGTCGGCAACAAGAAGCAGTACGACCCGCGGACCTGGGGCAAGCTCGCCGAGGCCGGGCTCTCCGCCCGCGTCGTCGAGGCCTGCGAGCACCTGCGCTCCACCGGCACCAGGATGAAGTAACACCCACCCGTACGACACGACGGCCGGCACCCCGGGAGGGGGCCGGCCGTCGTCGTCGCAGGGGGTCAGCCGCCGGTCAACACCCGGACCGCCTCCCGCACGTCGTCGGTGAGGTGCACGGTGCCGGAGAGGTCGCCGAACGGCGAGGTGGCCAGCAGCGGGTGCAGCAGCGCCTCGACCGGCAGCTCCGTCGTCCAGTAGGCCCGGTCCAGGAAGACGTACGCGCCGCTGGCCCCGTCCGTGCCGTAGAACGTCTTCGTCGCCGCCTGGAACACCTCCTGCACCGTGCCGGCCCGGCCGGGCGCGAAGACGATCCCGCCCCTGGCCAGCCGCAGGATGGTGTCCTCCCGGATCGCGTTCGAGAAGTACTTGGCGATCCGCCCGGCGAACAGGTTCGCCGGCTCGTGCCCGTACAGCCAGGTGGGGATGGCGAGCCCGCCGGCACGCGCCCAGTCCAGGTCGGCGCCGCGCTGCCGGGGCACGGCCGGCGGCGCCCCGTACCGGACCCGGACCTCCAGCGCGGCGGCGGTGTAGCGCTCGTGGTCGGTGAAGTCCGGCGCGGTCGCCAGCAGGTCGATCGCCGCCGTCAGCTCCTCGGCCGGCCGGCTCGACAGGTACGCGCCCAGGTTGGCCGCCTCCATTACGCCGGGCCCGCCGCCGGTCACCACCAGCCGGTCGGCCCGGGCCAGCTCCCAGCCCAGCACCGCCGCCATCCGGTACGGCGCGCTGCCCCGCCGCACGGCGTGCCCGCCCATCACGCCGACCACCGACTGCGGGCCGTACGCGGCCAGCCAGGTCCGGGTGGCGTCGGCCAGCGCGTTGTCCACACCGTGGTCGTGCAGCCGCTGGCCGAGCGCCTCCTTGACGTCCGGCAGCGCGCCACCGTGCGCCCGGAAGTGCGCGTACACGCGGGTGTCGTACATGTTCGCGAAGCCGCCCTCGACGAAGCCGGCGGCCAGCTCGTCCGGGGTGTAGAGGTGCGACGGTTGGGTCGGGTACGGCAGCCCGGAGAAGGGCGGCACCACGTTCGCGCCGCGCCGCACCAGGTCGGCGCCCACCTCGCGGGAGGCGAAGCGGCAGCCGACGAAGAGGGTGCCGGTCACCTCCGTCCCGGTGAGGTCGGGGACCGGGTCGAGGTCCAGGCGCAGGCCCTGGACGGTCAGCCCGGCCAGGGTGCCGGTGGTCAACCGCTGTTCGAAGGCGCTGCGGGTCTCGATCTCGGTGGCGCTGGTGTCGTGCGGGGAGATGACGTCCGCGGGAGGTGGGGTCGGCACCAGCCCATCCTGCCCGCCCGGGGCAACCCGCCAGACCCGCCCGCCGGCCCGCCGGACGACAGGAGCCCGGTGGCGAGGCCACCGGGCTCCTGCGTAACCGGGTCCTGGGGAGGCTCCGGACCAATAGTTGTAGTGGAGAACCGCTCCCGGCGGCATGGGCCGCAGGTCTCCCGGCATGGAGCCGCAGGCGTGACCAATGCCTCAACCGTTCAGCCAGCCGGGTCTGCCGACCCGCTCGCGCGGCGTAGAGCGAAGCGGGTTGAATGGGACGATGCAGAACCTGTTGCCTGAGCCGCCGGCCACCCTCCTGCCGGTCCACGACGAGGCCGACGCGACGCTCGCCGCCGCCACCGAGGCCGGCACCGACGAGGCGTACGCCGAGGTCGCGGCCCGCTTCCCGACCTACAGCGCCGGCTGGGCCGCGCTCGCGGGCCGCGCCCTGGCCGCCGGCCAGGTCGTCCCGGCGTACGCGTACGCCCGGACCGGGTACCACCGGGGCCTGGACCAGCTGCGCCGCAGCGGCTGGAAGGGGCACGGCCCGGTGCCCTGGTCGCACGCGCCGAACCAGGGTTTCCTGCGCTGCCTGTACGTGCTCTCCCGGGCCGCCGGCGAGATCGGCGAGGCCGACGAGGCGGCCCGCTGCGCCCAGTTCCTGCGCGACTGCGACCCCGCCGCCGGCGACGCCCTGGCCGGCGCCTGATCCCTGCGAGCCGGTGCGACGGCCGGCCCGGCGGGTGTCGGGCCGGCCGTCGCGCTGCTCAGAGCCCCTCGGCGACCGATGCGGCGATCTTCAACCAGGCGTCCCGGGTGGCCGAGGAGAGCCCTCCGTAGCGGATCGGCTCGCCGGTGTCGATCAACCGCTCGTACGGGGCCAGCAGCACCGCCCGGGTCCGGGCCGCGAAGTGTTCCTGGATGGCCGGCAGGTCGATCTCCTTGCGCGAGGGTGGCATGGACACCACCGTCACCGCCTGCCGGACGAGCCGATGCCGGCCGCTCTGCTCCAGGTGGTCGAGCATCCGGGCGGCGGTCTCCGCCGAGTCGTTGCGCGCCGACATGGTCACCACGAGCTGGTCGGTGGCGTCCATCGCGGCCTGCCAGTTCTGCGCCCGGACATTGTTCCCGGTGTCCACGAAGATCAGCTTGTAGAACCGGCTGACCACCTCCCGGATCTCGGCGAACGCCGCCGCGGTGAGCATCTCCCCGCCGGTGGCCGACTCGTCCGAGGCGAGCACGTCGAACATCCCCTCGCCCTGCGAGCGGACGTACTGCGACAGGTCGCCGACCCGCCCGTGGGCACCCTGGAACTGGCCCAGGTCGCGCAACATGTCGCGCACCGTACGGGAGTGGAAGTCCTGCTGGGCGCGCATCCCGAGGGTGCCCTGGGTCTCGTTGTTGTCCCAGGCCAGCACGTACCCGCCGCGCTTCTGCCCGAACGTCATGGCGAGCAGCAGGATCGCCACGGTCTTGCCCGCGCCGCCCTTCGGGTTGACCACGGTCACCTGGCGCAGCCCGCCGAAGTTGCGGCGCACCATCTCGATGTCGCGGCGCAACTCCTGCTCGTGCCGCCCCGGCGGCAGCTTGATCAGCCCGGTCTTGTTCACCACCGCCCGTACGCCCATCGTGGCCACCGGGTCGGCCGGGCGGACCTGCCGGCGGCGAGCGAAGTCCTCGGCGGTCGGCGCGGTCCCGAAGTCCGGCGTCCAGCCCGCGTCCGGGTACCCGGACGGCACCCGGGTCACCCCGTCCGCCTCGTGGTACGGCGGGTGCGTCACCGGGGCCACCGGCGGCTGGCCGGGCTGCGGCCAGCCCGGGGGGTACCAGCCCGGCTGCCCCGCGTCCAGGGGCCCGGGGCCGGGCTGCCCCGGCCCGGCGAGCGGCTGGTCGGGCCGGGGCGGTCCCGGTTGCGCCGGCCGGGCCGGGTCCGGCGGGGCCGCCGGGCCGGGCTGTGATCCCGACCCCCACCCCGCCGGCGGGCCCGGCACGGCCGCCGACCCTCGGGCGGCGTACGGGCCGGCTGCCGGTGGACCAGCGGCGTACGGGTCGGCCGGCGTGCCGTCGGTGGCTGGCGGATAGGGGGTCGGGGGCAGCGGCCCGGGCGGGTTCATCACCGGCGGGAACGGCCCCGGCGGGTGCGCCGCAGTTCCCGCCGGACCGGGGGTCGTACGCCCACCGGCGTCCGGCCCCGGGCCTTCCTGCCCCGTCCCGCCGGGCCGGTCGCCCGCCTCGGTCCCGCCCGCCGCCGTCCCGTCGGGTCGCCGGGCCGGCTCCGGTCCGCCCGGGCTGGGCCGCCTCGGTGGCAGCGCCCACGGGGACTCGGCCGCCCCCCGCGCCCCGTCGTTCGACTCCGGCACCGACCCACCGGTCGTTCCGTTCCGCTCGCCGGTGCCGTTCCCGGTCGCCCGGGCCGGTCCTGCCGCCGCAGCGTTCCGGGCCACCCGCTCCGGCCCGTCGTCGTCCGGGCCCGGCACCGGTGGCCCGCCACTCGCCGGCGGGCCGGTGAGCGCGGTCGGCCCACCGCCGGCGGGAGCCCCGCCCGCCCCCGGTCCGCCGCCCGTATCCGGTCCGCCGCCCGTAGCCGGGCCTGGAACCGTCGTCGAGTCGGCGACCGTCGTCGAGTCGGTCACCTGGGGGGTGGTCGGGCCGGCCGCCGGTGGGACTGTCGCCACCGGGACTGGCACCGGGGGCGCGGGCGTCGGCGGTGTCGACGGGTCGTCCGCCCCGAACGGGTCCACCGGCCGCCCGGACGGGGTCGGGGCGGTGGGCGGGGCCGGGAGCGCGGTGGCCGGCTCGTCCAGGGTGAAGGGCAGGTGTAGATCCACCGGCCCGGGCGTCGGGTGCCCGACCCGTGGGGCCGGTACGCCGCCCACGGGCGGCGGCGCCCACGCGGTCTCCGACGGCACCGGCGGCCACCCGTCCGATCCGTCCGCCACCCATCCGTCCGGCCCCGGCACGCTCCGGCCGTGGCCGTGGCCTTGGTCGTGGCCTTGGTCGTGGCCTTGGTCGAACCCGGCCTGCCCACCCTGTGGCCCGACAGCAGCCGGGTACCCGTCCTGCGGTCCAACCACGGGGTACCCGTCCTGCGGCCCGGCCTCGGGGTAGCCCGTCTGTGGCGCGGCGGCGGGCGGGTACGCGTCCCACTCCCCCGTCCCGGGCCGCGCGGCCGGCGAGGCGGTCAACGACGGGTACGCGCTCTGCGCGGCGGGCCCCGGCCCGGGGACCGGTGGAAGGGGTGTCGCCTGCTGGGGTGTCGGCTGGTGGGGCGTGCCCACGGCCCACGTGGGGCCGGAGTCGGCCGGCCCGGGATCGGTCGGTTCCGGCGGCCAGAGCGGTTCGATGTCCCGCTCCGGAGCCGGCTGCTGGCCGGGTACGTGGACCCGGTCGGCGTTGTCGTCCACGACGGTTCCTCCCCATTCCTTCTGCCGAGGATAGGCCCCGGGGCCGAACCGGCGGCCATCGACGCCGATCTCCGCCGGCCCCCGCCCGCATCTCCGCCAGCCCCGCCCGCGCCCGGAGTCGCTCCCCGGACACCCCCAGCGTGCCGGTGGCCGTACCCGGCCCGGTGGCCGTACCCGGCCCGGTGGCCGTACCCGGCCCGGTGGCCGTACCCGGGTCGGGGCGTCGCCACCGCGGACCGCCGGGGAAGTTGGTCAGGCCGTCCAGACCGCCCAGGCGCCCGGTTCGGTCCACCACGACCGCTTCCGGCTCAGCTCCCCCTCGACCCCGTCGTCGAGGTAGGGCACCCGCTCGTCGCGCGGGATGACGGCCACCGCCCGCCCCCGCGCCCGGCGTACCTCGAACCGCACCCGCTTCCTGCCCAACGCCGAGCGGGTCACCACGGGAACGGCCACCGCAACCTCGACCACGCCGTCCGTCGGGTCTCCGGCGGTGAGCAGGGGCAGCCCGTCGAGTCGGGCGTACCCGCCCGCGTTGCCGATGGCGCAGGCCAGGAGGGGATCGTCGCCCGCCGAGAGCACGGCGTCGTCGACCTCGACCCGGCCCCGCCAGTGCAGCGGCCGGCCGGCGTCGTCGGCGGCGCCGAGCAGCGCGCCGTCCAGCGTCACCGAGCCGCCGTCGTTGCGCAGCAGGTCGAGCCGGCGGGGGGCGCCGTCCAGCACCGCGGCGGCCACGGCAGCCGGGTCGCGCGGCAGCCCGAGCTGCGCCGCCAGGTCACGGTGCCCGCCGCCCCGGGCCGGATCGAGCGGGAGTACGCCCACCGGCGGCAGGTCCGGCACCGTACGGTTCCCGGGCAGGTCGGCTGGGCGGCGGCTGGGCGGTGGGGCGTACCGCCGGACGAGCCGGCGCACGACGGCGCGCAACTGGCCGTCGCTGGCCGTGGCGACGACCAGGCGGGTCTTCGAGTCGGGGTCGGGCCAGGTGAGGCCGTCGGGCCGGGGTGGGCCGTCGAGCCGGGCCAGCACCTCGTCGATCTCCGCGTCCGAGCGGGCGGTGACCATCTCCACCCGGGCGCCCCGGGCGGTCAGCGCGTCCGCGCAGGCCAGCACCGGCACCCGGGGGGTCTCGCACCGTTCCTCGGCCCGCTCGGGGGCGTCCCCGGTGGCACCGCCGCAGCAGGCTTCGCCGCTGCCGCAGCCCCCGCCGGGAGCGTCCCGCTCCGAGCCGAGGGTGAGCAGCACCACGTCGTACACGAAGGAGCCTCCTGACTCTCGACGAACCCCTGCTGGTCCCGCCGTGACCTCTTGTTAGCCTGACACCCCGGGCTCGCCGACCGGTCGCCACCTGGCACCCGAGCCTTCTGGAGGCGGAAAAGATGCCAGCGATCGTGCTCATCGGCGCTCAGTGGGGCGACGAGGGCAAGGGCAAGGTTACCGACCTGCTGGGTGAGCGGGTCGACTACGTCGTGCGCTACTCCGGCGGCAACAACGCCGGCCACACGGTGATCACCCCTGACGGGCAGAAGTACGCGCTGCACCTGATGCCGTCCGGCGCGCTCTCGCCGAGCGCGATGATCATCATCGGCAACGGTGTGGTGGTCGACCCGAAGGTGCTGCTGACCGAGATCGACGGCCTCGCCGAGCGCGGGGTGGACGTGTCCCGGCTGCGGATCTCCGGCGACGCGCACCTGATCATGCCGCACCACCGGGCCCTCGACCGGGTGGTGGAGCGGTACCTGGGCAGCTCCCGGATCGGCACCACCGGCCGGGGCATCGGCCCGGCCTACGGGGACAAGGTCGCCCGGATGGGCATCCGGCTCCAGGACCTGCTCGACCCGGGCATCCTGCGCAAGAAGCTGGAACTCGCGCTGCGCGAGAAGAACCAGATCCTGTTCAAGGTGTACAACCGCAAGGCGATCGACGTCGAGGCGACCGTCGAGGAGTACCTGGAGTACGCCGAGCGGCTCAAGCCGTACATCGCCGAGACCCGGGTGATGCTCTGGGACGCCCTCGACCGGGGCGAGACGGTCCTGCTGGAGGGCGCCCAGGCCACCATGCTCGACATGGACCACGGCACGTACCCCTTCGTGACCTCGTCGAACCCGACTGCGGGCGGGGCGTGCGTGGGCGCCGGCATCCCGCCGACGGCGATCAACAAGGTGATCGCGGTCAGCAAGGCGTACACCACCCGGGTGGGCTCCGGCCCGTTCCCGACCGAGCTGTTCGACGACAACGGCCAGCACCTGCGCAAGGTCGGCCACGAGTACGGCACGACGACCGGCCGGGAGCGCCGGTGCGGCTGGTTCGACGCCGTCGTCGCCCGGTACTCCTGCCGCCTCAACGGCGTCACCGACCTGGTCGTCACCAAGCTGGACGTGCTGACCGGCCTGCCCAAGGTGCCGATCTGCGTCGGGTACGAGATCGACGGCGAGCGCTTCGACGACATGCCGATGACGCAGACCGAGTTCCACCACGCGACTCCGATCTACGAGGAGCTCGACGGCTGGTGGGAGGACATCACCAAGGCGAGGACCGAGGCCGAACTCCCGGAGAACGCGAGACGCTACATCGCCCGCATCGAGGAGATCTGCGGCACCCGAGTCAGCATCGTCGGCGTGGGCCCAGGCCGCGAAGAAAACGTCACCCGCCACCCCCTCCTCCCCTAACCCACCCACCCACCTCCCTCCCTCCCTCCCTCCCACCCACCCCTCCAGCCCCGTTGATCATGAAGTTATTGCCCGCCATCTCGGCGTGTCGAGGCAATAGCTTCATGATCAACGCAGGCGGGTGGCGGGGGTTTTCCACAGGGGGGCGGGGGTTTTCCACAGGGGGTTTCGGGGGGCGGGTGGGGGCGGGAATCTGGTTTGGTGGATGCGGTGGGGGTGGTGCGGCGGGTTGCCGCTGCGCAGGACGGCGTCGTGACGTTGGCGCAGGCGCGTGCCGCCGGTCTCACCGTGCACGAGGTGCAACGGTTGTGCCGCTCGGGGCGGTGGCGGGCGATCGCGCGAGGCGGTTACCTCGTGGACGCCGACCTGTATGACGGCGTCCCCCGGGTGGCCCGGATCAGGGCGGCGGTGGCGTCCTTCGGCCCGGGCGCAGCCGCCGTCCTCGGGACCGCCGCCGAGTTGCACCGGATCGCGGGGCTGCCCCGGTCCGACGCAATACACCTGTCCGTGCCCGGGGCGGTCGCCAGGCCGGCCCGCGCCGCGCATCCCGAGGTGGTCGTCCACCAGTTGGTGATCGCGCCGGGTCAGCTCGGATCGGTCGGGGGGGTCGCGGCGACCGGGCCCCTGCGTACCGTCTCCGACCTCATCCTTCGTGAGCACCGCTACGCCGCTGTGTCCCTGCTCGACTCCGCGCTGAACCGAGGGCTCCTCGGGCCCGAGGAATTGCGCCTGATCCCGTCCATGATCCGGGGGAGGCGGGGAGCGGTCTCGGCCCGCCTCCACCTTACCGAGGCGGACGGTCGGGCGCAGTCGCCGTTGGAGACCCGGACGAGGCTGCGCTGCGTCGACGGCGGGGTGCCGCCCGAGGTGCTCCAGTTGGAGGTGCGTGACGCCGACGGTTACCTGCTCGGCATCGGTGACCTCGGTTGGCGTGCCGCGCGTCTGATCGCCGAGGCTGACGGGCGGGAGCCGCACAGCGGTCCGCAGGCGGTCTACGCCGACCGTCGACGCCAGAACCGACTGGTCAACGCGGGCTGGCGGGTCCTGCGTTTCACCTGGTCGGACACCCTGCGCCCCGACTACATCCCCTGGGCCGTCCGCCAGGCACTCAGGGCCGCCCACCTCCGTTGATCATGAAGTTGTTGCCCGCGACACGCCAGGCGGCCGACAACAACTTCATGATCAACGGGTGGGGGAGCGGGGGTGGGTAGGATTCCGGGTCGTGCGGGTACTTCTTTTGGGTGGTGGGGGGCGGGAGCATGCGCTTGCGCTCGGGCTCTGCGCGGATCCGGACGTCGAGGATCTGATCGCGGCGCCCGGTAATCCCGGGATCGCCGGGGTGGCCGGGGTGCGGGCGGTGGACGTTGCCGATCCCGCCGCGGTCGCCGCGTTGGCTGTGGAGACCCGGGCCGACCTGGTGGTGATCGGGCCCGAGGCGCCGCTGGTCGCCGGGGTCGCCGACGCCGTGCGCGCCAAGGGCGTCGCCGCGTTCGGGCCGTCCGCCGAGGCCGCCCGGCTGGAGGGCTCGAAGACGTTCGCCAAGGACGTGATGACCGCCGCCGGCGTGCCGACCGCGCGGGCGTACACCTGCGCCGACGAGGCGTCCACCGCCGCCGCGCTGGACGAGTTCGGCGCGCCGTACGTGGTGAAGAACGACGGGCTGGCCGCCGGCAAGGGGGTCGTCGTCACCGACGACCGGGCCGCCGCGCTGCGGCACGCGCAGGAGTGCGGCCGGGTCGTCGTCGAGGAGTACCTGGCCGGCCCCGAGGTCTCCCTCTTCGTGGTCACCGACGGCGAGGCGGCGGTGCCGCTGCTGCCCGCGCAGGACTTCAAGCGGGTCGGCGACGGCGACTCCGGCCCGAACACCGGCGGCATGGGGGCGTACGCGCCGCTGCCCTGGGCGCCGTCCGGCCTGGTCGACGAGGTGATGGCCGACGTCGTCCACCCGACCCTGGCGGAGATGCGCCGCCGGGGCACCCCGTTCGCCGGCCTGCTCTACGTCGGCCTGGCGATCACCGCCGACGGGCCGCGGGTGATCGAGTTCAACGCCCGCTTCGGCGACCCGGAGACCCAGGTCGTCCTCGCCCTGCTGGAGACCCCGCTCGGCGGCCTGCTGCACGCGGCTGCGACCGGCACGCTGGCCGCGCACCCGCCGCTGCGCTGGCGCGACGGCGCGGCGGTGACCGTGGTGGTGGCCGCCGACAACTACCCGGGCACCCCACGCACCGGCGACGTGATCACCGGTGCCGACCGTCCGGGCGTGATCCACGCGGGCACCGCCCGCCGGGCCGCCGACGGCGCGTTGCTCTCCGCGGGCGGCCGGGTCCTCTGCGGTACGGCCACCGGGGCCACCCTCGCCGCCGCGCGGGACGCCGCGTACGCGCTGGTCGGCGGCATCGGGCTGGCCGACTCGCACCACCGCACCGACATCGCCGCCGCGGCGGTCGACGGCCGGATCACGATCCCCGGCTGATCGGGCTGCCCCCGCTCCCGTCGGGTGGACGGCTCAGGGGCGACACCGGCCACTGTGGGCCCGGCTGTCACGTTCACTCCTGGTGGCGTGTCTGGGCCACCCGGACGCCGCCCCGAACGCGCGGGGCCGCGCGCGGCAGGGTGGCCGGCGTTCGCGGCGGCCGGCTCGGCCCGGCGGTCAGGCCAGGCCGAGGGCGGCGGCGATGACGGCCTGGGCGGTGACGCTCAACTCCTCGCCCTTGGCGTCCGTCGCGGTGATCGAGTACTCCACCCGGAACCGGCCGTCGCGCGTCGAGGCCACCGCGGCCAGGTAGCCGAACCGGGAGCCGGTCTTGGCCCACAGGGTCTCGCCGCTCGGCAGCGCCAGGGCGGTAAGCCCGGCGCTGTACCGGGCCGGCCCGCCCTCCGCATCGTCCACCGGCGGCAGGGTGAACATCTCGGTGAGCTGCGGCTCCGGCACCACTCGGCCGGCGAACAGCGCCGTCGTGAAGGTGTCCAGGTCGGCCAGGCTGGAGATGACGTCCCCGGAGGCCGGGGTGAAGGTCTGGCTCCAGGTGGTCGCATCCACCAGCTCGGTCGCCCCGCCGCGGACCACGGCCTGGTAGCCGTGCGCGTGCGGGCCGTGGATGCGCGGGTCGTCGCCCGGCGCGTAGGTGTCCCGCAGGCCGAGCGGCCGGGCGATCCGCCGGTCCAGCTCTGCCGCGTACGAGTGGCCGGTGACCTTCTCGATCAGCAGGCCGGCGACGATGTAGCCCATGTTGGTGTAGCGCTGCTTCTCCCCGGGCTCGAACTCCCGGCGGTTGTCCAGCCCGAGTTGGACGATCTGCTCCGGGGTCCACCGGTCGTACCGGTGGGCGAGCTGCCACTCGACGTCGCCCGGCACGGCCGGGCTGGGGATGCCGCTGGTGTGGTCGAGCAACTGGCGGACGGTCACGGTCGGGTAGTCGGCGGGCAGCAGGCCGGGCAGGTACCCCTGCACCGACCCGTCGAGGTCGACCCGCCCCTCGCTGGCGAGTCGCAGCACCAACGCGGCGGTGAAGACCTTGCTGACGCTGCCCACCCGGAACCGCGCGTGCGGCGGCACCGGGGCCTGGGTGCGCAGGTCCCGTACTCCGGTGGCGTCCGTCCAGCAGCCCTCCGGGGTGGTGATCCGCACCTGGGCGCTGGTCGCGTCGGCGCCGGGTAGGCCGGCGATCGCCGCCCGGAGGGGGCCGGGGTCGAGGGTGCCGGGCCGGCAGTCGGCGCCGCCCCGGCCGAGCGCCGCCGTCGAGGCCGCCCCGGAGCCGGCAGCCCCGGCGTCGGGGGTGCGCGGAGCGGCGGTGACCGCGCCGGGGGCGGTGATGGTCAGCAGGGCGCCGAGCGACGTGGCGACGAGGACGGTCCGGCGATTCATGATCTTCATGCCGTCGAGCCTGCCCGTCGGGGGAGCCCGGGGGCATCCGGGAGAGTCCCCCGGCACACCCCGGTCGGCGGCTCGGGAGAGACCCTGGTGTGCCCGGTCGGCGGGGAACCCCTCAGCCGTGCCGGGACGGCCCGTCAGCCGTAGTAGCGGCGCAGCTCGCGGCTCAGCACCTTGCCGGTGGCGTTGCGCGGCAGGTACTTCACGAAGACCACGTCCCGGGGTACGGAGAACCGGGCCAGGTAGTGCCGGACGTACTCGCGGACCGCCTCCGGGTCCAGCGTCTCGCCGGGACGCAGGGCGAGGAACGCGGCGAGTCGCTGGCCGTACTCGGGGTCCGGCACGCCGATCACGGCCACCTCCCGGACCTGGGGGAGCCGGGCGATCAGGTCCTCCACCTCGGACGGGAAGACGTTCTCCCCGCCGGAGACGATCATGTCGTCGGCCCGCCCGTCGACGAAGAGCAGCCCGTCAGCGTCGACCCGGCCGAGGTCCCCGGTGTCCAGCAGGCCGTCCCGGCTCTCCCGGCCCGCCCCCGAGGTGTAGCCCTCGAACAGCATCTCGTTGCCCACGAAGATCCGGCCGACCCGGCCGTCGGGGAGCGGTCGACCCTCCTCGTCGAGGATCCGCAGCCGGGTGCCGTGCGGCGGCCGGCCGGCGGTGGTGGGTGCCCGGCGCAGGTCGGCGGGGCCCGCGATGGACGCCCAGGAGACCTCGGTGGAGCCGTACAGGTTGTAGAGGACCTCGCCGTAGGCGTCCATGAACCTCGTGGTCAGCCCGCCGGGCAGCGCGGATCCGCTGACGGCGACCACCTTCAGCGGCGGCCTCCGGTCGGGCGGCGGAACCTCCATCAGCCGCTGCACCATCACCGGGACGGCGAACATGGCGTCGCAGCGCCGCGCCGCCAGCGCGTCCAGCGTGGCGGCCGGGTCGAAGCGGCGGTGCAGCACGATGGTCGCCCGCAGGGCGAAGCAGACCTGGAGGGCGGCGTACCCCCAGGTGTGGAACAGCGGCGCGGCGATCAGCACGGTGTCCCGGACGTGCAGCGGGATGCGGTCGATGATGGACACCAGCGGGCCGAAGCCGTGCGGGGTGGGCCGGCGGGCACCCTTGGGCGCGCCGGTGGTGCCGGAGGTGAGCACGACGGTCCGGCCGTCGCGCGGCGGCGGCCGGAGGTCGCCGGGCGGCCCGCCCGCGACCAGGTCCTCCAGCCGGGCCTCGTCGACCCGGTGCAGCCCGGCGGGGAGGCCGGGGAGCCGGTCGGCGAACTCGGCGTCGTGCACCAGGACCCTGAGCGCCTGCTCCTCGGCCACGGCGGCGAGCTGCGCGGCGGAGAGCCCGGAGTTGACCAGCACCGCGTCCGCGCCGAGCAGGGTGGTGGCCACCATGGCCTCGATCAGCCCGTGGTGGTTGCGGCAGAGCAGCCCGATCCGGTCCCCGACCTGGACGCCGAGCGCGCCGCGCAGCGACTTGGCCAGCCGTTCGGCCCGGTCCAGCAGGTCCCGGTACGTCAGCTCGGCGCCCAACTCGTCGACGACGGCGGTGCGGCCCGGGTCCCGGGCGGCGGCCTGGCGCAGCTCACCGGCGAGGCCCCAGCCCCACCTGCGCAGCGCGCTGAGCTGGGAGGCGACCCGGATCGGCCGGCCCGGGGTGAGCAGCCCGCGCCGGGTCAGCGTGGCGACGACGAACGGCAGGTCCATGCGCGGCCTCCTTCGGCGGTGCGTAAGGGCCCACCGGGGGCTCCTCGCCGGGCGTGGCTGGTCGGGTCGCCAGCGTCGTCCTGGGGGCCGGCCACGCCCGGCTCGCGGGCCCCTCCGGTGCCGGTCGCCACCGCGCCGGCGCTCGGTGGGGAGAGGCCGACGCGGTGGTCGCGCGTGGTGGTGCGAGGGTGCTGGGCCACAGGTCAGCGGACGTGTACGCCGGAGATGGCCCGGGAGATGACCAGCCGCTGGATCTCGGAGGTGCCCTCGAAGATGGTGTAGATCTTCGCGTCCCGGTACCAGCGCTCGACCGGGTGGTCCCGCAGGAAGCCGGCCCCACCGAGCAACTGGACCGCCTTCTCGGTGACCGACACGGCCACCTCGCCGGCCTTGAGCTTCGACATCGAGCCCTCGCCGGCGGTGAACGGGCGGTTGTTGCGGCCCATCCAGGACGCCCGCCAGACCAGCAGCCGGGCCGCGTCGATCTCCATCCTCATGTCGGCCAGCGCGAACGCGACGGCCTGGTTCTCGATGATCGGCCGGCCGAACTGGACCCGGTCCTTCGCGTAGTCGAGGGCGTACTCGTAGGCGGCCCGGGCCACGCCGAGCGCCTGCGCGCCGACGGTGGGCCGGGACAGCTCGAAGGTGCGCATCGCGGCCTGGCCGGAGGCGCGCTGGCCGGAGCGGGCCCGGTCGAGCCGCTCCAGCAGGGCCTCCCGGCCGCCGAGCAGGCAGCGGCCCGGCACCCGGACGTCGTCGAGGAAGACGTCCGCCGTGTGCGAGGCGCGCAGCCCCAGCTTGCGCAGCTTCCGGGTGGCGCTCAACCCGGCGGTCCCCGGCGGTACGACGAACGCGGCCTGGCCGCGCGAGCCGAGTTCCGGGTCGATCGAGGCGGTGACCACGTGCACCCCGGCGATCCCGCCGTTGGTGGCGTACGCCTTCTGCCCGCGCAGCACCCACTCGTCGGTGGCCTCGTCGTAGCCGGCCCGGGTGCGCATCGCGCCGACGTCGGAGCCGGCCTCCGGCTCCGTGGTGCAGAACGCCGCGACGGCGGGTGAGTCCACGTCGCCGAAGCACTGCGGGACCCACTCGACGAGCTGGTCGGGGGTGCCCGCGCCGTAGATGGCGGCCACCGCGAGCGAGGTGCCGAAGATGCCCAGGCCGATGCCGGCGTCGCCCCAGAAGAGCTCCTCGCTGGCGATCGGCAGGGACAGGCCGGTGGGGTCGGCCCAACAGGTGGCGAGGAACTCGAAGCCGTAGAGGCCGACCTTCGCCGCCTCCTGGATGACGGGCCAGGGAGTCTCCTCCCGGGCGTCCCACTCGGCGGCGGCCGGGCGCACGACCTCGGCGGCGAAGCCGTGCACCCAGTCCCGCAGGTCCCGCTGTTCCTCGTTCAGGTCGAGCGAGAACTCGGCCATGTCAGGCCTTGGGGATGTCGAACAGGTTGGCGATGTTGGCGGCCAGGCCCAGGTCGCCCTTGGCCTTCAGCTTGCCCGTCATGAACATCATGACCGGGTTGGCCCCGCCGGAGACGATCTTCAGGAACTCGACCGGGCCCATGGTGAGGCTCAGCTTCGGGTCGTGCTGCGGGGGCTCGTTGACCGTGCAGGCGCCGTCGGCGATGGCGATCTCGTACGTGTCGGTGCCACCGTCGGGGCGGCCGGTGATGTTCCAGTGGATCACCGCGTTGGTGGCCCCGGCCCGGTCGGCGCGGAACAGCGAGGGCATCCGGCCGAAGACCTCGCTCAGGACCTTGCCGCGCAGGTCGCCGGACATCACCTCGGCGATCTTGTCGTCGGGGGTGGACTTGACCAGCTGGGCGAACTCCTTCGGGCCGTAGTTGGCGAAGTTGGCCGGGTCGAAGTCGGTCATGGGAGATGCACCTCTCGGGCGGCGACTGTGGTTACTCAAGCGTAACCCTACGCATGAGTAGGTATGCTCGCAAGGTGTCCAGCACCCCCACCTTCAAGCGCCTGCCCCGGGCCGTACGCGAGCAGCAGATGCTCGACGCGGCCGTCCGGGTCTTCTCCCGGCGCGGTTTCCACGCGGCCAGCATGGACGAGATCGCCGAGGTCGCGGGCATCTCCAAGCCCATGGTCTACGCGTACCTCGGCACCAAGGAGGAGCTCTTCGTCGCCTGCCTGCACCGCGAGGGCACCCGGATGACGGAGGCCATCGCCGGGGCCGCCGCCCCCGATCTGGACGCCGACGAGCGGCTCTGGCGCGGGCTGCGGGCGTTCTTCGGCTTCGTCGGGGCGCACCGGGACGGCTGGGCGGTGCTCTACCGGCAGGCCCGGGGCTCGCAGCCGTTCGCCGGGGAACTGGCCGCCATGCGGTCCCGGCTCGTCGAGGTGGTCGCCGGGATGCTCGACCACGCGCTGCGCGCCCGGGGGCGCGAGGTGAGCGGCACCGACCTGGAGGTCGTCGCGTACGCCCTGGTCGGCGCGAGCGAGTCGCTGGCCGACTGGCTCGCCGACCACCCCGGGGCGGACCCGGAGAAGACCGCCACCCGGATGATGAACGTCGCCTGGCTCGGTGCCGACCAACTCCTGCGCGGGGTCACCTGGCGCCCGCCGGAGGAGTGAGGCCGGCACGGGACTGTCGGTGGGGTGCACGAGGATGTGGCCGTGCTTGACGGACTGGACCAGATCGACTGGCGGCGGCTCGGCCACGCCTACGGCTCGGCCGGCGACGTGCCCGGCCAGCTTCGCGCCCTGCGCTCGCCCGACCCGCAGGAGCGGCAGACGGCCATCGGCGCGCTGTACGCCAACATCTTCCACCAGGGCTCCCGGCACGAGGCCTCGGCGTACGCGCTGCCGTTCCTGCTCGAACTGGCCGGCGACCCGGCCACGCCGGACCCGGAGCTGGGGCTCTACCTGATCACGGCGCTCGCGATCGGCTACGACGAGAGGTGGCTGCCCGAGGGCTTCCCGGTGGCGGAGTTCCGCCGGGCCGCCGACGGTGGGCGGGAGCTGCTCGCCGCCAAGCCGCCCCCGTGCGACGAGGACGACGACGAGGACGACGAGGACGACGAGAAGAAGGAGTATGTCGAGTACGAGTACGTCGAGTCGCTGAGCGCGGAGGATCAGGGGCGGCTGTGGGGGTACATCGAGCTGGCCGCGTACGACGCGGCGCGGGCCGGGGTGCCCCTGCTGCGGAGCCTGCTCACCCGACCGGAACCGGGGGTGCGGGTCGGGGCGGCCTACGCCCTCGCCTGGTTCCCGGAGGACGCGGCCGGCAGCGTGGCCGCGCTGGCCGCGGTCCGCGACGCCGCGTCGGACGCCGACGAGGTGGCCACCGCCGTGGTGGCGTCCGGGCTGCTGGGCAGCGCGCCGGACGCCGGGTTGCTGGCCGACCCGCGCCCGGTGGTCCGCTGGGCCGCAGCGGTCGGCCGGGCCCGGGTGCTCGGCGCGGAGACCGACCAGGCGACGGTGGACGAGCTGCTGGCCTGGGTGGCCGCCTCGCCCGACGGGTCGCGACGTCGACCGACGGGCGACGGAGTCGGGGTGCCGTTCCACGACGGCGACCTGGCCGGGTACGCCGGGCTGTCCCTGCGCCTGGTGGACCCCCGGCACACGGACCGGGCGTTCGACGCGCTGCTCGGCCGGCTGCCCACCGTCACCGGCTCCGCGGCCCTGCCGGTGGCCACCGAGGCGCTGCGCCTCGCGTTCCCGGACGGCCGGTTGTCCGAGGGGGTGCCCCCCGCCGCGCTGGCCCCGCGCCAGCGCCGGCTCGTGGAGGTGCTGGCCCGCTCGCCCGAGCCCTGGCAGATCAACGGCCGGACGTTCGGCAACTTCAGCATGCTCGTCTGCGAGTACGGGCTGCCGCGCAGCCGGGAGGCCATGCTCACCTACCTGGGCGGCGACCCGGCCTAGCCGGCGGGCGCCAACAGGGTGCCCGTCCGGGCCGCCTTGCCCTCGGCGGTGGGCGAGCGGGAGGTCAGCACCACCGGGGTGCCCAGCGCCTCCTCCACCGCCGAGGGCCAGTCGGCCGGTGGGCCGTCGTCGTACACCGGGCGGGCCGCCAGCAGGCGGGCGGTGAGCGCGGCCTGCCGGTCCAAGTCGCCGGGCGGCCCGGGGTCCAGCCGGTCGACGCTGTCGTAGCGCCGGCATGTCCGCAGCCCCCGGTCGGCCAGGTCGAGGTGGGTGAGCGCGAGGCCGTCGACCCCGCCGGCCACCTCCAGCGCGTACCGGTGGGCGACCGCGTCGAAGTGGCCGAACCGGAACCGCCCCTGCCACGGGTTGGTCGGGTTGTGCGGGTCGGCCAGCGGCAGCGCCGGGTCCTCGGTGACCAGCGGCCCGGGGCCGTGCCGGGTGGTGGCGATCCGCAGCACGCCCAGCCGTTCGGCCCGCCCGGCCAGCCCCGCCTCGGCGAGCAGGGCCTCGGCGTTGGCGAACGTGGTGGTGCTCCACGTCGTGTACGGGTGGAAGCCGTGCCACTCGTCGAGCAACACCCCCTGCGCCCCCTCGAAGACGCAGGTCCCGGCGCGCAGCACCCCGGCCAGGTACGCCCGGTCGACGATCGCCACCCGGCCGGCGAACCCGATGAACGCGGGCAGGCAGTCCGCCACCGGCGGAGCGTCCAGCGGGCCGAGTTCGGCGGTCAGCCGGTCCCGCAGCGCGGCGAGCCGGCGGCGCAGCACCGCAGGATTGCGGCAGTCCGCCACCCGTGGTGCCTCGTCGGGGTGGGCGAGACCGTACGCGACGGCCTCGCCCACCCCCAGCCCGCAGGAGCCGTGCCGGTCGGCTCCCCGGGCCAGCTCCCGGGCCCGGTTGGCGGCCCGGTGGTACGGGGTCGCCAGCAGCGCCTCCCCGTCGACCGTGAGCCGGTCGAGCGCGTCGGGCACCCCCACCGAGGCGAGGTGGTCGGCCTCGGCGGCCAGGGCCAGCGGGTCCACCACCACGTGCCGCGCCAGGTGGGTCCGCACCCCGGGGCGGAACGTTCCCGCCCCGAACTGCGCGAACGTGTGGTGCCGCCCGTCGCTCAGGACGACGTTGTGCGCCGCCTGCGCGCCCCCGTTGAAGCGGACCACCGTGTGGACCGGCCGGGTCGCGCAGAGCCAGTCCACGACGGTGCCCTTGCCGGCGTCGCCGTAGCCGAGGTCGACCACCGTCACGTGGTTCACAGCCGGGTGACCCCCCTGGTCGCCGGCGGCGCCGACGGGGCCGGCAGCGCACACACCTGGTCCCGCGGGCCGCCGCCGAGTCGGGCCAGCGCCTTCGACACGGTGCCGGTGGCCGTCGAGCCGGCCCGCTTCAGGTCCGCCAGGCCCTGGTCCAGGTCGACGGCCTGCTCGCCGAGGCCGACGGTCAGCGCGATGGTCTCGCAGACGGCGTCCAGGTCGTCCAGCACGACGGCGTTCTGCCCGAGCAGGTCGCGCCAGAAGTCCAGCACCTTGGCGTTGCCGGCGTAGTGGCTGCTGGCGGGGAGCAGGTAGTACGTGTCCCAGCGGCGGGTCACCTCGTCGACGATCTGCCGCAGCGGCACGTCCTCGCCCAGGTCGTCGCCGATCAGGCGGCTGACCTGCCGCCGGTCCACCCTGGGGTAGGCCAGCTCGTCGCCGATGACGAACAGGTAGCCGCGCCGGCCCCGTTTCTCCCAGCAGTCGGTGACCGTGTGCCGGGCCATGTAGTACATGGCCAGCTCGTAGGACTCCGTCATCTGGCCGCCACCGCCGCCCTCCAGCACGATCCGGCCGAGGTCGTCGTCCATCCGGTTGTCCGACTCGAACTGCCCGACCTGCAACGGCACCCGGTCGCAGGTGGCGTCGCCGATCGCGCCGAACATGATCTGCGGGTCGCGGGCGTACCCCTGGCGCAGCAGCAGCCCGAGTAGCTGCGGCAGCTTGGTCTGGAGGGTGCGGGGCACGTTTCCCATCGAGCCGGTCACGTCGAACAGCACCGAGATGGCCGTCGACTGCGGGTGCTCGGCCGAGTCGCGGCTCTCCCGTACCGCGCCGCGCGGGTCGAGGGCCGGGTGCACGGTGCGCGCCCCGCTGTCGCTGTAGGAGAACGTGCTCTTGCCGGTGGCCCGGCGGTACCGGTCGGCGGCGTCGTACACGTCGGTGGACCACATTCCACTGCCCATGGCAGCCTCCCTAGGGATTGAGGGTGAAGGGTCGGAAGGTGCGCGGCCCGTAGAGCCGCTCCAGCACCTCGTCCAGCTCGCCGAGCAGCCGCCAGGCGTCGTCGGGCCGGGAGTTCAGGGCCGGTCGGCGGCAGCCGTCGGCGAAGTCGCGCAGCTCGCGCGGGGCCCGGTCGCCCATCAGCCAGGTCATGCAGCGGGCGGCCATCGCCAGGTCGGTGCCCGGCCCGCAGGGCCGCTTCGCGGCGACCTCGGGCGGGTACCAGTCCTCGTGGCCGGGCACCAGCGCCGGGACCGTGCCCTCGCCGACCACCGAGAAGCACCAGTCCACGAGCACCACGCCGTGCCCGTCCGGCTCGATCAGCACGTGCCGGGGCAGCACCGCGCCGTGCACCACGCCGGCCCGGTGGGCCAGGCCGAGGGCGACCAGCAGCCGCCGCCACATCCAGGCCGCGTCCCGGGCGTCCAGCCCGTCCGGGTACGCCCGGCGGACCTCGTCCAGGCTGTGCAGCCCGGGCGCGGTGGCCAGCACGCTGATCCGCCGCTGGGCGCCGGTCGCCGCGTCCCGGTGCCGGAAGGAGTCGACGAGCCGGGGCACGTAGGGCAGGTAGCGCGGGTCGCCCCGCTCCTCGACGGTGCGCAGGGCGTGCGCCTCGCGGTCCATCAGGTCGTTGTCGGTGGGGTCGCGGGGCAACTTGAGCAGCCGGTTCGCGCCGACGTCGTACAGGTCGGCCAGGTCGCCGGTGTGGGCGAGCGGGCCGAGCCGGTACGCCCCGAGGACGATCACCTGGTTGGCCCGCCAGCGGGTGGTGACCCGGACGAACGCGTCGGTGGCCTCGGCGCGTACCGCCTCGTCGAGCGCGCCCAGCCGGTCGGGGTGCAGGGCCGCGACCAGCTCGCGGTACCGGTGCGCCGACGCGTCGGCGCCGAACAGGTCGGCGTCGGTGCGGGCCGCCGCGACCAGCCGGATGGCCTCGTCGGTCCTCATCGCACCGTCTCCTCCCGCGCCGGGCGCAGCAGCGCCGGGTGCAGCAGCCGGGCGTCGCCGGCCCGGTAGAGCTTGGCGCGCGGGCCGCCGCGGGTGCCACCGCGCTCGGTGCTGGCGCCGGTGCTCTCCACGAAGCCCGGCACGGAGAGCACCTTGCGGTGGAAGTTGCCCGGGTGCAGCGGGTGCCCCCAGACCGTCTCGTAGACGCCGCGCAGCTCGGTGACGGTGAACTCGGCGTCCAGGAAGCGGGTGGCCAGCGGGGTGTACTCCAGCTTGGACCGGGCCCGCTCCAACCCGTCCTCGATGACCCGGGCGTGGTCGAAGGCGAGCTGCCGGCTGGCCAGCGCGCTGACCGGCAGCCAGAGCGCCTCGTCGGCGTCGCTGCCGGCGGCCGGGTCCGGCAGGTCGGGGGCGAACGCGAGGTGGGCCACCGAGACGACCCGCATCCGGGGATCCCGGTCGGGGACGCCGTAGCTGGCGAGCTGCTCCAGGTGGAGGCGGCGCAGCCGCTCGCCGCCGAGCCCGGTCTCCTCGGCCAGCTCCCGGCGTGCGCCGGCGGCCAGGTCCTCCTCGGGGCGGACGAAGCCGCCGGGCAGCGCCCAGTGACCCTCGAACGGCGGCGCGCCCCGGCGGACGAGCAGCAGGTGCAGCGCGCCCTCGCGAATGGTCAGCGCGACCACGTCCACGGTCACGGCGACGGCCGGATAGTCCCGTGGGTCGTAGCCGGCAAGGAACTCCTGCTCGTTCACGTCGTCTCTCTCACTCTGAGAACAACTCAATCTGAGAACAACCTATCCCACGAACGAGTGACCGACAAGCCCCCGGGCTCCGACAGGGGTGGGCGGTCAGTGGACGGTGCCCGCCAGGTGCGGGCGGCCGGCGCGCGCGTCGTGCAGGGCGAACGTCCAGGACGCGCCGTCGGTGGTCGCGGTGAGGGCCACCGTGGACGGCAGCGGCACCGGCAGCTTGAACGCCACGTCGACCGTGTACGCGTCCGGCAGCCGGCTCTCCAGGGCGGCCAGGCAGCGCGCCTTGCTCCACATCCCGTGCGCGATCGGGCGCGGGAAGCCGAACAGGCGCGCCCCGAGCCGGGAGGTGTGGATCGGGTTGTGGTCGCCGGAGACCCGGGCGTAGTCGGTGCCCACCCGGGGCGGCACCCGCCAGTGCGCGGTGGCGGCCGGCGCCGGGGGCCGCCCGCCCCGGTCGCGCCGCTCGCCGCCGCCGGCCGTGCGCTCCCGGCCGAGGTACGTCGAGACGCCCCGCCACACCTCCGTCCCGCCGACCGATCCGACGAGCACCACGTCGACCTGCCGGCCCCGGTCGTGCGGGCGCAGATCCTCGGCGTACGCCCGGAAGTCCAGCGTCTCGCCGGCCTCGACCGGCCGGTGCACGGTGATCCGGTTGGCCACGTGCACCACCCCGACCAGCGGCATCGGGAACTCCGGCGCGGTCATCAGCCGCAGCGCCAGCGGGAAGCCCATGACGTGCGGGTACGTCGCCGGCAGCCGGTCGGTCAGCCGGAACCCGCAGACCCGGTCGTAGTCGGCCAGGTGCGCCCGGTCGACGGCGACCCCGGCGACGGTCAGCTCGACCCCGGGCAGCGCGTCGCCGCGCCGGCGGCCGGCCCCGGGCAGGGCCCCGAGCAGGGCGCGCCGGTACAGCGGGCCGGCCTGCGGCAACCGGGCCAGCTCCACGACCGTCCTGGTCATCACGCCCCCAGCAGGCTCTGGCCGCAGACCCGGACGATGTTGCCGCTGATCGCGCCGCTGGCCGGCCAGGCCAGCCAGCCGATCGTCTCGGCCACGTCCACCGGCAGGCCGCCCTGGGACATGCTGTTCATCCGGCGGCCCGCCTCCCGGATCACCAGCGGGATGCGGGCGGTCAGCCGGGTCTCGATGAAGCCGGGGGCGACCGCGTTCACGCTGATCCCGCGCTCGCGCAGCACCGGGGCGAGCGACTGCACCAAGCCGATCACCCCGGCCTTGGAGGTGGCGTAGTTGGTCTGCCCCCGGTTGCCGGCGATCCCGGCGATCGAGGAGACCGAGACGATCCGCCCGCCGGCCGGTACGAGCCCGCGCTCCAGCAGCACGTCGTTGATCCGCTCCTGGCTGGAGAGGTTCACGTCGAGCACCTGGTCCCACCGGTCGGCGTCCATCCGGCCCAGGGTCTTGTCCCGGGTGATGCCGGCGTTGTGCACCACCACGTCGACGCGTCCGTGCCGGCCGGCCAGGTGGTCGGCGAGCCGGGTCGGGGCGTCCGGGGCGGTCAGGTCGAGCTGCACGGCGGTGCCGCCGATCTCGTTGGCCACGGCGGCCAGCTCGTCCCCGGCGGCCGGGACGTCCAGCGCGACCACCTTCGCCCCGTCGCGGGCCAGCACCCGGGCCAGCGCCGCGCCGATGCCCCGGGCCGCCCCGGTGACCAGGACGACCTGGCCGTCCAACGGTCGATCCCAGTCGGCCGGCGGCTCGGCCTGGCCCGCGCCGACCCGGATCACCTGCCCGGAGACGTACGCGGACCGGCCGGAGAGCAGGAACCGCAGGGTGGCCTCCAGGCCGGTGTCCGTGCCCGCGTCCCCGGCCGGGGTGACGTGGACGAGCTGGGCGGTCACGCCCCGCCCGAACTCCTTGCCGATGCTGCGGGTCAGCCCTTCGAGGGCGCGCTGGGCGGTCGCCTCCCGGGGGGAGCCGCACTCCTGCGGCGGGGTGCCCAGCACGATCACCCGGCCGCTGGGCAGCACCGAGCGGGCCTGCGGGTGGAAGAAGTCGTGGAGCTGGCGCAGGCCGGTGGAGTCGGTGATGCCGGTGGCGTCGTACACCAGGGCGGCGTGCCGCCGCTCCGGGCCGGGCGCGGCGGCCGGGTCGGCCAGGGCGACCCCGGCGGCGGTCAGGACCCTGCCGACCGGCTCGGCGAGCCGGCCGCCGGTTGCCGCGCCGAGCAGCACCGGCCCGGGGACCAGCGGGTCGCCGGGGGTGTGCCGGCGCAGTCGTGGCGGGTCGGGCAGCCCGAGGCGCTTGACCAGCGCGCGGCCGGCACCCGATCGGACGAAGCTCGCGTACCTGTCGGTCATAGGCGTAGCCTACTGGCCAGTAGGTTGTGGGCAAGTCCTGAATTGGAGGCGGGATCGTGCAGAGCATCCGGCGGGTCGCGGTCATCGGCGGCAACCGCATCCCCTTCGCCCGGTCCAACTCCCGGTACGCGAGCGCGTCCAACGCGGACCTGCTCGGCGCGGCGCTGGACGGCCTGGTGGCCCGGTTCGGGCTGGCCGGGCAGCGGGCCGGCGAGGTCGTCGCGGGGGCGGTGCTGAAGCACTCGAAGGACTTCAACCTGACCCGCGAGGTGGTGCTCGGCTCCCGCCTCGACCCGCGCACCCCGGCGTACGACATCCAGCAGGCCTGCGGCACCGGCCTGGAGGCGGTGATCCTGGTCGCCAACAAGATCGCCCTCGGGCAGCTCGACGTCGGCATCGCCGGTGGCGTGGACACCACCTCCGACGCGCCGCTCGCGGTCAACGAGGAGATGCGCCGCACCCTGCTCCGGCTCAACTCCGCCCGGACCCTCGGCGAGCGGCTGAGGATCGCGGCGAAGCTGCGCCCGCTCCAGCCGTTCCGGCCGGAGATCCCCCGCAACGCCGAGCCCCGCACCGGGCTGTCGATGGGCGAGCACGCCGCCCGCACCGCCCTGCGCTGGAACGTCGACCGGCAGGCCCAGGACGAGCTGGCGCTGCGCTCCCACCAGCGCCTCGCCGCCGCGTACGAGCGGGGGTTCTTCGACGACCTGATGACCCCGTACCTCGGGCTGACCCGGGACCAGAACCTGCGCCCGGACACCAGCCTGGAGAAGCTCGGCTCGCTGAAGCCGGTGTTCGGGCACCGGGGCCCGGACGCCGACCGGGCCACCATGACCGCCGGCAACTCCTCGCCGCTGACCGACGGAGCGTCGACGGTGCTGCTCGCGTCCGAGGAGTGGGCGCGCGAGCACAGCCTCCCGGTACTCGCCTGGTTCAGCTGGTTCGAGACGGCCGCGGTGGACTTCGTGCACGGCGACGAGGGGCTGCTGATGGCCCCCGCGTACGCCGTGCCCCGGATGCTGGACCGGGCCGGGCTGACGTTGCAGGACTTCGACCACTACGAGATCCACGAGGCGTTCGCCTCCCAGGTGCTGGCCACCCTGGCCGCCTGGGAGTCGCCGGAGTTCTGCAAGGACCGGCTGGGCCTGGACGGCCCGCTCGGCGCGATCGACCGGAACCGGCTCAACGTCAACGGCTCGTCGTTGGCCGCCGGGCACCCGTTCGCCGCCACCGGCGGGCGGATCGTGGCCACCCTGGCCAAGCTGCTCGCGGAGTCCGGCTCCGGGCGCGGGTTGATCTCGATCTGTGCGGCGGGCGGCCAGGGCGTGACGGCGATCCTGGAGCGCTGAAGGCGGATTCGACCCCACCGGCCGCGCCGGCCGGTGGGGTGCCGTGCGCTCGGAGCGGTCAGCCGTCCCGGTGGTAAAGCGGACTAAAGCCTACATCTAGTGCACGACCTCCTGAAGATGAGGACAGCTCGCTGTCCGAATTCTGGAGGTTCGTAATGAAGATTCCTCGTTGGGCGTTGGCCGCCCTTTCCGGGGCGGCCCTGGCGCTGGCACCCACGGCCGCGCAAGCCGCGGCCCCGAACGCCACCGATCAGGCCGGCGCGTCGGCGTCCCGCCAGGCGGGCGGGCTCCGGGCCGACGCCGGCCAGCCGCAGCCGGCGCAGGGCCTGTGCCGCCCAGGCAACCCGCCGAACGCGCCGCCCACCACGGCCCACTTCGACGACAACCCGCTGCTCGGCCCCGCCGTGCTGCCCGGCGCGCCGCCGGTCGGCCCGCTGCTGGCCGGCTACCAGCGCTTCGGCGGCCGCACCGGGACCGAGTTCCTCCGGCAGTTCGGCAACGCCACCGGGACCGGGTACGTCTACCCGCCCGCGAGCGGCTTCGTCCTCGGCCCCGACGGTCCGATCAAGAACCAGCAGACCCTGCTGCCCGGGTACCGGCTCGACCGCTTCGGCTTCCCGGGCGGCGCGTTCCTCGCCCCGCTCGGCACGCCGTTCGGCGCCCGGTCACTGCCGCCGTCGAACCTCAACACACCGGCCGGCGCCCCGCTGGCCAACTACCACGTCTACTGCGTGGTCAGGCCGTTCGCGGTCGACTCCGGGCCGATCGCGCCCTGGTTCGCCCAGTCCGGCCTGGGCACCCAGTTCCAGCTCAACCCGGGGTACCTGCCGCAGGCCGGGGCGACCCTGAGCATCACATGGCTGCTCCAGCACGGGTACCTGGTCGAGGAGGACCTGACGGCGGGGGCCTGCGCCCTTCCGCTCCAGCGCGGCTACGCTCCGGCCGTCTGCTGACGGGCGACGCGGAAGGGAGGCCGGGTGTGGACCGGTACGAGGTGCGCGGCGCCCTGCTGGCGGCGGGGCTGTCGCCGAACGCCTTCGAGATCGAGGACGTGCACGAGCACGTGCCGGTCCCGCCCGACTTCTGGTTCCTGCGCCGCTCGCCCGACGGGGGCTGGGAGATCGGCCTGTACGAACGCGGCGTGCACGACGTCCGCCAGGCGTACGACTCCGAGCAGGCGGCTGCCGCCGGCCTGTACGCCGCCCTGACCGGCCGCCCCGCACCCTACTGAGCCGGCCCCGGTCGCCGGCTCCCGCCCTCCTTCCCGCGGGGGCGTTCGCGCAGGTCAGTCGGCGTTGTCGGGGCTACCTACCGTGGGTGTCAGCCCGCCCGGACGTCCCGGTGGCGGTGCCTCCTCTAGGAGTGGTCATGCCCGGTCGAGCTCTGCTCCGCCCCGCTGCCGTCGTTGTTCTGGCCGCCGGGCTCGCGGCCAGCGGCTGCACGTCCACCGCCACGACGTCCACGGAGTCCACCGCGTCGACCACGGTGACCGAGGCCCCCGCCGCCGCGCCGGGATCGGCCGCCGCCGGCGGCGGCTCCGGCGACAACGGTCCCGGCTCCGGCGCGTCGGCCAGCACCGGCGCGAAGGGCGGCGGGTCAACGGGCGGCGGGTCGACCGGGGGCGGCGCGAAGGGCGGCGGCACCGGCAGCAGCGGTGGCGAGTCCGGCACGAAGTCGACGTCGAACGCGCCCGCCATCGCCTACTTCCGGGTCGCCGACAAGCCGTCCTGTCCGGCCGGGACCAGCGTCAACCCGATCGCCGGGAGCCCGGTCCTCGTGGAGTGGAAGGCCAGCAACGTCGACTCCGTCGCCCTCTCGATCGACGGCCCCGGCATCTACGCCGACGACTACCCGCCGGCCGGCAGCGAGGTCCTGAACTTCCCCTGCTCGGGTGGGGAGGGCGATATCCAGAAGCACACGTACACGCTGACCGTGCGCAACTCCCACGGCAAGCAGACCAAGACCATCGTGGTGAGCGCCCCGGTGCACGACGTGCCCAGGGTGTGAGCCGTGGTGGCCTGGCTGGGGTGACCAGCGCGGCGTGCGGGAGAATGAGGTACGTGACGACGATCCCGAACGTGCTCGCCCACCGGTACGCCTCGCCCGAACTGGTCGCCCTCTGGTCGCCCGAGGAGAAGGTGCGGATGGAGCGGCGGCTCTGGCTCGCCGTCCTCCGCGCCCAGCGGGACCTCGGCGTGGCCGTCCCCGACGGGGTCGTCGAGGCGTACGAGCGGGTGCTGGACGACGTCGACCTGGCCTCGATCGCCGAGCGCGAGCGGGTCACCCGGCACGACGTGAAGGCCCGGATCGAGGAGTTCAGCGCGCTCGCCGGGCACGAGCACGTGCACAAGGGGATGACCTCCCGGGACCTCACCGAGAACGTCGAGCAGCTCCAGGTGCGTGCCTCGCTGGAGCTGGTCCGGGACCGGGTCGTCGCCACGCTGGCCCGGCTGGCCCGGCTCGCCCACGAGCACTCCGGCCTGGTGCTGACCGGCCGTTCGCACAACGTCGCCGCGCAGGCCACCACGCTGGGCAAGCGCTTCGCGTCGGCCGCCGAGGAGCTGCTGATCGCGTACGAGCGGCTGGTGGACCTGATCGACTGGTACCCCCTGCGCGGGATCAAGGGCCCGGTCGGCACCGCCGCCGACCAGCTCGACCTGTTCGACGGCGACGCCGCGAAGGTCGCCGAGCTGGAGCGCCGGGTCGCCGAACACCTCGGCTTCGCCCGGGTGCTGGACAGCGTCGGCCAGGTCTACCCGCGCTCGATCGACATGGCGGTGCTCGCCGCGCTGGCCCAGGTCGCCGCCGCGCCGTCGTCGCTGGCCACCACGATCCGGCTGATGGTCGGTCAGGAGCTGGTCACCGAGGGCTTCAAGCCGGGCCAGGTGGGCTCCAGCGCGATGCCGCACAAGATGAACACCCGGTCCAGCGAACGGGTGAACGGCTTCGCGGTGATCATCCGGGGGTACCTGTCGATGGTCGGCGAGCTGGCCGGCGACCAGTGGAACGAGGGGGATGTCTCCTGCTCCGTGGTCCGCCGGGTCGCCCTGCCGGACGCGTTCTTCGCCGCCGACGGGCTGTTCCAGACGTTCCTCACCGTGCTGGACGAGTTCGGGGCGTACCCGGCGGTGATCAACCGGGAGTTGGAGCGCTTCCTGCCCTTCCTGGCCAGCACGAAGATCCTGGTCGCGGCGGTCCGGCGGGGCGTCGGCCGGGAGGCCGCGCACGAGGCGATCAAGGAGCACGCGGTCGCCGTGGCGCTGGCCATGCGGGAGCAGGGCGCCGCCGAGAACGACCTCTTCGACCGCCTGGCGGCCGACGCCCGCCTGGGCCTGTCCCGCGCCGACATCGACGCCCTGGTCGCCGACCGCACGGCCTTCGCCGGCGCCGCCGAGGCCCAGGTCAACGCGGTCACCACCCGCATCGCCAAGATCGTCACCGCCCACCCCACCGCGGCGAACTACTCCCCACCCCCCATCCTCTGACCCCACCCCCCAGCCCCCCACCCCCCGGCCTCGCCCCGCCGGCGGGTGTGGGGGCGGGGCAGGTGGGGCGGTGGGTGGGTCAGGAGTTGCGGGTGGGGGTTTCGGCGGCGGAGCTGAGGTTGGGGGCGCTGGCCGGTTCGGCGATGCCGCCGGGGGACCCGGTGATCGCCGGGTCGTTGGCCGTCTCGGCCGCGATCATGGGTTGGTCCGGAGGCATGATGTCCGGGGTCTTGGGGGCCACGATCACCGCCGTGCCGTACGCGCAGATCTCCATCCACATCTCGCCGCAGTCCCGGCTGTCGAAGCGCATGCCGATCACGGCGTTCGCGCCGAGCCGGCGGGCCTCCTCGCCGAGGCGGGCCACCGAGTCCGTCCGCCAGCGGGTCAGATTGTCCGGTGCCATCGGGTCGTACGCGCCGCCACGGAGGTTCTTCACCCCCTCGCGGTACGGGTTGCGCGTCCTGGCCATCGAGGACACCACTTCGCCGAGGATCTGGCGGATCTCGTAGCCGGGCAGTTGATCCGTCGTCACGACCAGCACGGTTCGATGCTGTCGTACCGGCCGGGGGCCGGTTCGTCGGCCGTGGTCAGCTGCCCGGATGCTGCAAAACGGGTCGGCGCGGACGGCCGGCGCTCCGCCGACCATCCGCGCCGCTCGCGGTGTCAACCACCCGACAGGCCCCAGACGGGCCGGGCAGGGTGACGGTCAGACACCGGCCACCGAGGTGATCCAGGCCCGGTTGTACGCGACGCTGCCGTAGTTCTGGATGCTCGACCCGTCGGCGGTGGAGGCCACCCCGACCTGCTGGCCGCTGTAGAACTGCGGGCCGCCCGAGTCGCCCCGCCACGCGTTGCCGTTGATCCGGGTGCTCCGGATCGCCTGGCCGCCGTACGCGTCGGTCACGCTGGTGCTGGTCACCTGGACGCTGGCGGTCTTGAGCTGGCTGGAGGCGGAGCAGCCGCTGTAGCAGGTCATACCCCAGCCGTAGATCGTGTTGGTGGAGCCGATCGGCGGGTTGCTGCTGGCCAGCGTCACGGTGGACGTGCTGACCGCGCTGGACAGCCGCAGCAGGGCCAGGTCGTAGCGGGTGTACGAGGCGCTCACGGTGCGGGTGGTGCCGCCCGAGGCGTAGTAGACGCTGCCGACCCGGACGGACATGGTGCCGCTGACGCAGTGCCGGGCGGTGAGCACCCACTGCGCGGCGATGACACTGCCGGAGCAGGTGAACGAGCCGTTGCTGAACACGGCGGCCGCCCAGGGGGCGGAGGAGACGGTGCCGCCGCCGATGATCGGCTGGGGACCGGCCGGGGCGGCGGCTGCGCCACCAGTGGCGCCCAGGACGCCGACCAGTGCGGTGCCGACCACGGCGAGCAGGGAACGGATACGCATCGGGACGTACTCCTTGCCTCACGGACCCGGGATCGCCGGGTCGGTCGCGCCGGTGGGGGTTGCGGGTCACCCGCCGGCCTTACATAGGGCTTTGTCGATGGATAGTAGGGGTCGGCGTATCTTGCGGCAAGGGCGTGATCGAGACTGGCCGATGTAACAATTTGGCATTCTGTGGCGTGGCTAACGGCCTGCTCGGGGACGTTTCACGCGGGATCGGACACCATGCCGCCCGCGTTCCGTCGGTTATGTTGATCACTGCCTGAACTGCCCCCGGCCGATGCGGCTGAGGCGGTATCTGCCAGGTAGGCTGGCTGCGCTCGCCCGTTGTGGGTCGGCACCCAACTGCGTACACAGTCAGGAGTGCCCAGTGCCTCGCGTCGTCGTCGACGTCATGCTCAAGCCCGAGATCCTCGATCCTCAGGGTCAGGCCGTCGCAAACGCGCTGCCTCGGCTCGGCGTCAGCGACGTCGCCTCTGTCCGGATCGGCAGGCGGATCGAGATCGATTTCACCGGTGAACCGGACCTTGACCGGGCCCGGGAGATCGCCGACAAGCTGCTCGCCAACCCGGTCATCGAGGACTTCACCGTCCGCGTGGTCGAGGCCGACGAGATCGTGGACGCGCACCCGTGACCGCGCGGGTCGGTGTGGTGACGTTCCCCGGCTCGCTCGACGACGGGGACGCGGCCCGGGCCGTCCGGATCGCCGGCGCCGAGCCGGTCCGGCTCTGGCACGGTGAGGCGGACCTGCGCGGGGTGGACGCCGTCGTCCTCCCCGGCGGCTTCTCCTACGGCGACTACCTGCGCTGCGGTGCCATCGCCCGGTTCGCCCCGGTGATGGAGACCCTGGTGGACGCCGCCCGGGGCGGCCTGCCGGTGCTCGGCATCTGCAACGGCTTCCAGATCCTCTGCGAGGCCCACCTGCTGCCCGGCGCGCTCACCCGCAACCAGCACCTGCACTTCCGCAACCGGGACCAGGTCCTGCGGATCGAGGCCGCCGGCACGGCGTGGACGAACACGTTCCAGCCGGGCCAGGAGGTGCTGATCCCGGTCAAGAACGGCGAGGGCTGCTACGTCGCCGACGCCGCGACGCTCGACCAACTCGAAGCCGAGGGCCGGGTCGTCGCCCGCTACGTCGGCGGCAACCCCAACGGGTCGCAGCGCGACATCGCCGCGATCACCAACCCCGCCGGCAACGTGGTCGGCATCATGCCGCACCCCGAGCACGCGGTGGAGGCGCTCACCGGCCCCTCCCTGGACGGCCTCGGCTTCTTCACCTCGGTGCTCAAGCACCTGGTGGGGGCCCCGGCGTGACCGTGCGCGGCACCACCGTTCGGCTCCATCGCCCCAGCGGCGGCGAGCGCAGCGAGGAGAGGCCATGACCACCCATCCGGACCCGGCGGTACGGGAGAACCCGGGCGGCTTCCCGGTCGCCCCGGCGGAGCCGTTCGCGGCCCCCGTGGCGCCGCAGGCCGGCCCGGTCGCCCCGGCTCGGCCCGTCGAGGCGGTCCGCCACCCCGACCAGGGCCGGTCCGCGCCGGCCGGTGACTGGGCGCACGGCCCCGACACCGTGCCGCGCGCCACGGACACCCCCGGCGAGCTCCAGCCGTACGCCGAGCTGGGCCTGCGCGACGACGAGTACGACCGGATCCGGCACATCCTCGGCCGTCGCCCCACCCAGACCGAGCTGGCCATGTACTCGATCATGTGGAGCGAGCACTGCTCCTACAAGTCGAGCAAGGTGCACCTGCGCCAGTTCGGTGAGAAGGCCCCGCCGAGCGACCGGATGCTGGCCGGCATCGGCGAGAACGCCGGCGTGGTCCAGGTCTCCGACAAGCTGGCGGTGACCTTCAAGGTCGAGTCGCACAACCACCCGAGCTTCGTCGAGCCGTACCAGGGCGCGGCGACCGGCGTCGGCGGCATCGTCCGGGACATCCTCGCCATGGGCGCCCGCCCGGTCGCCGTGATGGACCCGCTGCGCTTCGGCGCGGCCGACCACCCCGACACCGCCCGGGTGCTGCCCGGCGTGGTGGCCGGCGTCGGCGGCTACGGCAACTGCCTCGGCCTGCCCAACATCGGCGGCGAGGTCGTCTTCGACCCCTGCTACCAGGGCAACCCGCTGGTCAACGCGCTCTGCCTCGGCGTCCTCCCGGTCGACCGGCTGCAGCGGAAGGAGGCCACCGGCCCCGGCAACGTCGTGGTGCTGATGGGCGCCCGGACCGGCCGGGACGGCATCGGCGGCGTGTCGGTGCTGGCCAGCGCCACCTTCGACGAGGGCAGCGAGCAGCGCCGCCCGTCGGTGCAGGTCGGCGACCCGTTCATGGAGAAGCTGCTCATCGAGGCCTGCCTGGAGCTGTACGACGCCGAGCTGGTCGTCGGCATCCAGGACCTCGGCGGCGCGGGGCTGACCTGCGCGCTCACCGAGACCGCCGCCTCCGCCGGCACCGGCATGCGGGTCTGGCTGGAGCGGGTCCCGCTGCGCGAGGCCTCGATGGAGCCGCAGGAGATCCTGGCCAGCGAGTCCCAGGAGCGGATGCTGCTGGTCGTTGCCCCGGACAAGCTGGAGGCGGTGCTCAAGACCGCCGAGAAGTGGGGCGTCTGGGCCACCGCGATCGGCGAGGTCACCGCGCCCTCCCCGGACGGCCAGCCGGGCCGGCTGGTGATCACTTGGCGCGACCAGCTCGTGGTGGACGTCCCGCCGGGCTCGCTGGTCGACGACGGGCCGGTCTACGCCCGCCCGATGCGCGAGCCGGCCGACCTGATCCTGCTCCAGGCGGACCGGGCCGAGACGCTGCCCCGGCCGTCGACCCCGGAGGCGCTGCGCGAGACCGTGCTGCGCATGATCGCGTCGCCGAACCTGGCCGACAAGACCTGGGTCACCGAGCAGTACGACCGGTACGTGCTGGGCAACACCGTCCTCGCCCAGCCGGAGGACTCCGGCGTGATCCGGATCGACGAGGGCAGCGGCCTGGGCGTCGCCCTGTCGCTGGACGGCAACGGCCGGTACGCCCGGCTGGACCCGTACCACGGCACCAAGCTGGCGCTGGCCGAGGCGTACCGGAACGTGGCCGTGACCGGCGCGAAGCCGATCGCCGTGACGAACTGCCTCAACTTCGGCTCGCCGGAGGATCCGGGTGTGATGTGGCAGTTCGCCGAGGCCGTGCGCGGCCTGGCGGACGGCTGCCTGGAGCTGGGCATCCCGGTGACCGGCGGCAACGTCAGCTTCTACAACCAGACCGGCGCGGCGGCGATCCACCCGACCCCGGTGGTCGGCGTGCTCGGTGTGCTGGACGACGTGGCCGAGCGGGTGTCGATGGGCTTCGTCCCGCGCGCCGGCGGCGACCACGACCAGCTCTTCCTGCTCGGCGAGACGCACGTGGAGCTCTCCGGCTCGGAGTGGGCCTGGGTCACCCACGAGCACCTCGGCGGCATCCCGCCGCAGGTCGACCTGGCCCGTGAGCGGCAGCTCGCCGATCTGTTGGCCGAGGCCGCCCGGGTCGGGCACCTCAGCTCCGCGCACGACCTCTCCGACGGCGGTCTCGCCCAGAGCCTGGTCGAGTCCTGCCTGCGCCACGGGGTCGGCGCGCAGATCGCGGTGCCGGAGCAGTTCACCGGCGGCTCGATGCCGTTCGTCTTCCTGTTCAGCGAGTCGGCCGGGCGGGCCCTGGTCTCGGTGCCGCGCGGCCACGAGAAGGCGTTCACCGCCCTCTGCGCCGAGCGCGGCGTGCCGTGGGAGTTCGTCGGGGTCACCGACCCGGCCGGCGACGGCCTGGAGGTGCGCGGCCAGTTCCGGATCGACCTGGACGAGTTGCGCGTCGTGCACGGTGCCACGCTGCCCCGGCTCTTCGGCGGGTCGGAGCCGGCCGGGGCCGCCCCGGCCGGGCCGGGCGTCGCTCCGGCGGCGACCGCAGCCGCCGTGGCCCCGGTGCCGGCGGTCGACACCGTCGAGGTGGCCCGGGAGGCGGCGCCCGTCGCCGCGCCGGCCGATCAGGCAGCGCCGGAGCACACCGGGTCAGCCGTGGCCGACGGGCCGGTCGCCGACGACGCGCCGGCGCCGGCCGAGGCCGGACCCACCGCCCCGGACGCCCCAGGCTGGGGGCCCGAGCGGGTCGACGGCGCGGAGCGGGCCACCGGTCCCTCCGGGGCGACCGACCCCGACGCCGGTGGCGCCGACCGGTCCGCCGCGCCCGATCAGCGCTGAGGCGGTGGCCGCGGCCGTCTTCGCCCAGCCCGGCTCCGGCGCCCGGTTCGACTGGGGGCTGACCGGCG
Organism: Micromonospora sp. NBC_01655; assembly: GCF_026339755.1. Classification (NCBI taxonomy): domain Bacteria; kingdom Bacillati; phylum Actinomycetota; class Actinomycetes; order Micromonosporales; family Micromonosporaceae; genus Micromonospora; species Micromonospora sp. NBC_01655. Next base: position 293,685 of record NZ_JAPEQF010000001.1, on the reverse strand, counting down.
CGGCGGAGCTCGGTCGCGTCTGCGCCGTCCTGGTGGTGGTGGACGTGCTCTCGTTCACCACCGCCGTGGAGGTCGCGGTCGCCCGGGGGACGCGGGTGCACCCGTTCCCCTGGGGCGAGCAGGCGGCCGAGTACGCGCGCCGGGTCGGTGCGGTCGCCGCCGTGGGCCGTCGGCAGACGACCCCGGAGCATCCGTGGTCGCTCTCCCCGGCGGCGCTGCGCACCGCGCCGGTCGTCGCCGACCTGGTGCTGCCGTCGCCGAACGGCTCGGCGATCAGCGCCGCCGCCAGCGCCACCGGACTTCCGGTGGTCGCCGCCTGCCTGCGCAACGCGCGCGCCGTCGGGCGCTGGCTGTGCGAGCGGGGGTACGGCTCGGCCGACGCCCCGATCGGCGTGGTCGCTTCCGGCGAGCGTTGGCCCGACGGCTCGCTGCGGCCGTCGGTGGAGGACCAACTCGGGGCGGCGGGTGTGCTCGACGCCCTCTCCGCAGTGCCCGGCGGGCTGTCGGTGGAGGCCGCGATGGCCCTCGCCGCGCTGGCCAGCACTCCGGACGTGCCGGCCGCCGTGCGCGGCTGCGTCTCCGGCCGGGAACTCGTCGAGGGCGGCTTCGCCGGTGACGTGGAGGTGGCGGTCCAGGTCGACGTCTCGGACGTGGTCCCGGTGCTGCGCCAGGGGGTCTTCTCGGCCGCCTGAGCCGGCTGGTCCGCCCCTCGTCCGCCTTCCGCTGGCTTCGTCCCGGCCCAGACGGCGAGAGCGGCTGCCGACGGGGCAGCCGCTCTCTTCGTCGTGGTGCGGGCGGTGCGCCCGCGGGAGTCAGTCGTCCAGCCAGTCCAGCCGGCGTCCGCCCCGGTCCTGCTGCGGCGGGCCGTCCGGCCGGGCCCGACCGGACTGGGCCTGGTCGCCGTAGTAGCCGTCGCCCTGCTGGTCGTAGCCGGCCGGCTGGTCGTAGCCGCGGTCGGGGTAGCCGCCGCGCTGCTGCGGGGGCTCCTGGCCGTACCCGCCGCCCGGCTGGTCGTACCCGCCCGGCTGACCGTACCTGCCGCCGTGCTGGCCGTGGCCGCCCGGCTGACCGTGGCCGCCCGGCTGACCGTGGCCGCTCGGCTGACCGTGGCCGCCCGGCTGGCCGTAGCTGCCCGGCTGGCCGTAGCTCTCGCCACCGTAGCCGCCGCGCTGGTCGTAGCCGCGGCCGTAGCCGCCGCCCTGCTGACCGGCGTCGTAGCCGCCGCCCTGCTGGCTGTACCCGTCGCTGGCGGGCTCGCCGCCGCGGCCGTACTGTGCGGGCTCCTGCTGGCCGTAACCGTGGCCCTGGTCGGCCTGGTAGGTGCTGGTCGGGTAAGGATCCGCCGGTGGGGTGTACGAGCCGGTGTCGCCGCCGGTGTACCGGCCGGTCGGCTCGTCGTAGCGCTCGCCGTAGCCGCCGCCCTGGCCCGGCTGGACCCCGGCCGCCGCGCCCGCCGCGCCGTAGTCCCGGCTGCCGTACCCGCCGCCGGACGCCGGGGCGTCGGTGCCGTAGCCGCCGGGCGTGCCGCCGTACCCGCCGGTGGCGCCGTATCCGCCGCCGGTGGAGGTCGGGGCGTTGCCGTACCCGCCTCCGGACGCCGGGGCGTCGGTGCCGTAGCCGCCCGGCGTGCCGCCGTACCCGCCGGTGGAGGCGGGGGCGGTGCCGTAGCCGGCCCCGGAGGCGGGCGCGGTGCCGTAGCCGGCCCCGGAAGCGGGCGCGGTGCCGTAGCCGGCCCCGGAAGCGGGCGCGGTGCCGTAGCCGGCCCCGGAAGCGGGCGCGGTGCCGTAGCCGGCCCCGGAAGCGGGCGCGGTGCCGTAGCCACCGGCCGCGCCGTAGCCGCCGCCCTGGGGTTCGTCGCCGTACCCGCCGCTGCCGGCCCCCCAACCGCCCTGCTGGCCACCGGGGCCGTACGCGGGCGGCGGGGCGCCGTACGGGTCCGGCGGGACGTCGTCCACGACCGGCTGGTGCATCATGGTCGGGGCGTCGCTGAGCGAGGTGCCGCCGACCATCGTCGGGTCCGGCCCGGCGCCGACCCGGTTGACCACCCGGGTCTTGTCGTCCGCCCCGTGGTACGCCCCGCGGGCGGCGGGCACCGCGCCCGCCCCGGCGGCACCGGCCGGGGCGTCGTCACCGGTGTCGTCGCCGTTCTCCCGACGCTTCATCCAGAGCAGCACGATGGTGCCGACGCCGACGGCCACGAAGAGGCCGCCGAGCAGGATGAGCAGCCAGGACGTGAGGCCGCCGGAGTCCTCGTCGCTGGCGTTCTGCGGTGCCCCCGGGGTGGCCGCGGGGCTCTCGTCGGTGGTCTCCTCGGTCGCCTCGTCGGTGGGCAGCGGCTCCTTGGTGGCCGACGGGGTGGGGCTCGGGCTCACCTCGACCTTGATCGCCAGGCTGATCCGCTGCCCGGTCACGCTCTGCCCGGCGCTCGCGTCGAAGGACTTGGCGGTTTGGACCCCGCCCTGCACCGCACCGAGGTCGATCCGGCCGGGGGTGATCGGCCGGTCCTTGCTGCCGGTGAAGCGGAAGTTCCCGCTGCCGTCGCTGGTGGTCTCGTAGCGGTGGCCGGCACGGTCCTGGAGCATGACGATGGCGTTCGGCACCGCCTCCCCGTTGGCCGCGGCCACCACCTTGCCGGAGACCGACTTGACGGTCTGCACCTGCGGCTCCGTCGGCTCCGGCTCCGCCTTCGCCTTGACGCTGAGCTGGAAGTCCCGGCTGTTCTGGCCGCCCAGGGGGCTGGACGCGTTGACCGTCACCCGCTGGTTGTCCGCGTTCGGCGCGTCGCCGGAGGCGCGGAGCTGGACGACGTGGTTCACCGCGTCGGTGCCGTTGAAGTCGACCTTGCCGCAGCCGCTTGCGCAGCTCACGCCGCGGGGAAGACCCGCGACGCTGATGATGACGAACCTCTCGTCACCCCCCGGCGTCAGCTGCACGTTGACGGCGGTGGTGCCGCCGGCCTGGATGGTCGCTGAGCCAGGGGAGACGCTGATGTCGGCTGCCAGGGCGGGTGCGGCGGGGATGGCGAGCAGGGCGCCGATCACCAGCGCCACGACCACACCGGCCCGCTGCTTCCAGGCACGTCGGTGTGTTGACACGTCCACCGCCTTCCGGTCTGACTTCCCTGGCCGGCGGGGCGCCGGGCCGGGGATCATCACGGTACGAATACGCCGTCGGCAACTATGCCTTGTCGGACCGGATCGGCGCGACCCAGGGCCAGCGTCGAAAGCGCCGGAGCCGGGCCGTATCGTCCCGTCGTGTCCTCTCCGCACACAAACTCCGCAGCCGTGGCCGCCGCACTCGCCGCCCTCGATGAGGGTCGTACGCCCGAACGGCCGGTGTTCCGGGAGGCGGTCCGTACCCTGTTGGCCGCCCTTGCGGACCATGCCCCCGGCCGTTCGGTGGAGGTGCGTGTCCCACCTTACGGTGCAGTTCAGTGCATTCCCGGTCCCCGACACACCCGGGGCACCCCGCCCAACGTCGTCGAGCTGGACCCGACCGCCTGGCTGGAGCTGGCGACGGGCCGCCGGAGCTGGGCGGACGCGGTCGCCGAGGGCCGCGTACGGGTCAGTGGTGTCCGCGCTGACCTCTCCCCGCACCTTCCGCTCCCCCTGGGCGATTAGCCCCCGGCTCCGATTACGGAAGGGAGCGAGACCGTGACTTTCTGTATTGATACTGATTCGCGTACACTGGTGGGCGACGACAGTGGTCCCGGCCGAGGAAGCGCGGATCCGCCCCCGAGATCCCGCCCGGCCAGTCCAGACCCAGCATGAGGGAGCGGCAGGTGCCCCGAGGCGACGGCCGGCTGAGCCACGACCTTGATCCCCAACGACCCGGCCCGCAGGACGCGTGTGGCGTCTTCGGCGTCTGGGCGCCCGGGGAGGAGGTCGCCAATCTGACCTACTTCGGGCTCTACGCCCTCCAGCACCGGGGCCAGGAGGCCGCCGGGATGGCCGTCAGCGACGGCTCGGGCGTGGTGGTCTACAAGGATCTCGGCCTGGTGGCCCAGGTCTTCGACGAGCCCACCCTGGCCAGCCTGCGCGGGCACCTGGCGATCGGGCACGCGCGTTACTCGACGACGGGCGGCTCGACCTGGGAGAACGCCCAGCCGACCATCCGGTCCACCAGTTCGGGCATCACCATCGCGCTGGCGCACAACGGCAACCTGGTCAACACCGCCGAACTCCAGCGCGAGGTCGCCGAGCGGGGCCTGGTCGCCGACGGCTCGACCAACGACACCTCGCTGGTGACCATGCTGCTGGCCAGCCGGCCCGACCTCTCGGTCGAGGCCGCCGCGCTGGAGGTGCTGCCCCAGCTCCGTGGCGCGTTCAGCTTCGTCTTCATGGACGAGTCGACGCTCTACGCGGCCCGTGACCCGCACGGCGTGCGCCCGCTGGTCCTCGGCCGGCTGGAGCGCGGCTGGGTGGTGGCCAGCGAGACCGCCGCGCTGGACATCGTCGGTGCGAGCGTGGTCCGCGAGGTGGAGCCGGGCGAGCTGATCGCCATCGACGAGGACGGGCTGCGGTCCAGCCGGTTCGCCGCGCCGGAGCCGAAGGGCTGCCTCTTCGAGTACGTCTACATCGCCCGGCCCGATGCCACCATCGCCGGGCGCAACGTGCACGCCGCCCGGGTGCAGATCGGCCGCCAGCTCGCCAAGGAGCACCCGGTCGAGGCCGACCTGGTCATCCCGGTTCCGGAGTCCGGCACCCCGGCCGCGATCGGTTACGCGGAGGAGTCCGGGATCACCTACGGCGCCGGCCTGATGAAGAACCCGTACGTCGGGCGCACCTTCATCCAGCCGTCGCAGACCCTGCGTCAGCTCGGCATCCGGCTCAAGCTCAACCCGCTGCGGGAGAACGTGCGGGGCAAGCGGCTGGTCGTCGTGGACGACTCGATCGTGCGCGGCAACACCCAGCGGGCCATCGTGCGGATGCTGCGCGAGGCGGGCGCCCTGGAGGTCCACGTCCGGATCTCCTCCCCACCGGTCAACTGGCCGTGCTTCTACGGCATCGACTTCGCCACCCGGGCCGAGCTGCTCGCCAACGGGCTGGACAACGAGGGCATCCGGCGCTCCATCGGCGCCGACACGCTGGGCTACGTCTCGTTGTCGGGCCTGATCGCCGCGACCGAGCAGCCGAAGACCCGGCTCTGCCGGGCCTGCTTCGACGGGGAGTACCCGATCGAGCTGCCGGCCGGGAACCTGATCGGCAAGCACGTGCTCGAAGCGGTGGAGCGCCGGGTCGCTGGTGCCCCGGACGCCCCGGAGCACGTCGCCGCACCGCTCGTCGCCGCTCCGGGCGGCGCGACCGTACACCGCCCATAGCACCGCCCGACGCGGGCCCGCCGGTCACCCCCGGCGTCCCGCGAGAACCACAAAGGGGAGAACCGTGACGCACGTGTCCGAGCGCAGCGGCACAGGAAGCAGCCCGACCGGCGCCGGCGGCGACCGCCAGCCCTGGACGGCCGGCACCGGCCGCCCGGCGCGCAAACGCTCGGTCTCGTACGCGGACGCCGGCGTCTCGATCGAGGCGGGCGACCGCGCGGTCGAGCTGCTCAAGTCCAAGGTGAGGCAGACCCGGCGGCCCGAGGTCATGGGCGACCTCGGCGGCTTCGCCGGCCTGTTCCGGCTGGACACGAAGAAGTACAAGAACCCGATCCTGGCGTCCTCGACCGACGGCGTCGGCACCAAGCTGGTGATCGCCCAGCAGCTCGACATCCACGACACGATCGGCATCGACCTGGTCGCCATGGTCGTCGACGACCTGGTGGCCTGCGGCGCCGAGCCGCTGTTCCTGCTCGACTACATCGCCTGCGGCGAGGTCGTCCCGGACAAGGTGGCCGAGATCGGCGCCGGCATCGCCGACGGCTGCCGGTACGCCGGCTGCGCGCTGCTGGGCGGCGAGACCGCCGAGCACCCGGGCGTGCTGCGCCCGGACGAGTACGACGTCTCCGCCACCGGCGTCGGCGTGGTGGAGGAGAGCGAGATCCTCAGCCCGGACCGGGTCGAGATCGGCGACGTGGTCATCGCGATGCGCTCCTCGGGCCTGCACTCCAACGGCTACTCGCTGGTCCGGCACGTGCTGCTGGGGGCGGGCCGGATGCGGCTGGACGTGGTGATCGAGGACTTCGGCCGGCAGCGCACCCTCGGCGAGGAGCTGCTCACCCCGACCAAGATCTACGCCCAGGACTGCCTCAAGCTGATCGCCGAGGCCGAGGTGCGCTCGATCGCGCACGTCACCGGGGGCGGCATCCCGGGCAACCTGGTCCGCATCCTGCCGGAGCACGTCGACGCGGTGGTCAACCGGTCCACCTGGAAGCCGCAGCCGATCTTCGACCTGATCCAGTCCAAGGGCCGGATCGAGGACGCCGAGATGGACGCGACCTTCAACATGGGCGTCGGCATGTTCGCGATCGTCTCCGCCGAGGACGCCGACCGGGCCCTGGCCACCCTGACCGGCCGGGGCGTGGACGCCTGGCAGGCCGGCGAGATCATCGAGGGCACCGGCAAGGTGCAGATGGTCGGCCAGCACACCCGGGGTTGATCACCCAGCGCCGATCGTCCGACCACCTGATCGGGGGTTCACCCGAGTGGCCATCGCCGCCTAGCCTGAAGGGCGCCTTCGGGTCAGGAAAAGGAGGGCGATGGCTGCTCGGGGACGGCCGACGAGCGGGATGCGGGGAGTCTCCCCGGTCCCGTCGTACGTCGTGATGCAGCCGACCACCCTCTGCAACCTCGACTGCGCGTACTGCTACCTCCCGCACCGGTCGGCGGACCGCCGGATGTCGGTCGCGGTGGCCGAGGCGGTCGCCGCCTCGGTGAACCCGTGGGCGACGGCCGGCCGGTTCTCGGTGGTGTGGCACGGCGGGGAGCCGCTCGCGGCCGGCCGGGAGCACCTGGCCGCGCTGCTGGCCGCGTTCGGGCCGCAGGTCGAGCACCACGTGCAGACCAACGCCACCCTGATCGACGACGCCTGGTGCGAGTTCCTCACCGCGCACCGGGTGCGGGTCAGCGTCAGCGTGGACGGGCCGCGCGGGCGCAACGGCGACCGGGTCACCCGGGCGGGCCGGCCGGCGTACGACCGGATCGTGCGCGGGATCGAGACGCTGCGCCGGCACGGGCTGCCGTTCTCGGCGCTGGCGGTGGTCGGCGACCCGACCCCGGGCCGGGCCGCCGAGCTGTACGACTACTTCCTCGGCCTCGGCTGCGACGTGCTGGGGGTCAACATCGAGGAGACCGAGGGGGTCAACACCCGGGGCAACGCCCACGACGCGGCTCCGGTGCGCGCGTTCTGGGCCGAGCTGGTGGCCGCCTGGCGCCGGGATCCCCGGATCCACCTGCGCGAGGTGGAGTGGTCGCTGCGGTACGTGGCGGCGGTGCTCGACGGCAGCGCCGACGACCTGCTGCCGCGGCGGCTCGACCCGATCCCCACAGTGGGCCACGACGGGTCGGTGACCGTGCTCTCCCCGGAGCTGGCCGGCTTCACCGATCCCCGGTACGGCGACTTCAGCAGCGGCAACGTGCTGACCACCCCGCTGGCCGAGATCCTGGCCGGGGTGGAGCGGAGGACCCCCTGGGTGGGGGAGTTCCTGGCCGGCGTGGAGGCGTGCCGGGCGTCCTGCCCGTACTTCGGCTTCTGCGGGGGCGGGCACGCCGCCAACCGTTACTTCGAGCTGGGGCGTTTCGACGGTACGGAGACCGAGCACTGCCGCAACAGCAAGATCCACTTACTGGAGGGAGTGTTGGACCATGCCCGAGAGCACCGGAAACCGGCAGTCTGAGCGCGTCAGGGGAGTCACCGGGCAGCCGGTCGTCGACCGGGTGCGGGACACTGCCGCCGGCCTGGCCGACCTGCTCCAGGAGGCGGAGGACGCGCGCCGGCTGCGGTCGGAGGTGGCGGGGGGCGAGGGCGCGAGCGCGGTCTGCGCCTGGAACCACTTCGAGAACATCCCGACGTTCTACAACTGGAACAACCGGCCCCGCTGAGGGCGCGGGCCCGAGATCAAGGACCTGCCGCAGCGACCGGATCGGCTCCGGTACGGCAGGCCCCTGATCGTCGGGTGGGTAGGCCACCTTCCGGTGAGCACATACGTGAGCACGCGGGGGTCACCGCGTGCTCAGATGCGACCGGGGGTCAGCGGGTCGGACGGACCCAGGGATCCGGGTCCTCGTCCGCGTGGTCCTCGTCATCGTCGTCGACATACTCTTTGTAGTCGTCGTCGAAGTCGTGGTCCGACTTGCCGCTGCCGCCGAGTTCTCGCTGCAAGGCGGCGAGGTCGGTGGTCGGGGAGTGGTACTTCAACTCCCGGGCCACCTTTGTCTGCTTGGCCTTAGCACGGCCGCGCCCCATGGCTCGACCCCCTCGCACAGAATGCGGGGCAGCCCGAAGGCGGGCCCCGATGACGTCAGGCATCTCTCGTGGCTCTTACGGTACATGGGGATGCCGCTGTTCGGCACCTCGGGTTACTGTCTGCCGGCCCTGCGCGTCGCAGTGAGCCGGCCGTCACCAAGTGTACCGGGGTAAGGGGCGGATGCCGAACCGCCCGTGACACCGGACAGATGGGCAGTAATCACCCCTTCTTCCAGCTTAACGCCGCCGTCCGTCCGGTTTCGCCCGAGGAGCCCGACCCGGCACGGTTTCCGCACCGGGTCGGGCGTGGCGCTCAGCGCAGGTGGATGGTGCGCAGCCGGCCGACCTCCGCCATCCGGCGCTCGGCGAGCCGGTCCGCCGCCACCGCCGGGGGGACGCCCTCCTCGTCGGCCAGCCGCAGGATGTTCCGGGTGGTGTCGTAGATCTTCGTGGCCCGCAACTTGGCCCGCTCGAAGTTGAAGCCCTCGATCTCGTCCGCTACCTGGATCACACCGCCGGCGTTCACCACGTAGTCGGGCGCGTAGAGGATGCCCCGGTCGGCGAGGAGCTTCTCGATCCCCGGGTGGGCGAGCTGGTTGTTGGCCGCCCCGGTGACCACCTTCGCCCGCAGCGCCGGCACGGTCTCGTCGTTCAGGGTGCCGCCCAGCGCGCACGGGGCGTAGACGTCGATGTCGGCGGCGACCAGCGCGGCGACGTCGTCGACCAGCTCGACCTGTGGGTGGTTGGCGCGGACCCACTCGCGCGCCCGCGGGTCGACGTCGGTCGCCGCCACCTCGGCGCGGTCGTCGAGCAGGTGCCGGGTCAGGTGCTTGCCGACCTTGCCCAGCCCGGCCACGCCGACCCGCCGGCCGGCCAGGGTGGGGGCGCCCCAGACGTGCTCGGCAGCGGCCCGCATGCCCTGGAAGACGCCCCACGCGGTGAGCACCGACGAGTCGCCCGCGCCGCCGTGCTCCACGCTACGGCCGGTGACATAGCGGGTCTCCCGGGCGATCACGTCCATGTCGGCGACGTAGGTGCCGACGTCGCACGCGGTGTAGTAGCGGCCGTTCAGCGACTCGACGAAGCGGCCGTACGCGCGTAGCAGCGCCTCGCCCTTGAGCTGCTCCGGGTCGCCCCAGATCACCGCCTTGCCACCGCCCAGGTCCAGCCCGGCCAGGGCGTTCTTGTACGCCATGCCGCGGGACAGGTCGAGCACGTCGGCCAGCGCCGCGTCCTCGCTGGCGTACGGGTAGAACCGGGTGCCGCCGAGCGCGGGCCCCAGCGCGGTGGAGTAGATCCCGATGATCGCCCGGAGGCCGGTCTGCGTGTCCTGGCAGAACACGACCTGTTCGTGGCCGGTGGCTGACGGGCCGTCGGTGGTGGCGAATACGCCCATGGCTGACTCCTGTGTCGGTGTGCGTCCTTGTGGGGCGCGGACCTGTGGTGCGCCGGCGGGATGATGCCGGTGGGTCGAGCCTAATATCGGCCGACGCCGTACTGTCGTCCCAGCACGCCCGCCGTTCGGGCGGCCGGCGGGTGGGCAGGGATGTCGGGCGCGCGGCCGGGGCGCTGCCCGCGTCCGGATTCCGTCTCGTGGGAGGATCGCGCAGTGCCGTCGCTCTTCGCTTCGTACCTGCGGGTGTACGAGCCGCTGACCGCCTTCGACCGGGACCGCCAGTCGTACTGGCGGCGCTACGTGTCCGAGGGGCGGGCGGTGGCCCCGTCGGAGGGGCCGGGGCGGCAGCGTGCGGCGGTCATCGAGGCGCTGGGCGCGGGCTGGACCCGGCTGCCCGACCCGCCCGAGGAGGCGTACGTCCTGGAGGCCGACGACACCCTGCTGGTCTGCCCGTGGAACCTGCGGATCCGGGTGGCCGAGGCGGCGCTGAGCGCCCGCGACGGCGTGCCGTCGGTGCTGGCCGACGCGTTCGTGCCGCCGGTCCTCGCCGGTCAGGCCAAGGCGGTGGTGGAGGACTGGCGCAGCGGCGCCCGGGTGCTGGAGCACGGCGTCCCCCGGGTGCACGAGCAGATCGCCACCTGGGGCGTGCCGCTGCGCTGGTTCGTCCTGTTCGACGCCGAGGAGCGGGACCTGGTCACCCACCCGGGGCGACGCGCGTTGCGCTACCGGACGGAGATCTCCAAGGCCCGCCGCCGATCGTCCCGGGCGCTGTCGGTGTTGCGCAAGACCGTCGGTGAGGCGCCGATCACCGAAGCGGTCGAGGAGGCCGCCCGGTGGCTGGAGGAGTTCCACCCGCGCTCGGCGGTGGAGCTGGACTACGGCGGCCTCGTCCAGTTGTTGTCCGACGAGACGCTCGCCGCGGACGACTCACCCGCGCTCGTCGCGGCCGGCCTCGCCGGGCTCTCCAAGGGGGAGGCCGAGGACGCTTCCACGGCGTACGACACGTTGGTCGCCCGCTGGCGGGCGGTCCAGCTCCTGGAGCGCTGCAACTAGCCCCACCTGGGCGAAGAGCCGGCCAAGGGGCCACAAACCACCGTGGGAGCGCTCCCTACGCGAGGTGCGCTCGTAATTGGATCATCACGACCAGTGATTATGAGTCCGAATAAGGTGGTTTCTGACGCGTATTAGTCGTATAAATCGGGCATGGTTCATCCGTCCGTCTAGGGACCTTCGGCCGTTCGGCCCATGTCGGACATCGGGGACTAGCCGGACCATGGGAGACGCGTCGGCCGGCGGGACCCCGGCCGATGTCTATACCTGTGGAGGAGTGACCGATATGGCATCGCGAACGCACGAACCGGAGCCGCTGCTCACACCGGCCGAGGTGGCGTCGATGTTCCGTGTCGACCCGAAGACGGTGACCCGGTGGGCGAAGGCAGGCAAGCTCAGCGCCATCCGGACCCTGGGGGGGCACCGCCGTTACCGCGAGTCGGAGGTTCGGGCTCTACTGCAGGGGCAGATCCCCCAGCAGCGCCAGGGAGACTGACCAACGGGGATTCTACAGACGTACGAATCAGGGCGGCGGACACGGTCCGCCGCCCTGATTCCGTGTCCGGCCCGGGCGGTCACTCCGCGAGGCTGATCCGGATGCCCACCGTCCCCCGCTCCCCCCGCCGCAGCCGGCTGCCCAGCAGGCTGAGCCGACCCACCAGCCGGTACTTCTGCTTCAGCAGCTCGCGGATCCGGCGGGTGTCCGCCGGGCCGCAGATGGTCGCGTGGCCGGAAACCGCCTCGCCGTGCGGCCGGCCCCGCAGGTCGCACGGGGCCACCGTCACCTCGCCGCTGCGCCGGATCCGCTTCACCTTGCCCGAGTCGGTGACGGTCCAGGCGGCCAGCGCGTCGCCGTCGCGGACGGCCCACACCGGGGTGGGCACCGCCCGCCCGTCCCTGCGGAACGTGGTCAACAGCACGTACTTCTCCGCGGCCAGGCGGTCCAAGGTGGTCACGCCGCAAGGATACGACCGCGCGGCGTGACGCCAGTGGGGTTAGCGTGAACCCCGTGACCGGGGAACCCACGATCGGCGACGTCTTCGGCGAGCTGCTGCGCGACGCGCTCGCCGTACAGACCGGCATCGGCCCCCGGCCGATGGCCGGCGGGCGGCTGCCCCGACCCGTCATCGAGATCATCGAGCGGGACGACGGCCTGATCAACGGCGCGCCCGCCGCCCACTACCTGGCCGGCCCCGCCGAGTGGCAGCCGTACGACCACCGGGCGGTGGACCGGGTCCGGGGCGAGACGCTGGACGTCGGGATCGGCGGCGGCCGGATCGCGCTGCTGCTCCAGGAGCGCGGGGTGCCGGTGACCGGGCTGGACACCTCGCTCGGCGCGCTGAGGGTGTGCCGCCGGCGCGGAGTACGGGACCTGGTGCACGGCACGGTCGACGAGCACGTCGCCGACGGCCGGCGATACGACACCTTCCTGCTGCTCGGCAACAACCTTGGGCTGATCGAGGGGCGGGACCGGGCGCCGGCGTTCCTCGCCGCCCTCGCCGCGCTGGCCCGCCCCGGCGCGCAGGTCATCGCGCACGGCACAGACCCGTACGGCACCACCGACCCGGTGCACACCGGCTACCACGAACTCAACCGGCGCCGCGGCCGGCTCGGCGGCCAGCTACGACTGCGGCTGCGGTACCGGGAACTGGGCACCGGGTGGTTCGACTACCTGGTCTGCTCGGTGGCCGAGCTGGCCGACCTGATCCGGGGCACCCCGTGGCGACTGACCGACGTGGACGACCGGGACGCCCCGTACTACCTGGCGACCCTGACGCTGGCCGGCTGACCGGGGCGCGGGCGGCCCGGGTGCGCGGAAGGGGCCCCTGCCGGGCCGGAAGCCTCGACAGGGACCCCGTCCACACGCCTCAGACCTGGACGGTCGGGGGAAGCGGCTCGGGCGGGAGGCCACCGTCGCCGTCGACCACCTCGTCGGGGGTGCCGTCCTCGTCGATGTCGACCATGGTGATGTCCACCTTGCCGTCGCCGTCGGTGTCGAACTGGAACAGGTCAGCCCGGCCGTCGCCGTCGGTGTCGACGACCCAGACGTCGGTCTTGCCGTCGTTGTTGGTGTCGGCGCGGAGCAGGTCGACCCGCTCGTCTCCGCGGGTCTCCACGGTCTCCGCGTGCTGCCCGCTCTCCGGTGCCTGGCTCATGTTCCGGTCCTTCCCTCGGTTGACGGCCGCAGTACCCGGTTCGGCGCGCCCCCACGCATGCCGCCGATGCCGGTGCTGCATAGGGTCGCACCCATGAGCCAGCGGAGCGGGCGGCCCGGCGCGGCGGAGACCCCGCGCGTCGCCGCGCGCAGCGAGGAGACGTGATGAGTCGTTTTGTCGTCGTCGGGGCCGGCACGATGGGCCTCGGCATCGCCTACGTGGCGGCCGGCGCGGGATACCGCGTCGAACTGGTCGAGGTCGACCCCGACCGGGCGACCGCCGCCGAGGCGCGGCTCGGTGAGCTGTGGGAGCGGGCCGTCCGGCGGGGGAAGCTCGCCGCCGACGAGGCGGCGGCCAACCGGGGGCGGCTGACGCTGGTCGCCTCCCTCGGCGCCGTCGCGCCCGAGCCCGACGTGGTCGTGGAGGCCGTGCCGGAGCGGGCGGAACTCAAGCGTGCCGTCCTGCGGGAGGCCGCCGCGCTGCGCCCCGCGCTGCTGGGCAGCAACACCTCCAGCATTTCCATCGGGGAGCTGGCCGCCGGGCTGGACCGGCCGGAGCACTTCGTCGGGCTGCACTTCTTCAACCCCGTCTGGGCCATGGCGCTGCTGGAGGTCGTGGTCGGCCCGGCCACCGCCGAGGAGACCACCGTGGCGGCCGTCGCGCTCGCCGGACGGCTGGGCAAGGACCCCGTCGTCGTACGCGACCTGCCCGGCTTCGCCACCTCCCGGCTCGGGGTGGCCCTCGGGCTGGAGGCGATCCGGATGGTCGCCGACGGGGTGGCCGAGCCGGCCGACATCGACAAGGCGATGGTGCTCGGCTACCGGCATCCGGTGGGCCCGCTGGAGCTGACCGACCTGGTCGGGCTGGACGTCCGGCTCGACATCGCCCGCACCCTCCAGGCCGCGTACGGGGACCGGTACGCGCCGCCGCCGCTGCTGGAGCGGATGGTCGCCGACGGCAGGCTGGGCAGGAAGTCCGGGCAGGGCTTCTACCGCTGGGAAGGGGGCGAGAAGCGGTGAGCGGGCTACGGATCGACGAGCGGCCGGACCGGCTGGTGGTGACGTTGGACCGGCCGGAGAAGCGCAACGCGATCGACGCCGACCTGATCGGCGAGCTGCACGCCGTCTGCGCCGAGCTGGAGGCGCGGCCCCGCCTGCTGCTGCTCACCGGCGGCGCGGAGGGGATCTTCGCTGGTGGGGCGGACATCGGCCAGCTCCGCGAGCGGGGCCGGCTGGACGCGCTCGCCGCGATCAACTCCGCGGCCTTCGCCCGGATCCGGGCGCTGCCGTTGCCCACCGTCGCCGCCGTCGACGGGCCGGCGCTGGGCGGCGGCGCCGAGCTGGCGTACGCGTGCGACCTGCGGGTGTGCACGGCCCGCGCGGTCTTCGGCCAGCCGGAGGTGCGGTTGGGCATCCTCGCCGGCGCGGGCGCGACCCACCGGCTTCCGGCGCTGGTCGGCGAGGCCCGGGCGAAGGAGTTGCTGTTCACCGGTCGCCGGGTGGACGCCGCGGAGGCGCTGCGGATCGGGCTGGTCAACCGGGTGGTGGACGAGCCGGCCGAGCTGCTGCCCGCCGCGCACGGGCTGCTCGACGAGATCGCCAAGGGCTCCACCCTGGCGCTGCGGCTGACCAAACTGGCCGTGGACGCGCCGCCGGCCGCCCACCCGCACCTCGACCTGGTCAGTCAGGCGGTCCTCTTCGAGGACGAGGAGAAGCGGCGGCGGATGACCGAGTTCCTGGACCGCCGCCGGCCCCGCTGACCGCGCGCCGGCCGGCCCGGCCCGGTGCGCGCCGGACCCGCGCCGAGAACACGACGGCCGCCCCCGCGAGTCTGCCGGGGCGGCCGTCGCGCGTCGGGTCAGTGCCGGATCTGCACCCCGGAGTCGGCGAGCGCCCGGATCACCTGCGCGGACTCGGCGAAGCCGATGATCAGCACGGCCTCCGCGCCGTACTCCTTGATCTCCCGGGCGCCGGCGGTGAAGTCCAGCGGCGGGGCCTTCGCGTCGGCCGGCGGCTCGTACGTCAGCAGCTTCACCCGGTCGCTGCCGATGCCGGCCCGCTCCAGCTCGGCGCGGACGTTCTCCTGGAGACCCTCGCCGTAGGAGTCCTTCCGGGCGACCAGCGCGATCCGGTGTGGCCCGTCGCGGAGGATCACGTCCGCCAGCGCCCGGCCCTGGAGGCTGTCCGGCGGGGCGGTACGGAAGTAGAGGCCCTTGTCCTCCATCGAGGTCAGCCCGGCGTCGGTGTTGGACGGCGAGAAGAGCACCCGGCCGGCGGCCACCACGTCCGGCAGCACGGTGCGGGAGATGCCCGAGGCGCCAGCGCCGATGATGACGTGCGCGCCCTCCCGGATGTGCTTGGCCACGGTGGCCCTCGCGACGTCCGGGTTGGTGCCGTCGTCGCCGTCGAGCCAGACCACCGGCTCGCCGAGCACCCCGCCCGCGCTGTTGATCTCCTTGACCGCCAGCGCGACCCCGGCGGCCAGCGGCGGGTACGACAGGGCCAGGTCGCCGGTGCGCGGCAGCAGGCCACCGAGGACCAGCGGCGCCGAGGGGACCTTCCCGCGCTGCTTGCGCGGCCGGGGCGGGTTCTTGGTGCTCGCCGCCGAGTCGTCACCGGCGCCGACGAACTCGGTCTTGCCGTCGTCGAGCGTGCGCTCCCCGAAGGTCAGGGTGGCGTAGCTGGCCGTGGCCGGCTCCCCGGCGTCGGTGAACCCGGCCCGGTTGAGCGACACCCCCCGGTACTCGATGTCCTGGCCGTCGCGGGCCAGCCGCAGGCAGTCCGCCGCCTCCTCGCAACGCTGGCCGTTGTTGGTCACGCCGACGATCTGCTTGGCGATCTCCCCGGGCTCGGTGCTGCCGGCGAGCTGCGCGGCCAGCGCGCTGATGATCACCGCGTCGTACGACTCGCCGGCGTAGAGGTAGTCGCCGAGCTTCGGATCGACGGACCGGAGCCGGTTCTTGAAGGCGTCCGGCAGCGGCGTGAGCGGGGTGGTGCCCTTCATGCCGTCGATCAGATCGGCGCGCTCCTTCAGCTCCACGGCGTACGCATTGGTCATGTTGCCGTCGGTGCCGTAGAGGCGGACCTGGGTGGTGGTCGCCTCCTCTGGCTTGTCGGCGCCGCAGGCGGTACCGACGAGGAGCAACGCCCCGCAGGCCACCAGAGCGGCGGCGCGCGGGCCGTGTGATTCGAGCATGGTCGTCCTTCCTCCGGCGAAGGTCCGCTGCGCACATTAGCGTGCCGGGCTGTTCGGCGGGGCCGTGGATCCCGGTCAATCGCCTGCTAGTCCCGCATGTGCACGCAGGGTGACCGGGTCGGCGCTTTCGGGTGGTCACGGGTTGACCACCCGTCGTACAGTTCGCCGGGTGACGGACGTACCGCAGCAGACGCTGGACGACGCGACCCTCGTGCTCCACTCGGCCCTGGCCGGAGACGGCGACGCGGTGGTGGGCACCTTCGACGAGGTGGTCGACCGCGCCGGCCTCGCGGGGGCGTACGGGGTGGCCTGGTGCCTGGCGGCCACGATGGTCGGGGACGTGCCCGCCCCCGGCGGCGCGGCGCTGGACTTCCCCGGCATCGACGAGGCCGGCTACGACACCCGCTGGGTGGCCCGTTTCGTCAGCGCGTACGCCAACGCCGACGCCGACACCGGCGAGGCCCTGTTCGGTGCGGCGGTCGCCGACGGCCTGCTGCCGGACTGCCTGCTCACCCTCGCCGGCTCGACGGTGGCCACCCTGCGCAGCCGGGGCGCCTGACGCCCCGGCACCGGTCCGGGGGGACCGGCCGCCGGGGCGCCGCCGCTCAGAACGCGTGGTACGCGACCAGCGGCTCGTACTCGTAGCGCAGGTTGGAGAAGCGGACCCGGAAGTTCACCCCGTCCCGGACGTTGGTGGCCACCGTGATCCACCCGGACTGCGCCGGGAGATAGGTCCAGTAGTTGCAGCTGTTGGTCTTGTCGACGAAGACCACGCAGGCCTGGGTGCCGAAGCTGCTCGCGTTGCGGACGTTGACGTCCGCGCAGCGGCTGGTGGTCCGGTAGGTGCCGGCCTCCCCACCCCAGCTCCCGGTCTGGAAGTACGAGCGCACCGCGCCGCCGTAGCAGGTGGCGAGGGTGCCGGCGAGGTTCGTCACGGGCGCGCCCGCGTCGGGCCTCGTGGGCGCGGGGGCCGCCTGGGCGGGGGCCGCGAGGGCGAGCAGCGACGCCGCTGCCGTCGTCGTGGCCAGCAGGCGGACGGCCGGGGATGACATGGGCGCCTCCAACTGTCGACTGACCGTCCGTACCGGACGATTCACCAAACGCGACGATGATACGGGTCGATCGATCTCGCCGCCGGCCCCGCGGTGTCCGGGGCGGTGTGATAGCTCTGGTGGCATGTCGGAGGCCATGCTCGCCAAGGTGCGCAAGCTGCTGGCGCAGGCCGAGGACCCGGCCTGCACGCCGGAGGAGTCGGCCGCGTTCACCGCCAAGGCGACCGAGCTGATCGCCCGCTACGGCGTGGACCGGGCCCTGCTGGCGGCCCGCGACCCGGCCACCGACCCGGTCGGCGACCGGCTGGTCGAGGTCGTCGCCCCGTACGCCCGGGACAAGGCCGGCCTGCTCGCCGCCGTCGCCGCCCCGCTGCGCTGCCGCTGCGTCCGTCGCCGGCACGGCAGCGGCTTCACGATGCACCTGTTCGGCTTCGCCAGCGACCTGGAGCGGGTCGACCTGCTCTTCACCTCGCTGCTGGTGCAGGCGGCGCACGGGCTGGCCGGGGCGGTCGTCCCGGTGGGGGAGCACCCGGCCGCGTTCCGGCGCTCCTGGCTCGCCGGCTTCGCCCAGGTGGTCGGCACGCGGCTGGTCGAGGCGGAGGCCGGGGCGGTCGCCGACTCCGGCGGGCCCTCGGTCGCGCTCGTGCTGGCCGACCGCTCGGACCGGGTCCAGCGCCGGGTGGCCGAGGCCTACCCCCGGCTGCGCGCCGCCGCGCCGCGCCGGCTCGCCGGCACCGGTTTCGGCTCGGGTGCCGCAGCCGGCCGCCGCGCCGACCTGGGCGGCCAGCGCCTACCCCCCACCCGACCCCACCAACTCCCCCACTGACCGTGCGGTCGCCTGTCGGGTCAGGGCTGGGTGACCGAGGCCAGGTAGCGGGCGAGCAACTCGTGCCAGCCCGCGGTGAGCGCCTGCCGGTATCCCTCGGCGGCCTCGCCGTGCCGGTCGAAGTGCCGGTGCTCGACCTCCACCCGGGTCCGCTCCGACCCCTCCGGCAGGAACAGCACCTCCACCTCGCTGGCCCGCGCCGGGTCGGGGACCGGCACCCGGTCCGGGCCGATCTGCCAGGTGAACACCAGCCGCCGGGGCGGGTCCCAGGTGAGCACCCGGCCCCAGTCGCTCCGGAAGCCGTACGGGCCGATCTCGTAGAGCATGCCGCCGGCGCGCGGTTCGATGCCCAGCTCCGCCAGCGCCGCCGGGCCGGACCAGGTGTACTCCCGGACCCACCAGTCGGCCAGCGCCCCGGTGAACACGGCGAAGGCCTGTTCGGCGGAGGAAGGGACGAGGAGACTGCTGCGCAGCGAGTACCGCCCGACGTCCTGCCGGACGCCCGCAGGTCCGGCCATCTCCTGTCCCATAGGTCCGGACCATACCGGCTGATGCCCCAGCGTGCAGCTTCCTGCTTGCCCTGAATCGGACAGGGCGCGTCCGGATTGCGGACAGTCCCGATCCACCTGCGGACGCGACAGGGCGGTGAACGTGGGCACGATACGGGTGAAACGGGCGTCCGTAGCCGGATGCCGGATGATCGGGCGGCGCGAGCAGTTGGAAGCGCGCGACTATCGCGCCGAGATGACCGGCTCGACCCGCCCATCGTGGAAGCTGGAGAGCGTGGGGCACAGCGTCATCGAGCACCAGGGCACCTGCACCGCCCGGCTACGCGATTCGCCCTGGCCCCGCGCGCCCTTCCCAAAGGGCGCGCGGGGCGATTGCGGCCGTCAGCTAGTGCGAGAAGCTGTAGGAGGGCGAGAAGATCGTGCCGTAGGTCCGGAACACGTTGTGCTCGCCCGTCTTGATCGTCCGCGAGCCGAGGAAGACCTTCGCGCCGTTCCCGTGGGCATACACGTAGACAGGCTCAGTGCTGCCGGCGGCGAGCGTGATGCTCCAACACTTGCCCTGCGTGACCAGATAGCTGGAGAACCCGCCACGCGAGGGGAACTCCAGGGTCGCCGAGTAGGTCGCCTTGTTGCAGAGTCCGGTGCGGTTGGTGGTGGCGGCGCTTGCCGGCGTCGCGGTGGTGGCCATTCCTGCCAGGGCCAGGGCGCTGATCAGGACCGGTCGCCATACCTTGCGCGTGCGAGTCGAAGCTGTCATCTGGGCCTCCTGGGGCCTTGTCGTGGCGTAGTGCCGTGGATCAGTTGCGCCTGACACGCGTGTAGAAAGCGCGTCTATGGGGAGCACGGATGCGTCCGGTGGCTGGGTTCACGGAACCTTCATGTCGTCGGTCGCCACGCCTGTCCTCCGGTCGAGCGGCGGCCCGCAAGCGGGCCGCGCCGGTTCCGGCCCCGGCCTGCTGGCGACCTCCGGCCGGCATCGGCCGGGCCGGCCGGCCGCGTTGGTGTCCCGTCCGGACGAACCTGGCACCGTCCGGCTGTAGTCGGCACCACCGTGGCACCTGTCCGGACTGACTTGGCATCTACGCAGGGCCGCGCTGTTGATCATGACCCCGTGGCTTCCGCTCGCTGTCCACCCCCGGGGCACTCCTCCGGCGGGGCGTAGGCACGAATGGTGCCGTTGTGCCGCGCAACTCTTCCGTCAGCGGTGAGGGCTACGAGGCGTTTACAGACGGGGCACCGGCCCCGCTGGTGCTGCGAGCGCTGAGTCACCTTGCCTCCCCCGGGTAGGTCTCGTTGCACGTCTTCAGTTTCATCCGCCGAGCCATGCCGCCCATCGTTGCCGATCGAGGCTCGGAAGCGGGCTGACCACGGAAGGTGCCAGGTTCGGCCGGACGGGACAGTTGGCGGACTGCAAGAGCTATTGCCCTCCGGGCGGGGATCTTCGACAGAGACGGGGGGAGGCCCGTCCGGACGGTGCGGTAGTCGATGGTTGCGCGGGTCGCCATCTCCCCCATGAGTCCCAGGCAGAGCCGAGCGGGCCAGGGGCCGGTCACGCCCATCGACGGCGTGTAGGTACCGGCGGGCCGCAGCCATGGACGAGTGCCCGAGTCGCTTCATCAGGTCGGCCAGGGTCGCGCCGGTCTGCGCGGCGAGGTCTGCCCGGTGTGCCGCAGGTCGTGAAAGGCCAGATCGTCAAGGCGCTCCGCGCGGCGCGGGCCGGGGCGTGGTAAACGGCTCCTGCGGAGCCGCCGCCCCGCCCGCCTCCGGCGGCGGGGCGGAAAATCAACCGGCCCGGACCCCACGCCCCGCCCCGCGCGTCAGCCTGGGTCAGTGAGGTGACCCGACGGTGTGTGGGTCGGCGGCAGACGGGATGGCAGCAGCGGGGAGAGCGGGCGCGCGGCCCGTACGCAACGCTCCGGGTCAGCGAGCAGCTGAGGAGTGTGGCACCGCACCGAAACGATACAGCCGGTCTGAGAATCGATGGTGAGCTCGACGCTCGACCCAAAAGCTGTGGGAGCCGCCGTGTTATCTGCTTCAACCGTAGGAGGCCCGCAAACCGACACCGGATCAACCCGCAAGGGTCGTCCCGCCGGCTCGCCGGTGAGAAAGCCAAGGCCCAGCATCACGCCGGCTGCAATGACAAACCGAGGGTGCGGGCGTCGCAGAGGCGGCGAGCTGCGCGGTGGCACATCCAGATCAATAACGGGCATACGGCACGCTAGCGCCCTGGACTGCCCGAGGACCATCAGAAGGCTTGGACTCGCAAGCGGCGTGCAACGAACGACGGTGATCAAGGGTCAAGAGCGGTCAACCAGAGGCCACGGCGATTGATGCGCCGGGGGTACCAATAGCAAGGTCCCCACCGGCGTTTCCGCAGGTGGGGACCTCTGTAGCCCGGCGAAAGGCTATGTGGCCAGGGGCGGGGTCGAACCGCCGACCTTCCGATTTTCAGATGCGCGGAAGCTTATGCCGGGGCGTGCCGGCCGCAGCTCACGCCCCACCTCGCCCACCCTGGCACACGCCGTCATCCGTGGCTACTGCGGCCATCCGATGCGGCCACATTGTCAGCGCCCTGCTGGTCCACCAGGCAGTCGAGGTACCCCTGCCACCTGGACTCCCGAGCGGTCCGCCGCAGTGCGGCCGGCAACGCCCATCCGAAGTAGACAGCAGCAGCGGCGGCGAGGATGAGCCCCACGCCGGCCGGACGAGGGTGTGACGCGAGGGTGCTGATCGGTGCGGGGAGGGGTCGCAACGGGTTACTCCTTGGCGTGCCTGCCGTACTGGGAACCACCGATGAAACACCCGTTCTAAGCCGCCCGGTAGGCCATATGCCAGAACCTGCGCTGTGGGGCTTCCACGGGGTTTACGTGCGGGAATCCCATATGGTAAGCGTGACTCCTGGTGATCAATTGATGTCCGATTGCGCCTGGCCATACCTCCGGCGGCTACGGACAGTGTGCAAGTTGCATAGACCGGAATCGGTCAAGACGCAAGCCTGTCACAACTGCTCCATTGCAAATTGCCGAATGAAGCATCAAAACATGAAACCTGAAAGATAGCGGCCAATAAGGTCGAATCACTCAATCAGGACGGCGTACTGATGGCCCGGGTACGCCATCGGCAACCCGTCCGGAGGGGTGACCACCAGCATTGGCACGCCGTCCGGCATGCCGAACTCGGCCCGCTCGTCGGGGGTCGGCATGCGCGTCGAAACGCGGGATCCGGACTCGGCCGTGATCTCCTCCGGCTCGATCGGCTCCGGCACCCGGGTGGGGTAGCCGTGTCTCACGACCACGGCGCCATCGGCTCGCAGGGCCGCGATCGCGCGGCGCACCGTCGTGCGTCCCAGGCCGTACGCCTGGACCAGGTGCGCCTCGGACGGCAGCGCCGCGCCGGGCGGATACTCGCCCTGCCGGATGCGCTCACGCAGGTCGTCGGCCAACTGTCGCCAGGCCGGGGCCCCAGAACGGGGGTCGATCATGGACGGCACGGTATGGTGCGGCGACGGGAGGTCCACACGTGGACACGTGTACACGTGTGCACTCGAAGCGGGCGCGGCGGTTACTGGCCGTGGGCGCGGTCCAACGCTGGATCACTCGATCGCCGGTATCGTCGCCTATGGCAGGCCCGCCGGTTGTAGCGGTCGGCGGGCCGCCACCCAGACCGCTACCTGGGAAGGATGCGCCATGGCCATCAGCGCCCTCGGCCGACAGCTACGCGCCCAGCGCGGCCGCCGCCACATGACACAGGCCGGCCTCGCGTCGGCCGCCGGCGTCAGCGTCGACCTGATCCGCAAACTGGAGCAGGGACAGCGACAGCACGCCGGCCTGGACTCGATCGCCCGGCTCGCCGCCGCCCTGGACGTGACCCTGGCCGACCTCCTCGACAAGCCCCGCGGCCTGGCCGCCGGTGCTGAGGACGGCGAGCTGGGCGCCCTGCGACGAGCAATCCTCGGACTCACGCCCACCACCACCGCCGAGCCGCCGTCCCTCGACGAGATGCGGGCGGCCGTCGTCGATCTCTGGCAGACGTACTGGGCCGGCCAGTACGCCCACCTCGCCCGGCAGCTGCCCGATCGGATCACCCAGGCCCGCGCCCTGGCCGCCGCAGCAGCACCCCGTGACCAGGCAGCCGCGTCGACCTTGCTGGCGGGGGTGATGCAGCTGACGGGCAGCCTGCTGGCCCACCTGGCGCACGAGGATCTCGCCCATCTCGCCCTGGCCGCTGCGGACCGGGCCGCCGAGGCTGCCGGCGACGAACTGCTCCACGCCGCCCAGCAGGCCACCCGGGCATGGGTGCTGTCCCGGCAGGGCCTCTGGGCCGAGTCGGAGCACGTGGCCATGTCCACCGCCGCCGCGATCGAGCCCCGGCTGTCGCGGGCCACCGCCGATCACGTCGCGGTGTGGGGTGAGCTGCTGCGCTACGGGTGCACGGCGGTGGCCCGGTCGGGGCGGCACGGTGAGGCCACCGAACTGCTCGGCCTGGTCCAGGCCGCCGCCGCTCGGCTCGGCA
This sequence comes from Micromonospora sp. NBC_01655, assembly GCF_026339755.1. Taxonomy (NCBI): domain Bacteria; kingdom Bacillati; phylum Actinomycetota; class Actinomycetes; order Micromonosporales; family Micromonosporaceae; genus Micromonospora; species Micromonospora sp. NBC_01655. The sequence goes on along the minus strand of NZ_JAPEQF010000001.1, from coordinate 270,644 downwards.
GCGATGGGCCGACCCGCTACGTCGGTGGCGCGTTCGGCGTGACCGTGGCAGCGATGAAGGCCGTCGACGTCGCGGTTACGGCCGACCGGCCCCGAGCGGCTATCCGCCTGGCCGAGCGGGTCGAGCACCCGAACCGGGTGCCCACCGCGATGCACGCCAGATACCTGCTGAACGTCGCGTGGGCGCAGACCGCCGACTGGCGCAGCCAGGACGCCGTCGACACCCTGCGCCGCGTCGACCGGATCGCCCCCGAGGTGCTCGACCATCAGACCCTGGCGCGCGTGATCATCGAAGAGCTGCTGCCCCGCCGGTCCCGGCAGCGCCTGCCTGGCCTGATCGCACTCGCCGACCGGGTCGGCGTGCCCCGGTAGGACGCCAGTAGGACGTGGCGTCCTACTCGTCCGGACCGGCTTCCGCCCGAGTAGGACGGCGCGCCGCACCCGACCGCGTATCTGCCTGCCTACGGTCGGTCGTAGTCGTTCGGTCCGGCCCCCCGTCCAGACCGAACGGTCCCCCGGGTGGCGGCGGTGGTCCTTCCAATCACGCGATTTGTGCGAGCTGCCGTCGCCACCCTCCCACCGGACAGGGAGGCAACCGTGGTGGCGATCTGGTCCGAGCTGCGCGCGATCGTGCGATGGCTGGCACACCGTGACCCACTCCCGCCGCCCGACCCGCGGCCTGCGCGGGCGTGGGATGACGCCGACCAGGGCGCCGCGCGGCAGCGCATCCTGGACCAGGCGCAGCGGCTCCGCGCCACCCCCTGGCACTGCGAGCCGACCGTCATCCTCCCGGCGGTGCTGGAGGCCGGGCCGCGAACCCTCGGCCAGCGCACCGGCTACGGGACGACGAACGTACTTGCCGGCCTTGACCCTGCCGAGGTGCTCGCCGTCGCCCGCCTCATCGTCTCAGGCCACGACGACCGCGCCTGCCAGTGGTGCACCCCCGAGGGGTGCACGCACCTGGACTGGGGCCGCGCCCTGGTCAACCTGGCCGTGCACGAGCCGCACCAGTACCGGGCCCTGGTGGCGTCGTGGCGATGATCGAGATCCCGGCCGGTACCCGGCTGTCCCTGCGCGCCGGCGAGTGGGCCACCCACGCCGACCAGCTCGGCACCACGTCGATCGACCTGCGGGTGATGAACGTCGGCGGAGAGCCGACCGGCGTCCCCGGGTGGGTGCGGGTGCGCGGCCACGGCCTCGACTGCCGGCTGGCGCCGAGGTGCCTGCACCCGTGGTGCCTGGAGCTGCTGGTCCAGGTCGAGGCGCTCTACGACGCGGCGAACCGGTGAGCGTCGACGCGCCGGCTGCGCCGTGGTGGCAGCGGGATCTGGAGCTGCACCGGCAGCGCGACGGGCGCTGCCCGCGCTGCGGCACCCGGAAGCGGTGCTGGCCGTGGGCGACAGCCAACGCGGCGAGGGTGGTCGCCCGGATGACGGCGGGCCGGTGAGCGCGCACCGTGGATGATCTGCCCATAGGCCGCCGGGTCGCGTACTGGCGCAGCCGGCGGAAGATGACGCAGCAGCAGCTCGAGCTGGGTCGACAAGGTCGAGCGCGGTGTCCGCTCTCTGGACAAGGTGTCCAGCCTCCAGGCCATCGCCGACGGGCTCCAGATCGACCTGCGGCTGCTGCTCGGCAGGAACGCCGGGGAGGAGGTGGGCAACGGGCTGCTGGACCGGGTCAGTATCGACGAGGCCCGAGGCGCCCTGACCCGCTGGGGACCGGTGCAGCTCGCGCGCGGCCAGGCAACGCCCACTCTCGCCAGCCTGGGCAAGGCCGTCGATCATGCGTGGCTGGCCTACCAGCACGCGCGGTACGCCGACCTGGTCCGGTCGCTGCCGCGGCTGGTGACCGACGCCCAACAGGTCCGGACGGCCAACCGGTGCGCGGCCGCGGCGGACCGCCTGGCCGAGGCGTACCAGGTCACCTCGGCCGTGATGCGCAAGGTGGGAGCGGCGGACCTGGCCTGGCTGGCGGCGGACCGGGCCATGGCCGCCAGCCAGGACGCTGACGATCAGATCCTGACCGCAATGTGCGCCGTCCAGCTCGGGTACGCGCTGCTTGGGCAAGGGCAGTCCCGGCACGCGATGGAGGTCAGCATCGCGCTGGCCCACCAGATCGCCCTGCCCCGGCCGCTCGACGCCCCGGCGGCCCATCTGTCGATCTACGGGACGCTGCTCATCGTGGCCGCGCGAGGCGCTGCCGCCCTCGGGTACGCCGGCTGCGTCGCCGAGCTGATCGACCAGGCCGACGAGGCCGCGGCGGTCGTCGGCGACGGGCACGACCACTACTGGACAAGTTTCGGCCCGACCGCCGTCCAGCTGGCCCGTGTGGCGACAACGGTCGACCTCGGTGAGGGCGCCGCACTCGATCCGGCCGCGCATCAGCGGCTCGTCGAAGGCACCGCCTTCCGGCGGCTACCGCCGGAGCGCCGGGCGGCCTACCTGCTCGACGCGGCGAACGGGTTCATGCAGGCGGGTGACGTGGCCACCGCTGGCCAAGCGGTGGTGAGCGCTGATCGGGTGGCACCGGCGGAGGTCCGCCACCGGCCGCTGGGTCACGAGCTGCTGGCCACCCTTCTGCGCCGCGCGCCGACGATGAGCCTGGACCTTCAGCGCCTGGCCGACGAGATGGGAGTGGGTGTCTGATCGGTGGACCCGTCCGGCGATCCCGAGCTGGTTCGCCGACGTTCGTCGCAGCCGGTGGCACGGCCGTACCGAGATGAGGCCTTCCCACTATCGGCTGACCGACAGTGTTGTTTCGTTGCCTCTCTGCTCACCCTATCGTCGTGCCTCCATGCCCGTCCCCCTTCGATCGGGTGTGTTCAATTTGAAGGAGATTTCAGTTTTGCGTACGAAACTCACCATTCTTGGGTTTAGCCTGCTGGCGGCGACCGTCCTTGCGTGTGGCTCTGGCGAGAGCGATACCGCCGGGCCCGGCGCGCAGGATAAGGCTGAGACCGCGAAGACGGGTGGCAAGTCGATCGTGCTGGAGGTGACGGGCCCGAAGTCGGCGGATGTCACCTATGGGATCGGGACCGACCAGTCCCAGGACAACGGCGCAAAGCTGCCGTGGAAGAAGGAGCTGACCTCCAAGGAGGCGATCATCATCCCCACGGTCGTGGCACAGTCGAAGGGCTCCGGCAAGATTGCGTGCAAGATCACGGTCGATGGCAAGGTCGTTAAGGAGAACGCCTCTTCAGGCGAGTTCGCCGTGGTGACCTGCACGGCCGACAACCTCTGACAGGGACTCCACAACGTCGAAGCGGCTCCGGGCTCCCCTCACGGGAGACCGGAGCCGCTTCGCATGCTGGTCGGCGCCTGACCAGGAAGCCGCCGGCTTACCTGGGGGCGGTGAAGTCGTCGCGGTCCGGTGCCAGCGGTGCGGCCGGCGCTGCGGCGAGCCACGGCAGGAACGCGCGCAGGAACTCGTCGACGGCCGGGAGCGCCAGGACGCGGGTCACCGCGGCGGCGACGGCGAGCAGCTGCGCGACGGCGGGCACGGTGTCGACGCCGCCGGCGGCCGCGGCGACCGGGAGCAGGGTCAGCAGCGCCACGGTGACGGCGAACGCGGTGCGGACGGTTGCCCGCCACGGGTGGCGGGTCTGGGTCGGGTTCACGGGTGGGTACCTCCAGTCGGTGCGGGGTGGACGGTGCAGGATCGGCAGGCGGCCAGTTGGGCGCGCAGTTCGGCCACCTCGGCGGACAGCGCGGCGCGTTCCTCGCGCAGCCGGTCGCGCTCCAGCTCGGTGGCGCGCAGCTGGGCGGACTTCTCGATCAGGCTGGCTTCAACGACGGCCAGGCGGGCCCGGACGCCGTCGAGTTCCTTGCGCAGCAGCTCGTTGTGGGCGGTCAGGCTGGTCTGGAGCGATGTCCATACCTTTGTGCGGAACTCTTCGGCCTGGGCCTCGGTGAGTTCCGCGGTTGCGCGGTTCTGCCGCCGGGCCAGGAAGAAGGCGATCGGCGGCCCGAGCAGTGCAGCGACCCCACCGACCACCGCGGAGATCACCGCGGGGTCGGCGCCGCTCACCGGATCGGGTTCCGGTAGGCGGCCTGCCAGGTGCGCGGGCCAAGCTCGCCGTCGACCTGCAACCCCTGGTCGCGTTGGAACGCGCGCACCAGCTGGTTGTACTCGGTGCCGAACCGTCCGTCGTTGCCGGCCCGGGTCAGGTAGCGGCGGCCCTGGCCGATGGACCAGCCGCGCCGGCGCAGCTGGTTGGCCCACGTCTGGAGCCAGTACCGATCGGTGTGGCCGGCGAACCGTCGGCCGTGGAAGCCGCTGACGGACTGGTCGCCGCCGGACTCGGGGCCGAAGAAGTACCGCTTCGGCAGCGGGTAGGTGATCTCCGGGCCGGGTGCCGGGCGGGCCGGCTTGCTTGGCTGGGTCGGCGTCGGCTTGCCGGCGAGGCGGGCGGCGAGCCGCTCCACCTGGGCGACGCTGCCGACGATCTCAAAGTGCATGTCGTCGGGGCGGCCGGTGTAGTCGCCGCCCCACCGCACGACGCCGTCCAGCTCGGCCAGGATCTTGCGGATTTCGGCGCGCTGCGCCGGCGAGAACGTGTTGCGCTTGCCCATCGGGTGCTCGGGCGCGTTGAAGTCCACCGCCGTGCCGCTGGCGTGGTTGCTCAGGTCGTCGGATCCCTCGATCTGCTTGTAGTGGTAGCCCCAGCACCACCCGGGGTGGAGCGGCTCGACGCGGGTGTGCAGCTGGTAGGCCAGGAAGTGCAGCACGGTGGCGACGGGGCCGCGGCGCACGCCCTGGGGGAACGCGACGCCGGCGACCTTTGACGTGTCGAGTCCACCGATCTGCTCGGGGCTGCCGGCCTTCCAACCGTTCTGGGACAGAGGCATGTTGCTCCTTGGGCATGAAGAAGCCCGTCGGCGGTCGCCGACGGGCTGAGGGGGCAGGGGTCAGAAGAAACGAAACGACGATGACGACGCCGGGCGAGCCCGCAGGGGTTCCGGCGGCGGGTGGTTCAGGGGGATGGGTCAGAGGTGGGCCGTCAGGTCTTAGCCACCCACGTGATCGTGACGCCTGACCAGGTCTGAGCGGCGGAGCCGGCGTCCATGAGCTGAGCCCAGAGCCAGAACCCGGTCGCGGTCACGTTGTAGGCGCGAATGTCGTATCGGGCGGTCACGTTCGCCCCGGACATGATGTTGCACACCACGTTCGGCGGGCTCCTGAACGCCTCGGCGAACGTGACGGCCTGGCTGTAGGTCGCCAGGGTGGTGAAGCTGACGGATAGTTCCCCGCACTCCTCCTCACCCAGCCGGGCCGGCGTGAGCCTCATGCCGGATTTCCAGTGGGTCGAGCGCACAGCCATGAGTCCTCCTACAGCGACAGGGTGGCCGGTTCCCACACGTCAACGGCGGTGCCGGCCGGCCAGGCCAGTTGGATGCCGTTGAGTCCGCGGGCGGCGATGGTGGCGAGCTGCGGGCTGGTGGTGCCGGTGATCGTGGACAGCCGGATGCGCTCTCCACCGACCCGCACGTCAAGGGGCATGTCGACTGGGTCGGTGGTCCATGTGCCGTTCGCGGCGGTCGAGGCCAGGGACAGCGTCGCGGCGCCGGTGGCGGCCAGGGCGCCGGCGAGGGTCGACCCGTCGGCTGGCACGCGCTGGTCGGCGTCGACCACGGCCACATCCCACGGGGCCGCCGGCGAGCACGTGACCGACACGTCGAAGTCCTTGTAGCCCAGCTGCGTGGTGTGACCTTCCAGCAGTACGTCGATCAGCTGCCCGGCGACGTCGGCCGGCGGGTTGACGCCCTGGATGCGTGAGCCGATCCGGCAGTTGAGCCACGCGTCGATCAGGCCCGGCCGGGCGGCCAGGTTCATGGAGAGCTTCGGCCAGCGCAGGCCCGAGGTAGCCGACAGATGCAGGCGCCATCCGGCGACCTGTGCCACCTGGGAGTCGTAGGCTACGGCGACCTCGGCCGACTCTTCGTAGACCAGGGCGGCCCCGCTGGTGACGTCCGGTGCCTCGGCCACCGCGCTGGCCCCGTCCACGCGGTTGACCGTCCAACGATTGCGGTATCCCTGGTTGTCCGGGTCGGGTTGGGGCGCGTCGGCCAGGTCACCGGCACCGTTGAGCACCAGCGCGGGCGCCTGGTTGTACCGGGCGTCGCGGGGCTGGTAGGCCAGCCCGAACGGACGTTCGTACAACACCCCGCCGTCGACGTCTTCGCACTGCTGGTACAGCACCAGTGCCGATTCGACCGGCTGGGCGGACATGCGGGCGGCACCACCGACGTTGACGGCCGGGATGGCCAGCGGTATGCCGTCCTCGGCGCAGAAGCGCCGCAACCGCTCGTGCGCCGGCTCGGCCCGGTACCCGTCGGTGCCGCTGGCAGTGGACCCACCGCTGGTGCCGCTGGGCAGGTCGTACCCGTCGACCCAGTAGTTGTAGAGGCCGGCGGGTACGGGCGTCTGCGTGAAGACACCCAGGTGTCCGTACGGCAGTGCCAGAGTCGACGAGGCGCCCGAAGTGTTGACGCCGACGCGGGTAACACCGGCGAGGGTGCCCGACACCGTCCCGAGCAGCTCATAGCCTGCCGTCGCGTTGATGTAGCGCCAGCCGACCGAGATGGTGCCGGGGGCCGACTGCCACACCGACAGGGATGCGAAGTACGCGGACGTGGGCACACCAACCGGGGTGAAGACCTGCGTCGCCGTACCGGCGGCGTTGTAGGCCAGCACGGTCAAGCCGAACGGCGACGGGCGGTAGATCGCCTGCCACCGCACGAACGTGCCGCCGGGTGTCTCGGCCTCCAGGATCACGAAACTGCCGGTGATCTTCGACGTGTCGTACATCTGCAACACCGCACCGAGTGACCAGCGCGCCGCGGTCGCCGCAGTGACGGCGGCCGGCACAGGCGCGGCCAACTGGGCGCCGCCGGCGAGGTTAGCCAGCCGGCCGGTGCCGGGCATCGTCGCGGCACCCGACAACATGTCGGTGACCGCCGCGAACGACAGGCCGCCGGTGCTGATCGACAGCGGGGAATGCCCGGCGAACGCCGACCCGGCGACGGTGGCCGACGCGCCCTCTTCCATCGGCCAGTACGCGACGGCCTGGGCGGCAATGGACCGGCGCAACGCCGACCGCTTCGGCGGCGTACCGGTGCCCGGCTGCACCCGGTACAGGGTGCCCCGGGCGGTGACCTGCACGTACCGGTCTTTGCCCGCCTTGTCGCCCCACCGCGGCACCCACGCCGGCACGTACCCGCCGCACACGTCAACGTCGAGCCGGTAGCGGCTGTGCCGGACCAGCACCGGTGTGGGGTTGGTGTTGCCGGTGACCACCCACGAGTCGAGCCCGGCCTTACCCGCGCCGCGCAGGACGGCGTCGGTCGCGGTGAGCGTCCACGCCGGCGGCTCCGTGGCCGCGGCCGCCCAGACCTTGATGGCCAGCCGGTCGGCCACCACGCTGGCCCGTACCCGCATCGGCACGCCGGCGGTGTAGGTCAGGCCCGGCACCGGGCTGAGCGCGGCCACGTCGGTGAACGTGCCGCCGCCGGCGGTGTCGTATCGGGTGATCTTCACGGTCATGGTGCCGCCCGGGTTGAACTCGGCGCGCAGCCAGTAGTAGCCGCTGGAGTTGACCCGGTGCACGGTGCCGGTGACCACCGAGGCGCCGGCGGCCGCCACCGGCACGTCGACGTCAACGAGCTGCTCCACGTCGACCAGGTCGACGTCGAGCAGCGACCGGCGGATACCGCCGATGGTGACGTGCCGGTGCAGGCCCCGGCCGCCGGCCGCGGGGAACTGATCGGCCGGGCCGCCCGCGTGCGACCAGCCCGGCCCGTTGTCGGAGGTGCCCCACCCGGCGGGGCTGGTCCGCCCGAACTCGTCGAGCCCGCGGCGGATCCGGACCCGCAGCGGGGTGTCTCGCCCGAGCAGCCCATACCAGCGGCCCGCCGGGTTGTACTGCGAGAAGTCACCTGAGGTGTTGTCGAAGGTGAGCGAGCAGCTGCCCGCGTCGACGCTCTGGCCCCAGTCGCCGCGGCCCTCCTCGATGGTGATCCCGCCGGCGTAGCGCCAATCGCCGGTCACGTCGGCCCATGGCCAGGTGCCCGGGTCGGCGGTCAGCTGGGCGCCCGGGGCGATCTCGACGACGACGGGCAGCCCGGTGGTCGGGTACACCATCACACCCCTCCGAATCCGTACTGTCCGAACAGGCGGCGCAGGTACGCGACAGCGTCGCGGTCGCCGCCCACGACGATGACGCGCACCTCACCACCGGCCACGCCGCCGCCAGCGCCGCGGCCGCCGCCAGTGCCGCCGGTGGGCAGGGGGATAACCGACGCGCCGGCGCCCAGGTGCACGACCTCGGGCCCTTCCTCACCGACGATGGCGAGACCGGCCCGGGTGGCGGTGCCGCCCTTGGCCAGCATCGGCAGCTGGGGCATGTTGAACCCCTTCCCGCCGATACCAGGCACCCAGCTGGGCGCCTGAAACCGCAGCCTGCCAACGGTGTTGTTCCACAGGCGCGCAATCGCGTTAAAGGCGGCGCGGAACGGCGAGGAGATGATGCGGGAGATGTTGACCAGAGCCCGAATCAGCCGGCCCGGCAGCGAGAAGTACCAGTTCAGGAACGCCTTACCGCCGTTGATGATCCCGTTGTACGCACCCAAGATCCACCTGCGGTAGAGGGTGTTCACGAACCAGTCGCCGACCGCGGCCGCCGCAGCCTTGATCCACTTCCATGACGCTTTCCACGCGTCCTGAAACCACGTCGTTTTCGTAGCGATCAGGACAATGACGGCGATCAACGCCACGATGGCCAGGATGATCCACGTGGTCGGGCTGGCCATCTGCGCGATGTTCAGCGCCCACTGGGCGACGGTCTGCCAGATCGTCGCTATCCGGGCACCGAGCAGGGCGAACTTCTGGGCCACCCACGCCGCAACGGACCGCTTGGCGGCCATCTCGCCGGCGACGCTCGCCGCAGTGTTGGCCCGGCTGGCGGCCGCCGCGCCGCGAGCTACGGCGGTGTTCTCGACCAGCGCGGCGGTCTGCGCCTTGATGGCGGACCTCATGCCCCAGTTCGCGGCCACCTCGGCGGCCTTGAGCGGCAGCGACGCGACCGCGGCCACGTTCGCGCCGACCTGGGCCACACGGCTGATCACGAACCCGGCGGCGAGGAACGGCAGCGCCTTGGCCAGCAGGTCGGTGTGGTCGGCGGCAAACTTGAGCACCGGACCGGCGACGTTGAGCCCGTCGACGAACGCCGACCGGGGGCTGTCGGCCTGGGCGAACGCGCCGGCGATACCGCCGATGATGTTGCGCAGGCTGGCGAACACGGCCCGGATGCGCTCCTGACCCTCGGCCGACTCCGTCCAGGCGCGCAGCAGCGCGGCACCCCGTTGCAGGTTGGTGAGGAACGCCCCGCCGTCACCGCCGGCGCGGAAGATGGCGACCACCGACATGCCGACGTCGCGGGCGATGGCACCCAGCTGGGACAGCACGCCGAGAGCGCCGGCGATCCACTGGCGCATCCGGCCGGACTCCCGGGCCGCGGTCGACCAGCGTTCGAACCGCTGCGCGACGCTGCCCACGTTGCTGGCGAAGCCGGGCAAGAAGCTGGCACCGATGGTCGCCCACTGCAACAGGCCGTTGAGCACCGGCCGGACCGCGGCGGCGAGCCGGTGCACGGTCAGGGCGGTGGAGTCCAGGACGCGGCCGACGTCGGCCGCGGCCGACTGCGTCTTAAACAGCCCGAGGGACTCGCGGATGGCGAGGTTGAAGCCGCCGCCCATGCGCCGCAGCCAGGTCGTCACGCCGGGCAGGTAGATGCCGGACAGGGCCCGCAGGTCACCGGCGACACCGCGTAGCGCGGCCTGCTGGCCACCGCGGGCGGCGTCCTGCCACGCCGGGGCCAGGGAACGGAGTGTCCGGATCACGTCGCGGCCCGCCGGCGACAGCCGGGCGAGGGCCTCAGCGGCCGGGTCGATGCCGCCGGACGCCGCGCCGGCGGACGCCTCACCAACCGCGGCCTGCGCGTCGGCGAGGCGCTGCGCGGCGTCGGTCACGGCCTGCTGGGCGTCGCGCTGCCGCTGTAGCGCGTCCTGCACGGCGTCGCTGCCCTCGACACCCTTCTTCGCCCCGTCGGCCTGCTCCTTGCCCAGGTCGTCGACCCGGTCGCGGACCTCATCGAGCGTGTGTTGGCTCTGCCGGTACGCCAGGTCGGCGGCGATGATGTCGTCGACGTTGCCGGACATCCGGGCCGCGGCCAGCTCCCGCTCGGCCCGGGTGACGGCCTGCATCGCGGCTTCCTCGTCGAGCTTCGCGCCGACGACGGACCGGGACAGGTCCGACAGCCGCTCGGTCTCCTCCTCCCGGGCGCGGGTCACCGCGGCCTGGGCCACCAGGGCGTCGCGCTGCGCATCAGCCAGGGCCCGGGTCGCCGACTCGACCTGCCGCTGTGCCATGGCCACCCGCCGGCCGGCCCCCGCCGCGGCGCCGCCCCCACCGGTCGCCGCCTTCCCGGTCGCCGACCAGGCATCGCCCAGCCCGAACGTGACGGCCTTTGCGGCCAGCACCGTGGCGGCGGTCGCGGCGATCACGCCGGGCAGCAGCCCGATCGCCCCGACCGCACCCAGGGCCGACGACCCGAGCGCTACGGCGTACCCGGCGGCCGACGCCATGGCCCCGCCCAGCGCCACCGTCGACGCCGCGCCGGACAGGTTGACCGACCGCACGTTCTGCGCGGTCCGCTGCAACAAGGAGTTGACGCCCTTGTCCCTGCCGACCGCGTTGAACACCAGCGACGTGTCGGACACGTCACCACCCCCGATCTACTGGGCGCCGGACTGCTCGGCGGCCTGGCGGTTGAGCTCGTCGACGCGCTCGACGGCGGCGCGCAGCTGGTCGTGGGTCAGCTCGTCGAGCTGCGCCGGAGGGATGTGCAGGGCCTCCGCGATGGCCAGCCAGTACCGATCGGCTAGCTCGCGGACGGCGCTTTTCCCGGCAGGAACTCGCTCCCCGGCACCTCGCCCAGCGTGGTGACGTCGACCTGGTCGACGTCATCGGCGGCGCGCTGCTCGGCGGTGCGGATCTCGGCGTCGATCGCGGCCAGCGCCATCGCCCGCCGCTGCTCGTCGATGCCGGGTTCCGCCTCGGCGCCCGCGCGCATCTCCCGCAGCTCGGCGACGTCGAACTCCAACACCAGTTCGTCGTCGAAAAAGTCGACGTCCTCGTAGCGGGTGCGCGGGTGCTCGCGGCGGAGCAGGGTCCACAGCAGCGCCCGCCGGGCGGTCGTGGCGCCCTTGAGCAACGCCTCCTTGAACTCGGTGCCGTAGGCGAGGCCGGTGCGGCGCTCGATGGCCTCGCACTCGGCCACACGCAGCCGCCCCAGGTTGATGGGCCAGCTCTGGGTGGTCTCACCCTCGGGGCTGTAGGTCAGTCGCACGGTCAGTTCCTCCTGGCGATACGTCGTGCGCGGGCTTGTAGGGCCTTCTCGGCGGCGGCCCGCATGGCGGGGCGCCGGCGTAGCAGGGTGTCGTCGAACCAGCCCGGCTCACCGCGCTGGGTGACCCACACATCCGGGCTGAACACGGGGTGCCGCCAGCCGCGGCGGGCGTTGGTCCGCCGCGGGGCGTTGGGGAAGTTGCGCGGCATGCCGCGCTTGCGGACGCGGATCCGGGCGCCGGCGGCACCGGTGAGCCGGATCTCGGAGACCACGGCGGCGGCGATGGCCTGGCGCAGCGGCTCGCCGGCGTGCGGGAGCCCGCCCGGCATGGCGAGGATCGCCGCCCGTGCGGCGTCGACGCCGGGAGCGAGCGCAGCATGCAGCTCGGTGGCCAGCTCCCGGCGCCACTGCCGGCCGTCGGCCTCGGCGTCGAGCGCGGCCGCGACCCGCCGGAACGTGGCCGGATCGGGCCGGACCTCGACGACGTCCACGGTCAGGCCGTCGCGCGGACGACCGGGCCGCTGGTGGGGTAGGTGTGGTTGGACTCGTTGACGTCGCCCGGTGCGCCAGCGATCGGCGTCCACGACTTGACCAGGACGTTGCCGCTGTACTGCGGGTTCGACGTCCCGACGGCGGCCTGGCTGGCCCGGACCACGAACGGCACCACCGTGCCGAGCGCGTCCCACATGGCCTGATCCACGGCGGCCGCGGCGAGATCGTTCTTGAAGCTGAGCGCCAGGGATCCGGACTTGAGCCCGCCTACGACCTCCTTCCAGCCCAACGATTTGAAGGTGGTGACGTCCTTCTCTTCCACCTCGGCCGACAACTCGGCCTTGTTCAGGTCGCCTGACCGTTCGATGCCGGCGAGCGACACGTACGCGGCGGTGAGCACCATCTTGGGCATGGGGTGTCTCCTCTACTTGATGCCGACGGCGGCAGCGAACAGGAACGACGGGGCGGTGCCGGTGATGGTCCAGGACAGCCGCCAGTACGTATCGGTGATGGGGCCGGCGGCCACCCGCAGGGCCTGCCCGGTGCGGGCGGTCGCGGCGGTGAACGTGGCCCGGTCCGTCGGCGTGGTGAACCCGGCGTCGGCCGCGCTCTGCACCGTGACGGTCAGGGTCGGTGTGCCGGTGCCGGCGACGCTGAGCACGTGCAGGGACGCGTACACGTACTGACCGGCCAGCACAGCGGGACGCTGCACGGTCGTACCCGTGCCGGTCGCGGTGCGGGGTACGCCCGGGGCGTGCAGGCCCACGCCGCGCACCAGCGGCCACGTCGACGTCGCCGACGCGGCCCACGGGGCGACGTCGCCCGGCGACCCGAGCAGCGCGTACTGGGCGCGCAGCCCGTTGACGATCCACGCCACCGACCCGACGGCACCGCCGACGGGCCCGGACTCGTGCGGGTAGATCGTCCATGGGCCGATGCCGCCCAGCGCGGCCCAGGCGTCATCGTCGACCAGGCTGATGTCGCCGGCCTCCCACTGCCCGCCGGCAGTCACCTTGGCCGACCCGAGACCGCCGATCACCGACTTCCAGACGTCGCCGTTGGCGTCGACGTCGCCGAAATTCGTGGTGTCCTTGTCCTCGACCTCGGCGCCCAACTCGACCTTGTTCGACTGGCCGGTCAGGTCGGCGCCGCCGGTGAAGATGCGGACGTTACGGAGCTTGTGTACTGCCACGGCGTGCCTTCCTCGTGGGGGCCGGCGCCGGGGCGTCGGCCTGGTCGACGTCGTCGAGCGCGGCCAGCTCGGCGCGGGCCGCGATCACGCGCGGGTCGTCGTCGGGCTGGCCGTATCCGGCGAGCGCGGCCAGCTGGTCGACCAGGTGCGTACGGCGGGAAGATTTCCGCGCGCCGGCGTCCTCGAGCACGTCGCCGGCGGGAAATCCTCCGGTGGGGTCAGCCATCCCCGCCCCCGATCACCTCGACGGCCCAATCGGCACCGACGTAGGTCTCTGGCCCGAACGTGTAGAGGCGGTGGCCCTGCACCCCGGGCACGTGCAGGTCGTCGGCGGCGCCGTTCAGGGCGTACTCACCGGGGCCACCGCGGGCGGCCTCCAACGCGGCCTTGACCGACCCGGGGCCGGTGCCCATCAGGTCGAGCAGCTCGGCCTGGCCGGAGCCGTCCACGCCCAGGGACACCAGCAGGCGACAGGTCACCGTGACGGCCGCCAGGCCGCCGAACGTCTGGTCGTACCGGCCGACCACCTCGCCCGTGTAGAACGCCGGGGCGGTGATGCTGTCGGGCACGTAGGCGTACGTGGTCACGCCGGGGATGGTGGCGGCGGCCGCGGCGAGCTCGCGCAGCACGCGGCGCAGGTCCAGGGCCACGACGACTACACCTCCTCCAACACGAAGTCACGCAGCAGCGCGGCCACGTCGGGGTCGACGCGGGCCACCCGCGTGACGCCCCAGTCGGCGCTGCCAAGCACGCCCTCCGGGCTGTCCTTGCGCTTGTAGAGCCGCAGCGCCTGCATCCGGCAGGCCATGGCCACCTCGGCGGGCACGGCCGGCCAGCCGTGCAGCGCGGTGACCCGCACCCGGTCGCCTTGCCAGCCGCGCCACCGGCGCAGCAGCGTGACCGGTCGCCCGTCGGCCAGGGCGTTGCAGGGCTCGGTGTCCCAGTCGGTGACCTGCTCCCAGGTGCTGCCAGGGCTGGCCCGCAGCATCACGGCAAGGCCGGACAGGTCGCCGACGTCGTCGACCAGCAGCGCGTCGCCGTCGTCGCCGGCGACCACCCGGCCGATCGTCCGGTACTCCCGCGTGGTCGCCGTGGTGTCGAGCCAGAACCCGCGCCGGTTACACGTCTTGTCGATCTGCCGGGACGCGACGTCGAGCGCCTCGGTGAGCAGCTCGTCGCGGTCGTCGGGCCCGGCCGGGTCAAGCTTGAGCGACGCCTTGAGCCGCTCCAGCGAGGCATACCGGCGATCCGCCGGGGTTGGGCTGGTCATGGTGACCTCCGGGCATGAGACGACCGCCGGCGCGATGCCGGCGGCCGGACGTAGGTCAGGGGACAGCGGGGCGGACGGTCAGGAGTCGACCCGTGCCGGCCCGACGGGGTCAGCCACGCCGGCGGGCGCGCTTCGTCGGCGCAGGCGCCGACTCGTCGACGGACTCCGTGGGGCCCGGCGGCACCTGGTCGACGTCCTCGGCGGGCGGCTCGTCGACGGGCTGGGTCGGCGTGGGCGGCGGGTCGGCGTCGACGGCGGGCGGCTCGTTGACTGGCTGAGTCGGGCCCGGCGGCAGCAGGTCGACGTCGACGAACAGGTCCGGCCGCTCGGTGACCACCTGGGCGTCGTCGGGGTACAGCACCCCCTGATCGACCCGGGGTGCCGTGCCATCGGACAGACCGACAAACCCGGTGTATGTGCAGCGCTTCACGCTGGAGCCCCTTCTCTTCCTGGCCTGGGTACGGCGGTGGGCCCGGCGCCAGGATCGCCGAGCCCACCACTGCGCCCCGGGCCGCGCCCGGGGAGCTACTCGTCTGGTCAGGCCAGCGGGACCGCAACCGCGGGGTTGGACAGCTGGAGCAGGCGGAAGGCGTCCGGGTCGACGACGTCCGCGCCGACGCGCCAGAACGCGAACCAGCCGGCCTTGCCGGTCGGGCGGCCGTTGGCGCCCTTGAGCAGCGGATCGAACTGAATCGACATGCCGACCCGGTCGACGATGTAGTAGTTGGCGAAGTCGCCGGCGAGCAGCGGCAGGGCACCGGCGGCGATGGTGCCGGTCATGCTCGATGCCTCGCGGGCCGGCTGCCCCAGCAGCTCGTTGGGCCGCCCCATGCCCAGGTTGGCCCAGAACGCCGACCCGCCCGCCGTGTCGAACTGGCGAACCTTGTTGTAGATCCGCTTGTTCGCCAGCCACGTGGCGTTCGCGGCGTCTCGCGGCCGCAGCGCGTCGGCGACGGCGTACACGTCGGCCTGGGCGAACGCGCCGGCGGTCGCGCTGGCCACCAGGGAGCCGGCGACCGCGGCCACGGCGGCGACGACACCCCGCGGCCGGGACGCGCCGACGTTGGCCGTGGCGAACGCGGCACCCTCGTGCCGGGCCTTGGCGTCGGCCACCAGCCGGCCCAGCTCGGAGGCGAACCCCGAGTCGGCGAGAACCTCATACGTCCCGTCGATCCAGGTGTCGGCCCGCTTCGGGGTGATCTTCTTCGGCCCGAACGTCGGCGAGTTGTCGGCCACCTCGGCGCCCTCGTCCGTCCAGTTGGACGTGACGCCGGCGCTGGTGACGCCGTTCCAGTCGTCCGTGGCGATGGTCTTGATCGTGGAGATAGACCGGATGGGGTCCACGATGCCGGCGTTGGTCAGGATGATCGTGGGGTCGAGCGTGAACGGGACCAGGTAGCCGCCGTTGGCGTCGGTGAGGGACAGCGACGCGCGCAGCAGCTCGCCGGCGTAGCCGGTACGCATGTACTCGCGGAACTGCTTGTGGTAGTCCTTCGACCCGGTCATCAGGACGTGGCGGGCGATGGCCGGCGCCTGCCGGTTCCCCTCTTCGTCGTCCTCGTCGATCTCGCCGATCAGCTCGACGACGCGGGCGCGGGCGACGTCGGACATGTGCCGCGGCGCCTGCTCGACGGCGTACTTCGCCCGCTCGATCACGTCGCTCGGGGCGAACCGGCCCCGGGTGACCTCGGCGAGGGTGTCGTACGGGTCGACGGCCCGCTTGATGTACGGGCCCTGACCCGGGGTGATGCCGGCGCCGTGCTCGCGGTTGGCCGGGTTGGCCATCGCGGCCCGGACCAGCTCCATGCGCTGGTCCTGCTTCTCGGCCTCGGCGAGGTCGGCGGCGAGGGCCTCGTACTCGTCGAGCGCGGCCGCCGACCGGGCGATCTCCTCGTCGGTGGGCTCGTCGACCTGGTCCAGCTCGATGAGCTCGGCGCCGAGCGTGTCCATCGCGGCGCGGATGATGGCTGCCTTCTTCATTTGCGGATCCCCAAACGGATCATGTCGGCCCGGATACGGGCGCGACGGATGGCGAGCCGACCGGAGTGCACCGGCTGGTGCGGGTCCTCGGCGCCGGGCCCGGCGTTGGCCGGGGTGGCGGTGAGCGCGGCGAGCAGCTCGGCGCGCTGGTCGTCGTCGAGCTGGTCGACCAACTGGACGGCAGAGCGCACGGCGACGATCGCGGCGCCCTCGTAGTACGGGATCGGGGTCGGCCCGTAGTCGGACAACCCCAGCTCCAGCCGGGTGACCTTCGGCAACGGTTGGCCGGGCCGGGCTCGTGGGATGCGGCCCATCGGGTTGGAGCGGATCACGCGGCCGCGGAACGACTGCGCCTTGATGTCGCCGGCGTCGATCGCGGCCAGCACTGCGTCGGCGGTGTCCGACCGGTTGTAGCGGGTCACGGTGAGCAGCCCGCGGCCGTCCGGGCGGATCTCCAGCGGGGTACCCAGCGGCACCTGCAACGTGCCGTTGGGCTTCCCGTCCAGGGTCATGCCGTGGTTGTAGAGGCACACCGCCCGGCCCGCCTTCGCGGTCCGGTTGAACGCGGCCCGGTGGATCTCCTCGTGGTAGTGGCCGTGCTGGTCGCGGACTTCCGTGGGCGTGTCGAACACCGCGGCGTACGCGGTGACGGTCCGCCCGTCGCCGGTGCGCGACCGGCTGATGTCGTCGAGCGCCCACGTGCGCAGGTAGGTGGTCACCGCCGCTTGCCTCCCTTGCCTGAGTCCAGGAAGTCGCCCAGGTCGTCAGCCGGGTTGAACAGCGCGTCGAGCAGCGCGCCCTGGCCGTCCATCTGCTTGCGGTCATCGGCGAACAGGCCCAGCTGAACGTCGGACGTCTGCCGGCCGACCTGGGGCCGGTCGGCCAGCCCGATGGTCGACCGGGCACCAGGCCGGAAATCCGATTCAGCGCCGTCGATCGTGAGCTCTGTTGCCTTGACCTGTTCCCGGCGGCGGGCAGCGTTGGCCAGTGCCTTGCCCAGCTGGTCGGCCATACTGGCCGGTGGGGCCGCGGCGGGCGCCGCTTTCACCGCGCGTCCGTCAAAGGTGATGGTGTGGTTGTCCTCGTCGCCGATCCGCACCGCGGCCGCCCGGTCCCGGGACGTCAGGGACTTGGAATTGGTCACGGGGATGACCCTGGCATCAGGCCGGCGGGCGAGCTGCCGCAGCGCGTCGTCAACGTCCTGGCGGGACAGCCCGCGGGCGTCCAGATGGTCGCGCAGGTCAGCCAGCCCGAGCCAACCGCCCTGGGGCAGCAGCGCGTCGAACGCCTCCCGTACGGCCTGCTCAGGATCCGCCGGCGGCCGTGGGCCTGGCACTGCGGTTGAGGCGGCCGCTGGCGTGGGCGCGGCCTTGCGCGCCGGTGCCCCGGCGGGGGGTGGGCCCTTCACCGCGCGCCCGTCGAAGGTGATCGTGTGGTTGTCCTCGTCGCCGATCCGCACCGCGGCCGCCCGGTCCCGGGAGGTCAGCGACTTGGAATTGGCCACCGGGATGACCCTGACACCGGGCCGGCGGGCGAGCTGCCGCAGCGCGTCGTCGACGTCTTGGCGGGACAGCCCGCGGGCGTCCAGATGGTCGCGCAGGTCAGCCAGCCCGAGCCAACCGCCCTGGGGCAGCAGCGCGTCGAACGCCTCCCGTACGGCCTGCTCAGGATCCGCCGGCCCCACGGCCGCCGCCGGCGCGTTGGTGGCCTGGTTGGACTCCCGGCTGTGGCGTTCCCGCCGGCCCTCGGCGGTGATCTCGACGTACCGTTCAGCCTGCTCCCGGGTGCCAGTGAAGGCGTACCCGTTCTCTCTGCCGTCGGACGCCACCGACCACCGGCGGCCGTTCTTCACCACCGACAGGTCAGCCGCGTCGAGCCAGCCGGCGGGTCGCTCTACCCCGCCCACCGTCACCGGCGGCGACAGCTTGCGCCCCTCCGGCGCGACGGCGGCGGCCGCCTTCTTCGCCGGTGCGGCCTTCTTCGCCGGTGCCGCCTTCTTCGCTGGCGCGGCGTGCTCGGCCGGGTCGTGGCCGTGCAGCTTGCTGGCCAACTCCCGCAGCCCGCTGCTCTTGTCGCCGGGGACCTTGTACCGGCGACCGTGGTGCTTCTGGTCGTGCCGGCCGGGCAGATGCCGAGCCACCTCGCCGTCGACGTCGTCTTGGCCGTCGTCCTCGTCGACGTCGACGGCGGCGGCCGCGGTGGGCCGCCACCGCAGGTACTCGGCGACGTACGCGCGGGCGGCCGCCCGCTGGACGGCGTCGCGGCTGCCCGGGTGGTACGGGCAGCTGGTGACGGGGTGCCCGAGGCGGGCGGCCACCTCGCCCAGCTTCCGGGCCGTGGCCAGCATGACGCTCATCAGACGAAGTCCCTCCCGTTGCTGGCGGCCATGGCGGCCTCACGGCCGGCGTGGGCACGGCCGGACACGTTCTGTTGGAACTCCGTGAAGGTCATCCGCGGGTTCTGGGCCCAGTAGCGCAGCAGTTCTTCGCTCGCGTACTTCCGGGCCACGTGCATGGGCCCGCTGAACAGGGCAGCCGGGTCGATCTTCTTGGCCCGTCCCGCCTTGCTCAGCAGGTTGCCGCGGGTGACCAGCTCGGCGTCGAGATATTGCAGGTAGGTGTGTTCCTCGTACGCCTTGCGCAGCGCCTCCCGGGTGCCGCCCCGCTTGCCGCCGCCGGCGGCCGCGGCGGCCTCTTCGCGGCGCAGCTGGTCGACGTCGAGCCCGAGCACCTCGGCGTAGGCGTCGAGATAGTCGCGGCCCTTGGACACCAGCCGGTCAATCTCGGCGCTCTGCGCGTCGGTCGGCCCGCGCCGGGCCGGCGCCTTCCCCTTCGGGGTCCGGTCCGGCGGCCCGTACCGCAGTCGGTCGCCGGGGTCGACGTCCTGCTCTGCGGCCAGCTGCCGGTACTCGGCGAGGTACGCCGCGGCCCTCTGGGTGGGGGTGCGGTTGTCGACCCTCATGGCCTTGCCGACCTCGCGCGGGTCGGCGCCGTCGGGCAGCCCGAGGGCCCGACTGACCGCGCCCAGGTACCGCCGCGCGGTGGAGTCGTCGCCGGCCTTCCGGTCGGCGAGGGCCTGTTGCTCGATCTCGGCCCACACCTTCGCCACGCCGGCCACGTTCGCCGGCGGCAGGGGTGGCCGCGCCGGCGGCGCCGGCGGGGCGTCGGCCCAGCCGGTCAGCAGCCCGTAGTCGCGGCTGTCCTTCGGTTCCGTGATCGGCTCGGCGGCGTGCCGGGCGGCGTGCTGATACCAGGCCAGGGTCATGGCTGCCCGCTCGGCGGGCGGCCGCGGGTCGACCTTCTCCGCGGCCGTCACGGCCTTGTCGTCGGCGTCGTCGGGCAGGCCCAGCGCGCGGCGCTTGGCCCGGTCCAGCCGCACGCCGGCGGCAGCGCCGCCGTACTCGCGGAAGTTGCGGGCGTAGAACTCGACGTCGGCGACCTTGCCCATCGGGTTGAGCACCCACGCCGGGCCGGTCGGGGTGTCGGCCGCCGCGGCGGCGTCTCGGGCGGCGGCTTCGGTCCGCCGGTGCTGTTCCTTGCGCAGCGCGGCCAGGCGGGCCTGCCGGCGGTCGTTGGTGTTGTACCCGTCGGCCTCGATGTCGACGATGGCGGCCGCCACGTCGGCGTCGGTGAGGCTGGCCAGCGGGGCGCTCGCCCAGCGGTTGCGATCGGCGGCCAGCTGGTGCAGCCGTGCGGCCTCGGCGGCCGCGGCCCGGCCGCGCTCGTCCTTGCGTTCCCACGCGGCGTGGACGCGCTCGGACTCGGCGACGTCGCCCAGCTGTGCGGCGTACTGCCGGGCCTGCTCCAGCTCGTCGTCGCTCATGGCGTCGAGATCCCGCGCGAGGTACTCGCGGGCCGGCGCTTCCCGGGCGGCGACCTCCACCGCCAGGCGGCGGTCGAGCTCGGCGCCCAGCCGGTCGAGCGTCGGCATGTCCGGGTCACGGTCAACGGCGGACACCTGGGCGTACAGATCCATCACGTCGGCTTCGGGCAGGCCCCGCAGCTGCTCGCCGTCGGGCACCGACGCGACCAGCGCCCGGTACATGGCGGCCGAATCGCGCCGGTCCATCTCGTCGCCGAGCAGGTGAAACACGCGCCCGTCGTTGGCCACGGCCGGGTCATTGCTGAACTCGTGGAACAGCTCTTGCAGCCGCCGATCCGGCAGCCGGTCGACCGGCACGGTGCCGTCGACCAGGTCGGGAGCGCCGATACGCCGGAACCGGCC
Organism: Micromonospora sp. NBC_01655; assembly: GCF_026339755.1. Taxonomy (NCBI): domain Bacteria; kingdom Bacillati; phylum Actinomycetota; class Actinomycetes; order Micromonosporales; family Micromonosporaceae; genus Micromonospora; species Micromonospora sp. NBC_01655. The sequence goes on along the minus strand of NZ_JAPEQF010000001.1, from coordinate 250,083 downwards.
GCGGTGGTCGCGCGGGTGCAGCCCGGCATCCCACGCGCGCAGCAGTTCGTCGAGCAGATCCCACAGTCGAGCGCGCCGCTGCTCGTCGTCCTGCTCGTCGTCCTGGTCGTCGTCCTCGTCGTCGACGGCGTCGGGGTCGTCCTGGTCGCCGTCGTCGTCACCGGCGGGCGGGCCGTCGCCGTCGCCGACCAGGTCGGCGGCGGGGTCCGGTGGTGGGGCGTTCGGGTCGTGCATCTGGACGGAGACCATGCCCGAGTGCCGGAGCAACGACAGGTCGCCGGCGATGATCGCAGCGGTGACGCTCTCCGGTTCAAACCCGGCGGTGATCAGGGTCGACGCGGTCGCGGCCTGCGTCTGCATGGCCGTGGCCGACTCGGTCTCGCTCTCCTGGAGCGCGGCGATGTCGCCGACGTCGAACCACAACCGGTACCCGTCCGGCACGTCGACGACGCGGGCGAGCGCGGCGCACGCCGACCGCCAGTCAGGCCGTACGACCGTGTCCGCGAACGCCCGCATGCCCTGCCGGTACATCGACCAGGCGGCCGCATCCTGGCCCTGCTTGAGACCGGCCACGATGGCCGGCACGCCGATGGCCACCGCGATGCGGTTCTCCCCGGCGGCCATGATCTCGTCGAACTGGGCGTCGCTGAATTTCGACCCCACGATCATGGGGTCTGCGCCTTCGTCGAGCACCAGCGTGCCGCCGGCGTTGGCCGGGCCGGAGTGCCGGGCGGCGACGCTGTCGCGGATCCGGTCGCGCTGGTCCTTCCCCAGCTTGTTGGCGTACTTGATGATCAGGTTGGGCGTCGCGGCGTTGCGGAAGAACCGATCACGGTGCTCGGTCATCGCCATGTCCGCGTTGATCTCGCGCAGCGCCGGCGTGAGCGCGGACATGCCACGCCAGTTGGCCAACGGGTCGGGGATCGGCGCCCAGTGGGCGACCTCCTCGACCGGGTAGAACTCGGTGTCGCGCTCGGTGTCGCCGATCGGCTCGTACAGGTAGCCCACGACCTCGCGCAACTGCCGGCCGTCGGCGCCGTCGGTCACCCACGACACGATCGTGACCCAGTCCGGCCGGAGGCGCTCCAGCCGGTCGTCGCCGACCCGGCGGACGTAGGCGTTACCGGCCAGCGTGGCGTCCTGGCGCATCCGGGCGAGCAGGTCGCCGGTCGTGCCGTTCGGCCACGGCTCGTGCAGCAGCCGCAGGCACTCGTGGTCGACCAGCTTCTTGTTGGCGTCGCGCAGCCTGAACGTCGCTTCGCTGAACAGCCGGACCAACGCGTTGACGATGCCGAACACCGCGGCGTTGCCGCCGTACGCCCGTTCGGCGTACTGCTGGAACGAGGTGAGCACCTTCTCCGCGTTGGGCTCGCCGTAGGTCGAGAACATCCGCCAGTCCACCGGGCGGGCGGCCCGCTCGATCAGCTCCACCGTGGCATCCCACGCGGTACGGATCCGCTGCATGATCGCCACGGCGCGGCCTCCTCAGACGTAGAACGCGGACGGGTCGAAGTCCTCTTCAACCGCCAGGTGCTTGCGGGTTTCCAGCGTCAGTAGGGCGCCACCGAAGGCGACCCATGGGCTGATGTCGACGGCGCCCAGCCGTCGCGCGAACGCGAAGCGGTCGCCCAGCGGGCGGGTGCGCGCGTTTTCGAACGCGGCCGTCATCGCGGCCTGGCCCTCCTGGCGGATGGTGTCCTGCCGGATGCCGTCGACCAGCATCCCGGCGGCCGCCGCGGCCTCCCCGGCGTTGAGCACGACCAGGTCACCGCGCTCCGGCTCGCCGGCTCTCTTGGCGATGCCGACTTCAGCCAGGTCGGGCACGAGGGACATGGCGGGGCTCGCGCCGTCGATCGCCCAGCCGACCGGCTTCCATCGCTCGTTCAGCTCGGCGGCCCGCGCGGGTACCCAGTCGCTACCGGGCCGGTACTCGACCAGCTTCCCGTGACGGTGCGCCCCGGCCTGCTCGCTGCCGTCGTCGTAGGCGGTCCGGGTCGGGCAGCGCTCGATCTCGCACAGCCACACGGCGACGATGGCCGTTGCCGCCCGGCTCGGCGGCATGTCGATGGCGAACGCGACGACCTCGCCGGGCGCGGCCCGGTCGTCGAGGACTGCGGCCCACTCCTCGGGGGTGGGCATGTTCGGGTCCGGCGGCAGGCTCGATCCCTTGCGCCGGTTGAGGTACGCGCGGGAGAACTCTTCGCGGCCCAGCTTGCCCAGTTCGGCGCGGACTGCGGCCAGGCGCACGGTGTGCCGCCACCATCGGCGGCCGGTGCTGTCGACGCCGCAGATGCACTCGCCGGCCAGCTGGGGGCACAGGGCCGGCATGCAGGACAGCCAGGTGTCCGGACTGTTGTACGGCCCGTCGAGGTTGGACCATTCAAAATAGGCGCTCGTCGACGGCTCGCCGCTCTCGACGAGCGCGCGGCCCTTCTCGACCTTGTCGGCAAGGTAGAGAGACGCCTCCGTGCCCTCGGTCGAGACCCGCCAGTGCTGCGGCGACCACCGGGTGATCATCGCGGGCGAGAAAGCCTGCTCCAGGCGGGCGTCGATCGCCGCGAAGAACTCATCTTCGAAGCTCAGATCCAAGACCTTGCCGTGCCCGGCGGTCTCGGTGTTGCTGGTGATCCCGTCGTACGCGCCCGCCTTCCAGATCAGCGCTTCGGACCCGTTGGCCAGCCGCTTGCGGTACTTCGTGCGAAACGGGCTCGCCTCCAGGATGGGCAGCTGGTCGTCGACCCACTTCTCTCGGGCGTCCTGGCGGCGCTGGGCGGCGTACAGGATCCGCTGCCGGCCCTGCTGGTGCGGCGCGTACTTGCGGACCTCGCCGGGCATCGCCACGGCGCGGTGAACGCGCACCGGCAGGACGATGGTCGTCTTGCCTGACTGGCGGGGCAGCAGGCCCGTCACATCCCGGTAGACCAGTGCGTGCGACGCCGGGTCGACCTCCATCGAGGTGTCGGCGATGTACCGCTGGTGCGGCATCATCGGCTGGCCCAGCTGTGAGGAGATCCGGGCGATGGACGGCCCGTAGGTACGGCGGGACGGGTCGCGCAGTGTCGCCACCCGGGGCGGGCACGTCAGCCCGTACGCCTGGTAAATCTCCTCGCGGGTCATCCCCGGCCGTAGGTCGATCTGCTGCGGCGCGTGCGGGTCAGGTCGGGCCGTAGTCCTCCGCTTCGTCTTCGTCTTCACCGTCGCGGCCCTCCCACAGCTGTGTGAGCGCGGCGCGCAGCTCCTTGCTCACCGCGGCGGTTGCCATGCCGGCGCCGTCGTCCAGGGCGCGGGCATCGGCCAGCGCGATGGCCGCTAGCGGCTCCTCGATGCCGTCCAGGTCGCCGAGATCCTCGATTGCCTTGCGGGTCGCGGCTTCCACCTCCCCGCCGATCGGGGCGGTCGGGGCGTCCTGGCCGAAGAGGCGGGCGTACTCGCCGAGCAGGTCGCGGGGCGAGACGTCCAGGGCGGCGGCCAGCTGCACCAGCTCGTCGACGGTCACGCCGCGGCGGCCGGTTTCGACGTTGCGTAGCGCCGACGCGGTGAAGGTGGACGGGGCGCCGGCTTCCTGCGCGGCCGCGGCCAGTTCGTCGCGGGTGAGGCTGCGCCGGCGCCGTTCGGCGACCACCTGGGCGGCGATCACGGCGCTGATCCGATCGGTGATTGGCCCGCTCACCTGCTGATCACCAGGCACGATCACGGCCCCCCCTATGGCCCAGGGGGGAGAAAAAAGGAGACGGGGACGCGGGGTCTCCGCCGATGCCGCCCAAACTTCCCACCCCTACCCCCTTGTTTGTGCAGGTCAGAGGCTTGATGCATTGCGTTACGTTGATGCATGTGCTCACCAGTCAGGCGAGGTGACCCACAACGAGGGCACCTGCTTGGCCTGCCTGCTGCTGTTGCACCCGTAGTGCGCTGGCCTGCAATTGGCCAGGTCATACACAGCGCCACCCTTGGATCTGGGCACCACATGATCAACGCTGTAGCTCTTGGGGTGACGTGCTGGCCAGCCCTCGCTGATGGGCTGGTGGCACAGCCAGCACACCCAGGGATAGGCCCTCTTGACCTCGGCCACCAGGGCCCGCCAGCGGTGCCCGCTCAGGCCCCCCGCCACGGGCGACCCCCTCGGATGTGTCGCGCCCCAGGGGATAGGCAAGGGCCCCGATCATGTGATCGGGGCCCTTGGCCGGGAGCCTGTCTCCGGCATCGGCAAATCAAGCTTGTCGTGGGCGCACTGGTCCCACTGGCAGGTGAGCGTACGCCCAGCTCAGCGAATGATCAAGCCGGGACGTCCACCTGGTGCTTCGCGGCCTCCTCGGCGGCCTTCCGGGCCCTTTCGGCGGCCCGCTGGGCCCGCTCCAGCTCATCTCGGCGCCGCTGCTCGGCGACCTGGTCGAGGACGTCGAGGACGTCGCCGAAGCGGTAGCGGGCCCGGCCCCATTCGTCCCGGTCGACCTCCTCCGGTCCCTCGATCCCGTCAGCGAGCGCGACGGTGGCCGGCAGCAGCCGGCCGCGCTGGGCGAGGGCCCGTAGCTGGCCCGCCGTGCACGCCCGACCGAGCCGGGCCGCCGCGGTGGCCAGCTGCGTGGCAGTGCCCCGGACGTCGCGGGCCTCGGCGAGCAGCCAACGCACGCGCGGCCCGGTCTGGTGCACGGTGCCGCACCCGGGGCAGCGGACCCACGTCACCCCGGGCCAGGCGTACAGCTCGGTGGTGCACAGCTCGCCCGGCTTGTCGGGGAGCGGCTCGCAGCACGTACCCGCGTACCAGCGATCGGCCGGGTTCTCGACGACACGCCGGACGGCCGCAGCGGCGCCGAGGAGTTCCTCCCCGGCGTCCGAGGCGTCGGGCGTGTGCCGGAGCCACTCCAGTTGGCCGGCGACGAACCGGGCCGCGGCGGCGACGGGGTGCTCTCGTTGGTGGTGGCGGATGGCGTCGCAACTCGGGTGACCGCACCGGCCGGCCAGCACGGCCCCGGCGGCGCCGGCGCACAGCGGCCCGACCGGCCGCCGGTCGCGCTTGGGCAGCGGCACGCCGCGGGTCGTGGCGATGTGGTCCATCCACGTCACGACGACATGCGCGGCCGCCCACGAGGCTGCCGAGGCGTCCAGGTCGACAGGGATAGGCGGCTCGGCCGAGCGGGGCCCGTTCGTGGACCCGTAGCGGGCCTGCCGGGCGATGTTCACGGCCGGCTCATCGGCAAGCCGGACCATCTCCCGCAGGGCCTCGCCCACGGGCCGGAAGCAGGTCGGGCAGACGTAGCCGCCGGTCGGATCGGGCCGGGTGCACCAGGCGCAGGGAGGCGGGTTCGTCATCGGTTCTCCTGGTCGGGCTGGGGCGGGTGTCCGGCGTGGTGTTCAGGGGCGGGGCGGGAGGTACGCAGGTACGGGGAGCCGTGGATAGGTCCGCGGGGCGTGGTCGGGGGTCCGATGCGGTAGGCCGTGGGTTGGCCGGGGCGTGGGGGACCTGTAGAGGGAGCGGTGCCCGACCCGACCCGTCCCGTCCCGGGAGACGCGGCGACCTGAGTAAGAGCGCTGGTCTCGGTGCTGCTCTGCGGATAGACCGCCGCGTCGGTGCTGGTCGCAGGCGTTGTGACGGGTGGGGGACTTGGGTCCGGAGCTGAGTTCGGACTTGAGTCGGGACCTGGGTTCGGACTTGGATCCGGACCTGGGTCCGACGTAGGTCCGGGTGCAGGTTGCGCGTCGCCGGGTGCGGGCAGCAGCACCAGGCCGGCGGCCTCGGGGGTGCGCTTGCTCTTGCGCCGGTTGCAGCCGCGGCAGGCCACCACGAGGTTGGACATGCCGTCGGCCACCTCGGGGTCGACGTGGTCGAACGTCAGGCCGGCATCGCTGACGCGGTCGGAGTGCTGGCAGGCCCGGCCGCAGTACCGGCAGATGTCCCCGTCACGGGCACGCACGGCGGCCTTCAGCGCGGAGTTCTTCAACTCCTTGGCCTTGGCCCGGTGGACGTCGTTCTCACTGCGGCTGGGGTTGCGGTCGAGGTAGTCGTGGATGAGGAACTCGTAGTCGTCGACCCAGGCCCGGCCGGTCATGCACTCGCACTGTTCGCCGTCTTCGCGGCGGTGAAGAAGGGGCGCCCGGCCGTAGCGGGCGCGCAGTAGCCGCGCGTTGGCCTCCTCCCAGCCGAACAGGTCGAGGATGTCGGCGGTCAGGAAGCCGTCGCTACGTTCGCCGGACACCCAGGACAGCAGTTGAACCCACACGCCGAGGGCCTCGGCGCGCTGCCGCTTCGCGCGTAGCCCGGTGGCGCCCGGGTCTGCCAGCCCGCGAACCTTGACGGACATCGCCAACCGGTCGTCGATGCGTCCCCACGGCATTAGCGGCCCCCCGTCCGGACGCGTTGCCTACTGATCAACATCTATGGATCTCCCGGTATGGCGAGGCGCGGCCACCGCATCTCGGTGGCCGCGCCTGGGGGGTGTGGAACAGGGGACGGTCAGACCGCCAGCGTGTCGGCCGGTGAACCGGCCGGCTCGGCGAGCGCCGCGGCCTGCTGCGCGCGGGCCTCGGCAAGCACCCGCTCACCCAGACTGGTGAGCTTGTACGGGCGGACGCCGTCGCTGTCGGCCTCGTCGACCAGGACCACGAGCAGCGCCTTGCGCAGCGGCCGGAGCCGGGCGGTAGCGCGGCGGGTGTGGTGGGCGTTCTCGCTCAGCCGTTCGAAGTCGGGCCGGCTGAACCGAGGGTCACTGTGGACGCGGCCCTCGGCCACGGCGGCGAGTAGCTCCACCTGCTCCAGGTTGAGGCTGATCTCCATGCGGGGTGTCTCCGTTCGGTGGTGCGGGGCGGCCATGCCGCCGCAGTAGCGGGGGGTGGGGCGGCGCCGGGGGCGGTAGCGGTGGTGGGCCGAACCGCTCCAGCACGAGGGCGTCGATCAGCTCGTCACGAGTCACACGGCGGGATCACCTCGTGCCGCGGCCGCCACGGCGCAGGCCGCGCACTGACGCGGCCGCAACCGCACGGTGGCGGCGGTCATCAGGCCCGTGAGGGTGACGCCGCAGATGTGCGGGTACCGCTCGTCGACGGGCACCGGCCGGCCCAGCGCGATGCTCGCCGCGAGCCACCGTCCGGTCGTCACGGTGCGGCCCGCCCGTCGATCGCGTCGCCGGCGCGGATCCCGGCCCGCACGCCGGCGGCGTAGAGGGTCGACAGGTGCGCCGGGAGCAGGCCCAGGGCGCACAACACGTCAAGGGCCTGGTCGATGCCGGCCGCGTAGAACTCGGTGGAGGTGACGCAGTACCGGCCACCGCCGGCGAGGAACCGCACGTGCACTTCACCGTCGGGCCACCACTGCACGTCGGCCAGTTCGACGGTGCGGCCGGGCTGGCTGAGCACCGGCGCGGACGAGGTGAACGGGTGCGCGTACTGGCGGGGCACGGTCCGGGTACCGGCGTGCAGGACGTACGCGACCGCGGCGCGGAGCCGACTGATCTGCTGGACGGTCAGCCGGGCCGGCCCGTCGACGGGCGGCTGCTCGGCGGTGCAGCCCGCCGCGAGCGCCGGGGCGGGGGCCGGCGCCGGCCGGACGAACTCCGGCGCGACCTCGGCCACGGCGGCGATCCGCCGGCGCGGGTCGGTCTCGTACTGCTCGCCGACGCCGGCGAGCGGATCCGGGTCGGGGGTTACCCCCGCCCCGCCGGAGGAAGACGGCAGGGCGGGGGCTGGAGCGGCGCTGTCGACGTCGGGCACCACCGGCGTACCGGGTCGAACGGCCTCGGTGTCGACGTCCGCTCCATCCGTCGAGGGCGCCGGTCCCGCACCCTCAACGGCCGTTCTCGGCCAGCACTGCGCGCACCAGGTGGCCGCGTACGCCTCGCTGGCCAGGCCGGCGGTCGTGGTCAGGCCGGTCCGGGTCGACCGGTTGCACCGGGTCGACGTCTTCGACCGCGGGGCATGGCCGGTGATGCCCTGTCGGGCCGTGGCCATCCACACCTGGTCACCGGGGGCCGGCCCGACCACCGCGGCGGCGGGCGCCGGCGCGGGCCGGGTGGCGGCGTACGCCTTGCCGTCCGTGCCCCGGACCTTCCGAGGTGTTGCATCTGCAACACCTGCCGCTCGCAGGTCCCGGTTCACCGTGGCGGCATCCACGGCCAGCGCGGCGCCGATCGCACGCTGACTCATCCCGGCCAACTGCAACTCGACCACAGCCCGCTGGCGGTGCTCGACCGGCAGGCGTAGCCGCTCCGCACCGAACTCGCCGTCGACGTACCCCGCCCAGGACTCGTAGCCCAGGGCCGCCCAGTCCCGGCGCTCCCACGCAAGGGCGATCTCGGCGAGAGTCTCCAGGTAGCTGTGGATGCCCGCCCGGATGCGCTCGGCGCGGGCCCGCGCGACCGGCTCGGTGGACTGCTCGACCAGGTCGACGACGCCGCTCACCGCGACCACCGCCGGGACCACCGGGCCGACCGGCGGTAGGCACCGGCCCGCGTCCACGTGTAGCCGCAACGGATCTGCCCGCTGGCAGCGATGACGGTCCACGACCACCGCCGGCGCCACCACCGGCCCGAGGTCCGGGCCGGGCGGAACACGAACGGCGCGGTCCGGACCTTCCCCGGCGTCGAGCCGCCCGCGGGCTGCCCCTGATCGAACGGTGCCACCATCAATCCTCTCGGTCGGTCTCGCCCAAGATCGCGGCGTCGCGGGCCCGCCCCGCGGCCAGAAGCACCGGCGACACCGGCCGCCGGGCGGGCCGGGCCGGCGGGTGTCCGGGGTCGCCCGGCTCGCCCACCCGACGGCAGTTCCGGCAGGTGCGCCGGCGGCGGTGGTCCTCTGGGATGCCCGGATCGGGGTCGAACGCCTTGCACAGGCGGGGCTTCCTCACGGCTGCAACTCGCCGTTCAGGTCGTCGAGCAGGGTCGGGCCGACCTGGCCGGGGCCGCCCCGCCCGGCGAGGCCGGGCAGGGCGACCGGGGTGGCCTGGGCGCGGGCTTGGCGCCGGCGCTCACGCCAGCACTCCGACCCGATCCGCCGCGCCCGGGACGCCGCGTTGCGCAGCGGCCGGTCGCAGTCCAGGCACAACACCCGTGGCATGTCAGGCACGGCAGTCCGCACCCGCGACGTCGGCGGCCAGGGGCAGCACCGCCGTGGTGGCGACCACCGGCAGCGGGTCGTCCTGGGCAGCCCGGTCGGCCAGCTGCTGGATCCGGTCCCGGGCCTCCTCCGGCGAGCGGCTGGCCAGCACCACCCGGGCCGCGTCGCTCAGGGCATCCACCCGGCCGTCTCGGTAGCCGACCGCGTGCCCGTCGGCACGCACCGCGGCCGGGGTCACCGTGGGCCTGGTGTCGTTGTCGAACGGCGCGGCCTCGGCCACCAGGACCAGCTGCCCGTACTCGTCCACCGCCTCGGCCGGCGTGTAGTACCGGCCGCCATCGGCGGCGATCAGCATCTCCACGCCGACGTCGTCGGACTGCTCACGCCACGACACGGCGAAGAACAGGAATCCGTCCTGGGCGGTCCGCCAGGTCTGCCCGGCGTGCACCTTCGGCACGTGCGGGTGGACCTCCACGAGCGGCTGGTAGTGCTCGTCGACCAGCGGCAGGTGGATCACGTCCCGGTGACCCGGCAGCCGCACCTGGAGCTGGAGGTTGCCGTGCGCGACGATCTCCGCGCAGGGGATCACCAACCGCACCAGCGTGCCCGCCGGCGTACGCCCGTGCTGGTCGCTCATCGCAGCACCTCCGGGATGACCAGGTAGTCGGTGCACCGGCCCCGGTCGAGCAGCGGCCCGCCGGCGGCGTGCAGGCCGCGGTACCGGGCGACCTGGTCCCGGCGCTCCGCGACGGACGCGACCACGACCACCGCCCCGACCCACGCCAGGATCAGCACCGCCAACCCCGTGACCGCGGTCAACCCCGGCGGCCCCGGCACCGCCAACACGGCGGCGACGAGCGCGACGATCGCTGCGGCGGCCACCACCAACCCGACCACCGGAGACAGCCGCCGGCGCGGGGGCGGCGCCGGCCGCCGCGTCCGCAGCCGAGGCAGCCGCGGCGCCGCCAACGGATCGTGACCGGCCAACGCCGGATCCATCCGGCGCGGAAAGGCGGGGTCACCGTTGACGCGACGCAGCGGAGGCACGGACGACTCCGCCGCCGTCACCGGCACCAACGGCGACCCGCTGGCGAACACCTGACGCCGGACCGTTCGGACTACCGGGGGCCGCCGCCGGGTCCGCCAGGCGTCCAGGCGCCCCCGGATCCGCACCGACACCACGACCAGCGCCACCGCCAGCAGCAGCCCGCCCACCTCCGGGCCCGCCGCGCGGATCCCCAGCACGATCCCGGCACCCATCACGACACCGCCACAGGCGACGACACCACCGTGGCGGGCGCGTCGACCGGCGACGGCCGTACTGCCAACGGCACCGGGTCACCCTCCGGCGGCACCACCGCCGCCAGCACCAGCGCGTACCCACGCCACTGCGCCCACGCCGTATAGACGCGCACCTGGTGGCCGGACGCGGTGATCGTGTCCGCGATCTCCGCACCCTCGACGACGTCGAAGCGGACGGCCCACTGCGCGGCCTCATCGATCGTGTCGCAGCGGACCAGCACGACCTGGTCGTCGTGATCCATGAACCGGACCGTCACCGGCGCGGGCAAGGCCACCTGGTCGTCGACGGAGTACAGCAGCCGGGACAGCGACTGCAGCATTCCCGCCCGGGCGATCCGCCGCCCGGCCGGCTGCGGCACCGGCACCGGCCACACCAGCGGGCCAGCCGCCGCGTCCGGCGGCGTCAACAGCACCATCTGCACCGCGTGCCGCAGGTCGACGCCGTCGCCGCACCGCCGGCCGCCGTCACCGGCCATCACGCACGACGTCAGCCCGGCGGCGGCCACCGTGGCCAGCACGTAGTCCAAGTCGCCGGTGCACACGTACACCGAGCCCTCGGGGCGACCGTCGGGCCGCCCGGCGGCCGGACTGGCCAGCCCGACCCGGAGCGTCGCGGGGCCCCCGCATACGGGCAGCTCCGGCAGACCGCCCGGCACACGGGTGGCGAGGGCCTCGGGCGGCTGCGCCACGGCAGGTTGGGGTTGTAGGTTGGTCATCTCGACCGTCCTTCCTGACTGGGTTGGATCGGATGGGAATTCAGGGGTCACGGCTTGTCCGAGCCGTGACCCCGCCTTACTGATCTGGTTGAGCTCGTCAACCAGCTGCTGCCGCTCCCACGCCCGCTCCTCCGCCGGCGTCGCCGGCCGAATCGGCCGCGGGGCCTGCGTCACCGGAGCGGCCGGGGCGATCCCGGCCACGATCAGCAGCACTCCAACTACGAGCAGTGCGACTGCACGGACCAGGACCAGGGCGGCGTGGAGCTTTGGGCCCGTTCCTGCGCCTCCGGCCGGCCCGGAGCCGGCAGGTCCGGTCGGGTGGGTCATGCCGCTGTCCTGGTGCGTCGCTTCGCGGCCGCCTCGTCGCGGAGCCGCTGGCCGTACGCGTGGAGCGATTCAACAACGATGAGTCGCCGCCGGCCCCGCTCGACCGATTCGATCTCGTCGGCGTCCATCAGCCGATACACCTCGCGGCGGCTGAGGCCCAGAGCCTCCGCCCCCTCGTGGACCGATACGAAGATCGGGCCGAGTCGGGGCGGGGTGCCAGCGGTTCCGTTCATGGTGCCTGGTGTGCCAGGGGTTCCGTGCATGGAACCACCGTAGACATGCTCCGTGCGGGGAACCTCTCATCCTTTCGGCCAATTCTGCTGGCCAAGAAGTGGCCCTACTCTCGGTCCATGCGACTTCTTGTCACTGCTGGCACACGCAAGCGCGGTACGACACACCCGGGCAGGGGTGGGAGGTTCCGCGAAGAGAACTTGCGCCGTCCACGGGACGGACGTCCCGCGAACGGCACATATCGTCTGCTCATGCCCCCGTCGCTTGAAGTGCGGCGCGTCGCGTTCGCACGCTTCGTTGAGCGGGCCTTGCATGACGCGAAGGTCACCCGTGGCTGGAATCAGCGGCGGGTGATCGAGGAGTCCGGCGTCGGCAGGACGACTCTCTTTCGTTGGCTCAAGGGCAACTGGGTCGAGGATCCGGAAGCGGCGAAGGTCCGAGACTTCTGCGATGCTCTGGACATTCCGCCGGCGATTCCGTTTCTGATCCTGTGGCCGGGCAAGCGCAACCGCGTGGAACAGCCTGAGCCGTCGCCGATGGACCCCGATGTGGAGCGCGTGCTGCGGAAGCTCGCCGACCCGAACGTCCCGGACGTCGAGAAGTACCTCATCCGCGAGACCATCCGGTCCCTCGCCGCGCGGCCATCTCGGCCCGGCAGTCAGACCAGCTAGACCCCCACACCCTCTCAGCCGTATCCCTTGGTACAGCGGTGCGGCTGCCTCCGCCTGCCCTCGAAAGGGGAGTCATGGCATCCCGCCAGCCCAACCGCCGCCCGAAGATCCGCCCGTACGGCACTCGGTGGCGCATGGACGTCACGGTCGGCACGAAGCCCGACGGCGGCCTGGATCGCCGGAAGATCACCGGTAAGACCGCCGGCGCCGTCGCCGAGAAGTACGACAAGCTCATGAGCCAGCTTGCCCAAGGCCACGTGCCCGAGATCGGCAAGGCTCCCACCTTGGCCGAATGGCTGACCCACTGGCTGGAGCACATCGTCAAGCCGCAGCGGAAGTACAAGACCTACCGCGCCTATCAGCCGATCGTGAACCTGCACCTGGTCCCCCGGCTCGGCCAGTGGCGAATCGCCGGCAGCACCAAGACCCTCCAGCCGGAACACGTCGAGGCCGCGTACGCAGACCTACTGGAGTCCGGCATGGCGCCGGCCTACGTGCTCCAGTGCCACCGGGTCCTCTCGCGGGCACTCAAAATCGCGCACCGGCGCGGCCGGGCCTCCAGGAACGTCTGCACCCTCATCGACCCGCCCGACGGCACTGCCAAGCGGATCAAGCCCTTGGAGCTGGAACACGTCCGCAAGGTCATCCAGACCATCGGCACAGACCGCCTGGAAGCGCGCTGGCTCATCGCCCTGATGCTGGGCCTCAGGCAAGGGGAGACGCTCGGCTTGCACTGGAGCGTCGTGCATCTGGACGGGGCCACCCCATACCTGGAGGTGGAGATCCAGGCGCAGCGGCGCACCTGGAAGCACGGTTGCAAGGACCCGGCGGCCTGCGCCGCCGAGCGGTGCCGGACGAAGCCCTGCCCAACCCGGTGGGCGCACGGATGCGACGACGAGGGCACCTGCAAGGGGCGGCCGCACTACTGCCCCAAGCGGACCGCCCTGCCTGGTTGCTCGCGGCACACCCGTCCTTGTCCGCCTCTGTGCCCGACCGGCTGCACTGACCACGCCCGCGGCTGTCCGCAGCGTCGCGGCGGCGGCATTGTGTACACGGGGCTCAAGAGCGGGGAGAAAGGTGTCCGGCCGATCGGTCTGGACCCGGTCCTGGTCGCGGCGCTGCGCCGGCAGCAGGAGCGCCAGGAGGTCGAGCGGACGGCGGCCGGCGATCTGTGGGAGGAGCACGGGCTCGTGTTCACCCAGCCGACCGGGCGCCCGTACGACGCCCGGCAGGACCACGCACTCTGGGAGGAACTGCTCGTCCGGGCCGAGGTGCCCGATGCTCGGCTGCACGCCGCTCGACACACGGCCGGCACCCTGCTTGTGGCCAGCGGTACGGACATCCGGGTGGTTCAGGAACTGCTGGGCCACGCGCGGATCACCACCACGCAGCGGTACGTGGATCCGAGCGAGGAGATGAAGCGCCAGGCAGTCACGCGGCTGGGGGAGATGCTGATGTCCGGCCAGGTGGAGCTGTCGCTACTGCGGCCGTCTGGTGCGGCCACTCCGGGCATCACGTGATCTACGCAGCCAGACATAGCGAAAGCCCCTCATCGCGTTGCCGCAGATGAGGGGCTTCCTGTAGCCCGGCGAAAGGCTATGTGGCCAGGGGCGGGGTCGAACCGCCGACCTTCCGATTTTCAGTCGGACGCTCGTACCAACTGAGCTACCTGGCCGTGCCGCTCGGCTCATGGTACCCAAACGGCGGGATCACCGCCGGCCGGGGACCTGCTCCGATACGCAGAACGCCGCGCATGGTACGCGCGGCGTCAGCGCTTGCGGTCCTGACGGGACTTGAACCCGCGACCTCCGCCTTGACAGGGCGGCGAGCACTCCAACTGCTCCACAGGACCTGGCTGGTGTTGCTCCGGCTTGCGCCGGTCGTGCCCCCAACGGGATTCGAACCCGTGCTACCGCCTTGAAAGGGCGACGTCCTGGGCCGCTAGACGATGAGGGCGGCCCCGCCATCATTGCACACTCGCAACTTCAAGCGGACTTGCTCCCATCCGGCCCCGCCGGAGGCTTGGAAAGCATACGTGACGGGCGGCCCGCGAAACAAATCGGTATGGCCGAGGGCACGCCCGCCCGAAAACTCGCAGGTCAGGGCCGGTTCTAGCTGAGTCGCACCAGCCCGTAACGCCGCTTCAGGTCGCCGATGAGGTGGGCGCACGCGGAGATCGTGGCGGCCCGGTTCCCGCCGCCGTCGTGCATCAGCACGATCGCGCCGGGGCGGACGGCGCCGGTCACCCGACGCGTGATCGTCGAGGCGGACGGCTTGGCCCAGTCCTGCGGGTCGACGCTCCAGTGCAGCGGTCGCATGCCGAGCTGTCGGCCCACCGCCACGACCTCCGGGGTCCACTTCCCGCCCGGCTGGCGGTAGAACGGCACCTTGGCGCCCGGCACCGCCGCCTGGATGGCGCGGTTGGTGCGTACCAGGTCGGCCCGGATATCGGCGACCGGCCGCCGGCCGAGCTCCAGGTCGTGCCGCCAGCTGTGGTTGCACAGCTGGTGGCCCTCCCGGACGATCCGCTCGACCAGCTGGGGGTACGCCCGGGCCCGGGTGCCGATCACGCAGAAGGTGGCCTTCGCCCCGGCCCGGTGCAACTGGTCCAGGATCTTCGGCGTCCAGATCGGGTCGGGCCCGTCGTCGAAGGTCAACGCGACCGCCCGCCCGCCGGAGGTCCGGCGCAGCCCGGCCGGGAGCGTGGTGGGCGCCGGACGCAGCCTCGGCGGGACGGTCCGGGTCGGCTTGGGTGACGCGGTCGGCTTCGGTGTCGGTTTCGCTGTCGGCTTCGGCGATGTCGAGGCCGTCGGTGCGGGGGCGGCTGCCTCCGGGGAGCCGCCGGTCGTCCGCTCGCCGCAGCCGGCGAGGAACAGGATCAGGCTGATGCCGAACGCCAGGGCGGCGCGTGCACTCATCGTCACTCCGAGGGGCGGGTACGTGGGCTACTCGACGCTAGTGGACGGGACGCGAAAACGGCAGGGCGGTCAGTGCCCCGCCGGCTGGCCCATCGAGTCGCGTACCGCGAGGGCGAGCGCGACCGCCTCGGCGAGGTCGACCGGGCGGACCACGCCGGCCGGCAGGGAGTCCGCCCGCCAGCCCGGGCCGGCGGCCAGCACCAGCAGCGGCCGGCGCGGGCTGGCCAGCAGCACGGTGAGCTGGGCCGGGTCGGCGGTGGCCTGGAGGTGTGACCAGACCACCACGGCGGCCGGGCCGGTGCGGTTGACCGCCTCGACCAGGGCCGCCGCCGGCACCCGGGCACCGAGCATCCGGTACGCCACGCCGGCCTCGGCCAGCGCGGCGGCCAGTGCCTCCAGCGGCAGGGTGTGTTGTTCCTCATCGGCGCAGGAGAGCAGGATCCGGGCCGGGCCGGTGACCGGGCCGGCCCGGGTCACCGTGGCGAACGCCTCGGAGACGCACCGGGACACCACGTGCTCCACCTCGACCAGCCCGCCCGTGGCGGCGTGCCGCTCTCCGATGCCGACGAGCACCGGCCGCAGCAGCCCGTCCCAGGTGGCGACGACGCCGTCGGCGGCCAGGGCGCGGGCGATCGTCTCGCCGATCGCCACCGAGTCCAGCCGCATGGCGGCCCGGGCCAGCCCGCGGGCCGCCGGGCCGGCCCGACCGACCGGGATGGTCTGCCCGCCGCCGTCGCGGACCCCGAGGGGGCGGACCTCGACGAGGGTGCCGGTGGACACCTGGCCGGCCGGACCCGGGGCCGGCGTCTGCCGGGCCCAGCGGGCCGCCTCGGCCGGGGTGATCCCCTCCGCAGTCAGCCTGCGCATGATCTCCAGGCGGGCGAGGTCGGCCGCCGTGTACCGCCGGTGGTGGCCCGGCACGTGCTGGCTGGGGCCGAGTCCGTAGCGCTGGTGCCAGGTGCGCAGCGTGGTGACCGCGACGCCCAGTCGGCGTGCCACGGCCCCCGCGCTCAGCGCCTCATCGGCCACCCGACCGCTCCGACGCGTCATCCGCCGGAAGGCCGGCCGGGGCCGCGCTGGGACCGGGGGTGCCCGCCGAGGGACGCAGCAGGCGGTTCACCACCCCGCCCAGCCAGGGCGCGTACGCGCGGGGGTCGACGTCCAGGTCGGCCTCCAGCGCCGCCGGGTCGACCCAGCGCAGCTCGGCCACCTCGTCCGGGTCGGGACGCAGGGGCACGTCGGCCGGCACGTCGGCGCGCAGCACGTGGTCGTACTCGAACTCGACCCGCCCGGTGGTGGGGTCCTCCGCGTAGTAGACGTACACCCCGACCTCGGTGAGGTCGACGGGCCCGGCACCCAGTTCCTCGCCCAGCCGCCGGTTGGCGGCCTCGATCGGCGACTCACCCGGCGCCGGGTGGCCGCAGCACGAGTTGGCCCAGCGTAGCGGGAACCGGGTCTTGGCGGCGGCCCGGCGTTGCAGCAGCACCCGGCCGTCCGGGGCGACCAGCAGCACCGAGAAGGCCCGGTGCAGCCGGCCCGGCGGCTGGTGGGCGGCGGCCACCGAGGCCGCGCCGTGCGCCCGGCCGCCGTCGTCGACCAGTTCGACCAGGTGGCCCTCCCGGCCGCTCACCGGTTACCGCCCGTGACGCGGGCGGCGGCCAGCTTGCCGGAGATCAGGACCATCGGCACGCCGACGCCCGGTTGGGTGCCGGAGCCGACGAACACCACGTTGTCGAGCGTCCGGTGCAGGTTCGACGGGCGGAACGGGCCGGTCTGGAAGAAACTGTGTGCCGACGCGAACGGGGTGCCGGCTGCCATGCCCTGCTCGGCCCACTCGGCCGGGGTGACCGCGCGCAGCACCTCGACGCCGTCGCCGAAGCCGACGTACCCGCGTTCCTGGAGGGTCCCGACGAGCTGGTCGGTGTAGCGGCGGGTCAGGTCGCCGCGCCAGTCGAACGGGGCCCGGTCGAGGTTGGGCACCGGGGCGAGCACGTAGTAGGTGTGGCGGCCGGCGGGGGCGACCGCCGGGTCCGTTCGGCTCGGGTTGGTGACCAGCAGCGACGGGTCGGTCATCAGCTCCCCTCGCCGGATCACCTCGTCGAACGTGCCCTTCCAGGATCGTCCGAAGTGGATGTTGTGGTGGGCGATCTTCTCATAGCCCTGGCGGGACCCGATGTGCAGCACCACGCAGGACGGCGAGTAGGTGAGCCGGCGCCGCCGGGCCGCGGGGAGCAGGTCCCGGTAGGCCACCGGCAGGTCAGGGTTGAGCACCACCACGTCGGCCGGGATGAACTCGCCGTCCGCGGTGACCACGCCGGTGGCCCGGCCGTTCGCGGTCTCCACCCGGGTCACCGTGGTGCCGTAGCGGATCTGCACGCCGTGCTTCTCCGCCGCACCGGCCATCCCCTGGGAGACCGCGTGGATGCCGCCGCGCGGGAAGTAGACCCCGGCCACCGAGTCGAGGTACGCGATGACCGCGTAGATGGCCAGCGCGTCGTGCGGGGCGAGCCCGGCGTACATCGCCTGGAAGGAGAAGATCCGCTGGGTGCGCGGGTCTTTGAAGAACTGGCCGATCTTCGTCTGGAGCCGGCGGAACGCGCCGTTGGCCAGCAGCTTCAGCAGGTTGCCGGTGAGCAGGTCGGTCGGGGCGTCGAGGTTGCGCTCGATGAAGTCGGCCCGCTCCAGCCGCCACAGCTCGCGGGCGTAGTCGACGAAGCGCAGGTACCCGTCGGCCTCCCGGGGCCCGCAGACGGAGGCGATCTCGGCCGCCATCCGGGTGCTGTCGGTGATCACGTCGAGCGTCGAGCCGTCCGGGTAGTACGCCCGGTACGCGGGGTCCAGCGGCATCAGCTCGACCCAGTCGCCCAACTCCTCGCCGACCGCGCCGAGCGCCTCGGCGATCAGGTCGGGCATGGTGAGCACGGTCGGGCCGGTGTCGAACTCGTACCCGTCGACGCTGAGCCGGCCGGCCCGGCCGCCCGGCACCGGCTCCCGCTCGACCACCGTCACCTGCCGGCCGTCGCCGGCCAGGTGCAGCGCGCAGGCCAGCCCGCCGAGCCCGGCGCCGACGACCACCACCCGGTCGGTACGTCCCGTCACGGTCCGCACGTGACCACCTCCCTCGAAATGTCGCTCATCATGCCCACCGCTCGGTGGCGGCGGTGGCGAGGCCCGTCAGCGCGGTGCGCGCGGTACCCGTCGACCGGCGCGCTGTCCAGCCCGACCAGCCGGGCCACCTCCACCCCCTGGGCCAGGTCGTTCGGGAACGCGGCCAGTACGCCGCGGACCGGTTCGTCCGTCGCCTCCGGCTGTGCCGGCGCGACGCGGAGCGCCTTACCCGCAACTGCGTCGTTGGCCATGCGGGCGAGCGTACCCTAGGGTTACGAGTTGCGTCGATTCCTGCGTCGTTATCCGAGGAGGGCCGGTGAAAGTCGACCTCACCGCTGCCTATGATCGCTGCCGCGAGCTGCACAAACGTCATGGCCGCACCTACTATCTCGCCACCCGCCTGCTCCCCGCTTGGAAACGTCGGCACGTGCACGCCCTGTACGGTTTCACCCGGTACGCCGACGAGATCGTCGACCGCACCGAGGACCTGCCGCCCGCCGGGCGGGCCGCCCGGCTCGACGACTGGTCGGCCCGTTTCCTGGCCGGACTGCACGGCGCGCCGGTCGACGACCCGCTGCTGCCCGCCGTGCTGCACACCATCGCCGTCTTCGACCTCGACCGGGCCGACTTCGCGTCGTTTCTGCGCAGCATGGCGATGGACCTGACGGTCACCGCGTACCCGACCTACGACGACCTGCTCGACTACATGGAGGGCTCGGCCGCCGTCATCGGCAGCATGATGCTGCCGATCCTTGGCAGCTCCGACCCCGCCGCCGCCCGGGAGCCGGCCCGCCAGCTCGGCCTCGCCTTCCAGCTCACCAACTTCATCCGCGACGTGGCCGAGGACCTGGCGCGCGGCCGGACGTACCTGCCGGACGAGGATCTGGCCAAGTTCGACGTCACCCGCGAGGACCTGTCCGGCGCCGCCGCGCGCCGCCGCGCCAGCGCGAAGATCCGCGAGCTGATCGAGTACGAGGTGACCCGCGCCCAGGCCCACTACGAGGCCGCCGCCCCGGGCGTCACCCTGCTCTCGCCGGCCTCGCAGGCCTGCATGCGCACCGCGTACGCGCTCTACGGCGGCATCCTCGACGAGGTGGCCGCCCAGGACTACGACGTGTTCACCCGACGGGCGCTGGTGCCCCGGCGGCGGCGGATGGCCGTCGCCGGTTGGGCCCTGCTCACCCCGGCCGGCACCCCGGTCGCGGTCCCCGGGCCGGCCCTGGTGCCAGCCCGTAGCTGACCCGTAGCTGACCCGTACCTGCCCCGGACTCACCGTCGTCGAGCCCGGCGCGCTGCGCCCGGCCAGCGGCGACCGGGTCTGGCGCCGGTGGCCGCCGGAACGCGTTGGCCTGCGGGGCGGCGCGGTGGTGGCCGGTCGCGCGGTGCGGAATGCTGGCGGCATGGCGGAACCGGAACTGGTGGACGTGGTCGTGGTCGGGCTCGGCGTCGGCGGTGAGGAGGTGGCCGGGCGGCTCGCCGAGGCGGGCCTCAGCGTCGTCGGCATCGAGCGGAGCCTGGTCGGCGGGGAGTGCCCCTACTGGGGGTGCATCCCGAGCAAGATGATGATCCGGGCGGCGAACGCGGTCGCCGAGGCCCGGCGGGTGAACGACTTCGCCGGCGCGGCGCAGGTCCAGCCGGACTGGGCGCCGGTGGCGAAGCGGATCCGTGCCGAGGCCACCGACACCTGGGACGACCGGGTCGCGGTGGAACGGTTCACCGGCAGGGGCGGCCGGTTCGTGCGGGGCAGCGGCCGGCTCGACGGCCCCGGCCGGGTACGCGTGGGCGACCAGGTCTTCCAGGCCCGGCACGGAATCGTGCTCGGCACCGGCACCCGGCCCTCCGTGCCGCCGATCGCCGGGCTCGCCGACACGCCGTACTGGACGAACCACCAGGCCGTCGCGGTCGAGGAGCTGCCCGGGTCGCTGCTCGTGCTCGGCGGCGGCGCGATCGGGCTGGAGCTGGCCCAGGTCTTCGCCCGGTTCGGGGTGGCGGTGACGGTGGTCGAGGCGGCGGACCGGGTGCTCGCCGTCGAGGAGCCCGAGGCGTCCGAGGTGGCCACCGCCGCGCTGCGCGCGGACGGGGTGCGGATCTGCACCGGGATACAGGCCGAGCGGGTCGACCACGACGGGCGGGCGTTCACCCTGGGCGCGGCCGGCGGCGTCGAGTTCACCGTCGAGCGGCTACTGGTGGTGACCGGCCGGCGGGCGCACCTCGACGAGCTGGGGTTGGACGGCGTCGGGGTGGACCCGTCCCAGCGGTACCTCGCCGTCGACGACCGGATGCGCGTCGCCGAGGGCCTCTGGGCGGTCGGCGACCTGACCGGCGAGGGGGCGTTCACCCACATCGCCATGTACCAGGCGGCCATCGTGGTCGCCGACGTGCTCGACCACGTCCGGCGGGCGCGCTCCGGCGCGGACGCCAGCGGCACCGCCAGCGCGGTCGGCGGCGCGGCGAGCACGGCGGGGGCCGGGACCGCCGGCGGGGTGCCGCACGCCGACTACCGGGCGCTGCCCCGGGTCACCTTCACCGATCCCGAGGTGGGCGCGGTCGGGCTGACCGAGCGGCAGGCCCGCGAGCGCGGCCTCAACGTGCAGGTCGGCGTGAGCCAGCTCGGCTCGTCCACCCGGGGCTGGATCCACCGGGCCGACGGCCTGATCAAGCTGGTCGCCGACGCCGACCGGGGCGTCCTGGTCGGCGCGACCTCGGTCGGCCCGGCCGGCGGTGAGGTGCTGTCGGGCCTGGTGGTGGCGGTGCACGCGGCGGTACCGCTGAGCCAGCTCCGGCACATGATCTACGCGTACCCGACGTTCCACCGCGCCATCGAGGACGCTCTGCGCAACCTGAGGTAGCGCCGCGCGCTCCCTGATCGTCCGCCGTGACACCTCCCCGGCGGGTCGGGCCGGTGCGGTGCGGACGGTCAGGATGACGCGGGCGCGCCGTGCCGGCCGGCGCCTGCGGCGAAGCGGGCCGCGCCCGCCGCCCCGTCGGCCGCCAGCGACTCCGCGCCGTGGGCCAGCTCGACCGCGAGGGCCTCCGGCTCGGGCAGGTTGGCGCCGGCCAGCACCGCCGCCCGGTCGTTGCGCAGGCAGGTCTGCGGGTGGCGGGCGATCCCGGCGGCCAGCCGCTCGGCCTCCGCCCGGGCCTCACCCGGTGCGACCAGCCGGTTCACCAGACCCATCGCGTACGCCTCGTCGGCCGGCACCGGGCGGCCGGTGAGGATCAGGTCCATCGCCCGGCTCTCGCCGATCAGCCTCGGCAGCCGGAAAGTCCCCCCGTCGACCAGCGGCACCCCCCAGCGTCGGCAGAAGACCCCGAGCACCGCGTCGGCCTCGGCCACCCGCAGGTCGCACCAGAGGGCCAGTTCCAGCCCGCCGGCCACGGCGTACCCGGAGATCGCCGCGAGCACCGGCTTGGACAGCCGCATCCGCGTCGGGCCCATCGGGCCGTCGCCGTCCGGCTCGACCCGGTTGCCGCTGGGGGTGCCGATCGCCTTCAGGTCCGCCCCGGCGCAGAACGTCCCGCCCGCTCCCCAGAGCACGGCCACCGCCGCCTCCGGGTCGGCCTCGAAGGCGCGGAACGCGTCGGCCAGGGCCCGGGCGGTCGGCCCGTCGACGGCGTTGCGGGCCGCCGGTCGGTCCAGGATCACCGTGGTCACGGCCCCGGCGCGTTCGACCCGTACCCCCATCGGTGGCCCTCCCGGTCCGGCGGCTCGCCCCTCGGCCGCAGCCCATGTGGTGGTGTGCCCACCCCGATGTCGACCGTAGCGGTCCCGCCCGTCCCGACGGAGCACGGCGGGCGCGCACCGGTCCCGACGGATCCGGGCCGGGCCGCCACCGGGCGGCGCGGAAGCGGCCCCTCGCCGAGGCGGCGTGCCGGGACCGTTGGGCGACAACTGGCCGGCGAACGGTTGATTCATGAACCTCGATTACTGGGATAGCGTGACGACAGCCCTCGGTTACCGGCCGGCTACGTACGGGAGGATCTTCATGCGTGCCACCGTCAGGGTCCTGCTCGCCTCCGTCCTCACCACCCTCGGCCTGACCGCTGCCGTCGCCACCCCGGCCCTGGCCAGCGCCCCCGCGCCCTTCTGCGAGTCCGGCGCGTCGCAGTTCTACTGCGACGCCACCAGCACCGGCACGACGACCTGGACCGTCACCTGGTACTCGGGCAGCGTCGGCACCTTCACGACCGCCGGCTCGACCCTCTTCGCCGGCTGCCCGGCCTCCAACATCGGCCTGCCGGTGCGGGTCAGCTACAGCTACTTCGACGGCAGCGTGACCCAGTACAGCGACACCGGTAGGTTCACCTGCCGCAGCGGCCCCTGGCAGTAGCGGCGGGGTCCCGCGCCGCCGGAAGGTTCGGCCGCGCGGGACCCTCCGCCGGCACCCGGACGGGTGAGGTACGGCGGTGCCGGCCGCGTCCCCGGACGACCGGTCGACGCGTACGGCGACGGGCTCGTCACCGCCGCCCGGTTTGCGACCGCTCCTGCCGGGAAGTCGGACGGAATGCGGGCACTCTTGACGAGAATCGAACAGAATTCGGCGCTGGACCGGGTCGGGGACCGGTTGCAGCGTGCCGTTCAGGCCACCATCCGTCCGCAGCGGGTACGCGACCTGCTGCACGGCGTGTTCCTCGGGCATCCGCTGCATCCGGCGCTGGTGCAGGTGCCGGTGGGCTCCTGGATCAGCGCTGCCGTGCTGGACCTCATGCCCGGCCAGCGCCGGGCGGCCACCACACTGGTCGGGCTGGGCACGGTCAGCGCCCTCCCGGCGGCGGTCGCCGGGCTGAACGACTGGGCGGCCCTCGCCCGGGACCAGCGCCGGATCGGCCTGGTGCACGCCGCCGCCAACACCGTCGGCCTGGCCCTGTACGCGGGCTCGCTGGCGGCCCGGCTGCGTGGTCGGCACGGGACCGGGCGGGCGCTGGCGTACCTCGGGCTGACGGCGGCGAGCGCGGGGGCGTACGTCGGGGGGCACCTGGCGTACAAGCAGGGGGCACAGGTCAACCAGAGCGTGTCCGAGCTGCACCGGATCAGCGACGGCTGGCATCCGCTGGCGGACCTGGCCGGGCTGCCGCAGCGGAAGCTGGTCACCCGTGAGGTGGACGACGTCTCGGTGATCCTCTACCGGCACGGCGACGAGGTCACGGTGATGCTGGAGCGCTGCCCGCACCAGAGCGGCCCGCTCGGCGAGGGCGAGGTCACCGAGATCGACGGGCACGCCTGCGTGGTCTGCCCGTGGCACGGCAGCGCGTTCCGGCTCAACGGCGGCGAGGTCGTGCACGGGCCGTCCGGGAACGACCAGCAGATCCTGCCGACCCGGGTGGTCGACGGGGTGCTACAGACCCGCCTGCCCTGAGCGTTCCCGCCCCGCCCACGCCCCCGCCACCGCGCCGCCACCGCCACCGCGCCGCCCCCGTCGCCCCGCCGGGCCCGTCGCCCCGCACTTTCACGGAATGTGTGGCATCGGCGCGCGCCATGGCCACACATTCCGTGAAAGTGCGCGCAGGGGAGGGGGCCGGGTGCGTGGGCGGGGTGGTCGGGGTCAGCCCCGGCGGTGCCGGCCGGAGACCAGGGACCGTGCGCCGGCGGCGGCCCGGGCGACGGCCGGCCGGCGGCGCAACCCGAGGACCGCGCCGATCTGCGCCCCGACGATGCTGGCCACTGCGAGCACCGCCGAGACCGCGAGCGGCCGGTTCACCTGGTCCTCATCGCCCGCCCGGGAGGCTCCGGCGGCCATCGCCGGCTGCGGCCCGGTGGGCGGCTGGGCCACCTGCTGGGTGCCGCGGGTCGACCCGGCCGACGGATGGGCGGCCGACGGCGCGGGTGCCGGCCGGGTGGCCCGCGGCGTCACGGGCGGCGTCGCCGCCGGGGTCGTGGGTGCCTCGGCTCCCGGCGGGGACGTGGGTGTCCCGGCGGCTGGCGGGGTCGCGGGTGCCTCGGCTGCCGGCGGGGGAGTGACCGCGCCGCCGGGGGCGGGGGCCGTGGGCCGGACCACCAGCCGGCCGGTGGCGTGCGTACGGGCCCCGGCGTCGGCCGCGCCCTCGGGGAGCCTGATGAGCTGCCCCGGGCGGATCCGGTCGGGGTCGTGCAGCCGGTTCAGCTTCGCCACGTCCCGGTACCGGTCGAAGTCGTCGAGGTAGCGCTCGGCGACCTCGCCCAGGTAGTCGCCCTTCGCCACCCGGTACACGGTCGGCTGAGCCGGGTCGGGGAGCTGGGCCGCCGTGGTGACCACGACCGGCGACGCCGGCCGCGCGCCGACCGGGAGCGTCGTGGTGACCGCGCGCGCCTCGGCCGCCGCGACGACGGCCGGCTGTGCCGCGGTCGGGTGCGGGCCGGCCAGCACCGTCGCCGCGCTGGCGGCGGCCGGGCTCGCCGCGATGATCAGGGCCACCGACCCGACCAGCGCCGCCGCGGCCCGCTGCTGCCGGCCCATCCCGGGCAGCCGGGGCGCCGGCCGGCGCAGCGACTGCGCGCCCAACTCCACGAGCACCGAGAAGGCGAAGGTGGCCCAGCCGAACCAGCCGACCAGGGCCAGCGCCCGCAGGAAGAGCTGACCGTCGTCCCGGCTGGTCAGCGTGGTGCCGATCTCGGCGAGCGTGGGTACGTGGTCGGGCAGCGGGTTGCCGGCGAACGCGATCAGCGCCACCGGCCCCCCGACCAGCACCGCGATCAGCACGACCAGCGCGCCGAACCCGGTGAGAACCTGTCCGGTCCGCCGTGCGGCGGAGCGACCCGGTGCGGCCATGGCGTGCCTTCCTTCCTACGGGCCCTCGGTGAGGGCCCGCGCGGTGGCCTCACCGGAGACGGTGACGGTGTTGCCGAAGCCGAAGAAGCCGAGCATGTACCGGTCGTAGGTGACCGTGACGTGCACCCGGACGAGGGTCTCCCCGCCGACGACCGGGAACTCGACGGACGAGGCCGTCACCCCGGCCGCGTCGAGGTAGCTGTCCACTGCGGCCCTGGCGGCCACCTGGTCGATCACCTTGGGCCCGCCCTCGATGGCCTTCGCCCGGTCGATGGACTGGCCACCGGTCCGGGCCGCCTCCGCGGCCAGGTTGTCGGCCCGCTGCATGGACCGCAGTTGCCCGGCGCCGTCGAAGGCCAGCCCGATGATCGCGAGGACGCCGATCATCCCTGCCGCGAGGAACAGGCTGACCCGGCCGTCGTCGCCGCGGAGCCGGCGGGCGGTCACGACCGGCTCCGGTAGCGGTCCAGTGGGGAGGTGAAGGCGGCCGAGATCGTCCGGCTGGACGGCATCGCCGGCAGCAGCGACAGCTCGATGTCGGTGAAGGAGACCGTGCAGGCCACCCGCACGGTGACGGCGGCGGGGTCGCCGGGGTCGCTGGCGAATGCCTCGTCGAAGCTGACCGCCACGCCGTCGACCGAGCCGCTGAAGGTGAGCGCCGGCTGGCCGGCGCAGTTCGCCCGCTGCCAGTCGAGCTGGTTGTTCGCGGCGGCCAGGGCCTGCTGTCGGGCGGTGGTGGCGTCCCGGGAGATGGAGGCGGCCCGGGCGGCGTCGTGCGCCGCCGACTGGATCGCCTCCTGGGCGATCGCCGTACGCCCGGCTACGCCGGCCAGCACGAGCAGCGCGAGGAACGCCGGGGCGAGCACGGCCACCTCGACGGCGACCGAGCCGCGATCGTCCCGCCGTGGGTGGCGGGCGGCGACCGGAGCGTGTTCGTGCCGTTGGGAGCCGGTGGCCAACGGACCACCCCGGTCCCGTCCCGGGCGGTGGGCGGCGTCCGGGTCGCCGTCGGGGCGGCGCCGGCCGCGGACCACGGTCCGCGCGTACCGCAGGAGCCGGGCGGCCCGGAATCGGCGCCGCTCGCCGGCCGGCACGGCAGGCACCCGCACATCGCTCATCCCGTCGTCCACCGTTCGACCGTGCCGTGGGCGGTCTGCCGCACCGGGAACTCGACCCACGGGATGACCGACAGGGAAGTGCCGGTCACCGTGCAGGTCACCTCCGTGGCGGCCGTCTGGCAGTCGGGCCCCGGCGCGTCCCAGCCGACCAGCCAGTCGCCGGCAGAGCTGAGGAAGTCGGTCGCCCGCTGTGCCCCGGCCCCCTCCGGGGCCTGGTGGACGCGCTGGGCGTTGACCGCGCTCTGCGCGGCGTTCAGCGCGGTGGCCCGGGCGACGAACCAGGCGGCGGCCTGGATCGAGGCGAAGAGCAGCACCAGGATCGCCGGCATCACGACGGCCAACTCCACCGGGTTGGCGCCCCGCTCGGCCGGGCCGTCGGCGAGTCTCCGTCGGGCCCCGGCCAGCAGCCCTCGGGGCGCCTCCCCGGTTGGCCGCCGTACGCCGTCGCGCGCCCACCCGCCCGGTCGCCGCCGTACGCCGTCGCCCGCCCGCCCCGGTGCGCGCAGGCCGGTGGGCCGGTCGGCGGGTGCCGACCGGCTCCGGTCCGCGCGGGCGGGGCGGCCCGTCACGGTTTCGGGGCCTGCGGGGCGGTGTTGCTCGGGATGGCGTCCATCCAGTCTTTGGCCTTGGCCAGGGCGAGGCCGGTGACCGCCATGGCGACCGCGACCAGGCCGAAGATGATCACGGCGGTCGGTACCGGGCTGTCGCCGCGCTCGCCGTCGCGGCGCAGCTCGGTCAGCCGCGTCGTCAACGCGATGTGCAGATAGGCGATGAGGTGCATGACGTGCTCCTTCGAACTGGGGAGGGGGTTCACAACCGGGCGAGGAACGGGTAGACGGCGAAGCCGAGCAGCACGAAGACCAGCAGCGAGCCGGGGATGTCCAGCCGGCTGGTGACCGCCTCGGCCCGGGCCAGGTTGTCGGTGCGGATCTGGTCGCGCAGCGAGTCGGCCCGGCTGCGCAGCGTCTCGTGTACCTGCGCCCCCTCGCTGCCCGAGGAGCGCATGATCGCCCCGACGTCGCCCAGCTCCGGGATGCCGATCTTGTCGGCAAGTTCGCGCAGCTCGTCCCAGGGCGAGTGCATCTGCATCTGGGCGATCCGCAGCGACTCCCGGATCCGGTCGAAGACCCAGCCGTCGCAGACCGCCGCGGCCCGCTCCAGGGCCTGCACCGGGCCGTGCGCGGCGGAGAGCTGCAACGCCACCAGGTCCAAATAGGTGCAGACCGCCTGGCGGAACTCGCACCGGGCGGCGTCCGCGCGGGTCAGCACGCTGCGGTGCGCCACCAGGGCGGCGACCAGCGCCATCCCCAGGCTTCCCAGCAGCGGTACGACCACCGGCACGGACACCCCGCCGAGGAAGAGCACCGCACCGGCCAGGGTCGGGGTGACCAGGCCGATCAGTGCGGAGAGCAGCAGGGACAGGGCGTACTGCTCCGGGGTGCGGTCGATCAGGGCGAGCTGCCGGTGCGGCGGACGCAGCCAGCGGGCCAGCCCGCCGACCCAGTCGAGGTGCTGCGCACCGCTCGCGGCGGTCCGGCCGGTGCCGGCCGGCTGGTGCAGCCGGCGCAGGGCGGGGCCGAGCGCCGGGGCGGCCGGCAGCGCCTCCCGGACCACCAGGAACACCCCGAGCCCCACCGCCGCGCCGCCGCAGACGGCGACGGTGAGCTGCCAGTTGAGGATCAAGGGTGCCGCCTTTCGTTCGCGACTGCGGGGCTCGCAGGCTCACTCACGCGATCGCCTCCGTCGGGTCGGGGGCGGGCAGGAACCGCGCCGGCCGGGGCGGCTGGCTCATCGCCCGCACCCAGGCCAGCAGCCCGATGAACGCCCCGCCGAGCACGGCCATCACGAGCTGACCCACCGGCGTGCCGTACGGGCGGACGTACTCGGCGTTGACCAGGCCGTATGCCAGGGTCAGCAGGGTCATCCCGGTGAGGAAGCGGACCGCGAACCGGGGCTGGGTGCGTTTGGCCTCGATCTCGCGGCGGGTGGCCACCTCGGCGCCGGCCGCGCTCGCGATGGAGCCCAGCACGTCGCCGAGCCGCTCGCCCCGGTCGGTCAGGTGCAGGATCAGTGCCGCCACCACCTGGTCGGCGACCGGGTCGCCGATCTCGTGGGCGAACGCGAGCAGGGCCGTCCGGGCCTGCCAGCCCGCCTGGAGCCGGGCGGCGAGCGTCCGTACCTCCTCCGCGATCTCCTCGGGCGCGGTGGCGATGGTGCCGAGGATGGCCTGCTGGAGGCCCTGGCCCGTGGACGAGACGTCCTTGAGTCGGCGGGTCCACTCGCCGACCGCCTCGATCCGGGCAATGGCCCGCTGCTCGGCGCGGCCGACCGCGAACAGCCACGGCGCGCCGGGCACCGCGACGGCGACCAGCAGGCCGACCACCGGCAGCCCGGTGAGCAGGAACGCCAGCGCACCGGCGAGCACCGCCCCGCCGAGCAGCGCCTGGTGGTTGCGCTGCTCCCGGGCGGTGCTGCCGGAGCCGAGCCAGAGCCGGCGCAGCCCGCCGCCCGGGCCCGCCCCCGGAGCCGGGCCGGCGGGCCGGGTGGTGCCGACCAGCGCCACCACCGCCAACACCAGGCCGGCCACGCACGCCGCGCCGGACACCACGGCGATCAGCTCGATGTTCGCGGTCACCGGGCCACCGGCCGCGCGCCGAGCCGGCTGTGCCGGGGACGCTGCCACGCCCCGGCCCCGGCCTCGATCCACCGGCCCAGCAGCCGGGCGTCGTAGCCCACCCGCAGGAGTTGGTCCCGGACGCGTTCGGGCAGGTGCCGGGGGATGGCCCGGCCGTCCGGTCCCGGACCGAAGACGCTGGTGGTGGTGATCCGGCTGCCCTCGCCGACCCCGATCACCTCCTCCACGTGGGAGACGAAGCGGTACTTGCGGCCGCCGATCGCGGTCTCGTCCTCGACGGTGACGTAGACGATCAGGTCGAGGGCGTTGCCGGCCATCCGGCGGGCCTGGTCGACGGTCATCTCCCGGCCGTGCGCGAGCGCCAGCTCGACGATCCGCTCGCCCACCCCGGCGGGGGTACGGGCGTGGATGGTGCACATCGACCCGCGGCTGGTGGTCATCGCCTGGAGCATCGGCACGATCTCCCGGGACCGCACCTCGCCGACGATGATCCGCAGCACGCCCATCCGCAGCGAGACCGGGATCAGGTCGGCGATGCTCACCTCGCCGGCCGGGCGGCCGTCCAGCCCGCGCTCGCCGTGCCCCTCCCGGGCCTCGAAGCTCATCACCGCCCGGTGCTTGTGCCCCCGGCGGGCGGGCAGCAACTCCCGGCTCTCCTCCAGCAGCACGTACGGCTCGTCGGCCGGGATCTCGTCCATCAGCGCCCGGATGACGGTGGTCTTCCCCGCCCCGGCCAGCCCGGCGACCATGATGTTCAGCCCGGCCCGCATGGACGCACGCAGGAAGTCGCGCAGCAGCGGGTCGATCATCTCGTCCAGATCGCCCCGGCCGCCGGCGATGTCGTCGAGGCTCACCTCAAGGGTGTTGTGCTTGCGGATCACCGCGTACGGGCGGTGGCTGACCAGGAACACGGCGGCCAGCCGGCTGCCGTCGGGCAGTTGCAGGTCCAGAGTGGGCTTCGAGGTGGACAGCGACCGCTCGGTCGCCCCGGCCCGGCGGGCCGCCGCCTGAAGGATCTCCACCAGCTCGTCGTCGCTGTCGGCGATCGGGTCGGCCCAGTCGACGCCGCCACCGTGCCGGGTGATGCGCACCTGGTCGCAGCCGAGGATGTGCACCTCCTCGATGGTGTCGTCGACCAGCAGCGTCTGGAGCCGCCCGAGGCCGACCAGCTCGGCGGTCACCTGGTCGAGCAGCAGCCGCTCCTCACCGGCGGGCATCGGGGTGCCGGCCCGGCGGACCGCGTCGGCGTAGTCGGCGACCACCGCGACGGCGAGCCGGGCCCGCTCGACGTCCTCGGCGTCGGCGTCGAACTCCCGGCCGCGCTGCCACAGCGTGAGCCGTTCGCTCAGCTCCCGGCGCAGCTCCCGGACCACGGCGAAGTCGACCCGAGGCCGGGGCGGCGGCGGGGCTACGGGCGGCGGGGCGACGCCGGCCGGCGGCTGGGTCTGGTGGTGGTGCCCGTTCGGGGCCGGCGGCAGCGGCGGCGCGATGGAGGTCGCGCCCGGCTGCTGCGGGACCCGGGGGTCGTGTGACACCGGCTCAAACCGCATCCGGCACCCCTCGGGCAGCCGGCCAGGCCAGCCGGGCCCGCCGGCGGTCCAGCAGCGCCCGGATCGGCACCTCCAGGGCGCCGGCCGCGCGCGTCAGGGGCCGTCCGGCCCGCACGGTGCCGCCGAGGGTGAGCACCTCTGCGGTACGTGGGTCCTCCGGCAGCCGCGCGATCACCGGCAGCCGCAACGCCTTGCTGATCTCGCCCGGGCCGTGTCCGTCGCCGATCGGCAGCAGCCGCAGCGTGCCGGGCGGCACCCGGTGCTCGGTGAAGTCCCGCTCGATCGCCCGGATCATGGACCGGGCGGCGGAGAGGTCGGGCAGCTTCGCCCGGGTGACCAGGAGGACCACCGCGGCGGCGCGCAGGATCGGCCACGGCGGGCCGGCCACCTGGAGCCGTCCGCAGTCGACGAGCACGTCGTACGGGGGCTGGCCGCGTTCCAGGTCGAGGAAGAAGTCGGCGAACCGGTGCCAGAGCGGGGTGACGCTGCCGGCCTGTGCCGGGTCGACGACGCCGGGCAGCAGCAGCCGCTCCCGGCGGGGCGCGTCGAGGTCGACGAGCTGGGACCAGAACGCGGACTCCAGGCTCCCGTCGCGCAGCTCCCCGACGGCCAGCTCGCCGATGCCCCGGGGGCCGTCCAGCACCCCGCCGAGGTAACCGGCGAGGACCGACCCGCCGGACGGGTCGCACTCGGCGAGCACCAGCCGCCGGTGCCAGGTCAGGGCGCAGGCCAGCGCGGTGGTGGTGACGCCGGGCGAGCCCTTGGCCGAGACCAGCGCGATGATGGCCATGGTCAGGCCGACCCGGTCAACACGACCGCGATCCGGTCCTGGGCGGCCAGCGCCACGATGGCCGGCACGTCCCGGGCGGTGAGCGCCACGTAGACCACGACGCTGCTGCTGCTCGGCGTGGCCGTGTCGATCACGGTGGCCTCGAACCGGGTGCTGCCGGCGCTCTGCCCGTTGGCGTTGCGGTTCGGGGTGCTGACCAGCAGCACCCGGTCGCCGGGGTGCAGCCGCTTCGCCGGCACCTGGCCCGGGGAGAGGTCGAGGGAGATCTGCTGCTGGCCGGGGCCGAGCAGCGGGTCGTCGGTGAGCTGGGCGGGGGTGAGCAGGGTGCCCGGGGCCAGCGCGACGGCCGCCCGCTTGCCGACCACCTCGTTGAGCTGTCCCGCCGGCACCGGCCGCAGCCCCTGCCCGCCGGCCACCTGCACGGTGACCAGGTCGTCGGCGCTGAGCGTCCGGCCCACCTCGACCGGCCGGGCCACCGCGAGGTAGCTGCCGGTGGCCCGGACGGAGGTGACCGCGAACGCCGCGCCGAGGCCGCCGAGGGCGATCAGCAGCACCGCGAGGCCGAGCAGGCCGGGGCGGACCCGGCGCTGCCGGAGCACCTTGGGCGGGGCGATGGGGGCGTCCACCGGCCCCGTGCCGTTGCGCGTCGCCAGACTCACCGGGTCACCACCTGAAGCTCGTCGATCTCGATCTGGACCGTGCCGCTGGTCCGGGTCTGGGGGATGTCGCCGCTCTGGTCACCGCCGACCCAGTGCACGTTCCAGAAGGTGGTGGCGCTGACCCGGTACGTGCCGGCCCTGGGGTAGCCGCTGTCGTAGCCGCAGTCGGGAGAGGGCTGGCCGGCCTGCGGGCCGTCCGCCGAGTACGGGGTGCCGGGGCCGTCGCAGGTCTTCTGCTCGCCGTTGCCCAGGTCCCAGACGATCCGGTCCACGGTGGCGGTGATGGTCACCGTCAGCCCTCGGTCCGACGCCGAGGCGGTCAGCGGGCCGAAGTAGCCGGCACCCGGGCTGGCCCACATCCACACCGGCAGGCCGACCAGGCCGGGGCCCTTGTCCTTGCGCGGGGCGACCGCCGCCCGGGGCGGGAGCAGCGAGATCGAGGCGAGCGCGCGGCGGGCCAGCTCCTCCGGGTCGGGCGGGGTGCCGAAGCCGGGCGGCGGGGC
Source organism: Micromonospora sp. NBC_01655 (assembly GCF_026339755.1). Taxonomy (NCBI): domain Bacteria; kingdom Bacillati; phylum Actinomycetota; class Actinomycetes; order Micromonosporales; family Micromonosporaceae; genus Micromonospora; species Micromonospora sp. NBC_01655. The sequence goes on along the minus strand of NZ_JAPEQF010000001.1, from coordinate 217,767 downwards.
GTCCAGCAGTTCGTCGCGGATACTGCCGATGTCCCCGCCGTTGCAGGTGAGCTCGTACCACTGCTTGCCCTCGGGGGCGGGTAGCTGCGGCTGCTTCAGCTTGTAGTAGCAGCCGTCGCCGTTGTTGAACCAGCCGAGGACGTCGTCGTAGCAGGGCAGGGTCCTGCCGTTCCACTGGCACTTGCCGGCCGGCCCGTCGTTGCCGCCCCCGCCGCCGCCGGGGTTCCCCCCGCCGCCCGGGGTGCCCGGGTCGTCGTCCCAGATGTTGCAGTCGTTCTGGCCGATGGGGCACTCCACCCCGCCACCCCGGGCCGCCGCCGCGACGGTGGCGGTGGGCGGGGCGACCGCGATCGCGAGCAGGAGGGCAAGGCCGGTCCCGGCGAGCAGCCGCCCGGGACGCGGGCCGGGGAGCCGGCGGCGGGCGGGCCGCGGACGCGCCGCGCCGCGCCGACCGGGGGCCGCGACCGCCCGTTCGTCCCGGGTCAGCACGGCTGGTCCTCGAAAGCCGCGCCGGAGCTGATCAGCCACCGGCCGTCCGGGTACCGGGTGGCCGTGGCGGTGGCCAGGTGCCGGCCGCCGCCCGAGCCGGGCACCACCTTCTTCGTCTTCGTGTAGACCAGCCGGTAGCCGGTGGCGTCCACGCAGTCCTGGATCTCCACGGTGGCCGGGACGCCGTCCAGGCTCACGGCGGTGACGGTGGGATCGGAAACGAGCGTTCCGGTACGCATGGCACCGTGCTCCTTCGCGTCGCGAATTGCTATTCGGACCCGGGTCAGCAATGGATCCGCCAGGAACCTGGTCAGTTCCGGGTGGAACGGATCGCTGCGCCGGTTCGCCGTCCGGGACGCCGCGAGATATCCGGAATAGGCGGTGAGTGCCGCTTGTCGGGCCGCCTGTTCCTCCGCCGCCGAACGGGTCGGGGTCGCCCTCGGTGGTGCCGCCAGGGGCTGCGCCGTAGCCTCGGGTTCCGTGCCGCAGGCAGCGACCGGGCCGGTCGCCAGGACCGCGACCAGGAAGATCGTCCATCGGCCGGGGTGCCGTGCTCGCAACGCCGCGCCTCCTAGCTGGCGACCCGGGCGGACGGCGCGCCGACCGCCACCGGGCGTGCGGCAACTGGCCGGATGATGTCATCCGGACCCGGTTTCGTCACCGCGGTATTTGCCTGTGCTGATCTTTGAAAAGCCGTGAACCGATGTCCTCGCGTTGCCTCCGACGCTGCTTGCGGGGTTGCGTCGTCCTCAAGGGGCGAGCATAAGCTGACGCCTGCCGATGCAACAGAGGCAATTCATACGAATACTCTCAGTGATGGGTGGGTGGTGGCCGGAATGGTGCGGGCAGATGCCGGGCGTCGCGGGTCGGGGCCGTCCCCGGGTTGCGCCGTGATGGCCGTCACATCGGTTGCGAGTGTGGGGTGTGTCGTCCTTTCGGCCGGTCAGCCGGCCCGCTCCGGGAGGGTCAGTCCGAAATGTCCGCCGGTCGGGGCGTTGCCCACACCCGGCGGACGGCCCCGCCGGCCAGCCGGCGGGGCTGGGCCGCAGCGGGGCGCGGCGGTGCCGGATTCGGCGTCATCCGCTACACCAGGGCGAACCGATGGTGACTCAACGTGTCGACCCCGACCCGGCCGCTCGGCCGCCCCGGGAGCCGGGCATGCCCGCTGACCGCCCACCCCGGCCTCCGGCGGCACCCGTCGAGCCGGCCGCGCCCGTGCCGGTCGAGCCGCTGAGCACGGCGGAGCCGAAGACTGCCGCCGTGCCGCGCGGGCGGCCGTGGGTGCGCCTGGTGGCGGCCCTGGCCGTCGCCCCGGTGCTCCGCCTCGCCGTCGCCCGGTACGCCGTACCGCCCGGGGAGCCGGACCGGACGGGCTGCCCGACCTGCGGCACGCCGCTCACGCTCGACCGGCCCTGGCCGGCGCTCGGCCCGGCGGCCCGCTGCCCGGCCTGTCGGTCCCGGGTCGGCGCGCCACCCGGCACGGTCGAGGTCGCCGTGCTCGCGGCGCTGGCGGTGCTCGTGTCGGTGGGCGGGTCGCCTGGCGAGCGGGCGGCCCTGGCGTGGTGGCTCGGCTGGGCGGTGCCGTTGGTCTTCGTCGACGCGGCCGTGCACCGGCTGCCCGACCGGCTCACCTGGCCGGCGGCCGTCGGCGGCCAGGCGCTGCTCGGGTTGGCCGCGCTGGCCGTGGGGCCCGCCCCCTGGCTGCGGGCGGCGGCGGCCGGGGCCGGCCTGGCGCTTTGCTTCGCCGCCACCACCCTGGTGCTCGGGCGGCGCGGCTTCGGCCTCGGCGACGCCAAGCTGGCCCTCGGGGCGGGCGCGCTGCTCGGCTGGTACGGCTGGCCCGTCCTGGTGCTCGGGGTGCTGGTGACGTTCACGCTCTCCGCGCTGACCAGCCTGGCGCTGCTGCTGGCCCGCCGGGTCCGCTGGTCCAGCCACCTGCCGTTCGGCCCGTTCCTGGTGCTCGGCACGGTCGCCACCCTGCTCCTCGTCCGCTGACCAGGCTCTTCCGTCAGTGGCCCCGGGCGGCGTCGGCCACCGGGCGGTCGGCCCGGCGCTCCCGGTGGCGCAGCACCCCCGCGACCGGTCGGGCCAGCAGCGGGGTGCCGACGGTGACCACGAGCGCGCCGAGGAGCAGGCCGGCGACCACGTCGTGCGGGTAGTGCACCCCGACGAAGGTGCGGGAGAACGCGGCGAGCACGGCCAGCGGGACCGCGTACCAGGCGAGTCGGGGGGAGAGCAGCAGGATGGCGGCGGCCAGCGCGCCGGCGATCGTCGAGTGGTTGCTCGGGAAGGACCAGTCACCCACGGGTGGGCAGTGCCCGGCGACGATCACCAGATCGGCCGGGGTGCGGCAGGGGCGCTCCTCGTCCACCAGCGTCTTGAGCAGCTCGCTGCCGCCGTACGCGAGGACGACCGCGACCGGCGCGGCCACGGCGAGCGCGAGGCTGCGCGGCCCGGCGCCCAGCCTCGGCAGGGCCGCCACCACGAACAGGAGCCCGAGCAGGATGATCGACCACTCGGTGAAGTGCGCGGCGAACCACTGCACCGCGGCGGGCGTGCCGTCCGCGAAGTCGACGATGTCGCGGTACCAGTCGACGCTGAACTGCGGGACATCCGACAAGACCCCATAAACCATGTCTCAACCTACCAAGTGTTCATGTTCCGTTCACCTGATCACACGGTAGGAGACCGAGCCGGATCCCCGCAGCGGACGAACGTCAGGTGGCCGCTGCGACCAGGGTCGGAGCCGGTCCGGGGCAGCTCACCCCTGGCCGGGTGCCGGCCGGGGCACGCCGCCCGACATCCGCTCGACGACCTCCTCCAGCGCCTCGAAGGCGTACGCCCAGTTGTGGCACTTGAAGCTGCGCAGCCCATCGATGGGCGTCCGGCAGTCGGCGCAGTGCACCCCGGCGATCGCGTCCGGCACCTCCGTGTTGACGTACCTGCGGTCGCCGAGGATCACCCGGGCGATCATCGCCGGGTCGTGCACGCCGTGCAGCGCCGACGAGACGATGTCGAGCCAGGTGATCCGCCGACCGCACTTCGGGCAGTCCGGCTCGTCACCGCTGACCCACAGCGGCGCCCCGATGCTGCGCGCCGGCATCCCGAGCAGCTTCTCGACCCGGCGGACGTCGTGCTCCGGGGTCACCCAGCGATGCCGGCCGGGCAGCGAGGCCGGTGAGTCGTACACGGCGCGGAACAGCACGGGGTCGACCTCGACGGTCTCTCGCTGACGGGTCATCGCGTACCTCCTCGACCTGGCGACGCCGACCTGGCCGGCGCCGCAGCCCCACCGTCGTCGCGGACGGACGACGGACACAACCGGATCAACGACACGCGGGCTCGCTGGCGGTCGTGCGGGTGCTAGACATTCAGGGCGCGACCAGAGCCACCCCAGTGGAGGACACCGTGACCAGCGAGCCGGCACCGACCGCATCCGACGTGGGGACGAGCGACGCCACCGGCGCCGGGGTGCCCGGGACAGCCGGGACGGGCGCCGAGAACCGGCCGAACGTCGCCCGGATGTACGACTACTACCTGGGCGGCTGCCACAACTTCGCCGTCGACCGGGCCGCCGCCCGGCAGGTGCTGGACATCTTCCCGGACACCGGCGTCGCCGCCCAGACCAATCGCGCGTTCCTGCGCCGCGCCGTCCGGTACGCCGTCGAGCAGGGCGTGCGGCAGTTCCTCGACATCGGCGCGGGGCTGCCCACCCAGGGCAACGTGCACGAGGTCGTGCAGTCCGTGGCCCCCGACTCGCGGGTCGTCTACGTCGACTACGACGAGGTCGCCGTCGCGTACGCCCGGCGGCTGCTCGGCGACGCGGCCCGCACGGTCGTGGTCCGGGGCGACCTGCGCCGGCCGGACGAGCTGCTGGCCGATCCCGACGTGACCGCGGCGATCGACCTGACCCGCCCGGTCGCCGTGCTGCTGGTGGCGGTGCTGCACTTCGTGCCGGACGCCGATGACCCGTATGCGGCGGTCGCCCGCCTGCGCGACGCCACCGCCCCGGGCAGCCACCTGCTGCTGTCCCACCTGACGCTCGACGGCGCGCCGCCCCTACCCGCCCAGCGGGGCCGGGAGGTCTACCAGCAGAGCACCGCCCAGCTGGTGCCTCGCACCCGCCCCGAAATCCTCCGCTTCTTCGACGGGTACGAGCTGGTCGAGCCGGGCCTGGCCTGGCTGGCCGACTGGCGGCCCGACGGCGAGCCGCGGGACGGGGTGTCGCACGGCTTCGGCGGGGTGGGCGTCCGCCGCTGATCAGGGTGACTGCTGGCCGGCCCCGCCGCGGCGCACCGCCTCGCTGGCCAGCCGCGACCGCCGCCGGTCCTCGTTGGAGGTCAGGGCGAACTTGTCGTACAGCCGGGACAGGTGCTTCTTCACGGCGCTCTCCGTGATGTGCAGGGCGGTCGCGATCGCGCGTACCGAGGGCGGCTCGGGGAACGGCTGGCCACCGGAGACGTACGGGCGGCAGAGCACCGTGACCACCTCCTGCTCGCGCGGGGTCAGGGCGGGCGGCGCGGGCGGCGGCTCGACGTGCAGGGTCCGGGTGCCGGGGTGCTCCGGCGGGGCGTGGAAGAGCAGCCGGGCCGGGCCGATCTCCACCCGGTCGCCGTCCCGCAGGATCTGCGCCTGACGCACCGGGCTGCCGTTGACCGTGGTGCCGTTGGTGCTGCCCAGGTCCCGGATCGACCAGCCGGACGGGTAGCGCTCGACCAGGGCGTGCAGGCGGGAGACGAGCTTGCTGTCGATGGGCAGCTCGTTGGTCTTCGCCCGCCCGATGGTCAGCGCGTCGGCGGTCAGCGGCACCAGCCGGACGCCGCCCGGGCCGTACACCTCGAAGTACCCTTCCGCCACCCGCGCCTCCGAACGGTCAGTCGCCGCAGTACGGCTCGGTCGTCGCGCTGGTCGGCACCGCGGTCCGTACGCTCGTCACGGTGGCGGTCGCCGTGGTGCAGCCGCCGGTCACCGGGAGCGGCTCGGTCCACAGCTCGAACGGCTGCCCCGTCGCCCGCTGCCGCGCCCCGGCCGGCCCGAGCGCGCCCTTCCTCCCGGGGCGGACCGCCAGGTCGACGTCCCAGGTGCCGCCGTCGGTCGCCGCGTTGTCCCGGTACTGCTTCCACACCCAGATGTACGCCATCGTGGCCCGGCAGGCCGGCGACCAGTACTGCTTCACCGAGATCGCGCGCAGGCCGCCGGCGTACCCGTACGCCGACGTGCCCACCTGGTAGGCGTCGTCGTAGCAGCGGCCCGGGGGCGCGTCGTCCCGGCTCGCCCGGCGCGGGTGGCCGGTGCCGACCACCCGGACGGTCACCGGGTCCGCCCGCCCGGTCACGCTCAGCGCCAGCACCGGCCGGCGCGGCCCCGGCTCACGGGGGGCGAAGACCAGCCGCACCTCGCACGACCGGCCGGGGGCCAGCGGCTGGGCCGTACAACTCTCGGCGGAGACCCGGAGGTCGCCGCCGTCGATGCCGGTCGCCGCCACCCGGTTCACCCGCACCGCCCGATCGCCCGGGTTGCGCACGGTCACCGGCTGCTCGGCGGAGTCCACGTTGACCTCCTGGTCACCGAAGGCCAGCTCCACCGGGACCTCGACCGGGTCCGGGGCCGGCAGGGCCGCCGACCAGCCGGTGGCCAGCACCGACACCAACGCGACCAGCGACCCGACGGCACGGGCCGGCGTGCGCCGGCGTACCCCGGTCGGCTGCCGGCCCTGCACGGTGGCGGTGAGGTCCAGGTCGAGGGCCGCCCGGCGGCGCGCGCTGAGCGAGAACCGGGGCCGGGGCGCAGCCTGGTCGCCGTCGGCGGCCGGGGCGTCGTCCGGCCACGGACCAGCGGCCCGCTCGTCCCCGCCGCCGGGCACGAGCGGGGTGACCGGCCGGCCGGTGCCGCGCTGCGCCCGCTGGAGATCCTCGGCGAAGGCCACCGCCGTCGGATGGCGCAGCGCCGGGTCCTTCGCCATCGCCCGCTCCAGCACCGCGCAGACCGCGTCGGGTACGCCGGCCGGCCGCAGGTCGGGCACCGGGTCGGCGGCGACCCGCCGGAGCAGCCGCGCCAGCGGTTCGGCGTCCGGCGGTTCCCCGCCCGGCGGCCCCTCGGCGAAGGCGGGGGTGCCCCGAATCCAGTGCAGCACCGACGACGCCAGCGCGTACACGTCCGAGGCGACCGAGGCCGGCTCGCCGCGCAGGATCTCCGGCGCGGCGTGCAACACGCTCGCGGTCACCCGGCGCCGCCCGGGGGCGGGCTCCGCCGCCCGGGGCCGGGCCAGCCCGAAGTCGGCCAGCTTCGGCTCGCCGTACCGGGAGATCAGGATGTTCTCCGGCTTCACGTCGCGGTGCAGCACGCCGGCCCGGTGCGCGGTCTCCAGCGCCCCCGCCACCGTGATCCCGCCGGACACCGCCGCCGGCCACCGCTGCGCCGCGGACTCCGCGCCGGGCCCGTCGCCCGCGCGGCCGGCGGCCAGCCGGTCGGCCAGCGAGCCACCCTCCTCGTACGCCATCAGCAGGTACGGGTTGCCGGCCGCCGTCCGCCCCGCCTGGTGCAGGGTCACGATGTGCGGGTGGTCGGAGAGCCGCCCCAGCACCCTGAGCTCGCGCTCGAAGCGGGCCCGGGACGGGCCGTGCCAGTCGGCGGCCAGCACCTTGACCGCCACCCAGCGGGAGAAGTCGGGCTGCCAGGCGCGGTAGACCACGCCGAAGCCGCCGCGGCCGATCTCCACCGCGTCCGTGCAGCCGGCCACGCCGAGGTCGAGCCCCGGGGCTCCCGCGACCTCCCCGGGGCGGTGGGGCGCCGACTGCTCTGTGTGGACCATGGAGGTCAATTATGACCGAGGGGTATGCCAGGATCGTCGTCCGCTACGGTCCGGTCACCGATCGACGGACCGTGCCGTGCACCACAGGGCGGGTAGCCGGTGGGGCCCGGTCGACGCCGGGCCCCACCCGACCGCTACGGCAGGTCCCGTGGGCAGACCGTCCGGTGCCAGGTGGAGTAGGCGGTACGGTCGCCGTACTCGAAGTTCTCCAGGCAGTGGCCGTACACGAGCATTCCGACCTGCACGGTCCTGCTGGCGTCCGAGTAGTAGATGAAGGTGATGCTCTCGTTGTCGTTGGGGTACGGCAGGGCCATGGCCGGGCTGGCCACGACCGCCGTGCTGCCGGCGACCGTCAGCAGGGTGGCCACGACGGCGTTCCGTACGAACTTCTTCAACTCAGGCACCTCTCGATCGGGCGGTCTGGATGCGTGAATGATAGTCGTTCATCGATATCCGGCCCAGGGGATGGACGCCGGCCCCGCCCCGGTCCCCCGGGAACTCGCCGACCCGGCAGACTGGGCGGATGGCGCTGGCGCACCGGGACACGGATGGCGTGACCGGGCTGCCGCCCGGGGCCACGGACAGGCAGGGTGAACCGGCTGGCATGACCGATCCAGACGACGGGGCACGGCTGGCCGCGTCACTGTCCGGCCGACTCGCCTCCCTGACCTTCGTGGACCTCACCACCGAGCAGCTCACCGAGCTGCTCATCGACACGATCGCCGACTGGGGCGCGGCGCAGGGCTGGCGGGTCTACCGGCGGGCGGCCAGCGTACTGCCGCTGCCGCCGCCGATGTCCGGGCAGCGATCCGTCATCGACATCGCCTGCGCCCGGCCCGCCGCGCCGCCCGTGGTGATCGAGGTCGACCACACCGACCGACGCCGTACGGTCGAGAAGCTCCTCGCCGAGGCCGCCGCCGGGCGGGTACCGATCTGGGTCCGATGGGGGACCCGTGGCTTCGTCACCCCACCGGAACCGGTCCGGATGGTCACCGTCACGGTCACCGCGCGGCGCAGCGAGGCGGGCGTGCGGCTGCACTCCCGCCAGCCGGCGCGGCAGCTCCCGCCGCCGGAGCACCGCGCCGCGCCGGTCACCGCCGGCCCACCGGACCCCCTCTTCGACCCCACCGGCGGAAGTTGACACGGCTGCCCGGCGGACCCCGGCCGGAACGGGCTGCCCGGTGGCTACAGCCAGCAGGCGGGCAACGGGTAGGTATGGTCGACCCGTCGGTGATCGGCTTGCGGTGGGCGGGACGGGCGCGTGTCGATGTTGCGGGTGAAGGTACGGGAGACGGCACCCGGCTCGGCCCGGCACGGCGGACACGACGTGCTGGTCGAGCTGGCGGAGGAGCGCACGACGACGCGGGAGCTGATCCGCAGGGCCGTCGAGGAGCAGGTCCGCTTGTTGGGTGACGATGCCGCGCGGCGCCGCGACATGCGCGATCGCCGGTACCTGCTGGCAGCGGAGATACGGGCGCAGGCGGCCACCGGGGCGATCCGGCTGCCGGCCGCGCCGCCCGCCCCGCCGGACGTCGCCGACGCGGTTGCCAGGGCACACCAGGCGTTCGAGCGGAACGCCTTTGTCGTCTTCGCCGGCGGACGCCAGCTCGACCGGCTCGATGAGGAGATCGTGCTGCGCCCCGGCGAGACCGTCGTCTTCCTGCGGCTGACCGCCCTGGCCGGCGGGTGAGCCGTGGTTGACGTGCCCGGCATGTACGCCGACGCGGTCCGCGACGAGCGGGACGCGCTGTGGCGGCTGGTCGACCAGGCCAGGGGCCTGGCGAAGACCGGTGACCTGGCGGGACTGCGGGATCTCGCCGGGGAGGTCCGGCGTCGGCTGGCGACCGGCGACAGTCTCGACCGGACCGGCGGGCATCTCGGCGCGAACATGGCGGACATCAGCGCCGCGCTCGACGACGTGTACGACGGGGCGTTCCCGGTCCGAGACCCGGACGACCCGGCCGAGGTGCTGGACGCGCCGTGGCCCAGCGTCCGCCGTGCGGCGATGCTGGCGTCCGCCGTGGACCGGGTGGGCTGGCCGACGCCGCCGCTCGAACCGTTGGCCGAGCGGGCGATCGCCGCCAACGACGTGCGCCTGCTGCGGCTGCTGGTGCTCACCCCGCTGGGCCGCGCGGGCCGGGAGACCGTGGTACGGATCATGGACGCCCTGCACGCGGCGGGCGCGCTCGACGTCGAGGTCATCGAGAAGGCCTTCGCCGACGACGCGTACCTGGGCAGGGCCATCGGCGGGGAGCCCCGGGCGGGCGGCGCCGGGGCGTCGACGCCCGCCGGCTGCGCCCCGGTCGTCCGCGACCACTTCGACGCGCTGGCCTGGCGGCTGACCTCGCCGCCCGAGCCCGACTGGGACGAGCTGCCCGAGGTGCTGGTGCCGCGTGGCCTGCGGTTCGCGCTCCGGGCCCTGGACCGGCCGCACGATCGCCGGATGGCCGAGCGTTTCGGCCCCGCCGAGCTGACCGACGACGAGCGGTCCGCCCTGGTGGAACACCTGCGTGACCGCACCGCCGAGGAGCGGCGGTACGCCTTCGAGCTGCGGCTGCCGGCCGGTGACGCGGAGGTGCTGCTGCCGGTGCTCGGGTTGCCGGGCGCGGTGCCGTTGCTGCGACTGGTGCTGGCGACCGCCGCGACGGAGGCGGTGCGGCAGGACCGGGCCGCCATCCTGGCCGCCGTACGGCAGGCCGGTGACGACGGTGCCCGCCGGCTGCTGGAACTCTGCCCGAGCGAGGTGGTCGCCGCCGCGCTGGGCTGGAACCGGGCGGCCGTCGAGAAACGGGTCAAGCGCAACGCGCTGTCCGGCATCGCCGCGTTCGGCCTGCTGCCGCTCGCTGGCGGCGAGACCGTACTCGATCGGTATCTGGCCCTGCGCGAGGTGGCGAAGCGGGGCCCGAGGCTCGGCCCCAACCGCCGGCACAGCCACGCCGCCGCGGTCGCGGTCGCGCTCGACCACCTGGCCCAGGTGGCGGGCCTGCCCGACGCGGACCGCCTGGAGTGGGACTGCGAGGCCCGCATCGCCACCGAGGCCCCGGGCGACTGGCGCATCGCCGACTACACCGTCGGGGTACGGCTCGCCGACGCCGATCCGGTTCTCACGGTCAGCAGGGCCGGCAGGACGCTGAAGTCGGTGCCGGCCACGGTCCGCGCCGACCCGCGCTACGCCGACGTGCGCGAACACCAGGAACGGCTGCGTGACCAGGCCCGCCGGATGCGTATCGGGATGATCGAACGGCTGGTCGCCACCGGTGGCACCCTCACCCCCGACGAGCTGCTCCGCCTGCGGCGGCTGCCGGCCGGACGGGCGATGTTGCCCGCGCTGATCTGGCAGGACCGGGCGGGCACGGTCGGCCTGCTCGACCAGATCGCCCTCGACGGCCCGGTCACCGCGGCGCATCCCTTCCTGTTGTACGAGCGACGCCTGCTGGCCCACTGGCAGGCGGAGCTGGTCCGGCGGCGGATCCGGCAGCCCGTGAAGCAGGCGTTCCGCGAGTTGTACCTGTTGACCCCGGCCGAGCGCGACGCCGTCGACGTGTCGCGACGGTTCGCCGGGCACCCCGTCGACGGCAGGGTGGCCGGTCAGTTGCTGTCCGGACGCGGCTGGTCGACCCACGGCGGGTACGACGAGCACCAGGCGACCCGGCCGGTGACCGCCGAACTCACCGCCGCGCTGGCCTGCGAACTGCACGGGTACTTCGGCGGCGGCGACGTGGTCGTCGGCGAACTACGCTTTCTCGCGGCCGGCTCGGTGGTCCCCCTGGCGGAGGTGCCACCGGTGGCGTTCTCCGAGGTCATGCGCGACCTGGACCTCGTCGTGTCGGTGGCCGGCACCGAACCGCACGGGTACGCCTCGCCGCCGCACGCGGCGAGCCGGGCCCAGCTCCTGGCCGCCCTGATCGACGATCTCGGCCTGGCCCGGGTGACCGTCGACGGCGCGTCGGCCGTGGTCCGTGGCTCCCGGGCGACCTACCGGGTGCACCTCAACAGCGGCAGCATCCACGTCGAGCCCGGGGGCTACCTGTGCGTGGTGCCGGCCTCGTTCGGCGACACCGCCCATCGCAGCCTGTTCCTGCCGTTCGCCGACGAGGACCGGATGACCAGCGTCATCCTCAGCAAGGTGCTGCTCCTCAACGAGGACGAGAAGATCACTGATCCGGCGATCCTGGCCCAGCTCGACGTGCCGGCGTGAGCTGATCCCGGACGGCGAGTCGCCAGCCGGGCGAGCTTGGCCCCGGTGAGCGGGCGGTCGACCTTCTCCTGGTAGAACGTGGCCGGCCCGGGTCGACGGCGATGGGCACCACCGCGCCCTTCGACGGCCACCAGCGGTAGGTCGTCTGCTTGCCGACGCCGGCCCGGCGCGCGATCGCCTCGATCGACATTCGGGGATACCCGAGCTCGGCGACAAGGTCGCGCGCTGCGGCCAGGATCGCCTGAGGCTGCCGCACCGCAGAGGCCGCTCAAGCTGGCGCGCGCGTCGTGCAACCCGACGGTCAGCGGCGCACCGATCGAAGCGCGCTCCGCACCGCCGCCCGCGGATCCTCCGCGCGCAGCAGGGCTTCCCCCGGCATCAGCAAGGCCACTTCCACCGGCTCCGAGCGCGCACGTGCGGCCAGATCGGCGCGTTCCCACAGCAGGACGACCTCCAGCAGTAGCCGGAACACGGTGGCGTCCGGCTCCTGGGTCGGACGCCAGAGCCACTTGTTCAGGCGCACCTGGGCGAACTCGGCGAACATGCCGCCCAGTTCGCTCTCGGCGCGCCGCGGGAAGGCGTCGTCGAGGATGGCCGTGAACGAGTATGCGAGAAACTCTGTAGCGAGCTCCACCCGATCGGTCGCGAGCAGTGCGGCGAGTGCGGATGCCGAGTCTTGCGCTTTGCGGGCCATGGCCCGAACTATCGTGCATCCCGGTGACCGGCCGGTTGTCGTGGGGTGACGGATGCTCGTCGTTCTCAGCCGGCCGTTCGTTCAGTCGCTTCTGTCCGGATCGTCTCCGGCACGGCGTGACCATCCGCCTGCGCCTGCCCAGCCGCTGCCACACCGTGGCCTCCGCCATCCGCACCGGCCTGACCCGACAGCGGAAACACTCCCGGCCTCTCTCAGGTGCGGGGTTCCGGTAGCCTGGTACGGCGGGCCGTTAGCTCAATGGCAGAGCTGAGGACTTTTAATCCTTAGGTTCTGGGTTCGAGTCCCAGGCGGCCCACAGCTTCTAGCTCCTGACCAGAAAATATAGCGTTCCATCGAGGTCTTGACGCATTGGTGTTGGTTGCTCCAGCGACGGTGCGTCGGATGCGGCCGGGCTCCAGCGGGCGACCACATGTGGTGGTTGTAGCGGATCTTGCCGAGTCCGTTCCTGCACTGGACTCGAGCCTTCGAAGGAGCTCAGGACCTCAGCACCAGCACAACTCCGACGACGACGGTGAGTGCGGCGGAGGATGCGCCCCGAGCGGTCACTGACCAGCCGGTGACCTCCGCCCAGCCGGCGGCCACCTCGATGCCGAACCAGACAGCGATGGCCGCGACCCCGACGACGAACCCGGCGGCAAGACCGATCAGCTCACCTCGTCCGGGCCGCGCGATCCCAATGTCGTGCCACGGACGCCGATCGAGATACCGGCGGAAGAGATACGTGACGAGCATCGTGGTGGCGAACACGGCAAGCGTCGCCAGGACCACAATCGACGTCGCGGCACCGGAACCGACGATCCCGAAGGTCACCACCGCCGCCGCGGCGAGGACCGTCACCACGTAGACAACAAGCCGGAGGGGAAGAAGGAGCCGGCGCTCCGAGTCGAATAACAGCCGCATGCGGTAGACGCTAGGCAGCCGGGCCGACGAGCAGTACCCGGCTGCCCCCAGACCTCGTTACGGACAACCTCAAGGGACATGAGGTCGCCCCGGTAGCTCGGGGGTGATGATGGGCCCCGGATCCGGTGGAGCCGGCTGTGTATTCCGGCTTCCGTGCTGGCCGGGGTCCGCACCGTGATCGACTCCAGATGCGGTACATCGGGGCATCCCAATACAGGGAGACCGCAGTGTGCCGTACCCGGAGTTGATCAAGCGGGCCCGGGGCGAATCCGCCGGGTCCGGCACCCGGATCAGGCGTGGGACAGGGCGAAGGCCACCAGGAAGCCCAGCACCGTGATCATGCCGACCAGCAGGTGGGCGTCCTCGAACGCCTCGGGAACCATGGTGTCGGTGATCATGGCGAGGATCGCGCCGGCCGCCAGCGCGGTGATCGAGGCGAGCACCTCCGGCGGCGCACCGCCCAGCAGGGTGTGCCCGGCCAGCGCCGCGAGGCCGCTCACCAGGGCGATCCCGGCCCACAGGAGGAAGACGTATCGGCGGGTGCGGCCGGCCCGACGCATCCCCGCCGCGCTGGACAGCCCCTCCGGGACGTTGCTGAGGAATACCGCGATCACCGTGACCACGCTGACCGCGCCGCCGGTGAGCAGGCTCGCGCCGATCACCACCGACTCGGGGATGCCGTCGAGCAGCGCCCCCACCGCGATCGCCGAGCCGGACCCCGGCTGCTCCCCCTCCGAGGGCTGCCGGTCGCCGGAGCGCTTGCGGTGCCGCGCGCCGCGCCGGGCCAGCAGGACGTTCGCCCCGGTGTACGCCAGCGCGCCGACCGCCGCCCCGAACGCCGTCGGCAGCAGCCCGCCCTGCTCGTGCGCCTCGGCGACCAGCTCGAAGGAGACCGCGGAGAGCAGCACCCCCGCCCCGAAGGCCATGACGGACGCGATGACCCGTCGCGGGACCGGCAGGAACCAGCCCAGCGCCGCCCCGACCAGCAGGGCCGACCCGGCCAGCAGACCCCAGCCGCCCGCCTGCAACCACTCCGGCATCCGTGGGACGGTACCCGGCCACCGGGCGGCGAAAACAGGGTCAGAAGTCCGCGTACAGGTAGGGCAGCCGGCGGGGGAAGAGGCGACGCAGCTCGGCGGCGGCGTCGGCCGGCACCTGGCCGAGGCCGCGGACGTCCACCTCCGCCGGGTCCAGCACCCCGTACACCAGGGCGGAGAGCCCGGCTGCGGTGAGCGTCGCGGTCGGCGTGGTGCCGGTGGCGGCGTCGGACACCAACTCCAGCCGGCCGGTGGTCCCGTCCAGCAGGTGACTGCCGCCCAGCCAGCGGTCCCCGGTCAGCGCGACCCGGGCCCGGCCGGGCCCGGCGGGGAGGCCGGCCAGCGCGTCCAGCGAGAGCAGCCGGGCCATCGGCGCCGCCGACCCGGGCCGGGCGACCCGGGCCTCGACGTGCACCGCCAGGTCGGTGAGCCACAGCTCGGGCAGTTCGTCGGCGGCCACCCGCAGCCGCACCCGGCCGACCTGGTCGACGTGCCGGGCCAGGAACGCCAGGATCAGCGCCCGGGCGTACGGGTCGGCGACCAGCAGGTCGTCGCCGGTCAGCTCGCCGCCGTGGTCGTCGATCCGGTACGTCAGCACGCCGACCGTCGCGCCGTCGACCCGGGCGGTGACCAGCCAGCGGTCGTCGTCGTCGCGCAGCCACGCCGCCCGGGTGTCGGGGAAGAGCGCGAAGCCGTGCCGCTCGGCCAGCAAGCGCTCGGTGAAGGCGCGGTGACCGGCGTATCCGGTGCCGGTCCGCTCCCAGCTCAGCTCGCCGGGCAGGTCGGCGCGGAGCAGCGGGGCGAGGTCGGCCGGCGTGAAGGTGACCGTGCGGGCCCGGGGCAGCCCGACGTAGCCGAACCGCTCGTAGAACGAGGCGCGGAACGGGTACAATGCGCTCACCAGGTGCCCCTCGTCGCGCATCTCGTCGAGCAGTTGGTGCAGCAGGGCCCGGACGTGCCCGCGCCGGCGGGCCAGCGGATGGGTGGCCACCCCGGCGACGCCGGCCATCGGCAGCACCGCCCCGCGCAGGTTCTGTCGCATCGGGATGGCGGAGACCACGGCGAGGGTCTCGCCGCCCTCCTCGACGACCAGGGTGCGGTTGGCCTCGCCGTACGGCAGATAGCGGCCGAACGCCTCGGCCCGCTCGGGTCGCTTCGGTGACGCCTCGAAGGCATACGCCTGGAGCGGGAACGAGGTGGTCAGGCGCTCGGAGTTGGTCACCCGCCGGATGCTCATCCCCCATCCCAACCCGCCCCGCCGGCCCGGCGCAACCACATTCGCCGGGCTGGCTGGCCGCCCCGCTCCCGCGCGCAGGGTCAGCCGGTCAGGCCGCGGTGACGTCGGAGACGACGACGGTGACGTTGTCCGGGGCGCCCGCCTGGTGGGCGAGCTTCACGAGCTGCTCGCCGCACTGCTGGCGGTCGCCGTACATGGCCAGGGCGGCGGCGATCGACGTGTCGTCCACGTAGTCCGACAGGCCGTCGCTGCACAGCAGCAGCCGGTCGCCGGCGAAGACGGTGAGCGTGCCGACCGCCGGGGGAGCGTCCACGCCCTGCACGGCCCGGGTCACCAGCGACCGCTGCGGGTGGTGCCGGGCCTGCTCCGGGGAGAGCGCACCCTGGTCGACCAGCGACTGGACGAAGGTGTCGTCCCGGGTGAGCTGGGCCAGCTCGTTGTTCCGCAGCAGGTAGCAGCGGGAGTCCCCGACCTGGGCGAGGACCAGGACGTCCCCGGCGAGCAGGCCGGCCGTGAGGGTGGTGCCCATGCCCTCGCGGGCCGGGTCGACGGAGATGGCGGCCCGGATGCGCCGGTTGGCGGTGCTCACCACGGACCGCAGCGCGTCGGCGGCCCCCTCGGTGGTGGTCGGCGGGTTCAGCTCGTCGAGGATCCGGATGACGATCTCGCTCGCCACCTCACCGGCGGGCAGGCCGCCCATGCCGTCGGCGACCGCGACCAGACGGTCACCGGCGAGGGCGGAATCCTCGTTGTTGGTCCGGACCAGGCCGACGTCGTTGAGGATGGCCGAGCGGAGGATCAGCGTCATACGACAAGCTTGCCAAGAAGACCCTCCCGTCGTCTCTACGCACTACTGCGTAGGGTGAAAAGAATGATGCCGGTCTCCATGGTCGGACGCGCCGGTGAGCTTGCCGAGCTCGACCGGGCGTGGTCCACGCTGGCGCTCCGTGGCCGGCCCGGCCCCGCCGTCGCGGTGCTCACCGGCGCGGCGGGCGTCGGCAAGAGCCTGCTGGTGGCGGCGGCCCTGGACGGCTTCGCCCCGCGTCCGGCGGTGGTGCTCAGCGGGGCCGCGCGGGTGCACAGCCCGGCGCCGTACGACTGGCTCGCCGCGGTCCTCAGCGGGCGGGACACCAGCCGGCTCGACCTGCCGCCCGACGCGCTCGCCTGGCTCGCCCAGCAGCCCACCGCCCCACGCGAACGGTACGCGCCGGGCACGCTGTTGCGGCTGGCCGTGCGCACGGTCCGGCTGCTGGTCGGCGCCGGCCCGGCGGTGCTGGTGGTGGAGGACCTGCACGCCCTCGACCCGGCCAGCCTGAACCTGGTCGGCGAGCTGGCCACCGCGCCCGACCTGCCGGCGCTGCTGCTGGTGGCGAGCCGGCCCGCGGCGGACGCGGTCGCGCCGGACCTCGCCGCCCGCGCCCTGTCCCGGTTCTGCGGGGTACGCGGCGCAGTCCGCCAGCACCTCGGCCCGCTCGGCCCGGCCGAGGTCGCCGAGGTGCTGACCCAGGTGTACGAGGGGACGCACCCGTCCCGCCGGCTGGCGGCCGCGGTGTGGCGGCGCACCGGCGGCAACCCGTACGTGCTGACCGAACTGCTCGCCGCGCACTCCGGCCAGGGGCCGGACGCCCTGCTGCGCCGGCCGCTGCCGGAGCACCCACGCACCCCCGCGCCGCGCGCCGTGCCCCCGCCCGACGCGGCGTACCCGACTGCTGCCCTGTTCCCGGCCGACCTGCTTCCGCCCGACGCCGAGCTGACCGGTCGGGAGGTCGAGGTGCTCGCCTGCCTGGTCGCGGGCATGTCCAACAAGCAGGCCGCCCGGGTGCTCGGCATCTCGGTTCGGACAGTGACCGTGCATGTGTCCAACCTGCTCCGCAAGACCGGGTCGGCGTCGCGTACCGAGGCCGCGCTCTGGGCCGTCCAGCACCGGCTCCCGGCCCGACCGGGCTGACCGCTGCCCGGCCCGGCCGCTGTCCTGGCCCGGCCGCGGC
Source organism: Micromonospora sp. NBC_01655 (assembly GCF_026339755.1). NCBI lineage: Bacteria > Bacillati > Actinomycetota > Actinomycetes > Micromonosporales > Micromonosporaceae > Micromonospora > Micromonospora sp. NBC_01655. Next base: position 200,392 of record NZ_JAPEQF010000001.1, on the reverse strand, counting down.
GAGGCGGCGGAGTGGTGGGGGTGCGGTGGGCGCGGGGGTGCGGGGTTGGCGGTCAGTGGCGGGGGTAGCGCAGTAGAAGGCTCGCCCACACCTCCTCGTCGCCGACCGCCGCGTAGCTGTGCGGCACGTCCGAGGTCCAGCGCAGGTGGCCGCCAGCCGTCGCCGTCAGCGGGGCGTCCGCCGGCCCGGCGCGGAGCACCCCGGCGAAGACGGTGACGTGCTCCGTGACCCCCGGCTGGTGCGCGGGCGAGAGCTGGCCGGGCCCGGGGGCGACGCGCATCCGGTACAGCTCGTACGTCGCGTCGGCCTCGGTGAAGACCTCCAGCAGGGTGGCGCTCACCGCCGCGCCGCGGACCGTCGGGGTCGCGGCCGGCCCGGAGAGCACGGCGGTCAGCGGTACCCCGAGCTGGGCGGTGATCGCGTATAGCGTCTCCAGTGTGGGGTTGCGGGTGCCGTTCTCCAGGCCGGAGAGGGTGGCCTTCCCGACCCCGGCCAACCGGGCCAGGGTGGACAGCGACATCCCCCGCTCCTCGCGCAGGGCGCGTACCCGGCAGCCGACCGTGCCGGTGCCCGGATCGGCGGCCCGTCCCCGGGTTGATGCTGGCAGCTCCATCCGGCTATCGTGCTACACGCTTCCGTTCCGTAAACGGAACGGGCGAGGGGGGAAGACGTGGCCGGCCTGCTGCAACCGGTGCTCGCCGGGCTGGTGACCGCGCTCGTGGGCTTCGCCAGCTCGTTCACCGTGGTGCTCGCCGGGCTGCGCGCCGTCGGCGCCGACGAGAGCCAGGCCGCCTCGGGGCTGCTCGCGGTCAGCGTCGCGTCCGGTGTCTGCGCGGTGTGGCTGGGGCTGCGGCACCGGCTGCCGATGGCGATCGCCTGGTCCACCCCCGGCGCGGCGCTGCTGGCGGCCACCGGTCCGGTCCCCGGCGGCTGGCCGGCGGCGGTCGGCGCGTTCGTCGTGTGCGGGGTGTTGATCGTCGCTGCCGGGCTCTTTCCGGCGCTGGGCCGGGCGGTGGCCGCCATCCCCGGCCCGATCGCCAGCGCGATGCTGGCCGGGGTGCTCCTGCCGCTGTGCACCGCGCCGGTCCGCGCCCTGGTCGAGGTCCCGGCGCTGGCCGCGCCGGTGGTCGTCACCTGGCTGGTCCTGCACCGGTTCGCCCGCCGCTGGGCGGTGCCCGCCGCGCTGGTGGTGGCTGCGGTCGCCATCGCGCTGACCACCCCGGGCGGGATCGGCGCACACGGCCTCAAGCCGGTGTTCACCCTCACCGCGCCCGAGTGGACGGTCCCGGCGGTGGTCGGGCTGGCGCTCCCGCTCTTCCTGGTCACCATGGCCGCGCAGAACGTCCCCGGGATGGCGGTGCTGCGCGGCTACGGCTACCGGCCGCCGCTCGGCGCTGCGCTACGCGTCACCGGCCTGGCCAGCGCCCTCGGCGCCCCGGTCGGCGGGCACGCGGTCAACCTGGCCGCGATCACCGCCGCGCTGGCCGCCGGCCCGGACGCCCATCCGGACCCGGAGCGCCGCTGGGTCGCCTCGGTCACCGCCGGGGTGGGGATGGCCCTGCTCGGCCTCGGCGCGGGCGTCGCCACCGCTCTGGTGCTGCTCTCCCCGCCAGTGCTGATCGAGGCGGTGGCCGGGCTCGCGCTGCTCGCCGCGCTGGCCGGTGCGGTGTCGGCGGCGGTCGCCGACCCGCAGGCGCGGGAGGCCGCCGTGGTGACCTTCGTGGTCACCGCCTCCGGGGTGAGCCTGCTCGGCGTCGGCGGCGCGTTCTGGGGGCTGCTCGCCGGCTGGCTGATGCTGCTCCTCTTCCGCCGCCACTCGGCTCCGCCCGCTTCGGCCACTCCGGCTCCGCCTGTCTCGGCCACTCCGGCTCCGCCTGTCTCGGCCACTCCGGCTCCGCCCGCCTCGGCCACTCCGGCTCCGCCCGTCTCGGTCCAGCCCGGCCCGCCGGTCGGGCCAGTCCCGCCGGTCGCCCCGGCCGGCTTCGCCCCGACGGCGGGGCAGGCAGGCGAATAGATCAACTCCATGTCGGTGACATGGGGGCATCCCGGCGTCGGGTCACCGCCATGTCATTGACCTGAAGTGGATCAACCCGCCCTGGGAGGGCAGCCTCGCCGTGGAGCGGATCAGTCCGCCTCGGCGGACACGCCGACCTCCATGATCCGCAGCCGGACCCCTGCCACGTTCTCCTCGACCATGCGGCGCAGCGCGCGGGCGTGGTCGAGGGTGTCGAGGGCGACCAGCACGTGGGCGGCCTCCCGGTCGGTGTCGTCCAGCCCCCACCAGCCGCGCACGAATCCCGGGCTGCGCCGCACCACGTCCGCCATGTGCGCGAACCGGCCCGTTGCTCGTCCGCGTCGACCGCCTCGGCCTGCTGCTCCCCGATCAGGATGTACATCGGCCCACCATAGGGCCCGTGGGCTGGGCCGGGGTCACTCCTGCGGGGGCAGGCTCGTGGCGGGGACTTCGAGGCGTATCCGGCCGTCGGCGATGCCGGCGATCTGGTCGGCCAGCACGTAGACGGCGCCGGTCGGGGCGAGTTCGGTGGAGACCTTCAGGTAGCCGGTACGCAGCAGGCGGGCGGCCAGGTCGGCTGGCACGTCCGGCTCCTCGACCGCCGCCGACTCGATCAACTCGTCCAGGCTGCCGCCGGGGTCCGCGTCCGGCGCCTGCACGGTCACCGCGTTCGGATCGCCCCGCTGGACGAGGTCGACGGTGCCGACCTCCGCCCCGGTCACGTCGACCACCGGCATCCCGGTGGTGACGCGGGAGATGGTCGCCTGCTGATCGGTGCCCTGCTGCTCCATCCTGGCGCGGTTCCCGGGCCGGCCGCCGGCTAAACGCCGTTCCCCCGCTCAGCCCGGTGGCGGCACCGGCCCCACACGCACCGTGGCGGCCCGGGCCGGCCCCGCCCAGAGCCGCCCCCGTAAACGGCCCGGCCGCCCCGTTCAGCGCCGCCCCGTTCAGCGCCGCCCCGTTCAGCGCCGCCCCGTTCAGCGCCGCCGCCCCGTTCAGGGTCGGGCGTCGGGTGCCGGCTGCCACGAGCCCGGCGGGCGGGGGGACAGCTCGCGCCAGTCGTCGGCACCGGCGAGCAGCGCCCGCACGGTCTCCTCCGCCTCCTCGACGCTCGGGTACTCGTAGAACTGGGAGACGCCCTCCGCGCCGCCGGCCCGCTGCTCGACGTGCCACTGGTCACCGTTCACCCGGAGGAAGACGTCCCGCCGCGCCAGCCGCCCCCACTTGCCGTTCCACCAGTGCTTCCGCTGCTCCATGGCGGGACTCTATCGAACATGTGTACGACACGAGTCGGCCCCCACGGAACACCCGTGGGGGCCGGTGTGCCGGCCGGTGAGTCAGCGCGGGGCTGGCGGCTCCGGCCTGCGACCGAGCACGTCGTCCAGGGCGCCCCGCTGCTGGCCCGGGGTGGCGTGCCCGGCGGCGACCAGCGCGTCCCGGATCTCGGTGAGCAGCTTGACCTCCTCGCTGGGGGCGGCCGGCGGCGGCTCCTCGCCGCGCTTACGCCGCTCGGCCAGCTTGTTCATCGGGTAGACGACCAGGAAGTACAGCGCCGCCGCGGTCAGCGCGAAGGTGATCGCCGCGTTGATGAAGCTGATCCAGTCGAAGTCGACGTTCCGTACGGTCCACGGAGTGCCCTCAAGGCCCTTGTCGCTGCCGGTGATCAGCACGGTGACCAGCGCGATCAGCGGCTTGAGGAACGAGTTGGTCAGCTGGGTGACCACTGACGTGAACGCGGCGCCGATGACGACGCCGACCGCGAGGTCGACGACGTTCCCGCGCATGATGAAGTCTTTGAAGCCCTTGAGCATCCGTACTCCCGTGATGTCCGGTTACCGTCCGGGGCAGGCTGTTCCCCCCGGCGAGGGCTCCAGAAAAGCACCGGCCTCGCGGGCTGCCAACCCCGGGTCGCCGTCCCGGATCGCGGCGACCAGCCGGTCGTGGTCGACGTACCGCTCGGGCTTCAGCTCGTCACCCATCGCCTGGGCGACGGTGCTGCGCAGCGCCGCGCCGACCGACGCGTACAGCTCGGCGAGCATGGCGTTGTGCGCGGCGGCCACCACCGCCGTGTGCAGCGCGGCGTCCGCCTCGACGAACTCGCCGACCCGGCCCGCGCGCCAGGCGGCCTCGCGGACGGCGAGCGCGTCGTCGAGGGCGGCCAGGTCCTCCGGGGTACGCCGCAGCGCGGCGAGCCGGGCGGCCTCCACCTCGAAGGCTCGGCGCACCTCGACCACCTCGGTCGTCCGGTCGTCGGTGAGCCGGCGGGCCACCACCGGGGCCAGCTCGTCGGTCGACACCACGTACGTGCCGGAGCCCTGACGGCACTCCAGCACGCCGGCGTGCACCAGGGCACGGACCGACTCGCGGACGGTGTTGCGCCCCACCCCGAGCGCGGCGACGAGTTGGGGCTCGGTCGGGATGCGCCCGCCGACCGGCCACTCGCCGCCGAGGATGCGGGACCGGAGCTGCTCGATCGTCTGCCGGACCCGGTGGCCGCGGGGTGGCACGGGCACGGAATCCACCGACGGTGTCACTGGTTACATCACCGGACCAAAATTCATCCCATGATTGTAGGTTGAAGGCCATGACCCCGCCACCGACCGCCATCGCGGACCCCGTCACCGGGACGGACCGGCCCGGCCCGGCCGCCGACGCCACCTCGGGTCCGGCCCCCGGTGCCGCACCCGCGCCGGTGCGGAGGGAGCAGCGGCCGGTCACCGGCGGGCTGCTGGTGCTGGTCGGCATGCTGCTGGTCGCGGTCAACCTGCGCGCCGCCGTGACCAGCCTCGGCGCCCTGCTCGACGAGGTCCGCACCGGCCTCGGGCTCTCCGGGGCGATGGCCGGGTTCGTCACCACCCTGCCGACCATCGCGTTCGCCGGGCTCGGCGCGCTGACCCCGTGGCTGGTCCGTCGGTTCGCCCCGGCCCGGGTGCTGGTGGTCGCCATGGCGTCCCTGGCCGTCGGGCAGGTGCTGCGGGTGGTCACCGACTCGGCGCTGGTCTTCGTGGTCACCAGCGCGCTCGCGCTGGCCGGCATCGCGGTGGCGAACATCCTGCTGCCCATGCTGGTCAAACAGCACTTCCCGCACCGCACCGGGCTGGTCACCGGGGCGTACACGATGGCGTTGACGGCGGGCACGACGGTGGCCGCCGCGTCGGCCGTGCCGGTCGCGCACGCCTTCGGCTCCTGGCGGGCCGGGCTCGGCGTCTGGGCCGGGCTGGCCGCGGTGGCCGTACTCCCGTGGGTGCCGCTGGCGCTGCGGGCCCGCGCCGCGCGCCGGGCCGGGACCCCGGCGGTGGCCGTCGCCGCGCCGGCCCGGGTCCGGCCGGCGCGGACCCGGCTCGGCTGGGCGATGGCGGTCTACTTCGGTGCCCAGTCGCTCAGCGGGTACGCGATCATGGGCTGGCTGGCCCAGCTCTTCCGGGACGCCGACTTCGCGCCGGAGGCGGCCGGGCTGCTGCTGGCCGGGGTGACCGCGCTCGGCGTGCCGGTGGCGCTGCTGATGCCGGCGCTGGCCGGTCGGCTGCGGACGCTGCGCCCGCTGGTGCTCGGGCTGACCGGCTTCTCCACGGCGGCCTACCTGGGGCTGGCGTTCGCGCCGCACGACGCCGCGCTGCTCTGGGTGGCCCTGCTCGCCCTCGGTCAGGGCGCTTTCCCGCTGATCCTCACCACCATCGGGCTGCGCGCCCGCACGGCCGAGGGGACGGTGGCGCTGTCCGCCTTCGCGCAGAGCACCGGGTACGTGATCGCCGCGCTCGGCCCGCTGCTGGTCGGCATCCTCTACGAGGCGACCGGCGGGTGGACCGCGCCGATCGGGTTCCTGCTCGCCGCCCTGGCCGTGCAGACGGTCGCGGGACTGGCGATCGCTCGTCCCCGGTTCATCGAGGACGAGCGCTGAAGGGTCGGTCAGGAGGTGGCCGGCGTGGGGTCGCCCGCGACGGCCTGCTCGACCGTCGGGTAGGTGTGCAGCACCTCGACCAGCCCGCTGACCTCAAGGATGCGCAGCACGCCGCGTTGCGGGGCGGCCAGCCGGACCACGCCGCCGGCCTCGTCGCAGCTGTTCTTGGCGCGCACGAACACGGACAGCCCGGTCGAGTCGCAGAACGAGACGTCGGCCAGGTCGAAGACGAGGCGGCTGCGACCCTTGTCGAGCAGGTCCGTGATCTGGTCCTGGAGCTGCGGTGCCGTCGCCATGTCCAGCTCGCCCGCGACCGAGACGACGACGACGTCGCCGCGCTGTTCCGTGTGCACCGTCAGGGACATTCGGACCTCCTGTTATCGGGTGGAACCGTATCCCACGTTCGGGGTTTTCCGCTGAACGGGAGCGGCGGCCGTGTCCGCCATCATTTCTTTGTCCCGTGACAACTAATTGCTGGGTGCCCGGTGGTAGAGTCCGGCCGGTCCAGGTCAGAGGGAGGATGCCCGTGGCGTTGAGCGCGGAGGAAAACGGTCGGCTGACCGGTCTGCTGAGCGAGCACGCCGAGCGGGTTGTACAGCGCTGGACGGAGGTCGCCACCGCGTCGCTGCGCGGCCGACTCAGCCAGGCCGAGCTGCGCCGCCAGGTGCAGGACCTGCACCGTAGCATGGTGGAAGCGGGGCGGGGCGGCTCGTTCGATCTTGAGTCGGAGTCGGCCGGCGAGCTGCGCGCCGTGCTCGCCGAGCTGTCCAGGGGCCGGGCCCGGCAGGGCTTCACCGCCACCGAGACGGCGGTCAGCGTGTACGGCCTCAAGGACGTCCTGCTGGAGCTGCTGGAGTCCGACGCGGACACCACCCTCCGCGACTATGTGGCCTTCTCCTCGCTGGTCGACCAGATGGGGCTGTTCACCTTCGAGAGCTTCGTCCGTACCCGGGAGGGCCTGATCGCGGACCAGGCCGAGCAGCTCCTCGAACTCTCCACCCCGGTCGTCAAGATCTGGGAGGGCGTGGTGGCCGTGCCGCTGGTCGGCACGCTCGACTCGGCCCGGGCCCAGGTGGTGATGGAGCGGCTGCTCCAGACCCTGGTCGACACCAGCTCGCCGTACGCGATCATCGACATCACCGGCGTGCCGGCGGTGGACACCCAGGTCGCCCAGCACATCCTCAAGACGGTGGTGGCCGCCCGGCTGATGGGCGCCGACTGCATCATCTCCGGCATCCGCCCGCAGATCGCCCAGACCATCGTCGCGCTCGGCATCGAGTTCGGCGACATCGCCACCAAGGCCAGCCTGGCCGACGCGCTGCGCCACGTGCTGCGGCTCACCGGGGCGGAGACCGCCCGCCGGCAGCCGCGCCGGGAGTCCTGATGGAGCGGGTGCCGGTCCTGAAGATCGGCGACATCCTGCTCGTGTCGATCCAGGTCGACATGTCCGACCAGACGGCGGTCCAGCTCCAGGAGGACCTGGCCGAGCGGATCGTCGCCACCGGCTGCCACGGCGTGATCATCGACATCACGGCGCTGGACATCGTCGACTCGTTCGTCGGCCGGATGCTGTCCACCATCGCCTCGATCTCCAGGGTGCTCGACGCCGAGACGGTGGTGGTCGGGATGCGTCCCGCCGTCGCCATCACCCTGGTCGAGCTGGGCCTGTCGCTGAACGGCATCCGTACCGCGCTGAACGTCGAGCGGGGCATGGAGCTGATCGCGGCAGCGCAGGCCGACGACTACGACTACTCCGCCGAGGACGAGCCGGACGACGAGACGACGGCCACGAGATGACCGCCGGCATCGACCTGGGCCACCCGCAGGCGCAGGCGATCCAGAGCGACGAGGACGTGGTGCGGGTCCGCCAACTGGTACGGACGGTGGCGGTGGCGGCCCGGCTCTCCCTGGTCGACCAGACCAAGCTGGTCACCGCGGCCAGCGAGTTGGCGCGCAACACCCTGGTCTACGGCGGGGGCGGCGTCGCCGAGGTGACCACCGTGGACAACGGCCTGCGGCGCGGCATCCGGATCGTCTTCGCCGACGACGGCCCCGGCATCGTCGACCTGGACCTCGCCCTCACCGACGGCTACACCACCGGCGGCGGCCTCGGACTCGGCCTCAGCGGCGCCCGACGGCTGGTCGACGAGTTCGACATCGTGACCGGGTCGGGCCAGGGGACCCGGATCACGGTCATCAAGTGGTCCCGATGACCGCCGACGCCGTGTCCGACCACGGCCTGTGGTTCCGGGTGGAGAGCGGCAGCGCGGCCAGCGCGGTCCGGCGGGCCGCCGAGCGGTTGGGCCAGCAGCTCGAAATCGGTGCGGTCCGCACGGCCGAGCTGGCGATCGTCGCCGCCGAGCTGACCAGCAACCTGGTGAAGCACGCCGAGGACGGGCTGCTGCTGCTGCGCCCGGTGCGCCGGGGCGGACAGGCCGGTGTCGAGCTGGTCGCCATCGACTCCGGGCCCGGCATGGCCGACCTGACCATGTCCTCCCGGGACGGGCACTCCACCGCCGGGACGCTCGGCATCGGCCTCGGCGCCATCCTGCGGCAGACCGACTGGTTCGACGGCTACTCCCGGCCCGGCAGGGGCACCGTCCTGGCCGTGCAGGTCTGGCCGCGGGGGCCCCTCCCGGCGCTGTCCTGGGCCGGCGGGCTCACCCGACCGCTCACCGGCGAGTCGGTCAGCGGCGACGGGTACGCCGTCCGGATCGCCGAGGGACGGCACCAGGTGCTGACCTGTGACGGTCTCGGCCACGGGCCGCTGGCGGCGGCGGCCACCGACGCCGCGCTGGCCGCGTTCCGGGCCGCCCCGGCCGGGTCGCCGGCGGCGGTGGTGCAGCACCTGCACCGGGCGATGTCGCACACCCGGGGCGCGGCGCTGGCCGTCGCCGAGCTGGCACCGGACGCGAAGCTGCTGCGGTTCGCCGGGCTGGGCAACATCTCCGCGTCCGTGGTGGCCGAGGGTGAACGGCGGCGGGGGCTGGTCTCCCTGCCCGGGATCGCCGGCCACCAGCGACCCGTCGTCCGGGAGTACGAATATCCCTTCCCGACCGGGGCGTCGCTGGTGATGCACAGCGACGGTGTGGTGGACCGTTGGCAGCTCGACGACTATCCCGGACTGGTCGCCAGCGGCCCGCTCGTGATGGCCGCGACCCTGCTGCGCGATGCCGGGCTGCGTCGGGACGACGCCTGCGTCCTGGTCGCCCGGGCGCCGTCGTGACCGGGCCGGCGGCCGGCCCGCCGCTGCTCCAGATGGCGCTGCGGGTCGAGCACGACATCTTCGTGGTCCGGCAGCGGGGCCGGGAGGTGGCCATGGCGGTCGGCCTGGAACACCAGGACCAGGTCCGGCTCGCCACGGCCCTCAGCGAGGTGGCCCGGGACCTGCTGCACGCCGTCGGCGGTGCGGACGTCATCTTCGCCGTCGACCTCGACGCGCAGGGCCCCCCGCAGGTGCGGGTGGACCTGGCCCCGGTGAGCCCGCTCCCCGACGGCCGGTACGAGCCGCACTCCGGCGCGGTGGCGCGACTGGTGGACATGTTGGGCGTGGTGGACCGGGAGGGCGATACGGTCGTGAGGATGTCCCGACGTGTCCCGGCGACCGCACAGGCGCTGACCCCGGAGCGACTTGCCGAGCTGCGAGCCGAGCTCGCCAGCAGCGCTCCCGGCAGCGCCCTGGACGAGCTCGCGTCGCAGAACGAGCAGCTCATCGCCGCCCTGGACGAGGTGCGTAGCCAGCGCGACGAGCTGGCCGTGCTCAACGAGGAGCTCCAGGAGACCAACCGGGGTGTGATGGCCCTGTACAACCAGCTCACCGAGGAGCTGGAGGAGACCAATCGGGGGGTGGTCGCGCTCTACGCCGAGCTGGACGAGAAATCCGCCCAACTCCGTACGGCCAGCGAGTCCAAGAGCCGGTTCCTGGCCAACGTCAGCCACGAGCTGCGCGCCCCGGTGACCGCGATCATCGGGCTGAGCCGGCTGCTGGCCGACTCCGCGTCCGACCCGCTGACGGAGGAGCAAGCCCAGCAGGTCGGGCTGATCCGGTCCTCGGCCACCGACCTGCTCAGCCTGGTCAACGAGCTGCTCGACCTGGCCAAGGCGGAGTCCGGGCGGCTGGAGCCGAACTGGGCCGAGGTGGACCTGCGGGCGGTCTTCGGCCAGTTGCGCGGCACCCTGCGCGCGCTGTCCACCAGGCCAAAGGTCGAGCTGGTGGTGGAGGACCCGCCCCCGCCGGGGACGGTCCGCTCCGACGAGGTGCTGCTCGCCCAGGTGCTGCGCAACCTGCTGCACAACGGGCTCAAGTTCACCGAGCGGGGCGAGGTCCGGATGCGGGCGGAGGTCCGCGACGAGCGGTGGCATCTGTCGGTAACCGACACCGGCGCCGGCATCGCCCCGGAGCTGCACGAGCGGATCTTCGAGGAGTTCTACCAGGTGCCGGGGAGCACCCGGATCGGCGGCACCGGCCTCGGCCTGCCGTACGCGCGCCGGGTGGTGCGCCTGCTCGGGGGCACCCTGGAGCTGACCAGCGAGCCGGGCCGGGGCAGCACGTTCACCGTCACCCTGCCGATCGGCGGGGGGTGACCGTGGAGGGCGGCCCGGTGACCGTGCTGGTGGTCGACGACAGCCGCACGAAGCGGTACCTGCTGGTGAGTTGGCTCCGCCGGGCCGGCTTCGCGACGCTGGAGGCGGAGACCGGCGGGGAGGCGCTGGCCCGGATCGGGGTGGACCCGATCGACCTGGTCGTGCTCGACGTCCGGCTGCCCGACCTGACGGGGTTCGACGTCTGCGAACGGATCAAGAAGGCCCAGCCGGCGATACCGGTGATCCACGTGTCGGCGCACGCCATCGACGTGGCGGATCGGGCCCAGGGCCTGACCCGGGGCGCGGACGCCTACCTGGCCGAGCCGATAGAGCCGGAGGAACTGGTCGCCACCGCCCACGCGGTGCTGCGCTACTACCGGGCCCGGCAGCGCGCCGAGCTGCTCGCCGAGCGGCTCACCGGGCTGGCCGAGACGACCGTGGCGGTGCACGCCGCGCCGAACTTCGCCCGGCTGCTGGAGGCGGCGGCGGCCGGTGCCGCCCGGATCTTCAAGGGCCCGGCGGTGGTGGTGGCGGAGACCTTCGACGGCGACTGCCTCGCCGGGGTCTGCGCCGGTCCGGGGGGCGAGCCCCGGATCGTGCCGTGGGTCGTCGACGACACGGGGGTGCCGACCGGCTCCACCGTGCGGATCGACGACCCCGGCGACTGGGGACTGGTCGACTGGCCGGCCGGCGACCGGGTGACCGTGGCCGCGGCGAAGCTGCGCGGGGACCGGGCACCGCTCTACGTGGTGGTGCCGACGGGCACCCAGACCCCCGGGTCGCCGGTGCTGGTGCAGGTCGCCCAGGCCGTGGCGGCGGCGGTGGAGGCGCAGCGCTCCTTCGACGAGGAGCACCGCATCGCGGTCACCCTGCAACGCAGCCTGCTGCCCCGCCGGATCCCGGAGATCGCCGGGCTCGACCTCGCCGTGCGGTACGAGCCGGCCAGCGCGCAGACCGAGGTGGGCGGCGACTTCTACGAGCTGGTGATGCTGGACGGCCACCTGCTGATGGCGATCGGCGACGTCGCCGGGCACTCCCTGCACGCCGCGACGGTGATGGCGGAGCTGCGGCACGCGGTGCGCGCGTACGCCGTCGAGGGGCACCAGCCGGGCGCGATCCTGCACCGGGTCAACGAGCTGATGCGGACGCTGCTGCCCAACGAGCTGGCCACCATCTGCCTGCTGCTGCTGGAGCCGAACTCCGGTCACGTCCGGCTGGCCAGCGCCGGCCACCTGCCGGCGCTGATCAGCCTGGACGGCGCGGTGGAGTACGTCCAGCACTCGGCCCCGCTGCTCGGCGTGCGCGCGGATCGCCCCGCCGACCTGGAGTTCGTGCTGCCGGCCGGGGCGACGCTGGTGCTCTACACCGACGGGCTGATCGAGCGGCGGGACACCACGATCGACGAGGGGCTGGCCGCCCTGGCCCGCTGCGCCGACGTGGTGGACGCCGACCTGGACGCGTTCTGCCAGCGGCTGCTGGTGGAGCTGGCCCCCACCGAGATCAACGACGACGTCGCGGTGGTGGCCCTCCGCCGCCGAAGGTGAACGGAGAGGCAGCTTGTTGACGCCCCCGGCACCGTCGGCGCCTCCGGCATAGCAGGCCCCCTTCAACTCCCGCTCTCGCGCAGCCAGCCGAGGAAGCGGCGGTACAGAACCCCGGCCGGCGGCGCGGTGTACGGATGCAGCCGGGTGAGCTGGTCGCCCGCCTCCAGCATCAGGCCGGCGAGGTACACGGCGAGCGTGACGGGGGAGTCGGCGTACTCGTGACGCAGCCGCAGCCGGGCCGGCGAGCAGGGCCACGGGCCCGCGCAGACCCGGCAGAGCCAGATCGGCCTGACCGGCAGGTGTTCCCGGACCACCGGCCGCCGGGCCGGCCGCGCCGCGGCCCGGGGCGGATCCGGCGGGTGGTTCTCCGGCATGGGGCCTGCCTCTCCGTTGCGCCTCGGGTGGTGCGGGGGCGGGCCGCCGTGCCCGGCCCGCCCCCGCGCGGTTCCGCCCGGGTCGGGGATCTCGGGGGGAGACGGCCGGGCGGTCCCGCTGGGTTCACAGTCTGGTGATCGGACGGTTACCGTGAGAAGGTTCGCCGCCCGGACCAGCCGGGCGTCGCGGCCGTGGTCCCGCAGGTCCCGAGGGTGTACGGAGGCTGTCCGTGGAGAGATCGCCGATGCTCGACCACTTCGCCGAGGAGTTGCGGCTGGCCCGGTCGGCCGCCGGGCTGTCCCAGGCGGCCCTGGCCGAGGCGGTCAGCTACTCGGCCGCCCTGATCGCCAAAATCGAGACCGGCGACCGGCGGCCGAGCGGGGACCTGGCCCGACGCTGCGACGCGGTGTTCGGCGCGGGCGGCCGGTTCGCCCGCATCCAGCGCCGGATCAGCCGGGAGACGGTGGTGCCGTACTTCCGCGAGTGGGCGGGGATCGAGCAGGAGGCGACGGCGCTGCGCGGGTACGAGCCGCTCTACGTCCCCGGCCTGCTCCAGACCGAGCGGTACGCCCGCGCGGTCCTCTCAGGAAGCGGACTGCTCTCGGCGCAGGAGGTCGAGCGGCAGGTCGCCACCCGGCTGGACCGGCAGGAGATCCTGACCCGGGACCGGCCGCCGACGCTGACCGTGGTGGTCGACGAGTCGGTGCTGCGCCGCCCGGTCGGCGGCCCGGAGGTGCTGCGGGAGCAGTTGCGCCACCTGGTCAAGGTCGGCGAGGGGCTGCCCCGGGTGCGGATCCACGTGGTGCCGCTCGCCGTGGGGGCCTACGCCGGGCTGGAGGGCCCGTTCGTCATCGCCACGCCGCCGGTGGGCGAGGATATGGTCTATGTGGAGACTCAGCTCGGCAGCCAGGTCACAGACCGCCCGGAGGACGTGCGCCGGATGGTCGACGTCTGGGAGTCGATCCGGGGCGAGGCCCTGCCCCACCAGCGGTCGGTCGAGCTGATCGCGGAGACGACGGAGGCGGAACCATGGACCTGAGCACTGCCCGGTGGCGCACCAGCAGCCGCAGCAACGGCACCGGCGGCAACTGCGTCGAGGTGGCCGTCAACCTGCCCGGCGTGGTGGCCGTACGCGACTCGAAGGACCGCTCCGGGCCGGTGCTGGCCTGTTCCCCGGCCGCCTGGCGGGCCTTCCTCACCGGCCTGCGGCCGGCCGGCTGAGCGACCGGGCGTACGCGGTCGGGGAGATCCCGGTGGCGGCGGTGAACTCGCGGACCAGGTGGGCCTGGTCGGCGTAGCCGAGGTCGGCGGCGAGGGCCGCCCAGTCCACCGGCCCACCGGCGGCCTGCTCGATCGCCTCCTGGACCCGGTACCGCCGGATCACCCACTTCGGGCCGACGCCCACCTGGTCGAGGAAGAGGCGTTGCAGCCGCCGGGTGGTGGTCCCGTGCCGCCGGGCCAGGTCGTCGACCCGCAGCACGCCCCGGTCGGCGCGGATCTCCTCGGCCAGCGCCATCGCCTCCGCCGTCGACGGGTCGGGGCGCGGGTCCCAGGCGGCCAGCAGGTCGTCCAGGGCGGCGCACCGCTCGTCGTCCGTACCGGCGCAGAGCCGTCGGCCCGCGACGAGGCCGGCGGCGAGCGGGCGGCGCTCGCCGGTCAGCTCGGCGACCGGCCGCCGCCAGAACGGCCGGAAGCCGCCCGGGCGGAACTGCACCCCGCTGACCCCGCCGGTGCCGGTCAGGGTGATCCGGAACAGCTCCCGCCCGACGCCGGCCACCTCGGCGGTCTCCCGACCGTCGCCGTCGCGCTGGAACGCCGCGTTGACCGCCGGGTGCGGGAGCACCCGCTGCTCGAACGGCTCGTCCAGCTCCCAGTCGATCAGCCAGTAGAGCTCGACGTACGGGCGCAGCGCGGCGGCGGGCAGCCGACGGCGGAAGCGGACCTCGCGCAGCAGCCGACGGGGGTCGAGGATGCCCCTGCTGTCCCCGCGCGGCTGGTGTCGCATTTCTTCAAGACCACCCTCGTACGCTGCCCTTATGGCCACGAAGACTAGTGAACTCCTGGCGGAAGCCGCGCCGCGCGCCGTCGCGGTGGTCCGGGCGATCCGTGACGACCAGCTCGACCTGCCCACCCCGTGCGCGGACTACTCCGCCCGGGACCTCATGAACCACCTGTACCAGGTGGTGGTCAACTTCCAGGAGTTGGCCGCCAAGCGACCGGCGAACTGGGACAAGACCGACTACCTGACCGACGGCTGGCGGGACCGGTTCGCCGCCGAGACCGAGCGGCTGATTGAGGCGTGGGCGGACCCGGCCGCGTTGGAGGGCGTTTCGCCCGGGATGGGGCTGCCCCAGGAGACGGTCGGGGAGATGGGGCTGATCGACCTCACCGTGCACGCCTGGGACCTGGCCCGGGCCACCGGCCAGCCGTTCGACGCCGCGCCGGACGCGATTGCCGTCCTGCACGCTTTCATGGACCGGATGGGAGAGACGGGCCAGCAGATGGGTGCCTTCGCCGCCCCGGTCGCCGCCCCGCCGGACGCCGCCCCGCTCGACCTCGTCCTGGCCCGGATGGGCCGGCACCCCGGCTGGTCGGCGAGCTGACCGGCAGCGCCGGCGGCCCACCGGGCTGCCCCGTCCGGAGGGCCGAACCGCCAGGGCGGCCGGACGTGGCGAGTTGACTCGACTATTCTCCCGGTGAATAGTGATTGGGGTGTCGACTCCACACGTGTTGCTCGGCCTGCTGGCGCAGGGGAGCAGGCACGGCTACGAGCTGAAACGGGCCCATGACCAACGGCTGCCCCGGGCCCGGCCGCTGGCGTTCGGGCAGGTCTACGCGACGCTCGGCCGGTTGCAGCGGGACGGGCTGGTGGCGCCCGCCGGCCAGGACCGCGACGGCGGGCCGGACCGCACGACGTACGCGCTCACCGGCGCCGGGCGCGACGCGCTGGACCTGTGGCTCGCGGAGGTCGAGCCGCCCCTGCCGTACGTCACCAGCACGCTCTTCGCCAAGGTGCTGGTGGCGTTGCTGGTCGCCGACGCCGAGCGGGCGAGGGAATACCTGGTCGCCCAGCGCCGGGCGCACACCGACCGGCTCCGCGAGCTGACCGCGGTCAAGACGGACCTCTCGGCCACCCTCGACGACGTCGTCGCGGCCGACTTCGCCATCGCCCACCTCGACGCCGACCTGAGGTGGTTGCACACCACCCTGGAGCGGGTCGCCGACTGGCACCGGGAGGTGCACTCGTGACGGAACTCCAAGCTCGCGGCGTGGTGAAGGCGTACGGGCCGACACCAGCGCTACGCGGGATCACCCTCGACGTCGCCGAGGGGGAGATCGTCGCGGTCACCGGCCCGAGCGGCTGCGGCAAGTCCACCCTGCTGCACTGCCTGGCCGGCATCCTCCGTCCGGACGCAGGCCAGGTCACCTGGCGGGGCGAGCGGATCGACACCTGGTCCGAGGCGGCCCGGTCAAGGCTGCGGCGTACCGAGTTCGGGGTGCTCTTCCAGTTCGGCCAGCTCGTGCCCGAGCTGACCGCGGCGGAGAACGTCGCACTCCCGCTCCTCCTCGCCGGCACGGGGCGGCGAGCGGGGCAGACGGCGGCGCTGGCCTGGCTGGACCGGCTGGGCGTGGCGGACCTGGCCGACACCCGGCCCGGCGAGATGTCCGGCGGGCAGCAGCAGCGCTGCGCGCTGGCCCGGGCGTTGGTCACCGAGCCCCGGGTGCTCTTCGCCGACGAGCCGACCGGCGCGCTGGACACGCTGGCCGGCGAGCAGGTGCTCGGCCACCTCGTCCGGCTGTCCCGGGAGCAGCGCACCACGGTCGTGCTGGTCACCCACGAGCCACGCGTCGCCGGGTACGCCGACCGCGAGGTGATGCTCCGTGACGGGGTGGTCGACGGCACGGGTCTGGGGATCGACGTTCCGTCGTCGGGCGGCCCGGGCCGGTCGACGGGCGGGCTCGGCCTGCTGGTCGGCGATGCAGGGGCCGGCTCGGTGCAGGACGGGCTGCGGTGAGGCCCGGCACCCTGGTCCGGCTCGCCCTCGCCGGCACCCGGACCGACAAGGTGCGGGTGGCGCTGACCGCGCTCAGCGCCGCGCTGGCCACCCTCGCCGGGCTGGCGGCGCTGACCGTGCTGGCCATCCCGACGCCGCTGCGCACCGACGACAACCCGGCCCGCTGGTCCCTCCAGTACGCCAACACGCTGCTGCGGGAGCCGGGGCTGCGCGGCGGGACGACCTTCGCGCTGCTGCTGCTCGCCGTCCCGGTGCTGGCGTTGGCCGGGCAGTGCGCCCGGCTCGGCGCACCAGCCAGGGACCGCCGGCTGGCCGCCCTGCGACTGGCCGGGGCCACCCCCGGCCAGGTCACCCGGCTCGCCGTGCTGGAGACCGGGGTGGCCAGCCTGTTCGGCACCGTCACCGGCCTGGTGGCCTTCCTGTCCGCCCGTGGGCTGCTCGACCGGCCCGACGCGCACGGCCAGCTCGCCCTCCCCACCGACGTGCTCCCGTCGCCGGTCGCGCTGGCGGCGGTGGTGCTCGGCCTGCCCGCCGTCGCGGCGGCGGGCACCGCGCTGCTGCTGCGCCGGGTCGCCACCACGCCGTTCGGAGTGGTCCGCCGAGCCGGCCGGGACCGTGCGCCACGCCCCTGGTTCGCGTTGCTCATCCTGGTCGGCCTGGCCGTGTTCGCCGCCTACCATCCGGTGAACTCCTGGTACCGCCACCGGGACATGGAACCGCCGCTGCTGCTCCTGCCGATGCTGCTCGTCGCTGGCGGGATCGCCGCCACGGTCGGGTCGGTGCTCGCCTCCGCCTGGTTCTCGCACACCGCCGGCCGGCTGTTGCACCACCTCGCCCGGGGGCCGGCAGCGCTGTTGGCCGCCCGCCGGCTCACCGCCGACCCGTGGGCCGGCAGCCGTACCTTCGCCGCGCTGCTGGCCGCCGTACTGCTCGGCGGCGGCGCGGCTGGCATGCGGGCCAACGCGCAGGCCAGGTACGACATCGAGCGGGCCGAGTACCGACTGATCGGGGACCTACACGCCCCGAACCCGTTCTACCTTCAGACCATCAGCCTGGTCGACCTCGCCGTCGCGATTGCCGTGACCATCGCGGCCGGCGGGTTGCTGGTCGCGCTGGTCGAGGGGATCGTGGCCCGCCGTCGGGCGTACGCGGCGCTGGTCGCCCAGGGCGTCCCCCGGGGTGTGCTGGGCCGGTCGATCGCCTGGCAGGCGCTCACCCCGGCGGTGCCGGCGGTGCTGCTCGCCCTGACCGTGGGGCTGCTGCTCGGCCGGCGCTTCGCGGGCCCGGTGCGCACCGGCGTCGTCAGCGGCAAGGTCTGCGAGGCGACCGCCGAACTCTGCGCCGACCCGGCCACCCGGGAGCGGTACCTGCGTACGATCGCCCCGCCGAAGCGGTACTTCATGCCCGACGTACCGCTGGAGCACCTGGCCTTGTTCGGGGCCGGCGCGCTGGCTGCGGTGTCCCTCACGGTCCTGGTCGGGTTGCTCTTTCTGCGCGCCAGCACGAGGGTGGAGGAGCTGCGGGCGACCTGACGGGTGTGCCGGTGCCGGGTGGTCGGCGCCCGGGTCGAGCGTGGCCTCGTCGTCGGCGGGAGGATGGCGGGATGGACCTCGTGACGCTCGACGACATCCGGGTCGCCGCCGACGACATCGCCCCGACCGTGCTTCGTACGCCGCTGTTGCGCGCCCCCTGGGACGGCGGGCTGTGGCTGAAGCCGGAGAGCCTGCAACCGGTCGGCTCGTTCAAGCTGCGCGGCGCCACCCACGCGGTCGCCCGCCTCGACGGGGCCGGGCGGGGCCGGGGCGTGGTCACCCACTCGTCCGGCAACCACGGGCAGGCTCTCGCGTACGCGGCCCGGGCGGCCGGTGTGCCGTGCACGGTGGTGGTGCCGGAGGGCGCCCCGGAGGTGAAGATCGCCCGGATGCGGGCGTTCGGTGCGGCGGTGCTGCTCGTCCCGCCGGTGCAGCGGCTGGCCGAGGCGCAGCGGATCGTCGCCGAGGCCGGGGCGGTGCTGGTGCCGCCTTTCGACGACCGGCGGATCATCGCCGGCCAGGGCACGGTCGGCACGGAGATCGTCGATGACCTGCCCGACGTGGACGTGGTGCTGGTGCCGGTCGGCGGGGGCGGCCTCGCGTCCGGGGTCGCCACGGCGCTGCGGGCGCTGCGCCCGTCGACCGCCGTGATCGGCGTCGAGCCGGAGCTTGCCGCCGACGCCCGGGAGTCGCTCGCCGCCGGGCGGGTGGTGCCCTGGGACGTCGAGCTGACCTACCGCACCTGCGCGGACGGGCTGCGCACCAACCTGTCCGAGCTGACCCTGGCCCACCTGCGGGACCGCCTCGACGGCATCGTCACGGTGACCGAGGAGGAGATCCGGGCGGCGGCCGGCCTCCTGATCAGGGACGCCCGGCTGGTGGTCGAGCCGAGCGGCGCGGTGGCGACGGCCGCCCGGCTGTTCCGCTCCGGCGAGCTGCCGGCGGGCCGTACCGTCGCCGTGGTGACCGGCGGCAACGTCGATCCGGCCCTGCTCGCCGACCTGGTCACCGCCTCCTGACGGCGCGCCCCGCCGCCGGCCACCGCCGCGCCCGCGGCCGGCCTCCGCCGGGTGGCGGAGGCCGGGTGGAGAGGGCTTCCCCCTACGCCGCTTTCAGACGGTCGAGGATCCAGGCGTTGATGAACGCCTCCTCGCGCCAGGAGTCGTACCGGCCGCTGGGGCCGCCGTGACCGGCGCCCATCTCGGTCTTGAGCAGGTAGTCGCCCCGGGGGGCGACCGCCCGCAGCCGGGCGATCCACTTCGCCGGCTCGTGGTAGAGCACCCGCGTGTCGTTGAGGCTGGTCACCGCGAGGATGGCCGGGTAGTCCACCGCCGTCACGTTCTCGTAGGGGGTGTACGACTTCATGTACGCGTAGACCTCCGGGTCGTCGAGGGGGTTGCCCCACTCCTCCCACTCGGTCACGGTCAGCGGCAGCGACGGGTCGAGGATCGAGGTGAGCGCGTCCACGAAGGGCACCTGCGCGACGATGCCGGTGAACGCCTCCGGGGCCAGGTTGGCCACCGCGCCCATCAGCAGGCCGCCGGCCGAGGCACCCCGGGCCACCAGCCGGTCCGTCGACGTCCAGCCCGAGCCGGTCAGGTGCCGGGCGCAGGCGACGAAGTCGGTGAAGGTGTTCTTCTTGGCCAGCAGCTTGCCCTCGTCGTACCAGCGGCGGCCCAGCTCGCCGCCGCCCCGGATGTGCGCCACCGCGAAGATCACCCCCCGGTCCAGCAGGGACAGCCGGGCCACCGAGAACCACGGGTCCATGCTCGCCTCGTACGAGCCGTACCCGTAGATCACGCAGGGGGCGGAGCCGTCGCGCGGGGTGCCGGCCCGGTGGACCAGCGAGATCGGGACGCGGGTGCCGTCGTCGGCGAGCGCCCAGTCCCGGTGCTGCTCGTAGTCGGCGGGGTCGTACTCCCGGCCGTCCGGGCCGGGCCGGACCGGCTTGCGCCGGCGCAGCACCAGCTTTCGGGTGACCAGGTCGTAGTCGTACACCGAGTCCGGGGTGACCAGCGAGGAGTAGCGCAGCCGGACCTGCCGGGTGTGGTACTCCGGGTTGCTGTCCAGCCCGACGCTGTAGATCGGCTCCGGGAAGTCGATGTCGTGGCCGTCGCCGCTGCCGATCGGCAGCACCCGCAGCCCGGTCAGCCCGTTGCTGCGCAGCGAGACGACCAGGTGGTCGGCGAAGGCGTCCACCGCCTCCAGCCGGGTGCCGGGGGTGTGCGGGATCAGCGGCACCCAGTCGCCCGGCGCGTCCGCCGAGGTGAACGCCAGCGCGAAGTCCTCGGCATCGTGGTTGTGCAGGATCAGGAAGCGGTGCCCGTGGTGCTCGACGCTGTATTCGACGCCCTGCCGGCGGGGGGCGACGAGGGCCGGTTCGCCGGTGGGGTTGCCGGCCGGGATCACCCGCACCTCGCTGGTGATCTTGCTGTGGCTGTCGATCAGGATGAACTTCTCCGACCGGGTCAGCTCGACGCCGACCCAGAACCGCTCGTCGTCCTCCTGGTGGACGACGACGTCCTCGGCGGCCCGGGTGCCGATCAGGTGCCGCCAGACCCGGTTGGGCCGCCAGGCGTCGTCCACCGTGACGTAGAACAGCACCGAGGCGTCCGCCGACCAGGCTGCGCCGTAGGAGGTGTCGGGCACCTCGTCGGGCAGCACCTCGCCGGTGCTGAGGTCCTTGACCCGCAGGGTGAACCGCTCGTCGCCGGAGAAGTCCGTCGAGTACGCCAGCCACCGGCCGTCCGGGCTGACGTCGAACGCGCCGAGCGAGAAGAAGTCGTGCCCCTCCGCCAGCAGGTTGCCGTCGAGCAGCACCTCCTCGCCGTCGAGCGGGGCGCCGTCGGCGCTCACCGGCGGCTCGGTCTCGCCGTCGCGGACGGCCCGGCGGCAGTGCACACCGTACTGCTGGCCCTCTACCGTGCGGGTGTAGTACCAGTGGCCGCCCTTGCGGGTCGGCACCGACAGGTCGGTCTCCTGGGTGCGGCGCCGGGTCTCCTCGAACAGGGTGCCGCGCAGCTCCTCCAGGTGGGCGGTGCGCGCCTCGGTGTACGCGTTCTCCGCCCTCAGGTGGGCGATCGTCTCCGGGTCGTCCTTGGCGGCCAGCCAGGCGTACTCGTCGACGACCTTGTCGCCGTGGTGGGCGCGCTCGGTGGGTACCTGCTTGGCGACGGGCGGGATCTCGGTGGTCACGCCGGTCAGGTTACCGGCCGGCCGGGTCGTCGCCGGGGCGCTGTGGGGGCCGGCATCCGCGTCCCCCGACTCCGGACGTGGCACCCCGCCGCTTTGTTCGAACACCTGTACGATAACCGCCATGGCGGCAGCAGCGCGGTCGACCGACCGGTCCGGGGCAATGAGCATCACCCGTCTACTCACCGAGATCTGCGGTCCGCCCTTCGCCCGCTTCGGCGGAGCGGCCGACGAGGTCGCCGGGCGGCCGGCCCGGTGGGTGGCGGTGCCCGGCGACCCGTCCGCCGCGGCCGAGGTGCTCCGGCTGGCCGCCGCTCACGACCTGACGGTGGTGCCCCGGGGTGCCGGCACGAAGATCGACTGGGGGGTCGCCCCGGAGCAGGTCGACATCATGCTCGACACCGGCCGGCTGGCCGGCATCGGTCACCAGCCGGCGGACGCCCCGGTGGCTGAGATCGGCGCGGGCACCCCGCTGCGCGCGGCCCAGGCGGTCCTGGAGCGCACCGGGCGGCGCCTCGCCCTCGACGCCCCCTCGCCCGGGGCCACGGTCGGCGGGGTGCTGGCCGCCGACGAGTCCGGCCCGCTGCGGCACCGCCACGGCGGCCCCTGCGACCAACTGGTCGGGGTGCGGTACCTGGCCGCCGACGGCGAGCTGACCAGCGCGGGCGGCGGCGCGCCCGGCCTGGAGCTGGCCCGGCTGCTCTGCGGCTCGCAGGGCGGCCTCGGGGTGCTGGTCTCGGCCACCCTGCGGGTGCAGCCGGTGCCGGCCAGCCGGGCCTGGGTCAGCCGCCCCGTGGGGAGCCCGCTGGAGCTGCCCGACCTGGTCCGGGCGGTGCTCGCCGCCCGGCTCGACCCTGCGGCCGTCGAGCTGGACCTGCCGGCCCGGGCGAACCGGGCGCGCCCGGCGCCGCATCCCGACGACCCGGCGGCGGCTGCCCGCGCCCGGCACCCCTCGATGTTCCGCCGCGCGGCGCCGCCGGCCGGGGCGGGCACCCTGGCGGTGCTGCTGGAGGGCGGCCCCACCGACGTCCCCGAACGGGTGGAGAGGCTGCTCGCCCTGCTCGGCGACGAGGCGACCGTCGACCACTCGGCGCCGACGTGGTGGCGGAGCTATCCGTTCGGCCCGGGCGAGACCGCGCTGCGCATCGAGGTGCCGACCACCGACCTCCACGCGGCCGTCTACGCGCTGCGCGACGCGGCCGGCGGCCCGGTCCCGATCCGGGGCTCCGCCGGGCAGGGCGTGGTGCACGCGGCCCTGCCCGGCTCCCTGCCCGCCGAGCGGGTGGCGACGATCGTCACCGGCGTGCGCCGGGTGCTGCTCGCCCGGCGCGGCCGGTGCGTCGTGGTCGCGGCGCCGCCGCCGGTACGACAGGCGGTCGACCTCTGGGGCGAGCTGACCTCGCTGCCCCGACTGCGGGCGGCGAAGCAATACCTCGACCCCCACCAGCGCCTGGCCCCCGGCCGCCTCCCGGGCGGCCTGTGACTGCCGCATCCTCCGCGCCGGGGACGTGGCAGCCGTTCCGGTCATGCGGAGGCGATCAGTCCAGCCACCACCGGTGCATGTCGCCGACGGCGGGGATGAGGCGAAGCAGGGGTAGGGCAACCGCGCTGACGATCCCCGCCAGCAGCAGGGCCCGGGCCGGGCGGGACAGCTCGTGCCAGGTCCGGGCGAGCAGCGGCAACGAGACCATGGCCAGCGCTGGGCTGACCAGGAAGCCGACCAGGTAGAGCAGCGCGACCAAGGCGTAGAACCAGGTGAACGGGTTCATCCCAGACAGTCCGAAGGGGACCAGATCCTTCGGGTCGTAGTGGCCGGTGAGCATGTCAGCGGGACCGGCCCCAGTTGCGGCCATCCGTCCGAGGTAGAGGGCGGTCACCAGCAGGAAGGCACCCGCGAAGGCCAGGTGAATCGTGGTCAGCAGCCGGACCGATGACGGGGCCCGCGCGCCGGTGGCCGCCGTCGTCGACATGCGGGGAACCTAGCACCCGCGGAGCAGGTGTGCTGCCCATCCTGCGCGTCGGCCCGCCTGTCAGGAGGGGCGCTCGGTGGTCCCCGGTCGGCCGGGGACCGTGGCCCGGGCGGAGCTGTGGGCGCGGCGGCTCGATGCCGTGGGACGCCGCCTATGGAGCTGAGTCGTCCACGTCATCACCGCTGGGCGGGGGCCACCGCCGTCGCGTTACCCACCGCCCCGTCCGGTCGCGGGTCGCCGGTCGCCGGTCGCGGTGGGCGTGGGTGATGTCGTATTCGACTCAGCTCCATAGGCGCCGGGAGGCATACCTGCTGTGGAGCGGCGCCCACGCCAGGACCCCCAGACTCCCTGACCAGAGCGGGCTCAGAGCCGGTCGTTGCGCAGTACCAGGATGGCGATGTCGTCGCGGGGCGCCTCGACCGAGAACCCGATCGCGGCCGAGCGCAGCCGGGCGGCCACCACGTCGGCCGAGTACCCGGCCAGCGGCGCGGCGGACTCCCGCAGCCGATCGGTGCCGAACAGCTCCCGGCCCCGGCGGCGCTCGGTCACCCCGTCGGTGTAGAAGATCAGCGAGTCGCCGGGGTCGAGCGCGACGCGTGCCGTCGGCGAGCTGATCGCGTCGAGCAGGCCGAGCGCGGTACCGCTGGCACCGACGAACTCGGCCCCGTCGCCCGCCCGCAACAGCACCGGCCGGTCGTGCCCGGCCAGGTGCAGGGCCACGTCCAGCCGGTCGCCCTCGCCCGGCCCGACCGCCGCCAGCGCCAGCGTGCAGTAGCGCCCGCCGCCCCGCTCGACCAGCGTCTCGTTGAGCCGGCCCAGGACCTCCGGCAGCGGCTTGCCGTCGCCGACCAGCACCCGGATGACGTCCCGGACCAGCCCGGTGACGGCCGCCGCCTCGACCCCCTTGCCGGACACGTCGCCGACCACCACCAGCCAGCGCCCGTCGGGCAGCGGGAGCACGTCGTAGAAGTCGCCGCCGACCTCCGCCTCGTCCCCGGTCGGCACGTACTCGGCGGCGAAGCCGATGCCCTCGACCACCGGCAGGACCGGCGGCAGCAGCGACTGCTGGAGGGTCTGCGCCACCCGGCGCCGCTCGGCGTGGATGCGGGCGTTCTCGATGGCCAGCGCGGCCCGCCGGGCCACGTCCTCCAGCACGGCGACCTCGTCCGGGTCGTGCCGGTGGCGCTGGTGGCGGCCGACCGCCAGGGTGCCCAGCCGCTGGCCGCGCGCCACGAGGGGGACGGCGAAGCCCTCCATCGGCCCGCCGAGCGGCACCTGCGACCCGGTCCGGGACGCCTCGCGCAGCCGGGCCTGCACCGAGTCCGTCCCCGTCTCCCGGAGCACCTTGTGCAACTGCGGCAGCACCGACTCGTCGGCGTGGGTGGCCGCCGCGAGCCGCAGCCGCCCCCACTCGTCGGCGGTGTGCACCGCGCACCACTGGCCGAGGCGGGGGACCACCAGTTGCGGGATCAGCGCCATGGTCAGCTCGACGTCCAGGGACTGGGCCAGCAGCTCGCTCGCCTCGGCCAGGAAGGTCAGCCACGCCTGCCGGCGGACATCGGCCCGGCGTAGCCGGTCGTTCTCCAGGTGCAGCGAGAGCCGCTCGGCGGTCAGCACCGCCAGCGGCCGGGCGTACGTCGAGGGGGCGGCGTCCAGCTCCAGCTCCCCGGCGTACGGCCGGTGCACCGCCAGCGGCACCCGGAGCAGCTTGTTGCCGGCGCGCGGGGTGCGGCCGTAGCGGGCCAGCACCTGCGTGCCCTGCCCGTCGCCCCGGTCCAGCCGGACCACGCCGCCGGCCGCGCCGACCATCTCGGCCAGCCGGGTGAGCAGGTCGGTGGCGAACTCGGGCAGCGGGTCCTCGGCGTACTGGTCGGGAGCCGTCTGCATCAGCTCGCTCATCGCCCCGGCGCTCGGCCCCGGGTGCTCGGTGGCCGGGCCGCCGGCGGAGCGGGTGGTCGCCGGGCCCCACCCGCCGGCGGGCGGCGGGCCGGCGGCGACCGGTTGCCCGCCGGCGTCGCGCCGGTCCAGCCGGAACCACACCCCCTTGCCGGTGGGCAGGTACGTGGTGCCCCACCGGCTGGCGAAGTGGTCGACCAGCAGCAGCCCCCGGCCCCGCTCGGAGACCTCGTTGATCTCGGAGCTGTCGTTGCGGACGCCCACGGTCAGCTCGTCGACCGAGCCGGCGGCGAAGTCGGAGACGGTGACGGTCAGCCCGACGTCGTCGGCGACGACCTCGATGTCCAGTTCGGTGCGGGCGTGCTCGACGGCGTTCGTGGTCAGCTCGGTGGTCAGCAGCAGGGCCTCGCTGAGCAGGTCGTCGAGGCGCGCCGCGGACAGCACGGACCGGACCAGGGCGCGCGCGGCGGCCGGCGTCCGCCGGTCGGCGGGCAGCCGTACCCGCCGGACGCGCTCGTCCGGCGCGTCGAAGGTCGCCGGCCCCGCCTCCGCTGACACCTTCGTATCCTCCACCGCCGCCCGCCGGTAAGCCAAGCCGGCCCGGGGGCCGGGCCGTGAGCTGCTTGGACGCGCGGCGTCCCGGCGGGCGGCGCGGCGCGGCATCGACGCTCGGCCGGGCACAATGATGGGATGGCCGGTGTGCCGGCAGGCCCCGGCGGCCCCGAACTGAGCGAGGAATGATGACCACGGCGAAACACTCGGTAGCCGCGGACCCGTCCGCGCCGGACCAGGCCGCCCTGCTCAGCGAGTTGGCGGAGGCGCTGCGCCGGGTGCGCGGCGGTGACCTGAAGGTCCGGCTGCCCCGGCGGGCGGGCCCGGCCGGCGAGGTGGCGGACGCGTTCAACGACGTGGTGGCCCTCCAGGAGCGGCAGCACCTGGACCTGCGCCGGATCAGCCGGATCGTCGGCCGGGACGGCCGGCTCACCGAGCGCCTCGACGAGGAGGGGCTGGAGGGCTCCTGGGCGGAGGGGCAGCGGGCGGTCAA
Organism: Micromonospora sp. NBC_01655; assembly: GCF_026339755.1. NCBI lineage: Bacteria > Bacillati > Actinomycetota > Actinomycetes > Micromonosporales > Micromonosporaceae > Micromonospora > Micromonospora sp. NBC_01655. The sequence goes on along the minus strand of NZ_JAPEQF010000001.1, from coordinate 174,326 downwards.
CTCGCTGATCGACGACCTCGGCCGCCCGACGACCGAGATCGCCCGGGTGATCGTGGCCGTGGCCGACGGCGACCTCTCCCAGCACATGGCGCTGGAGATCGACGGCCGGCCGCTGCGCGGCGAGTACCTGCGGATCGGCCGCACGGTCAACACGATGGTCGACCAGCTCTCGTCCTTCTCCAACGAGGTGACCCGGGTGGCCCGCGAGGTGGGCACGGAGGGCAAGCTCGGCGGCCAGGCCGACGTGCGCGGGGTCGCCGGCACCTGGAAGGACCTCACCGACTCGGTGAACACCATGGCGTCGAACCTGACCGGCCAGGTGCGGTCGATCTCCCAGGTGGCGACGGCGGTGGCCAAGGGCGACCTGTCGCAGAAGATCACGGTCGGGGCGCGCGGCGAGGTCGCCGAGCTGGCCGACACCATGAACTCGCTCACCGACACGCTGCGCCTCTTCGCCGAGCAGGTGACCCGGGTCGCCCGGGAGGTGGGCACCGAGGGCAAGCTCGGTGGCCAGGCGGAGGTGCCGAACGTCGCGGGCACCTGGAAGGACCTCACCGACAGCGTCAACTCGATGGCCTCGAACCTGACGGCCCAGGTGCGCAACATCGCCCAGGTGTCCACGGCCGTCGCCCGGGGCGACCTGTCGCAGAAGATCACCGTCGCCGCCCAGGGCGAGATTCTGGAGCTGAAGGACACCGTCAACACGATGGTGGACCAGCTCTCGTCGTTCGCCGACGAGGTGACCCGGGTGGCCCGCGAGGTGGGCATCGAGGGCAAGCTCGGCGGCCAGGCCCAGGTGCGCGGGGTCTCCGGCACCTGGCGCGACCTCACCGAGAACGTCAACCAGCTCGCGGGCAACCTGACCAGCCAGGTCCGCAACATCTCCCAGGTCTCCACCGCCGTCGCCAAGGGCGACCTGAGCCAGAAGATCACCGTGGACGCCCAGGGCGAGATCCTGGAGCTGAAGAACACCGTCAACACGATGGTGGACCAGCTCTCGTCGTTCGCCGACGAGGTGACCCGGGTGGCCCGGGAGGTGGGCACGGAGGGGAAGCTGGGCGGTCAGGCGCAGGTCAAGGGCGTGTCGGGCACGTGGCGGGACCTGACGGACAACGTGAACTCGATGGCGTCGAACCTGACGTCGCAGGTGCGCAACATCGCCTCGGTGACCACGGCCGTGGCGAAGGGCGACCTGTCGCAGAAGATCACCGTGGATGCCCGGGGCGAGATCCTGGAGCTGAAGTCGACGGTGAACACGATGGTGGACCAGCTCTCGTCGTTCGCCGACGAGGTGACCCGGGTGGCCCGCGAGGTGGGCACCGAGGGCAAGCTCGGCGGCCAGGCCCAGGTGCGCGGCGTCGCCGGCACGTGGCGGGACCTGACGGACAACGTGAACTCGATGGCGTCGAACCTCACGGCCCAGGTGCGCAACATCGCCCAGGTGTCGACCGCCGTGGCGAAGGGCGACCTGTCGCAGAAGATCACCGTGGATGCCCGGGGCGAGATCCTGGAGCTGAAGTCGACGGTGAACACGATGGTGGACCAGCTCTCGTCGTTCGCCGACGAGGTGACCCGGGTGGCCCGGGAGGTGGGCACGGAGGGGAAGCTGGGCGGTCAGGCGCAGGTCAAGGGCGTGTCGGGCACGTGGCGGGACCTGACGGACAACGTGAACTCGATGGCGTCGAACCTGACGTCGCAGGTGCGCAACATCGCCTCGGTGACCACGGCCGTGGCGAAGGGCGACCTGGGCCAGAAGATCACCGTGGACGCGCAGGGCGAGATCCTGGAGCTGAAGAACACCGTCAACACGATGGTGGACCAGCTCAGCTCGTTCGCCGACGAGGTGACCCGGGTGGCCCGCGAGGTGGGCATCGAGGGGAAGCTGGGCGGGCAGGCGCAGGTCAAGGGCGTCTCCGGTACGTGGCGCGACCTCACCGAGAACGTCAACCAGCTCGCCTCCACGCTCACCACCCAGCTCCGGGCCATCGCCCAGGTGTCGACCTCGGTTACCCGGGGCGACCTGACCCAACGAATCGCGGTCGAGGCCCAGGGCGAGGTCGCCGAGCTGAAGGACAACATCAACCAGATGATCGTCACCCTCCGGGAGACGACGAAGAAGAACGCCGAGCAGGGCTGGCTGGACTCCAACCTGGCCCGGATCGGCGGCCTGCTCCAGGGGCAGCGGGACCTCGGCGAGGTCTGCCGGATGATCATGATGGAGGTGACCCCGCTGGTCGACGCGCAGCTCGGCGCGTTCTTCCTGGTGGACATCTCCGACGGCAGCATGCGGCTGCGGCTGACCGCCTCGTACGGCTACGTGGCCCGGGGGCACGACGTCACGTTCGGCCCCGGCGAGGGGCTGGTCGGGCAGGCGGCGCTGTCCCGCCGGACGATCCGGGTGAGCGCCTCCCCGGACGGCCGGCTCACCCTGCGCTCGGGCCTGGCCGACACCCCGCCGGCCGACCTGGTGGTGCTGCCCGTGCTGTTCGAGGGCGAACTGCTCGGCGTGATCGAGTTCGCCAGCGTGGCCGCGTTCTCCGACCTGCACCTGTCGTTCCTGGAGCGGCTGGTGCTGACCATCGGCATCGCGGTCAACACGATCCAGGCCAACCGGCGCACCGAGGAGCTGCTGGCCCAGTCGCAGCGGCTGGCCCACGAACTCCAGGAACAGTCGGCCGAGTTGCAGCGCACCAACGCCGAGCTGGAGGACAAGGCCCAGCTCCTGTCCGAGCAGAAGGCGAACATCGAGACCCAGAACCGGGAGATCGAGCTGGCCCGGCTCGGCCTGGAGGACAAGGCCCAGCAGCTCACCCGGGCCTCGGCGTACAAGTCGGAGTTCCTGGCCAACATGAGCCACGAGCTGCGTACGCCGCTGAACTCGCTGCTACTGCTGGCCCGGCTGCTGGTGGAGAACTCGGAGCAGAACCTCACCCCGAAACAGATCGAGTTCGCCCGGACCATCCACGGCTCCGGCTCGGACCTGCTGCGGCTGATCGACGACATCCTCGACCTGTCCAAGATCGAGGCGGGCCGGATGGACGTGGAGCCGACCGAGGTCGGGTTCACCGAGATCCGCGGGTACGTCGAGCAGGCGTTCTCCCCGCAGGCCGAGGACAAGGGCCTCGACTTCCAGGTCCGGGTGGCCAAGGAGCTGCCCCCGGCGCTGGTCACCGACGCCGGACGGTTGCAGCAGATCCTGCGTAACCTGCTCTCCAACGCGGTGAAGTTCACCGACAACGGGGCGGTGACGCTGCGGATCGCCCCGGCGTCCGAGAACGTCGCCTTCGACGTGCCGGCGCTGACCAACGCCCAGCAGGTGATCGCCTTCACGGTGATCGACACCGGCATCGGCATCTCGGACGACAAGCTGTCGCTGATCTTCGAGGCGTTCCAGCAGGCGGACGGGACGACCAGCCGCCGGTACGGCGGCACCGGGCTGGGGCTGTCGATCAGCCGGGACCTGGCCCGCCTGCTGGGCGGCTCGATCACCGTGGCCTCGGCGCCCGGGGAGGGTTCCACCTTCACCTTGTACGTACCGGACGTGCTGGCCCCGGACGCGGTGGTGGCGCCGGCGCCACCGTCGCCGGCCCGCGCGGGCCTGCCCGCCTCGCTGCTGATGCCCCCGCCCGAGCTGCCGGAGGCAGTCGAGACGCCGGCCACCCGCCGGCTGGAGGGCGTCACCGTGCTGATCATCGATGACGACGTGCGGAACGTGTTCGCTCTGACCAGTGCATTGGAGTTGCACGGTATGACCGTGTTGTACTCGGACAACGGGGCGGACGGCGTCCGCCGGCTGGCCGAGCATCCGGAGGTGGACATCGTGCTGATGGACGCGATGATGCCCGACCAGGACGGCTACGAGACCACCCGGCAGATTCGCCGCAACCACCGCTTCGCCGACCTGCCGATCGTCTTCCTGACCGCGAAGGCGATGCCGGGCGACCGCGAGTCCGCGCTCGCGGCGGGCGGCAGCGACTACATCACCAAACCGGTTGACCTGGACGACCTGATCGAGCTGATGGCGTCCTGGGTGGGCGGCAGTCGAGGCGAGGAGAGAGTGTGACCCAGACGGCCAAGGCGCTGTTGGTCGACGACCGGCGGGAGAACCTGATGGCCCTGGAGGCGATCCTCCAGGGGCTGCCGGTGCAGTCGGTCGCCGTGGAGAGCGGCGAGGCGGCGCTCAAGCAGTTGCTGGTGGACGACTTCGCGGTGATCCTGCTGGACGCGCAGATGCCCGACATGGACGGCTTCGAGACCGCCAGCCACATCAAGCGGCGGGAACGTACCCGGCACGTGCCGATCATCTTCCTCACCGCGGCGGACAAGGACGCCCAGCTCGCCCTGCGCGGGTACGCGGTCGGCGCGGTCGACTACCTGACCAAGCCCTTCGACCCGTGGGTGCTGCGGGCCAAGGTGTCGGTCTTCGTCGAACTGTGGGTCAAGACCCGACAGCTCGCCGCCCAGTCGGACCTTGTCCGGGAGCGCGAGGCGCAGTGGCGCACGCTCACCGACGCCGTCGACGAGGCCACCACCCTGCTCCGGGCGGACGGCCCGGAGGCCCGAACCCGCGCCGCCGACCTGCTGGAACAGGCCCGCTGGGGAAACACCCGCTGACCTAGGCGGCTGACGAACCGCCGTGGCCCGTGGCGGCGCGGCGGGCCCGCCAGCGCTCGCCGAGCGAGTCGATCTCCTCCTGGATGAAGACGAAGAAGTCGCGCATCTCGGCGACCCGCTCGCCGGCCGGGCTGCTCCGGCCGGCGAGGGCGTCGAGCCCGCCGTCCGCGATGTCGATGAAGTTCTTGTAGAGGCCGGTCTTCGTGATCGTCCCCTCGTACCAGGGGTTGTCCGGCAGCCCGTAGCGGTCCCGGCGGGAGCCCTTCACCGGCTCGCGGACCAGCATCCCGAACTGGGTCAGGTAGCGGACCGCGCCGGAGACCGCCGCCGCGCTGACGTCGAGCCGCTCGCCGATCTCGGCGGCGGTCAACGTCTGGTCCGCGCTCATCACCGTGAACAGCACCCGGGCGGCCATCCGGGGGAAGCCGACATCCGCGAAGGCCATGGCCATCCGCTCGACGAAAAGGTGGACCGCCTCGTCGTTGCGGCGGGGCGGGTCGGCGGCGGTCATCCAACTCTCCTCGGCGTAGGTCGGGAATCTGATCGTGCCTCAGCTTCCACAGTCTTCACAACTTTCTGAAACGACTGTAGCTTCTGAAGTATGGAAACTCCGATAACGGTGACCGGCCTGGTGAAGACCTTCGGCCAGACCCGGGCGCTCGACGGGCTGGACCTGACCGTCCGCGCCGGTGAGGTGCACGGCTTCCTGGGGCCCAACGGCGCCGGCAAGTCCACCGCCATCCGGGTGCTGCTCGGTCTGCTGCGGGCGGACGCGGGGGCCGTCCGACTGCTCGGCGGCGACCCCTGGCGGGACGCCGTCGCGCTGCACCGACGGCTGGCGTACGTGCCCGGCGACGTGACCCTGTGGCCGAACCTCAGCGGGGGCGAGGTGATCGACCTGCTCGGCCGGATGCGCGGCGGCATCGACCGGGCCCGCCGCGACGAGCTGCTGGCCGCCTTCGAGCTGGACCCGCGCAAGAAGGGCCGGGCGTACTCGAAGGGCAACCGGCAGAAGGTCGGCCTGGTCGCCGCCCTGGCCTCCGACGCGGAGCTGCTGATCCTCGACGAGCCCACCTCCGGCCTCGACCCACTGATGGAGGAGGTCTTCCAGCACTGGGTGGGCCGGGCCCGGCAGGACGGCCGGACCGTCCTGCTCTCCAGCCACATCCTCGGCGAGGTCGAGGCGCTCTGCGACCGGGTGACGATCATCCGCAACGGTCGCGCCGTGGAGACCGGCACGCTCACCGAGCTGCGTCACCTCCAGCGCACCTCCGTCGACGCCGAGCTGGCCGGGCCGCCGCACGGGCTGGCCGAGCTGGCCGGCGTGCACGACCTGCGGGTGGACGGCGACCGGGTCCGCTTCGACGTGGACACCCCGGCGCTCGATGCCGCGCTGCGCCGGCTCACCGAGATCGGCGTACGGACCCTGGTCAGCCGGCCGCCCGCGCTGGAGGAGCTGTTCCTGCGGCACTACGGCTCGGCGAGCACCGCCGGGGTGGCCCGGTGACCGGCGTCCGGCACCTGGTCCGGCTGATCCTGCGCCGGGACCGGGTGCTGCTGCCGATCTGGGTGTTGCTGATCGCGGTGCTGCCGGCCAGCTACGCCGAGACGTACGCGGGGCTCTACCCGACCGCCGCCCAGCGCGCCGAGTACGCGGCCACCACCGCCGGCAACCCGTCGATCGTGGCGCTGCTCGGCCCGGTGCACGGCGACAGCGTCGGCGCGCTCGCCGCCCAGCGGGCCGGGCTGCTGCACCTGATCGTCGGCCTGATCAGCCTGCTCGTCGTCGTCCGGCACACCCGGACCGAGGAGGAGGCGGGCCGGCGGGAGCTGCTCGGCGCCACCGTCCTCGGCCGGTACGCCGGGCTGGCCGCGGCGCTGCTCGTCACGTACGCGGCGGACCTGCTGCTTGGGCTGCTCGTGGCCGGCGGGCTGGTCGCCGCCGGCCTGCCGGCGGCCGGGTCGCTGGCGTTCGGGCTCTCGGTCGCCCTCGCCGGGGCGGTCTTCGCCACCGTGGGCGCCCTCGCCGCACAGCTCACCGAGAGCGCGGGCGGCGCCCGGGGGCTGGGCATCGCGGCGCTCGGGGCGGCGTACCTGGTCCGGCTCGCCGGGGACGCGGGCGGGACGCAGTGGCTGAGCTGGCTCTCCCCGCTGGGCTGGGCCCAGCGCACCCACCCGTACGCCGGCGAGCGCTGGTGGCCGCTGGCGCTGCTCGCCGGGCTGGCCGCGCTGGTCGGCGCGGCGGCGTTCCGGCTCTCGGCGCGGCGCGACCTCGGCGCGGGCGTGCTGCCGCCGAGGCTCGGCCCGGCCGCCGCCGGCCCCGCCCTCGCCGGCCCGTGGGGGCTGGCCTGGCGGTTGAACCGGGTCGCGCTGCTCGGCTGGACGGTCGGCGCGGCGGCCCTCGGCGCGGTGCTCGGCGCCGCCGCCCAGGCGGCCGGGGCGGCGGTGGACGGCAACGAGACCGTCGCCCGGTTGATGGAGCGGCTCGGCGGCTCGGCGTCGATCGCCGAGGCGTACCTCGGGACGACCCTGAGCATCACCGCGCTCGCCGCCGCCGGCTACGGCATCCAGGCCGCGCTGCGGATGCGGACCGAGGAGACCGGCCAGCGCGCCGAGCCGGTGCTCGCCACCGGGGTGAGCCGGTCCCGCTGGCTGCTCGGCCACCTGGCCTTCGCCCTGCTCGGCCCGGCGGTGATGCTCGCGGTGACCGGCGCGGTGACCGGGCTCGCCTACGGCCTCAGCAGCTCCGACGTGGCGGGTAGGGTGCCCCGGCTGACCGGGGCGGCGCTGGCCCACGTGCCGGCGGTCTGGGTGCTGGTCGGCGTGGCGGTGCTGCTGTTCGGCCTGCTGCCCCGGGTCAGCGTCGGCGCGGCCTGGGCGGCGCTCGCCGGCTGCCTGCTCCTCGGCCAGCTCGGCGCGGCGCTGGAGCTGAGCCAGTGGCTGTTGGACCTGTCCCCGTTCACCCACACCCCGCAGGTCCTGGGCGGCCCGGTGCCCGCCACCCCGCTGCTGGCCCTGACCGGCACGGCCGCCGCGCTGGCCACGGCGGGCCTGCTCACCTTCCGCCGCCGAGACCTTCCCACCTGATCGCGATCGCGACCCCGCCGCCGGCCAGGGCGGCGGGGCGCGGGTGGCGGGAATCAGTCGGTGGGAGCGCCGTTGCGGATCATCAGGGCCGAGCGGAGGCCGGTGATGTCCAGGACCCGGAGCAGGAAGTCGCCGACGCCGGTGAGGATGAGCAGGCTCTGCGCGTGGCTGGCCTTGCGACTGAGCACGACCAGGGTGCCCAGCCCCTGGGAGTCGCAGAAGGTGACCCCGCCCAGATCGAGGACGATCCGCGGGGGCGGATCGGCGAGCGCCTCGTTGACGACGGTCGAGAGTTGGGTGGCCGTGAGCATGTCGATCTCACCGGCGAGGCGGAGCAGCACTTCATCGCCCGTGCGGTGTAGCGTGATGGACAGTTCGGCACGATCCACCCGGTCAGCCTAGCGCGAACCGGGTCCTCCGGCCCGTCGAGGCGTTCGCAGCCCGCCCGGCCAGCTCATCCGCGTGAGCCCGGTAACCCCGACCAGGGGTGGCTGCCGATTCGCCGTCCGGCGCTGACACAATGGCGGCATCGTGACCGATACCTTTTCCGCCGGATCCGGCCGCTACCCGGCTGACGCGCCGGCCTCCGAGGCCCTGTTCGACCGCGCCCGCGCCATCGTGCCGGGCGGGGTGAACTCCCCCGTGCGCGCGTTCCGCGCCGTCGGCGGCACCCCGCGCTTCATGGTCCGGGGGGAGGGGCCCTGGCTCTACGACGCGGACGACCGGCGCTACGTCGACCTGGTCTGCTCCTGGGGGCCGCTGATCCTCGGGCACGCCCACCCCGCGGTGGTCGAGGCCGTCCGGGACGCCGCCGGCCGGGGCACCAGCTTCGGCACCCCGACCCCCGGCGAGGTGGAGCTGGCCGCCGAGATCGTCGACCGCACCCCGGCGCGGCGGCCGGCGACACCATCGTGCTGCCGTACAACGACGTCGCCGCCGTCGAGGAGGCGTTCGCCGCCGAGGGGGCGCACATCGCCGCGGTGATCACCGAGGCGGCGGCCGGCAACATGGGCGTGGTCGCCCCCCGCGACGGGTTCAACTCCCAGCTCGCCCGGATCGCCCACGCGCACGGCGCGCTGCTGATCGTCGACGAGGTGATGACCGGGTTCCGGGTCACCCGTTCCGGGTGGCACGGCCTCGACCCCACCGACGCCGACCTGTGGACGTACGGGAAGGTCATGGGCGGTGGGCTGCCGGCCGCGGCGTTCGGCGGGCGCGCGGAGATCATGTCGCGGCTGGCCCCGGCCGGCCCGGTCTACCAGGCCGGCACCCTCTCCGGTAACCCGCTCGCGTGCGCCGCCGGCCTGGCCACGCTGCGGCTGGCCGACGACGCCGTCTACCGCAGGCTCGACGACACGGCCGCCGTGCTGGGCAAGCTCGCCGCCGACGCGCTCGCCGCCGCCGGGGTCCCGCACCGGCTGTCGTACGCGGGCAGCATGTTCTCGATCTTCTTCACGGACGCCGACGTGGTCGACTACGACAGCGCCCGGACCCAGCAGGTCCCGGCGTTCAAGGCGTTCTTCCACTCGATGCTCGCCGACGGGGTCTACCTGCCGCCGAGCGCGTTCGAGGCCTGGTTCGTCTCGGCGGCGATCGACGACGCCGCGTGTGAGCAGATCGCCGCGGCCCTGCCGGCGGCGGCGAACGCGGCGGCAGCGGCGGGCAACGGGGGGTAGTGGTGAGCGCGAGGAGTGAGCCGGTTTTGCGAGCCCCGCAGTCGCGAACGAGGGGGGCGTGGTGAGCGCGAGGAGTGAGCCGGTTTTGCGAGCCCCGCAGTCGCGAACGAGGGGGGCGTGGTGAGCGCGAGGAGTGAGCCGGTTCTGCGAGCCCCGCAGTCGCGAACGAGGGGGGCGCTGCGGTGAGCAAGACGGTGGTTCACGTGCTGCGGCACGGCGAGGTGCACAACCCCGCCCAGATCCTCTACGGCCGGCTGCCCGGCTTCCGCCTGTCGGAGCTGGGCGTGCAGATGGCCAAGGCGGCGGCCCAGGGGCTCGCCGAGCGGACCGTGGTGCACGTGGTGGCCAGCCCGCTCGAACGCGCCCAGCAGACCGCCGAGCCGATCGCCGCTCAGTTCGGCCTGCCGGTCGGGGTGGACGAGCGGTTGATTGAGAGCGCCAACTGGTTCGAGGGCAAGAAGGTCTCCCCGGGCGATGGGTCGTTCCGCGACCCGCGCAACTGGTGGGTGCTGCGCGACCCGGTCACCCCGTCCTGGGGCGAGGCGTACCGGGCCATCGCGGAGCGGATGTTCGCCGCCCTGCACGCCGCCCGGGTCGCCGCCGAGGGGCGGGAGGCCGTGCTGGTCTCCCACCAACTCCCCATCTGGACGCTGCGCCGCTACGTCGAGCGCAAGCGGCTCTGGCACGACCCGCGCCGGCGGCAGTGCGGCCTGGCCAGCCTCACCTCGTTCCACTTCGACGGCGCGAAGATCGTCGGGATCGGCTACAGCGAGCCGGCCGCGCACCTGGTCGCCACATCACCGACCGCCCGGACGGCCAAGGGGGCCTGATGTCAGCCCGGAGGTGGATCGCGGGGCTCCTCGCGGCCGTGACGACCACGGCGGCCCTGACCGGCTGTTCCTCCGACAGCCAGGAGCAGCGCTGCGCCACCACCGACGGGGTGATCGAGTGCGCCCCCGACCAGCGGTCCACCGCCCCGAAGCTGGCCGGTGAGCTGCTCACCGGCGGCAGCTACGACGTCGCGACGGACCGCGGCCAGGTGGTCGTGGTCAACTTCTGGGGGTCCTGGTGCCCGCCCTGCCGGGCCGAGGCCGACGACCTGGAGGCCACCTACCAGGCCACCAAGGCGTCCGGGGTGACCTTCCTCGGCATCAACGTGCAGGACAACCGGGAAAAGGCGCTCGCGTTCGAGGAGGGCCGGGTCACCTACCCCAGCCTCTTCGACCCGCCGAGCCGGCTCGCCCTCGCCTTCGACATCTCGCCCACCACCATTCCGGCCACCCTCGTGCTGGACCGGGACGGCAGGGTGGCCGTGGTGATCCGGTCGGCGGTGACCCAGGAGCGGCTGCAACCGATCGTCGCCCGGATCGCCGCCGAGCAGCCCGCCCCCAACGGTTCCCGCTGATGGGGGAGACCTTCCACGACGTCGCCCGGAGCGGACCGCTGCTGCTGGCCATCGGCGCGGCGGCGCTCGCCGGGCTGGTCAGCTTCCTGTCCCCGTGCATCCTCCCGCTGGTCCCCGGCTACCTCTCCTACGTCACCGGCCTGGCCGGCGCCGACCTGGAGGGCCGGAGAGCACCGGCAACGCCCCCGGTCGGCACCCCGGGCCCGGGGCAGGCCGACGGCGGCGGCGGGGCGGTGCGGGAACGTACCCGGGAACGGGGCCGGACCGCGGCGGCGGTCAAGGGCCGGGTGCTCGCCGGGACGCTGCTCTTCATCGCCGGGTTCACCGCCGTCTTCACCGCCACCGCGATCCTCTTCGCCAGCGTCGGCCGGGTCTTCATCCAGTACGAGCGGGCTCTGGAGATCGGTGCCGGTGCGCTGGTCATCGTGCTCGGGCTGGCCTTCGTCGGGGTGCTCCCCGGCCTCCAGCGGGAGTTCCGGATCCACCGGCTGCCCGCCGCCGGCCTGCTCGGGGCACCCGTCTTCGGCGCGGTCTTCGCCCTGAGCTGGATGCCCTGCACCGGCCCCACGCTCGCGGCGGTGCTCGGCATGGCCACCCCCGGCGGGCAGACCGATCGGGCCGTGGTGCTCGCCGTGGCCTACTGCCTCGGGTTGGGGATTCCGTTCGTCGCCTTCGGGCTGGGCTTCCACCGCCTGCTCGGGGTGTTCCGCGCCGTCCGGCGCAACAGCCGCTGGGTCACCCGGGTCGGCGGCGTCCTGCTGGTGCTGATCGGCCTCGCGCTGGTCACCGGCGGGTGGACCAACTTCGTCATCTGGTTGCAGACGACGTTCGGCGTGGGCGAGGTGAGCATCTGATGACGATCGTGGCGGACCGGGCCGATCCCGAGGCGCCCCGCCGCCGGCCCAACCGCGCGCTGGCCCTGCTGCGCAACTCGTGGCGGCAGCTCACCAGCATGCGTACGGCGCTGATCCTGCTCTTCCTGCTCGCCGTCGCAGCCATCCCCGGCTCGGTGCTGCCGCAGCGCGGGGTGAACCTGGAGAAGGTCAACCAGTACTTCGTCGACCACCCGGAGCTGGCCCCCAGGCTGGACCGGATCGGCGCGTTCGAGGTGTTCGGGTCGGTCTGGTTCTCCGCCATCTACCTGCTGCTGTTCACCTCGCTGATCGGCTGCATCGTGCCCCGGCTGCGCGACCACGCGCGCGCGCTGCGCGCGAAGCCGCCGGCCGCGCCGAGGCGGCTGGAGCGGCTGCCCCAGCACGCTGTCCTGACCGGCGTCGCCACCGACGCCGAGGCCGTCGCCACCGAGCTGCGCCGACGGCGCTGGCGGGTGGTGGTACGCGGAACCGAGGTCTCCGCCGAGAAGGGATACCTCAAGGAGACCGGCAACCTGCTGTTCCACACCTCGCTGATCGCCGTGCTGATCGGGGTGGCCCTCGGCTCCTGGTACGGCTGGCACGGCAACAAGCTGCTGGTGGCCGGGGAGGACGGGTTCTGCAACACCCGGCAGCAGTACGCCGAGGCGAAGCTCGGCCCCCAGGTGGACAGCGCCGACCTGCCGCCGTTCTGTCTGACCCTTAAGAACTTCGACGCGCGGTTCCTGGAGTCGGGCCAGCCGGAGTTCTACCGGGCCACGGTCGACGTGGAGCAGGCCGGCCGGGCCACCCGCACCGAGACCTTCTCGGTCAACTCCCCGCTGCGCCTCGGTGCCGCCAATGTCTACCTGCTCGGCCACGGCTACGCCCCGGTGCTGCGCTACACCGACCGGTACGGCAAGACCCAGACCAGCAACTTTCCCTTCCTGACCAGCGGGGACGCCACCCTCACCAGCGAGGGCGTGGCCGCGTTCCCGGACGTCAACGTCGACCCGAAGACCGGCAAGCGGGACTCGAACCTCCAGGTCGCCTTCGAGGGGCTGTACCTGCCCACCGCGCCGCAGCAGGGCCCGTTCAACCGGTCGGAGTTTCCGACCGAGCGCAACCCGGCCGTGGTGCTCGTCGCGTACCGGGGGAACCTGGGCATGGACGCCGGCATCCCCGGCTCGGTGTACCAGCTCGACCAGCGCCAGGTCACCAACGGCAAGCTCAAGCAGGTCGGCGACAAGAAGCTCGCCGTCGGCGAGAAGTGGACGCTGGACGACGGCAGCGTGCTGGAGTTCGTCGGCACGAAGCCGTACATCACCCTGTCGGTGCGCTACGACCCCGGCTCCACGCTGCTGCTCGGCAGCTCGGCGGTCTTGCTGGTCGGCCTGATGGGCGCCCTGTTCGGCAAGCGCCGCCGGGTCTGGTTCCGGGTGACGCCGGCCGCGAACCCGGCCGGCGATGCCGCCCCGACCTCTACCGACGACCCCGCCGGAGGATCTCCGACGGGCGGTAGTAGCTTGGTGGAGGCCGGTGGCCTGCCGCGCACCGACTATCCGGGGTTCGCCGACGAGTTCGCGCAGCTCGTCGCCGCCGTCAGCGGCGGCGGGGAGCCGGACGAGCGGGCCGGCGGGGGTCGCGACGCACGCGGTCCGGCCGGGACGCGAGAAGGAGCCGAGTGATGTCCGCACTCTCCGACCAACTGGTCACGTTCGCGATCCTGGCGTACCTGGTCGCGATGATCTGCCACGCCGTCGAGTACGCCCTGGGCAACGCCCGGGCCGTCGCCCCGGCCGCCGCAGCCAAGCGCGAACTGGTCGGCGCGGGGGTCGGCGGGGCCGGCGGCCCGGTCGACGTGCCCGCCGCCCCGGCCGATCCGCCGGCCCGGCTCGGCCGCTCGGCGCAGCAGGCCCGGCTGGCCGGCCGCGTCGCGGTCTGGATCACCGCGCTCGCCGCCGCGCTGCACCTCGCGGCCACGGTCACCCGCGGCATCGCCGCCGACCGGATGCCCTGGGGCAACATGTACGAGTTCGTGCTGACGGTCTCGTGGGTCAGCGCAGCGGCGTGGCTCGCCGTGCTCTGGAAGCGCCCCTCGCTGCGCCGCCTCGGGCTGTTCCTCACCCTGGTGATGGTGCTGCTGCTGGCGTTCGCCGAGCTGAAGCTGTACGTCGAGGTCGTGCCGTTGATGCCGGCGCTGCAGTCGGCCTGGTACATCGTGCACGTGTCGACGATCAGCTTCTCGTCCAGCATCTTCCTGCTCGGCGCGGTGCCGGCGATCGCGTTCCTGATGCGCAACGGGTACGAGCGGGGCAGGCGCAGCTTCCCGTACACCCTGGCGAAGCGGCTGCCGGCGGCGGACGGCCTGGAGCGGCTGACCTTCGTGCTGCACGCCTTCTCGTTCCCGATCTTCACCTTCGCGGTGATCGCCGGCGCGATCTGGGCGGAGGCCGCGTGGGGCCGGCCGTGGGGCTGGGACCCGAAGGAGACCTGGGCGTTCATCTCCTGGGTGGTGTACGCGGGCTACCTGCACGCCCGGGCCACTCCGAGCGTCAAGCGGAACGTGGCGACGTGGATCGCCATCCTCGGCTTCCTCACCATGCTGATGAACCTGTTCGGGGTGAACTTCTTCTTCACCGGCCTGCACTCCTACGCCGGGGTGAGCTGACCGACCCTCGGGCCCGGGGTGACCGCCGTCCCGCCGGTCAGGGCCGGGCGGCCCTCGTCGCGGTGAGCACCCGGTCCACCTGCCGGGTGAACTGGTAGGCCACCTCCGGCACGTCGGGCAGCTCGATCCGCTCGGCGCGCATGGTGAGCTGGGCGTGCAGTTCCCGGGCCACCGCGTCGCGGATCCGGACCAGCAGGGGGGAGAGGCCGTCCGGGTCTCCGGACACGTACGCGTCACTCATGCTGCCATCGTGCCCCCTGCGGGTGTTTCTCGGTGCCCGGCGCGGGAGCGGTCAGGTGCCGAACCAGCCCGGGACGTCTAGGCGGAAGAGGTCGGCGGCGGCGACCGTGCGCAGGTCGTCCTCGATCGCCGCGACCCGCTCGGGGCCGAGGGTGGTCGCCCAGCGGTCGCGCAGCGTGTCGAAGACCACCGCCGAGCGGGTCAGGCCGTCGCGGCCCCGAGCGGTCATCCGGACCAGCCTGCGCCGGGCGTCGCGCGGGTCGTCGGCGCGTTCCAGGTAGCCGAGGGCGACCAGCCGGTCGACCGTCTTGCCGGCAGCCTGCTTGGAGACGCCGAGGCGCTGACCCAGCTCGGTCGCGGTGGTGCCCTCCACCCCGACCGCCTGGAGGACGAAGCCGTGCAGCGGCCGTAGCTCCGGGTGGCCCTGCGCGGCCAGCTCCGCGTGCAGGTCGTCGATGAGGGTACGGAAGCCGGCCAGCAGCAGCAGGGGCAGCGCGAAGCCGGGCCGCCCGGGGTCAGCCGTTGCCACGTTCGACAACCACGTTTACTATCTGGACAACCACGTTGACTATCGTACGTCACGGCGGTCCCTCACCCCTACCCGAGAGCAGGTCACCGTGCCCGACCGCGTCTTCACCGCCCACACCCCCGAAACCGCGCCCGCCGCCGCCCGGCCGACCATCGAGGGGGTGCGACGGAAGTTCGGCTACCTTCCGGCTCCGGTCGCCCTGATGGCCGAGTCGCCGCACCTGCTCAAGGGCTTCCTCACCGTCAACGGGATCTTCGAGCAGAGCGACCTCGACCCGTTGGAGCGGGAGGTCGTCGTGCTGACGATCGCCACCCACAACGAGTGCCACGTCTGCGTGGCGCTGCACACCGGCACGCTGACCGGGCTGGCTGCCGACCCGGCGCTGATCGGTGCGCTGCGCTCCGGCGCGCCGCTGGCCGAGGCGCGGCTGGAGGCGCTTCGGCTGTTCACCCTGGCCGTGCTGGAGCACCGGGGCGCGGTCCCGGACGACGTGCTGCGCGCCTTCCTCGCCACCGGCTACCGCCCCGGGCAGGCCCTCGACGTGGTCCTCGGCGTCGGCACGTACACCATCTCCACCTTCGCCAACCGGCTCACCGGTGCCCCGCTCGATCCCCAACTCGCCGACCACGCCTGGACGCCCACCCCGGTGGCGGCCAGCGGCTGAACCGCCGCCGCCCGACCTCGGGGCGCGCCCGGGGCCTCCTCCGGGGTGCCCGGGGCCTCCCCGGGTGCGCCCAGCGGCCCGATCGGCGAGTGGGCCCGAGCCGAGGCGGCCCTCCTCGGTGCCCGGGTCAGGCCGGGCGGAGGAAGTCCAGCAGCAGGGCGAGGAGTTCCTCCGGTCGCTCCTCGTACAACCAGTGGCCGCAGTCCTCGATCACCTCGCCACGGACCGTCGTGGCGTACCGGCGGACCTGGTCGGCCACCTGGTCGCCGAGGCTGGCCCGGCCGCCGACGGCCAGCACCGGCATGGGTAGCGGCGTAGCCCGGTACGCGGCGTTGTCGGTGATGTCCTGACCGAAGGCGCGGAAGTACGCGAAGCTCGCCCGCAGGTGCGCCTCGTCCCGCAGGTGCCGGGCGTACTCCTCGACGTCGTCGGGGCCGATGCTGCCCTTGCGGACCATCATCGAGTCGGTGAACCGGTCCACCCAGAGCGTCTCCCGGCCGCTGACGAGCTGCTCGGGCAGCCCGTTGACGAGGCTGAAGAAGCCGAAGTTCCACACCCCAGGGCCGGCCGGGGTCAGCGCGGGGAACGCGTAGACGCTCTCGTCGGGGATCGGTGCCTCGCTGAGCACCAGCCGGCTCACCCGGTCCGGGTGAGCGGCGGCGTACGCGTAGGCGACCATCGTGCCGACGTCGTGGCCGACCAGCCGGATGTCGCCGGTCACGCCCAGCTCGTCGAGCAGCCCGTGCAGGTCGGCGGCGAGGGTCTTCTTGTCGTACCCGGCGGCCGGGGCGTCGCTGTCGCCGAAACCGCGCAGGTCGGGAGCGACCACGTCGAAGTGCCGGGCCAGCTTGGGCAACAGGGCCCGCCACATGTACCAGGACTCCGGGTAGCCGTGTAGCAGCACCAGGGGCGGCCCCTGCCCACCCCGGACATGGTTGATCATCACCTCGCCGACCCGCACCCGCCGCTCGCTGAACCCCTTCGGCACCCGTCCCCCACCCACCTGATCCCCTCCCACCAGACCCCTGAACTCCCACCCCCACCGGTGCCCGCCCCCGTGCCCGGCGGGGCGGGGCTGCTGACAGAGGGTTACTGGGAGCCTACCGTGCGGTTGGGAGTGGGGGTCAGGTTGGTGGAGGGACGTTGACGTTTGGGAGGGGGAGAGGGTGGTGGGGATGGCTCGACCTCGGGCTCACCGCCCAGCGGGCCTTCGTCGAGCTGGCCCATAGCCACTGACCCGGCGTGCGGCGGGTGATCGACTCGGCATGCAGCATGTCGCGGCATCCCGTCGTCCGGACACCGCAACATGCCGCACATCGAGTCGATCACATGCCGCAGGTCGAGTTGATCATGTGCCGCACGTTGAGTTGATCATGTTGGCGCGCGGGATCGCGGGCGTCACACCACCCGGCTTGGTCGACCTGGTGGCCGGTGCGGGAGACTGGCTGTCATGGCGGCTCGTGGCTTCCCGTACACCGATCTGAAGGACTTCCTCGCGGCCCTGGAGCGGGCGGGGGAGCTGCGCCGGGTCAGCGTCCCGGTCGATCCGACGCTGGAGATCAGCGAGATCGTCACCCGGACCGTGCGGGCCGGCGGCCCCGCGCTGCTCTTCGAGCGGCCGACCCGGGGTGAACTGCCGGTGGCGATCAACCTGTTCGGCACCGAGAAGCGGATGGCGATGGCGCTCGGCGTCGAGTCCCTCGACGAGATCGGCGCGCGGATCGGCGACCTGATCAAGCCGGAGCTGCCGGTCGGCTGGTCCGGCATCCGCGAGGGCATGGGCAAGGTCATGCAGCTCAAGTCGCTGCCGCCGCGCAAGGTGAAGACCGCCCCCTGCCAGCAGGTGGTGTACTCCGGCGACGACGTCGACCTGAACCGGCTGCCCGGCCTCCAGGTCTGGCCGGGTGACGGCGGCATCTTCCACAACTACGGGCTGACCCACACCAAGCACCCGGAGACCGGCAAGCGCAACCTCGGCCTCTACCGGCTCCAGCAGCACTCCCGCAACACCCTCGGCATGCACTGGCAGATCCACAAGGACTCCACCGCCCACCACGCGGTCGCCGAGCGGCTCGGCCAGCGCCTGCCCGTCGCGGTCGCGATCGGCTGCGACCCGGTGGTCTCGTACGCGGCCAGCGCGCCGCTGCCCGGCGACATCGACGAATACCTGTTCGCCGGGTTCCTGCGCGGCGAGCGGGTCGAGATGGTCGACTGCCTCACCGTCCCGCTCCAGGTCCCGGCGCACGCCCAGATCGTGCTGGAGGGGTACCTGGAGCCCGGCGAGCGGCTGCCCGAGGGGCCGTTCGGCGACCACACCGGCTTCTACACCCCGGTCGAGCCGTTCCCGGTGCTGCACATCGAGACGATGACCATGCAGCGCGACGCCGTCTACCACTCGATCGTCACCTCCAAGCCGCCGCAGGAGGACCACGGCCTCGGCAAGGCCACCGAGCGGATCTTCCAGCCGCTGCTCAAGCTGCTGATCCCCGACATCGTCGACTACGACCTGCCGGCCGCCGGGGTCTTCCACAACTGCGCGATCGTGTCGATCCGCAAGCGCTACCCCAAGCACGCCCAGAAGGTGATGAACGCGATCTGGGGCGCCCACCTGATGTCGCTGACCAAGCTGATCGTGATCGTCGACGAGGACTGCGACGTGCACGACTACAACGAGGTCGCGTTCCGGGCCTTCGGCAACGTCGACTACGCCCGGGACCTGCTGCTCACCGAGGGTCCCGTCGACCACCTCGACCACGCCTCGTACCAGCAGTTCTGGGGCGGGAAGGTGGGCGTCGACGCCACCCGGAAGCTGCCCACCGAGGGCTACACCCGGGGCTGGCCGGAGGAGATGAGCATGGCCCCCGAGGTCGTGTCCCTGGTCGACAAGCGCTGGAAGGAGTACGGGATCTGATGACCGCCGCCGTCACGGAGCCCGTCGAGCGTCCCGGCCGGGTCAAGTCGTTCCTCAGGCTCGTCGCGATCGAGCACTCCGTCTTCGCACTGCCGTTCGCGTACCTGTCGGCGCTGACCGCGATGCAGGTCCACGGCGGGCGGGTGCGCTGGCTCGACCTGCTGCTGATCACCGTGGCGATGGTCGGGGCGCGGACGTTCGCGATGGCCGCCAACCGGATCCTCGACCGGCGGATCGACGCGCGGAACCCGCGTACGGCCGCCCGGGAGCTGGTCACCGGGGCGGTGAGCCTGCGGACGGCCTGGACCGGCGCGACCGTCGCGCTGGTGGTCTTCCTCGCCGCCGCCGCCCTGCTCAACCCGCTCTGCCTGGCGCTCGCGCCGCTCGCCGTGGTCCCGCTGGTCGTCTACCCGTACGGCAAGCGGTTCACCAACTGGCCGCACGCGATCCTCGCGGTCGCCCAGGCGGTCGGCCCGGTCGGCGCCTGGCTCGCGGTCACCGGCACCTTCGCCGGCTCGTGGCCGGCCTGGCTGCTCGGCGTGGCGGTGGGCCTGTGGATCGGCGGGTTCGACCTGATCTACGCCTGCCAGGACGCCGAGGTGGACCGGACGATCGGCGTGCACAGCGTTCCCGCCCGGTACGGGCTGCGCTTCGCCCTGCACGCCTCCACCGTCGCGCACGTGGTGACGTTCGCGGCGTTCATCTGGTTCGGGGCGCTGGTCGGGTTCGGCTGGCTCTGGTGGATCGGGCTGGCGCTGACCGCCGTCGCGTTCGGCTACCAGCACCTGGTGGTGTCGCCGACCGACCTGAGCAAGGTCAACCGGGCCTTCTTCACCGCGAACGGGTTCGTCGGCATCGCGCTGTTCGTGTTCGCCCTGCTGGACCTGGTGGTCCGGCTCGGCCTGCGCCCCTGACCGAAGGTCAGTCCCGGTCGGCCGGGGTGAGGTAGCGGGCGCTCTCCAGGGTCCACTCGACGGTGCCCCGGACGGCGTCGGCGACCCCGTCGAGGTGGTCGGTGACGGCCTCGTCCAGCGTCGGGCCGAACGACGGCACGGCCGCGCGGAGTTCGACGAAGCGGCGCATCGCCGCCCGCCAGCGCTCGGCGGTCAGGTCGACCGCGGCGGCGATCGGGACGCCCCGCTCGGCGGCCAGCGCGAGCACCAGGTTGTGCCCGCCGGAGGCGGCCCGGTCCCGCTCCAGCGAGGCGATGTCGTTGTACCAGGAGAGCAGGTCGTTGCCGAGATCGGCGATCTCGCGCAGCAGCGGGTGGTGGTACACCGCGTCGGGCAGCGGCCGGCCGGTGACGAACTCGATCAACGGGTACGACACGTACGCCGCCGAGGTGGCCCGGCGCAGCTCGACGTACCGGGCCACGTCCGGCGGCCGACCGGCGGCCTGCTCCACCGCCTCCTGCCAGGTTCCGTGCAGGTGGTGGCCGACCGCGTCGGCGAACCGCAGCCGCCAGCGGGCGGGCATCCGGCGGCGCGGCTCCCGCCAGGCCCGCACCAGCAGCCGGCGCAGCGGGCCGGTGAGCCCCGGATGGCGGGCCCGGTGGCCCTCCCGCAGCAGCCACAGCGTTCCGTCGCGCAGCGCCCGGATCTGCTGCGGGGTCAGCCGGTGCGGGCCGTCGCAGGCGTCGTCGACCAGGAAGAACCAGGTGAACAGGGCGGTCACCACCCGCAGGTCGGCCTCGGTGGCCTGCGGGTAGAGCCGGCCGGCGTAGCGGGCGAAACCCGCGCGGGACAGCCGGTCCAGCGCCGGGCCGTCCAGCGGCAGGCCAAGGCCGGGCAGCCGGTCGTCGAGCCACCGCTGCACCCGCTCGGCGTGCGGCGACAGCCTCGGCGGGATGGGGCAGTCGGAGCGCAGCGACCAGAGGATGTCGCCGGTCATCATCGACTCCTCCCAGGGGCGTGGGATCGCGCCCACGGCAGCATGGCAGGTCGGTACCGTGGGCGGGGGGCCGGCCCGGCGGACCCGAGGGGGTGGCCGACGGCCGCCCGGCGTGACCAGGCAGGCTGGACGGTATGCGTGAGCCATGGGTGGTGGGGGTCTCCGGTGCGTCGGGCACGCCGTACGCCGCCGCGGTTCTGAGCGGGCTGCTGGACGCCGGCGAACCGGTGGACCTGATCGTGTCCCGCGCCGCGCGGCTGACCATCCTCGACGAGACCGGGCGGTCCTTCCGCGACGGGCACTGGGCCGAGGACCTCGCGGCCTGGCTCGGCCGGGACCTGGGCGACGCCGACGTGCGGCACTGGCCCGCCGGTGATCTTGCCGCCGGCCCCAGCAGCGGCTCCTACCGGGTACGCGGCATGGCGGTCGTGCCGGCCAGCACGGCCGCCTGCGCCGGAATCGCGATCGGGCTGTCCAAGGACCTGTTGCAGCGGGCCGCGGAGGTCAACCTCAAGGAGCGCCGGCCGCTGGTGGTGGTGCCCCGCGAGACGCCGGTGACCCGTAGCCACCTGGAGCACCTGATCGCCCTGCACGACGCCGGGGCGGTGGTGCTGCCCGCCAGCCCGGGCTTCTACGGTGCCGGCGCGTCCGCCTCGGCGCAGCAACTCGTCGACTTCGTGGCGGGGAAGGTGCTCGACGCCCTGGGCGTACCGCACACGCTGTTCCGTCGCTGGTCCGGCGAGCTGGGCACCGGCCGTACCGGCGACCCGGAGGGGCTGGCTGCCGGCCGCGGCTGAGCGCGGGCGGCGTCGGGACGCGGACCGGGCGGGCCGGTCCGCGTGCCCCGTCAGTGCACCTGGTCAGTACATCCCGGCGTTGGCCGGGCCGGGGCCGGTCGATGCCGCGGGACCGACATTGCGGGCCTTGCCCATGTCGTCCGCCTCGTCCAGCATGCCCTCCCCTTCCAGCAGGGCCCGCACCTCGGATTCCCGAAACCGGCGATGCCCGCCTGGAGTCCGGATGCTGCCTATCCGGCCGGCCGCCGCCCATCGCGTCACCGTCTTCGGGTCAACCCGAAACAGCGCGGCAACCTCACCCGGTGTCAGCAGGCGATCTCCAGTGTCCACAGCCCCCTCCTCGCGTCGACGAAGCCCCCGGCTGAACACACTGCCCCCGGCCGGTGCGAGCCCAGAGCCGTCATGAGGGACGTATGGCAATTACAGCACCAGCGACCTGGCCTGTCCGCCAAACGCGAAAAAAGCACTGAGTGGGAAGTTAGTAAATGTTACCGGCGCGGTTCTCCCTTGACCGAAGGTCTGCGAACACTCACCTGCTGTCATGTGCAACGTATGCCGAGCGCCGGACGTTACGCCCGAACGACTAGGGTCACAGTCCGTGGACGCCATCGACCGGAGCCTCGTCGCGCTGCTCCAGGGCAACGCCCGACTCTCGTACGCCGAACTGGCCCGCCAGGTCGGCCTCTCCGCCCCGGCCGTGCACGAACGGGTCGGCAAACTGGAGTCCGGCGGGGTGATCCGGGCGTACCGGGCGGAGGTGGAGCCCGAGTCGATCGGCCTCGGCGTGACCGCGCTGATCGGGATCGTCGAGGACTCCGGCGGGGACACCGACGACGTGCTGGAGGCGTTCCGGCGGATGCCCGAGATCGAGTCCTGCTACTTCATGGCGGGCGTCGAGTCGTTTCTGCTCAAGGCCAGGGTCGGCACCATCGCCGAGCTGGAGCAGCTCATCGTGCGGCTGAACCGGACCCCCGGGGTGGCCTCCACCCGCACCGGGATCGCCCTGTCGACGAAGTGGGAGAACCGCCCCCAGCCGATCGGACCGCCCGCCGCCTGACCGGGGACGGGCGTCGGCGGGCGCTGGCGCGCGGATCATCGAGGTGAACGCCCTCGGCGCGACGGCGGCAGCGCCGCCGGGCCGGTCCCGATCAGGTCTGACCCGGCTTGCTACGTTTTCGAACATGACTCATCTCGACCGGTGCGACGAGGCCAGCCGGACGTGGGTGACCGAGGCGATCGCCACGGTCGAGGCCGACGCCAACCGGTCCGCCGACACCCACCTGCTGCCGTTCCCGCTGCCCCGCGAGTGGGGCCTCGACCTCTACCTCAAGGACGAGTCGGTGCACCCGACCGGCTCGCTCAAGCACCGGCTGGCCCGCTCGCTCTTCCTGTACGGGCTGTGCAACGGCTGGATCGGCCCGGGGACGACCGTCGTCGAGGCGTCCTCCGGCTCGACCGCGGTCTCCGAGGCGTACTTCGCCCGGATGCTGGGGCTGCCGTTCATCGCCGTGATGCCGGCGTCCACCTCGCACGAGAAGATCTTTCAGATCGAGTTCCAGGGCGGGCGCTGCCACCTGGTCGACGACCCGGCCAAGGTGGTGGTCGAGGCGCGCTGGCTGGCCGAGGACTCCGGCGGCCACTTCATGGACCAGTTCACCTACGCCGAGCGGGCCACCGACTGGCGGGGCAACAACAACATCGCCGAGTCGATCTACGCGCAGCTCGCGCTGGAGCGGCACCCCGTGCCGGCCTGGATCGTGGTCGGGGCCGGGACCGGCGGCACCAGCGCCACCATCGGCCGCTACACCCGGTACCGTCGGCTGCCCACCAAGCTGTGCGTGGTCGACCCGGAGAACTCGGCGTTCTACCCGGCCTGGCAGGCGGCCGACTGGTCGGTGCGTACCGGCCGGGGCTCCCGGATCGAGGGCATCGGCCGGCCCAGCGTCGAGGCGTCGTTCCTGCCCGCCGTGGTGGACCGGATGGTCCAGGTGCCCGACGCCGCCTCCCTGGCCGCCATGCGGGCCGGCTCGGCCCTGCTCGGCCGGCGGGTGGGTGGCTCCACCGGCACCAACCTCTGGGGCGCGTTCGGCCTGATCGCCGGCATGCTCGCCGAGGGACGCACCGGATCGGTGGTCACCCTGATCTGCGACCCCGGAGACCGGTACGCCGACACGTACTACGCCGACGACTGGGTGGCCGGGCAGGGCCTCGACCTCGCCCCGCACCTGGCCACCCTCGAACGCTTCCTCACCACCGGCGCCTGGCCCGGGTGACGGAACGCCCGTCGACGCCCGCAGCGGCGGGGTGACCCTCCGCACGCGGGCGATCGGCCGCCGGGTCGGGGACGGGAGACTCCGACGCGCGCGTCAGCGCTCAGGGACGCGTTCCGCGAGGCCCGGATAGCGCAGCACCCAGCCGTCCGGGTCGACGTCCAGATCGGCGGTGAAGGTGCCGCTGGTGAACCGGACCCGGCCCGCGCCGAGCGCCGTGTAGACCTGCTCGGCGGGGACCACCGTCAGGCTGGGCACCAGCACCCACGCCACGGTGATCCGGTGCGCGGTGTCCGGCGCCGCGGAGGCCAGCCGCAGCCGGCGTACCGGGAGGGTGTTGAACAGCGGCGACCCGCCGAGGTCGACGTCGACCGCGTGGGCCAGCCGGTCCGGGTCGTCGGTGCCCGGCAGCCCGGCCGGGGGACGCCCGGCGGCCCGCAGCGCGGCGTCCAGGTCGCCCTGCTCGGAGGTGGTCACCCGCCACCGGTCACCGGCCGGCTCCAGCCGTACGCTCCGCTGCCAGCCCGCTCCCTCCGCCTCGACCGCCAGCCGGCGGACCGTCCAGTCCGGACCGGTGGTCAACTGGTACCGGCAGGTGCAGGCGATCGGGTCGACGGCCACCGCGACGCCGCGCGCGGTCAGCCCGTCCCGGTCGTCCAGCACGGCGTGCTCGGCACCGGCGGTGTCCGTCCGGGCCCAGAACAGCGACTTCGGCATGGTCGGCATGAACCGGACGTTACGCCACCGCGCAGGCGCCGGCAGCGCATGCGGAAACGCCGCCGCGGAGC
Source organism: Micromonospora sp. NBC_01655 (assembly GCF_026339755.1). NCBI lineage: Bacteria > Bacillati > Actinomycetota > Actinomycetes > Micromonosporales > Micromonosporaceae > Micromonospora > Micromonospora sp. NBC_01655. The sequence goes on along the minus strand of NZ_JAPEQF010000001.1, from coordinate 149,933 downwards.
GTGGGCTCCGCGACGGCGTTCCGGTCGTCGTCAGATCAGTGGGTACGCGCCGGCGGCCGTCCGCCGAACCCGCGCCGGTCGTCGCGCGGCCGGTCGTCCCGTCCGCGTCCCTCGGGCCGGAAGCCGCCCCGCCGGTCGCCGGTGCGCGGGTCCCCGCCGCGCTCGCTCCGCTCCGGGAAGCGGCGTTCGCCGTGCGGCCGGTCCCCGAACCGCCGCTCGCCCCGGTCGTCGAAGCGCCGGTCGCCGGCCGCCCGGTCGTCGAGCCGTCGCTCGGGCCGCGCGTCCCGGTCGCCGAACCGCCGGTCGCCGGTGGGCCGGTCGCCGAAGCGCCGTTCCCCGCCGGTCCGGTCGCCGGAGCGCTCGGTGCCGGGGCGGTCGCCGAAGCGCCGCTCGCCGCCGGTCCGCTCACCGGTCGGGCGGTCGGTGAACCGCCGCTCCCCCCGGTCGTCGAACCGGCGCTCCCCCGTGGGCCGGTCGGCGAAGCGCCGTTCGCCGGCGGGCCGGTCGGCGAAGCGCCGCTCCCCGGTGGGGCGGTCCCCGTAGCGGCGGTCGCCCCGGCCGCCCCGGTCCTCGAACCGGCGCGGTCCGGACGGGCGGTCCCCGTGCCGCCGGGTCGCCGCCGGCTCGTCGCGGACCGGTACGCCGCTGGGCTCACGGGCACCGATCAACTCAACCAGGGCCGGGTCGCCGGCCCGGACCCGGGTCTCCGTCGGCTCGACCCCGGCCTTGTCCAGCATCGCCAGGGTGGTCCGGCGCTGCTTCGGCAGCACCAGGGTGGCCACCGCGCCGGACTCGCCGGCCCGGGCGGTACGCCCCGCGCGGTGCAGGTAGTCCTTCGGGTCCTTCGGCGGGTCCACGTGCAGCACCAGGGACACCCCGTCGACGTGGATGCCCCGGGCCGCCACGTCGGTGGCGACCAGCACGTCCATCCGGCCCTCGCGGAACTCGGCGAGGGTACGGGTCCGCATGCTCTGGGTCTTCCCACCGTGCAGCCCGCCGGCCCGTACGCCGACGGCGGCGAGCTGCTCGACCAGCCGGTCCACGCCGAGCTGGGTCCGGGCGAAGAGCATGGTCCGGCCGGACCGGGCCGCGATCGAGGCCGCCACGGCGAACTTCTCGTGCGGCGGGATCAGCAGCAGGTGGTGGTCCATGGTGGACACCGCGGCGGTGGCCGGGGCGGTCGAGTGGGTGACCGGGTCGGTCATGAACCGCTTGACCAGGGAGTCGACGTCACCGTCCAGGGTGGCCGAGAAGAGCAGCCGCTGGGCGCCCGCAGGAGTCTTCGCCAGCAGCTCGGTGACCTCGGGCAGGAAGCCCATGTCGGCCATCTGGTCGGCCTCGTCGAGCACGGTCACCTCGACGTCGTCCAGGACGCAGACGCCCCGGTTGATCAGGTCGCCCAGCCGTCCGGGGGTGGCCACCACGATCTCCACCCCGCGGCGGAGCGCGTCGATCTGCCGGTCGTACGGCACGCCGCCGACGGCGGTCTTGAGGAAGATCCCGACCGCCTTGCCGAGCGGCACGAGCGCGTCGTTCACCTGCATGGCCAGCTCCCGGGTGGGGACCAGCACCAGGGCTCGCGGGTGCAGCGGACGGGCCCGGTTGCGCTCGGCGAGCCGGGCGATCAGCGGCAGGCCGAAGGCGAGGGTCTTGCCGGAGCCGGTCTGGCCCCGGCCGAGGACGTCCCGGCCGGCGAGGGCGTCGGGGACGGTGGCCCGCTGGATCGGGAACGGCGTGGTGATGCCCTGCCGGTCGAGCGCCCGGACGAGCGCCTGGGGCAGCCCGAGGGCGGCGAAGTCGACCTCGGGCTGCGGCGTGGCGTCGACCTCGGCGGCCACGGCCGCGCCGGCGTCGAGGTCGGCGGCCGGGGCGGGCTCGCCGGGGGCGGTGGCGACGGCGGCGTCACCGGTGCCGGCCGGAGGGGTCTGTCCCGCCGGGGCGTCGAAGGCGGACGGGAACGTGCTGGGGTCAGCAAAGGTGGTCAAGAAATGCCTTTCGAGCGGGGCGCATCTTCGCGATGGCCTGCCGCAGCTGAACGCCGCCGAATCGCCCGCAAGATCGCCCATGGGCGCGCCTCGTGCGCGCCAGGTCAGTGATCACGACAAGTGTACGGCGGCCCGGCAAACCCGCCACCGCCGCGAGGCGGTAGTGGGCGGGCTCACCATTGCCCGTGGCGTCACTTGTCGAGCAGACCCCCCACCAACCCGTCCATCGCGTCGCCGGCGACCAGGACGAGCAGGACGCCGATCGCGACGAGCAGGCCGAGCGACACCGCCAGGACGACCACGACCTTGGCGGTGCTCGACTTGGGCGTCGGGGCGTCGGCCCAGCCCTGGGCGAGGATGTGCCCGGTCAGGGAGCCCGAGTTGTCCAGCGTGCCCCCCGTCGGCAGCGCGACCGTGGCGAACCCCGGCCCGTCGGTGCCGTACGCGGTGCCGGCCAGGTCGGTGGTCGCCGGATCAGGCCGGCCGAAAGTCCCGGCCGGGACCCTGCCGCCCGGCACCCCGCTCGACGGCGTCGCCGCCCAGGCGGTGGTCGGGGCGGCGCCGTACAGGCCGGGGGCCGGTCGGTCGGCGGCCGGAGCGGGTACGCCGGCGACCGGCCGGCCCGGTGCCGCCGGAGCCGACGGGGTCGGGTGGCCGGTGGGGCCGTCGCGGTGGGAACTCGGCTCGGGCGGTGGCCAGGCCGGCAGCGCGGGAGCCGGGACCACCAGCGGTGGCGTGGCGGCCGGCGGCGACGAGGGCTCGGTCGGGAACGCCGGCACGGCGCGGCCCGCCGCCCGGCCCGACGGCGCGCCGGACACCGGCGGCGCGGAGGCCGGCGGGGCGGACACCGACCGGCTCGCGGGCGGCGCGGAGGCCGGCGGGGCGGACGACGGCCGGCTTGCGGGCGGTGGCCCGCCTGCGGTGGGGCCCGGGGTACCCAGCGTGGGCGCCGGCCACCCCGAGCCGGCGTTCGGAGCCGGCGGGGCGGAGGCCGGCCGGCCCGGGAGGAACTGCACCGACGCTGCCGTCGCGGACGCGGTCAGCGGCGGCGGCGGGAACGGCGGCGCGGGCATCGGACCGGGGGGCGGTGGCGGCGGTGGTGGCGGCCCGGGCACGGGCGGTACCGGTCCCGGACCGGGCGGCGGGATCGGTCCCGGACCGGGCGGCGGGATCGGTCCCGGACCTGGCGGGATCGGTCCCGGGCCCGGCGGCGTCGGCTCGGGAACCGGGGGGTTCGGCGACGGCGGGGTGGGGCCGGGGACCGGCGACGGCGGGGTCGGCTCGGGCCCGGGTGGCACGGGCACCGGGGCGGGCTCCGGTGCCGGGACGGGCGGCGTCGGCGGCTCGGCCGGCTCCGGGGGCCGCGCCGGCTCGGGCGGCTCGGGGCTCACCGGGGCCGACCGGTACACCTTGGCGCTGCCGTGCACCGTCCCGCCGGAACTCGGGGAACCGGCGTTCCCCGCCGCCCCGGGCGCCCCGGCGGCCATCTCGCGCGCGGAGATCCGGTTCAGGCCGGGCACCGAGGCGCTGGCCCGGGCGGAGGCGGGCGGGGCGTCGCCGCTGCGCTGGGCCGGTACGGCAGACGCCGGCCGGGCGGCCGGGGCGGCGCCGGAGAGATCATCGCCACCCATGGCGGGGTTGCCGGCGGGGGCTGCCGGTCCCCCGTCGGGGGGCGTCGGGACCGGACCTCCGTCACCCGTCGCGGGCGCGGTGGTGCGGCGTTCGGCCGTGGCGGTACCCGACCAGGACGACGAAGCGGCCGGCGCGGCGGGGCGGTGCTGGTCCAGGGGCGGCGCCGGGGGCTGGCCCTGCGCCGGCACGGGGACGGCGCCGGCCGAGGGCGCACCCGCGCGGTAGGTGGTCCCGCCGCCCGCGGCGGCGGCCGGCAGCGTCACCCCATGCGGCGGGGCGGCGGCGGTGGCGACGCTCACCCGGGCCCGCGCGGCCACGGCCGGCACGGTCGCTCGGCCGGTCGGCCCGGACGGGTCGCCGGTGGGGCCGGGTGTCACCGCCGGGTCGTCACCTGTGGCTGCACCGGCCCTGGCGTCCTGCGAGCCGGCCGCGCGGTCGGCGGGGCCGGGCGCGGATCCGGGGCCGACCGTCTCCGCCGGAACCTCTTGCTCGCCCATGGTCGTCCTCCGTGCCCGCGCTCGCCCCCGTACCCGTACCCGTGGCACCGGGCCGGGAGTGTCTGGGTGTCACGGTGCCACATTCCCGCCCGGCCGCACAGCCGGAGTGGACGGTTGGCCTCAGCCAGCCTCGGTCGTCGACGCCTTCGGCGAGGCGCTGTCGCTCGGCGCAAGGCTGCTGGACTGGGTGGTCGGCACCGGAGACGGGGACGGGGTGTCCGCCGGGCTCGGCGACGGCGAGTGGGACGGGCTCGGCGACGAGCTGGACGGCGTCGCGGACGGGGTCGTCGGCTTCGGCGTCGTCGGCTTGGGCGTCGGGGGCGTCGTCGGCTTGGGGCTGAGCGTGGGCTTCGGCGTCTTCGTCGGCTTCGGTGTGGGCGTCGGCTTCGGCGTGGGCGGCGTGGTCGTGGCCGGCACCGCGCCGACGACCCGGGTCGCGGCGTAGAGCCGGGACCAGCCGACCGTGGAGATCTTCACCGTCTGGCCGGTGGTCGGGGCCTGGACCATCTTGCCTCCGCCGATGTACATCCCGACGTGGTGGATCGTCGTCCAGCTACTGCCGGAGGCGAAGAAGAGCAGGTCGCCGGGGAGCAGGGCGCCCTGGCTCACCGCCCGACCCCGGGTCGCGTAGTACTGGTCGCGGGAGACCCGGGGGAGCTGGTAGTAGCCCGCCGACCGGTAGGCGGCCCACATCAAGCCGGAGCAGTCGAAGGCGTCCGGGCCCTCCTCGGACCAGACGTACGGGTCGCCGAGCTGGGCCAGGGCGTAGCGCACCGCGGCCAGCGCGACCGGGCTGGCGGTGAGGCCGTTGGCGCTCTGCCCCTGGACGTACGACGCGCCGAGCTGCTGCTCGATCGCCTCCTGCTGGCGCTCCAGCTCGATGAGCTGCGCGGCGTTGTCCTTGCGCAGCTTGAGCAGCTTCGCCTCCTGCTCGCGGAGCGACTTCTCCACGGCGGCGAACTGCTCCCGGACGGCGCGTACCCGGGTGTCGGCGGCCACCCACGCCTGGTAGGCGACCTGTTCGGCGACGCGGGCCCGGGCCAGCTCGCCGGCGGCGGCGGTGGTGGCGCCGTCGGCCTGCTCGCCCCGGGTGATCTGCGTGAGCATGTTGAGGCCGTGCAGGTCCCGGGCGAACTCGCCGGGCGGCAGCGCGGCGGCGGCCTTGAACGCGCCGGCGGCGGCGGTGTCGGCGCCCTCCTGGGCCTTGGCCAGGCTGTCCCGGGCGGCCTTGAGGTCCCGGTCGGCGGTGGCGAGCTGGGTCTCCGCCTCAGTGCGGGTCTGGCGCAACCCGAGTAGTTGGTCGCCGAGGAGCCCCACCTGGGCCTCGGCGGCGCCGATCGCGGCGGCGAGCGGACCGTTGCCGAGCGGCGTCACCGGCGTGCCGGGGATGCCGCTGCCGGGAAGCCCGCCGGGGCCGTTCAGGCCGGGCAGCTGGACTCCGCCGGCGGCGACCGGGCGGGACCCGGTGTCGGGGATGGCGTTGGGCAGCGGTTCGGCGTACGCGGGGGTGACGAGCGCGGCCGTGGCGACCGCGCTGAGCAGGGCGGACCAGAGCATCGGCCGAAGCACCGGAGAGAACAGCGGGGGCCTCCGTCGTTGCCGTCGTCGGCTCTGCTGGCTCTGCACCATTCCGCTCCCCGTCCGGCGTGACTGGACCGCGCTCGGTCGGCGCGGCGGCGGCGGCGCCCCCCGGTGTAACGCGCCCCACCCTGTCTTACCGCACCGGAGCAACGATGTCGATGCGGTAGCGGGTAACGACCGGCTGAGAGTTCGGTGAAGTACGTCGCTGTGCCCGACCGGGCAGACATCGGGTCGGCGACCCGACGTAGGCTCGACGGGACCGCAGGTGGAAGGGACGTGGCTTTCGATGGACGCCGGACTCAAGCGTGAGCTCGAAGCGAAGGTGTACGCGGGGGAGCGGCTGACCCGCGAGGACGGGATCGCCCTCTACGACAGCGACGACCTGACCTGGCTGGGCCGGTTGGCCCACCACCGACGCACCGAGCTGAACGGCGACCGGGTGATGTTCAACGTCAACCGGCACCTCAACCTCACCAACGTCTGCTCGGCGTCGTGCGCGTACTGCTCCTTCCAGCGCAAGCCCGGCGAGAAGGACGCGTACACGATGCGCATCGACGAGGCGGTCCGCAAGGCCAAGGAGATGGAGGACGAGCAGCTCACCGAGCTGCACATCGTCAACGGCCTGCACCCGACGCTGCCCTGGCGCTACTACCCGAAGGTGCTGCGCGAGCTGAAGGCGGCGCTGCCGGACGTCAAGCTCAAGTGCTTCACCGCGACCGAGGTGCAGTGGTTCGAGAAGATCAGCGGCCTGAGCGCCGACGAGATCCTCGACGAGCTGATGGACGCCGGCCTGGAGTCGCTGACCGGCGGTGGCGCGGAGATCTTCGACTGGGAGGTCCGGCAGCACATCGTCGACCACGCCTGCCACTGGGAGGACTGGTCGCGGATCCACGCGCTGGCCCATTCGAAGGGCATGAAGACCCCGGCGACGATGCTGTACGGCCACATCGAGGAGCCCCGGCACCGGGTCGACCACGTGCTGCGGCTGCGCGAGCTTCAGGACTCCACCGGCGGCTTCGCGGTCTTCATCCCGCTGCGCTACCAGCACGACTTCGTCGACTCGGCGGACGGCAAGGTCCGCAACCGGATCCAGGCCCGCACCACGATGGCCTCCCCGGCCGAGTCGCTGAAGACCTTCGCGGTCTCCCGGCTGCTGTTCGACAACGTCCCGCACGTGAAGAACTTCTGGGTGATGCACGGCCTCTCGGTCGCCCAGCTCTCGCTGAACTTCGGCGTGGACGACCTGGACGGCTCGGTCGTGGAATACAAGATCACCCATGACGCCGACTCGTACGGCACCCCGAACACGATGCACCGGGACGACCTGCTGCACCTGATCTGGGACGCCGGCTTCCGTCCGGTCGAGCGCAACACCCGCTACGAGGTCGTCCGCGAGTACGACGCCGCCCCGTCGCTGGCCGAGCGCCGGTCCGAGCCGCAGCAGGTCTGGGCCTGACCAGCCCGTACCCTCGTAGGTCATGAGCGAGTCGAGTGAGCCGGACCAGGGTGGGTTTCCCCGGCGCGATGCCCAGGGGCGGGTCGTCGCGCTCGGCGACCTGCTCGGGGTGAGCCTCGCCGGTCTGGTGATCGGCCTGCTCGCCCTGCTGCTGTTCGACTGGGGCTTCGCCACGGTCGGCGCGGGCGACTTCGGCCGGGCCAACGGCTGGCTGGCGATCATCCTGCCCGCCTGGCTGTACTGGGAGGACTTCCGGGCCTGGGAGTTCGGTGCGGCCCGGGTGGTGGCCGCGCTGGCGGCGACCGCGCTGGCCGTGGTCGGCGGCCTGCTGGTGGCCGGTTTGGCCGACGGGCTGCCGTCGCTGGTCTCCGGCGGGCTCGCGGCTGCGGCGTTCACCGTGGTGTACGCGGTGGTGTGGTTTCCTGGCGTCCACTGGCTGGCCCGGCGGACGGGCTGAACCAACCTCCCGTCCGGCGAGCCGGCGGAGAACGGAGTGCGAACGTGAGCGCGGCGGTCAAGTACACGCTGGGCCGGATCGGGCTGTTCGTGGTGGTCTTCGCGGCGCTCTGGCCGGTCGGTATGAACATCTTCCTGAAGCTGATGCTGGCGCTGGTGTTCTCCGCCGCGCTCTCGTTCTTCCTGCTCAGGGGCTGGCGGGACGAGATGGCCGGGGAGATGGGGGAGGCCGCCGAGCGGCGCCGGGCCGAGAGGGAGCGGCTGCGCTCCGCGCTGGCCGGCGACGACCAGCCCGCCGGGGGCGACACCGACGACAAGCGCCCCTGAGCGGCGCCCGGCCCGGCCCGTCCCAGGGGACGGGCCGGGCCCGGCTGTGCTCCTACCAGTTGGTCGAGCCCGGGACCACCGGCCAGGGCCGGTTCGCCGGCTTGACCAGGTACGCGATGCCGCCGGACCCGCCGGCCACCGTGCCGTTGGCCCGGTAGCGCTTGGTGCGCAGCCAGATCTGCTCGAACTGTTCCCGCTTGTAGACGTTGCGCACCTCGGCGTTCGACGAGGACGCCGGGTCGTTGACGATCACGTCACCCTCGGCGGTGAAGCCGACGACCACGAAGAGGTGGCCGGCGGTGCCGTAGTTCGACCCGTCCAGCTCGGTGTCGAGGAAGGACTGCGAGGTGATCACCGGGATGCCGGCCTTGATGAACCGCTCCACCTCGTCGAGGGAGTGCAGCCGGGTCACCCGGGCGTCGATGCCGGGGAAGCTGGCCGCGTACGCGGTGTTGAACGGCCAGTTGCCCGAACCCTCGTACTCGTAGTCCCAGGTCATCCGGGCGGCGTGGGCCACCTGCGGGTCGGTGTAGCCGGGGGTGACCCAGGCCAGGTCCTGCGCCGACGGCAGCTTGCCGTAGTACTCCAGCACCATCGTGGTGGACGTCGGGCTGCACCAGACCTGGCCGCCGCCGCCCCACTCGGGGTAGTTGCCCCGGTGGATCATCTGCGAGCGGGCCGGGACGGCCAGCTCGGTGCCCCAGGCGATCCCGCCCCGGCTCGGGGTGACGGTGAACCGGTCCGGGACGTTGGAGCTCATCGCGCCGAGCATCCGGACCCGGGGCGACGCCGCCTGGCCGGGCTTGCGGTAGAGGCTCAGCCGGAGCTGGTACGACCGCAGCAGCACCCCGGCGTCGGCGTCGTCGATGGCGAACGTGTCGGTCCACACGCTCGACCACGGGTCGCCCTGACCGTCCAGGGTGGCCCGCTTGACGTCCTGGTCGCCGGAGGCCCAGCGGCCCATGACGTACCACGGGGTCTGGTCACCGGTGTTGTACGTGCCCTGGAGCTCGACCTGGATCCAGGTGCCCGCCGGGGTCTCGGCGTTCCACGAGGCGACCAGTTCGGTGGCGTCGAAGCCGACCCTGGTGGTCGGCGAGGTCCAGGTGGCGTACTCCCAGGTGGTGGTGGCGCCGCTGTGCTCATCGGTGAACTCGGTGGTGCCGGCGGGCCGGTCGATGGTGATCCCGGTGCGGTGTCCGGGGACGGCCCGGGTGCCCCGGTGGTCGCCGGAGCGCCAGTCGGGGTGGCGGGACCACTCGTGGAAGGTGATCTCCTCGTCGTGCGTGACGGCGGGGGGCCGGGCGCCGGCGGAGGCGGGGACGGCCGTGCCGCCGAGGGCGAGCGCGGCGACGCCGACGAAGGCGACCGCGCGCAGGGCTCTGCTGACCATGGGATCTCCGCTAGGTGAGGCGGGTCTGGGGCGTGCTTGCCGGTCACTATCCCGCTTGGAGGGAAGTTTCGCCAGATGTTGAAGGATGGAAAATCGTTGCCGATATGAGGATCAGGCCGGGATGTCGAAAACAGTGAAGCATATTGATATGACCATGTGACGGGTGGTGAAGTATTCGACACAGAACGGGATCTCCCCGTACCCCGAGGAGGTTGTCCATGGCCTTCCGTACTCCCGCCCGCCTGCGTCGCGCGTTGGTGCTCGCCACCGCCGCCGGCCTGGGCCTCACCGTCGCCACCGGACCGGTCTCCGCGCGACCGGCCCCGGAGAGCACCGCCGAGCCGGCCGCCGCCGAGTACCGGGTGCTCGGCCCGCGCACCCTGGCCGACCGCAACGCGGTAGCCCGCACCGGCGCCGCCATCGACTCCAGCGAGCACGGCATCCTGCACGTCTCGGCCACCACGGACGAGGCGGCGGCGATCCGACGGCTCGGCTTCCGGCTGGAGAAGGAGGTGGTCCCGGCCGCGCCCGCCGGAGAGATCGGCACCCTGGGCTTCCCGTCCGCCGACTCGAACTACCACGACTACGCCGAGCTGACCGCCGTGGTCAACCAGGTGGTCGCCGACCACCCGACCATCGCCCGCAAGATCAGCATCGGCCGGTCGTACGAGGGCCGCGACCTGATGGCGGTGAAGATCTCCGACAACGTCGCCACCGACGAGGCCGAGCCGGAGATCCTGTTCAACTCCCAGCAGCACGCCCGCGAGCACCTGACCGTCGAGATGGCGATCTACCTGCTCAACCTGTTCACCGACAGCTACGGCAGCGACTCCCGGATCACCAACATCGTCAACTCCCGGGAGATCTGGATCGTCCCCACGGTCAACCCCGACGGCAGCGAGTACGACATCGCCACCGGCTCGTACCGCTCGTGGCGCAAGAACCGGCAGCCCAACAGTGGCGCCTCGGCGGTCGGCACCGACCTCAACCGGAACTGGGGCTACAACTGGGGCTGCTGCGGCGGCTCGTCCGGCCTCCCGTCGTCGTCGACCTACCGCGGCCCGTCCGCCTTCTCCGCCCCCGAGACCCGGGCGATGCGCGACTTCGTCAACAGCCGGGTCGTCGGCGGGGTGCAACAGATCAAGGCCAACATCGACTGGCACACGTACTCGCAGCTCGTGCTCTGGCCGTTCGGCTACACCACGGCGAACACCACCACCGGGATGACCGCCGACCAGTACAACACCTTCGCCACCCTCGGCCAGCGGATGGCGGCCACCAACGGGTACACCCCCGAGCAGTCGAGCGACCTCTACATCACCGACGGCGACAGCCTCGACTGGATGTGGGCGGCGCACGGCATCTGGGCGTACACCTTCGAGATGTACCCCGGCTCGTCCGGCGCCGGCGGCGGGTTCTACCCGCCCGACGAGGTCATCCCCGCGCAGACCTCGCGGAACAAGGAGGCGGTCCTGCTGCTCTCCGAGTACGCCGACTGCCCGTACCGGGTGATCAACAAGCAGGCGCAGTACTGCGCCTGACCGTCCTGCGGGGTGGGGCCCGTGCCGGGCCCCGCCCCGTGACGGCATGTGCGCGGAGAGAGATAGCTCCTAGATCAGCCAGGTGCGCGTGGGGGGTGCGCTACCGTGGCACCGACCATTCCGCAGCGAAGCCGGTGCGAACCCGGTGCTGTCCCGCAACTGTGATGCCCCACCCGTGGCGTCCGGCCCCCTCCCGGGGCGGACGCGGGGGCCGGCCACGACGGCCGGCTCCGTTTCAGGCGTCGGCCGGTCGGCCGGCGCCGCCGTGTGTGGCGAGCCAGGTCGCCTGCGGCGCGGTCGCGACACGCGCTCTCGAGGAAGGGCGCCTCGCGGACGGGCATCCGCACCACGGCTCCTGTCGGCGAAGCACCACACTCCTCGACCGACAGGAGGACATGTGTTCCGACGTACCCCCCGGATCTTCGCCGCGACCCTCGCGGTGGCCGCGCTCGCGCTCGGCGCCTGCGCCGAGAAAAGCTCCGACGACACGCCCGCCGCCGGCGGCAGCTCGGCGGCCGGGGCGTTCCCGGCCACCGTCGGCAAACTGACGCTGGAGAAGCGCCCGGAGAAGATCGTCTCGCTCTCGCCGAGCGCGACCGAGATGCTCTTCGCCATCGGCGCAGGCACGCAGGTCACCGCCGTCGACGACAACTCGAACCACCCGCCGGAGGCACCGAAGAGTGGCCTGTCCGGCTTCCAGCCGAACGCCGAGGCGATCGCCGGCAAGGCCCCCGACCTGGTGGTGCTCTCCAACGACACCAACAAGATCGTCGATCAGCTCACGACGCTGAAGATCCCGGTGCTGCTCGCCCCGGCGGCGGCCACGCTGGACGACTCCTACCGGCAGCTCACCGACCTGGGCACGCTGACCGGCCACGCCACCGAGGCCGCCGACGTCGTGCGGCGGATGAAGGACGACATCGCCAAGCTGACCAAGGACCTGCCGCAGCGGTCGACGAAGCTGACGTACTACCACGAGCTGGGCCCGGAGCTGTACAGCGCGACCAGCAAGACCTTCATCGGCTCGATCTACGCCCTCGCCGGCCTGGAGAACATCGCCGACCCGTCGGACGCCGACGGGCGCAACGGCGGCTACCCGCAGCTCTCCCAGGAGGTCATCGTCAAGGCGAACCCCGACTTCGTCTTCCTGGCCGACACCAAGTGCTGCAAGCAGAGCCCCACGACCGTCAAGTCGCGCAGCGGCTGGGCGGGCGTCACCGCCGTCAAGAACAACCAGGTCGTCGCGCTCGACGACGACATCGCCTCGCGCTGGGGCCCGCGCGTCGTCGACCTGCTCCGGTCCGTCGTCGACGCCGTCGCCAAGGTGCCGGCGTGACCCTCGGCGGCGGGCGTTGAGCGGGCTCACCGCCGTGCGGAGGGCACCGGCCACCACCCCCGTGGGCCGGCCGGCCGGGCTGCGGCCCGGCTGGCTGGCCGTGGGGGTGGTGGCCGTGCTGGTCGCGCTCGTCGCCGGGGTGTCCCTCGGGCCGGTCAGTCTGCCCCCCGGCAGGGTCGCCGCCGAGCTGGTCAACCTGCTGCCCGGGGTCCGCCTGGACAGCGGGCTGACCGAGCGCGAGATCGCCATCGTCACCGAGCTTCGGCTGCCGCGGGTGGTGCTCGGGCTGCTGGTCGGCGGGCTGCTCGCCCTGGCCGGGGGCTGCTACCAGGGCGTCTTCCGCAACCCGTTGGCCGATCCGTACCTGCTCGGGGTGGCGGCCGGGGCCGGGCTCGCCGTCACCGCCGTGATCGCCCTCGGCGCCGGGGCGGGCGGCGCGCTGACCGGGCTCCCGGTCACCATCCCGCTGGCCGCGTTCGTCGGCTCGCTCGGCGCGGTCGCCATGACCTACCTGCTCGGGGCGACCGGCGGGCGGGGACGCTCGACGGCGACGCTGATCCTGGCCGGAGTGGCCGTGTCCGCGTTCCTCTCCGCCGGCCAGACGTACCTGCTCCAGCGCAACTCCGACACCATCCAGCAGGTCTACTCCTGGCTGCTCGGGCGGCTGGCCACCGCCGGCTGGCACGACGTCCGGCTGGTCCTGCCGTACTTCCTGATCACCACCGTCGTGGTGCTGCTGCACCGCCGCGAGCTGGACGTGCTGTCGGTCGGCGACGACGAGGCCACCGGCCTCGGCCTGCACCCGCAGCGCTCCCGTTACCTGCTGATCGCCGCCGCCTCGCTCGGCACCGCCGCCGCCGTGTCCGCGTCCGGGCTGATCGGCTTCGTCGGGATCATCGTCCCGCACACCGTGCGGCTGCTCGCCGGGTCGAGCTACCGGGTGATCCTGCCGCTGTCCCTGCTCTTCGGCGGGGCGTTCCTGGCGCTGACCGACGTGGTCGCGCGGACCGCCGCCGCCCCCGCCGAGATCCCGATCGGCGTGGTAACCGCGCTGCTCGGCGGCCCGTTCTTCGTCCTGGTCCTGCGCACCGCCCGCCGGGTGCTGACGTGAGCGCCCCGGCCGCCGGTGCCTCCACCACGTCCAATGTCTCCGGCGCGCCCGCCGTCGAGGTGCGGGACCTGCGCGTCACCCTGGGCGGCGCGCCGGTGCTGCGCGGCGTCGACCTGCGCGTCGAGCCGGGCGGGTGGGTCACCGTGATCGGCCCGAACGGCGCCGGCAAGTCGACCCTGCTGCGCGCCGTCGGCGGCCTGCTGCCCGCGCCGGGCGCCATCTCCCTGTTCGGTACGCCGAGCGAGGCGCTGCGCCGCCGCGACCGCGCCCGGGTGGTGGCCACCGTCGCCCAGTCCCCGGTCGTCCCGGCCGGCATGTCGGTCTTCGACTACGTGCTGCTCGGCCGGACCCCGTTCATCCCGCCGCTGGGCCGGGAGTCCGCCGCCGACCTGGCCGCCGTGCGGGACGTCCTGGACCGTCTCGACCTGGCCGGCTTCGGCCGCCGGGAACTGGCCACCCTCTCCGGGGGCGAGCGGCAGCGGGTCTTCCTGGCCCGGGCGCTTGCCCAGGGCGCCACCCTGCTGCTGCTCGACGAGCCGACCAGCGCCCTGGACATCGGCCACCAGCAGGAGGTGCTGGAGCTGGTCGACCAGCTCCGCCGCGAGCACGGCCTCACCGTCCTCGCCACCATGCACGACCTCTCCCTGGCCGGCGAGTACGCCGACCGGATGGTCCTGCTGGCCGCCGGCCGGGTCGCCGCCGCCGGGCCGCCCCGCGACGTGCTCACCGAACACCTCCTGGCGACCCACTACCGGGCCTCCGTCCGCGTCCTGCCCGGCGAGCACGGCCCGCTGGTGGTCCCCGTCCGCCCCCGCGCCGGACTCAGCCGGCGAGGGCGATGACGGAGAAGAGGGCGCCCTGCGGGTCGCGGAGGGCGGCGAGCCGACCCTGGGGGATGTCACGGGGCGGGACCAGGATCGTGCCGCCCAGCTCGGCGGCCCGGGCGGCGGTGGCGTCGGCGTCCGCCACGGCGAAGTAGACGGTCCAGTACGCCGGCAGATCGGCGGGGAAGCCGTCGCCCAGCGGCGGGATCATCCCGGCCACGACCCGTCCGCCCAACCGCCACCCGGTGTACGTGACGGGCTCCGTCGGCTGCTCCTCCGGATGCCAGCCGAAGACCAGCTCGTAGAAGACCTGCGCACCCTCCGGATCCGGGGTGACCAGCTCGTTCCAGCTCATCGCCCCGGGGGCGTTGAACAGCTCCGCCCCCGGGTGGGCCATCGGTTGCCAGACGCTGAACACCGCGCCGGCCGGGTCGGCGAAGACCGCCATCCGACCCTGGTCGAACACGTCGAACGGGGTGACCAGCACCTGCCCGCCGGCCGCCTCCACCCGGGTGGTGACCAGGTCCGCGTCGTCCGTCGCCACGTACGTCGACCAGATCGGCACCTGGTCCCGGGTGGCCGGTGGCCCGGCGCCCGCCACCGACCGGCCGTCCTTGAGGAAGGTGGTGTAGCCGGCCGCCTCCGGCTGCGGGGCGACCCGGCCGGTCCAGCCGAACAGCTCCGGGTAGAAGCGCCGCGCGTCCGCCAGGTCCGGGGTGGCCAGGTCGGCCCAGCACGGCGTGCCGGGCGGGACGGTGCTCACGCTGACCCCTCTCCGCAGGGGGCGGCCCCGGCGGGACGCCCTGCCCGCATCCTGGCATCGCCGCCGGGCCGGGCGGGCGGAATTGGGGCGAACTGCCCCGGGTGGGCGTCGACCGCCGGGCCTCCGCGCGGCGCGTCAGTGGAAGCGGCGTCCCTCGTCGCGCCGGTACGCCCACCCGGCGAGGGCCGCCAGCACCACGATCCAGACGCCGAGCATGGCCACCGACAGCGGCGCGGGACGCCAGGGGCCGACCGCCGCCCACATCAGCTCGACCGCCCCCCGGGTCGGCAGGTACGGCGCGATCGTCTCGACGAACGCGGGCGCGTCGCCCGGGGCGGAGAGCAGCCCGCCGCCGAACGCCAGCGGGAAGAAGACGACCTGGGCCACCACGATCGCCGCCTTGCTCGGCAGCGCGTACCCGATGGCCAGGCCCAGCAGGGTGAACGGCACCGAGATCAGCCCGACCGCGGCGACGGCGAGGCCGAACGCCCCGGGGCTGATCCGGGCGTCGGTGAGCAGCGCCGCGATCACCACCACCGGCAGCAGGGAGAGGAGGGTCAGCGCCAGCCCCGCGAGCACCCGGCCCGCGAAGCGCGGCGCCGGCCCGGCCGGCAGCGTGCGGGTGTACGGGTTCCAGGGCTGGGCGCGGTCCTCGGCCACCCCGACGCCGTACTGGAAGATGTTGGCGCTCATCACGGCGAAGGTGACCATGGCGGCGGTGGCGTAGGTCGCGCCGGTCGGGTCGTCCCCGGCGAACGGGACCACGAAGAAGAGCATCGACACGGCGGGGAAGAAGGCGCTGCCGAAGACCGCCACCGGGATGCGGATCGTCTCCAGCAACTGGTAGCGGGCGTGCACGAGGGCGAGTCTCACGGGAACCGGTGTCTCCTCAGGAGGCGGCGGGCTGGCCGGCGTGGTCGGTGGCGGTCGGTGGGGCGTCCGCCCCGGCGGGGACGGCGTCCTGCCCGCCGGGCGCGGTGATCGCGAGGAACGCCTCCTCCAGCGAGGTCGGGCGCACCTCCAGGTCGTGGAACGGCGCTCCGCTGGCCACCAGTTCCCGCACCAGCCGGTCGGCGTCGGTGGTGAGCAGGTGGGTACGGTCCTCGACGCGCTCGACCCGGACCACCCCGGGCAGCGCCGGCAGGTCGTCCGCGACCAGGCTGACCCGGCGCACGCCGACCACCCCGCGGATCGCCTCGGTGGTGTCGTCGGCCAGCACCCGGCCCTGTCCGATCACCACCACCCGGTGCGCCAGCGCCTCCACCTCCTCCAGGTAGTGGCTGCTCAGCAGCACGGTGCCGCCGTCGGCGTGGAAGCCGCGGATCGCCTCCCAGAGGGTGCGCCGGGCCTCGACGTCCAGCCCGGTGGTCGGCTCGTCGAGGACCACCAGCCGGGGCCGGCCGATGAAGGCGAGCGCCACGGCCAGCCGGCGGCGCTGGCCGCCGGAGAGCCCGCCGGTCTGCCGCCGGGCCTGGTCGGTGAGGCCGAACCGGTCCAGCAGCTCGCCCCGGGGGACCGGGTCCGGATAGTGGGCGGCGACGAAGTCGACCACCTCGCCGACCCGCAGTGTGCCGGGCAGGCCGGTCTCCTGCGGGGTGACCCCGATCTGCCGGCGGTGGGCGGGGTCACGCGGGTCGCCGCCGAACAGCTCGACCCGGCCGGCGGTGGGCCGGCGCAGCCCGACCAGCAGGTTCAGCAGGGTGCTCTTGCCTGCGCCGTTCGGGCCGAGCAGGCCGACCAGCTCGCCCGCGCGTACGTCGAGGCTGACCCGGTCGAGGGCGAGCACGTCGCCGTACCGGCGGGTGGCCTGGTCGGCGCGGGCGAGGATCATGACGGCTCCTTCGGATCGGCGGGCGGACGGCTGCCGCCGCCCTATGGTGTACCCCCCGCGCGCCACCGGGGACAGAGGCATTCGGCCGGTCCCGCGATCGCCTAGAGCCGGTGCGGTGCGGCTGACCCGTCGTTCAGTCCAGCGGGGCGGGCAGCGGGGCGGTGTGCAGCACCGTCAGGCGGGAGACCGCCCGGGTGAGCGCCACGTACAACCGGTGCAGCCCGCGCGGCTCGGCGGCCACGATCGCGGCCGGCTCGACGACCACGACGTGGTCGTACTCCAGGCCCTTGACCAGGGTCGCGGGCACCACGGTGACCCGCGCGGCGGCCTCCACCTCGTCGGCGGTGGCGGTGTCGATCCCGGCGGCGGCCAGCGCCGCGCGCAGCCCGGCGACCGCGTCGTCGGCGGCGATCACACCCACCGAGCCGTCGTGGCCCAGCGCCGCGCGCACCTCGACCACCGTCGCCGCCGCCGGGTCGGCCACGGTACGCACGTCCAGCGTCCCGTCGCGGCGCAGCGACTCGGCCGGGGGCACGTCGACCTCAAGCGCCGGAAGCAGCCGGTTGGCGAACGCCACCACGGCGGCGGGTACCCGGAAGCCGACGCTCAGCGGCACCACCGCCGCGTCCGGCTTGCCCAGGTGGGCCAGGGACTCCCGCCAGTTGCGGGCGGCCCACGGGGCGGTGCCCTGGGCCAGGTCGCCGAGCAGGGTGATCGACCCGTGCTCGCTGCGCCGGGCGATGGCCCGGCACTGCATGGGGGACAGGTCCTGCGCCTCGTCGACCACCACGTGCCCGAAGCCGGCGGGGCGCTCCAGCAGCCCGGCGGCCTCGTCGACGAGCACCGCGTCGGCCGCCGTCCACTTCGTCGCCTTCGGGGTGCGCGCCGGCTTCGCCCAGGTCAGTAGCGCCTGCTCGGCGTCGGTGAGCACCCCGTCGGCCGCCGCCGCGAGCGCCGCCGGGTCGGCGAGCAGGCTGTGCACCAGGCCCTCCGGGGTGAGCGCCGGCCAGGCCGCGTCCAGGAAGTCGGCGACCGGGCGGCACTTGCCCATCCGGCGCAGCCAGGCATCGCCCGGCGACTCCGCCCGGCGGGCCTCGGACTGGCGTTGCAGCAGGCCGACCACCCGGGCCCGGACCCGCTCCCGCCCGGTGGTGTACGGCAGCCCCTCCCGGCGGGTCTCCTCGACCACCCGGTGCAGCGGGTCGAGGCCGATCCGCCAGCGGAACGACCCGTCGGACACCATGATCGGCTCGGCCGGCACGGCGACCCGCGACTCGACCGCCCGGCGCAGCACCTCGGCCATCCGCGGGTCGTGCTTGAGGGTCGCCACCGCCGGGTCCTCGACCGCCCGCACCGGCACCCGGGTGATCAGATCCTCCACGGTCGCCTGCGCGACCTCGACCTCGCCGAGCGCCGGCAGCACCGCCGCGATGTACGACAGGAACGCCCGGTTCGGCCCCACGATCAGCACCCCGGAGCGGCGCAGCCGTTCCCGGTGCAGGTAGAGCAGGTATGCCGCCCGGTGCAGGCCGACCGCCGTCTTCCCGGTGCCCGGCGCGCCCTGCACGCAGATCGAGTCGGCCAGGTCGGCGCGGACCAGTTCGTCCTGCTCCGGCTGGATGGTGGCGACGATGTCCCGCATCGGCCCGACGCGGGGGCGCTCGATCTCGGCGGTGAGGATGCGGCTGGCCGTGCCCAGTTCCTCGCCCCGGTCCAACCGCTCGTCCTCGAAGCTGGTCAGCGCGCCACGGTCGAAGCCGAAGCGGCGGCGCACGGTGACGTCCTGCGGGTCGCGGGCGCTGGCCCGGTAGAACGCCCGGGACACCGGCGCCCGCCAGTCCAGCACCATGGGCTCGCCGAGGTCGTCGGTGACGTGGCGGCGGCCGATGTGGTGCTCCTCGTCGCCGAACGTGAGCCGGCCGAAGAACAGCGGGGTGTCGGGCTGGTCGGCCAGCTCGGCGACGCGACGGGACAGGGTGCGCCCCAGCGTCTCGGCCGTGAACGCGTCGCCGGCGACGTTGTGGCCGGTGGCGAAGAGGGCCTCGGTCCGTTCGCGCATGCGGGCCAGCGCGGCACGGGACGCGTCCAGGTGGGCCCGTTCGGCGGCCAGTTCGGTGTCGAGTGAAACGGGGGCGTGCAGGGTCATCCGACGTACTCCTCGGCGAGGGAAACAAACGCTGCCGCTCGCGTTTCCGACATCGGGGGCCGGCGCGGGACGTCCGCTGCGGTGCTCGACACCGCGGCCGTCGGCGGGGGCGAACAGTCTACGCCCCGTCCGGCTGCCCCGTCGCGGACGTACTCGGCCACGTCGGAGCGCATCCAAGGTCGGTGCGGATCTGACGTCGAGCAACGCCGCTATTCGTGCTGTTCCCGTGCTCCCAGCACAAACGTGCCTTTTCCCTGGCGACCCTCGATCAGGCCCTCGGCACAGCGACGACGATCAGCGGTTGAACGACGCCCTCCTCGACGGGTCGATGGCACCGGCGACCCGTGGGCGGGATCATGGGGGCCATGACCGAGGCACGGCCCGAGCGGCAGCGGGTGACGATCAGCGATCCGCAGGTGATGCGGGCGTTGGCCCACCCGGCCCGGCTCGCGATCATGGAGCATCTCAGCTCGCTTCCGGGCGGGGCCACCGCCACAGAGTGCGCGGAGCTGGTCGGGCTTTCGCCGAGCGCGACCAGCTACCACCTGCGGGCGCTGGCGGGGTTCGGCCTGGTCGAGCAGGCGCCGAGCCGGGGGGACGCCAGGGAACGGGTGTGGCGGGCGTTCAGCCCGTCCTACCACGTGGACGCGGGTCAGGCGGCCGACTCCGAGGCGCGGGCCGCCGAGCTGGCCCTCGTGGAGGCGCACATCGCGCGGGACACGCAGCGGACCCGGGACTGGCTCCGCCGGGCGCCTGAGGAGTCCCCGGAGTGGTACGCCGTCGGCTCGTTCAGCGACAGCGTGCTGCTGCTCACCGCCGAGGAGTTGGCCGCACTCAACGAGGCCGTCCATGGCCTGCTGGAACCGTACCGCCGCCGGCTGCGGCAGGACCCGCCGGCCGATGCGCGCACCGTCGCGGTGCAGTGGCGGTCGGTACCCATCGACTGAGCGGCCCTGCCGGGCTGGAGGGGATTGCCAGCGGCAAGTGTGAAGGATTATTTTCGAAGCATGTCCTTCGCATCTGTTCGGTCGCGCTGGTCCGACGTCTGGCTCGCCACCGTCGCCCGGGGCGTCTCCAGTTGCGGGGACTTCCTCGCGGCGAGCGCCCTCACCCTGGCCCTGCAGTCCGCGGGGGCCGGCGGGACGGCCGTGTCGGGGCTGCTGATCGCGGCGACCCTGCCGCTGGTCGCGCTCGCCCCGCTGACCGGGCGGCTCGCCGATCGGGTGGACTCCCGCACCCTGCTGGTCGGGGCTGGCCTGGCCCAGGCCGCGATCTGTCTGGCCCTCGCGTACGCCCGGCACCCGGCCCTGGTGATCGGCCTGGTGGCGTTGCTCGCGGCCGGCCTCGCGGTCACCCAGCCGGTGCTCTCCGCGCTGGTGCCGGCGATGGTGCGGCCGGCCGACCTGCCCCGGGCCAGCGCCCTCAACCAGACCGCCGGCACCCTCGGCGCACTCGCCGGCCCCGCGCTGGCCGGTCTGCTGGTCGGCGGGTTTGGCACCCGCCTGCCGCTGCTCGTGGACGCCGCCAGCTACCTCGTCCTGGTCGCCGCCGGTCTGCTGATCCGGACGCGCCGGGGCGGTGCCCGGTCCGCCGCCCTGACGCCCGGGGCAGGGCCGACGCCCGGGGCGGAGCCGGCGACGCGCGGGGCCGGGCCGACCGCAGCGGGCTGGCGGCTGCGCCGGGACCGGCTGCTCGTCGCGATGGTGGCCTCGCTCGCCGGGGTGATCGGCGCGGTGGGGGCGATCAACGTGATCGAGGTGTTCTTCATCCGGGAGACGCTGGGCAGTTCCACCACGGTCTACGGGCTGGTCACCGGGTCCTGGACGCTCGGCGTCGTGCTGGGTGCGTGGGCGCTCGCCCCGCTGGCCCGCCGGCTCACCGACGACGGCCGGCTGCTCGGCACGGGCCTGCTCCTGCTCGGCGGCTGCTGCGTCGCGGTGCTGGTCTCCGCCGCGGTGCCGTCCGCCTGGCTGCTGGTGCCGGTCTGGCTGCTCGGCGGGGTGGCCAACGGCGGGGACAACGTCCTGAACAACGTGCTGATGGCACGCCGGGTGCCGCAGGTGGCGCTGGGCCGGGCGTACGCCGTGTTCGGCGCGGCCACCCAGGGCGCCTCGATGGTCGGGTTCGCGGCGGGCGGCCTGCTGCTGGAGCTGGCTGAGCCCCGACCGCTGGTGGCGGCGTGCGGCCTCGCGGGGACGCTGGCGGTCGGGGCGTTCGCCGTCCCGGTCGCCCGGGCAGCTCGCGCGGAGCGCGTCGCCGCCGCCCGGCGGGGCGGGGCGGTCCTGCGGCCGGATGCGGAATTGGCCACTTCGAGAGCCGCCCGCTGAGCCCCGGACGGGCCCCGGGGATACGGTCACAGCATGGCTGACCGCATCGCCCGCCCCCGGGTCGGACACATCCAGTTCCTGAACTGCCTGCCGATCTACTGGGGTCTGATGCGCTCCGGTGCCCTGATCGACGTCGATCTGCACAAGGACTCGCCGGATCGGCTGAGCGCCGCGCTCGTCGCCGGTGACCTGGACATCGGGCCGATCTCGCACGTCGAGTACCTGCGCCACGCCGACGAGCTGCTGCTCCTGCCCGACCTCGCGGTGGGCAGCGACGGCCCGGTGCTCTCGGTCAACGTGGTGTCGACCCGGCCGCTCGCCGAGCTGGACGGGGGCCGGGTGGCCCTCGGCTCGACGTCCCGCACGGGCGTGCTGCTGGCCCGACTGCTGCTGGGCGAGCGGTACGGCGTGCACCCCGAGTACTTCCGCTGCCCGCCCGACCTGACCCAGATGCTGCTGGAGGCGGACGCCGGGGTGCTGATCGGCGACGTGGCGCTGCGGGCGCTCTACGAGGCGCCCGGGCGCGGCCTGGAGGTCACCGACCTCGGCCAGGCCTGGCGGGACTGGACCGGGCTGCCGATGGTCTTCGCCGTCTGGGCGGTACGCCGGGACTTCGCCGCCGCCCACCCCGGCCTGGTGAAGGAGGTGCACGAGGCGTTCCTGCGCTCGCGTGACCTCTGTCTCGTCGAGCTGGACCAGGTGGCCGAGGCGGGCGCCCGGTGGGAGCCGTTCGACGCGGACACCCTGGCCACGTACTTCCGGGCGCTGGACTTCTCGCTCGGCGCGCGGCAGGTGGCCGGGCTGCGCGAGTTCGCCCGTCGGGCCGCCGAGATCGGCGAGGCCCCCGCCCTGCCCGAGGGCGGCCCGCGGTTCTTCGCCGGCTGACGGCGTGGACCGGGTGGGGTGCGGGGACGCCCACACCGGGCCCCCCGGACCGGCCACCCCGCCGTCGCGGGGCGGGGACACGCCCGCCCGTCAGGTGGTCGAGCGCAGCACCGCCTCGGTGATCTTCTGGCAGTTCTTCATGCCGTACTCGTAGCCCATGCCGATCGGGTAGCGGACCATCACGCCCATCGTCCAGTCGTCGCCGATGGCCAGACAGTTGATGTGCATCTCCTGCTCCCTGGTCCGGTCGATCCAGCCGTTCTTGATGGCGATCTTCTTCTGCTCCGACTCTGGGAACGCCTTGCGGATGCCGAAGTCACCGGCGCCCCGGACGAGCCGCATCTCGTTGATCAGCCACTTGGTCCACTCGGGTCCCGCCGCGCGACCGTCCTTGATGCACGCGCCGAGTCGCGCGGTGTCCCGGGGGGAGAGGTTCGTCCGGCTCCAGCCCCCGTCGGCGGCGACGCTGCTGTCGGTGGTCTTGCAGATGGAGATGAGCCGCTTGATCGACGCGGACCGGCCGACGGAGTTGTAGAACTGCTCGGCCCGGGTGTTGTCGCTGTCCCGGATGATCCGGGTGGCGTCGGCGAGCTTCGCGTCGCTCGGCGTCTGCCCGGCCTCGTCGGCCCGGCGCAGGTAGTCGGCGACGATCCAGGCCTTGATCAGCGACGCGGTGGTGCTGGTCTCGTCCATGTTCTTCGAACCGATGATCTTCCCGGTCCGGGTGTCCAGCACGCTCCAGGCGTACCAGCCCTCGATGTCGAGGTCGATCTGCCTGTCGGCGAACGGCAGCGGCTCCGGCGACGGCGACGGGCTGGCGCTGGGGCTGGGGCTGGGGCGCGAGCTGCGGTCCGGCGGGGCGTCGGCCGCCCGGTCGACCGGGGCGGACGGGTCACCCCACCTGGCGGCGGCGGCCGAGGCCAGCGGGGAGCCGGGCATCAGCCGTAACGACACCAGCACGAGCCCGATCAGGACGACGGCGATCACGATCAGCCGCAGCGGAGATGCCTCCCCGCCGCGGGCCCGGCGGCTGCCCGCCATCAGAGCTTCCCGACCGGCTGCTGCGGCACCTTGAGCGCGGCGCCCGGCTGCGGGGTGACCAGTTGGGTCGCCACGCTGGCGCAGACCTTCGCGCCGTAGGACAGACCGCTCTTCTGCGGGTAACGCAGCATGACGGCGAGGCTCCACTTCTCGGTGACCGCAAGGCAGTTGACGTGCCAGTTCCCGTCGTAGTTCAACGGGGTCCAGCCGTTCTTGATACTGACCGGGCCCTGCGTCCTTATCTCGGCGGGCAGCCCGTCGACGATTCCCCACTTGCCGCCGCCGGAGCGGGTCTGCTGCTCCTTGACGCTGCCGCGAACCTTGCTCATCTCGTCCAGCAGGTACGACGTCCACTTGGGGCCGGCGGCCGTGCCGTCGGCGACGCAGTCGCCGAGCCGGACCGCGTCCCGGGGTGACATCCGGGTGAAGCTCCACCAGCCGACGTAGCCGGGCACGTTGCCGGACTTGGTGTCGGTCAGCTCACAGGTGCTGATCATCCGCTTGATCGTCGCGGCCTTGCCGACTGCCGAGTACAGCGCGTTGGCCGAGTCGTCGTTGCTGTCCCGGATCGCCGTGCTGATCTGCTTGCGCCGTTCGGCGGGCAGCGGCTTGTCGCCGAGCTGCCGCAGGTAGTCGGCGGCGAACCAAGTCTTGATCATCGACTCGGTGGAGTTGGTCGAGGCCAGGTTCTTCGAGCCGGAGATGGTGCCGGTGGCCCGGTCCATCAGGGCCCAGGAGAAGAACTCGCCGGAGAAGCTCACCGAGACCGGGCCGGCGGCCAGGGTCGGTGGCGGTGGGGCGGTCGGCTCGGGGACCGGCACGCTCTGCGCGCCCCCGCCGGATCCGCCGGTGTCGTCGTCGGAGAGCCGGGCGTACGCGGCGGGAACCAGCATGGCGCTGCCGAGGAGGACCGCCACGACGGCGAGCACCATGGCCACGCGAGGTCGCATGAGTGGATGAGCTCCAGATGTCAGGGCCGGGGGACCGGTCGTTTTCCGAAAGGGTCGGCGTGATCGCCGAGGCCGGGGGAAGTGGCCTCCGTCTGGCGCTGGCAATCGTCGGCAGCCGATCGGTGTGACCGGCAAAGTCTACGTCCGGACGGCCCTGACGCCAGGATCCGACGCCTGTCAGGTTGCTATGAAGGCGGGATAATGGACCGCTTTGCCATTCTTGGGGGCTTTCACCTTTGTTCAGTGACCCATGTCATATCCGCCATCCAGCCTGCGTCGGCACCCTGAGTGGCCGATTCGTGGCGGAAGGTGTCTTCGGAAACCTGTGACACCCTCTGGTGTCAGGCGTCGCGAGCTGTAACACTTGTTGTCATGTATGGCAACGACTTCCCCGCCCCGCAGGACGCGCCCGGCGGTGGCCTGCTCGGCGAGGTGGAGGCGGCGGAGACGGCGCTGCGGGATGCGGCGGCCCGGCAGCGCGTCGGCGCCCCCGGTCCGGACGCCGACCTGGAGACGTACTTCGTCGACGTGATCGACGCCGACCAAAAGATCGAGCCCCGCGACTGGATGCCCGAGGCGTACCGGAAGACGCTGATCCGGCAGATCGCCCAGCACGCGCACTCCGAGATCATCGGGATGCAGCCGGAGGGGAACTGGATCAGCCGGGCGCCCTCGCTCAAACGCAAGGCGATCCTGCTGGCCAAGGTGCAGGACGAGGCCGGGCACGGCCTCTATCTCTACGCCGCCGCGGAGACCCTCGGCGTCAGCCGGGACGAACTGGTGCAGCTCCTCCTCGACGGGCGGCAGAAGTACAGCTCGATCTTCAACTACCCCACGCTGACCTGGGCGGACGTGGGCGTGATCGGCTGGCTCGTGGACGGCGCGGCGATCGTCAACCAGGTCCCGCTCTGCCGCTGTTCCTACGGGCCGTACGCGCGCGCGATGATCCGGGTCTGCAAGGAGGAGTCGTTCCACCAGCGGCAGGGCTACGAGATCCTGCACATCCTGGCCCACGGCACCCCCGCCCAGCGGGCGATGGCGCAGGACGCGGTCGACCGCTGGTGGTACCCGTCGCTGGCCATGTTCGGCCCGCCGGACGGCGACTCCACCCACTCCGCGCAGTCGATGGCGTGGAAGATCAAGCGGTTCTCCAACGACGAGCTGCGGCAGCGCTTCGTCGACATGTGCGTGCAGCAGGCCGAGATCCTCGGCCTCACCCTGCCCGACCCCGCCCTGCGCTGGAACGACGAGCGGCAGGCGTACGACTACACCCAGCCCGACTACGACGAGCTGATGCGGGTGATCAAGGGCCAGGGGCCGTGTAACCGGCAGCGGATGGAGCACCGCCGCCACGCCCACGCCGACGGCGCCTGGGTGCGGGAGGCGGCCACGGCGTACGCCGCCAGGCAGGCGGAGCGGGCTGCCCAGCGGGCGGCGGAGCAGGAGAGGGTGGCAGCGTGAGCGAGCGCGGCGAGCGAGCGGGACAGCAACCGGCGGCACCGGAGCCGTCGCCGCTCTGGGAGGTGTTCGTGCGGGCCCGGCGCGGGCTGGCGCACACCCACGTCGGCAGCCTGCACGCCCCCGACGCCGAGTTGGCCCTGCGCAACGCCCGGGACCTGTACACCCGCCGCCAGGAGGGGGTGTCGATCTGGGTGGTGCCGGCGGGCGCGATCACCGCGTCCAGCCCGGACGAGAAGGACGCCTTCTTCGACCCGGCGGCCGACAAGGTCTACCGCCACCCCACCTTCTACGAGGTCCCGGACGGGGTGGCCCACCTGTGAACGGCCCCTTCGACCTCGCCCTCGCCCTCGGCGACGACGCGCTGATCGCCGCGCAGCGGCTCGCCGAGTGGACCACCCGCGCCCCGGAGATGGAGGAGGACGTCGCGCTGGCCAACATCGCCCTCGACCAGCTCGGCGCGGCCCGGCTGTTGCTCACGTACGCGGGCGAGCTGGAGGGCGCCGGCCGGGACGAGGACGCGCTGGCGTACCTGCGCGACGACCGGGAGTTCCGCAACTGCCTGCTGGTCGAGCTGCCCAACGGCGACTTCGCGGTGACCATGGCGAAGCTGCTCTTCCTGTCGGCGTACCAGCTCCCGCTGTACACCGCGCTGGCCGGCTGCGCCGACGAGCGGCTCGCCGCGATCGGGGCCAAGGCGCGCAAGGAGTCCGCGTACCACCTCGACCACGCCTCGCTCTGGGCGCGGCGGCTCGGCGACGGCACCGCCGAGTCGCACCGCCGGATGCAGGCCGCCGTCGACCAGGTCTGGCCGTACGTCCACGAGCTGTTCGCGCCGTTCCCGGGCGCGCCGGTCGACCCGACCACCCTGCGCGCGGCGTTCGACGCCACCGTCGACCCGGTGCTCGCCGAGGCCACGCTGGCCCGGCCGGCGGACGGCTGGGCACCGGCCGGCGGGCGGGACGGCCGGCACACCGAGCACCTGTCGTACCTGCTCGCCGAGATGCAGGTGCTGCACCGCGCCCACCCGGGGGCGACCTGGTGAGCGCGAGGAGTGCAGCGAAGCGGAGCCCCGCAGTCGCGAACGACGGGCGGCCATGGTGAGCGCGAGGAGTGCAGCGAAGCGGAGCCCCGCAGTCGCGAACGAAGGA
Organism: Micromonospora sp. NBC_01655; assembly: GCF_026339755.1. Taxonomy (NCBI): domain Bacteria; kingdom Bacillati; phylum Actinomycetota; class Actinomycetes; order Micromonosporales; family Micromonosporaceae; genus Micromonospora; species Micromonospora sp. NBC_01655. Next base: position 123,242 of record NZ_JAPEQF010000001.1, on the reverse strand, counting down.
TGGTACTGGTGAGCGCGAGGAGTGCAGCGAAGCGGAGCCCCGCAGTCGCGAACGAAGGATGGTACTGGTGAGTGACCCCAGGGCGGCCGTGGCGGCGGTGGTGGACCCGGAGATCCGGGTGGTCACCATCGACGAGCTCGGCATCCTGCGGGCGGTCGACGAGGACCCGACCACCGGCCGGGTGACCGTGACCATCACGCCCACCTACACCGGCTGCCCGGCGATGGACGTGATCCGCGCCGACATCCGCCGCGCGCTCGCCGCCGCCGGCCACCCGGACGCGGCGGTCCGCACTGTCTACAGCCCGGCCTGGAGCACCGACTGGATCTCCGCGACCGGTCGGGCGAAGCTCGCCGACGCCGGCATCGCCCCGCCCGGCCCGGCCCGGTCCGGTCCGGCCGTGCCGCTGACCCTCGCCGTCCGCTGCCCACGCTGCGGCTCCCCGGAGACCGAGCAGGTCAGCCGGTTCGGCTCCACCGCGTGCAAGGCGCTCTGGCGCTGCCGTTCCTGCTCCGAACCCTTCGACCACCTGAAGGCGCTGTGACTGTCACGATCACCCGCCCGGTCCGTCGCCGGCCGGCCTTCCATCCGCTGCCCGTCGCTGCCGTCGACCGGCTCACCGCCGACGCCGTGGCGATCACCTTCGCCGTGCCCGAGGAACTGCGGGAGACCTTCGCGTTCCGCGCCGGTCAGCACCTCACCGTGCGGCGCGTCGGGGAGGACGGCCAGGACGTGCGGCGGTCGTACTCGATCTGCTCGACGCCGGACGACCTGGCCCGGCACGGCCGGCTGCGGGTCGGGGTGCGGGAGATCCCCGGCGGCGCGTTCTCCGGGTACGCCTGCGGGAGCCTGCGCGGCGGCGACACCGTCGAGGTGCTGCCCCCGCTCGGGAACTTCACCACGGCGTTCGCGCCGGACCGGGCCCGCCGCTACGGCGCGGTGGTCGCCGGCTCCGGCGTCACCCCCGTGCTCGCGCTGGTCGCCACCGCCCTGGCCGTCGAGCCGGCCAGCACCTTCACCGTGGTGTACGGCAACCGCACGGCGAACTCGGTGATGTTCGCCGAGGAACTGGCGGACCTGAAGGACCGGTACCCGGCCCGGCTGCACCTGGTGCACGTGCTCTCCCGCGAGCGGGGCGAGTCGCCGCTGCTGTCGGGGCGGATCGACGCCGGGCGGCTGGGCCGGCTGCTGGACACCATCGTGCCGGGCGACGCGATCGAGGAGTGGTTCCTCTGCGGCCCGTACGGGATGGTGGTCGACGCGAAGGCGGTGCTGGCGGAGCGCGGCCTGCCGGAGTCGGCGGTGCACACGGAGCTGTTCCACGTCGCCGAGGCCCCCGAGCCGCCGAGCCGCCCCGCCGACCGGCCCGGCGCCGGGGCGGAGGTGACGATCGTGCTCGACGGCCGGTCGTCGTCGGTCACGATGGGCCGTGAGGAGCGGGTCCTCGACGCGGCGCTGCGGGTGCGCGCCGAGCTGCCGTACGCGTGCAAGGGCGGGGTCTGCTCGACCTGCAGGGCCAAGGTCGTCGACGGCGCGGTCACGATGGCCCGCAACTACGCCCTGGAGCCGGACGAAGTGGCCGCCGGGTACGTCCTGACCTGCCAGTCCAGCCCGCTCACCGACACCCTCACGGTCGACTATGACGCCTGACGGGCGGTGTGGTGCCAGAGCACGCCGATCGGGGCGAACGAGCTGCCGGCGACCCGGCCCAGCCAGTTGCCGTGCTCGACCACTGAGACGCCGGCGCTTCGGAGCACGTCGGCGAGCCAGGGGATGGTGGGGTCAGCTCGGTGATCATTTATGCATGTTAATGTACCGATTTATCCCGGGGTAAGTCCTCGCGCGTCCGGCTGTCCCGGGACGGGCTGTGTCGTGTTCGACAGGAGTCCGGTCCGGCCGGCCGGGGGCGGGGCGACGTAGGCTCGGGGGCGTGAGTGTGAGCCGGGAGATCGACGACATCCTGCAGCGCGGCGCGGACGGCGGGCGGATCACGCCCGAGGAGGCCCTGCTGATCTACACCGAGGCGCCCTTCCACGCCCTCGGCGAGGCGGCCGACGCGGTGCGCCGGCGGCGCTATCCCGACGACATCGTCACGTACCTGATCGACCGCAACATCAACTACACGAACGTCTGCGTGACGGCGTGCAAGTTCTGTGCCTTCTACCGCGCGCCGAAGCACCGGGAGGGGTGGACCCACCCGACCGAGGAGATCCTGCGCCGCTGCGGCGAGGCGGTCGAGCTGGGCGCCACCCAGGTCATGCTCCAGGGCGGCCACCACCCCGACTACGGGGTGGAGTACTACGAGGAGCTGTTCTCCTCGGTGAAGAAGGCGTACCCGCAGCTCGCCATCCACTCGATCGGGCCGAGCGAGATCCTGCACATGGCCAAGGTCTCCGGCGTCGGCCTCGACGAGGCCATCGCCCGGATCAAGGCGGCCGGGCTGGACTCGATCGCCGGCGCCGGCGCCGAGATGCTGCCGGACCGGCCGCGCAAGGCCATCGCGCCGCTCAAGGAGTCCGGCGCGCGCTGGCTGGAGGTCATGGAACTGGCCCACCGGCAGGGCCTGGAGTCGACCGCGACGATGATGATGGGCACCGGCGAGACCAACGCCGAACGGATCGAGCACCTGCGGATGATCCGCGACGTACAGGACCGCACCGGGGGGTTCCGGGCGTTCATCCCGTGGACGTACCAGCCGGAGAACAACCACCTCAAGGGCCGCACGCAGGCCACCACGCTGGAGTACCTGCGGCTGGTCGCGGTGGCCCGGCTGTTCTTCGAGACGGTCCCGCACCTCCAGGCGTCCTGGCTGACCACCGGCAAGGACGTCGGGCAGCTCGCCCTGCACATGGGGGTGGACGACCTCGGCTCGATCATGCTGGAGGAGAACGTCATTTCCTCGGCCGGCGCCCGGCACCGCTCCAACCTGCACGAGCTGATCGGCATGATCCGCTCGGCCGACCGCATCCCGGCCCAGCGGGACACCCTCTACCGCCGGCTCGCGGTGCACCGCACCCCGGCCGACGACCCGACCGACGACCGGGTGGTCTCGCACTTCTCGTCGATCGCCATGCCCGGCGGCGGTGCGGGCCGGCCGCTGCCGTTGGTCGAGGTCAACTGACCCACCGCGCACCGGCGGGCACGCTGGGCGAGCGCTCACCGGCCGGTCGGCCGGTGAGCCGATCGGCGGTCCGGACAGTTCTGCTCGGCCTGTCGGACCTGGTGTGCGTCCTGTCGCCCGGAAGGGTCGCGCAGGCCAGCGCGGGTCGCTAACGTCCCTCGCGACGTGGTTCGAGGCCCAGTCCTCCATCGGCCCGTGGGGGCCGTTCACATAGAGCACGGCGGTGGGGGCGGGATGGGTGACCATCCCGCCCCCACCGTCGTAACGGGTGGGGGCCGGACGGATGAATTGCCGAGTCCACTCCTGGCGCATTCGATCTACCTCGGATAACGTCCGCTCGGTTCCGCAAAACCTCCCTCCTTCCCTAACCCCGGGGGATCAATGACCTCGTTCCACCGTTCGGCCCTGGCCCGGGTGGGCGCCGTGGCGCTGCTGGCCGCCGGTGGCCTGGCCACCGCAGCGGCCCCGGCCCAGGCAGCCGACCAGGCCGACCTGGCGCTCGTCCCGATCAGCGAGAACCTGGCCCTGGGCGTCAAGGCGGCCAAGGCCAAGCCGTTCAAGTTCATCGTCAACAACACCCGCAGCTCGGTGGCGGCCCGGGACGTCCGGGTCACCGTGGAGACGAAGGGCCTGACCAAGCGGGTCGGTGTCGTGGTCCCCGACGGCTGCGACGTCTCCGGCACCGCCTTCACCTGCCTGCTCGGCGACCTCGCCGGCGGCACCAGTGAGGACTTCGGGATCCCGCTGTTCAGCACCGGCGCCCGGGGCAAGGGCGGCGCGCTGACGGTGACGATCACCTCGGCGACCGCCGACCCGAACACGGACGACAACAGCGAGACCGTCGACGTCACCGTCACCCGACCCGGCTACGACCTCACCTCCTGGGTCCAGGACGGGTACGCCAACGTCGTGGTCGACGGCGCGCAGAGCAACGAGCCGGACCTCAAGCCGATCCCGCGCGGCGCGACCGCCCCGCTGGACTGGGCGATCTACAACGACGGCAGCCGCCGGGCGACCGGCGTCTTCTACACCATCACCCTGCCGGCCAAGGTCAGCTTCGCGAAGCTGCCCGAGAACTGCGTCGAGCAGGAGATCCGCGGCCTGGCCCAGGCGTTCTGCGAGGACTCCGGCGCGGTGCTCCGGCCGGGCGAGTACTACACCGACGACGTCCGGGTGAAGGTCGCCGCGGACGCCGACCAGCCGGTGCTGCGCATCGGCGAACTCTTCGCGTATGGGCTGGACGAGGCGCAGGGTGCTCCCGAGTCGGAGCCGCAGGTCGCCTCGGCGGCCCAGCGGCGCGCCTTCACCGAGACGGACGAGGTCGACAACCAGGCCGTCTTCGACGTCTTCGTGGACCTGTCCGCGCAGCCCACCCCCACCCCCACCCCCACCCCGACGTCGACCGGCACCCCGACCCCGGGCTCGTCCGGCGAGCCGAGCGCGACCACCTCGCCGGGCACCGGCGGTGGTGGTGGCGGGCTCCCGGTGACCGGCGCGCAGGCCGGGCTGATCGGTGGCGTCGGCGGCGCCGTGCTGCTGGCCGGTGGGGCGCTGCTGGTGCTCTCCCGCCGCCGCCGGGTGCTGCTGGTGACCCCGGGGGACGAGAAGTCGAACGACTGACGCGTCCGGTGCGCCGGCACGGGCGGGGTGGGCGACCACCCCGCCCGTCCGCGTTTTCCCGCACCGCCCCGGCGCCGGTCGGTGGGACGCCGGCTGGCAGAGTGGAGGGGTGAGCCGTACCCCGCAGGGCCAGCGCGCCAACCTGGACAAGCAGCCGCACGAGGTCGCCGCGATGTTCGACGGCGTGGCGGCCCGTTACGACCTGACCAACACCGTCCTCTCCTTCGGGCAGGACCGGTTCTGGCGGCGGGCCACCCGGGCCGCGCTCGGGCTCGGCCCCGGCGACCGGGTGCTGGACGTCGGCGCGGGCACCGGCGTCTCGACCGAGGAACTGGCCCAGTCCGGCGCGTACGCGATCGGCGCGGACCTCTCCCTCGGCATGCTGCACGCGGGCAAGCGGTCCCGCCCCTCGGTGCCGCTGCTGGCCGGGGACGCGCTGCGGCTGCCCTTCGCCGACGCGAGCTTCGACGCGGTGACCATCTCCTTCGCGCTGCGCAACGTGTCGGACACCGACGCCGCCCTGCGTGAGCTGGCCCGGGTCACCCGGCCCGGTGGCCGGCTGGTGGTCTGCGAGTTCAGCACCCCGGTGAACCCGGCGTTCCGCACGGTCTACCTGTCGTACCTGATGGGTTCCCTGCCGGCGGTGGCCCGCACCGTGTCCAGTAACCCGGACGCCTACGTCTACCTCGCCGAGTCGATCCGGGCCTGGCCCGACCAGCCGGCCCTGGCGGCGCGGATCGGCGCGGCCGGCTGGGGCCGGGTGGCCTGGCGCAACCTCACCGGCGGCGTGGTCGCCCTGCACCGGGCGGTTCGCGACTGACCCGGTCCGACTGCGGCGCGTTTCGTGAATATGCCGAATTAGTCCACTTTGCCCCGTAAGCTCGCTCCATGACGGGAGCAGAGCCGGCGCGCGCGACGCCGAGTGACGATGCCGTGGAACTCGTCGCCCAGCTCAGGGAGTTGGCGGGGGTCGACCCGGCCGACGTCCGTCAAGTGGTGGCGGAGGTGCTGGCGGCCCTGGACCGCGCGGCCGGCGGCGCCCTGCGGGACCACCTGCCGGAGGCCATCCGGGTCGACGCGGGTCTGGACGAGCCCACCTCCGCGCCGCATTGACCCCTTTGTGGAGCCCGGCGGCTCCCACCTCGGCAAGTTAGGGCCACCTAACCCGGCGGGGACGTAACGCCGGTCCTAGACTCCACCCGACTGGCTTGTGAAGGATTTCACGAGCGCGCGGGAGGAGGCGCAGATGACCGCGGTGGAGAACGACGCCGACGTGATCGTCGTGGGCGCCGGTCCCGGTGGCTCGGCGACGGCCTACCACCTGGCGCGGCACGGCGTGCGGGTGCTGCTGCTGGAGAAGACCGAGTTCCCCCGGGAGAAGGTCTGCGGCGACGGGCTGACCCCGCGCGCGGTCCGGCAGCTCATCCGGATGGGCGTGGACACCTCGACCGAGGCGGGCTGGCTGCACAACCGGGGCCTGAGGGTGATCGGCGGCGGCGTCCGCCTGGAACTGGACTGGCCGGACCTGGCCAGCTTCCCCAACTACGGCCTGGTCCGCACCCGGCTCGACTTCGACGACCTGCTCGCCCAACGCGCCGTCTCGGCCGGGGCGAAGCTGCGCACCAGCGTCAACGTGATCGGCCCGGTGCTCGACGCCGACGACCGGGTGGTCGGGGTGGAGGCCGAGGTCGGCCCGGACAAGGAGCCGGCCACCTACCGCGCCCCGCTGGTGGTCGCCGCGGACGGCGTCTCCGGCCGGTTCCCGCTCGCCCTCGGGCTGGCCAAGCGGGAGGACCGGCCGATCGGGGTGGCCGTCCGGCGGTACTACCGCTCACCCGCCAAGCACGACGACAACTACCTGGAGTCGTGGCTGGAGTTGCGCAGCAAGGACAGCGGCGACAACCTGCTCCCCGGGTACGGCTGGATCTTCGGCCTCGGTGACGGGCGGGTCAACGTCGGCCTCGGCGTGCTCAACTCCTCCACCGCCTTCGGCAAGACCAACTACCGGCGGCTGCTCACCGACTGGCTGGCCAACACCCCCGAGGACTGGGGGATGACCGACGAGGCGAACGCCGAGGGGCCGATCCTCGGCGCGGCGCTGCCGATGGGCTTCAACCGGGTGCCGCACTACACCCGCGGCGTCATGCTGGTCGGCGACTCCGGCGGCATGGTCAACCCGTTCAACGGCGAGGGCATCGCGTACGCGATGGAGTCCGGCGAGCTGGCCGCGGAGATCGCGGTGCAGGCCCTTGCCCGGCCGGCCGGCGCCGAGCGGGAGCGGGCGCTGATGGCGTACCCGCAGGAGCTGAAGGCCCGGTTCGGCGGCTACTACCGGCTCGGCGGGATCTTCGTGAAGCTGATCGGCCGTCCGGAGATCATGCGGGTGGCCACCAAGCACGGCATGCCGCACCCCGCCCTGATGCGCTTCGTGCTCAAGCTGCTGGCCAACCTGACCGACCCGAGCGGCGGGGACGCGATGGACCGGGTCATCAACGCGATGACGAAGGCGGCGCCAGCCGTGTAGCGCGAGGAGTTCGCGTGAGCCCGCAGGCCGCCGACGAGTGCGGGACTGCGGCCGGGACGGTCGACGAGGACCGCAGGCCGGACCGGGATCGACCCCGCCGACAGCTGTCGTGAGGGACGTGAATAGTGTGATTTTGGCCAACCACCGCCGAGGGCAGGGAAGGACGAGCAGGAGACCACAATGACGCTCTCGCCTTACGCACCCATCATCGGGCTGTTCGCCCTCGCCGCGGCGTTCGCGCTGTTCTCCGTGGCCGCCGCCCGCTTCGCCGGCCCGCTCCGGTACAACAAGGCCAAGCTCGAGGCGTACGAGTGCGGCATCGAACCCAGCCCGCAGCCCGTCGGGGGCGGCCGGTTCCCGATCAAGTTCTACCTGACGGCGATGCTCTTCATCGTCTTCGACATCGAGATCATCTTCCTCTACCCCTGGGCGGTCTCGTTCGACGCCCTGCCGATCTTCGGCTTCGTGGAGATGGTCCTGTTCATCGTCGCGGTCTTCGTCGCGTACGCCTACGTGTGGCGGCGCGGCGGCCTGGACTGGGACTGAGAGAGGCACGCAGATGGGTATCGAGGAGAAGCTTCCCGCCGGCGTCCTGCTCACCTCCGTGGAGAAGCTGGTCAACTGGTCGCGGAAGACGTCCTTCTGGGGCGCCACCTTCGGCCTGGCCTGCTGCGCCATCGAGATGATGGCCGCCGGTGGCCCGCACTACGACCTGGGCCGCTGGGGCATGGAGGTGTTCCGCGCCTCGCCCCGGCAGGCCGACCTGATGATCGTGGCCGGCCGGGTGAGCCAGAAGATGGCCCCGGTCCTGCGCCAGATCTACGACCAGATGGCCGAGCCTCGCTGGGTGCTCTCGATGGGCGTCTGCGCCAGCAGCGGCGGCATGTTCAACAACTACGCCATCGTGCAGGGCGTCGACCACATCGTGCCCGTCGACATGTACCTCCCGGGCTGCCCGCCCCGGCCGGAGATGCTCATCGACGCGATCCTCAAGCTCCGCGAGAAGGTCATGCACGAGCCGCTGGGCCCGAACGGCCGCAAGATGCTGGAGGCCCGCCGGGAGCGCGGCGACCTGCCGGTCGTCCCGTACGGCTCGATGCCGTCGTCGTACCGCAGTGACAAGGCCCGCCGCGCCGAGTGGACCAAGGCGGTCCGCGAGGGGCGCGAGGAGCAGCTGCGGATCGAGAACTGGATGAAGGCCCAGAACCACCTCCACCCGCACGGGGGCATCAAGTGAGCGCGATGGGCGCACCTTCCGACAAGCCGAACACCGGTGGCCTGCCGGTGCCGGTGACGCCGGCCGGGGCCAGCAGCGGCGCGCCGGCCGAGCACCCGCCGGCCAGCCCGGCCGGGCGCGGCATGTTCGGCATCCACGGCACGGGCGACGTCTCCGGCTTCGGGGGACTGGTCCGCCAGCGCCAGCCGGTCGAGGAGACCCCCCGGCCGTACGGGGGCTACTTCGACGAGGTCCGCGACGCGCTGGAGGAGGCGTACCCGGCGTTCGGCGACGCGATCGAGAAGGTCGTGGTCGACCGGGGCGAACTGACCCTGCACGTCCGCCCGGAGCGGATCGCCGAGGTCTGCCAGGTGCTGCGGGACGACCTGGCCCTGCGCTTCGAGCTGTGCTCCTCGGTCTCCGGGGTGGACTACCTCGGTGCGGACGAGCGTCGGCTGCACGTGGTCTACCAGCTCACCTCGATGACGTACCGCCGCCGGGTGCGGCTGGAGGCCGCGGTGTCCGCCGAGGCCCCGCACCTGCCGAGCGTCACCGGCGTCTACCCGACCGCCGACTGGCAGGAGCGGGAGGCGTACGACATGTTCGGGATCGTCTTCGACGGGCACCCCAACCTGACCCGGATCCTCATGCCGGACGACTGGGAGGGGCACCCCCAGCGCAAGGACTACCCGCTGGGTGGCGTGCCGGTCGAGTACAAGGGCGCCGAGATTCCGCCGCCGGACCGGAGGAGGTCCTACCAGTGACCACGTCCAACTACGCCACCGAGCGCGAGACCACCGAGGGCAGGGTCTTCACCGTCACCGGTGGGGACTGGGACCAGATCGTCTCCGGCACGGACCCGATCAACGACGAGCGGATCGTCGTGAACATGGGTCCGCAGCACCCGTCCACCCACGGCGTGCTCCGGCTGGTCCTGGAGCTGGAGGGCGAGACCGTCCGGGAGGCGCGGTCGGTCATCGGGTACCTGCACACCGGCATCGAGAAGAACCTGGAATACCGCAACTGGGTCCAGGGCTCGACCTTCGTGACCCGGATGGACTACCTCGCTCCGCTGTTCAACGAGACGGCGTACAGCCTCGCGGTGGAGAAGCTGCTCGGCATCACCGACGACATCACCGAGCGGGCCACCACGATCCGGGTCCTGATGATGGAGCTGAACCGGATCTCCTCGCACCTGGTCTGGGTGGCCACCACGGCCATGGAGCTGGGCGCGATCAACATGATGCTGTACGGCTTCCGCGAGCGGGAGTACATCCTCGACATCTTCGAGAGCATCACCGGCCTGCGGATGAACCACGCGTACGTCCGGCCGGGCGGCGTGGCGCAGGACGTGCCGGACGAGGCGATCGTCAAGATCCACAAGTTCCTCAAGATGCTGCCGAAGAGGCTCAAGGAGTACGAGGACCTCCTCTCCGGCCAGCCGATCTGGACCGAGCGCACCAAGAACGTCGCGGTGCTCGACGCGACCGGCTGCCTCGCGCTGGGCGTCACCGGCCCGGTACTGCGCTCCGCCGGTCTCGCCTGGGACCTGCGCAAGACCATGCCGTACTGCGGCTACGAGACGTACGAGTTCGACGTGCCGACCCACCCGGACGGCGACGTCTGGGGCCGCTACCTGGTCCGGCTCGCCGAGATCCGGGAGTCGCTCAAGCTCGTCGAGCAGGCGCTGGACCGGTTGAAGCCAGGCCCGGTGATGGTGGCCGACAAGAAGATCGCCTGGCCGGCGCAGCTCGCCATCGGCGTCGACGGCATGGGCAACTCGCTGGAGCACGTGGCGAAGATCATGGGCCAGTCGATGGAGTCGCTGATCCACCACTTCAAGCTCGTCACCGAGGGCTTCCGGGTCCCGCCGGGCCAGGTGTACGTCGGCATCGAGTCGCCCCGCGGCGAGCTGGGCGTGCACGCCGTCTCCGACGGCGGCACCCGCCCGTACCGGGTGCACTACCGGGAGCCGAGCTTCGTCAACCTCCAGGCCCTCCCGGCGATGGCCGAGGGCGGCCTGATCGCCGACGTGATCGCCGGCGGCGCCTCGCTGGACCCCGTGATGGGTGGATGTGACCGGTGAGCGCGAGGAGTGAGCTTGCGAGCCCCAACCGCCCGCGCGAGGAGCGAGCGGAGCGAGCCCCGCAGTCGCGGGCTGAGAACCGCGCAGTCGCGAACGGAAGGCGGCTCTGATGACGACTTTCACTGAACAGACGCGGGAGCGGGCGCGGGAGATCGTCGCCCGGTACCCGGCCGACCGGTCCCGCTCGGCGCTGCTGCCGCTGCTGCACCTGGTGCAGTCGGAGGAGGGGTACGTCTCCCCGGCCGGCGTCGAGTTCTGCGCCGAGGTGCTCGGCCTGAACAAGGCCCAGGTCGGCGCGGTGGCCACCTTCTACACGATGTACAAGCGCAGGCCGACCGGCGACTACCTGGTGAGCGTCTGCACGAACACCATGTGCAACGTGCTCGGCGGGCAGGAGGTCTACGACACCCTGGCCGAGCACCTTGGCGTCGGCCACGACGAGACCACCGCCGACGGCAAGGTCACCCTGGAACACGCCGAGTGCCTGGCGGCCTGCGACTACGGCCCGGTGATGACCGTCAACTACGACTTCTTCGACGGCGTCGACCCGCAGACCGCCCTCGGGGTGGTCGAGGAGCTGCGCTCCGGCGGCCGGCCGATGCCGACCCGGGGCGCGCGGCTCTGCACGCTGAAGGAGATGGCGGTGCAACTCGCCGGCTTCGCCGACGAGCGCGAGGGCGCGGTGGCCGACGGTGGCCCGGGCGAGCCGAGCCTGCGCGGCCTGCGGCTGGCCGAGCAGCACGGCATCTCGGTGCCGGGCTACGACCCGAACACGCCGATCCGCAGCAAGGCCGAGGCGGACGCTGCCGCCGCGAGGGCGAAGGCCGCGGAACAGGCGAAGCCGGCCCCAGCCGTGAAGCCGGCCCCAGCCGTGAAGCCGGAGCCGGCCGTGAAGCCGGAGCCGGCCGCGGGCGCCGAGGCCCCCGGCACCAGGATCCCGGCCGACCCGACGCCCCCGGCGCCGCGCGACGCGCAGGAGGCCGAGGCCGCCGGCGTCGCCGCGAACGCGCCGGCCGGTGACCGCAAGCCCGCCGGCGACGAGGCCGGTGCGCAGGAGCGCTCGCTCAAGGAAGCGGAGGCATCCGCGGGAGCGAGGAGTGCGCTTGCGGGCCCCAGTCGCCCCCGCGAGGAGCGAGCGGAGCGAGCCCCGCAGTCGCGGGCTGAGAACCGCGCAGTCGCGAGCGAAGGGGGAACCCAGAAGTGACCACTCCTCGGCCGGAGACCCTGGCCAAGCTCACCCCCGTGCTGACCAAGCGCTGGCTGTCGCCGGACGCCTGGCGGATCGGCACGTACGAGAAGCTGGACGGCTACGCCGCCCTGCGCAAGGCGCTCAAGGCACACCCGGACGACCTGATCCAGCTCGTCAAGGACTCCGGGCTGCGCGGTCGCGGCGGCGCGGGCTTCCCGACCGGCCTGAAGTGGGGGTTCATCCCGCAGGGCGACGGCAAGCCGCACTACCTGGTGGTGAACGCCGACGAGGGTGAGCCGGGCACCTGCAAGGACCTGCCGCTGATGACCCACGACCCGCACTCGCTGGTCGAGGGCGTGATCATCGGGTCGTACGCGATCCGGGCCAGCCGGGCGTACATCTACATCCGCGGCGAGGCGGTGCACGCCGCCCGCCGGCTGCGCAACGCCGTGCAGGAGGCGTACGCCAAGGGCTACCTCGGGAAGAACATCCTCGGCTCCGGGTTCGACCTGGATCTGGTGGTGCACTCGGGCGCCGGGGCGTACATCTGTGGCGAGGAGACGGCGCTGCTGGACTCGCTGGAGGGCTTCCGGGGCCAGCCCCGGCTGCGCCCGCCGTTCCCGGCGACCCACGGCCTGTACGCCAGCCCCACGGTGGTCAACAACGTCGGCACCATCGCCAGCGTGCCGTACATCGTGCTCGGCGGGGCCGACTGGTGGAAGACCATGGGCACGGAGAAGTCCTCCGGGCCGATGATCTACTCGCTCTCCGGCCGGATCGCCAACCCGGGCCAGTACGAGTGCACGATGGGCGTCACGCTGCGCGAGCTGCTGGAGCTGGCCGGCGGCATGCAGCCGGGGCACAACCTGCGGTTCTGGACCCCGGGTGGCTCGTCCACCCCGCTGCTCGCCGCCGAGCACCTGGACGTGCCGCTGGACTTCGAGGGGGTGGCGGCGGCCGGCTCGATCCTGGGCACCACGGCCACCCAGATCTTCTCCGACCAGGACTGCCCGGTGTACGCGACGTACCGGTGGCTGGAGTTCTACCACCACGAGTCGTGCGGCAAGTGCACCCCGTGCCGCGAGGGCAACTACTGGATGGTCCGGGTCTACCGGCGGATCCTCGCCGGCCAGGGCACCCACGAGGACCTGGACACCCTGCTCGACACCTGCGACAACATCCTCGGCCGCTCGTTCTGCGGTCTGGGTGACGGTGCGACCAGCTCGGTGACCTCGTCGCTGAAGTACTTCAAGCAGGACTACCTCGACTACATCGAGGGACGTACCGCGCCGAAGCTGTCGGACAAGCAGCTGGTGGGAGCGCACTGATGCGAGCGCGAGGAGTGAGCGGAGCGAGCCCCGCAGTCGCGAGCGAAAGGCAAGCACTGTGACCGACGTAGCCAAGCAGACCGAGACCGTCACGCTCACCATCGACGGGGTCGAGGTCACCGCGCCCAAGGGCGCGCTGCTGATCCGGGTCGCCGAGCAGTTGGGCACCGAGATCCCGCGCTTCTGCGACCACCCGCTGCTGGCCCCGGCCGGCGCGTGCCGGCAGTGCCTGGTCGAGGTGGAGGGCCAGCGCAAGCCGGTGGCCTCCTGCACCCAGACCGTCGCCGAGGGCATGGTGGTCCGCACCCAGCTCACCTCCGGCGTCGCCAAGAAGGCGCAGGAGGGGGTCATGGAGCTGCTGCTGCTCAACCACCCGCTCGACTGCCCGATGTGCGACAAGGGCGGCGAGTGCCCGCTGCAGAACCAGGCGATGTCCACCGGCCGGTCGGACTCCCGGTTCCACGAGCACAAGCGGGAGTACGAGAAGCCGATGCCGATCAGCACCCAGGTGCTGCTCGACCGCGAGCGTTGCGTGCTCTGCCAGCGGTGCACCCGGTTCTCCGAGGAGATCGCCGGTGACAAGTTCATCGACCTGATGGGCCGGTCGTCCGCCGAGGAGATCAACATCTACCGGGACGAGGCGTACGGCGAGGAGGGCGATGCGGGGGACGTCCCGTTCAACTCGTACTTCTCCGGCAACACCGTGCAGATCTGCCCGGTGGGCGCGCTGACCGGCGCGCAGTACCGGTTCCGGGCCCGCCCGTTCGACCTGGTCTCCAGCCCGAGCGTGTGCGAGCACTGCTCGGCCGGCTGCGCCCAGCGCACCGACTGGCGGCGCGGCAAGGTGACCCGCCGGTTGGCCGGCGACGACCCGCAGGTCAACGAGGAGTGGAACTGCGACAAGGGGCGTTGGGGCTTCCAGTACGCCCGCGCCTTCGACCGGCTCACCAATCCGCTGGTCCGCGACTCCGAGACCGGTGAGCTGCGCGAGGCGTCGTGGAGCGAGGCGCTGACCGTCGCCGCCGAGGGGCTGCGGGCAGCCCGGGACGGCGGGCGGGGCACGGCGGTGCTGACCGGCGGCCGGCTGACCGTCGAGGACGCGTACGCGTACGCGAAGTTCGCCCGGGTCGCGCTCAACACCAACGACATCGACTTCCGGGCCCGGCCGGTCTCCCGCGAGGAGTCCGACTTCCTGGCCAGCACGGTCGCCGGGCGCACCGACGTGACCTACGCCGACGTGGAGAACGCCCCGGCGGTGGTGCTGGTCGGGCTGGAGCCGGAGGAGGAGTGCCCGATCCTCTTCCTGCGGCTGCGCAAGGCGTACCTGAAGAAGAAGCTGACGGTGTACGCGATCGCGCCGTTCGCCACCCGCGGCCTGGAAAAGCTCGGGGCCAAGCTGGCCCGGGTGGTGCCGGGCGAGGAGGCGAGCGTGCTCGCCGAGCACGCGACGGTGGCCGAGGCGCTGAGCACCCCGGGCGCGATCCTGGTCGTCGGCGAGCGGCTGGGCGAGGTGCCCGGCGGCCTGTCGGCGGCGGCGGACGTCGCCCGGCGTACCGGCGCGAAGTTGGCCTGGGTGCCGCGGCGCGCGGGCGACCGCGGGGCCGTCGACGCCGGTTGCCTGCCCAACCTGCTTCCCGGCGGCCGGCCGGTCACCGAGCCGGCGGCCCGGGCCGAGCTGGGCGAGGCGTGGGACATCGCGGCCGGGGTGATCCCGAGCCAGGCCGGGCGGGACACCGACGGCATCCTCACCGCCGCCGCGAACGGCCAGCTCGGCGCGCTGGTGGTGGCCGGGGTCGACCCGGCCGACCTGGCCGACCCGCGGCTGGCCGAGCAGGCCCTCGACGCGGTGCCGTTCCTGGTCAGCCTGGAGCTGCGCAACAGCGCGGTGGCCCGCCGGGCCGACGTGGTCCTCCCGGTGGCCCCGGTGGTCGAGAAGGCCGGCAGCTTCCTGGACTGGGAGGGCCGGCTGCGCCCCTTCGAGGCGGTGCTGCACACGGCCGCGATGACCGACGGCCGGGTGCTGGACGCGCTCGCCGCGCTGCTCGACGTGCAGCTCGGCACGGGCGACGTGCTCAGCGTCCGCCGCGAGCTGGGCAGCCTGCCGCCGACCCGGGCCGACCGGCCGTCCGCGCCGTCGGTGGAGCCGGCCACGGTGCCGCAGCCTGGTGCCGGCGAGGCCGTCCTGGCCACCTGGCACCAGCTCATCGACCTGGGCAGCCTCACCGACGGTGACGAGCACCTGGGCGGCACCGCCCGCCCGCCGGTGGTGCGGGTGGGCAAGGGCACCGCCGAGTTGCTCGGCGTCGCCGACGGTGACCCGGTGACGGTGGGCACCGACCGCGGGGCGATCACCCTGCCGGCCGCGATCACCGAGATGCCGGACGGTGTCGTCTGGCTGCCGACCAACTCACCCGGCTCCACCGTGCGGCGCGGCCTCGGCGCGACGTCCGGCGCGGTGGTACGGATCTCCGCAGCCGCGGTCGCCGCGACGGAGCAGGCCCCTGCGGCGGTCGCCGCAGACGAGGCCGGCCGACCGGGTCCGCTCCTCAACACCGGGGGTGTTTCCCAGTGAACGCGGTCTACCTGGCCCAGGACCCGACGCTGGCCGACTTCGGCAAGGACCCGTGGTGGCTGGTCCTGATCAAGGTCGTCTTCGCCTTCGTCGTCGCCGTGCTGGCCACGCTGCTCGGCGTCTGGTTCGAACGGCGGGTCGTCGGCCGCATGGCGGTGCGGCCCGGCCCCAACCAGGCCGGCCCGTTCGGCCTGCTCCAGACCCTGGCCGACGGCCTGAAGATGGCCTTCAAGGAGGACATCCTCCCGAAGGCGGCGGACAAGGTCGTCTTCTTCTTCGCGCCGACCATCTCGGTGATCTGCGCGGTCACCGCCCTGTCGGTGGTGCCGTTCGGTCCGATGGTGAGCATCTTCGGCCACCACACGCCGCTCCAGGTCACCGACGTGCCGGTAGCGGTGCTGGTGCTGCTGGCCTGCTCGTCGATGGGCATCTACGGCATCGTGCTCGGCGGGTGGGCCTCCGGCTCGACGTACCCGCTGCTCGGCGGCCTGCGCTCCAGCGCCCAGATGATCTCCTACGAGGTCGCGATGGGGCTGAGCATCGTGGCGGTGTTCATGACCGCCGGCACGATGTCCACCAGCGGCATCGTCGCCGCCCAGGGGGACGCCACCCGGCTGACCATCCTCGGCACCGAGGTCCCGGCCCCCGGCTGGTACGCGATCCTGCTGCTGCCGAGCTTCATCATCTTCTTCATCTCGACCGTCGGTGAGACCAACCGGGCGCCGTTCGACCTCCCCGAGGCCGAGTCGGAGTTGGTCGCCGGCTACATGACCGAGTACAGCTCGCTGAAGTTCGCGCTCTTCATGCTCAGCGAGTACGTCGCGATGGTGACCATGTCCGCGGTCACCACGACGTTGTTCCTCGGCGGCTGGCGGGCCCCGTGGCCGATCACCCTGTGGGAGGGCGCCAACTCCGGTTGGTGGCCGATGCTGTGGTTCTTCGGCAAGGTGATCGCTCTGGTCTTCGTGTTCGTCTGGCTCCGCGGCACCCTGCCCCGGCTCCGGTACGACCAGTTCATGCGCTTCGGCTGGAAGGTGCTGCTGCCGATCAACCTGGTCTGGATCCTGGTCCTGGCCGGCCTGCGGTCGATCGAGGGCTGGCAGACCAGGGACCGGCTGCTCGCCACCGCGGTCGGCGCGGGCGTGCTGCTGCTGGCCACGCTGCTCTGGCCGAGCCGCAAGCCGAAGCCGAAGCCGTCGCTCCAGGAGCAGGCCAACAGCCGCCCGCACGGCAGCTTCCCGCTGCCACCGATGGACCTGCAAGTGCCACCGAGCCCGCGCACCAAGCGTGTGGTCGCCGAGCGGGAGCCGGCCAACGTCGCCGCCGGCTCGGACTCCAGGGAGGTGTGACGTGGGCGCGATCACCGGAACGTTCAAGGGCTTCGGGGTCACCTTCTCGCACATGTTCAAGAAGGTCGTCACGACCGACTACCCGTTCAAGCCGCCGGTCTCGGCGCCGCGCTACCACGGGCGGCACATCCTCAACCGGCACCCGGACGGCCTGGAGAAGTGCATCGGCTGCGAGCTGTGCGCCTGGGCCTGCCCGGCCGACGCGATCTACGTCGAGGGCGGGGACAACACCGAGGAGAACCGCCTCTCGCCGGGTGAGCGGCACGCGTCGGTCTACCAGATCAACTACGCCCGCTGCATCTTCTGCGGGCTGTGCATCGAGGCCTGCCCGACCCGGTCGCTGACCATGAGCAACGAGTACGAGCTGGCCCGGGACAACCGGCAGGACCTGATCTTCACGAAGGAGCAGTTGCTCGCGCCGCTGCTGCCCGGCATGGAGCAGCCGCCGCACCCGATGCGGCTCGGGGACAGCGAGAAGGACTACTACGTCGGCGCGCTGACCAACCCGGGCACGTCGGCCGGGGCCGAGCACGCGACCAACAGCCCGGGCCGGTACCAGGTCCAGGAGCACCCCGGGGTGACCTTCCCCGGTGCCGAGCAGCACGCCCAGCGGGCGGCGGCGGGCAAGGGGGACGGGGCATGACCACGCAGACGGTGCTCGCCGCGGCGGGCGGGGTGTCCGGCGGCGAGGAGGTCACCTTCTGGATCCTCGCCCCGCTGGCGCTGATCGGCGCGATCGGCATGGTCGCCGCGCGCAACGCCGTGCACTCGGCGCTCTGGCTGGTGCTGACCATGCTCTGCCTCGGCGTGTTCTACGTCCTCCAGGCCGGGCCGTTCATCGGCATGGTGCAGATCATCGTCTACACCGGCGCGATCATGATGCTCTTCCTGTTCGTGCTGATGCTGGTCGGCCGGGACGCCTCGGACTCGCTGATCGAGACGCTGCGCGGCCAGCGGGTCGCCGCGGTGCTGCTCGGGCTCGGCTTCGCCGGCCTGGTCGGCGGCGGCCTCTACCGGGCGCTGGACGGCGTCCAGGCGGTGGGCCTGGAGCAGGCCAACGCCGAGGGGAACGTCCAGGGCATCGCCCGGCTGCTGTTCACGAAGTACGTCTTCGCCTTCGAGCTGACCTCGGCGCTGCTGATCACCGCCGCGGTCGGCGCGATGGTGCTGGCGCACGTCGAGCGGCGCAAGGAAGACAAGATGGACCAGGTCGCCACGATGAAGGCCCGCTTCGCCCCGGGCAACTACCCCGGCCCGAAGCCCGGCCCGGGCGTCTTCGCCACCTCCTCCTCGGTGGCCACCCCGGCCCGCCTGCCCGACGGCCGGCTGACCGAGCGTGGCATCTCGACGGTCCTGCCGGTGCGGGAGCTGACCGCCGAGGACACCTCGCTGAAGGGGACGGACAAATGACCCCGGACTACTACCTGGTGCTCGCCGCGGTGCTGTTCACCATCGGTGCGGCGGGGGTGCTCATCCGGCGCAACGCGATCGTGCTGTTCATGTGCGTCGAGTTGATGCTGAACGCGGCCAACCTGACCCTCGTCACCTTCAGCCGGATCAACGGTGACCTGAACGGCCAGATCATGTCGTTCTTCGTCATGGTGGTGGCCGCGGCCGAGGTCGTGGTCGGCCTCGCGATCATCATGTCCATCTTCCGGACCCGGCGCTCCGCGAGCGTCGACGACGCCAACCTGCTCAAGTACTAGAGGGGCCAGCAGTGGGAGAGATTCTGATGAACGCCCCGGCCGAGCCGGCAGGTGCCGTCACCTACGCCTCGGCGAGCGGGCTGCTCGGCAGCGTCTGGCTGCTGGTGGCGATCCCGCTGGCCAGCGCGGCGATCTTGCTGCTGCTGGGCCGGCGGTCCGACCGCTGGGGGCACTGGCTCGGGGTGGCCTCGATCGGCGCCTCCCTCGTGCTCGGGCTGACCTACTTCTTCCAGCTGCGCGGCCTGGATAACAAGTCGGTCGAGCTGAGCCTGTGGGACTTCATCGCCGTCGGTGACTTCAAGGTGGACTTCGGCCTGCTGTTCGACCCGCTGGCTGCGGTCTTCGTCCTGCTGATCACCGGGGTGGGCTTCCTGATCCACCTGTACGCGGTCGAGTACATGGCGCACGACGAGGGCCGGCGGCGGTTCTTCGCCTACTTCAACCTGTTCGTCGCCGCGATGCTCCTGCTGGTGCTCGGCAACAACTACGTGATGCTGTACTTCGGCTGGGAGGGCGTCGGTCTGGCGTCGTACCTGCTGATCTCCTTCTGGTACGGCCGGCCGAGCGCGGCCACCGCCGGCAAGAAGGCGTTCCTGATGAACCGGGTCGGCGACGCCGGCCTGGCCATCGGCATCTTCATCATGTTCGCCACCCTCGGCACCACCCAGTACGACGAGGTGTTCAACGGGGTCGGCTCGCTGACCGCGACCACGGTGCTGGTGCTCGGCCTGCTGCTGCTGCTCGGCGCGACCGGCAAGTCCGGCCAGTTCCCGCTCCAGGCGTGGCTGCCGGACGCGATGGAGGGCCCGACCCCGGTGTCGGCGCTCATCCACGCCGCCACCATGGTCACCGCGGGCGTCTACCTGATCGCCCGGTCCAACCCGATCTTCTCGGCCAACTCGACGCTCCAGCTCGTGGTGGTCAGCGTCGGCGCGCTGACCCTGCTGATCGGCTGCCTCATCGGCGCGGCCAAGGACGACATCAAGCGGGTGCTGGCCTGGTCGACGGTGAGCCAGATCGGCTACATGTTCCTCGGCGTCGGCCTCGGCGGCGGGGCGTACGCGCTGGCGATCATCCACCTGCTGGCGCACGGCTTCTTCAAGGCCAACATGTTCCTGGGCGCCGGCTCGGTCATGCACGGCATGCACGACCAGGTGGACATCCGCCGCTTCGGCGGGCTCGCGAAGCACATGAGGATCACCTGGATCACGTTCATGATGGGCTGGCTGGCCATCATCGGCATCCCCCCGCTGTCCGGCTACTTCTCCAAGGAGCCGATCATCGTCGCCGCCTTCACGCGGGACGACTGGACGGCCTGGCTCTTCGGCGGGGCGGCGCTGCTCGGCGCCGGGCTCACCGCGTTCTACATGACCCGGCTGTTCGTGCTCACCTTCCACGGCCCGAAGCGGTGGACCGAGGACATCGAGCACCCGCACGAGTCGCCGAAGCTCATGACGATCCCGCTGGTCCTGCTCGCGGTCGGCTCGGTGCTCGCCGGTGGCCTGATGGCGTGGAACGACGGCCTGGCCTCCTGGCTGACGCCGGTGCTCGGCAGCGAGGCCGGCGAGGCGCACCATCCGGTGCTGTCGCACACGGTGATCACGATCCTCTCGCTGCTGGTCACCGTGGGCGGGGCCGGGCTGGCCTGGTTCCTGTTCCGCACCGGCACGGCCACCGAGCCGCAGCCGGCGGGTGTGCTGGTCACCGCCGCCCGGCGCAACCTCTACACGGACGCCGTCAACGAGGCGGTCTTCGAGAAGCCGGGGATCTTCCTCACCCGGGCGCTGGTCTTCCTCGACAACCGGGGCGTCGACGGGCTGGTCAACGGCCTGGCCGCCGCAGTGGGCGGGGGCTCGGGCCGACTCCGGCGGCTGCAGACCGGCTTCGTCCGGTCGTACGCGACGTCCATCCTGGCCGGCGCGCTGCTGGTGGTGGCGGCGTTCCTGGCCGTGCAGGCGGGGTGGCTGGCGTGATCGACCTCTCTACGGCCGCCCCCGCCGGCGGACCACGCAGTGACGACGGAGGTAAGGCCGCATAATGTCCAACTTCCCGTTCCTCTCGGTGCTGACCGTGGCGCCGCTGGTCGGCGCGCTGGTGGTGGCCCTCCTGCCGCGTCGCCGGCCGGACCTGGCCAAGCAGGTGGCCCTCGGGTGGTCGCTGCTGGTGCTGGTCCTGTCGGTGGTCATGTGGGTCGCCTTCAAGACCGACGGTGACCGGCTCCAGTTCCGCGAGTCGTACACCTGGATCCCGCAGTGGGACGCCCGGTTCACCTTCGCCGCCGACGGCATCGCGCTGGTGATGCTGATGCTGATCGCGGTGCTGGTGCCGCTCGTCATCCTGGCGTCGTGGCACGACGCCGAGTCGTCGAAGCGTTCGGTGCCGGTCTACTTCGCCCTGCTGCTCATCCTCGAAAGCACGATGATCGGCGTCTTCGCCGCCGCCGACGTGTTCCTGTTCTACGTGTTCTTCGAGGTCATGCTGGTGCCGATGTACTTCCTCATCGGCAGCTACGGCGGCCACCAGCGGCAGTACGCGGCCGTGAAGTTCTTCCTCTACTCGCTGGTCGGCGGCCTGTTCATGCTCGCCGCGGTGATCGGCCTCTGGGTCGTCGGCGGGAAGACCTTCGACTGGCAGGCGCTGACCCAGGTGGACATCTCCACCGGCACGGAGCGCTGGCTGTTCCTCGGCTTCTTCCTCGCCTTCGCGATCAAGGCGCCGTTCTTCCCGTTCCACACCTGGCTGCCGGACGCCGGTGGCGCGGCCCCGGCCGGGGCCGCCGCGTTGCTGGTCGGCGTGCTGGACAAGGTCGGCACCTTCGGCATCCTGCGGTACTGCCTGCCGCTGTTCCCGGAGGCGTCGAAGTGGTTCGCCCCCTGGGCGCTGGCGCTCGGGGTGATCGGCATCATCTACGCGGCGCTGCTCGCGGTCGGCCAGAACGACCTGAAGCGGCTGGTGTCGTACACCTCGATCGCGCACTTCGGGTTCATCGGGGTCGGCATCTTCGCCTTCACCACCCAGGCCGGCACGGGCGCGGTGCTCTACATGCTCAACCACGGCCTCGCCACCGGCCTGCTCTTCCTGGTGGTGGGGATGCTGGTGGCCCGGCGCGGCTCGGCCCTGATCAGCGACTTCGGCGGCGCGGGCAAGCTGGTGCCGCTGCTGGCCGGGGTGCTCTTCTTCGCCGGTCTGGCCTCGCTGGCGCTGCCCGGCACCGCGCCGTTCGTCTCCGAGTTCCTGGTGCTGATCGGCACCTTCACGGTGAACAAGCCGGTCGCGGTGATCGCGACGCTCGGCATCATCCTGGCTGCCGCGTACGTGCTGTGGATGGTGCAGCGCACCACCCAGGGCACGCTCAACCCGGCCCTGGCCGAGATCGAGCCGATGCGCCGCGATCTCAACCTGCGCGAGAAGGTCGTGGTCGCGCCGCTGATCGCGCTGATCGTGCTGCTCGGCTTCTACCCCAAGCCGGTCACCGATGTCATCAACCCCGCCGTCCGGGCCACCATGGAGGACGTCGGCAGGACCGATCCCGCCCCCGAGGTCGGCAGCATCCAGGAGGCCGCCAAATGACCGAGCTGAAGTTGCCGTCGATCGACTACGCGGCGCTCGCTCCGATTCTGATCATGCTCGGTGCCGCCCTGCTGGGCGTGCTGATCGAGGCATTCGTGCCCCGGAAGCAGCGGCACCTGGCGCAGCTGTCGCTGGGGCTGCTGGCGGTGCTCGCCGCCCTGGTGATGGTGATCGTGAACTCCGGCGACCGGCTGATCACCGCTGGCGGGGCGATCGCCGTGGACGGGCCGACGCTGTTCCTCCAGGGCGCGATCCTGGTCCTCGCCGCGATGGCGCTGCTGCTGATCGGTGAGCGCTCGGTGGAGCGGGGCGGGGCGTTCGTCGCCCAGGCCGCCGTCACCGCCGAGTCGGCCGACGACCGGCGGCAGGCCGAGGGCAGCAACGGGGCGACCGAGGTCTACCCGCTGACCAGCTTCGCGATCGGCGGCATGCTGATCTTCGTGGCGGCGAACGACCTGCTGACCATGTTCATCGCCCTGGAGGTCTTCTCGCTGCCGCTCTACCTGCTCTGCGCGCTGGCCCGTCGCCGGCGGCTGCTGAGCCAGGAGGCGGCGATGAAGTACTTCCTGCTCGGCGCGTACGCCTCGGCGTTCTTCCTCTTCGGCGTGGCCCTGGTGTACGGGTTCACCTCCGGCATCCCGGGCCGGTCGGCGGGCGTCGACTTCGCCACCATCCACGCCGCGGTGACCGAGTCCCCGGCCAGCGAGGTGCTGCTCTTCGGCGGCGTGGCGCTGCTGGCGATCGGCCTGCTGTTCAAGGCCGCCGCCGCGCCGTTCCACGTCTGGACGCCGGACGTGTACCAGGGCGCCCCGACGCCGGTCACCGGCTTCATGGCGGCCTGCACCAAGGTCGCCGCGTTCGGCGCGCTGCTGCGGGTGTTCCACGTGGCGTTCTCCGGGGCGGCGTGGGACTTCACCCCCGTCCTCGGCGCGGTGGCGGTGCTGACCATGCTGGTCGGCGCGGTGCTGGCGGTGACCCAGACCGACATCAAGCGGCTGCTGGCGTACTCGTCGATCGCGAACGCCGGGTACCTGCTCGTCGGGGTGCTCGCGCCGAGCAAGGACGGGCTTTCCGGCACGATGTTCTACCTGGTCGCGTACGGGTTCTCGGTGCTCGCCGCGTTCGCGGTGGTGACCCTGGTCCGGGACGCCGACGGGGAGGCCACCCACCTGTCCCGCTGGGCCGGGCTGGGCCGGCGCTCGCCGTTCTTCGCGGCGATCTTCACCTTCATCCTGCTCGCCTTCGCCGGCATCCCGCTCACCAGCGGGTTCATGAGCAAGTTCGCCATCTTCGC
Source organism: Micromonospora sp. NBC_01655 (assembly GCF_026339755.1). Taxonomy (NCBI): domain Bacteria; kingdom Bacillati; phylum Actinomycetota; class Actinomycetes; order Micromonosporales; family Micromonosporaceae; genus Micromonospora; species Micromonospora sp. NBC_01655. The sequence goes on along the minus strand of NZ_JAPEQF010000001.1, from coordinate 99,667 downwards.
CCCGGCGCTGGACGCCGGCCAGGCGTGGCTGGTGGTGGCGGGCGTGCTGACCAGCATGGTGCTGGCGTTCCCGTACCTGCGGGTCGTGGTGATGATGTGGCTGTCCGAGCCGGGCGAGTCCACCCCGACGGTCACCGTGCCGGGCGGGCTCACCTCGGCGGCCCTCACGATCGGCGTGCTGGCCACGCTGGTGCTGGGCGTCGTCCCGGGCCCGCTGCTCGATCTCGCCAACGGTGCCGCCGAATTCGTCCGATGACCGACCTTTCCCCGCGACGGGGCCGGCACGCGAGCGCGTGCCGGCCCCGTCGCCGTATCCCCCGTCCCGAGCAGGTCGAACGGGTGTGGCATGGTGGATAGCGTGGTGATTCCGGCTGGCGAGCGTTCAGGTGCCACCGGCTCCGTTCGGCGGAGTCGGGAGAGCACTGGTCAGTTCGGCGCGCTCGGCCTGCATCTGGCCGATTCCCGCGTCGAGGCGTCCGTGCTGGGCCTGCTGGAGTCCGTCGAGGCGGAACTGCGGGCCGGGGTGGCCAGCGCCGACCCGCTGGTGACCGAGGCAGCCCGGCACCTGGTGGACGCCGGCGGGAAGCGGTTCCGCCCGCTGCTGGTCGCGCTGGGCGCCCAGTTCGGCGATCCGACCCGCCCGCAGATCGTCCCCGCCGCCGTGGTGATGGAGCTCACCCACCTGGCGACGCTCTACCACGACGACGTGATGGACGAGGCCGCCGTGCGCCGGGGCGCGCCGAGCGCCAACTCGCGCTGGACGAACTCGGTGGCAATCCTGGTCGGCGACTACCTGTTCGCCCGCGCCGCGGACGTCGCGGCCGAACTGGGCACCGAGGCGGTGCGCCTCCAGGCGCGCACCTTCGCCCGGCTGGTGCACGGGCAGATCGCCGAGACGGTGGGCCCCCGGGACGGGCAGGACCCGGTCGACCACTACCTGGGCGTGATCGCGGAGAAGACCGGCTCGCTGATCGCCACCTCGGCCCAGTTCGGCGGCCTGTTCGGCGGGGCGTCCGTCGAGCACACCGAGGCGCTGACCAGGTACGGCGAGACCGTCGGCGTGGCCTTCCAGCTCTCCGACGACCTGCTGGACATCGCCAGCGAGTCAACGCAGTCGGGCAAGACCCCCGGCACGGACCTGCGCGAGGGGGTGCCGACGCTGCCGGTGCTCTACGCGCTCGCCACGGACGACTCCGACGCCGCCTCGGTGCGGCTGCGGGAGATCCTGGCCACCGGCCCGCTCGTCGACGACGACCTGCACGCCGAGGCCCTCGGCCTACTCCGCGAGTCCCCGGCCCTGAAGCGGGCCCGGGAGACGGTCCGCAGCTACGCTGAGGACGCGCGGGCGCAGCTCGCCCCGCTGCCGGACGGGCCGTCCCGGCGGGCGCTGGAATCCCTCTGCGACTACATCGCCGACCGCACGAGCTGACCCCGCCTCAGCGGGCGCGCAGCAGGCGGGCCGCCGTGAGCATCAGGGTGGCCGACAGGAGCATGGCCGCCGCCGCCGCGAGCCACATCGCCGGGTAGCCGAAGGCGGTGGCGGTCGCGCCGAGGGCCAGCGGGCCGAGGCAGCCGCCGGCGTATACCCCGGTCTGGGTGATCGAGGTGGCGGCGGCCGGGGCCTGCGGGTGCAGCCGGGCCACCGCGAAGGTCATCAGCCCGGGCCAGGCCCAGCCCAGGCCGAAGCCGAGCAGCACGCCGGCCACCAGCGGCACCGGCCCGGCCAGCGCGAGCAGGGCCAGCCCCAGGGCACCGACGACGAGCATGCCGGCGATGACCGCGACATGGCCGCCGTCGCGGCGGTCGGCCAGCCAGCCGGAGCCGATCCGGGCGGCCACGCAGACCACGCTGCCGAGGGTGAGGGTCAGCCCGGCCAGGCTCGGCGACAGCCCCCGGCCGGCGGACGAGTCGACCAGGAAGGTGCCGAGCGCGTTCGCGGCGGCAGCCGCCAGCGTCGCGGCCACGCCGACCGTCACCAGGCCCCAGCTCGCCCCGCCGGCTCGTCGGGTGCCGACGGGCCGTTCCGGGTGGGCCTCCCGCGTCGGTACGAGCGCCAGCGCGGCCAGCGCGGCGAGCGCGCCCGCCACGAAGGCCCACCGCCAGCCGGCCGTCACCGCGACGGTCGGCACGGCAAGGCCGGCCAGCAGGGTGGAGAGCGGGACCGCCGCCTGCTTCACCCCGAACGACAGCCCCTGCCGGCGGGGCGGCACGTGCCGGACCAGCGCCGCGTTGCTGGCGAGCTGCCCCAGGGCGTTCGCGGCGGCGCCGAGCGCCAGCAGCACGACCAGCACCGGGTACGACCGCGCCAGCGCCGCCACGGCCAGCATCGACCCGGCGGAGAGCAGGATGCCGGCGCGGGCCACCACGGCCGGGCCGAGCCGTTCCACGAGGACGCCGGAGGGCACCGAGGCGACCGCGCTGACGCCGAAGTACACGGACACCACGAGGCCCAGCCCGGCCGGGGAGAAGCCCAGGTCGGCACCCATCTGCACGGCGAGGCCGCCGACCAGGAAGACGGGCAGGACGCAGGCGACGGTGGTGGCGACGGCCCCCGCGCCGGCCCGGAGGGGGTGGCGGGCGACGGGCGGGGACGCGGGGTGCGGCGCGGTACGGGTCATGGTCCCGCAAACCTACGCGAGCCCACCTCGGACAACTCACCGTGTCGCTCGGCGCACTGACCGTTTAGGATGATCTGGCGTCGTCGATCCGAACAGGCATTTCGCCGAACGCCTGGATTTCATATGGTGTAAGTCCCCGGCGGCGGAGGTGGTTGTGCGCGACCCCTTGGCGGAACCTTCGGATCTCATCCGGAGCGTGTCCCGCGCGCTACGCGTGCTCGAATCGGTCGGTCGTGCCCCGAAGGGGTTGACCGTCAAGCAGATCGCGCGGCGCTGCGAGCTGACCGTGGCCACCACCTACCACCTGGTCCGCACCCTGGCGTACGAGGGCTACGTGATCCGCCGGGAGGACGGCACGTACATCGTCGGGCTGGAGATCGCCGACCGGTACCGCGAGCTGGTCACCGCGTTCCGGGGGCCGGCGCCGGTCGGCGAGTGCCTGCGGCGGGCCGCCCTGGACACCGGGTACAGCCACTACCTGGGCCGGTTCGTCGGCGGCCAGGTGGCGATCACCGCCGTCGCGGAGGGGCCCCGGTCGCCGTACCTGGAGGACATGGTCCCGGGCTTCGACGAGGGGGCGCACGCCACCGCGCTCGGCAAGGCCCTGCTGGCCACCCTCACCGCCGAGCAGCGCTTCCGCTACCTGCGGGAGTACGGCATGCGCCCGTTCACCAACGCCACCCTGACCAGCCCCGAGGCGTTCGAGGCGGACCTGGCGGCCGGCGACCGGCGCGGGATGCAGCTCGAACTGGGCCAGTTCCGGCAGGGCGTGGCGTGCGCCGCGGTGCTGGTCACCCCGGACAAGGACCTGGAGCGCCGGATGGTGCTGGCCTGCGCGCTGCCGGCCAGCGAGATGATGACCTCCGCCCGGGTGGTCCGGGCCAAGCTGCTCACCGTAGCCCGCGCCGTCGCCGACGCCGCCGTCGAGGGCTGAGACGACAGGGCCCCCTCCCGGATCGGGAGGGGGCCGCCGGGCATGCCGCCGCGGGTCAGCTTCCGATCGGGCCGCCGTCCAGGCGCCAGGTGACCACCACGCCGGGCTTGGCGTAGTCGCCGTCCGGCCAGGTGGAGGCCGGGTTCTCCACCGAGGCTCCGGTGATCTCGCCTGGGTGCTGCACCGCCACGAACACCGACCGGTTGTCGCCGGTGATGAACGGCCCACAGGTCTCCGCGCCGAGTGGCACGGTCAGGAACTGCTTGAGGTGCCCCCGCTCCGGACCCTCGACGGCGGTGGCGAAGAGGCCGTCGTTGCTGCCCAGCGCGTTGCCGTCGGTGGAGATCCAGAGGTTGCCGGTGGCGTCGAAGGCGACGTTGTCCGGGCAGGAGATCGGGGAGACCTTCGTCTTGTCGTACCCGGCGAAGTGGGTGGACGGGTCGGTCGGGTCGCCGCAGACGATCGGCAGCGACCAGGCGAACGTCTCCGCCGCGTTGTTGTTGCCGTCCTCGACCAGCTCCAGCACCTGCCCGTGCTTGTTGAGGTTGCGCGGGTTGGCCTCGTCGGCCGGCGCCTTGCCCGGCTTGCCCCGGTCGGTGTTGTTGGTCAGCGCCACGTACACCTTGCCGGTGAGCAGGCTCGGCTCGACGTCCTCCGGGCGGTCCATCTTGGTCGCCCCCACCTTGTCGCCGGCCAGCCGGGTGAAGGTGAGCACGTCCGCGGCGGTCATCCCGTCGACGTACGACCGGTTGCCGCTGACCAGCCTGATCCAGCGGCCCCGGCCGTTGAACGCCCCGTCGGCGGGCAGCGCGCCCGACCCGTCGATCTCGGCGGCCGAGGTGCCGTCGAGCTGGGCCACGTACAGGGTGCCGGACTCCAGCAGGGTCAGGTTGTGCTTGCGGGCCACCCACGAGTCGCCGGCCATGAACTTCTTGTCCGAGACGAACTTGTACAGGTAGTCGAACCGCTCGTCGTCGCCCATGTACGCGACCACGTGGCCGCTGCGCGCCACGATGACGTTCGCGCCCTCGTGCTTGAACCGGCCCAGCGCGGTGTGCTTGCGCGGCCGGCTCTCCGGGTCGAACGGGTCGATCTCGACGACCCAGCCGAAGCGGTGCGCCTCGTTGGGGTGCTTCGCCAGGTCGAAGCGCTCGTCGGCGCGGTCCCACCTGCGGTTGCCGCTCGGGTACCGGTCGGTGGTGCTGATGCCGTACCGGGCCAGCTTCGGCTTCAGCTCCTCCGGCGCGCCGTCGCCGCCGACGAGGTACTGGTTGAAGTTCTCCTCGCCGGAGAGCACGGTGCCCCACGGGGTGACGCCGCCCGCGCAGTTGTTCAGCGTGCCGACGACCGTGCGGCCCTTCGGGTCGGCGGCGGTCCTCAGCCACGCCGAGCCGGCGGCCGGGCCGGTCAGTTCGAACTTGGTGGCCAGCGCGGTGACCCGCCGGTTGTACGCCCGCCGGCCGCCCTCGACCGGCCGCCACTGCCCGGTGCCGTCGACCCGCTCCAGCTCGACCACGCTCATCCCGTGCGCCGCCATGGCGACCTTCACCTGCTCGACGGTGAGCGCGTCCAGGCCGGTGAAGCCGGGGAACATCAGGTCCTCGTTGGTGTACTCGTGGTTGACCACGAGCAGCGCCCGCCGGCCCCGCTTGTCCAGCGGCAGCACGCCGACGAAGTCGTTGTTGTAGCCGAACTGCTTCGCCTGCTTCGCGGCGGTCTGCCCGTGCAGGTCGAACTCCGGCGCGCCCGGCACCACCGGGTCGCCCCAGCGGATCACCACTGCGTGGTCGTACCCGTTGGGGACCACCAGCGTGTCGAGCTTGTTCGGCGGGATCGGCTTGAAGGTCAGCGCACCGCTGCCCACGCCGCCCGGCGGGCGGCCGAACCCGGCGGCCTCCGGCACGACCGGGGTGGCCGGCGCGGCGGACGCGGCGCCCGCGTTGGCCAACGCACCGGCGGCGGCACCGCCGAAGCCGAGGACGAGCGCCCCCACCGCGCCGGCCCGGACCACGCCGCGCCGGGACACCTCGGCGTCGACCAGGTCGCCGAAGTACGGGTTGTCGGAGGAGTTGGGCACCGGGTGGTCACAGGCGTTGCCGCACCGGTACAGACAGGTCATGGCGTCACGGCTGCCGTGGCGGGTGGCGCCCAGCAGAGGGAGCAGCCGGGGACGGTCGCTCATCGGGAGGTGCCTCCTGGAGGGAAGTTTCGGGGCACGCCGGGATCAGCCGTCCGACGTGCGTACCCGGCGGACGCTAGGAGGACGCGGTGAGCGCGGGTCGGCCCGAACGTGAACTGGACGTGAACACCTGCGCCGGGTACGCCCCGTCGACCTGCGGATGAACCGATCGGGGCCGCCGGACGTACTTTTGGCCGAAGGCGCCGCCGGACCATCCGACGGCGCGACCCGCTGGACTCCCCGACGCCCGAGGAGGCCGCCATCAGCGACCACGACGCCCAACTGCTGCGCGCCCTGCACGACGAGCACGCCGACGCGCTCCACGCGCACGCCCTGCGGCTGGTCAACGGCGACCGGACCCGGGCCGAGGACCTGGTGCAGGAGACGCTGCTGCGGGCCTGGCGGCACCCGGAGTCGCTCGACCCGACGCGCGGCTCGGTGCGGGCCTGGCTGTTCATCACCGCCCGGAACCTGGCCATCGACGCCTGGCGGCGGCGCTCCACCCGGGTCGGCGAGGTCTACACCGACGAACTGCCGGAGCCACCGGAGGCGGTCGACGAGGCGGAGCGGGCGGTGGAGGCGTGGACGGTCGCCGAGGCGCTGAACCGACTCAGCCCGCCCCACCGGGAGGTGCTGATCGAGTGCTTCTACCAGGGGCGCTCGGTGGCCGAGGCGGCGGCGCGGCTGGGCGTGCCGCCCGGGACGGTCAAGTCCCGCACCCACTACGCGCTGCGCTCACTACGGTTGGCCCTGGTCGAGATGGGGGTGACCCGATGACCCGCTGCGAGTTCGCACACGACGACGGCGCGTACGTGCTGGGTGCGCTCGCCCCCGCCGAGCGGGCCGCCTACGAGCGGCACCTGGCCGGCTGCGCCTCGTGCCGGGAGGCGGTGGCCGGGATCGCCGTGCTGCCCGGGCTGCTCGGCCGGCTCGACCCGGCGGGGCTGGAGCAGTTCCTGGAGCCGGCGGCCGAGACCTCCCGGGTGGACGAACTGCTCGCCGCCGCGCGGGACCGCCGCCGCCGCGAGCACCGGGCCGCCCGCGGGGCCGCCCGCCGCCGGTACGGCGTGACCGCGCTGGCCGCCGCCGGGCTGGCGCTGCTCGCCGGGCTCGGCGTGGCCATCCTCCGGCCGGCTGTCGAGGTCGCCCCGGCGCCGGCCCCGCGGGTGCCGATGGCCACCATGCGGCCGGTCGACGGCGCGGTGCCGGTGCACGCCGAGATCGGGCTGGCCGGCACCCGGTGGGGCACCGAGGTCACCATGCGCTGCGGGTACGACCGGCGGGACGGCCACCACGAGGCGTACACCTTCCGGCTGGTGGCGCACGGCCCGGACGGCGCGACGGAACAGATCGGCTCCTGGCTGGCCGCCCCCGGCGACGAACTGCGGTTCACCGGTGCCACCCACTTCACCGCCGGCGAACTGGTCCGACTGGAGCTGCTGCGCGGCGACGGCACCCCGATCCTCGCCTACGACACCCGCTAACGCTCACCCTCGCCGCGATCTTGCAGTTGCGGCCCCGGCGGAGCCGACTAATGCGGCGAACCGGGGGCCGCGAGTGCAAGATCGGCGGGGACGGCGGCGCGGCGGGCGCGGCGGGCGTGGCGCAGGGCGTCGGTGGTGAAGACCACCAGGGCCAGCCAGACCAGGGCGAAGCCGGCCAGGCGGGCCGGGGGCATCGGCTCGTGGAAGATCAGCACCCCGCAGCCGAGCTGGAGGATCGGGGCGACGTACTGGAGCATGCCCAGCGCGGTCAGCGGCAGCCGGTTGGCCGCGCCGGCGAAGAACAGCAGCGGGATCGCGGTCGCCGCCCCGGCCAGCACCAGCAGCGCGGTGTGCCCGGCGGAGACGTGGCCGAACGCGGCGCCCCCGGTGGCGGTGAGCCAGCCGAGGTACCCGAGGGCGGGCAGGGCCAGCACCGCCGACTCCACGAAGAGCCCCTCCGCCGCCGGCAGCCCGAGCCGCTTCTTGACCAGCCCGTAGGCGGCGAAGGTGACTGCCAGGGTGAGCGCCAGCCAGGGCAGCTGGCCGTAGTCGACGGTGAGCACACCCACCGCCGCCGCGCCGATGCCCAGCGCCAGCCACTGGGTGGGGCGCAGCCGCTCGCGCAGCACGGTCACCCCGAGCAGCACCGACACCAGCGGGTTGATGAAGTAGCCGAGCGCGGTCTCCACCACCCGCTCGGAGTTCACCAGGTAGATGTAGGTGCCCCAGTTGAGGGCGATCAGCGCGGCGGCGGCGGCGATCCCGGCCAGCGCCCGCGGGCGGCGCGCCAGCGCGCGCAGGAAGCCGACGTTGCGCAGCGCGGCGAGCAGCAGCGCCACGAACACCACCGACCAGACGATCCGGTGCGCCAGGATCTCCACCGGCCCGGCCGGTTCGAGCAGCTTGAAGTAGAGCGGGAAGAAGCCCCAGAGCAGGTACGCGCCGAGGCCGTAGAGGTATCCGAGGCGGATCGGGGTCACGGCTCCACCGTAAGGGGTGAAGCGGGCTCTGGTTCCTTTCCGGTGAGCTGGCTCACCCGCTGGTCGTACTCCATCCAGCGGTCCGGGGCGACCGGGGTGAAGCCGACCTTCGCGTACACCCCGTGCGCGTCGGCGGTGGCCAGCACGATCCGCCGTACGCCGAGCCCGGCCAGGTGGTCGCGGACCGCGCCGGCCAGCCAGGTGCCCAGCCCGTGCCCCCGGGCGGACCGGTCCACGTAGACGTCGCAGAGCCAGGCGAAGGTCGCCCCGTCGGTGACCACCCGGGCCACCGCGACCTGGCGACCGTCTCCGGGCCGGTACACGCCGAACGGCAGCGAGCCGGCGAACGCCCGCTCCACGGTCTCCCGGTCCCGCCCGAGCGCCCAGTACGCGTCGGTGGAGAGCCAGCGGTGCACCAGGTCGAGGTCGAGCCGGGCCGGGTCGGTGCTGAGCAGGTGGCCGTCGTCGCGGGTCAGGGTGATCACGCCCCGACGCTAACCCCGTGGCCGCGGCTCCTCGCCAGCCAATTCCCGCCCACTGGCCCCCACGGGGACGCTCAGTCGCGGTCGAGCAGGGCGCCCAGGAGCCAGGTGACGACGCCGACGAAGAGCGCGCCGAGCACCGCCTCCGGCCAGAAGCCGTCCACGTGGAACGGCAGCCCGGCCTCGCCGGCGATCCAACTCGTCAGCAGGAAGAGCAGGCCGTTCACCACCAGCGCGATCAGACCCAGGGTCAGCAGGTAGAAGCCGCAGCCGACGGTCTTGATGATCGGCTGGAGCACGGCGTTCACCACGCCGAAGATCACGGCGACGAGGACCAGCGTGACGACCGCCTCGGTGGCCGAGCCCGTGTCGAGCGTGATGCCCGGGATGAGCAGGGTGGCCAGCCAGAAGGCCAGCGCCGTGCCGCCCAGCCGGATCAGTAGACCCTTCAGGAAACCCATGGTCACGGATGGTGCCACGGACCCGCCACCGGCGGAACCCTTGACCGGCCGCGTGGGCTGCCGAGCGCCCCGCCCGGTCAGCCCGCCCGGTCAGCCCGCCCGGTCGGCCCCGCGCCGGTCAGCCCCGCGCCGGTCAGCCCCGCCCGGGCCGGCCGATCAGCTGCGACTCGATCGGGGTCGGCGAGAGCAGCGCCCAGCGCAGCGTGCGCCCGTTCACCACCGCCACCATGTCCTCCCGGATCCGGGTCAGCCAGTCCGCCGACCCGCCGAGGCCGAGCGCGGCCCCGGCGAGTGTGGCCTCGGCGGGGCTCAGCGGTTGCAGCACGGCCAGGTCGGCCCGGCCCAACGGGTCGACGTCGGCCGGGGTGAGGTCGTCCCGAACCACCAGGGTGGAGCGCCAGGCCCGACCCGGCCCGGCGGCCGGGGGCATCGGACCGGCGTCCACCACGAGCAGCAACGGCCGCAGTGCCGAGGCGGGGGCGCCGCCCACCGGCCGGCCGGGCGGCAGCACCGGGATCGGCCCGCCGGGCGCGCCGACGCCCCTGACGAACCGCTCCCACGCCCTCGGCCGGGTCGTCTGCACCGCCACCCGGGCACCCAGCGCCATCGCCCGCAACGCCACCAACTGCGCGGCGCGGACCCCGCCGACCAGCATCAACCGGGTGCCCTCCGGCCGGAACAGGCGGATCGTCACGGCCCCGCCCCGACGGTTGGTGCCCACCATCAGCCCGGCCTCGCCGACCGGCAACTCCAGCGCGTCCAGGGCGGCGGCGTCGACGGCCGGGCCCGGGACCGCCGACGCGAGCGGCAACGTGCCGGCCAGCGCCGGGAGCTGCTGGCCGTCGAGCCGGTCCACCTCGCCGCCGGCCGAGTCCACCAGCCCCCGCAGGGTCTGCGCCGCCACCGACAGCTCGCCGGGCGTCCAGGCGGCCAGCCGTACGGTCAGCTCGGCCGGCGGGTCCGCGCCGCCGACGCCGGTGCGGGGGCCGACGCAGAGCGAGACCGTGGTCGCCGCCGCCGGCAGGACGAGCAGCCGGGGCACCAGCCGGCGCCCGCCGTCGGTGCGCACGTCCGGCCCGCGGCGCACCCGGAACGTGGTCTGCAACAGCGCCCCGGTCCGCACCGTCGGCCAGGACTCCAGCACCGGGTCGCCGTCGTCGTGGTGGGCCAGGTCCGCCAGTACGCGCAGCGCGGCGTGCGTGCCGAGTGGGCGGGCGGTCACCGGCCCGAGCCGGCGGACGATCCGCCGGAGCACGCCGGAGAGGGCGATCCGCAGGTCCTCGTCGGTCCACCCGACGACGCGCAGCACCCGGATGGCGAGCAGCGCCCGGTCCCGCCCGGCCAGCCGTCCCTCGGTGAGCTGCCGGTACGAGGTCGCCACCGTGCTGCCCCCGGCCGTGGTGGCCGGCGCGGGTGAGCCGCTGAACAGCAGTTGGAGCCGGACCGGGGGCAGTTCCGGGGAGACCGGCGGCAGCAGCGTCGACGGCGCGGGCAGGCCACGGGGGCCGTCGCCGAGCAGGTCGCCCGGGTCGCCGATCTCCAGCACGGCGGTCAGCCCGCCGGCGTCGTCGACCACCGCGGCCGGGCCGCCGGCCAGCTCCGCCGCGCGTACCGTCGCGCCGGGCGAGAGCAGCTCCAGCAGGGGGCCCGGGCCGGCGGCGGGCGTCGGGGCGCGCCGTCGCCAGAGATGGCCGACGGCGACGCCGAACCAGGTGAACAGCCAGCGGCCCCGAACCCGCACCCACGCGCCCGCCAGCAGTGCCGCGGCCAGCAGCACGGCCGCCCCGGTCGCCACCGCGCCCCGGCCGACCGCCGCGGCGACCGCCGCCACCGCCACCTGAGCGGCGACCACCTGGCCGACCCGCGGCCCGGCCGGCGGTCGCGGGCCGGCGGCGGGGATCCACTGTGGTGGCAGCGGCTGCCGGTGCGCCGGCTGGGCCGGGGCCGTGCTGACCGTCACCGCGCCTCCCCAGCGCTCACCCGGCGACGCCGGACGGAGCCACGGCGTCGGTGCGGCCGGTGCCGCAGCGTCATCGTATGACTCCGGCCCGACGTGGCGGGGCCCGTAGTTGTCCACAGGGGAGCGCGCGGGGTAGCAGAACCGCCACCGGACGGCTACCGTCAGCGACGAGTTCGCTGAGCCCTTCACCCGCACCGGCGCCGCCCGCCGGCGAGGCGAGCGGCGCGTCCACGCGGGCGCGGCCGACGGCCAGCCACCAATCGAGGAGACGAGGTGACGTCCGGGGTGTCCCAGACCCAGGCAGAAGCCGCGGTGATGCAGCAGACCGCCGCGAAGTTCGAGCAGGTGGACCAGTCCCTGCAGGCCATGCTGACCGGCCTGCTGGCCGAGCTGGAGGTGTTGCAGCAGGCCTGGCGGGGCGCCGGTGGGCGTTCGTTCGAGCAGGTGAAGCAGCAATGGTCGCAGGACCAGGCGGCGTTGCAGCGGGCGCTGCGGGAGACCGCCTCCGCCATCCGCACCGCCGGCCAGCAGTACGACGCCTCCGACAGCGAGGCCGCCAGCCGGGTCGCCGGCACCAACCGCGGCATCCAGTTGCCGCTGTAGCACCTTCCCGGAAAGGGGATCATCCGATGGAGCACGGTGTGCTGGTCGTCAACTTCGCCGCCTTGCAGCAGGCCGGCGCGGACATCCAGCGGGCGCTGAACACGCTGGACAACCAACTCGGGCAGCTCGAACGGGACGCCGCGCCGCTGGTGGCGGGCTGGGACGGCGAGGCCCGGCAGGCGTACGAGCAGCGCCAGGCCCGGTGGCGGTCCGCCTCGCAGGACCTCCAGGCGATGCTGCGCGACATCAAGCTCGCCGTCGACGACTCCGCGTCCGACTACCTCGACACCGAGAAGCGGAACGTCAACCTGTTCCAGTGAGCCGTCCCCGGCGGCGTCCGACGGTAGTTCCGGGCACCGCCGGGGACGGCCCCCGCGCGTCCGACGGTGCCCCGGTCCGTCCGGCGCGGTCCGACGGCACCCGGGTCCGGCGGTGCTCCGGCTCGGCGGCACTCGGGTCCGGCTCGGCGACACCTCGTCCGGCGGGGTGCCGGGTGGGGTCTCAGGGCGCCGGCCGCCACCGTCGACGCGCGGCCCGGGGGAGCACCACGGCCAGCAGCACCACACCTGCCATGGCGGTGCCGGTGCCGGCGGCGACGGCCAGCGCCCGGTCCCGGGCCGCCGCGCGTCGGGCCTGCCGGGCGAGCAGGGCGGGATCGGGCCGGTCCGCCGGCAGCGCCCCGGCGCCCTGCTTCCGGCCAGCCGGGCCCGCGCCGGTCTCGGTCACCGCCCGGTACGGGTTGAGCACCCCGGCGCCGTACCCGTCGCCCGAGCCGTCACCCGGGGCCGGATCGGCCGTCGCCACGATCCGCTGCGACACCTCGGCGGCGGTCAACTCCGGCCGGTACTGCCGGACGAGCGCCGCCGTGGCCGCCACGAACGGGGCGGCGTAGCTGGTGCCCTCGACCCGGTGGTGCCCCTGCCCGGGCGCGGCCGTCAGCACCTCCCCGCCGGGGGCGACCAGGTCGACGTACGGGCCGACCTGTGAGAAGCCGGCCCGCCGGCCGTCGGGGCCGATCGCGCCCACCCCGAGCACCCCGTCGTAGGCGGCCGGGTACGGGCGCGGGTTCCCGCCATCGTGCAGGTTGCCGGCGGCGGCCACCACGACCACGTCCCGGGCCACCGCGTAGCGGACCGCCGCCCGGACGTCGGGATGGTCGGCGTACAGCACGAGGGAGAGATTGAGCACGTCGGCGTGGTGGTCGACGGCCCAGCGGATCGCCCGGGCGAAGTCCGCCGCGCCCACCGTCCGCCCCGCCTCGCGCCCCTCGACGACCTGCTGCTCGCTGACCCGCACCGGCAGGATCCGGGCGCGGGGGGCGAGCCCCTGGAACGCGACGCCGGCCCGCGGCATGGCGGCGATGACGCTCGCCACGCCGGTGCCGTGCCCGGCGCAGTCCCGACCACCGTCGCCGCCCGGGTCGAGGAAGTCGGCCCCGTCGAGGACCCGGCCGGCCAGTTGCGCGTGCCGCCGGTCGACCCCGGAGTCGATCACCGCGACGGTGATCCCGGCCCCGGTGGCCAGGGCGGCGAGCCGCTCGGGGGCGTACCGGAGCTGGGGCCAGGGGGTGGCCGCGACCGGCCGGACGGGCGCGAGCGGGGTGGCGCACCCCGGCGTCGCCGCGCGGGCCGCGGCCACCGGGCCGACCGGGCCCGGAGAGCCCGCCGGGTCGGGTCTGGTCGCCGCGCCGACCGGCCCGGCCGCGCGGGGGCTGCCCGCACCCCCCGGGTCGACGGTGCCGGGCCGGTCCGGCGTGGGCCACGGGTCGGCCGCGCGCGTCGGGGCGGCGGGCAGCACGGTCAGCATGGCCACCGCCGCGGCGGCGAGGATCGGGCGCGCGGTGGGCCGGGGCATCGATCGCCTCCGTATCGTGTCGGCTCCAAAACAGGATGTTAGTCCTGTCGGGATCGGTCGGCGGGGCGTCGCCGGCCAGCCATTGTGATCTTGTTACCACCTTGTAGGTTGTACGCGATGCCTATGGCCTGTTCGCGGGAGGAGAGGTGGCCGTGACCGACTGGGAGCCGGCTACCGAGGCCGAAGCGGCGATGCGGGACGCGCTCCGCGCCAACGACCAGGAGCTCTACTTCCGCGTCCTGGCCCGCACCGAGCTGCTGCTGCCGGTCTCCGCGCAGGCGCTGTCCGGGCAGGCCCCGATGGGCTGGGGGACCTGGACCACGGGTGGCCGCACGCACGTGCTGGCGTTCACCTCGTCCGCCGCGTTGCAGGCATGCCTGGGCGGGGCCCCGGCGGGCAGCCGCCGCAGCGCGTACGCCGACCTCGCCGTCGACTGGCCCAACCACGAGTGGTGGCTGGCGGTCAACCCGGGCCTGCCCATCGAGGGGTATCTTCCCGCCTGGTTCGTCTCCCAACTGTCCCGGGGCGACGTGCGGCTGCCCGGCCGCACCATGGGCGCCCGGGCCCGCCTGGAGCGCGCGGAGAACGTCGCCAGGACCAGGGCCACCGCAGTGGTCCCGGGCCGGGACGCCCCGATGTCGCCGGTGCCAAACCCGTCGGAGCCTGCGGTGGCGGGACCGCCGCCGGGCCGCCCCACGACCGAGCCGTACGTCGCCGAGGCGCCCACCGCGCCGCTGGCCGCCGCGCCCCCGGCCATCGTTCCGCTGACCACCGTGCCGCCGGAGCCGGTCTCACCCGGGCCGTCGTTCCGGTCGTCCGGCGGGGCGGGCGAGCCCGCAGCCGGTGCGCCGTACCGGCCGGGAGACGTGGACGGTCGACCTGGCCCCGCCGCAGCCGACGGACCGAACGGCGTCGACCCGGCGCCGGCCGGGTCGGCGTGGCTGAACGTCTCCCGGCGGCGGACGCCCGAGGCGCCCCCCGCGGGTGAGGTGGAGGGCGGGGGCGGCAACGGCCGGCCCACCGAGCCGGCGGCCCCGCCCATCCCTCCCGCCTCCTTCTTCGAGCCGGCGTCCGGCCGCAGCCGGGCCGCCCGGCCGCTCGGCGAGTCCCGTCGTCCCGCTGAGCGGGCCGCCCCGCCGTCCCGGTTCACCGGAGGAAGCCAGCCCTTCCCCCGGCGGCGTCCGGCCTCGGATCCGGTCACCGAGCAACCGCCGCACGCCTTCCACCCCGCCGCCGCGGAGCCGTCGACGGTGGCGTTCCCGCCCGCCGGTGCGGTCCCGTCCGCGCCGCAGCCCGAGCCGTTCCGCCCCGGTGGTGGCGGTCCGGAGGAGGTGACTCGGGCGTTCCGCCCCGGTGGTGCCGGCCCGGAGGAGGTGACTCGGGCGTTCCGTCCGGGTGGTGCCGGCCCGGAGGAGGTGACCCGGGCGCTCCGACCCGCTGACGTCGGGCCCGAGGAGCGGACGCAGGCCCTGCGTACCGGGGCAGTCGACCCCGGGGAGGCCACCCGCGCGTTCCGGCCCGGGGAGGCGACCTCACCCCGTCCCGGCCCCGCCGGTGCCGACGACCGCACCCAGGCCCTGCGTCCCGGCGGCGCGCCGCCGGAGCCGACCCGGACGTCGCCGCAGGCGGAGCCGACTCAGGCGTTCCGGCCTGTCGCGCCGGGCGACGAGCCGACCCGTCCCTTCGGCGTGCCCGGTGGCGCGCTGGCGGCCGAGCCGACCCGTCCCCTCGGCCTGGCCGGTGGGGAGGAGCCGACCCGTCCCCTCGGCCCGGCCGGTGGGGAGGAGCCGACCCGTCCCATCGGGGCCGATGGCGGCGGCCTGCCACGTCGTCGACCCGGGGCCGGCGCGGCCCAGGCGTTCCCGCGTCCCCGCCCCGGTGCGGACGGCGAGGAGCCCGCCCGGTCCCCTGCGGAGCAACCCGCCGCCGCACCCGTCGAGCAGGAGGCGGAGGAGCTGCCGACGTCGGCGGTGGAGCCGGTCTCCGGGCCGCCCGCCTCCCGCCGTTCCTTCTCGCCCATCGTCATCGAGGGCACCATCATCGAGGCGCGGGACCTGCCGGCGACCGAGCCGGCCACCGCGTCGGGCGTCGCCCCCGGCCCGTCCCCCCTCGGCGGCATCCCGACGTCGACGCCCGACCTCGGCGGGCTCGATCCGGTGCCCGAACTCGACCGGATCGACCCGGTCTCCGATCTCGGTTGGCCCGCACCGCCGTCCGTTCCCGACCACGGCCCCCCGGATCCGAGCCAGGGTGGCCACGGCCCGACCCGGGGCGACCTCGACCCGGGGCAGGGCGTACCGGTACCGCCCGGTGCCCCGGTGGGGGCCGGCGCGGTCTCCGGACCGCCCGCCCCGGACGAGCCGGGCCCGACGGCCCTGCTGTTCACCCCGTCGACGCCGTCCGCGCCGGACCCGTCGGTCGGGTCGCTGTTCCGCCCGGCCGCCTCCGGTCACGTCGACCCCGGGCCGGCCGTGGATCCCGCGCCGGCCGTGGACCCCGTGCCGGCCGTGGACCCCGTGCCGGCCGTGGACCCCGTGCTGGCCGTGGATCCCGGGCCGGGCGTGGACCCCGTGCCCGACGTCGACGCCGTGTCGGCCGAGCCGGTGCCCGCCCCGTCGGCCACCGGGGAGCCGGGCCCGGCGGGAGCCGGGGAGCCGGTGGCGGCGCGGGAGCCGGAGCCGGCGGCGACCGCCCCGGCGGCCGACTTCCAGCCGGCGAACGAGGTGGAGGAGGACCTGCTCACCGCCGCCGGTACTGGCAGCACCGACAGCTTCCTCTCCACGCTGTTGCTGGCCCGGGTGCTGCTGCCGGTGGCACCCGACTCGGCGCCCGACAGCCGGCCGGGGGACCCGGGCTTCGTCTGGCGAACCGAGCGGCTGGACGGCGAGACGTACGTCGTGGTGCACACCTCCCCGGAGCGGCTGGCCGACCACGTCGCCGAGCCGGTGGAGACGGTACGGGTCAAGTTCGTCCAGCTCATCCGCCGCTGGCCCGACGAGGCCTGGTCGTTCGCGGTGAACCCGAACACGCCGGTCGGCGCGAAGCTGCCCGGTGGGGAGATCGTGGCGCTGGCCAACTGGGCCGCCGAGGTGGGGCTCGGCGACGACGCCGGGAGCGAGCCGGAGCCCGGGCCGCAGCCGGCCGCCGAGCCGTCCACGGGTGCCGCCCGGCACGTCCCACCGCCCGTGGACCCGAACCTGCCGGTGGTGATGCAGAAGGCGGTCGCCCCGAGCCAGCTCACCTACTACCTGGAGCGCGGCTACGACCGGGTCTCCGGCTTCGTGCACCGGGCCAACGAACTGGCTCACCTGAACACCCCCGCCCAACTGCACGACGCGCTGGGTCTCGGGTACCCGGAATCGCCGTTCTCCCGGGACGCCGCGCAGATCTACGTGCTGCGCTGGCCGGCGCACCGGCCGAGCCTCTACCGGATCCCGTACGGCGGGCAGAACGAGGGCGCCATGCGGGCCATGGAGGGCTGGGTCATCGAGCGCCCACCGTTCCGGGGCAACGGCTTCGCCCCGGGCGACAGCAGCGACGTGGTGGCGGAGTTCAAGGTGGACAGCGCCCGGCTGCCGCACGGCGCGGAGCTGTGGCGGATCGGCGCGGACGGCACCGAGCGGATGGTCGCGATCCTGGACACCGACGCCCTGCTCTGGCGACAGGTCGGTGAGTCCTGATGCGCGACGGCTACGTGGCCCGCTGGGGCGGGCGGGAGTACCAGGCCAGCCCGGACGGTGACGACGTCCGGCTTTACCAGCCGGAGCCCGGCGACGGGTTCGAGGAGATCCGCCCGGGCCGGTACGTCCGGGTGCTCCCGGCGGCCGAGATCGACGAGCTGGCGTACGTCCGGACCACCTGCACCTGGCAGGGGCAGCCGTTCATCGTGCTGGCCGAGCACGACGGCTGGCTGCGGGTGGAGTACACCGGCGGGCGCTGGCCGGTGGCCCGGGCGATGGGGCTGGAGGTCTTCGACTTCGGGGTGTACCAGGGCTGGGCCCCGGCCCGTGAGGTCGCCGACCTGCGCGAGCAGCGCCTCTGACAGCGCGGACGGGGGAGCGGGTCGCCCGCTGACTGAGCCGCTGCCTGACTTCCGCCGGTCAGGACTTGGCCCAGCGCAGGATCTCGCCGAGCACCACGTCCCGGGCCTCGACGTGCGGGAAGTGCCCGACGTCGTCCAGCAGTCGCCACTCGTAGGGGGCCACCACGTACCGGCCGGAGCCCTGGGCGGTACGCGGCAGGGAGGCGGTGTCCAGCGCGCCGTGAAGCTGGAGCGTCGGGGTGATCAGGGGCTTCTGCATCAGCCGGACGAACCGGTAGCCGTGCAGTCGCAGCACCGACCGGAACGCCCACCGGTAGCCCTCCAGGGCGCAGAAGGCGGCCTGCGGGATCCGCATCGCCTCCCGGCAGCGCTCGGCGTACGCGGCGAAGTCCGGACCGTCCACCCAGCGCGGCCCGCCCCAGCGGCGCAGCACCTCCTCGACGGCCGCCGCTTCGTCGCGGGTCAGCACGTGCTCGTAGCGGGGGAGTTGGAACCGCAGGGTCGGCGTCGAGGCGGCGAACTGGCCGCGCGGGTCGGCGAAGATCGCCGCCCGCAGCCGGAGCGGGTGCGGGGCACCGAGCACCACCAGCCGGCGGACCAGCGACGGGTGGAACGAGGCGACGGTCCAGGCGATCAGGCCGCCGGCCCCGGTGCCCACCACGGTGGCGGAACGCTCGCCGAGGCCGCGGATCAGGCCGGCGACGTCGGCGGCGAGGGTGTAGCCGTCGTACCCGCGCGGGGGCTTGTCGCTGGCGCCGTAGCCGCGCAGGTCGACCGCGACCGCCCGGAAACCCGCGTCGGCCACCGCGGGGAGGATGTCGTGCCATGCCCACCAGTGCTCGGGAAAGCCGTGCAGGAAGAGGACCATCGGGCCGGTGCCGGCCTCGACCACGTGGAAGCGGCTGCCGTTCGCGCCGACGAACCGGTGCGTCCACGGCCCCTCGGTGAGGACACAGGTCTCGTCGACGGCCCCGCCACGCTGCTCGGTCATGACCACAGCCTATGACGCTGGCGCTCCCACCCGTCCCGGCGTTCGGGGCGGCCGGCGGGGGCCGGGGTGAAAAGGGCGATGCCCGGGTAGCTGAGCTGCCCGGGCATCGCGGTGGTGCGGTCGATCAGTGGATCAGTGGATCAGGAGAAGCGGACCTTGACCGAGGTGCCGTTCTCCTCGACCACCCTGATCTTGGTGCCGGTGGCCGGGAGCTTGACGCCGTGGTTCGGCAGCTCCGAGTACCAGTACTGCTTGGTGTCGTCGAACAGCGGCTGCGCGGCCTGGCCCCGGACGTACTGGGCCTGACCGTTGATGTGCAGCGTGAACGAGTCGGCCTTGCGCAGGCCGAACGTCGCGTCGTAGACCTGGACGCGGGCCCGCCACGGGTTGCCGGTCAGGTTGTAGAGCGGCGCCGGGTGGGCGTCGATGATCATGTTCCGACCCTCACCCGGGTGCTCGAACGTGTCGTTGTCTGCGAACCGCAGGTTCCAGTACGAGATCAGCAGGCCCTCCTGGTACGCGTAGTGGTCCACGTAGTCCGGGCGGGTGTTGTTGTAGCCGAAGTAGTACGGGCCGGTCTTCAGGTACTTGTCGTACGAGACGTACTTCCGGTGGCCGGCGATGTAGTAGTTGTCGAAGAGCCGGGTGTAGGACCCCGCGACGATGCTCCAGCCCTTGGCCGCCCAGTCGCCGGTGCCGGTCTCGGCGCCGTCGTTGGAGACGGTCTGACCGTCGGCGGTCACCGTGATGTTGTCACCGAAGAAGCCGCCCGCGGACAGGCCGCCGTCGGTGAGGTAGTGGAAGCGGAACTGCACGACCTGGCCGGCCAGCGAGTTCAGCGGGATGTTGATGTCGGTCCACTTGCCCGCGCTGCTGCCGCTGAGGCCCGGGGTCGGGTCGGTGTTCGACACCGGCGGGATCGGCCTGCCGTCCACGGTGCCGGGCAGCGCGCCCCAGGTGGCCCCGCCGTCGGTCGACGCCTCGAAGAAGAGGTAGTCGTAGCCCGACTCGATGTTGAACCGGCCCTTGAGCGACAGCGCCGCCGAGGTCTTCCCGGTGAGGTCGATCGTCCTGGTCAGCGTGTTGTCCAGGTCGTCGTCGTTGCCGGAGAAGAACTGCTTGGCACCCTCGAACGGCTGTCCGTAGTCGAAGGTGTACTCCCGCTGCGGGAGCACCACCACGGCGGCCTGCGGCTTGGCGGAGTTGTACTCCTGCGGGCCCAGCTCCAGGGTCTTCTTCTGGCCGGCCTTGACCACCTCGTAGTCGAGCCAGCCGAGCTGGAGCTTGTTCCAGGCGCCGAGGTCGCCGCCGCGGTCGCCGATGCTGGCGTCCTCCTTGGCGCTGAGCCGGCTCTGGGCCATCAGGGTCCAGTGCTCGTTGTTGTTGTCGCCGCCGTTGAGGTTGTTGTAGTCGTCCGGCAGGCCCAGGTCGTGCGCGTACTCGTGGTAGAAGACACTCCGGCCGCCGTTCTCCGGCTGGATCGTGTAGTCGCGGATCCAGACGCCGGTGTTGCCGATCTGGGTGCCGCCGATCGGGAAGTTCGGCGGGCCGGTGCGCGAGGTGTTGTACGCCGACCAGCGGTGGCTCCAGATCGCGTCCTCACCCTGGTGCGGGTCGGCGTCGGCCTGGTCGCCGCCGGAGTGGACGATCTGGAAGTGGTCGATGTAGCCGTCCGGCTCGTTGAAGTCGCCGTCGCCGTCGTAGTCGAACCGGTCCCACTGGTCGTAGGACTGCATGTCGGCCTTGATCTGGGCGTCGGTGCGGCCCTTGGCCTTCTGGTCGGCGACCCACTGGTTGGCGGCGTCGCGGACCAGGTCCCAGGTGTTCTGGCAGTTGTCGTCGGAGCAGACCGCCGGGTCGCCCGTCGGGTCGTTGTCGGCCTTCGGGTCGTTTGAACGGCCGTAGCGGGCGGCGTTGTACTTGACCTTGACCCAGTCGGTGACCTGGCCGTCCACGGTGTAGCGGCCGGACGACTGGGCCTCGTAGTACTGCTTGACCGACTCGTCGCCCTGCCCGGTGCCGAAGTACAGCTTGCGGAAGTAGTCCGCGCTGTAGTTCGCCTGCCACACGGTCGAGTTGTCCACCGCGCGGTTGGGCTGGGGAATCTGGTTGTGCAGCGGCCCGTCGAAGACGGTCGGACCGGCGATGTCCGGGTTGATGTCCTTGTCCGGGTACGCCGGGTCCCGCTCGTCGCCGAACTCGGCCAGGATCACGAAGATCTTGTCGGTCCGCTCCCGGGCCAGCTCGACGTACTGGTCCTGCTGGCCCGCCTTGGCGTTCCGGGCGCCGACGCTCGCCGCCGCGCTGCCGGCGGTCTCGCCGACCTTGACGACGGTGCTGCCGTTGATCTTCTGCGCCTTGGCCCGGCCGGAGAGGACCTCGCTGAGTCCCTCCTGACGAAGCGCGCGGCGCTTGTCCTCGAACTTGTCCGGCAGATCGTGATCCGCCGTGGCCTCGGTGGCCGACGGGGCGGTCGCCGGGAGCTTCGGAGTCGGCGCGGCGCTGGCGGACGTGCCGACCACCAGTCCCGTCGCCGTCAACGAAAGCCCGAGCAGACCCACTGCGACTTTCCGCACGTGGTACCTCCGGTGTGAAGGAACCGGCCCAACGGGGGTAGGGGCCGGTGAGACGTCCCACTAGTGGGACCAATGGTGAACATAGAGTCTCCTGGGGCAGGTGGGAAGATGCGTACGTCGATTTGTTGCAAACTCTTGTCGGGAATGCGCTTCACCGTCACACCTCCGCCGTTCCCTGACTGGCTGAGCAGCCCGGACGCCGGGTCAGAAATTGCAGTGACGAAGCTCGATCAGTAGGCGTCCCCGCAGACGGGAGGGGCCGATGGCGGCGCCGCCACCGGCCCCTTGGTTGGTCGAGGGATCAGTTTCTGACCACGACGACCATGTTGTCGGTCGGCTTCTTGCCCTGCGTCATGATCGTGATCGTGGTGCCGGTGCCGGCCACCTTCACCGAGTTCTGCGGGTTGCCGGCCGACGACGCAGGCGGGGCCCGCCCGGAGCAGTGTGCTCCGGACGGGCCCCGCCCGATGTCCTGACGCCGAAGGGGTCAGGGCCGCGCCGCGGTCACCCGCACCGAGGCGACGGCGTTGTCCGACGACGTCCGCTTGACCGTCAGCGTGACGCCGTAGTGCACGTTCTCGCTGGCGGGGTTGCCGTTGCCCAGCACGATCGCCCCGCCGCCCAGCGTGACGCCGTAGAACGAACGGGCCGGCGTACCGTCCGGGTTGACCACCCGGGTGGTGTACGGCGCGTTGCCCCGCGACGGCAGCACCACGGAGGCGTCGTTGTCCCGGGCGTACGGCGACCCGTTGCGCATCTCGATGCCCGGGTACCAGGTCTTGGCATCGGTGAAGCCCGGCACCGCCGGCTGCGCGGGGAAGCTCGTGCAGTACTCGCTGTACGGCTCGTCCGTGGCCTCAAGGCACTCGGTGAACGGCTTCGTCTTGTTCAGGCCGAACGCCGCGTTCGACGACTGGGGCCGGCTGGGCAGGTTGTCCAGCACCGACGGGTCCTTCTCGGCCGCCGCGCCCTGCCGCCGGTACGGGTCGAAGTGCGAGTCGACGATCAGCAGGCCGCCCTTCGCGCCGTAGCTCGGCAGGGCGGTCATCTGCCCGGTCACGTGGTTGACGTCGCCGAGCGCGGTGTCCCGGTACCAGACCAGCATGCCCGGGGCGTTGTAGGAGATCCGGTCGACCTTCCACGCCTCGTGCGAGTACACCGTGTCGTACGTGTACTTCAGGCCCTTGTCGAAGCCGTCGAAGTTGCGCCACTCGGCCAGGTAGAAGTGCGCCCGGACCTCGGTGCCCGTGTTGACGTTCCAGCCCGCGCCGGTGGTGTCGGTGAACGTGCCGCCGGTGGCGGTCCAGCCGTTCGCGCCGCCCTCGACGTCGTCGCTCCAGGTGGTGGCCCCGCCGCCGGTGACCGAGAAGTCGTCGGCGAACCAGCCGCGCTCCACGAACGCCTCGTCGGTGGCCTGGCGCAGCCGGAGCTGCACGGTCTGGCCCGCGTACGCCGACAGGTCGACGTAGTCGTGCCGCCAGCCGCCGGTGGAGCCGTGCAGGCCGTACCGCTTGCCGCCGAAGTCGGCCATCCGGCCGTTCGGGTCGGAGTAGTTGTCATCGGTGGTGACCAGCGCGCCGGCGGCGTCGTAGACCTTCTGCTCCGACCAGGTCGCCCCGCCGTCGGTGGACAGCTCGACGAAGCCGAAGTCCCAGTCCTCCTCGATGACGTAGTTGTTCCACATCCAGAACTTCGCGTCGGCCGCCGAGGGCACGCTCACGGTGCGGGACAGCTTGACGTCGGCCCAGTTCTGGTCGGCCCCGCCGTGCCACATCTTCGTGCCGCTGTGCGGCGTGGCGAGGGTGATCACCTTGTCCGGCAGGTCGACCTTGATGCCGTCCGCCGTGCCGACCGGGGTGCGCGAGGTCTGCCCGACCCGGATGATGCGCGGGTCGGAGCCGGGGGAGACGGTCTCCGGCTCGGCCCAGCCGAGCACCCACTTGTCCCAGATGCCCATGTGGGTGGGCAGCGCCTGGAAGATCTCGCCGCTGTGCGACCCGGAGGCCATCAGGTCCCAGAAGTCCACGTCGGAGTCGGCGTTGCCGGAGGTGTCGTAGAGGTCCGGCAGGCCCAGATCGTGGCCGAACTCGTGGGCGAACACGCCGACCCCGGCGTCCTCCGGCTGCACGATGTAGTTCGCGGCCTTGAGGTTCGTGCCGGGAATCGTGTAGCCACCGGGGACGGTGGAGGAGTGCGCCCAGACCGCGTAGGTGCCCTCGGCGCCGCCGCCACGGGACTTGCCCTGGCCGGCGTGCACCAGCACCAGGTGGTCGATCACGCCGTCCGGCTCGAACAGGTTGCCGTCGCCGTCCCGGTCGGCCTGGTCCTCGATGTCGTAGTCGGCCCAGGGGAAGCTCGGGTCCATCGCGGCGAGGGCGTCGATGGCGTCCGTGGCGAGCCGGCCCGCCCCGGCCGGGTTGTTCGGGTGGCCGTTCATCGCCTGCTCGCGGCCGGCGACCCAGTTGCCGTTCTCGTCCTGGAAGCAGCGCGAGGCGGCGTACCAGCCCTCCGAGTGCGGCACGGTGATCCACGGGCTGGCCTGCCCGTCCACCGTGTAGGCGCCCTTGGACATCTCCAGGTACATGTTGTGCATGGTCCGGCCGGCGAGGCTAACGCCCGGCTTACCGTCCGGCCCGGTCAGGTCCGTGCGGACCCGCTCGGTGATGCCCTTCTTCGTGTAGAGCATCTTGTCGTAGTGGGCCGGGGAGAAGTCCGGCACCCACATCGAGTTGTTGTCCTTGTGCGGCAGGGCCGCCGGGTCCGCGATGTTGTTGTGCTTCGGCCCGTTCTGCACGGTGCCGGGGACGCAGGTCCGGTCCTCGAACACCGTCTTCGGGACCATCACGCCGGTGAAGTCGTCGTTGGCCTGGTCGTTGAACTCCACCAGCAGGGTGAGCAGCTTGGCGGTCTGGGTGCTCGGGGCCTGCTTGATCTTCCGGGGGCTCTTGCCGGTCTGGACCGACTTGGCCTCCAGCTTCGCCAGCTGCTTCGCGGTCACCGGGTTGCCAGCGGCGAACTTGCGGTCGTACGCCCGGGACTCGTCCGCCGCGGCGGTGTACACCCCGTCGGTGCCCTTGACCTCCTTGCCGCCGCTGTCCGGCTGCACCTCGGGCTCGGCGTAGTTGATGTAGTACTCGTCCGCCCCGATCGTGGCTGGGGCAGGGCGGGACGTCTCGGCCGACGCGGTTCCGGTCACGGTCAGTGCCGTGGCCGCGAGGGCGATGGCGGGCAGCGCGACGAGTAGTCGTCGGCGTGACCCGGTGCGCGGATTAGTGTGCATGCCGCTCCGTTCTCGGGGCGTGGGAGAGGAATCCGGTCGGTTCGACGCACAGTGACATCCGTCGAACCGACCGATGCGGCTGAACCTAAGGGAGAGCGGGCCCCGTCCGACAGGGGTGGATGGTGCCTCTGGCCGTTCAGCCCGTTACGCCTCCTCCGACCGTCCGATCACGGGGGCCGCGTCCGGCACCGCCGCGTCCGGCCAGGACCGGTGGGCCGCAACACCATGACCCCGACGGCAATCACCTTGACAGACCTGCCAGCGAACGACGGGTGTCGATCGCGTCATCACCGCCGTGGAGGGCGAAGCAGCCGGTGGCGGCCCGGGCCGACCAGCGGCGGGACGTTCAGACCGTCCATGAGTGACGCAAAGACGGGAGGGCGGGACCGGCCGGCCCCGCCCTCCCGTCGCGTTCGGGTCAGTCCTCGTCGGACTTTCCGCCGCCCATTCCCGAGGAGATCAGCTCCATCACCGAGGAGTCCTGGAGGGTGGTCACGTCGCCCAGCGACCGGTTCTCCGCCACGTCCCGCAGCAGCCGGCGCATGATCTTGCCGGACCGGGTCTTCGGCAGCTCCGGCACCAGCAGGATCTGCCGCGGCTTGGCGATCGGGCCGAGGGTCTTCGCCACGTGGTTGCGCAGCTCGGTGATGAGCTTCTCGCCCGCCTCGCCGGAGGTGTCGGCGGTGCCACGCGGGATGGCGAACGCCACGATCGCCTGGCCGGTGGTCGGGTCGGTCGCGCCCACCACGGCCGCCTCCGCCACCGACGGGTGCGACACCAGCGCCGACTCGACCTCGGTGGTGGAGATGTTGTGGCCGGACACCAGCATCACGTCGTCCACCCGGCCCAGCAGCCAGATGTGCCCGTCGTCGTCCTTCTTCGCCCCGTCCCCGGCGAAGTACATGCCCTCGAACCGGGACCAGTACGTCTCGATGAACCGGTTGTCGTCGCCCCAGATGGTGCGCAGCATCGACGGCCACGGCTCGCGCAGCACCAGGTAGCCGCCGCCCCCGTTGGGCACCGACTGGCCCTGGTCGTCGACCACGTCGGCGACGATGCCGGGCAGCGGGGTCATCGCCGAGCCCGGCTTGGCCTCGGTGACGCCGGGCAGCGGCGAGATCATGATCGCGCCCGTCTCGGTCTGCCACCAGGTGTCCACGATCGGCAGCTCGCCCCGGCCGACGTGCTGCCGGTACCACATCCACGCCTCGGGGTTGATCGGCTCGCCGACGCTGCCCAGCAGCCGCAGCGAGGACAGGTCGAAGCCGGCGGGGATGTCCTCGCCCCACTTCATCATCGTCCGGATCAGCGTCGGGGCGGTGTACAGGATGCTGACCCGGTACTTGTCGACGATCTCCCAGAACCGGCCCTTGTGCGGGGTGTCCGGGGTGCCCTCGTACATGACCTGGGTGGCGCCGTTGGCCAGCGGGCCGTACACAATGTAGGAGTGGCCGGTCACCCAGCCGATGTCGGCGGTGCACCAGTAGACGTCCGTCTCCGGCTTCAGGTCGAACACCGCGTGCGCCGTGTACGCCGTCTGGGTCAGGTACCCGCCGGTGGTGTGCAGGATGCCCTTCGGCCGGGCCGTGGTGCCGCTGGTGTAGAGGATGAACAGCGGGTGCTCGGCGTCGAACGGCTCCGCGGCGTGCTCGGTCGACGCCTGCTCCACCGTCTCGTGCCACCACCGGTCCTTGGCCGTCCAGGCGACCTCCTCGCCGGTGCGGCGGACCACCAGCACGTGCTCCACCGACGGGCAGTTCGCCACCGCGTCGTCCACCGTCGGCTTCAGCGTCGACGGCTTGCCCCGGCGGTAGCCACCGTCGGCGGTGATCACCACCTTGGCGGAGGCGTCCTGGATCCGGTTGGTCAGCGCGTCGGCGGAGAAGCCGCCGAAGACCACGCTGTGGGTGGCGCCGATCCGGGCGCAGGCCAGCATGGCCACCGCCGCCTCCGGCACCATCGGGAGGTAGATCGCCACCCGGTCGCCGGCGGTCACCCCCAGCTCGGTCAGCGCGTTCGCCGCCTGGCAGGTCAGCCGGTGCAGGTCGGCGTACGTGATGGTCCGGGTGTCGCCCGGCTCGCCCTCCCAGTGGATGGCCACCTTGTCGCCCCGGCCCGCCTCCACGTGCCGGTCCAGGCAGTTGTACGCCACGTTGAGCCGCCCGCCGACGAACCACTTCGCGAACGGCGGGTTCGACCAGTCGAGCACCTGGTCCCACTGCTTCGCCCAGGCCAGCCGCCCGGCCTGCGCCGCCCAGAAGGCAAGCCGATCCCCGGCGGCCTCGGCGTACGCGTCAGCGGTGACGTTGGCGTTCGCGGCGAGTTCGGCCGGGGGCGGGAACTGCCGGGTCTCGTTCAGCAGATTGGCCAGTGCCTCGCTCATGCGGTGACTCCCTCGTCGCATCCGTGACCTGCGTCTCCTACCCCCGCAGAGGTTAGTCGGGGCGGTCGACGCCCGCGACAGCTCCCGGAGCACACGCGCGCCGAGCGGCCCCCGCCACGCGCCGAACTGTCGCCCGTAGCCCCTCCGGCCGGCCCTGGCGCGCCCGGGCACGCCGGTCGGACCGCCGGCACCGAGACCCGGTCGAGCGCCTCCGGCCGGGAGGGGTGCCCTTCGCGCCCGGCGGGCCGGCGGGTCGCTAGCGTGACGGGGTGACCACCGACCCGCTCGCCCCGCTGCTCGCGCTCGCCGACATCGCCCCCGCCGTCGACCGGGCCCGCGAGCGGGTCGACCAGGCGCTGCGGCACCGCGCGCTGCGCCGGCACGGCGGCCAGGTCGCGGCCGAGGTGAGCCTCCGCTGTGCCGTGGCCAGCGCCGCCCTGGAGGGGGCCGCCCACGACCGCGAGGCGGTCCGCGCCGGTACGGTCACCGACCCGGTGCTCCAGGGCGCGCTGCGGGTGGCCGGGGCGCTGCCCGGGCTGACCGAGCGCTGGCCGAAGGCGCCCCGACAGGTCCTCGCCCGGCTGCACGTGCTCGCCGCCCGGGACGTCGTACCCGCCGACGAACTGGGGCGGCCGGTGGCCGACCCGGTGGTCGGCGCCCGGCTGGACGGCCTGGCCGGGCTGGTCGCCGGCGGCACCACCGTGCCCCCGCTGGTGCTGGCCGCCGTGGTGCACGGCGAGCTGCTCAACCTGCGTCCGTTCGCCGGGCCGTCCGGGGTCGTGGCCCGGGGCGCCGCCCGGCTGGTGCTGATGTCCACCGGCTTCGACCCGCGCGGGCTGGTCGGCGCCGATGTCGGCCACCGCGAGCGCGAGCCGGAGTACGTCGGCGCGGCCGGTGCCTTCGCCACCGGCACCCCAGACGGATTGCGCTCCTGGCTGCGGCACTACCTGACGGCGGTCGAGGTCGGCGCCGACCAGCTCGCCGCCGTCGGCGACGAGATCCTCGCCGCCGCCTGACCCGTGCGCCCTGATCCGCTGCCCGACCCAATGCCTGAATCGTCACCTGGACCGCGCGCCCTGTCGAGGCCCGGCCCGGCCGTGCCGGCCCCGCCTCCTTGGCCTTCCCTCAGTCCCGCCGGATCGCCCGGTTGACCTTGGCCTGGAGTGCCCGCCGGGCGATCGGCCCCAGGTCGTCCACGATCTCGATGAGCACCGCGAGCTGGTCGAGCGCGGACATCGCCTGCTCGGCCGCAGCCCGGTCCACCCCGTCGTAGAGCTCCAGCCCGATGAACGCGGCCGACACGGCCCGGGCCAGGCCGGGCACGTCCGCGATCTCCGCGAACGGGGAGCTGGCGAGCAGGCGACCCAGGACGGTCTCGATCTCGTCCACCCAGAGCTGGAGCGCGTCGGCCGTCGGTGCGGCCAGCCGCGCGTCGGTCTGCGCCCCGGCGAGCATCTGGGCGAGGAACGAGACGTTGCCCAGTTCTCGCTCCTGCTCGTGCAGGGCGCGGCCGACGGCGAGCAGCTCACGCAGCGAGCCGGCCCGGGCCAGCCGCGCCGACCAGTGCCCGATCCGCTCGACCGTGCTGGCCCGGCAGGCAGCGGCGAGCAGGTCGTCCACGCTGCCGTAGTGGTAGAACACCAGCGCCTGGTTCACCCCGGCGGCGGCGGCGATGGTACGGGCCGAGACCCCGGCGATGCCGTGCTCCCGGATCGCGGCGACGGCGCCGTCCAGGAGGCGCTGCTTGGTGTCGGACATCCCTCTCCTCGCGTGCCGGCTTCTCCGGCTCCGGCTACTTGCGTGCCGGCCTCTCCGGCTCCGGCTCGTCGGGCGTTGGCCGGATGCGGCGGTGCGATCATCGCATCGGTCACCAACTGCGCGAGCCAGGCGACCCCGGGCAGCCGCAGCGTCCAGCCGGCCAGCGCCCAGCCGAGGTGGACGTGTTCGAGCGCGCGGGCGACGGCGGACACCCCGCGTTCCCGGTGGCCGTCGCCGCCCACGTACTCCGCCCGCCGCAGCACCCTGTCGTGCGTCGCTGCGGGCCGGAGGGCGAGGCCCGCCGGGCGCCGGCGGGCCAGGAAACGCCACACCGCCGCGCACGGCCCGCAGCCGTCGTCGAGCCAGAGGACCGCGTCCGGCCCCGACGAGTACGGCCGCCAGCGCGGCCACCAGTTCCGGATCCGCCCCCGGTACGCCCGCCAGCCCTCCGGGTACCGGCCGGCGAGGTCGTGCTCCTCGTGCGGCCCGGCGACCGCCGCCGCGAAGGCGACCGCCACCGCGCCCGCGCCGGCCAGCGCCAGGCTCCCGGTCACCGCGGCGGTCAGCAGCACCAGGGCCACCGCGCCGAGCTGCATCGGGTTGGCCAGGTAGGCGTACGGCCCGGTGGTGACCAGCCGCCGGGGCGGATCCCACGGGTACGGGGTGCCGCCGCCCCGGACCGCGAACTCCCGTACGGCGGCGAGCGCCGGCGTCGCCACCAGCAGGGCGACCTGCGCGACGAGCAACAGCCGGGACGCGGGCAGCCCGGTGAGCCCGGCCCAGGAACCGTCGCCGAGCTCGAAGGCCAGGGTCGGCACGAACCACAGCAGCAGGGCGGCGAAGAGGCCGACCTGGAGCAGCGCCCGGGCGGTCAGGTGCCGGCGGTCCGCGCACCACCGGCCGAGCAGTTGGGCGGGCAGGGCCACGACGAGCAGCCCGACCGCCTCCCCGACGAGCCAGTGCGGACCGAGGCGGACCAGCGGGTGCAGGGCGGGCATCGCCACGGCGTCGAACCACAGCAGCAGGCCCAGCGCCAGCGGTAGCGGGAGGACCCGTCGCAGCAGCATCGGCAGCGGGCCCCACAGGGCGGCCCAGCCGATCCACAGGTCCACCGGCAGCCCCCGGTACGCGCCCCGCACGGGTGCGAAGGCGTACCAGCCGGTGCGCCGGGCCGCCTCGTCGAGCGCCGCGATGCCGACGGCGCCAGCGACGAAGGCCAGCAGCGCCGCCGCCCGGACGTTCCGGTCCCGCTCCAGCCGGGCGGCGGCGAGCACGGCCAGCAGGGGCACCGCCAGGCTCAGGTGGCGGGCGACAATCATCGCGGGACCGTCATGTCCAGCAGGTGCCCGACCCCCTCGCCGAGCAGAACGTGCTGCACCGGGCCGAAGTACCAGGACGGGTCGAGGCCGCGCCGGTAGTCCACGCTGATCCGGACCTCGGTGTGCCCGGCGTCGACCGCCCGCCAGCGCAGGTCCGCATGCCGCCAGGTGAACCAGCGGGCGGTGATCGAGGTGTCCTCGACGAAGCGGAAGGTGACCTGCTGCGGCTGGGCGGTCTCGACCTCGGCGAGCAGGTGCCCGCCCGGCCCGTGCGCGCTGCCGTGGTAACCGAACATCCAGCGGTCACCCACGGCCAGGCCGTCGCCGCTGACCTCGGTGGGGGTGGGCGCGCCCAGCAGCCGCAACGGCACGGACCGGACCGGGACGGGCCGGGGGCCGGCCGCGAGCCGCTCGGTGACCCGGTCGACGGGCAGCGCCACCACCCGGACCACCTCGACCGACTGCTCCGGATCCAGCCGGGGCCCGACCCCGCTGCCCTCCAGACCGGGCAGGAGCAGCAGCGGCACGGCGAGGGCCGAGTACGCCCGGGAGGCGTCCTGCAGCGCGCGGATCAGCGCGGTGGTGCCGTGCGCCACCGCGTACACCAGCGGGGCGGCCAGGATGACGCAGACCGCCCCCTCGTGCAGCGCCACCGCCGCCAGCAGCAGCGCGATCGTGGTGACCACGAAGACCCGGCCGTGCGTCGTCCGGCCGGGGGAGAGGGCCAGGGCCGCCGCGAGGATCACCGGGAGGGCCACGAACAGCAGGGCGCTGTCGGCCCGCCCCGCGCGGACCGTGATGGTGAAGACCACCAGCCCGAAGGCCGTGATCAGCCCGGCCAGCACCCAGTTGGCGGCGGTCCGCCGCGGTGGCCGTACGCCCTGCTCCGACATGACACCCTCCCTGTTTTGAGCGGTCGCTCAATCGGAGCATAGGCGGATTTGAGCAATCGCTCAATACGGGTTTCGCCCGGCGGCTGCGGCCTGGCGGCCCCGAGCTGTCGGGGACCGCCCGGACCAGGGAGGCGGGCAGCGGCGGTGGGCGGCGGGCGGGGGCCGCCGGGCGGGCGGGCGCGCCGGGTCGAGGCCGTCACCGGGGGGAGGACGTGCTCGGCTGACGCCGCGTCCGGGCGAGACCCTCGCTCGGGCGGGGCGCTGGGGCGCAGCCGCGCTTGGGCGGGCCGCCCCGGGGGTGGCCCGCGCCCGGGTCCGGGCTGTTTTGAACGAGGCCCACCCCTGGTGGGGCCGCTCCGGGCGGGGCTCCGCGTCCGGGCGCGGTCAGGCGGCGGGGGCGCTCGGGGAGGTGGTCGGGCGCGGTGGACGCCGGTCGGCGGGGTGACCCCGGTCGTCGGTCAGGCGACCGGGGTGGCGCGGGTGCGGCGGTGCCGGCCGTACCAGGCGATGCCGATGGCCACCCCGACGCCGACGCCGAGGGCCGCCGCGGCGACCGGGACGGCGGGGCGTTCCCGCAGCCGACGGCCCAGCGGGATCGGGTGCCGGAACTCCAGCACCGGCCAGGCGTTCTCGCTGGCCAGCTTGCGCAACGCGCGGTCCGGGTTGACCACGCTCGGGTGGCCCACGCACTCCAGCAGCGGACGGTCGCTCATCGAGTCGGAGTACGCGTACGAGTCGGCGAGGTCGTAGTCGCGCAGCCTGGCCAACTCGCTGACCGCCTCGACCTTGCTCGGCCCGGCGGCGTAGAACTCCACCTCACCGCTGTAGCGGCCGTCCGCCACCGTCATCCTGGTGGCGATCACGTCGGTCACCCCGAGCAACTCGCCTATCGGCCGGACCATCTCCTCGCCGGAGGCGGAGACCAGCACGACGTCCCGGCCGGCGGCCTGGTGCTCCTCGATGAGGGCCGCCGCCTCGGCGTACACGTAGGGGTTGATCAGCTCGTGCAGTGTCTCCGCGACGATCTGGCGGACCTGTTCCACCTGCCAGCCCTTGCAGAGCGCGGCGAGGTAGTCCCGGGTCTTGGCCATGGTCTGCTCGTCGGTGCCACCCAGCCGGAACATCAGCTGCGCGTACGCCGACTTGACCACGTCCCGCCGGGTGATCAGCCCATCCCGGTAGAACGGCCGACCGAACGCCAAGGCGCTCGACTTGGCGATGACGGTCTTGTCCAGATCGAAAAAAGCGGCACTTCGGCCCACGGCGCGAAAGTCTAGCCCGATGGACTATCGTCGGCGGATGCCTGGGGTACGGACTCCGGCCCGACCCTGGGGGCGACCCCTATGACCTCTGCCCGTCAGTGACGGTGGTCACACTCTCTGAACACAATTTCGCACTGAGTGGAGGCGACACCACTCGACGTATACCGGTCTGCTCAGGCATGCTTGTGGTTGCGACGAGGACTCACGTGTCGTACGAAGCAGGCTCTCGGCGGTTGCACCCCCCGTGACCGCTGAGCCGGTTCGGCTCAACCCCCCCGGAGCCGAACCGCCCGACGACCCCCGTCTCCCCCCGACGGGGGTCGTCCCTTTTCCGGTCCGCTTCCGTCCCAGGTGACGACCCATTGACCGGGCCGGCCGGGGGTTGTCCGCCTGCCCCCTTCCCAGGCGTCCCTGGGCCGCTGCGCTTCCGGCCGGAGACCGGCCAGCCGTTGATCGAGCTGGCCGAGGTGCTGCTGCACGGACCGCACCCGCCACCCCCTGGGAACGGGAACTGATTACCGCTTACGTCTGCGGTCGCAACGAGTGCCGGTTCTGCCAGGGCGCGCACTCGGCGTTCGCCGCCGCCCTGCTCGACGAGGGCACGACCCTGGTCGACCAGGTACGCGCCGACCTGGACAACGCCCCGGTCGGCCCGGTGCCGCTGCCACACGTACGTGTATGCGTAGTTCTTGCCGCATCCCTTGTACTGCTTGACCGATGCGGCGGTCTGCCCGCCGACGGTGATGTACGCCGTCGCGCCGATCTGCACCGAACTCCCGCAGTGTGGGTTGGTCTCGGCGTGGGCGGGTCCGGCGAACGCCAGCGCCGCGGGCACAGCCAGCCCGGCGACCGCGAGGATGCGCACACTACGTCGCAAGAAGCTCTTCATCGGTGACTTCCATCAATGTACCGGGACCGTCGTGCCCGGTATCGTCATCTATCACGATGATGGCCGCCGAGGCCCGTTCGGTACCTCTTACACCGCTCTGACAACACCTGCCGACGGCGTCTGACATGGGGGATAAATGGAAGACCAGCGTGCCGCCGCCGAGTCGATTCAGGACGCCATGGCCGCCGAGAGGTTCGCCGATCAGTTGCGAACACTGCGGACCGGGGTGGGCAACCCGTCATTCCGGAAGATGGCTGGGCGGTCGGGCCGCATCTCGCACACGACGCTGCACGAGGCCGCCGCCGGGACCAGGTTTCCCTCGTGGGAGACGACGCGCGAGTTCGTCCGGGCTTGCGAGGCGGACGAGGTCCAGTGGCGGCGCCGATGGGAGGACGCTCAGAGCCCGGGGACGGGACACTCCGTCCCGGACGGCGACCTGACGCCGGTCAGCACCGATTCCTCGGCCACGGTCGAAGCTCGGGGCACCCTAGACACGATGACGTCCGGTGTCGTGGCCGCCGAGACGTCCCGCGCCGTGGACACTCTGCCGGCCGGTAGGCCCGCCGTGCCCGGCGTCGCCGCGTCTTCGGACCTCGTGCCGGTGGGCCAACGCGCGCTGCGGGCCGCGGAGCACCCGCAGGCGGCGGCGGAGGACGAGGTCACGGGTGCGCGACGGCACCGGTTGCGGTGGCTCGCCGCCGCGGTGGCGGTGGCGGTGGTCGCCGTCCTGGGCGTCACCGTCCGCGGCCGGTCGTCCCCGGACGGCTCCGGCGCCGTGGCGGCGTCGCCGTCATCGGCAGGGTTCTCGGACGCGTTGATTCCCGGCGACTCGAGCCAGTTCGTCGCCGACGTCACCATCCCCGACGGTACGCGGGTGAAGGTGAACGCCCACTTCGTGAAGGTGTGGGCGCTCGCGAACGTGGGAACGGTCGACTGGCACAACCGCTTCCTCGCGCGGATGAACCCCACCGGTGACGATGACGGTTGCCGGGTGCCGGATCGGGTGGCGATCGGCGACACGCCGCCCGGCGAGCAGGTGATGATCAGTGTTCCGGTCATCGCGCCGAGCCGCCCCGGGAAGTGCTGGGTCAGCTGGAAGATCGTCGACGAGCACGGGCGGGCCTACTTTCCCAGTCGCCGGCCAATATTCTTCATGGTCACCGTCATCGCCTGAGTGCGTCTGGCGGCAGCCGCGGTCAAGCCCGCCGAGCCGCCGCCCCGGTCGATTTCCCGGGTCCCGGCCGCCCGACCGGTGTCAGGGTGCGCATGCTCGATGTCAATCCCGGGTGCCACCCAAGCTGACAACACCAAATTCATCGAGGTCAGTGACGGCCTGACGGATCTGACAGGACAGCCGGGGTACCGAACAGCAGACCCCTTCTCGCAGAGTGATGTTCGTTCCGAACGCGACTCACTACCTACGAGGAGGATCGAGTATGCACCGTCCCTGGATAACCGTCGGGCTCGCCGCGCTCTGCGTGGCAGTCGGCGTCCCGGCCTATGCATGGGCCGGGACGCCGACTGCCGCAGCGCAGCGGACCGTCACCATGGCCGCGGGGCCTGTCGTGGACATGGAGGCCACCGTCCTGGCCGCCCAGATCGACCCCCGCCGTGCCGACCACACACTGACCCCGGGCGCGAAGAGTTCCGTGCTCGCCGTCGAGCAGGCGCTCCAGGCCCAGAAACTGCTGAACACGCAGTGGGTCGACGGCTACTTCGGCACCGAGACCGTCTCGGCGTACGCGGCCTACCAGCGCTCGCTCGGCTACACCGGCCTGGCCGCGAACGGGCTGCCCGGCACGACGTCGCTGACGAAGCTCGGGCGGAATCGGTTCACCGTCGGCAACACGATCGGCCCGGGCGCGAAGGTCCAGCGTGACGGGTACGTCGTCGACGCCCGTACTCAGGCGATGCTGGCCGAGGCCCAGCGTCTGCTCGATCGCACCCTGGTGCTCGAGCAGGGCTCGTACAACCCCGGGGGCGACCCGACGTCGGCCGGTACGCACGACGGCGGGGGTGTGGTGGACATCGCGGTCACCGGCATGACCGCGGCCACGCGTACCGCCGTCGTCCGGGCTCTACGCCAGGTCGGCTTCGCAGCCTGGGTCCGTAACCCGAGTCAGGGTGACTGGCCGTGGCACATCCACGCCGTGGCGATCAACGACACGGACCTGTCCAGCCAGGCGCAGCACCAGGCCGGCGACTACTACCTCGGCATGAACGGCCTGGCCAACCGTGGCCCGGACGACGGCCCCCGGATTCCGATCAAAACCTGGGAGCAGTACCAGCGCGGGCAGTGACCCGCATCCGACCCGATCCACCAACCATCGCCCACTGTCCAGAGAGGACACCATGAACATCCGCAAGAGTCTCGCCGTCGTCGGCGCCGCGCTCGCCATGACCACCTCCATCCTGAGCGTCGCCTCGCCGGCGTCGGCGGCGTCCCGGGACGGGGTCTGCGACAGCGGTGAGTTCTGCTACTACTACAACAGCGACGAGGCCGGCTCGGTCTCGGACTTCACCGGGTCGCTCGGCGACTACGGCACGACCCAGCCGTCGTGCTACGAGTTCAAGGGTGCGGGCAACGGCCAGGGCGTGTGCGTGAAGAACAACGCCGCGTCGGTGTGGAACCGCACCAGCACGACCATACGGGTCTACTTCAACAGCAACTTCGCCGGTGCGAGCCAGGACTTCGCGGCCGGGGCGAAGGGCAACCTCAACGCCACGCTCAAGAACAACAACGCCTCGCACGACATCGTCGGCTCCGGCGGCGGCACCTACCCGGCCGACCCGCGCGCGTCCGAGGCTGTCGCGTTCGCGAGGGCGCGGCTCGGGCACACCGACTGGAACAACCAGTGCGAGCTGTTCGTCGAGCGGGCGTTCGGCACCAGCGGCCGGTTCGCCACGGCGCTCACGCACTACAACTGGCAGAAGAACAACGGGCGCATTCACACCGGCTCGGTGCCGCCTGCCGGAACGGCGGTGTTCTTCACGTCCACCACGTCGGCCGGGCACGTCATGCTCTCCATCGGCGGCAACAGCGCCATCAGCACCGGACCGAGCGTCTACCAGACCAACTCGTTCCGGGACCGGTCCGACTACCTGGGCTGGGCCTACGTCCCGAGCAGCTGGTGACCCGGCATGCGCTCGCACGCGCACCGGAGCAGCGCCCAGGCCAACCTCCAACACCTGCTCCACTTCTGAGAGGCGGCTGCGGATGACCATCCTGAAAAGAGCTTCGGGCATTCTGGCCGTCCTGGTGGCAGCGCTCGTCGGCGTCGCGGTGGCGCCGGGCGCCGCATCCGCCGCCGGCCGGGACGGGGTCTGCGACAGCGGTGAGTTCTGCTACTACTACAACAGCGACGAGGCCGGCTCCATCTCGGACTTCACTGAGTCGCTCGGCGACTACGGCACGACCCAGCCGTCGTGCTACGAGTTCAAGGGTGCGGGCAACGGCCAGGGCGTGTGCGTGAAGAACAATGCCGCGTCGGTGTGGAACCGCACCAGCAAGACCGTGCGGGTCTACTTCAACAGCAACTTCGCCGGTGCGAGCCAGGACTTCGCGGCCGGGACGAAGGGCAACCTCAACGCCACGCTGAAGAACAACAACGCCTCGCACGAGCTGCTGAGCACAGGCGGGCCGACGGGCTGCAGTACCGACGGCACCAACAGCACGCTGCCGAGCACTATCCTGGTCTACCGGGTCGGTCTCGGGCGAGTCGACCGGGTCGACTTCAAGACGTACGTCAAGAACGTCCTCCCGAACGAGTGGGTGACGAACTGGCCGGACGCCTCGCTGGAGGCCGGTGCCGTAGCCGTCAAGAGCTACGGCTGGTACTGGGCGCTGCACTCGACCCGGAAAACCCCCGGCGGACAGTGCTACGACGTCCGTGACGACACCGCCGACCAGGTCTACCGGCCGTCGTCGGCGCAGGCGTCGACGTCCTCCGCGGTGGACAGCACCTGGTCGGCCCGGATGACCCGGAGCGGCAACATCCTGCAGGCGCACTACTGCGCGACCACGACCGCGTGCGGTGGCTGGGTGACCGGGGACTGGCTGTCGCAGTACGGCTCGCGTGATCTCGCGAACGCGGGCAAGAACTACCAGGCGATTCTGCACTACTACTACAGCAACGTGGCCCTTTCCTGACGTCACGCGCCAACCGCGCCGCCCGTCGCAGATCCGCGACGGGCGGCGCGCTCGTGCCTGCGGTACGTTACGGCGCCACCCGTCGGCCGGAGGCGACGCGGCTAGACGCGGATGCGACCGTGGGCATCGCCGATCTCGAAGCCGCCCTGACCACGCCCTGCCGAACCGGCGACGGTCAGGGTGCCCGGGGCGAAGAAGCGGCGGCTGCGGCGATCGCCGCAGCGACGCACTCATAGTCCTTGACCAGGGCGCCGACCAAGCGCGGATCGGGCTCGACTGCCTCGACCAACCCACGCACCAGGTCGCGGATCCTGGCCTCGGGCGACGACTGACGGATGCCGGGGTGCCGCCGATGGAAGCTGTGCCAACGGCGGAGTCCGACGTCGACCAGGCGCTCGCGGTCGCTGGGTGAGGCGATGGGGCATCCCCGATCCCACCGGTCGGCCAATGCCGCCAGTGCCACTGCGCGAGCCGATTCGGCCATCCTCGCCTCCCTGCCGTTTCCACTGCCCCGGTGCCGACCGACACATGCCCAGGGCCAGTGATTTCGCCGGGTGCAACCTGTCGCCACCCTCCGCGCCCGCCACCTGCTCCGGGCTGCGGTGCCGTAGCAGATCGACCTGGCCTTCGGGCGTTATCCACAGGGACCCCGGTTGTCCACAGGTGAGCGCGCGCCATCGGCAGGGTCTGCTGATTCCCGGCACGCTCTCCGGCAGCACCCCCGAGCCCAACTGCTGGAGGCCGCGATGCCACCCCGTACCTCGTTTCCGCCGCCCCGGCGGCTGCCCCTGCTGGTGACCTCGGACGACGACCTGCTCGACGACCTGCTCCGGCTCGCCGCCGCCGGCGGCACCGAGGCCGAGGTGGCCGCGGACCCGGCGGCGGCCCGGTCTCGCTGGGCACCGGCACCGCTGGTGCTGGTCGGCAACGACCAGGCCCAGGCGTGCCTGCGGGCGCGGCTGCCGCGCCGGCCACGGATGGTCCTGGTGGGCCGGTCCGGGCAGCTCGACCCCGGTTGGGAGATCGCCGAGCTGATCGGGGCCGAGCACGTCGCCATCCTCCCGGCCGCCGAGCCGTGGCTGGTGGACCGGTTCGCCGAGTGCGCGCCGGACCGCGCCGGCAACGGCGCGGCCCGGGTGGTCGCGGTGCTCGGCGGGCGGGGCGGCGCCGGGGCGAGCGTCCTCGCGGGCGGACTGGCCGTCACCGCCGCCCGGGCCCGACTGCGCACCCTCCTCGTCGACGTCGACCCGCTCGGCGGCGGGCTGGACCTGGTGCTCGGCTGGGAGCAACTGGAAGGGCTGCGCTGGCCGGCGCTCACCGACGCCGACGGGCGGGTCGACCCGCCGGCGCTGGTCCGGGCCCTGCCCAGTCGGGGTGACCTGGTGGTGCTCTCCTGGGATCGGGGGGACCTGCTGGCCCTGCCCGCCCCGGCGATGGCGGCCACCCTGGAGGCGGCGCGCCGGGGCCGGGACTTCGTCGTGGCCGACGTGCCCCGACACCTCGACGACCCGGCCGTGCTCGCGTTGCAGGCCGCCGACCAGGCATTCCTGGTCGTGCCGGCCGAGCTGCGGGCCACTGCGGCGGCGGCCCGGGTGGTCGCCGCCGCCGCGCCGCACTGCGCCCAGCTCTCCGTCGTCGTACGCGGCCCGGCCCCGGGGCGGTTGAAGGCCGTCGAGGTGGCCCGCGCCCTGGGGCTGCCGCTGGCCGGCACGCTGCGACCGGAGCCGGGACTCTGCCGGGGGCTGGAGCGGGGTGAGGCACCCGGCGCAGACGGGCGAGGCCCGCTCGCGGCGCTCTGCCAGCGGATCGTCGGCGAGCTGACCGGCCTGCCCGTGTCAGGCGCGGCATGACCGCGCCCGTCGGCGGCGAGGAGCTTTCCAGCCGGGTACGCCAGCGCTTCGCCGCCGCGGCCACCCCGGTCACCCCGGCCGCCGTCGTCTCCGCCGTACGCGCCGAGCCGGCTGCGGCGGTTCTCGGCGACACCGCCGTGCTCCGGATCGCCGGCCGGGTGCACGACGACCTCGTCGGCGCAGGTCCGCTGGCACCCCTGCTTGCCGATCCGGAGGTGACCGACGTGCTGGTCAACGGGAATCGGGTGTGGGTGGACCGGGGGCAGGGCCTGCGCCAGGTCGCGATTCCGGTCGGCACGATCGACGACGTACGCCGGCTGGCCCAGCGCCTCGCCGCCGGGGCGGGCCGCCGCCTGGACGACGGCTCCCCGTACGCGGACGCCCGGCTGCCCGACGGGACCCGGCTGCACGCCGTGCTGCCTCCGGTCGCGACCGACGGGCCCTACCTCTCCCTGCGTACCTTCCGGCAGCGCCCGTTCACCCTCGACGACCTGGTCCGGCAGGGCACCGTGCCCCGGCCGGCCGCCCCGGTGCTGGCCGCCGTGGTGGCGGCCCGGCTCGCGTACCTGGTCGTCGGCGGCACCGGCTCCGGCAAGACGACGCTTCTCAACACGCTCCTGGGGCTGGTTCCGGGGACCGAGCGGATCGTCCTGGTCGAGGACGCCGCCGAGCTGCGGCCCGTGCATCCGCACGTGGTCGGGTTGCAGGCCCGCACGGCGAACGTGGAGGGCTCCGGCGCGGTCGGGCTCAGCGACCTGGTCCGGCAGGCCCTGCGGATGCGGCCCGACCGGCTGGTCGTGGGGGAGTGCCGGGGCGGTGAGGTCGTCGACCTGCTCGCCGCCCTGAACACCGGCCACGACGGCGGCGCGGGGACGCTGCACGCGAACGCCCCGTCGGACGTGCCGGCCCGGCTGGAGGCGCTCGGGATGCTGGGCGGGCTGCCCCGGGCTGCCCTGCACGCCCAGGTCGCCGCCGCGCTCCAAGTGCTGCTCCAGGTCCGCCGGGGTGCCCGGGGTCGGGTGCTGGAGTCGGTCTGCCTGTTGCTCCCCGAGGGACCGGACCGCCTGGTCACCGTCGTTCCCGCCTGGGTACGCGGCCACGGGCCGGGACCCGCCGCCGCGGCCCTCGGCACGCTGCTGCGCGAGCGTGACGTGCCTGCCCCGCCCGTCCTCTGCGAGGTGTGGCCGAGCCGCCCCGAACGGGAGGGACGCCCCGAACGGGAGGGCCGCCCCGAGGCGGCGGGCGGTCGCCGCCACGGAGGACCCGAGTGACCACGGCGAGTTGGCTGGTGGCGGCCCTTCTCGCCGTCGCCGCAGCGGCCGTGGCGTGGCCACTGCACAGCAGCCGGTCCCGGCGACGGCGGTTGCTCGGTTCGCCTCCGGACCGGCCGTCGTCGGCCGGTGACCCGACCGATCGGGTCGATGCCGTACGTATTCCGGCGGGAAAGGTCGCGCCGGGCGCCGTCGGCAGGGCGTCGGACCGGCCGCGGGACTCCGTTGACGACCGGGATCCCGCGCTGCACCCCTGGAACGGGGCAGGGCAGGGGGAGCACGGTGGCCGGCGCGCTGCCCCGGGGACGCCGTCCGGCCCACGCCCGTTCTCCGCCCCGTCCGATGAGTCCGGCCTGCGGTCGCCATCCCGCTCACCATCCCACCCGTGCAACGTCCGGCCCACGCTCCTTCTCCGGCACAGCGCCGTTCTCGGGCCCGTCGGGCCCGTCCCCGAGGTCCGGTCCGTCCAGGCCGCCAGGCCCGTTCGGCTCCGGCGGACGTTCTGGGCCGCCCGGTC
The DNA here is from genome assembly GCF_026339755.1 of Micromonospora sp. NBC_01655. Taxonomy (NCBI): domain Bacteria; kingdom Bacillati; phylum Actinomycetota; class Actinomycetes; order Micromonosporales; family Micromonosporaceae; genus Micromonospora; species Micromonospora sp. NBC_01655. Next base: position 58,931 of record NZ_JAPEQF010000001.1, on the reverse strand, counting down.
GTCGGGACGCGCGCCGACCGACTGCCGTTCTGGACCGCTCCGAGCCCACCCTGCCGGGGCAGCGAAGCTCCCTGTTGGCTTCGCTGCTCCCTTGTGTTGGGAACTGGCGTACCGGGTTGTCGCCGGGGAGGTCTCCGGCGAGCCGCCGTCGACCGGGGGTACCCGGGTGGCTGTCCGACTCGCCCCGGCGAAGCCTGCTGCTGGCGGGAGCGGCGGGCGCCGGGACGGGTGGCTTGCTGGCCGGGCCGGTGGCTGCCGTGGTGGTCGGCGCGTACGGGGCGTTGGCCGCGCGGGCGGTGCTCCGCAGGGGCCTCGCGCGTGCCGGTCAGCGCGCCCGACGGCACAGCCTGGACCAGCTCAGCGCCCTCGCTGCGGACCTGCGCGCCGGCGGTGTCCTGCGAGGCGACCGGTCGGCATCCGGAAACGTGCCGCACTTCGACCAGCCCGCACCCGGGGCTCCGCCGGGCGGAGCCGGCTCGGCGCACGATCCGGGGGTGGTCCCCGGTCCGGCCACGGACGCCGGCGGGCCGGTCGTTCCGCCCGATCCGGACCGGTTGGGGCGGTTGGCCCAGGCGGCGATCCGGCTCGCGGACCGGACCGGTGCTCCCCTGGCCGACCTGCTGGAGCGGATCGAGGCCGACGCCCGGGCGACCGACCGAGGGCTGGCCGGTGCGGCAGCGCAGGCGGCCGGGGCTCGGGCCACTGCTTTGCTGCTCGCCGCCCTGCCGCTCGGCGGTATCGGGCTCGGGTACGGGGTCGGCGTCGACCCGGTCGAGGTTCTGCTGCACACCCCCCTTGGAGGCGGATGCGCGATCGCGGCTGTTGTCCTCCAGTCGGCCGGGCTGCTCTGGACGGAGCGCCTCGGCACAGCACCGGACGGGAACCGCTGATGACCCCGCAGGCGGTGGCCGCCGGTTGCCTCGTCGCGGCGGCGCTCGCCCTGTCCGTCGGGTCGCGTGCGGGCACCACCCGTCGCCTGCGCGGCCTGCGGGGGCGGGCCGGGTCGACCGGGAGGTCAAGACCGGCGTGGTGGCCCGACCGGATCCGCCTCGGATCGGGGCTTGCCGGGGTGGCTGCCCTCGTGGTCATCGGTGGCTGGCCCGGTCTCTTGGGTGGCGCCGTCGTCGCCGTCGTGGCGGACCGGGGGCTGCGCCGGATCGAGCCCCCGGCCGTACGGGAGCGGCGGCTCCGGGAGGCCGCCGACCTGCCTCTCGCGGCGGACCTGCTCGCAGCCGCGCTGCGGGCCGGTGCGCCGGTCGACCGTTCCGTGCTGGCGGTCGCGGAGGCCCTCGGCGGCCCGTTGGCCGCCCGCCTGGGCCGGGTCGGCCGGACCCTGCTGCTCGGTGGCGGCCCCGAGGAGGCGTGGGCGCACCTCGTCCCGGTGCCGGGTGCCGAGCGGTTGGCCGGTGCCGCGCTGCGTTCGTCGAGCAGCGGCGCGGCGTTGGCCGGCGCGCTGACCCGCCTCGCCGACGACCTGCGCGCCGACCGGTCCACCGCCGCCGAGGCGTCGGCCCGTCGGGCCGGGGTCCTCATCGTGCTGCCGCTGGGGCTCTGCTTCCTGCCGGCCTTCATTCTCGCCGGCCTGGTGCCGGTGATCGTCGCCGTCCTCGGCGACGTGCTGTGAGTGCCGCCGGCCGGCCGGTCGGCGGATACCGTTGAGAAGGGACAAGCATGCGTAAGATTCTCACCCGACTGCGGGGCGACGCCGGGATGAACACCGCCGAGTACGCAGTCGGCACCCTCGCCGCCGTCGCGTTCGCCGGCATCCTGCTCAAGGTGCTGACCTCGGGCAACGTGCAGTCCGCGCTGACCGCCGTCATCGACCGGGCGCTGAAGTGACCGACCGCCGGCAGGCTGGGGGCGACCGGGGGACGTCCGTGCGGCGGCCGGAGGCGGTTCGGCCGACCGGTTCGGCGCGGCTAACGGTCCGGTCGCCACGGGAGCGCGGGTCGTTCACGGCCGAACTGGCCGCCGGCCTGCCGGCGTTGCTGCTGCTCCTGCTCGCCGGTCTCACCGCGGTGAACGCGGTCGTCACCAGGGCGGGCTGCCTGGGAGCGGCCCGGGAGGCGGCACTGGCCGCCTCCCGGGGCCAGCCCGGCGGTGCGGCGGGCGCTGCGGCGGCTCCGGCTGGGGCCGACGTCTCGGTCGCTGTGGACGGCGAGCGGGTCACCGCGACGGTGCGGGCGCCGGTGCGTGCCCTCGGTGCGCGCCTACCCCGGATCATCGTGACGGCCACCGCGGTCGCCGCCGTCGAGCCCGGCGCCCCAGGTCCGCAACCGTGACCACCCGGCTCGGTTGTGTGGTCCCGTCGGGGTGGGCCGGGCGCACAGGCACGGTCGACGGCGTCGGGCGTGCTGCCGGGACGTCCCTGATGGGGAGCTTCGCTGCGACCACCAGCCCTGCCGGCGGGGGGTTCACCTCGTGCATCCGTGTTCGCCGGCGAGACGCCGGGGCGGCCCGTCGAGGGGGCGAGCGGGGCGGGGCGACGGTGTGCCTGCTCGCCGCCGGGATGGTGTTCGTCGTGGTGGGCCTGTTCGGTGCCGCGGTCGGTGCGGCGCGGATGGCCCGCCAGCAGGCCCGGGTAGCGGCGGACTTCGGTGCGCTCGCCGGGGCGGGGCGGGCCCTGGCCGGTGGTCCGGAGGCATGCGCGTACGCCGACGAGGTGGTCCGGGCCAACGGGGCGCGACTGACCGGTTGCCGGCTCGACGGGCTGGACGCCGTGGTGACGGCGGAGGTGACGGTCGCCCCGGTGCCCGGTCTCACCCGGGTCGCCATCGTGACCTCCCGGGCCGGTCCTCCGCGTGGCTGACCTGGACCGTGCGCGCCGATCCGGGCCGTGCCGATCCGGGCCGTAGCGGCGACAAGGCACCCGGGCATCCCGATGCCGCCCTGCCGCCGCCCGTCCGTTCGCCCGGCGGTTCCGGGGCCGGTGATATGCGGTCAGCGGCTCTGCAGGGCGTCCAGGCCGATCGCCATGGCGATCACGAGGCGGCGGTCGATCTGCGGGTTCTGCACCTCGACGACGTACCGGTCGCGCAGGCCCCACTTCTTGACGACCGAGAAGATCGGCTGACCACCGGCGACGAAGTCGAAGTGGTACGGCAGCCAGGACAGCGAGTCCACAAACCGGCGCAGCAGCGCCACCGGCATGCTCCGCTCCTGACCCGTGACCTGGGGCAGTCCGGCCTGCTCGACGTGCCACGTCGAGCGGAGCAGCGACTGGGCGAAGTCCTTGCGGAACAGCCCGACCGGGTTGCCGGCGTGGTCGGTCACGTCGTACGTGGCGCCGAGGTCGAGTCGCTGCCGGGCCTTGAAACCGAGCAGCGGGTGCTGCTTGGTGTCGTCGGTGTAGATGGTCACCTGCTCCTTGAAGGCGAGCCGCTTCTGCTGCGCGAACGCGAGCAGCTCACCCTCCGACCCGTCGGGGGCGACGGCGTGGACCTCGTACTGGTTGACCATCATCCGGATCCGCTGCCGGATGTGGAACTGCTGCTGGTGCTGCAAGGTGTCGAGCTGCATCAGATCTCCTTCGAGGGTCGCCGGAGTCTCGCACAGCCCCCGCCTCATCGCCTGCCCCGGCGCCGCCTGCCCCGTCGAGCAGCCCGGCGTCGGGCAGCCCGGCGTCGGACGTTCCAGCGTCGAGCAGCCCGGCGGCGGGCGTCCCGGCATCCGGCGCATCGGCGGGGCCGGGCTGCCGGGGCGGGTGGTCGGTCGGCAGGTTGGCCAGCACCACGTCGAGGACCCGGACGGCGTCCGGCTTCGACAGCGGGTTGTTGCCGTTGCCGCACTTCGGGGACTGGACGCAGGACGGGCACCCCGCCTCGCAACCGCACTCGGCGATCGCGTCGCGGGTGGCCCGGAGCCACTGCGCCGCCGTCCGGTACGCCCGCTCGGCGAAACCCGCCCCGCCCGGGTGGCCGTCGTACACGAAGACGGTGGGGGCCTCGGTGTCCGGGTGCAGCGCCGTGGAGAGCCCGCCGATGTCCCACCGGTCGCAGGTGGCCATCAGCGGCAGCAGCCCGATCCCGGCGTGCTCGGCGGCGTGCAGCGCCCCGGGCACGTCCGCCGGAGCGATCCCCGCCGAGGTCAGCGACTCCGGGGACAGGGTGAACCAGACCGCGACGGTGCGCAGCTCCCGGGCCGGCAGGTCCAGCGGCCGGGTGTCGATCACCTCGCCGGAGGCGATCCGCCGCCGCTGGTACGACACCACCTGGCTGGTCACGTCGACCTCGCCGAGGAACAGCCCGACCGGCCCGGCGTCGACGTACGAGCGCACCGAAGCCACGGTCAGCGAGGTGACGTCCCGGGCGTGGGTGGACCAGTCCGGCTCCTCGGGGTGCACCAGCGCGCAGCCGTCGGCCAGGTCGAGCGCGTCGACCACGTACGAGACGCCCTGGTGCAGGTAGACCGCGCCGGGGTGGAGCAGGAAGTGCGACGAGCCGCCGTCCACGGTGCCGAGCAGCCGCCCGGTGGCCGCCTCCACCACGCACACCGGGGCCCCGCCCTCGCCGCGCAGGTCGACCTCGGGCCGCTCCCGGTGCCGCCAGTACCAGCCGGTCGGCCGCTGCCGCAGCGCCCCCGCCGCGACCAGGTTGTCCACCGCTTCCTTGGCTCCCTCGCCGAAGAGTTCCAGGTCGGCCGGGGTGAGCGGGGCCTCGGCCGCCGCGCAGGCGAGCTGCGGGGCGAGTACGTACGGGTTGGCCGGGTCGAGCACGGTCGCCTCGACCGGCCGCCCGAACAGCGCCTCCGGGTGGTGCACCAGGTAGGTGTCCAGCGGGTCGTCCCGGGCCACCAGCACCGCGAGGGCCTCGTCGCCGGAGCGCCCGGCCCGGCCGGCCTGCTGCCACAGCGACGCCCGGGTGCCCGGCCAGCCGCAGATCAGCACGGCGTCCAGCCCGACCAGGTCGACGCCCAGCTCCAGCGCGTTGGTCGAGGCGAGCCCGAGCAGGTCGCCGTGCAGCAGCGCCCGTTCCAGCTCGCGCCGTTCCTCGCGCAGGTAGCCGGCCCGGTAGGCGGCCACCCGGTCGCCCAGCCCGGGGACCGCCTCGTCGAGGGCGCGGCGGGCGTTGGCGGCCACCACCTCGGCGCCCTTGCGGGATCGGACGAAGGCGAGGGTGCGTACCCCCGCGGCGACCGTGTCGGCGAGCAGGTCGGCGGTCTCCCGCAGCGCCGACCGGCGCACCGGCGCGAGGTCGGCGATGGCGGTGTCGGCGTCGGCGGGCAGCAGCGGCGGCTCCCAGAGGGCGAAGGTCACCCCGCCGCGCGGGGAGGCGTCCTCGGTTACGGCGGCCACCGGCACGCCGGTGAGCCGCCCGGCCGCCGTCGCCGGGTCACCCGACGTGGCCGAGGCCAGGATGAACACGGGGGTACGGCCGAAGCGGGCGCACTGCCGGCGCAGCCGGCGCAGCACGTGCGCGACGTGCGAGCCGAACACCCCCCGGTAGGTGTGGCACTCGTCGACGATCACGTACGCCAGCCGGCGCAGGAAGCCCGGCCAGTGGGCGTGCCCGGGGAGGATCCCGTGGTGCAGCATGTCGGGATTGGTCAGCACGAACCGGGCGTGCCGGCGGATCCAGTCCCGCTCGGCGCGCGGGGTGTCCCCGTCGTAGCAGGCGGGGCGTACCCCGTCGAGTTCCAGGCCGGCGACGGCGCGGAGCTGGTCGGCGGCGAGCGCCTTGGTCGGCGCCAGGTAGAGCACGGTGGCCCGGGGGTCGGCGAGCAGGGTGGCCAGCGCCGGTAGCTGGTACGCCAGGGACTTGCCGGACGCGGTCCCGGTGGCGACGACGACGCTCCTGCCCGAGTACGCCAGGTCGGCGGCCCGGGCCTGGTGCCGCCAGGGTGCGACCACGCCGCGCCGGGCGAACGCCGCCCGCAGCGGCTCGGGGGTCCACTCGGGCCACGGGGCCTGCTCCCCGGCCCGGGCCGGCACCCGCTCGACGTGGGTGACCGGGTCGGCGCCGGTACGCGCGCGCAGCCGGCGCAGCAGCTCGGCCGGGGCCCCCACCGGCGGGCGGTCGGGGCCGCGGCCTGCGGATACGGTGGCTGCGGGGCTCACGTCCTGCACTCTCGCACAAGTGTTCGGAGTTGACTGGCGGGGGTGTGGGTAAGGGGGAGCCTCCGCCGGTGACCCTCACGAACGTCCCCGGCGGGGATGGTTAGATGCCCAGGAGAGTTTACGACTCTTGCGAGGAGGACCGATGGAGCTGTCGCTGGCGACCCGTGCCGTGGGGGAGCACACGGTGCTCGAGGTCGGCGGTGAGGTGGACGTCTACACCGCACCCCGGCTGCGGGAACGGCTCCTGGAGCTGATCGACGGTGGGGCCCGGTACGTCGTGGTCGACCTGGGCCGGGTCGACTTCCTCGACTCCACCGGCCTCGGCGTGCTGGTCGGCGCGCTCAAGCGGCTGCGTTCGGTCGGCGGGAGCTTCGCGCTGGTCTGCGACAAGGAGCCGCTGCTCAAGATCTTCCGGATCACCGCGCTGGACCAGGTGTTCCCGCTGTACCCGACGGTCGACGCGGCCATCGGGGCCGATCCGACCGGCGCCGGCGCCTGATGGCCACGGTCCGGCTCTCCTTCTCTCCGGCCCCGGTGCACGTCCGTACCGCCCGGCTGGTCGGCGTCGCGGTGGCCCGGCGGGCCGGCGTGCGCGAGGACCTGCTCGACGAGGTGCGCCTGGCCATCGGCGAGGCGTGCACCCGGGCGGTGGCCCTGCACCGGCAGTACCACGTGCCCGACCCGGTGCTGGTGGAGATGTCCGACGCCGGGTCGTACTCGGTGCGGGTGGTGGATCGGGCGCCGATCGAGGCGGGCATCGGCCTGGCCGCGCTCGACGCCGACCAGCTCGCCGCCGAGTCGCTCGACGAGGACGACCTGACCACCGGCGTGGGCTTCGCCCTGCTCGCCGGCTTCGTGGAGGATCTCCAGGTGCGCCCGGTCGAAGAGGGCGTCGGCACCGAGGTCCGGATGGTCTGGCCGGTGGGCCGCTGACCTCCCGCTGATCCACCGATCAGCTTCACTGGCTGACTAGCCGCTCAACCAACTGATCCGCTGCTCAGGCCGCGACTCCCGACCGGGAGGGCGGCCCGTCCGTCGTGTCCGGGCCTTATATCAGATTATTTCTCATAACACAGCGACGAAGATCATCCGGACACGGTGCCCTCCGGTGTGACCTCCGGCACTACGGAGGGCTACAGTACGCGGGTTGTCAGCAAGTGATCCTTCCCGCAGCCAGCGGGTATGGGTGTTCATCGCTGGTCCGCTGGGGTGGGTTGGCGCGCTTGCGAGTCCGCATCCAGGCGTCGGTCTGTGCGTCTCCACCGGCCGGCGCGAGCGTTCGGTACAGGAGGACACAGATGTCCGGGACCTTGGCCGCCGACGGCGGCGCACTGTCCCTTACCGGAGCCAACCTGACGTACGTCGTCATCGCCGCGGTCATCGCGCTGGTGGCACTCGTCTTCGCCGCCGCCTTGACCAAGGCCGTGCTGGCAGCCGGTAAGGGCACCACCAACATGCAGGAGATCTCCGGGGCGGTACAGGAGGGGGCCTCGGCCTACCTGCTCCGGCAGTTCAGGACCCTCGCGATCTTCGTGGTGATCGCCGTGGTGCTGCTCTTCCTGCTGCCGGTGCACGACACCGACGGCAGCGAGACCGCGGTGAAGATCGGCCGGTCCGCCTTCTTCGTGGTGGGCGCCCTGTTCAGCGCGTTCATCGGCGGCGCCGGCATGTGGCTGGCCACCCGCGCGAACCTGCGGGTCGCCGCCGCGGCCCGGGAGGCGACCGGCGGCCGGGAGGGCGCCATGAAGATCGCCTTCCGCACCGGGGGCGTGGTCGGCTTCCTCACCGTCGGTCTCGGCCTGTTCGGCGCGGCGCTCGTGGTCCTGTTGTTCAAGGGCGACGCCCCGACCGTGCTGGAGGGCTTCGGCTTCGGCGCCGCCCTGCTGGCCATGTTCATGCGGGTCGGCGGCGGCATCTTCACCAAGGCCGCCGACGTCGGCGCCGACCTGGTCGGCAAGGTCGAGCAGGGCATCCCCGAGGACGACCCGCGCAACGCCGCCACCATCGCCGACAACGTCGGCGACAACGTCGGTGACTGCGCCGGCATGGCCGCCGACCTGTTCGAGTCGTACGCGGTCACCCTGGTCGCCGCGCTGATCCTCGGCCGGGCCGCCTTCGGCAACGACGGCCTGGTCCTCCCGCTGATCATCTCCACCATCGGCGTGCTGGTGGCGATCGTCGGGGTCTTCATCACCCGGCTGCGCGCCTCCGACCGCAACGGCCTGACCGCGATCAACCGGGCCTTCTACATCTCCGCCGTGGTCTCCGCGGTGCTGGTCGCGATCGCCTCCTACGGCTACCTCAAGCCGACCTGGGCCGCCCTGCTCGGGTCGGAGTGGCGGGCCGGCCTCGGCGTCGAGGGCGGGGACCCGCCGCTGGGCCCGCGCGGCGTCGCCATCGCCGCGGTGGTCATCGGCATCGTGCTGGCCGCCGCGATCCAGGCGCTGACCGGCTACTTCACCGAGACCAACCGGCGCCCGGTGCAGGACATCGGCAAGAGCTCGCAGACCGGCGCGGCCACGGTCATCCTCGCCGGCATCAGCATCGGCCTGGAGTCGGCGGTCTACTCGGCGCTGCTGATCGGCGCGGGCGTCTTCGGCGCGTTCCTGCTCGGCGGCGGCTCCATCACGCTGTCGCTGTTCGCCGTGGCGCTGGCCGGCACCGGCCTGCTCACCACCGTCGGCGTGATCGTCGCGATGGACACCTTCGGCCCGATCTCGGACAACGCCCAGGGCGTGGCCGAGATGTCCGGCGACATCGACGAGAACGGCGCCCGGATCCTGACCGAGCTGGACGCGGTCGGCAACACCACCAAGGCGATCACCAAGGGCATCGCGATCGCCACCGCGGTCCTGGCCGCGACCGCGCTGTTCGGCTCGTACACCGACACGCTGCGCACGGCGTACGCCGACGCGGGCGTGGGTGACGTCGGCGCGGAGATCCTCAACTCGCTGAACGTGGCGAATCCGCGCAACCTGGTCGGCCTGATCATCGGCGCGGCGGTGGTATTCCTCTTCTCCGGTCTGGCCATCAACGCGGTGTCCCGCTCGGCCGGCGCCGTGGTGATGGAGGTCCGCCGGCAGTTCCGCGAGCTGCCCGGGATCATGGACCGCACCCAGCGTCCCGAGTACGGCAAGGTCGTCGACATCTGCACCCGGGACGCGCAGCGCGAGCTGATGACCCCCGGCCTGCTCGCCATCCTCGCCCCGATCGCGGTCGGCTTCGGCCTCGGGCCGGGCGCGCTGGCGGCGTACCTGGCCGGGGCGATCGGCGCCGGCACCCTGATGGCGGTGTTCCTGTCCAACTCCGGTGGCGCCTGGGACAACGCCAAGAAGCTCGTCGAGGACGGCGCGTACGGAGGCAAGGGCTCCGAGGCGCACTCCGCCACGGTCATCGGCGACACCGTCGGCGACCCGTTCAAGGACACCGCCGGCCCGGCGATCAACCCGCTGATCAAGGTGATGAACCTGGTCTCGCTGCTGATCGCGCCGGCCGTCGTGGCGTGGAGCATCGGCGACGAGCGCAACGTCGGCCTGCGGGTCGGCATCGCGGTGGTGGCCGCGCTGATCATCGTCGCGGCGGTGGTGTTCAGCAAGCGCAAGGGCGTCGCGATGGGCGACTCCGAAGGCAGCGGCAGCGGCAGCGGCAGCGCGGACCAGCGGCCGGAGGCGGTCAACGCCTGAGCGGTGAGACAGCGGGTTCCCGGCCGGTCCACCATCCGTAGCCGGGAACCCGCCGTCGCCGGAACTCCAGCTCACGGCCTGCCCGGCCCGGACCGGCGCAGCGGGGGCGGCCGGGCTGCGGCAAACCGACCGGTGGCACATCGGCACGGAGGCCGTACGCTGCTTCGCATGCGCACGTGCCGGGCGGCGACCGCCGGAAAGCTCACGGTGGTCCTCGCCACGCTCGTCCTGACGCTGACCGCCTGCGGCGGCGGCCCCAGCCCCCGGGCCTGGGCGGCGTCGGTGTGCGAGGCGCTCACCCCGTGGCGCGCCGAGATCAACAAGCTGACGAGCAGCACCCAGCAGCAGATGACCGCGCAGACCACCCCGGCGCAGGCGAAGGAGAACCTGGTGCGGCTCTTCGGCGGCGCGGAGCAGGCCAGCGAGACGGCCCGCCGCAAGGTCGACGAGGCCGGCGTCCCGGAGACCGACCACGGCGAGGAGATCTCGCAGGGCTTCCAGGCGTCGCTGGGCAAGGTGCGCGACGCGTACGGCCGGGCCCGGGGCACCATCGGCGGCCTGGGCACCGGCGAGCCCACCGCCTTCTACGACGGCGTACGCGCCGCCGTGGACACCCTCAACAAGGAGTACGACGCCAGCGCCCTGGACACCAGCCGGCTCAGCTCCGAAGAACTCAAGAAGGCCTTCGACGAGGTCCCGGAGTGCCGCTGACGCCCCCCGACCGACCACCCGACCCGGTCCGGCAGCTCTCGCTGTTCGGCGCCGAGGCGGCGGACCCGTCCGTCGCCGATCTGGCCGGCCTGCTCGCCGGCCCGGGGGAGATGGTCCGGATGGGCGGCACCGCGCGGCTGTCGATCGTGGTGGACGCCGCCTGGCGGGTGCACGTGCTCGTCGCCGAGCTGGCCCGGCGCGGGCTCGCCGCCGGCTGGGAGGCGCTGGGTGACCAGCGGCACCTGGTGCGCACCTCGTACGCCAGCACGTTGGCCCCGCTGGCCCTCGCCTGGCTCCGCGACCCGCCGGCGCAGGCCCCCGGCGGCCCGGCCCCCGGCAGCCCGGTGAAGCGGCCACCCGCCGGGTTCCACCTCAACGGCCGGCGGCTGCGGCTCTGGGTAGCCGCTGCCGGGAAGGCGGAGCCGCCCGGCTTCCTGCTCCGCCTCGGCGTGGACGACGAGGCGTGCCGGGAACCGGTCGGCGCCGCCCTGGCCGCCGTCGGCCTGCCGGCGGCGCTGCTGGACGCGGAGGCGGGCGGCCCGGCGTACCGGATCACCGGCCGTCGCCGCCTGTCCCGCCTGGCCGACCTCCTGGGCGACCCCCCACCCACCGCCCCACCCGATTCCTGGCCCCACCACCCCTGACCCCCAGGTGCCCGCGATCATGGAGTCGTGCTGCCCCGTAAAAGCGGCGTAGTGGCATAAACCGCCCACCGCAGGTCCATGATCGACGTGGGGCGGGTGTCCGATGGGGGACAGTTCGGCGGTTTGTTGGCGGCGCGAACGGGCTGGTGGGCCATCCGCCGACAGGGCGTCATCGTCACAGTGGCCCGCTCGGGACCCTACCCACGGTGTACGGTGGCGCCGTCCGGCAAGACCGCCGACCGGTGCGGTGAGGGGACGGCCCCCGCACGGTGGGCGGTTGGCCGCCCGCGAAACCCGAAACGTGGGCGACGCGTTACGTTGGACATCCGGACCGCCGGCGGTTCCGGCGGACCGAGGGTGGTCCGCGCCCCGGACCCGGCCGGCCACGAGCAGGAGTGAGGTCGCAGGAGACGTGCCGAGCAACGCCAGGACCACCCGTCTGGTCATCGTCGAGTCACCGGCGAAGGCCAAGACGATCTCGGGCTACCTCGGCCCGGGGTACGTCGTGGAGGCCAGCTTCGGTCACGTCCGCGACCTGCCGCGCAACGCCGCCGACGTGCCGGCCAAGTACAAGGGCGAGCCGTGGGCCCGCCTCGGCGTCGACGTCGACAACGGCTTCCACGCCCTCTACGTGGTCTCGCCCGACCGCCGGCAGCAGATCAGCAAGCTGGTGAAGCTGGCCAAGGAGGTCGACGAGATCTTCCTGGCCACGGACGAGGACCGCGAGGGCGAGGCGATCGCCTGGCACCTGGTGGAGACGCTCAAGCCCAAGGTGCCGGTCAAGCGGATGGTCTTCCACGAGATCACCAAGCCGGCGATCCAGGCCGCGGTGGCCAACCCGCGCGAGATCGACCGCGACCTGGTCGACGCCCAGGAGGCGCGGCGCATCCTCGACCGGCTGTACGGCTACGAGGTCTCCCCGGTGCTGTGGAAGAAGGTCATGCCGAAGCTCTCGGCGGGCCGGGTGCAGTCCGTGGCGACCCGGATCGTGGTCGAGCGGGAGCGGCAGCGGATGGCGTTCCGCACCGCCGAGTACTGGGACATCCTGGCCACCCTGGCGGTGGCGAAGCCGGGCGAGGGGCCGCGCACCTTCAACGCCACCCTGGTGGCGCTGAACGGCGACCGGATCGCCACCGGCAAGGACTTCGAGCCGACCACCGGCCGGGTGAGGCCCGGGGCGGGCGTGGTGCACCTCGACTCCGGTGGGGCGCGCGGGCTCGCCGCCCGGCTGGAGGGCCGGCCGTTCACGGTCACCCGGGTCGAGGAGAAGCCCTACCGCCGCCGCCCGTACGCGCCGTTCATCACCTCCACCCTCCAGCAGGAGGCGGCCCGCAAGCTGCGGTTCTCGTCCCAGCAGACGATGCGCACCGCGCAGCGGCTCTACGAGAACGGCTACATCACCTATATGCGTACCGACTCGGTGAACCTGTCGGAGACCGCCATCACGGCGGCCCGCCGGCAGATCGTCGAGCTGTACGGCGAGCGCAGCGTGCCGCCGGAGCCGCGCCGCTACACCGGCAAGGTGAAGAACGCCCAGGAGGCACACGAGGCGATCCGCCCGGCGGGGGACAACTTCCGCACCCCGGGCGACGTGGCCAAGGAGCTGTCGGGCGAGGAGTTCAAGCTCTACGAGCTGATCTGGCGGCGCACCATCGCCTCGCAGATGACCGACGCGGTCGGCTCCAGCGTCTCGGTGCGCATCCGGGCGGTCTCCTCCGCGCAGGAGGAGGCCGACTTCGGCGCGACGGGCAAGACCATCACCGACCCGGGCTTCCTGCGGGCGTACGTCGAGTCGTCCGACGACGAGAACGCCGAGGCCGAGGACGCCGAGCGCCGGCTGCCCAACCTGGTCAAGGACCAGCCGCTGACCGCCGACGAACTGGCCGCGCAGGGCCACCACACCCAGCCGCCGTCGCGGTACACCGAGGCGTCGCTGGTCAAGGCACTGGAGGAGCTGGGCATCGGCCGCCCGTCGACGTACGCGTCGATCATGCAGACGATCCAGGACCGGGGGTACGTGACCAAGCGCGGCCAGGCGCTGATCCCGTCCTTCCTGGCCTTCGCGGTGATCGGCCTGCTGGAGCGGCACTACCCCCGGCTGGTCGACTACAACTTCACCGCCAGCATGGAGAACGAGCTGGACGAGATCGCCGGCGGCGACCACGCCGCGGTCGACTTCCTCACCGCCTTCTACTTCGGCAGCGCCAACGGCGCCGGTGACCAGACCATCGCCCGCTCCGGTGGGCTGAAGAAGCTGGTCACGGAGAACCTCAGCGAGATCGACGCGCGCAGCGTCAACTCCATCCCGCTGTTCACCGACGACGAGGGGCGCGAGGTCGTCGTCCGGGTCGGGCGCTACGGGCCGTACCTCCAGCGGGAGCTGCCCGGCGGCGAGCCGGCGGCGCACGGGGAGGGCGAGGAGGGCGGCGGCCAGGGCGACCGGGCCCCGATCCCCGAGGGGCTGGCCCCCGACGAGCTGACCCCCGAGAAGGTGCACGAGCTGTTCCTCGGCGGGGGCGGCGAGCGCAAGCTCGGCGACGACCCGGCCACCGGGGAGCCGATCCTGCTCAAGTCCGGCCGGTTCGGCCCGTACGTGGCCAGCGGCGAGCGAAAGTCGTCGCTGCTGCGCTCGCAGTCGCCGGACTCGCTGACCCTCGCCGAGGCGTTGAAGCTGCTCAGCCTGCCCCGGCTGGTCGGGGTGGCCCCGGACGGCGGCGAGGTGGTCGCCAACAACGGCCGCTACGGCCCGTACGTCAAGCAGGGTGACGAGTTCCGCTCGCTGGACTCGGAAGACAAGATGTTCACCGTCACGCTGGACGAGGCGCTGGCCCTGCTGGCCGCCCCGAAGACCCGCCAGCGCCGAGCCGCCGCGCCCCCGCTGCGGGAGATGGGCGTCGACCCGCTGACCGAGAAGCCGCTGGTCATCAAGGACGGCCGGTTCGGCCCGTACGTGACGGACGGCGAGGTCAACGCGTCCCTGCGGCGTGGGCAGACCCCGGAGGCGCTGAGCATCGAGGAGGCCTCCGAGATGCTCGCCGAGAAGCGCGCGAAGGGCCCGGCGCCGAAGAAGACGGCGGCGAAGAAGGCCCCGGGGAAGAAGGCCCCGGCCAAGAAGACCACAGCCGCCAAGAAGACCGCCGCGACGAAGTCGACCGCCAGCAAGTCGACGGCGGCGAAGGCGGCGGCCAAGAAGGCCACCCCGGCGAAGAAGACTCCCCCGAAGAAGGCCGCCACCCCCGCCGACTGACGCCTCCCGTCGAGGTCTTGGAAGGTAGCGCCCCTCCCGGGCGTTTCCCTCCAAGATCCCAACGGTTCAGGCGCCGAAGAGTTGGTCCAGGTGGGGGGTTCTGAAGATGCCGTTCGGGTCCAGACGGGTGCGGACGGACTGGAAGTCGGCGAACTTCGGGTACACCGGGGCCAGCGACGCCGCGTCGCGCCAGTGCAGCTTGCCCCAGTGTGGGCGACCGCCCAGACCGGCGGCGACCTGCTCGAAGGCCCGGAAGTACGGCTCGAACGGCATCCCGACGTACTGGTGGACGGCGATGTACGCCGACTCGCGCCCGTACCCGTGTGACAGCCAGATGTCGTCCGGGGCGGTGAACCGGACCTCGACCGGGAAGATCACCTTGAACGGGAGCCCGTCGACGATCCGGCGCAGCGCGTCCAGCGCCTCGGGCAGGGCGGCGCGCGGCAGGCCGTACTCCATCTCCACGAAGCGGACCCGGCGCGGAGTGCAGAAGACCGTGTCGGAGCGGCCGGTGTAGGTGCGCTCGGTGAGCGCCCGGGCGGAGACCGCGCTGATCGTCGGCACCAGTGTGGGCACGGCCCGCCCGAGCCGGCACGCGCCGGCGAAGACCGTGTTGGACAGGAACTCGTCGTCCAGCCAGCCGCGCCAGCGGGCCAGCGGCCGGTCGTCGGCCGGTGTCCGGTCGTTGACCTTGACCTGCACCCGGTCGGTGTACGGGAACCAGTAGAACTCGACGTGGTCGTGGGCGGAGATCAGGGCCGGCAGGTCGGACAGCACCTCGGCGAGCGGGGCGGGTCGCTCGTGGGCGCGCAGGGTGAAGGCGTCCACGCAGCGCAGGGTCACCTCGGTCAGCACCCCGAGGGCGCCGAGGGAGACCCGGGCGGCGGCGAACACGTCCGGGTGCTGCTCGGCGGAGCAGTGCAGCACCTCGCCGGTGCCGGTGACCAGGGTGAGCGCCTCGACGAAGGTCGACAGGCAGCCGTACGCGGCCCCGGTGCCGTGGGTCCCGGTGGAGATCGCCCCGGCGACGGTCTGCGCGTCGATGTCGCCGAGGTTGGGCATGGCCAGCCCGTTGGCGGCGAGCAGGGCGTTGAGGCGGTGCAGCGGCATCCCGGCGGGTACGGTGACCAGGCGTCGTTCCCGGTCGATCCGGGCCCCGGTGTCGAGTTCGGTCAGCTCCATCCGGCGGCCGTCGGTGCGGGCGACGGGGGTGAAGGAGTGGCCGCTGCCGACCGCCCGGATCCGTTCGCCGGCCGCCCCGGCGGCCCGGACGGCCTCGGTGACGTCGGCGACCGTGCGAGGGCGGAGGATGGCGGTGGCGGTGCTGCGCTGGTTGCCGGCCCAGTTGGTCCAGGCGCTGGTGGTGAGCGGTGCGGTGCTGGCCATGCGCGCTCCTCGACATGAATATGAACTGACTTCATATCAGGAACGTTGTGCCTGGTAAATACCGCAATCGAGGTCCGCTCGTTGTACCGGTAGTCACGTACTCGTGACGTGTAGATATGTTCATCCGTCGAAGGGGGGTGACCGAGTGTCCACACCAGCCGCCACGACCGGGCCGCTGCGCCGGGTACCGGTCCAGGGTCGAAGCGTGGCGCGGGTCCAGCGGATGCTGGACGCCTGTGCCGAACTCGTCGACGAGGTGGGGTACGAGGGACTGACCACGACCCTGCTCGCCGAGCGTGCCGAGGTGGCGATCGGGTCGGTCTACCAGTTCTTCCCGGACAAGCGGGCGATCGTGCAGGCGCTGACCCTGCGCACGATGGAGTCCTACCTCCAGCGGCTCGACGAGCGGTTCGCCTCGGACGACCTGACCCACTGGTGGGACGGCGTCGACGCGGGGATCGACGAGTACATCACGATGCACCGCACCGTCCCCGGGTTCCGCACCCTGCACTTCGGCGACGTGGTCGACCTGCACCTGCTCGACGAGCAGCGGGACAACAACGGCGTGATCGCCGACCAGTTGGACCGGGTGCTCACCGAGCGGTTCGGGATGGCCGACGAGCCGCGCCTGCGGTTCTGCCTGGAGATCGCCGTCGAGGCCGCGGACGCGCTGATCAAGCTGGCGTTCCGGCGCAACGCCGAGGGCGACGAGCGGGTGCTCGCCGAGGCCAAGGCGCTCATCCGCGAGTACCTGCACCGGCACGTCACCGCCTCGGCCGACGCCGCCGCCTCGCCCGCCACCCCCTCCTGATCCCGGCCGCCGGGGGCGGCCCGACCTCCTGGAACCGCTCCGGACGGCTACAGGAACGCGTGGCCCTCCCCCCGGTAGGTGGGGACGCTGCCCACCACCCGGTCGCCCTCGACCAGGTGCAGCTCGTTGACGTGCTCGCAGGGCTCACCGGCCTTGGCGTGCCGGAACCAGACCCGGTCGCCGACCCGCAGGTCGTCCGCCGCCCGGCCGGCCAGCGGCGTCTGCACCTCGCCGGCCCCCTCCGCGCCGAGCAGCTTCAGCCCGGTCGGCAGCCAGGGGGCGGGCAGGCGGGTGTCGGCGGCCGGGCCGGAGGCGATCCAGCCGCCGCCGAGCACCGTGGCCAGCCGGGGGGCCGGGCGGCGGACCACCGCGCAGGCGAAGAACGCCGCCGGGGTGGGGCGCCAGGCGCGGTACGCGTCGAACAGCGTTGGCCCGTACAGGCCGGACCCCGCGGTGACCTCGGTGACCGCGGGGTCGGCGCTGGTCGCCGCCACGCTGCCGGTGCCGCCGCCGTTGACGAACTCCAGCTCGGCATGCTCGCGTACCGCGGCCACCGCCGCGCTTCGGCGGGCCAGCAGCTCCCGGTAGGAGCCGCGCTGGGCCACCCGGATCGCGGCGGCCAGCGCCGCCCGTCCCGGCGGCGCATCGCCCAGCCCGGCGATCTGCGCCTCGTACGACATCAGGCCGACCAGCCGGAAGCCGGGCCGGCCGGCGACGGCGGCGGCGAGCGCGCCGGCCGCCCGGGCGCTGTGCACCGGGGAGCGGCGCACCCCGACGTGCACCCGCCCGCGCAGGGGCCGCCAGGAGGCGTCCAGGTCGATGCAGACCCGCAGCGGGGGGCGACCGCCCGGCGGGCGGACCGCGTCGATGAGGTCGAGCTGGTCGGTGCCGTCGACCATCAGGGTGACGGCCCGGGCCAGCTCCCCGTCGCCGGCCAGCTCGGCGAGCGCCCCCCGGTCGGCCGTGGGGTACGCCACCAGCGCGTCGTCGGTCACGCCGGTGCGGACCAGCCAGCTCGCCTCGGGCAGGGTGAACGCCATCACCCCCGCCCAGCCGGGTCGGCCCAGCACGCGGCCGAGCAACCCGCGGGCGCGCACGGACTTGCTGGCGACCCGGATCGGCTTGCCGCCGGCGCGTGGGGGCAGCGCCGCGGCGTTGGCGTCGAACGCCGTCAGGTCGACCACCGCGTACGGCGGGTCGAGGTGGGCGGTCGCCCGGTCCAGGCGCTCGCGAAGTTTGTCGCTTTCGGTGGCCACGTGTGCACGCTAACTGTCAAACGGTCAATGCGAAATACCTTCGCGTATGCCTGGCTGGGGCCGGTTGCCCCGGCGGCCTAGGCTCGGCGAGCAGGCAATGTCGCGGACGGGGCGACCCCCGGCCGGGACTAGAGTGTTGCACCGGGACTGCCCAGCGTTGGGTCGGCACGTGGAGGTACGGCCATCGAAAGCCAGAACAGCGGCGAGTCGCCCGGCGTGTCGTCCGGCGACCGGCCCGACAACGCCACCACCGGCCCGTCCGCCGCTGCGGCCGGTGCCGCGTCCGGTCCCCGGGCCGCCGCCCCGGCCGACGCCGGCTCCCAGGGCGCCGACCCGGCCGACGCCGGCTCCCAGGGCGCCGACCCGGCCGAGGCCGCCACCGACGAGGCCGGCGGCCAACCCGGCGCTCCCGCCGGGGGCGCGGCCACGAGCCAGGCCGCCGACCGGTCCGGGGCCGCCGCGATCCGCTCCGTGCTGCGCATCCAGCCGTTCCGCCGGCTGTGGATCGTGCTCGGCGCCGCCTCCTTCGGCGACTGGCTGGGCCTGCTCGCCACCTCCGTCTTCGCCGCCGCCCAGGTCTCGGGCAGCACCGCGCAGGGCGCCGCGTTCGGCACCCTGATCGCGATCCGGCTGCTGCCCGCGCTGATCCTCGGCCCGGTGGCCGGTGTCCTCGCCGACCGGTTCGACCGGCGCTGGACGATGGTCATCTGCGATGTGCTGCGCTTCCTGCTGTTCGCCTCCATCCCGCTGTTCGCGCTCACCGGGGCCAGCGGTGGCCTGGTGGTCGGCTGGGCGGCGGTCGCCACCTTCCTGATCGAGACGATCACCCTGCTGTGGATCCCGGCCAAGGAGGCCGCGGTCCCCAACCTGATCCCGCGCGCCCGGCTGGAGGCGGCCAACCAGCTCACCCTGATCACCACGTACGGCCTCACCCCGATCGCCGCCGCGCTCGGCCTGGCCGTGCTCGACCGCAGCATCCGGGGCGCGGCCGGCGGCGAGATCCCGTCCTGGGCCGAGCCGGCGCAGATCGCGCTCTGGTTCAACGCCTTCTCCCGGCTGGCCACCGCTCTGGTCGTCGCGTTCGGGATCAAGGAGATCAGCCAGGCGCAGACCGACGAGGCGGAGCGCACCGGGCAGGGCATGCGGCACCAGTTCACCGAGGGCTGGAAGTACATCGGCCAGACCCCGCTGGTGCGCGGCCTGGTGCTCGGCATCTTCGGCGCGTTCGCCGGCGGCGGCATCGTGATCGGCACGGCGAAGTTCTTCGCCGCCTCGCTCGGCGCCGGCGACGCCGCGTTCTATCTGCTCTTCGGCGCGATGTTCATCGGCCTCGCCGTGGGCATCGGGCTCGGCCCGATGATCGTCCGGGACATGTCCCGGCGGCGCTGGTTCGGCATGAGCATCGTGCTGGCCAGCGCGTCCGTGCTGGTGCTCGCGTTCGCCATCCACCTGTCCATGGCGATGCTCGGCGCGGTCCTGGTCGGCGCGGGGGCCGGGATGGCCTTCCTCGCCGGCACCACCCTGCTCGGCGGCGAGGTCGCCGACGAGGTGCGCGGCCGAGTCTTCGCGGTGGTGCAGATCGGCACCCGGTTGGTACTGATCCTGGCCATCGCGCTGAGCAGCCTGCTGGTCGGTGTCGGCGGCTCCCGCAAGCTGACCATCGCCGACCTGGGCGTCTCCGTCTCGTCCACCCGGCTGCTGCTGCTCGCCGCGGGCGCCGCCGGCATCTTCGCCGGGATCAGCGCGTTCGGGCAGATGGACGACAAGAAGGGCGTGCCGGTCCTCGCCGACCTGTGGGGATCGATCCGGGGCCGCCCGCTGATGCCGGCCGAGCAGTTCGTCTCCAGCGGGCTCTTCGTGGTCTTCGAGGGCGGCGAGGGCGCCGGCAAGTCGACCCAGCTCGCCGCGCTCGCCGAGCGGTTGCGCGGGCAGGGCCGGGAGGTGTTGGTGACCCGGGAGCCGGGGGCCACCGGAATCGGCGAGCGGATCCGCTCGCTGGTGCTCGACACCGCCGCCGAGGCGCCGTCACCACGCGCCGAGGCGCTGCTCTACGCCGCGGACCGGGCGCACCACGTGGCCACCGTGGTCCGGCCGGCGCTCGTCCGGGGCGCGGTGGTGATCAGCGACCGGTACGTCGACTCGTCGCTGGCGTACCAGGGCGCCGGGCGGACGCTGCCCGTCGACGAGGTCTCCTGGCTCTCCTCCTGGGCCACCGGCGGACTCAAGCCCGACCTGGTGGTGCTGCTCGACGTCGAACCGCACACCGGGCTGTCCCGGGTCGCGGCGCGCAACGCCGGGGCCGACCGGCTGGAGGCCGAGTCCGTCGCCTTCCACGAGCGGGTCCGGTACGCCTTCCTCGACCTCGCCGCGAACGACCCCAAGCGGTACCTGGTGCTCGACGCGTCCCGCCCGGTCGGGGAGACCGCCGAGCTGGTGGCCCGGCGGGTGCAGGAGTTCCTGGTCGACCCGGCCGGCATCGTGCACCCCCGCCCCGCCCAGGGGCCGGACACCTCGGTGCAGCCGGAGTTATCGGACACGGAGCTGGTGACGATGGAGCACCGGACCTGATGCCCGACGTCTTCGCCGACCTGGTCGGGCAGGACGACGCCGTCGACACGCTGCGCCGGGCCGCCGCGTCCGCCGCAGCCGTGCTGCGCGGGGCCGCCGCCGCCCACGCGGCGGCCACCGCCGGCCCGGTCGACCCCGACGACGCCGACGCCCTCGCCGCCGAGGCGGAGGCCGAGGCCGCCGAGGGGGCGGGCGGGGCAGACCCCGGGGCGGGGATGACCCACGCGTGGATCTTCACCGGGCCACCCGGCTCGGGCCGCTCGGTGGCGGCCCGAGCCTTCGCCGCCGCCCTCCAGTGCCTGCGCGGCACCGGCTGCGGCGAGTGCCAGGGCTGCCACACCACGCTCGCCGGCACCCACGCCGACGTCCGGCTGGTGGTGCCCGAGGGGCTCTCGATCGGGGTGGGCGAGATGCGCGCCCTGGTGCTCCGGGCGGCGAGCACCCCGTCCGGCGGCCGGTGGCAGGTGGTGATCGTCGAGGACGCCGACCGGCTCACCGAGGCGGCCGGCAACGCGCTGCTCAAGGCGGTCGAGGAGCCGCCGCCGCGGACCGTCTTCCTGCTCTGTGCCCCGTCCACCCACCCGGACGACGTCTCGGTGACCATCCGGTCGCGCTGCCGGGTCGTACCGCTGCGGCAGCCGGCGCCCGAGGCGGTGGCCGAGGTGCTGGTCCGCCGAGGCGTCGCGCCGGAGGTGGCGCGGTGGGCGGCGGCGGCGGCGCAGGGGCACGTGGGCCGGGCCCGGCGGCTCGCCGGCGACCCGGAGGCCCGCAGCCGGCGCGACGCGGTGCTCGCTGTGCCGCGCCGGCTGACGGGGGTGGGCGCCGCCTTCGACGCGGCGTCCGCGCTGATCGAGGCGGCCGAGGCAGAGGCCGAGGCGGCCGTGGTGGAGAGCGACGCCGCCGAGCGGGCCGCGTTGCAGACGGCGCTCGGCGCGGGCGGCACCGGCCGGGGCGCGGCCGGGGCGATGCGCGGGGCCGCCGGTCAGCTCAAGGAACTGGAGCGGCGGCAGAAGTCGCGGGCCACCCGGGCCCAACGGGACGCCCTGGACCGGGCCCTGGTCGACCTTGCCGGCTTCTACCGGGACGCGCTCACCATGGCACTGCGCGCGCCGGTCGCCCCGGTGCACACCGACACCGCCGCGCTGGCCGAGGCCGGCGCGCAGCGGTGGGCCGCCGAGGGGGCGCTGCGCCGGCTGGAGGCCGTGCTGGAGTGCCGGGCCGCCATCGAGGCGAACGTCAAGCCGCGGATCGCCGTGGAGGCGATGATGCTGACCCTCTGGAAGGGCTGACCCCTCCCCACCCCTGCCCGGTCCACAGGCCATCGACAGGCGCGATTGGTGTGCGGTACGGTCCCGTATGCCGCGGTGACGGTGGCGGCACACTCAGTGAGTGCACTGCCGGGAGGAGTCCGCGATGCCTCGGGGGGAGATCGACGAGGCCTGGATCGAGGAGGCGGTGCGGCGCTACCGCCGCATCGAGTCGTTGCAGGCCGAGTTCGACCAGGCGGTGGCGACCGTGGAGGTCACCGTGCGCTCCCCGGACGGGCTGGTCGAGGTGGTGGTCACCGCCGGGGGCCGGATCACCGACGTGCGGTTCCTCGGCCCGCTGCACAACCGTCACCCCCGGGACGTCGCCGGCTCGGTGCGGGCCGCGGTGAGCGCCGCCGCCGACGCCGCCCAGTGGGCCCGGGAGAAGCTGCACAACGAGACGTTCGCCGCGTACCGGCCGCTGGCGGGGGCCTGAGATGGACGAACTGCGCGCCCTCGCCGCCCGGTTGGACGAGGCGAGCGGCACCCTCGACGCACTGGCCCGCGAGGTGACCGCCGCCGACCCGCCGCACCCGGCGTTCGGCGTGCACGTCCCGGGCCGGCCCGGCGAGATCGGCCGGGCGCTGCACCGGCGGTGGACCGAGGCGACCGGCGACCGGGCCCGAGAGGCGACTCTCGCCGCGAGCCGGCTGTCCGCCGCCGCGTCTGCCGTCCGGGGCGCCGCCGACCGGTACGCGGGCGTCGACGAAGCGGCCCGACGCCGGCTGCGCCGGGAGGTCTGATGGACGCCCTGGACCGCCTCGCCGAGCCCGGCCTCGACCTGCTCGGCCGGGTCGACACGCTGCTCGCGGGCGGGGCCCCCGAGGGGCACCGGCTCTGGCCGCTGCTGCGCCGGATGCAGGTGCTCCCCGGCGAGGCGGTGCGGGGCTTCCTCGATCTGCACCCGGCGCCGCTGGCCGACGCCGGCCACGCGGTGCGCGGGCTCGTCCGGGAGTACGACAAGGTCTGTCACCTCCTCACCGACCCCGCCGCCTGGTCCGGACCGGCCGCGTCCGCGTACGACCAGGCCCGCTCCGCCCTGCTGGGGCACCTCGACGAGGGCCCGGAGAGCCTGGTGGGCCGGCTGGAGTCGACGGCCGGATACGCGGACGCCCTCGCCGACTGGGTGGAGGGCAGCCGGCTCGCGCTGGCCCGGGCGCTGGCCGACGTGCTCGGCTCCGCCGAGGCGGTCCGGGTCCGCGTCGCCACCGCGCCGGGGGCCGAGGCCGGCACCGTGGGGCCGCTCGCGGCGGCCGACGTCGCGTACCGGGTGCTCTCGGTGCTGGGGGTGGCCTACGACGGTGCGGAAACGCTGCTGCGCCAGTGGTCGCCGAGCCTGGCGGAGACGACCTGGCGCGGGCCGGCGGGCGGCCCGACCCGCTACGACACCGTCACCCGGGTCGGCCGCTGACCACGTCCGCGCCCGTCGCCGGCAGGGCTGGCGCGGCCACGGCGTCGCGCCGGTGGCACCGGTGTGATCCGGGCTTCCGGCGGCGACGCCGTGGCCTTCCCCTGCACCCCCCGCAGGTCTGCCCCCCACTCAACCGCCCCGGCCGGCGTTTGTCGTCCGGCTGGGCGGGAATCAGCCGTCCGGGCGAGGCGTATCGGGACGAGGGGCCGGCGCGGGTCGGACGATTCGACGTCGATGGATCGCTGCGCCGGGTGACCGGACGGCGACCGGTGGGGTGGGTGGTGGGGGTCGCCCCGTCGTAGGGTGAGGGCATGGGCATGCTCTGTGCGGTCAGCTTCAACCGGTACGGGCGGCTCTACTACCTCGACCCGGGCGAGTTCCGCCCGCAGGTGGGCGACCGGGTGCTGGTCCCCACCGACGACGGTCCCGAGGTGGCGGAGTGCGTCTGGGCCGCGCAGTGGGTCGGCGAGGACACCGACGGCTTCCCCAAGCTGGCCGGGCTCGCCGGGGACGACGACCTGCGTCGCGACGAGCTGCTGCGGCGGCGCAAGGCCGAGGCGAAGGTGGCCGCGAAGCGGCTGATCCGCGAGCACGGCCTGCCGATGAAGGTGGTTGCCGTTGACCACGTCCTCGGCACCGACGGGGGCGGCGACCGCACCACGGTCTACTTCACCGCCCCGCACCGGGTCGACTTCCGCTCCCTGGTCCGCGACCTCGGGGCGACCCTGCACTGCCGGGTCGAGTTGCGCCAGCTCTCCGCCCGGGACTCCGCCCGGGTGCAGGGCGGCATCGGCTCCTGCGGCCGGGACCTGTGCTGCGCCACCTTCCTCACCGACTTCGAGCCGGTCACCATCCGGATGGCCAAGGAACAGGACCTGCCGCTGAACCCACTGCGGATCTCCGGCGCCTGCGGCCGGCTGATGTGCTGCCTGAAGTACGAGCACCCGCTCTACCAGCGGTTCCAGGAGTCCGCCCCGTCCATCGGCAGCCGGGTGAGCACCCCCGAGGGCGACGGCCGGGTGGTGGGCCACAGCATCCCCCGCGACTCGGTCACCGTCCGCCTGGACGCCGACGGCTCCCGCTGCTCATGCAGCAGGGCCTCGGTCTGCGCCCCCCGCCAGGCCCACGACCAGCACTACACCCCCTGACCCGGGTCAGGGACGGAGGGTGATCGGGGGTTCGGCCAGGTGGGGGGTCAGGGGGGTCTTGGGGGCCAGCCAGGAGGCTGTGGGGGAGGCGTCGGGGTTCAGTTTCCAGTCGCGGGCCACGCGGTCCACGGCGATCGGGTAGATGGTCAGCGTGCCGTCCGGGTCGATGCGCATCCGCAGGAACGCCTTGGCGTCCTCGATGCCCTGGCCGGCGAAGAGCTCGTTCAGGTTCACCCCGAACGCGCCGGCGACCAGCAGGTACGCCGCCACCAGCTCGGCGGCCAGGAACCCGATCACCGGGCCGTAGACCACCGCGGCGGCGGCGGCCGGTAGCGGCCAGGACCAGTCGTAGAAGGGCAGCGACAGCCATGCCCAGGTGCCGGCGGCGGCCAGCGCCACGTGGGCCAGCCCGTGTCCCACCCCGAGCAGCCAGTGCCGTACGTGCCGCTTCCCGCCCGCGCTGGGCGGCTTCGCGAAGAACGCCGCCCCGAGCATCGTCACCATCAGCATCGCCACCAGCGGGACGCTGAACAGCCGCTGCTCGGTTCCGCTGGCCCGGTTCGCCGCCACCCCGGCCATGGCCAGCATGAGCAGCGTGTGCAGGCCGCCGAGCAGGGTGCCGAAGCCCGGGTTGCGCAGCGGCAGCCGGCCGAAGACCCCCCAGCCGTACCGCCGGGAGCGGGCCTTTTCGGGGTAGCGGGCCATCAGGTCGTACGCGCGGGTGCGGCTGGCCCGCCGGGACAGGGTGTCGCGCGGCGGCACCTCGATCCGCTCGGGCAGATGGTGGGTGGGGTACAGGTAGGCCCCGCCGCTGCCGCAGGTGATCAGCTGCCGGTCCGGGCCGGCGTACCGGGCGTAGTGGTGCAGGTCGCCGGAGACGAGCAGCCGCACCCGCGCCCCGGTCGGCGCGACGATGGTGCGGACGAAGTAGTCGATCGAGTCGTACGCCGTGGGGTGGTCGACGGCCTTGACCCAGGTCGGCGCCGGCACGGCGATGATCACCCGGCTCTGCGGTCCCAGCTTGCGGGCCACCGCGTCGAAGTAGGTGAGCTGCGGGTCGTCCAGGTACGAGCCGGACTGGTCGTCGAGGCCGAGCAGCCACCAGTCGGCGGGCAACTCCACGGCGAAGTACGAGCGGGACTGCCCGGTGCCCCAGCCGCCGAAGTGCCGGTCCCGGGTGCGGACGAACAGCCGCAGGAAGGCGGTCAGCCCGTCGTACCAGTCGTGGTTGCCGGGCACCGCGAACAGGGTGGGGCGCTCGGGCGGCGTGCCCGGCAGCGCGGCCTGGTACGGCCCCTTGCACCGGTCCTCGTAGGCGGCGTAGGACGCCGACGGGTAGACCTGGTCGCCGCCCATCACCAGGGTCCGCGCCCGGGGCAGCCGGTGCCCGTCGACCTCCAGCTCCGGCTGGGCGAGCAGGTACGCGACCGAGTACGTGGCGTTGAAACCGTCGCCCAGGTCGGCCACGTAGTCCAGCCACAGCCCGCCGTCCGGCCCGACCTGGCGGAAGATCCCGTCGCCGAACGCGTTCTGTAGCTCCCGTTTGTCCAGGTACGCCCCGAACAGCACGGCCAGCAGCGTACGCAGGCCGGTGCTGATCAGCAGGAGCGGCGCGAGCCACGGCACGGGCTTGCGCGGGGTGAAGCCCAGCTCCAGCGGGTCGGTGCTGCGCGGCCGACGCGCCGCCCCGGCGTCGGCGCTGTCGTCGTCCGGGCAGTCGGCGTCGTCCGGGCCATCGACGGGGATGCGGTCGTCGGTCACCTGGGGCAGCGTAGTCCCGGCCGGGCCTCCGCGCTGTCGGGTGCGGGCACCGTCGGCCGGCTGACCCACGTCGAGGCGGAGGGATCCGATTGGGGCCGCCGCCCGGGTGTGCCGTACACTTGACGATCGTTGCCGCCTTAGCTCAGTCGGCTAGAGCGACGCACTCGTAATGCGTAGGTCGACGGTTCGATTCCGTCAGGCGGCTCGGGGTAGCAAAAGGCCCTGGTCACTTCGGTGACCAGGGCCTTTGCCGTTGCTCGTATCGGTGTCCGGCTATCAGGAAGATCGGCGGCGGCGGCGCTCGGTGACAAGATCGGTGACAGTGGCCGTTCTCCAGCCGCGCAGGCTGGCTCGGACCGAACATCGCGGCCTCCATCGCGCGGCGGCGACGAGTTGGCTCTACCCGATGCCGGTACCTTGCAGGTCGTGCGGATGTCCGTGTGCCCCAACGTCTCCTGAACGATGGAGATGTCCACACCCATTTCCAGCAGCGCCGTTGCGGTGGAATGCCGCATCACATGCACGCGGGCTTCCGGCACCCCAGCTTCCCGGAGAATCTCCTTCCACTCCGCCCAGTCGACGCGCGGATCTATCGGCCGGCCGTCCCGATGGCAGAACACGTAATCGTTCGCCTTCCACCAGGTGCCCGCCTCGCGCATTTCGGCCTTCTGCGCCTCCTGGTGCTCCCGCAGCAACTAGGCCACCCCGGGCGGCAACGCGACAACACGCGGATGCGTAGCGTGCTCATCTTCGGACGCGTAATCACCAGTCCTCCATCCCTGTTTGTTCGGGCACGTTGATGCGTGTCCCTCGCAATCTATGCGCAGGCACAGCAGCGGGCAGCCGCCTTTCCCTTGTGCCGCTTGCAGTCTTTCGGGCAGCTCGAACCGGGTGCAGCCTTGCGATTCTTCGGCGCGGCCGGGCACCTGCGCGTGCGGTCGTCGCAGCCGTGCCGCCAGGCCGAGCCGCTGCAGCTGCCCGTCGTGACGACCTCGTTGTCCAGGGTCCAGATCAGATATGGAGCTGACGTCTGCCCTGCCGGGGCCGATGGCGAGCCCTACGTACCAGCGGGCGCTGACTGCGGCAGCGCCGCGCCACCTCCGCCGACTCGTCTCGCGACAGGGATTCCCGAGCCGTCGTCGGCGCGCCCGGCGGGTCCATCAGCTTCGCCACGTTCCGGGTAACCCGCCCACGCCGCAGCGCGATCTCCAGCCCTCGCCGGATCACCGCGTGCGTCTTCAGGACGTGCCCCTCCGAGCACGGCTTCGGCTTCTTCGAGTACATCGCCTTGTACAGCCGGTCGAGATCCTCGGTTTCTAGCGCGTCGACCAGGAGCCCGCCGAGGTGCGGGAAGATCCAGTTGCGGCAGCGGGACCAGTAGTCGTCGAGGCTGCGCCGGGCGAGCTGCTTCGCGCCGTACGGGGCGATGTCGGTCAGCCAGGTGGTGAACCACTGCTCGACGGTCGGCGTGCGGCCGACGCGCGGCTTGTGGCCGGCGTCCACCTTCTTCAATAGGTCGCGGAGCTTGCCCCGTACATCGGCTTCCGTCTTGCCGGACCGGTGCCGGCGGTCGAGCTGTCCGTTCGGCTTTCGGCCGACAGTCACCTTGGCGTGGTAGAGCCCGTCGGGGCCGAGGGTGACCGGCACGTCCCGCCAGGTGCGGCACATCCGCTGCTCCAGTCCGCCTCGCTCACCGGCGACGCCAGGCCGAAGTAGCGGATCATGGTACGGATCTCCTGCTTCTCGGCCTCGGAGACGTTGGGATCGCGCAGCCCGGCGAGCGACCTCCTGCATGTCGGTTCCGATCAAGCGGCTCGGACGATTCGCGGCTCCCGTCCTCGGCCTGGTACGCGCGGATCGGCACGCGGGCCTTCGCGAAGCGGACCTGGCTGGCGCGCGAGGTCCTTTGTCCTGCCGCTGCTGCCGTCCAGCGTCGCCGAGCTGACCCCGGTCGCCTTGACGATCTCGTCAATGGTCATGCCGCGCTCGCGGGCCTCGCGTAGCGCGCGGTCAACGAGACGACCGAACTTAGCGGCCCTGACCTGCGCAGATGTTGACATGCGCAGACGGTATTTCCCGTGATCAGGAAGGCCTTCATCCTGGAAGAATTCCCGATCTCGACGACGCCGCGGCGGGCTGAGGCCGCATCGGTCGGACCAGGACGCAGCCCCCCAGCAAGCTGGTGCTCTGCATGGCTTGACCATAGACGTACAGGAGATCAGCAAGAACTGACCGAGTATGAGTCCTTCCACGATGTCGAACCCGGCCGGTGGCGGCGTACGGTCTTCTCGAACACGAGAAAGGATTTCTCAGTGATTCCCGAGATTGAGAAGACTGCCCCGCCCGCAACCCGCGACCTGTATCCCGTCAACGACGTCGCCTACCGGCTCGGTGTCACCCCCCGCAAGGTCTGGATGCTGATCTCCAAGAACCGCATCCGGACCAAGCGGCTCGACGGCCGCCGGCTTGTCCCCGCCGACGCCCTTGCCGAGTTCATCGCCAACCTGCCGGACGGCGACTCCGACAAGGCGAAGGCGCGGCGCCCCGACGCACCCGGGTGGCGGATCCGGTGGCACCGGACCAGGTGCCGGTGCTGGCACCGACTGGCCGCCTGCACCGCCGCCTCGGCGAACTCGGCTACCGCGGCTCGGTGAGCAGTTGGAACTGGTCGCCGCCGTCACGCAACCGCCGCGTTTGCACCCCGGGCCTGCGTGCCGCGCGATCAGCCGGGCCGGCCGGGGCAGTCGGGCCACGCTGAAAGCCGACGCCGGTCAGGTAGCGGCACCGACACGGCGCGGCCCCCGGCCGGTGCAACGGCGCGAGGGCTCCACACCCGGACACACCGGCTTGCGGCGGGAATCCAGATGCACCCGAACCCTATCCCGGCCGAGCAGCCGCGCACGATCAAGGCCCGGTACCTGGCGGCCGGCCTGTCCGTCGTCTACGGCGACGGCACCCGCGACCTGGTCGCCGACGTGGTACGCGACGGCGACGACGTCACGGTGACGATGGCGGACGGCGCGGCGGCGTCGTACGACGTCGAGGAGGGCGTCACGGTCCTGCGGACGACCAAGGACGAGCTGACGATCCCCGCTGGCGCGGTCGACGTCCTCGCCGCCCGGATCGCCGACGTCAACGCCGAGGTCGCCGAGGTCGAGTTGGATAGCACGCCTACGAGCTGGTGCTCGCCGGGGTCGCCGCCGGCCTGCCCATCCCCGACGAGACGTGGATCCCGTCGAACAACACCGTCTTCACCGTCCACCTGGCCGACAACGACCCGGCCAGCGTGGACAGCTGGGCCGCCTTCCTCGGACTGGAGACGCCGGCCTACGGCAGCACCATGCGGGGGCCCCGGCGGCCGTTCCGGTCCTACGAGGCGAAGGGGCGGAACTGCCCGGGGATGCCGGGTTGGTTGGTGGACGTGCAGAGCTTCTGCGACGTCGCCGAGCTGGAGGCGCAGCAGGCCGGCGGTGTCCAGTGACGGCCCCGGACCTGCCCCCGGTGCAGCCTCTCGGCCCTACCCCCGGCACCGGCTCGGCAGCCGCCCGGCCCCCGACGACGCGACGGGTCTGCGCTACGACCGCGGCGACCTGGAGGAGCAGCCCACCACCGGCGTGCTGCCGACCGGGGTGGAGGGCTGGTCCGCGACCGGCCGCCGGACCTCCGCCGACGTGTTCACCGTCCAGCTCAAGCCCTGCTGCGGCGACGTGCTGCTCGGCGAGTACTGCGACTGCGCGGAGTTCGCCGCCGGCCTCGACCTCGCCCCGGTGATCGTGATGCCGCCCTTCGACCTGCGCCGGCTCGCCGAGCAGCACGTGACGGCCGCCGAGTGGGACCGGCGCGAGCGGGGCGCTGCGTGATGGCCGCCCTGATCATCGCCGTCGCCGTGCTCGCCGCCACCGTGGCCGTCCTGGTCCGGCTGCTGGTCCTCGCCGACCGGCAGATGCGCTCCCTGTCGGTCCGGGTGCGGCACCAGGCGGACCGCATCCGAGCCGGGCGGAGAGCCCGGTCCGCATGGACGGTGGACCTGCTGCTCGGCGGCCTGCGACCAGCTGACCGCCCGCAACGAAGGCCCTGCGCGAACTGGACGCCCGGCAGGGCCGTCGCCCCTCGCTGACCGACTGGTGGCAGGCGTACGTGGCCGAGCTGCCTCTGACCCACCCGGGAGATGCCCGATGACGACCACCGACACCCCGACCACCGCGCTGGACCTCGACGCCATCCGCCCCGCCACCGACCTGCTGATCACCCAGCTCCGCGAGGCGCTCGGCGAGATCAAGGCCCACACTCACCCGGCCAGCGGTGAGGACTTCAACTGCCTGAACCTCGTGAGCTGGCTCGGTGAGCGCATGGGGCCGGTCTTGCGCCGGCTCGCCGACGAGCAGGCCGAGACCCGGAAGTGGCAGGAGCGGAACGCCGCGCTGGCCGACGAGTTCACCGCCGAGGCGGACCGGTTCCGCGCCGCCCTGGCCGCCGAGCAGACCCGGACCTCCCGGCTGGAGGACGCGCTCGCCGCCACCGAGCAGCAGGCCGCCTCCATGCGGATCGCCCTCGACCGGGCCGACGCCGAGGCGGAGGGCCGATGAGCACCGACGAGCTGGCCCCGCTGCACCCCGACGCCACCGGCCTCACGCTCTTCCGGGCCTCGAACGACGACTGCCGCGCCTACAGCGAAGGTCAGCGAGTTCACCAGGGCCGGGCCGGCGTCGCGCGCTTCCTCCACCGCCTCCGCGCGCGCCTCGGCTACATCCGCAGCAGTTCCGCCGACGAAGTCGGCCAAGCCATCGACGTTCTCCAACGCCGACGAGGACATCGTCCAGGACTACGAGGTGACGTCGTCGCGGGCGCACGCCTACATCAAGCAGAGCTCCGCCTGACGGTCGTGCCGCCGCGGCGACAGCCCGGTGAGCCGCGCTACACCGGCCTGCCGGCCGGACGCCGTCCAGGCCGGCCCCGACTACAGCCCGCTGCACCGGCGGACCGGCTCCGCCTCAACCCGACCACGTGGCAGGACCCCGGCCCGGGCGCTGCCCGCCGGCCCGGAGGAGCGCACCGGCGTCATGCCGGCCGTGACCGCCGCCGACACGGCCGTCATCCCTGCGGTGCCGGCGTCCCGTGACGACGTGCTCGCCGAGATGCGCGCCGACCTGGGCGCCCCGGCCGGGCCCCTCGACCAGTGGGCCACCGCCGGCCACCCCACCACCGACACCCGAGAGGAGCAGCAGGCGTGACCGATCTGGACCTGCGGCTCGCCGACCTCGTCGGCACCACGACGACCCGCCCACCCCGCCGCCGGCGCCCACGCACCACCCGAACTCAGCGAGTTCGCCCCGCATAACCAGCAAGGAAGCGCCAGCGGATCACCGACTGGTTCGCCGACGACACCAGCCAGGTGTTCCGGCTGTTCGGGTACGCGGGCACCGGCAAGACCACCCTCGCCCGACACATCGTCGAAGGCCTAGGTGTGTCCGCCCTCTACGCCGCGTTCACCGGCAAGGCCGCCTACAACCGGGCAAGGGCGCGACAACGCGTCCACCGTCCACAGCCTGATCTACCAGCCTGGCGGAAAAGGCCCTGAAAGCGGCTGGAGGAGCGCGAAGGCGCAGCTGCGCGACACCGACATTGGCCGAGCAGGCCGAGCTGGCCCGGCAGGTTGCACGAGCAGTCGAAGATCGACTCCCGGACTGGATCCTCCGCGACGACCAGGCCGCGCGAACCTCCTCGTCCTCGACGAGGGCTGTCGAGTGGTCGGCGAGCGCATGGCCTACGACCTGCTCAGCTTCGGCACGCGGATCCTGTGCCTCAACGACCAACCCGGCACCCCGGTCGACGGCGGCGGCTACTTCATCAACCACGCCGCCGACCACCTGCTCACCGAGATCCACCGGTCCGCCCTCGACTCGCCGGTCACCCGCATGGCCACCGCCATCCGCAACTCGGAACCCGGCCGGCGCGACTACGGCATCGGCGGCCGCGACGGCGACTCCGGCCGCGTCGACCGCCTGTCCATCGCCGACCTGCTCGCCTTCGACCAGGTCCTCGTCGGCCGCAACGCCACCCGCTGGCAGGCCGTGCACCTCCTCCGGGCCCTGCGCGGCCTCATCGGCGCCCTACCAGTCCGGCGGCCGGATCGCCCTGGCGGGCTTCCGGCAGGCCGAGGTGTTCGCGGCCAGCAGTTCGACGTCATGGCGCTCTGGACTCCGACCGGCCGGACCAACGCCTGGTCGTCCGCGACGACAGCGGGGAGCGAGCCTTCCTGTCGGCGTCGGCTTCAAGGACCTCGAAGGCCGAGAAGCAGGTAGCGCGACGGCCGCGGCACCATCTCGCCGCCACGTTCGCCCAAGCCATCACCACCCACAAGAGCCAGGGGTCGCAGTGGCCGCGGGTGCTGGTCGTCGACGAGTCTTCGGTGTTCTACGGCGCGGCGTACCGCGAGCACGCAAAGACGCTCGGGCCGGCCACGGCCGCCATCGAGGAATCCGGCGGCCGCCGCGCTGAAGCCGCACCGCCGTCACGCGGGCAGCCAAGCAGGCCGTCATCGTCCCCAGCCTCAACGGAGTCCTCGCATGAGCCAGATCGACATCGGCGCCGATCAGGACCGCGTTGACGCCTTCAACACAGAGCACTCGGTCGGCAGCTGGGTCCGCTACTGGACCGGCACCCGCCAGGACCCGGCCAAGAGCGGTCAGACCCGCACCGAGGCGCAGCTGCTCAGCGGCCACACCCCGGTTGTCTGGGTGACCGGTCACGGCGCGCCCTGACCCACGTCGACGTGATCCCGGGCCAGCCGGAGGACATCGAAGACGACAGCCGAGACCTGCCCAACCTCTACGCCGCCGCCGAGCGGGTCGGCGAGTACATCGCCGCCAACGGCGACGGCATCTACGACGTCATCGGCGGCCACCCGCTGTACGCCCGCGACCTGGAGGCCCTGCGCCAGGCCGCCAACGACGTTGAGCAACTGCGCGAGATGCTGCTCAACGAGCGCGAGGGCTTACCTGCGCGAACCCGGGACCGCGCATGACCGCCGCTGTCTCCGACGCCGAGCTGGCCGCGCTCATCGCGTCCCTGCGCATCGACCAGCCCGCCCCCGCGCCGGCGCCGGCCGGCCCGCCGCCGTCAACGGTCGCCGAGATGCGGGAGGTCCTGGGCGACCTCGACGCGTCCCGGCCCCGCAGCCAGCAGACCCGCCTCGGCCCGTCCGAACTCGGCACCCCGTGCCAGCGGCAGATCGCCATGAAGCTGGCCGGCATCGTCCGTCAGCCGGAGGACAAGCGGCCGCCGTGGGCGCCGATGCAGGGCACCGCCATGCACGGACTGATGGAGGAAGCCCTGCGCTTCCACAACCAGCAGCTCGGCCGCGACCGGTGGGTCATCGAGGAGAAGCTGACCGTCGACCCCGGGCTGCCCGGCGTCGACCCGATCACCGGCCACGGCGACGCCTTCGACACCGACCACGCGTGCGTCGTCGACTGGAAGTACACCGGCGTCACCGCGCTGCGTGCGGTCAAGCGCAAGACGGTTCCCAACGCCGAGCTGGTCAAGCCGGAGTACCGCATCCAGGCACACCTCTACGGCCGCGGCCACGAACGCGCCGGCCGGGACGTGCGCTACGTGCGGCTCGTCTTCCTGGCCCGCTCCCACGACTACGCCGACAGCGCGGAGTGGACGGAGGAGTACCGACCCGACATCGCCGACTGGGCCATCGACCGGTACTTCGCCACCCGACCTCATCGGCCCCCACGGCCTGGACATTGACCTGGCCGACCGGTGGCCCGCCGTGCCGGCCACCCCGGCAAGGCGTGCGACTGGTGCCCATTCCGCCGGGTCGGCGGGCCACAACACGACGCCACCGGCACCTGGGCGACACCGACCAGAAGATCACCAATCAGCTCCGCGGCCTCATTCGCGTAGCACACCACCCCTCAAGAAGGAGAACGTCATGAACGTCATGGACGCAAACGCCCTGCTCATGGGTGGCGGAGTCAAGTCCGTCAACTGGAAAGACAACCCGATCGGCCACACCGTCATCGGCACCATCGCCGAGACGCCGAAGGTCGAGCAGATGAAGAAGTTCAACTCCGACGAGCTGGACTTCTGGCCCTCGGGTGACCCGAAGATGCAGATCGTCGTCACCCTCCAGACCGACCAGCGGGACCCGGCCAACGAGCAGGACGACGGCAAGCGGCGCCTGCACATCTCGCCGCGGATGATGAGCCCGGTCCGGGAGGCCGTGCAGCGGATCGGCGCGAAGGGCCTGGAGATCGGCGGCCGGCTCGCCGTGCGGCGGGTCGGCGGCAGCGGCGCCGTCGGCGACCCGTACACCTTCGCCGCCGAGTACGGCGCCCCCGCGATCGACCCGGCAGCCTCCTCGGTGGCAACGGTGGCGGGCAACGCGCGAGCCGGTGTGCGCCCCGGCAGCGCCGATGTACCGGCGCCCCGCCGCCGGCAGCGGCGCGGATCCTCGGCATCACCCAGCCCGCCTCGCGGCATCCCGGCCGGCATGGACAGAAGTGGGCCGCCCTGCCCGAGGTGCAGCAGCGGGCCATCGCCGCCGCCATGGCCCCTACCGCAGGCGCCGGCATCCCGTTCCTGACCCGCGCTCAACCGTTCGCGGCCCCGCCCCGCCCTTCGGGGCGGGAAGCTGCCCGCAGATCGGAGCATCGAGCAGAAGGCCATCGACGGCAGGCAGCGCGGCGGGCATGCCATCGACCTGGCCGCCGTCCGCCGCTGGCTCGGGATCCTCGGCGACTCTGGCCACGTGCATGTGTGCTCCACCGGCGACTGGACCCGGCCGCATCTTCGGCGACCTCGACGCCGCCACCGTACGCCAGCTACGCAAACCAACAGGGCCGCGAAGGCATCTACCTCCGGATCACCACCCTGCGCACCGACCGCACCATCGGCGGCCGCGGCGGCGCCACCGACTCCGCCGCCCTGCCCGCCCTCTGGGCCGACCTCGACCTCGCCGGCCCCGGCCACGCCGAACAGGACCTCCCCCCGGACGAGACCGCCGGCCGCGCCGTCATCGCCGCCACCGGGCTCCCGGAGCCAACCATCTGGGTGCACTCCGGCGGAGGCCTCTACCCGATCTGGCTCCTCACCGAGCCGCGCACCATCACCCCCAAAACAACCTCGACCAGGCCAAGGCCCTCGCCCGGGACTGGCAGCGGATCATCCCGAACACGCCGCCGCCTCCATGGGCTGAGCGTTGCAGCCCGCGGCGTCGGCGGCCCTCGCCCAGGTGCTCGCGCATCCCCGGCACCGTCAACCGCAAGGAAGGCCTCGCCCGGCCCTGCCGCATCGTCGGCGCCATCCCGCACCGGTACACCGTCGCCCAGCTCCAGGTAGCCCTCGACGCCGCCATGCAGCGCATCGCCCCGGCCCCGGCAACCCCACCGACGGCGGCCAGCCCGATCATCAGCGGACCCACCAACGGCACCCGAGCACCCGGCCAGGTCCACCCCGGCGAGGACTTCAACGCCCGCACCGAATGGTCACAGGTCCTCGGCGTTGCCGGGTGGCGCGACGCCGCTTGCGACGACGACGTCACCTACTGGACCCGACCGGGCAAGCCCACCGGCATCAGCGCCTCCACCAACGCCCTCGGCACCGACCGACTCCACGTCTTCACCACCAGCGCGGCCCCGCTTGACGGCGGCGAGTCCTACAGCAAGTTCGGCGCATACGCGGCGCTGCACTTCGGCGGCGACCACAAAGCCGCAGCCCGGGCACTCGGCCAGCAGGGCTTCGGCAGCGGACTGCCCGACCCGGCCACCGAACAGGCCACGATGATCCGCGACCTCGTCGGCCACCTCCACCAGCCCGGCCCGGCCACCGCCACGCCGACTGCCGCCGGCAGCCCTGCGACCGAGCCGACCCGGCCGACCCGGCCCACACGCCCTTACAAGGATCTGGACCCCGGAGATCGACGTCCGCAACCCGGCCGTCGCCGCCGACTGTACGCGAAGAGGCGGGGCATGAGCTCGCCGGCCTGTTCCACCGCCTCGACGCCATCGTCCCCTCGCGAGGGTGAAGACGAACACGTGCCCATCACCGACGTCGAGACCAACGACGGCCCCGCCCGGTACTTGATCAACGACTCCACCCTTGCCAACGGATCACCTACACCTACGGCTGCTTCCGCTGGACCAGAAAAGGCGAAGAGGACGTGCCCGTCAGGCTCTTTCCCGGCCCGCCGCACGCACCGCCATGGCGTGCCCGGCATGCCCAGCCTGCAGGTGCTGCGCGGCGTCATCCACCCCGTCGTCCGCCCCGACGGCGGCCTCATCGAAGCCCCCGGGTACGACCCGGCCACCGGACTCGCCTCCGGGCCGGCCTCGTCGACCCCGACGGCCCACCGACGGCGACGTCCGCGATGCCGTGAAGCTGCTCCTGGAGATGATCGACGGATTCCCCTTCATCTCGAGCACTACCGCCCTTCCCCTCCCGGTGCCCTGCTCACCCGCTGCTGCGGTCGCTGACCCCGCCGCCGTACAAGCTCCACGCCATCGAGGCCACAGCCCGGCTCCGGCAAGACCCTGCTCGCCAGCATCCACGGCGGGGTGTTCCGCGCTGAGCTGCCCGAGGACGACGCCGAGCTGCGCAAGCAGATCACCGCCATCCTCTCCATCACCACCGGGCCCGTCGTCGTCCTCGACAACGTGAGCGGCGCACTGAAGAGCAGCACCCTCGCCGGTCTGCTCACCACCGACCTGTGGGACGACCGGCCCTTGGGCTCCACCTCCTGGACGCGGTCCACCAACGACCGCATCTGGACCGTCACGGGCAACAACATCTCCATCGGCGGTGACCTGCCGCGGCGCACCATCCGCACCGTCATCGACCCCGGCCAGCCCAACCCAGAACTGCGCACCGGCTTCGCCATCGACAACTTGGAAGGCTGGGTGAAGGAACGGCGCGGGGAATTGCTCCACGCACTCCTGACCTTGGTGCGTGCCTGGGTGGCCGCCGGAAAGCCGCTACCGGTCGAAAGAGCCAGCGACACGCCCGATGGGTCCGCACCGTAGAAGGCATTATCACCACCGCCGGAATCGCCGGCCAATTCGATCACGTCTCCACTCAGGTGGAAGTCGGCACCGACGACGACGAATGGTCGGTTTTCTTGGCTGCCGTGTTCAAGGCGTATAAGGATCGGGCCTGGACGGCAAAAGAGCTCCTCAGCGACGTCGACACCGGCAACCTCATCGCGCCTGGGCTGATTCCTGCGGAAGCGCTGCCGGACGAGCTCGCCGCCAAGGCCGCCAAGGCGCCGAAAGGTCCGGTGGGCATCGCCAAGTCTCTCGGTCGGTGGCTCGCCAACCGCGAGGGCCGGTGGGCCGGTGGTCTGGCTGTCCGCTGCATCGGCAAGGACCGCGACGGGATCAAAGAGTGGCAGATACGGGCGAACTCGGACAGGGGCGGGTCTGGACGGTTGCGGGGTTTGAGGGTTGCCGGGTTTCTTTCGGCTTGCGCGCCCCCTGAACGACCAAGCGACTACACATCGTAACCGATTGGTTGGTGGCACTCCCGTCACCAGAAAACCCGGCAAACCCCCAACCCCCGCAGGCGGTCAACCGAGGCGGACCCGATGAGCAGCGCCATCTCCACCACCGCCACCGAAGCCCGGTGCCCCGCACAACACACGCAGCACTCCTCTGCGCGCCCTGGACGAAGGCCTCCCCGTCGCGTCGACACCACCCGCTGCTGCCCGACCGCCGCAGAAATCAACGCACTCCTCGATGGCCGATGGACCTACACCCACACCGCCAACAAACACCTCGTCATCCGCGACGAACACCGAATCGCCGCCAACACAATGCGCGGCACCGTCCACGCAGAACACAAATGCACCGGCCCCACCGCTCACCATCGAAATGATCGGAAAGTGGCCAACCCCCGCGTAATCGGACTCGACTCTCAATAACTGCCACCGGAATCGCATGGTGCGACGGCAGCACCACCATCGCGACGAAGAAGACCGGTGGCCCGGCACTCGCACATCACCGACGAGGTATGCCGCGCCGTCGACGGCCGCTCCATCGACCTCGTCGTCATCGAAGACCTCCCACCCACGCCAGCGGGCCGCCATCACCGGCATGGTCCACGGCGCCGTCCGCGCCTGCTCCACCTCCGACTTGGCCCCTCATCACCCCCGCGAGCTTGAAGAAGTACGCCACCGGCCGCGGCAACGCCGGCAAGCCCGAGATGGCCGTTGCGCTCTACAAGCGGGCCGGCCGCGAGCTCGCCGACGACAACCAGGTCGACGCCTGGTGGCTGCGCGCCGCCGGCCTCGACCACCTCGGCCACCCGCCGGCCGACATGCCGAAGAACCACCGGGCCGCCCTGGACGCCGTCCGCTGGCCCACCGCCGCCCAGCTCGCCTGACCCGGAAGGACACCGCCATGACCTACGCCGACCGCATCCCGCTCATCCGCCCCGCCGACGCCCTCCGCCAGGCCCGCACCGCCGGCATCTTCGCCCCGGACCGCCCGGCGCCCACCGACGCCGACCGCATCGAGGCCGAGCGTGACGACCTCCGCATCCAGCTCGGCCGCGAGCAGGCCGAGACCCGCAACATGGTCCGCGACCGCGACGAGGTGATCCGCGAGCGCGACGAGGCCCGCCGGGCGTGCGACGACGCCACCGCCGACTACTGGCAGGGCATCGTCACCACCGTCTGCGGCGAGCGCGACGAGGCCCTCGGCACCATCAGCCAGGCCTGGGCCGCCCTCAACGCCGCCGGCCTGGCCAGCCCCACCGCCTCCGTCGCCGAGCTGATCGGCCAGCTCACCGCCGAGCGCGACGAGGCCCGCCGGGAGCGCGACAAGCTCGACGCCGAAGGCCACCAGGAAGTGGAAGACGCGGCTCGTCGGCGAGCCTCGACCGCGAGAAACCGCCGTCAAGGAGCTACGAGCGCGTCGAGCAGATGGCCGACAACCTCGCCGCCGCCATCGCCCGCGCACCGGCGCCAGATCGGCGAGCACCAGCAGCATGAACTGCCCCTGGGAGGCATGCTGGGCCGCCACCGAGCGGGCCGAGGCCGATCCCCGCCGCGACCCCCAGTTCCGCCCCGGACCGCGCGCAGGACGAGCCCGCCGAAGAGCGCACCGAGTACGGCGTCCGGCTCATCCTCGCTGACGGCACCACCGAGACGCTCGACAGAGTCGACCTCGCCCTCGCCGAGCTGACCGTTGCCCGCCACGCCCGGGCCCGCGCCGACAACCGGGCTGGCGGTGCACACGTCAGCGCCGAGTCGCGGACGCTCACCCCCTCGGCGTGGTCGGTGCGTACCGGACCCGTCGACCCGGCGTGCGAGCAGCACTCGCTCGGCCCCGAGTCGACCTGCACCACCACCTGCCCGGCCAACCCGGCCAACACGCCGGTGGAGGGCTGACCGGTGGCCGCGACCCCGCACTCCGCCCGCGTGTTCATCGCCGTCGACCCGGTCCAGGACTACGAGGAGACCCTGACCATCCTCGGCGTGTACGGCTCCCTCGCCGCGCAGGTCGGCGCGGCGGCACGCCCCGCCCCCACGGCGTGCCGGGTGGCCAGGCCGCTCCACCGAAGTGCGGGAGTGGGTCGGCGACGAGCATCGCCAAGACCTGGACGTACCACCGGCGACCGGATGGCCCAGGAGGCTGACCGGTGCAGGGACAGATGGAACTGTTCGCCACCGATGCGCCCGCCATGGAGACCGCCGCCCCCGTCCGCACCTGGGCCGACGTGCGCCGCGGCGAGCGGCGCACCTACAACGTGCCCGGATCGCCATGGCGCGGCACCTGGACCGTCCGCCGCATCGAGCAGCACCCCAACGCCCCGTACGCGCTGATCGTCGGACTTGGTTAACGAGGACGGCCGCGTCTGGCAGTCGTGCCCGCGACACCCCGCCGACATGCTCGTGACCGCCCGCCGCGTCGGCGTCTCCGCCGCCACTGAGGATGGCGGGGACAGCCGCCGCCGACACCTGGACCCGCGACAGCGCCCTCGTCGTCGCCCTCGCCGCCGACCGGGCCGCCCAGGCCATCCGCCGCTCATCACCAAGGAGGACCAGGTGAGCCAGCCGTGGCGCCGATCCAGCCGCGCCGACCCTCGGGCCCTACCCCTCGCCGACCGCCACTACAACCGCCAGAAGCCCGGCTCGCCGCAGTTCGTCCCACCCGGACGCTGCCTCGTCCTGCTCACCGACCCCGCCGACGCGCTCTGGGTCACCTCCTGGCCCATCGCCGCCTACGTCCGCCATGCCTGGGCCGGCGCGTGGATGAACAGCCTGTTCCGCCGGGAGCCGGAGTGCGAGTACCTCGCCTCCGACCTCATCGCCGCCGCCGTCGCCGCCACCCGCGCGCACTGGCCCGATGTCCCGCCCCTCGGGATCGTCACCTTCGTCGACCCCACCAAGACCCGCCGCAAGCGCGACCCGGGCCGCTGCTACCGCCGCGCCGGCTTCACCCCGGTCGGCGAGACGAAGGGTGGACTGCTCGCCCTCCAGCAACTGCCCGCCGACATGCCCGACCCGATCGACGCCCGCCCCCCGGCCGCCGCCGGTGGCCAGGGCGACCTGTTCGACCTCACCGCCTGAGGAGCACCGTGATCAGCCCGCACCACCTCCACGCCCTGGCCGCCGCCTGGTCGCTTCACGCCGCGCTCGCCCGGCTCACCAAGCTCACCGAGGACGAGGCCACCCAGATCCTCGCTGAGTGCCTCGAAGCCGCCGACAGCCTCCGCTCCCCGAGCTGGGGCAGCCGCCGCAGCGGCGGCCACAGCGACCCCGTGAGCGGCCTCCTGCTTGCCAGCCAGCGGACGGAACGGATCAACCGGTGGGCGACGCTGGCCGAACGCGCGGAACGCCGCCTCACCGGCATCGCCGGCATGCTCCGAACGCCGGCAGACCTCGGACCGCTCGGCCAGATCATCACCGCCATCCCGCAGCTCCAGCCCGGCACCGCCGCCGTCGTCCACCGGCACCTGGTCGACGAGGACACCTGGGTCCGCGCCGCGGTCGGCCTCAGCCCAGACCGCAAGCCCTTGCCCGGCGTCGCCTGCCCGCACTGCGGGGAGCGGCAGCTCGTCGTGCAGGCCGCCGGCCCCGTCGAGGCCTGGACCGTCGTCTGCGCCACCGGCCGGCTCTGCGTCGGCCGCGGCTGCCCGTGCGGGATGCCCGGCGCGGTGGAGGGTGCCGCTCACATCTGGCCCCGGGCCGCCGTCCTCGGTGCGGTCGCGGGGCCGCACACGAACCCGCTGACCCGACCGACGAGAGGACCGACCATGCCGGTAGAGATCGCGAAGTGGAAGACCGTCCACGCCATCTGCCACCACGTCTACGGCGACGAGTGGGACGACGAGGAGGCAGCCCAGGCGTACGACGAGGAAGGCAACGGCCTCTGCGCCGACTGCGGCTGACCTCCGGCCAGGTGCGACCGTGCGCCCCGGGCCGCCCGACCGTCGAAGCCCAGCAGGTAATCCGGCTCGGCCAGCGTCGATGACGCCGACTGGCCGCCGCGCTGACCAGCAACCTCGGCAAGCGTGACACCAGCAGCGATCAGGGCCTTGATCGTCGTGTCGGCGTCCTCGAAGCTGAGCAGCTTCCGGACCCCGTCCTCGTCGCCTTTCACGGCAACGGCGAGGATGGCCACCGTGACGGCGGTCTCTTCAGGGGTCATTGAGCCAGGGTGCCGCACGAGGGCTGGCCCTGCCGCACCGGACAGCCAGTGCGCTGGGCGCTTGCTCGCATATTCGCAACCGGCACTCGAAAGCAGCGCATCACCGCGTCGCTGTTATGTGTGGCGCGACCCGCATCAGCCTGAGGAAGGTACGGTTAGGACCGTGATCACCGTGGAGGGCCGGGAGTGGGGCACCGCCCTCGCCGAAGCCTGGGCCCCGACGTCACCGTCGCCATGGTCACCATGGCGCGACCACCGAGGACTCGGCGGCGCGCCGGCTACAGCCCCGCTCGACGAGGCCGCCGCCATCGAGCACATACCGGAACCTCGGCGCGCGGACGGCCTCGTCGGCACTGCCGCCGCCTGACCGCATCATTTGTTCACATCCCGCGTAGGCGGAGTGTGCCCACAGCCAGCCGGTTGACCTCAGGTCCCGCCGGGCAACACCGGGGACGGGACGCAGGGGCGTGACGCGGGCAGGCCGACGTGGTGGCCGGCCTGCCCTGCATACCGGGAACCACCGAGGGCACCGCGAAGTCCGGGGGAGGTGACCATGCCCACCGCGACCGCGGCCTGGGCTGGGAGCACCAGCAGGCCAGAGCCCGCGCCCTCGCCGTCCTCAAGCCAGGCACGCCCTGCCACAAGTGCGGCCACCCGATGGACAAGGCCACGCAGAAGCTCGACCTCGACCACCTCAGGCCCCGCGTGTACGGCGGCACCGGTGGACCCCGCCGCCTGGCCCATGCCTCCTGCAACCGACGCGAAGGACAAGCGATCGGCCAAGCGCGACGACGCGTTGCAGCACGAGCGCAGCAGCCTGCGGTCAACTCCCGCCCTTGGTGACGCAGGGTGCGGGTAGGGGGGCACCCTGACGACGCAGAGTGATGCACCCTGACCCTCCGCTCTTCCGTCAGGTTTCTCTCCCCCCGCGCCGGATCTTGGAGGCGGCCATGGCCACGTCGGCAGCGGAACGGCAGCGGCGGTCGCGCCGTCACCGTGCTGGTGACCACTCGCTTTGCGACCCGGCACGTTGTGACGGTGTGACGGTCACACCTGATGTCACAGCCGCTATGGCGCGGTGCCATGAAGCCGGCCGAGGTAACCGCCGGACCTCGGCACCAGGCCCGCCGAGTGTGGCAGCAGGTGCACGACGAGGGGCCGGAGCTGAAGCCGGCCGAGCGGGTGCTGCTGGAGGAGGCGTGCCGGACGGCCGACCGGTTGGACGTGCTCGACCGGATCCTGCGTGGCGATGAGGACTCCTGGATGACCTTTCAGGCGATGTCCGAGGACGGCGACGTCGTCCGGGTGGTGCTGAACAACGCGCTGGCCGAGGCGAGACAGCAGCAGGTGGCGCTCAAGCAGTTGCTGGCAGAGCTGCGGCAGTCGAGCACGGGGTCGTGGGTGGCGGCAGGTCGGGAGAACGCCGCATGTGGCGGCGGCGGCCTACGGAAAACGGCAGCGGTGGCGTACGGATCTCACCGCTCAGTTGCTCGGCGGGCGCAGCCCGCGGGACGACACCAGCCCCGCCTCGGTCGACTCGTACGGGCCGGAGGCGAAAGTCGAGCTGATGCGCCGGGCCGGGCGGCCGCTCGACGCCTGGCAGGAGGGATTCGATCCACG
This sequence comes from Micromonospora sp. NBC_01655, assembly GCF_026339755.1. Classification (NCBI taxonomy): domain Bacteria; kingdom Bacillati; phylum Actinomycetota; class Actinomycetes; order Micromonosporales; family Micromonosporaceae; genus Micromonospora; species Micromonospora sp. NBC_01655. The sequence goes on along the minus strand of NZ_JAPEQF010000001.1, from coordinate 15,664 downwards.
CCATGCTCGCGGTCCGCGGACGGCAAGTGGGCGTGCTCCAGTTCGGTGGTGCTCCCGCCAGAACGGCAAGTCGGCCGTGCTGGAGGCCCGGGCTCTGGCCGGTCTGCTGCTCCTCGGTGAGCGGCTGATCATGTGGTCGGCGCACGAGTACAAGACGGCGATGGAGCAGTTTCGCCGGGTCGTGTGGATTCTGGGTCGGCTCGGCACGAGGCTCAACGACAACCTGTACGACGTTGACGGCATTCTCATCAAGGTCATCAACACCAACGGTGAGGAGTCGCTGGAGCGCCTCGACACCGGCGCCCAGATCAAGTTCGTCGCTGGGTCGAGGCCGGTCGCGGGTTCAGCGGCGACGTGAACCTCATCGACGAGACGTTCGCGTACACGCCAGTGCACCAGGCGGCGCTGATGCCGACTATAGGCGCCCGGCCGATCCGCGTCGTCGCCGTCGCCGCCTGACCGGCGAGACCGGCGAGGTGATGTTCGCGCTTCGGCGCCGGGGCGACCCGGGCGCACCGAGGGGTGAGGATGACCCGCCGTGGACGCAGGATCCGGCCCTCGGGTACCGGGACTGGGGTCTTGCCGGCGACCTGGACCACCTCGACAAGGTTGAGGCGACCAGCGGCTGTGGGCGGCGAACCCCGGCCCTGGGTATCCGGGATCGGCCTGGAGCATCGCGCAGGGTTTCCGGGCGATGTCGAGGAACTGGGCGCGAGCAGTTGGAGCATCTGGCCTCGGTGGGTCGGTGGGCCAGGCCAGGTGGCAGGTCATCGGCGAGGCCGAGTGGTCAGACGCGCAGGACCCCGCGTCGCAGCGATGGACGGCCGGCGATCGGCGTGTATGTACCGGACCGGTCGTACACGGCGCGATCGGGCTGGCTGGGGCGGCTGTGGGCGGCGGTCGGCACATCGAGGTGGCCGGCGACGGCACCGTGCTGGATTACCGGCCGGGCACCGGGTGGGTCGTGGCCCGGCTGAAGGAACTGGAGCGGCATCAGCCGAGCGTGTTGGTGATCGACGACAAGGCGTTGGCCGAGGAGGCGGAGGCCGCCGGGTTGACGGTGCACCGGGCGAACGTCGGGGACATGGTGGCCGGCTGCCAGCTCCTCTACGACGGCATCTGCGGTCCGGACGTGGGTGGCCGGGATGTGGCGCACATCGGCCAGGGCGTGCTCACCGATGCCGCGCGGGGCGCGGTGAAGCGGGACGTGGGCGGGTCGTGGGCTTGGGCGCGCCGGGACGTGGCTGTCGATACCACCACCCTGGCGGCCGTGGGCGCGGCCTGTTCAGCCACTCCGCGCCTCGGCTGCTGGCCAGTCGCGGATCCCGCTGGCCGCATTCGCCGCTCGAGACCGAAGGAGGTCCCCCGGTGGCAGTGCTTGAGTACGCCGACGTGACGCGGGTGGACCGGGTGGACCGGATACCGCGCAGGCCCGCTGGTGGCCGGCCCGGGCGATTTCTGGGGCTGCTGGCGGCGTTGCTGGTCGGGATCGGCCTGGCGTTCGCCGTGTTCGCCGTGCTGTGGCTGGCGTGCACCTGGTGCGCGGCGGCGGTGAAGGTCGGGTGGGACGACGCCCGGGCTGCCCGGCAGGCGCGCGTCGACGAGGCGATGAGGCGGGCGGACGATGGCGTCAGCGCTTGAGCGGGTGACCGCCCGGCATCAGGCGATGCGACGGCCCGGCGGCGAGGTGAAGGGCTGGTCGGAGCCGCCATTCTGGCGGATGGAGCAGCTGCGCAACGCGCTGATCGGCTCGTCGGCCCCGGACCGGGAGCGCATCGAGCACGAGTTCGAGGGCTACGTCCAGGGCGCGGGCAAGGGCAACGCGGTGGTGTTCGCCTGCTGCTACGCCCGGCTGCGGGTGTTCGCCGACGTGCAGATGCTGTGGCGGGACCGCGTCGACGGGCAGCTCGGCCCGTTCTACGACTCGCCGGAGTTGGCGTTGCTGCGGCGGCCGTGGCCGACGGGCACGCTGGCGAACCTGCTGGCGTGGATGGAGGTCGACGCCACGTACGCGGGCAACTCGTACTCGACGTGGTGCGACGACGTCGGCCGGTTCGGTCGAGCCGCCCGCGGCCCGGGCCTGCGGTTGACGCGGCTGCGGCCGGACTGGGTGACCCTGGTGATCGGCTCCCACTCGGAAGACCCATTCGCGGTCGACGCCCGGGTGGTGGGGCTGCTGTACGAGCCGCCGACGTCGGGGCTGGGTGCCAGCACGCGGGCGAAGCCGGTGCTGCTGACGCCGGACGAGGTGTGCCGCACTCGCCGATCGGCCCAGCCACCCGTTCCGGGGCATGTCCTGGTTGACGCCGGTGCTGCGGGAGATCGGCGCGGACCTGGCGGCCACCGAGCACAAGTCGCGGTTCTTCGAGAACGGCGCCGCGCTGAGCACCGTGGTCAGCCTCGACAAGGACGTTACGCCGGAGAAGTTCGCCGAGTTCGTCGAGCTGTTCAAAGCCCAGCACGAGGGGCCGCGCAACGCGTACAAGACGCTGTTCTTCGGTGGCGGCGCGGACGTGACGATGCGCGGGGTGGACCTGCGCAGCCTGGACTTCAAGGCGGTGCAGGGCGGCGGGGAGACCCGGATCGCGGCGGCGGCCGGCGTGCATCCAGTGGTGGTGGGCCTGTCCGAGGGCTTGTCCGGGTCGAGTCTGAACGCCGGGAACTACAGCGCCGCTCGGCGCAACGTCGGCGACGGCACGCTGCGGCATCTGTGGGGTGAGGCGGCGGCCAGCCTGGAGACGCTGTTCCCCCTGCCGCGGCCGGCGGCGGAGCTGCGGCCGGACACCCGGGACACGGCGTTCGTGCGGGAGGACGCGAAGGACGTCGCCTCGATTCAGCAGACCCGGGCGACGGCGCTGCGGTCGCTGCTGGATGCCGGCTACGAGCCGGACGCGGCGGTCGAGTACCTGCGCACCGACGACCTGGCCCGCCTGGTGGGCCGACACTCCGGCCTGTTCAGCGTGCAGCTTCAACCGCCCGGCGCCGGCCAGGGCGATCCGTTGACCGAAGGAGGCGCGGCGTGACGTTCGAGGTTCGGAAGATCGCGTACGCGGTGACCGTCAACGTGGTCGACGGGGTGCCGCAGTGTCCGTGCCATCAGGAACCGATGGTCAAGCGCAGCGAGGGCTGGATGTGCGCGGACGGCGCCGTCGTCCTCGACGCGCTCGGGCCGGCCATGGCCCGGCTCGACATGCTGATGGGGGTGGCGTGATGCAGGTCAAGGCGCTGCGCGGGGTGGAGATCAAGGACGTCGACAAGGGCACCGTCGAGGCGGTGTTCTCGACGTTCAACGTGATCGACTCCGACCGGGACGTCACCCTGCCGGGCGCGTTCGAGGACGGCGCGCCGTGGAAGATCAGCGCGTACGGGCACCGGTCGTGGATGGGTGTCCTGCCGGTCGGCAAGGGCACCGTCCGCACGACGAACACCGAGGCGATCCTCGACGGCCAGTTCTTCATGGACACCACCCACGGCCGGGACACGTTCGCCACCGTGAAGGCGATGGGTGAGTTGCAGGAGTGGTCGTACTCCGTGCACCCGACCAAGGAGTCCTACGGCGAGTTCGAGGGCCGGCAGGTGCGGTTCCTGGAGCAGCTCGGTCCGGCGAAAGTGTGCACAGCCGGTCCTCTGGGCGCCGGGATCGGCACCCGCACCCCTGGCAACGAAGTCCGACGGCGGGCTGCTGCTGCACGAAGATCGAAGAGGCGCTGGCGGCCATGGGCGTGGTCGACAGCGCGCGATGACCAGCGCAAGCGGAAGTGGGCGCTCTCGCTGAGCGAGGCAAGTCCCTGTCACGGGTCAACGCCGATGCCCTCGCCCGCCTCGGTGACGAGCTGAAGCGGCTCGGCGAGGCGTACGAGGCGCTGAAGGCCGGCGACCCGGGCACCGACCCCGACGGCGAGGCGGCCGAGGCCGTCGCCCGCGAGCCTGCGGGCCGTCGCACAGCAAGAGCGTAGGCGGCGACGACACCCAGGAGATCGAGTTCCCGGCGCTGAAGGAGGCGCAGGGCAAGCTCGACGCGAAGAACAAGGAGCTGTTCGCCGTCCTCGACGAGGCCGGTCCGGACTACGACATGAAGCTGGTGAAGTCCCTGCAGGGCGACACCATGGCGAAGGTCGAGTGGATCCGGGCGAAGAACGCCGAGATCGACGAGGTCGGCAAGGAGGTCGAGGGCCTGCGGCAGGTGGCCAAGGCCGCCGCCCGTCGTGGCGCCGCCGGCCGGGAGAAGGGTTCCGAGCCGGACTCGACGAAGGCCGGCCGGACCGGGCAGGGCCAGCCGGAGCTGAAGTCGTTCGGTGAGCTGTTCGTCGGCTCGGCCGCGTTCAAGGGCAAGCAGGGGTCGATCGGTCCGGAGGCCACTCTCGACCTCGACCTGAAGACGCTGATGCAGACGTCGGCCGGCTGGCTGCCGGAGACGACCCGCACCGGCCGGATCGTCGACTACGCCACCCGCCCCATCCAGGTTCTCGACTACATCCCCACCACCACGACCGCCCAGGCCGCGGTGGTGTACATGGAGGAACGACCTTCTATGCCGCGGCGGAGACCGCCGGGCGAACACCTTCCCGGAGTCGGCGCTGGCACTCACTGAGGTGTCCAGCCCGGTTCGGAAGGTCTCCACGTTCATCCCGATCACCGACGAGCAGCTGGAGGACGTCGACCAGGCCCGCGGCTACGTCGACAACCGGCTGCGGTTCATGCTGCGCCAGCGCATGGACGGCCAGGTGCTGGTCGGTAACGGCACCGCCCCGAACCTGCGCGGCATCAACAACGTTGTCGGCATCCAGACGCAGGCCAAGGGCACCGACCCGACCCCGGACGCCTTCTACAAGGCGATGACCCTGATCCGGACCGTCGGGCGGGCGATCCCGGACCTGCACATCATGCACCCGCTGGACTGGCAGGACATCCGGCTGCTGCGCACCGCCGACGGCGTGTACATCTGGGGGTCGCCGAGCGAGGCGGGCCCGGGCGCTGTAGGGCCTGCCGTGCCGGAATCGCCGCTGAACGCAGAACACGGGCCTGACGCTCGACACCTCTACGGAGCTGTCGATGCGCCAGGGCATCGTCGTGCCGGGTCTCAACAGCCACGGCACGTAGCGTCGAGGAGCAGCAGGCGGTCCGCGCGGACGTGCTTGCCGCGTTCATCTACCGGCCCACCGCGGTCTGCACGGTCACCGGTATCTGAAGACGGCGCCGGGGGCGAGGCCGGTCGATCCGCCGCCCGGCGCGCAGAGGACATCGACATGCCGATCCTCACGGGCGGTCAGGTGATGCCGGGCAACGGCATCCTGGCTTGCCGCAAGGCGGGCGCGCTCACCGCGAACAACTTCGCCGGCCAGTGCGTCGTCGGGTCGCTGGCCATCGACACCTCGGCGGGCGTGCTCTACATCTGCGTACAACGGCACGACCACGGCGGCCGTGGGTGACTGTCCGGGTCGCAGACCTGATGTACTGTCCAGCGACTCCAGGGACCAGGAGCAGCAGATGGCGGGAAACATCAAAGGCGGACCGGCGAATCTACCGCACGACCGACGGGCAGCAGTTGCGGGAGAACGACCCGCGCGGCGCGTACTGGCGTACGCGGTCGGCGACGGCGATGGTGCGCAGACGGGAGGCGGACCTACCGCGCCCTGGTCGACGAGGGCACCGCCGAGCACGAGTGCAAGGGCTGATGCAGCCGGCTGGCCACCCAGATCGCCGACGCGCAGCAGGTCATCGCGAACACCCCGGGCTCCCCCGGCGGCCGGGCATGGCCACGGAACCGGATCGCGCGGCAGCCGACCAGGTCGACGCCGGGTCGATTTCCTGCTGCCCGGCCGGGACCACACCTCGCCGGTGGCGATCGTGCAGGAGTTCGCGGCCAGGACAGCCGGACACCAGCGGCCGCGAAGGGCCTGCGCGCCGACACGAAGGCGACGGCGAAGCCGGCGGACAAGGCCGTCGACAAGCCCGCCGACAAGGCGTCGGGGAACTAACCCGTGTATGACGTCGGAGACACGGTCACGCTCAGCGCCACGTGCCACGACGCGGCGGGTCAGCCGGCGAACGCGGCCACCGCGACGCTGACCGTGACCCGGCCCGACGGGACCGTGGACCCACAGACGCCGACGAACCCGCCGGCGTCTGCGGGCCTACCAACTTGCTGTGTTACGGCCGGCGTGGTCCGCTGGACGTTCACCGGTGGGGTGCCCGACCAGGCATACCCGGACGTGGTGAACGTCGCGGACGCGTCCTGGCCGGCCATCGTCGGACTCGGCGAGACCAAAAACCACCTGAACATCGACCCGACCAACACCACCCACGACGACGAGCTACGCGGGTTCATCCTGTCCGCCTCGGAAGTGGTGGAGTCCATCGTCGGGCCGGTCATACCGCACCGTCGGGGGAACCCGCACGGCGGCGGCGGGCATCAGGTGGTGCTACGGCAGCGGCCGGTGCTGTCGGTGACGAGCGTGGTCGAGAACGGGGCGACCATGCCGCCGTCGGAGTACACGGTGACTCCGGCCGGGGTGCTCAGCCTCGGCTCGTCGTACTGGTGCAACCCCACGGTCACCTACGTCGTCGGCCGGCTCGCCGTGCCCGCCGCCGTGCTCGACGGCACGAAGGAGCTGATCCGCATCAACTGGCGACCCCAGACCGGCGGCAACGGGTCGGTGTTCGACCAAGGCCGCGGCGACACGTTCGGCCCGACCGGGCAGGGCGAAGTCCGGCTGGGGTTCTTCGTGCCACCGTCCATGCGGCGCTGGAAACGTGCACGGCCCACCGCTGGTGGCGTGATGGCGACGTCCAGCATTCCCGCCGCCGTGGACTACCTGGTGGCCACCGCCCGAACGCTGCCGGGCCTGACGTCTGACTCGGTGTCGGACGGCTTCCCGGCTGGCGTCGCCAACCCAGCGTTCGCGGTCGGCGTGGTCCCGTTCGACGACGGCGACACCGCGAACGAGGTCGTACACGCCCAGCTCGGCGCATATGGAACGCGAGACGTACGAGATTCCGTGCGAGATCGCTGTCGGCGTCGGCGGTGGCGAGGAAGCCGCGAAGGCCGTCCGCGACCAGGCGTTCGGCATCTTCGACGCGTTCGTCACGGAGATCCGCCGCGACCGGACCCTCGGTGGTGCGCTGCACTCCGGCGCTGCGCTTGTGACGCGGGTGCGCATGGATCAGACCGCGACCCCTGAGGAAGCCGGCCGGGGCCGTATCTGCTCGATCAAGCGCGGTCCGCTGCGACAGCCGAAGTTCGAGGAGGGCTATGGCGAGGGTGAAGCAGCCGTACGACGAGGCGCGGTTCGTGCCGTGGATCGGCCGGTCGGTCGCGCCGGGCGACATCGTCGAGGTCCCGGACGAGGACCTGGCGAACTACCTGGAGGCCGGGTGGACGGCCGCGCAGGACAAGGACACCAAGAGGGCCGTCGAGAAGCTCGACAAGCCCCCGACCAGCGGTGAGGAGCAGGGCTGATGGCGATCGGATCGGGGCTCGGCTCGTCGTTCGGGCTGGCGCCGGAGGTCACTTACGGCACGTACGTCGCGCCGAGCCGCTTCGAGGAACAGCTCCAGCTCAAGGAAGCGGAAGACCACCTACCAGGTGGCGGGGTCAGCGGCCGGGCGGATGGTGCATCCGGGTGGCCGGCGGTATGTCACGACCCGGGGTGCGGGGCGGCAACCTGTCGATGGGGGTCTACTCCAAGGGTATGGGCCTGCTGCTGGGCGGGTTGATGGGTGGCACGGTGTCTCCGGTGCAGCAGGGGGCGACGGCGGCGTACCTCCAGACGCACCCGCTCGCCGACCCGGCCGGCAAGAGCTACACCATGCAGGCCGGCGTCCCGGACCTGGGCGGCACGGTCCGCCCGTACACGTACCTGGGCTGCCAGATCACCGCCGCGGAGTTCAGCTGCGAGGTCAACGGTGGCCTGACGGTGTCGATCGAGGTCGACGCGCGGGACGTCTCCGAGGCGCAGACCCTGGCCGCGCCGTCGTACCCGGTCGTCAACGAGTTCCACTTCGCCCAGGCCGCGCTGAAGCTCGGCACGTACGGGGCGGAGGCGCTCGTCGACGGGATCCGGTCGATGTCACTGCGGATCGAACGGCCGAAGCACGACGGCGGCCCGTACATGGGCTCTGCCGGGCTGCGCAGCCAGGGCGTGCTGAACGCCTGGTCGGCGGTGTCCGGCACCAACCCTACCTGACGAAGGCCGACCTGGCGGACCGGACGCCTCGGACACCCCGACCGCGCTGGTGTGGGAGTTCGTGGGCGCGAATCCTTTCGACATACTACGAGACGATCCGCTTCAAGGTGCCGATGATCTTGCAACCCAGACGGTGACGCCGACGGCTGACCCGGTCCGGGCGTGGTCAGCACGTCATTCCTGGGTCAGCCCAGCGACGGCACGAACGCTGATGACGATCGATGCATCGTCGGACACCACGCTCGATGCGAATTCCAGGTCCAGGGCGACCGCTTCCAGGTCGTGGCCCGCCGGCTGCACGTACGGCCGCTGAGCGGAGGACCTGGTGGAGTTGCGGAAGGGCATCCTCGACGCGGTGCCGGCGCTCAAGGCCGCGGTCCGGGCAGACGCTGCGGCGTACCTGCCGGATCGGTACGCCCGGGAGCTGGTGCCGTCCATGCGGATGACGACGGCGACCACGACGACCGGCGACCAGGTGACCGGTACGGATGCCCTGGCCGCGAAGGGCTGCGGGGTAACCCCCGGCAGGTCGCCGGCCTGGAGGGCGGACGGCTCAAGCACCCGGTGTTCGGGCGCAGCCGCCCGCTGAAGCGGCACGCGAAGCACCGGGCGACGTCCCGGGCGAACCCGTGGGTGACTCAGGCGGTGAAGCCGAAGTTCGTCACGGAGCCGATGACGGCCGCCCGGCCGGCAGGTGCGAGCAGGAAGGCGGCGGTGGACCGCGTCCTCGACCAGATCTGCGAGAGGCTGACCATGGCGATCATCCAGGTACGGCTGTGCAGGCGAACCGTGGTGACGAAGTACGGCGTTGACGAGGATGTCGCTGCCCGCGAGGCTGACGCTCATTTCCGAGGCGCTCAAGGATCCAGCGGCGGGCGAGCTGGAGGCGATAGACGCGGCGATCGAGGCCCCCCTCGCCGCGTTCATGCCGCACCTGGAGCGGGGTCCGCTGAAGCTGTCGCAGGCCCGGTGGGTGGCGGCGTGGCTGGCCATGCGGCAGGCGACCGGCTCGACGCGGCGGCTGACCGACTTCCAGGTGCGGCTGCTGCGGGCCGAGCTGGTGCGGGAGGACGAGCAGCGCCCCCCGGCTGGTGGGACCTCGGGGTCTTCCTCCGAGGTCGCCGGGTAGCCGTCCTGCTCGCCGCGATCGAACCGTTCATGACGTTCGAGGCGCGAGGTGCTGCGTACGAGCTTGCGCCGGATGACGGCACCCGGCGGGCCCGTGACCACCTGGTGTGGTGGGACAACAACCGCGGCGACCTACGACCTATCGCTGTGAGGGGGTGCCGTGGCTGAGCAGGTGCGCTTCGACGTCGTCGGCCGGGACGCTGGCGCGTCGAAGACCTTCAAGGACGTCGGTGACGCGGCGGCGAAGACCGGCGACGAGGTCGCCAAGCTCGGCACGAAGGCCACCGTCGCCGGTGAGCAGGTCGAGGGCCTGGGCGACAAGACCCGACGGTCCGGCAAGGAGGCTGACGAGGCCGGCGACGAGTACCGCGGCCTGGCGGCCGACATCGCCGTAGCCGAGGCCGCGATGCGGTCCCTGGCGGCGGAGATCGACCGGACCGGCAACAAGGACCTCATCAAGGACCTGAACCGGCAGCGGTCCGAGCTACGGAAGCTGAACAACGTCCAAAAGCTGCTGCCGGACCTGGAGCAGCAGGGCGAGGAAGCGGCGTCCGGCTTCGCCGCAGCGTTCGTGGCCCGAGTCGGCCCGTTGATCGCCCGGGCGCCCCTCGGCCCAGTGGGGGCGGTGGCCGCCGCCACGCTGGCCGCGTTCCTGGTGCCTACCCTCTCGGCGGCGGTGGCCGGGGCGGTCGTCGGCGGGGTTGGTGTCGGCGGTGTGGCTGGCGGGATCGCGTTGGCCGCCCGGGACGCACGGGTGAAGGCCGCCTCGGCTGATCTCGCCGACACGGTGATGGGTGACCTCGACGAGGTCGGCGCCCAGTTCGTGCAGCCGACGATCGCCGGGATCGGTGAGATCCGGGCCGCCTGGAACGACATCTCCGACGACATCGACGGTGCGCTGGGCGCCGCCGCCGAGTACGTGCAGCCGCTGGCCCGTGGGGTCGGTGACCTGATGCGGGAGCTGGCGCCGGGGATCCGGGACGCCGCTGAGGCGGCCGGGCCGATCGTGCGGGAGATTTCCGAGGGCCTGCCCCGGCTGGGCGACGCCCTGTCCGACATGCTGTCGACCTTCGCCGACGACGCCGACGAGGGCGCATCGGCGCTGCGGTACGTGTTCATGGTCGGCGAGTCGGGCATCCGCACCGTCACCACGCTCGTCGATACCTTCGCCGACCTGTACCGGGGTGTCCTCGATGTGGCCGATGCCGGCTACACGGCGGCGGACGCGCTGTGGGGCTGGAACCCGCTGTTCTCGGACCGGATCGACGACGGCCGGGCGAAGGTCGACGAGCTGAAAGGCGCTCTCGGCAGCACCGCCGTCATCGGGAAGATCGCTGGCGACGAGGCAATGACCGGGCTGGAAGGTCGACGAGGCCGCAGGATCTGCTACCGCCGAGGTGAAGTCGTTCCAGGAGCAGTTGCGGGAACTGCGCGACCAGAACCTCGCCGTCATCGACACGGAGATCGCATTCGAACGCTCCTTGGACGACACGGCGGCGGCGGCGAAGCGGGCCAGCGGCGGCGTTGAGACCAACAGTGAGGTCGGCCGGAAGAACCGGGAAGTCCTGAACGGGCTGGTGCGGGACACGAAAGCTCATGCGCAGGCGGTGCTCGAACGGACGCAGAGCGAGGACCAGGCCGCCGCGGTGACCGAGCGGGGCCGGGCGGCGTTCATCCGCAGCGCCGTGGCGATGGGGGCGTCTCGCAGGCGGGCTGAGGAAGTTGGCCGCTGAGATCGTGCCGGGATCGAACATTGAGCGTGAGGTCAAGGTCGACACCAGCCAGGCTGGTATAACCTGAGGCCGTCCGGGGGCTGATGGCGATCCGGTCAAGCGGGTGGTGATCACCACCAGCACAACAGGTGGTGGTGCGCTCCGAGGGCCGCAACGTGCCGGCGGCACCGGCATCGGCGGCCAGGCCGGTGGCCGGACCGGTGCGAGGCCGGTGGACGTACTGGGTGGGTGAGCGGGGCGCGGAGCTGGTGGTGAAGGCGATCGGTGAGGACGTACGTGCACGACGCGGGCCGGTCGGCGGCCGTGGCGTGCGCTGCGGCGGCCGCGCCGGCCCGGGCCGCAGGCGCAGCCGGGCGATGAAGCCCAGGCCTGACGACGCGCTGGCCGAGCAGTTCGGCCGGCAGATGGAGCAGGCGCTGACCCAGGTGGCCGGATGCCGATGGTCGGATCGACTCTGGCCGGACCGCTGACCTCTACACGCGGGCGGGGTGGCGAGGGCGTGGACACTGTCCAGTCGATGCGATCTCGGCCACGCCGACGGTCCGGCTCGACCTCAACGACGACATCAGCTGGGGCCTGCGGTACGAGGGCACGGACCTGTCGCCGCCGGAGCTGCGGCGGGGCATGTCGCAGACGCTCCTGACCGACGGGGCGACGGTCACCGCGGCGGTGTACGACAACCGGACGCTACGGCTGCGCCTGGAGCTGATCGTCTCCAGCGCGGACACGGCGGCGTCTCGCCTCCAGGCCCTCAGCCGTGAGCTGGACCGGCCGACCAACGTGCTGCGCTGGCAGCCGGGCACCACCGCGCCGGTGTTCTTCCGGACGCTGAGGTCGCCGATCAACCGCATCACGGAGGTGGCGGGGTCGACGATGCTGCGGTTGGTCGACGTGGACATTCTCGCCGAGCCGTTCGCGTACGGCCTGCGCGAGACGCTGGCCCCGGTCACCGTGCCGAACAACCCGGCGAGCCCGGGCGGCTGCTACCTCGACATCGCCGGCGCGGTGACGGCGAGAACGCCTACCTGCGGCTCGGCGGCGACGTCATGACGCGCGTCTACGACTACCCGCGCGTGGCGATGGGCATCCGCCGGCGGGGCGCCGTCGCGAATGCCGATGAACTCCAGGCGGGCGACGACCACCGGCACCGCCGGCGCTGGCGCAACGTGCCCGCTGATGAGCAGGACCGGGCCGACTTGCCGGATCACCCCGACCTCGTTGATGGAGCGGCGGCTGTACGCCGCATCGTGGCCGGCGGTCCCGCCACCCGGATGCGCGGCGGTACCGAGATCCTGGCCCTGGACGGCACTCGCGCAGATCTCCGACGTGTGGTCGGCTGGTCTACGGCGGCACCGCAACGGCCGATCTACAACACGCCGGTGACGGTCGCGACGGGGCGGTCGCCTGCGACCTCGGCACCATCCAGCTGCCGGTGGGCGCTGACCCGGTGTACGACGGCTACTCGGCGACCGAGACGCCGGTCGGCGGGACCAGGATCGCCGTGTACGCCCAGCGTGTGTCCGGCACAGGCACCCTCGACGTCGACCTGCTGCAACCGGTGCCGGCGGACGATCGGTACGCGGTGGCCCGGGTGTGGTCGGACTCCGGGTCGGCGGCCGGGATCGTCGACGGCGCCAGGCACATGGTGTACGCGGTCGGCGCGGGCGGTGAGGTGCGGATGCCGGCGCAGCCGGATTCCCCGGTCGGTGGCCTGCCCCTGATCTCGCCGGGGGTCACCAACCATCGTGGCTGGTCGACGGCGAGGTCGGACGATGACCTCGACATCGACGCTCACCCCGTACTACTGGCCGCGCTACCTCTACGCGCGCCCACCGTCGAGCTGAGGAGGTGCCGTGAGCCCCGACGAGCCCATCGAGCAAGTTGTGTACCCCGATGGCGTCACCTCCGCCGAGGTGCTGGCCGAGCTTGTCACCATCCGCTGGCGGGACAGCGACGGCACCGTGATCTGGGAGGAAGCTCGAGCCAGGCAGACGCGTGGGCCTGCCCATCCCCCTGACGGTCCGGCTCCGCACCCCCCGCGTGGACCGGCACGTCACCGTCGACGCCCGGACCTGGTGATGCGGTGGACCGACCCGGGCGGGTACGCCTCGTGCACGGTGCCACTGGCCCGGCCGCTGACCACCCAGCCCGACGAGATCGCCTGACTACGGGCAGGTCACCGTGTACGACGCCCGCGACGGCAGCGTGGTGTGGGACGGCCGGATGGAGGACCCGGGCCGGGGGAGCTGTTCAGGCGGCGACGGGCAGATCACAGGACACGAAGCAGCCGTCGTAGGCCCGCAGGCCGTTGCCGCTGATCTACGATGGCGCGCTGGCAGTAGCGACTACTTCAGGCTGCGGTCAGCGTGGCCAGGGCGACCGTCGGCGGCGGGGACGACCCCGGCGGCAGCGGCAAGGACGCGCTCGTGGTCCAGTTCCCCGACGGGCTGCACATCTCGAACACGTCCCGGGTGAGCGCCCGCTACGACGGGATCGCTTTGGCCGGTCAGGATCGCGCTGATCGGATACGCCTGGGATGGCGCGCTCAACGATGCCAATATGAACGTCGATGCAATCCTGAGCACCGGCGGTGGCGCGAACGACACGGCCCGCACGGCGACGATCAGCACCAACGGCGGCCCGTACGCCACCCGTGTGGTCGGCACCAACTGGGCCAATGGCAGGGACACCCTCGACCTGCGGTACTGGCGCACAGCAGCGAACTGCTGCGTTGCCGCTGATCTGGCGTGGGCCAGCTTCACCGGCCATTGCGGTCGTGGCGATGCGTTTCGACGCGACCGGCGATGAGCAGACCACGGGGTGCACGCGGATGCAGAAGTGCTCGCCTCCGAGGTGGTCCTTGATCTCATCGGCCTGCCGGCTACGACGGCGCGACCGCCACCATCGCGGCGACGACGCACGCAATCGATCAGCTCCATGCCGGACGAGGTCACCGCCGCCAGGTGCTGGAGTTCTCGCGCTGGAGTCGCGGGCACGGCTGGCGGGCATGGGAGCGCACCGACGCCGGCCGAGCACCGGTTCGAGTGGGTGCAGCGCCCGGTCGGTACGAATGCGGCGTCGTCGGCGGCTACGACTCCCAGGGCAGCGCCGACGAACTTCCACAACATGGTCACCGTCCGCTGGCGCGACTCGGCCGGGCGCAGCCGGTTCGTGTTCCGGTCGTCGGTGGTGCCGGAGCTGGTCGCTGCTGGGCTCAACCGCCAGGCGTCGATCGACCTCGGCTCCGACGTCGGTTCGTCAGCGGACGCGATCAGGGCCGGGGACCAGTTTTTGGCCGAGCACCAGTACGCCCTCAACGGCGGCCGACTCGGGGTCGCCCGGCCGATCTCGGCGGAGACCGGCGGATGGTCATGCCTAGATCCGCCCCGGCCTGATCCAGGTGCGCGGCATCCTGCCCAGGATCGACGCGCTCAAGCGCATTCGACCGAGACGGCGTCAGGTCGCCCATCGTCTCCAGCGAGTACCGGGCGTCGGACGCGCGGCCACATTGGGCTGACTCGGGCGCGCACCACCCGCGGCTGCTGGCCGCTGATGCGCCGCGCCACCCGTCCTGCCGCCGCGGCTGGAGGCCGATGTCCTGTCCCTGCCCGAGCTGCGCCGGTGACGGCATCGTCATGACCGCCGGCATCAGTGGCGCCGCGACTCGGCGGGCTGCTGGAACCCGGGCGGTGCCGACCTGCGGCACCGTGCTGGCGACCGGCCCTGTCCTGGCCGGAGCTGCTGAACGCCGCGGCCCCTCACCCGCAACGCCGGAGGACCATCGTGACGAGCGCCCTGCCCCGCTGCTGGCCGTCCGTCAGCTGCTGCTTCGGCTACCTCGACATCAACAAAGAGGGCACCGCCCCGCGCCGCCGACCTGGACCCGGCGGTCGGGATCGTCGGCGACCCGCCCACATCGGCCCGGCTACCACTGCGGCTCGGACCGAGTTCGTCGGGTGTCGGCAAGGTCAACTGCTCCATGGTCAGTCCCCGTCGGGCTGGGCTGGCCGGCTGGGCGTGCGCCCTGGACGTCGGCGACTGGTCCGTCCGCGTCGGCGGCAAGACCCATGACCTGCGGTCGTTCTCCCTGTGGCTGGTCGCCCAGTGCAAGGCGGGCACGGCCGACACCCGGGACATCCGTGAGGTCATCTACTCCCGGACGGCAAGACCGTCAAGCGGTGGGACAGCTCGGCCAGCGCACGACGGCGAGCAAGTCGCACCGCCCACAGCGCACACATCAGCTACTTCCGGGACGCCATCAAGGCGGGACGGGACCAGACGGCGGTGTACCGCCGGCACCTCACCACTGTCGGCCTGATCAAGGCCCCCACCAGCAAGGAGAGCACCATGACTGCGATTTCCTGGCCATCACGAAGGACCGCTGAAGGTCGCCGCCGAGATGTCCGCCTGCCCCTGGGCGGTGCCGGCCGGCTTCGGCGGACCGCGCACAGGATGTGCTGGTCGACCAGACGGCCGCGCTTGGTCACGGCCAACAGCAGCCTGGCTGCTTCTCGACAGCCGCACGCCAGGTCCTGGAACTGCTCACCGGGTCAGGCGACCAGACGGCCGCCGAGGTCGCCGCCGCTGGTAGCGCAGGCCAGGACCCGGCGGCGCTCG